>NZ_CP007257.1:0-477915 GCF_000696675.2 Rhodococcus erythropolis R138 | reverse complement strand
TATTGCGCGGTCAGGCAGTGGAATCCTGGGAGACTGGCACAAGCGTGGTTGTTTTCATCGGAAACGGATACTTGCCTGGTGCGTCGGCGGTGGATTCAATGATTGCCGTTTGAGTGTCTTCGTCGATGCTGAGTATGGTGAGGATGGTGAACACCGAGACGCCTGCGACCCCGCTTCTTACTTGATCGCCTGGTTTCATGGGATCTCATCTGCCTGCTGCTCGTAAATGTCTGTTCCTCAGGTGCGTTCACACGGCTATGTTCGCTGAAATCGCAAGTGCCCGAGGAATGAGTTCAGGTCGCCACCGCTGACCCACGTGCAACCTTGGGTTGCAGGTCAGGACCGCTAATGGTGCTTCGGTCTGGTCAGTGTGGCGACCTGGCGCTCGTCGCAGAGCTGAGCTTAGGTGAGGGGCCCGACAGCCTTGCTCGAGACGCATCGCCGAGACGCTTTCGACTGAGGATTCTGGGAGAACGCGTGCCCCAAAGCCTACGTCTTTTTCGGCGGCGCCGCCTCGAACACGGGCCAGCTATACCTTTTCTGGTATGCCACTGCTGCGAACAAGCATTTGTGTGCGATACGTCTCGACGGCAGGCTTATTTGCACCGCCGGGACGACGTGGTCCAGTAGCGACTTTTTGCACACAATTCGTAAGTAGGAAAAGATGCCCACCACACCGAGCCTCTCCGGCAACGAGCAGGACAGTATTCGCTGGATCACTATCGCTGCTGGTTTCTTCGCAGTTTTGGTAGACGGATTCGACACCGCGTCTCTCGCTGCGACTGTACCTGCGTTGGCCAAGGAATGGGGGTTGCCTGCAGCCGAATTCACTCTCCCTCTCGTTCTCACGAACGTAGGCGTCGTACTCGGATACATGTCCGCTGGAGCATTGAGTGCCCGATTCGCACAACGCAAGGTTCTAACCGCAGGTGTTGCCGGCACCGCGGCTCTCAGTCTGTTGAGCGCCGCGACACTGCTAACCCATTCGATTGTGATTCTCAGTGGGGCGCGACTGGCGACAGGACTGGCGATCGGCATCGTCTTACCGGTCGCGGTGTCATTGACGACGAGCCTGAACCCGGAGCGTGCCCGGCAGAGAATATCGGTCGGCGTCACCTTGGGACTGGCCGCCGGACTCACGCTCGGAGGCGTATTCGGCCGTTTCCTCATCGAGTCCGTGGGTACCGGTGGCATGTTCTGGGCGGGCGGTATTGCAGCGATACCAACAGCGATCCTCGTCGCGGTCACAATGAAAGGCGACGTTACGCGGGCGGGCGTCGACGCCGCAGCATCGGCGAAGGTGGCACGACTGTTCGATGGCAGGTCCCGGACGAAGACGATCTATCTGTGGTGCTTCTCGTTTCTGATTTTCATCGCCGCCTACACACTGACTTCTTGGACACCGACCTTGCTCGTCGAATTCGGGTTCAACGCCACCGAGGCCCCGATCGGGTTGGCGTTCATCAGCTTCGGCGGAATCATTGGCGGACTCCTGTTACTGCCCCTGACTGCTCGAATCGGAATCGCCCGGGCACTGGCGGTGATGCCAATCCTGGGTATCGTGTGTGCGGTAGCAATCGGGATCACCGAACCCGGCCGCATTCTGGTTCTCCTGCTGCTGATGGGCGCCGGTGCCGGCATCACCTCGGGTCAGATCGGTCAACTCACGATGGCCGTTTCGCTCTACCCACACGGTACGCGCACCACAGGCGTCGGATGGTCTGCTGCAATCGGCCGGATCGGCTCGATCGTCGGTCCGTCCATTGCCGGAGTGCTGATTTCGCTCTCGGTGTCAGGGCAGAACATCGTCCTGCTCCTGGCAGCGATCCCTGTTCTCGTTGCCGTGATCTGTGCGGCACGGCTTGCACGTCTACAGTCAACCGCCACAGCCGAGGCGGCACCCTCACACAACCAGATCGCGCCATCCGTCTAAGAACAGCCCTGAACGCAGCCTGACCAGCGTTGAAGAACCGGAGATACTGACACCATGTGTACCCACACCCCCGGGGAGGCGACTACGACAATGCAGCCATGCCCGCCACGGTCTGCCCCATACTGGCTCGACCTCGGCGATGTTGCCGTCGTACCACTGGTCGAACTCTCTCGACTGCCCATCGAGCCCGAGGAGTTCTTCCCCGGATCCGGACAGATCCCCTCGGCAACGTGGTGTTTCGACGAATCCTGGTTCGACCGCGAGGCATCGCGGCTGGTTTTCACTATCCAGGCGTTCTTGGTGGTCACCGAGAATGAGGTGATCCTGGTCGACGGCTGCGTCGGATCCGGAAAGCCACGCAAACGCAGCCACTTCGACAACTTGGACCCGTCATGGTTCACCGAATTCACCAATACCGGCTTCACCCCGGAAGACGTCTCCACCGTCGTTCTCTCACACTTGCACGTCGATCACGTGGGATGGACCACCCAGCGCACCGACCACGGATGGTCACCCGTCTTCGGCAACGCCCGCCACCTCGTATCCCAGCGTGAGCTCGCATACTGGTCCGGCGACGACGGCCGAGCCGCAATGACCCGCACTGGCGACTACCTCGCCGACAGCGTCGCGCCGCTCGCCGAGCACGGTCTGCTCGATTTCGCAGAAGACGGCCGTCAGATCGGCCGCCACGTGGATCTTCTCGACGCACCTGGTCACACACCAGGCAACCTGTGCGTACGCGTCACTGGAAGCAAAGCTGAACTGCTGCTCGCCGGCGACCTATTGCACCATCCACTGCAGCTGTTCGATCCGGACATCAGCACACGCTATTGCGTCGATCCGAACCAAGCAGCGGCTACACGACATGACATCCTCACAGCGGTGACCGCACGCGGTATGGTCCTGCAAACTGCACATTTCGCCGGAATCTCGGCCAGCAGGCTGAACAAGGAAGGATCTCGATACACCCTCGTGCCGGCAACGGACACTATCCGCACCGGGCAGTATCACAGACCGTGAACATCTCGATCCCGCCGTTCGCGGCCACTAGGTCATAGCCAGCTGGAGAGATATCCCAGTCGACGGCATTCACCAGGCAGATATGTTCCCTGCGGCGTCCCGTCTCGACACAAGGGATGAGCACTCCCCCGAGTGAACAACCACGGAATGTACGGGTTCGCATCCCTCGCGGCTGTCCTGTAGACGCACACGCAAGAGAGGACCTAAACTCTCCGCAATCCAGTTATTCTGTGCGATAAGCCGTTTCGATTTACAGCGCTACCAGACGCCTGCCGACAAAGCGCGAAAACGGCATCGAGTAAAGGTGCCTGCCCAGGTGCCAAGTCACCGCCCTAACTATCGCAAATCCAGGGATCACGGAATCCAAGCGCTGCGCCGTAGCCGTCCTATCGAAGGCTCGCACGCTGCCTGGGCAGGCACCGCACCGTCGAGCGTTGTCGGCTGGATTGGACACCAGCTCGTCCGCACTACATCGTGTCCCTCGGAGCTGCCTAGGTGAGATACGACGATGATCTGGAGACCAGGACCACACCGGGATGGTACTCCAAGACCGTTGTCCGACAGCGTAATTCCCGGCCCTACTAGAATAACGAGTTTCATCGGTGTTGCGACGTTGATCAGAGCCCAAGGTGCCGTACCTTGATCAGTTTTCACCTGCCGTCGCCAACAAAGCTCCACCGCGAGCACTCCGGTGCCATAATCCCCATCCCCGGCCACTTCGATCTCGTCGTGACCCGTCTGGCGCAGTGATTGCTGCACGACTGCACGATCAAATGAAGCAATACTTGCCCGCGTCGCGATGTGGACCCCTAACCTCTCGTCCACCGCAAAACCCAGGACGTCAGTGGATCGGCAGTCGCATCCGTCTTCGACGTACAGCGTGTCGATCCAGCACAGCAATGAACGCGCTTATCCATGGTTTCGACCCTGACCCAGCATTCGCCGCATTGGCCACTCTCGACCGGGCCGAACCTAGAGCCGTTGGATCGATCTTCTCGGAGAGCCCCGACGATCTCGACCATCATCGCACCCACGTTCATCATCCGATTTCGGGCGCGATACGCAGTCCAGCGAGCCACTCGGCGACTGCCCCGGCCAGTGGCGCTCGGTCGTAACAATGTACTGCGCTTGGGCTTCGACGAAAGCCAAGGAATTGCGCATTATCGCAACGCGATCACACGTCGGAAACTGTCGCTGCTCTTCTGGCGTCGCTTCGGCAGTGTGTGCGTCGGGCGAACATGTAGCCACTACCCGCCGTTTCCCACCCCTTCCGACGTCGCCTTCGGAGAGGCTTTGTGATTACTTGTCTATCAGGAGATCCCGTGCAATAACTCTGGCCGTGTCGACGATTGAGTCGATGAGCTTTCGTGCACTGGCACTCATCGAGCGATCTGCGGGCATTGTAATTCCAATCGATCGCGGAACGGTCTCCAACGATGTCGTAAGCATCGTCAGTTGCTCGTCGCGCGCGCCGATCAGCATGGGCAGTGGGGCGATCGCATCCGTGCCAATCAGGATAGAACGCAAGGTGAGGATAGTCGAGCACTCGATTATATTGCGTGGCAGACCTAGTCCCTCGCGAGAGAATAATTCGTCGAGCTCATCTCGCAATTGGGTGGGGCGTCCCGGCAGAATCCAGGGATAATCCATCAAATCCTCGATGCTTTGCTCATGACGTTTGACAGCTGGATGATCCTGCCGCACAACGATGCGCACAGGCTCGTCGTATAGACGGATGTGGTGAGCGCCAGTGCGGAAGCCGTTTGGGTCAAGACGCCCGACCACCAAATCAACTTCGTCGCGCGCAAGACTCGTCGCGAGTTCCTCGGGAAGCCCCTCGATCACCGAGACCGACAGGTTGGGCTGGGTCTTCTTCAGTGCAATCAATGCTTGCGGCAGCAAGGAATATGCTCCGGCGAGATTCGTCCCCACTCGAACCGGTCGAACTCCCACTCGCTGGAGTTCGTCAATGTGATCAGCCGCGTTGCGCAAGCTGTTCAGCACCGTGCGAGCACTCTCGAGAAATATCTCGCCGTACTGCGTCGGCAATACGCCCCGAGGTTTCCGATCGAACAGAGCGACTTCCAGGACTGCTTCTGCCTCACGCACCGCGCGAGTGATGGCGGGTTGCGTGACGCGCAGAACTTCAGCGGCGCCGACCATGCTGCCTTCGTCTGCAAGTGTCGTCAGTAGTACGAGATGCCGAATTTTCAGCCTTCCGTCGAAAAGTCGCTGCGAATCCATCGCCTGTCACCCGTCCGTAACATCGAAGAAATAAAGTGTGACTGGTATTACATTTTGAGTATATCGAGACGAACAATAGCATTGGTTTTGTTCATCGAACTCTCGCATGATCTATCCATGAGCACTCTCCACCCGCACCCAGGCACACTCGCCGCTCTGGCAGATGCGTTGGCGCACAACGCTATCGAGACAGTCGATCTCACCGCCCCTCTTTCGGAATCGACTCCCGTTCTCCCTCTGCCTTCCGACATGGCACCGATCCCACATTTCGCGCTCGAAGAGTTGGCCAAGTACGACGATCGAGGCCCTACTTCGTATCAAAACGGGATCCACACAGGCGAACATGTGGGCACACACTTCGATGCTCCGTGCCACTGGATAACAGGAATCGAGCACGGGGATGTCGCGTCAGTGCCGACCAGCCGGCTTGTCGCTCCGGCCGCTGTCATCGACAAGGCAACCGAAGTAGCTGACGATCCCGATTTCCTTCTCGATGTCGACGATATCCTGCTCTGGCAGAAGAAGTTCGGTCCGTTGCCTCGCGGATGGTTGCTCTACCGAACTGGGTGGGCATCGCGATCTCACGATCAAACCGATTTCTTGAATGCAGACGAAAACGGCCCTCACACGCCGGGGTTGACACCGGAATGCGCCAGATGGCTCGCGGAGGAATCCCCGATCATCGGGCTGGGTGTCGAGACGGTAGGAACTGACGCGGGCCAAGCCTTTCGCTTCGATCCGCAGTTTCCCGTGCACTCGCACTTGCTGGGAGCCGGAAAGTACGGAATAACCCAGCTGCAAAATCTCGATCAACTCCCGCCAGTGGGAGCAGTGATCATTGTTGCCCCTCTTCCGATCGTCGGCGGATCAGGGAGCCCAGCCCGGATCATCGCTCTCGTCGAACGTGAAACATCAAAGGAGACAAAGAACTAATGCTGGTACACAACGCAATCGGTCGCACGCTCGTCGACCTGGGGGTCACGACCGTCTTCGGTGTGGTCGGCAGCGGAAACTTTCACTTCACAAACGCGATGGTCGAACGTGGTGCCCGCTTCGTCGCCGCGCGCCACGAAGGTGGAGCGGCCACGATGGCTGACGCGTTCGCACGAATGTCCGGAGAAGTAGCAGTCTTGTCATTGCATCAAGGCTGCGGATTCACGAACGCGTTGACCGGAATTGCCGAAGCCGCCAAAAGCAGCACCCCGATGCTCGTCCTCACCGCCGAGGCAACAGAACCGAGTTCGAACTTCTTCATCGATCAGCAAGGAATCGGTGAAGGACTCGGAGCCGTGACCATGCGTGTCCGATCCCCCAAGACAGCGGTTGACGACGTCGCACGCGCATTCGCGATGTGCCGAAATCACCAGAGAACGGTAGTCCTCAACGTCCCACTCGATGTACAGGACATGGAACTCGACTCGAGCTTGACTCCGCGGACAGTCGACAGAATCCCTGCACCCCAACCATCTCCGGCAGACGTCGAGCGATTCGTCGAACTCCTCCTCGCAGCTGAACGTCCGGTTTTCGTTGCCGGCCGAGGAAGCCGCGCCGAAGGATCGAAGGATGCTATCCGTCAACTCGCCGAGCAGAGCGGCGCCCTCGTAGCCACCTCAGCCGTTGCACGTGGAATGTTCAATGACGACCCGTGGAGCATCGACGTCTCAGGGGGATTCAGCTCTCCGTTAACTGCGGAACTCATTTCCCGAGCAGACCTCATCGTCGGTTTCGGATGCGCTCTCAACATGTGGACGATGCGGCATGGAAAGCTGATCGCCGATAACGCAGCAGTAGTCCAAATCGATACCGACCCTGCCGCAATCGGAGTGCACCGCGGCGTGACACTGGGGCTGTGGGGCGGGGTTGCCGAGACTGCTCGAGCGACGTCTGCATGGCTGGAAGCACATGGAAGAAGTCATCGCGAAGGGTACCGAACTGCTGATGTGAAGAGCCGAATCGGTATGGGGCTCCGTTGGAATGAAATCGAGTTCACCGATGAGTCCGGCGAAGGACTGATCGATCCGAGGACCCTCTCTGCCGAACTGAACAAAATTCTTCCGGCCGAACGAATCGTCTCCGTCGACTCCGGAAATTTTCTCGGCTACCCCAGCATGTATCTCGATGTTCCGGATGAATACGGATTCTGCTTCACGCAGGCATTCCAATCCGTGGGACTCGGTCTCGCAACCGGCCTGGGCGCTGCGATCGCACAACCTCATCGCCTCCCCATCGCTGCATGTGGGGACGGAGGGTTCCTCATGGGCATCAGTGAACTGGAAACTGCGGTGCGGCTGAAGATTCCACTGCTCGTGATCGTGTACAACGACTCGATGTACGGTGCCGAAGTCCATCATTTCGGCACCGACGGACCGCCCTTGGACTCCGTGATCTTCCCCGATACCGATATCGCTGCCATCGCCCGTGGGTACGGTTGCGAGGCAACGACCGTTCGCGACATTTCGGACCTGAGCGAGCTGGAGTCTTGGATCGACTCAAACCCACAGCGCCCCTTTGTTATTGATGCGAAGATCGTCTCCCGCGAAGGCTCATGGTGGCTACAAGAAGCGTTCGGCCACTGATGAGGGCGACCGCACGCAGATGTACTCGTCAGACAATTCAGGAGGAAAGAGTGCAACTACTTTCTCAGTCGACGTGCCACGCGTCCCCGGCGGTGCGATATGACTAGCACCGCAGAAAAACTCCCGGCCCATCGGGAACCGGTACGGGCAAGGGCACGCGTGCGCGTGCGCACGAACCGAGCCACAAATCTGCAGACGCTGTACTGGGGAACATTCGGAGTCATCGGATTCCTGGCGACATGGGAAGTCATTTCGCGATTTCATCTGTTACCACGTGATGCTCTTCCCCCCGCCAGCACCACACTGATTCGCGCTTCCCGACTTGTGGCCGATCCGACATTCCTGGCTCAAATCGGGAACACACTCTGGGCAGCATTCGTCGGCTATGCGATCGCTCTCGTGATCGCTGTTCCTGCCGGTTTGTTGTTAGGTCTGTCGAATCGCCTCTACGCGCTGACGTCGACGATCGTGGAACTGATACGCCCATTGCCACCGATCGGGTTGGTTCCGCTGCTTGTTCTGGTGGCGGGTCAAGGGCTGGAAATGAAGGCCACAGTCGTTGCTTTGGGATGCGTTTTCCCGTTACTGGTCAACACCATTCACGGTGTCCATTCGACCAATGGAGTCGCACGTGCCACGGCGCGATCATTCGGTTGGTCTCCTGCCATGGTCGCGTGGCGAGTGGTCTGGCCCTCGGCGATTCCATCGGTACTGACTGGGGTGCGGGTGACGGTGTCAATCGCTCTGATCCTCTGTATCGGCGCGGAATTCATCGGCGGGAGCACCAAGGGCCTTGGCTCGTGGCTTCTTCAGCAAAGCATGCTTCCGCAAGGTATCGAGTCGGTCTGTGCGGGTGTCATCGTCGCCGGACTCCTCGGGTTGTTGGTCAACGCCGTCGTCAGCGTCCTCGAAACACATTTCGCATCGTGGGCGCGAAGGGATGAGTCATGAGTATGACATTGAGTTCAACCCAAATCTCTCGTTGGTCGAACGCCGCTCTCGGCTGGGTTGCTGCAGCGCTTCTGATTCTCGTGTGGCAGATCTGGACCGCTAGTGCACAATCAGCGTATTTCCCGACTCCACTAGATATTTTCGGCGACGTCTATGATCGTTGGTTCTCCGCAGGGCTCAGCCACGGATTCCTCACCGACTCCTTCTACACGGACATCCTTCCCAGCATCGGTAGATTGATGTTCGGCCTGCTGATCGCCTGGATAGCGGGAATCACACTGGGGGTGCTCCTCGGCCGGATGCCGGTGGTGGCGATGATCATCGAACCGATCCTGCATTTCATGCGCGGCCTCCCAGGGCCAGTTCTTCTTCCGCTGGCTCTCGTCTTGGTCGGGACAGGTTCGGCAATGCGCATCGGCTTGATCGCATTCGGCGCCGTATGGCCAGTTCTCTTCAACACGTACAGCGCCGTTCGGCAAGTTCCGCAAGGATTCGAAGACGCCGGCCGTGTTTCACGAATTTCCCGTACCAGTATGCTTTTTCGAGTTATCCTGCCGACTGCAAGCAGCGGGATCTTTGCCGGAATCAAAGTATCGACTTCCCTGGGCATCATCTTGCTGATCGCATCCGAACTCTACGCGGCCTCGAACGGCATCGGGTTCGGGTTGTCCCAGGCGCAGCGTTCCTTCGAATTTCTGACTATGTGGTCATTCATCGTCGCGCTCTCTCTTCTCGGTTATCTGTCCAACCTGTTGCTGGTTCGAATCGAGCACACCCTCCTGGGTTGGCACCGACTCCGCATGGCAATAGACAACTGATCGGAACACCATGACCCACGCACTGCTCGAGGTCGACAACCTCAGCCACACCTACTACACAGACCGCGGTGAACAACGCGTGCTCGATGGGCTGTCGTTTTCTGTCAACGACGGCGAGTTCGTCTCGATCGTCGGGCCGTCTGGTTGCGGTAAGACAACGCTCCTTCGCACACTTTCAGGGTTGCTCAAGCCCACCGGCGGCTCCATCTCTCTAGGTGGCACGGAAATCAACGGTGTGCCTGAGGGCTTGGCGATGGTCTTTCAGGACTACCGTGCATCACTGTTCCCGTGGCGCCGCGTCGGGGCGAACGTCGAATTTCCGTTGTTAGGTGTCGTCGGCAAAGCAGAGCGACGACGACGCACCGAAGAATCCCTTGCTGCGGTCGGTCTCGAGGGGATGTCCGAGCGCTATCCGTGGCAGCTCTCCGGCGGAATGCAGCAGCGCGTGGCGATCGCCCGTGCTCTGGCAATGCGCCCGAAGCTGATGCTGATGGACGAGCCGTTCGCCTCCGTCGACGCCCAGACGCGTTCCGATCTCGAAGATCTACTGTTGCGTGTCCGCGATCAATATGACATGACGATTCTGTTCGTCACCCACGATGTCGACGAAAGCGTTTATCTGAGTACCCGAGTCGTCTCGTTGAGCAAGGCCCCCACTGTGAAGACGGCAGACATTCGGATTCCTTTGCAATTCCCTCGTGATCAGATTTCGACTCGCGAGGAAGAGTCGTTCGTCACCACGCGCGGCGAGGTCGCCCGCCTTATCCGCCAAGCCTGTCCCGGCGGACTCACCGTCGAGGTCTAGCAACTAGTTCTCCTCCACACCAATCGATTCACATGCTCGCCCTGACCCGGTTTCTCATGTTCCATTTTCGCACTAGGAGATCACATGAATACGCGATTCACACGATCCTGCGCCATTGGCGCAGGTCTCGTATTGGCTTTCACCGTGGCCGCGTGCGGCGGCAATGACAGCGATGCAGCCGCGCCCTCTGCCGACGGCATCACACGAATGAATCTGTCCATCCCTCCGGTCGGCGATTCATTGCCTGTCTACGTTGCCCTCGAGAATGGGTTCTTCGCAGACAACGGTCTCGAGATCGAACTCGCGCCGGCCGCCAACGGTGCAACGACAATCAATGCGTTGATCTCCGGCAGTACCGATCTCGCCCTGGTCTCGTATCCGTCGCTTGTCAAGGCAGTCGACTCGAAACTCCCAGTTGCTATCGCCGCCATGGGTATCGACGGAACTGATGAGTACAAGGCAGGTATTTACGTCCCGGAAGGATCCGCCGTCAAAACACCTGCCGACCTGATCGGGAAGAGGGTTGCCACTCCGTCGCTCGGGTCAGTGGGAGATATCTACTTCCGCGGAGTGTTGAAAGACGAGAACTTGGATTATACGAAGGTCAACTTCGTCGAACTTCCACAGGCCAACATGGCAACCGCGCTGAAAGCCGGCGATGTCGATGCCGCATTCATCACCGAACCCACACTCAGTTCAGCGGTCAAGACACTCGACCTCCGCGCCATCGGTTACCAGAATGGCCCGCAGGGAGTTTTTGCCACATCCACGAAAACGATCGACAGTAATCCTGATGCCATTCGCGGCTTCCGTACTGCGCTGGCTCAGGCCGTAGAGGTTATCGACGTCGATCCCCACGGTGTCGCCTCACAGATCATGCCGAAATACACCGACATGGACGCGGAAACGGCCCGCAACATGAATTTGCCTCAGTTCGTCACGGAATGGAACGCAGACGATGTTCAGTCGGTTATCGATCTGATGGTCGAAGTCGGAATCATCAAGCAGTCGTTCAGCGCCGACAACCTCTTCCAGCCACTGTGAACCTGGTTCGCTCCGAACTGAGAATTGAAGTGAGGGAAGTACATTGAGCAGTTCAGCATCCATAGTTGGGACCGGAGAGTCTCCGTATACTCGGTATCCGGTGCCCGGAACAAGTACCTCATCCGTCATCGCCGATGCCGTCGGTCGAGCGCTGGCAAACGCAAACTTGAGTATCCATGATGTCGATGGATTCGGAGTTTCCAGTTTCACGCTCGGATCCGATCATGCGATCGATCTCGCATGGCGTCTCGGGATGCGACTGACCTGGCTCATGCAAGACACCAATGGGGGTGCCAGCGCCGGAGGAATGCTGCAGCATGCCGTTCGCGCGATCGAAGCAGGGGACGCATCGGTGATCGTGCTCGCGGCCGGGGACGTGATGGACAAGGACGCGTTTACTCACCTTGTAGCTCACTACAACAGCGCCACCGAAGATCATCTGGCGCCGCTCCCGATGGCCGGACCCAATGCGTTGTTCGCGATGCAGACATCACGCCAGATGCAGGCGTTGGGCCTCGAGCGATCGGACTACGGTCAGGTTGTGACGTCCCAACGACGTTGGGCGAGTGTCAATCCGGGTGCTGTCTACCGAACTATTCTCACTCTCGACGAATATCTTGCCGCACCGATGGTGGCGTCCCCACTCGGGCGTTACGACTGCGTTCCACCGGTGACCGGGGCAGACGCCGTCATCGTCACTGCCGACGAGCGCGGAACAAGCGGCCCACGGGCTCGCATTCTCGCCGTCACTGCTTCGTACAACAGTGACGACCAGCGCGACGACGGATTGGTGACCGGACTTGCCGACGTATCGCCTCGCGCTTGGGAACTTGCCGCGGTAGAACCGAATGATGTGGACGTTGTCAGCGTGTACGACGACTATCCATCGATGGTCATTGCGCAACTCGCGGACATGGGTTTTGTGAATCCCGGTCAAGACATGTCCTCATTTATCGCAGATAAGATAGCTACGCACGCCCTGCCCGTCAACACCTCCGGCGGTCAGCTGTCAGCCGGTCAGGCGGGATCTGCCGGCGGAATGCACGGACTCGTCGAAGTTGCCCGTCAACTCCACGGCCAAGCGATCGGCCGACAGGTCGACGCGAGGATCGGAGTTGTCAGCGGATACGGCATGGTGCTCTATCGCCATGGCTCGTGTGCCAACGTCGCAATCCTGGAGGCCGCATGAGCATCACAGTTCAACGCTGCTCGCACTGCGGCGGCTACCTCTTCCCCTATCGGTTGTTGTGTCCGACTTGTGGATCATCAGAGTTTGCCGACACGGAGGTCGATTTCGGGACAGTCGAAGTGGTTACCCACACCGCTGGCGGCGTCACCATTGCCACCGTCGTATGCGAGAAGGAACTTCGGATCGTCGCCCGCCTCCATCCCGCAGACGTCGCAGTCGGGGACGTGGTGGCTCTCACCGACGACAACACCGACAGCACCGGCTCGGTCGCGTTCGTTCCCGTCCCCGATCACAGCACACCAGGAAAGGATGACCAGTGAACAGCGTGCGACGTTTTCCCGATGATGTCTCTCCGACCGAAATGACCCTGCCTGGGATGCTTCGGTTGCGTGCGCGAATGACACCGGACGCACCGCTACTCTCGTTCGGCGAGACACATCGCACCGCCGAAGAGATGCAGAACGCTGTCTCGAGTGTCGGCCATATGTTGTCCGTCAACGGCATACAACGCGGTGATCGGGTTGCTGTGATGTCGAACAATCGGACGGAGCTGCTGGATTTCATCCTTGGTTGCGGATGGATAGGGGCGATAGCGGTGCCGCTCAATACTGCGGCCCGTGGCGCGCAACTTCATCAGATGCTCGGCAATTCTCAATCGAATCTGCTGATCATCGAATCGGCTCTCCTCGAACATGTTCAGGCAATTCCACCCTTGGGCGACCTTACAGATGTTTGGCTCATCGATGCGGACAGTGAGCGAACAGACCTTCCGTGGCGCACGATACCTATGCCCAAGCCCACACCCACAGAACGCGCGACGCCGGTAGACATAGCTCCCGGCGAGCCTGCCGTCATTCTGTACACGTCAGGCACCACAGGTGTGTCCAAAGGTGTGGTATGCCCCCACGGACAGTTCTACTGGTGGGGCCGAAATGTGACCGAACAGCTGGACATCACCGCTGATGACGTCCTGTACACGTGCTTGCCGCTGTTTCACACCAACGCCCTCAATGCGTTCAGTCAGGCACTGGTCGCCGGCGCGTCTTACATTGTGGGGCCACGATTCTCGGCGTCGCGGTTCTGGGACGACGTCGCACGCAGCGGAGCCACCTTCACCTATCTGCTGGGTGCGATGGTCAGCATCCTCGACAGCAAACCCGCAGGCCCGTCCGATCGCGCTCACAACGTACGGGCAGCACTCTCGCCCGCGACTCCCGGACGATTGGTCGATCCGTTCCGTGAACGATTCGGTGTCACGCTCATCGACGGTTACGGGTCCACGGAGACCAACTCGATCATGGCTGCCACCCGACAGGAACAACGTCCCGGTTATATGGGCCGGATCCAACCTGGGTTCACCGCCAGAGTCGTCAACGAACACGGAATTGACGTCGTGCCAGGCGAACCCGGCGAGTTGTTGCTTCGAAGCGAACAACCCTTCGCGTTCGCCTCGGGCTATTTCAGAATGCCGGAAGCTACCGTGCAAGCGTGGAACGACTTGTGGTTTCACACAGGTGATCGAGTGGCAATCGACTACGACGGCTGGGTGCGTTTCGTAGACCGCATCAAGGACGTGATTCGTCGCCGCGGAGAAAACATTTCCTCTGTCGAGGTGGAGCAGACCTTACGGGCACATCCCGATATCGACGACGCTGCAGTCTTCGCCGTCGAATCGGAGTTGGGCGAAGACGAAGTGATGGCGGCTGTGGTCGTCAAACCCGGCACCACGCTGGATTTCGACGAAGTCACCGCGTTCTGCAAACCGCGGTTGGCCTACTTTGCCATTCCCCGATTCATATCCGTCCATTATTCCCTCCCGATGACTTCCAACGGCAAGGTCAGCAAGACTTCTCTGCGTGAACTCGGGACCGCCGCGGCCGACTGGGACCGCGAATCTGTTTCTCGAACCGCACGCGCAACCTGATCTCTCGTCGAACTCATTTTTCAGGTTGGGAACACAGAATTTCGAACTCGACATCGGGAGGGGATAATCACGTGCGCGAGTACAAGAACTACATCAACGGCAAGTTCGTGGACGGCAAGGGCGCATTCGCTGCCATTGATCCAGCCACCGGTCGTCCTGCCGCCTGGGTCCACGAGGCGGATGCGACAGTCGTCGACCTGGCTGTCGACTCTGCGCGCGGGTCCTTCGACGCGAGTTGGCGCACGATGCCCGTCGACGATCGATGCGCCGTGATGCGAAGCGTCGCCGACATGATCGAATGCCGCTCGGATGATCTCGTCGACGCCGAAGTCGCAGACACCGGCCAGCCGGAGAGGCGAATCAGGGACTTCGACATCGTTACGGCCGCAGAATACTTCCGCGATTGCGCCCAGGAAATCGTATCCGAGCGCGATGCGGCGTCGGTCTCTCGCGGTGCAGGTCGAACTCGTGATTCTCACTATTCTGTGCGAAGGCCGCTCGGCGTGATCGGGATGGATGTTCCCTGGAGCTTGCCTCTGTTGTCTCTGGTGTGGAGGCTTGCGCCGGCCCTCGCTTCAGGAAATGCGGTGGTTGCCAAGCCGTCCGAGGAAACGCCGGGAACAGCTACGGTTATGGCCGAGATTGTCGAATCTGCCGGCGTTCCACCGGGTGTCTTCAATGTTGTTCATGGCTTCGGACTGGGTTCGGCGGCCGAGATTCTCAGTGCTCATCCGAAACTTGACGGGGCGCTGTTCTCCCCTGCTATCGACAAGAAAACCAATAGTCGCGTCAATCGATTCTCGTCTGAGTCGGGGGGTAACAACGCTGCCATTGTGTTTTCCGACGTCAACCTCGAGAGTACTGCCGAGAGCATCGCTCGATCCGTCTTCTTCAACACCGGCCAACACGATCTCTGCATCGGAACTGTTTTCGTCGAACGGCCAATTTACGCGGAGATGTGCGAATTGCTCGTTGCTCGGGCACACCAACTCTCGTCGGGGTCACCTACATCGTCCCACTCCGACTTCGGCCCAGCTATTTCCCGCGCCCAGCAAGACAGGGTCCTACAAAGTCACGTGCGGGCAGAACGCAGTGGTGCCATCCGACTGACCAGCGCAGAAAGCTGGTCTGTCCCCCGCGAATTTTCCGACGGGTTTTGGGTCGAACCGACTATATGGGCACTACCGAACGAATCAGCCCAGGGTACACAGCAACCGATCTTCGGGCCCTCTGCCACCATCCTTCCCTTCGACAACGACGATGAAGTGATCGAACGCGCCAACCGGACCGTGGTCGGCCTTGCAGCATCCGTGTGGACCGCAGATCTGACACGGGGTCATCGCGTGGCCCAAAAGATGGACTCCGAGATCGTGTGGCTCAATTCTTGGTTCGCTCGTCATCCGCGACCCACAAGTCATCGAACCACGATGCAAGGTCCCCGCCAAGCAACTTTGCGCCAAGCACTCGACATCTACACCGATACGACAAATATTGTTGCTGCAAAACATAATTGACACAAAACATACTCAAGGACTCTGAAGAAACAAGACTTCGAAATCTCGCAAACCGTCCTCGCCATCGACATGAAAGTGACGTATAGATGCACTCACGCGAAAACCCGCCAGTTGCGCGGATCCTTTATCAAAGTTTCACCGACCCTGCGCTGCACCAGCCATACCTGAGTCGTCTCGCGGGCTATCTGGACGACATTTCCTCACCTGGAATTACCTTCGAGGTGCGCGGTATCAGTCCGGCCGACACCCAACTCGGCAGACTGAGCGAGTTGCGTTGCGGCGTGCAGTCAGTCGCAGGAATCATCGAGGCTGAGCGTGAAGGATTCGATGCCGTCCTGGTCGGACATTTCCAAGATGCATGTCTGTTCGAAGCCCGAACGGCCGTTGATATCCCGGTCATCGGGCACGGCGAGGCAAGCATGCACCAGGCATGCATGCTTGGTGGGCGAGTCGGAATAGTCTCCATCGACCCGGTCTATCTGCCCTGGCACGATGAACAGATCCGTCGATATGGTCTCGAAAGTCGTGTCGTCGATGTTCGATACATGCGGATAACTCCGGACCAGGCCGTAGCCGCATACGACGACCCTGCCGCCTACCGTGCCATCCGAGCAATGTTCGTCGACGCCGCTGAATCCATGGTCCGCGACAACCGTGTCGACGTCGTCATGTCGGCAGGTGGACTATTCGCACTACTCAGCGTCGGCGACCTCGATCTGCACGTAGAGGGCGCACTGATCGCCAACCCAACCTATCTCGCTGTCAAGCAGGCCGAAATGGCACTGAGTATCGCCAAACTGAACGGCACCCCTGTCTCGCGAGGTGGAACCTACTCGCGCGCATCACAACAAGCTGTAAACGAACTCCTCGCACTAGCCGGAAAAGAGAGCTGACATGCCCGAACTCAAGTACACCGCAGAAGCCACCGCCGATGGAAACGGCCGCAACGGTCATGTCAGTTCGGATGACGGACTGATCGACCTGGATCTAGGAATCCCAGTAGGTATCGGTGGGGCCGGCGGGGGCAGCAACCCCGAACAACTTTTCGCGGCCGGATACGCCGGCTGCTTCCTTTCGGCAATGTCCTCGGTAGCACGCACATACAAGGTTCGACTGGTCGAGCCCACCGTGACCAGTCGAGTAACCATCGCAGATGCAGGTGAAGGATTCGGGTTGTCGGTAGAACTGCTCGTCAACCTCCCCGGGGTCGACAAGGACAAAGCACGAGAAATCGCCGAAGGGGCTCACCAGAAGTGCCCCTATTCCAAAGCTGTCCGCGGAAACATCGACGTGACCATCACAGTGCAGTAATTCTCGTTCGCTCCACACCCTGATTTGTCGTTTACGAGATCCAGATCGATCTCAACCGAAATCGCCTGGAGATCGATCTGGATCTCGCGCCCATTCTGTAGAAAATACTGCCGGTGAACAATTGCCGCCCAATCTATCTGGAGGTCATCATGCGAGCAGCACGGCTACACCGTTTCGGCGAGCATCCTGTAGTCGAGGAAACACCATTGCCGTCTCGCTGCGCAGGAGAATCTCTCGTACGAATCGAGGCCGCTGCTGTCAGTCATCTCGACGCGACAGTCGCCAGTGGCAAGTTCACGGTAGTGCCCACTCTGCCGCACATTGGAGGCACTGATGGCGTGGGAGAGGTGCTCGAGTCGGACGAATTCGCAAAGGGAACAAAAGTTCTCATCAGGGGTGGCGGAATCGGATTGAAACGAGACGGATGCTGGGCCGAGTACGCCGTCGTCGGCGACTCGGCCCTGACACGAGTCGACAACCGATTAGAACCTGCAGTAGCTGCCACCTTCTTGGTGCCATGCACCACAGGATACGTTGCTGTCAAAGACATCACAGCGGTCGCTGCCGGAGAACGAGTCCTGGTGTCAGGCGCTGCAGGAGCGGTCGGGTCCATCGCATCCCAATTCGCGCAGAGAGCCGGCGCAGCCAACGTCACCGGAATTGTCTCCTCGAACTCCAAAGCACAGCGATTGCCGACCGGTGTACAACCCGTCGTGGGAGTGGGTGACACACTTGTGTCGCAATTGAGCTCACTACCCAAATTCGACGTGCTGATAGACACTGTCGGAGGACCTAATCTTGCTGGTCTGCTCGACCGAGTCAGGCCGGGGGGACGAGCTGCGTTGGTGGGGTACACCCACGGCTCGAACGTCACACTGCACCTACCGAATTTTTTGATGTCCGACGTGAAAATTCTGCCGGTCAACATGATCCGGCGTGCCGAAGAACAAGCAGCCCTGGCTCCGTTGATGAGCGAGAAGATCGTCTCGGGAGAGATTGTCAGCCCGGTCCAGGAATTTCCACTTTCCCAAGTCTCGGTAGCACTCGACGCTTTGGCCAGCGGACAGCTCACCGGCCGGGCAGTCCTCATTCCGTAATCTGCTGATATAGCTCCTTAGATACGACTCACCCACTATTACCAGAGTCCTGACCGAAGGTACGTCCGGATGCTCCGGAGAGGGAACGGAGACTTGAATGGAGATGCCCAAGCTTCTCGATGGCCGGTTGAAGATCCGTCATTTGTTGTTGGTCGATGCCCTCACCCGTCGGGGAACCGTTATCGGAGCAGCCGCCGAGCTGTATATCAGTCAGCCGGTCGCCACACGTAGCTTGCTCGATATCGAGAG
Organism: Rhodococcus erythropolis R138; assembly: GCF_000696675.2. Classification (NCBI taxonomy): domain Bacteria; kingdom Bacillati; phylum Actinomycetota; class Actinomycetes; order Mycobacteriales; family Nocardiaceae; genus Rhodococcus; species Rhodococcus erythropolis. The sequence goes on along the minus strand of NZ_CP007257.1, from coordinate 459,240 downwards.
AATTCTCGGGGTCACATTATTCGAACGCGGTCCTCGCGGAGTCACGCCCACGGTTTTCGGGTCGGCTTTCGCAAGCCACTCCCGAGCGATCATCGCTCAACTGACCGAAACTGGTCGGCATCTAGTCGAATTGGCAGATGCCGATCGCGGAACTGTTGTCGTGGGCAGTCATCTAGCCGGTTCGAGCATGTTACTACCCGGTGCGATCGCGCACCTGAAAGCACATCACCCACTTCTGATGGTCGTCGTGCGTGAGGGAACTCCCGAACAACTCCTCACAGACCTCGAAGCAGGAGCGATTGATATCATCGTCGGCCGGTTGACCGCGCCGACCGACCACACGTTCATTCGCGAAACCCTCTATACCGAATCCGTCCAACTTGTTGCGCGCGTCAAACATCCGGCTTCCGCGAACGAGAACTTACATCTCAGCGATACTCTCGACTACCCGTGGATACTTCCGGGTATCGAGACTGCTCTGCGTGCGGAACTCGCAGAATTTTTCGCAGACAACGAGTTGGCCCTGCCCGAGAATCGAGTGGAGACCACTTCGTACCTCACCATCCGCCAATTGGTGATCGAAACCGACATGCTCGCGGTGCTGCCGGACCTTCTCGCGCGCAATGATGCACGACTGATGTCTCTTCCGATTTCACTGGGAGGGATCGGCCACCATGTCGGAACGACTCGAGCGTCATCACGAATCGCGACTCCGACCGCCCAAGCTTTCATCGCTTCTCTGGCTGCAGTCGCGTACGAGATGACACTGCGACGCTGCAATGATCGTGGGAGCGTAAATCCGGTCGATCATCACAGCACGCCAGCCTCGTACCGCTAGTGCACCAACCCGAGGAAGCGTTCGGCATTCCCCCGCGAAATCAGTTGGCGAGCAATATCATCCAAGAACTCACTCTTGCGAACCACCTCACCGACCGGACGCTCCCCCAAGGGGTACGGGTAATCACTACCCACCATCACACGGTCCACCCCCACCGTGTCCACCAGCAGTCGCAGTGCGCGCTCGTCGAAGACGACAGAATCCACGTAGAACCTACCCAGGTAATGCGAAGGCGGGAACTCCGACGTACCGATGATGTCGTTGCGGCCGTGCCAGGCGTTTTCCATCCGGCCCAACCAGAACGCGAAAGATCCACCGCCGTGCGCAAATCCGATCTTCAGGCGATCGTCGATCTTGTCGAACACCCCACCGAGAATCAGCGCGAGTATCGACAGATGCGTTTCGGCCGGCATCGCGGTGAGCCACTGCGCCATCCAGCGATCGAGACGCGGGGAGTTGGCCATGTCCCACGGGTGCACGAATACCGGCACGTCAAGCGACGCGCAGTGCTGGAGAAACGTCACCACGCCCTCACTGTCGAGGTCCAGATCGCCCACATGATTGCCGATCTCGACACCGCGGTGCCCGTTCGCGATGCACCGCTCGAGCTCACGGCACGCTGCGTCGGTGTCTTGCAGAGGCACCTGGCAGAACGGAATCAACCGATCCTTCGCCGGCTCCACGATCTCGAGCGCGAGGTCGTTGAAGATCCGTGCGATGCGACTTGCCTGCTCGCCGCTTCGGCCGTAATTGAAGAATGCCGGCGTCGGCGAGACGACCTGCGTGTGCACGCCGTCGGCATCCATGTCCCGAAGCCGCACCTCGGCGTCCCAGGCATCGGACTGGATGCGGCGGAACTCCTTGGTGCCCATCATGATCATGGCTTCGGTCTCCGACTCGACCTTCAGCCACGGCGCTTGCGGCCCCGCGTCTTCGGTCAGATCCGGCCACCCGTTGGGCACGTAGTGGGTGTGGATGTCGATCAGGTTGCTCATAGCTCAGCCCTTGCCGGGATGGAGCGTGCCGCACTTGTCACACGTGCGGGCTTCTTCGCTCTCGTAGAACTTGACGAACACCGGCGGAAGGTCGGCCACGATGTCGCGCACCTGAAGTTCGACCTCGTGAATCTTGTGGTCGCATTCGAGGCAGTACCACTGGAACTTCTCGAGCGTGCCTTCCTTGCGGACGCGTTCGATGACCAGGCCGATCGAGCCCGCGGTGGGACGCTGGGGCGAATGCGGAATGTCTCCTGGCAGCAACCAGGTTTCGCCCTCACGAATGTCGACACGCTGAGGACCGTCTTCGGTCATGACGTTGACGTGGATGTCGCCTTCGAGCTGGTAGAACCACTCCTCGTACGGATCGAGGTGGTAGTCGGTCCGCTGGTTCGGTCCGCCGACGACCTGCACGATGAAGTCGTCTCCGAGCGCCATCGTCTGATTGTTGACAGGCGGCTGCAGCAGGTGGCGGTTGTCGTCGATCCACTTCTTGAAGTCGATGACGGGAGGAATCGTGGTCATGATGCATTCTCCGTATCTTCGGACGCTGAGCGCTTGGAGGCGGGCACGTACGCCACGCCGGAAATTTCGATGAGCAGGTGCGGGTGGGGCAGTTGGTGAACAGCCACAGTCGTTCTCGTCGGACCGTTTTCGTCGAACAGTTCGGCGTACACCTCGTTGTATCCACCGAAGTCGTTCATGGACACCAGGTAGGAGGTGACCTGAACCAGATCACTGAGTTCTCCGCCCACTTCGGCGAGGATTGCCGCGATGTTTTCGATGACGGCACGCGTCTGCGCCCGAATGTCGAGCGCCGTCGTCCCCATCTCGTCGACCTCGACGCCGACAAACGTGTTGTCGGGTCGACGCGAACTGGTCCCGGAGACATAGACGAAATCGCCGACCACCTTGACGTGGGGGAACTTTCCGCGCGGGTTCGCCAGCTTCTCGATGACCTGCGCCCCACTCATCGCTTCACACCTTTCACCGTGACGGTTCCGAGTCCGTCGATCGTGCACTGTGCGACGCCCTCGTCGAGTCGCACAGCTGCTGTGGCGGCACCGGCCAGAATTACCTGACCGGCGCGCAACGGAATTCGGCGTCGGCGGGCGATGTCGAGCAGGGCATGCAAAGCGCGCGCCGGATCGCCGAGAATGGCCGACGTGGAACCGACTACCGTCTCGCCGCCGACCTCCATACGTACGGAACGGTCTTCGACGTTCTGTAGCGGCAGCCACCGCCCGATCACATACCCGGCAGCGCTGGTGTTGTCAGCGACGACGTCGGTGTAGGTGAAGCGGAAGTCGCGGTAGCGCGAGTCGATGATCTCCATTGCGGGAGCCAGCGCGTCGACGCAGGTTTCGATGTCGACGTTCGGATCGTCGAGATCGACGTCCTTCGACAGGCGGTATGCCACTTCGGGTTCGATCTTGGGATGAATGAACGTCCTCAGGTCGACTTCGCCGCCGTTGCTCACGCACATCGTGTCGGTCAGCTGACCGACGATCACTTCGGACACTCCCATCTGCGCCATCTTCGCTTGGCTTGTGAAGCCGAGCTTGATACCCACAATCGATTCGCCACGGCTGGTTCGTCGTTCGAGGAGTTCGTTCTGGATCCGGTAGGCCTCGTCGATGTCGATGGTGTGTTCGTCGGCGAGGCTCGGGGTGTCGGTGCGAGTCTGCGCAGCGTCGTCGAGGCGACGTGCGAGTGCGGATACGGTGTCTTCGGGGGCTGTCATCACGCCTCGCTCATTTCTGGAAAACTTTTGCGGTTTCGATGTTCACAGTTGCACACATACGTTCGTCGGTTCGGTGTAGAAGTGCAGCGAGGACTCGCCACCCTCACGTCCGATGCCGGACAGGCCCATACCGCCGAAGGGAGATCGCAGTTCGCGGGTGAACCACGTGTTGACCCAGGAGATTCCGACGTTCATCTTCTGCGCGACGCGGTGTCCGCGGCGCAGGTCGTTGGTCCACACGGAGGCAGCGAGGCCGTACTCGGTGTCGTTTGCGAGGGCGATCGCTTCGGCTTCGGTCTCGAACGGAATGAGTGCTGCGACGGGTCCGAAGATCTCCTCGCGCACGACGCGATCCTTGTTGGTCAAGCCAGTCCACAGGGTGGGTTCGATCCACGATCCGCCCGACAGTTCCTGTCCGAGGTCCGGAATACCGCCGCCGGTCAGCACTTTCGCGCCTTCCTGCTCGGCGATCTCGAAGTAGTCGAGTACCTTCTTCCGGTGTGCCTGCGAGATGAGCGGTCCGGTCGTCGTTGCATCGAGCGTCGGGTCGCCCAGACGCAGTCCTGCTGCCCGCTCGACGAGTCCACCGGCGATGTCGTCGAAAATGCTGCGGTGCACGTACACCCGCTCGGTGCACAGGCAGACCTGGCCGGTGTTGGTGAACACCGACTTGGTCAGACCCGTCAACGCTTCGTCGATGTCGACGTCGTCGAAGACGATCGCGGCGTTCTTGCCTCCCAGTTCGAACGAGACCGGACGGACTCGCGGCGCAACGGTTTTCATGACATGCGAACCCGTTGCCGAAGATCCGGTGAAGGTGACGCCGTCGATGCCGGGGTGCGTGGTGAGGAACTCGCCGGCGGAGTTCGCACCGAACCCGTGGACGACGTTGTAGACGCCGGCAGGCAGGCCGACTTCTTCGAGTACCTCGGCAAGCAACGACGCCGTCGCTGGGGTTTCCTCGGAGGGCTTGACCACCACGGAGTTTCCACACGCGAGCGCGGGCGCGACCTTCCAGGTCAGGAGAAGCAGCGGCAGGTTCCACGGAACGATCACGGCGACGACGCCGAGCGGCTTGCGGATCGCGTAGTTCAGCGCCTGCTTGCCACCCGCGAGATCCGTGACAAACGATTCCTGTCCGGCCGCGGCGACGATGTCGGCGAAGGTGCGGAAGTTCGTCAGGGCGCGCGCGACGTCGAGTTCGCGTGCCTGTGTGATCGGCTTGCCGGTGTCCGCCATTTCTGCGGCGACGAACTCTTCGAATCGCTCCTCGATCCGGTCGGCGGCGCGTCGCAGCAGAGCCGTCCGCTCTCGAACCGGTGTATCGGCCCAACCGTTGCCCAGAGCGCGTCTGGCAGAGGTCACGGCCCGATCGACCAGGGCCTTGTCGGCCTCGTGGACCCGGGCGAGAACACGGCCCGTTGCTGGGTCGACCTGATCGAAGCTCGACGACTCGTCGGGTTCGACATAGGAGCCGTCCACGTAATTGCGGATCCATCCGTCGCATTGTGAGGTCATGGACTAACTATTGGCCCGTGACCCATATCAAACAAATGCAAAAACTGCGCTCTCGTATGCACCAACGACATAGCTTGTGTAAGAAACCAAGTAGTCGCCAAACACCGCAGACATCGAAGCCCTACAGCGTCGGGAAGTCGACACCGTTGACAGCGAACACTGCCGCAATGTCTGTACTGTCGAGCAGCGCCATCCCGACATCACAGATCCGCGACATCAGCGACGGACCCACTGGCACCGCACGAACATGATCTCGTTGACGGCGGCCCTTCGTGATCCGATCACGCAGCTGATACCGGGCAGCGTCGAACTGACTCGTGATCGGCACTAGGTCACAGATATCAAGGCTCGAGGCCGAGCGCGGCGACCATCACCAGCCCGAACACAAGGCATTTTCGCTGACCCCGAGCCTCGGCGCTCAGTCCATACCCGTCAGTACTGAAGGGGTTGACCTCCGGACCAACCAAACCATCGATCGATCTCTACGTGGACCGTCACAAGCGGGCTCTCTCTGGCGGGATAATCCGTGCCGAGAAAGTGCCGTGCGAGCCGATCGATGTCGGCAAGTCCCACATCGGGTTTGATCGAGACGACATGCCCTTGGATCGATATATGTGTACCGAAATCGTCCGCCCCGAGCACGGTCAGCGATACATGACCGTTGCTCTGAAGGTGTTTGAGGCGCGCCCGGTCAGCGTTCATGCAGAGCATGAGAAGTCCGTCATCCTCGATGAGGTACCAGGTTGCTACCGATACCGGGCGGCCCTTCGAGGTAACCGTGGCCATGACGGCCGGGTTCGGCTTGCGGAGAAAGGCTAGAGCGGTTTCCGGCAGCGGGATATCAGACATGACTCGATTGTTGCAGATATCTGCCCCACCATAACTTCGGCACCGACGACAACTCCCTACGATATCGGCACGAGCTGCCCACGAAGGTCATGGGACTGCATCCGGTTTAGTTGACATCTGACCTGTGAAGATCACTTTCTTCACGGTGAAAGGATGTACGTCATGCCGAAGCCGTTCCCCGAAGAATTCCGTCGCGATGTGGTCGCGGTCGCCCGTAAGCGCGAAGCCCCACTGACCCAGATCGCGAAAGACTTTGGGATCTCCGAGCCGACCCTGCACAACTGGCTCAAAAAGGCCGACATCGAAGACGGCAACCGGCCTGGAATGACCAAGGACGAATCCGCAGAGCTGCGCGAAGCGAAGAAACGGATCCGACTGCTCGAGGACGCCGGAGGGCTTACGCCACGCGAGGTAGCGACCGATTCGACCTGCCCATCCCCGACGAATCGCCGGTGCTTGCGCGACGCGAGCAGGACGGGCGGTCAACTCGCCGCCACAGTTCGGACACTCGTTGTCCATCGCCGCCGAACAGTCGACACAGAAGGTGCATTCGTAGCTGCATATTGTTGCGGCGGCGGCGTTGTCGAGGGAGGTGCGGCACCTCTCGCAGATTGTCTTCATCGCCAACATCGCCGCTCCTGGAGTCGTCTCGCCTTCCGGCACAGTGCATCTGTCAGCGTCAGAGAACCACACCTGCCCGGATTCGACCTACGCCGGTCACACACCCATCTCCCGGCCACTTCACACGTCCGTGAGGCCCGTCCAGCGCGGTGTTACGGCACGATGATGTGCACAGTCGATCGGTGATTCGGAGGAAGAAATGAACAAGGATTTTTACACTGCGTCAGAGCTAGCGGATCTGGGCTATGTGTCCGAGCGTCTGACGTCGCTGTTCGGTGAACCCGATTCCGTCGACGGGGAGCTGCGTTGGGATGCCGACACCGTTGTTGCCGTCGAGCGCGATGTACTCGCTCCTGCTGCTCGGATCATGTTCGATGCCTTCGCTCCGGAGTGGAACACACGGGTCCAGGTGTCCGGATCGAACCTCGCTCTCGGATGGCCGCAGATGGAGCAGATGCTCGCCCGCGTGACGCTGCGGGAATCTTGACATCTCGTTGAGCTCGGAGGCCCACGAGGTCAGTGCCCGACTGGTTCGAGCAAGCTCGGATCGTTGTTCCTGGGAGAGTTCACAGCGGTCGAGACTTCGTACGGTTCGAGATGCGGCTCCGGAACGGAATTGATCATGGCCTGGACCTCGCCTTTGTCGGTGAGGTTCGGATCAAGCCAGTGTTCCCAGAACGATTCGGGCAGGATCAGCGGTGATCTGTCGTGTATGTGTCCCGTGGAATCCGTAGCTGGCCGAGTCAAGACAGTACAGGTCCATACCCACTTGTTCGGATCATCCTCTGGCAGTTCAGGATCGGGCCACAACTCGTAAAGTCCAGCCATCGAGATCACGTCGCCGTCCCCGTGAAGAAAGTACGGAATCTTCTTTCCCTCTTCGCTTTTCATCCATTCGTAGTAGCCGTTCGCTGGAATGATGGCCCGCCGTTTGGAAGCACTACTTCTGAATGAGGGCTTGTCCGTGACGGTTTCGCTGCGGGCGTTGATCAGCTTGGACGCCATCTTCCGGTCTTTTGCCCAGGCAGGGAGCAAACCCCAGCGGACGGTCCGGAGCTGGCGCTCGGGCTCGGAGCCGGGTTCCTCGCGTGGGGTTCGTTCGAGGATCACCCGGACGGGTTGTGTAGGAGCGACGTTGTAGGACGGTGGAAGTTCATCGCCGACGGTCTGCATCGTGTCGAAAAACGCCTGCAATTCCTTGCTCGAGCTTTTGCTGGCGTAGCGCCCACACATGGCCTGACCTCCTCGTAACCGGTTCCCGTCCCATTGAACAGCGTGGGTCCGACTTCCGCTTCAAACAGCGTGTGATGATCTCGATGACCACGTCGGCAGCATGGAGAGGGGTTCTGCGATCAACGGTCCTCGGCCGGCATCTGCTGATGTTGCCTTGGCGATCGCAGCTGCCACGGTTCTCGGTGCCACCGTCGGGGTTCTCCTCGCTGACGTGATGGCCGGTGTCGCGGTCGGAGCCGGTACCGCGGTGGTCTTCCGCTTCGTTCTGCGCTCGATCATCACTAGAAAATAAGCTAGTGCGCTGGTCAGCGGCGTGGAATAACTCTCCGAGTGTGGTCGTTGTAGAGGCTGTCGGTGTTCGGTTCTTTGCCCCGGGTACCACCCCAGAAATGCCGCTTCGAGCGGCCACTTGCCGAGAGGCGCAAGACGGGCACCGACCCTGTGAAGCCGCTGGACACCCTTTTCGGTGCCGGCGGCTTCGGCATATCCAGGGTGGTCAGTGACGGCCGGGAAGGTCGACTTCATCGGCGAGCTTGTCGTTGCGCAGTCCTCGAAAGGATGGGTGCCGCAAGCTACCGCCGGTGAACTCCCGGTACTCCACGTCGCACACAAGAATCGGCCTTGACCAGGAGGCATTGCGGGTCACAGCTCTCGGCGGCTCGATGGTGAACGGGCTGATGGGCTGTTCGAGTTCGACGAGCTTGTCTCGCAGTTCGCGGCGCTGGCGGTCGGTCAGGCCCGTGCCAACGTTTCCGATATGGATGAGCGATCCGGAGTCGTCGTGGGCGCCGAGGATCAACGACCCGACTCCGCCTGCTGCGCCACCCGCTCCAGGGAGGAATCCGCAGAGTACGGCCTCACAATTAGCTCTCAAAGGGGTCTTCAGCCAGTCCCGAGATCGCTTGCCGGGCTGGTAGATCGAGGAAATATTTTTGGCGACTATACCTTCCAGATGGTGCTTCTTCGCGACTTCCAACATGGTCGGTCCGTCGACGTTGAGCCAGTGTGGTGGGACTTTGATGCGCGGATGTTCGAGGCTGAGGTTGGCGAGCGCTTCGCGGCGTTCGAGGTAAGGCAGCTCGGTCGTCGATGTGCCGTCGACGTTGAGGATGTCGAACACATAGTACGAGGTCAGAGCCTCGTTGCGGAGCTGAGCGGTGGGCCGCAGGACGTGCATCCGGCGCTGCAAAAGGGAGAAGGACGGCACACCGTCGGGTCCGAGTGCGACGATTTCGCCGTCAAGGACGGTTCCGCGGTGATCGAGCACCGCGCTGAGTGCGTCGAGGATCTCGGGGAACGAGGCGCTGATGTCGTTTCCGTTTCGCGACCACAGCGTCGGATCCTCGGAACCTGTTGTGGCTATGGCTCTTTGGCCATCCCATTTCGACTCGAATGCCCAGCGCTCCCCTGTGGGTGGATTGCCGAGTGTGGCGAGCATCGGCGGCACTGGCTTTCCCGTGGCGGGACTCATCTGTCCACTGTGCGCGGGTTTGTCCTGGTTCGCGGCTGTTTTCCGGAGGTTGAGACACTGTCGATATGACTCGAACCCCTGCCCCGGACGAGGGCTGGACTCCACCGCCTGACGAGGGTCAGGCTGGAATGGTTCTTCTGCCGAATGGTTGGTGGGGATTTCGGTACAAGGCTGGGGTGAGGCCACTCATCGTGGAGAAACCGGAAGAACGCGACGCACCGCCGGACACGTCCGCCGGGTTCGATCATCCGGATCACTGATCCTATAGGTCTAGAAATAGCGTTTGAACTGGGAAGACGACACGTCCCCCTCGCTCCTCGAAGGGTCGGCCGGGCGGGCGCCTGCTCGCCCTCCGGATCAGGGGACACCCCGTTGAGTTCAACACCCGATTTCGGACACGATGCGCAGGTCATCGAGCCGCTCGATGACTCACCCGGCCAGTCGCGCTCGTGAGCGATGCACTGCGCTTGGACTTCGACGAAAGCTGAGGAATGCGCCCCATCGCCCCGCGATCACACGTCCGAACTATCGCTGCTCTTCTGGCCGCTTGTGCGGCCGGCACCGCTGCGGTCGTTGCCGTCGCCCCGGCAGCGAGTGCGTCGCCGATCATCTACCCGGCCGCGTTGACCGACACCTTCTACGCCTCACCCGCCGATCTGGCAGATCACCGACCTGGTGACGTGCTCGCTGCGCGGCCTGTGTCGGCGCCGGCAGGCTTTCTCAACACCGATGCGGTGCAGCTGAAGTTCCGGTCGACGAATTCCGAGGGGCACCCGATTGCGGCAGTGACCACGGTTCTTTCACCTCGCGGCGCCGCGCCGGGTCGGCCGTTGTTGTCGTATCAGCACATCATCAACGCTCTGGGGCTCGGCTGTGCGCCGTCGACCGCGATGTACACCGACGATCCGAAGCTGGCGATCCGTGAAGCCCCTGGCCTCAACGTCGCCATCGCGAAGGGATGGTCGGTGGCCATCCCCGACCATCTCGGCCCGTCCAGTGCCTACGGGGCCGCCAAGCTCGGCGGACAGATCACCCTCGACGGCATCCGCGCCGCGCAACGATTCGACGCGCTCGGCCTCGGCGCGAGCCCCGTCGGGATGGCCGGCTACTCCGGCGGCGGAATGGCGACGGCGATGGCCGCGGCGATCGCCCCGACCTACGCTCCGGAACTCGACCTCGCGGGCAGCGCCTACGGCGGCGCTCCCATGAACATCGACAAAATGGCCAAGGCCCTGGGCCAGCAAAAACACCCGGCATTCGGGCTGGCTATGGCCGCCGCACTCGGCCTCGAACGAGAATATCCGGACCGTATGCCGATCACGAGTCAGCTCAATAGCGCCGGACAGCAGCTGCGTGATCAGATCGCCAATGCCTGCACCAACGAGATCATGTTGTACGGCGCCGGCCGATCCCTTGCCGATGTCGCGGATCCTGATGTCGGCATGGCGCTACTCGACAGCACGAGCATTCAGGCCGTGTTCGCCGACAACAGCGTCGAAGACGTTCCTTCGGTACCCAATGCCCCTGTGTACGAGTGGCATTCCGGAACCGACGTACTGATCCCGGTCGAGGCGATCGACTCGACAATGGCGCGGTACTGCGAAGCCGGGGTGCCGGTCACCTCCGATGTCGTCTCCGCACCCGACCATCTCTCGGCAGCGGTAATCGGACTACCCGGCGCACTCAAGTTCCTCGACGACCGCTTCGCCGGCATCGCTCCGACCACGAGCTGCTGACACATCTCCGATCCCCCACCACAGAGAGCAGAGCACATCATGAGCATCGCAACACGATCCTCACCCTCGACGTTCACGGCATGTGCCCTCACTGCCGGGCACCGCGTGCAGTTCGTTCAACCGGCAGACCTGTGGTGGACCGTCCGTGCGGTATCCGAGGACCACCAATTCGTCGTCCTCACCAGGCCGAATCCCGAAGGCGAGGGCGTCATCTACACGATCATCGACAACAACCGCGGTGTTCGAGGACCGGCCAACATCTGGAGGAACGGTTACGAAACCGACGATCAGATAGCCCGATCGCTCAGCGACCTCGTCGATGGAAGATCGGAAGTCAGCCGCCTGCCATCGCGATGGGAACAGACGCGCATCGCCGCGGTACTGCTGCCCGTGAGTCCGCCTTGCGCCGATGTCGAGCAGCGATGACGATGACGTCGCCATATCTGACCTGCAACGGGTGTGGAATCACCACCGAGGAGAACGAAAACGGTTGCGCTGACATCGAATCCAGCCTGGAACGAGGGTGGACGCATGCCAGGGACGAAAGCTACTGCCCTATCTGCGCTGATGTTCGGTCACAGACCTGGCCGGGCACCGAGGCAACGGATGGAAAGGCCGACCCATGATTCCGAGAGAAACCCCCGAGTGGGCGAAGCAACGATCAGGGCAGCAGCGGCCGGCATCGCGGGCGGGTTCGCACTCGCGACCATCTTTCTCGCATTCACCCCTTACCTTGCTGGTGTTGCCTGCGGCGTGTGACTAGCCGTGGTGTCCGCCGTCGCGTTGGCCATCCTCTGCGCACCCGAGATCCGGCGCGAGGCGATTCAAGTGGCTGGATGCGGGGACACCCATTGCAGTGGAGTGTCGGCGCCCGATCTGGGCCGTGATCCCGTGCGACCTCGGCGGACACTGCCCCTGATTGGAGGTGAGTCAAATGGGAGCAACGGCTTGGGCTTTTTGGGGACCGTACGCGCCGCTCGTCTACATTCTTTCGTTACTCGGCGTGCCGGTCGACTGACTCCAGAGCGACAGCGCCAAGACCAGGCGCATGGCGCGATTGACCGATTCTTCAGACGCTAACTTGCTGACAGGTCGGCAGCCCCAACACCTCCCGATGCCCCGGCGACGTCGTCGGGGCATCGCCGTATCCGAACTCTCGCGTCTTTGTGCAAAACCGGAACACGTGCAGGTCAGCGGACCGCACACCACCGCACGCACGCCTCAGACTCGCGCGCGTCGCTCCCGCGGCCTGACCGAGAGTTCGTGGCACAGTGGCATCGACGGCCATTTCACAAGGGGGAGCACTACATGTCAGATGTCTACTACAACAAGGTGATGCACCCGCTGGTCAGCGGCTACTTCGAGACGCTGACGGAAGTTCGCGAGGTACTCGAAGAAAACGGGCGCGAACTGAAGGATTTCTCACCGGAGCACAAGGATTGGCGGCTGGTCGAAGAGGCCAAACGCTACCTCGATGCCGGCGACCTCGCCGACAGGTTCCACAGGCTCCGTTACCTCGACGAGGACGAAGACGGTCCGGCCGAGCGCTGGGCCTTCAGTTACTCCACGCCCAACGACGTGCTCTTCAATGGTGTTCTCATCCGAGACCTGGAAACCGGTGAATGGGACGAGAATTCGCCGATAGTGATGACTAACCGGCTTCACCCCGAGTATTGGACAAGCCCGGAACTCATCGAACTCGCCGAGCAGGTCGTGGAAAACACGCGTGGCAGTGTCAACGATCAGTCCGAGATGACGAAACAAGACCGCGCCAGGGTACGTGCAGAGGTCGCAGCCAAAGAGGCCGCGGAACAAGCCGAGGCGGACGCCATCGCTCGCGCGAATGCACCGCGCAGCCTGTGGCAGCGCCTGACCGCACCGCTGTTCGGGAACCGCTGACCCTCTGATCGACAGCACACATATCTGCCCGCACGGTGCGCCGTGCGGGCAGTCCTATTGCGTGGCACTTACCGCATCGGCCGTAACCCATAGCCACAGGTCCAAGCCTGTTTTACCGTCGCCTGTCGTGGCGTGGATCTTCACACAACAGAGCCACTGTCCGTCACTGAGGCGTGCCCACGCGTAGAGATCACCGGGCATGGTTCCCTCCAACCGGAGTCCGCCCGCGAGCACTCGCAGTGGCAGCCGGTCGGGCCGTTGGGCGTTCTTGGCCAGCGGCAGGGCACGGTTCATCTCCACCACGACTGACTTGGGCTCGGGGAGCTGGTGCAGCGTCGGGGTCAGCGGCCAGGGTTCGCGCCAGCCGGTGAAGTCGGGGGCGGTCATAGTGCGTGTGGAAGAGATAGTGGTGCGGATTGTTCGGGCGTGTGGGGGTTCCATCCCACGACGCCATCTGTGGCGCTCAGATCCAATCTGGCGGACCGTGGGCGTACTCCTTTGCCACTTACTTCGACATCGACGGAAATGCCTGTGATGCGCCCGCAGCCCTGCCCGATCCCCGTATAGCCGGCCACATGGGAGTCGATGCGGATGTCTGCTCCATCCCACCGCCCTTCGGTGACCACCAGGCAAGCGCCCTTGCTGCGCGCACGGGCCACCACAGCGCGTGCTCGGGTCGGCGGAACGGCCGCGCCGGTAAGGCCGAGGACAACGAGATCCATCCCGTCCAGCAAAATCGCTGCCACGTCGATCGCGGCTGAACCCGGGGAGGGAATCAAGGCACATCGGGCCAGGTCCGCCCCCATTTCCGTCGCAGCAAGCAAACCCAGTTTCGGTAGGCCGATGATCGCAGCATGCTTGCCGCTGCCGGTCACCGAGGCGAGCAGACTCAGCAGGACCGATGACGCTCCGTCAACGGCCACGACCGACCCGCGTGCAAGTCCACGCCTGGGGAGAAGTGTGGCGATCGCCGACGGGACTTCGAGGACACTGGTCGCCGATTTGGTGATCGTTTCTGGGCGCGTCTCGAATCGCGCTTCGGCCCGCTCACTGGGTACGGCTGGCGCGGCGGAGCCGTCGGTGCGTGCGGGAATCGAGGCCATGCGTCGACGTAACGCCTCGATGCGGCCAGTGGGAGACAGTTCCGCAAGCGTGTCCGGGTCGGCGGTCACAGGTGCTGACCTCCTCCCTCATCCCCTTACCGTCAACACTCTAGTCGAACATATATTCGAAATCGAGCGATGGGGATGTCAACTCCCACCTGCCGAGGTGGGGCGATCGAATGTTTAGTCCTGCGCATCCAAGGAAGACATTCGAGGCGGGAAGCGGAAACGTATTGAAGGGGCATCTGCTCCCGTAGCGCGCACAAGGGCCACTAACCGGCTGTGCACTCGCCGGGAAGTGGGCCCTTTGCAAATCGGTCTAGAAACCGCGTGGTTCCGTCGCGCGTCTCATCGTTTTTCGACAGCCGCGAGGTGGACGGTGAGTAGGTCCGTGTGTGGCGAAGAAGAGTCGGGCGTTGTTCATGAAATCGATGGCCGTTGCGGCGGTTTCGTTGTCTCTAGCTTCGGTGTAAGCCAGACGGGTGTTGCCGTCGATCGCGGAATGCAGGTAGGTGTAACCGATGCGGGCCTGCTTGTTCTTCATTTTCCGGCGTTGGGATCGTTTGGCCTGGTCGGACCCGCGGCCGTGGGCACGCCACCCGCCGCCGTCCGGGATCTTCCCGACCTTTTTCACATCGACATCGACCGTCTGACCGGGTCGTTTCTTGGGCGATGACCTGTGGTCTTCGGTTGGTTTCGCCGTTCGGGTCGATGAACCGGCGACGATTCAGCCCGAGGTTCCGCAGGATTTTCGTGACCGTCCGGCGAGCAATGGCGATGCCGTCGGTGCGCAGTTCGAACGTGATCCGTGAGGGGAGACCATTTCCGGTTCCGTCGCATCGCTTCGATCTGGGCCACGATCTCCGCTGCTGTGGCGGTCGGTTGGTGGTGCGGTGTGCTGGAGCGGTCCTGTAATCCCAGCTCGCCGAACTGTTTGAAGCGATTGACCCATGTGGAGGCGCATTGGCGGGAGATGCTCATTTCGGCGGCGACGTGGGCGATCGGACGGTCTTGGCAGCGCTCGACGAGACGTCGTCTTCCTTCGACGGTCAGCGGAGCGTTACGGTGTGTCACAGGGCTGGTCTTTTTTGGTCGAGAACGGTTGTGTCGCAACTCCCATTCCTACGCCGAGGACCAGCCCGCCTACTTCAGTCCCGCGTCAGCAACGTCCATACCCACAACACCTAGTCCCGAACGCGCGGCCCACCGCAATACCCGGCGGTCATTCTCACATCGGGTTGCGTAGGAACTCTACGCACCCATTGAAGTGTCTAAGTGGTCAATGTGAGTAGCCGCGGCCTTACCAGCGACAATTCGAGTGACGGAATTCGCTGCCAGCTCCGAATGACATCATTCACGGGTGATCATATTGTTTGCGGGAACCGGCCTCGTGTACGGATTGCTGGCGTCCGGGCTCTTTCTATTGTTCTTGTCTGCGGTCGACTCACCGCACGGCTTCGCAACATTAAGCATCGCCCTCATCATTGTTGCCCTCACCATCGGTTCGGCAATTCTTGGTGCGGTGATCGGAGTGCTCGCCCGACAGCGCGGATGGCTCGGCAAACTCCACAGGCTGCCGGTTGGAATGACAAGCGTCCAGATATTTCGTGGATTCATCGTTGCGGCAGCTCTGTTCCTGATATTTGCAGTCGCAATTGGTGGCAAATACCTCCACTCACATTGGGCAGACTTTCAACAACCGCAAGCACAACCGCAAGCTGTGCTCGGTGCTGGACTCTGCGCTGTGCTTGCTGCAAGCTTGGCCTTCATAGCAGCCGCCGCCAATGCCGTAGAGACAAGTGCGAATCGGGTACAGACCCACTCGCGAGAAGTTGAGCGTGCTCTACACGATCGGTATGTCGAGGCGGCGGCGCAGCTCGGTGATTCGGAAGCCACGTTCGCGAAACGGGTGGGCGGCGCATACGCCCTCGCTGCCGTAGCTGATGACTGGCTTGCCTATGACTCGAACCGAACCTTCGAAGCCGAAGTAGCTGTCGATCTGATGTGTGCGTATCTGCGAGCGAACACCACTGACCGTGACTTCAGAGCCGAAGGCGACGAGCTAGAGCGACGCGGGGAAGAGTCCGTGCGAGCAAGCCTAATCGTGCTCCTCCGAGAACATACCTATCTCGCCGAAATCAGAAAGAAAGAGAAAAAATCCGGCCGACCATGGCCCTCACCGCATGTAAGTTTCAATCTAGACGGCGCCGACCTCACGAGCGTCGAGTGGATGGATCTGAAACTGCACGATATTCAGCTGGTCGATGCCGATCTCACCGACGCAGATCTAAGCCGATCACAGTTGGTAGATGCAGATCTGACCGGTGCCACCCTGATAGATGCCGTATTTGTGGACGTTGACCTGACCCGCAGCGTTTTGACCGGGGCAACTTTGACCAATTGCGATTTAAGGGGCGCGGATCTGTCTGAGGCAATGCTCGAGCCGGGCCGGCTGACCGAGGTCTATTCAGGGCGTTCACCATCTGGCAAGACAACTATCTGGCCCGAAGGGATTGCCGAACCCCCACCGCGGGATCCGTCCGCCGAGGCCATAACGTCAGAGGCGCGACCCCCAAGCTAAACCTGTCAAGCCATAGAACCTCAGTAGTCCCGCGGCAGGCGAATCTGCGAGCATGCGGTGGTCTGTGGCGGAACCGTCGGGAACGACAAGATTTCCGAGGTCGGTCGACAGACACCAAATCTGTCGGGCGAAAGCCGATCCGGCGGACGAACCGAGAATTCGCTACTGGCAGCCAGTGGGGAAGTCGAGTCCGTAGTCGGGCGCCGCCGTTATCGACTACGGCGAGCTGTCCGACGCGGCGTGTTTCGTCGAAGCGAGTGCATAGTTGGTACGAACGGTTGCTCGTCGATACGGCTATAGCTGGCCGATCGAGTTACGTCGTATTGCAGGTGCGTCGATTTCTGTGCTCGAACACCGGCTGCGACCGCCGCACATTTGTCGAGCAGAAACCTTTCAACCGTAGTTAACACGGCAGACCCAATCAGGTACCAGCCCGCTCCGGGTACCTGAACCACCGCTCTCCGCCACCACTCAGCCTTGACACAACACACGACCCAACTCGACGGCAACGAACACCTCTCCCGCACCCACATCATTCAGCAAGTCGCTGCGGTCTCATCTGGACTGGGTCCTCGACAGGCATTTCGCCAGCGGATCCGGTGTATGTCTGCATCAAGAAAATCAGGCAAATCCCCGACGGACGCGGGAGGCGTGCCCTCAGCCTCGGGTCTGAGCAGAGCGTTCGCGGACCAACTCGGAACTCTCAGATGACCGGCCCGCTCGGGACGTTCGACAGGTCACGCGGCGAGGGGAATCGGGGCCCTGTCGTGAAATACGCGCAGCAGGTTCGCGGAGTGGTGCATGTCCTCGACTACGCGGTGAGCGGGTGCACCATATTGGGCGACAAGCTCAAGACGTGATTTCGTTCGTTCGCGGTCGAGGCGCAAGCCGGCTTCGCGGAACGAGGAGGCGTCGATAATCCGGTACGAGAACAATGCGTCCGTTTTCGGCATCCACCGCGCCAGGAACTCGCGGTCCATGCGGTGGGAGCAACCGCATAGTGGAGTCGAGCCGTCGACGCCCCACCGCGCGAGGAGATCGACGATGTCGGATTCGAAGCCGGACAGATCCTGCGGTGCGTTGTCGCCGACTGCTGCGATTTCGCGACCTAGATCGGCGAATAGCCCGTTGTCGGTGTGCATTCGCTTCACGACGTCGAACGCCGGATCGATGTGAAGTCGGTCGATCAGGGCGGATGTGCCGGCGGTGACTGCTAGGGCCTCGAAACGCTCGATCGGCATGAGGTCGACGGAGTACAGCGCGAACCCGATTTCGAGGATCTCGCAGACTTCAGCTTCAGTGCCGGTTGTTTCGAGATCTACGAACACGAATCCGTCGACGCTCATCTGGTGTCTCCATTTCTCATTTGATGGTGCGACTGAGGACGACGCTGGGCCGTTCGCTGCCGCGCCGCCAGTCCATCGCGGCGGTCTGCCGGTGGCGCTATGGGTCATCATCACCTATCGGTCCGACATGTTTCCCTTGTTTCTGCGGCCCACAGCATTCTCTGGGCGTAGGCGTTCTGGTCTGCTTCCGAAGGTTGATATAGCGAGAGAGAATCGGACAAAGTCCGTGCTCGCACCCTGCGGGTTCGTTGCGCGCCGAGAACCGCACTGCCTGCGACTGCGCGGTCGTTGATGGTCGGTGTCGACAGCGTCTGCATATCTCTGCTCAGGTTCTCCACCCGTCCCCGTCGGTACGCCGCATATTGGTACTTCCGCGGGCTCGGGCGAGATTTGGGTGTCGCTTCGAGGAGCCATATATACGGAACGTCGGTGCCTCGCACGAAGTCTGCCGTGCATAATTAAATGGCGATGGAGAGAGCTTCGCTTGGGTGCATACACGGGCAACGTGCACCCAAACGCCGTCGTCCATTGCTGAGCGGTATGGAAGGACGATGCGTGTGACTAATACCAATCCATTCGAATTTGATTCGCAAGAACCTGAATCGCCGGTCGATATTGAGGCCGTCCGCAAAAAACTCGCGGAACTTCTGATCGACGACGTGCTCATTGAGCAGGTATGCACGCGTGTTCGAGGAAACGCGATTGGTGTACTTCTTTATGGCAGTTGGGCGCGCGGCGAGGCATCAGCCACTTCTGACGTAGACCTTCTCGTTGTGTCACAGTTCCGCGCCGACTCCGGCATGGAAGGCAAGTTGAGCCTGAGCGCCTACACCCCCAACCAGTTGGCCGATGCCCGAGCTACCCTCTTCGGGATGCACCTGGCGCGGGACGGGATTGCCTTGCACGACACCGAAGGCAGGATGGCCGAAATCTTGAGCACGTTCACCTTGCCCGACCCACACGAGCTACTCCAACGGATTCGCGAGTTCTCCATTGTTCTCGATCTGCCACGCGAGGAGCAATCTACCTATCTGCCAGGGCTGTGCCAGGTCGCTCGGTACTTACTCCGTACGGCAATCTATGCCCTGGCGCTACGCGATGGTCGTCCGTGCTTCTCAATCGGGGAATTGGCCGTCCGGTTTAATCAGCCAGAGTTGACTATCTTGCTTTCGTCGCAACCAGAGCAGTACCCCG
Source organism: Rhodococcus erythropolis R138 (assembly GCF_000696675.2). Classification (NCBI taxonomy): domain Bacteria; kingdom Bacillati; phylum Actinomycetota; class Actinomycetes; order Mycobacteriales; family Nocardiaceae; genus Rhodococcus; species Rhodococcus erythropolis. Next base: position 440,112 of record NZ_CP007257.1, on the reverse strand, counting down.
CTCCTAGTCTCGGTGTCCTCGACGATTTGCGTCAACGCCTGACTGAGGTCGTAGGAGCACCCGGCGACAACCCTTTTGGATCTCTGCATGCACTCATCGTTGGCTCATCGACAAGCAACCCTGATCTCGAGAAGTTGGCTACCTTAGTTCTCGGCGTGGACGAATCCCTGCCTTACGCTGAGCTTCCGAAAGTCATTCTGTGAACGAGATTGGGTTCATCGGTGATATTCACGGTTGCGTTGAGGAACTAGACGAACTGGTGACAGCGGCACGCTCTCGTACCTCCCACCTTGTCTTCCTCGGTGATTACGTGAACCGGGGGCCGTACTCTCGTGAGGTAATTGACTTCCTGATCCGACTGCGGCAGACCAAAGGAATTTCTACGTCATTCGTTATGGGGAATCACGATCAGGTCTTCCTCGACGCGCTTGTGGGAGACGGTTTTGACACCTTCCTGCGGATGGGGGGAGCAGCCACGGTTCTGTCCTACGTCGGTGCGCCGCGAGCCGACGTCCTGTCCCAGCTTCGGGAAAGTGTTCCTGCCACCCACATCGGCTTTCTGAAGTCGCTCGCCAATCAGGTTGTGGTTGACGGCGTTGTTGCAACGCATGAACGCCCGGGCCTTGATATCGACACGACAGAGGACACCGAACGATTTCAAATCTATGGTCACTCTCCTCAGCGTCGTCTTCTCCCCAGGATCGAACGCGATCGAGCCTTCATCGACACAGGTTGCGGCACGCTGCCAGACGGCCGACTGACCTGCCTGTTCTGGCCGAGCCTGACCTGGATTCAGTCGAAGCCTTGTAAGCCGATTCGCTGACGAAAGTTGACTATCAGGTCTCCGCTGCGGCGATTTTCGCGGACGTTTGCTCGATGTCCCGATCCAGCAGGAGGCTCTGAGCCTTCCGGGCGTTTACAGTCGCTTCCCTCAGTAATGCCCTTGCGCGTGAAGTCTCTCCTTTCGCGAGTGCCACCTCTGCGAGCAGCCAGGTTGCGGTGCCAAGGCCGGCAGCGTTGTTCGACTTCTCGCTCTTCTCCTGCGATACGAGCGCATGTTTCTCAGCCTTATCCGGTGAGCCTTCATGCAACAGGAGTCGCGCAAACAGTGCATGTGCAATGCTGGCTCCGTCGGAGTTCTGGATTCGTTCATTAATTTCGAGTGCTTGCTCGATGTGGCCCCGTGTGCCGGCGGAGGCCCCTTGCCGCAGCCCCGACTCCGCGAGACCCGACAATCCGTTGGCCATCAGATGATCATCGTGATCATTTTCTAAAAAGTCGATTGCTTCGACGAATCTTGCTTCCGCAGCCGCATAGTCGCCAAGGTTCATTTGGCTCCGACCGAGGTTGATTGCTGACTGCGCTAGTTCTTGCGGTGACCCAAATTCCTGACGCAAAGTGTGTGCTTCTTCGAATGACTGAATGGCTGCATCAGGTTCCGCGATCTTCAACAAGGTCAATCCGTAGTTGTCAAGCGCGTAACACAGTTTCTGATTGATGGGTTCTGCGCTTGTCCGTGCAGTCTCGACGGCCTCGTGCAACAAGTCCCTGGACCGGGTCAACTCGCCACGTTTACGATGAATCACACCCATATTGGCTAAAGAATTTGTTCGATAACCGACCGCTTCGGCGTCGTCTCTCGCCAACAGGGTGGGATCGTCGAGTAGCTGATTGTTAAGCTCCAGAGCCTTTTCGAGCCGACCTGTTCGCCTCATGAACTGGGCGAACTCCGTCAATGCCTCTGGATCCCCGTCCTTTATTGCATGAGAGAAGGCCGCTTCGGCCTGCATCAGGTGTCCAGCCGCCGCGTGCTTCTTGGCAGTCTCAAGCAGTTGCGGTGTTGAGTCCGACAGCTCATGTATCGGTGTTGAAGCCGAGAGCTCAGCTGGAGTCAACTGCGCCGGCAAGGTGATCGTCTGTGGAACGCGAATGCCAAGCGGTTGAACGGCCCATTCAACGAGATTTCGTGTGATGACGCCCGACAGGCTGTCGTCGGAATCGAAAGTATCAAACAACAAGCTCTTCGACTGCTCCAAGCGGTCACGAAAGTCCATCACCTTGCAAAGTTGCGGGCCTGGGTCACGGAGGCGGTCGGCGTCGATCGTCTTGAACAGAACGAGGAGATCGCGCATGCAAGCATCCGATGATTTCAACAGTTCCAGGCAGCGATGGAACTCTTCCTCCGTACCCGACGAGTAGGTCCCGTCGAGCCCTGGAGGAGTGCCCCAGTGATCTCCCAACATCAAGATCATGAAATCGCAATCGTCGATGTACGGGTTAATCTTCGCTTGCGGCCTTCCGACGCCCGCGGGGAACTGTTCCCAACCTCGGACGAGAAAGTGAACCCCAGTTGCGTTGGCTCGGTCCTCATTGAACGCAGAGACGGTCTTTCGACAAATATCCCGTTCGTGTGCGAGGTTCCCTGGCGACGCCAGGAAGATGGGACGACCTGAAAGCTCAATCGGCATAAAGCAACCCTAGCTGTGACACTGTCGCCGGCATGGGGTACTTGCGGTCGTCGACGTATCGAGCACAGGCGCCGTCGAGGCGCCCAGCTTCATTATCTCTTCGTGCTCTGTCGTGCCACTCCATAAGCTGAGCAGATGCAAAAATTTTCGAGACACTTGGGCACTGTGACTGCCCTGGTCATCGCTGGCTTTGTGGGTGGAATATTCGGCGGTATCACCGTTCGAGACGGCTGGAACACGGAGGTATTTGGACCGATCTCCGCATGGGTCGCAGCATCCGCCACCCTCCTCGCTGTGGTGGTTGCCCTCACCTCATCTCGGAAGTCACTCAGGATCGCTCAGCAGTCCGTACTGACTGCTGATAGATCGGTGGAAACCGCGGAGACACGGGCAATCCGCGAACGCGAGTTCAACCATCGCCGAGATAACACGAAGGCCATCGTGGACATGTGGGCGCAGATTGGATCGATCCGACCGGCCCTGGAACGCTCCAGACAAGGAGCGAGACGTGGCGACCAAGCCGAGCTTCGAACCTCAGATTCATTCCTTCGAGACAGGATCGCCGCAGCTTCCGGTGCGGTCTTCTACGCAAAGACCGTAACTTTGGAGGCCGAAGTTCGTTCGGCAATTGAAGATATGTCCAAGCAGTTCGACGACTTCGAAACCTCCTGGAGCGATGGCCCCGGCTGCGGGCCTGACGATACCTACGAACTGACGAAATGGTTCGACGAAGTCATTGCGAAGTACGAGGCGGCGGAGGCGCACCGCCAAGAATCGAGTGACTTACTCCGACTGCGATTGCCGCTGATCGATAGTGCAGAAGCTGAGATCGCGCGCATGTTGCAGCAGCAGTCTCCAGCCACCCAAGCCAGACTAAAAACCCTATTGGAAACGATACTAACGGGACAGGCTGACACTCTGACATCGAAGCAAGGGACTGCTCCCACTGGAACTGAAAACGCCCCGTCGATTCTGGACTACTTTCTCATCCGTCGTTAACAAGCGTCGCCACTTCGGTACGGTCCGCACCCACCTGCCATCCACGCCTCACCGCTACAAACGTCAGGGACTGAGGCGAGATCGTGAGTGGACAGCTCCCATCCTCGCACTGAACTACCAGCAGAAACATAACCATCCACCGACATCGAACATCCATAAATCAAGCCTGCGAGCACACGAAAAACCACCTATCCATGGTGCCACTCGCAAGTACAATGCGGTCGAACCCAAGTCCACGGACCCGAACCGAGAACGCGACGGTCCGCCGGCACCCACATCGAGAAGCGGAGCACGCGCGATGAGTACTGCGGCCAATGATGCGGACATTCCCGCCCCCGTCCGCGAGGCGACCAAAGCACTTTTTCGAGCGCTCGGATCACCGGTTACCGATCAAACGTGGGCCGGCGACAACGGCGCTCGGATCGGGTACCACCCCGTCTTCGGACTCGCCGAACATTATCGAGGTCAAGATGCGGACGTGCGGGGGTACACCGAAAACCCCTATCGCGGTGACCACATGTCGATACCCGGATACACCGAGGATGGCAACGTCTTCGTGCTTGATATCAGCTTCCATAAAGGCGACACGCACATCGAATGCATCGACTTCCCCAAAGGTCCCGCAGACGTACGGAACGCACTCCACGAGCTGCTCATTTCTTGCGAGACACGATGACCACGCAACCACTGCCGGCAGCAGTCCAGGCAGAAGTCGTCAACGCATGTCGCGCCGCATTCTATTACCGCGACGATTTCAAAGCTCTGATACTCACAGCTGGTGTATCGCGTGGAATGTACGGTCGACATGATCACCTCGATAACTCCAAAGCAGTGATGACCCGCCGGATCCTCGACGACCTGCACGACCTCGGCCCTAGCGGCTGGGCGATTCAACGCAAGATCGCAGTCGAACTGTGCACATTGGATAGACCCGGCAACGGTGTCGAGGACACGAAGACCGCACGCGATGCACTGGATAGGTTGCGGCAGGTTGCCAAATCGGCGCGAATCATCGTCGACACAGAACGGGCCGCAATCGACGAACGCCGAGCCCGCGAAGCGAAACGCCAACAGACGCTCGCAGAGGAGCGCCGGAACACAGAACACCTGTCTCAACGATTCACAGAACTCGCCACGGACAGACCGCGCACGGCCAGCGAGAAGCAGGCCCGCGGTTACCAACTCGAGATACTCCTCGTCGACCTCTTCGCCGCAAATCACCTCGACTACGTTGGATCTAGGCGCCAACCGCATGAACAGGTGGACGGCTCCTTCTTCTTTCGTGGGTTCACTTACCTCGTCGAAGCTCGATGGCGCAGCGACAAGCCTACGATCGGTGACCTTGCAGACTTCAAATTCAAGGTCGACGGAAAGCTGGAGAGCACACGCGGACTCTTCATCTCCATGGCCGGATTCGACTCCGAGATCCTCGGCCACTTCGCCCACAATAGCGGTACCCGCAACAACATCATCTACATGACCGGAAACGACCTGGCCCTAATCTTCGGAGGCCAGGTGGGTCTTGAAGACGCCCTCCTCAAGAAGATCGATGCCGCCGAAAGCCGAGGTGAGTACCTTAGCGACTTGAAAAATTAGCCTCACCTCGGTTCAGTGCACAATTCACATCACCACCCGCATCTAAGTGTTACCCCGACAACGAGACCCGCCACTAACGCCAAAGTGATCATCCGAGGTTACGAAGACCACACCCCAGGCAGAGGTCGAGGTACATAAAATCGAAAAACGTTGAATACCAACGATTCAAGTCACAATCTTCTTCCCAATGGACCGCTTCTCCAGTGATGGACCGCACTGTCCGGAGCTCGGTTGGATTTCGCTCAACATCGCCCGGGATTCGTCTCGCGTCGGCGGTAATCCCGAGGCGATACCGGGACCGTCACTGCCGCGGCGGTCGATATCCTCGATCGCGGTTTCCCGCACGCACGTCACATCTGTCATGTGTTAGGAGTGTCATCGACGGCAAACATACGGCCACCAAGGTCGTGGTCGCTGTAGCGCCACAAAGGCAGCGGGATATCGGGGTCATCAGAGGGGCCACGAAGCATTTTGTAGCCTCCCTCCATGTGTTCCCAGAGTCCGGCCTCAACAAGCTGTTGGACCACCTCATCTTGATTGACCGCATACCTTTCGACGACCTCGTCAGGAACAAACCCGGTTCGCCCATTTGCTGAAGACCAGGTGCCGCAGAGTTGCCATAATCCCACCGCTGCGAGCCCCTGAGGGCCGCGCAAGCTCGGAATCTCGTGAACGTCACTGTGACTATCGAAAGTACCCATGGATGAAGAGTCCCATGCCTAGAAGTATCCAACCTGTTGCGACCCGCCTAGTGATGACTGGCGGGCCTGCATCACCACACACCTTTTCGCTGAAGGCCTACTTTCCAGCTTTCCGGTTGAACATTGCATCGAGTAGCTGTGTTAGCGATCGCCCGTTCACCACTCGATGTCCGCTGCTGGTCGTAAGTTTCGCTGCTCGTCGATCACCCGGTTCGTCAGCTCGATACTGGCCAGATACACCCAGAAGATCCAGTCGAGGTAGAACTCGTCATAGTCACGTTTTTGGTCAGCCCTCTGATGCCGGACATGAAATCCGTTGGCAATCTCGAACAGAGCCCCGCGATCTGTCTTCGTCATCGCATCGGCAAGCACGCCATGACGACGTTCCTCAAGAACTAGCGCCAAAGTTGCAACAGCAGAACGCTTCAGGTTTCGGTCGGCGCCGCGACCACGGAACAATGCAAGTGCGTGGCGAACCTGATCCGTCGTCGGTTCCTTGTCCGCACGATTCACCACGGCATCGACAAGCTCAGTGCGAGCTCCATCGGTGACGGTAACCAGCCGGCCGACGTCCTCGCCGTCTTCGGCCATGCGCAGGCCACTATCACTGCGCTCGAAGATCTTGTTCACCCGCCAGCGGTATACCGTGCGGCCAGTTTCGATGTCGAACTCTTCACGGTGCCAACCGCAGTCATTCCAGGTGTGGTAAAAGATTGGTTTGCGTGGACGGGCGACACAGTCGTGGAGGAATTCGACGACTGTGTAGAAGAGATCGGGATCAGAAGAGAGAATCGCCGGCACCAGGGGCCAGACGTCCGTCGTACCGAGTTCCCGTTCGATCACGACCTCCGCTTGGTTGCCGCGAGGTTGGTCTTCACAATCGACGTCAAACCGCCGGTCAAGATAACGTGCCATGTCCAGCTCGTAGACCAGAGCGACAAACTCTCGAACAACGACGTCGATTGGCCATCGTGCATCCCCGGCGCGAGGGGATGAGCTCTGGCGGTCCCTCCAGTACGGCCGCTTAGGCGGAGGATCCTCGTGGAGGCAGTCAGCCTGTGCCATCAGATCCTTGAGGAACTTTTGCCGCGGAGTCATCGTGGCAGGCTGGATGTTCCACGGATCAGCAGATTCGACCGGGATTCTGCCAAACGCAGCCACCGGGCCATCGACGTGATCGCTTACAAAGGCATCGGATAGCAGCAGGACACAGCGGTCATCCCAGTCGGACTCGGTGCGGATGTTCAACAGCCGGGACGCCTCCGCAACGAACAGACTCCTTGGCCACACCAGTTGGTAGTCCGGTTCGGACAATCGTGCGCTCACGAAGTCGATTATCACCAGGCCTTGCAACAGCGCTGCACACCAGGTCAGAGATCGTCAGCCGAACGCGGTGACGGGACGTCGAGTGTAGGCTCGCATCTTTGGCCGCGCTGCACGGATTCGGTGCATACTTCGATCACGCGGAAGGGCCCGGGCGCCGTCAAATAGATGCGAGCAGCCTTGCATGCGCTCGCAGGAAGGCAGCGACCAGCGACTCGGAAAACAAACGCAGCACGCCATCGCTATGCCAGCTCACCATTGCAGGTGCCGGGTGCCCGAGCGAGTCGGCAAATCCAGCAGCGCTAAACGGCCCAAATCGGAAACCACTCTCCGAGCAGATGTTTCGGACATGAAGCAATGCGAATTGCTGCCTGCGCTGCTCAAACAACACAGGCGCACTGACGGCGTGACTCGGAGATGTGAAAAGTCCCAGAATACGCGCCAGTCGTGGCGGCAGATCCCAGCAGTTATTCCCCAACAGTTTCGTCAGCGACATTCGCTTGTTGCGATTCAGGTTTTCGCTGTTGGGGCATACAAAGTGCGGGCGGCATTTTCGCGGGCGTGAGGTTGCCGCGCTTGACCCACCAACCGACCGTTACGGCCGGAAGGTGGAAGAAGGAGAAGGTGCACCGTGATCAGGCTCGGTGCGCTCTGCTCACCGGCGCTCCGCATTCACACGCTTGCGCCGGTGAGGTTTCCGCTGACGGTCGAAAACTCGCAGAAACTGCGGGTCCGTGGGCCAGGTGTCGCCGTGATGGACGCGTTCTGAAGCCGGAATCCCTGCAGGCTAGCTGCCAGGGCGCAGAACATAGCCCTCTCACCAGGGAACCAGCAGGGAAAACACAACGTTGCGCTTGTCGTTGAAGCCGGGCCGGCCTCGATGGCCACACAACATAGGGGACCGGCGAGACCTGGAAGACGCCGACTGCGGCATCAACGCTTACACTTCGACCATACATGTAAACATCGTTATGCGATCGCGCGCTGTACCTTCAACAGCTCCCGGGAGCCTTATGTAGCGCCCACGTTCACAGGGCGGGTCGGAATCAACCCGAGGACAGCGGACAGGGATAACGCCATTCCTCAAGCGCTTCCTGCGGCGATGAGTGTAAATCCGCTAGCGTCGACTAACTCGATAGTGTTGGCCTGGTGGCGGTTTCGGCAAAAGAATCCTCGGCGCCGAATGGGTGTGACGGCGAAAACGTACCTTCTGTCGTCGCCGATGACGCAGGACGGCGTCGCGGTGATGGAATTGGTGTGTGATTCGAGTGTTTCCCAGAGAGCCGTAACTTCCGGGTGGAGCGCTACGAGGAAGTCTTCAGTGATCAGAGCTGTGGCGAGGCGTTTTTCGAAGACGAGGTCACGGCAGGTTTGGTGGTTGGTGATGAAGGCTTCGACTCGAATTCGTGCTTCTCGAGCTGGTTCAGATCCACGCGCGCCGTAGTGTTGGTAGGTCTCCCGCATCAGTTTCGGAAGATTATTCGTAAATTCCGTGGACTGTTTGCCGGCATTGCAACTGTGCACGTAAGTCCCTGTGGTCGGCGACTTTCCGGCTGCTGTTGCTTGTTGTTCGGCATCGCTGGTCATTGAATCCAATCTCAGCGGTCCGGCAATTTTTGAGTACTCGACCCTGGGTGGACTAGACAAACTTTTCAATTCAGATCGTTATCGCAGTTCGCAGGACCGATGAACGGACTCGGGCGCTGTGCTGGCCCATCTCTTATCGTCCGAGCCTGGCGCGGACAGCGCCGATTCCGTCGTCGTACGAGTCGACATAGCGCCCAGCACCCGGCTGATACGTCGATTCGACTGCGGTCGGGTCGTGGGCCATGAACACCACATCAGGCCGTCCACCGTTGTACCGCTGATACAACTTGTGGTTCCAGCCGTCGGGTGCGTAGTCGTCGTTCCATTTCAATCGCGCGACGGGGACGAATCCGGACTTCGCGTAGATATCGGGAAGGACCGTGTCGAAGCAGTCCAACCGTCGCCCACCTGCAGCGACGGCGGTTTCGAGCATTGAGTTCGCTGCGCGTCGATGTCTGGTGTCGCGGTGTGCGTAGAGCGAGACGATTTCGTCGTCTTTGAGTGCGATGCCGGAGCGGCCGTCCTCGGTCACGAAGAGTCGCATTCCCGCGTATTCGTCATCGTTGTAGACATAGACCGATGATGCGTGCGAGTTTCCCTCTCGTAGCGCTTCCATCTGATGGCGATATGTCCGCGCATCACGTGGGTGCAACTCGTACAACTCGGGTGCGCTGTCGCCACGGCTCGTGATCACTTGCGCGCGTTGCTCGGACAATCGATGTACTGCAACCGGCGTGATGTGCCGGTCGTCAATCAGAAGCCGTGGAACTCCGCCAGGTCGATCGCCAGGTCGTCCCATTTCTGTTCGATCGCCAGGCGCTCGGTTTCCGGTAGATCCGGAGTCCATCCCCACCGTCGCCAGAACGCTTCGCGCTCTTCCTGTGTCAGGATCGGTATCTCGTTCTTGGTCATCGCTGTTGTCCTTAGGGTCGTCGTGGGCGAAGCCTGATGTTGCTCTAATCTGCTGCTCGCGTAGCGCTTTGCCCAAATGGAGGCGTTGCTGCAGCTGTTCTCGCTTACCTGGATCGTCCTCCGTGCCGAGTTGATTGCGCAACTCGGTTTGTCCGCCGGGGGTGGCGTCGTATTCGTCGGATCTGACATCGAGGTTGGCGCGGGCCGTGACGATTCGTCGCTGGTTTCGGGTGATCGTCGGGTTCGCGTCGAACAATGCTTGCGCGGAAGCGTGCCGTCTTCGGGCGCTGTCGAGGCGTGCTCGCACGTGCGGGGTGCAGCGGGGGCCGGGGTACTTCTGGCACATCTATCGGCTCCCCCGATCGGCCGCGTCGACGAGGCGGCCGAGCATGGCTCCGAGGTTTTCGGCGGCGATGTCGACTAGTTCGCCTTTCTCGGTGAGGTATTGGTCGCGGCGCAGTTCGATCATCACGGAGTACACGCGAGGATCGGTGTTGTAGCGGTCGAGTGGTACGTACGTGCCGGAGAATGGGGTGTCCGTGCCGATATCCTCGAGCGGGGAGAACGCGGCGTAGGCGGCCTCTATAAGCCAAGGCGGTGTGTGGTGTGGGTCGGCGCCGATGCACAGCGCGGGACGCTGGCCATCCGGGTGCAGCTCGTACGCCGACGGCAATGTCGGGTAGGAGTGGACGTCGATGATCACGGCGCGGCCAGTGGCGGCGATGCGGTCCGTCACCAGGTCGGACATCGCGGCGGCGTAGGGATGGAAGTAGTTATCGAGCAGTGCATCTCGTGTGGTGTTGTCGGCGTTGCGCAGGACCTCTCCGTTGCAAGTTCGGGTGTAGACCGCGCCGCGGCCGACGGCGTTGAGTTGTTCGCACTTGTCGGGGAATCGTTCGGGATCGATCACCAGCCGCGAGAGGTCGTTGCGCAGTGTCCACGGTCGGGGTGTCACTGATTGCGCTGCGTGCTGTGCGATCACGTCGGTGTGTGCGTCGGTGATCTCGTCGAGTTCGGCGGCGAGTTGCTCGTCGGTGACGGTCAGTGACGGGCGGATCTCGGGTGGGATGATGCGTGAGGCGTGCGGGACGTGCAAGATGACGGGCGAGGATGTATCGCCCGCGATCAGTGTTCTCGTGTTCACGAAATCTCCTTGGCGAGTGTGGAACTGGTGCCGGTTTCAGTTGATGACGTCGACGAACCAGCGACCGCCGAGTTCTTTGGTGGTGATGGTCTGTGGGAACTGTGTGCGCGGCTGGCCGGGACGCATTTCGGTGAGAGCGACGGAGTAGATACCGGCCGCGATCGGTGTGGTGCGCACGCAGTGGGTGGTTCCTGTTGGGACGGTGTCGATTCCGGCTTGGATCTTCTCCGTCGCTGGCAGGGAGGTGTCGGGGGTGGTGAGTGCACGGACGGCTGTTCCGGAGCGGGTGACGTAGTAGGCGTATTCGAACGCTGCGATGACTCCGGGGCCGCTTTTCTGGTCGCCGGGGTCGGTGCGGCATGCGGTGGCGTCGGTTTCGGTCGTCGGTACGGAGGCGAGAGCGGGCGGGGTGACGTCGAGGGCGGGTGCCGATTCCGAGGTGTTTGCCTCGTCGGCGATTCTTTCCTGTGCGCGCTCGTCGTTGCCGGAGAGAAGGCGCAGGACGGACCAGCCGAGTAATGCGACCACGACAATTAAGGCAGCGACGTAACGCAAGCGGTGCGATCGGAAATCCCTCTTGCACGGACGCTTCGGCGCTGGCGAAGGCGTGGGTACAGACACTGTTGTGGCCACGTCCGCACCTGCGCCATGGGGCGTGCCGCCGAGTAAATCGATCACTGCGGGGTGCCTGCTCGTGTTCTTCATCGCTGTCGCCCTTTCAGTGCTCGCACCTGGTTCTGCAGTGGCGCATGGACAAGTTCAGGGCGGGCGGCGCGTTGCCGCCCGACTTGAACGGCTCTGATCATGCGAGCTTTACGCCGGAATACCCGCTCCGACTGCGTCGCTGATCAGCGAGGACGCCAGGCCGGGGGTGGCGTTGGTGAGGAAGTCCGTGAGGGCTGTGTCGACGTGTTCGATGATCTGCTCGCCTCCGGGCTGTCCGGCGACGAAGTCGCGGGCCGGCTGGTCGATCGCAGGGGCAGCGGCGACGGTGTCGCGCACAGTAGTGGCCGCGGCCTCACCGATCGGACCGGAGTTCTCCCACTCTGCGAGCGTGTCCTGCGTCTGGCTGGTGACGGCGGGTTGGTCGACGTCGGGGACCGTGATTTCGACGGGTTCGCCGAGTTCTCCTGCGCCGTACGCGACGGCGGCGGTGAATCCTGCGATTCCTCCGCCCAGTCCGCCGAGAACGAATGCGGGGGCGCCGGCGAGGAGTGCGCCTGTACCGGCGCCGACGGCTGTTCCGGCGAGACCGCCCGCTACCCAGCCGATTCCGGGGATGAAGACGTTGCCCAGTCCAAGGCCGAGGTTTCCGCCGACGGTGCCGCCGATCAGCGCTCCTCCGATGGCGAACGGGGTTGCGAGGCCGATTCCTCCGGCGAGTGCTCCGGCGGCGGCACCGCCGACTTGGGTGGCGGCGTCGCGGCTGGCTTTGTCGACGGGGACGCCGAAGGCGTTCCAGCCGGTGGCGACTCCGGATTCGATGATGGCGGTGGTGTTGTCGGTTCGTTCGAGGTCGACGTCGGAGACCCAGTTCGGTTGTGCGATGTGGAAGGTTCCGATGCGGAGGGTGTCGCGTGGGGCGATGATTGGTGCGACGACGTCGACGGGTCCGGGGAGATGGAGTTGGGTGTAGTCGGTCGGTGTGGTGTCGGTGTAGGTGGGTGGTGTGTAGGTGTTGGTGTCGTAGTCCCAGTTCGGTAGCGGCTGGTAGTCGATGTTCTGGTATTGCGCGGGTGGGTCGATCCAGTAGATGGGCTCGGTGGGGGCTGGAGTTTCTGTGGCCGGCGGCGGGGTGGGTTCGGTGGTCACGCCGGACTGTCCGCCGCCGTCGGTGATGCCTGCTTGTCCTCCTCCGTCGGTGATGCCGGCTTGCCCGGGCGCTGCGAGTGCCGGTGGTGCGAGCGTGATTCCGGCGGCCACTGCTGTGGCAGCGATGACGGCGATGGTGCTATGGCGGGCGAGGGTGTGGCGGCGGTGTCGGCCGTGTCGGTGTGCGCGGCGGGCGGCTCGGTTTCCTGCGGTGTAGTCGATGATGCTCATGTGGTGCCTTTCATTTGGGAGGGTGCGGATGGATGCCAGGAGGGGCCGGTGTGCGGAATCCGGCTGATAAATGAATCAGTCAGCGGTGTGGGCGATGAGATCGATGACGGTTGCGGCAACGACGGTCAGGGCTTCGGTGGTGCTGCGCCGGAGCTTCGAGGGCGCGATGCGCTCGCCGGAGGCGAAGAGTGGTTCGAACGGCATCCGGGCGACCGAGTGGACTCCTGTGTCGAGAAAGGCGTCGACAGCGTCAATTTCGACCATCGGTGCATCTCCCGGTCCGTCGGTGATGACGACGATGGTGCGAGCCATCATCGCCGGTCCTGCGGTGACGGTGAGGTCGAGGAGCATGCGGTGCGCGGCTGCGGCGGCGTCGCGGCGGAGCGGTACGGGCACGAGGAGGACGTCCGCGTGGGTGGTTGCCCAGTGCCAGCTGCCGGCGAGGCGGTTGTTGCCGGTGTCGGCGATGAGGATCTCGCGGTGCTGGGACAAGATCTGTGCCGCGGCGTGGGCGTCGTCGTAGCCGAGACTGGATCCGTGGGCGCCGTTGTTGCCGGCGACGATGTCGTCCCCGCTTGGTTGGCGGGTGAGGTACTGCGAGAGCGCCGAGGGTCGGATGCTGCCGGGCTCGGCTGCCTGGGCGGCGATCAGTGCGAGCACGTCATGTCCGTCGCGGGGTGGGGTGCTGACGCGGTCGGCGAGGCTGCCGCCGACGTCGGCGACGTCGACGCAGACTGTGGTTGCGGCGCCGCGGTGTTCGGCGATGATCGCGTTCAGCCCTACCGCGAGAGGGGTTTTGCCGACGCCACCTTTCGGGTTGGCGATGGTCACGACCGAGAACCCCGGGAGGGGGCCGGTGATGGATGCGATGGCGGCGCGTTGACGCATTTCGGCGGACTCGGGTTTCGGAGCGATCCGGAGGTTGAGAATGGTGTTGAGTCGGCCGCGTAGTCCGCTGCGGGCAGGTTCGTGCGAGCCGGCCGCAATCTCGGGTGCTGCGAGCACGGATGTCGAGGCCGGTGTGCGCGCCGCGGTCACCTGTGGAGCGTGAGTGTCTACTCCCCCGGCCGGCGGTGAGTCTCCGAGGGGTGTCACCGCCATCGTGACCGGTTCATCCACATGATGATCCGGGTGCGTCTGTGGTGTGTCGGCGGGTGCGGGGATGGGGCCGGTGGGCAGCGATTGCGCCACCTTCCCGTCCGGTGCGACGGTGAGTTGGCGGGAGCGGCCCGCTTCCTGCACGGTGACCTCGACGGGTGAGCCTGCGTCGGCGGAGTGCTGTCGGCTGAACTGTGCGATCACCGCGTGGATCGACTGCCCGTTCTCGGCGGACAGTTCCACCTTCTCGTCCCCTGCCCCGCTCACGAGTGCGGTTCGCTCGGAGGTGATTTCGATGGCAAGGGTCGACATCACGCAGTGGTTCCGGTGAAGGCTCCGACGCCGGAGAGTTCGGTGTCCATTTCGAGGACGATGGTGTCGGCCTTGTCGAGGGCGGCCAGGGCGTCGTCGCGGGCTTTGCCGTCGGGGAGTACTTCGATGATCTGGCGGCGGGTGGCGACGGCTTTCTTGATTTCGTCGAGCCGCGGAGCGGTCAGTTCCTGGTCTTCGCTGAGTTTCGGTAACCAGCTGGGGATGGCGCTTTTGAGGACGCGGCGTAGTTCGGTGATGACGGGGTCGCCGCCGCCTTTGGGGGCTGCGAAGGGGTTGCGCAGCACGGTGATGTCGTCGGCGGTGGGGGTGATCGATTGGGAGATGCGGCGGCTCATGGGTGGACCTTTCGGGTGAGGGTTGTGCCGGTGTGTCAGCGACGTCGGGGCTCCGGTGTCAGGGCGCGGGTGCGGTGGTGTCGGGTTCAGGGAGCAGGACGACTTCGTGTGGTCCGTAGGTGATGTGGTTCTTGACCCGTCCGGTGCCGTGGAAGGTCAAGGTGGTTTCGGTGACGGCGCCGCTGTCTTTGTCTCGGATGACGGTGACCGCGGCGACGGTTGCCGGGTGTTCGTTGCCGCGGCTGTCGTCGACGAGGACGGTCATTCCTTGTGTGACCGCGGAGGCGGGTATCGCGTCGGCGAAGTCATCCCCTGGGTCGGCGGCGGGCGTGTCGTCGTGGTGGCCGAGGACGGTGGGCTCAGGAGCTCGGCCGTAGGCGCGGGCAGCGACGGCGACGGAGCGTTCGGATTCGATGAAGTGGCGCAGTTCGGCCGAGTAGAACGCGATGTGCGGTTCCTGCTGGGGCCGTAGCCCTTCGATGATCTTCTTCTCCGAGGTCGAGAGTTGGTTCCATTTGTTGGGGTGCGGGTCGACGTTCGGTGTCCACCACATCTGCGCATCGACGGGCACGCCGTCGTTGCCGAGGGCGACTCCGCGGCCGGGGACGGAGGTGTCGATCTCGCGGCCGATCTGCGAGTCGCCCCACAGCATCATCGCGCCGTCCTGCGAGAGGTTGCCGAGGGAGATGCGGGTGCCGAAGTTGTCGCGCGCGTTGCCCGAGGCGCCGCCGAAGAGGGACGCGTCGGGTCGTTGCACACCGAGTAGGAGCCGGATACCGGCCGAGCGTGCGAGGACGGCGAGATCTGCCCACGCCCCCAGTGGGTCGAGTTCTTTGAGGAGTTCGCGGGTTTCGTCGTCACCGGTTTTCGCGAGGCGCTGCCATTTACCAGAGAGGATGAAGAACTCGTCGAGGACGGCGATCAGCAGCGGCAGTTGGGACGGCTCGATCTTCTTCACGTGGACGTAGTGGTTGCGGGCCATCATTTCGCTGTGCAGGGCACGCACGAGCATCGCGGAGCGGACGGCGTCGTAGACGATGGCGGCGCACCCGGGGTAGCCCTCGAGTCCGTCGAGTTCGATCATTTTCGGGTCGACGCCCAGGAACGGGATTCCTCGTCGCGATGCTTCGGTGAGCAGGGTGCGGATCACTGATGTCTTGCCACCGCCGGTGGGTCCGACGATCAGGCAGTGAGGTTTGTTCGACTTGGTGGAGATGTCCCAGAACATGTTCACCTCCGATGCTGCCGTCGCGTAGGGCAGGTGGCGCAGGTTCTCGTCGACGAGTTCGAGAGGGTGATCGACGCGGGTGGGTAGTGGGGCGCGCAGGCTCATCAGGAGGTAGCCCTCGGAGGGAAACCAGTCGGTGGCCCAGGTGCGGCCGGATTCGTGCTCGCCGGCGAGGGCGGCGAGGGCTTCGTCGACCTTCTTCTGGAATCCGCGTGCTCCGCTGGAGAGGGTGGGTGTGAAGGTGATCTTGAAGGCGGTTTCGACGTCGCCGTCGAGCGAGGCGACGCTCACGGTCGGCTCTTTCAGCGGTCCGTCTTTGAGGGAGTTCGCCAGTGCCTTGTGCCGCGGTGATCGGAGGTCGGGTTGAGTCAGCGTGCGGGTGATGCGGATTCGGTCGCGGTGGGCGTCGTGGACGACGGTGTAGGTCCATTTGCTGGTGCGTTTGCTCGCGGAAGCTCGTACTGCGGTGGTGAATTCGTCGAGCTCTTTCCGACGGATGATGGCGCCGCGGGCAAGGGTGATGGTGGCGCTGCGCAGGGTGGTGATGCCGGGCGGGTATCCGATGGTGATTTTGACCGGGGTGTGGCGGGTGCTTTGCCGGATTTGGGCGTCGAGTCCGGCGCGGTGACGGTGGGTGAGGAACCGTGCGATATCGCAGGCGAGCAGGCAGACAGTGAGGGCGGCGAGCGGCCAGCGATACTCGTGGACTGCGGAGACTGCGCTGTCGAGCTGTGGGTTCGAGAATTGTTCGGTGAGTTCGAGGAGTCGCGGCACGAGAAACGCGAGTGTTGTTGCGATGACGGCGAAAGGTGCCCACGCCCTGTACGGGCGGAGGGCGGACTCCCCCGCCTGGTTTGTTCGCGCGTGGGGTTTGTCGGAGCCGAAGAGGTCGACGAGAAAGTCTTTGAGCGGGTCCTGCTGGCTTCTGCTCACCGTCGACTCCTTTCGCTCGAATCCAGTCCACGACGGTCGTCGCCGGGGCGTGTGGGGTGCACTGTCACAGAGCGTGGGAAACGATCTCAACCCGCCTGTGGATAACTTGTTTCGCGGGTGCGTGGCTGGAGCGCGCGTCACATGTCCCGAGGGGTGATAGCGGGGCACGATAACCACCCGTCCCTCCTACCCGAGGCTGGTTCTGGTTGTGGCGCTGCGCATTACCCGCCGAAGACCGCGCGCCGGCATGGCTGATACACCGCGTGAGGACTTGTTCGATCCCTACGGCACGGGCCCGATGACGATGTACCTCTCGGATGGTTTGCGCCTTCCTGCGCCACTGTTTGCCGACCCTTTTCAGGCTCTCGAACGACTCGCGTCGTGAGGTACCGAACCCAGTGCGCGAACACCCGAGAACGGTGTCGACGACACCGCGGCGGGCGCCGCGCCAGGATGATCGGGCGATACTCCGAACAGAACCCTGACCAGCAGTTGATTGAAATATGTTGGCGCGAAGCAATTTTGAGAAGTACACTCCCCCTAGGCCCGAAGGGCCGGGGGAGTGACCCCGAAGGGGAAGGGTGAATCGGGCCCCTGAATTCCACCTCCGTCCACGCCCTCTGCAGGCACCCTCGATGCGGGACTGTTCGAGCACGGGGTGCGCAGCCTACCGTGTGTGCGTGCTGAACACGCTATGCGTGCAGCGCATGCACACCACGCAGGCGGTGGAGACGAACTGTTCTTGGAACTTCAGATCATGGCCACGGCGCGGGTGCCTCGAGCAAGCTCCAGCAGGGGTGACTCGCACAGCTGGCGGACACGTTCCGAAAATGGTTCTGTGCCAGGTTCTTCAAGCGGACGAAGGTCACGAAGCACAGCGAGGGAGACAAGTGTAGATCTCCATGGTCTGCGGCGGGTCCGTCGACAATGCCGATTCGCAACTCTCAGCCGCTCTACTTGAAGGAACGCTCACGTCGGGATATTGGAAGTCCCGGCGGACACCCGCAGCGAAGACCATGCCGTGGCCGCGCTCCCCCTGCATTCGAAGTCATTCCCGCGAGCGTCGAGAGATCCCCGACGGATGAATCTCGACGGCCGAACACACACCCCCACGCGACGACACGCGCCAACGCTGATCGACAAACCGCCAACCGCGGAGCCAACAGTTATCCACAGGTCGCATTGAAATTCCTACCACCACTCTTCTACGTTTCCGCACAACCACATTCGTGGGGTCTGGTTCCACCACTGTGTTGGAGAGTGCTCATGTTTTCTCTTGCTTCCACCGTGATCGACGTGTCGATCCCGGCAACGCATCCACCGCTCGCCGCAGACGCGGTGACCCTCGCGCAGTCGACGGACGTCAATA
Source organism: Rhodococcus erythropolis R138 (assembly GCF_000696675.2). NCBI lineage: Bacteria > Bacillati > Actinomycetota > Actinomycetes > Mycobacteriales > Nocardiaceae > Rhodococcus > Rhodococcus erythropolis. The sequence continues at coordinate 422,043 of NZ_CP007257.1, read as the reverse complement.
CCGGTGGTCTGCGCGCGTGGATCAAGGACAACATCGTCTTCACCATCCTCATCGCCCTCGCGTGTGTGGTCCTCGTCGGCGGGCTCAAGGGCAATTTGTCGCGGGTCTTCACCGTGGGCGGACTCGGGTTGTTCGGGCTTGCCTACCTCGGTATCGCGACATCGGAATCGGCGGCCACGGGGATCGGCAATTGGATTCTCGGGCTCGTCGGTATCTCGACATGACCGCTGATGCCTGTGCAGAGAACATTCGAAGGGGATGCCCGGTGATCGACAACGACGACCTGATGTACCGCGTGGACCGGCACTACCTCGGTCCGACCGGTTATCCACTGCCCGTGCGGATCCGCTACACGGCCGGCATCGTCGGCGTGGTTGCTTTCGTGGTGGTGTTCGTGATCGGTCGCGGAATTCTGCACGTCCCGCTCGGGTTCAAATCGCTGATGGTGATGGCCGTGATCACGGTGTGGTTTACGACCCGGATCGCGAAGTTCGTCACCCCGGACCGCCCACTGCGGTCGGTTCTCAAGGCCGCCCTCAACGACCTCGTTGCCCCGCGCCCACCGAAGCGCGGTGCACCCGTGTTCATCTCGCTACCCGAGCGGCTGACTACAGGAGAACTTGCCGTCGTACCTGTTCGCCTCGACGGTAAGGATCACCGATGACCGTTCCCGAGAACGACATTGCGGCTCTGTTCGATCCGAAGCTCGACGACCCAGTTCCGGTCATTCCTCCCGGTGCCCTCCCTCCGTCGTGGGCAGCAGTGCAGTCACATTCTCCGCAACGGGCCCGTGCGTGGTCCGAAGCCGAACCCGCACACACTCCGGATGGTTCTGAACACGACCACGGCGAGGACGACACCGACGGCCACACTTCCCCTGCAACCGATCCGGACCACGTCGCAGACAAAGCGCTCGGCCGTCAGCGCCGCCGCACAGGAAAGAAGCGGGCAAAGTCGGCAACAGATCGAGACAAGGCCGCAGCGAAGACACGTGCAGACCGCGAACGAAAAGCGGTACGCCTGAAACTGACCGGCACCTCAGCGAACATCACCCGCACCGCGACCACCTCCACCGCATGGTTCGTCCAACGCCAGGGGCCGTGGAATTTCCGCACCACAGGAAAGCAGCGCCGCTTCATCCAGGACGAAGCGATCATCCTGACCAACCTGCAGAAGGCCGGCGTCAACAAGGTGCATCGACGCCTCGTGCGCACCCCGTTCCCCGTCGCACAGTGGGCGGTCGATCACGACAAGTGGGCAACCCCCATTCCCGATGTTCCCGGCGCATTGTCATGGGCGGACTACCTCCGCGGGCAGCAGCATGCGATGTTGTGGTCCAACGCGACAATCAAAGGCCGCTACTGGGGTATCGAACTGCCGCAACGCTCCTCACTCGGCCAGGGGTTGGACTGGACCGCCCGGATGCTGCGGTATGTCGCTGACTGGCCGCTGCTGGGCAGAGTGTGCACCGGGGTGAACAGCTGGGCCGACGACGCCTTCGAACGGGAGCAGAAGGCCCTTGCCGATCACCTCGCCACACTCGAACGAATCATGTCCGGCCGCGGTGTGAAAGCAACCCCGGCCACACCAACCGCGATCGACTACTTACTGCGCCGATCAGCAACCATCGGTCTGCCACTGGAAGCCGGCGGTGCGATCGCCGGAGCCGGAGATTGGGAAGAAACCGACGTCGCCGCTCTGGAAGATCTCACCGACCTCTCCCTCACCCCAGGCGACGGGTACACCACCGTCTCCGGCGTCGTCGACGGCCGCAAGTACACCGGCGTGGTGATCGTGATGACGATCGGCCGCATGGCTCCCCTACCGATTCCGGAACGGATGTTGCCGTGGCAGATCATCGGCGATCCGTCCGGTGAACCTCTCGAATGGTCCGATCGCATCGAGCTGCACGACAAAGCGAAAACGATCCGCACCATGCGCTCGCTGACCGGCAAGATCGAATCGCAGTTCGACCACTACACCGTCGAACACGATCAGGTCCCGCCGAAAGAGTTGGCGGAGCAGCACGCCCGCGCACAGGACGTGATCTCCGACGTCGAAGAAGACCATTCCGGACTCTCGACTCGAACCACCGGGTGGTACCGCCTTGCGGTGGTCGGCACCGACCCCGACGATGCGCGGCAGAAAGTCTCCGATCTGCAGGAGATGTACGCCCCGCACATCGCGCTCGAACAAGAGCACGGCCAATACCAGTTGCTGCGCGAGTTCATACCGGGTGAGCCGCAAGCCAACATCGCCAACAAACGGCACATGGATGTCGAAGCAGTCGCCGCTGGGATGGCAACTGTCAGTGACCGGATCGGTGACCGCCGGGGCGTCGTCCTGGGCGAGACCGGATCCATCTCGCCGCGCCCGGTGATCTGGGACCTGTTCGCCGCGCACGAGATCAAGCACAAGTCCGGTCTGACACCGATCGTCGCCGTACCCGGTTCGGGTAAGACGTTCCTGGCCGGCATGATCGTCTACCAAGCCGTCAGGGCCGGCGCGTACGGCGTCGTCCTCGACCCCTCCGGTCCGCTCGCAGCGTTGGCCGGACTACCGGAGTTTCGCGACATCGCCCGCGTCTACGCCCTCACCGGTCGCGATTCACGCGCTGGCGCCTTGAACCCGTACCGCGTGATCACCGATCCACGTCGCGATGATCCCGAGTACGACGCTCGCAACGTCGAGTTCGCTCGGGATGCAGATCCGTTCGCGGCGGCGCAGTCGAAGTTCGATGCGGATATGCGTGCAGCTGCCGCCGAGCGCGTCGAGGTCGCCGTCTCGGTGCTCAAGATGATGCTCACCGAACGGCATCTGCATCTCGAACACACCGAACCCGTACTGCACATGGCTGCAAACGTGGTGGGCGGCGACAGCAACCACAACCTCCGAGAAGTGTTGGCCGCGATCCAGTCCATCGGAGTCAGCGATCCGGACCAGGCCGTCAAAACGTGCGCGAACGGGTTGTACCAGCAACTCAGTTTGATGTCGGAGCTCACCGAAGCGCGTGTGCTGTTCCCGGAGGAGGGCACGATCGGCAGTGGAGCAGATGCATTCGACGCCGACATCCGACTGACGATCCTGACGATGCCAGGTCTGCAGCTACCGCCCGAAGGCACACCGTCCTCGCAGTGGACACCGCAGCAACGGATGACGGCGCCGTTGATGCACATGGCCGCGTGGCTGGCGAACAGACTCGTCTACGAAAAGCCTCGCCACGTGCGCAAAGTGCTCTTCCTCGACGAAAACAAATACCTCGAATCCACCGGCGCCGGCCGCACCCTCAACCTCCGAATCGCCCGCGACTCACGCAAATTCAAAGTCCGTGCCCTCGTCTGCTCACAACTTCCGGATGATTTCCTCGGATTGGACGGCAGCGACGACAAGACCGCCCTGACCTACGAGGTGTTCGTCGGTGACGTCGGCGGTGACCCGCATGCAATCGAAGGCGCCTTGAAACTTCTCAAACTTCCCACTGGGCAAGGGTTCGAGCAGTTCCTCGCTGAACTGGGCAGCGGGGGCGAGGACACACTCGACGAGGACACCGACACCTCCTACCAGGACGAAGCACGGCGCTGGATGATCCGGATGGCCGACGACGTGGAACTGGTGCGTTCAAGCTGGATCCACTACGTGCATCTCGCGCATGTCTTCGCAGCGCTGAATTCCTCCTCGGCGAAGAACGCCCTCGGCGGTACCGCATGATCACCCGCAGAGGGCTCAGAGCGCCCTCGGCAGAGCTGTACGAGGCAATCCCTCACCGATCGCGCGTTCGGGCGCTGACCGTCAATCTGGCGCGGATTCTCGCCGTTCTAGCGCTGGTGCTGGTGCCCCTCGTCGCCCCGGGTGGACCGATCGCATCTGCCGGCGGATTCGACTGCAAAGACGTCCCCTCCCCCGAGTTCCCGAACTCGGTCATGGCTGCCGAATTCGATTCCTCGAGCAAAGACCGCGAACCGAAACAGGGCGGCACCGGCTACGAAACCTACGGGTGGGCCGGATTGCGCTGGTACACCTACGACCTCGGCTGCGGCAACGACCTGGTCCGCGCACCCGACGCAGTCGCGGACACCACCCTGGGCAACACATTCCTCGCAATCGGCAAGGGATTCGCTGCTGCAGCGTTCTGGCTCGACGACCAGACCAAGACCGGTGCAGCTGCCGAAGAGGCCGGAATCGCCCCGGCGATGGTGCAGTTCGACCAGATCGTCGCCTCGATCTCCAACGGAATGCTCGGCGTCTACGGAACGTGGCTGGGTGTGGCATTGATGGTGGTCGCCACGATCATCATTTGGAACGCCCTCAAATCAAACGCCGCGGCCGTGACCCGCACCGTCGCGATCGCCGGCGCTGCAATGGCCATCGGAGCACTGTTCGTCGGCGCACCGCAAAAGGCCATCCAGGTCGCCGACGACACCTTCGGATCGGTCATCACCGACACACAAGGTCAGATGCTGTCCGTGTCCGGAAACACCGGAGACCCCCGCAATGTGCTGATCGACAAGATCTTCCTCGACGACTGGCGCAAGGGATGGTTCGGGACGAACTTCAACGACCAGGAACTGCAACTTGGACCGAAGCTCCGGAATTCCCTCGCGTTTTCGTACGCGGAGCAGCGAGAAGTGGCCGGCGACAACGAAGCCGCGAGCGAGCTGGCAGACACGAAAGCGAAAGACTTTCAAGAAGGCATCATCGACAAACTCGACGGATTGAACCTCTCGTACGGCCAGTTCCAGGGCAAGGACTCCGGACGCACCGGCACAGGGTTCATGGCGATGATCAAACTCGCCATGCCCTCCATCCTTTGGATCGGTGCATCCATCCTCAAACTCACTGCGTTACTGGCTATTCGACTCGCAATTCTCTTCGCACCGATCTGGGTTCCGATCGCCGCCGCACACGGCGGCACCCTTTCGCGCGTGTGCCGCATGATCGCTACCGCTTACATGTGGGGCGTGGCCGGCGCGGTCATCATCGCGCTGTATCTGATGGCGTTGGTCAAGCTGTACGACACCGACAACGGTCTCGTCGACGGCACGTGGCGGCTGTGGTTCATGGTCATCTTGACGGCGGTGTGCTGGTTCATCATGCGGCCGTTCAAGCGGATGACTCAGACCTTCACCCAGAACCAAGCAGGCGCACTCAATCGCAAGGCTCGTCACGCTCAGACGTCGATGAAGCAGAAGTTCTTCAAGGCCGGGAGCGCCGTTGTGGGCGGTCCCGCGGCGTCGATGGTCGAGGAAGGTGTCGGCGCACTTCGGAAGGCGACCAAACGCGGTGGTGACCTCGACAAGGATTCGGTGACACCAGTGCGTCCGGAAGGGCGCGAGTTGAATCAGCGACGTCGCCACGAGGTCGACAAGTCGCGCGTCGACGCGCGTAAGACGATGGATCGTCAACAGCGCCTGACGGATTCCCGCAAGAACGACGTGCGACGCCGAAGCCTCGCCGGTACCGCCAAGAGTTCTACGGGCCTCAAGCGACCCGTCGCCGATCGGCCGCAAACCGCAGGTACCGCCGCCAATCGAGGCCAGGTCTTCGCTCGCCAGTTGGTCGGAACCGAAGCCGGTTCGCCGCGCAGCTCTTCGTCGGTGAGTGAGACATGGGACGGAGGCCCACGGTCGAGTATCGCGCCGATGAAGGTGTTCACACCGCCCTCGCGGGATGACTCCACCGGGTCGACGACACCCCGTTCGGGTGCGACGCGCTCGACCTCGTCGACTCCTCCGCGGTCGACGGCACGACTGTGGACGCCGTCGTTGACCTCTGCAGGTACTTCGTCCGATTCGACCGACAGGTTCAGCTGATGTCCTCCAGCACAGCCAATCCCGTACTCGCACCGATCCGGCGGTGGGTGCTGTACTCGCGCACCAATCTGACGATCACGATCGCCTCTGCGTTCGGGGTGCTGTTCGTGGCGGGAGCAGTGTTCGGCCAGTCTCCTGCTCCGTCGAACACTGCCTCGAAGATCCCGGCCTCCGCCGCATCAACAACAGGTGCAGCGTCCGCGACTCCGGGTGATCTGAGCTACGAGTTGACTGAGGTGACCGAGTCCTCGATTGCCGGCAAGTCGATCGCGTCGGTGGCCGAGAGCGCACCGGCGACGGCGATGGCCTACGCGCACGTCTACGTCGATCAGTCACTCTCGAACAGCGAATGGAAGTCCAAGCTGGGCGTGCACACCGCCGAAGCGCCCGGCGTGACGGTGGTCAATGCCCGCCCGCTTGTACCGGTCGCGATCACCGGTCCGACGCGCAGTGAGATCGTGGCCGGTTCCGGCGGTAAGAGCGCGGTGCAGGTCTCTGTCCCGACGCAGGCCGGGGATCTGCGGATCACGCTGAAAACGTCGGACACTGACAAGGGTTCGACGTGGCAGGTCCAGAATCCATTGCCCACCCTGGACCGCAGCGAGATCGACAAGCTCGGCGCACCTTCCCTCGCGAGCGCACCGACCTCGGAAGCTCCCACGACCACCACGGATCCGAAGTCGATGACCTCGCCGAGCGCTACCTCGACCACGACGCCGACATCGACAAGCTCGGTCGCTGTTCCCTCGGCGGACCTCGAACCGGCACCTGTTCCTGTTCCCGGCCCCATCCCGATTCCCGACCTCGACACACCGCTCCCAGGAACGCTGTGAGTCGCCGCCGTGAGGCGGTGGCCATGATCGTCACCGCTGCCACCGCTGCGATTCTGGGGCTGTCCGGGTGCACGCTACAGCCGGTGATCCCCCACAACCGTTGTGGCGGAGGCTCGTCGAGCGAGGGAGATGACAAAGCCACCTCGGCGACCGGCAACACCGAACTGAAATCATCGGGGCCGATCACCCAGCCGACCAAGGACGGAACGACGACGTTCACGTCCCCGTTCGGGTCTCGCGGGGGAACCGAACACAAAGGCGTCGACTTCGCCGGCCCCGTCGGGACACCGATCTACGCTGCACTCGACGGTGTTGCGGTCAAGGCCGGCCCCGCATCCGGGTTCGGCAACTGGATCGTGCTCGACTCGCTCGTCGACGGCAAGCCTGTGAGCACCGTCTACGGCCACATGTTCGACGACGGTGTCCTCGTCACGGAAGGCCAGCAGGTCAAGGCCGGCGACCACATCGCGAACATCGGAAACAACGGCCAATCCACCGGCGCACACTTGCATTTCGAATACTGGGACGGGGGACGACTGCAGGGCGGAACCGCCGTCGATCCGATGACCAAGCTCGGCGGAGCACCCTCCCCCGCCGGCGAAGTGGGCAGTGATTCTCCTGCCATCCAGCTGGCTGCCTCGTCATCGTCGATCGACTGCGGCGGCTTCGGCGTGGCAGGTGGCGGCGATCTCAAAGCCGGTTCCGTTCCTCCGGAAATGGAGCCGTGGTTTCGCAAAGCCGGATCGATCTGCCCCCAGATCAAGCCCTCGCTGCTGGCGGCAGATGCGAAGGCAGAATCCGGCCTGGTCCGTGGACTGACCTCCGGCAGCGGAGCGCAAGGTGTCACGCAGTTCATGCCGGGAACATTTGCTTCTTACGGCCAGGATGACGACGGCAACGGCAAGATCTCGATCTGGGACGACGGGGATGCGATCATGGCTCAGGGCCGATACTTCTGCGCCATCGCGGCCCAGGTCGACGGATGGATCGCCGACGGATCGGTCAAGGGCGATCCGAAATCGCTCTACATCGCTTCCTACAACGCAGGCGAAGGCGCAGTGAAGTATGCCGGCGGAATGCCCAGCGGCGGCGACTACACCACCCAGACACAGCCCTACGTCGCGAAAGTCCTTGCATACGAGGCAGAATTCGCTGCACCCGGCGGTAGCGGCGAACTCGTGTTATCGCCCGGTTCGGCGTCCGGATCGCAAGTCGTCGAAGCTGCCCGCCAATTCCTCGGCACCCCGTACGTCTGGGGCGGCGGCAACATCAACGGCACCACCGGCGGTGGATTTGACTGCTCCGGACTGACCAGTTACGCCATCTATCAGGGAAGTGGAAACAAGATCACCCTGCCCAGGACATCCGAACAGCAGTGGACCGTCGGCGTCGAGATCCCGATCGACCAAGCACAAGCCGGGGATCTGGTGTTCGGTTCGTGGGCCGGAACAGGTCCCGGGCACGTCGGCATCGCGATCGGCGGAGGCCAGATGATCCATGCTCCCACTACCGGGGACGTCGTCAAACAAGCTCCACTGCAGAGCGATATGAAAGCCAGGAGGGTTCTGTGAGCAACGCACGCAAGCTGGCTCTGCTCGCCGTCGCTGTCGTCCTCGTCGGCGGGCTGGTGTACTTCCTCTCCGGCCGGGGCAACGAGACGGAAACCGCGACAGCCGAACAGACCGCCCCAGCTCCTCCGCCGCTGACCATCTCGACTTCGCCGGCTCCGACCACAATCGACATCACCGAAGATCCGGATACGGAGAGAGCCGAAAACACTGCTCGCCAGGCACTTTCCGTCGCCTTTACCTGGTACCCGGCAACGGACCACAGCCCCACCGACGGATACGCACGCGCCCGCGAATGGTTTACCGACCCCCTGGCACAGTCCCTACTCGTCGACACGCACACCGAACGAGGACCAGGAGCACAGTGGAACCAATGGGCCTCCGACAACGCCAAAGTGGTCGCCGACGTAACCCTGGGATGCTCCGGCTGCCCAACCGACACCGACACCCTCATCCAGCGGGTCGCCAGAATCCACCAAACCGCCATCACCGAAAACGAAACCAGCACTGTCACACCCGATACCACGGTCTGGGTGACCCTCACCAAAGGTGGTGACCAATGGCTCCTCGACACCATCCGCTACTGACCACCACTCCCCGCCGTGACTGCACGACAAAGGATTCGCACCGATCGACTAAGTTCGTAACCAACAGGGCGCCGAACGAGACACAGGCACACACGGTTTCAGGGACAACGGTCCCGAACAGGCCCGCGAACCCACATTGGAGGGGAACACACATGAAGCGCACCACCACCGCCATCGCAGTCACCGGGATCCTTGCCGCACCACTGATCCTGACCGCATGCTCGGACTCGACACCCACCAACGACAACGCCGGCAGCTCCACCACCAGCGCACGCAACGGTCGCGCCGGCACCGTCACACCAGCTGAAACCTCCTCCTGGCGAGGAGACCTGGTAATCGGAGTCGGCGACCAGCAAGCCAACGACAAGATCACACTCCCTGCCGCCAACCAGGTCCAAGCACAGTGCATGGGCGAAGGCGACAACCTCACCGTCGACATCACCGCACCCAACGGCTGGCATGCAGTCCTCACCCACGGATCCCAAACCGTCACCATCGAAAACCCGCAACTGAACTATGCCGCGCAAGAATTCACGACTTCGCAGAGTTCACTCGACCACGAAATCGCTTCAAACGAAAAATTCGGAACAACCAACCAGTTCCTCAGGGGCGTCACCTGGGACGTCCCCCAAACAGGTGACGTCGAAATCCAACTCAACGAGCGAACACCCCCACACTGGGTGATCAAATCAGCCGAAAAGGTCAACCTCGCCATGCACGTCAGCTGTGGTGGTGAGTAGCTCTCCGAACCATACAGCTGGTTACCCTAAACCGCCGTTCCAAACTAGCAATTCGTGTTGCTCCGAACTTCGCAAAGCACCCCGACGTCGTGTAGTGGTTGTTGTACTCGCTACCCCACGCATGGAAGGTGCATATGCCATACGCCAGCGCCAATGATGCCGAGATCTACTTTACGGATAGCGGCGGTCCAGGGCCCGCACTCATTCTCTCCCATGGCTTCCTGATGGATAGTTCGATGTTTGACAAGCAACGGGAGCACCTCGCCCAGGGCAACCGAATCCTCCAATATGACGCAAGGGGCCACGGCGCAACACGCGAGTATTCGACCCATACCGACTTTGACTACTGGGATCAGGCTGCGGATCTCTTGGCTGTTCTCGACGCCGCAGGCGTCGATCAAGCCTCGGTTGGCGGAATGTCGCAGGGTGGATTCATCGCCTTGCGAGCCGCACTCCTCGCTCCTTCACGTGTCCGGTCGTTGATTTTGATAGCTACCACCGCATGCTCGAGCACCACCGAGGAAAGCACAGGGTACAAAGCCCTTTTCGAATCGTGGATGAGCGACCTTCCACTCAGACCCATCGCAGAGTCTCTCGCACATCAGTTGATCGGCGGCACATCCCACGACCAGGAATTTTGGATCGAACGATGGATGACGAGTGATCGAAATCGCATTCGGCCGTCAGCCAGGTGTCTGATGGATCGCGACTCCCTCGTGCATCGCTTGGGCGAGATCAATTGCCCTGTAACTATCATTCGCGGCGAGGACGACCAGTCCTTCAGAAGGGCCCACGCAGAACTTCTCCATCATGCCCTGGTGAACTCGACAGGCATTGAAGAGATTCCGGGTGCTGGGCACGCAGTTAACTGGACTCACTCAGAGCCAGTGAATGTCGCCATCGAGAGTTTTCTGCGACAAACAAATCAACGGCTGGACAACTTCACTCCCAGATAGAACTGGCCAGCACCGCCATACCCATCGATATGGGTATAGACACGAACGTGAAGTGTTGTCACTTCACGAGTTTCGGGGTGCCGCACTTTCATCAAAGGATCATCTCGCCCGAATGACACCTCCCCCAAGGACCAAAATTCCCTAAAAATCGGGACTTCATTCAGTTCCGAAAGGAGACTTTGGGCCCAATCTGCATAGTAATACCGACCCATCAGCGCACGAAACCACGCAACTGTGAGCTTGGCTTCGTCGGTCCAATCCACCATGATTGACCTCGATTGATCACTGAAAAAGAACCAGCGCAACACATTTCCATTCTCAACCAAGCCAGGAAAGAGTTCATCGTAAGCGCTGTTGCACGCGATTACGTTCCATCGTTCGTCCAAATAGCTTGCAGGATGCGGGTTCAGCGCATCCAACGCACGGCGCTCCCTGAGCTCGAATATCTGATTGCCAACACCGTCGGTGACGGGCTCCGACTCTCGCTCAGTCGGGGTCTGCCGCGCAAGGTTGTAGAGATGACGCACTTCGTGCGGGGTCAGTTCAAATGTCTCTGAAATAGCTTGCAAAACACTAACGCTCGGAGACTTGGCGCGTCCTGCTTCCAACTTGGCCACGTACGCCACACTGGTATGCATTGCCGTCGCTAACATCTGCCGCGTCATACCTCCGCCGTCTTCAGTGCTGCGTTCCCTCAGACCGCGAATGTAGTCACCGAGACTCGGTGGCCTCGCCCTTGACATTGGCGTTTCCCCCAATCTTGCTGCCGTACACCAATGCGATTCCGTTCGCAACGGTTTGGCGATACTACTACGGAGTAGCACCTCAATGGCTAGCGCAATATGAGCCTACGTGTGATTCTGAATTACGTTCAGTCGACATTAATCACTAGGGGGTCATATGAGGCGGCCGATCACGAGCTCGCTCGTACGCAGAAACAACTTCGTCCTGCGAATAGCCTAGGGCAACAGCGAATTTAGTTGCCATCTCCGAGGTCAATGCCCCCTGCCCACGCTCCAATAACCCAACCAATTGCGTTGACACACCCATCTTTTGGGCAAGCTCAGATTGGATCAGACCTCTCGACACGCGCAAATCCCCTAAAAAAGCCATGGCCCTGTCAACCACGACAAGATCCGTTATTTCTAACCCAAGTCGATTGGCGCAACGGGCGAGCGCATCGACCCGAGGGCTGGACTTCCCAGACTCCCACTGGTTGTAAGTGCTCACGGCAACGCGCGATAACCTGGCGAGTTCAGACTTACTCAGCCGCGCTGACAAGCGGGCGATCCGAAGCCGCTCGGGGTCGAATCCCCGCAGCTCACGCCTCACTTTTCGACTCGGTCGATCGCCATGAATAGACACCGTGCCACCTCACCTTGCCTCAAAGCACATTACGACAGTTTGCATGCTATTTTTAGATTGCTAGTTTAGAATGAAGTCAATCACATCGCGACACTCAAACCACAAACACTGCAGTTCAGGGAGGTGAAAAGCGCGAAGAATACACGCATTTATCTACACCGCACGATTTAGTGCTTCAGAAGTCCCCTGACCGCTGCGAACGACCAGGGGACGGCACCGAACGGGTTGGCGCCCGTCCAGCATTTTCTTCAGATGCAGAAAGGATTCTGCGATGTCTATCTTAGTGGACCCATCAGGTCCGGATGACGTGTTCCGGTATGCAGCTCTCTCCACACTTGCCCTTCGTCAGCTTGTTGCGCGGCATTCGTCGATCGGCGGGCGTTGCGATGGTTGCGGTTTCAGTGTTTCGGAGCTTGTTCCGTTGTGCCCGGAGGCTGCGGCCGCGTTGCGTGAGTTGACGCACCGTGAGGGCCGGGGAACATCTGCGGTCGAGTTGCCGCAGTTCAGTACCGACGATCTTCTTCGGGTTGCCGCCTCGCATCATCCTGATCGGGTTGGTCGGTGCGCGCGGTGCGGGTTCGTTTTCTCGTCGGAATGCGATGTGTGCCCGACTGTGCGAGCTGTTCGTGTGGAGTTGGAGGTTCGGGGCGTGGTGCCGATTGGCGGTGCCGAGCCGGGTAAGGGTTTGTGCGCGGGGAAGTCACGGTCGTGGGAGATGGATGGCCGCACGGTGGTGGAGTGGCGCCGCGCGATCTCCTCGTGTGAGGCGTGCCCGTTGTTGGCGCAGTGCCGCATCGATGCGGCGACTGCGGTGGAACGTGGGGATGGTCCGCAGCGAATGATCATGGCGGGCAATGCGTATGACAGTCACGGCAATATTGTCGACGGTGAACGCTTGGGCCTGTACGAGTCGTTGACGACAGCAACGCGCCGTCGCGAGAATGCGGAGGTGGCGGCGTGAGGGCCTCGGTGCCGCCGCCGACTGTGTTGGCGTGCGCGGTCGATCCTCAATCGTGGGATTTGGATGAGGGTTCGTATCGCGCGGGTGTGGATGCGCAGGCGGAGTGTTTCCGGTGCCCGCGTTTGGCGGAGTGCCGGAAGGAGTTGTCGTCGATGGTGGCGGCGGATACTCCGCCTCGGTCGATGATTTGGGCGGGTGTGCCGTTCAGTCATCGTGGCCGACCGATTACGTCGGATGCGGTGTTGCGTTCGTACTATCGGCGGGTCGACGGGCATCGCGGTACTTCTCGTGGGAGCGCTGCGTGACCCCGATTGTGGGGTTGTTCGATCCGGTCTTCACACGGCCGCTCGACACAGTGGCATCGGAGGAGTCTGCGGCGCTGATCTTAACGTCGTTCGAATCAGCGTGGTCTGTGTACGGAGTCCTCGCCGACAGGCACGGCCATGTGCCGGTACGGGACCGCTACGACCGGTTGTGGATCCTCGTCGAAGTCGCCGGTCGCCTGCGTAGTCGCCGCACCTTCATTCACGATCACCCGCTCATCGGTGACTCACCTGATGTGTACGGGTTGATCGACGTGGACTCCCGCGCAGTTCTTCATGCCCGCGATCTGATCGAAGCCCACGGCCCGTTGAGGGTCGCCCCCTCCCATGCCGCGGTTCTCACCCCTATCCGTACCGGTGCGAGAGATTCCGCGCACCTTCCCACCTGCACGTAACAAGCCTCGTTCGACGTCACCCGATTGGACTGCCCCACATGACAACACACCGCTTGCTCGACGAACTGAACAACCCCCACCGCACCCTCCCAGACATCATCTACGGGATCAGTACCGGAGCCCTCCCCTCCCCCACCTCGACCGGCCTTCCCGCCGAACGATGGCAATGGCTCGCGGACCTCCTCACCCACCCGCGCTGGGGAATGACCGCGATCGTCGACGGACTCGACCACGTCTGCGCCCCCGTCGCCCGCCTGTGCCAACTCACCGCCCACCCCATCCACCCCCTCAACCTGCGAGAACTGTGGGCAGCAGAACAACTCCCCACCACCGAACTCATCGCAACGCATACACCGCACGAGGACGGTCACTGGGAAGTTCTCAACACTGCACTGGAGCTGATCACCGACGGACTCGACCACTGCAACGGACTCGAAACCTCCGGAATCGAAGCAGTCACCTCAGCATTCACCGCCATCATCACCGCACAGGACCCTGCCACCGCCCGCGCAAGTATCACTGCTGCCGTAGAACACTGGATTCATCCCACACACGCCACCGCATCATCTGTTTCCACACAGTTAGGGGCAGCATCATGACAACAACACCGCATCGATCGCCGCTGATCGAATCCATGATCAGCACCGCCTCCACAGCGCTCCTGAAAGAAGTAGGCATCACCTTCCCCACCGACGCCGAGATGGCCGAGGTACGCCAACTCGCCGAAACGATCGTCCGGGACACCGTCGACGCGCTCGCCGGCCCTCGCGAGTTGTCGGTCGGTTTGCGCGACAACCTCATCGACGTGGCAGATCTCGTTGCCTCCGATCCGGAAACTGCGTCGGTCGATCAGATTCACGAAGTCGCGGTTGCTCTGCGCGGGCTTCTGGATCTGCACATCCCCGTTCGAGCGAATCATTCGTGATTGCGCTCGTTCTCGCTGTCGCATTGGGGTGTGCAGGTGTTGTGGGAGCAGTGCTTTCGCTTCGCCCCACACGTTCCTGACATTCGAAACAAGATAATCCGCACATCGGGGGCCGGCGTCCGTCACAGACCGCCAGCGGCAACTGACCTCGATAAACACCCGACCTGACCCGAACACCTCCGAAAAGAGAGGCCCCGCCACCACCAAGCGTGACATCCGAAAAACCTTGACACACAACTCCATAGACGCAGTCCAGAAACGACGAAACCCCCTCACGGGGGTTCGCCACACACTGAACCAAATCAACAGCAAAGCCCTGCACGGCTCGCTGTCATTGATGAAGCCGAAGTAACCGCTCCGCCTTCTGCACTGCACTACTTCTTCACTCACATGAAGGGATTTACCTGTGACAGGTACATCTCAGGGTAACGCACACCCTGAACCAGCTTCAACACTTCCACACAACACAACCCTCGACAGCTCACCATCAACGCCCCACGCCCCAGTCTCCGACGACGAATGGGCCCACGCCGTACAACAAGCCACCGAAAACGTCACCCGCATCGAAACACTCAACCGAACCAGCAACCAACGCGGAAACTCCTGGTCCCTCCCCATCCCCGACAGCACCTACAGCCGTACCCCCACCTGGACCAGCCGCACACACTGGCAACACCAAGTCCGCACACTCCTCAACTCCCCCACCGGCACGAAACTCTGCACAACCCACACCATCAGCACCGAAGCCGTCTTCGCCGTCGCCGTCATCCACGCCTCCCACGCCGAAAGCGCAACCGGACGCTCAGTGACCGCCTCACGCGAGACCATCGCCCGCCGTGCAGGAGTAAGCACCTCCACCGTCAAACGCGCCCGACGAGTCCTCACAGCCCTCGGAGTCGCAGTAGAACTCGTTCGCGGCCGCTATCTCAGCCGCCTGGAAGCGATGGCTGCGGAATCGCACCACGGCCGCCGCCAATTCCGCGCAGCATCCACCTGGTCCCTCACCACACCCCGCACAATAGCCACAACCGTCACCCCTCCCTTCACAAAACCCAGAAAACCCTCCCGAGCCACACTGCGCACCAACGCCTACCGGTCCAACACCACCACACGGAACCATCCACAATCCGGCACCCGTGACCCCCTATCCCCCTCCGGGGGATTTGCACTTAAAGCTCTTACTTTCAAGATCTCACCAACGCGCGCACAAGCACACGCGGGCAAGACAACACACCAACCAACAACAACACCCCGACCCATCCACCTCCAACGCGCAGCAGCCGAACTCATCGCCCACGCACCAGCACTGAAACCAGCCGGCCACATCGGAACAATCTGCGACACCCTCCAACAATCCGGAATCGACACCATCCGCTGGACCGGCCACGACATCGCACACGAACTCACCACAGACACCCAACAACGAGGCTGGACATGGCCCAACCACATCTCACGACCCAGCGAATTCCTACGCTGGCGAATGACCCAACTAGATTGGGCCGTCAGCTCGCCGACGGAACGAAGGCTCGAACACGATCGCTTTCGACGCTCGGAACAATCCCAACGACGCGCAGAATTCCGCAAGCGCGATGCGAGCAGAGCGACGGAAACAACGCGAATCGAAATCGTTCGAACCTTCCGAGCATCTCAGACCCCTGTCCGTCGAGTACCCCCAACGACCACGCGCTCGATCTCCCTTGGTGGACGCACGAACTGAGCGGCAATGTTCGCGATTCGTATCGCTACCTCGCGCTCTGCCTGCCTCCTGCAACTCGACGGCGAACCTGTCGGAGGCCTCTGACAGGCTCGTACCCAAGGTCGAATTCACAGGGGAAGTAGGCGGGGGATGGAAAACTTGGAACAGTGGGCCGAAAAGCGAGGGCCCTTGATTACCATCACGGAAGCAGGCGAACTCGTACGTTCACATCTCGCCTCTAGCTCGAAAATGAGGGTGGTCATCACCGGAGAGTGCCGCGAACTGAAGCCACTAAAGTCCGGGTGGACCATGGAACTCGCAGTCCCCGTTGCCCGAGCCATAGTCAGCATCCCCGTTCAGTTCGACCGCCCAACAACAGACGCAATAGGCAAGTACCTATACCGTCACACACAGCGAAACTTTCTCCAGCACTTCACCCTAGGAGCCGGCGTAACCATCGCCGGCGACCTCACCTATCATCCCGCAACTCACAGATTGATGTTGCAGGCACGGCAGGCTCAACCCGAGAAAACAATTCAAGGCCCAGTAAGTGCCGCAGAGAAGCTGCACTTCACCGCCGTGCAGCAGCTGACCCAACCCAGCGACATTCCCAAGGGTTCATGGCCCGAGAAGCTTGAACGTGTCACAGTCCTGTCTCCCGACAACTCCAAAGCAGTCACCGACATTCAAGCGGTCATCGAAAACAAGGGCAAAGGAACCATCCAACTCCCAAAGTTCACGCATGTACCCGTCTCGATGAACCGCCACACTGTTGCAGAAAAACTCGTCAAAGCCCTCGCAGCTATAGACCAAGGAAGCACCGACCTCATCCTGATCACTCGCGGCGGAGGCCACTGGACCGATCTCTGGTCATTCAACGATCCGGAACTCGCTCGCGCCATACACCAATGCCCCGTACCGGTCATGATTGCGATCGGACACGCCGCCGATAACACAAGCAACGCGGAACGTCTTGCAGTAGATCACTTCCCGACTCCAACAGCTTTCGGACACGAACTCGTCCGCAAGCTGTACGCAAGGAACCAGGCGCGAAAGCCACGCGCCGCAACAACGCCAGCGTCCACCTCACGAACCGCAAGCACGCAAATACAACTTGACGCCCAGCGTGCACACTGCCGCGAACTCGAACAAATGAACGCGGCGAACTCCTCACACGCGAAGGAATGGCGCAACGCCTTCCTCAACGAACTACACTCCAGCGGAACCGCCCGAGTGAAGAATCACTGGGCAACAGTCGCACTCATCGCAACGCTGACCGGCGTGACAGCCGCCATGATCGCCACTGGCATCGCCGAAAACCTTACCGCCACCATCGTCATCCTCATCGCAACAGCCGTTATCGCCGGCTTGTGTTGGCGGCAACGACGACAGGCAGACGCCCCGCCGCGCCCCACTCGAACACGCACAGTCCCCGTTGACGCCATCGAATGGATCAACGCAGCAAGGAAAGCCCGCACTCCGCGACGACACAGAGCTGTCTGGGCGCAGGTCCCTGCCACCCTCACGAACCCGTGAACCACCCACTCGACAACTCATTCAAGCAACGCACAAGTGAATGGTTCAGCCCGTGGCCTTGCCCTTGCCGAGCTGCGAAACCCGCGAGGGGGTAATGCCCAACATAACGCCGATTTCGCGGACAGACAGACCGCGCTGCCGCAGGTCGTGGACGACTGCACGCGACTGGCACGAGGCTTCGTCGACCGCCCGCTGAGCGGCGGCGTTGAGCTGCTTGACTTCCTCGATCTCGCGGCGTGCGGCCGGATCCAACTCGTAGTCGAGGGTGACCTCGAACTCGGCTGCAGGAATGTCAGTGAGCAACTCTCCCGCGTCTGCGACCATCGCCGGGATTTGATCGAGACGCCGGGCCTGGGTAAACAGCCCGTCGACCTCGGGAACGTCCACCGCCCACCAGTCTCCGGAGCGGACCGCGTGTGCTGTGCCCTTCATTTATCCCCCTTCCGTGCCTCGGTCATCCCGAGCTGCTTGCGAATTGCCTTGGCCGCCAACTCGGAATTCCCGAATGCCGGGCGACAACGGTGCGCCGTCCTCCGACCACCACTTGGTGTGATTTCCGCCCTCGGTCTCATCGATCTCAAGCCCCGCAGCCTTGGCGAATGCTCGTATCTCTTTGAGAAGTGATTCCGTTCGCTTCGTCAAAAGATAGGCGTACCCCCTACACGATCAAAATAAAGGGGGGTACACACTTTTGTTTCCACAGTTCAGGTACAAGCTCCACGCGACATCAAATTCGAATCGTACGACGCCAATATCTGACTCTCGATGGGTACCGTGGAATACAAGAGCCCGAACTGGAGAAAGACGGGTACGGGCGATCAACACTTCCAGGAGGTCTCGGTGCCAGAGCCAGAAGCGGACCTCCAGTTAGCCCGCGAACGACTAACCGGGCTCAACGCATCACTGTGGGCAATCGACCACCACGTCGAACTGGCACAGATCGCTTCAACGTCAGAAGATACAGCCGATCTCGAAGCTCAACTGCAACAACGATTCGGCTTCACCCCCGACGAATGCAGCTGGATTACTTCGCAACCGGTGATCCGGCTGACGAGATCGTGCAGAGCGACGATTGAGAGTCAGGTCAACGAAACAAAGAAGTACCTCGTAGGAGACTTCTGACCTCGTCCTTGCCCGGCGCTCGGCTGAGACAGCTCAACCGAGCGCTGCCGCCGGTGTCAGATATCGATTCCCCGACCATATCTACTTCGAACGAGCAGCGGCCGAAAGCTGATTCCTCAGGTCTCCGTCGCTTCGGTGACCGCATCGGCGGTTACCAGCATGTCGATGTCGACGCTGTTGGTTCCGCCGGCATCGGTGACACGCACAGTTACTCCGGCCAGCCATTGCCCGTCGTGCATTTTCGCCCAGAATTTCAAGGCTCCGTCCAGGTATCCGGACATGTAGAGCGCGGACGTTTTCACGCGCATGCTCACATGATCGGCGCGTGATGCTCCCCCTCGTCCGAGTGGCAGCGCCCGACCGATGTCGACTTTCACCGCCCTGGGCTCGTCGAAGGTCCTGATCACAGGGTGATCAGGCCATCGTTCGGCCCAGTGGTCGGTGTTGATCATTGCGCTGCTCTCAATGGTGGTGTCGCTGCGAGGGTGTTGTCGTCGACGGTGGCCCAGCAGAGCTGTCCGCTCTCGTCGCGGATCTCCAGGCTGCCTGTGCGTTGTTGGAACCCTTTGCCCGCTGCCGCGACGTCGAGCCGAACGCCGGTCACTCGCCCTCTCCCTGCTGTCAGTCCTGTATATCCGGCTACTCGCGAGGAGATCCGCAGATCCGGACCCTCCCATTTCCCCTCAGTGACGATGAGCAGCGAGCCCTTACTCCTTGCTCGCGCGGCCACAGCTCGTCCGCGAGAGGGCGTCACAGCGCCACCAGAGAGCCCCAGGACAACCACGTCGAAGCCCTCCAATAAAATTGCTGCACAGTCGATTGCAGCGTCCTTCGGCGCAGGGATGAGCGCGACCTTCGCCAAGTCGCCACCTTGCTCGTGGAAGGCGAGAAGTCCGAGACCAGGCATGCCGATCACCGCCACGTGTCCCCCGTCTGCGGTGATGGTGGCGAGTAGTCCGATGAGGACCGATGCTGCGCCGTCGACACTGACGACGGTTCCTCGGGCCAACCCGCCGCGTGGGAGCAGGTCACCGATCGGCTCCGGAACGGGAAGCATCCGAAGGGTTGATTGCGTGGTGGCCACGATCGGAGTTGGCTCGCGCTCGCCGACGGGTTTGAGCATGACCGACGGCGTAGCGAGTTCGGTGCCGTCGGAGCGGGCCGGGATCGAGGCCATCTTGCGGCGTAGCTGTTCGAGCTTTTCTGCCTTGGTCAGCACTGTCGTTGCTGATGAGTGGGGCTGTTGGTTCATCGTCGCCCCGCTTTCCTGCATCCGCGCGTACGTCCCGCACACCCAGGATACTCGAACATAAGTTCGATCAGAACCGTATCGGAAAGGTCCGGATCGCTACGGTCAGGCCACTGGGTCGAGCAAACTCGGATTGTTGTTCCTGGGAGAGTTCACAGCAGTCGAGACTTCGTACGGTTCGAGGTGCGGCTCAGGAACGGAGTTGATCATGGCTTGAACTTCGCCTTTGTCGGTCAGGTTCGGGTCGAGCCAGTGTTCCCAGAACGATTCGGGCAAAATCAGGGGGGATCTGTCGTGTATGTGTCCCGTGGCATCGGTTGCTGGCCTCGTGAGGACCGTGCAGGTCCATACCCATTTGTTCGGATCATCCTCGGGCAGTTCGGGATCGGGCCACAACTCGTAGAGTCCGGCCATTGCAAGGATGTCGTCCTCGCCGTGAAGGAAGTATGGAATCTTGGACCCGGCTTCACTTTTCATCCATTCGCAGTAGCCGTTCGCGGGAATGATGGCACGCCGTTTGGATGCACTACTTCTGAATGACGGTTTCTCCGTGACGGTTTCACTGCGAGCGTTGATGAGTTTGGAGGCCATCTTTCGATCCTTGGCCCAGGCGGGCAGCAGGCCCCATGTGACGGTCCGGAGCTGGCGCTGGGGCTCGGCGCCGGGTTCCTCGCGTGGGGTTCGTTCGAGGATCACCCGGACCGGTTGTGTGGGGGCGACGTTGTAGGACGGTGGCAGTTCGTCGCCGACGGTCTGCATGGTGTCGAAAAAGGACTGCAATTCCCTGCTCGAGCTTGTGCTTGCATATCTCCCGCACATGGCCTGACCTCCCCGTAATCGGTTCTCGTCCCATTGAACAGCGTGGGTCCGACTTCCGCGTGAAACGGCGTGTGATGATCTGTGCGAGTACGTCGTCGACTGTCGAGGAAGGGGAAGTGCGATCACCAGTCCTCGGCCGGCGCCCACGGATGTCGCGTTGGCGATCGTGGCCGCAACAGTCCTCGGTGTCACCGTCGGGGTTCTTCGGGCCGACGTGGTGGCCGGTGTCGCGGTCGGAGCCGGAACCGCGGCGATCTTCCGCTTCGTGCTGCGCTCGATCATCCCCCGGAAATGATCGCCTGCACTGGTCAGCGGTGCGGAATAACTCTTCGGGGTTGTTCGTTGTAGAGGCTGTCGGTGCTGACGTTCTTTGCCCCGGGTACCACCGAAAGAAATGCCGCTTCGAGCGGCCACTTGCCGAGAGGCGCAAGACGGGCATCGACCCTGTGAAGCCGCTGGACACCTTTTCGGTTCCGGCGGCTTCGTCAATTCCGGCGAGAGACCGAGGATTCGTCGTGGGCCGTGCGCGATACTCGCTTGCTACGAAAATATGCGACCGCGACTGAGTCAGCATCGGACCGGGTTGCCACGGCGTAAGCCGTTCTCGGCGTGCTCAATTCGGATAGACGGCAATCTCGATGAGATTGCCCTCCAGATCCCGACAATAGTGCGACACCATCTCTCCGAGGGCACCTAGTTTGGTCACGGGACCGTCGAGCACCTCCACCCCACAGCTCTCCAGGTGGGCACTGACAGCATCCGGCGACGCCGACGTGACGAAGCACAAATCCTCGGAACCTGCCGCCTCGACGGCACCGGTGGTCCAGCCCGGGTCTTGCTCCACCGTTCCGAGAGGCCTCAAATTTATCTTCTGATTGCCGAACTTCACCGCAGTGCGCGCCGTAGGGCCGAATCGCTCGATCGTCATTCCGAGTACTGTCGCGTACCACTGGGCTGTGGCGTCGACGTCACGACAGTTGATCACGATGTGGTCAAACCGCTCGACCGAGAATCCCATGGTTGTGCACCTCATTCATCACCGTAAACCACTCCAGAAAGTCACCCTATCGCGACGGCCCCACCTGCGTTCTTTGTGCACATGCCCCGCTTCGAGCGGCCACTTGCCGCGAGGCGCAAGGCGGGTACCGGCCCCTGTGAAGCTGCTGGACACCTTTTTCGGTGCCGGCGGCTTCGTCAATTCCGGTGGCATACCGCGGATTCGTCGTGGGCTGTGCGTTTGCTTGCTGCGGAATCCGCGAGGGCGTTATTCCTTGCCGTCCGCGACGGGCTGTTCCCGCAGAGCCAGTCGGCGTGCCACTTCGATGACCGGCACGTTCATTTCCTGAGACAGGGTCCGAATAGGCCGAAACGCCGCAATCGCATCGA
The DNA here is from genome assembly GCF_000696675.2 of Rhodococcus erythropolis R138. Classification (NCBI taxonomy): domain Bacteria; kingdom Bacillati; phylum Actinomycetota; class Actinomycetes; order Mycobacteriales; family Nocardiaceae; genus Rhodococcus; species Rhodococcus erythropolis. Next base: position 399,772 of record NZ_CP007257.1, on the reverse strand, counting down.
GGTCGAAGCGTTCCATGATCATCCCTTTGGCCTGCCCGATCAGATCACGAGAAGCCAGAGCACTACTGAACTGCTCGCCACGCCGTGCACTCGACAGCGCAATAGCCGCATGAGTAGCCAGATTGAACGCCTGCTCCTCGGTTTCGTCATCGATGCCACCGGCGTTGTCGGAGAACAGGTTCAGCGCTCCCAACTCTTGACCGTCGGTGTACAGCTGGATCGAGAGCACCGACCGGACCGGCGTCTGCTCGAGCGCCGCAGCCATCAACCGTGGCCACCGCGCCTCCGACCCCACATCGTCGATCCGGACCGTCTGACGGAACCAGATCGCATCGAAACACGGGCCCTCACCATAGTGATGCTGCAATGCATCGAAGCGCCTCGGCACCGCGCCCGTCGTCGCGACAGATTCGAGGTTGTCCAGGCGATGCCCCGGCCGCGAACGCCGCACCAACGTCACACCGGCATGATCGACACCGTCGCAGTTTCACCGCGCCCTCGGTGACTTCCTCAAGCACCTCCGACGCAGACTTCACACCGCCCCGCAGTGTTCCATGAGCCGTTCGCGCCAGATGTGAGATCCGTTCGTAGATATCCGGAACAGGCCCCTCCGATGCCTCCACGATCCCGCTCTCCCTTCACCCGTCGCGTCACTAGCGAAGACTTTTACACATACCGACAAAAAGGACATCCTCGGGTCTGCGGGAGACGGAAATCGGCATCGCCGTACGGACATCGGTACCCGGCGATCGGCGGCTGCTTCGCGGGTGCGGGCGCGGACGTGCGGATGTGCACCGATCACCCGTTTCGGGTACCGGCAGACATATCCGCCCCCCAAGGAGTCGCACATGCCGCGGGAAACCCACGTTCAACACTGTGCGGCATTGATCTGCGCTTACATCACCGACGACGATGAGGGCTGCGACACTCTGCGCGACACGCCAGGATTGACCTATCAGCAGTGGTACATCTCAGCGACCATCCTGTGCGCCACAGTGCTGGATCTGCTCGCCTTCCTGCTCGACAGCCACCCGCTGGCAGTGATCGAGAAATACACCCCCCACCGCCACGCCGTCTTTCCCGGGCCACGCCATCTCCGCGAAGCAACGATCGCCATCGTCTACTTCGACCTGCATCAACAAGTGCCCGCAGCTGAGGCATTGGGCGCCAACGTCATACCGACTCTGTTCGACATCGCAATAACCGCGATCGAACACGTGGCACTCCTGTGGGGCCGACCACCGGTCGAGGTGGCACGTGTGCTCACCGTCGCCGCCGCAACTCACGAACAGCAACCATGGTGACCACACAACGGGGCGAACAGCATCACTTCCGCCAGTGCCCGTTCCCCAGAACCTCCGCCCAATCAGCTCTGCGCCGTGGGGTACGGCTGGCTTCGCAACAGACGCGCGAGATGGGCCGCATTGCGGGCTGCGGTCGCATTCGTCGACGCCACCGCATCAGGAATCGTTTCGAGGTCGTTGTAGTCGCCGGGCGTCATCGCCTCGCCGTTCCAATACGTGCACCCCTGTGCGGGGATGCTGAAGCCACAGTCGTCGAGCGCCTGAAACAAGGACGCGACGATCGCATGGGCCCCGTCTTCGTTGCCGACCACCGCGGCCACCGCCACCTTGTCGAACAGAATCGGTCGGCCTCGTTCGTCCGTCTCCGACAGTTCCGCATCCAGGCGCTCGAGGGGCACGCTTGGCTACGCTCGACATCTGTCCCAACCACGTCGGAGTGGAGATCACAACGATATCGGCGCCATGGATACGATCGCGGATCTTCGGCCATTGGTCTCCGTTACCCATGTCAGCGTCGACACCGGGGCGGATATCGAAATCGACCAGACGAATTTTCTCGCCGACCACGTCATATTTTCGTAGTTCTGCAAGAACCTGATCGGCGATCAACTCGCTGCTCGACGGAGCCGGCGACGGCTTGAGCGAACAGGTCAACGCAAGTGCAGTCAAGGAAGTCATGTCCGGCAACTACCCCAGATCGGCGCCGCGCACACCAGCGCCCGAGCGACCGGCGCCTGACGTCTCGTGCATGCGTCCTCAACGCTCACGCCCCTCCCCTCGGCGCGCTCACGGACAGAACCCCGTCGGGCTCCGAGAGCGAAACCCGACGGGCAGTATGTACCGCGACCCGGCAGAGGTCAGGTACGACACTGGCGATCCACCGGTAACGAAGTTTGGGGGTTCGGCTACCGGTGGATCGCACTATCCCTACCCGGCTTGTCCTCGAGGCAAACGTGTCCCTCACTGCAGGTCGAGGGGTAGTGGACCATCAATGAGCAGACATCTCTCGCCGCCGCCACTTCTCTGGTAGGTCGCTGATCGGACGCTGACCCGCCAGACGAGACCAATCCACACTGCCAGCCCCGAGCGGTTCCCCCGGCTGTCGTCTCAACCGGGCGGAACCTTCGGACCCGGCGATACCCAACGAGGCAACCCGCCGGTCAACCGCATCCTGCACCCCATCTACCCACGCGGACGTCGACAGAAACGCGCTAAACCCGCACTGTGATAACAACATTGAGAAATGGGCACACTCTGGACGGCTACCCGTCGATCCGCGCAGCCAGGTCAACCCCCTCCTCGAATACTTCTCACACAGCCCCTACCCGGCAGCCGCCTCGCCCGCGGCCCGTCTGATCTCGCCCGCCACGGATGATGACACGGCGCATCCCGGGTGCCGACGATCGGTAAACGGAATCGAGCACACCTGCAGTACTCAGGCCTACGCCATCACACGGCGCAAATCAGCGTCACGCCGCATTCTCGGTCCGTGCATTCAGTTGCGCGGGTTCTACCTTTCATCACTGTCGCCGCGCTCCGCGGCGAAACGGTAGACCCGGGTTCCGCCCTCACGATCCATGTACTGGATGCTCCACAGCGTGCGATCGACCTGGCCCAATTCGATACTCCGGATCGCTTCCTCCAAGGTCGGATACTCCGCTGTGCGTTGCGCAGCACCGTCGTAGAGAAAAGTGAACTCTAAGGATCGAGCCAAATGGCTTCGGGTCGGGTCCGCTCGCAGCTCGCGATCTCATCGGATATACCCACGGCAGTGCCCAGAATCAGTTCGGTTCCTCAGAGGCTCGCAGCGACGGAGGTGTCGGTGGGCGCGGATATAGTCGGCGGCGTGTCTGTGCAAATTGGTGTCCACGTGGAAATCTCCGGGTTGCGCGACGACCGGGAGCAGGTTGGCATGACGATGCTGCTGACCAAGGTCATGCGGGAACATCGAATGGATGACGAAGTATTCGTCAGCATGCGGGGCAAGGGGGCGGACCTGTCCGTGCACGCCGATTCCGGCGATCACAAGCTGATCTTCAGCGGGTTCTACCGCTGGGCGCCCGACTTCGAGAAAATGCTGACGGCGCGGGCTACCCAGCTGGTGTCGCACGCGCAGGTGCACTACGGCTGGGAGTACGAAGATGAGTTCTGATCCGCGCTTCGCCGGACCGTGGGACGACCGTCTGCCGGATCCGGTGCCTGTCATCCACCGCAATCTCGACGTGAGTGTGGGCGGCCTAGAGCTGACGACACTGACCCGTGAGCACCTCGAGTACTGGGTGCGTTGCATCGAACTGCAGCGGGGTAACACCTTCATGGTCGTGGCCCGAGCTGACGAACCCGGTTTCATCCAGGCCTATCGCAACAGCGCCACCGACTTCGACCTCGAATGGTGCGATGCGCCGCCGCCAGCTCCGAGCAGGCAGGCTGTCGTCAACGACGAAGCACAGATCGTGGCCCTGCTGTGGGCCTGGCTCGAAGGCGATTACACCGAGCTTGACGCACTGGATTGGGAGTCGGTCGACCGCAACTGACAAGCCATGTGATCGTGCAGAGGCATTGAAGTACGCATGTGGGAAGGCGGATTAGGACCGAATGCGTCTCTGAGGTACCGACGGCAGTGCCTCAGAATCGTTCGTTTTGGCGCCACTGTGCGGCATTGGGCCTTCGTCAAAAACGAGCAACAAGGAATTAGCATCCACACATGCACGTCGACATCGAAGGCGCCACCCGGATCGCCCGCCTCGCCGCAGAATTCGACTGGACCTGGGCCGTCGACGACCTGGAACCATTCTGCGCACAGGCTGGATGGGAGCTCGTCGAACTCAGGCATGCTGGCGCCTCGATAAGGACGAACCTGCATGTCAGTCGGCCGAAGGCGAACATGTTTGGGCGGCAACACAGAATGGATTGGATCTCGATCTTCGTCACGGACGTGGCAGATGATGCTACGCCCATGACAGTCGTGCGCCCGCTGCGGAACGCAGGGTTCGCGAATCTCACTGCGGCACTGAATTCCGTCCTTCCGATACCCACGTACTCCGAGCCCGGACCTGAGGCAACTATCCGGTGGGACCTGCCCAAAGTGGTCGTCATACTCAGTATGAGCCCCAGCGCGATCCACCTGCGACTGACGAGTCCGGGGTATCAGGCATGGGTGGATGAGCCCGAACCGGAGTACGAGGACTAGCGATCGAGGTCGGCGAGATCGCATCCGGTGCGGGAACAGGTTTTTCCAGCGGCCGGTATAGCGGCTGCAGGTCAGCTTCGAAGAAAACCCTGCCAAGTTGTTCAGCGAGTCACGAACCCGCTAAATCACGTCAAAGTTGTTTTCTCACTGCAAGTTCCGGTACAGGGCGCTGAGGGCGACGTTCAACACTTCCGCAATTTCGGTCATGGATACGCCGTCCCCGCGCATTTTGTTCGCCTGCCGCTTCTTCGCTGCGGTCAGCGAGGATGGCCGGCCTCCGACGCGGCCGCGATCGCGAGCCGCGGACAGTCCTGCCATGGTGCGTTCACGGATGAGGTTACGCTCGAATTCCGCTAGGGCGCCGAAGATGTGGAAGATCAGCTTGCCACGCGGCGTGGTCGTATTGGCCCGGCCCCGGACAGGGGGCAGGCCGGCACGGTGATGTTAGAGAGCGGTCAGTGGGCGTACCGGTGCTGAGCCGAATCCGATGAAGATGCCGGAGCGTCCTGACCCGGCGTAGGAGTGCAGCAGTACGGCCCGCACCAATGCCTCCGACAATTCGGCTATGTCGGAAAACTCATTGCCGTGACACACAATGTGAGTCATAATATGAAACATGGATGTGAAACGGCTGCCCGTAACACTCGACAGCGACGACCAGGCGGAACTCGCCCTGTTCGCCGACCCCGAACGGCGCGAAGCAGAAATCCTGCGGGAATGGGCTCAGCAGCAGCACATCACCATCCGTGACAATTCCGAATCCGGGATCGCCCGAGCCCTGCTGCGTGCGGGCGCCGAATCACTGCGCGAGAAGGCGCTCGAGGCAGGCTATGCCGAGCTTGCCAAGGATCAAGCGGAGGGTCTGAGTGAGCAGCGAACACGTCGTAATCGCTACGCCGAGCGTGTCGACCAGGCTTACAACGAATGACGGCCGCGCTTCGCGGTCAGATCTACTGGTTCGATATGGGACATGGCGAGAAGCCGTGGGTGGTGGTGTCCAACAACGTCCGCAACCGCAACCTGAACACAGTCCTCGCCGCACGCGTGACCACCACACCGAAGCCCGGCGTTCCGACAGCCGTCACCCTCGGGGCCGCCGATCCTCTCGTCGGTTCGATCCTGGCGGATGACCTCATCCAGCTCTTCGACGACGAAATCGCCGCAAGCAGGCCCGCGGGATCGCTCTCCCCCGCCACCGTGGTCAAACTGAACAAAGCACTCGCGATCGCACTCGGACTGCCCTGAGCGGCAACTATCGGGTCGGTGAATTCAAGCGATCGAAGAGGCGGGCGGATATCTGTCGCGGACACCGTTCAGCGCCACCACGGTGGCGCAAGCCAGGGTAGGAACCAGCGAGTATTCGACGAAACGTAAAAGTTCAATCGCCCGGTTCGTCGATCTCGTGAAATGACGCGAGCAACAGGCCTCACCATCCGGCGAGTAATCCTGTGGCTCACTTCCAGCCCCACCACGACGGGGTGGCTATCTATTGCAAATTAGCGGTAGCAGATCATCGGCGACAAAAAGTGGTTGTGGCACGATCTGTTCGCTCACCATCTTCGGCTCGATCGAAGGAGGAGCGGGACAGCGGCGGCTCCGGCGGCTTGGACAAGCCACACTCGGAGACGAATAGTCCTGTCCGAAAATGCTATCCGAGGAATCTTTGGACGACAACGGTCCGACCTATGACAGCATTCGCCCATGAAGTCCAGATGCACTGTAGCGCAGTATATGCGAGCTCCAGTACGACTGGATACAAGTTATCGGCAATGAATTTTCGCACTTGGATCGCAAACTCGAAGTACTATCTGGCATTTTGAACGCGGAAATTGGATAGCATTTCGTTGCTGCGGCGATTCTGAGTGGTCAGTTCGGCCGCGCAAGGCCTGCCCTCCGGCTGTGTACTCGCCGGGGGTGGGTCTCTCCAACGCTCGCGCCGCCACGTCGAGTCAGAGACGCTATGGATCCGCAGGCGAAGTGCCTGCCTGATACAAGAGCACCGTATGCAACCACCAATCGTGGTTCGGCCCCATACCCGCGAAGTAGTATCGCTCGTGCACGTTCGCCTTTGCCGGCTCGGCGTGTGCGGCCCGCCTAGGTGTTACTGACGGACGCTGTGGGCGGGCCATCTGGAGAATAAAGAACTCCGTCCACGCGCACAGGAATCGGCGGCCCTCCCACGTCTCCGGCAGTTCGGCGTCGAATCTCGTCGAGAATCTGCTTGTTCGACAATTGCTGCAGCGACACTCTTGTCGGTGACAATGGCACGTTTTCATCTTCAGTCATGAACCCGGCGGCGATCAACACTTCCTGCACCGTCGCATCGAACAACGCTGCGACGCGGCGCAGCACCTGCGGGGTCGGGGACCGCGCGATTGTTGTCCACTGACGCATCTGCGATGGATACACACCGAGCGTCCGAGCTGCTTCCTCTGGACTTTCATAGCCGCGGGCTGCGATTTGGTCTCGAACCCAAGCTGCGAATCCTGAAGCCATGGACGTTATTTTCCCACGGAATTTCTGAACATTCGCGCAGCGAAACAGTTCGAGAGTTTCGCGCTCGGATCAGTTGTACCCGTGCGCTGTCCATGAATTGGGATAGTTCAACACTCAAGTATCTGTGACGCCGCGAAGACTGGTATCGGAACCCTCGGATCCGTAGATTTTCGTCGGCGGCATCGCTCGAACCCTCAACTTCGGGTATGGCGTATGCCCTGCCGACGCGATCTCCCCCCCCAGATAGTCGGCAGGGCACCATAAACGGTGCGCCGCTTCCGCCTCGGTTCTCGGCGCACCCCGGGCCGCCAGCGTGCTGATCACACACTCGCTGGTGGCCCTTCAGGATCTTGAAAATGCCCGACGAGATTGAGTTTTGGCCTTCCCCTCATGCGGTATACCGCTGCCGCGGCACTTCGACGCCGGTAACACGGTCAGCCACGCTGCCCAGTCCCGAGCTGACAGCTCTCGCCTCGACTGCGCCGACTAAGATCTTTCACGGGTCGGGCCCCGGACAGCGAGAGTTGTATTAGCTGATGAAGAACGGTGCATACTGCACGCAATGCCGACGCTGCAGCAGCGTGGTTTACGACGGCCCATGGATCTCGCCGGCCGAACGGCTGAGGCTGCAGCAAGATCACCGAAGTTCCTGTCCTGCGGATGTCATTTCGATCCGAGAGTCGCTCTCGACTTCGTCTCGGGTTGCCACTGTGAGCTCACGCTTCACGCACCCCGCCTAATTGCGGCAGAGGGTGAAGTCGGAGTTGAAAAAGACCCCAAAGTTACGATACGGCTACCGTTGCAGGTATGGTCGGACTGTAAACGCATAGCGCTGCTGTTGTTCGTTTACCAGCCCTGACGGTCCCCTATCTTGTGTGGCCGTCGGGGCTGCCCTGTTACAGAATGAAAAGCCCGGACCTAGTTACCCTTGGCAACTTTCTGCGACCGGAACCTGCAGAATCTAACGGGCCTCGAAACGGAGATGTCGTGAAACGGAAAGCGCTTGGCCTCACAACCGGAGCTCTCGTCATCGCCTTCGTAGCCCGATCACTCGGTTCACTAGCCGCGGCTCAGCCCTTCGGCGTACCTCTCGGGCACCGCCTCGTCCGCTGAAGACCTAACAGAGCCCCCACCTCTACTGTGGGGCCAACCAACTCGGCCCTGTTTATTCGGCCCATCACGCCGTATGAAACAGCAAAAGACGCCCCCACCGAATCCCGGTAGTGGCACCCTTTTTTGCAGAACGGCGAAGCCGCTTCGTGTGAAGATAGTGGTGCCGAACTGGCTGATTCGTTTGTACTGAACCTTCACCCTGTCCCCGGCGGTCCACGGGTAGCTGACTGCAGTTCCGCCGCGAACGTCATAACCCCCGATATCGGAACTGTTATTCACCACATTGCCATTCACGAGGATCCGGATTGCAGACCTACCGTCCTTCGGCCCACCCATCGAATCAGTCCAGTGGGTCACCGCAATCGGCGCTCGCCCCGGCGTCAACTCCCGAACTTTGCTCCAAGCAGACCCGATCGCCCGCTCGATCCTCCTCAACCCCGCCCAGCAGATCCCGGCCACCAGGACAGCAATCGCGGGCACACGCTAAACCGCTCCCCTACAACATAATTGGAAGACTAGACATGGAAACATTCGCCGTGACCCACGCCTTCGACAAGACAAAAGCAGATGCACGCAGCAACCACAGACCAGCGCACAACACCTGGCTCGCCGACCTGTTAGAACGGAACATCGTGCAATGCTCCGGCCCCTTTGCCAGCGGCAACGGCGGACTCCTCATCTTCAAATCAGACTCGATCGAAAACCTCAACGCACTGCTACTGGAAGACCCATTCGCCCAACACAACCTCATCGAGAACACCTCGATAGAACAATGGCGCCCAGTTCACGGCACCATTGGCTCCCCTGCCAACCCCTGATCCCAAGCCCGCTCGGCCTCAACCAGATCAAGTCGAGAGTAAAGCGACTGAGGAGCCGTGAGCGGGACGTCCTCACACTGCTGGGGGAAGGCCTGTCCAATGGTCAGATCGCGACGGCTGCATCTGATGGAGGGCACCGTCAAGGCCCATGTAAGCGCCACCTTGGTCCAACTCCATGCCGATAACCGTGTCCAGGCGGCGATTGTCGCCCACCGGGCAGGTCTGGCCTGACGGGAAACCGGAGGGACGACCGACACTTGGACCGATGTCCCGCACCATGCCCGCACCATGCCGGCGGCGGTTCGGCGCCAGGGTTGGGCGGTGTGACGTCGGCGAGGGCGCGGCGCCCCCTGGCCCGCCTCGTCTGCAGACGAGGCGGCACTACCGCGGAACCGAGCAGGATCACGGTGGCGGCGAGCAGCAGCTGGTTTTCGGCGATGTCTTCGCCCGTATTCGTCGTAGCGAACCTCCACAGGCAGTGCGAGCGAAGAATCGTCGGGTGATCTGATCGCCCGCCCGTAGCCGTCCGCGCAGGACCGGGCCCGAGTCTTCGACTTCGCGGTAGCCGGAGAGCAACCCGCGGGCAGTTGCGCGCTCGGCGGCGACGACGAACACTTCGGCCAACGCCGCGACCCGGTCGGTATCCGTGTCGGCGAGTGCGGTGTGCTGTGACCACCACGCGGGAGCACCGGCGTAGCCCATCATCCACATCACGCGGCTGATCGGTGTTTTCGGTTCCACCCTCACAGTGAGATCATCGATGGTCACGGCCCCGATCTTCTTCGGCGGCGGTCAGTGCGAACACGCCGGGAATGGTCGTGGGTGTGACCGTGACCAGCCCGGTGGCCGCGAACGGTGCAGCACCCACCCTCCGGCGTCAACGCAACCTGCGGTCGGCACACCAGACAACCGGCACAGCGGTGACCGCATGGTGGCCGCTCGAAAAGGGTCATCATGACTGGATCATTCACCGGTGGTCAGGCTCTTCTCCAGAGCAGCACGACCGTACCGAGCATCGAGATCCACGGTGCCGTCCGAAGACGATCCCGACCGGGGAAACTTGCACGATCACTGCATGGGTTCTCCCGACCGGCTCCCCCGCTCCTGCGCGACACGCTCCATAACTTTGTCGACGTATTCTCTCGGTTGAAAATAATATGTAGACCGGTCTATTATTGGCTTCATGGCATCCAAAGGAGACCTGACAAGGGCACGGCTCGCAGAATCCATGCTCGAGCTCATCCAGACCAGCGGCTACAGCGGGACGGGCCTGAACGCCGTGATCGAACACGCCGCAGCGCCGAAAGGGTCGATCTACTTCCACTTCCCCGACGGGAAGGAAGGCCTGGGCGTCGCAGCGATTGAGCTCGCCACGGAGGCATTCGGGACGCTGATTGCAGAGGCCGCGATTTCCCGGGTCGATGCGGCCGAGGCAGCACGCGCCGCGATCGAGGCCCTGACGACCATCGTCAGCGAGAGCAACTTCCGGCGGGGTTGCCCGGTCTCTGTCGTCACCCTGGAGATGGGCGCGGAGAACGAGCGTCTGCGGCAGGCGTGCGCCGCTGCCTTTGAGTCGTGGATCGCCCTGACAACCGCGTTTCTCGAGGCCAGCGGCGTTGTCCCCGACGAGGCCCGATCCCTGGCGACCGTTGTTGTGTCGACGATCGAGGGGGCGGTCATCGTCTCTCGCGCTACGCAAAACACGCAACCCCTGATTTCGGCCGCTGACATCGTTGCGGAGCTCATCAACCAGCGCTGCCAGACCGTTGGCGGAACGCGATGACTCCACGCGACGTCTCCCGTCACGCCCTGGTCTTCGGGGCCTCAGGTCTGGTCGGTCGGCACCTCGTCCTGACCCTCGCCGAGGCTGGTACGAACGTCACGGCGGCAGTTCGGACCGCCGAGTCCGGGGCCCGTGTCGAGCGATGGGTCAGAGAGCATGGCCTGACGCGGAGCATCAGCACGACGATCGTCGACTTCGACGCTCCTGAAATCGTCGCGGGTGGCCCATCGGCGTTCCCTTTCATCACAGAGATCCACAACTGCGCCGGGTCCTACCGATTCGGAATGACCGCCCAGGAGGCACGCAGCGCGAACGTCGGCATCGTCGAGAAGCTGATCGACTTCGCCAAGGACCTCCCCAACCTGCAGCGCGTGATCCACGTGTCGGGCTACCGCGTCGGCGGACAAGACCCCACAACGGTTCCATGGCCCGACGATCACCGCACCGCGGTTTACAAGGACCTTGGCGCCTACGAAGCGTCAAAAGTGGAATCCGACGCAATCTTCCAGGCCCGAGCCCTCAAGCACGGAGTTCCCTGGACCATTGTCAATCCGTCCAGCGTGATCGGCGACAGCGCCACCGGGGAATCCGACCAGCACATCGGGCTGGCCAGCACAGTCGAGCAGATTTGGAACGGCACCGCAGCAGCGTTGCCTGGAAACGAATCGACGTTTCTCCCGATCGTCACGGTCGACTATCTGGCGGCCTTCATGACGGCAGCTGCGGTCGATCCCGCTGCTGAGGGCATGGCCTACTGGGTTCTCCACGACGACACCCCACCGCTAGCGGACCTGCTCACACACGTCGGTCGGCATCTCGGTGCGAAGGTCCCGCGGGTCAGGATTCCGATCGGCGTCATCAAGCGGCTCCCGCAGCAGATCACCAAGGCCGATCCCGAGACCCTCACCTTCATGTCCGCCGACCGCTATCCGACAGAGTCCGCCGTCGAGTTCGCCGACAGACACGGGATCCTGATGCCCGACGTGCTGGTGTCCCTCGAACGGTGGGCCGACTACCTGGCAGCGCATCGGTTTGGTGCCGTCATGTCCGCCGACCGTCGATTCGTCGACGTCGGCGGCCTGAGGACATTTGAGCTCGGCGTACGAGGATCGAGTCGGGTGATTCTTCCCGGCTTGCCCGTGAACGCGGACACGTGGGCAGAGGTAGCTGCCGGCATCGAGGGGCGGGTCGTCGACTTGCCCGGGCTCGGCCTCAGTAGCGGGGCCGGCGTTCAGGACTGGGATGAGTGGCTGCCGGCGGTAGTAGCTGGTGAACCTGCTGACCTCGTCGGCCACTCCATCGGTGCGGCTGCTGCAGTAGTTGCGGCTGACCGGTTCCCGGCGCAGGTGAAGTCCCTCACGTTGATCGCACCGTTCTTCCTCCAGGCCCCGATGGGTGCCTCGGCCAGACTGAAGCCGCTCGTACGCGCCTACTTGCGACACGCAGACCCGGCACGGCTCTCACGCAAACTGACCGGATCAGAAGCGAGCGCGGATTCTCTCGTTTCCAGTCTCAGTGACCTCGAGCGAAGCAGTTCCAAGAGCGTGGCCGAGCATCTCGCCCGTGCGGGATCGAAGCGGTGGCGTGCTGAACTCCAAGAAGCGCTTAGGCGATTCAGTGGCCCGGTCCGCATCATCACAGGAAGCAAAGACCCAATCGACCCGGCCGCGGTTGCGCAGCTCGAGTCACTTCCGAACATCAAGCTGATCTCGCTGCCGGGTGCCGGGCACCATCCGCAACTAACCCATACCGATGCTCTCGTCGATTTGTTCAAGCACTCCAACTCGGCGACATGCGACTCGAAGCCGCCTTCAACGCCGGGGCCCTCTACGGGCAACAGGCCTTCGACTCCGATGACGCCCGCGCAGGCTTGACCGCGTTTGCCAACCGAGAAACACCACGCTTTCCCGGCCGCCGGCACTGATTCCGCACTCCCCAATGCGGCTGCCCACTTGCTGATCCAGTTCAGCAAGCAGGCACCCGACTAGTTCGCGGCCGTCCGTCTCAACGCCTCACTCGGGGCGTCGGGGCGTAGGGCGCCGCAGTACGTTCTCATCCGGGTTGTCTGGACGAACGCTGCCCTTCCTCGTGCAATGTACTTCTCCATTTCTGCGTCCGGGACGAATCCACCGCCGGTCGCCCAGGCAATATGCGTTGCTTTGCTGAATCGTTCTGAGGTCAATGCGAACAACTCACCCCAGCTCGAAGAGCGCTACGAGTTGGAAGGCTCCAGGGAGGCTGGCTGCTGCGGACGGTTCGATCTTTAACTTCTCGGTGTCGTGGAGCAAAGAAACCATTCCTAAAAGTTGGTTGTCGTCGACGGTGTATAACCCCGGTCAACAGATGGTGGAAACTGTGACCGGGGCGGGCATCGTTCGGCATATTCGTCGATACAACCTTCTCTGCTACCAACAGAACCAGGCGCCCGCATGGACCGGCATGACGCACCACGCGATGCATCTGCCGGGAACGGGTGGTGACAACCGCGGCTCCGCGCCTCGGGGAAAATGACTGCGCAGCGGTCCGTTGACTACTCTCACTTCGGTCAGGTCGAGGATGCTGCGGTGAGAGGCGGGGTGGTGACGGCGAGAATTACCGAGGGCGTGTTCTTCACGACTCCACCCGATTTGCCGCGAGGTAGACATGAACTGAGCAGGGAAGACGTTCTGACTGCGCAGCGTGAGCGGTTGATGATCGCCACGACGGAACTGATGGCGGAGTCGGGCTATCAGGGTGTCGGAGTCCGTCAGATTGCCAAGCGAGCAAAGATTTCGCCAGCCGCGTTCTACGAGTGCTTCCCCGACAAGGATGCGTGCGTCTTTGCCGCGTACGGGCGGTTCATCGAAGTTCTACTCACTCGTATCCGCGAGATCTTGCCCGTCGGCACCTTTGCTTGGGACCGCAACGCCATCTCCGATATCGTCGAGGGCTATCTGAGTGCGCTTAACGCGGACCCTGTTGTCGCCCGGGCATTTCAAGTGGAGATGGACGCGCTCGGGCGACGTGCGCGCAAGCAACGAAGAGCGGCACTGGTCGGGATGTCAGAAGTACTGAAAGCGGAGCGGGAGCGAGCCCCCGGCAATCCGCGAGTTCCGCTGAGCGCTTATGTCGGCGCCGTATATGCAATTCGGCAGCTAGCGTCCGATGCTCTCGACGAGCCGGGAAGCGGGTCGATCGAGTCGCTTTCGGTGGAGGCCGGCGTGTGGGTCGAAGCCATGCTTTCAGCCGTGTCGCACTGAACCGTGCAGCACTGAGCTGTATCGAACTGCGCCTTACCGGGCCGCAAAGTTCCTGGATGGCGCTTCTCGAAGAAGTTCGGCGTGACTTGCGTCATACGAACCTGCATAAAAGAAACCCTTGTAACTTTTATAGCTCGAACAGAAAGACTCCCTCATGATCCTTCGTCGCGTGATCCCCGCGATTGCGGCATCCACACTGCTCGTAATCACGAGCCTCGCCCAAGCGAACGCGGAACCATTCACTGGTTCAACCGGTTCCGTAGGCTCGTTCGGTTCGGCGGGCCCTGTCGCGGCCTGCCCCGAATCGATCGATCCGGCATCGTTCGCCACGGCTGACGATCTGCGCGAACTCAACGCGAAGATTGCCGGCTTCGGTCTCCGTTCGACGGCGAGTGCCGAGCACGAGAGCATGATCGACTGGGTCGAAGACAGCATGCGTGCACTACCAGGCGTCGAGATCGCATCGGACGAGTATCAGATCAAGCGCTGGCAGCCGTCGCCACTGGCGACAGACGGCCCTGGCCGCGACCTGGTGGCGGCCGGCACGCTGGCGGTGCTGCAGCCCGATGCTGCACCCGAAGTCCTTCGGACCGCAGGCGCGGTCCCGTACTCACTGCCTACGGGCGAGGAAGGTCGTACGGCTCCGCTGGTCTACCTTCCACCCGGCACCGCGATCACACCGGAGAACTCAAAGGGGCGCATCGTGATTCGCGACGTCCAGAGCCCAGCAGTGCCGTATGCGACCTTCGCTGCATTCTCTCACTACATGACACCCGACTTCCCGCTGGCGGGTGACTACGAACGCCCATTCACCGCGGCCTTGGAAAACGATCCGCTGGCAGCAGGACTCGCGGGCGCAGCCGGGCTCATTCTCGCGTGGAATGTTCCTGCAGAACAGATTCAAGGCTACTTCGACCCCCACACCGGCACGCACTTCACTGTGCCCGCGGTGTGGGCAGGCGTCGACGAAGCGGTCCGCCTCAAGCAGTTGGCAGAATCCGGAACCGAAGCGAAGATCTCTGTTCTGGCGGACGTCGACACTGCTCCTACCCGAAACCTGGTCGCCACGATCCCGGGGCAGAGCCCAGAAAAGATCGTGATCAACACCCATACCGACGGGGCGACCTGGGTGCAGGAGAATGGCAGCGCCGCAGTGTTGGCACTTGCGCAGTATCTTTCGCGTCTGCCGCTCGAATGCCGTCCGCGTACCTATGAGTTCGTCTTCGCCAGTGCACATCTGCACATGTCGCAAGAGGGAACGGATCGATACGCGAGCGAGTTGGACAAGGAATACGACGGCGGATCCGTCGCCTTCGACTTCTCCGTCGAGCACATGGGCACGCGGGAGATTCTGCCTGTCGATCGAACGGACGGCCCCGGTCAACGACTCGAATTCACCGGGGCGGGTGAGCCGTACTCCTGGTTCGCCGGAACGGAAAGTCCAGCACTGGTCAACGCATTGGTAGCAGCGGTCAAATCTCATCCCCTCGACCGAACGGCAGTTCTGCGGGGCTTCGACAAGCCGCAACCGGCCCGAGTGCCCATGTTCTGCAGCTTCGGCGGCCTCGGCACAAGCTTCCACAAGCGACTGATTCCGACCATCGGAGGAATCTCCGGACCGTGGTCCCTGTGGGCTCCGTCGTTCGGCGCCGACGCGATCGACTTCGAACGGATGCACCAACAGACGCTGGTCATGGGTGACACGCTGCTCGCCCTCGACAGTACCCCCCGTGAGGAACTCGCGGGTGGCTATCCGGCGGAACGAGCAGCGCGCGCGGCCGGTGCACAGACATGCCCCCACCTACTGCCTCCGGAAGACGCACCCACCTCGTGATGACGTTCGTGGGAAGGCCACCGCATCATGACTGTCAAAAGAATGTGACGGGACGCTGGTAACAAGGGTGGGTTGGGTAGGAGGATTTCTTACCCACCCCACCTTTACGAGAATGTCTAGATCGAATTCCGGGCGCAAGCTGGACCAATAACGCCCGTTCACACACAGCAGCCGCTTGGTCGGCAATCATGCACTGCTGCAGAGAACCGTGTACGACGGCAATACGACGACATAGCCTCCGAGAAAACGATCCAACGCCGAAAACCTCGACGCATCCGATCTCACCATCGACCGGCCGCAGCCTGGCCGAGTAACGCGGGCGGCTTTTCGGCCACCAAAGCCCTTCTGGGGTTGGTCCGTTAACGTCGGTGATGCATTGAGGTGTCGGGGCCAACGCCGTTTCTGAGGCATCGACGGATGAGACAACGCCACTCCCCCCAGCACGAACCGATATCGGAAGGTCCCGCAGGGGCTTCGGCGTTCTCTTGGGTGGCCGGACCTAGATCCTTCCTCCGGTTGCCGAACTGTGATGGGTCCCAGAAACCTGGCTCACCCTTTATCTCTCCATCGGAGCGTGTCTGCGTTTCTGACAGTCATCCCGAGCGCAGTTATGTGTATTACCTGTGGGGTGGTGGCACCGATCATGTGTCGAATGTGCAGGGAGGCGCACTGGCGAAGGTCGGCCGCGACCGAGCGAAGAATGATCGCGGCCGAACTGCTCGACATGCTGGAGCCGACAACGATCCTCCGGCTAAGGAGAACCTCCTGCTTCAGTGGTGGGCAAAACCTACAGAACCAACCAATTTCATCCACTCGGGAACTTTCTGTGGTTGTGGTGCATCTGATTGTCGACATCAGCGAAAGGGTCGCTGCGTCACACCACAGCGAAAGGGACTTCTGCGATGGCTACTCCGAGCGGCACCTCCTCGAATCCTCAGATCACGGGCAATCCTGAGGACGCCCATTTCACTGACAGCGGCGCGGACACGGCGGCCCCTTCAACAGTTCCGGGATCGGGTTCCGGCGCCGAAGGTGGCTTCGGCTCGGCGCGCGACCTCGACGGCGACGGCATCGTCGACACCATCGAGATCGATCTGGACGGTGACGGTGACGTCGATCAGATCACGCACGACGTCGACGGTGATGGAGTCGCAGATGTCGTGGAAACATCCACTGCAGGAGATGGACGTTTCGACGTGATCGATATCGACAGCAACAGCGACGGATACGCCGATGTCACCCAGATCGACGTCGACAACGACGGCCGCATCGACGGTGTCGTCCTCGACGCCAACTTCGATGGTCTCGCAGACGAGGCGGACTTCGATTCCGATGGCGACGGCCGAGTCGACACCGTCATCGTGGACACCAACGATGACGGAATTCTCGACTTCGCGGGCATCGACGTGGACGGCGACGGCTTCGCCGACGAGTTCGTCACCGATCCAGGTCAGACCGGTCAGTGGAATCCGGTACCCGATTTCACTGATCCCGCCGAGACCCCTGACACCGCGCCACCAGCTCCCGACGCGATAGATCTCTGACTGAAGTCTGATTTCGGTTTCGCTGTTCTGCAGGGCAATTCGTTATTCGCACTTCGGTGCCGACATCTGATGGGAAAGACATGGACGAGAATTTCGGCACCGACCTCGCCGACACCGATTACGCCGGCGACCCGACGCCGACCGATGACGGGGCCGATGTCCTCGGGGACAGCGCCGGGATCGACATGCCTGCGATGCCCACCATGTGGGACGACGCTCCGGACGCGGTACCTAGTCCGAATGAGATGCCAGCCATGCCTACGATGACTGTCCCCGAACTCGACATAGACATCGAACCGTCGCCCGAGCCACCCGCTCCCCCGCCTCGTGACGATGCCTCACTTCCCGATCCCGCCGAGGCACCGGCACCAGAGACCGACGGAACCCCGAGCCCTGACGACGGAACATACGGAACGCCCACCGCATGGACGGCGGATTGGTTTTACCAGGAGGTCGACGGATACTGCGGCCCGTCGTCCGTCGCTCAGATCGTTTCCGAATACACGGGTCTCGACATCAGCGACCCGCAGCAGCTCGTCGACCGTGCGCTCGAGCTCGGTTTGTTCCCGAACGGTGATCCGTCGCAGGGGATGACGTCGAAGAGCATGGAAATCCTCATGGAGGACCAAGGGGTGCCGTGCCATCTCGAAACCAGTTCGATCAGCGATCTGGAAGAGAAGTTGTCCGACGGGTATGGGGTGGTTGCGATGGTCGACTCCGGTGAGATCTGGTATCCCGGTGAGGAAACCGTCGAAGACGACACCCCGGATCATGCGCTTGTAGTCGCCGGAATCGATACCGAACGTGGCGTGGTCATCCTCTCCGATCCTGGCCATCCGGATGGGAATCAACTCGAGGTCCCCATCGACAGGTTCGAGGATGCGTGGTCAGACTCCGGGCATGAGATGCTCGTCGCCGATGCGCCGGATGCCGACCTTGCCGATTCCGCGGTCGATCCGACCGTCGCTGCGTTGGCTCCGAGGCCGTGGGCGATCATTACCCTGACGCATCGATGACTCACCGCACGCAGGCCGCGGCCGAATGATCAGAGAAAGTGAGATCCACAATGTCCGGTGACGAAGGCAGTCTGTTCGACGATCTCGGCATTCCACGCGAGTCGTTGCTGCCGGAACCGCCCGAAGACGTGTGGTCCGCGGCTCTCGTGCATGCGCTCGACCCTGACAGCGCCCCTACCGACGACACACTCGCCCCACCGATGGACGACACCGTGAGCCCCGGAAACGATGTTGACTACATCGGGACGTTCGACGACGACACCGTGAGCAGCGACAGCGGTGGTGCTCATCCGGACCTCGAGTACTTCGGAGACGTCGATGTCCCCGACGACAGCGACGACGAGGACATCAACGATGACATCGATCTCGGAGACGGCATGTGACATCAGCGCCGCCCACGGTGTCAGCCACCCGGACGTCTCTCACGCCGACTGAATCCTCACAAAAAGGACAGGTGATCGGCCGTGTCATGCCTGGGCAACCTGGGGCATATATTCTGACCGCTGACCAACCGAGGGGACCGATGGACGACACTGCGTTACTGCAGCTGTGCCGCGAAGGCGACAGCCGTGCCTTCGGTGAATTGGTCGGCAGACATCGCACCCACGCGTGGGCTGTATGCCTGCAGATCACCGGCAATCATCACGACGCCGAGGACGCGTTCCAGGACGCCATCACCGCGGCCTGGCAGAACCTGCACCGCTTCCGGGGAGATGCGAGATTCAGCACCTGGCTGCACCGCATCGCCGCGAACGCCGCCCTGGCAACAATTCGACGGCGTACCCCAGACCCGACTGCACCGGACGATCTCGTCGAGCTGCACGACCCCGCCTCGCTGACTGCAGACCGCGTCGCCGACGTCGACGCTGTCCGTACGGCCCTTGCTGAGCTTCCGGAAGATTTCAGGGTCGCGATCGTGCTCCGCGAATTCGCTGAACTTTCCTACGCGGACATCGCCGAACACCAGGGTGTCGGCATCCAGACAGTGAAAAGCCGCATCAACCGCGCCCGGAAACAACTCATCACCGCGCTCGCGCCCACCCGCTGACCGCCATTTCGCGACGAGGGCTGTCCCTGCCCGAAGAATCCTCGCGCCCGGGTCGGATGTACCCGACTAGCTCGGAGCAGCGGCACCGCGATGATCGTCATGTCGATCTGTGTCCGGGCCTTTCGGGTGTTCTGGCTAGGACAAACAAACGGGTCGACGGCATCGATGACTAATGAGGTTTCCCTCTATCTTCGTTCACTGATCAACCGTTGAAGGCGATGCCATTGCACTTTTGGCACACCACAGCATCTCAGCTGCCGCGAAATCTGAAGGACGGTAGGGTCTTTTGCCCACACCCCGCGTGCATCACCGTGTCACTGAGGCAGCCTCACGCCTCATCCGGAGCAGCTGTGACTGTGTAACTTTTTCTCGGCACCCATGGTGCCCGGCGGCAACGCAGAGCCCTCCCCCCGAATAGTTGAGGCTGTGTCGTGGCGGAGGTCGACTCCCATTCGTCACCCCCCAAGTGGGTCTGTGCCCCGTCACCTCGAAAACAATATCCGGCGCACACCTCTCAAGGTGTACACCGGATATTGTTGCTGTAGATGCTATTTCGCGGATTCGAGGATCTTGTACTGCGCAGTGGTCATCTGGTGGACCTTCGTCTCGTCGTCGAGAGCACTCATTTCACCGAGGTACCGTCCTTGGTGGACGATGCAGTAGTTGTACGTTCCTTGCGGACTGTCCTTGGTGAAGCAGGCCGCGTTCGGGACACCGGGCGGGTTGGCGGATGGAGAGAATCCTTCGGAGTCGACGATGTCTCCTTTGAACAAATCGAACAGTGTCGCTGCACCCTCAGCGCTTTCGGACCGATAGACATTACTTCCCGAACGTGCCATTAACGTCGTGTCTGATTTGTCCATGAAGTCCAGCGTCAATGTCGGATTCGTTGAGAAGTGCGCCGACCCACGGGGCCCGTAGACGGCATCGGAGCTGGTAGTGCGGTTGCCGTCGTCCTCCGGGATCGTCAGCGCCAACACCTTGTCGATGTCCATCGGTAGCTCGGCGAACTTGTCGGCTGCGGTCGCGGGGAACTTGTCGATCATCGGACCCTGTTGTTCGAGAGCTTTCGCGGTGATCTGCGCCGTCCAGTCCTTTTCTGCGATCGGAGCGCTGGCCCAGGTGTAGATGATGTACTGCCCGTGCGGGGTGAACGAATTCGAGCTGAACGTACCGTCGGAACTCTCGCGAGTGGTGGTCAGTGTGTCCGGCAGGATGTCGATGCTCGTAGATACCCCTCCCGGCAAATACTCGCTGGGAAGCGCGTCATCGGCGGACATATCTACCGCTGCCCGTTGCGCTGATTCGGCGTCCGGGAACCGGAGCACAGCGTGCACGATGGACTTGTCCGCCTTCTTGTCCTCATAGGAGCGGGAGGTAGAGAACCCGGTCAACATGCCTTCGCGTTCGGCGATGTCCGGCGACTTACCTGTCAGAAGGACGCTCAGTGCGCTGCCGGATTTGATGACGTACGTCGACATCCCCACTGGACCTGTCAGCAGCGGGTCGAGTTCGGTGGGGAGCACGACGAATTCGGCCATCCGCTGCCCTTCGACGTAGCGGCCGGAGTTGACGCTGGTCACGGTCCCGAAATCTGCTTGAGGAGTGGTGCGGTACGTTCCGGGATCCATCTCCCCAGGTGCGGCGCCCTGGGCAGCGACGGTCGCGCTGCCTCCGCTCTCACTTTCGGCGTTCGCCTGGCCTTCGCTGGTGCTCGAGCATCCGGTCACCAACACGATTGCCGCTACGGTGGCCACCAAGGGCGCAAAGGTTTTCGCGCGCATCTTTCCCTCTCTCAGAACTGTCATGTCCCCACTCATTTCTGCGTGATCGACCTGAACCGGCCGAACCGACCAGGTAAGGAACCTCGACAATCAGATGGGATGGCGGTGGGTTTTGTTCCCACAGCCTCGAAATTTGTTCATCTGCTTCGATGATGTCTCTCGTGGAGAGCGCTCATCCTTGCTGCCCGTCGACTGGCAGGCCGATATCGGATTCCGCGGATCGTCCGAGGCGGGCGTTGTTGCGTTCGTCGAGCACTCGGTCGATCACAGATGTCGAGATGGGGAAATCCGGGCCTTCTGCGGTGCGGATATACGCTCGGATGTCAGCCAACATCGCCAACTCTTCATCGCAGCGATCAGTCATATGGGCAGTATGCAGCAGGGATCTGCCATCGACGCCGTCGCGGAGGATGCATGAGAACACAGCCCTGCCCAGCGCCTTCTGAATTGAGGTGGGGATCCGTTGCGCGGCGAGTGTGATCCGCGTTCGTCAGGTGTTTGATCACTCGCCTGGACGTGGCTGCTGAAGTTCGTTCGGATTTCGTGGGAACTTTCCGCGCGCTGTGCGCATCTGACTTTGTGAATGCACCGCACAAACTGTGCGCTCACCTCGGATAAGGTTTTGTCCGCGAGGCGGACCGCTCGCTTCCAATGGTGGGCGGTTGGGCGATGACACGTCGCACATCGGGTGGGACGAGCGATGGAGGGGGCAGAAGGTGGCGGAGTCCGGCGAATCTTCCGTTGCCGCAGCGGATGCTGGCAGCGACATGAGCAGCCAGACAGAATCCACTTTGGCCGGTGCGACGAAAATCCTGCGCACGTACGGCTTCACGGCGATAGCCGATGCCGCGGCTGCGAAAACTTCCGGCGGGCACGATCAGCGGACCGTGGTGGTGATCGGCGAGGTCAATCGAGGTAAGAGTTCCCTGGTCAACGCTCTCGTCGGAGTTCGGGGCGTCTCGCCGGTCGATGTCGATGTCACCACGTCTGCAACGATCTCGCTGGTGCCCGCTGGTGCTGAATATCCGCCAGGTTCGGCGGATCTGGTGTTCCCCGGCGCGGTGCGCCGCATCGGATTCGATGAGGTCGCGGACTGGGTCAGCACCAGTGGGCGCCATGTCGCCGACACGCAGGGCGAGGTGCTCCCGACCCGGGCGATCGTGCCCGTTTCCTCCCCTCATCTGCAAGGTCTCGTCGTAGTCGACACCCCCGGATCCGGTGGCCTCGATGCAGTCCGTGCGCAGCTGTCGGTGCAGTCGGCGCAGCAGGCCGGTGTCATCGTGGTCGTCTGCGATGCAACCTCCCCGCTGACCGCACCGGAGATGGAGTTCATTCGAACCTGCACTGCGACCGTGGAAGCGGTGATCGTGGTGGTGACGAAAACGGACAAGAATCTGCGCCGGTGGAAACCGATCGTGGAAGAAAACCGCCGCCTGCTTCGTACTCATCTGCGCCGCACCATCCCCGTGGTCGGGGTCTCGAGTGTGCGCGCTCTCGCGGCCGCCGACATTGCAGATCCGATACGCCGAGACGCCGTCGAGGACGCCTCCGGGATCACCGCTCTCCGCACCCTCATTCAGAGCTCACTAAATTCGGACCACCGCGCCCAGGTCGACGGCCTGCGGACCGCGCTCGAAGGGTTGCGGAAAGTGCACGCGAAGATCACCGCGGACATCGCCGTCACCGAAGAAGGCGCCGGCGCGCTACCGGAATTGGAGGCGCAGCGGGACCGGCTCACCGAGCTGAAAGCGCAGTCGACGCAGTGGGAGCAGTACCTCGGCCGAGACCTCGTCTTCGCCCGCCAAGCTGCCTTGACGAGCCTCGAGGAACAACTCGACGGCGTGAAATCGAAGTGGACAGACCGGATCAACTCCTCCGGCATGGAAGTACTGCGCAAGAATCCGCAGGTGTTCACCAGTGAGATCGAAGCGGATCTCCTTGCCGCGATGACCGCGGCGGTGCAGGTGTTCCTCGATCAGCTGCGGGGCATCGTGATGCCGCTCTTCGATTCCGAAACCGTATGGCAGAGCATTGAAGTCGATGTCATCGCCTCCATGCAATCCGACCCCCTCACGACCGGTCAGGTCGGTAGCAAGAAGCAAGGCCTACTCGACCCGAGTGTGCTGACAATGGGCATGATCGGTACCTCGATGCTCGGCGCTCTGATCGGAGTCGGGGCGATCGCCGGCGTCGTGTGGGTCGGGGTGAACCTCGGCTACAAAGCGATGCGAGCAGGAAAGACGAACCTGCTGACATGGCTGCGAGAGACCGTGGCGACCGCGAAAGTCAGTACTTCGCGGATGCTCGAGGGGGCGTTGGCGCTCTCGCGGCCAGAAATTGTGATCCGCTACCGCGAGCACCTGCGCACCAGCATCGACGGGGTGCAGCAACAGATGACCGACGCGAAGGAAGCTGCACGTCTGGACGGCGCGACGCGTGATGCGACGCTCAAGCGCCTCAACAACAACTTGCGAGTGGTGACGGCGCGATCCTCGGAAGTGGAGAACCTCATCACCCGACTGTCCACGCCCACATCAGCATCCGCACCGGCCACAGCGGTGTCCGACTCGGAGAAGGCGACGATTTCATGAACTCAACGCTCGCATTCGTCTTGATTGTGCTGGTGGGTGCCGGAGGCGTCGCCGCCGGCTGGATGCTGCGCACCGCCCGAACACCCGCCACCGCCGACCATGACAACGGCGCCGGGTATGGCCCACGTGTTGTCACCGCGCCCGCACCTGCTGCGGTCCCACACGGGAGGTCGATAGATGCGGATCGGCGCCTGGTCAACTCTCTGATCGGTATCCACGACCTCGACGGCGGCATCTCCGCCCGTGAACGGATCCGCGAAGACCTCGCGCAGGTAGACGTCCACATGCTCGACGCCACCCCTGGTGCCCTCTTCGACTCTGCGCACCACAAGGCAGTCTCCGGCGCGGTCGCGGCCACCCCGGAGCAGGTAGGCACCGTCGCTGCCCTGGTCCGGCCCGGCTGGGTCGGCCCCGCTGGGATCATCCGGTTCGCCGAAGTCGCTGTCAACATCGCGCCGACGGACCCGATGCCCGTATGAGTACGTCGTACCCGCCGAATCCCGCGCAGTTCGACCGGCAACAAGCGGTCCGCACTGCTCTCGACCGCGGCCTGCACTCCCTCGCCGGACTCGGTGGGGATCTCGTCGATCACGCCAACCGCATCGGTGCGATCTTGTGGTCGCCGCCGCGGGTGGTGATCGTTGGCCGCCTCAAGGCAGGTAAATCAACACTGGTCAACGCCCTGATCGGGGCGCCGGTTGCTGAAACGGCAGCACTGGAAGCAACCAACGTCGTTACCGTCTACCAAGCGGGGGCACCCTCACGTGCCGAACTCGTCGACCTCGACGGTGAGCACCGCCCGATCCCACTCACAGCCGGTACCTCCGTAAGCCTCGATGCCGATGCTGCGGACATCGCCTACGTGCACCGGCACCTGCCCACACAAGCACTGGCCAACCTCACCCTTGTCGATACTCCCGGCCTCGCGACACTGACCGTGGAGAACGAAAACCGCACCAGGGCCGCGTTGATCGACGGGTTCGCCCAAACCCGCGCCGCGTCCGTCGACGCAGACGGTGCCGTGTTCCTCTTCGACAGCGCCCCACGAGCCGACGAGATCGAATTCCTGCGCGAACTCGGGTTCACCCCACTCAACACCCTCGGTGTGCTCTCCCGAGCAGACAGTTTCGGCGAAGGCGCACTGGGGCAACGTAACCCGATCGAACACGCGCACACTCACGCTCAGAAGCTCGCGCAGCGACTGGCGCAGTCGGTGGCCACCGTGGTGCCGGTCGCGGGTCTCCTGGCCGAGAGCAGCCACACCGGGCAGGTCTCCGAAGCCGACGCCATCGCCCTGCACACCCTCGCATCGGCGAACACCTTGGAGTTGATGGACCTCCTCGAATCGGAAAGCCCCGAACAGCTCGGGCCAGTGATGCGCGATCGCCTACTCGATCTGCTCGGCGAATACGGCGTCCTCGGCGCCCGCACCGTCGCGGGGCAGGGCGCGCACGCGGTGAATCAATGGCTCACCGAACATTCAGGGATCACGCAAGTGAAGCATCTGCTCGAGAGTGCACTACAGGATTTCGCGGCGCTGCACCGCGCCGATCGGATCCTCGCCGAACTCGACCTCCTCGCCGTCAATCACCCTGCCCGCGAACACATCCGCACTATCACCGACTGGGTACGCAACGATCCGGCGATGCACCCTGTGCTGCTGTATCGAGCACTGCGCGGGATGCTGCTCGCTGACCCGCACGCGCCCGTCGTCACCGAACTGACACGACTACTCTCCGGACGGACCGATGCCGAACGCCTAGGCGTGCACCCCGAGACCAGCCCAAGTCAGCTCGCCCACCACGCCGGGGAACGACTGGTTCACGTTCAGCGGCAGGCGATTTCCACACGCACCGCCGCAGAGGACGCAGCTTTGGCGGAACTGGTGCGCACCTACACGAGCATGCGGAGGCAGGCATGAACACACCCCACCACAACCCACTGGCGGCACCCCCGGCGACAGAGTGGGTTCTGGCAGTCGACTTCGGAACCTCCAATACTGCTGCCGCGCACACCGGAATCCGCTCCGGCTCACCAGAAACATTGCCCCTGACGCACCAGGGCAACCTGATGAGCTCGGCCGTATTCGTTGAATCACCGACCACAATCGACGTCGGCGACGTCGCCCTGAACCGGGCCGAAACGAACCCAGCAGCGTTCATCCCCTCCCCCAAACGCGTCGTCGGCCAAGGCATGGTGCACGTCAACGGCTACGACATCCCCGCCTCGTTGCCCGTCGCTGCAGTCCTGCGGTTCGCCCTCGATCGAGCGACCGGAGTACACCGCGGCCAACCACCGGCCAGACTGGTTTTGACTCATCCCGAAGGATGGTCGCCGCGCGAAATCGAGGTTCTCCGCGAAGCGGCCGCAGCCCTGGGCTACCAGAACGACTCGGTCGTAACAGTGTCCGAGCCTCGTGCGGCCGCCCATTTCTACACCCGCACCGAACACCTCACAAAGGGCGCGAAGATCGCGGTCTTCGACTTCGGCGGTGGAACCCTGGATGTCGCCGTCCTCACCGCCACCAGCGCCGACACCTTCGAGGTCATCGCTGCACGCGGTGACAACAGCCTCGGCGGAAAGAACCTCGATGCGCTCGTGCGCCGCTGGATCGATATTCAACTCCAGGACGAGAACCCCGAGCTGCTGCACTTTCTGCGGACCGCCGCACCGGCCCACATCCTGCGGACCCTCGACGACTCCATCCGCCGCGCCAAAGAACTCCTCTCCTCCACCGAGTCCGCGACAATCTCCGTAGTGGACAGCCGACACGACCGCCGCGAAACCCTCACCCTGACCCGCGCCGAGTTCGAATCGATCATCGCTCCGGAAATCGAGCGCGCCGCAACCTTGACCCATGCCGCTCTGGTGGATGCAGGGTTGACCGGATCACAAGGGTTGACAGCGCTGTACCTGACCGGCGGCTCGTCCCGAATCCCACTGGTGCAGAGCCGAATCGCCGCACTCGGTCCGATCGCCACTCTCGACGATCCGAAAACAGTAGTCGTTCAAGGCGCACTGATCGCCACCGCACGATCGTCTGATGCAGCGACTGGCCCTTTTCCGTCGATCACTTCCGCTGGTGCTGGTGCAGGTGAGCAGTCGCACACACGAGGAACATCGTTCGGGGAATCCGCCCGCACCGGCAGCGTTCCCACTCACGACTATTCGCACAGCTCGCAGTCCTCGCCATTCGAGGCCGCGGGCACCCGCGCGTCGCAGTCGTCGCGGTCCCGCTCTCGCGGTGTCCTCATCGGTGCAGGAGTACTCGTCGTACTCTGCGCTGTTGGAGTAGCGGTATGGCTGTCAACCTCGTCGAACAACGACCCCACCACGCACAACGCCTCGCCCATCCGCACGGTGAACACCGCGCCCGGCACCGCTGACGACATCACAGCGGTCCAGGACCGGACCACCGAATACCTCGCCGCCGTCAGTGCCGGGGACAAAGCCGCCGTCGAATCCATGCGATGCGCCGGCTACATCGCCGTGACAACGACCCCCGAGGACACCCCCGCAACAGGCACTCTGACGATCACGGTCAAGGAATTCATCTCCTCGAACGTCGTCGGCGACAACGCCTCCGTCCGTCTACGGATCATCACAGAAAAAAATGGCACCACCGACGAAGGCGTAGTCCTGGTCGAATACGTCCGCGAAGACAGCCAGTGGATGTTCTGCTCCGTCACCGACCAATAACGCCGACACCACAAGTCAAGACTGACCGCAGCGCGGCACAGAAGTAATCACAGGAAAGAGACACATCATGTCGGGTTGGATGCTGAGCGTCGACTTCGGAACATCGAATACCGCCGCCGCGCACACCGGAATCGTCACCGGAGCAGTGGAAACTCTGCCTCTGACCCACCAGGGCAACCTGATGAGTTCGGCCGTGTTCGTGGAATCACCAGCGACCATCGATGTCGGTGACGTCGCCCTGAACCGGGCCGAAACGAACCCAGCTGCCTTCATCCCCTTCCCCAAACGCGTCGTCGGCCAAGGCATGGTGCACGTCAACGGCTACGACATCCCCGCCTCGTTGCCCGTCGCCGCAGTCCTGCACACCGTGATCGGGCGTGCCACCGCCGCCCACCGCGACCAAGCTCCCTCCCATCTGGTCCTGACCCATCCCGAGGGTTGGTCACCACGCGAGGTCGGGGTGCTGCTCGACGCTGCAGCCAGGGTCGGCTACGGATCCGGACAGGTCAGTACCGTCTCCGAACCCCGGGCCGCCGCGCACTACTACTCACGCACCGAAACCATGCCCGCCGGCACGAAGATCGCGGTGTTCGACTTCGGCGGCGGCACCCTCGACATCGCAGTCCTCACTGCAACAGATGCCAATTCGTTCGACATCATCGCCGCTCGCGGCGACAACAGCCTCGGCGGCAAGAACCTCGACACGGTACTACGAGGGTGGGTCGATCACATGCTCAATGACCGCAATCCCGACCTGCTGCACTTCATCCGCACCTCCGCACCCTTGCACGTCACCCGAAGTCTCGACGACTCCATCCAACGAGCCAAGGAACTGCTCTCCTCGAGCCCATCCGCAACGATCACAGTCAACGGAAACGGACATCAGGAAACTCTGTCCATCACTCGTCCGGAATTCGAATCCCTCATCGCCGCAGCCGTCGACCGTGCAGTCGCGTTGACCCGACAAACACTCACCGACGCTGGCATCACTCATCCGAGTCAGCTCTCGGCGCTGTACCTGACGGGTGGTTCATCGCGGATCCCGCTCGTCCACCAACGCCTCGCCGCCCTCGGGCCGATCGCGACACTCGACGACCCGAAAACAGTGGTCGCCCAAGGCGCGCTCATCAGCGCCGGGGTTCAACGTGACTACACCAACTCGCGGCTCGCTACTCCTGGCAGCGGGGCAAGCCCGAACGCCCACCCCACCCCTGCGCAAATTCACCCCGCCTTCGCTCTGAACGCCACCACCCAAAGAACTCACACCTCGGGCCCGTCCAGCTCCAAGACAATCAAGTACCTTGCAGCCGCCGGCACTCTCGTCGTCATCGGCGCAATCGTGGCAGCTGCCATCGCTCTCCGGCCGTCACCGGACAACTCGAACGTGAACAACCCAGCAGCCGCCGGCACCACCACCACCGCACCGACCACCACTGCCGGACCGGTCACCGACGCCGACACCGTCAAAGCCGCCCTCCCCACAGCCTTGAGCGGTGCCTCCGAAAACTGCCGACAATCCACCTTCACCACCGACGGTGCCCTCGTGATCAGCTGCGATATCAAAAAATCCAACCAACTCGCCAAAAGCTTCTCAGAATACGGCAATCGCTTCACAGCAAGCCTCGACCTGAAACAAGCGAAAAAAACACTTCTCGGATACCGGGAATACGACTACGGGAACTACACCCTCGTCGAAAACGACTCCCGCACAGCAGGAGTCAACATCAGTGATGGTTCTTCCGGGCAGGTGTCAGGAAGCTACGTCAACATGGAAACCGGCCTCACAGTCGATGTCTACGGCATGACCGACGCCGATGCCGTCACCAACTTCTTCCGAACGACAGGACTTCTGTAATCGTAAGGGATCAATCCATGAGCGGTCGCCACGCTAAGGGCGTGCCGTCCCCCGCGTTCAGAGCACTTAATCGAGGCCTCAGACATACCGCCGGTGACATCAACACACGCGAATTCCGCTCACGGTCCGGAGTTTGGCGCTCGGCGTCGGGTTCCTCGCGTGGGTTCGTCCGAGGATGACGCGGATAGGCTGGGTGGAGCGACGCTGTAGGACGGAGGCGGCTCGCCACCGACGGTTGCCATAGTGTTGAAGAACGGCTGCGATTCCTTGTCTGCTCTTGTTTGCGTAGCGCCCTGGCCTGACCTCCTCGTAACCGGTTCCTCTCCCATCGGACAATGTGGGTCCGACTTCCGCATTCCGCCGCGTGTGATGATCTGTGCGAGTATGACTTCGAATGTCGCAGAAGGGGAAGCAACCTGCCACGCGACGAAGGTGACCCACCTGCCGCGACAGCGTCGCGATAGGACTTCAGACCGCCGTAATCCGGAAACCCCGCACTATGACCGAGCAATTGCCGCAGCGAGCAGGCCTCGTCGCCAATCCGTCAATTCAGATCAAGAACACCACTTTCACCGAGCCGTAACGCACAAATCGCCATCGCCGTTTTCGTGAAACTCCAGTACGGAAAGCGGCACTGAAATCGCCTTCCCTACTTTCCTCCCCCGAGGCCGAAACACAATAAGAATGAAACTCTTTCATGGCATGCCTCACAACGTGACGGAGTGCGGGTCCTCGTCGAGACGCCCGCAGGTTCCCAACACGCTATCCCGCAAGCACACTCGACTATGAAAGTGATTGATTCCGAACATATTTCGACAGTACAGTTGAGCGTTGATCACAAAACCGGATCGGGAGCCGTGACCGGCGCCTCAGCCGATCCTCAAGAAAAACGATCCGCTTTTCGTCCGGTCACACCAAATCCGAATCGTCATCAACCCGGGCTCCGCGAGACAACCTGCAATCGATCGAAAACTAGTGCACTACAACGCTCTTGACGAATCACATTCCGAAAGCCCACCCATGTCGTGACATTTGTCAGTAGCAAACGGTGACAGTACGGTACTCGAGCACTAGAAGATTCAGTACCCCAGACCGTCGCGCACCGACGAGACCGCTGATGAAATGAATCCATGAAACTCGAACACACACGTAGGAAGGGTCGCCCGCTCACGCTGGTGGCACTTGCCTCCGCAGCGGTATTCGCCCTCGCTGCATGTACCTCCGGGTCCGATTCTGCACAAACCTCTGAGAACAGCACAACGAGCTCCGCCTCCGATACACCTGCGACAGTCACGATCCCCGACAGCTCCGTCGGCAAGCAGATCACCTGGCTTCTCGGTGCTTTCAACACGAGCACGCCATTGACCCAGGAAGAAATCGCCGAGCACTTCGGACCCACCGCACCCGTCGTCCTGACGCCTCCGGACTTCGACTCCATCCGAGCCGGACAGCCCTGGACACCAGTGAATTACACGGGAGGTGATACCGACGGCACCGTTTCCATCACCAGTGCCACCGGCGGCGCGTTCGACATCAACGTCGTCGTCGACGGCAACGGATTGGTCCTGGGAATGGCGATCACACCGGCCAAAGACGATCATGTGCCGGCCGCATCGTGGCCAGAGCTCGAAACAGCTGTCAAAGCACTTCCCGCGCCGACGAACTTGACCGTCACCGAAGTCACCGGCGGAAAGAACGCCGCAGTCTTCGGCGTCGGCGACACCTCACCGCGGCCCACAGGGTCAACGATCAAGCTGTACGTTCTCGGCGCAGTTGCGACGGCTGTCGAGAACGGGACACTCTCCTGGGATCAGAAGCTCACCGTCACCGACGACCTCAAGTCGATGCCCGGCGGGACCATGCAGGACCTGCCGTCCGGAACCGAAGTCACGGTCCGGGAAACCGCCGGCAAGATGATCTCGATCAGCGACAACACCGCCACCGACATGCTGATCGCTGCTGTCGGGCGCGAGCAGGTCGAAGCCGAGTTCACCCCGATGGGCATGGCGGATCCTTCGCTCAATATTCCGCTGAAGCCGACCCGCGCACTATTCCAACTCGGCTGGGGCAACGATGGCGCACAACGTGTCGCCTGGCGCGACGGAACCCCGGACGAGCGTCGAGCAATACTGGCGGCACTACCCGGCGGCCTGGTGGACATTCCTGTGTCAGCATTCACCACCCCCGCATGGCCTTTCGACATCGACTGGTTCGCCTCGCCCGCGGACCTGCGTGCCGCGCTGGTCTCGCTACAAGAGATGGCGAAGACCGAGACCGGCGCACCGGTTCGAGACATACTGGCCGAGGATCCGGCGCTCAGTGAGGAGTCCGCGAAATGGTTCACCTACGGCGGATTCAAGGGCGGCAGCTCCATCGGCGTCCTTGCAGGTGCCTACTATGTCGAACACGAGGATCGCGCCTGGGTTGTCACCATGCAAACTCATGGTGCCGAGGCTGCGCTGGTTGCCGACCCGGCTCTGTACTTCGATCCAGTCGACGACGCGATGCTCTTGATCCAGAAAGATGCAACCAGCTAGTACACTCCCCAACCCGAGCGCCGACTACATCTCGGTCGCACGAGCGCCACTGACGTCAGGGCGCGCCCACCGCCCGCCCCACCTGCGAGCATCACGAAATTCGTGATCTTCCAATAAACCCCGACGTGACACGTGACGGACCACATGGGCGACATAGGTTTACGAGGCACCCGTGACCCTGCGTCACGGGTGGCAGTGACGTCGTGGCACTTCCAGTGGGCCTCGAGATTGCCAAGCCGATCTCACTTACGAAGCGCCATAACGGGCTTCGCCAAATTCTGAAATGAGAGCACGATGCGCAAGCTACGCAGAATCGTCCTGGTGACAGTCGCCGTCATCATCGCGATTCCGATCCTCCTCCTCGCCACCACGGCAACGTACAACTTCTTCGCGACACGCTCCGAGGCCTCCGACATCACGTCCTACGGTCAACTCGTACCCGTCGACGGCAAAAAGATGAACGTGGTGACCAAAGGTCAGGGGCCGGAAACGATCGTTCTGTTGCCCGGCCTCGGGACCGCTGCTCCAGGGCTGGACTATCAACCACTCATCGCCGAATTGTCCACGCAGTACAAAGTTGTCGCTGTCGAACCGTTCGGAACCGGTCTGAGCGACCAAACCGACGCCGCCCGCTCGTCCGCCACCATCGTTCGCGAAGTACACGAGGCGCTGCAGTATCTGGGAATCGAACGGTATGTCCTGATGGGTCATTCGATCGCCGGCATCTACGCACTCACCTACGCCGCCGAATACCCCGATGAACTCGTCGCGTTCGTCGGAATCGACAGTAGCGTGCCCGGTCAACCTGGCTGGGACGAGCCACTGCCTACCAAGGCCATTGACATCGCCCACGATGTCGGCCTCACACGCCTGATCACCGCGATCGCCGACGACCCCTACGCCGGCCTTCCCTACGACCAGCAGACCAAGGAGCAGATGAAACTGCTCAGCAACAAGAATTCGGCCGCACCGACACTGTTGAGCGAAATGGAGCAAGCGCCGACACTGTTGAGCGAAATGGAGCAAGCGCCGACGAACTTCGCGTCAGCCAACGGAAAGACGTACCCTGAGTCGTTGCCGGTACTGCTGTTCGTAATAGCGAACGACACCGATGTGCCGGAGTGGGTCGATCTGCACCGCCAACAAGCTACGAGCGTCGATACCGGACAAGTAATCCCACTCCCAGGTGAGCACTACCTGCACCACACTCTGTCGCCGGAGATCGCCCGCGACACCACAGCATTCCTGGCATCACTGCCTCCACGCTGACTGCGTGCCCGAGAACGGGCGGGGCGGGCGGACGCTCGTCAGATCTCACACCGAAGCGGGCCTCGATCGGTCGGAGAAAACTCCCCGGGCGGCACAGCTGCGACGTATTCGTCCCCGCATGTACCTCTTTTCACATAGGTCAGCGCTCGAAAGCATCATCAACTCGATCAAAATCGATCAATCTGCTTCGATATCCAGGAAATTGCGGCTTCGATGAGTCACTGTTCGGAGTCTTCCATCAACGTCCGAAGGGTGGGTGGACCGCCGGCCCCAGCTACTGCGCCATGCCGGAGGCTCTGCGCGCCGCAGCAGACCAACGAGACGGCCCATAACTCATATGACCCACCGCGCCGGGATTCGAATCCAACCCTGCGTGCAGTCATGGTGGCCCACCACGGCGAGGGTGCGCGCTCGATCTCGTGCTAGGTGGGGCGACTCGCGGCCGGGACGTCGATGTCGGTCAGCGAGCACATAGGAACCGCACTCACTGCAGATCGAGGTGCAGTCTCAGCGCGTCCTCGAGTAGTGTAAAAGTCTCGATCCCGACCTTGCCGACAGGTTCACGATCCAGACGCCGAACCGATACCGATCGGACTTGCTCCGCTTGCGCTTTCGACGCTCGTGCCAAACCTGATTCGTCGGGCTCGACAATCACCTGAAACGGAAATACGTGCGCAGTATTGGTCGTCAACGGAACCACGGTGATCACGCCTCTCCCAAGGTTTTCTGCAGTAGCGTTGGCGCGGTCGTTACTCACGACCACCGCCGGTCGTCGTTTCGCCGCTTCACCCTGCGCGGGATCCAGATCCACCCAGTGGATGTGCGCGCGGCGAATCATTCGGTGTCTGCCGTGACAGCGTCCCACACGTCATCTACGTCAACTTCAGCAAAGGCTGCAGCGTAGTCACGTTCGAGTCCGGACGTCGAGAGAAGGCGGAGTGCGGCTCGAATTCCTGCCGACCGGCCACGAAGTCCGTGATCACGCACATACTCGTCGAGTAGGTGCACATCCTCGTCAGGGAGACTTATGGTGAATTTTGTGGTCATACCTCAAGCGCACCAAAGTATGACCAAACAGGAACTCTGAAAACGGCTATTCAACGAGGTCGTGCTCGGAAAACGGTCGATCACCGCAGACACCGCGCTACGGCTGGCCCAGGCGTTCGGCAACAATGCCCATCTCTGGCTCAACATCCAGGATCGCTACGAACTCGACCTCGCGGCCGACAAAGCTAGGCGACACCCTCGCCAAGATCATTCCGCTCTCGGCGTAAGCGATTCGGAGTCTTTCCGACCGTTCTCGGCACTTCCGACAATCGCGGTGTCAGCGAAAACCCCGCCCCTCGATTGTTGGCCCACGGTGGAACACCACATATCCGAGTGCAGGCCACCCGGCAGCATGTATCGGTACGACAGCGGCCTATCTCGCTACCGAAATTTCCGTAGAAACCTGGCGAAGATGGCCTAGCCATTGCGCGTGGCACTTGTCTTCTATTTCCGGCAATGCGGGCCCACCATACTGATCGAGGACTTGATTCGGGCCGCGGAGCAACTGCGGGTCGCTCACACGCTCGACGAGTTCGGAGGCTTCCCAACCGCAGGAACAGTGCGCCCGCCAGCCGATGGTCGCACGGTCAGGAACATAAGTACCATCCGCGAGACCCAGCCCACGGGCACTGAACGATACCGCCGCGCGGTTCCCCGTCACGATCGTGACAGGAGATCCTTCATGCGCGTAATGAGAACTCTTCCAACACATTGTATCCCCTCCCACAACGAAACGACGTGTCACGAAGTTGGCGACTTCTACTCGACTCGAGGGAATCCCGAGCTCACTCATCAGGATGCCACGGATGGTCTGCACTGTAGTCGAATCCATCGTTGCAGCGTCACCGATGAACATCAGTGAGCCTGAGTGATCTGCCGAGAAGTCACGTGCACCGGAAACCGAGAATGCCGGAGGACTCGCGCGGGTCTCGTGGCGATCATCTTGTGGACGTACGAGGTTCAGAGGTCGTATCGGAACTGTGCAGTGTCATTGCCGACGCGCAGGTCAAGGGCGCCCACCGACACTGAGTGTGACCGCGGCTCGGTGGGCGGCGCGCACGAACTGTCGGGGACGGGCGCGCTGTCTTGGCGGTCCGCCGACATCAGTTGTGAACATCCAGTCGGCGGACCCATGCGTGCCGGGACCGATGAAAGCTCGACACGCAGATCAGCGGTCCGCCGGGAAACAGGTGGGGGTTCACTCCAGCGGACCTAATCACTAATGCCCGACCGGTCGCCTCTGCAAACATGGGCGGGCGACTGCCCGGACGTAACGGCGTGAGGGGGCTACAGTCCCGATCAGACTGATTTGCCAGGCTGAACTCACAAGGAGGTCGGGTGGAGGCCGATGTAGAAGGTGTTGAGCAGGTCGTCCATACGGGTGCGCTTCCCGAGTGGGATCACATCGAGACTCATGTCGTGGACGCCTACGAGCGGTATCTGCCGCGAACCGCGGGGAAGGTGGCCGACTACATCCCCGCCCTCGCTGAAGCGGATCCCGACCAGTTCGCCATCGCAGTGGCCGAGACCGGAGGCGGTGTCCATACCGTCGGCGCAGCAGACGCCGCATTCTCCATTCAATCGATTTCCAAGGCATTCGTCTACGCGATGGTGTGCGACGCACTCGGTCACTCTGTTGTGCGGGATCGCGTGGGGGTAAACAACACTGGCTTGTCGTTCAACTCGGTCATCGCCATCGAATTGAACGACGGCCATCCGATGAATCCGATGGTGAATGCGGGCGCGCTCGCGACAACCGCCCTCGTCCCGGGAGCGACGTCCGCTGAGCAGTGGGAGCGGATCCGCACCGGACTTTCACAGTTCGCGGGCCGTCAACTGGAATTGGACGGCGAGGTCTACCACTCGGAAATGCTTACCAATCAACGCAACAAGGCGATCGCCCGTCTGCTGGAAAGCTACGGCCGAATCGATCGTGCCCCTCTCGACGTCGTTGATACCTACACGAGGCAGTGTTCGCTGAACGTGAATGCGCGCGATATCGCGATTATGGGCGCGACCCTTGCAGACGGAGGTGTCAACCCCGTCACCGGCGAGCGGGTGGTCTCGCCGCACGTGTGCCGGGACACGCTCTCCGTATTAGCGGCAACCGGGATGTACGAACGCTCAGGCGAGTGGCTCTTCGAGATCGGGCTTCCCGCGAAATCTGGTGTGTCGGGCGGAATCGTCGCGATTGCCCCCGGAAAGGGTGCCATCGGAACCTTTTCCCCTCGGCTCGACACCGCAGGCAACAGTGTGCGGGGGTAACGCGCCACCGCGTACCTGTCACGCACTCTCGGGCTCAACGTCTTTGCCTCCGCAGTTCACCCTACTGAACGAGAGAGTTCCCGATGACCACTGACCTGAAAGCCGATTCGGTCGATGAAGGCCGACGTTCCTGGTTACCGATGGTGGGCCTGTTCTTCGCCCAAATCCTGATGTCGTTCAACGTGGCGGCACTCCCTGTCTCGCTGGGAGGCATGGTCGAGGACTTCGGTGTTGCGCCCACTGCCGCGAGTACGACGATCGTCGTCTACGGCCTTGCCGTTGCTGCATTTGTCATGGTCGGCGCGAAACTCGGACAGCGGCTCGGGTGGGTCCTGGTCTTCCGTGTCGTCGTCGCGACTTTCGGGGGTTCGGCACTGATGATGATCCTCGCCCCGTCTATCGGCTGGGCCATCGCGGGCCAAGCCGTGGCTGGCGCGTCGGCGGCAATTATCGTGCCCTCACTGGTTGCGTTGATTGCAGAAAACTATCGCGGATCACAGCAAGCAACCGCCATCGGTTCGCTGGGTTCTGCGCGTGCAGTCTCCGGGATGAGCGCCTTCTTCATCGGTGGCGCACTCGGCACTCTGATCGGTTGGCGTCCGGTGTTCGGGATTGTATTGGTACTCGCGGTCATCGTGTTCGGGTTCAGCTTCACGCTCCGCGCCGATCGCGGCCACGCCGGAATCAAGATCGACCTGGTCGCTGCGAGCCTCGTCGGCGCAGGCGTCGTTCTGCTTACCCTCGGTTTCAACAACCTCAATGCGTGGGGGTTTTCTTCGCATCCCCGGACGCGCCCTTCAACCTGCTCGGACTCTCGCCGGCTCCGGCAATGATCGTCCTCGGTGTTGTGTTTGGTCAGGCATTCTTCATGTGGACTCGTCGGAGGATCCGCGAAGGGAAAGTTCCCTTGGTAGATCTCTCTGTGTTGGGAAGCTCACGTGAACGCGCCGCGGTGTACGCGATGTTCATCGTCGTCGCTCTCGAAGCAGCGCTGAACTTCACCGTCCCGCTCTACATTCAGATCGTCCAGGGTCGCACGCCTTTTGCCACCGCAGTTGCGATGATGCCGTTCAACCTCACCGTGTTTGTGACGGCAACACTGGTGGTCCGCTTTTACAAGCGGTACAGCCCCCGCTCCATCGGGGTGTTCTCATTCACGCTCACCACCACCGCCCTCGTCTGGCTTGCCTATGTCGTGACCAATAATTGGGAGACCGTCCCGACCATCGCGGGGTTGATCGTGTTCGGAATCGGCCAAGGCGCACTGGTGACTCTCGTCTTCAACGTCCTGGTCACAGCTGCTCCCAAAGAACTCGCAGGAGACGTTGGATCCATCCGCGGCACGACCCAGAATCTCGCATCCGCAGTGGGCACCGCACTCGTCGGAGCGCTGCTGGTCACGATTCTGAGCTTCAGTGTCGGTCAAGCAGTCGTCAACAATGTTCAACTGCCCGAATCCCTCGTCGCGCAGGTCGACCTCGACAACGTCAACTTCACCAGCAACGACCAACTTCGAAAAGTCCTCGACAGCAGTACGGATGCATCCCCGGAGCAGATTGACGAGGCCATCGCAATCAACGAGGATGCCCGACTGAGAACTCTCAAACTCGGCCTTCTCGTCCTGGCCGCCATCAGCGCAACTGCCATCATTCCCGCTATGCGACTCCCCAACTATCGTTCGCACGAAATCCCGGATCCCTCACGCACGGTCGATTGATCCAAACGAAAGCAGGTACGCCCACACCGAATACCGTTGCGGACGTTATCTGCTGGGGAATTTTTCTGCGGGGTAGTGGAGCACGGATCGATGCGGCGATGGCTCCGCGAGACCAACTCGTCAGCCACGAGGAGGGGAAATCGACCGGCTGCACAGCATGGACCGAAGCACACAACGAGGGTGTTCTCGTCAACGTCGCGGCCTTGGGGGCGGATTATTTTTGGGGCCTCTCGGGGCGATTTGCGGCTGTACGGGTATCGGTGGGAACTTTTCCGGCAAGGTAAACGTAGATTAAAGAACAAGGCTTCTTCCGCATCGACAGAGAGACCAATGGACAGTCACAGACCCAGGCCGGACACACCCCACTACGTCACCGCATGTGATGGCGAGGTGTCCGGCTCATGATGATCGCCCTGACACTCTTGCTGGGCGTCCTGGTCGTTCTGTTGATCACCGCAGTCACCGGCTACTTCGTTGCCCAGGAGTTCGCCTACATGGCCGTGGACCGATCCCGGCTCAATTCTCTCGCCCAGACGGGCGATTCTGGTGCAAAGCGGGCTCTTGCGGTGACCCGCCGCACCTCGTTCATGCTCTCCGGAGCTCAACTGGGCATCACCGTCACCGGTCTGCTGGTCGGTTACGTTGCCGAACCTCTCATCGGTCAGTCGCTGGGAACGATCTTCGGCGGCATCGGCATCCCCACCGCCGTGGGGTTGGGCATCGGTGCCGTGCTGGCGCTGCTGTTCTCGACCCTGGTCCAGATGCTCTTCGGTGAGCTGTTCCCGAAGAACCTCGCCATCGCACGTCCCGAACCTGTGGCCCGGTGGCTGGCCCGCTCGACCACCCTCTACCTGAAACTCTTCGGCTGGCTGATCTGGATCTTCGACCAAGCATCGAACCTGCTGCTCCGCGCACTCAAGATCGAGCCGGTGCACGACGTCGAGCACTCCGCCTCTGCCCGCGACCTCGAGCACATCGTCGCCGAGTCCCGCGAAACCGGGACTCTGCCGGCCGAATTGTCGACGATGCTCGATCGCATTCTCGATTTCCCCACGCGCCCAGTGGAGCATGCGATGATCCCTCGCACCCATGTCGACACCGTCCACGCCGACGACTCCCTCGACCACATCCTCACCCTCATGGGGCGAGGGCACTCCAGATATCCCGTCGTGGGGGAAGATTCCGAGGACATAGTCGGTGTCATCCACCTCCAAGATGTTCTCGACCTGACGCCGACCACTGATCTGACCGCGCGCACACTCACCCGCCCCGCCCTGATCCTCCCGACCACACTTCCCTTGCCGAAGGCCCTGGCCGAACTCACCGACAGCAGAAACCAACTTGCCTGCGTCATAGACGAATACGGCGGCTTCGCCGGTGTCATCACCCTCGAAGACATCGCCGAAGAACTCGTCGGCGAAATCACCGACGAACACGACCCTGACCTCCCACTCGAACTCCCCGGCGAAGACGGATCCTGGACCGTCAACGGTGGCATGCACCTCGACGAGGTCGAACGCACCATCGGACACGACCTCCCGGGTGGTGACTACGAGACGATCGCCGGCTTCACCATCGCCCATCACGGCGAGCTCCCACCCGAGGGAGCCCGGATCCGCGTCGAACTGCCACCTGATCCTGCCGACCTGATTTCCGACGACGAACAACCTCGATATTCACTGGTCATCGATGTCCTGTCCGTCGAGCGGCACGTCCCCGCCTCACTACGACTACGCCTCGACCCAACCGCAGTGGCCGGGACTGAAACCGCGGAGGAGAACCGATGAGCAACCCCTGGATCGTCATCGCCGTCACCGTCGCTCTCATAGCCCTGAGTGCCTTCTTCGTCGCCGTCGAATTCGCCCTCATCTCCGCCAAACGGCACCGCCTCGAAGATGCCGCCCCCAACAGCCGCTCCGCCCGAGCCGCTCTACGCAGCGCCTCCGAACTGACCGTGCTCCTCGCCGGCTCCCAACTCGGCATCACCGTATGTACCCTCGCGCTCGGTGCAATCACCAAACCCGCTGTCCATCACTGGCTCACCCCTGCCTTCTCGAGTTGGGGCATGCCGCTCTGGATCGCGGACGTCGCCGGTTTCGTTCTCGCATTGATCATCGTGACTTTCCTGCATCTGGTCGTCGGCGAAATGGCACCGAAATCCTGGGCGATCGCCCACCCCGAGAAATCAGCCACACTGCTCGCCATCCCGATGCGCGGATTCATGTGGCTCACCCGACCTCTACTGCAATCGCTGAACTCGATGGCCAACTGGTTCCTCGTCAAAGTCGGTGTGCAACCGGTCGATCACGTCGGCAGCGGCCAGGACCCCGACGCCTTGCGGCACCTGGTCGAACACTCCACCAACGTCGGAGCCCTCGACGCCGGATACTCCGCGCAACTTTCCGGCGCCCTCGACATGCAGACCTTGACCGTCCGCGATCTGCTTCGGAGCAGCAAAGCTCCGACCTCCGTAACCAGCTCCGCGACCATGGACCAGGTGCGGGCGATCTCGAAACAATCGGGACACCTACGAATCCTCGTTCGCGACAACGGTGTTCCCCTTGGGATCGTGCACGTCCGCGACACCCTGCTCCAACCCGACCACACCCACGCCGAATCCATCATGCGACCGGCATTCACCCTTGCGTCCGACACCCCCGTCCACCTCGCACTCGCGGCGATGCGGGAAAGTCGCAATCACCTGGCCGTGGTCACCGACGAACGAACGACGGTCGGCATCATCACCCTCTCCGATGTTCTCTCACGACTGTTCCCCCGCCCTGAACCAGCGAACTGACACCAGCCCCGCCCCACGCCCAGTTCGCGAGGGGCACACGCAGTTTGCTCGAACCCACGTAAGATCAAATCCAATCCAGCACAGGTAAACTGAACCCTCCATACCTTCATGCCGGGCATGCGTTCCCCGCGCAGGCCGGCACGTGCTCCACGGACGTCAACGTGAAGTGACGACTGGGAAGGGCGATCAAACCGGGAACACTTGACTGGGAACCACCGAATGTCTGGATCGTCGTCTACGTCGAAGGTGAGCTTGTCCGCGGCGATCCGTCGCGTCCTACGTGCAGAGGTGTCACGGCGGGGGATCAGGCTCCCCGCAGCGCCGACACTCAAGGGTCATCGACGCGCCCTATACAGGCGCAGAAGACATCAGCGCGTTTCGTTGACAGCGTCGACATCTGAACACGCAAGCACTGGAACACTGAGAGCGCTCACGAGGGAATGGATTTCGTTGCGACGGTAGCGGCGGTGCCCACCCGGAGTGGTAATGAAGTCGATTTTTCCTGTCTGTGCCCGGCGCGCAACCGTTTTGGGGTTGATATGAAAGAGGGCCGCGACTTGCCTTGGGGTGAGCAACCATTCCCGCTCTTCCCGTTCGTTGTCTCGTCCTGCGCCGATCCGGCGCGACGGAACGGCACCTTTCTGGCCATGCACCAAAGTTCCTACTCGTTCGTTGTCCGAAATATTGTGGATCATTCTCGTGCAGCTGTCCGAGCCCCTCCAGGTGCACCACTACGCGTTCGACCGCGCAGTAGTACAAGACACGGAGCTCCTCCGGGAGCCAGCGGTCGGGCGGCTTTCTTGCCTGACGGTGGGGTGTCCGCACTCCGCCCTTCGTGGTCCGTTGGTGGCCCTTACCGCTAGCCGGAGGTGGAACCGCCTGAGGCAACTCGTTGTCGTCTGTGCGAGTTACGAGGTCCGCCGCAGAGAACCCGAGACGTCGAGGTGTCCGCGCGGTCGAATACATGTTCGGACACGCCCGTAGCCGTATTCCCTGGAAGCGGGGATGTGCGGCCAGCGACCCCGGACGCCGACCAGGATTGCACCATCTCGACCGTAGTTGATGCCGGTGACGGTGATCTCCTTCCGTCGGAGTGTCCACAGTGCACACGTTCAGCACCGGTCAGCAAGGACAGGTGCACGTCCATTCGAACGAAGGCCGCGGCAGCTCGCGCGTCGCCGACGGTCTGAGCCCCGCCCAAAGTCGGCGTCCTTCCGCGTCGCGTCGGATCCAGATCGGGTCAGTGGAATTCCTCCAGAAGGTCGTCCGCCAAACGGTGCACTGACATGATCACGCGGCCTCGTAATTCGACTCGGACGGTGCTGCGAAGACACCGAACTCCAAGTGGCATCAGCATCGCAATCATGCGTGACGATTGGCATCGACGACCCTCAGAGAAGGCTATCGGAGCACGATGTTCAGGATGCCGAAGTCTCTGTAGGTAGTGCCGAAGTTTCAATCGCGAGACGTATCATTCGAAGGAGTTGCACAGACGAGTCCGTGAGTGGGCCGATGCTCCGATTGGCTCGGCAAAGCATCACGGCCCCCTCGATCGTGGCGACAACGAAGGTAGCCAGCTGTCGCGCGGTTTCGACCTCCACTCCAGCATCCCTTGTCAGAGACTCGGCCAGCAGTCGTTCCCATGAAGCGAAGACTTCGGCGGCCACGGTGGCTGCGCCCCTGCCCGGAGTGCTCTCGTCGAACTCCACAGAGGCAGCAGCGACCGGACACCCTGCCTGAAAGTCGCTGTCCGCGACCGCGACTTGCCACATGAGGAGGAAGGCTTCAAGGCCGGCTACCGGGCCCATCTTCAGGTACTCGGTCAGCGATCGCGCGAGTTCGTCGCCCGCCCATTTCACGGCTTCACTCACCAGCTGTTCTTTCCCACCAGGAAAGTAATGGTATGTCGAGCCGAGTGGCGTGCCGATGTGCTTCGCCAGCTCACGCACAGTCGTGGCGTTCAGCCCGCGGCGGCTGAGCATGTCAGCAGCGCCCTTCACCATCTTCGCGCGCGCACCTGAAGCCTGCACACGGGTGCCTCGTTCCACGCTCGCCTCGCTATCGATGCTTCCGTCATGACCATCGTCATAATAGCCCACCCGTCTCATGTCCTTCGGCCCGTCGAAGGGCGGCGAATACCCACGCATCCATCCCTAACTGGAAGGGATTGACGACTCGCTATGACGACTGTTATAACTGCAGGTGCGTCGTTATGCCAATCGTCATAACCATTTTTTCGCGCATCTTCCTCGACAGTTTTAGGAGAAGCCACAGTGCCTGCCCAGAAGTTCGGCCTTGAGCTAGAGGTCTACGTCACAGAGTCGATCGAACTGTCTTTCGGTGGAACTTTCTCGCCCACGACAGCAACAATCATCATTGGACCGACGGAGGCAGTCCTGGTCGATACCCTCTACGCCAAAGACGACGTCGACGCGCTTGCGGATGTCATTGCAGCCACCGGAAAAACCCTCACCACCATCTTCATCACTCACGCCCACTTCGATCACTACTTCGGCCTGGGAAAGTTGCTCGAACGATTTCCGACCGCTCGCGGCGTCGCGATGCC
This sequence comes from Rhodococcus erythropolis R138, assembly GCF_000696675.2. Lineage (NCBI taxonomy): Bacteria > Bacillati > Actinomycetota > Actinomycetes > Mycobacteriales > Nocardiaceae > Rhodococcus > Rhodococcus erythropolis. Next base: position 356,260 of record NZ_CP007257.1, on the reverse strand, counting down.
AGCCGTCGTGGACGCCGTGCACCAGGTCGTCGAGCAGGACAAGGCGACAGCAGAGGCGTGGATGCCGGGCAAAGTCGTCGATCCCAGCGCACTACCCGAGGCGTTGATCGGTCCCATCGTGCTCGACGGGCACGAGCTCCACGCGATCGACCTGGGCCAAGGTGACTGCAAGCACAGCACGGTCTTGCACGTGCCTTCGCTCGACGCGGTCGTAGCCGGCGACGTGCTCTACAACGGTGTCCATCAGATGCTGGGAACATCGACGCCTGCAGATTGGCCTAGATGGATCAGCAGCATCGACAAGATCGAAGCACTCAACCCGAGGATCGTGGTCGCCGGCCACAAGCAGCCCCACCTACCCGACAACGATGTCGCGTCGATCCTGAACGGCACTCGCCAGTACATCGCAGCGTTCATTGAAAGCTACGAGTCGGCGAAGGATGCCAATGAGGTGATCGCAACGATGTCCGAGCGTTTTCCGAACCGTATCAATCCGGCCACCCTCCACTATTCGGCCGCGACGGCAATGGAGGCCAAGGGAACCCCGACCAGTTGACGGGCGCCGGTCGACACATTCTGCTTCAACCCAGTCAGGAGGATCAACGATGATCGACAAACTCGAAGCGTTCCAAGAGATCAAGTTCGGGTCAGGGGGCGAGTTCTGCGGGGCATGGCTGTTCATGCCGGATGGGGCTTCGGAGAGCAAGCCGGTTCCACTGGTCGTGATGGCGCACGGGCTGGGCGGTGTCAAGCGCGTAGGGCTCCGCCCGTTCGCGGAACGCTTCCACGCCGCCGGCTATGCATGCCTGGTTTTCGACTACCGCCACTTCGGCGACAGCAGCGGTGAGCCGCGTGAGATCGTCGACTTCGACAAGCAGCTCGAAGACTGGCGCTCCGCGGTCGGATTCGCCCGGTCACTTCCGGGAGTGGATGCGGACGCAATCGCAGTATGGGGCACGTCCCTCGGGGGCGGCCATGTCATCGAGACAGCCGCGGACGACCCCCGAATCGCCGCCGCCATCGCGCAGTGTCCGTTCACGGACGGCCGCGCCACCGGAGCGAAGATCGACCTCATCGCCCTCGCCAAGATCATGCCGCGAGTCGCACTCGACCTCATCGCAGAACGAACGGGTACCACACCGGTGCGAGTCGCGACTGCCGGATCGAAGGGCCAGGCAGCATTGATGACGACACCGGACGCCATGCCGGGAGTCGAAGCAATGTACACCGCCATCGGCGAACCTTACGTTTCTGTCAATGTGGGCGCTCGCATTCTCCCTCGTATCATGAAACGAGCCCCTGGCCGACGGGCGAAAGACGTCAGTCAGCCAATTTTCTTCGCAATCTGCGAGCAGGACAGCGTAACTCCCGCAGACGCCACGATCGCATGGGCCGAAAAGGCGCCTCGAGCAGAAATACGGCGCTACGAGACCGGCCACTTCGACATCTACGTGAGCCCATGGTTCGACAAAGTTGTCGCCGACCAGGTGGCATTTCTGCAGGATCACCTGCCGCTGGCTTCCCTGAGCGGAAACGTTTAGGGCGACCACTCATGCGTAAGCGAAAACTGAACCTAGCAACTGCTACTGTCGCCATCACAGGTTCGACCGGTGGAATCGGCGACGCCCTGGCCACCGCGCTGGTGAAGCGGGGAACCAAAGTGGCCTGCCTCGATCTCGACCCCGAGCGAACGGCCGAGCAAGCTCGGCGCCTCGGGCGGAACGGCTGCGTGGTCGGATACGGAATCGATGTGCGGGATCAACGAAGCCTGGAGAGGGCTCTCCAGAAGTCCCGCGCCCAACTCGGGCCCATCAACGCGGTGATCGCCGGTGCGGCAGTCAGCTCGGGCGTCGATCCATTCGAGACAGCGCGAGCCGACGATTGGGAGAACACCATCGACATCAATCTGCACGGCATATGGCGCACATTTAAGGCCGGGCTCCCTACGTCGACGAAACCAAAGGTCACCTGATGGCGATCTCGTCCCTGGCCGCATTCGTCCCCGTTCCGTTCATGAGCGCATACTCCCCGAGCAAAGCAGCAATCTGGGCGCTGTGTAACACGCTCCGTCTTGAACTCGGGCCTCGGGGAATCACGGTGGGAAGTGCTCACCCGCCGTTCATCCGAACACCCATGACCGAGCCGTTGCTGGTCGATGCGGCCATGGTCAGGCTCACCAACAACTTCTCGGGAGTGTGGGAATTCGCCAAACTCGACGAAGTGGTGGAGGACATCACGCGCGGGCTTCGTCGGCGTGACGCGCATGTGATCACGCCGCGAAAACTGTACCCGGTGGCGAAGGCGCCTGGCCTCTTCCGTCCACTCATCGAGTACCGCGCCTACAAAGGCAACGCAATAGGCCAGGCAATGACGATCGCACTGGCCCGGAATGCTCCCACCATCAACCACAACACCACCATCAACCACGACACCACCGTCCTCAGGAGCAACCATGAGTGAGAAGAACGCGAACGAACTCGATCTGGCGACCCTCCGAACCCGCCAGCACGACAGAGTTCTCACCGTCCGCACCTCGACCCCGCCCTTGGACTTCGCGACACCGGACCTCATCGCCGACCTCGACCGCCTGACCCGCGCCGTCGACCACGATCCCACGGTGGGTGCAGTCGTGCTCACCGGCGACACGGAACGTCGGTTTCTCACTCACGCAGACCCGTTCGCTATCGGAGGAATGATCGAAAGTTCCAAGCCTGAACTACCGATCGGGGTCCTGGAATATCTGGTGCGCGTGCTAGGGGGCCTCCTCCGCCTCCCCGGCATGGAAGCATTGGTCGATCGGCGCGGGGGGAGCTGGGAATCGGCGTGCTGTGGTCTGTCCGCTGGAAGCGAACCATTCTTCGGATGAATCGTTCGTCGACCTGTACATCGCAGCCATCAACGGCCCCACTCTGGGCGGCGGGCACGAACTCGCGCTGGCGTGCGACATCCGGTACGTGTCAGATTCGCCGGAAATCCGGCTCGGCCAGGTCGAAGCGACAGCGCACCTGATCCCGGGCGGAGGTGGAACGCAGAGGTTGCCGCGGATGATCGGTACGGCCAAGGCCCTCGAGCACATACTCGAAGGACGGGGGTCTCACCCGAGGAAGCCCTCGAGTTGGGGGTCGTGCACCGAATCGTCCCCGAGGAAAAGCTTGTCGGCGAGGCGCAGTCCACCGCCGCACGTCTTGCACGCCGGGCCCCGGTCGTGGTCCAAGCAATCAAACGATCGATCTACTTCGCAACCGACCGAAGAATTTCCCGAGGCCTGGACTACGAACAGGCAGGCTTCTTCGCAGCAGGTTCGGCCCGTACGATCGTCGCCACGTTGGGTGCGATGCGCGAAGACATCGAGCGCCTGGGCGATTCACCGCTGATCGCGGAACCGGGACCTTGGGTGGAAGGGGCCCGAGTGGATCAGGTCGGCCTAGATGTTCAACAGGGCCGAATCACTGACGCAGTTTCGTAGACGGCAATCCACACAACCAACGCGCCAATATCTGGCGGTGCTGCCTTACAGCTCGCGGATCGCCGCACACCCCAAGGACGTGATGCTCAGCCATTACAATTTGGTGGCAAACGTCGCGCAGGTGTCACCTCTTTTGGGCTCCGAGCAGACGACCGCATACTGCGTCCGAAACACCGTTAGCGAAATCGACCCGTGTTCCGGTCAGAGAAGCCTTCGAAAGACCCTGGTCCGACGATCTCGTTATTGACTTCCAGGTGTAGTCGTAGCTCGTGGAATGCGCCCCGCCACCTTCTCGACGGACACGTGATCTGCGCCGAACCTCACCAGTCCCGACACGCACTGTCCGACTCGCACGTTCATACCAGGCCTCGGTGGGGCGCGCAGACCACGCGACACCGACATCTATTCGTTCTACTTCCGGAACACTGTGTGCGGCGGCAGTCATTTCGGGCCTGACTGCCCCAGTCGGTGAGCATGATCTGTGTCTGGCTGGTCACGCCCCACGCTCGATGCCGGGAATCTCTCGCGGGCATCAAAATTCTATCCGCATTTATTTGCGCCGCAGTCAGTTACGCACGTCGCCTGCATTTTCGTCTCCACCTGAACCTCAACGGGTAGCGGAAACCCCAAAAACGGCTGCGCCTATATTTCTGTCCACCGCCGCGAAAGCGCCTACGGTGGGGGTGGCCCCGAGCCCACTGTGGGGGAACGGAAGGTGATGCCACGTCCATCATGCTTCTGGACGATGCACGTTTTTCCTATCGAGAGCCGAGGGCGGACCACGTACCCCTCTGGCCTATCAGCGTCATACCCGTCGCGCATCTCGCGGCGGATCGATCATGCGCAGAAGGACACCGACAATTGTCCGGTTCTCGAGCTCCGTATTCGGATGAGTGACCATGCTTTCGATGACGAACACGATCACGCGGGTCATCGCTTCGACATCGACATCGGAGACACCCAGCAAGGCGAGATTGGACGCGATCCACCCTTCCCATGTCGAATGGAAACCGTTATGCCAGATATCTATTTCAGGAGTTTGAGCCTTACGCACATGAACCGTGTCGACCAGTCGCCGGTATGTGGTGAGCTCCTGAACCGCCCAGAGAAGGCGGTCCCCGAGCGGCAACTCGCCCAAGGCGGCAAAGCGGATGAGGGTCTCGGCGTGAACAGTGTCGAGCACGCCGATGAGCAGCTCGTCCTTGTCTCGAAAATACCAATAGATGGTGTTCGCAGTCACCCCGGCCGCGGCCGCGATCTTGCTCATCGGCGTGTTGTCGTAGCCGACTTCGACGAACAACGACGTCGCGGCAGCAACGATCTCAGTCCGCTTCTCGGTTCGGTCGACGGGCGCGCGGTTCCGGGGCACACGCAAAACTTTAGCTTGATTGACGTTCAAGACACTGCTAACTTCGCCTTGAACGGTAATCAAGGATGCTGCCCTGCGCTGTTGCCGCACGACCTGCATCACGCCGACACGAAAGACGCACCATGCCTATCAGCGACAACGCCAAGTACACCCGCAGCGACGAATGGTTCGATTCCGAGGGCGTGCGCTGCGCAGTAGCGGTGTTTCGTCCGTCTACAGCCACGACCGACACACCTGCCGTGGTCATGGCTCACGGCTTCGGCACCCCCCGCGCCTTCCGGCTCTACACATATGCAGACGCCTTTGCCCGCGCCGGCTACACGGTCCTCGTCTTCGACTACCGACACTTCGGCGACAGCGATGGCGAGCCGCGGCAGCTTCTCGATATCGCCAAACAGCACCAGGACTACCGCAACGCCATTGCCTACGCCCGATCGTTGAACGGTGTAGACAAACAGCGCATCGTCGGCTGGGGCACGTCGTTCGCGGGCGGCCACGTCCTCACCTTGGCAGGAACCGGCGAGGACTTCGCTGCCGTCATCGCGCAAGTCCCACACGTGAGCGGTCCTGCGGCGGTGCGCGCAACCGGCCTGCGCAACACGCTACGCGTCCTGCCATCTGCTCTTGTCGACCAAACACGGGCCCTACTGAAACGACCACCGCACTACATCAATTCGGTAGGAAGGCCCGGAGCCACGGCAGTGATGACATCACCCGACGCGATGGACGGACGCGACCGACTCCTTACTGCCTCCAAACTGCGCGAGGGCGACTACCCCGAGACCGTAGCCGCACGAATCCTCCTCAAAATCGGCCTCTACTCCCCCGCCCGCACCGCAGGCGCGATCACATGCCCCACACTCGTTCAGATCATGGACGACGACGCCGTCACCCCAGCTTCGGTTGCCCGGAAAACCGCATCGAAAATCCCTCACGCCACCGTCCACATACATCACGGCGGCCACTTCGACCCCTACGTCGAACCGATGTTCCCGCTCGTGATCGACGAGCAACTCGCCTTCCTCAAGACAGCGGTACCTCTCACACCCTGATGCCCACGATGCATCATCAAGAAACCTAATTACTGAGGAGGCATCGACCACTTAGGTCCAGACGACGTACCGCGTTCTAGCAGTGTTGGAGGGCCGGTTTCTACGAGTGGCACAATCACCCACCCTCGGAACGCTCGCTACGACATGCCTGGTTGATGCAGCTGTCACCGAGGTTCACGCCGCATCGCACGACACCTACGGTGCCCGCCCGGTCTACGCTGAACTCACCCTCGGCCATGGTATCGCTGTAGGGCACGGCTGTATTGAGTCATTGATGAGAGCTGCTGGTGTGAAAGGACTTCCGGGAATCAAGCGTGCGCGTTCCAAGCAAAAGACCTCGACCGCGAGCGACCTCGTAGACCGTAAATTCACGCGTGAGGAGCCGAACGAGCTGTGGGTCACCGATATTACGGAACACCCGAGCGCGCGAAGGAAAAGCCTATCGCGCTGTTTACTTGGATACGTTTTCGAGGCGGGTCGTTGGCTGGTCGATCGACAGTTCTCAGACGGCGACGTTGGTAACGAACGCTCTGGGAATGGCTATTTCGAACCGGGGTCAAACGCCCGCTCCGACCACGGAGTTCAGTTCACGTCCTGGGCGTTCACCCGCCGAGCCCACGACTCGGGCCTGATCCCGTCAATGGGATCGATCGGTGATTGTTATGACAATGCGGTGATCGAATCATTTTCAGGCAGAATGCAACCGAACTCTTGAGCCGGAAACGATGGAAAACGCGGATCGCACTGGACAATGGGATGTTCGAGTACCTCAAGATCTTCCACGACCGGCAGCGCCAGCACAGTGCCCTCGGGATGCTGACACCGATCGAGTTCGAGAACGTACACTTCACACGTCAATCCGTAGCCTGAAGTCAAATATGGCGGCTCCACGAAACTTAGGGCACATCAGTTTGCGATTCTTGATCCCCATATCCAAGGCGTTCACAACCACAATCGAATCCTGACAGTTATCCGTTATCGATCGACCAACCGACGACCTCCCGACTGAACGCGTCCTTTCGCCGCACAGCAGTAGACTTTTACTTCACGAGTTCGATGTTCCGTAATATCATTGACCCACAACTTATTTGGTGAAGGACGATGAAACCTTCGGCGCACGAGATCGTCGGCCGTCGCGACGCCCTTCAACCGCTCGACCTTCGCAGGACCAGGCAATCCGACGATGCCGGCGATCCTCATGAGTACGGCGACAAGGTTCTCACTGACCACGATGTCCATACCGCGCGTGAGCTCCGCATGCACACGTCGAGACCCGTAGGTCTGACGCGAAGCGGTGTGGACTTCGCGTATCAAACCAGTGAGCCCCTGACGGCGCATCCACGTCGGTGACATCGGCCGGGACTAGTACATGTAGTAGCCGGGGTCGCTGACGCCGAGAAGTCGGCAGCAGACCGTTACCGGGTGCCCGGCGGCGACCAGGGAGTCGATCACCGGGTAAGACTCTGTGGGGCCCGGCGATTCTGCCCGCACAATGTCGCGGAGGATTTCGACCTAGGTTTCGAGTTGCCGAATGCGCTTGTTCGCCTTCGACAACTGCACCGATTCTGTTGTCGTGAGACCGGGCCGTTCGCCCCGGTCGACTTGATCGTGACGCGCCCACTCATAGAGCGCGGCGGCGCTGATGCCGAGCTCGGTAGCGGCAGTGGTGATCGGTTTGCCGGCACGGGCGAGAGTTACGGCCCGGAATCGGAACTCCGGCGGATACGGCCGCGGCATGAAACGAAGCCTTTTCAGCGAGGATAGATCTTCATGCCGAAATGGGTAAGAAATCTTGGATCAGGTCAATGTCAACGTGTGTCGATTGAGATCGAGATCCTGAAAGTAAACCTGCACAGGTGGAGTGGCGGTGACCATCAGACCTCGCCAATGGCACTACTGCCCGGTTCGCGGGGCAAGCGATATATGTCCGGGGTATCCGCATGGAGTTTCCAGCCCGGTCGTTCTTACACCTCCCGCTAGCCTTAACCGAACCACCTGCCTTGTAAACTCGGCAAATTGGCCTAGATATTGATCGTTTCAACAGGAGTCTTGGTGACAGTGCACGACGGTCGGTCCTCTTCGAACCAGGTCATCGGCATGCGCGATGTCGCTGCGGCGGCAGGCGTCTCCATGGGCACGGTCTCCAATGTCCTCAACCGTCCGGAAATGGTCAGCGCCAAAACTAGGTCCCGGGTGCAGGCAGCCATGTCCGAACTCGGCTTCGTCCGTAACGAATCTGCACGTCAGCTACGCGCGGGACACAGCAATACGCTTGCGTACGTCATGCTCGACGGCGCCAACCCCTTCTTCACCGACGTCGCCAAAGGCATCGAGGAAGCTGCCGAGGCCCATGACTTGTCGGTATTCCTCTGCAACAGCAACAACCGAGCCGAACGAGAACTGACTTACCTGAACCGGTTGGAACAACAACGAGTTCAAGGGGTACTCATCACGCCGATGGACCCGGAGGCCGCGATTCTCGACGAGTTACCCAAGCGCGGAACGCGTGTTGTCATCGTCGATCGACGTCGGGCACGCCCGACTCACTGCTCGGTGACGGTCGACGACGTCGAGGGCGGCGGGCTGGCCGTCGAGCATTTGCTCGAAATGGGCCATACCAGCATCGCATTCGTCGGCGGACCGCCTTCGATCGGACAGATCCGCGATCGACGGGAGGGCGCACTCAATGCCGTTGCGGAAGCCGGGCTCTCACCCGATCACCTGATCGAAATCGACACCGCCGGGCTGACAGTCTCAGAGGGAATCGGGGCAGGCGAGCGCATTCTCGGCCTCAGCGCGAAGAACCGCCCGACTGCGGTGTTCTGCGCCAACGACCTGTTGGCGCTCGGATTGCTTCAGCAATGTGTCGCCCTCGGAGTTCGAGTGCCGGACGATCTGGCCATCGTCGGCTACGACGACATCGAGTTCGCGGCAGCAGCAGCGGTGCCACTCACCTCGGTACGCCAGCCACGCAAACTCTTGGGCGAGACCGCGGCCAATCTCCTCTTTCGCGAGGTCGAGGACCCCGAACACGCCCATGAGCAGGTACTTTTCTCTCCCGAACTAGTCGTCCGTCGCTCGTCACGATCTACGAACTGACACGGGCTTACTACAGCCGCACCTCCGAGCGACTACTCCCTACTCAGACGCACTGGGGTTGACAGTTGTGGAGCCCATCACATAATTTGAATCGATTCAAACATTCTCGATTCAGTGGAGCGGCATGCCTACATTCAGTGAAATCTCGGAAGCGCTCGCGGACCAGTCCATCGAATTACCTTCGTGGGCGTTCGGTAACTCCGGAACTCGATTCAAAGTGTTCGGTTCCGCCGGCGCGCCTCGGGATCCCTACGAAAAACTCGCCGACGCGGCCAAGGTTCACGAACTGACCGGACTGGCACCGTCGGTCGCTCTGCACATTCCGTGGGATCTCGTCGACGACTTCGACAAGTTGGGCACCCACGCTGCCAACCTCGGAGTGCGACTGGGAACCGTCAATACCAACACATTTCAGGATGACGACTACAAGTTCGGCAGCCTCACACATGTCGACGAACGAGTACGTGCGAAGGCAATCGCACACATGCATCAGTGCATCGACATCATGGATGTCATCGGCAGTCGCGACTTGAAGATCTGGCTACCGGACGGCACCAACTATCCCGGGCAGGGCGACCTGCGTGATCGGCAGGACCGACTTGCCGATTCGCTACGCCAGGTCTACGACCGTTTGTCCGAGCATCAGCGACTTGTGCTCGAATACAAGTTCTTCGAACCCGCCTTCTACGCCACCGACGTCCCGGACTGGGGCACCTCGTACGCTCACAGCGTCGCCCTCGGCGAGCGCGCTTTCGTCTGCCTCGACACCGGACACCATGCACCTGGTACCAACATCGAATTCATCGTTGCTCAGTTACTGCGCCTCGGCCGTCTCGGCTCCTTCGATTTCAATTCGCGATTCTATGCGGACGACGACCTGATCGTCGGCGCTGCAGATCCATTTCAGTTGTTCCGCATCATGTTCGAGGTCATTCGTGGTGGTGGATACGGGCCCGACAGCGAAGTCGCATTCATGCTCGATCAGTGCCACAACGTCGAGGAAAAGATCCCCGGACAGATACGCTCGGTCCTCAACGTCCAGGAGATGACCACCCGGGCCTTGCTCGTCGACCGTGCCGCCCTCACCGAGGCGGAGAAACTCGGTGACGTGCTCGGCGCACACGAGATCTTCATGGATGCCTTCTACACCGACGTCCGTTCGGACCTGGCAGATTGGCGCGTATCTCGCGGTCTTCCCGCCGAACCCATGCAGGCATACCGCGAGAGCGGATATGCAGACCACATCAACTCCACCCGGACGGGTGGAATCCAAGCCGGTTGGGGAGCCTGAATCTCGCTATGACTGAATCGACGAACACCACTGTCGCGCAACTGCTTGCCCGTTCGAACAGGCTCGGATCGGATCCGAGGAACACGAACTACGCAGGTGGAAACACCTCGGCCAAGGGCCACGTCACGGATCCCGTCACCGGCGATACTGTCGAACTCCTGTGGGTGAAAGGGTCCGGTGGAGATCTCGGTACACTGACCGAAAACGGTTTGGCAACACTCCGGTTGGACCGGATGCGGTCTCTTGTCGACGTCTATCGCGGCGTCGACCACGAAGACGAGATGGTCGCCGCCTTCGACTACTGCTTGCACGGGAAGGGCGGCGCCGCGCCGTCGATCGACACCGCGATGCACGGTCTCGTCGGTGCCGCCCACGTCGATCATCTACATCCGGATTCCGGAATCGCCATTGCCACCGCCGCCGACGGGGAACAACTGACCAAGAACGTCTTCGGAGAGAAAGTCGTGTGGATTCCGTGGCGCCGACCGGGCTTTCAATTGGGACTCGACATCGCCGAGATACACAAGACGCATCCTGAGGCGGTAGGCACCATCCTCGGCGGTCACGGAATCACCGCGTGGGGTGCATCCAGCGATGAAGCCGAAGCCAATTCTCGGTGGATCATCGAGACCGCTCAGCGGTATCTGGACGAGAACGGATCAGCCACACCGTTCGGCGAAACGGTCGACGGTTTCACACCGCTGCCCGTCGACGAAAGGCGCGCGCGGGCCGCCGCTCTCGCCCCGCATCTGAGAAGGATCGCATCCCGCGACCGGCCCATGGTCGGGCACTTCAGTGATGCCGACGTCGTACTCGAATTCCTTGCCTCCGAAAAGCTTGCACCACTTGCAGAATTGGGAACCTCATGCCCTGATCACTTCCTGCGGACCAAGGTCAAGCCGCTCGTTCTCGAGCTCCCGACTTCGGCGACGATCGACCAGTACATCGCCCGTCTGACCGAGCTCCACGAGGCATATCGCAAGGATTATCTGGCCTACTACAACCGCCATGCGACCGCAGATACTCCTCCCGTCCGCGGAGCCGACCCGGCGATCATTCTCGTTCCCGGCGTCGGAATGTTCTCCTACGGCAAGGACAAACAAACTGCACGCGTCGCCGGTGAGTTCTACACCAACGCCGTCAACGTCATGCGGGGTGCCGAGTCCGTGTCCACCTACGCGCCTATCGACGAGAGCGAGAAGTTCCGGATCGAGTACTGGGCGTTGGAAGAGGCGAAGCTTCAACGGATGCCGGCACCACGTTCGCATGCCTCCCGCATCGCGTTGGTGACAGGTGCTGCGAGTGGAATCGGACGAGCGATTGCGACTCGTCTGGCAGCCCAGGGCGCATGCGTGGTGATCGCCGATCTCGACGGAGAGAAGGCCAGAGCTGCTGCGGAGGCTATCGGCAACACGGACGTCGCGATCGGCGTGCAGGCCGACGTCACCGACAGCGCCCAAGTTCACGCTGCCGTGGACGCTGCACTCCTGGCCTTCGGTGGCCTGGATCTACTGGTGAACAATGCCGGACTGTCGATTTCGAAACCACTTCTCGACACCACCGAGCAGGATTGGGATCTGCAGCACGACGTGATGGCCAAAGGCAGCTTTCTCGTGGCGCAGGCCGGGGCGAAGGCGATGATCGATCAGGGCCTCGGCGGCGACATCGTCTATATTTCGTCGAAGAACTCGGTGTTCGCCGGGCCGAACAACATCGCGTACAGCGCGGTCAAAGCCGATCAGGCCCACCAGGTTCGCTTGCTCGCTGCCGAACTCGGCGAGCACGGCATCAAAGTCAACGGCATCAATCCCGACGGAGTTGTGCGTGGATCCGGAATCTTCGCCGGCGGCTGGGGCGCCAAGCGAGCTGCTGTCTACGGAGTCGACGAGGAGAAGCTGGGTGAGTTCTACGCGCAGCGAACCCTTCTCAAGCGTGAAGTCCTTCCGGAACACGTCGCCAACGCCGCCGCGATGATCACATCAGACGAGTTCAGTCACACCACCGGATTGCACATCCCGGTCGATGCCGGCGTCGCTGCCGCGTTTCTCCGGTAGACCGGTGACGGCCAGAATCTTCGCAGCGGTCGACATAGGGGCTTCGAGTGGTCGAGTGATCGCCGGCGTGATCGACGCAGGCACTACTACACTGCACGTCGTTCATCGTTTCGCCAACGGCGCGAGCGCGGTGGACAGGCACCTACGCTGGAGCCTCACTGATCTCTACGGTGAGGTGCTCGCCGGTCTGCGCGCTCTCGCTGCATCCTTTCCGAGCGTCGAGTCGATCGGAATCGACACCTGGGCTGTCGACTACGGCCTACTCGACGCGAACGGAAACTTGCTGTCCGAACCGATTTCTTACCGCGACAACCGAACTGACGCCGTGATCGACGATGTGCACGCACGCGTGGATCCGCAGGCGATGTACACCGTCAACGGGTTGCAGTTCCTACCGTTCAACACCGTCTACCAACTTGCCGCCGAACAGCGATCGCCCGACTGGGGGCGAGCAGCACACATCGTGCTCATACCCGACTTGTTGGCGTACTGGCTCACCGGAGAACTTCGTACCGAATCGACGAACGCATCGACAACCGGTCTACTCGACGTGCACACCGGCCGGTGGGCAACGGAGTTGTTCGAGAATCTCGGTATTTCAGAGAAGCTTTTCCCGACACTCGACCAACCAGGTTCGCAACGAGGCACGATTCGGCCCGAAGTTGTTCGGTTCACCGGACTTTCACCGTCCACGGTCGTGACGACCGTCGGCTCGCACGACACTGCATCCGCAGTGGTCGCGGTTCCCGTCTCCGGCACGCGATTCGCGTACATTTCGAGCGGCACCTGGTCGTTGGCTGGTCTCGAACTCGCACGCCCGGTAGTCACCGAAGACGCACGCCGCGCTAATTTCACGAACGAACGAGGCGTGGACGGGCGAACGCGATTCCTGCGCAACGTCGGCGGGCTGTGGCTGCTTCAGGAGTCCCTACGATCGTGGGCTCGAGAGGGTAGGCAGTTGGAGCTGCACCAACTGCTCGAAGAAGCGAGAGGGGTGGGTCCGTCAACGAAACGAATCGACGTCGACGACGTGAAGTTCATCGCGCCGGGCGACATGCCTGCACGGATCAGCGACGCCGCGGGGCTGTCGACGTCGGCAACGCCGGCCGAGGTGACTCGCTGCATTCTCGACTCACTGGCAAGCGCGTACCGACACACTGTGCACACAGCCGGAGAACTCGCCGGAGCGAAAGTCGAGACGATTGCAATCATCGGCGGGGGCTCGCAGAATTCGCTGCTCTGCCAGCTCACCGCCGACGAATCAGGTCTCCCTGTCACTGCTGGGCCCGTCGAGGCAACGGCGCTGGGAAACATCCTGGTACAAGCTCGTTCTCGCGGAGCAGCACCGTCGTCGCTGGAGGAGATCCGTCAGACGATCGCGCACACCCAACTAATCCAACGGTACGAACCACGCCTATAACGCACATCGGAGTCCCGAATGAAACCTGAAGATTCGGTCGGTCCTGCTGTCGCAGGGACTCGTACCGACCAATCCCCCCCGCTCGCGGCGGTAGTCGTCGCAGCGCACCGACCGGCTCGTCGGCAGAAGGTGTCTAGACGGTACATCTACCTCGTCACCCTCGCTCAGTTCGGCGTGTTCGTCGCGTTCATTACGCCCCTGGCGATCTCGCTATCGATCCGAGTCTCCATCCTTGCCCCCGGCCATGAGGAATACCTCGGATACATCACAGGTATCGGGGCAACAACAGCACTGATCACCGGACCGTTCCTCGGGATAGCGTCAGACCGCACGAAAAGCAGGATTGGGCGCCGTCGTCCGTACATGATCGTCGGCCTCCTCGTTGGCCTTCTTTCGCTGTTCGTAATGGCGCTGGCGCCCAGCGTCGCCATTCTCGGCATGGGCTGGGTCCTCGCACAGCTAGGGTGGGGGCAGGTTCTCGTCAATCTCCAGTTCTCGACCGCTGATCGACTCCCGGAGGAGCAACGCGGCCGCGTAGCAGGACTCGCAGGCTTCGCCACGCAGATTGCTCCCGTCCTAGGCGTCACGATGGCTGGCATCTTTTCAGGAAACGCGCTGTTGCTCTTCGTTGTTCCAGGTGTCCTCGGACTTGTACTCGTCCTCCTCTTCGTATGCCTCGTACACGAGGCCGACACCCGTGACGCAGAGTTCACCGACCACCTGACTCCGACTGTGTTGCTCAAGAAGTTCGTGTTTAATCCCGTGCAACACCCGGACTATTCCTTGGTCTGGCTCAGCCGCTTCCTCTTTTACTTCGGCCTGACCCTCAACACCACATTTGCGTCGTTCTTCTTCGCATACAAACTTGGATTATCCGTGACCGAGGTGACAAGCGTGATTGCAAGCGTCTCAATCCTCGGAATAGTCGCGACAACTGCAGGTGCGATAGGGGGTGGGTTCTTTTCCGATCGACTCAAAATGCGTCGCGTCTTCGTACTTCTTGCAGGCGTGTTCTTCGCTGCCGGCGCAATTATCATGACTGCGTCTAGTGAGCTGCCAGGACTGATCCTCGGGTCATTGGTTGTCTCAGTCGGTATCGGCATGTTTTCCGCGGTCGATCAGGCTCTACTGCTCGACGTATTACCCGAGCGTGACACCGACGCGGGCCGCTTCATGAGCATCGCAAACTTTGCAATCGCCATCCCCCAAGCAGTGGCCCCCCTTGTCGCTCCCGCGCTGCTCGCTGTCGGTATGACTGAAGCAGGCGAGAAAAACTACATGCTGCTTTACCTTCTTGCCGGCGCACTCGTCCTGCTTGCCGGACTTGTTGTGTTGCGTATCCGTTCTGTCCGTTGACAACTAAGGAAAAACTGTGGTCGATCCCGCTCGAGCTACTTTCATTACCCCGTCGTTTCCCACCGGACGAGAGGGCGACCCCCCCGCGTACCTCCGTCGCGATTTCTATCTCACGGATCCCCCCCGAACTGCCACTCTGAGAGTCACAGCCCTTGGAGTCGTCGAAACACATCTCAACGGCGCTACAGTCGGAAACGAGATTCTCACCCCGGGGTGGACTTCGTACCGAAACCGCCTCGCAGTGACCAGTTTCGATGTGACAGATAAGTTGACCATCGGCCAGAACACGGTCGGCGCGATAGTTGCCGAAGGCTGGGCGCTCGGGCGTCTGGGTTGGGACAACCGTCGCAACCACTACGCCGATCGGGTGGCACTGTTCCTCGAACTCCTCCTCGAGTACGCAGATCGAACCGAGATAATCACCAGCGACTCGGATTTTCGAGCGAATAGAGGCGCCATCCAAGTCAGCAGCATCTACGACGGCGAAGAACACGACGCACGTTTGGAACCAGCCGGGTGGGACCGGAATGGATACGACGACTCGTCATGGTCGAGTGTGGAGAGCCTCGAATGGCCCACTGATGCCCTCTTCGAGCCCACGTATCCTCCGATCCGGAGAATCAGCGAACTCAAGCCTCTAGCGATCTTTACCACTCCATCCGGCAAAACCGTGGCCGACTTCGGACAGAACATCACGGGGAGGATCAGAATCCGAGTCTTGGGTGACAAAGGGACGACGATCACCCTGCGCCACGCCGAAGTGATGACCGGCGGAGAGATCGACACCGAGACACTACGTACCGCCAAAGCGACAGACCGCTATACCCTCGATGGGAGCGGAATACAGGACTGGGAGCCACGTTTCACCTTCCACGGTTTCCGATACGTCGAAGTCGACGGCTGGCCTGGTGAACTGTCCACCGATTCGCTCCGCGCCATCGTCCTGCACACCGATATGGAACGCACCGGATGGCTTGAAACCTCCGATCCTCTCTTGAATCAGCTTCACTCCAATGCCGTGTGGTCGATGCGCGGCAACTTCGTCGGTGTGCCGACCGACTGCCCTCAGCGCGACGAACGCCTGGGCTGGACTGGAGATCTCAACGCCTTTGCTCCGTCTGCGGCCTTCCTCTACGACGTACGGGGCATCCTCGGATCCTGGCTCGATGATCTTGCGGCCGAGCAACTCACGAAAGGTTTCGTTCCCTGGGTTGTACCCGACGTACTCGCCACACCTTCTTCCCCGACAGCGTTGTGGAGCGATGTCGCGGTGAACCTTCCGTGGATACTGTACGAGGAGTACGGCGACGCCGATATTCTCGTCCGCGCCTATGGCTCCATGTCGACTTTCGTGCGCCAAGTCGCCGACCTGCTTGACGAGAATGGACTGTGGGGCAAAGGATTCCAGTACGGTGACTGGCTAGATCCAGACGCTCCGATAGACAACCCCGCGGGTGGTAAGACCGATGCTCATCTTGTCGCCGCAGCGTACTTCTGCCGGACAACTCGACAGATGGCAGACACTGCCCACCTATTGGGACGCACAAGTGATATCGAGGAGTTCACCGAACTCGCAAACCGAGTGCAGCAAGCCTTTCGGAACGAGTACGTCACTCCGGCCGGGCGCGTGGCAAGTGAAACAGCAACCGCGTATTCACTTGCGATCGTATTCGACCTCCTCTCCCCCGAGCAACGCAAGACCGCAGGGGGGCGTCTGGCCGATCTCGTCGCCCGATCGGGGTACCGCATTTCCACCGGATTCGCCGGCACTCCGCTGGTAGCTGACGCACTGTCGAGCACCGGGCACCTCGACAAGGCGTACATGATTCTCACCGAGAAACAATGCCCGTCGTTCCTTTACCCCGTAACGATGGGAGCAACCACCATCTGGGAGCGGTGGGACTCGATCCGACCAGACGGCACCATAAACCCGTCAGGCATGACATCGCTGAACCACTACGCGCTCGGCGCTGTCGTCGACTGGATGCACCGCACCATCGGAGGTCTCACTTCCACCAGCCCGGGCTACCAAACGATTCGCATCGCTCCGCAACCAGGAGCAGGGCTGACCCACGCGACATTGCGGCACCGAACTCGCATGGGAGAGATCACGATCACCTGGGCCATCGAGCACACTCAAGCCATGCTCGAGGTCGTCATCCCTCCTGGAACCACAGCCGAGGTGGTACCTCCACTCCACCCTGACTGCCACACCGAGACCGTCACTGAAGGTCAGCACAACTGGTCGTACAGCCTCTCCGAGCCATACGGGTCGCGTCCAGCCTTCGACTTCGACACACCGCTCGCAGAATTAGCAAAAGACTCACACACATGGCGACTCCTGACGGCCGTCTTCGAGACTCACCTACCCGGAATCCCCATCGACGGCACCGCTCCGGAAGCAGCAGCCATGGGGCTCGCAATGATGCTCGAGTACATTCCCGGCGCGTCCGAACAACTCACCGAAGACCTTCGCGCAGCTTTAGCCGCGTCAGCATTGGGAGCACAGTCATGACCATCGACATCTCACAACTCACCCTCGAGCAGAAAGCATCGCTCCTCTCAGGCCGGGATTTTTGGACGACAAAGAACATCGACTCAGCCGGCATCCCATCCATTACGTTGACCGACGGCCCGCACGGGGTTCGCCGCCAAGTCGAGGATGCCGATCACCTCGGAATCAACGCGAGCCTACCGTCGACATGTTTCCCACCCGCTGTTGCAGTCGGAAGCAGCTGGGACCCCGAGCTCGCCGCTCGTGTTGGTGCCGCAGTGGGCCGAGAGGGACGTGCATTCGGGGTCTCGGTGATCCTCGGTCCCGGCGTGAACATCAAACGCAGCCCGCTGTGCGGCCGCAACTTCGAGTACTACTCCGAGGATCCTTACCTTTCCGGCGTGATGGGGGCAGCACATGTGACCGCGCTTCAGGAAATAGGGCCAGGGGCGTCGGTCAAACACTTCGCCGCCAACAACCAGGAGACAGACCGCATGCGTGTCAGCGCGGAAGTCGACGAGCGCACGCTGCGCGAAATCTACTTCCCCGCGTTCGAGCGCGTAGTCACCGAATCGAAACCAGCTACAGTGATGTGCTCATACAACAAGCTGAACGGCGTCGACGCATCCCACAATCGGTGGCTGCTCACCGACGTACTCCGAACCGGTTGGGGCTTCGAGGGCGCCGTTGTATCGGACTGGGGAGCAGTAAGCGATCGAGTGTCCGGGATCGCAGCCGGTATGGACTTGGAGATGCCGGGCAGTGGTGGATTCACTGATCAGCAGATCGTCGACACCGTTCACGCCGGGGCCCTTGACGAACGTCTGGTGGACGCCGCCGTCAAACGCGTCCTCGCGCTAGCGGAACTGCCATACGATGCGACCGAAGATTTCGATGTCGAAGGCCACCACATGCTCGCGCGTGAGCTCGCCGCCGACTCAGTCGTGTTGCTGAAAAATGACAACAACGCCCTACCCTTGGCCGAAAATATCAAGATCGCCGTCATCGGCGGCTTCGCCACTGAACCACGATTCCAGGGTGGAGGCAGTTCGCATATCAACCCGACACGCGTCGACGCCGCACTCGATGCGATCCGCGACCAGTCCAAGACCACCGGTGCGATCGTGGAATACGCACGAGGTTTCAGCTTGGATGCACGCGGCGACACCAAAGCTCTACTCGGTGAAGCGGTTCAGGTCGCAGATCGCGCTGATATCGCGGTCGTATTCGCGGGGCTCGGGGACCGTGAGGAATCCGAAGGCTTTGACCGTGAGAGCCTTTCGCTCCCGAAGAATCAAATCGAGCTGATACTAGCCGTCGCGGCAACCGCACCACAGACAGTGGTGGTGCTCTCCAACGGCGGTGTCGTGTCAGTTGAGGGGTGGCACGACGAAGTCGATGCCATCGTCGAGGGCTGGTTACTCGGCCAGGCAGGTGGATCTGCATTGTCCGACATCCTCTTCGGCCGCGTTAATCCCTCGGGTCATCTCGCCGAGTCGATTCCTTTGCGGCTGGAGGACAACCCGAGCTGGCTTAACTTCCCAGGAGAACAGCTACACGTCCGCTACGGAGAAGGTGTCTTCGTTGGCTATCGCTACTACACGACTGCGCATGTTCCCGTCCGTTACCCGTTCGGTCATGGTCTGAGCTACACGTCCTTCTCGACCGATGCCCTAAAAGTGAGGGTCAGCGAAAACGAACGGGTCGAGGTCGAGGTCGAGGTCACGAATGTTGGTAAACGAGCAGGCAAACACGTCGTACAACTCTACGTGGGTGGCGGGGACCCCCCCGTGCGGAGACCTGTACGTGAGCTGAAAAACTTCGCGAAAGTGCATCTCCAACCGGGCGAGAGCGCGACGGTCCATCTGGTGCTGGATCGCCGTGCATTTGCCTACTGGGATGTCGAATTCGAACGCTGGGTTGTGCCGAAAGGTACCTACTCGATCCAGATCTGTGCCGACGCGTCCACGGTGCTGCGCCAAGCGACTGTGACTCTCGCCGGCGATACGCTCACACGTCCGCTGACCATGGAATCGGCGGTAAGCAGCTGGTTCGGGCATCCCATTGTCGGCCCGCTTATCGAGCGGAAGTTGACAGCCGGAATGTCGGAAGAGCAGGCGGCGATGAACGACGAACAGCTCAAGATGGTCGGGTCGATGCGCATGCAGCAGTTCATTGCATTCACAAATGGCGCGGTCCCTGCTGAATATCTCGAACAGCTGATCGCCCTCAGCGCGGCCTCGAAGGCGGTCTCATGAGGTACCACCACGTTCGCCAGCCTCAGGAATTGTTGACGGGCAGCTGGTGTACCGGGCCCAATCCATCCCTGATGTACAGCGAGATGCGGTGACGCGTTCGAAGTCGTAACGCGCTCGTGACCACGATGGACATGTCGAAATGTCTGGCGCGCAAATTATTTGGGATTGCCCGCTCCACCTACTGGCGAACTCCGATCGCCCAGACACCTGCGGACCCTGACGCCGATCTGAGGGCGACGCTGCGGAAATATGCACGCGAGCATCCATTGCACGGGTTTCGTCGCGCCTGGGCGCATCTGCGCCACGATCTGAGCCTGTCCGTGAACAAGAAGAAGGTGCACCGGCTGTTGAAGGAGTAAGGTCTGCAGGTTCGGATCTACCATCCGCGCCAACGGACGGGCGTCAGTTCGACTCCACAGATCGAGGCAGACGCTCCGAAAGTGGTGTGGGCAATCGACTTTCAGTTCGACTCGACCGTCGACGGGAAAGCGATCAAGTTTTGCATCGATGATCGACGAACACACGAGATTGTCGGTGCTCAACATCGTGGAGCGGTCGATCACCGCGCAGCGATTGACCGAGGAGTTGGACAAGCCGTTTGCGTTGTGGGGCGGTCCGCCACTGGGTGCTGCGAATGGACAACGTACCCGAGTTCATTTTGCATGTGCTGCAACAGTTCTCCCGCGATCGGATCGGAATCTCTTACATTCCGCCGGGCGCACCATGGAACAACGGACACATCGAGTCGTTCAACAATAGGCTTCGGAAGGAATGTCTCAACCGCAATCACTGGACCGGCCTCCTCGAAGCAAGAGTCGTGATCGAAGACTTCAAAAACGACCACAACAACCGGCATCGGCACTCATCGCTGGGCTACCTCACCCCGGCTGAGTACGCAGCACAATGCACCCACACGCACCAGACCGTGGGCTGCGAGATCGACCGACATCAATCAGAACGTGGCTCTAAGACACGGTGGTCCGAGTATTGATGACCTGCCACTCCCATCGTCGGGGTTTTCAGTACACGGGTGAGGTAGGCGATCATCGACGGCAACCCATCGGATGGCCCTGCCGGCTTGGTTGGTGTTGCGGTCTTCGAATTGGTGGATGTAACCTCTTACGTTCTCACTTTCGTTGTGGGAGTGGAGAAATCGACCCCGAAGAGGGCGTCGCAGTCAAGCAGAGCACGCAAGGCGACCCGGCACCCGTCGCGATGGTGACGGTCGGCGTCACGGCGGCGTCGCTGGTCGGCGGTGAACTGTTGCCGCAACTACGCGGCCGCCTGGACGTGAGCCGGATGGGTGACCACGGCATGTTTCGCCCAAGACCGCCGGTGCGAGGCGACGACCTGTCCCTCACAGGCGACCACCACCTCGTTCGGCGATGCGGCGACGTCGACGAACCTGCCAACCACTCGTGAGTCGACGGAGTAGTCGACTGCGTCCATCCTGACGTAATAGTCACGGGCCAAACGGATTCGGTGGTGCAGCCCGATGCGGCGGGTTCACCGGCGGCAGCGGAAGCATCGCCGAATAGTCCGTGTCGAGCAGACCGATCGGGCGGCCCCCGGTCGAGCGCACCATCCGAGAGTTGGCGCGTTCGAGTTGGTCGTTGAAATCGTCGGGGGAAGCGAACCGGCGGCCAGGCAGAAACGAAGTCTCGAGGTAACCGTTGTGCCGTTCGACCATGCCCCTGCACTCGGGGTCCCGCGGTGGAGCGAGCTTGATCTACGTGGCCAATGTTCCCGCGAACGCCACCGCCGGAGTGGTCACCTTTCCAGTGCCGCCGATCGCCGATTCCCCATCCCACAACAGCGTTTTGGTCACTCGACCGACCTGCGAGATCGAGGTCCGACTACCCGAGAGAATGTCCCCGCTCTACCTCGACGGAATCATCGTCGCGGTCGCGAACCGTGAGAACGCCAAACGACATCACCAGCACAGGCAAGATTTGTTCCTGCCCGGCTGCGAACGGGATCCAGAGAACGCATTGGTGAGTTGACCCGGCTCGTAAGTGATTCGGTCGGCGGGGTCGATTCCCTGGCACTCCAGCCGAATCTGCCGCACCCGATCCTTGAGCGTGGTCAGCGAATGTTCCCAGCCGATCCGTTCGGCGATCACCGTCGCCGGCATCCGCGGATACTCGGACAGCAGTTGCCGGATCTGTGGCTCGACTCCATCGGGGCGGGTCGGTCTCGGCGGCGACATATGTTCTCGCCGCCCGCAGCTCCTCGGTGCCCGCCGCAACTTCGCGTTGTTCTGGGCCAGCGCCGGTTCTCTCTGAGCATCGCCATGCTCGCCAGATCGTCGCGCTCCCCGTGATAAGCCTGGTCCCGCCGGATCCAGTTCCGCAATACGTCGAGATGCACGTTCAACTGCTCGGCCAGCCAGCGGAGTTCCGGCTTCGGTTCCGACTCCCGATACAACCGCACCGCGCGCTCACGCAGCTCCGGTGCATACTCAATTGTTTCACGACGACGTCCACTGCCGGTCTCCACGATCGAACCTGGTTCTAAAGTTTCCGGAGAGCGGGAGAATTTCACCTTACCCTGTCCGGCACGCCTCATTCCGTGAGGCCAATCCCTGGAACCGCGCGTCGACGGAGATAACACCCTGACCGAGTTGCACTGTTCACTGGTCAACGTAGACGCTCCGTCTAGAAAGTGAATGCGCGGGAACGCGACCATCACCCGCGCGCCGCTATCTCAGCTCCCTTTACGCGCTGTGCCAGCGCCTTCCGCTCGCGCCGCTGCTGCAACGGCGTTTGCAACGGTCGGGGCCACGCGAGGGTCGAGTGGGCTGGGGACGATTTTGTCCGCGGCCAGCTCGTCGCCGAGAACCGCGAGGATCGCCTCGGCGGCAGCGAGTTTCATCCCTTCAGTAATTCGAGATGCTCCGGCATCGAGTGCGCCTTTGAACACGCCGGGAAAGGCGAGCACGTTGTTGATTTGATTCGGAAAGTCGCTTCGCCCTGTAGCGACGATGGCAGCGTATTGCGACGCCCGCTCGGGGTGGATCTCCGGGTCGGGATTCGACAGCGCGAACACGATCGCATTCGGCGCCATCGACTCGATGTAGCTCTCGTCGATCTTACCGGCAGACACACCGATGAAAACGTCAGCACCGGCTAGAGCTTGAGCCGCACCGCCAACCAGCAAGCGAGGGTTGGTCCGTGCGGCGAGATCGACTTTGACCGTATTCAAGTCGGTTCGGCTCACCGAGACTATGCCCTTCGAATCGAGCACCACCACGTCAGGGATTCCGGCCAGCAGCAGGATGTTCGCGCAGGCGACGCCAGCTGCGCCAGCGCCCGAGATGACGATCTTCAGACGGGAAGTGCTGCGGCCCTGAAACTTCGCTGCACCGTTGAGGGCAGCGAGAACGACGATGGCTGTTCCGTGCTGATCGTCGTGCATCACCGGACAATCGAGTGCTTCGATAACACGATTCTCGATCTCAAAGCAGCGTGGCGCCGAGATGTCTTCGAGGTTCACAGCACCGAAGCTGTGCCGAAGACGCACGATGGTGTCGACAATCTCGTCGACGTTCTGGGTATCGAGGACGATGGGGATGGCGTTGAGGTCGGCAAAGTTCTTGAACAGTGCTGCTTTGCCTTCCATGACGGGCAGCGACGCGCGCGGGCCGACATCGCCGAGACCAAGCACGGCCGAACCGTCGGATATTACTGCGACGAGACGGTCGGTCCACGTGTACTGCTTAGCCAGGAGAGCGTCCTGGGCGATCGCTCGACTAACCTGTGCCACACCAGGTGTGTACGCGATGGACAAATCGCGTTGCGTCGTGAGAGGCGTGGTCAGTTCGACCGACAACTTACCGCCGAGGTGTCCGGAGAATATTTCACTGTCTGTGATGGCGGTGGTTGAGGAGGTCGTGATTGTCATGAAGTCTCCTGACATGGTTGCAGTTGGAGGACGTGAGTCTTTTAATATCGCGGTCTGGAACAGACTTTTGGCGTCGGTGAAGTCGAGGGCACGGCAAGTCGCTGTCTTTTGACGTCTTCCTCGATGACAGGCAGTAAGCCGGGTCTAGGCGGCTACGGCAGGCTTGCGAGGTGCGAGCACATGGGCTGCGCAGACACAGACCACCATCGCGATCATCGGCAATATGAACGCATTGTTCAGTCCGATAAAGTCCGCCATCCACCCGACAAGGGCCGGACCAGCGAGGACTGCGAGGTATCCAGCGCCGACTACTCGTGAAAGTTCCTTGCCTGATGATCCAGGGAGGTTCCCGGCGGCGGTGAACACTTGCGGTACACAACCGGATAACCCCAGGCCGAGGACTACCCATCCCAGGCATGTCACTGCCAACATCGGTGAGAGAACGACGATGACCAACCCAGCGACTGCGAGAATCGCGCCCCCACGTAACACGTGAACCGGCCCTATGCGTGCGGCTACTCGATCGACGGTGAATCTGCCGGCAGTCATTGCGGATACGAAACAGGCCAAGGCAAGTGCGCCGGAGCTCGATGAACCCCCAAGGTGCTCTTGAGCGTGCAGGCTGCTCCAGTCCATCGCCGAGCCCTCGGTCAAGAGCAGAAGGAATGCCAGAATCCCCAGGAGGGCCAGTCGGCCGCGCGGTCGTGACTTCGGTATACCCGTCTTCGACTCCGCGCCGGCGTGCTCTGGTTCGGGCGGTGCTGCGGGATGAGAGGTGCGTCTGCGGATCAAGGTCGGCGCGGCGGCCGAAGCCAGAATCAGGGAGATGACCGTGATGGTCACCGCTGTGGCGACGCTGCCGATCCCCAGGGAGAAAGCTGCGGCACCGAAGAGTGCACCGATGACATTTCCGATCGAGAACATCCCGTGAAACGACGCCATGATCGGGCGCTGATAGTCGCGTTCCACCTCCACCGCTGCGGCGTTCATTCCGACCTCGCTGATGCCTACCGCGATACCGAGAAGGAGCGCTGTCCCGGCAACAGCAGGCCATGAGGTCAGAAGTAGTGGGGGCAACAGGGCGAGCGCCATGGCTGCGGCACCGACGGTAGCGATGCGGGCGCTTCCCCACCGGTCGACGGCATAACCGCTGGCTTGCATGCCGAGGAACGCACCGAGACCGAGGATGAACAAGATAGCGCCCATGCCTGAGGTCGAGGCGCCGATCGCGGCTTTGACAGCCGGTAGCTGGGCTGCCCAGGTGCCGAGTACCAAACCGAATGCCACGAAAACTGCACAGACTGCAAAACGTTCTCGTGTGAGTGACCGGTCGGTTTGGGTGGTAGGTGTGCTCATAGCGGTTCAGCGGTTCCTAGGTAATGGTGCGTTGCCTCGGCGAGAGCCACACGACAAGAGGTCCCGTCGTATGACGGTCCAAGCTGTGACACGACGAATCGTCAACGGCACAGGGACGCTACGGAACTAGGGTGACTTTGGGAGCGAAACTAGGTGTCAGGCCCAACGCGGGAGCGCCATACGGTGTGGGGTTTTGCGCTCGTAGGGCATTCCGGGGTGCCATTGGATGAGTTCGAGGACGAGGCCCCAGTCCGTGCGGAAGTACGCCCACTGGAGGCCGTCCATGTCGTCCTCTTCGCGGATGATCTTCGAGATCGATTCCGTGTCGTCGCGGGCGACCAGTTCTGCACCGGCGGTTGCGATGTCGTCGACGTGCAGGCACAGGTGCCATCCGCCAGGATCTGCAGGACGCGGCGCCTCACTCGGCAGTTCTGCGGTGCGGTTCGTGTACTCCAGCAGTTCCAGGTTGAAGGAATCACCGAGAACGAGGTTCGCCTGTCGTAGTGTGCCTAACTCGGGTGACGTTTCACCTGGCCAGATGTAGCCGAAATCATCGTAGGGGCCGGCGGTGATCACGACATCGAAACCGAGAGCGTCGACGAAAAAGTCCACGGCTTGTTCGAGATCGGGAACTGCCATCCCTACGTGGTCGAAGGCTCGCTTGACATTGATCATTGTTCCTCCAGGCGGGCGTCCGCTTGCGTGTGGGAGTAGCGACATGAGATGGCTAACGAACATTCGTTAGCCATCTGATGATAGCGCTTTACCGAGTTCTGCGCAGAGTTTCCATGCTTCGAAAACTGTTGCGCGGGAAGGGTGACGGCGGCGTCAGGTGATGGGCAGGGAGAGGATCTGTCGGCACATCAGCACGGCTTGATCGGCTCCGCGCTCGATGTCGTCGGCGGTGTGGTCCATGCCGAACCATCGTGTGGAACCTTCGAGGAGCGTGTTGACCACTTTTACTCGGCGGTCGGTGTCTTCGATGCCCATGTCGCGAGCGGCCGCGATGTACAGCGATTCGTACAGCCCGACCCAGTGCGAGACTTTCTTGCTCAGTTCTTCGGGAAGAACGTGAGCCGTCCGATCCGTTGCGACGATCAGATCCCACAGGTTGCTTTCGGGAAGCTGGACCTGGCGGGTGAAGTGAAGTCGCACCATTGCATCCCAGAACGCGAACGCATCCTGGGTGGGCAGGACGGCATCGACGAGCGCGCTGCAGAACTGGTGAAAATGCCAGCGGAGGGATTCGGTGATGATCTCATCACGTCCGCCGGGGAAGTGCGTATAGATGCTGGGTGCCTTGATGTCCAGTTCTTTTGCGAGAGTGCGCATGCTGACGGAGTCCATGCCGTGGATGACGCACAGCTTCAGGAACGCTTCGACGACCCGTCGCTTGGCGGGGGACATGTCGTCGCGGTGGGCGGTGTCGAACTGCCGAGTGAACTCGGCGAGGGCGCGTTGACGGAACGAGTCGGCCGGAGCAGAGGGCATTGCTGCCCCGTACGTCGATGCCCTCTGAACGGTCGTCACAGACATGATCATAGTCACCGCTCGACGCGGAGGGGTCGGCCGCCTGTCGCGATTCGAGGACCGGTCATGTCATCGGGCGTCTCTGCTCGGCACGCGATACGTGGAGGTCTCGGTGGGATTGATGCCCACGTATTTGGTTTCGAGGTATTCGTCGATTCCCTCGACGCCGCCTTCGCGTCCGAACCCGGAGTGTTTCATCCCGCCGAAGGGTGCCGCCGCGTTCGAAATGATGCCCTGGTTGATGCCGATCATGCCGAAATCGAGAGATTCGGCGACCTTGACGGTGCGTGCGTTGCTGGAGGTGTAGGCGTATGCAGCAAGGCCGTATTCGGTGTCGTTCGCGCGCGTGATGGCGGCGTCGTCGTCGGTGAATGTCGCGATGGGCGCAACGGGACCGAAGATTTCTTCTCTGAGCAATGCGCTTCCGGGTTGAACATTGTTCAGAACAGTCGGCGTGTAAAAGTAGCCGGGTCCATCGAGTCGCTGCCCTCCGGTGGTGATTTCCGCGCCTCGGTCGGTGGCGTCGGTGACGAGTTCGGCGACCTTGCTGCGCTGCTTGTCGTCGATGAGGGGGCCGACGGTGACTCCGTCGTCGAGGCCCTGTCCGAGTATCTCCGAACTCATCTTCTCGGACAGTAGTTGGGCGAACTGCGCAGCGACGGACTGGTGGACCAGGAATCGATTGGCCGCGGTGCATGCCTCGCCCATGTTTCGCATCTTCGCGAGCATTGCGCCCTCGACGGCGGCGTCGAGGTCGGCGTCCTCGAAGACGAGAAATGGTGCGTTACCACCGAGTTCCATTGAGACGCGAAGCACCTGATCGGCGGATTGTCTGATGAGGTCCTTGCCGACCGGGGTGGATCCGGTGAAGGTTAGTTTGCGAAGCCGTGGGTCGGTGATCAACGGTGTCATCACTTTGCCGCTGGTCTTGGTGGGTATCACGTTCAGCACGCCGGCGGGCACACCCACCTCGGCCAGTAGTGCTGCCAGAGCAAGCATGGTCAGTGGGGTTTGCGAGGCTGGTTTGACGACCATGGTGCAGCCGGCCGCGATGGCAGGTCCGATCTTGCGTGTTCCCATCGCGAGGGGGAAGTTCCACGGGGTGATCATCAGGGTGGGGCCGACGGGCTGACGCATGGTGAGAAGGCGGGTGCGGCCGTCGGGTGAGATTGCCCATCGGCCGTCCATTCTCACCGATTCTTCTGAGTACCAGCGAAAGAACTCGGCTCCGTAGGCGACCTCGGCACGTGCTTGGGCGAGTGGTTTGCCCATCTCGAGGGTGATCAAGGTGGCGAAGTAGTCGGCGCGTTCGGTGAGCACCTCAAAGGCTCGGCGTAACAGTTCCCCGCGGTAGCGTGGGGGTGTGTGCGCCCAGCCGTCGGAGGCGGCAACTGCGGCGTCGAGTGCGGCTGCGCCGTCCTCGGTGGTTGCCGATGCGATTTCGGTGAGGGTCTCTCCCGTTGCGGGGTTCTCCACCGCAATGCTGGACCCGTCGGAAGATTCACGCCACGATCCGTCGATGTAGAGACCGGTGGGCACAGTGTGCAGCGCGCTTTTCCAGTCGTTGACGTCGAACGAGCCGGTGCGAGCAGATGCGGAAGCTGGAGCGTTTGTGACGTGCAAGGGCATGGCCATTCCTTCGAGGTGATACACCAGAGTCGGTCGAGAAGATTTCTTGGTGGTTCGAAGCCCCCTCGGGGGCTCTGCCGCAGTACATTTCGCGCTGCGGAGCGACCGGTGGCGGCGCGCAGATGCGGTGCCGCCGCCACCGGTCACGGTTGTGGAGTCAACTCAACGTGATCGGCATCTTGTCGTAGGCGACGAGTCGATCGGTGATCACCCGTGTGGGCGTGTCGGTCAAGGTGACTTTGCTGAATCGTTCGGCGACCATGGTGAAGATGACGTCGATCTCAGCGCGAGCGATCAATTGTCCTGCGCAGCTGTGTGTTCCGAGGCCGAAGGTGAGGTTGCGGCTGGTTTCGATAGGGCGGGTGTAATCGAATTCGTGGGGGTGCTCGAATACTGCCGGATCGCGGTTGACCGCGCCGATGGGGAACTTGACCATCGAACCGGCTGGGATGACAGTTCCGGCGATTTCGACGTCTTCAGTCGGGAAGCGTGTGAGGAGGAGTTCGACAGGGTTCAGTCGGGCGATTTCGTTGACGATGCGTTCCCGAACTTCTGGCTTGTCACGGTAGTCCTCGAGGACATCGGGGCGCTCTGCGAAGATTTCGAAACCGGCGCCGACGAGGTACGCGGGGTTGGGTGCTCCGGACATGTAGAACAGCACCATGTTTTCGAGTACTTCACGCTCGGTGATCTCGCCGCGTTTGCTTGCTGCGAGGAGCTCGTCTGCGAGGCCGTTGCCGGGGTGAACCTCCTTTTCCTTCAGTAGGGCGGCGGTGGTGTCGAACATGTAGTCCAGGCTTTCGATGGACTTTTCACGGGTTCCCGGTGCCGGGTCGGTGGCCTGGATGAGCATGGCGTTCCACAATGCCCAGAACAGGGGTTCGACTTCACCGTCGGGGAAGCCCAAGACCTGCGCCATGGTGGTGTGAGTGGGAAGTACGCCCAGGTCGTAGTGTGCGTCGAGGGTTTGTCCCGGTTCGTAGTTCGCGAGGATTTCGTTCATCGACGTACGAGTGGCCTCGACCCACTGCTTGATCAGCTTCGGGGTGAACCATCGGGAGAACAGACGGCGGGCGCGCGTGTGCTCCGGCGGGTCGAGGGAGAGGACGGTGTGACCGAAGGCCAGCCACGGGTTTTCCTCGACCCAGTCCGGTTCGCGGATGCTCATGTTCGGCTCCTTGACGAACTTCATCGCTTCGTCGTAGCCGAGCACGACGAACGTGCGTTCATCGGTCTGATGGACTGGTCCCATCTCTCGGGCTTTGTCATACCACGGGTGCGGGTTGTCCTGAAATTCCTTGTTGCTCCAGGGGAAGAGGTCCTCGTGTGGTGGTGCCGCGCTCACGGGGGGCCTTTCTACAGCGGGAATGAGAATGGGGAGGGCGTCGTTGTGCGCCCAGTCCTGCGCGACCTGCACCGGATCGAGGCCGGTAGTGGCGTCGTGCTTGCCGGTGGTTCCGATTTGCGTCGCGCCGAGTTCGATCAGCAGGCTCGCCACGGTCTTGATTGCGTTGTTGTAGTTCTCGTAGCTGCTGTCCCCCAGTCCGAAGGCAGCAAAGCGCAGTCCGCGCAGATCAGGGCGTTCAGCGGCCAGAGTCTCATAGAACGGCTCCGTCGTGGCCGGAAGCCCGCCTTCGCCGTAGGTGGAGGTGATCACGACTGCGAGTTGAGCATCGGCGACGTCGGCTGCAGTGAGATCGCGTAGCTCGCTCAGGCGTGCATCGATGCCGGCGCTGGTGAGGGTGCCGACTATTTCGTCGCCGACCATCTCTGCGTTGCCGGATTCGGTGCCATACCAGACGTGGATCATTGTCATGGCAGTGTCCTTTCGTATGTCGGTGCATAAGTGGGTGCGCGCGGACGGTGAGGCCACCCGCGCGTGTGGTCATTTCTTGGATTCGGCTATGACGTCGGCCATCTCGGCCCACGCGGTGAACTTGCGGCGAACGCGGTCAGGCCGGGCACGGTCGACCTCAGCCCTGTCGACCGCAGCCCAATCACTGAAAGTGGTGGATGCAGGCGGGAGGTACGGGCGCACTCCGTCGAGGCCGATGTGGCCAGGGCTGTTGCTCAGGCGGGCGAGAATGTTGCGGGCGGCATCCTTGGCAAGGGTTCGATTCTCGGCAAGGTTTCCCAGGAAACCACTGCCGCATCCGCCTACTCGGACGACACCCTCTCGGCCTGCCCAGTCACCATATGCGGTTTCCTCCACGAAACCCATGGCGGTGACGACAGTGTCGGCACGGTGAACAAAAGCTTCGGATCCGTCATCCGCTGCGCCCAGTTCGTCGTGGAAGCGCGTACGTATGACGCTCTGGTGACCGTCGGCGTCGATTCCGACCGGAATCTCACGAAAGCGAACGTCCACGCGAATATCGCGGCCACTCTCGGCGGAGAGTGTGGATCGGTCCTCGAGGTCACCATCGAGATACACCGCGACTCCAGGAAGTGCGCAGAGTTCGGCGAACATGGAGCCGTCCCACCGGACGCGGTCTCGTGGACCGCGGGAGAGCAGCGTCAGGTGCCGCAGGCCTGCCGTGTGCAGGACGTCACGCGCGTCGTCGTCGACGTCGGAGTTGCGGAAGCCGTCGTCTGCCTTGCACAGCAGCCGGGCGACATCCATCGCTACGTTCCCCGTACCAATGATGAGAACCTCTTCGCCCAGAGACGGCGGTGTCGATTGCCTCAGGATGCTGTCAGGGTCTCCGTTGAGGTAGCGCAGCAGTTGGCCAGCGCCGTAGACCCGAGCGTCTGGATCGACGGGCACAGTCAACGGTCGATCGACAGCCAGCCCGGTCGCGAGGACGACAACGTCGTAGTTCTCTTCGAGCACGTCCAGAGACAGGTCCTGGCCGATAATGGTGTTGCCGACGAACTCGACGTGATCGGATGCGAACAGTCGATCGAATTGGCGGCTGACGTTCTTCATGCCCTGGTGGTCCGGCGCCACGCCGTATCGCAGCAGCCCGAAGGGGGTGGGGCGGGTATCGAAGACGGTGATGCGCACATCGGGCGCCGCCCTTAGTAGGGCCAACGCGGTGTAGCAGCCTGAGGGGCCACACCCGACGATTGCCACGTGGCCTGTCGCCCGCTGCGGCGTTGAGGTGTCCCGAGACCTGTCAGCGGTCGGCGGACCAGAGTCGAACGACATTGCATCTCCTCGTAAGCGGGAAGTGGTAACCGGATCGAACCGGCTCAATGTGACGCACACTACCCTACCTAACTACCGTTCGTGAGTCATGGTGTGATTCACTATAGTTTGTAAACATTGTGTGACCGATATCGCTCGAAGTCTTCCATAGCTTACGAACGTTAGGTAGTGTGGCGTCCATCGCACAAGTGATCTGCGCAACACAGTCGCTCGGCGTGACTCGTTCCCCTCCTCCTCCAAGGGATTCCACCGTGACCGAAGCATCCAATACCCCCGGGCGTGACCCCTCAGCAACTCGCCTGTCGGGCAATCTAGGCGCGACATCACTGGTCCTGAGCGTGCTCGCCTTCTCGGCGCCCATTGTCACCGTCTCCGGTTACATCGCTTTTGCAATCGGCTTCGTCGGTGAGGCAGCCCCGTTGGCTTGGGTAATTGCCACCGCCGGGCTGGCGATCTTCGCCGTCGGGTACACAACCATGACCAGACACATCCGCCGCCCCGGCGCCTTCTACGCCTACATCACTCTCGGGCTGGGCAAAACGCCCGGGGTCGGCGGGGCATACCTCGCCACGGTGTCCTACATGCTGATCACCGTCGGCATATACACCTTCTCTGGCACCATGATCTCCGCCGCCGTCGAAGCGCTAGGAGGCCCCTCCATCCCCTGGTGGGCATGCACAGCTGCGGGCTGGGTCCTCATCACCGTCCTCGGACATTTCCAGATCGAACTCTCGGCGAAAGTTCTGGGAGCCGTCATGGTCCTCGAAATCATCCTCGTAGCCATCTTCAACGTCTTCGTCCTCGCCAAAGGCGGAGACAGCGGACTCTCCGCGGCCCCGCTGGACCCGACGAAGTTCTTCAACAGCGGCACCGGCCTTGCACTACTGTTCGCATTCGGTAACTTCATCGGGTTCGAAGCCACCGCGCTCTACCGCGACGAAGTGCGCGACCCCCGCAAAACGATTCCCCGCGCAACCTACCTCGCCGTTTTTCTCATCGGTGGCTTCTACGCACTCTCGGCATACTCGCTGATCATCGCCTACGGGCCCAGCGCGACCGATCGCGCCTTGGATGACCCCACAACCATGTTCGACAACGCGATGGCGACATACGTCAGCAGCAGCCTGGCCACGATCACCCTCGTTCTCGTGGCTACCTCCGGACTCGCCTCTGTGCTCTCCACCCACAACGTCGTCGCCCGCTACTTGCAGAACCTCGGCGCCGACCACGCGCTGCCGACGTATCTCGCCGGTGTACACCCGACCCACAAATCTCCATACCGGGCGTCCTTCGCGAACTCGACCGTCATCGCTGTGCTGCTGATCCTTGGCGCCCTGCTGATCTCGGACGAGACCATGATCATCGGCACAGGTAGCGGTCTCGGAACCGCCGGCGTTCTGACGTTGATGGCGCTCGTCAGCGTTGCCGTATTCCGATACTTCGCCCGCACCGGGCGCCCCGCGACCGAGACGGCCTGGCGCGTAACGATCGCGCCACTGATCGCTGCCGTGATCCTCGGCATCGTCGTCGTCTTCGCCCTGGTGCGATTCGACCTACTCGTCGGCGGTGCCCCCGGAGAAAAACTGTGGCTGTTGCTGGTCCCCATCGCGTTCATCGTCGCGGGTTGCGGTGTGGCTCAATACATGAAGCGCAACCGACCCGATCTCTACGCTCGCCTCGGCCGTGCAGAAGGCGATGACGCGAACACCGATCCGACCAGCGAGACACCCATACAGACGCGGTGATTCGACCACATCGGACTCCGCCCAACTTTCGGGCCGACGGCCAATGCCCCATGACCACTGTCACCGCAACAGAAAGAGGAAGAGAAATGTCAGCAGTTAGAGTCGGACTGGTCGGAGCCGGCCCGTGGGCGAAAATCTTCCACGCACCGATGATCACCGGGGGACCGGAGACCGAACTGACAGCAGTCTGGGCACGCCGCCCGGAGGCCGCACAAGAAATCGCCGACGAATTCGGCGGAACCGTAGCGCCCTCGTTCGAAGCACTACTCGATTCGGTCGACGCGCTCGTCTTCGCAGTTCCCCCATTCATTCAGGCAGAACTGGCGGCGCAGGCCGCAGCGGCAGGAAAGCCCATGTTGCTTGAGAAACCGCTCGGGGTCGATCTGGCCCAAGCAGAAAAACTCACACAGGCCATCGACGAGTCCGGTGTCGCCACACAGGTGATGTTCACCAACCGGTTCAGCCCCCGAATCCGGACATTTCTCGAAAAGGCCAGGTCGCAGAAGCCGATCGGCGCCATCGGAAGCTACATCAATCAGGCAGCACTCCCAGGGGGAACGTTCGCCACGCCGTGGCGGGTGGAAAAGGGCGGCCTCCTCGATCTCGGACCCCACGTTCTCGACACCCTCGACGCCGCTGTCGGCCCCATCGTCGAGGTCCGAGGCGAAGGCGACCCACAGAGCTGGTACATCCTCACGGCCACACACGAGAACGGCGTGATCAGTCAGGCCGCACTGTCATTGACCAGCCCTGTCGTCGCGGACGTTGCCGGCGTGAAGGTCTACACCGAGCAGGGTGAACTCGAGTGCGAGTTCGTCGGCAAGGACGGAGACCCGGAGGCACCCAACGTGATTCGCCGCGAATTCGCCAAGGTCGTCAAGTCCGGAGTCTCCCACGAAGTGGACGTTCACCGCGCGCTCTACATCCAACGGTTGCTCGAGCAAGCCACACAGCCTCGCTGATGTGGACCCACCGCTCGCGACTTCTCCGCTGATCGGCGAGGCGTCGCGGGCACCGGACGACGGCTCCGGTATGCACCGGAGCCGTCGTCGGCACGTACGAAAGGAGGAAATAATGTCGGAAGACATCGACGCGACCACCATTGAACAACTACTCGGTCCCGACAGCCCGAAAAACTGGGGAAAGTGGGGCCCGGACGACGAAGTCGGCAGCCTCAACTACCTCGACGCCGCGCAAGTCATGCGCGGAATCGGAGCAGTCACCAGCGGTGAAGTGTTCACTCTGCAGATTCCCATCGGCGATACCGAACGACCAGATCCCGTCTGGCCGGGCCGCGAACCGGCTGTACGCACCCCGGTCATGGACGAAGGCTACTTCTCGCGCGGCGAGGAGCCCGAACCGTCCGACGGACATCACTGGGCGGACGACAAGATCGAAATGTTCACCCAAGGGTCCTCCCAGTACGACGCCCTCGCCCACTACTGGTACGGCGGTCAGGTCTGGAACGGCTACTCCGCCGACACCACGGTCGGCGAACTCCGCCGCGCATCGGTACTGCCAATCGCAGAGAAGGGTGTCGTCGGCCGTGGGATTCTCATCGACATGGCCCGCGCCCGAGGAAAAGACGTCCTCGGCCGTGGTGAGCCGATCACCCTCGCGGATTTGCTCGCTGCAGCGGCAGCGCAGGGAACCACCATCGAACCGCGCGACATCTTGATCATCCGCACCGGTTGGATCGGTTCGTATTATCGCAGTGTCGGCGACGAGTTCTACACAGACTGGAACGAGCCAGGTCTGGTCTACAGCCGCGAGCTCGTCGAGTGGTTCCAGACGATGGAAATCCCCAATCTGGTCACCGACACCATCGCCAATGAACTCAGCTTCTATCCCGGCGGACTCCAGCTTCCCTTGCACTGCGCACTCATGCGCAACCTCGGAGTCGCGTTTACCGAGCTCTGCCAACTCGACACTCTCGCCGAGGCCTGCGCTGCCGACCGGCGCTGGAGTTTCCTCTACACCGCAGCCCCCCTCAAGATTTCCGGCGCCAGTGGCGCCCCCGTCAATCCGGTGGTCATTCGATGAACAGTCCCCTCTCCTCCAACCTCGTTACCGACGAAACCTCCGCAGCCCCCACCGACCCAATCGACATCTTTCGTGATGCACGTGGATTGTTCACGATGGTTGCAGTCGATCAACGCGGCTCACTGCGCCACATGCTCAGCGCAGGGCACGGCAATACCGTCGTCACGGACGAGCACCTGACGGCGTTCAAAGCGCACGTGATCGACGCGGTCGGTGACGCAGCAAGCGGGGTGCTGCTCGACCAGGATTTCGGCTTCGCCGCAGCCACGAGTTCCCGTTGCCCCGTCATTCTCGCCGCCGACATTCTTTCCTCCAGTGAGCCCGGTGGTCCTGTCGACATCGCCGTGCTCGACGACGCCGTGACCGCCGAAACCACCGAACGCTTCGGGGCGAAGGCGTTGAAGTTTCTCCTCCCCTGGCACCCGTCGCGCCGATCCGAAGCCATCGACCTTGCTTACGCATTCATGGCACGGTGCCGGGACATCGGACTGCCCGGCGTGCTCGAAGGCGTCGTCCGTCCACGCGAAGGCGACACCGTGACATCCGAAGGCTTCGCCGAAGCCCTGATCACCGCAGCTGCCGATCTCACGCAAACTCAACCCGATCTGTACAAGACGGAGGTCGTCTACACCAGCGAGCAGGACCACGACCTCGCGGTAGCCACCGCTCGGTCGATCTCCGAGCAGCTGTACTGCCCGTGGGTCGTACTATCCTCGGGCGTCAGCGGCGAGAACTTCCCGTCCGCTGCCGCCGCAGCCGTCACGGGCGGAGCCAGTGGCTTCCTCGCCGGTCGAGCCGTCTGGAGTGAGGCCACCAGTGCGCCGCAGCCCGAGGCGTACCTGAAGACGCACGCCGCGAACAACCTGCAGAAAATCACCGACCGAGTCTGGGCGAGCCTCGCATGAGCACAACGCACACGACTGCCCTCCCCGACATCGTCGCCATAGGCCGCGTCTGCATCGATCTCTACCCCGAGCAATTCGGCGTGGGACTCGCGGACATCCGCAGCTTCAGTAAATCAATCGGCGGCAGCGCCACCAACGTGGCCGTTGCTGCTGCACAGCTCGGGAACTCGGTACGGCTCGTCACTCGAACCGGGGCCGATCCTTTCGGCGAATACGCGCGCCTCGAAATAGCGCGTCTCGGTGTCGACAACACAGGAATCACGTCCGTACCCGGCCTACAGTCAGTTCTGACATTCTGCGAAGTATTCCCACCAGACGACTTCCCGCTCTACATCTACCGCCAGCCCACAGCGCCCGACATGTACGTCGACGACAGTGACCTCCCACTCGACCTCATCGAACGCGCCCCCATCTTCTGGGCAACCGCGACCGGACTCTCACGTGAGCCGAGCCGCTCTGCGCACTACACGGCCTGGCGCAAGCGTGGGCGGCGACCCAACACCATTCTCGACCTGGACTACAGGCCGATGTTCTGGGACAACGAAGCTCACGCACACACCGCCGTGTCCGAAGCACTCGACCATGTCACCATCACCGTGGGCAACCTGGAAGAATGCCGCGTTGCAGTCGGGGAAACCGAACCCGGCCGCGCCGCGGACGCCCTACTCGACCGCGGCATCGAATTGGCGATCGTCAAGATGGGCCCACACGGGGTTATGGCCGCAACCCGGACCGAACGTGTTGTGTCGCAGCCCATCCCCGTCGATGTCGTCAACGGACTCGGAGCAGGCGACGCCTTCGGCGGCGCCCTGTGCCATGGTCTCCTCCACGGCATGTCGCTGCAGCAGACACTCGACTTTGCCAACGCGGCCGGCGCATTGGTGGCCACCCGCCCCCAATGTTCTCTGGCCATGCCCACTTTGGTCGACCTCAACGAATTCTCCGCACAGGCAGCCGACTCACGCACGAGCGGTGCCGGCAATCGTGCATCGCGCCCTACCCCTAGCTGAGTTATTCAAATCGATCTGCGCTCACCCGTCGAGGACGGATGTACCGAAGGAGAAGTACCGACATGACCGAAATCAAAGTCGCCATCATCGGCGGCGGCGGATTCATGGGATACGCCCACAGCCTCGGCTGGGCACTGGCGCCCATCACCGCCGACACCGGGGCCACCATCCGTAAGGCTGTACTGGTCGAGGCCGACGAGGACCGAGCCAAAGCCGCTGCCAAACGCCTCAATTGGGACGAATGGTCCGCAGACTGGCGTGAGGTTATCGCCCGAGACGACATCGACGTCGTCGACATCGTCACCCCGCCCGCATCGCATGCCGAGATCGCCATTGCAGCACTCGCCGCAGGGAAACACGTCTTCGTGGAAAAGCCCATCACCAACGATCTCGCCGACGCGGACCTGATGCAGGATGCAGCCGAGAAGAGTTCGGCCGTCAGTCAGGTGGGCTTCAACTACCGCCACGCAGCGGCGATCAGCTTTGTCAAACACATGCTCGACGACGGCACGCTCGGCCACCCCCTGCAGTTTCGTGCGCACTACACGCAAGACGTGGGGGCGCTCGGACGAGTACTCAGTGGTTGGCGGGCCAAGAAGGGCGCCGGTGGGTCCGGGGTCACAGGTGACATCGGCTCCCACATCATCGACCTCGCGTCATATCTGGTCGGCGACATCGAGTCCGTCACCGCGATCATCGGCGCCAAGGATCCGGCCGAGAACTCGGCATGGCTCTCCGACGACCAACGCCGCGAAGGCCAGTACCTCGACGACGCCGCACTGTGGATGACGAAGTTCTCCAATGGGGCCATAGGCTCGTTCGCCGCCACCGTATACG
The DNA here is from genome assembly GCF_000696675.2 of Rhodococcus erythropolis R138. Classification (NCBI taxonomy): domain Bacteria; kingdom Bacillati; phylum Actinomycetota; class Actinomycetes; order Mycobacteriales; family Nocardiaceae; genus Rhodococcus; species Rhodococcus erythropolis. Next base: position 318,292 of record NZ_CP007257.1, on the reverse strand, counting down.
CCTCCGGACGCAAGAACCGGATGTTCTTCGAACTCGAATGCACCGGCGGCACTGTCGAATTCGACTGGAACCATTCCGATGAGATCAAGCTCAGCCTGGTCAGTGACAAGCCAGATCAACAAGGGTTCCGCACGGTTTCCTTGAACGAGAACCACGAGGACTACTGGTACCCACTCGGCGGCATGGGATCCGGCTATATCGACGACGCGGCCCTCCAGCTTCAGAAATTCGTGCGCGCGATCGTCGAAGGACGCGCCGGATCACCCAGCTTCGCCGATGCCACACGCACCCAGCGAGTCATCGAGGCCGTCATGCGCTCCGCCGACAGCCACCAGTGGGTCAACGTCGACGAGGTGACCGCATGAGTTTGGATCTGCGATGGAGCACCGACATCGTCACCTTCTTCAACCCGACCTACTGGGGCCTGCCGGCGGACCTACCTTACGATGCATGGGAAAAGCTGGTCGACGACGACCCGCAACGATTCTTCGACGGAATGCTCAACGGCGCGGCGGCGGCAGGATTAAGCGGAATCGAACTCGCACCAGCACCCGGCGGTTGGGCCAACGCGCTACGGGCATACGGATCCGCGGCAGGGTTCAAAAGAGAACTGGACAACCGCAACCTCGTACTCTCGTCGAGCTACGCCTTACCTGTGCAGTTGAAGGCGGTGCTCGACGCCCCCGACGACCGCTCCCTCCGACTGGCCGAGCAGGAACTCCACGAGAACACCGCAGAACACGCCGCGTTCCTCCGCGAGGTCGGCTGTCCGACGTTGATCACCAGCACCATCCCTCGCGCCCAGTTCTCCGAGATCGAAGGCGCCGAAGCCTCATCTGCAGATTTCGACGCACCCAGCGATACGGAACTCCTCAGCCGGGTCGCCGACCAACTGAACGGTATCGGCGCGGTCGCGGCCAATGCAGGCCTGCATCTAGCGATCCACACCGATGCGTACTCGCTTGCCTCGCGCACAGTAGACATCGACGCGCTCATGACGCAGACCGACCCAGCACGCGTGAAACTGTGCGTCGATGCGGGCCACATTGCTCTCGACGGTGGCGACCCACTCGCGGTGATCAGCTCGCACTCCGAGCGCGCGCCCGTGCTGCACTGGAAAGACTGCTCCGTCCATCTACCACCACACACCCTCAGCGGTCCGCCGATGGTCCGCCACGACGCCATGATCAAGAACTTCCGCGTTATGGGGTCCGGGGGCGTTGTGGACTGGCACGAATGGACGAAGATTTTGCGTGAGAAACAGTGGAGTGGTTGGGGTGTGGCAGAGATCGACATGTCCGTGGACCCCCTGCGTGAAATTCGTGAAGGAATCGAATACTACGAACGCGAGCTCGCCACACAGTGAAAATCGGATGCCATATATGGTGATGTTCGTCGTTACAGCCACCGTACTTGGCCACTGATTGTTCGCCGTTTTGCCGCACAAGCCCCGAAAACGACGGCGCGCGAAAACGTCGTCATCAAACCACACGGACGCTGAGATATCGTCCCGCCGTCATCGTGAAAGGACTGGTTGGGTTGGCATTCGAAGACGCAATTATCAATGCCCACATGAAAGCCCTCGAAAGAGAAAAATCCGACAAACTATATGAAGAACACTTCGCTGAGCTGCCAGTCCAGGACATGCTCAAACTGCCGGTCGGCTCCATGCTGTTGTGCTTCGACCATGCAACCCAGTCCTTGCCGTCATGTGACGCTGACACCCACACTGCCCGCCGAACCTCCGGTTTCGATCGTCTGTTGTCTCGTTTATTCGGTCGAGCGGTCCGATCAGAGAGGCTCCATTCGCACGCGGACAGCGAACTACGCAGTTTAACGGCACCCGATTTCGAAAACTTTTGATCGGGCCCAGCCCATGACGCTCGTTCTGCGCAGACAAAGCACAATCGAGTCGGCCGTACGCATCACCATAGCCTCCGAGCACGTCACCCAAGACGATGTACTTCACTTCCCCGGGTGACCGCCCGTCGTTGCCCGAGGTGGCCGCATCACCTATCGCGAATTACGCACGATGCAGTTCGGTACGACTCGGAACTTTCCAACCGAACCAATACCACCACCGTGCCGGGAATCAAGTGTCCCTTATCAACGAGGCGACGCGAGATGTTTATGACTGCGCGATGTGCAGCACCGTCAGTTAGTTGACCTCCACGATGACCGGGAGGGGACGGCGACCGACCTTCATCCCGCTGCCGACAGCTCGACGGGTTATGAGGATGGGTACATATGGGGCACATCAGGCTGATGGGTCCTCGGCGAAGCCAGGTCGGGGTCGACTACCGCCACGCGGCGGAGTGTTTAGTGGACAGCGTGCGAAGGAGGGTGGTGGTGTCACCTGCTCACACATCGATCTAACGCCGTATCTCGTCGGCGACATCTACTCTGTGTCAGCAATCGTAGGCGGCCGGCGGGTACCTCGACGACGCCGTCCGCGTTGCGTGCGCGAATATTCTTCTCGCAGCCGGTATTCGGAACATCGTCGCGATGGACTCGATGAAGTCGACCTCACCGCACGCATCAACCCTCTGGGCCGTCCGGCGGCGCATAGGACGCTCTCGCTGAGCCGCCGTGTTGCTCGGTGTGTCGGCAGTGCAGATCGACGAAGCATTCATCATGTCGATGCATCGGAATCCACGGCGTTCGGAATGACCACCCCGCCCCGAGACGTTCGACCAAGCATACGGCGCGCGTCGCCCCGGCCATTGCGACGCAGTTGCGGCAACAGCACGAACCGAGGGTGTCACGTAAACGCGATTCCCTACACACGCATCGCTCGTCGATTCGAAATGACATCTCTCGCAGTCTGTTTGCCGATGGACGTAGCCATCATGTGGCGCTAGCGCCGTAGTCGGTACTACATCGAAGGGGTAGTGGACACCGCTGGTTTGCACATCTCATCGTTCCCCCCGCCCGTGCGAACCACATACGAAGAAATCAGGAGTTAACAAATCCGAAACGGCTGCGGGCATGCGCCTCGATAGACTAACGTCCGTTCGTAAGCTTCAGTAGGTCGGCGCTTTCGACGCTACCGCTCATGCACTCAGCACCTCTCGTGGCGTGTCGACACAATTTGCCGCCCACCCCAAAATTGCTACCAGTAAGGTTGAATCTTGGAAAAGACGAAACTCCCTTATCGGACGGTCTCCAACCGTTTGAAGTGGTCCCGCCTAGCAACATTCTTCGGCTTCTTTCAGTTGGGCGCGGTCATCGTCATGTGGTCCACGAGCACCACGTCACTTCGATTCAGCCTCGGATGGGAGGGCGACGACGGCGACGCCAGCTTCGGCTCCCTTGCCTTCGCTCTCGGACTCGGTTTTGCAATCGGCTGTGCCGTCTCGGGACCGCTGATCGACAAATGGGGCTGCCGCAATATCGCGATTCCATCCTTGACGGTATATCCCCTCATGTACATCCCACTCGCCTTCCTTGACGGAATGATCGGACTACTCGCATTCGGTCTGCTGGCTGGAACATTGCGCGGATTCGTCGATATCGTCATCAACGTCAATGGTGTCCAGTTGGAACGCCACTACGGACGGCCGATCATCTCATCGTTCCACGCAGCGTATCCAGCGGGCGGATTCCTGTTCGGACTCGTGGGAAGTGCTTTCGCCCGATCTTTCACCGAAAGTGCAGTGGTTCCATTCCTCGCAATGGGCCTAACGATGTCCGCCCTCGGATATGTGTTCGGCCGGATGTATCTGCGGCGAGACGAGGAGATCGTTCCGGCTGCACACCCTGTTCCCGCAGGTGTGCGCAAGTCTGAAGAGCATTCCAAGTCCAACGATGCAAAGTATGCCGGTCTGGCTGTCATGGTGGGATTCGGCCTGCTCGCCTTCGTGTCCTACCTCGCCGAGAACGCAACGTACGATTGGGGCCAAGAATTCGTCCGCCGGACTCTAGACACGACAGCGGGAACCGCTGCGTTAGCAGTGACCGTGTTCTCCGGTTCCCAATTTGTAGGCCGCATGCTGGGCGACAAACTCACCGAACGGTTCGGCCAGAAAGCGGTCATATGCGGAAGCGGGGTAATCGGCGCGCTCGGCGCGGCATGCATGATGACCGCAGTGTCGCCAGTGCAAGCTCTCCTCGGATTCGGGCTGGTCGGGCTAGGCGTGTCGTGCATTGTCCCGATCATGCTGTCCGCCGCGGGGCGCATGGATCCACAGAACTCCGGTCGCAACATCGGCTTGGTGAACGCAGTCGGTGTGACGGGAATGTTCCTTGGTCCAGCAGCCATCACGACCGTTGTGGACCGCATGGGAATCGAGTGGATGCCTCTGCTCCCGCTGGTTCTCCTCGCATTGATCGCCATAGCCGGGCCGATACTCGTCCGAAAAGCTCCCCGTTTTACAGCGACCGTTCAATCCGAATCGGCGGTCGAATCGATCCGCAGCTGAGATCTGTTCCGGTTGCGCTCGGAATTCTCCAGTGACCTCCGCAGTCGCGAAGCGCTTGAGGGCCGTCAAGACTCGCGACGGCCCTCAGGCGCTGAGAAAAGCACAAGCTCGCGGCACTGCGCCACTCAAGTAAGCCAGTGGCGGTGTCGCCGCCACGTGCCGCCACTAGGAGATCGGCCGGCAACGCCACAATGGGTGGCGGCGACGTTTCGAGCAAGAAGCGTTCGAGGGGTGGCGGATCGGTCGAGAGTGCCGCCACCCCAAGACCGATCGACAGGTTGTTCCAGAAAAAGATGCCTTGGCTTCGTCATCAGTGTCATTCCGGACCGCAGGCGATACCTGGAATGAGTCGAGTTCTTGGACACCGAGGTTGACGGTTCGGGCGTCTGATCCTGCGTTTCGCTACTCGGCGAGGGCTTCCGCGAGGGTGCGACAGCCCAGTGTCGAATGCAGACATCGCCGGTTGTAGAACACCTCGATTTACTCGGCGACCGCGAACCGTGCCCGGCTCCGAGTGTCGAACATCTGCCGGCAGTAGATCTCGTTTCTACAGGGACGCGAAGAACGGCCTTCGCGGCGTTGCCCCAACACACCCTTCTCATCCGGCACTGGTGCGCACGTCCCTCGACTCTCAAAAATCTTCGAATTCGATTGAAGTATACGGCCTTACACGTTCTCAAAAAACAACCGCACCCGTCCTGACGCGCCCGCCGATCACGGCCGTCTGCAACGCGTCGACGATCAGCGACGTGCACATGTGTGACGCGGTTTGCCATCCAACGGCCATCAGCATCGCGAGGGCAATCGCCGTGTCGTCGAGTTGGAAACTGAACCTTCTATCGCCGAACGCTTCACGGATCTGCCGAAGTCGGTGGTGCTCCCAAAAGGCGGTTCGAAGCGATCGAGGTGATGCCAAGGACGGGCTACCCGCTCAGACGGCATACCGGGTCCTGGAGGTGTCCGAGACTACGAGTGGCGAAGCCCGCCACCCTCAGAACGCTCACTGCGCCATGCCTGGTTGACACAGCGGATGACCGAGGTCCACGTGGCATCCCACGGAACCTACGGTGCTCGTCGGATCCACGCTGAACTCACCCTTGTTCACAGCATTGTCGTGGGACACAGCTGCATCAAATTGTTGATGAGAGCTGCTGGTGTGAAAGGCCTTCCGGGCGACAAACGTGCGCGTTCCAAGCATCAGATCCCGACCGTGAGCGATCTCGTCGATCGTAAATTCACGCGCCAGGAGCCGAACAAGCTGTGGGTCATGGACATTACGGAACACCCCACGCGCGACGAAAAAATCTACTGCACTGTTGTCCTGGATCCGTTCTCGGGGCGGGTCGCCGGTTGGTCGATCGACAGTTCTCAGACGGCGAGATTGGTGACGAAAGCTCTGGTAATGGCCATTTCGAATCGAAGCCAAACCCCCGGCACACTCATTCACTCGGACCATGGAGTGCAGGGCGGATTCAACTGGTCGAAGCAACACGTTGCTGTTGAATTGATTTGTAGGTGTTCGTCGCATACTTCGGCGGGGGTTCGCCATTGGAGTCGCTCACTCGGTCGGGTGTTGAGAGCGTGTGCGACTGCCGCGAGATCGTCTGGGTTCCATCGCAAGAGATTGGTTCCCTTCGGAAAGTATTAGTGAGTTGCCCATTCATGTTCTCGTTGGTGCCTCGTTGCCACGGTCTGTGCGGTTCGGCGAAGTAGACCTTCAGCCCGGTGTCGATGGTGAACTGGGTGTGCGCGGACATTTCCTTTCCTCGGTCCCAGGTCAGCGAGCGTTTGAGTTCGGTGGGCATCGACGCCAGCGCTTGTGCCGATGCTTTGTTCATCGAGATTGCGCCGTAGCCTGACAGTGCCGGCCCGGTCTTAGTGATCGGTTGCGCTCGCCACCCTTGTTCCCGAGGTAAGTGCACGAGAGTGGTGTACCCAGTTGTGCGCTCGACGATGGTGCCGATCGCGGACCTGTCCGTGCCGATGATGAGGTCTCCTTCGTGGTGTCCGGGAATCGCACGGTCGTCGGTTTCTTCGGGACGCTTGTTGATGAGTACGTCCGGTGTCACGTGGTCCCAGGCAACGCGTTTCGCTCTCGCGTCCCGTACGTAGCGAGTACCCGGCAGCTGATCAACTGCTTCGAAATAGTCTAGCCGCAGGTAGTCGGGTCCAGATATTGGTCTCGCCTGAGTATGTCGAAAGCCAGAAAGGCAATATCCTCCGAACTGGATGCCTGTTGACCGATCGTATTCGCTTCTCCTACAGCGACTTCCGCAACTAGATGGCCATCGATGGGCGCGAAGCTGTTTTGTGGACGTGCAACGATGGGGCCCCGAGGGTGTATACGATCACTGGCGGGGACCTACCAGAGGCGATGGAAAAGGCTCTCACGCGAGTCTGGTCCTCGGGTCTTCCCCTACGGGACCATATTGACTTGCGGCGCAGAGACTTCGACAATATCGCAATCGCGATAATACGTGCACTCAGCGCCGGATCGACCGATGAAGTTGCGGCACGGCAACTTTCGGTCTCGCCACGTACCTACCGGCGGCATCTCGCCAGCATCATGGAAAGACTGGGCATCACCACCCGTTTCCAACTGGGTGCACGCGCGGCAGAGTTGGGACTACCAGGCTGAACCAAGGCGAAATTCGCTTGTCTGCTTCATAGCACCGACAGATGCAACTGCTTTTTTGGAACGAGTCCTCAACGAAGCCGTCCTCGTTAACTCACTTGTCTTGACGAGGAAAGCCGCGTCCGGGGCGGCAATGCGAATCCTTCCAAGAACACCGAAAGGCAGTCGTGCGCAAGTTCTTTGTTCGTGTAGAGATCGTCGTTGCGGTGCCATCTGACGGAAAGCCATACCGCATCTCGAAGGAAACGGTGAAATACCTTCGCAGGAACATCCGAACGGAACGCACCGGCGCCTTGGCCGGCTGTTATCGCGTCGAGCCACGTCTGCTGCACCCGATCCGCCAGATCTTTGGCACACGCGTATTCTGGCCGCTCCCGCAAACTCGCCAATTCGTTCTGAAAAACCTGAGTCGAATGAGGCTGCGCTTGTGCGGCTTCGAGCGAGAGCTCAACTATTCGACCGAGCCGCTCCCTCGGGTCGAGGCGAGGCGAAGCCCCCGCGTCATATGCAGCCTGTAGATCAACGAGAAACCTCGTGATCAGCTCGTTGACGATAGCGTCTTTCGACGGAAAGTGGTGATACAGCGCACCAGGCTGCACACCTACCAGATCTGCCACCTCTCGCATCGAGGTCGATGCGACACCCTTCTTCGCGAACAGTTCCGCGGAGGCAGTCAGAATATCTTCGCGACGCGACTTGACGTCCGCCATCAGTCCTCCCGATCACCGGATGTGAAGCCCGGATTGAACACCTAGTCAACCGAGACTAGGTTGCCGCCGAACTCACGTCAACAGTCCTTCGACATATCGAAATGCTCTGCTGGCCAATACTTTCAACACAGCCAGCGAATCTTCCCGCTGAGCGGGAAGGGTGCTTGAATGAGCGTTCAATCTGGCTTTTCATGGTATCACTCGGTCTTCACATCTTCGACGAGAGATACCTGGTGAACCTACAATCCCGGGGTGACGCATGCCCTCGACAGCGCCCGTTTTCGCTGGGCCGCATTCATCACCTGGGCATTGTCGTCCCCGATCTCGATGCCGCTGTCGCCCAGTTCGCCGACCTCTACGGCATAGAGATCAGACTGTTCGACACGAAGCCCTATCCATGCAGGATCAACGGTGCCGACCAAGTCTGGAAGACCCAGATCGGCCTTTCGGTCGGCGAGCCACCGCATCTGGAGTTGCTGCGCGCAGTTCCCGACTCAGTGGTGTGGGACTACGCGCCTGGCATTCATCACGTCGGCTTCACCGTCGATGACCTCAAGAGTGCGGCGAACGCATTGGAAGTAGCTGGATCTCCCATCTGGATGGGTGGGGTCAAGGACGGAGATTTCCCCACGGGCGCAACGTATCACCATGATCCTTTCGGACAGGTTGTGGAACTCTTGGACAAAGCCACCGAAGCGCGACTCACGGCACAATTGAAGTGCGCGTCGCCCGATTCCGCCGAAAGGTGTTAAGTGTGAGCCTCTTCGGAAAAGTTACGTTTGTCGCCAGTGTTGTGCAATGTCAAGGAGGCAACCATGCCGTCGAGATGGCCTCACGGAGAGCGAATGTCATCGACGTTTGCGAGCCAACCGGCTTCGTCCCCTACACGATGAGACGCGAAGACGGACAAGTGGGAACTGCCTGATTGCTGGAACAACGCCCGGATCTCGGCCCCATCTTCACCATTTCACTCCCGGTGGAACGCATCGAAATATCCGACGTCACCAACACACTCCTCCGCCCGGTCTCCGACGGCGCGCGGTACGTCACAGTTGTCTCACCGCCTGTCTATGCCGGCTCCGCCATCCGCTAGCCCGCCCCGATCTCTGCAACCTCACGCAACCACATCAAGTCACCAACAAGGAGAAAAACCATGCCCCCTCGCGTCACCTACGCCCGAAGCGTCCACGACGACGCAGAAATCAACGCCGTACTCGAAGTTCTTCGCAGCGGACCCCTCGGACTCAAGATCGGGAAGAACGTCGCCGCGATGGAAGCGCAAGTCGCAGACCTGTACGGCAAGAAACTCGGTCTGATGTGCAATTCCGGTTCGTCCGCCTTGTACCTCGCCCTCGAGCTTCTGGATCTACCGAAGGGGGCCGAAGTCATCACTTCCCCCTTGACGTTCTCCACTGACGTCTCCCCCATCGTTCGTGGGGGGTGGATCCCTGTTTTCGTCGACGTCGAAGCCGATACCTACAACGTCGACGTATCCAAGATCGAAGAATTGATCACCGACAAGACCCAGGCAATCCTCATTCCCAATCTCGCCGGCAACGCACCGGACTGGGACGCGATCCGCACCATCGCCGACCGACACGACCTCAAAATCATCGAAGACTCGTGCGACTGCATCGGAACCACGCTGCGCGGCACCAAAACTGGATCACGATCCGATATCACAGTCACAAGTTTCGCGATGGCACACATCATCACCTGCGCAGGAAACGGCGGCATGGTCTGCCTCGACGACGAGAAACTGCGCGACAAAGCACTTATGCTGCGTCGATGGGGACGCCGCTCCGAGCCACACCTGTTCGGCTCCGCTGGAACCGGACGCGTGTTCCGCGAAAACCTCGACGGCGTCGAATACGACAACGACTTCATCTTCGACGTACTGCCGTGGAATTTCGAACCCTCCGAACTAGGCGCAGCATTCGGACTTCAGCAGCTCAAAAAACTGGACTTCAACTTCAAGCGGCGCGCCGAAATCTTCCAAGCATTCAGCGACGCATTCGGCACCTACCCGGACTTGTTCACACTCCCCCGACAACTCGAAGATTTCCACACCGCATGGCTGTGCTACCCCGTCCTGGTAAGAGAAACAGCAGGCTTCACCCGCGGCGACATGCAAGAATCCCTCGAATCTGCCGGCATCGACACCCGCACCGTCTGGAGTGGCAACGTCACCAGGCACCCCATGATGCGCGGCGTAGAACACAGAGTCCCCACCGACGGACTTCCCAACGCAGACATCGTATTCGAACGCGGAATGTCACTGGGAATGAGTCACGGCACCACCACCGAAGAACTCGACCACGTCGTCGCCAGCATCCACGCATTCGCATCCCAGTTCACCCCGGCGACCACAGCCTGATCCCCACGATACGGTGCACGGCCCTCACAGCACCGGGCACCGTATCGTGCGAACCCCCAGCACTTTAGAAGACATCCACAGTGAAGCATGTTGCCCCGTTCACACCTGATCAGGCATTCAGCCTTCGGTTAGCGAACATGTGCTCTGCAGGGCGACGGCGGTAATTCGCTTGTTCCCCCGCAGCAGGACGTTCTGACTGCGGTCGGCTCGGCACTGCCCGTCAGCGTTCAGTTGGCAGTGATGGGTCTGGTCATCGCACTCGTCGTCGCAGTTCCGCTCGCACTCTGGTCGGCGCACCACGAAGGCGGCGTCATCGACCGCGTCATCAGCGCCGCGACGTTCGGTGTTCTTTCCGTCCCGAGCTTCCTCGCCGGTCTGTTGCTGATCATGGTCACCGTCAACTGGCTCGGCTGGTTCCCCCGATCACAGTGGGTGCGCATCGGTGACAGCCTCTCCGGAAACCTCTCACACGCAATACTTCCCGCGATCACCATCAGCCTCCTCGAGATGGCGATGTTCACTCGCGTTCTCCGATCCGACCTGGTGACGACGCTCCGTGAGGATTACATCCTCGCGTCGAAATCGAAGGGAATGCCCACGCTGCGAGTGCTTTTCAGCGACGCGCTCCGCCCGTCGTCGTTCTCGCTCATCCCGATGATGGGTCTGGGTCTCGACGGCATAATCGGCAGCGCACAGTCCCGCTGGCTCCACTTCGGTGTGGTCTCGGTCGCACCGATCGTGTCGCCGTCATGTACGCCAGTTCCTTCGTGGAAACGTCGGCGACCGAAGAGCTGTTCGCTCGTCCTCACCACCCGTACACCGTAGCGCCGATGGCCGCGATTCCACGTCTCGAACCGCCGACGCACACAGCGCTGCAAACAATTCCGGATGGAGTACAGGACATGACGAAGCCAATCACCGGCTGTCGTCTCGCTGCTCGCGCTCGGCCGGCGAAAACGGTCACCTTCGGGGTACAGCGCGGGGACCTGCCACCACTTCGCATACGCCATGAAATCTCGACATTGCTTGGACGGAAGGACCGACAATGATGCAATGTAGGTTGTTCTCGCACATGCCCCGAAGTCGGACAGTCAGTGTCTCCTCCCATCAAGATTCCTCCGTCGCAGAACTTTTCAAGATCGCTATGCAATGGCATCGACTGCGTCCACGCGCCAAGACCCAGAATATGCAGGTAACCGCTTGCCGCGGCTACCACTTGACGAACGCAACAGGAAACTCTCCGGGCCATTTGGCAACTCAATCAAGCCCGCCCGGCGGGGCGAACGAAAACACCTTCAGCCACGACCATGATCCCCTCGCCATTCTCAAGGTGCCCCACCGCGTACGTCTTGACTCCGTCATGGCGCACCACTCGCGCCTCACCGTGCACCCGACCGAGCCGCGTCGGTCGCTGATAGCGGACAGTTAGGGTGCCGGTGAACGCGGGCTGCGCGGGCCGATGTGCCGTCGCACCCAGCAGTTGGTCGAGAATCAGTGCGGATATTCCACCATGCAGACAGCCCGGGGGCCCCTCATACGCAGCGCCGAGTTCAACATCACACCATACCGACCCGTCCCGATTTCGCTCGATTACGAGTGGAGGGGCGATGGGATTACGAAGACCTATTATTGCATTTCCCCACGGCATACCACGCCCGTCGCGAGTGTACTGAACCCCAAATGACTCGGGCACAAGACGTTCGGATAACAGCCGGGCACCTTCATCGACTAGTGCCTGTACCTTCGCCACCGTATCCTCACCGACCTCGGTTCGGATCGTGGCATCGATGAGCTGTCGAACCGACTGTGTCAATGGTTCGTAAACTGCACGACCATAGTCGAACTCATCGACAGGACGTTCTTCCATACGACTCCTTGCCTTCGACTCCGGCCAGTATGAACCCATGCCGCCATCGTCACAATGCGACGTTCCGCTCAGCGGGTACCGGTCGTGCGAGAACCGATGATCCCCACATCGGGTCGATCCGCGATTACCGAAATTTGTACGCACGCCAGAAACGAACAACCTTCCTACCGTCCAGCCGGGCGTCAGGCGCGAGGCTCCCGCGCGCGTCACACCCGGCACCAACCTTTTGAGCCGAACGAACTGTGAGGTTCACCCCGAAAAGTGGACAGTGGTCACGCGGCCATCGAGGTCGCGGTCAGTGACTGTTCGTAGTCCGTGGGGCTGAGCATCCCGATCGTGGAGTGCCGACGTCGAGTGTTGTAGAAGTTCATCCAGTAGTCAACCGCAGCAACCAATTCGGCGGCATGGACGAAGATGTGACGATAGTAGTATTCGTGCTTGAACGTCGACCACAGACTTTCGGCACCGGCGTTATCCCAGCATATTCCGGTATCTCCCATCGAACGGCGTAGCCCGTATCGCTCGCACGCCTGCTTCATGATCTCTGCAGTGTACTGACTTCCTCTGTCCGAGTGCATGATTGTGCCGGCTACACCGCCGCCGCGCGCTTCGACGGCCATGTCCAAGGCTGCGATGACAAGGTCGGTCCGCATATGATCCGCCACCGACCATCCCAGAACCTTCTTCGAGTGCTCGTCCTTGATCGCACACAAATACATGTCACCTTCACCGCAGGTCAGGTACGTGATATCGGATGTCCAGACGGCATCGAGCCGGCCTTGATCGAACTGCCGTTGCACCAAGTCGTCCGGAAACGAGGCGAGCGGATCGACGACAGTGGTGCGAATCTTGAATGTCCGCGGGCTGATCCCGACGATGCCGAGTGATCGCATGAGTTTGGCGACAGTCTTCTCGGTGATGATCTCTCCGCCGTCGTGCAGTTCGGCGGTGATCCGAGGGGACCCGTACACACCTTTCGATTCTCTGTGGATGTCGAGGATCTTCACTTCCAAGTCCGCGCGGCGCTGTTTCCGTTCGCCCAATCCTGTTCGAACACTGAGTCCTTGGTTTTTGTAGAAGCCGGAGGTCGAGACATCGAGGAGCCGCGTCATCCGGTGGACCGCGAAGTTCGCGCACTCCGCAGCGATCAACGAGTAGCGCTCTACTTTTGTTGATTCGCCGCAAAGTACGCGGACGCTTTTTTCAGGAATGCGATGTCTTTCTCCTGTTCGGAGACCTGCTTGCGCAGCCGAGCAAGCTCGGTGCGTTCGGCGGCAGTCAACGGTTGATCGCCAGACTCTGCGGCAGCATCGACGCGTCGTCGTTCGTCGGCGACCCAGCGTCCGAGCAGGGCTTCGTTGATGCCCAGTTCACGGGAGACCTCGGCGATCGTGCGGCCGGAATCGATCACCCGGTGGGCGGCCTCGACTTTGTACTCGGTCGTAAAAGACCTGCGAGTGCGGGACATGAGGACATCCTCCCAGCGGAACCCTCGGTCCCGCTATCTCGGTGTCCACCATCCGGGGTGAACCTCACTGGGGAGATATGCGGCCTCATCAACGGCACAAACTCAAATACCGACCGATGGACAGGCCACCAAATACCCCGTAAACTTGAAGACGGCTACGAAATCCAAATTAAGCACTGCCCGACCACTCTTCTGCAATTCGTTGCATTACCTGATCACCTGCTGCAGCAGGTGATGGTTTCAATCTCCCAAGCCGTACGACAGGCGCTACACGCGGCTACTTTTCACCCACCGATTTAGCCATACCTTGTCCCCGAGGAATACGGCCACATCCGAACCATCTAACTAATACCGACTCTGGCTTTGCGTCTTACTGAAATTTCGACATTACGTGGTTTATTCCGCCAACACATATGGAGATGTAATGAAGTCGCTAGAAGAAAAGCAGCAGTTCTTATCAGAACTTCACGTGGGTGTGCTCGCGGTTGGGCGAGGCGATCGAGCGCCGTTCGCAACGCCCATCTGGTACGACTACACACCTGCAGGAACTCTGCGAATCTGGACCGCGCGAAATTCAGCAAAGGCAAAGCTGATCGCAGCAGCCGGCACTTTTTCCTTCGTTGTCCAGGACGAGCAGCCGCCATACAAATTTGTGCGAGCTGAAGGCTCGGTAGTGGGCACTACCGATGCGACGAATGCGGTTACCCGAGAAATAGCGAGAAGATATGTTTCAGAAGAGGAAGTTCCTCAGTACGTGGAAATAAACGAGCAGGACGACTACATTATCATCGAAATGCTTCCGGAACGGTTCATCGGGATAGAAGGTTGAGTAACGAACGCGCGTGAATGTAACGTCTAGGTATATGCGAGGTAGCTCCGTCCGCGACACCGGCAAAGTTAAGGGCGACGATGAGGCCAGGAAGTCCGACTTCAGTTCCGGGGTCGCGGGCCGAGCATACCTCGGGCAAAGCAAAGCCGGCCGCCTCACTTCTCTCCGGGAGAGACAGGTGCTGAACGTCCCAAATGCTCAGGTGTTCCGGCACTTTGCGAACGCTTCTGAAAGCGACTCGCAAAAAATTCTGTGCCGCTGCAAGTTCGGCGGCTTTGTTGCCGAACAAGTCGCTCAAAGATTCCTGGTGACTCGATGAACAGCCAAACCTGGTCCACTCACTATCAGCGCAAATAGCCACACGAACGGCACTGGGTAGCATTGTCGAAAAACTTCTCCGGCGACGGAAAGAAAAAAGATCGCAGGCAACCCACATATACGCGGCGGGCGCTTGCTGCTTGCCTACTCTGCCCGACTCCGCGGGTGCCGGCATTCTCAGATAAGAAGCAAAGTCATGATTGCCATGCCCGCCGCCATGCCAGCCTCACTTGCTGCCATCGACGTCAATTTGCTCGAATCATGGAGCTTGACAGTGGTTATCGGGATCGCCGCGGATGTTAACGGGGGTCTCAAATCCCCCGCTGCGTGTGCAGGACCGTAAAACCAGATTACAGATGCCGCTGCAAAGGTAAGAGCGATCGCAAGTGTCACTGCTGATATCCAGTCCCAGTCCGCTGACGCTGATACCGACGGTAGAACGATTCCTTCGCGGTGTTGCGCGTGTCCTGGGATTCGGGCCGCGGGCGGAGCCATGGGATGAGTGAATTCAGTCGAATGGTCGTGTTTAATTAAGCTTCCGGAGGCTCCACCCGTCATGACGAAGACCATCCACAGCATCGCCATCATCATCAATGAGTGATAGAAGCTAACGTGCGATTGGCGCAGATACGTAGTGTTAATTCTCTTCACAAAACCGCAGCGCGATCGCACAGCTGAGACCGCGAACCAACCTACTCCGACGGCGAAGAAAACTACTTGGAGTGTTACCGGAATTCGGGGAAACCCTGGCCAGACCATCGCAAGCATCGCCAGGGATGCAGCGACATGAAACCCATGATTTACTCTCTGAGCCACACTCTGGACGGACCAGATGCAATACAGGGAATATCCAAGCACGAATCCGAAGAGAATCGTGGCAACCCACCGTAGTGGCAGATCCACAATCACCGCACCCTCCCTCCTTTAGGCACTCACTGCGCACCACGAAACCCCAAAAGCGGCGCCTTGGCGGACGGGAGGTGGTCTGCGACGCCGCTCCGCACCTCCCGTCAGCGTTAGATCTTGAAACCGGCAAAGTTGAAAAGCCCTCAGGGTAAGGGCGATCCGTCTCCGTCAACACAGTGATCCTCGCGTACTCCGAGCCCAGAGCGAACCTCCCCGCAAGCCTGATCGCTTGACGCGATGCAGTGACCCTCACCAACCGGTGCGGGCACGTTCAACGTGGGATTCTTGTCGAAGAAATTATATGGCTTGAGTGTGAATCTCGCGTAATCCATCGGCATGATCGGCCAATCCTCCGAGCGCGGAAAGTGAGTCAGGGCAAAGGTGTGCCACAGAACAAGGTCCTCACCGACGAGGGGTTCGTCATCAGCAATAAACTCGGGAATGCCACCGCCACCGGGGTGCATATTCACGAAGTCGCCCGCAGCGTAACGTTCGGCCGGATCATATCGCGTTACATACAAATGCTTGGCACCGAAGGTCGCCCGCTTTGCGACAGAAGACGATGGGTCCATCATCAACGTCGGCGCGTCTGTGGGGTGCAACACATATGATGTCGGCTGGCCTAGCCGGTTCGTCGCATCGGTCGACGCGATCTGCCACACGCGCCCTCGACTACCGTCCGCGACACGACCGGAGACGGCTTCCGAAGTGATGGGCGAGCTCGATTTGGTGAAGGCATTGCCGTGAGGATTTGTTGCTGACACCGGTAGCCGAACAGCGTCGATCTCGTTGACTACGTTGGAAGTACCATCGATAGTCATATCGAGCCGTGCGTTGAACAAATGCTGATGATAAGGCGCACCGAGCCCAGGCGCGATCTGTG
This sequence comes from Rhodococcus erythropolis R138, assembly GCF_000696675.2. NCBI lineage: Bacteria > Bacillati > Actinomycetota > Actinomycetes > Mycobacteriales > Nocardiaceae > Rhodococcus > Rhodococcus erythropolis. The sequence goes on along the minus strand of NZ_CP007257.1, from coordinate 301,878 downwards.
AGGCGTACGGGTAGGGAGTTCCGTCGGCGTTGTCGCCTGGGTACGCCGAAGTGAACACGACACCAGTAAGTTTGGCTTCGCATTCAATTGTCCCGTCGAGATAGAGATACCAGAAGAAACCGTAATCGTAATTTCCCACCGTCGTAAAGAAGGAGATGACGAGTCGCCGAGAGCGACGAACCTCGTGAGCCCCCGTGAAGAGATCCGTGTGCTTCCATAGCGAGCCGAAGTCTTCTTCATGCATACAAATGGCGTTCTCGACCACGCGTGGCGCACCTAGCTCATCAGCGAAAACAGCGTCGAAGTACTTAATCTCACCGACGCAGTCGCATCCAAGCGCGAGCGAGTTCGTGAACCGTCCGTAAAGGAACTCGCCGGCATCGAAATAGTTCTGCCAGAATCGATTTGGACTCGGATCGCCGTATGGCACAACCATCTCGCTGATGGACCCTCGATACATGATCGGTCGATCCACGCCCTCATCAGCAAAGCTCAGTTGGTGCAATATCAGGCCCTCACGGACATCGAATCCGAGCCGCAATTTCCAGTTACCCCAAGCGATGTGCTCTCCGTCCACTGTAAAGCTAGGACCCTCGGGCTGAGTAATTTTGATCGGCTTGAGGCCCTGGAGTGGCGCACCCTGGATCTCGGGATCATCGTAATTTCCACTCTCGGCAGGCACATCGAAAATACGCGTATCGATGATTTTCAGAACGACGCCTTGCAGGAGGTCGAGGTAGACCGAGAGACCATCGACTGGGTGTGCCCAGATATGATCCGCCGGGTAGTCCTGTTTGAACGCCAGACACCTTACAACACGTAGGCCGTCCTCGTCCGGGTAACCGTAATGACCAGCAGAGAGAGGCATGATTTGCACGTCACCAGTCGTCAATCCGCGCGTAGCCAGAGCGGCGACCCAACCCTCATCTGAAGCGAGAATAGCGATAATATTCATGGCTTCGGTGTCGAGAACTGGGAGCTGGCCTTCCGAACCGTCGACTACAGCGGTCTTGACCACAAGGCCGGTAGTGAGTGAGACTACCGAGTCGGTTGACACTCCCTTATCAAGATCGTGCAGCCAGACACGTGCTCTCCTGTCGGGTGCGGGAGCTTCTCCTGACTCCCATGCAAACACATCGCTTTTGATCGGCTCTTCGAGTCCCACGTAGGAGAATCGTGTGTTTTCTGTGAAGTCGGGCATATTTGCGACGATCCCGCGAACAACGTCTATCTCTTCACTACTGAGCGAGGCAAGCGGGTGAACGACACTGGCTAGCTGGCGTTGTTCTGCTGCGACGTCGAGGTTCCTAGTGTTCATACGGTCGAAGTTCTCCTTATTGTGTGCCGAGTGTCCAGACTCGATGTAGCGGTGGAAACCAAAATTCGTTCATGCACGGTGCCTGCAGCCACACATCGCACCGGTTTCCGGAAGCTGCTGGCGTTCTTCCGGTCGAGGCCATCGGTCATTCACTTGGATGTGTCGAGAGCCGAGCGTGTCGATACAGAGCCGCAACCATTCCCAACGACCGCGGGCTCGACGCAGCTTGGAATAGTGCGAATTCAGTTGTTACACAAAAATTTTCCCTGCGGCCAACTAGGTGGCGATCAGTTTCCGGCAGTAGCTGCCGATTTCGCGGACGGATGGGCGCAAGGAGGTCGGGTGTATTTGACCGAATGCATTCGGCGAGACCCCCGAATGATGAGCAATAGAATTCGAGGTCTACCCGGCCGAGGGCCCGCATTCTCGACGATGCAAGGGTCGCGGCTAGGTGTAGGCGATACCCGCGGATTCGCTGCCTCGCCGTTGCATTAGGCAGTTCGACTGCGCCGACCGTAACGTGAAGCCATTGCGGCTTCAGCTGGCAGGACTTTCACGTCGACGAGCGATTGCGGGCGGTGACAATCTCGTCGGCCAGATCAGGGAGCCCCCTTCCTCTCGACCAACAACTGCAAGACGCTGCCAGCAACATCGGCAGCTTCATGACAGCTTTGGCGGACAAGAAGTTTCAGAAACTGGACAGTCGAACGATCGTCCGACTCTATGCTTTCAGCCTACGACGAGGAGACACCGCCGTCAACACGACGAACGATTTACATAGCGGCAGCAACCCTGTAACGAGCACAAAGTCATCGGCAGGCGAACGCGCACCCGTCTCTAGGGCAAAGTCTGCTTTCGCCATCGCTTCACCTGAGAACGTGACTCAGTGTTCGATCAGTCCGGAATGGAACGGTACCGTCTCGCCAAACACTTCGCGCTAACGTACCGGTCGCGCCCTCATGCGGATCGGATAAGACCCGCTAGCTCGTCCAAGTCTCAACTCGCGGAACGGCGCGCTGGGGACGAAAGGATGACGCCAAGCGACTGCCTTCTGGAACTCCATAAACCGGCCGGCGACTTGAGTCGCCCCTTTGACCCTCAACCGCAGGCCCATTGCAGTCTCCCCAGCGCAGTCGCAGATGTTGTCTTGTCCAAGTCTGGCGTGGTCGAACCGGTCCGTCACCGCATAGCTGACGAGGGTCGGCAACGACATAGATAGACAAATAGTCATTGCATATTCCGGCGTGGAGCAGCCGAACGAATTCGCAGACGAGAGATCCTAAGACTGTTACCGGACGGCGAATCAGATCCGGTCTGATTGCGATTGATCCTGAATTTTGTGCCGATAAAGGAAGGCGAGCATTGCCACAGCCAATATCACGAAGGACAACGAGGATTCACTGAAGGTTCCGCCGACAAGGCTAGGAAACAGAATCGCACAAACAAAAGATGTTCCCACTACACAGAGCACGATGATGGCAATCGGAACACCTAGTCGGACCCGAAGCAGGCCAGAAGTATCGCGCAATAACGCTCGTCGCTTCAAGATAATGTACGAAACTATAACTAGAATTATAGCAAGAACGTAACCAAAGTTACTTGCCAGTAAGATTGCCACAGGATTTTCAGCAATCAAAAGTAGTAGGACATTCATGATCGTTGCAATTAGAATTGCTACAACTGGCGCGCCCGACTTGCTACGTTGCCCTATTTGACGGAGCGTCAAATTTTCCTCGGCCATCGCACATAACAATTGCGATACGCCACTGATAACAATCACCATGAGATTGAATGTCATCGTCATTTGTACGATATTTACGATCATTACTACTGTCGACGATCCTCCAAATATAGACGCCACAACGAGCGACGGAAAATTGAGAGGGTTCTGGCTTACGACGTCTTCTCCGAGAACAGCCGTTGCAGAGATCGGAACAATGATCACCGAAAGCAGAACTAGTACGCCAGCCACACGTAGCGCCCGTCTGGTGTCATGAACGATATTTCGAAAGGACGGCGCCATGGTAGCAATAAGTTCAGTACCGAAGACACTCGTCGCGACAACATACAACATGACAGCGAACGTCATCCAACCCGGCGACGCCAACGCAGCTGTGGAGATCTGCAGATCATCCAGAGCAAATAATGGAGACAAACAGGCTAGGACGATAATGATGCCAAGCGCAGCCGTGGAGATGAGGCTGATTCGCGCGAACACCTTTGGGCCGAGGTACGCGAGCGCTGCTGCAAGCAAGATGGCTCCAATGCTGACAACCTTATCCCCAGTCAATGTCAGGCCAATAATTGTCCACTCCGGTATTCCAGCGAGCCACCATTGCGCTTGGACGATATAGGTAATCGATGTGGCCATGAAGCTCAAGCCGAAGGAATAGCCCATCCAGTAGCTGAAGGTCGTTACGACAGAAACCCAACGAACTCGGCCCGTGAAGGCCTCACTCGCATAAATTGTTATTCCTCCCTGTTTGGTGGGGAACATCCCGGCCATCTCCGCGAACAATTTATTCATCAAGAATGCGACAAGTGCAAGAATGCCGTAAACGAGTACAGCACCCCAGGTTCCGAGAATGGGGTAATACAGCCCCACCGCAAAAGGTGCAGCAACCACCCCACCCACTGCGCCGACCCCGTGGTACCAACGCAATCCTCCACCTGGATGTGGATCAAGCGGTACCTCGATCGAAGACGCCGCCTTCCTAGGATCTCCGGTCGCATCCCCGATGTTTTCGGGTGCCGCGGCGGTCACAGACCGCACTCCGGAGATCGCGCAAGAAACACTTGCTTCTCAGGAGAAAATGACAGAACTGTGTTCGTGATCATTGAGTTCACCTTCAACTAGTTCGGGACACATCAACGCCCACCCATTCGCTCCATTGCGAGTACAGCGGCCGGTTGCCCTCTGGAGATTACATCATGGCTTCACAATTGGATCCAATTTTAATTAAACTTTAGGATCCACACGACGCCAGTCGCACTGCTTGCGGAACACACGGGCTCTGACGGAGCCAGCGCGCTATGCCGAACATACGCAGGTCAGCAGCCGCGTTTCGGGTCCCAGCACACTTCACGCTTGGGGATGCCCGTCCATCCTGAAAGACATGCCACCGCCCCGGTGCTCCTCATCTCTGTTCGGAAAGTCCGCCGCCGACGCGCACTGCACAGTCGAACTCATACGCCTACTCCCCTGCCTGTCCAGGCGCGTCGCGCTCTCCATTCTCGCCAGGTGCCGTCTGCCCGTGTGGCGAGAACACCGCGCCGGCACGTCGGGTAACCGCGCAGGCGACTGTCGGTCCACCGCAGTTCGCTGCTTTTGGCTGTTCTCTGCCTATGGCCTAACACCCACAGGTGCTGACCCCAGTCGGTGAACTCTCGCGATGCTTCACAAGGCAACTCGCCAAGCACCCAATCCTTCAACGGGGAGACGGATGAGTGATCAGGTGATATTCTGCGGAGGACAGCATGAGACGCTGCACGCCAACCGAGACACCCAACCTCGGTGGACCACTTTTCCGAAATCACGCTGATCCAGATGTCAGGACTTCTGACTCTCAGCACGAATAAAGGATAAGTTCCCCGACAAAAAACAAGTGTTTGGAGCGGAAGTCCATGTTAAAGATATGCATCCTTTGCGGTAACCCGAAAAGCGAATCACGCACATTAGGAATCGCCGAAGCTCTCGTAAAACAGCTACTAATAGAAGGCACCTATGATCTAACAATCATTGATCTGCCCGCGCATGCCGATCAAATTTTCGCGTGGCCATCAAACGTGATGTCCGATTTTATTGAAACGATCACCGAATGCGATCTGCTCATCGTTGCATCACCCACTTATAAAGCAACTTATACCGGTATGCTGAAGGCTTTCCTCGATCGACTTCCCGCTGATGGCCTCAAAGATATCATAGCCATTCCCTTAATGACTGGTGGAGACCTCACACACTCCATGGGTCCGGAAGTAAATTTACGTCCGCTCCTAGTCGAGTTGGGCGCATCCATCCCCTCGCGCGGTTTTTACTTTGTAATGAGCGACATGGATCGAGTCGCCGATAGAATTCGAACTTGGATTGAACTAAATTCGACATCGCTCCGCCGGGTGGCGACCATCTCCGCGGCGATTAGTGAACCCTCAACGAAGACTGTCGGAGCCTGAACACCGATTAGACCTCTCGTCACCGAATATCCAGCTACTCAATACATCTGCTAAGAACTACTCTAGAACTCCGCCAAGGTAGGAACCATGCACTCGTCAGCCGAAAAGGAAAATATGTACCTCGTGCCGCTCGCATCAGACCCCGCGACCTTACGAAGAGTATTCGGACATTATCCTTCTGGAGTTGCGGCAATTGCCGCGACAATTCAGGGAGAAGATTTCGTTCTCATATCGTCCTCGTTTACCGTCGGCGTTTCATTTGAGCCACCTCTCGTGCTCTTTTCAGTCCAAAAATCATCACAATCGTGGCCAAGTCTTCGCCAAGCCCAACATTTGGGTGTATCCGTCCTGGGAAATGAACAAGGATCTCTTTGCCGTCAATTATCAGGGGAACGCGAGACTCGCTTCAGCAACGTCCCCTTAAAAAGAACTGAGACAGATGCTTTGTTCTTTTCAGGAGCTTCTATCTGGTTGGACTGTAGCGTTTACGCCACGCATGAGGCGGGAGATCACGACGTAATCGTATTACAGGTTCACAGCGTCATGTCAGACCACGATCTGGATCCACTCGTTTACCATGGGTCCCGATTCAGGCCATTGAATTGATTTTAACTATGCGTTACGAGTGCGGATGCGGTAATCTAAACACACGTTTCCGAAAATTGAGCATTTACACTAAATGAAATCGCCGTTCGCGGGTCGGATTTCCCAGGGAACTCAAATTGCCCAGAAATAATTCTGCCGAATACGAAGGCTGATTAGATTCGATATGGAAAGGGGACTAATTATAGGAGGAACGGACGTTGGTGACCCGGTGCCAATGGTAGGCGGCGGGCGGTCGTCCTCCGCGTATTGAATGCGGTCGGTGATAATTGTAGTGGATGATCCAGATTTCGACCGCGGTGCGCCGCTCAGCTTCGCTGGTGCATTCGCGTGAGTAGAGCAGTTCTCCGGCGAGGATGCGGTTGTAGCGTTCGACCTCCCAATTGCGTTTCGGGGTGTACGGCCTGATCCGTTGGTGTCGAGGGTTTCCGAGTAAAGCCGTGAAATCAGCTGCCTGATAACATGATCCGTTGTCTGTGATCACGCGCTCGATACGGGTGATGCCGTGCGCGGCGAAGAACACGCGGGCGTTGTGCATGAAAATCGATGGCCGTTGCGCCGGCCCATGCAGTGTCCTTTCCGTAGGTTGAGCACCACGGCCAGGGTGGACGGGGCAGTGATGGGTCGCGGGCAATCGCTGCTATGAAAGGAAAGTTTCGGCTCAGGCCATTCGGATCCGCGCCCACAACCATCATCACTGGAAAATTCTGAGTCCGACCGCCACGCGAAACGCTGTCGGCATGCTCCAGAAAAAGATGGGCCTCTCACAGCGTTTCGCCTGCAAGGTTGTCGGGCAACCGCGATCGACTCAACGGAAAACGCCAGCGAGGAACACACCGGCCGATCCGCACGCCGATCTGCGGGAGTGGTTGCGAGACTGGGCCAAAGCGAATGCCCGCAAGGGGTTTCGTCGGGCGTGGGCGGACTTGAGTGCCATGGGCTGAATGATTAACAAGAAACAAGGTGCAACGACTCTGGCGCGAGGAAGGATTGCGGGTGAAGGTCCGCAAAATCCGCAAACGAGCCGGCGCTTCAACCACCCCGATTTATCGATGCACATGCACCGAAGATTGTGTGGGCGATCGACTTCCAGTTCGACCACCACCGACTGCCGGAGGTTCTTTGGTCGCGTCAATGGTCGACGAACACACACGGCAGTCCGTACTCAACATGGTCGAACGGTCCGTCACGGCCGGGGATCTCGTCGCAGCCTTGGAGAAGGCGACACCACACCGATACGTGCATTCCCAGTGCAGTATTCGACACCATCGCCAGTTTGTCGTCTACCCAATCAGCGTCCCAACCGACTAAATTGGATTTCTCAGTTGCTCTCGTGGGCTGAGTCATCCGGGCAACCCGCATCATTCGGTCTCGAGAGCACGGGATCCGTTGGTGCTGCGCTCTTTCACTCGCCTGCGGCTTCTTGGCCGATCTGGCCGTCGAAGTTTCCCCACCTGGATCGACAGATACGCCGACTCGCCGTGAAATTTGACACAATCGACGCCCAGAATGCAGCGAAAGCAGTGATCGCAGGGTTCACCACCCGAACCGTTAACTGTTGATAGCACTGTGGAAATGATTCGCCAACATAAGGTTCCGCACGATACCGACGTCAAGGCTCGGCGTCACGATAATAGTGACGCTCGAAGCAGTGCTGGCGTGTGCACCAGAAGTACTACGCACGCGGACTCAGACCATGCTGTCCTGCGGCTGAGCGGCCCCGACCACCGAAACCCACGTGGGCAATTCCGTCGACTCAATACGAATTCTGCTGGCAACATCTGCTCGTCGCCGGCTCACCCTTGATCTCGAGGCAGTCGAATGGAATCCGCAAGGTCGACCATCTCGTCAACTACTCCGTAACCAGTGCTGATACGAGTTGCGAACCCGTGGAGCATCAAACCCTCGCCGAAAGGACTGAACGCCGACTACTAGAACGAACTCATCGACAATGGCCCAGCCCCAGGTACCGAGGTGTCGTTGGCCACCGCGCAATGGTTGCACGCAACCGAGGACCCCGAACGGCCACTAGGACGATCTCACCCGACCGCGCTGAGCAACCCACCAGGTCAGCTGCGCACCCTCAATCCGGCAGAGGCACTCACAATGTGAGCCGTCCGGAATCACATTGTGAGCCCTCCCGCCATGCCGGGGATGAATCTACCGAGGTTCGTCTGAGACCTCATCTCGCTTACCCCGTCGAGGCTGCCACCTCATCCAGCCCAGCTTGTCGTCTCACACGACACCTCCGCCATGGTGTTGTGTCCACTGGTTGGGCCTGGCCCATACACGGCCGTTGACTGGAGCGAAGGTTTGCCTCGGCATCCATCTGGTGCTCGGCGTCGCCGTTCCGAGTCGACATCCGAGCTCCCCAGGGACGGAAGCGCCTCCACAACCCGTCACGAGACGACATCCCCCGCAATGTTCAGCGTCCGTGAGCGCGTCCTGAAATGCCCCTCGAATATTTATGATGGAGAAAGGTCCAAAGGTCTGCTTCGACGGCATCCCGAAATTTGGAACACGTTGAATCCCACATCATTTACCTCCACCTGTGCTGGTATGCATGTTCGAGTGCACACCTGCACAGGCAGACTTCACAGCAAACCATTGGTTGGCCGAGAACTGCACCAGGTGGCGCCACGACATGAATCCATCGCTCCCTCGGCAGGCAGATGCGGTGGAACTAGTAGGCCATCGTGGGTGAGACGCAGAGTTCACGAAGCTCGCTGCCAGCGCCGTCCCATCGTTCGTAATAGCCGATGGTTGTTTCGCTGTAACCGAGCAGTTGGCGGAGCGCGACCGACGCTCCCTGCATGACCTTAGGCTCAACGATAACTGGAAAATTGATCATCGGCCGGTGCCATGGCATGCAGTAGCCGAGGTTGAGGGAAGCTCGTTCACGGTCGGTCGAAATGTTCGCCCCTGCACCATGTAAAAGCTTGTCCGTGTAGATGATCAGTGACCCGAGCGGCGCAATGGCAGGAATGGATTCGTAGTGCGTAGCGCCCGTGATGTCGACGTCTGCGAGATGGCTACCAGGCACAATTCTGGTCGCCCCGTTCTCTTCCTCGAACTCGTCCAATGTCCAGATGAACCGAGCCTGGAATGGGGCCGGCTGGTGGCGGATTCCGGTGCTGGCATCGGTGTGAATGGCTTGCTGACCGCTACCGGGGCGGGTGACATTTGCATCGTAACTGTGCACCAGATAGCTCTCATTGCCCACCGTGGGGCCAAGAATGTACTTAGTCAGTTCCAGCACGACTGGATGCTCCAAAATATCGCGGAACAACGGGTGCCTGTTCGGGAGACGATTGAGGCGACGGTTCTTCTTGTCCGGGTCGAACGCTCCGCCGCTGATCGCTGCTTCGTCTATTGCGGTTTCGCGGACAATTTCGTCAGCCAGGATCTGCCGCATCTGACGAATCTGATCGAGTGGGATTGCACCGGTGAGAATGGCGTATCCGGCACGATCGAGGTCCGCTTTCGCCTGATCGACGCTGTCCGTCGGCGTGGGCAATGGTCCGGCAAAGTCGAGGGGGACGAAGGTCGGCTTCGAACTGCTGCTGTCCGTATTTGTGTGAATTGTGGTGTCTGTGGCCATTGTTTCCGTCCTTGGTCGGTGGTGTGGGGCTCGTCGAGGGTAAGTCGCGGATGGATTAGAACTCGTGAAGTACGTTGCGGAGGGTGTCACCCTTGTACTGATCGCGCACCGCGCCAGCCCTTTGCAAAGCCGGGATCAGCTCGTCAGTCAGTGTTCCCAGATGCGAGGCTAGGCCAGCCCCTTCGATGAGGAATCCGTCGCCGCCGACCTCGTTCATCGCGTCGACCATCTGCTCGGCGATTACCTCCGGGGCGCCGGAGAGATCGAGTCCGCTCGTGTTGTTCCCGAAGTCGAGGGCTTGGCGAAGGGTCTTACCCTCGAGTCCCTGGCCCTTGATGTAATCCATCGCGCTCGTGTGGCCGCCGGCTTCCATGCTCTGGTCGACTGGGCCGTCGAGATCGTACTTCGAGAAATCGACGTCCATCGCGGTAGCCGCCATGACGATCGAGTACTCGAATGCAGCGTCGCTGTGAGCCCTGGGCTTCACTGCTGGACCGGTGAAGTGAACAGGTGTCAGGTAAACGATCTTGCAATCGTCGGGGTTGCGGCCATAACCCACCATTCGTGCCCGCACATCATCCCGGAACGCCTTCATTTCTTCGACACCGTCAGCAGCCAGCCCCACGATTACTTCCGCATACTTGGCTGCAAAGGCACGACCACGAGAAGACGCACCGGCCTGGCAAATAACAGGCTTGACCTGCGGTGAACGCACAGTATTCAAAGGTCCCCGAGATTTGTGGAACTTGCCCTCGAAATCGACTGTGTGGACCTTGTTGTGGTCGACGTACACGCCCGTTTCCGGGTCAGCAACCAACGCCCCCTCCTCCCATGACTCCCAGAGCTTGTTTGCCAACTCCAGATATTCGTCAGCGGCCTCGTATCGAGTTGCGTGTGGCGGCAATGCATCCAATCCGAAGTTGAGAGCCATATTCTTCTCACTCGACGTGACAACATTCCAGCCCACACGCCCGCGACTCAGCGAGTCCAGCGTGGAGAACAGCCGCGCCAGGAGGAACGGCGGATAAGCCGTTGTCGATGCAGTACCGATCACACCGATATGCTCGGTAGCTTGGGCCATCAACGCCATCAACGGCATCGGGTCATGCTTCGGCGAATACACCGCGTGCTTCAAGTCCATTTCCATCGAACTGCCGTACGTTTCAGCGATAGTCAGGGTGTCCTCGAAGAGAATAAAGTCGAACTTGGCCGCTTCGAGCCGACGAGCAAGTTCAATATGGTACGAGCCATCGGACCAGTCTGCGCCGATTGTCTTGTTCTCTTCGGAATCCAACCCCCACGCGGGTGCTCCGAACTTGGTGAAGTAGCCGAGGTGAAACTTACTGTTGGACATGGGTACAACTTTCAGATAGTGGCTGGTTCTATACTGTGGAATGCGAAGCCAATGTGGCGGTCGAGCTCATTCTTCGAAGAGCGCCGGCAACGGATCCGACAATGCGCCCGCGTGGCCCATGCCGTATAACGCGTCGTATCCCATGACCCTCAACAAGTCGGTGGGCAGAGTGCGGGCGATCTTTTGCGGACAAGCCAGGTATTGATTTTCTTCCTGCCGCATCCAAGACACGATGTACGGCAGCGAGAGCGCCCGGCGGATCTCATCGGTTGTGGTGTTGGCACCGCCACCGTGAACGAGCTTGCCCGAGAAAATCAAAAGAGAACCCTTGCTCATCTCGACGGGCACCGTGTCGGCCTGGGTGTAACTCTGCTCTTCGAACTGCTTCTTGTGACTGCCGGGCACGATGCGCGTCCCACCGTTTGCCTCGGTGATGTCGGTGACAGCCCAGATATTGTTGCAGTAGATCTTGAAGTCGGGCGTATACGGATATTCGCCGGCAACCATATCGTCGATGTGCAGCATCTGCGCGGTCTGGCCTGGTTCGATCGAGATCATTTCGGTCGATCCCAGTTGAATTCCGTGGGACGCCGACAGAAAACTCCGACCCACACCCAGAACCAGCGGATTCATGACGAGCTCACGGGCTGTAGGCGAATGCGCCATCAATCGACCCGTACGCCTGGTCTTGGTTCCACTGAAGTACTCATCGCCGTGCACTGACGAATCGATGTGCGGCTGCATCTCCTGCACGATTCGATCCATTGTGTCGCCGGAGACCAGCTCGTCGATGATGACGTATCCGTGTTCGTCCAAGACTGCAACGACTTCCTCGACCGTTGCAGTATTTGGGAGCCTCTGCAACGAAGCGGATGTAGTCAGGTGACCCGATTGGGGCAGTTCATGGTCTTCGTGAAGGGTTGCAGACATGACGAGTTGAGCCTCCTGTAGTCGAGCATGTGACATAAGTGGGCGCCAAACAGTCTGATGCAGTTGGTGTTCCGAAAATACTGACCAACACTGCCCAATGGCGTCAGGGCCATATTCTGCGCCGAAATGTTGTTCATCCAGAGACGGACGATCGTCCGAGTCTCTGCTTTGGAGCCTATGCCCCAACCTCGCACCCAGCAAGACAAACGAACCGATGTTACAAAAACGAAACAACCGGTGAAATTTGGCTGAACCGGCGACGCGCGTGCACCCTCGGCGGCCAAATCACGCGCCTGCCCTGCCGACGTAAGGCACTGCCTTGCAGAATGTTCGCGATTGGCCGGTCGCGGCGCTCCTCGCCGAAGCGCCAGTTAGAAGACGACCGTTCGCCGATCGTTGACGTCCCTACGACCCCGTCGTATCGTTGCATTCGGAAGCCGGGTGGATGTTCGCGTCTTCGACGGGCGAAACCGTCACACATGTTGCGCCACAGCAGCTTTCTGTTTCCAAGACGTTGGAGCACGGCGTCGAAGACATCCAATTAATCGGAAGACGCTTGCTTGCCCGCCGTGGTCGCGGAATACCTCACCTAGTTCGTTTGGTCCCGTGTACCCACGGCAAACACGATCGCCGGAATCCGGTGAGACCGCATTTCTGCTCAACCTTCTCTTCGTGCTTCTTCGAAACAAGCACCGTGCAGTTGGTCCCGCGAATGCTCCGGGCGACGCCGCACTCCTGATTCGGTCAGGTAAGGGTCGACCATGAAACAAGGTCTAAAGTCAGACCGTCGGCGCGGATGCCGGAGGCGGCGTTCATTACGCAGGACATCCTGCCAGCCCCTTTGTGTCGTACGGCAGGCACGCCAATGCTAATTCATACGATTCAAGAAACCGGCAGGCCAAATCCTTGGGGCAGTACCCGACGTGAGTGCGATTTCAGGTGCATCCATGTGTCCCCACGACGCGCCCTCGGCAGTAAACCTCATCCACCTGGCCTGTACGCGTCCCCGAACTTGGCGGCAGCGTATCTACGCATCGAAGCCTTTAGTACCTGATCAAGATACCCTCGATCTATCCGCCGACGCTCGGACCAGCGCGCCCGTTGCCGTTTCGACGCGAGGCAGGACCTGACACGGATCGGTTCCCCATGTAGCGCTCGCTCAAGGCAAACACCTTGAAGATTTATCGGATTCCAGTGGGATGCGTTCGTGCATCCCACTGGCCGGAGACCATCAGGGGGCGTTTCCTGATTGTTTACAGCGTCGATTTCAAAGTTTTCGAGCACCCGTGTCAAGCGCCTGCGAGATCTGATCTGTCTGGGCTTGGCCCTCGAGCAGTTGGCGAACCAACCACAGCCGCAGCACCTTTGCCACCGATGCGGCCAGGAAGAGCGCAGCACCGACCACTGTCAGGGCGAGGAAAACCACGGTGAGAATCTGGTACGACACCAGATCCCGTAGGTCCGAGAGCGTCAGCGAAGAGATGTAGACGACGAAGGCGCCGACCACACCGACGACCATGAGCACCAGGCCTGCGATGCGCGTCGCCGCGTCGCCGCCTGCCTGCTTCTTGTCCAGCTTCAACTCTGCGATGTTCTTCTTGAATTCCTCACGGCGATCTTCGGCGAGAGTAGTCATCGTCATCCTCCTAGATAACTGGTAGAAAGTTCGTTTTCGATGTCGTGTGGATCGCCGGTCTTCACGACGCGTCCCTGCAACATCAGTGCGGCCGAGGTCGCGATGGGGAGCACCGCTCGTGCGAACTGCTCGGCAACCAGAATGGAAATGCCTTCGGCTGCAAGCGAGCCGACGACGTCGTACATCTGCGAGACGATTCGAGGTGCGAGACCCATCGACAGCTCGTCGAGCAGGAGCACCGTCGGGTGAGTGCCGAGTGCCCGAGACAGCGCCAGCATCTGCTGCTCGCCACCGGACATCGATCCCGCCAACTGACCACGCCGCTCCCCCAGGATCGGGAACCTGCCGTACGCAACCTCTTCGAGTTCGGCCAAGCCGACGCCCGTTCCGGTCGCGATCCACAGATTTTCCCGCACAGTGAGGTTGGCGAAGATCCCGCGTCCCTCGGGGATGGAGCAGACCCCCAGCCGAGCCAACTCCGAAGGCTCGACGCCGTTCACGACCTGGCCCGCGAGCCGGAACTCGCCGCGGGTGACCGGAAGGACCCCCGAGCAGATCTTGAGCGTCGACGTCTTGCCACCACCGTTGGGTCCGAGTAGCGCCACCACGGCGCCGGGTTCGAGAACCAGATCGACCCCGTGCAGAACCTCGATGGATCCGTAACCGGCACGGACACCGGAGAGTTCGAGCAGCGGTTCGGGGCGGTCGGCGCCGCGTAATCCCTCGTCGATTTTCACCGCGCCAATTTTCGCCTCGCCAATTTTCGCTGAAGTCATACCGCCTCCTCCTCGGTCCCGATGTAGGCCGCGATCACTTCCGGATCCGTCCGGATCTTCTCCGGATCACCCGAGGCGAGGACTGCGCCGTAGTCGAGCACGTGAATGGTCGAGCACACCTTCATCACCAGCGGAATGTCGTGCTCCACCAGACAGATTCCAAGTCCACCCGTCGCTAGCTCGGTGAGCATCTCGGCAAAGACCTCGGTTTCCTGCTCAGTCTGGCCCGAGGCCGGTTCGTCGAGCAGCAGCACTCGCGGGTCGGTCATGAGCGCCCGTGCAACTTCGACAACGCGGGCGCGTCCGGTGGGGATGTCCGCGACGTCCTTGTCCGCGACATCCGTCAGCCCGGTCAGCTCCAGCAGACGATCCGTCTCGCTGTCCACGTCGATCTTGTTGCGGCCGTTCGCCTTGTGGATGTCTCCGGCGACACGCAGGTTGTCACGTACCGACAGCGAGACGAACAGTTCGAGCCGCTGGAAGGTACGTGCAAGCCCGCGACCTGCCCGCTTGTGCGGCGGTAGCTTCGTCACGTCGACGCCGCCGAGAAACACCTGACCTGACGTGGGTTTCTGCAGCCCGGTGATGGTGTTGAAGAGCGTCGTCTTGCCCGCACCATTCGGTCCGATCAGTCCCGTCACGGTTCCGGGTTGCACGGTGAGCGAAACGTCCTTGACCGCGACGTGCCCACCGAAACGAACGCTCACACCGCGTGTTTCGAGAAGAGGTGTGTCAGACATGGGCGGTCAACTCCTTCGGCGAGCCGCCCTGGTACTGAGGAATCCCCAGTTCGCGGTCGATCTCGTCACGGATCTCGGGGCTGTACGGGACGTCGATCCCGACGTCTTCGGGAACGACTGTCGCCTTGGCAGCCAATTCTTCCGGAGTGAGAACCGCACGGGGCATCACCATCTCACCGATCACCGGCAGCATGAACACCACCGCGATCGTGATGGACGCGAACCACCAGTTGCCCAAAACGCCGGTCAGAGCAAGGACGTAGGTCAGCAGAACGACCGCGGCGCCGCCGATCAGAACCGGCTTGGCATCGGCGAGCCGTCGGTAGCCCTCGATCACGCTGTGCACGGTGCCACTGGGGTTCGCGCCGACACCGATACCGATCAGCGCCGGGCTCACCGCGGCGATGTTGCCCAGCAGCAGCCACATTCCCTCCAACTCCGGTTGCGCCGAAGCCAGATTGGTGAACGAGACCATGATGACGGCAAAACCGATTCCGGCCATGAGCCCACCGAACAGTGCGCCGGTGACGTATCCGATGCCCGCGACGACGGTCAGCATGAGCAGCGAGAGGCTGACCATGATGGCAAAGCTCTCACCCGAGACCGAACCCATCGCGCTCGACATCAGAATGCCGCCGAGACCGGCGATCCCCGAAGAGATCATGAAGACGCTCAGCTTGAGCCGAACCAGGCTCTGGCCGAGCATGGCCGAACCGGCCGGGCTGTCCTTCATCGCAGCGAGTCGGCGCCCGTAGCCGCTGTTACGCAACGCGATGACGCCGACGCCGAGTACCGAGAACAGCGCGGTCACGGTCATCAGGAACACCGTCTCGTTGCTCAGATCGAGCGGGCCGATCTTCAGCGGCGGGAGAGCGATGTTGCCGTCTTTGAACAGCGAATACTTCATGCCGAACATCTCGTGTTCGGTGGTGTCACGAAGGACCATGTTGGAGAGGAACACTCCGAAGGCCATGGTTGCAAGCGCAAGATACAGCCCTCTGAGCCGCAGCGCCGGCAGGGCGACGAGGCCGCCGATGACTGCGGTGACCAGGACTCCGACGACGATGCCCCACAGGTTGAGGTGCGCAGCCAACCCGGAACCGGAGATCCCGAAGTGAAAGGCCACGATGGTGGCGATAGCACCGAAAGACACCGGCGCCAAGTTCAATTCACCCGCGTAGCCGGTGAGGAGTGTGAGCGAGAGCGCGATTATCGCGAACGTCATTCCGATGGTCAGTGTCGTGACGGCGGACGTCACCATCAGCAGACGGATCAGGTACACGATGACGATCAGCGCCACGCCCCAGACGACGGCCTTGCGCACGCTCGGCACGTGGTAGCGCTCACGGGTACGAGTGACCGCACCGCGAAGCCGGTCCTGAGGTAGGACGATGAGTACGACGAACAGCGCGATCATCGGCAGGGAGACACGGAAGTTCGACGTCCAACTCCAACTGGTCGGGAAGTACGCCAACACGTACGTACCGGCAAGGCCGAGAACCACGGCGCCGACAAACGTGCGCGGAATGCTGCGCAACCGGCCGAACATGGCCGCGGCAAACGCGTCGATCACCAAGAGCGTCAACATGTTCGCCTCGAGTGTGCCGCCGCTGATCGGGGTGATCAGGATGCCGGCGAGCACTGCGAGCGTCGAACCCATCGCCCAGGACAGTGCCGCGAGACGCTCCGGGTTGTGGCCGTTGAGGCGCAGTAGTTCCGGATCGTCGACGACGCCGCGCATCGCAACACCGGCGCGGGTGCGTGTGAAAAGAACCCGCAGGCCGACTGCGATTGCGATCGCAACGAGGATGCAGATCAACTCGTGGTAGCGGATGCTCGCTCCGAACACCGTGATCTTGGACTGGTCGCCGAAGAACATCTGCATCGTTCGGGCGGTCTCGGGATGCCAGAACCAGTGCGAAATCGAGAGCATCCCGAGCAGGATCGAGACCGTCACAACGATTTTGGTGACCTCGGCAGTATCGCGCAGGCCCTTCATGATCAGGACGTAGAGCCCGAGACCCATCAATGGACCGACGAGGACCAGTGAAATCAGCAAGGCGACGACGGTGGGAAGTTCCCAGCCGTAGCGCAACTGCCAGTAGATGAACGCACCGAGCATTGCCTGTGCACCGTGTGCGAAGTTGAAGATGCCTGACGTGTTGTACGTGAGCACCAACCCGGAGGCGGCGATCGCGTACACCGACCCCAGGACCAGGCCCAGGATCGTGAAAGTGACAAAAGTGTTCATGGCTGAACCCTCGTTAGGGACTCGGGCGGCGGTTGGCGCGCGCCGCCCGAGTCGGAAGAATCAGGACTGCGGCTTGATGACGTTGGCGTTCTGGTACTTCGTCGACACGCGGTCAGCGCCGAGTTCGGTTCCCCAGGTGCTCTTGTCGGTCGCGACGAGGTACTTGGGGTCGCACTTGAATTCGCCCGCGGTGGACGGGAACGCCTGCGAGTAGGTCCCTCCGGTCAGACCGACAATCAGCCCGCACGAGGCCGGCATGTTCTTGCCGGGATCGGTGACGGCATGCAATCCGCCGCCGTCCCACTCGTGAATGTTCGAGAGTTCGTTCACCATGCACTGACGCGTCAGATCGCTGCCGCACTCGTCCGCGGCGGCCGCCCACAGCAGGAACGACGACGCCGCCTGCATCCCGAGGAGCGCCGTCTTGCCACCCTGCTCGGAGACCAGATCCACGTACTTCTTCACTGCGGGCACCTTGTCCGCGTTCTCGAGCATCTGGAAGATCGAGCCCGCGTTGAGGTTGTCGAGCAGTCCGGTGTCCTTGTTCCAGGTCGCGACTCCGGAGTCGTACCACGTGGCTTCACCGGCGAAGACGGGATCAATGCCGACCTGACCCAGCGATTTGATGAAATTCAGTTCGGCGGGCACCGGCGAACGCGACGTCCAGATACCCTTCGCCCCGCACTCCTTGAACTTCTCGGCAAACGGGAGATAACTCGCCTCGCCCTCGTAGTTCAGCGTGACGCCGCAATCCTTCAGACTGAAACCGGCCGCCTCGGCCATCTCCCGCGACTTCGCAGACGCGGTAATGGTGGCTGGAATGGTGCTGTTAAGGATATCGAAGTCACTAACTGCGTCCGGATGTAGCTCCGCCAATTGGAACCAAGCCGCGGCATTGGCGTAATCAGCCGGGAACGGAACTCCCTGGAACGTCATGGGTCCGTTCGCGGCGTCCGGCGAGACGGTGAAGCCTGGCACTGACACCAGGTTGCAGGCGACACGCGTCTGCTCGGCGGTCTGATCCATCGCGAAGCCGTACCCGACCATCATGAACTGACTCCCGCACGCTTCCTGCATGACCGAGTTGGCCTGCATTAAAGCGGCGTCGTAGTCGGTACCGACGACCTTGCGGCCGTTGATGCCGCCCTGATCGTTGCACCAAGAGATGAGCGCGTTGACGGCATCGCTCATTTCCTTGTTCAGCCCCGGTGACTTCACGTACCCGCGGTCGTCACCGAACCCGATCTTGATCTCGGTGTCGCTGACGCCTTGATCGGTTGCGCCGGTGGCGTCGCCTTCGCCACACGGCGAATCGAGGGTGCCGAACTTCGCATCGGAGGTGCTCGACGCAAGGTCGGCGCCGACGCCGGATCCGCCGACAGCGACGGCGTAGGGATCGTCACCACGATTCGATGCGCAGGCTGACGCCAGAACGGCGGTCGCGGCGAGTGCCACGATCAGCTTCGTGGACTTGTTGGGCTTCACAGTTGGTCGCTCTCCTCGTTGTCCGACTCGGATCCAGTTTTACCGGGGCGCCAAGTCAGCTTGGGTCTGCAGTCCGGCGAGCGTATTCAAGTGCGCGCGTCCGAATTTGCGATCCTCCCGCCCATCGGGAAGAAAAGTGAGTGGCATCACATGCTCGGCAGAGTGTTGTCCAATCGCGTCGTCGCTCATACCCTGTGCACCGAGGCGATGACTTGCAACGGCGCCCGGAAATCCTCACCTTCTACACTCACCGCTCTCGCGTTTCCGCATACCGCTGGCTCACGTTCTGTGTCGACCGCCTGTCGACCGCCTAGCGCAAGCAGTCCTCGGACTACCGATAGCAAAACAGCCTTACCTTGCGGCGAAGCGCGTGAGTCTCTCCCACCCGGAGTGCCCCCACACTCTTCGGTGGTATGCAGCCGAGCGTCTATCCGAGAGGTCAATTTGCTGGATTCGGTCACTTTTACTAACAATCCGAGCGCCAAATAATAGTCACTCTGAATCGCTTGTGAGCGTTTGTAGTGGCCACCCCGGGCCAGTTGCTACAAACACTGACGTGCAATTCACGGTTCGGGAATCTCGTTCTCGTATCCGAAACGCTCCGCCATGATTTCAGCACTGATTCAGGCCGTTTCGGCGCCGCGGACAGCGATTAGGATACCTGGCAGGTGAGACTTGAGGCGAGTAAAACTGACTTCGACGATACAAACGATTTTGTTCCCACAGTGGCAGTAATTTGGAGTAACCTCCGCTTACTTCGATCTGCTAAGCGTGCGAACACGTCGAAATCGTCGACAAGCAGTTCCCGAGTGACCTGCGCATCGCCCTGGCGCACCGGAGGAACATCTGGCACCGACGCGCGGGTATCGACTCCATCGCGCCCACAGGCGACGCGTTGCACCCCTCGCTGCCTACAGTAATCGACGGAGATTACCGGTGGTGAAGCGTCATTCGCCTATCACGTACTGGCGCGCAACAACAGGATTCGGATCCGCTGCCTGAAGGTTATCCTCAGGCCTTCAAAGGAATTCGCGGTAGACTCGTGTCACCAACAGAGATTGGTGGGTAACCATACGTCCTGCTACCCGAAACTCTCTGTCGACGCCACTGCGAGCGCACTCGTGTCGCAATCTGGCGCGATCATCTTGATCCGCACCGCCGAAAATCCGGCCTGACCAAACTCGTCGGGACCCTACAAACCTGGGAGCTACGACACCGTCGTCGGGCCCGTTGCGAGGACCGAATTCGCACATCCAAGGATGCGGTCTGAAGAACCCAACTTCACATGGTTTGGCGCAGAATCAAATCTGGCTGGGGATCGTTACGCTCGCCTCTGAACTGACAGCCTTCATGCAAATGCTAACCCTGAACAGCAGCGTTGCATCCAGAAAGAGCCGAAACGACCTGGCCGAAGGTCGTTTTCGATCGCCGGTCGTACCCCGTCATGCCCGGAAGACGCACCTGCGGCTATCGGTGCGGGCACAGGTCCGGTTTTATCACCCCGGCATCCTCCAGGCCGGAGGCAATGCCGGCACCCACCTGACCCAGCGAATTCCGTTGGCACGAGCGGAAAGAATATGAATCCAGAAAGTGGAATCCGAGAAGGTGATGAAAGGCGTTCTCTCCATTCACCGAATGCGGCAAGGCAGTGTGTTAGTGCGCCAGCGGTGTCACTCCCCCGGCTCGAAGCATCAGACTGGTACTGGCTTCACCCCCGGTGCGGTGCGCATTCATCAAATTCACGAGCTGCTCGTTGTCGCCCACTGACAATGCTGCGATCATTTCGTCGTGCTCGCGCACCACTCGCGCACGCCCTTCGGGATCGTACAGATATACGGCATGGTAAGGCATGGCAAGCGTCCACAATCGACGTAGCTCCGAAACGATCAACTGCAGCGACGACCGGTCGAACATCGAGAAATGAAACTCCCGATTTCGCATCCGCATCATCAGGTAATCCTCCGAATCGGCGGCTGCAGCAATCTCGACGGCCAGATCTTTGACTTCCGCCAGAGCCGCGTCGTCAAAAACCGGTAACGACAGCAGCACTTCCTTCTCGAGCGCAGCTCGCATGAGGTAGATCTGGTCGAACTCCGACTTTTCCAACCGGGCTACTGCGTACCCGACATTGTGTACGTGCCGAACAAGGCCCTCCGACGTAAGTTGCCGCAGTCCCTCCCGAATGGGCAGTCGGCTGACACCCAGGCGCTCCGCCATGGTTTCCTGCCGAATCTGCTGTCCTGGGAGCAATTCCCCGCTGATGATCATTCGCTCGATCTCCGCAACGACTCGAGACGCTGCCTGCTCCGAGACCGATCGCCCCTGAACTTCCACTCGTCCGGTCAAAGTTGACACTGTCTCGGGCTGGCGCGCTTTCGATCTGCGGGACACGAATTTCTCCTCTAGCAAAGTCTTCTTGGCAGTTCCGAAACTCCACGTGGCAATCGGCGTCAATCTCGGATACACCATTGTTGCATCACCCGCGTCTGCTGCCTTGCCTCTCAGCTACATCTCGTCGCCGCCAGGTCTAAAACTCGTAGAGGTTGTTGACCGTTGGAGTTCCGACGAGCGGGAGATTCCATTCACCACGAGCACTCAAACGCTGAGCAAAACTTAAACTCGCAGTGCTACACATGCCGATAAGGTCAGTGGCAGGTCGCCACCACGTGCCGTTACTACGGCATCAGGCGCCACACCCGTACCGTGCGCACGTCTGCTTCGTGATCTCCATCCTGCCCGAGTACGTGATCGAGCCTGCGACGTCGCCTGCGTCGACCGCCAATTCCAGCACTTCGAGGACCAGTTCGGTGTGCATGTGATCCGGCACCACCCACCCCAAATCCTTCCTCGAATGCTGATTCTGAATCACTCCCAGATTATGGTCACATCCACTGCAGGCCAGAAGTGAATTAATCAATTAGTTGGCGTCGAAGTGGCAGTTCGTCTGCGCCCTCGTTCCGGGCCGTACGGTTCCGGACCGGGCAGCGCGAACATCCTTGCTCCACCGACGGGTCACGAACCCCATGCACTCCGTGACCGCGCTACGCTGAGCACACCCAGGCGATGCGGCAGAGGGTACGGGGAGTGAGGAAGGAAGTCCTGAAGTTGAAACACTCGCATTACATGCGGGAGCCAGTACGGCGAACGCTTACCTCTGACGCAGCAATACGAGTGATCAGCCGTGACGGCATAGCTGCAGCCTCGTTGCGAAGAATCGCGCAAGAAGCAGACGTACCGCTGTCGAGCCTCAACCATGTTTACCCAAGCAAGCAGGATCTTCTCAGAGACGCCTGGGACCGTTCCCATCAACTCGTGTTCCAGATCGTCGAAGAGGTCATCGATTCTCGGCCAAAGACCCTACACGGTGCGGTATCGACGCTGATCCTTGCATTCGTCGGAGGTGAACAGCCGATCACTCCACAGTCATCATCGGAATCACGGGCACATATCGAGAATGCCCAGCGCGCGCAATACGAGCTTTACCTGTGGGCGTCTCGAATTCCAGATGGCGGCGACAACGACGTAACCGATTACTCACCTGCGATCTTTAGCATTGAAACATTTTTGAAATCGTATGAATACCCTGGCGTCAATGCGGAGGCCCTGTCTCAAGTAGTCGCTGCAATGATCGACGGCCTGTTCCTGCAAACTATGTCAGGCAATTCCGTCGGGAGCAATCGGGATCGAGTGGACCGAATTTCAGCTGGCCTCATTTCATCCTGTACAGACTGACGGCCACAATGACGAGGTGGTAATTCCCATTACTGCTGGAACGGTACCGACAAGCGCTGGGCTGCACTATCCCCTGCCCATCATCGCGTCCTTGGACGGACCTAATCGAAGGATAGTGACACCGTCAGCCACGCCGGCAGCCGTGATGTCGGAGATGAGACTAAGAAGTCCCGCTTCAGTTCCGACGTATCGAACCGACGTTGGTTCGTCCGAACAGATCGAGGCAAGTTCAGACCTGGCTGTGCGTGCATCGACCGCTGTATACGACTCGATGTCCAAGAACACTGCAACATCGCGGTTTCCCGCACGTGCATCTGCCCGTATTCCCGACGTGCGGCGCTGCGCTTCGCGAAGGTCTTCCGCCTGGATACGAACGATTTCGCCTGGCGAGGCTTCGTCATCGGGCGCGCCCGCCTCGATCCATGTGTCTCCGATACATGTAGCGATGCGAAGAGCAGTATTCACAATGCACCAGCCCTTTTGATGGTTGAGGCGGTGGCGGTTGCGGAACCCTCGACGCGTCGAGAACAGGACGGAATTGCCATTAGCTCATGCCTGATATGTCTACGCGCCAACACGCGTCGGTCGTCTGCCTGGAATCCTCGGTATCACAGGCATCGATGAGCGACGTTACGACAACCGCCAGAGTGGGACGTATGTCCGACTCTCGTTCGAGAATACGTTCGCCTCGGAGAGTCGTCAATGGAAGAAAGAATGGTTTACTAACCGATAACAATGAAACGGTCGCTCGTGGGCGTGAACGAACGGCACTAGATCCCCAGTACTTCCCGAGCCCGGTCGATCTCCGAAGGGTCCGAGGTGGTGGGAATGAGAATCAAGTCGTCGACCCCCGCTTCCCGCGCACCACTTACAGCGTTCAACAGACCCGTGGCGCCGAAGTTGGGAGAAGCCCGCGAGTATTTCGCTGATACATCTGCCCCGTAGGACTGGAAGAACTCGCCCAAGTGTCGAGTGAACTGCTCCTCAGGGTCGGGTCCGAGGGCGAACCACATACACGCCGAGAAATGCGGGACTTCGTCGCGCCCGGCATCGGCCCATGCTTTGACGACCAGTTTCCTTTGGTCGGACAGGTTCTGTCCGTCGAGCTGGATAGTCTGGTTGGGATCATTGACACCATCAGCCCACTGCGCAGCGCGCGCAAGCGCTTTCGGGCCGGACACGCCTGCGACGAGGGGCACTGTGCTGCCCCTATACGGACGGGGGCCGACCGGACCGTAACCTTCCACCGGTGGCTTCTGAGACCAGACATCCTTCATCGCAGCTACATGTTCATCCATTTGCCTTCGGCGAAAAGAAGTTTCGGTTCCAGTCGCGGCGTAATCCTCACCTTGGCCCCCTATCCCAACACCTAGTGTCAGGCGACCCGCTGAAAGCTGGTCTATCGTTGCCATCTCCTTGGCAAAATGGACGGCATTCCGCGTCGGAAGTGTTGCGATTGCAGTCCACAGTTTCACGCGCTCGGTCACAGCCGCGGCAGCGGCGAGCTGAACAGTCAATGCCCAACTGTCGTAGACCAATCGATCGCAGATCGCCAGGCCGTCCCACGGTCCCTCGTCGATCTTCCGGCACCATGTGAGTTCTTCATTGCGTCCGTGAGGAATGAAAGACGGAAGCCCCATTGATAGATCCATTCCGATTGCTCCCTTCGTTTATGCCCCGTTTCGAGCGCTGTGCCACCGAGGCACTATCGTGCTCGATGTCGAGAACTGGGATCCGCCACATTCACAACAACCTGCGGCCCCCGCTGCCAGCGAGTGAGCGTCAGCGGGCACTCCGGTGCCGATTCCGCCGACGCATCCTCAGCGCGGATCGAGTTCAGAAATGTGTACCACCATCGATACGTACCTCGGTACCGGTAATGAATGCGGCATCGTCACTGGCGAGCATCGCCACGACGCCTGCAACCGCGGACGGCTCGGCGAATCCCTCCCCCAAGGCGGGCACCAACTTGGAGAACACCCGGTAATCGGCGTCCTCCGGTATGCCTGGCCCTACGCTCTGGCGACTCTTACCGCTCGCGTCGGTCATTCCAGAGGAAATCGACCCCGGCTGAACCGAGTTGAATCGAATACCCTCCTGCGAATACTCAGCAGCAAGTGCGTGTGTCATCGACTGAATCCCACCTTTACTGGCGGCATAAGCAGACATGTAGGGATGCGCAAAATTGGCGGACGTCGAACTGAAATTCACGACGGCCGACTTGGTGCCCTCCAGCAATGCAGGGAGCGCTTCCCGGATGACCAAAAACGTGCCCGTGAGATTGATGCGGATCACTTGCTCGAAAGCCGACAAGGATGTCGCAGCAGTATGCGATGAGCGAAGAATCCCAGCGGCATTCACCAGCACGTCAAGGCCCCCGAGAACCTGGACCGCGCTGCGGACGCCGGCGATCACCGATTGCTCGTCCGAGACGTCGAGAACCTGAGTTTTCAGGCAATCGGAGCCGTGAGCGTGCTTCTCCACGGTGTCTGCCAATCCAGCCTCACTGATATCGGCCGCCACGACCGAACCGCCCTCGGCGAGGATCCTCAGCACGGTTGCCTGTCCGATTCCTGACCCGCCACCGGTGACGAGAACTCTGCGTCCTTCGAAACGATCCATTTTGACATCCTGTCGTCGATGAGAAAATTCTGAATACGTGGCATTCTATGACATTCTGGCACAAATTGCCATCAATCCGGATGCGGACTGACAGGGACCGACAGATACCATGGGTCGATGTCGGACATAACCGTCTCTTTGATGGACAAGCGCAAGGCCGAGACGGAGCTGGCGATCGCCCACGCCGCCACCGAACTGTGCTTTGAGCAGGACTTCTCGCGAGTTACCGCGGCGGACATCTCAAGACGGGCAGGTGTCTCGCCTCGGACGTTCTATCGCTATTTTTCGACGAAGGAAGACGCAATTGGTCCACTTCTTTCCGCTGGTGCCGACCAGTGGCAATGGCTGGTGGCGAGTTCCGCTGCCGCAGAGAACGGACCGCTGAGAGCAATAGAAGATGCAATCAAAGCTGCACTCGATCCAGAAACGTCCGTCGAGTCAGACTCGGAACAGATGAGACAGTTACTCCGAGTGGTTGCGCGAAACCCCTCCCTCGCGGCAGTGTGGAATCGCGTCAACGGTGACTCCGAAGCTCAACTTCGAAAAGTTCTGGCACAAGTGGTCATTCCAAGAGAAAACGCCCTGACGATACGCATTGTCGCGGCTGCGGCGACCGCTGCGATACGCATCGCATTCGAGAGTTGGGCCGAAACCGACGCGACTGCTAAGGGTCCGCACGGACCGGCCGCAGTGGCGGTGCGCTGTTTTCACAAATTGAGCGGTGGCGTACTACCCGGCTGAAATCATAACGCACAACTACGTTCTGCCTTTTCTTGCCTGATGCGCCAGCGTAAATTGCACGCTGCGGAAAGTGGGCATTATCGTCGGACGCCCTGTTTCTTGATGAAGAACGATCCCGCCACCGCCATCAAAGATATAACGCCACCCCACACGAATGCCGTGTGAATACCTGACTGCTGAGCAGCGACGTCAGCCGCGCCCTCGGAGAGGCGGGAGGCAGCAGTGTTCGACATGATCGTCACGAACAGCGCTGTACCCGCCGCACCAGCCAACTGCTGACCAGTATTGAAAATGGCGCTGCCATGCGAATACAACTCCGCCGGAACCGATCCGAGCGAGGACGTCATCAGCGGTGTCATCACCAACGCCAAACCCGCCATCAGCAGCGAATGTATCCCGACCACCACAGGCAACCCGGTTTCCGTGTCCAGGAATGTCATCAGCCACAACGCGCCACTGACCACCACAGCACCCGGGATAACCAGAGGGCGGGGACCGACACGGTCGAACACCCGCCCGACGAACGGCGCCAGAACTCCCATGAGCAGACCGCCGGGCAAAAGCACCAGACCTGTCTTCAACGTGTCCAAGCCGAGCACATTCTGCAAGTACAGCGGAAGCAGAATCAGCGCACCGAACAACGCCATCATGCTGATCGCCAACATCACCAGCCCGATGCTGAACGTCGGAGTCAGGAACGGCCGCAGATCCAGCAGCGCACGTCCGTCCTCTTGTCGCGACAACTGACGCAGCACGAACACCGCCAGCGCGGCGACGCCGACGCCGAGCGATACCCACACCGGCACCCCGGATCCCTCGGCCGAGTGCCCGAGGCTGCCGAGCCCGTACACGATTCCCCCGAATGCGAACGCGGACAATAGGACCGACAACCCGTCGAACGGAGCCGCGCCGATCGTGGTGAGGTTCCTGACCAACGCCGAACCGACGGCAAACGCGACCAGGGCGATCGGCAACACGATCCAGAACATCCACCGCCAGTCCAGCGAGCGCAGGATCACACCCGAGAGGGTAGGGCCGATCGCCGGGGCGACGGCGATCACGATGGAGATCACCCCCATCATCGATCCACGCTTGTCCACGGGAACCACACGCAAGACTGTGGTCATCAACAGTGGGAGCATGATCGCGGTGCCACCGGCTTGGATCACTCGTCCAGCCAGCAGAAGTTCGAATCCGGGTGCAGATGCCGCGAGGAGCGTGCCGATGCTGAAGAGCGTCATCGCTGCTGCGAAGACTTGCCGGAGGGTGAAGCGTTGGAACAGATAGCCCGTAGTCGGGATGATCACGGCCATGGTGAGTAGGAAGCCGGTGGTCAGCCACTGCGCTGTGCTGGCAGTGATGTCGAGGTCCACCATCAGCCGCGGCAATGCCACGCCCATGATCGTCTCGTTGAGGATCATCACGAACGCGGAAACAACCAGCACGCCGATCAATAATTTGCTGCCCTTGTCCAGGGCTTCCGGTTGCGCGGTGCCTGTGGGAGCCTGTGTTTCTTGAATGTGCATACCGCGATCACGGACTCTCTGTTTCGAAGGAAAATTGCTCTAAATAATTGAAGGTATGAGACGTGTTGCAAGGGTGAGCAACACATGACGAGGTTGGCGTCGACTTTCCTCGATACTCCGACGCCAGCAGCGGACTCCTCACGGACAACGAGAAGATGTTTCGTCGCGGCGTGGCCAACGATCCTTGCGATCGACACAAGCTATTGGAAATCCAACCGAATTCGCGAAGATCGAGCGGATCTGAGGCCAAATCTAAACCACACCAACGATTTCGTGGTCGACATCGCGCTGAGCGCGCTCATTGATGACATGCGTGCAGGCAAATCGCTTGATTCGCCCTCTGCTCCGCTTCATATTAGCTCGTTGACCGATGGTGCCAATCGAACCTACGCGATTGCGCGATGACGCCCTCCCGTTACCCGAGCGACAGCACCACGTTGACGGATTCAGCGCAGTTTGTCCCAACCTGATGCGTCCAGGCCTTCAGCTGTGGAGGAGAGATCACACCGGGGCAGTTGTGATTGCCGTCACCGTGTGACAGCATCTGCCATGTAGACAGATACCAGCTCAGTGAAGGATGTTCACCATGACGTTCCGCGACGAGACCCCGAATGCCGTCGTTGACCGGGTGATCGCGGTCTTGAGCGCTTTCTCTGGCGCAACCACCCTCACGTCGTCCCGAATCGCGCGGCAGACCGGCCTCCCCCGCTCCTCTGTGCATCGCCTGCTCCAGCAGTTGGTCGACCTCGGCGTCGTGACTCGCGACGGCTTCGACTACCAAGTAGGTGTCAAGCTCTACGAGTTGGGCAGCGCTGCGGTCACGCAGCACAGCGTTCACCGTGTGGCGATGCCTCACATGGCCAGACTTAGCCGAACCACTGGTATGAGTGTCTACCTCGCCGCGCTCTCGGGTTCCGATGTCGTGTACATCGACAATGTGTGGACCGACTGGGCGGCACCGCTGCGCCGTGGCATCGTTCATCCTGCGCATATGACCGCGAGTGGCAAGATGCTCCTCGCATGCCTGCTACCCGAGCGCAGACCCGGGATCGACTTCAGCGGCATCCACGCTAAGACGCGCCACAGCATCAGGTCGCAGATCGAGCTGGATCGGGCATTGGCTGCGATTCGAGATTCGGGTGTGGCGCTGAACCGAGAGGAATTCCTGCTCGGTTCGACTTCCTTGGCGGTACAGATCGGCCCGCCGGAAGACGCGTCGACCGCGTTGTCAGTTTGGGGTCCATCCGAATTCGTGCAGAAGCCCGGCATCGAAATGCATCTGCGGCAGACCGGGCGCGCGATCTGGAGGGCTGCACAACGTGGTCCCACCCGGCGGCCGGCATCGCCGCCTTCAGGGGCCCAGCGGTCCGAACGAACCCGATATTCCGCCTCCATGTTCGAGGATGAGCCACGGGTGGGGTGAGCAACGGACACGGTCCCAGAACCCCTACTGAAATCTTCATCCGGCGCGGGCAACCGAGAGGTCGGCCGCCGCATCTGCAACCGGTACCATCGCCCCATTCGAACCAGGAGGAGACATGAGCAGTGCTCGCAGCAGCAGGCTCCTCGAACGCCGCTTTGAGGACGTTCGGCTCACGGTTGCGCTCGCTGCGCGGGACCTGTTCCTTGAGTGCCGTTCCACCGCCGTCACAGTCGAATCCATAGCGCAACGGGCCGAAGTTTCTGAACGGACTTTCTACCGGCATTTCCCGTCGAAGGCCGATCTGATCTCACCGCTGTTCGAACGCTCCAACCGTTCGTTGATCTGCTCCCTCAGTGAGTCCGATCCTGGCATGTGCGACATCGTCGACACGTTGGTCGAGCTCTTCACAAGAGAAGTCGCTGCAGGTCCCGCTCAGCACGCCGAGTTGCTCGAGTTGCTCATGGCCACGCCCGAATATCGATTGCGATGGGAAAGCACTGATCGAAATCTCATCGATGCAATAAGTGAATGGCTAGTAAGGTGGTCCGTGCATCCTCAAGAGCACTTCACCCGCCGTGTCACGGCTCTGACCATCATGACTGCCTCTCGCGCCTCCTACATGGAATGGACGGACAACGGCCGCTCCGGCGGGATCAACGGTCTGCGAGCCCTGCACACCAAGTCGTTCACGGCGCTCGCGCGACCGTGGTTGCCGGAGACTGATCCAACTACAGAGAGCAAACGATCATGATTGCGAAGAGCACCCAAGAAGTCAGACTTACAACGCTGGCGTGCACCGGGGACTGGCTCCCTGGACCTACGAGCGATCGGCCACTTCAACCCCAATGAAGCCCTTCGGAGATTATCGTGACTACGTGACGCGTCGGGAGCCACGGGCGGCTCAACGTCACTGACGGCGAACGCGGAGTGTGCCTGGCACGAAGGTCCGGGCCAGAGGCGAACGCCAATCGACGGAGATCAGCAGTTCGCGCAACACCTCACCCCCTCGCGTGTGATCGCGCCGCCTCATGAATCAGGATCACGCGAGCCGCTTCACGGGATGCTGCTGTTTCCGCTCCCCCAGTCACGTGGGCCGATTCCGCCATTGTGGGATGTAGCTTCACGCCGACCAGCGGCGTGCCAAGGTAACGCGTGGGCCCGGACAGCAGTTACTCCGATCCGGCGTAGTGCGGGAACTTCCTCACGCGCTTACAAGAGCCCCAGCGTCGACTCGCCATTGCGAAGTGCTTTCGTACAGCGCGTTCGAATGTCGGGTCAGCCCGTCATGGTGAAGGGCGCGGCTTGCATCTTGACCAGGTCGACGCGCTGCTGCCACGTGTCGAGCCATTCCGGATGAGGGAAGACATGAGTTCGCCGCGCCGCCATCGCCTTGACCACCATCTCCGCAACTACTTCGGGCGAGATGCCCTCTTGCTCAATTGCCCGGTACACCTTCTCACGCAGCTCCGCGATCTTGGGATCGGCCTGTGCGCGCGGTACATGCCCCTCTGGGGCGTTGCGCTCTTCGTGCCGGATTGCCGTGGCGGTATAGGCCGGGCACAGTACCGCGACACTTACGTTGGGGTGCTCCACGGCGAATTCATTGGAGAGCGCCTCTGACAACGCCACGACGCCTGCCTTGGTAACCTTGTAGTCGGCCTGGTAAGGGCCAGTTGTAAAGCCCGCCATCGAGGCAGTGTTGACGATGTAGGCTTCATCTTGTTCCGCAAGCACCGGCAGAAAAATCCTGCAGCCGTGAATGACACCCCACAGGTTTACACCGACAGTCCATTCCCACGTCATCTCACTGATGGTGCTGAAGCGCTGTATTCCGCCGACGCCCGCGTTGTTACACAGCACGTGGACGGCTCCGAACCGGTCAACGGCCGCATCGCGCAGCCCTTCGACCGATCGAGCGTCTGCGACGTCGGTTTCGACTGCCAGAATCTCGCCCAGCGCCGACAGTTCTTGTGCCGCCAACTCCAGTCGTTGGGCGTCCTTGTCGGCAAGGACAACCTTCATACCTTCCTGGAGAAACCGAACCGACAAGCCGTATCCGATGCCCTGGGCCGCCCCTGTCACAACGGCGATTCGATCACGCAATTCTCTCATAAGATAGCTCCTGTTGAGGCTTCGGTTCAATACCGGTACCCGTTGCGCGCCAATACCTTTCGAAGAATTGAGCCATCGGGAACCGAGTTTGTATCCGTTTGGTCTCGGCAATGTCCGCGGCCGGCGCGATCAACGCGGCGCAGGCCGTCCAGAATCCAGCGATCGGTGATCACGTCCATGTGGCCGCCGGGTAACGGACCTATTTTGGTAGCTTGTCCTTCCTTCAAGCAGTGCTTTCAGAATTTTCGTTATTGTCTGCCGACATTTTCAATGAGTCCTCTACCCTTCCCACCAACCGGGATATCTGTCCGTAACCGACAAGTCCGAGACGAGCATCGTCGTGGCCGTACACCGGCGGATCGACGTGCGACTTCAGCCGAGTTGGTGCAGAAACCTCCGAAAGTGCACGCGCCTAGGCGAGACGCCGAGCGCGGCCAGGTCTCGTCCCTGAAGTGCACTCAGCAGCTTCCGTGCCCCTAGACAACCGAACTCCAGTGGAAGTCTGCAAACTCTCACAGGATGAAAGGGCACGTAATTCTCGGTTCGGCGCCAGGATCTTCCGACCCGACATCGAGGCTCAGACGACCTTGGGGAGTCGAACCTCGAAGCAAATGACGAGAGGGTGTTCCAGCTGTTCCTCAAACCTGGATTCGCATCGACCGCGGGGAGTGACTTCGCCCGGGCGACCTGAATGAGGCAAGACACCGCGCTCTGTGCCTTGCCGCGAGATCCGACTTCGCCTGTGCGGCCGCCACGGCGACTCATGCGTCCTTGGCTGCGGCACCCGATTGGTACCGCCGTCGGAGACGATAAGCACGGCATCGTAAATCCCGTATCTCACTGCCCGACGGTACGACGCGTCAGTCCCGGGTGGCAACAATCTTCGCGCAACACGCTGCCTCACACTCGCGGACCACCGTGCGCAACACTCAGCCGGAACGCTGGGCAATCCGGCCGAATGCTACTCGGTCCCTCGGCATTGACTGGCGCCGACTTGCTGGTTAGCGGTCTCAATGAAGTCGCGGAATGCCTGCCCCGACGGGAAGCTCTAGACAAGACTCGCCCAGTTCAGCTGAGCGGACCGCCTCGTCGATACTCTTCCGAAGAGACGGGCATCCACGCCGTGGATCGCCCACCCGGGTCGAGGAGGCCGAGATAAGCGGGCACTCTGATGCATCCGTCGTCCATTGGATGGAGGTGTGGGCTTGGCTGAATTTCTCCACCAGGACCTTCCGGCCACAAGTGTCGCAACCCAATGCTTGCATCGTCATCGAATGCTCCTCTCCGAACTTATACGAGAGCGAACCTAACCGCTGAGGCGGCAGCGCCGCGGTTGCCATCCCGACCACCGGGAGGGCGCCCGCGGCCCCGATTCCACCTCGGCCAGGAGGCGGAAGTTACGGTGTCACGCAAGCGAATTGGCCGTAGGCGAGTCCCTGAGCTTCTCGACGGCTGCCCGCCTGACGCGAAAAAGCATTCGTGGCGCTCCTCGCTTGAGCTGCCTACAGCCAGGGACTGCAGGCAGTGTGCGGCGTCCGTGACCGTGTTGGATGGTGTCAGCTTCGCGCAGCAGGTTGCTCGGGATCGAGCCCGTTCCGCCGGTGCGGGCGGTGGGTCTCCGACGTACTCGGGCTTCTCCGTGACCAGTGTCGAGAGTCTCGTCTCGTGGGCCGCCTGCGCCGTGCCCAGACCCGACGAGCCCGTCGCTCGTCATGACATCAACCGACATGGTGGTGGTGGCGATCATGCGTTGTCTCCCTTCGCTCCGGCGCCGTCGATGAACTCGAAGTCGACCGGGTTGGGTTCCCGCAAGAGCGTCCAGTAGTCGACCAGTCGCCACGGGCAGGGCACAATTGCGCGCCCCTGGCTGTTGCGGTAGTAGCCGTTCACCGTGGCACCGGGATGCACCCAGACCGTCTTGTCGAGTGCCTCGTCGACCCGGCGGTTGTAGTCGTCGAGCACCTCCTGCTTGACGTCCATCGCGGCGTGATCGTTCTCCAGCAGGTACTGGAGGCACTCGATCACATAATGGACGTGCTCCTCGCTCAGGATGTTGTGGCCGGCGCCGTGGTTTGGCGCCGAGTTCGGGCCTGCGGTCACGAACAAGTTCGGGAATCCGGCCACCTGAATACCGAGGTAGGCGCGCGGGTTGTCACCGCCCTCCCACACGTCCGCGAGGGTTCGGCCGTCGCGGCCGGCGATTTCGATCGAAGTGGTGAACTCCAGCTGAAAACCCGTCGCCAGGATGATGACATCCGCGGGGATGTACTCGCCCTCAGTGGTAAGCACCCCGTCGTGGTCGACGCGTTGGAACGATGCCCGGTGCAGGTTCACGTGGTCACGGGTCAACGCCTTGAAGAACCCAGGGTCCTTCACGATCCGCTTGCCATACGGCCGGAAGTCGGGCGTCAGCTTCTCGATCAGGTCGGGGCGGTCCGCGAAGCTCTTCTGCAGGTATTCAGTCGCCGTTTTGAGCACCATCTCGTTGGCAGCGGAGGCCGAGAAGTGCGTCTGCGCCCACTCCTCGTCGATGCGGGGCAACACGTACAGATTGTCCGATGCGAACCAGTAAGACCGTAGCCGGAACCACTCGTTGAAGCGCGGAATGTTCGCCATCGCCCACCGCTCGCCGTCCGAGACCTCGTGAACGACGGTCTTCTCGGGCACAATCCAGTGCGGCGACCGCACTACCACGTCCATCGACCGAACTTGCTCAACGATGTTCGCGACCACCTGCACGGAGGTGCAGCCTGTGCCGAGCACGACCACCCGCTTGTCCGTCAGGTCCAGGTTCTCGTCCCACTCGGCGGTGTGAATCACTGTGCCACCAAACGAGTTCAGGCCCTCGATGTCCGGGATGTTCGGTGAGTTGAGCATGCCAAGCGCCGTGACCACCGCGGCGGCCCTCTGCACCTCACGGGTGCCGTCGGCTGTCTCTGTCGTCACCTCCCACACGTTCTCACTCTCCAGCCAGATGACGGAAAGCACGCGGGTGTTGAACGAGATGTTGTCGACGATCCCGTAGGCGTCGACGACGCCACGAAGATACTTCTGATACTCGACGCCGGAGGGGTAGTACTTCGACCAATTCGGATTCAGCTCGAACGAGTAAGAGTAGTAGTGGCTCGGCGTGTCGACCGCAGCTCCCGGATAGGTGTTGCGCGACCAGGTTCCGCCGATCTCGTTGCGGGACTCGAACACCCGATACGAGAAGCCCGCCTCGCCGAGTTTGATCGCGGCGTTGATGCCGACAATGCCCGCGCCGATCACGATCACCGAGAACTCGGCCGGGGGCGCGACCGTCACCGGCACCTTGCGTTCGCTTGGCGAGAAACCCGCCTGCTCAAGCAGGATCGGCAAGAATTCGACGTCGACCCGCTCCGAGGTCGCGACAGTCGCCATGCGGCCGAATAGTTCCCGGTCGGGTGTACCGAGACGGTCCATCATGTCTACGGACAGCAGCTCGTGCGCGCGGGATCGAATGTCGGCAATCACGTCTGCCGGGTACTGCCCGGGAGGAGCGGTGGGCTTGATACCTGTCTTGTAGTGGTTGCCCGGCTCTGTGATCGTCAACCGCGACCTGAACTCTTCGAGGAGGCTCGGGTCGCCGGTCACGTGTACGAGAGACATCAGCAACGGCGCGGGATCACAGCTGTCGATCGCTGCGTGCAGCTCAACCTCGCGGTCACCACCGGGCACGTTTTCCGCCACATCTGCGGCTATCGTCTCGGTCATTGTTCACCTTTCGGAAGGGGCACACCCATGCGGAGCAACATCTCGCGTGGGTCGGCCGGTGGTCTGAGATCGAGCAGCTGGCTACCGCGTCGCTGTGCTGAGGCAATGCAGATCTCGTCGTCGGAGTAGATCCAGAAGTCTCCGCGCGCAATCTGCTCGATCATGTGCTCGGCAGCAACGAGGGGGTCCAGCCCCTTCTCGACGTTGTCCCGCTGCATCGCGGCGAACACCTCGTTCGCCGTTTCGTTACCCGTCGGGGCCTCACGTTGAGCCGACGTGAAGATGTCGCTCCGGATCGAATGCGGGATCACCGCGCTGACCTGGATCGGCGCGTCGACCACTGCGAGGTCCTGGTACAGGCTCTCGGTCATCGCTTGAACCGCATGCTTGCTCACGATGTAGGGGGACTGGACGGCGGCACTGTTCAGTCCACCCACGGAGGACAGGTTCGCGATGTACGACGGGGTACCCGCCTGGATCATCCGCGGGACGAACGACCGCAGACAGAAGAACACGCCGTCGACGTTGATCTGCATCACCCGCTGCCAGCGATCACGGTCGATCTCCCACAGCAGACCGGCCGACTCGACACCTGCGTTGTTGATAAGCAGGTCCACCCCGCCGTGGGATTCGAAGACGAACGCCGCCATGCCCTCGACGTCGTCCGGGTCGCTGACGTCCACGCGATACGGCTCGGCGCGTCCACCCTTGGCCACGATCTCCGTGGCGATCTGCTTCGCGCCCGGTTCGTCGACGTCGGCGACGATCACCAGCATGCCGAGATGCGCGAGGTGACGGACGAGTCCCGCTCCGATGCCCGCCGCGGCGCCCGTGACGACAGCGACGCCGTCCGCGAAACGAGTGGGTGCGACGACCGTCGAGTTGGCCGAAGCCTGGTCGGTTTCCTTAGTCATCGCGGCTCAAACACCTGCCGGCTTAATGCTGGGGTTCGCCCACTCGGGCGGCTCCAGCCTCGGGAGAACCTCGAGGCCGTCCAGCGTCATCACCGGAATCTCCTTCGACCACGGGTAGTGGAGGCTGAAGGCCACCAGTCCGGTACGCTCGGCCGCCGGCACCGTGCACATCTCCAGCACCGTCTGAGCCAGGTATTCGACCGGCTCGGCCTCGTAACCCTCGGGCAGCAGCGCCGCAGCACCCGGGGTCCGGACTGCCGTGGAGGGACCGACGACGTTTACCGCGATGTTGTCGTCCTGCACCTCCGCGGCGAGCCCCTCAGAGAACCGATGCAGTGCGGCTTTAACCGATGCATAGATGACGTCGCCGGAGGTCTTGTTGTACTCCCGGAACGGACGGATGGGGCTCAAGCCGGTCGACGACCCGATATTGACGATCCACCCAGCGCCTGCCTTGCGCATGTGTGGAATCGCGGCCTGCGACAACAGGAATGGCACCCTGAGATAGTGCTCGACGGTTCGGTCGAACATCTCCAGATTCATCTTCTCGATGGAACTGTAGTCCGCGAAGCCCGCATTATTGACAAGGATGTCGATGCCACCGGTCGCCTTGACCACGGCCTCGACAAGCCGACTCCGCTGCTCGGCGTCCTCCAAGTCGGCGGGAATGGCGATCGCCCTGCCGCCTGCCTTCTCGATCAGGTCGACCGTCTCGTCAAGCGAGCCCTCGATGATCTGGCTCTCGCCGTTGCGAATCGACTGTACCGGGGTGTTGGAGCGAGCGGTGACGACGACGGTGGCGTCCTCGCTTGCAAGACGTTGCGCGATGCCTCGTCCAATCCCTCGGCTACTGCCCGTCACGAGGGCGGTCATCCCTGTCAATCGGTAGTTCATGGCTTCCTCTACTGTGCGTGCGGCCGGATTCACACCGGTGGTGACTCATGGTCGAACGCATCGGCGGGCGGCGACACCGAATCGACCGCTGGATGGAAAGCGAAATTCGAGGCTCATGTGGGTGATTCGCCACCTAACGCCAACACTTGCCGCATCAACTCCCACAGTTCTGTTCGAGCCGGCCCGGTGAGGGAAAGCTGCGGGAAGGTAAGGAAGCCGTGGAACAACCCGTCGAAGCGGTGCGAGAGGACGGGAACACCCGCAGCGGCGAGTTTCTTCGCGTAGTCGTCCCCCGCTGAACAGGGCGGATCGAGTTCAGCGGTCGCGACGAGTGCCGCGGGGAGTCCCGTCAGCGATGCAGCGCGAGTGGGGACGATGAGTTCGCTGTCGGTACCGTCCGGTGCGTACTGATCCCAGTACCACCTCATCGCTTTGGCGGTGTTGTAATAGCCAACACCGTACTTTTCGTACGACTCGGTGGTGAAGTCGTTGTCAATGAGCGGGTAGATCAGGATCTGCGCCGTGATCCGTGGCCCGCCACGGTCTCTCGCCGCGATTGATACGGTCGCGGCGAGATTGCCGCCCGCGCTGTCACCGACGACCGCGATTCGTCTCGGGTCTCCCTGGTACTCGGCGATTGTATCTGCCGTCCAGCACACCGCCGCGTACACGTCCTCCACCGCCGCAGGTGCCGGGTGTTCCGGCGCGCGCCGATAGTCGACGGACACTACAACGACGCCGAGTGCGTCCGCCATCGATCGGCAGAGCTCGTCATGGCTGTCTAGATCGCAGAAGACGAATCCACCGCCGTGCGCGAAGACGACGACGGGTGCTGGCGACGAGCCGACGGAATGTGGCGTATAGACCCGCAGAGGGAGACCACCTCCCGGACCGTCGATCGTGACATTCTTCACCCGCTTCATGTCCGGCGTCCGAGTGAGCGGAGACCGCCGGGACAGAATGATCTCGCGAACCTCGGTCGCCGAATACGCTGTCACATCCGGAAATCCGGACTCGAGCGCCGCGAGCATTGCCTCGACGTCAGGATGCAGATCGGTCCTGCGTGCGCCCGTCATTTCAGGCTTCCTCCGTAGATGTGACGATCTCGAACCCCTTGTAACCGGCCTCCGCAACCTCGGCGCAGATGCTCCCGTAGTTCGCGAATCCTCCTATGTACGGCATGAACACCCGTGGCTTGCCGGGGATGTTCGAGCCCAAATACCATGAGTTCGCGGTTGGGAACAGGGTGGCCGCAGCCTTGGCGTTGCACTCGGCGACCCACTCGTCCACTGCTTGTTGTGTCGCCTCGATCGACACCGCGTTGTGCTCGTCCAGGTAGTCGAAGCACTTCGCGATCCAGTCGATCTGCAGTTCAGCCATGAGCACCATATTCGCGAGCACGCTCGGGCTGCCAGGTCCTACCATGTTGAACAGGTTGGGGAATCCGGCGGACGAAAGCCCTAGGTAGGTGCGTGGTCCGGCGGCCCAATCCTCGTTCAGGGTGCGGCCACCGCGACCCACGATGTCGATACGCGAGAGCGCGCCGGTCATTGCGTCGAATCCGGTGGCGAATATGAGCATGTCCAGCTCGTGCAGCTGGTCGCCGACTAGGACACCGTTCTCGGTGATCTCGGTGATTGGGGTCTGCCGCAAGTTGACCAGTGTGACGTTGTCGCGGTTATATGCCTCGAAGTAGCCGCTGTCCGTGACGATGCGCTTCGTGCCGATGGGATGGTCGTTCGGGATCAGCTGATCGGCGAGTTCCGGATCGTTCACCATGTCACGAATCTTGGCCTCGACGTACTTGCGTGCGGTGTCGTTAGCCTCGAGGTTGGTGGTCTGATCGGGGAATGCCTTGGCGAACAGGTAACCGCCGCGCTGCCACCACTCGTCGTAGATCCGCGTGCGCTCCTGCTCCTCGACCTCCATCGCGCCCTTGGGATAGGGCGTAAACGGGGTACCACCACCGCTGAGGCGGGCGAGACGCCGCCGCTCGGGGTATCCGGCTTTCACCTGCGCGATCAGTTCCTCGGTCAGCGGCCGATTGCCTGCGGGGATTGAGTAATTGGGGCTCCGCTGGAACACCACGACCTGAGCGGCATCCTTCGCTATCTCTGGAATTGACTGGATTCCGGACGACCCGGTACCGATCACGCCGACACGCTTACCCACGAAATCAACGGGCTCATGCGGCCATTCACCGGTGTGGTAGCTCTCTCCAGCGAAGGAATCCCTACCTGCGATCGCAGGACGGTTGGTCGCAGACAGGACGCCGGTCGCCATCACGCAGAAGCGCGCGGTCACGGACTTTCCGGTGTCGGTGGTCACAGTCCACAATGCCGCTTCTTCATCGTAGACGGTGGAGACGACCCTGGTGAGAAAGTCATACGCGCTGCGCAGATCGAACCTGTCTGCAACGTGCTCGAGGTAGGCAAGGATCTCCTCCTGGGTGGCGAAACGCTCCGACCACGTCCATTCCTGCTGGAGGTCCTCGTCGAACGAGTAGGAATAGTCGATACTCTCGACATCGCATCTGGCGCCGGGGTAGCGGTTGTGGAACCAGGTGCCACCGACGCCCGCGGCGGATTCGAATCCGTGGACGTTCATTCCACGTTGCCGGAACTTGTGCACTGCATACAGCCCGGAGATGCCGGCGCCGATCACGACGACATCGGACGCGTCA
The DNA here is from genome assembly GCF_000696675.2 of Rhodococcus erythropolis R138. Taxonomy (NCBI): domain Bacteria; kingdom Bacillati; phylum Actinomycetota; class Actinomycetes; order Mycobacteriales; family Nocardiaceae; genus Rhodococcus; species Rhodococcus erythropolis. The sequence continues at coordinate 262,632 of NZ_CP007257.1, read as the reverse complement.
CTCTGCGTATCCACTCTATTCACTTCCTTGCTGAGGACCATCTCGGGTCTTTGGATTGTGGGTCGGGTGCGTCCTCACCGTTACCTCGATGCGGGTGGCAAAACCGACAGCTGGAGTTTGTTCAGCGACCACGCCCGACGACCCGGGACTGGGCTGTCAGGGCATGACGAATCAATGTGCGGCGTCAGCCTTCGTGACCAACGAGTTGCTGGCAACACGGTCGGCCTCCGCTTGTGCCGCGGCCTTCATCTCCTTAGCCCATAACCATTCGTGGCCCCAGTAGCTGTCGGCCGTGATCTCCTCCGCCGTGTAGTACGACTCGTCCACCAGCTCCCCTGCGGTGCCGTATTCGATATCCCATCCCCCAGGTACACCGACGTAGAACGAGATCATCTTGTCGTTGGTGTGACGACCTAGCGTCGACGAGACGGGGAAATCTCGCGTTTGCACTTGGTCGAAAGCCCGACCGACGGCGTCAAGTTCGTCGACCTCCACCATGACGTGGATGAGGCCCGGGTCACGTCCCTCCAGCGTCGGCATGATGGCGAGACTGTGGTGACGCTGGTTCACACCGAGGAACCGGATCCGTTGCGGTCCCACCTCGGGAGGGGCTGGCATCCGGAAGGCACCACGCGGGAGGAATGCGAGAACCTCCGTGTAGAAGCGGTACGACTCGTCGAAGTTCGCCGTCGGCATCACCACGTGGCCGAGACCCTGCGCCCCAGTGATGAACTTCTGCCCGTACTTGGTGACCACTGGGCTGTGCTCCAGAACCGGCCCGTAAAAAATCTCCAGAGGGGTACCTCCCGGATCTCTCAACGACAGGCCACCCTCGATCTTCCGGCTCTCGCACAGGTCGAACGGCATCGTCTCGTACTCGTATCCGACGGTGTCGAGTTGTGCCGCGAGCCGGCGCAGCGCAAATGCGTCGCGCACCTCCCAACCGACTGCGGTCACCCTGTCAACCTCCCCGTGCACCACGGTGATTCTCGAGGGTCGCTCGTCCATCCGGAAATGCAGCGCATCTTCTTCGTCTCCGACCCCCGGCGCGAAGCCGAGCACCTCGAAGCCGAGCTCGCGCCATCGGTCCATATCCGTAGCCAGGACGCGCACATAACCGAGTCCTTTGATTTCCGTCATTGTCAAGCGTCCTTTCGTAGATTCAACAAGCACCAGCCGGACCCGATCATCAGATCATCACGCGCAGTGGACCGTTGGGCACGTCAACGCCCAGCGAAGCCATGGCCGAACCATGGTAGGGCGTGCTGGAGACGTGGATCGCGTGGTGGAGCCCGCAGTGCGCGTCCCGCCAGAATCGCTGCAACGGGTTGTCCAGCCGCAGAGCGTTGCCACCCGCCCTGTCGAAGACCTCGTCCGCAGCTCGGACGGCTCGCCAGGCCGAACGAACCTGGTTGCGTCGTACCTGAGCACGCAACTCGAAGTCGATCTCCTTGCCCGCGTCCACGAGATCCCAGATGCGGTCGACATTACTCAGCAACTGTTGTCGCGCAGCGTCGATCTCGGCCGCGGCCTCCCCCAGCGCATGCAGCACGTACGGATCGTCCCGGACCGGCGTTCCGGTCGAACCGATGCGCTCGCGCTGGTAGGCAATCCCTGCCGCGAGCACACCTTCACAGATGCCGATTGTGGCGGAGGTGATTCCGAGCGGGAACATCGTCGACCAGGGCATCTTGTACAGCGTCTCCGTCACGCCGTATTTCTGGGCCGCAGTGCCGTCGATGACATCCTGCGCATTCATCACCCGATAGTCGGGGATGAAGGCATCTTTTACCACGATGTCCTTGCTTCCCGTACCACGGAGTCCCATAACCTCCCAGGAATCTTCGACGATCTGGTAATCCGAACGCGGCAGGATAACGTGCAGACCCACCGGCGGCATCAGAGGCTGTCCGTCCTCGTCCCCGACTATCGCGCCGAGGAAGATCCAGTCGCAGTGGTCGGTGCCGGAGGAAAACTGCCAACGGCCGTTCATCCGGTAACCACCCTCTACCGGCACCGCGATTCCGCCCGGCATGTAAGGCGAGGCCTGCCAGGTGTCCGAGTTCTCGCCCAATACCTCGTCCTGAACCTTCGGATCCGCGAAGGCGAGCTGCCAAGGATGCACACCGACGATGCCACCCACCCAACCAGCTGATCCGTAGACGCTGGCCAGCTTCATCACACTTTCGGAGAACTCGCGAGGGTGGGCTTCGAAACCGTTGTATTTCTTGCGCTGCAACAGACGGATGATTCCGGACTGCCGCAACACATCGGCGGTGTCATCTGTAAGCCTGCCAATCGAGTCGGATTCCTGCGCGCCGTCGCGCAATGCGTCGGCATTGGCGACGATGTAGTCGAGCGCTTCGTAACTCATGTGTCTCTTTCTGAGGAATGTGGCCGGGCCGACGTGACTACCGATGGGTCAGGAGGGGACGTCAGCTTGCGCCGTGTTTTCGATCATGGTTCCGAATGCGGTCCGGCCGGCGGCGAGGTTCTCGTCGACCTCTGCTTGCCAACTTGTCAGGGCTCGCTCAGTGTCGATCTCGTACTCGAACCTGTTGACCATCTCCGGCTGGACATCCTCGATGTCCACGTAGAACTGCTCGTACCAGCGGCGCAACTGGTAAACCGGGCCGTCCTCCTCGCACAGCAGAGGGTTGTCGATCCGAGACTTGCTCTTCCAGATCTTCACGTCCTGCTCAAACCCGATTGCAACGCCCTTGGCGATCATCTCGGCGATCGTCTGTGCCTGCTCATCGGGTACGCCGGACGGCTTCTTCGCGATCACCCCGTATTGGAGGCGGAACGAGGTGGGCGAGATCGGATAGTGGCAGTTGATCAGGTAGATATTCGGATCGGCTTCGGGATCCGTACCGCCCGTCCACAGCTTGTCGATCATGTACGAAGGTCCGAAGTACGTTGCATCGGACTGACTTTCCGTGGAGTAGTTGGTGCTCTCACTGAGTCTGACACCGGTCGCGTCGGGACGCGGGAGGGAACGCATCGCCTGAGTCGCCGTATGTCCCTCGAACACGTTGCGGAAGAAGGTCGGCATTCCGTAGTGCACGTAAAAGAAGTGGGCCATGTCGACGATGTTGTCGACGAGCTCACGGCAGTGCGATCCCTCGACCACGATCGAGTTCCAAACCCAATCGGTCCATTCCGGATCGCCGTACTCCGCGATGACAGGGATCGCGAGGTCGCTTGAAGGCTTGGACCCCTGGGGGTCATGCCATACGAAAAGCTGTCCGTTGACCTCGGAAGTCACCCAAGCCCTTGTCCTTGCGAGCGGCGGGACACGGCGCGCATAAGGTATTCCCGAGCACTTCCCATCACCTCGCCACCGCCAATCATGGAACGGGCAGGCAATGGAGTTCCCCTTGACGGTGCCGAGCGCAAGGTTGCCGCCCATGTGACGGCAGAACGCGTCGAGGACGCTGATCTTTCCGTCCTCACCCGCGAAGACCACCAACTCGGTCCCGAAGGCCGACACCTGGTGGGGCTTGCCGTCCGCGAAATCCCCGAGCAGTCCCAGACAGTGCCATCCGCGTGCATACCTCTCGGGGGGCGCCCCGGTATCGATGACGCGAACCTGTTCGGTCTCTGCAGAATTCACTTTTGCCTCCTGATCGGACTGGGCACGACAACTGGTCACCCATCAACTGGGCCCGTCGCGTTTTGAACAGCTTGGCAACTATGGACAGCTCGGTGACATGGGTCTCCCGCAGAACGGGAACACATTCAGATCCCCTACGGCAGGACCACCTTCGAACCGGTCGGCACGCCTGACCTCCGACAAAGGTTGCGGTGGATCATCGCGGGGCCGCGTGCACAAGCGAATCCGCTCGTGTAGCGGGAGGCAATTCACGACGAAGTCGAACCACGGATGGCAGCCGTCACCGGCCGCATTTGATGCACGCAGCATAGGGAAGGTACCGTGACGTGTGTCACGTTGGCAGGATCTGTCAGGAGGAACGGTTGAGCACATCACCCACCGAAGGCCCCCCGGTGTCCGCGGTCGGACGGGTTTCGCTGGTTCTGGAAACCTTCAACTCCGCAGGCCCTCTCACCCTCGCCCAAGTGACGCAAAAGACCGGCATTCCACGGTCCTCAGCGCACCGATTGCTCGAACAGTTGGCTTCGGTCGGCTGGTTGGCACGATCGCCCGAGCAAACCTATGAACTGGGCGTCAAGGCCTACGAAATGGGACAGGCTGCGCTGAACCAGAATCGCTTGCTCCAACATGCACGTCCGGTTTTACACGCATTCGCCCAGCGGACGGGCTACACAATCCAACTCGCGGTGGTAGATGTAGCCGACACCGTGTACCTCGCCAAGGTCAATGGACGTGCCTCGGGTTCGACCCCGACTGCTGTCGGCCAACGCGTGCCCGCGCACCTGACTGCGGTGGGCAAGGTGATCATGGCGAACGCAACCGTTGCGAAGTCGTACTCGCTGGGCGGTCGTCATAAGAACTCGCCGACGTCACCACGTAAAAACTTCGCTCATGCGACATCAAGCCAGTTTGCCCGGGAGTTTGCCCAGGTTCGCGAGAAGGGCGCCGCGTTCGATCGCGGCGATGCATTTCCCGGAATCGGCTGCGTCGGAGTATCGATCGGCCCCCCCGACCACGTTTACGGCAATATGGCCGGGTTGTCGATTTGTGCCTCGATAGGCTCACTAGATCACCAGAAGATGATCGGCCCCCTACGCTCGACCGCACGCGACATTTGGGACAGGTGTGTGGCGGCTGACCTTGCTAGCCACTGACTCCGCTCTGAGTGAGCGTCTTGCGGCACGGATTCGGTCGGTTGCAGTACCCCTCAATTGCTAGATTAGGCAGCCGCGGAGGCATGCTGGCGTGCAGTGATGCCGCCCGCCCCGTGTGAGATGGCACTTAGCCAATGGCGATGCCCGATCCCGGTGGATGCCGGACCCTGGGCAGGTCTCACCAGTAGCTGAGGCCAGCGAATTGTCGGCCGCCTACACACCGGGGACAGTTGAACCGTCACTTCGCCGGACTGCCCCGAAGGAATCAATCATCGTGCCTCCCTCGGTCCTGAGACCGCCCAGCATGAGGCGAACAGCGTGGAACTACGAACCCTCCAAAGCTTGAAGGTACTGTGCCGCAGACGAATCCCTCCACGCTGGCGGTCATCGTAATACCAGGCCTTGGCGAACTCGCCGCATCGACTGATGGTGGATCGCAGGGTGTCCGGATCAACAGCGATCGCGGAATCGCGTCCTGCGATACTCGAAGCCGTGTGCCACAGGCTTGAGTTTCGGAGTTCGCCTGCGGAAGTAGATACACAGATGGCCGGCAATTGGCCAGCCTCCGGCACTGTCGTCCAACACCAACCAGAAGCCATCACCGGCGCCTGCGTTCATGGGTTCCCGCATCGCAAGACCCATCTCATCTAACGGGGGCATCTCGTTGGCGAATCGACTTACAGTCTCGTCCCCAGTAGTCCCGGCACGGACACCGAGGGCGGAACACGGTATCGCCGTTCGGGAACAGCGTCGCGGAGCAAACCATGACTGATCGACCAAGTCGAGTTCAGCCCGGACACGCAGCCTTGTTAGCGAGTCACCGGATCCTGTGACCGGATACGAGGACGACCAGTCCGAGGTAAGCGTGGCCTCCCACTCTCGCCGTAGCTGGGGCATCTCCCTCGAAGCCGACCCCGCGACTAGACACCAAGGTTCGCACCTATCCTGACCCGCTCCCTTCTCCTGCTCGACGAACGATCAGGCCGGTCACCCTTTCCGCCTCCTCCGGGACAAGTTCCTCGGCGGCAGTGTTGACATCAGGCGGGCAACGCCGGATCGATCGCGGACCTGAACGATTCGCGCCACCCCCGCGTGCCCACCATCGGGACGGCGCGCCCCCCGATACCGAACGGATCCGCCGGGACCGAAGGGTAAATGCGCTTCACCCGATCGCCAGTTCGCTCCAGGTGATCGCATTTTCAAACACGCTGCGCCCGTTTCCAGTACGCCCCGCGGCATCGAATTCATCCGGGAAAGGACGATGCTCGAGGGGCAATACCTGCCGACCACTCGAGAAAGTCGACGCCCCCGTCGGGCCAGTCTCTAGATCAGCGCGCTGCGGGTCCTCAGAATTCGGGACCCGACCACAGAGCGAAAATAGGTGAATCCATGGTGAACAGAGTTGTTCACGCCGTCGTGCTCGGATCACGCACACTTCCGATGGTCGTGCCCTAGTTCGCCCTGGGAGTTAAAGGTGTGACTTCGACGCCTCATGTACACACGCACTTGTCATCCTGCCCTCGACGCCGTCAATACTGACCACAATTTTGATGAACTGTTGCGGTGGTCGACGTGCGTCTCCGCTCTTCCGTGAATCGGACTGACAACCGCCTACTCTGCCGTCCCATCACGTTGACGAATGCACCAAAGGAGCGTGTTCGGATCCCTGCCATGCGTGAATTCGTCTCCCTACGTGTAGATCTCGACGCAGCGTCCGAGATCTGACGCACGAATGGGTATCCGCGACATCACGGTGGAGGGAACCTCGTTCAGCGAGTTTGCGATCCTCCGTTGAAGTCCAATGTCTGACCGGTGATTCCACCGGCCTCGTCTGACGCTAAATAGGCACAGAACGCTCCAACCTCGAACGGATCGCCGAACCGTCCGATCGGGATGGTGGTGAGGATCTGCTGGATCATCTCCGGGCTCATCTTGTCCCGGAGGTTCTCCTGGTGTCCGAGCGCCACGTTGTTGGCAGTGACACCGAACTGTCCGGTTTCGGCCGCGAGGTGCCGAATAAAGCCCTCGATTCCACTCTTGCCTGTGGCGTACATCGTCTGATTGATGTTCTGGCCGGTGCGGGCCGAGCCCGACGAGATCTGAACAATTCGCCCCCAGCCTGCCTCGCACATACCATCGATGGCAACCTTGATGCAGTTCATAGCGCCGAAGACGTTGAGGTCGATGGGAGCACGCCACTCCGTGGGAGACAACTCCCGGAATGGCTTGATGACACGCCCTTCGGCGACGCCGGCGTTGTTGACGACGACGTCGACAGGACCGCCGAGTGCGGTCTCCGCGGCGCGAACATGACTGAGCGTGGCGTCATAGTCCGTGACATCGAACGGGGCCGCGACCGCACGACCACCCGACCCGACGATACCCGCAGCCACCTTCCGTGCCCGGTCGCCGCGCAAGTCGTTGACTATCACCGCAGCACCCTGTTGTGCAAGGACTTTCGCGATTCCTTCGCCCACACTCTGTCCTGCGCCGGTGACCAGTGCGATTCTTCCACTCAAGTCGAACACGCCTGCTCCTCTCTGTGGCTTCCGCCCAGTGCGGCTGCCCTTGGTGCAGATCCAGTGCACTGCAGGGAAACTGATTTTGTCAACACATTGGTAACTATTTTGGATCCAATCTGCTACCGTCACGCCATGACTGAAAACGGTCTCGGTACCGAAACTGCAGAGAAGGTCGACGGAGCCCCGGCAACACTCACGTCGTTCAATGGAGGCGTCGCCCGGCTCACCCTCGACAACCCGCGCCGAAAAAACGCGATCACGCTCCATATGGCAGCCGCTATTGTGCGGTTCTGTGATCGGGTCGAGGAAGACGACACCATCGGGGCGGTAGTGGTCGACGCGCGGGGCAGCTACTTCTGTAGCGGGGCCGATACTCGGGATCTCGCGTCGTCGTCGTCCGACCCTGCCTCACCCGACGCGGTGGCCCGCACCAGCGCCATCTACGGCGCTTTTGTCCGCGTTGGCAGTCTTCCAGTCCCGACCATCGCGGTTGTCTCCGGTGGCGCTGTCGGTGCCGGGCTCAACCTAGCGATGGCCGCCGACATCATGGTGGTGACGCCGGACGCCCAACTAGAGAGCGGCTTCCTTGCCCGGAGTATCCATCCTGGCGGCGGCCATCTGTCGTTGCTCGGCCGTTCGCTGCGATGGGCGGACACGATTGCACTGGCAGCGTGCGGGCAGTCACTCACGGGCGCCGAGGCTGCGGCGAAGGGTCTCGCCTACGCGGCAGTCGAAGCGAGCGAGATCTCGCAGTTCGTCGACGCTCTGGTCCGTACCGCAGCGGCGGATCCGCAGTTGACGAGGAGAGTCAAGGCCAGCGCACGTCTGGAACTGGGACCCCCGGCCGTCAGCTGGTCGTCTGCGGTCGAGATCGAACGCGGTGTGCAGATGTGGTCGATGTCACGCAAGGGCAATGCGGCATGGTCGTCCCGGGGACCGAGCGCCTCATGACCGACTCCATGACAGACGTGCCTTCTGCCAGTCCATCCGGTCTCGACAACCTGCGGGCCGAGGTTCGGCGATTCCTCGCCGACGAGCTTGTTGCCAGCACCTTCACCCCTGCTGTGGACAGTTGGATGACCGGATTCGACGCCGAGTTCAGTGCTCGGCTAGCGGCGCAGGGCTGGTTGGGAATGACCGTACCCGCCGAGTACGGCGGTCACGGCCGCACCCCGCTGGAACGATTCGTAGTCAACGAAGAACTGCTCGCCGCGGGCGCGCCAGTGGCATCGCACTGGATCGCGGACCGTCAGATGGCGCCGAGCATCCTCGCGCACGGTTCGGCCGAACAGAGGCAGCGTTACCTCCCCGGGATCGCCTCGGGTACGACCTTTTTCGCGATCGGCATGAGTGAACCCGACGCCGGCTCCGACCTTGCGTCGGTGCGCACCCGCGCCGTGGACAACGGTGACTCGTGGACGATCAGCGGCACCAAAGTGTGGACGACCGGCGCACACACGGCGCATGCCATGGTCCTGCTCGCCCGCACCGATGGACAGCCAAGCGACCGTCAGACCGGGCTGTCGCAGTTCGTCGTCGATATCCCCCACCCGGATATCGAGATCCGCCCGATCCGGAGCATCGACGGGCAAGCGCACTTCAACGAAGTGATCTTCCACGACGCCACGGTTCCCGCGAGCGCGCTGCTCGGTCAGCGCGGCGGTGGCTGGGCCCAGGTAATGAATGAGCTCGCGTTCGAGCGTTCGGGACCCGAGCGGTATCTCAGCACGATGCCGCTGCTGCGTGCGTGGGCGTCACTTCTCGCCCGGACGGGCGCCACGCCCGAACAGCGGGACACTCTGGGCTCCCTCACCGCACAGGCGTGGGGTCTTCGCCGGATGTCGCTGCAGGTCGCGGCCGAACTATCCGCGGGTCGCAATCCCGATGTCCTGGCCGCTATGGTCAAGGATCTCGGATCGATATTCGAAGGCGACCTCGGCGACGCGGTGCGCTCCTCGAGCCTCGCGGTGGCCAAGCTCGGCGGGAACGACCCGTTCGCGACACTTCTTGCACACAGCACTCTGCACACACCGGTGTTCACGCTTCGCGGCGGCACCAACGAGATTCTGCGCGGCATCGTCGCGCGTGGACTGGGGGTTCGATGAGTGACTTCACCGCGGAACTGACGGCGGTCACTGCATCCGTCATCGATCGCATCGGGGTCGATCATCAGACCCCCGCGCGCGCGGTGGACACGGCGATCTGGGAACAGCTACACGAAGGCGGTTTCGCCACCGTCGGGGCGCCCGAGGAGGTCGGGGGCGGCGGAGCGGCGTTGAGCGATGCTTTGGCCGTCGTGTCGACGGCAGCGGGGAAGGGTGCACTCACACCCCTCATCGAACACGGCATCCTGGCCCTGTGGCTGGCCGCTGACGCCGGGTACGCACTCGAATCCACGTCAGCGACTATCGCGATCGGCGACGCCGCGTGCCTTCTTACTCGAAACGGTGAGCAGACGGCCCTCGACGGAACTGTCACAGACGTCGCCTTCGCCGCCGACTGCGACACCGTACTGATCGTCTTGCCTGCCGAACACGGCTCGTCGGGTGCGAGGCTGGCTTCGATACGAACCGATGCCCCGGGAGTGCACGTGTCGGCGGAAACCGACCTTGTCGGTGTCTCGCTCGCCACCATCACCTTCGACGGCGCACCGGTGCTGTTCGACGGTCCCACGGCGATCACCGCCGATGATGTGATCGAGCGCGGTGCACTCGCCTATGCCATAGCGGCCGCAGCGGTGGCCGCGTCCGTCCGCGACCACACGCTGCTTTACGCCACCGAGCGTTCCCAGTTCGGCAGGCCACTGACCCAGTTCCAGGCCGTCCAGCAGCGACTCGCGAGCATGGCGGCCCTGACGACCCTCATGGACATCTCGGCACGCGAAGCGGCATCGGCATACGAATCCGCCGACCGTCGCACGGCACTGACTGCCGTCGCTGCCGCCAAGGTGGTGACGTCGCGGTCGGCTCACCCGGTCGCCGCGAGTGGACACCAGATCCACGGCGCGATCGGTTTCACATCCGAACACGCTCTGGGGCGGTATAGCACCTCGCTGTGGAGTTGGCGTGACCGGCACGGAACGGAGCAGTACTGGGCAGGCGTCCTGGCAGGCCAAGTTCTCGATGACGGAATCGACATCTGGGATCTCGTCACAGGGGTGCCCGGGACGACGACTGCGGAGCAGGCGTGACCGCCAGCGAGGGCGACGCCATGTCTGGGCGCCATCCACGCAATCGATGATCGCGCAGCGTAGCGGGCCCGCATAGCGCGCAGAGCCGCCCTTCGTGGCCAACCGCCGGAGCAACACGCACTACCGGAGGCTCAACGATAATAACGATTCTGTCTCGACCTGCGGGCCGGGCCTGGCCGTGTTGCAGTCGGGCATCCGTTCGGAGGCGCCGACGTCGTAATCGAGAACTTCGAGGTCGGCTGCCGATCCAGGGGGTTTACGTGAGTTCGCGTCCCAGGGCATCGTCGAACACAGGCACAATATTGGTTATGCGCGGCCCGCCTTGCACAGGGGCGGAGTTCGCTCGGACATACTTCGCGCGCGGTGCTCGAAGGCAAGGTGCTGGCGAAATTTCCGGTGTTCGACGCTATCAGCCTCGCCGTGAGGCGGACCCAGTCACCTCCGCGACGGACTGAGCCGAGTTCCTCCGATGCGCCTGGCCAACTGGGACTTTCACTTCGCCATGTCCGAGCCGTCGCCGCTGAGTCTGGTTGTCGCGGAACTGCGGCGCCTGTGGAAGCTTGCCATTCCTTACCGCTAAACCTAATCTCTACGACTTTGGCAGGCGCGCGACAGGGTCGTAGCAGGGCACGAGGCGATGATGATGCCCTCGCCGGAACGACGACGATCGACTTGGCAATCTGATGGACGAACATCGTCGCGGCGGTGAGCGACGCGAGGGAGTGTTGTCCCACAACAGCCAAACGCACTCGGTGAGGCGTACCCACTCTCGCCACGACGATCAAATGAAGAGATCAAGGAGTCAGACCATGAGCTCGAGCACTTCCCCTGAATCACCGATCACCCCTTCGTGTGGTGGGGTCTGGGATCCGGACGTCGCCGTCATCGTCGACCGGATTGTCGCGGCCAACTTGCCGCCTGCGCGGGTTGCCGGTGTCGAAGCGGTGCGGCGCAACCTCGAGGCGATCATCCGCCCCGCCGGGCCCGATATGGAGTCGGTGGTGACGACTCAGTTCGGCGGTCCACATGGAACTGTCCCGGTGCGAATTTACCGACCGGTCGGGGTCCCCGCTATCGGCGCTCCCGGACTCGTGTGGTTCCACGGCGGCGGCATGATCATGGGGACACTGGACTCTTTCGACCGGCTCGCTCGCGACGTCGCCTCCGCTACCGGAGCTGTCTTAATCAACGTCGACTATCGGCTCGCGCCAGAACATCGCTACCCGGTCGGGAACGACGAGGCGTATGCGGCGCTGTGTTGGGCCCACGAATCCGCCGAGGAAATCGGCTTGGACAACACACAGATCGGATTGGGTGGTGACAGCGCGGGCGGCGGGCTCGCCGCGTCGACCGCGTTGCGGGCACGGAACGAAGGCGGGCCGGCCATTGCCCAGCAGGTGTTGTTCTATCCCGGCCTCGAGCGGCGCCGTGACCGGCCCTCGATGCGGGAGTTCGGCGACAGTCCTTTTCTCGTCGCCGAAGACATCGACTGGATGAAGAGCCTGTACCTGGGTGATGATCCGTCGGTCGATGACGAATACGGGGTACCCGCGCTGGCGACATCTCTCGCGGGTCTTCCGCCTTCGGTCATCGCCGTGGGCTACGCTGACCCACTCCGCGACGGCGTCGAAGAGTACGGCGATCGCCTTCGAGACGCGGGCGTTCCCACCGCGCAATTGAGATATCCCGGTGTCGGACACGGTTTCGCTATGCAGGTACCGACGGTGATCCGGGCACGGGCCGCGGTCCGCGAAGTCGGAGCACTGGTCGCGGCACGGTTTGCGTTCACCCCCTGACTGGGCGAGTCTGTGGTCCCGGTTCGAGCCGATGAACGAAACGGTTCGCGGGTCTGTGCCGCCCCGAGAACCTCACTCGCGGTCAGCACCTCTTGTCTAAATCGACGAGCACCTGGGCCACGGAACACGTCGAAATACGGTCGAGGTAATGTCCGTCCGAAGGTGCCTCTGCCCCGTGCCTCTGATCGACATCGTGACAATCGAACAAAGCCAGAACCAGGAACCAGTCAACACTCGGGGGCACTGTCGTGTACGGCACTTCATCTCGGACGTTCGCTCACCGCCCGTACTGTCGCGGGACATCCGCAGCCATTGCATGTTGCTTCCGCGACAAGAATATCGCTGCGACGGTCGCAACTACACCAGCGACCAACGTGGTGACAGTAGCCCCAATGTATCCCGAGGAAGATGGCACTACGAAACTGGTGCCGGCAGCATCGGTGACATTGTTCGCCAGAATCATTCCCACCACTGCGGCGGCCGCAGCGAGCCCTATGATCCGCATCAGCGCGTTCAGACCGTTGGCTTCTCCGGTCTGTTCGATCGGAGTTGCCTCCATGATGAGAGTCGGCAGTGTCGCATACGACATGCCCACAGACGTCCCTATCACGCAGGTGACGCCGACCAAGAAGGCTATAGGGAACTGCCACTCAATCACGAGTGCAACCAACATCGCTGCCACAGCGGTAATTAGCAGTACACCCGCGGTCAGGAGCGTGCTGCGAGCCCCGAAACCCGTCACCATGCGTGCACCGATGTTTGACGACACGAATGCCGCCAGTCCGGCCGGAGCCATAAGCAGACCAGCAGCCATCATGGATACCCCGAGTCCGTGTGGTGCCGAAGATGGCGCCATCAACATCTGGATAGGAACGAGTTCCATCCCGTAGAAGGCGAAGGCCGCCATAACGCCAACGATGTTTGCAAGCAGCACGTCTCGCCGTGCTGCGATGCGTAGATCTAGAAGCGGATTTGGCCGCCGCAGTTCGTAGTACACAAGACCCACGAAAATGACGATTGCCGATCCGCCCAGCGACATGGTGATCGGACTAATCCAACCCCAGTCAGGGCCCTTGCTCAGTGGTAGCAAGAGTGTGAGGAGCAGGGCACTCAGGCCGACCGCACCGACGAGGTCGAACCGCCCGCCAGTCCGGATCACGCTCGGAGGAACGAGGCTGTAGATGCCAACGTAGCAAGCCACCGACCCCCCGACGGCCAGGAAGAACAACAGTCGCCAGCTGTAGACCTCTGCCACGAAAGCAGAAAGAGGCAGCCCGAGCGCACCTCCCACAGCTAATGACGAGCTCATCATTCCGACGGCAGTCCCGAGTTTCGCCGCCGGGACGAATTCCCGCATCACGCTGATTCCAACCGACACGAAGGCCACGCCCAGTCCTTGCAGTGCACGACCGACGAGGAACACCGTGAGTCCTGGCGCGACAGCACAGATCAGTGAGCCCACCGCTACCGCTGCGACGCAGATAAGCAGGAGACGACGTTTCCCGTACATATCCCCGAGGCGTCCCACGATCGGCGTCACCATTGCTCCGACCGCCATCGTCGCGGTGACCGCCCACGAGGCATTCGACGCCGACGTGTCGAGTATTCGCGGCAAGGTTGGGATCAACGGCATGATGAGCGTTTGAGTGAGGGACATTGCTATCCCCGACGTGCACAACACAATGATGCCGATCATCGTCCTGCGAGCACCTCGGACCGTCACCGAGGAGGACGCCCCTACCTTCTCGGCGCCATCTATCGGCCTCGGCGTTGAAGGATCTACATTGGTACGCAACGGTGCTCGCTCCCCCGCCGTTGGCTCGGCGGCAGTCATGATTCTGATATTTTCTACTTTGTGTCGAGTCGCGACCCCGTATCGACCACCAAGCCCTATCGATGGCCGTCGGAGCGCGCTTTTGGGTGTAGCAGGCTCGTTCCTGTTAGCAGGACTCGGAAATACTCGCCGACAATGCTGTGCGCGCGAGGACCAGCTCGCTCGCGGTGAAGGCAATCGACATCTTCATCGAATGGGACATGCCGGCCGAATCGAGTCTGACGGCTGACGGCTGACGGCTGACGCGGATCCGACATGATCATGAGTCGATGGGTCAGATGGGGTCGAATGTACCGCTATCATCGCGACGGACATGAGCTCAGTGATTGCCAGCCCCCGTGCGGATGGACTTCCGACCAGGTGCACTCCGCACCCGACACACGCTGCCGCCACGACCAGCCAGAACACGGGCCATGTGCCTCAGCACCCGAGATGAGCCCCGCCGTAGAGCAAAACAAGAAAGAGCGCGCAAGCTACGATCCGCTCCCCTGACAGTCGGGCGCTGCCTCCTCACAGGCCTTCCGACCGTGGCGCCCCATCCAGGCGTCACCTTATCGCTCCTGGCAGTTGCCAGCCGCGTCATCGACTGCTCCACAATCCTTTTCATTTGAAGGAGTCGAGGCGGCACGTTCACCGTCGCGGGACAATCCGCGGCACGCAGAGCTCGTCAGCAAACATGTCATCGAAGTACTTGATCTCGCCGACACAGTCGCACCCAACTCGGTGTGTTGGTCGTGAAGTCTGGCAGAGCGCCACGATACGCAGGGTGGCGTCAAACTCGATGCTGGTCAGCAAGGACAGAGGTGAACGTGGAAAACGGGATGTTCTGTGGCGACTTCGTGTTCATTGATCGTCATTGTTGTGACCTCCTTTCTCTGGCACCAAATGGCTAGGCCCGCATACAGTCCAAACAGCTCTCAGGGCGCGATCGTAGGCAGGTCCGAGTACGCAACGGATTCCCTGGTGTCGAGCACGACCTGGAGCTTCGCAAGCACCAGTTGTCCTCCGGACTCCTGTGCCGCACCGTGCACGATTCCACTAGACAGTGCGTGCGGACGACCGTCAACGACCTTCGTTACGAATATGTAGGCGCAGAACTCAGTGACCCCGTCACGATGTGACGTGAACAAGATGTTGCTGCAGTGGTGGCGCAAAGGGTACGGACTGGCGAGACGGTGCGTTTCCTGCCATGCCATCACCTCGTCCGCCCCCGTCAAGTCAACGCGAATGAAGTCTTCGTACGCGGTTGCGCCCGTGTCACTCCTGCAGCGGAAGTTGAAGTCGTCGGCGATCAGCGCTCGCAGCGCCTCTGGACACCACTCGTCGTAGTGAAACCACCATCCGTTGACCAACTGGCTCAGCTTGCTGCTATCGCGGGATCCTTCACCGACATGCGACGTCATGAAATGAACTCCTCGCTCTTGACCAGCTTCGTATGGCACGTATGCGTCCTCACACGATGCCGCGTGGTGCATCCGTGCGACACCTCGCGTCTCACTCAGCTGACACGTTCCCAGCTCAGAAGTTATTGCGCGCTAGACCTCCGATATGGGCCCGGGGAGCGGCCACTCGGCGACGTGAGCAGAGAATCAGCGCGAGGGTCTTTTCTCGGCGAGAGCGGTCAGAAGACGATCACTCCTCGGATGATCTCGGCCCGCCTCATGTCCTCGAAACCGTCATTGATCTCATCCAACGTGTATGTCTTGGTGATCATCTCGTCGAGACGAAGCTTTCCTTCCATGTACAAGCGGAGGAGTAGTGGGACATCGGATCGCGGATTTGCATTGCCGTACCACGACCCGCGAATCGACTTTCTCATCGACGTAAGATCGATGAGGCTGATGTCGATACTGGTTTCCGTGGGATCGCCGACCGACACCTGCACGCAAATGCCGCCCTTGCCCAGCAATGCCATAGCAGGCGCCACGTGCTGGCCGGTCATCTTGTCAACAGTGACTACCACAACGTCAGCCATTGCACCCCAGGTCAACTCCCGCAGAAGATCCAGCGCTTCCTCGGCGGATTCGGCGACATGGGTCGCACCGAATCGCTTGGCTTCGGAACGCTTGAACTCTGACGGGTCGACCACCACGACGTGCCTCGCACCGGCCTGCGCTGCTCCCTGCACCGCGCCACAACCGACGCCGCCCATCCCCAGGATCACCACCGAATCTCCAGCCGTCACCTCGCCGACATAAACCGAGGATCCCCACCCGGTGGTGACGCCGCACCCGACCAGGGCTGCCTTGTCCAGTGGAACGTCCGTTGTGATCTTGATGCATGAGGACTCGTGCACGACAGTGTGTTCGGCAAAGGTCCCTGTCACACACATCAGGTGCGCATCCTTGTCGCGGGCACGGTGCCGAGCTGTACCGTCACTGATTTGAAGACCGATACCCAGATGCGCCCCCATGTCGCACACGCTCGACATTCCCTTCGAACAGGCCCTGCACCGGCCACAAGCGGGAATAAAACTGAAGACGACGTGGTCCCCCTGCTCCAGGTCGTGCACGCCCGGACCCACTCGCTCGACAACGCCAGAACCCTCGTGCCCACCGATGAACGGATACTTCATCACGTTCGTTCCGTCACGCATGTGCTCATCCGAATGACACAGGCCGGTCGCGACCAGCCGTACCAATACTTCACCGTATCGGGGCTCGTCGAGTTCGATCGATTCAACCGACCATGGCTCACCTGGCGCCCATAACACTGCTGCACGTGTCCTCATTTTCGATCCATCTCTTTCTCCCTCGAATGCCGTGTTTCTACTCAGTTGATCCGAGCCAGCAACTGACCCGAACGGGCGAAACGCTTTGTTAATCAATGAAGGTCGCGAGACCACGGCCCGAATTCCTAACCGAGCCCGCTGGATGAGGCACCGCCGTACCGGCGGCGAGATCCGTCTGATAACGGCATGCCTGGCTACAGTTACCACAGCATTCACATCCTCGATCCGGCGATAGGGACGGCACCTAGGGGCCTGACGATGTCTCCACCACTTCGTACCGGTCGGCCGATTGGTACACCCTCCAAGCGTCCGATGAACACGTCGGTTCTCGTTAGTCCACCTGGGCCGGGTCTGAAAGCGTCACGACGCACCTCCATCAAGGCTCAATTTGCCGCTTCGCACCCCGTGACGCATATCGATTGCCCACTGCGCGGACAGTTATTGAGCGACGGGGAGCAATCGGATCCACAATCTCCGAAGACCACATGTCCAAGAAACCTCGCAAGCACTCTGATTTGAGACGTTGTCGCTGACGAACATCGTCGCCCTCCGACATCGTGCGCGCCGCCAGAATGACGGTGTAGCGGCGAGATTCCTCGCCGGATTGTTCGGGAGTGAATCGGTCGCCGACGCGACCACGCCGTCTGCTGAGCCTGTCTACGCAGCGAGTGACGTCCCCGCGCAGAATCGCTTGGCGCTGTATCAAATTCGTGCGGTGTTCCGACGCTGGTGCGTAGCCGAGGACCGGGTACTCGGTTCTCGGTGGAGCGCGCCTCGGCCCGCAACGTGCCGGTGACGCGTATGGCCGGCCGACTCACGGTGCGATGGCACAGAAGCTGTGGCACACGCGTTCCTTCACAATCTGGTCGGGACACTCGGGGTCGAACCACCTGTCCACATAGCCCCAGTGCACCGGATGGTGCATGTACGGGCCGAGCAGTCCGTCCAGATCTGTGAACGACTGTTCCCACACGTGCGTCCACTCACTCGCGCCCTGAGAGGCGCCGACGCGGCTGAGCTGCCAGGACATCATCGAATCGATATACGGCGGCATCCTCAGCAGTTCTTTCTCGAATTTCTCCACAAGCGATCGCGCCGCGCTGTCGTCGACCTTGAGGAGGAGCGCCCGATACACCGATGCCTCGTCGGCACGGGGGCGCGCACCCGTCCAGGAAGGGTCGGTACTGCCCCCCCAGTATTCCACCCCGTCGACGTGGCGCGTGTCATCACCTCGGACGGCTTCGTCGATGATATCGCGCGCGACACACCACTCGTCCTGAGTCGGGAACTCTAGGTGCACAAGGACATCGCCCCCGTTGCGCGCGCCCGCCAGGGTCGGAGAGACGAGCGCCCGGGTCGCCCGGCTCGTGTCCGCCGCAAGCCGCACCCGCGCCACGGCGTCTGCCACCTGACCTTCCGGACGTTCGAGGTGAATCAAACGCGTAACTTTATACATCACACATCTCCTCGACGTCCTCGATCCGCGCCGCCATGGTTCGACTACGCTCCTTGACCATCGGTTCGACCTGGGTCCAGAATGCCGTGACGACCGGGTCGAACCTGCGACCGATGGCCGTCTGCCACCATTCTGCGGAGCCGGACACCGCCCACGTCACCGTCACCACGTTGGAATCATCCTCGAACCACACCGGTGGGCTGAGGAGTATTCCGTCCAGAGCCATCCCCAACCTCTGCGCACGAGGTACGTAGTCGACCCTGTACGCGTCGACGAATGCACGAGCTTTGCCCGGCTCGACGAGGATGCGATCGACGATGAAAATCGTGTGGCCGGTCATGCATCCACGCTAGGTCCAAGCGCCACCCGGCTACGCCCGCCTTCCCGTTGACCGGGAGCCAGATCCTCGGCGTCACCGGCGAAGCAGGTGGCCATCCCCAGCACACCATGAAGAAGATCAGGCGGCCGCGAATTACACCCGGTATGCGCCATAGTCTCAGGGGATAGCGACGGCGACAGGGTTACTGACGCCACGGCGACGCTGACAGCGAAAAACGCTCGAGGACCATCACAATCCCTCCGGCGTTTTCACTAGTCCTGTCAATCGGCCCATCGAGCCGGGTTTCCCGTGAAAGGTTCATCGGTTGACACTCCTGGGCGCCGGGGGTGCGAATGCCGACGGGATTGTGCGAAATTGCCACGTATCGAAGATGAAACCCCGAGAGCGAGGGTGGCGCGAAGAGTTCCGGGACGCAGTGTTCACATTTACACGACGAGCGAATGTTTCGCCGTCCGTTGAACTGTTGCGTCAATGTACTCGAAGGTTTTCCGGCTGAGGCCACATCGGTGCTCGTCGTTGATAGTCTCAGCATCCACTGCCGACCCATAATTCGGAGGGCCGACGACGTCCCCAGGTCGGTCGCCTCGGCTCGCCCCCACCAGTCTGCCTCCGCCCGTCGTCGAGCGAATCCAGAACTGGCGGGACAATGTTGAGCGTCGACCCCACGCGCGGACGTCGCGGCGTCGGATCCACTCCGCATCGACATCGCTTTTCTGTTCTCGAAGAACGTCACCAACCCCCGGTTTGCGTTCGCGGCAGCGGGAGAACAGCCAATGAGTCGCACCGCGCATTCCGGGCATCGAGGTCGTCCGTCTTCGGGGACAGGTTTCGCCAAGTCTTGTGCTATCCGAACCCGCGCTCGATTCCGGATACTGGTTCTGAATCCGTTATTGGATCCTATCTTGTTAGAGTTGAAGACAGCTTGCCGAGAACCCGGAATCACCGGGCCCCTCAAGAAGGAGCACACAAATGGCAGACACTCCAGCCGGACCTCTAGCAGGAATCCGAATCCTCGACTTCACCACGACTTTTTCGGGCCCGTATTGCACGCTCCTGCTCGCCGAACTCGGCGCGGATGTCATCAAGGTGGAGGCTCCGGGAGGAGACATCACGCGAAGTCTCGGCGCCTCCCGCGGGCTCGGGCCAGCCAGTGTCTACATCGCGGGAAATCACAACAAGAACAGCATCGAGCTGGATCTCAAGGTGGAGGCGACGCGGGACACTATCCTCGGCCTCATCAAACGAGCTGACTGCCTGGTGCACAACATGCGGCTGCCCGCCGCAGAGAAGCTGGGCATCGGTCCTGAAACAGCACTCGCGGTTAACCCGCGGCTGGTTCACGCCGCTATCACGGGATACGGAAGCGACGGTCCGTACTCCGGCCGCCCCGCGTACGACGACTGCATCCAAGCTGCATCTGGCATGTCCTGGCTTCAGTCGAACGTGGTAGGCAAGCCCTCGTATGTAGCATCGGCGATCGCGGACAAAGTCAGCGGTCAGGCCGCAGCCAACGCCATCCTTGCGGCACTCCTACGACGTGAACGAAGCGGCGAAGGTCAGGCAGTCGAAATCCCGATGTTCGAGACGATGGTTAGCTTTACTATGATGGAGCAGTGGGGCGGCCGCGCCTTTATCCCTGCCGAGGGGCCCACCGGCTACGCGCGCATGAGATCGATCCATCGCCGTCCCTATGAGACGTCGGACGGCATGATTTCGGTGGTGGTCTACCACGAAGGGCATTGGCGCAGGTTCCTCGACTTTGTCGGCCGCGTAGATGTTCTCGAAGAGGACCGGTTCCGGACGGCCCATTCACGGAACCAGCACATCGACGAGCTGTACATCATCCTCGAAGAGATCCTCGCCGGGCGGTCGACTGCCGAGTGGCTGAAAATCCTCGACGATCTCGACATCCCCGCGACGACGGTGAACACCACCGACGAGCTTTTCGACGACCCCCACCTGCAGGCGGTGAACTTCTTTCAGGAAATCGACGACGCAACCGGCGGCCGGTATCTCGTTGCGCGGACCGCGACTCGCTTCCATGGCACTCCGCCGCCCTCGCCCGCGCAAACGGGTGCACTCGGCAGGACGGGAACCAATCAAGCGAAGATCGATCGCTGGCTTGCCGACTGAGTTGCGACCGGGGGTAGGGGTCACAGGGTCGCGCTCCGTTACGGCGCGTCATGGTGGGTCGAGATGTTCAGTGGTGCGTCGACGCGAAGCCGAGACAGGCTGCGCTGGCTATTCAATAAGCGCCCGTTTCCCTTTCGGCGCTCCTCGTGGTGGCGGCCGCAGCCGTGCAGATGCTCTTCACTCTCACCGTTCGTCCACCCGAGCGTGTCCTCCATCGCGCCCATACCCTGGCGTCCCAGAGTTGCCGTGAGGCAGGGAGGTGGCAGCGTTGATGTGCAGCTGGTCGGACGGGGTGAAATCCAGGTCAGCGATTTGCGTGAGGCCAAGGCTGCGACGTGAGCAGGCAGATCAAGTCGGGCGCCCGGGCGACAGAGGCGCGAATTCCTCGGGAGCTTTCGAGGTCGACACGAGCGTCCGGGGACCCGACGTCACCGGGGAACAGCCACGAGCGAGTCTCTGGAGCGAGGGTGCTCACGCGATGATGGCAGTGGCGAATCAGAGGGTCGACGGCGAGCGGTGGCGGCCGGTTGGCCGGCGACCACCCCGCGCCGCGGTCGATGAGCCGTCGGGTTCGGGCTCGCAACTCGACGGCGCGGCTGTGGTGGCGAATAGGTTTCTCGACCTCACTGCCGGTGGTGACGAGTTGCGGACCAGCACCTCGCTGATCCGCGGCTCGCCCGGCTCGATCCTGTCGACTCTTTCTGCCGCTTCACAGCAGTTGCGCCAGGCATCCTTATACTCGAACGTGACCATCGTCGGCGGTGTTCAGAGATTCAATTGCGGCTCTCCTGCCTTGTAATCTGCACTTACGTAGACCGACTGGTACTCGATGTAAGGCGTCATTCCCTCAACACCGAACTCGCGGCCGAGTCCACTAGCCTTGACTCCACCGAAAGGCGCGCCGAGGTCCATTTGGTAGTAATTCACGCCGACGGTGCCGGTGCGGATGCGCCGAGCGACATCGACGCCACGACGCTCGTCGGCAGTCCAGACCGCCCCGGCGAGGCCGTAGTCGCTGTCGTTTGCGATGGCCACCGCCTCATCCAGGTCGTCGTACGCGATGACCGCGATCACCGGCCCGAACACCTCCTCCTGGGCCAGTCGGCTCGTGTTGTCCACGTCAGCGAAGACTGTCGGCTCGACGAACCATCCGTCCTCCAGGCCTTCCGGCACGCCACCGCCCGTCACGAGCCGTGCGCCAGAGGTCTTGGCCTCCTCGATGTAGCCGAGAACGCGATCGCGGTGGACACGGCCTGCCATCGGCCCGCAAGTCACGGCGGGATCGAGCGCGTCACCGACTACCAGACTCTTCGCGACCCGTGCGACCACGTCAACGACCTGGTCGTAGCGAGACCGCGGAGCCAGGATCCTCGAGAGCAGGACACATGCCTGCCCGTTGTTGACGAACGACGTCGCGGCCAGATTCGCCTCGAACACGTCCAGGTCCGCGTCCTCAAGAACGATCGACGCCGACTTCCCGCCCAATTCGAGAGTGACCGGCCGCATCAGCCGTCCACAGACTTCGCTGATGAGACGGCCCGCGGCCGTGCTGCCGGTGAAGGTGACCTTATCGACGTCGGGATGCGCCACGAGCGCGGCGCTGACGTCGCGATCTGCAGGCACGACATTGATTACACCGGCTGGCAGACCGGCCGCCTCTGCCGCGTCTGCGAGCACGAACG
The DNA here is from genome assembly GCF_000696675.2 of Rhodococcus erythropolis R138. Lineage (NCBI taxonomy): Bacteria > Bacillati > Actinomycetota > Actinomycetes > Mycobacteriales > Nocardiaceae > Rhodococcus > Rhodococcus erythropolis. The sequence goes on along the minus strand of NZ_CP007257.1, from coordinate 240,178 downwards.
CATCCAAGGCAGTCTCTGGAGAGGGCTTAACGACAACTGTGCATCCGGCGGCGAGTGCCGGCGCGAGTTTTGCCATCGCGATGAGGTGCGGAAAATTCCAGGGGATGATGGCCGCAACGACGCCGACCGGAACCTTGCGGACGACTGTCGCCCCCAGATAGGTGTCCCGAAGGTCTTCGAACCAACCCGATTCCGCCATCGCAGCATACTGGTTGAGGGTGGCAACAGGGACGGATACATTCGCACCGTAGGAAGTCGCGAGCGGTGAGCCGTTCTCGCGACTGATCAACTCTGCGGTCGCCTCACCACGTGACTGGAGTTCGGCTGCAAACCGACGCAACATCTCAGCCCTTTCCGCGGGCGTCGTCCGCCCCCACGGCCCGTCGTCAAACGCGGCTCGCGCAGCAGCGACCGCCGCGTCGATGTCGCCGCGGGCGCCAAGCGGAACCGATCCGAGAGGCTTCCCCGTCGACGCTTCCACCAACTCGTACGAATCGGTAGAAATCGGGGCACACCACCGGCCACCAATGAACAACTCGGTTCTCGTGAAGTTCAGATCTGTCATCACACCGCCTCTGTCGGAATACTGTGACTCTCCGCCGAATTGATGCGGGGAGCCTGCTTGGCAACTCGGTCTACATGTCGACCCAGCCCCATTACAGTGGCGCTCATTCGCGGTCATAATCGCAGGAATGTCCACTACGCGGGAAACTTCAATCCACACACGCCACAGAATCGCGACACTAGCTTCCTGCCGACAGCACTCCTTAACCGATGACAGGCCCTGCTGTCTCACTACTCACCAACAGAAAGGCACACGCACTGTGGCGAGTTCCGTCGAAACAGACGTCCCCCAGGCATATCCGCCGAGCGCAGAGTTCGCTGCGGCCGCCAACGCGGGACCGGAGTTGCAGGCTGCCGCAGATACCGACCGCCTCGCTTTCTGGGCGAATCAGGCTGAGCGCCTTCACTGGCACGAGAAATGGACCGACGTCCTCGACTGGACCGACGCCCCCGTCGCCAAGTGGTTCGTCGGCGGAAAACTCAACGTCGCCTACAACTGCGTCGACCGCCACGTCCTCGCCGGCAACGGCGACCGCGTCGCCATTCACTTCGAAGGCGAACCCGGCGATTCCCGCGATCTGACCTACAACGACCTCCTCGCCGAAGTCAGCCGCGCCGCAAACACTTTCACCGACCTCGGCCTCGTCGCCGGTGACCGCGTCGCAATCTACATGCCGATGATCCCCGAAGCGATCGTCACCATGCTCGCCTGCGCCCGCCTCGGACTGACCCACTCGGTCGTCTTCGCCGGATTCTCCGCCACCGCCCTACGCTCACGCATCGACGACGCCCAAGCCAAACTCGTCGTCACCGTCGACGGCCAGTGGCGACGCGGCGCCGCAGCACCCATCAAAACCGCGGTCGACGAATCCGTCGACGGCGCCGACTCCGTCCAGAACGTGTTGGTGGTCAACCGGACCGGCATCGACGTCGACTGGACCGACGGCCGCGACCTGTGGTGGCACGAAACCGTCGCACAAGCCTCACCCGAGCACGAGGCGCAGGCCTTCGACGCCGAACATCCCCTGTTCATCCTCTACACCTCCGGCACCACCGGTAAGCCCAAGGGCATCATCCACACCTCCGGCGGCTACCTCACCCAAGCCTCCTACACCCACCACAACGTCTTCGATCACAAAGCCGGACAAGACGTCTACTGGTGCACCGCCGACATCGGCTGGGTCACCGGACACTCCTACATCGTCTACGGCCCCCTCTCGAACGGCGTCACCCAGGTCGTCTACGAAGGCACCCCCAACTCCCCGAACGAGCACCGCCACTTCGACATCATCGAGAAGTACGGCGTCTCCATCTACTACACCGCACCCACCCTCGTGCGCACCTTCATGAAGTGGGGCCGCGAGATCCCCGACGCCCACGACCTGTCCTCGATCCGCCTCCTCGGATCTGTGGGCGAGCCCATCAACCCCGAAGCGTGGCGCTGGTTCCGCGAGGTCATCGGCGGCAACAAAGCACCCATCGTCGACACCTGGTGGCAGACCGAGACCGGAGCGATCATGATCTCCCCGCTCCCCGGTATCACCGCCACCAAGCCCGGATCCGCCATGGCACCCCTGCCCGGTATTTCCGCGAAGATCGTCGACGACGACGCCAAGCCCCTCGGCCCCGGCGGCAACGGCTACCTCGTCCTCGACGAGCCGTGGCCGGCGATGCTGCGCGGCATCTGGGGCGACATGGACCGTTACCGCGACACCTACTGGTCCCGCTACGCCGAAGAAGGCTGGTACTTCGCCGGTGACGGCGCCAAGTACGACGACGACGGCGCACTCTGGGTCCTCGGCCGCGTCGACGACGTCATGAATGTCTCCGGTCACCGCATCTCCACCTCCGAAGTGGAATCAGCACTGGTGAACCATCACGGCGTCGCAGAAGCCGCCGTCGTCGGCGCCGCCGACGAGACCACCGGACAAGGCATCGTCGCGTTCGTGATCCTGCGCGAAGGCGTCGAGAACACGGGCGAGGTCCTCATCGCCGAGCTCAAGGCGCAGGTCTCCACCGACATCAGCCCCATCGCCAAACCGCGTCAAATCACGATCGTGCCGGAACTGCCCAAAACCCGATCCGGCAAGATCATGCGCCGCCTCCTGCGCGACGTAGCCGAAGGCCGAGACCTCGGAGACACCTCAACCCTGGTCGACCCCAAGGTATTCGACGCAATACGCGGCAAATAGGGCCAGTTTCAACGGCAGCACGTAGCCAGGGGGAGCGCGGCAGACTCATACAGGTTGAATCGCGTTTGACGTGGGAGTCGTTCTCGTCGCAGCGGCGTGAGTGTGGTCTTGCTCAACGTTCCTGAGGTTCGTGGTCTCCGTATCGACGCCGAAGCGATTTTGAGGAAATCGCGGTCCCGCTAATCGACACGGACTGCCATGCAAGCTCTACGAGAGTGGGATCATCTCCGAACCGGATTGGGCACATGATCTGGTCGCCGAGGCACTCGAATCCTGCTTCGGGTTGTGGCGCGGAAGAGGCAACTCCACGGCAATGATGGACGCGTGCGTGGCGTGTGTTCTGAGGTAAGCGGGTAGTCTCATTGCCTACCTCTGCCAACTAGTTCCACAACACGGAGCCTTCTCGCGCAGGGCGATTGAAATGACCCCGCCAACCTTTGGGCTGAGTCGGCGTTAGTACAACCATTTTGAGGGTTTGCACATCGCCTTGAGGCGTCGGCTCTCGACCCATACGCTTTGAGCCCCCGGCACTGTTGGCAACTGTCACATCACCTTCGCCTTCACAAGGAAGCGACCAGCCGGCCCAAACCGAGCTGCGCGACGCTTTGCGCAGCACCAGGGAGGTGGCAACGCGACTCCCCTCACCTTGGTCCCGTTCACCTGCCAACACCACTGACTTACCCGCGACGACCATGAAAGTCCAAGTTCGGTTAGTGCTTCAAGGCATGCAGGATGAAGGACTTCATGACACCTGTGTTCGGTCATTCGTCTTTGAACTGCGATCAAGACGGATGTCAATATTCCGATGCATTTTTGGATCCAATTCCGGATCAAGTGTTGCATCTCATATTGAGTTCTGTATGGTGATACTGCGATCATCCAGCAGTGCATAGTAATTCGAGTTCTGATGCGGCACTTTCGAGCAGCTGCCACTGCCTGGATCGGGCCCGAATGAGCCGGAAGTGAGACTATCTAATGGCCGGAACTGGCATTGCGCACCCACCTAAAGACGAGAGGCCTGCGTTCGCGAACCTCGTCGTGAAGTTCCCGACTAACGCGGGCCCCATGTTGCATATAATGCCGAACACATCAATTTCGACCTTCTTCGCAGCAACACCCTCGGGAACGTCGGCGAATCCGGTTGGGGAGACTGCCAGCTCCGACCGCTCCAACCTGCAACTTTCGGCACCTAAATCGGACAACGTCAAGATTGACGGCATCGAGCTCGCTACGATGACCACACACACGCTGCGCGAGACCCGCGCGCAGAGGCAGACAACCATGCAAACCCGATCTCGTCGCCGAACCCGTGCCGCCAGGTCAAAGTTCTTATTATCGCCGAACCTCGCACGTGGGGCCGCATCAAAACCATTGTCTCGCTCCGGCGTGAATTGTTGCTACTGGTCGGACTGGACCCGACATCGCCCGAGAGCGCCTCACCGGCGAACACTCAGCGTCAATACCAGCGAGCGTTCATCGTCACACGACGATCCTCATGCGCGACGATCCTGGTCTCAAGCCCCGATGTGCCGACGCAGATGTTGATCTGAAATCCGTTCCTGCAGAACATGATTGAGCATCGTACGCGACATGGCCGCGGTTATGAATATCAGCGATCCCAAGCCCGACATACCCTGCACAGCCCAGGAACCCCACTTACGAGAAGTCGCAGGAAGTCACTACGCCGCTTGCCGCAACGCCTCGCAGATTCCCCGAAAGGAAATCGCATTGAAACACACCGTCTTTACTTCCACTGGGGCACTGCTGCTTTCAGCCGCCGCAGTAGTGGCCCTGACCAGTTGCGCTGGCTCTGGTACCAGTTCCGGAACCGACAGTACGGGAATATCAACCGGACTGGTCGGTGAGCAGTCCGACGGTGGCGAACCTATCGCGGGTGGCACGCTGTCGTTCGCAACATTCAATGGTGTGAGCAGTCTGGATCCGGCAGACCGTCAGGACGGCGGCGCCACCGGTGGCAGTGAAATGGCATCCATCTACGATCTCCTCATCCGGTACGACGCACAGACCCAGGAGTACCAGCCGCAACTGGCGCAGTCGTTGGAGGCGAACAGCGACAACACCATATGGACTTTGAAGCTGCGTCCGAACGCGACCTTCAGCGACGGCACCGCGGTGGATGCAGCGGCGGTGCAGTGGAGTATCAACCACTACCTCGACAAGAAAGCCACACACTCGCAGGTGTGGAAGGGAACGGTCGCGGACATACAGTCCTCGGACCCGGCCACGGTAATTTTCACCCTTAGGCAACCCTGGAACGAGTTCCCCATCATGTTCACCACGGGCCCTGGCATGGTCGTGGCGCCGTCGTCGATGGCATCCGGGACGTTCGCCCCGATCGGTGCCGGTCCCTTCACAGTTGAGAAGTTCGCATCCCAAGACGAATTAGTACTGGCAGCGAACCCGCAGTATTGGAACGGCAAACCAAATCTGGACAAGCTGCGCTTCCCCGCCATAGTCAGCGAGCAGGCGAAGCTCGACGCACTGCACACCGGCGGCATTCAGGCCGCGTACCTACGTGGCGCCGAAGTGGTGCACAACGCCCTTGCCGCTGGGGACGTTGGTTACGTCTACTCCGCGAGCATGGGTGACAACTTAGCTATCAATCAGCGGCCAGGACGGGCGACGTCTGATGTACGAGTCCGAAAAGCTATTGCTGCGGCCTCCAACCCAGAAATTTTCCTTCAGCGGGCCCAAGCCGGCTTCGGAAGCCCGGGCACCGAAATGTTCCAGTCGTGGTCGCGATGGCACGGCGAAATCGCAGGCCCCGGTTACGACCCCGAGGCGGCGAAGAAGCTACTCGCCGAGGCCAAGGCAGACGGATATGACGGCAAGCTCACGTACGTCGGCCTCAACGACCCAGGCACCCAACAGAGCGCATTGGCCGTCCAATCGATGCTGCAGGCAGTAGGTTTCACCGTCGACATCGTCTACGCCACAAGCATCAACGATCTGGTCAAACGCATGTATGCCCAGCATGACTACGACATCGGCAACAGCGGGTTCAACATCCTCGACGAATCGCCGTACGTGCGAATGTACGGCAACTTCTACAGCGAATCTCCGTCTAACGTACTCGGATACCAGAACCCCGAGATGGACACTTTGCTCGGCAAGCTGCAGACCGCTCCATCCGAGAGCGAGCGCCGAATGGTGCTTGAGAAGATCCAGACACTAGTCAACGAAACCGTGCCATCGGTTCCCCTCAGCGCAGCTAAACTCTTCATCCCCTGGAGCAAGAACGTCCATGGAGTCACGCCAAGTGCGGACGGCATCATGTTGTTCGGAAAGACTTGGCTATCAAACGATTCCTCGCAGTGACAAATGTCGACACGCAATTTTCCGTAGGAGCCGATCCAGATTGGTTCACCAAGCGAAGGATGACAACGTGGCAGACTTGACGGGACGCAAAGCCCTAGTAACTGGCGCAGCGCATCCCGAGGGCATCGGGCAGGGGATCGTAGGTGCATTGTTGCGGGCAGGTGCTGATGTGATTTTCTCTGACGTCGACGATGACGCTGCCCTCCGCTCCCTCGAAATCTTGGACCGTGAACACGGACAAGGTCGCACCCACTACCTTCACCACGATGTGTCGTCCGAGCAGGACTGGGTGCGCGTGCGGGAAGAAATCGTCGCACGTTTTGAGGGCCTCGACATCTTGGTCAATAACGCTGGCTCAAGCTTCGCAGGTACCTTGGAGACCGTCGAGCTTGAGCACCTCCAACGCTGCATGGCGGTAAACTTCGAGAGTCAGTTTCTGGGGCTCAAGACGTTTCGAAATATTCTTGTAAAGCGGTCTACCTATTGGGCTGGCGGCACCACTGTGATCAACAATTCGTCGATCGGTGCTTACACCGGTGACCCGAGTAATCTTCCCTACAGCGTTTCCAAAGCAGCCGCGCGCATGCTAACGATGTGCGCCGCTCGCGAGTTGGGTCCGCACAAAGTTCGGGTGAACTCGATCCATGTCGGAATGATCGATACGCCACTGCTTCGGGCGTCGTTCGCACGTCGCGTCCAACTCGGACAGGCGCTCGACGTGGAAGAACTGCAAGAAAATCTGAAGTCGAGGGTGCCTCTCGGTCGCATAGGGACCCCTGATGACGCTGGCGAACTGACTGCGTTTCTCGCATCAGATGCGGCGCAGTACATCACGGCAGCCTCTTTTGTGTGCGACGGAGGGATGCTGACAAAGGTCTGACGGATTATGTGTCAGAGACGGTGGCGACGGCTGGCGACACCGTCGACATCGGAGGATTCGTTCGTTCCGGTGCATGCCGGTTTCAGGCCAATCTGTGAGCTCGGGATCTTCCCGATCCCCCAAGCAATATCTCGGCAGATGGATCCTTGCCGAGAAACACTTCCTTCGCACAGACATTGGAGCAAGTTAATCGCAACATTGCGGCATAGACCCCGCGTTTCGGACTCGGATGGTCGAACTTGACGGGTGCATTTCTGGTGCTGTCGCAGGCTTTCGGGGACGAGACTGCGTTCCGGCGGGTCATCGGGGAAATCCAGACTCCGCGGAAGGAGACAGCTCCCAATGTTTCGACAAGTGCGTTGATGACTTCCGTCACTTGGCAGAAAGTCGTGCACGGGTGGCGCCAACTGCCGCCACCATGATCCTGGTGTGACGAAGCCGCGGACAGTAACCCCTTGCCGCAAAGAAGAATCGGGACAGATCAGGTAAATACATCAATGCGTGTCCAGTTCCGCAATTATTCCCTCGAAACTAGACACGTTAACCGAGTCGAACGAAGACCTGAAATCAGAGGAACTGCTGTGTATTGCGAGCTCGCTGTCCGAAGGAGACGAAATCGATGAACATCGGCGCAATAGGTAAGAAATTGGGCCAGCTCGTCATTGTGATCCTGATCGTCAGCTTCGGAACCTTCGTGCTGGCATCACTGATCCCCGGCGATCCCGCTGTCTCCGTTCTCGGTGAAGGCCGAACGCCTGCCGAGTACGAGGAGGTTCGGCAGCAGCTCGGGCTCAACGATCCACTCCTGGTTCGCTATTGGGACTGGCTGACCAGCGCTCTCCAGGGCGACCTCGGCAACTCGCTCGTTCCCCCGCAGCAGGACGTCCTCACCGCGATCAGTTCCGCTCTCCCCGTCAGCGTTCAGTTGGCAGTGATGGGTCTGGTCATCGCCCTCGTCGTCGCAGTTCCGCTCGCACTCTGGTCGGCGCACCACGAGGGTGGCGTCATCGACCGCGTCATCAGCGCCGCGACGTTCGGTGTTCTGTCCGTCCCGAGCTTCCTCGCCGGTCTGTTGCTGATCATGGTCACCGTCAACTGGCTCGGCTGGTTCCCGCGATCACAGTGGGTGCGCATCGGAGACAGCCTGTCCGGAAACCTCTCACACGCAATACTTCCCGCGATCACCATCAGCCTCCTCGAGATGGCGATGTTCACTCGCGTTCTCCGCTCCGACCTGGTGACGACGCTCCGTGAGGATTACATCCTCGCGTCGAAGGCCAAGGGAATGCCCACGCTGCGAGTGCTTTTCAGTGACGCGCTTCGCCCGTCGTCGTTCTCGCTCATCACGATGATGGGTCTGGCTCTCGGCGGCATGATCGGCAGCACCGTGATCGTCGAGACGCTGTTCTCGCTGCCCGGAATGGGCACGCTCATCGTCCGCGCAGCGCAGCAGGGTGATTCACCGATGCTGCTGGGCGCGGTGGTCGTGATCGCGGTCATCTACGTCCTCGTCAACAGTGCGATCGATGTTCTGTACACCTATCTTGACCCGAGGAGTCGTCGTGTCCATGTCTGAAGTGACGCCAGACGGAGCGGCCCCGTCGCCGGCCCCGTCCGAGGTGATGACATACCGGCAGCAGACAGTCCTGCTGGCTCCCGGTCCCGTCGAGACGTTGGAACAGCCCAAGAATCTGGTCCTGATCGGATCGATTCTCACGGTGGTCGGCGTTGCGCTGCTCGGCACCGCACTCTTCGGTTCGGCCATCATGATGACCGTCCGCATCGTGCTCGCGCTCGTTGCCCTGGTTTTCCTCTTCAAAGGTCTCGGCAAACTCGGTACGTCCAAGTGGGGCAGTCAGTTCGATCTCTCGTACTGGCTGGCGTGCATCTGGCTGGTCGCACTGATCCTGGCCGCGATCTTCGCACCGCTGCTGCCGCTCGGTGAGTACAAGGACACGGTCAAGACCTTGGCCGAGCCGGGCTTCGCCTCGCCGAGCCTGCTGTCAGATCACCCGTTGGGTACCAACAACTTCGGTCTCGACCTGCTTGCCCGCGCTTTGTTCGGTGCTCGAGCATCCTTGACCGTGGCAATCTGCGCCGTACTGATCGGCATGATCATCGGGGGCACCATCGGCGTCATGGCCGGTTACTTCCGCGGCAAGGTCGACGCAGTCGTCGGAATCCTGACCAACTCCCTGCTGGCCATTCCTTCCCTGGTGCTGTTGATCGCACTGGCGGCGGTGCTCACGTCGAACCTGCGCAACATCACCCTTGCACTTTCGATTCTCTGCATTCCCAGCATGGTTCGAATCGCCAGGGCCAACACCATCGTCGTCGCCCAACGGGAGTTCGTGCTTGCCGCGAGGGCGATGGGCGCCACCAAATGGCGCGTCATCTGGCGCGAGCTGGTTCCCAACGTCCTCGTCCCCGTCGCCGCGCTCGGCCTGGTGGCCGTCTCCGGCCTGATCGTCGCGGAAGCGTCACTCAGCTTCCTCGGACTCGGTATCGCACAACCTGATCCGACGTGGGGCAACATGATTGCGGAAGGTCAGGGCGGGATCGTGGAGAAGCATCCGTTCATCGTCCTGGTACCAGGCGTCTTCCTCTTCCTGACGGTGTTCTCCTTCAACCTCATCGGCGAGAAGTATCGGAGTAAGCTGTGACCACTTCAGCTCAGCACGGCGTTCCGCTGCTGCAGGCGGACAACATCAGAACCGTATTCGCCACTCCCCGTGGCCAGTTGCGAGCAGTCGACGGCGTCTCGATCCACGTCTCCGCCGGCGAGACTCTCGGCATCGTCGGTGAATCCGGTTCCGGCAAGTCGGTTCTCGGACGCACCATCATGGGATTGCTCCAGAAGGGTCCGGCTCTCGACATCACCGGAACGGTGACGTTTGCCGGCCGCGACATGTCGACGATGAAGAAGTCGGAGATGAAGCACTTCTGGGGACCCGAGATCGCCATGGTCTTCCAGGATCCGATGACCTCGCTCAATCCGTTCAAGCGCATCGGTACCCACATCACCGAATCCTTGAAGTTCCACCTGGGTCTGAAGAAGGACGCGGCCCGCGATCGCGCAGCGGAACTCCTGTCGATGGTGGGCATCCCCGAGCCGAAGCGTCGGCTCGATCAGTACCCACACGAACTGTCGGGCGGTATGCGACAGCGCGTGGTCATCGCGATGGCCCTGGCCTGCGAGCCGAAACTGCTGATCGCCGACGAGCCGACCACCGCCCTCGACGTGACGGTGCAGAAGCAGATTCTCGATCTGCTCGCCTCACTCAACGACAAGCTCAACATGGCCGTCATCCTGATCAGCCACGACCTCGGTGTGGTCTCGGGTCGATCGGACCGTGTTGCGGTCATGTACGCCGGTTCCGTCGTGGAAACGTCGGCAACCGAAGAGTTGTTCACTCGTCCTCGCCACCCGTACACCGAAGCGCTGATGGCCGCGATTCCGCGACTCGAATCACCGACGCACACAGTGCTGCAGACAATTCCGGGCGGTCTCCCGGACATGACGAAGCCGATCACCGGCTGCCGCTTCGCCGCCCGCTGCCGTTACGCCCAGGACGACTGCCTGACCGGCGACCCGGCCCTGGCACCCGGCGGTCCGGGAGACAACACAACCGAAAGCCACACGTTCGCGTGCCACTACCCGGTCGACACCCCGGAAGGCACAACGGCATTGGTCGCCAACGAGAAGGCCGGCACTACCGCAGCGGGCCTGACGCTCGCGGTGAAGGAGATGGTCTGATGACTGCAGCAACCGATACCAGAAAGCCAGAGACGGTGGACGCGGCCCTGACGGTCGAGGACCTGGTCGTCGAATTCAACGTCGGCAAGGGCCAGACCGTTCACGCCGTGTCCGGAATCAGCTTCACCGTCGCTCCGGGCGAAACCTTGGGCGTGGTCGGTGAATCCGGCTGTGGCAAGTCCACGGCGGGCCGGGCGATCATGCAGCTGCCCTCACCGACGTCGGGCTCCATTCGCCTGGGTGAGACGGAAATGACGGCACTGGGCGCGGAGGAATTGCGTCGCAGCCGCACTCAGTTGCAGATGATCTTCCAGGACCCGATCTCCTCCCTGAACCCGCGACGCAAGGTCAAAGCTCTCATCACCGAGGGTCCGTCGATCTGGGGCGGAAAAGACAAGGCCGCCATCGAAGCTCGGGCGCGCGAGGTTCTTGCCGAGGTCGGGCTGGACCCGGACATGGTGTGGGACCGAACCCCGCGCGAACTCTCGGGTGGTCAGTGCCAGCGCGTGTGCATCGCCCGCGCATTGATGCTCGACCCCAAGGTCCTGATCTGTGACGAGCCGGTCTCGAGCCTCGACGTCTCCGTGCAGGCGCAGATTCTGAACCTGCTCGAGGACGCGAAGAAGCGTCACGGGCTGTCTTTGCTGTTCATCGCGCACAACATGGCCGTCGTGAAGAACATCAGCGACCGCGTGATGATCATGTACTTGGGCCGCGTCTGCGAAATCGTTCCCGCAGAAGACATGCAGAACCGCGCGCTGCACCCGTACACGCAGCTACTGCTGTCGTCGATTCCCGATCCCGACGCCACCGTCACCGCGGCGCAGAACGTCGAGCAGAAGGTCATCGAACTGCCCTCGCCGCTCAATCCGCCCAGTGGCTGCCGCTTCCGCACGCGGTGCCCGCTGGCCACCGATCTCTGCGCCGAGGAAGTTCCCGAACTTCGTCTCGTCGAGGGCGGACACCAGGTGGCGTGCCACCACGTATGAGATGAACTAGACCCATCGTCACGCAACACTCACCCCGCGGGGCAGCCTCTCAAGAAACGGTGCCTATGACCAAGTCTGCTCAGATGTTTCAGGGTGGGGTGCGAAGACGACGATCCACCGTTGGCGCGCCGTCCGTCGGCACCATGGAGCTGTCATGTCGGTGCGGACGAGGATCTGCGATGCCCCTTTCGATGGACCACAACAGGGAACCAGGGATCACGTCCAACCGTGCGCCAACATGCCAGCCCTCTGACAACCGCATCGACCGATCAACCAGGAAGCGCTGTCAACCATCACAGAGATTTCATCCCGAGACACAGGTGCGCCACATGAACGACTTCGCGAAACCGCACGTCGAGTACGGAAACATCAACTTCGAGTGCGCGCGCCAAAACTACGCCCCCGGCTCACAAAGAACCCCCCGATACACGGCTTGGGCTCAGCGCAGTCGTGGGCCGAAATAACCTAAATATGACCAATTCCAGTCCAGATCGTCCCCAACAGAGTGTTGACATAGGAGTTTCACCGGATTTATGGTCAGCGTGTTCCTCTACCTTCCGCTAACTTCTCTCGGCCAGAACATCTTCGGTGTACCTACACCGGAACCGATACCGCCACTCACGCTTTGGACAGACCTGCACCAGACGGCGGCATCTTTCTGGATCAGCTGGTGGGGCGGGTGGGTTGTATGTCTGCTTCCCTCACCAATGGGCATGGGACGTTCTCGCTCACGCCGCTTCGGAACCGGGTACATGATTGCCTGTACCCCCGTGTGCATTTTGATTGCGGCCGCAATGTCGTCCTACTACATCGGAGGGCAAGTTCCACTTGGATGATTCAGAAGCAATCGCGCCTGTCGTAGCCATCACCGGCACTCCCGATCAGAGCTGCAATACTATCCAGCACAGTCATTTTCGCGAAGACAATAGTTGCATCTTCGGTGAGTTCACGGTCGTAACACAGAGCAGTCCCGAGGTGTACCGCACCATCCAGGCGTCCCACTCCTGCGATACGTCACCGGCAGCGAGGATTACATCGCCTTCGTTCTCCCGACGCGGTCGTCCGCCACCAGCGCTGGACAACTGGCACGCAAGGCTGCGAGGCCGCCTCGACGGCACTCATTCCGCGCACAGCTGAAGTCGACTGAACCCACTGCGGTGAAACACGATCGGCATGGCATCCCGCATCTCTAGCCAGTTCACCCGCATCAGCACGATGACGTGATCCCCTGCAGGTACCTCCTGGGTCACCGTTGTATCCAGCCACGCGCACGCCCCGTCCACGAACATGGCACCCTCATCCGTAGTCGTGGTCGCCAACCCGTCGAACCTGTTGCCGGTCTTCGCCGCCAGGGTCCGCACCGCGCCCTCGTGCACCTCCCCAAGCACACTGACGCCAAGTCGCTCCCCAGTGCGCAACTTCGGCCACGTTGTCGAGGTGTCCTGCACACAGAACGCGACCAGGGGCGGATCCAGCGACACACCGACGAAGCTACTCGCCGCGAGCCCCATCGGCTCGCCGTCGAACGCAGCACAGATCGCCACGACCCCACTGGGGAACTGCCCAAACGCATGACGCAGCGTGGCCGAATCGAGACCCGTCTGGGTGAGAGTCATCGTGCTTCCGTCCCGGTGGTCGTAGCGGCCAGCAGGATCTTGCCCCACCGCTCCACATAGTCAGCGATGAGCGAATCCGTCGAATATGTCGAATCGATGAGATACAAACCAGGGGCCGGCACCGTTGCACCCAGTTCCACCAACACCGGCTTCAAAAAAACATCCGGGGCCATCGTATGGCCTGGACCCGCCCCCAACATCACCGGCACCACCACATCCCGCAATCCTTCACCGCCGGCGAACTGGTCCAGGAACACCTTCAGCACCCCGTGTACGTGGCCTTGAATGTCGGCGATGCCACCACCACCAGATCTGACGACGACACCGACTCCACCGCACCCTTCACCGCATTGTCTCCCCACTCCAACAGCCCGGATCCCAACGCGATCACGTCCACTACCGCATCGGGCTCCGAACCAGTCAGTGCTCGAGAAAGAGTCGAGGCCGCATCCAATGTCCGCGAGCCGGGCTTCGGGTTTCATGCCACGACAGTCAATTTCATAATTTGGTTCCCTTCGAAGTTGAAAGGTTGGGCCCGGAGGCCCGGTTGGTTCTCCTGTGAACGGGTTCACGAATGTGCCGTCCTACCTCGCTACACTCGGCGCCTGCGCCGATGCGTCATCTGTCGGCCACATCGTCGAACTGCCCGAAGCGGAAACCTCGACGGCTCCGCCATCAAGTCTGGACCGAGTTCCTTGATGTCGCCGCCCATGCAGTCCTCGAAAGGTCTCATTCGGGTGTTCGGTCCTGGATAGTGCATGAGGGTGAAATTCGGCGATCACTCCGATCGGCGGCGATCTCCATGGCAGACCGGAGCGAATACCGAAAACCGTTGTACAAGAATGACTATCCCTAGGACAGCAGGGGCTTCAGCTCGTAGTGGACTTCGTACGCCTCACACCAGCTCAATTGCTCGAAATTTCGTTACGCCACCAGACGTGCATCCGAGGCGGGTCCAGCTACCACCCCTCCTCGACAGGATACGAATGAGAGGAGTGCAGTATCCGGCCGCGACGAAATCGCAACCGTCCCGACCTGCTGTCATTCCACGCGGACACGCCGACAACTTCCGGCTACCCGCAGTGAAGCAGTAGAAGACGTGCAGACCGAGGGACGGCGCCGCGCTACGCCTGGCCAAGGTCGCGCAGCGGATCATGTCGATCTCAAACTACCGCGGATCTTACCGAGGGCGACTCTCGTAATTTTCAGTCTTCGCACCACTATCGTTGCTAACGATAATGGTCACGAGGGAGCGAAACTGCTCACGCGTGGGAATGAACCCGGTACTGAGAAAAGCCACGATGTATCCGTCGAACAGCGCAATTACCGCACGTGCGGTGTTCGAGGAAACCCCCAGTTGCGCTTCGACGCCCTGTAGCAGGCCCTCCCAGTAGATCGACGAATGGCCACGCCAATCCGACCGACGACTGGCGACCAACTGCAGTTCGAACAGAACTCGGTAGGACTCGGCCCGCTCCGGGACCGTACCGAAGAAGCCGTTCACGACGTTTTCGATCTCGTCATCCAAGGAACCCTTCGCCACATGAGGTCGGGTCGCAGGATCCAGAATGAACGCTTCGAACAACGCACGGAATGTCGCCGACAGGAGTGCGTCCAGGGTCGAGAAGTAGTATGTCGTGGCCGAAATCGGCAGGCCCGCTTCGTCGGAGACTGCGCGATGACTGATGCCCGCGATACCGTCGCGAATCAGCAGCCGCACCGTGGCCTCGATCAGTTTGCGGCGACGATCCGGACCACGTACCTCAACCTTCGGCACGAACACACTCTTCGGCATCACTGCCGGACCGCCTTCCCAACCCACACAAAATACGCCGCCATACTCTGCGACAGCGCCATAGCAGTATAGCTGCGCTCGCGAAGCGGCAATCGGGACCGCGTATGCGAAAGAGGCTGCGGTCCGGCGGCGCCAAAGGTTCCTCACCCTGCAAGAGCGTGCGCGTCAGCCGGTCTGACGCCACCCCTGCCCGATATGAGTGGCACAGACGAATCCGCTCAGAACTCGAGCATGTTGTCCCTGAGGGTTCGACCCTGATACTCGGAGCGCACGGCTCCCAGACGCTGCAGAGCGGGAACGAGCTCGTCAGTGATGACGTCGATGCTGCTGGCCAGATCACCCCCCTCAAGGAGGAAGCCGTCGCCTCCAACCTCGTTGATGGCATCCGCCATCTTTTCCGCGATTTCCTCAGGGGTTCCGGTGAGATCCAAGCCGCCCTCGGCTCTCATGCCGCTGGAGAAGACCTGGCGGAGCGTCGCTCCCTGGGCGCCGGCTTGCTTCACGAAATCCAGCGCTGAGGTGTGACCACCGGCAGTCATGTTCTGATCCATAGGGCCATCGAGGTCGTACTGCGAGAAGTCGACATCCATCGTCGACGCACCCATGGTGATCGCGTACTCGAACGACGCTTGGTCCATACGTTGCTGCGTAGCCTCATCGAGTACGGGTGCAGTTCCGGCAAAGTGAAGCCCGTTGGCAAGGTAGATGATCTTGATGTCGTCGGGGTTGCGGCCGAACGACTCGGCGCGCCCACGAATATCCTTGCGCAGCTCCCTCATTCCTTCGAGTCCGCCGGCCGTAAGACCGATGACCATCTCCGCATTCTTGGCCGCGAAACTACGTCCACGATCTGACGCTCCTGCCTGACTGAGGAACGGTGCGACTTGAGGAGACCTCAATGTGTTGAGGGGGCCCCGCGACTTGAAGTACTTGCCGACGTGATCGACTGTGTGGACCTTGGTGAAGTCGACGTAAACGCCGGTCTCTTCGTCCGCAACGAGGGCTCCCTCTTCCCAAGATTCCCACAACTTGACGGCAAGTTCGACATACTCGTCAGCGATCGCGTAACGCTCCGCGTGGGGCGGCAGTGCATCGAGACCGATGTTCTTGGCTGCGTTGGTCTCACTCGAGGTGACGATGTTCCAGCCGACACGACCACCCGTGAGGGAGTCGAGCGTGGAGAACAAGCGTGCAAGCACAAACGGTTCGTAAAACGTCGTGGAGGCAGTCGAAATGAGACCGATATTCGATGTCTCGTGAGCCATCAAGGGCAGCAACGGGAGTGGATCATGCTTCGGCGCGAGAACCGCATGCTTGAGATCCAGTTCCATCGTGTCACCGAACTTGTCAGCGACAACGGTCGTGTCCTCGAAGAGGACGAAGTCGAACTTTGCGGCTTCCAACTTCTTGGCAAGATCGACGTGGTAGGACCCATCGGGCCAATTCGCCCCAATCGACTTCTCGGTGTCGAGAGCCCACGCGGGCTTGCCGAACTTGGTGAAGTAGCCCAGGTGAAATTTGGTATTCGTCATACAAGTTGTCCCTACAAGAGGCTGAGGAAGGCTGAGGAATCGCTCACGATGCGGCGTGAAGCGATAAAATCACGCTAGCAATTTTTTGTGACATTTGTGTCGCGTTATCGTTAACTTCGTCGAGAGTTTTTCGGTCACACGCATCAACCTCCCGTTGCAGACTACCCTCGACAGTGAACGATCGATCGACATACCACCTGTTTAAACGTGTATTTATCTGGTTCAGGCCACTGGAATTCAAGGCCCTCGGGTCCGGCGCCCCGATCGCCTGGGACGAATATACGTAACATGGCCGTAACAAATTATTACTTGTTTGGCATCCGCCCTGTCGTAGTGTTGCTCAATACGACGTCGTCACCTATCGATTTCGGTGACACCGGCCGAGGTCCCGTGTAGACACTGGCCGTGTCGCGCTGCTGGGGAATCCTTCAGTAGTCACAATCGCCTACTCGAAGGGAGTTACCTGTGTTCGATCTACATGGGCATACAGCGCTGGTCACAGGAGCCGGACAAAGTGTGGGCGCGGGCATCGCTACAGTGCTGGCTCGACAGGGCGCATCGGTAATCGTGAACGACTTGCACGCGGACAGGGCAGAGTCGGTTGCAGCGAAGATCACCTCGGAGGGCAATCGCGCGCTCGCATCCGCCTGGGACGTAACCGATTACGAAGCGACGATCGAACACATTCGCGCCGCCGAGACCGAACTCGGTGGCCATGTCGACATCTTGGTCAACAATGCCGGCATAGCGGAGGGGCGGTGGAACCTGCCCTTCCGTGAACTGACGCCGGATCTGTGGCGACTGCCCATCGACCTGAACATCTACGGCTCATTGAACTGCACCAAAGCAGTCATCGACGGGATGTGCGAGGGAGGATGGGGACGAGTTGTACAGATCTCATCCGGGTCGGCGCGTGCGGGTGAGAACATCAACGTCTCCATGTACGCGACCGGAAAAAGTGGCATAGAGGGATTCGTGCGACATCTCGCGGCGGAGACAGGCCAGTATGGCGTCACCGCGAACATCCTCGCCCTGGGCGAGCAGAGGAACCTCGCTGACGTCATGCCGCCAGAGGTCATCGAACACATCCTGGCGGCAATTCCGATCGGACGACTGGGCGAGCCCGAAGAGATCGGCGCAGCGTGCGTCTACCTGGCATCCGACGAATCCGGCGGCCTCACCGGACAGACAATCGATCTGAACGGCGGTTCCCAAACGCGCTGACGGCGTGAGCCCTGTCCTCGTCGCCCCGTCCCTGCCGCGGGGGCCCAGGGCAGCGCTCGACCCAGGATCTGAAATATGCCTGGCTGCAACATATCTCGAGCCCGTCTGGAATCGAGCACTGCTTCTACTTTCATCAATCTGTGAACAGTCTGAGTAATCGGTCCGCTTGCCGCGTCTGGACCACTCGCGTATCGAGTCTCAGAGCCAACATCCAAGGAGATTTGTTCCATGTCCCTCACCGAACCGGCTTCCACGTCGATGCGACCAGTGGCCAGCGTCCATCCTCTCGCATCACTCAGCGGAACTGAGATCGACGCCATCCGTGGAATAGTCGAAAGAACACCCGACTTCACAGAGAGCACTCGATTCGCCTACGTGGGTCTCGAGGAACCCGTGAAGGCCGATTACCTGGCGTGGGAGGCCAGTGGCGGTCCACTGCCGGACAGGCAGGCCCGGGTCTGGTTGCTGGATCCCAGCACGGGATTGTCCGTCGACCGAGTGGTCTCACTGTCATCGAGCAGCGTGGTCAAATCGGCTGCCGTCGACGGCTCGAAAGGCCGACTGCCGGTCCTCGACTCGGAACAGGGCAAGATCATGACGATCCTCGCCGAGAACGCTGCGTGGACAAAGGCTCTGAGCTCCCGCAACTTGACGCCGGCGGATGTGACGGTAATCCCGCTTCCGGCCGGAAACTTCGGATACGAAGACGAAGACGGCAAGCGCATCGTGAGATGCCTGGCCTTCAAGCAGGACCATCCCAAGGATCACCCCTGGGCGCACCCTGTGGACGGCCTGTCGGCATATGCCGATGTCGATACTGGAGCCATCCTGAAAATCCTCGACGTGCACGAGTTCGCGGTGCCAGCCGAGGGCGGAAACTACGACGATCCCGAAGTGCAGGGTCCGCCGCTGGAAGGACTCAAGCCGATCAAGATCACTCAGCCCGACGGGGCGAGCTTTTCGGTGGACGGTGAGCATGTCACATGGGCGAATTGGAAACTGCGTATCGGATTCGACGTGCGCGAAGGTCTCGTCCTTCACCAAGTGAGCTTCACAGATAAGGGTGTCCAGCGCCCCGTCATGTATCGTGGATCGATCAGTGAGATGGTCGTTCCGTACGGCGATCCGGGCCCTAATCGTTTCTGGCAGAACTATTTTGATGCCGGTGAGATCATCTATGGGCGCTTTACGAACTCGCTTACGCTCGGCTGCGACTGCGTTGGCGAGATCAAGTACTTTGATGGGGTTTTCGCTGACGAGTCTGGAGTGCCACGCCTTATTCCGAATGCCATCTGCATGCACGAGGAGGATTATGGTTCGCTCTGGAAGCATACCGATCCGTTTACCGGAGCCCACGAGGTCCGTCGAGCACGCCGGCTGGTGATCTCGTTCTTCACCAATGTCGGCAACTACGATTACGGATTCTTCTGGTACCTCTATCTGGACGGGACCATCGAATGCGAAGCGAAACTAACGGGCATCCTCTTCACCTCTGCGTATCCGGGTGACGACGAGAACGGCGAGAAGTACGCATTCGCATCCGAGGTCGCTCCTGGCCTGGGCGCCCCGTATCACCAGCACCTCTTCGGCGCGCGCCTGGACCTGAGCGTGGACGGGACTGCGAATGTGGTCAACGAGATCGATGCAGTGAGACTTCCAGTTTCTCCGACCAATCCGCACGGGAACGCGTTCACCAAGTCCGTCACTCCGATCGTTTCGGAGCAAGTTTCCGGTCGTACATCCGACGGCAGCAAGGGACGAGTGTGGCAGATCGCGTCGACCGAAGCAACGAACAGACTCGGGTATCCGACTTCATATGTCTTGCATCCGACTGACAGCCCGACCTTGATGGCCGACGCCTCGTCGTCCGTCAGCTCCCGTGCCGCATTCGCCACCAAACACCTCTTCGTGACCGAGTACGACCCGGCCGAGCGTTATGCCGCAGGTGATTTCGTGACGAACAGTCCTGGCGGCCAGGGCATCCCGGACTTCATTTCGGGCGACGCTCCCCTGGTCGGAAAGGACTTGGTCCTGTGGCACACCTTCGGACTGACGCACTTTCCCCGTGTTGAGGATTGGCCCATCATGCCCATGGACTACGCAAAATTCAGTCTCCGCCCTTACAACTTCTTCGACAAAAACCCCACTTTGAACGTACCGCCGCCGGCGGTCGGTCAAGACGACTGCGGCGGAGACAGCGCTGCGAACTGCCACAAGTCCTGAGTTACAGGCCGGGCCCAATGTCAACCAAATGGGACGGTCCTGCGCCGCGGCCGGTCCGGGAACCGACAGTTGGTTGGTCTTTCGGACGGGCCGCGCGGTTAGGCGCCTTCACCATCGCGCTCGCCAATGCGGCAATACACGGCTCGATGCTGGGCACGATGCCTTTCGTCCAATCGGCATTGTGGGCCGCGATGACATTGGCGTGTATTGCCTGCGGCGTGCATCTGGTGCGACGCGCATCGGCGGGCGCTTGGGCAATGACGTCGCTGATGTCCGTGGGAATGGTCGCGGTACACCTGCCCGGATCGCACGACTCCGGTCATCACCATATGGACATTGTTGCGGGCGGTGATGTGGGCCCGATCAGCCCCAATGTTCCCATGCAGGCTTCGCTGATCCTGACAGTCACCGAACTGGCCCTGGGGATGATCGGGTTGTGGGTATCGACATCTCACGGCCGATGGTGTCATTCGGAGAAGCAGACCGAGCATGAGGAGCCGCGGTCGAATCCGTCGCCGACAAACTCGGTATCGGAACAGTGCAGACGCTGCTCAATTGGATTCGGAGCGCACAAACTGATGCCGGCGAGCGGCCTGGTGTGACGAGCGAAATGGCGGCGGAGATGCGCAAGCTTCGCGCTGAGAATCGGGAACTCAAGCATGCCAACGAGATTCTGAAGTCGGCGTCGGTTTTCTTCGCAGCGGAGCTCGACCGCAACAACAAGTGATCCTCGACTACATCAACCGATACAAGAGTGAGTACGGCGTCGAGCCGATGTGCAGGGTGCTCAGCGAGCACGGCTGTTCAATTGCGCCGTCCACCTACTACGAGGCCCGCAACCGTACTGCGTCGCGGCGGGCCGTGCGCGACGAAGAGCTGAAGATCGAGGTCAGCCGTGTGCATGCCGAGAATTATTCGGTCTACGGCGCACGCAAGGTGTGGCTAGAAATGCGTCGAGAGGGCATCGAGGTCGCGCGGTGCGCGGTCGAACGGTTGAAGGGTGTTCTCGGGCTCGAAGGTGCCCGTCGAGGCAAGACCAAACGCACCACCATCGCCGATCCACAAGGACATCGCGCGGACGATCTGGTGCAACGAAAGTTCAACCCGATCGCACCGAACATGTTGTGGGTAGCCGACTTTACCTACGTTTCGACATGGTCGGGTTGGGTGTACTTCGCGTTCGTCTTCGACGCGTACTCACGCCGAATCCTCGGGTGGCGAACCGCGACGACGATGACGACACCGTTGGTGCTCGATGCCATCGAGCACGCGATCTGGACCCGACGCCGAGAGGAGATTACGGATCTGTCGGGGCTCATTCACCACAACGACCGAGGGTCGCAGAACACGTCAATTACGTTCACCGACAAACTCATTGAGGAGGGTATCGATGCCTCGATCGGGTCTACCGGGTCGAGCTACGACAACGCTCTCGCCGAGACAATCAATGGGCTCTACAAGACCGAACTGATCAAACCTCGCGGGCCGTGGCGAACGGTCGAACATGTGGAAATCGCCACGTAGGAATGGGTGGACTGGTTCAACCACCGACGTCTCTACGAGCACTGCGGCGATGTGCCGCCGGCTGAACTCGAGGCGTTCTACTAGGGTGAACACAGAACGACGCGAATTGCGGAGTTCTCAAATCAGTAAGTCTCCGGACTCGCCGGGATGCTTCATACTGCCTCAGCGGCTTCCTGCGGGTTTAAGGGTGCGTTTGCCCATCCATATACCGGACGATTTCAACCGCGTTAACTGGAGAACATCGCAGTCCCTGAGATAACGCCGTCGGCCACACGATCTGTAACAGCAATGCGGCGCCGTGAACGGCGGAGGAGAACTGGTCCATCATCGTCTTCCGCGTCGCTGCCGGCCAATAACATCCAGGTCTCCGAGACCGCTGCGGCGCGCAGTCCGTCCGAGCCGACCGGTGCTGTTCTAACACATTCGGACGCGTGAGGGCTGAAGCTGCCCTCTGTCTACATGCTGAGGTTGCTGGAGACATCCGATCCCGGCGTCGTTCGCGCCGAATAGTGCAATCTGCCCTGACGACGCAGTGAACGCGCTCGCCTCCCCAGCAGGGCGCCCCCGATGGCGAACACCGCGACCCCTGCCATGGGGATCACCGCCATCAATGCCACCGTGTGTACTGCATCCATGCGCTGAATTCTACGTTGCAGGTCGTTTCCGGCACCTTCACTTCTTCGACTCCGAGGTTGTGACGTCCGGTGTGCCAGTTCAGGAGACGCCTGCGATACCAGCGAAGGCCGCCGGGGTCCCTAAGCTCACCGATCAACAGTGGATCGACCGATACGATGGAATCAATCGCAGGTAGCGCCCCCCCCCCCCGGTCTCGCCCTCCCCTCCAGCGCCCTGACATGCGCATTCGACGGCGACGGTACCGCCGCTATACGGGTGAGCCGCGCTGGGGCAACAAAGGGTCAGATCACCAGAGCACTTCCTGCTTCGGATGGCATTTCCTGGGGACCCTGGCCGACGTAGTGGACCTCGAGAGGACGTCCCGCCGGCCCACCCGAGGAGAACTGGGCTGTGACGATCACATTGACCAAGGTGCTCCAGGCAGGTTCGTGATCCTGCCGCCTGCCCGGCAGGTCAACGGGTACACGGACGTCACCGGCCTGTCCGCTGTCTGGACGCCGTAATCGACGACGCTTCCGATCACGAACTGTTTCGTACCCGGTTTAGGCACGAATCCGCAATTCTTGGCAACTAGCTCACGCTGCGACGGCGGTCTCGAGCGCTGCGAGGGACTGTGTCTTTCGGAGTGCTTGGAGTGATTGTGCGAGCAGTCGGGAGACGTGCATTTGGGACAGACCGACCTTCTCAGCGATTTCCGCTTGGGTCAGTTCGCCGAAGAATCGGTAGAGCACGATGGTGCGTTCTCGTTCAGGAAGTGCAAGTAGCGCCGGTCGGAGAGTTTCATGGTTGTCGATGCCTTCGAGGGCAGAGTCGAAGTCTCCCAGGGTGTCTGCGATCGAACGTCCGTCGTTGATGGTTGCCGCATCGAGGGACGCTGCGTGATAGGAACCTCCGGCGGCGACGATCTCGGCGATCTCGGCAGGTTCCACTGCGAGTTCTTTTGCCAGTTCCGGCACGGTTGGTTCGCGTCCGAGGGCTTGAGTGAGGGAAGACCGGGCCTTGTTGAGCGCGAGATAGTTTTCCTGCAGCGAGCGCGGAACACGAACGTCCCAGCCGCGGTCCCGGAAGTGTTTGCGCACTTCACCTACCATCGTCGGAATCGCGAAGGCGAGAAAATCCTTGCCCTTGGCGAGATCGAAGCGGTGCACCGCACTGACCAGACCAACGCTGGCGGCCTGTACAAGCTCTTCGTGGGCTTGTCCGCGGCCACGGTATCGCAATGCGATGTTTCGGGTCAGCGGTAGACACGACTCGATGATCTGCGTGCGTAGACGTTCGCAGCGTTCGTCATCGTTCGGTGTTGAAGCCATCTGTTCGAATAGGGCCGCAAGGTGCGTGTAGTCGGCGTCTCGCGTGTGGGTGCTCATGAGAATGCCAACCCCTCTCCCCTGGCGATCACCTGCGAGGAACGCCGCGGAACAGTAGATCCTCGCTGAAGTGAAGACACCGTCGAGGTGCCGAAACGGCGTACGCATCGTGTTGCCGACATCGTCGTCTCCTTCATTTTCATTCTCGGGTGTTGATCGACTGGCGAACGCTCCGGAAAACCATCGCCGCCGCCAGAGCGAACACAGCCCCGGAGAGTGGACCGGCGAGCGCTGAATCGACTATTCCGCCCAAGATCACGGCAATGACCATCATCACGACGACATCGATCGTCACCGCCCGCCACGACATGCGGATGACGCGGAGCATCACGGGGATACGCCCTGTGAGCTCCGCGGTTCCCCTCGCCGAGCAGGTGATGCTCAGGCCACCGTGGGTGGAGGACATGGCAGTGGTCATTCGTGCTCCCGACGTGCGAGTGCTCAACGTGCATCTGAGTTATTCGCCGTCGTAAATCTATATCAGTCGATACAGATAAAGGGCAACACGTGGGGCAGTGATCGAAGGAACGAAAGTCGAACGGCCGAGTCCATAGAGCCCACGAACACCTGAAATCAGCCTTACGACCATCTCCCCCGCGCAAAATGGTCTCGCGGGTGAAAGAAATCTGTATCAACGAGCATCAGATTTGAGTTACCGCGAGCGAAGGGAACGGCGCACCGACATGTTAAAGTCGAGAAATATTCGGCGGCATTGAAGGAGAGTGCTGGGGCATTGAAGGATGCAGCGCACGCCAACAGAGGGGTCTACGGAATCTCCGTGATGTCGGAACTGTCCGGAGTCGGCCCACAAACCTTGAGACTCTACGAACGTCGGGGACTATTGACCCCTGCACGCACCAGCGGAGGAACGCGGCGCTACAGCGCGGCGAACCTCGACAAACTCCGCCGCATTACCGCGTTGATCGGCGAGGGAATCAACTTGGCCGGAATCGGTGTCATTCTCTCATTGGAAACCGAGAACGCTGTCCTTGCTGCGCGGATTGCTCAGCTAAGCGAAACGTCTGGGGAAGCACAACCGGAAGTTACGCCCG
This sequence comes from Rhodococcus erythropolis R138, assembly GCF_000696675.2. Taxonomy (NCBI): domain Bacteria; kingdom Bacillati; phylum Actinomycetota; class Actinomycetes; order Mycobacteriales; family Nocardiaceae; genus Rhodococcus; species Rhodococcus erythropolis. Next base: position 215,488 of record NZ_CP007257.1, on the reverse strand, counting down.
AGGCTGTTCAGCCCAGTTCGCCGGTATGACGAAGGCTGCCGAATTCCGCGTCGGCAACGATGATATTTCCGCAAGCTTCAAGGTATTCGACTGCGGAATCGAAGGCGTCGATGAGCCACGGTTTCTTCACCTCGGCGAGTAGCGTGTCCGTGTCGTCTTCACCGGCTTGAAAGATACGCACCGACCAGGATTGCTGGCGTCAGGTTCGTCCCACAATCCTCGCGGAGCGTTCGTGGCCAGGACGTAGCGGTTGTACTCGAGGTCGACGCGAATGGCGTAGTGGCCTTCCACATTGACGACGTTGGCGGGCCGTTGGGACGCCGCGGCAAGTGCAGTCAGCGCGTCGTCGTACATCTCGGAAAATTTCTTCGTGAGAGGCATGCCGTCCTACCCGTGCGGAACACCGCCACGCACCAGGCGAGGCGTAAAGACAACCTTTTGCCCCGGCATCGACCAGGAACTGAAATGCATCCTACCTCTGAGCAGCCCACGCCACTCGGAGCGTCCCAGTCGGTGAGCCTCACCCGGCCATCATCTGGCTTCCTTCGGTTCCTCGTTGACTAGTGGCTTCGACGGCAGCCTGTACGAAGATGCAGGTCATGGTATGCGCGTGGCGTCGGCGCTAACCACGAAACCTCCGGTCGGCACTGATAGCAGTGTCCGAACGAGAACAAGTAATTTTCGGTCGAATTCGTCGAAGGACACAACGAAATTCGCCGGTGGACACGGAACCCTGGCAGCAAACGTAGTTCGGTAACGGCGACTGCCGAGAACTCTATAGGCGAGCCTGCCCGAGTTCAGGGGGTGGGCGGCGCTGCCCCAGCTACAGCAGACCCGTTGTCGTTTCCTACCTCACGTTGTGCGCGCAAAACATCACGATGACTGCGCAGCGATAACCGTCCGACCGCTGCCGCTCCGAGGAACAAAATCACCGCACCGAGGCCCTCGAAGAACGCCAACTGCTGCACAGCCCTCATCGCAGGTTCGGTCGCCGCCGGCGCCCCCGCCTCCCCGAGATGCAGCACCGGCGCCAGGACCGGGCCCACAATGAACCATGCGCCACCGACGACCGCCAACCACGCCCCGAGGCTGGCGACAGCGCGATTCGCACTCAGCAACAGCAAAATCCCGCCGATCACGGTGACCAACCCGGGGAGCACTTCGAGCCAACCCCTACCGGAGCTCCAAGTCCATGCTTGATCCGGCACGAAAGCGAACGAGAAGTACGGTCCCACAAAGGGAATGAGCGCTCCCCAGAGTCCGAGCACAATCAGCAAGATACCGCTGACAGCGCCCCGGCTGCGCGGCACCCACATCCGTCCGGGCGGTCTCACATCGTGAACCGTTCCGACCACGCGTTCTCGACCTCCGGCATCGTCGATGCGAACGTCCTCACCATCTTTTCGAGATGCGTTCCGATCAAACATGTTCCACTCCTCAGCCGTGACAAGTGAGATACGCATGGACGTGGGAAGTGCGACGACCGGGACCGCCGACTGCGGATCGCTTGTGCGCCGCGGCCACGAGCTGCGACACCCTCCCTAGCTTCGGCAGTTCACCTCGCAGCCAGACAGATCGGGTTTTCGAGACCGGCCCCCAGCATCCAGACGCCGGGTCAGTAGTAGTGCCGCCGACCACCTACAGCATGTCCGGCGGCACCAAGCGCGAACAGAACGACTCCAACGACCACAAGAATGATTCCGATCGTCCACAGAATCGAGATCCCAGTCAAGAAACCGACGATCAACAAAACAATTCCAAGAATGATCATGGCATCCTCCTTCAGCCGATCACCCATAGAGATCGACGTACCCGCTGGTCAAAGCCCTCAAACAAGATGGATGGACTGCGCGCGGGTAGGTGGTGGCCGATGCGACCGACTCCTCACTCGACTGTTTTAGGGTGATGACATAAGGCGCCCTGTTTTCCGGTTTGTTCGTGACCGACGGGGAGCACCTGTACGAGGCCGACGCTTAAGCGTTATCGCGAACGACCCGGCGAGAAGCCACGATCTACCTCACTCGTCAGCTTCCTTCGAGAGTCCTCGTCGATGCCTCGGACTGCCGGAGAGTGTCGGTCAGTGTCGCGCAGAACGCCGGCAAATCATCGGGTTTGCGGCTCGATATCAAGGTATTCGGTCCTGAAGTACAGACGACCACTTCTTCGTCTACCCACGTGCCGCCGGCGTTCGTGATATCGGTACGCACGCTAGGCCATGACGTCAGTGTGCGACCGGCCACCACGCCAGCTTCGACCAGTGTCCAGGGGCCGTGGCAGATCACTGCAACAGGCTTGCCTGCATCGAAGAGACTCCGGGCGAATGGCCACGGCCTCGGGATTCATGCGGAGGAGATCGGGGTTGGCTACACCACCGGGAAGTACAAGCGCGTCGTATTCCGACGATGCCGTCGCTTCGACCACCGCGTCCACGTCGAAGATGTCAGCCTTGTCGAGATGGTTGAATGCCTGGATGGTTCCGGATTCTGTCGAAACAATCGATGGCTGAGCGTGTTCGGCAACCAATGCATCCCACGGGTCCGTCAACTCGATCTGTTCGACTCCCTCCGTCGCCACGAGGAATGCAACTTTCTTTCCTTCGAGTAACTGGCTCATGCTTGAACGTCCATCCTCATCCTCATCCTCATCACCTCTTCTGACATCTGCTCAGCTGGATGCGCCCTCGGTGTCGTCGAAGAACGACCATTCGCCATCATGGTGAACTTCCATGCGCCATCCCAGTTCTGAGTTGTCGGCGCGGGCGTCTACGAACCAAGCATGTGCATCGTCAGCGCTCTCGATGCCGCGCGTCGCGGTGACGTCGCCTGAAGGATTGATCACTCTGTAATTAGCCATTCGGGCCGACTTCCCCAGCGGACGTTTCTTCAATCATCGACCGCGAGGACGACGAATCAACCCGCGTCGGCACCATGTGCGCCAGGCCGCCGGCAGGATGCGTCTTTACTCCGACTGCCCGGTTCGCCTTGAGGGTTCGGGGATTGTCGCTGATGGGCGACCTGAGCCGGGAGAAACAGATCTACGACTTGGTGATCCCTGCATGTCGGCGATACGCAAACCGTCGGCGATCATGTCGCACGGAGGGGCGAAGCCATCGGAAGTCGAGACACATCACAACACACATGCCGATACTGAGCATCACTAGCAACAGAACAACATTTAGCACCGTATTTCCATCCTTCTGTCCGGGTCCGGTGTCAGGCTGCGGTCACGCCGCGAAGCGCGGTGGGTGTCGATTCGCGCATTGCCGAGGCCGTGGAAATCTTGGCACGCGGCAACTCTCCGACATTCCTTGCTAAACAACGGGATCCAGTAGACCCGATTCCCAAGATCTCGCGCCACCACCTTTCGCGATCTTCGGATTCCGTCCACACCACGACGTCCACCACAAGTCCTCCTTCACCGACACTCGACTTGTTACCCAGCTCATGCATTGACGAAACGTGACTTCACGCGCGGCGGGTCAACGCAGTTCCGGCGGCGTCCCGAGTGTGGGCGCGAAAGCATCGGGTTGCGCGATGCCCGCCGGGCCCGAGGCAGTTACGTGGGCAGCAATCGCCCACGATCGTCGTAGCGTTGCACATGCGGCCCTTGACTGCTTCCGCCGTTGGCGGCGATTGCAGCCAGAATCGCCTGGTTGCCGGACTGAAGAATTCGTCGCCGCCCGATCCGTCCGCGAGCGTCATCTTGAATCGCTCCATCACGTTACCGTCGTTTCAATGGGAAAACTCCTCGTAGACAGGGGGTTCGATTTTCCTACCTCAGTCGGCCGCGGTCGGTCCTTCCTGCCTGGACCGGCGTCAGAGTCTCCCGATGAACCCTCAACTGCGACGTCAGGTCTTCGTCGTTCGCAAAGACCAGGCGCCCGCCGTCGAGTGCGATCGCCCACCGCCGCACCGGAGCCCAGTCCCGCCCCGCCCAACCCCGGTCGATGACCAGGTCCGCGTAATCCTCGATCACCACACCCGCACATGTCCGGCTTTCAACAGCACCGGAGCTGGGCATCGTGAAACCGCAGGCGGAAACCCCCTGCGTCACGTCGCCTCCTTTCGATCCTATGTCGATCATCTGCCCGATTCCGACAGAGCAACTCCCGGCAACCGCCTCGGGACGTCGGCCACAACGACAGGATCCAGACTGACTGCTGGCGATATTTATCGCTAATACTGTTCAAGATAGGCGGCACGAGCACGCAGAGGACGTCGGTTCGGTCCCTGCACAATGACACGCAAATCGCACCCAATGATCCGAAGCCTGCCACGTGATGCTGTTGCGGCGGTCGCAATGGGCAAGATGAAAGGCCGTCAGCACGAACTCGCCACCGAAGAACGCGCCCACCCTGCCGCTGATATACGGTGAGCAGCGGTTCAAAAACGAAACCTTTTGCAAGAAAACGGGTTTGAATCGAACAGCTCTGTACGCGAATATCGAAACGGCCAGGAAGGAACGGAGTCGAAAACCGGACGGCCCTGCCTGCAGCTAAACCTCTCCATGTCCGGTGTCGATCATTCCTCGCCACTAATAGCCCTCGCACTCAGTCCGGCGAATGCCACAGCCTCGTTCATGTTTTCCACAGCGCGGGCATGCGTGGAGAGTTCCGCACGGGCGGATCGCACCGCCGCACCGCGACCGCGCTCCCCCGACTCAGGCAACGCCGAACCCTCAGCTCGAATCGGCTCCCCGTCGCCCGAGGCGGAAGCGGCGCGTTGCTCCCGCTCATCCTGCGCGCGAAGCAAAGACTGCGCCTTCGACGTATTTCGCATCAGAACGTCCTCCCAGAACCATTAATACAGGCCACGACCTCCTGGCTCACCCCCGCCCAGCAGGCAACTATCACCACACACCGAACCGTCACACTCACAGAAGAATATCTACCGCACCCACAGTAGATATTCTCCCGAAGCTGTTGTAACTTGTATCTCGTAGCAAGGAACGAATCCAGAGGTGCGGGAGACGAACTACCCGCAAGCAGTACCGCAGGGCAGGGACGTGCCGGGGCTGAAAGTTATTGTGAATGTGTCGATCAGGCCCCGGCACCCTCTTCCAAGCGGCTACCGGACATGCTGTGCGAGTCCGGTAGTTCGAGAGAATGCAGTTTGTTGTTCAGTGAAGTCAGTTCAACCCCCATCCGGCCCCCGGCGCACCCCCGCGCCGGGGGCCCCGTCCATTCCAGTGAGAGAAGACCGCCATCACGGCAGAGCGGCCCGTCGGCGAACTGTCCGGCAAGCTCGACAACGAAGACTATCCCTCCTACAGCATGGGCCACGCCGCCGAAATCCTCGGCGTCCCGCAACGATTCCTCCGCAGCCTCGACGCCGCGGAACTCCTCGCCCCCGGGCGCTCCGAAGGCGGACACCGCCGCTACTCCCGCAACCAACTACGCATCGCCGCACGAGCCCACGAACTCGTCACCGCGGGCACCGCACTCGACGCGGCCTGCCGCATCATCTTCCTCGAAGACCAACTCGCCGAAGGCCCGATGCCTCCACACCGAACTCCAACAGCGGCAACGCAACACCGAACTGGCACCCGGCACTTAACTTCGGCTCAAGCGGTCGCCCGTGGCATCTACGGCGTGCATAGGCGGATGGCGATCCCCGGTTGGCGCAGACGATCGCAGTATTCGTTTCGTGTTCACATCGGCCGAGCACTTCTGACAATTGCAAGCTCTGACACCCGTTTGCGAATCAAGAGGTTGCTGCGCACAAGTCGGCTTTCGCGCCCTATTCCGCAGGTTGAATCCCTCTAATTCCATGCCTACCGTTCGCCCCTTCTGCAGGTAGGGATCTCGTGTCTTTTGGGTGCAGGTGGGCGGTCCCATCGTCGGCACCCGCTAGATCCTCGCCGACAAATTGCGAGGCCCGAAGGAGTACATAGATTTCGCTGCTGCGATATCGGCGGTGCCCTCCGACCGTTGTTGTAAATCCGATCTTTCCCCCTCGCGCCCATCTCGTGATCGTCTTCGGGTTGACATCGAACAGCACGGCCACTTGCCCGGGGGTCAACCACTGTTCCGCGCCTGCTGCTCGCTCCTACGTTCATGCAATTGCCGCCGCTACCAGCAGCGCGAGCGCTAGTACTGCGGTCCCTTCGGCAGCACGGACGAGCCGATCACACTCTTCTCGACAACCGCCGACGAGGGCAGATATCTGGAACACCACAGAAAGCACTCCGGTGCCCACACCCGAGAGTGCAAGAATCTGTCGAGTGTTCGTCCCGGATCCCGCTCGTGATCGAGTAAGTCGGCGGCCGATCAACAGCGCAATCGAATGAGCTGTCGGTGCGCCGAGTCCTCTGGGGGCTTCGGTCGGCACGAACGCCATGGGGTCCACGAGGAAACTGTGCACTGTCCTACTCGCCGGCTCCTTCGTTTCCGCTCCATTGCTCTGCGCGCGAGGGATGGGCCGAGAACCCGCGGGTCAAGCCGAGTGCGTCGAATTCATTGTCCCAGAGTGAAAGTCGACTTTCATCGGCGACAACCCTTCCCGCCCTGATCTCACGGACAAGGTCACGTCCGGTCACCGCACCGGCGGCGTGCACGCCGCTGAGCATCGATCCGACGGTCCCGGGTCCCCACGCGGTACTAGTGCCGACCATCAGCAATCCATCGATCGCGGTGCGGTTTCTGGGACGCAGCGGTCCTGCCTGGTCGAGGCGGAGGGCAAGCCCGAAAGGCGCCCCGTCGGTGTTACCCACAAACCGGGTCTGGGTAGCGGGGGATCCGAGTTCGGACAGACGCACCCGAGTCGACGATCCTGGGTATGCCTGCTCCATGCGTTCGAGCATCCCGTCGAGCACAATCTTCTTGACCTCGTTGTAGGTACGGGATTTCCGATACGCACCTGTGTCCACGTCGTGGTCGGTATACCCCCATAGTTTCGGGTCTGACGGGGTGATGGTCTGAACCTCGATGGTGGAATGCCCCTGCGGGGCCGCGGCGCGATGTTCGGGATCGCGGCGTGAGGACGATTGCAGGAACATCGGTTGCCCGCCGGCCATTGCCTTCGCCCAGTCCTGCGCGTTGTCGAAACCTTTGCCGTCGATCACTCGGCGAGAGAACTGAGCCAGAGACAGCAGGGAGCTTGCTGAGTCCCAATTCGGGATCGCGAAGTAGTTGCTGTTGGGTTGACTATTCGTATCGAACTCGACCCCGAAGAACCCGTTGATCAGGGGGTGTGACATCTTCCACCGACGCACCTGCTGACGTTGTGGGAACGGTAGGTGTTCGACACCGACGAGTTCGGTGTACGTCTTGATGATGTCGGCGTCGGAGATCACGACAGGGGCCGAGAGGATTTCACCGTCGGCGAGACGCACGCCGGTTACGCGCCGATCCTCGACGAGTATGCGAGAAACCTCGGCATTCGTCCGGACGTGCCCACCGTGCGTGGTGATGACGTCGGCGAATCCGGCCGCGAGGATCTGTCCACCACCGCGCGGGTAGTAGGCGCCGCCGCCGACATAGTCCTGATAGAAACCAGCCATCGCTGCGGTGGGAATCGACAGTGAGCTGGATGCGAGTGCACCGCATTGAACCGATAGCGCCAGGACTGCACGAGTGGAGAAACCACAGGAGACGAGCATCGCGGCATAGGGCATCGCGAGAAACGGTGCTGCCCAGCTTGATCCGGAGACCCACTGCGCCATCAGCGCAACAGGACCCGGATTACCTCGCCTGTCGAGTCCTTCAGCGAGTTTATGCATGATCGCGTGGAATCGTCGAACGGCTTTGTGCTCGTCGGGAAAAGCTGCGAGTAACTCTGTCAGGAAGGCGTCCCACCCGAATGGCACGTTCAGCGCGAAATCTGGTGCGATGATGCGATCGAAAGCGCCGGCTTCCAGCGGCAGCCATTGAATTCGGTCATCGAGAGCGAGACCACGCATCATTGTGCGCACTATTCCGTCTGGCCCACCGTCGCCGACGTAGTGCACTCCGCAGTCGAATTCCCACGAACCACGGCGACGGAACACATGTGAGGAGCCTCCGAGAGCCGAATAGCGTTCGAGAAGCAGCACTCGTTTACCTGCTGCAGCGAGGTAGGCGGCCGCAGACAGTCCGCCCAGTCCGGATCCGATGACGATTGCGTCAAGGTTGGTGTTCGACGTGTGCGGCGTTTCCACGTTAAGCACCTTCGTTTCGTGTGGTTCGTTCGAATGGGGTTGGAGGATCCGGAGCTGCAGTGGGTGTCGTGACGATTTCCGGTTCGCGCCGCATCACGGACGGGTCGCGGTGTTTCCGCGAAGTGGCACCTGTGGAATTCGTTACTTCGGGGTGGCGCCGAGTACTGGGGCAAGTTGTGTGGCGATCGGATTGAGGTTGAGCTTGTCGGGGTCCACTTTGGGCTTGCTGTCCCACGGTTGCGGGATGTTCGGGTCTGCGTAGGCGACACGGTTGGCGCTGCGGACACCCGTTTCACTGCCTTGCGGCGCCAGGCAGTTGGCTGCGGTGTTGACCGGGAAATCCTGCTGAGTGTCGTCGAAGTTCGGGTCTTTGCGCTTCATCTCGTCGAGGATCGCCATGGTCCCTTCGTATCCGACCGTGCAGGGAAACGGGGTATTGGTCTCGAGGACAAGCCCTTGGCGCTGGGCAGGTCCGTCCGACCCGATCGCGGAGGGTATGCCGGCGGCAAGGCCGGGCATGAAGATCAGGAGCGGCTGGAGTGCCATAGTGCGCGGAGCGAATGTTCGCGCCGCGGACGCAAGGTTGCTCAGGTCTGTCGTAAGACTCGGACCCCCGTCTCGGACGAGTGCGCCGACTTGGTCGCTGGCCGGTATGCCGTTGTCGATCACGCGTCGGATGTCGGGGTCGCTGGTGCGCAACTGCGCCGTCAGTGCGTCGAGGTCGGTGCTGAACTGCTTGATCGCCGACGATTGATCGGACTGGGTCGTGAGCACCGTCTGGCTGTCGCGGATCAGTCCGAGGGTCTGGGGAAGGGTATCGAGGCCCGACTGGGAAATCCCCGACAGCGAGTCGGCAAGTACCTGCAGATCTTCGCCCTTGCCGTTGAATGCCGCGCCGAGTTCCTTCGCGACGGTGTGCAGTGCGTCGACCGGAACGGAGTGCACCAGACCGTCGGCGCTGGTCAAGACGTTCTCGATCGGGATCGGCGTGGTGGTGTCGCCCACGGCGATCACCGAGCCGTCTTCGAGGAACGGAGCCTGGTCGGTATCGGGCTGCAGGTCGACGTACTGCTCGCCGATGGCGGAGCGATTGGCCACCACGGCCCGCGCGGATGCGGGAATCTGGGGAGCGCTGCTGTCGATCAACAGGTCGACTTCGATTCCCTCGGACGTGAGCGACATGTCACCGACGCGTCCGACGGGCACACCGCGGTAGGTCACTTCGGCATTGGTGAAGATGCCACCGGACGTCGCCAGTTCGGTCTTGACCGTGTACTGGCCGAATCCCAGAAGATTGTCCAGCCGTACATATTTCGCACCGACGAAGAGCAACCCGAGTAGCGCGACGGCGACGAGAGCGACCAGCTGCCATTTGGCGAGCCTCGACATCACCATTGCATGCCGCGTGTTGACTCGACTGATCGCCGCACCCGCGTCGCAGAGCCCGGGTTCCGGAAGCCTGTCAATGCCGAATCACGCATGAGCATCGCCGGAACCGGTCACGAGTGCCCGATCGGGCTCGCTCCGGAAGCGGGAGGGCTTCCCGTCGATCTTGAGGGCCTTCCACAGAACTCGCGAGACCCGGTTCATCAGGCCGAGTTCGTCGGCGAGCAGTCGGACGTCACCGAAGTATCCACTCAGCGCTTGCCGCGAGGCCGGGAGTTCCCAGAACAGCTCCTTCTTCACTGATTTCGGGATCTCGAAGGTTTCGAAGAACGACTTCGGAGGAACGGCGATCACGTCGCACAGGACCCGCATGATGATCGGGAAAACCAGGGAGAGAAAGAACTTACCCACCGGACCGTTCTCGCGCACGTGTTGCCGAAGAAACTCGTGCGCGAACGAGATGTGCCGGGCCTCTTCGGCGACGTGAATGCGCATCACTCCTCGGACGATCGGGTGATAGTTGCTCTCGCTGCGGAGATAGCTCTTTTGAATATGGTCGATGGGCTCTTCGCCCGCCAACACACCCATGAAGAAGATCGATGGAAACGGCCAGGCGGCGAGGCCGAGAAATGGCATGACACGTCGCATCACCGGACCGAAGCCGGGCACGTCCACGCCAGACCGATTCACCAATTCTTGGAACATGAGGGTGTGGTTGCACTCCTCGATGACCTCGTGGGTGGCGTACCGGAACTCCGCGGATCGGTTGGGCAACATGGAGACGTATTGCATGAAGCCGCGGATGAGCACTTGTTCGAACAGCAGTCCCACCTTGGCCACGTTGGCCTGCCGGTACTGCCCTATCGCGATCTGTTGCTCGCGGGTTTGAGAGAGATACCAGGGATGCGTTCCCAGTAGTTCCACCTCGGGAAGAATCCATCGCGGATCGTTGTCCACGACCTGAAATTCCGGTGCCTCCCAGTCGATGTCGACATAAGGGCTGAAGCTCCTGTGCACAGACGCGTCCGAGAGTCGATTGAGCATGTCCTCGTACGTTTCGCTGCTCAGGGCATCGGAATGTTCCGTTTCAACGATGGTCATGACGGGGGCGACCTTTCCGGCAATGAGGGGATCCACCCAGTCGATACCTATGACTAGGAGTTACAGACAGACACGCTAATAGAACAAACAGTCTATGGCAATGGTCTGAAGGTCCCCGTACGAAATACAGCGAAAAACCCGCCCCACTCCGGCTGATAGATTTGGTAATCAAGAGGTCGACAACCAAGGGGGGCACGCACATGGCTACCGCTCCGCGAGAACGGCTTGTCCACACCACCATCGAGCTCCTCCGAAGCCAAGGAGTCTCCGGTGTAGGCGTGGCCGAATTACTCGACCGCAGTGGGACCGCACGTCAATCGATCTACACACACTTTCCGCAAGGTAAAAACCAGCTGATCGAAGAATCGGCCCGAACAGCCGGATCGTGGATCAGCGCGATGATCGAACAACTCTGCTTCGACCCCCCATTGAAAGCACTACAGACATTCCTGGATTACTGGAAGTCGACAATCGAATCCAGCGACTACACAGCCGGATGCCCGATCGCCGCTGCCACGTTTGGCGGTCATCAAGTGCCAGGCGCCGTCGACGCGGCAAATATCGCATTTGACGAGTGGGAACGGCTGCTAGCCAACAATTTTCACGCATCAGGCATGGACGACTCTCTCGCGCATTCTCTCGCAACGATGACGATCGCATCGATCGAGGGTGCTGTCATCATGTCGGTCGCGACACGTTCCACCAAGCCACTCGATCGTGTCGGCAAGCACCTCGAAGACCTCCTCGAAGCACATCTCAACAAGCAGGCGTAGAAGAATCGGATTCACAAGGAGCACGCGGCGGTCATCCCCTGCCCAAATGCACGCAAGCGGCAGAGTGCAGCACCCTGCACTCGGCTCGAGAATTTCACGTCCGGGTAGCAAATACTCCGCCCCCGATACTGTCCTTGCGGGTGACTTCTCCCGCATGTGACGACGGCGAAGACCGACTATTCCCAAACCGCTGGACTGTGGTTGAGACGGCGCCTGCGGCTGACTGCTTAACCGCAGGCACCTCCCCGGAGGACCTCCATCTCGCCCTCGGCCCGAATTGTGCCTACCTGCCGAATCAGGAGCGAAACGCATCTGGTTTCCCGCGCGACGCCGGGGGCTTGACCGGAAGCTGCCAACTACCCGAAAGGCGTTGCGGCACATTCTTGAACACGCGCATCACCCGCCCGATCCGACATCCACCACGAGGTGGACACGTCCACCCTGGCAACGCCGATGTGGCGATAAAATTCTAGGGGACAGAAGCTTTCAAGGCAGTTAGACAATCCGATCACGGGTACGCGATCAGGAGCCGAGGCCGGGGATTGCCGGTGCTTCAACCGCGGGGATGTCCGCCAGCGCGAGAAGCTCTCCCGCGACGGAGGGCACGTCAGCTCCACCGTTGCTGTTGAGAACGGTCAATACCTGTGGTGAACCGCCCACCGTGGCCGGAGCCGAAATATAGGGACCCCCGCTCGATCCGCCTCCGACCCAGCATTCTTGCTGTTCCGCCACTCGACGTATCGAGCTGTTCCCTCCCCCCGGATAGAGCGTGTAGTCACCCACGCATGCGGACTGAGCGATGGACAGAAACGGTTCCGGGTCGGGATATCCCACCAGGGTGGCACGGACGCGTTCGCCGGCTGCGATCGGCGCGTGGATATCGAACCCGCCACCCACTGCGTCCTGGATCAACTGTCCACGACCGTTCGGTTCGACCTCCAAGACGGCGACATCGGCGTTCGAGGCTGGAAGAACCCATGCATCGGCGACGTTCCATGTCCCGAATGGACGGTCCTCCGGTGTTTTTCTCCCGTCGAATGCCGGTGTGAATTCCACGCGACCCTGCGCCAACGCTGCGCGGAATTCTGGGCTGATTTCATACCCGCCACCTGCGTTTGTTCCGATACAGTGCGCGGCAGTGATCACCAGTGTGCGCTTGTTGCTGTTGATCACCGAACCGGTGCACAGGTAATCCCATACGAGTTGCCCGACCGCGCGGGACGCAGCTGCAGCGGTGTACGGAGCATCGACAAAATATGCGCCGTTGTCGTTCGGGCCGGTCAGTCGACCGTCCAAAACTGATCCGGTCGGATCGGGTTGCGGACGGATGTCTGCGTGGGCCGGCAGCGCGGTGAGTGCGGTTGCGCCGATGATCCCGGCAACGGTCACTCCGATTGCGCCCGAGCGGCAGAGTTGCGAACAGGCTCGGTGGAGAACGGTTTTGCGCGACAACAGAGGATTCCTCTCCGTGCAAGAGCTTGAGTGCACACACCGCAGGGTCGCGGCCCGCGCATGGGGCTGGCATTGTCCGATGCTTCAACGACTGTGCGCGTTGTTTACTGAACATGTTTGCGCTCTTGGAGTTTCGGAAGCACCACGTCGGAGGGTCGACCTCCTTGCAGGGAATAAGCCGTTCACTCGACGAGGTCTGACGACGCCAAGAGGCAAATCCCGCCGAATCAAGCGCACGACGACCCCTTGCTCGAACCCGCCGGATACGGCGGAGCCCGGGCAACTAGAGGAGGCGACAACGTAAAATCAGATTCACGAATGAGGCGGGGTGGGGTTGATGTGCTGTGCACCAACCCCTACGGATGGAGGCGCGACCCCTTCTGCGCACACACGGGATTTGTCGGAATCGCCGAAAAACGCGAAGTCTTACGCGGCTTGTCCACCATCGTTCTCCCCTCGCGAAACTGCCTGTTACGACCAGAAGCAACAAAAAGGAGACTAATAGAACAAACAGTCTGCCGCAAGAGCGTTTCGCAGATCTGGCACCAATAGTCGGTCAACTCGAATGCGAAGCGCAGTCGTTCGTTTGAGAGGCTTTGGGGTGTTCCGGGCCCTTTCTTCGACAACGCGCAGCACCGCCAACTCGAGGTCTGTCGCTGGCTCGATATCTCCCGATTGCGGCTTACAAGCAAGGAACGAATTCAAACGTGCAGAAGAGTCGAACCACCGCAAGCAGTACCGCAGGACGTGCCAAGAACGAAAGTAGTTCTGTGAGCGTGCAGTTCAGGACCCGTCACCCCGGCAACGTGGCTGCCTGACTTGGCGCGTGAGTCCGGAAGCTGAGAAAGAATGCAGTTGTTGGTTCAGTGAAAGAGTTGAACCCCCATCCGGCCCCCGGCGCTCCCCCGCGCCGGGGCCTCGACCATTCCAGCGAAAGACGACCGCCATCACGGCAGACAAAGCCACCGGCACGCTGTCCCGCAAGCTCGATGACGAAAACTACCCCCTACAGGCATGGGCCACGCCGCCGAGATCCTCGGTATCCGGCAACGATTCCGGCCAGCCGCGACACCACAAAACGCATCGCACCGGAGGCGGGCACCGCCGCTTCTCGCGCTACCAACTACGCATCGCCGAACGCCCTCGAACTCGTCACCGCCGGCACCGTCCTCGACGCAGCCTGCCGCATCATCATCCTCGATGTCCAACTCGCCGAAACCCGCCAACTCAACACCCAACGCCAACAACGACAGCCAGGCGCAATGACTCAGGCAACCCGCGCGTCTGACCCGAAGTTGCACCGAGTCTTCGCCGGGATCCAGGGTGGCGATGAGGCCACCAACGCCTTGTACACGCTCAGCGATGAACATCCTGCGAGTTGATAACAGCCCCGGCAGCCCAAGTCCGAACTGCCGAGGCTCGGCGCCTGATGTCCGCATCAAAGGAATTCGGCACCGCAACGCAGTTACCCCGACCCCGCGTGTCCGAAACACCTACGCACCGGCGGAACCCTCGAACGAGACGATACTGCCAACACCGCGCCGGTCGACCACATCCTCGCGCCGCACCAACCCAATCACACCGCAGCATAAACGCTCCACCCCAACGCCATTGAAACCTCCAGAACCACCGCCCGAACCCCCGACATCGCCACCGGTGCCCCGGCACGGGAACGGGACTCGACACCGCAACACCGAGCGCTCGACGTCGATTTCTCCCGTGCAGCGGGCGTTCGTGCCCCCACCCGGCCCGCTCGCACGAACCGACCAGCACACCATCTTTGGGGAACCACGCACGATGGCGTCCCAACTACGCACAAACCGTGCCCGCACACATTGGCACTCACGATGTACTTACCCATGACACGCCGCACTACATTTTCACGGACTGACGTCGACGAGCGCACCCCTGGGCAATTTTCTGGACTCGGTTAGCTGCAGTGACCTCGACCACGACGGCTCGACGAGATCATCCGCCAGCCTGCGGGTCCGTCGTCCGACAATGCACGGTGTGCTGACCAAAGGCATGCTACGGAGACCGGGTGCTGGGCAAGATACGTCGACCACCGGCCAGCGTGCGACCTGCCTCGCACGGCAACTTCTCAGCCTCGATTGCGAGATCACCACACTCGACGAGCAGATCAGCAACGCTTCCGCAGCCACCATCATGCGAACGTTATCGAAAACATCGGAACGCGTTCGAATCGAAGACGACGAAAAACGGAGTCACAACCGGTGAAACCGATGTAACACAACATATTCCACTTCAAGAATCGGCAAACCTGTCAATGTCGCAGGAGCTGCGGCATTCCCCTGCCACGCAGCCGGTACGTACTTCGCCAGCACTGCCATCCCGGTGGCCTGAGGTCCACTCCCAACTCGAGACCGTACTCAGACGGAAGGTCCACGCCTTGCCTTCGGCTCAGTTCAAGCGTTCTCGCAAACGGAAGTTAGGGAGGTTCGTCGGCGCCGAGGTGCGAGCCCCGACGCCGAAGAACTCTGGGTGCTCGTTGCTGCACTACCCTCTTTCGGCCGACCCAACCCCGGGCTGTAGGACGGCCGCCAGGTGGTCGACTGTGCGACCTCCCAAAATTGTGTCGAGTGTTCCCATGCCGCATCTGCAGCGAGCCCGAACATGCTTGCCGCCAATTCGACGACGCCCTCGGAAATCCCGATGTCCACCAGCGGTCTTCGAGGTATGCAACACATGCAGAAGTAGTCTCGACCATTCTCGGTCCAGCGCTGGATCGTCCATGTCCGAAAGTGTGGGTCACTTCGTTCAGCGGCTCACAGAAGCAGCTCTGATTCGACTACATCGCCAGGAATGCCGTCAAGGCGGTGTTGACCTCCTCGGCGTGCGTCCAGAGCAGACCGTGCGGTGCGCCGTCTACCTCGACGTAGTCAGCTTCGGGTACTGCTTGGTGGAATCGTCGGGCAGTCGCGTCGATGGGGAGGATATTGTCCTTCGTACCGTGCAGGATGAGCGTCGGCTTTCCTGCAGCGCGGACGGCCTCGACGTCGCCGCGGAAGTCCTCGAGCCACGCGGGAACGACCGCGTAGGCGGCCACCGGGGCGCTGGTGACCGCGAGGTTCCAGTTGGCTGTCACCACCTCCTGGCTGATGCGGGCACCCAGGTTTTCATCGAGGTTGTAGAAATCCCGGTAGAACTGCGTGAACCAGGCGTAACGATCTCCCTTCGCGGCGGCGGTGATGCCGTCGAAGACGTCCTGCGGGACGCCTTCGGGGTTGTCGTCGCGCTGCACGAGGAACGGCTCGAGCGAGGCGAGGAAGGCGAGCTTCGCGACACGCTCATGCCCGTAGCGGGCGATGTAGCGGGCGAGCTCTCCTGTTCCCATCGAGAAGCCGACGAGTACGACGTCGTGCAGTTCGAGCGTTTCGAGCACCGTGTTGAGGTCGGCGGCGAACGTGTCGTAGTTGTAACCGGTGTTCACCTTCGACGACTGTCCGAAACCGCGGCGATCGTAGGTGATTACCCGATATCCCTGAGCCAGGAGTTCGCGAGTCTGGCGCTCCCAGCTGTGGCCGTCGAGCGGGTAGCCGTGAATCAGAACGACCGGCTGTCCCTCGCCCTGATCCTCGTAGTAGAGCTCGACGGGGGTGCTGTTCTCGTTGCCGACGGTGACGAATCCCATGTTGGTTCCCTTCGAAAGTGGCGAGAACGATCGTTCTCGCCAGTGTTTTCGACATTAGAGAACGGACGTTCTCAAGTCAAGTAGAATTGCGTCATGGACAATCGAGAGGCGAACGAGCGCATCCTCGCCGCCGCCGAGAAGCTCTACTACCGCAAGGGATTTGCCGCGGTCGGCATGGACGAGCTACGGACCGCGGCCGATGTGTCGCTACGGCGGCTGTATGGCCTGTACCCGTCCAAGACCGACATCGTCACGGCGGTGCTGGCACGCAAACACACCGAATGGGAACACGGCCTGACGCAGGCTGTCGCGGCGGCCGGCAACGACGTCCGCGAGCGACTCCTCACTGTCTACGGCTACCTCGAAGACTGGTTCTGCAGCGACGGGTTTCGCGGCTGCGCTTTCATCAACGCTTTCGGCGAACTAGGGGGCACGAACCCGGCCATCGCGCAAATTATTCGGGAGCACAAGGCCGCTTTCCAGAGCTATATGAACGGACTCGTTGCCGACATCGGAGGCTCAGAACTGCTGGCAGCGCAGCTGTCGATACTCGCGGAGGGAGCGCAAACCACAGCTGCCATCTCCGCCGATCCGCGCGTGGCCACACAAGCACGCGCTGCAGCCGAAGTACTGATCGGCGCCGCACTCGCACGATGACCGTCAGCGGCGCGCTGTCACTGGCAGGTGATGCGGTCGGCGCCGATGGTAACCAGCAAATCGAGCCCCCGTGGGCCTACGACATGATCGATGACGACCTTCGCACACACTGGCGCCGACAAACACCACCAACACCCGTCATCGCCAGCAGGGCCGGCGCGTTCCCGAAAAATCTCGAACGAAATTGACACTGTCCGAAAGTCAAGGGACAAAATAGGCGTGTGACCACGTGGATAATTACAGCCGGAGTCGAACTCGCCGTGATCGTTGTGCTCGGCATCCTCCTCCTCATCTCGACCAAGAGGCTGAAAGACACACGAAACGCACTCCAACGAGCACGCCGCAACTCTGACCGTCCCCGACGTCGACGCGGAATTGCCCCGCGCGCCATCGAAACCGCATTCCACACAGCGGACTCACTGCTCAACAAAGGACTCGGCGCCACCGTGCGCAACTCCATCGAAGACCTCGCCGGCTGGGCCAGAATCGAACGCCCCGACCTCGCACGCATGACCGCCGACGGCCACATCGTCATCGCGTTCTCCGACATCGAAGGATCCACAGCCCGCAACGAAGAACTCGGCGATCGGCAATGGCTCAAACTACTTGAACGACACAACAAGCTCATCACCACACACGCCGAAACTCACGGCGGCCACATCGTGAAAAACCAAGGTGACGGCTTCATGATCGCATTCACCGACCCCGCCCAAGCCATACGATGCGGGCTACGCATCCAACACGCCCTCAGCGATAACCCCGAACGATGGAACCAGATCCGGATACGCATAGGCATCCACCAAGGCACATCCGTACGACGAGGCGACGACCTCTTCGGACTCAACGTAGCCATGGCCGCCCGAGTTGCCGGCCAAGCCCACGGAGGCGAAATCCTCGTCAGCGAATCCGTCCGCGACGCAACCATCCACATCGACGACATCACCCTCGGACCACCACGCACCCTCCAACTCAAAGGCATCACCGGCACTCATCCCCTGTATCCCGTCCAGAAACCTACGGAAAGCTCACTCTCATAATCGAACTGACCCAACCGTCCGACCCCGACTTCACCGGCACCGACACCGACACCGACACCGACGAGATTCATCTCGCACGCGCAGAACAGCGCTACATGTCACCTCGATCCGCGCGGACTCGACAGTTTTGGTCAGCCGACTTCACCCAAATTCGGTACCCGCCATGCGCACTCGCACACGGACGAACTCGAGCAGTTGTGCGCGCGCCGGGGGCGTCCCGCCCACTCGGACGGCGCATGCGGAGGCTGTCGACCCAGGGAGCAAGGTATCGCGCAGCCAGCGCACGCAAACCTCGTTTACGCCTTCCGCGCACGCGCACGAACTAGCCGCAGCGGTCTACCGCGTCATGCCCCCACTTACCCATGCGCCAACCGTCAGAAACACAGGCAGTCTCAACAACATTGAGGTGAACGATCAACTACGAGTCCTATCCCGTAAATATGAAAGCTGCCGCTACCGAACTTCCTTTGCACCGGGCGCCACCGACCGACTTTCCGCTGCGAGCAGTTATCTACCGGAGCGCACTCGACGGGCATAGGGCGCGCTTTTCTGAATCAGATAATCGGTACAAAATATCCAGGCTTGAAAAACACTGCGAAAACAGTTTTGAATCACACTGCGCTTGACGCGTTGATCGAGCCACTCGGACGGAATGAAGTCCAGGACCCGCAGGACTTCAGGCAGCGGTCGAACCGATCGGTGGCGCCCACAATCACTTCCGCCTCCGACATCGCCGCCATCCTCAGTCCTGTGGATGCACAGCATCGTTCATGTTCTCCCCCGCCTGCGCACAGGCCGAAAGCAACTCGACGCGCACAGATCGCATCACCGCGCTGCCTTTGCGCCGCCCTGCCTCCCGCACAGCCCCGACGCCGCGAAACACCTCGCCTGGGAACGCCCCGACGGCGGGCACCGCCGCTCCTCGCGCTATCAACTACGCTCCGTCTCCCGTGCCCGCGAACTGGGCGCAGCCGGTATCGCCTTGCTCCAGCCTGCCGCATCAACGCCGATCTCCGACAACAGCGACAACGAACCAGGCACGTGACCCCAATCGAGGCTCAAGTCACCTTGCCGCTTGCCTCAACCCGTCAAGTGTCACTACTTGGTATCGAACAGAGCAAACCTTCTTTCATACCAATCGTACTGTTTATGGTTGCAGATGCGCGGTCCCGCATGATGTTGGCCTCGCACGGACAGTGGGTCGTCGGCGTTGTGTGCTCGACGCTGACGGCGTTCGACCGCCCCGACTCGATCATGCAGCGTCGGGGCTCCGAGCGCCCCCTTTGCAGACAAGAAGGCGGGCAACGAGGTCGCTGGCGCCAGTTCGACGACCCACGAGCGGGCGGGATGTCTTGTTCTGGTACCGGCAAAAACACTCCGCGGGCATCTCGAGCTCTCTCGCCACAAGTCGCTTCGCCGTGGCCCGAAATCCCCAGCCTTCCCGCATCTGCTCGACCACCCACAAGTCCACGCCCGGCACCCGGACGGCCACGCTACAGATCGTTTCTCGATTCGAAACCCAGAATCTACTGTGCGAGTTGGGTTGCGGATGGTAAGCGACGTGCAGGATCGAGGGTCAGCGGGCAGTCGGGAGTTCGACGGCACCATTTTCGAGGAGAACGCGTGCGTCGATCATCTGACCGCCCCGTTCGACGTAACCCATCAGGTTCGCTCCGGACCCCCAGCCGAGAAGTCGCTGTACCTCTTCGGAAAGATCAAGCAGTTTTTCACTCGGGATTGACAGGTATTGGTTCTCTTCCTGATGTAAACAGGCAAGGTCGAATGCCATCGTCAAGCCGGTCCGTGGCGCTTCGGACGAGTTGTTACCGCCACCGTGGTGCATTTGCACTATGGTGATCGGCGCCGCTGGCCCACTGCCTTCTATCTATAACGCAGTGTCAACTCTGGTCGTCTATTTCTGGGTGAGCCTATACGTCGTCATCAGCATCGGCGCCGTGATGCTCCTTTTCCGTGAGCGCGCAGCCACCGCCGTGACAATCGCAGCACTGATCGCCGGTGCCGTCGCAACCTCATGGATCTATCTCAACGGAATCTTCTTCCCCGCACCGTCTCCAATCAGTGCCATGTCCTACGTTGCGCTCGCAACCATCACGCCGGCCACTATCGCCTTCTACCTGATGGCGCCTAAGCCACGCTGACGCCTCCCAGCCGCCACCTCACGTGAGCTCGAAACTAGAGACCACCCAAGAACGGCAGGCGAGCCCCAACTTCAAGCCAGCAAACCGGCTTCCCGACGCAACGCATGGGTTCACCAACTCGTGAAGACCACACCACCCAATCTGCACTTGAACCTTGAGAAGCTCTCTGCACGTTCCTTTTTCGAGCACCATCGCGAGTCGACTCGATCCGCCGGCGATCTTCATCAGTCACCGTGTATCCACACGGTGAAGCGTCAACGATCTCAGGCCACTCGTCTCCTCCGTGCGTGGGCCCCACGATCCACCACACCCACCCTCACCTCGGCGGGATCGCTTACGGCGGAGAGTTTCCGGTGAACTGCGCAGGGCGCTGTTCGAACGGGCGGCAGACGCTTTCCCCCGCACATCCAGCCCTATTACTGCCACTGTCCCGTATCGGATTCGCACGCCGAATCGACAGCGCTGCAGTACCACTGGAAAATCACGTCGTCTGGCCCGGCGGGGGTGATCGCCACACCGTTCTTCTACCTCCACGACAGATACCCGGGCGATGCTTTGCTTCGGAGGTGACGCAGAACAACAGCAGCTTCACTCAGGCGCCAGAAACCGGGCTCGATTCGCGCTACCGTTCTAGATTATGGGGACCAGCTTCCACGGACCGAACCCGTGGCCACATATCACTCGCGCGATCCGCACGCGAGGCCCGCGCTATGCCGCCGTCCCCTTTCTGGGACACCTGGCGCCTGAACTACTTCCACTTCGCAGTGGAGACCTTCTGGTCGTCAATGCTTCTACCGCGGCGGTCCGTGCCCACGCCACTTCACCTGTCGTTCTTTCGCACTACCTCAGCAAGGGCGTTCGCATCCTCTCGTCGTCAGCACTGCACGCCAAGGTCATCGTGACGAACCAACGAGCTGTAATCGGCTCGGCGAATGCTTCTGAAAACTCTTTATTCACCCATGAAGCAGTCATCATTTCCGATGACCCTCAAGTGGTCGCCGACAGTCGCGCATTCATCAACAATATCGACGAAACCACCGCGGTGGACCAGATATTCATCGAGAACGCTGAACGTGAATGGGCAATCGGGCGAGCCGTACCCATCCCCGGCATCACAGGACGAACGCAGGTCCTCGACAACGACTTTCTTCCAACTCCGACCAACAGAATATTCATCAGGCAAGACAGCGAACGCGAGAACCATCCTCACATACGCACCACAGCTGTGAAAAAGCCTTCAAGGAAGGAGCTTTCGGTTGATCCGACTGCGAGATACCGACTCGAAACGCTCACTATCGAAAAGCCACGCAGCATTGCACGCGGGGACGTAATCATCCGCATCTCCATGGATAACGAATTGCTACTGCCACCCGCTGTCGTGATATCCAATCAGGAAAGAATACCCCTCTCCCCCAGGCAATTTCACTGCTTTCTCCTCGTTTGCAACGATCTAGTGCCGCTTCCTGTCGCAGACGTCGAAAAGCGTCTCGCCGACGTTGGGCATCCCAGCGCGCAACTGAGGTCTAACCACTATGTTCGCTCGCCCAGCCTTCGGGCCGAACTCTTGGCGGTGTGGAGCCATTGACCCTGGGGAACAATTGACGAAACGCACAGCACCCCTTCGGACGCAGGAGCACTTCGCTCCCGATATGTCGATCCGAACATTGCACTAGCGGAAGTCGCAGAACACGCGACTCTGCCGCTCCACCTGTCGAACGAAATCCATTGCGTAACTGCGATGAAGAGTGTCAACCGTGACATCGCACGCAGATGAACCCCGCCCCAACCGAAGTCCCGTCACGACTCGCCCGCGAACACAGAATGTCAAGTTCTCCTTCGAGAGGCATGTTCGGCGAGAGGTCATCTCAAGGTTGCTTTCCGGATCTCTCCGACGCTCCTCTCACACGTCCAAGGTTTACGGGCCACTCTCCGCGTCACACGACAGTGCACTGCAGAAGCAGTAGCCCACGCGTGGGCTGCCCAACCGCTCCCCCACGTTCAAACACACATGATTGCACCCGGCATTTCACAGCATGAGAGCTAAGCATCTCTCCATCCGCTCCTCGAGTTTCGAACCGGCTCCGACACGAGATCATCGAACGAACAAGCGCCGACCCACCCAGGATCCGCCTTCGGCGAAGCCCTAGAAACACCCCGTCGAGCTCGTCGCTGGACTGGCCGGCCTCGACCTGTGACGCGGGCCGCCGCAAAATCCCACAGAACTCCATGGCAACATCAACCACACGCGACACACCGAACAAGCGCGCCTACCCGTATCAGTTACAGATTGGTTCTAGTCTTTCCTCATGGCACAGCACAACAAGGGACCTCGCGGACACATCGCGACTCGTGCTCCCCTCAAGCAGCACAAGGTGTACGAGGATCGGGCCGCCGAACTCGGAATCCCTGCTGGGGACTACTCCGTGCTCATACTGGCCATCACACACGGACTGGACATACCGGACTACATCAGCGACAAGCTGCATCCGGAGCAGCTAAGACTTCTCGAAGTCGAAGCGGCCGGATCGTTGCGTCGCATCGAGCAGCTTGCGGTCGGCGCATGAACTATCCCTAGACAGCGAACAACCCCCAGGGCTTGGCGGCATCGGGGGCTGTCCGTTTATGCGGTTGTGGAAGCTTCCCAGCTTCCTGACCACCACTAACCCAGTGAAGGAAGAGGCGGTGACCACCACTACCTCGAAAGGAAGAGGCGGTGCTTACTCGATGATATCGCAGAAACGCAATTCCGCCATACCCGCGGACGTGTTCTCGGTGTCATTTCTGGCACGTCCAGATCACATTTCAGCTTTCGCGATGCCAGGATCACACTTCTGCGTCCCGAATGTCCCATCCGAGCAGGCCAGCACCGTACCCATAGCGGTACCGATGTGCGGCCGCCGGGTCGAACAGACCTCTCGAACGACCGCGGCCGCGACGCGCGTACAGCGGATCCGCAGATGGGGAGGGCGCCCCTAGCCGGCAGCGAGAGAAGTACCCCGATACCTAACTAAACAGCGCAGACCTCTTGAAAAGTACAAAGGCCCCCGAAGGGGGTGATTGGGAGCGGACCGCATCGCGGCGAAATAGGACTGGCAGGTCCTTGACGTCGAGTGAGAACTGGCAGGTTCTCCGACATCTGTTCTCGAACATTCTCGAGAGGTGAGCTTTGAAAGTTGGCGCTTTCTCTGCTCGTACTGCATCCCCTGGAAGGGACTTACCTATGGCAGGTATGTCTCAGGGTAGCGCATACCCTGAATACACCCCAACTCATTCCATATCATCAACCGTCGGCGTGTCGCGCATCGGCACACGATCTCCTGTCCTTCAGTCGACAGAAGTCGACGAATGGCAAGCAGCAGTCGACGGCGCTCTCGCACGTGTGGCTCGTATCGAAGCCGCTGCACGACAACTCAACGAGCGCACTGACCAGCGTGGACGCTCTTGGTCCCTACCCGTCGAACCAAAGGAACAAGCACGCGTTCCGGTCTGGACGTCACGCAGGGAATGGCTCCGCCAGTTCCGGCACCACACCACCACTCCGGCCGGCAAGGCATTGTGCGCGCGCAACCTGATCAGGCCCGACAAGGCTTACGTCGTGGCACAAGCTCACGCACATTTCGCCGAATCCCACACAGGACGCGGGGTCTGCGCAGCAAAATCAACAATCGCTGCCCGGGCCAAAGTCAGCGAATCCTCGGTCAACCGCGCCAGGAGAGTGCTCATCGCTCTTGGAATGGGCATCGAACACGTCCGGGGGCGAAACCTCAGAACCCTGGAATTTCTCGCTGCTGAGGCCCACCACGGGGGTCAACAGCACCGCGCTGCATCGACTTGGTCACTGTCGTCTCCTCGAACAGTCGTAGCAACGACACCACCTCGGAAGGTCGCCAAGACACGGCTGCCTCGTGCCTCTGAAAGGGCTCCCCGCCGTAGGGCTCGGGGCCCTCTGAAGGACGGCATCAACCGAGTCAACCGGCCCCACAGCGGTCGACCAGGGCCGATAGGGGCTGACACCCTATCTAGTGTTGGTTTTTTATCTTCTGAAGTTCTTCCGTTAGGAAGAACTCACCAACGCGTACACGCGCGAACTGAGTCCACACCAAAAAAGCGAAGCACCTCCCGGAGCACACCAAGACCTCTGGCACTTCAAAGGACTGCGGCTGAACTCGTCACCCATGCCCCGGCCCTCAGACCACCCGGACATATCGGGGCGATCTGCGACCTTCTCTGCGATGTCAAAATCGATACGACGCGGTGGACCGGCCGTGACATCGCACTGGCACTCTCCCGAGACACAGCAGACCGGGGATGGATCTGGCCGACGAAATCGAGCCTGAGTTCGCCGTTGGGGTACCTCAGACGAAGGCTCGATGGCATCGACTGGTCCGGAGAATCCCCCAGCGAACAGCGTAAGTCGGCTGACCTGGCGCGAAAGAGGGAACAACAACTACTTGAAAACTCACACGTACACCGCACGAAAATGGCAGCGGACCCGGACCACCGCGCGAAGATTCTCGCCAGCATTCGTGCGCACCTGAGCAAGCTTCAGCGTTGAGCCTGCGCGGTCCAATCCAAGGCTGCAATGCACCTCCAGGACCGTGCGCATGGAGGGCGACGACCGCTGGCGAGAAGGATTGCGCTCGGATACAGCCCCTGGTCTGAATACACATGGGGTAGTTGATCGTGCACTAAGAATCAGGAGGACGGTATTTGGGTCTATGCACTGCTCTCGACCCCTGTTTTCGAAGAACTGTCCCCGCCCAAATTAGTGCATAGTGGCCCCGTCTGGTCGAAAAGTGGGCGTTGGTTCCAGTTCTGTGTCTGGGAAGGTGATCGAACGACTGTCGTCACACAATGTCGACGCGTCCGCAGGCGGGATGGACTGCCGTGCCTCCCGCAATGCTGCGGTGCGGTGCGTCTGACCCCCGCAACTTGATTTTCGCAGGTAGAGGCCCTGTTGCGCGGAAGAAACGCCATGCGATCACTGCATGTGACGCACGCGTTGCGAGGCATTCTGGTCGCGCATGCCATACACGCAATGCGTGCGTTGCAAGGCATGCATGGCACGTAAGGCGCTGCTGTGGCGGGAAACTGTGGGCCACCTTGTGACGTTCATATCCGCCGACACGCCAGAGTAGGCATACTGCATGGGCTCCTTGTAGAGCCCGGATGCATGTCTCCATCGCCACCGCTCCCCCACTCGGTCGAAAGATTGCATGTTTGGGCGTAGTGAACTACCCGCTGCGTGTGATTACCCGCAACGCGAAATTCTGGTCGCACAGCAGCGAAATCGGCCCTGACAGTGCTGATCGTTCCCACCCCGTTCCCTTACCTTGTTTCGTCACTGTGACGTAGGTCGATGCCGGCCGGGATTTGCTTCGATGCCTACGCCTCGACCGAACTTCGGACCCCATTCGGATCTCTGTATGTCGCTTGCCTCGTACCTCCGGATTCACACACTCGACGTGCATTTCGCGCGGAAGTTTCGTTGGGCACGGGCCCGCGGTGCCTGAGATGTTTCGAAAATGTTGTTCGCGAGTCAGATGACAACGTCGCTTGGCAGTGAAATCAGCTGTAGCTGCAATTCTCAATGGGCTTAGGTTTCCCTCCCTCCACCCAAAATGGGGGGATTCAGTGTGGTTGCCCCCTCCCCCCCGCGTGCCGGACTCCACCTTGAGTGCACTCATGCAGTTCATTTGTGTGCTTCTTGCGTCCTCGGTCCTCGGTCCTCGGCGTCCGATGAGATGAAATGTATTTTGGCTTCGAAAGACAGCATGTGCAGCTGTTGGCATGCACGCGCCGGCGGGATGTGTCAGAGAGTTTCTGATGTGGCAGTCCGTTCCCTCCGGCCTCGAAATGGTGGGCCGGGTACGGATGGCTGGATATGCCCCCCTCGCGGCTGCTGAACAATCCATGCTGCCCACACCGAAAATTGTCGAATCTTCCCTGATTTCGGGCCTTGGACCCGTTGGCATCCGAGGAATTTCAGTTCGATTTCCATGACAATCTCACGGCAGCCATCTGCCTCCCGGTTCAATTCGGTGTCTGTGACATTTCGTGGGCAGGGAATGGCGGCAGTCAAGCTGCTCTTGGCCTTCGAACTTTTCCACCAAAGTCTGATATTCGTGGCGGATTATCTTGATTTATTCGATACCCGCAAGCGCTTGACCTGGCATTTTGCGCGTGCATGCACTGCGTGCCATGCACGCAGAGTATGCACAGCGTGCATAACGTGCTCACTATGCAGTGCATGTGGGACATGCTCTGCATGACGTGCATGTAGTTCACGCACATCGTGGGACGCGTTGCATGCACGCAGTGCGTGGTGAGCATGCACTGCGAAGTGTGCGTGCTGTGAGAGCATCGCAACCTGCGCACGCAGGGCAGGCCGTGCAAAGGTTGCGAGGTTTGCAAACGGAGCGATGAATGCGTTGCAAGCGATTCAAGCGTGTATTGCGAGGAATGCAAGAAGAGCGTGTCTAGCGTCGCACGCATGACATGCAGAGCTTGCATGGAGTGCGTTGACCGCACGGTGTGCACGTAACGCAAGGTGTGCATGAAATGCATGACACGCGCAGAGCGCAAGGCGTGAACGGCGTGCAAGACATGCGTGTTATGCTACGCGCGCACGTAATGCACAGTGTGCGTGTCTAGCGGGCAGGGCAGCTAAAGCATGCAATGCATGCGATGCTCAGATCGCGTGTGACGCACAGCCTGCATGCAATCCACGTACAGCGTGGATTGCGCACACGGCAAGCAGTGCACATATTGCATGCAGCGCGTGATCCACGCGCACTGCACGCCTCGCAAGCGTCAATGCTCTCGACGAAAGGTCCGCAATGCAGCCACGCAAAATCGCACTCGGCAACCAGAAGGGTGGCGTAGGCAAGACAGCCTCCACGCTCGGGCTCGCCAGCGCCATCACCGCGGTCGGCGGAAAAGTGCTTGTCGTCGACATGGACCAGCAGGGCAATACAACCGGCGGCCTCGGCGTCACGCTCGAAGAGGGCATGATGACGGCCTACCACCTCATGAACCAGACCAGGGAAGGCATTGCAGCGGAGGCGATCATCGCTACCCCATGGGATGGCGTCGACCTCATTCCCGCGGACGAAGAGCTCGGAAAAATCGAATCGGATGGGTCGAATGACCTGGTGTTTCGGCTAGACGTTGCGTTCGAAGGGCTCGACCTTTCTCCTTACGACGCCGTGCTGTTCGACTGCCCTCCCAATATGGGCAAGGTGCTGTTCGCAGTTCTCATCGCAGCCGATGGCGTTGTCGCCATCACCGAACCCACAATCGACAGCGTCGGTGGCGTTCAGAAGCTCGAAGAGACGATCGACACCGTTCGTAAACGCGCAAATCCCAAGCTGGCGTTCGACAAGATCGTGATCAGTCGTAAACGCTCCACCGGCGAACATGAGTTCCGAGAGAGCGAGTTACGGGAGACCTACGGAGCCCTCGTCGCCAAGACGTCGATCCCGGAACTCGCGGCTCGTCAGGATGCGCATTCGAATCGCACTCCGATTCACCAGTTCAAGGGCGGGAAGGCCCTGACACTGCAACTTGCATACAGCGACTTGCTCGCTGAGTTGCCTATCGTGATCGGAGCGCCGGCATGAGCGTGAAGCGGGAACCTGCCATTCGTAAGACCCACCCGGCTGAACTCATCCCGGAACGTCCGCCCAGGGGAGATGCGACTCCTGTGACACCTGCACCTGCACCATCGTCGCCTTCAGCGGACGTCGGCGGCCGCAAAGATGAGGAGGAGAAGCTGTCGATGACGCACAACACGCGCATCAAACCTTCGACCAAGGATCGCCTCCGGCGCGGTGTCGACAAATTGCGGTACGAGACAGGCGATCGCGAAATCAGCGAGGCGTCGATGACCGAGGCTGCGCTAGACGAATATTTGAAGGCCAGAGGATTGTAGAACGACGCGTGCACGGCATGCACTGCGTGCATGCACTCGAAGGATTGTCCTGATTGTGAATTTCGGTCGAGGGCAAGGGCATCTTGTGCTTCGGCTGGAAGACCTACGCAGCGGCGTTTAGCACGCCCGCCGAATGGTTTTGCGCCCGGGAAGCCTTCCGCGGACTTCAGAATTTCGAGTCGTCAGCCGGCGGGTGCGGGCACACGGCGAACCCGCCCCGGAGTGAGAAAGACCTTGCTGGGGCGTGCAATGCCATGTTTCTTTCATCTGCTGACATTCCGCTCTGGAGCTCTTGAAAGCTATGGCAGCGCAAAGCGGCGAGCAATTTGCGTGAGCAGTCCGCTGCAGTCACGCAAAACCGCAGATCGCCCGACATGCATCTGGAATCAACAGGCGGGCAGTTGGCACGACATCGCCGACGTGCTTCGTGTACCACGCAAAACAACATCAGTCGCTCTCGCATGTGACCGCCACAAATCGCTATGAGCCCACACCGCACGCAAAGCGGGCCAAACACAGGAGTTGCACCACAAGAAATCTTCCGAAAACAAGAGGAGCCCCGCCGGCGGCAACCGGCGAGGCTCCAGACCGAGAACACCCCTTGCAGGAAGGAAAACCCGATCATGGGTGATTTTAGTCTGCGCGCCGCGCGGATCCAGCTTGGAGCTCTGATCGCCGCACTTCTCATCGCGATCTTCATCGCGATCGGGATCACCGCTGGCGCATTTGTCCTCTCCTTCGCAGTCCAGCGGGACCTCGCGCGCCAAGGAACCATCCCCGAAAACCTCGCATGGATCTTTCCCGTCATCGTTGACAGTGCAATCTTCGGATCCACCGTAGCCATCGTCATTCTGAGCAAACTCAAGATGCATCGACGCGACAAGTACTTCTACGTTGCTGTTGCTGTTTCAGTGGTCGCGATCAGCATCCTTGGCAACGCCTACCATGCGTTCCACTCCGCAACAGTTGCGCAACAAGTCGTTGAGGCAGGTCAGAGTATCGGCTACACGCCTCTCGACCCGGCCGTTGCTGCCATGATCGCGGTCATTCCGCCGGTGCTCGTACTCGCCTTCACGCACGGACTGGGAATCCTGATCAAAGCAACGGGTATTGCATATTCCGACTACAAGATCGAGATCGACAATGCTGCTGCAGGTGTGGGTGCGGTCGATACCCAACGCGTCGTCATGCGAAACGAAACAGGTGAAGGCGTCCAGCACTCATTAGGCGTCGTAGAAACGTATGACGCGCCGGAAAGCGCTCCGTATCCGAGCCCCTGCAAACAAACGGAGTCCTCAGTGGACCCGGAGCCGTCGAACGTAGAGGCAGCGGCGCACGCCGAACTCGAATGGTTCATTGCCACATCGGACCTGCCCGACGCTGTCAAGGACACCGCACGACGCAAGCTTGCAGACCCGACTCTCACCTGGGAGATGATCGCCCAGACGTCCAACCCTCCTGTTGCAACATCGACCTCGTGGCGCCGATACGAAAAGTTCGATACCGCGGCCCGAGCAGCTGGCTTCGACAACCCACCGCTTATCGACATGCGAGCCTCCGACACCCAGTTCGCCGACCAACTCGTCACTACAACGTGAGTAGCGCCGCCACCCGCCAACGCAAGGTCTCCGAGCGTCAGGAATCGCGTCATCCTGGAGGGTGGACACAGCAGAGTCCCCACAGATTTCAGGTAAGGAACCCGCATTGATCGACCCAGACGACCGACACCACGTGATCTTTCCACCCGAACCGCACCAGCGACCACGACAACAGCGAGCGCACGACACAAAGGCAAAGATCCTCAAAGCAGCTGCACGCTCCTTCTCGATCGATGGGTACGCCGCCACCGCCATGAACGACATTGTTGCGGAGGCTGCCTCCACGAAAGGAGCCGTGTACTTCCACTTCGACTCCAAGGAAGCCATCGCGCGAGAACTCATCAACCACTGGTTGACCGCGCTCCGCGGAATCCGACAATCAACCGACGAATCAGCAATACCAGCGATCGAGCAATTGGCGGCCTTCTTCAACGGTTCAGCGGCACTGATAGCTGACGATGCCCTGGCCCGAGCCGGCCTCAGGCTCACCACAGAAGCAGGTCTTGATACCGCCCCACCCGCATTCCGCACGTGGGTGGAACTCGTCAGCAGACTCGTCGATACTGCGATAGCAGACGGACAGCTCCCTGCCTCCGCCGCCCAGCGCCTGGCAGTGAATCTATGCGCGGGATTTATCGGCGCAGTCCAAGTTATCCAGGTACTCGGCGACCCTGGAGATTTCACTTCGCGCATCGACGACTTAGTGAACGCGTATTTGATCTCAGATACGTAGTCCGCGCGCTGGCGGGGTCGTGGGTAGGGGAGAGGAACCGGACTCAATCCTCGCGGCGACGTCGCCAACCGTGTACACGGTGTTCCCCTAGATCCTCGACGGCAGCGAGGCAGTCGCGTCGTCGCGAGGGGAGGCAACGTGCCAGACATCGAGAGTCGAATCCCGAAGCGCTTTGTCTCTCAGCGAACATTTCACCGATCCGATCCGATCCGATCCGATCCGATCCGAGCTGCGTCGATGTGAAGCCACGACCATAGACGGGACCGTCACTGAGAATGGAGAACACTAGATTTAGATCGACCCGATGAAGGCAGCGGAAACCGTGTGCGTGGGAAGGTGTGCAGTATCGGGGTCGCTGAGTACTTCATCGACTCTCGCCTCGCGTTGAAATGATCGGGTCCACAACTCGCAGACGAGGGTGGTACCAAAACGAATCCCACTTCGGTACCATTGGCATATGAGCACGCAGATCGCGGTACGACTACCGGACGAGATCGTGGAATTTCTCGATGTCGAAGTCAGGGAACATCGCGCCACCTCGCGCGCCTCGGTAGTGTTGCGCGCTCTCGAACGGGAACGTCGCCGTCAGATTGCCGTACGAGACGCGGAGATCCTCTCGGCCGCAACATCCGAACATGATCTGAGTTCTCTCGCGCACCACGCGGTGAATCGACAGCCAACAGGCTTGACCTGATGCGACCAATTCACGAAGCCAGCCTCGACACAGTCCGGCTGGTCCTCGTACTCACCCGAGAGGTGGTCCGTCCACACCTCGGGACCGTCACGGTAGCGCCCATCACCGATGAGATCCGAGGACTGTCCACTGAGGTGTCCGTCAGTGCCGCGAACGGAATGTCCGCCGACGCGGTGGTCAGTTGCGACCACATCACCACTATTCCCGTCAGTGCACTCGGCAACATCATCGGTTATCTGCTGCCAGCACAAGAAGAATCACTGTCCATAGCCGTGCGCGCCGCATTCGATCTCGAATGAGGACGACAGTGAACGGAAAGGATGAATCATGGCGCTGAAGAAAGGGGAGCAGTTCGCGCTATTCGAGCTCGAAACATCAGAATCCGCTACTCGTTCGGACGAAGTTCCCGAACCAGACCAGCCTTCTTTGTTTGACGTTGACGAAACCGCCTGTCTCGAAACGGATTCCGGCGCTGCGGAGCGCCCCCGAACCGACGACATCGTCGACCCGCCGGATGAGCGCTCGAGCGAAGCGGAACCGGAACCCACCCAGGTGTCCGAACGGGGCGCAACCGAACCGGTCGCCCTTCCTCCCGCCGGCGAGTCAGCAGACGGCCACGCTGTCATTGTCACGGCAGCCGGCACCTACACACCATCGGGCCACACGCTCACCGGCCCAGTAGATTCCATCGAAAAACTCGACAAACTCATCAGATGGGCAACGCTGACGCCTCTGGGCGCGCCGGCACAGATTTGGATAGTTGGAATCGAAGCGTGCGAGATGCTCGGATGGATCATCGACCCGGGCAGCGAAGACGACGTCGACGACATGGAAATCCTGCGCACCCGCGCTGCCGAAGAACTCACCACGATCCTCCACGCCACGCTGACCCCGATGCTGACCGCAGGATGGGAACTGCGCGGAGAACCCGGCCACGTCGTTCACCTCTCCCGCACCACCGGGAACTTCACATCCATGGTCGACATCTTCATCGAACCCTACGTGTGGACCTACTGGAACAAGGACTTCGGATGGGGCAATCGCGTGGGGGATATGGGGATCCTCGGGTCACCGGCCGCCGGAACCTACCTCCCCGACGACGACCTCTCCGCTGCGCAGGAACTGGGACGCCGACTCGCCTGGTGCGCACAACACCTCGGCGTGCTACCCGGCCCCACCCCCGCGCGCACCGGCGCCGCGATCGTCGACAAGATCAAACGCGATCGCACCCGCAGCGGTAAAGGAATCGTCGTCACTGTCGGTGGACCGGTCCCACCGTTGGACGGCGAACCTCGCGGAGATCTCGAGCCTGCGGTCGGGTGGACCCGCATCCCGGACCTCGAAGAACTCGAGGGCGCAACACAACTGGTTTCGATAGACCAACGAGCGGCGTACCTCGCTTCCGCTGGCATGCTCGAATTCGGTTACGGAAAACCTCGACATCTTCGCGGCGAGGACGCGCTCGACGCGGCTGGGCAATCGAAAACCCCGTTCGGACTCTGGCGTGTAACCCTCCCACCGGGTGACATGCTGGCGCTGCCACCCGCGCTGCCGTTGCCTCACCCTCACATGCTCGCCGACCAACCTGTGCAGACGTGGGTCACCACCGTCAGCCTCGATGCACTGCAAACGTCCATCGCCGATGGCGGGATCGGCGCAGAACTCGACGACCTCGACATCGCAGAAGCGTGGGTCTACCCCGAACAGGGTCGAGCCCTCGACAAGTGGGCGAAAATCCTCCGTGAAGCCCGCAAAGTTGCCGTCGACACCGGCGACACAGCAATGAAACGTTTCATCGGCGCCTGCTACAAGGGTTACATCGGCCGAATGGTCAACCCCGACATGTGGACCGCCAAACAAATGCAACACCACCACCAACCGCTCTGGCGAGCAGCGATCATCGCGCACTGCCGCTGGCGAGGCCGCCGCGTCGCGATGCGTATCGCACGCGAAACCGGGCGTTGGCCACTGCGCACCGTCACCGACTCCTGGGTCTACCCCCTGCCCGCGGGCATCGACATCGCAGACAACAGTGACGCACTCGGGAAAATGACTCTGGAAAAGAGCGCCCCGCTCACCGAAAACGTAACCGTCATGCTGACCGACGCACGCGACACCCACGAGATCAACCTCGCACTCAAAGCTGCGTTCACCGACGAAGATGAAGGAAACATATAGTGGCCCTGCATCTTCCGAAACCGCGATCTACCAAATCCGCACAGAAGACCGTCGGCTTGGACGGACTCAACGTATCCGTCTCGACAGCAGCAACCAATGGTGTCGAAAAATCGAAATCAGTCAAAAGTGGGGGATTAGCCGGACTCACCAGCAAAGTCTCCGTACGCCAGATCCGTACCGAAATCGGCAAAGAAGGCCTACGGCAAGCAGCTGTCGACGCCGGAAGAAAGCCCCCCTCGGACCGAACACTGCGCCGCTGGGCGCAGCAAGGACGAATCCCACACCCCGACGTCACCGAACGCGCACAACGGCGAGCCGCCATCGAACGCCTCGGCGGAATCGACGCTGTCGCCAAGAAAATCGGCCGTTCACGATCAGCGGTCTCTCGCTACCGTTCCGGCGAAACGAACGAACTGCGCGCTGACGCGAAAAAGAAACTCAAAAACGTCAAAGCACGCGACATCATGGACCGCGCCGGCGTCCTACGACCCGACGGACAACCCAAAAAGGCCACCATCCGAGTCCGCGGGGGAGTGTCCGTCCGCAACGGTTCCGAAGAAGGTTACGACTATCGAGTGCGTACCCTCGACTTCGCGAACTCCGACAGCCCCTTCAGTCTCGACGAAACACGAGAACTCGCCATGGCTTTGGCAGGCGACGATCATGCCCGAGTGGTTGCCATCCTCGAACGTCACGCCACGATGGATTACCCTGAAAACAAGGGATTCGACCAGTACGGCGACACTTTCGGATTTCACTTCGATTCCATCGAATCCGTCCACATCGACTGGACATAGCGGCTCAAACTAAATGAGCATTTGTGTTACGCGGTGTCTCTGGTCGATCGTGAATTGTCGGAAACCATTCGTCTCTGATATTCATTCACAAGTGCCGGCCAGAGTCGGTAGCGGCGCACTGCTGAGCAAGTCTGGTGAAGACCAGTTGTGCGTCTTGGAGACTGACCGGTCCAAGGGACAGGGTTCGCGTGGCACAGTTCCGTACGGGTAATCGTTACTATGAAACAGCGTCGACCGCGCTCCGATCCACGACGTTGTCGAAAGGAAGCAAATATGACGGAAAAAACCATGTCTTATGCTCGCTTCGATGATTTGGTCGCCGGCGCCGCAATGTCCTTCGACAGTGTGTTGTGTGAATTGGTGGCCTGGCGACATGATGACGTCGCTGCAGTTCTCGACCAGGCGCAGCGGCTCTCGGACGAGGGCTACTGGGCTTTCGGTTTCGTTGCGTATGAGGCAGCGTCCGGTCTCGACCCACGGTTGGTGACCGCCCGGCCGGATCCGAACCTGCCGTTGGCGTGGTTCGGCATCTCACATTGCCCTACCCGCACACTCCCTGTACAACCCGCTGATCAGCGAAATTACATCAGTGGCCCCTGGACACCGAACTGGAGCGAGCAACAGCACAAACGGGCAGTGGACACAGTCCGTGATCGGATTGCCGACGGTGAAACGTATCAATGCAACCTCACTACTAAGCTGACCGCGCACGTCGAAGGTGATGCGGCAGATATGTACCGAGATCTTGCGCTCGGCCAAAAAGGCCGTTACAACGCGTACCTCGATATCGGCACTCACTCGATAGTTAGCGCCAGCCCCGAACTGTTCTTTCAACTCGGAGGTACGCACCTGAGTATGAGGCCGATGAAGGGCACGGCCGGCCGTGGACGCACGTCGGCCGAAGATGATGCTGCCGTCGCCGCACTCCTCGCAAGCGAGAAGGAGCGGGCCGAGAATGTCATGATCGTGGATTTGGTGCGCAACGATATAGCCCGTATCGCTCGCGCTGGTAGCGTCTGCGTACCCACCCTGTTCAGAACCGAACGCTACGAGACTGTCCACCAGCTCACCTCGGACGTGACCGCCGAGATCGAAGCCGGCACGCGGTTATCCGATATTTTCCGAGCGCTGTTTCCGTGCGGATCGATCACCGGAGCACCCAAACAACGCACTATGGAACTGATCAGTGAACTCGAAGTCGGACCGCGCGGGATCTATTGTGGGGCAATAGGTGTAATCGCACCTGCAGGAGAAGAGTTCAGAGCCCAATTCTCTGTTGCCATTCGCACGGCGGTAATCGATCACACGACCGACATTGCCGTCTACGGCGCTGGGGGCGGAATCACTTGGGGGTCGTGTGCACACGATGAGTACGTGGAACTATTGACCAAAGCGGAAGTGCTGAATGCGCGACCGAGAGACTTCCACCTGATCGAGACAATGCGTCACCACGGTCGAGGTGTCGTCAAGTCCTTGGATGCGCATCTTGCGCGAGCCGAGGGCTCCGCCCACTATTTCGGATTCGACTTCGACCCGGCCCGAATACGGGACGCGATCACAATCCGGTTGGTGGGAAGGTCCGCTGCGTCACGTATTCGACTGCTGCTGTTCAGAGATGGCGAGTTCGTCATCGACGAATCTGCACTCCCCGATCTCGACTCCCAGCCCCTGCGGCTGGCGCTGCACCCAGACCCGATCGACACGGCGACCTGCTGGTCCAGACACAAGACCAGCCGCCGTGAGCCGTACACCCAGCGCAAGGCAGCGTTACCGGACTTCGACGATGTCATACTGCAGAATGAACGCGGTGAAATCATGGAAACTTGTACAGGGAACCTCGCGGTCATGGTCGACGATGTCTGGG
This sequence comes from Rhodococcus erythropolis R138, assembly GCF_000696675.2. Classification (NCBI taxonomy): domain Bacteria; kingdom Bacillati; phylum Actinomycetota; class Actinomycetes; order Mycobacteriales; family Nocardiaceae; genus Rhodococcus; species Rhodococcus erythropolis. The sequence continues at coordinate 179,338 of NZ_CP007257.1, read as the reverse complement.
TCACGCCGCCACTCGACAGCGGATGCCTGCCGGGAGTTGAGCGACTTCGGTTGTTGGACAATGGAACCCTGCGCGAGCAGACGATGACCGACGAAGACTTGCATCAGGCTACGAGAGTGGCGGTGATCAACTCGCTACGCGGGTGGCGCTCAGCTTTCGTGGTTGCCCAGAAGCCTGTGAACGGGTGACCTCGCTTGATCCCTTGATAAAGATGCTGCCCCTCACATCCACTACGTCGCTCCGCACAGGCACTCCCACAATCATGGAGGCGCGCCACCCATATTGTCCCAAGGTGAGATGGCGCTTGGAGCGGAACGTCGAGCACTGGATGGGCGCATTCCTCCTCGATCCGCATCTCGGCGTTCTGCCAGGGCGGCCGGATCCGTTTGCAGCTCAGGTTCGCGATCGAAGTCCACTTCAAACGGAGAATCGAGGTTCGTCTGGATCTGATTGAATCAGTGTCTCGGTCTATCCGAATCTCGACAATGGGCATTTCGCGTGAGTCATCGGATGCATCGATCTGTCGAGACAAGAGCTGTGTAGGGGCCGCGCAGTACAACACCTCGGTGAAACCCGTGGGTCTGCTGCATGATTCAGTCAAGTCTCTCATTGCTGAGTGGGACTGGGGTGCGGGGCACTTGATCCACCATGGGCAGACGCGAAAAGAAGATGCCGAGGACGGGATCCTTGTCGGGTCTGACCGCTCGAAGGTGAACTTCCTCCTGGCCTCGGTTCGCACCTTTAGGCGGAGGAAGCCCGCCCTTGCACGTCTGCGTTACTACAGAATCCTGTGCCGGTGCGTTTGAGGCATACCAAGCCTTTCAGGTTGAGCGTCTCGTCGGCGACTGCGAGACGACGGATCCTTTGAGTGGACATCCATGCCAACAGGTCGACCGCATCGTGATCTGCATGAATCCAGCGTCCGTTCAGGACGGAGAAAGGTTTGGCCGGAAGTTCCGCAGGCAAGGGCGTGTTGTGTAAGTCGGTCCTGAGCAGGGTTCCTACGAGCTGTTGATTTTCTACCAATAGCAGCATGTGCACGTGCTCGTCGGTGAAGAGTTCTTCCGCCTGCCCTATGGTGATCGTCGAGTCGACGCGCTTGGGGTAGTTGATCATGACATCGCGAACTTGCTTGCCCGCCAAATAGTTTTCGTCTCGGGCCTTTCGATTCGCCTTCACCTGTGGTGTCCTGGTCTTTCGTCTCTACCTGTACGGGGTAAGCGTCACTCTGAGGTTCACCCCGAAAAGTGGACAGTGGTTACGCGGCCATTTGGGGCGCGGTCAGTGACTGTTCGTAATTGGTGGGGCTGAGCATCCCGATCGTGGAGTGCCTGCGGCGAGTGTTGTAGAAGCTCATCCAGTTGTCAACTGCAGCAACCAAATCAGTGGCGCATGCGAAAGTGTGACGGTAGTAGTACTCGTGTTTGAACGTCGACCACAGACTCTCGGCACCGGCGTTGTCCCAGCATATCCCGGTATCCCCCATAGAGCGACGCAGCCCGAACCGTTCGCATGCCTGCTTCATGATCTCCGCGGTGTATTGAGTTCCTCTGTCCGAGTGCATGATTGTGCCGGCTACGTCACCGCCGCGAGCTGCGACAGCCATGACCAAGGCTGCGATGACCAGTTCGGTGCGCATGTGATCCGCAACCGACCATCCCAGAACCTTTTTCGAGTGCTCATCCTTGATCGCGCACAGGTACATGTCGCCGTCACCGCAGGTTAGATAGGTGATGTCAGATGTCCAGACCGCATCGAGGCGCCCCTGATCGAAGCGTCGCTGCACCAGATCGTCAGGAAAGGACGCAAACGGGTCGACGACGGTGGTGCGGACCTTGAACGTGCGCGGACTGATCCCGACGACACCGAGTGATCGCATGATCTTCGCAACTGTTTTCTCGGTGATCACTTCACCGCGGCCGTGGAGCTCAGCGGTGATCCGCGGCGCCCCGTAGACGCCTTTCGACTCGTGGTGGATCGCGAGGATCTTCACCTCCAGATCTACTCTGCGTTGCTTCCGTTCCCCCAATCGAGTTGTCACACTGCGACCTTGGTGTTTGTAGAAGCCGGAGGTCGACACCTCGAGTAGACGTGCCATCCGGTGAACGGCGGAGTTCGCGCACTCCACGGCCATCAACGCGTAGAGCTCTACTTTTGTTGATTGGCTGCGAAGTACGCGGACGCTTTTTTCAGGAATGCGAGGTCTTTCTCCTGCTCGGTGACCTGCTTGCGTAAGCGGGCGAGTTCGGCACGTTCGGCACGTTCGGCGGCGGTGAGCGGTTGATCACCGGACACTGTCGCGACCTCGATACGTCGTCGTTCGTCAGCGACCCACCGGCCGAGGAGTGCTTCGTTGATACCCAGCTCGCGGGCGACCTCGGCGATAGTGCGGCCGGAATCGATCACCCTGTGGGCAGCCTCGACCTTGTACTCGGTCGTGAACGATCTGCGCGTGCGGGACATGAGGACATCCTTCCAGCGGGACCCTCGGTCCCGCTATCTCGGTGTCCACCATCCGGGGTGAACCTCACTCGCGTGTTGGCTCCACCGACTCTGGTCGTACGCGATGGTCGTGGGTGTAGAGGTTCATGTTTGTTCCGCGGAGAAAGCCGATCAGTGTGAGCCCCGTTTCGGAGGCGAGGTCGACGGCGAGTGACGAGGGAGCGGAGACAGCGGACAGTATCGGGATCCCGGCCATGACTGCTTTTTGTACGAGCTCGAACGAGGCTCGCCCGCTGACCATCAGAATGATGCCTGCCAAGGGTATTCGGTACGCGGCGGTAGCCCAGCCGATGACTTTGTCGACGGCGTTGTGCCGGCCGACGTCTTCGCGGAGAACCAATAGCCGGCCACTGCTGTCGAAGAGTGCGGCTGCGTGCAAGCCGCCTGTAGCGTCGAAGACTTTCTGTGCTGTTCGTAGTTGGTCGGGAAGCGTCGCCAGCGTGTGCACGTCGATCGTTACCTGGTCGTCGGCTGGAGAGTGGGAGGTTTTGACTCGGACCGCGTCGAGTGATGCTTTTCCGCACACTCCGCACGAGGATGTTGTGTAGAAATTGCGCTCGACACCTATTTGCGGTGGAGGCACTCCTTCGGCGAGGGTGACGTCGAGGACGTTGTAGGTGTTGAGGCCGTCGTCGTCGAGGCCTTCGCAGTAACGGGCGGCGGTGACGTCGTCGGCACTGTTGATGACACCTTCGGTGAGGAGGAAGCCGTGTGCAAGTTCGACGTCGTGGCCGGGGGTGCGCATGGTGACGGCAAGCGGCGAACCGTTGACGCGGATCTCGAGTGGTTCCTCGACGACAAGCGTGTCCGGCCGCGACGTTGTGTGCCCGCCCCGTACCCGCACGATAGACCGCCGGGTTGTGATGCGTCCCATTAATTTCGATTCGTGAAGGTGCAGGGCTCGATCCGAATCAGGATGGCTTTGCTCACCGGGGTGTTGGACTTGTCTGCGACATGGTCGAGGGGGATGAGGGGGTTGGTTTCCGGGTAGTAGGCGGCGGTGTTACCGACCGGCGTGGGGTAGGCGACGAGCCGGAAATTGTCGGCTCGCCGTTCTTCGATCGACCCGTCGCGGCGTGTCCACTCCGAGATGAGATCGACGTGGTCGCCGTCGCGGTATCCGAGGGCTTCGATGTCTCGAGAGTTGATAAACAACACGCGACGACCGCCTTTGACGCCGCGGTAGCGATCGTCGAGGCCGTAGATGGTGGTGTTGTATTGATCGTGACTTCGTATGGTTTGCAACATGAGTCGGCCGGCGGGTACCGGCAGCCACACAAGGTCGTTGACTGCGAAGTTCGCTTTTCCGGTGTTGGTTTCGAAGGTGCGGGAATCGCGAGGCGGGTGGGGGAGTCCGAATCCTTCTTTCTGCCGGACTTTGGTGTTGAAGTTCTCGAAGCCGGGGACGACGCGTGAGATCGAGTCTCGGATCAGGTCGTAGTCGGCGGCGAACGAGTTCCACGGCACGAGGTGATCCGAGCCGAACAACGCCTCGGCAACGCCGCAGATGATGGCGACCTCGGAGCGCATGTGCGGACTGGAGGGGGTGAGGGCGCCGCGGGATCGGTGAACCATAGACATCGAATCTTCGACGGTGACGAACTGTTTTCCGGTTGCTTGGATGTCTGTGTCGGTGCGGCCGAGCGAGGGGAGGATCAGGGCTGTACGTCCGTGCACGAGGTGGCTACGGTTCAGTTTGGTCGAAACCTGCACTGTCAGTGAACATCCGCGCAGTGCCGCTTCGGTGACGCCGGTATCCGGGGTGGCGGAGACGAAGTTACCTCCCATGGCCATGAACACTGTGCCCGGGCGGTCACGCATCGCGCGTATCGCTTCGACGGCGTCGAGGCCGTGTTCGCGTGGTGACGTGATGCCGAATTCTGTGTCGAGTGCGGAGAGGAATGTTTCGGGCATCTTTTCCCAGATGCCCATGGTTCGGTCGCCTTGGACGTTGGAGTGCCCGCGCACGGGGCAGACGCCCGCTCCGGGTTTGCCGATCATCCCTCGCATCAGTAGAAGGTTTACTGCTTCTTCGATGGTGGCGACGCCGTGGGTCTGTTGAGTCAGGCCCATCGCCCAGCAGATGATGGTGGCGTTCGAGTCGATCAATGCCCGTGCGGTCTCTTGCAGCTGGCGTAGTTTCAGTCCGGTTGCTTCGAGGACGATGTCCAGGTCGACTCGGCGGATGTGATCAAGCCATTCGTCGAACCCGGCGGTGTGGGTGTCGATGAAGGCTCGATCGAGCACGGTGCCCGGTGCGGCGTCTTCTGCGTCGACGAGCATCTTGGCGAGGCCTTGGAACAGGGCCATGTCGCCGCCGATGCGGATTTGCAGGAAGTCGTCGGAGATTGTGGCCCCGTCGCCGATGACTCCGTGCACCTTCTGCGGATCCTTGAATCGCAGAAGTCCGGCTTCGGGGAGCGGGTTGACGGCGATCACTCGGGCGCCATTTTCTTTGGCTTTCTCGAGGGTGGAGAGCATGCGGGGGTGGTTGGTGCCCGGGTTCTGGCCGGCAATGAGGATGAGGTCGGCGTTTTCGATGTCCGGGATCGATACCGAGCCTTTGCCGATGCCGATCGATGCGGTCAATGCGCTGCCGGATGATTCGTGGCACATGTTGGAGCAGTCGGGCATGTTGTTGGTGCCGTATGCGCGAATCATCAACTGGTATAGGAACGCTGCTTCGTTGGAGGTGCGGCCTGAGGTATAGAAGATTGCGTCGTGGGGACTGTCGAGTGCGGTCAGCTCGTCGGCGATGATGCGGTTCGCGTCGGCCCAGTCGATCGGTTCGTAGTGCGTGGCGCCGGGTTGTAGCACCATGGGGTGTGTGAGGCGTCCTTGTTGTCCGAGCCAGTACTCGGTGCGCCCGAGGAGGTCCGCGATCGAGTGCGCCGCGAAGAAGTCGGGACCGACGGTGCGTTTTGTGGCTTCCTCGGCGACGGCTTTGGCGCCGTTCTCGCAAAACTCGGCATGTTTGCGGTGGCCGGGCGTTTCCGGCCACGCGCAGCCGGGACAGTCGAACCCCTTGCGCTGATTGAGTTTTGCGAGCGAGAGTGCAGTACGTGCGACTCCCATCTGTTCGATGCCACGCTGCAACGAAACGAGGACAGCGGGCACGCCGGCGGCGTACTGCTTGTTTTTGGTGACGACGACAGCGTTCTCGTCGTATTCGTACGTGTCTCGACGAGCCATCCGCAGTGAAGCCTTCCCAGAAAATACAACCAGTTGCACGAGGGTGCCCCACTCCGGGCAGCTGTGTCCAAGACGTCGGGCCTACTGGTCGATAGGCGTACCCGATGATGTCTGGTCGAGGCCCACCGCAGTGGCTTCGAGGGCTTGAACAAGGACGGACGCCGGACCGTCCGCGCGGGTGATCAACCCGATCGTCGGAGCTTCTCGGCCCCCGGCAAGTCGGGTGCATCGAAGACCTGGCGGCTCGCCGAATACCTTCAGCCACACGTGCGGAATCACTGCAGCCCACTGACCGGTCTTGACGTGAGCATAAAGAGAGGCAAACGAGTCCGTTTCGATTTGTGCGGTGTGAGAAGCTCCGGCGTCGGCGAAGTATTCGTCAAGGATGCGTCTGCCTCGCATGATCGACGGCAAGGTGCACATCGGCAATCTCGAGGCTTCCTGCCAGGAGATGTCGGAGCGTCGGGGGAGCATGGGATCGTCGGCGGTTAACAATGCGTAGTACTCGCGGTAGAGCGGGAAGATTTGGTAGCGCGAGGTGATGTCGTCGTCGAGATAGGTGATGCCGCCGTCGAGTTCGAAACGATCGATTCTGGTTGTGATGTCGCTCGATGCGAGGTCCTCAGTGAGATGGACGGTGACGAGGGGGTAGCGGATGCACAGCGGTCCGGTGAGTTCTGCGGCTGTGGCGGCTGCGGTGGGTACGACTCCGAGTCGGACGGTGCCGGTGACACCCGACCGTAGGCTGGCCGCCTCATGTAGGAGGGAAGTGTGATCTGCGAGGATGCGCTCGGCTCTACGGACGATCTGCTCACCCTCGGCAGTAAGACCTTCGAACTTGTGTCCTCGAACGATCAAGGGCAAGTCCAGTTCGATCTCTAGTTTCCGGATCGCCTCCGACAACGCGGGCTGGGAGACAGCGCATGCTTCGGCGGCGCGGGTGAAGTGTTTTTCACGGGAGAGAGCAACGAGGTATTCGAGCTGGCGGAACAACATCAGCGGATAGACCCCCGCGCTGGGTTCACTGAAAGTTGGGCCGAGGAGCGCAAGGGTTTTTCGTTCCCAACCAGCGGACTGAATCTCGCATTTGAAGTCGATTGCGCTAACTCCGTCGTGACAACACTCCGTGTCACGAAGACAATATCCCCGTCGGCAACGGCGAGCTGATTCGTTAATGCCATGGGGGAGGCCCGCTTCAGATGGATATGTGTGCCAGCTAGATTGTGTGTCGCAGAATCTGACTTGATTCGCAGGCGTGCGTCGCGGCGAATTGCTAGCCGATACAACGAGATAGGTTCACCGGGCTTGCTGTCGCTGCGGTCGAGAGGCAGCATTCGAGATACGTCAGAAACAGCAGGGAACGCCAGCAGCGTAGGCCGTGCGGTGGGTGGCATGCACGTCGTTTTCACCGAAGGCTGTTTGCCGGCGTGTGGCGTCGTGTGCTCTGTCGGTCGAATCTGCGTACCTGTTCGGGGAATATCGCGCTGAGCGGAGAACTGTTTCCGTGCCGGGGATGTATTTCCGTCTCGGGGGACATGGCGGCGAACGTTTCGAGAACTTCAGCGGCGTAGTGTTTCTCGACATCAAAGCCTTGGTGTGTCAGTGCGTCGCCGGTGAATGCAATGGCGTGGCGCGGAATATGCAGTGTCACAGAGCCTGGGGTGGGGGTGGGCGTGTGGAGGACCCGAATCTCTTCGCCAGCGATACCGATGCGCTGGCCGTCGTCCAGACGCCAGTAGCGGCGCTCGCCATGCACCGCCTGCCACGCGGCATGGTCGGCTGAATGCATCAGAACTGGCGCGTGGAATTCTTCGCCCAGCACCATTGCAGCCGCCACGTGGGCTCGATGACCGTGTGTGCAGATCACTGCGGTGAGCCGCCGGTTTCCCATAGCATCGGCGACCAACTCGGGAGCACCCGCCGGATCGACGATCACCACGTCCCGATCGTCCCCGATCAGCCACACGTTGGTTTCTGGGCGGTGAGAGGGTGCGCGGTCGGGACGCCCGGTTGACCGCACCTGGACGCGGTCGATGTGGAATCGTTGACTCATATGGTGGCGCGTCCTAGTTGCTCGTTTAGTGTGTTCGACACGCACTCGTGCTGGATGTAGACCGCGTCGGGACCTGTTTGTTCTCTCGGGGCCGACGACTGCGTCCGGTGATCAACCCTACGACTGTCGAGACTAGACTTCTGCGGCTAATTGCGGACCTGATCGATAGGCGAGGACTGCCTAATCGAAAGGTGAGAATGGGACCAAGATCGCGCCGATGAGGGTGAGGGTATCGAGGACGAATTTGGTTGCTCGCCGAATTCGTCGCGACTAATCGCACGGGCATCGACAGCCTTCGCGACATATACCCGGCTACTCAGCGTGGTCATCACCAGCAGACGGTGATACTGCATCGTCGTACACTGTCCCGTCGCGAGCGAAAGAAATCCGCCCAACCCGCCCCCTGCTGGCTTGAGCGCTCTGACTTTGCGGCTTCGTTGCTCGCGCCGGGGATTTCGGTGACGTGAAAGACCTGGGGTTCTGAATGATCCGCTGACGGTAGTGATGTCCATCAGCGAGTTCAGGACGGCTGTGGGTAATTTCTTCGGTACTCTGAGGAGTCGTTCAATCTGGCCTTTCGGATATGCCGAGACTGACATCGACTGTTACGCAGCCGAAGCTACGGGGTTGGGCGAGGCGATCCGTTTGTTGAGGTTTCCGACGATCACGACTGCTGTGCCGAGGGGTTTCGTGCTAGCTGCGGCGACGAGCCCGATCGGCCGGTGCTTGCGATTTAGCCGGTGGATTCGACATCGACTCTGGCTGTGGCGGTTCTTGATCGGAGAATAAGCAGGTCCAGTCGGCGTACGGGGCACTCACGTAATGCGCTTCGCCGCCGATCCAGCTGTCCATGTCGAGCAACCGTAGGCGGCACCGGGCCGGGAACAGATTCCGGTTTTGTGTCCCTCAGGCAGTCTCGGCCCGGATGCTTGAATTGAGCTGTCATCCACAAGTCAGGAAATCCCGCCGTTCACCACCAACCACCACACTTGAGAAGGACGGAGAGTCTCCTCGGATCATCTGACGTGACTGGTAACGGTGGGCACCATGAGCATCTCCCCGAAGGGCAAAAATCGACTCGATAGCGCTGCGAGCGCGCCACTTCTCTTGCTGCAGTTCAGGGTCCGATCACTTCGTGTCCCTGTCAATGTTCGCGGAGTCCTCTCGCGTGCTTAACCGCATTCGTATAAGTCGGACATATCCAGATTCATCGCGCCGTTCTCCCCTTCGATTTCGTCACTCGTACCGAGGTCTATGTCCACGTGCGCTCGATACACAACACCTGACCTGATGGGGGGGTGGAACTGGCCTCTCAGCCGAGTGCTTTCCGTCGCGCATCCTTCGATACTGTCAACAGGCGCATTACTGAATGCGCCTGTGGCGGAGCGAAAACGGAGTACGAACAGTGGCCGTGTCTGAAGTCTATGCGCGGAGCCTCTCAGTCGGCGCAACGGGGGTTCCTGCGAGAGAGACGTTGATCGGTGGTGGCAGGTGCGTCGCAGATCCGGCGTCGATGGTGATTTTCGGAATCACCGGTGACCTTGCGCGCAAGAAATTGGTACCCGCGATATACGATCTCGCGCACGACGGAGAGCTGCCGACTGACTTCGATCTTGTCGGTTTCGCCCGGGACGTTGACGGCATCGAGTCCATTCTACGTGACTCCGTGATTTTGCACGCACGAACGTCTTTTGACCCTGCCGTTTGGGAGCTGCTTGTCGAGCGAATTCACGTCGTACAAGGATCATTCGAGAATGCTGCGTCGTTCGCCGAGCTTGGGTCCAGATTGGCGGAGCTCGATGCTCAGCGCGGTAAGCCTGGGAACTACGTCTTCTATCTGTCTGTGCCGCCGAGATCGTTTGCGCTGGTGTGTGATCAGCTCGCGATCTGCGGACTGAACCGTGGCAGTTATGGTTGGCGTCGAGTGGTGATAGAAAAACCATTCGGGCACGATCTTGTCAGCTCACAAGCACTCGAGATCGCACTGGCTCGCGTGTTTCGACCATCGTCGATCTACCGAATCGACCACTACCTTGGCAAGGAAATGGTTCAGAACGTCCTCGCGCTTCGCTTCGCGAACGGCATGTTCGAACCACTTTGGAACAATCGGCATATCGATCACGTCCAGATCACCATGGCCGAGAGCGTCGGAGTTTCAGGCCGGGCCGGGTATTACGACGGCGTGGGTGCGGCCCGCGATGTCATCCAGAATCATTTGCTTCAGATTCTTTCTTTGATCGCGATGGAGGAGCCGGTTTCATTCGACGCCGACGGCATCGCAGCTGAGAAGATCAAAGTCCTCTCGGCTACGGAACTCATCGGTCCTCTGGCCGAGACATCGAGTCGCGGCCAATACAGTGCAGGATTCGTAAATGGCTTATCCGTCGGAGGATTGGCAGCGGAAACAGGTTTCCCCAGCGACTCCGCAACCGAGACCTTCGCAGCTTTGACGGTCGGTGTTGCCACCCGTCGATGGGCCGGTGTTCCCTTCTTCATCCGGACCGGCAAGCGGCTGGCCCGTAGGACCACCCAGATCGCCGTGACCTTTACCCCTCCAGCTCATAGGGCGTCCATAGCGCGATCTGGGGCGGCGCCGAACGTTCTCATATTTCGAGTCCAACCCGACGACGGAATTGAACTGCACATCGGTGCAAAAAGTCCAGGCGGGGGTATGCACATTCAGCCAGTCAGTCTTGGGACTGACTTTCGGTCGGTGTTCGACGAGGCCCCGGAAGCCCACGAAAGACTGATCCGCGACGTACTGTGCGGAGACGCCACACTTTTTCCTCGACGCGAAGAGGTCGAAACGTCTTGGCGGATCATCGATCCGCTGCTTGCACACTGGGCGAATCTCGGTCGCCCCGACAACTATCCGTCCGGCTCTTCAGGCCCTTCCTCATCGGACCGGGTCATGAGCAGGACCAGTCGAGCGTGGCGTTCTCTCTAGCTCTGGGGTCCAGTGGTGAATTCAGGGTAAAGATGAAATGCCCCGAACACTAACGTGTTCAGGGCATTTCATATAGATCTCACACTACTTTGATAGGGCTTCCTTGAGTGCCTTCGCTGCAGCGGCTGGGTCCTTGGCGCTGTAAATCGCACCGCCGGCAACCGCGACCTCTGCGCCGGCGTCACGGACGGCGGCGACGGTGTCGATGTCCACGCCGCCGGCGACCGAAAACGGAACACCGGCGATCTTGCCGTCGTCGAGGAGTGACTGAATGGAGTACCCGGGCTGCGCCTGCTCATCGAGCCCAGCGTGGATCTCGACGAATGCGACACCGAGCTTGGAGACCTCGCGGGCGCGCTCGACACGATTCTCGACGCCGATGAGGTCCGCGACCACCCTCTTGCCGTGCTTCGCGCCGGCTTCGACGGCTCCTTTTATGGTGGCATCACCTGCGGAGCCGAGAACTGTAACCAGGTCTGCGCCAGCAGAGAAGGCGAGGTCGGCTTCGAGAAAACCCGCGTCCGCGGTCTTGAGGTCCGCGAAGACCTCCTTGTCCGGATGTGCAGCCTTGATCGCGCTGACGGCACTGAGACCGGCGCTCTTGATCAACGGGGTGCCCAGTTCGATGATGTCGACGAACTGGGCAACCTTGTTGGTGAGCGACAAGGCGTCGGCAGTGGTGAGTAGATCGACTGCAACCTGCAGCTTCGTCATATGTTCTCCTTGGTTGACTATCAATGGGTGGGTGATTCAGGTCAGCCGATGTTGGCGTGGCGCTCCCATAGCCGCTCGGCGCTCTGATCGGCGCTGCTCCATAGCGCCTGGAACAGTGCGTCGAACGCGAGGAGTACAGATTGCTCGAACAGACTGCCTGCGTACTGGAGCGTAATTTCCGCGCTGTGGTCCTGTTTGTGGGCGGCGGGCAGTACCAGTACCGCGCGTGCGCGCTGGGCAAGTGGCGATTCGGGTGCGGTCGTGACGGCCAGTACCGACGCCCCGACCTTGTTCGCCGTATCGGCTGCACGCACTACGACGTCACTAGTACCCGAGCCGGAGACCGCGATCAACACATCTCCGGAGCCGAGGGCCGGGGCGGTTACCTCGCCGGCTACGTGCACCCGAAGTCCCAGATGCATCAGTCGCATGGCCGCCATCTGGATGGCTAGGCCGCTGCGCCCACCGCCAATTGCGAAAACAGCGCGGGCAGAACGGATTAGCGAACCAGCCTCGTTCCATTCATCCGCCGCCACAGCATTGAGTAGCCGAGCATTCTCCCTGAGCACGATGCGGCGCCCTTCGTTGAACCCGACGGGCACCTGCTCGACGTCGACTGTCATTTTCCTCCTCGATTGTGTCCACGTAGTGTTGTGAAACAAGGCTGTCGATTGGAGTCCGCCCCGGCACCTCGCCACTCGGCGGGTTTCGACTAGCCTGTCGGCCAGTGCGACCGAGGCATACCCGGATTAGGCTAAGAATTGTGGTTATCCCAGAGGGAGCTGTTGGGTTGCAGGCCGATGCATGGACTGCGATGCGAGAGGTTCTGACTGGGCCACTCCCTGACATCGCCGTCCGATTCTCGCGATATTTGTCGCACCTCTGGCCGCACGACGCCCTGATCATTTTCACCCGTGAATGCACGGGGCGACCTCGCAAGGTTTCTGGAAATCGGGAGCTCGTAGACAGAGTGACCATTGACGAGCTCGACACGATCAAACAGACCCTCAGTCTGGGTACGGGAAGCGAGAGTCTTTCCACTCTCGCGGGTCGAAGCCACCTACTGTGGGCTGTTCGTGATTCCTCCGACACCCTGCTCGTTCTCGTTCCGCGGTCGAACAAAGTCGGGGCGCTCGATTCCGGAGATGTCGAGGCCACCCTCGGCGAGATCGCGGCGGTATTCGGGTTAGTTGCTACCTCCATCCAGCAACAAGTTGCGCAGGCCAGTCCTGACTATCTTGCCGAATCGCGGGCTGCGTCGAGCGAACGTGCCCGCACCATTGCCGAACTGACGGAACTGCACGAGGCGACCCTGTCGTCCATCCTCGGAACGCTCCGCTCGAACGATCTTGACGACCGTCGTGCCCGAATCACTGCGAGCGAGACGGCTTCAGCTGCGTTGATCACGTTGCGGTCTGCAGGTGATGCAGACCGTGTTCTTTCCGAGGAAGCCGTGACGACTGCATTTGCCAGGTTACAAGGTGAACTACGCCCGTTGCTGCGACATCAGGACGTCGTAGTCGACTACGCCGATCCGCCCGCCGACGGACGTCCGTTACCGGGCGAAGTTGCGGCAGCCGCGCGGGCAATGGTTCGTGCCATCGTTCTCGCCTTCTGCGCTCAACCGGAACTACGCCGATTGCGTATCGCGTGGGATTGCGATGGCGAGAACGTTCTGATCGAGCTTCGAGACCAGGGGCCCGGATCTCTCGACAGCACTGCGCTGGCTCGCCAGTTGTCCGGCCGCGTGAACACATTGCGCGGTGGTATCGCCATCGAATCGATCAGGGGTTGGGGGAGCCGTGTAGCGCTCACGATTCCTCTGGACCCGCCCGCAGCCCGTCTGGACGAGCACCTCCTGGCCACCCTGAATCCCCGTGAACTTGAAGTCCTCGCCCATCTATCTACGGGAAAACGCAACCGCACTATCGCCGAAGAACTCGGAATCAGTCAGAGCACCATAAAGTTTCACGTCGCAAGTCTGTTCAAGAAACTGGACGTAGTCAACCGAGGCGAGGCCGGCGCAGTGGGAATACGCGCGGGAATCGTGCCCGCTCCACAGGGCTAGATGTTGTGGGTATGGACGTTGTTGACGCGGGACTGAAGTAGACGGGCTGGTCCTCGGCGTAAGAATGGGAGTTGCGACACAACCGTTCTCGACCAAGAAGGACCAGCCCTGTGACACACCGTAATGCCCCACTTACTGTTGAAGGAAGACGCCGCTTGATCGAGCGGTGCTAGAGTCGTCCGATCGCCCACGTCGCCGCCGAAATGGGGATTTCACGACAATGCGCTTCCACCTGGGTCAACCGGTATCGCAAGTTCGGTGAGCTGGGATTACAGGACCGGTCCAGTACGCCACATCATCAGCCGACCGCCACAGCCGCGGGCATCGTGGCCGAGATCGAAGCGATGCGCCGAACCCGGAAATGGTCGGCCTCACGCATCACTTTCGAACTGGGAACCGACGGCATCGTCATTGCCCGTCGAACGGTCACGAGAATCCTGAGAGGCCTGGGATTGCACCGTCGCCGGTTCATCGACCCGAACGGCGAAACCAACCGAAAACCGCAGGTCATCGTTGCGAAACGACCTGGCCAGATGGTGCATGTCGACATCAAGAAGGTCGGGAAGATCCCGGACGGCGGCGGGGGCGCGTTCACGGCCACGGGTCCGAGCAGGCCAAACGATCACAGCGCCGGAAAACGAAGAACAAGCAGGCCCGCATCGGCTACACCTACCTGCATTCCGCATTCCGCGATCGACGGTAACACCCGCCTGGCGTACACCGAAGCCAGGAACAACGAAACCGCCGCAACAGCCATCGATTTCATGAACAACGCCCGATTCTTCTTCGCCGCACACGGCATCACCCGGATCGAGCGCGTGATCACCGACAACGGATCATGCTATCGGGCAGCTGATTTCACCGCTTCACTCCGCGAAGCTCGGCACTACCGCATCCGGCCGTACACCCCGAAACACAACGGGAAAGTCGAACGGTACAACCGCATCCTCGCCGAAGAACTTCTCTACTCCCGCGAATACAGCAGCGAGCAGCAACGACGCACCGCCGTCGAAGTCTGGTGCCTCTCTATTTGTCAAGCGGCAGTGAGGGATTCTCTCGATATGGCTCGAATGCCCCGTTTTTCATCTGCGAGCATGGCTCGCCACAGGTGTGTAGCGAGGTGCCGTTTAAGTGCGCGAGCGGCGGTCCGGGGTGTTTTTCCTTCAGCGATTTTCTTGTCGTAGAACGCTCGTCCCGTGCTCGACGGCATCCGGATCTGGATCATGGCGATCGTGTAGAGGGCGGAGTTCAGTTGCCGATCGCCGAATCTCGACAATCGGTGATGGGAGGAGTCGGCGCTGGCGATCTGGACGGGTGCAGTTCCGGTGTAGCTGGCATACGCAGCAGCGGTGGGGAACCGGCTGGCTCGGCCGCTGCGGCCTAGGATGCGGGCAGCAAGAACTGGACCGACTCCGTCGATATTGCGCAGATGTGTGCCGTGCTCGTCGAGCAACGCGGTGATCTTGCGGCTGTTCGCCGCGAGCTGTTCGTCGAACCGCGCGAAGTCCGTGATCAGCTCCTTGGCCAGTTCGAGTCGGATCTTGTCCGGTGCGGTTCTGGCCCGAAAGCCTCGGATCGCGGCAGCAGCTTTTTTGGGTGTCAACGACGTTGGCGCACCGCCGGCCATCAGCTCACGTAATAAGGCGTGAAGTTGATTAACGGTGCGAGTTCGACTGGACGACAGATTGACTCGCCGCTCGTCGAGCAAAGCAAGCGCATCGTTGACGGTCTCCGGATAGACCTGCCTGGCGTCGCCGTGCAGAGCTGCGACGCTGGCTGCGGCCGCAGCGTCGATGCGGTCGTTCTTGCGTCGTCCACCACGGGAGAGTTCACGTACTCGGGCGGTGGCGGTAGTGGGAATATCGTGCACGACCTCACCGATGGCAAGGAGCCACAGTGCGAGGTGGTGCCCGAGGCCGTCGGCGTTCTCGATGGCCCAGCGTCGGTCCGGCCAGGCTTTGGCCCAAACGATTAATCGCTTGTATTCGATGACCGAGGCGTCGATGCGGATCGAACCGAGATCGGTGTTGGTGGCGGAGTCGAGTGCGGTCGCAGTATGGGTGGACTTGTGTGGATCGATACCGATGACGATCATGGGGTTCGGTTCCCTTTTCGCTCGATGGATGGGGGATCCGCGGTGGACAATCCGACTTCAAGTACCTCTCACAGCAGCTTGTGGTCACGCCTCTCTCGAGTCACACCGCGAACGCAGACCGGAGGGGGTGACACACCAGACAAGAGTCATCCCGACTGCGGGAGACAGAATGTTCACGAGTCATTCCTTCCGGCCTGCTACGACACGCTATGGGCTGCAATCCCGGTCACTTGCCGTGACACTCATATAAGTCGGAATGTTCACTACAATTACCACCGACCGCATTCAGCACGCGGAGGACGACCGCCCGCCGCTTACAGTCGGCACCGCGTAGCGAGCCAACGTCCGTGTCTCATACACCTAGGTGGCTTCGAGTCTCACGCTACCGCGCGGGTGCTGATCCTGCCACGCCTGCGTTCATCCATTTAGCGAATGTAATCGGAGGCGACCGTCGTTGCATATAGCCTCGATGAGATGGAAAATCCCTTGACGTCTTCCAAAGCGAGATGACGCGTACTCTGTCCTGCTTGCCATATTCGAGTCTGGCTCGTTCATGCAGGATGCGACTATCTCAATAGCAATCTGAGATTGGCGGGCCCAGCGAGCGAACAATGCTCAATCGTCGCTTTAGTCATTCGCAAGTGTGGTTCACTGATCCGGAATGCTTCCTCCCGAGCGTGTCGTCGCCGGGTTGAATTCATGAATTTCGATTTGATAACCAACCGGTTGGGATGTGCAGATAGGTTCCAGCGTTCGTTGCAATGCGGAATGAAGTTCGTCGACGATTCTTCGGAGAGTGGCGTCGTCGCGTCCGGAAGCAATTTTTACCCGCACGTGGACGTAACCATTAATGTCTCCGACGATGTCGTCCCCTATCTGCCAAAGGTCAATTCGCGTTGCGAACGTCCTTATGCCCCAATTCGGAAACACGCCCAGCCGCTGCGCCGTCGAATGCAAGGATTTCATGAGGGCGTCTACATTGAGTGTGTCTGACAGATTTCGCGTGTATTCGATGGCAAGGTGCGGCATTCAGGTCCATTCTCGGTTCGAGGAATGAGTTCGTAGTAATTTACAAGTCCGGCACTCGGCGTAGTATAGATGGCGCATCGATCTCGATATAATATGACAATTTAAACTGGCGGGCAGCTGCTGTCAAAGTCTCCCGGAGTGCGCGCCGGGTAGATCAGACGAAATTATGCGCTGAAGTATACGGCGCAGACCTATGCTGGAACCGACGACCACGATTCGTACGAATCGGCATGAAACAAGTCGCCAAATGCGCAGCGTATTTAGCGACTTGGCGTGCCTGGGCATACGCGAAGCCTATGAGAAGTGAGCAAGTATATCGGATACTCGGCACTGACAGGGGATTGTCGCCAAAATGCTACGAGGCAAGTTTGATGCACACATCAATGTCGCTTTTTTTGGCGTTGATCATCTACGGGTACTTCCTCCATCGACGACAATTATCTGTCCTGTGATGAACGCAGAGTCGTCGGAAGCAAGGAACGCGACCGTCGCCGAGACGTCGGCGGGCATCTGAACCCGCTTGATGTCCTGTGTGCGAACGGTGTTCTCAAAGAAGGCTTCGCTGGTCTTCGACTCGGAGGAAGTAGTGCGCACGAGACTTGCGGCGAGACTGTTGGCGGTGATGCCATATGGCGCCAGACTCGCGGACAGCGCGGACGTGAATCCGTTCAACGCGCCCTTGGCCGATACATAGGACACGAAGGGGGGCGGGGGCTTCCAGTAGCTTGCAGACGATATATTGATAACGCGTCCCACCCCCGATTTTTTCAGGTCGTCCAGAAAGGCCTTCGTCGTCAGGAAGGCTCCGTCGACGTTGACCGAGAACGTCTTTCGCCAGTCGGCGTAGGTGACTTGGTCGAAATCGCCCATGAGTACGACTGCAGCGTTGTTCACTACGATGTCGACGCCGGCGAACTCACCGCGCACGTGCAATGCGAAGGAGTTGATCTGATCCTCATCCGTGATATCGACGAGCTCACTGAAGAATCGCTGCCCTTGCGCTTCAACAAGCTCTCGAGTCGCCGAGGCGTCGTTCACGTCCGCCACTGCAATGTTCGCTCCTTCGGAGGCGAGTCTGACAGCGATGTCCTGGCCTATGCCTGTGGCGCCACCTGTGATGACGGCGGTCCTGCCGGCAAGTCTGATACTCAAGTGAAACTCCTCTATGGATTCGTTGGTGCATTCATACTCGTGTAGATGATTCACGAATGGCGCCAGGTGTTCGTCCATTGAACATCGCGACGTCACCTGAAGCTGTCATTGGCATTCTTTACATGGACTCCACCCGACCCTTTTCTCTGAGCGATAGGAACTCGAAACATGGTTGCGACTACTTCCGCGGCCTCGGTGCCGGACTCGATTGGCCCAGTCGAAAGCGCTTGGCTGCAGGCGATCTCACGGGGCAACGATGCGCAGCGTGATCTCATGCTCGCTGATTGCGTTCTCGTTCACGGGCCGGTGGGCAACGTCCACGACCGAGAAGAGTTTCTTCGATACAACTTGACTATGGGTGCCATCGCCAGCGCTGTCACTACCGACGTGCATGTGGTCGAGTCCCCAGGAATGGCGATCGTGTCCTGCCATCAAAAAATGCGTGTCGAATTCGCGTCCGATCTGACCCCGTTCTTGATCCAGGCCGCGGTCACACGAGTCTGGTTCTCGACTGCTGAGGGGTGGAAGCTCGGACTCCAGCAGCTCTCACGACGCCAACCTATGGGCTGAATGTGCTGTGCATTCACGACTCCGTGCCCTGCCGAGGGTTCGATCCGCGGGCTACGGCTCCATGGAGCCGATTCGAACTGGAATTCCAGGCCTCCAGCCAAGAGCGCGGGAAATGCCGAGACCACTGGCGACGAGCGACGGCACAGCTGCCTGAAGTTTGACGGAACCAGCAGACACCACCACAGACAGCGCAGCGACTACCGAGCCTTGATGGTCGATGATCCTCGTTGCCACCGACTGGGCGCCTTCACTGAGTTCTTCGTTGACCACCACGGTCCCCGTTGATCGACAGTACGCCAACTCCTTACGCAACACGTCAGGATCGACAATGGTGTTCGACGTGAATCGCTGGAGGCGGCCTGCGAGTATCTTCTCGCTGAACACTGGGTTGCTATGGCTGAGTAGGACTTTTCCGACGCCGGAGCAGTGCAGCGGGAGGTGCCCCCCGATCTGTGAGGTCAACTTGACCGCGTGGGGTCCGGAGAGCCGCTCGATAACGATCGCCTGATCACCCTGCAGTACAGCTAGCTGTACGTGCTGGTGTAGAGCGGTGTAGAGGTCCTCCACGAAGGGTTGTGCCGTAGTCCTTAGTTTTTCGGCGCGAGGGGCCAAAGTGCCTAGGCGCCAGAGTGGTAGGCCGATTGTGAACAGATTGTTGCTCGCGCGTTCCAAGGCCCCGACTTCGACGAGCTCGAGCGCCAGTCGGCGTGCAGTCGCATGCGGCATACCGGTGCGCCGGACCAGATCGGACAGAGTCAACTCCGTGTGGTTCGGGTCGAAGGCGAACAGTAGATCCCATAGACGTGAGCTGACCGATCGTCCTGGCTCGTTTGCGCGGGGCACGTGGCCTCCTTTGGTTGTTGACTGGCGAATTTACGCGATGTCCGTTGGATGAACTGCGTTATTCACAAAATCCGATAGAAACCGGACGCTGATGTTGTTCATATTCGGCCCAGCCGGCACTGCATTCGAGGAGTATCAGCAGACAATGGGATCAGAAAAGATCGACATCGCGATCGTGGGTGGCGGCATTGGAGGCCTTGCGGCAGCTGCCTTTCTGCGCGCCGAGGGATTCGCACCTGTCGTCTACGAGCAGGCGAGCGCATTGACCGAGATAGGTGCTGGATTGGTGATCGCGCCCAACGCCGGCCGGCAGCTTCGTCGACTGGGTGTGTTCGATCATCTGATCAACCGTGGCGTCAGACTGGACGTCGGATGGGAGTTTCGGCGCTGGAAGGACGGTTCCGTACTGTCGAGCGAGAATCTCGAGACCGCGTGTCGGGAGCTGTACGGCGAACATACTTACACGGCGCACCGAGCTGACCTGCTGGCTGCGTTGAAGTCTGCGGTGCCGGAATCGACTGTGCGCCTGGGTATGAAATGCACATCTACCGACTTTGATGGTGACCAAGCGGTTCTGACATTCGCAAGCGGCGAAGAAGTACGGCCAGGACTGGTGATCGGAGCGGACGGTGTCCACTCTGTTGTTCGCCGTTCAGTTGTGGGGAACGTCCCGGCGCGGGAGTCTGGAATTTGCGCTTTTCGCGCGCTAATTCCGCAGTCGCGTGCTCCGGAGTTCGCCACGCGACCCGCACAGACACTGTGGGTGGGGCCCGACCACCACCTCGTGCACTACCCGGTGTCGGGCGGCGAATTCGTCAACTTGGTGGCGTTCGCCCCCAGCAGTGCCTCCAACGTCGAATCCTGGACGGCAACAGCGACTACTGAGGAATTGGCTGCCGAATTCGCGGGATGGGATCCACGGCTTCTGAGTTTGATCGAGGCATCCGATACTCCCGGACGGTGGGCCCTGCTCGATCGCGAACCGCTCGACACCTGGAACAGAGGCCATGCCACATTGCTCGGTGACGCAGCTCATCCGATGTTTCCGTTCTTCGCGCAGGGCGCCGCGCAGGCCATCGAGGATGCAGCAGTCCTTGCGTTGTGCCTAGCCGACACTTCCACCGATGTCGCTACTGCGCTCTTCACGTACGAGCAGATCCGTCGTCCGCGTACGACGCGCCTGCAGGAGATCTCGCACGGGCGATCACTCGTCAATCATCTACCCGATGGTGAACAGCAAGAAGCTCGCGATCATGCATTCTCGGCGCTCGACCCGCTCACCGACAACGGCTGGATCTACGGCTACGACCCGCTTGGCGCCGTTGCACATCACCGCGCCACACAGGCAGCGGTGCCCTGAGAAGAGGCCGCATGCGTACAGCATGGTCGCACCACAATGCATGAGAAGACATCACGCCGAATGACGTCGATGACGTCAACAGAAAGGTTTCTCGACGAATGAAAGCTGCAACTGGTAGTGAACTCGTTGTACGAGGTCTGCAACACGCAGGCGTGCAAGTGCTGTTCAGTCTCAACGGTGCTCACGTGGACGGTATCTTTCAAGCGGCGCTGGATGCAGACTTGGAGATCGTCGACGTCCGCCACGAAATGAACGCGGGACACGCCGCGGAGGGGTACGCGCGCGTGACGGGCGACATCGGCGTCGCGGTGGTCACAGCGGGCGGAGGTTTCACCAACCTCCTGACCTCCGTCGCGAATGCGTACATGGATCGCACGCCTGTCGTGTACATCGCGGGTTCGGGACCCTTGGATCTGGACCAGGTCAACGACCAACAGGCCGGCGTCGATCAGATCGCCATGGCAACACCGGTGACCAAGTTCGCCCACCGGGTGACGCGAGCCGATCTGATTCCGCGGTTGCTTGCACAGGCGGTGCGCATTGCCAGGTCTGCGCCGCAGGGCCCGGTCTTGCTGGACATTCCCTGGGATGTGCTGCAGCAATCAGTGGACGCTGATGCAACACCGGACTTTCGGACGTCCATTGACGGATTCGGTTGTGCACCAAAGTCTGTCACGGGCTCTGTTCTGGATGCACTGAGCGCAGCGAAGCGCCCTGTGGCTCTGGTCGGGCGTTCGTTCACCACTCCCGAGGCGCGCCAACAGCTCCACGAATTCGCCGAACGCGCAGGGATCCCACTTCTCTCCGACTATGAGGGCCTCGGCGCCATAAGTGGTTCGGAATGGAACGTGGGGCTCGTGCAATTGCTTGCGACGGTGCCGGAGAACCAGCGACCCGATGTTGTGCTGATGCTGGGGCTTCGTTTCGGCTTACCTACGCAATTCGGCAAGGGCACATTGATCCCGAAAGACGCCCGAATCTTCCAGATCGATTCGGATGGAAAGGAACTCGGACGACTGCAGAATATCGAGGTGGGAGTACAGGCCGACCCGGTCGCTACGGTGGCAGGTTTCCGCGACGAGCTTGTGGAAGACAATACTTCGGCTGAGCGTAAGGACTGGCTTGCGGCGCTTCGGTGCGTGGCCGACGAGCGCAGAACCGCTCTGGAGAAGGAGGCGGAAGCCCACGACGGTGCCATCCATCCGTATCTCGCTGCGCGGACGATCGCCGACAGCATTCCAGCGGGGTCAGTCGTCGTCGTCGACGGCGCACTGACCGAGCTTTGGATGTCGGAAGTGGCTGCAAAGGCTGATGTTTCGCACTATCTGGGCCACGGATACCTCAGCTCGATGGGGTGCAATATGGGTACCGCGCTCGGTGCGCAGTATGCAATTCGGGAGCGGCCGACAATTCTTGTGACCGGTGACGGCGCAGTGGGATACTCACTTGCAGAGTTCGATTCGATGGTTCGAGCGGACCTCCCGGTGATCGTGATCGTCCTCAACAACCAGGCATGGGGTGCTACGTTGCACACTCAGCAGGCGCTGTTCGGCGAGGACAGGGTCACACACAATCGACTGGCCAACGGCTCCTACAGTGGTGTCGCGCGTGCACTGGGCGCAGAGGGCATCGAAGTTGACATCATTTCAGAGCTGAGGCCGGCGATCGAGGCAGCGTTGAAGTCGGGACGCCCGACGTGTATAGATGTCAGGGTCAGCCTTGCGCCGATCCCGCCCGAAGAGCGAGTAATAATGGGTGGCGGGCCTTTCACCGGTGTCGAAACTAGGCTGTGATCAGCGCTGTTCGAGGTTCCAAGGTGTGAGGTCGATGGGCCGGCGACTGATAGTTTCAGTCGCCGGCCCGTTGCCGCTGTTTGATTCAGCCAACCAGTTCGGCCACGGACTCCCTCGCCTGTCCGGCGATGAAGTCGTCGGTGATGTCGTCGGCGCCGCCGACGCCGATGGCCCCGATGACCTCACCCTCCTTGGTGACGATCGGGACTCCGCCCGCCACTGGTAGCAGATGGGGATCAAGTAGATGTGTTGGCGCGAACTGCATCTTGGGCGATGCCGCCAATGCCGCGAATTGTGCAGTGGTAGCGCCGCTGAGCGCTGATGTGTACGCCTTGCGGCGGGCGGTCTCGACGCCGAGGGCTCCGACGCCGTCATCGGCGAGAACGACTTTGGTGATACCGCTGCGGTTGACCACGACGACGCACAAGGCGCGCCCATCGGCTCGTCCGAATCGAATCCCGCTCTCAGCGGCTGTGAGCGCGATCTCGTATGTCAATGGCTCTCGCATCGTATATTCCTTAGGGGTCGTTGGTGAACCACGTGCGCGAGTGCATATCCGACAACGCGGCATGAGCGAATTCCGACGATGGGGGGCTGTTGCAGACGGCATCGAAATTCGATGTGGTGCATCAGATTCTGCCACCAAGGCGCCCGAATGGAAAGACACTCTTCATGTTTCGGGCAAGAGTAAGCCCGTAAGCGAACTCAAGATTACCGAAGTCAGTGCCAGCCTTCGCCCAGAAGATATGACCGAGCCACGGTCACCAGTTCCTCGGTGAGCTTCTTCCACGGCAACGCTCGTTCCGATTCGAACTTCTCTCCGTTCACGATTCGATGTGCACAGGTTCCGCATATCAGCCGGTAGATGAAGTCCAGACGTGTCTCGGGATCAGGGGAGGGAACGCACACGGTCACGGGTTCGAGAAACTTCAGGAAGACCTTCCCCGCGTCGATACTTGCCTGCGAACCTACGTGGGCAACAGCGGCATCGGATGCGCCTGCGGTCATGAAGACTTGCATGAGGCGCTCGTGTGCCTCGTACGTTTCGGTCAAACCGACGACAGCGGCAGCGACCAGCGATGCGGGATCCGTGGCGATCGGAGTGAATCGTTCGATGATATCGGCGCGGAACTGGTCGATCATGTCGTGCTGCAGTGCAGCGAGCAGTCTGTCTTTGTCGCCGAATCTGCGATAAACGCTTCCAACGGCGACTCCTGCTCGGGCGGCGACAGCCGCCACAGTGAGCGCCTCGGCGCCGCCTTCTTCGAGCAATGAGGTTCCAGCGTCGAGTATCTGCTGCTGCGTGCGTCTGCTCCGTGCCTGCTGCGCACGCGGGAGGGTCGGTGGGCTACTCACCCCATCAGACTAGGGGCATACCCAACGATTCGACTATCTCCCCACTACCGCAACAGAAATCGCTGCAGAGGTTGCTCGCGAATCGGCCAAGTTTTTTCGTTGTGACCCTTGACACTGGCGGCTAAAAATGCGAATGTGAATCTCGAATCATATTTGGTCAACGTCGTCGGGTGCGGAACGAACCGTGGCAGATCTGTGCCTGCCGCACTCGACGACCGTTTACAGCTCGCTCTGCGAGATAGGAGACTTGTCGATGACCACATCAACGCTGGATACCGGCACTGGGTACGGACGACCGACCCCAGCCCATAACGCTCGTCTGACGGAAGTGGGCCCGGGTACGCCGATGGGTGAGGCACTGCGTCGCTACTGGCATCCGATCGCAAGTTCGGACACGTTGGTCTCCGGAGCACTCCCGGAACGAACACAGGTGCTTGGTGAGAACCTGGTGGTGTTCCGAGACGGCCAGGGTCGGGCCGGCGTCGTGTTCGAACGATGCTCGCACCGTGGTGCGAGCCTGTACTACGGGCGGGTCGAGGACGACGGCATTCGTTGCTGCTACCACGGCTGGAAGTTCGACGTCGAAGGCCGCGTTGTCGAGCAAGCATGCGAGCCTGGTGGCGGACTCAAGCGTGACAAGGCGCGCCAGCCTTGGTACCCGGTGGAGGAGCGCTACGGATTGGTGTTCGTCTACATGGGGCCGCCCGAGCACAAGCCGGCGTTGCCACGATACGACGCGCTGGAGGACTTGGAGGAGGGCGAACAGCTCTACGCGACTTGGCCTGTGCCGCACGCTGCGATCACCGGAATGCCGAGCGACTTCAACTGGCTTCAGAACTACGAAAACGGAGCCGACCCCACACATGTGACGTGGCTCCACTCCACACACAGCGGCTTTCAGATGATGGGAACGGGAACCTTCGGCTATCCGAAGCAATTCTTCGATCCGACGACCATTTCCGATCGGATCACATACGAGCGCACCGAATACGGAGTGAAGTACATCCATCGATTCGACCCGCCAAGCGAGAGCGGCGACGCCACCGAGCTTGGCTTCATGGTCGAGTTGCAGCTTCCGAACGTGTTCGGCCTACCCGACTTCACCACGGTGGTTCCGGACGCTCGCCACGATCAGATGATGTGGGTCGTTCCCTCTGATGACACGAGCCACCGAATCTTCTTCTCGATTCGCACTCGCGACCCCGAGCGCGTGAACCGCTTCGCATTTGGCATTGCTCAGGACGGAAAGCAGAATTTCGAGATGTCCGAGGACGAAAAGCATCGTACCCCGGGCGACGCCGAAGCACAGAGTTCTCAGGGCCCGATCACTCTGCATTCAGAAGAGACTCTGGTGAGCGCAGATCGCGGGGTCGTGATGCTTCGGCGCATGCTACTGGCAATGGTGGACGATGTGGAGGCGGGGAGGGAGCCCATTAACATTAGTCGCGACGAGAACCTGGTCCGCCGCTCCGATTCGGGTGTTATCACCACCCAGTCGAAATCTCGGAACGATGAGTCCGACTCGACTGCCGCTGCAAGAGTCTGACAAACCCGATGAACAACACGTGGCTCGATACCGTAGTCGAGGATCGGCGTGACGAGACCGATCGGATCGTTGTGCTCGAGCTGCTCAGTGCCGACGGGTCCGATCTCCCCGAGTTCGCGGCGGGCGCCCATGTGGATGTGCTCGTCAACGAGCGCCTGGGATTGGTTCGACAGTATTCGTTGTGCGGACCACCACATGACCGATCGCGGTACCGACTGGCAGTGTTGATCGAGAGCGCCTCGCGGGGCGGCTCCGCCGGAATGCACGCGTTGTCCAAAGGCGATCTCGTTCGAGTGTCAAAGCCCCGCAACAAGTTCGGCATCGACGATGAAGCTCGACGTCACGTCCTGCTGGCAGGCGGTATCGGAATAACCCCTCTGCTCGCCATGTCGCACACGCTGGATTCGATCGGTGCCGAGTACGAGATGCACTACTGCGCACGTAGTCGATCTGACGCAGCCTTCGTCGAAGACCTGGAAGACGATCCACGGGTCACACTTCATTTCGACAACGGCCCAGACGATCAACGATTGAGTTTGTCCACCGACGTCGGCAGCCCTCGGTCCGATACGGCCCTTTACGTGTGTGGGCCTGGCGGATTCATGGATTTCGTCGTATCGTCCGCACTCAACGCAGGGTGGGATGCTTCGTCGATCCACATGGAGCGGTTCGCGCCAACGGAGGCAAATGCCGCGTCCAAGGACGACGAATCATTCATCGTCAGGCTCGCCCGCTCCGGCCGTGAGTTCGAGGTACCGCCGCAAGACACTGTGCTCGATGTGTTACTGCACAACGAAGTCGATGCACCGTACTCCTGTCAACAAGGCATTTGCGGTGAATGCGTCGTCGCGGTACTGGCCGGCGAACCAGACCATCGTGACGACGTACTCACCGACAGAGAGCACGAGCAAGGGCAGTTTGCCACCTGCACGTCACGATCTCATTCGACAATTCTGGAGTTGGACTTATGACCACTACGTCGCACACCACCGACGCTGAAATTCGGGCATCGATCGACGAAGCCGAAAACGCCTGGCTTACTGCGCTGACAGAGGGAGAACAAGCAATGCGCTCCCTGATGCTCGACGACAGCCACGTCGTGCACGGCCCAATAGGCAAGATCGACGGACCGGATAGCTTTGTCGCCTTCGCATCTCAGCGTCGGCGAACTGTTTTCGCCCGGGCGGAGGACACAACGGTGATTGTGCGAGGCGACGTTGCAATCGTGACCTGCCTCCAAGAGATGCATGTCGTGTTCACAGAAGACCTCCCCCCATTCCCGATTCAAGAAGCAGTGAGCAGAGTGTGGAAATACACCGTGGACGGCTGGAGGTTGGCGCACATGCATCAGTCGAAGCGTCAGCCACCAGCCTGACGTGCGGTTGCCTTAGTGCTCTGCGCTGCCCGCCGTTCGGCGCGGAGCAGTAGTCGTTCGAGGCGCAGCACAACGGCTGCGGCTCACCCATCACGCGGCGTTGGCCGCCATCGCGGAGGTACATACATCACATGTCAGTAACCGAGGTCGACATTCGCACTACCGACCTGTTCATCGGCGGTAGTCCGGTGCAGGCAGAGGACGGCCGCTATTTCGAGACAATCGAGGCGTTGACCGGCACACCCATCGCACGGGTAGCCGCCGCATCGGTTGCCGATGTGAATCGCGCAGTGGATTCGGCGGCGAAAGCGTTCGACGGATGGTCGACGCTCGCGCCTGCCGCACGTCGTACGGTGCTGGAAAAGGCCGCAGTGCTTTTGGGTGAACGTGCCGACGAGATTGTCACCACGATGAGTCGAGAAATGGGCGCGACGTTGCCCTGGTGCCGGTTCAATGTCCACGTGGCAAAGGGCATGCTGACGGAAGCGGCCGCTCAGGCATACTCGGCCGTCGGGGAAGTGATTCCGTCGGACGTGCCGGGGCTCACCGCGCTAGGGATTCGGCAACCGGTCGGCGTAGTCGCAGGAATTGCACCATGGAACGCGCCGCTGATCCTCGGAGTGCGAGCGATCGTCTGGCCGCTTGTCTGGGGCAACACCGTCGTGCTGAAATCCTCCGAGCAAACCCCGTGTACTCAGGCAGCAATTGTCGAGGTCCTGCGCGACGCTGGAGTTCCCGACGGTGTTGTCAACCTCATCAGCAACGCACCCGAGGATGGGCCCAAGATAGTCGAAGCCTTGGTCGCGCATCCGGCAGTCACGCGCGTGAACTTCACCGGTTCGAGCCGAGTCGGTCGCGTCATCGGAGAACTCGGGGGGCGCTACCTCACCCGCGTCGTCCTTGAACTCGGAGGCAAAGCACCGTTCGTGGTGTTGCCTGATGCAGATCTGGAGGAGGCCGCCGCCGCTGCAAGTTTCGGCGCCTTCATGAACCAGGGGGAGATCTGCATGTCAACTGAACGCATCGTCGTCGCGCGCGAGGTTGCCGACGAATTCTGTGCTCTGCTGGCTGCACGGGCAGACAAGCTCATTGTCGGCCCACCATCGGATCCGAGTTCACAGATCGGGCCTCTGGTCCACGCCAAAGCGCGCGACCATGTCGTCTCGCTCATCGACGACGCACGTACACACGGGGCCCACATTCAGGCCGGGGGCACGTCAGACGGACTCTTCGTGTCTCCGACGGTCGTGCGAGGGGTGACGCCCTCGATGAGAATCTACACCGAGGAGTCGTTCGGCCCGGTTGTGTCCATCATCGAAGTGGACTCGACAGAGGAAGCTATCGCGGTTGCCAACGACAGCGAGTACGGTCTCGCAGCGGCGGTGTTCGGCCGCGATGCCGCAGCTGCGCTCGATGTGGCGCGGCGCATAAAATCCGGCATTTGCCACATCAACAGCGCAACGGTGCACGACGAACCGCAGATGCCGTTCGGTGGCGTCGGTGCAAGCGGGTGGGGGCGATTCGGTTCCAGAGCGGCGCTGGAGGAATTCACCGAATTACGTTGGATCACAATCCAATCAGGTTCCCGGCACTACCCAATTTGACGCACTCGCTCTTTCACCGACCTATCGGCAAGGACAAGAAATGACACTACGTGTGACCGACAGCGATTCGACAACTGGAACCGTCGACGCGGATCCCTTCGTGCTCACAGACGAATTGCGTGAGCAGTTCGTGGCGGTCGTCGGTCGTGAAAACGCTCTGATCGACCAAGCTGAACGAGACGACTATCGCGACCCCTACTGGTTTCCACCCGACCGCACATACGATTCGAGTCTCGTTCTCTTTCCAACCTCAACAGAGCAAGTGCAGGCGATCGTACGACTTGCCAACGCGAACGAAGTGCCGGTATGGGCGTCCTCACAAGGCAGGAACAACGGTTACGGCGGCCCCTCTGCACGAGTGAAGGGCTCGATACTGATCTCGTTCAGGAAGATGAACCGCGTTCTCGAAGTGAACACCGAACTTGCCTACGCCGTGGTCGAACCTGGTGTTCGATGGTTCGATTTGTACGACGAACTCCACGCGCAGGGCGATGAGCTTCTGGTTTCGGTTCCGGACATCGGGTGGGGTTCGGTCATAGGCAATTCGCTGGATAACGGAATCACCTTTATGCCAGCAGGTTCCGACTTCTCGGCTCAGTGCGGAATGGAGGTTGTTCTCGCTGACGGATCGCTTCTACGGACCGGAATGGGGGCGCAAGCCGGCAACGAATCCTGGCACACCTACAAACGCGGACTCGGACCAGTTCTCGACCCACTCTTCATGCAGTCGAACTACGGCATCGTGACGCGGATGGGTGTATGGCTGATGAAGCGTCCGGAGGCGTATTCGCCTCTGTACCTGTCTATTCCGCGCGATGAACAACTCGACCAGGCAATCGACATCGTCCGCGAACTTCGTCTCGCAGGGATTCTTCGCGGAGTGCCCAACATTCAGGACATGATTACCGCCGGGGATATCCATTTTCCCGAACACCGCGGGAAGTTCCCGTCGTTCGTCGACCCGACCTGGACCGACGAACAACTCGATGCGGTAGCCGACGAGACTGGCATCGGACGGTGGGGCGTGCGGACAGCGTTGTGGTCCGACGCGGAGACGATCGATATCCATGAACGGAAAATTCGTCAAGCGTGGTCCGCTATCGAGGGCGGCCAGGTGATGAGGCTCGCAACCTATACCGCCGAAAATTGGCACACACTCGAATCGGCCGGCTACATGGATAGACTCTCCGGCGGAGTGCCGAGCCGTGACATCCTCGACGTCCTTCCTGACTTCGTCGGTCATGTCGGGTTTTCGCCAGTCGTTCCTCTTCGTGGCGCGGAGGTAGCAGGAGTGATGCGTCAAATTCGTGCAGAAGTCATTGCACGAACCGGCGTCAACTACATGTGTGCCATTTTTGCCACCAACGATCGTTCGGCAACCATCGTCACCCCAGTGTTCTACGTACGCGACGATCCGAACCAGACCAAAGCCGCGATGGACACCGTCAAGGGCCTACTGGTCCAGCTCGCGCAGCAGGGTTACTGCGAGTACCGCGCGCATCTCGACTTCATGGATCTTGCACAGGACCAACTCGATTTCGGCGACCATGCGTACCGAAATTTCGCTGAGAAGATCAAGGACGCCGTCGATCCCAACGGGATTCTCTCGCCTGGGCGCCACGGGATCTGGCCGTCGAGCTATCGCAATTGACCTGTCGGTGTCAGGACCCTACGCCGACACCGCGTACGTGACGAGGAAACATGACAAGCGTCGAAATCGAACCACGAATTACCACAGGCGTCGTTGAACACATCACGAAGCCGGAACCCCGCTCACTCGGTAGGGTCCTGATCCAATGCCGTGACCAACCAGGGATCGTCAGTGCTGTCAGTAGAGTTCTGACCGACTTCGGGGCGAACATCACTTCTCTCGACCAGTACTCGACCGATCCAAGTGGTGGACAATTCTTCCAGCGAACCGAGTTTCATCTCGAAAATCTCAACGCTAGACGAACTGATCTCGACAAAGAACTCGGCGACCGCATTCGTGACGTGTACGACGCTCAGGTGACCTTGTCGCGGGTTGCCTACCGAAAACGCGTCGCAATCTTCGTGTCGAAAACCGACCACTGCCTACTCGATCTACTGTGGAGACATCGAAGTGGGGAGTTGCCAGTTGACATCGTGATGGTGGTGTCGAACCATTCCGACCTGGCCGACGACGTACACTACTTCGGCATTCCCTTCATGCATGTGCCGGTCGATCCGAAGGACAAGACGGTCGCGGAGAATCGGCATCTTGATCTGCTCCGCGACAACGTCGACCTCATCGTGCTCGCACGCTACATGCAGATCATCTCCGAGAGGTTTTTGAACGAGGTGAACGTGCCGGTGATCAACATTCACCACTCCTTCCTGCCCGCCTTCATCGGTGCAGCCCCCTACCGCAAGGCAAAGGAACGGGGCGTCAAGATGGTCGGTGCCACGGCGCATTACGTCACCGCCGAGCTCGACCAGGGACCGATCATCGAACAAGACGTCATCCGGGTCGACCACTCACACAGCACGCAGGAACTGATGCGAAAAGGCGCCGAAGTCGAACGACAGGTCCTGACGCGAGCGGTCAGTTGGCATTGCGAAGACAAGGTGATGCGCTACGGAAACCTCACCGTCGTGATCTGACAATCTCGGCCACAAGCACGCGGAATCGTCGTTCCTACAACGATTCCGCGATGCTCGAGTGGTCGACTGTATCGTGAGGGCGCGAGAGGGCATCGAGAGTCATGCGCACATCGTGCACCCTCAACGCCGATGCGCCCCGTGACACGCACAGAGCGGACACGGAGGCTGACGCTCCATCGAGCTGCGCTGCGTCGAAATGCTCGAGTCCGGAAATCGTTCTCAGAAAGGACTTTCGAGAGGCGCCGACGAGCACCGGCAACACCCCCGAAGTCAATTCGTCCAACCGATCCACCAGTTCCCAACTCTGTGCAGCGTTCTTCGCGAAACCGAGCCCTGGATCGAGGATCAACTGTGTGGCACGAACTCCCGCCGCGATCAGATGATCCACTCGTTGGCGCAGTTCGCATACGACCTCGCCGACGACATCGTCATAGTGAGCGTGCGCGTGCATGTCCGAACTGAGTCCCCGCCGATGCATGACGACAAACGGTATGTCTGCGTCGGCGATCACACCTGCCATACGCGCGTCGGCGGCGCCGCCGCTGACGTCGTTGACAACGCAGGCACCGTTGTCGATCGCCGCCTGCGCCACTTGAGCCCTCGTGGTGTCGATACTCGTGTATACCCCAAGACCGGCGAGCTCACGAATAGCCGGAACCACACGTGCCAGTTCATCTTCGGCAGAAATTCTGCCCGCGCCCGGGCGAGTGGACTCGCCGCCGATATCCACGATGTCGGCGCCGTCGCGCCAGAGGGCGAGCCCATGTTCGACTGCGGCGCGGGTGGTCGCGTACAGCCCTCCATCCGAGAAGGAGTCGGGTGTGACGTTGAGGATTCCCATGATCACGCAACTCGGCGCCTTGCTCGCTCGGCTGCGATCAAGCCTCGGCAGATGAAGGGGATTGCTGGTGTTTCGATACATTTGTCCTACTCGAGAATGCGGCTAGTTGGCCGAGCGCTGAGGTAGCACTCTGTACGTCGCGTGCGTGCGCGGTCCCGCGCGTGGACAATGGTCGACGAATCGAGCGGGCCGAACTTCGAAGGGTCCATTGAACGGACAATAATATTCCGTTGGAGCTGGGTTGATGTCATCTTCTAGACCAGTGCAGAAGCCGAATCGTACCCCTTTCTCTGATCGACGTGATCCAATGGTGTTGCCTCACAATCGTGT
This sequence comes from Rhodococcus erythropolis R138, assembly GCF_000696675.2. Taxonomy (NCBI): domain Bacteria; kingdom Bacillati; phylum Actinomycetota; class Actinomycetes; order Mycobacteriales; family Nocardiaceae; genus Rhodococcus; species Rhodococcus erythropolis. The sequence continues at coordinate 147,346 of NZ_CP007257.1, read as the reverse complement.
AGGGAATGGAGTAGGCCTTCGCTCGTGTGTGGCGAGCGTGGATCGTGATGTTGCGATTCTGGATCAATTAATCTTCGGACCCCATCAGCGACTCGATCGCCGGGTGCTGTGCCAGTGGAAGGAAAATCAATGTCAATCGACAATGTTCCAGTTCTAGTAGATGTTCCGGCGTATCCGGATGTTCCGACATACACCAATTTGGTTGGTGGACTGCATATCTGGGAGGGAGACGGCTGGAAAGAGGAGTCGCTGTCCTGGAAAATCGGGACGTATCTGGCATCCAACCTCAGTGGGCCTCAGGAGCTGACGCTCCGCGGTCCGGGTGCGCAAGAGTTCCTGTCCAGGTTGAGTATCAACAATGTGTACAAATGGAAGGTCGGTACCTCGAAGCATCTCGTGATGCTCGACGACAACGGTTACATCGCGACGCACGGTCTCAGTGTTCGCGACAACGAGGACACCTTCCGACACCTTGCGTCCTGGCCATGGCCGATCTACAAGGCGGAATCGACCGATCTGGACGTAGAGCTCACAGTCAGGAACATCTTCCTGATCCAGGTCGCCGGCCCCACTTCACTCCAAGTTCTCGAACGCCTTCTGGGTGAGCAGGTGCGTGATGTCGCGTTCCTCGCCATCAAGGACGTCACTGTGCCGGGAATCGGCGAAGCGGGGGAGGTGGAGCTCTCTCGTATCGGGATGGCCGGCACCCTTGCGTACGAACTGCGCGGTCCGCTCGAGCTCGGGCCGCGTGTATTCGACGCTGTGTATCAGGCAGGTCAAGGGCTTGGTATCAAGCGTTCAGGTTGGCGCACCTACGTCGTGAACCATACCGAGGGTGGTTTTCCCCAGATATCTTGTACATTCCTCCCTTCAGTGTACGAGGACGACGGTTTCATGACCCATCCGCAGTTCTCGTTGTTCGGCAATGCCGCGGGCAGCGAACGCACGGGCAGTGTCGACCACCAGGACCTGCGTGCACGTTTCCGCACTCCATTCGAAGCAAATTGGGGGTGGATGGCGAAGTTTGACCACGAATTCATCGGTCGAGCAGCCCTGGAAGCCGAAGCGGTCAAGCCCCCTCGTAAGACCGTGACGTTGCGGTGGAACAAAGAAGACGTAGTGGATGTGTTTCGCTCCCAGTTCGAACCGGGCGAGGAATACCGAAACTTCGAGTTTCCCACCACGCCCCAGTCGCCCGCGGGTGGGCACGCCGACCTTGTCACGATCGACGGGAAGCCAGTCGGTGTGTCCTCCACCGCCGTCTATTCCTACTTTTACCGGGAGATGATCTCCCACTCCACGATCGACCTCGACAAGGCAGAGATCGGAACCGAGGTAGTCGTCCACTGGGGTGAGTTCGGCAAGCGAATCAAACCTGTGCGGGCAACAGTGGAACGTTTTCCGTACCTCGATTTGCCCAGCAACAAGGATTACGATATCGACAGCGTACCCAGCGGAGTGACCTCCACGAAGTAGCCCGTCGACGGAACGAATGTTCTGCCGGCAACGCTGGATCCTGTCAGCCCTGGTCGTTCCACCTCTGCATCCGGGAGTCGCTCGCTTGGCGGAGTCCATTCAACGAACAACACCGTTTTCGTGTGTACTGCAGATGACATCTTGAAGTCACGGAGATCTCTGCGCGGCGACTCGAACCAGTGACCGCCGCACTTCTCTGACTCGGTGTCACCAAACTGCTCTATAGATCATGTCGACAGGCCTTGACGATGCATGCCTGAGCGAACGCGCCACGAGCAGCGAAGGAATCCGGCGCAGGATCTTCGACATAACTAAACGTAACTACGGTTACTCATGGAGGTTCCTAATGACAGCAGGTAAGGCAGCCCCGGTCGCCGAATGGTTGGATCCTCAGCAGCTCCTGGAGGACCCCTATCCGGCCTATTCGCGATTGCGTCGCGAGTCACCGATCGCGTGGGTCCCTTTCATGGACAGCTATGTGGCTTCCCTCTATGAAGATTGCCGAACCCTGGAGATGACCACTGAGGTGTTCGTCTCGAGCGGAGACAGCCCGGCGCGCCGAGCAATCGGGCGAAGCTCGATGATCGACACCGATGATCCCGAACATCGAGAGATACGCAAGCCGGTCAACAGTGGCTTGCGGCCGAAGGTGATCAAAGAACGATGGGGGGGTGCTTTCGAGAAAAATGCACGCTTCTATCTCGACGTCCTCGCCGACCAGGGCCCGCGAAACGCGGATCTGAACAGTGCATTTGCGGCGCCTTTGGCGGCGAAGAATCTGATTGACCTGCTGGGACTCGGCGATGTAGATGTAGACGACGTACGCAACTGGTCGTCGACACTCATGTTGGGAGTGGCCAACACGGACGACGATGAGGGAGTGTGGGCGCAAGTCGATGCGACACGCACCCAGATAGACGACCACCTCACTGAGGTCCTGCGATTTCTACGTCACCATCCGGACGACACCTTCACTTCGGCACTAGCTGCCGCTGGACTCCCTGAAGATGTGATCAAGGCCAACGTCAAGCTGGCGATTGCGGGAGGTATCAACGAGCCCCAGCATGCTGTGACAAGCATGGTGTGGTCACTCAGTGAGCATCCGGAGCAGCGCGAACTGGTCCTCAACGATCCTGTTCACTGGCCGGCAGTCTTCGACGAGACGCTGCGTTGGATCTCGCCTCTGGGACTGGTTGTCCGGGTAGCAGCCGAAGACACGGTTCTTCGCGGCGTGTCGATCCCTGCCGGCAGTAATGTGACAGGTCTTGTGGCCTCGGCTAATCGGGACGCGAGTATTTTTTCCGAAGCGGACGACTTCGATATCACGCGGCAGAAAATCGTGAGTCTGGCCTTCGGGTCGGGCGTGCACATGTGCGCTGGTATGTGGGCAGCCAAGTGGGCAATCGGCAACATTGCAGTTCCGATGTTGTATCGCAGGTTCGAAGGCCTCCGAACCGCGACTGATCGAGAAAGCCCATGGTTTGGATTTGTCGTACGTGGACTCCAACATCACGCGGTTACCTGGGACCAGGATCGAGGAACGGTTTAGGTGGCGCGCATCTGCTTTGTGCACGGCGACGGTCACTGCGACGATCTATCCGTACCCGACGGTACGACGGTCATGCGGGCTGCGGTCAGCCACTCTGTCGCAGGCATCGTCGGTGAATGCGGCGGCCAGGCCATGTGCGCGACATGTCATATCTATGTGAGCGACAAATACCTCGAGTTTCTACCGGACATGGACGAGGACGAGGACGAAATGTTGGATGACACTGTCGAGCCGCGCGATCCGGTGCGATCGCGCCTGGGCTGTCAACTCAGACTGGAAGGTGACATTGCCGATCTCGAGGTCACTGTGCCTGGTCGGCAAGTATGAGCGTCGTACCGGCACAACCGTCAGGCGTCGTGATCGTGGGAGCGGGCCATGCTGGTGTTCAGCTTGCAGAGTCCCTGCGTCACCGCGGTTTCGGCAATCCGATCACTCTCATCGGCGAGGAAGCCGACGAACCTTACGAGCGACCACCTTTGACCAAACAATTCTTGAACGGGTCTACCGAGCTAACTCCATTGCGTGGCAACGATTTCTACCGTAATCGCTCAATAGACCTCCGTCTTGGACGGCGAGTCGTCAACATTGTGCGCTCGCAGAACAAGGTCGTACTCGACGACGGCGAGTTCATTGAATACCAGAACCTGGTTTTGGCCACCGGCGCACGCAGTAGACCGTTTCAAGGGACGATCGATGCTTCGGCCGCGTCAGTGGTCCACACCATCCGGACGGCCGCCGATGCGCAGACTTTCACCAGTCAGCTCGACTCTGCACGGTCGCTGGTGATCGTCGGCGCGGGATTCATCGGCCTGGAAGTCGCTGCAGCAGCGCGCAAACGAGGCATCTCGGTCTCGATCGTAGCTGCGGGTAGACCTCTGTCGCGGATCGCGAGTCCCACGTTGTCCGACTTTCTACTCGCAGCGCACCGGGGGCAGGACTCTCGCTTTCGGTTCGACAGGGTCTCGTCGATCATGGCAGTGGTGGGCTCACAAACGCAGGTGAGCTTGCTGTCGGGAGACCGACTGTACGGTGATCTGGTCTTGATCGCGATCGGCTCGATTCCGAACGTCGAACTTGCTGCATCGGCGGGATTGGCGGTGTCGAACGGCGTCGAGGTTGACGAATACGGCATGACGTCCGACGAAAACATCTGGGCTATAGGCGATGTTGCGTCTCGGTCGAACGGATCAGGAGGTCGTACGCGAGAAGAATCCATTCAAGCTGCGGGGGAGCAGGCTCGCTGCCTTGCTGCAACATTGACCGGAATACCCACGATATGTACAGAAGTCCCGTGGTTCTGGAGCAATCAAGGCGCCCTGCGGCTGCAGATCGCCGGTATCGCGAGCAGTCAAAGCTCGACTGTAGTTCGTGGAGACATCGAACAAGGCCGATTCTCGGTGTTCGCATTCGACGGTGACGCCCTTCGTGCCGTCGAGTCCGTCAACTCCCCGAAAGATCACATTTCATCGAGAAGAATTCTCGCACGCGGAGTTGATCTTCTCCCGCAGCAGGCAGCGGATCTGTCCTTCGATCTGAAGGCGCACTCACATTCCACCGCTACCGGCCAGCCCATGTCAGGAAGGCTAGACACGTGAACCTATCTGATTCGCTCGCCTCCGACCCCGCGATATCCGGCGAGCTGGAGTGGGCCATACTGGCTCGATTCACACAATATGTGCTTGCGATGGCAGACGGGCATGTCGAGGTCGAGGGCCGAGCGAAGCAGACATCGAACAACGTATTCGTATACCCACTCACGTCGCTGACCACGATCGAGAACCACACGGAGTTGCGATTCTCCGGCGGGGTGAGGTTCATGGGCCATGCAGGCATGCTCGACCTGCCAGTCCGTGATCCGATCATCTTCATCGTCAACGGGTTGTGCCGTCTTGAAATCGCCGATCCCGATGACACGAATGCCCGGTTGCAATTCGCTTCTGGACACCTTGTTTCAGACGCAACGACTCTGTGCGTCGACTGGACCCTGGACGAGCCTGGAAGCGAGTTGTTTTTCTATCGCTACCCTTCGGGATTCCCCATCGACCCCACGATCATCAGCGTGGACGGACCAGGCACCACCGGGCGCTCGTCGCCTCACCTGTGACGGATTGAATACGCACTCAAGTCGCGCCTCGGTCACCGAATTTTCGGAGACCGAGGCTACAACCGTCTATGTCACGGGATGAACGGCACTAGAGGCCCACGATGCCTTTTGCACCTGGGGCCCGACGGTACGCGTCCCAGTGCTCGACCAGAAGTCCGTCGCGGACACGGAAGATGTCGATCAGCATCCCATCGGTCTGGATATCCTGGCGTACAACAAGGTCCCCCTCCGCCACGACATTGAGCTGGACAGTCTTGGAAGGATCGAGTCGTTCCGACTGCGGAAGAGACAGAATGTGCGCGAAAAACTCTCGGAGCCCTTCTCTCCCCTGTCCTGCCTCGGGATTGTGTTGTATGTAGTCCTCGGCAACGAGTTCATCGATGACCGACAGGTTCTCGATTGTCCCAGTTGCGATCTCAAGGAAGAACCTCTCGACCACTTCTTTGTTCCGCTGCATGGCACTCGTACTGCGTGATGTGTTCACTAGTTGCTCCTTGTATCGGATTGTTCACTCGAGCGATGATGTCAAGCGTCTACCGGTGCGAGAACGACGTCGAATCGCACTGTGGACCAAGTGGCGTCGAGCAGCCGGCCGTCCGGTGTGGGAGAAGCCGCGGGCTGCCGCTGGAAGTCCTTGACGAGCGAATCCTTGTGCCCGAAGACAGTATCTCCCGGACCAATCGGGTCATCAGAGGGAAAAATATGGGTCACTAGAGTACGACACGCGTCGTGCGAGACCATGAAGTGTAGGTGAGCTGCTCGTAGCGGGGAACGTCCGACCGAATCAAGCATCATGCCCACCGGTCCATCGTTCGGGATCGGATACGGCGTTGGCGTCAATCCCCAAAACTTGTAACTCCCATCGATATCGGTGTACAGATGGGCGCGTGCGGCGCGGTGGTCAGCGTCGTACTGCACGTCGTAGAGCCCGTCCTCGTCGGCTTCCCACACCTCGATGCGAGCGCCAGCGAGCGGGCGCCCGTCGGTATCGGTCACCGTACCTTCGACCCAGCACGGTTCTCCTGGGGCCCCGAAGGACATGTCCGCGCCCAACTCGATCTCGGGACTGTCCTCGACGAAGAACGGACCGAATACGGTCGCTTCGGTTGCCTGTTTGTAGGCCCGGTTGTTGACGTTTATCGTTTGCATCGAGATTCCGAGCGTGTCCGATAGGAGAATGAACTCCTGCCTCACATCGGTTGTGATCTTGCCGGACTCGGTCAGAAAATTGATGGCAGCGCCCCATTCTTCCTCGGTCAACCGGGTCGTTCTGACGAACGAGTGAAGGTGCCGCACGAGGGAGACCATGAGCTCTTTGAGCCGAGGGTTCTCGCAGGAGTCGAAGGATCCGACGACCTTGTCGACCAAAGTCTGTTCGACCCGTTGTTGTTCCTCGGTGACGTCCGCATAGCTGGTGCCGCGGGTGGGGGGGACAGGGTTCACGTAGGTGGCCACGGTGATTCCTTTCGGGCATGGATCAGTGATCGGGAACCGTCATGGGCTGGCCGGACCACGCGGAGAACAGAAGTTCAGCGAGGTTGTCCCGATCTACGGGGGTGGGGTTGTTCGCTGGAATCACATCGAGAATCGGGGTGAGTGCAGCCGAGATCCCGTCCTGTGGCATTCCCAGCTCGCGTAGTGCGCGGGGCGCGTCCAGCTCACCGACGAGTGATTCCATACCCTCGACGGCGCTGTGGGCTCCGAGTGCTCGTGCGATGAGCTCTTCGGCGTGAGGTGCGTTCGGAGCGTTGAAGGACAGCACGTGCGGTAGCACCACTGCGTGAGTCTGAGCATGGGGCAGATCGAACATGCCGCCGAGAACGTGGCAAATTTTATGGTGCATTCCCGAACCTGCGCTGGAGAATGCCGTCGCTGCCAGGTACGCCCCGTACAGGGACTGTTCGATTCCCGTCAGTCCAGTGGGATCGCGCGCGACGTGCGCAATACCCTGCGCCAAGCTCTCTAGCGCTTCCGCGGCCAGCACTCGATCGATCGGATCTGCGCGAGGCCCCCACATAGAATCGACGCAGTGCGCAACAGCATTGAGTCCGCTCGCAATTGCAGTCTGTCGGTCGAGCCCGCTCAAGAGGGCGGCGTCGTACACCACCGAACGCGGGAGCGTTCGACGGTCGACACCTGTGGTTTTGACGCCATTCACCGTCGTTCCCCAGACATCGGTGGCTTCGGAACCGGCATACGTGGTGGGAACTGCGATGATGGGAAGCCCTGTCGTGAGGGCTATGGCTTTTGCGAGGCCAGTTGCGGAACCGCCGCCCACACTGACGAGGACATCGGCACCGACATCCGCGGCCGCGTACCGTGCGCGAGAGGCGACATCCTCGGGCACGTGCATGACGATCTCGTGGTGCCGCAGTACAACCGGTAGCTCTGATGCCATTCTGTCGACCAGACCGCTCCGACGCTTCGACGCGATCAGCATGACGCGTGTGAAGTTTGCCGCTTCTAGTTCCTGCGCCACAGCGGAGTACGCGCTACCAGTGGCGAATACGACACGTTGTGCGACGGATTCATGAACGAACTGCATAGATCGCTCTCCTGACGTTCTTCGGCGATCGGTCAAGCAGGAACACCGGGCGACTCCGCCCCGGAAAGCCATTCGGCCCCTTCGCCGTACAACTGCTCCACCGCATCCCCGGTCAATCCTGGAAGCCCATCCTTGACGTCAAACCCGGACTTCGTCTGCACGTACGCAAGATATCTGTAGCCGACAGGAAAGCGGTTCAGAAGTTCGGAGTCGATCGTGGGCGTGGCCGCCGGATCGATCACGTCGAGCCGATCCTTTTCGTAGATCGGTTGTCGGCGCACGATGGTCCAGCGGTCGTCCTGGCGCGCAAGAAAATCGTAGAAGCGTCCGGTGCATAGAACGTCGACATCAATCCCGTCCAAGGTCGCACGCTGACTGATCGTCATCTTTGTCTGCGCAATCGCGCGGTCTCCCGTGACATCGGCGCTGTGCCCACCCAGGAAGTGCAGGATACTGACGCCCTTCTCGAAGCCCTGGCGGCTTACCTCGATGAAGTCCGACGCACTGCCCTGGAACCAGGTGGCACTCATCCAGCCGTCCACCGGATGCCATACGGTTGCGAATCGGTCCCAGTCGCCCGAGTCTCGCCAAATGGCCCAATTCTCGACCAACCGACGAATCTCATCGCGATCGCTGTCACGTACTGCCACGGTGTCTCCGATCTAGTGAATGTGGAGACGACGATAGAACGGCTGGGCTGGACAACCAACGGACCGCAGCCACTCAGTGGTAATCATTCTCGTCGGTCGAGCGGAGCCTGGGCCCACGGTTGCCGGGCGCTGTAGGTACGCGATGCCCCCAGCGCGGCAGCCCTGACGGCCGGTGCCAGCCGGTCGAGAGTGACATGGGAATGAGTCACTATTCCCAGGGCTCCCAACACGGCACCGTCGCGCCCGAAGACCGGGCACGCGACGGACACCGCGCCCTTGGTCATCTCCTCACGCGAGTACGCGATACCAGCGTTTCGAACATCTTGCAGTGCACGGTCAAGGCGTCCTGGCTCGACGATGGTAAACGAGGTGACACGTTTCAGGCCGGCGGCGACTATCGATTCGAGCGTGTTGTCGGTGGCGTATGCGAGGAGCACCTTCCCAACAGCAGTAGCGTGCAACGGGAGTTGCCCACCCACTTCGGTTTTGGTCGGGACAGCTCGTGTCGCTGAGATCTTCTCCACACACAATGCCGTTGATGCGTCGAGCACGACCAGCTGCACATTTTCGTGAGTGGCCTCGTACAAATCCTGCATGAACGGCCAGGCCGCATCTCGGAGGTCTCGCTGTTGAGGCGCAAGCGACCCGAGTCGCCACAATCGCAATCCGATCCGGTAGCGCTGGTCCGGTAGGCGTTGCAATGCACCCCACTCAGTCAGTTCACGCAGCAACCGGCGGACAGTGGACATCGGCAGACCGGTGATGGTGGTGACCTCGGTCAAACTGAGAGTAGGCCGCGCCACATCGAACGATCCAAGCACTGTCAGCAGCCGATTGGAAACGCTGCGGCGCGGTTCGTTGGCATTTCCGGCCATGTTCGGTGTTTCCTTCGCAGTTGTCACTTCAAGAACTACACTGCCACTGAATGGCAGGAACTTCTGGGAATTCGAAGATTCCAGTCCTAGAGTCTCGTCGATGACAAAGGTGAGAATCGCATGAGCGGAGCGCGCTTGCTGCCGGGCGGCCCTGTAGCCGAACAAATTTTGGAAGAAGTGGGCCAACAGACCCGGCTACTCCGTGCTCGAGGAACAGTCCCGACACTGGCAACAATCCTGGTCGGTGATGACGCCGCCAGCGCCGGCTACATCAGAATCAAGCAGCGACAAGCCCGAAACAGTGGCTTTGAGTCCCCTCACGTGCACTTACCGGCATCCGCGAGCCAAGCAGACCTCCATCGCGTGATCGCCGACTTCAACGAGGACCCATCCGTACACGGTCTACTCGTGCAATATCCCGTTCCAGTAAATCTTGACTATGAGCGAGCCCTTGCGACGATCGATCCTCGCAAGGACGTGGACGGAATGCACCCGTACAACCTCGGATGCCTCGCTGTCGGCACTCCTGGCCCTCGGCCATGTACCCCCGCGGGCATCGAGGCGCTACTGGCGTTCTACGAGATCCCTGTAGCAGGCCGCGAAGTCGTGATCATCGGGAGAGGGGCGACCCTGGGGCGCCCGCTGGCGATGATGCTGTCGCAGAAGCGCCCCACCGCTGACGCCGCGGTAACTGTGGTGCACAGCGGTATCCGGGATTGGGAACGCTACAGCCGCCGAGCAGACATTCTCATCGCGGCAGCGGGACAACCCGGCCTCGTACGTCCAGAGCACGTCAAACCCGGCGCGGTCGTCATCGGGGGCGGGGTCCGATACGAAGGAAAACGACTACTGCCCGACGTGTCGGAGACGTGCGCTGAGGTTGCATCCGCCATCACCCCAAGGGTCGGGGGTGTCGGCCCGACGACGGTCGCCATGCTTCTGAAGAACGCCGTGGACGCAGCAGTAGCATCAGCGACTTCAGCCGAAGCGGCGTTTGCGCAATGACACGACATTCCTCGGCAGCACAATCGGTCGCGTCGGCAGTGCACACGCGATTACTCACCAATCGGCAGGTGGTCGAAGATTTCCTCGATCTGATCAATCGGGAGGGCCGTGTGCGGGATGCGTTCGAGAGGCACGTCGGCGAGGAATACATCCAGCACAGTCCCGGCGTCGCCAACGGCAGGGAAGCGGCGATCGAACTGTTGACGGGATTCGTGTCGAGTCCCGGTTTTGCCCCCGTGGTCAAACGAATCGTGTCCGACCATGACGTGGTCGTGACCTTCATGCACCTCGTAATCGACTCGCATCCGGGCGGTTTGGCTGTTGTGGACATCTGGCGGTTGAACGACAGCAAGATCGTCGAGCACTGGGATGTGGTCCAGGCCGTACCGTCTACATCCGCCAACGGTAACTCCATGTTCTGACCGTTCGTTCCGCAGAGACGCGATCTCTCGACAAGAGGAAGACCACATGTGCTCCGACAACCCAAATTCGAATCTCCAATTGGTTGATGTTCCGTCATACCCGGACATCTCGCTGTACGCCAATGTTCAGGGAGCTCTACACATATGGGAGGGGGATGGCTGGAAACGCGAATCGATGTCGTGGAAGACCGGTTCCTATCTCGCGTCAAACCTCAGCGGCACGCCGGAGATGAGATTTCGGGGTCCACAGGCGCAGGAACTGCTGTCGCGTCTGAGTATTAACAACGTCTACAAGTGGCCCATCGGTAAGTCCAAGCACCTCGTCATGCCCGACGAAAATGGCAACATCGCCAACCATGGTCTTGCAGTCCGGGACGGTGAAGAGTCGTTCCGTCAGCTCGCATCCCTTCCGTGGGCCGTCTATAAAGCACGCTCGCTCGGCCTGGACGTCGACATCAGTTTGCACCCCATCTTCATCTTCCAAATCGCCGGGCCTACCTCTTTGGAGGTGCTGGTCAATCTTCTCGGCGACGACGTCCGGGACCTCGAGTTTCTCGGTGTGAAGGATATCGAGATCCCCGGTGTCGATGCAGCATCCATAGAGCTGTCTCGAATCGGGATGGCGGGCACGCTTGCCTACGAGGTTCGAGGTCCGATCGAGTACGGACCGTCCGTGTTCGACGCGATCTATCTGGCCGGGCGGCCCTTGGGAATGCAGCGGTTGGGGTGGAGGACGTACGTCGTCAATCACACGGAGGCCGGTTTTCCGCAATTGGGTTGTACGTTTCTTCCTTCGGCGTTCACCGATCCAGACTTCCTCGCCATGCTGGGCCCCACCGGTCCCGATATGTCTACGAACAAGACCGGTGCTTTGCCTGGAAGTATCGATCCACGTGACTTCGGCGCTCGATTGCGAACGCCACACCAAGTCAACTGGGGATGGATGGCGAAATTTGACCACGAGTTCATCGGACGTGAGGCGATCGAAGCAGAGGCCGCGAATCCACGGCGGAAAACTGTGACCTTGAGGTGGAATAAAGAAGACGTCGTCGATGTTTTGGCTTCGCAGTTCGACGGGGGCGAAGAGTACAAAATGTTCGAATTCCCTACCACACCACAATCTCCCGCTGGCGGGCACGCAGATCTGGTAACCAAGAACGGCTCTCCGGTGGGGGTCTCGTCCTTGGCGGTTTACTCCTACTACTACCGTCACATGCTCTCACACTCGACCCTCGATCTCGCCGAGGCGGTTGTGGGCAACGAGGTGACAGTCCACTGGGGTGATCACGGCAACCGCATCAAACCCATCAGAGCGACAGTCGAACCTTTTCCGTACCTAGACCTTCCCTCTAACAAGAATGTCGATACCCGCGGCACAGAGTCACCGGCGTACCAACCTCGACGATGAGGTTGGTACGCGGCCAGCAAGACCGAAAAGGCGCCTGAGTAGCCGCTGGCGGGCTCAGTGTGGCCGGTCCGACTGGGCATACAGTCCAACACCGTGGTGGCCGACGCCGCGCACGTACGTATGGTGCCGTCGTAGAGGGCCCGGGACACTGCTTTGAACGCCTCCGCCCGAAGGCTCCATCGGCTCGGGAGTATTCCCTCCAACCGCCAACCGTTCGACGGCCGAGTGCAAGGGCCCCGTCGGGCCGCCGCCCGACGCCTCACACGACTCACAAATCACGAGCGGTGCCGTCATGATCAGTTCGTTTACCCCGGTCGCCCGGGCCGTGTCGCCAGTCTGCCTTGATAGTCACTGACTCCGCGGCAGGCCGGCAACGTAAGAAGCTGAAAGGACATCCAGCATTGGAGTCGCTTCCGGGACAATCGACCGATACTCGCGCGGACCCGGTTCCTCATCGGTAGTCGGCCCAGCGAACGACACCGGTAGTGCTGACTCAGCTTGCCCGTACTTTGGGCATTGCTACGTGATCGCCGCGACCAGGTCGAACAACGACTGAGCCTTCCCGAGAAGCGCAACCCTTCTCACCTTGCGGCGAGCGGTGAACTGGCACACCATCATCCGTCTGGGCATAGCTTGATGCACCTGCGCCTACACCTGGTGACGCGCTTGATCCTCGAACTCGGGTGGGTGAGTTCCTCCGACTTTCGGGTTGACGACATCTGGTTCCTGCAAGCTGCGCTCTCATCTCCTCGAACCAAAACGATGTCGAATTAAGTTCCGCGCGAACAATTCTCGAGGCGGAAGCCGAAGATAGGTTACGGCTCTACGTCAGCGCTGATGCGGTAGATCGGCGCGGTGAGTGCGCGAACCGGTATCCTCTGCCGTTCCGGTGCAGTCAGACCGAGCGACCTCGCAGACCGCGATTCCGCGACACGCCCCGGGCGGCCAGTACCACCGCCGGCGCCATCGCGCGGACTTTAGAATTCGAACTCACCACCGACAAAGCCGCCTCGACCTGCCCTCTGGAATCCAGGATCGGCGCGGCAACCGAATACGTTCCAGTAGTGAGTTCCTCGCGGACAACCGCGAAACCATCATGTCGGCACTGCGCCGTCACTCGCCGCAAAGGCTCGGCTTCCGTGATTGTTGATACCGTAAATCGTGCGAGCGTAGACCCGGTGACATAGCGAAACAAGTCCTCCCCGCCGTAAGCAAGCAGCACTCGCCCTGCTGCCGTTGCGTGCAATGGAAGCCGCCCCCCGACCGGGGACGCAACCGACACCACGGTTTGTCCTGAAATCCTCTCGACTACAACCGCTTCCATGCCCTCCAGAACAGCGAGCTGCACGTGTTGCCGCGTTGCCGAATGGAGGTCTTCCATGATCGGCAGAGCGTGTGCGCGTAACGGGAGCGCCCTCGGGTTCAACGTACCGAGTTCCCACAATCGCAAACCGATCACGTAGGCACCGTTCGGCAGACGCTCTACAGCACCCCATTCCAACAACTCGGCGACCTGTCGATGAGCGGTCGAATGTCGCAGGTCGGTGATCCGACAGAGTTGGGCAAGCGTGAGCTCAGGCCGGTCGACCGTAAAGGCTGCAAGTATCGCCAACGCTCGTGAAAGGACTGTTCGTCCGCTTTCGTCTCCGTCAGGCACAGTTCGAGTTCCCTTCATTCGTTCCGCCGAATGTCGGCGAACCCGCGCATAGCTACACAAATAAACCCCGAAATTGATGTCCGCCCAGCAGACATTGCAGGGACGCCGAGAGGCTGACGTCACACAATTGGAGACGAGTTGCCGATAGATATTGCTCGACAGGGTATTCGGCGAGAGAAGGCTTCATGCCGCTTCCACCCGCCCTATCGCAAGACCCCAGTCTACGACCAGGCGACTGATCGCGCCGTACTAGCGGCATCGCATCTCTCCGCCGGAAGGCCCAGTCAGAAGATGAACGAACGACAGCTCAGCCCCCGTTTCGTGCCGGAAGCAGCGCTCGATGTCATGGAAAATATTCAGGCCCCCACCAACCTTCAGGAACCCCGGATCTACCGAGATTCCGTCCCTCTTGGTTTATCTGCGACTTGCCCTTTCGCTTGGGGCTGGACGAAGGATCCGTCGTGGGATTGGCGACTGGGCACGTCTTGACCCGGAATAGACCGACCCACCGTCGGTGCCAAGCGCGGTGCTGCGGACCGTCCACCTTGTCGCTGTTCGGGGGGACGGTTCTTCGGTGTACGACGTCCCCGGGCGGTGGAGTGCGTCGCATTACACGTCGGCGCTCTGTTCATCGTCATGGCGAACGGTGGATACGCAGTGACGGACAGGCTGGCCGAAGATGCCGATCGAGGAAGAGAGCCACGGCACTCCTTCGCTGACTGCGCGTGTCCGCCATCGCACAGTGCCTCGGGTGCGATTCCGAGCGAATCATCAGCTAAGACCAGCTCAACAGAAGACTCGAAGCAGTCCTCCCCACAGACGCCGATCGTATGACTCCACTCCTGTTTCGACATCAACATCGACATTGCTGTTGACCCTACATACGGATAGATCTCATCCGAACGAAAGGCATACCCATGACACAAACTCTGGCCCAGAAGTCGGCCACCTTATTGGCGGCGAACATCGAGTATCCAATCTCCGCGAAGTCAACGATCGGGGGCGATTGCGCGATGTGGTAGCGCGAGTATCCGTCGGAGACGAAACCGACGTCGATCGTGCAGTAAATGCCGCCCACGGCGCCTATTCGCATTGGCGCACCACACCGATTACCGAACGTATCCAATTCCTCACGGCAGCGGCCGAAGTGGTAGCGAATGCCGAAGTCGAGTTGGCGCCCCTCCTTGTTCGTGAACACGGCGGCATGTTGTGGGAAGCGCAGACAGACTTCCATATCGGCACCGGTATGCTGCACGACACAGCCGGGCTGATCCGGGACTTCCTGCAGCCCGTCGAGTACACCGACGCTAACGGACGCATTAGCATCGAGAAGACCGCACGCGGTGTCGTCGGGGCAATCATTCCGTGGAACATGCCGATAGCGCTCACTTTTCAGAAACTGGCACCCGCACTGGCAGCCGGGAATACATTCGTACTCAAGCCGTCGCCGAGCGCATCCGCTGCCCTCACTCTGTTGTTGCAACGTGTCGCAGAGTTACTGCCTGCCGGGGTGCTGAATGTTGTCCACGGCGACGGAGATGTCGGCGCTGCTTTGTGCAGCCACCCCTTGGTTCGAAAGATTGCGTTCACCGGGGGAACGTCGACCGGAATCAAGGTAATCGAAGCCACTGCCCGAACGATCAAGAACGTCACTCTCGAGCTCGGCGGAAACGATCCTGCGGTGATCCTCGACGATGCGGATATTGACACCACGCTCGAACGACTGCTCAAGGGAGTGTTTACCCGATCTGGTCAGATCTGTTTCGGAGTCAAACGAATCTACGTCCCGCGCGCACTGTCCGCCCGATTCGCTACAGCCTTGTGCGAACGCGTCGACCACTACTCAGTAGGGCATGGTCTCGACCCCGAGGCGGACTTTGGCCCGCTGAACAACGAAGTCCAGTACAAGAAGGTCCTGAACCTGATCGAGCGGACCCATGCTTCGTTCGCGACGGTTCTAGAGTTGGGAAACAAGACCGACCCATCGGGGTGGGAAGACGGATATTTCATACTCCCACATGTGGTTCGAGACGCCGAGCACTCGGCACCAATCTCCAGTGAAGAGCAGTTCGGCCCAGTGATTCCGCTGATCACTTACGACAACGAGGACCAGGTTCTCCATTGGGCGAATGATAGCGAATATGGACTCGGCTCCTCGGTGTGGACTTCGGATGCAGACTGGGGCTTTGCCTTCGCCCGGAAGATCGAAGCCGGCAGTACATTCATCAATTCGCACTCTTTCGACTCGCTGGATCTGCGGATGCCGTGAGGTTCACCCCGAAAAGTGGACAGTGGTCACGCGGCCATCGAGGTCGCGGTCAGTGACTGTTCGTAGTCCGTGGGGCTGAGCATCCCGATCGTGGAGTGCCGACGTCGAGTGTTGTAGAAGTTCATCCAGTAGTCAACCGCAGCAACCAATTCGGCGGCATGGACGAAGATGTGACGATAGTAGTATTCGTGCTTGAACGTCGACCACAGACTTTCGGCACCGGCGTTATCCCAGCATATTCCGGTATCTCCCATCGAACGGCGTAGCCCGTATCGCTCGCACGCCTGCTTCATGATCTCTGCAGTGTACTGACTTCCTCTGTCCGAGTGCATGATTGTGCCGGCTACACCGCCGCCGCGCGCTTCGACGGCCATGTCCAAGGCTGCGATGACAAGGTCGGTCCGCATATGATCCGCCACCGACCATCCCAGAACCTTCTTCGAGTGCTCGTCCTTGATCGCACACAAATACATGTCACCTTCACCGCAGGTCAGGTACGTGATATCGGATGTCCAGACGGCATCGAGCCGGCCTTGATCGAACTGCCGTTGCACCAAGTCGTCCGGAAACGAGGCGAGCGGATCGACGACAGTGGTGCGAATCTTGAATGTCCGCGGGCTGATCCCGACGATGCCGAGTGATCGCATGAGTTTGGCGACAGTCTTCTCGGTGATGATCTCTCCGCCGTCGTGCAGTTCGGCGGTGATCCGAGGGGACCCGTACACACCTTTCGATTCTCTGTGGATGTCGAGGATCTTCACTTCCAAGTCCGCGCGGCGCTGTTTCCGTTCGCCCAATCCTGTTCGAACACTGAGTCCTTGGTTTTTGTAGAAGCCGGAGGTCGAGACATCGAGGAGCCGCGTCATCCGGTGGACCGCGAAGTTCGCGCACTCCGCAGCGATCAACGAGTAGCGCTCTACTTTTGTTGATTCGCCGCAAAGTACGCGGACGCTTTTTTCAGGAATGCGATGTCTTTCTCCTGTTCGGAGACCTGCTTGCGCAGCCGAGCAAGCTCGGTGCGTTCGGCGGCAGTCAACGGTTGATCGCCAGACTCTGCGGCAGCATCGACGCGTCGTCGTTCGTCGGCGACCCAGCGTCCGAGCAGGGCTTCGTTGATGCCCAGTTCACGGGAGACCTCGGCGATCGTGCGGCCGGAATCGATCACCCGGTGGGCGGCCTCGACTTTGTACTCGGTCGTAAAAGACCTGCGAGTGCGGGACATGAGGACATCCTCCCAGCGGAACCCTCGGTCCCGCTATCTCGGTGTCCACCATCCGGGGTGAACCTCACCGTTCGGTGGTGTGAAGCGAAGCGGTATCGGCCGGGAACTCAGCGCTGCAGGGTTGTCCGAGTACGTCGAGACTCACTCGATTCGACTGATCGACTGAAAATCCTGCTGGACTTAGAGTGAGAGTCCGTCACAACGGATCGAAGAGGCACCAATGGCCGTCTTGGCCGACGAACAAACCAACAACTCGCGACCTGCTTGAGAACTGGGCAGTGTGGCGTTGACGCCGGCGACGGGGAGCGGTTCGCCGGCGTATGTCATCCAGCCCCGGCGTCGATGGCAGCGACCTATTCCAAGGGGCCAGCGGCAGTCGCAATCAGTCCTGACCGCTTCGATAACGGGATATCGATTCTTCATTCCTCGGCGGTCATTCCGCCGACATCGTCGACGGTCGCGGTGTCGCACTGGCGAAGTTGACCATCAGCCATCGATGGAACCAAGGTCGACGCCACAGTCACCGGGCGCTTCTACGGGCTCTTGCCAACGGGTCGACGGCAACTGGAAAAGCTTACGTAGACAACCGATTTACGCGAAAATTTGCGTGACCAGGTCGATCTAGCTGTCTAACTCAGCCTCGATCACGAGCTCCTGACGAGTTTTCCAGTCGGGTACAGACGCCTCGGCTAGTTCAGACAAACGCGGTTTCACCGTTAAGACAGTTTGCCCGGACGGCGACGTCACCCGACGGCTGTTCGGCAAAGGGAAGTGCCTGGCTTTCGGGCTCGTCGGAATCTGGAGACCTCCACTGGCGCTCATAGCGAGGGCCGGCAGAACGAAACCTACGAAGCGGCTGCTGTGCTGTGGAGAGCAGCACAGTCCGGTCGCTACGCACACCACAACCAGCGCGCCTAACTGTATAGATACCAACCACAAGGATTGCGCCACAATGATTGTGCTCAATGCATGGTATGCCGCCGCGTGGGACACCGAGGTGAATCGCACACTGCTATCCCGCACAATCTGCGGACGGCCAGTCGTGATGTACCGAACGACAGATGGGACACCGGTTGCATTGGCTGACACATGCTGGCATCGGCTTGTTCCCCTGTCGATGGGAAGATTGAGTGGGGACAACCTGATCTGCGGATATCACCGTCTGAAATACGGGCCCAATGGGCGCTGCCGTGCAGATGCCGCCGCAGGAGACACGAGGTCGAACGCACCAGTGACAGTGTCGTAGTTGAGGCTGGCCTGGCGGGACTGGGCGAGTTCTTCGACTGGTCCCCGCAGGATGTCGAGGATCCGATCGGTGAGTATGAACCCGATGACCACGCCGACGAGGAGCGATACCGCCGCGCGCGTCGCGCGGCGTCGTGCCTCGCGTAGATGTCCGGCGATCGGCATCGTCCCAGACGTGGCGGTGGCCGTGGCCATGACGCTGTCGGTACGGAACCGTTGCGTTCGGGTCCACGTCGCGGGCAGGTGCCGTCGTATCGGCAGTGGACGCACTCTCGCGTCGCACAGTCGTCGTGTCTTCTCGCGCTTCGTCTTTCAGGACTCGCATCGATTGTCCGACGCCCTTAGCGAGGGATGGGAGTTTGGTCGAGCCGAAGACGAGAAGGAGGATCGCGAGGACGATGAGAGCGTGCCAGCCAGTGACATACCGGGCCACATCGTCGATGATGTCATCTCTTCGTCGCGGCCGAACATGATGTTGCCTGCTCAAGCGTCGTCCTCCGCCTACATGGCGCATCAACGGCGCGGTGCGCCTGCCACCTTCGCTCGACGTGATTCATTCGGGTGCGCCCACAGCACACGGGATCTCCGGGTCCCCACCACTGCGAGGACGAATCCCACACCCATGATCATTGGGCTGAGAAAGAACGCAGGTGTGTAAGCACCGGCTATATCGTAGGCCAGACCCCATAGGGGGGCCCCGATCGCCAATCCGAGCGTGCCCGCAGGCAGGAGGACTGCCACCAGCCGCGCGTAGCTTCGCTGGCCGAAGGCGAGCCCCGCGATGATCGCAGGCAACATACCGTTCGCTGTGATGGCCACTAGGGCTAACACCCCCAGGTCTTGGAACAAATCCGGTTCGGCGACGGCCAACGTAGTCCATCCTGCGGTTGCCGCGACCCAGATGGCCGAGGCCGTGCGGGTCAGCCCGAACCTGTCCACCAGCCAACCGACTAGAGGGATCGCGGGTATGCCGAAAAAGAAGAACAGAGACATCAGCATCGAGATCTCGTCGGACGGGACGCCATGCTCGTAAAGATGCGCGGGGTAGTGCTCTTGCCCGGCCAGAACCGAGCAGAACAGTGCCACGCCCACGAAGATGCACCACAAGTTCTTCGACTTCATTGCCATCGGGTATGGCATCCCGGTCATTTCATCAATACCCGGTGCGCCCGCATCGGAGGTGGCAGTCGGCCGCGGACCGGGCAGTGAGTGCCTGTTTTTCACCACTGTCGCAGCAGTCAGGGCGGTGACGACGACCATCGATCCGAGGACTTGGTAGCCGGATCTCCATCCGTGCTCCGCGATGAGGTTGGGAAGAACAGCCGACGCGACCATAGCGCCGAGACCGCCGAAGCCGGTCGCCAAGCCGAGCAGGATGCCTTTCCTTTGGGCAAACGAGGTGTCGATCAAGACCGCGACCAGGTAATTCGATGCGGGAAAGAGGGAGACACCGACCCAGATGCCGACCAGATATATCTCCCAGAGAGTCGAAGTAAGCGACATGAACACCAGGCCCAGGCCCGTCCAGCAGCCCCCGAGAACGATCAGAAATCGGATGTCGAAGCGGTTCAGCAACTTTGAGGCGAGAGGCATAGTGACGAGCGAGAGGAGAGTGAACAACGTGTAGTGGATCATGAAGGACGACCTCGAAATATCGAGGTCGGCCGTGACCGGTTGAACAAAGAAGCTTGTCCCCACCACGACGAGCATCAGCGAGGCGATGAGCAGTGAAGCAGCGATCATGATCCGAATGTCGTTGATACGTGAGCGATTCATTCTGAGGTCTCCTTCCGGGAGCAGCGTGAGACGTAGCCGCGATGGAGTTACGCTTTGGTAGTGTCGGTCACGCACAACGGACAGCTCGCGACACCGCAGAGGATGGAGATCGTCTTGACGAACTTCCATGACGTCGAGCTGTTGAAGGGGCTGAAAACTGAGGTGTTAGAGAGCTTTTCGAGACTTCTCGACACGAGAAGGTTCGCAGCCGACGCGGTCGTGTACGCCGAGGGAAGCCCGGCAGAGCGCGTCTATCTCATGATCTCGGGGCGGGTGAAACTCGTACGCTTCCGATCAGGCCGAATCGATAGCATCCTTGGTGTTCCAGGACCCGGCGACCTCCTCGGTGATCTGTCCATCTTCGAGTACTCGTCGCAACCGATGACGGTAATAACGAAGAAATCGTGCGAGATAGCCATCTTGTCAGCCAGCGACATGCGCGAATGGTTGGAGACCTATCCCGAGGCGATGAGCCGGTACATCCGAGTACTTCATTCTCGGTTGCACGTGGCAATCGACTCGCACCATGACATGTTCGGTCTCGATGTCGCGTCGCGTGTGGCGAGTGCGCTGCTGAACGAGGCGAGCCGGTTCGGTTTGCGCACCGAGCACGGTCTACTCGTGACATGGGGTCTGACACACGAGGAACTGGCACTGCATGTTCGTGCGACGCGTGAGCACGTTAGCAAGGTCATGACGCGCTTTTCCCGCCAGGGGTGGATCAGGAAAATCGGGGCTGATCTCGCAATCTTGGACGAATTGTCACTGATGCAATGCGCCGGCAGAACCGGCAGACTCTGATCGAGGTGGGCGGTGCGGCGACGCGCGACGCATCGCCCACGCGACGAACTGAACAGCTAGAAAAATGGCCATCGTTCAGGATTGAACCGGAACGAATCCCAGTGCTCTTTCAGTAGGCCGTTCTCGAGCTCGAAGATATCGACCAGCATTCCGCTATCTCGAATCTCCTGGCGTACGACGAAGTTATCACTCGCGATCACGTTGACTCTTGCCGATCGCTCAGGATCGTTGTCGGGCAACGGAATCGCATTTTCAAAGAACTCCCGGAATCCCGCACGGCCTTGCGGCACCAATGGATTATGTTGACGGTAGTTCTCGGCTATGAGTGTGTCGATACGTCCGAGGTCTGCCTGTTGTCCGTAGATGAGGTCGAAAACATCTTGAACGACCTGCTTGTTGCGTTCGTCTTGTTCGGTCATGTACTTACCTCTCGCCGTCCGAATGTCGTGTTGCAGCAATGAACATCGACCTACAGACCCGGTGGCCGTTCGGTGCCTGGATTAGGGTTGAAAGCGTCCCAGTGCTCATGCAAGAGACCATTCTCGACTCGGAAGATATCGAGAAGTACTCCGTGATAACGGATCTCCATACGAACGACCATGTTCCCGCTGGCTATGTACTTCACCTCGACGGTGCCGTCGGCATCGAGGTAGTCCGGAACGGGATTTTCCGACGTATTGGGCGTACGCATGATGTGAGGAAAGAAGTCCTGCAATCCGTCGCGCCCATCTCCAGCCATTGGATTGTGCTGGATGTAACCCTGCTCAACGACGACCTCATCAATCACGCGCCGCGCTTCCTCCCGGGTACCGTCGAGGGCGTCGAAAAGTTTCTTGACTACCTCTATGTTTTGTTCGGCACGGTCGAGATGAGTATTCTCACTCATGGAATCTCCGATTTCTTGTTTTTCGAATGCGTTCAACGCTCGCAGAATTCGGTGCTGAAGGATGCGTTCGGTCGTTTCCACGATGAAACTCTGACCGTGGACGAGGCGCCAGCAAAGTGTGAACTATTTCACGGGGCGCACAGTCGTTGCGGCTTCAACTCTGCGCAACCCGTCGGTCCGTGAGGTTGCGGCCGCAGTCCGTTCTCTCACCGTTGTAGGTCCGTACTTGAGGCGATGCCACTTCAGCACATTGTGGGCCTCGTCCGAGTGTCTACGATCTTACGATGGAGCCAAGTGCGCTGCGGCAATGGCAATTCGCTCAGTCCAGGCCAAGTGTCCTGACCAAGTCGAGCATGTCGGCGCGGTGGAGGGCGGCGGGGTTGCCTGCGACTGGGTGGATGTGGCCGTCGACTTCCAGGGCGACGAGACCGTGAATCCGGCCCCAAACACGCAGCGCGAGTGCTGCTGCGGCGGGCGGTACGTCCGGAAGGTCGGCTTGGATCTTCGCGACGAATTCCGGGTGAAGATCGGACCAGGAAGTATCTTCCGGTTGCTGGTGCCGGACACGAGGCCATGCGATGGCAACGAGGCGGGTGAGTTCCCGGCATACGCGACGTGCTGTTTGGTCCACTGGGCCGTTGTCGGGGGGCTGGTAGCCGGGTATGGGTAAGCCGTAGAAGAGTCGGAAGCTCTCCGGGTGGGCGAGTGCCCATTCTCTAAGGGCTTGGCCCCAGGCCATCAGTCTTCCTCCGGGGTCGGTGTGGGGCACGGCGTTGATGCCCGTTTCCAGTGCCTCGCCAAGTGATGCTGCGATTCCGCTGATGACGGCGGTAATGAGGTCGTCTCGGGTGGGGAAGTAGCTGTAGATCGCACGTGCGGTCATGCCCATCTCACGAGCGATCCCCCGAAGAGAGATCGCTCCTGCCCCGCCCTCGGCTAATTGCTGTAGCGCGATGGTCATGATCTCTTGGGTCGCTTCGATCCGTATTCGCTCTCTACGGCTGGTCATGTCTGGCGATGGCCTCTTCCCGTCGTTGTGCACCTTTGCAAAGTTACAGGGATGCATTACTCTTCGACGTGTCATTACTACACGCCGTGTCCAATTGGATGGAGAAATCTCATGCCCGCTTACGTCATCGTCAACTTTGACGTGCTTGACGAGGAGGCTGGTGCGGCCTACGCAACCGCTGCCCAACAATCCATACTGAGTCACGGGGGCCATCATCTGGTCGCGGGACCTGCACCGAAGCCCGCCGAAGGGGTCTGGGGCTCTTCCGGGTTCGCGGTCATCGAGTTTCCCAACATGGCCAGGATCCGGGAATGGTACGACTCTCCCGAATATCTGCGGGCCAGAAATATTCGAGAAGGTAAAGCTCGCGTGAGCATGATGTTTGTGGAGGGCATCTCACCTGACGGGTTCTCCCCCTCGCCCTAGCTCTGCTGAGTTTGGCGGGACGGGGCAGAGATCCGCTATCCGCTGCCGGAGGTAGTTGAAACGATCAGATAGGAGTACTGAGATCGTGCTTTAGTGCAGTGGTCTTGACCCCCCAGGGAGTGGTCCGCAGGCTATGAGAATCCTTCCGCCCCGATCAAGGGGCATGAAAGGCTCATCTCATCGCTGGATGTAAACGACATACGCCCGAACAGATCATCCGCAAACTGCGCCGCAGCGACGAACTCGCCGCCACAGCCACCGACGTCGAGGAAATCCCGACCACTCGACGTGTCCGTGTCGACGCTTTACAACTGGCGTAGGCAGTATGGCGGTATGAAGGCCGACGACGCCAGCGCTCAAGGAACTCAAGAACGAAAACGCCCTGCTCAATAAGCTCCTCGCCGAAGCCGAACTCGAAATGGCTGCGTTCAAGGAGATTGCTCAGGGAAATGCTGAGCCCGACCTCCAAACGGAACGCCGTGACGAAGCTCCAGGAAACGATAGGGCTCTCACAGTCTCGCCTGCAAAATCGTCGGGCAGCCGCGTTCCACCCAACGCAAGGAAGTCAAGAAAGTAGCGAGAAACACCCCGGACGATCCGGACACGGATCTGCGGAAGTGGTTGCGAGCCCGGACCAAACCAACCAACGAAAAAGGGGCTCAACGTGCGTGGGCGGATCTACAGGCCGCCGGCTGGGCATCCACAAGAAGAAGGTTCAGCGCCTCTGGCGCGAGGAAGGATTGCGGGTGAAGGTCCGCACGACCCGTAAACGAACCGGCGCCGGGCCACTTCGATCACCGAGGCAACCGCGCCGAAAGGCTTGTGGGCGATCGACTCCCAGTTAGATTCGACGGCGGACGGGAGGAAATTCTAGATCGGGTCGATGGACGACGCACACACCCGACAAGTCCGTACTCAACATCGCCGCAAGATCCATCCCAGCGAGGGTCTCGTCGCCGCCTTGGAGAAAACATTCGCACTCTGCGACGGCCCGACGTAAGTACTGCGGTGCGACAATGGACCCGAGTTCATCTCCGTGGCGTTGCGGACGTTCTGCGAGGACCGACTGAGAATCGGACATGTTCCACCTGATCAGCCATGGAAGAACGGGTACATCGAATCCTTCAACACCCATGTTCGCGACGAGTGCTTGAACATGAACGAGTTCCTCAGCGTCTCCTCGAAGCCCGGCTGGTCATCGAGGGCTGGAAGGAGGACTACAACAACCGGCATCGCCATTCATCGCTGGCGTACCGAACTCCGAATGAGTACGCTGCCAGCTGTCTTCACACGCATAGATTCGCTATAGCGAGTGGCTCACCAAAAGGACCCTACCAGGCTCATTGAGGGTGGGTAATAGTGACCACACCGCAAATCTTGTCGGGGTTCTTTGCCCTGCCCCGGGATGTGTACGACGTTGCCGATCTCAATAATAACCCCCGCATGTGGGGTGATTATTTCTGTATTACACTTTGTTCCCCTGATGTCGTGTGGACTCGCAGACCACTCCGTGGTGCTGGAGTTGGCAATCGCAATGCAAGATGCGAGGCGTTTCATTTTGGACAATAGATAGAAGCCCTGATCGCGGGTTCATTGCTTTATCGGCATCGGATGCGGCAGTTCAAGAACGATACAGTTCACCAACTAAAGTCTTCAGAACATCGGCATGGTTAAACCGCACTTTTCAACCGTCGTTACCTATACGTCCGGTTGTAATCTCCTGTCAGGGCTTGCAAAGTCGAACTGTCGCTACATACACAAGGTTGCGGCGTCGCGTGAGTTCTTGCGCGTCTGCGGACTGATTGTCGACGCTACCGGGCGTGACCCCCCAGGCAAACACGAGGCCGAAAATCAGGGTGATCAAATCTTCGGGATTCCAGTGCGCGGCGACGATGCCGTCGTCCTGAGCCTTGCGAATCGCAGCCCTCCTCGGGATCCAGCTGGGGTGCCCCTCCGATTGTCTCCTCATTCGCGGCCCCTCGCCCTGCAGTTGACCCCAGATCAGCATGCGCTGGATGTACGGCTTGCTGGTCATCGCGTCAAACAAATTGACAGCATGCTGCGGTATGTCGTCCGCCCATGCGACGGATTCCATGGCTTCGGCGAAGTCTGCGTCTAGCACAGCATGAAAGAGCGCCGCCTTGTTCCCGAAGTACGCGTAAAGTCGTTCCTTGCTGGCATTGCCGTTCTTCGCGATACGATCGATCCGCGCACCGGAAAGCCCGTGGGTGCCGAATTCTTTCAGTGCCGCATTGAGGATTCGCTGCTTTGTTGCGGTTATATCCTGAAGGGTCATAAAGACAGCATAACCTAATAAATTATTTTGTTTTAAGATTTAGAGATTGCTTGCTGCTCGTATCGATGATCGCTCCTAAGGACGAAAGTGGCGGAACGACAAAGTCTTCGGCGATCTCCAAGAAGTCGTCTGGTCTTGGGCCTTGTCGACGACTGCGGTGATCATCGCCGCGGCAGTCTCTTGGTACTCATCGGTGCGAAGTCGACCGTATCGAGCGCTGGAAACGGCGGAGAAGTAATTGTCCACGATCAGGGAACTTGCCGAGCTCGTTCGCGCACGAACGGCGTTGGTCCAAGCACGCACGGCGTCCTCGAATTGGTTGTGGATCATCTTGCCGAGCACTGTCCAGGCACGGCGAAGGTATTCCAAACTGACATACCAAGTCTCATTGGCATGTGGGCCGACTATCCCACCCTTCGGCGGCGCTCCTCGGTGAAGGTCGGATGCGCCAGTTCTGCCATCGAACAGCTACCGGGGCGACAGGTCAGCAGCCGAACTCATCTGGCCGCTCGGTGCAGGGCCCGTCGCCGTGAACCCCATCGCGCCGAGGATGCTTGAAGCGAAGCGTTCGCCATCCTTCGGATGCTCCCGGTGTTACCGAGATCGGTGAGATCCGTGATCTGCGCGCGTCAGAGTAGCCCTGAGGAACCGTCGTCAGCGTCGACGGCGCCGTCTCAGTCCTGGTCGGTTTACTCGCCACCGTCACCGCGCCGGCGGATACGTCGTCGTCATCGGTATGTCAGGACTGGGACCACTCGTATTCTTTGAGCAAGATGGGGATCTAGCGAAGGTCGCGCTGGTGCCCCAGCAAAAGGAAATTGCGATTGACTGTGCAGCGATTTGCTTGAGGGTTTCGATGTCATTGTCCTGGGCGTGCCGCTGGCCTTGTGTCACCCTCTCGCGGGCGAGCGATAGCCACGCGGGCAAAGGTCTCGCTGTTGATCGTTTCTGTGGGGCAATGTGACGGTCCGGATCTGCGGATCTCGTCCCGAGTTGCCCGTATGCACAAGATAGTGAAGGGGTGTGACAAATCCCTTCTCAAGAAGTGAAAATCATTCAGCTCCGGTATGCATCCAACAGTGGGGAGGGATAGTCGACGGTCGTGGGTAGGCAGACCGTCCTGCCGCGACACCATGCTCTGAAGCCTTGACCGCAGCCTCGGCCGCCGAAGGTGAACCATATTACCGGAGGCCAAGTGACGCCCGATGAGTACCGATGTTATGTCGGCATGCTTCGGGGCTGGGCCGCAGGGTCCGTGCTTCTCCTGATGATCAGTTCTGGTTCGAGCAGGACCGGCTCAGGGTTTTTGCCTGCGAGGACGTCAATCAACAGTCCGAGGGACCGCCGACCCATCTCGTGCATGGGGGACCTGACTGTGGTCAGTGGTACGGCTCCACCCTCCGCGAGTGGCGTGTCGTTGTAGCCCACCATCGCGACGTCGTCCGGCACGCGTATGCCCCTGTCGCGCAGCGCCCCGAAGGCGCCGAGGGCGGCGAAATCGTTCGTCGCGAAGATTGCTTCGGGAAGTGACCCCAAGGCCAATAGCTCCTCGATCGCACTACGACCGCCAGCGGGATCAAATCCCGAATAGACAATGCGGTCCGACGGTACATCGACACCGTTGTCGGCAAGAGCTTCCACGAGCCCACGCGTACGGTCGCGAGCAGTCGAGGCGAAGGGAAGCCCGGCGAGTACCGCGACGTCTCGTCGACCGGAATCAACGAGGTGCTGCCCGACGAGGCGGCCCCCCTTGACATCGTCGACAGTCGCTGAGGGGTAGTTGCCGGACCTTCGAGACGTCAAAGCAAACTTGAGACCGCGATCGTGGACCTCATCGAGGAACTCGTGGTCGAGGTGGGCGTCACCGTAGATCAATCCGTCGACGCGACGATCGATCATCATCTGAGTACGTGCACGTTGCAACTCCACGACGTCTCGAGAGTTCGTGACGAAAGTCGACAGACCCACTTCGGTCGCTGCTTCCTCGATGCCCTCGTAGATGGTGGCGAGGACGAAATCCTGCAGACGCGGTACCAGTACACCTATCAGGCCGGATCGTCGGGTCCGCAGGCTCGAAGCTTGAGGGTTCGGGGAGTACCCCGATTCCTCCGCATAGCTGCGGATGCGGGCGACGGTCGCCGGTGATCCCCAACGCATAGCCTCGTCGCCACGTGAGTTGAGGACTCGGGACACGGTCGACGTGCTGACACCGAGCTCGGTGGCGATCATGCGAAGCGTCAGCGGGCCTCGCCGCGCTGCCGTGGGTCGATTCTCCTCCGTGGTCACGAGCCGAGCCTACCGAACAGCCGCGTTGAGAAGTGGTTCACATAAATGTCTCATAAGCGCAACACAAACGATTGCGTCAAACGATTGTGTTGTGCTTCACTATTAGTCATGCAGTCACGAATCGCCGTCGTCGCCACTGGCGGTACCATCGCATCGACAACCACGAACGGGGGGGTCGTAGCCAGCCGCACGGCAGCTGCGCTCGTCGACGACCTTGCCGTCTCAGGGGTCTTCATCGAGACCGTCGACCTGATGACAGTGGGTTCGTACAACTTGACGTTCGAGCATCTGAGGCGCATCAGTGATTGCGTCGCCGGATTGCTTGCGCGTGAAGATGATCCTGTCGACGGCATTGTGGTCACGCACGGCACGGACACGCTCGAGGAAACGGCGATCCTACTCGATCTGGTGCATGACGACCCGCGTCCGATCGTGATAACCGGGGCCCAACGCGCCCACGACGCACTCGACGGTGATGGCCCCCGCAATCTTAGGGATGCGATCGACGTTGCAGCTTCCCCCAACGTGCGGGAGTTCGGCGTCCTCGTGGTGTTCGCTGGCGAAATCCTCGCAGCGCGGGGTACACGCAAACTGCACACCACGGCGCTCGCCGCCTTCGGTTCCACTGCGCATGGGGGTATTGGAACCGTTGGCGGCGGTCGAGTAGACATCGCGTCGGTTCCATGCCGCCCCAAGCCGCTGGCGAGGCCGACATCAGAATTCGACAGCACTCGCGTCGACCTCGTGGAGATGTACCTCGGCGCTGACGGCGTCCTCGTGAATGCGGCCGTTGCTGCAGGTGCTGCCGGAATCGTGCTCGCGGGCACCGGAATCGGCAATGCGAACAAGGCTGTTGTAAGAACTGTGGCCGATGCGCTCGCCGACGGCATCGTTGTGATTCTGTCCACCCGCGTGCCCGAAGGACCCGTCGCCGGTGTCTACGGCAACGGCGGCGGAGCCGACCTGGTTGCCGCCGGAGTTCCCGCAGCATCGGGACTGCCCGCAACTCAACTTCGGATTCTGTTGGCGCTTTGGATTTCTCAACGTCACGACCCATCCGAGGGACCTCAGTCCGCCATCGACATCTACTCAGACAACAAGGAGCTCTGACCTCATGGCCAAGGAAATTTTCGTCGCGTTCGGAATCGATGTCGACGCCGTCGGCGGTTGGCTCGGTTCGTACGGCGGTGAAAACTCGCCCAGTGACATCTCTCGCGGAGTCTTCGCCGGCGAGGTCGGCGTACCTCGACTCAACAACCTCCTGAAGAAGTACGACCTTCCGGCCACTTGGTTCTGGCCCGGCCACTCGGTGGAGACGTTCCCGGAGCAGTTCGACGCCGTCGTCGCATGTGGTCACGAGATCGGCGTCCACGGATACAGCCACGAGAACCCCATCGCGATGTCTCGCGAGCAGGAATCCGACATCCTCGACTACTGCCTCGATCTCATCACCACCCGGTCAGGTAAGCGTCCGACCGGTTACGTAGCGCCGTGGTGGGAGTTCAGCAAGGTCACCAACGAACTGCTCGTCGAACGAAAATTCACCTATGACCACTCGTTGATGCACCGGGACTTCGAGCCGTACTACGTGCGTGTCGGAAACTCCTGGACGGCCATCGACTACGACAAGCCCGCTGCCGAGTGGATGAAGCCCTACGTTCGCGGAACCGAGACTGATCTGGTCGAAATTCCGGCGAGCTGGTACCTCGACGACCTGCCTCCCATGATGTTCATCAAAGGCAGTCCTAACAGCCATGGGTTCGTCAATCCTCGTCACCTGGAGGAGATGTGGCGTGACCAGTTCGACTGGGTCTACCGGGAGAGTGAGTACGCGGTGTTCACCTTCACCATTCATCCCGATGTCGCTGGCCGGCCGCAGGTGCTTCTCATGCTCGAACGGCTCATCGAACACATCAACAAACACGACGGCGTGACCTGGGCGAACTTCGACACCATCGCCGAAGACTTCAAACGCCGCTCTCCCCGCGTCTGACTCGATCCCCCAGAACGCCACTTCGACAGAAAGCTTGGCCAATGTCCGAAACCATCCCTGCCCCTGCCCCGGGCCTGCGGCGCGTGACCGGTAAGGAAACCCGGCGCGCATCGGGAATCGCGTTCTTCGCGTGGACCGTTGCAGTGTACGACTTCATCCTGTTCGGCACCCTCCTCCCACGCATCGAAGAATCATTCGGCTGGACCACCAGCCATGCGCTTTTGGTCTCGACTCTCGTGAGTGTCGGCACCGCGGTCGTCGTTCTCCTCGTTGGACCGCTCGTTGATAAACTGGGCCGGCGCAAGGGCATGATTATCTCCGTTGCTGGCACCGCGGCGTCATCGGCGGCCACGGCCGCCACCGTCGGTGCAGCATCGCTGATCGGTGTCCGCGCGATCAGCGGGCTCGGACTCGCCGAGCAGTCGGTCAACGCAACCTATCTCAACGAACTCTACGAGCTGACCGAAGACGAAAAGATCAAGAAGCGGCGCGGCTTCGTCTACTCGATGGTCCAGACAGGCTGGCCCGCCGGCGCTCTACTCGCCGCCGGCTTCGTGGCAATCATCACCGCGGTCTTCGGAGTCGACTCATGGCGCGTCGCATTCCTGCTTGCGACCATCCCCGCAGTGATCGTCGCACTGATGTGCCGGACTCTGAAAGAGAGTCCCCAGTTCCAAGCCCAGCACTCGGTCAAACAATTACGCAAAGCCGGTAAAAACGAGGAAGCAGATGCGCTCTCGTCGAGCACCGCAACCATCGAGCAGACCGCAGCTCCGTTCAAGCGCATCTTCACCGGAAAACACCTGCGAAACACGGTTGTCTTCTCCTTTGCGTGGCTGTTCAACTGGTTCGCCATCCAGACCTTCTCGGTCCTTGGCACAACCGTGCTCGAGAAGGGAAAAGATATCGATGCGTCGAGCACGCTGATCCTCGTCGTCTTGTCCAACCTCGTTGCCGTCGCTGGCTACCTCGCCCACGGTTGGGCCGGAGACCGTTTCGGACGCCGACCGACCATCGCCGTCGGCTGGACACTGTCGGGGGTGTTCTTCGCTTCGATGCTGCTCGGACCGTCAAGCCAGATCTTCGTACTCGTCACGTACATGTTAGGGCTCTTCTTTCTCCTCGGCCCGTACGCAGCGATCCTGTTCTTCCAGGCCGAATGCTTCGACACCGACTGCCGCGCAACGGGTTCAGCATTCATCGGCGCCATGTCCCAGCCCGGTGCAATCATCGCCGGCTTCATTCTCACCGGTCTCACAGCCGCGTCCGTCGGGTACTCGACCGCAGCGCTGGCAGTGGGCGCCGTCGGCGCCGTATTATCCGCCGGCATCGTCTTGTTCGCCAAACCAGTGGACGACGACACCCCGTCGATCCCCTCGACCACAGCGGTTGGAGTTCGATCATGAGCGAGCAACCAGTCGCGATGATCACCGGCGCAGCCTCCGGCATCGGCGCCGCCACCGCAGCCTGCCTAGCCGGACGCGGCATACGAGTCGGCATCGGCACCTTCGCAGGCGACCCCCACGACCCCGAGGTCACCCTGCGTGAGGTCCACGACGCCGGCGGCGAAGGAATGATCGTCGAGGTCGACGTCCGTTCCACCGACTCCGTCGATGCGTTCGCCCAGACCCTGGTGTCCACATGGCAACGCCTAGACATCGCGGTCGCCAACGCAGGAATACTTCGTGAGGCATCCTTCCATTCGATGTCGGACGCGCAATGGCACACCATGATGGACGTCGATCTGCATGGCGTGATGAGAACAGCACGCGCCGGCCTGAGGCACATGCGCTCCGGAGGGTCGGTCACCGCGATCTCATCGATCGCGGGCGGCGTGTACGGCTGGCAAAACCATGCCCACTACGCGACCGCCAAAGCCGGGGTGATCGGCCTCGTACGGAGCCTAGCGGTGGAATACGGACCTCACGGCATCCGGGCGAATGCGATCATTCCCGGTCTCATCAGCACTCCGCAGTCGAACGACACAGTCAACTCCCTCGGCCCCGAAGGACTCGACCGCGCAGCCAACTACATCCCGTGGGGGCGCGTCGGACACCCCCGCGAAGTGGCCGACGTCGTCGCGTTCCTGTCGAGCCCGAAGGCCTCATATGTCAGCGGTCAAAGCATTGTCGTCGACGGCGCCCTGACCACAGCGATGCGGGACTGAAAGGACCGACTCATGACAGGGATGTTGGAAGGACACCGCGCGCTCGTGACGGGAGCGGCGTCCGGAATCGGCCGGGCGATTGCAGCTGCATTCGTGGCGCAAGGCGCGGTTGTGACGATCGCCGACCGCGACCCGAGCACACCCGACGCGGCCGACGATCTCGGTGCCGCCAGGGGGCTGGTGTTCAACGCGGCCTCGGAAGTCGACGTGAATCGGGTGATGAAACAGGTCGTGTCCGATGCCGGTGGGCTCGATATCCTGGTGTGCTCGCACGGAATCCTGACGCAATCTCACACCACCGACATGAGCGCTGTCATGTGGCGACAGACGATCGACATCGATCTGACAAGTGTATTTCTGCTCAATCGAGCCGCCCTACAACCCATGTTGACGCAGGGACGCGGGAGAATCATCAATATCGCGTCGCAGTTGGGCATCAAGGGTGGCATCTCTCTGGCGCACTATGCGGCGGCCAAAGCCGGTGTGATCGCACTGACGAAGTCGATCGCGTTGGAAACCGCACCGCGTGGTGTGCTGGCCAACGTGATCGCGCCCGGTCCGATCGAGACACCAATGGTCGACGCCATCGACAACGACTGGAAGCGAAACAAGCGAGCAGAACTGCCCCTCGGTCGATTCGGCACACCCGAAGAGATCGCGCCGACAGCCGTATTACTGGCATCCGAACCCGGCGGCAACCTGTTCGTCGGCCAGGTTCTCGGACCCAACTCCGGCGACGTGATGCCCTGATGTGCGGGGGATGCGCGGGCGCGCCGCTCGACTGGGCCGCAGCTCACGTCAGTGGCGTGCACGAACGAACCGCGGTCGCGCGACGGATATCAACAGTCCTGCGCCGAGACACCGTTCTCCCCATCACATCAGGGTGGACGGTAAACGGAGCCACCGGCTTCTCGGTGGTCTGCCGAACTTACGACGAGCTGATCCAGATCGTCAGCACACGGTCCGGCCGACCGATCCCCGAGGTCCGCGAGATTGGACTGGGGCTCGCAGGCAAGCGAACAACACAGTGACACAGATCATTCCACAGGTCGTTCTCGCTCTCTCATTTCGGAGGTATTCATGACACACGCAGCGACTTCGGTCGACACACTGTTCCAGACCGCGCGGTTGGGGCAAACCACACTATCCAACAGAGTGGCGGTAGCGCCGATGACTCGTGTCAGCGGTGATCCCGATGGCTCGGCGAACGAGAGGAACGCCGCGTACTACGAGGTGTTTGCCCGCGGTGGTTTCGGACTGCTCATCACCGAAGGTCTCTACCCCGACACCGAATACAGTCAGGGCTACCTGAATCAGCCGGGGCTGGCTACCGAGGCTCACGCACAGTCGTGGACGCCGGTGGTGGACCGCGTTCACTCGGCAGGCGCGAAGATCTTCGCCCAGCTCATGCACGCGGGAGCGCAGTCTCAGGGCAACCGCTACGCCGCTAGCTCCGTGGCTCCGTCCAAGGTACCCCCACGCGGTGAGCAACTCGGCTTCTACGGCGGTATCGGTCCATACCCTACCCCGCAGGCACTGACCGGATCCGATATCGTCGAAGTGCGGGCCGGATTCGCGCGCGCCGCTCGGAACGCGGTCAGAGCAGGCTTCGACGGCGTGGAAATCCACGGCGCGAACGGTTACCTACTCGACCAGTTCCTCACCGACTACATGAATCAACGCAACGACGAATACGGCGGATCGGTCGAGAACCGTATTCGATTCTTCTGCGAGGTGATCGCCGAAACGCGCGAGGCAGTCGGGACCGAACTCACGATCGGCGTGCGCATCTCGCAGTCCAAGGTCAGCGACTACGCACACAGGTGGTCCGGAGGTGAGTCCGATGCCGCCGTCATCTTCACAGCCCTCGCCGAAGCTGGCGTCGACTACGTTCACACCACAGAATACGACGCCACCGCTCCTGCGTTCCCGGACTCCGATCGGACGCTCGCCTCATTCGCCGCAGAACACTCCAAGTTGCCGGTCATCGCCAACGGACAGCTCGGCGATCCCGCCGCTGCCGCCTCGATGGTCGAGCAAGGATCTGCCGAGGTGGTCGCACTCGGCAAAGCGGCGCTGGCAAACCGGGACTGGGTACGTCGGGCACAACAAGCACAAGCTATCGAGACACACGTCGACAACTCGGTCTTCAATCCCATGGCCACCGTCAAGGATTGGGAACTTACGCTCTGACCACGTCTCGATGCCACCGAGTTGGGAGAACACGTAGAGGTTCGGACCTGAGGGCCGCCGGCGATCAGAGGCGCCGTCCCCCACACTACCGATTCCCGAGACCGGGCCTGCGGCAGACTTCGCTTTACAATCGAAACGGTAGTCAACGACGCTTTCAAAGAAACAGCTGATCACCAGGACGCGCCGTGCGGCTGATAGCGGGCGCAGTGGCGCGTCTCATCTGCTCGGGGCGGCAGATGTCGGTCGCAGTCCCGTAGCTGGGCGACGTAGGCGAGTTGGGTGTTCGCGAAACCCGCCGATCGATGCTGCTTTCACGCCTCCCTCCGCGCAATGGAGGGACCCGCTGCAGACTGGGTGTGGGCAAGATGGTCGCTCGCCGAATAAGCCAGGCCGAAATACCATGCGCACCAGAGGGAATGATGAGGATTGTCGCGGTCTGGAGATATTCTTCGTTGTGGTGACGACGCCGGTCCGGTCTTGCTTCGGTGGCTTGATTTTCAAGTCAGCCCGACCTCATTGCCGCGAGGTCGTGGCCCGCTACAGGCCTGCCTCGAAGTGCTCCTTCAGGGGCTACGCTGTCCGAACTCGATCAGAAGTACCGTTTGGGGCGACAACGACGTCGCCCGTCGGAATTGACATCTGTCGCTATGCCTATGTCGCTATACCTACCGTCGCAGATTATTACGAGATTGTCATCGGGGTCGATACCCACGCCGCCCACGCGCTGTGCGTCGTGACCGCCACAACCGGTGCCGCGGAAGGACAAAGCAAGTTTTCCTAAGTCCGGCGGGTCTTGAGCGGGCCCGCACGTGGTTTACCACGCAGAGCAGGTCAACAAGCCGCGCTCATCGTCATAAAAGGCATCAGCTCCTAGAGCCGGACTCTCCGATCCGTTCTTACGGCGGGATTCCCGGTAGCCGAACCCTCCGTGATGGGTTCGGCGGATCGGGGAGGAGCCGGTGAGTCCGACGATCTCGACGTCGCTCGCATCGCCCGGTCAGTTCTGTCCGTTGACATCGGTCGACTGCGCCGACCACGTGCGGACGGACCGCGAGTGGCGATGCGTGTCCTCTCGTGGTCGCCCGCGACAGATGCCGTTTGAGCGGACGCGCGCGGTCAATGCGTTGACGGCTTTGGTTCGCGTCGTCGAACTTGATGTGGATGCGCGAAAATCGTTGTCATGCAGTCAGATCAAGGTGATCGCACCCTTGCGGACCCGATCCGAGAGCGCCACCACTCCGACGTGCCGGGCAGAGGCCGTGCGACTAGCCAAGAGGATTCGGACGCTCGACTGGGAGCTGATTGACAATCGCAAGTCTCTCAACGCATCGGTCAAGACCAATGCGCCGGAACTTCACTGCCGCGGTCGGGGTGGGCGCAGTGGTTGCAGCGACTGTCCTGATCGCGTGGTCAAATGCAGGTCGGGTACGTTCGACAGGCCGCGTTTGCCTCGCTCGCCGGGACCTGCCCGGTCCCGATTTCATCGGGTAACACGGTGCGTTACAGGCTCACTCGCGGCGGTGACCGCCGTCTGAACAGAGCACTGACTGCCATCATCCGTCGTGAGGATGTGGGTTGATCCACAAACTCGCGCCTAGTCGAACGTCGACGAACCGAGGGCCGCACAACCAAGGAGATTATGCGATCCCTCAGTCACGAGGCAATTGCGGTGCGATTCAGGATGAGTAGGAGAAAGCGCACCTTGGAGCGGGCCGTCTCCAACTCGAGTTCGCGGAGGTGTTCCTGGTTCTACTGTTTGTCGTCGTGAATGTGGAAGCGTCGCTCGAGAAGTACGCGATGCGTCACTACCGCGCACTATGCATGTGGAACTCGAGGGTCTGGAATAGGTTTTCGAACGACGCGCGAGTATCAATCAGATCCGGATGTAGATCGGGTCGCGCTATCCGTAGAATGCAAGTTTACATTGGTCGACATGGGTACTTTCCTGCGGCCGTAGTTCTTCCCCGTTGGCTGTCGGGATTTGTGACGTGCATCTGCGAGTCGGGTTCAGAGTCAACGGATTCGACAGCCGCAGCAATCTAGTCGTCGGTAGGTCTCACGAACCGCGAGGGAGAGCTTTACAGGCGTAGCTGCTAGCGCGAGGAGCATTGTTCGTGGGTTCGGCAGAGGAAAACCCTCGAATTCGGTAGATGGATTCTTTTTGTGCGGAGGTGTCCTCTATTAACGGAACATATAACCCCGAGCGTCCCGACACGCCCCTATTCAAATCTGGTGACTTTCAAGTTAGCCCAACAATCACGAGCCTCGCTTTCGTCCGGACGAAGAACGAGCCGATGGGAAGCATGGACCCGCGATTAACGACAGTGTCCTCTCGGGTCAGGTAGAGCGGTGAGACAGTTGCTCGACCGCGTCGACGGCACCGCTGGTGATGGTGATGGTGATCCGGCTCGGCCGCGGATCGAGGGCGGAAACGATGGATCGAGTTCTGTGTCCGCAGGTCGCACGTGCACGTCCACGTGCACGTGACCACGGACACAAAACCCGACCCCTATCTCATCTGAAGGTGTTACCTGCAGAGGTCTTGCGCTTATTGTCCTTGCGGCTGATGTCCGAGCCGGAAGGTTCCGGACTGGCCGGTGGCGTGTCGTGCTGCGATGTATCCAAAGGTCATGGCAGGGCCGATATTGATGCCGCCGGCTGGGTAGTGGCCGCCCATGACATTCGACTGGTCAGACCCCACGGCGTAGAGGCCCTCTATCGGGGTGTTTGAATCGCCGAGCACGCGGGCAGAAGCATCGGTGACGGCTCCGGAGAAGGTGCCAAAGCTTCCGGGTAGGACTTTGACAGCGTAGAACGGACCATTTTCCAGTGGGGCGAGGGAAGGATTCGGGTAGGGGTTGTCCGGATCACCTGAGCCGCGGTTGAACAGTGTTGTGCCGCGAGAGTATTCGGGGTCTTGTCCGCGTCGGGCGTGTTCGTTGAACGAGGTGACTGTGGCTTGAAGTTGCTCGGAGTTGATGCCGCATTTGCGTGCCAGTTCTGCCAGGGTGCGCCCTTTCACTAGATATCCCGAGCGTACGTAGGGCCAGATAGGGATAGGGCGCGGTTTCGACATTCCTAACGGGTACAGGCGCTGGAAGCGGTGATCCGAGATCAACCAGGAGCACACTTCCTGCCCTTCTGGGACAGCGTCTATCATGGCGGTGGTGTAGTCGTGGTACCCGTTAGCCTCGTTGACGAACCGTTTTCCCGATGCCAATACGCCTATGACGCCGGGTTTTCCGCGATCCAGTATGTGCGGGAACACCCCGGTTTTGCCGTTGCGGTAGGGGACGAGTGAAACCGGACAGTATGCAACGGGTGAGGCGAGTGTGGTGTCCAGTCTGCCGCCGACCGATTCGGCGAGCGTGATTCCATCACCGGTAGCGGTGTCGGGGGCCAGCGTCCAATGCTCAAGCCCGGTGGGAGTGCGAGGGAAGTGCCTTTTCCGCATTTCGACGTTGCTCGGGAAGCCGCCTGTCGCGAGGATGACGCCCTGGTCGGCGCGGATGGCGATCGGCCCGTCCGGCCCGTCGAGGATTGCGCCTGTCACTGCTCCCGAGGGGTCGGTGGTCAGCCTTCGTGCCGGCGTCGAGACGCGGATGTCGACGCCGTATTCGTCTGCGGAGGTCAGCAGTCGCCCGATTAGAGCGGTGCCGTTGACCAACTGCATCCCTTTTCTCGCCGTCGCCAAGTCGACAATGTGCCGGCTCACGCGCCGCGCCGCGTGAGCGAACGCTTTCGGTGATCGGGTGGCATGGAGGAACGCCTGAAGGTCGGGCCCGGCCATGATTCCCATGCCGAGGAAGGAGGTTTCGTAGAGTTGCCACCGTAGTTTCGCCCGGACGGCTGCCGGGATCTTGTAAGCGTCGATCGGTCGAGGCGCCACGGAACGATGCCCTGTTCCGGCGCCGGGCGTGTCGCCGTGGATGTCGGCGATGGCTGTTCCGGCCACGAACTGCAGCCGGGTCTTGTCGTGAAAGAACCCCACCATCTGTGGTGCCTCGGTGAGGAAGGCGTCGACTTTGTCGGCGTCGAAGTTAGCCCCCAGTCGGTGCCGCAGGTAGGAGCGCGGTAATTCGATGTCTTCGTCGATGCCATCGGCAACTGCCAGAGGGTTACGCGGTGCCCACATCCATCCACCAGACCAGGCAGTCGCGCCGCCGCAGACGGCGGCTTTCTCAGCGACGATGACTTTCGCGCCGTGGTACGCGGCGGTGACCGCGGCAGCGAGTCCGCCGGCTCCGCCACCGATGACAAGGATGTCGCAGGAAAGGGTTTCGGTCATCGCTGTTGCCCGGTCCACTTGTACGACCACAGCCCGGTCGCAAGCGCCACAGCACTTGCCCCCGCGAGCAGGATCACGACCGGCGTCCAGTTACCGCTCTCGTCGAGCAGTGCCGTTGCGATCAGCGGCACGAACCCGCCGACAGCTCCGGCGACGGCGTATCCGAAACCTGCGCCACTGTAACGAATTCGGGCATCGAACATGTCGGTGAACCAGGTCTGTTGTACGGAGGTCGAGATGTTGTGCCCGAGGTTGATCAGGATGAAGAACCCGAGAATCATCATCGGCATCGATCCGCTGTCGAGGGCAGAGAAGAACGGGATGCCGGCAGCGGCAGCGCATAGTGGGCCGATGATGTAGAACCAGCGGGGCCCGAACCGGTCGGCCAGGAAACCCCAGAACGAGGTGGCTGGGACGGCGAGTACGAGTGCGACCATGGAGGCATTGAGCACACTGCTCGGCGGGGTGTCGGTGTAGTTTTTGACATAGACCAGCGAGAACGTGAAACCGATGTAGAACGTGCTCTGGTCGACCAGTCGCATGCCGATGATGGCAAGGATTTGCTTCGGACTCGTCTTCAAAGCTTCGAGTAGCGGTGCGGTTTGCTTCTTCTTCGCCTCCTCGATTTCTTCGAATACCTTCGATTCGGGTACGCCGCTGCGGATCCACAGCCCGACGAGTGCGAAGACGATGCTAATCAAGAACGGCAGACGCCAACCCCAGGTTTCGAACTGTCGATCTGTAGTCAGGTTTGTCACGAGTGAAAACGCCAATGTGCCCAGGAGCAGCCCGAGGAAGGACCCGATCTGCACTCCGCTGGCAAGGAAGTTGCGCTTGTTCTTCGGTGCGTTCTCGACCGCCATCAAGGCTGCGCCACCCCACTCGCCGCCCACGGCGATACCTTGTATCGCGCGCAGGCAGATCAAGAGGATCGGAGCTGCGATGCCGATGGCCGCGTAGTTCGGCAGCAGGCCGATTGCGGTGCTGGCCAGCCCCATGATCAAAATCGTGATCACCAGCATCTTCCGGCGTCCGACCCGATCTCCGAAATGCCCGAAGATCGCCCCACCGATCGGGCGGAAGACGAAACCAACCGCGAACGACCCCAACGAGGCGAGAGTGCCCACGGTCGGGTTCTCGGACGGAAAGAACATCGGCCCGAATACCAGGGCTGCAGCAGTCCCGTACAGGAAGAAGTCGTACCAATCGACGATCGCGCCGACGGTACTGGCCATCGCTGCGCGTCTGGACCCGGACGGCGCCGGTACGTGCGCTGCACTGTCGGCAGATTGTTGGCGTTGCTCGGCTGAATAGGGTTCCGAGGCTGGAACATTCGAAACAGTCATAAGGGTGGGGTTCTTTCGTGAAGGCCGGTGCCGGAATATGTGGGTTGCGGCACGAAGGGGCGCAGTGCTTCAATGACTACGTAGTCAAATGTGATTCACAGCATAAGTAGGACGTAGCTGTCCGTCAACTCCCATCTTCGAAGCGTCAAGGATTGCTCATGACCCGACCAATCGGGCTGGCCCATTTGTCAGCCCTTCAACTGCCGCCCCCCGACCTGGTCGATGCTGCGGCTTCTGCCGGATTCAGCTCCATCGGTGCCCGAGTTCACCCAGCCACGGCATCGGAAACTCGGTATCCCATGTCCGCGGGCTCCCCGATGATGAAGCAGACACTCGACCGTCTCCACGCCACAGGTTTGACCGTTTTCGACGTCGAAGTCTTTACTCTCGACGGACTGCGTGGGCGCAGCGAGTGGCTTCCAGTACTGGACGCCGGGGCGGCCCTCGGCGCCCGAGTTCTGAACGTAATCGGCAGCGACGAGAACACGCACCGCCTGACCAACACTTTGGGGGATCTAGTGCGCGACGCGCACGAGGTAGGCATCGTCGCGTCGATCGAGCCGATCTCGTACCAGCAGATCGACACATTCCACGCTGCGGTCAGCCTCGCTGCCGAGACTGACTGCGGGATCATGCTCGACGTCTTGCATTTTGTTCGCGCAGGCGGGTCGGTCAGCGACCTAGCCGCAGTCCCACATGGAGTAGTTCAAGTCATCCAACTGTGCGACGGTTTTGCCGCCGTCCCGCACCTGGAGGCCCCACTGCGCATGCCACTCGGGCAGGACACCAACGGATCCTCCCGTCAAATCGAATCGCGCGCGAAACGTCAAGTGCCCGGAGCCGGAGAGTTTCCGTTGTCGGAGATCCTGCGACAACTTCCCGGTGTCCCTGTCAGTGTCGAGGTTCCCGATGTCGTTTTCGTTGAATCGCATGGAATAGCAACACATTTGACCAAACTGATGGAAGCCGCAAAAGGCGTGGTTACCGCAGCCGAAGCCGACCGAACGGATGCCCTCCAATGACCAATGTAGCGACCACTCCCGCTGGCAAGCTCACCGCCGACCCCGCGACGTTCTACCCCGGCCGTTTCACCGGACGCGTCATTCTCGTCACCGGCGCCGCCGGCGGACTCGGATCAGCCGCGGTGGACCGCCTGGCCAACGAAGGAGCCACGGTTGTCTGCACCGATGTCACCGGTACTGGAGAGGGAATCTCGCGCGAAATCACGGCGCTCGACGTGACCGACCGTGCAGCCTGGGACACGGCCGTGGCAACGATAATGGCCACCCACGGGCGATTGGACGGTGCACTGTTCGCACACGGCATCCAAGGGCCGGAATCGTCGATCACGGACATGCCATTCGCCGGCTGGTCCAAGACACTGAGCGTCAACCTGGACGGGTGTTTCCATGGCCTCGCCGCAGTACTTCCCGTGCTTGCCAGCCAGGGTTATGGACGGATAGGCATCTTGTCCTCGATCTCGGCGAGGGAAGGTAATCCGTTCCAGGCCGCGTATTCCGCGTCAAAAGCCGCGGTGGTGTCCCTGGTCAAAACAGCGGCCAAAGAGGTGGCTGCACATAACGTCACCGTGAATGCCATCGCCCCCTCCATGATGCAGACCCGGCTGCTCGAAGACCTCAGCCCTGAGCGGAACGCTGCGCTCCTGTCCCGCGTCCCTATGGGCAGGGTCGGCACGACAGCGGAGTTCGCGGCGTTGGCGACTTGGTTGCTTTCGACAGAGGCCAGTTACGTCACCGGCCAGACCCTCGACCTCAGCGGAGGCCGAAACACCGCGTAACGTCGCTCACCGCACAGCCATCCCCGCCCGGCCCTTCCTGCGGATCGGAGACAGGAAGGGCCTGCTGGGGCATACCGTGCAGGGGATCCGCCCAATGGTGAAGGGCGAGACAGGCTGCGCTGTAACAAGTCAGAGCATGCGATCCGCGCCTCAGTGCAAAGACTCGACCGGTGAAATTCCGGTCGGCCAACAGTACAAGCGCGCTGCGGGGTCAGACGTTTATCACCGCGCCGGCCCGCAGAACTCAGGCGGCGACAACTACGTCGACAGCAAAGAATCGTCTGAGTCCTGGCTGATCCCAACGTCTTATGCCGGTTCTCATCGGCCGTAATCGGTATCTCCTCAGAACCTGACATCGCCGCAGGTATGATCCTCACGTGGTCACCAGTGTCGATATCGCCGCCCGCTTGGGCCTGAGCCAGTCGACGGTCTCACGCGTCATGCGCGGAGATCCGGCCGTTGCCGAGAGAACCAGTAAGCGAGTTCTCGCCGCGGCTCGGGAACTGGGCTACGTACCGAACTCGGCAGCCCGCAGTCTGGTCACCAGGCGAGCGCGAGCCA
Source organism: Rhodococcus erythropolis R138 (assembly GCF_000696675.2). NCBI lineage: Bacteria > Bacillati > Actinomycetota > Actinomycetes > Mycobacteriales > Nocardiaceae > Rhodococcus > Rhodococcus erythropolis. The sequence continues at coordinate 105,093 of NZ_CP007257.1, read as the reverse complement.
TCGGGGTTGTGGTTGCAGATCTGACATCGCCGTTCTATCCGACGGTGGTCGACGCTATCCAGCACAGGCTCAGCGAAAAAGGGTATCGCCTAGCTCTTATTCGCGACCCCGACGTCCCCGAAGGGATCGACAGCGTAGACGTGCTTGACCCGGCAACCGTAGATGGCATGGTCTTCGTCTCCGCCCGCCGAGAGTCTCGCACAGTGCGCAGAGTGCTCGAACGGAACACCCCGGTAGTGCTTCTGAGCCGTGATGATCCCACTCTTTCTCTCGAAGTGGTCCTCTCCGACGACGAAGATGCCGGCGAGTTGGTGATCGACCATTTGACCGCACTGGGCCATCGCGACATCGCGATATTGTCGGTGCCCCGCGACCGCACCAATGGTGCAGCCCGCGAAGACGGCGCCAGGAGAGCGCTCGAACGCCGCGGGATCGCCCTGCGCAGCGAATACCTTCGGCGAACAACAACGACTCACGAGCACGGTGTGGAAACCGCAACATCCTTGTTGTCCATGGCGCACCCGCCGACAGCTATCTACTGCGTCACAGACGAATTGGCGTTCGCAGTATTGGATGCAGCCGCGCGTCTCGGAGTGCCCGTACCTGACGAGCTATCGGTGGTCGGCTTCGACGATTCCCCGCAAGCACGGTGGGCAATGATCGACCTCACCACTATTCGTCAGCCAATCGAAGACATGGCCACCGAGGCGGTCCAACTTCTACTTGCGAGGTTGGACGACAATGCAATGGAGCAGCCCGGAAAACGGGTCTTTCCGGTCAGTCTCCAGGTTCGAGGTACCACGGGTCCAGCGCCGAGGTACAAATTACGGCCCTGACCTGCCAGCAGTAGGTCTCTGATGACACGCGTACTCCTTCGTGAAAGCATCAGCAATACACAAACAAGATCGTCACCCACTCCCTTCCAGCACTCATCGTCGTCCCATTCGAGAGCATGGCACCTGGTGACTTGTACAGGTGACTTGTATAGTCTGCTCGGCGGGAACTCAGGTGATTGTCGCGTCGTCGATTACCGACCGCTAGATGGCTAGTTGGAGGATCCTGAATGTCGAAGGCGCGCCGGAATCCCTTGGAGCAGTTGTCTTTGGAACAGCTGCGTCGTCGCACGAGTCAGAAGTGGAGTGCTCACAGTTCCGACCTTCTTCCGCTGTGGGTTGCGGAGATGGACGTACCGTTGGCGCCCCCGGTAGCGGACGCCTTACGCAATGCCATCGACATCGGCGATACCGGGTATGCAGCGAGGCGGGGGTATGCCGAGGCTGTTGCGTGTTTCGCTTCAACGCGATGGAATTGGTCAGATCTGCCGGTCGCGGATACCCGGGTCCTGCCGGATGTGATGACCGGGATTGTCGAGGTGCTTCGCGTCAGTACCGAACCCGGTGATGCGGTCATTGTCACCACTCCGGTTTATGCACCGTTCTTCTCGTACGTTTCGCATGCCGATCGCATCATCGTCGAGGCGCCGCTCACTTCGGCTGGCCGTCTGGACATCGACTCCATCGGCGAGGCGATCGCGCGAGTGCAGTCATCGGGTCGGCGGTGCGTCGTCCTGTTGTGCAACCCGCACAACCCGACGGGCACTGTGCATACCCGGTCGGAATTGGAATCGCTTGCGCGAGTGGCTCGGGACGCTGGCGTTCGTGTGCTTTCCGACGAGATCCACGGACCGCTGGTTCTGCCGGGGGCGACGTTCATTCCATATCTCACGGTCGACAATTCGGAGAACGCGATCGCGTTCACCTCTGCTTCCAAAGGGTGGAACCTCGCGGGGCTCAAAGCTGCGATCGCCATTGCCGGGTCTGATGCAACAGAGGATCTGCGTAGCGTTCCTGCAGAAATCGACTACGCACCAAGCCATCTCGGAGTGATGTCTCACTCCGTCGCATTCGAGCAGGGGACCGCATGGCTCGACGACCTCCTCGCGGGTCTCGACGCCAACCGCACGCTGCTCGGTGATCTGATTCGGGACCATCTTCCACACGTTTCCTGGATTCCGCCGGAAGGGACTTACCTCGCTTGGCTGGATTGCAGACGAATGGGTGTGGAACGTGCCACAGACAACGGGACGTTTGCGGTGGCCACTGACATCGATGGTCCCGCAAAGCTTTTCCATGACCGGGCGCGGGTCGCTCTCAATTCCGGTCATATCTTCGGCTTAGGGGGAGAGGGGTTCGTCCGTCTCAATTTCGCGACATCGCGAACGGTGTTGACGACAGCGTTGACTCGTATGGGGGCAGCGGCCGCCACCCTGGCGTACTGAATCAGGCGCCGATTGGGCTGCGGCTCCACTGCGGCGGACATGTGAGCCCCTAACGTCTTCTTGCCCTAGCACTCGCGACACGAGCATCGGGTGCGATTGAGGTTCACCCCGAAAAGTGGACAGTGGTCACGCGGCCATCGAGGTCGCGGTCAGTGACTGTTCGTAGTCCGTGGGGCTGAGCATCCCGATCGTGGAGTGCCGACGTCGAGTGTTGTAGAAGTTCATCCAGTAGTCAACCGCAGCAACCAATTCGGCGGCATGGACGAAGATGTGACGATAGTAGTATTCGTGCTTGAACGTCGACCACAGACTTTCGGCACCGGCGTTATCCCAGCATATTCCGGTATCTCCCATCGAACGGCGTAGCCCGTATCGCTCGCACGCCTGCTTCATGATCTCTGCAGTGTACTGACTTCCTCTGTCCGAGTGCATGATTGTGCCGGCTACACCGCCGCCGCGCGCTTCGACGGCCATGTCCAAGGCTGCGATGACAAGGTCGGTCCGCATATGATCCGCCACCGACCATCCCAGAACCTTCTTCGAGTGCTCGTCCTTGATCGCACACAAATACATGTCACCTTCACCGCAGGTCAGGTACGTGATATCGGATGTCCAGACGGCATCGAGCCGGCCTTGATCGAACTGCCGTTGCACCAAGTCGTCCGGAAACGAGGCGAGCGGATCGACGACAGTGGTGCGAATCTTGAATGTCCGCGGGCTGATCCCGACGATGCCGAGTGATCGCATGAGTTTGGCGACAGTCTTCTCGGTGATGATCTCTCCGCCGTCGTGCAGTTCGGCGGTGATCCGAGGGGACCCGTACACACCTTTCGATTCTCTGTGGATGTCGAGGATCTTCACTTCCAAGTCCGCGCGGCGCTGTTTCCGTTCGCCCAATCCTGTTCGAACACTGAGTCCTTGGTTTTTGTAGAAGCCGGAGGTCGAGACATCGAGGAGCCGCGTCATCCGGTGGACCGCGAAGTTCGCGCACTCCGCAGCGATCAACGAGTAGCGCTCTACTTTTGTTGATTCGCCGCAAAGTACGCGGACGCTTTTTTCAGGAATGCGATGTCTTTCTCCTGTTCGGAGACCTGCTTGCGCAGCCGAGCAAGCTCGGTGCGTTCGGCGGCAGTCAACGGTTGATCGCCAGACTCTGCGGCAGCATCGACGCGTCGTCGTTCGTCGGCGACCCAGCGTCCGAGCAGGGCTTCGTTGATGCCCAGTTCACGGGAGACCTCGGCGATCGTGCGGCCGGAATCGATCACCCGGTGGGCGGCCTCGACTTTGTACTCGGTCGTAAAAGACCTGCGAGTGCGGGACATGAGGACATCCTCCCAGCGGAACCCTCGGTCCCGCTATCTCGGTGTCCACCATCCGGGGTGAACCTCAGATAGTGCCGCATCGTTATAGGAATGGTTCGCGGACAGCGGTTTCGTCGCGGTCGGCAGATAGGGGCGGGACTTGCCTCTGTGGCTAGAGATGCAATGCTACGCTGCTCAATTCGCGGGGTGGAATGAGAAGGATATGGACGGTTGCCCGATACTTGGTCATGACAGGTTTGGATGGTTGTAGTTCTGGGACCGAATTAGGTTTGAAATTCTCACCTAGACGAACAAGTCCTAATTAGCACTGAGGACAAGGCAGGCCTCCGCGCGTAGAGGACCTGTGGCTGCGATCCATCTTCGCGTCGAACGTCGCAGCCCTCACATTGACCTAATGCTCCTGGTGAATACCGGCCATGTTCCGGAGCTGTTCCCGGCCTCGGTGCGGACCATCGGCGTCGCCGTCCGTACGCCATCTGTGTCGCAGACTTCGGCGGCGGCCTACCTGCAGGCAGGGTTCGCAACGTGGTTCGTGGAGTTGGGCCACAGCTACTTGGGGATCTACACCATCGTTCTGCTCTTGGTGGAGTTTCCACGGTGCTCACATTTGCGCGAGCCTCGGCATCGAGCTTTAGGCACAATTCGCGCTGGAGCGGAAAGAGGGGTGGTGCCTACCCGGCCGGAACCCGCATGAGCGGACCGTTCCATGCTTATGGATAGTCATAACAAATCAGCGCTTTTTCTCGGTGGTATGTGTCGTGAAGCATAGTGTCAGTTCGCTTGATGGTGACGAGGAACCACTCCTGCTCGTTCCACGCCTGACGTCGACGAGGTGATACGGTCCGCCTTCGGGACCTTGAGTGGGCACTAGTGCACGACAAGGAGTGGCGCATGCAGAAGAAAAGCCACATTCGTTCACTCCATCCCCGATAATGCAGCGTGGGCAGTCGGCAGCACCGAGTATCCACACTGGCTGGCAGTACCTCGACGAGGCGTACCTACGGACTAACGGAGGTTTGCGATTCACCACGTGAAGATCGCGAGCCGGCCACGCGGCATGCCACCGCTATCCCTGCGGTTACGAGGAATGTCGCAATTATCTGGTTTCGCGCAGCCGCGTCGGTGAACGATAGAACGACCACACCCCCAAGGATTGCCAGGGCCGTATACGACAAGTAGGGAAAACCCCACATACGGAGTGGTAACCGCTGGCCGGTTCGATCGGCTCTGTACCTCAAAATCAGCTGGCAAATGATGATGGCAGACCACAAGACAATAGTGGTAGAGCCAACTGCGTTCAGCAGGAACCGCAATACCGTGGTGGGCCAGATGTAGTTCAAGACGACAGCTACGAATCCAAAGGATACGGAACCGAGCACCGCCAATTGCGGGACGCTTCGGGCTGTGAGTCTAGCGAACATGCGAGGTGCGCTTCCGCGTTCCGCCATCGAAAACAGCAGCCTCGATGCCCCGTACAGATTAGCGTTCAGGGAGGACAACAAAGCAGTCACAATGACGATACTCATAGCGATATCGGCGCCGGGAAGTCCGGCGAAGGTAAGGACCGCTACGAACGGACTGTTCGCCAACAACTCAGAGTCCCATGGCAGGACGGTCACCATGATGAGGACCGAGCCCACGTAGAACAAGATAATGCGCCACAAGACCGTACGAATTGCGCGACCGACGTTTCGTTCCGGATCCGGCGTCTCTGCGGCGGCAATCGTCACGATTTCCATGCCGCCGAACGAAAAGACCACCAAAAGGAGGCCAGAAGCAACACCTGCGATACCGTTCGGCATGAAGCCGCCGTGCGAGTGCAAATTCGAAAATCCTGGCGACGGAACCCCGGGAATAAAGTTAAGAAGTAGCGCGACTCCGATGACCAGGAAGACGATAATCGCACCGATCTTCAAGACGGCGAACCAAAATTCCATTTCACCGAAGTTCTTGACTCCGAGGAGATTGATTGCAGTCAGCGCCACCATGAACACAAGAGCGGAAGCCCACTGACTTGCAACCGGCCACAGCGAATGTAGTATCGATGCAGCTGCCGTTGCCTCAGCGGCAATGACGATAAATAGCTGAGCCCACCATAGCCAGCCAACTGTGGCACCTGCCGTTCGCCCCAGAGCTTTCTGTGCGAAAACGGAGATCGAGCCACTACTCGGATCCACAGCCGCCATTTCTCCTAGCATGCGCATGATCAGAACTACGAGGAAGCTGGCAATCAGGAACGCCACAAGAATCGCCGGACCGGCCGCCGTGATCCCCTTGCCTGAACCGACAAATAAACCAGTACCTATGGCGCACCCCAGACTCATCATTATGAGCTGACGTGGTTTCATGTGGCGAGCAAGGCTACTACCTTCCGCGGCAGGATGCTTTCCGGCATCGGACGTGGCCATTCCGGTCTCTATTGGGTTGGTGCTCATGGGAACCTTCTGAGTTAGGGGGATGAAAACGACACCACTGTCAGCCATAGCCACTTTGCAAGAGGGCTCAGATGACAAATAGGGGGCAGAATCGAAATATGCGCACGTTGGTGCAGCGAAGATCAGCGTGGTTCGTCGAGATCACCACCCACACCTACGACTCACTTGCATTCTATTCGAACACTTTTCCTCTGGTTTCTGGAATCGTGAGCGTGGCAACGATGGAAATCACAATGAGGGTCATCACGTAAAAGGCGAACCAATCTACGCCTCCAAGGCCAGCGATATATTGCTGAACGTACGGCGCAGTTCCGCCGAACAAAGCAACCGCTAATGCATATGGGAGTCCGATGCCAGTGGCGCGGACCTCAGTGGGGAAAAGTTCAGCGAGAACAGCCGGAAAAATAGCGGGTACACCGCCGATCGCCAGCGACATGATCGCCACAGCGAGCGCAAGGTGCACCGGCGACTGTTTCATCAAAGCGAGTGCCGGCAAGTACAGGACCAAAGTTGCCCCGAATGAAACGAGCAGCACAGGTTTGCGCCCGACCCTGTCAGAGATTCGCCCCCACACAGGCAGCGCAATAATCAAAACGGCGCTTCCCACCGCGCTAGCGGCCAACGTGGAAGAGCGTGTGAATCCGAGGGTGGTGCTGGCATATGTCGGCATATTCACAAGCCAGGCGTAGTACGCAGTCGTAAATCCCACGGTCAAACCGATGACGGTGAAAACTTCTTTACGATACTTCACAATGTTGGCGAAGATTGGCACCCGTCCCGCCGATTTATTGGCTTCGAAGACTTCGGATTCGTCCATGTTTCGTCTCATCCACAAGGTGAACAAGCCGAGCACGGCACCAACCAAGAACGGGATGCGCCACCCGAATGAGTTCATTTGCTGCTCAGTAAGAACGGCGTTCAATACGACACCCGCCAGCACAGTCAACAGGATTCCAAGAGTGCCCGAGACATAGATGAGCGTTGCCCATGTTCCACGGCGTTCGGGGGGTGCAATCTCCGACAAGAACGTCTGCGACGACGGGGTTTCGCCGCCCTGCGACAGACCCTGCACCAACCTTGCTGCCACTAGGATAATTGATGCCATCACACCGATAGATTCATGGGACGGCGTAACGGCGATCGCCAGACTGCCGGCGGAAACCATGCCAACGGCCAGAGTGAGTGCGAAGCGCCTACCTCGTGTGTCAGCGATCCATCCGAACACGATCCCGCCCAGCGGCCGAGCGATGAAGCCGACAGCAAATACGAGAAGCGTCGCGAGTAGAGCAGAAGCGGGATTGTCGGAGTTGAAGTAGGACGCTGCTATGTAGACCGCGAATGTCGCGTAGATCGTCCAGTCGAACCATTCGATGAGATTACCCAGGCCGATCGCGACCAGAGAGTGCTTCTGTTTCCGAGTCAGACGCTGCCGCGTCGGCTGTGAGTACGTCGCAGTTGGGGAGTCAGACATTGATCCTCAATCATAGGGGGGTGAGTTGCCTCACAAAAAGCGTGCCGACGGAGACTAACGCCGCCAGGGCAGCGACGTCAACAGTTGGTTGAGTTTCGGAAAAAAACTACACAGATTGTTTGAAATTGGCCGACGTAGCAGTAGATTGCATCCAGACTGGAGTGGAGATTCAACACGGAGTTGCATATCGCGGCAATCTTCCGTAGATTTTTCTTGAACAACAGGAGGTTGGATGCTGGATCCGGCGATAGCTTCGATCGAAGCGCAGGCGGACGCGTCAGCGGCCGCAATGACCAATGATGCTGCCCACGTGGTTGATGTTTTGCGTGAGCTGGTGGGGGTCCTTGGAGCCACGGTGCCTATGGGGGAGGTCATCCTCCACGACCTGGGCCGGCTACCCAATTCCATCATCGCGATCAGCGGAGACTTGACCCAACGCTCGGTCGGCGGGCCTGCAACCAACTACCTGTTGCAGAAAGTCGCATCGGGCGCCCTTGAGAACGAAATCGGTTACGCTACATTTCTTCCCGATGGCCGGGCTCTCCGTTCTTCTACGATGATCGTGCGAGGTGCCTCGGGAACACCGGTTGCAGCACTCTGCATAAACGTCGAGGTATCCTCTTGGGCTCGCGTGCGCGCAATCGCAACAGCAATGCTCGGTAACGACGATTCCATGCCGCGCCCCGTCTCTCGACTTCCGACTGAGGACTTTCCGCGCACGGTCGTCGAACTCGCGGACCACTTGATGGATCGCGCCATCGAGGATGTTCTCCCTCCGGAAACTAAGATGAAAAAGACGCACCGAATTGCGGTCGTGCAAATATTGAAGACCCGCGGTTTTTTCAACATCAAAGAAGCGGTGGAGTTAGTTGCCGACCGCCTAAATGTATCCCGCTTCACGATCTACAACTATCTCAACGAGATCAACTAGCCAGCTCTTCGACATTCACAACGGCGTCGAGCTGTACCTAGATAACTCTTCAACGAGGACTAAAATGAACTTCGCCATCGAAGCCGAATCCATTTCAGAAGAAATTGTGCAGACACGACGACTCTTGCACCGGACGCCCGAGGTCGGCCTGCGGCTGCCCAAGACGCAAGAATTCGTAAAATCTGCTCTCGATGATTTGGGAATCGAGTACACCGTAGGCACAAATTGCGACTCGGTTACAGGGTTGATTCGTGGAAAGAATCCCTCCGGACACGCCGTTCTGCTCCGCGCTGACATGGACGCTCTACCAATCCGCGAACACGCCGATGTCGACTTCGCCGCAGACAATGGAGCCATGCACGGCTGCGGACATGACCTGCACATGGCCATGCTGCTGGGCGCTGCAAGATTACTGAAGGACGTCGAGCACGAACTTGCCGGGACTGTCGTGCTGATGTTTCAGCCCGGCGAAGAAGGCCACGATGGTGCGTTGCGGATGATCGAGGAAGGCATACTCGACGCCGCAGGTACTAAGTTGGCTGCGGCGTACGCACTCCACGTCTTCTCGTCCAAATTCGAATCCGATTTCATTGGAGTGCGTCCCGGCCCAGTGATGTCTGCCTCCGACAGCTTGAGTGTGACCGTCATCGGTCAAGGCGGGCACGGATCTGCGCCGCATCAAGCCGCAGATCCGATCGCCGCTGCAGCGGCGATGATTTCAGGTCTACAGACAATGGTGACGCGCAGATTTGACATCTTCGATCCGGTCGTACTCACCTGCACATCGATCGCAGGGGGACAGCCCGGCAGCATAATCCCCGACAACGTGGAATTCACCGCAACAGTCCGCTCGTTCAGCACCGCCAGTCAAGAACGTCTGCAATCAGAATCTGAGCAGGTTCTCGCAGGCATCGCGGCAGCTCATGGCGTGCAGGTTCAGATCGACTATCAACAGTTGTATCCCGTCACGGTCAACGACCCTGTCGAGGCCTCCAGGGTGCTTCGACTTGGCCGAGCGCTGTATGGCGACAACGGAGTTCGCGAACTTGCAGCTCCGATGGCTGCATCCGAGGATTTCGCGCATATCTTGAGCCGTGTCCCCGGGGCTTTCGTTATCCTCGGCGCGACCCCCGACGGGAAATCTGCTGAGGACGCCCCATTCAACCACTCGGCCGAAGCGGTCTTTAACGAAAAGATTTTGCCTCGCGGTGCAGCGCTACTTGCATCCCTGGCGATGGATCGATTAGCGGAGAGCAGGGCATGAGCACCAACTCGTCGTGGGTAAGGAATCAATACCCGGGAGCTCAGAATCGCGTCTACCTGGATGCTGCGGCTGTGGGCCTTATTTCGCTGCGCGTATGTTCGGAAATCAACCGTGTCGCCGACGAGCATGCTCAACTAGGAGCAACGGCGGGGGTGAACTGGCGCGAGGCTCTGTCGCGAAGTCGAGAGGTCATTGCCAGACTGATAAACGGCAAATGCGACAATGTTGCCTTCACTCAGAACACAAGCACCGGACTCTCGCTCGTGGTAAACGGACTTGATTGGATGCCAGGCGACAATGTAGTGGTTCCAGCCGCTGAGTTTCCTTCGAACTTCTATCCTTGGACGACACTACGCGGTAAGGGAGTGCAGATCCGCGAGATCCCGATGACCAATGGGGCTGCCGATCTGTCCCAACTTGATAATCTATGCGACTCACGGACCCGCGTCGTCGCAATCAGTGCAGTCCAGTACTCGTCCGGCTACCGCTACAATTTAGCCCGAATAGGGGAATTCTGCCGTCAACGAGACACCCTTTTTGTGGTCGACGGGACGCAGGCTGTTGGCGCCATGGTAGTCGATGTCGACACAACCTTGATAGATGTCCTCTCAGTCAGCGCCCATAAATGGATGCTCGGCCCTTTTGGCGCCGCCTTCGTTCACCTGTCCGATCGGTCGATGAACATGCTGACACCTTCTACCGTCGGTTGGCTGAGCGTCCAGGATCCCTTCGCATTTACGCACGAGCCGCAGCTCGCGCGTGATGCTCGTCGTTTCGAGTCAGGAACGGAGAACGCAACAGGAATTGCTGGTCTGACGGCGGCTGCGGAGTTCGTGCTCGAACTTGGTCGATCACAGGTCCAACAAACGGTTCTCGACATGACGTGCGAGCTAGGCGACCTCCTTCAGGAAGCTGGCCTTCGTCTGACGCGCGGTCCTGACCAGCGACACTGGTCAGGAATCCTGATCGCCGATGCCGGCCAAAGCAACGAGGCGCTTCACGAACGACTGTCTGACGCCGGCGTGCAGTGTTCCCTCCGGGGCGGAGGCATACGGTTTTCACCGCATTACTACAACACCACAGACGACTTCACGCACACCGCTTCCCTCATCAATCGCGCGGCATCGCAACAACACTGACGAGCGAAAGACAACCGACGTGACGATCCCCCCAGACGACGATGCGACCGCAGCGGGGAGCGCCCGCACCGACGACGGGGACTGGCAGCTAGGTGCACGTTATAAACATATATCAAACTGAACGTAATCATAAAAATTGACTTACTGACGATTTTCTGTAGAAATCCAGCGAACATCCATGAAGGAACTCTGATGACTTTCACAACCTACAATCTGCGTTCGGCCGGACGTATTAAAGCCCGCCTGGCCGAACTCGGCCACAGTCTGCCGCAGGTTTCGGCGGCCGCGGGAATCTACACCCCTGCAGTTCGAACCGGATCTATCGTGTACACATCAGGCCAGCTCCCTCTTGCCGACAAACAGCTTCTGGCGACAGGACAGGTCGGTGCTGAAGTCACGGCCGACGAGGCCGCCGCACTAACGCGAGTCTGCGCGCTGAACGCCTTGGCTGCAATTGAAACCGTAGCGAAACTCGACAATGTGACGCGCATCGTCAAATTGACTGTCTTCGTTTCCTCAGCAACTGGTTTCAATGATCAGGCATTGGTCGCAAACGGCGCCAGCATGTTTCTCAAAGAGGTCTTTGATGAGTTCGGTGTTCATGCACGAAGCGCAGTAGGGGTGGCGGAATTGCCACTCGATTCGCCGGTCGAGGTCGAGTTGATTGTCGAAGTAGCGTAGCTATACGCGTGCTATGTGGCCCACACAGATTGGGTCAATCATCGAATGCACTGCCTCGGCGCGCTTAGGACCGTACGGGGGGGCGAGACCACCGGCAGTCGGCGTCGAACCAGGGACCGTTAATGGTACGAATTCTGCTCCTTCGGCCGGCCGAGGCACTTCTCAGAATACAATGAGTCGTGACCGCTAACTTAAAACCCCCTCATACCAGTTTCGGGCTCGACTGGGGAGGTCCATGCAAAGGGTCCGGTAGATCAATTCGCGAGCGCTTCGTAAAGCCGCGCGATGGGCGATGATCGGCCCCACCACTATTCGTCGCCCAACTCTGTTCCCGCGCACTCATCGTTTCGTCCCATCCGAGAGCCGGGCATCTAGTAACTCGTATGGTGCTCGGCGGGCACTCAGGTAGTCGACAAATAGTCGATTGCCTACCGTGAACTAGTGGCTGGAGGATCCTGAATGTCGAAGGCGCGCCGGAATCCCTTGGAGCAGTTGTCTTTAAAACAGCTGCGTCGTCGCACGAGTCAGAAGTGGAGTGCTCACAGTCCCGACCTCCGTTCTTCTCGTACGTCTCGCATGCCGATCGCACAATCGTCGAGGCACCGCTCACCCCGACTGGCCGGCTGGACATCGACTCCATCGGCGAGGCGATCACGCGAGTGCAAGCATCGGGCCGTCGGTGCGTCGTCCTACTGTGCAATCCGCACAACCTCACCGGCACCGTGCATACCCGATCCGAACTGGAATCGCTTGCGCGGGTAGCGAGGGTCGCTAGCATTCGTGTGATCTCTGACGAGATCCACGGACCGCTGGTGCTGCCGGGGGCGACGTTCATCCCCTATCTCACGGTCACGAATTCAGAGAACGCAATCGCAGAAAGGGCGGCGCACTCGACGGGCAGCACCGTGAGTGTCCATTCCAATTTACTTGTCTATCCACAGGAATGCGATCAGGATGCGCGTCAGAAGCTCGGAGACCGAGCGTTCGCAGCGACCTACCGGAAGGGTCAAGGTTTTGGATTCGATGTGGGGATTTCCTACGCTCTCCACGAACAGCTTGCCGACGCCTCCCGATCCGACCAGGCACATCGACGCGACTGACCAAACGGGAACGGCAAGTCGCCGGCCTTGTCTCCGAATGGCTGACCAACCAGGCCACCGCATCCCACCTAGTGATCTCACCCCGCGCCGCGCAAGGCCATGTCGAGCACATCCTGGCCAAACTGGGATTTCCTCCCGAACACCGGCCGCGGACTGGGTCATCGAGCAGACAAACGACAAGTCCTGACGAAAGTTTCTCAGAGATGGACTGATTGGTCAGCTCAACGAAGGATTGGCCAGGCGGCCGCAGTTACGGGCAAGTAGATGCAGACATGATGAAGCCGTCGGCGCCGAGGCAGTTGTCGTGGTCGGCACCACTTGTGGATCCGTCAGCTGCTGCGTCGGTCGGCAGTGTTTGTGCATCGCCGGGTGTTAGGTCCCGAGCGGTCAGGGCAAGTCTGTACGTCGGATACTGTGATTGTCAGATCCGGCTCGTAGTCGGACGCCTTACCTCCCTGGGATTATGCGAGGCATTCTGCGGCGTCAGGAAAATTCGTGGAGTTGATGATTTTTGTCTGCCGAAAGGGTCGGATGAAAACGTGTTTCAATCTCCTCGAATCCAGAACTGTGCCAAGGCTAAACCGCCGGCACACAGCGCGGTTGTAACTGCTGTCGCGATCAATCCGTGTCCCGTGACAGCGACCATGCCGCCGGCGGTGACCGTAGCAATGGCGATGACTGATGTGTTGGAGCGTCGCCAGCCACTATCTGTCATGGCATCCTTCATTTGAGACGTGAGATCAATGAGCGCAAAAGTAGATTCGTAGTCCACGGCACCAGTCGAGAGATGCTTCGCTTTGGGAATGCCTCGACGGCTCACCTGCCTCCGAGCCCCCGGAGAGGCCTGTGTGGCCCCCGGATCAAAGAGTATGAATCGTCTCCAGCGCGGCGTGATCCTGTACGCGCCCAACAGGGTTGAGATATCTGAGCTTCACGTAGGCGAGTCCGATCTGCAATCCGGGCTGTCAGATGACGGTGAGGAAGCCGAGAACAGCTGCGACTGCGGCGAGAACGGCGAGTCCGATCTGCAATCCGGGTGCCTCTTTGCGGCGTAGATGTACTACGGCCGCGCCGAGCATGACGATGGTCAGCGCGGTTGCTGCGATGGGGGAGAGGGCGGGGGCGACGTTCGTTGCAGCGGGCACGATCAGTCCGATGGCGCCGAGGACTTCGGCCGCTCCGATGAGTTTGACCGTGGAGGAGGGAAAATCTTCGACCCACGTCAAGCCTTTCTCCACCAGAGCAGGCTTGGGTTGGGTGAGTTTCATCAGACCCGCAGCGAGAAAGACAAGTGCGGCGAGGCCGGCGACGATGTAGAAGGCGATGGTCATTGAAGCTCCTCTGGGGTGTTGATCAGCGAAGAAAGTGTTGAAGAGCCGGGTTACTTGGTGAGAGAGAATCCGCCGGTGAAGCCGATTTGCTGACCGATCGCGAGCTGAAGCTGAAGGAAACCAACCGCTTCGAGTTCACGTGCTGCTGTCAGAGCACCGGCGTCGATGACATCGATACCACCTGCAGTGATCGCGGAGGTGAGGGCTGCTTTGGCGTCGCCATCGTCGCCGGCGACGAGCACAGCTACATGGTTGGCCCCGACGGTCCTGGCAACGAGTGAAGCAGCGAAATTGGTGTTGAACGCTTTGAGCACAGTAGCGCCGGGAAGTTTCGAGGCCAGTTCCGCTGCGGCGGAGCTGTCCGCGGGCACGGCCAGTTGGAAGGTCTCGAAGTTCATTGGATTGCTGATGTCGACGACGATCTTGCCGACGAACTGGGCGCTGTAGTCGGCCACGATCTGATCGTGGGCGGCATAGGGAACGGCGAGGATTACGATGTCGCCGTTGACGATCACGTTCGTGGTGGAGGTATCGACGCGTTCGACTTCGGTCCCACCTGCGGTCAGAATGGTCTCGATGGCCGAGCCCATGGCGCCTTTACCGAAAATTGTTGCACTGCTCAAGATGTCTCCTTCGGGTCAACAAGGTCGTTCGCGTGCTGATCCCCGGTTCAAGTTTCACTTTCCGAGGCAAGCGAATCTTGGGCCTTAAAATTTTCCCTGTCAAGTGACAGTGGGCTAAAATCCAGTTATGAAACGGGACGAGGTGCGATGGTTGGACGAGAGTGAAGCTGCGGCGTGGGTGCCACTTGTGTCAGCTGCGATGTGGCTACCGACCGCGCTCGACATTCAGTTGGTGCGCGATGCCGGACTCAGCCACTTCGAGTACGGAGTGCTGTCGGGGCTGTCGATGCAGGCGGATCGATCGTTGCGACTCCGCGATCTGGCTAAGTCCGCCAACAGCACATTCTCGCGTTTGTCGAAGGTTATCGACCGGCTCTCGGACCAAGGCTGGGTAGAGCGTCGGCCCGATCCACAAGATGGCCGGAGCACACAGGCAGTCTTGACCGAAGCCGGATGGGACAAAGTAGTCGCTACCGCGCCCGGTCATGTCAACAGGGTTAGAGAACTGATCTTCGACAGGCTCACACGCGCAGAGATAAAACAGCTCGGCGCAATCGCGGTGAAGATCTCCGCCGCAGTGGGACCCGACGGCGCATCCTCCGAAAAACTGATATGACAAACGTCTTGCTCACGCGCTGAAACCGAACCAAGGTGGCCTTCCAGCATGTGCCCGATGAACAATCCCGGGTGCAGCGGTGGGAATCTTGATTTGATCGACCGCGATTCCCGACTTGAGTGGTGGCGGCCAGATGTGCATTCTTGAACAAATTAAGGGCCTACGCAATTGTTTCGGTGGTCAAGTTTCGAGTGCAGCAGCTTTCGGGTGCAGCAGGACATCACACAGAGCGTTCAGGCCGCGGGGTGCAGTTCGGTCCGGTTACTTCACCCCACCAGGCTATCTATTGCGTTACAGACGAATTGGCGTTCGCAGTATTGGATGCTGTCGCGCGTCCGGGACTGTCCGTACCTGACGACCTATCGGTGGTCGGCTTCGACAAGAGGTGGGCGATGATCGACCCACCACTATTCGTCGCCAACTCTGTTCCCGCTCGTATCGTTTCGTCCCATTCGAGAGCCGGGCATCTAATGACTTGTATAGTGCTCGGCGGGCACTCAGGTAGTCAACAAATAGTCGATTGCTGACCATGCACTGTTAGTTGGAGGATCCTGAATGTCGAAGGCGCGCCGGAATCCCTTGGAGCAGTTGTCTTTGGAACAGCTGCGTCGTCGCACGAGTCAGAAGTGGAGTGCTCACAGTTCCGACCTTCTTCCGCTGTGGGTTGCGGAGATGGACGTACCGTTGGCGCCCCCGGTAGCGGACGCCTTACGCAATGCCATCGACATCGGCGATACCGGGTATGCAGCGAGGCGGGGGTATGCCGAGGCTGTTGCGTGTTTCGCTTCAACGCGATGGAATTGGTCAGATCTGCCGGTCGCGGATACCCGGGTCCTGCCGGATGTGATGACCGGGATTGTCGAGGTGCTTCGCGTCAGTACCGAACCCGGTGATGCGGTCATTGTCACCACTCCGGTTTATGCACCGTTCTTCTCGTACGTTTCGCATGCCGATCGCATCATCGTCGAGGCGCCGCTCACTTCGGCTGGCCGTCTGGACATCGACTCCATCGGCGAGGCGATCGCGCGAGTGCAGTCATCGGGTCGGCGGTGCGTCGTCCTGTTGTGCAACCCGCACAACCCGACGGGCACTGTGCATACCCGGTCGGAATTGGAATCGCTTGCGCGAGTGGCTCGGGACGCTGGCGTTCGTGTGCTTTCCGACGAGATCCACGGACCGCTGGTTCTGCCGGGGGCGACGTTCATTCCATATCTCACGGTCGACAATTCGGAGAACGCGATCGCGTTCACCTCTGCTTCCAAAGGGTGGAACCTCGCGGGGCTCAAAGCTGCGATCGCCATTGCCGGGTCTGATGCAACAGAGGATCTGCGTAGCGTTCCTGCAGAAATCGACTACGCACCAAGCCATCTCGGAGTGATGTCTCACTCCGTCGCATTCGAGCAGGGGACCGCATGGCTCGACGACCTCCTCGCGGGTCTCGACGCCAACCGCACGCTGCTCGGTGATCTGATTCGGGACCATCTTCCACACGTTTCCTGGATTCCGCCGGAAGGGACTTACCTCGCTTGGCTGGATTGCAGACGAATGGGTGTGGAACGTGCCACAGACAACGGGACGTTTGCGGTGGCCACTGACATCGATGGTCCCGCAAAGCTTTTCCATGACCGGGCGCGGGTCGCTCTCAATTCCGGTCATATCTTCGGCTTAGGGGGAGAGGGGTTCGTCCGTCTCAATTTCGCGACATCGCGAACGGTGTTGACGACAGCGTTGACTCGTATGGGGGCAGCGGCCGCCACCCTGGCGTACTGAATCAAACCCCGATTTGGATCACCTCGGTAACCGCAGAACATGCGGACCCTGGCGTCTTCAGGTGTGTGGAAGTCCCAGACGTGAGTATCAGGCGCATGCGGAACCGCATCGGTATGGGGACTGGATCGCGGACCGGCGGTTAGGTCGTGGTCGGCTGATAGGGGAGGGGGTATTGCCTGTGCGATTGGAGATGCCATGCTGCGGTGTTCCATTCGCTGGCCGGTCGGGTCTGAACGAGAAGGATTAGGGGCGGTTGTCCGATACTGCGACCGAGACGCCGACTCCAATGATCGAGAGACCTCCTATGCGTCCGAAGGCTAGCATCGCTTTGGGTGATTTCGTTATCCAGGTACGGGCACGGCCAGCGAGTAGGGCCCAGGATGTGTCGGTTGCCAATCCGATGACCAGCGGCACGATGCCTAGAAGAAGAAACTGTAGGGGCACGTTTCCTGCGGCCTGATTGATGAACTGCGGCACGATTGCCGTAAATAGCACGAAACTTTTCGGATTCGTCAATCCCACAATTATTCCTGTGCGGGTCGCTTTCCCAACAGACTCCGCACAAGTCCGTGCCGGAGGATTTTCGGCCTGAAGTGGCGCATGACAAAATGTGCGAATCCCTAGCCAGAACAAATATGCTATGAGGTTCACCCCGGATGGTGGACACCGAGATAGCGGGACCGAGGGTTCCGCTGGGAGGATGTCCTCATGTCCCGCACTCGCAGGTCTTTTACGACCGAGTACAAAGTCGAGGCCGCCCACCGGGTGATCGATTCCGGCCGCACGATCGCCGAGGTCTCCCGTGAACTGGGCATCAACGAAGCCCTGCTCGGACGCTGGGTCGCCGACGAACGACGACGCGTCGATGCTGCCGCAGAGTCTGGCGATCAACCGTTGACTGCCGCCGAACGCACCGAGCTTGCTCGGCTGCGCAAGCAGGTCTCCGAACAGGAGAAAGACATCGCATTCCTGAAAAAAGCGTCCGCGTACTTTGCGGCGAATCAACAAAAGTAGAGCGCTACTCGTTGATCGCTGCGGAGTGCGCGAACTTCGCGGTCCACCGGATGACGCGGCTCCTCGATGTCTCGACCTCCGGCTTCTACAAAAACCAAGGACTCAGTGTTCGAACAGGATTGGGCGAACGGAAACAGCGCCGCGCGGACTTGGAAGTGAAGATCCTCGACATCCACAGAGAATCGAAAGGTGTGTACGGGTCCCCTCGGATCACCGCCGAACTGCACGACGGCGGAGAGATCATCACCGAGAAGACTGTCGCCAAACTCATGCGATCACTCGGCATCGTCGGGATCAGCCCGCGGACATTCAAGATTCGCACCACTGTCGTCGATCCGCTCGCCTCGTTTCCGGACGACTTGGTGCAACGGCAGTTCGATCAAGGCCGGCTCGATGCCGTCTGGACATCCGATATCACGTACCTGACCTGCGGTGAAGGTGACATGTATTTGTGTGCGATCAAGGACGAGCACTCGAAGAAGGTTCTGGGATGGTCGGTGGCGGATCATATGCGGACCGACCTTGTCATCGCAGCCTTGGACATGGCCGTCGAAGCGCGCGGCGGCGGTGTAGCCGGCACAATCATGCACTCGGACAGAGGAAGTCAGTACACTGCAGAGATCATGAAGCAGGCGTGCGAGCGATACGGGCTACGCCGTTCGATGGGAGATACCGGAATATGCTGGGATAACGCCGGTGCCGAAAGTCTGTGGTCGACGTTCAAGCACGAATACTACTATCGTCACATCTTCGTCCATGCCGCCGAATTGGTTGCTGCGGTTGACTACTGGATGAACTTCTACAACACTCGACGTCGGCACTCCACGATCGGGATGCTCAGCCCCACGGACTACGAACAGTCACTGACCGCGACCTCGATGGCCGCGTGACCACTGTCCACTTTTCGGGGTGAACCTCACTATGCCAGCCCACTTGATCGTGTGAACAAGAATTTCGAAACGTTCGAGAAGAGAACCGAGACCGAACGCAACAACCACACCAACCGTGTAACACCCGACTGCGTTGCCGACAACACTCGATAATACGCTTAAGCGTCCATAGCTCAGGGCACGACCAACTACGAACATGACGCTTGGACCTGGCACCACGATCAATACGAAACACGCCACTCCTATTGCGCCTACTTGGTTTATAGTGACCATCCGCGAATCCTAGCGTGGGTTTTGCCCAGACCGGGACGGCGCCAGTCAGTGATCGCCCACCCCCGCGGGGAAACTCTGTGTGTACCAACAACTGGGTCAATTTTGACGGCGCCGTAGCGCCCAGGCCGCCGACGCTGTGGGAGCATCAATCCAGCGCCAGTTGGGGATAGAAACGGAGGTTCAGTTGTGTCCGACTGAATGATTTGTACAGGTCGTGTGATGCCCAACTAGTTTACTGCGATCTGTACAAGACAGGGCTTGTGTGCCGAAGCAGTCGGACTGTAGCGAACGCTTCGCGGCTGGATGCGCTTTCGCGAGGGGAAGACGAGGTGGGATCCGAGTGACAACAGTGACCCCATGGCGTGGTCACAGGTTCAAAGTCCTTCGCAGTCGGCTGCGGTATTCTTCGCTCCGAGGGTCGATCTGCCGGCGCGTGCATAGGTTTGTTCGTCTCGAGGGTCTTGCCGAGGCGCATCCGGGCCTAATCTAGCGGTCATATCACTGAGAGTCCGCAGCGCGCATGGTCACGGTTCACGTCTTGGACTTCGTATGGGTCCACTAAAATCCTTCCTCCGTTCTGGTCTTCTCCGAATCGGCGTCCCGGCTGCCGGTCGCATCATGAACACGTCGTTGTCGCGGAGCGTCCTAGCTTGGCCGCACCACTTTGCTAAGTCCCCCTCAATTCACCGTTATTCTAGAGGCGACATTTTGTTCGGCGACGAAGTGGACGCTGACGAACAGTTGCGTTGTACGTTTCGGCGAAACGCCCACCTGCCTATCATGTGAGATCCCCTTCGGGAGGGGAAAGAAAGATGGTCTTCACGCTTGTATAGCCTTGGC
Organism: Rhodococcus erythropolis R138; assembly: GCF_000696675.2. Lineage (NCBI taxonomy): Bacteria > Bacillati > Actinomycetota > Actinomycetes > Mycobacteriales > Nocardiaceae > Rhodococcus > Rhodococcus erythropolis. The sequence goes on along the minus strand of NZ_CP007257.1, from coordinate 85,115 downwards.
CCGCGAAGATTGCAGTCGACTAGCTGTTGTGGGTATGGACGTTGTTGACGCGGGACTGAAGTAGACGGGCTGGTCCTCGGCGTAAGAATGGGAGTTGCGACACAACCGTTCTCGACCAAAAAGGACCAGCCCTGTGACACACCGTAATGCCCCACTCACTGTCGAAGGAAGACGACGACTCGTCGAGCGGTGCCAGAGTCGTCCGATCGCCCACGTCGCCGCCGAAATGGGGATTTCACGACAATGCGCCTCCACCTGGGTCAACCGGTATCGCAAGTTCGGTGAGCTGGGATTACAGGACCGGTCCAGTACGCCACATCATCAGCCGACCGCCACAGCCGCGGGCATCGTGGCCGAGATCGAAGCGATGCGCCGAACCCGGAAATGGTCGGCCTCACGCATCACTTTCGAACTGGGAACCGACGGCATCGTCATTGCCCGTCGAACGGTCACGAGAATCCTGAGAGGCCTGGGATTGCACCGTCGCCGGTTCATCGACCCGAACGGCGAAACCAACCGAAAACCGCAGGTCATCGTTGCGAAACGACCTGGCCAGATGGTGCATGTCGACATCAAGAAGGTCGGGAAGATCCCGGACGGCGGCGGGTGGCGTGCCCACGGCCGCGGCTCCGAGCAGGCCAAACGATCACAGCGCCGGAAAACGAAGAACAAGCAGGCCCGCATCGGCTACACCTACCTGCATTCCGCATTCCGCGATCGACGGTAACACCCGCCTGGCGTACACCGAAGCCAGGAACAACGAAACCGCCGCAACAGCCATCGATTTCATGAACAACGCCCGCGTCTTCTTCGCCGCACACGGCATCACCCGGATCGAGCGCGTGATCACCGACAACGGATCATGCTATCGGGCAGCAGATTTCACATCTTCACTCCGCGAAGCTCGGCACTACCGCATCCGGCCGTACACCCCGAAACACAACGGGAAAGTCGAACGGTACAACCGCATCTTCGCCGAAGAACTGCTGTACTCCCGCGAGTACACCAGCGAAGCCCAGCGTCGCACCGCCGTCGAAGTCTGGTGCCTCTCTATTTGTCAAGCGGCAGTGAGGGATTCTCTCGATATGGCTCGAATGCCCCGTTTTTCATCTGCGAGCATGGCTCGCCACAGGTGTGTAGCGAGGTGCCGTTTAAGTGCGCGAGCGGCGGTCCGGGGTGTTTTTCCTTCAGCGATTTTCTTGTCGTAGAACGCTCGTCCCGTGCTCGACGGCATCCGGATCTGGATCATGGCGATCGTGTAGAGGGCGGAGTTCAGTTGCCGATCGCCGAATCTCGACAATCGGTGATGGGAGGAGTCGGCGCTGGCGATCTGGACGGGTGCAGTTCCGGTGTAGCTGGCATACGCAGCAGCGGTGGGGAACCGGCTGGCTCGGCCGCTGCGGCCTAGGATGCGGGCAGCAAGAACTGGACCGACTCCGTCGATATTGCGCAGATGTGTGCCGTGCTCGTCGAGCAACGCGGTGATCTTGCGGCTGTTCGCCGCGAGCTGTTCGTCGAACCGCGCGAAGTCCGTGATCAGCTCCTTGGCCAGTTCGAGTCGGATCTTGTCCGGTGCGGTTCTGGCCCGAAAGCCTCGGATCGCGGCAGCAGCTTTTTTGGGTGTCAACGACGTTGGCGCACCGCCGGCCATCAGCTCACGTAATAAGGCGTGAAGTTGATTAACGGTGCGAGTTCGACTGGACGACAGATTGACTCGCCGCTCGTCGAGCAAAGCAAGCGCATCGTTGACGGTCTCCGGATAGACCTGCCTGGCGTCGCCGTGCAGAGCTGCGACGCTGGCTGCGGCCGCAGCGTCGATGCGGTCGTTCTTGCGTCGTCCACCACGGGAGAGTTCACGTACTCGGGCGGTGGCGGTAGTGGGAATATCGTGCACGACCTCACCGATGGCAAGGAGCCACAGTGCGAGGTGGTGCCCGAGGCCGTCGGCGTTCTCGATGGCCCAGCGTCGGTCCGGCCAGGCTTTGGCCCAAACGATTAATCGCTTGTATTCGATGACCGAGGCGTCGATGCGGATCGAACCGAGATCGGTGTTGGTGGCGGAGTCGAGTGCGGTCGCAGTATGGGTGGACTTGTGTGGATCGATACCGATGACGATCATGGGGTTCGGTTCCCTTTTCGCTCGATGGATGGGGGATCCGCGGTGGACAATCCGACTTCAAGTACCTCTCACAGCAGCTTGTGGTCACGCCTCTCTCGAGTCACACCGCGAACGCAGACCGGAGGGGGTGACACACCAGACAAGAGTCATCCCGACTGCGGGAGACAGAATGTTCACGAGTCATTCCTTCCGGCCTGCTACGACACGCTATGGGCTGCAATCCCGGTCACTTGCCGTGACACTCATATAAGTCGGAATGTTCACTACAATTACCACCGACCGCATTCAGCACGCGGAGGACGACCGCCCGCCGCTTACCGCCGGCACCGCGTCACCAACGTCCGTTCCTCCTACAACTAGCCGAAAGCGGTTGCTGTGCTCAGATACGGAGGATGAAACAGTAACCAGCGGTCGCGATGCTATCCACAACAAAGGTTCACAGCCAATGCAAGAATTAGTGCGAGATTAGTTTTGCTGCACTGGTTTCAGTGCAAAACATGCGCAGACGAGAACGTACGCTGCAACGCGGAATTATGTTTTTGCCCAGCAGATCAAAATCTACTTAGTATTTCACGTCGGTGCTCACGATCGAGCTCGGCCCCGGCTCCTGACCGGTATCGATGAGCTCCTGATTCCGCCAGTTGTAGATCGTCTGCTCGGTGACAGCGAGACCTGAGGCGACCTCGGCGACCGTGCGGCCTGGCTTTAACAAATCGAGGACTTTCGGCGAAACTCGGGCGGATTATGTCGGGGCATCGTGAAACCCTCGGGTGTATCAATGCTTGAAGTAAAACAAACGAACTCCGGAAAACTCGGGGTACATCACTTACTGATTTGAGTACTCCGCGATTGGCGGAGTTCTGAATCGGTCGCTCAGACGCGCCAAGATCTGATCGGGTGATATTACTCGTGGCCTGGCGGCCGCCAGTTTGATTGCCAGTGAGAGTCCGTCGGCATCGACTTCAGGCTGCCGGAAGCGCAGAACTTCAGCGCCTCAAGGAGATTCGGCTGATCCCGGCCGCGCCTAGAGGATCTGTCGTTTTTGCTCGACGACCCAGGCTGCGATCTGGGAGCGTGATGTGTATCCGAGTTTGGTGAGAATGTGTTCGACGTGTCCTTGCGCGGTTCGCTGGGAAATCACCAGCCTGGCCGCGATTGCTTTGTTGGTCAGGCCCTGTGCGACAAGGTCTGCGACCTGCGTCTCGCGTTTGGTCAGTTCCACGGAGGGGCCGTCGCTTGCGATCGCCACCGGAGGTCGCTCGCCTAGCGCATATGCAACAGCGGCATCGAATCGCATATGACTTCCTTGACGGTAGGCAGTGTCGAATGCTCTCTCTCCCAACATATGTCGAGCCGACAGTTCGTATTCCTCGCGGCTACGTGCCTGAGTGGGGATCATAACCGTGATAATGCCGTCGAAGGGACGTCCCATATTCTGTGCGGCTCCCATCAACACCGCTGCGCGTTGTGCATTGCGACTTTCTACGGCGATCCACGCGAGCGCCTCCAAACATAGGACAGAAGCGTGTGGGTTGTTCGCCTGCCGAATCAGACGCAGCGCTTGTTCGAGTAGCTTCACCGCTCGCGCTCGATCGCCTTCGCGCCTCACCGATGCGCTCAACGCCCACAATCCATATGCTCGAAACATCCATTCGCCGTGCGATTCGGTGATCGTGAGAGCTTGCTCATGGGATGCGGTGGCTCTTGCGGTGTCTCCGAGAGCTTCGTAGGTTGTCCCGAGGATGTGCAGAGTACTGACTTGCAGGGCGAGGTCGACGCGAGAATCGAGCGTTTGGAGGGCCGTCTCCAAGTGCGTACGGGCATGAGGAGCGTCGCCGTTGTAGAGCGCCAACAGACCCGCCGCTTCGGATATGTAGGCGGCGATCGCCGGATCGCCAATCGAGTCGGTGAGCGCCTGTCCTTCCTCGACGAGGCTGGTTGCTGTATGCAGGTCTCCCTGAACCGTGGCGTAAAAGGTTGCGGCGTAGACCGCTTGAACCCGAGTGATCGTCGACGGTCCTGGGCCCTTCGCGAGTAGTTGATCGAGGTACTGCCGCTGCGTGCTGTGCAGTCCTCTCGATATGGTGAACTGAAACAATGCGGCGGCCATATGCAATCCGTGCTCGGTCTCGGAGTTCTCGCTCAGACAGAACTCCATCGCCTCACGCAGGTTTGGTTGTTCTCGTTCCAAACGGCTGATCCACTCGAGTTGTCGGGAGCTGATCCAATCGGCGTCCGCGTCGAGGGCGAGCTGTTCGTACCAATTTCGGTGCCGCTGGCGCAATGTCAGCGATTCGCCCATCTCCTGTAGTTTCTCTCGGCCGTAGTCGCGAAGCATGTCGAGAAGTCGCAGCCGGACCACCGAGTCCTGTTCTTCGCGGATCAGGATCGACTTGTCCACCAGCGCGGACAGGGAGTCAAGTAGGGAACCTGTTGGTTGGTCCTCGCCGCAGATGTCTTCCGCGGCGTCGAGACCGAAGGTGCCGGCGAACACAGACAACCTTGCCCATAATCGCTGCTCCGCCGGGGTGCACAGCTCGTGGCTCCAGTCGATGCTCCATCGCAGGGTTCGCTGTCTGGTCGGGACCCCGCGGCTGCCTCGGTTCAGCAAGGCGAATCGGTCGTTCAGACGCGCCAAGATTTGATCGGGTGACATTACTCGTAGCCTGGCGGCCGCGAGTTCGATTGCCAGTGGGAGTCCGTCGAGGCGGACGCAGATCTGGGCCACAGTCACCACGTTGTCGTCGGTGATCTCGAATCCTTCGACTGCGGCGGCGGCGCGTTCGGCGAATAACGTCACTGCCTCGCAGCGCAGCACGCTGCGTAGCGACGACTCGGTTTCGGGTGCAGGAGTAGAGAGCGGGGCGACTACGCGCACCGTTTCGCCGATGATCCCGAGTGGTTCGCGGCTGGTGGGGAGGATCCTCACCTGGGGACACGTCCGGAGCATCGTGTCGACCAATTCCGCCACTCCCTCGACCATTTGCTCGCAGTTGTCGAGCACCAGGAGTAGCTCTCGCGTGCGCAAGAACTCAATAAGGACTTCCCGCACCGTCCGCGCCGGTTGATCCCGCAAGCTCAAGGCGGCCGCAACCACGCTCTCCGTCAAAGTCGCGTCATGCACCTCTCCGAGTTCGACCAGCCATACCCCGTCCGGGAAATCCTTGCGGACGGTGGACGCGACTTTCAGCGCGAGTCGGGTTTTGCCGACCCCGCCGACTCCGGTCAGTGTCAGCAGCCGAGATATCGACAGTAGGGTCTTGGCTTCCGAAACTTCTGTGCGTCTGCCCACGAAGCTGGTCAGTTCCAAAGGAAGGTTCCCTGCGACGTTTGGCTTTGCTGGGGTGGACCATTTCGGTGCCGGCGCCGGTGGATTGTCCAGTGTCGGCCCTGACTCGGACCCTGGATTAGCGAGTAGCGACATCTCGTCGACTGGCAGGCCGTGATTGCCCTGTAGTTGTCGGAGTGCTTCACCGAGCGCAGCCGCTGTGGGGCGCTGCTCCGGGTCGCGGGACATCGCCTGCTCCACTACTGCGCAGACGTCGTCGTCGACGCCGCTGCCGCGGAGGTCCGGTACCGGTTGTGTGGTGATTCGCAGGAACTGAGCCACCACCTGCTCGCCACTGTGCCGTTCGAAGGCTGCGTGTCCGGTGAGTGCGCCGAACAGTGTCGCGCCGAGGCCGTAGACGTCGGATGAAGTACTCGGAGGCTCTCCACTGAGTACTTCGGGTGCGGTGAACGCCGGTGATCCGGTGACGGTGCCGGTAGCGGTCTTGAAGCCTCCGGAAATGTGTGCGATCCCGAAGTCGGTCAGCGCAGGTTCTCCGTAGTCATCGATCAGGATGTTTGCAGGTTTGATGTCGCGATGCAGAATGTCGAGGTGGTGTGCCGTTGCCAGGGCGCCAGCCATTTTCACGCCTAGCCGGAGCATTTTTCCCCAGGCGAGCGGGCCGTGGCGGCGGATTTGGGCTTCGAGTGAGCCTTGCGCGTAGTACGGCATGACCAGATAGGGGCGGGCGCTGTCGGTGGAGCCGACTTGCAGGACGTTGACGATGCTCGGGTGCCCGGTGAGCCGGCCCATGGCTCGCTGTTCGCGGAAGAATCGTGCCAGGTTCGCCTCACCGAGGTCGGTGGTAAGGACCTTCACTGCCACCGTGCGGTCCAGGAGGGATTGGGTGCAGCGGTAGACGACGCCGAACCCGCCGCGGCCGATCTCTTCAGCGGCGTAGAATCCTGCAGCGCTCAATTCTTCGGTAAGTGCGATGGACACGTCACGGCCGGTGTGGAACGGATCGTCTTCGATCATCGTCTATCCGCCCATCCGCGCTCTCTTCTGTGCTTCTGGGGCGCACCTGGACCACGTGCGCGCCTACCACTTATGGCCTTCCCTCAGGATATCGCTTGCTGACGTGAATGGAGGCTTCGATCCAAATGGAGTTTGGGGATTGCTTGGCGGGATTTGGGTACTTCTGTAAGCCCCTTACTCGCGCCGGTGTGTGCAATCGGTGACAACTGCCAGTTCATACGAGTCCGTTGCGAACGTGAAAGGATCTAAATCCCAATCCCGCTGTGTCCCTATGGGTTTCGTCAACCAGCTGCTTTCGTGGGCTGGCGGTAGACTTCGTGGTTCTTGAGCACGGTGTAGAGGACGTCGCAGCGCCGTCTGGCGAGGCAGATGATCGTGGCGTTGTGTTTCTTGCCTTCGGCTCGTCTGCGGTCGTAATACGTGCAACTGGCGGGTTGTGCAAGGGCAGCGAACGCCGAGAGAAACAGTGCGCGTTGCAGTTTGCGGTACCCTGATCGGGCGGGATGTTCTCCGCGGATCGAGGTCCGGAGTGCTGCCTTGGTGGCATCGAGTATCGACAAGCTCGAGTACACCGGTTCACCTGGTACCGGGTGGATCATCGGCTGAGCGTGCTTTGAGACCTTCACCCCGGCCGTGATGCGGGTCGCCGTAGACTACGACACAGTAATCGTGACCGTCGGAACGAAGACCGTTGCGCTGAAAGCCCTGATCGCCGAAAGCGATCGAATTTCGTCCGGTGGAGTGAACTCCACCAACTTCGTCCGACCGAGTAGAGCAGGTCTCGGGAATTCGCAATCCAAGACGGAACGGGTTGCCACACTGACCAGACCGAAGGGTTTGTCTCGCAAAGGGTGTTTCGGCGGATTTTCATCAGTATGTTTTCGATCCCAGCCAACCATCGGCGAACGTGATCGCAAACGCGTTCAGAGCAGGCTTCCACTCGTTATTCATCGTGCCTGGACCGTCGGCTATCTCCTGTCTGTGCTCGAACAGTCGAGAGGGAAAGAAGATTCCGAACTTTCCTCACGGTGAGTGACACGATTACCGGACTGCCAACCCTCGCGTGGAATACAGTCTCTCCGCCGCCGGCCGCGATCTGCTGAGAACGGTGTACTCACTGTGCGGGTGGTCACGTCGACATCTCGACGAACTCATGGATGGCATGACTCCCCTATTTGCGCCTATTTGCGGCCCCTTCAGCACGCCCCGTTACCACTCGAACGGCCTAGACAGTCGCACAGCAACAGCTTGTGCGGATGACTGCATCGTGCAGGTCAGTTGACGATCCTCTGGCTGGAGCTCGCGAGTATCTGGTCAGTTGTTCCAGAACTGTTCGAACTTGTCGACTGCAGCGAGGCCCGCGCCGATTTGTGAGGAGGAGGCGAATGAGCCGGTGAAGCTGTTGCGGACCAGTTGCAATAGCTCGGCCTTTCCGATGCCCAGGTGCGTGACGAGTGCTTCGAAGTTCTCGTTGACATACCCGCCGAAATAGGATGGGTCGTCGGAGTTGACGCTGACGCTGACTCCTGCTTGGAGGTAGTGGGCGAGCGGGTATGTACTCAGGTCGTCGGAGATTTGGAGGCGCTGGTTGGACAGCGGGCACATCGTCAGAGGTATCCCTTCGTCGACGAGGCGGGTCACGAGAAGGGGGTCTTGGAACGCAGTGTATCCGTGGTCTATTCGTTCGACTTTGCACTTGTTTATGGCCTCGGCGATGTAGGTGGCAGGTGCCTCTTCGCCGGCGTGGGCGGTGAGGCGATACCCCTCATCGCGTGCTCTGGCGTAGAGGCGGGCGAACTTCGCTGGCGGGTTGTTCGTCTCGGGTCCGCCGAGCGAGATCCCGAGGACCGAATCGCGGTGAGGGCGGATGAGGTCGAGCAGTTCGAGTCCCTCCGCCTCGCTGCGGTGACGTTGCACGATTACCAGAATTTCTGCGTCGGTGCCCAGATCTTCGCGGGCGTAAGCAATAGCGTCTGAAATACCGCCGATCTGGTGGTCGACCGTGATACCTCTGGGAAGGAAATTCTGTGGTGCGTATGACATTTCGGCGTACACGACACCTTGCGCGTGAGCGCGTTGTAAGTACGCGAGCGTGAGGTCGTAAAAGTCTTCTCTCGTTGTCAACACCCGGCATCCCTGCCAGAACAGAGCGAGGAAGTCGCCGAGGTTTTTGTAGGTGTATGCGGCACGAAGTTCGTCCTCGGTACCCCACGGCAGATTGACCGCATTGCGCTGTGCGTACCTGAACATGTCCGCAACTTCGATGGTGCCCTCGAGATGAACATGAAGCTCAGCTTTCGGCATCGCGGTGATGAATTCGGCGAGCATGAAATCCGGCTCTGATCGGGGTGTCAACGATTTCGAGACGGTGGAACCTGTAAAAGTGCGGGAGACCGCATCGAGCGCATGATCAGTTCCATCTTCCTGAATCCCGCGGGCTGTCCGTGACGCGAGTGGTGCGGTCGGTCCAGGGAAGACGCTGTTGGTCATCATTCTCCTTTAGTGCTTGTGCGATCGTGCAGCCTTGTGGGAGCGCGCCCGACGCATGCGGGTCTCCGAGAAGGCTGCATGCAAGGGAACTGTTCGATTCAGTATGCATCTCTCGGTATGTCTGAGCGCAAGTGCCGACGAACCCGTGGCTTGGGCAGGTAACCATGTCCCCAATTTCGGTTCGATCTGAATAATGTTTCTGGTCAGTAGGTTTCAAAATCCTCAGGTTGCTCTTGTCTCGTCGAGTGCGGACACGTAAGCCGCGCGTATGTGTATACGAGAGCATGCATTGCTCTTGGTCGATGTGGCTACGATCATGGCTCGCTGGGACAGACAGGACAAATTCGGTCTGTGCCGGCGGAGGAGATCAGCAACGCGCTGAACGGTGCCGGTGTCGGCCAGGAGCTCGAGTGGTTCCCACCAGCTCAAGTGGTCCACTGCGGTAGGGATGGGCGGCACCGTTGAGCCTGAGCTCCACACCGAGGTCGCGGTCCCTCTGGTTATTCCACAAATCTCGGGGGGAAGAGTCTGGGGTTTTTCACTAGACGTCGACCTGTCCGGTGAATGAACCTTAAGTCTCGGCGAATCGATCCGACAACGGCATTCGAACAGAGATCGAGTTGCATGTGAACGTTCTCGGCCGGCAACCCGGAACCGGGCGCGCCGGCGATTTCGTCGGTCGGTTTGCTCGTCATATCCGAGAGCTGATCGAACGAGGATCTGGAGAGGAACACCAGTGGGGAACACAGGTACGAAAAACGGGGCGGTGGTTGCGGTGAATCCGTCGACTTTGGCCGCGCCTGCCGGCCATTTTGATCGAGCGGTTCGAATCGGCGACTTTCTCCACATCTCGGGGACATCGGCGCTCACCAATCTCACTGGCACAGTGGAGGAGCGCATCTTGCCGGAGGGTTTTCGCGAGCAGGCTGACGCTACCTTCGACAACATCGAGAAGGTACTGGTCTCTCAGGGTGGATCTCTTGCCGATATTTACGAGATCCGGGTCACGCTCAGTGATCGCGATCTGTTCGGCCCTTTGAACGAGATCTTGAAAGAACGTATGCCCGCTCGCGGGTTCATCGGATCGGGATATGTGGCTGGGTTCATGGCACCGCATATGAAGATCGAGGTCGAGGCTCACGCGTACCTCGGCCTCACCACTGCAGGTTGATAACGCTCCATCCATCGACTCCAAGCTCATCGCGTCGGCTCTTGCGCCGACCCGCCGAAAGGAACATCCTGTGACCTCATTGTCATCCTTCGTGAAAAGCATCAGCACTGGCGCAATCGAGGTCGTCGACCTCACCACCCCCCTCCACGCAGGCACTCCAACCGTGCCCGTTCCACCTCCGTTCGCGCCGACCGCCGGATTCTCGATGAATCAGGTCAGCAACTTCGACGAGAACGGACCAGGCTGGGCGTGGAGCGATATCACGTTGGGAGAGCATGTCGGAACTCACGTGGACGCCCCCCGTCACTGGATCAGTGGACGGGATGGATTGTCCGTTGACGAAATTCCCCCAGTACGGCTGGTAGGACCTGTAGCTGTCATCGACAAAACCGAAGAGGTACTGGCGAACCCGACCTTTTTGCTCGAGGCCAAGCATTTCGTCGAGTGGGAGGAAAAGCATGGACCGATCGAACCAGGGTCATGGGTCATATTCCGTTCGGGGTGGAGCGCGTATGGTGATGACCCGCAGCGTTTCTTGAATCCGAATGGCTGGCCCGGTCTTTCGCTCGATGGTGCAAAATGGCTCGCCGAGAATCCCGCGGTCAGTGGTTACGGAGTTGAAGCAGTGGGCATCGACAGCGTCAGTTCCGGCGACGACTCGGAACTGGAGCTTCCTGACGAGGACGCAGATCCAGGCGAATTCGGCCCCGGACACTACTACTTGCTCGGCTCCGACAAGTACGGACTGACCTCACTTCGCAATGTCGACCGGCTCCCGGCGAAGGGCGCCACGATCGTGGTGGCGCCGCTTCCCATTGTCGGAGGCACCGCCGGCCCCGCACGTGTCTTCGCATTCGTCGAGCAGTCGTAGTCAGGCGAGTGATCCCTCGGTCTCGGAGCACGCTCCCGCGGACCGGTTCTGCATGAGGAAAGGACGCCAGTGATCAAACTTGTCTCGATGTGGCGGCACAACCCAGAACTCGGCGCCCAGATGTCGGACGAACACTACTTCCAGCGACACACGCCGATGGCATTGAGTCTGCTCTCTGAGATTCCAGGGTTCCTGAAGTACACACAGAACAGCGTCGTGGCACATTCGGTGCATCGCGAGAACTCTCCTGAACCGGAAGAGCGCGATCCCGAATTCCACACCATGCTGGAGTTGTATTTCACCGACGAGGACGCAGTCAACCAACTGTTCAGCAACCCGGAGATGGCCCGACTGTTCGACGATCACCCGAATTTTCAGGACTACCAAGCAGACCCGAGCATGTCGGTGTACATCGTGAGGGAACGGGTCGCGCTCGAAAGGGGCATCGATGGCTCGTTGATGGTTCCGGCTTCGCCGAATTCGATTCCAGGACGTTCAGAGCCAGTGTAAGAACACATGCGTCTTCGGAGTGAAGAGCTGTGGCCCGCCGAAGGGGAAATCACTTTCGGCGGGCCACAGTCATTTCAGTGGATTGAACTGCCGCCCAACAGCAGTGGCCGTTCCGACGAGCACGGGTGCGATGGCGTCGGTGACGAGATTCTGCATCCAGAGTTCGATTTTGATCATCGACTATCAAGGTGAGCGCGCTCCGACGATTCGCTCGGCAAGGCTCAATTCAGCAAAGACGGTCGAATCATCCGAGTATGTCTACTCACGAATCCCTTCGATTCGGCATCCGATGATCGACCTGGCGAGACCGGAGAAGGTTCGAGGATCAGCACCGGTGAGCTCTTTCCACCTGTTCAGTCGGTAAGCAATCGAATTCGGGTGCAGGTGAAGTTCTTTCGCTGCTTGGGCTTGCGAGAATCCGAATTCTGCGAAGGCGAAAACCGCGGCGGCGAGGTCGGGATGTTCGTGCCTGACTTTTTGCACTGTGTCGAAGAGCAGCGCCAAGCGTGGCTCACTGTCGAGCAAGGTCGATTCCAGCCAGGTGTCGAAAAAGAGCGCCGACTGCGCGCCGCGCATCTCGGCGACACGCAGCGTTCGCTCGGCGTCCACGATGCTCCAATGCGCTCCGTGGAGTCCCTCACGACGAAGGCCGATCCCGATGGGCACCTCGGTCCCACTGATTCCGTGCGCCGATCTGACTACTGCGTCCACATCGCTGTCTTGGACCAGCACGTACATTCCGGAAGCGCGCACTCCGCATTGCACGACCCCCGGGAGTCTGCGTGTTGCGCGCTGCAGGCTCTCCACTTCCGCATCGGGCCAGAACGAGCGCGGTGAACAGATGGCTTGAAACTGACCATGGATGTCGAAGGCCAATGCCCGAGCGGTTTCTGCCACGTACTCGCCGCGGGTTCGATCGCCGAGTTCACCGAAGAAGCGGCGTCGGACTTCCGCCTCTTGGGCATGGGTGGTGGGTGATTCGTCGACGAACGCGTCGACCACCGAGGCGGTCATTGCCTCGGTCCAACGACCCATCGGTTCGACGAGGGCAATAAGCACCGAGTCCGTGGCTTCGGGGGCCGATTGCAGGGCGTTCCAGAGTTCGCGGCTGACGATGTGAAAAGCCTTCAGTACGTCGTATGCCGATACACCCAGTTGTGCTCTGCGGCGTGCTGCCCGGCGGGTGAACTGGAGGGCTTCACCGGACGGCCCGACACCGGCAGCCATCCCTTCGAGAAGCTGACGCGTGAGATCTTGCACGGTCCGCCGGTGCTCGGCATCTGGAAGCTTCGTGTAGGAAGGCAACTCCGCCCGAACTCGAGACGAGAGATCGGGATCGGCATGCGCGAGCCGGTAGGCAACCGCTTCGCACAACGCGCGTGCATCGTCGTGGTTCATCCCCATAGCAAGGAACTGTTCATATGATCGGCGACCTCTCGTGATAGTTCTCCGGCGTGGTGTACAGCGTTCAGCGTTTCAGACAGTCTGGACGTCGTCGAGGTACGGGGAACATGGTTCCGGACGGTCGGTGCAAGCATTCTGTCGATGCGGATTGCGTGCCTGCCACGTGGAACCGCGAGGGGCGGACGAGGTGATTTACACCCATCGTGGCCCCGACCCGTGAGCCTCGTCGAGAAGTAGCCATGTCGTCTCGAACGCACTCCTTCAAGATTTTGCAGCTGTTCGAGCACGAGGCGCCTCAAGGTCGAGTTGTCCGGAGCGCGGACCAGAATCAAGACGTCGAAGTCAGCGCCGAGCAATGCGAAGTGGTCAACCCAGCACAGGCTCCGTAGTTGGTGTGCAAGTCCTCGCCATGACCCTTGCTCGATCGTCAGAGATACAAATGCCGAGGACCCGCAACCGGCCTTGGAGTGCTCGATCTGCGTGGTGAACCCTCTGATCACGCCCTCTCGCTGCAGTCGCTCCACCCGAACGTACGCGTGGGCGCGTGATATGTGAGTCTTCTCGGCCAAAGAGCGCATCGAGATTCGACTGTCGCGGACCAGCACAACGATCAGGCGGCGGTCCAGCGCATCGAGTGGATATTTCGTCTCGTCCCCAGTCCGGGAAGTCATCGGTCTTCCTCATTTCAGCCGCCACTCCGGATCGGAGTCGATCTGGGAAGGGGAAGGCTATCAGCGATTGCCGCTGGAGTCACGAGTCTGCTCGCACTGAAAGCTGAGGGAAGGTCTACCGCCACAGCATGATTGGACCTACATTGGCCAGAGTGCAGCTCTAGGGTGTGCACAGCAAACCATGGGCTGAACGAGTGAATCTGCACGGTCTGAAGTTCACCGTGTGAGTGCGTTGGTGGATGCACGAAAAACTCGCGTCTTGCGTTGTCGTTTCCCTGAAGATGTGTGCACATTCGCATTCTAAGGTTGATGTCGACAGTCAGGCGAGAGGTGTTCCGCGCACGTGCGAGAGGTGCGGGTCAGCGACGTCGCGCGGGACGCGATCATCGCGCTAACGGTGTCCCGGGTCTCAAATATTGCTTTGTTCAACAAAACTCGAGGAATTGTCATGCGGCTTGTGAACTTTGGTCCAGTGGGTATCGAGCAGCCTGGGGTGCTCGTCGACGACGATACGGTAGTTCCGTTGGTGCCGATTCTGGCGCGGGCAGGACTGCGATTGCACGACATGAAGGACATCCTCGCCCTGTGGCCGACCATCCGTACGATCGTCGAGCCTCAGCTGACGCTCGAACGTGACCGTATTGCCCTATCGGATGTGCGAATTGGCCCTCCGATCCTCAGGCCGAACAAGGTTATTGCCATCGGCTTCAATTACCCGCAGCATTCAACCGAAATCCTCGGTTCGAGCGCCGATGTCAGTGAACCGGTCATCTTTCTGAAGCCGTCGAATTGTGTTTCGGGGCCGAATGATCCGGTGGTGAAGCCGTTCGAGACCACTATGCTGGACTACGAGATCGAACTCGGTGTGGTCATCGGCAAAGCCGGTCGGAGAATCTCGCAGATCGACGCGCTCGATCATGTGGCGGGTTACGTTGTCGCCAATGACATCACCGCCCGGGACATCGCCCTGGGCGCGGGCCTCGATCATCCACTGCAGTTGCAAATCGCCAGGGGCAAGGGCTACGCGACCTTCTGCCCGCTGGGGCCGTGGTTGGTGACGGCCGACGAGGTGCCGGAGCCCGCCGATCTGCGCCTGACGCTCAGCGTCAATGGTGTTGTCCGACAGGATGGTAAGGCAAGCAGCATGCTCGCATCCATCCCCGAACTCATTGCATCGGTCAGTGCAAGCATGGAGCTCGAGCCGGGTGATGTGATTCTGACCGGCACCCCGGCTGGCTGCGGCTTCCAGCTCGACCCCCCAGCCTATTTGCAGCATGGTGATCGTGTCGAGGCCGGAATTACAGGGCTGGGAGAGATGACGTTCCAGGTTCAAAACGAACAGGTTTGACGGGTTCTCGGTACACCGATCCGTGAGGAGCATCAATGGTCAACGTAACGTATGTACTTTCGGACGGATCACATCGATCTGTCGACGGTCAGATAGGGCAATCGGTCATGGAGACCGCTATCGGAGCAGATATCGACGGCATCACCGGCGAGTGTGGCGGCAACGTCATGTGCGCCACATGCCACGTCCATGTGCAGAATGCTGCCGACACCGTGCTGCCGACAATGCAGCCGGAAGAGGAGGAAATGCTGCAGTGCACCACATCTCCTCGCAGCAACGACAGCAGACTCAGCTGCCAGTTGGTTCTCGATGAAACCTTGAACGGACTTGTGGTTCGACTGCCACAGGAGCAGTGATCGGTGTGAGGAAACGGCACACTTGCGTGGTGATCCTGGGAGCCGGCCAGGCCGGGTTCCAAGCTGCCGCCTCTCTGCGGGAGCGCGACTTCGAGGGTCGAATCATTCTCGTCGGTGACGAACCCGGACTGCCGTACCAACGGCCACCATTGTCGAAAGCTGCGCTCCTGACAGCGATCGGTGCGGATATGAGCACGCCCTTTCGGCCCGCCGCCTACTTCACCAAGCACGAGATCGACCTGAAGTACGGAACTGCCGCCCGGATCGATCGTGACCGTCGCGCCGTCGTTCTCGAGTCAGGTGAACGACTGGAGTTCGACTATCTGATCTTGGCGCTCGGCGCGAGAAACCGCATCCTCACCCTTCCCGGCGCGGATTTGGCCGGCGTACAACAGCTACGAACACTCGACGACGCGGAATGTATCCGCTCAGCTTTGGAAACGGCGACCCAGGTCGTCGCAGTCGGCGCTGGCTTCATCGGCATGGAAATAGCAGCGGCGGCAACGAAATTGGGAAAACAAACGTCAGTCATCGATCCACTCGATCGGCCTATGGCCCGCTCACTGTCGAGGCCAACATCGAATCACTTCGCACGGCTGCACACCGAACGTGGGACGCTACTGCACTTCGGGGAGCACTGTTCGTCGTTTCTCGGCAGGGAATCGGTCGAAGGAGTGGAGTTTGTGAATGGTGAATCGGTCGCCGCGGACTTGGTGATCGTCGGCGTGGGAGTCGAACCACGTACCGAACTGGCAGAAGCGGCGGGCTTGGCGGTGGACAACGGGGTTGAGGTCGACGCCTGCCTACGTACCAGCGACCCGGCAATCTTCGCAATCGGCGATTGCGCTCGTTTCCCCACTGGGAATGGAAGGGATCGCGTGAGGATCGAATCCGTCCAGAACGCTACGGATCAAGCCCGCTTCGTCGCTGCGCACATCACGGGAGCGGCAACGGAATACGCTGCAGTTCCATGGTTCTGGAGTCAGCAGTTCGATTCGAAACTGCAAATTGCGGGACTCTCCACCGGAAGCGACGTGGAACTTGTGCTCGGCGATCAGATATCGTCCGCCTTTTCCGTGCTGAGGTTCCGTGACAGCGAACTGACGTGCGTCGAGTCGGTCAACAAACCGGCGGACCATATCACTGCTCGGCGGATACTCGGCCACCCACGAGGGCTGCCCCTGGACGTTGCACGGCAAGGTAACTTCGATCTCAAATCGTATGCCCAGAATATGGTGCCCGCCTGAGTGACCCGGGTCCGCCTCGAGGAGCCGAACTGATTGCGGCAAAGGAGATTCGGAACCACATAAGTCATCTCTTCAGGACGTGAGAACGCTGCCCGGTAAAGCGCAAGGCGCCTTACCGGGCAGCGTTGCATCTCTGCTGCCCGTTGAAGCTCCGGACAGTAGTCGGACAGGGTCAGCGCCAGGTTGCGGACTGTTGAATCACCAAGAAACTCGTACTTCTTTTCAGGGATTGCCCGGCGATCGAAAGTCTGCGAATCGATAACCTTGTCCAACATCGTGTGATGCCGGACACATAGGATGCGGCGCGCATGCTCAGAGAGGCCAACTATGCAATCTATCGCCACTTTCGATCCCACGGACCCCGACTTCTTGTCGAACAGGTTCCCGACATATCGCGACCTGCGCGACAATGCCCCAGTCTCACGCACCGTGATCAACGGGCAACCCACCGTGATGCTGAGCCGATACAGTGACGTCAGCCGCGTGTTCAAAACCCCGTCGGCCCGAGTGCAACCACATCCCGGCCAATTCCCCGAACATATCGGGTCAGGGCCGGCGTCCCTGTTCTATCGACTGTCGATGCCGAGTTTGGACGCACCGTCCCACACGCGCCTGCGCAAACTCGCATCCTCGGCATTCTCCGGCCGGGCGGTAGTCGCTATGCGGCCATGGGTCGAAGAAATCATCGCTGCAGGCCTCGACCGTCTGGCCGATTTCGACACGGATATCGACTTCGTATCGGAGTTTGCGACCAAGGTTCCCGCAGAGATCGCGTGCCGCTTGCTTCATGCACCAGTAGCCGACGCCCACACGGTACTCGAGCGCATGCCAGCCCTCAATGCGGTGCTTGGTCATTCTGAAGTCGACCCCGAACGCCTCGTCGAGGCAGACGCGGCCGCACAGTTCTACTTCGATTACATAGGCGACATCGTAGATTCACTGCGGGGCAAGCTCTCCAGCAACGACGCACTCGGCGCGCTTCTCGAGGCGGAGGAAGACGGGTCAAAGCTGACCCGGGATGAACTCGTCATCACCCTGGTCGGATTCTTCGTAGCGAGCTACCACACCACGATGGTTGCGATGACAAATGCAGTTCACGCACTCCTGCACAATCGAGATCAATTCCAGAAACTCGCAGGCAACCCGGATCTCGCACCCCACGCGTGGGAAGAAGTCCTTCGGTACAACTCGCCAGTGCACTTCCTCCATAGATATGCCGGCGAGGACATGCACTTTCACGGCGAAGACATCCCAGAAGGTACTCACATGCTCCTCGCCATCGCCGCGGCGAATCGCGACGAACGAGTCTTCGACAACCCCGATACCCTCGATATCGAACGGAAATCAAACAGGCACTTGGCTTTTGCTGCCGGAGGGCATTTCTGTCTCGGAGCGCCACTGTCGAGGATTGAAGGGGATATCTTTCTTCGCCTGCTGCCCACCAGGCTCCCGCAGATCGAGCTAGGACGCACGTCTCCTGCTTGGGGGCGCGACCTCAGCTTTCCTACGCTGCCATCATTGGCAGTGAACGCCACGCGATGACTGTCAGGGGTTGGCGGGCCCGGCTTCGCTGACCGGGTGGTGGACGCCTGAAATGGCTCGGGACTGCTGGCTCCTGTAGTTCGCACGTCGGGTAGCGGAGGTATTCGAATCCTGCTGTACCTGCGCCCTCAACGAGCGCGTTGGATCCCGCGGAGCCAAAAAGTGCCTCATTCCGCTTTCGTTACTGTCTTGAGCTTGCAGGGCAGTAGGCGGCGTGGGGACAGGATTTGATGTCCCTTCGTTTCGTGGATGCAGTACGGCGACCGGCATCCTGTGAGCGAGCCAGATTGCATACGCCGTCGAGGGGCGACCTTATCGCCCGTGGGGACTAGATCGCTTCGAGCAGATCTTATGCGGGTGGGCAGGCCCGAGAGCCGAAACGCCAGGTGATTGCCACTCCCGATGATTCGTCAGGGTTGCGCGCCGGGCACGGTGTACTTCACTACGCACTCATGGCCACTTCGATTCGCGTCGCTGGACGAAACCCGACGGTCCCCAAGCCTCCGATGGCTGGTCCGGCAAACATCGAGGTGCGCTTAATTATGTTGTGGTGCAATACAATGCAGATTCTTTTTGAGCTATCTCACGGCGGACGTATTCGATCGTGTGCAGCCAATCTGTTCCTCATTCCGGTTTCAGTGTCGTGGGGACCCAACGCCAGTTATTGAAAGGAAGTCATGCACACTCAACCCGTTCTGGATGCGAATCGATCGCAGACAGCGCAGAGTTCGGGATCCCAGCGACGGGCATGGGGGATGACCGGACTGCTTCTGGCTTTGACAGTGATCAATCAAGCCGACCAGGCAGTGTTCGGAATCATCGCGCAGCCAGTGGCCAAAGAACTCGGCCTCAGTTCATCGCAACTGGGATTGGTCGGAAGTCTTTTCTACGCAGCGTTGTCCATCGGCGGCCTGATGGCAGGCGTGATCAACCGCTGGATCTCAGTGAAGTGGGCCCTGGTCATACTCGCGTTGATCTGGTCGATCACCGCGCTACCGCTCGTAGTGTCAGCAAGTCTGGCGACGTTGATCGCATTCCGACTGCTGCTGGGTTTGACCGAGGGGCCGAGCGTTCCCCTCATTTTCACCGCCGTCTACTCGTGGCATCCACCGGTCAGGCGTGGTGTGGCAGGAGCATGCCTACAGGCATCCTCTGCCTTCACGAAATTCGCCGTCATTCCGGCACTCGCCTACGTCAGCGTGACCTGGGGTTGGCGTACAGCGATCCTGTGCATCGCGGTTGCCGCGGTTCTCTGGTGTGGGATCTGGGTCGGCGGTTGGTCAGACGGCCCTCACGGTCACAGCAAATCCTCTGATTCCGTTGAATCGGATATGTTTCCGGCTTCGATCCCTTGGTCGAAGATTCTCTGGAACCGTACCTTCGTCTTCTCCTCCCTTCTCTGCATGAGTGCCTTCGCGCTCGGCGCGACAGTGCTGACATGGTTGCCGTCGTACTTCGAAGTCGGTCTCGGCTACAGCCGGCTGCAAGCGGGAATGATCTTCGGACTCCCCGCGCTGGTCGGACTGGTCATCTCTCTGATCACCTCGGCAGTCAGCGATTTGCTCTTGCGCCGTGGGCACTCCACCCGCCTCGCCCGCGTCATCCTGCCCGCAACTGCTTTGGTGGTCAGCGGCATCATCCTCGCGACTGTCCCTGCAATCGACACCCCCGCGGTGGCAGTAGCAGCTGTATCGGTCGGTTACGGGTTTTCGATGCCGTGCCTGCCACTCATCGAGGCTGCTATGGCCTCGATCTGCCCACCACACCAGACCGCCGGCACACTCGGTGTGCTGGTCGCAGTCTTCACGATCGGCGGCCTGGTCGCGCCTTTCGCGACCGGACTCATCGTCGATGCGGCCAGCACTCCAGCCGCCGGGTACGCATCGGCATTTCAGATTTTCGGACTGATCGCGATCGGTGCGGGCCTCCTCGCTTCGATCATGGCCAATCCGGAACGTGACACCCCCGGGCAGGAACCGAAATACGTTGCCGCTCAGGCGGTATAACGGCCGCAGCAAGGCTACGAGATAGTACGGCGAAACATCTCTCGTCTCACCCCGGCCACGCCGCATTCGAGAGGCGATGTAGTTCGCCCGCTTCCGCCCGACCTACAGAAGTCTCCACCACCACCACCAGCACGTCGAAAGGCTCAGGAGTACATCCGATGACGGATACGTGGAAATTGACAACAGCAAGCGGAATGACCTTCGACATGCGCGCATGGGGACCGCAGGACGGGCGAACTGTCCTTGCCCTGCACGGATTTCCGCAGGGTGCAGTCAGCTGGGAAGGGTTAGGGCAGCTGTTGGCGAGATCCGGTATCCGCCTGCTCACCTTCGATCAACGCGGCTACTCACCCGGGGCGCGGCCTCCCCTCGAAACCTACACCGTCCCCAACTATGTCGACGATGTGCTCGCGATCGCCGACGCATCGCACCTCGAGTATTTCGATGTGATCGGATTCGGTATGGGCGGACTGCAATCCTGGGCTGTGGCAGCGGTCGCCCCTGAACGCGTGCGATCAGTTACTGCCCTCGTCTTCCCTCATCCGGCCGCATTCGCACACGCCATCGAGACCGTTCCCGCACAAACCGAAGCCTGGAATCGACTGGAGAAGATGAGCCCAGCAGAGCCAGCGGCGCGAGCGCTGCTCGCCGACAACGGAAACGGTCTCCGGACCTTTCTACTCGACTCCGGAATGCCGGACCCGGTCGTCGAAGACACCGTGACACGCGTCGGGACGGAAGAAGTCCTGGTTCCGGCCATCGCATGGCATCTGGTTCCACTCGACGACATGGCAGCGATAGGTCGCGTCAACGTCCCCTCGCTGTACCTGTGGTCACACAGTCCCGCGTTGGTGCGTTCGACGAGCGAGAGCTGCGGGCAGTGGGTCGACGGTCCCTACCGCAGCATTGAACTCTCGGGCGTCGGGCACTGGATTCTCGAATCCTCCCCGGAATCGGTGGTCGAACCCCTACTCGCCCATCTCGCCTCGGCGCCTGCGGAAGGTGTTGTCTCGTGAAGCTCCAGATTCGCGAATTCGGTCACGGCGACAAACTGGCCGTGTTGATCCATGGGGGCGCTGTGGACGGTCGCGTCTGGCATGCGGTCGCTCCGGAGTTGAACAAACGCGGATATCGTGTGCTGGCACCAGATTTGAGAGGACACGGACTCAGCGCCCGCGGCGGTTACACCGACCCCGATGCGTTCGTCGAGGACCTGTGCGACACCCTGCCCGTGGGTGCAGACCTCGCCATCGGCCACTCGCTCGGCGGCCTGTTCCTCTCGCTGGCCAGTGAGCACCTCAAACCACAGAATTTGGTATTGAGTGAACCGGGATTCGATCAGGAAATTGTGCCCGAAGATTATTTCGACAAGCTGCGAGAGACGTTCCCGCCATCGGCTGCCGCGCTGAGCGAAATCTGCCCCCGCTGGAGCGATCAGGACATCGAGATGGCAGTCGAGGCCGGGCACATGCTCGACCTCGATCTCCTCACCGCGATGAAGCACTTTCGAGGCAGAAACTACCTACCCGACGCTGCGCACGCTCATGCCCTCCTCCAGCTCGCGGGCCGTGGATCGATGGTCACACCGGAAACCGCCGCGATCCTGGAACAGCGCGGCTTCACCGTACGCGTGGTCGAAAATGCCGGCCACGTTCTGTTCAACGACGACTTCGACGACTTCTTCCGAACCCTCGACGGATTTGTGTGATCGGTTCGGAGGAGTTACATCCGCAGCCTCCCGTCGAAGCGAGGTGTCGCGCGATTCGCCGAGCACCACTGGCCAACCCACCTGAAAACTACTTCTAGTGAACTGAGAAGACCATGACAATGGATGTCAGAGATGACGATTCAGTCGGAACACGCGTCCTACCTTCGGAACCATCGAGCCGACGTGCATGGGGCATGACCTCACTGCTCCTTCTCCTCACGATCCTCAATTACTCGGATCAAGCTGTATTCGGAATCATCGCCCAACCGATTGCCGACGAACTGGGCTTGAGTTCGTCTCAGATCGGATTGGTCGGCAGCTTGTTCTATCTGACTCTGACGGCGGGCGGGCTGCTCACCGGACTGTTGAACCGATGGATGTCACTGCGTTGGGCAATGGTGCTCCTCGCGTTCGCGTGGTCTTTCACTGCCGTACCGCTCATCGCTGCAGCCAGTCTGGCGACACTGATCATCAGTCGGCTCCTGCTCGGACTCGCCGAGGGGCCAAGTGCCCCACTTATTTTCACTGCGACGTATTCCTGGCACCCTGCATCGCGGCGCGGATTCACCGGCGCGGTACTCACCAGTGCTGCCGCGTTCACTCAGTTCGCTGTGATCCCCGCCCTCGCGTTTGTCACCGTGAAGTTCGGCTGGCGAGCAGCACTCGTCTGTTTGGCCGTTGCCACCGCCGTCTGGTGTGTGGTGTGGCTCGCCAGATGGAAAGAGGGTCCGTACCTGGGGAAAGGTGCAGGTGAACCGAATGCTGACGAGGTCGGGACTGAGGAGATCGCGAAAGTGCCCTGGTCCAGGATTTTCCTGACGAAGACCTTTGTCACCAGTGCGGCTCTCGGTATGAGTGTGTTCGCGCTCGGGTCAGCAGTTCTGACATGGCTACCGTCCTACTTCGAGGTGGGATTGGGCTACAGTCGGCTCGAAGCAGGAACGCTGTCCGGACTTCCTGCCATTGTAGGGTTGGCAATCGCGCTGACCACCTCGGTTCTGAGCGATCGCCTGTTCCGCCGCGGTTCCACGACGCGTTTCGTTCGCATCATCATTCCCTCTGTCGGTGTTCTGATCAGTGGCGCCGTCCTGGTATCGATGCCGGCGATCACCACCCCGGCTGTGGCTGTGGCCGCCATTTCACTCGGGTATGGATTCTCCTTGCCGACTTTGCCTTTGGTGCAAGCCGCCATCGTGGAATTGTCTCCACCCAGGCAGACCGCGGGAACTCTCGGGGTACTGATCGCCATATTCACCACCGGTGGACTGATCGCACCGTATGCCACAGGCCTGATCGTAGATGCGGCCAGCACTCCCGCCGCAGGGTATACAGCGTCATTTCAGGTATTCGGGCTGATCGCGGCTGTATGCGCAGTCCTGACGATCAGTTTCGCGAAGCCGGAGAAAGACAGCCCTCGACCGTGAAGTCATCGTGAAGCCGTGTTTGTACGGTCGAGCGCCGGTATCGATCGGCCACCACCCGACTGCTGTCGGTGCTGATCGAAAAACGCAGCGCACCGTCATTCACCGCGGCCGGGGCACACAGAAATTCGGCCGCCCAACCATTCACGGCGTTGGTCGCCGAGTCGCCGCCAGAAAAGGAGAATGTTCATGGAATTCGGAGTTGCGACGTTTGTGACAGATGAGGGAATTCGCCCCGACGAATTGGCCATTGCGGTCGAAGAGCGGGGATTCGAATCCCTGCTCATCCCTGAACATTCGCATATTCCGGTGGAGCGAGCCACACCGTACCCGGGGGGTGGTCAGCTTCCGCACTCGTATTACCGATCTCTGGATCCGTTCGTCGCGCTCAGTTGCGCCGCCGCCGTTACCCAGCGCATCAAGATCGGTACCGGAATCTGCACAATATTTCAGCGAGACCCGATACACACCGCCAAAGAGGTCGCCACCATTGATGTCCTGAGCAATGGCCGGTTTCTGTTCGGCGTCGGTGCTGGTTGGCTACGCGAGGAAATGAAACAGCACGGCACGGACCCGTCCACACGGCTGTCGTTGATGGAAGAACGTATCGAGGTGATGAAGCGGTTCTGGACCGAAGAAGTTGCGGAATTTCACGGCAATCACATCGACATCTCACCTAGTTACATGTGGCCGAAACCTCTACAACGACCGCACCCCCCGATTCTCGTGGGTGGCATGGGTCCAACCGTGCTCGATCGAGTACTGAAATACGGTGACGCCTGGCTCCCGAACATGATCGGTCAGCAGCCTGCAACGCTTCGCACAATGCTTGTCCAACTTCAGAACAAGGCAGCCGATGCAGCGCGACCGCCCATTCCCGTCACCGTGCTCGGCGCCCCGACCGATCCGGCGGTGATCGAGTCGTACGAGGCGCTCGGTGTCGAAAGATCGGTGTTCCTGATTCCCACCGTGTCGTCTTCCGAGACCCTTGGAATCTTGGACAAACTGCGATTCTTCACCGAAACCTATTCTTGCTGAGACTTTTTCGACTGTGTCGACCTATGCGAGTCCAATCACTCAACGCACCAACACACGAGGAGATTACGAACCTGATGACAAACGAATCATTCGACATGGTCGTGGTGGGCTGCGGGGCCGGAGGCTTGTCAGCAGCCCTCGGCTTCCTCGAAGAATCGGCAGAACGAGGAGTGAGCCCCTCGGTCGCAATCGTCGAGCGCAGTACCGAAGCGGACCGCGGCGGAGCCACAAGGTGGTCCTGGGTCAACGTCATGGTCGACCCCGACGGGACCGTCGACCCTGCCATCATGGAACGAGTCCTGGATTCGGACCCCGCGTACGACCGCGAATACTTCTCTCTACTGCGCAAACTCGGACATGAGTCGGTCGACTGGATGAAGGCCAACGGTGTGAGCGTCTCGCACGCGGCCCCACCGTTCGCCATGGAGTCCAACTACGGCGCCGTCGAGGGCGGAGGGCTCTCACTGATCGAGGCTTTTGCCGCTCGAATCGAAGGGCATACGGGATCGCGCTTCCTGTACCAAACCGAGGCGGTGCGCCTCACACAAGATGACCAAGGACGCGTCAGCGGGGTCGTGGTGCGAGATGCTGATGGCCTCACGCGAACACTGGCGGCGAAGAAGGTCGTCCTTGCCTCGGGAGGCTTCGAAGGCAACTACGAAATGCTGACTCAATACGTCGGCCCGCGGGCGAACGAGATCCGGCCCGTCGCTCCCGGCCTCAAATACAACCGTGGTGACGGGCTGCGCATGGTCACCGAAATCGGCGGCAGCACCGCCGGTCAATTCGACATGTTGCACGTCGAATTGGTCGATCCCCGGTCCACGAAGCCCGACCCCGGCGTGTTCGGCGCACCGTATGGGCTCATGGTCAACGCAGATGCCGAGCGATTTATCGACGAGGGGAGTCGAACTTTCGAAGGTCTCAACGAGAAACTCGCGTGGACCGTGTGGCGCGATCACGACAACCTCGCCTACTTCGTATACGACGCCGAAACGGAAGCGCTGCCAGGATTCGAGTTCTTGAACCAAACTGACGTACCTCCTTTCGAAGGGGACACCATCGAAGAACTAGCCGCGGCGATGAACATCGACGCCGCGAAGTTCTCAGCCACCATCCACGAATTCAACAAGGCTGTCCAAGAGGGCGAATTCGATCCGTCACGACCAGACGGCAAGTGCACCAACGGTCTTGCCATCGAAAAGTCGAACTGGGCTCGGCCGATCCAGCAACCGCCGTTCAAGGCGGTTCCCGGATCTGCAGCGATCACATTCTGTTTCGGCGGTGTCCGCACAGACACACGCGCGAGGGTAGTCACAGGAAACGGCACACCGATCCCGAACCTCTATGCCGCCGGGGTTCTCACCGGGGTCTGGTACCAGGAGTACCCCGGAGCGCTCTCTGTCCTGCGCTCGGTCACGTTCGGCCGAATCGCAGGACGAGAAGCAGCAAACGACCTATTCATCTAACTCATTCGAGAGGTCTGTGCTCGCCGACCATTGGGGGACCGACACTTTCACATTGACTGAGCCCATCAGGGCTGTTTGAGGAAGGAAATCGTGTAGATACCTTAGGTCTGCCTCCACGGTGCGCCGTTCCTGCGCTGACCGCGCGGAGTCCGGGCATCTCAAGATGCAATGTCGCTGATTGCGTCGCAGCGTTGTGTCAGGTGGTGTGGAGCAGGAGATGATCGAAGTGTGTGCGTACCGCGGTGGGTATGTCGAGGTCGGTGGCTACTCGGGTGAGGAGCCCTTCGGCGATGTCGCGGAGTTTGGTGTTGGTGTGTTGGGAGTGCCAGACAAGGACGTCGAAGGCGCGGTCGGCGGGGATGCGGTAGATGAGCATGAGCATCCCTTTGGCTTGTTCGATCGCGCCGCGGGAGGTGGTGAGGTCGGCGACGACGTCGTCGACTGCTTCGGAGACTGTGCTCTCGACGGTGTCGGTGATGTCGATGTAGAAGCCGGAACTGCCGATGACCTCACCGTGCTCGTCGAGGACGCGGTCGCCGACGACCACGACCGAGCGGGTGTGCCCGTGGGTGTCGATGATGCGGTGGCGGCTACTGAACGCTCCGCCGGAGGTGCGGATCGTGTGCAGGGCATGGGCGACGTGGGCTCTGTCGTCGGGGTGTTTGTGGGAGAGAAGCAGTTCGGTGGTTGGTGCGGCGGTGGCGGGGTCGTATCCGTGCATGCGGGCGACGGTGTCGGACCATTCCCATCGGTCGCCGTGGCGGTGGTAGAGGAATCCTCCGACTCGGTGTGGGGCACCGGCTTTCGCGATCGGCTCTAATGTTCTGTTGTCCTCTGCCGCCACTCGTACGCCCTTCCGATCTTGCCTGTCCTCAACTTGCTTGTTCGATGAATTTATCGGATCGGGCGGAGGGCGGCGACGCGTGGTTCCGGTCAGGGAGAGGTACAGGCGAGCGGGCTGCGGTGCGATCGTTGTCGTCTGGTCGTGGGCTGTGTCCGGCCGGCCGGTCGAGCGGGGGAGGGATGGAAGCGCGTGAGTGTTGGTGTGTGTCGGGAGAAGTTTCTGGGGGAGTTGAGGCAGCTTCGTGGACGGTTTCCCGAGGATGCGGTGTTGATCGGGTCCTACGAGGCGGTCGTCGGCGGTGGTGACGATGTGGTGTTCGGTTTGTTGATCGGGTTGGTGGGCCCATCGGCGCCGGTGTGTGCTGATGAGTTGTGGGAGTGTGTGAGCGGGTTTCTTCGCGACTTGCGGCGGGTGGAGTTGTTCAGCGAACCGATCCAGTTGAGAAGTCCTGCGCGGAGGCGTTGTTCGCGGTACACGCCGCCGCCGATACGTCCGGGCATTCGGCTGTAATCGAGTGCCGGAAATGAATGCGGGATGCGAACCCTGAACGGCGTGCAGGTGTGCCCACGACGGGTCGGTGTGTGTATCCGTTGCCCGCGCGCATGGGATTCGCCTGCAGTTTCCGGTTGGTGCGTGCCTGGGTGGCCCGATCGGCGACTCGTTGCCTGTGCAACACTCCGATGCAAGGCGTGGCTGTCCTGATCATTCCCCGGCGACATCGGCGTAGCAGAACTTCCCTCCGATTCGAGATGTCGGGGGCGATGCTGTCGTTTCGCTGATTTCGCTCGTGACCCTTTGGTTGTCTGGTTATCGTGGTCTGATGACATTATCTCCGTCGTGGGTGGAGCTGGTCGGGAGAAATGCTGCGGCGCAGACGGTTTGCGTGTCGGGATCGATGCGCATGACCGGACAGGCGGGTGATCAGACCCCAGGCGGGGATTTCCGGTTCTGGCACGGCGCCGGAGGGCGGCGGCGCGTCGAGCGTGGTGGTGAGGTTGTCTACATGTCCAGCGTCGACGGGGAGGCGTTCGTGCGGATCGACAACGAGATCCAGTGCCATCGCGGCGGCTTCGGGGTTGTGCATCTGGGATCGATGTTCAGTCCGTTGGATCTGTTGGGGCCGGAGTCGGTGTTGCGGCGGATGAGTGTGCAGGTGAATGTATCCGAGCCGTGCCTGGATGTGGTCGGGGGAAGAGCGGCGTGGTCGATCGCCGTGACTCAGTCGTCGGGTGTGGCGGTTGATCTGGCGTTCGACAGTCGCACGGGTGTGCTCGTGCGACTGACCGGTCCGGAGGACGCCGGCGGTTTCGAGGTCCTCCATCTCACCGAGCACGGCGAGTTGGGTGCGGAGTTGTTTCGGTGGGACGGGCCGTCGGTGGATGCGCCGATGTCTGCTCGGCGCCGCCCTGCCGGAGATCGGGAGGAGCGAGGTGCGTCGCGGGTGGCGGAGCTCACTGCGCTGGTGGCTGCTCTCGACCGTCCTCAAGAGGTGCTCGGGGTGATCGTTGCCTCAAAGGGTGGAAGGGCTGCGCGTGAGGCGATCGCGGACCTTCTCGGTGTGTCGGCGGTCGGTGCGGAAGCGGTGGCGTCGATGGCGCTGATGGGGTTTCGGTCGGATGTGGCCCAGAGGGCGCGTGAGGAGTTGGCGGCGTTGCAGAGCCGTTCCCTCGGTGAGGGAAGGTAACGGCCAGACGCTGGGCGGCTCAACAGCGGCCACCGATTGTGTGGGGGATCGGTACCATCTGACGCGGATCGCCTTGTGGCAGGCGCTGATCGGGTCGGCAGCGAACGCAGTGGCGACAATCGGGGGCGTCATGTGAGGTTCGGCGCGTAACTCGTCCAGTCTGTTGGGCCGGGAGGTGGGCAGTGTCCGCTGTCTCCACCTACCCACTTCGCCGGACGCGCGAAGGACAGGTGACGATGGAGCATCGCCGTTAGCGGTGTTTGAACAACCGCGCCGAAAACAGTCATCAGTCGACCCGGCAGCGGGAGGGGGTGATGCGGCGGTTCAAATCACCTGGTCACGCGCAGCGGTTCCTGTCCGCGTTTAGGGTGATCGGATCGCACTTCCGTCAGAGACGGCATCTGCTGTCGGCCGGTGAGTACCGGCGGGTGATGGCTGATCAGTTCGCCGTATGGCGCGAGGCTACCGGTAGTGCCGTCGCCGCAGGAAAGGCGCCGGCGACAAGACCGTTGTATCACTACGCATCCGAACACACTGTGCCACCGAACATTCACGTTAATGTGACATCCCTGTCGGAGTGCATTCGGGGGCACATCAGTGTTGATACACAGCCGCTCTCATGAATTGGACCGGGATCCGCTTCAATCTTGGGTCGGTAGGTGGAGGCGGTTATGTGTGGCGGTCGGCGGTCTGTGCGTTCGTCGTGTCTGTGATTGCTTGTTTGCTTCGGTTGGCGGTCATGGTGACGAAGGCTTCGAGGGGGCCGCGTCCGGTGGTGAGTTTGACGAAGATGCCGATGGTGATGGCGGCGAGGACTTGGAGGAGGTATCCGGTCCAGGGGGTGTAGGTGTCGTAGGGGGAGTTGATGAACCAGATGTGCAGTACGTACAGGGTCAGGGTCATCGAACCCGCGGCGGCCAAGGGCATGGTGACGAGGGTGGTCAATTTTTCCAGTCGTGTGCCGGTGAGGTGGCCGAGGAAGAGCATTGCTCCGATGATTGCGGTGGAGGAGCCGATCGTGCCCAGCAGATCCAGTGGGGTGCTGCTGTGGGGGCCGTCGACGGCGAGCCACCACCAGGTCGATCCGTGGACGGTGCCGTCGGCTCCGTAGGAGATGAGGTCGAGGATGTCTTGGCGTGGAAGTTCGCTGCCGGTGATGAGGTGTTCGAGTCCGCCGAGGTGGAAGATGAGGGTTTCGGAGAGGATGCGGGCGCCGACGGCGAGTGCTGTGCCGATCATCAGCAGGGATCCGGCGACGGTGGCCGAGGTCAGTCGGAGGCGTCCGATGACGATTCCGGCGCAGATGTAGGCGGTCCAGGGCAGGGCGGGGAATTCGCCGTTGAGGAGGAGTTCGGTGGCCCAGCCGGCTGGGTTGTCGATGATGCCGATCAGTGTCGGGTTGTCCAAACTTGGAGTGGGTAGTGAGGTTCCGAGCATTTCGATGCCTGCGGGTACGGCGATTGCGATGAGTAGTCCGAGGGCTGCGAGGGTGCGGGTGGGGAGGTAGACCAGGGGGATCGCGAGGAGGAAGAGGATCGCGTAGTAGGGCAGGATGACGACGGCGTATTCGGCGTCGGTGTAGCCCATGATCAGTCCGATGGCGCCGACTGTTGCTGCGCGTGCGGCCAGTGACGCCGCGGTCGCGCTTCGGTTTCCGCGTTCGACTCGGGCGCGGCCGGTGGTGAAGGCGATTCCGACTCCGGCGAGGACGGCGAACAGTGCTGATGATCGGCCTGCCGCGATGCTGTAGGACAGGGTTGGTGATCCGTCGTCGCTGACGGCGACGAGGGAGTGGACTGCCATCATGCCGAGGAGGGCGATGCCGCGGGCTGCGTCGATGCCGTGAAGGCGCTGTTTCGTTGCGGCGGGGATGGTTTCGGTGGGTGTGAGTGGGGTGGCGGTCATCGGGTCATCACCGCGTTGATCAGGTGGTGGCCGAGGTCGGTGGCGAGGTGGTGGGGTGGGATCAATCCGTCGTCGGTGTACCAGGTTTCGTCGGCTTCGGGGTGGGGACCGACTACTGCGACGCGCCCGTGTCCGTAGTCGATCTTCAGTGCGGCGATGCTGCCGTTGCGGTATCGGGCGAGGATGTCGGCGTCGTGGTCGTCGTGGTCCCGGTAGCGGGGATCGAGGCAGAAGTACGGTCCGTCCTGGAAGTACATTTCCTCGATCTGGCCCCGCCACTCGATTTCGAGGACAGTGCTCGAGGTGTCGTGGAGTTCGGCGCTGCGCAGGGCTACGTATTGGTCGGCGTCGCCGGGGAGGAGGTCGAATCCGGGGCTGCGGCCGGCGAGGTAGCCGCCGAGGCAGAATCCCAAGTAGCGTCCGCCGGCGCGGACGAAGTGTTGGATCGCGGGCACGTGGCGGCGTAGGTGCGTGAAGGCGCCGTCGAGGTCGCCGCCGCCGGGTT
The DNA here is from genome assembly GCF_000696675.2 of Rhodococcus erythropolis R138. Classification (NCBI taxonomy): domain Bacteria; kingdom Bacillati; phylum Actinomycetota; class Actinomycetes; order Mycobacteriales; family Nocardiaceae; genus Rhodococcus; species Rhodococcus erythropolis. The sequence goes on along the minus strand of NZ_CP007257.1, from coordinate 54,500 downwards.
GGGCATAGAGCGCTGCGGAATGGAGGGTCGCCTCGTCGATCGGTAGTTGTTCGTCGGGTCCGACGAAGTGCACGTCGAAATTCCAGGCGCTCGAAGACAACAGATCGGCGACGGCTTCCGGGCATCCGGGTTGGGATGCTGGGCCGCGGTAGACGAGTGCTCGCGGGTGTGGCCGGGTGCTGTAGGTGGTGCGTCGGCGGGTTGTGTTCCGAGCCAGCGATACCCATTTCATGCGGGTACTCCTTCGTCGGTGTCGAGGGGGATGGAGGTGTCGTCGCGGTGAGGCCGGTGCGGGCTCTGCGTCAGGGTAGCGAGGTGTCCGAATGCCATGTCGTCGTCGCGGACTGCTTCGGCGGGAATTCCGCGCCACTGGGTGTGGGGGGGAAGTTCTTCGCCTTTCATGAGCAGCGAGAGGGGGCTGAGTGAGGCGTGTTCGCCGACGATGGTGTCGTAGAGGACGATCGAGCGTGTTCCGATGCTGGCGCCCTCGCCGATGGTGATGGTGGACATTTTCATCACGCGGTCTTCGAACAGGTGTGTTTGCAGGGATGCTTCGGTGCCGATGGTGGCGTCGTCGCCGATGTGGACGAGATCGAATTCGGTGAGGTACGTCGTGCCGAACCACACGCGTTTGCCGATCGTTGCGCCGAACCACCGCAGGATCATCGGCAGGAACGGTGTGCCGACGAGCATTCCGACACCGATCGGCACGGCTGCACTTTCGTAGAGTCCTGTCGCGAACTCCGAGCGACGCACGAATGGACTCCACAGAGGTTCCACGCGGGGCCGGTAGCGTCCTACGGTGTTTCGTTTCACGGCGGCGCAGAACCCGATCACTGCCAGGCTCGATGCCATCGCCACCAGCGGCGCGACGAGGGCGGGCACGGTGAGCTCCCGGCCGAAGGTGAGTGAGGACAGGACCAGCAAGTACAGGTAGAAGCTCACTCCGAGGACTGTGGGTGGCAGTGTGGCGCGGAAGAATTCGATGACGTACCGGTCGCGTATCACCTCCCGCGGCGGGGTGTAGGTGAGTTCGTCGTCGTAGTCGCCGCTGTCTTGGCGGTTGGGGAGGTAGATCGCGGGGGATCCGAGCCAGGAGGTGCCGTCGGGAACGCCGTTGACCGGTGGTACGGTCGCGACGCCGATCAGGGCGTGGTCGCCGATGTCCATGCCGGATGGGATGACAGCAGCATTGCCGACGAAGGTGCGTTCACCGATTCTTGTTGGCTGGAACATGATTCGTCCGTTGGCGAAGCTGGCGCTGCCGATGCTGGCCATGTCGGCGACGAAGCTGTCGGGGCCGACGGTCAGCATGTCCGGGTCGATGTGTGCGACGGTGGACACTTCCGCTCCGTGGCCGATGTCGGCACCGAGCAGTCGCAACCACGGTGCGGTGTAGAGCGTCGCGTACAGGGAGTTGGTGAACAGCAAACTGAACTCGAGCAACTTGTCGACCATCCACTTGCGGATCCCGAGACCTGAACGGGCGGGATGCATTCCGGCTGGCGCGCTGCGGAGCACAAGGCGCTTGTTCACGGCGACGAACACGCAGACCGAGATCACGAAGATCGGGCCGGTCAGCAACGTCGCCGCGAGTCCCGCCAACACGCCCCACGTGAGCAGCGCGCCCCAGACCAGTGCGATACCGGGAACCATCAGCGCGATCGCTCCCACTTCGAGTGCAGCCAATCCTGCGATCGCAGCGGCGATGTGACGCATTTTCCAGCGGGCGCGGACACTGTCGGCTCGCATCATCGTCTCCACCGCCGGGTCCGCGTATTCGGCGGGAACAGCGGGCGAGCCCGCCCATCTCGCTTCCTGCGGAACCATGTGTCCGGACGGCAAGAGCGATTGATCGCCGAGCACTGCGCGCGCTCCGACCGTCGATCCTGGTTCCAGGACGACGTTCGCGCCGACGAACGCCCCTGGTTCGACGACGATCTTGTCGACCACGACCACGCCGGATTCCACGCGCCAGGGCCTGATGGTCGCGCCGTACCCGATCGAGGCGCCGGCGCCGATCTCGACCAGCGTCGGCAACGAGATCGACGAGGTTGCGATGGTGGTGCGGTGGCCGATGTTCGCCCCGAGGATACGCAGGTAGATCGACATCAACGGTGAACCACTGACCACCGGCAACGCCCCTACCGCGAGCAGAAGGTCCAACGTCCACAATCGCACATACGTCGGTCCCCAGAGGGCGTAGCGGCCGGGTGTGATTCCTGCGGCCAGCGGCCGTGCGGCGAGGACTGGCAGGAACCAGCGAACAGAGAGGTAGGTGATCATGATGGCCGCCAACATCTCGAACAGGACCGGTACGGAGACGAATCCGTCGTTCTTGGTGTAGACGTACGAGACGGGAAGGGTGGTGATCAGCAGGAACAGGTAGATCACCGCCAGCTGGATCCCTCCGGCGCGGGCGACGTCCGTATCTGCGTGTGTGAGCGCAACATTCGTCGCTGCCGGGGCCTGTGATCGCGGTGTCGCCAGCATGGTCGTGATCGAGCGGACGGTGGGATGGCTGTACAGATCGCGGATCGAGAAAGTGGCTCCGATGTCGGTCTCACGCAGAGCGGAGACGACGGTGGCGGCCAGGAGCGAGTGCCCACCGAGATCGTCGAAGAAGTTCGCTTCGACCGACAACTCTGCCGCCGGTACCCCGAACGCGTGAGCCCAGATGTCACGGATGCGGGCCTCGTGCGCGGTGCGAGGACCGATGACCGGCCCTGTGTGCGCCGTGAGCCGCCGCCGGGTCGGATCCGGAAGTGTCGATCGATCCACCTTGCCGCTGGGCATCACCGGCACTGCGGAGATGACGTCGACGAAGGCGGGAACCATGTAGGCGGGAAGTCGTTGGGATGCGGCTGCGGCGAGTTCCCCGACGACGCGTTCGCGTGTGCTCGGGTCGGCGAGGACGATGTAGGCGCACAACTCCGACGGCGCCTCACCCGGTGTTGCCGATACCAGTGATACGACAGCTTCCGATACCGACGGATGCTCGAGCAGAACGCTTTCGATCTCGCCGAGGTCGACCCGGTGACCGCGTATCTTCACCTCGGCGTCCGCACGGCCCAGGTATTCGATCTCACCGGCGGCTGTCCAGCGGCCGAGATCGCCAGTCCGGTAGAGTTTCTGGCCTGCAGGTACCGAAAAGTGTTCGATGAACCGGTCTGCCGTCAGGTCGGGGCGCCCGACGTATCCGCGGGCCACGCCGCGCCCGCCGATGCAGATCTCGCCGACCTCGCCCCGGGGCACCAGCCCCCGGAATTCGTCGAGAATGACCACGGAGTACGTCGGCAGTGGTCGACCGATCGTGACCGGTCGGCCAGGGACGAGTTCACCCCAGGTCGCGGTCACGGTCGCCTCGGTCGGACCGTACGTGTTGAGGATGGTGCGTCCTGGTCGCGCCCACCGTTCGACCAGCTCGCGCGGGCATGCTTCACCGCCGACCAGAAGGTTCCGAATCGTGGGCAGCTCGCGGGGGATCGTGGCCAGGAGGGTCGGTACGCAGTAGAGGGTCGTGACCGCGTTCTCGTCGAGGAAATCGGCCAATTCGCCGCCGAGTCGGCCACTGTCCGTCGGTCCGGCCACGATCGTCGCCCCGCGAGCCCAGGTGGGCCAGATCTCCTCGATCGAGAAGTCGAAAGATATCGTCATGCCCTGGTAGACACGGTCGTTCGGTTGCACGTCATACACGCCCGGGACCACGTCGAGGAAGTTGCAGATGCTCGACTGGGCGACCTCGACGCCTTTGGGTCGACCACTCGAGCCGGAGGTGTAGAGGATGTAGCACGCAGGGTCCGGATCAGACCGTGCGTCCAGGACCGGCCTATCGCGTGCGTGGGTGCTCAACTCCGCTGCTGCCCCGTCCAGCACCAGCCGCTGGACCTGGCAGCCTACAGTTTTCGGCGTCAGCTCGACGGAGGTCAGCACGAGCTGGACCGCTGCGTCCTCGACGACGTACGTCACCCGCTCGGCCGGCGCACCGGGGTCGATCGGCACGAACGTGCCACCCGCCTTGAGGACCCCCAACAAACTCACATACGTATCGACCGACCGATGGAGGAAGATCGCAACGCGTGAACCCACCCCGACCCCGCGGCTGACAAGCATGTGCGCCAATTGGTTCGAGCGTTCGTCGAGTTGGCGGTACGTGATCGAGGCTCCGTCGCACTCGAGTGCGATCGCACTCGGAACCGCGTCCGCACTTGCCTCGAAGACATGATTCAACCGCCGCGGCCGCAGCGACCGCATGCTGTGCCTGGCATTCGACCCGGTCCACGTGTCAGTCCACGGGTTGTTTTCCGGCATGACGTCCCTTTCGCGGGATCATCCCGCCTTCCACTCGGGTTCCGACGTCCTCGCCGTCACCACGGTGTACTTCATCATTTAACTAGCTGAGTGATTGCAGTGGAACGGTACGTCGTGATGCGAGAAAAACCTAGCCCTGAAATCACTCGAATTCGTCACCTGCACATCGATGAAAGATCACACCTGTCGCCGCCGGGAAACGTCCCGATTGTCGGGAAATCCGCCCTGCCAGCAGATTCACAGGTAAATCCCAGGCAAAGCGGGGAGCAAACTCTCGACATGTGGCCCGAGCCGGCACTTATCAGTGAATGTGACATTAGTCCCACGGGCGAGGTGGAGGCGGCAGGGGAGCCTCCCGTGAGTGGCCGCAGGCTCGGTGGAGGACCGATTAGGGAGGCTATCGACGCAGCTCAATGCGCATCATTTGTCCGATTCGCTGGAGTGGGATCGGTTCGATGCAACAGGGTCCAAGGTCCCTGGTTGGGTGTCTGCGAATGATGAGCGAGCTGGGAAATGGTCGTCCAGGACCTCTTTCGCGGACCCTTGTCTCTGCTTGCGGCAAGCGGTGGGAAAACGGCTGGCGACTGGCACCGCAAGCTCGAACGGAGCTGATATCACCGGAGATAGTGCGGGGGCAGGAGGGGGTTGAGTCTCGCTCTTCCGACTACGTCAGAGCATCCGAACGTGGGCGTATGACCGCATCTTGCCGAAGAGTAGCCAGCAAGAAGTTAACTGGCATTAGCAGTCGGCCGGCCGCGCATTGCACCCCTCGTGTGGGGCAGGGGAAGTTGAGGATGGCCGTCTACAGTGGCACTCAGCTTGAAAAGGTCGACGTCCCCGTCACGGGAGGCCCGAACGGCGTTCCTTCACCTGATGCTTGCGCCGTGGCCATACGAGGCTGTGTCGCGGCGAGGTTCCGCCGCCCAGTGCGCGGGTCGCCCGTCGCCGTTGTCGCGGAAGCGACGAAATCGGGCGTGAAATAGCAGCGCTCTGAGAGCGCCAGGTGTGCGGGAGGACTCGAATTGGGCGCCGAGATCGCCGTCTTGGTGCGAATGAGAGGAACCGTGGATAGGTGTTCGAATGTCGTGCGGGCGCAAGAACTGTCCTCGGTGAAGGTTGGGCCGGCGAGATGTTCACACATCCGGCCCCTGTTTCACGCGAGGCGTTCGTTCGACCGTGGCGGAGAAGATTCACACATCGACAACCCTGCCGCCAACGATTTGCGTGTGAAGATACGAGTGCAGTGGTCCTGCCGTTGCATTCCGCCACGTCGTCATGCTGCCCACCAGATGATGGCGATAGCCGATGCGATGCATCCCAGTATGACCGCCGTTTCCACTGTCACGGCGAACAATGCGCGCAGGCGCCGTCGCCGAGAACCGCGAGCCGATGACGGGGTCATGGTGCGGGGGAGGAGTGGAGCGCGGCGGCTTCGAGCCGGGTGAGGCGTTCTTCGAGGACACCGGTGATGGCGAGGAGCCCGAGCAGAGCGGGTTCGGTGATGTCGGTGCCGTGTTCGACGTGATCGAGCAGCGTTGTGCGCAGCAGCGAAACCAAAGGTGCGTCGTCACTGATGGGCAGTTGCGCGAGGTTGACCGTAAGCCGGTCGGCGGGGGAGGTCACTGTAGCTCCTGGACATGTGAAACACGCAGGCAGAGAAGAAGACGGGGCTGCCTACTGGCGGTGGGAGTGGTGCGCTGGAACCGAGGTGGAAAGCAGCGCACCACGGCCACCGATGTTACTGCGCCGGCGCTCAGAGGTCGTGCACGGGATGAAGTTCCGTCCTACCGCACACGCTGCTCGCTCTCTGACGGCGCTCGTGGAGAGCGCTCGCGCCACCGCTCGATTCGGCGGCGCGTCGACGCTCTCGGCGGTGACGCGATACCGCGCCGGTGGATGTCCGTTGACGCGCAGGCCAGGCTCCGCAGCGGCCGCCTGCGCTCGATCCTTCATCTACTCCGGTGCTACGTGCGGCAGATGCTGCGACGAGCCGATGGCTCTCTGCGAACTCATTGCACACACCTGAGCCGGCATTGCCCGCCGCGGGGAAGCCGCAGCGTCACTGCCCCATCGCTGGCCACAAATACAATCGGCGACATGCCACCAGAGTTCGCGATGTCAACCGTGCAATCCGACATCCGCCACCTCTTGGGCACTATCGCGAAATGTCGGCCGTGCGGTGACCGAAGTGGCATTGTTCATTCGACGGTGAAGGGCGCACCTGCGCCGCGCACCGGAGACGAAAGGGAGCGCCGATGCCCCGAGCTGGACTGACAACCTCTGCCGCAGTAGCCCTGACCGCTCTGCCGGTAGCCGTGCTGGCAGCAGTGGTCGGTCTCGTCGCGATCGTCGTATCGCCATCGACGGCGTCGGCGGGAAGTACTCACGGCACCGGCATGACCTATTCGGATCGCACCTTTCAGTCCTTCACCGCCTCGAACGGTCTTTCGTCGAAATACCACGTCTATGCCGCAGGCATCCCGCAGGATCACGCGGCCGGTCTCGTGTTGCAGTTCCACGGCGACGGGGCGTACGAATTCGCGAACCCCACCTCTTCGTACAGCCTCGGCGGTCCGTCGGGCATCGTGGCGCACGCCCGCGCGCGGGGCTACATCACCGTCCCCATCCGCACCCCTGATTCCGCCGGTGCAATCACGTGGTGGGAAAACGGAAGCGCGAACGCCGATTTCGTCGCCGACCTGCTCGACACACTCGAAGCCGGCTACAACATCGACACCGAGGACATCTGGCTGGTCGGTTACAGCGGCGGCGCGCAGTTGATCACCCAATTTTTCCTGCCGAAGTACTCGAGCAAGATCGACGGCGGCGGCTCAGTGGTCTTCGGTGGTGGCGGTGTGCCACGTGTCCCGGCGCAGCCCTTCGCCAGCGACTTGATCGCCGACCTACCCATGCACTGGTACACCGGCCGCGCGGACAACGGGACCAATGTCAGCGACGGCTACAACGCACTTCTGGACGCGCAGAAGGGATTAGCGTGGTACTCAGCTCGAGGCTTCACCACCGATCTCGAGTCCCCCGCAGGACTAGGTCATGACCTTTCCGGCACGTTCGGCACAGTTCTGGCAGGTCACCTCGATGATCATGTGTCGAACGATCCGATCCCAGCCACCACGGTCGCCGCTACTACCCAGCCGACTGCGACCGCCGTGTCAACCACAATCCCCGCAACCGCCACCACAACAGCCACTCCGACGACGGCCCCGACCACGACGCCTACCGCGGCGACAACGACAGCGCCTGCTCCGGCAACAACGACTGCGGCACCTCCGGCAACCGACACTGCGGCGCCCCCGGCACTGTGGAGTCACACGCTCACTCCCACGAGGGTCGGCGCAGACGTGGTCGTCACCGTTCCCGCCGGAACCAGTCGAACGACGTTCCGCGTCAACGCCATTCAAGGCCCGTTCTACGTGTACAACTACACCACCCGGACCGGCCTGCGCACATTGAGCATCATCTCCAGTCTCACACCGAACACGACGTACAACTACACCCTGGAAGCCGACGGCAGGATCGTCGGATCAGGGACCTTTCGCACGCTCCCCTGATCCGTGCAAGCGCGATCGGCACTGGTCAGTTTCCGGTACCGCCAGCCGAGAAGACAGCCTCCCCGGCCCTGCATGATCGAGCCTGGGTGCTCGAACGTCGTCGGCGTTGAGCACACAACTCCGATGACCCACTGTCCGCGCGAAACCGATCTCATGCCGACCGCACACCTCCATCGTAAACAGTACAAATGGTATGAACAGGTGAATCCGTTGTCCCCCTCGAATGTGGAAGTAGTGCGCGTTGACGATCCCGTTCACTACATGGAGGCAAGCGGTCCTGCGACATTCGAGCCCCGTTGTTCAGGGCTCTGTTCGTCGTGGCTGGTATTTCGCAAATTACTAGGCGCTGAGGGTCTTTCGGTTTTCGTGATCGTCAGAACCGACAGCCGAAAGTCGTGCGCGACATGACCGAGGTCGGTAGAGACGGCGCGACTTCCTGATACTGCAGATAACATGAACGTCATACTCATTCAGCAAATCAACGAAGAGGACTTCTGTGGCCGAAATAGTGATTCGCCAACTCATCGACGATCTCGATGGAAAACCCATCGACACCGGATTGGGCCATCAGGTCACTTTCTCCTATCAGGGCACCGATTATCGGATCGATCTACGTCCTGCCAATGCCGACAAGATTGAAGCGGCGTTTGCCCCGTATATCAAGTCGGCAGAGAAAGTCTCTGCGTCAGGCAAGGCTCGTACGCCAACCTCGACCGCACGTAAGGCATCAGGGTCTGGTCGGTCAGCGGAGCAACTGCACGCGATCCGGGAGTGGGCCGGCAAGAACGGCTTCGACGTTTCTCCACGTGGGCGCATCAAAGCCGACGTCATCGATGCGTTCGACGCCGCACCCCGAAAACTTGTGAGCAGCATCTTTTCTCACTGATACTCGTCCCGCACCGCACCCGCATCTCGTGATTCTCACCGATGAGGCGGAAAGATTCAGGTGAGCTCGAGACCGTCCTCAGCGGCGAGAACCAGACGGCCGTCGTCGAGGGCGGTCGCCCGCCGCAGCACCGACGCCCAATCTCGCACCAGATCAGAGTTGTCGATGACTGTCTCGGGATAGTCCTTGCTCACGATTCCGACCCGCAGCTCAGTATTACCGGCTCGTGATCCGGAAGTGGGGATCACGGTAATCCGTGAACCGACCACATTGTTTCAGGGTTCAACGCCGGAATCGGACGTGGGCAGAGAATCCGTAACGCCGGGGATGGGATGTCCTATCCGGGGACGCTGCTTCGAGGAGGTGTTTGCGTGAGTGTCCAGTCAACCTTTTAGGCCAGCTACTCACGAGAATTTCCTCGTGCGCAAGGGGTTTCGCGATTTTGTCTAGTGGATCGGTGTTGTCAGCACCAGCGGCTACGGCAGAACCCGCCGCCACCACCCCCGCCGCTCCCTCTGCCCCCACTGCTGCTGTAGGTGGGGGTGTCAGCGTAGATGTTTCCGTTGTCGTCGAATTTGTATGTGGTGCGATCGTCGTCGCTGGTGTAGAGGACCCCGTCGGGGCCGGCCCGGAGTCGATCGAGCTCGGCTTTCTGTTCGGCCTTGATCATCGCGGTATCGTCGTCGGCCCGGCATTGCGCCTGCAATCCGATGCGGTTGTCCCAAGCATTCTGGTACGCGGTGAACAGTGCCGGCCACCGTAGCGAATTCGGGGCTGCGTTGTTGGATTGGCGGGCTGCCGCGAGCTGTTGATCGAGTGATGTCGTGGACAGGACGGACAGGTTGATGCCCGGCATGTCCAGGGTGCCCAGTCCTTCGGCGAGAAGTACTTCGTTGAGCAGGATTTCGGTAGCGGTGGAGGTGTTCGCAGTCGAGGGGGCGCCGGTGGTGGTGGCCGATCCCGAGGTCTTTTCTGTTGGGGTCGTTGTGGCGCTGGCCGATTCCGTTGTTGACGCCGCTGTTGACTCGGCTGTGGTGGTCGGTTCTGTTGCAGTTGCGGTGATGGTGGTGTCGGCTGATCCTGCGATGTACACGTATCCGCCAGGGGTGAGGGGCATGGAACGTACGACCCGTACGGCGGTGCCGATCGGTGCAAGTTCGGCCAGCCGCTGCCGCACCACCGCGCGATTCGAGTCGGAGGCGGTGTAGCCGCCGCAGGTCACGGCGCCGACGTGGCTGATGTCGACGCGGGTTCGTTCTCCGTCGACGTCGATGTAGAGGCCTGCGCCGGATCCGGCTGCGTCGTAGTCGAGGACTGTGCCTTCCCATTCGACTCGCTTTCGTACCGGGATCGGTACCGCAGAGGTTGTCGTGGGCGACGCTAGAGCGGAGGTCGTGGGCGCTGCGATCGAGTTGGTCGATGGACCGTCGTCGTTGATGCAACTGCCGAACATCGCCAGCACCAACACAGCGCCTAGTCCCCAACCGAGTTTCTGCTTCGTCGTTGCCATGAACCTCTCCACCGCTGCGATGCCGGTCACCGAAGCTCGGGGAATCATAGACGAGCCGGCAAGCGACCTCCGGCAGTGCTGTCAGGTTGCTGTGACGTCGAGGTTCGAGTGAGAGGCAGGATGCCTGGCGTCAGGGGATCATTCGAACGACGGTTGCGCCGATCTCACAAATGCTGCTCGTGGGCACGGCATGTGGTACTCGACAATGTTTTCTGCGAGTGCCGCGTCGCAGCAGTCGTTATCGCAGGACCAGCGGCAGTGGTCGCGGATGGGGCCCGTCGGGTTCGATGAGGAAAGGCCTTGCCAGGCGCTGCTTTTCGATCTGTGTCCAGGCTTGGGCGAGGACGTTCAACCCCCGGGCCAGAGGGAACGCATCTCCGGCCTGCTCGATGATGGTCTCGGTGCGGGGAACAGTCGCGGCGATGACTTTCGGATGTGTGATTTCCGGCCACGTCGGCGACACTAATGTCTTGCGCGTGGCGGCGTGGGAGTTGAAGCGGGCCTGCAACGTATCACGTTCAGCGGTGACGGCGTCGACGGTTGCGTCGATATCGACTGTTCCTGCGGTGGTGATGTTTTCGCGAGTGATGATGTCGGTGCCGTTGCACAGCACGACGTGCCGACCGCGAACAAGGTTGACGATCGTGTCGGTGTCGTCGCGTTCGAGGACCCAGCCGCCGGACAGTCGGGGTAATCCGATGTCGGGTCCGACATCGATGTGCCAGATGCATACTTTCCCGGAGCGTTCGTCGATCACCGCGAGTGGAAGAAGATATGTGTGTGGTGCGGTGGTCACGGAGAACTCCTACGAGAAAGGACTGGACATGGGCGGTCTTACTCTAGGTGAGGGCCGCCGCTGTCACTGTCATCGTGTGCGGCACTGACGAAAGTGTTAGCTGCTGGGTTTGCAGGTCGAGCAACCGGACGCAATGTCGCTGAGGCGTTCAGCGCTGATCCGTCCGCATCGACGACACCGTACGTGGTGCGGGTCGTCAGGTAGCGACGGAGCCGTGAGCGGTCCGAGGTACTCGTATTGCGATTTTTCAGCAATGTTTTTGGCTTTCTCGTACGGAACCGGCTCCACCTTTGCCCAAACGCCATGCATGTCCCGGGACTGCCTCGCCCATGCTCGCCAGAAGCAGGCACGGCACGTGGGTTCGGCGTAGGTGTTTTTGTCGAGGGTGTACTCGAATCGGTAGTGCGCCTGGACGGTGCACGTCAGGCATTCGGTCAGTTGCCAGTCGTCGGGGTGAGTGAACGATTCCAAGGGGACCAGTCCGCCGCGGCGTTGTTGCTCGATGATGTGCTGCTCGCACCATGTCGGTTTCGTGCGTGTTTTGAATGCCGCGGTGTTAGTGCAGTTGTCGATGGAGCATGCCTGGGTGGTTGGGACGGGTGTTCGCCGCAACGGCCGGGGTGGTTTCGGCGGCTTTAGTTGTTGCGGCGGTTGAGGTTCCGGGCGCTGCGCCATCGGAATCATCCGAAGGCGGCTGGGTACCGGTACTGGTGCAACGGAACCGTTGATGCCCTCGGTCGAGAGTAGAACCTCGGGTTCGTCGAGATCTTTCCCGCCCAGACAGCGTAAAAAGTCGTCCTCCGTCATCACCTCGATGTCTTGGCCCTTTTCCTGCAGTTCGAACGCTCGCCGAGCTTTACCGGTGATCTTCGAGCCCGGTTGTAGGGCGGCAGGGTTGATGTCGCCGACGACGAGTACGTTGGTCCGCTTGGTCGTCGACTCGTTGGCGGCGGCACCGACGCGTGCGCATTCCTCCCACGCGATCTGCCGTGTCATCGACATCAGCGTGCCGGTGAACACCACCACGCGGCCGTAGAGGTACCCGTCGGGGTCGGCGTTTGGATTGATGTCAGGCTGAAGGAGAGGGGAAGAACCGCCGCCTTTGCTGGGAACGGTTGCGACGCTGCCTTTGTATGTGCCGCTGGTCATTCGGCCGATACTGACACCGACCGAGGTAGCGAGCGCGTCGAGGTCCGAAACGCCCTGGACGGCTGCGAGTCCGCGAACGACCTGTACGACGGCATGGGCGTCTGCAAGCGCATCGTGGTGATCCACGATCACCCCTCCGAGCGCTTCGAGGACGTACGGCAGCCGGTAGGTCGGTAGCGACAGGGCGCGCCGCGCAAGGACCATCGTGCAGAGAAACCGAATTTCTGGCCATTCGATGTTGTCGACTGCGCAGGCGTAGCGGATGACGCCGATGTCGAAGCCGGCGTTGTGCGCGACCACGACGTCGCCACCGATGAAATCGACAATGGACGGCAATACATCTTTCCATCGCGGCGTGGTCGCCACCATCTCGCGGGTGATGCCGTGAAGTGCGATATTGAAGCTATCGAAATGGTCCACCTGCTCCGGCGGCCGTATCAACCAATGGCATTCCTCGACAGGAACTCCGTCGCGGACGCGAACCAGACCGACCGAGCAGGGCGAGCCGCGGTACGAATTCGCTGTCTCGAAATCGATGGCCATGTAATTAAGCATTGTGCGTCCTACTCTGTGTCGATCGGGCCGAGATCCGGAAACGTGCCGGCAAGTGCGCGTCTCCTTCCTATATCCGGCACCTCGAGGTCCGGTTTCGCGTGGTTGCGTGCGAGATGAAGCTCAAATATGTGGAACCGACAGACACTGATAGTGGTGTGTGTCGGAATCCAGTCAATTACGACGGAGGTAAGGCTACTGGAGTCGGCTGTCCTTCTCTGGGTATTTTGCCTTGTCGAAGAAGCGCACGACCCGCAGCGATAGTTGCGTGTATTGCTTCCGGTCGTGTGGGGATGGACTCCTCCCCGCGCCGTTGGATGATACTGATAAATGCACCCTCGACCTTCGCGCCGACTATGGCGCCGTGAACGAGTAGCGGTTTGGATTCTTCCGGTTGGGCAGGTACAAGAATTGCAAGTATGTGCCCCGCCCGGCCGTCTTTAGTTATAATCTGAACGTTCTGCACTTTGATTCCTGCGATTGGAGGAAAAAGTTTCCGATCGATAGCACCCAGATAGCGGCTTTCGGGAAATGCTGTTCCTGAGGGGAGGACGCTCGTTATCGTCTCTATTCCCTTCGATTTTTTGGTGGCCAATCCGATTACCAGGAGCCCGGAAGTGCTACCGTTTGCAAACCGAGCAACGTCCTGCGCAAGTTCAATTTGTCCGGCATCGCCATCAAGATCATAACCAAGACTCTTCGCTTCCAGCCAGTCAGATTCACGATGCCCGACCAGAAGTTCTACCTTACCTGCAAGAGTGAGATCGAACGCAGTTTCGGCAGTTAGGTGGCCGTTGTTGATGCACGTAAGCAGTTCGACCATATCCTCACCAATCTGCCAGGCGTCCCGCACCGTCTTGCCTCGCACCAGGGGGCGCACTTGCACTTCCATGTACGCATATCCGTTAGATACATCAAATATTGCCTGGATAAATTGTGCACCAACGCGATCCAGCATCGGTCGAAGATGCGCCCCAATGATGTGCTCATCGACCTCATTGAGGTCTATGTCACCAATGTTTACCTCAATATATAGTCCATTTGTATCCAATCCTATGTGAATAGGGTGGAAGCTTCCGTACCTGGGATCGAAACCATCTTCTGGATACGTTGAAAGGTGAAGTTCCGGAGAAGTCCAGTAATGATCGCCTTCAGTGGAACTGCGCAGTGCCGTAGTTAATGAGGCGAGCGAACCGGTGCCGACGGTTTCCATGGGCATCCGCCAGTTGTCTCTATCGTCATCGACCAGCATTTCTTTTTTGCCAAGGAAGATCTTGCCTGTTCTTTTGAGGTAACGGAACTTTTGGGCTGCCATTGACGCAGCGAACCATATCCCAGCGTTGAGGTAGCGGGCGGGGTGTCTCGCCGATTCTGCCAAGCCGGTGTTGCGGACTAGGCTCGCCGGAATTCCTTGTTCTTGTTCGTAGTGTATGGCAGGAAAAACTGTAGGGATGTAGATCTGAGGATTGAGGCCTGTTGCCGCCGGTTATAGTGTCCGAATGTCGGACACTGAGGGCCGCAAGATTTCGCGATCCGGATGGCCTCGCAAAGAAATGAGGGGCAGGAAGTGACCCAGCAGTCAGTGACTGGTGAGATAGTTCTCATTCCGCTTGCGGCGCCCTCCGTGCTGGACGGCAGCTCGTGGACGCCCCAACCGAGCCATTTGTCCTTGTCCCCCGAAAAGCGGATCTTCCTCTACGACGATGCTCAGTGGGAGGAGTTCGTTCTGGAGTGGGCAACGACGTTGGACTATGTGCAAGTGCTGCGCAACGGCGGTGCCAACGATCACGGGGTCGATGTCGCAGGTTTTGTAACCGCTGCCGGATTCGAGGATGACTGGGATTGCTACCAGTGCAAGCACTACGGCAAGGCACTTATTCCCAGCGATGCCTACCCCGAAATCCTGAAAATTGTCGTAGGCGTGATGGCCGGTCACTACCGATGGCCGCGGCGCTATCGATTTGCCGCGCCCAAGGGATGCGGCACGTCACTCTCCAACCTCATCCACTCTCCGACGAAGCTCCGCGCTGGTCTTGAGCAGGAGTTGGTGAAGACCAAAAGCGTCCTTGTGAAGCAATTGGGTGGGCACTTGTTGGAGGCGGTCGTGTCTTTCATCCGGACGGCTGATTTTTCGGTTTTCGGGACGGTCGAACTGTGCGAACTCGTCGAACAGCACTCTAAAACTCGTTGGCACGCAGCGCGATTCGGCGTGGACCTTCCCGCGCGTCCCGACTCGCCGGCCCCGTCACCAGAGCCCTCCATAGGGGAGCAGCGCTACATCGAGCAGATGCTCGATGCGTACGCAGAGCGACACGGCAGTACCTTCACCGCTACTGAGGCCGCAGCGCACGAGCACACTGGCGGCCATTACATGCGACAACGGGTGGCATTTTACAGCGCTGAGGCACTGCGCTTGTTCGCTCGAGATTCCGTCCCGGTCGGTACCTTCGACGCGCTGCAACGGGAGATCTTCGACGGGGTGATCGACGTACACGACCTCGACCACCGCGATGGACTACAGCGTCTGCAAACAGTGGTCGGGACCTCGCACACCCTGGCGATCACATCGAACGGCCTACTCCCCATAGTTGAAGTCCGCGACCGGACCGGTATGTGCCACCAATTGGCAAATGACAACAGACTGCGCTGGTGCCATGCAACCCCTCAATAGTCCGCTCGAACTCGGAGTCCGATCCCTCATCCTCCTGACAGCGGCGTTCCCTCGCGCACTTGGCCTGGACCGCTTGGTCCTCATGGATTACTGCCTGTTGCACAGCGCAGATCTCGGCGGGCCCTTGAGCGTTCTCCCCGCCGTGCCGACACGTAACGGTGAACTCGGAATCAAGCGTTCTGTGTTGGAGCACGGAGTGCACGTCATGTCTCGCGCGGGATTGATAGACCTCGTGACCGCAGCGGATGGTGTCAGCTACCGGGCCAGCGAGGAAGCCGGCCCATTCTTGCGGCTGGTCGACTCGCCGCTGGTAGGGGAACTCAATGAGGTCGCGGATTGGCTGATCAGTGAGTTCGTCGACCTGCCGACCGACGAGGTTCGACACAGGATCCGAATGATTTCGCAGCGGTGGACAGAAGAATTCACATGGGAACCGAACGACGAAAGCGGGCCACTAGGATGAGACTCTTGCATCTGACCGCAGTCGGCCCCGATCGTCCGCCCGCCACGATCGAATTCGCTCCTCGACTAACCGTGATCTATGGGGCCTCGGAGACCGGCAAGAGCTACGTAATCGAGGCTCTGAATTTCATGCTCGGCGGAAGCAGCCTGCGTGACCTGCCTGAAGCAGCGGGATATCGCAGCATGATGCTGGGTATCGAGCTCGATGACGGCGAGGTTGTGACTCTCTCCCGCGAGCTGCGCGGCGGGCGAATTTCAGTGTTCGAGGATGATGTCCGTTCTACCCCGGACCGGAAAGCCGACCGGCAACTCTTGGGGCAACATAAGAAGGACAACCCTGACAACATCTCTTACTTCCTTCTAGACCGGCTTGGCATCGCCGACGCCAAACTCCGCAAGAACAAGAACAACGTTGTCCAGGCGATGAGTTTCCGTAACATCGCCCACCTGGTCCTTGTGGACGAGGAGCGCATGGACTCGCGGGTATCCCCCATCGAGAGCGGTCTACCCATGACGAAAACGGCGGAACATTCTGCGTTCAAGTTGCTACTCGAGGGGGTCGACGACTCAGGGTTACCCCAGGGGGAGGACCCAGCGGAATTCCGCCGAATCAACAGAGGTCAGGTCGAGGTATTGGACCGGGCTATCGGTCAGGTGCGAGCAGAACTCGAGGACGCCCCAGAGCTGAACGAATGTGTTGACGTGCGTGCCCGAGTCGACGCGGCGATCCGTCAAGCCTCCAACTCGATGACCGATAGCCTTGCGCGCCGCGCCCACCTGGTCGAAGAGCGCGTTGAGCAGCAGAATCAGCGCCAGCTGGAGCAAGAACGGGTCAATGAGACGACCGTGCTTCTCAATCGGTTCAACCTCCTCGACGCCCAATACGCCACCGACTTGGCACGGCTCCAATTGGTCAAGGAAACCGGTACTCTGCTCGGATACTTCGACGCGGATGCGTGCGTTTTCTGCGGCGCGACTGTGAAGCATCAACAACGTGAACACGCGGTCTACGAAACAGTGCGACTGTCCGAATCGGTCGATGCGGAATCGGCGAAAAACGAGGCCCTAAAGCGCGACTTGTCCTTGACGCTGGGCGCTATGCAGCAGGAGCTGGAACTGGCACAAAGTCGGCTTCTGAGCCTCGACACCGACGTCAAAGCCAATATCCGCCAGATCGCCCAGGTGGAAGACGCGCTGCGCCCAGCGCAAGCTGATCTGGAACAGCTCATAACTCGACGCTCTCAGATCGAGCGCTGGATGGAGCTGTGGACACGTGTGGCCGATCTCGAACAGCTCCTCGCCAGCGTCGCGCAGGAGCAACCATCCGCTGTCGAACGTGTCTCCCACGGAGTCACCACAACCACCCAGCGGGCGTTCTCCGGCACTCTCCGCTCCGTCCTGACCCAATGGCAGGTACCCGGAGGAGCGGAAGCACTATTCACTTTCGCTGACGCCCCCGAGATAATGGTCGAGCATCGCCGGCGCGAAGATCGCGGTAAGGGGATGAGGTCGGTGCTTCATGCCGGTTTCAGCATCGCACTGAGCGAGTACTGCACCCAGCGAGACTTGCCCCACCCTGGCTTCGTAGCTCTGGACACCCCAGTGCTGACCTATCGGGACGCCGAGCATGCAGAAGGCGGCAGCGAGACGATCGATACCACCGAGGAAGAACTGCTCAGTGCCTCAGTAGCACAAGCATTCTATGACTACCTGGCTAACAAACACCCTGGCCAGACGATTGTCCTGGAAAATCAGACGCCGCCGGTAGTCGACGCGCCCGCGTGCAAAGTCGTCTACTTCACTGGTAACGCGAAGACCGGGCGCCCAGGGTTCTACCCGCTCGACTAAGTGTCTTCCGTGCCACTGGACCGACCCTTGAGCCGGAGGGGCTTCAATCAACTGCGCGCCGCGCAGTCCGGAAGTCGGTTGGATCT
Source organism: Rhodococcus erythropolis R138 (assembly GCF_000696675.2). Taxonomy (NCBI): domain Bacteria; kingdom Bacillati; phylum Actinomycetota; class Actinomycetes; order Mycobacteriales; family Nocardiaceae; genus Rhodococcus; species Rhodococcus erythropolis. The sequence continues at coordinate 36,660 of NZ_CP007257.1, read as the reverse complement.
GGCAGACATCGTGCCTGTCGGATCCAGCATCGGAGTGCGCCAAAGCTCAACCCCGGAACGGAATCGCGGACGTATAGACCTCGACATCCCGGAATCCCCGTTGCTGCATGAGTTGCAGCACCGAATCGCGCCGTATGGCCGTGTCGGGTCCTGGCCCGACAGTTACTGACTTGATGGCAGATGCAACTGCGAACGCATCATGCGGCTTGTCCCAATGGAAACGGTGCAGCTGGATGTACGGAACGACCGCGCCCGTCGATGACGGCCTGTATCGACACGCCATCGCGTAGGTGCCGGCGGCCCGGATAAGCCTCCACTCGTTCTCCTCGGAGAACGCTGGGTCCTTGAAACGAGCCAATACAGCAACAGCCGCGGTCATTGACGGGATGTACCGATCAGGGTGAACGAGCTCTCGAGCAGCGGCATCGAGCGCTTCCTCATCCATCCCGTAGACGACCTGTTGCAGCATGGAACCTCCGATGTATCCGACCTCATCGTTTCCTGCCTGTCCAAATGGGAAGTTCAGTTCACGCAGGGCGTCGGTGCGGAACTCCACGGAGTAGCCGCCACCGCTCGATCCATAACCCCGCCACTGACTTAGGAGGTCACCGTCTCGGCAGAAGCTCGTGACATACGCGGTATGCATGGCTCCCTCTTCGAATCCCTCTCCGATGAACTCGCCCGCGCGGAGCCTCGCTGCCACGGTCCCGATTCGAGTGGTCGTCTCGTCGCTGACCTGATCGATTGGAGGCAGAAGTGCCTCAATCTTGTCGGCGAGTACTGGGGCAGCGTAGCGGAGCTCGGCTGAGTCGTTCAGAAACCTGGCATCGGTGGCCCACAAGGCGATCGACCGCGTCCGTGGCACCGACTGCATGTCAGGCGACCGCTCGGAAAACGCGCCGAGCCGGACCGGCTCCACGATTCCCAGTAGCCCTGCGGCCGTGGTGTAGTGGTGCAGTGTTTCGGGCGGCGCCGGTGTATCAACCATGCGTCGGAGCATAGGTGTGCAACCTCTTCCCGCGTCGTTGGGACTGCCCGGGCTTTGGTTGACTTGGCCTTCCGCAGGATTTCTTACTTATGCTTCGAGACCTCGTCCATCCCGCCTGATCTTCACACCGCTGGGGTGACGAACGTTGGGACAAGCGGGTTGCTGCGCGGGTGCAATTGGAGGCTGCGGGGCCAGCGATTGACGGTGATCTCGGCCGTGTCGCCGGTCAACTCGACGCCTACGTGAGCTTCGGTCGTGCTGCGGGCGTGGCAGCTGAGCCGCCGCGCCCCCTGAACAGCTCCGGCTGCAGCCCTTGCCGTCGTCTGCGGGCGTGGAGTGGCGGCGTATTAAGTCGGGAAAGGCCCCGCAGGCGTTGTGTCGGTGAGGCTTTGGTATTGATTCTCCTGTGCAGTGTGGAGTTTCGACGAGACCGGGTATCGGGGACGCTCACCCGAAATCCGGTGGCGATCCTGCATGATCCCTGCGCGCTCATCTGTCGATGCCGGTGGTCGGATTGTTCGCAAAGGCAGCGAAATATGTCGGAATCGGCGTAATTGGCGGTGCACGTTGTCGTTCTACTCGTCGTTCCGTGGAACAAGTAACGTGTCCAGCATATGTTGTGTGAGAGCACATGCTTCGAGGGCATTTCGCGGGCTGAGACCTCCGGGGACGAGGTTGTTCGGAGCCCCCCACCAATTCAGTGCGGTCCACCGTTCTTCCTCGGAACCGGCACCCCCATTCAAGAGGCGTCGATTCGCGATGATGACGAGTTTGAAGAGATCACCGGTCTCGGAGTCGAACTGAAACGCTGGGTATCGATGGGCTTCTACACCTGGAACGGACAGTGCCGCACCTTGCTTTCGGTAGTACCCCAGCCGTGAAGCACGATCTTTGTGACTCGCTTTGTGCCACAACTGGGAGGCTGCGTCGGTGTTGTAAAGCAGCTCGACGTCACGCAGCAGGTAAGCCCGAGAACTCAGCTCCTCATCCCGGCCGTAATCAGCCTGCCAGATCGTCTCCGCCTCCCATCCATCGGGAAACCCCATTGCATGCAGGCGCGTCGGTTGTCCGGAGGCGAACTTTTCAATGAGCGTACGAATCCTGTCACGCGTTTCATTCGAGTGGTTGATTCGCGCAAGGAAATACGTGACAAGGACGAGACTGCCATAGATGCGGCTGGCTGCCCGCGAGATTGGTAGAGCCCCAGTGCCTTCCGCCCCTTTTATATGCGCCATCTCGGTCACAGCTGCCGGCACTGATAGAGGCGCCGTATGGTTTCTGTTCCACAGCCGCGCATGATGCGCACAATAATTTCGGGTCTGCCGGAGGTGTTCCAGCCAGTTTGAGAGCGCTCCAGCGTCACCGTTCCCGTCGTCTTGATAGATATCAAAATCAACGGCAATTTGCTGCCGGTCGCGCTGAGTCATCCCCGCGAACAAGCGATTCAGATGACCGAATGTCATAAGCTCCGTCGCTGTCCACACAGGTAACGGCATGCCGTAGTTCGAGTTGAAATGCGCGACGAAGGCCTCATTCGAAACCTCCTCGACACGTTCCTGTTTGCGCATCCACTCCTCATGGTCGCTTGCGTACGAGGTGCAATGAGTGGAGCAGTTGGGGCCATTTCCTTTGCGCTTGCGGGCCATGCTCCAATCCGGGGCAAGTGCGGTTGATTCGTTGTGAGCGAAAGGATCTCGTCTACCAAGGAGATGGCCGATCCGAAAGCGCATTGCCACTTCGATGTGTGAAAGGGCGTGGAGGATTTCGACCCTTAGTCGCTCATCAAAACGGTAGATCTCAAGAATTTCTGTGAGGGTCGCACCTTCGACGAACTCCGACGGCCGTGGCTCACCGGGGGTCTTCGGTCGCCGACGAAACGGGTACCAGTAGCCCGATAGGCGGAAGTAGCCGATAGCCTGTAGCTCGCGATATGCGAACTCGCGGTCGAAGACTAACCCGCGATCCCGCAGGCGATCGAGTTGTCCATCGACGTCGAGGAACGGCTTGGAATAATTGCTGGTCACGTAGTCATGCTGTCATAACTGCAGATCGTGAAGCCGTGATAAGAAAACTGGCCGCCTCCCCTTGTCGGGAATGACGACCAGTCGTGATACCTAGATGGTAGCCGAACCTGCGAGCAATTTCTAGTGCCGGCATCTGCTGTGGCTGCGACCGCATGGCATGACTTACCGGTCGAGGGTCAGCGGGCAGTCATCGAGGTCTGGTCCGCTGTCGGGTTCGAGTTCAGGGCGAGACCTTCACCGTGACGGTCGACGCTCCGAAGGGCTTCGACCAGGTCACGTGCCGCGCGGTCCGGAAGTCGGTTGCTCGTGCGGGTGAGCGGAACGCTGACAGCTCTGTGTGATTACTCCGCGTCTGGAGGTCAAGGACACGTGTCGCGTTGTTGCGGTTCGTGTGAGCGTGGATCAGTAGTGGAGCAGGGACGGGCACGCAGCAACCGGGCCGACACATCGCCTACAACGAACCGCCGCCCTCGGACCGGGGTGCCTACGATTTCGCGGCAAAGGCTCTCCTTGATCGGGCCGTCGAGAACGGATGGAAGTTCGGCCGGGACTGCACCCACTTCGGTTGACACGTTGACCTGCCCCAAGTTTCGTTACCCCTGGCGATGTGAAGATCAAGCCGGAACGGATGGGTTCTCGAAGCGTAACTCGTACTCGATCGGCGACACATAATCGATCTGCGAACGCCGACTCTGACGGTTGTAGAAGATCTCGATGTAGTCGAAGATCGCATTCGCCAGATCGAGCCGGGTCCGCCACTTCTTCCGGTTCAACAACTCGATCTGCATCGACGACCAGAACGATTCCATCATCGCGTTGTCGTACCCGTCACCGATCGTCCCGAGCGAGGGCATCAGGCCCGCAGAACGGATCTTGTCAGTCAATGTCCAGGACGTGAACGCCCGCTCCATGATCGGCGTGCACAATCCCGCCGGGAGGTGGTTTGGGATTCTTGATCGCGATATCCAAGGCATTCACTACCAGGGTCGAATCCTGGCAGTTATCGATCGACCAACCGACAATCTTCCGGCTGAACGTGTCCTTTCGCCGCACTGCAGTACACTTTTCCTTCACGGGTCGGATGTTCGGTAATATCGTTGACTCACAACTCATTTGGTGAGAGACGATGAAACTTCCGGTGCACGAGATCGTCGGCCGTCGCAACGCCCTTCAACCGCTTGACCTTCGCAGGACCAGGCAAGCCGACGATGCCGGCGATCCTCATGAGTTCGGCGACGAGGTTCTCACTGACCTCGATGTCCATACCGCGCGTGAGCTCCGCATGCACACGTCGAGACCCGTAGGTCTGTCGCGAAGCCGTGTGGACTTCGCGGATCAACCCAGTGAGCCACTGACGGCGCATCCGTGTCGGTGACATCGGCCGGGTCTTGTACATGTAGTAGCCGGGGCTGCTGACACCAAGAAGCCGGCAACAGACCTTGACCGGGTGCCCGGCGTCGACGAGGGAGTCGATCACCGGGTGAATCCTTTTGGGGCCGGGCGGTTCTCCCCGAACAATGTCGCAGCGGTGCGGAGGATCTCGACCTCGGCTTCGAGTTGCCGGATACGCTTGTTCGCCTTCGACAACTGCGCCGATTCTGTTGTCGTGAGACCGGGCCGTTCGCCCCGGTCGACTTGATCTTGGCGCACCCACTTGTGAAGCGCGGCGGCGCTGATGCCGAGTTCTATTGCGGCAGTGGTGATCGGTTTGCCGGCACGGACGAGGGCTACGGCCCGGAATCGGAACTCCGGCGGATACGGTCGTGGCATGGATCGAAGCCTTTCAGCGAGGCTCGATCTTCACACCGAAATGGGTAAGAAACCCTGGGGCAGGTCACGTGAGGTTGATAGTTTCAGGCCGCGTATGCGGCCTGATTGATTGTCTCAAACTCGATCGGGGTGAGCTTCCCGAGGCGCCGTTGCCGGCGATTGCGATGGTAGGTTTTCTCGATCCAGGTCACGATCGCCAGCCGTAGCGGTTTTGCGAGTCGACCATCGTTGTCGGTCGAGGACGTTCTTCTGCAGCAGTGAGAAGAAAGATTCCGTGGCTGCATTGTCACCACATGCCCCAACTCTGCCCATAGAACCTTGTAAACCGTTGTCGGACAATGTTTGTACGAACTTCCTTGACCGAAATTGGCTACCCCTGTCGGAATGTACGATGGTCCCAGCCGGCTCCCGGAGAGCGACGGCATTGGTCAGTGCACGGACAGCCAGCGACGCTTCCATTCGCGAGTCGATCGAATAGCCGACAATCTTGTTCGAATGCACGTCCTTGATCGCACACAGGTACAGCTTCCCGGTGTCGGTCCAATGTTCGGTGATATCGGTGAGCCACAACTGGTTTGGCTTCTGTGCCGTGAACTTCCGGGCGACGAGGTCGTCGTGGATTGGCGGGCCCGATTTTCTGTTCAGTCCTCGTTTCTTCGCGAACACTGACCAGATCCGTTGCTGCGAGCACAGCCGGGCGACACGATTTTCGCTGGCGATGATGCCGCGGCCAGGTAATTCGTCGGCGATGAATCGGTATCCGAAAGCCGGGTCGTCGGCCTGAATGTCGTAGGCGGCGTTGATCAGATGCGCGTTATCCCAGTCGCGCTGCGTGACTGGGTTTCTCTTCCATGTGTAGAACCCTTGCGTGGAGAAGCCGAGCACCCGGCAGGTCACCGTGACGGGAATTCCGTCTACGGCGAGGTCGCGGACCAGCGGGAACATCATTTTGGGTTGACGTCCCGAGACAGATAGGCGACGGCACGTCGCATCACTTCGGCTTCCTGCTCGAGCAAGCGAATTCGTTTCTTCGCTTCGCGGAGTTCGGCGGTTTCGTCCTTGGTCATTCCGGGGCGGTTGCCGTCTTCGATGTCGGCTTTCTTCAGCCAATTGTGCAGCGTGGCCTCGCTGACACCGAAGTCTTTCGCGATCTGAAAAAGGTTGAGTCCAGCAGAGTGGTGTACGACCACTCGTCCTGAAACTGTGGGCGTGTCGCTACCCCGATGAGGACGGCCACCGCGTGATTCTTCAAGAGAGCTACCAACTCGACCTGAAGAGAGACCACGCGATGACCGATCACAACTTTATCGACCCCGAAAAGTTTCTGTCCGACCAACTCGCCGCATCGAGCCCCGACCTGCTCCGATCGATGCTCGGAACGTTCATCACCGCGCTGATGGGCGCCGAAGCTGACAGCCTGTGCGGTGCCGGATACGGAGAACGCAGCGACGACCGCGTCAACTCGCGCAACGGTTACCGGCACCGCGACTTCGACACTCGTGCAGGCACACTCGACGTCCCGATCCCGAAGTTGCGTCAGGGCTCGTATTTCCCTGATTGGCTGCTCGAGCGCCGCAAGCGCGCCGAGCGTGCCCTGACCTCTGTCGTGGCAACCTGCTATCTGCTTGGGGTGTCGACGCGGCGGATGGAGAAACTCGTCGAATCGTTGGGCATCAACAGCTTGTCGAAGTCGCAGGTGTCAATCATGGCCCGTGACCTCGACGAGCAAGTCGAATCGTTTCGCACCCGGCTACTCGATCAAGGCCCATATACCTTTGTCGCCGCCGATGCACTGGTGCTCAAGGTGCGTGAGAACGGGCGCGTGATGAACGTGCACGTGCTGTTGGCGGTCGGAATCAACCGCGACGGGCACCGAGAAATTTTGGGTGTCGACGTCTCGTCCGGGGAGGACAAGGCCGGCTGGTTGACGTTCTTTCGCGGCTTGGTCGCCCGCGGATTGACCGGGGTCAAGTTGGTGACCTCCGACGCCCACGGCGGCCTTGTGGCGTCAATCGGGGCGACACTGCCTGGTGCATTGTGGCAACGCTGCCGCACCCACTACGCGGTCAATCTCATGTCGATCACCCCGAAAACGCAATGGCCGTGGGTGAAGACGATGCTGCATTCGATTTACGATCGACCAGACCGTAAAGGTGTTGAGGAACAGTATGATCGGATGCTCGATGCCTTGTCTGGCAAGCTTCCGAAGGCGGCGGCGCATCTCGATGACGCCCGCGCCGAGTTGCTCGCGTTCACCGGTTTCCGAAGGAAATCTGGCGTCAGATCTGGTCTAACAAACCACAGGAACGACTCAACAAGGAGATCCGTCGCCGGACCGATGTCGTCGGCATTTTCCCTGACCGCACCTCCCTGATCCGGCTCGTCGGAGCGGTACTCGCCGAGCAACACGACGAGTGGACCGAAGGACGCCGATACCTCGGACTGGACGTCTTGGCTCGCTCCCGAGTAAGTCTCGTTACCTCGGAAACCGGTGACGACAACACAATTGACGAGGAGATGAACTCGACTACCTCTGCTGCACTGACAGCCTGAACGAGGAGATCACGCAGTGCCCGTCCTCACACACCACGCATTTGGACTTGACCTAGTAGGGCACTTGTCACTCGTGTTTTTCTCGGTGGACGACTGGAAGATTCAGGCGGGCTCAAGGCGTCGTCGACGAAGTCGTCGAAGCAGGCCTTTCGAAGACTCCGACCAAGTCTGATCGGTAGTCCGATGAGGAGGAGGCCGACATAGCCGCTGACGTTGCGATCATGATCGCAACCTGTGGCTCGGTCTTTCCGGACTGGGCCACAGGTTCAGATCATCGGTTCTTCTGGCTTTCGAGGGTAGTGATTATTTCCCGCAGCCGATCGGGGTCAGCTCAAGGCTTTCGCTTTGAGCGTCGCGAACTCCGCTGCGTCGATCACGCCGGTATCGAGAAGTGACTTCGCTTCGGAAATCTGCTCCGATGCGGATTTACCCGCGACATCCCGGATGTACTCATCTGCGGCGTTCTTCGCCGCGGTGCGGGATGCTGCCTGACGCTCAGCAATTCCGCGTCCGCGAGTGATGATGTAGACGAATGCCGTCAGATAGGGGAACACGACGAGGAAGATGATCCACAACACTCGGACGAAACCCGACATCGAACGGTCACGAAATAGGTCACCGATGATCTGAAACAGCACCAACAAGTACGCCACGAACACAAACACGGTTAGGGTGTACCAAAAAATATCCCACATAGAATCAAACACGTAAAGCACTCCTTTAATAGGGAAACGGGCCGAGGGCACAGTTATTGGCGGCCGATGTGACAGTACTATCAGAAGGCTGCAGCCGCACCACTTATCGCGTGGACCTTTCGGTCGAGTCACTGCGAAGTAAACTGTCTATCGCCCGATGATTACGCACCTGAAAAAATCAATGCCAGGCATCAACCGTGGGCGTGTCAGAATAATTTGTGACCACCTGCATGGCCGGTTCCGGTCCACCTGCGTGTCCAACAGTGGGCTGAGCCGAGGATGAATCTCCATCCCGGTTCGATCGAGAATCCTGTTGGCCTGGCCGTCACGGTAGTTTCGACTCGAGCTGTCCTAAACACGTGCCGTTTGACTCCCTTCGGGTAAGGTTTTCTGCATTGATGATCTGAAATCCTTGCCGCAAATATCGTATTTACGTCTACAGGATTGGCGCGGTGCATGGGCGTAAACAGTATGAGAACGAGTAGTACGTCGATGGTGCGGTGGGTGTCGGGTCTGCTCCTGTGCTTCGTTCCGATGGTTTGCCTTTATCTGAGTGCGTGGAGTTCGTACGCACCGTTTATCTACCTCGGACTTCTGCCGGCTCTAGTGGCTCTCGAACGTGGGATGCGGGTCGCGGCGGCGACTGCGGTAGTGACTCCGATTTCGGTGTTCCTGGGGCTAGTAGTTAGTGGTTCCGCCTGGATTTCGGCGGTGTTCGTTGCAGCGATATGTGTAGGCGTTGCGTGGTCGTACACCAAAGGGTGGCAAGGCGCTGCGACGTACATAGCGAGCCAGGGCGCTTTGGCGGCAATCGCGGCTCCCGGGGCGCGTTTGACCGATTCGGCACCGAACTCGCTCGCATCGGCAGCAGTCGTGACAGGTTTCGTGCTCGTCGGAGGTGCATGGGTTGTACTGATGGGCATCCTGCTTCTCGATGACCTGCCGCACAAGGACCACGAGCGACCTGCGGACGAGGACCTACGCCGGTTCACGATCATGTTGATCTGTCTGGTTTTCTTCGGGACTCTCGCCGCCAAGCTCTGGCTACCCGGGGGGCACGCATGGTGGGTGGTACTGACAATCCTGGTAGTACTTCAGCCTGGTATTGCTGGAACCAGCAGAAGAACCTTCCATCGCGTATTGGGAACTGTGGCCGGCGGGCTTGTCGCTGCAGTCCTGGTCAATATCATCGGCATCAATTCCGTCACTACGGCTATTGGGGTATGCGTGGCCGTTCTCAGTGGAATCGCCTATCTGAAAGCGCCGTACTGGGTTTTCGCGGCTCTCCTCACCGCTGCACTGATGTGCTTGTCATTCACCCCGGAGACCGTGATGCACGGATATGCCGAAAGAGCAGGGTTTACACTCCTTGCTGCGGCAGCAACGGTATTGGTGCTGAAAGTATCTGACATGGCATTGAGGCCTGTGGAAAAAATTGAGAATAGGTAAGTCCGCGAATACGCCGACGGGTGGTGCGGAAAAACGATAAATAAGGCCCCCTGTGCGGGCTGAACCTACCAAACATATATTCCAAAACGCGTAGTCAGGAAAAGCGTTCAGTAAGGTCCGAAGTGCATTGAGGATCGAACCGGACTGGGCGTTGTCGAGGGGAAGCGGAGCCATCCGCGGCTTCCCCTCGACAACGGTCAGTGTGCGAATGCCTTCTTTGCAGGTCTGTCGGCGGCGCTGCTTTTCAGTTGAGAGACAACTTCGTTCAGTGCTGTCACCAGTTTGTATGCGAGATCTTGGCTGAAGCCTTCTCGTAGCACGATCCGTAGGACGGCGACATCTTCGGCGTCGGCGGGCATCGTGTATGCGGGCACTTGGAATCCGCGTGCCCGGAGTTCGTGGGAGATGTCGAAGACTGTGAAGCCTGGGTCGTCGACGACTTCGAAGGACAAGACCGGTATAGCGGTGCCGTCGGTGATGATCGCCATGTTGTCGATCTTGGAGATTGCGGCGGAAAGCATAAGCGCGGTGTCGCGCAGCGATTCCATGATCTGGGTGTATCCGGCGACGCCGAGGCGGATGAAGTTGTAGTACTGCCCGACGACCTGGTTGCCAGATCGAGAGAAGTTGAGGGTGAAGGTCGGCATGTCGCCGCCGAGGTAGTTGACCCGGAACACCAAGTCTTCCGGTAGGTGTTCTTTCGAGCGCCAGACGACGAAACCGATGCCAGGATATGTCATGCCGTACTTGTGGCCACTGACGTTGATCGAGACCACACGCGGAACCTTGAAGTCCCACATCAGCTCGGGGTGCAGGAACGGGACGACGAAACCTCCACTGGCAGCGTCGACGTGGAGGGGGACGTCGGGACCGCCGTTTGAGGCGATTTCGTCGAGGGCTTCGGCGATCTCGGCGACGGGTTCGAGCTCGCCGGTGAATGTAGTGCCCAGGATGGCGACCACGCCGATGGTGTTCTCGTCGACGGCGTCACGGACCTGTTCGGGAGTGATGACGTAGCGGCCCCTTTCCATGGGGAGGTATTTTGGTTCGACGTCGAAGTAGCGGCAGAACTTTTCCCAGACGACCTGAACGTTGCTGCCGAGGATGAGATTGGGCTTCGTGGTGTCTTTACCTTCTTGTTCGCGGCGCTGGCGCCAGCGCCATTTGAGTGCGAGGCCGCCGAGCATCACAGCTTCGGAGGACCCTACCGTCGAGACCCCCGTTGCGGACGCAGGGTCGGAGGTCAGCCCTTCTGCGTGGAAGAGGTCGGCAACCATGTTGACGCAACGAGTTTCGATCTCCGCTGTCGCGGGATACTCGTCTTTGTCGATCATGTTCTTGTCGAATGTCTCGGCCATCAGCTTGTCTGCCTGAGGGTCCATCCAGGTGGTGACGAAGGTTGCCAGGTTCAGTCGTGAACTGCCGTCGAGCATCAGTTCGTCGTGGATGAACCGGTACACCGCTTCGGGTTCGGATTCGGATTTGGGCATCCGCAGAGCGGGAATCGGGTCTGTGCCGAGCCTGCCGGTGTACGCGGGTGCGAGGGTTTCGGTGGGAGCTGCAATAAAGTCTGACATCTTTCTCCTCCAATGGTCGAACGAGCGGTGACGGATCAGTCTGGCAAGTGGAGATCGGTCGTAAGGTGTTGTGGCGCAGCGCTCTATACCTCTGGTCTGCGCCTCGGTTCTACACTTCGATTGACGGGTACAGGCGTTCCATGGTGTAACGCCGGTTGCGGCGAACCGAGAGTGCGCTGATAGTCATCGAGACGAGCAGAATGCCGGAAAGAACGGCGATAGCTGTCCAGAGTCGCGAATCGACGTGTTCGGCGGTGATGAGTTGCCGGAGTCCGTTCACGGTGTATGTCATCGGGTCGAACGGATGAATGTATTGGAAGGGCGTCGCTGTCGTGGGCACCGGATAGATGCCGCCGGCGGAGACCAGTTGCAGCATCAGGAAGGCCAATGTCACCACTCGGCCGACTGCGACGCCGAAGAGAGCATTGAACATCTGGATCATCGCCAAATACGTCGCCGAGACCAGCATCAGGAACAGGATAGTTCCGGGAACGTGTTTGACGTCCAGGCCGACCCCGATGTGGACCACGGCGTACATCGTGATCACTTGGAGGATGCCGATGAGCAGTGCCGGCCAGTAGGAAGCCAGAACTGTGCGATAGAGGCCGAGGTTACTGACAGTTGCGCGGGATTGTAGCGGGGTCAGCAGCATCCAGGTGATGATGCAGCCGACGAACAGGGCCAAGGAGAGGAAGAACGGCGCGAATCCGGTACCGAATGTGGGTGCCTCGTTGGTGTAGTCCTGCTTGAGTGCGACTGGGGTGGACAGGGTGTCCGCGGTAGCGTTGCGTTGCGCGTCGGTCCAGCTGGGTACTTGCCCAGCGCCCTGTGCGAGTGCGTCTGCCAGTTCGCCCGAGCCCGATTGCAGCTCGACCATCCCCGAAGCTAACTGATCGGCTCCGCTCGCGAGCTGGGTGCTGCCGTCGGTCAACTGGATCAGTCCGGAGTTCAAAGTCGTGGCTCCGGAACTGAGCTGGTCGGCGCCGTCGCGTAGTTGCCGGACGTCGGAGGCGAGCCCGCCGTTTTGCAGCAGCGCGAGTCCGGATTGCAGGGGACTGGATGGATCCGTCAACTGGTATTCGAGCGCGCGCGCATCACCGCTGAGGCGCGCTATCTCCGCTTGTAGTGCGGCAGTGTCACTTTGGGGTTGTGCTGCCACGAGAGGTGTGAGAGCTGCAACGGCCTGTTGTGCGAGCGGATCGGTGCTGGGTCCGAGAAGGTCGAGCACCCGCTGGATTGCCGGGGAGACGGTAACCTGTGGCGGCTTGGGGAGGCGATCCCCGAGGGTGGTGAGGGATTGCCGCAGTTGCGCAGCTTGCGCACCGACGTCGGAGACGGCAGTGGAGTCGAGGGCGTTGAGCAGTGGGTCGGCGACGCCGTCGATGGCTGTGGCGAGTTGCCCGGCGCCGGCTGCGAGCTGCGCGGAACCATCGCGTGCGGTGACCATGTTGGTGGCGAGTTCGCCTGCACCGGAGCTCAGTTGATCGGCCCCACCTTTGGCGGTCTCGATCCCGGCCGCGAGGGTCTTCGCTCCGTCGGCAGCATGGCCCAGGCCCGAACCGGCGGTCTGTAGGCCCGTCAGGACTTGGCCGACGCCTTGGGCGCCGATGGTCGAGTTGACCTGATTGATGACCTGTTCGGACGCGTCCTGCCCGATGATGGTGGCTAGATAATTATTGGCGTCGTTGAAGGTGAAGGTGAGATCGGCCTTCTCGGGGTTGTCACCGTTGGGGGACTCGACAGCGTCGCTGAAGTTCTCCGGCAAGGTGATGGTGAAATAGTACTTGCCGCTCGAGAGTCCGGCTTGGGCTTCTTGATCCGAGACCTCCGCCAAATCAAGTTGCCCGGAGGCGATGAGCGACTTGACGACCTGATCGCCGGCATCGACTTGTTGGCCTGTCGATGTTCGCCCCGAGTCGTTATTGACAATCGCTGCGGGGATCTTGTTCACCTCGCCGAACGGGTTCCAGAAAGCCCACAAGTACATGGCGCCGTAGAGCAACGGCAACAAGATGATGGTGACGATCGCGATTCGTGGCAGGGTGCCGCGGGAGTAGCGTTTGATATCACTGCCCAGAGATATACCTGCGAGCATCGCTCACCGTCCTTCGGTCATGACGCCGATGTCACCGGCGCCCAGCAGGCCGTGCATGTTCACCACGGCATGGACGCCGCTGTCCGGCGGAAGGTCGTTGACATCGGCGGTGATCACCGACTGGTGCTCTCCCAATGCGACCAGTCGGCGTAACAACATTGTCCGCTCGTCGTCGTCGGCGATCTTGTCGACTCGACCCACCACCAGTAGCGGTGGTCTTTTGGTGTTCGCGACGGCGATCCGCAGCAACAGCTGTTGGATCTCCGGGAGATCGTCGACGAAGGCATTGAGCGGGGGGAGGTCTACGCCGCCAAATGTGTACGCACACATATCTGCTACTTGATCTTCGCTCACCCGGGGAACGAACTTGTACCACGGTGAATTCCATCGCAACTGTTCGGTCACCATGTCCCGCACCGTCACCGATGGGCGAACTTCGTCGAGTTCGTTCAGACATGCGATCGCCGAGACAGCCAGAATTCTCGAGGGTTTCTCGTAGCCCAGCACAGTCAATGACCCGGACGACAATCGCATCCGTCCGCATAGGGCCATCAGCAGGGCGGTTCGCGCTGCGCCGGCCTGGCCGGCGATCACAGTCACACCGCCTGCATCGATATCCATGTCGAGTGGACCGAACACGCGGCCCCAGGGTCCGTGTAACTCGATGCCTCGAGCGGAGACTAACGTCCCCGTCAATGAATTTGCGGGTAATTGCCAGCTCTCCGAACTTGTTTCAACCAATTTTGACTCCCGGCATGGTGGAACGCGATGCGAAAGTCTCCTCCGGGTGCAGCTCGATCTGCACCCGGACGGCTCAGCGCGATGAAGGTGTTGTCACAGAATGTTTTTGACGACGTGACCGTTTTTGACAATGACGGAGAGATGTTTGGCCGGATCGGCGAGCAGGCTCAGATCCTCGAGAGGGTTCCCGTCGACGAGAAGAACATCTGCCCACGCATCCTTGGCGATCACTCCGAGTGGTGCTTGCCCGTAGGGGTCCCGTTCGCCGGCAAGACGGAAGAGTTCGGCATTTCCGGAGGTGAGCATCCGAAGTGCTTCGGCATTGCTGTAGTGATCACCGAGTCGGGCGGCCATTTCACTCTGCCGCGGCGCGAGCTGCGGTTCGAGCAAAAGATCTGTGCCCCAGGCCGTTTTGACGCCGTGTTTGCGTGCCCAGCTGTATACGTCGTCGGTGCCGGTGCAGATTTCGCGGTCCTTTTCTGCACGGCTAGGGTCGGGGTAATGATGGTCACCCAAGGCGAAGGGCTGCATCGAAAGCCAGATGTCCTTCTCGGCCATCAGAGCGATCGTCGCCTCGTCAGCGAGATGACCGTGTTCGATGGATTTCACGCCGGCATCGATGGCGCGGCGAATGCCGGTGACGTTGTAAACGTGGGTGGCGACGTAGGTGCCGTAGTCGGTGGCCGCGTGCACTGCTGCACGCAGTTCGGGATCGGTGAACTGGACCGTGTAGAGCGGGTCGTACATCGACGCTGCGCCGCCGCCGACCATCATCTTGATCTGAGATGCGCCCTTCTTCAGCTGTTCGCGAACAGCTGCCAGTACCCGGTCAGGGCCATCTGCGACGCGCATGAAACCAATTTCTTCGGCGCGAGACTGCTTGCCTCCCAACGCGGTCGGGCATTCGTAGACGAATCCGAAGTCGCCGTGTCCGCTGGTTTGGGAGATGGCAGCCTGGGAAGGGTAGATGCGCGGCCCCTCGAACAGGCCTCGGTCGATGACCGATTTGATGCTGCTGGTGTCGCCGGCCATGTCCCGGACCGTGGTGAACCCGCGGTGCAGCATGTTCTTTGCTTCAGCGAGGCCGTTGAGGGCGATATGCGCTTCGCTGCCCGTCACCATGTCCATGTACGTATTCGCGTTGCCGACCAGATGCACGTGAGCATCGCTCATGCCCGGCATCAAGACTCGATTTCCACCGTCGACGACGGTGGTCTCCCGGCCCGGGTAATCGCCGATCGGGGACTCCGATACGGCGGCGATCGTCTCTCCGTCGATCAGCACGTCCCCGGCAACAAGAGACGAGGAGGAGCCGTCGAAAATTCGAACGTTACGAAACAGCAAACGATGTCCAGCAGGCGGGGTGGCTGTCATAAATCGGACACTAGCACCAAAACTGAGTCATGACTCAGTAAAAAAGAGAATGTTCAGATTGTTATAACTCGGCTGTTACATACCCGTCGCGGACGTATCGAAAACCTTTGCGCGGTGACCAAGGTCCCGATCGCGAACCTTTTGAGCGGATTCGAAGTACACTGCAGCGCATGCTGATTCATCCGACCCTTCGAATGCAGTCCTGGGGATTCGTCATCGGATCCGCCCTCTTCGCGCTCGGGTCGGCACCCTTTCTGTCGGTCTTCTTCGGTGCCGCACTCGCCAACAGTTTCTTCTTCGCGGGCTCCTGGTTCTTTACCTGCGCGGCGTTCGTTCAGTTGGTGCTGGCCGGGCCAGCAACCACCACCGACTCGGGGCGTCCCGCGATCCGGGCCGTCTGGTTGTCTGCGGCTGTGCAGTTACTCGGGACGATCTTGTTCAACGTCAGTACCGGGGCTGCGCTGCACGCGCTGACGTTACGAGGCGAGATGCATTTGGTCTGGAATCCGAACGCGGAGGGCTCGATAGCCTTCCTCGTCTCGAGCGGACTGGCTGTCCTCATCCTGCTGAGGGAAGGCGCTTACTGGGCACCGCAATCGAAGGAATGGCAGAGCGTGTGGCTCAATACCTTGGGATCCATCGCATTCGGAGTCTCTGCGATCGGATCGTTCGTCTTGCGAGACGGGAACACGTTGGATCCGAACATGGCTAATATCGGAACCTTTGTCGGCGCAATATTCTTCCTGCTGGCGTCCGCAGTATTCCTCGGAAGGAGCAGTCGTCCTGCTGCTCCGATGGCAGAAGCAGTCTGAGCGAGTTACGTCATCGCTGATATCGAGAACTAGGTGTTGTGGGTATGGACGTTGTTGACGCGGGACTGAAGTAGACGGGCTGGTCCTCGGCGTAAGAATGGGAGTTGCGACACAACCGTTCTCGACCAAAAAGGACCAGCCCTGTGACACACCGTAATGCCCCACTCACTGTCGAAGGAAGACGACGACTCGTCGAGCGGTGCCAGAGTCGTCCGATCGCCCACGTCGCCGCCGAAATGGGGATTTCACGACAATGCGCCTCCACCTGGGTCAACCGGTATCGCAAGTTCGGTGAGCTGGGATTACAGGACCGGTCCAGTACGCCACATCATCAGCCGACCGCCACAGCCGCGGGCATCGTGGCCGAGATCGAAGCGATGCGCCGAACCCGGAAATGGTCGGCCTCACGCATCACTTTCGAACTGGGAACCGACGGCATCGTCATTGCCCGTCGAACGGTCACGAGAATCCTGAGAGGCCTGGGATTGCACCGTCGCCGGTTCATCGACCCGAACGGCGAAACCAACCGAAAACCGCAGGTCATCGTTGCGAAACGACCTGGCCAGATGGTGCATGTCGACATCAAGAAGGTCGGGAAGATCCCGGACGGCGGCGGGTGGCGTGCCCACGGCCGCGGCTCCGAGCAGGCCAAACGATCCCAGCGCCGGAAAAAGAAGAACAAGCCAGCCCGGGTCGGGTACACCTATTTGCATTCCGCGATCGACGGGAACACCCGCCTGGCGTACACCGAGGCACGCGACAACGAAACCGCTGCAACAGCCATCGATTTCATGAACAACGCCCGCGTCTTCTTCGCCGCACACGGCATCACCCGGATCGAGCGCGTGATCACCGACAACGGATCATGCTATCGGGCAGCAGATTTCACATCTTCACTCCGCGAAGCTCGGCACTACCGCATCCGGCCGTACACCCCGAAACACAACGGGAAAGTCGAACGGTACAACCGCATCTTCGCCGAAGAACTGCTGTACTCCCGCGAGTACACCAGCGAAGCCCAGCGTCGCACCGCCGTCGAAGTCTGGTGCCTCTCTATTTGTCAAGCGGCAGTGAGGGATTCTCTCGATATGGCTCGAATGCCCCGTTTTTCATCTGCGAGCATGGCTCGCCACAGGTGTGTAGCGAGGTGCCGTTTAAGTGCGCGAGCGGCGGTCCGGGGTGTTTTTCCTTCAGCGATTTTCTTGTCGTAGAACGCTCGTCCCGTGCTCGACGGCATCCGGATCTGGATCATGGCGATCGTGTAGAGGGCGGAGTTCAGTTGCCGATCGCCGAATCTCGACAATCGGTGATGGGAGGAGTCGGCGCTGGCGATCTGGACGGGTGCAGTTCCGGTGTAGCTGGCATACGCAGCAGCGGTGGGGAACCGGCTGGCTCGGCCGCTGCGGCCTAGGATGCGGGCAGCAAGAACTGGACCGACTCCGTCGATATTGCGCAGATGTGTGCCGTGCTCGTCGAGCAACGCGGTGATCTTGCGGCTGTTCGCCGCGAGCTGTTCGTCGAACCGCGCGAAGTCCGTGATCAGCTCCTTGGCCAGTTCGAGTCGGATCTTGTCCGGTGCGGTTCTGGCCCGAAAGCCTCGGATCGCGGCAGCAGCTTTTTTGGGTGTCAACGACGTTGGCGCACCGCCGGCCATCAGCTCACGTAATAAGGCGTGAAGTTGATTAACGGTGCGAGTTCGACTGGACGACAGATTGACTCGCCGCTCGTCGAGCAAAGCAAGCGCATCGTTGACGGTCTCCGGATAGACCTGCCTGGCGTCGCCGTGCAGAGCTGCGACGCTGGCTGCGGCCGCAGCGTCGATGCGGTCGTTCTTGCGTCGTCCACCACGGGAGAGTTCACGTACTCGGGCGGTGGCGGTAGTGGGAATATCGTGCACGACCTCACCGATGGCAAGGAGCCACAGTGCGAGGTGGTGCCCGAGGCCGTCGGCGTTCTCGATGGCCCAGCGTCGGTCCGGCCAGGCTTTGGCCCAAACGATTAATCGCTTGTATTCGATGACCGAGGCGTCGATGCGGATCGAACCGAGATCGGTGTTGGTGGCGGAGTCGAGTGCGGTCGCAGTATGGGTGGACTTGTGTGGATCGATACCGATGACGATCATGGGGTTCGGTTCCCTTTTCGCTCGATGGATGGGGGATCCGCGGTGGACAATCCGACTTCAAGTACCTCTCACAGCAGCTTGTGGTCACGCCTCTCTCGAGTCACACCGCGAACGCAGACCGGAGGGGGTGACACACCAGACAAGAGTCATCCCGACTGCGGGAGACAGAATGTTCACGAGTCATTCCTTCCGGCCTGCTACGACACGCTATGGGCTGCAATCCCGGTCACTTGCCGTGATACTCATATAAGTCGGAATGTTCACTACAATTACCACCGACCGCATTCAGCACGCGGAGGACGACCGCCCGCCGCTTACCGCCGGCACCGCGCAACTAACGTCCGTGCCTCATTCAACTAGGAACGGCGGCGGCGGAAAGGGACTGCCGCCGTCCTTAGTCCATCGTGGCGTTCTCTGTACTGCCTCGACGAGCCTTCGTTCTTGTTCGCACAAATATCGCGGGACAGTTGCGCGCGAGGTTGTTCTCGGTATCTCACGCGTGCGTTCGGTGTTTGACGGTGACGTGAGTCCTTTTCCGTGAAGCACACGAAACTGCCGATGGTATAACGCTACCAAGATGTCAGGGTGTGAGACGTCCTGACCTGGTTAATTCGAAGCGGCTGCTAATAGTTCAAGTGCGGTTTATATCCGAAGTGCAGGTTCGTCTGAGATCGTGTAGCGAAGTTTCGATTGAATTGTCCTTTTCGATTCAGCGTTTCACGAACCGGCGAGGTAATCGGGTGTAGGGGTTAAGGCCGTGAGTGATGTTCGCGGCGGTTCATGGTGCTACCCGTGCGGCCGACTCACTTGTCGCTCTACGGATTCATCTTGTCGAATATGCGGTCGATGCGCCCGGAATCTTCGATGCCGAGAACATCTGCCCAAAAGAGCACGGCCTCGGTCGTATACGAGTGACCGTGCCCGCCGGGTACTTCGGCGGCGAACACCATGTCCAGGGTGACTTGCCAGAACGTCACGAACGGGATCCAGGACATTCCCTGGTCGATGTCTGCGCCGCGTTCTTCGGCCAACCAGTCGGGGCGATGCAAGATCAGGTCGGACGACCACCACACGATGGGATCGCTCGGGTGCTGCCAATACACGATCCGGGGTGAATCCCACTCTCCCAGACCGTCAATGTCGGCTAGATCTGCCGGTGTGGCCGCGAAACGTACGTTGCGGCCGCCGTAGACGACCGGCAGGATCTCGCGACTTCCCGGATCTCGGGAGTCGGTGATGCGGCGCCATTGTTCGGTGAAATTGGGGGTTCCCACCCACAGAGCACCGTCTGTTCTGGTGATCATGTCCTGAATGCCGGAGAACGCGGACTGGCCTCCGTACGATCCGAGGGATTCGCCGAAGGTGAGTAACTTCGGACGTGTCTCCGCCGGAAGTTGGCTCCACCGGTCGTATACCGCCTCGAACAGAGCACGACCTGCCGTACGGGGCGAAACCCGGTCGGCCAGGAATGCCAAGGGGCTCGCGAGGTACGAATACTGCATCGCCGCGATCGCCGAGTTACCGCCAGCGAGGTACTCCAGCGCGGCCGCGACATCCTGGTTGACCCACCCGCGCCCGGTCGTCGTGGCCACTGCCAGATACTCCCGCTCGAATGCGCGGGTGCGCTCGAGTTCCGCTACGACATGGTCGGCGAGGATGCCCATCGACTCCTCACCGGGTTCGGCGCCGGTTCCGTCGAGCGACCGATATCCCGCGTACACACGAATCGGTGTCAACGCTGCTTCTCCCGTGACTGCGGATATTTCCTGCAGGTCCGGGCCGCCGGCGACAAACGTGCGGCCCTCACGGCCGAGTGAATCCCACGGTTCGAGGGAGACGGGCGAGCCGGAGCGTTCCGGGGCCTGTGGCGCGACGATGCCGTCGGGGGTGCCCTCATCCGTCGCCATTGCCGATCCGTGCGCGATCCGTGCAATCTCGGTCGAGACCAACCCTTCCACCAGCAGCACCATGACAAGGCCGACGACCAACACGCTGGAGGCTCGCGCGACGGGTGCGGGAAGAAATCGCATGGTGAGGCGGCTGAGCCGCTGTGCGACACGACGAAACCCGCGTCCGGCGACCAATATGATGACCGCGACGACCACCGCGACGGCAAGCACCCCGGGGTAGTCCCAGCTACTTCCCGGTTCCATGCCCACCAGATCTCGGCTGATGTCCTGCCACCACGATCCGAGAACCAGAAACAACGGGACAACGATGAGCGCGGTAGCAGCCAGCAGGTACCAACCGATCCTCTTCTGCCTCGCCGACCAGCGCACGGATACCCCCACCTTGCGTACGACCCAGGCGATGAGAACGCCCAGTCCGTACCCGGTCGCAAGACTGATGCCTGTGGCTACTCCCTGCAGGTACCACGCGCGGGGGAGTAGAGACGGCGAGAGTGACCAGCAATAGAACAACAGGGCCCCTGCGAGGCCGACCGGATGAAAACGCGCAAGCCACCGGCGAAGATTCGACGTGGCACGGGCGACCAACCAGGGTCCGCGCCCGCCCAAGGGATCCTGAGGCGGGCCCAACTCGGGGGTGACCGTCGCGGTGCTCATGGGCGTTGATCCTCTCGGCCGCCGATCACGACGGACTTGATTTCGTACAACAGGTGCTCCCCAAGATTCTTCGACTATTGGGACAGCTGCCCCCCCGCACACTGCCTATAGTTTGCGCTGATCACGGGACGGCGCACTGAATTGGTGTGACATGAAGTGACACTTGCGTTGAATTCAAAGTCCGGTAGTCGACATGAAATTACCAGATGGGCGAGAGAAGAAGTCGACCTTTCTACCCGAATTGCAAACCCGACATTTCGCCGTAGCGCGTGTTAGATTTCGATTGTCACGACCTCCCTCGTTGACGCTGTTCCGGAATTTACGGCATCACCCGGAATGACGTCATGACCCAGCGGCACACGACATTTCCATGCTCGCCGACGATCAAATACTCACCGATTGCGGTGAGGAGGAACTGGACCTTCACGGGAGAGCCTGGCGTCTCGTCGAACAAAGGATTTGGTCGATATCACTGACAAGGAAAGGGGGAGCCTCCTATGGGTTCGGAAACTCGGAATACCTCTGCACGATCACTGCTCACCTCCCGTAACATCCTCGCCTCGGTGCTGGTGGTGCTGGCGGTGATCTTCATCGTCCAGAACCGCGCCGCGACCACGATCCAACTGTTCTGGGTATCCGTGCAGTCCCCGCTCTGGCTCACCCTTGTCGTGATCCTCCTTCTCGGCTGGATCGCCGGCTTGTTGACCACCCGCCGCACGAAAACCACCAATTGAAACCATGACTCCGACGAATACATCTATCGCTACACCTCTAAATGAGATGGGGAACAATGTATTACAGCAGTGGAAACTACGAAGCGTTCGCGCGGCCACGCAAGCCTGACGGGGTGGACGGCAAGACTGCATGGTTCGTTGGATCGGGGCTTGCATCGCTTGCCGGTGCGGCATTCATGATCCGCGACGGCCGGATGGCGGGAAACAACATCACCGTCCTGGAGCGGTTGAAATTGCCCGGCGGTGCACTCGACGGGATCAAGGAACCAGAGAAGGGCTTCGTCATTCGCGGTGGCCGCGAGATGGAAGATCACTTCGAATGTCTGTGGGACCTGTTCCGCTCTGTCCCCTCGATCGAGGTCGAGGACGCCAGTGTGCTCGACGAATTCTACTGGCTCAACAAAGACGACCCGAACTATTCGCTGCAGCGCGTCACCGAACGTCAGGGTGAGGACGCGCATACAGACTTCAAGTTCAATCTGAACTCGAAGGCGCAGAAGGACATCATGAAGGTCTTTCTCACTCCGCGTAGCGAACTCGAGAACAAGCGCATCAACGAGGTGTTCGGCAAGGATTTCCTCGCAAGCAATTTCTGGCTGTACTGGCGCACGATGTTCGCGTTCGAGGAATGGCACAGTGCTCTCGAAATCAAGCTGTACCTGCATCGATTCATCCATCACATCAAAGGCCTGCCGGACCTGAGTACCCTCAAGTTCACCAAATACAACCAGTACGAGTCTCTCGTGCTGCCGCTGTACACGTGGCTGCTCGATCAGGGAGTGAATTTTCGGTTCGATACTGAAGTCACCGACATTGACTTCGATATCACGGGTGAAGTCAAGCGGGCCAAACGCATTCACTGGAAATCCGAGGGTGTTACGGGTGGGGTCGACCTCGGTGACGGCGATTTGGTGTTGACTACCATCGGCTCGCTCACCGAGAACTCGAACAACGGAGACCATCACACGCCGGCGAAACTCGACGAGGGCCCTGCTCCAGCGTGGGATTTGTGGCGTCGTATAGCAACGAAAGACCCCGCATTCGGGCGACCAGACGTCTTCGGTGGGCACGTCGCAGAAACCAAGTGGGAATCGGCGACAGTGACCACGTTGGATGCCCGAATCCCAGAATACATCGAAAAGATATGCAAGCGTGACCCATTCAGCGGACGCGTAGTCACCGGCGGCATCGTGACAGCGCGAGATTCGAAGTGGTTGATGAGCTGGACCGTAAACCGGCAACCGCATTTCAAACAACAACCCAAGGATCAGATCGTCGTCTGGGTCTACTCACTATTCGTCGACGTCCCCGGTGACTACGTCGACAAGCCGATGCAGGAATGCACCGGCGAGGAAATCACCCAAGAGTGGCTCTATCACATGGGCGTTCCAGTCGAGGACATCCCGGAACTCGCGGCCAATGCGGCGAAGACCGTTCCAGTGATGATGCCCTATGTCACTTCCTTTTTCATGCCCCGTCAGGCCGGTGACCGGCCTGCGGTTGTACCGGATGGTGCTGTCAACTTCGCCTTCCTCGGCCAGTTCGCGGAAACAACACGCGACTGCATCTTCACGACGGAGTACTCGGTCCGCACCGGGATGGAGGCCGCGTACAGCCTGCTCGGGATCGAGCGCGGAGTGCCGGAAGTTTTCGGCTCCACCTACGACATCCGCAAACTTCTCCAAGCAACCTACTTCCTCAATGACAAGAAGGAGGAGAGCGTGCCGTTGCCGAAACTACTTCGCCGCCGACTGGACAAGAAGCTCGACGAGAACGAGATCGGACAGCTGCTGCACGAATACCACATTCTCCCCCGAGAATGACGCTGGTTTCTGAATGTCTTTGTCAATGAGGTCTTCTGAGAGAAAATGCCCGTTCGGGTGTGGTCGAAGGGGCGTCTCGGAGCTGAATCTCGGTCTGGACCTCGGGCAACTATGAAGTTCTCGAAGAACTACGGAAGGCAAAATCAATGTGTACCAGGGTGATGTGGCCTGACGCGGCCGGATCTGTTCTTGTCGGACGAAATATGGATTACCATCGCGACACCGGTACGAACCTGTGGTCGCTTCCGCGTGGGATCAAACGCGACGACGGCGTAGGCGGTTCTCTGAGTTGGACTGCCGAATACGGCAGTGTCGTGGCCGGCGCTTTCGACATGATGTCGGTCGACGGTATGAACGAAGCGGGATTAGCAGGTCATATTCTGTGGCTAGCGGAATCGGATTACGGTACTCACGACACGTCGAGACCGGCTCTGAGCATGGCGGTCTGGCTGCAGTACTTCCTGGACAACTTCTCCACCGTTGCCGATGCCGCCGCGTGGATCAGCGACGTCGACGTTCAGGTTGTCCCACTGGGCGATCCGGCGACCGGCGAAGTGCCTGCAGTTCATCTCGCGTTGGACGATGCGACCGGTGATTCGGCGATCATCGAATACCTGGATGGCAAGGCCACCGTCTGGCACAGCCGCGAACACCTCGTGATGACAAATTCCCCGGCCTACGACAAGCAGATCGAACTTCTCAAAGAGGTCGACGGCTTCGGGGGCACTACCCCTCTGCCTGGCACCACACTCGCAGCCGACCGGTTCGCCCGCGCCGCATACTACGTAGGCCGACTGCCCCAACCTAAGAGTGAAGTCGAGGCTGTCGCGGGAATGTTCAGTGTGATCCGTAATGCGGCGCAACCTTTCCGCATTCCTGACCCGGACAAACCCTATGCATCGCAGACGATCTGGCAGACGGTGGCAGACTTGACCAACAAGCGGTACGTCTTCGACTCGACCACGCGACCTAATGTCGTCTGGGTGGATCTGGACAAGTTGAACTTCAGCGAGGGTGCGCCTGCGGGCAAACTCGATCTGATGGGCGATACATCCCTCGAAGGAGGGCTTGCCGGCAACGTCTCTCGCCGATTCGAGAAGACAGCCGCGATGCAATTCCTGACCCTGTCGGCCTGATCGAAGTCAGCAGTTCGCAGGGAGGGGGGCCACCCAGTCAGGTGGCCACCCTCGCTGGCACTGTTCGTGACCGAGGCACTGTCACATTGGCGAGCTGGCCGGGCGGCAGGCAGCACAGTCGCACGCCATTGGTCTATCAATGGACCAGTGTTGCAACGATTGATCGTCACTAACCAGTGTATTTCTATTGCAGTAAGCAACTTCTCGAACCGGGCCGTACCCGGCGGCACGGGAGTGAGATGGTTGACGTTCAGGCGTTCGGTGTTTCACGCAAATCGGTGATGACGGCTGCCGGTCTCGTCCTGACAGCGGTGATCGTGATAGGCAGCATTGCGTTCGTCGGCGGACCCCATTTCGCAAATGCTGCCTACCTCGGGATGATGTTTCTGGTTCCAGCGATTCGTCGGCTGTCCCGACGCCAGCAACTGCTCGCCGCACTATGGGCCAGCGCGGTGAGTTTCCTGGGCGTCCAGATGGCCGGCAGCGACAGGTGGTTGATCCTGGTCGTGCTGATCGGCGTGTGCCTCGTGCAGGGCGCGTTCGCGAGTGGCAGCGTGGCCGCGATCTCGGGGTCACCGGTGAACTTCGTAGTGTTCAGTGGGTTCGAGCCGGGCTCGTCGCCGTGGCAAGCCGCGGCGGGGACCTTGCTCGGTTCCCTGCTCGTCGTTGCGGCGGCATACATTGCCCGTCTGCCCCCTACCCGGCACGCGTTGCCGGCACGGCAAGCATTCGAATACGGAGTTCTACTCGCACTCGGCTGCGTCGTGATTGTCGGTGTGATGGATCTGCTCGACCTACCCAGAGTGACCTGGGCATTGCTCGCGTTCTGCCTGATCTTCGTTCCAGATCCACACGAGCACCCCGGACAGATCAGTGAACGCATCCTCGGGACGGCGATCGGCGCTGTCGCCGTCACGGCATTGGCGTCGTTTCTCCCGACGCCGCTCGTGGTGGTACTGCTTCTCGTCTGCGCGATACTGACGCTCGCTTACCTCGAGGATGACAAACGGCTGCTCTACATCTCGTTGCTCACACCGACGGTGATTCTCATGGCTTCGTTATCCGGATCGTCGAGGGTGGTCGATCTCGGAGCACAACGCGTTGTCGCCGTCCTTGTCGCCGGTGCGGTCGCTGTCGTGCTGTATTTTGTGCTCGGCAACTATCACAAGTGGCTGCACCGGGATCACACCCGCACGGAACGGTGAAGAAGGTCGCTTCCTCGCAAAAAGTCCGTGAGCTGGAACGAACACTTGTCGAGAACTGATCGGTATTCGACGCTTTTGTGAGGTATGCATGCCCGCAGATCGTTGTGAGGTCGGGGTGTCGAGATTTCGTGTCGACAATCTATGTCGAAAAACCTGCTGTCTTTGCCTTTTCGACAGAGAAGTTTCTTTCAGGCCGCCCACCAGGCGATGACGATGGCGAAGAGGATGCAGCCGAGAATCAGAGCAGTTTCGACTGACACGCCGAGCCGTTCGTGCATGCGTTCGTCGGTTCGAGCGAGGCGGTGCTGGGGTCATGGAGTGACGGCTGGTTGGATCGTGGCTTCGAGTCGGGTGAGGCGTTCTTCGAGGACTCCGGTGATAGCGAGCAGTCCGAGCACGGTGGGTTCGGTGATGTCGCTGCCGTGTTGCGCGTGTGTGAGCAGCGTTGTGCGCAGGAGTGAACACATGGGGGCGTCATCGCCGATGGGGAGTTGCTCGAGTTTGGCGATCAGACGCTCGGCGGGGGAGGTCATGGGTAGCTCCTGCAGTGTCGATCATTCAGGCAGCGCGAAGGGAAGTGACTGCCTGTGTTGGTGTGGGGTGGTGCGCTGGAACCGAGGCGGAAAGCAGCGCACCACGGTCAGGGATGTTACTGCGTCATTGCTGACCGGTCGGTGCTCGGGAGGCAATGTCGAGCTTCGCCCTCTCCTGTCGGATCGCGATCGTGAACTGGTAATGCGAAACCCGGGCTGGGGCAGGACGCGATCGAACAAGCCGCAAGGCATTAGCGAAACGCGTTCCTGTTCGGTGGCTTTGTGGGCGGGTCACCCTATATATCACCTCGCGCGCCGATTCCCGGATCGCTAATTTCACATGCGGTTACCTTCTCGCAGCGTTCGCTGCATCCGCCTCGTACACCGGGAAAACTGTCGTGTTCAAGAAATCTCGTTTCGTTTCCGTCGCTGTAGCAGCGATTGCCATCACCGTCGCATTCCCGCAGCAATATTCCTCTGCCTCCGTTCCTGACACGTGCATGGTGCCGCTGGTGCTCGCCGTGGACGGCACGAAGGGTCCACATACACCGACGAGTATCGATCCCGCCTCGCCGCTCAACGCCATCGCCGGCGACTACCGGGCTCTCGGGTACGTCGTCGAGCATGTGGAGTATCCGGGCGGAATCCTTGCCGGCGTCGCCGGCTGGACGCGGAACTACGACGATTCCGTCGCGATCGGCACGTCACGGCTTCGCGATCGGATTGCCGTGCAGGAACACGCGTGCGGCTCGTCGACCCGATACGTCCTCCTCGGGTACTCCCAGGGTGCGCGCATCGTCGGGGATCTGGCTGCGGAGATCGACCGCGGCGACCTCGGCACGGATCTCGCCGCCCGGGTCCAAGTCCGGCTCTACGCCGACCCCCGTCAGCCGCAGACAGGAATCGAGGTCGCCCTCGCGGGAGAGAGAGCCCCGACCGGCGTCACTTTCACGGGAGAGCGGGCACCGTTCCGTCTGGTGGAGGTCGAGTGGATCTGCGCTCCCACCGATGGAGTATGTGATGCCCGGGAACCGCTCGGCGCGGACACTTTCGCCGGCTATCTGATGACGCACACCAGTTATCGCTAGGAATGTGATCCCACATTATGGGAAATTGAACGATCATGCGAAAACTGGAACACGTTACTGGGCAATGCTTTCCGGTTGTGTGTGAATTACGGTCACGCGATAGTTAAACGTTCACAAACCGGACAGTCTGTGCTAATTTTTGCTGATCTTTACTCGTATTCCTTATCGAGAGGTTCAACTCGTATGTCCACCACTGCTCGCCGCGCCGGAATTGTCGCCGCACTCGTCAGCTCCGCAGTCCTGATCGCCCCCGCCGTCGCCGGCGCCCTGCCCACGGGTTCGCTCGGCTCGGATGAGACGGCGCCTGGCTTCACGTGTGATGCGACCTCCACCGAAACCAGCACTAACGGTTGGGGTATCCCGTTCGACGACGAGAAGGATCAGACTGCCTCGTACTCGGCCGAGAACGTCCTCGACGAGGACGGCTCCCTCGAGCTCGAGGTCGACGGCGTCGAAGACCGTTCCGTGTCGTATCACTCGGCGGGCGGTGTGAAGCTTTCCGACATCCTCGACACCGAAATCGGCTTCGCCGAGCGCGCAGCCACTGCGAAGGCATCGTTCCAGCTGCGCTTGAGTGGCACCACCGGCGGAAAGTTCACCGAGTCCACCGGATTCACCACCCTCGTGTGGGTTCCGGGCGTTACCGCACCGGACACCACCGACGGCGCCGTGCACGCCAACCTTCAGGACGGCCAGTGGTGGAGCACCCAGAACATCGACGGCGCAAAGGACTTCGCACGTGTGAGCCTCGACGTTATCGCCGACGCGCAGCCGAACGCTGTCGTCGACCACTACGGTGTGAGTATCGGCCGTGGCTCGGCCGCAACCTCCACCCTCGTCGACGCGGTGACGTTCAACGGGTGCACCACCAACTTCGCCAAGAAGGATGCCGAGCCCGAAACCGGCACCGGCTCACTGGGCAACCTGGGCAACATCTTCGGCAGCTAGATGCGGAAGGGCAGGGGCAGGTCCACTGTGCGGTAGCGGTTGCGAACGGCCACCTCCCGGCGCACTGGCAGCCCCAAGGCAAAGAAGGCGGCGGAGCCCTGTGTATCCGGGGTCTGCCCCCTTCTCCCTCCGCTGATTGTCACTACCGTTCAATCGATAATGTACTGAGGAGTTTTCATGGGATCTTTCGACACCGCATCGCTGAGCACCGAATCGCTCGAGGAACTGAATCTCGGCAAGATCAGCGAACTGCTCAAGCTCGGCATCACTACCGTCTCCTTCATCACCGCCCTGAACTCGCTCAGCTGAGCACCATTCAGCCCGACGCCGAGCATGTCACCGGAGTGTGAGCTCGGCATCAACGACTCCCTGCACGTGGGATCCGAATTTTCATCGGTTCCGACGTGCAGGAAGTCTCTCACTGACCGGGCAGGCAGATGCTTAACATCGGCGTACGGTCATTGAGCGATGACTGATATATCTTGCTAGCGCTCGACCTGCGTGAATTGTCCACGGCTGTACAGCGTTCCGGACGCAGACAAAGCAAATAGGTGGAGGTGCACGTGGGTGGTTTTTCGCGAAAGGCTGGATTTTGACGGCCGACGATGACATCACGCTCGTGGGAATCGATACGCATGAAGAAGCCGACAGCGATCTTGTGGCCACAAGGTCGCCCCTGAGGCAGCGGTAACCCGCCAGGCAAGCCTGAAGATGAACCATGCGTTTCGGACACAAAGTTCAATGCTCAAGTAGCTGTAACTGTGCGAAGACTGGTAACCGGGGTGGGCGGCACGTAAATTTTCGGGGGCGGCATCACCCGGTCCCCAACGGGTATGGCGAACGCTCCGCCGGTAGCCACCCCTGGTCTATCGGCGGGCGAGCCGTCCGGCAGGTTTTCGGCGTGTGGACTGCGATTCGCTGCCCGGTGGTCATCGTGGGTTGGGGGTGCGCCACAGTGTCGGAGTGTCGCCGTCGTCGGTGTTGGCGAGGGCCCGGATTCCGTCGGCGTCCTGGGCAAGGATGTCCGCGAATTGCCGTCTGTGGGTGTCGTCGAGTCCGTCGGGAAGATTCGCACCTTCGGTGATGGATGCCGCGGCGCCGTCGAGGTAACGAGCGATCCGCAAGAGCAGCGGACGTGGGGTCGGGACGACGGAGTCGTTCGCGTCGGCGGTGATCATGCCGAGAGTCGACAGTAGGGACAGGCCGGCGACGGCTTCTTTGTCGTCGAGGTTGATGTGCGCGACTTTCAAGGCTTCGGCCAGTGCCGCGGTGGTCAACCCGACGGCGGCGACGGGCATGGAGATGGTGCGTTCGAATTCGATCAGGTCGGCGCCGGGGGCTTCGTCGGAGAGGGACCGTGCCAGTGATTGCGCGAAGGCAATCAGGCGTTCGTCGGTGAAGTCTCGCTGTGCGGTCTGGCGGGTGACTCGCATCAGGGTCGCGTATTCGGTGAGTTTGTCGTCGAGGATTGTGTGGGCGTCGGTGTCGGTGATCGTGAGCCCGAGATCGAGGAGGGCGGACCGGAGTTCGGTGGATCGGGTGTGGAGCCAGGTGGGCCGAGGACTCATCGCTGCTCCTGTGAGGGTGTGGCTTTGGTTGTTCAGGTGAGCTTAGATCGGCCGAACTGTGGGAGGGACGTGGCCGCTGTAAGTCGCAGGGCGGTGGCGGATCAGCGGAACTGTGTGCGCTACATTCCTTTTCCGCGTCGTCTCTGGTCGAGACGGCGATGGATGGGGGCTCGCCGAGATGTTGTCACATGACTTCAGGCGGGCCGCTCACTGATCGTGTGCCTGGCCCCCCAGAGTTGGGCGCACTCGACCCACCTGGCTGGTACTGACGACCAGCCGGGTGGGTCACCCCCGGGGGGGTGTGCTGAGTGTTCTCCTCTTACCGCTTGGGTCCAGGGAGCAGCGGCCGGGAAGGTAAGAGGTGTCCGAACTCTGCTCCTCCGCGACAGACTTCTAGTCGTGGATGTACTGCACGTCCGATTCCTTGTTCTTCTTTTCCAGATAGGCGCCGAGCATCCAGATGAGGTTGTCGGCGCGCGAGTAGTTGCCGTCCGGGGTGATGGCAACACCGATCAGTGAATATTTGAGGAAGTAGCGCAGGGACTGGTTCCGGCTTCCGATCAAGGTGCAGAGACGGTCGACGTCGGTCCGACAGTGTCCGCGAGTTCGGGAACCCAGAGACGCAGGCGCCTAGTGATGTGGCGGTCGGGTTTGAACCCGTTCCAATGCAGGTTGCGGAGGAATTCACTGGCGAGGGGGAAGCCCATGCCGGGGAGGTCTCGATCGCGGGGCGTCATCGACACGATGTCGGTGTCGATGTGTTTATCGCCGGGTCAGCGGCGGGGAGGTGCGATCAGGTAGCCGGCGAGGCACATCATCGGATGCTGGTTGCCGAGCGGGTGGTCGGCATCTCTGCGAGGGCGACGAAGGCGCGCGATTCCGAGGATCTGGTCGTAGTAATTGGGATGCTTGGTCAGCAGCTGCGCCCAGCGGATGATCGCTTTGTATCGCCGGCGTCCCTGCCCGCTTAAATGCTCGCGGAGATCGGCGAGGGTCAACGTCCCGTCGAGGACGGCGGTGTGGATTTTTCGGGGTCGAAGTCGTAGAGAAGTCCTTCGAGGTGCTGGTCACGGACCTTGACGAAACTCGCCCAGTTCCGGGAGTTGCTGCCGAGGGCGTTGACTGCAGCTTTGAAGACCTTTTGGTTGCTGTACGTCTGGGCGAGAGGAGTGTCCATCGCTTCTGTTGAATCCCAATCCAATTCCGATTGCGGTACCGGCTCGTACAACAGTCACGGGTTCGTGAAGGCGTACAACGGGACCGGATGCGACGAATCGGCGAAACGGACATCGAACTCGGCGGCGCAACGTCCGCCGACCGGCGATTCTCGAGCGGGTTCCTGTTCGCAGCTTCACCCTAGCCCCACTGGAGTAAGCCACATCTGAATCGAAGTGTGTGTGCCCCAGTTCTTCTCTGGAGCACACACACTTCGATCGGGCGTGAACTGACCTGACTGGATTCGAGTAGGGGGCACTTCAACGCCGGATCGGACGATCTCAGTACGGCACCTCCGCTGCATGACAGTAAAGATCTACGTGGGGTGACGTATCCGATCGTTAAGCATGTTGTACCGGTGCAGTTTTGGCCTTGATCCTCCCTGCCCCCTGTGAAGTTTCGACGAGATCAGGGATCGGGGAGCCTCGCCCGACATCCGCCTGGAATCCT
Organism: Rhodococcus erythropolis R138; assembly: GCF_000696675.2. NCBI lineage: Bacteria > Bacillati > Actinomycetota > Actinomycetes > Mycobacteriales > Nocardiaceae > Rhodococcus > Rhodococcus erythropolis. The sequence continues at coordinate 5,196 of NZ_CP007257.1, read as the reverse complement.
GCATGACCGCCGCGTGCTTACGTCTCGATGCTGAGGGTCAGATTGTTAACAAAGGAACCGACATCTGCCGAAATCGGCGTGGTCGGTCTGTTTTAGTGTAAAGATCGGTGATGACGATTCATCGTGAACGTTAAGGAGATTCAATGCGATCGATCACGCGCGCAGCGCTCGTGGGTGCTGCAACTCTTCCTCTGGCTATGGCCGCGCCCACGCTGGCATCAGCTTCCACTGCCGCGGACGTCAGTTTCGCGTACACCGCATCGGGGTCGACGGTGACCAATACGATCACCAACAATTCGGGAGTGCCGCTGCACTGCGGGACACTGCTCGGCAATGCGCCCGGAGGAGTGCTGCCGCCGGTCGAGGACACGCTGCGAGCGGGTCAAACGATTGGAACCACTGGCGAGATCCCGGCCGCGACAACCGCTCAGGTCGTGACGGACATCCCCGACGGCTCATACGTGGTTCTGGCAACGTGCACCAGTAGTGGCGAAGCTACGAGCATGTGGATATCGGATTATCCAGGAATCGAGCCCTACCTTACCGTGTTCCCCTACACCGTCTACACAGTGCAACAAGCATCATGGGTTGTGACAATCCCCAGCACAGATGCACCCATACCGGAGACGGGCGTGAACTTCGGAAGCTGACTGAGGGCCGGAATCTCCACTGGCGCAGCGCGGTCGGTGCACCCTGACCCCTGCCTGGGGAGCTCGACCGCGGTGCGCTGCGCATGCCGGGACGGTACGCCGGTCTGCGTCAGGAGTTCGTGTGGTCGCTCCGCGTCTCTACTGATCAGCTGTGAACGACTGTCGAAGAGTGCAGCAGCCGTGCGTTTTTCGACATCGCTCCAGGGGAAAGTGCTCGCGTGGCTACATCGCAATCTCGATTGACTACGCCGCCCGGAGTGGAAGGTGCTCACAGCCATCGTTGCGTGCTGTCGGGGTCTGCCCATCAAGCCGAGAAGCGTTGACCGCACTGTGGATCTCGATGCCCGATACGGCCTTGCTGCTGTGGAGAAGAGCCTGACCACCGGTGAATGTTCCAGTCACGGTGACCCTCTTCGAGCGGGCACCATGCGGTTACGGTTGCGCCGGCTGCCTGGTGTGCCGCCCGCAGGTGGCGTTGACGCCGGAGGGTGCTGCAGCGTTCGCGGCCACTGGGCTGGTCACGGTCACACCCACGAGCACTCCCGGAGTGTTCACACTGTCCGCCACCCGGAAGATCGGTGCCGTGACCATCGACGCTTTCACGGTGAGGGTGGAACCGAAAACACCGATCAGCTGCGTGATGTGGATGATGGGCTACGCCGGTGACCCTGCGTGGTGGTCGCAGCACACCGCACTCGCCGATACGGATACCGACCTGGTTGCGGCGTTGGCCGAAGCGTTCGTCGTCGCCGCCGAGCGCGCGACTGTCCGCGGGTTGCTTTCCGGCTACCGCGAAGTCGAAGACTCGGGCCCGGTCTTGCGCGGACGGCTACGCGCGGGCGATCAGATCACCCGACGATTCGGGCTCGCACTGCCTGTGGAGATCCGCTATGACGAATACGACGAAGACATCGCCGAAAACCAGCTGCTGCTCGCCGCCACCTTGATTCTGCTCGATTCCGCGGTAGTCCCGCCCCGTCTGCAGACGAGGCTGGCCAGGCTCCGCCGCGCCCTCGCAGACGTCACGCTGCCCACCTCTGGTGCCGAACCGTCCCCGGCGCGAACGAGATTGAACGAGCGCTACCACTGGGCATTGCAGTTGTCGGAGCTGATCACCGAGCATCGGTCCATCGAGCACCGCATCGGGAACATTGTCGTGCGAGGCTTCGTCCTCGACATGTGGAAAGTGTTCGAGGATTTCCTGATGACCACCACCGCTGCTGCGATCGCCCGCCGGGGCGGTAGGGGTGTGCGCCCCGGATCCGGCCCGACGCGGTATCTCGATCATGGCCGCAGTGTCACGATCGAACCTGACCTGACCTGGTACGACAGCGACGACAAGCCTGTGGCAGTGATCGACGCCAAGTACAAAACGATCACTGCCGGCAAGAGGGGTCCGAACGCGGACATGTATCAACTGACCGCCTATTGCACTGCCCTCGGACTACGGGAAGGTCACTTGATCTACGCGAAAGGCGACACCGCTTCCCATGCGGTCGAGGTTGTCGGCGCCGACATCACCATCTACTGCCACGCCCTCGACCTGACCACGCCGCCAGCGGAGTTGCTGGCCTCGATCGACGTGCTCGTCGAGGCTATGAGGGCTCGGCAAGGTGATGAATTCTCGGTGGTCGGACACGACTCGTAGTCGTTGCGGGCAAGCAGGATCTGAGGATGACGCATTGGGCCCGATGACGCATCGGCTTGTCGACGTCGTGGAATGAGACAGACGGAAATTCGTCGGCGAGCAGCTGAGAAGATAGACAGTCATCGGCATCTCGTCAGAGGAGAATTTCGTGCAGCAGGGCGACCAAGTGAGAATCGGGGCCGGAGGCGTGTCGGTGTTCACGATCGTCAGACATGACGGCACTGCCGGATCCACGTAGACGAAGGATGTCGATAGAGGGTTGCGGCGCCCAAAGTATCGAGTCGACGACTCTGTGGTCGACAATCGCCGTGGTCCGTTCGGAGTCGATGGTGGTGACCGCGACACCGGCAGGAGGTTGCCGAGTGTCGATTTGCGGCGAAGATTAGCGAAGCGCGACGCTAGTTTGACTGCCACCGAACATCCGGGACTGTCGGTGCCGTGTTTCCGGCGGGCAATCGGTTTCGGGACGGATGACCGTTATGTTATTTTCTGGTACCCCGCGTCGCTTGTGGGCTGCTGCGCGCCCCACGGGTGCGGTCCGCACCTGGAAGGACGCAGTTTCTATGACCGTTGTCGATCGATCACGTCTGCCGATGCGGCGGATGCGACTGTTTCTGGGTGCGGCCGTGGCCGTGGCCGCAGCGCTCTCTATCTCGGTGGTGCCGGCGTCAGCGGACACCGTCACCGCGACCGTCCCGGTCGGCACGAATCCGACCGGGGTGGCGATCACCCCGAACGGGAACCACGCCTACATCACCAACGGGAACAGTGACACGGTGTCGGTGCTCGACACCACCACCAACACCGTCACCGCGACCGTCCCGGTCGGCACGACTCCGCTCGGGGTGGCGATCACCCCCGACGGCACCCGCGCCTACATCACCACTTTCTCCGGCGGCACGGTGTTGGTGCTCGACACCACCACCAACACTGTCATCGCGACCGTCCCGGTCGGCGTCGGCACGACTCCGGTCGGGGTGGCGATCACCCCCGACGGCACCCGCGCCTACGTCACCAACCTCGGCGGCGACTCGGTGTCGGTGATCGACACTGCCACCAACACCGTCATCGCGACCGTCCCGGTCGGCTCGGCTCCATACGGGGTGGCGATCACCCCCGACGGTGACCGCGCCTACATCACCAACCAGCTCAGCAACTCGGTGTCGGTGCTCGACACCACCACCAACACCGTCATCGCAACCGTCCCGGTCGGCTCGGCTCCATACGGGGTGGCGATCACCCCCGACGGTGACCGCGCCTACGTCACCAACGCCGGTAGTAACTCGGTGTCGGTGATCGACACCACCACCAACACCGTCACCGCGACCGTCCCGGTCGGCACGATTCCGCGCGGGGCGGCGATCACCCCAGACGGGAACCACGCCTACATCACCGACCTCGGAAGCAGCACGGTGTCGGTGATCGCGATCGAGCAGCCGCCCACCCTCACCGGAACCCCACCCGCCGGGATCGTCGGCCAGTCCTACAATCACACCTTCACCGCCACCGGGCGACTCGCCCCCACCGTGACCGCAACCGCCGGCGCCCTGCCCGACGGACTCACCCTCACCCCGACCGGAGTGCTCTCCGGAACCCCCACGGTCGCTGGTCGATTCGAGTTCACCCTCACCGCCTCCAACGGCATCGGTGACGATGCCGTTCTGCCGGTGGTTCTCGAGATCACCGACACCACCCCGACCCCGACCGGCTCGCTCGGCTCCTTCGGTTCGGCGACCTGGACCTCCTGACCCCAGCACCACACATGCCCGGTGGCCGCCCACCCCGACGGGGGTGGGCGGCCACCGTCGTTCATGCCGACAGGACAGCAGAAACAGGACGCGGCCCGGCATCACACCGGAAGGGCGGTTCGACCGGACTCGTGCCACCTAGATCAGCGACAGAACGCGACACACCCGGAATCCGTCACAGTGGAGCAGCGTGTCCTGCTGATCCCCGCTACATCTCGACACCGAGGTCGTGGAGCCCGCGCGGCATGCTGAAAATCCTTGGGCTCGCCGCCCTCGGTCGAGGGGTGTTCGTCAAGCATTTCGTGTGGGCAGCGTTTCGGCCTCTGAGGTCCACGCTGAGCGGTGAATCGACGGCCAGTGTCTCTGGGTAAGGGTGAAAGTAGCGATCTTGCGATGCGAATTCAGCCGCGACCCTTTTGCGGAACTTTCGAAATGGCGATACTTTGGGTTGCACCGACGCAACTTGTCAGGATTGCAAGCCAACCCTGACATGCTGAGGAAACAGAAAAGCTGGGCATCCGCATCCAAACGAAAGCCCAGCTGGTCTGCCTAACGGAACAGTTCAATGAGGACCAGGGCCACTGACGCGATAGCGGTAACTATCGCCACGTAGTCCCGGTCCTTCCGTTTTTTACGCGGAAGATTGACCATTCGTTTCACCTCCTTCCCCTCATGAGCGGCTCCGGGAGCGGAGCGCAGAATGTGGAGAGCCACCGTTGAAGGCTTGGAGGCGATGTGATGCCTTGGCCGAATGTCTCTTAGAACTTCGGTTGGTGCGTCACTGTCGACAACTTTAACTGGTGCCCTTCTCCCGGAAAGCCAACACAACACTCGGTCCGCGATCTCGCCGGTGGCGTAAAACCGCGCTAGAGGGGGGCTAGAGGTCAGTTGGCGCGGGCATGGGGGTAGTTTCCGCAAAAATCCAATGTGACAGGGATCACAAAAATTCTTGGCGTGCGTGTACCTTTGCGACAACCTGCGCGCCGGAATCTTGTTCGTGTCCGCAGGATGGTGTCGGCACCAGGGAATTCCGATGAGGTCATGAGCTGGTGGGCTCGTCCCTCTCTGTGGAGTGAGGTCCGGCGCTGGCCGAATAGGACCTCCGCGCAGCCTGGACGACCGCACGTGTGGGCCCGCTGGCGTGAACAAC
>NZ_CP007256.1:0-91729 GCF_000696675.2 Rhodococcus erythropolis R138 | reverse complement strand
GTCAAAGACACAGCGGTCCGCAAGCTGACAAACCCGAACCTCACGTGGGAAACCATCGCTCTGGAATCGAAGCCGCCTGTCGCGACGTCGACCGCATGGCGCCGGTACGAGAAGTTCGATGCCGCAGCTCGAGAAGCAGGATTCGACAGTCCACCATTGCCCGACCTGCGAGCCGCCGAGAACCCGATGCGCAGCGAACTCACCACCGTTTGACCCGCACGCACCAATAAAAGGGGTGGCCCTGGCAGTGCTGTAACACCGTCAGGGCCGATGACCACAGAAAGCACCTGTGACCATGAACAATCATACCGACCGCTCCGAAGGCATCGACCACGGCAAAACCGGCCGACCAAGTATGCAGCCACGAGCGAAAATCACCCGAGAAGCGATCCTTGAAGTGTCCGCCACCCTCTTCAGCCAAACCGGGTACGCGGGCACCAGCATCAATGACATCTTGGCGATCTCCGAGACCACCAAAGGTGCGATGTACTTCCACTTCTCGAAGAAGGAATCCATCGCGAGCGAGATGCTCTGCCGCTGGTCCGCCGCAGTCTCCGAGACAGTGGGAAGGCCGCAGCGACAGGTCAACCCGCCGATCGGCAAGTGATCATGATCTACCGCGAACTCGCCCGCCGCACCCAAACAGAAGCGATCACCCGAGCTGGACTCATCCTGTCCGTCGACAAGTCGCTCAGTGATGCGTGTGCGACCTACGGATCGTGGACCGACGCGATCACACCGATCGTCGTCGACGCGATCCGTTCCGGCGCCCTCGACTGCGCGGAAAGCATGTCCAGGCTCGCAGACACTCTCTGCGCCGGTTTCGTCGGCGCTGTGCACGTTGCAGCTAGCCTCGACGAGAACCACACCATCACCAAACGAGTCGACGATCTGCTGCTGATGTGGCGCGGAACCGACCCGGCCGCCGTCCGTATGGTCGAAGAGCATCTCTGTGAACAGCCATAACGAATCGGCGGCCACTCCGGAAAACGCTGCCGCCACAAGAACCAGCCCTCGGATCGGGCGCATCCCCGGCAGTAAAAACTCAGCAATGCAGGACCGTGCGGTGCGAACACGGGAAGCGATCATCGCCGTCGCAGCCCGGCACTTCGACACCGACGGATACGGCCACACCAGCATCAACACCATCAGCGCTACCGGAAAATTCGCCAAAGGCGCAATGTACTACCACTTCCCGTCCAAAGAAGCGATCGCCGCGCACCTCATCTCGGACTGGAACCGCACCCTCGACGAAACCATCAGCGAAGCACTGACATCCGGTTCGAGCAGCACGGCAGGGGAGAAGCTAACGGCGATCTTCACGTCCCTCGCTCGTCAGATTGCCGAGGACACCAACGTGCGGGCCGGAATGAAACTCACCCTCGAACCCACCATCGACAACGCGGCCGGCTTCGCGCACTGGGTCGACGCCGTCAATGACATCATCGACACCGCCATCACCGACGGCGAACTCACCAACACGCCCACCACACACCGACTCGCATGGAACCTGTGCGCCGGCGCCTTCGGAGCCGTCAACGCATCAGCGATCCTGCACGAAAACGTCGACCTCACAACCCGCATCGATGACGTGCTCACCATCCACCTGTCCGCCACACACTGACGCCAATATCCGCCTTCCCCTGAGTACCGGAAACAGTGAAACACTAGGGAGACTTCATGCCTGGCCGCATTGCACCCAGCGACCTCTATCTGCAACTGCACGGCCAACTCGGAGTAATCAACGATCTGCTTCACCGAGTCGCCGCCAGCGTCGCCGATTACAAGCTGTACGACCCTGAAACACTCGAAGCGGACACCCTCGGCGATGCCACCACAGGGCCCGAGACTTACGAAGCCGTACTCCGCGAGCTCGACCTCGTTGACACCGCGCTCAAGGCAACCGACGCCGCCTACAGGCGTGTCCTTGACGAAGCCAGCCGTCTCTACTTGAAAGACTGACTGCCAGGACATCATGGGAGGATCTGCGCTTGACCGAAACGCGAGTACACCTCACAGAGCCCCTACCTGGGCTTCCCATTTACTTGACCTTCGCGGAGATCAAGCATCTATCGGACCTCACAGAGATATTCCGACAGGCCGCCGAAGAAGTTGGAGAGGGTACAGATCCCGAGACGATCGCCACGCGTCTCAAAGGGCAGGCCAGATTCGCCAACTCCCTCTTCGAACAGGCGATGAACTATCGATACATCACCCAGGCGGGAGACTCGTCCAGCTTGATTTCCGCAAGTCAGCCCGGATGGATCAACATCACCGTTCATCCCCACAATGCGGGGGAACTGAGAGTGATCGACCACTTCTTGAGCGCCCACGACGAGCTCTACGACGCGAATGCCCTGGACGCAGAGACCAATCGCCCCATTCTGCTGGTGTCTTCAACAGTGGATGAAACCTTCGAATGCAGGCGCACGACGAAGAGAGTCCTCGTTGTCCCCCTACATCGGATCGGTTCATTGGAAGATCTGCACGACTGGTGAATGAACACACGCGGTGCCGAAATTGTCTGCCCCGCCAAGTAACCTTCACGATGCGACGAGAAGCAGGTCGCCACACCTGCCAGACCGACGATCACTCGACGGTCCTGATCTGTGTGGGAACCCCACACAGATTGGTAGTAGTGGCGGCTTGTTCTCATTCGGCATTGCCAGTTATCGTGTCACGGAACGGACTTCCGCAGTTCTCGCACAATTGCCCCCAACACCTAGCCCCACTTGTTGGTGCTGCATTTCGCTCCTACAGCATCTCGTCTGCCAGGCCGAGAGATGGCACTAAGGCAGCGATGTCGACGATCTCGATGTGTGCTGCCGGTCCGGTGGTGAAGTCGGCGACGGTGAACTGTCCGGCGGGTCCGAACTTTTCTTCGAATCGGTGTCGAGTATGGGGAGAGGAGCGGCCCAAGGCCCACTCGGCGGTTGATCGTGAGGCCACCAAGAATTTCTTCGGAAGCGCTCCGACGACGAACAGCTGCGCACGCCGCTCCGTAGGGTCCAGCGCCAGATGAACCAGATCAGCAAAGACGCCTCGCTTGCGCATGGTGTCGGCACCCTTCCACTGCGAAACCTTGAACTCGGCGATACGCCGATCGGTCTCGACATCAAACGGCCTGCTGGGGTCGTTGCCGGCGCCGAGTGATGGCCTGACCGTGACGGTCTCACCAGGTTCGAGGATCAGGGGAAGGCACCGCGCAATGACTGTGGCATGAATGACGTCGTTGAGCCGACCTACATGCTGACGAACGGCCAGGGCTGCGTCGAGAAGATCCTCGCTGAAGTGAAAATGTTCGACGGCGTCAGCACACCCGGTCATGTCCGAACCATCGAACGCCGACTCGGCGGAGGACAGGTGCTTGGTGAGCTCGTTCGTAGTGAGGAACTCCAGCAGGGTAGCGAATGATGCCGACAGATGCGTGTAGTCAGACAGTGCGACGGTGAGGTCACCGCCTGTTTCGAGCCGCTGCACCCCGTTCTTGGCCTTGTAGATACTGGTAGTGAAACCGATTTCACGGAGACGCGCCAGGGCGGTATGAGAGGTGAAGCTCGATCGTGGGAGGTTGCTGATCAGCTGATATGCCTGCTTCGGGGGATAACGAACGCCGTCGATGTCGGCCCAGTGTTCTCGGATCGGTTCGGGTACAACCTGACTGACGAGCTTCAACGCCGCATCGAGGTCTGTTGGATCCTCAGGGATCTGCGTTTCCATCACAACGATGAGTCAAGCAGGCCATTGCTCCATAGGATTTGTCAGGGCTCTCACCGACCTAATCGCATTCTCGCCGATCTGTGCAGGGAAACGGTAGGTGAGACTGTGATCCTCGGAATTGTTTGGCATGTTTTCACGAAACGATTTCGCACGCCCACTCATAACGAAAGCCCAAGGCTAGGCTTTGGGACGCTGACGGTGCTACCGGCACAGGTTCGGAAACGAGGGAAACTCATGGCCCATTCGGATAAGTGGTGCAACGCTCTGTACTTCCCGTACGGCCGGAAAAAGATGGGAGGGGTATTTTGCCGTCTGGATACCGGACACGATGGCGACCATTGGTGCGAGTATGAGGACGAAATGGGGCAGTAGATCGAGTATGAACGGGCGATCATTCTTGGCGCCACTCGCCACTTCTTCCCACGCAGCTCACATCGAATGGCCGCTGTGAGCGGCCCTCTGCAAATCGAGGACCTGAAAGTCGTGATCACGGGATGACTGTCTCAGAATCTCCCGTGCTCCAGCGGGCGCTACAGAAGGTGAGACAGGTTTCTGACACAGGATACGATTCGGTAACGAGATGTGGCGATTTTGCTCCGGCGTCATCTTGACCGCGCCCCGACATAGCCAGCTCTTTTGACGGGTGACCTCTCGGTAAAGTATCCGCGTTCCGACTCTAGGAGGTTCTGGTGGAGCTCGTATGTACGTCGTGTGAGCAGGTTGTCGAGGACGAGGCGGACTGGGACGAGGAGTGTGAGTTGTGCCCGGGGTGCTCCGAGGTGGGCGCAGGTTCCACATACTGCTGCGGGGCCATATACGAAGCTGGCGAGGACACCTGCGGGAGCTGTGGCGAGCCTCTCTAGGCCGAACTACCGATTAGCGGCATCCCACGGGACCCAGTTATTGCCGCTGATCGTGCAGTCGTCTTCTCCAGTGTCAGAGTTCTCGTCCTTGCAAGTCAGGGCCAGCGCTAACCGCTAGCTTCATTTCTTCATCAACCCGCCGATAGCGGCCACGATGAACAGGACCCCGAGCGCCCCTGCCAAAGCGAAAATGGTATCCAGCACCGGCACAGAAAGATCGAACAACAGGAAGAGTGAAGTCGGGGATATGAGCACGATGCCCTTGAGGAACCATGCAAGGTGCTCGTCGACAATAAGGCTGGGCGAACCGAGACCTTTGGCCCCTTTCGATATCGACCGGGCCGCCGAATTGTACGGCTGAACAGCACCTTTCGAATCAAAGGTGAAAAGCGCAATCTCGACGTCCGCTGCATATTTCACAGCATGGGACGAGTACCCACTCAAAGAGAAGAAAAGCATCGACCTTCGCAGGTCACGGCCTCGTGCACCATATAGACGCTGAAGGTCTGGCCGGCCAACCTGGGACCTGTGCATCTTCACTTGAGCTATCGCTCGTGACGACAGCACGTCGATACCACCATCCGGTCCTCCGGGATGTGCTCGTGCGTCATTGAACCCCATCTTTCGCATGGCCGAAGCCATCGCCAATTCAGCTTGTTGATGAGAGAGCGAAGTCACGACAAGCGCCTCCTGATAAGTGAAATCCACTTATACACCGCGACTCCGACATCAGAGCGACAACCACCCAAGTTCGCCACCGAGCTAACTGTGCCACCGCTACAAATTCGATATATTCCATGGAGCCTGCTGGCCGCCTGGGTGCCGAGGGCCGGCCAGTATTCCTCAACGGTGACCACGCCTAATCATCTTGTACGCCAGAAGGCAGAGAAGAGTAGCGATCACAAACGCTGCGGAGGCATTGAATGCCCGACCTGATGTGGTCATTCCACTGCTAAGGGCCGTACCGACCCGCCAGCTACGACAACGAACGAAAAAATCGCAATCATGCCCCGTGAGGGCGAGATCCAGGGTCCCAACGCAGATGGGGGACAAAGTCTTTGATGTTTCGGCCCGTTGAACCGCCGGCTGAAAGTGCGCGTATCTACTTGAGGTGTCGGTACAGAGTGGTTCGTCCGACGCCGATGATTTCGGCGATGTCGGTGAGTTGCAGGCCGTTCTCCCGCATCCGTTGTGCTTGTGCGAGTTTCGTTGAGGTCATCTTCGGTGGCCGGCAGCCGGTACGGCCACGCGCCCTGGCGGCGGCGAGGCCGACCTGAGTCCGTTCGCGGATCAGGTTGCGTTCGAATTCTGGGAGTGCGCCGAAGATGGAGAAGATGAGTTTGCCGCCGGAGGTGGTGATGTCGATCGCTTCGGTCAACGATTTGAAGCCGACTCCGCGGGCGGGGAGATTTTCGACGGTTTGCAACAGATGGGGGAGGTGAACGCCCCAACAGGTCGAGGCGCCAGACGACCAAGGTATATCCGTCGCGAAGATGCGACAGGAGATCCGTCAGTTGCGGACGGGTCGTGGTTGCGCCCGACGCGGTCTCGGTCCAGACCTTGAAACAGCCGGCCGCGCTCAGAGCGTCGCTCTGAGCATCGAGCGTCTGATCGGTAGTCGAGACCCGCGCATAGCCCTGTGACTCTTGGAATTATTTGGCATGGGGTGCTCGATAGACGCGGTCGGCCGTAAACATGGCGGATCGCTTGACTGGGCAAGATCAGGGTGCCGGGGGTCTTTCAGTGTCCCGCTCGGTGCGTGCCAACTCGATGTTTGCGTAAAGTGCTGAACGCTTCAAACCTGTGTTCCGGCAGAGTGTTTCGATCTTGAATTGTCCCGTCTCGTACGTTTGCAATAGGTACGCACGCTCTTCCGGTGTGAGCTTGTGCTGACGGCCTTTCATCTTGCCGGCCGCCGCGGCCGCTGCAACAGCGTCCCGCGTTCTGCTCCGGATCAGGTCTGATTCGAATTCGGCCATCAGCCCGAGGACGCCGATGAACATTTTTCCCATCGGATCGGTGGGGTCGTAGATCTTCCCGTCGATCGACAACGCCACGCCTTTGGCGGCGAGTCGCTTCACCGTTTCGTGAAGATCCCCGGCGGACCGAGAGAGTCGATCGAGTTTGGTCACGCAGAAGACGTCGCCTTCGCGGGCGGCGTTGATCGCATTGTCGAGTCCGGGTCGATGTGTCTGCCGGCCACTGATTCCGTGATCGACGTAGACGCGGTCTCGGTCGATGCCTTCCTTGACGAGAAGATCGACCTGAATCGACGAATCCTGAGCCGCCGTACTCACACGCGCGTAGCCGATCTTCATTTCACTCCCGATTTTCGCCGTTCACGACGTCCAGTGGACGTATCGTCCGCTAGAAACTATGTCATACCGGATTTTTTTAACGGACAGCAAAATGGACGGAACGCGCTGAAATTTCCCCAGGTGAATCGCACGCAGGAGCGCGTTCGAGATCGTCCGGTATGACGATGGTCAAAACGCACACCGAAACCGGCAGGAGGGCTCTGAGTGCGTTTGCCTTGAATCGGTAAGCCTCCGCGATTGGCGAGTGAGGTCAGTACAGGAACAGTCGATGAGGAGTAAATCGTTCGCAGGCTGAACCGTACGCTGCTTATTCATGCACCTTTGCTATGTCGAAGATTCGGGCAACTCTGGGGAGGGCTCACTTACACTGAATGGTCTAACCGTCCTGCCACTTGCTTCAGGGCCCCGGGTTTAGTTGTCCTCTGGCGGAATACGCGTTCGGCGCCCGCGATTGTCGGCATCGGCCGCTAGATTTGGGCGAGGTCCGGCACTGTGCAGGACCACATCCCTGTGAGGTGGTTGATGGAACCCGTAACCCTGATAGTCGCGGCGATCGCACTCGGTGCGTCGGACGGCGCACGTGAGACCACGAAACAGGCAATCGGCGACGCGTACACGGCCGTGAAGGGCTGGATTACGAACCGGTACAGCTCCGTGACCGCGGAGGTCGAGGGGCTGGAGCAGGAGCCAGAGGAAGAACTCCGCCGCGCACTCCTTGCGAAGAAACTGGATCAGGCGGGTGCTGGCGACGACGTCGACCTTCTGGGTCTCGCGCAAGCTCTCCTTGCAGCCGTCGAAGAGCAGGCTCCCGAGTTGCCTGCCACCATCGGCGTAGTGATTCGTCGCGCATCGGTTGGAGGCGACATCGAGGTCAAAGATGTGGCCGTCGACGGCGGGAGTGGTGTTGTCGCCGAGGACATCGCAGCTGCTGGCGATCTGCGGATCGGCCGAGTCGCAGCGCGTGCCCTTCAGGAGTCGCCCCACCCTACCTGGGCGCGGGAGCAGTAGACGGTTCGTCTGCTTCCGCGCACAACTTCACCTCGACCCAGCGCAACGTCATCGCTGGCCGGGATAACAACACGTACTATTCGGTCGGCGCGACGGAGACGGGTAACAGCGGCGGCCGCATCCGCGCAGTAACGGCGTCAGTCAAGCCGGTGCCTATCGGTCAGGGTCTATGGACCGTCACTGTAAACAACGCGAGTTCGGGTCCGATTACGGACCTCGAAGTCGATGTGTATGCCGTTGATGGGGACGGCAACGGACTGGAGGGTGCGTGTCACCCGGCGAAGGGGAAGATCTCAGTGCAGGGGCTCTCCCGCGAGATGCTGTCGGGCGTGATGAGCGGAACACTTGATGCCATCGGCTCCCGCGCTAACTCGATGTATCCGCCGGGGATTTTCGGTGTGCCGACGAACCTCGGTTCCTATGGTGGGATGTTCTCGGATCACATCATGAGTGTCCCCGGCCTCTCCGCGCTTCTTCAGAACGCGCAACAGCAGATGGTCGACAAATACCCGCAGGTGATCTCGCGAGACCAGTCAGCTGAGGTGTTGTACAGCGCCCCCGGAGCGGCCGAAGTACGGGTCGATCTCCAGTTCGCCGACGACATGGGCAACCTATGGCGTCGGCGGCACGGCCAGCAACCTGAACCGGTGATGGAGGGCGAATAGGCCGGAGTCTCCCGAATCCGGCCCACACCCCGCGTTCCCTCGGAAGGTTGGGGGTTATCCGCTGCGCCGGAAGCGAACACGCAAGCGTGAACCCCCGACTGCGGCCGCTGTCGGGGCTTACGCTCTACTTGCCCGGGTGCCGACGACTCCGGAAGTAGTTGTCGGGCGTCTGGAGCCAGGGAAAGAACTCGATGAGATACGGGCCGAGACCTCTCGTGTTTGGTGACGACATCGCTTCTGTCGCTAACCGATCAACGGTATATGTAGAAACCGCCATCGCACATCCGCTGGCTACAAAGAGAGGTTCGCCGTTCTTGTTTCCCAGCCTCACCGTGCCCGGGGCGGCACGCCACGCCCGCCCGGTGGGGGCCGCGGGCTCTTTCGTAGTCCCGTCAAGTCCGATAACCACCCCTTATGTCAGGTGAGCTGAAGAATGAGCTCCGGGGCTCTGGCGGCTAACCGAACCGCAGCCAGCTCCGCGCCGGCAGCCCCATCGAGCGATGAACCAGCGGAATAGTTGGAGCCGTCCGAGGCGTCGGGTCGACACGGACAATGCGTCCACCGACGGCGGGCCGTAGAACCGGCGGCGGTGGGTAGGCATCGGGGTCGGTCCGCGGCGTGGAGATCTCACGGCCGGCCGCCGAGCACCATTCCCCTCCGTCCGTCTGGTGGCGATTGAGCTGCCCGGTGGTCAGGCGCATCTTCGTTGCACGACCACACTCCTGGCACGTCACGGGCGTTGAGCGACCCGGTCGTTCCGTGTCCGCGTGCTGGCGGCGTGCCCGACGGATCGTTGTGTCCGCCTCCAGGTTGCATGAGCGGGAATTGACCATTTTTCTGGCGAGCACATCGAGGGAGACGCGCTTGCCTGCGGTGAGGGCACGGCTCTGTAGTCGCGTGAGCAATTCCACGGCCACCGCGCGGAGATCCTCTTCTCCTGGGGTGGCACCTTCAGTGATCTCGCGCAGTGGAGCAAGGTCATGCGCTTCCATTTCGGTGACCGCGTAGAGGAACAGCACCTCGTCGTCGCAGCAGGCGCGGCACCGCGGCCCAGGGTAGAGGATTTGGGGTTTGGCGCAGAACGAACATGTGTCCCGATGATCCTGCGTCCCGCCTTCAGCTATTTCCACGTTCCCTCCTGTCCATCGATACCGACACATCTCCTGTCGTACTGAGATACCAGCAGTGCGCGGAGCGGACGATATTCTTGTTTTCTGCTCGCACTCGGAACCCTGCACACCACTGATCGGCAGTGGTGAACGGTTGTTATACACCGCTTTTCGAGGAGGCGATGTTAGTTGTAGATCATGGTCCTCTGCCGTAGAGAAGTGGCTAGTGTAGGTGACTGACATGGCGCCCCGAATGACTTACCGGAGCGGTTGGCCATCTTTCTGTCCACAGTGGGAGCTTTTGCTTCACTCGTTTGTCGTTCCGATGTAGCGGTCTCGATCCACTCGGAGAAAGCCAACGGACTGGGCATATTTCAGCGATTTCTGCAGGTGATTTTTGATCATCGGGGACCGACGACGACGCCCGAACGTCCGGAGCACGGAAGTTTCCAACTGATCGATCTCCATTGGACCGCCGCGAAGGATGAACCGCGCGGCATTCGCGATTTCCACCGGACTGATCTCGTCGAAGGGTCGGCTGATCGAGCTCGAATTCGGGCGAAACTCTGTCCACGTAGCTCGATCGATGCGCGCCGGCCAGACAAACTTCTCGGAGTCGACCTCGCAATCGAGCATCTTGATCTGGTAAATCAGTTTGCGGGAGCGCGCATCGTACAGTCGAGACACCCCAAACGACTGAGCCGTGAGGCTGGCCAGTCGATCGAGCTGGATGGGGCCCTCATATTCGACTATTTCGGCAGCAACCGCTCGAACCGCTTCCTTGGCAATCTTTTTGGGTAGATCGTCGAGAACGGCGATGTCGCCCGCGGGAACAACTATCCACTGTTCGAACTCGAGTCGCTGCTCACCGATGGTGGGTGTTTCGATGTGCCCATCACGCTCGAGAACAGCCTTGTCCGGTTCGACGTGTTCGCCACCGTCTTCAGTTTCGGTCGGGCTCACAGTGGTCTCTGTGAGCCCAGATTCCGCCACCACTCGGGAAAGAGCGTCGGTACGCAGAATTTCTGCCGTAGTCGTGCCCTCGTGATCGCCGAGGTGACTGAGCAGGCGTACGACGAAGTCGAGGGCACGCCACACATCGAGCGATGAAAAATCATCGTTGTGTGCCCAGCGATTGCGAACAATGCGTAATTCGCCGCCGAGGACAGAGACGGTCCGGGTGGGGTCGTCGAAGGGAAAACCGAGTTTGCCGAGCCGTTCGGTCAGCAAACGTAGTTGCGCTTGCAGATCACCGCTGGAGTGCTGACGCGGGGTATATCCCTTGGCTCGATCAAGTTCCGTCAACACCGCCGTCCACGGAAGGCCTCCAAGCTCGTCTGTGAGCGCGGCAGCGAAGTAAGGGTTGAGTCGAGAGGCGAGGTGGTCAAGTCCTTTTTGGATCGCTGCACGATTGTCCATGCTTTTCCTATCGTCATCAGGTTTTCACGTGTTCGTTCATCCGCCAGAGGGTCACGTCGACGACGTGCACAGTGCAAATCAACCGGGCAGAGGTGTGCGCTCGGAATGGTTCGAATCTCAGATATTTACTGCACTGAATAGAGCTACAGGGAATCGACGATGTCCTTGACCTTCTGTCCATCAGTCGACGAGAGTCCTTCGTTGATCTGCACGAAGATCAACGCATTGTCCGAACCGTAGCGGTGCGGGCCAGCCAGAATGGCAGCGTCGGCGTAGCTTTTCACTGTTTTGCGGTACTGATCGGCATTGTCGAAGATCATGACAGTGCCGCGTTCCCCAGGCACTGAGGGAAGGTCGAAATCGTATTTCTCAGTTGCTGCCACAGCCAGACCGCCGGGATCTCCCGGTGCGCAGTTCTCGCCGATACCAGCGTCTTCGATCTGCGCACACACACTTTCCGCTGTTTCAGCTCCATCAGAGGAATCGGACGAACAACCCGCCGCGAGAAGAAGAGTGGCCGTAGCCGAGAGAGGCGAAGATCTTCAACGAGTTCATTAGGTCTCTTATTCAGGTCATTAACAGCTGCGGGCTTACGAGAACCTTCACTTAAGCAGACAAGTCCGACAGGATTCATTCGACGCACAGAATAACTGGGTGCGATCGAGCGTCCGCGCGCATGTTTGAAAGACTCATCCCATCCGGACGACGAGTTCGCTGGAACCTGAGGGGAAATCGAGCGGGGACGTCTGTCGGAGACCGGCGTAGCAACGCCCGATGTGGAATCGAAGGGTTCTGATCCATCCTGTACGAACGGCGACACTCCTCCCTGATTGGTTCCGCCTCGACCTACGGCTCAAGTACCGTCCCCTAAGCTGATCGGAAGTCACCAGGCAATGCAATAGACGGAGAAACAGTGAGCAATCTCGAAGACTTTCTAGCAGACGCAGATGTCCGAGAGATACCGTGGTCGAAGCCTTCCGGCGCCCCGATCTCACTCGATACTGACCGAATCCTTATTGCGGACGGAGCGGATGCAATCGAGGTTGCCGTCGCATCTGCCACATCTCAACCGAAAATTGATGATGTCCGGCGGCTGTGGTCGGCGCGATGGGCTCGTCGGGCGGCTCCTGTGGTACTCGTCGTCGCGTACCCGGCCCACGACTCCTTCAACGCTGCAGTCTGTGGAACGAAAGACGACCCGGCTGTACTTGTAGACCTGGACTTGTCACAAGTCGAGAGAATTTGCGCGGCTGCACTAGGTGCCCCCGACGCTGCCAGTGCTGAACGTACATTCCATCGCCTACTCGTCGGGCAAAAAGATCAGCTGGTCGCCGGCCTCACCAATGTCGGATTGTTTGCGTCCCATGAACTTCGGGCCGGCGTACCCACCCGTGGGGACTGGCACGCTGAGCGGGAAAAAG
The DNA here is from genome assembly GCF_000696675.2 of Rhodococcus erythropolis R138. Taxonomy (NCBI): domain Bacteria; kingdom Bacillati; phylum Actinomycetota; class Actinomycetes; order Mycobacteriales; family Nocardiaceae; genus Rhodococcus; species Rhodococcus erythropolis. Next base: position 79,206 of record NZ_CP007256.1, on the reverse strand, counting down.
GCACGGCACTCCTGCAGCAACGTGGTCTGGACCTCATTCGAGGTCTCGGATACACCGCGACCCCGCACGGATCGAGTGCACTGATCCTCGCTTCGGGTGACAACCACCGTGCAATAGCAGTGCTGCTCGACGACCATGAATTGTTTGACCGCCCCACCGATCGATTCGGGGCAGTGTCTCCGGTCGCACAGGGACTCGCGATCGCTCAACAGCAAGGCCTTCCGTGGCTCGTCGTGACCCGAGGCACGCAGGTTCGGCTTTACCCTGCGAGACCCGATGTCGGGGTTGGCCGCAAGGGGCAAGCGGAGACATTCACCGAGCTCGATCTCGCGCTGCTCTCCGAGGATGACGCAGCATATCTGCCGCTTCTATTCTCCTCTGTTGCATTGGCCTCCGGTGGAAGCGTTACGGCTATCCTTGCCGCCTCTGCGGATCACGCTGCTGCACTTGGCAAGCGGTTGCGCGACAGAGTCTATGTAGATGTGGTTCCGCGATTGGCAGTTGCCGTCGCCAACCGCATGGAAGCGACGTCGGAGTCGAATCTGGCTGAGGCATACCACCAGACCCTCGTCATCTTGTTCCGACTGCTGTTCGTCTCTTACGCGGAGGATCGGGGTCTTCTTCCCTACCAGCGCAACCCGCGTTATACGAAGAAGGCACTCAAGACGGTTGCCCGGGAGTTAGCGGATAGCCCCGACATCGTGTTCGATCCCGAAGCCACCGACCGGTGGGATGACCTTCTAGCTATCTGGCGTGCCGTCGATGACGGCAACAAAGAGTGGGGAGTACCTGCCTATAACGGCGGCCTGTTCGCCAGCGACGACGCACACCCCTCAGGGCAAGCTATCGCAGCACTCCATCTGACAAACGCCGAGATAGGCCCAGCTTTGCGAGCCCTTGTCATCGACACCGGCGAAGACGGCACACTGGGACCCGTCGATTTCAGATCACTCTCGGTCCGTGAGTTCGGCACGATCTATGAAGGACTGCTCGAATCATCCCTGAGCATCGCGCCAAATGATCTGACCGTCGATCCCAAAACAGGCGCATTTCTGCCGGCGAGAACCGGAGACACAGTCGAAGTACCCTCCGGGCAGGTCTACTTCCACAACGCCTCAGGAGCACGGAAAGCTTCAGGGTCGTACTTCACAAAGGCCTTCGCAGTCGAACACCTGTTGGATTCCTCCCTCGAACCAGCATTGGCTGACCACCTCACGGACGTCGCACGACTCCTTGACGCGGGAGACGATGCCAAGGCAGCCGAAAAATTCTTCGATTTCCGAGTCGCCGACCTCGCAATGGGCTCCGGACATTTTTTGGTCGCTGCTATCGACCGAATAGAAAACCGGTTTGCAGCGTTCTTGGCACTGCACCCGATACCCGCAGTTACCGAAGAACTCCACCGGCTGACTCTCGCCGCTCAAGAAGCGCTGGGAACAAGCGCGCCTGACATCGAGATCGAGCCGACTGCACTACTGCGTCGTCAGATCGCTCGCAGGTGCATTTACGGACTGGACCTGAATTTGATCGCCGTGGAGCTTGCACGCCTGGCAATGTGGATCCACACCTTCGTCCCCGGTCTGCCGATGAGTTCGCTCTCTCATGGACTCGTCGTGGGAAACAGCCTGACGGGCATCGCCACGATCGAAGAAGTTCTCGCCGTTCTCGATCCCGAGTCCAGCAATGGCACCATCAGCATTTTCGAAGATCAAATCCTTGGCGAACTGAATACTGCACGGGAACGACTCGTTCGCGTGGCCCGCACCGCTGAGGCCACTAAAAAAGAAGTCCGCGAAGCCGCCAAAGCACATGCACAAGCCAAGGTCGATGCCGAAGGGGTCGCGGCGATATTCGATGCTGCCGTTGCTACCCGCTTGGGTTTGATCAACCGTGTCGCAACACCTGATTCGGCGATCCGGGCCGTCGAAGACGCCACTGTGCAAAATCAGATGAAGCACCTTCAGGCTGCACACTTTCCGGTCCTGTTTCCGGAAGTGTTCTTGCGGGAGAAGCCTGGATTCGACGTGTTGCTCGGTAACCCGCCGTGGGAAGAGGCCACGGTAGAAAAACTTGGGTGGTGGGCGCTGCGCTTCCCGGGTCTTAAGAGCATGGCTCAGAAAACTCAGAAAGCGCGAATTGCTGAGTTGGAGAAGGATCGAATCGACCTCGTTGCCGAGTACGAAGCCGAGGTTAGCGATACGGCTTTGGTTCGTCGGGCCCTGTTGAGCGGCCCCTTCCCCGGGATGGGTACCGGCGACCCCGATCTCTACAAGGCGTTCACCTGGCGGTTCTGGCAGGCGCTGCGCGAAGATGGTTCGATTGGCATTGTGCTGCCGCGGAGCGCGCTCGCTGGCGCGGGTAGTGCGGAGTGGCGCGACGATGTCCTCACCAATGGCACATTCGCTGACGTCACACTTCTTGTAAACACCGCGGGGTGGGTTTTCGACGAACTGGAACCTCGATACACGGTAGGACTGATTGGCATCAGAAAGGGAGAGAAGCACGCAGGAGCGCTTAGCCTTCGCGGTCCTTTTGCTTCTCTTGCTGAGTATCGAGGAAAGATCAATGAAGGAAGTGCCGAAGTTGCTACGGAAGACTTTCTTGGCTGGTCTGACCGGGCCGCGTTTCCTGCGATTCCGGATGCTGCAGCCCTAAGTATCTTCGTAAAAATGCGTGCACAACCTCGACTCGACGCTAAGTCTGGTTCTTGGCGTGCCCGGCCACAGCGTGAATTCGACGCAACCACTGACAAGAAGTACTTCTCCACAGATCTAGAGAAATCTGAGGGGTGGCCGGTGTATAAAGGTGCATCATTCGATTTGTGGAAATCAGACACCGGTACCTATTACGGGTGGGCGGACCCAAATACGGCTAGTGCAGCACTTCAGTCTCGTCGCCTACGTCAATCCCGAAATTTACGGTCGGCTTTCTCGGAGTTCGATCAGAGCATAGTCCGAGACCCAGAAACTTTGCCCTGTCTACACCCGCGTGTCATGTTTAGGGACATAGCCCGTGCTACAGACACGCGAACATTAAGGGCTGTCTTGGCTCCCGGAAATTTGGTGGTTACAAACACTGCCCCCTACGTGCTTTTTCCATCAGGAACTAAGCAAGATGAGGCATTTCTTCTGGGGATACTGTGCAGCATCCCGCTCGATTGGATCGTTCGAGCAGTAGTTGAGAATCATGTGAACTTTCATATTTTCAACGGTCTCCCTATTCCTCGACCTGCCTCTGATAATCCGCTTCGGAAGCGTGTTGTAGAGATTGCGGGTCGGCTTGCTGCTGTCGACGATCACTACAAGGACTGGGCCGATCAGGTGGGAGTGCCGATCGGCTCAGTTACCGACGAGGCGACCAAATCTGACCTGATCGCAGAACTGGATGCGCTCGCAAGCCTTCTTTATGGACTTAACCGTAACGACGTGGTGCACATTTATGAGACTTTCCACCGCGGATGGAACTACCAACCGAGACTTGACGCAGTTCTGAACCACCACGAAAACTGGACGAAGACGGTGCAAGCATGACCGAAACGCAACTTGGCAGCTACAAGTCTGTATTCAGCACCAATCGCGAAGGCATCGAACGAGTCGCGGATGCAATCAACGGGCTCTTAGAAGGTCTTCGCACCAGGCTGATCACACCCCCGAAACTTGCTATTGCAACCGCATACTTTAACCCCGGCGGGTTCAATCTGTTGGCAGAAGAGCTCGAACAGGTCGAAGGGGTGCGGTTACTTCTCGGCGCGGAACCACTCGAGGCAGAAGACCGACCCAAGGTCCGGCCGCTATCTGAACGCCGGCGGAAACGAGGACCGTCTCCTGTGTTGCAACGAGCGTTGGAAGGGCACCTCCGATCATTGGAGGGAGACCGAGACCTCCTAGGATTCACACGCGAGGCCGATACGCAGGCTCGCCGTTTGGTGCGCTGGCTCAGGGACAACCCCAAAGTTCAGGTTCGCCGATACGAGAAGGGCTTTCTCCACGGCAAGGCGTTCATCGTCGACACCGACGCGACCGGAGTAATCGCCGGCTCATCGAACTTCACCTACGCCGGCCTCGCCAAGAACAACGAGCTCAATCTCGGTCAATACGACCCCTACACCGTCAACAAGGTCCTCGACTGGTTCAACGAACAGTGGGATGCCTCGGCGACGTACGATCTGGCCGCACTCTTCGAGGCCCGCTGGTCCCCACACCAACCGTGGGACGTGTTCTTACGGATGCTGTTCGAAAACTACGGCGCAGATCTCGACGAAGATTCGGGAGTGACCTCACGGCTGGGACTGACAGCGTTCCAGGCCGATGGGGTATGGCGTGCCCGTCGCATTCTCGCCCGACGCAAGGGCGTTCTCATCGCCGACGAGGTCGGACTGGGAAAAACCTTCCTCGCCGGAGAATTGATCCACGAAGCAGTATTCGACCGACGACAAAAAGTGCTCATCATCTGCCCGGCGACTCTGCGGGATTCCACATGGATTCCCTTTCTCCGGGAGAAGAACCTACGCGCCGACGTTCTCTCGTTCGAGCAGCTGGTAGCACAAATCGAAGATGCGGGTGCTCGCACTGCGGGACTTCAGTCTCTCGACGAATACGCGATGGTTGTCGTCGACGAGGCACACGCGCTACGCAACGAAAAGACTCACCGCGCCGACGCGTTGCGCCGAGTTCTCGCAGGCCCAGTCCCCAAGGACCTCGTCGAACTGACTGCAACACCGGTCAACAACAGCCTCGAGGACCTTTACAACCTCATTACCTACTTCTCGCCGAACGACGCCGCCTTCGGCGACATCGGCATCCCCTCGCTTCGCGCCTATTTCCAACGAGCGATCGCGATGAATCCCGACGAGCTTTCGCCAGAGCACTTGTTTGATGTTCTCGATGAAGTAGCTGTTCGGCGTACCCGTCGATTCGTCAAGAACCACTACGTCGGCGACCGAGTCGTGATCAACGGGGTTGAGCAAGAAATCACCTTCCCGACATGCCGGGTAGTGAAGGTCGACTACAACCTCAACAAAGTACTCCCCGGTGTATTCGACGATCTTGCAACGGCTCTCGGTGCAGACATCGCCGACGATACGAATGCGGATGCTCTCGCGACCGGAGTGATTCTCGATGATCTAGGCGAAGTCCTCACGATGGCACGCTACGTGCCATCTCGATTCCGCAAGCACGGCGATACCGAGCAATACGAGGCTCAAAACGCTGGTTTGCTGCGTTCGGGTTTGCTCAAGCGATTCGAATCATCGTCGTTTGCCTTCGAGCAAACCGTCGGGAAGATGATCAGTTCCCACGATCGATTCCTCCAAGCACTCGCATCAGGCCTAGTCCTGACCGGCGATGCCTTCCGGGAATGGTCAACTTCCACGAACGAAGATCTCGACGAGTGGTTGGATACTCTCGACGACACCGATGGAGTTTCTTCCTCTTCCGATTACGACATCGAGGCACTCACCGCTGCAGTCACGGCGGATCGAGATCTCCTTACGGCTTTCCAAACGCGCGTCCGTTCGCTGCACCCCGAGATCGACCCGAAAGTCGTTGCACTGGTCGAGGAGTTAGCCACCATCGCCAGTGATGCTTCTGCAGAAGGGATCGGCGAACAAGATACCCGAAATAAGCGCAAGGTCCTGATTTTCACCTATTTCGCCGATACCGCGAGATACTTGGAAAAAGCTCTGCACAACGCCATCACGACCGATGAACGACTTGCTGTCTACAGGGAGCGCAGTGCGACTGTGAGCGGCCCCGACAAGAGCACCCGTTCAGATGTCATCGTCGGATTTGCGCCGATGACTGCAGGAACAGGGGTCGAAGAGGACAAATTCGATCTCATCGTCACCACGGATGTTCTCGCCGAAGGCGTCAACCTGCAGCAAGCTCGGCATATCATTAACTACGACCTTCCGTGGAACCCGATGCGGCTCGTTCAGCGACATGGCCGTATCGACCGTATCGGTTCCCCTCATTCGGAAGTATTCATGCGCTGCTTCTTCCCGGACGAGGACCTGGACAAGCTCCTGCGCTTGGAAGAAAGACTCGAACGCAAGCTCAAACAGGCTGCAGCTTCAGTTGGTGTTGGGAAGGTGTTGCCGGGTGTAGATCCTGTCGAACGGACCATCACGGATACGCGTGAGCGGATCGAACAAATTCGACGCGAAGAGTCCGACCTCTTCAGCGATAGTGGCAAGGCAGGAGTCTCAGGCGAGGAGTTTCGTCGAAAGCTGTCGAATTCCTTCCGGGACATTAACACCAAGAACAGAGTGCTGGCATTGCCGTGGGGATCAGGTACAGGATTCGAGAGAGAAGGCGCTGATCCTGGATTCGTTTTCTGTGCGCGTATCGGTGACCACGCTAAACCCTGGTATCGGTATGTTCCGCTCAACGCGGACCTGACCGTTCAGACCGAGAATGCCGACGAAGTTCCTATTGTCATTGATGACACCCTCTCCTGCCTGGCGCACGCTGAACCACAAAAGGACATGGTCCCAGCGGTTCTCAGCGAGCAGATGTACCAAGCCGCATTCGACGCCTGGGCAGTCGCGCAGAACGATATTTACAGTCAATGGATGATTCAGGTCGACCCGTTGAATCTCTCCCCTCAGGTTCCCCGTGCGATGCGCGATGCCGCAGCTCTCGTTAGAGAACACGGGCTGTTCCTTGGCGACAAGCAAGACCTGCTGGCTATTCGACTTGATGCTCCGTACACCCTGAGAATCCAACGCGAAGTCCGCCATATCGCCAATGCTGCCAACACCACTGAGCGGCAGAAAATCGAATCACTGAGTGAGTTGGCTGATCTGCGAGGACTCACACCGCCGCCACCGCCGCCGGTACTACCGGTTATTGATCCCAGCGACATATACCTAATCTGTTGGACGGCCATCACTCCAAAACAATCAAATGCCGAAGACCAGTTAACTAATATCGATGTATGAAATGGGGTGCCATGGTCTGCAAGATTGCTGTTTACAATTTTCGCCAGTGCTGCCGGGTTCATTCTATATATATGGTAGGTATATATGACAAGCACTCCCCGTGAGCGTGCGCGCACACGCACGCTGCAAGAAATTACCCGTATCGGACGCGAGCAGCTCGCTATCCATGGAGCAGCTGCACTGTCGCTACGTGCGGTTGCCCGTGAGGTGGGCTTCGGATCATCTGCTGTCTACAGATATGTAAAGAATCGCGACGAGCTGCTAACGCTCCTGGTTGTAGACGCATACAATGAGCTCGGCAAGTCGGTCGAAACCAGTGTAGATGAGGTCAAAGCCGATGACTACCGTGCGCAGTTTCACGCTGTCGGACATGCGGTGCGAGACTGGGCGTTGTGTGAACCCGCACGATACGCATTGTTGTTCGGCAGTCCAGTACCTGGGTATGGCGCGCCAGCCGATCAGACTACTAGTCCGGGAACTCGCGTAATCACCGTGCTCGTGGGGATATATGATCGTGCATTCGCCGCAGGCGCCATGAACCCGAGCAATGGACCGCAGTTGACCCCAAGCCTGGCCGCGGATTTCGAACGAATTCGTGCCGATATGAGAATTTCTGCTACGGATTTGGTTATTTCGCGTGGTGTATTCGCCTGGGCGTCTATGTTCGGTGCGATAAATTTTGAGATCTTCGGTCAATACGGTATAGATACATTCACCGAATCTGTAGATCTATTTGACCATAATTTGCAGATCCTTGATAGGGTTCTGGGATTTTTGTGAACCGGTAAATTTCTTAACGGGAATTATTAACTACTCCCTTGTATCCTGAGGCAATTCGTTGCGTAATCTCTAATGCTCTAGTCGGGATGGAAGGCGATGATAGTTTCCCTCGGGTGCCCAATATTTTTTGCGCACTAATCCGTCGGAAAAGATCGGTATTCGACACTTCTGTGAAGCACGTATACCCCCAGCTCGTACTGAGGTTGAGGTGTCGAGAACAATCTATGTCGAATAACCCACAGACCTTGTCTTTTCGACAGAGAAATTTCTTTCAGGCTGCCCACAGACGATGACGAGGGCGAAGAGGATGCAGCCGAGGATAACGGCAATTTCTGACCTCGCTCCGAGAAATTTTCGGACGCACTTTCGTCGGTCGATGCGAGGCGGTGGTGCCGTCATGGTGTGGGGGAGGGCTGGATTACGGCTTCGAGCCTGGTGAGTCGTTCTTCGAGGACGCCGGTGATGGCGAGCAGTCCGAGCACGGTCGGTTCGGTGATGTCGCTGCCCTGTTGCGCGTGTTTGAGCAGCGTCCTGCGCAGGAGCGAACACATGGGGGCGTCGTCGCTGATGGGGAGTTGCTCGAGTTTGGCGGTTAGACGCTCGTCGGGGGAGGCCACGGGTAGCTCCTGCACGTGTGGATCATGCAGGCCGAGTGAAAAGGGCGACTGCCTGCGCGGTGGTATCGGGTGGTGCGTGGTGCGCTGGAACCGAGGCGGAAAGCAGCGCACCACCAGTGTGTGATGTTACTGCGTCATTGCTGGGCGGTCGGTGCGTGGGAGGTAAGTGAAGGCGCACCCATGGGCGCGATGGACTAACTCGGTACCGGTTCACCTGCAGGCGGCGAGGTACTCCTCAGTAGTTCAATGCTCAAGTAGCTGTAACTGTGCGAAGACTGGTAACTGGGGTGGGTGCCACGTAAATTTTCGGGGGCGGCATCACCCGGTCCCCAACGGGTATGGCGAACGCTCCGCCGGTAGCCACCTCTGGTCTATCGGCGGGCGAGCCGCCCGCAGGTTTTGGCGCGAGGACTGTTTTTTCCGCGAGGACTGCGTTTTCGCTGCGCCGGTGGTCAGCGTGGGTTGGGGGTGCGCCACAGGCTCGGGGGGTCGCCGTCTTCGGTGTTGGCGAGCGCCCGGATTCCGTCGGCGTCCTGGGCGAGGATGTCCGCGAATTGCTGTCTGTGGGTGTCGTCGAGTCCGTCGGGCAGGTTCGCACCGTCGGTGATGGATGCCGCGGCGCCGTCGAGGTAGCGGGCGATCCGCAAGAGCAGCGGGCGTGGGGTCGGGACGACGGAGTCGTTCGCATCGGCGGTGATCATGCCGAGAGTCGAGAGCAAGGACAGGCCGGCGACAGCTTCTTTGTCGTCGAGGTTGATGTGCGCGACTTTCAACGCTTCAGCCAGCGCCGCGGTGGTCAGGCCGACGGCAGCGACGGGCATGGAGATGCTGCGCTCGAATTCGATCAGGTCGGCGCCGGGGGCTTCGTCGGAGAGTGACACTGCGAGGGACTGTGCGAACGCGAGGAGGCGTTCGTCGGTGAAGTCTCGCTGTGCGGTCTGGCGGGTGACTCTCATCAGGGTCGCGTATTCGGTGAGTTTGTCGTCGAGGATTGTGCGGGCTTCGGTGTCGGTGATCGTGAGCCCGAGATCGAGCAGAGCGGCCCGGAATTCGGTGGATCGGGTGTGGAGCCAGGTGGGTCTGGGACTCATCGCTGCTCCCGAGAGGTTGAGGCCGTGGTTGTCGAGTTGAGCTTAGATCCGCCGCACATCACGGGAAGGACATGGCGGTCGAAACACGCCGGGTGGTTGCAGGTCAGTGGAATCGTGTGCGCTACATTTCCCTCCGCGCCACCTCTGCTCGAGACCGTGATGGATAGGGTTCGCCGAGATGTCACACGGCTCCAGGTGAGCCGCTCCCGATCGTGTGCCCGGCCCCCCAGAGTTGGGCGCACTCGACCCACCCAGCCGGTACTGACGACCAGCCGGGTGGGTCACCCAAAGGCGTGGGCGTGTTCTCCGCCTACCGAGTAGGTCCAGATAACAGCGTCCGAGCATGCAGTGAGTATCCGAATTCTGGTCACCGCAGCGAGTTTCTCTTCGTTCGAGCGCTCAGACATTGCTGAGTGAAATGGAATATCGAGCGATACAGTGGGCGGGTTTGCCGCATGATGCAATGTCCGAGAAGCCATCATCCTTCGAAAAACAGATCCCGAATCTTCCCGCTGACCAAGACAGGTATAAATGCCGACGAAGCGCACCACCACAGCCCTGATATCCGGACTCGCATTTTCTTTCGCGTTGGTGGCATGTGGGAGTGATCCGGTCGAAGTGCCGAAGGTGGCAGGTATTCGACTCGACGACGCCCACAATGTGCTCAAAGACGCGGGTTTCAAGGAATTCGAGGATATCGACGCGATATCGGACCGTCAGCCCCTGATGGACGCCAACTGGGTGGTGGTCGAACAGGTCCCGCCGGCGGGGGATCGGATGGACCAGAAAGACACCGTCACCTTGAAGATCGCGAAACCGGAAGACGAGGGAATCCGGGAAATTCTTCCTGAGGATTCACCCGTCCTGGCCGAAATACGTGAGCGCGACGCAGACATCGAGCGTAGGAATGCCGAATCCGCGCGCAGAGCTGCGGAGAAGGAACGCAAGGATGCGGAGCAACGCCTGGCAGACGCCAAAATTTATGTCGGCAAGGTCGATCCCGCGACACGACTGGCGAAAGCTGCCATCGACGAAGCCCTGGTTTTCGGAGAAGATGTCGGTGCCGGCCGCGCATCAGTTCTCGACATCGTCGGCTACAAGCAGGCGTTTGCGAGCACGATGGACTCCTACATCGCGATCCTCGAAGGCAGGGACCTGCCGGACCATCTCGAGAACGCGGTGAACGACATCCGCGAATCTGTCGACGGTTTCGGCTACTACCTCGAAACGCTCTACACGGCAGTCGGTTCCACAGCGGAAAGTTCCATTGCCCGCTCCCGGATCGTCTACGCCGATCACAAGTCGTCGTACAACGACGCGATGGCGAAGATATACGAAGGATCGTCGGTGGCTCCTCCGCTGCTGTGAACCGCGGCTGGAGTTGGCGTATCCCCGAAATTCATAATGGTGAGATACTTCAGAGAGCGCTTGTTCCGGTACACCGACGAGTTTCTGAATTCGCGCTCCCACGCCTGATCCCGGCAGATGCTGACGACTCCAAACCTGACGGAAACCCCTAAAGAAGGGTAGTTTTCGACAGATGTTGTTCGGTTACGCCAGAGTGTCGAGCGCAGATCAGAACCCCGCCCACCAGATCGACGCCCTGACGCGTGCTGGGATCGACGCCGCAAACATACACACCGACCACGCGGGCGGTGCGAAAGCCTCACGGCCGCAACTCGATGCGGTGCTGGCCCGGATGCGGGACGGTGACACGTTGGTGATCACTCGGCTGGATCGGTTGGGGCGTTCGGTGTTGCATCTGATCACCCTCGGCGCAGAGTTGCGCGAGCGGGGGATCGGCTTGAAGGTTCTCGAGCAGGGCATCGACACCGCCACAGCGGAAGGGCGAGCGATGTTCGGGATGCTCTCCGTCCTCGCGGAACTCCAACGTGAGTTGATCGTGGCGAACACTCGGGACGGCTTGGCAGCTGCGCGGGCACGTGGCAGAAAGGGCGGCCGTCCGCCGAAGCTCACCGAAGATCAAATCGCACTCGCCCAGCAGCTCTACGACGCGGGGGAGAAGACGGTCGCACAGATCGCGACGATGTTGAATGTTCCCCGCACTACTGTCTACGGACACCTGAACAAGCGCACACCCGTGGCGAGTGCGCCGACTGATCCGGTGAGCACGGTAGCTGCGGTCCCTGTTGCGCCGGCGCGAACGTCGCGGATCTGCCCGTCCTGCGGGTACGAGCCGAGCACAAGAGCCGAAGCAGCCCATCAACGCGGCGACCTGGCCGTGATCTGGCTGCATCCTCATACCGACAATCCGGCCGATCCTGGTTCGGTGATCGCCCGATCGCATTGCCATCAGTGCGAGCCGGGGCCGCCGGCGTTCGACGTCGCATGCACGGTGTGCGGTGACGGCCCAATCCTCGCCGGCGATTTCGCACAGACCGCACGCAGTGGCGCCTTGCCGGATCCGGTGCAGCAGTGGCTCACCGCGAGCGGGTGGACCGTACTGCCTGAGCTGCGATGCCCGGACCACACCTGAAAATTCGTCGGGACCGGTGAGTACTGTTCACTGATGCCGACAGTATGGACAGTGACGGACAACTCCGCTCGCGAGTTTCGCGATTCGCGACTTGCCGCTGACTTCATCACCCTCGAGATCGACGGAGTCAATCCTGATCCAGTGATGCGATGGGCCGAGTTGCGTTCAGTGCTGCGACATCTCGAAGATCACGCGGGCCGCGTTTTCACCACCGCGGAGGCGGCATCGGAGGTACTGTTCGACGACGGAGGCGGCTTTGGTATTTCATCGGTTCTCCGAGCAGGGGTCCTGGACCAACTCCATACCCAGCAGGTCGTCGGCGAGCACGTGTTACCGCCGAGAATGGCGCCGGGAGTCACCGAAAAGCTCGGTGTCTACGTCTACGCCCTGATCGATCCACGAGATCGCTCCATCTTCTACGTCGGCAAAGGATTCGGAGATCGCGTCTACAGTCACGTCTGGTCCGCAATGGGAGCCGCTGACCTCGTCGAAGACGGAATCGAACGCGAAGCCCCCGCAGTGAAATCGGCAAAGAACCAACGCATTCGAGATATCTATCAGTCGGGTAAAACAGTCGAACACGTCGTCCTGCGGCACCGGATCGAGCCCGAAGCGAGCGCCGACAAGAGCGCATACGCCATCGAGCAAACCTTGATCGATGCGCTCCGCCTGATAGAAGTGCCGACGGGTACGGCAGTGTTGGCAAACATCGCGGGCGGTCACACCACCACAGAGTGGGGCGTGATCCCGCTACCGGAACTGATCAGGCGTTACGCCGCGACTGCGGCACCGGAGATCGAACGGCCGTTCGTTGTTCTCATTGTCAACGCGGCACTGAACCCGCAAAACTCCACAGAGCAGGTTTACGAAGAAGGTCGAGGCTGGTGGCACGCCGGCCCGGTTATTCGCAACACAGCGAATGTTCCGATTTTCTTCGTTGCCGCAGACATCGTCCGAGCGGTGTATCGGGCTTCGAGTTGGGAACAGAGCGGGCAGGGCGGAGCGTGGCGGTTCTCCGGCCCGGCGGATTCGGAACTGGAAACCCGCTACGTCGGAACCAGTGTCGCGGAGCTGAAGAAGGCTCGGCGGACCAGGCGATGGCGTCAACATGGTTGGCATCCCTACCCGGTGGAGTGAAAACCCTGCCCGCGCATTCGTCGAGTTCTGCGTGCGGTACAGAGCCCCCTCGGATTGCCGATAACTTAGATTATGTCATTCTATCGATGAAATGCGCTGCCCAACAACGAAATACGTCCACACTGATCGTCAGCATCGTCTGGCAGCGTCGCTACCAGAGAGAAAGCGGACGTCCTGCAGCCTCGGCCACAGCGATGTGCTCTTCGATGCAGTCGACTCCTACGTTTTGTTCGATCCCGGTACGGATCGCGGCGGCGATGGCGCGAGTGCGACCCGCGGGCCCGCGGACGTCGGCGAGTGGACTGGCGATGTTGCGTCGCCGAAGCTCGTATTCGCTGCGGTTGCTGCGATTGGTTCCCAACTGCATATGTGCCGGGTTGGTGCAGCCGGCGAAGTCGCATTGATGGCACAGCACCGCGTCGTCGGTGTTAGACCAGCCCAACCGCGAGATGACGCCGTATTCGAGCTGGTATGCGAACAAATGCGCCGGCACGGTCCCACGCCGCGACGGCCCGGGCAGGCTCGCCGCCCGGAAAGAACCATGCCCGGTCGATGACACCCCGCCGATCCAGGGCCAGCACTGATCCTGGCGGCGTCGGTAGCGTTTGGATTCGAACCGGGAAACGACAGCAAAATCGTCGAGCCAAGAACGCCACAGACGTTCGGGAATGCGTACCAGTTGGGGCTGCCCGATCAACGTCATCTGGAACGCCGGTGGCGCACGAGTGTTGTCGGGCATGCCGGGCAGCGGCGATGGAGCATCGTTGATGAACGCCATCGCCTGCTCCTGACACTCGATCCGGACTGTTACCCGAACCGACTGTAAGAAGGTGCACCGACAGAACCTTGTCCCGCAGTGGCATTCGGTAACAGCTCCAGGGGAGATAACGGCATCCACCAGACCCCATCCAGCTCCGCCCGTAGCGGCGAAAGCTAAGGTCCATCACGGTAGCCATAAAGTTGCTATTCCCGGATCAGGTAGATGGCCGACGAAAACGTGAAAGCGACGACATGACCGCGGGGTTCGCGAATGCGAATCACGGTGATGCCGATGGCAGCGTGGCATGCACGGGTGTGGTGATCGAGGACAAGGTCATCGACCGCAGTTCGGTGGGGCGGGACTGGGCTCCGGTACATCGATGGGTGATCGCATTCGACGACGGACGACTGCTCTTCGCGAACGACGAAGATCTGGCAGCCCGCGGGCGAACACCCGTCCCTTGTGTGCTCAAATTTTGAACGGATTACCGCGCGGCAGGCGTTTCAGCTAGCTGCATGTTCGTGGGTGCTGGCAACCGAGAGGCGACGGTTCTTGAATACGATGAGTCCGCTAGCAAAGACGATCCAGGAAATCAGTACCGACCATCCAGCCCACCGATGTGCGCCACCAAAATAACTGACGTCAGTAATAGCGCTGATGGCCGCCCCTGGTGGCAGCATCTCGGAGAGCAACCGCGCCACATCGGGCAGCAGATTAGCCCCGACCGTCGCGCCACTAGTCGAGTTCCCGACAGTGATCAACAGCAGCGTTGCGATCGGAACACCCATCGCGCCGAAAACAGCACCCAGAGCCATCGTGGCTAGAGCCGTTGCCGCGGAAAGCAATGCCAGCGTGATTGACAGGGATACAACGCTTCCCGGCAGCGCACCGAGGATTGGTCCCGCAAGCAATGACGCCATCAATCCGACTGCCGCTGCGAACACTACGGTCGCGACCAGGCGGTGTCGCGAATGTACGAACGCAGTGGACGTCGGCAGCATCTGCGCCAGGATGAAAGACGCCAGGCTCACCCCGAACGCAACGTAGAAGCCCACAACACCCCGGCTGTCGTATCGAGTCAGCGGGTTGACGTCCGTGGTGATCACCTCCGATCCGCTCGAACGCCCGTACACACCGATCAACTTTTCGAGTGCCCCGACCGTGGAAGGTCCATTCGCCCCGGCGACAGCGAGAAATAGAACAGTCGACGAGGTTCTGTAAAGAACTGCAACCGCGTCACGCCCAGCAATCAAATTGCGCCCTGCCTCGATGTCGGACACAGTCGTCACCGCGACGGCATCGCCCAATGCCGCGGACACCTGCCTCGCCAGATCGTCTCCGATGACTGCCACAGGTATGTTGCGAGGAATGGGATCGCGCTGGAGGCCGACATATATACCGATGAACGCGGCTGCGGTCAGCAAAGCGATAAACATTGGCTGTAGCCACGCTCGCATGGACGGATGTGCAACAGCGGTGGAAGCATGCGAGATGGGCCGGTCAAAGTTCCTAGGCGTCATGTTGGTGCGATCGAATGGGTCACAGCATCTCCCGGGTAAATTGGTGGGTTTTCCAGCTCGAATATGGCTACGAGCAGGTCCTTGTCGGCTTGCGAGAGCAACACGGCGCGCCGCCGAGCAGTGCCCGCGGATCCGGTAGCACCGTGTTGGGTCCTGGCCTTGCCATTGATGTTCATGATGACCACGTCGTGGTGGAGATCTCTGCTCGGTCAATCCCGTCGATCGATGTCTCATCCCCCTCGCCGCTGGTCGCGTTCATCCTGCGGGGCAGAGAGGCGGCGGTTCGGTAATCGCCCCGCGACGCGCTATCGTCCGATCGAAACCAACCTGCTTGGCCACCGCCGCAAACCGCAAGACCATCGCACAGACCTCCGAATCGACCTTTGAGAGCAGCGACGCATCCTTTCCGCCAGACTGGACCGGCTCAAGATCTAGGTTTACTTACCTGGGAATTCGACCGGACGCTACCGGACACCGATCTCACCTGATCTCTCTGCGGTCCTTCGTTTCTTGTTAAAGCCCCGTTGCGCTAAATGCGGTTCAGTACTGAAATGATTTGATCTCCAGGAATTCGGACAATCCTTCGGGTCCGAACTCGCGTCCAATACCTGACTGTTTGTAGCCACCGAATGGCGCATTGGGGTTGAATTCCCCACCGTTGATCATGATCTGTCCGGTCCGAATCTGGTTAGCGATCTCACGAGCGGTCTGTGAGTTGTTGGACCAAACAGACCCTGCGAGACCGTACATGCTATTGTTCGCTATGCGAACGCCCTCATCTATAGAATCGTACGGGACGATGGAGAGAACCGGACCAAATATTTCTTCACGGAAGACTGACATATTCGGAGTGACATCCGAAAGGATAGTCGGCCTCACGTAATAACCGATCGGCAGATCAGCTAAACGATCGCTACCGCCTGCTATCAGCCGCGCGCCATCACGGATACCGTCCTCGATGTATTTACGGACCCGCTGCATCTGTACCTCGGAAACCAGTGGACCGAGATCTGTCGATGGTGCATCAGGGGCGCCCACGGAAAGCTTCGATGCAAGTGCAGACGCAGCTAATTCTACATCGCGAAGATCATCGCGATGTACCAGCAGGCGGGTCAAAGCCAGGCATGTTTGTCCTGAGTTGATGAAGGCCCAATCAATCGCGTGAGGAATTGCAACGCTCAGGTCGGTGCCAGGCAGAATGAGGTTAGCGCTTTTACCTCCCAATTCGAGAGTGACGCGCTTGATGGTCTTCGCCGCAAGTTCCCCTACACGTATTCCCGCCCGGGTCGATCCCGTGAAAGTGACAAGCTCAACATCTGGATGGGAAGCCAATGCTTCGCCGACCACCAGACCTGTTCCACTCACCAAATTGAAGACGCCAGGCGGTACCCCCACCTCATCCATTATCTCTGCCAGTACCCAGGCATTGAGCGGGGATTCCTCACTAGGCTTTACAACAATTGTATTTCCTGCGGCGAGCGCGTATGCGACTTTTCCAGCGATCTGATGCAGCGGGTAGTTCCAAGGCGTGATGGCGCCAACAACTCCGACAGGCTCACGCACAATTATCGAGTTGCCGCGCTCTGCTTCCCATTCAAAAGACTCAGCAACGCTTGCAGCTTCCAAGAAACTGTTGACAGGTAAGCTGACTTGAACGTCTGAGGAGAAACGGACAGGCGAGCCCATTTCAGACGAGATCAGAAGCGCAATTTCGTCCCTCCGCGCCGTTAATTTTTCAGCGACGGCACGCAAATATCCCGCTCTAATCTCGACCGGCGTGCGCCACCACGAGGGAAATGATGACTTGGCGGCATCAACTGCAGCGTTGACATCGTCGACTGTTCCCGCTGGGACTGCGCCGATCGTACTTTCGGTGGCAGGATTGACTACGGGTATTTTGTCGCCGCCGACTGGGTCCACCCACGCGCCCCCGATGTATATCTGGTCGAAATGATGGCCCGTCATGGGTGTCTCCTTATGTAACTTGATAATACTTTTAGTTTTAAAATTGTTGGCCTGTACGACAAAAAGGGTATTCGATAAGATTGTCGACGCGCTTATTGAGATATATATTTTATGTGTAGGCTTGCTGATTTTATAGATAGTGTCACAGGCAGGTTTTACCGAAACTGTAGAATATATGCGCGACGATGCGGCATGTTGATACTGCTCTGGTTTATATTTTCTATTTGTTCTGGACTTCAACTAGAAGAAACACGTCCGTTGGCGAGTCGAGTTTGTGCGCGTGCATTCTGCGCCCCAACTTTTATAAGCTGAGTTGCCTTCGGTAGCCCCATTGTGCGCGTATCGACGAACATGCTCTCCGCTCGCTCCACGACGAATGTCTCATGCCAGACGCCTACCGCGCCGGGCGATTTCTGAGCAGTCCGGTTGAATTTACTCCACGCGGGCCGATGATGTTGCGATGTTGCGGAAGCGTACTCGTACAACTTCTCCACCGACGACCAGTACTGAACCACATATGGGCCATTCCGGTTGAACAGCATTTCGTAACCTAGCAATCCCGAATCTGGATCTGCGCTGAGTTCCTTCACCATCGGTGGCATCGCCAAAAAGGCTGGAAGCCAGAGGTCTGGACGCCACCATCGGTTAGGGGTCATTCCAATATGAAACACTACAAGTGTCTCGCTGTAGCTATGTGTAGTACGCCCGTAGTTGATTTTAGACACAGGCTCTCCTTGAATTTATTTAATTGATGGTCGGTGTTAAAAACCTTGACTTCCGAGGAGATTGTCGAACGTCTCCATTTGTGCGCTTCTGGTTGATGATTGGGGTGCGCCTCAACCTCTGACAGGCGAGGGACTGCTCCTCGTCAATACATGATTCGTGAGACCGTCTCCGCGGCTACCACTGGCTTATTGGATCCGGCGATTTCGAGGGCGTTCGAAACCGTCAGCTCTTTCTTTTCACAACAAGTGGTAAGAGCGTCGGCACGCGTTTTGTTCACATGTAGCGGCCGCCGGTGACTTCGGCGACCGAGCCGGTCATGTACGATGACAGGTCGGATGCGTAGAACAGTGCGACCGACGCGACTTCCTTCGGCTCCCCTGCGCGCCGCATGGGAATCTCGGGTAGCTTTGCATCCCATACCTTTTGAGGCATTGCTTCTGTCATTGCGGTCCGGATCAAACCCGGTTGAATTACGTTGACGCGCACCCCGTGATGTGCGACCTCTTTTGCCGCAGCTTTGGACAATCCGACGATGCCTGCTTTCGCGGCGGAGTAGTTGGTTTGGCCGATGAAGCCGACTTTGCCGGAGATCGAGGACAGGTTGACGATCGATCCCCCACCGTTGTCTCGCATGATGGCAGCGGCCATTCGGGTTCCGTTCCAACATCCACGGAGGTGTACGTCGATGACCTGGTCGAACTGATCGACTGTCATCTTCCGCATCGTCGCATCACGGGTGATACCGGCGTTATTGACCATGACGTCAACCGACTCGAACGCCGACAGTGCTGCGTCGAGCAGGCCTTGTACGTCCGTCGACGAGGTGACGTCGCACCGGACTCCAATGGCGTCGGTCGGCAGAGCTTCGGCGGCCTCCTTCGCTTTGGTCTCGTCGAGGTCGCCGATGACGATGCGGGCACCGTGCTCGGCGAAGGTGGTGGCGATGGCGAGACCGAGACCCTGTGCGGCACCGGTGATGACAGCTGTTCGTCCTTCAAGCATGGAAAATCCTGTCGTCGAGTGGGTTTGAAAATTTGCCACAGGCTTCGTGTGCGGCGAGGTGGGCGCCGACGGCACGTTTACCGGGAAGCGGTCTTGTATCGAGCTGTAGTTCGTAGGTACCAAGGAAAGTTCTATCGACTACTGCCTGGCGATGTGCGTTGTTCTTCGGCTCGAACCAATCCTCCGCCGACAATTAGCCGCTGGATCTCGCTCGTTCATTCAGGTGGGAGGCTGGCGCTCGCTGATCGGAATCGGCGGCGAAGGCCACTGTTCTCGGGTCCGTCGCCAAAGACCGTTCGACCGAGGGATGGAATCAAGCGTTCAACATCTGTTCCCGGATTTGGGTGCGATTGATTTTGCCTGTGGGCATTCGGGGGATGGCGGCTGTGATCCGGTATTCGCGCGGTCTTTTGTAGCCGGCGAGCACGTCGCGCGCGTAGGACTCGACTGCCTGAGCGAGTCGCCCGGGGTCAGCGCTGTCGGCCGGTTGGATCAGTGCCACGACGCGTTGTCCCCATTCGTGGTCGGGCAAGCCGATGACGACGACGTCCTGAACCTCTGGATGGTTTTGCAGCGCCAGTTCGATCTCGGCTGGATATATGTTGACGCCTCCGCTCAATATCAGATCACTTCGGCGGTCGAGGATGAACAGACGGCCGTGTTCGTCGAGTCTGCCGATGTCTCCGAGCACCACTTTGCCGTTCGACCGGGTTTGTTGGGTTTTGGCCCAGTCGCCGATGTAGTCGAATTCTGGACTGCCGGCGACACGGATCAGTCCCTCGCACCCGGGAGGTACCGGGTTGCCCTCGTCGTCGCAAATGTCGATGTCGTATCCGGGGCGGGCGCGGCCGACGGTTCCCGGCGCGTCCAGCCATTCTTCGCTCGTCGTGGTGGTCGTCACCGAGCATTCGGTGGATCCGTAGAACTCCGACAAAACTGATCCCCACCAGTCGATCATTTGTTGTTTCACTGCGATAGAGCAGGGTGCGCCTGCGTGAATCACACGCCGTACTGTGCTCGTATCGAATCGGTGGCGTTGTTCTGGGGGAAGGTTGAGTAGCCGCGAGAACATGGTGGGAACCAAGAACGATTCGGTCATCCCGACGGTTCCGGCGAAGTCGAGGAACTGTGCAGCATCGAAACGCTGTCCTGGCGCGATGACGACGGTGACGCCGCGTGCGAGTGCGCCGATGACCATCCCGTTGGGGGCGGCGTGGTAGAGCGGCGCGATCACCACGTGCACCCCTGGCCCGCGGTCGAGCCGCATCGGCGACCACGCAACGCGGGACTTCGCGCTTTCCTCCTCCGGTGTCGTTCCGGTCAGCGGTCGCCGAATTCCTTTCGGACGGCCCGTCGTACCCGAGCTGTAGAAGATCAGCGAGCCCGCACGCCGGTCTGCTGGATCTCGGTCCGGCCGGTCGGTCCATGTCTGAGTCCAAGCGCGTTCTCCGGCATCGACTGTGACAACTCGGGTCGCGCCGGACACCCCAGCTATGTCTGCGGCGGCGTCGACTCCAGTCAGAAATTCGTTGCTGGTCACCACCAGCGCCGGCTCGGCGTCGCCGAGTATGTAGGCGATCTCGTCGACAGTGAGGTGGTGATTGATCGGCAGGATGTAGCGCGCGGTGCTCAACGCGGCCAATTCGATGGCAAGCAGTTCCCAACGGTTACGCAGCACCACGGCGATGGTCTCTCCCCGCGCGATACCCGTCTCGTCCCAGCCGGCGCAGATCTGCCCGACGATCGACCGCAGTTCCCCGAAGGTGTAGCTGTGAGGCCCGTCCACGAGGGCACAAGTGTCGGGGTCGGTGCGCGCAACGGTGAACCAACTCATGCTCTTGCCTCACAGGGGGTAGCGGGTTCGGTGGTCATTGTGTGATGCCGGCGAGGTCGATCACGCCGAATCGCTCGCGGACGCTGCGCAGCACCTTCTGGTAAGACTGCGTATCGACGTAGTTGGCGTGACGTGGCGAGTCGATGTAATGCTTGCCCCCGCGCAGATCTGGCCGATCGGTGCGCTTCATCTCCGCGAATGCCCGCTTGTCGTCGCCGACGAGTGTGAGATCCATGGCCACCAATTGAGCCATCTCCTCGAATCGCTTGTAGGCAGCGTCGGCGAACTCGATGAAACCGACCACGTACAGCGAGTCGATGGTGCGGCTGAAGACGTTCAAGTAGAGCTGGGGGCGCCCACTCGTCCACTCGAGCAGGTGGTCGTCGATAAACGGGATCTTGTAGTCGTAGCCGGTGGCCAGCAGAATCACGTCGATCTGCTCGCGGGTCCCGTCACGAAACACCACGTCCGAACCGTCGAGCCGTTCGACATCCGCTTTTGCGGTGATGTCGCCATGGTTGAAGTGGTGGATGATCTGATCGTTGACGATGGGATGCGAAGCCATGGCGTCATGGTCAGGGGCGGGAAGTCCGAATCGCGTCACGTCGCCCACGAGAGCGTCGAGCAAGTCGTTCATGTTCTCCGGCAGCGTGATTCCGGCGGGAGCTTTCCTACCGGATTTCGAGAACACGTCCAGAGGCATTCCGAAGATGTGTTTCGGGATGAACCGGTAGCCGCGTCGCACACTCAAGAATGCTTTCTCTGCGCTCACCGCCGCATCGCACGCGATGTCGACACCGGAGTTTCCAGCGCCGATGACGAGCACGTTCTTGTTCGAGAAAATGGAACTGTCGACGTACTCACGGGAATGCAGAATTGTGCCGGTGAATGTTTCTTGCCCGGGAAGGTGAGGAACATTCTCGTGCCACGTGACTCCGGTCGCCACGACGAGCGCTCTGTACCGGCGCCGCTGCCCTCCTACCGTGACGGTCCATGTCCCGTCGTCCGACAGTTCGGTGCGTTCTACTGAAGTGTTGAAGGTGATGTGCTCGTAGAGTTTTTCGTCCGCAGCGAACCGCCGAATGTAGTCTCTGATGTTCTTCCACGACGGATAGTCCGGATAGGACTCCGGCATCGGGGAGCCGTAGAAGCCGCTGCTGTACCTCGAACTGATGAAGTGGGCGGTTCTGTAGATCGGGCTTCCGGGGTTGTCCATGTCCCAGATCCCACCGACATCGGAATGTTTTTCGAAGACGTCGAACGGCACGCCGGCGCTCCGCAATTGTCGTGCCGTGACCAGGCCGGAAGGGCCAGCCCCGATGATGCACACCCGGTCGGTCAAATCGATGTCGTCGCTCACGAGTAATCCTCTGCTAGTTGTCTTTTCACGTAAATGGAGCATTGCCGCCCCTTCTGACTTTGTCAAGTGACTGAGTCAAACTATCGTCTGGATGGTGCACTTCGATCGCGATGTGGGTCATGTGACTTAGACTGAGATGCGAATTGATCATCGCCTCAGTCGGGCGTTCGGAGTTGGGAGGTCACGTGGCACGCGTACCGGTAGAGCAGCGGCGTCGAGATTTGGTCGAGGCTGCGTTTCATGTCATGGCTCGAGACGGTGTTGCGCAGACGACCACTC
This sequence comes from Rhodococcus erythropolis R138, assembly GCF_000696675.2. Lineage (NCBI taxonomy): Bacteria > Bacillati > Actinomycetota > Actinomycetes > Mycobacteriales > Nocardiaceae > Rhodococcus > Rhodococcus erythropolis. The sequence goes on along the minus strand of NZ_CP007256.1, from coordinate 56,698 downwards.
GGGCGATCTGCGCCGAAGCGGGGGTCCACCAGAGCGTTTTTCATTACTCGTTCAATTCCAAGCAGGAGCTCCTGCAGGAGCTGATTCACATCACCATCGGGACGATGATCGACGCCGCCATCGACGCGAAGAAGGTGACCACCGATGTGGAAGAGTCTTTTCGTAGCGGTATTCGTAGCGCGTGGGAGAAGGCCAAAGCACACCCCGAGCGTCAATTGGTGGGCTACGAATTGACCACTTACGTGCTGCGGCAGCCTGAGCTTGCGATGCTGGCCGAGTGGCAGTACACGCACTACTACTCCCAGACCGAGCGGTCACTGCAAACCATGGAGGAGGTTGCGGGTGTCGAGTGGTATCTGCCGCGTCCGGTGATCGCTCGAATGTTGACCAACGCCATCGATGGAGTCGTGCTCGGGTGGCTGGCGGACCGTAATTCCGAGGCCGCGGAGGCTTCCATCGATGCGTTTGCAGGCTATTTCACTACTCTGGCCACGCCAGCCGCTGCAGTGCTCGGTAAGTGAACTGGCCGGCGACTTCAGCTCATCATGACGGGCAAACGCTTGTCGATGATGTCGCGAGCTTGCGCGACGATCCGCGTGACGAGTTCGGCGACGGTGGGGATGTCGTGGATCAGGCCGACCACCATGCCGCAGGACCACCCACCGGCGTCGACGTCGCCGTCGTGCATGACACGCGGGTACACCCCGGCGACCTCGGCTCGGATGTCGTCGAACGTGATCGCGTCGCCGAGTGTGCGTTCCTTCTCGAGCAACCGCTCCACTGCTGCGTTGTTGAGCACGCGCTCGGTATTGCGCAGGGGCCGCATGATCAATCGTGTGTCTAGCTCGGTGGCGTCGACCAGGGCTTGTTTGACGTTGTCGTGAACCGGTGCTTCTTTCGTTGCGATGAATCGGGTTCCGATGTTGATTCCTTCGGCGCCCAGAGCGAGCGATGCAGCGAGTGAACGCCCGTCGGCTTGTCCGCCAGACGCGATGAAGGGTATGTCCAACTCGTCGGCGGCTCTGGGTAGCAGGATCATGTTGGGGATGTCGTCCTCACCCGGGTGCCCGCCGCATTCGAAGCCGTCGACGCTGACCGCGTCGCAACCGATGGTCTGAGCTTTGAGCGCGTGCCGGACGGTGGTGCATTTGTGGATGACCTTGACTCCGCCGTCCTTCAGTAGCGGCATCCATTTCGAGGGTTCGTTGCCGGCTGTTTCGACGATGCGTACCCCCCCGCCGATGATCGCCTCGATGTAGGCCCCGTAGTCCGGTGGATTCACGGTCGGGAGGAACGTCAGGTTCACCCCGAACGGTTTGTCGGTCATGGCCCGGCACCTGTCGATCTCGGCCGAGAGATCATCGGGTGTCTTTTGGGTGAGTGCGGTGATGAACCCGAGCCCGCCCGCATTGGAGACTGCGGCAGCGAGCTCGGCGAAGCCGACGTGATGCATCCCGCCTTGGATGATGGGATAGTCGATGTCGAACAGTTCGGTGATTCGTGTCCTCATGCGAGTGCCTTTCCAGACTGAATTATGTTGTGCAGAAATTGTTTTGGCGATAAGTAGGGCACCGTCAGTGCGCTGATGTCAATGGAGCGAATTGTGGTGCGCGGCGTTCGAGGAAGCTGGTGACGCCTTCGGTGAAGTCTGCTCCTGCGAACGATGCGGCCATCTCGATCTCGGATCTGCGTACGGCGGTGGTGAAGTCGGTGTCGAGACCGTCGCGTACTTGTGACTTCATCGTGCGCATCGAGGTCGGGGAGCACGATGTCGCGAGAGTGGTTGCGTAACGCACTGCGGTGTCCACGAGTGCGTCTGGGGGTACCACGAAATCCGCCAATCCGATCGCGTGGGCTTCCTGGCCGGTCACAACTCGGGAAGACAGCAGTAGATCCAGTGCGCGACTGGTGCCGATGATTCTCGGTAGGAGCCAGGCGATTCCGTACTCGGCGATGAGTCCGCGTTTGGCGAAAGCGGTCGTCACTTTAGCCTCTGGCGCGATGAAGCGGACATCGCAGTACAGCGCCTGGACGAGCCCGATGCCCGCAGCGGCACCGTTGATCGCCGCGATCAACGGTGTGCCGAGGGAAAGAGGGTATTGGAGGGGAAGTCGCCCTGGTGCGCGCACCGTCCCCGACTCGCTGGCGCCCTTCAGACCGTGAATGTCCGCGCCGGCGCAGAATCCCCTCCCCGCTCCTGTCACCACTATTGCCCGCACCTCCGCGTCGCGCTCACACTCTTCGAGTGCGGCGAAGTATTCCTCCTCGAGATCCGCGGTCCATGCGTTGAGGTGGTCGGGCCGGTTCAGCGTCAACAGCTCGACCGCGCCGAGGCGCTCACGCTGAACGAGTTGTCCGGCGGGTTCGTTGTCAGTCATTCGTCGTTCTTTCTGGCTTCAATGGCCGTCTGTGTTTGGGCCAGGTTGTCGATTCGTGGGACCAATACGGCGGTGCGTGCAGCGCTTCGGCGCGGCACAGTCTCGGTGTTGCCGGGCGGCATGGCACGGCAGGCTCGGTCAGTTCAGTCCGGAGGCCGCGGCGCCGTGAACCGGGAGGACCGCTCCTGAGACGTAGCCGGCAGCGTCGGCCAGCCAGGTGATGGCTTCTGCTACGTCATCGGCTGTGCCCAGACGTCCGAGCGGGATTCCTGCGACGACCGCCTGTGTTGCTTCTTCTACACTGGTGCCAGCAGAATCGGCGATCAGTCCGAGCTCGGCTGCCCCCAAATCGGTGTGGATCATTCCTGGGGCCAGTGCGTTGACTCGGATTCCGTGCTGACCGAGCTCGGCTGCCAGAAGCCTGGTCAGCCCGACCACGGCATGCTTGGTGACGACGTAGGCGCCGTAGCCCGCCTCAGCGGCGATCCCAGCAGTGGAGGCGACGTTGACGATGCTCCCCCCATTTTTCGAAAGGTGGGGAAGAGCGGCGCGGCTCAGGCGGACGGGACCCATGACGTTGACCTGCCATGACAGGTCCCAGCGGGCGTCATCGATGTCGCAGAATGCGCCGACACCTGCGCCAGTTCCTGCATTGTTGACCAAGACGTCCAGTCCACCGAAGGCGTCGATCGTCGCTTCAATGGCCGCGTCGATCTGGTCGGTGTCGGTGACATCGAGCGGATGAATCAGTACCGATCCGCCTGACCGAGTGATCGCGTCGGCCGTTTCCTCGAGATTGCGACGGGCTTCGGCACCGTGCTCGCCGCCGGGAATCATGTCCGTCAGCGTCACGTCATAGCCGGCGCGCGCGAGATGCCGCGCGGCAGCCGCCCCAATTCCGCGGGGGCGGGCCCCTCCCGTCACGAGCGCAACCCGGGATGCAGTGCCTGCTGCGTGGTGTGCCGTCATAGCGGTCTCCTCCATCTGTCGTCGCTCGATCGAACGACGAGACTCATTTTGGTCAGTTGAATTAGTCGACTGACCAACTTAGGATCGACGATACCCGATCATGCGGGCGTTGCACATGCGATGCCAGGTCTGCTCGGTCGCACACGTGCGCTGCCCGCGACCGCCGAGTGTGTTCGGCACTGCTAGCTGTGCGCCGGGACGATATCGGTGTCCTGTGAATCGGCTGTGCCCTCGCCGAAGGTTCCGATGCGCGCATAGGCTGTCGGTCGATTCGACCGGAGCCAAAGGCCCCAGAAGTAACCGATGACTGCTGCACCGAGCAGGCCCCACGGCAGAATGTTGATCCAATTCGATTCTGTGCCCACCAGCGTCTTGAAATTGTTGACGATGAGCACTGAGATGATGGCGAACGCGACGCACCCGACGGCCGATCCGACGATGGCGCCGGTATTGCTCCTCGAATTCCGCCAGAAATAGGCGACGATCGCCGCGGCGGTGAGGCCCTGGAGGAGGATGATTCCCAGGGTGCCGACTCCGGTCATGATCGTCAGCATTTTCAGGTACGGGTCCGCGCCCGAGATCGCGAACCCGAGCGTGACCGTCGTGGTGATGACAGTGACCACCGCGCTTGCGCGCGCCGGGGTGTCGTACTTGGGGTGGGCGACGCCGAACCAGGTGGGGAGCAGTGCCCCTTCGCGTCCGACGGAGAAGATGTATCGGCTTGTCGCGTTGTGGAGGGCGATCATTGCAGCTAGCAGGCTGGTGAGGACCGTGATGTACATGACGGTGGTGAGTGCGCTGAAGGCGTACTGGCCACTGAGCCAAAAAGCCAGGCCGCTGAGTTTTTCACTCGCAGTGTCGGTGACATTCTCCGTGCCGATGCCACCCACCATGATCCATGTGGTGATGGCGTAGAAAGTTCCTATCGACAGGACTGCGGCATAGGTGGCGCGCGGAATAGTCCTTTTCGGGTTTTGTGACTCTTCGGCGTAGATGGCCGCGGATTCGAATCCGAGGAACGTGGTGAATGCGAACATGACCCCCAGCCCGAAGGAGCCCACCGTGAAGAGATCGCCGGGATTCATCGCAGCGAGCGGGAATGCGGCGAGTCCTTTGTCGCTGACTATGGCTACATCGAGGACAACGATGGCCAGAATTTCGATGCCCAGGAGGACAGCCAGGACGTTGCCGGCGACGCTGATCTCGCGCGCTCCCATCACCGCTACCACCGCAAGAGCGATTCCCGCGAAAATCCACCACGGAACATCGTTGCCCGTCAACCGATCTGCCACGGTGCTTCCGAAATTGCCCACGCCGGCCAGAAGCAAGAGGGTCAGCGCTAGATAGGCGCAGATCGCGATAACCGCCGCAGCCATAGCAGCAGGGCGCCCAAGCCCCTTGGCGATGTAGGTGTAGAAACCGCCGGATGCCGAAATTCGTTTGCTCATCGCCGCATAACCCACGGCAAAGCACAACAACAACGCGGCGGTGACGATGAAGATCAGCGGAGTCACCGATCCACTACCGATCGCCATGGAAATCGGGATGATGCCGATGACCGCCCCCATCGGTGCTGCTGCGGCCACCACCATCGTCACGATCTTGAAGGTGGACAAGTTGCCCACCAATCGGTTGTCGGCTGTCATGTGAACTCCCTGAATGAAGGACCGAGTGTGATCTGGGTCATGTGTGAGTAATGTAAGACGCATTGTCGACTTAGTCAATCGACCTATAGCAGTCAGCAAGATCCGATGTCGGCGCGTTGTTGCCGGGCGCAATCCATGAACCACGAACGCGCGCAACACGTTTTCGGTGATACGTGAAATGTCGTTGTCGGTGTCCGCGTGGAGAAGGGAGTCGATCCACGCGATCGACCCGGTGTTGAAGTACTCGCCGCCGGAAACTTCGAAATAGACGATGTCGGTACGAGCGGCAGGAACTTGTTCGCCCCCCGTGTGCGTCTGGGCGGTTCATCGGGGATCCTCGACTGCGCGTTGATGCACTGGTGTGTGCCCCCGGCGACGAAGCGAGCATGACTCGATTGTGTCCAGCCAAAACGCCCATAGGCCGGCCGCGTCGAGGTGGCCGAAAATCTGAGCAGGCCTGTGATCTGAGCCATAATGGGAATATAAAACGAACTATCGACTTAGTCAACCGACTTACGATAGTTTGTGTGAGCTGTAACAGGCTCTTAACCGCTCCCATTCAACCCAGTGCGCTCAAGGCGACGTTTCCGGTGTGGCGGGGTAACTCACCAGCGTCCAGTCAACGCGCGCCCCTCGCGGAGACGACGTACCGAACCCGAAGACCATGTGGTCGCCGGAAGGGCGACGCCTGCCTGTTGGCCGGCCACCTTCGGTGTCCCCCGAAATGAACTCCGCTGCGCTCCGTTCTGTGAAAAACATTGATTTGTTTTCACTTCTGGCCTTCCGATTCTCGTCGGCGGTGACCTGCGCGCAACCCCTGGCGGCGCAAGCGCCGGCCGATGGCTCCGAGAAATTTTCGCCACTCGCAAGCTCCCGCCGAAAATTTTCTCGGTCCAGGGGTGGCACTCCGGCCCCCTCATGCCGACGCGATTCTCCTTTGCCAGAAGGCGAAAAAAATTGGCGGGGCACGAGGCCCGGTCACTTTCACAGCAAGGGGAACGACATGCAGAACATCCGTTTGAGGACCGCCACCGACGTCTTGGCCGCAATCCCGGCATTGCTCGGATTCGTCCCCGTCAATTCCGTCGTGATGAGCGCTCTCACCGGATCACCGGCCACGCTCGCGTTCGTTGCGCGCACCGATGTCATCGGCGCTGATGCGGCAGCTGACTACAGCACCGCACTCGAGCAAGCGGCAGTCACGTCGGTTATCTGGGTTGTCGTCGGCGCCGGTCCGGTGGCAGCCGCCGGACTCGATCAGATCGAGGCAGCTCAGCGCGAGCTCGACAGCAGGGGAATCCGCAGCGTCCGCACCCTTGTCGCCGAGTCTCTCGAAATCGGAGCGGAGTGGTTCGACACCAACGGCGAGGAGAGTGGACGCACCGCCGACCCGATCCTGTCGGAGGTCAGCATGAACCGAATCATGAGCGGGCGTCAGACGTCGAGCAGCCGCGCCGAGATCGAAGCGCGTTACCGCGAGGACACGGCCGCCGACATGGATGCCGCCCGCGCCGCCGCAGCCGAGCAGGGCGAGGACTTCGCACGAAACACGATCACGGAAATCGCCGCAGTCGTGCGCAATTTCGAGGTTCCCAGTCTCGACCTCGCCGCCCGCGCCGGAGTGTGCGCGGCAGCGGACCCGCACCACCGCGATGCCATGATCGGAATCGTCACGATCAGCCCGCAAGCGGCAGCGGACGCCTTCGGCACCATCGCCGCGCACCTACGCGGAAATTACCGAGTCCAGATCCTCACCCTTGCCGGGTTGGCCGCATACGTCGACGGCGACGGAATTGCCGCCGGAATTGCGTTCGAGGCCGCGAACGCCATCGGCGTCGATCCCAGCCTCACGACGTTGCTCAAGCTGCTCGACTCGTCCCGCACGGCCGGACTCAAGCCCGAGACCATCGCCGAACTTGCCACCATCGGCGTCGAGGTAGCGCGTTCGATGGGAATCGAACTCGACACCGAATAGCCGAACGGACAAAAACGCGGCCCCGACTCAACTCGAGAGAGTCGGGGCCGCCCCCGTACGCGGTGGTGGTTGCTCGGGCATCGAGCCCTTACAACCACTGCGCCACACTGCGCGCACCGGCGACCCGGACGCGTCGTGCGTCGTTCAGTGGAAAAGCTCGTCCGAATCGCCCGCCGCCGGAAAAGCGATGTCGATACGCGGAGTCTGCACAACCGAAGTTCCGGTCAAACCCGCCACGACTGCAACGAGATCCGCATCGGTGATCCTTTGCGTGTGCTTCGTTGCCTGGTACGCGGCCGCCTCCACAGCAGACCGCTCCCGCGGAGTGAAGTTCTCGCTCATCTTCTGGTGCCCTTCGCTCATCAAAAAAGTGTCGCGGTGCTTGTGTGGCGCAACACCGCTTGAACTGCTTCCGCATCCCAACCGTTGCGCAATGCTTCGCGCAGCGCTCGCAACCGAGCAACCCGCGCCGCACGATCCGGCCCGTACCAATGCCAGCTCTGTCCCCGGCCGCCGCCGCGACCTTTCGCGCTCATCCTCACAAGATTCTGTGATTGCGTACCCGCAACCACATGCGGACGTCCGGCGATGCTCGTCGTGGCCCGGACACAGATCGGGTTGTCGCACACTTCGTGGATCGCGAACTCGGAATCGGTCAACGGTCGACCGAGTTCGAGCATCAGCGCGTACCGATGCGGACGCACGACTCGCTGCCGGCCGTCGCGCATCAGCCAAAAGGCCGGCAACGGGGGCGTATACGAAAGTTGCACTATTGCTATCAGCCACTTTCATTCGGAAGCGTTTACGGTTTGCGAAACTCTCGCATGAGAGCGTTGTGAAGTTCATCGACGGCGGGACCGAAGGTATGCGAAGCGTCCGACAAGGCCCCGATAGCTGCTGCGAGTGCATCGGATTGTTGAGCGCGGAACAACGCTGGCAGTGCACTGTATGCGAGTGATCCTTGGTCGTTGTCGAACGGACTGCGCAGCTCACTCAGCGGCCGGATCTCGCCCCGGTACAGATCAGACGAGGGGTACCCTTCCGCTGACCACCGCGCGGACGCGTCCGTCAGATCCTGGAACGGCGCCGGCATGTTGAGATCGCCGCGATTGAATGCCGAAAGCGCCGGCGCGACCCAATCCAGCACGGCCAGGCCGGAGCGCTCATATGCCTTGTTGACGCACCAACGCGCTACGCGTCGTTGGTCGGTCTCATTCATGGCGATGATCAACGCCACCAACTCGGGATTGTGACGGACGAGTTGCGGAGCAGCAGCATTGTCGTTGAGGGCTTCGAAATCGCCGGTCAGTGGTCCGTTCTGACGCCAGGGATCATCGTCGATCACCGGTGATCTGTCTGCGCCCGTATTGAGTTCGATGCGACTGATGCGTTGTGGCACCGCGCCCTGGTGGACCCCGACCTCCGAGTCCCGAACGAAATCTTCCGCGGACGTCGGTGGTTCGTCGTCGAGGATGACGGCGTCTTCGAGATCGAGTAGTTCGTAATCCTCGTCGTCGAGTTCCAGCGATTCGTCGATCGGATAGAAGGAGTGCGCGCGGTAGCGGAAACCTTCGATCAGCAACGGGCTGATGTCCATCCAGGCGAACCTGACTGGCGAGCCGGGGTACAGATCGAGGGGTTGCTCCATCGGCATCACCTCTTTGGCGTCAGCCCAACATCCGCCGGGAGTCTCCGCGGAGTCGAATACACCCCACCCTTGCTCGGCATACCAAACCCTGACCGAACCTGTCACTTTGCTCATGCGGGTTTGCTCCTTTAGCCCACCGGGCGGATTTGATCGATGAACAGCTCCATCATGGCCGCTGACCTGTCGGCGGGACCGTCCTCGCTGAAGATGCGGTCCATGAGTTCCGTGACAGGTAGCGGCTTCGCGATCTCGACGAATTGATCGCCCACACGTCCCAACCGCAGTTGATCGCTGGTATCGACACAATCCAGAACGCGCTGAACATCGCCTCGATCGGCCACGAACGACGTCGGCCCCATCGCTTTGAGTACGTCAGCGATGGAAACCCAGTCCTCGACAGCGTGCATCTCACTGAGAATCATTTCCGTCAGATTCATCGCCCGCAGCTTCGTGGCCCTTACGCGCCGCGCTGCTTTACCAGGATTGCCCGGAACGCGTAGCCGTCCTGTTCCGTCTGTTCCCAGTCGAGATCGACTGTCGCACCCACAGTCAGAGTCCGGTATCCGGGCCCGTCGATGTTGCTGAAGTGCGCCCAGCATCCACCAGGAGTTTGCGGGGAGTCCAGCACTCCCCAACCCAGCTCGCCGTGCCACTCCCGCACCGTTCCCGTCGTCTGCCCCATGACACGAACTATGTCACGGCAGCCCGAATCACCACAGCGTGAACGGCAGCCCGGCCTGCTCGGCGTCGCGGATGCTTTCCTCGATGCTGTCAAGGTCTTCGTTGCGGTCGATGCCGGTTCGGATGGCGTCGGCGATGGCTCGCGTGCGGCCGGCGGGGCCGCGGACATCGGCAAGTGGGCTGGAGATGTTGCGGCGCCGGAGATCGTACTCGCTGCGGTTGGTGCGATTGGTTCCCAGAAGCATGTGGGTAGGGTTGGTGCAGCCCGCGAAGTCACACTGGTGACACAGCACAGCGTCATCGGTGCCTGACCATCCCAACCGCGGAATCACGCCGTGTTCGAGCTGGTAGGCGAACAAATGCGCCGGCACAGTCCCTCGACGGGACGGCCCGGGCAGACTCGCCGCCCGGAAGGAACCATGCCCGGTCGAGGACACCCCGCCGATCCAAGGCCAGCACTGATTGTGTTGTCGTCGGTAGCGTTTGGATTGAAATCGGAAAACGACAGCAGAATCGTCGAGCCAGGACCGCCACAAGCGTTCGGGGATCCGGACCGGTTGCGGTTGACCAATCAGCGTCATCTGGAACGCAGGCGGTGCGGGGACGCTGTCGGGCATCCCGGGAAGCGGCAGTGGGGCGTCGTTGACGAACGACATCACCGGCCTCCTGAAATCTCGATTCGAGCTGTTGGTACCGGATGACGGTAGGTGCAGGGTCTGACAGGTATCACAGTTGGGAGTTCGCATGCGGGCGCCTGATTGATATCAGCTGGACCGCCGGCAGTGACCTAGTGACGCGAGCATCCCAAGCAGTGGCATCGGAGCATCGCTGACGAAGGTCACTTCCGGCTCCTGACGCTCGATTCAAGCTGTTACCCGACTGAATCTGAAGATCAACACTGACGCCCCAGGTTTTGAGCGCGGCGGTTGTTTAGGTCGGAGACGGTAACAGCGCCAGAGCGCAGATGTGGGCATCAAGCCGTGATGCCGAGCAAATCAGGTCATCTCATCTGCGCCGTGAATTCAAGCGACAATATTCCGGCTCAGTTTGCGGAGAATGTCGGCTTCCGTGCTCCGTTTTGGCCCCGTTCCAGTGGTCGCTCATCCTCGAAAACCGGCAATGATCAGGTAGAATAGATAACGATGTGCACGTCCCGTGCCAACAAACTTTTGAGACGATGAAGGAGCGCTGGTGACCGACTCCCACCTCACCACACGTCCCTCATCGCTCATTTCGCAATCGCGCCTGACCGAAGCTGAAATCGATCGTGCACTTGCCGCAGCGACCGCCGGTCACCGCATGGCAGGTATGGAACCCACCGCCGCTGATCTCGAAATCGGCCGTAGGCAATTACGCGGAGAAATCACCGGGGACGAAGCCGTGAGCCTTGCCATCGCTGCAGCGCTCACAGCACGAAATCAACGCAAGGAGCAATGCTCATGACCACAGCACGCAAAGTCGCCGACCAGCACGCGGGCGCTCGCAGCATCGAAGAATCTGTCCAGTTCGCCACCGCCGGCGTTCGACTGGCCGGCGGTACCGTCACCGAAGAAAACGAAGCCGCGACCCGCCGAGTACTCACAGGCGAGAAAACAGCAGAACAAGAGCTGTCCGCGCTGCGCCGCACACTGGGGTACTGACGACCCTTGCCGCCGAAAACTTCGCAGTTCCGTTCCTGGGATGACTACTACATCCCAGGAACAACTGTTCTACGCAACAAGCTGACCAGCACAGCCGAACCGTACGGAACAACGGATCCTGACAAGCTCCGCAGCTACGAAGAAGCTGCCACCCACATACGCATGGGTGAACTAGCCCGCACACCGGTCTCCGGAAAGTTCGACTACAACCACCTCAAAGCCATCCACCGGACCTTGTTCCAAGACGTCTACGACTGGGCCGGAAAAGAACGTACCGGCCCACTCAACCAAATGAGTAAAAGCGGACCCGACGTCGTCAATTATCCTCCCGGTGATCCCCACGCGCCCACGGTCAACTACGGCTACTACCCAGCCCCCGCCATCGCCGACGCCGCCGACCTCCAATTCCGCCGACTCGCGAAACAAGACCTCCTCCGCGGCCGAGGCCGCGAAGAATTCCTCACCGGTCTCGCTGAACACTGGGGCGAAATCAACACCATCCACAGTTTCCGAGAAGGAAACACCCGAACACAATTCGTGTTCTTCTCCGAACTCTCCCGCCATGCCGGATACGAACTCGACATCGCACAATTCGCCGAAAATGCGCCGCTACGAACCGAATTCGTCTACGCACGCTTCTACAACCAATCCACCACCCGAACAGACCGCCTCGAAGCGGTGCTGAACAAAGCCCTCACCGAAGCGCACCCACCGGTATCGGCGCGGTCCGCCGAAGGCGCCCACCTCGAGGACCTCATGCGCAACGTGCGACTCGCCTTCCCGTCGCCACCGACAACGACACGAGGCCGCAGCTCGGCCACATCCGAAACATTGCGACCCGCGGAGAATCGCAAACGCGAACAGGGGCACAACCGAGACTGATAACTGTCATCCGCCGAAATGGACTGACCAGCAGGACTGTTGCCGCCCCGCCCATCGGCGCTATGAAACTCTGTTCGCGTGATCGCTCAGCAGCCGAGCAAGAGCCCGGATCGTTTTCGGGTCGCTCATATCGCCGCCGCGCGCGCAACCAATCCGGGCACCGGACGCCGCTTCCGCAGCCTGCAACTGCTGATACGCCGCAATAAGCTCAGGACTCGGATTCGCCACCCGCTCCGCGCGACGCTGCCACTCCGCGATACGCGCGCGTTGCGCCCGGACTGCACACTGATCCTCACGCCAGATTCCGAACCTACGACGCTTCCACCGCGAGCGAACCACTGCACCGTCCATCCAGGCCGCGAACTGCGCCTTGTCCCGCTTCCACTTACGCGGCCGAAACTTTGGACTCCAACTGTCCATCAACTTTCCCATCGAGCGTCGTTAGTCTTACCGGTGTTCGGACCCATCGCCTAGCCCCTACTCGGCAACTTCGTCGGCGGTTTCTTCCTCGGAGTCCTCGTCCGCCGGGCTGAGTGGCGCTCCGTCTGCATCGACTTCGGTTTCTTCCTCGGAGTCCTCGTCCGCTGCCTGGCTGAGAGGTGCTTCGTCTGCATCGGCCGTGTCAACTGCGGCAGGCGTTCCTGTGGGAGCCAGGGCATCTGCCTGGTTCTCGCTGTTTGTGATGTCATCGAGGTCTATCCGCCCTTGGTCTTTCAGCCGCGGCAATAGGGGCAGACGTTCTAATTCGGTCCGAAATACAGAGAAGGCCGCGATCCGCGTGAGCGGATTCTCTCCGAGCTTGTGGTCGCGTTTGATGGTCGCGAGTCCAGCTCGGATGATGTCCCCGATCTCTGTGTCGTCGGCCGCTGCTTCGATACGACGGAGTACGACAAGAGCTTGGTCCTGAATGCAGCCATCGGGGTGAGCTTCGAAGAATTCGGTAATGAGCTGCTCAACGCGCCTGTCACGACGCCGGGCCGCCTCATTCTCGCGTGCAGTTGTCAAGGTGGTGCTCAGTTTGGCTATGAGGGCTGCGAAGTTCGCGTCAATAACCTTCACTTCTCGAGGCTGCACTTGGTCGTTGGCGTGTTCACCGAGGTAGGCGATCAACTCTTTGGCGAAGCCTGCCTTGCCTATGCCAGTGTCAAAAGCAGAGCGGAAAGCTGTCTCGATGGCATCCCACAGAGAAGGTGTTTCCGGTGAGATGCAGGCTAAGATCGCCTCGTCGGTCAACGCAGTGGATTCGTCGACACTTAAGCCGAGTAGGTGTGTGGCGTAGCGGCGTGCTGCAATTCCAGCTAGTGGCAACGGGACCAGGTCCTCGGGCTCCTCGACGACCACGCCAGGTTCTGTCACAGCGTCCGGCACGGCCTCCCCAAGCATTACAATCAATTCTTTTGCCACGGTCGGACGTCCCTTGGCTCCACCCTTGAGGATCTGTCGTCGAGCTTCCTGACCGGCACCGTCGCTGTCGAGCAGGACTGCACACGCAGGCTTGAACTGGTCTCGTCCGCGTGCCAGGTACAGCATGTAGGGCATGTTCGAGCCACCGGGTACGAGCGTTACCTGGTTGAGGTCCAGGGTGGCACTCGGTGCGGCACCGGCGAGTCGCAGGCGGGTGTTCATGCCGGAAAGCAGCACTTGGTCGGAGATGCCTTCGACAAAGAGGTTGTCGCCGCCGATGAACGCGGTCTCAGCTACAAACGCTCCGAGGGAGGTGCGTAGCGGCTCGTAGTGATTTTGTGTCACGTCGGCTACGAGCCGCGTGCCTTCGTCGCCGGTGCCCTTGTCAACGACGCGGACGCGGTGACCGGAGTTGCGGTTGATGAGAAACGGGGAGTGCGTTACATACACGACTTGGTCGGTGCGATCGGTGTTGTCGGGGTGGGCGTAGTACTCCAGGATTCGTAGTAGGTCTTGCTGCCCGGTGGCCGACAGATATGCGTCGGGCTCGTCCATCAAAAGCACTTCGGGCACTGAAGGTCGCTCGTGAGACCAGAGTTGAACAAAGTACGACAAGAAATATGTCAGTCCGCGGCTGCGCTCGCTGAACGAGTAGTCGGTACCAGTACGGTCACGAATCGTGAAGACCAGCTCGTGCTCACGCGGCGAGATTCGGAGTGCGAAGTCCTCATCCTGGCTCCACCACCTTGAGACGTTGAGGTGTCGGGCGATGGAGTCATTCATCTTTTGGATAAGAGCGTTGACCAGGCCTTCACGCTCTTCTGCGATCGCGTTATAGAGGTCGGCGAAGGCGCTCCGATCGATGCGTGCGATCTTTGTCAGTAAGTCTTGACCCAGTTTTTGCTGCTTTGCGGCCAGCGCCTGCACAGTTTCATCCTCGGTCGTGGTGGGGGCCAGATCGATAAGGGCGAACAAGGTGCTGGCTTGCTCCCTAAGGGCCTCCAGACCGCTCACTCCGGCCAGGAAGCGCAACAGATCAATGCGGTTCTTCCGTCCTGAGGGGACGGGCTCAATTCCGGCGAGGGAGGCTAGCGATACCGAGTCGGGGAGGTCTACTTGAGTCTGGAGTTTGTGAGCCTTTGGTAGTAACGCCTGTAGCGCGACGGCTTGAGCCCCGCTGAGCAGAACCCGCTTCTCATCGGTGTTAAGGACCTGCACGACTCCGGCTTCGGGGCGCAACAATAGAAGGTCGTCATTCTTGTAGAGCGGGATTTTCAAAGTAGCAAGTTCGCTTCGCTCGATGTCCGACAGTGCGAATTGAGCGCCTACTTCCGGGTACAGGCGTTTGTCCTTCTCGACCGAGAACAATGTCGAGTAACGGCAGAAGTCACTACGGGAGTGTTCTTCTCCCGAGAGCACAATGTGGATGGCATCGAGCAGATGGGACTTGCCAGACTCATTGGCGCCGACCACAGCAGTGATGTCGTGCTCGAGACTGACTGTTATGTGCGGCAGCCAACCATCGCCCGTCACCTGCCAATCCTTCTTCTTCGACGACGGCGCGAACTTCAATTCGTAGTCGTAGTTGAACGATTTGTACCAGCGGACCAAAACCTTGCGGATGCGCACGGCATGCCTTTCGTCTGTCGAAGCTTGGTCGCGTGTGCGACCAAGCGAGCAAAGCACGGCCCAGACACGCGTCACGTCGAATCAACCGAATTATGTCCGACCGAGAGATCGAATTGACCAAACGAGCGAGCCACCGCTGCTGGGGCTTGGTTAGGCGAGAGGCTGCGCGCGACATCTCTTGCCGCGGTGAGGTCGTCGGCGTCGTCCGCTCGGGCGAAGACCTTCATCGAGTTTCCGGTCGACCGATCTTGCTACTTGGAGTTGCATGACGAATGCAGAGTTGAACTGACCACTTTCAATTGGCTGAACCAGGAGTCCGTCGCCCAGATGATCTACGCGACGAACGCTTTGGTGAGGTTCTCTCCCATGGGTCATGCACGCCGTGCGCGCCGTGAAGACGATCGCCAAGCACAGAGATCCCGTTGAGAAGATTCAGAGCTGGGTGCGGGCCGGGACGAGGCGCAACCACGCGGTAGTGACGCGCTTGAGCTGAGAGTGGACGACCGTTCTCGGCGTCAACCCCGAGCCGAGAACGGGTGCGGGCATCGGGTGTAGTCCTAAGCGCTTTTCTGCTCACCGGATTCAGCGGACGGCGAAGTTTCGATCTTCTTTGTCACCGGCTTCTTCGGTGCAGCCCGCTTGCCTGTTGACTTTCGAGCGGCCGGCACACGCCACTGTTTGATCGAGGTTTCGGTGAATCCGACCCGCAGCGCCTCGCTCAGCGCGGCGTCGAGGTTGCCGACGTTCGCGGCGTCCGTCCGGGCGAATTCTTCGCGTGTATCGAGGAGTTCTTTGTGTGCGGTTGCCACCACACGGATGATCTTCATCTTCTCTTCGGCTTCCGCTTTGATAGCTGCGTCGAGTGCGTCGAAGTCTGGTGTGTTCGGTGTCGTGTTCATGCGCTACATCGTAGGAGAAATCTCGCCCGCTCGTGCACCACTGAACGGGCGCTAAGCGGAACTCGCGAATACCGAAACCGTTGTCCACAGGTGGGTGTCCGGGGCGGCGTTGTGTGCACACCAGACGCGGAGCGGAGGAATCTGGTGTGTGCCCAATGCCGAGAACCCCGGTGCCCGCTTGTGGACAACATCAACCACCCGAACTGCGTATCAACCACCCGAACTGCGTATCGACGCGCTCCGCGCGGCGCATCTTCTTTTCTCCGAGATTCGCCCACAGATCGGGACTGCTCCGATCCTCATATGGATGCCCGAGATTTCCCTCTCCGCTCCGCTGCGTCTCAGGCACCCACAATCGGGACCAGCCCCCAAATGGGGACGAATTCGAGATCGAAGGAACTCGCAGGCTCGTCCTGGCGCTTTTGAGATTTCGGGGACGAGACTCAGAACGGAAGTGACCCCGAAATCTAAGCACCGGCAGAGCAAGATAGTAACTTAGGTGCCCTAAGGTGGGTCAGGTCTTGCCGCTGCGCTCTGGACCTGAGACACTGGCGTGTAGCCCCACGTGGTGGGGGCGCTGCGCTGGGCCGAAGGGAGGCACGACGGACATGAGTGAAGACGAGGTCAGTCGACCCCGCCGGTTCCGTCGTGAACGCCGGGAGAATGTGCCGGGCGGTCGAGCTGGCCGGCACGTGGTGAAGGTGACTCCCGAGGAGGAGTCCGAGTTGCTGCGCCGTGCGCAGGAAGCGCGCATCACCGTGGCGCGGCTGATGGTCGAGTCCGCCCTCTCCGACTCCGGTGAAACTGCTACTGGTCGGCGCGATCTTGCTGCGGAGTTGTTCTCCGCGTTCCGGTTGTTGTCGGCAATTTCTATCAACATCAACCAGATGGCGAAAGCCACCAACGCAACCGGAGACATCCCCGCCGAACTGAACGGCGCACTGGTCAGCGTGCGGCGTTTGGCGGACCGGATTCAGGGCACCCTCGACGAGATGTCCGCGCCGTGATCGTCAAGATTTCCCGCGGCGCCAAAGTCACCGGACTGATGTCATACCTCGCCGGTCCGGGCAAGAGCAACGAGCACACCGACCCTCATCTAGTGGCCGGTGACTACGCGATCATGGCGTGGCACGACGACAACGAACTCAGTGGCGTCGACGCTCTCGCGATCGGCAAGCAGATCGACCAGCCCCGCAAAGTCTTCGGCACCGAAATCAAGATCCCGAACTACCTGCGCGACGACGCCGGCCAAGACGTCCGCGACAGCCACGGCAAGAAGGTTCGCGACCCGATCGACCCGTACCGCGACGGAAATGTCTGGCACTGCTCGCTCTCACTCAAAGCCGACGAAGGCGAGCTGACGGACGAGCAGTGGAACAAGATCGCCACCGAGTTCATGGACGAAGTGGGGTTCACCGACACCTCCGGGCGCAGCCCCGCCAGGTGGGTCGCCGTCCGCCACGGAGTGTCAGCGAAAGGCAACGACCACATCCACATCGCCGCATCCGCCGTGCGCGAAGACGGCACCAAGGTCAACCTCTACCGCGACTGGAAACGAGCCAGCGTGGCGGCCGCACGCATCGAACGCGAACACGGCCTCGCTGTCATCGAGTCCCGTCAGAGCAAGACCGGCGAACGCGGATACCACCGCGCCGAGACAGCGCGGGCAGGACGCAACGGGCAGACCGAACTCGACCGCGATCTCCTCGCACGGCGCGTGCGCGCCTGTGCAACATCGTCGAAGTCCGAATCGGAATTCGTGCGCCGACTTCGCGGGCAAGGATTGATCGTTCGGCCCCGCTTCGCCTCCGGCCGCGATGACGTCGTGGTCGGCTACAAGGTCGCCGTCAGACCCGACCGCGATGTCACCGGAACCGATGCCAAACCGATCTTCTACGGCGGCGGGCACCTCGGTAAGGACCTCACACTCCCCCGCCTCCGCAAGGAATGGGAAGACACCCCCACCAGCTCCGGTGAAGCCGTCGCAGAATGGCGCGCAGCACGACGAGAGAAGCCCGCAGTGCGCAAGGGACGCGAGAGCGTCGTCGCCGATCCCGAACTGCTGGCACGCGCCGCGCAAGACATCGAGCAGTGGAACAAATACCTCACCAGCATTCCGGTCACCGACCGAGCACAATGGGCACGCGCCGCCGGACGAACCTCCGGTGTCTTCGCCGCGTGGTCCTCCCAAGTCGAAGCCACACCCGGCCCACTCGCGAGAGCGTCCGTCCAACTCGCACGGTCCGCGCAAATCCCCGCACACCAGCACGCACCGAAGAAGGCCGGCATCGTCTCCGCGGGCGGCGCGGCGATGATCGTGATGCAGTGCAAGCCGGGACTGAACGCAGCCGCCGGCTACGCCCTGTTACTGCGGCAACTGATGAAGGCGACCGAAGCGATCGCTGCATCATCACGCGCGGCCGGAGCCGCTGCCTACGCAGCCCAGCTCGAGACCGTGAGCCGGGTGCAACTCGAATCGGTGCACCGCCGACTCAACGCCGCCGCACAACGATCCGCCGAGACTGGTTCGGTCGCGGTCGTCGAGCGCGACGAACCCGCCCACGAGGTCACCACCACGACACCGACGACGGCACCCGAATCCGTCGAACGGACCTACACCGCCGAAGAGCAAGCCGAGATCGACGACGCCCAGAAGTCCTTGCGCCTGTCGTACCCGAGCAGCCCGACCGAAGCAGTCCGCCCGTCACCGCTCCCCCCGAAGCTCGAACCAAAACCGCGCACCGTCGCACAACCCAACCAGGGCCGGGACACCGAACGAGACGTGTAACCGGATATTGCCGCCGCCGCACAGAATGCGAACCGGTGTCCGGCCTATGTGCTCAAATGTGCCGTGAAGAACTTCTGGTCGCAGATTTGGAACGCGGAGTGGCTGGCCGACACCGGGCTTCCGTTGCTCCTTTCGCTCATCGCTTTGTACGTGGCGTACCGATTCCTCAAAGCACAGTTCAAGCACGACCGGAACTTAATCGCCGAGCAGTTCGCACACGACCGTCTCCTGGTCGCAGAGGAACGCCGACGGGCATTCGCACGGAGATTCGTCGAGGACGCCCGCCAGGCGATGACAGAGCTGGTCGAGATCAATCGCTCGTACGATAGGGACGGAGCTGACGAGGCGACTTTTCGGGCGATCTTCACCCGATCAAAGGAAGTGTTCGAGAGGCTCTCACGGTCGGCCCGTGACCTCCAGATCGCACTCGGACAATCACATCTGACCCTGGCCGCGAGGTCCGTTGCCACCTACCACCTACTTCGCATCTCCACCTACGCCGAAGCTCCGGAACTGCGGCGAAATTCCGTGCCGCTTTCTTTCATCGGCCGCGAGGCGATTGCGCGCCAGACCCTGACCGAGCAATGGACGTCGCACATACAGACTCTGGCAGCAATCCTCGATATCTGGGAAGGAACCGAGCCGTTGCCGCCGCTGGTCGGCACCCTCGCCGATGTGGAATTGCTTCCGCTGGGGCCAAGCGACACGACTCCCGAAGCATTGGGCGAATATGTCGAAGCCGTCGCGCATTGGAATGCCACATGCCGAGGCAAGTTCAACGACGAGATCGCGAACATCGTGCGAATCTCACCGATAACACCGCCCAGCGGTACATGAGCCGGCCACGTATGACGGAAGCCCCGCACGTCATGTGAGGGGTCTTCGTCGTCGGGCTGACTACCGGCCGGCCCAGAGCGAAGCCGCAGGTGAAAACCGGACGCCCAGTAAGATGTCGGGGTGTCGAATCCTGTTCCCCCGCGCCCTGGCCACGTCTTCATTTCCTATGTTCGCGAGGACAGCCACGTCGCCGACGAACTCAAAGAATTGTTGGAGGCGGAAGGTTTTTCTGTCTGGATGGACCGGAACTCGATACCTGGCGGCACACGTTGGAAGGCGGAGATCCAGAAGGCGATCACGCAAAACAGCCTCGCGTTCGTTGCTTGCTACTCCAAGACCGGGGAGACGAAGAAATCGAACGGACAGAACGAGGAACTCGACCTGGCAGCCGGTGAACTCCGCAAGCGCCGCCCCGACACAATGTGGTTGTTCAATGTGCGCTTCGACGACTCGGATATCCCTAGGTACAACATCGGGAACGGTGAGGTACTCGGCGACATTCAGCGCCTCGACTTCTTCGGAGCAACCAAGGCGGCCCACGGCCAGCAACTCGTGAACCAGATCAAATCGCTGCTCGACGAAGAGCCGCCGGCGGCCTCAGCGCCCGCCGCTCCACCTGTAGCGCCGGCATCAACCCCGACCACTGCGCCGGTACTGGGTTCAGCCCCGACCACTTTGGCACCGACAGCCATCCCCACCGCAACTACTCCCGCCGCATCTCGCCTCGAAGAGTTGGAGCGCATCATCAGCACGCCGGGTCAGAAACCCAGCGTCGATCGCGGCGTTCAAGGAATCCTGCGCCCGGTATACAGCGAACTCCAGGACATCGACAAGTTCCCTCCGGCATACAAATCCCGAAACGACCCCGCGAGCCGAGTCCAGCAGATGGTCGATCAGGCCGGTACCTACCGAGACGTAGTTGATCCGGCGATCGATCTCTTCATTTTGGGCGGCCTGTGGGGTGCGGAGGACTACGCTCCGATCTTTCAACGATCGCTCAATAGCATCGCAGCCACGCGAGTCGACACTACGCGTCCCGGTTCACCCATCCATATGGCCCGAGACGAATATCTGACGGGTTTGGCGCTGTTTCCGACAACGCTCTTGATGTACGCCGCCACGATTGCAGCCCTCCGTGAAGGCAACTATCGCCTGATTCAGGCATTACTTTGCGAGGCCGAGCTCGATGTCTCCGAGCAGTTCGGCGGAGTTACTTTCTATCGCCCCATGATCGTCGGCGCTTCCCCCTACTACTCTCTCCGCGACGACACGATCCTCCAAGCATTGCTCGCGAATCAGCAGCAAACTCTGACCGAGGAGATGCTCGGAGCGATCGTGGACAACCGTCTCCGCCGACGACCTCGCTTCCCCGCTTCTCGATACCTCCGAGAGACGCTGCGACCCAACTTCGAGAAGATAGGAATCCACTCGGCGGAGTACGAGAAGTTGTTCGACCAAGCGGAGGTGCTCTTTTCGATGGTTACCGCCGACATCAAAGACCTCGGTCGTGTTTACACTGATCCGTGGCTTGGGGTGTTTGCGCAACGATCCGACACGTTCGATGAATCGAATTCCGTGTGGTCGAGATACCTCGAGGAAAGCGAGAGAGCCGGCGGCGACTGGTTGCCTTTGAGCGGCGGTCTGTTCGCTGGGTCACCAGACCGTGCAAAGGCTGCGGCACAGAACGTCCGAGCATTGATCGAGCACTATCTGAGGAATAACTACTAGCGGGCTGAATACGGTCCGAATCGTGAGCAGACAACGCAGGGCGAGGCAGCACGGTGACTGCCTCGCCCCTGCGTATTTCAGGTCTAGATCAGGTCAACGGCCCGCATGTTGACGATCACGCCCCTGCGACTTGTTCGGCTTCCCCTTCCTCGCGACCGGTGGCTTACCAGGCCCGGTTCGGACCGCATCGCGAGCGGGACGCCCCTGCGCAGTGTCTGCCGACATGCGCGCTGCGATCGCTTCGGAGTCGACGCCGGCCGCGTGCATGCTGTTCGCGAACGCGGTCCGCCGATCAGCGGAGTCGTACTTCTCGACAGCTTCGCCACGCTCGTCGTCACCTTGAGCGCTCTTGCCTTCCTCGACTGCCGTCGATGCTTCGGGCTGCGACCGCTGCCAGTCCCCGACAAGCTCTTTCTCTGCTTCGGTCCGTTCGTCCTTCCCCGCCTCCGGGCCGTACGTCTGCTCCCAGACGGCGAACCATTCCGGAGTGTTCTCCCGCGCCCACGTCTTCGCTTCTTCGAGCTCGACCGCAGCGCGTTCTGCTTTACGGTCGGCGCTCTCGGCCGCGGCCATCGCAGCGCCAGCTTCGACGCGGTCCTGCGCGGCCTGCTTCTGCTCGGTACCTGCGACGTCCTTGTACGCACGGCCGTAGGCGAGGAACTCCCGTGCTGCCTGATCGTTGTCGACGTCGAAGCCGTATCGCTCGTGGACTTCGGAACGGATCTTGTGCGCAGCCTGGGCGGCGATCTCCGATTCAGGACTCCACGCCTTTGCCTGCAAGTAGGCGTCGGTGATCGCTTCCGGCTTCGCTTGATCCCACCATTGCTTGTCCGAGACTCCTCGGAGCGGGGTCTCGGCGGCCGTCCGTTCGACCTTGAGACGTTCGGCGTACTCGCGGGTTGCCTGTTCGCTGCGATGCTGTGCATCTCGCATTCGTTGTTCGCGGGAGCGTGCCATCTGCTCGGCGAGTCGGCTCATCACCTGCATGGCCACGCGCATCGCCATGCCCATTTCGCGGCCGATCGTGCCTACTTCGTCATCGGACATCTGCTCTCACCTTTCGTCGAACCGGTCCGCCGGGTGCGGGCCGAAAGTGCGGTTTCGTGGGGGTTCACGTCTCGCGCTGATCGGGGAACAGCGCATCCGGAGCCTTGTCGGTGGGCAGCGGCTTCACGGAACCTTTGTGGCCCCGCTCGGCCGAACACGCCTTGAAGGGGCCATCGCCGGCGAACAGCTTTTCCATGTGGTGATCGGCGTGATCGCGCCACCACACACTCATGCCGGTCTTCGCATCCAGGCGTAGGTACTCCCACGCCCGCCAGAGAGCTTCGACGCGGTTGACCGCTTCCTCGTGCTTCCACCACTGCGGGCACCACACCCGCGAAGGGGTGTCCGTCACCTGACGGCGGTACGTCGGAGCGAGCCAGTCCCGCATGAACTCTTCTGCCGAGCCGAACACCATCTGCGGTTCCGGCTCGGGTTCGACTTCCTCCGGGATCTCGAGCGCCGCCGCGAGCTGCGCGACGAGGCGCGCTTGTGCGGCTTCTTGAAGCTGGGCATGCAGTTCGGGAGTGAGCATCTCCTCGAACTTCGCGGCTGCGATCGCATCAGCTTCCTGACTGATCCGCTTGTCCATCGCGCGTGCCACGAACCCTTCCATCTGCGCACTGAGCGCAGCGGCAGGTTCGGCGGGCGCAGCGATGCCAGGATCAACAGCGGGCGCCGGGTCGCCGGGGTCGTCGATCGGTACCTCGTCGTAGGCACCTTCCGGTGGCGGCTCGAAGTCGTCGGCGAATCCGGGGAAATCGAAATCGGTGCTCATGCGACCAGCTCCACTGCGTCGACGGCGCCGACCTTGGTGACGGCCTTCGCCAGGGTCTTCTCCGGTTCGGGATCGTGAACCTTGATCGAGGCCACGACAGCGTCCTTGTTCGGTCCCTCCCACCAGGGCACCGTCTTCACCAGGGTCGGTGAGTTACCGGAGGAACGTACGACTGCGCGGCCGCGGGGCAGTGCTTCGAGTTCGGCTTCGGTGAGGGTGCGTTCCTTGCTGCGATGCTTGGAGACGCTGCGACCGTTGCCGCTGTTGGAGACGGAGCCGGTGATTTCCCAGTGCTCACCGATCGCGGTGGACATGTCCTTGAGGAAGTTGCCGTCGTCGACTGCGACGCCGCCGCCGTAGACGCGCACGTTCGAGGCGGACCACAGTTTGCTCATGCCCTTGGCGCCCCACACGTCCTCGCCCTGTGACCAGGACTGCAAGATCGCCATGATCAGGATGCCGCGTGAGCCGTAGTGGCTGTAGAGGCCGGGGAGCTTCGTCCAGCGCACCACGTTGGCGACCTCGTCGAGAGCTGCAATCAGTGGCTTGGGCAGACGACCCTTCGGTGAGCTGGTGGCCAGCTGCTCGGCGGCGTCGATGATCGCGACCGTCAGGGCTGTGACCAGCGGTCCGGCCGAACCGTTGCCTTCTCGCGAGAGGCTGTACATCGTCTCGTCGTTGGCGACGAACGCCCGAGGATCGAAATGCGGGCGGTTGTCCCCCGGACCCATCGGGCGCACCCACGGGTGGACCGCGGAGAGCTTGAGCGAGCGAATCATCTTCTTGGCCGTGGTGAAAACACCGGATCGCTGTTTTTCGGTCTGGTTGTACTGCGCCGCCAGGCCGCTCGCCTGCATCGCGTACTTCCCGCCGGCCGCCGTCTTGAGGATTGCGACAGGTTCGTCGTTGGTCTCCTGTGTCGCCCAGAGGTACACATCGGTGATCGGACGGTTGTCGACGGCGGCCGCGAGGAGCAGCCCGGCGACCAGGTCTTGCCCTTCCGGATCGAAGAACGGGTCCTTTTTCGCCTCGACTCCGTCGTCACCGGCAGCGAAGTGTTCTGCCAGGTCAGCGGCCTTGACCTCGTCGGTGACCCAGGACAACGGATTCCACCACCACGTCGGTTCCTCACCGGCGACGCCCTGCGGATCGAACACCCACACTTTCCGCGGAACGAGGGTGTTCACATGCACTTTGCCCTTCGCGACGGGCTTGGCCGGGTCGCTGTAGGTTCTCCAGTCCACCGACCGGGCCTTGACCTTGTCTCCTGTTTCCCGGTCGATCAGCCGCACCGACCGCCATGCCCGAGTCGCGTCGACGACGTCACGTTTGTTGGACGTGGTCAGCACCGCTCCCAGCGCCGACAGGATCGCCGGAATGACCCGGGAGGAGGACTTGCCGGTACGTGGTCCCCAGATGTCGCAGTGAAGATCCTGGTAGCTGCCGCGCAGCATCCGCCCGGTGAGCAGGTGCTTGCCGATCTGCACCCCGACTGCTTTTGTTCGGTCCTTGAGCTCTTCTTTCATGCCCAAGCTCTTGTACGCGATCGAGCGGCATTCCTTTTCGGTGATGCCCTTGATGTCGCGTCCGGTGCCCATGACCTTCGCTTTCGCGTCGATGCGGGTCTTCTCCCCCTGCACCCGCCGCACCAGCACGGCCGTGGCCACCACGAGGCCGATCACCGCCGCCAGGACCAGGGCAACCACCAGGGTCGACCCGGTCTCCCACACCAGCTCGCCCCGAATCAAGCCCTTGACGATCGCGATCGGGTTTCCCGGCGCGGTCTGGTCGGTCCCGAGGTGGATACCTGCCCACACGCTGCCGCCGACCACTGCCACCAGACCGGCGATGAGAACCGCCGGCAACAGCCCGTCCGAGGCTGATGGATCTTTCACTGTCCTGGTACTCATCAGTTTGCCTCTCCGTTGCACGGCGGACCCCAGAGTCCGATTCCTGCCGAACGCGCATCCTCTTGCGCCTCAGCTATTTCCGCGGTCTTCTCGATAGGTGTGTTGCCGTAGACGTACGCCCGCGCCATGCCCGACCGAGCTGCAAGTACGCCGTAGTCGGTGCCGTCCGGCAAGGTCAGGTAACGCAGTGATCGGCCGTATCGGTCGACGTCGTCGGAGCGAGGGTCGCCCGTCAACGTCACCGCTGCATCGTCGAGCGTCGTGTGCGCCCAGGCGCTTGCTTCCGGTCCCCAGCACTGCACCGCCGCATCGGGTTTGACCGTCTCCGGAGTGTCGATCCCCAAGATCCGGACCCGCAGATCCTCGCCGGAAGTCAGACGGACATCGGCAGTGTCGCCGTCGACGACCCGGACCACTTGACCCGACGTCGACGCCGCGGAATCGGTGACCGGTGCGATCAACTCGCGAACAGTGACCGTTCCCCAGATACCGGCCCCGACGACCGCGAGCGCAACAGCGCAGTTCAGCAGCCGGTGCGCTCCCCCGCTCATGAGATCTCCACGACGGTGGTGACGGTGGCGATGTAGCCGGGGCGTTCGCTGCGCATCATCCCTGGCTGCTGCACGGACGTGGGCGTGATGGTGTGCGAATGTCCCTGCACGACAACGAAAGTGTTGTTCGACTCCAATTCGCCGATCAGGTCGTGCAAGCTGCCGAGGGCGATGCCCAGTGCCGCCGCCGGCTCACCGGCAGCGGTTCCGGTCGCGTACAGAAATTGATGGCTCATCGCACGGCCACCGCACTCACGCGCCAGACGCCGAGTTTGGTCGCGCTCATGTATGCCGCGAAGGTGGTGCTGCTCAATGGTTTCCCCTCCGGTGTGGTTGCTGTTTGTGTCACCGCGAGAACGCGGGAAACTTTCGCCGGCTGATCGGCCGGGTGTTCGTCGCTGGTCACACTCGCCGATGCTGTGACGATCGCGCCCTCGTCTGCCCAGCTCTGCCACTGTTTGCCGGTGATCGGGGCGAGGGCGATGAAGGAACCGGAGTTCTCCGAGTAGTACCGCTCGTCGAAGAGCGGCGCGGCACGCTGCGCTGCGGCCAGCTGGTTCGCATCCTCGGCGGGGGCGTAGGAGAACAGGGCTTGCGCTGCGCCGACCATGACCGATTCCGGATCGTTCTGGTCGACTCCGGCGAACGCACCCGGCAGTGGCGGCGGGGGCGGGGTTGTCAGTGAGCTGTCGGCGGGGCCTCCCTCGTCGAGGGGATGGTCGTCGTGGCCGTCGCCTCCGGAACCACATCCGGCGAGCAGAAGCGCCCCGGCCAGCAGGGCAGCGGCCGCAGTGTTGCGTGTGCGAGTCATGATCGTGTTCTCCCTTTATCCGAAACGCTTGACGTACATGTCTTCGCCGGCCCAACCCGAGAGCGGCATGATGGAGACGGTTTGCCCGGACTGCGGGGCGTTGAGCAGCATGTCCTGGCCGTTTTCGTTGCCGTAGTAGATCCCCACGTGGTGGGTGTCCCCACCGGCGCCGAAGTAGATCAGGTCGCCGGGTTGCTTCTGATCGAACGGAATGTCCTGTCCCCGAGCGTCGTACAGCTGCCCTGGGTTGCCGTGGCTTCCGGTGAAGTGCGGAAGCAGGATCTGTCCGCCGGAGGCCTGGAACACCGCGTACAGCGTCAGACCGGAGCAGTCGAAGCCGACTTTGTTCGGATCGCCGTTCGCATCTCCGGCGCCGCCGCCGTCGCTGATGCCCTTGGTCGGTCCGTTCTGATCGCCGCCGCCCCACGCGTACGTCGTACCGATCCACCGGGACGCGGCCGCGATGACATTCGCACCGAACGGTCCACCCGGCTTGAACTGCGGGCCGCCGGAGTTCGAGACTCCCGGAGTGCAGACACCGACACCGCCGTCGACGACCGCGGTCGCAACACCGACCTTGGCGATATCGGCCAACTCTTGCGGAGTGAGGTCCTTCCCGGCGCCCTTGAACTGGGCGGCGAGCTGACGGGCGAGCGGCTCGTCATCGGCATACGCCTCCGGGTGCGCCGAGCCCTGCACCGTCTGAGCAGCCACGGTGACCGGCATGGACTGCCAGCCCGATACTTTGAGCAGGGCGTCGTAGAACTTCACGTTCGCGGTCACCGGGTTCATCAGCTCTTCCGCGGTCCCCCAGATGGTGACCTGCTGCTGGTACTGGTTGACCGAGAGGTGATCGGAGCCGACACCGTCGTGCGGGTATTGCAGCGATTCCGGGACGTTGGAGCTGGCAAGCATCCGGTACGTGCTCTCCTGGCTCATCGTGGCCAGAGCGACGACGATTCCCTGATCCGGAACACCGATCGACTCCCCGACCGCCACCGCTTGCTTCGCGAGAGCGAGCTGACTGGAATTGAGCCCGCCGGTGCCCGGCTCAGCCGGGTTGCTCGGTGCAGGTTCCTGTCCTGGCGCGGGAGCCGGGGCGGCGGCACCGGGTTCGGCGGCCTTGTCGACCCAGGGCGCCGGATCGACTGCGGTTCCGGCACCGTCGGGCAACCGGCCACCGTCCCACACCTCGAAATGCAGATGCGCGCCGGTGGACTCACCGGCGTTGCCGATCTTGCCGATTTCCTGACCAGCGGAAACCTGGTCACCGACCTTGACCAGAACCCCATCGTCGAACATGTGCCCGTAGACAGTCGAGTAGACCTTCCCGTCGATCTGGTGATCGAGAATGATCCAGTTGCCGAAACCGGCGGCGGGGCCGGCAGCGACAACGCGGCCGTCGGTGAACGCGTAGATCGGGGTTCCCACGGGACCGGCGCGGTCAATGCCCTGATGTTGGGTTCCCCAGCGCGCACCGAATCCCGAAGTATCGGTGGTCTCGCTGCTCTTGGTCGGCTTGACCAGTGAGCCGGCGGGAGCCACCGATCCGACCCGGCCTCCGCCGGGTACGCAATCGGGATTCTCCGTGGCCGGACCGATGATGACCACGACGATCATCACCAAACCCAGCAGCGCGGCGCCGCAGAATGCGCCGATCTTTTTCACGTCCATGATTTCAGGTGACCTGCCCCTACTGCCTGCGGCCGTGGAGGTGATCGGAGAGTTCGTTGATCAGCTCCGTGGCGGCCGCGAGCTGGACCCGGTGCTCTTGTTCGAGACGAGCGGTGTCGACGCGCCGGGTCGCGGCCATCTCCGGATCTGCGTTGACCCAGTTCCGCAGGGTGTTCGGGTGCACTTCCAACGCTTCGGCGATCAGCACGATCGCTTTCCACCGCGAGGACACTTCGGTGCTCAGTTCGGCGACCTTCTTGACCGCGGCTGCCCGCAATTGCGGGGTGAGCGACTTGTACTTGCGTTCGGCGATCATGCCGCGCCCTCTCCTTCGAATCCGTCCTCGTCGTCGCTCACGGCGTCCGAGGTGAGGTCGCCGTACCGGGAATTGGTGTCGTGAATGCCGGATGCGATTTCCGACGGGGTGAAGATCAGCTGCACGGGGATTCCGGGAGTGCGGGTCTCACCGACCTTGATCAGGAACTTGCCCTGACCGGGCGGCGGCTCTTTCGGCTCACCTTCTTTGCGCCGCTCACCGGTGCGAGCAGGCGGTGAGGACCAACCGGTGACCATGTCGGCTTCGGTGCCGGTGAACTTCACGATCCGCTCGAGGCGGTCGATTTCCGCTTCCGGAACAGCGCCGATGACTTTCACGCGGGCACGTTCGATGAACGTCTTCGCTTTGTTCGCCGCCGACACCGAGCCCATGGCCTCGAGGTCGGTGATCGTGTGCGTGATCATCCACAACGCGGTCGCAATCGTGCGGTTCAATCGGGTCAGCGAGTTGACGCGATCGACCATGAACTCACCCAGCCCGAGCACCTGCCAGAGCTCGTCCATGACAGCTTGAAAGCGGCGCTGCGGTCCGAGGCCGGCATCGGCGAGAGCGTGGGCGGCATCGATGGCGGCGAAGCCGTCGGACCAGCACACCAACATGACCGCGGCCTTGAGACGGGTGTGGCCTTCGGGGATGTGCGAGACGTCGATGCAGATCGCCGGGGCGTCGAGGTCGATTTCGGTGGTGGTGTGGCCGTTGAAGATTTCACCGAACGAGCCCTTGACCAGACCTCGCAGAGAACGTTGCAGATCGCGGGTCGCTTCGCGGTACTCGTGCTCACCGACGGCGGCCGCGTTCTCCATCAACTCCGGATGGCCTTCTTTGACGAGCTTGTACATGTCCTCGATCAACGGCGGGTTCTCCGCGTCGAAACCCTTTTCGTTGTAGAGGATCTCGATGCAGGACGAGATGATCGTTTCCTCGTAGTCGCGCACCGCACTGCCACGGGAAAGTTCGATCAGTCCGGACATGGTCTGCAACTGGCGTGCCCGTAGTTCGGTGAGCATCTTGCGGGCCAGCTCCGGGAACACCGCCAGCCGAGGCAGGATCGAGCCGAGGACACCACCAGCAAGAGGATTGACCCGGCCGTACCCGTATCCGAGGTCGATGACCTGCCCGTCGACGGCCTCGATCAGATTGCGGTAGTCCGGCTTCACGTCGGCGAGAACGAGGGTGGTCACCTTCTGCGCGACACCGCCGAGCACCATCCGGCGCACGAACGAGGACTTGCCGTACCCGTTGAGTCCGAGAACGAACCCGACCGGGGCGGTGATCAGGCCTTCGACGAACCAGGACAACAGGTCGAACAGGACCGGGGCGCCGGTGAGCAGATGACGCCCGACCGGTGTCCCGATCAGCGGCGCACCAGCCCCGACGGCCCACGGCCACATGCCGGCCGCCTGCGCCGAGGAGGCACGGTATTCGACCTGACGGCCGACCGAGGCCATCCGGCCACCGCCCGCACCGCGATAGCCGCGATCGGAGAGCTTGAGGGCAGGCAGGAGGAACCCTTCTTGTTCTTCGCTTGCCTTCTGCGCCTCCAGGTTCCGCCGGCGTTTGTCGTCCATCTTGAGGTGATGACGAGCCAGGACACCGGCCAAGGTGGGGCCGTGCGAGCGTGCCAGCACTTGCCGGCGCTGTTCTTCGGTGAGGAGCTTGACCATGACCGAGCCCCCTATCCGGCCATCGCCGACGGCATGGAGGCGTGCTCGGGCAAGATGACGCCGATGCCGAGGGAGCCGTAGAACCCGGCCGCCTGGTAGCGGAATGCGCGGCGCACCTTCAACCGCGCCTGCACGGACAGGTCCTTGATGATCGCGTCGATCGCCGGAATGTCCCCGTCGAGCGGTTCGGTGATGGTGATCAAAATGCCGAACCGCACCAGTCCGTGACCACGCGCCTGTTCCTCACGGGCACGGGCGGTCGCTTCCACCTTCAACGTCGCGGTGACCGAGCCGATGCCCTTGCCGCCCTGTTCGGCGATCAGAGCGTTCTTGTAGTCGTTGTCGACGATCTTGACTGCATCCGCGGCCGTGTGCGGGCGGTAGACGATCGCGACCCGCTTACGTGGAATGTCGGGGTTCGGGGCGAGGATGCGGCGCAACACGCCTTCGTCGACCGCGCCGGTCGGCGCCATCTCCATTTCCCAGGTCACCGAGCGGGCACCGTCGTGGATGTACTGGTCGAAGCGTTCTTCATGCGAGATCGGGCCGGCGTCGGACCAGTCCAACCCGTGTCCTTCCACCGTCGCGTCGGCGCGTTCGATGTCTTCCTGTGAGGCCGGATCGGTGGAGCGGCGAACGAAGGAAATGACGTCCGAGGCTGCCATCGGGCGGACACCGACTCCGGCGGAGCGCATCGCGGCGCACAAGCCGGGAAGCCTGCGACCGATTTCGACGGCCTGCTCCGAAGGGTCCTTCTTACGGGCGTCAGTGGTCGCACGGAACGTGACCGCCAAGCGCGGCAGAAGTTGAGCCTGCTCGGTGGCGAACAGTTCAGCCGCCTCGTAATTCGAGTCCTGCGCCAACTGCGGTGCATCCGGTTCGGTCTGGCGAATGACCTCCGCCAGCAACCGGTTTCCGGTCTCGGGCACGCAGTCGATCACCGGGACGACCGAGACCACGTCCGAGGTCTGACCCATCGAGGCGAGGACAACGCCCCACTCCCCCACCCATTCGTTGATCATCGACTGATCGACCGCTTCATCGCCCTGCGGCCACGCCTTGAGGACCACCGTGTACAGGTCAAGTTTGGGCATGTGGATCATCCCGAACCGGTACCCGGCGGCGTCCTCACCCTCATAGAGTTTCGTGTCCGCGACCACGCCGGGCAGAAGAGCCTTCCCGCCGGGCATTTCGGAGAAAAGTCCACCGCGGTAAATGTTTTCTCGCCGACGGCGCGTCCGGAGCCATTGCATTCTCAATACCGTCATTTCGTATCCACTCCGTCCGTCCCTGCCCCACACCAGCGGGGCAGCAACGACGACGGAAACCGCCAACACCGTCAGGCCAACCTTGAAACCACCGGCCAACATCGCGACCATGACCGCGATCACCAGCACGAAGCAGACGATCGTCGTGCCCCACGTCAGACCGAACAATCCGGAATTACGTGGCTTGGTCCAGCCCGTGTAGAGCAAACCGTTCTCGTTTGTGGTGCTCATCGCCGAATCGTGTTCCTTCCCAGATCGGTCTGACTACTCGAATACCGGTCCCCGGCAAGGTCACCCGCACCGCGATCGGAAGACTTCGCACCAGAGCCGACTGCGCCGATCGCCTTACTCGCCTTCGATCCGGCGCCGGAACCCTTGCCACCACTGCCCGCACTGCGAGATCCGCTGGCACCTTGGGACGTGCGACCCGACGCCGGAGAGGTCCGCGTGTTCGGCGGCTGACCGAACGCTCCTCCGCGGCCGCCGCCGCGCGAACCGCCACCGCCGCCGCCGCCTCCTCCGCCGCCGCCTGGACGACCGCCGCCTGCGAACGAACCGCCACCGCCGCCGCCAGGACCGCCGCTGAACGCGCCCGCAGACTTGCTGCCAGCGCCGGCCGACTTACCGGCCGCCATCGACTTGCCGCCGGTAAATGCCGCAGCACCAGCCATCAACGCCATGCCCGTCGCCGCCGCGCCCGAGCCGCCGGACCCCACCGCCGCGACCGCCGGAGCGATCAACCGCTGCAACGCCGGCAGAACCGCAGCCGCGAGCGCGAGCAAGATGATGCCGATCAAGGACTGCTGGAACTGATCCGCCGACGGCGTCTCGCCTTCAGTGATCCGCGCCGAGTCCTGCGCGGAAAGGAACGCCATCGCATACACCAGCGCGCCGATGGGCTTGAACAGCAGAAACGCCAGAATCCAGGACACCAACTTCTGGTACGACTGCGATCCCGTACTCGTTCCGGACGCAGCGGCCGCAACCGGCACAGCCGCGACAGCCACGATCAACAAGCCCTGACGGACCACGAGCAACGCAGCCTGAGCCAGCGCGCCCAAGATCCCCACCAGGCCGATCACGAACAGCAGCCCCGGAGAAGCACCGGTGAAGGCGCTGACCGCGAGCATCGAGTTCACCATCCCGATCGGGTCCTTGTTCGAGGTGTCGTCGACGATCCACTCCGCGAACCGGTCACCGGCAAGAGTGGCCAACGCGATGATCGAGGCGAACATCGTCGTCGCGAACACCGTGCGCGCCAACGCCTTGTACGTCTCCTCCGCTTCGTTGAGCAGCGCGTGACGTTTCGCCGCCGCCAACTTGATGGCCATGAAAATCACCGACGCGGTCAGCAGTGCCAACTGAATCCAGCCGGTGTACTCCGTGATCGCCTGGAGCGGAGTCGAATTCGCCAGGTCCGGATTCGGCAGCTTGATCCACCACGTCATCGCCATCGTCAGCACCTGAGCCATAGCCTCGAGGAACGACTTCACGATGTCGCCGAACTGCGAATCCCACATCTCGTTGACTTTGTCGCCGGCGAAGGACGTCACCGCAGTGACCGGATTACCGCCCGCCTCGCAGGACGCCCCTGCCAGACCTCCGACGATGTCGCCTAGAAGGCCTCCGGGAAGGATGGTGTTTCCGGCGCCCTCTGCAATGCCTCCGACTACCTTGCACAGACCGCTCGACTCGTCTTCCTCCGTCTGCGAATCGCCGGGAGGCTGAGGCGCGTCTTGCGCCGAGGCGACAGAAACGCCACCGAACATCACCAGCAGTGCGAGGACGAGTGCGAGAACTACTTTCCTGGCCATCGCGTCCACCCCGCTAACGTCGGAGTCGAGCCCAACTTGTCCGAGTTCGGCTGATTGGTGAGCTTGAGCTTCCAATCACCGTCTTGCCACACCACTTCGAGGGGAGCTGTGGTCCAGCCATTGCCGGAGACGTTGTTTCCCGCGTACTCGATTACCGCGTAATCCGGGGACCAGTACTTGAGCCGGTAAGCCTCCTGCCTGATCAACGGCGCACCCACGGGGCCGGTTCGACCGTCGGCAACGGACTGCTTCGCGGCTGCGAGGTTGGTGATCCGCTCTGCTTCCAGCTCCGAGGAGTCGGCAACCGAACCCCGTTCGAGGACAGCAGCGCCGCCGGCGTAGCTGGACTGTGCGCGGTTGATCAGCTGAATCCCTGCCAATGCAGCACCTTGCGGTGTCTGCGCGAAACCGGTGGCCAGCGCCCCGTCGACCTTCGACGGGCCATCCGAGGTGGAGAACGGCATCGGGAAGTTCTGCACCTTCTGCCACATCACCCCAGCAGGCGGAAGTGCTGCGTAATCAGCTGCGCCCCGGTCCGGTTGGCCGGAACGATCCTGATCGAGAGCGACACCGTTCGGGTTCGGCGGTACCTCGACCCGGAAGCCGAGTTCGTCGATGTACGGCAATCCCCAGTCCGAACGGTCTTGCTGAGGAGAGATCGTCGTTCCCGGTTGAGGCTGCGCGGTCGGTTCGTCGGTCTTACTGCGATTGATCACCACGGCGATCACACCGCCCACTACAACGACGACCACGATGATCAGCGCAAGGTAGAACGTCCATTTGCGACCGATGAAGGACTCGTCCTCGCTGCTCTGCGGCTGCTGCTTCGTGGCCCTCATCGGTTGGCCGCCAATGCAATCGCCGACGACGGAAGCCCGTCGACCGAACTCACCCGGCCGCTGGTCTCGTCGTCGCCTGGGAGCAGTAGCTTCCAGTCCTCGCCCGACCACACCACCTTCACCTGTGATGCTGCGAATGACTGATCGGGGAACGCGGAGTACACCGTCACCGCTGCGTTGTCGGCGTTGTAGTCGCTGACCTCGTAGCCCACGATCTTCGGTGCTTCTGTTGGAGCCGGCGGGGCAGTGAACGAGAGCAGCTGTCGGCTGATCGCGAAGTCGTCACGAGCAGGACCAGGCGCAACACCTGCGGCCACGACGCCGGGCCACTGGTGATCCGGAGCGACCGAAAGTCGCACCGTCTGCTGAATCGCAGCGAGCGCCGCGCCCTGCGGATCGTGGGTGAAGCCGCTGACGGGGCCGGAACCGGAGTTGGTTTTCGGTCCCTGATCTGCGACAGGCAACGCGATCGTTTGGTAGTCCTGCCACCGGACGTTGCTCGGCGGTGCCGACACGTCCGGAGCGGCGGTCGTCGCCACGTCAGCGGGAGTATCGGAGTCGTCGGACCCGCATCCTGCCCCGACCGCCACGACAGCGGCAGCCAGGACGGCGAACCCTATGCGTTGGGTGAGTTTCATTGGAAGGAAATGCCTTTCGTCAGATGAGGGTCAGAACGACAACAGGGCGGCAGCGATACCGGACGCACCGGATGCCATGACCGAAACGATCAGAATCACGACAATCGTTTGGGCGGAATCTGTTTCGTGCGGGGACTGCGAGCGGGTGTATGCCAGCCGTCCCGCCGCCCAGATCATCGAGATGGTGAAGATCGCGAACGCGAACCACAACAGGTAGCGCAGCAGGGTCATGATCGGGTCGGTGACTTCCGGCGGTGGCGTCTTGAATGCCAGAGTCGTCTGTGCGGCCGCCAGCGTGAGGTTCACCATGGGGAAACCCCGCTAGCTGCGGAGACTCCCGCGGTGACGCTCAGGACACCAACGCCGGCCAGTGCAGACCACTGCGCCCGATCCGAGCGAGAGCACGGGGTGTACCCCCGAAACCTCTCCCATCCCGTGACCGCAGCCCCGCCGACCGTCGCAACAGTCGCGACGGCCATCACCGACCACAACGCCCACTGCGCCGCGATCATCGGAGCGGACCCACGAACAGGAACGTCAGCAAGGCGACGATTGCGACGGCCACTCCGACCAACTCCAAGACGAAGCCCTTGTCGAGGACACAAAGCCCTGCCGTCGGGCGGCCGTTCGCGTAGTCGTCGAGCACCTGCTCTTGCCGCTGGTTGCACAGACGATCGCCGTACAGCGCGAGCGCACCGCCGGCGAGCGCAACCACAAGCATGAGCACAGCGGCCGTCACGACAACACGACCGTGTTCATGATCGTTCCTGCGCTGGTGGCGATCACACCGCCGATGAGTGCGCCGACCACGATCTTCGGAGATTCGAGCTGGCCGCCGGAGTACTTCTCCCAGCCGAACTTTCCGCCGGCGTAGACGAGTGCGCACACCCCGGCGAGGACGACGCCCCACAGCAGCCACCGACCGAGACGGAGGAATCCTTCGGACTTCGGAGGCGCTTCGGGAGTGAGGTCGATCTGAGCGAGAATGTCGATGCCGGTCTGGAGCGTGTGAATGACCATGTGGTGGGCAACCTTTCAACTTTGTTGGGTTTTGATGCGGGCGATGATGGATTCGCGTAAGGCCTTGCCGAGTTCGGCGATGTCCGCCGGAACGTCGTCGGGGCCACGTTTGCGTTCCGGTTCCGGATCGAACGGTGACCACACCTGCAACGAGGTCGGATCACGTACCAGCGGATACTGTTCGATCCACCCGACCCGCCACTGCGCTGCCGTGAGCGAGGTGACGAGGTCGAGAGTCTGTTGGATCGGTTTGGGCACCTTGCGCCCTGGCCGATCGGCGACGGTGATCAAACCGACGACCTGGCTGGGTCCGCCCTGGCCCGCCGCGTGCTGGCGCAGCAGCTCGTGAGCGCGTACCAGACCGGACACCGTCTCGCGGGCGACGACGGCAACGAACGGACTCTGCCCACCGTGCCCGCCGGGCCACCGGCGACCACATTCAGCAGCCGGCGCGAGAACCTGCGCCAGAGTCGAGGCGCCGGCCCCGCCGTGAGCGCCGAGCAGCCACACCATCGGCTTCGGCGCACCAGGCGGCAGCGGGATCGGTCCGTCCCAGATCGGGGCCACCGCATCGGGAAGCCTCACCGACGCATCGGTGAGGTCGACCCGGTGTCCCGTTTCGGCGGACAAGCGTTGCGCACCCATCAGCGATCACTCCGGCTGTCCGCTGCCCGAACACTCACACTGCGGATCTGTTCGTACGCGGCAGCGGTGTCGGGTGCGAGGTCGGTCGCCGAAATCGTCAACCCCGACGCAAGGTGCTGGTCGTATGGGATTTCCTCGACGGCGAAGATCTTGCCGGTCAGATGGTCGCGGAGCTGCGAGACATCGGCAGCCGCAGGGCCTGCGGTCTGGTGCGAGATGACCACGATCGTGCGATCGAGTGCCTTCTCTCCGGCGGTCAGCCGGATCGTCTCGAGGACGGCCCGCATCCGGTTGAATGCGTCGGCGCGGCACGGGACCGCGACAACGATCGTCGACCACGGTTCTCCCCGCAGCGCCTGAGCACTCTCGCGGCCGAACGCTCGGTGCCCCAGGTCGTAGACCGTGGTGTCGACCTGAGCGCGGACGTAGCGATCGACCTGACGGAAGTCGGGTTCGATGGTTTCGAGCCAGTGGCGGCCGAGGACGTGGGCGCCGGCCGAGGTCGCAGAGGTGGACGCGCTGAACGACTCGTCAGCGTGCAGCGTCTCGGAGGACCCGAACATCGTCTCGATCGAGGTTTCCGACACGGTCGAATCCGCTCCACGCTCGACCAAGTCACCGCCGCCGACCGTGGCATCGACGACGGCGCTCGTCGCACCGACCGTCGACCACGCGTTCGCGAGACCGATCGCAGTGGTGGTGCTCCCCGCTCCCCCACATGCACCGACGACCAACGTCATCGGCGGGATGGGATCGAGAACCTGGGCAGTCGCCGTGGACGTTTTCGCAGCAGAACTCTTCGGCTCGGGAGCGACGAGCGGAAACACCTGAGCTACCGGCGCTTCCACGACCTCCGGTTCCTCACCGAGCCAGCCGAGCCAATCCTGAGTGTTGTCGTTGTCGGTCACGATGCTTTTCCAATCGAGGTGATGAGCGTGCGGCCACCGACATCGGCGACCTTGACGATCTGACGGCCACTGACGCGGGAGCCGTCCAGATAGCGCTGCTCGAGGGTGACGGCGAAGGTGTTCGGTTCTGTTGGGCGGATCTCGACGCAGTGCTCGGTACCAGCGGGAATCGTGTCGATACCGGCTTGCAGTTCTTCGGCGGTTGCCGACTTCACCTGCGCATCCGAGACAAGCAGTGCGCGGGCTTTGGCCCCGCTGCGTTCGACGTAATAGGCGTGATCGAACGCGAGAATGGCATCCGGACCCGAACCGGTTCCGCCGGGGCCTGACCCGCGAACGACTCCGGCCTCCGGTGACGGTGAGCACCACGATTGCGGAACCGACGAGGTCGGTGTCTGCGAGGTGGCGGCTGTGCTGGTTGTTGCGGGAGCGATCTCCGCGACGTTCATCGGTGCGTCGTCGTCACCGCCGCCGAGCGCAGAAGCAGCGATCGCACCCCCGCCGATCACGAGGACCGCGACCGCTGCGGCCGCGCCGATGACCGCCGCGCGGCCACGAAGGCGCTGCGAAGGTGAAGCCGAAGCAGCAGCCAGGGGCAGCGGATCAGCCGCTGCCTGGTCCTGCGTGTACTGCATCGCCTCCCGCAGCCATGCCGCGCCGCTGTCGTCGACAGAGATGTCGTTCGAGTCAGCAGCGGCAACAGACAGCGCGGGAACCGAATCGGCTTTCGGAGCGGTCGGATATGTGTCGTCGTCGGACGCAAGGTCCACGACCGGAAGCGGCTCTACCGGCGCAGAGGTCTGCGCTCTCCCGTCCGCCACAGGCGTGAACGGTGGGAACCACTGGTCGAGAACGGGATTGGAAGACTTGGGATCGTCATTGTTGTTATTTGTCACCATCGAGTCCTTTCTCCGGAGGTTCTGGTGCGGGGCACGAACACCCCGCACCAGAACGCCCGATCAGTTCGCCGCAGCAGTCGGTGTAGCGACCGCGGTGGTCGAGGTGATCGAGGTGGAGGTGCTGGTCGGACGGGGACTCGTCGTCGTTGTCGCCGAAGAAGAGGACGGGCGAGTCGCGACCGCCGTGGACGTGGCCTTCGTAGTGGAAGAAGGTGATCCACCTGCACGATCTGCCAGGTCCTTCGCCAACGCGACGAACCAATCGGTGACGAACGCCGTCGCCGATGTCCCGGTCGCCGTGGCCGGCACCGAGCCGTAACCGCCGTGGGCGGCCACCGTGGACGAATACTTCGTCAGCGTCGCAAGGTTGAGCAGATCCTTGTTGTCGCTGACGTTGTCCTTGACGGCCGCGAACGCCTGCGTCGTCAACCGAGACGTGGTGGCCGGCGGAATCAGCTTCGTTGCCGCTCCGACCAATTTCGTGCCCAGAAGAGCAACCGCGCCAGCAGGATTGGCCAGCCCGACCGTCGCCAACTCCGCGATGTTCGCCGGGGTCAGAACTTCCTTCGCGACAGTCTTGACCGCGTTGAACCCGATCGTGCCGACCTTCATGATCGCCTTGATCGCATCATCTGTGGACGGCAACGGAGTCCGAGGATCGGAGGCCACCGCAAGACGCTCGGACAGCGACTTCTTCGGCGCGATCGACAGATTCGCCAACGTCGTACCCTTGATGTCCTCGTTGACCACGGTCACCGCAGTCTTGATCGACGTCATCGCCAGCGCGTCACCGACCGAGGCCAACGACCGAATCGGATCACCCGAGGACAGTTCCGACTGACCGGCAATGTTGGTCACCACCCGCAGGATCGGAGAATCCGGCGGCGCATCGCACGCGAGGTCACCGGACTGGCAGAAGCTCGCCACCCGTCCGGTCAGCGAGCCGTAGTTCTCCGCCACGTCCGCGACCGGGCCGATACCGCCACCAGCAGGAGGGACCTGATCGAGAGCGGAAACCTTGGACACCTCAGCGCCGTCCGTTCCCGGAGCAGGCTTCGGGGACGTCTGACCGGGCGAGCCCGGAAACAGCGGTGCACCGGCGGGGCGGGTCGGGTCACCGAACGTCGCGACACCGACAACCTTGTCCGCAGCGATCACGCCCGAGCCCTTGCCGAGCTCTTCGGCGAACAGTGAAACCACATGTGCGCCTTGGCTGTAACCGGCGAGGGTGAACTTCGTGTCCGGGCACGCAGCCGCGACCTCCGAAGCCATGTCCCGCAGATTCTGCAAGCCGCCCTCGACGGACTGTGAATACGGCACGTTGCCTCCGGGGACAGCGCCGCCGAACCCGGCCTCGTACGGCACGTACGCGCGGCCGGCCAATTCCTTGTCGCCGTCGACCGCCTTCGCGATCATCGGCATGAACACCTGCGACAACATGCCGGTGTCCGTCGTCGGCGCTGCATCCGGAGCAGACTGCCCAGTTCCCTGCACTCCGAGGCTGAACAGTGCGGGGCACTCCCCCTTCACCAGATCGGTACCGGAGGCGGGAGCTGCATTCGCCAGCGGAGCAAACGAAAGGACCACGGCGGTAGCGCTGACCAGCGACAGGCCCACTACCGCCGACCTGGCACCGAGACCAGCAGTAGAGCTGATCCCGGTGCCAGTCGAACGAGAACGAGTGAACATCACATCAGATCCCTTGATCGAAGTTCAGAGCAGACAGCGCGCCCACCCCGGATGGACGGCTCACGCCGGGATACCGGCACCGATGGCGTCGGCGATCATCCCCAGCGGAAGACCGGGCACAGACGTGTTGGCCTGAAAATCCGTCACAGCCTGGTCGAATGCTGCGACAGCACCCTCGCCGCCGGGCAGCGAGGTCACCGCGTCGCGGATCTGCTGATCGACGACAGGTGCAGCAGCAGCGGTGTTGCGGACCGCGTCAGCGGCAGCAGTGCCGACCGGCGGGCTAGCGGACCACTGATCGAGCGTGGTTTCGGTCTGCTCAGTGATGGCGGGCTGATCGATGTCCGGGATTTCGAAATCGATCGGCTGCCCCAAATCGCCTGCACCATAAGCGGATGCGGCAAGAGCGCCACCTGCGCCGCCGACGACCGCGCCGCCGATAGCGGCAGGTACGCCGAGTACAGCTGCACCGATGCCCGCACCCGTCGCCGTTCCCACAACCCCAGCCGGAACCGCACCGATGGGAGTCACGATCGGAGCGAACAACGTCAAGGCGCTAGTCCCGCCGATGGTTCCGCCGATCAATGCGCCGACTGTGGCGGCCGGGACAGCGGCAGCGGTTGCACCTGCGAGCGCACCGGCAGCGGCGCCGCCAACCTGCGATGCGGCAAGGCGAGCGGCTTCTGTGTCTTCGATGATCAGTGTTGAGCGCCAGAAGTCCGTTACCTGAGCTTCGATGACGGCGGTCTGGCCATTCGTCTTGTCCGCGGTCTCCTTGCTGATCCAGTTCGGGCGATCAGCGAGGTAGCGGCCGAAACGGATCTTGTCTTCCGGAGCCTGAATCGGTGCCGTGAAGGTCTCGAGCTGCGTCGGGAGGTGAATCGACGTGTAGTCGACAGGAGCGACATAGTTGTCGTTGCTGTTGGTCGGCGGGGTGTACTGGTTGGTGTCGTAGTCCCAGTTCGGGAGCGGCTGCGCAGGCTTCTGGTACTCGACGGGAGCCGGAACCCACGTCTGCACAGGAGCGGGTTCGGGCGCCGAAGGAGCAGGTGTGGTCACTCCCGGCTGGCTCGGCACCGGAACCTCACTGGTGACGCCCGGCTGATCGCCCGGAGCAGCCACAGCAAAACCAGCCCCTCCGAACGTTGCCACCACCACAGCGGCAAACGAAACCGTAGCGACCGCAGTCGTAGACGGGGCGCGGTGACGACCGCCCGAACGTGGCTTCTGGAAATGCTTCATGAGTGCCCTTTCAAACTTGTTGTGGTTCAACAATTAACCGGAACGGTTGACGTGCATGGCCGCACAAAATGCGAGAGCTACGCGGCCTGTGATCCCGACACAGCAGTGCTGGGAAGCTGACTCGCAACAGGGTTGAGCACACTGCGCGAAGCGTGAAAAATGTTGGAGGCTATGGGTATTTGTGTGTGGCCCATGGCAATCGCGCCGAAAAGGCTGGGAATCGTAGCGCCCACACGAAGGCTGCCGAGGTTGCTTCTCCGGCCATTTCGATTAGGTGCACCCACCCGCTCCCCGGGCGGGAGGAGCGGGGTGGGCGCTTCACGGACCGTGCTGCCGAGCACCACGCAGGGTGTGGCACGACGGACCGGGCTCGGGGCGGCATGGCCGCACGCAGGGTCCACAGGGCGCCCGAGTTCGCGGTCAGCGAATCCGAGTTCGAGAGTGTCCTGTTCTACCCAGCTGGAATAGGTATTTTGCGCAGAGTTGTTCCCCACGACTGCCTCCGGCTAGTTGCGTTTTCAACTTCACCGCATAGGCTCGAAGGCCTGCGGTCTGGTCGCCTTGGTGCGTGCAGCACCGCAGACATGAAAGAACCCCAGGTGCGTGAGGGGACGCCAATCACCAACGCACCTGGGGTTTTCGAGACAGCGCGACGCTCGGCAGAAGCCGAAGTCCTTGTATTCGTGCTTGAAGTAGAACGGTCACTGAGAGTGACCTGCGATGTTGCATCGCGCACCGCGTGAAACCAGTTCATCCAAATCGCCCGCCCGGACTCAGAAGGCACACGCAGATAGACGTGTGCAAATTCTTCTGCGCTACAAGCGATACCGACGTCGACAAGTACCGAGGAATCCCAGGCTGGGCACGCCGTTGCAGGGTAGACCGCGCGGTTTGTGTTCGGCAACTCATTCAATCGACTCACGGCCACCGCTTTCCCACCTATAGGTCCCTTGACCTCGACTCTTTCTTGGTAACCTTTTATGCAAAACCAATATAACACCCTATTATTCTAAACACCAGTGCGAGTTGGCGGGGTGAAGGAGCGACACAATGACTCACGGGGATGGTTCTCGAGAGCTTGGAGTAGGCGTGTCGCGGAGTGCTGTTCGAGGCTTTAGTGCCGCCAGGTTGCGGCGCTATCGACTGGCGCGCAAGGCGAATATTGCAGACCTGGCTGATGCCGCTGGTGTCTCCGAGCAGACCGTCTCTGCATGGGAAACGGGTCGTGCAGCACCAACTCCCGAGCTGCTAGCCAAGGTTGCGGCCGAATTGCGGCTTACCGTTGCAGACCTTGTGCCGATTCCGAATGACCAGCTT
Organism: Rhodococcus erythropolis R138; assembly: GCF_000696675.2. Classification (NCBI taxonomy): domain Bacteria; kingdom Bacillati; phylum Actinomycetota; class Actinomycetes; order Mycobacteriales; family Nocardiaceae; genus Rhodococcus; species Rhodococcus erythropolis. The sequence continues at coordinate 14,546 of NZ_CP007256.1, read as the reverse complement.
GGCCTCAGTGATCTGCGCGCACAAGCCGGCATGACTCAAGGGCGAGCTGCCGAAGCTCTCGGAATTTCGGCGACGCTTCTCGGCCGGATTGAAAAAGGGCGCAAAGAGTACGACGAGGCTAGGGCTGCGCAGCTTGCGGAGCTGTATAAGGTCACGCCCGGGCTGGTCGCTGAGGTCTGGCAGCGTGATCGTGATAGCCGTCAAGCGCGTGCGACACGCTTCCGCGATTCTTAAGAAATCTCCCCATAATTCCACCCAAACATCGAAGTTCGGTTCTTCTTCGGCGTGTCACCGTGACGATTGTGTGATCTTGGCACAGGATGAACGGGAACCTGGCACTGCATCGCTAGGAGCAAGGTCGGGCCGAAGGGAGAAGAGCATGCCCACACCAAGCAAGGGTGATCGAACCCGGGTTGTGAGTCGCGTTCCAGATCCGGTGTACGCAGAGCTGGAAAAGCGGCGGAAGGCGGCTGGAGTCAGCTCCGTCAGCCAGTACGTCGCAGATCTACTGGCGGCCACCACTGGCCATAAGAATCTTGTCGTCGAACTCGACCAGGAGGTTTTGCAGCTCACCGCGTAACGAACGTCGCGTAGACGGCAAACCCGGGCGGGGGATGCCGTGACAACCACACATCGTTAGCTGTAGCGCACCGACTGCAACAAAAAACCCCCGAACCGGGCGGGGTCGAGGGTTTTTCGAAGTTGGTGAGATTCGAGTTAGACGCTCGTTTCTCAGCGGTACTGCTATATCCCTGAAGGGACTGTCTTGGCGGACAGGTCTCAGGCTACATCGTGGCCTGATGAAGTTTCAATGATTCCTGCGCGTGTCGCTGTTCACGAGCACGCACCTACATCCGTACTGCGCCCGTACTGCGGTAGCAGCCCCATACGGCGTCGGTACGGCACAGCTCGTACGCCTCGCGCTGTATCTGGCCATGTGCACGGGCACCAATGCCATTCCCTGACCCCGATGTTCGTCAACGCGCTCGGTGGCCCAGAGGCAGCTTGCCGAAGGTACTGCCAGGTCACGCTCGAATTGGAGGCCGGCGCATACAGCGGTATCGCCTCATGGCGGGGAGCCCAGCACTGGGTCGAGATCGTCGTCCGCTGCGCCTACACCGCGGAGTACAACCGCATCCGCCCCGAGCTCGTCAAGACGTCGAAGGCAGGCAGTGTCGCCGGCGGAGGGATCAGTCTTAAGTCGTTGTTGGCGGTCGCGAAAGTCATGGCCGGTGCTGCTGATTTCGATTCCGGCCGCAGCTCGCGTCTATCCATTGCCACACTCGTCGAGCGAACAGGGCTCGGAGAGCGGACCGTTCAGCGAGCCCGTCAAGCGCTCAAACTACTTCGGGTAGCCACGGAGGTATTGCGTGGCCGACTACGCCGCAAAGGCGAACGTATGGCGTCGTGGAGATTTGATGACAAGTCGCGTGGCTGGGCATCGGTGTGGGCGCTGCACCCGCGTAAGCCTGTGGATAAAACCCGCATGTCAGTCGCAGGATCTATACAGATGGCACCCCACCCCCGCAGGGGTCAGTTTTCTATCCCTACCTCTCGTAGAGAGGTACTTAATACAAAACGATCTGTGGATAAACGAGCCGCTTCGCGGCGCAAGGAATCCAGCACTGAGGCCGAGAAGGCTGACGGCATCCGGAAAGGCCTGTTGCTCGCATCCAAGTGGCTCGGGAATCCGAGAACGCCTGCTTGGGCACGTCAACACACCCCCCGAGGTTGGGCTCCGGCACTGGCCGAATCAGCAGCGCACGGCTGGACCGCTAACGATCTCAACTTCACCATCGACGCGTGGGCCGAGGCACGGAAGATGACACCGGACCCGAAGCATCCGATTGCATTTATCCGTTGGCTCATGAAGGAGCAGGATCTGGCCTTCTCACCGCATGTTCTCGCTCAAATTGCCGCTGAGCAGGCAAAAGCTGAACGTAAACGACAGTCCTCGCAGTTCGAGGCCGAACGTGCGCGTTACGCAATGGCCGCGACCGAAGACTCCCCCGGTCGCCGGGCAGCGATGGCAGCTGTTCCGGATGCTGCGGAAGTACGCCGCCGCAGACAGATTGCTGAGCGAAGGACTGCCGCTGACGCGCGCGCAGAACTGTGCGCGCGTCAGCGCGGCATCGACAACTGGTGAAAAGCTACGAATCCGCAGCAGCGCGGACCATGACCAGGCCGGCGGTGGTGTGCTGGTCGAGCATCATCAATGTCGCTCGCACATCACAGGCTTTCCACTTCCCGTCGAGCAGTCTGAACCGGACGGTGCCTTGCGTTTTGCCCCGCGCCAAACCCGCAGACATCTCTAGCGCCACAGGCAAGTCCTCGGGATGCATACCAGGTTTAACCTGGTCATCCACTGATTCCCACGCCAAGTCTGGCATCGGATCGCCTACCCATCGAATGAGTTGCAGCGTCTTGAGATTGACGATCGCTCGGTACTCCCCCTCCTCCGTCGCAGCCTCGAGGACCCGGTATTCAAGAACCACAGGGGGTGGAGCCGCCGCAACGTCGATCGCGGGGCCGATGTCTTGCGTTATTCCTCGCAAAATGACCTCTGACCTGCCGGTCGCAGGATCGATTTCTTCAAGCATTCGGCATGAAAAGTGGGCGGCACGCAGCTCGTCGTCATCTCGCCTCACTGTCCACACCGCTTGGTGAATGGTTCCGGGAGCCGAGTGGATGATCTTCGACAAAGCCTCGCCCTCATCGCGATTGGTCACGAGACGGGTGAAGGCGCCGGCCATTGCTTTCTCGGTATGTCGCTCATCCTCCGGAACGCCGTACAAGTCGAGCAGATCGTTGCTTCCGCTGGCTTTGCTCGCCGTCAGGTTGAACAACCAAGCTCCGGCCGGGTCCCTGTCGGGAACGACTTCGTCTGGTCCGCCAGTCCATAGGTACATGCCATGCAGACGTCCCGAGAACGTCACCAAGGGCTCTACAACGACATGCCGGCGGCCATCGGCCGTGACCCTGTCTACGCGGTCAGGCGACGCCATGACCTCGGCAATCACGTTGTAAACCTCGTCGAGGGAATCCTTGCTTTTGAAGAATTTGTCCAACGGTGTGAACTTTCGAGGAGTGCTCCCCAGACCGATGATCGACGGTGTAGCGCCGCCGATCGATTCAATCAACAACCACTTTGTTGCCACTGCGTAGTTCCTCTCCCCGCGGATGCGAACAGAGGAACACTACCCGACAAAACAGACTTAATGTTACTGACCGTTACAGGTATTTAGTCCTTCAGTGGACAGCGCTGACCTGGGCATCCGCCAAAAGTACTAGCCGGACTTCAGTGCTGGAATGATCCGTTGGTAGCCCGAACTGGCAGTCCTAGTTAGTAGGTCGACGATGCGGGCATCTTTACCGATCAGCACTCGAGGTCGGCGCCGTTCCACACCGCGCAAAATCGATTTGGCAGCGGCCGCTGGATCCGTTCTCGCGATGGAACCCTCGAAGGATTCGACGACTTCCGAATGGTCGAGAGTTGTCGCCACACGCGCTGTACGTGCAATTGAAGTCTTGATTCCTCCGGGAAACACACAAATCACAGCTACCTGCCGGTGATGAAGAAGCATCTCCTGGCGGAGCGACTCGGTGAACCCTCGGACCGCGAACTTCGCGGAGTTGTAGGCCGAGTAACCAGGCGCGGCCATGAGACCGAAGGCCGATGAGATGTTGACGATAGACCCACGATCCGACGCAATAATGTACGGCAAGAAGGCTTTCGACCCATTAACTACGCCCCAGAAGTCGACATTCATCACGTGCTCGATGTCTGCGTAGTCGGAATCCTCCACGGTTCCGGAATACAGAACGCCAGCGTTATTGAAGATCGCATCAACATGCCCGAACTGGGCGAGCGTTGCCGCGGCACACTCCCCCATCGCTTCTCGGTCCGTGACATCCGTCGCCGAGATCATCACCGAGTCGGCGCTGATTCCAGCCAGCTCGACCGTTTCCTCTAGGCCACCTTGGTCGACGTCGATTAGTGCGAGCTTTGCGCCTTGGGCGGCCAGTTGGATGCTTAGTTGCCGCCCGATTCCCGCTCCGGCGCCGGTAACGACCACAACGCGTCCTATGAAATACCCCATGCCGCAAGTATTCCTCGTGAGAACGGTGGTTTCGCGGAACGGGCTTAGTGGGGTGGCTGCGCAAAATTGACCCATGCTGACGTTGCTCGATTGAAATGTCGAGTGAGAGGTGCGACCTACGTGCGGGCCGCCAGGTGCGGTCGAACGGGTGGCGTAGTCGTCGAGCCGTGGCGTTCTCCGCCTCACGTCCAGGCATTTTGCGCCATTGCGCCGAACTGAAAGAATGCCAGCATTACTGTCAATAGCAGTAAAGAGTTGAGGGCGAGCTCCGGGGGACCTGTAATCCCAGTAACACCAGTAATGCCGTCAATGTTGGTGTGGCAGTCTCGGCTTGTTTCGATTCTCTGCGAACCCCGACTGCCATAATAGCAGTAATACTGCTATTGGAAACATGCAGGTCAGGGTGCTGCCATGGCGAAACTGTGCGTAATGCCAGCATTGCTGCCATTACTGGTTTTGAGGCCAGGTGTGTTGCTACGACCCGGCCGATGGTCGATAGCAGTAATACTGGCATTATGCGACAGCGGTGGTTTCGCGGAACGGGCTTAGTGGGGTGGCTGCGCAAAATTGACCCATGCTGACGTTGCTCGATTGAAATGTCGAGTGAGAGGTGCGACCTACGTGCGGGCCGCCAGGTGCGGTCGAACGGGTGGCGTAGTCGTCGAGCCGTGGCGTTCTCCGCCTCACGTCCAGGCATTTTGCGCCATTGCGCCGAACTGAAAGAATGCCAGCATTACTGTCAATAGCAGTAAAGAGTTGAGGGCGAGCTCCGGGGGACCTGTAATCCCAGTAACACCAGTAATGCGGTCAATGTTGGTGTGGCAGTCTCGGCTTGTTTCGATTCTCTGCGAACCCCGACTGCCATAATAGCAGTAATACTGCTATTGGAAACATGCAGGTCAAGGTGCTGCCATGGCGAAACTGTGCGTAATGCCAGCATTGCTGCCATTACTGGTTTTGAGGCCAGATGTGTTGCTACGACCCGGCCGATGGTCGATAGCAGCAATACTGTCATTACTGCTATTGATTGCATTGCTGGCGATGGCGTGGAATGCTGGTAATACCGTCAAATGTGCCAGCGCTGTCGAGGGAGAGCAATGCAGACCGACTTTCACGAAACACGCAAAAGGGTGATCGCCGTAATCAACGGCAAGGGTGGTGTCTTAAAGACGACCCTGACAGCTAACGTCGGTGGAGAACTGGCAGCGTCGGGGCAGAAAATTCTGCTCGTCGACCTCGATCCTCAGGGGAACCTCGCCGAAGACCTCGGGTACACCAGTGAAACCGGCGATGACCAGGGAAGGTCGCTTGCTAGCGCAATCGCTTTCGGCGGTGACGCAAAACCCATCGAAAATGTTCGCGCTAATCTCGATGTTCTCCCTGGGGGAGTTCACCTCGAACAAGCAACAGCAGCGCTTGCCGCTATGGCATCCAAAGATCCCGATGGTGCAAAACTTGCCCTCGCGAGGGTCCTTGCTCCAATGGCGCCCGCATACGACATGATCCTCATCGACTGCCCCCCCGGCGACGAAACCTTGCAGACAGCAGCGCTAGCCGCCGCAAAATGGGCATTCGTGCCAGTCAAATCCGATGCGTCCAGCCGAAAAGGGATGGCAGCCGTTGCACTACGCATTGACGCTGTCGCTGCAATCAACCCCGACCTCGACCTACTGGGCGTCGTTCTCGTAGCCGTCGGTACATCAGCGAAAACCGTGCTCAAGCAAGCCAGGTCTGCAATTGCAGAGGCGTTCGGCAACGACGACGTCGTTTTCACTGCCACAGTTCGTCACTCAGAAGCGACAGCCCAAGCAACACGCGAGCGAGGCATGCTCGCAGCCGAACTCGACGCAGTCGTCCGAAGCGGTCCGAAATGGTACGACGTCATCAAAGGCAACGCCGAGCCTCAGACTCTCGCACCGAAATCGTCCAAATCCGTTGCAGACGACCTCTTTGCAGTTGCGCAAGAAGTTGTCACCCGCGTTGCAACAGCGGAAAGAGAGGAAGCACGGGTATGAATGACCGGCCCGAACGAAAGCTCACGGCGCTACCTCCGCGGAACGTGACTGGTGACCTGTCTCGAATGCAGAGGTCCAACCGCACGGCCGCACAGGTCCCGCCGCCTCCACAGCCCACGCCGACAGCTGTGGAAAAGCCCAAGCCCAAACGTATTACGGTCTACGTCGATCAAGTCGTATTCAGTCGCGCCCGAGGTGCTTACCGAAACACCAGCCACCTTGAGGACGACAAATCCTGGTCGCAATTCGTAGAGAAAGCACTAGCGGCAGAGGCAGAACGCCGGGAAACCGCGCACAACAGCGGAAACCAGTACGAAGCAGAGACCGGCGCACTTCCCAGCGGGCGCCCCATCTCAGACGACTGACCCACACATCGAAGGAGCCTCGCCGGTTGCACCCGACGAGGCTCCAGACCGGGAAACCCCTGGAAGGAAGAAACCCAGTCATGACCGACTTTAGTCTTCGGGCAGCTCGTATTCAGCTAGGCGCATTGCTTGCTGCACTCGCCCTCGCGATCGTCATTGCGCTCGGTATCACCACCGGCGCATTCGTACTTTCCTTCGCCGTACAACGCGACCTCGCACGGCAAGCACTGATCCCCGAACACCTGACCTGGATCTTCCCGGCGATCGTCGACAGCGCCATCCTCGGCGCCACGATCGCCATCGTCATCATCAGCAAGCTCAACATGAACAAACGCGACAGAGGCTTCTACATCGCACTCGCCGTCAGCGTCGTCGTGATCAGCATCCTCGGAAACGCCTACCACGCCTATCACGCAGCAATCGCCGCGCAGGAGTCGATCGACGGTGGGGGAGACCTCGGGTTCATTCCACTGGCGCCCGCCATTGCAGCGGCCATAGCGATCATTCCGCCGGCCCTGGTCTTGGCGTTCACGCACGGAATCACAATCCTGGTGAAGGCAGTCGGAATGGCGTACGCCGCTTACCGTTCGATCGTCGAAAGTGCCACCGACAGTGAGGATGCAACGAGTATTGCATCTGACCTCACCGTAGGCCGGGGACCGATCCGCGTCCCTCAGCCCCGCGAGAAGATCGCCCACAATATTGCGGAGCCGGAGGAAGAGGATCTAGACGTAGACGCCACAACGGTGGATGCGAAGGCCGGCAACGAGGATGCTTTTGCGGACTTTGCGGAGCCGTTTTTCGTGGACGAAATGACGAATGAAGGCCTCGACGAAATCCTCGATCCCCAAGACACAGCTACGGAGTTCCCAGACCGCCGCGCCGCCGAAGAAGCACAGGCCGACACGGATGCCGACATAGATGACCTCATGGCCTTCATCGCCCGGTCGAATCTCGCGAAGAACGTCAAAGACACAGCGGTCCGCAAGCTGACAAACCCGAACCTCACGTGGGAAACCATCGCTCTGGAATCGAAGCCGCCTGTCGCGACGTCGACCGCATGGCGCCGGTACGAGAAGTTCGATGCCGCAGCTCGAGAAGCAGGATTCGACAGTCCACCATTGCCCGACCTGCGAGCCGCCGAGAACCCGATGCGCAGCGAACTCACCACCGTTTGACCCGCACGCACCAATAAAAGGGGTGGCCCTGGCAGTGCTGTAACACCGTCAGGGCCGATGACCACAGAAAGCACCTGTGACCATGAACAATCATACCGACCGCTCCGAAGGCATCGACCACGGCAAAACCGGCCGACCAAGTATGCAGCCACGAGCGAAAATCACCCGAGAAGCGATCCTTGAAGTGTCCGCCACCCTCTTCAGCCAAACCGGGTACGCGGGCACCAGCATCAATGACATCTTGGCGATCTCCGAGACCACCAAAGGTGCGATGTACTTCCACTTCTCGAAGAAGGAATCCATCGCGAGCGAGATGCTCTGCCGCTGGTCCGCCGCAGTCTCCGAGACAGTGGGGAAGGCCGCAGCGACAGGTCAACCCGCCGATCGGCAAGTGATCATGATCTACCGCGAACTCGCCCGCCGCACCCAAACAGAAGCGATCACCCGAGCTGGACTCATCCTGTCCGTCGACAAGTCGCTCAGTGATGCGTGTGCGACCTACGGATCGTGGACCGACGCGATCACACCGATCGTCGTCGACGCGATCCGTTCCGGCGCCCTCGACTGCGCGGAAAGCATGTCCAGGCTCGCAGACACTCTCTGCGCCGGTTTCGTCGGCGCTGTGCACGTTGCAGCTAGCCTCGACGAGAACCACACCATCACCAAACGAGTCGACGATCTGCTGCTGATGTGGCGCGGAACCGACCCGGCCGCCGTCCGTATGGTCGAAGGAGCATCTCTGTGAACAGCCATAACGAATCGGCGGCCACTCCGGAAAACGCTGCCGCCACAAGAACCAGCCCTCGGATCGGGCGCATCCCCGGCAGTAAAAACTCAGCAATGCAGGACCGTGCGGTGCGAACACGGGAAGCGATCATCGCCGTCGCAGCCCGGCACTTCGACACCGACGGATACGGCCACACCAGCATCAACACCATCAGCGCTACCGGAAAATTCGCCAAAGGCGCAATGTACTACCACTTCCCGTCCAAAGAAGCGATCGCCGCGCACCTCATCTCGGACTGGAACCGCACCCTCGACGAAACCATCAGCGAAGCACTGACATCCGGTTCGAGCAGCACGGCAGGGGAGAAGCTAACGGCGATCTTCACGTCCCTCGCTCGTCAGATTGCCGAGGACACCAACGTGCGGGCCGGAATGAAACTCACCCTCGAACCCACCATCGACAACGCGGCCGGCTTCGCGCACTGGGTCGACGCCGTCAATGACATCATCGACACCGCCATCACCGACGGCGAACTCACCAACACGCCCACCACACACCGACTCGCATGGAACCTGTGCGCCGGCGCCTTCGGAGCCGTCAACGCATCAGCGATCCTGCACGAAAACGTCGACCTCACAACCCGCATCGATGACGTGCTCACCATCCACCTGTCCGCCACACACTGACGCCAATATCCGCCTTCCCCTGAGTACCGGAAACAGTGAAACACTAGGGAGACTTCATGCCTGGCCGCATTGCACCCAGCGACCTCTATCTGCAACTGCACGGCCAACTCGGAGTAATCAACGATCTGCTTCACCGAGTCGCCGCCAGCGTCGCCGATTACAAGCTGTACGACCCTGAAACACTCGAAGCGGACACCCTCGGCGATGCCACCACAGGGCCCGAGACTTACGAAGCCGTACTCCGCGAGCTCGACCTCGTTGACACCGCGCTCAAGGCAACCGACGCCGCCTACAGGCGTGTCCTTGACGAAGCCAGCCGTCTCTACTTGAAAGACTGACTGCCAGGACATCATGGGAGGATCTGCGCTTGACCGAAACGCGAGTACACCTCACAGAGCCCCTACCTGGGCTTCCCATTTACTTGACCTTCGCGGAGATCAAGCATCTATCGGACCTCACAGAGATATTCCGACAGGCCGCCGAAGAAGTTGGAGAGGGTACAGATCCCGAGACGATCGCCACGCGTCTCAAAGGGCAGGCCAGATTCGCCAACTCCCTCTTCGAACAGGCGATGAACTATCGATACATCACCCAGGCGGGAGACTCGTCCAGCTTGATTTCCGCAAGTCAGCCCGGATGGATCAACATCACCGTTCATCCCCACAATGCGGGGGAACTGAGAGTGATCGACCACTTCTTGAGCGCCCACGACGAGCTCTACGACGCGAATGCCCTGGACGCAGAGACCAATCGCCCCATTCTGCTGGTGTCTTCAACAGTGGATGAAACCTTCGAATGCAGGCGCACGACGAAGAGAGTCCTCGTTGTCCCCCTACATCGGATCGGTTCATTGGAAGATCTGCACGACTGGTGAATGAACACACGCGGTGCCGAAATTGTCTGCCCCGCCAAGTAACCTTCACGATGCGACGAGAAGCAGGTCGCCACACCTGCCAGACCGACGATCACTCGACGGTCCTGATCTGTGTGGGAACCCCACACAGATTGGTAGTAGTGGCGGCTTGTTCTCATTCGGCATTGCCAGTTATCGTGTCACGGAACGGACTTCCGCAGTTCTCGCACAATTGCCCCCAACACCTAGCCCCACTTGTTGGTGCTGCATTTCGCTCCTACAGCATCTCGTCTGCCAGGCCGAGAGATGGCACTAAGGCAGCGATGTCGACGATCTCGATGTGTGCTGCCGGTCCGGTGGTGAAGTCGGCGACGGTGAACTGTCCGGCGGGTCCGAACTTTTCTTCGAATCGGTGTCGAGTATGGGGAGAGGAGCGGCCCAAGGCCCACTCGGCGGTTGATCGTGAGGCCACCAAGAATTTCTTCGGAAGCGCTCCGACGACGAACAGCTGCGCACGCCGCTCCGTAGGGTCCAGCGCCAGATGAACCAGATCAGCAAAGACGCCTCGCTTGCGCATGGTGTCGGCACCCTTCCACTGCGAAACCTTGAACTCGGCGATACGCCGATCGGTCTCGACATCAAACGGCCTGCTGGGGTCGTTGCCGGCGCCGAGTGATGGCCTGACCGTGACGGTCTCACCAGGTTCGAGGATCAGGGGAAGGCACCGCGCAATGACTGTGGCATGAATGACGTCGTTGAGCCGACCTACATGCTGACGAACGGCCAGGGCTGCGTCGAGAAGATCCTCGCTGAAGTGAAAATGTTCGACGGCGTCAGCACACCCGGTCATGTCCGAACCATCGAACGCCGACTCGGCGGAGGACAGGTGCTTGGTGAGCTCGTTCGTAGTGAGGAACTCCAGCAGGGTAGCGAATGATGCCGACAGATGCGTGTAGTCAGACAGTGCGACGGTGAGGTCACCGCCTGTTTCGAGCCGCTGCACCCCGTTCTTGGCCTTGTAGATACTGGTAGTGAAACCGATTTCACGGAGACGCGCCAGGGCGGTATGAGAGGTGAAGCTCGATCGTGGGAGGTTGCTGATCAGCTGATATGCCTGCTTCGGGGGATAACGAACGCCGTCGATGTCGGCCCAGTGTTCTCGGATCGGTTCGGGTACAACCTGACTGACGAGCTTCAACGCCGCATCGAGGTCTGTTGGATCCTCAGGGATCTGCGTTTCCATCACAACGATGAGTCAAGCAGGCCATTGCTCCATAGGATTTGTCAGGGCTCTCACCGACCTAATCGCATTCTCGCCGATCTGTGCAGGGAAACGGTAGGTGAGACTGTGATCCTCGGAATTGTTTGGCATGTTTTCACGAAACGATTTCGCACGCCCACTCATAACGAAAGCCCAAGGCTAGGCTTTGGGACGCTGACGGTGCTACCGGCACAGGTTCGGAAACGAGGGAAACTCATGGCCCATTCGGATAAGTGGTGCAACGCTCTGTACTTCCCGTACGGCCGGAAAAAGATGGGAGGGGTATTTTGCCGTCTGGATACCGGACACGATGGCGACCATTGGTGCGAGTATGAGGACGAAATGGGGCAGTAGATCGAGTATGAACGGGCGATCATTCTTGGCGCCACTCGCCACTTCTTCCCACGCAGCTCACATCGAATGGCCGCTGTGAGCGGCCCTCTGCAAATCGAGGACCTGAAAGTCGTGATCACGGGATGACTGTCTCAGAATCTCCCGTGCTCCAGCGGGCGCTACAGAAGGTGAGACAGGTTTCTGACACAGGATACGATTCGGTAACGAGATGTGGCGATTTTGCTCCGGCGTCATCTTGACCGCGCCCCGACATAGCCAGCTCTTTTGACGGGTGACCTCTCGGTAAAGTATCCGCGTTCCGACTCTAGGAGGTTCTGGTGGAGCTCGTATGTACGTCGTGTGAGCAGGTTGTCGAGGACGAGGCGGACTGGGACGAGGAGTGTGAGTTGTGCCCGGGGTGCTCCGAGGTGGGCGCAGGTTCCACATACTGCTGCGGGGCCATATACGAAGCTGGCGAGGACACCTGCGGGAGCTGTGGCGAGCCTCTCTAGGCCGAACTACCGATTAGCGGCATCCCACGGGACCCAGTTATTGCCGCTGATCGTGCAGTCGTCTTCTCCAGTGTCAGAGTTCTCGTCCTTGCAAGTCAGGGCCAGCGCTAACCGCTAGCTTCATTTCTTCATCAACCCGCCGATAGCGGCCACGATGAACAGGACCCCGAGCGCCCCTGCCAAAGCGAAAATGGTATCCAGCACCGGCACAGAAAGATCGAACAACAGGAAGAGTGAAGTCGGGGATATGAGCACGATGCCCTTGAGGAACCATGCAAGGTGCTCGTCGACAATAAGGCTGGGCGAACCGAGACCTTTGGCCCCTTTCGATATCGACCGGGCCGCCGAATTGTACGGCTGAACAGCACCTTTCGAATCAAAGGTGAAAAGCGCAATCTCGACGTCCGCTGCATATTTCACAGCATGGGACGAGTACCCACTCAAAGAGAAGAAAAGCATCGACCTTCGCAGGTCACGGCCTCGTGCACCATATAGACGCTGAAGGTCTGGCCGGCCAACCTGGGACCTGTGCATCTTCACTTGAGCTATCGCTCGTGACGACAGCACGTCGATACCACCATCCGGTCCTCCGGGATGTGCTCGTGCGTCATTGAACCCCATCTTTCGCATGGCCGAAGCCATCGCCAATTCAGCTTGTTGATGAGAGAGCGAAGTCACGACAAGCGCCTCCTGATAAGTGAAATCCACTTATACACCGCGACTCCGACATCAGAGCGACAACCACCCAAGTTCGCCACCGAGCTAACTGTGCCACCGCTACAAATTCGATATATTCCATGGAGCCTGCTGGCCGCCTGGGTGCCGAGGGCCGGCCAGTATTCCTCAACGGTGACCACGCCTAATCATCTTGTACGCCAGAAGGCAGAGAAGAGTAGCGATCACAAACGCTGCGGAGGCATTGAATGCCCGACCTGATGTGGTCATTCCACTGCTAAGGCCGTACCGACCCGCCAGCTACGACAACGAACGAAAAAATCGCAATCATGCCCCGTGAGGGCGAGATCCAGGGTCCCAACGCAGATGGGGGACAAAGTCTTTGATGTTTCGGCCCGTTGAACCGCCGGCTGAAAGTGCGCGTATCTACTTGAGGTGTCGGTACAGAGTGGTTCGTCCGACGCCGATGATTTCGGCGATGTCGGTGAGTTGCAGGCCGTTCTCCCGCATCCGTTGTGCTTGTGCGAGTTTCGTTGAGGTCATCTTCGGTGGCCGGCAGCCGGTACGGCCACGCGCCCTGGCGGCGGCGAGGCCGACCTGAGTCCGTTCGCGGATCAGGTTGCGTTCGAATTCTGGGAGTGCGCCGAAGATGGAGAAGATGAGTTTGCCGCCGGAGGGTGGGTGATGTCGATCGCTTCGGTCAACGATTTGAAGCCGACTCCGCGGGCCGGGGAGATTTTCGACGGTTTGCAACAGATGGGGGAGGTGAACGCCCCAACAGGTCGAGGCGCCAGACGACCAAGGTATATCCGTTCGCGAAGATGCGACCAGGAGATCCGTCAGTTGCGGACGGGTCGTGGTTGCGCCCGACGCGGTCTCGGTCCAGACCTTGAAACAGCCGGCCGCGCTCAGAGCGTCGCTCTGAGCATCGAGCGGTCTGATCGGTAGTCGAGACCCGCGCATAGCCCTGTGACTCTTGGAATTATTTGGCATGGGGTGCTCGATAGACGCGGTCGGCCGTAAACATGGGCGATCGCTTGGACTGGGCAAGATCAGGGTGCCGGGGGTCTTTCAGTGTCCCGCTCGGTGCGTGCCAACTCGATGTTTGCGTAAAGTGCTGAACGCTTCAAACCTGTGTTCCGCAGAGTGTTTCGATCTTGAATTGTCCCGGTCTCGTACGTTTTGCAATAGGTACGCACGCTCTTCCGGTGTGAGCTTGTGCTGACGGCCTTTCATCTTGCCGGCCGCCGCGGCCGCTGCAACAGCGTCCCCGCGTTCTGCTCCGGATCAGGTCTGATTCGAATTCGGCCATCAGCCCGAGGACGCCGGATGAACATTTTTCCCATCGGATCGGTGGGGTCGTAGATCTTCCCGTCGATCGACAACGCCACGCCTTTGGCGGCGAGTCGCTTCACCGTTTCGTGAAGATCCCCGGCGGACGAGAGAGTCGATCGAGTTTGGTCACGCAGAAGACGTCGCCTTCGCGGGCGGCGTTGATCGCATTGTCGAGTCCGGGTCGATGTGTCTGCCGGCCACTGATTCCGTGATCGACGTAGACGCGGTCTCGGTCGATGCCTTCCTTGACGAGAAGATCGACCTGAATCGACGAATCCTGAGCCGCCGTACTCACACGCGCGTAGCCGATCTTCATTTCACTCCCGATTTTCGCCGTTCACGACGTCCAGTGGACGTATCGTCCGCTAGAAACTATGTCATACCGGTTTTTTTAACGGACAGCAAAATGGACGGAACGCGCTGAATTTCCCCAGGTGAATCGCACGCAGGAGCGCGTTCGAGATCGTCCGGTATGACGATGGTCAAAACGCACACCGAAACCGGCA
>NZ_CP007255.1:2885000-6236862 GCF_000696675.2 Rhodococcus erythropolis R138 | reverse complement strand
ATCTATCGCGCCGGCGAGGAGTACGAGCGCAACTTCGGCTTCCGGTATCTGTGGTGTTCGCACGGCCATGACGCCGACGACCTCCTCGAGAACATCAGCCAGCGCATGTCCAACGAACGGTCCGTCGAGCGCAAGGTCTGCATCGACGAGCTCGCCAAGATCACGCGGACGAGGATCGAGCGGATGCTGGGACCCGAAGACGGATATCCCGAGTACTGAAAAGAAAAGCGGGTGCGGCGCTTTCGCGCCGCACCCGCTTTCATGCTCTGAATCGATCAGAGGTCGAACTCGGCCGGAGAGATTCCGACTGCAAAACACATGTCGCGTACGACGCCGCGCTCGTGCTCGTCGAAGTTGCCGTCGGCGCCGCCGATGATGATGCCGATCTGGATGACCGCGCGAGCCTGATCCTGCTTCGACTTGAGCTTCGCGATGGTCGCGGTTGCCTCGACCTTGCCGAACTCGTAGTCCGAGGACAGCTTGCTGCAGTACCAGTCGAACTGCTCACGAAGCTCGTCCGGGGGGAAGACCGCGAGCGACTCGTTGCTCATGATCAACGCGGCGGTCTTCTGACGCTCCGACGGATCGATCGAACCGTCTGCGGCGGCGATCAACGCGCACATTGCCATGCTCGCGTTCTTGAATTCCTTGTTCTGGAACTGGCTGGTCTTTGTCTTGAGCTGGCCGTTCATCTCCTGAGCCTTAGCCTTCAACTGATCCCAGAATGCCATGAGTCTCCTCGAGTATTGCCGCCACACACCGCGCGTGGTCGTACCACCACTCTGCCTGTGCGCTCGGCAATTCGCCATCGGCCGCTAGGTGCGGTCGAACACTGCCAGGATTCGCGACTCGGAGATCGGGTCGAGCACGTCCGGAGTGAAGTGCCATTGCGTGCGGGTCCACGGGTCGTGAACCTCCGTCTGCCCTGCTGCCGAAAGATGTTGACACCCCTCGGACAGCGCGGCGACGGATTCTTCCGCGAAATTCGACTCGTCCTCTCCGACAATCAGTATCGACAAACCGATTGCCGGTCCGCGTTCGGCGAGGAACATGATGGTCTGTGCGTCTTCGGCGGAGTATCCGTGCGGGAAATCGCTCAGGATCAACAGGCGCAGGGAACTCGGGCCATCTGCGACGCCACTCATTCGCGCGAGTTCGCCCATGTCGACGGCCTCGGCCAGTGCCCGCAAGCGCGCCGAGATCTCGGTGTGAGCGGTGATGACCGGGCCCGCGAGCATCGGTGCCAGTCTGTCGGTCAGTGGCGTGAGCGAGCCGGTCAGATCTACGACGTCGAGTAGCGGCATCGGGCCGGCGGCCATGACGCGCACGGTGACGGCACTGATCAGACCGAGCGCTGCTTTGCTCGACGTACTGTCCACCCAGATGGGCCGACGCAACGGGAGCGGCACGCAGTACGGAACGGTGAGCGTGCCGCGGTCCGGAGCCGAAAGCTCGCCCAGACGCATTCCGTCGCTGACGGCCGTGATCTGAGCCGGATCAGTTGTACCCGCCCACGACACCGACTTCCATGACGCCATCGACCGTGGGAGCACGCCGTCGATCACGCCGAGTTCGTGTGCAAGCTGGGCGCTGTCACGGGCGTGGTTGTCCCGCGCGAGTGAGACGAGGTCGTCGTGACGCTTCTGTGCGGCGTCGCGCGCCGCCACTCCCGCTGCCGAGTTCCGCAACGACGGATCTGCGACGGCAGCGGTCAGATCTTCGTCCAACCGAGCAAGCGCGTACTCGCTGCTGGAGACGAAGGAAGCGGCAGATCGTGAGGCGTCCTCGAAGATCATCCACGCGCGCTCGAGACCTCGCCCTACCTCCAACGGCTCCACCGCGGAGTCCCACGCGGGTGCGGCTGTCGGAGCTTGTTGTGCCGGCTCGTCGTCCACCTCGACGCCGTGCACCGAGATCAGTTCCGCCAGACCACCCGCATAGCCCTGCCCGACGGCCCGGATCTTCCAGGCACCGGACTTTCGGTACAGCTCCCAGCAGATGACCGCTGTCTCGGTACCTGCGGTGGGGATCGCGAATTCGGCCAGGACCGAACCGGATTGATCGCTCAGGGTGGCGGAGAGCCCGGCCGTGCGAAAGGCTCCCGCGGCCGTCGCTGCCGGATCCACGCTGACGATGCACAACACTGCTGCGGCATCGGGGTGAAGTCGATCGAGTTCCACCCGGATGCCGCTCTGGTCGAGTTGCACTCCAGCGGTGGACGGTTGGTTGTAGAACACGAAGTCCGCGGACGTCAATGCCCGCAGGTTCGCGTCCGCTACCAGCGCCGACACGTCGAACGGCGTCTGGCTCTCGGCTCGAAACGTCACCACGGGCGCCTGCAGCGGCGCGTTCTGTCCGGGAACAAAAGTCATACCCACAGCAGCGAACTATGCCATGACCGGGCTCTCTCGGTCAGCCTTGCAGGTCCGCCACCACTAGATCGGCCACCGCGGTCATCCCGGCGTCCGTGAAGTGCAAGCGCTGCGCCGTCGACTCCGAGAACAGGCCTTCGAACCAACGCTGATCTGCACTCGCACACGCGTCGTGCCCGCCGGCGATGCTCGCCGCCGCAATGTCGACAGTGCGCACACCGTGGGCGTGGGCGACCTCGTCGAACTTCGTGTTGTAGCGAGCGAAGTAGTCCATGAACCAGGATGCGTCGGCGTCTGAGAACGGGATGTTCGGCCAGCATCCGCGAGAGGAGATCATGCCGCCCTCTCCGATCAGGTAGATGCGAGCGTTAGGCGCGCGCTGCGTGACCGCGGTCAGGATGCGATCCAATTCTCCGGCAGCCCGGTCGATTCCGGACTGGGCGACGGAATTCGCGAGCGGGTCGTACCGGCATCCACGATCAGTTCCCGGTCCCGGAGCGACGCACAGGGGGCCGAGGAAGATGCTGTTGGAGTCGTTGCCGCCGATCGAGATGGTGATCAGGTCGGTGTCCGGGTGAACAGCATCGAGCTGGACGGGCCAGTAGTTCGGAATCAGCTGTGGGGTGTCGATGATGTTCTCGGCGCGTGCCGCGCTGCAAGAGACATCAGCGAACTCGGTCACGTCGAGCGCCCGCGAGATCTTGCCCGCGAAGTTCTCGTACGAACGCGAGCAGGCGTCGGGGTACATCGGTTCCAGCCTTGGACCGGAGGCGCGGGAGTCACCGAGGGCGACGTACTTGATCCCGGTCTCGGAAAAACCTGCCGGCGGTGCCGACTGGGGCACCGAAGCCTGCGCAATTCCGGTGCTCACGAGCGCCAGTACAACGCCTGCAACGGCCGCCGCCCGACCGAGAAGTTTCCCTCGAGTGATCATCTACTGTGCCAAGTCCTCTCGCGCACGGCCGCTCGACTGACGGCTCGACATGCCGCATGAGGTTAACGCACGGAGGGGACAACGATGTCCGGTTCGGCGGACGGCGATCGAAACCACCTACCGCCGAACCGGATTCATCTCGACTATGCAGTCTCGACTCAAGCAGTGAGGAAACGGCCCAGCTGCGGCGCAGCTTCTCCTGCGTGTTTGGCCTGGATACCTTCACCGATGGCCTGCAGCTTCCATTCGCCGTTCGCGCGGTACACCTTTGCCATCACCATTCCGGTGAAAGCCATGCCGCCCTGGAGCGTGTATCGAGCGAGCTCGGAGTTGGTGGTGCTGTCCACGAGACGGCAGAAAGCGTTGGAGACCTGCTCGAACGTGTGTCCGCGGTACGAGGTCACCGTGAAGATCACGGTGGTCACGTGAGCCGGGACCCGCTGCAGATCGACGAGCATGACCTCGTCGTCGCCGTCTCCGTCGCCGGTGAGGTTGTCACCCATGTGACGGACCGAGCCGTCCTTGGACGTCAGCTGACCGTAGTAGCAGACGTCGACGAGGTTGCCGTCGGCGTACAGGAGTGCCGAAGCGTCGAGGTCGACGTCGGCGGTACGGCTTCCGAACAGACCGCTCTTCTTGATCGGATCCCAACCCAGACCCATCTGGATCATGGTGAGCGCGACGCCGCCCTCCTTGCGGAGCGTGACCTTCTGGCCCTTGGTCAGGCTGACGGGGCGCCCTTGACCAGGCTCACCTCGGGCTGCTGCGCCGGCGGCTGGTTCTGCACGGGAGGCGCCGGGGTGCCTGGTTGTACGTCGGCTGCTGGTTGTACGCAGGCTGCTGCGCCGGCGGGTAGGCCGGCGGCGTCGGTCCCTGGTTGTAGGCGGGCGGCTGGTTGTATGCGGGCGGGGCCGGCGGAACCGGCGGCGCGTTGTACGAAGGCTGCTGCTGCGGCGGCTGGTTGTACGCCGGCGGAGTAGGAGCGACGGACGAGGGCGGCGTGATCGGAGCCGGAGCCGCGACCGGAGTGGGCGCGGCGGCGCGGGCGCATCGTCGACGGACACACCGTGATCGGTGACCAGCGCGGCAAATCCACCCGCGTACCCCTGGCCGACGGCGCGCACCTTCCACGCACCCTGGCGTCGGTACACCTCGAGCGCGATGACGATGGACTCGGTGGTGAGACCGTCGATCACGTACTCGTACAACACGTTCCCGGCCGCGTCGGTGCCCGAGCGGTGTGGCATTGCTTCGCCCGAGTTCGCCGCCGCGTCGTCGATCGTGATGTTGGCGCGTATCTGCTCGATGTCGGTTGGGACTTCGGCGAGCGCGACTCGGCGTTCGGGTCTGCGACGCGGTTGGGCACGTGTTGTACGCCGGTTCGACGGTCTCATGACCGAGTCCATCGTCATCGCGCTCGAGGTGTACCGACGCCAGGGTGCAAGGTGCGCGCCGTCGGCCAGGGGTACGCGGGTGGATTTGCCGCGCTGGTCACCGATCACGGTGTGTCCGTCGACGATGCGCCCGCGCCGCCGCCGCCCACTCCGGTCGCGGCTCCGGCTCCGATCACGCCGCCCTCGTCCGTCGCTCCTACTCCGCCGGCGTACAACCAGCCGCCGCAGCAGCAGCCTTCGTACAACGCGCGCCGGTTCCGCCGGCCCCGCCCGCATACAACCAGCCGCCCGCCTACAACCAGGGACCGACGCCGCCGGCCTACCCGCCGGCGCAGCAGCCTGCGTACAACCAGCAGCGACGTACAACCAGGCACCCCCGGCGCCTCCCGTGCAGAACCAGCCGCCGGCGCAGCAGCCCGAGGTGAGCCTGGTCAAGGGCGCCCGTCAGCCTGACCAAGGGCCAGAAGGTCACGCTCCGCAAGGAGGGCGGCGTCGCGCTCACCATGATCCAGATGGGTCTGGGTTGGGATCCGATCAAGAAGAGCGGTCTGTTCGGAAGCCGTACCGCCGACGTCGACCTCGACGCTTCGGCACTCCTGTACGCCGACGGCAACCTCGTCGACGTCTGCTACTACGGTCAGCTGACGTCCAAGGGACGGCTCGGTCCGTCACATGGGTGACAACCTCACCGGCGACGGAGACGGCGACGACGAGGTCATGCTCGTCGATCTGCAGCGGGTCCCGGCTCACGTGACCACCGTGATCTTCACGGTGACCTCGTACCGCGGACACACGTTCGAGCAGGTCTCCAACGCTTTCTGCCGTCTCGTGGACAGCACCACCAACTCCGAGCTCGCTCGATACACGCTCCAGGGCGGCATGGCTTTCACCGGAATGGTGATGGCAAAGGGTGTACCGCGCGAACGGCGAATGGAAGCTGCAGGCCATCGGTGAAGGTATCCAGGCCAAACACGCAGGAGAAGCTGCGCCGCAGCTGGGCCGTTTCCTCACTGCTTGAGTCGAGACTGCATAGTCGAGATGAATCCGGTTCGGCGGTAGGTGGTTTCGATCGCCGTCCGCCGAACCGGACATCGTTGTCCCCTCCGTGCGTTAACCTCATGCGGCATGTCGAGCCGTCAGTCGAGCGGCCGTGCGCGAGAGGACTTGGCACAGTAGATGATCACTCGAGGGAAACTTCTCGGTCGGGCGGCGGCCGTTGCAGGCGTTGTACTGGCGCTCGTGAGCACCGGAATTGCGCAGGCTTCGGTGCCCCAGTCGGCACCGCCGGCAGGTTTTTCCGAGACCGGGATCAAGTACGTCGCCCTCGGTGACTCCCGCGCCTCCGGTCCAAGGCTGGAACCGATGTACCCCGACGCCTGCTCGCGTTCGTACGAGAACTTCGCGGGCAAGATCTCGCGGGCGCTCGACGTGACCGAGTTCGCTGATGTCTCTTGCAGCGCGGCACGCGCCGAGAACATCATCGACACCCCACAGCTGATTCCGAACTACTGGCCCGTCCAGCTCGATGCTGTTCACCCGGACACCGACCTGATCACCATCTCGATCGGCGGCAACGACTCCAACAGCATCTTCCTCGGCCCCCTGTGCGTCGCTCCGGGACCGGGAACTGATCGTGGATGCCGGTACGACCCGCTCGCGAATTCCGTCGCCCAGTCCGGAATCGACCGGGCTGCCGGAGAATTGGATCGCATCCTGACCGCGGTCACGCAGCGCGCGCCTAACGCTCGCATCTACCTGATCGGAGAGGGCGGCATGATCTCCTCTCGCGGATGCTGGCCGAACATCCCGTTCTCAGACGCCGACGCATCCTGGTTCATGGACTACTTCGCTCGCTACAACACGAAGTTCGACGAGGTCGCCCACGCCCACGGTGTGCGCACTGTCGACATTGCGGCGGCGAGCATCGCCGGCGGGCACGACGCGTGTGCGAGTGCAGATCAGCGTTGGTTCGAAGGCCTGTTCTCGGAGTCGACGGCGCAGCGCTTGCACTTCACGGACGCCGGGATGACCGCGGTGGCCGATCTAGTGGTGGCGGACCTGCAAGGCTGACCGAGAGAGCCCGGTCATGGCATAGTTCGCTGCTGTGGGTATGACTTTTGTTCCCGGACAGAACGCGCCGCTGCAGGCGCCCGTGGTGACGTTTCGAGCCGAGAGCCAGACGCCGTTCGACGTGTCGGCGCTGGTAGCGGACGCGAACCTGCGGGCATTGACGTCCGCGGACTTCGTGTTCTACAACCAACCGTCCACCGCTGGAGTGCAACTCGACCAGAGCGGCATCCGGGTGGAACTCGATCGACTTCACCCCGATGCCGCAGCAGTGTTGTGCATCGTCAGCGTGGATCCGGCAGCGACGGCCGCGGGAGCCTTTCGCACGGCCGGGCTCTCCGCCACCCTGAGCGATCAATCCGGTTCGGTCCTGGCCGAATTCGCGATCCCCACCGCAGGTACCGAGACAGCGGTCATCTGCTGGGAGCTGTACCGAAAGTCCGGTGCCTGGAAGATCCGGGCCGTCGGGCAGGGCTATGCGGGTGGTCTGGCGGAACTGATCTCGGTGCACGGCGTCGAGGTGGACGACGAGCCGGCACAACAAGCTCCGACAGCCGCACCCGCGTGGGACTCCGCGGTGGAGCCGTTGGAGGTAGGGCGAGGTCTCGAGCGCGCGTGGATGATCTTCGAGGACGCCTCACGATCTGCCGCTTCCTTCGTCTCCAGCAGCGAGTACGCGCTTGCTCGGTTGGACGAAGATCTGACCGCTGCCGTCGCAGATCCGTCGTTGCGGAACTCGGCAGCGGGAGTGGCGGCGCGCGACGCCGCACAGAAGCGTCACGACGACCTCGTCTCACTCGCGCGGGACAACCACGCCCGTGACAGCGCCCAGCTTGCACACGAACTCGGCGTGATCGACGGCGTGCTCCCACGGTCGATGGCGTCATGGAAGTCGGTGTCGTGGGCGGGTACAACTGATCCGGCTCAGATCACGGCCGTCAGCGACGGAATGCGTCTGGGCGAGCTTTCGGCTCCGGACCGCGGCACGCTCACCGTTCCGTACTGCGTGCCGCTCCCGTTGCGTCGGCCCATCTGGGTGGACAGTACGTCGAGCAAAGCAGCGCTCGGTCTGATCAGTGCCGTCACCGTGCGCGTCATGGCCGCCGGCCCGATGCCGCTACTCGACGTCGTAGATCTGACCGGCTCGCTCACGCCACTGACCGACAGACTGGCACCGATGCTCGCGGGCCCGGTCATCACCGCTCACACCGAGATCTCGGCGCGCTTGCGGGCACTGGCCGAGGCCGTCGACATGGGCGAACTCGCGCGAATGAGTGGCGTCGCAGATGGCCCGAGTTCCCTGCGCCTGTTGATCCTGAGCGATTTCCCGCACGGATACTCCGCCGAAGACGCACAGACCATCATGTTCCTCGCCGAACGCGGACCGGCAATCGGTTTGTCGATACTGATTGTCGGAGAGGACGAGTCGAATTTCGCGGAAGAATCCGTCGCCGCGCTGTCCGAGGGGTGTCAACATCTTTCGGCAGCAGGGCAGACGGAGGTTCACGACCCGTGGACCCGCACGCAATGGCACTTCACTCCGGACGTGCTCGACCCGATCTCCGAGTCGCGAATCCTGGCAGTGTTCGACCGCACCTAGCGGCCGATGGCGAATTGCCGAGCGCACAGGCAGAGTGGTGGTACGACCACGCGCGGTGTGTGGCGGCAATACTCGAGGAGACTCATGGCATTCTGGGATCAGTTGAAGGCTAAGGCTCAGGAGATGAACGGCCAGCTCAAGACAAAGACCAGCCAGTTCCAGAACAAGGAATTCAAGAACGCGAGCATGGCAATGTGCGCGTTGATCGCCGCCGCAGACGGTTCGATCGATCCGTCGGAGCGTCAGAAGACCGCCGCGTTGATCATGAGCAACGAGTCGCTCGCGGTCTTCCCGCCGGACGAGCTTCGTGAGCAGTTCGACTGGTACTGCAGCAAGCTGTCCTCGGACTACGAGTTCGGCAAGGTCGAGGCAACCGCGACCATCGCGAAGCTCAAGTCGAAGCAGGATCAGGCTCGCGCGGTCATCCAGATCGGCATCATCATCGGCGGCGCCGACGGCAACTTCGACGAGCACGAGCGCGGCGTCGTACGCGACATGTGTTTTGCAGTCGGAATCTCTCCGGCCGAGTTCGACCTCTGATCGATTCAGAGCATGAAAGCGGGTGCGGCGCGAAAGCGCCGCACCCGCTTTTCTTTTCAGTACTCGGGATATCCGTCTTCGGGTCCCAGCATCCGCTCGATCCTCGTCCGCGTGATCTTGGCGAGCTCGTCGATGCAGACCTTGCGCTCGACGGACCGTTCGTTGGACATGCGCTGGCTGATGTTCTCGAGGAGGTCGTCGGCGTCATGGCCGTGCGAACACCACAGATACCGGAAGCCGAAGTTGCGCTCGTACTCCTCGCCGGCGCGATAGATGGTTGCCATGACGGCGTCGTCCGGAACCCAGATCGAGCATTGCTCGAGGTGGGACGGCACGCTGTTCTTGCGGACGCCGACGGGTGGATGGCACTGCAATGCGCGCTCGACGTCCTCGTCCGAGAGGTTGAGAATCGCGTCCTCGGCTCGCGAGAGGATCTCCGCGTGATCGGCAAACGGACGTCCTTCGCTGACCCACCCGGCCCACGTCAGCGAGCAGCAGCACTCGAACAGTGCGTGAACCGCCTTCTGTCGCGGTAGTTCGTTGAAGCGCTCCAACCCTATCGATTGGTGTAGCAGCATGTGACCTCCCGGCCCGTTGTGCCTTCAGGCGCGCTCGACATGCCGCGCGGTAACCAGATGCGCGGCCACTTCGATAATCCGCCGCTTCACCTGGGAAAGGAAGGTTTGCTCACCAAGTTTTCAGATTCTTAACGCGGCGTAACGAGCTGACCCACACATCGAAGGAGCCCGACCCGCGGCAACCGGTGAGGCTCCAGACCGGGAGCCTCTGGAAGAAAAGACCCGATCGTGACTGACTTTTTTCTCCAGCCGGTGAGCTTGTCCGACGCACCTTTCTCTTCTCAGCAGCTGTCGCGGCGGCCAGGGCGTCACGAGTGCGGCCACGAATCAGATCCGACTCGAAACTCCGTCATCAATCCCCAGCAAGCCGATGAACATCTTCCCCATCGGATCGCGCGGGTCGTACAACTGACCGTCAATTGACAGCGATACACCTTCTCCGCGATCCGTTCTACCGGCTCATGCAGATCCTTCGCCGAGCGCGACAGTTAATGAGGCATCGTCACACAAAGGACGTCGCCGGCCCGAGCCGCGTTGATCGCATCATCCAAACCTGGCCGACGAGCCTGCCCGCCGCTGACACGATGATCGACATAAGCCTGGTCGCGATCCACACCCGCCTTCACCAGAAGATCAACCTGGATCCCGTGTTCTGCCGGCGGTGTTGCATCTCGACACCCGATCTTCACACCCACGTTCGCCGACGGGACACCCAATTGGAAACTTTTCGCTAAGTTTCTCCACGTCAGTCACGCCCAGAAGCCCGTTCCGTGCTGTCCGGTATGGCGATGGTCAAAACGCACACCCAAACCCGAAGAATCGCTCTGACGACTTACTCGCTAGTGAGGGGACTGTCAGATAAACGGTTGATCCGGTCTTGGTTCGACACGCCGAGCTGAGCTTGGTGGGAAGGATCGATCATGACCGAAAAACTGGATCCCATGGCGGACGAGGAGGATCAGAAACAGCTGGCCGAGCAACTTTTGGCACAAGCCAAGGAGCAGGGCGTGGAGCTGATGAGCCCGAACGGGCTGCTCAATCAGCTCACCAAGAACGTTTTCGAAATCGCGCTAGACGCGGAGATGACCGAGCACCTCGGCTACGAACGGCACGATGCTGCCGGCCGAGGTAGCGGCAGTTCCCGCAACGGCACGCGATCGAAGACCGTGCTCACCGAGATCGGGCCGGTCGAGATCGATGTCCCGCGGGATGTCGATTCCTCGTTCATGCCGCAGATCGTCAAGAAGCGGCAACGACGCCTGACGGGGATCGACGAGATTGTATTATCGCTTACTGCAAAGGGGTTGACGACCGGCGATGTGTCCGCGCACTTTCAGGACGTCTATGGTGCGACGGTCTCGAAGGACACCATCTCCCGCATCACCGACAAGGTTGTCGGCGAGATGACCGAATGGCAGAACCGGCCGCTCGATCTTGTGTATCCGGTGATGTTCATCGATGCGGTGCACGTCAAAGTCCGCGACGGTCAGGTCACCAACCGGCCGATGTTTGTCGCGATCGGGGTCACCGTGAACGGTGAACGCGACATCCTCGGGATTTGGGCCGGGGACGGAGGCGAAGGCGCCAAGTTCTTCGCTGTCGGTGCTCACCGAAATCAAGAACCGCGGGGTCGCCGACGTGTGCATCGTGGTGTGCGACGGCCTGAAAGGGTTGCCGGATGCGATCAACACCGTCTGGGAACTCGCGGTGGTGCAGACCTGCATCATTCATTTGATACGCAACACCTTTCGGTTCGCGGCACGGCAGTACTGGGACAAGATGGCCCGTGATCTCAAACCTGTCTACACCGCTCCGTCGGAGTCCGCGGCGAAGGAACGGTTCATCGAATTCTGCGGAATTTGGGGTGAGCGATACCCAGCGATCGTGCGGATGTGGGAGAACGCCTGGACCGAGTTCGTTCCGTTCTTGGATTACGACGAAAGAGATCCTGCGGGTGATCTGCTCGACCAATGCGATCGAGTCCGTCAACGCTCGTTACCGGCGTGCTGTGCGTGCTCGTGGGCACTTCCCGACGGAGCAGGCGGCGCTCGAATGCTTGTATCTGGCGACTCGGGCTCTGGACCCGACTGGGAAAGGTAAGGCGCGATGGGCGATGAGGTGGAAGCCAGCGCTGAACGCGTTCGCTATCACCTTCGAAGCACGCATCACCCTCAACAGTAATTAACCGATACCGAGGTCGGATCCACCGTTGATCAGACACTCCCGATGGCGGATTCCAGGGATCGTCGCAACCCGGTGAATGTCCAAACTACTGGAGTGCGCTATGGGTAGGAGTCGATCAGTAGATGGTGCCCATTGCGGTTCGGACTTCCTCGAGGGTCTGTTGGGCGATTTCGTTCGCGCGCTGGTTTCCGATGCGCAGGACGTCGGCGACATGGTGGGGGTCTTGGGCGAGGTCGTTTCTGCGTTGCCGGTGAGGGGCGAGGAAGTCGTTCCCGAGCGTGGTGGTGAGCTTTTTGAGTGCGCCTGCGCCGGCGTCGCCGATCTGGTCGGCGAGGTCATTCTCGTCGCGACCTGAGCACAATGCTGCTGTGGTCAGCAGTGCGGATACCCCGGGGCGGTTGATCGGGTCGAAGGTGATGCGGCGTTGTGAGTCGGTCGGTGCCTTGCGGATTGCCGCTGCGGTGTCGTCGGCGGTCATCGACAGTGTGATGGCGTTTCCGTAGCTCTTGGATATCTTTCTGCCGTCGAGTTCAGGTACTTCGGGGCTCGAGGTAAGCAGCGCTTGAGGTTCGGGGAAGACCTGGCCGTAGCGGTCGTTGAAGCGTCGCGCGATGACACGGGTCATTTCGACGTGTGGGAGGTTGTCTTTCCCGACTGGAACGAGGTTGCCTTTGCAGAAGAGTATGTCCGCGGTCTGATGGACCGGGTAAATGGGCAGGAGACCGCTGAGGGCACGCCCGGATGCGGCGTGTTCGGCCTTGACTGTCGGATTGCGGTGCTACTCGGCCTCGGTGACCAGGCTCAGGAATGGCAACACGAGTTGGTTAAGTGCGGGTATCGCGGAGTGAGTGAAGATCGTCGCTAGTTGCGGGTCTATGCTTGCGGCAAGGTAGTCCAGCACTGCGCTGAACACGTTGTCGCGGACTTCGCCGATGGCGTCGCGGTCGGCGATGACCTGGTAATCCGCGAGGATGATGAACGTGTCGACGTCGCGTTGGTGCAGGCGAACCCTTACTGCGAGGGTGCCGAAGTAGTGTCCGAGATGCATTGGGCCGGTGGGGCGTTCACCGGTCAGGACTCGGTATCGGCTCGGGTTTTCGGCGATGTCGTCGCGTAGACGGTCGCTGCGTGCAGTGGTGATTTCGAGGGACGTCACTGTAAGGCTCCTGAATGGTCAGGGGCTGTACGAAACCTCGGGCTCGGCCAGGATCGACTTGCGCGTGGGCTGCATACAGCCCACGACGTGGTTAGACGGGCTGCGAGAGCAGCCGCCACCATGCCTGTCGAATCACGATCACCTGGTCAGGGTGGCAGTTCATCCGGCGTTGAACGATGGTGCAACTCGGTCGCGATGGTTACGGAGACAAGTTATAGAGCAAACCGCGGAGGCGATTTTCGGGCGTACTCCAACCGAGTATTTTGCGGGGCCGGTTGTTGAGCTCGGCGGCGACTGCATCGAGATGCTCGCGACTGTGCGATGCCAAGCACTCGGCGAGAGTTCGAAAAGCGCAGGTCCAGGCACCATTTGAAAGCACGTGAGCGTGGCCGGAATCCGGCCACGCCCACGCAGTCTCGCTTAGATCACTGTCAATTGCTACTCGCAGAGTCCAGACTAGACCATCCAGCCCCTTGTTTCGAGGCGGTGTCCAGTCCGACAACCATGACCGTTGTTAAACCTAGAACTAGGTTCACGAGACCATTCCAGTAGTTTCCTAGCATCATCCAGGTCCTTTCTTAGGAGAGTGCCAAGAGGAACATTCGTAACGGGTTCATGGAACCGATCCATGTTTTCCGCACAAGTGCCATCAAATCGACTGACGTTGCTTCAAGCGACATCGCGCTCTCCTTTTCTAGACCTTGAATCCCATGGATAGCTCCAATGGGGTCTGGATCAAAAACATGAACAGAGTGGGAACCATCTGAACTACGGTTTGACCCAATGACGAGGTCGCCTCGGCTACCGAACCCATCACAGACCACCATCCGAGTTGCTATTCATGGACATCGCGTTCAAGCCATCAAGTGAACCGCCGAGAACTGGGGTCAAACCGGTTACGAGAGCCTTGAGTGCACGCAGGAACTCTACTGACATTTATTCCTCCTTATGATGTAGTGAAGTTGAATCCGACCGCAGAGTTGTACGTGGAGTCGAGATGGGCCAAGAAGATCCACGTATCGATCTGGTTAGTTCCGAACGTGGTGGAGTACCAGGGGTTGGAGCTGGTAATCGTCTTGCCGGCGGGTGCGGTAGCGAAGATTTGGACCTTGGCGCCGCCGATGACATCATTGGCGAGGGTGGATGTGCCCTGGACGCAGTAGCTTCCGTTCGCATTCGTCGTGGCCGAGATCGGCATGGCCACCCCACCTACAGTGCCGTTGATGACAACGCCTGCTACGCCATTTCCTGCGGGATCTGAAGCCATTCCGCAGACCTGGTTGTCGGCGGTGGGAACGCCCGGCACGGCCGGGCCGGCCGATGCGAGCCCAGCGAAAGCGATGGCGGATGCTCCTGCGAGGGCGAGGGCGCCAGACGAAATCCTCTTGATGTTCATGTTCCGAACCTTTCTGTTCTTAACAAGGTCACCTGTATCTCGCTGTGCGGTCTGACAAAAAAGTCGGTTTGCACCCCACGAAAATTGGGCACTGAGGAGTCAGGTCGGAACGCGAGTAGCCGACGATGATCTGCAGCCATGAAGCCCAGCCAGCCCCGATGTGAGATTCCGAATGGACGTCGAGTGGCCATTAAATGTTTGATCGTAATCAAACCGGGCGTCTCAAAGCATTTTCGCGAACCTTGCATCTTTGGGGTGACGCGAATCACCATAGCTGATTATTCGGCGGGATGGAACCCGTTCTAGAAATTTAAAAATCGTGGACGTAGTGATCTGTTTCTGGTGACGGTTCCTGCAAATTCCCTACCATTCAGTAGGTTGAGAACTGAAGCTCTGAACTTTAGTACTACTACTTTAGTGCTAATCGCGGAAACTCTTTCTTGATGTATTGAATTGGCCTCAGTTAGTGGCTGATTGTGATTGGACGGGGCGGTGATTGGCTGCGTGCCATAATGTCGCATGCGGTCGACCTGCGCTCTTACATCGATGCCGGGTATCTCCTCGCCTCTGCTGCGACTCGTGTCACCGGCACTTCACTGCGAGGCGGCATCCATGTCGACTACTCGAAACTGATCGGCTCACTGTTGGCAGCTGCGGAAGTAAGGCAGGACTGCGATGCTGCGGGTGCATTGGTGCGACTCGGCCCGCAACGGGATTCCGGATGCACAGCAGGAACGCATCGGCGAGCTCCCCAAAGTGAAGCTCCGACTCGGACGGTTCGGTGTCAACGCTGAGCAGAAGGGGGTCGACCTTCGAATGGGCCTCGACCTCGTGGCCCAAGCACGCAACAGGGCATCCGACGTGTTCTTTCTCGTCTCCGGCGATGATGATCTCGCCGAAGCAGTCGAGGAAGCCCAGGTGCATGGAGTCCAGGTCCTGCTGCTCGCTGTACCGACTGTCGAGGGTAAAGCGCATGGTGTTAGTCGGCACCTAATCCGGCTGTCGATGAACTCGACAACATCGACGGCGCGGCGGTCGATGCAGCAGTGGTCGAAGTCGATCGCCAACCCGTGCCGGCGCCGATAGCCCCGCTCCAGTCGTCCACGTCAACCCCCGCCGTCGCGGCGGCGGCGCGGCCAACTGCCCGAACCCCGCTGGACCTCGCGAAGGTCCCGCACGTCCCGTCGGATCCACGACCGAAAAGTGTTCTGGCCTATAGCGTCTCGACGTGGTCCTCCGATCACAGCCCACCCGGGTACTGGGGCGACAATGACGAGCAAGGTCAACTGATCGATGACGTTGTCTCACGCGTTCTCGCAGCGTTTCACGAGAGCGCTACCGGTGACGACCAACTCGAACTTCGGCGTGCGAGGCCATCGATTCCACCAGACATCGACCGTGCACTTCTGCTTGATGCTTGCGAGGTCATCCAGAAGTGCGACCTGGACGAGAGGATCCGATATCGATTGCGGGCGCGTTTCTGGATGAAGTATGACGAGCCCTCAGCCGTGATGGGAATATGATAGGCCAATCTCACGGTCCGTCGGTTGAATCGGGCGGCGATGAAGAGGCTGGGAATGTAGCACGTTTCGAATACTGCACATCCGCCAGTCGACCTCCCCGGACACCACTGACCACCGGACATAACGGCAATCGGCGCCGAAACAGATGCATCAATGTTGCATTTGATGCAACCTCCGCTCAGCTTGCTTGACGGCCTCGTCGCCTCCGCGCTCTCGACGAGCCTTACCCGGGTTGACGTGGAGCCGAACTAGGCTGCGGGCGTGTCGGTTGCGGAGACTGTCACGCGTACGAGTCCGCGTCCACCGGTGTGGATGACGAACCGGCCTGCTCCGCTGTTCACCAACTGGGGTTCGGTGGGAAACCATTCTGGCGCGAGCGGTTCGTAGTCATCCGGTGATCGCAGGACGATCGTGTTGTAGAAGGAGTCCACCTCGATCGCGAACGGCTCCGGCATCTGTTTGCTCCTCGTGCACCAAGTCGGTATCGGTCGAATGTATACCCGATGTAATTCCGCTCAGTTTCTTCCGTACCCGTCATCGGAAATGCTGCCGGTCCAAAAATGGCAATCCCGCTCGCCAGGTCCGCGCACGATGAACCGTTCGAATCGTTCCCGTTCCGGATCGCCGGAAGCGTTAGGACGTCGGCCATCAGGACACGCACCTAACCCTAGTGAGATTTGCCGACGATTCGGCCGCGATTTCCCCCAACCGGGGGGGGGGGGGGGGGGGGGCACCTCCGGTTCGCGCAGAAGCACGAGAACGAAGATCTTGCCGCGCCACTTGGGCAGCAGCTTCTCGAGCATCGCGATCGAACCCTCGCCATGCGGACTCTCGCGAGCCACTCGCCGGTAGACCGGGAGCGCACCGAACAGCGTCAGTAGAATCAACACGACTGTCGCGATGGGAGCCAACGTGCCGGCCGCCAACGCCGCGATACCGGGTTGGTAACCGAGAGTGGAGAAGTAATCGACACCCGTCAGGCACATCACCTTCCACCACGGGTGGCGCTTCTCCTTCTTCGGCGCCATCCGGTGTGGCCCCAGATGTCCGGCGGGTTCCTCGGTGATGTCCGCGAGCAGCCAGGCCTCGGTGCGTTGTTTCACAGACGGAGCCCTGTTGTCGGCCGGAACCTCGTTGTCGGCTGAGGTCACCACGGCGTCACGGCTTCAAATAGACATCGTTGAGCGTGACGGTCCGCAGGTTCCGGCTTCGGATGATGTCCACCAGTTGCGGATACACGTGGGTCACGGGCAGATAGTTGAGGTGTCCGATCACTATGGCCCCCGGATTGAAGTACTGGTTCGCCATCTGCAGGATGTACTCCTCGGTGATCAACGAAGAATCCGACAGCGACCCGTACCAGAGGGTGGGCACGGTGTAGCCGACGCTCGCGGCCACGGAATCGACTGTCGCGTTGTGCCTTCCATACGGCGGCCGAAAGTACGGCGCCGCGTCCACCCCGTAGGTGTTGCGCAGGAACGTGCCGTTCTTCGTCAGCTCGTCGGCGATCTGCTGCTTCGACACTGACGTCAGATCCGGGTGCGAGTAGGTGTGATTGCCGAGCTGAATTTGTCCGCTCTCGACAAGAGGTCTGAGAAGTCCGGCGTTTTCGGTCCACGAGTTGTATTGCCCGTTGACGAAGTACGTCAAACGGATGCCGGTGTCTTTTGCGAACTGTGTGTAGAGGCGCACGACTTCGGAGCTGGCTCCGTCGTCAACCGTCAGGGCAAACAGATCCCCGCCGCCGGGCAGGGCGGTCAACGATCCGCCGGCGGGCAGCGGCACCCGGGCAGACGGCGGTGGAGGCGGCAGCAAGGCAGGCGGGAGATTCGGAACAGCGGCAGGGTCTGCTGGCTCGTCGGCTGCGGCGACCGCCGTCCCGACCGAACGTGACGAACAAGCGGTTCCCATGGTCACCGCGGCGGTTCCGGTCAGAGTTGCTGCTGCGAGGGCACTGAGGAAGCGTCGGCGGTCCACAGGGCGGAGCCTAGAGCAGATTCGCCCAATTCGGACTTCATTCTCAGCGTTCTTTCAGCGAATGACCAGCCGTGTCCGGTATCGACAGGTTCTACTCAGGAACGGTGGATAGCGTGTCGGCCGTGGAACCGCGACCTCGACACTCGGCAACCAGGCACAGGCGTAGGCGTCAACCGCAGCGGTCGACGCTCTCGGTAGGGCGCAAGCTGGCGGCGGCGTCCCTGTCGACGACGATTCTGGTGGGCGTCGGAATCGGGTGGTACGTGCAGTCGGATCTGACGTCGGGGCTGTACCGGTCGGATGCGCTCTCCGCCCTCGGTGACGACGCCGGAAGTTCTCTCGACGGGGATACCAACATCTTGTTGATCGGGCTCGACAGTCGCAAGGCGATGGACGGCAGTGACCTGCCGGCAGAGTTCGTCACCGACAAGTTGCACGCAGGGGACAGTGATGTGGGTGGGTACAACACGAACACGCTTATCCTGCTCCATGTTCCGGGCGATGGTGGCAAGGCCAGTGCAGTGGCGATTCCACGCGACGATTACGTCTCTGTACCCGGCTATGGAATGGCCAAGATCAAGGAAGCCTACGGAATGGCGAAGGCTGATGCGGACGCCAAACTCGCAGCGGACGGTGTGACGGATCCTGCTGCACGAGAACAACAAGCGCGTGAAGTCGGTAGGCGGTCGACACTGACCACCGTGCAGAATCTGCTCAAGGTTCCGATCGATCACTTTGCCGAAGTTAACCTGATGGGCTTCTATGACGTCGTCTCGGCTATCGGTCCTGTTCAGGTGTGCCTCAACAATCCGGTGCAGGATGACTTCTCGGGCGCCAACTTCCCGGCGGGGGTTCAGACTCTCGATGCGTCACAGGCACTTTCGTTTGTCCGTCAACGCCACGGCCTGGACAACGGGGACTTGGATCGCACCCACCGGCAGCAGGCTTTCATCAGCGCGGTGATCGCCAACTTGAAGGGCTCCGGCGTCATCGGAAACATTCCGAAGATGACGGCACTGGCCGACGTGGTGAAGAAGGACGTGGTGATCGATTCCGCCATGGATCCCGTCCGATTCGCTTCTCAGGCAAGCGCTCTCGCGGGTGGGAACATCGACTTCTACACCCTGCCCATCGAGGGATACGAGACCGTCGACGGCCAGGACGTCAACATGGTCGATCCGGCGCGTCTGCGTAGCGAAGTGTCGCGGATCTTCGCGGGAGGTGACTCGGCATCTGCACCTGCGATGGACACCGCGATCTCGACCGGGAACGAAGTTGTGGACATCCGCAACGGAACCGCGACGGACGGGTTGGGCGCCGCGTTGGCAGCGGCGATGAAAGCGTCGGGAGTCGAAGTCGGAGAGGTGAGCACCGCAGCTGCGACGGCAAAGTCGGTGGTCAGCTATGGAGTCGGCGCCAAAGCCGTCGCAGAGGCGCTGGCCGAGCAGTTGGGCGTGGCCGCAGTGCCGAACGAGCAGGCAGCGGCCGAATCAGTGTCTGTACTGATCGGTGAGGACAATGCGCAGACCGTGTTCTCGGCCGCTCCGGCGCAGTCGGACTCCTCGGTATCCGCCGGCACAGTTCCCGATACGGGAGCGCAGGGATCACCTATCCGAGCGGACGCGAATGGCGGCATCCCCTGTGTGGACTAACTCTCAGGTAATTCGCACGAAACTCACGCTGACTTCTTCGATCTGCGGGTCTACATTGGAGAAGTCGAACTCAGTCGGGTACTTCACCTTTGGGGTACCTGACTGAGATTGCGTAGTTGAAAGGATCACCGACATGGCTACAACAGCAGCGGTACAGAATCCGACACGCTCACGTGCCAGGACCATGTCCTTGTCCGAGTACGTGGCCGAGCATCCGGCGCAGCGCGTTTTCCCACCGACCAGTGAGCGGGCAGCCAGGATGGCGATGCTGATCATGTTCGCCCTGATGGCCGTCACCCTCGTCGTACTGGTACTTGACGAGGCAGGAATTTTCGGATGAAGGCAGCGGTCTTCGGCTGAGCCGGACCTTTAGTTACTCTTGAGTAATGACTGAACAGAAGAGCTGGAATGCGTTCACCGTCGAGCGCGAAGACAACATCGCCCAGGTGACGCTGATCGGGCCGAGCAAGGGCAACGCGATGGGGCCGGATTTCTGGAGTGAACTCCCCGAAATCTTCGCCGACCTCGACGCCGATCCCGAGGTACGTGCAATCGTCATCGCCGGTTCCGGCAAGCACTTCTCGTTCGGCCTGGACCTGCCGGCGATGAGCGGCGAATTCGGTGCTGTCCTCGCGGACAAGGCTCAGGCGGGCCCGCGCACCAAGTTCCACGACATGATCAAGCGCATGCAGTCGGGCATCAATGCCGTCGCAGATTGCCGCAAGCCCGTCGTCGCAGCTGTGCAGGGCTGGTGCATCGGCGGCGGCGTCGACCTGATCACGGCGGCGGACATCCGCTACGCAAGTGCCGATGCCAAGTTCAGCATCCGCGAGGTCAAGGTCGCGATCGTCGCAGACATGGGCAGCCTCGCGCGTCTGCCCGCGATCATCGGTGACGGACACCTGCGTGAATTGGCTCTGACCGGCAAGGACATCGACGCAGCGCGCGCCGAGAAGATCGGCCTCGTCAACGACGTTTTCGAAGATGCCGACGCGGTACTGGCCGCGGCGCGCGCGACCGCCAAGGAGATTGCGCTCAATCCGCCGCTCGTGGTCCACGGGATCAAGGACGTGCTCGATCACACCCGCAGCGCGAGCGTGAACGACAGCCTTCGCTACGTCGCAGCCTGGAACGCGGCGTTCCTGCCGTCGCAGGATCTGACCGAGGCCATCACCGCCGTCTTCCAGAAGCGCCCGCCGGTCTTCCAGGGTGAGTAGAAACTGCAAGGGTGAGTAGAAACTGCACAAAAATCCCCGCACATCTTCCGATGTGCGGGGATTTTCGTAAGGCCTGAGAACTCGAGCTCAGTGACCGCCGTTGGCAGCGAGACGCTTGATCGAAGCCTCGATCTCGGCCTCTGCCTCGGCGCGGCCGACCCAGTTGGCTGCCTCGACGTGCTTGTTCGGCTCGAGGTCCTTGTAGTGGACGAAGAAGTGCTTGATCGCATCGAGCTCGAACTGTGAGATGTCACCCAGATCCTGGATGTGATCCCAGCGGGGGTCGCCGGCCGGAACGCAGAGGACCTTGTCGTCTCCGCCGGCCTCGTCGACCATCTTGAACATCGCGACTGCGCGAGCCTCGACGATGACGCCGGGGAAGACCGACTCGGGGAGCAGGACCATGGCGTCGAGCGGATCGCCGTCCTCACCCAGGGTGTTTTCGATGAAGCCGTAGTCGGCCGGGTAGCCGAAAGCTGTGTAGAGGTAGCGATCGAGTTTGACGCGACCGGTTACGTGGTCGACCTCGTACTTGTTGCGCTGACCCTTGGGGATCTCGATGGTGACGTCGAACTCCACGCCGATTCCTCGCTGTCGTGTCGGTAATGATTCGTCGGAAGGATATCGGGTCAAGGATAAGGTTGCCTGACCACCCAGTAGGCAGAGCACAGACGGAGGGGCGTTGGCGGGCCAAGGAAAGAAGAAGATCGGCTCGTTGGAAGAGAGTCGACGGCGTAACTTCCGCATCCTTCTGGCGGTCGGTGCAGTGGTTGTACTGGCCGTCGCCGGAGTTGTCGTCGTGAAACTCGGTACGTCGAACGACACAGCCGGCAGCGCGACCGTGACTACGTCGCCGCAGCCTGCGCTCGTGACGCCGTCACCTCAGGTGGTGCCCGTCCCGACGGACGCACCGATCCCGAGCGCGTCGGGAATCGCAGCGGCGATCGGCCCGGCCGTGGCCAACCCGGATCTGGGGAAGTTCACCGGAGTTGTCGCTGATGCGCTCACCGGAAACATTCTGTGGAGCGCAGACCCGTCGACGCCGATGACGCCTGCGTCCACGACGAAGGTGCTGACCGCATCGGCGGCACTGCTGAAGCTGCCGCTCGACCACAGGCTGGCCACGACGGTGGTCCCCGGAGCGAGCCCCGGGCAGGTCGTTCTGGTCGGCGGTGGTGACCCGACGCTGACGGCGACGCCGAAGGGGCAGAGCGGGTACTACGCCAACGCAGCGCACATCGCGGATCTCGTCGACCAGATCAAGGCTGCCGGTACGCCGGTGACCAGCGTCGTGGTGGACTCGAGTTTGTTCAAGGGCGACAACATGGCCACCGGGTGGTTCCCCGCTGACATCGCGGCCGGTTACATCACCCCGATCGAATCGGTGATGATCGAAGGCGGTCGGTACGACGGCACTCAAGACGAGTCGCCGCGTTCGGAAACGCCCGCGTTGGACGCGGGCAAGGTGCTCGCTCAGGCCCTCGGTGTCGATCCCGCCAACGTGAGTCTCGGCGCGGCGCCTGCCGGTGCCAAGCCGATCGCCACCGTGCAGTCGGCGCCGCTGAGCGACCGGCTGCTGCAGATGATGGAACATTCCGACAACGTGCTCGCCGAGACCATCGGGCGTGAGGTCGCGATTGCCTCCGGAATCGAAGCCTCGTTCACCGGAGCCGTCGACGCGACCGGCAAGACCCTGCAGGCCGCCGGGTTCGACTACACCGGAGTTTCGCTGCACGATTCCAGTGGACTTTCCGTCGACGATCTCATTCCCGCTCAGGTACTCGATCGCGTCATGACGGCGGCGGCCGGTGACGGTGATCCGAAACTGCGTCCGCTGCTGGACTACCTTCCGGTGGCCGGCGGAACAGGAAGTTTGTCCGACCGCTACGCGTCCGGAAACCGAACCGGTGCGGGTTGGGTACGGGCCAAGACGGGAACTCTCTCGACGGCCAGCGCGTTGTCAGGGTTCGTGGTCGATCAGAACGGGCGAGTGCTCACCTTCGCACTGATGTCCAATGACCGGCCGCCAGAAGTGAGCCGTCCTGCCCTGGACGCGATTGCCGGAGCATTGAGGAATTGCGGGTGCCAATAGTGGCCGAAAAGACTCCACAAGATGATGAAGCCTCGGCTCCGCTCGGTGGCGCCGTCGACTGGAGTCTTGCCGCCAAAGCCGGGATAAAACTGGCGCGCGGCGGCCCCGCGATGTCTCGCTACACGGCCGAGACGGCAACCGCAGAACTCGCCGAAGCGTCCAAGCGTGCCGAACTGCCGGTTCGTGAAGTGACCGGTTTGGCCGACGGTCTACCGGTCCCGGCCGCTGACGTGCTTGACCGGGCCGGGTGGATCACGGCGGCCTCGCGGTCGATGGCGCATCTCACCGGCGCCGACCCTGACGGCAGTGGCAATCTCATCGTCGGAAAGCCGGCGGGCCTGCAGGCCGGCGCAATGCTGGCGTACCTGTCTTCGGCGATCCTCGGGCAGTACGACCCGTTCACCGGCGAGCACGGCACCCTGCTTCTGGTCACACCGAACATCGTCTCCGTCGAACGGTCCCTTCGGCTGAACCCGAGTGACTTCCGGTTGTGGGTCTGCCTGCACGAGGTCACTCACCGGGTTCAGTTCTCGTCCTCACCGTGGCTAGCGGAGTACATGAAGGAATCCGTCGAAACGCTTGGTGCGACGGTGGACGAGTCGATGACCGACGTTGTCGGGCGCCTTGCTGCAGAGCTGCGCTCGCGGAAGGAACCCGACTCCAGTGACGGTGCGACGGCGGGCGGGATCATCGGCCTGCTGCGTGCTTCGCAGGCGGAACCCCAGCGTGACGCGCTGGATCGGATGCTCGTACTCGGCACTCTCCTCGAAGGGCATGCAGACCACGTGATGGACGCCGTCGGCCCCGCCGTGGTGCCGTCGGTGGCAACTATCCGCGCGGCCTTCGACAAGCGTCGGCAGCGCAAGTCCAACCCCGTGCAGCGGATCATCAAGATGCTCCTCGGCATGGACGCCAAGATGGCGCAGTACGTACGCGGCAAGGCCTTCGTCGACGCGGTAGTTCTCAAGGTCGGCATGGAGCAGTTCAACACCATCTGGACCGGGCCCGAGACCTTGCCGTTGCTCGACGAGATCGACAATCCCGACGCGTGGGTAAAGCGCGTTCTCGGCTAGATGCTGCTGCCTGAGACGCCTGCCCTACTGGCGCTGCGACAGGCTGTGCGGGCGTGGACGCTCGCATTCGAGCCACGACGCCGTGTGGTCGTCGCCCTGTCCGGGGGAGCCGATTCGTTGGCGCTGACCGCAGCAGCCGTGGCGGAAACCGATTCTGTCGACGCGTTGATCGTGGACCATCGGTTACAAGATGGTTCTGATGCCGTCGCGCGCTCGGCCGCAGACCAGGCGCTGGCGCTGGGTTGCCGGACCGCGACGGTGCTGACCGTCGACGTAGCGGAAGGTGGGAGCCTCGAAGCCGCTGCGCGTGAGGCTCGGTACAGCGCTCTGCGCGACGCCAGGACTGACCTCCCGGTTCTGCTCGGACACACGCTCGACGATCAAGCAGAGACCGTCCTTCTCGGACTGTCCCGCGGGTCCGGTGGGCGATCGATTCAGGGTATGGCTGCATTCGACGCCCCCTGGGGACGGCCGCTACTCGGCATCCGTCGATCGGTGACCAGGGCGGCCTGCGTCGACCTGGGCATCACGCCGTGGGAGGACCCGCACAACAACAATCCCGAGTTCACTCGCGTGCGTCTGCGGCACGAGGCGTTGCCGCTGCTCGAAGAAATTCTCGGCGGGGGAGTTGCCGAGGCGTTGGCCCGAACCGCGACGCAGTTGCGTGAGGACGGCGAGGCGCTCGACGAGTACGCCGAGGCCCTACTTCTACGGGCTGTCGTCGACGGGGAAGTGGAAGTGGACACACTTGCCGAAGCGCCCACCGCAATCCGCCGACGCGCTCTGCGAGCCTGGCTGCTGCAGGGCGGCGCAAAAGCATTGACGGACAAACAGTTACGGGCGGTCGACGCCCTGGTGATCGACTGGCGGGGGCAAGGCGGCGTCGCGATCGGGGGCGGAACACCGGAGGCGAGGTTGGTGGCGGCCCGGCGACGTGGCAGGCTGATCCTCGGATTCGAAGACCGACGAAGGGTTTGACGCGTGTACGAGGGCGACATCGCATCGGTACTGATCTCCGAAGAACAGATCCGTGCACGAACGGCGGAACTGGCTGAGGAAATCGCCAAGCGTTACCCGGCAGGCGCCCCCGAAGGGGATCTCCTGCTGATCGGCGTCCTCAAGGGAGCGGTCTTCTTCATGACCGACTTCGCCCGCGCCCTGCCGATCCCGTCGCAGATGGAATTCATGGCCGTCAGCTCCTACGGATCCTCGACCTCGTCTTCGGGCGTCGTCCGCATCCTCAAGGACCTCGACAAGGACATCGCCGGTCGCCACGTGCTGATCGTCGAGGACATCATCGACTCCGGTCTCACGCTGTCGTGGTTGATGCGCAACCTCAAGACTCGTAACCCCGCTTCGCTCGAGGTCGTCACCTTGCTCCGCAAGCCCGACGCGGTCAAGATCGACGTCGACGTCCGGGACGTGGGCTTCGACATCCCCAACGAGTTCGTCGTCGGTTACGGCCTCGACTACGCCGAGCGGTACCGCGATCTGCCGTACATCGGCACCCTGGACCCCGAGGTTTACGGCGGCTGAGCCTGCTCGCTGGGCAGAACGTGAGCGCAGACTGAGTCCCAGAATCCAGAGGTCCAGCTCCAGTTCGGCGAAATCCGACAACCACTAATTCCTTCGGGTTCATTCGAATGGGTCTTCATCCGTATGGAGGCTCGGCCTCGCGCAATTCGGACCGATGATCGAGAATCGAATTCGATTCGTCAAAATCTATTAAACTAGATTCAACTAGACCAGCTTCAAGTGGATGCGAGCCTGCGGGTTGGCGTTCATTGCAGTCCGGTCCACTTGAGTGACCGATAGATTAGATGAACGCGCGGATGGCCAATTGGTATCCGGGTTGTGCGCTTCCTTCATGCCCTCTTCGATCTGTCGACGATCTGAAGGTGCTTCGAGTCCGCTCAAGATCCTCAATCGCATTGCTCTCCGAGATGCAGCGTCGAAGCTCGAATGAGCAGGAGATGTGTCATTCAGGGTGACGCAATCGGGGCTCGTATTGTCAGCGGAAAAAGTCAGATTGCAGTATGGTGTGTCCATGAACGAGCCAACTAGGCGAACGAAACTGATGGATTCGATCAATTCGATGCTTTCAGAGATTGACCATTCGGCGCCGAACGCTCATAAGTACCGCGATCTGGAGCGCTATTTCGGAACGTGGATATTGCGACCTGCGGAAGATATCTATACATCTTACGTTTCAAAGCCGGGCAATGCCGCAGTACGATTTGATCAGTCAGTACGACCTCGTGGCGCGCGCATATTGATTGCAGTATTGCCGGACGACACACGATCTAACGATCTTTTGACTATCGATGCACTTGAACGATATCAAAGTTCGAGGAGGCCAGACGCGGAATTTGTGGTGTTTGCGTTCGATCGAGGCAGATACTACTGCCGTGCGGTTATTTATACTGAACGACATACGCGTCCCTTGATTGCAGAAATGCTAAGTGAACTCGATCCTGTTGAGACGCGTCAGGTTCGCCCCTCCTTACCGAAAAAATCCTCGACTTCGGACCTTGAATCTATTCTATTCGTTATCGTTGAACGAGGGGAACGTACGCCTCGTGAGCAGCATTATCCCTATGTGACACTTGAGCGTGATCCTTGGGATGACTACACCTTTCGAACACTTTTCTCTTTAACTATCTATTTGGACCGTACATCTATGGTTCGAATTGGAGATGTGAAGATTATGAAGCTTGGCCAAGGTGGCGGGCCAACATCATTCGTCGATAGAAGATTCAAGGGCCTCCCTGTTAACTATTGCTCGCTGGGGCAATCGTATACTTATTATAATCTCGTTAAGGAGCTTCCCGCAAAAGTGGCGGATATGCTCCTGCGCGGGATCAATGACGTGGTTTACCGTCCCGGAATCAGGGATGCATTTGAAGACGAGGAGGTATTTCAACTATCTCTACTGCGGACCGGGTCGGCAATGACTGCGTTTAGGGACGCGCCGAACTTGTTTATTTCAGGGTTAGTCCAGGTTTCCGAGCCAACAGTAATTCTGGGATTCAACACTGATGTGGGAGGAGGGACTTTTCCAATCAGGTTCATATTCAACGATTCGCCGAATTTGCCTGATCGGATCAATGCGATAATTGGGTACAACGGTTCAGGTAAGACACAATTGATGGCAAATTTGGCCATGGTTGCAACGGCTAGCATCCATCGAAGAAATGTTGACGAGTACGGAGTATTCGAAGATGCTGCAACCATATTCAGTTCGGTAATAGCAATTTCCTACAGCGCTTTTGATACATTCGCGATGCCTGACGAAATATGGCACACCGATCGTGAGAGATCTATGGTAAGTGCACGTCTCCGTTTGGGTGCAAGTACTTTCGGATATACGTATTGTGGTCTGCGTAGGTTAGTTTCTGTCGGTTCTCAAGAGAATTCTCCACCGGTTCGGCCGCTGAAATCCATTGAGGACCTAACTGCGGACTTCACAATCGCTCTTGACATTGCGCAAGGTTCGGATAAGGGTGCGGTTTTGACGAAAGCGTTGCAATCGCTTGGGCGAGAACCGTCTTTCGGTCGGATCGGGCTTGATCGTTTTCTTGCTATGGAAAGCACAAATTGGCACAGTCAGTTCGAGAAATTAAGTACAGGTCATAAGATTGTCCTAAATATTATTGCGCATATCGTTTGCTATAGCGAGCCCAAAAGTCTTGTTTTGATTGACGAGCCAGAGTCGCATTTGCATCCCTCTCTTTTATCTGCATTTATGAATTCACTCAGTGGGATACTTCGAGATCTTGATTGCTTTGCGGTTATTGCAACGCATTCACCAGTTGTGATTCAAGAGATCCCTAGAAGGTACGTGCGCGTTCTTAAGAGAATTGGCAATTCCACGCGAGTGGAGGAAGTAGTTCAGGAGACCTTCGCTGAGAACATTGGATCCCTGACGAGTAGTGTCTTTGACCTTGATAGTACGGCTACCGACTTCCACGAGGTGCTGAGGAATCTGGCGGAAAACCGCTCGTTAGAGGAGATCGACACGATTTTCGGCGGGGAGATGAGCATCCAAGGCCGTGCTTATGTACGGTCCATCCAGCGACAGCTTAGAGATAGCAATGCTTGAGAGATCTCCGCTGCTTCGAGACGAAATTGCGGATTTCGAAACAGTGTGCGCAAGCCGTAAATTGAACTCGGTAAAGATTATGCTCGGTTCACTTCGCGATACAGTCGTATCCTTGTATTCAGTCTACCGTAGCAAATCGGGTTCACCGTTGATTTCGCCTGTGTGTGTCTTCTCTCCGGAAGTTTTGGCTGCTCTGGAGAGTAATTATAATTTGACATATGAAGGTAAATCTCTTGGAGATCTTCGGGTTGAGATCTTAAAGAATTCAATTGGAAATTTTTGCTCACTTTGCGGGGCGCGACCCTTTTATGGGCTGGATCATTACCTTCCTAAGGTGATATACCCTGAGTATAGTATTCTTTCCTCCAATCTGGTCCCGTGTTGCAGTCAGTGCAATACTAAAAAAGCCTCGATTGTCGGTTCGGCAAACGGACGATTCTTGCATGCAAATTTTGATAGTTTTGCTTCGGTTGAGAGTTGGCTGCATTGCGACGTGAGATCTGATGCGGAATTTGTTGATACAGTATTCTCGGTAAGTAAGAGACTTCCGGCTGCAGTGCAAGGAGACGCGGAATTTCATCTCCTAAAGCTCGAACTCGATTCGGCATATTCGAAAATGGCTATTGGTGAGCTGATTTCCATTAAGGGATTACTGGAAGAGGCCTTTTTGGATGGGGGGGAAATTGCTGTCATATTCGAATTGCGACGGTTGCAACGTAGCATTGTGCGGGGTTTCGGGGTTCATTTCTGGAAGAATGCGTTATATGAAGGATTGTGTGCGGATCGCGGATTCGTCTCAGGAGGGTTTGCGAAAATATGTTGAACGGACCTTGTCGGCGAGAGTCCCCGGTGGTGTGCATATAGATTTTAATTTCTGGAAAGGTTTTTCAAGTTGGTAGATGGCTGGAGAGTCGCCTTGGTTCAGGATACTGAGCGAGCGACCTTTCCTCAGTCGAGGGGGTCAGGAAAAGGCCTCGTAGTGTTTTGAGCTGTCTAGCGTCAATTAGGCCAGTAGATCGGACGCGGCTTGATGGCCGATCTCGACGACACCATCGCCCAGCAGGCGGACGTGCCCGAGTCCTCGGCTCGGCTGTCTGCGCGGCTCGATCAGCTCGCTCACCGCATCATCGACGGTGACCAATCGGGCGCCGCTGACGCTGTTGCGGGAATCCTCTCCGAAACGGCCTGACGAATAACGACGGACGAGCGTCGGAAAAGCGCACGATAACCACTATGAGCATGTTCGCTCACAGGAAACTGTGCTGCGACGTAGCCCGGGAACCTGATCGGCAATGCGCACGTTGAACACAGTGACGACCGTTCCAACCAAGCGGCACGGCCGCTGGCGGGCATCGATGGGGCCGATCGCGGTAACCTGCAGGTGTCCGGTTGGCAGCCGGAAGGCGACCTGGCAGACCCGCACTCTCGAAAGGACCGGCCACATCGGCCGACCTGTATGAACCGTAAGACTGTGTTCCGTAACGTGCTACTCGTAGCCGTCGTGCTGTTGGTGATCTATGCCTTCAGCTACTTCAGCAACGACACCCGCGACTTCAAGACCGTCGACACCTCGGTCGCGATATCCCAACTCGACGCCAAGAACGTTGAGTCGGCGCAGATCGACGACCGTGAGCAGCAGGTTCGTCTGTGGCTCAAGAACGGCAATGACGCCACCGACGGTAAGACGCAGATCCTGGCGAAGTACCCCGCGAGTGCGTCGGAGCAGATCTTCGACAAGGTCGAAGGCGCCGGAGCGGACAAGTTCAACACGACGGTCACTCAGGAGAGTTGGCTGACGTCGATCCTTCTGTTCGTGCTGCCGATGATCATTCTGTTCGGCATCTTCTTCTTCGTCATGAACCGGATGCAGGGCGGCGGTGGTCGCGGCGGAGTCATGGGATTCGGTAAGTCGAAGGCCAAGCAGCTCACCAAGGACATGCCGAAAACCACGTTCGCCGACGTCGCCGGTGCGGACGAGGCTGTCGAAGAGCTGTACGAGATCAAGGACTTCCTGCAGAACCCGGCTCGCTACCAGGCGCTCGGCGCCAAGATTCCGCGCGGTGTGCTGCTGTACGGCCCTCCCGGAACCGGTAAGACGCTGCTCGCTCGCGCTGTCGCAGGCGAAGCCGGCGTCCCGTTCTTCACCATCTCCGGTTCGGACTTCGTCGAGATGTTCGTCGGTGTCGGTGCTTCGCGTGTTCGCGACATGTTCGAGCAGGCCAAGCAGAACAGCCCCTGCATCATCTTCGTCGACGAGATCGACGCCGTCGGTCGTCAGCGCGGAGCAGGCCTGGGCGGCGGACACGACGAGCGCGAGCAGACACTCAACCAGTTGCTCGTCGAGATGGACGGCTTCGGTGATCGCACCGGCATCATCTTGATCGCCGCAACCAACCGCCCCGACATCCT
This sequence comes from Rhodococcus erythropolis R138, assembly GCF_000696675.2. Lineage (NCBI taxonomy): Bacteria > Bacillati > Actinomycetota > Actinomycetes > Mycobacteriales > Nocardiaceae > Rhodococcus > Rhodococcus erythropolis. The sequence goes on along the minus strand of NZ_CP007255.1, from coordinate 6,206,596 downwards.
GGATCCCGCACTGCTGCGTCCGGGACGCTTCGATCGCCAGATTCCGGTCGGCGCCCCCGACCTCGCCGGTCGCCGCGCGATCCTGCGCGTGCACTCGCAGGGCAAGCCGATCGATCCCAACGCCGACCTCGAAGGTCTCGCCAAGCGGACCGTCGGCATGTCGGGTGCCGATCTCGCGAACGTCATCAACGAGGCTGCGCTGCTCACCGCACGCGAAAACGGGACCGTCATCACCGAAGCTTCGCTCGAGGAATCGGTGGACCGTGTTGTCGGTGGACCGCGGCGTAAGAGTCGCATCATCAGCGAGCACGAGAAGAAGATCACGGCGTACCACGAGGGCGGTCACACGCTGGCTGCTTGGGCAATGCCTGACATCGAGCCGGTCTACAAGGTCACGATCCTCGCTCGCGGTCGCACCGGCGGTCACGCGATGACGGTGCCCGAGGATGACAAGGGTTTGATGACGCGTTCGGAGATGATCGCTCGTCTCGTCATGGCAATGGGTGGACGCGCCGCCGAGGAGCTGGTGTTCCACGAGCCCACCACCGGAGCGTCGTCGGATATCGACATGGCGACAAAGATCGCCCGCGCAATGGTCACCGAATACGGCATGAGCGCCAAGCTCGGCGCAGTTCGCTACGGACAGGAGGGCGGGGATCCGTTCCTCGGCCGTTCGATGGGCGTTCAGTCCGACTACTCGCACGAGATCGCCCGCGAAATCGACGAGGAGGTGCGCAACCTCATCGAGGCGGCGCACACCGAAGCGTGGGCCATCCTCAACGAGTACCGCGATGCGCTCGACCTCATCGCTACCGAACTGCTCGAGCGTGAGACGTTGACTCGCAAGGACCTCGAGAAGATCCTTGCCGGCGTCGAAAAGCGTCCGCGTATCACGGCTTTCAACGATTTCGGTGGGCGCACGCCTTCGGATCGTCCGCCGGTGAAGACTCCTCGCGAACTCGCGATCGAGCGCGGCGAAACGTGGCCGGAGCCCGCTGCTGCACCTGTTCTCGTCAAGGCAGGCGCACCCAACAGCGGTGCACCCAACGGCGGTGTCCCCAACAACGTTGGTCTCCCCAACAACGGCAACCAGGGGCCCTCGAACGGCTACGCACAGCCCTCGTACCCGCAGCCGAGTGCCCCGCAGCAGACGCCGCAACCGGGAACACCCGATTACGGAGCGCCCGCCGGATGGTCTGCACCGGGTTGGCCTCCGCGTGAGAACCCGTCGCCGACGTACCCCGGACAGCAGTCGGGTGGGTACACCGGTGGACAGAATCCGACCCCGCCGAACCAGTCGCAGGGCCAGTACGGTCAGCCCCAACACGGTCAGCCCCAGCCCGATCAGGGGCAGTACGGTCAGCCGCACCCGGGACAGCAGGCGTACCCCGAGCAGCCGCACCCCGGCCGTCGTTACCCCGCGCAGCCCGATTACCCGGTGCAGTACCCGGACGGTGGACCCTTCGCCGATCCGAACCGGGGAAACCCGACCGGCGAAAACCAGTGGCAGAGCCCCGCACCGGAACAGCCGCAGACTCCGCCGCCGCATCATTCGGCTGAGGACGACGGCCCGAGCACCGCTCGCTGGGACGGACCGGACGGATCCCGCTGACCTTGCGCCACTAGGCTCTGCGGCGGGGGACCTGTGAACAATTCTCGAGGAGAGTTCGGTTGTCGGTGAATGATGTGGCCAGTGAACTGGTGTCGCTCGGAACGGGCCGCCCGTTCGATCAGGCGCGGGCAGAGGCTGCCGTACGGGAATTGTTGATCGCGGTCGGTGAAGATCCGGAGCGCCCCGGTCTGCTCGATACGCCGGCCCGGGTTGCGCGCTCGTACAAGGAGATCTTCGCGGGTCTGTACTCCGAGCCCGACGACGCGTTGAACACAACTTTCGACGAGGGTCACCAGGAATTGGTGCTCGTGCGAGACATTCCGATGTTCTCGACGTGCGAGCACCACCTGGTGTCCTTCCACGGTGTTGCTCACGTTGGTTACATCCCGGGAAAGTCGGGCAAGGTCACCGGTTTGTCGAAGCTCGCGCGCGTCGTGGATCTGTACGCCAAGCGTCCGCAGGTTCAAGAACGCCTGACCAGCCAGATCGCGGATGCTTTGATGCGCAAGCTCGACCCGCGTGGAGCCATCGTCGTCATCGAAGCCGAGCACCTCTGCATGGCGATGCGCGGTATCCGCAAGCCTGGAGCCAGCACGACCACGTCAGCGGTTCGTGGGCTCCTGCAATCCAGCGCGGCCTCACGGTCCGAAGCGCTGGACCTCATCCTTCGTAAGTGAGCGAGATGTCCGCGGCTCCCGTTGCAGGTAGCGATCCGGCCCGGATGGTCGTGATGGGGATTCTGAACGTCACCGCCGATTCGTTTTCCGACGGTGGTCAATTTCTCGATCGTGACGCGGCGATCGCTCGCGGGCTCGAACTGCAACGCATAGGCGTCGACATCGTCGATGTCGGCGGCGAGTCGACCCGCCCCGGAGCCACCCGCGTCGATCCGAAACTCGAGGCGGACCGTATTGCCCCGGTGATCGAAGAACTCGTGGCAGCCGGAATTCGCGTCAGCGTCGACACGATGCGTGCTTCCGTCGCCGCCGCCGCGATCGAAGCGGGCGCAGGCATCGTCAACGACGTATCGGGCGGTCGCGCAGACCCCGACATGGCATCCGTTGTGGCCGACGCCGGAGTGCCCTGGATCCTCATGCACTGGCGCTCGGCCGGTGACTACGTCCATCGTGGCAGCGCCGATCACTACGACGACGTGGTCCGCGACGTCCGTGACGAACTGCTGTCGCAGGTCGATCTGGCGTTGAAAGCAGGGGTCGATTCGTCGTCGATCATCCTCGACCCCGGCCTCGGGTTCGCGAAGAACGCCGACCACAACTGGGCCCTGTTGCGAGCACTACCCGAGTTCAACGCGACCGGATTCCCGATACTGGTCGGCGCTTCCCGCAAGCGGTTCCTGGGGTCTCTGCTCAGCGATCCCGACGGCAATCCCCGTCCACCTGGTGGCCGCGAGACTGCGACGGCCGTGGTCTCGGCCCTTGCAGCACGTGAGGGCGCCTGGGGAGTTCGGGTGCACGACGCACAAGCCTCGCTCGACGCCATTGCCGTGGTCGACGCCTGGAACCGTGGACGAGAAAGGGCCTGACATGGGGGACCGAATCGAATTGCGCGGGCTGAAGGTTCGCGGCAATCACGGAGTGTTCGACCACGAGAAGCGTGACGGTCAGGACTTCTTCATCGACATCACCGTGTGGATGGACTTGGCTCCCGCCGCGGCGTCGGACGATCTGACCCAGACCCTGCACTACGGCGAGTTGGCGGAAGCCGCCGCAGCCATCGTCGCCGGCCCGTCGCGCGATCTCATCGAGACTGTCGCCGCTGAGATCGCCGACGACGTCATGAAAGATTCGCGAGTCGAGAGCGTCGAGGTCGTGGTCCACAAACCGTCGGCACCGATTCCGCTGGTTTTTGCGGACGTCGCCGTCGTCGCACATCGGACCAGATCGGCATGACGCGCGCTGTTCTGTCGATCGGTTCCAACATCGGCGACAGCGTGGCTCACCTGCAGTCCGTTGTCGACGGGTTGGGCAGCGCCGTCGTTGCTGTCTCACCGGTCTACTCGACGGCGCCGTGGGGTGGCGTCGAGCAGCAGGATTTCTTCAACGCGGTGGTGGTGGTCGACGATCCCGAGGCCGACGCCGCTGAGTGGCTTCGCCGGTCGCAAGCTCTCGAGGAAGCTGCAGACCGGGTGCGCGAACAGCGTTGGGGACCCCGGAGCCTGGACGTGGACGTGGTCGACTGCGATGGCGTCGTCAGTTCCGATCCCGTGCTCACCCTTCCGCATCCGCGAGCGCATCTACGGGCATTCGTTCTCGTTCCCTGGCTGGACGTCGAGCCTGACGCGACGCTGATCGTCGACGGCCAGAAGTTGTCGGTGGCACAAATTCTCGACGGCCTCGATCGCACTGAGCGTCAAGGTGTGCGCACTACCGATGTGGTGCTTGCGCGGTGACCGAAGAAGGCAAGGGTTTGAAGCCGACCCGGATCAGTGAACTCGCGGTTCTGGCTGCGATTGCCGCTGTGGCCACCTGGATTCTGATTCGCGTGTTCTACGGCTCGATGCCGCCGATCCCTGTTTATGCGGGAGCGTCGCTGTACTTCGTGGCCGTTGCCGAGGCCGTCTTCGCTTTTGTCATTCGTTCGCGCGTCAAGAATCGTCAGGTGGGTGACGGGCTCAGACAGCTTCATCCCATCACCGCCGCCCGAGCGCTGGCATTGGCCAAAGCATCCGCTTTGGTCGGTTCAGCTACCGTCGGTGTCTGGGTCGGAGTGCTGGTGTATCTCATCCCACAGCGCTCGGTTCTGCAGGCCGCAGCCTCCGACACGCCGGGCGCGTGGGTGGGGTTGGGCGCCGCAATTGCGCTGGTAGCGGCAGCTCTGTGGCTCGAACATTGTTGCAAGACGCCGGAAGATACACCTGACGAGCCCGCGCACTGACAGCCTGGTCGGCAAATCACCCACCGAGGTACGTGGCGACCCCGGTCTCGGCAAGTACCCTGGCAACCATGACAAATTCTGGTCGATCGAAGTCTGCGCGCCGAAGCAAGCGCAGCGCGAGCCAGATGATCATTGCTGCTCTTCTGGCACTTGCTGTCATTGCTTCGCTGTTTCTGATCTTCAGCAACAGCGTTCAGCTTCTTCGGGTGGGACTGGTCGTCGCTCTGTGGGCAGCCACCCTCGGCGCTATCGCCATGACCAAGTATCGGCGTGAGTCGGCACTGGACAAAGCCAAGGTTGCCGATCTGCAGACCGTGTACGAACTGCAGCTCGAACGTGAAATTTCGGCTCGACGTGAGTACGAACTGAGCGTCGAAGGTCGCGTGCGACGTGAGGTGACCGCGGACGCGGAGGAACTGGCCGGGCTGCGCGCCGAATTGGTGGCACTGCGCCGAAACCTCGAAGCACTGTTCGAAGGTGGACTGCTGCCCGAACAGACCGCGCTCAAGACCGATTCCACGCGAGTACCGGAACTTGGCGGTAGTTCGTATGGCGCGTACCAGCCGGCACCGTCGGGGTTGTACGTTCCCGGCGCCGGCCAGAACGGACCCAGCCAACCGGCACCGAACGTCGGCGGCTTGGCATCGCCCAACGACGATCCGGTGACTGCTGAGACGACCGTCGTGTTCGCGGAGACGTCGTGGCGTGACAGCAGCTTCGTGGCGCCGCGCGTCATCCCGACGCAGAAGCCACAAGAGACGCAGAAGCCACAAGAGACGCAGAAGCCACAAGAGACGCAGAAGCCACAGAATCAGAGCGGGAACCAGGCACCGAAGAGTTCCCCAGCGAGTTCCCCAGCGAGTTCCACTGTGAGTTCCTCGCCGACACGAACGGTGAAAGACGTTCCGGTGGAGAAGGATCCGGAACCGGTAGCGCCCGTCGAGCCTGAAGTCAAGGCTCCCGCCCAGGCCCCGAACATCGAAGACGCCGTCATCGAAGACGCTGTCGTCGAAGAGGCGCCCGAGGTTGTTCCCGAGATTGTCGCGGAAGCTGAACCCGCTGCGGAGCCTGACGCAGAGCCTCGCCGTCGTCGCCGTGCCGCTCCGGAAGATGCCGCGAGCGGTGCTCATTCCAACGGATTGACCGTCGCCGAAATAATGGCGAACCTGAGTTCGAGCAACCCGTCCGAAGGCTCCGGTCGACGTCGTCGCCGAGAGGACTGAGTCGCAGATCACTCGCCCGGCCATGGCATGACGGTTCGGGCGAAGGATATCCTCGGACGCAGAACGTCTGGTACCCGCCGAGCGGGACTGGAACGAACGAGAGGAATCCGGTGACTTCCTTCGGGATCACTAATGGGCCTGCACCTGCGCGATTGACGGTAGGAATTGTCTCAGCAGGACGGGTCGGAACAGCTGTCGGTGCCGCATTGGAGCGAGCCGGTCATGTTGTCAGCGCTTGCTCCGCCGTCTCCAGTGCCTCGGTCGCCCGCGCTGTGAAGCGGCTTCCCGATACCGAAATTCTTCCGGCTGCCGACGTCGCAGCTCGCTCCGAACTGCTGATTCTTGCCGTTCCTGACGACCAGCTTGCGGATCTTGTGCGAGGTCTCGCGGCCACCCAAGCCGTCAAGCCGGGCACGCTCGTCGCCCACACGTCCGGTGCCAACGGCATCGCGATCCTGACTCCGCTCACCGAACTCGGCGCGCTGCCCTTGGCTATCCATCCGGCGATGACGTTCACCGGTCACGACGAGGACACCGCACGGCTGTCGTCGGCATGCTTCGGAATCACTGCTGCCGACGACATCGGTTACGCGATCGCGCAGTCACTGGTCCTCGAGATCGGCGGCGAGCCCGTCCGAGTGCGCGAGGAGAACCGCGCGCTCTACCACGCGGCACTGGCTCACGGCAGTAATCACCTGGTCACGCTCGTGGTCGACGCCGTCGAGGCGCTGCGAGCGTCGTTGCAAGGTGACGAGCTGCTCGGTCAACAGTTGGTCGACGGAGATCCGGGTGGAGTGGCCGAGCGTGTCCTGCAGCCGCTGCTGTCGGCAGCCTTGGACAACGCGCTACGACGCGGTCCCTCGGCGTTGACCGGTCCGGTGGCACGCGGCGACGCTGCTGCCGTCGACACACATTTGCGCGTACTGACAGAACTGGATCCGGAGCTCGCTGCCGGCTATCGGGCGATGTCCTTGCGATCGGCCCAGCGGGTGGGCGCCCCCACCGAATTGTTCGACATCTTGACTGAAACGGGAGGTGACCGTCGTGAGTGATCTGCAGGGCGGATACAAGCGCGGCGAACTGACGGTGCACCACGATCCGGACAGGCTTCGGCGCGTCTCGCGGGCACTGCGAGGTGTCGGGCGTCAGGTGGCGCTCGTTCCGACGATGGGTGCGTTGCATGCCGGCCACATCGAATTGGTTCGTCAGGCCAAGGTCACCGGCGCCGTCGTGATCGTTTCCATCTTCGTGAACCCGCTCCAGTTCGGTGCGGGCGAAGACCTGGACGCGTACCCGCGCACTCTCGATGCGGATCTCGACCTGCTTCGCGCCGAGGGCGTCGAATTGGTGTTCGCGCCGAGCGCCAAGACGATGTACCCGCGGGGCCAGCGCACCACCATCGTGCCGGGCCCGTTGGGTAGCGAACTCGAAGGCGGAGCGCGCCCCACTCACTTCGCCGGAATGCTGACGGTTGTGGCGAAGCTGCTGCAGATCGCGGCACCCAATCACGCCTACTTCGGTGAGAAGGACTACCAGCAGCTGACGCTCATCCGTCAGATGGTGTGGGATCTCAATTTCGACGTACAGATCATCGGAGTTCCGACGGTCCGCGAGTTCGACGGCCTCGCGTTGTCCTCTCGCAATCGCTACCTCGACGAGGGCCAGCGCGCCGCAGCGGTCGCGCTGTCCGCTGCTCTGATCGCCGGTGCACACGCGGCGTCCGGGGGAGCGGAAGCAATTCTGGAAACCGCACGCGCTGTTCTGGCAGCTGTTCCGGAAATCGAGGTCGACTACCTCGAGGTTCGGGGCGTCGATCTGGGCCCCGCGCCCGAGAGAGGTGACGGCCGACTGTTAGTGGCCGCCAAGCTCGGAACCACCCGTTTGATCGACAACGTCGGTGTCGCGGTGGGAACCGGGTTCCTCGAGCGTGACACCGACCCATCCGCCGACGCCATCGACGACCTGCTGTCTCACTGAGCACTTTTCACGAGTAAGGACCTGGATATGTTTCGCACAATGATGAAGTCGAAGATCCACCGCGCCACCGTGACTCACGCCGACCTGCATTACGTCGGCTCCGTCACCGTCGACCAGGATCTGATGGACGCCGCAGACCTCCTCGAGGGCGAACAGGTGTGCATCGTCGACATCGACAACGGTGCGCGTCTCGAGACGTACGTCATCGCCGGCGAGCGCGGAACCGGTGTCATCGGAATCAACGGTGCGGCAGCGCATCTGGTCAAGCCGGGTGACCTGGTCATCCTCATCGCCTACGGCGTGATGAACGAGCAGGAAGTCAAGGAATACTCCCCGCGCGTCGTCTTCGTCGATGCCGACAACAAGCAGATCGAACTCGGCTCAGACCCGGCTCACGCGCCGGAGGGTTCGGGTCTGATCACCCCGCGCATGCTGTCGACACTCGAGGCCTCGCGCGAATCCAGCCTGGTGTAATCCATGCTGCTCACGGTCGACGTGCGGAACACCAATATCGTTCTGGGGTTGTTTTCCGGGACTGGTGAGTATTCGAAGCTGTTGCAGGACTGGCGAATGCGAACCGACCCTCGGATGACTGCCGACGAGTTGGCGTTGACCTTCCGTGGGCTGTTGGGTACTCATGTCGATGAGATCACCGGCGTTGCGGCGCTGTCGACAGTGCCGTCCGTCTTGCGTGAAATCCGCGTGATGCTGGAGCGGTACTGGGGTCACGTTCCCCACGTGGTGGTCGAACCGGGTATTCGCACCGGTGTGCCACTGCTGGTGGACAACCCCAAAGAGGTGGGAGCCGACCGGATCGTCAACAGTCTTGCCGCTCACCATCTTTACGAGGGTCCGTGCATTGTCGTGGACTTCGGTACGTCGACCTGTGTCGACGTCGTTTCCGCCAAGGGTGAGTTTCTGGGCGGCTGCATCGCGCCCGGACTCGAGATCTCGACCGATGCCTTGGCGTCGCAGTCCGCTGCGCTGCGCAAGGTCGAATTGGTGCGCCCGCGTTCGGTGGTCGGCAAGAACACCGTCGAATGCATGCAGTCCGGTGCGGTATTCGGCTTTGCCGGCCTCGTCGACGGATTGGTCAACCGCGTACGCGACGAACTGCCGGAGTTCGGTGGTGACGACGTCTCCGTGATCGCAACCGGGGACAGCGCACCGCTGATCATTCCCGAATCCGACACTATCGACCACCTCGAACGGGACCTCACTCTCGAGGGGCTGAGGTTGGTCTTCGAGCGCAATCAGGCGCGTCGTGGATCCGGTCGACGACCGGTCGCCTGATCGATGGTTTCGTTCCAGCAGTTTCGCGATTGCAAAAGTTATGCCACAATGGTGCTCGTGAATCGCTGCATGGGTGCTCAGGAGTGTTGTCGAGGCTGACCGCTGCCTTGACCAATTCACATTCCTTGGAGCTAGCTCGTGCTATCCACATATTCTGCAGATCTCTCTGTTTTGACCCCTACTCTCGCTGCTGACCGTGCTGTTTCCGCAGGTCGTAGCGCTAATCGTGGGGCGTCCGGACGCCGTCCGAGTGGTGCGTCGTTGCCTACCCGCCTTCGCCCGGCCGATTTGCTGCGACTGACCGACGAGGGAGCGAACGGCGTGCTCGACGGCCGTTTCGACCACCTCATTCCCGACGCCTTCCCGACGCTCGATCGTTGGTCCACTCGCCTGCATGCGGACGACGACGTCGATGTGTGGCTCATCAGCTGGGTACCCGAACGCAACACCGAATTGCACGACCACGCAGGTTCGTTCGGCGCATTGACCGTCCTCAGTGGTTCTCTCACCGAATTCCGTTGGGCCGGTGACGCCCTGGTGGAACGCCAGCTCGACGCCGGCGATCAGGCTTCTTTCCCGCTCGGCTGGGTTCACGATGTCGTGCGTTCGACGGATGCTCCTGGTGCTCCGATCGAAATCAGCTCTGATGCACCGACTCTGAGTGTTCACGCCTACTCGCCGCCACTGACGGCAATGTCCTTCTACGAAGTGACGGATCACCGGACTCTTCGTCGCACCCGTACCGAGCTGACCGACCTGCCCGAGGGGGGCACCAAATGACCATCGACCAAATGCTCGACGACGCTCGCGCACAGATCGATCGTATGTACGTCTTCCAGCTCACCGAAGCCTTCCATCGCGGCGCGATCTTCGTCGACATTCGCCCGCAGGCGCAGCGCGCCATCGAGGGAACTCTCCCCGGTGCACTCGCGATCGAGCGAAACGTTCTCGAGTGGCGACTCGACCCCACCAGCAGCGCACACCTCGCGTTGGCCACCGACCACGACGTCGAGTGGGTAATCGTCTGCTCCGAGGGCTACACCTCGAGCCTGGCCGCAGCGTCGTTGCAGCAGTTGGGTCTGCACAAGGCCACCGATCTCGTGGGCGGGTACCAGGCGATCAAGGCCGCCGGACTGCTCGGTGCGCTCAGCGGAGTTCGTCATTGCTCCCGCGAGTTGGCGGCGGTTTCGGCTCATTGAGGTATTTGCTGTGCGCCTTTATTAACCGCGGGCGGTTAATAAAGGCGCACAGCGGGTCTGGCGGTAAATCTTCGGGCTCATTCCGTGATGGCGGGTGAAGGCCGTCGTGAGCGCAAAGGGGCTCGAGTAGCCCACTTCTCGCGCGATCGAGGACACCGTTCGTGCCGGGTCTGCGAGTAGATCCGCCGCCACCGACAAGCGCCACTCGGTCAGATAGCCGACGGGTCCGATCCCCATGAGACCGGTGAACCGGCGCGCGAAGGCTGCTCGTGAACTGCCGGACTCCTGGGCCAGGCTCGCGACCGTCCAGGGGTGTTCCGGCCGATTGTGTATGAGCCGCAAGGCATGCCCGATGACGGGATCCTCGTAGGCCTTGATCCATCGCGGTGATCGATTCTGGTTCTCGGCGAACCACGTACGGACCGCCGAGATCAGAACCAGGTCCAGGAGCCTGTCCAACAACACTTCCTGTCCTGGCCCGTCGGCGGCGATCTGTTGTTCCAGAAGCGTCGTCATCGGCGTGGTTTCCAGGCTGCGTCGCACTACCGCGACGGGTGTCAGGCTGTCGAGGATCTGACGGCTGACATAGGAGTCCAAACGGTATGTGCCCGTGAGCATGACGGTCTGGCCGCTGGTCGAGTTGCCCCAGGTGCGAACGCCGAGAACTGACATGTCCTCGAGCGGTGATCCGTCGACCGCGGCGCAGTTTTGTGCCTCGTCGATGAGTACGTGGACCGGGGTGTCCGGGTGATCGGCGACCGTATAGGGATCGGGGCCGCGCAGGAGCGCAATGTCGCCGGCCTCGAGATCTTCGGTCTGTCCGGTGTCGGACACGACAACTGCGGTGCCGCGAACCAGAACCAGCACGGTGATCGGTGCGTGGTCTTCGATACGTAATGACCACGGTGGATCGAGCAGCGAGCGCAGCAGAAAAGCGCCCTCCGCCCGCGATCCGGCCAGCATCATCGACAATGCATCCATGTTTCGACGGTAGACGCTGACGTATGTTTTTGCGACCTTCAGCTATGGATCGTATTGCCGCCGCGCGATCGAATGAGTTCATGACGACAACAAGCGACATTCAATCGGCAGTAGTGATCGGTGGTACCGGCAAGACCGGTGCGCGCGTTGCGCAGAGGCTGACGGCGGTGGGAATCCGTACCCGAATCGCGTCGAGAACATCCGGGACGCGTTTCGACTGGAACGATCAGTCGACGTGGCAGCCCGCGATGTCCGGTGTCGAAGCGGCATACGTGACGTATGCGCCGGACCTCGCAGTGCCGGAATCGAGCACCCACATCGAGGAACTCGCGGAGCTTGCGTACCGCGAAGGGGTTCGTCGCATGGTGCTCCTGTCCGGGCGCGGTGAACCGGCGGCGCAGAAAGCCGAGCAGGTTCTGGCCGACACCGGTCTGGAATGGGCTGTGGTGCGGGCCAGCTGGTTTGCCCAGAACTTCAGTGAGGGGTATCTACTCGATCCGATTCGGGAAGGCCACCTGGAACTTCCCGTAGGCGAGGTGGGGGAGCCGTTCATCGACGTCGACGATCTCGCTGACGTGGCGGTGGCCGCATTGACTCGAACCGACTTCCTCGGCCGAGTTCTCGAGGTGACGGGTCCGGAGTTGCTCACCTTCGCGGAGGCCGTTGAGGCGATTTCGGCGGTGTCGGGGCGTGCGGTGTCATTCGAAAGAATTGGACTGCAACAGTTTTCCGGCGGCATGGCAGAAGTTGGCGTCCCGAGTGATGTCGTGGAGTTGCTCACTTACTTGTTTGCCGAGGTTCTCGACGGACGAAATCAAAGTGTGACCGGCGTCGTCGAAGAGGTCCTGGAACGACCCGCTCGAGATTTCACCACTTTTGCCGCCGAGGCTGCTCGAACGGGGGTCTGGTCGTGAAGAAATCCGAGATCTTCGTCGTGAAGAAATCCGAGATCTTCTTGGAGTTGCTCGTCGGCGTGACTGCGCTCGGCGCGCTCGTTGCCGGTGGCGCGTTGTTCGCGTTCTCATCCTTCGTAATGCCCGCTCTGCGGTCGGTCGATGCACACGCCGCGATCACGTCGATGCAGGCGATCAACGTCGAAGCTCCGCGGAGCGCCTTGATGCTGCCCCTCGTCGGATCGGCGCTCACCGCGATCGCCGCCGGAATCTGGGCAGCGATCTCCAGACCGGACGGCTGGGTCCTTGCCGTTGTCGGTTGTGTCGGGGTGCTCGCGTCCTTCGCGGTGACAGCGATCTACCACGTCCCCCGCAACGACGCTTTTGCCTCGGTCAGCGCTACCGATGCAGCCGCATGGGCGTCGTACGAGGCGGGTTGGACGGTGTGGAATCACGTCAGGGTTGCGCTGTACCTCCTGTCGGGAATCGTGCTCGCGGTCGCCGCGGTGCTACCAGCAACAAACGCGGTGGACACGGCCCAGTAGTCTTGTACCCCGTGAGTGATGTAGAAGCCCAGCCAGTCGACGACACCCCCGAGCAGCTCCGTATCCGGCGCGAGAAGCGTGAACGGATCCTCGCGCAGGGGCAGGAGGCGTACCCGGTCTCGGTCGATCGCACCCACACGCTCGCGCAGATCCGCGCGGAGTACCCGGAACTCGAGCCGGACACGGCGACTGGCGTGCTGGTCGGCGTCGTCGGCCGCGTCATCTTCATGCGCAACACCGGCAAGTTGTGCTTCGCGACTCTGCAGGAAGGCGACGGTACCCAGCTGCAGGCCATGATCAGCCTCGCCGGCGTCGGCGAAGAGGCACTGGCCGCCTGGAAGTCCGACGTCGACCTCGGCGACTTCGTCTTCATCCACGGTGAGGTCATCAGCTCCCGTCGCGGCGAGCTCAGCGTGATGGCCGACGCGTGGCAGATCGCGTCCAAGGCGCTGCGTCCCCTGCCGGTCGCTCACAAGGAAATGAGTGAAGAGTCCCGTGTGCGTCAGCGCTACGCGGACCTGATCGTTCGGCCCGAGGCTCGGGACAACGCCCGCAAGCGTGTCGCTGTTGTCCGTGCGCTGCGTAATGCGCTCGAGAGCCGCGGCTTCCTCGAGGTCGAGACGCCGATGCTGCAGACGCTGCACGGCGGCGCGGCAGCTCGCCCGTTCGTCACGCACTCGAACGCCCTCGACATCGACCTGTACCTGCGTATCGCGCCGGAACTGTTCCTCAAGCGTTGCGTCGTCGGCGGTATCGAGAAGGTCTTCGAGATCAACCGCAACTTCCGCAACGAGGGCGTCGACTCCACTCACTCGCCCGAGTTCGCGATGCTCGAGACGTACGAGGCCTACGGCACGTACGACGATTCCGCGAAGATGATTCGTGAGCTCGTCCAGGAAGTTGCGCAGGAAGCATTCGGCACGCAGGTCCTCACCCTCGCCGACGGTTCCGAGTACGACGTCAGTGGCGAGTGGCAGGTTCTCGAGATGTACCCGTCGCTGTCGGCTGCCATCGGCACCGAGGTCACGCCGGATACGACGGTCGACGAGCTTCTCGCTCTGGCGGAGAAGGTCGGCCTCGAGGTTCCCAAGGACAAGGGCTACGGCCACGGCAAGCTCGTCGAGGAGTTGTGGGAGCACCAGTGCGGCGATCAGCTGTACGTGCCGACGTTCGTCCGTGACTTCCCGGTCGAGACGTCGCCCCTGACCCGTGATCACCGAAGCAAGAAGGGTGTCACCGAGAAGTGGGACCTGTACATCCGCGGATTCGAGTTGGCGACCGGCTACTCCGAACTTGTCGACCCCGTCATCCAGCGTGAGCGCTTTGTCGACCAGGCGCGCCTCGCGTCGGCAGGCGACGACGAAGCGATGGTGCTGGACGAGGAGTTCCTCGCCGCGATGGAACAGGGCATGCCGCCGACCACCGGCACCGGCATGGGAATCGATCGACTGCTGATGGCTTTGACGGGTCTCGGTATTCGCGAGACGATTCTCTTCCCGATCGTTCGTCCGTCCGCTCGCTAGCTTTACTTCGATCAAGGTTCGGCCGCACATGTTGCGGCCGAACCTTTTTCAGTTGGGGCGCTCCCAAGGTATTCGATACGGTTCACAGTCGGCGTCGTCGTCGGCTTACGGCGGTGCCGATAACCAGATGAATCTGGGTGAGTTCTTCAGCTCGATCAGCTCAGCGGGGAGCGCTCGTAGTTGGGATTCGATTAGTTCCCAACGACATTCGCCTGCGGCAAAGGATTCATCCATGCGTGGTCGCCTGAGTTTCGGACTTTCGAATTGTTGCGATGATTTGGTCGATCGTGCCCTGGTTGAGTGCGTCAGGTAGTCCCTGATCCGACTGGACAAGGAAGACCATGACCTCGGCTGTGGAGTATCCGGGTGTGGTGACGACATCGAATTGTGCTGAGGGCGGATCGCATTCGTTGTCCGCCGGGATATTTGTGACGGTTGCGGTGTGCCGGATCGCAGGGCGTCCGGAGATGGTGAAATTCGTGGGTCCGCTGTAAGCGATGCTGGCGAGAGTGCCGTTCTTGGAGGCGAAGATTGCGCTCGGTAGAGGTCTTTTCTCGAGCCGTCGTCTGGCATGATTCCCCCGTCTGGATGCATCCCCCGATGCGCCGCAAGGAATGTATCGGCACTGTCTTTGCCGCAAGACAAGTCGACTGGCATACCCGGCGGAGATCAGTCCCAATCATCCGGACGAGCCAAGACAGGACGTTTGTCCAGGTGCTATTGTCGCTGCTTATCGAAGGATCTGGGGAGGAATGGTCGTGGTGAAAAAGGTTGTTGTCACGATGGTTGACGATCTGGACAAAAAATCGCCCGCGGACGAAACTGTGGAGTTTTCCGTCGACGGAGTTGCTTACGAAATCGATCTGACCGCCGCCCACGCCGCGGAACTGCGCGATGCACTGAAAAAGTGGATTCCTCATGCGAGAAAGTCGAATTCCGCCAAATCAGTCAACGGAGCGGTGACCAAATCCCGTCCCGTTGCGGACCGCGATCAGAGTGCCGCCATCCGCGAATGGGCCAAGGGTGCGGGCTTCGAGATTTCGGCCCGCGGTCGTATTTCCACGGAGGTGCGCCGAGCCTACGAAAAGGCCGTCTGAAATGGATCGCGAATGGATTCGGGCGCATTTTGCCGAAACGGATTGATAACGCGTTCTAGTTTGTTAGCGTCTGCACGGTTCGCATCTCTCGTAGAGGAGTCGGTCGTGCACAGAATCGGGTTGTTCGGGGGCGTGGTTCTTGCCGCTCTGATGCTTGTCGGGTTCACCTCCGTGGCTTCGGCTCAGGCCCCGTTGCCCGTGCCTAATGCCTTCCTTGCCGGTGTTCCTCAGGAGTTGGGAAATCCTGGCGGTTCAGCTCCTGGATCCAATGACTTTTCGTGTAAACCTACTGCCGAACATCCCAATCCGGTTGTGCTCGTTCACGGAACGGGTGGAAACAGGCAGACCAACTGGGCCACCTATGCGCCGTTGCTCGCCAACGAGGGCTACTGCGTCTTCGCGCTGACGTACGGAAACTTCCCTGAGCAGCCGTGGCCGTTGTCGGCCATCGGTGGAATGCAGGAAATTCCTTCCAGCGCAGCACAGTTGTCGAATTTCGTCGATCAAGTTCTTGGCGCTACGGGCGCAACGTCGGTGGATCTCGTCGGGCATTCGCAAGGCACGATCATCAACGGGTACTACGCGAAGTTCCTCGGCGGTGCCGACAAAGTGGACAACATCGTCTCGGTGGCATCGCTGTGGAAGGGAACCCTCGGAAACGAGCAGGCAAGTATCGGCCGCAGCCTTCGCGAACTCGGGGTATCCGAGGCGGCACAGGCAGGATTCCCGATCTGCAAGGCGTGCCTGAACATGGGGGCCGGTTCGGAGTTCATCGAAAATCTCCGTGCGGGAGGCGTTTACGCGCCGGGCGTTCACTACACGAACATCACGACGCGCTACGACGAACTGGTGCTGCCGTATACAAATGGGCTGGAGCCCGGGCCGAACGCAACCAACATCGTCGTCCAGGACGGTTGTGAGCAAGACATCTCCGATCATCTCGCCATCGCGGCGTCGCTGCGCGCGGCGACTTTTGCTCTCAATGCACTCGATCCCGCGCATCAGCGGCCGGTACCGTGCAACTCGGTATTGCCCGTCGTGGGTTGATCAATATGTGGAGGCCTTCGGTGGGGATTCGAACATGCGTGGGTGCGCTCGCTCTGGCGGGTGCCGTGGCCGCGACCGCCGCACCTCTTGCGTCGGCGAACGAACCTCTTCCCGTTCCGTTCGGTTTCTTCAGCGGAATCGCCCTCGAAGCGACCAACCCGGGCGGATCGGCCCCTGGCACCAACGACTTCTCGTGCACGCCTTCCGCTGCTCATCCTGATCCAGTCGTCCTGGTGCACGGGACGGCGGCCAACCGTCAGACCAATTGGGGCGTACTCGCACCCGTACTGGCCAACGACGGGTACTGCGTTTTCGCGCTCACCTTCGGGAATCGAACGGACCAGCCGTGGCCGATTTCCGCAGCCGGCGGTCTCGCACCACTCGGAGACAGCGCAGGGCAGCTGTCGGACTTCGTCGATGACGTTCTCTCTGCGACGGGTGCCTCGAAGGTCGACCTGATCGGACACTCTCAGGGGACGACGGTCAGTGCGTACTACGCCAAGTTTCTCGGCGGCGACGCGAAGGTTTCCAAGATCGTCTCCATCGCTCCGTTGTGGGACGGCTCGGAGGTCGGGCCGCCGGAAGGCGTCGGGGGACCGGATTTCGACAACGCCACCTTCGTGACCGAACTGCGCGACGCGGGCGTCTACTCCGATGACGTCGAGTACACCAACATCGTGACTCGGTTCGATCAAGTGGTCGTTCCGTACAGCAGCGGAATACTGGCCGCGTCGAACGCGTCGAACATAGTTGTTCAGGACGGTTGCGAGCAGGACCTGTCGGATCACATCGCGCTGGTGGCGTCGCAGCGAACGGCGACTCTGACGCTCAACGCGCTTGATCCGTCGAATCCGCGTGAGGTGCCGTGCACTCGGGTACTCCCGATATTCGGCTGATCAGGCGTCGAAAATCGCTGTTCGCTTCAGGCGTACAGGAACCGGGAAACGATTCCCTCAGCTGCGACGTTGTGAACGGTAAGCAGTCCGGCTTCCGCCGCCAATCGGGTGGAGGAGCAGCAGGTGGACTTCGCGCCCTCTAGAGTAATAAGTGGGGTCGTGCAACCTTTGTCGATTCGTGGACGTCAGTCCGCTGACCGGCGAGGCGATCAGTCTGTAGTGCCGGAGCGAAACGCGGCGACCAGGGACGAGACATCCGGTCTCGAACCTGCCCGCCGGAGAGTGTGAGGGAGAGCGATGTTCGAGAGGTTCACCGATCGCGCGCGGCGCGTTGTTGTCCTGGCTCAAGAAGAAGCCAGGATGCTCAACCACAACTACATCGGCACGGAGCACATCCTTCTCGGCCTCATTCACGAGGGCGAAGGTGTTGCAGCCAAGTCGTTGGAGTCGTTGGGTATCTCCCTCGAGGGAGTCCGCAGCCAGGTCGAGGAGATCATCGGCCAGGGCCAGCAGGCTCCGTCCGGTCACATCCCCTTCACACCGCGCGCCAAGAAAGTCCTCGAGCTGAGTCTGCGCGAAGCGCTGCAGCTCGGACACAACTACATCGGTACGGAGCACATTCTGCTCGGTCTCATCCGTGAGGGTGAGGGCGTAGCAGCCCAGGTTCTGGTCAAGCTCGGTGCCGATCTCAACCGTGTCCGCCAGCAGGTCATCCAGCTGCTGTCGGGCTACCAGGGCAAGGAGCCAACCGAAACCGGTGGCACCCGCGGAGAGGCCGGCACGCCGTCCACCTCGCTCGTGCTCGACCAGTTCGGTCGCAATCTGACGCAAGCTGCCCTCGAAGGCAAGCTGGACCCGGTCATCGGCCGCTCGAAGGAAATCGAGCGCGTCATGCAGGTTCTCTCGCGTCGTACCAAGAACAACCCGGTTCTCATCGGTGAACCCGGTGTCGGTAAGACCGCTGTGGTCGAGGGCCTGGCTCAGGCAATCGTCAACGGTGAGGTCCCCGAGACCCTCAAGGACAAGCAGCTGTACACGCTCGACCTCGGGTCGCTCGTGGCCGGCAGCCGTTACCGCGGTGACTTCGAAGAGCGCCTGAAGAAGGTTCTCAAGGAGATCAACACCCGCGGAGACATCATCCTGTTCATCGACGAGCTGCACACCCTCGTTGGTGCGGGCGCGGCCGAGGGCGCTATCGACGCGGCCTCCATCCTCAAGCCCAAGCTTGCCCGCGGTGAGCTGCAGACCATCGGTGCTACCACTCTCGACGAGTACCGCAAGTACATCGAGAAGGATGCCGCTCTCGAGCGTCGTTTCCAGCCCGTCCAGGTGGGCGAGCCGACCGTCGAGCACACCATCGAGATCCTCAAGGGTCTTCGTGACCGCTACGAGGCTCACCACCGTGTCTCCATCACGGACGGTGCTCTCGTGGCAGCGGCGACGCTGGCCGACCGCTACATCAACGACCGCTTCTTGCCGGACAAGGCGATCGACCTCATCGACGAGGCGGGCGCGCGAATGCGCATCCGTCGGATGACTGCACCGCCGGACCTGCGCGAATTCGACGATCGCATCGCCGACGCGCGTCGCGAGAAGGAATCCGCGATCGACGCGCAGGACTTCGAGAAGGCTGCGAACCTGCGTGACAAGGAGAAGACCCTCGTTGCTCAGCGCGCTGAGCGTGAGAAGCAGTGGCGTGCGGGCGACCTGGACGTCATCGCCGAGGTCGACGACGAGCAGATCGCCGAGGTTCTGGGCAACTGGACCGGTATCCCCGTCTTCAAGCTCACCGAGGAGGAGACCACTCGTCTGCTCCGCATGGAAGAGGAACTGCACAAGCGGATCATCGGCCAGGAAGAGGCAGTCAAGTCCGTCTCGAAGGCGATCCGTCGTACGCGTGCAGGTCTGAAGGATCCCAAGCGTCCCTCGGGCTCGTTCATCTTCGCCGGCCCGTCCGGTGTCGGTAAGACGGAGCTCGCGAAGTCGCTCGCCAACTTCCTGTTCGGCGACGACGACGCTCTGATCCAGATCGACATGGGCGAGTTCCACGACCGCTTCACCGCTTCGCGTCTGTTCGGTGCCCCTCCCGGGTACGTCGGATACGAAGAGGGTGGCCAGCTCACCGAGAAGGTGCGCCGCAAGCCGTTCAGCGTTGTGCTGTTCGACGAGATCGAGAAGGCACACCAGGAGATCTACAACACCCTCCTGCAGGTGCTCGAGGACGGCCGTCTCACCGACGGTCAGGGACGTACCGTCGACTTCAAGAACACGGTGCTGATCTTCACGTCCAACCTCGGTACGTCGGACATCTCCAAGGCAGTCGGCCTGGGCTTCAGCTCGGGAACGGGCACGGAGTCGAACTACGAGCGCATGAAGCTCAAGGTTCACGACGAGCTGAAGAAGCACTTCCGTCCCGAGTTCTTGAACCGTATCGACGACATCGTCGTCTTCCATCAGCTCACGAACGAGCAGATCGTTCAGATGGTCGACCTGATGCTCGCTCGCGTCGAGGCGGCACTCAAGAACAAGGACATGGCCATGGAGGTCACCGACAAGGCCAAGTCGCTTCTGGCCAAGCGCGGATTCGATCCGGTACTGGGTGCACGACCGCTGCGTCGCACCATCCAGCGCGAGATCGAGGACCAGATGTCCGAGAAGATCCTCTTCGGAGAGATCGGACCCGGCCACATCGTGCTCGTCGACGTCGAGAACTGGGACGGCGAAGGCTCGGGCGAGGACGCGAAGTTCACGTTCACGCCCACCAAGAAGCCGATCGACGTGCCGGACGCACCGCCGATCGAGCTGACCAAGGCCGGCGAAAGCGAAAGCGCAGCAGAGTAGTACAGCAGAGTAAGTAACGAACGGGCGGCACCTCACCGGTGCCGCCCGTTTCGTGTATCACGGGAGAGGGCGTACACATGAACGACATCGAACTGGGTCACCTGCGTCGTTGCGTCGAATTGGCAACGGAAGCATTGGATGCCGGCGACGAACCTTTCGGTTCCGTCCTGGCAGCGGCCGACGGAACATTTCTGGCGGAAGATCGAAACAGGATCGCGGGCGGCGACAACACCCGCCACCCCGAGTTCGAGCTGGCTCGGTGGGCGGCTCAGTATCTGACGCCGGAAGAGCGTTCGACGGCAACGGTATTCACCTCGGGGGAGCACTGCGCGATGTGTTCGGCTGCGCACGCATGGGTGGGCCTCGGACGTATCGTCTACATCTGCTCTTCGGCTCAACTCGGCGACTGGCTCGCAGAGTGGGGTGCGGCCCCGGCGCCGGTGAAGTCTCTGTCCGTCAACGAGGTTGCGCCGAACGTCCCGGTCGAAGGTCCGGTGCCGGAGTTGGTTCCGTTGGTGCGAGAACTGCATCGGAAGTTGCATTCGCAGAGCGCTTGACGGGCACACGCAAACGGGCGGCACCCCGCTGGAGGTGCCACCCGTTTGCGTGTGGAGTCAGGAAACTGCGTCGACCGCTCGAACCTTCTCTCGCAGTTCGCCCTTGACGACCTTGCCGCTTGCATTGCGCGGCAGCGCTTCCACGACGACGATGTCCTTCGGGTGCTTGTAACGCGCGAGACGATCATTGAGGAAGCTGCTCAGTTCCTCGATGGTCAGGTCCACGGCTGAACCTGGCGCCATCGCGACGATCGCTACCGGCACCTCACCCCACTTGGCGTCGGGGCGACCGACGACGGCCGCTTCGACGATCAATTCGTGTTCGTAGAGAACGTTTTCCACCTCGGCGCAGTAGATGTTCTCTCCGCCGGAGATGATCATGTCCTTCTTGCGATCGACGACGTAGACAAAGCCTTCGTCGTCGACTCGAACGAGATCGCCGGAGTGGAACCATCCACCGTGGAAGGCGTCAGCGGTGGCGGTGGGGTTGTTCCAGTACTCGCTCATCATCGTGGGCCCGCGGTAGACGATTTCACCGATTTCACCGGGCGCCACGTCGTCCATGTTCTCGTCGACGACCCTGGCCGAAATGGTCGGGATGACCCGACCGACGGATCCGAGCTTGCGAATCGCATCCTCACCGTCGAGAACGCAAGTGATGGGCGACATCTCGGTCTGACCGAAGACTGCGACATTGAACGCGTCCGGGAAGGTTTCGGCCATTGCCCGCAGGATGGTATCGGACGATGGTGCGGCGCCCCACGAGATGTTCTTCAGCGACAGTGCTCGAGGTTGCGCCTTCTGCACTGCGCACACGGCCTGCCATTGCACGGGCACGAGGAACAAGCTGGTGACCTTCTCGGCTTCGAGAATGTCGAGTAGTTGACCAGGGTCGAATGCGCCGACCGGATGGATCACCGTGGTCGTGCCGAGTTGCAGGCTCGGCGCGATGGAACCGAGGGCCGCGATGTGGAACATGGGCGACGCGCAGAAGCCGATGGAATCGGCATTGAACAGGTGGAAGGCCCTGATACAGGTCAATGCTTGCGAAGACAGGTTGGAGTGGGAGAGCACCGAACCCTTGGGGCGACCGGTGGTTCCCGAGGTGTACATGATGAGTGCAGGAGTGTCGTCCGGGATGTCGACGAACGCGTGCGGCTCGCCCGCCTCGCTGATCAGGTCCTCGTAGTTCAGGCTGTCACCCTCGGCGGGGGCGCCTACGGTGATGGAGATGTCGATACCCTCTGACACGGCACGCGCGGCTCCGGCCAGTGGAGCCAATGGTCCTTCGGCGACAATGACTTTGGAGCCGGAGTCGTTGACCAGGTAAGCGACCTCGGGTGGCGTGAGACGGAAGTTCACCGGAACAGCTATCGCGCCCAGTGCGTTGGTCGCGAGCACGATCTCGAGGTATTCGGGGCGATTGAGCATCAGGATGAGCACGCGGTCGCCGAAGCTGACGCCGCGTCGGGCTAGAGCGTCTGCCAGCTTCTCGACGCGTGCGTCGAGGGTGCTCCAGGTGATGGAATCGCCCAAGAATCGCAGCGCGGTGCGATCGGGAATCATCTGCGCATGCCTGGCGATCTGATTGTTCCAGTTGGTGCGGCGTGAACGCTGCGCCTCGGAGACTGCATCGGTGGAGGCCATCGATGGGTTCCTCTCATGCGTGGGTGATTGTGTGACTCAGGCTACAGTGAGCCGTCGATTCTCACAGTGGTTTTGTTAACGAAAATTCGCAACGACTACTTGAAGTGCGGTGCGCGCTTCTGCAGCATCGCCATCGCGCCTTCTTTGAAGTCGTCGCCGGTGAGAAGTTCTGCCTGACCGGTATTTTCGAGCTCCAACGCGGCATCGAGGCGGTCCAGCGTCGCCGCATTGAGTGCGCGCTTGGTGAGTTCGAGTGCGCGTCGGGGAGCCTTCGACGTGCGATCGACGACCGAGTCGACGAGTGCGTCGAACGCGTCGTCTGCGACGGTGCGGGACACGAGCCCGAAACGCTCTGCGTCCTCGGCGGAAACCCGCTCGCCCAGCAACGCCATCTCGGCCGCTCTGGCACGTCCGATCGCTGCCGGCACCAGCGCACTGGCGCCGCCGTCGGGCATCAGGCCGATGTTGACGAACGAGAGGAGGAAATAGGCGCTCGATGCTGCGTACGTCAGGTCCGCGGCCAGGGCGATGGACACTCCGACGCCGGCTGCCGGGCCGTTGACCGCGGCGATCACCGGGACCGGGGCGCTGGTGATGGCGCGAATCAGAGAAGTCGCGGCATCCATGACAACTTTCGGGTCTGCGGGGTTGAGGGCCGCTGCCGCAAGATCGGCTCCGGTGCAGAACGCTCGACCGGATCCGGTGATCACGATGGTACGAACTCTCGGGTCTGCGCCGCCCTCTCTGACGGCGGCTGCGAAAGCAGCCATCGTGGGTAGATCGATCGCGTTCATCCGCTTCGGGCGGTCGAAGGTCAATCGCAGTACACCGTCGGTGATTTCGGAGCGAAAGCCCGTCTCGGCGGTGGCGGTCATGCCGCGCTCACAGCGGTGACGAATCCGGAAAGCCGTGAGGTGATGAGGTGTTCGGCCTCCGAGACCATGCGGTCGATCATGTCGGCGACGGTCGGGATGTCGTTGATCAACCCTTGGCTTTGCCCGGCGGACCAGATGCCTGCATCGAGATCGCCGTCTTCGAAGACCTTGCGCCCGCGTGCCCCGGCGACCAGATGCTGGATGTCGCTGAACTGCGCGTCGCCGCGCGCCTCGATGTCGACGACTTCGGCGCTGATCGCATTCGCTGCTACGCGTGCGGTGTTGTGCAGGGTCCGGAAAATCAGCTTGGTGTCACGCTCGGTGTTGGCGACTATCTGTTCTTTAACTGATTGCGCTACAGGAGATTCCACGGTGCACATGAATCGAGTTCCCATGTTGACGCCGTCTGCTCCGAGCGCAAGCGCCGCGACGAGACCGCGGGAATCTGCGATTCCGCCTGACGCGATCACCGGAATCGTGAGTTGCTGCGTGGCCGCCGGAATCAGGATCAGCCCTGGTATGTCGTCTTCACCTGGGTGTCCGGCGCATTCGAAGCCGTCGATGCTGACGGCGTCGACGCCCAGTCTCTCGGCCTTGACCGCGTGACGAACTGCAGTGCACTTGTGGATCACCTTCACGCCCGCGTCCTTGAAATGCGGAAGATGATCGATCGGATTGGAACCGGCCGTCTCGACGATCTTGATCCCGGATTCGATGATCGCCTGGCGATATTCGGCGTACGGCGGCGGCGTGATCGACGGCAGAATCGTGAGATTGACGCCGAAAGGCTTGTCGGTGAGATCGCGGGTCCGAGCAATTTCCTTGACGAGGTCTTCCGGAGTGGGTTGGGTAAGGCCGGTCAGGAACCCCAGGGCGCCGGAATTTGCCGTGGCCGCAACAAGTTCTGCGCGTCCTACCCACATCATGCCGCCCTGCACGATCGGATGGTCTACGCCGAACATCTCGGTGAAGCGAGTGCGAATCATCTGCTCACAACTACTTTCTTACGATCGGTCAATCGGCATCGAACCCTATTGCAGGCGAAGAAAAATCCTGCGCTGCATGGAACGAGCCCGCCAGCGGACTGCGTGCAAGTTTGTGCGAATCATCACTAACATAACACCGGTGTGAGAGCGGGTGTCAAGACTCTTTTTCCGGAATACGTCCGCCGTGACAGCCGCGTTGTAGGGTTTCGGGTGAAGCCGTACCGGGCGCGAATTGCGACCTTCGCGACGGTTAACATGGTCCGTTCGGACTCGCGCCCGTAGAAGTGCGGTGCAGCGGACGAAGGCAGCGGAAGAAAGCAACGGAAGTGGAGGGTCAGGTGCCCGGACAGACACGCGTCTCCGTGAGCGGCAGTGGCTCTGCACCACGAACGCGTCCGAAGAATCGGAAGGCCCAAATCGCGGCCGCTGCCGCGGAGGCATTCAGTGAACGTGGCTACCACGCGGTCGGCATCGACGAGATCGCAGCGAAGGTCGGAATCTCCGGGCCGGCCCTCTATCGTCATTTCCCCACGAAATACGCGCTGTTCGTCTACACCGTGAACAACCTGACCCAGGCGTTGCTGGATGCCAGCGATCCCGCGGTACACGGAAACGACGATCCACGCGAGCAGTTGAACTCCACCATGGTGGGGGTCATCCGCGCGACGATCGAGAATCGGCGTAGGGGAGGGCTCTACCGTTGGGAGGGCCGGTACCTGGTCGACGAGGATCGTGAGCAATTGCGGGAGGGAATGCGCACGCTCAATCTTCGGATTGCCGAGCCGTTGGCCGCAGTGCGCCCGGAACTGGCCCCGGCCGACGTCGAGCTGATCGCACCGGCTGTGCTCAGCGTGATCGCCAGTATCACCGGTCATCGATCGGCGTTGTCCGCCAAGCAGATCGAATCGTTGATTCTCACAGCTTGTTGGTCGGTCATCGGCGTCGAGTTGCCCGTTGGTGCGAAGGGCGGCGGCAAGAAACAGGCGCCCGAACGCAAACCCGGTCTTGCCTGGACGTCGAAACGTGAAGTGCTGCTTCAGGAAGCCGTATTGCTGTTCTATCAGCGCGGCTATCACGACGTGAGTATCGAGGAGATCGGCGCCGCAGCGGGTATCAACGCGTCGAGCGTGTACCGGCACTTCGCGAGCAAGGCCGATCTGCTCGCCGCGGCTTTCCACCGGGCGTCCGATCGCCTGACGATGACGTTGGGTTCGGCGTTGGCGGAGTCGGAGACACCACTCGCGGCCGTAGAGACATTGGCAAAGATGTACGTCGAGGTTTCGTTCGGCAGAAGCGAACTGTTGGCGGTGTATTTCGCCGAGATCGGCAGCTTGCCGGACCGGTCGCGGACCGAGTTGCGGAACATCCAGCGGCTCAACGTGGAGGAGTGGGCGCACTTGTGCGTCGAGGCGCGGCCGGAGTTGACGATCGTCCAAGCGCGGTTCCACGTCCACGCGGCGCTTGGTCTGGTGTTCGACATCGGCAGGATCGTGCACTTTTCCTCGGAGAACTCCGCGCAAGCACGCGTCGAGAAATTGCTGACCGCGACTCTCCTGGGGTAGCGCAGTCCGAAACAGTAGGTGTGACTTCACGTATCGCGGGTAGGTTCGTGATCGCAAGGCGTTCACCGAATCATGTGAAGACGGAAGTAGGGACAGCAATGCCAACTCGTACCGCACGCACCGCCTGGAACGGCACCCTCGAAGCCGGGTCGGGACAGGTCGAACTCACCAGCTCGGGTGTCGCGACCTTCGATGTGTCGTTCCCCAAGCGCGCAGCTGAGGAAGCCGGCGGAACCACCAGCCCCGAAGAACTGATCGCCGCGGCACATTCGTCCTGCTACGCGATGCAGTTGTCGGCACTGATCGCCGAGGCCGGCGGAACCCCGCAGAGCCTCGACATCACCGCAGACGTGTCGCTGGGCCCCGACACGGTCGGCTTCAAGCTCACCGGAATCAAGCTCACCGTTCGCGCCGAGGTCGACGGCCTCGACGCCGACGGTTTTGCCAAGGTTGCCCAGGCGGCCAAGGAAACGTGCCCGATCAGCAAGGCACTGACCGGCGTCGACATCACGTTGGATGCGGCACTGGACTGATCACCTCGTGCTCGGGCGCCCCCTGCGGCGCCCGAGTGCGGTTGTGTGTGACGACCAGGTAGCTTGCGAACAATATCGGGAGCACCCACAGATCCGAGGGATCACGAAAGACCACGATCGGCAAGAGCTCGCCGCGGAATCCTCCTGCGGTCCAGCGGAAAAACCCGATCACCCACTCGTACGCGTCGCCGATCGGCGAGACCGTCTTCACCGCGGCGAAGCCGATGCCCGTGACCGCGATGGACCAGGCGATCGCTGCTCGCCCCGCCAGCTTTCGTCTGAGCACCTCGAGAACCGAGAGCAGAAGCAAGGGAAACAGGAACACGCCGGCGACGTCGGACAGCTTGCCCGTCATCGTGTTCCCGAATGCCCCTTTGAGTACGTGGTCGTTGACCAAGATGACGGCCACCGAGACCAGCGCCCACGGACTCAGCAGCAGATCGCCCGGGCGGTTCACGACAGGTTGATGGTTGCCGAGCCGGACGAGAACAGGTCGCACTTGAACTGAAGGCGAAGACCGGCGGCGGCTTCGGGGACCTCGTACGCCAGTTCGCCTCGCTTGGCTGCACCCGGCGCAAGCTCTCCGTCGACACTCGACGTGCTGCTGTCGGTGAACGTGATGTTGTACGACTTGTTGGTCGAGTCCTGCAGTTCGAAGCACATCATCGATGACACGGTCGACGGCTTGTCGCTGTTGTTGGTGACCTCGGTGTCGACCACGACGTAGCGGTTTCCGGGATCCGCGGTGATGAACTGATTGGTCGAGACATAGGGATCGACAACGCCGTGTACCTGGACGCGCCAGTCGCCCAGTTCGACGACGTCACCGATGCCGAAGGCAGCCGCGGGTGCGGCGGAAGACCCGTTGTCGTCGACCTTCTTCGCTTCGTCGGTCTCGCCCGAGGCGATGGTTGCGAACAGGGCTGCGCCGACGGCGAGGAGGGCGAGGGGAGTACGGAGTGATCGCATGATGTGCGCCTTTCGAGAGTTGGTATGGCACAAGTCAACGATGTGGGGACCGCTCACCGCTTCGGTCGAAAGATCGGGGAGCCTCATCCTTTCGGTCGGAGCTTGACGGTTCGTCCACCCGTTCGGCTGATTCGAGGCGTCGGTGGCGGTGGATACGCTTGCCCGGTGATCACCACCAAAGGAACCGTTGTGCGACGACGCGTATGGACTACCGCCGCCGTCGCGTTCAGCCTTTTCTGTTCCTTCATGACGGTGGGCATCGCAGGCGCGTCGGGAAATATGCCACCGGCATTGGTCGGGATCGGGTTCGTCCTGGGCGTGGCCGGTGGGATATCGCTTGTCTGGCGCCATCAACATCCCTGGGTGGTTCTGGCGATCACGCTGGTCGGCCCGCTGTTCTTCCCCACCGATGCGACGGCGGCGCTCATCGCGTTGTTCGCCGTTGCTCGGATCGCGCGTGGGCCGCGGCTTGCAGCAGCCGCGGCAGCTGTCTTCGTCGTGTGCGGAATTTCGTTGACCTACGACGCTTTTCGAAATCGTGAGTACTCCGTTCTCACGATGGGCACCGCGAAACCCAAAGACGGTTCGGTGGTTGTTCAATACGACGTCGCCATCTGGATCCCGTGGCTCGTCGCTGCCGTCATGGTCGGCATTGTCGTGGCGCTCTCGCTCCTGATTCGGACCAGAACCGAACTCGTCGAGGCCGAGCACGTACGGGATCTGGCCACCGAGAAAACCGACGTGATGCGCGACGAGATGATTCGCACCGAGGAACGAACGCGGATCGCTCGAGACATGCACGACACGATCGCGGCCAGTTTGAGCCGGATCTCGTTGTTCGCCGGCGGGTTGCAGGTCAGCGCGGCAGACAATCCCGAGAAGGTCGTCAACACCGCAGCGATGATCAGAACCACCGCACACGAGGCTTTGGACGAATTGAAGGGAATCGTCGGAGTGCTCAGGGGAAGCGGTGATCGCCGCGAACACGGTGGGCACCAGGGGATCGACGCGATCGGTGACCTGGTCAACGGTGCACGCGCGGCAGGCATCCACTGCCGTCTCGAATCCGAGTTGCTCCCGGGTGATGTCGGAATGTTGGCGGGGCATGTCTGTTATCGCGTCGTTCAGGAATCGTTGACCAACGTCCAGAAGTACGCGAGCGACCAGATGCTCGTCATTTCCGTGACCGGGTCGCCGCACGACGGAATCCGCATCCTCGCACGCAACAAGCTGAGCGAGCTTGCACCCATGACGTCGATCGGTTCTCGATCCGGCCTACGCGGGTTGGCCGAACAGGCGCGAGAGATCGGCGGCAAGGTGGAGGCAGGCGCGTTGGGGGACGATTTCCTCGTCAGTTGCTGGGTGCCCTGGTCGTCGTAGCCCTCCCACCCTCTAACTGTCGGGGACACTGGGTAATCTGAGCGCACTATGGACGCTGACTCGCGCATCACAGTTTTGATCGTCGACAACGACGCGTGGGTTCGGCGCGGGATGAAGGACATCCTGGAAGCAGCGCCGGACATCGTGGTGGTTGCCGAGGCCGAGGACGGCGATCAGGTCGCAGCCAAGGTCACTCGTTTTCGTCCCCACGTGGTGCTGATGGATCTGAAAATGGCACGGGTCGGCGGCTTGGAGGCCACGCGTGAATTGATGACCATGAGCAATCCACCGAAGGTCATTGCCATGACCGCCTTCGACGTCGACGACATGGTTGTGCAGGCAGTCGAGGCGGGCGCGCACAGTTTCCTGAGCAAGGACGCAGCTCCGCAGGCGTTCCAGCAGGCGGTGCGGGTAGTGGCGTCGGACCACTCGTTGTTCAGTTGCGATTCTCTGCGCGCCATCGTGGCCTCGTCGCCGCGTCGGCAAGCGCCCGATCAGACTCCGCTCGCTTCGCTCACCGAGCGCGAGCGCGAAGTGCTGACAATCCTGGCGACAGGCGCGGCCAACAGTGTCATCGCGGAGCGGCTGTACCTCGGTGAGACCACCGTCAAGACGCATATCTCTTCGCTGTTCGCCAAGCTGGGTGTGCCCAACCGCGTGAGTGCATCGTTGATCGCGTTCCGGTGTGGCCTGGTCACGTGACTCGGGACTAATCCCGACCCTGTTCGTTGTTGCACCTTCGGTGACTGATCAAATCGTGATTGACCAAGACGTGACCATCGAAGTGTGGTCGGACGTCGCTTGTCCGTGGTGCTACATCGGAAAGACCAGGTTCCTCTCGGCGCTGGATCGTTTCGAGAACAAGGACCGCGTCAACGTCATCTGGCGCTCGTACCAGCTCGCTCCGGAGACCCCGGTGGGAGAGGGCCGAACCGAACTCGACGCCTTGGTCGAGATGAAGGGGATGGCGCCTGATCAGGTACGTCAGATGTTCGCCCACGTCAGCGCGACGGCCGCCGAGGTCGGGTTGACCTTGGATTTCGAAACCGTGATCGCCGCCAATACCTTTGATGCGCACAGGTTGCTGCATCTCGCGGGTGAGCGGCAGAACGAACTCCTCGAAGCGCTGTTCAAAGCGCACTTCAGCGACGGCAAGGTGATCGACGACCGTGAGGTGCTGGTCGAGCTGGCCGTGAGCGTCGGCCTCGACGCCGATGTCGTGCGCGAGCAACTGGGCTCCGATGCCGCAGCGGAGGCTGTCCGCGAAGATCTCTCCATGGCCCGCCAACTGCAGGTCAGCGGCGTTCCGTTCTTTGTCGCGAACCGTGCGGTTGCCGTGTCCGGCGCTCAGCCCGAAGAGGTGTTTCTGCAGTTGCTCACTCAGGCCTCCGAACCGGCCTGAGTAAGGCGAGCGGCACGCACCGCCGGGGCGTTCGAAAACGGCAACAGATGTGCGCCGTTCACGGGGCAGGACAACGTCACGTGCGCTGCATCGACGAACCGGTACGGCTGCGCTGCAACAACTCCGGCGAGGTTCTTTCGCAGACGCGACATCTCGGCCCGCGCGGTCACCGTGCGGGCCGGGTCGCCGAACAGATCTTGCGCCAACCGCGATGCAGTCAGTCCCCGTCTCTCGGATCCGAGGAGGAACAGAATCTCCGCATGTCGTTGGGTGGGGGCGTATGCCCATTCGCCGAAACCCGACGTGACGGTCACCGACATGTTCTCGGAATCGCGCAGATCGATATGCACCGTGGGCGCGCTGATTCTCTCGCCGGTGGTGATCGGTCTAACCAGCCACCCGCCGGGAAGCGGATCCAGTTCGCAAAGGCCCAGTGCCGGGAACCATGTCCTGCCGGGAGCCAAAGCTGCGGGGAGCAGCACGCGCGAGCGATGAGGTAACGCGTCGACCGCTGCGACCCATCCGTGGGTGTCGATCACCAATGCGGGTGATCCGCTTCGTGCAAGCATCGGCCCTGCAACAGAACGTAGTTGATCGAGATTGTCCCGATGCTTGTCGCGCAGGTGTGATTGAGCGAGGCGTGCGACGGCGTCGACCAGGGCGAGCGTCGTGGGATGGACGGTCTTGGCAGGACCACTGATGTCGACGACGCCGATGACACGGTCGTCCCGCGGATCGCGGATGGGCGCCCCCGCACACGTCCACGGATGATGGCTGCGCGCATAGTGTTCCGCCGAGAAGATCTGAACCGCCTGTCGTGACACCAATGCCGTTCCGATGGCATTGGTGCCGACGCTGTCCTCCGCCCAGTTCGCCCCTTCGACAAATCCCAGACGCGCAGCTTGGTCCAGTACGCGATGGGACCCGCTGCGCCACAGTACAGTTCCGCGAAGATCTGCGACGACCATGATGTTCTCACCGCTCGCGGTGACCGATTCGAGTCCGCGTGTCACGTCGTCGAGCACGTCGTACAGTCCGGACTCACGACGACGGAGATCGAGTTCGGCGACGTCCATCGACGGTTCGACCCGGCTGTGCTCGGGATCGATACCGAGTTCGCGCAGGCGCTGCCACGATTGGCGAACCACGTCCCTTGGGCGGGCCGGTGCGCGGTCTCCGGCCATCGTCGCGTCGTACACCGCGGCGAGGGTCCTCGCGTAGTCGCGAGGATCCTCGCCGGGCGGCATCGCAGGCTCTGGCAACCGCTTTTTCAGTGAAGACACCGCTTTCGGCGAAGACGCCGCTTTCAGTGAAGACACCTCGGTCAGCGGTAGACGAGACCGCCGTCGATGAGACCGGCCTGCCCGGTCATGTAGTCGGAATCGGGCCCAGCGAGGTAAGAGACGAAACCGGCTACGTCGTCGGGGGTTTCAGCTCGACCCAGCGCAATTCCGCCGACGAACTTCTCGTAGGTGGCGCCCTCTGGTGCACCGGTCAACTCGGCGAACCTCTTGTCGATCGTCACCCACATGTCGGTGCCCACGACGCCGGGGCAGTACGCGTTGACGGTGATTCCGTCGGTCGCGTATTCCTTGGCCGCAGCCTGAGTGAGGGCCCTGACCGCGAATTTTGTTGCGCTGTAAACACCTAACATGGCGAACCCGTCATGACCGGCGATGGACGACGCGTTGATGATCTTTCCGCGCTGACCGAGCGCCTGGAACTTTGCCGCTGCGGCTTGAATTCCCCACAGGACACCGTCGACGTTGACGCTCCAGATCTTGGAGACCTCGTCCGGCGTCGCATCGGAGATCGGGCCGACGAGAGCGATTCCCGCGTTGTTGACGATGACGTCGAATCCGCTCAACTCACTGTGCGCGTGTTCGACTGCGGCGTGAACCTGCGCGCGATCGCTGACATCGGCGATAAACGTCGTCGCACGACGACCGATCTGTCTGATCTCGTCGGCAACCGCATCCAGCTTGGTCTGGTCGAGGTCGACCAACGCGATGTCGGCGCCGTCGTGGGCGAGGCGGAGAGCGATTCCGCGTCCGATTCCTTGGCCGGCGCCGGTGACCAGTACTACCTTGCCCGTGATGCTCATGCAGATCTCCTCGTAAGCAGTGAACCAGTCGGTTGTGAACCGGTGAGTGATTTGTATGTGACGGCGACCACAATGCGGAAGGGTTGCACCGTGTTGCAATTCCGGAAAATCGGACAGCAGTTGCAACCCTCGGCAACCCTCCCGGTACCCCGCGCGACGGTTCCATAGTTGCGCCACCACTTCGCGAATCATCTTGCGAGACAATCTGGGAGAGGGCACATGACCGCTACAGTCGACACACCCACGGAACCGGCCACGCCGAGCCGACAACCGTCACGCCGCTGGATCGGGTTCGGGATCGCGAACCTCGTGATCGTTCTCGTGCTGGCCGTGGCGAGTTGGTACCTTCTGGCCGATCCGACCACCAGTCCCTGGAGTTTCTATCCTCTGCCGTTCAACGCGGCGCTTTTCTGGGCAATCCTTTTTGTTGTGTTCATCGGCTTCAATTGCGAGTTCGCCGGCTTCGATCGACTCCCACAGTCGGCGAAAGGCTTGGCGATCATGGTCGCGACCGCGGCCTTCGCCGTCGTGGTGACGTGGCTCCTGGCAAACGGCTTGGGGAGTTTGTACCCGGATTTCGCGGCCGATCGTGAGGGCGGCCTCGGATATTTCGCGGGTGCGCTGTTCGTGCTCTTCGGCTTCGGGACCTGGGTGATGGTGGTCCTGAACTGGCAGCATTGGCCGTGGACTTCCCTAGGGATGAAGCAGCCGTTGGTGGGTTTGTGTGAGATCGCGTTTGTCGCCGTTCCGACGCTGGCGCTGTACTTCGTGTTCGGTCTGCCGTCCGTGTCGCTGTCCGCCACGGATCCGTTGATGACCGTCGACACCGTACTCGGGTGGTTCTACTGCGTCGTGGTGGTCGTGATCCTGACTGGCCAGACGCTCGACAACTGGCCGTGGCGACTGTTCGGCGGCGGCGGTAAGACGGCGCTCGCAGCCACGATCGGTAACTTCGCCGTCGGAACCGGCTTGTACTTCGTGGCACTTCCGGTCGTGAAGGTGTTGGTGGGAAGCGATGCCGTTGCCGAGTTGGGTGGTGTGGTCCATCAGTTCCCGGCGCAGCTCGGTGTGTGCTGGGCCTTCTGGATGATCTTCTGGGCCAACGCCTTCGGTAACAAGCCCACGGGCTTTGCGGACGGGGTCAACCTGGCGATCCGCGCGCTGCTCACGTTTGCGCTCGCGGTGGTCACATTCTTGTTCTATTACCGCTTTGCGGCAGAGCACATTCTTCACGAGCCGGCAGTTGTCGACGGATTGCACGGCAATGCACTGGGTTTCGTGGACTGGGCCGTGTTGTGGACGCTGTTCTACGTCGTGGGATTTCAGTCGCTGGGACTCGGCAAATTCAAGCCTACTGAGGGGTGAGTCGGTTGCCCGCACATCGGTGCGGGTAACCGGTATCGGGCGGCGGCACCGCGCCCGCTGATTGCAACAGACTGCAACGCTTGTGACCGGGGCCACTTATGGGATGTGCTGTGTGTCACATTCACAAACAAGGAGAAGTGATGACGCAAACCATCGATTCCGCAGTCACCCCCGAGGTGAAGTTGACGGCGGTGACACCTCAGGAACGCGTCGACGCCTGGCTGGCGGATTTCGAGTCGGCCCTCGCGGCTCGTGACATCGAGCGTGTGGCAGGCAAATTTGCACTCGACAGCTTCTGGCGAGACTTGGTGTCGTTCACCTGGAACATCAAGACCGTCGAAGGTCGCGAGCAGATTGCCGACATGCTCTCCGAGCGTCTCGACGACACCGATCCTTCGGGATTCCGGACCACCGAGACACCCGACGAAGCCGACGGCGTCACGTCGGCCTGGATCGAATTCGAGACTGCAACCGGTCGCGCGCACGGGCACCTTCGTTTGAAAGGAGATGAAGGTTGGACCCTGCTGACGTCGTTGCAGGAATTGAAGGGACACGAAGAAGGTAAGGGCACTCGCCGGCCTCGTGGAGCCAAGCACGGAGCAGACCCGAACCGCATCACGTGGGCCGAGCAGAAGGAGATCGAGGATCGCGAACTCGGTTACACCACACAGCCTTACGTCGTGATCGTCGGCGGCGGACAGGGAGGCATCGCCCTCGGTGCCCGGATGCGCCAACTCGGAGTTCCGGCCATCGTGATCGACAGCCACGAGCGGCCGGGTGATCAGTGGCGCGGACGCTACAAGTCCCTGTGCCTGCACGACCCGGTTTGGTACGACCACCTGCCATACATGCCGTTCCCCGACAACTGGCCGGTGTTCGCGCCCAAGGACAAGATCGGCGACTGGCTCGAGATGTACACCAAGGTCATGGAGGTTCCGTACTGGAGTTCCACGACCTGCACCTCTGCGTCGTTCGACGAGAAGACCCAGGAATGGACCGTCGAGGTCAACCGCAACGGCGAGAAGCTGACGTTGCGTCCCAAGCAGTTGGTGATGGCGACGGGTATGTCCGGCAAGGCCAACGTTCCGACGTTCCCCGGGCAGGACAAGTTCCTCGGCGATCAGCACCACTCGAGCAAGCACCCCGGCCCGGATCAGTACGTGGGCAAGAAGGTCGTCGTGATCGGGGCCAATAACTCCTCGCACGACATCTGCGGCGCACTGTGGGAGAACGGCATCGACGTCACGATGGTGCAGCGCAGCTCGACGCACATCGTGAAGTCGGATTCGCTGATGGATTTGGGCTTGGGCGATCTGTACTCGGAGCGAGCACTGGCCGCGGGCATGACGACACACAAGGCAGACCTCACGTTCGGTTCGCTGCCGTACCGGATCATGCACGAGTTTCAGATCCCGGTGTACGACGCAATCCATGAGCGCGACAAGGATTTCTACGATCGCCTCGAGAAGGCGGGCTTCGAGCACGACTGGGGCGACGACGGTTCAGGTCTGTTCATGAAGTACCTACGCCGCGGCTCGGGGTACTACATCGACGTAGGCGCGGCCGAACTGGTCGCGAACGGGGACATCAAGCTCGCGCACGGCAACATTCGTGAGCTGACCGAGAACAGCGTGATCCTCGAAGACGGTACGGAATTGCCTGCCGACGTGGTGGTCTACGCGACCGGCTACGGCTCGATGAACGGCTGGGTGGCGGATCTGATCGGTCAGGACACCGCCGACAAGGTCGGCAAGGTGTGGGGCCTGGGGTCGAACACCACCAAGGATCCGGGACCGTGGGAAGGCGAGCAGCGCAACATGTGGAAGCCGACGCAGCAGGAAGCGCTGTGGTTCCACGGAGGCAATCTGCACCAGTCGCGCCACTACTCGCTGTACTTGGCGTTGCAGTTGAAGGCGCGTTACGAGGGCATCCCGACGCCGGTGTACGGACTGCAGGAAGTGCATCACCTGAGCTGAAATAGAACTGCTGTGCGCCTTTATTAACCGCCCGCGGTTAATAAAGGCGCACAGCAGGTTCAGCGAAGGGCGTACTTCTTTGCTACTTCGGTGTTCTTGGTCGCGCGCTCGGTGAGGAAGGCGAATGCCAACCCGAGTACGAGCCAGAGCGTCGCCTGCGTAGCGAGCGAGGAAAGTCGGAACTCCCACAGCAGAGTTGCCGGGAAGTCCTCGCCCACCTCGTTGATGCCGGGAAGCGAGACGTAACCGATCGTGGCGATCACCAGGAACGCAGCCACCGGAGCAGCGATGCGCACGCTGAGGAACTCGTGCCCGGAAACTGCCTTTGCCGCCGCTGCTGCCGCGGTGACGGACAGTAGCCCGAGAATCACGGCGGCCAGCCACAGCAGTGTGCGCTGGTTGATGGTGTCGGGATCTCCGACGGCCGGCGGATTGGCCGGGTACTTGAAGAAGGGCACGGCCTCGATGGCCAGCCAACCACCGACGGCGATGGTGATCGCCAACAACGGCCCGGACATTCCGGTGAGTCGTCGAGCGTAATTGGCAACGACCGAGAAGATCGCCCCGAGTGCCAGTCCGGCCAGCGCTGTGGCCAGGAACAGCCCGGCGCGCTGCCCGTCGCGGCTCACCAGTGGTTCTTCTTCGTCACCGTGCGAATGCCCAGCGGCTTCGCCGGCAACCTCACCGGTGGCGCTGTTGGCTTCTTCGATCGCAATGGCGGCATTGACGTGCGGTTCACCCAGCACGAATGCAACTCCGCCGGCAAGGATGCCTGCGATCAAACCAGCCAACAAACCACGAATGAGAAGCTTCGTGAAATTGTCGACTAGTGGCACGGCAGGCCCATCAAGTGTCGACCGTCGTGCATCAATTCATGCATGTACATGCCGGTGCGAGAGATAGCGCCCTGGTCGAATCCGACCAGGTAGAGAGCGAGCATCGCGAACAGAACTACTGCAGCGGCGAGGAAAGCAAGACGAGTCGAATCGATCGACGTATCGGGAGAATAGGCGAGAGCCATCGAAGCCTCCTGGGATTTTCGCGTCCCCTAGGTCCATGCGATGGCCGAAGTGTCTGGCTGTCGAAATAGTCGTGCCGAAAAAGGCACTTCACCTCGAATTACAGTGGCGCGACCGCTCCGGGCTTTCACCGGATTCCTGTCGGACCATCGCGTTTACATGCGAACTTTTGCACTACTGCCCGCACCGTGTCAACGCGTGAAGCCGAGATGACCGTCGATTGTGCCCGCCAAGGCGGGCACAATCGTTCGAGATCAGCTCTTTGCGGCGACGTCCAGGACAACTTCGAACTCGAGCAACGACGCACCCGAAGCGACGGGCTTCGCACGCTCGCCGGAATGGGCTTCGCGGGCAGGGCCGTCACGCCAATCGGCGAACGCCTGCTCGGACTCCCACTGCGTCACCACGAAGTAACGGCTCTCACCTGCGGTGGGGCGGAGGAGTTGGAATCCGAGAAAGCCCGGGGAGTTCTCGACTGCATGAGCGCGTGCTGCGAAGCGCTTCTCCAGTTCGGGGCCGGCGCCCTCGGGGACCTCGATTGCATTGATCTTCACGACTGCCATGCAAGCGACATTACCCGCGCACCTTCACCGCGTACCGTGACACTCGTGTTGCATGACGAAGGTGGAACAGGACAACCGATTCTGTTGTTGCACGGCCTCATGGGCAGCTCGAGGACGTGGCGACGCCAGGTGCCGTGGATCCGCGAGTTCGGCCACGTCTACACGTTCGACGCCGCCGGTCACGGCCGGCCCGCGCCGTCAGAGCTGACCACCGAGGCATTCGTCGACGACCTGGCATCTGCCGTTGCGTCCATCGAGGAGCCGATGATCGTGATCGGCCATTCGATGGGGGCTCTGCACGCGTGGTGCTTCGCCGCATCGCATCCCGAAAAGGTTTGTGCACTGGTCCTCGAAGACATGGCTCCGGATTTTCGCGGACGCACCGCCGCGGATTGGGCTCAGATGATCTCGGCGTGGCCGCAGCCGTTTGCTTCCGAGGACGCGATGAAGGAATTCTTCGGGCCCGTCGCCGGCCAGTACTTTCTCGACTCTTTCGACCGCCGCGACGACGGGTGGTACCTGCACGGCGAGGTGTCGACCTTCCGCGACATCTCGGAGGAGTGGGGCACGAGGCATTTCTGGGATCAGTGGAAGGCGATCGACGTGCCGACCTTGCTGATCGAGGGAGAGTTCACCATCACCCCCGAGGGACAGATGCGAGAGATGGCCGAGAGGCCGGGAACTCGGTACGTACGTATTGCCGATGCAGGCCACCTGGTTCACGACGATCAACCGCAGCGCTATCGCGAAGTGGTGACGGAATTCCTTCAGACGGTGA
Organism: Rhodococcus erythropolis R138; assembly: GCF_000696675.2. Taxonomy (NCBI): domain Bacteria; kingdom Bacillati; phylum Actinomycetota; class Actinomycetes; order Mycobacteriales; family Nocardiaceae; genus Rhodococcus; species Rhodococcus erythropolis. Next base: position 6,168,858 of record NZ_CP007255.1, on the reverse strand, counting down.
GCTGACTGCGGATCGACGCGCCCACCTGCTCCAGTTCGACGGCTCGCCTGGCCAGGAGTCCGGCAGCGAACTTCGCCTTGTCGCCGCGATGGCGGGGGACGACGTGGAGGTGCGAGTGGAACACGGTTTGGCCCGCGGCACGCCCGTCGTTGACCAGAAAGTTGACTCCGTCAGCGGCGATGTCGCAGCGGCGTAGAGCTCCGGCGATGAGCGTGCCGACGCGGAACATCTCTGCGCCCTCGTGGCTTTCGAGAGCATCGAGGTTTTCTGCATGACGCTTGGGGACCACCAGGGTGTGCCCGCGACTCACCGGTCGGGCGTCGAGAAATGCAAGAGTCGTCTCGCTCTCGTGGACGAGAATCGCCGGCTCGGTCAGCGCGACGATCTTGCAGAAGACACAGGTATCGGTGCTCATGCCTACAGAATGTAGTCCGAATCAGATCCGACCCGGGACTACAGCAGGCGCAGCTGACGTGCCTTCGTGATCGCTTCGTTTCGATTGTGTGCGTCGAGCTTCTTGTAGAGAGTGCGCAGTTGAGTCTTGACGGTGTTGACGGACACGTACAGTTTGTCGGCCATCGCGGCCGACCCCATGCCGAGCGCCAGGAGTGAGAGGACCTTCTGTTCGCGTTCGGTCAGCTCCACGATACGTACGGATCCCGGAAATGATTCCGCAGGAGCACTTTTCGAGAACTCGGCGAGTGCACGCGATTTTGTTACTGCCATCGATTCGAGTTTCTCGACGTCCGCCGATCCGATGGTCGCGAACGGACGCAGAAGTCCGGTTTGGTCCGCGATACTGCACGCTCTGGACCACTCCTGAGAGGCGAGTCGAGGCTCACCCAGCTCGGAGTGTGCAACCGCTTGCACCAGAAGCGATTCCATCTGTGCCCGCGGATAGGATTCGCCAGACCAGTCGAACTGATGACACAGCGCCACAGCGGCCTCGTTCTGGCCGATTCGCTGACGTAAACGCGCCACCGACGCGAGCGTCCACGGGTTGGCTGCAGGATCGGCAATTTCCTTGGCCAGAGCCGTCGCCTTGTTTCCCTCGCCGAGTGCGAGCAGGAGATCGATTTCTGCGGATTGCAGCAGAGGAAGCGCGAAAGACGTGGCCGTGTACTGCTTGGAATGCACTCCAATCGCGTTGTGGAGCAAGGGCAGAGCGGAAGATGCACTGCTCTGAGTCAGGGCGAATTGGCTGTGCGCATAGACGACGAACGCCCATAGCTCCTCGGTGTCGGACGGAACGCCGAGGTCGGTCAGTGCGATACGTGCGTCACCGAAGTCGAGTGTGTCGAGAGCGGCGAGAGCCCGTGCCGTCAAGCCGGCGATCTTGACTACAGGTTCGAGCCAACCCCCGGGGTCAGGATGCTTCTGTTCGAGTTCGAACCAGTGTCTGGCCTGCCGCGGCTCACCTGCCAAAGCCCAATTCAGGGCGGCACTACCCGCAGAGTTGCGAGCGATGAAGTCGACTCCGTGAGACAGGGCGCCGTGGTATGCCATTCGAGCCTTGATCGTGGATTCGGTGAACCTGCCGCTCAATTGAAAATTGATCGCCCATTGAAGTCGCATCAGGGGGAGTTGTGCGCTGACCGCTTCCGGATTGTTTTCCAGCGCACTGCGGCTGAGGTGAGACAGCCGCCTGGTGGTCTCTGCCGAGAGCCCGTATTCACCGGCCATCCTGAGCATGATCGATTGAACGCAGGCGATGCTCAAGGCGTCCTTCGCGCTGGGTTGGGCGCCGAGTTCCCACAGTTCGGCCGGCGATTCGGGTAGCAAGTCGATTGCCGTGGATCGCTTGCTCGGATGCATCGTGAACAAGGCACGCCCGGCCTCAACGGCCGAGTGCTTGTCGGCAGCTTCCGCCGGAATCCGTTGGAGGGCGGAGCGAACCGAGTCCAGGTTATGCACGATCATCGTCACCCAATGTTGTTCGACGATGTCTACTGCCAGGGTCCAGTTCTGTGCCTCGACCGCGTAGTCCAGCGCCGACGCGTGATGACCGTTGTCGAGTCGATTGTGAGCGAGGAATGAAAGACGTTGCGACGGATCGATTCCCACGCGAGTGTGGTGCGCGAGTATCGATCGTCGAATGGCGGGAGGCAATTCCCATGTTTCGTCGGCTTCGGCCTCGACGCGCGACAACAAGCCGGCTGTCTCCAGCGTCACGAGCCGCGAGCGGATCTCATGAACGGTTTCGGCAGTGTCAGGGCGCTGGGACTCGAACAGCATTGTGGCGACGCCGACGGTGATCGATCGACCAAAGGCGGTCGCGAGTAGGAACTCATGTTGCTTTAGGCGCTCAGCGGTGGCGAGAACGGAATCAGTCACGTAATCGTCTATCGCTTGCGCGGTGTTCGTTTTGATCTCCCGCTCACGGTTGCTGTTACGTGAGTCCCTGACGGCGGCGACTGCGGCGCGAACCAATGCGGGCAGCCCACCCGTCAGGGATGTGATTTGTTCTGCATCACCCTCAGCCGTGCGCACCCCCGCCTGTTCCAGCAATTGGGCGGTATCGGATGTCGTGAACAACAGCTCATCGGCGCCGATGACCTCGTGATCCGTGTCGAGAAGGTATGGCTCGGCGAACATGCCGAATCCCGAGAGCGTGACCACGAGGTCCAGGTTGTGGCAGAGGGTGAGGAGATCGATCAACTGATCGTCCAACTCTGGTTCCGATATCAGATCCGGCCTGATCAGCACGAGCAGTACGGGGCGGCTGAGGGCGTTCAGGGATTTGGCGGCAGCGGTGAAAGGATCGGCGAGATCGTCGACGTCGGGCAGTGCGATTCCGGCAGCGTGGATTCGATCGAGGACAACGGCCCAGAAATCTTCGAGTGTCGACGAGGGCTGTGGGGCCGAGACCCAGACGAGTATTCGTTCGGATGCCAGATGGGCGCGCAGCCACGATGCGATCAACGACGATTTCCCGTGGCCGTTCGGTGCACGGACGACGGTCAGAGCGGCGCGTCGATCCAGTTTCGCGAACAGTGCTTGCCGAGGAATCGACTCGGTGAGAGTGCGCCTTTCGGGAATAGCTGCCCAGTCGTGGCCGTCCCTCCCGAACATCAACGCGGACCCTTTCTGCTTTCACGCCCCACGCTAATTGGCGGATTTGGGCGGATTGTCTCGATCCATCTATCTACAGGGAGGAGCGTAGCTGGTGCGAATCCAGAGCGTGTCATCCCGGGCAATTCACCCGCGACTTCACCCCGGGTGAGAGAAGTTCACCCACATAATCATGCCGTCACCATTGGCTTTCGAGTCCCTCGAGCGACTTCTATTGAACGTAGCTCGGGATTCGCCAAATCTGGTCGAGAGTGCCCGACCGGGCCCCGAGGGTCGGCCATCGAAGGAGCGTCGTGAGAACTCGTCTGTCAGAGGTGTGGTCGAAGGCGGTTACGGTCCGACTCCGACCGAGAGCGTGCGCCCGAAGAGTGCGAGGCGCAGTCGTGGTGACAGGAGTGTTACTTGTCGGCGCAGCTGCGCTCGGTGCGCTACCGATGCAGTCGGATGTTCGATTGGCAGCCGAGGGAGAGTCCGCTTCTCCCTTCACCGTCGAGTTGACGGCGATTGACGGTGCGCCGCCCTTCGACCCCGGTGACGGTCCAGGGCTCGATACCGGACCGTCCAACGGTATTGTCCGAGAGGGTGATCCGGTGACGTATGTCGTAGACATCGGCGTCCGGGGCAACCCGCTCTCGGACGTGGTCGTGCAGCTTCCGGTGCCTCGAGGTTTCGTTCTACCCTCCGTGCCTGACTACTGCGGAGACGGCTCGGGTGTCGACGAGTTCGGGTTACATTGCCTGATAGGCAATCTGGAAGCGGACCGGTACTTCACCCGGACAGCGACGATGACTGCGGGAAAGCGGGAAGACGCCGACGGTCTATCGATTGCTGCACTGGTCACCGCAGATCGAGGGGCGGCTCGCGTGCGGTCGGACGATGTCACCGTGCGGGTGGCGACCACCCCGGGAGTGTGTGATCCACAAGGGAATTCTGTTGGTGGTCGGAGAGACCAGGGGACAGCTGTCTCGGCAGATGGTCGGATCTCAGGTCTGGTGACGTCGGGCATCTCGGAGGCGGTGGTGATCAACGGCGTCGATCAATGCGGGCACGCGATAGCGCGGACGGTGAAACCGTTCGAGGGTCGCTTCTCGTTTGTCGGACTCCTGCCGGGGACGTATCGCGTCACGGTCGACGGCCGAGCGCCGGTGGACGTGGTGTTGGAACCAGGCGCAATGGCGGTCGGTGGCCTGACGTTCTGATACAGCTCCACAGTGATAGCAACACCTGAAACAGTTCAGAACCAGTTGGAAACAGTCAATGGAGGATCCAGTGCGTGAAAGCCTGGGCGTGGTATTCGAAAACAATTCCATTTCAACAGCTCTCGTAGATGCGGACACACCCCTTCTGGGCTCGATCGACGAGTTCCGTCATCCGTGGGGCGCGAACGGGACTGTTCCCTCTGCGCAAGCGTCGGCACGCGCGCTCGCCTCCGCTGCCGAGGTCGCCACCGGTCGGGCCCTGCGCTCGAACCTGTGCCCCACCGTCGTCGGAGTGATGTGCGAGCGCGCGGACGTGCGCGAATTTGTCCCGGATTCATTGTCCTCCAGCACTTTCGAGAACATCGAGTTGGTCAACGGTCTGGACGCTCGCCTTGCCTACTTGCGGACGGTCGACGCCCTGAATGGTATTTCGCCGATTCTCGCATTCTGGCCGGACGGCAGTGAGACTGTGATCGCTGCCATCGATCCGCGCGCGGGCGTCGTGGACTCGGCGCACCGTTACGCTACCGCCGAGTTGCTTACAGACAGCTCGACATTTGCTGCGACATTGGACCTGCTCGTCGCTGAACGAAACCCCGTGCCCAAGATGCTCGTCGCCATGCTCGGCAAGGAAGAGTCACGGCAGTTGTCCGCCGAAGCCGCCGAATCGGTAGGGCTCGGCTTCCTGTATCTCGGCGAGCGCGCCCAACTGGCGATAGGCGCTGCGCTGGTGGCGGCCGATCGGGGGAGCGAGGTCAGGTCCGCTGGCGGCGCGGCTGTTCAGCCCGTCAACAGAATCCGGTGGGCGGCGGCGATAGTGCTGCCGCTCCTGCTCATGCTGACGGGATTGCTGATCGCTCTGTCGCCGGACGGGTCGCGAGCGGTGTCCACTGATCGCCCGAACGTCGGCGCCGAGCCGGCGAACCCGACGAGCGGGCCACCGTCCGGAGCGGCCCTACCGATCCTGACGCTCCCGCCTTGCGACCCGGTGGTACCCGTCGTTCCCGCTGCGTTTCGGCGTTCGGATCCTGAAGTTGCACCACCCCAGACCGTCGAACCAGCAGAAGCATGCGACCCGATGCGAGTGGGCTAGGGCGTACCTTCTCCAGCCAGTGCAAACAGGCCGTCATCGGTCTGCTCGACCAGTCCGTCGACCAACAAGGAATGTAGTGCGCGGTCACGCTGACCAGGATCGGTCGGCCAGACGATGTCGAGTTGCGCGCGTTCGACCGGACGGTGGCTATCGCGCAGAACGGCCATCAATTTTCCGCGAACTTGGCGATCGGTGCCCGCGAACTTCTGCACCTTCTTGGGTGGTCCGGTGTGTGCCGGTTTGCCCGAAGCGACCCACGCGCAGTTCGGCAAAGGGCAGTTCTCGCAGTTCGGCGTCCGCGCAGTGCAGATCAGTGCACCGAGTTCCATGAGAGCGGCGCTGTAGGTGGCGGCGCGCGCTCGTGTCCGTGGCAGCAGCGCCGCGACGTCGGCGAGGTCTCGCGTGTTGGACGGATTGCCTGGTTCCGCATTGCCGTGGACGGCTCGCGCAACTACGCGTCGTACGTTGGTGTCCACCACCGGCACTCGCTGTCCGTAGGCGAAGCACGCCACGGCGCGGGCGGTGTACGAACCGATTCCCGGTAGCGAGAGCAGGGTGTCGACGTCTTCCGGCACCACGTCACCGTGCTCGGCGGCCAGGACGCCCGCGCATTCGTGTAACCGAAGCGCGCGTCGTGGGTAACCAAGTTTGCCCCACGCGCGAAGTACTTCTGCCTGACTCGACGCTGCCATCGCGGACGGTACCGGCCAGCGCTCCACCCACTCTTCCCAGATGGGCGCAACGCGCACCACCGGCGTCTGCTGGAGCATGATCTCGCTCATCAGGATCTGCCAGGCACTGACGCCCTCGCGTCGCCACGGCAGGTCACGAGCCGTCTCGGAGTACCACTTCAGTAGCACCGAAGATTCCACTGCCACTGCTACCGACACACTCCTCGAACCTGTGCTCCTGGTCGACGAAGGACACGTCGACTTGTGGACGCCACTTTATCGGCAGTCACCGACACGGCTGCCTGTGACGCCAGACCTTCGGGTCACAACAACTGCACGTTACTCAGTTTCCACTCGCCGTCCTCGCGGACCAGAGAAAGTTGCATGCGGTTACGGTCGATCCTCGGATCGGGGGAGTTGGTATTGGTGATCGTCTGATCGAGGAACACGAGCACCTCGGCGTTGTCGCGATCACTGCTCGCCAGCCCGGCTGAAATGATCTGAGCGGACGAGGTCGCCTGATACTGCACGATCATGTTCTGCAGGTTGGCTGCCACCTGGGCGTACTGACCGGCGAACTCGCCGACAGAGTTGTCACGCACCACGGAAAGATTCTGATCGAGGTTCTGGAAGTTGTACGTCGCAAGATCAGTGGCGAATTGCCGTCCGCTGTCCAGTGCGCTGGTACGCGCGTCTTCGTCGGCCGATTTCTGCCAGGTCGCGAATGCGCCCCATCCGAGCGCCGCGACCACGACCAGGACGCCGGCAACGATCAACAAGGTCTGCTTGCGAAGCCGCTTGGGCTTTTCGACGATTGTGGGTGTCGGACTCTCAGGAGTCTGGGGTTGGGGTGTCTCGGACTGGGGTGTCTCGGTCATTGCGTTCCTTGTACTAGTAGTGCGGCAAACGAGTTGTCACCGAGAACGGTGTTCTGACCACCGTTGAGGCCCAGACGAATCGACGTTCCGTCACCGGTCGCAACTGTGCCGAGGGCAGGATCGTATTCGGCAACCCCGTCGATCGTTCCAGTTCCGGTGGGGACGTTCTGCGAACCGCGATTCTGGATCCGGCCCGACTGGTCCGCGCAGTGTTGGTTCTTGTCGAGCGTGCTCGGTGAGGTGTCCTGTACCGATCGCCGGGGCGTGTCGTAGATACAGACCGGTCCGAGTGCTGTGATCAGATCAAGCTGTGCCCGTCCGTCTTTGACGATACTTCCGAACTTCTCGAATCCTTTGGGCACCACCACCAACAAGGCGTCGACGGCGGGCATCCGTGCAGTGACGATCTGAGTGGAGACGAGAGAATTGGCCAACAGCAGACTGAACGGCTCACGACTCTGTTCGATGAGAGGCAGTATCTGATTGTCGAGAACACTCGGGCTTCGATCGAGGAGTGTGCGCAGTTGCGGATCGGAGTTTCGTACCTGATCTGTCAATTGGCGAAGTGTGAGTGCAACTTCGGGAAGAGCGTCAACATTCTCCTCGTTCGCAGTGAACAGTGAGCGCGAGTTCTCGACGAGTGTGTTGACACGCGGTTGATCGGCTTGGACAGTGCGCGCGAGCACGTCGAAGTTGTCGACGAGCGCCTGCAGATCCGGACCCAATCCGTTCAATCCCTCACCGAGTTCGTGCGAGAGGGTCCGTAGGTCTGCCGGATCGACGGTGTCCGCAGCAGCGTTGAAATTCGCAATCACGGTTCCCAACGCGACCGGGATCGAAGTGCGCTCAGTCGGAACAACCGAACCTTCAACCAGATACGGGCCGCCGTCGGTCTGCGAGGACAACTGAACTTTCAATACCGGAACGGCGGTGTCCTGGCTGATGGCCACATGCGAATCGCTGGGGATCTGTTGGTCGGCGGCGATGCTCAACGTCATCACGACGAGGTCCTGGGCAGAGTCCACCTCCACCGACTCGACGTCGCCGACGGTGACTCCGCGATAGGCCACTTCCGAACCCGGAGCGATTCCGGCCGCGTTCTCCAATTCGACGGTGACCGAGAATGTTCCGGTGAAGGGATCTCCGGCACCTACTTGTCGGAGCACGTACGTCGTGCTGACCACCGCGATGAGGAGAAAGGCGACGATCTCGAAATAGACGGTTCGGTTCTTCATCGCGTTCCTCCTTGCAGGGGTGTCGTGATCGGCAGTTCCCGATCGGAGGCGGGCAGAGGTGGCAGTGGCGGTGCGGCGCCCGGAATTATCTCGTTGAGCACCCCGGTCACGGTGCCCTCGACATCGACGTCGAGGTCGATGTTCACGTAATCACCTGGGCTGGCGCGCTCGAGGAGCACTCTCGCGTTGTCCAGGTTGGACATGGTCTCACTCAGAGTCGGGCCCATTGCCGAGAACTGGTCGAGGATGGGTGACAGTCGTCCGGTGATCTCGGAGATCTGGTCGGCCGACTGGTCGAGCACGGAATTGGTTGCGGTACTGAGCCGATCGGTTTCATCGAGTAGATCGAGGAGCGGTTGTCGTTGGTCGGCGATCACGCCCAATGCGGGTGTGAGTGTTCGCAAGCCTTCGTCGATGGTGGCGCTCTCGTCACCGATCAGAGCGCTGAGCCGGTTCAGGGAATTCAGTGCCGAATTGATCGATTCCTTTCGGTCGTCAAGTGTTCCGAGAAAAGTGTCAAGGCGCGCAAGCAGATCGCGGATCGTCTCCTCCCTGCCGTCGAGAATCTGATCAGCCTCACTGACGATGTTCTTGACCTGCGCCAACCCGCTGCCGTTCAACAGAGTTCCGACGGCGCCGAGCAGTTGTGCGACATCGGGTCCGCGCACGGTCTCCGCTCGCGCGATGGTGGAACCTGGTTCGAGCCTGGGGCCCGTTGGATCGACCGGAACTTCGAGGTTGACAAATGCGTCGCCGATCGGGGTGGACAGCTCGATCCGAGCGCGAGTGCCGACGGGTAGTTCGATGTTCGATTCGATTTCGGTATGTACCACGGCTGCAAAGGTTTCCGCGCTCATCGACGTGACTCTGCCGACCACTGCCTGGCCGATCCGCACCTCGCCGCCGACGGGGAGTAATGACGCATCGACGAATTCCATGTTCAGCGGGTACGACTCTCCTGGCAGACCGCGCCCGAGGGGGAGGTGCTGGAAGTTGAGACTGCAGCCGGTCAACGGCGCCGCGATGACAAGTGCCACGACAACGCTCACCACGGACTTGTTCGACGCCATCAGTTGCCCCCACCGAGGATGCGTGCCAGGTCGGAGCTGCCTGCCGAAGGAAATTCGATGGGATTGACGATCCCAGGCCCGGTGCACAGCGGAATCGGCATCTTCTCGCACAGTTCTCGCGTCGTGTCGAACTGTGAGAGATCGGTGGCGACGTTCAATCGCGCTCTGGCTCGGCCTTCTTCGGTGACGAGGTTGGCGACGTTCTCGAATCCCGTTGGTGCCGTTTCGATGATCTCGCGCAGTTGGTCCTGTTTGGTCGCGACTGCACCGGCCAACTGTGCGAGCGCACCCAGATCGGCGGTGACCGCCTCGCCGTGTTCGGCGAGTAGCGCTGAGACCTGTCCGAGCAACGTGGTCAGGGAATCGAGCGCCCCGCTGATGTCTTCTCGCTGGGTACTGAACGCGCGGGCGGTGACTGTCACCGAATTCGACAGCGAGTCGACCTTGGTCTGGTTGTCCGCGATCAACTGCACGAGGGTGTTCAGGTTCTTCACCAGTTCGGAGATGTCGGGACTTGCACCCGCCAGCACCGAACTAGCCTGTGAGATGGACCGAACGGCATCGTTGAATGCTTGCCCGTTGCCGTCCAACGCGTGGGCGCCTTCTCCGATGAGGTCACCGATCCCACCGCCGTCCGCGCCAGGGCCGAGCGCCACCGTCAGTTCGTTCACCGATGCGGTGAGCTGGTCCCATGTCAGAGGGGAGTGAGTTCGTTCGAGAGGGATCACTGCGCCGTCCGCGAGGAACTCACCGTCCTCGTAGCCGGGGCCGAGTTCGATCGTGCGGTCGCTGATGACCGAAGGAGACAGGACCCAGGCCTGCGCGTCGGCCGGTATGCGTGTTCCGGATGGCAGGCTCATCGCCACTCGTACCCGGGACCCTTCCGGCGTGACGCTCTCGACCCTCCCGCTGGGAACTCCCAGAATAGTCACCGTGTTGCCGGTGAAGATGGCGTCGGTCGAGGTGAATTCGGCAGTGAGAGTGAGTTGGTGTTCGTCACGCGTGACGAACAGGACCGCACCGATCGCGCAGATCATTATCGCTGCCAGCACGGCGAGCTTCTTGACGGTCGTGGTCATCGACACCCCTGAACGAGCCCGACGACGCACAACCAGTTGTCCGGGATTAGGGTGGAGGGTGAGTTGAGGTCGAGCCAGTTGCCGTTACCGGTCGCATTGGTGACGTACCGAACGCTGGGGGCGAAGTTGTCGAGCAACGTGGTCAGTGATTGTTCGTTCTCGGAAAGAACTCCCGTCACCTCGTGGATGTCTCCCATGACCGAGTTGACCAATGCCTGGTTGTCACCCAGGAACTGGGCAAGTGTGGTGCTCAACTGATTGAGGTCTTGTACAAGCGCATTCAGCACATCTCGCCGGTCGGCGATCGTGGCCATCACCAGGTCCGCATTTCCCAGAAGGGTTTCCAGAGTGTCCTTCTGCTCGATCAGTGTTGCGGTCGTCTGCTGCGCTCCGGTGAGAAGGGAACGGAGCGCAACGTCGTTGTCGTTGACTACTCCGGAGAGTGCGTCGATTCCCTCGAGCGAGCGGCGAATGAGTTCGGGATCGTCCGGTGAGTTGTCGGACACCACGGTCAGCATGTTTCGCAGTTGTTGCAGATCAAGGTTTTCCGAAGTGGATTGTGCTCCTCGTCCGAGATCGTCGAGAGTGAACGGAACACTCGTGTTCTCGATGGGAATGGTCGAACCTCCGGGTAACGAGCGCGATCCGTTCGGAGTGATGTCTAGCGAGCGTCGGCCGAGCAGAGTCGAGATCTTGATGTCCGCGCGCGAGTTTTCGCCGAGAGTGACGCCGTCGTCGAGTCGGAAGGTGACTTCAACGGAGTTGCCGCTGACCGCCAACGAGGTGACCACCCCGCTCGGGACTCCCGCGACGTTGACCGGATCGTCCTGCGTCAATCCGGTGGCGTTGGCAAACACGGCGTTGTACTCGTTGGTCTTGACCTTCAAGATCAGTTGAGGGACAACGAGTGCGGCCAGAACGACACAGACTCCGACGAGAATGCAGATCATTCCGTTGCGGACCGGGTTCTTGACGGTGAGCCAGTTCATCGGCACACCGCCGAACGCTCGGGGCCGCCGAGAGTCACCGATTGGTCCAGCGCGCTGAGCCGGAAGTTACAGATGTAGATGTTCGCCCAACTGCCGTAGCTCATTGCGATTCCCAATTGGGTGAACAGTTGATCGAAAGCGGTGATACCGGTCGCCAGCGACTCACGATTGTCGACGACGACGCTGGCCGACTGATCGATCGAAGTCAGCGCGCCAGCCAAGTCCGGTTCCACGCGCGTCACCAAGTCCTGAAGGGAAGAAGTCAGGGCACCTGCGGAATCAACTGCGGCCGAGATCTGTTGGCGATCCTGTGCCAAACCGCCTACCAGCGTGTCGAGCGTGTTGATCATCTCGACGAAGTTGGGTCGATTCGTCGTCGTGACGGTGAGTACCCGGTCGAGGTTGGTCAGTAGTTGGTCCAAGATCGCGTCTCGGGACGTCAAGTTCTCGGTGACGGCAACTGTGCGCTCCAGCAGGCTTTCGATGGTGGAACCTTGTCCTTGGAATACCTGGACGACTTGTGCGGCAAGCTTGTTGACTTCTGCGGGGTCAAGTGCGTCGAACAGGGGACGGAAACCGCCGAGGATGTCGGTGAGGTCGATCGCCGGCTGAGTCTGTTCCACGGGAATTGTGGCTCCGGGGGAGAGGTAGTTGCCGGCTACGAGTTCGCCCTGTCCGGGTTCGATCGAGATCGTCCGTGCCCCCAGCAGATCTGCATACCTCACCACAGCCCGACCGTCGGTCGGAATACGTTGTGTAGATTCGAGTTCGAAGCCGACGACGGCTTGGTTGTTCACCAACTCGACGCTGTCGACGCGCCCTACTCGCACCCCGGCGATCTGAACATCGCTGCCGGTGACCAGGCCGGAGGCATTGACGAAGACGGCCCGGTACTGCGAACTAGACCCGGAGACTGGGTTGATCAGAGTGCTCACCACGACCACGGTGGCGAGAATCGACAGCGCGGCAAACAGTCCGAACCTGATCAGAGATTTCTTCACGCTCATCCGCCCACCACCGTCGTGCCGCGAAATACCGGCCCCGCCACGAGAGTGTCCAAAGCTGTACCGCCCTGGGTGATAGCTGAGATCAGGGATTGTTCGGCAGGGCTGCCGACCGGGCCGACGGTTCCGCCGAACGCGGTCGCGGCGGCAGGGCAGTTGGGGCCGCGGGTCCCGTCGTATTGTGGGCAGTCGGTCTTTCCGTACGGATATAGATCTGTGACAGACAGGCGCAAGTCAGTGCTGAGCCAGGGACCGTGCGCCAATGCGGGCGGGAGTTTGATCGTGAGATTGCGCAGGCCGTTGTAAAAGGTAGTGATGTGGTCCGGCCGCGAAGTGATTGCACCGGTGAGGGAATCGGCGTCGTCGACCAAGGTGATCAGGCGGTCGCGATTGTCGCCGATCAGACTCGTGGCAGCAGATCCCGTGCTGGTGCCTGCTCGCAGAAGCCCCGCCAATCCGTCGGATTTCTCGACGACGGTCTTGGATGTGGTGATGGAGTTCTCGAATGCGGCGAGCATGTCGGGCGCACTCGTCGAGAGACTGTCGGCGAGCGTGGCTATGTCGTCGAGGTCGTCACCGAGTCCGTCGATGACGGGCTGCGCACCGACCAACGCTTGGTGGACTGAATCGAGAGACTCACCGATCTGGTTTCCCTTGCCGCTCATCGCATCCGAGACTGCCGTGAGCGCCACGTTGATGTCGGCGGGGTCGAGGGAAGAAACGAGCGAGTAGATCCGTGAGATCGATTGGTAGAGCTGGACCGCGACTTCGGACTGATCTGATACCAACTCGGTACCCGGCGCGAGAGCAGGACCGTGCGAGAGATCGTCAGGTTGAATCAAGTCCACGAAGAAGTCGCCGAAGATGTTGCGAGGCATCAGTCGCACCTGACTTGTCGACGGTATGTCTTCGAATGCACCCTCGTCGATTGCGAGTGAGATGGTGGAAGCGGTGGTGCCAGGCTCGATATCGGCGACCGAACCGACGACGACGCCGCGGTACTGAACCGAGGATCCGACTCGCAGCGCACCGGCGCTGGCAGGGACGACAGCACTGACCTGCGGTGTGGAACTGAACGTGTCCGTGCCCCTGCTGAACAAGAAGACGTAGGCGACGATCAGCAGGACTATCGCAAGTAAACCACGCAGTGCCAGTGCAATTCGACTGGTGCCCGTGACGATCATCCGGTCAACCCGGGCACCTGAGGTTTGAGTCCCCAGAGCGCGATGGTCATGGCGACGTCGGTGAAGGCCAGGAAGACGATGCTGGTGCGCAGCGCTCGCCCGGCTGCTCGTCCGACGCCTTCAGGTCCGCCCGTCGCGGTATAACCGTAGTAGCAGTGCACGAGGGTCACGACGACCGCGAACACCATGACTTTTATCAACGACAACCAGATGTCGTTGGGAGAGAGGAAAAGACTGAAGTAGTAGCCGTATGTTCCCTCCGACTGGCCTTTGACCCGGATCACCGCAAGCGCCGTTGCCATGTACGAAGCAAACAGGCCGACCAGGTACAGCGGGACCACCGCGATGAGCGCCGCGATCATTCGGGTGGTGACCAGGTATCGCAGCGAGGGAATCGCCATGACTTCGAGTGCGTCGATTTCCTCGGAGATCCGCATGGCTCCGAGTTGCGCGGTGAATCCAGTTCCGACCTTGGCAGCCAAGGTGATTGCGGCAACGAGTGGTGCGACCTCACGAGTATTCGCGATGGCGGACATCACGCCGGACAGCGGTGCGAGGCCGACGAGGTTGAGTCCGCGGTAGCCCTCGAGTCCGATCTGGGAACCTGCGAAGAACGAGATCGCGAAGATCACGACGACGCTGCCGCCGCCGGCGAGCAGGGTGCCCGAACCGAATGCCACCTGGGCGACGAGACGGGCGACTTCACGCCAATATCGCTTGAGGGTTGCCGGAATCGAGGTGATGACACGCGCGTGGAACGTGAACTGATCGCCGAGTCGACTCAGACCGTCGACGGTGCGCGAACTGGCCCGCTTGGCACGAATTGCGATGGGCAGGTGCATCAGTAGGCACCCTTCACCGAGACGAACAGCGGGTAGAACTGGGTAATTGCGAGGTTGGCGACAAACACGAGGACAAACGAGAGCACGACGGTCTCGTTGACTGCGTCGCCGACGCCTTGAGCTCCGCGCTTGACGGTCAGGCCCTTGTAGCAGGCCACGATTCCCGAGATGAGAGCAAAGGCAACGGCTTTGATACCAGAGACGACGAAGTCGCTCGGTTGACTGAATTGAACAAGATTGCGCAGGAAGCTCTGTGCGTTGCCGTCGAGTATCAGGACGTGAACGAAGAGGCTTGCGCCCAAACCGATCACGAGAACTATCGAATTCAGCAGGAGGCAGACGACGGCAATTGCGATCATCCGCGGCACGACCAGGCGTTCCAACACCGGCAGGCCCAGTACTTCGAGCGCATCGATCTCTTCGCGGATCGTGCGCGCTCCCAAATCTGCGCAGATTGCGGAACCGCCGACGCCGGCGATGATCAGGGCGCAGACCAGCGGTCCGGCCTGTCCGATGATGAGGAACGCGACGACTGCACCGCTGTATGAACCCGCGCCGATTTGGTCTGCGAGCGAACCGATCTGGAGAGCTACGCCCACGCCGAGGGGAATCATCACCAGTGCCGAAGCGACCGAGGTGACGTGGGCGAGAAACCACATCTGGTCGAGCGCCTCACGCCAGGCGAGGCGCTTGTGTCGCAGAGTTGTGAAAGCGGCGACGCATACGCGAACGGTGAAGGTGAACAGCAGTCCGATCTCGGACAGCAGGTTCGAGAACATGTTCGTCTTGGCGGGGGAGGCAGGCGTTGCGTCCCCGGTTGTTCCAACTTCAGTGCTCACGCCATCCCCCTTTCCGGCCGAATCGTTCTGGTCGGGTTTCTTCGATCACACTCGGAAGGTCGAAGTGCTCCAGGTCACGTTCGGAGACGGTATCAGGAAACTGACTCTGAAGTAAGTTCCAATTCGGGCACGCCATCACAAGGCGTGAATGTGGACGCGGAGCTTCCGTTTGCGTCTACGCAACCTTCCCGGCGAGAGTCCGAAATGCGACGGGTGCACAATGAGTGAATGCCACGATCAAGCCCCATTTCCGCTTGGAAGTCCCTTCGCGAAGGCAACGAGCGATTTGTCAACGACGCGTCCATTCACCCCAGCCAGGGAATCGCCGATCGCGCGAAGCTCGTCGATGGGCAGCACCCCACCGCGGTGCTGTTCGGTTGCGGTGATTCGCGCGTAGCCGCCGAGATCATCTTCGATCAGGGCCTCGGCGACATGTTCGTCGTGCGTACGGCAGGTCACGTGCTCGACGATTCGGTGCTCGGTTCGATCGAGTACGCGGTTCACGTGCTCAACGTGCCGCTCATCGTCGTCCTCGGTCACGACGGTTGCGGTGCCGTGAAGGCAACGCTCGACGCCCTGGACAAGGGTGCGGTTCCCGACGGCTTCATTCGCAGCGTGGTCGAGCGCGTTGCTCCGTCCATCCTGATGGGTCGCAACGAAGGCTTGTCCACCGTCGACGAACTCGAAGGTCGACACGTCGTGGAGACCGGCTCGTTGATCATGCAGAGGTCGCGGATCATCGCAGACAAGGTGGACAACGGTGCGTGCGCGATCGTCGGCGTCACGTACACATTGTCCGACGGTCACATGCGAGTTCAGGGCGCGGTCGGCGACATCGGCGAGAGCGTCGAGACCGTCGAGGGTTAGATCTTCCGGGGCAGTGATACCCGGTAGCAGACAATGGGTACCGACACGCCGCCTCAGCTGACGGTTAGTGGACCCTGCGCCAACTACCGTTGAGTCCGTGTTGGAACCGAATGGACCACTGCCCCCCGAGATCTACTGGCGTCGCCGGGCGCTGGCCATTGGTGCCGCCGTCATTGCACTGGCGTTGATCATCTGGGCGGCGTCCGCCCTCTTCGGCGGTGGAAGCGATACTCCTGAGGCCAATTCGGCCGCTGCGAGTTCCTCGCTGACGACGGACGTCTCCTTCACCCCCAACCCTTCCGGCTCCAACGCGCCGGACGGTAACGGTGGTTCGGGTGGCGGTGCTGCGGGTGGATCAGGTGGCTCGGGCACGCAGGCTTCGGGATCGTCGACGTCGGCATCGTCCTCGTCCTCGTCGACCACCGGCGCTCCGGTCCCGGCTGGTCAGTGCGCGGACTCGTCGTTGGCAGTCAAGGCGACCGCAGACAAGGCGACCTTCGCTCCCGGTGAAGAGCCGTCCTTCACGATCGTCATCACCAACATCGGTTCGGCACCCTGTGATCGAGATCTGGCGGGCGGCCTTCAGCAGGTGCTCGTCTACAGCATCGACGGCAAGACCCGGTTGTGGTCCAACGTCGACTGCTATCCCCAGCCCGCAGCCGACGTACGCAATCTCGCTCCCGGCGAGCAAGCTGCGTTCAAGGTCGCCTGGTCGGCCACGACGTCGACCCCCGAGTGCGCGACCGCGCAGAACCCCGAGCGCAATCCGGTGGGCGCAGGCGCGTACACGGTTGTCGGTCAGCTCGGTGCACTGCGAAGCTCTCCGGAGCCGTTCAACATCGCGTGAGAGCGGGCAAGCCCGAACAGGCCCGCTAGTTGAACGATCCGGTGATCGACGTCTCCGCGAGCCGGGAAAGTCCCTCACGGATGTGACGGGCCCACAGCCCGCCGATGCCCTCGACCGACTGCAGATCGGCAGCCGTAGCGGCCAGCAGCGACTGGAGAGTGCCGAAGGATCCGACCAGCCGGTGGATCTGATGGAACTGCAATCGAGGCACACGCATCAGTACGCGATATCCGCGAGGAGTCATCGGAGTGTCGAGGGCTTCGATCGTGCCCGGATAACCGAGAACACGCGCAAGAGTCGTGAGATCGAGTAGGTCGGCGTCGGTGACACGATCGAGTGCGACGAGGACGTTGTCCATCGCCGCGGTGCCGATGGGTTCGGGGCCGGCAAGATAATCCCGAACGATCAGTTGACGTGCAATGTCGTTGTCGCCGACCAGTTCTTCGAGCTGCAGTGCCAGCTGGCGACCGTCGGTGCCGAGCTCGAGGACATCCTGCTCGATTTCGATCGACACACGGCGAACCATTTCGAGTCGCTGTACGACGGTCAACGCGTCGCGCAGAGTCACGAAATCCTCGATCTCGACCACCGACAGTTGCCGTGTCACTTCGTCGAGTCGCGCTTTGTATCGTTCGAGCGTCGCGACGGCCTGGTTGGCGCGCGAAAGTATGGTGGCCGAGCCGTCGATGACGTGCCGGATACCACCGACGTACACACTGACGATCGACATCGACTGACTGACCGAGACCACGGGATAGCCGGTTTGAATTGCCGTGCGCTCGGCGGCACGGTGCCTGGTGCCGGATTCGACGGTGGGAATCTTGTGATCGGGAACCAGTTGGACGTTGGCGCGCACGATGCGTGTGCCGTCCGTCGAGAGGACTACCGCGCCGTCCATCTTCGAGAGCTCACGCAATCGGGTCGGTGCGAACTCCACGTCGAGGTTGAATCCGCCGTCACACAGCGCTTCCATCTCCTCGTCGTATCCGAGGACGATCAGCGCGCCGGTACGTCCGCGCAGAATTCGTTCGAGCCCGTCTCGCAAAGCGGTACCCGGCGCCAACCTGGCGATGGTCTCTCGCAATGCCGACGACGACTGTGTGTCCGCCATCGCACTGATCATTGAGAAACTCCCTGCTGAGGTCGATGTCACTTCGGTCGGGTCCGATGCCTGCGCCGGACTGATCCCCGTTTAGATTACCTATCCATGAGTAGTACCTGGACCCTGCCTGATGACCTGACTGTCCCGGAGCCGGTCGAATTCTTTCCGGCCGCCGGCGAGAAGTTGCCTCAGCACTGGTCGAAATGCTTCGGCTGCGGCGACGACCAGCCTGCGGGAATGGCGATGAGTTTCAGGGCTGGTGACGGGTTGGAAGTGACGGGCCGTCTGGAGGTCGCCAAGAAGTATCAGGGCGGTCCGGGGGTCATTCACGGCGGCATTTTGTCGACGGCTTTCGACGAGGCGCAAGGCATGGCATGCATGGCTCTCGGCTCGCCGGTGGTGACCGGGCACCTCGAGATCGACTTCGCCCGACCGATCCCGTTGGGATCGGTGCTCGAATTTCGGGCTCGCATCGACGGCGTTGTGCGCCGCAAGGTCTACACCAGCGCGGAAGCGGTGATCGTCGAAGGTCCGACAGCGGATCCGGACACGGTGGTGGGAACGTCCCGCGGACTGTTCCTGACCATCACGTCGGAACACTTCGCCAAGACCAAGGAGTTCGTGGACGGCGAACCGACTTCCCCGTTCGGCACCTCGTCGGTCTGACGCGGTAGTCGGCCGCAGGCCGGTCACTTCACCGGAGTGAGCTTTGGGCGAGACGGGGCTTGTTTGCCGCCCATCAATCCGGCATAGGCGAGTGCCTCGGCCAGGTTCGCTACTTCGTTGACGCGCATGCCGGGAATGTTCGGGCCGGAATCGACCGGCACGATGGCGCTGGTGAATCCCAATCTGGCAGCTTCGATCAGCCGTCGGTTCACACCGGCAACTCGTCGAACCTCTCCGGCGAGTCCGACCTCGCCGAGGATGACGAGCCCCTTGGGGACAGGTTTTGCTTTCACAGCGGAAGCGACCGCTATGGCAAGAGCCAGATCGGCACCCGGCTCGGTCATCCGCATACCGCCGACGGTCGCGGCGTAGACGTCGGCCTTCGAGATCGACACCCCGACGCGGCGCTCCAACACGGCCAGAACCATGGCCACACGGGCGGTGTCGAGCCCACTGACGGCTCGACGAGGTGTCGGTAGAGGCGTGGCGGCGACGAGGGCCTGAACTTCACCGAGTAGCGGTCGCTTACCGTCCATCATCACGGTGACGGCCGTGCCTTCCACAGCTTCTTCGCGGTGATGCAGGAACAGTCCGGACGGATCGCTGATCTCGTTGATGCCCTGCTCGCTCAGCTCGAAGCATCCCACCTCGTCGGCCGCACCGAATCTGTTCTTGACGCCGCGGACCATGCGCAGCGTGGAGTGCTTGTCACCCTCGAAGTGCAGAACCACGTCTACGAGATGCTCGAGCGAGCGCGGTCCGGCGACGGCGCCGTCCTTGGTGACGTGGCCGATCAGAAGCACCGGGATTCCACTGGCCTTCGCCAGGGAGGTCAAGGCGCTGGTGACGGCCTTGACCTGAGTCACGCCGCCGACGACTCCGTCGACGTCGGCAGCAAGCATGGTCTGCACCGAGTCGACGATGACCAGGGTCGGCTTGACCTGCTCGATGTGGCCGAGGATGGTCGCGAGATCGGATTCGGCCGCCAGATACATCCGTTCGTGGACAGAGTTGGTGCGATCTGCCCGAAGTCGGACCTGACCGGCGGACTCCTCGCCGGTGACGTACAACGCTCGATCATCCGCGCTGCGCATCGCCCAGCGGTAGACGACCTCGAGAAGTAGCGTCGATTTTCCGACTCCGGGCTCGCCCGCGAGCAGCACCACCGAACCAGGTACGACGCCACCGCCGAGGACGCGGTCCAACTCGCCGATCCCGGTGGGCTTGGCCTGCGTCGAGGTGCTGTCGATCTGTGTCAGCGGCGTGGCCGGCGTCGTAGGGAGCACGGCGCTCGATCCTGCTTTGGCGAGTGAGGCGCCGGCGCGACTGGCGACGGGTGCCACTACCGCGACCTCGGTCATCGAGCCCCACGAATCGCAGTCCGGACATCTACCGACCCACTTGGGCACTACCGACTGGCATTCGGAGCATCGGTAGTTCGATTTCACTTTGGCCACCGGGACAGACTAGAGGCGGGGTCCGACATGGACCCCGCCTCTAGTGTGATTCTGAAGTTGTTCTGCGAAGCGCAGTGTGCGCCTTGGTGATTCGGGCTCAGTGCCCGGCTTCTGCGACGTCGGGCGACTTGTCCGACTCGTTGCGCTCGAGCTGCGGGCCTGCGTCGACCGGTACGTCGACGGTGACCGAGCCGGCCTTCTCGAACTTGAAGGTGATCGGGACGGTCAAGCCGGGGCGAACGCCTGCCTTGATGTCCTGCAGAACGACGAGAGTGAGCGCAGCGGGTGCGTCGTCGTTCTCTTCGTTGTTCTTGATCTGGGTCTCTGCCTCGGTCGCGGCACCTTCGCCTGCGGGCAACTGGCCGGCCTGCAGCGACGTCTGCGGCTTGATCGTCAAGCCACCTACCTCTTCACCCGCGATGACGCGTGCTGCGTAATCGGTGGTGATGCTGACGAGCTTGTCCGTGGTCTCGGCGCTGTCGTTCACGACGGTGAACGCGAGCACGGCGTTGCCGCCCGGCTCGATGCTGTATTCCTCGGACGAGGGGTAGGCGATGTGCACGTTGCGCAGTGCGATCTCACCGAGGTCGGCGCTGTTGCCGTTCACGGCGGCCTGCTGGACGGCGGTCTGGCTCACCTGTCCGGAACCGCAAGCGGACAGCGCGATGGCTGCGCCTGCAGCCAGTGCAATGGCGGTAGCGACTCGACGAGTCGGCTTACGGATAGCTGTCACGATTTGTCCTCCACGGCGTCAGGTTCGCACTCCACTAGGCAGAGTAGTAGATAAGGTCCCGCGGGCTGGCCGTCGGGTCGCCACAACGGTTGTCTGCGTGGGCTTTCAGTCGGTTATGCAGGGGTGCTCCAGACCAGTTGAATGCACGTACAACAAGCCCTGTCAACCCCTACGCTCGAGCAAGGATGCCCCTGACCTGCACAGTTGATGAGTGGTCGGTTCTTTCACGTGTTAAACTAGTGGAATCGAAAGGGGCACGGGACACATGATTTTCAAGGTCGGAGACACCGTCGTATACCCCCATCACGGTGCGGCGCTGATCGAAGCTATCGAAACCCGCACCATCAAGGGTGAGCAGAAGGAGTACCTGGTTCTGAAGGTCGCTCAAGGCGATCTCACAGTACGGGTTCCTGCAGACAACGCAGAGTACGTCGGAGTTCGTGACGTGGTCGGCCAAGAAGGCCTCGACAAGGTTTTCCAGGTTCTGCGAGCACCGCACACCGAGGAGCCCACCAACTGGTCTCGTCGATACAAGGCAAATCTCGAGAAGCTTGCCTCAGGTGACGTGAACAAGGTTGCAGAAGTTGTTCGTGACCTGTGGCGTCGTGAGCAGGACCGCGGGCTTTCCGCTGGTGAGAAGCGCATGCTCGCCAAGGCTCGTCAGATTCTCGTCGGAGAGCTCGCGCTCGCCGAGGGCACTGACACCGAGAAGGCAGAGACCATTCTCGACGAGGTCCTCGCGGCCGCGTCCTGACTGCAACACAACAAAGCTGACAGTGGCAGTAGTAGCCCTGGTACCTGCCGCAGGTCGGGGAGTGCGATTGGGCGAGAAATTGCCCAAGGCATTTGTCGAACTCGGTGGGTGCACCATGCTTGCACGCGCGGTCGATGGACTCCGGAAATCCGGAGCGATCGACCGCGTTGTTGTCATTGTGCCGCCTGAACTGGTCGAATCCGTCGTAGCCGACCTCGGTCGTGCAGCGGACGTCGACGTCGTCGGTGGTGGTGCCGAAAGAACCGATTCGGTTCGAGCCGGTCTCAGTGCTGCCGGCGACGCAGATTTTGTACTCGTGCACGACGCCGCGCGGGCATTGACACCACCGGCGTTGATCGCGCGCGTCGTCGACGCTCTCCGAGCCGGCAGCTCCGCTGTCATCCCGGTACTCCCGGTTACCGACACGATCAAGTCGGTCGACGTACTCGGCGCAGTCACCGGAACGCCTCTGCGTTCGGAGTTGCGTGCGGTTCAAACTCCTCAAGGCTTCTCCACCGACGTCCTGCGCAGTGCGTACGACGCCGGTGATGTCGCCGCGACCGACGACGCCGCTCTGGTGGAGCGTCTCGGTGTTTCGGTGCAGACGATTCCCGGCGACGCTCTCGCCTTCAAGATCACCACTCCGCTCGACCTCGTCCTTGCACGGGCGCTCCTGATCTCGGAGACAGAGTTGAGCGCGGACTCACAGGACGGAAAATAGATGCGCGTCGGTCTCGGCACGGATGTTCATCCCATCGAGGTCGGCCGACCTTGCTGGATGGCCGGGTTGCTGTTCGAGGAAGCAGACGGGTGCTCGGGGCATTCGGACGGCGACGTCGCCGTCCACGCGCTCTGTGACGCGTTGCTCTCCGCCGCAGGTCTTGGCGACCTCGGTTCGGTTTTCGGCACCGGCAGGCCCGAATGGGACGGCGTGAGCGGCGCTCGAATGCTTGCCGAGGTTCGTCGACTGCTCGAAGAGAACCAGTTCACCGTCGGCAACGCCGCGGTGCAGGTCATCGGCAACCGACCGAAGATCGGGCCGCGACGCGACGAGGCGCAGAAGGTGCTCTCGGACATTCTCGGCGCGCCTGTTTCGGTGTCCGCGACCACCACGGACGGGCTCGGCTTGACCGGCCGCGGCGAGGGGATCGCCGCCATGGCCACCGCGTTGGTCATGACAACCGAACACGACAGGTAAGATCGCTGGTCGTGACCCTGCGCCTATACGACACCGGTACGCGGGCCCTTCGGGATTTTGTTCCGTTGGCCCCCGGACATGCATCGGTGTACCTGTGTGGGGCGACAGTTCAGGGCGATCCTCACATCGGACACGTTCGTAGCGGCGTCGCTTTCGACGTGCTGCGACGCTGGCTGTTGGCGCACGGCAACGACGTTGCCTTCGTGCGCAACGTGACGGACATCGACGACAAGATTCTCAACAAGGCCGCCGGCGCCGGTCGACCTTGGTGGGAGTGGGCGGCGACGTTCGAGCGGTCGTTCACGTGGGCCTACGACCAACTGGGTGTGCTGCCGCCGTCCATCGAGCCGCGGGCCACCGGTCACGTGACGCAGATGGTCGAGATGATGGAACGCCTGATCGAAAACGGCCACGCGTACGCGGCGGGCGGCGACGTCTACTTCGACGTGCAGAGCTACCCCGAGTACGGCGCACTGTCCGGCCACAAACTCGACGACGTTCATCAGGGCGAGAGTGCGGCCGAGGGCAAGCGCGATCCTCGCGACTTCACCCTCTGGAAGGCCGTCAAGCCCGGTGAGCCCTCGTGGCCGACACCGTGGGGACCTGGCCGTCCGGGCTGGCACCTCGAGTGCTCGGCCATGGCGGAGTTCTACCTCGGGGCGGCATTCGACATCCATTGTGGTGGACGCGATCTCGTCTTCCCGCACCACGAGAACGAAATTGCGCAGGCCAAGTGCGCCGGCGACGATTTCGCTCAGTACTGGTTGCACAACGGCTGGGTCACGATGAGTGGCGAGAAGATGTCCAAGTCGTTGGGCAACGTTCTCTCGGTGCCGAACGTGCTCAAGAAGGTTCGTCCGCAAGAACTTCGGTACTACCTCGGTAGTGCGCACTACCGTTCCAATCTCGAGTACTCGGACGAGGCGTTGGACGAAAGCGCGAAGTCCTACCAGGGGCTCGAGTCGTTCGTCCTGCGCACACACAAGCGTGCGGGTGGCGTCGAACTCGGTACGTGGACCGAAGGTTTCGCGGCGGCTCTCGACAACGACTTGTCGGTGCCGATCGCGTTGGCCGAGATTCACGGCAAGGCGAGCGAGGGTAATTCCGCGCTCGCTGCCGGTGATCTCGACGCGGCTCGGGTGGCTGCCGGTCAGGTGCGGGCCATGCTCGCGATCCTGGGCGTCGACCCACTCGACGAGCATTGGACGCAGTCCGGTGGCGACACCGAGACGGCAATGGAAGCTTTGGACGTGTTGGTGCGGGCCGATCTCGATCGTCGGCAGCAGGCACGTACGGAAAAGAACTGGGCGGTGGCGGACGAGGTCCGCGATCGCCTCATCAAGGCGGGTATCGAAGTAACCGATACTCCCGACGGACCCGAATGGTCCCTTAAGGCAGGGCAGTAACAATGGCTGGAAACTCGAGCAGGCGCGGCGCAGTCCGTAAGGGCGGCACCAAGAAGGGCCAGGTTGCCGGTTCCGGTGGCCAGCACAAGCGTGGTCTCGCCGGCCGCGGTGCTACGCCTCCCGCCGAGGCACGCACCAAGCACCCAGCGGCAAAGCGTGCAGCGCGCGCCGCCCGGGCCGACGAGAAGCAGAACCAGGGCCGCGGTGGCCGTCCGGGTCCGGGCCGCAAGGTTCTCGACGGTCCCGAGACCGTGCTCGGTCGCAACCCGGTGGTGGAGTGCCTGCGCGCGGGTGTTCCGGCGACGGCGCTGTGGGTGGCTGTCGGTACCGAGAGCGACGACCGGTTGAAGGAATCCGTTCAGCGGGCTGCCGACGCCGGTATCTCCATCCTCGAGGTGCCGCGCTCGGATCTGGATCGCCTCAGCGCCAACGGTCTTCACCAGGGCATCGCTCTGCAGGTTCCGCCGTACCGCTACGCGCACCCGGACGATCTTCTGTCCGAGGCACGTAAGCACGCCGAGCCCCCTCTGCTCGTCGCGCTGGACAACATCACCGATCCCCGCAACCTGGGTGCCGTTGTGCGCTCGGTCGCAGCTTTCGGTGGACACGGCGTCGTGATTCCGGAGCGTCGTAGCGCGAGCGTGAGTGCTGTCGCTTGGCGTACCAGCGCCGGTGCTGCCGCTCGTCTGCCGATTGCTCGGGCAACCAACCTCACTCGCACGCTCAAGGACTGGGCGTCGAAGGGTGTTCAGGTCGTCGGTCTCGACGCCGAAGGTGACACCACTCTCGACGATTTCGACGGCAGCGGTCCTGTGGTGATCGTGGTCGGTTCCGAGGGCAAGGGCCTTTCGCGCCTCGTCCGCGAGAACTGCGACGCGATCCTGTCGATTCCGATGGCCGGTCCGGTCGAGTCGCTCAACGCCTCGGTTGCCGCCGGAGTCGTCCTGGCGGACATCGCCCGCAGGCGTCGTAGCAGCTGAGTTGTAACGGCTTTCAGGTGAGCCTGGCGGGGTTCTAGCTCCGTACCGACCAGGCTTCCCACAGTGCAGCGTAGGAACCGTCCGCGCCGATCAGTTCGTCATGTGTCCCGCTCTCGACCACGCGGCCACCGCTCATGACGAGTATGCGATCGGCGCGGACTGCTTGGCTCAGGCGGTGTGCGATCACCACGGCAGTCCTGCCGGTGACTGCGAGCTCGGCTGCCTGATCGAGTAGACCTGCTGCAGTGGTTCCGGCTTCGGCAGTCGCCTCGTCGAGGATGACGACGGGCGGGTCGAGCAGAGCCAGCCGGACGAGGGCTATGTGCTGTGCCTGTGCCGCCGTCAACTGGTACCCGCCCGCCCCGACCCTGGTCTCGAGCCCGTCCGGAAGCTCATGGATCCATTGAGCTTTCATCGTTTCGACGGCTTCGGTGATCTTCGCATCGTCCGAATCTGGTGCGCACAACCGGAGATCGTCGGCGATCGTCCCGACGAACACGTGAACTTCCTGGCTGACCAGGACGACTTTGTGCCGAAGTTCGGCATCACTCAGGTCGTCAATCGGTGTGCCGTCGACGGTGATTTGCCCGTCCCCGACGGGAATGATGCCGGCAATCAGTTTGGCGAGTGTGGTCTTTCCGGCACCACTGCTGCCGACGACGGCGATTCGTTCCCCCGGTGCGATCGAGATCGAGATCGAATCGATCACCGGGGTGGAGTTGTTGTACGAGTAAGAAACCCGCTCCACGTCGACTCCGATGGGTGCGGACCGAGCCGAGGCAGGAATGCTCGCGGGACGCCCGGGCATCGCGGTGACACCGATCAGGCGAGCCAGGCTGGCACCCGCATCCTGCAATTCGTCGATGTTCGAGAGAAATACCGCGATGGGGCTGAACAGACTGTGGAAGTAGAGCGCAGCGGCGGTAGCGGCCCCGATGGACACCGACCCCGTGGTCACGAGCCAGTAGCCGACGCTCAGGACCGCGGCCAGTCCGAGCAGTTCGGCGCCGTTGAGTTGAGCGAAGAAGTTGGTGCGCAGTCGAACTGCCTGCATGTCGAAGCTGATGGCATGCTCGGAGGTCTCGGCGATTCGGCCGATGTGCTCGTCGGTTCGACGCAGGGCAGTGACAGTACCTGCACCACCCAGGGTTTCGATGAGCTGCTGTCCCCGCCTGGCCTGCGCAGCGCGAGAGCGTCGGTAGACGGGTCCGGAGCGTCGGAGGAAATGACGAAGAGCGAAATAGTGAATCGGCGCAACGGCAACGATCGCCACGGTGAATCGCCAATCGATCACTCCCACACCGACAAGCGTCAGTGAAATCATGAACAGGGCGGACACCGTTGCGGGTAGCACCCGCGCGATGACGGTGTTTACCGCTTCGACGTCACCCGAGACCCGGGAAATCAGATCACCGGTTCCGGCATCCTCGACCAGCGACGACGTCTGCGCGAGCGTGGCGGCGAACACGTCCTCACGAAGATCGGCCAGCACGTTCTGCGCGACATTCGCGAGAAGCTGTGTGCTCCACCAAGTCAGCGCAACTCCTGCTGCCGCTGCGCCGAGCATGAATGCGGTGATACGCAGAAGTGAGACAAACGGTTTGCCCTCCGTGACTGCATCGACCATGAGCCCGAGCAGCGCCGGGGTGGACAGGCCGCAGGCCGTAGCGGAGAGAAGTACGACGGTCGTGAGTGCGAGCGCTCGCCCCCGTGGCCGAAGCAGTGCGATCAATGCGCGGACCGTCTGTGTGGTCGACGCGATCGGCAAGGCAGATGTAGCCGGAACAGCAGATGCATCCGGAAGGGTGTCGGTCACAGTGAGTCTCCGTCCCGAGCGGCGTGGTCGATCGTGACGACACGGTCACACGAATGGAGCAAGGTCGGACTCGAGGTGATCACCACAATGGCCTTGTCGGGAAAGTTTCTCAGTGAGTGTGCAATTCGATGTTCGGTGACAGAGTCCACGGAAGTGGTGGGTTCGTGGAGGACCAGGATCGGCTGGGGTTGATGCAAAGCGCGGGCGAGGAGAAGGCGTTGCCGCTGACCTCCGGAGAGTTTCTTTCCTTGCTCACCTACCTCGGAGAGGTGGCCGTCGGGCAGATGCGTCAACACGTCGTCGAGCGCAGATGACGTCATTGCCGACGAGTCGACGTTCGGTGCAGCCAGATTGTCGAAGACGGTGCCGGTGAACACGGTTCCTTCATGAGCGGAGACGAACACCTGATCGCGAACTCCGTCCGGACCGAGTTCGGTTGCATCGGTGCCGAATACGAAGTAGCAGTCGGGGTCCAGCGGAGTCTGAAAGGCGAGTTGGCGTGCCAGTCGGTGAGCGGAATCGTCCGCGCGCACGCCCACCACCTCGCCGCGGCGAGCTGAGACGACGGTTCCGTTGTCCGTCGAAATCAGCAGGGCGTCTTCACTTCTGACAGCGCTGATCGGGGCGGTGGAGGGCGGCAGTTCGATCAGGTGCGGCTCGGCCAGGAGTTCGGACAGCCTGCGTGCGGAGCCTCGCTTGGCAGCGAGTTCTGCACCGAAGAACCCCAGAGTTTCCATCGGACCGGCAATGACCCTGCTCAAGCCGACAACGGTGACGAAGTTGCCCACGGTGATCGTGCCTTGATGCGCCATCCACGCGGCTCCAAGTGCGACCGACGCCAGCACCAACGCGGAGACCCCGGAATTGAGCGCGGTCAGACTGGACATTGCTCTGACCGTCCGGATCGCTGCTTTCATCGACGCCCGGCTCGCCTTGACGTATCGCGACAGGGCAGTGGGCTCGGCCCCGAAACCCTTCAGTACTCGTAACCCAAGCGTGAAATCAGTTGCAAGCATGCCTGCCTCGGCTGCCTTCTTCTGCTCTGCATACACACGCTCGTCCAGTGGACCGCTGATCTTGTGAATGAATACGAGCTGCGCAGCAGTGATGAGTACGACGATCAGTGCGAGCGGCCACGAGACGAAGGCAAGCGAAATCACTGCCGCGGCGAGCCCCGCAAAAGCTGAGCCCTGTTCGGCGACAACCCAGGAGAAGCCCGAGACGTGTGAGGCGTCCGAGGTGGAGATGGTGAGAACTTCACCCGTCGAGCGCTGAGCTTGCATGCCTCTGGCATCGAGTACCCGTCTGGCAGCGTTCAATCGTAGGTCGTGTTCGCCGTAGACGAAGACCTGCGTGTTCAGGCGAACCGCGATGCGCCACGACAGAGCAAGTCCCACGAACAGAGCACACAACACAGCAATCCATACGAGAAGTGCTGTGCTGTCGGACTTTCCGATTGCACGGTCGACGACGGTACCGATCAGCACCGGAATGAGGGCTTGAGCTACCTGATACGACGCCTGGCCGGTGACGGCTGCAACCAGTCGCGGGCCGCGTCCGGAGGAGAACGATCCGACTCTGATCATCTCCATCGGACCGGAACGAGTTTCGGGCAGCGCTGACACTCGTGAAACTCCTCGCCCAGATCTGAACACTCGTTGTGCAGTTCTACGGTAGAGCCGGAGCGAGTGCGGAAAGTGCTCGCAGATGCCAAGGGCTACGCGGCAGCGGACAGATGGAGTATCGACACCCCATTACCGGGATCAGGTCTCGATATACCTGCCTGGTCGAAACAAGTACGTTTGCAAAGAGAGCTGACAGAAGATGAAAAGCACTACCCGAATAGTGGCTGCGTTGGCCGCGATTGCCCTGCTCGCAGGCTGCCAGAGCAGCACCGAGTCAACAGCGTCGGAGGACACGACGCAGTTGGCCGAGGCCGGCGCTCTGCCGGTCACCGTAGATCACGCGTACGGCTCGACCACCATCGAGACCGAACCTCAGCGGATCGTGACCATCGGCTGGAACAGCCAGGATTCGGTCCTCGCACTGGGCAAGACGCCCGTCGCCATGGAGTCGTTCAGTGGGGCAGGCTTGGAGAACGGAATCCTGCCGTGGGACGAAGAAGTGTTGGGCGACGTCGAACCCACGTTGCTCGACAGCACTTCCGGTGTGCCGTTCGAGCAGATCCTGGCGTTGGAGCCGGACGTGATCATCGCGGTGGTCTCGGGAATCACCGAAGACGACTACGCACGTCTTTCTCAGATCGCACCCACGATTCCGTTCAAGGAGACCGCATGGGCGACTACGTGGCAGGAGCAGATGTCGACCATCGGTTCAGTACTCGGACAACCGAAGCGGGCGGCTGAGCTGATCGAGGAAACTGACGATTCCATAGCCGACCTGGCTGCGGGGTCCCCGAATCTGAACGGGAAAACCTTGACCTTCCTCTCGGGAAACATCGACGGCCTCACCAATTACTGCGCCGACGACGGCAGAGTCATCCTGATGTCCCAGCTCGGACTGAAGCAGTCGGCCGGAAGCGCAGAGCTGTGCGGCGACACCCAGGGGTCGGTGACTGCATCGCGCGAACAGTACAACGAACTGGACGCGGACGTGATCGTGCTCAACGACGCGAGTGGTCAGGGGCTCCCCGGATTGATGGGGGACAAGTTGTTTGCCGACCTGCCTGCAGTCAAGGACGGCAGGCTGATTCAGCAGCTCGGTCTGGCCCGAGTCATGGCACTGGCTTCGCCCACGTCGCTGAGCGTCAAATATGCCTTCGCCGAACTGGTCTCGAAGATGAACGGCTTCTGACCAGCTAGGCTGACAATTCGCACGCGTCCGAGTAATAGTTCTTCGGTGTTCGTCCGGTGACCTTGCGGAACACGCTGGTGAAGGCGCTGGGGGTTTCGTATCCGACGCGACGGCTAACCGTCGAAACAGGAACGCCCGCAGCGAGATAGGACATCGCGGCGCGGACGCGAACTTGAATCCTCCACTCGGTGAAGGACATCCCCGTTCCCTGAGAGAACACGCGGCTCAGGGTACGGGGGCTTCCTCCGACCACATAGGCCCAATCGGCAAGCCCGCGTTGATCGGCGGGGTCGGCGATCAAGCGGCGTGCAACGGCGAGGGCCCGGGGATCGGCGGGCATCGGCACTGCGACATCAGCCGCCTCGATGGGCGCGAGCGTGTCGAAGACCACGGATTCCGCCCGCAAGCGAGCCTCGGTAGGCATGTTTCGCTGGTGCAGATGGATGAGCATCGTCTTGACCACGTCGTCGATGCCGATGATCGCGGGCTTCGTCCACGGGTGGGGGAACGACTCGGGCCGGAAATAGGTGAAGCGAGCCTCGGTGGATGCGCCGAGCGTGATGCGCCGTGGAGTTCCAGCCGGAATCCACATGCCGACCGTCGGTGGGATCTGCCAACGAACGTCGTCGATGTACGCGCTCATCTCGCCGGAAGCGCCCCACAGGAGTTCGTGCTCGGGATGGCGGATCTCACGCCACACGCGCTTCTGATCGCGCCCGATGGTGGACGTCGTCATCGCGAAGGGGAGCGGAACGTACCGGCCTGCCGGCACAGCCCAGTACGGAAATCCTGTGGAACTCATCGGTGGATCATACCGCGAATGACTTAGGTAATGCTTTCCTATTTGGTTCTTTGATCCAGGGCACGAGGGAGTGCGGTCGCGACAAAAGACCGAGGGTGGCACCGAGTCCGAAAACTCGATGCCACCCTCGATCACATTCCCCGACGGAGTGTTTACAGGTGGAGCAGGTGAATCAGCTGCCGTTGGCCAGGACACCGCTGATGATGTCGGAGATGAAGCCGGCCGGGTTGTCGAGGATGGAGGAGCCGGCCGAACCGGTTCCGCCCTCGCCGTCAGAAGAGCCGAAGCCCAGATCTGCCGAGCCCGATGCGGCAGCCTCACCGGGGTTCTTGGCGCGGATCTTGGCGTAGACGCCGCTGATGTTCTGCTCGGTGTTGAACGTCGAGATGCCGATCGAGCTCGATATTTCCTGGTACGAACCGATCGGTGCATCGTCGGCGACGAGGTACTGCGCCTCGATCGTCACGGTCTTGCTGCCTGTGGGCGAGATCAGCCAACCGGTGCTGGGCACATTCACGGTTCGGGCGGCAGTGTCAACCGAAGGCGTGACGGATTCGGTCTTCTGACCGCCGATCAAATGCCAAGCGTTGACCGTCGCCGTGCCCTGGATGTATTTGAACGTGGCGGGGTAGCGATCGACGAACTGGTCGACATAACGCTCGGGGTGGCTGGTCGTGGAGATGACCGTGCGCACGGTGACTTTGCCGCCGGGTGCAACTTCGCCGTCGCCGACGATGCTCTTGGTGATCCGGACGTTGGAGGAGTTGACCGTTGCCGAGGACGGGTGGGTGGCATCGGCGCCCGCGGTGCCTGCGGTCATTACGAGCCCGCTGGTTGCAAGTGCAGCGATTGCGATTCCGGTGAGTGTCTTGCGCATTGAGAAACGTGACATGAAATTCTCCGTTCGAGGGGTTCACGCTGACGGCGATGGGGATGACTCTTCAAAGGTTGCGCCGTGGTAACCATTGAAACCTATCGGACGCTTGCCTATGTGTCAGTTCGGCAGAATTTACGGAAAAGTCCGAATTGAGAGGACTTTTTCGGCCTTGATTGCCTGTTGTTAACTGATTGGCGACCAATTCGGCGAAAAGCTGGGCGAATGTCCAGGTCGACTGTATCGTACTTCGAGAGTCGGGTTGCAACAAGTTCCAGTAATCAATGAATTCGGTTGTCCTGGAACCACACAGAGTGGAGATTGTTCGTGGCAAAGTTTGGATCCAGGAATCGTAGTCTGTCCACCGTTGGAGCTGGTTTGGGGGTGATTGCTCTTGCTGTGGGCGCAAGCGCGCTGGGTGCGGGAGTCGCGACTGCCGAGACGGCAACTTCTGGTGCCTACACATTTACTCGCACCGTGGACAATGCGTCCCCGAAGATCGGTGACACGATCACCTACACGACAGTGTCGAAGAAGAGCGGAATCGACGGATATATCAGCAGGTTCACCGAGACGCATGCCGCATGCTTGACCTTTGTCCCGGGCTCGGCGAAAGTCACGAAGTTTCACGTTGGCGGGACGATGACCGAAACCACTGAAACGCCGGAACTGACAGCCACGACGCTCGAGGTGACCAGTGCCGGCTGGATCAACAACGGCAGCAAACCGGTGACCATGAAGACCAGCTACACGGTCACTGCTTCGTGTGCGCCGGGAACCGTGTACGGAAGTGGATTGGCGGTAGGTGCCACGGTGATGGGCAACGGATTCCAGTCGAGTGCGAATTTCGCCAACTTGGGCCCGTCCATCACTGTCCGCGCCGCGGATGTGGTCGATCCCGTTGACCCGGTTGATCCCGTTGATCCGGTTGATCCCACTGGCCCCGGAACCGGTGGCGGAACCGGATCGCTCGGCTCGTTGAGTGGTGGCCTCGGTTCCCTCAGCGGACTGTTCGGCTCGAGTTAGCCGAGAATTGTGAAACGGCGGGCCGAGACTGTCGTAGTCTCGGCCCGCCGCGGTTGTTCGGTGATCAAGCGCTCAAATCATGAGGTGCTCAGCCGAATTCGATCGAGGTGTTGATTTCCTCCACCTGGTTGGAGGTCTGCATGTTCGTCGTGTCGGTGAACTGATTCGCAAAGCTGACCAGGTAGACCGGCGAGTTGTCGTCGGCTTGGTAAGCGACGACTGTCATGACGGCGTAGAGCGGAACGTCCAGGTTTGGGGCGGTCCAGGTTCCGGAGAGGCGGAACCCCTGCTGTCCGTCGACGTCGATCTCGGTGTACTTCACCTCGGTCCATCCGTCGAGGGTGGCGATCGTTTCACGCGCAGCGGCAAGAACCTCGTCTTTTGTTGCGGTGCCTTGGTTTTCGACCGTCACGGTGGTGTTCGGCATGAAACCGCTGGGTTCCTGGCTGTTGCTGGACAACGCATCCGTAACGCCGGCAGGGATGTTCTCGCCGTGAGTCCAGCTCGGCGGGAGGCTGACGCTGATGCTCGGCGCTTCGGGGTCGTCGCCGGTTTCGATCGTCGTCCGCTCACCAATGAACGGTGTCCCGTCCCGCAAAGTCGGCGTCGCGGCAGCGGTAGACGACGAGGATGCAGAACTTTCGGAAGCAGTGGTCTCACTGGTGCTGGTATCACTGGAGACAGCGTCGCCGCTTTCCGAACTGCTGCATCCGGACAGGACGAGTGCAGCAGTGATCAGTGACGCTATTCCGAGAGCAAGTGTGCTGCTCTTAGGGCTCATAGTGTGACAGTCCTTCAGGTTCTGGCGACGGCCGAGCGCCGCCGGCAGCATTGCTGGCGCGGCTGAGACTATCAGCGCTAGGACGGCCTGGTAGTGGCCTTCAAGGTAATGGTGCTGCCGGGCCGCAGCTGTGCCAGCGACGCAATCCCGGCGTCGGAAACGACGGCGATGACCGGGTATCCGCCAGTCACTGGATGGTCGGCCAGAAACACGACGGGCTGGCCGCCTGGCGGCACCTGGATGGATCCCATCACGACGCCTTCGCTCGGCAATTCCTCGGTGCGTGAGCGATGTAAAGGCCCTTGGCCTTGTAACCGGACCCCGACTCGGTTGGTGTGTTCGGTGACTTTCCACGCGGTGTGAAGGAGCGCGTGAACGGATGCGGCGGTGAACCAGGAATTTCGGGGGCCGAGCGTGATCTCGATCGGAACTGCGCCGAGTGCAGGTGCGGGCGGTGGAATCAACTCTTCGGTGGGCCACGTCCCTTCCTCTGCCCCGAGGAGGAGTAGATCGCCGGCGGCGAGCGGCGGCGGCCCGAGTCCGGAGAGTGTGTCGGTGGATCTGCTGCCGAGTACCTGTGGGACGTCGACGCCACCGCGCGCAGAGATATACGTTCTCAACCCGGTTGTGCTGTAACCCAATTCGATAGTGCTGCCACCGCCCAGGTGGATGCTCGCGTAGTCAGGTGCCGGCCGTCCGTCGACGGCCAGCGGCACCCGCGCGCCTGTCACTGCCACCGTCATCGAACCGACGGCCCGCATAGCAAAACCCCCAGTGGTGACTTCGATGGTTGCTGCTCGAAAAGTGTTGCCTACGAGTCTGTTCGCGCTGTCGTGCGAGATCATGTCGACGGCGCCGGATCTGCCGACCCCGAGAGCGCCGTAGCCTCTCCGCCCGCGGTCCTGAACTGTGGCGAGCGGGCCGGTACGCACTACCTCGAGCCAGGCCATGAATCCATTGTCCCGCAACAACGCGATGAAGACACCAAAATCATGCTTGCACCGAAATCATGCACGGACAAAGGTGACTGTGGTGCCGGGTAGAAGCAGCGCCGGCGGGCGGCGCTCGGCATCCCACACCGACAGTTCCGTCGTTCCGATCAACTGCCAGCCGCCCGGGGAGCTACGCGGGTAGACGCCCGAGAACGGTCCGGCCAACCCGACTGCACCGGCAGGGACCTGCCTGC
Organism: Rhodococcus erythropolis R138; assembly: GCF_000696675.2. Classification (NCBI taxonomy): domain Bacteria; kingdom Bacillati; phylum Actinomycetota; class Actinomycetes; order Mycobacteriales; family Nocardiaceae; genus Rhodococcus; species Rhodococcus erythropolis. The sequence goes on along the minus strand of NZ_CP007255.1, from coordinate 6,134,394 downwards.
GCGGATCCGATCGACGTGGAACTTCGAGCTTTCTCTCGTTGCTGGTCAGATACGCGAAGCCGGGGGCGAAACCGATGAACGCGACGGTCCACGACGCAGACGTGTGAGCCTCGATGACACCGTCGACCCCGAGTCCGGTCAGCTTGCCCACTTCGACGAGATCGTCGCCGTCGTAGCGGACCGGAATCTCGACAGCAGGCCCGCTCTCATCTGCTGTGAGTTCGATGGGTACGGCCCCACGTACCCATTTCTCCACGAGTTTGCGTCCGGTAATCGTGTTGTCGTACTCGATCAGGATGGTTCGCGCCGCGGGAATCAGATCGATCACTCCGGGGATCCGACTGGCGTCGAGAGCCCTGAAGTTGCCCAGCACGCTCGGCAGTTCGTCGTATTCGACGAGGACTGCGGATTCACCGGCTGGCAGGATCGTGATCATGTGAACGGCGTGATCTCGACGTCGGAGGATTCGAGGAGAGCGCGGATCGCTGCGGCCATGTCGACGGCTGCCGGACTGTCACCGTGTACGCACACCGACTCCGCGGTGATTTTGAGGGTGCTCCCGTCGACCGCATCCAACTCGCCGTCGACGACCATTCGCCGAACCCGTTCTGCAACCAGCGCCGGGTCGTGCAGAACGGCGCCCGACTCGGTGCGGGGGACCAAGGTGCCTTCTGCCGTGTACGCGCGATCGGCAAAAGCCTCGGCGACCACGTCGAGGCCGGCTTCGCACGCCTCTTCCAGAAACACCGAACCAGGTAGTCCGAGAACAGGTAGCGAACTGTCGTAGGCAACGACGGCGGCGACCACGGCCCGCGCCTGCCGTCGGTGATGGACTATTGCGTTGTAAAGCGCGCCGTGGGGTTTGACGTACGTGACCCGCGATCCGGCGACGCGAGCCAAACCGTCGAGTGCCCCTATTTGATAAATGACGTCGGCGGTGAGGTCTTTCGGGGACATGTCGATGAAGCGTCGGCCGAAACCGGCGAGGTCTCGGTAACCCACCTGCGCGCCGATCCGCACGCCGCGGGTGGCGGCTGATTCGCAAGTCGCCAACAGCGTTGTCGGGTCACCGGCATGGAATCCGCAGGCGATGTTCGCGCTGGTGACAAGTTCGAGCATGGCGTCGTCGTCGCCCAGGGTCCAGGCTCCGAAGCCCTCGCCGATGTCGCTGTTCAGATCAACGCTGTAGCCCATACCTCGATTCTAGGTAGGTATGGGCTCTCGGTGTTCAGGCGTGCGCCGGAATCCGTCCCGCATTCTTGCGACGTGCGGATCCGAAGAGTCGGCATATCAGGTAGATCACGAACGAGACCGAGGTGACGAAACTCGAGACGGGAACGCCGGGTGCCAGCGAGAGAAGGATGCCGCCGACGGCTGCCAGTTCGGCGAACACGACGGAGAGGATCGTGGCCTTGAGTGGGCTTGCCGTGACGTACGCGGCGGCCGCTGCGGGGGTGATCAGCAGCGACATCACCAGCAGCGCACCGACGATCTGTACGCCGAGTGCTGCGGTGATGCCGACCAACACTGCGAACACGATCGACAGTGCCCGAACCGGAACACCGCGAGCTGCAGCAACTTCGGGGTCGGTGCTCGCGAACAGCAAAGGGCGATAGATGAATCCGAGTGTGCCGATCACGATGACCGCGCACAGCAGAAGAAGTTCGAGACCACTGTTTCCCGGCGCCACGATCTGTCCGACCAACAGTGAGAAGCTGGTTCCCGTGCGACCGTCGTACGCCCAGAGGAACAACACCGACAAGCCGAGACCGAAAGCCATGATCACGCCGATCACCGAATCTCGGTCGCGCGCTTTGGCTCCGAGCAGCCCGAACAGCACTGCCGCGACCACGGATCCGACGATGGCACCGAAGCCGACGCCCACACCGACGAGAAGTGCGGCGGATGCACCCGTCAGTGACAGCTCACTCGTTCCGTGCACCGAGAACGACATCTGACGACTCACGATCAGCGGCCCGATGATGCCTGCCAACAATCCGAGGATGGCACCGGCAATCAACGCCTGTTGGACGAAGTCGTACTGCAGTAGGTCGACGGTGGCGGACACGTCGAACATCCGCGACATCGCGTCGGTGAACTTGTTACTCACTGGTGGTGATCCTCATCCGAATGGTGAACGCCTTCTCCCGGACGTAGTCCGCCTGCGCTGCCGAGCGCGTCGATGGCGTCTCCGGTGCCGATCACGACGAGGCGGCCACGAACCTGCAACACTTCGACGTCGGTGTTGTACAGATCCGAGAGAACCTCGGACGTCATCACTTCGGCCGGCGTCCCGATCCGGAATTTGCCGTCCACCAGATAGAGCACTCGATCGACCAACGGCAGGATCGGATTGATCTCGTGCGTCACGAACAGCACTGCGGTGTCATGGCTGCGCCGACGCTTGTCGATCAGCGTCGAGACCAGGTGCTGGTTGGCGAGGTCGAGGCTGAGCAGCGGCTCGTCGCACAGCAGGATCCGCGGGTCGCCGACCAAAGCCTGCGCGATCCGCAGTCGCTGCTGCTCACCGCCGGACATGGAACCGATGGGAGCGTCGGCAAACGACTGGGCGCTGACCTGTGCGATGGCGTCGTCGACGATCTTGCGGCGACGCCCCCGGCGCAGTAGGCCCGTACCCCACTGGTGACCGTCGACGCCGAGGCCTACCAGGTCGCGGCCGCGGAGCGGGAGGCCGTCGTCGATGGATTTCTGCTGCGGGATGTACCCGACGTGTGAGTTCCCGGCCCGTGCCGGCGTGCCGACGATCTGTGCACTACCGCCGCTGAGTTGTAATTGGCCCAGCAGAATCTTCAGGAGCGAGGTCTTGCCCGACCCGTTCGGCCCGAGTACGGCGATGAACTCACCTGGCTGTACCTCGAGATCGAGCCCGTCCCACAAAGTGCGCGCACCGAAGGACAATCGAGCGTCCTTCAGCGTCACAGCGGGCACGGAGGCCTTTGAAGGCACGGTGTTACCAGAAGGCACGGTGTTACCAGGGGGCACAGGAGTATTCGCGGAAGTTTCTGTCACAAGCCGATCGGTTCTTCTCGGAAATGGTGGGGCAAATAATTACTGGGCAGAGAGGGCGTTTGCGAGCGACTCCGCGGTCTGCGTCTGCCACTGAATGTAGTCCAGGCCCTCGGGGAGAGTCTCCGTAACCTCGACGACGGGCACTCCGGCGGTTTCGGCTGTGGTGCGCATGTCCTGGGTCACTTTGTCCTGCGTCTGGATGTTGTAGACCAGTGCGCGGGCCTGCTTCTCCGAGAGGAGCTGGCGCGTTGCGGCGATTGCGGCCGGTGACGGATCGTTGCCGTCTTCGATGGCACTGGTGAACTCTTCGGGAGTTGCGTCCTTCAGTTCAGCTGCGACCAGGAGGTAGTGCGCGATCGGCTCGGTCTGCGCCACCGGTGCGCCCGCGTGGGCAGCGGCGATGGAATCGGTGATCGCTGTGACGCCGGCGAGCTTCTGGCTGTATGCCTTCGCGTTGTCCTCGTAGGTCGCCGCGTTGTCCGGATCGAGAGCGCTCAGCTGATCGGCAACCGAATGTGCGACGGCGTCGACGGTCGGAATGTCGAACCAGACGTGTTCGTTGACTGCGCCGTGGGTGTGACCGTCATGCGATTCGCCCGCGGTTTCGCCGGCGTGGATGCCACCGTCGAGCAGGTTGTAGGCGTTGACCGTCTTCTGCTCACCCTTGCCCGCGTCGAGGACGTCGGTGATGAACTGGTCGTAGCCGCCGCCGTTGTAGACGACAAGCGATGCGTCGGTGATCTTGGCGGCATCGGCGGGAGTCGCCTCGAACGAGTGCGGGTCCGCGGATGGCTCGTTGATGATCGACGTCACGGTCAGCTTGTCGCCGGCGACGGCCTGCGCGACGTCGCCCCACACGTTCGTCGATGCGACGACGGTGATGCCTTCGTCTTTCGACGAGCTGGAGCTGCACGCGGTGAGCGCGAATGCTGCGGCGACCGAGACGGCCGCGAGGGCGGTGGCGGTGCGGAATTTCGACGACGAACGCACGTGCTTTTCTCCTGAACAAAGGCTGGGCTAAATGCTATTGGAAACCGTTACCGTTACACATTAGCGCATAGTCGCTGGTAGTTCACCTTCGGTTCAGCCCCAACGCGCCGTCTGCGGGCACTACGGCTAACGTCCGTTTATGCCCCGGTCCCGTCAGCCACGCCGTCAAGCCACTTTGGCGTCGCTTGCCGCCGAGCTCAATGTGTCGAGAACTACAGTCTCGAACGCGTACAACCGACCCGATCAGCTCTCCGTCGAGCTGCGGGATCGAGTGCTCCAAGCGGCCAAGCGACGCGGATATCCCGGACCCGATCCGGTCGCCCGCTCCTTGCGAACTCGCAAAGCCGGTGCCGTCGGTCTCCTGCTCACCGAAGCACTCAGTTATTCGTTCCGCGACCCGGCCGCCATGAGCTTCCTCGCCGGTCTCTCGGAATCGTGTGAGGACGCCGGCCAGGGCTTGCTGCTCATCCCGGCCGGGCCCGGCCGCGACGAGGTGGATGCTGCAGCCGTGGTCCAGCAGGCGGGCGTCGACGGCTTTGTCGTCTACTCCGTGGCCGACGACGATCCGTATCTCGCTGCCGTGCTCGAGCGTCACATTCCGATCGTCGTGTGTGACCAGCCGCGCGAGATTCCCGGTGCATCCCTCGTGGGCATCGACGACCGCGCTGCCATGCGCAAGGTCGCCGATTACCTCATCGGGCTGGGCCACCGCGACATCGGCGTGCTCTGCATGAGGCTGGGGCGCGACCGGATGGACGGCGTGGTCAGCCAGGAACGACTCAAGTCCCCGCACTTCCACGTCCAGCGTGAGCGGATCGAAGGAGTGCGCGACGCGATGGTGGCGTCCGACATGGACCCACTCTCACTCACGGTGATCGAGCGGTACGTCCACACATCGCAGTCCGGGCACTCGGCGGCGGCGGAAGCTCTCGCGACCAACCCCGAGATCACCGCACTGGTCTGCACCACCGACGTGCTGGCTCTCGGCGCCTTGGACTGGGCGCGCTGGCAGGGCATCGATGTACCTGGCCAACTGTCGATCACCGGATTCGACGGCGTCGACGAGGCGCTGCGCGAATCACTGACAACGGTGCGCCAGCCCCAGGAAGAGAAGGGCCGGCGCGCCGGTGCGCTCCTGATGTCGCCGTCTGGATCCGGCGTTCCGATAGTCGAGATGCTCGACACCGAACTGCTGGCCGGGCGAACATCAGGTCGGATCAAGGGGTAGCGCTCACGCCAGGAGTTGGGCGCAGCGCAACAATCCCAGATGGCTGTACGCCTGGGGATGGTTGCCCAGCGAGCGTTCCGCGATGGGGTCGTACTCCTCCGCGAGTAGTCCGGTAGGACCCGCTGCCGCGACCAACTGATCGAACAGTGCCTCTGCTTGCAGGCGTTGTCCGATCAGCAGGTAGGCCTCGACGAGCCAGGCGGCGCAGAGGTGGAACCCGCCTTCGATGCCGGGCAGACCGTCGTCGTGATGGTATCGGTATACCGTTGAGCCGCTGCGTAGTTCAGCCTCGGTGGCTACGACGGTCGCTGCAAAGCGCGGATCCGTCGGATCGATCAGTCCCGACAGTCCGATGTGCAGAGTAGCGGCGTCGAGATCGGTACCGTCGTAGGCCGCGGTGTACGACTGGACGTCGTCCTTCCAGCCTTTGTGTCGTACTTCGTCGGCGATCTGGTCACGCAGTTCCGCCCACTCGGGCAGAGCCTCGCGAGAAAAGCGAGTAGCAAGATCGACGGCGCGGTCGACGGTGACCCAACCCATCACCTTGGAATAGACGTGGTGGCGCGGGTTGTCGCGAATTTCCCAGATGCCGTGGTCCGGTTCGAACCAGCGCCGCTGCACTGCTTCGACCATGGCGCACACCAGTTCCCAGTCGCGATCACTCAAAGGATCGGGAGCACCGGCCTTTTCGCGTGCATTCGCCAGTTCGACGATCAGCTCGACGATCGGGCCGAACACGTCCAGTTGAACCTGCTGATTCGCGGCGTTTCCGACGCGGACCGGCCTGGAGCCGGCGTATCCGGGAAGTGAATCGATGACGGCCTCTGGCGGTAGCGAAGTCCCGTAGAGCGTGTAGAGGGGGTGCAGGCGCTCGGGTCCCGGCAGCGTTTCGAGCACGCGGTGGACCCAGTCGAGGTAGTTCTCGGCTTCGTCGGTGGATCCGACGCTCACGAGAGCTGTTGCGGTGAGGGCGGCGTCGCGCAACCAGCAGTAGCGGTAGTCCCAGTTGCGGACTCCGCCGATCTCTTCCGGCAGGGATGTTGTGGCGGCGGCCATGATGGAACCGGAATCGGCATGAACCAGCCCGCGCAAGGTCAACGCAGAGCGTTTCATCAAGTCCGGCTTCAGCTTCGGCAGTTCGAGCGTCTTGGCCCAATCGGACCAGTACGCCTCCGAAGTCGCTCGACGCTCGAGTTCCGGAACTTCGGAAGGGCCGAGTTCTTCTGTTCCACAGCGCAATTCGAGTACGACGTCACCCTTGGACGGCTCGACGATGGCGTGGGCAGTCTGCTGGTTTCCGTCGGTGGCGATGTTCCACAGCACACCAGGGGAGCGGAGCACGTACGGCTCGTTGGTGCCGAGGACCCGAATGCCCTCGTCGACGACCTCGAGCGTGACCTGACCCTGGCCGAACTCGGGACGGGGTGCAAACGAGACGATCGCGTCTGCCTGACCGGAAATGATGCGGGTCAGGTCGGTTCGTCCCTGCGGGACGTCGTGGGGGAGGTAGTCGGTGACGGACAGGCTCGCCCAGCGGGTCTGAACGGTCATCGTGCTGTCGATGTACTTCTGGCTCAGCGGCAAGGCTGTGCGGCGAGGCCCGACCGAGAAGTGCCCTGCCCCGGTTCCGCCGAGAAGGTGCGCGAAGACCGCCGCGGAATCCGGTTCCGGGTGGCACAACCAGGTCAGCGTCGCATCCGGGGTCACCAAAGCGACGGTGCGCGGACTGGCGAGCATCGAGAGTCGCTCGATGGGCGGAGCGTCGGCACCGGAAAGCCACGTACGACGCTCGTCGAGCAGGAATGCCAGAGCGGCAGCGACATCCTCGGTGCTGTCGACGCGATAGTCGGCGACGGTGTCCCCGCTGCCGACCTTGATTCCGATGTCCGGCCCCTGCAGCCTGCTGAACGCCTTTTCATCGGTGACGTCGTCCCCGATGAAGACGGCAGCGGTAGCGCCGTCCTGATGGCGGATCAAGTCGAGTGCGTGGCCCTTGTCGGTGGCGATGACCGCCAACTCGACCACCGACTTACCCTCGGTGACCTGAACACCCGGCCAGAGGGCCGATTCGGTGCGAACGGCGATGAGCGCCTTCTCGGCGTCGTCGGCGCTGGTGTTGCGTACGTGCAAGGCGACGCTGGCCGGCTTCTTCTCCACAGTTGCGCCGGGGGTGTCGGCGGCGATTCGGCCCAACTCGGTGACGATCTCGTCGAGCAGTTTCCTGGCGTCGGCGTCGATCGCGTGAACGAATCCGATGTCGAACTCGGAGCCGTGGCTGCCGACCAATTGCACTTCGGCGGGAAGCCGGGACAGCGCCGCCAGATCCTTGAGGGCGCGGCCCGAGATCACGGCGGCAGTCGTCGACGCCAGGCTGGCGAGGGAGCGGAGCGCACGCACCGTTTCCGCGCGGGGATACGCCTTGTCCGGGTTGGCGACTATGGGTGCCATCGTCCCGTCGTAGTCGGAGGCTACGAGCAGACGCGGCGTGCGTGCCACGCCCGACAGCGCTCGGCGGAGTTCGATGGACAGATCTTGTGCGCTCACCTCTTCAAATCTAGGTGATGCAGCGACTCCTGGCTCGATACGTTTCTGCCAGATCAGTGCAAAAATGACAGATGCGACAAAGGATGTCTATTCGGGTTTCCGAGTTCCGTCACCGAGCAGCAGTTCAACCGTCAATTCCAGTCGATTGGCGACATCGGTAGCCGAAGAACGTCGCGTGAGCCAGGCCACCAAATTGGACAGCCACACATCGGAGATCACGCGCGCGATTGCCAACTGCTCTTCGGTCGGCTCCTCTTCGGTCATCGCTCGTGCGAAGAGGCGGTCCATCAACTGGCCCACCTGATCGACCTCTGCCGCTGCGGAGGCGTCGGCGAACATGAACGCGCGAGTCATGGCTTCGGTGAGGAGCGGATCGCGCTGCATCGCGCGGGTGATGAGGCTGAGGATCAGCTGCATCCGCTCGAGCGGGCTGGTTCCGGGTGGGATCTTGCCCTTGGAATCGATCTTCTCGAATTCGCGTGCCAGAGCGGACACCAGCAGGTGAACCTTGGACGGGAAGTAGCGATAGAGCGTTCCGACTGCGACGTCGGCGCGCTCGGCCACGGCGCGCATTTGAACAGCCTCGTAGCCACCCTTGGACGCCAGGGCGAGGGTTGCGTCGAGAATCCGCTTGCGGCGTTCACGTTGCGCGTTGGAGCTGAGATCGTCGTCCCCGAGCGTTGCAGAAGCAACCGCGTTGGAGCGGGATCGGGATGTTGTGGTCATCGACAAATTCCTTCGCGCCTTGACTCTTGGCCAGGTGTCATATTAGAACACGTTCTAAACAATTGTGTCACTTATCGAGAGGCGGGAACCAGTTGTGACAATCGCCACGACCGATGAACAGCGGGCGGTCCAGGAATCGATAGAGGCCTGGGCTCGCTCGGCCACGCCGATGGACATGGTACGCCGTGGACCAGCAGTTTCGTGGCGGGAGAAATGGTCCGAGTTCGCGTCTCTCGGGATATTTTCGGTCGCCGTTCCTGAATCGGTAGGCGGAGCCGGAGCCGAAATCGTCGATCTCGCAGCAATGCTCGAGCAGGCGGCAATCGAACTCGTGCCGGGTCCTGTTCTCACGACTGCGCTTGCAGCTCTGGTGGTTGGGCGTAGTTCGTCGCCCGCTGCCAAGCGCTGGTCCGAAATGCTCGCCGACGGTGCGTTGCCGTGTGCCGTCGTATTGGACGAAAGTCCAGTTGCGGCAACGGCGAATGCGTCCGGCGGCATCGAGCTTCATGGCGAAGGAGGTTACGCCTGGGGTGGAGACTCGGGCGTATCGGTCCTCGTGTCGGCGGGCGTGGTGTCGGAAGGTGAAGGCTCGCGTGTCGTCTGGGCTCTCGTCGACGGAGACGGCGAAGGTGTGACCTACGAAGCGGTCGACACGATCGACAAGTCGCGACCACTGGCACGAGTCTCCTTCGACCGAGTGACGGTCGACGCCGACCGAATCCTCGATGACATTGCGCCAGGATCGGTTTCCGATCTAGCGGCGGTACTTGGGGCTGCCGAAGCTGCCGGAATTGCGGCGTGGAGTCTGCGTACTGCGGTGGAGTACGCGAAGATTCGCGAACAATTCGGAAAACCCATCGGTTCGTTCCAGGCGATCAAACATATCTGTGCCGAAATGCTGTGCCGAGTGGAAAATGCCGGAGCTGTCGCCTGGGACGGTGCGGTCGCTGCCGAGTCGGGCGACGAACTTCCGATCGCGGCGGCGGTGGCGGCCGCGGTGTCTCTGGACGCCGCTGTCGACACGGCAAAAGACTGCATTCAAGTGCTCGGCGGCATCGGATTCACCTGGGAGCACGAGGCGCACTTCTACCTTCGTCGAGCATTGTCGCTCCGGCAGATTCTGGGTGGATCGTCCCGCTGGCGCGCCCGCGTCGCGGAATTGACGATCGGCGGCGCACGGCGTCACCTTCAGATCGACTTGAGTGAGCTGGAATCCGACCGGTCCGACATTCGCGAAGAGGTAGCGCAATTGGTGGCGCTGCCCGAATCCGAACAGCGCAACGCGTTGGCCGAATCGGGCTACCTTGCGCCGCACTGGCCGAAGCCGTACGGCCGGGGCGCCAAGGCCGCGCAACAGATTTTGATCGAGGAAGAGTTGGCGGCCGTCGGTATCGGCCGGCCCGATCTCGTGATCGGGTGGTGGGCAGTTCCCACCATCCTCGAGCACGGCAGTGCGGAGCAGATCGAAAGATTTGCGACACCGACGCTCAAGGGTGAGATCACCTGGTGTCAGCTCTTCAGTGAACCTGGCGCAGGTTCGGATCTTGCCGCGCTGCGTACGACCGCGGAGAAGGTCGACGGCGGTTGGAAGCTGAACGGCCAGAAAGTCTGGACTTCGCTTGCGCGTGAAGCTGACTGGGCCATCTGCCTCGCCAGAACCGATCGCGAGGTTCCCAAGCACAAGGGCATCACGTACTTCCTTCTCGACATGAAGACAGCCGGGATTCGGATCTCGCCGCTGCGTGAGATCACCGGCGACGCGCTCTTCAACGAAGTCTTCCTCGACGACGTCTTCGTGCCGGACGACTGCGTCGTCGGCCAGCTCGGCGGAGGCTGGAAACTGGCCCGAACGACCCTCGCCAACGAGCGAGTCGCGATGAGCGGGGGCTCTTCGCTCGGCGGTGCAATGGAGGAATTGCTCGAGCTGGCGGGCGATCCCGATCCTGTGGTTGCAGACAAGCTCGGTGGGCTGATCGGAACCGCCATGGTGGGCTCGTTGCTGGAATTGCGCACGACACTGCGGCAATTGGATGGTCAGGATCCGGGCCCGGCGTCGAGCGTCCGCAAGCTGGTGGGTGTGCGCCAGCGTCAGAATGTCGCAGAGTTCGCCATGGAATTGGGTGGCCCAGCCGGATGGGTGGAGGGTCCGCTCTCGCGTGAGTTCCTCAACACGCGATGCCTGTCGATTGCCGGCGGAACCACGCAGATTCTGTTGACCGTCGCCGCGGAGAGAATTCTGGGTCTGCCCCGTGATTAGACGGCGTGAGTAGAGGCCTTTAGAAATGTCCACGTTGGTGATACAACTAGAACACGTTCTACATCAGAGACAGGATTGCCAGCGTGGACTTCACTCCCGATGAAACCCAGGAGGCGGTAGCCGAGGTGGCTACCGCGCTCCTTGCCCGCGAACTGGAGCCGGACGCGCTCTGGGCGGCATTCGCCGAAGCCGATCTGCTCACGTTGGCATTGCCCGAGCGTCTGGGCGGTGAGGGCCTCTCGGTCACCGACGTCGGCTCTCTTCTCGTCGAGGTCGGCCGGGCCGCCGCTCCCATTCCGGCTCTCGCAACCCTCGGCTTCGGCGTACTCCCCATAGTCGCTCTGGGGACCGACGCTCAGCAGGACGAATTGCTCACCGGAGTCAGCGCCGGACGGGTGTTCACCGCGGCGCTCGGTGAGCCGGGTCAGCAGTTCCCGGCGCAACCGTCGACCACCGCCCATCAGTCGGGCGACTGGTATCGCGTCAGCGGGACGGTGCTTGCCGTGCCTTTCGCGGCGAGCGCACACAGAATTCTTGTGCCAACCGACGCCGGAGTCGTGCTCGTCGATCCGACCGCCGCCGGCGTCGCATTGACGCCGACACCCAGCGCGTCCGGCAGTCCGGAGTTCGCAGTCACGATGGACGAGGCAGTCGGTGAACTTCTCGGTGCCGGCGAGGAAGCCGTCCAGACGCTGTACCGGATCGCTACGGCGAGTATCGGAGCCGTTGCAGACGGTTTGGTGTCCGGTGCCGTCGATCTCACTGCGGCACATGTCGGCTCACGCGAGCAATTCGGCAAGCCGCTGGCCACGTTCCAGGCGGTCTCACAGCAGATCGCCGACGCCTATGTCACCTCGCGGACTCTTCACGTCGCGGCGTTGTCGGCGTCCTGGCGCGTGTCGGAGGGCCTGGATGCTCAGTCGGACCTCGACGTCATGGCGTACTGGATCGCCCAGGAAGTACCCGCCACGATGCAGGTGCTTCACCACCTGCACGGCGGTCTGGGCGTCGACGTCACGTATCCGCTTCATCGTTACTACTCGACTGCAAAAGACTTGGCGCGCCTGCTCGGCGGCGCTTCGCAGCGACTCGACCTCGTGGGGGCCCGGTGTTCATCGATCTGACCGACAGTCAGCGCGCATTGCAAGCTGAACTTCGACGCTACTTCTCGACGCTGATCTCGCCCGAGGAGGCCAAGATCATGCGTGTGGAGCGGCATGGCCCTACCTATCGTGAGGTCATCCGTCGTATGGGCAAGGACGGTTGGCTCGGCGTCGGTTGGCCGGTGGAGTACGGCGGACGTGGGTTCGGTGAAGTCGAGCAGCAGATTTTTGTCAACGAGGCTGTGCGGGCGGATGTCCCACTGCCTTCGGTGACGTTGCAGACCGTCGGTCCGACTCTGCAGAAGTACGGCAGCGAGGAGCAGAAGCAGAAATTCCTGCCCGCGATCCTCGCCGGTGAAGTGCACTTCGCGATCGGCTACACCGAACCGGAAGCCGGCACCGACCTTGCAGCCCTGCGTACTTCGGCGACACGAAACGGTGACGAGTACGTCGTCAACGGTCAGAAGATTTTCACCACCGGCGGGCATGACGCCGATTACGTGTGGCTCGCCGTGCGAACCGGGTCTGCCGATTCGCGGCACCGCGGCATCTCCATCCTGATCATGGATACCAAAGATCCCGGCTACACCTGGACCCCGATCATCACTTGCGACGGTGCGCATCACGTCAATGCCACCTACTACGAGGACGTTCGCGTTCCGGCGAACATGCTTGTGGGTGAAGAGAATCAGGGTTGGCGCCTGATCACGACGCAGCTCAACCACGAACGCGTCATGCTCGGTCCGGCAGGTCGCGTCGCAGGGATTTACGACCACGTCTTCGATTGGGCCAAGCGTGAAAACCTGCTTGATCACGTTGACGTACGACGCGCGCTCGGCGAGATTCACGCGACGTATCGCCTCAACGAACTGCTCAACTGGCAAGTGGCATCGAGTGATTCGGAGTCGGTGGACATTGCCGACGCTTCGGCAACCAAAGTATTTGCCACCGAACGCATCCAGCGAGTCGGTCGACTCGCGGAAGAGATCGTCGGACGGTACGGAAATCCGATCGATCCCGAAACGGCTGATCTCATGGAGTGGCTGGACATGCAGATCAAGCGCAACCTGGTGATCACCTTCGGCGGTGGAGTCAACGAGGTGATGCGCGAATTGATCGCTACCGCCGGCCTGAAGCTTCCCCGCGTTCCGAGATAGGAAACAAATCGTGTCAGATCCCATTCTCACTGCTGCCGAGCGGGTTCGAGAGGACGGGCCAAGCGCTCCTCGCGCCGGCCGGGACCCCGTGAACTTGCCGATGATCCGCAACTGGGTCGAGGCGATCGGTGACGAGAACCCGATCTACGTCGACGAATCGGCCGCCCGCGCCGCCGGACACGACGGAATAGTCGCGCCGCCGGCGATGGCGCAGGTATGGACGATGCGCGGTCTGGGGGCAATTCGAGAAGCCGACGATCCGTTGGGCCGGATGACGGACATTCTCGACGAGGCCGGATTCACGTCCGTCGTCGCGACCAACTGCGATCAGATCTACCACCGCTATTTGAAGCCGGGTGAAGAAGTCACCATCTCTTCGGTGTTGGAAGACGTAGTGGGACCGAAGAAGACAGGTCTTGGTGAAGGGTGGTTCTTCACTACCCGCAGCTTCTGGCGGGTAGGCGAAGAACTGGTCTCGGAGATGATGTTCCGGATCTTGAAGTTCGCGCCGCCGGAAAGTGAGCGTCCCTCCACTGACGTACCTGCGGACCTGGACGCATCTCGGATGCTGCGCCCGACGGCGTCTCTCGACACACAGTTCTTCTGGGACGGTGTCGCCGCACACGAGTTGCGTATTCAACTGCGTGCGGATGGTTCGGTGCAGCACCCACCCGTGCCCGCGATCTGGAAGGACAAGTCGGAGCAGACCGACTACGTGGTCGCGTCAGGGCGGGGAACGGTCTTCAGTTTTGTCGTTCACCACGCGCCCAAGGTTCCTGGTCGGTCGTTGCCGTTCGTCGTTGCCCTGGTTGAACTGCCTGAGGGTGTGCGAATGCTCGGCGAATTGCGCGGCGTCGATCCCTCGAGTGTGTCGATCGGAATGGAGGTGGAGGCGATCTACCTCGACTTCCCCGGAGACGACGAGACCGGGGGAACTCCCTGGACTTTGTACGCCTGGCAGCCGGTTGGGGCTTCTGAGGTTTCGGCGGTTCCTGCGGTTTCAGCGGGGAAGGAGTGACGATGACTTTGACGACGGATATCACTGTAGGAGAGGTTCTTCCGCAGCTCTCGATTTACGGCGACCCGACCTTTGTGGTCTCGGCAGCGCTCGCTACCCGCGACTTTCAAGATGTTCACCACGACCGTGATCTCGCACAGAAACGCGGCTCGAAAGACATTTTTGTCAACATCCTCACGGACACCGGCCTGGTGCAGCGATTCGTGACCGACTGGGCAGGACCGCGGGCAGTACTCACGTCGATCAAGCTGCGCCTCGGGGTCCCGTGGTACGCCTACGACACTTTGACGCTCTCCGGCACGGTGACCTCCTACGACGAGGATCTCGTTTCGCTCGCGGTGGTCGGCAAGAACAGTCTGGGAGATCACATCACTGCGCAGGTCACACTGGCATTTCCGGCGTCGGGCTCGAATGGAGACATTGAAAACGGAGACATTGAATGAGCGCATTGTCCGGCAAGGCCGCGATCGTCGGAATCGGAGCCACGGATTTCTCGAAGGACTCCGGTCGCAGTGAACTGCGACTGGCCGCCGAGGCTGTTCAAGCCGCGTTGGACGACGCCGGTCTGACACCCGCCGACGTCGACGGTCTTACCTCGTTCACCATGGACACTAACACCGAAGTGGCAGTGGCTCGTTCGGTGGGTATCCCGAACCTCAAGTTCTTCAGTCGTATTCACTACGGTGGCGGTGCCGCTGCGGCGACGATTCAGCAAGCGGCCATGGCGGTTGCCACTGGCGTCGCAGACGTCGTCGTCGCTTACCGCGCGTTCAACGAGCGATCGGGTGCGCGTTTCGGGCAGGTGAACTCCGGCCTTGTTGCGCAGGTCAATTCGTCGGGAACGGACAACGCCTTTTCCTATCCTCACGGATTGGGTACTCCCGCATCGTTTGTCGCGATGGTCGCGCAGCGGTACATGCACGTATACGGAGCGTCCAGCGAGGACTTCGGTCGAATCGCCGTCGCGGACCGTAAGCATGCAGCCACCAATCCGAAGGCGTTCTTCTACGGAAAACCGATCACCCTCGAGGACCATCAGAACTCGCGATTCATCGCTGAACCTTTGCATCTCCTCGATTGCTGCCAGGAATCCGACGGCGGCATCGCCATCGTCGTCACCTCGGCAGAACGAGCCAAAGATCTGAAGAACACCCCTGCCGTTATCGCTGCCGCCGCACAGGGCAGCGGGGCAGATCAATACATCATGACCAGCTATTACCGCGACGGTTTGACCGGCCTACCGGAGATGGGCCTTGTCGGCGATCAACTCTGGTCACAAAGTGGGCTGCGCCCGTCGGACATGCAGACGGCGATCTTCTACGACCACTTCACGCCCTATGTTCTGATGCAGCTCGAGGAACTCGGTTTCTGCGGTAGGGGAGAGGCCAAGGACTTCATCGCCGGTGGCGCAATCGAACTCGGAGGCAAGCTTCCGATCAACACCCATGGTGGGCAGCTCGGCGAGGCATACATCCACGGGATGAACGGTATCGCCGAGGGAGTTCGGCAGATCCGCGGTACTTCGGTCAACCAGGTCGACTCCGTCGAGAATGTACTGGTGACTGCGGGAACGGGCGTTCCGACATCAGGGCTTGTTCTGACTCGCTGATCGTTGTGGGCACAGCTTCATCAAGCGTCATGGCCTGTTGGCACCGCATCGAGGTCTCCTTCGATGCGGTGCTGGGCCGTGTTCTGTTGTGCCCGAGGAGTACTACCTCAGGTTTTGAAGGTGGTGTTCGCCGGCCGGGGGTGCTGCCCGGGGTCGATCGAGGGTGGTGGGATGAACCAGGGTTTGTTGTCGACGCCGATGCGGATTTCCCATTTCCCGACGAACCCGGATTTGCGGTGCATCAGCCGGTGATGTGAACGGCACAGCAGGACAAGGTTGTTCATCACCGTCGGGCCACCGTTCGCCCAGTGCCGAATATGGTGCGCATCGGTCCACGCGGGCACGCATGTGCAGCCGGGGAAGGCGCAGCCTTTGTCTCTCGCGATCAACGCCACTCGCTGCTCCGCGGTGACCAACCGTTTCCCGGGTTTCGCATCGAGCGGCGCCCCGTGATCGTCGAGCAGCACGGTCGAGAGGAAACAATCACAACCGAGGAGTCTGGTCTGCGAGACGGACAGTGGTCCGAGCCAGGGCATGTGCCCGACATCGAGATCCGACACAGCCACTCCACCATCAGGAGCAGCGGGTGCGGCGGCGCAGTCCCGATGCTCCGCGAGATCGCGGGCGTTGATGTGCACGTTCACGTGCGGACGCTGACCACCATCGAAACCGGTCTTGGCGCAGTCCAAGTACCGGCGGATCAGTTCGGTGAACCCATCCGCAGTGCGTTTCGCTGCCGACCGAGCATCGGGGGTTCCATCCGGAGCGGGGGTGGGCATCGTCAGATTCGACAACGCCGACAACAACATTTCTCCGGTGAGGGCGTCGAAATCGCCGCGCACCACCACCCGACCGTTCAATGTCGACGCGATCCGCAACTCGTTCCGGTCGTTATCTTCGGCGGGTGGAATCTCATCGGATTCGAACACTCGCTCCAAGGTCGCGATCACGTTCCGCACCTTCGTGGTCGTGGCCTCCACCCCGGACGCGGCAGCCAACAACAGGTCGATGCACTTCGGTAGCGCTTCGTCCGGCATCCCCTTCGGTGGTGATTCGCAGAACGCCACGATCAACACGGCATGCTCGAACGAGCAGTCCCCGACATCGAACCGGGCAGTCACCGCCGGAAACGGTCGTAGCGCCGCACCCAACGCGGCGATCTTCTTCCCGTCCCGAACCTGCAGCATCGTGTTCGCCGCCAACCAGCACCCCACCCCGCGGCTCGCGATCACCTGATCATCCGGGCGCATCGAGAGTTCGTCCACCACCGCCACACGCACAGCCTCGAGCCGCAGAATCTCCGCACTCGCCGACACCGCAGCCGCACGCAACTCAGAAGCAGACAACTGCCACAGGCGTCCGCGCAACCCCACCGCAGAACCCGAAACCACGTCCGACAGATAGACACTCATTGAATCCCCCGATCCCCTACTCAGAGAATACTCGAACATGCGTTCGAGTCAAGGGGTGCTTTTGGGCTCGCTCTAGGATCGCTGGATGTTCATGTTGACTACGGAACGCCTTGTTCTTCGAGATTTCACTGCCGCGGATGAAGATGCCGTCCATCAGTACGCGTCCGACCCTGCCGTCTGTAGATATGTTGATTGGGGGCCGAACACCCCCGCGGTGACCAGGGCATTCCTGGCTGACGCGGCACTCGAAGCTGAGCTCGTCGAACGTCGCACGTTCACCCTGGCCATCACGTCGAAGGCTGATGGAACGGTCATCGGTTCCGTAGCTGTGTGGGAAGTATCCGCCGCGCACCGGCGGGCGGAACTCGGTTTTGTCGTGAACCCGAAGTCCCAAGGACGAGGTTATGCATCCGAGGCAGGGAGCGCGGTCCTGGGACTCGCCTTCGCTCGCCTTGGAGCACAGCGCGTGCAGGCAACGTGTCGTCCGGAGAACTCGGCGTCGGCGTCGGTGCTCACCAAAATCGGGATGGTGGAGGAGGGGCGGATGAGGGCGCACATGGTGATCCGGGGGACCGCGGTGGATTCGCTGCTTTTTGCTGCAACACGACCTGCCGCCGTACAGCCATAGACCGCGTCGGCTCACTTTCGTGACCTTCCCAGGCCCTGGTGCGATACTCGAACCATGTTCGAGGATGCCCTGCTCATCGACGCGGCCGGCCGGCCCACCATGCAGCATCACCAGGCCTTTTCTCGGGACTGGGACCGCATCAAGGAATGGTCCGACAACATCTACATGCCGTATACGGTCACGCCGATAGGAAGTCGGTTGAAGCCGGCTTCGGACATGTACTCGGCGGCGGTGGGCAAGATCGACGTCACCCGATTCTGCTACGGCATTCCGGTCTCTGTCGGTGAATGTTCTCCTGAGGCCGGAAACATTCTGGTTCTGACGACGATCAGAGGCAACGGCCGACATGCCCTTGGCCGGGGAGCTGCGGCAAATACTGCCGTGGGGGAGACTTTTGTCGCCGACTGTAGTCGGACCGACTATTTCGTCGAATTCGACGAGGATCATCTGCAGCTGAATCTCACTGTGCCGCATCAGCTTGTCGCCGACCACGCCCAGCAGTGGTACGGGGCGGTTCCCGACGATCGGCTGTGGCGGCACAAGTGCACCATCGGCGGGCGTGGCTCGAGTTGGCTCGCATTGATGGACTACGTCGTTTGCGCGATTGCAGAGTCGCCTGACGCGATGTCGAGTGAAAGGCTGGGCGCCAGGGTTCAAGAACTCATCACGGCTCAGCTTCTCGACGAGTGGGCGACGCAGGCCGGGATGCAACTCGGCGCCGACGTCGCCTCCGCCGAACCGGCATACGTGCGATCGGCGGAGGAGTACATCGATACCTTTGCGCGCTCGGTGCCGACGGCGTCCGAGATCGCCGCTGCGGTGGGTGTCAGTGTCCGGGCGCTCACTGCGGGATTTCGGCGGTACCGAGACACCACGCCGGGGCAACGATTGCGCGCGCGTCGACTGGAGGGGGTACGCAGCGAATTGTTGCGTTCCGAGGGGAGAACCGTCTCCGAAATCGCAAACGCCTGGGGCTACGTCAATCTGGGCATGTTTGCGGCCGCCTACCGGAAACGGTTCGGAGAGTTGCCTTCCGAGACTCGGAACCCACTCTGAGGACGGTTGTTTGAACGGTCATGACGATCGGTTTACGCACTCGATGAACTGCGATGATCCGTTGTTTCGTGTCGGAGCGTTCTGCAAGGATTGAAATCGAACGTGACAGCAATCCCACGAGCTAGGAGTACGTCATGGCAACTCGACTCAATCCGTACATCAGTTTCAACGGTAACGCGCGTGAAGCGTTGGAGTTCTACAAGGGCATTTTCGGTGGCACGCTGGCGCTGAGCACGTTCGGTGAATTCGGCAATCCCGGCGAAGGCGGGGACAAGATCATGCACGGAATGCTCGAAACCGATCAGGGATACACCCTGATGGGTGCTGACACTCCGCCAGGCATGCCGTACAACCCCGGCGACAACATCACGGTCAGCCTCAGCGGCGACGACGGCGATGTGCTGCGCGGGTACTGGGAGCAACTGTCGGGAACGGGTACCGTCAGCGTTCCGCTCGAGAAGCAGATGTGGGGCGACGAATTCGGCGCCTGTACAGACAAATTCGGTATTTCCTGGCTGGTGAATATCGGAGCGCCCCAGAGCTGACTCCAGACTCTGCCCGGTTCTGCCGAAACGAGACAGTTTTCCTGCCGTTTCGAGGCAGAGCCGGGTGTGTGATCGCCGTTACATTCTGTTCGACAAGACAAGTTGCAAGTCGGATGGAGAAATGCAGTGACGATCGAAGATATTGCGCGGAAGCCCCTTTCGAAGCAGCGCCTCGACGACGTGCTGGCGCGAGCAACTCAGGGGGCTGATCGCGTCCCGGGTGTTGTCGCGATGATCACGGATCGAGAAGGCAACATCTACGAGGGTGCTGCGGGCGAGCGGACTCTCGCTTCCGGCGTTCCGATGACCTTCGATACAACCTTTGCGCTCTTCTCCACCACCAAGGCGATCACCGGTACCGCTGTCTTGCAATGTGTGGAGGAGGGGTTGCTCGATCTCGATGCACCTGCAGCGACCTATGTTCCCGACATCGGTGAGCTGAAGGTCCTGGACGGTTTCGACGCCGGTGGAAACCCCGTTCTTCGGGAACCCAAGCGCGACATCACCACTCGCATGCTGCTCCTTCACACTGCAGGGTTCGGCTACGACTTCTTCAACGAGTCGTACAACCGGCTCTCGCAGGAACATGGGCAGCCCAGCGTGATCACGTGTAGCAAAGCGGCGCTCACGACACCGCTGCTCTTCGACCCGGGTGAGAAATGGGAGTACGGCACCAACATCGACTGGGCCGGACAGGTCGTCGAGTCGATTCGAGGTCAGCGACTCGGCGATGTCATGCGTGAGCGCATCTTCGAACCTCTCGAGATGGCCGATACGGCATTCACGATGAGCCCGTCGATGAAGGATCGACTTGCGCCGATCCATCAGCGTGATAGCGACGGAAGCCTCACTCCGCTCATCGGATTCGAGCTTCCGGCCGAACCCGAGGTGCACATGGGTGGTCACGGTTTGCACGGCACTGTCGGCGACTACATGAAGTTCATTCGTATGTGGCTCAACGACGGCGCGGGCACATCCGGTCGCGTGTTGTCGCCGGAGACGGTAGCTGCAGCCGTTCAGAACGGGCTCGAAGGCCAGCACGTGGGGTTGTTGCCCGGAGTTCTCCCGACGCTGTCCAACGATGCGGAATTCTTCCCCGGTGTACCCAAGGGATGGGCATACTCCTTCATGACAAATGAAGAGGTGGCACCCACCGGTAGGCCGGCCGGATCGCTGGCTTGGGCGGGTCTTGCCAACCTCTATTACTGGATCGACCGGCAGACCGGCGTCGGCGGGTTCTGGGCAACGCAGATTCTGCCGTTCGCGGACGCTGGATCCATCAACGGATACCTGGAATTCGAGACCGCCGTTTACCAGTGATCGGCTGGATTCCCGCTGTCCGGGATCGACTGTTTCTTTCGGGCGGGTTCGGAGTACGCATGCAGTACAGCGCACGCTTGCATACGACGAACTAGGAGACGGCATGAACAGCCTCGAAGGCAGCTTCGAAGGAAAAGTTGCACTGATCACCGGCGCCGCGCGCGGTCAGGGGCGCGCCCACGCTGTCGCATTCGCGGAGCGTGGCGCGGACATCGTGATCTGCGACCGGTGCGAGAACAGTGATGTCGTCGCCTACCCCCTCGCAAACGAGGAGGATCTGAAGGAAACCGTTCGTTTGGTGGAAGCCACCGGTCGTCGGTGCATTGCCGTCAAGGCGGACACTGCTGATCGCGACGCAATGGACGCGCTCGTTGCCCGCGCTGAAGCCGAGTTCGGCCGTGTCGACATCGCCGTCGCGAATGCCGGTGTGTCCGTGCCCGCTCCGATCACGTCGATGACGTCGGCACAGTGGAACGAAGTCATCTCGTCGAACCTGACCGGTGTGTTCAACACCGTTGCGGCCGTGTCAGGTGGAATGGCGGAACGTGGTTACGGTCGCATCATCACGATTTCCTCGATGATGGGTCGATCAGGTGGCACCCAGATGGCGGCGTACGGCGCCTCCAAATGGGGCGTCATCGGTTTGACGAAGAGTGTGTCGCTCGAACTGGCCAACTCGGGTGTGACCGTGAATGCTATTGCGCCGGGGAATATCTCGACGCCGATGATTCACAACGACATGATGTACGCAATGATGCGGCCTGACCTCGAATCGCCGACGGCAGACGACGTCGAACCCGTGTACGCGACTCTGCATGCGCAGCCGGTCGGTTGGCTGGATCCCTTCGAGATCACGCGAGTAGTCCTGTTCCTCGCCGCCGACGCGAGTGCCCACATGAGTGGCATCGTGGTTCCTGTCGACGCCGGAGTAGCCGCTCGCTCGAACGCTTGACGGACAAGACTGTTCGCGCGAAAGCGCGGACCGGGTGGGTCGTCGGCGTCCTGAGTCTGAGCGGTGTGGTGGTCGCGCTGCAACAGACCTTGGTGGTGCCGGTCCTGCCTGCGTTCGCGACGGCATCGGGAGTATCGTCGTCCACCGCTTCCTGGCTGGTGACCTCGACGTTGCTGACCGGTGCCGTCGCAACCCCTCTCATCGGCAGACTCGCCGACATGTTCGGCAAGCGCGCGATGATGCTCGTCTGTCTTGCCGTGATGATCGTCGGCTGCATGGTTGCTGCGCTCAGCCAGAGTTTCTGGTTACTGATCCTCGGGCGCTCGTTGCAGGGGTTCGCGACGGCACTTCTGCCCGTCGGAATCAGCATCATGCGCGATGTCCTTCCTCCGGAAAAGCTCAGTGGTGCAGTAGCTCTCATGAGTGCGACGTTGGGGATCGGTGGCATGTTCGGTATGCCGATGGCTGGGGTGATCTCGGCGCACTGGGGACTACCCGCGCTTTTCTGGGTCACCGGTGGATTCGGGGTAGTACTGATAGTCGTCTTGCCGCTGGTGGTGCCGGAATCGGCGGTGAAGAGTCGCGGACGCTTCGACTTTCTGGGGGCCACGGTCCTCACACTCGCTATGACTGCACTGCTGCTGGCCGTTTCGAAAGGAACCGAATGGGGCTGGGCAAGCCCCGAGGTTCTGGTTCTGATCGCGTCCGGCGTGGTCTTGCTCTGTGGATGGATTCCGTGGGAACTGCACACGCCGGCACCACTGGTCGATCTGCGGACTTCCCTTCGCGCTCCGATTCTGGTTTCGAACGTCTGCGCAGTATTACTCGGTTTTGCCATGTTCATCAGCGCGTTGGCGGCAACGCAGGAACTTCAGTTGCCCCTGGCGTCGGCGGACGGTCTCGGACTCTCGGCTGCCGAAGCCGGACTGGCGATGATGCCGGGCGGAGTCCTGATGATCGGATTGGCGCCGGTGTCGTCGAAAGTGACGAGGCGATGGGGAGCGAAGGCTACGTTGGCGTCGGGTGCGATCGTCATTGCAATCGGATATGTCTTGCGTGTGCTGTTGGCGCCGACGTTGGTCAATATCGTGATCGGCGCTGCCGTGGTATCGGCCGGTGTGGCATTTTCCCTGGCGGCCATGCCGACTCTGATCACCGAATCTGCGCCGATCCATCAGACTGCCTCGGCCAACGGATTCAACAGCCTGCTCCGTTCGGTCGGTACCTCCACCGGAAGCGCCGTTGCGGCAGCGGTATTGGCCAGTTCAACGGTGGTGATCGGTGCGAGCGCTGTGCCGACCCTGCATTCGTTCGCGGTTTTGTACTGGATCGGAGCGGGCGTATCAGCACTGGCCGCCGCTGTGACGTTGGCAGTGAAGGTGGAGCGGACGGGGGCGGTATCGCTGCCCGAGCTACCAATTGCAGCCGAAACCGATGGCGCAACGAAGATCGGGTGAGTCGACGGACACACCCGATCTTCGTCGTCACCGTTATCTTCGACTGGAATCAACCAGGTACTCGAGATTCTGGTTGTACGGGGTTGCCGTTACGGCAGCGTGCGAACTCACCCGGGACACCTCGGTAGTGCCGCGAACGACAGAAGCCTTGATGGAACCTACTTTCAACGGGGCGATGCAGCTGCTCATCCCGGCCGGGGCATTGCAGGTAGTTGTCGTGGTTCCCACCGTCACTTTGACGACCGCCGGCGCCGTCAAGAAGGAAAGGACTTCGACGGTATCGCGAGCGGGGGATGACCATTGGCGCAGTGTCATAGGGGCAGCAGAGCGATTGACGGGGACCGCGGAGGCCGACTGATTGCGGTAGATGAGATACGCGGTGTCGCGAACAATCGCGGGTGAGGCGCCGGTGCGAAAGCTGTACAACCCGTAGGAACTCATGTCGAGCAACGCACGCCCATGGCCGACGCTGGGCGCGAACGACGTTCCCTCGCTGTAGTCGTTCCAGGTGACGAGCTGTACCCATTCGCTGTTGGACGCAATCGCAATCTGCCACATGTTCTGCAGATTCTGTGAATTCTGTGCCTCGTCGTAGATCGACTGACTTGGACGAACATCTTGGAAGGCGACTGGTTGCATCCATATCTTTCCCAAGGAGTGAGCGGCAGCGGCAAGTCCCATCGGAGAGTTCGGGTTCGATCCCGAGAGCGGATTTCCTGCCGGATTTCGATTACCCCAATTCGACATCCCGTAGCTGATCGATGCAAAAGAATTCCGGTTGGCTGCAGCGTCGAGGAAAACCGGAACAAATGCCACATTTATGCCGTAAGAATTCTTCATAAGAGTGATGAACTCCGACCACCAGCCCGCTGTCTTGTTTTCGGCAAGGAATGGAGATATCACGAGCCGTCCGTCGTTCAATTTGAACGATGATGCCATGGTCGAATACGGTTTCATCTCTGCTGCCATTTGAGCTGCGGTCATGTTTTTGAACGCGCCGTTCATATCAGGCATGAGCATGATCTTGAAATTCGGATCGACTGCTGCGGCCGCTTTGATCAGGGCGGTGGGCACGGTGGAACCCCACCAACTGGTGTCGGTTGCCTTGGCGATGATGTCGACGGAGAATCCGTCGATGCCCGCGGCGATTGCCGAACGAACTTCGTTTTCGAGGTCGCGTTGGCGCCACTGCGTATCGGCGATGGGTTGCCGCGGTGTCGGCCGATCGCGGAGGAATCCCCCGTAGCGAACGTGTTTGTTGTTCTCGCCGTTGACCGTAAGATATTGTGTCGCATAGTAATCGCCAGACGGATTCGCATTGTCGATCGAAACCGGATAGGGCGGGAAGTAGTGAGCGAAAACCAACTTTCCGTTCAGTGCTGACTTGGGTGGAATGTCGAATGGCAGCGCTGCAGATTCAGGATTCGCCGAGAACGAGGTAAGCGTGTACGTCGGCGCGGAGCGCGGTTGTGTGTTGTACGCGGCGATCAGTGCGGCCGCGACAATCACGGCCAGGGTGAAGCAGATGGTCTCGAAGGAATATTTCGCCGTTTTTCGGATCCACGGAGTTCGGATGTATCGAGTTCTGATACTCATGGCACAGTCAGCCTTTCTCGATCCCCCGAAGTGTGAGTCTTCCCCGCGTGCACTGAATCGGTGATTCAATTCTTTTCGGCCTCTGTCTGATTTGTAATTCGAGATTCGACACCATAAGTCAACCGTCACCGGCCCGAGTGTCACTTGCTGTACGAGTGTAACGCTGCCGCGTTCATCATGAATACCTGAAAGCGGTCTTTGTTCAAGAATTTCGGGTTTTTCTTTCCGGTATATATCCGTCGAAAGGTCGGTGAAATTTATCGGCTGTATTGGACAGGACTGGGACGTGTGGTCTGTTCCGTACCTCGTGGCCGAAAGGCACCGGCGAAACCAGGGAGGTGATTGCAGCCGGACAACTGACGAAATTTCCTGGAATGTGTCGGCCTCCTGGGTCACACTGGGGAACGGACTACCGACGGATTACCGATGCGGGAGGGCTCATGACCGAAGCGATTGTGGCCGAGGGGCTGGTCAAGAAGTACGGCGACGTCACGGCATTGGACGGCATCGACCTGGAAGTGCGCGAGGGTTCGGTGATGGCCCTGTTGGGCCCCAACGGCGCCGGAAAAACCACTGCGGTAAGGATATTCACGACGCTGCTCATTCCGGACGGTGGACGCGCCAAGGTTGCCGGGCTGGACGTGGTCGAGGATGCGCGGGCGTTGCGATCCAAGATCGGTGCTTCGGGTCAGTATGCCGCGGTCGACGAGTACCTGACGGGCTATGAGAACTTGGACATGGTCGGGAGGCTGTATCACCTCGGCGCCCGAAGCAGTAAGGCCCGAGCGCGTGAATTGCTCGAGCAGTTCGATCTCGTCGAGGCTGGAGATCGGCCGGTCAAGGGCTATTCCGGCGGAATGCGGCGACGTCTCGATCTGGCCGGCGCATTGGTTGCTCGGCCGCAGGTGTTGTTTCTGGACGAGCCGACCACCGGCCTCGATCCTCGTGCGCGACTCGGCCTCTGGGATGTCATCGAAGGGTTGGTGGCGCAGGGGACAACACTGTTGCTCACGACGCAATACATGGAGGAAGCCGAGAGGTTGGCCGACCAGATCGCCGTCATCGACCGCGGCTCGGTCATCGCGCGCGGTACTGCAGATCAGCTGAAGGCTCGGGTCGGGGGTGAGCGCATCGAACTGAGTGTGCACGAGGTCGAGCATCTCGACATCGTCCGCGAGGAATTGCGCTCGCTTGCCGTGGGGGACATTCAGGTTCAAGAGAATGTCCGTCGCGTCACCGTTCCTGTCGACGACGGCACCGATGCGTTGGTCGCAGCGTTGAATCTCCTGTCGGCACGAGGCATCCGGGTGTTCGACGTCGGTCTGCGCCGGCCCACTCTCGACGATGTCTTTCTCACACTGACCGGGCACCAGGCTGAACTGGAGGATCAGAAATGACCGTGCAGATGGCGCTCGAAGACGGTTTGACCATCGCCAGGCGAAACTTGATCAAGATCAAACGCGTTCCGGATCTGCTGGTGTTCACCACTTTGTCGCCGATCATGTTCGTGCTCTTGTTCGCATACGTGTTCGGCAGCGCGATCTCCGTCCCGGGCACGTCGTATCGAGAGTTCCTGATCGCCGGAATCTTCACGCAGACGGTCATATTCGGTGCAACCTGGACTGGTTTGGGGATGGTCGAAGACATTCAGAAAGGAATCATCGACAGATTTCGATCGCTGCCCATGGCCCCGTCTGCCGTGCTGACCGGCCGAACATCGAGTGACGTGTTGATCAACGTCATCAGCTTGGTGGTCATGTCGTTGACCGGTCTTCTGGTGGGGTGGCGCATCCATTCCAGCTTCCTCGAGGCGGTGGCCGGGTATGCGCTGCTTCTGTTCTTCGCATACGCATTGTCATGGGTCATGGCTGTTGTCGGGCTTTGGATCCGCACGCCGGAAGTGTTCAACAACGCGAGTTTCATCGTCATCTTTCCGCTGTCGTTCATCGCGAACACTTTTGTCGAGACCACCAATCTTCCCGGCCCGCTCAAAGTGATCGCCGAGTGGAATCCTGTGTCGGCGGTGACTCAGGCGGTGCGTGAACTGTTCGGCAATACCAATCCTGCGATGACGGTTCCGGATGCGTGGCCACTGCAGAATCCGGTCATCGCGTCGCTGTTGTGGACTTTCGGTTTGCTGATCGTCTTCGTGCCGTTCGCTATTCGCCGGTATCAGAAGGCAGTCAGCCGCTGACCTGGTGATTCCGGCCGGTAGGGTGGGTATGTGCCGGAGCCCGAACGCATCGACAAACGCAGCCTGAGATACGCCGGGCGACGTGAGGAGTTGCTCGACGCGCTGACCCGCTACGTCATCGACAACGGTGTCGGGGAACTGACGGTGAGGCAGCTCGCCAAGGCCGTAGGTGTGTCGCATGCGTCGTTGCTCAACCATTTCGAGAGCAAGGAGAACCTGCTCTCCGAGGTCATCGAGAACATGCGTGGTGAGTCCATTCCGATTGCGGTTCCGATGAAACCGGGGGTCGATCCGGCGACAGTGCTGACCGCGTGGTGGACCGAACGTACGACGCCGGAGGTCCTGCCGCGGTTCCGAGTGATGGTCGAGATTTACGCCCTCGCGCTCGGCGACCGCGAACGCTACGGACGGTTCCTGGACCGTTTTGTAGGCGATTGGATCGAGGCACTGGAAGCCGGTCTACGACAAGCGGGTTGCCCCGAGGACGATGTTGCCTCTGTCGCTACTCTGTTGCTCTCGCAAATGCGGGGTCTGTCGATGGATCTTCTGGCCACTGGGGACCGGGCCCGCGTCGATCGTGCGTTCGGGCTTTTTGTCGACGGCTTTGCCGCCCGCGCTCGGGAGTGGTCCACGCCAGGATCCGATCGCCTTCAACACTGACCGATCACCACGGTCGAGGCGGTCTCACTGTAGGTTGCCACTCGAGTGAGAAAACCTCCCCGAGTGAATGTTTCAACAGTCATTTCGACCTGCTCCGTACTCGTCTCGACGAGAAGACAGCCACCCGGTCGTAGCCACGGCGCAGCGTCCGCGATGATGCGTCGCTGCAGGTCCAGTCCGTCGGTGCCGCCGTCCAACGAGACCAGCGGTTCGTGAAGACGGGCTTCGGGCGGCATCAGCCTGATCGAATCGGTGGGGACGTAAGGTGCATTGGCAACGACCACATCCACGCGACCGAGTAATTCCGTCGGCAGTGGTTCGAAGAGATCGCCTTCGAGTACGCGCTCGGGCGGTGTGATGTTTCGGCGAGCGCACCGCACCGCGGCTGGTTCCACATCTACCGCGTACAAATCGATGGCATCGAGCGTCGACTGCAGGACAGTACCGACAGCTCCTGAGCCACAACACATGTCGACGACGACGCTTCCCGAGTCGACGAGTGAGCAGGCCTGCCGGGCGAGGAACTCGGTGCGCCGGCGTGGGACGAAGACTCCAGAGTCGATGTGAATGCGCAAGCCGCAGAACTCGACCCATCCGAGGACAGGTTCGAGTGGTTCGCCCGCAACTCGTCGGTCGACCATCGCGTCGAGTTCATCGAGAGAGCGTGCGGTGTGAAGAAGTAGGCGAGCCTCGTCTTCGGCGAATACGCAACCTGCTGCTCGGAGAATCTCGGCCACCGACTTCTGCTGCGAAGCAGGGAAGGTCGGGAGATCAGGTGCTGACATGAGAGAGCCTTTCGGCCTCCTGATCTCGCTGGGACCTGCACGTATCGAACACCGCCACCCTACCCGAGCAGGCGTGTCACGACGGTAGATGCGGAGCGGGAATCTAGGTTGACCAATTGGTAAGGCTGTTCTATGGTCTGAACTCGATCGGCTGATGTGGGACCGATCACCACATATGCACCGTCACCGCAATCGTAGGAGAAGTACGTGAGTAAGCGACTGGGTAGGACGCTCGTCGGGCTGAGCGCGAGTGCATTGGTGGCGTTGACAGTTGCGGCGCCGGCTGGAGCGGAACCGAATGATGCTCCGGGTGCTGTCGTGAGTCGGGAGTTACTCGGTCCCGATCGGGTGATCCCGGGTGCCGTGAGCGCAACAAAGGTGACGTACTGGTCGACGGGCCCGAAGGATGCGCCGATGACGAGTACCGGTGTGGTGTATCGCCCAGAGGGATCTCCGCCCGAGGGTGGTTGGCCGGTCATCTCCTATGCGCACGGAACGGTGGGTGTCGCGGATCAGTGTGCGCTGAGCAGCAGTGTTCCACTCGAACGGACCGCGACACATCTGGGTCACTGGCTGGAGCAGGGATACGCGGTGGTGACGACCGACTACGTGGGGCTCGGAACACCTGGTGTTCACCCGTATCTCGACGGTCGTTCCGCTGCACACAGCGTTGTGGACATGGTGCGCGCCGCTCGTGCGGTCGACGACGACCTGTCGAGCGAATGGGTTGCGATGGGACAGTCGCAGGGCGGGCAGGCGACTATGTTCACCGCTTCGCTTGCCACTGATTACGCGCCGGAGTTGGACTACCGCGGCGCTGTCGCCACTGGTGTCCCCTCGAACATCGAAAATCTTCTACCGCTCGGTGGTCCGGCTTTCCCGGCGCTTCCGCTCAAGGGTACGACGGTCTACATCGCGAACGTTCTTGACGGACTGCGTGCTTCGCGGCCGGACATCGACATCGACTCGTATCTGACCCCGCTCGGCAAGACCATCCTCGACGACGTCGAGAACAACATGTGCTACACCGAGGCGCGCACGAAGTACGGAACCGTCACACTCGGGCAGGTGCTGACGAAGTCGCTGGACAATCCAGTATTCATGGAGGCTGCGCGTGAACTGCTCACTGTGCCGACCGCAGGATACGACCGCCCGTTCTTCATTGGTCAGGGGTTGTCGGACATCGATGTTCCGGCACCGCTGACACTGAAGTTCGCGGCTGATCTCGCTGCAAACGGTGTGGACTTTGCATTCCGTACCTATCCCACTGATCATCTGGGGACCGTCCCGGCTTCGGTTCCAGACAGCACTCCCTTTGTCGCGGCGCTGTTCTCTGGTCGACAACCCTGTACCGGAAGCCTCTGCTGACCAAGGTTTTTCAGATGACCCCCACTCCGCGAAGGTAGATGTCGATCGGGATCCGAAGTTGCCGAACGGTCTCGCTGGAGTGAGGGTCCCGGCTACGTGATCCCAGGCAAGAGTCGAAGATCAAGCCCTCCAGCAGGCTCAGGAAATTTGCGGCGGAGACGTCAGGGTCGTCAACGCCAACGGTTTCGAAGACGGGTCTTGCCTTCTCCAGCGAAAACAGACTGCCTTCGAGGAGTTGGTGCAATGCCGAATCTCGGGGAGTTTCCACGAGTAGTGCATAGCGCGCGATCAATTCGTGTCTGCGGTGCGAGAGAAGATCGTCGAGATACTCGGCCGTCAGGGCAGCAGGATCGCTGGGCCTCTCGCGGAGTTCGTCGAATATCGAACGTGACCGGTGCACGATGTGCAATGCGGTTGCCTCGAGAAGTGCCTCGCGAGTGCGGAAATAGTACGACGTCGAACCGGCAGGAAGTTCCAGGGACTGATCAACCGCCCGATGGGTGAGTGCACGCGGGCCCTGCTCGGCGATGATCGTGACGGCGGATGCCGCAATGAGGGCTCTGCGATCGGGCTTCATGTCGTTCCTTGCTGTCGATGTTGCATGCTGCCGGAGTTGCATGCTGCAGATGGTGCGTCGTGAGGGTCACATTGACTCGATTTGCCTTCGGTCACTAGCCTCGACTCTACAGATGTAGAGGAGCCTCATGTTACTGGACGAAGAGCAGTTGGCGGCACATGAAGCCCTCGATGCACTGCGAGCCCGGATATCCGGCGGTGAGGTCGGCGGAGGGATCTACCTCTGGGGTAGCGTCGGCCGCGGTAAGACGATGCTCATGGACGAGTTCTACGAGAGCATTCGAGTTGGCAAGCGGCGCATTCACTTTCATCGGTTCTTTGCAGATCTGCACTCTCGGGCGCACGAACTCGGGTCGATGGGCGCGGCACTGGACCACGTCGTCGACGGAATCCGCGTGCTCTGTTTCGACGAGTTCCACATCGACGACGTCGCCGACGCCATGTTCATGGCAAGGGTTCTCGACACAATCGTCGCGAAAGGTGTGACTGTTGTTGTCACGTCCAATGTCCCGCCGACCGATCTTCTTCCGAATCCGCTTTTTCACGAGCAGTTCGTTCCGTCGATCGAGTTGATCGAGCGGACTCTCGAGGTGATCGAATTGGGTGGCTCCGTCGACTATCGGACGGCGGGTCAGCCAGGTGCCGGGGACTACCGTTTTGCGACAGGGGAATTCCTCGTCGGCCAGGGAATCACGTGGCCTTCGGGCGAAAGTGTCGAATTCACGATAGGCACGCGCACATTGGAGTGCTCGGCGATTCGAGACGGTGTTGTCTGGTTCGACTTCGAGGTGCTGTGCGCTGGTTCGACCTCGGCTGCCGACTATCTCGAGCTTGCCTCCCGCTTCGACGACTGGGTGATCTTCGGAGTACCGGTGCTCGCCGAAGCTTCGGAATTTGCCCTTCGCCGTTTCGGAAATGTCGTCGATGTTCTCTACGACGTCGATGCGCGACTGACGGTGTATGCCGCTGCCGGTGTGGAGGACGTTGCGGGCAGTCTTCGGGACGTTCCCGGATTGGCGCGCCTCTACAGTCGTCTGTCGTTGCTCGCGAGGACGGAGATGGACAGCGTCAGCTGAGGGGCAGCGTCAATTCCAGGTGAGGCCGCCGGTCGCGGCGCTGGGCGTGAGCCCGAACATGCTGTGGCAGATACGGTTGAGATGGGCGCTGTCGGTGAAACCGGCCTCGTGTGCACTGGTTGTCAGGGTTGCGCCACTGCTCATCACTTCCATGGCACGTCGTAACCGTAACCAGCGGATGTAGGTCGAAAAGCTCATCTGCAGTTGATCGTTGAAGATTCTTCCCAGCCGTCCGGGCGAGATGGAGACCAGGGCGGCGATGTCCGTCAGTGTGACCTGCCCCGAGATTCTCTCGGGAAGTAGCGTCAGGGCATGCTCGAGGGCCGGGTGAAGAACGCCTAAGGTCGACGCCTTTTCGTGTTCGGATAGTGAATCGATCAGCCTCGCTGCGTATTCCAGATCCGAATCAGCGCCGCGGTCCGTCATCGCTACTGCGGTCTGCCCACGGTCCGACCAGTCGGCCACACCACCGCGGCCCGGCTCCGGTGGCCTGATGCGCAGACCCATCCCGGTGGTGGAGTCAATGTAGATCGCCCGTCCCCGCGCACCCTCGGAGGCGGACAACGCGTGGACCGCCCCGGATGGAATGACCACGGACCGCACGACTTCACTGTGGCCGTCCCCGTCCGTGACCGTGACGTCCCCGTCGTCGATGATCATGATCTGAACAGCGGCGTGCGAATGCATGTGCGCGGATCCCACTGCGCCGGTGAACATGAGAATTCCGGGCTGCATGTGGACGGCGCCGGACCAGGTCATGTCGGAAATCATAGTGACGACCCTGACAGAGCTCGGGGTCCGGTCATCCTCCGGTAGGACCGAGCTCAGTCCGAAGATCGTGCGCTGGGCCGATGTGTTCGCGAGGGGTTCACGAGAAGGTGGAATCATGAACAACGCACAAGCACCCGCAGTCCTGTCGGTCCACGCGCTGGGCAAGTCGTACGGCGACGTTCCGGTGCTCCGAGGTGTATCGCTGGAAGTGCGCGCCGGTACTGCCACGGCCATCATGGGTCCTTCAGGATCGGGGAAGTCGACACTGCTGCATTGCATGTCAGGAATCGTCAAGCCTGACTCGGGAGCAATCTTGCTGAGCGGCAGGCATATCGAGAACCTCGGTGAGAACGACCGCAGCCGGCTCCGACGGGAGTCGTACGGGTTTGTTTTTCAATCGGGCCAACTGTTGCCGGAGCTTCCGGCGATCGAGAATGTCGCGCTGCCTCTCGTACTCAACGGGTTGTCCATCGCAGAAGCCAAGCGGACGGCACACGGCTTCTTCGCGCCCTTGGGGCTGGATGGGCTGCAGGATCGTCGCCCGGGTCAGATGTCGGGTGGGCAGTCGCAACGTGTCGCGATTGCGCGAGCGTTGGTGACCAAACCCGCCGTTCTCTTCGCGGACGAGCCGACCGGTGCCCTCGACGCGCAGACGAGTTGGGAAGTGATGAGGGTGTTGCGTGATTCGGCTCAACAGATCGGTTCTGCGTTGGTCGTCGTCACTCACGATGCCGAAGTCGCTCGGTGGTGTGATCGCACGATGATGATGCAGGCCGGTTCGCTCGTCGGGACACAGGTGGCGGCATGAAGGCCACAGCGCGCGTTGCATTGATGACGGTGCGAGGTGAAGGGCGAAAGGCCTTGAGTACCTTCGCGCTCCCAGTGTCCGCATTTGCCGCCTCGACGACGTTGTTGCTGACGGTGCTCGGCGGCTACGGTGCATTCGCGGGCAGATCGAGCGAACCCGAAGCCGAGGCGTACCTAGCGCTCGCAGGGGTTGCTTCGGTGTTGATGATCGTTCCAGCCGTCACTCTCGGTCTGGCGGCGGCCCGCTTGGGCGCGCGCCGTCGCGACGAACGACTTGCCTCGCTCCGACTCATCGGATCCACCCCTCGCCAGATCGTTGCGCTGTGCGCTGCGGAATCGGGTATCCAGGGCTTGGCCGGTGCGTTGATCGGTGTGGTGGGATACCTCCTCGCGTTGCCGCTCGTAGCTCTCTTGAGATTTCAAGGTCGGACATTCGAGTGGAGTGAGCTTTGGGTAGGCGCGCTTCCGCTGGTGGGCATCGTATTCGGAATGACCATCCTGGCTGCTTTGACGTCGATGCTCGGGATGCGCCAGGTGTTCGTGAGCCCGTTGGGCGTCACGGCGGGCAATCCCAGCGCCGCACCGAAGATGATCTTCGCTGTGGCTGGGGTGGGGGTTCTTGTGGGATGGAGTGCATTCGGGGGCTCCGCGGCAAGCATCGCGGCAATCCTGGTGGGCCTTGGTCTCTGCTTCGGCGTTGTTGCGTTGGTCGGTCCGTTCGTCATTTCGCTGCTTGGACGGATCATGCTCAAATGCGCCAAAGACGGTGCTTCACTGATTGCGGCGCGTCGGGTCCTGGATAATCCGAAGGCTGTGTGGCGCACGGTCAGCGGTGTGACGATGGCCAGCTTCGTTGCCGCAGGCACATCTCTCCTCGCCGCGATAGGCAACGGGGAGGGACAGGATTTGCAGCCAGGGCAGGAGTTCCTGTTCGCGGACATGAGAACCGGGGTGTTGTTCACTCTCGGAGCAACATTCACGTTGGCTGCCATCTCGTCTGCGCTCACCCAGGTATCCGGGATCCTCGACAACCGTGAGCTGTATCGGAGTCTGACTTTGGCCGGCACACCTGTCGAGGTGATGGACAGCGCCCGCATGAGGCACGTTCGCACTCCCGTGGTGGTGATGGCACTGGCCGGCGCCGGCGCTGCACTGCTGTTCCTCTTCCCGCTGGCAGGGGCAGCCGTATTGACCACTCCGATGGCGCTGGTTCAGTTGGGTGTCACCCTGGCTGTGGGGATCGCGTTGGTGTTGGCCAGTGCGTTTGCAGCCAAGCCCGTCATGCGACGGGTACTCGCGGGCTGAATCTCCACCGATCGTCCGTCAGTTCTGTTTCCGGAACGGTTCGGCCAACTGGCCGATGTAGTCGTCCGGGTAGTCGGGTTTGGCCGCCATTCCGAGATCGTCACTGCTGAAGCGCTTTTCCGGATCGAAAGAATAAGTGCGGAACAGGTGATCCCAGATCAGAGTGAACAAACCGAAATTGACGTCACCGATTCCCGCCCACTTCAGGTGATGGAATCGGTGGCCGGCGTTGAGGGCGAGTATCGGATGCAGGGGGCCGATGCGGTAATCGGCATTCGAATGCTGAAGCAGGAGTTGGACAGCGACACAAACCGCGAGCGCCGAGGCAACTGGAACGGGCATCCCGAGGAGGATCAGTGGCAGGACGCCACCGGCGGTTTCGAAAGTCTGATGCACGGGGTGCTTCATCAGTCCGTTCATACCGTAGAACCGTTCGAGGCTGTGATGAACCGCGTGGAAACGCCACAACCATCCAACCTTGTGGCTGATCAAATGCACCACGGTGATGCCGAAATCGGCAACCAACACTGCGAAGACGACCTGAAGGACAAACGGAAGACCGCTCGGCCACAGCCCGTCGAACGGAATCACCGCGGCCATCAACGGGATTACCGCGACGCTGACCAAGATGAGGGATTCGTTGACAAACGCATGGACAGCGTCGCGAAACCTGTCCGGTCCCGGGGCATTCCACGAGGATTCGTAGGGAAGCGCCCGTTCGGCCGCGAAAGAGCAGGCCACTGCGAAGAGAATCAATGCCACCAGTGACCATTTCGGCGCGCCGGATGCCGCCAGCGCGATTGCGGCTCCGTTGATTCCCAAGAGCATGAACGGGACGTACCCGTATCTGACGATGAAGGTGAGCATGTGATCGATGGTGCTCGATGCCGGTGGCTCTCGACTTGTACGAATCGGTCGACTTTCAGTCAACCGAACAGGCGGTATCGCGTTACTTCGTCAGTACGGTGGCGAGTGCAGCGCTCAGATACGGAGTGATGTTCTCGACGACCCGCGTCACGATCGCAGTGGCAACGTCGGCGGGTTGCAGTGGCACCGACGGCGTCTGCGGCAATGCCGGGGGAGCAGGCGGAGCGGGCTCGGACATCATCGGCGTATAGGTGTTGTGCTTCGTGAAGTAGCCGAAGACCGAATCCACGAACACCTCGGGCGCATCACGCGGCTTGGGCATGTTGCAGATGCCGTCACCCTCGATGCAGACTTCCTGCACTGCGATGTCTCCGAATCCACCGCGTGCTCCGGACATCGTCGCTCCCGGAACGACATTGGGCACTACGGTTTCGATGCCCCCGGCCGAGTTGCGAGGGTCGGCGTAGAGGACGCCTTCGACTTGCGACTGCGGAATGGATCCGTCGCGTGCGATGTCACCGAGAACGTCGCCGGCAATACGCGCTCCCTGTGAGTATCCGGTGACGACGATCTCGCTGCCCGGGCACTGAGCGTGGAAAGCGTTGACTTCAGTGCGAAGCGTCTGGGCGCCGGCGGCAACGCTCTGGTCGTACGTCTGATCGCCGAGCGGCCAGAAGCTGGCGGGGTAGGTCACCGGCTTGGAGGCGTAACCCTGGGCCACGTAGCGGTCGGTGACGGGTTGCGTCGTTTGTCCCGTCGGATCCCACGTTCCGCCGACCGCGAATACCGCACCGGCAGGGCACGACCCACTGTCATTCGGGTCCGCTCCGGCAGGCACCGACATCACAAGAGTCACCCCCGCTGTGACTGCAACCGTGCATGCCACTGACATCGCGTATTTCCTCATCGGGCCTGTCCCCATCTATCTACGTTCTCGTTCACTGGCGAGACAACCCGCGGTCCGACGCGTTTCGTTCGGTACTGAAGAGAATGGTGATGGGGCGATAAGTCCTGGAGGTAATCCGTGCGTAAACAGGAAGTTGCCGACCGACGCTGTTTGCTACCAGCGTGTGTGGCGCGTCACGGCGTCGGGACCTGCGGTGGGTGATCCGGTTCGAGGAGGGTTCCGATCGCCTTGCCCATCGGCACGGCGTTGTTGAGGTCCGCGTTGGTTGTCGGCCCGAGCGTGGCGTAGACGACGATCGTCGTCTTCGAGTCGGGGTAATAGAGCGCAAGCCCGTTGTAGCCGCCGTACGACGGGTTCATCACAAGCCAACCGTCGAGGTGCCCGGTCCCGAAGGAAAAGAACTTGTCCGCCGTCATACTTCCCAAGCCCGCAGTCGTCGGTGCCATCTGCTGCTCGAAAGCTTTGTCGGAGAGCAACTCTCCCGTTCCGAGTGCGCGCACCCACTTTCCGACGTCGGCGACAGGCGCGTTCATGTTTCCGCTGTGCAGGAAAGCCGTCGGATTCCAGAAAGTGGAGTCTTCGAATACTCCGCGTTCATTGGTGTAGCCGTGCAAAATCGGCTCGTCCATCTGCGACGTGAGCACAACGCTGCTGTGATCCATCCCGAGTGGATCGAAGACGCGCTGCTGAAGTAGGTCGCCCAGCGGTTTTCCAGTCGCTTTCTCCATGACGTCGCCGAGCAGCGTCAGGTCGCTGTGCGCGTACGCCCAACCGGTGCCGGGTTCGAACAGCGGTGGGCGGGAGTTGGCAAGATTCAGGATCTCCTGAGAAGTCCAGCCTTTCATCGGGTTGTCCGTGAAGAGTTTGAGGAACTGTGGATCGGTCACGTAGTCGGAGATGCCCGACGTGCTGTTGGCCAGCATTCGTGGAGTGATGGTCTCTGCGCGTGGAAAGTTCGGTTCCCACTTCGCGATCGGTTGATCGAGGGGAAGCGTTCCCTCTTCGTCGAGTTGCAGCAGAACTGTCGAGAGCATCGGTTCCATCGGCTGACCGACGCGCAACTGCATGTCGGTTGTCGCCGGAACTCCGATAGGGGACTCTCCGACGGCACCGAGAGCAATCTCGTCGTCGCCCCGCCACACTCCGAACACGGCGGCACTGAGGCCCAAGTCGGCCACTTGACGGCGGACGAGGTCCGCGATCTCGTTGGATTCCTGACTGCTCGCGGTGCTGGGAGATGCGCTGCTCGTGTTTGTTGCCGAGTCCTCGTCGGAACTGCACGCAGCGGTTGCAATGGCAAGGGTCAAGGCGATCGACAGAGCAGCTAGCCGCACCCGAGTGCGGTGGTGGGAGGAATTCATGCCTGCGATCCCTTCGATGTGGAAATCGAGCAACCGACGCCTAGCAATGTCCCAATT
Organism: Rhodococcus erythropolis R138; assembly: GCF_000696675.2. Classification (NCBI taxonomy): domain Bacteria; kingdom Bacillati; phylum Actinomycetota; class Actinomycetes; order Mycobacteriales; family Nocardiaceae; genus Rhodococcus; species Rhodococcus erythropolis. Next base: position 6,097,032 of record NZ_CP007255.1, on the reverse strand, counting down.
GACTGAATTTAGCGCAGTTCGAAGGGGGAGGGAACAGATTGACGGTTAGGGGTGACTGCTACTCCCAGTGCCTGATCACGTCAGTCCTCAGTCCGGCGTTGCGTCCGATTCCGCTCGTCGGTCCTGCGCTTGCTGGAGCTCGGCGTTGATGCGACGAGCCTCGGTGAGTTGGTCTTCGAGGATGATGATGCGGCAAGCCGCGTCGAGCGCCGTGCCGTTGGCTACGAGTTCGTGCGCGCGGGCCGCGATGCGCAGCTGGTACCGGGAGTAGCGGCGATGTCCGCCCTCAGAGCGTTGTGGGGTAAGCAGTTTCGCGGCATCGAGGCTACGAAGGAAAGCTTGCCTGACACCGAGGATCTCGGCCGCATGTCCCATGCTGTACGCAGGATAGTTCTCGTCGTCGAATCTGCCGGAGGGGTCCCCCGGTGGTGTATCTGCCGGAATGGCTCGCTTCTTTCGCTGAACGGACGGGGCCCCCGGCGCGAGGTGCGCCGGGGGCCGGATGGGGTTGAACTTACTTACATAACTGCATTCTTTCGAACTTCCGGACTCGCACAAGACATCCGGTAGCCGCTTTGAAGGGGGGTGCCGGGTCCGACTACACACTCACACACGAATTCGGCCCCGGCACGTCCCTGCCCTGCGGTACTGCTTGCGGGTAGTTCATCTCTCCCGCATCTCTTCACTCGTTCCTTGCTACGAGAAAAAAGATACAACAGCCTCGCGAGAATGTCTACCCTGACCGCTGTAGATATTTTGTTGCGAACTTTCTAGGTATCGGAGTTCAGGAACGGCCTGGTCACCGGGGGTGAGAGCGCTCCATGTGAGTCATGGGAGATGAATCTGGGACAATGCTCCGATGCGAAATACCCCGAAGTCCGAGTCGTTGTTGCGCGCCCGCGCGGAGAGGGAAGAGCGCACCGGCTCCTCCGAGCATCCCGCTGGTGGCGCGTCGAACCCCGGAGAGGACTCGTCGTCGTCCGAGCCGGGGGCACGCAGCGACAGCGTCACGATTCGGTCGGCTCGGTCCGAGCTCTCAACTCATGCCAGGGCAGTGGAAAGTATGCACGAGGCGATCCATCCTGATCGCGATTGAGGCAGTTGCCTGGTCGGGATGCGGGGGACTCCTTCATCCCGCTCACTGCAACGCACGACGGCCGCCGCACTCCCGAAAGTAGGGGAGTGGCGACGACCGTCGAGTTGGCAGAGTGCGTGCCTGGTGCTTGGACCTCAGGGCAGCAACTGGTCCAGGAAGGTGTTGCTGAAGACCTTGTGCGGATCCAACGCGTTGTATGCGGCGTTGGCGGTGTCCCAGTTGTCGCTCGATGGGACGCCGTCGCGGTAGGTCTGGGGGAGGCCCTGGGTGATGATCGGGGCGTCGGTGTACGGCTTGTCGGGGCCGAACGCCCAGCCTTTGGACCACTCGGGGCGGAAGGTGGCGTCGTTGTTGTTGTAGTGATTACGCATCCACTGTTCCATTTCGCGGTAGAACGCGAACATGCCGGGGGTTCCGGGGACGCCGAGGACGTTGAGCCAGATGGCGGTGTCCCATTCCGGATGGTCTGGGCGCGGGCGCATGGCCGAGATGGTGGGGGCGCCTGCCGAGTCGACCTCGACGTCCGAGGGTTGATCGAGGCCGCAGCAACGGATTTCGACGGGGCCGTTGAGGGGGAACTGTCCGATAGAGCGGTAGTACTCCATGCGGCCGTTGAACCACTGGGTGAAGTCGTGGATGACCTGGCCGATGTTGGCGCGGGAGGTGATGACGGCTCCGCCGCCCTCGGTCAGACGAAGGGTGGTGGCCCGGATGTAGAACTGGACGTCCTTGGACCATCCCCACAGGTCGTTGGAGAAGGTCGCGGCGAGTCCGGCAACGGTGGTGGCGTACATGATCTGCCCGAATGCCGGTGCGATGCCCGGGTTTCCGGCGTTGATCTGCCCGATCATGTCGGTGACCGGCTCCGGGAGGTTGTCGGAGAAGATGTAGTTGTAGGGCCCGGTCACCTCACGCGAGAACGGCGGCTTGGTGGGGGCAAGTGACCACACCTTCATCCACGGGCGTTCGGTGAAGGGGTACCAGATTGCTTCTGCGCGACCGTTTTCGCGGACGAACTTCTCGAAGGTGCGTCCGGACGCTCCGCGGGCACCGAAGAGTTCCTGCCAACCGATGTCGGTGTGGCTGACGCAGCGCATGCGGTAGTTGGGAGCGGCCTGCAAGGTCACGGAGGTGAGGAAGGTGCGTCCGAGGTGAGTCAGCAGCGGCTTGATCGCTGCATCGCTACGCGCGTACGTCTCGAGCGCGTACTCACTGCCGTTCCAGACCACTGCGGTCAGGGACGTGACGAGGTTGGAGAGGGAGCCGAAAGTCTGTCCGGGAACGTGTGCTTCGCCTTCGGCGGGGAGCGCTGCACCGTGCGCGTCGACGGCGAGGCAGCCGGCGATGGTCAACACACCTGGCGCCGGCAGGTTCGCGAACCCGAGGCCCTGTGCCTGCAGTGCGGTGGTGATGGCGTCGAGGGTCGCGCCGGGTCCTGCGGTGACGGTAGCCGGGCTGCCACCGGCGTTGACGGAGACGCCGGTGAGGTGGACCGTGGTGTCGGCGAGGATGACCTTGTCGACCGGCGCACCGTTGACGATGGTCAGCGGCGTCCAGCCGTGCATGGCACCGCGGGGACGAATGGTGTAGCCGTTGGCATGGCCCCAGTTGGCGAGGCGGACTACGTCTTCGGGCGTCTTGGGCGAACAGGTCCAGATCGCGTCGAGCATGATCTCTTTGGACCAGTTCTGATACGCCTGCTGGTACAGCGCGATGCCTTCGGGGAAGGCAGGCGGCGGTGTGAGGGTGGAGACAGGACCACCCGCGGAGCCGGAGGAGCCGGCGGGGACGGCGTAGGCCGGCGTCCAGCCGGCGAATGCGGTCGCTGCCACGGCGCCGGCTCCAGCGGCCATGAAACCTCGTCGGGACAGTCGGAACTTTTCGTCTTGTGCCGTCATCTTCGGGCTACTCCATCGGGTTCGAGAACTACGGTGAGTTCTAACAGGTGGGTATCAGACAGGTTGGTATCAGACAAGAGTGAGAACTACGTCAGCCAGGGCAGGAGCTTCGCGCTCCAGTACGGAAGCTGAGATCAGGAGTCGCCCATTGTCTTTCCAGATCTGGATACTCAAGTTCTCGCCGGGAAATACGACCCCGGCAAAGCGGGCCCGAAATCCGGCTACCCGACTGCTGTCGCCGTCGAGCATGGTATCCACTGCGGTCTTGCAGACCATTCCGTAAGTACACAGTCCATGCAGGATAGGCGCTGGAAAGCCTGCCGCGGAGGCGAATTGCGGATCCGAGTGCAACGGATTCCGATCACCACACATCCGGTACAGCAAAGCCTGCTGTGGAAGCACAGGCGTCACCACTGTCTCATCTGCTTCGCGATCCGGAAGCGTAATCGACTCCGACGGACCACGTTCACCCCCGAAACCACCCTCGCCGCGGGCGAAAATGGACGAGCGAGCTGTCCACAGCGGGTTGCCCTCGGCGTCGACCGTGACGGATTCCTGCACGATCACCGCGGCCTTGCCCTTGTCCCAGACCTCGGCGATTCGAGTTGTGGTGCGGCCACTTCCACTTGCCGGGATCGGCTGATGGACAGTGACTTCCTGGCTCCCGTGGACTACCTTCGCCAGATCGATTTCGACGCCGGGGAACGAGACCTTCGGCGCTTCGGTGGCGTGGAAGTTGGCGGCGACGGTGGCAAAGGTGGGTAGTACCTGAGGCTTTTCGTCGTCGAGGTATCGAAGCTCGTTCGGATCGAGCGGACGAGCACCTGCCCCTAGTGCCAGGTGGTAGTGCTGCACATCCGACGGGGTCCATGAGAACTCTTGTGGCGCAAGCTCGGCGCCGAGTGCGATCTTCGGATCAATTGGCATGGTCGACCGCCGTCTTTTCAGCTGCCGGTGCCTCGGTGCTCTCGGCCTTCTTCGCACGCTCGACGATGTCGAGTACTGCCAGGTAACCGAAAGTCATTGCGGGACCGATGGTCGCGCCTGGTCCGGCGTAGGTGTGGCCCATGACCGGAGCGCTCGCGTTGCCAGCGGCGTAGAGACCGTCGATGACGCTTCCGTCTTCGCGTAGTGCTCGGCCGTTGACGTCGGTGCAGATACCACCCTTGGTGCCGAGGTCACCCGGAACCATCTTGATGGCGTAGAACGGAGCCTTGCTGATTTCGGCGAGGCTGGGGTTCTTCAGTCGGGGATCGCCGTAGTACGCGTCGTAACCACTGTCACCGCGTCCGAAGTCCTCGTCCTTGCCGTTGCGTGCGAAGCCGTTGAACCGGTCGACGGTTTCGGTCAGCGATGCGACGGGAAGCCCTGTCTTCTCGGCCAATTCGGCGATGGTTCCCGCCTTGACCACGATGCCGGCCTTGAGCCAGCGGCCGGGGAAGGGGGAGCGGGGAGTGATACCGGCAAACGTGTAGCGGTTGCGGTAGCGCTGATCGAGAATCATCCACGTCGGGATGTTCTCGCCGACGCCTTCGCCCTGACCGTACTCGCCGCCGTACATCGCATGGGTTGCCTCGACGTACGGAGCAGCCTCGTTGCCGAAGCGCTTGCCCGACATGTTGACCATCATGCAGCCCGGGAGGGTGCGCTCGGAGAGAGCGAACCACGGTCCGCCGGTCAGCGGAATGGACGGGCCCCACCAGGCGTCGTCCATGAAATCGACTGCAGCGCCGACTTCTTGGCCTGCGCGGATGCCGTCGCCGGTGTTTGCCTTCGCACCGACGGTCCATTCGGTGCCGATGGGTGCGCGTTGGTACTTCTCACGCATTTCCTTGTTGTGCTCGAATCCGCCGGAACCCAACACAACTCCGTGGCGAGCGCGGATGACCTGCTCTTCGCCGTCGACGATGACGTTGACGCCGCGAACTGCGCCGTCTTCGGTGTACAGGGAGGTCAGGGGGGTGTTCAGCAGGATGGGTACTCCGGCGGACTGAAGTCCGAGTCGAATACCGGCGACCAGCGCCTGGCCGCGAACCAGCAGATCCTTCTTTGTGGCCTTGGCTGCGAGGAATCGCATGCCGACCTTCATGGCGCGCAGGGGTCCGCGAGGATTGCGCATCAGCAGGTTGAGCCACTTGTAGTCGGCCTGGGTGATGACGAAGTTCTTGGGGGCCTTGACGTAGTCGGGCTCGAGGTTCTTGCGGTCGGCGCCCAACTTGTTGCCGTCGAACGGGGTGGGCTCGACACTGCGGCCACCGAGGCGTCCGCCGGGAGCTTCCGGGTAGTAGTCGGAGTAGCCGGGCACCCACTGCAGTTCGAGAGGGCTGTTCTTCAGCACGAACGAGAGCATCTCGGGACCGCGCTCGAGATAGGTGTCGATGCGTTCGGGAGCGACGACGTCGCCGATGATGCTGTGCAGGTAGGAACGTGCGGCCTCCGGGGTATCGGTGACACCGTCCGCCTGAAGTGCCTCGTTGTTGGGGATCCAGACCCCACCACCGGAACGGGCGGTCGATCCGCCGTAGTGGGCGGCTTTCTCCACGATGACCACACTCAAGCCCTGGTGGGCTGCGGTCAAGGCCGCTGTCATACCTGCGGCACCACTGCCGACGACGACGATGTCGTATTCCTGCTTGCTCATGTAGAACACGTTATAGAATGATGGGGGTGTCAGTCCATGCTTTCTGCCAGGAAGTATTTCCGGACGTTGTCATTGATAACGAAACACGTTGCAGTGAGATTGAGGATGGTGCGGTGTGACCTGGGATACTTCGGTTGACGTCCTTGTGGTCGGGTTCGGTGTGGCGGGCGCCAGTGCGGCGCTCGAAGCGGTAGCGGCCGGTTCGTCGGTTTTGGCGATCGACCGAGCACTCGGTGGTGGTGCCAGCACGATTTCCGGAGGAATCTACTACGCCGGCGGCGGCACCGTGATTCAAAAGGAAGCCGGTGTCGAGGACAGTCCCGAAGCCATGCTCGCCTACCTGAACCGCGAGGTCGGTGACGCGGTGACGCCGCAGACTCTGCGCCGGTTCGTCGACGAGAGCCCGGCGTCGATCGACTGGCTGCGCAGTCACGGCGTGCCGTTCGAGGCCTCACTCTGTCCTTACAAGACGTCGTACCCGAGCAACAAGCACTACCTCTACTTCTCGGGTAGCGAATCTGCCGGCGGGTTCCGTGACATCGCAAAACCTGCTCCTCGCGGTCATCGTGCCAAGGGGCGTGGCACGTCGGGAAAGATGCTCTACGGCCCGCTCGCGAAGTCCGCGGAGGCCAAGGGCGTCCAGTTGCTCGGCCAGACGAGAGCGGACCGGCTGATCATCGAGGACGGCCGGGTGATCGGCGTCGAAGTACTGACTCTTCGTGACGCACCTGCCGGAGTTCGTCGCCGTCACGCGACGCTCGGATCTCTGTCCTCCAAGCCCGGCGTCTACGCGCCGCAGTTGCGCACGATTCTCGACGCACTCATCGCGAAGATCGAGAAGAAGCACGCTAAGCGGATTCGCATCCAGGCACGCGGCGGCGTGATCCTCAGCGCCGGCGGCTTCGTGTCCAATCGCGAGATGATGCGCACCCATGCCCCCGCCTACAAGGGCGGTATCCCGCTCGGCACCTCCGGGGACGACGGCAAAGGCATCAACCTCGGTATCGAAGCCGGGGGAGCCACGGACAAGCTCGGCAATGTTTCCGCCTGGCGATTCATCGTCCCGCCGAGTGCTTTTCTCGGTTCCATCCTGGTGGGTGAGTCCGGTGCGCGAATCGTCGACGAGTCACGTTACGGTGCCGCTCTCGGTCAGGCGATGGCGGAGAAGAGCAGCGGAATCGGTTGGCTGCTGGCAGATTCCGAACTCGTTCGCGAAGCGAAATCGCAGATCGGTGACCAGTCGATGTGGTTCCAGCGGGTACAGACCACCGGCATGATGCGTACTGCATTGCGTGGCAACACCATTGCCGAGGTCGCCCGTAAAGCGGGGATAGACGTCGCCGGCCTTCAAGCCACCGTCGACGCGCACAACTCCGCTGCCGCTGCCGGACAACCTGATCCGATGGGCAAACCGTCGGACTTCGTCAGGCCGATACTGTCTGCGCCGTTCACGATGTACGACGTCTCGATCAAGCCCAACATGATGAATCCGTGCCCGATGCTCACGCTCGGTGGATTGGTGGTCGACGAATCGTCCGGGATGGTGAAAAACGAGGCCGGGGAGGGTATCCCTGGCCTGTATGCCGCCGGCCGTACCGCCGTCGGTATCTGTTCCAACTCGTATGTGAGCGGCTTGTCGCTCGCCGACTGCGTGTTCTCCGGACGACGAGCCGGTCAGCATGCAGCCGCATTCTCCACAGTCGGAAAGGCCTGAACGATGCTCTCGACGCAGATCCGCGGCGAACTTGCCGACCATCTTGATTCGGCGGAACGGGATCGCGCTCCGATCAGCCCGCTGATCGCCACGTATCCGGACATCGACGTCGTCGACGCCTACGAGATCCAGCTCATCAACATCAGGCGTCGTGTTGCCGGTGGCGCAAAGGTGGTCGGACACAAGGTCGGGCTCTCGTCACTGGCGATGCAGCAGATGATGGGCGTCGACGAGCCAGATTACGGTCACCTGCTCGCCGAGATGGAAGAGTTCGAGGACCGTCCGGTCGACACGTCGCGCTTCTGCTTCCCACGCGTCGAGGTGGAGGTCGCCTTCATTCTGGGAGCAGATCTGCCGGGCGCCGGGTGCACCGAACAAGACGTCATCGACGCCACTGTCGCCTATGCGCCGTCCATCGAGTTGATCGACAGCCGGATCAAGGACTGGAAGATCGGCCTCTCGGACACCATCGCGGACAACGCGTCCTCCGCCGGGTTCATTCTCGGCAAGGAACGAGTTCGCCCGTCGGACATCGACATCAAGGCGATCGATGCGGTGCTGACCTGCAACGGCGAGCGGATTGCGGAGGGGCGCAGCGATGCGGTTCTCGGTAACCCGGTCACCGCTGTCGCGTGGTTGGCGCAGAAGGTCGACACGTTCGGAGTTCGGCTCAAGGCCGGCGACATCGTTCTGCCGGGTTCGTGCACGCGAGCGATCGACGCTCATCCAGGCGACAACTTCCGAGCCGAGTTCAGCGGCCTCGGTTCCGTCTCTCTTCAGTTCACGTAGGAGTAGTCATGACCAAGGCAAGTGTGGCGATCGTCGGATCGGGAAACATCAGTACCGATCTGTTGTACAAACTGCAGCGTTCCGAGTGGCTCGAACCGCGATGGATGATCGGAATCGATCCCGAGAGTGAAGGATTGGCGCGCGCCCGCAAGATGGGACTCGAGACCTCCGCCGAGGGCGTCGACTGGTTGCTGAACCAGGCGGAGAAACCGGACCTGGTCTTCGAGGCGACGTCGGCATACGTGCACCGCGAGGCAGCACCACGCTACGAGGCCGCCGGTATCCGTGCCATCGACCTGACTCCGGCCGCGGTCGGCCCGGCTGTGGTTCCGCCCGCGAACCTGCGTGAACACCTGGACGCACCCAACGTCAACATGATCACCTGCGGTGGGCAGGCAACCATTCCGATCGTCTACGCGGTATCGCGTGTCGTCGACGTGGCGTACGCCGAGATCGTCGCCTCCGTTGCATCGTTGTCCGCCGGCCCGGGAACTCGCGCGAACATCGACGAGTTCACCAAGACCACCAGCCGCGGTATCGAGACCATCGGCGGCGCACAGCGCGGCAAGGCGATCATCATCCTCAACCCCGCGGACCCGCCGATGATCATGCGCGACACAATCTTCTGCGCTATCCCCGAAGACGCCGATCAGGCCGCGATCACCGACTCCATTCACCGCGTCGTCAAGGACATCCAGCAGTACGTGCCCGGCTACCGGTTGCTCAACGAACCGCAGTTCGACAAACCGAGCGTCGTTTCCGGTGGCTATGCAACGGTCACCACGTTCGTCGAGGTCGAAGGCGCAGGCGATTTCCTGCCGCCGTACGCGGGCAACCTCGACATCATGACGGCAGCAGCCACCAAGGTGGGCGAGGAAATCGCCCAGAAGCTTCTGAGTGTGAAGGCATGAGCGACATGATTCATTTCGATTCGAGCTGGGACATCCGCGTCACCGACACGTCACTGCGCGACGGCTCCCACCACAAGCGTCATCAGTTCACCGTCGAAGAAGTACGAGCCATCGTCGGTGCGCTCGACGGAGCCGGAGTGCCGGTCATCGAGGTCACTCACGGCGACGGCCTCGGCGGGTCCTCCTTCAACTACGGCTTCTCGAAGACTCCCGAGCAGGAACTGATCAAAGCTGCAGTCGAGACGGCGACCAACGCGAAGATCGCCTTCCTGATGCTGCCCGGGTTGGGCATCAAGGACGACATCGTCATCGCGCAGGACAACGGTGCGTCCATCTGCCGCATCGCAACTCACTGCACCGAGGCCGACGTATCCATCCAGCATTTCGGCCTCGCGCGTGAGCGCGGACTCGAAACAGTCGGATTCCTCATGATGGCTCACTCGATTCCGCCGGATAAGCTGGCCAAGCAGGCTCGCATCATGGCCGACGCGGGTTGCCAGTGTGTGTACGTGGTCGACTCGGCCGGCGCGCTGGTACTCGAGCAGGTATCCGATCGCGTCGAGGCGCTGGTTCAGGAACTCGGCAATGACGCTCAGGTCGGCTTCCACGGCCACGAGAACCTGGGCCTGGGCGTCGCCAATTCCATTGCGGCAGTTCGTGCGGGAGCCAAGCAGATCGACGGTAGTACCCGTCGGTTCGGTGCCGGCGCCGGCAACGCCCCGGTCGAGGCCTTCGTCGGTGTTTGCGACAAGATCGGCGTCAAGACCGGTATCGACTTCTTCGCCATCGCCGATGCAGCCGAAGATGTTGTGCGCCCGGCAATGCCGCAGGAATGCCTGCTCGATCGTCAAGCACTGATGATGGGCTACGCCGGCGTGTACTCGAGCTTCCTCAAGCATGCCGAGCGTCAGGCCGAGCGGTATGGAGTGTCGTCCGCGGAACTGTTGGTGCGCGCAGGCAAGCGCAAGTTGGTCGGCGGCCAGGAAGATCAGTTGATCGACATCGCGCTGGAACTCCAGCGCGAAGCAGCGGCTTCCTAGGCCATGGCAGACGTACTGGCCGGAAAAGTGGCCTTGGTGACCGGCGCGTCCTCAGGGTTGGGGCGCGCCGTCACCGAGATCCTCCACCGCAGGGGCGCACAGGTTTTCGGTATCGCCCGTGACAAGGAAAAGCTGCGGCAGTCGATGGTCGAGGTGGTCGGCACGGACGGTGAGCGTCGTTACGCAGCGACGGACGTCTCGGATTCTGCTCAGTGTGATGTGGCCGTGCAAGCGTGTGTCGACGCGCTCGGTGGTATCGACATCCTCGTCAACGTGGCGGGATCGCACTCGCTTCGTCATACGGCGGATATTGCGGATTCCGAATGGGCACATGACCTTGCGGTCAATCTGAACGGACCGTTCTTCCTTTCCCGCGCAGCACTGCCGCACTTGCTGGACCGGGGCGGCAACATCGTCAACGTCTCCTCGATCGCGGGGCTGGAAGGGCAGGCGTACTCGGCTGGGTACTGCGCTGCCAAGCACGGACTCATCGGACTGACCCGTGCGATGGCGATGGAGTTCACCGGAAAATCTCTGCGTGTCAACGCAATCTGCCCCGGCGGCATGATGACTCCTCAAGTCACCGGATTCACCTTCCCCGACGGAGTCGACTTCGATCTCGTCATGAAGGTTGCGTCGCCGCGTGGCTTGATGGAAGCCGAGGACGTTGCGAAGATGGTGGCTTTCGTGGCCTCCGACGACGCCTCGGCGATACACGGGGCCGTCTACTCGGTCGACAACGGAAAAATGGCATGAACCCGTTGGTCTCGGGACCGATCTTCCAGATCTGCTGGGTGGTCGAGGACATCGAGGCTGCCGAACAGGAGTTCACTCGGCAGTGGGGAGTGGAGCGGTGGCTGCGTATGCCAGGCATCGTCTTTGGCCCCGAGACCACAACGTATCGCGGGGAGCCCGCGGACTATGTCGTGCACGTGTCGATCGGATATGCGGGCAGCCAACAGCTCGAGCTGATCCAACCAGTATCCGGACGCAACCTGTACACGGAATTCCTGGAGACTCACGGCGTCGGAGTTCATCACATGGCTTGGGTTCCAGACGATTACGAGGCGACGTTGCTAGAGGCCGAGCGTCGCGGAATGTCGGTGGTGCAACAAGGTCGGGTAGAGGGCGCCGGCATGGAGTTCTCCTACCTCGATGCCGGGCCATTGGGTGGATACGTCGAGTTGATGAAGCTCTCACCCGAGATCCGGTTGATGTTCGCTTCGCTCATTCCTGATTGACGGCAAACACTTTTGCGAAGTAGTCGGAAACGTTCTCCGGGTGACCGCGGAATCCGAGGTAGCCGTCGGGGCGAATGACCAGCGCCGCCGTGCCTTCGACCCCATACGCGGCGCATAGCTGCGAGTCGTTGTCCTCGATGATAGGCACCAACGAATCGACGGTCACGGTTCCCGGTGGCACTATCGCGTAGACGTCCAACATGCCGTGCGCTGATCGAATGGCGGCGTCGGCGACCTTCTCGAGGCTGTTGATGCTCTCTGTGGATCCGTCCGAAGTCAGCAGTAACGTGTGGTCGACTCCGGACAGCAAGTCGAACAACCGAATTGGATACTGCACACCGTCTCGGCGCATTCCGCGTGCATCGGGTGCACGCTCGCCCGGTTGGACGTGTGGACTCGAAGAATCACGCCCGGTGTTCAGTGGACTCTCCGAGTAGTCGATCAACAATTGAGCCTGGCGCCGCATTGCCGTGTCGATGGAGGACTCTCCCGAACCGATTCCTTCTCGAGCATTTCGGACGGTCATCCCAACGACTTCTTCACCGACCGGCCGTCTTTCGGCGTCGTAGGTCTCGAGAAGATCTGTTGTTGCAACGCCTTTGACGGCGAGCGCTACCTTCCATGCGAGATTGTGGGCGTCCTGGATCCCGGTGTTCATGCCCTGCGCGCCAGTCGGGGGATGGATGTGCGCGGCGTCGCCGGCGACAAAAACCCGTCCGCGACCGTAAGCGTCGACGATGCGGTGGCTGATGCGGAAGACCGAGGACCATCGCAGCATCGAGGCGGTTGTCGGTTCTGGGGACAGTCTGTCGAGCACGGCCTGGATGTGATGGAGTTCAGGTGTCTTGCCGGTTGAAAAACCGTGTTGTACAGAGGCTTTGTTCGACGATTCGTCCGGCATCAAATCGTCCGGAACGAGCATCGACATGCGGTACCGCTTGTGTCCGGGAAGTGGGATGCAGACGAGTAGGTCGTCGGTGGTTCCGTCGTCGGTGGTGTGGTCGGCGCGGACGGAGTAGCCGCTGGGGATCGACCAGTCGACTTCGACGTCACCGAGCATGTAGCTTTCCGCAAACGCGCCGCCCTCGAAGCTCAGGCCAAGCCCTTTGCGGACCACGCTGTGAGCGCCGTCGGAACCCACCAGATACTGGACATTCACGGTGCTGCCGTCGCTGAGTGCGCAGGTGACGGCGCCGTCGGATTGTTCGAATGCGGTGAGACCGACTCCGCGTTCGACGGTTGTCCCCAGCTCGGCGAGTCGCTCGGTGAGGATGCGCTCCGTCGAGTACTGGGGGAGGCAGAGGAACCAGTAAGGAACGTCCTCGGGGAGGGTGAGGTCGACGCGGGCGACCTCGACGCCGTTCGTGTACATGATCTGACCGCGCATCAGTGTCGAGGCGTCGAGTGCATGGCGGAGCACCCCCATGTTCTCGAAAAGTTCGAGAGTGCGTGGCTGAATCCCGACGGCTTTCGCGTATTGCCGCGGTTCGTCGAGGGGGTCGACTATTCGACAGGAGATGCCGCGTCTGCGCAGCTCGATCGCGGTGGTCAAACCGATCGGGCCGGCGCCCGCTACCAATACGTCGGTATCCATGAGGACCCACTCACGTCGGGGACAGTCGGTCATTTCAGTATGGGTAAGCGAACTTCTGTTTTGGGGAAATTGACCCTAATCGGACATTTTGGGGGTTTCCTGCATGGATCGAAGATCGTGGGAAGATCGCGAGGTGAGGGCAGACGAGTTGCATCATGAGCCGCCGGGGTACCGCTGCCCGTTCTGTCGCTACGCGCTCGGTGAGTTCGACGAGTACAACGCGTCGACCGACCTCGTCGCCCGAACCGACAATGTAATTGCTCGGATTTCCCCGAAGTGGTGGCCGGACAACCCTGGCCACGTACTTGTGTCACCGATCGAACACTTCGAGAATCTCTACACTTTGCCCACGAGCGTCGGGCACTCGGTGTTCGACCTGGTTCAGGCTGTGGCTGTTGCAATTCGTGAAGAATACGGCTGTGACGGTGTCTCGACCAGGCAGCACAACGAACCGGCGGGCAACCAGGACGTCTGGCACCACCACGTCCACGTATTTCCGCGCTACGAGGACGATCGCCTGTACTCCCGGCATGGCGAGGCTGCATACGTTTCACCCCAAGCTCGAGCGCCTTTCGGTGCACTTTTGCGCCCTCGGTTCCTCGAATTCTGATCCAATACGCACTCGGCCGAGTGCTGGGGCAGGCGGAGGAACAGGGTAGTGAATTCGCGAAATGGCCATTTCCGCGTAGGCGTCAGCGTATCGGCTCGAGATCACCTGGCGTCCATGTCTGGTCGAAGAATGGCTTGCCAGGGCCGTAGAGACGAAGGATCACGAAGTAGCCCTTTCCCGGCAGAGTTCGGAGCCAGTTCGTCTCGTCTGCAGCGTTCGGCTTGGTCGGCCCGAAGTAGATGTCGTGTGACCCGTCGGGGTTGATCGTTGGTTTGTCCATCGTGTTGACCGAGGGGAAGGGTTGTCCGTTGTCGAGGCCGGACGCGGTGACGCTGTCGTAGAGAGCAACTGACCAGAAAAGCGCCGCGGGCAAGTCCGGAGGTAGATGAAGTGAGTACGAGTTCCCCCCGTCCAACCAGTTTCCTTCGGAATCTTTCATGGTCGCCGGGTACTTTGCGCCCTTGTCGACGATGTTCACGACCATGCCAGGTGAATTGGAGTACGCCGCAGTGAAGAACGCACCGCGCTGCTCGAGATTCGTGAATGTGCCGCTCGATTGGAACTCGGTATTCTCGCCGGCGAAAGTGTTGACCCACGGTTGATTTGGATAGTAGGTGCCCCCCGGTTCGAGCGCCAGCAAGCTGGTCACGGTCACCTTGGACATCTTGAATGCTGTGCGAGCGGCCTTGTCGAGAAGTTCTCGGTCGTCAGGAGTGGGATCGAATGCTTTTCCCTTTTCGATTCCGAGTGTGTGGAGAAAGCCGCGCAGGTCAAGGTCATAGGGGTCCACGGCCTCGCTCTGGATGAACCTGTCGAGCATCTCGAAGTAGGTGCCGTCCTGTGGAAAGAGCATGTTGCATTCCACCCCTGAAGCGCGAGGGAACTGCATGGGTAACGCGCCGTCCTTCTGTCCGAGGGGATAGATGACGGTGCTCTCGATCCGGTTGACAGCGGGAGACAAATCGGCGGGATCGGCGAAGAACGCACGCCAGAAAAGGAATACGTTGTTCGTGCGTGAGCGGTAGATGTATCCCTCGGCCGGTTCCGGCCCGGAGTACCCGGGTGGCAGCAGCACGTATGTCGCACCGGATCCGGCGTCGGGCCCCGCCAAGCCGACATCACCTTTCCAAGTGTGTCCCTCGATAGTGGGGCCGACGATCGGACGTTGCCAGAAGTCGTCGAAAATCCCCTGGACTCCCGCCGGGGCCTCGACGACCAAAGGGCCGTATTTGTCGAGATCGAGATATCCCATGGCATAAACGACGTCGAAGTTCGGGGTTGTCACGAGAGTCTTTGCATCGATTCGGTTTTGCCATATCGGGAGGACGTTGTATCCGGCACCGAACGTCGATTCCGAACCCTCTTTCATCGCCCAGATGTTGATCGCCGGCAATGACCACAGATAGCTCTGTACGGCTCGTTGGAACACCAACTCGTTTCGCAACGAGATCGAAGTCTCGCGAGTCGGGAATCCGGTCTCGAACTTCGAGTCCGCCAAGTCGTCGTAGTGCCCCATCGTCGATCCTCTCGCTCGGTCGCGGCGTGGCAGTGCGCGCCGACTTCGACCACACAATCACGGTTGGAGCGCTGGGGGATCGCCCGTCAAGGATGAGAACTGCGCTCTGGCGAGCGGATCGACCGGGGATTCCGAAGGCGACACCCGGCCCTCCCCGAGCTTCCGGCGTGTACAAATCAGCATGTTTGTAGAACTTTTACCTTCAAAATCGTTGACAAAAGACCGCAATTTGTCCACTCTCTATACATAGATGTTGTTTGTGTCGCGGGTTGCCGCGCAGGACGCACTCACTGATCCGAACGAGAACTGGAGAATTCGATGGCGGCGTTGGTGTACACCGAGCCAGATGGTCGGCCCGCAACTTGGAGAGACCGGAAACGCTACTTATGGCTGTTGGCGCTGATTCCGTCATCGGCAACTTTCATCGCCGTGGGGCTTGTTACCGCCACCGGATGGAATGTCTTCTGGTGGACCGGCCCACTGATTGCGTTTGCTCTCATTCCCGTCATCGACATCCTTGCGGGTGAGGACGGGAAGAATCCGCCCGACGAGGTGATCGACGAACTCGAGAACGACCGCTTCTACCGGTGGTGCACCTACGCCTATCTGCCGCTGCAGTACACGGCCTTCTTCCTGTCCTGCTACATCTGGGCGCGTTGGGATTTGAGTGTTCTCTCCAATATCGGGCTCGCAGTGACGATCGGCGTGACGGCCGGAATCGGCATCAACACCGCCCACGAACTCGGGCACAAGAAGGAGAGCGTCGAGCGCTGGTTGTCCAAAATCGTTCTCGCACAGAGCGCTTACGGCCACTTCTACCTCGAGCACAACCGTGGCCACCATGTTCGAGTGTCGACTCCGGAAGATCCGGCTACCTCGCGCTTCGGTGAGACCCTCTACGGTTTCTGGCCGCGCAGCGTCGGCGGGGGATTGAAGTCGGCGTGGCATCTCGAGAAGACCCGTTTCGAGCGTTTGGGCACCACACACTGGAGCATCAAGAACGACGTGCTCAACGCCTGGCTCATGTCTGTAGTCCTGTTCGGTGTCGCGCTTGCAGTATTCGGGATCGGCATTGCGCCGTACCTCGTGATCCAGGCCTTCATCGGGTTCTCGTTACTCGAAGCGATCAACTACCTCGAGCACTACGGACTCCTACGTCAGAAAACCGCAAGCGGACGGTACGAGCGATGCACGCCGGCACACAGCTGGAACAGTGATCGCATCTGCACCAACGTCTTTCTCTACCACCTGCAGCGGCACAGCGATCATCATGCGAATCCGACACGTCGCTACCAGGCGCTTCGCAGTATGGAAGAGGCCCCTCAGCTCCCGAGCGGCTACGCCAGCATGATCATGCTCGCAACAGTCCCACCCCTGTGGCGCAAGGTGATGGACCACCGCGTTCTCGAGCACTACCGAGGCGACATCACCCAGGTCAACATCGCGCCGAAGAAGCGCGCCAAGATCCTCGCGGCCTACGGGGTGAATGCATGAACGCCTACATCTGCCCGATCTGCGACTACACGTACACCGAATCGACAGGCGCTGCGCGAGAGGGTTTTCCGCCAGGTACCGCGTGGTCGAGTATCCCGGACGACTGGTGCTGCCCCGACTGCGGCGTCCGCGAGAAGGTCGACTTCACGCTCGTCGCGCAATCCTGATCGAACTATTCACAGGCGAAAGGAAAACCGATGTCCGAGACTGCCACTGCTTACAAATTGTTCCGCTGCCTCCAGTGCGGGTTCGAATACGACGAAGCGATCGGCTGGCCCGACGACGGTATCGAGCCGGGCACTCGCTGGGACGAGATTCCCGAGGACTGGTCCTGCCCTGATTGTGGTGCTGCCAAAGTCGATTTCGAGATGGTCGAGGTGGACCGCTGATGACAGCGGTCAGTGAGCCCGACACCCGGACCGTGGTGATCGTGGGCACGGGCATCGCCGGTTCCGGTGCTGCGCAGGCCCTACGCAAGGAAGGGTTCGGCGGCAGCATCATCCTGATCGGCAGCGAAACGGAGGAGCCGTACCGACGTCCGGCACTGTCGAAGGAACTACTGTCCGGGAAAGCGTCGATCGATCGGGTTCGGTTGCGGCCGTCGACTTTCTGGAACGAGCAGGGTATCGACCTTCGGATCGGCGTGACTGTCACGAGAATCGACACAGATTCCCGCACCATACATTTAGCCGACGGTGACGGCGTCGACTACGACGTTCTGATTCTTGCCACGGGTGGACGGTCCCGACGGTTGACCGCGGAAGATTCCGAGCGCGTTCACTATCTTCGGGATATCGCAGACATGCGACGCTTGCAATCCCAGCTGATCGAAGGATCCTCGCTACTGGTGGTCGGCGGTGGCTTGATCGGATCGGAGGTGGCATCAACGGCACGTGACTTGGGTTGCAGTGTGCAGGTTCTCGAAGCGCAACCGCTGCCCCTGTCCAGGCTGCTTCCACCGTCGATAGCGGAGAAGATCGCCGCGCTGCACAACTTGGCCGGCGTCGCCTTGCAGACGGGGGTCGACCTCGAGACGCTGACGACAGGTGTCGACGGTGTCACCGCACGTGCGCGTGACGGGCGTGAGTGGACTGCGGACTTGGCCGTCGTCGCAATCGGATCCTTGCCCGATACCGATGTGGCTGCTGCTGCGGGTATTGCGGTGGACAACGGGATTTCGGTCGACCGATACCTCCGGACCTCCGTCATTGATGTGTACGCGATCGGCGATGTGGCCAACGTGCCCAACGGTTTTCTCGGCGGCATGCACCGTGGTGAGCACTGGAACACTGCGCAGGACCACGCAGTTGCAGTTGCCAAGACCATCGTCGGGAAGGAAGAACCCTTCGAATCCGTCCCATGGAGTTGGTCGAACCAATTCGGCCGCAACATTCAAGTAGCTGGTTGGCCAGGCGCGGACGACACCGTGATTGTTCGAGGAGACTTGGACTCCTATGACTTCACTGCGATCTGCATGCGCGACGGAAATATCGTCGGTGCTGTGAGCGTGGGCCGGCCGAAGGACATTCGCGCCGTCCGAACCCTTATCGAACGCTCCCCGGACATCAGCGTCGACGTACTCGCCGATTCGAACAGGGATCTGACCGAACTTGCGGCGGGTCTTGTCGCCTTACCGGTGCTCTGAGTTCGTGACTTCTGTTGCTTGCGTGTCCACCGTTTTGACACCGAGCACGGGCGATGGAAATCTTCCCGATATGTCCACCGCTCGTGCCCGTGTCCCGTACCACGAGGCAGCTCGTCAACTCCTCCGTGCGTCAGCGCTCGACGCCACACGCGAACTCTTGACCGAGAAATCGTGGAACGACATCACGATGGCGCATATCGCGGAAGCTGCGGGTATGAGCCGGCAGACGTTGTACAAGGAGTTCACGTCTCGCCAGGGATTGGCGTCCGGATACCTCATCCGGTTTGTCGACGAGTTTCTCGAAGAAGTGGAACGCGAAGTAACGCTGCATCATTCGGATCCTCGTGGCGCGGTCTCGGCTGCATTTCGTGCCTTCTTCGACGCCGGTGCCCGGGATCCGATGGTGGTCAGCATTGTCGGTCCCCGGCCGCAGCACGACCTGCTGAGTTTGGTCACCACTGACGGGACTCCGCTGCTCGAACATGCGAGCGCGAGGTTGGCCGAGATCTTCATGACCAGTTGGGCGAACGTCGACCGCATCCATGCCGAGATGTTCGGCAGCACGATAGTGCGTCTGGCGATCAGTCACGTGACGTTGTCTTTCGGTACCCCCGATCAGATCGCCGAGAACCTGGGGGAGATGTTCGGGCCGTTCCTCGATCAGGTCATCGGTTCGGGCACAGTCGAACCGAACTGAGCCGACAGGATCGATACGGTTTCCGGGCTAGGACGGAAGTTCGATCGAGCGGATCGCCGTAGTTCTTTGGTGGGAAATATCGTCGTTATGTGTGAATCCGCGTCTCACTTCTCGGTAGCGTGCCGGGCGTAGATCGAGGTGCGATCCGCAGGGGGTGGCTCTCGTGAATTTCCGTCAACGGTGGAGGAATTCGAAGATGAAGAGCCGCAACAAATCTCGAGTGATGTCGACAGTCGCGCTAGTTGCAACATTTGTCATGGCCGGTGCAGGTGTGGCAATTGCCGACGAATCATCGTCAGGGTCTTCCGGCAGCGGATCGCTCGGTTCCTCCGGTGCGGCAGCGGTTGATCCGTTGACCTTCGACGGTTGGGGCACGTGCCCGATCGAGGATCTCGAGGTGACGACGTGCGACAGCGTCGTAGTTCGCGGAGGGACCATGAAATTGGGCGCACTTTCGGTGCCGATCCCGGACGGAAGCCTCAAGGTTGCGGGCGGAGTGAAATACGCGACCCAGCCGGACAACAGTTTCATCGAGACGTTCGTCGCCAAGCAGGACGGGTCCAACGGGGTCTATTCCAATCCGATTTCGGTACCCGGAGGTGCTCTCGGGATCGATACTCCGCTGGGACTGACTCAGATCAGCGCGACGGTGGAATCGGTGGGAGTCCCGGATCTGAAGGTTCTCGAGCAGGAACTCACCATGCCTGTTCGATTGAAACTGTCTAATCCCTTGCTCGGTGACGATTGCTACATCGGTTCGGTTTCGAATCCGATCAACCTTCACCTGACCACAACCGGAAACCCTCCGTCGGAACCTATCGGTGAGTTCCCCGGTGCAGTGTTCCCGGCAGTCCCACATTCGGATGCGGTGTTTGCGGCGCCGGGAGCCAGCGGGTGTGGACCGCTGGGTGCGCTCAACTGGGCCGTGAATCTACGCGGGGGAGTGCCGGCGGCCAGCGGAAAGAACTCTCTCACCACGTCGAGCGACGTCTACGCGGTGGCTGCACGAAAGGTGCGACCGCCTGCCTGACGGACGCGCAGGCGCTGGAACGTAAAACGAGGGCCGACCCGTGGTGGGTCGGCCCTCGTTCTGCACAATCAGGTCAGCTGACCTCGGGATCACGCACCGTGATGGTGCCGTCCCTAACCGCGTCGGCGATGCTGTCGTGCAGTTTCGGGCATCCGTCTTTCAATGCCGTCGACTGCCCGGAAGCAATTGCCTCTTTGAAGGTGTGGCAACGCAGCGCCGGGTCGGAAGTCCACTGCACGCTGGTGTGTTTGTACGTGTTCTTGCGAACCAGTACACACGCGCCGCATGCCTTGCAGTCGACTTCCTGCAGACCCGAGTCGAGGTATTCGTGCTTGTCCTCGATCGTCTGGGCCGCGATCGCCTCGAGCCGTTCCGTTTGCCCGGCAAAGTCCGGTGCCTTGGCCCAACGAGCCCACCGTGCGTCGGTTCCGATCGAGGCGCTCACGACTAGACCTCTGCTTCCTTCTTTGCCGCTTCTGCTGCAGCTTCCTTCTCGGCCTTCTGGCGTGCGAGGTTTTCCTCGACCTCGGCGTGCCAGGCTTCGTTTGCCTTGGTGGTGTCCACCTCGAACTCGAAGCGCTGCGTCATCTTCTCGGTGACGTCGGCCTTGTCCACGTAGAACTGCTCGTACCAGCGTCGTAGCTGGTAGACGGGGCCGTCTTCTTCGCAGAGAAGGGGATTCTCGATCTTGGTCTTGTTCTTCCAGATCGCGACGTCTTGCAGGAATCCCTCGCTGATGCCCTCAGTGAACTTGCCGGCCAACTTGTCGGCCATCTCGTCGGAGACACCCGTCGGCTTCTTCACCGTCACGCCCCACTGCAGCACGAACGAGTCCGGGCTGATCGGGTAGTGGCAGTTGATCAGAACACTCTCGACCTCGTATCCGCTGTAGCTGTTCCACAGGGGATTGACCATGTACGACGGTCCGTAATACGCAGCTTCGGAGCGAAGAAGCGTGTCGCCGCCGTACTGGGAGGCCATTCCGATGTCGGGACGGCCCGTGGTGTTGAGGTACTGAGTGGCGATCTCACCTTCGAAGACGTTCTTGAAGTACGTCGGGAAGGCGTAGTGGATGTAGTAGAAGTGCGCCATGTCGACCACGTTGTCGATGATCTCGCGGCAGTTGGACCCCTCGATGACCATGGAGTTCCAGGTCCAGTCGGTCCATTCGTCGCTGTACGCACCCTCGATACGAGGAATCACGATCTCTTCGGGCGGCGGATTGCCCTCGGGGTCGTTCCAGACGAAGAGCTGACCGTTCTGCTCGAGGGTCGTCCACGCGCGGGTGCGTGCGAGCGGAGGCACGCGGCGGGCATAAGGAATGCCGGTGCACTTGCCGTTGCCGCCCCAGCGCCAGTCGTGGAAGGGGCAGGCGATGGAATCGCCCTTGACCTCGCCTTGTGTGAGGTCACCACCCATGTGACGGCAGTATCCGTCGAGAACTTTGATGTCGCCCTTGCTGTCGGCGAACACCACGAGCTTCGTACCGAAAGCCTCGATCGCGTGCGGTTTGCCGTCCTTGAAGGTCTTCAGTAGACCCAGGCAGTGCCAACCGCGGGCGAAACGAGTTTGCACCGTTCCGACGTCGATCTCGCGAATCTGCGCCATTGTGACCTCACATCCCTTCTAGCTGTTAGTAGAACACGTTATAGAACTCGATCCGGTTCCGCCAGATTTTGGGGGCACTTGTTACAGCATTGCGGCCACAAACGGGACCTTTGTCAGCGTCTCGACAGAAAAGAGAACGTGTTCTAGTCTCAAGTGTAAGTGAACCAACCGATCGAGGAAGACGGGAGCGTCGAAGTGGGTAACCATGACAGCCACGAGGTGATGCAGAGGCTCGACGCACTACTGCCGGCACTGCGCGAGCGCGCACAGGAGACCGAGGATCTGCGTCGTATCCCCGACGAGTCCATCAAGGCTCTTCAGGAAACAGGTTTCTTCCGCTTGCTGCAGCCGAAGCAGTGGGGCGGATACGAAGCCGATCCGGTGCTGTTCTACTCCGCGGTCAAGAAGATCGCCAGCGCGTGTGGTTCCACAGGGTGGGTCTCCTCGATCATCGGGGTACACAACTGGCACCTCGCCCTCTTCTCTCAGCAGGCACAGGAAGACGTGTGGGGCAACGACACTGACGTGCGCATCTCGTCCTCTTACGCTCCGATGGGTATGGGTGAAGTAGTCGAGGGCGGATACAAGGTCAACGGTGCGTGGGCGTGGTCCTCGGGTTGTGACCATGCCAGCTGGGCCGTTCTCGGTGGTCCGGTGTTCAAGGACGGCCGCGCAGTCGATTTCGTGAGCTACCTGATTCCTCGCGAGGACTACCAGATCGACGACGTGTGGAATGTGGTCGGCCTGCGTGGAACCGGCTCCAATACCGTTGTGGTCAAGGATGTTTTTGTTCCCAAGCATCGCGTTCTGAGCTTCCGGGCGATGAGCGAATTGACCGCCCCGGGCCTCGAGAAGAACACCGCGCCGGTCTACAAGATGCCGTGGGGAACCATTCACCCCACCACGATCTCGGCACCGATCGTCGGAATGGCTTACGGCGCCTACGAAGCGCACGTCGAGCACCAGGGCAAGCGTGTGCGCGCTGCGTTCGCCGGCGAGAAGTCGAAGGACGATCCGTTTGCCAAGGTGCGCATCGCCGAGGCGTCCAGCGACATCGACGCCGCGTGGCGTCAGCTCTCCGGCAACGTCGCCGACGAGTACGCGTTGATCCTTGCGGGCGAAGAGGTTCCGATGGAACTGCGGCTGCGCGCTCGACGTGACCAGGTGCGCGCCACTGGCCGTGCGATCGCCTCGATCGACAAGCTCTTCGAGAACTCCGGTGCCACGGCACTGCAGAACGGCACTCCGATTCAGCGTTTCTGGCGCGACGCTCACGCTGGTCGCGTCCACGCCGCGAACGATCCCGAACGCGCATACGTCATGTTCGGAACCGGCGAATTCGGTCTGCCGATCACCGACACGATGGTCTAGAGGAGGCTCAGTGACAACCACCGAAGAAGCTCTCACCTACGAGTCCACTTCGCGGTTCGCGCAAGTGCGCCCCGATCTGAAACTGCACTTCCACGAGGCAGGCGTCGGAAACGACAAGACCATCGTGCTGCTGCACGGCGGTGGCCCAGGCGCGTCGTCGTGGTCGAACTTCGCCCGCAACATTCCGGTGTTGGCGAAGAACTTTCACGTCATCGCCGTCGATCAGCCCGGTTACGGGCAGTCCGACAAGCCGACGGAGCATCCGCAGTACTTCGTGCACAGTGCGTCGGCGCTCAATGATCTTCTGGACACGCTCGAGATCACCGGTCGCGTTGACCTGCTGGGCAATTCGCTCGGTGGTGGCGCTGCTGTTCGCTTTGCGCTCGACTACCCGGACCGTGCGGGTCGCCTCGTTCTGATGGGCCCCGGCGGTCTCAGTGTCAACCTGTTTGCGCCGGACCCCACCGAGGGCGTCAAGAACCTCGGGAAGTTCAGCTACCAGCCCACACGTGAGAACCTCGAAGCATTCTTGCGGATCATGGTCTTCGATCAGAAGCTGATCACGCCGGAACTCGTCGACGAACGCTTTGCTGCCGCCAGCACTCCCGAGTCGCTGGCTGCGGCCAAGGCGATGGGTAAGTCCTTCTCCAGCGGTGACTTCGAGCTTGGCATGCTCTGGCGCGAGGCGTACAAGCTCCGTCAGCGTGTGTTGCTGATCTGGGGCCGTGAGGATCGGGTCAACCCCCTCGACGGCGCACTGGTTGCGCTCAAGATGATCCCGCGCGCGCAACTCCACGTCTTCGGCGGTTGCGGTCACTGGGCGCAGCTCGAGAAGTTCGACGAATTCAACCGGCTCGCAACCGACTTCCTGCTCGACGGAGGTAAATGATGGGTATTCGATCTCTGGCGTACATGCGCATCGGGGCCACCGACATGGCCGCGTGGCGCGAATACGGACTCAAGATCCTCGGAATGATCGAGGGCAAGGGCGTCGACGCGGAATCGCTGTATCTGCGTATGGACGACTTCCCGGCGCGTCTTGTCATCGTTCCGAACGACACGGACCGTCTGCTCGTCTCGGGCTGGGAAACCGCGAATGCGGCTGAGCTGCAGGATATCCGTGACAGGTTGTCAGCAGCCGGTGTTCCGTTCAAGGAAGGCACGGCGGAGCAGCTCAAGGACCGTCGCGTCGTCGAGATGATCGCGTTCGAGGACACCTCGGGCAACTCCCTCGAGGTGTTCCACGGAGCTGCTCTCGAACACCGCCGGATCGTGAGCCCGTACGGGCACAGGTTCGTGACGGGCGAGCAGGGCCTCGGCCACGTCGTGCTCACCACCGATGACGACGATGCTTCGCTGCGGTTCTACCGCGACGTACTCGGATTCAAGCTTCGCGACTCGATGCGTCTGCCTCCGCAGATGGTCGGCCGGCCCGCGGACGGCGACCCGGCGTGGCTGAGGTTCCTCGGCTGCAACCCGCGTCACCACAGCTTGGCGTTCCTGCCGTTGCCCAACCCGACGGGCATCGTGCACCTGATGCTCGAGGTGGAGAACTCCGACGACGTCGGACTGTGCCTCGACCGGGCACTGCGCAAGAAGGTCAAGATGTCGGCGACTCTCGGCCGCCACGTCAACGACGAGATGCTCTCGTTCTACATGAAGACTCCGGGCGGGTTCGACATCGAATTCGGTTGTGAGGGGCTAGAGGTCGAGGACGAAAACTGGATCGCGAGGGAAAGCACGGCCGTGAGCCTGTGGGGTCACGACTTCACGGTGGGAATGAAGCCGTGAGTTCGCCCGACGCGTCGGTGAGTGCGGAGCAGGCTATCGATCCACGCCAGTTCCGCACGGTTCTCGGGCAATTCTGCACGGGTATCACCATCATCACGACAGTCGACGACGGTGAGCCGGTCGGGTTCGCGTGTCAGTCTTTTGCCGCCCTGTCACTCGACCCGCCTTTGGTGTTGTTCTGCCCCACCAAGGGTTCTCGGTCGTGGGCGGCAATCGAGCGGACCGGGAAGTTCGCCGTCAACGTGTTGGCGGAGGAACAGCAGGCGGTGTGTGCTCGTTTCGGGTCACGTGAGCCGGACAAGTTCGCGGGCATCGATTGGACGCCATCACCGTTGGGGTCACCGATCATCGACAAGTCGCTCGCGCACATCGACTGCACGGTGGAAACCGTCCACGACGGCGGCGATCACTACGTCGTCTTCGGCCGTGTGTCGTCGATGAGTGAGATCAAGACCGAACGCCCGCTGCTCTTCTACCGCGGGCAGTACACGGGCATCGAGCCGGACAAGACTGTTCCGGCTACCTGGCGTGACGATCTGGAAGCGTTCCTGACGACCACGACAGAAGATACCTGGCTGTAGGGGCACCCCCGTGAGTGGTTAAGGAGTCCAGGGGCTCCTTAACCACTCACGGGGCCGGAGGCCCTAAAGAGAAAAACAGGTATGACAGAAGTCGTCACCGAACGGCGTCAGCAGGATGCTACGACGCACTATCTTGTTGGATCGTCCGGCTCGCTTGACCGCCTCGATCACCGACGGCTGGACCTCGACCACCTGGTACCGGTCGGCCTCGACGGGTTCGCGTGAGAACGCCACCAAACCGAGCCGATGCAGGTTGTTCAGGTACGCGCTGATGCGGTCCAGATGGCGACATCCCGCCAGTTCTCCGATCATCGACAGACCCTCGTCGATCATCTCCGAGCCGACGCCGAACGGCCGCGCCGTACGTACGTCCACGCTCGGTTGCGCACCTGAAGTGGCCAGCAACCGAAGAATTCGAGCTTCGTCCGGCGCGATTTCGTCGAGGATCCGGTCGTAGGCCGGGTGCAGATCGTCGCGATCGGTCACGTCCGCGGAACGGTCCAGCAACCTGTCGCCGCGTGCCCGCAGCGCCGCGAGAGTGGCTTCGACGCTCTGTTTGCGATTGGTACGAGTTGCCATTGCCGCCCGTAGGTTTTCGGTCCGCGAGCCGTCTCCGTTGGAGTTCTCGGCCCGACGTTCGGATTGAACATTGGCCGATTCAGCGGCCTCTGCCGCGGCTTCGGCGGCAGCCTGAACGATCTGCCGCGTCGCCTCCTTCGCCGTCCCGAAAGCCCAACCCGTCAGCTTGATCGACGTGAGCGTCGTCGTGGCAGTCAGCCCGACAAGGCTGCGGATCAGACGCTTTTCCACGGATTCGACCGGCGCGATGTCCGCAGCCCAGTCGTACGATTCCGCTTCGACGATCAGGCGATGGTCGTGCTCACTCATACTCATACTCCGACTCATACTCCGAATATTGCGAGGTGCAGGAAACCGGCAAACGAGCCCAGCACGGCCCCGTGTACGAACAACAGCCACTCGTCCTGTTTGACGGCTGAGCGTAGTAGTTCACTGAAATCTTCCGGTGAAAGGATGCTCATGCGTTCGGTGACGAAGACACGAATCTTCTCCGACTGGCTCTCGGCGAACTCCGCGTCCTCGAAGACCCTTGGGTACAGATCGAGCACTTCGGTGGTGGCCAGGCCGGGCAGACGCTTGTAGCTCTGCGAACCGACGGTCATCTTGACCACCGACTTTGCCCAGCCGGCGGCGTCGTCGACGGATTCGCGCAGTACCTGATCGAGCATCCGCCGCGTTCGGTCCGAGCGGGGACCTTCGAGGAGTTCGGTGCCGATGTTCTCGAGCGTCACGACGTGATCGGCCAGGGTTTTTGCGTACCCGGCGATGATCTCGGTGCGGCGTTTCAGGAAAAGTCCCTGCCGCCACGGCACCCAACGGCTGGGGGTGATCGGTTCGAAGATCATCGTGATTCCGAGGTAGTTCACGATGTACCCGATGATCACGCCTCCGATGGGAAGCACCCACCACTGCGGAACCAGATGGAGGATTCCGACGAGCACGAAGCCCATCGGGAACCCGAAGTAGAAGCCGAAGTTCTGCATGAACCTGAGCTCTTTGTTGCCCATCGTGCGGAAGATGTCGTTGAGCAGTTTGGGGTGCGAGGAGAGGTAGCGGATCACCATCAGCTTCGCGTCGATGAACTCGTCGATGTCCTCTTCGATGCGGTCGGTGATCATGCGCACGCTGGCCGGCAGATCGTCCTCCACCTTGCGGAAGACGGCTTCCTTCACCGACGTCGGAAGGTTGTGCCACAGCTGAGGATTCTCGGCCGTCATGATTCTGGTGACCACGCCGCGCACTTCACTGCGGGAGATGTTCACCAAGTGCTCGGCGATGCTGTCCGGGTCCAGGACGCGATAGAAATCGGCGATGCTGCCGACTTTCGCGAGGGATTTGTCGACGGCGATCGACGCCATCTTCTCCGCCCGCGAGGGGACGATGCCTTGCCAACCGAATCTGCCGTCGCTGGTGATCGCGGGGATCACCTGGACGCGTCGGGGGAGGAACGGGAAGAGCAGTTTGAGGCCGGGCACTTTGATCCCGTGGAAGTTGATCGGCGCAAACAGCATCAGGACGCCCGACCAATTGGTGATGTACCCGATGATTCCGGTGAACAAAGGAATGGTGATCAACTGTTCGAGCAAGTGGTCCGGCACCGTCGCACATCCTCCTCATATCCGAGAACCTCACGTTCGGACATGATTGCCGAAACTTCGCTCTTCGTGGGTGTTTCGTTGGCTACTGCTGCGCCTTCCCAGTTGCGTCAGCATAGAGGCCCGACAATTCGGGCTGTAGGTGGGTAGGAAGTTGATGTAACCTCACGTACATGGTCAGTATTGCGCACAACACGACGACGCCGGTTCTCTTCCGGCGCATCGTTTAGCAACTGCTGACCGAACCCTTTCAGCCCCGGGAGTTATCGCCCCGGGGCTTTCCTGTTTCGTCGCTCCGTGTGCGTCTCCCCTTGAACGATTTGGAGAGCTCTCATGAGCGTTGACCACCGCGAACTCGGGCGCGACCTGGAGTTTTTCGCCACCACCCCCATAGTCGGAGCCGGCCTTCCGCTCTGGTTACCGGACGGCGCCGTCATCAGGAACGAACTCGAAAAGTTCGCCGCCGAACAAGCAGCGCGCTCCGGTTGTCGGGGTGTCTATACCCCGGTTATGGCGAAGAAAGAGTTGTACGAGAGATCTGGTCATTGGTCCAAGTTCTCGGAAGACATGTTCCCCGAAATGAAGATAGGCGGAGAGTCATTTCTCCTTCGTCCGGCTAACTGTCCTCATCACGCTCAGGTATTCGCCGCTCGAGGTCGTAGTTATCGCGAGCTACCTTTCCGCGTTCGTGAACTCGGCTCGATGTTCCGTAGCGAACTCTCCGGAGTTCTCAGCGGATTGAGTCGAGTCCGACAGATCAATCTCGACGACGCACATGTCTTCTGTAGTCGTGAACAAGTGCAAGCGGAAGTGATCGTCGCGCTCGACGCGATCGAGCGCTGCTACTCGACTCTGGGGATTGCCGAACGGGGGTACCGACTCTCGATCAGAGGGGGAGAGGGGCAGTACCTCGGCACCGACGAGCAGTGGGCGGACGCCGAGGATCACCTTCGCGGGGCGCTGAATGCACGTTCGATCGAGTACGTGGAAGCGAAGGGGGAGGCAGCGTTCTACGGTCCCAAGATCGACGTCCAGGTGCGAGATGCGCACGGCCGCGAGGAAACACTCTCGACCGTGCAACTCGACTTCAATCAACCGGAGCGGTTCGACCTCGAGTACACCGCTGAGGACGGATCCAAGGCTCGCCCCGTCATGATCCATCGGGGCTTGCTCGGGTCGATGGAACGCATGACTGCGCTTTTGATCGAAAGGTTCGAAGGGCGGATGCCGCCGTGGCTGGCACCCAACCAAGTCTCGATTCTGCCCGTCGGCGACCGGCACCAGGTTGAGGCCGAGCGTTTGCGGGCCGATCTCGAGGCTCGCGATGTTCGAGTGGCGATCGCGCCTGACGGATCGTTGGGACGTCGCATCCGCGAGGCACGCACTCACCGTGACCCGTACATCGCGGTGATCGGGGACAACGAGGTGCACGGCGGCACCGTCGACGTTCTGGTCCCCGCGCGTGGTGGGCGGGCGGTCGTCGATGCGAGTGTGTTTGTCGCTCAGGTGGTCTCGGGCATCGAGGAGCGTGCCCTGCTTCCGGCGGACTTCTAGCCGACGGGTAGTTCGTGGAGCGCGCGCACCAGTGGCGCGAGTTCGGGTGTTTTGCATGCCTCGTCGAGTGCGGCCTCGAGGGTGGCGTCGTGCGTCGGCCGTGCGCTTTCGAGAAGCTCGCGGCCGGCCGGCGTCAGT
This sequence comes from Rhodococcus erythropolis R138, assembly GCF_000696675.2. Classification (NCBI taxonomy): domain Bacteria; kingdom Bacillati; phylum Actinomycetota; class Actinomycetes; order Mycobacteriales; family Nocardiaceae; genus Rhodococcus; species Rhodococcus erythropolis. The sequence goes on along the minus strand of NZ_CP007255.1, from coordinate 6,067,899 downwards.
TCGGTGTAGATGCCTCGACGGTCGTCGGCGCACAGGATGCGCGTCAGTAGTCCTCGATCTTCGAGTCGATTGACCAAGCGCGTCGTGGCGCTGCTGCTCAGTGCGGCAGCGCGAGCCAACTGGGCCATACGCATGTGCCAGCCGTCCTGGCGGCTCAAAGCGTCGAGCACGGTGTATTCGACGACGGACAGTTTGTGCTCACGCTGGAGCGCGCGTTCCAGTTCGGTGTCGAGGGCGCCGTGCAGTGCTGCGAGCGTGCGCCACCCTTGCGAACGGATTTCGACTGCGTCGTCGGCGATCCCCATGTGATTCTCCTTGTCCGTTTCCTGCGACTCCAGGTTACCAGCTTGCGCATGTAGCGCGCGCGTGCAACTATTTATAGCGCGCCTGCAACTACTGCACACGCCCGCTAACGGCTTACGCGTAAATCTGTGAAAGGAACATCGAGATGCCATTGGGTCTCATTGCCCTCGCTATGGGCGGGTTCGGGATCGGCCTCACCGAATTTGTCATCATGGGCCTCCTGCCCGAGGTCTCGGCTGATTTCGAGGTCACCGAGTCCGTCGCGGGCTATCTGATCTCGGGCTACGCACTGTCGGTGGCGATCGGCGCGATCCTCCTGACCGCTGCCGTCACCCGCTTCGAGCGCAAGAAGGTCCTTCTCTCGCTCATGGTGCTGTTCATCATCGGCAACCTGATGTCCGCGCTCGCGCCCTCCTACGAGGTCATGATGGGCGGACGCATCGTCGCGGCACTGTGCCACGGTGCGTTCTTCGGGATCGGTTCGGTGGTTGCCGCCGACATGGTGGCGCCCAACAAGCGCGCCGGCGCCATCGCGATGATGTTCGCGGGCCTGACCATCGCCAACGTTCTCGGCGTTCCGTTCGGCACTCTGCTGGGCCAGCAACTCGGATGGCGCTCGACGTTCTGGGCCATCACCGTCATCGGCGTCATCGCGCTCATCGGAATTGCAGCACTCGTCCCGACGACGCCCGCCAGCACGACCGGTGGCGGATTGCGCGGAGAGTTGGGGGCATTCCGCAACAAGCAGGTATGGCTCTCGATCGCCATCACCATCCTCGGCTACGGCGGAATGTTCGGAGCCTTCACCTACATCGCCTTCACCCTCACCGAGGTCACCGGCTTCGCGACGTCCAGCGTTCCGTGGCTGCTCATCCTCTTCGGCTCGGGCCTGTTCGTCGGTAACTTCCTGGGCGCCAAGGCGGCCGACCGCTCGCTGACGAAGGCGCTGGTCTGGATTCTCGCGATCCTGACCGTCGTTCTGATCGTGTTCGCCGCCACCGCCGAGAGCAAGGTCATGACCGTGATCTCGCTGTTCTTCATGGGCGCCTTCGGTTTTGCGACGGTTCCAGGTCTGCAGATGCGGATCATGAACTACGCGTCGGCCGCACCGACCATGGCGTCGGGTGCAAATATTGCCGCCTTCAACGTCGGCAACGCGCTCGGTGCATGGCTGGGCGGAATCACCATCGCCGCGGGACTCGGCTTCACCTCCCCGATCTGGATGGGGGCGGCGGTCACCGTCGCAGGTCTGCTGGTCCTGATCGTCGCGGCGAAGATCGACCGCCCGGCAGCGTCAGAGCAGTCGACGTCGAGCACCTCGCTGCACCCGACCGCCGCCTGAACCTGGCAACTGCGCTCTGAGCCCATCGCGTGAACGTATCGCTCCCCTTGTCCGACAAGGGGAGCGATACGTTCACGCGGGTCAGGTGAGGCGGAATTCGGCGGTCACCCCGGAGAACGGCGAAATCGCGCCGCTACCCCGAGCCTTCGACGCACCGAAGTGTTGGACTCGATACGTACCCGCCGGAGTATCGGCCGGAACATCCCACGTGATGCGAACGACGGAACCGTTGCTCCCGACCCGGCGCCAGTGCAGTTTGGTGGACCAGTCGTTGTCGTCGGCGACCCGTGTCCAGGATCCGCCGGTATTTCGCTGGATCTCGTAGAAGGTCCCGTTTCGGTGAGTGTCGTTCTTGGGGTGGCCGGTGACGAACTCGACGGCAACCTGCGCACCCGGTGAGCCGTCGCCGGGCTGGACGGTCGCATCGCCGAATTGTGTTCCCGGCAAGGGCTCGTCGAAGTCGACGCCAGGTCCGAAGCTGGGTTGGAACCCGGACAGGTCGGCCGGCGCGGGGCCGCGAGGAGGTTCGGTGCCGTCGCGCATCGCGGCTGCGAGAGCGGCGTACCCCTGTTGATAGGCCGGCAGTGTGTAACGGCCGAACATCGTCGAGCCGCCCTCGTACTGCTGCGAATCGTATTCCTGTGGCGTGGTGCAGTAGCTCGAGTACGAGTTCGCGTAGCCCTGGAAGATGACGTTCTCGAGGGGAACTCCAAGCTCCTCGGCGACGGTTCGACGCACTCGTAATCCGGAGACGATGGTGAATTCCGCAGGGCCACCGACGATGTAGAACTGGCCGATCCGCAGGATCTGGATCTTCAGTACGTTCGGCACCCATCCGCCCGGTGGCAACAGGCCGACCGGAACGACTACGAGCTTGGGGGCCTGTGCATCCTGAAGCCATTGAGGCACAGGAGCATCCATGCCGCCCAAGGCGTCGATCATGGGGTTTCGGGTGCCCTCGGGGAAGATCGGAATTGCAGGCCCGTCCTCGACGCTTCCGGCGCTCATTGCCGCACCGATCGCTGCCGGTGCAGTGCGGTGCTCGCGCCCGTCCGGGGTGAATCTTCCGCTCACCACCTGATTTGCCATGTCCAGGTACATGATCCGACTGTCGACGCCACCAGCGACGGTTTCGGAGGCCGAGCCGAAGGCAGTTTGAGCCGCCGCAACCTGGCGCAGCCCGATGATGCGTGCATTCTCGAATTCGTCCTCGGTCGGTCCGCGTCCGGGCTCGAGGAAGAGGTTCGGTGACATGTCGCCGCTGTTGGTCTGCGGAAAAGCGGCAATGAAGCTGGTGTCGCCGTCGAGGTAACGCACACCCCGGTCGTCGTGCTCCCAGAAGTACGCCGCGGCGCCCTTGTTGTCCCCGGAGATGAGATGGTTCTCGTTCGTGAGCGAGGCGCAGTGGGTAGCGAACCAGTTGATCGCCCCGATGTCCTTGCTGCCCCGACTGATCCGCATGACACGCATGTGGTGATCGTTGCCACCGGGGTAGTAGGCCTTGTCCTCTTCGGGATTGAGGTCGAACGCCACTCGCGATCGGTTGACGCTGGCATCGGTGAGGTCGGACCGCCCGAAACGGACGGAGCCCGGCGCCAGGTTCTCGTGGGCAGCGCTGATCGCCTCGACCATGCCGTTGACCTCGGCTTCGAACACCTGCAGTTCGAAGCCGAGAACTGCGAGGTTGTACGCGTAGTTGTGCGAGGCCCCACCACATGCCGCGTGTGAATGGATGGCCGTCAACATGACGTTGCGTTCGGTGTAGATGTCGCCGAATTTCCCAGCCAGCCGGCGTAGGACCTCGTCGTGAACGGACTGGAAGATCATGCAGTTGTCGACGCACACGTAGGCGACCCGTGACCCGCCGGACTCGAAGATGAAGGCGCGTGCGCGCATTCGCTGGTGCAGGCCTTCGGCGCGTTGGTCGAAGCTCGAGTAGCCCATCATGCCGACCTCGGCGACCGGTCCGGTCACATCGGAGATCCCGACGCCCACCTGCAACGACGACGACTTGTCGGTACGTGCGGGTGAAACGGTGCGTGCCGGCGAAGCTGCGACGGCCTGGTTCGTCGACAGAGCGGCGAGCGCAGGTGCGGCGGCAGCGCCTGCCAGTACGGTGCGTCGGGTGATCTGCACGAGTGTCCTTTCGGGCGGTCTGACGCGAGTTGGTCAACCGTCCAGGAGTGTAGCCCGAGTCACACGTGACCGAAAGGGGTGCCGTCGGCTGACACTCAGATCGTTGTCGCCTCCCCGAACGTCATCGCCAGGTTTTTGATGGTCGTGGTCATCAGGGCCCGGCGGGGGAGTCCCAGTTTCCGAAGCTCCGCCGCCATCGGGTGACTACCCAGCTGAACCTCTGCTCCACCAGGGCGCGATTTGACGCCGGTCGGCGCCATGTCCCACGACGTGCACCTGGTTGCGCCGTCGAGATGCGAGTACGCGGCCAACGACATGTTGGCTCCGCCGCCAGGCACGCTGACGCCGGACTTCACACTCAACTGTGTGATGAGTTTGCCGTCGCGCGAGACGGATCCGCGCTTGACCGAGCCGACGTGCTCGGTGTCGAACTCGGCGAGCACCTTCGGGAATCCCCAGATTTCCCGGCCGGCGGCCTTGGTGAACTCTCCGTCCACCGGCAACTCGTGAATGAGTGCCCCTGCAGTTCCGGCAGCGAGCGAACGTAGATCTCCCAGCACCGAGGTTTCGGGAGGCGCAGTGTGGCTACGCACCATGTACGTCACCCCGAATTCGTTGTACGGCCCCAGATCCCCATCGATGTAGTCGACAAAAACCAGGCCGCACAGCGCCCGGCCGGGACGGTACTGGAGCGCGGTCAAGCCGGTGTAATCGATGATCGACTGCGCCGTTGCGCTGGGTACCGAGTACAACGCCATGAAGGCCGACGCGGTGCGAACTTCGACGGGCATCTCGACCTTCTTGCCCAGAATCGTGTAGCTCATGGCGCGACCACCCCGCGGAGTCCGTCGGATCCGTAGACGGGTTCGAGCATCGAGCGGAAATCCGGTCCGCGGCGCAGCATTTGGCCTCCGTCGACGTTGATGATCTGCCCGGTGATCCAGGTGGATTGCGGTCCGAGTAGGAAGGAAGCGAGTCCGGCGACGTCCTCGACCTCGCCGACGCGTTCGAGCGGAGTGTTGGCCAGGTAGTCGTCCAGGATCGGACCACCGTCGGTGATGAGCGCGACCAGATCCGTTCGGGTCAGACCCGGCCGGATCGCATTGACACGAATGTTGCTGGCGCCCAGTTCGTCTGCCGCCAATTGCACCAGGTGGTCGACGCCGGACTTCGAGACGCCGTACGCGCCGAACCAGCGATGTGTGTTGCTGCTGGCGATCGACGAGATCGCGACGATGGATCCACCGCCTCCTGCCACCAGCGCCCGGGCGCCGTGCTTGATCGTCAGCATGGTCCCCGTGACGTTGAGGTCGACGGTGCGGCGCCACGCGTCGACGTCGAGTTGCGTGACCGGTGCGATGGTTTCGTTCCCGCCGGCGCAGGCCACGACTCCGTCGAGCTTTCCGGTGACGGAGACCGCCGCGGCAACAGCGGCGACGACGTCTGCCTCGATCGTGACGTCGGTAGGGGAGACGCTGACCGATCCTTCCGGACTCGACTGCCGGATCGATTCGGCGGCAGCTTCGAGTTTCTCCTTGTTGCGTCCGCAGATCGTGACGTGAGCGCCAGACGCAACCAGCGAACGAGCGATGCCCAGACCGATGCCACTACCGCCGCCGGTCACCAGTATCGATGTGCCGGTGAAAGTGGGTATGCCCGCTGAGGCGGTGTCGTCGTCCATGTGTGTCTCCTGGTCGTTGCTCCGGCGGGCTCGCGTGCTGATTCTGGAGGTTTTCCGGTTCGGCTTCGGTGAAAACGCCCCACGCTATATAGGAACAGGTTCTACTTATTGTGGCAAGGGTTGTGCGAGAGGTGGAGTGATGGCTACCAGACCGACCTTCGATTTGATCGACGGACGCTTCTACAGCGGAGACCTCGGGAATGTGCGCGACGCATACGCCTGGATGCGTGATCACGAGCCCGTGTACCGAGACGACGCCAACGGAATCACCGCGGCCGCGAGTTACGACGCCGTCGTCGCAGCCGAGCGGGATCCCGAACTGTTCTCCAACGCCGGTGGCATCCGCCCCGAAACCGGTCCATTGCCGCAGATGATCGACATGGACGACCCGCAGCACCTCACACGTCGACGCTTGGTCAATGCGGGTTTCACACGTAAGAAGGTCGAAGCCAAGGCCGGCCGTATCCGGGAGATCTGCGATCAACTGATCGACGCCGTCTGTGAGAAAGGAGAAGCCGACTTCGTCGCAGACCTGGCGGCACCGCTGCCGATGGCCGTCATCGGCGACATGTTGGGTGTCCGTCCGGAGGAACGCGCGTTGTTTCTGCGGTGGTCGGACGATCTGGTGAAGGCATTGGGAAGCAACGCTTCCCAGGATCAACTGCAGGCCATGATGGTTGCGTACGTCGATTTCACCGCGTACATGATGCGAACCATCGCCGAGCGGAGGAGCGACCCGGCCGACGATTTGGTGAGCACGTTGATTCACAGTGCGGTCGACGGCGAAGCCCTCTCCGATCAGGAAATCGTCAACGAATCCCTGCTGATCCTGATCGGCGGTGACGAGACCACACGGCACGTGCTCAGCGGCGGCATGGAACAGCTACTGCGCCATCCGGACCAGCGCCGGGAGCTAGTCGACGATCCCGATGCCATTCCCTTGGCAATGGAGGAGATGCTGCGGTGGTCCTCGCCGATCAAGAACATGGCTCGAACCCTGACCCGTGACACCGATTTCTTCGGCGCGCAGCTGAAGGCAGGTGAGAAGATGCTGCTGCTCTTCGAATCGGCAAATTTCGACGAGTCCGTGTTCCTGAACGCCGAACGGTTCGATGTCGGCCGCACACCGAATCCGCACGTGGCCTTCGGCTTCGGAACTCATTTCTGTCTGGGCAATCAGCTGGCCAGGTTGGAGGGACGGATCATGTTCGAGCAACTCTTCGCCAGGCTGCCGGACATGGAACTTGCCACCGACGCGCCGTTGCAGCGACGTGCGGCCAACTTCGTGTCCGGGCTCGAATCGATGCCGGTGCGGTTTAACTCTTCTGCCCCGTCAGCCGGGTAGTTGGCAGTTAGGAGGCGCAGCATCTTCGGAGAGGGGGCTGCCCGCCGGATTGACGTAGACGACCTCGAGCACCAATGGTGTTGTCTGCGAGTTGTTTCCGATGTGCACATGATCTGAACCGCTCGGTTCGATCAAAGTATTTCCGGCGCTGTAGATCCCGTCGACGGAGCAATCGGATCGGTAGTGGCTCAACGTGCCCTGCGCGATCAGCGCGTAGAGCGTCCCGTCGTGGAAGTGCCAACCGGTGGAACCGCCGGGGTCGATGGTGATCTGGCGCAGGATGTAGTCCTTGCCGTCGAAAGTCACCTGCCCGAGGATTTCTCCGTGTACTCCCGTGCTCGGTGTTGCCGACGCATTGATCGGCGTCAGCGACAGTCCGATCGCTGCGGACACTGCAAGCAGAACCTGATGGCGTTTACGCATGAGCGGCCCTCCCAGACGGATGTGCTCCTGAGTGTCCTCCGTCGATGCCCGGTTTATCCCAGTTTTCGTGGATCCAGCACTGCGAAGGCAGAGGTATGCCCTTGAGAGGCGGTTACGCTCGTGCCATGCTGCAAGTCGCGACGAGGCGCCGGAGCCAGCCGCCGCCTGCGCGCTTCATGTTCGAGGCATTGATCGATCCGTACCGCCAGCCCGCCCGGCACTGGTTGGAACTGCTCGAGAGCGAGATCGCACCGGAGATCGTCAGGGCTGAAGAACCGGAGCTGGTGATCTGGTCGTCGATCTGGCCGGACCGTCCCGACGCCGTCATCCGATTCGACATCGAGGCGGTCGGAAACGGCACGATGCTGCGTTGGACGCTCTTCCTCGAAGATCCGATACCGTCCGAGTCGGACGTTGTCAGGATGCGAAAGCGGCTCAATACATTGATCAATGCGAATCTCAGGTTCAACTTCGGCCAATAAGTTGGATCACTGCCGCATTACTTGGTGTCGACTCGGCCGATCGGGTCGGCGTTGTCGCTGAATGCGGCCTGGGCCGCTGGCCAGCTGGTCTCATCGATGCGCAACGCGGTCCGAAGGTAGGCAGTACTCATCCGTTGGATGGCGGCGACCCGCTCTGGGTTTTCGTCAGTGGTCTCGGCGACTTCGTATCCGACGATTCCGCCGAGTGCGTGCTCGGCACCGTAGAAGGTCAGGAGGTCGGTGGCTCCTGGGCTGTGCGTGTAGGCGTCGGTGAACCAGTCAGGTCCGCGGCTGGACATCTTGGACTGGTCGTGGTCGCCCGCGACGACGAGTGTCGGCGTTGTCAGTTCCTGGAACGAGGGGCGCATGAACGGGAAGTTCGCCTGCGCGAACGGATGTAGGTTCTCGCCGCCGAGACCGGTTGCTGCGAAAAGGATTCCCGCGGTGACGCGACTGTCGGACATGTCCTGGCCGACGACCTGGCCGGCTTCGTCGAAGATCCGTGCTCCGAGGAGTGACTGAGCGGTTTGCCCACCCCAGGAGTGGCCCGTGGCGGCAACTCGACTGCGGTCGATGCGGCCGGCAAGTCCGGGCACGGCAAATTCGATGGTGTCGAGCTGATCGAGGATGCGTGTGAGATCCGCGATCCTCTCGGTCCAGATCGTCGGGAACACCGGGTGATCGAACCCGAAACCGTTCCGGCGCGAGTCCAGGTGTGTCGGCTGGATCACCACGAATCCGTGGGATGCCCAGAATGCCGTGAGTGGCGAGTATCCATCGAGGTTCCACCCGTTGCCGTGGGAGAACACCACAACGGGGAGGTTCGTGCCTGCCGCCGGAGCAGACACACGTACTTCCAGCGGGACTGGTCGATCGAGGGCGAACAACTCGACGGGGGCAACGGAGACGACCGGGGTGCCGGCGCCGATGATGCCGTTCAGCGTGTCGATCATTGATGAGGTCATGGCAAGTTCCTTGCTGAGGCTGCACCCTGCGATACTGGTTATCGGAGCGTCGCTCCGCAACATTACGGAACGTTGTTCCGTAATGCAAACATATGTCGTGAGTCAGCGAGGAGTGCACATGGCTGATGCCCAGGACGAGCAGTCGCGCGTCGCCTCTCCCAAGCAAGTCGGTCGCCCACGTCGAAGCGAGCAGGCGCTGCTCGACGCGGCGGCAGCAGTGTTCGTAGAGTCCGGAGTCGACGCTCCGGTGCGGGAGATTGCGGCGAAGGCCGGCGTCGGCATGGGGACGATCTACCGCCACTTCCCGACGCGCCCCGAGTTGGTGGTCGCCGTATACCGACACCAAGTCGAGGCGTGTGCGGACGCGGGCCCACAGATGCTCGCGGAGAGTGCAACGCCGGAGGCGGCTTTGCGGGCATGGGTGGCTTTGTTCGTGGAGTTCCTGGTCACCAAGCACGGGCTCGCCGGCGCACTGCAAGGAGACAGCGCCGGGTCCGACGCTCTGCACGCCTACTTCGTCGACCGCCTCGTCCCGGTATGTGGCTCCCTCCTGGAGGCAGCGCTCGAGTCTGTTGGCACTGCTTCGCGGGTCGATGCGTACAACGTGCTCAAAGGCATCGGGAACCTTTGTATCGGTGCTGGGTCCGATGCCCGGTACAAGGCCGAGGTCCTTGTACAACTATTCATCTCGGGCGTACTCGCGCGAGAGGTTCGTTGACGCTCGGCTCAGTCAGATCAACTCCGGATTCTCGGCGTACACCTCTTCGAGGATCGACATGTCGAACAGTTGGTCCGCCGTAATCTCCAGCCCCGCTTTCGACAGTGCTGCGATGTTCTGTTCGATCAGTTGGGGTGTCATCGTGAACAACCCGTTTGCTTTGGTATCTGCCGACACCACAAGATCGTTCTGTGCGGTGGCTTCCTTGATCTGCTCTTCGAGTTCCAGGTTCTGGTCCTTGCCGTAGACCTCGACGGCAAGCCGCGCCGACTCTGCCGGATCAGCGACCGCGTCCTTCCAGCCCTGGATCTCGGCCTTCAGGAATGCCTTGAGCTTGTCCCTCTCGTTGTCGATGGTGGACTGGAGAACCGTGAACGATTCGGCGACCAACGGCAGGTTGTAGTCCGCGAAGAGGAAGTGGGCGTTGGGGAAACCTTTGGCGGCCAGTGTGATCGGCTCGTTGGTCACGTAGGAGACCCAGCCGTCCACCTCGCCGTTTGCCAGGGGGCTCGGATCGAACTGCGCGGGCACGATCGTCATCTGGCTTTCGGTCAGGCCGTTGGCTGCCAGGAGAGCTCCGAAGACGAGCTGATTGGAATCCTGGACGCCGATCTTCTTGCCGATCATGTCCTGCGGTGAGTTGATCGGTGCCGCAGCGGAACTGACAATCGCAAACGGATTCTTCTGGAACGTCGCCCCGACGATCTTTGCCTCCAGTCCGTCGAGTACGGCGGGTGCTGTGAGCTGCGGTGCGGACATTCCGATCCACACCTTGCCGGTGTCCAAGCCGGCTTCGACGCCGGTACCGGCTGCGCCACCTGCCACCAGGTCTACATTCCCGAACCCGGCATCCTTGTAGTACCCCTTGTCGAGAGCGAAGTACTCACCGGCGAACTCGATGTTCTTGATCCAGGACAACTGCACTGCAACTGTTCCGAATTCGGAACCGTCGTCCGTGGTTCCGCCACTCGAACTGCTGGAGTCACTGCTACACGCGAGCAATGACGCACTACCGGCGACTGCGATGCCGGTCAGCGCGGAGTAGCGGAAGAAGGCCCTGCGGTCCAGCTGGCGGACGGGCTTGAATGGCGTCATGAATCGGAACACTAGGGCCAGTCGGTTTCGTTCAGTTTGCTTGGGAGAGAGAGTTTGTTGAGGTCGTGTTAACAGATGTCACGACTTGCCCGCCGAAGGACCGAAACGAGACAGAGCGATGCTTTCGAAGATCCCGACCACGGCGTAGAGGACGATCGACACCACGGTGATCACCACGATAGATGCCCACAATTCGTTGTACTGGTAGCGCGGAATGGCTTTGATCATGCTCGAACCCAAGCCTTGACCGCTACCGAGCCATTCGCCGATCAGTGCTCCGATCAAAGCGCCGGGCACTGACACCCTAGCGGCGGCGAACACCGCCGGAAGTGCGGACGGTACGGACACCATTCGCAATGCGGTCCAACGACTCCCGCCGTACGCAGCTATGAGGTCTTGTGCCTGAGCCGGAGCGGCACGTAGACCGACCATGATCATGACGAGGGCTGGGAAGAACACCACTATCGCAACCATGACCGTCACACCCACGATTCCGCGGCCGAATATCAGGACGATGATCGGGGTCATCGCAACGAGAGGAACAGATCGTAGAAGCATTGCAACGGGCATGAAAGTCTGTTCGACAGTGCGGGAAACGACGAAGATCGACGCCACCACGAGCGCGGCAGTCATTCCGACGGCAAAGCCGACACCGGCGTCGCGCAGAGTGATGAACAGGTTGTCGATGATGCCCGAACGAGCGTCGGCGGACTTAGGACCGGAGAACAGGTACTCCCAGACGTCGGCCGGCGTCTTTCCCACACGCGGGCCGACCTGGGGGAAGGCGTTGAGGAAGACCACCCAGATGACAAGCAGCAGTGCCGAGGCGATGGCAATCGGAGCGAGGAATCTCAATGTTCCTCGTACCGCGGTCATTTCTGTGCTCCCGGAGCGCTCGTCCACGGGGTGACGAGCCGGGCGATCGCTGCGACGACGGCGTATCCCAGGCCGGCGAGCAAGGCGGCGGCGATGGCCATTCCCCACGTTCGCGGGACGTTGTACGACGTCTGAGCGGCCGTGAGTGCGACGCCGATCCCGCTGTCCACCCCGCCGAGATACTCTCCGAGGATGGCACCGAGTACAGCCGAGGGTGCAGCAATCTTGAGGGCGGCAAAGGTACTCGGAAGTGCGCTCACCAGTTGAACTTTGGTGAACTTCTGCCAACGCCCACCACCGTAGGCGGCAACGAGATCGAGACTCGTCTTGTCGGCCGATCTCAGGCCAGCGAGTGTGCCGACCATCGTGGTGAAGAAGCAGTACATCGCGGCGAGAAAGATCGTGGGGGTCCGGCCGCCGAAGACGACCAGGATGATTGGGCCAAGCGCCAACAGCGGTGTGCAGTAGCTCAGAATCGCCAATTGTGTGGCCAATCCCTCGATGGGCGGAATGAGGACGACAAGCACGGCAAGCGTGATCGCCAGCAGATTTCCCCAGAGAAAGCCCTGCAGCGCACCGGAAGCCGTGACGGTGAAATTGGGTCCGTACAGCGACCAACCGTCGTCGAACATCGTCGAGACAACCACCCACGGCGTCGGAATCGTGCCTCCCGCAACACCGGCCGCCGCCAGAATCCACCAGAGAACGATCAGTCCGCAGATGCCGACTGCACCGCCGAACCACGTTGGACGCTTCAATCGGATCCGGCGCGGTACAGATTGCTGCGCCGCCGCGGTCGCGACGTTCTCGATATCGGTAATTGTCATGCGACGCCTGCTTTTCCGAAGAGCAGTCCGGAGAGGTAGTCGTGGATCTCGTGGAACTCGGGTGTACGCATCATCTCGGGAGTACGCGGGCGCGGCAGGTCGATCGGCACGACTTCGAGGACGCGTCCGGGCCTCGGCGTCATGACGGCAACGACGTCGGAGAGGAACACGGCTTCGGCGATTCCGTGAGTCACCATCAACGTGGTCGCCGGTTTCTCGGTCCAGATCCTGAGCAATTCGATGTTGAGCCGTTGGCGGGTCATGTCGTCCAGTGCGCCGAAGGGTTCGTCGAGTAGCAGGACACTCGGCTTGACCACGAGCGATCGTGCGATCGACACACGCTGACGCATACCGCCGGACAATTGAGCGGGCTTGGCCTTCTCGAATCCTTCGAGGCCGACGAGAGCGATCAGGTCGGCGATCTGGTCGGGGTCGGGATCGATGCCGGCAACCTGAAGCGGCAGTTTGATGTTGGAGGTCACCGTCCGCCACGGCAGCAAAGCCGAATCCTGGAAGGCGATTCCGAGTTCGCGGCGCTTGCGTAACTCGGCGGGCGACTGTCCGTTGACAAGTGCTGTTCCCGACGTCGGAGTGTCGAGGCCCGCAAGGATGCGGAGAACGGTGGACTTCCCGCATCCGGACGGCCCGAGCAGAGACAGAAAGGAGCCTTCGCTGGTTTGAAGGGACACGTCGGTCAGCGCGGTCACCGACCGACGACCCATCTCGAAGGTCTTGCCGAGGCCGGAGATGTCGAGACCGGTTCCAGCGGGGCGAGGTGTGGTGACGGGACTGGTCATTCCCGCACAGTACGAACGTCCGGTTGCGGTCATGTTGCCTGCGCGTCACCGCTGCGTGAGGCTGGTTCGGCGTCTCCTGTCACAGCGCCGTGGTGAGATGGACGTCTGGACGGAGTGAGGGGAGCGAAGATTGCTGAAGTTGTACCGGGCCGAGCGTTCGGACACCCTGGTCTCGGCGTTGGCCACGCTCCTCCGTACACCGCTGTCGGATCCATTCGCCCGGGAAACTGTTGCGGTGCCGGCCAAGGGCGTCGAGCGTTGGCTCAATCAGCGGCTGTCCTCCCAGCTAGGCACGTCCGGACCGTCAGCAGTGGACGGAATTTCTGCGAACATCGCGTTTCCTTCACCCGCGCGCCTGGTCGCGGAGTCCGTGGCCGCGGTCAGTGGTATCACGGCTGACGACGACCCGTGGTCGCCGACGCGATTGGTGTGGACGGTTCTCGACGTGATCGACGAGTCCCTCGGCGAGCCCTGGTGCGGAGTCCTGGCGAAGCATCTCGAAGGCCATCGTGAAGGTCGACGGTTTGCCTCCGCCACACATGTCACCGAACTCTTCCGCAGTTATGCCGCGCAACGCCCACAGATGCTGATCGACTGGGCCGCCGGGCGGTTGACCGACGGACACGGATTGGCGCTGTCGGAGGATTTCGAATGGCAGGCACGTCTGTGGTGCATCGTCGCGGACAAGATCGACGTTCCGGGGCCCGCAGAGCGACTGGGGCAAGTGAGCCGCGCGCTGGTCGAGGACCCGGCCTTGGTCGACCTACCGGAACGTCTGTCGGTCTTCGGGCCGACCCGGCTGCCGGTCGATCAGCGAATGATCTTGAGCGCACTCAGTGCGAATCGGGACGTGCACATCTGGCTCCCGCATCCCAGCCCCGCGCTGTGGACCAAGATGAGCTCGCGCATACCGCCTCGAAGTGAGAGCACGATCCGACGTTCGGAAGACGGGTCAGCGCTGATATCCGCCAATCCGTTGCTGTCGAGTCTTGCTCGCGACGTTCGTGAACTTCAGATCAGCCTCGGTGCCGCCGAGTTCGAGTCGGTGCATCTTCCCGAACCAGCCGGCCCGAAATCCCTCCTGGCGACGGTCAAGGCCGATGTCATCGCAGATCGTGCTCCCAGCGTTGCAGCGGAACCGGACGGGACAGTTCAGGTCCACGCTTGCCACGGGCCGGCACGGCAGGTCGAGGTGCTCCGCGAATGTCTGCTCCGATTGTTCGAGGACGACCCGACATTGCAGCCACGCGACGTACTCGTGATGTGCCCGGACGTCGAAACGTACGCACCCTTGGTTCGTGCTGCATTCGGGCAAGGTGTCCATGGACACCCGGGGCATCTTCTTCGAGTAAAGCTGGCAGACCGCGGATTACGTCAGACCAATCCTGTCCTGGCCGTTCTCGGCTCTCTCCTCGAATTGGCCGACGGCCGGGCCACAGCCAGTGAGGTTCTCGACCTTGTTGCGACCGAGCCTGTCCGCACACGTTTTTCGTGGGGCGACGACGAATTGGAAAGACTGCGGGAATGGACGACGGAAGCGGGTGCTCGCTGGGGAATCGGTAGTCGGCAGCGTGCCACGTTCGGTCTCGATGCATTTCCGCAGAACACCTTCAACACCGCCATGGACCGAATCTTGTTGGGGGTCAGCGCGGACGAATCGGAAAATGCCTGGTTGGATCTCGCGCTGCCACTCGATGACGTGGACGGCACAGACATCGATCTGAGTGGACGTTTCGCAGAGTTCGTCGATCGCCTGGCAGTCTCGCTTCGCGATCTTGCCGGCCCACATTCGCCGGCCGAATGGCTTCGTGTGCTGATGCGGGCCCTGGATCTACTGACCGACACTGCGCCCGCCGATTCCTGGCAGAGCGCGGGGGCCCACCGCGAACTTGTAGCTGCTGTCGAATTCGGCGGAGAGACGGTGTTACGTCTGGCCGATGTTCGCGCGATGCTCTCGCGCAGCCTCGCTGGCAGACCTACGCGGGCCAACTTCCGAACCGGCGAACTGACGGTGTGCACGATGGTTCCGATGCGTTCGGTGCCGCATCGCGTGGTCGTTCTGATCGGGCTCGACGACGAGGTGTTCCCTCGAACCGGTGGAGTCGACGGCGACGACATCTTGTCCCGTGATCCAGTTGTGGGGGAGCGTGATCTGCGCAGTGAAGACCGGCAACTGCTTCTCGATGCCGTGATGTCTGCGGGTGAGCATCTGATTCTGTTGTATACCGGTGCCGATCCGGTCACCGGTGTCGTCAGACCGCCGGCGATCCCCCTCAGTGGCCTCCTCGACGTACTCAGTGCGACGGTGGGCCCGGAAGCGATCAACGGGGTGCTGACTCGACACCCGTTGCAGTCGTTCGACAATCGAAACTTCTCGCCGGATCAGCCGTTCAGCTTCGACACGGCAGCGCTGGCCGGTGCCAGGGCTGCTGCCGGAACACCGATCGAATTGCCGACAGTCTTGTCGGCCAAGCTACTCGAGGTGCATCCGAAGGAAGTGAACCTTGCCGACCTGGTGAACTTCCTCGTACACCCCGCCCGTGGTTTTCTGCGCCAACGCCTCGGCGTCCGGGTACCGGAACTCGACGACGACATCGCGGATTCGCTGGCAACCGAGCTCGATCCACTGTCCACCTGGGCTCTGGGTGACCGAATGCTTCTCTCGCGCTTGGCTGGACGCAGCTCGGCGGATTTCCGTGCAGCCGAGTGGCGCCGCGGTACTTTGCCGCCCTACAACCTGGGCGCCTCGGTTCTGGGCAACGTCGAGTGGGTGGTAGACCAACTTGCCGGTCTTGCATTGCCACACCTCGAGGGCGACTCCGAGGCTGTCGACGTCGACATCGACCTCGGTGACGGGCGTCGTCTCACCGGAACGGTAACCGGTGTGCACGGCAATTCAGTGGTGCGAGCGTCGTATTCCTCACTGGCGCCTAAACATCGAATGACGGCCTGGATAAACCTGCTCGCCTTGAAAGCGCACGGACGACCCGGTGCGCTCGATGCAGTCTCCATCGGACGGGGTCGGGGAAAGATAGCAGCGGCACGGTCGGTGCTCGATGCGCCAGGCAATGCGGTCGAGATCCTGCAGCAACTGGTGGACCTACGCGAGCGGGGGCTGCAGCGTCCGTTGCCGATGTGGGCCGCTACTTCAGCCGAATATGCGCGCCGACGCTTTGGTGGCGAGTCGGTCGACGATGCGACAAACGGTGCGGACACCCAGTGGACCGGGCAGTACGGCGAGATGATCGATCCGAGCAACGCTTACGTTTTCGGAGAAGCTCGAACACTGGCGGAGTTGGCCGCGGATCCGCCGTCGGACGACGAATTCGTCTGGGCCGAGGAACCGACTCGATTCGGAGTTCTCGCCCGACGACTGTGGGATCCGTTGCTGACCAACGAAAGAGCGGAGTAACCCGTGGACTTCGACCTTTTGGGGCCGCTACCGACCGGCACCACGGTGTTGGAAGCGAGCGCCGGAACTGGCAAGACCTACGCGATCGTCGGACTCGCAACCCGTTGTGTTGCCGAAGGTCTCGCTGACATTTCGCAAGTTCTGCTGGTGACATTCAGCCGGGCCGCCACTCAGGAACTTCGTGAGCGTGCCAGGGAGAGGTTCGCCGGAGTGTCCGCCGCTCTGGTCGACCCGGAGGCGGCGAGGCGGTCGGATGATGATCTGGTGTCGTACCTCGCCACAGCTGACGACGAGGAGATCGGCGTGCGGCGTCGTCGACTCCTGCGCGCTCTCGCGGAGTTCGACGCCGGCACCATCACGACCACCCACAGTTTCTGTCAGAGGATGCTCGACGGACTCGGCATCGCCGGGGAACGCGAACCCGACACAACTTTTGTGGAGTCGGTCGACGACCTGATCAGTGAGGTCGTCTCGGATTTGTACCTCAGCCGCTACAGCCGGACGGACTCGTCTCCACCGTTTTCCACGAAGGACGCGCTGGCCATTGCCCGAAGCGCAGTCGGCGATGGCCAGGCAATTCTCGAACCCGACGGCGAGGAGGAGACCGCTCCCGGTCAGCGAGTCCTGTTCGCGGCGGCTGCTCGTCTCGAGGTTGAACGACGTAAGCGGACCAAAGGAATTCGCGACTTCAACGATCTCCTGACGCTGCTGCACGGCGTGTTGACGGATCCGGAATACGGCCCCGTCGCGTGCCGTCGGGTGCGCGAGAAGTTCAAGGTCGTGCTGATCGACGAGTTCCAGGACACCGATCCGTTGCAGTGGGACATTCTGCGGTTGGCCTTCCACGGACACACCACCCTGGTCCTGGTCGGTGATCCCAAGCAAGCTATCTACGCGTTCCGCGGTGCAGAAGTCCTGAGCTATCTCGATGCGGTCGATCAGGCGGATGCACACCAGGAATTGACCACCAATTGGCGCAGCGATCCAGGGTTGTTGGCGGCACTCGAACACCTCTACGGCGGCGCCGCACTGGGTAACGAGGGTATCGTCGCGCATCCAGTGGAGGCGTCGCACAAGAAGTCTCGGTTGTCCGGCCCGGTGCCGATGCGTGTACGCCATCTGCCGCGTACCGGAGCCGGACCGCTCAATCGTTCGGGATTTCCGGCCGTAGGCAGACTTCGCAGTCGCGTCGCGGACGACGTCGCAGCAGACGTGGTCGGGCTGCTGGGCAGCGATGCCCGCTTGGCGGTCGACGGTGATCCGCGCCCGGTCGAGCCGGGAGACGTCGCGGTATTGGTGCGCACCCACAAGCAGGTGGCGATGATTCGCGATGCCCTCGATGCCGTAGGTGTACCTTCCGTATTGACCGGCGGTTCCAGTGTTTTCGCGACACCCAGCGCAACACAGTGGCTGTGGCTGCTGCAGGCGATCGAGCAGCCGCACCGGTCTGATCGCGTCCGGTTGACCGCCCTCTCTCCGATTTTCGGGCGCACCGCCGAAGAATTGGACGTCGATGGCGACAACGTCGTCGCGGAACTCGCGGGTCAACTGCGCTCATACTCCGGGTTGTTCGCACGCGTCGGGTTCGCGGCCGTGTTCGAAAGGATCTCCGCCGAAACGAATCTGGAGAAGCGTGTACTCGCGGCCCCGTCCGGCGAACGAGATTTCACCGATCTGCGGCACGTCGCACAACTTCTCGGCCGCGTCGCCACCGAGGAAGCGTTCGGGTTGAGCGCATTGGTTCGCTGGCTCTCCGATCGGATCAAGGACCCGACGTCCGGGAGTGCCACCGACAGAAGCCGTCGCCTCGACAGCGATGCTGCCGCTGTACAAATCGCAACCGTGCACGCCACCAAAGGGCTCGAATTCCCGATCGTCTACGTCCCGTTCAGTTGGGAGAGCGTAGGCGGCTTCAACTCTCCGACGCAGTTGTTGCACGATCCGGATGGGCGCCGCATCCTCGACGTCGGTGGGCAGGAAGGCCCGGGGCACAACGCCAGAAAGACTGTTGCGGAGGCTGAAGAAGCGGGCGAAGAACTGCGGCTGCTGTACGTGGCGCTGACCCGGGCGCAGTGCCAACTAGTGCTCTGGTGGGCGCCAAGCTACGGGACCTCACGCTCGCCACTGCACCGGTTGATGCTCGGACGTACACCCGGCATCGCCGAACCTGCTCGGGTAGTGAAGGTGCTCGACGACGGTACAACCGCAGCACGACTCGCGACGTGGCCGGCAGCAGCTTCCGATGTGATCTCGGTGGAACCTGTTGGTCCACATCCACCGTCGCCCGTCCAGTGGTCCGGTGCAGCCGCGAACGTGACCGAACTGGCCGCGGCGCGTTTCGATCGAGACCTGGACACTCTCTGGCGTCGTACGTCGTACTCGGCACTGACCGCCGGAGCTCACCACGCGGTCACGTCCACCGACAGCGAGGTAGAGGATCCCGAAAAGGACGACGAGCCAGAGGATTCCGTAGACTTCGGGACCGTCACCCCCTCACCGCTGGAGGCGTTGCCTTCACCGATGAACGGTCTTCCGGCGGGCGCCGCATTCGGCACGCTGGTGCATGAAGTGCTCGAGGTGGTGGACACTGCTGCTTCAGACCTGAGAGCGGAACTCGGTATACGCTGCGCCGAGGCGGTCTCGGTTCGGGCGGCCGAGGTCGACTCCGAAGCACTCGCGGATGCGTTGTTGCTGGTGATGCAGACTCCACTGGGATTCGGAACCTTGGCCACGATCGCGCCGAAGGATCGTCTTCCCGAACTCGATTTCGAACTCCCACTGGCCGGTGGCGACGATCCGGTGTCGATGAGTGTCACACTTCGCGGAGTGTCGGAACTGTTGAGGCGCCACCTTCCCCCGGACGACATTCTGGCGTCGTACGCCGACCATCTTGACCGTGTCGAGACGTCACCGATGCGCGGGTTCCTGACGGGCAGTATCGACGCCGTCTTGCGGATCCCGGGCCCGTCGTTCGTGATCGTCGACTACAAGACAAATCGGCTGGGCCGCGGCGATCTGACGGCTGCCAACTACACGCGCGAACTCATGGCGACGGAGATGATGCGCTCGCACTATCCCTTGCAGGCACTGCTGTATTCGGTTGCGCTGCATCGGTATCTGCGGTGGCGACTGCCCGACTACGATCCGCATCGCCATCTCGGGGGTGCGCAGTATCAATTCGTGCGTGGGATGCTCGGCCCGGACAGTCCGCCGGAATGTGGTGTATTCGAATGGAAACCGCCTGCTCAGCTGACGGTTGAACTATCGGATCTGCTGGCCGGTCTTGATGCGTCCCACACAGTAGGGGAGAAGATTCGATGACCGAGGCGCAATTGGCGCAGCGCGCCAAAGGGATCGTGCGAATCTTCAACGAAGCCGGGGTTCTGGTTGCCGCCGACGTTCATGTCGCGACGAGAGTGTGCAGCCTGGGCGGTGAAACTTCCGAAGAAGTGATGCTAGCCGCGGCGTTGGCAGTTCGGGCCGTGCGATCAGGTTCGGTGTGCCTCGATCTACGACGGATGCGTGATGTGAGCGTCGACAATGCGACGGAAGACGAACTCACGTCGTTGCCGTGGCCCGAACCGTCGGAGATCGTTGCCGCCCTTCGCCTGAGCCCTCTGGTGATCGGCGGCAACGCCGGACCGCTCAGGCCCCTCCGGTTGGTCGACACGGACGACGGTGAGCTTCTCTACCTCGATCGGTACTTTCTGCAGGAGCAGACGATTCGGCGAGTGCTCGACGAGCGTGCGTCCACGTGGCCGCCCGCCGACCTGAAAGCGGTCCGAACGCGCCTGGATTCGCTGTTCGTCGACGAGAACGGGCCGACCACCGCCCCTGATCGTCAACGGATAGCCGCTGCTCTCGCCGCGACACAGTGGACGACGGTCATCGCCGGTGGGCCCGGAACCGGCAAAACCCATACGGTCGCACGTATTCTCGCTCTCCTGTCGGAGGAACTGGGTTCGAAGGCTCGCATCGGGCTGGCCGCACCGACGGGCAAAGCCGCAGCACGTCTGCAAGAGTCCGTACGTGAGCAGACCGCGAGCCTTGGCCTTCCCGAAGAACTAGCGGCCATGACCCTGCACCGGCTACTCGGTTGGCAGCGGGGGAGTTCGAGCCGTTTCAAATACAATGCGACCAACAGACTTCCATACGACGTGGTCGTCGTCGACGAGACGTCGATGGTCTCCCTCACCTTGATGGCGCGCCTGCTCGAAGCGGTTCGCCCCGATGCCCGTCTGCTGCTCGTCGGCGATCCCGATCAGTTGACCTCCGTCGACGCCGGCGCTGTTCTTGCTGACCTTGTCGCCCGCCCGGTAGAAGTCAGTGGAAATCCGGCGCTGACACAGTTGGTGGGTGACGATCTCACGGCCACTGGTTCCGAAGAGGCGCTGAGTGCGGATGAGCAGGATCGTCTGCGGGGCGGGATCATTCAACTCTCACGTGGGCGCCGCTTCGACGGAACCATCGCGTCGTTGGCCAGGGCAGTTCGAGCGGGAGATTCCGCTGAGGTTCTGCGCATCCTGCGTAGTGGCGATCCCGCAGTCTCCTTCCATTCTCCCGAGGACGTTGACGCATTGCGCGCCGACATCGTGGCGAGTTCAGAGGTGGTGACGGCGTCGGCCGAGGAGGGTGATGCGATCGGCGCCCTGAAAGGCCTGGAATCGCACCGCCTTCTGTGCGCGCACCGTGACGGACCGTACGGTGTCGGGCGGTGGGCGCAACAGGCGATGGAGTGGGTCGGCACGGCATCAGGGCAATTCCTGGATCCGACGAGGTGGTATCCGGGCCAACCCCTGTTGGTGACGGCCAACGACTACGAGGCCAAGATCTACAACGGGGATGCCGGGGTGATCGTGCAGCGTGAGGATGGCGTTCCTATTGCCGCATTCCAGCGGGGGAGTGATGCGTTTCTGATTCACCCGAGCCAACTCTCGTCGGTGCAGACCGTTTACGCGATGACGATTCACCGGAGCCAGGGCAGCCAGTACGACACGGTATCGGTGATGCTGCCGGCCGAAGCGTCGTCACTACTGACCCGGGAGTTGTTGTACACGGCGATCACTCGCGCCAGAAACCATGTGAGGGTAATCGGCACGGAGGATTCCGTGAGGGCGGGAGTTCAGCGACAGGTGCTCAGGGCAAGTGGGCTGCGTCGGGAGATCCGTCCGTACGACGGGCCGTGAAAGTCGGATGTTGCGGATTCTCTTGGTCATTCGTTGTATACGACGAACACCTTGCGCACGGTCTCGGTGACCGTCCACGTACCCTTCCATCCGATTGGGAAGATTGCACTCGTCCCGGCAATGAGATGTACGGGATCGCCGTCGTCCTCCTCGACGGTCATGGCGCCGGAGACGATGGTGATGATCTCGCCGCGGGTGAGGAACTCCCACCGCGACTTTCCCGGTTCGCTCTCCCAGACTCCGGATTGAATGCGGCCGTCGTCACTGGTGAACTCGACATCTGCACGAGTGATGATGTCTCCGGCGAGTGGCTCTGCACTGGGTTGGCCGAGCAGTGCTTGCTGGAAGATCCCACTTGCGCTGTTCAACTCTGCGGCACGGAAGGTAATGGTCACAATTCAATCCTGACTTTCGAAACTCATGTGAATCATCGGACTTGTCGATGATGTCGTGTGTCTGCTGGGTCGGGATAGGTTCACTTGTCGCATCTTTCGGCACTTCGCTCGTACAGGTGTCGAAAGTGCGATCGGCCACCATTCAACCGGGGTTCAGAGACCCGGCTCGCGCCGAAACGTGACCGAGCCAATGGCAAACGGCCCCGCGTCGGTGATTTCGAACGAGGGTGATCGGTTGTGAGGCCTTACGTGGTGGACGCTGTCAACGAGGTGATGAAGCGCTCGGCTGCCGCGTCGACCTCGGCGTCGGGGGTGAGCAACCTCTGCAGCAACAGTCCTCGCAGACATGCGGTTGCGATGATGCTCTGCTGCTTTGCATCCACCACTGTGAATCCTTCGCGAAGTGCTGCCGCTTCGAGGAGGTGAGCCAAGTCGTCGAGGTCGGCGGCGAAATCTTGAAATGCTTTGTGCTCGTAAACCGCAAGTCCGGCCAGGTGAAAAAAGGTGCGGCTTCGATCTTCATGCTCGGCGTTCGAGTAGAAACTCCAGATCGCCCTGCACAGGGCCGCGAACCCGAGATCTTTGCCCATCGCGGCGATGACGAGGTTGTCACGGCGGCGCGCTTCCGACAGTACGGCGCTGAGGAGACCTGGTCGTGATCCGAAGTGATAGGTCAGAAGCGTGTGGTGCACGCCGAGTCGCTCCGCTACTTGGCGCATCGACAGCTTCGGACTTGGGCCGGTTTCACCGAACTCGTCGAACAGTGCCTGTAACAGTCGCTCTCGACCCTCCCCAACCGGCGATCTCACGCTACCTCCATTGACGGGTTCACCACTGTTGAGTACGGTACCGCATATCGAATTCACCAGTGTTTAGGAGAGTGGTTTCTAATGCTCGGGAGGTCCCTTTGACTGACGTATGGTTTGCCGGCGGCATGGTCGCGGATGGATCGGGTACCGACCCGGTCGAAGTCGACGTGTGCGTGAGTGGCGGCATTGTCACAGCGATCGGACAGGCGCCGTCGGGTTCGACGACAGTTGACTTGGACGGCATGCTTCTGACTCCGGGGCTGATCGATGCTCATGTCCACCTGGGTATTTCGAGTCCGATCCGAAGGCAATTCGGGTTTGAGCTCTCGGCAGCGGAACTGGCTGCGGGCATCTTCGCCACCGCGGGCGATGCCCTCGACGCGGGCTTCACCACGGTGCGAGACGTCGGTGGCATCGACGGCGGAGTCGTCGACGTTATTGCGAGCGGCAAGGTGCGTGGTCCGCGTGTCCTCTCGTGTGGTCCTGTGCAGTGCCAGACCGGTGGACACGGCTACTACGGGGCCGCATGGGAGCCGACCGAGCTGTGGAACATGCACCACATTCCAGGGCTCTGCGCCTTGTCCTTGATGTCGGGTAATGCCGACGAGCTACGACGCAACGTGCGCGAATCGTTCCGCCGAGGGGCCACATTTCTGAAACTGTGCGTCACCGGCGGTGTCGTCGGAGGCCATGACCGCCTCACCGACACACAGTTCACCGTCGAGGAAATCTCCGTGGCAGTGGAAGAAGCAGCGTCGCGCGGCACCTACGTCACGGTCCACGCGCACAACAATGCGGGCATTCGCAACGCAGTGCGGGCGGGAGTGCGGTGCGTGGAACACGGCACCGACATCGACGCGGAGACTGCCCAGTTGATGCGCGAGCATGACGTGGCTCTGGTCCCTACCTTCGCCGTGGTCGAGCAGTTGACGGACACCGAAAGCATGGACCTGGACCCTGCAATACGAGAACGTGCAGCCGGAGTGCGTCAACGCATGGCCAGAGCGCTCGCGGCCTCTCGCGCAGCAGGCCTGAGGATCGGCCTGGGCTCGGACCTCATCGGGCCGCACCAAAAGCGCCGAGGTGAGGAGTTGCGCTTGCGCGCGGAGTTGGAGTCGCCGATGCATGCACTCGTTTCGGCCACCAGCGTCAATGCCGACATTCTCGGTATCGGGAAAACCGTCGGGACTATCCGCGTCGGTATGCAGGCGGACATGGTTGCCTGGCAGCAAGACCCACTCCGAGACGCAAAGGTGTTCGCCGATCCGGACATGGCTGCTCTCGTCGTGAAGTCCGGCAATATCGTCAAGGGAGACGTTCGATGAGCGCAATGCTGCACGGATGTTTTGCAGACACGGAGTACTTCGAAATAACGGCGAAGTCGGGGCACAGCTACGGCGTCTGGGTGACCACACCCCCCGGCTACGCGGACTCCACGGATCCCTTACCGCTGATCTACGTGATGGACGGCAACTGGGCTGTAGGTCTTACCGCCCCGCTCATCGTCACGCAGGCAGACCCGTACCTGACGGTCGCCCCGTACATTCAGGTCAGTGTCGGATATGCCGGTGAGGAGGCCGCCAACTGGGCACGGCTCCGCAACCGCGATCTCGTGCCGCCTGGGGAACCGGTAGGCGAAGAAATGATGGCTACTCTTGCCGCTGCTCGCGACTCGGGTGCAATGACCCAGGAGTACGTGGACGCCTACCTCGAGGAGCTGGCAGACACCCACGGGGACGTCTTCCTCGACTTCCTGACCAACGAACTCCACCCTCGCCTGTACTCGTCGGAGCTACGTGTCAGCGAGTCCGGGCACGGACTCTTCGGGTACTCGTACGGAGGCCTTTTCGCCCTCTACGCATGGCTGCGCGACGCGCCCCCATTCGCGACCTTCGGTGCGGGTAGTCCCGGAGTTGTGAACGCTGACAGCCAGATCCACACACTGGTCGAGGCGCTGCCCGAGCGTGGCGTGGGCTCAGTTGTGCCGCAGCTGCACGTTACGCTGAACGAAGCCGAACTGACTGGACCAATTCCGATCTATCGCGGACTGTCACGCAACGTTCTCGCCGTCGTGGAGCAGTTGCATGGCAAGGGACGGTCGCAGGATGTTTCGACCGCGTTGTTGCACGAGACGCACGTTACCGGGCTGCAGGCATCGTTCCTGAGCTACTTGAAGACCTGCCATGCACGTTAGAGCTCTCCGTCCCGGAGACGATGTGCCGCTGACACGTTCTAGGGCGATTTTCCGTAGACGCCGTTGAAGGAGAAGTCGGCTGTGGGTGTCCACCACGTGGTGGACACCCACAGCCGTGTCTATTCAGTTGTCGCGGCTATCGATTCTCCAAGCCGGACAAGACTTCTAACCCATGACCGTCCCGGTCGACTCGGCATTGGGTGCCCGAAGGCGGGAGAATGCGCCGAGGTCGATTTCGAGCCCGGTGTGCATCCCGACATAGGTCAGGGGATCAGCGTCGTGATCGTGTCCAGCTTCCACTTCGTCGATGATCCTGGACATGAGGCGCCCAGCGATGGGCGCATTTTTGAATTGGTTCCCGCTGGTGCCCATGGCGACGTAGAAACCTTGTCTGTCTGTCTTGTCGTAGATCGGGGTCCAGTCAGACGCTGCGTCGTACACGCCGGCAATACCTTTCGGTTGTGAAGGGACCTCCAGGGTGGGGAAACGCCTGGCGGCGCGGAAAACCTGCGCTTCGAATCGGGCAACAGTGCGATTCGGGTTTGCGGTATCAGGATCGTCGATCCACTCGAGCGGATCGCAATCCGGTTCGGTTCCGCCGACGAGGAAACCGTTTCCAGGTTCGGCTCGCATGTAGGTTCCGAGATCCAAATCGGCGATCATCGGGCCGAGGATCTCGTTTTCGTTGTACTCAGTGGGTGCGGTGATGTGATGGACTTCCTGACGCAAGGGCCGAACCGAAACCTTGAAGTCGGACCCGACATTCGAGAGCTTGTTGAACGCTCCTGACCAGGGGCCGGCGGCGTTGACGACAATCTTGGATTTCACACTTTCCCCGTCGTCGAGCCCTAGCTGCCATGTGCCGTCAGGCAACTGCTCGACTGCCACCACACGCGTGTTGTATGCGAAAACCGCACCGTGCGAACGTGCTGCCGCAGCAAGATTCGCGGCTGCCAGTTGCGGGTCGTCGACGAACCCCGCCTGCGGTGTGTACAGCGCGCCGAGCGTGGTTTCCGCATCTGCGAAGAAGGACTCCGAGTCGACTGGCTTCGGTGGATAGTATTTACCTGCGTCGATACCGGGAATCTTTTCGACGAGTGTCGTTGCGTCCCAAAGTTGGTAGTCGATTCCGATCTTCTCGAACAGTCCAATCGTGCGCGCGTGGGGTGCGACGTCGACATCGAGCAGTGCCATCCCGCATTGCCGAAACTTCGCAAGCGCGCCGTCGACTGTCGCGTTGAGATGCTCGTTCCAGTTTTGCCAGCAATGCAGCGACTCCCAAGCCGCAGCCATACCGTCGAATGTGGAGTAGTTGAACCGGATGACCGCACTGGATGCACTGGTCGAGCCGTAGCCCGGACCACCAGACTTGTCGATGACCAGGACTTCGTAGCCTCGAGCGGCCAGTTCGTAGGCGATGGAGCTGCCGATCACTCCAGCTCCGACCACAACTGCATCGGTCTTGTCGGTAGGCACTTTCGGCCCCTCTTTCTACTGATGGCTTCGCCGGATCGAAAGCGCAGCTATTCGATCCGGCGAGCTTGGGTTCTGGTAATTCTGACGCCGTCGACTTCCTCTGGAGACCCGTATCCCGACTTCTCGGATTCGGCTCTGCCTTAATGGATTTGGTACCTGAAAGTCCAGAGGTGTCCGTCGTCCTCAACTCTCTCGTGGCGGCCATCGGAACGCTATCGACAGCTGCTCAAAAAATCACAGCCGTGGCGCGTCCGTTGTCAGAAATGTTTCGTCGAGCTGCCCCGCGTGGCAGACCAGTCTTTCGATTCCGGAATCCCTCGCCACAGAATGGGAAGTGCGATCAAAGCGATGGCGGTCGCGTAGAAGGCAGGCGACAGATC
Source organism: Rhodococcus erythropolis R138 (assembly GCF_000696675.2). NCBI lineage: Bacteria > Bacillati > Actinomycetota > Actinomycetes > Mycobacteriales > Nocardiaceae > Rhodococcus > Rhodococcus erythropolis. The sequence goes on along the minus strand of NZ_CP007255.1, from coordinate 6,041,057 downwards.
GCTTCCAGTGGCGTTGACCAGTGCTGCGCACACCAGCGGCGCAGTTCCTGCAAAGAGCGCATATGCGATGTTGTAGGGGATTGCCGTGCCGGTGAATCGAGCATGCGTCGGCATCATTTCGAGGATTACGAGCAAAGCGGACGCGAGTAGGGAAAGCGCGATGACCAGAGCAGCCAGTGCAATGGCAATCGCGAAAATGTTTCCGGTGCCGATGAGCATGTAGCTGGGCACCGAAACGAAAACTGACATCACCATGCCGATTCTGACGAGAGGTCTCCGGCCGATTCGGTCGACCGTGGCGCCGAAGAAGATGAACAGCGGGACTGCGAGAACCAAAGCGCCGGTTGTCATCAGCAGTGCCACCGTGCTCGAAACGTCGGCTGAAAGAATCAGAAATGTCGGCATGTAGCCGAGCAGCATATGAGTAACGACACCGAGCGAGGCGAAATACACGAATGACGTGAGCAGAGTCCGCCAGTGATTGCGGAACAGATCTGTGAGAGGGCGGGTTGGAAGGGAATCGTTTTCTTTCATTTCCTTGAAAGCCGGAGTTTCCTCGACCGCAAGCCTCATGAACAGTCCCACCATGGCGACAACGCCTCCGATGATGAACGGCCAACGCCATCCCCCTTCGGCAAAGGACTCAGTGCCGACCAAGCTGAATGACAAGACTGTGACCGTGGCCAAGATGCTGCCGACGAACGACGAAGAGCTGATAATCCCTGCGTACAAGCCTCGGCGGTGAGACGGCGCATGCTCGACGACGAAGGTTGCCGCTCCGGTGTATTCGCCGCCGGCCGAGAATCCTTGAACCAAGCGACAGAGCAGCAGCAACAGCGGTGCTGCAACACCGATCGAAGCGTAGGTCGGTAAGAGGCCGATAGCCGCTGTCGAGCAGCCCATGAGCGTAATTGCCAGGGACAGTGACCTCCGCCGGCCGAGGCGGTCACCCAGTCTTCCGAAGAATATGCCGCCGGCAGGTCTGGCCAAGAATGCGACTCCGTAAAGAGCGAAGGTGGCAAGCAGTGCGCCACTGCCGAACTCCGGAGGGAAGAACACTGTCGCGAGAACTGCGGCAGTGAAACCGTAGATCGTGAAATCGAACCATTCGACGATGTTGCCTGTCGCGCCGGCGATCAGCGCCCTGCGGCGCGCCGATCGACGTCCGGGTGAAGTCTCGATTTGATGCTCTACAGGAGCATTCGCTGTACCGGTCATGAAAAATTCCTCTCGGGATATGCTGAATGGCAACGGTTTTGCGACGTCACGGTGGCCGATGTCGTTCGGAGGCATGCGAAATTGAAAGAGGCCGACCGGACCCACGTTGATCGGGCGAACGGAGGTTGCGATCGATTCCGGATCAGGGACGACGCTTTCTCACGCGAGAGCGTGTCGGCTGGCTTCGGCCCACAATGCAAATCTCACGGCTGCAACGAATCTCGTCGCTTTCGTGCAACCTGTCGTTGCTGGGTATGCCTGGTCGCGGGCCGAGCGAACACGTTCCGGGTCTCATGTGCTTCGGCATGTAGCGAGCTTATGGCGCGAAAGTTAGTTGCATCACTGTCATTCGTTCAAATTGTCGCGGATGAATTTAGTCATATGTTGCAAAACGGCGAGCGTGGCTCGTACAGTTCGACCATGGCCGGAGAACTACAGCATTTGGTGGATAATACCGGGCGCCGACTGGACCGTTCCGTTGCGATCGATGATGCACAGATCCGTCTACTCGCGTACAACTCGCATGACAGTGCCGTCGATTCAGTCAGAATGAATTCCGTTCTACAGCGGAATGTTTCACGCGAGATTGTGGACTTCATCTACGCGAGTGGAGGCCGTGAAGCCCTCGATCTCTTCACTGTTCCCGTCAACGAAGGACTAGGGCTGACCCTTGGCCGGGTCGGGATGCCGATCCGGTACCGCAATGCGCTGCTGGGCTTCGTCTGGCTGTTGACTTCAGAGGGCGAAGTTGACGAGGATCAAGCCGAGGTCTTGAGGCGCACGGCTGATGCGGCGGCGATGATCCTCCACCGCGAACAGTTGCTGGACGAGTTGTCCCGAAGTCGGGAGCGGGAACTTACTCGAGACGTACTGTCTGGCGAGCGGTCGCTGCGCGAGGACGCGGCAAGCAGATTGGCTGATGAGGGCTTGATGGCTGCGGGTCCAGCAGTCGCGGTCACTATGTTGCTTCGTCCCGTGGGCCGGTCGACATTGACCGAAAGAGATCGTCTGAGTGTTGCCGTCGGCGTCGATCAGCTTCGGCGGAGGCTCCCGCGGAACAGTGCAATCCAACTCGACCGCCCCGACCACAGTCTGTTGATCGTATCGGTGGCCGAACGCTCGACTCAAACCCATCTGGACTCGTTGATCGTGGCAGCCCGGGAGCGAGTCTTGTCTGAAAGTGGGCGCCAGAACATCGAATGTTGGGTTGGTATCGGTGAACCGCGAACCTCGGTTGCAGACGTGCGCGAATCCTACGAAGAGTCCAGACGCTCCGCAGATGTAGCCCAGGTCGTCAAGGTGCTCGGAAATGTTGTGCGTTATCGGGATCTCGGCGTCTACGGACTTCTGGCCGAACTGTCGGAGGATCGACTCGAGAACAGTATTCACTCAGGTTTGCAGTCCTTGCTCAGCCATGAGGACTCAAAAAGTGAGGCTCTTCTCGCGACGCTGGAGAGCTTTTTGGACAATGCCGGTGACGTAAAGCGAACGTCCGAGGCGCTCTGTGTGCATCGAGGGAGCCTGTACTATCGTTTGCGGCGAATTCAGGAGATAACACGCGCAGACTTGACAAACGGCGACGACCGGTTGGCATTGCATTTGAGTCTGAAAGTCGCGCGGTTGTTAGATCTCCGATGATCCCAACCGAGAAGAGGGGACTGCGGAAGAATCCAGCGGCTCAACGTAGTTCGGGGCTGGATCGTCAAGCGGGATGGTTCTGGGGTGGGAAAGGAAGCGCGTCGTACATCGGCCGGCGTGGGTTGGCTTGACCTGCTGAGACGTTCATACGTTTGATCGGGCACCTTCTATCCTCCTGTCGGCAGATGCGGCGGAGTGCAACTTTTTCGGGCATCGAAAGTGCAGAATCGTCCAGATGGGTGTCGAGCTGCGTGAAGAACGCGCGTTTTTGCAAACCGAAATGACGACGAATTTGGTCTGAGTTCGGTCCCCCGGTACGCAGATGTTTGCGCGCAAACTGGACAATTTGTTGCCGACTGCAAATAGGGGATTTCGCGTCCATCCCGTTGGCTCCCTTTACGATTGGATTGGATCAGATACCTGAGTCGGTGCGATTTTTACGCACCCCTTGACTGCAGGTCTGGTCTGATCTTTCCGAAATTGGAGACGCGGAGATATATGCAGTTGTTCGAGATCGTTCCCCCGAAATTGAACAAACGCGCCAGACTGGATTGTGGCCATTGATGCTGCACGTCTAGCCATTTGCTTGCTGCTGAGCTGGCTGGTCAGCGCGACACAGTATCGGTGATGTTGCCGGCCTATCGCCAAACGGTGAAATGGTTCTGCCAGGAGAACGACACGTTTTTGCCGGCATTCGAGACGACGACTCCGCGCGGATCGACTTCTGGGGGAAGGGGAACCGACCACATCATCTTTCCGTCGCGAGCCCGGATCGCGTGCATGCCGGTGTAGTCACTGAAGACGAAGTGGTCGCCATCGGTTACCCCGCTGCGAACCCAGTACGCGTCTTGCCAGGGCGTTTGCCACAACTGTCGGCCACTCTCGATGTCGAGACCCGAGATTGTGCGCGTCTCCGGCGACGTGACCAGGATTGTTTTTCCTACCACTGCGGCGATGGCGCTTCCCGTCCCGGCCATCGCGGTGTTGACGATTTGTGAACTGCGCCAAAGTTCGTCACCGGAATCCGGGTCGTAGGCGCCGTCGCCGAGAAACATCGGCAGGCCCGTCGAGGACTTACTTGGGTAGGACGACGATGAGTACGAGGGAATCGGTATCGCACGAATCGTGGATCCATCGGAAGCCAAGAGGTTTTGGGTTCCTGCATAACCTGACCTGCCGCCGACACTAGTCAGGAACAATCCATTTCCGGCCGGGACAAGCGAATCGCCCTCGAATCTGAATCGTTCGGCGCCGGAATCCAGATCGTAGATTCGATAGCGGTACTGTGGGTCCCCGCCATCGCCCTGTTCCATCGCAATGACAGTGTCGGTGTGAGGGACCGTGTAGACGGCCCCGAACTTCTCACTTGGTTCGAAGGTGCGAACGAAGTTGGCCGTTAAGTTGGTTGTGTTGCCGCTGGCGAGAATTCGTGTTCGAATCGTTCCGTCCATCCTTTCGCCGGACGTGTACACAGTGTCTCCGGTGATCGCGGCACCACTGAGATCGAAGTCGGTTCCGAGGTCGGACAACAGAGTTCCGGTCGCGGTATCTACAAAGATCATCCGTCGATCGCCCCAGCACGCGATGATCGTGGATTCGTTCTGCTGACTGCACTGGCCGATGACTCCGCCGATTCGCGTTTTCCACAGCGGACTTCCGTCGTCGGGATTCACACCGACCAGTGTGACGGCACCGACTCCCTGACTCGACGAAGACTCGTCGGTCTTGGGAAGGGGATAAGCAGTCGCGGCCACCATCACGTCACCGACTTGGTACGTGTTGCCGTAGCCGTAGTAGCGATCGAGGCCGGAAGGCATCGACAGCAGTACGTCGCCGGAGTTGTCCGTGAGCGTTCGAACATCGAGTTCCCAGGCTTGTTGCGGAGGATCGGAGAGGTCCACGTCGACAACCCCCTGCTCGACGATCGGACCGCCTATCTTCTGCTTCGGCGAGGCCGCCTCACTGGAGTCGGAGAGTGCCGATACGACGATGAACGCGATCGCCACGATCAACGCCAGTCCGAGGGCGACCAGTTTCCAGTGTTCCTTCAACCGAAGCTGCATCGAAAGACCGTAACCGATCGAGCAAACTGATCGGTTCGTTTCGCGGACGGCCGGCTCGATGTCGATCGCGAGATCGAGCCCACGTGCTCGGTGTGACGAAGTGTGGTGGCCTCGTACACACGAGACCACCACACCGACGGCGTCAGACGTAAGGCGAGTACGCCGGGAGATCCAACTGACCGTTGCCGGACAGTCCGATCACGATCACCTCGGGTTCTGTGACGGCACGGGCGTGAGCGATGGCGCCGGCAACCGCGTGGGTTGATTCCGGAGCCGGGATGATTCCTTCGGCGCGGGCGAAAATCAGACCGGCCTGGAGTGCGTCGTCCTGATCGACGGCAATCGCGTCCATGAGGCCGAGGTTGACCGCATGCGAGACCATCGGCGACATGCCGTGGTAGCGAAGGCCACCCGCATGGATCGCCGGGGGAACGAAGTCCTTACCCAGAGTGTGCATCTTGAGCAGCGGAGTCAGCCCGGCGACGTCACCGAAGTCGTAGCGGTACTCGCCCTGGGTGAGGGACGGGCATGCCGAAGGCTCGCAGGCGACCAGACGAGTCTTGGTGCCTTCGCGAAGGTTTCGTCCCAGGAACGGGAAGGTGAGTCCGGCGAGGTTGGAACCGCCACCGGCGCAACCGAACACGGTGTCGGGGACGGCGTCGCCGGCTTCTTCGAGCTGGACCATTGCTTCCTGACCGATCACGGTCTGGTGAAGCATGACGTGGTTCAGCACGCTACCGAGTGAGTAGTGCGTGTTCGGATCCTGCGCAGCGACCTCGACGGCCTCACTGATCGCCATACCAAGCGAGCCGGTGGTGTCGGGATGCGACTTCAACAGTGCGCGTCCGGCTTCCGTCAGGTCGGAAGGCGACGGGTGACAGATTCCGCCGTATGCCTCCATCTGGATGCGTCGGTACGGCTTCGAATCGAAGGAGGAGCGAACCTGCCACACCTCGACGTCGAGTCCGAGCAGTGCGCCCGCGAACGACAGCGACGCACCCCACTGGCCTGCGCCGGTTTCGGTGGTGAGCTTGGTGGTTCCTTCGATCGCGTTGTAGTACGCCTGCGCGACAGCAGTATTCGGCTTGTGCGAACCGACCGGGCTCACGCCTTCGTACTTGTAGTAGATGCGAGCAGGTGTGCCCAGAGCGCGCTCGAGTCGGTGCGCACGGAACAGGGGAGAGGGCCTCCACATGCCGTATATCTCGCGAACCGTCTCCGGGATCTCGATGTAGCGCTCGGTTGCGACTTCCTGCGCGATGAGGTTCATCGGGAACAGCGGCGCCAAGTCCTCGGGGCCGAGCGGCTCACGAGTGCCCGGATGCAGGTGCGGGGGAACAGGCTCGGGGAGGTCAGCCGCCAGGTTGTACCAGTGCGTCGGCACTTTCGACGGGATGGAGACGCCCAAAGGCTCGAGCGAACGGTTGAGTGGGGTGGTGGTCAACTAACTCTCCTTCGTGGATTCGGTACCTGATCTTGGCGGTCGTAGCGACGACGCGTACGGCATTTGCCGGATCGGGGATCCTGGAGAGGAGCCTGCTGGACCACCCGATATCGGTCCGGGCAGCACGCAGTTGCGGCTGACCGTCAGCGGTCGGGCCACCAGAGGTGCGCAGTGAGCAGGGTCACGAGCCGATCGTACATCGGTACTCGCACCCTGCTCACGTCGGGCTTAGCGAAAAATCATGCACGTCGTGGTTCCATGCGCAACCAACTTGCCGTTCTTGTCCAAGACCTTGCCCTCTGCAGTCGCGGTACGCCCGCCCACGTGAATGACACTGCCGTGGGCTGTCAGTTCGTCACCGTCGAGAGGCACCGTGCGGATGTAGTTGAGCTTGAGTTCGAGGGTCGTGTAGCCGACGCCGGCCGGAAGCATCGTGTGTACCGCGCAGCCCATGACCGAGTCGAGCAGCGTTGCGCAGATTCCGCCGTGGACAGTGCCGAGCGGGTTGCTGAAATCGGCACGCGGGGTCAGGGCGAAGCTGACGGATCCCTCGTTGACCTCGCGCATCTCCATGCCGAGGAGGCGTCCGATGCTGGGTCGGTCGTTGACCTGCGTTCCCATCCAGCGGAGAAGTTCGAGGCCTGTCATCTGCGCCGGATCGACGGTTGCGGTTGTCTCGTCACTCATTGTTTCATCCCATCACTATGTAGGTCGTCATACATAACGTAGCGTATGAGTCGACAGGTGTACCGACGGCCGAAGGATCTGTGACATGGCAGAGCTGAGCTCACGTGATCGCATGATTCGTAGTGCGGTCGAACTGATCAGCCGCAACGGTGTCGATGCGACGTCCTTCAGCGACGTCATCAAGCACAGCGGCGCGCCCCGTGGGTCGATTTACCATCACTTCCCCGGCGGCAAGACCGAGCTGATGGTCGAAGCCGTGCGCGCGGCTGGTGCGATCATCACCAGACGAATCAGCTCGGCTGCGGCCACCGGTTCCACTGCCGACGTGATCGAAGCGGTCGGAGACATCTGGCGACTCAATCTCACGCGCTCGGACTTCGCGATCGGCTGCCCGGTGATTGCCGGCGGGTTGGCACGCGCCAGTGAGCCAGAAGTCGCGGAAGTATCGGCTGAGGTCATGCTGGGGTGGCAGAAGTTGATCGAATCGCAACTCGAAACTGCGGGTTATCCTGCAGTGCAAGCAAAGTCGATGGCAAACCTGACGATCACGTCGGTCGAAGGTGCAGTGGCGGTGTGCCAGACGACTCGAAGTATCGAGCCGCTCGAACAGGTCATCGCTTCACTGCAGGGGCTCTCTCGTTCTGAGGCTTGGTCCCGCTGAGCCTTCGGGGGTTGACTTCGGCCATCAAGTATCCGTAACTTCATGTAACGGCTAATTAGGCAGGAGTAGGCGATGACACATTGGTTCGACCTCGAACCGGTCGGTGTCGATTTCTTCGACACGGCACCGCATATCTTCACGTACTCGATCGACCTCGCCGCCGAACCTGATGCCGTCTGGGCCGGTCTGACCGCCGACGAGCCTTTGTCGTGGTGCCGACTGCTCACAAAAGTGCACTACACCTCGCCGCGCCCCTACGGCGTCGGCACGCGCCGAATCGCGGAGGTGGGCGGTGGCGCGATGCAGATGCGTGAAAAGTTCATCACCTGGGACGACGAAACGCGTCGGCACTCGTTTTACGTCGAACAGTCCAATGTTCCGCTGTTCCAATCCTTCGCGGAGGACTACCGCGTCGACGAGCTCGCAGTGGGTTCGAGATTGCAGTGGAATTTTGCATTCTCGCCGCGTCCGAAGCTGTCGCTCGCGGTGCGCGGCGGGCTACCGGTCAACTCACTGATCTTCTCGAGCTTCGTACGCGATACCAAGCGGCACTTCGGTTCTGCGCCACGCCATTGACTTTCTTCCCTTCATGCGAGAGGCATCCATGACCACGCTCGGAGAATCGTTGACTTTGCCCTGTGGGCAGATACTGCGGAATCGCACGATGAAAGCTGCGCTCAGCGAGGCTCTGGGTGACCGGACTCATGGACCGTCCACTCGCTTGGAAACGCTGTACGGTCGTTGGGGCAGTGGCGGGTTCGGTTTGCTGATCACCGGCAATGTCATGGTTGATCGATCGCAGATCGCCGAACCGGGCAACGTCGTCGTCGACGACGATCGTGATGCCGAAGCGCTGACTGCCTGGGCCAAGACTGCCAAGAACGGCGGCGCCGAGATCTGGATGCAGCTGAACCACCCAGGGCGGCAATCCAACCCGATCGCCAGCAGAGGTCGACCGGTCGCACCGAGCGCGATTGCGCTGAAGATTCCGGGAATGGCGACGCCGCGAGAACTCTCGACTGCTGAGATCGAAGAGATCATCGACAAGTTCGCGGAAACCGCTCGCGTCGCCGAGTCCTCCGGATTCGGAGGCGTGCAGATACATGCCGCGCACGGTTATCTTGTTGCGCAGTTCCTTTCGCCGTTGTCCAATCAGCGGACGGACGAGTGGGGTGGAGATCCCGAGCGTCGACGACGCTTTCTGATCGAAATCGTTCGGCGCATACGCTCTACCGTTGCTCCGGGATTCGCGGTGTCGGTCAAACTCAACTCGGCTGATTTCCAGCGCGGCGGATTCTCGGAAGACGAGTCGCGAGAAGTAGTACGCGCGCTGACCGAAGAGTCGGTCGACCTCATCGAGATCAGCGGTGGCAGTTACGAATCGCCGGCCATGATGGGTAAAGCGCAGAAGCAGAGCACTCGCGATCGAGAGGCATATTTCCTCGAGTATGCCGAGACGGTTCGAGCGATTGCCGGCGACATTCCCTTGGCGGTCACCGGCGGCTTCCGCTCGCGATCGGCGATGGTCGAGGCACTCGCTTCCGGCGCATGCGATGTTATCGGTCTCGGCCGGCCGACGATCACGATTCCCGACGCGGCAACCGTTCTCCTGGAATCGGATCGGGAACGATTGAACGTCCCGACTGTTGAGTTCGGAGCGCGGAAGTTGTTGGGGAAGGTTGCCGACATCTCGATGCTCGACGGTGCACTCGACCTGCAGTGGCACACCGATCAGTTGCATCGAATGGGTGACGGCAGCGAGCCGGATCCGGCTCGGCCGTGGTGGAAAACCCTCGGGACCATGGTGAGGCGAAACGGAATCGATGCGCTTCGCCCCACCAAACGAGCGGCTTGATCAGTTCGGTGCACCGATGTTGAGCTCATCGGGATGCGCGCCGACGCGGGTACCGTCGTCGAGAGTGTCGATTTCGCTCAGATCGAGATCAGTGAGTTCGAAGTCGAATACGTCGATGTTCTGAGCGATCCGGGCGTCATGCACTGATTTCGGGATGACGATCAGGCCGTTCTGCAGGTGCCAACGGATCAGGACCTGCGCGGCAGTCTTGCTGTGGCGGTCACCGATTCGAGTGATGATCGGATCGGTGAGCAGCGTGTTGGGCTTCGATGCCTTACCCCAACCCGCGTTGCTGGTACCGCCGAGTGGGCTCCACGATTCGACCTTGATTCCGTGCTCGGCGGCCTTGTCGCGGATCGCGTGCTGCGTGAGGTGCGGATGCAGTTCCACTTGATCGACTGCCGGCAACAATCCGCCGCGATCGACGAGAAGCTGCAGATGATGCGGCTCGAAGTTGCACACCCCGATTGCCCTGGCGCGGCCCGATTCCGCGATCTTTTCGAGCGCGTCCCAAGTGCGGAGGAGTCGGTCGTTGTCCTGCAGTGGCCAGTGGATCAGATACAGATCGACGTAATCGACGCCCAGCTTGTCGATGCTGCTGTCGAAAGCCTTCAACGCCGGCTCGTAGCCCTGATCTGCATTCCACAGCTTCGTGGTGAGGAATATGTCCTCTCGCGCGACGGACGAGTTGGCGATACCTCGTCCGACGCCCTCTTCGTTCCCATATGCGGCAGCGGTGTCGATGTGCCGGTAGCCGGCGTCGTCGAGAGCGAACCGCACTGCATGCTCGGTTTCGTCGTTGGTGGCCTGCCAGACTCCGAGGCCGAGTTGCGGGATCGTGGTTCCGGAATTCAGCGTGATGTCAGGATTGCTCATGGATCAAGGCTAGCGATCTCGAGCTTTCCTTGCCTGGGTCAGAGCCGCCTGGGTCAGAGAGTCGTAGCCGAGTACCCGTGTGCCGCTGCAACACTGTCGGACAGGAGCAGGCCGTCGTGTGTGCTCAGTCCTGACCCCAGGCCGGGAACTGCCGTGACCGCGTCCTTCCACCCCTTGTCTGCCAATGCGACGACGTACGGAAGCGTCGCGTTGGTGAGCGCGTACGTCGACGTACGGGGGACGGCTCCGGGCATGTTCGCAACGCAGTAGAAGACGGAACCGTGAACCTGGTACGTCGGGTCGGCGTGCGTGGTCGCGTGTGAATCCTCGAAGCAGCCGCCCTGGTCGATGGCGATGTCGACCAGGACAGAACCCGGCTTCATACGCGCCACCAGGCTGTTGGAGACGAGAGTCGGCGCCTTCGCCCCGGGGACCAGCACTGCGCCGATGACGAGGTCGGCGTCGAGTACTGCCTGTTCCAGTTCGAGGCTGTTGGACGTGATGGTCTTGACCTGGCCGTGGTACAGCTCGTCGATTTCCCGCAGGCGAGCGATCGACAGATCGAGAACGGTGACGTCGGCCTGCATGCCGTAGGCCACGGCGATGGCGTTCTTGCCGGAGACGCCAGCACCGATCACCACGACCTTGGCGGGGCGCACTCCGGGGACGCCGCCCATCAGCACTCCGCGTCCGCCGCCGTGACGCATCAAGTGGTAGGCGCCGGCCTGCGGCGCAAGGCGTCCGGCTACTTCGCTCATCGGTGCGAGAAGGGGCAGTGAACCGTCGGAACCGACAACGGTTTCGTAGGCGATGGAAGTGGTCTTCGAAGCCAGGAGTGCGTCGGTGCATTCCTTCGACGCCGCCAGGTGCAGGTAGGTGAAGAGCACCTGATCCTTACGGAGTCGCGAATACTCTTCTGCAATAGGTTCTTTGACCTTCAGGAGCAGATCTGCGTCTGTCCAGACCTGATCGGCGGACCCGAGGATCTGCGCGCCCGCGGCCTTGAAATCCTCGTCACTGAACGAGGAGCCGACGCCTGCGCCCGTTTCGATGACGACGTCGTGCCCTCGGCCGACCAGTTCGTGGACGCCTGCTGGGCTGATAGCCACGCGGTACTCGTGGTTTTTGATTTCGCGGGGGATTCCGACCTTCATGACACGGCTCCGAACTGAGTCTGTTGTTTCTTCGAATGGCAGGTGCCAAGCATGAAGTTTCGTCGCCAGATAGTGAAGAGAAGTGAAGATAATTCTCTAGTCTGTATTCATGGTGCGCGAAAGTTCAAAAATCGGTATTCAGACGGCCGCCTCGCCGAAGCATGTTCGGGCTGCCGTGAAGTTGGACGAGGTCGACCGGGTTCTGCTCGAAGAGCTGGCGAAAGACGCGAGGATTCCGAACAATGCGCTGGCCGCGATCGCGGGAATTGCGCCGTCGACATGCCTCGGCCGTGTGCGCGCTTTGGTGGACAACGGCGTGATCAGGGGATTTCACGCGGACATCGACCCCGCCGCTCTCGGAATGGATCTGCAGGCGATGATCGCAGTTCGACTGCAGGCCAACGCACGGTCGCACCTCAACCGGCTCGGCGACGATTTCGCCAAGCTGGACTCGGTGCTCAACGTGTACTTCGTTGCCGGTGTCGACGACTACATGCTGCACGTCGCAACGACGGATTCGGCGCAGTTGCGTGACTTCGTCGTCAACAATCTCTCGGCACATCCAGCGGTTGCTGCGACCGAGACGATTCTGATCTTCGAACACGTCAGGCCTCGAGGCGGTACTGCCTGATTAGTTCTCACCTGATGGCGGGTCGACGCCCGGACCAGGCGTTCTCGAGGAGTTCGCTCAGGCCCGGCGGGGTGATCTCACGCGGGTTCGGATACGCGGCGGAGGTGGCGAGTTCGACTGCATTTTCGATTTGATCGTGACTCATTCCCAGTTCTCGCAGAGTGGTCGGTCCGCCGCACGCGGTGACGAGGTCGAAAACGCCGGTAGCGGCATCGGATGCGCCCAGAGCAGTCGCTATTCGCGACATCACATCCGGGACAGCAGGCGCGTTGAATGCCATCGTGTGGGGGAGGACAACGGTGTGGGTGGGAGCATGCGGCAAACCGAAGCTGCCACCGAGGGTGTGGCACAACTTGTGATGAAGCCCCATACCGACCGTGCCCAAGCAGGTTCCGGCCAACCAGGCTGCTTGCAGTAGTTCGGCCCTACCTTCCAGATTTTTCGGATCATCGACAATGCTCGGCAGCGCACGGGCGATCCCGGAGATCGCCTCGATCGCCATCGAGTCCGTGATCGGGTTGGACTCGGTGGAGTACAACGCTTCAACCGCATGCGCCATCGCGTTGACGGCGCTGGTGACGGTGGTATCCAGCGGCAGATCGAGAGTGAGGTCGACGTCGTAGATGACGGTTTCGGGTCTGATGTGGGGAGAGGAGCGAGTTGTCTTGCGTCCGTTCTCTGTTTCACCCAACACCGGAGTGACTTCTGATCCCGCGTACGTTGTCGGAACGACGATCTGATCGAACCCCGCTCGTAGTGCCAGTGCCTTGGACAACCCGGTTGCCGAACCGCCGCCGATCGCGACGACCGTGTCGACGTGATGGTTCTCGGCAAGTCTCAGCGCGGCTGTCGTGACTTCGATCGGAGTATGCATCACAGCGCCGTCGAAGCGGACCACCGCCATGTCGCCGAGAGATTCGGTGACGGCGGCGGCAACCGCGTCGAGTCGACGACTTGCCAGCACCATCACTCGGCTACGGCCGAGCCGCCGCACTTCTTCGGCGATCGTATCGATCGTCCCTTGGCCGAAGACAATTCGAGACGGTGAAGCGTCGTACGAGAAGGGCTTCATGTCATCCCTGAGAAACGGTGGCGTGCATTTCCCAGACGATGACCTCTGCCCCGGTATCGGAGCTGAGCTGCTGACCTCCACCGCCGGATACTCGCACCGCGTCACCTTGTTCGAGCACTCCGACGCCTTCCATGGCGGCCTGACCGTCGGCGACAAAAACATGCAGGAACGGTGCGTCCGGCAGGGTCACAGGTTGTCCGGGTTGCAGACGCGCAACGTGCATCGCGGCGTACTTGTTCTTGATCCGGATTGCCGAGTGATCGGCGTACGCGTCCATACCCGAGGCGACCGGAACCAACCCACCGGCAAGCAATTCGGCGTCGATCTCCAACTGCTCGTAACCGGGTGTGATCCCGGCTTCGTCGGGGACGACCCACATCTGGATGAAGTGAACCGGATCGCTGTGCTTGTCGGAATGCGCGCCCGCCACGTCACCGAGTCGCCACGAATCGTTCTTCTCCGAATGCAGGATTCCCGTTCCAGCGCTCATCCGCTGGGCGAGACCGGGGTAGATGACGCCCGAATGCCCCATCGAATCCTGATGTACGAGAGAACCTCTCAGTACCCAGGTGATGATCTCCATGTCCTGGTGCGGGTGGGTGTCGAATCCCATTCCGGGCGTGACGATGTCGTCGTTGTTGACCAGGAGAAGACCGTGGTGAGTGTTCTTCGGGTCGTAGTGATTGCTGAACGAGAACGAGTGCTTCGAGTCCAGCCAGCCGGCATTGGACTTGAAGCGATCCCCGGATCGACGGATATCGAGGTTGGGCTGCGACAGAGTGGAGGTCATGGTGTGCCTTCCGAATGGTGTGGGGGAGAGCAAGTTTTCAGAGGACGTGATTGCCGTACATCTCGCCGAGGGGGTCGGCGATCAGCTCGAGTCGAGCGCCGTCGGGATCGCGGAAGTACAACGAAACCTCGCTGTGCTCGATCAGTTCAATGTTCGCCTCGGTCAGTCTGGTGCGCAGCCTCGCCCACTTGGCAGGTTCGACGCTGATCGCGATGTGGTGGAGGCCGCCGAGCACCTCTTGATATGGGCCCACGTCGAGACCCGGGAAGTCGAAGAAGGCCAGCAGGTTGCCATTGCCGATGTCGAAGAAGAAGTGCGACGACCCGGGATAGTCACGGTTCTCGATCAACTCGGTGAGTGGGAATCCGAGGAGATCCTGATAGAACTTCACGGTTCGTTCGACGTCACTGCTGATCAGGGCCGTATGGTGCAGGCCGCGTGCGGTCGATGCGGGTCGTGTGTCGGCGGGGATCAGATGTCGATCCCTGATCTCGGTCCGGCGTTCCTCGAACTGCACCGCGTTGTCGAACTGCACTGCGTCGTCGAACTGCACTGCGTTGTTGTCGCTCATGGCGCCGCCTCTCGGTTGAACCTTCTCTTCGAACAGGTAGTTGACTGATCAACTACATTGAGAATAGATCATTTGATTTCGTTGTCAACTACTTCGGATATGCTGGTGTCATGGAATCGACGCGGTGGTTGAGCGACACGGAGCAAACGGCCTGGCGGGCTTACCTGGACTCGACCCGACTGCTCCAGCGTGTTCTCGATCAGCAGTTGGTGCGAGACTCCGACATTTCGTTCACGGACTTCGAACTGTTGGTTGCTCTATCCGAAGCGCCTGGGCGGCAACTGCGCATGAGTGAGATCGCCGATGCTGTGATGGCGACCCGAAGTGGTGTGACCAGGGCCGTCAATCGGCTGGTCGGTGCCGGTTGGGTGCGCAGGGTCGAGTGTGTCGACGACAAGAGGGGCGCTAATGCGGAGCTGACCGACCAGGGTGTCGAGAAATTGGCGTCGGCAAGCCCGGCACATGTAGCCGCAGTACGGGAGAGCATGTTCGATCTGCTGAGCCCGCGAGATGTCGAGCGGCTGAGTGTGGTCTTCGGCGAGATGCGTCGGCACCTTCTCGATGCCCAGTCAGGTAATTGACAGAGCAACTGTCCATGTCATGTAGTTGGTGAGGGCTGCGAACGGACTGCCATCATGGTCTGGTGACCCGCATTCGTATGTTCGCAACCGACCTCGACGGCACCCTGCTGCGCTCCGACCGAACGATTTCAGCGCGAACCGCGCAGGCCATGGAGAACGCGCGGCTCGCGGGGATCGAAGTTGTGTGGGCGACGGCCCGGGCCAGGCATTCGGTACACACGTTGGCGAGCTCGTGCGGATTTCGCGGTAAAGCTGTGTGTGCCAACGGAGCTGTCATTCTCGACCTGGCGGACGGGACTCCGGAGATCGTCGACACCGTTTCGATCGAAACATCTTTGGCTGCAACGGCTATGGAGCAGGTTCGCGCTCTGATTCCGGGCGTCGTGTTCGCGAACGTCGGACCCACGCAGTTCTTTGCCGAGCCGGAGTACGCCGCTCTGTGCGAGTTCGCGGACCATCACCGGCACCTGCACGAGATGGTGCTCGCCGATACGCTGCCGCTGGACGTGGAGCCGATGGTCAAGATCGTGGCCCGGCATGCGGAAGTTCCCAGCGCCGACCTGTACCGAACAGCGGTCGCTGCGGGCATCGAGGGCGTGGAGTTGACCCACTCCGGCGCCCCGTACATGGAAATGGCTGCAGCGGGCGTCTCGAAGGCCAGCGCTCTCGCGCAGCTGTGCGCGATCGACGGCATCGACGCGTCGGAAGTGGCGGCAGCCGGTGACGCCTTCAATGACGTTGCCATGCTGACCTGGGCCGGAACAGCTCTGGTGCCGGCCAACGCCAGAACCGAGGTCATCGAGCTCGCCGACCGAATTTTGCCCACGAACGACGAGGACGGCGTGGCGAGCTACCTCGAAGAGTTGGTTGCGGGGCGCTAGTTCAGCTGCTGACGGCCTTGGGTCCGGTGCCGATACCGACTCCGCAGTCCGTCATGAATTCGGAGAAGACGCGGTCGAAGCGATCCGGGTAGTCAAGGTGCGGGAAATGTCCGGCGCGCTTGAAGATCTCCACCCGCCCCAGCGGTAGTTCGGCGCGAGCGTTCTCGGTGTGGGCGTTGGGGATGATGGTGTCCTCCTCACCCCACACCAGCAGTGCCTGCAGATTCTTGAAGTTGGCGAAATGCGGAGTGGCATTGACGGTTTGACCGTTGTAATTGATGACCGATCGTGCCGTCGCCAGAAATGCCTGACGCGTCGACGCGTCCGATACCGAAGCGAAGCTCTTACGGGCCTCGCTCGCGCTGGCACCGAGCTTGAACAGGCCGATCTTGTTGAAAAGTCCGAGCGCTTTGTCGGTCACGTCGGTCAGCGTCCTCGACGCGAGGACGGGAAGTACCAGTTCGCTGCCGGGCAGTGTCGCCGCACGCAGGAGTGGGCTCACCTCGGGGCCGAGTCCACCGCTGGCTACCAGGCACAGCCGCTCCACCCGGTCGGGGAACAGATACAGCGTCTGCATCGCGATCCCACCACCGAGGGAGTGGCCGACCAGGGTGGCCGACGGAATGTCGAGGGCTTCGAGGAGGTCACGCACAGTGGCGGCGTGAGCACTGAGTGAATAGTCGCCGGCAGGCTTGTCCGACGCACCGTGTCCGAAGAGATCAGGGGCGATCACGCGGTAATGACGCGAGAGCGTCTCGATCTGCGGTTCCCAGTTGGAGTGCGCGCCCAGCAGGCCGTGAATGAGCACCACGACGGGGCCACTGCCTTGGTCGACGTATTTGAGCTGGTCGCCGTGCAATACAACCGTCTGTAATTGGTCGGTTGCCATGATTGAACCTTTCGGAGCCGCCAGTGTCTGTGGCTGCTCGCGTGTTGTCGGACCGCACCCGCCCCGACGCGGATCCACGGGTATTTGTGACCGGGAGTAACCCCAGTTCCCTCAGTATGCCCATCGAGGGGGTCGATGTCGTGGCCATCGGGCGTGTTGTGACGAACCGTGAGCCGTCGGCTGAGAGGAGACGTACAACTCACCGCCGCGTGTCGGCGCCGTTGATCAGGCGAAATCGACCAGTTTGCCGAAGGTGAGGTTGATGTCCCACGGTGTGACGCCCCACGTCTCGATCGCTGAAACCGCGAAGATTCCGGCAGCCTCGATGGTGTCCTGTGAGGCTGGTGCCGACACCGAAACGCCGGATTGGTCGCTCGGAACCTCCGGCCAGACGCCTGTGCCCACCGGTGCAGGGGTTGCCTCCATGACTGCGTTGGCCAGGCCCGATTCGTCGACGGTCGTGAAGAGGCAGTTCGGCTCGTGCGGAGAATCCCACCCGCCGAGTTCCGCGAGCCAGAATTCGCCGCGTCCAGCAGCGGAGATCGCGATGGACGCGAGTACCGATTCGAGATCTTCCCAAGCGTCGCCGGTCGGGGAGGTCGCGTCGGTGAGCTTGAACGGGGCGGCGAGGGCAGTGCTGTCCGGGGTAGCGAAGCGCGGCTGCACAGTGAGGGCCTGGGTCTGAGTATCCAAAAACGCAACTTCTCGGAACTTGTTGTCCGGCAGAGCAGTACGAGATACGAGGCCGCGTCCAAGCAGTGCGCCGAGCGCGGCGGGATCGTCGACGCTCCACAAACGGGTCTCGTCCTCGGACCAGGTGCGAATCATTCCGTCGACGACAGGACTGATCAACACAGGCTCGAGGTTCGTACTGCCTGTTGATTCGCTCACCGCTGGCTCCCCACCGCACTTCGTACCGCCGGACCGGTTCCGCGCGACCAGATAAGTATGCCGCCTCGCTGCTGTGCGCCTTTATTAACCGCCGGGGGTTAATAAAGGCGCACAGCAAGTGGTCACATATGCGTGCCGCCGTCGATGCGGATTTCCGTTCCGGTGACAAACGAGCCGTCCTCGGAAGCGAGCATCGCGATCACGCCGGCGACGGCGGACGGGGGCGCGAAACCCTCACCGATTGCCGGGGCCAGCTTGCCGAGCAGCGTGAAGTCGATGTCGGCCGGGAAGCCGGGATCGGACGTCATGCCCGACGCGATGCTGCCGGGTGCGACGGCCACGGCGCGAAGACCCTGCTTGCTGTACTCGAGAGCAAGTGCGTGCGTGAAGGATTGGATTCCACCCTTCGACGCCGCATATGCCGTCATGTACGGGTGGGCGAAGGTCGCCGAGGTGGAACTGAAGTTGACCACGACGCCTGCTCCACTTTCGAGCAGTGCCGGCAGGGACTCCCTCGTCATGAGGAACGTTCCGGTGAGGTTGACCCCGATGACGGTGTTCCAGAAATCGAGTGTCATCTCGTGGGTGTGCGCGGAGCGCAGAATGCCCGCCGCATTGACCAGCACGTCGAGCCCGCCCAGAGCCTTGATCGCAGCGCCGACCTGTTCGCGAACAGACTCTTCGCTGGAGATGTCGACCTTCACCGTGGTGAGGCGATCGGAGTGGCCGGCGTCCTTCGCGGCGTTCAGCGTCTGTTCGAGGTCGGTCTCGGAAATGTCGGCGGCGACGACGGTGCCTCCTTCTACCAGGATGCGGGCAACGGTGGCCTGGCCGATTCCGGACCCTGCGCCGCTGATGAGGACGCGCTTGTCGTCGAATCGATTCACGAGAAAACTCCGGTCTGTGAGATGGACAGCTGTCTGGTGACCGATTCTGCGTGATCCAGCCGCATAAATCTGCGGTTCATTCCACTGACTGGGCAGCATCGGTGCTTGTTCGCCCGGGATTGCGAGCGAACAAGCACCGATGTGTCTTAGAGACCCGCGGCCTGAGCGAGGCTCGGCAGGTAGGTGCTCGGCTGTCCGAAGAGCTGAGCGCTGCCGTGTGCACGCTTGAAGTACAGCTGAGCGTCGTGCTCCCAGGTGATTGCGATTCCGCCGTGCAACTGAACTGCTTCGGAGGTGATCTGCTGCAAGGCTTCCGAGCAGTAGACCTTCGCCACTGCCGCGTCGTCCGCCGACTGCGTCGCCACGGCGGCGTACGTCATCGACCGCGCCGTCTCGACCAACGTGTACATGTCGGCCATCCGGTGCTTGAGGGCTTGGAAAGAACCGATCGCGCGACCGAACTGCTTGCGCGACTTGGTGTATTCCACGGTCTGTTCGACGATCGCTGCGGCCGCTCCGACCTGTTCAGCGGACAACGCGATCAGAACGACGGTTCGGATGCGATCGACCAGATCTTCGGACCACTCCAGTGGCCGACCACGAACACCGGAGAACGTGACCTCCGCCAGCGTTCGCGTCGGATCCATGGTGGGGACGCGTCGGCGGGAGACGCCCTCGGCCGCGGGATCTACTTCGTAGAAGCCGTCGGCCGTGAGAACGAGCAGGGTGTCAGCGACGTGTCCGTCGAGGACGTACGACGCCGTGCCGGTCAACGCATCCTCGGTTGCCTCGACGCCGAAGGTGCTCCAACCCGCAGCCCCTGCCCAGCACAGGGCGAGCGTGCTCTCGCCGGACGCGACACCGGGCAGCAGTCGCGAGCATGCGTCGTTGTCACCGGCAAGCAGCAGTGCCTGTGCGGCAAGAATCGCCGAACCCAGCATCGGTGAGGGGGTCAGCGTGCGGCCCAGTTCCTCCTGGACCACATGTACCTCGCCCAAACCTGCTCCGACGCCGTCGAACTCCTCCGGAATCGCCAGCGCGGCGACGCCGATCTGCTCGCACAGCTTGCTCCACAACGCGGCGTCGTAGCCGATCTCTGTGGTGATGGCAGCGCGGACGGCCGCGGAGTCGGAATGCTTGCTCAGCAGATCGCGTACCGACGCACGTAGCGCCGCCTGGTCTTCGGTGTCGATGCTCATGATGCAACCAGCGCTTCGACGACGCGCGCACGATGCTCGGACGGTGTGCCCCATGCGGTGAGCAATGCTCGTACCTTGGTGAGCCACAGTGAGAGATCGTGTTCCATCGTGTAGCCGATGGCGCCGTGAACCTGGAGTCCGACGCGGGCGGCCTTGTAAGCAGCATCCCCGCACGCGACCTTGGCGGCAGAAATGTCACGCGAGGCGTCGGCCGACTGATCGCGAACCGACAGAGCGGCACCGTGGAGCAGGGGGCGAGCCATTTCGAGCGAAACGGCAACTTCTGCCAGGTGGTGCTTCATTGCCTGGAACTGTCCGATGACCTTGCCGAACTGCTTGCGCTGCTTCGCGTATTCGGTGGTGACCTCGAGCAGTGTCTGGCCGAGACCTTGCAACTGCGCGGCAGTGGCAAGAGCGCCCATGTCGAAGGCTGCGGAGAAGTCGGCGGAGCCCAGCGATTCGCCGGCGGAAACCTCGTAGAGCTTGCGGGAGAGATCCACCGATGCCTTGGCTTCGCCAGGGACGCCGAGTGAGACGGTGCCGTCCTGCGCGAGTAGAACCAGATCGACCGCATTGGCGTCGAGCGCGAACGGTGTGCGCGGGGGAGCGGCGACGGTTGCCAGCGAACCCTCGGCGAGAGCAGAGAGACGTTCCGGTGCAACGGAAGCCAGGAGCGTCGGTGCTACTGCGATGGTCTCGACGACCGGTCCGGGTACTGCGTGCCGACCGAGCTGTTCGAGTGCAACGACCAGGTCCACGGCGTCGGCGCCGAGTCCGTCGTGTTCTTCGGATATGACGAGGCCGTTGACGCCGGTCTCGGCAAGGCGCTGCCAGAGCTTCTTGCCCGGCTCGGTGTCACCGTCGTTCCACGAACGGATGACGGAGGGCATGTCGGACTTGGTCAGCAGTG
This sequence comes from Rhodococcus erythropolis R138, assembly GCF_000696675.2. NCBI lineage: Bacteria > Bacillati > Actinomycetota > Actinomycetes > Mycobacteriales > Nocardiaceae > Rhodococcus > Rhodococcus erythropolis. The sequence continues at coordinate 6,020,159 of NZ_CP007255.1, read as the reverse complement.
CATCGATGCTTGCAGCGAAGTCCTGGTGGGAGGAGTCGAGCGCGAATCTCATCGGTCCGCCTTCGGTAGGCCGAGCAGACGCTCAGCGATGACGTTTTTCTGAATCTCGTTGGTGCCTGCGTAGATCGGGCCGGACAGGGAGAACAGGTATCCGTCCATCCAGTTGTCGGCCAGCTCTGCTTCAGGGCCCTGCAGTTCGAGAGCAGTCTCGTGGGTGGCGATATCCCACTCGGACCAGAAGACCTTGTTGATCGAGGACTCGGCGCCGAGTTGTCCACCGTCGGCGAGACGGGTGACGGTACCGAATGTGTTGAGCTGGTAGGCGCGAGCGCCGATCCAGGCGTCGGCAACCTGGTTACGCAGAGCGCTGTCGTCGGTTCGTCCGCTGGACTTGTACAGCTCGAGCAGTCGGTCGACGGTGGCGAGGAAGCGGCCGGGGCTGCGCAGCGAGAGACCACGCTCGTTGCTCGCGGTGCTCATCGCGACGCGCCAACCTTCGTTGACATTGCCGATCACACCCGACTCACCAGGGTTGGCCGGGTCGTCCGGCACGAAGACGTCTTCGAGGAAGATCTCGGCGAAGCCGGGCTCGCCGTCGAGTTGATCGATCGGGCGAACGGTGACGCCCTTCGAGCGCAGGTCGAACATGAAATACGTGATGCCCTTGTGGCGCTGCGCATCCGGATCGGAGCGGAACAAGCCGAAGCCCCAGTCGGCGTAGCTTGCGCGTGAGCTCCACGTCTTCTGACCGTTGAGCAGCCAGCCCCCGTCGACCTTCTTCGCACTCGAACGCAGGCTAGCGAGGTCGGAACCGGATTCGGGCTCGGACCAGGCCTGGGCCCAGATGTCGTCGGCACGAGCCATGCGCGGCATGATGCGAGCCAACTGCTCGGCATTTGCATGCTCGAACAGTGTGGGAGCCAACAAGAAGATGCCGTTCTGGCTTACGCGCCCGGGCGCGCCCGAGCGGTAGTACTCCTCCTCGAAGATGACCCATTCGAGCAGGGACGCATCGCGTCCGCCGAGTTCCTTGGGCCAGGAGACGACGGCGTAGCCGGCGTCGGCGAGAGTGTGCTCCCACTGACGATGCTCTTCGAAGCCTTCGGCGGTATCCATCGACTTCAGGGGAGTGGCGGGCACATTCGCCTCCAGGAACGAGCGGACCTCGTCACGGAATGCGGTTGTGGCGTCGTCGAATACGAGATCCACTAGTTTGTTCCTTCCTGCGGTGCGCGAGCACTGGCAGCCATGGCTTTGGCGTCGAGACCACCAAGCGAGTCTTTGCCGACCTCGGCGTTGTGAGCGTGAGCGAAGTGATGCAGACCGAAGACGGAGTCGATGCCGTTGCGCATCCCCATCTGATCCTCGCACTGGTTGACGGCCTTCTTGGTCAAAGCCAGTCCGAAGCGCGGCATCTCGGCGATACGTCCGGCGAGCTCGAACGTCTCCTTCTCGAGATCATTGCGGGCGACGACGCGATTGACCATGCCGATTTCGTAGGCGCGTTGCGCGGTGAACCGATCGCCGGTGAAGAGCATTTCCTTCGCGAAACGTGAACCGACCATCCACGGGTGCGCGAAGTATTCGACGCCGGGAATGCCCATGCGGACAACGGGATCGGAGAAGAAGGCGTCGTCGGCCGCGACGATCATGTCGCAGACCCAGGCGAGCATGAGCCCACCGGCAATGCAGGCGCCTTGGACCATCGCGATGGTGGGCTTGGGGATCTCCCGCCAACGGCGGCACATGCCCAGGTAGACCTCCATCTCGCGGGCGAAACGCTGGTCACCGCCTGGCTTGTCGACGTGATCCCACCACATGGTGGCCTTGTTCTCGTACTCGACGTGATGGTCGCGTCCCGGAGTTCCCAGGTCGTGTCCGGCGCTGAAGTGAGGTCCGTTGCCTGCCAGGACGATCACCTTCACGTCGTCGTCCTCGACGGCGCGCTGGAATGCCGCGTCGAGGGCGTACGTGACCACCGAGTTCTGGGCGTTGCGGTAGTCGGGTCGATTCAAGGTCACGACGGCGACCGAGTCACGAACCTCGTAGGTCACGACGTCGGCTTCGAAGGGAACGGTCATGATTGTTCCTCGCGCAGAACCGTTTTGAGGACCTTGCCCGAAGGGTTACGGGGCAGGTGATCTACGAAGCGCACCTCGCGGGGCACCTTGAAGCCTGCGATCTTCTCCTTGAGGAAAGCGATCACCGACTCTTCGGTGAGGCCGGCACCGTCGAGCTGGGCGATGTAGACGCGGCCCACCTCTCCCATCCGGTGATCGGGGATGCCGATGGCAGCAGACTCGTGGACGCCGGGCAGGCGAGCCAACATGCCCTCGATCTCGGCGGGGTAGACGTTGAATCCGCCGCTGACGTACATGTCTTTCAGGCGGTCGGTGATGTCGAGATAGCCACGCTCGTCGAGGGTTCCGACGTCTCCGGTGTGCAACCAGCCGTCGGCGTCGATTGCCTTGGCGGTGGATTCGGGGTCGTCGAGGTATCCGAGCATGACGTTCGGTCCACGAAGCAGGATCTCACCCTGGTCGCCGATCTTGACCTCGAAATCGGCTGTCGCGCGGCCGGAACTGGTGGAGACGGTGACCGGGTCGTCGTCGGTGCGGCACATGGTCGCGACCACTGCCTCGGTCAGACCGTATGCCGTGAGGACGGCGTCGAAAAGCTCTGCCTGCATGCGCTCGACGAGAGCAACCGGAACGGGTGCTGCGCCGGTGATCGCGATGCGGAGCGAGGACAGGTCGTATTCGCTGCGGCGGGGGTGATCGAGAATGGTCTGGTAGATCGTCGGGGCACCGGGCAGGATGCTGATCTTTTCGCTGTTGACCAGCGCGAGGGTGTCGTCGATGTTGAAGACGGACACCGGCACGATCGTCGCGCCGTTCAGCAGGCAGACCAGGATTCCGGCCTTGTACCCGAAGGTGTGGAAGAACGGGCTGATGATGAGGAAGTTGTCGTCGGCGGTGACCTCGGCGCATTCACCCCACGACTTCGCGACAGCGATGGACTGACGATGCGCGGTGATCGCACCCTTGCTGCGTCCTGTGGTGCCGGAGGTGAAGAGGATGTCGCTGACGTCGTCTGGCTGCACCTTCGCAGCACGCGCATCGGCTTCGGTGCGGGCGGCGTCGGTGGCGAGCGCGAGGAAGTCCTCGAACTCGATGACGCCGTCACGGTCGTCGTCCCCGTCGATCGGTACCTGGATGACGGTCGGGATCGACAGGTCCGGGTTGGCGTCGAGCAACTGCTGATAGCGATCGGCCTTGAGGAACGTGCCGACGACCACCAAGGCCGCGGCGTCGACGCGCTCGATGATGTCGAGAGCTTCGGTGCCGGTGTATCGAGTGTTGATCGGGATGATGGCCGCGCCGGCATATTGAGCGCCGAGCAGGGCGATCACCCAGTGGTACGTGTTGGGCGACCAGATGACGACGCGATCGCCTGCCTTCACCCCACGGTTGATCAGCGCGCCGGCGAAATCGCGGACACGTTGATGTAGCTGTGCGAAGGTCAGTCGGGTGTCGCCATCGGCGATAGCCGCGCGCTCACCGAACTCCTCGGCGGCCCGGATGAGGGCTGATGGGATGGTTCTCGGTTGTTCGGTCACTGGACTCCTACCTGACACGCTACCTAGCAAGTGCTTGGTAGGTTATCTTACATATGTGGACCAGAGCGAGAGCCCGGACGGGCAGATGACGGACGACGAGTTTGCGGCCACGGTCGCGCAGTGGTTGGCCGAGAACTTGACGGGCAAATTTGCCCAGCTCAAGGGTAAGGGCGGCCCCGGCAGTGAGCACGAGTTCTTCGAGCAACGACTCGAGTGGGACAAGCACCTCGCAGCCGCAGGATGGACGTGCCTCGGGTGGCCGAAGGAGTTCGGCGGGCGGGGAGCAAGCATCTCTCAGCAGGTCATCTTCCATCAGGAGTACGCGAAGGCCGGTGCGCCCGCTCGCGTCAGCCACATCGGTGAAGAGCTGCTCGGCCCGACGCTGATCGCGTACGGAACCGACGAGCAGAAACGCCGATTCCTTCCTGGCATCAACACGGTCAGCGAACTGTGGTCGCAGGGCTACTCCGAGCCTGGCGCCGGTTCAGACCTCGCGAACGTCTCCACCACCGCACGCCTCGAAGGCGGCAAGTGGATCATCAACGGCCAGAAGGTGTGGACCTCACTGGCTCACGTCGCGCAGTGGTGCTTCGTGGTCTGCCGCACCGAGGTGGGCTCCAAGCGTCATCAGGGCTTGAGCTTCCTGCTGGTCCCGTTGGATCAGCCTGGTGTGACAGTTCGGCCCATCCAGCAGCTCACCGGTACGTCGGAGTTCAACGAGGTCTTCTTCGACGACGCCGTCACCGACGCCGATCTGGTGGTCGGGGAACCTGGCGAGGGCTGGAAGATCGCGATGGGGCTGCTCACCTTCGAGCGCGGGGTATCGACGCTCGGACAGCAGATCGGATTCGCTCGCGAGCTCCAGGGCGTCGTCGACCTGGCGAAGGCCAATGGCAGTGACCAGGATCCGCACATTCGCGAGAAGATCGCTCGCGCCTGGGTCGGACTGCGCGTGATGCGCGCCCACGCGATGCGTACTCTCGACGCGGTCGACGCCGGAACCGGTGGCGGAGAAGCGTCCGTCGCAAAACTGTTGTGGGCCAACTGGCATCGTGACCTGGGACAGCTGGCGATGGACGTGCAGGGTGCGTCGTCGTTGGTTGCGCCGTGGGCGGATTCCGAAGGCAATGCATCGGACATCACCGACCCCGAGCATCTCGAACTCGACGAGTGGCAGCGACTCTTCCTCTTCACCCGCGCCGACACGATTTACGGCGGCTCCAACGAAATTCAGCGCAACATCATTTCCGAGCGCGTGCTCGGTCTTCCCCGAGAGGCTCGTTAATGTCTGACACCAAAGCCGCGTCCCCGCTTTCCGTTGCGCCCGAGGAAACCCCGGGCCACGGACTGCTCGTGGGCAAGAAGGCGATCATCACCGCCGCAGCCGGAACCGGCATCGGCTTCTCTACCGCGCGCCGGGTGCTTCTCGAGGGCGGCGACGTTCTCGTCTCCGACTTCCACGAGCGTCGGCTCGGCGAGACGGTGGAGAAGCTGAAGGCCGAGTTTCCCGGCCAGCAGGTCGAGTCCATCATCTGCGACGTCTCCAGCACCGAGCAGGTCGACGCGTTGTTCGTCGGCGCGGCCGAGAAGTTGGGACGTATCGACATCGTCGTCAACAACGCGGGCCTGGGCGGCGAAACTCCCGTCGTCGACATGACGGACGATCAGTGGGATCGCGTTCTCGACATCACCCTCAACAGCACCTTCCGTTCGACGCGTGCCGCGCTGCGGTACTTCAAGAGCGTTCCCCACGGCGGTGTTCTGGTGAACAACGCGTCCGTTCTCGGTTGGCGGGCGCAGCATTCCCAGGCTCACTACGCCGCAGCCAAGGCGGGCGTCATGGCACTGACTCGGTGCAGCGCTATCGAAGCCGCGGAGTACGGAGTCCGTATCAATGCGGTCTCGCCCTCCATTGCGCGACATGCGTTTTTGGCGAAGGTCACCAGTGAGGAACTGCTCGACCAGTTGGCTTCCGGTGAGGCCTACGGCCGTGCCGCGGAGGTCTGGGAGATCGCAACGGTCATCGCGATGCTCGCCAGCGATTACTCCACCTACATGACCGGCGAGATCGTCTCCGTTTCTTCGCAGAGGGCCTAGCGTCCCCGTGCGCGGTTAAGGAGTCCCCGGACTCGCTGACCGCGCACAGGGGAAGGCCCTGGATAGGATTGAATACATGACGCCACCTCGAAATTCCGACGAATCAAACGGCAAGTCCGGGCGCCGCGACGAGCTGCTCGAGATCGCGGCGGGGCTGTTCGCCGATCGCGGAGTGCGCGCGACGACCGTCCGCGACATCGCCGACGCCGCCGGGATACTGTCCGGCAGCTTGTATCACCATTTCGATTCCAAAGAGTCGATGGTCGACGAGATCCTGCACCAGTTCCTCGACGAACTCTTCGGAAAATACCGCGAGATCGTCGCGGCGGGGTTGGACAGTCGCGCGACGCTCGAAGCGCTGGTGGTGACCTCCTACGAGGCCATCGACGCCTCACATTCGGCTGTGGCGATCTACCAGGACGAGGTCAAGCACCTCGTCGGGAACGAGCGCTTCGCTTACCTGGCCGAGCGCAACACCGAATTCCGGGACCTGTGGGTCGGCGTCCTCGAAGCCGGCGTCGCGGACGGGACCTTCCGTTCCGACATCGACGTCGAGTTGGTCTTCCGATTCATGCGAGACACCGTGTGGGTCGCGGTTCGCTGGTACCGCCCGGGTGGATCCCTCTCGGCTCACGCCGTCGCGGCTCAATATCTCGCGATCGTGCTCGACGGGCTCTCCGATCCGGCTACAACTTCAGACGCTATTGCTGAATCAACTTCAAGAACTATTGCTGCACAACGAAACTAGGAGCTAACGCTATGTCCGAGGTTTACATCGTCGACGCCATTCGCACACCGATCGGCAAGAGGGGTGGCGCGCTGTCCGGCGTGCACCCCATCGATCTCGGTGCGCACGTCGTCAAGGCACTGGTCGAGCGCACCGGTATCGACCCCAGTGACGTCGACGACGTGATCTTCGGTTGCGTCGACGCCATCGGCGGCCAGGCCGGCAACATCGCCCGTATGTCCTGGCTCGCAGCGGGATTCCCGGAGCACGTTCCCGGGGTGACCGTTGACCGTCAGTGCGGTTCGAGCCAGCAGGCAGTGCACTTCGGCGCTCAGGCCATCCTGTCGGGCACCGCGGATCTGATCGTTGCCGGCGGCGTTCAGAACATGAGCCAGATTCCGATCTCGGCAGCGATGATCGTCGGTCAGCAGTACGGATTCGACACGCCGACTTCGGGTTCGGTCGGTTGGACCGAGCGTTACGGTGACCAGGAAGTCTCGCAGTTCAAGGGCGCCGAAATGATCGCCGAGAAGTGGGACATCAGCCGCGAAGAGCTCGAGAAGTGGGCCCTGCAGAGCCATGAGCGCGCCAAGGCTGCAATCGCCGCGGGTCGCTTCGACAACGAGATCGTTGCCATGGGCGACGCGACCGTCGACGAAGGACCCCGCGAGACCAGCCTCGAAAAGATGGCGACGCTCAAGGTTCTCGTCGAAGACGGCCGCATGACCGCAGCGGTGGCCAGCCAGATCTCCGACGGTGCGAGTGCGCTGCTGCTGGCGTCGGCGGAAGCGGTGGAGAAGTACAACCTCAAGCCCCGTGCCCGGATTCATCACCTCAGCGCTCGCGGCGACGACCCGATCTTCATGCTCAGTGCGCCGATCCCGGCCACGAAGCATGCTCTCGCGAAGGCCGGTCTGAGCATCGAGGACATCGACATCGTCGAGATCAACGAAGCTTTTGCCCCGGTCGTCCTGGCCTGGATCAAGGAGATCGGCGCAGATCCGGCCAAGGTCAACGTCAACGGCGGCGCGATCGCACTCGGTCACCCGCTCGGCGCGACTGGCACCAAGCTGATGGCGACCCTGCTCAACGAACTCGAGCGCACGGGCGGCCGTTACGGCCTGCTGACCATCTGTGAAGGTGGCGGCACCGCAAACGCGACGATTATCGAGCGGCTCTGACGCCTTGCTGTGCGCCTTTATTAACCGCCGGCGGTTAATAAAGGCGCACAGCAGTTAGTTGTTCGGCGCATCCGCAACCTTGATGTCGAAGTTCGCACTTTCACCGTCAACGCTGGTCACGGTAGCTGTGACGTCGTATTCGGTGCCCTGCTCGGTCAGGATGCACGTGATCGATGCGCCGACTTCTGCGTCGAGGTTCTCCGGACACGTCACGTCGTCAGGTGGCTCGCCGATCTTCTCGGCGAGTTGAGTGGAGATCTGACTTGCGACTTCGGACTTGTCCACTTGCGGCGTCCCGACGCTTGCCGAGCAAGCTCCCGTGGCCAATGCCGCCGAGAGCAAGACGATTCCAACTGCAGGCCTCTTTGTCATGTGAACTCCCAGGGTGCGCCGGTGCTCGCTGCTGCCACCTCAGGGATTACCGCATTCGGGACTGTTCAACCGACTTACTCGACGCCGTTTGCCGAGCTCAGCGTCGGCGGACCGTCAAGTTGAAGCCTTCGGGCATCAGGGTGAGCCGTTCGGCCACCTTCAACTCGTAGTCCGGATCGGCTTCGATCGTATACTTCTGCAAGATGGTGCCCAACACGAGGACCGCTTCGTGAATAGCGAATTGTCTTCCGATGCAGGCGCGTTCACCTGTTCCGAACGGCTTGTACACGTGCGCCGGCCTGGCCTTGATGTTGGCAGGTAGGAAGCGATCCGGATCGAAAGCCTCGGGATCGTTGCCCCACACGGGATCGCGATGAAGTGACGGGATGAGCACGAGCATCCAATCGCCCTTCTTCATCGGATACTTGCCGACGAGCGTGGTGTCTTCGAGCGCCGCACGGCCGTAGGCGGGAGCGGTCGGCCACAGACGCAGCGATTCGTCGAGGACGCGTCGTACGTATCGAAGTTTCGCGATCTTCTCGAAGGCGGGCTCCTCGCCCTCCCAGACCTTGTCGACCTCGGCTTGCGCCTTGGCCAGCACGTCAGGGTTTCGTGACAGGTAGTACAGCGCGAACGACAACGCGCCGGAGGTGGTTTCGTGTCCCGCGACGAGGAAGGTCACGACCTGATGGCGGATGTTCAGTTCGTCGATACGGTTGGGATCGTTTTCGCGTGCCGCCCGTAGCATCAGTTCGAGAAGATCTTCCGGCCCCGGTTCGGTACTTGTCCGCCGGGCACGGATCACCTCGTCCACAACCTCGGCCATGTACGCCTTGCGGACCTCGTCACGTTGATCGGCCCGACGTGCGAGGACTCGCCCCAGGGCCGTCGACTTCAAGAACGTCGTGCGTTGTGAATGGGAGAGTGCGCCGACCATCGCCTTGACGAACGGGTGCTGCTCTTCACGTTCGAAAGAGTCGAACGAGTAGCTGAATCCAGTGCGTCCGATGGTCTCCAACGTCAGCTTGGTCATGTCTGCGGAGATGTCGACGGGGGAGTCGCTGTCACGACTGTCCCAATGGTCGACCAGCTCGCCGGCCACGTCGAGCATGGTGCGGTGGTACGAGCGCATCGCAGTCTGGCTGAACGCCGGGGCCAGGAGATTGTGCGCCTTGCCCCAGTTGGGTTCGTGGTTGTACGCAGTGAACAGTCCGTCGCCGCCGATTCCGCGGAGTGCTTTGACTCCAGGCGCAAGGTGCTTCGCGAACCGGGACTCGTCGGACAGTTCTGCCACCATGTCCGCGCCCGAGGCGAAGACGAAGCGATTTCCCAGGACATTTCTCTCGAAGATCGGGCCGAGTTCGCGCCCGATGCTCACGGAGTTCTGCAGCGGCGTCCGGATATTGATCCCGAGGACGTCCCCGAGGACTGGCAGGCGCCATGCCGGATGCGGAATCCGAGCATCGGTCGTCGCCTCTGGAGTGGTGTCGACGCTCATGGTGTGTCCCCCGGGTGAGATCGCTTACTGAATTGGTGTCTAGTACGCAAAGTACGCCTTACTGAATCGGTGTCAAGTAGTAATCTGACTTGTCTATGGTCGCACCACGAAAACGCCTGGACCGAGAGCAGCGGCGCACGCAGTTGCTCGACATCGGCGCGCAACTTTTTGCCGATCGTTCGTACGAGGACGTCTGGATCGAAGAGGTCGCCGAGATTGCGGGCGTCTCGCGCGGGTTGATGTACCACTACTTTCCGACCAAGCGAGACTTCTTCGCCGCAATCGTCGAGCGCGAATCGCAGCACCTGCTCGAGGTGACCGCACCGGACGCGACGCTACCGGTGCGCGAACAGGTGGCAGCCGGGTTGGACGCCTACTTCGCGTACGTGAAGTCGCACAGCAGGGGAGTACGCGCCATCAACGTGGGGACGCTCTCCGCCGAGGCCGGTATCCGAGCGATCGTCGAACGGGAACTCGAACAGCAGCAGATTCGAATCCTCGACGCACTGGAATTCGAGGGTGAAAGAAGACAGATCGCTGCCGTCGCAGTTCGGGGATGGATCGCATTCGTCCGAGCTGTCTGCCTCGACTGGCTCGATCAACCTTCCATACCGCAGGAAGAGTTGAGAGTGATTTGTCTGCGGACCCTCTCCGGAGCGTTGGGCATCGACCTCGAAACGTGAAATGCCGACCGCGTGGGAGCGGCCGGCATTTCCACGGACAAGTCTGATCAGTCGAGCGTCGAATAGAGATCGTCCCAGCCCTTGGCTAGGTACATGTTGGTGTAGATGGATCCGTAGTACGTACTGCCGCGCAGAACGGTGACGTTCCCGGCCTGCACAGCCGGAAGTCGTTGCCACAACTTGTTGTCCGAGAGCTGATCGAAGGTGGTGTCGCTGCTGTCGGTGACGGAAACCATGAACGCGTCGCAATCGCGAAGGCGATCCATCTCCTCGATGCTCAGTCGCCCCTGATTGTCGAAACCGGTTGTGTTCAATGTTCTTCCACCGATGTCGGCGAGCGTCATGTCGGTGGGCTGGCGATTCTTCTTACCGGTTTCCTCCGACACAGGCAGGCTGTCGATGTAGATCGTGGCCTTGTCCGGACTGTAGGACAAACTCGCGACGGTCTTTCCCGCGATCGCCGAAGCGTGTCGAGAGCGGATGTCGGTGATCAGAGCGTCATAGTCGGTGATCAGGCGATCCATGGTGGGGGTTCGGCCCAACCAATCGGAGAGTCGGGTGAGATTTTCTCGCCACGTCTGCTTCGATTCGGTCGTCAGGACAGGAGCGATGGTTTGGAGTTTTGCAGCGGGCCAGTACTCGTTGTCGGCGTTGACGCAGATGATGAGATCGGGTGCGAGTCCGAGGATCTGCTCCAGATTGGGCTTGTCGCTGAGGTATTCGGCCGAGCCGTCGACGGGAACCCACTCGGTGGCGGGCGAGATGTTGTATCCGAAGACCGGTAGTTCCAGGGCAATGGCGAGCTCGAGGTCGGTGCGGGCGTCGACGGCCAAGACCCGCTTGGGGTTGGTCGGTATGTCGTAAGTTCCCAACGGTGTGGTGACGGTGCGCATTTGAGTGTCGTCAGATGTACCCGAACCGTCACTGGAACTGCAGGACGACAGAATTGTTGCTACTGCTGCCATCCCGGCTCCGATGCCGAATTGGCGACGGGTCAGTGCGTCGACTAGCTCTTGCCAGGCGCGTTCGTCCAGCACGGTAGGTGTGGTGGTCAGCATTTTTCGATACCCTTCGGTCTGAGTCCGTATCGATCGTAGGGTCGGCGATACCAGATCACCTATATCGAAAACCGCCTGATATTAGTCGATTTCGGCCATTGTCCGTGACTTGCGGGTGATCGTTGCGCCGAAGGCGGCGGCGAGCGGGAACATGAGAACGCCGTACACCGCAGCCGGCACTGCCAATTGCACGTTGCCGAGGAGGCTGACGGCGATGGTGATCGCCAACGTGCTGTTGTGGATGCCGATTTCCATGGAACTGGCGATTGCCTGACGATCCTCGATGCCGAATATCCGGGGAACGACGTAACCGATCGAGAGGCTCAGTAGGCAGAACAAGGCAGCGACGACGCCGATGTCGACGAGATAGTCCGCGATGTTCTCGCGCTCGGAAACAACCGTTCCGACGATCACCAGTGCCAGAACCACCGCGGATCCGATGCGGACGGGCTTGTCCATCCGCTCGGCAAAGGCGCTCGAGCGCAACCGAACCCACATTCCGAGGGCGACAGGAATCAATACGACGGCAAAGACCTGAAGCACCTTCGTGAACTGAAGCCCGAGGGTGCCGTCCGCGTCCTCGGGTTCGAAGTAACCCAACGCGAAGTTGGTGATCAGGGGGAGAGTGACCACCGCTATCACCGAATTGACCGCAGTCAGTGTCACATTGAGAGCAACATCGCCGCGGAACAGATGGCTGAACAGGTTTGCCGTCGTGCCGCCCGGTGATGCGGCGAGGAGCATCATGCCGACCGCGAGCAGTGGGTCGAGGTCGAACAACGTGACCAATCCGAAGGCCGCGGCCGGGAGCAACAACAACTGACAGATCAGGGCGATCGAAACGGCCTTCGGCGCTTTTGCCACGCGGGCGAAATCTCCGACCGTCAGGGAAAGCCCGAGGCCGAACATGATGATGGCGAGTGCGGCGGGTAGGCCGACGGAGGTGAGTGCAGAGTCCATGAGTTAGTGGCTACTTCCAGTCACTGGGGAATTTCACTGAAACTACCGTGATGCCCGGATCTGCGTGGCAGTTTGGATACATTGGTGTATCGAACCGTGACGGCGTCGGTGAGCAGGGTTATCGTCGAATTATGTGCCGAAACATCACTGAACTTCGTGGACTCGAGCCCGCTGCTACGCCCGAGGAGATCGAGGCCGCCTCTCGCCAATACGTACGTAAGGTGAGTGGAATAGCCAAGGTGTCCGACGCGAACCGAGACGCCTTCGAACAGGCGGTGCGTGAGGTGACCGAAACGACGACGCGCCTGCTCAGCGCATTGCCGCCTCGCAGACAGCCACCTCAGACCGTCCCGCCGTTGCGTCGTCCGGAAGTACAGGCGCGGATCGCTGCTCGTTCGTCCTGACCCGAGTGGATCTCACAGATATCGACGTATGGGACGTCGAACCGTTGGATCAGCTGTCAGCTGGGCTGGAGGGCGTTCTGGTCGCTCATCGTGTCCGCGACATCCGGCGACGGCTGGATACGCTGCGCAAAGAGGCCGTCGCCGACGACTTGCATATTCGTCAGGACGGAACGGTCTCTGCCGTTGCGCCCATCGCCGACGGCCACCCGCTCCACGTGCATGCCCAGTTGCTCGAGGTCGCGGTGCGAGAACTGATCGGTGAGGCACTGCTGGTCAGCGCGGATCTTCATCATGCGTTGTCTCTGCGGTCTCAGGTCGGCACCGACCTCCGTGACAAAGCTGTGCGTGTGGGGGAGGAGTGGCGAGCGTTCAGCCCTGATCGGCAGCGTCAGATGTTGCGTCATGCACCCGGCCTGATCGCCAACCTCGACGGAATTCCTTCTGCGGTTCGCAGTCCTGCCAATCTCGATCGAATTCAATCGGAACGAGCACGGCTGCAAGATGATTCAGTCCGAATCTCGCAAGAACTCCACCGTGAGTTCTTCGGCGGCAGACTGAGTAACACAGGGGCGGGCCAGTGGTACGCCGAACGCAAACTCGAGGATCTGGACGCGCTCGACGAGTTGTTTCGCGCCGAACCTTGTCGACGGTTACTGCTCATGGACATGCGCTCGGGTGAACGCGGCTTCGCGGCAATCGCGATCGGTGATCCGGACACAGCGGATCACATCTCCGTGACGATTCCCGGACTGAACACCAACGTCAAGGACTCGATGCGCGGAATGGTCGGCGAGGCAACACGATTACGAGCCGAGGCGATGCGCCAACTCGAACTGGCCGGCCGAAAGGAGAGCGTGGCCACCATCGCCTGGATCGGATACGACGCGCCACAGGTGATCGGGCCGGGAAAGTTCGACATCGGTCGGGCCAGCTTCGACGTAAGTCGATCGTCCAAAGCAGGCATAGCCGCCGACGCATTGGGTAGCTTCTTTCACGGTCTTCGTGCTGCGTCGGTCAACGACCGAGTCCATATCACCGCGTTGGGTCACTCCTACGGATCGCTTGCGACTTCTCTTGCGCTGCAACGCGGGGCAAGCGCAGCGGTCGACGACGTGGTGTTCTACGGTTCACCCGGCGTGCGGGCCAAGGTGGAGTCGGACCTCGGTATCGCCGACCGCCACGTCTACGTCATGAAAGCGGAAGGCGACAGTATCGCGGGGTTCGGCCGTTTCGGTGGCGATCCGACGCGCACCGAGTTCCACCGATTGTCCACGGCCGAGGGGATCACCCCGGACGGTGTCAAGCACGAGCGGGCTTTCGGTCATGCGGAGTACGCGAGAACCGGGGACAACGGAGAACTGCGGATGTCGGGTTACAACCTCGCGGTTGTGGTTGCCGGACTGCCGGAGTTGGCCGTTGTGGCCTGACCTGCTGACTTACAGTGGCACTCATGCGTCTGAGGCACTCGGCCAGGGGATTGGTCGTTGACGGCCAGTCCCGTCTTCTGCTCTACCGATTCATCGCACCCGGGGGCGGGCTGACGGTCTGGTGTCCTCCGGGCGGAGGCTTGGAAGGAGATGAAACCCCGTCCGAGGCGCTCGCGCGCGAATTGGACGAGGAGATCGGCTTGCGTGACTACGGCGCCGTCACCCATGTGTGGCATGAGGAGATCCGTGATCTGACGATCTTGCCGGGTTGGGACGGTGCGATCAACGACTACTTCCTCGTGCCGGTAGCGGCCGCATTCGAGCCCTGTGGGTCGTTGGGGCGCGAAGCGCTGGCCGCCGAGCTGGTCGAGCACTTCGATTGGTGGAGCGTTGACCGCCTTCTGTCACACAGTGGTCGAGAAGTGTTCGGGCCACGCGATTTACCCGACCGGTTTGCACGACTGGTCAAGGATGGGCCATCGAGTGCGCCGGATCGATTTGTTCGGGCACCATGAGGGCCGCGAGGCATCGCCGTATTCGAGCATTTCGGCATCGAAACACGGCTAAACTGGGGTTATGGAGCACTACGTGCGCAAGGAGCCCATCCCGTACGCGTCTACGGCTGCGCCGGTCAGTTCTCGCAACCGGTTCAGAAGGATGCTCCAAAGGTTGTCGACAATTCTTCGCGGGATGATGGGGGATCGGAAGGCGAGTCGATATACCTCGCTCGCTCCGCGGCATCCCGACGGATCACGCACCGCTGTAACATCTTTCAATAGTAGTGGTGGTGGGAAATAGGTATCGGTGTACGACGCTGCCCGGGGTCCGTCGAATTCTCGACGAACGCCGGGCAGCGACGCAGTATGTGAGCTGGGATCAGCGGAGGTACTGGCCGCAAACGGGCCACGCGCCGGCACCCTGACCGGCAAGGACGTTTTCCGCGACGCGGACCTGTTCTGCCTGGCTGGCGTTGGCGGCACTGCCGGCTCCGCCGTAGGCTTCCCACGTGCTCTGGCTGAACTGGAGCCCGCCGTAGTAGCCGTTTCCGGTGTTCGCGGCCCAGTTGCCCGAAGATTCGCATTCTGCGACACCCGACCAGTCGTGGGTGGCTGCGGACGCGGTGCCGGCGCTCAGTCCGAGGGCTCCGGCTGCGAGGGCTCCGGCTGCGGCGACAGAGGCAAGGGCACGGGTAACGGTGGTCTTGGTCATTTTTGGTAAATCCTCTCGAGTCCCGCCGACGGAGGACGGTGACCGTCTCAGCTCCGCTCCCACCACTAGGAATGTTGTCGAGTCCGAACCGCGGGGTGGGACGGGCGGTGGCGATTCGGTAATGCCCGGTTGATCGGGCTGTCACCAACCATAAGAGATGATTACGGATTGGTCACGGGTCGGCGTGTCGACGCATGTTTGTGCAACAGAAATGCATCAAAGAGTGTTTTCCCAGGTCGCGTGGCGATATGCCACCTCTCTCGACGTTACATAATCGAGATAAAGTGTGATGCAAGTCACTAAAAATGCGTCTCGATGGCGTCGGTATGTGGCGAATGTGGCGCTCGATCGGCCGGTTTTGTCGATTTTCCGGCCCCAGTTCTGGTCACACAGGAGGCTGTGTCGAACCGCGATCTATTGTCGACCGACCGCCCCGATTTACCTGTGGGGCAGCAGAATTGAAAACGAATTACGCGCTGCTGGCTCAGACGAGATTCTTGCTCGTCTTAATCCGACGACGAATGTCGCGCATCTGTATGGTGTTGCCGGCCTGACGAACGGAGCGTGGGATGAACCTGTTGACGAACGACACGAAAATGAAGAGGTGTTCGAACCGGCGGCGGTCGTCTTCGGTCCACTCGAGGTCGAGTTGGTCGCGGTAGATCGGTGGAAGGAATCCGACCGTCAGGAACCGCAACAAGTTTCGGAATACCAGGCGTATCGGCCAAGCGATCATCTGTAGATTGACCAGGTCGATCAGATACTGCTTGGTGCGTTCGTCGATCACGACGCGTTCGCAACCGAGGTTCCAGTAGCGCTCGAAATCTGCGCGTGTGGCCGGCCACATCTCTTCGGTGACCTGCAGTGTCGTTCCCAAAGTTGATGCGGACTGATAGAACGACTCCGCCTGTTCTTCCGACATCTTGCCGTGCAACAACTGATGACTGTCTTCGAAACCGATGAACAGGCAAGCAGCAACCCATAATTGGAGTTCGCGATTGAAGGCGTTGTACTTGACCGGGCTGTTCGCATCCGACTTCACATGTCGGTGTACCGAATTCACGGCCTCGCAGTAGGCCTTTCGCTCTTCCGCGTTGCCCAGGATCGCGACCGTCAGGTACTGCGTTGTGGTTCGTGCGCGCTTCCACGGATGCGCTGTCAGAGCACCAGATTCGACCTTGCTCTCCATGACGCCGTACGCCACCTCGGGCCAACCGAGTTGCAGGATGACGTTGGCAGCGGCTCCGGCGAACGACCAGAAATCGAGTGCGTCGGTGATGTGTGCGGGTTTACGTGCCCACCGCCTACGCTCCGCCGTGATGGTGATGCGTGTCTGATCGGTCCGAAGAGACGACTCGGACTTTTCCGAATCCAGGTAGTGAGTGGGCATGGATCTTCCTCCGCGCGTGGTGAGTTACTTGGTCTCGACGTTGCTCACGAGCCACCGGTCGTCCGAGCGGACCAGGGACACGACCATGCGGTACTTCTGTGTGTTTCCCTCTGGCGCTGCGACATTCTTCGCTTGTTGGTCGACGAACACGAGCACCTTGGCCGACGAATTGTCCAGCGATTCGATGCCGACGTCTGTCGCCGTTGCGCTCGCCTGGCCTTGCCCCCCGGCGACGACTTCGCGCAGTGAATCGACCATCGTTCGGTAGGTGCCGGCAAACTCGTCGGTCGACATCGAGGCGATGCTGTCTTTGTTGGCATCGAGGTTCTGATAGTCGAAGGAGGACATGATGGTCGAGTAATCCCGCGCGGTGTCCAAAGCCTCCTGCCGCAGCGTGTCTGCCTGATTCGCCGAGTACATCTGGAATCCGAGCACCACCAATGCTGCGACCAGCGCTACCGCTAAGAGTGAGATCAGTGCGTTGCGTGGCTCCTTAAGGCGGCGAAGTAGCGACGGAGAAGTCGGATGTTCGGCCACCTCGGCTTCAGCCTCGTCGAGTAGTGCGTTGTCACCGTGTGCCATTTCCCAGTCCTTCCAACATCAATCTCCAGTAGTTCAGGGCGTCGACTCCGGTCGGGACGAGAATCGGATCTGCGACGACGGGCGGTCCGATCGGCGTACCGGGGACCGTCGAGTTCTGCAATCCGAGGTCGTTCGGGCGGGGAGCATTCTGTGCTCCGCGTTGGACGAGGTCGTCGGCGGGGGGACAGTACATCGCCAGACTTGGACTGGTGGGAGACAGATCGCCGACCTCACGCCGAGGGGTGTCGTAGTTACAGACCGGCCCCTGTGTGGCAACCAAGGCAAAGTCGGCGCGATCGCCTTTGACGATGGATGCCAGTTTGGCGAGACCTTCAGGAATCGTGACAAGTCCGGTTTCGAGGGCGTCTGTGCGGTCGGAGATGATCGGTGCGACAGTGACGAGATTGGCCAGGACCGCTCCGAAAGTGTTGTGGTACTTGTCGAACAACTGTTGAGCGCTGTTCAGGGCGGCGGGCGAATGATCGGTGAGGTAGATCAGTACCGGAGCGTTGGATTCGAGTTGTTCGGTGAAGTTCTTGGCAGCTGCCATTCCTCGGACGAACGAATCCGATTGTGTCGCCATGGAGTCCACCAACGTGGAGGTTCGCGACAGCAGCGCGGCGAGTTCGGCCGACTGGTCGTTCAACTGCGCGGACATGGTCCTACCGTTGTCGATCATCGTCGCCAAGCTCGGGCCGAGCCCGTTGAACGAATTTCCCAGTTCGGTCCCGATGTCGCTGATCGCTTGCGGATCAATCCCTTCCAGGACACCGGACGCCTGAAGCATCAACTGGCTCATCTGGACCGGTTGCTGATCCGCGGGCATGGCGATTTCGTCGCCGTCCCGAAGATACGGGCCGTGGTCTGTGTTGGGATAGATGTCGACATTCTGAATTCCGGCTGCGGTCCCCATCGTCACCTTGGCGACGCTGTCGGTAGGTATCTCGGTGTTGTCGTTGAGTGAGAGTTCCACCCGAGCCGAGCGGGTGCCTGCGTCGAGTTCGACTTCACTCACTTTCCCCACCTGTACGCCGCGATACGTGACGACCGTGCCCTTGGTCAGCCCGAAGGCGTCGGACATGTTGGCGTGCAGCCGGATTTGGCCACCGAAACCCTGAGGGCCGACCACGTAGACGATTCCGAAAGGGATTACCACAGCAGCGATCAGAGCGAACAGGACAAGTTGAACAAGCGCAAGGCGACTCAACGCAGACCTCCCTGAAGTAGATCGGTGAGAGTTCCCGCCGGTGCGATCGATTGACCGGCCATCCCGCCGCTCCAGAGCTTGTCGATCGTTCCCGGAATATCCAGGGCGCCGTCGAAAACGAGGTAGTCACCTTGGACTGCACTGGTGAAGTTCTCGAGCAATCCGTTCATATTCGCCAGTGTCTGACCGATCTCCGAGTTGAACGAATCCAGAGTCCCGACAACGGTCGACGCATCGTGCAGCGTCGCGTCGAGGCCGTCGGGTGACGAGTCGAGGATGGTGTTTGCGTTGGTGGCGAGCTGAACGGTCGAGTTCAACAGGCTTGCAATCTGATCCTTCTGTCCCACGAGAATCGACACCACCTGTGGAACGGAATCGAGGTAGTTGTCGACGACGTCGCGTTGGCCGGCCAGTTGGGAGGAGACCCGGGCAGCGAGGTCGACGGCCTCGTCGAACTCGATGCGGTGACTGCTTGCCTCTGCCATGAGCGAGGTCAGGGTGTCGGTCAGAGAACGAACTTCACCGGAGCGCCCGGAAAACGCGGTGTTCAGCTCGCGCACCACGGTGTCGAGTTGATCGATGCCGCTTCCGGTCAGAACCGTACCGAGCGTGGCAAGCGCACTTTCGACCTGCGGACCGATCTCGGTGCGAGACTCCGGAATTGTGTCGCCGTCGCTGAGCATCGAGCCGGACGGAACCTCCGGCACCAATAGTCTGATGAACGGGTTGCCCAGTGCGGACGGGAGTTCGACGGATGCTTCGACGTTGTCCGGCAACGGCGTCGCGGCGTCCAGACTCAGCGTCACATCGGCTCCGACGACGTCGGCGGACAGCGCGGATACTCGGCCGATGACTTTCTGGCCGCTGCGGACGTCTGCCCCCAACACCAGGCCGTCGGCGCCGGCCAGCTGCAGCGCCACGTTGTACGCATCACCGTCGGCCGAACGACCCAGGGGTAGGTCTTGAATGCCTGCGCTACAGCCGCCGAAGGCGAACACGGCCACAGAACCCACACCGATGATCACGATACCGGCGATTACTCGAACCGATTGCCGCGTCAATTGCTACCTCCGGGGACGGCTCCGCCGGAAATCGCGGAGGCGATTCCGAGCGGATCAGAAGTGCTGAGGGGGAAGGAAATCGGATTCGTGAACCCGGCTCCGGTACAGATCGGCAACTTGTAGGTGTCGCACAGCGGTTTCGCAACCGCGAACTGAGTCAATGCAGTCGAGACGTTGAGCCGAATGCGCCCGCGCTGATCAGGACCGATTGTCTGGGAGAGGTTCTGCATCATCAACGGCACCAGGTCCATGAACTCAGCGAGGCCGGGTTCTTTGGCAGCCAGAGTGTCACCGAGAACTCGCACGTTGTCGGCTATGGCACCGACATCATCGCCGTGAGTTGTCATGAAACTGTTCAACTGGTCGAAGACCACCTGCAGATCCTGCAGAGGCTGTGAGATGTCCATGTTCTGGTTCGCCCACTGATCGCCCAATGTGCCGAGGTCACCGACAAGTTCGTCGAGGCTGACCTGCCGTGCGTCCAGAGCATTCATCAAGGTGTTGAGATTGTCGACAAGGGCACCGATGTCTTCCGCCCGAGCGCCGACAACTCCGGTTGCCGTGCTGAGGTTGCGAATTGCGGTGTTGAATTGATCGCCCTGGCCCTGCCACCCGGCAGCGCCGCGGCTCACGAGATCGCCGAGATTGCCCCCATCCCCGGCAAATGCGTCGGCCAAAGTGCTGACGCTTCCCCTCAAGCCGTCGAAATCTATGGGGGAGTGGGCACGTTCGATCGGAATCTGGTCGCCGTCTTTCAGCGTCTCTCCGCCGGTGTAAGCCGGGCCGAGTTCGATGTGGCGATCGCTGATCACCGATGGATTGAGGACATAGGCCGAGGCGTCGGCGGGCAGGTCCACGGAGTTGGGCATCGACATCGCTACTCGAACAGAAGTTCCGCGAGGTTCCACCGACGTGACCGTCCCGACGCCGACTCCGAGGACGGTGACCTTGCTTCCCTCGTAGATTCCGCCGACATAGCTGAAATCGGCGTAGACGGTCTTGGACTGATCCGTTCGTCCGAAGATGTACCAACCGGGGAGTGCAATCGCCAGGGTCACGACCAGCATGGCCGTGACGGCTTTTCGTGTATTCACTTGCAGCCCTCCATGATGCCGAGCGCGCAGAGCAGATTGTCCGGGATCACGGCGGCCGGCGCGTTGACGTCGGTCCAATTGCCGGTGCCGGTGGAATCGGTGACCGAACGCAGCGCGGAAGGAAGACGAGTCAACAGCAGGTCGATCTGATCTGCGTTGTTCTTCAGCGTGGTGGTGACCTCGACGAGGTTGTCGGTCATGGCTCCGAACTCGTCCTGACGATCGACGAAAGTGGTGGAGAGCTTCGAGATGATGATTGTCAGGTTGTCGACCAGCTGAGTCAGTGCGTCCTTGCGCATCGCAAGAGTACGAACGATCGTCTGAGCATTGGCCGCAGTACCGACTATCGAATCGGTTTGTGCCGCAGCCATGTCCGACAGCTCGCGGGACATGATGAGAATCTGGTCGATCTGTTCACTGTTCTGCGCGAAAGCCGCCGAGGCGCCGCTGATTCCGGCCAGAGCCCGGCCCACCTGATCGGAATCAGTTGGAATCACCTGCGAAAGGGTGTTCATCATGGACTCCATCGCCTGTAGGTCGACGCCGGTAGCCGCAGTGGTGGCATCACTGCTGACGTCGTCGAGGCTGTACGGCACGGTTGTGCGGGAGAGCGGGATGACCCGCGCATCGGAGTCGTCGACGACTCCGGCCGGCACGATCTCCAGGTAGCGCTTGCCAAGGACCGTCTTGAGCCTGACAGTCGCCGTGCTCTGGTTTCCCAAAGGCTGGTCCTTGTCCAAGCGGAAGTTGACGACGACGTGGTCGCCGGCAAGGTCGATCGAATCCACTCGGCCCGCGGGAACCCCGGCCACGTAAACCGGATCGGTGTCGGAAAGCCCGCTGGCATTGGCCAACTCCGCTGTGTATGCCGACGTGCGTACGTTGTACCAGAGCTTCGGAATGCCCAAGGCGGCGCCGAGTCCCACCACCAGAACGAAGATTCCGAGACTACCCAGGGCGAGAGCGGTGCCGCTACCGCTGCGACGGCGATCCCCTTTTAACAGGAAGAGCATGATGCCGACGAACACGTCGATCAGCTTGACCAGGAACATCATGAGCACACCGGCGAATGTGTCGGACCGAAGATGTTGGCTTCCATGTCGCCTGCCTTCAAAGTGAAATTGCACAGATACAGGCTGATGAAACTTCCGTAACTTCCGATCCGGTTGGCGGCGTCGGCGAACTGGGGAAGGTTGGCGAGAAGTCTGTTGAACTCGTCGGTGCTCGCAATCCAACTCCCGGTGACACTTTCGAGTTGTTGCACGGTCTGACCGAATGCGCCGTTCGACCCGGCCATGATCTGAGCCAACGACGAGACAGTTCGGTTTCCCTGATCCAAGAGCGAGACCAGTTGATCGTTCTGCCCGACGACGGAAGTACTCAGATCGTTCAAACCGTCCAGCAGACCGACCAATTCGGGTTGACGTTCGTCGACGGAGGTGAGAAGAGTGTTCATGTTCGTGAGTAGTTGTGCGAAGACGTCCTGACGGTCGACAAGGCCGGAGCTCATGGTCGCGATCTGGTCGAGGAGGGTGGTCATCGCCTGGCCCTGGCCGTTGAAGGTTTCGATAAAACTTCGCGTGAGCGTGTTCACCTGCTCGGGCTGCAGCGCGGCGAACAACGGTTTGAACCCGTTCATCAGTGCCGTCAAGTTGATCGGCGGTGTTGTCTGCGCCAGCGGTATCGTGTCACCTGGTTCGAGCTGTCGTGCGGATACCGTTGTCGCGCTGTCGTCCTGCGTCAGTGCCAGATATCGAGCACCGAGCATGTCGCCGTAGCGCACGGCGGCACGGACATCCGACTCGAGGGAATATTGCGACTCGATTTCGACGTCGACGATCGCCTTGCTCGTGCCGCCGCCGTTGTCGGCAAACGCAACTGAGTCCACGCGGCCGATACGCACACCGGACATCGTGACCGGGTTACCCGGGTTGAGGCCTTCGACATCGGTGAACTCGAACGAATACGAATCGGTGCTTCCGCGAACCGGGACCGACAACGTGTTCGCCACGAACGACGCACAAGCGACGCCGGTGAGACAGAAGAGTGACAACCGAATTACCTGGCCAGGACGGACCTTCACGGGACGGTCACCTCATTGCCTCTGACCATCGGCCCCAACATCAGTGTTGTTGCCGTATTTGGGGTGTCCGAGCGTTCCGGCGATCCGCCCAGTAGCTGATCTTCGAGGTAGCGCAGCGTGGCCGCTTCGGCTTCGCCGCCCACGACCGGGGCACTGACGGGTTGTGCAGGCGTCAGGTTGGAGCCTGAACACTGCGCGCCGCGCGAGTCCCCGTACTGCGGGCAATCATCGCCCGTGTATGGGAGCGGTTCGGCGAACGTGGCAACTGCTGTGATGTCGAACTTACCGGTGGCGAAGACCCGCGCGCCCGCGGCGCCGAACGTACTGGCATTGGCGAGGGTGGAACGCAGTCCTCCGGGATTGGCCGCGGTGGTTGCGAGTATCTTTCCGGCGGAATCGATCACAGTGATGATGTTTCGGTTGTTCTCCACGACAAAATCGTCGACGGTAGCGGCGAAGACTGCGGCCGCGCCGATCGAGGACTCGAGATTCGCTCTGTTGGCGACCATGTTGTTCGAGACGGTTGTGGCGGCTGCCAAGGTATCGAGAATGTCGGGGGTCGCGCGGTCCAACGCGTCGACGACCGACTTGAATTCGGGTGTCGATTCGAGGAATTGGTGTGCGGCGGGTGTCAGTACGCCGGACGCGGCACTGAGATTGTCTATCGTGGTACCGATCTCGGCTCCGTTTCCGTCGAGTGCCTGGCCCAGCGCAGTCAGGGCTGTCTGCAGCTTCTCGGGCTGCATGGCGGTGAGGACGCCCACCAACTTGGTGTACACGTCGTAGAGCGCAACGGCTTCGGGACCGTCGTCCATGTGGATCTCGTCTCCGTCCGACAGAGTCGTCTGGCCCTGCTCATTCGGACTGTCCACGAGCTGCATGTAGATGTCGCCGAAGAACGTTCGCGGAACGACGCGGGCCACCACGTCGGCGGGAATCTTCGACGCGTCATCGGTCTGAATCTGCAACTGCACAACGGATTCGGCCGTGCCTGATTCGATTTCGCCGATTCGGCCGACGTTGACGCCGTGGTACCGCACCGGAGCTTCACCGCTGATGAGACCGGCTGTGGCTGGAACAGCGACGAAGATGTCGGTGCTCTGCTCGAGGTTTCCAGAACCGCGTAAAACCATTGTCACAGCGGCGGCGACGGCTACCACTACGGCGATCGCGCCGCGAAGGGCGTACACGATCTTTGTGTGTGTAGTGAGTCTGTCCACGGCTCAGACCCCCATTCCCGGGATCTGGGGCACGAGGCCCCACAGCGCGAAAGTCATCAGTACGTCGAGGATTCCGATCGCGAGGATCGCAGTCCGAAGCGCGCGCCCGGCAGCCTGCCCGACGCCGGCCGGACCACCGGAGGCATAGTAGCCGTACGCGCAGTGAACCAGCGCGACAACAGCGGCGAACACCACGGCCTTGAGGCCCGAGTACAGGAGATCCTGCGGCGAGATCGCCAGATGGAAGAAGTAGTCGTAAGTACCTGCCGATGCACCGTTGAAGAACACGACGACCAGTCGGGTCGACAGGTAACTGGCGAGCAGCCCGATCATGTAGATCGGGATGACGCAGATCATGGCAGCGATCACCCGCGTACCCGCGAGGAAGGGGATGGATCTGATCGCCATCGAGTCGAGGGCGTCGATCTCGTCCGAGATGCGCATAGCCCCGATCTGGGCAGTGAAACCCGTTCCGACCTTGGCAGCCAACGCGATAGCGACGACAACAGGGGCAAGCTCACGGGTGTTCGCGACCGCAGACAGCATGCCCGAGAGCGAGGTCATCCCGACGAGTTCGAGGCC
This sequence comes from Rhodococcus erythropolis R138, assembly GCF_000696675.2. Taxonomy (NCBI): domain Bacteria; kingdom Bacillati; phylum Actinomycetota; class Actinomycetes; order Mycobacteriales; family Nocardiaceae; genus Rhodococcus; species Rhodococcus erythropolis. The sequence goes on along the minus strand of NZ_CP007255.1, from coordinate 5,995,705 downwards.
CCGGTGAGTCTCGACGCCCAACATCATTGCCGCGGCGAGCGACATCGCGAAGACGATCCCGATGGTGCCGCCGCCGGACAGCAAGGAGCTCGTGCCGAAGCTGACCTCGCTGATCTGACCGAGTACGTGCTTGCGGTACTTGGTGAGCGCAAAAGGGATCGATGCGATGGTGCGGACGTAGAAAGTGACGTGCTGACCGAGGGAGACGAGGCCGTCACCTGCGGTTCGCAGGGGTCTGCTCGCTTGACGGGCTCGAACACGGAGATCGACGAGCGACATCAGAATTCACCGACTGCCGGGACGATTACGGTGTACAACGCGGACAACACTGTGTTCACGATGAAGACGAGCGCGAACGCAATGACGACGGCCTCGTTGACTGCGTCGGCAACGCCGCGGGGGCCGCCTTTTGCATGGAGACCTTTGAAAGTGGCCACCAAAGTCGAAGCGAGGCCGAAGATCGCGGCTTTCACCAAAGCCATGACGAAGTCGGACGATCGACCGTATTGGCTGAACGTTGCCATGAACGTTCCGGCCGGAAGATGCTGCACGTAGATGTGGTACAGATAGCACGCGATCACTCCGCCGAAGGTCACCATCGAGCACAGTGCGAGGGAGACGATCACTGCCGCAACCAATCTCGGAGCTACCAGGCGTTCGATCACATCGATGCCCATCACTTCCATGGCATCGATCTCTTCGCGAATCTTTCGCGAACCAAGATCGGTGCAGATCGCCGACCCGGCAACACCGGCCATCATCAACGCGCACACCAGTGCTGCGGCCTGTCCGACGATGATGAATGCCACGACGGCGCCCGAGTAGCCACCGGCACCGATGCGGCCGGCCAGTTCGCCGACCGACACCGCGATGAAGACACCGATCGGAATCATGAGGAGCAGCGACGGACCAGTGCTGACGCGACCGATGAAGAGCGTCTGAGTGACCGTCTCGTGCAACGAGAGTCGCCTGCGGAGGATTGCCGTGAACAGGCCGAACAGTGCCTGCACCGAGAATCCGATCAGATAGCCCCCCTGCAACGCTACGTCTCGTACCGGGCCTTTCGGGGCTGGTAGCTCGTACGTCATCTAATTGAATTCCTTTGCAGATCAACATGGTTCAGCACGAAAGTCGAACTGTTCGGACGCTGGCGGTCGAGCGAACTGCTTGTGAAGCATCTCACACATATATGTGACGTGGCAAGCATTATGTGAACGAAAATTCTCGGGTGAGTTTTCGGTGTAACTGCGACGGTCAGCGCGTTGACGTGGCAATATGAGTTCTGGCGGGTGGTGTCCTCGGCTTAAGTTCATCGAAATTCCGGAAGCCGTCGTCCGATGTCCCGATTGGGGAGGGAGGGGCCGCTTCGAGCGGTGACCCTACCCCTGGTTTCGACCACAGGGCAAGGCTTTGTTAACGAGAATTCTCTCGAGCTTCAGCATCGATGATCGGGCGATGCAGTTGATGGCAACCTAAAGTTAGGGCAGCTAGCAGCGTATATAGAACGTGGATACAGTGGAATCTCGAAAGTTTCCGATGGCGCGCAGCGATTATGATTATGCTCATTCGCAAAAGGATCGGTTTGGTGTCTGGTGGGGCTGAGAGAGGGGGTGCGCGAGTGAGCCCGAGACAGCAGTCTGTCGATGCGCAGACAGTTGACGAACAGACCTCGCGTGTAATCCTTCGAGCGGCGGGATCGGAGTCGGTCAAGCGACGTCCGAAGGACCGCAAGGCGAAGATCGCCGCTGCGGCTGCAATTGCGTTCAGCGAACGGGGATATCCTGCCGTAGGCGTCGAGGATATTGCGTCGTCCGTAGGTATTTCGGGTTCGGCACTCTATCGGCATTTTCCGAACAAGTATGCGATGTTCCGCCACGCGGCACTGGAATTGACCGACGCGCTCGAGAGTGCACTCGATGCGGTCTCCGTCGCCGCCGATGCAACTGACCGGGAGCGCCTACGCGAGGATTTGCTCGCTGTGATCCGAACGACGGTGCGTAATCGGCGCACAGCCGGGATCTACCGGTGGGAGAGTCGGTTTCTCGACGCTGCCGATCGGAAATCGGTCCGAGCTCAGGCAGCTGCTGTCAATCACCGAGTTGCACTGCATCTTTCACGCTCCGAACCGCCGGCGAGTGCTCGTGCCGAAACCATCCTCACCTCAGCGATGTTCAGCGTGATCGGCAGCATCACCGCTCACAATCTGATACTGCCCCAACGTCGGATGGAGCAAGTTCTTCTCGACGCTTGTCTGTCGATCGAACACGGTGGGAGTGCAATTACATCGCGGCGGTCGGAGCAAACTGTGTCGACGCGACCGGTGACGACGAACAAGCGTGAACGTCTGCTGCAGGAAGCCGTGCGGCTCTTCGATTCTCGCGGTTACCACGACGTCAGTATCGAAGAGATCGCAGCCGCTGCGGGTTTGAACGCTTCCGGGATGTACCGCTACTTTCCGAGCAAAGCGGAACTTCTCGGGGCGGTGTTCTATCGAGCGGCAGACCGTCTGGACCTTGCGACGGCAGCAGTATTCGAGTCTGCGACGTCGCCGGAGGAAGCGCTGCGCGCACTGTCGGCGATGTACGTGGAGTTGTCGTTTGCACAACATGAATTGATGTCGGTCTATTTTTCCGAGATGAACAACCTTCTGCCGGGACATCGAAGCGATCTGAAGAATCGGCAGAAGCTGTACGTGGTCGAGTGGGCGCGGATACTTCGCGAAATTCGTCCGGACCTTTCGGCGATAGAGGCGAAGTTCCTGGTTCACGCTGCTTTGAACTTGGTTCCCGACATCGGACGCCTGATGAAGTTCGATGTTGCAGCAGAAAACGCCTCCACACTTCAGACGTTCATGTCAGCAGTTCTCTTCGGCCGCCCGGCTCCGCCGCCCTGAACTTCTCGCCGCCCTGAACTTCTCGCCGCCCTGAAACTTGTCGGACGGCGTGCGTAGTGTGGTCGGCTATGAGCGAAGTCGTGTCTCTGGCAGCTGCCCGCCGAATAGCGCTCGCCGCTCAAGGGTTCGGCAAATCACACCCGGCAACGGTGACGCGGCGCAATCTGGTCAGCGTGATGGACCGGCTGCAGGTCTTGCAGATCGACTCGGTCAACGTTTTCGAACGCAGTCACTACCTGCCCGTTTATGCGCGACTGGGCGCGTACGACAAGTCCAGGCTTGATCAGCTGACCTTCTCCCCGGAGTCGGGGTACCTCGAATACTGGGGACACGAAGCGACGTTCCTGCCGGTGGACATGTGGCCGCTCTTTCGTTGGCGCATGGACCAGTTTCGTGACAAAGCGTTGAGCGACAAGAACGGATGGGCGTCTGATCGGCGCGACTTCCTCGACTGGTTGCGCAACGAACTGCGTGAAAACGGTCCGATGGCGGCGAGCGAAGTCGAGCATGAAGCGAATACACGCCGCGGCCCGTGGTGGGGGTGGTCGGACGTGAAAGTCGGGCTGGAGACTCTGTTCCGTTGGGGCGAAGTGGTATCGGCGGGTCGCGCAGGATTCGAACGTCGATACGGCCTTGCCGAACACATGCTCGCGCCCGAGATCCTCGATGCGAGGATCGATCGATCGGACGCGATCCGTGAGCTGGTGCTGCGTGGTGTGAAGGCCCACGGACTCGGTACGCTCGACGATATCGCCGACTACTTTCGGCTGCCGAGCGCTGAGGCACGAATTGCCTTGCGTGAGCTCGAAGACGCCGGCAATGTACGCAGTGTTTCCGTCGAGGGCTGGGAGCGTCGTGGCAAGCCTCGCGAGGTATGGATTGATCCACAGGCAAAGCGTCCAAGGTCGATCCGAACCGAGGCTCTGTTGTCGCCCTTCGATCCGGTAGTGTGGGCGCGCGATCGAGCGTTGCGGCTCTTCGACTTTCACTACCGGATCGAGATCTATACTCCCGCACACAAGCGGGTTCACGGCTACTATGTGCTCCCCGTGTTGATCGACGACAATATCTGCGCGCGAGTCGATCTCAAGAACGACCGACAGAGCCGTCGGCTACTCGTGCGCGCTGCTTGGGCCGAGCCCACCGCCGATGCCGACACTGCACCGCGTCTGGCTGAGCTCCTTCGTAGAACCGCAATGTGGCAAGGCTGCGACACCGTAGTCGTGGAGAGCAATGGAACATTGGCATCAGAGCTGGCCGCTGTGATGGCCGGCGACGAGGTGGATGCGGTGGGCGCGCGCTAGGTCAATCTGGAACGGTGAGTCTCCCGTCGACTGCAGCTCGGTTGATGGAATCTCTTAATGCCGAACAAGTTCCGGTGCGAATTTTCGGCGACGCCTTGTCTTCGCGATACTCCGAACACACGTTGTGCGGATCCGATCGCCATTGAGTCGAGGTATGTTGCCAGCTGTTCTTCTCGACGAGGACATATGTTCCACACCGCTCGCAGTCCACTGGTTCCATGGTCATTGCGCTGCTCCTGCACGGCGTGCGAGGTTGTCTGCAACCTCCTGTTTCCACACCTCGATGGGTTTGCTTGTGTCCATCTCGAATTCGAAGCGATCGATCATCTCGGGCGTGACGTCGGCGACGTCGACGTAGAACTGTTCGTACCACCGCCTCAGTTGGTAGACCGGACCGTCCTCGGTGCAGAGTAGTGGGTTGTCGATGCGGGTCTTGTTCTTCCAGATCTCGATGTCCTGCTCGAATCCGACGCCGATGTAACCGATCATCGCGTCAACGGTTTGGTCCGCTATCCCGGCGGGAAGTTCCTCGGTCTTCTTGACGGTGATGCCGTACATCAGGACAAACTTGTTCGGGCTGACCGGATAGTGGCAGTTGATCAAAACCGAATCCACCTTGAACGTTTCGTACTGGTACACCAGATCGTCGATCATGAACGACGGTCCGTGATAGGCGGCCACCGAGAAGTTCGAGACCAACTTCGGCACGTCGGGATCCGTCCAGGTCACGATGTCGTCGCGGTTGATACCGCTCTGCTCCTGGATGGCGACATGCCCCTCGAAGACGTTCTTGAAGTAAGTGGGAAACGAAAAGTGCACGTAGAAGAAGTGCGCCATGTCCACGACGTTGTCGACGATTTCTCGACAGTTGGTGTCGATGACGATTGACTTCCATACCCAATCGGTCCATTCGTGGTCCGGAGTCTTGATTATCGGTATGGCGACTTCGGCCGGAGGCGGATTGCCTTCGGGGTCATGCCAGACGAAGAGCAGTCCGTCTTGTTCGAGGGTGGTCCAGGCGCGGGTTTGGGCAAGCGGTGGAACGCGGCGTGCATAGGGGATCGCGGTGCATTTGCCGTTGCCGCCCCAACGCCAGTCGTGGAAGGGGCAGGCGACTGAATCGCCCTTGACCGTGCCCTGACTGAGGTCGCCGCCCATGTGACGGCAGTAGGCATCGAGGACCTTTAATTCGCCCTGGCTGTCGGCAAATACGACAAGCTTGGTGCCGAAGGCCTCGATCGGATGTGGGTTCCCGTCGTGGAAATCCGTTGCAAGTCCGAGGCAGTGCCATCCGCGGGCGAAACGTTCGGGAGCAGCGCCCTCGTCGATCATGCGGATGTCGTCGACTTCGCCGAGGTCCGTTGTGGTCGTCACGTCTGTAGTCAACTCGTCGTCCTTTGTTCAGTGATCTGTGTTGGCCACTGTGGTGAGGAGTTGGTCCAGGTTCAACGGGGGTAACCGGTGATCGGTATAGCTGCAGGTGGAGTGGCCAGGCAGGTTTGTCTCCCGCACGGTGGGAAACGCCCTGGCGGTTCGTCCGGTGAAGGCCCAGATTTGCAGTCAGCAGAGCACGCCCAGCGCTGTCCTCTCGACGGGCGGATCACCGAAACGGAGACGCCATGTCGGTCGGACCGATCACAGAAGAGCCCATCCCTATATCAACCCTCGACAGGTTGGCGATGGTAGTGGATTGCTTTCGTGACACGCCGCGGTTGACGCTGGGCGAGGTGGCCCGTCGAACCGGGATTCCGCGATCGTCCGTGCACAGGATGCTTCTGAAGCTAGTGAGGATGGATTGGCTTCGCAGAGAAGGCCTCGAGTACGAAATCGGCGACAAACTCGGCGATCTTGGGGCAATCTCGTTGTATCGAAACAAGTTCGAGAGGGTGGTGGTGCCGTTGTTGTACAACCTGCACCTCGTCACCAATCAGGCCGTACATCTCGGGGTCCTCGAGGGAAACAACGTGCGATACCTTCAGAAGATCGGCAGCCAGGCGATACCTGACCTCCAGACAGGCGTCGGCTCTCGCATCCCGGCGCGATCCTCGGCAATCGGCAAGGCACTCTTGGCAGCGGGCCGCCGTTCGACGGTCGCGCAACATTCCGCAATAGCCAACCATCGGTACGGCGTCGTATTCGGTACGTGTACTTCGGGTCTCGGCTGCATCGGTGTGAGGGTGGGTGCGCTGGGCGAAGCGGAAGTCGGTCTGTCGATCAGCGGCCCACTCGTTCGAGGCAAGATCGACGATCGACACGTTGCACCGGTACAGATGGCCGCGGTGGCAATCTCCCAGTATTTCGAGGTGCCGGGCGGTCGTCACCAGCAGACCGGTTAGCTCGGCAATGCGCAGAGTGCGCCTCCTCCGACTCCGCGTAAAGCGCAGTGGGGGAGACGCACTCGGATGAATCTGCGTCAGCGAAGAGCCGCAAGCGCGTCGATACGCTTGGCCGCGTCCTCCATGATGTTCTCGATCAGTTCCTTGCAGCTGGGCAGATCGTTGATCATTCCGACAACCTGACCCGAGGCAAGCACGCCGGCTTCCGTATTGCCCTCGACCAGACCGGCCTTGAGCAACATCGGGGTATTCGCCGCCATGATGATTTGCATCAGCGTGCGGTCACCCGAGCGCTTCATTGCGAGGCCGTCCTTGGCGAGCGTCGACCACTTCATACCTGTCATTGCCTTGAACTTGGTGGCGTTCTTGGCAGCAGCGATCAAACCGGTTGCATAGCTGGAACCTTCGAGGCTGTTGACCAGGTCGGTGTTGAGCACACGATGAGGCATGCCGTCGACCTTGCGTGAGACCGTCGTATCCGTCAGTCCTCGCTTGAGGTATTCCTGCTTGACGGAGTCCGGCACCGAAGAGTCACTGGTGAGCAAGAAACGCGTCCCCATGGCGACACCGGCAGCGCCGTACGCCAACGCTGCGGCCAGCCCGCGGCCGTCGAAGAATCCGCCACCGGCGATGACCGGAATATCGACCGCGTCGAGAACCGAGGGGAGAAGCAATGTCGTTGCCACACCGCCGGTGTGACCACCACCTTCGCCGCCCTGGACGATGACGGCGTCCGCGCCCCAAGATGCAACCTTGACCGCATGCTTCGCGGCACCGATCGACGGTACGACGACGATGCCGTGGTCATTGAGCTTGGCGATCAGTTCCTTCTTGGGAGCCAAGGCAAACGACGCGACCTTGACGCCCTCACGGATCAGCAGGTCCGCGCGCTGCGGCGCGTCGGTGGCGTCGGCACGCATGTTGACGCCGAACGGCTTGTCCGTGAGCTGTTTCGTCTTCTTGATCGCGTGCTCGAGCTCGTCGTAGGTCATCGTGGCCGAAGCCAGGATGCCGAGACCGCCCGCGTTGGCCGTCGCCGACGTCAGCGCGGGCCCGGAAACCCAGCCCATGCCCGTCTGCACGATCGGGTACTCGACACCGACCAGTTCGGTCAGTGCTGTCTTCAGAGTGGGGGTCATGCCGAGACCTCACGGTCCCGGAGGTTGCGCGGATCGAGGGTCTCGCGAATGAGGTGGAGCTCTTCGGCGGTGGGGTCACGGGTGATACCGGCCTCGGCGAGTCCGGCTACCTCGAACGAGGTGTTCTCGGCTACCTCTTCGGCGGTGACGCCGGGATGGAGGCTCAGCGCGCGGAAGGTGTTTCCCGGTCCACCGAAGTCGAAGACACCGAGGTTGGTGACAACGCGGGGGATGTTCAGGTACTTGTATGCCGGGTTCTCGGGATCGATCTGGTCGTAGCCGACACCGCACACCACGTCGACCTTGTCGACGAACACTCGCTTGGAGTGCTTGGGGACGAAGTAGCTCGTCGCGTGGTTGATGGTGTTGCCCGGGGCGCCGCGCACACCGAACATCTGACGCGTCGGCTGCTGAAGCGGGCCGAAGGCGGAGAGGTTCTGGTTGCCGTGGCGATCGAGCTGATTGGCGCCCATGACTACGTGGCGACGGCCCGAAGCGACGACGTCGAACACCTTGCGGAAAGGCATCCATCCTTCGATGGGGCCCTTCGTTCCGACTGCCGGGGTGTCCTCGAGAATGAGGGCTTCACCATCGGTGATCAGCAGGTCGGGTTCGGTGGTGAGCCGAGCCAGGCGAGCGCCGATGGTGGACGACGTCGACATCGGGCTGGCCATGATTTCGCCTGCACCGGAGAAGATTTCAGCGCACGCGAGAACAACGTACTCTGCGCGGGTGACGGTGGATTCGCTCATTTTGCCTGCTCCCCTGCCTTTGATGAATCGGCAAACTTCTTTACTGCGGCTTGGTAGTCCTCTTCGCTGCCGGAGAGGAAGGTGTCGACGAACGTCTGCCACGACTCGGGGGTCTTGGCGGCCTCGGCGTAGTGACGCTGGAACTTCTCGTCGCGGCCGTAGCTTTCGCCGGCCAACGTGAAGTGGGCACCGTTCGGGGCCTCGACGACGGCGTCGACCATCATGCGGTTGAGCAGAAGATTCTGCAGTGGAACGGATTTGACCAGTTCCTCGGTCTCGACAATGCGTTCGACGGAGACGTAACGCTTTTCGGCGGCCATGCAGTACAGGTCGTCGAAGTACGGGTCGACACCGTTGTACGCGGCATTGCCGTGCTTGTCACCGAGATTGAGGTGAACGAACGACGCATCGAGGTTGAGTGCAGGCATCGCGATCAAGGTCTCGGAACGGCCGTCGGCCTCTGGGTACGGGGAGGTGACGGTCTTGAGTTCGTCGCCCCAGAAGTTGCGGACGTCCGAACCCAGGCCTGCGCGGATCGGGAGGAAAGGGAGGCGAGCGGCAGCGGCTTCGAGGCCGCACTTGACCATTCCCTCGTCCATCTCGCGGACTTCGATCTCACCGGCGGTGCGTGCCTTGGCAAACCACGGATCGTAGAACGGTGCGGAGTCCAGGGACACGAAACCGTAGTACGCCTTCTTGACCTTGCCGGCCGAGCACAGCAGCCCGAGATCCGGTCCGCCGTAAGTGACCACGGTCAGGTCCTTGATGTCCGAACGCAGAATCGCACGCACGAAGGCCATCGGCTTGCGGCGAGATCCCCAGCCGCCCAAGCCGATCGTCATTCCGCTGCGGAGCTCGCCGACTACCTCGTCGAGCGACTTCGTCTTGTCACGCTTGCTAGCCATGTTTGTCTCAGCCTTCCTTCTGGGTTGCGTTCTCGCGCGGCTTGCCGGTGGCGACGAACTCGTCGCGGTGTTCGTCGGACACACCGAGGAGGTTGAGTTCGAAGGTGTAGCCCTGCTCGAGGCGGTAGCTGCCCTTGACGTCGACCGGGTCGATGCCGTTGATGGCTTCCTTGGCGCACCGGATGATGCGGGTGTCCTTCGCGGCGATCTTTGCGGCGATCTCGCGAGCGCACTCGTCGAGCTTCTCGCGCGGGACCACGTCGTAGACGCTGCCGAACTGCTTGAGTGTGTGGGCGTCGACGCTCTGTGCGGTGTAGTAGAGCGTGCGCATCATGTGTTGCGGCACCAGCCGTGAGAGGTGCGTGGCAGCGCCGAGTGCACCGCGGTCGACCTCGGGGAGGGAGAAGATCGCGTCGTCGGAAGCGACGATCACGTCCGCGTTTCCGACCAGTCCGATGCCACCGCCGACACAGAATCCGTTGACGGCCACGACGACGGGTACAGCGCAGTCGTAGACGGCTGCGAAGGCCGCGGCGCAACCGCGGTTGGCGGCGACCAGCGCGTCGAATCCCTCGGTCGCCTGCATCTCCTTGATGTCGACGCCGGCGTTGAATCCGCGTCCCTCGGCTCGCAGGATCACCACGTGAGTGTTGAGATCCTTGCCCGCGTCGAGGATGGCGTCGGCAAGCTCGAACCATCCCTTGGACGGGATTGCATTGACCGGCGCGTAGTCGATGGTGACCGTGGTGATGCCGGTTCCGTCGGAGGAGGTGCTGATGCCCATATCGGGATTCCTTACGTCTGTGTACCAAACCAAGCGATTGCTTGGTAAGTTAGCACACAAGCGGAGCCGACAAGCCCGAGCAGAGTGCATTAGGAGACAAATATGAGTGGATTGGTCGACGGACGCGTAGTCATCATCACCGGGGCTGGTCGCGGGATCGGACGTGCGCATGCATTGGCGTTTGCTGCCGAGGGCGCCAAGGTCGTCGTCAACGACATCGGTGCGGGTGCCGACGGTTCCGAGACCGGTGAGAGTCCGGCCGAGCAGGTTGTCGCGGAGATCATCGCCGCCGGTGGCCAAGCAGTGGTCAACGGAGACGACGTGGCCGACTGGGCGGGTGCCGAGAATCTGATCAAGACCGCGATCGACACCTTCGGTGGCCTGGATGTACTCGTGAACAACGCGGGCTTCCTGCGGGACCGCATGCTGGTCGGCATGAGCGAAGGCGAGTGGGACGCGGTGATTCGCGTGCACCTCAAGGGGCACTTCGCGCCGCTGCGTCACGCTGCTGCCTACTGGCGCGCTGAGGCCAAGGCAGGCAAGACCGTCGACGCACGCATCATCAACACCAGTTCGGGTGCAGGACTGCAAGGTTCGATCGGCCAGGGTAACTACGCTGCGGCGAAGGCCGGTATCGCCGAGATGACCATCCAGGCCGCAGCCGAGCTCAAGAATTACGGCGTCAGTGTCAACGCGATCGCGCCTGCTGCGCGCACGCGCATGACCGTCGGCGCGGGTGGGGCGATGGCCGAGTCGATGGCAGCTCCCGAAGAGGGCTTCGATGCCATGGCGCCCGAGAACATCTCGCCGCTGGTCGTCTGGCTCGGTAGCGCCGAGTCCAAGGACGTCACGGGGCGGGTGTTCGAGGTCGAGGGCGGAAAGATCACCGTCGCGGAGGGCTGGCGTCACGGCCCGAGCGAGGACAAGGGTGACCGTTGGGACCCGAAGGAGATCGGGCCCGTCGTGGCAACGCTGTTGGAGAAGGCGGAGATTCCGACGCCGGTGTACGGAGCGTAGGGCCTCCGGCCCCGTGAGTGGTTAAGGAGTGCAGGGACTCCTTAACCACTCACAGGTGGTGTGCCGCCTACGCAGGCGCCCGAACCACCAACACGGTGCCGGGGAACTCTGCGGCGAGCTCGCGCCGAGAATGCTTCACGCAGGCTGTGCCGTAGCCCTTCTTGCGAGATTCCGGCGCGATCCAGATCGCCACGTTGACCTCTTGGCCGTCGAGTTCGCCGAATACCAGGCCGACGCTCTTCGAGCCGTCACCGGAGACGTCCTCGGCGACGAACCAGGCAGCGGTCTCGTCGTCGATCCGGCCGAGGCCACCGACGCGCTCAGCTTCGATCCGATCCTCGCTCCACGGCTTGCCGTCTTCGCCGAGCTGCTCGCCCGAACGAATCGTGAACAGCGACTTGTCTTCTGCGCTGTCGCTGAACGGACGCAGGGTGAAGTTCTGCCCGCTGCTCGCGGGACGATCGAGCGTCGTCCATTCGAGAGTGGCGTCGAGATTCTCCAGCTCGCCCTGGATGCGATCGCGCGCAGCCTTGGTGAGTGCACTGAACTTGAGGCTCAGAACTGCTTCGGCATTTGCTTCCGACGTGCCGAGGAGTTCCGCGACGGTGGTCAGTGCCTCCTGGTGGTCCTTGCTGTCGACCACTGCGTCCAGCACCTCGTGGCGACGCTCCAGCGCACGCACGAGGGCTGAGGTGATCTCGCGTCGGTCCAGGATTTGATCTTGAATATGCGTCGTCATATATGCGACTCCTTGCTGTGTTCGAGGCTCTGTCGAAACGCCGTGCGGACCGTACGAGTCAATAGTGCTCCAACTCGCTCGTTATGGCACGTGTTCAGCCTCCGGTGCGGCGAACGAGCCTTTCGTAGCGCTGGCGGGCAGCTTGAGTGCTGCCGAGCCCGAGTCCGAAGGCAATATCTTGCCAGGTCATGCCCCGTTCGCGGGCAATTCCGAGGAACAGCGCTTCCAGCTGTTCCATTTCGGCTCGGGCCTTGGGAATCAGAGTCAACGCAGCCATGACATCGGCGTCGTCGACCTCAGGTTCGTTCGGCTGCGGTGTGTCGGTGCCGCCGGCAAGACGAGCCACGACGCGCACCGCGCCGTAGGGCTCGAGCATCTCCGGATGAGATTGCCGCGCGCGCTGGCTTTGGGTCGCGCCGTGGCGCTCGCTGATCCGAAAGAGTCCGGCGTACTCGCGATGTGCGCGTTCGCGGCCGGAATCGATCGGTCTGAACTGGTCATCGGTCATGAACCCAGGCTGGCACGAACCCGGGTCGATGTAAACGCTTTGTTGTAAACAGTCCGTTTATTTCTTCAGCGGCTCGCACACGATGACGGGAATGATCCGGTCGGTCCAGGCCTGATAGTTGTCGAAATCCGGATACATCGCCGTCAACATCGGCCACAGCCGAGCGCGCTCGTCCTCGGTGGAGACGCGGGCTTTCATCGATCGGATCCGAGACTTGATCTGCACCGTCACCACTGGGTCCGCCTTGATGTTGAGGTACCACATCGGGTTCTTCGGAAGACCACCTTGCGACGCCACCAGAATCACGTTCTCGCCGTCCTCGAGGAACAGCAACGGACTGATCCGCTCCTCGCCGGATTTGCGACCGGTGGTGGTGAGCAGGCAGATTGGCAGCCCGCGTGGAAACGCGCTGCCGACCCGCCACTTGCTACCCAGCCGCCCGTCGGTGGCGCGATACATGGCGACGTTTGCCTTCGACATCCACTTGATGATCTTGACCGTCGCCGGAGCGTCGAGTCCCTTGGGTTTAGCTGGGGGAGTAGTCATCTCAGATACGCTCGATGATGGTTCCGGTGGCCAGCGCGCCGCCGGCGCACATCGTGATCAGAGCGGTCGAGCCGTTTCGACGCTCCAATTCGTGCAGTGCGGTGGTGATCAGTCGAGAGCCCGTGCTGCCAACTGGATGGCCGAGAGCGAGCGCGCCGCCGTTGACATTGACGTTGTCGAAGTCGGGTTCGTGAACCTGAGCCCAGGACAGTGCGACGGATGCGAATGCTTCGTTGATCTCGAACAGATCGAGGTCGCCGATCTTCATTCCGCTCTTCTCCAGGACACGGCTGGTTGCCTGCACCGGTCCGTCGAGGTGGAATTCCGGTTCCGAGCCGACCAGGGCCTGGGCGATGATGCGGGCTCGCGGCTTCAACCCGAGTGCGCGAGCCTTGTCCTCGTCCATGAGCAGGACTGCGGCCGCGCCGTCGGAGATCTGGGAAGACGTTCCGGCCGTGTGAATCCCGCCTTCGAGGACGGGCTTCAGTCGGGCTAGGGACTCGGCCGTCGTATCGCGCAGGCCCTGATCGCGATTGACGAGCTTCGTCTCGCCCGTGAGGTTTCCTTCCTTGTCGACCTGGGGCGCCGAAAGTTCGAGAACCTCGCGGTCGAAACGCCCTTCCTCCCAGGCCTGCTTGGCCAGCGCCTGCGAGCGGACGCCGAGGGCTTCGATGTCGTCACGGGTCAGTCCGCGACGACGAGCGATGCGTTCTGCAGCTTCGAACTGGTTGGGCATGTCGATGTCCCACGTCGCCGGCCGACGCGGTCCGGCCTGATCGCCGACGTTGGCGCCGAGGGGAACCTGGCTCATGGCTTCGATGCCGCAGGCGATGCCGGCGTCGATGGCGCCGGTGGCAATCAGTCCGGCGATCAGATGGTTCGCCTGCTGGGCCGAACCGCACTGGCAGTCCACGGTGGTTGCGCCGGTCTGCCACGGAAGTCCGGCGTGCAGCCAGGCCGTGCGCGTGATGTTGTTGGACTGAGCGCCGGCCTGGGTGACGCAGCCGCCGATCACCTGCTCGATCAGCAACGGGTCGATTCCCGACCGGTCGAGAACGCCCTTTTGTGCCGCTCCGAGGATCTCGGCGGCGTGCAGACCGGCGAGCCAACCTCCGCGCTTGCCGATCGGTGTACGGACAGCCTCGACGATTACTGGTGTGCCCACAGCGGGCTCCTTTCCTTGTAATGAAAAAGTAGAACAGGTTCTCTGCGGGAAGCAAGACCTGTCGACGTTTCCTTTCCTAGTAAGCAGGCTTGTGTTTCAATGAGAGTAGAACGTGTTACACATCACGGATCCCCATCACCCCTGTGATGAAAAGGCTTAGGGCAGGAGACATCAGTGGCACAGCCCGCATTCCCCGAGGGAATCGACTTCACGGACCCCGACATCTACGCGGAACGCATGCCGTTCGAGGAGTTCGCCGAACTCCGGAAGACGGCCCCCGTGTGGTGGAATCCGCAGCCCCCGGAAATCGGTGGATTCCAGGACGAGGGCTTCTGGGTGGTCACCCGTCATGAAGAGGTCAAGGAGGTCTCGCAGCGAAGCGACATCTTCTCGACCCACGAGAACACTGCGATTCCTCGCTTCGCCGACGACATCCCGCGCGAGAACGTCGAGATGCAGCGATTCATCCTCATCAACAAGGACGCTCCGGAGCACACCAAGCTTCGCAAGCTGGTTTCGCGTGGATTCACCCCGCGAGCCATCAACAGCCTGCGCGAAGAACTGACCGAGCGCGCCGAAAAGATCGTCAAGACTGCGGCTGCCGGTGGTGCCGGAGACTTCGTGGTTCAGGTCGCGTCCGAACTTCCGCTGCAGGCAATCGCCGAGCTTCTCGGTGTGCCGCAGGAAGATCGAATGAAGCTCTTCGACTGGTCCAACCAGATGACGTCCTACGACGACCCCGAGTTCGACATCGACCCGCAGGCAGCGTCGATGGAGATTCTGGGATACGCGTACCAGATGGCGGATCAGCGCAAGAAGTGTCCCGCCGATGACATCGTCACCAAGCTCATCGAAGCTGACATCGACGGAAATGAGCTCTCCCCAGAGGAATTCGGCTTCTTCGTGATTCTGCTTGCGGTCGCGGGTAACGAGACCACTCGCAATGCCATCACACACGGCATGGTTGCCTTCCTCGACAATCCCGACCAGTGGGAGCTGTACAAGAAGGAACGCCCGAAGACTGCGGCCGACGAGATCGTTCGTTGGGCCACCCCGGTGACCTCTTTCCAGCGGACCGCGCTCGAAGACACCGAACTCGGGGGACAGAAGATCAAGAAGGGCGATCGCGTCGTGATGATGTACGCGTCGGCCAACTTCGACGAAGACGTCTTCGAGAACCCCACGAAGTTCGACATCATGCGTGACCCCAATCCGCACCTCGGATTCGGCGGCACGGGTGCGCACTTCTGCATCGGCGCCAACTTGGCTCGTCTCGAAATCGATCTGATCTTCAATGCGATCGCCGATCACCTACCCGATATCACCAGGCTCGGCGATCCCCGTCGCCTGCGCTCGGGCTGGCTCAACGGCATCAAAGAGTTTCAGGTTGATTACAAGACATCGGGCTGCCCGGTCAAACACTGATCCGGACATATACTGACCTGGTAACCGGCGAGTAGGTTCTGTGTAGGTTTTCGGGAGTTGCCTCTGCACTCTCGAACACGCAGAACTACAGTAGACGTTCCGGGGGGCCACTAGTTGGCAACCTGGAACTGCGGCGGCGTCTGCGGGATCCCTCATCTCCCGTAGGCGCCGCCGTTTGTAGTTCAATCTCTAATTCAGCCGCCGTATGGCTTGGTGATCGCTTCCAGGAAATGCCCCGACGGGTCGAGGAAGTAGACCCCACGCCCACCGTCGTTGGTGTTGAAGCCGGTACTCGACTGGCGCGGATCGGCCCAGTGATCAAGTTTCAACGCCTGTATCCGCTGGTAGATGCCGTCGAAGTCATCTTCGGAGACGAGGAAAGCGTAGTGCTGAGACGCAACCTCGGCGCCCTCTTCCACCTGTGCGAAGTCCAGTGTCACCCCGTGCTCGAGTTCGACGCCGAGAAAGTAACCGGCTTCGACCGGGCCTGGCAGACCGAACATGTGAGTGAAGAACCACGCAGACTCTTGGCGGTCTTTTGCGGCGATGATGGTGTGATTGAACGAAATGGTCATGAGTGACCCCTTGCAGTACGACGCCTCCATGCCTGACGCAGTCCGTCATCGACACGCGACGTTGGCAACCAGGAAACCATTTCAGGGTTCTCGGTGCAAGTACGACAGGCTGATTCGAATACGACGAGAGCGGCCCCGGTCGATGACCGGGGCCGCTCTCGTACTGTGGGTTCTCAGGCTTTGCGTGCCGTCTTCATCGCACGGTCCACTTCCCAGAATGCTCGAAGCGACGCGATCTTGCCTGCGTCGTTCACGCGATAGACGAACACGCCCTCGGCGTCGATGATCGAGCCGCCGATGGTGGTCCGGATCTTGCCGATGTTGACGTTCTCGTTGCCGCACACCAGTGAATCGTCGATCAGAAATTCGAGCTTGTCCGCGTTCGCGATCGTCATGTCGTAGAACTTGGAGATCGCTTCGCGTCCGTGATGGCCTTTGCCTTCGGGATCGAATCCCGACGGCCCGACCGGATCCTCCACCCAACCGTCCTCGGCGAAGAGGTCCAGCCAGGCTTCCTTGTTCTTGCCACTCGCTGCGGCGCGCGAAGCGTTACCCGCGACGCGGGCGGGGTGTTCGTCAGTCATCGCGACTCCTCAGTTGATGTACTGCTCGGCGAACTTACGCATCGAATCCTGCTTTGCCTCCAGCGGGGCATCGAAGCCGATTCCGTCGAAAACCCAAGGTACGGTGATGATGTCCGTGACGCCGGCATCTTCGAGTTCTGCGTAACCGTCCTTGCCGAAACGGTCGATGCACACCGTCTGGATTTCGAACGGCTCGTTCTCGCGGCCGTACTCGGCGCGCAGTTCGCGTAGTCGTGCGATCACACCCACCAGGTCGTCGAACTTGATCATCGCCGAGGTCCAACCGTCGCCGACTCGCGCAGCACGCTTGAGTGCCACCTCGGTGTGGCCGCCGACGTAGAACGGAACCGGCTTGGTGGGAGCTGGACTCATCTGCAGGCGATCGAAATCGAAGAACTCGCCGTGATACTCGACCATCCCGCCGCCGAGAATAAGTTTGAGAACGTCGATCATCTCGTCCACTCGGGCGCCGCGACGCTTGTACGGAGCGCCGCACCACTCGAACTCTTCGGGAGCCCAACCGATTCCGACGCCGAAGCCGAAACGGTTGTTCGTCAATGCCGCTACAGATCCGACCTGCCGCGCGAGCAGGACCGGATTGCGGCTACCCAGCTTGAGCACCTGGGTGTAGAACTCGATCTTCTCGGTCACCGCGCCCATTGCAGCTGCGGCGATCAGCGGATCGACCCAGGGGGTCTCGGCATTCCACATCCGAGACCCGTCCGGGGTGTACGGGTAATCCGCCGCCTGCGTTTCCATGAAGAACAGTGAATCGGGGAGAGCGATCGACGAAAAGCCGCATTCTTCGGCCGTTTTGGCGATACCGGCTAACTGGTCCAAGGGGTTCATGGCAACCCCGACGGTGTACTTCATCTTCGGCCTCTTCCTGATCGGCGTGTGTGCTGCTGTTACGTGGTGGGACGTTCGGAGCCGACGACCCACATCGAGAAGTACTGCGAGCCACCGCCGTAGGCATGGCCGAGAGCCTTGCGCGCGTCGGCCACCTGGTGATCGCCGGCGCGGTGCATGACCTGCATCGCCGACTCGGCAAAACGGATCATGCCCGAGGCGCCGATCGGGTTGGAAGAGAGAACACCGCCCGAGGCATTGACCGGGAGCTTGCCGCCGATCGCGGTTTCGCCGGCCTCGGTCAGCTTCCAGCCCTGGCCTTCCTCCGCGAAACCGAGGTTCTCGAGCCACATCGGCTCGAACCACGAGAACGGGACATAGATTTCGGCGCAGTCGATTTCGTTGAGCGGATCGGTGATTCCCGCGGACTTCCACAGCGCGGCCGCGGCGTCACGGCCGGCCTGCGGATTGACCTGATCGCGTCCGGCATAGAAGGTCGGCTCGGTGCGCATGGCCGTCGCGTGGATCCACGCGACCGAACGACCCTCGGCCTCGACCTGTGCGGCCGCTTCCTCGTTGCCGATCACCAGAGCGCACGCGCCGTCCGAGGACGGGCAGGTCTCGTCGTAGCGGATCGGATCCCAGAGCATCTGAGATGCCTGCACCGATTCGAAGGTGATGTCCGGCTGCCGCAGGTGCGCATACGGATTGAGGCTGCCGTTGAGCCGATCTTTCACCGCGACGAGGTAGCCGATGTGCTCCGGTGCGCCCGATCGACGAATGTACGAACGGACGTGCGGGGCGAAGTATCCACCGGCGCCGGCGCCGACAGGCATGTTGAACGGTACCGGTGTGGACAGCGCCCACATGGCGTTCGACTCGGACTGCTTCTCCCAGGAAACCGTCAGAACGCGCTTGTGGACACCGGATTTGACCAGGCTGGAGGCGACGATAGCCGTCGAACCACCCACCGAGCCGGCAGTGTGAACACGCAGCAACGGCTTTCCGTTGGCGCCAAGGGCATCCGACATGGCGAGTTCGGGCATCATCGAACCCTCGAACAGGTCGGGGGCCTTTCCGATGACGACGGCGTCGATGTCGTCCCAACCGACGTTGGCGTCGAGCATCGCGGCGTCGATGGCTTCACGAACCAAGCCCGCCATCGAGACATCATGACGCTTTGCGACGTAGTGAGTTTGGCCGGTGCCGAGCACGGCCGCGAGTTGAGGCGTTCCGGCCATCAGTTCCGTCCCTCCAAGACTGCTACCAGGTTCTGCTGCAGCACAGGGCCGCTTGTTGCATGGGCCAGAGCGCGATTCGCCTGGCCGTCGAAGATTGCCTTGGCGGCGTGGCCGATTCGTTCCAGACCACCGGCGAACAGTGGGTTGCCGCTGAGCGGACCGCCGGACGGATTGATCGTGGTGGCGTCGGTCAGGCCGATCGCTTCCTTCAAGATCAATTCCTGGTGAGTGAACGGCGCGTGCAGTTCGGCGACGTCGATGTTGCCGACCTCGCCGCCTGTTGCCGCCTTGGCTGCCGACGTAGTGGACGGCGACGTGGTCAGGTCACGTGCACCCAGGTTGGGGGAGTCGATGCGATGCTCGAGTCCGGTGATCCACGCCGGCCGCTCGCAGAGATCGCGGGCGCGGTTACCCGAGGCCAGGACGATTGCTGCCGCACCATCGGTGATGGGCGCACAATCGTGTGCGCGCAACGGATCTGCGAGGAACGGACTGGCGAGTAGTGCCTCGATGTCGACCTCGCCTGCGAGCTGAGCCTTCGGATTACTCAGCGCGTGACGACGGCTACGAGCGGCAACCTCCGCCATGTCCTCTTGCGTCCACTTACCCGCGTCGAGTCCGAGTCGGGCTTGAAGTCCGGCGATCGAGACGGAGTCCGGCCACAGCGGAGTGACGAGGTACGGATCGAGCTGCATGGACAGGATCTTGCGCAGGTGCCCGGCGGAGGATTTGCCGAAGCCGTACACCAGCGCGGTCTCGACCTCGCCGGTCAAGATCTTGATCCACGCTTCGTAGAAGGCCCACGCAGCATCCATCTCGACGTGAGATTCGTTGATCGGCGGGACCGCTCCGATGGAGTCGATGGCCGAGATGAAGGAGAACGCTCGTCCGGCCAGGTAATCGGAAGATCCGGAGCACCAGAAGCCGATGTCGGACTTGGTGATTCCCAGATCGCTGTAGAGCTGCTGGAAGCACGGGACGAGCATCTCGACGCCGTTGGTGGTGCCGTTGGTTTCGCGGACGTGGGGTGCCTGAGCAAAGCCCACGACTGCGATGTCTGCAGAAGTCATTTCAGGAGCCTCACAGGTGGTGTTGGAAGGTGGAGTACTCGGCGTCGGGTTCACCTGTCGGCCGGAAGTATTCGATGTTCTCGAGGGTGTAACCCCACTCTTCGCGAGGCTTCCACTTGGCTTCGACGCGCATGCCCATGCGTACGTCCGCGGCATCACATTCGAGGATCAAGTGCAGGAACGGAATGTCGGCTCCGTCGAGAAGCACGTAGGCGGCCACGTAGGGCGGTTTGATTCGCTGCCCGAGGAACGGGACGTTGACGATGCAGAAGGTGGTGACAATTCCCTTGTCGGGCAGTTCGATCTGCTCGCTCGTCGGCTTCCCGTTGGTGGGATTCGCGCCGCGCGGTGGGATGTAGATCTTGTCTTCGGGTCCGCTGCGACCACCGATCAGTTTGCCTTCTGCGAGACCACGGAGGTAGAAACTCTCCTCGGCCGAGGCGGAATGCATGAAGTGCAGGTCGACAGGCGTCGTGATCATGGTGACAGGATCGGCGCTGGAATCGACTGTCGCGATTCCATTTTCGCTCTCACCTGGTTCGAAGCACTCGATGTCCTTGATCTGCCCGATCCGCTCCGACGCCCAGCGAGCACGGACCCGCAGGCCGGTGCTGATGTCGTCGGGGGAGTCGACGTCGACCGCGTGGAGCATGGACGTGTCCGCGCCGTCGAGCTTGATCAGGGCCCACGCGAAAGGCTTCGTCAGGGGTTGACCCTCGATGGGTTCGGGCATCCACGTCCAACTCACGACCGTTCCGCCGTCGGAGACTCCGACGAAGTCGGTCAGTGGTTCGGCCGTATCCGGATCGAATTCCGGTGGCGGCACGAAGACACGACCGTTCGACCCACGTGCGCCGATCACCTTGCGATCACGCAGGGCAGTCACGAACGCGCCGATGGTCGGTCCCGTCGATCTGGTGTAGTCGAAATGGAGATTCAATGGTGCGCTCAGGGGCTTGTCGGCCACCCCGCTCTTTCCGATGGTCACAAGATCGAGTAGAACAGGTTCTAGAGATTGTGGCAAGAGTCACTTCTGATCACCGGCAATGTGGAGGCCTGCGATGAAGCTTGGGTTGCAACTCGGATACTGGGGCGCACAGCCGCCGGCAAACGCCCCGGAACTGATCGAGGCCGCGGAAGGCGCGGGATTCGACGCGGTCTTCGCGGCGGAGTCGTGGGGCTCGGACGCCTTCACCCCGCTCGCCTGGTGGGGATCTCGGACCGAGAACGTCCGTCTCGGCACGTCCGTCGTACAGATTTCGGCGCGAACACCGACCAGCTGTGCCATGCACGCGCTCACTCTCGATCACCTAAACGGTGGGCGAACGATCCTCGGGCTCGGCGTATCCGGACCGCAGGTCGTCGAAGGTTGGTACGGCCAGCCATTCGAGAAGCCGCTCGCGCGCACCCGCGAATACGTCTCGATCGTGCGCCAGGTCCTCGCCCGTGAAGCGCCCGTCACCAGCCCCGGCCCCCACTACCCTCTGCCGTATGCGGGACCGGGCAGTTCGGGACTTGGCAAGCCGCTCAAGCCCATTACGCACCCGCTGCGTGCGGACATCCCGATCTGGCTCGGCGCCGAAGGGCCGAAGAACGTCGCGCTCGCCGGTGAAATCGCCGACGGGTGGCTGGCGATCTACTACACCCCGCGCCTGGCCCCGATGTACAACAAGTGGCTCGACGAAGGCTTCGCTCGCGCCGGGGCCCGTCGTAGTCGCGAAGACTTCGAGGTGGCCGCCACGTGCCAGGTCATCGTGACCGACGATCGTGCCGCCGCCATCGCCGCTCTCAAGCCGATGACCGCCCTCTACGTCGGCGGAATGGGCGCCCCGGAGTTGAACTTTCACGCGCAGGTCTACAAGCGGATGGGCTACGAGAAGGAGGTCGACGAGATCGGTCGCCTCTTCATGTCGGGCCGCAAGGACGAAGCTGCTGCCGTCGTCCCCGACGAGATGGTCACCGAGACGATGATCATCGGCAACGTCGACGAGGTGCGCGCGGACGTGAAGCGTTGGGAGGAAGCCGGAGTCACGATGCTGCTGGTGACCTGCCGCGACGCCGACCATGTGCGAGAGCTCGCGGCCGCGGTGGGTGGTTGAGCGGGGCACCCCCTTTTTTTTCGAGCGGGACCCCCCCATTTTTTCGAGCGAACGGCACGTTCAGCGCATCTGAGGCGCTCAACGTGCCTTTCGCTCGCCGAAAGTTATCCACAGGGCCGCCAAAACCCCAGTTCGCCGCCGGGGCCCACGCTGCTACTCGAGTCATGCTGCAACCATGCGACGTGGAATGTGGGGCGATGATCTGGACGCGATCTACCGCGTCAGTCGAAGTGGAGTGATCCGAACGGCCGAGTTGGCGCGATTGGGCGTCTCCAACTCCGCCGTGCACACCCGGTGTCGAGCGGGCGGACCCTGGCAGCGCATATTGCCAGGAGTGATCCTGCTCCGAAATGGTCAACCGACGCCACGTCAACGATCGATCGCTGCGCTCATGTTGAGCGGTGACGAGTCGCTGCTGACGGGGCGATCTGCCATGTCGGAGTACGGATATCGGACGCACGCCGGGGATGTGCAGGTGCTCATCCCCATCGACCGTCGAGTTCAATCAGTTGGATTTGTCACGGTAGAGCGCACTATTCGACTGCCTGAGCCGGAGATTCGCAACGGTCTGCGCTGTGCGCCGCTGCCGCGGGCACTACTCGACGCTGCGAGGCGGTGCAAGGCCCTCGATCCCACACGGGCACTCATTGCCGAGGTCGTTCAGCGTGGCGACGTCTCGGTGCGCGAACTTGCGAAGGAACTCGAGGCGGGTAGCAGTCGGGGTTCCGCGCTACCTCGGGTCGTGTTGCGCGAAGTGAACGCGAACGTCCACTCGGTTCCGGAGGTTCACGCGCGAAAACTGTGGCAGCGGAGCGGGCTGCCGGAAATGTTGTTCAACCATGAGATCCGGGATGCGAAGGGAGACTTCATCGCAATTCCGGACGGATGGATCGATTCGGTTGCCTTCGCGTGGGACATCGACTCCTTGGAATGGCATGCCGCGCCGACGGACTACAAGCGCACGGTGGAACGTCGGACGCGTATGCAGAATGCGGGAATCATCGTGTTGCCGACGGTGCCCAGTGCACTGCGAACGGACCCTGATCGTGTGATCGAGGACCTGCGTGCGCACTACAGATTGGCGCAGTCACGTCCCCGGCCACAGGTGTTCGCGAGGTCGAGGTGGGTCAAATTGGACGAAACCGGCTGAGCGAAAGTACCTTTCGGCGCACTGAAGGCGCCGAAAGGCACTTTCGCTCGAAAAGGGGGTGGGTGGGACCGAGAGGGGACGGGATAGGGCACCGGTGCACCGAGAGGGGGAAAGGGGGGTGGGTCGGACACCCCTGACTCAGACACCCTTGAACTGGGGCGCCCGCTTCTCACCGAAGGCTCGCGGGCCCTCCTTGGCGTCCGCGCTCATGAACACCTTCATACCCAGCTGCGCGTCGATCTGGAAGGCCTCTTCCTCGTGCATACCCTCGGTGTCGCGGATGGTCTTGAGAATCGCCTGCACGGCGAGGGGACCGTTTGCACTGATCAGGTCCGCGAGCTCCAGCGCCTTGTCGAGGGCCTGACCGTCCGGGACGACGTGGCCGATGAGCCCGATCTCCTTGGCCTCCGGAGCCTTGATGTGACGACCGGTGAGCAGGATGTCGGCTGCGATCGTGTACGGAATCTGTCGAACGAGGCGCACCGCGGAACCGCCGAGCGGGAAGAGCCCCCACTTGGCTTCGGAGACGCCGAACTTGGCGCTCTCGCCCGCGACGCGGATGTCGGTGCCCTGCAGGATTTCGGTTCCGCCGGCGATGGCTGCACCCTCGACCGCAGCGATCAGCGGCTTGGTCAACCGGCGCCCCTTGAGTAGACCTTCGATCTTGGACATGTCGACGCCGCCGCCCGCGAAGGAATCTCCCGGAGGCTTGGCGGACATGTTCTTGAGGTCGGCGCCGGCGCAGAAGTCGCCGCCAGCTCCGGTGAGGATCGCGACGCGGATTTCGGGGTCGTTGTCGACCTGATCCCAGGCGTCGACCATGATCGCCATCATTTCGCCGGTGATGGCGTTCTTACGCTCGGGGCGATTCATGGTCACGATGAGAACGTGGCCACGCTTCTCCACGAGGCAATGCGGCGCGGTTTCCGAAATGTCTGATTTTTCGGTCGTCGAAGTGGACACTGATGGCTCCTGGCGGGTCTGTGAGCTGGCTCTCAAATTGGGTCTTGCCAGAAACGGTAACACGTTCTACTTTGAACTCGTGGCCCTTAACATCGCAGACTTCGTAGAGCACGCAATCGACCTCGTTCCGGACCGCGTTGCGCTGGTCTCGGACAACCGCGAGATGACTTATGCGCAGTTGGAGGACCGAGCAAACCGCCTCGGTCACTACCTGCGTGAACATGGCGTTCAGCCGGGTGACAAGGTCGGCATCTACTGCCGGAACGTCATCGAGGCGATCGAGGCCATGGTCGCCGTTTTCAAAATCCGGGCCGTGATGGTCAACATCAACTACCGGTACGTCGAGAACGAGTTGCAGTACATCTTCGACAACTCCGACATGGTTGCGCTCATTCACGAGCGCCGCTACTCGGACAAGGTCGCGAACGTCCTGCCGAACACTCCCAAGGTCAAGTCCGTCATCGTGGTCGAGGACGGCACCGATCTGGACTTCAGTGCTTTCGGCATCGGCTACGAGGACGCACTCGCGCAGAGTTCGGCTGAGCGTGATTTCGAAGAGCGCAGCAACGACGACATCTTCATGCTCTACACCGGCGGCACCACCGGAAGTCCCAAGGGCGTCATGTGGCGCCACGAGGACTGGTGGCGTGTTCTCGGCGGCGGCATCAACTTCGTCACCGGAGTTCCGGTCGAGGACGAGTACGAGATGGCGAAGGTCGGCGCAGCCAACCCGAGCATGATCCGCTACCCGATTCCCCCGATGATTCACGGTGGTTCGCAGTCTGCGGTGTTCCACAGCCTCTTCGGCGGCGGAACCTGTTTGATGCACCCGGAATTCGACGCCCACGAGGTGTGGCAGAACATCGACAAGCACAAGGTCAACCTGATCTTCATCACGGGTGACGCGATGGGCCGTCCGATGCTCGACGCACTGATCGCCGGCAAT
Source organism: Rhodococcus erythropolis R138 (assembly GCF_000696675.2). NCBI lineage: Bacteria > Bacillati > Actinomycetota > Actinomycetes > Mycobacteriales > Nocardiaceae > Rhodococcus > Rhodococcus erythropolis. The sequence continues at coordinate 5,970,715 of NZ_CP007255.1, read as the reverse complement.
CCGAAGACGGGTGAGCCGTACGATCTTTCGACGCTCTACGTGATGGCCAGCAGTGCTGCGCTCTTCTCGCCGAGCATCCAGGAGCAGTTCCTCGAACTGTTGCCCAACCGCCTGCTGACCGACTCCATCGGAGCATCCGAGACCGGCTTCGGCGGACTCGCCGTGCTGAGCAAGGGTCAGAAGCATACTGGCGGTCCGACGGTCAAGATCGACGCCTCCACAACGGTTCTCGACGACGACGGCAACGAGGTCGAACCCGGATCGGGCAAGCGCGGCATGCTCGCGCGCAAGGGCAACATCCCGCTCGGCTACTACAAGGACGAGGTCAAGACGGCCGAAACCTTCCGCACCATCAATGGCGTTCGCTACTCGATCCCCGGCGACTACGCTCAGGTCGAAGCCGACGGCACGGTCACGATGCTCGGCCGCGGTTCGGTGTCCATCAACAGCGGCGGCGAGAAGGTTTACCCGGAAGAGGTCGAGGGCGCGTTGAAGGCGCACCCGGACATCTTCGACGTGCTGGTGGTCGGTATCCCCGACGAGCGCTTCGGTCAGCGGGTTGCCGCAGTGGTTCAGGTACGTGAAGGCACGTCGCCGACGTTGCACGACATCGCCACCGCAGCGCGCAAAGAGATTGCCGGATACAAGGTTCCGCGCAGTGTGTGGTTCGTCGACCAGATCAAGCGCAATCCGGCCGGCAAGCCCGACTACCGCTGGGCGAAGGCCGAAACGGAATCGCGCGAGGCTGACGATCACAACGGAAACGGCGCTCCTGTGTCGTCCGCAAACGAAAGCGTGGAAGCCTGATGCGTTCGGATCTCGCCGACAAGTTCGGCATCGAATACCCGATCTTCGGATTCACTCCTTCCGAGCACGTCGCGGCCGCCATCAGTCGCGCGGGTGGTCTCGGTGTGCTCGGTTGTGTCCGGTTCAACGACCCGGAAGAACTCGAAGCCGCACTGACGTGGATGGACGAGAACACAGACGGTAAGCCGTACGGCGTCGACATCGTCATGCCGGCCAAGGTGCCGACCGAGGGCGGCGCCGTCGATCTCGACAAGCTGATTCCGGAGGAGCACCGCGCCTTCGTCAACCGCACGCTCGACGAACTGGGTGTGCCGCCGCTTTCCGACGACGTCGAGCATGCGACCGGCGTACTGGGATGGCTTCACTCGGTGGCGCGATCTCACGTCGATGTTGCTCTGGGACACCGGATCGCGTTGATTGCGAATGCACTGGGATCACCGCCGAAGGACGTCATCGATCAAGCGCACGAGAAAGGCGTTCCGGTGGCAGCACTGGCCGGCGCCGTCGAGCACGCACGTCGTCACGTCGAGAACGGTGTCGACATCGTGATCGCGCAGGGCTACGAGGCCGGCGGTCACACCGGCGAAATTGCCTCGATGGTTCTCGTTCCGGAAATCGTTGATGCACTGGGCGATTCAGCTGCTGTACTGGCTGCCGGCGGTATCGGCAGCGGCCGTCAGGTGGCTGCTGCACTTGCACTCGGTGCGTCCGGAGTGTGGATGGGCTCGTACTGGCTCACCACATCCGAATACAAACTCGGCAGTGCGTCGGGCGAAGGCCCTTCCGCTATTCAGCGTGCACTGTTGGGCGCGACGTCGGCCGACACCGTACGTTCGCGCATCTACTCGGGTAAGCCCGCTCGGTTGCTCAAGACCAAGTGGACGGAAGCCTGGTCGAACCCGGGAGCACCGGCGCCCTTGCCGATGCCGCTGCAGAACCTACTGGTCAGCGACGCTCATCAGAGAATCGCTGCATCGGAGAACCCGGAAGTTGTGGCAATGCCCGTCGGTCAGATCGTGGGACGGATGAACGAGATCCGACCGGTCGCCGAGGTCATGGCAGAGCTGGTGTCGGGGTTCGAGGACGCGCGAACCCGACTGGATTCGATGAAGTAGTAGATGACACGTACGTATGCCCTCGGCCGAGTTTCGGCCGAGGGCATACGTCGTTTCAGCCGGCGAGGTCGTCCGGTCCGACGCTGTCCGACAACCATTCTCCGCGGCTGAGGGCGCCGTCGTCGCGGCGACGTGCGATCACGAAAATGACCAGGGCGGCAGCGAGGACAACTGCGAGAACGCGCGAAGGCGTCAGATTCGGGTTCTTCATACCCGTAATTTTGCCGGAAGAACGGGCGCGATGGTGAGACAGCGGAGCAAAATCACGCGTTTCGAAACTACTGCGCTTCGGAAGCATGAAGGCCGGCGATCCGCTCGCGCAGGCCACCGAAGTGCACATCGAGAGTGTGCGCCGCCTCGACGGCATCACCCGTACGGATCGCGTCGAGAATCGCACGATGCTTCGACGCGATGTCGATCAGTGGTGTATCCGAATGCCCGATAGCCTGCTGGATCTCGCTGTACACCTGCCAGAAGACGTCCATCAACTGAGCGAGGACCTGGTTGTCGAGCGGGGAGTACAGGCGGGAATGGAAGGTCGCGTCGATGTCGGAGAAGTTCTTCCCGGCGGCGGCACGGACCTCCATGCCGGTGACGAGTTCGTCGAGGTCGGCGTGGTCGGCCGACGTCATCTCGGCCATCGCCGCACCGATCAGTCCGGTCTCGAGTGCCTGACGAATGTCGACCAGTTCCATCGCCTCGTGCCCGGTGCCCTGCAACGACAACCGGCCACGGAAGGTCAGGCCGTCGGCGAGAGCGTCGAAGTTGCTCGGGGCGACGAACATTCCGAAGCCGTGACGGATCTCGACGACGCCCAAGGCCTGCAGAACCTTGAGTGCCTCGCGGAGGGTGTTCCGGCCGATTCCCAATTCCTCGGACAGTTCGGCCTCGGTGGGCATCGGGTCGCCAGGGGAGAGTCTGCGTTCGAGGATCAAGTTCATGATGTCCGTCTGAAGTGCGCGCATGCGGTTTTGCGCGCTGAAACGAGCGCCCTGTGTGCCACTCCGGACAGACATCGATTCCCCTTTTCTGATACGAACGTCCTTCATCCTATGTCCGGTCATCCGCTCCATTGGTCAACCCACGTCAACGGTGCGTTGCAGGAGACTGGGCGCTGCGCCCAGCAGTTTGGCCGTGTACGCGTCCGACGGGTTGTCGAATACTTCCTGGGCCGTTCCCTGCTCGACGATCCGCCCGGCGTTCATGACGACGATCGTGTCGGAGACATACCGCACCGTCTGGATGTCGTGCGAGATGAACACCATGCCGAGCCCCAACCGAGCCTTGATGTCGCTGAGCAGGTTCAGGATCTGCGCTCGCACCGAGACATCGAGAGCCGACGTCGGTTCGTCGGCCACGATGACGTCAGGCTCGAGCGCGAGCGCACGCGCGATCGCGACACGTTGACGCTGACCGCCGGAGATCTGGCTCGGGATGACTTCGAGCGCAGATTGGGGGAGTCCGACCAAACCGACCAGCTCGCGAACTCGGGCTGTTCGGCTCGCGCGGTTGCCGATGCCGTGGACGTCGAGCGGATCGGTGAGGATGTCGGCCACCGTCATTCGCGGATTGAGCGCGGTAGCCGGGTCCTGGAAGACGATCGAGATCGCCCGCCCGAACTCCTTGCGCACGCCCGCCGACCGGGTCAGAGCGCTTCGGCCGCGAAATACCACGTCGCCCGACGTCGGTTTCTGCAATCCGACCATTACTTTGGCCAGAGTGGACTTGCCGCAACCCGACTCGCCCACGATGCCGATCGTCGCCCCTCGTCGTACGGCGATACTGACATCGTTGACCGCGTGAACCGTGCCGGGTTTGAACAGTGATCCCGAACGGGTCCTGTGGACGACGTGAATGTTCTTCAGTTCCAGGATGGGTGCTTCAGCTGTAGTCATCGCACGCTCTCCAATTCCGATTCTGCGTGTGCGGGAGTCGCGGACTGGTTCGCGAAGAAATGCTCGGTCTCGCCGATCCGAACCATCTCGGGCTTTCGGTTTGGATCGGAATCCGGACGCAGGGAACGTTCGGCAAAACGGTCACCGGCGGCGAAGCTGCCTGGCGACGGTACGGTTCCCTGGATCTGGTGGAGCCGCGGAGCCTCGTCCTCGATGGAGAGAACGGCGCCGAGGAGGCCCTGAGTGTATTCGTGACGCGGATCGACGAGTAGATCGCTGGTGGGCGCAGACTCGACGACCTGACCGGCGTACATCACCGTGATCTTGTGAGCGAGTGAAGCAACGAGTGCAAGATCGTGGCTCACGAAAACCATGGCAAAGCCGAGCTTTTCCCGAAGATCGTTGAGCAAGTCCACGACCTGGGCCTGGACGGTGACGTCGAGAGCGGTGGTGGGCTCGTCCGCGACGATCAACCGCGGACTGCGGGTGAGCGACATGGCGATCAGAACGCGCTGACGCTGACCACCGGAAAGCTCGTGTGGGTAGCTGGAGAGAGTGCGCACCGGATCGAGTCCGACGAGTTCGAGCAGTTCCTCGGCTGTGCGGGTACCGCCGCGCTTGGTGAGCTGCTTGAACTGCGCGCGGATCAGCATCGCCGGATTCAGAGAACTCAGCGCATCCTGGTAGATCATCGCCATGTCGTGCCCGCGCAGCTTGTTTCGCTCCCGGTTGTTCAGCTCGAGGACGTTGACTCCGTCGAACAGGATCTCGCCGGTCACCACCGCCGTCTTGGGCAGTAGACCCATGATCGCCAGCGAAGTGAGCGACTTTCCGCAACCGGACTCGCCGACCAGTGCCATCGTCTCGTTCGGGCGGACGGTGAAGCTCACGTTGTCGACGATCGCCGTGTCTCCGTAGCGTTCGGGGAACCGGATCGTGAGATTGCGGACCTCGAGGAGGGGCGCTGCATCGCCCTCGTACACAAGACGATCGGACCGAGACCGCTCGGTTTCCGCCAGGATTTTCAGGTGAGTTTCGAGAGGAGTCGGCTCGGCCGCCGGCTTCAGGACATCTTTCACGACGCTCGGGTCGGCGAAGTCGTCGATCAACTCCGGAGTGTTGGCGACCGATGCGGCTTCGTCCTCCAGAATGAGCTCGTTGGAGGTCTCCTCCGCTGCGGCAGTCTGCGCTGCTTCCAATGCGGAGGGCGTCTTCTTGGTTTTCTTCAGACTCGGATCTGCCATCGCGTCGGTCAGGCCCTCGGCGAGCACGTTGAGGGAGAGCACCGTCAGAAGAATCAGCAGACCGGGGAACACCGTTGCCCACCAACCACCGAGAAGGACCATGTTCTTGCCGTCGGCGATCACCGATCCCCACGACGGATCCGGGGGACGGACACCTGCTCCGATGAACGACAGGCTGGCTTCCAGCACGATGGCGTCGGCGACCATGACAGTGCAGAAGACGAGAACGGGCGCAGCACAGTTGGCTACGACGTGCTTGACGACGATGTGTGAAGTTCTTGCGCCGATGACCTTTTCGGCCGCGACGTAGTCCTCACCGTACTGAGCGAGAACGTTCGCGCGAACGACGCGGGCGACCATCGGTGTGTAGAGGAACGCGATGGTGACGATCAGAACCGGAATCGAACCACCGAAGGCTGCGACGAGTACGGCAGCGAGCGCGATGCCCGGGAACGCCATGACCACGTCGAGCACTCGCATGATGGTCTCGTCGACGCCTTTTCGGCTCGTTGCGGCGACCGACCCGATGAGAGCACCAGCGCACAATGCAAGGAAGGTGGACCCGAGACCGATGGTCAACGACCAGCGTCCGCCGTAGAGCAAGCGGCTGAACAGATCTCGGCCGAGACTGTCCTGACCGAACCAGTGCTCGGCGCTGGGGCCCGCGGTACCGACCGCCTGTTCGAGTGGGGTGTACTGCGTGATCAGCGGCGCGAAGAGGCAGGCGAGCACGATGATCGCGAGAACCGCCATCGACAGCCAGGCCGAGAGGGGGAAGCGAGAAAAGGTGATACCGGGTCGCGAAAGCTTCTCGGTGAGTTTTCTTCTCATCATGCTGCGCTCCGAAGTCGTGGATTGACGAGCAGGTAGAGGATGTCGACGGCGAGGTTGACGACGACGAAGCCGACCGCGATCACGATGACAACACCCTGAACGACTGCGGGGTCACCGTTGGTGACGCCGTTGATCATGAGCTGACCCATTCCGGGAAGACCGAAGATCTGCTCGATGACCACGGCGCCGCCGAGTAGGTAACCGACACGCAGGCCCAGAACGGTGAGCGGGTTGATCAGCGCGTTACGCAACACATTCCGTCCGATCACCACGTGATAGGGCAGGCCGCTGCCGATCGCGGTACGGACGTAGTCCTTGTCCAACTCCTCGACCATGGACGTGCGGATGATTCGCGTCAGTTGTGCCGCGACGGGCAGTGACAGAGACAGTGCCGGGAGCGCCATGTACCAGAGCCAGTCGCCGACGGAGTCGCTCGGATTGACGTAGCCACCGGTAGGGAACCATCCGAGTTGGACAGCAAGGTACTGAATCATCAGCAGTGCCAACCAGAATGACGGTGCTGCCACACCGCCGAGGGAGATCACTCGGATGACCTGATCCGGCCAACGATCGCGGAACAGTGCGCTGGTGACACCGAAGATCAGCGAGAGCACGATGGCGATCACCAGTCCGAGAACCGTGAGCTGAATGGTCAGTGGCAGAGCGGTGGAGATCGAATCCAACACCGGGGTACCGGAAATCAGACTGTCACCCATATTGCCGCTGACCAGATCGGTCACGAAGTGAACGTATTGCAGCGGAAGCGGATCGAGCAGTCCGTTCTCTTCCTTGAACTGCTGCAACTGTTCCGCAGTCGGGTTGCCGCCGTTGAACGCCGCCGTTGCGGGATCGGTGGGCGCGAACTGCATCACGATGAAGACGAACGCGATGATGCCGAGGATCAGGGGGATCAGTATCAGTAATCGCCTGATCAGCATGGGGAGGACTCTTGCCATCGGGGAATCTCTCAGTTGTGGGAAACGGCCGAGCGGGCGGGTATCAGGCCGGCTTCGCCTGAAGCAGGTTGACGCCGGGGTACGGCAGCGGAGTGACGTCGGCGATCTTCTTCGGATCCCACGCAGTCAGGAGTTCCTGATGGAGAACCGGATAGTAGACAGCGTTTTCGGCGATCTGGTTCAGGTACGACTGCACAAGGGTGCTGCGCTTTGCCGGGTCTGTCTCGCGGGTGGCCTCGTCCATGGTGGCGTAGATCTTCTGTGCCTCGGGGGTGTCGTCCCACTTGGCGTAGGTCTTCGTCCACAGGCCGCCCTTGCTGTACGTGTAGCGCACGAGGAGGTCGACGTCGCTGCCGAACGCCTGTGGGTTGGACGTACCCGCAGCGATCTGGAACTTCTGGCCGCTGTTGAGCTTGCTCACCATGGCGCTGGTGTCCTGCGGTTCGAGCGTCGTGTTGAATCCGACTGCGTCCCAAGACTCTTTGATGGTCGGCAAGCAGTCGGCCAACCAGCTGACGTTGGTGGAGAGCAGCGTCAGGTCGAGGCCACTTACACCGGCGGCAGCGAGAAGCGAGCGGGCCTTGTCCGGATCGTACGAGTAGACGGTGGACGCTCGCGCGTAGTCGGGGTTGCGCTCGTACAGGTAGCTCGTGGCCGGTGCTGCCTTGCCGCCGAGGGCGATCTCGATCATCTTCGGGGTGTTGATCGCATAGAACATCGCCTGGCGAACACGAACGTCGTCGAACGGTGCCTGAGTGGTGTCGAAGAGCAGGTACATGAGGTTCATGCCCGGGTTGCCCTCGACGGTGCGCCCACCGGAGGTGAGGGTGGGGACGTTGGCGACGGGGATGTTGTCGGCGAGTTGTGCACCGGCATTGTTGCCCGAGACGCGCGCGATGCGTGAGGAGGTGTCGACGATGGAGAGCCAGTTCATGGTCGCGAAGTTGGCCGGACGCGGCCCGTTGTACGCCTCGAACGCCTCGAAAGCTGTGTTGCTCTTGGGGGTGTGGCTCTTGAGCTTGTACGGACCGGAACCGACGACCAGCGCTCCGGACTTGGCCTCGTCCCAGTGGCCGTCGAAGACGTGCTTGGGCATGATCTTGGCGATCGAGAGACGCTGTGCGGCAGCGCTGAACGGGTAGTTGAAGTTCAGGGTCACCGTTTGGTCGTCGACCTTGGTGACGGACTGCAACCAGGAGGAGAAGAAGGAGCGGATCAGTACGTTCTGCTGTGGATCGAGGATGCGATCGAAGGTGAAGACGACGTCGTCCGAGGTGACCGGAGTGCCGTCGTGCCAGGTTGCTCCCTCGCGGATTTTCATGGTCCAGCTCGAGGCGGTGGCGTCGGTCGGGACGGCCTGTGCGAGCGCCGCATACGTCTCACCGGTGTCTGGATCGTTTTCGAGCAGTCCCTCGTAGACGTGGTTGACCGCTGCCATGAGGAAACCGGATGCAGTCTGCATCGGGTCGAAGCTCTGGTCGTTGCCGTATCCGATGGCGGTGGTCAGATCGCCGGTGCTCGCGGAACCGCCGACAACCGAGGTCGACGACGGGCCGCCGCCGCAGGCCGCGAGAGTCGCGGTGATACCTGCTGCAGCTCCCAGTAGCCCGGTGTACCGAAACAGGTCTCGGCGTGTGAACGCGGAGCTCAGCGGTCGTTCGTTCTTCAAGGCGGCCTCCAAGGCGGGGAGCGGGACATCAAGGGAGTGGATAGGGGATGTCCTATGTTCGACGTCCGATGTTGCGTAACTTACATTGTGGATCAGAAAGCGTCTAGAGAATCTTTGGAACTGGCGGTGTTGAACTTCGACGTTTCGTCGGTTTCGAACCAAAAATAGTGCTCTCACCTGCATAGATGAAGACTGTGTTACCGACGTCGAATTGACGACCGATGACGCTGGCCGTATAACATAGGACATCCCTCATCCAATCTTTGGAGACTTCATGACCCGATACAAAGTCGGTGTGGTCGGTTGCGGATTCTTCGGTAGTTCCCTCGCTCGCGAGCTGGCTGCCCATCCACGTTTCGAACTGGCGATGCTGTGCGACCGTGACTTCGAGCGGGCCAAGGACGTCGCCGCAGAGTTCTCGGCAACCCCGACAGACGATCACGACGGGGTGGCCGCTCACCCGGAGTTGGCCCTCGTTGTCGTCGCGACGCCCAATCACGCGCACGCCGAACCTGCCATCGCGGCGCTCGAACACGGCAAGGCAGTTTTTGTCGAGAAGCCACTCGCCGTCGAACTGGTCGATGCGCAGAACATGATCGCGAGCGCCGACGCGAGCGGTTCGCCGTTGATGGTCGGGCACATCATGCGGATGATGCCGGGTGTACGACGTCTGGCGGACCTGCTGGCGTCGGGGGAGCTCGGCGAGGTCGCTGCGATCGAAACGTCTCGCTCACGCTGGATCGACACCGACGGCGCAGATCCACAGTGGTGGAAGCTCGACAAGAGCCGAACGGGTGGAGAACTGACTCACGAGATTCACGAACTGGACCTGATGTGCTGGCTCGGCGGCGAGGTGACTGCCGTGTCGAGCATCGCCACCGCAGACGACGGCTTCCGCAACACAGTGGTGTCGTTCGCCGGCGGCGCGATCGGCAGGCACACCATCTCGACGCGTTCACACACTTCTTCGTGGGAGCTGACGGTCGATGCCGCCGAAGGCTCGGTCCACGCGGACTTCCACACCGGCCGGGTCAGCCGACTGCGCGGGGGACGGGTCGAAGAGTCGTGGCCGATCTTCGACGTCGACGCCGAGAACCAATCGTTGATCGACTCTGCGAGCAGGACGCAGAAGTACAACTCGGGGAACGGAGGATCCCCGCTGTGGATGCAGGCTGCGATTCGCCACGAAATCGACGAGATGGCAGCAGTTCTCGACGGCAAGGCTGACTCCGGCTCACCGTTGACATACGCACGTGAACGCGCACTCGTCGTCGCCGAGCAGGTGCGACTCGGTGGCGGAGAACCGGCGGCGCTGTCGGGAAGTGCGAAGTGACCGTGCGTGTAGCCGTCATCGGCAGCGGCGCAATCGCGCGGGACCACGTCAGCGCTTTGGCGCGCATCCCGTCGGTCGAAGTCGTCTACGTATTCGGCAGTGACTTGGACCGTGCCGCATCGGTTGCGGCATTGGCGCCGGGTGCGAAGGCCAGTACCGATCTGGCAAAGATTCTCGCAGACCCGAGCGTGCACGCGGTCAACGTCGTGGGGGCCACTCCGGACCACGCGCCCGTGACGATAGCCGCAGGCCGCGCGGGAAAGCATGTGCACGTGGAGAAGCCGGCCGCGCTGACAGTCGCGGACTTCGACGCGATGGTCGAGGCCACCGAAGGTGGCGGCACCTCACTGATGGTCGGACAGACCGTACGATTCCAGCCGTCGATCTCCTCGATCGGAAACTCGGTTGCACAAGGCGCCATCGGCGACCCCCGGCTGATCCACCTCAGTTGGTACACCGGCCACGTCTGGCCAGGGGGCTGGCGAGGCTGGCAACACGACAAGGACCGCTCGGGTGGTCACCCCGTTCACAACGGAACCCACGCTCTCGATCTGGTGACGTGGCTGATCGGTCGTCGTCCGATCCGTGTATTCGCTCGTAGTTTCCCCACCTTCGCGGCGGGGATGCCCGTGCACGACAGCTTCCATCTGACCGTTCGCTTCGAGGACGGATCGCTGGCGCTCATCGAATTGGCTTACGCACTGCCGCAATCGGGAAAGATGGTGCGCCGGATCGTGGTGTCGGGGACATCCGGCACGCTCGCGCACGACACCGGCGACGACCCAGGCCTGATGACGGATACGACAAACGCGCCGCCGTCGTCGATCGAAGATGCGATGGCGCATCAGATGCGCCACTGGATCGCCACTCTCGACGGTTCCGCGACCCCGATAGTCGAGAACTGGCAGGTACGTGCAGCTCTCGCGACTGCCATCGCTGCACAACAGTCACTCGACACCGGCCGCGCGATTTCGATCGGAGAACACCGATGACCGGCACCGGTTCGATCCGCGTCGGATTTGTCAGCGGCGTAAGGCATGCCGGCTCCTATGCGGACCTGTTGCGCTCCGATCCTCGAGTGAGCTTGATCGGGGCCTCCGACGAATCCTCGGTCCCCGATTGGATTCGTGAGGACGGAATCGCGATGGCAAAGGCCGCAGACATCGAGTGGATCGACGAACTCGGCGAGCTGCTCGACCCCGAACGGATAGACCTGGCGATCATCTGCAGTGAGCCGACCAGGCATGCACGGCTTGCGATTGCCGCACTGAACGCGGGACTCGACGTCCTGGTGGACAAGCCGGTGGGTATCGACGAGTCGGAGGCCGCGGCGGTCGAGGAAGCGGCACGGTCGAACGGGCGAATCTGTACGGTGGTGAACCGCACTCATTCACCTGCGCTCCGGCGACTGCGCCGCTGGATCGATGCCGGAAACCTCGGACTGCCGCGCCACGTGGACATCGAGTTCCTTGCAAGCGGAACACATTTCGCGACGTCCGTCGAGCGTCCCGAACTGGTGGTGGATCCCGCGCTTTCCGGCGGGGGAGAAGTAGTGAACTTCGCCGGTTACGCCGCCGACTACCTCAGATACCTCACCGGCCTAGACGTCGCCGAGGTGTACGCCGAGACGAGCACACTCTACGGCGGGGCCCACCAGCAGTTCGGAGTCGAAGACACGGCGTTGATCTCGCTCGCCCTGGAAAACGGCGTCACCGCGACGGTGACCGTCGGAAGAATCCCCGCAGCACCGGGTTTCGGCGCGAATACCGCGACGCTTCGGGTCCTCGGCTCCCACGGATACGCGAGTTCCGACGACGACAAACCCGCGGTGACCCACTTCGCATCCTCGGGAGACGTGACCGCACTACCCATCGGCGGCTTCGGTTCGGACAACGCGGTGTCGAGCTTTCTCTCTCACGTGCTCGATCGACTTCCCACACGGACCGAACCCGACTACACCGTGGCAGACGCCCGCGCGTCGATGCGCGTGATCGATGCTGCCTATCTGTCCGCCTCGAGCGGTCAGCCGGTCTCCGTCTCTCCCTGACAGCCGCACCCACAACTCAATCCGACAACCAACATATGGAGACCCCATGAGCACGGAAACCACCACCTTCAGCGGAATCGTCCCGCCGATCGTCACACCACTGACGCTCGAGGGCGAGGTCGACACCACGTCGCTCGAACGCCTGCTCTCACTGCAGATCGAAGCCGGAGTCGACGGCTTGTTCGTCCTCGGTTCCTCGGGTGAGGTCGGTTACCTCACCGACGCTCAGCGCGCCCAGGTGGTGCAGACGGCCATCGGTCACGTCGGCGGCCAGGTACCGGTCCTCGTCGGCGTGAACGACATGACCACCAACCGGGTCATCGCCGTCGCCGAGCAGGCGCGCGAAGCGGGTGCGGATGCCATCGTCGCGACGGCGCCGTTCTACGCGATCACCGACGCAGCCGAGACGGCAACGCATTTCCGCTCCATCCACGCCGCAGTGGATCTTCCGTTGTTCGCCTACGACGTCCCGGTTCGTGTCCACAGCAAGCTCAGCCCGGCAATGCTGGTCGAGCTCGGTCGCGAGGGAGTCATTGCCGGCGTGAAGGATTCGAGCGGCGACGACGTCAGTTTCCGTATGTTGCTCCGTCAGTCGGCCGGGCTCGAAAACTTCGCCGTCTTCACCGGGCACGAGGTAGTCGTCGACGGATGCCTGCTGATGGGTGCTTCGGGCGCTGTGCCCGGCCTGGCCAACGTGGACCCCCACGGTTACGTGCGACTGTGGCGCGCTGCGCAGGCAGGAGACTGGGCGGCGGCGAAGGCCGAGCAGGATCGACTCACCGATCTGTTCTCCATCGTCGAGGCACCGACACCGGGTCGCGTCAGTGCCGGTGCCGCGGGTCTGGGCGCATTCAAGACGGCTCTGGCCCTGCGCGGCGTCATCACCGGCAACACGATGTGCGCCCCGATGCTCTCGCTCGACGAGTCCGAGACCGCAACGATCAAGGTCGTTCTGGAACAGGCCGGGCTCCTCTGACATGACACCTGGGCAGAAGCGATGGATCGGCATCGACATCGGCGGCACCAAAGTGGCTGCCGCGGTGGTGACGTCCGACGGAGACGTGATCGACACCGTTCGTGCGGCAACACCGACGGCCGGTAGGGAGGCTGTTCTCGAGACCGCCACCGCGTTGGTCGACCGTTTGAGGGCGGATCACCCGGTAGCCGGAATCGGAGTCGGTGCACCGGGAATCATCGATCGGGTGCGTGGCCGCGTCGTCTTCGCCTCCGACATTCTGTCCGGATGGAGTGGCGCCGAGGTTCGCGGGGAACTCGAGACGCACTCGGGTCTACCGGTGACGGTGGACAACGACGTGCGCGCGATGGCCCACGGCGAGAACATGATCGGCGCCGGTCGCGGTCGAAGCTCTGCACTGTTCGTCTCGATCGGTACTGGAATCGGTGGCGCGTTGACCGTGGGCGGACAGCTGTATCACGGCGCCCACGGAACAGCCGGCGAGCTCGCGCATCTGCTGGTTCCGGTCTCCGGGGCGATAGGTTGCGGTTGCGGTAGAACCGATCACCTCGAGGCAGTCGCCTCTGGCCCGGCGATGGCGGCCGAGTACGCAGCGCGGGCAGGTGTGCCCACTCAACCTTTGCAGAAGGTGGTGGCACTCATGCGCTCCGGCGACCCGATCGCCCGTGCCGTGGTCACCGACGCCGGTACTCTGCTCGGCCGAGTCCTGGCCGGCGTCGCCACCGCATTCGATCCCGAGGTGATCGTCATCGGCGGCGGCGCAGCCCAGATCGGAGCCGACCTCTTGTCGCCGCTGACGTCCGCTTTCCGGGTGGAAGCGATGGGTCCCATTGCCGAAACCGCCATTCTTCCTGCCCGTTTGGGCACCGATGCGCCGCTCGTCGGAGCTGCGCTCCTGGCCGCCGCAACACGAATCGAGGTAACACCGTGACTGTCGAAGAACTGCTCACGATCATCAGCGGGAAGCTGATCGTGTCCTGTCAGGCCGGACACGGCCATGCCTTGCGCGACACCGGGACCATCGAGAGGATGGCCCGCGCCGCGGTCGACGGCGGTGCAGTGGCGATCCGCTGCGGCGGTGTGGGCGGAACCCCGGATGTCGCCGCAGTCGTGTCGGCAGTGAAGGTACCGGTGATCGGTTTGACGAAGATCGGCTCGGAGGGCGTGTTCATCACGCCGACAAGGGAATCAGCCCTCGAAGTCGTGGATTCGGGTGCGCAGATCGTGGCTGCCGACGCCACCCTGCGACCTCGTCCGGACGGGCTGACCTTTGCCGACACCGTCGACGCGGTCCATGATCGCGGCGGCCTCGTCATGGCTGATTGTGGAACACTCGAGGACGGCATCGCTGCCGCCGCGGCGGGCGCCGACATCATCTCCAGCACACTGGCGGGATATACCGAGAACAGCCGACGCCTGGCCGGCCCGGATCTGGAGCTGGTTTCGGAACTGCGGCAGGCACTTCCAGATGTAGTCCTCATCGCCGAGGGGCGATACCACAGCCCGGAGGATGCGGCACGCGCCATCGCCCTGGGTGCAGACTCGGTGGTTGTCGGAACCGCAATCACGGATCCGGCGTTCATCACGTCGAAATTTGCAGCCGCAGTATCGGGCGCCGAAGGGCAGAGGGTGTGACCCCGACGTCGAAGGCTTTGAAGTCCAAGACTGCTGAACGGATTCGACTGGAGACTTTGCTCGTAGACTCGTCGACGCCGATCCGGTGGGTCTTCACCGGCGACAGCATCACTCAGGGATTGACGCACACCGACGGTCATCGAAGTTACGTCGAACACTGCGCCGAGCGCGTCCGTGGTGAACTTTCCTTGTTCAACCACGTCCTTGTCAACACCGGGGTGAGCGGCAATCGATCCTCCGATGTGCGTGCAGGTTTCGCGCACCGCATCGAAGTGTTCGAACCCTCGGTGGTGTTGATCATGCTCGGTACGAATGACGCATTGAATGGCGAAGAAGGACTGGAGCGGTTTCGAGACGACCTCTCGGACATGATTTTCCGGACGCGAGCGATCGGTGCGGTGCCGATCCTGCAGACGCCGCCACCGATCGACGTCGAGAATGCGCCCACCAGAGCGGGATTGGTTCAGTACGTCGAGGTCGTGCGGCAGGTTGCCGCCTCGACGCGTGCGGTGTTCGTCGACCACTACGCGCAGTGGACGGCCCATTCTCCAGAGGGCCCACCGCCGGCTCTCCTGGCTGACGCGTTCCATCCGAACGAACAAGGGCACTACGTGCTCGCGGACGCCGTGCTCCGTGAGTTGTCGATCGCGGATGCCGAAGTTCCCGTTGTACCGCAGGTGATGTCGTGACACTTCGTGGACAAATTCTGCGTGGACAATTGGTGACCGGTGGTCGATTGCTCTCGGACGGGGTTGTCGAGATCTCCGGTGATCGTGTGGTGTGGGCCGGACCCGCGTCGCAGCGAACCGACCCGTTACCCGAACGGGCAGCTGCGGGAACAACGATCATTCCGGGTTTGGTCGACGTTCACTGCCACGGCGCCGGCGGATTCGGTTTCCCCGAGGCAGACGAGTTCGGATCCACCGTGGCTGCCGATCACCATCGGACGAACGGCACGACCTCGGTGATCGGCTCGCTCGTCTCCGCGCCGCCGCAGATCCTGCGCAGTCGCATCGAGCTCCTGGCAGGACTGGTGGACGAGGGCACGCTGGCCGGAATTCACCTGGAAGGTCCATTCCTTTCGGTACTTCGTTGTGGCGCCCAGGATCCCGACAGCATTCTCGACGGCGACCCGGCTCTGCTCGAGTCGCTGCTCGAAGCCGGCCGTGGGCGCATTCGCTCGATGACGATCGCTCCGGAGACAGCACACTTCGACGAACTTGCCTCATTGCTGGAGCGTCACGGTGCCGTCGTGAGTATCGGACACACCGATGCGTCCAACCCGATTGCGACACGTTCGATCGCACACTCGGCGCATGCACCGCTCAGTGCCACTCACCTGTTCAACGGTATGGCTCCGATGCATCACCGTGCTCCCGGCGCAGTGGCGGCATGTCTTGCCGCGGCTGCGAAAGGACAGATGGTGGTCGAGTTGGTCGGGGACGGAGTACATCTGGCCGACGAGACGGTAGCGACGGTGTTCGATCTTGTCGGTCCGCATCAGATCGCGTTGGTTTCCGACGCGATGGCTGCCGCCGGAATGCCCGACGGCCGTTACCCACTCGGGCCTCTCGACGTCGACGTGGTCGGTGGCGTGGCGCGATTGGCCGGCCAGGGGGAAACGGCCATTGCCGGCGGGACGAGTCGGTTGATGGACATAGTCCGCCGGGCGGTCAATCACGCCGGCGTCGATCTGCTTTCGGCTGTCATCGCGGCGACGGCAACGCCTGCTTCGCTGATGGGGCTGGCCGGAATGGTCGGCGATCTCGTGCCGGGTTGCCGCGCCGATCTGATCGTCACCGGTCCAGAACTCGAAACCCGCGCCGTCATGGCCGCTGGGAACTGGCTCATGAACTACACCGAAAGCTGAGGAATCAACCGATGGAAATTGTCATTGTCGACAGTGCGGAGGCGGCCGGCACCGTTGTTGCCGACATCTTCGAACACGCGGTGCATTCAGGTGCACGGACTTTGGGCCTGGCGACAGGATCTTCACCGCTCTCTGTGTACCGCGAACTCGCGCGCCGTCACCGCGAGGACGGGTTGAGTTTTGCCGGCGTGCAGGCGTTCCTGTTGGACGAATACGTCGGCCTGCCGGAAGGCCACCCGGAGTCGTATGCCCAGGTGATCCGCACCGAACTGGTGAATCACCTGGACCTGGACGCGGCAAGGGTATTCAGCCCCGACGGCACCGCGCCGGATCCATTTGCCGCCGCGGCAGCCTACGACCGGGCGATTGCGTCGAATGGTCCGGTGGACGTACAACTTCTGGGCATCGGCGGCAACGGTCACATCGGTTTCAACGAACCGACGTCCTCGCTGAATTCGAGGACCCGGGTCAAGACGCTGACGGAACAGACTCGAACCGACAACGCCCGATTCTTCGAGAGTCCGGACGACGTACCACGGCACGTGATCACCCAGGGCCTCGGAACTATCTGCGAAGCAAAGCATCTGGTGATGATCGCGACCGGCGAGCACAAGGCCGCTGCGATTGCCGCTGCCGTCGAGGGGCCGCTGGCCGCGGTGTGCCCGGCATCGGTCCTCCAACTGCATCCACACGTGACGGTGGTGATCGACGATGCAGCGGCATCACAGCTTCGGCTCACCGAGTTCTACAAAACGGTGTCTGCGCACAAACCGCTTGCTCAGCACTACTGAGATATCGGACTAGACGGGCTCTCGCGTCTTCTCGAGGCCGAGTGCCATTTCGGGAGTGAGTAATTGGAAGTCGGATTCTCCGCGCCGGCGGACCCACACCGGATCGGATGTGTTCCATCGTTCGGCGCTCTGCGTTCGAGTGACCACCTTGAACGTCGCCGTTCTCGGGAACTCACTGCACACGCGGATCAAGGTCGGTTTCTGCTTCGGCCCGAGTTCCGGCCGGGAATCGATGTATTCGGCTACGGCTGCCGGGTCGAAGTTGTCGACGTCGCCGACCGGAATCACCGACGCCATGACGCGGTCGCCGACATCGCTGTCGGGTACTGCGTACACGGACACCTGCGCGAAGCCCGGGTAACCGACGAGCGAGCGTTCGATGGGGGCGGCGCCGATGTTCTCGCCGTCCACTCGTAGCCAACCGGAACTGCGTCCCGCGAAGTAGACGTAGCCGTCGAGGTCGGTGTACGCCAGATCGCCGCTCCAGTACTGGCCGTTGCGCATTCGCTCGGCGTCGGCTTCCGGGTTCTTGTAGTACCCGGCGAATGTGCCTGGGCCGGTGACGTTGACCAGTTCACCGGTTGCCTCGTCGGCATTGGTGATCCGGCCGTCGGCGTCGAAGACTGCAGGCGGGCATGGGGCTCCGGTCTCGGGATCGAGGATCTTGACCCCGTCCGGGAGAAGTCCGAGGGCGCCGGTCCGCGGCACCGGCGCCGCGGAAATCGAAATGCCGCCCTCGGTGGAACCGAACCCGTCGATGACGCGGGCATCGAAGCGCCGGACGAAGGTGGCGACGGCGGGCGCCGAACCCTCGTTGCCGTACATGATCTTCAAGGTGTTCTCCCGCTCGTTCGGCACCTCGGGGGTGGAAGCGATGAAGGACAACGGCTTTCCGACGTAGTTGGAGTACGTGATTCCGTACTTGTGAACGTCGGGCAGAAAGCCCGAAGCGGAGAACTTGCGGCGCATGGCAATTCCCGCACGAGCGTGCAGCGCGACCGTCCACGCCGCCATCATGGCGTTGGAATGGAACATGGGCATCGCCATGTAGACGACGTCGTCGGCGCCGAGCCCGAAACGATCGGCAAGCATGACTCCGGGAGAGGCCAACTTGTGGTGCGTGCACCGAACCGCTTTGGGATCACCGCTTGTTCCGGAAGTGAAAATGAGCATCAACAGATCTTCGGGCTGCGCCGTCGACGCGTAGGCCGGTGTATCGGCGAAGGGCGCCAACAATTGCGTCCAGGCCGGAGAATCCACGTTGATCACCCGGACGTCACCGAGATCGACGTCGTCGAGTAGATGTGCCTGGGTGTTCTCGGTGAAGATGACCTGGCAGTCGGAGAGTTGGATGTCTCGCGCCAATGCCGGGCCGCGCCTGGTCGTGTTCAGTCCGGCAGCAACCGAACCCGAGAACGATGCTGCGCCGAGCAGTAGTGAGAATTCGGGGACGTTCTCCATCAGAAGACCGAAATGCCGGGGGCGCGTTCGATCGAGCAGCGTGTCCAGCAGCGCTGCTCGATCGAACGAGCCTTGAATGTGCTCGCGCCAGGTGATGACCTGGTCCTCGAAACGGATACCGCGGTCGTCGATCTCGCTGACTCCGAGGAGTAGATCGGAAACAGTGGGGCTCTGACTCATAGCTGCATCATCATCGATTCGTCTCGGACCAGGTCATGGATTTCCACTCGGTGGGACGCACTCAGGCAGGAACTGCGGCAAGTTCCTTGCCCAGTGCGCGAAGCTGATCTGTTGCGTTGCCGAGCAGGAACTCGTGATGCTTGGCCGCGAGGAAGTAGCGGTGAACCGGATGGTCCTCGTCCAGACCAACACCGCCGTGAACGTGAACAGCGGTGTGCCCGACGCGGTGTCCCGCATCTGCAGCCCAGAACTTGGCCGTCTGTACGGCCCCGTCGGACGGAAGTCCTTCGCTCAGACGCCACGCTGCGGCCCAGAGAGTCAGGCGAACGCCCTTGACATCGATGTATCCGTCGGCGAGGCGCTGGGCCACGGCCTGGAAACTACCGATCGGACGGCCGAACTGTACTCGCTCGGTGGCGTATTCGGCGGTCAGCTTCAGCGCTTGATCGAGCACCCCGTACTGGTAGGCGCTGGAACCGAGCTGAATTCGTTCGACGATCCATGCCGCGATGTCGGATCCTTGGGCAACCGAGCCGAGAACACGATCGGCCGGGATCTGCACCGAATCGAACTCGACCAGGGCCGCACTCGAGAAATCCGTGGTCGATTGCCTGGTAATGCTCACGCCCGCGTCCGACGGTTCGACGAGGAAGACCGCGACACCGTCCTCGGTGATGGCGGGGACGAGGAACAGATCTGCGAGCGGAGCACTGTCGACGGTGATCTTGGCTCCGTCGATGCGCCAACCGTCGGCGGACTTCTCGGCACGCGTGATCGGGTGTGCCGGGTCGTCGTTGTATTCCTCGGCGAGGGCCGCGGTGAGTATCTTCTCACCGGCAGCGGCAGCGCTTGCCCAGTCGTCGCGCTGCTTGTCCGAGCCGAATTCGGCTATCGCTGCGGCGGACCCGACGATGGACGTCAGGAACGGAACAGCTGCGACGCCGCGGCCGAGTTCGGCCAGGATGCTGCACTGCTCGAGGACACCGAATCCGTCGCCGCCCACCGATTCCGGAAGGGCCGCACCGAGAACGCCGGCCGAAGCCAGAGCGTTCCACAAGAGGGCGTCGAAACGGTCTTCGGCGGCGTCGAGTTCACGAAGGCGGTCGTTGGTGACCAGTTCGGCGACGACGGATCGTGTCAGTCCGGACAGGTCCTGCTGGGCCTCGGTAAGGGTGAATTCCATGATCGTTGGTCCTTATCGCTTCGATGCGGGAAGCCGCAGAGCTGTCATTCCGATGATGTCGCGTTGCACTTCGTTGGTACCGCCGCCGAACGTCAGGATCAGCGAAGAACGATGCATGCGTTCGATGCGTCCACGTAGAAGAGCGCCGGGGGAGTTCTGCCTGATCGTGGCGGAGGATCCGAGGATCTCCATCAGCAAGCGGTAAGCCTCGGTGGCGAATTCGGTACCGAACACCTTGTTGGCCGACGCCGCTTCGGGACCGGGAGCGTGATCGGTTGCGGAGGCGATTTCCCAGTTCATCAACTTCAGGTACTCGGCCTTGGCATGCACGCGAGCCAGATTGATCTGCACCCATTCCTGGTCGATCATGCGTCGGCCGTCGGGCAGCTTGGTGTTCTGTGCCCACTCGCGGACCTCACGCTGCGCGGTCAGAATCGGTCCGGCCGAGGTGAGGGCAACACGCTCGTGGTTGAGCTGATTGGTGATCAGTGCCCAGCCGCCGTGTTCCTGGCCGACTATCGACGACGCCGGGACCCGTACGTCCTGGTAGTAAGTGGCGCTGGTGTCGGGGCCGGCCATGGTGTGAACCGGGGTGTAGGAGAAGCCTTCTGCGGTGGTCGGGACGATCAGCATGCTGATTCCCTTGTGCTTCTTGGCTTCCGGATCGGTGCGGCACGCCAACCACACGTAGTCGGCGTACTGGATCAGGCTCGTCCACATCTTCTGCCCGTTGATGACGTAATCGTCACCGTCACGGACGGCCGACGTGCGCAGAGACGCCAAGTCGGTGCCGGCCTCGGGCTCGGAGTAACCGATCGCGAAGTGGAGCTCACCGCGGGAGATCTTGGGCAGGAAGAAGGCCTTCTGCTCGTCCGTCCCGAAATGCATGATTGTCGGCGCTACGGAATTGATCGTCAGGAACGGCACGGGCGCACCGGCAATGGCAGCTTCGTCGGTGAAGATCAGCTGGTCCATCGCGGAGCGTTCCTGTCCGCCGTACTCTTTCGGCCAACCCAGCGTGAGCCAGCCGTCCTGGCCCATCTGCGCGACGACTTCGCGGTACACATTGCCTTCGCCGTACTCACCCGTCGTGGCAGCGAGTGCTTCACGCCGCTCGGGAGTCATCAGTTGTGCGAAGTAGGCACGCAACTCCTCCTGGAGCTGTTGCTGCTCAGGGGTGTAGGTGATGTGCATGGTTACCTCTCCATAGAGATACGAATCAAAGCGCCAACCATTCGATTGACACAGGTTCTATCGATGCGTACATCGGCGACAAGGGACGCTCTCGCCGTGTCCGGCGGATCGTTCGACGTCCGTTCTCGGTACTTTTTCGAATCATTGCACACGACTGAAACAGGTTCTAGTGTTATCGCCAGGAACGGTGTGCGGCACAGCCCTGCGGCACTCGTTTCGTATCCGTGTTCGCGCCAGTAGTAGTGAGTAGAGAAGAGGAATCGCCATGGAGGTCAGGGTTGATCTGGACCGTTGCGAGGCAAACGGTGTGTGCGTGGGGATCGCACCCGATATTTTCGACCTCGACGACAACGAGGAGCTCGTGATCAGTTCCGTGCGTCCGCCGGAGGATCGCTGGGAAGATGTCCGTTCCGCGATCGCTCAGTGCCCGCGTGCGGCGCTGACCGAACATCCGTGACGATGGTTGCCCAAAACAAGAACACGTTCTAAAGTTGCGAACTCGTGGGTCACGGCAATCGAGCCGGGTAACTCGACACACGACCGCAGAGAACCGGGAGAGCGCTTCGATGAATGCTGTGAACAGCCCAGAAACCAGTCTCGAAGGCAAGGTCGCCATCGTGACCGGTGCCGGATCGGGGCTCGGAAAGTTCGAGGCCATCGGTCTGGCGAAGGCCGGTGCGTCGTTGGTCGTCAACGATCTGGCCCCGAACGAGGCCGTCGAAGCAACGCTCGAGGAGATCCGCGGTCTCGGCGCCAAAGTCGAATTCGTGGCAGGCAACGTCGGTGAGCGTTCTACCGCCGACGCACTGATGGAAGCAGCGCAGGGGCAGTTCGGCAGTGTCGACATTGTCGTCAACAATGCCGGCGTCGTGCGCGACCGGATGCTGTTCAACATGTCCGACGAAGACTGGGATCTGGTACTCGAAGTTCATCTTCGCGGCCATTTCCTCCTGTGCCGCAACGCCGCTGCCTACTGGCGGGCGAAATCCAAGGAAGCCGGGGCGCCGGTGTACGGGCGCATCGTCAACACTTCTTCGGAGGCGGGCCTTCTCGGACCGGAAGGGCAGCCCAACTACGGCGCTGCAAAAGCCGGAATCACGGCGCTGACGTTGTCGGCCGCACGTGGGCTCTCGCGCTACGGCGTTCGGGCCAACGCGATCTGCCCGCGGGCACGGACGTCGATGACCGAAGGTGTGTTCGGTGACGCGCCGGCCGACGGCATCGATCCGCTCTCGCCCGAGCATGTGGCATCGCTCGTCTCGTACCTGGCGTCACCGGCGGCCGACGCCGTCAACGGTCAGGTATTCGTGGTGTACGGACCGATGGTTGCGCTGATGGCGGCGCCCGTCGTCGAGCAGCGGTTCGACGCAGAGGGAGATTCCTGGTCGCCGGAAACGCTGTCCGCGGTGATGGGTGACTACTTCGCCGACCGTGACCCGGCAAAGATGTTCTCGGCATCGGCGGCCCTGCGCGCGTTGGGCTGATCGACGGGTCTGATTCTCAGGTGCGCGACACGTAGAACCGTTGTTCACACTTAGACGGTCTACGTGTCCACTTCCTGGTAGAAATAGCGTGTTCACGAGTCGGTGGGCGCGGCACTCTGCCTGCGTTCTACAACGAGACCAACGGTCTCGAAAAAACTCGACTGTGTTCCAATTTTGCATTCCTGTGAACGATGCGATATTCGATCGACGTGCCCGGTCAAGGCTGGCGCGGTAGCAGGGTCTCGATCCGGCGCCGATAAGCGCTGATCATTCAAAAGTATTAATTTCCAGGATATTTCGGCGAAATTCGCACCGAAAAGGGATGCTTCCCATGGCCCGAACCTTCGGGTTTCGGATCGTCGCCGTGAGGCTACTTCTTAGAGTTGGACACTTGTTTTTGACAGGTGAACACGTTCTAGTTAATATGACCTGAGTCACAAGCTGTCGGGGGCTGGACTATGAGAACAGACAGTACTGCGGCAACCAAGGACGAGGAGGGCGAATGGTAGACCTCGTCGAGGTGCCATTACGAGCGGTCGGTGGCTTCTTTCAGATGTCCGCCCAAACCTTGAGGGCAGTCTTCTCCCGCCCCTTCCAGCGTCAAGAGTTCATCGATCAGGCCTGGTTCGTGGCGCGAGTCTCGATGGTGCCGACGGTGCTGGTCGCAATCCCGTTCACGGTGCTGGTCAGCTTCACCATCAACATTCTCTTGCGCGAGATCGGTGCAGCCGACCTCAGCGGTGCCGGAGCTGCGCTCGGTACCGTCACACAGGTCGGCCCCATCGTCACCGTGCTGATCGTCGCCGGCGCCGGCGCAACCGCCATCTGCGCGGACCTCTCGGCCAGAACCATTCGCGAAGAGATCGACGCCATGAAGGTGCTCGGTATCAATCCGATCCACCGGTTGGTCGTTCCCCGGGTGCTCGCGTCGACGGGAGTGGCGCTGCTCCTCAACGGACTGGTCTGCACCATCGGCATCCTCGGCGGTTTCGTCTTCTCCGTGTTCATCCAGGACGTGAATCCCGGCGCCTTCGTCAACGGCATCACACTGCTCACCGGATTCGGTGAGCTCATGCTCTCCATGGTCAAAGCAGGACTGTTCGGCATGATCGCCGGCCTGGTTGCGGCCTACCTCGGACTCAACGTCAAGGGCGGCGCCAAGAGCGTCGGTGACGCGGTCAACCAGACCGTCGTGTTCGCGTTCATGGCGCTCTTCGTCGTCAACGTGCTCATCACGACCATCGGTATCAAGTTGACGGCCGGATGAGGCACACGGCAGTCGGAGAGATCGAAGTGGACAGAACGACGAACGACGGACGGGAGGAGATCTGATGGCGTTGGCCGCAGCGGGGCGCTTCCCGCGCACACGTCGACAGATCGGCTCGATCTCTCGCAGTATCGACAGCATCGGTGATCAAGCGCTGTTCTTCGCGAAGGCTCTCGGTCACGCTCCCAAGGCGCTGATGCGTTATCCGCGTGAAACTCTGCGACTGATCGCCGAGATCAGCATGGGCACCGGTGCGCTCGCCGTCATCGGTGGCACCGTCGTGATCGTCGGATTCCTGACGCTGTTCACCGGTGGCACCATCGCCGTTCAGGGCTACAGCTCGCTGGGCAACATCGGTGTCGAAGCACTGACGGGCTTCTTCGCCGCCTTCATCAACGTTCGCATCGCAGCGCCGGTCATCGCCGGAATCGGCCTCGCCGCGACCATCGGCGCCGGCTCCACCGCGCAGCTCGGTGCGATGCGCGTCTCCGAAGAGATCGACGCCCTGGAGACGATGGCGATCCCGTCGATTCCGTATCTGGTCAGCACCCGCGTCATGGCCGGCATGATCGCGATCATCCCGCTGTACTCCCTGGCGGTGATCGCGTCGTTCGTCGCCAGCCGCTTTGCGACGGTGTTCCTCTACAACCAGTCCGGCGGCGTGTACGACCACTACTTCACGACCTTCCTGATACCCACGGACATACTGTGGTCGTTCGCCCAGGCGATAGTCATGGCGCTGGCCGTCATGCTCATCCACACCTACTACGGCTTCAACGCAACCGGTGGCCCGGTCGGCGTCGGTGTCGCGGTGGGTAACGCAGTGCGCGCCTCGTTGATCGCGGTCGTCACGGTCACCCTGCTCATCTCACTCGCCATCTACGGCGGGTCCGGCAACTTCAACCTGTCGGGATAGGCGGGCAAGCGATGACCGTACCCAGATGGCACAAGAAGTTGGCCGCAGCCGGCCTGGTCCTCGGACTCGTGGCGATCGTCGCCGTTGCTCTCACCATGTTCTCGGGTGGGTTCACCAAGAGCACGCCCATCACCGTGACGTCCACGCGTGCCGGCCTGGTCATGGAACCGAATGCCAAGGTGAAGCTGCGCGGAGTGCAGGTCGGCCGCGTCGAATCGATCTCCCTCGTCGGCGACCAGGCAAACCTGAAGTTGGCGATGGATCCGGGCCAGATGTCGAAGATTCCGTCGAACGCCCGGGTGGAAATCAAGACCACCACGGTGTTCGGTGCGAAGTACGTCAACATCGTGATTCCCGACGATCCGTCGACCCAGCCGATCCAGGAGGGTGCTGTCATCGCCTCGGACAGCGTCACCGTCGAGTTCAACAGTGTCTTCGAACATCTTTCGGACGTACTCGCGAAGATCGAACCGGAAAAGCTCAACGCCACACTCGGCGCGATCTCCACTGCACTCAACGGGCGCGGCGAGTCGCTGGGTGAGGTTCTCGAGCTCGGTGACACCTATCTGAAGAAGATGAATCCGGTTCTGCCGCAGCTCCAGGAAGACTTGGTCGGCGCCGCCGATGTCACCAACCTGTACGCCGACGTGGCACCGGATCTGATGCGCATCCTCGACAACGCCACCGCGACAAGCGGATCGATCGTGGCGGAGCAGGCAAACCTCGACCTGCTGTTGCTGAACGTCACCGGCCTCGCGGACACCGGCAACGCGTTGTTGACCGACAACGAGCAGAACCTGACCACCGCCCTCGACACTCTGACCGCGACGACGACCCTGCTCGACAAGTACTCGTCGGGTCTGACGTGCTTCATCGTCGGGTTGAACGACGGCCGGATCAAGTTCGAGCCACTGGCAGGCACCGGGGACAAGGCTGCACTGATGCTGAGTGCGAGCTTCATGTACGGCGCCGAGGCGTACCAGAACCCGCAATCTCTCCCCAAGGTCGCGGCCTCCGGTGGACCCAATTGTTATGGTCTGCCCGAATTCGATCCGAAGGTCGACGGGCATGCCCCGTTCGCAGTCACCAACACCGGCAACGTGCCTTTCGTTCCCAACACCGAACTGCGCGTCACCGTGCCGACCATTTTCCAGTATCTCTTCGGTGACTCCTACGAGCAGGAAGACGGGAAGTGATGAGACCGACCACGGTCAAGCTGCTGATTTTCACCGTCGTCATGGCGGTCATCTTCGCCGGACTGGCGATCGTCTTCAGTCAGGTGCGCTTCAGCAGCAGCAACGGATTTCACGCCACGTTCTCGGACGTCTCGGGACTCAAGTCCGGCGACAAGGTACGTATCGCCGGTGTTCCGGTCGGGTCGGTCACCGGAGTGTCCATCGGTGACTCCAACCAGGCCGAGGTCGAGTTCGACGTCGATACCAAGTACTCACTGATGAAGAGCACCAAAGCGACTGTGCGCTACGAGAACCTGGTGGGCGACCGCTACATGGAACTGCTCGAGGGCGCTGGTTCCACCGAGACGCTTTCGTCAGGTGGATCGATTCCAGTCGACCAGACGTCGCCCGCGCTCGATCTGGATCTGCTGCTCGGCGGATTCAAGCCGCTGCTTCGCTCTCTCGACCCCCAGCAGGTCAACGACCTCTCCGGGGCCCTGCTCCAGGTACTCCAAGGTCAGGGTGGAACATTGGTTTCGCTTCTGGGAAACACCAGTTCGTTCACCAGCACGTTGGCGGACCGAGATCAGCTGATCGGGGACGTCATCACCAACCTCAACGACGTACTCGGCACGATCAACGACAAGGGTGATCAGTTCTCCACCACGATCGATCAGCTCCAGCAGTTGGTCAGTGGATTGGCGAAGGACAGTGGCCCGATCGGTAATTCGATCACCGAGATCGCCGGCGCGACCGGAGATCTCGCATCGCTGCTGCAGGCGACACGTCCGGACATCCAGACCCTGATCGGGGAGACCAACCGAACGATGACGCAGCTGGACCTGGGCAAGGACGACATCAATACCGCGCTCGGTCGTCTGCCGTCCGACTACCGGAAGCTGATCCGAGTGGGCACGTACGGAGCGTTCTTCCAGTTCTATCTGTGCGCCAACACTTTCAAGTTCTCCGGACCTGACGGAACGACGATCATCTTGCCCACGGCAGTCCAGGACACGGGAAGGTGCGCAAAAGTCTCATGACCCCTACCCGTGAACGCAATCCGGTACAGATCGGTGTCATCGGTCTCGTCCTGGCGGTGGCAACCGTGGGTGCCGCGCTTCAATACGATCAACTCCAGTTCATCAACGGCGGCATTCGCTACTCGGCGTATTTCCAGGATGCCGGCGGCCTGGTCACCGGCGACGACGTCACCATGGCCGGCGTGAAGGTCGGCAAGGTCAGCGACGTCGAACTCGACGACCAGAAGGTGCTGGTCACCTTCACCGTTCAGGACGGCGTCGCCCTGGGCGAGCAGACCGCGGCCGACATCAAGACCAACACGGTTCTCGGCCGAAAGTCGTTGGCGGTGCGGCCGGAAGGATCCGGACTGCTGCGCACGGACACGCCGATTCCGGTGGAACGCACCAACTCCCCGTACTCGCTCAACGACGCTCTGGGTGACCTCGGTACCACGGTGTCCGAACTCGACACGGAACAGATCAACGATTCGCTCAACGCGATCTCGGACACGCTGGCCGATACTCCGCCGGAACTTCGCACCGCGTTGGACGGAATGACGCGGCTTTCGCAGAGCATCAACTCACGCGACGAGAGCCTGCTCCAATTGCTCTCGCGGGCCGAAGATGTCACCAAGATCCTCTCCGACAGAAGCGGTCAGATCGATTCGTTGCTGGTTGACGGCAACAAGCTGTTTGCCGAACTCAGCTTGCGGCGTGACGCGATCAGCGAACTGATCGTCAACACCGGTGCAGTCTCACGTCAACTGTCAGCGCTGGTGCAGGAGAACGAGGCTCAGATGGGGCCGACCCTCGAGAAGCTGAATTCGGTCGCCGAGGTTCTTCAGCAGAACAAGGACAACATCGCCGGGGCGCTCGACGGCCTCGGACCTTACATCACCGCGCTCGGCGAGACCGTGGCCAGCGGCCCGTTCTTCGATGCCTTCATCATCAACATTCTGCCGAGTAACTGGTGGAAGACCTTGGTGGACACCAGCGTCGCGCCCGAGCAGGTTCCGGGCGACCTGGAAGACTTCTTCCCCGGCATTCCACCGACGATCAGGGGGCCGGGAGAATGACCGAGACCATGACTTCACAGGATTCACAGGGCTCCACCAACCCACGCAAGAAGTGGGTGCTGATCGGAGCGGGTGTGCTGGTCGCGCTGCTCGTGGCGGGTGCGGCCTACCTCTTCATCCCTGGCCTGGGCAAGACCAAGATCTCCGCGCACTTCGTCTCGACGACAGGTCTCTACGAGGGCGACGTCGTGCGAGTGCTCGGTGTCAACGTCGGCAAGGTGACGAAGATCGAACCGCGTGATCGGGACACGTACGTCGAGATGAAGATCGACTCGAGCGTCGACGTTCCGGCAGATGCCAAGGCGCTCATCGTTGCTCAAAGCCTCGTGTCCGCACGCTTCGTGCAATTGACCCCCGTGTACTCCGGCGGGGAACAGATGCCCAACGGCGGCGAGATCCCGATCGAGCGCACCGCCGTTCCGGTGGAGTGGGACGAGATCAAGACCGAACTGACCAAACTGTCGGACGCCCTCGGACCGGAGGGTCTGGACGATCAGGGTTCCCTCGGCCGATTCATCGACACCGTCGGAACGAACCTCGACGGTAACGGTGAGTCCATTCGGTCGACGCTGCGCGAACTCTCGGCCACGATGCACACGCTGTCCGAAGGCCGGACCGATTTGTTCTCCACCATTCGGAACCTGCAGGCGTTTGTCACTGCCTTGTCCTCGAGCAACGAGCAGATCGTGCAGTTCAGCGGTCACCTCGCTTCGGTGACAAGCGTTCTCGCAAGCAGCTCCGACGAGTTGGGCACCGCCCTCAGCGATCTCGACCTGGCGGTGGGCGACGTTCAGCGGTTCGTCAAGGACAACAGCGAGGGACTGAGCGAATCGGTCGCGCGTCTGGCCGATGCCACCCAGGTACTGACTGACAAGCGCCCGGAGATCGAGCAGGTTCTGCACTCCGGACCGACGTCGCTTGCCAACTTCTATCAGATCTACAAACCGGCTCAGGGCAGCATGACCGGCGCAATTGCACTGAGTAACTTCAAGAATCCAATCCAGTGGATCTGTGGTTCCATCGAAGGCATCGACAGTGGTAACTCCCAGAACAGTGCCGACCTGTGTAAGCAGTACCTCGGGCCGGTGCTCAGCACGATGATCGGCAACTACCCCGGATTCCTGTTCAACCCGGTCGCGGGCGTGCAGGCTTTCCCGGATCAGATCGTCTACACCGAACCGGGATTGGAAGCGGCAAGTCAGAATCAGCCGGAAACCGTCGCAGGACCGATGTCAGGTGCTCCCATGACGAGTGTTCCCAAGGATCTCGCCGAACTCTTCAACATGGGCGGAGGGAACTGATGCGGGTAGCTCGCAAGACCACGGTTGCCGTGTTGGCCACGGCAGTGGCACTCGGCGCCAGCGGTTGTGAATGGAACGGTCTCAACTCTGTGCCGATGCCAGGAACTCAGGGCCGGGGCGAAGGCGCATACGAGGTCCAGATCGAGATGCCGAACGTGACTACGCTGTCGCAGAATTCGCCCGTCCGGGTGGATGACGTTGCAGTGGGAAGCGTTTCGAACATCGAGGTTCAGGGTTGGCACGCTCTGGTGACGGTGTCGCTGAATCCCGAGGTTCAGTTGCCTGCCAATGCGACGGCAAAAATCGGCCAGACCAGCTTGCTCGGCTCTCAGCACATCGAGTTGGCGCCGCCGGTTGGAGAAGAGCCCGAGGGCCGACTCGAAGCCGGTGACCTGATTCCGATCGAGCGGGCGGGCGCTTACCCGACGACGGAACAGACGCTGTCGTCGCTGTCCGTTGTTCTCAACGGCGGCGGTCTCGCTCAGGTTCAGGACATCACGAAGGAACTCAACGCCGCTCTCGGTGGGCGTGAAGATTCCGTTCGAGACCTCCTGCCTCAGCTCGATCAGCTGGTCGGAAGTCTGGACAAGCAACGAGGCGACATCGTTTCGGCGATGGAAGGACTCGATCGACTGTCCTCGACCGTCCAGGCACAGCACGACACCTTGAACAAAGCGCTCGAAGGTATTCCGCCGGCACTCGAGATTCTTGTCGCTCAGCGTCAGGACATCACCAACGCGTTGACCTCCCTCGGTGGTCTCAGCGAGGTGGCGAGCCGTGTCATCCAGGAGAGCGGCGACGATTTCGCGACCAACGTTCGGGCCCTTTCGCCGACTCTGAAGGCCTTGGCGGATTCGGGTAACGCTCTCACTCAGGTTCTCGGAGTCCTCTTGACGTTCCCGTTCCCACAGAACGGAATCGACAACGTCATCCGCGGTGACTACGCCAACCTGGCGATGACCATCGACATCTCGCTGCCCCGACTCGACGCGAACTTCCTGACGGGAACTCCGTTGGCGGGAACACTCTCCGGCCCGGAAGGTGTGTTGGGTAAGCAGGCCGGGCTCGCCGGACAGACAGGCAACCCGTTGAGCGATCCGCTCAAGCCTGCCGCACCGCCGGCCCAGGCTCCCGCCGGACAGGCTCCCGCTGCGCAGGCCCCGGCAGCGGATCCGAATACCATTCAGATTCCGGGACTTCCGCCGATCAACATTCCAGGACTTCCTCAGGGGGCACCGGCACCATGATGCTCACAAAGTTCGTCCGTATCCAGCTCACCATCTTCGCCGTCTTGACGGTCGTCGGTTTGATCGTGATGGCCACTCAGTACGTGCGTGTTCCGGCGATGGTCGGTATCGGCCGTTACGACGTCACTGTCGAATTGCCCGCCACCGGTGGGCTGTACAAGAACTCGAACGTCACCTACCGCGGTCAGACCATCGGTGTCGTGAACGCGGTGGAGCTCTCGGAGACGGGTGTGAATGCGCGACTGTCTCTCGAGAGTGGCGTCAAGGTTCCGTCGGACGTCGATGCTGCGGTCAAGAGTGTGTCGGCGATCGGCGAGCAGTTCGTCGACCTGATTCCGCACACCGACAGCTCCGGAGCGATCGTGGTCGACGGGCATCTGGAAAACGGATCGGTGATTCCCGAAGACCGAACCAGCATTCCGCAGGATGTCGGCGCGATGCTCGATCAGGCAGATCTGTTGCTGCAGAGCATTTCCGACACCAAGCTCAAGACCGTCATCGACGAATCCTTCAAGGCGTTCAACGGTGCCGGCCCGGATCTGCAGAAGCTGATCGACTCGGCTCGGCTGTTCGTCGAGGAGGCGAACAACAACTCCGACGCGACCAAGACGCTGATCGAGCAGGCCGGTCCACTCCTGGACACTCAGGTGGTCAGCAGCGACGCCATCCGTTCCTGGACAAGCAATCTGGTGACGTTCACCGACCAGCTCCGAGCCAGCGACCCTGATCTGCGTGCCGTCATCCAGAAGGGTCCGGCCGCAGCGGCGGAGGCGAATGCTCTTCTGCAAGACATGCAGCCGACATTGCCGATTCTTCTGGCGAACCTCGTGTCCGTCGGACAGGTCGGCGTGATCTACAACAACGCGATCGAGCAGATTCTGGTCATCTACCCGCCGCTGGCCGCAGCGCTGGTCACGGTGGCAGGCTCCGGCCCGGCTGCGGATGGTGCACTGGTGGACTTCCACATGGAGGTCAACGACCCGCCGCCGTGCACTACAGGATTCCTGCCCGCAGAGCAGTGGCGCAGTCCGAAGGACGAATCACCGATCGAGACGCCGTCGGATCTCTTCTGCCAGGTTGCCCAGGATTCGCCGATCGCCGTGCGCGGCGCGAGAAACCTTCCCTGCGAGGAGTATCCGGGACGTCGTGCGCCGACGGTCGAACAGTGCCGTTCCGGCTACGTACCGATGGGCACGAACCCGCAATCCGGGCCTCCGGAACCGATTACCGCGACCCCGAGCTCGTACACGTCGACGCCTTCGGTCTCGGCTCGTCGGTACGATCCGATTACAGGCACGTACATCGGGCCGGACGGAAGGACGTACTCGCAACCGAACCTCGGTGGCGGCGACGTCAGTCTCGAACAGTTCATGAAGGGTCAGCAGGGTTGATGACAGACGAAGATCCACAGGCCGGGCAGCGGGTGCGCCGTCGCGCGTCCCGCAGCGCCGGACCCACGGGTGCGGATGCAGACGCTGCCGCGGTAGTAGTGCCCACCGAAAAGAAGTCGGCCGAACAGAAGCCAGCCGAGCAGAAGGCGGCTGAGCAGAAGGCGGCGGCGCCAGTTGCTTTGGGCAAGCCCGATACTCCACCTGAGAAGGTCGTCAGCGGTGATCAGGTCGCGACCAAGGCTGAGCCGACCGGCGCCGCCGAAACCCCCGCAGAAACTGCTGTGGACACCCCTGTTCGTTCGAAGCCCAAGGCCGGGTTGGTAGTCGGGATCGCCGTTGCTTCGGTGATCGCTGTTGCTCTTGCGGCCCTGACGGTGTTTCTTCTCGTCGACCGGAACAAGGCGTCCAATGCCGACGAGGACCGAGCGCGCTACGTGGCCGGTGCCCGGACCACCGCACTGAATCTGACGACACTGCACGCGGATACAGCGGCTGCCGACCTCGACAAGTTCCTCGCCGGCACCACCGACGAGTTCAAGTCGCAGTTCGACGGACGCAAGGATTCGTTTGTCAACGTCCTCGGGCAGGCCGGAGTTCAGACCGACGGCGAGGTACTCGAAGCCGGGTTCGAGAAGTCCGACGGCGATTGCGGGACTTCATTGGTCGCGGTGCGTGCGATGCAGAAGAACGGCGACGAAGCGCCCGCTGAACGCAACTACCGACTCCGAATCACCATGTGCGACGTCGACGGGCAGTTGCTTGCCTCGAATGTGGAGTTTGTGCCATGACCCCAGAAGTAATCCCCGAGACGTCCAAGCCCAAGCGTGTCTCACCGCTCGCCATCGTTCTGTGCGTCATCAGTGCAGTGGCCATCGCGTTGGCGGCAGTGTCGGCGTATCTCTACTTCGGTCCGGGTGGAACGCGTGACATCGCGGCGATCGATCAGACCAGAGACGAAGTGGCACAGGCCTCTTCCGATCAGGCGGTTGCGATGTTCCAGTACGACTACAACAACGTCGACCAGCAGTTGCACGCGGCCACAGACGGTTTGACGGGCGATTTCCAGGGCACGTTCACCAACCTGATCGAATCGGTGATCATTCCGGGAGCCAAGGAAAAGTCGCTGACCGTTCAGGTAGTCGTCCAGGGCGCCGCGGTTCTCGACGCCGAGGCGGACAGTGCGACGACGATGCTGTTCCTCAATCAGATCACTACGTCTTCGGAGTCACCCGAAGCCGTCGCCAGTGGTAGTCGCGTCAAGATGAGTCTGGAGAAGCAGGACGGGCGTTGGCTCGTGAACAACGTCCAACCCTTCTGATCAAACACACCAAGGGCTGGATCCGGCCATGAAACAGGCTGGGGCCGCGGAGATTCACTCTCCGCGGCCCCAGCCTTTGTGCACTGTCCTCAGTGGTCTTGTGCTTCGGCCGGGGCGATCAGCGCCGGACCTGCGGCACCGCCGTGCGCGAGCGCGTCGAGGAACGAGCGTGCCCAGCGGTCGACGTCGTGGGTCAGGACCTGACGACGTAGCGCACGCATGTGGCGTCGGCCGTCCTCTCGCGGTTGATTGAGGGCCTTCTCCATCGAATCCTTGACGTCGTCGAGGTCGTGGGGATTGCACAGGAAAGCCTGGCGGAGTTCTGCTGCAGCGCCGGTGAATTCGCTGAGCAGCAATGCGCCGCCCAGATCACTGCGGCAGGCGACGTACTCCTTGGCGACCAGGTTCATACCGTCACGCAGCGGTGTGACCAGCATGAGGTCGGCAGCGACGAAGAACGCGACCAGTTCGTCGCGGGGGATCGGCCGATGGATGTAGTGGACGACGGGGCGACCGACTTCGCTGAACTCGCCGTTGATCCGGGAGACCTTCTGCTCGATGTCTCCGCGCATCTGTACGTAGCTTTCGACACGTTCGCGGCTCGGGGTCGCCAACTGCACCATGACCGTGTCGGCGGGATCGATGCGCTTCTCCATGAGAAGTTCGTGGAGTGCGGCGAGCCTGACGTCGATGCCCTTGGTGTAGTCGAGGCGGTCCACGCCCAGCATGATGTGCTTGGGGTTTCCGAGTTCTTTGCGAATCTGCTTGGCGCGGTCTCGAATTGCCTTGGTGCGTGATAGCTCGTCGAGCTTGCCGGAGTCGATGGAGATGGGGAATGCACCGACGCGGACGCTACGGAAACCTACTTGCACCACACCGAGTTTGGAGCGGACGCCGACGGTTCCGCGTGAAGTCTGCTGTCCGGCAAGGCGTCTGGCCAGATAGAGGAAGTTCTGTGCGCCACCCGGAAGGTGGAAGCCGATGAGGTCGGCGCCGAGGAGGCCTTCGACGATCTCGGTGCGCCACGGCATCTGCATGAACAGCTCGACCGGGGGAAACGGAATGTGCAGGAAGAATCCGATGGTGAGGTCGGGGCGCAGCATCCGCAGCATCTTCGGTACCAACTGCAGCTGGTAGTCCTGGATCCAGACGGTTGCGCCCTGAGCCGCTGCCTTGGAAGTGGCTTCGGCGAACCGCCGATTCACCTCGACGTAGGCGTTCCACCATTCGCGGTGGTACTCGGGTTTGACGATGACGTCGTGATAGAGCGGCCAGAGGGTGGCGTTGGAGAACCCCTCGTAGTACTCGTTGATCTCCTCGGCGCTCAGCGGCACGGGGTAGAGCTCGAGTCCGTCTTCGACGATGGGGTCGAGATCGGCGTCGGGCACGCCCGCCCAGCCCACCCACGCGCCCTGATTGCTGCGCAGGATCGGCTCGAGAGCGGTGACCAGTCCACCGGGGCTTCGCTTCCAGCGGGTGGTGCCGTCGGGAAGCCGTTCCAAGTCGACGGGCAGGCGGTTCGCTACGACGACGAACTCAGCCTGCCCGGACACGGTGTCACCGGTCGAAGAAGCAAGTGCGCTGTCAGAAAGGGTTGAACTGGTCGAATCCGGACTGACAGGCACGTGGTTCCTTCTCGGTCGGTGAGGGAAAGATTCAGTCGAGCTTGGCGGCAGGAGAGATACCGAGCATCGAGAGCAGCATCCTGCACTCGTCGGCATCCTCCGCGTACGCAGCGACAACGTGCTGCGCCATGCGCGCTGTTTCCTCGGCGACGGTCTCGATTTCCTCGTCCGCGATCTCGGTTTCGACGGTCGTGTTCTCAGCCATCATGTTCCTCTCGTGCTTGCCTGCACGGCGCAAGCAATGTTTCTTACTCGCGACTCTATGAGAACTGGGCGTGTCGACGCTAGTTGCTCATGTATTAGGGTCGACTTACTTATCTCTGTACTCACTTTATCGCTTCCACCGATGCTTGGAGTTCCATGAGTTCGACCCCCTCGAGTGTGACCGTCGACTCGGACGAGCCCGATAGTGGCAATCACAGCGGTGCTGCGATTTTGCGACGCGTCCTCGTCCGCAACCGTCGCCCGCTCGCTATCGGCACGGTTCTGGTCTGTCTGCACCAACTGACCGAGACGGCGGTGCCGATCTCCATCGGTGTGATCATCGACCGTGCCGTGGAGACTTCGGACACCACGGCCCTGATCGTCTCCATCGTCGGCCTCGCGGCTCTGTTTCTCGTTCTGACGGCCGCGTGGCGCTTCGGTGCACGCTTCATCGTCACCGCGATGCAGCAGGAGGCGCATCGCCTCCGGCTCGAGGTGGCGCACCGCGTCCTCGATCCGCGCGGGGTGCGAACCGATCTGCGTTCAGGTGAACTGCTGACTGTTTCGACATCGGACGCCGAGCAGACTTCGTGGATCGCGGACATCGTCCCGCGCGCGGCTGCGGCCCTGACGGCTGCGGTCGCGTCGGCCGTGGCGTTGGTGTGGATCGACCTCTGGCTGGGATTGGCCGTTCTGATCGGAACGCCGGTCATTCTCGGTCTGCTGCAGTTGGCGGCGCCGCTCATCACGTCGAGGGCCACCGGTCAGCAGGCGTCGATCGCGCGGGCGTCCGCGATGGCTACCGATCTGGTCAGCGGATTGCGTCCACTGCGCGGTATCGGTGGTGAGAAGACCGCGTCGGCACGTTATCGCACAGTCAGCCGTCAGGCGCTTGCGTCGACGATCGGCACGGCCAAGGCGACCGGTATCTACACCGGCGTTGCCGCGACCGTCAGTGCGTTGCTCGCGGTCGGTGTTGCGGGCTTCGCCGGATACTTCGCTTTGCAGGGCCGGATCACGGTCGGTGAACTGATCACCGTGGTGGGGCTTGCGCAGTTCATCATCGAACCGCTCGGATTGCTTGCGTCCATTCCCGGATACTTCGCGGTGGCGCGGGCGTCGTCGGATCGACTGGCATTGGTCTTGGACGCGGAGCCACTGCGGGGCGCGGGTTCGCAGACCGAACTCGAAGGCACCGACCTGACCCTCGACGGCGTCGAGTACAAGTCGCTCAAGGGCATCGACTTGCACCTGCCTGCGGGAGAACTGCTGGGCGTCGTGGCTTACCAGCCGCAGGACGCCGACGCTCTTGTCGCGGTCCTGTCCGGTCAGCTGGCTCAGGGCGCGTATCGCGGAGTGGTGAGGGTTGGCGGAATCAGCCTGTCCGACATGGACTTGCGATTGGCGCGTCGGACGGTGTTGGTGGAGCCGCACATCACCGATCTGTTCTCCGGGTCCCTCGCCTCGAACGTCACTGCGGGCGCCGGCGATGCCGCTGCTCTCGACATCCAGAGCGCTCTGGCAGCGTCGGCAGCGGCGGATGTCGTCGACGCACATCCGGACGGTCTCGACCTCGAAGTGACCGATCGAGGCGCCAGTTTGTCGGGAGGTCAGCGACAACGCGTCGCCCTCGCGCGCGCCTTGGTGGCACAGGCACCCGTGATGGTCCTGCACGATCCGACTACGGCAGTGGACGCGGTAACCGAGGCGTCTATCGCCGAAGGAATCGCAGAACTGCGGCACGAGGGTGCCGGTGGCATCCACACGACGGTATTGATCACCAGCAGCCCCGCCTTGTTGGCTGTGACGGATCGAGTGATCGTCTTGAACGACGGAGTGATTGCCTCGATCGGCACACATTCCGAACTCTCTCGCGGCGACGCGAACTACCGAGGAGCGGTGCTGCGGTGACGGCCACGGACATGACAACCGATATGCCGGCCGGGGAGAACGCCGAGAAGGTGACCGAGCGCGAGCTGTTGCCGATCGCGGGTGGTCGACAGACCTGGAAGTGGTTGCGAGCAGCGCTGGCCGAACACCGGATGCAGAGCCTGTTGGTCCTGATCGTCGCGGCTTCGGCGTCGGCGATGGCCTTGGTGCCGATTTACGTATTCGGTGTCCTGGTCGACCGGGTCCGGGACAACGCGCCCACGTCGACGATCGTCGGGGTGGTCGTGATCATCGCCGCCGCCGCAATCGTGGGCGGTGTGTTCACCGGTGTGGCCGCCTATCTGATCAAGCGACTCGGCGAGACGATTCTGGCGGACCTGCGCGAGCGAACCGTGGACCGGGCACTGCGCCTCCCGATCCAGACCGTCGAGAAGGTCGGCAAGGGCGATCTGCTCTCACGAGTCGGCGACGACGTGTCGGTGATCGCCAAGGCCGTGTCCGACGTGGTTCCCGGCATGATCGCAGCAGTTCTGCTCGTGGCTCTGAGCATGGTGACCATGCTGGGACTCGACTGGCGCCTCGGCCTCGCCGGAATGGTCGCGCTGCCGATGTACGCGCTGGCGCTCAAGTGGTACCTGCCGCGATCGGCTCCCATTTACGCTGCCGAGCGGGTAGCGATGGGCGCTCGTTCACAAGCGCTCATCAGCAGCCTCCAGGGTGCCAAGACGGTCCGCGCGTACAGCCTCGAGAAGGAACACCTCGGTCAGATAGATGCGGCGTCGGCAAAAGCGCGTGATCTGGCCGTCGGCGTGTTCGGCCTGTTCACGAGGTTCGCCGGTCGCGGTAACCGCGCCGAATTCGTGGGCTTGTCCATGATTCTCGTCGTCGGATTCCTGCTGGTCCGTGAGGACGTCGTGACAGTCGGCCAGACGACGACTGCTGCTCTGCTGTTCCATCGCCTGTTCAACCCGATCGGCTCGCTGCTCTACACCTTCGACGAAGTGCAGTCGGCCGGCGCCAGCCTCGCGCGACTGGTCGGCGTCGTCGAGATCGAGGAAACGGAGCCTTCGACGGATGCAGGTTCCGTTCCGGCCGACGGTTCGCTGCGTCTGGACGACATTCGGCACAGCTACGACGGTGGCCATGAGGTTCTCCACGGAGTGACTCTCACCTTGCGAGCGGGGGAGCGCGTGGCGCTCGTCGGTTCGACCGGAGCCGGAAAAACGACGCTTGCGGCGATCGCTGCCGGTTCGATCACTCCGACGTCGGGGCGGGTGTCGATCGGTGGTGTCCCGCTTGCCGACCTCGACGACCTACGACGCCACATCGCGATCGTGAGTCAGGAGGTCCATGTCTTTGCCGGACCCTTGATCGAGGATCTGAGATTGGCCGCTCCCGAATCCTCGGACGAGGACGTAGCCGCGGCACTGCGGACGGTCGGCGCGTACGAGTGGGTGGAGGCTCTCGACGAGGGAATGCTGACCGTCGTGGGCGAAGGCGGGCACGAGATGACGGCGGCACAGGCGCAGCAGTTGGCTTTGGCGCGACTGGTATTGGCCGACCCGGCCGTCGCGGTACTGGACGAAGCAACAGCGGAGGCGGGCAGCGCCGGAGCACGGGAACTGGAAGCGACTGCCGAAGCCGCTACGGAGGGCCGCACCACTCTGGTTGTTGCACACCGGCTTACACAGGCCGCGGGCGCCGACCGAGTGATCGTGCTCGAACACGGACAGATCGTAGAAGAAGGCCCGCACCGCGAACTGGTGTCCGCGGGCGGGCGTTACGCACAACTGTGGGCGGCCTGGGAAGGTCGCGACTGAGGGGTTTGTACTGGGGTTTGTACTGAGGGGGTCTGATCAGACGATCAGGTGAGGTACCCGCCGCCGTGGGGGAAGAACTCGGCGGCGGTGTACTCGCTGCCGTCGTCGAGTCGGACGCGCTCGATCCGCAGTCCCTTGTTCTTGCCCGACCATGCGTCGGGGCCCGCGACGATCACCATGCCGTCATCTTCTTGAATGAACACTCGGCCGGGGGTTCCTCCGTAGTGCCCGCGTGAGACGGACGCCTTCAGGATGCGGATGCGCTGGCCCTTGAACTCCGCGAAAGCGTTGGGGTACGGATCGGACTGTGCCCGGACGAAACGCTCGATGACCTCCGCCGGCCAGGACCAGTCGACGTGGCTGTCCTGCGGTGCACGCTTGTGGAAGAACGTGGCCTGCGATCGGTCCTGCGGCGTCCAGTCGGTCCGCCCGGACGCGATCAGATCCAGGGCGTCGAGTGTGATGGGGCCGATCATGTCGATCGTGCGGTGGAACAGATCGGTGACGGTGTCGGTCGGGCCGACCGTTGTCGATCGCTGCAGCACGATGTCGCCCGCATCGAGTTCCTCGTCCATCAGGTGCGCCGTGAGGCCGACTTCTTCTTCGCCGTTGATCAGAGCCCAGATGAGCGGGGAGAATCCCGTGTACTTGGGTAGCAGCGAATCGTGGATGTTGAGGGTGCCGTACTTAGGTGCGTCGAAGACCTCCGCCGGCAGCCAGGTACGCCAGTTGTTGGCGACGATGATGTCGGGAGCTGCTTCGGCCAGCGCGGCTTTGAAGGCGTCGTCAGGCTTGTTCGCCACGTGAACGGGTACACCGTTCTCGGCCGCCAGATCTGCAACCGAGTCCGCCCACATCTGTTCGTAGACGTGCTCACTCTTCGGGTGTGTGATTGCCAGCACGACCTCGTGATCGGAGTCGATCAAGGCCTGCAGGGTACGGTGGCCCCAGGTTTGGTATCCGAGCGTAGCGACTCTCAACGGGGGTCCTCCTGGACGAGCATGGGCTGGGGTTGCGGTCACACGACCGCCCATCAGCTTAGGCTATCCAACCAAAATTGTTGATCACACGTACGAGGAGGAAGGCTGACATGACGGTCGCCACAATCAACGGAATCCCCATCAATTACCAGGTCAAGGGTGATGGAGATCTGGTGGTGCTCATCATGGGGACCGGCAGCCCCGGCCGCGTCTGGGATCTGCACCAGACCCCGGCGCTGGTGGCCGCCGGCTACCGAGTCTGCACCTTCGACAACCGCGGAATCGCACCGTCCGGCGAGAGCCTCGGCGGCATCACGATGCCCGACATGGTTGCGGACACCGCCGGACTGATCGAGCACCTCGGTGGCGGCCCCGCCCATGTCATCGGAACCTCGATGGGCGCCCGGGTGGCGCAGGAACTGACGCTCGCCAGGCCCGATCTGGTTCGCAAAGCAGTGTTCCTCGCCGGCCACGCCCGGATGGATCATTTCCAGCAGGTCCTGACCGAGGGTGAGCGCCAGTTGTTCGACAGTGGCGTCGCTCTGCCGGCCAAATACCGTGCCGCAGTGACCGCGGTGATGAACCTTTCGCCGGCCACGCTGGCAGACGATCACTCCGCGCGCGACTGGATGGATATCTTCGAGTTCACCGGCGGCGCAACGTCACCGGGTGTTCGCGCGCAGCTCGGTATGGACCGCGCCTTCGATCGACGGGGCGCGTACAAGTCGATCATGCGCCCCTGCCTGTCCGTCGCTTTCGCCGACGACCGCATGATCCCGCCCTACCTCTCCCGCGAGGTGGCGGACTGCATCGCGACGGCGTCGTTCGAAGAGATTCCCGACGCCGGACACTACGGGTACCTCGAGCGTCCGGAGGCCGTGAACAAGGTGCTGATCGACTTCCTGGCGAAGTAGTTTTCCGCATGCGAGAAAGGGCCTGACCTGCTGACTGCAGGTCAGGCCCTTCTCATATTTCAGGCCAGTGCCAGGAACAGCTTCTCGAGTTCGGCCTCGGTCATCGGTTCCTGACCTTCCGCGCTGTCACCGCTCAGGCATTCACGCAGCCCGGAAGCGACGATCTTGAACCCTGCTCGGTCCAGCGCCTTCGACACGGCTGCGAGCTGCGTCACGACGTCCTTGCAGTCGCGGCCGTTCTCGATCATCGAGATGACCCCGGCAAGTTGGCCGTGAGCACGCCGCAGTCTGTTCAGTACGAGCGCAATGCTCTCTTCGTCGCCGGTCATGGTGGCCCCTTCTCGAGTGTTCGTGCTGCGACCGAGGGTACCCCTGGGGGCATGTCACTGCTTGATCCAGTGTTTGATCCGGCTGCGGTGTCAGATCAACGAGTCGACGGCTGCCCGCAACTTGACGGCGGCGTCGGCCGCCACGGACTCCAGGCCTGGTTCGCCGGAAACCTGAACCATGAGAGCGGGATTCATCGCTTCGACGAAGAACGAATTCTCGGTAGTCGTATCTTCGCGGACGACAACGTTGCACGGCAGCAGGAGGCCGATCTGACGATCCACCGAAACTGCCCGATGGGCCAACGGCGGGTTACAGGCACCTAGGATCAGGTACTTTTCCATGTCCTCGTCCAGCTTCGCCTTGAGTGTTGCCTGCATGTCGATCTCGGTCAGGATGCCGAAGCCCTGCTCGGCGAGAGCAGCACGAGTTCGGGTGACGACGTCGTCGAAAGTTCCGGTGACCTTGGTTGCGATCGCTATCGGTTCTGTGGGTGTTGTCATTGCCCGCTCCTTGTCGTCGGCTTTGGTGCCATTGGCTTCGATGTCGTTGGCTTCGATTTCTCTTGTCTCCATCATACCCCTGGGGGTATCAAGAAGACAGTGATGTCGGGTACACGGTCAGCCATGCGAGAAGCTGATGTTCGGCAGGATGCGTCGTAACCATGCCGGCGCCCACCAGGCTGCCCGGCCGCTGAGGCGCAGGAGAACGGGCAGCAGCACCAAGCGGACGAGCACTGCGTCCAGGAGGACAGCTACACCGAGAATGATGCCCATTTCCTTGGGTGGCAAGGGATCTGCGAGCGCAAAAGTGAAGAAGACCGCAACCATCACCGCTGCTGCCGCCGCAATGACCCGACCCGAATGTGCGAGGCCGTCGATGTGTGCGGTCTCGGGGTCACCTGTGCGTTCGTAGTGCTCCTTGGCGCTCGAGAGCAGGAACACGGTGTAGTCCATCGCGATGGCAAAGATCATGGCGAAGAAGAAGACCGGACCCCACCCGTTGAGAAACCCCTGGGGATCGAAGCCGAGCAGGCCTGCTCCGTGGCCGTCCTGGAAAATCAACTTCGCGATTCCGAATGCGGCCCCAGTGGACAGCAGGCTGACCAGCGTGCCGATCAAGGCGATCAAGGGTGCCTGGAGGGCGATCAGCAGCAACAGGAATCCGAGCGTCAGAATCACGACCACCACGAAGGGAAGGTAGTCGTCGAGCGCCTGCTGAAGGTCGAGATTTTCAGCCGGAGCGCCGCCGACGAGCGCCGATTCCGGCAGTTGCGACCGAAGGTCGGCAAGGATGGTTTCCATCGCAGGATCTGACGGGTCGACGGTGGGAACTGCTTGCAGCATAACCAGATCGGATCCGTCGGCCGCTTGTTGCGTCGGGGTGATCATTGCGACGCCATCCACGCTCATGGCAAGACGCGAGGTGTCGGCTGCATCGTCGGCGGACGTGACGATCTGCAGCATTCCGGGTGCCCCGTCACCGAACTGCTGCTGCACCAATTCGTATCCCTGTCGAACCGGGGCGTCCTCGGGAACCACGGCGATGGAGGGCATTGCAACCTTCAGTCCGAACACCGGAACGACGAGAGCGATAAGGACGATCACGGCGCCGATGCCGAAAGGCCACGGGTGCTTGTGCAGCAGTGATGCCCAAGCTGCGAACATCGGGGAGCGGTGCTGCTGGCGCTTTGCATACGGTAGTGAACCGCCGTTGACCTTGGCGCCGATCCGGCCGAGCACGGCAGGTAGCAGGGTGAGTGTTGCGGCGAGAACGAAGATCACAGCGAGCATGATTCCGACAGCCATCGTGCGTACGGCCGGGGCTGGAACGATGAGCACCGCAGACAAACTGACCAGAACTGTGAGGCCGGAGAGGACAACAGCTTTGCCGGCGGTGTCCATCGTTTGAGCCACGGCGGCCCGCGGATCCGGATCGGTTCGCAGTGCTTCCCGGAACCTGGCGACGAGGAAGAGTGCGTAGTCGATGCCGAGTGCGAGAGCGAACATCATCGCGAAGTTCATGGCCCACACGGAAATCGGCGTGATCTCGTTGAGGATCACAAGCCCGCCCGCCGAGGCGACCAGACCTGCGAGTGTCAGAAGCAGTGGGAGTCCTGCGGCAACCAGGGAGCCGAAGGCCAACACCATGATCGCGAGAGTGACGGGCCACGACATCATTTCGGCCTTGATCATCGCTTCGTGATTGGCCTTGTTGAAATCGCTCCACAAAGCCGACGCGCCGGTGGGGTACACCTCGATGGTGTCCGTGGACAATGCAGTGAGTTCCTTGCCGAGTTCGTCTACCGCACTGACCATCTCGTCGGTACTTGCGTTGGCGCCCGCGATCATGATGCCGGTATGTCCGTCCGGGCTGATGGTCATGCCGGTCTGCGGGGCGACCACTTCGCCGAAACGAGGGTCCGCGGAAAAGATTTCCGTTGCCGCCGCCAGCGTTTGCTGCATCGACGGATCGGTGATGGGCACAGAATCCGAGTGAACGACCACCTGCACTGCAGCGGAGGAGTTTCCACCGAAATGCTGCTCGGCCAACTCGCGAACCTGCACTGATTCGGATCCGTTTGCCTGCCAACCTGCGCCGGCCAGGGAGGTGAAGACGCTGGGTGCTGCGGCGCCGAGTGCGACCAACGCGATCAACCAGACGCCGATGACGAGGCGGGTGTGCGCCGCCATCGATCGACCGAGGCGCGCGAGTATGCCGTCGGATTGGGCGGGTGGGTCCGCGGTGACTGTTCTGGTCGCTGACATCTTCGCTCCTGATACGGGTGGGGGTATTCCTGACCGTCACCTGTATACCCCCAGGGGTATGTATCTGTCACGTTTGAGGGTTC
Source organism: Rhodococcus erythropolis R138 (assembly GCF_000696675.2). Lineage (NCBI taxonomy): Bacteria > Bacillati > Actinomycetota > Actinomycetes > Mycobacteriales > Nocardiaceae > Rhodococcus > Rhodococcus erythropolis. The sequence goes on along the minus strand of NZ_CP007255.1, from coordinate 5,926,720 downwards.
TCTATGCTGCTCGTTGCACCGTCTGATCGGAGACAGTGGAACGAACCGCGGTGAAACGAACCACGAGGAGCAGTGATCATGGACGCACACGACTGGGACGAGCGATACCGAGCGGTGACGGAGCCGTGGGGAATCGACCCGGCGGGAACCGTCGCAACACGAATTGCCGACCTGAAGCCGGGCACTGCGATCGATCTGGCCTGCGGCGACGGCCGTCACGCGCGGTGGATGGCCGGGCAAGGGTGGTCGGTGACTGCCGTCGACTACTCGTCGGTGGCGATCGATCTGGCACGGGCGAGTGACTTGGACAAGGCTGTCGACTGGCAGGTCGGCGACGCGACCACGTGGCAACCGGAAGGGGTAGTTGACCTGGTGTTGGTCAGCTTTCTTCACCTCGAGGTCGACGAGTTGGCCGACACGCTCAAACGCGTCGGGGAGTGGCTGACGCCAGGCGGGCGCGTCCTCTATTTGGGGCATTCGATCGAGAACTTCCACCGTGGTGTGGGCGGACCACCCGAACCGACCATTCTGCCCGGTATTTCCGATCTCGCTCGCGCCGCGGAGGGATCGAGGGTCTACGCCCTCGAACATGTCGTCCGGCCGCAGGACGGTAAGACGGCAATCGACGTTTTGCTCGAATTCGGTCCGTGGGAACAGGTCTGACCAGGGCGGGAGCGCACCTTCACGTTCCTGGGTAGCCTACCCTAAACTTGCGAGGGTGTTCGTCGTTCGATGAGCATGAACGACGATGATCGGATTTCTCGATGTCTGACCACTCTCAGGTAGCTCACCCGTCTGTATCGGGCGGTGGCGATCTGGACGCAACGCTCCCGGCGACGGCCGCTCAGCGTGAGGTGTGGGTTGCTCAGAACGTCGATCCGAGCAGTCCGGTGTACAACATCGGACTTGTCGTCGAGGTCGACGGGACGATCGACGTCGAGCGCGCGGCAGCGGCGATCAAGGCCACAGTCGGACGCGTCGAAGCGCTGTTCGTGCACTTTCGGGCGGATGCTGACAACCAGCTGATCCAGGTGCCGATTCCGGATGCGCGCTGGGACGTGGAAATTCTCGACCTTCGCGCCGAGGCGGATCCCGATTCGACTGCGCAGTCGTGGATGGACACCGATATGGCTCGGGTCTTCGGTGCGGACGATCTGCTGTTCCGCCAGGTGCTTCTGCGAACTGCTGACGACCGAGTCATCTGGTATCAGCGCTATCACCACAGCGTGGTCGACGGGTACGGCATCTCGCTCATCGTCGCCGACGTAGCCGAGCGGTACGACAATCCGAACCTCGAGACTGCGGCGCCGGTGTGGTCGCTCGATGCGGTGGTGGCGGCCGATCTGGAATACCGGAACTCTCCGCGGTTCCTGCTCGACCGTCAGTACTGGGTCGAACGAGTTGAATCAGGACCGGAAGCGACGCGGATTTTGCATGGGCAGGTGGATGATTCGCTGCCGCCGATCGCGGCGATGCTCACGCTCGACGTCGATCGTGCAGCGCAGCTCTATCGCTATGCCGCCGACGCCGGGATTCGGCGAACTCGCCTGCCCATGGCTGCGCTGATCGCGTACATTGCACGAACCACCGGACAGCACGACGTTGTCGTCTCGGTGCCGATGGCCGCTCGGGTGGGTCGCGACATGCGGCGCACTCCCTCGATGGCGTCGACGATTCTGCCGCTCGGTATTCGGGTCGAACGCTCGGAAACCATCGGCCAGTTGGCAACTCGTCTCGATACCGCCTTGATCTCGATACTCAAGCACGGGCGGTACCGGGGAGAGGATCTCGCACGCGACGTGCGAGCAGTCGATCCCGACCGCCAGGTCTTCGGTCCCGGCATCAACTCGATGATGTTCGAACACACACTCACCTTCGGCGGCTGCCCGGTGCGCGTGCGTAATTCGGTGACCGGTCGGGTCAGTGACCTGGATCTGAGTGTGCGCGGTGGTCAGGACGGGGAACCGATCGAGATCGACGTCCGCGCCCCGGCCGGATTCGACAGGGAGTTGGCCGATCACACCGCCAGAATCGAACAGTTCCTCGATCGATTCGTGGCCGAGCCGCAGCTTCCGATCTCGGCACTCGACCCCATGTCGCGCGCGGAGCGTGAACTCGTGCTCCACGGGTGGAACGACACCGCAGAACCGCAGCCCGTGACGACGGTGCCGAATTTGTTGCGCAGCAGCTTCTCTGCCGATCGGGGCGCTGTCGCCGTGGTCGACGGCAACGTTCGGCTGACCTACGGCGAGCTCGAAAGTCGGGTATCGCAGCTCGCCGCGCACTTGATCTCTCGCGGTGTCGCATCCGAAACCGTTGTGGCGATCGGCCTTCCGAGATCCGCCGAGATGGTGGTGGGGTTGTTGGCCGTCATGTGCGCCGGCGGCGCCTTCGTGCCACTGGATCCGTCCTGGCCCGCAGAGCGCCGCGAATCGGTACTCGCCGATGCCGGTGCCACATTGGTGCTCACCTCGGACGGCGTAGACGACTCCGTATTGGTCGATCTCTCCGCGTGGGCATACGAGGACGGGCCTTCGGACCTGTCCGAGATAATGACCTCTGGCATTCGTATTCACGGTGCCCAACTCGCGTACGTCATCTTCACGTCCGGTTCGACCGGACGTCCGAAGGGCGCCATGATCCGCCACGAGGCAATCTGCGCAAGGTTGCTGTGGCAGCGGGAGCGGATTCTCGGGTTCGGGTCCGGCGATGCCTCTCTGTTCAAAGCCCCACTCTCGTTCGACATCTCGATCAACGAGATCCTGCTCCCGCTCGTCTCCGGCGGTCGATTGGTGATCGCGAAGCCAGAGGGGGAACGCGACCCGCAATACCTGCTCGACCTGATCGCCGGAGAATCGGTCACTTTTGTCTACTTGGTTTCGTCGATGCTCGACATCCTTCTGGATCTGGCGAACGGGACCGATCAGCTCGATTCGTTGAAGCACGTGTGGTGCGGCGGTGAGGTTCTCACGCCTGAACTCTTCGATCGGTTCCGTGCCCAACTGTCCACGACGCTGTATCACGGCTACGGGCCGGCGGAAGCGACTATCGGTGTCTCCCATGTGATCTACCGCGAGGACGCGGAACGAATTGCCACATCCATCGGGCGCCCGAACCCCAACACTCGCCTGTACGTGTTGGACGGTGACCTGCAGCCGGTTCCGGTCGGCACCGGCGGCGAACTCTACGCAGCGGGCTTCTTACTGGGGCGCGGATATGTGGGCGCGTCGGCGTTGACCGCGTCTCGTTTTCTCGCAGATCCCTTTGTTTCCGGTGATTTGGCCGGATCCCGGATGTATCGCACCGGTGACTTGGCTCGATGGACCGCCGACGGCACCCTCGACTTCCTGGGGCGCACGGACAATCAGGTGAAGATTCGTGGCATGCGTCTCGAACTCGAAGACGTCGAAGCCGCCGTGATCTCACACCCCGGAGTGCGCCACGTGGCAGTTCTGGTGCGTCAAGCACCCACAGGTGCAAAGTATCTCGCCGCGTACGTGAGTGCAGCGTCGGGGACGAACCTTGCGGTCGACTCACAGGACATTCGCGAGTGGGCGGCGAGCAAGCTGCCCGACTACATGGTCCCGACCACCGTCACTGTCCTCGACGAGTTTCCGCTCACGGCCAACGGCAAGCTCGACCGTCGAGCGCTACCTGAGCCCGATCTCGCCGAACTGAGTGCACACGTCGCCGCGAGAAACGAAGTCGAACAACAATTCTGCAACTTGATCGCGTCGGCGGTAGGTCTCGAATCGGTTGGCGTGACCGACGATTTCTTTGCACTGGGCGGTGACAGCATCGTCGCGATCTCGCTCGTGACCGCGGCTCGTGCAGCCGGTTTGTCGATCAGTCCACGCGAGGTGTTTCAGCTGCGCACCGCCGAGGCGATGGCGCGCGCCCAATCCGGCCGAACGGCTGAGATCGTCGATCATTCGGACGAACCGATCGGTCACGTAGCCACGACGCCCATCGCTGCCAGGGCCCTCGGGACGCCGGACGTAGCACGAACCTTCCATCAGCGAGCGCTGATTCAGACTCCGTCAGCCTTGACGTCCGAGCATGTCGAGGCGGCGCTCGATGCCCTGGTGGCACGCCACGATGGACTTCGTGCGAAGTTGACTTCCGAAGGATCGCTGCTTGTTCCGGCCACCAACGAATTGGCTGTGGTCTTCGAGACCCGTGCATTACCGGTGCCGCTCGAAGAATGCGGACCGCTGATCGTCGCCGAGACCGAGCGAGCCGTCAGGCGTCTGAACCCGGCAGACGGCACGATGGTCAGTGCTGTTCTTTTCACCACTGCGACCGGTCCCGGAAGACTGTTGCTTGTCATCCACCACGCGGTCGTCGACGGTGTCTCCTGGCGCATCATCCTCGAAGACCTTGCGCGCGCGGGTATCGCAGCGATACAGGGCGACGAACCCTCACTCGCTCCGGTCGGCACGTCGGTGAGAAGGTACGCCGAACTCGTTTCGGAGGCGGTCGGAGCCGGGCGACTGGACTCGGAGATCGAGTTCTGGGACTCGGTGACTTCCGCACAACAGTCACCTCTCGGCCGTCGGGCACTCGACCCGACAGTTGACCTCGCGCGCACCGCCGCGGCGCGATCGATCACCCTGCCTCCGGAATTCGCCGATCGGTTGTTGGGCAGTGTCCCACGGGCATTCGGGGCCGAGGTGAGCGAAGTGCTGATCACCGCATTGGCCGTTGCGCTGACCAAGTGGAGCGGTGCCGCATCGGTGACGATCGACTTGGAAGGGCACGGACGCGACGAAGACATCGTTCGCGGTGACGGCGCTGCGCACGTCGACCTGACACGTACTGTCGGATGGTTCACCACGGTATTCCCGGTTGCACTCGAAATCGATACAGCCGCTCCGGATCTCGAAGCGAGCGGTGAGTTGGCGGTGGTTCTCAAGAGCGTCAAGGAGCAACTTCGACGCGTCCCGAACGCAGGCTTCGGGTACGGCGCATTGCGATACCTCGGCAGCTCGGATCAGTTGCGTAGCGTCGCAGCACCCGAGGTGGTGCTCAACTATCTGGGGCGCACTGCAGTTGCAGAGGGGGACTGGTTCCCGGTGTCGATGGACGGCGCTGCCGATCCGTCCATGCCGTTGGGTCACGCGTTGTCTGTCGACGTCGTAGCCGAGGAAGCGGCCGGTGGGCCACGACTGCGGGCCACTCTGACCTGGGCGTCGAATATCTTCCTGCGTAGCGACATCGACAGGTTTGCGCGGTTGTGGCTGGACTCGCTCAAGGCCGTGTCCGGGCTCGCTGCCTTCGGCGGCGCGACACCGTCCGACTACCCTCTGGTGGCGCTCACTCAGGCGGATGTGGACGGGTTGCCGAAGGCAGAAGAGATTCTCCCGCTCACTCCGTTGCAGGAAGGGATCTACTTCCATTCGGCTTTTGCCGATCCGGGGGCTGATCAGTATGTCGTGCAACAGGTCGTGGAGCTGACCGGCGCCGTGGACAGCGCGACTCTGCGCCGTGCGCTGCAATCCGTCGTGGATCGACACGAGGCGCTGCGCACCGGATTCTCGGTCCTGGGCGACGGCCGGGTCGTGCAGGTGGTGCACCCGAGCGTCGTCGTGGAGATGGCAGTAGTCACGGATGCCGGCGCCGACGTGGATGAACTGCTTTCCGCCGACCGTGCGCGCGGGTTCGACCTCGCGCAGCCGCCGCTCGTCCGTTACACACTGGTCCGTGCCTTTTCGGAGAAGTACCTTCTGCTGCAGTCGATTCACCATGCGGTTGCAGACGGATGGTCGGTCCCGGTGATGCTGCGGGAGCTGATGGCGTCGTACAGCGTTGGCGATTCCGGCGTGGTGCTCCCGAGTCCGGCGCCGTACCGCAGCTACCTCGAATGGTTGGCCGGCCACGATCACGAGGCTTCGGCAGCGGTGTGGAGAAAAGCACTGAACTCTCCCGGGCCCGCGGTCGAACTTCCCGCGCCGAGCGCGGGCAGCAGCGGAATCCATGCTACCCGAGTCAAACTGTCCGACAACGATACTCGCGCGCTGTCGACCACCGGACGCTCCCGCGGTTTGACGCTGAGCACGCTCGTGCACGGCGCCTGGGGACTGGTGCTCGGCCGAATGACCGGCCGAACAGACGTGCTGTTCGGATCAACCGTATCGGGACGCGGTGGAGACCTGCCCGGCATCGAGTCCATGGTGGGCTTGTTCATCAACACTGTGCCGGCTCGGTTGCGGTTCGATCCGGCAGAGACAGCCGCGCAAGCACTTTCTCGTTGGCAGAGGGAACAATCGGAACTACTCGACCATCAGTACCTGGGGCTACCGGAACTGCGGCGGACCGGCGGACTGGAGCAGAACTTCGAATCACTGGTCGTTTTCGAGAACTATCCACTCGGTGACACGGCAATCGCTGATCCGACGAACTCGGTGCGACTGACGGGAATTCGATTCGACGAGCGACCGGCCTACCCGCTGACCCTGATCGTCGTCCCCGGCGATCAATTGGCGTTGGAGCTCAAGTACGACACTGCTCAGGTGGACGGCGATGCCGCTGCGTCGCTGGCCGAAGCTCTCGCAGTCGTACTCACCGAGCTCTCTCGCGATCTCGACCAGGTCATCGGCCGGATCGCGCTGGCACCCGCACAGCCGGGGAGCATCGGCAGTGCCTTGGATCGGCCGCGCGCAACGCTGACCGAGCTGCTGCAGGATCAAGCCGGGCGTACGCCCGAAGCCACCGCAGTGATCTTCCGTGAAGAGTCGCTGACCTACGCCGAACTTCACTCTCGCGCTGATCGTTTTGCGCATCTGCTGCACGAACGTGGCGTCGGACGCGAATCATTGGTGGCGGTTGCCTTGCCGCGCTCGGTCGATCTGATGGTTGCGATACTCGGCATCGGGAAGGCCGGGGGAGCATACGTTCCGCTCGACACCGGCTATCCGGCGGAGCGGCTGACGTACATGCTGGACGACGCCGATCCGGTGTGCGTCGTGGTGTCGGAAGATTCTTCACTCGATTCGGGTTCGGTTCCGCGGGTGACGGTATCGGAGTCCGCGCAGTTCCCAGCCGAACCGCTGAGTGTCCCAGGATCGCCCGCGGATGCCGCGTACATGATCTACACCTCGGGTTCGACCGGTCGTCCCAAAGGCGTTGTGGTCACCAACGAGGGTGTGGTCAACCGATTGCTCTGGGCACAGCAGATACGTCCGCTGGACTTCTCCGACCGGATGCTGCAGAAGACCCCGTCGAGTTTCGACGTCTCCGTCCCCGAATTCTTCTGGCCGTTCCTGGTGGGGGCAACTCTGGTGATGGCCGAGCCGGACGGGCACAAGGATCCGGGCTATCTGGCCGACGTCATCGTCGAACATTCCGTAACCCGAGTGCATTTTGTTCCGTCGATGCTCGAAGTGTTTCTTGCGGAGCCGAAAGCAGCACTGTGCTCTTCCCTCGAGATCGTCAACTGCAGCGGTGAGGCACTGCCCGTTCACGTTGCGCGCAAGGTTGCCGAGATCCTGCCGAACGTTCTGGTGGACAACCTCTACGGCCCCACCGAGGCTGCCGTCGACGTCAGTTGGCAGCCATCGGTGCAGGACACTCCGGCAGACGCGGTGAGTGTCCCGATCGGCGCACCCGCCGTCAATACCGGCCTGTTCGTTCTCGATCCGTATCTGCAGAACGTTCCGGCCGGTGCCACCGGTGAGCTGTATCTGGCTGGACCACAACTGGCGCGTGGTTACCATGGACGTGGGGGATTGACTTCCGAAAGATTTGTGGCGAATCCGTACAGCGACGGCGGCTCGCGGATGTACCGGACCGGTGACATCGTGCGGTGGAATGCCGACGGCGTTCTCGAGTACCTCGGCCGTGTCGACGAGCAGGTGAAGGTTCGTGGATTCCGCATCGAGCTCGGTGAAATCGAAGCGCAGTTGGCATTGTGCCCCGGAGTCTCGGCAAGTGCCGTGATCGTCCGAACCGACGGTCCGAGTAACCGCGCACAGGTGGTCGCCTATCTGGTCGGAGATGCTGATGACGCTGCGGTTCGAGGGCAGTTGTTGTCCGTGCTACCGGAGTTCATGGTGCCGAGCGCGTTCGTGCGGCTCGAGTCGCTGCCGCTGAGCCCGAGTGGCAAGCTCGACCGAAAAGCCCTACCGGCACCGGATTTCGCGGCACAGGTGGGCGAAACGACGGGAGTAGTTTCCTCGGGCGTTGCCGACCTCCTCGCCAGGCATTTCGCGACAGTTCTCGGCCTGCCACGCGTCGGGGCACGCGACGACTTCTTCACTCTCGGCGGCGACAGTATCCTGGCGATCCGACTGGTCAACCTGGCTCGTCGTGATTCGGTAGTGCTGACCCCGCGTCAGATCTTCGAACTGCGCACTCCCGCTGCGATCGCCGCAGCGGTGGGTGATGTCGCCACGTCGGTTGCCACCGTCACGGCCGACATCGGCGTGGGTGAGCTGGTTCCGCTGCCGGTGGTTCACCGCTTGTCCGAATGGACGGGTGGTACCGATCGCTTCAACCAGGCAGTTCTGATCCACTCCCCGGCAACATCTCTCGATTCGATCACCGGCGCAATGCAGGCCGTGCTCGATCACCACGACGGACTTCGCCAAACCTTGATCCGACATGACCGCGGAATGTGGTCGGCGCGGATCGAGGAACCCGGCAGTATCCGGGCAGCGAACCTTGTCGAACGCGTTGATGCTCGGGGACTGGATGACGCCGAGTTGCGGACGCTCATCACCGTACGTTCCGAGCGGGCGACCAGTCGATTGGATCCGTCTGCAGGACGGATGGTCTCGGTGGTCTGGTTCGATTGTGGCGCTGAGAATCTGGGCCGACTCGCGATAGTCGCGCACCATCTGGTCGTGGACGGGGTTTCGTGGGGAACCCTGCTCGAGGATCTCGCGATGGCCTGGGTGGCCGTCGAGGCCGGAGAGCCCGCAGCATTGGACGCCGTCGGAACTTCGCTGCGTACCTTCTCCCGCACGGTGGCCGAACACGCATACAGTGCTCATCGATTTGCCGAACTCGATCACTGGCTGACCGTGACCGCTCCGGGCGCGGAGTTGATCCCCGGTACCGCGAGCTATGCCGTTGTATCCGGAGGCTCGAGGCGCACGGTCACGGTGGACGGAGCAATCTCCGAGGCGGCACTCGGAACGGTTCCGGCCATGCTGGGTGCTGAGGGAACGGATGTTCTGTTGGCTGCGTTGGCGATGTCGGTCGATCGCTGGCGTCGTTCCACCGGTCGCAGTGAGCGCGAACTGCTGGTCGATCTCGAAAGGCACGGCCGCGAGGAGTTGGTACCCGGGACCGATCTGTCGCGAACAGTCGGCTGGTTCACCACGATTGCCCCGATGCGACTGCTCGGCGGAACCGACCCGGTGGACACGCTGCGCGAAGTGAAGGAGAGCCTGCGGGCGGCTCCGGACGGCGGTATCGGCTACGGGATGTTGCGGTACGTGAATGCACGTACGGCATCGAGATTGGCGGGGCGCTCCGAATCTCAGATCCTGTTCAATTATCTCGGACGTACGACGACAGCTGGATCGACAGCATGGTCCCTGGCAGCGGAATCCGAAGCCATGTCCACCGATCCCGACGCAGACATGGGAGGTCCGTATCGGCTGATCGTGAATGTCGTCAGCGTGGATTCGGAACTCCGTGCCGACTTCGCCTGGGCAAGTGAAGATTTGTCCGAGGAGGATGCGCAGTCACTCTCCGACGGCTGGGTTTCGGCGCTCGGCGATCTGGCGGCTGCGGCCGCGGAGCATGACGGGCCTCCCATCCTGACCCCGTCCGATGTGCCGTTGCTCGACCTGAGTCAGGCCGAGATCGACGCGATAGCCGATGCGAGCCCGGCGGGTGTCAGCAGCATCCTCCCACTCTCACCGTTGCAGGAAGGCCTGTACTTCCAAGCCGGCTACGCAGGCAGCAGCGACAGCAGTAGTGGTGGGGACATCTACACGGCACAGTTCTCGATGGACTTCGGGCACACCCTCGATGTCGACAGGTTGGCTGCGGCCGCCCGGACACTTCAACGACGAAATCCCACGTTGCGAGCGGGATTCGTGAGCGAAGGACTGAACGAGCCTGCGCAGTTCTTCAGTGCGGGACTCGATGTTCCCGTCGCCGTCCACGATCTCCGTGAACTCGACGACTCGGCTGCTCGTGAGCGCGCCGAGGCCGTCGCCGCCCAAGACAGAGTGACTCCATTCGACCTGACCGCGCCGCCGCTGTGGCGTATGAGCGTGCTGCATCTGCCCGGCGGACATGATCGACTGGTGATCAACCGGCAGTTCCTGTTGTGGGACGGCTGGTCCAACGGCCTTGTCGTCAGCCAGCTTCTGGCGCTGTACGACACCGGCGGGGACGACAGCGCATTCGGCGAACCCGAGGGGTCGTTCGAGGCCTACCTCGCCTGGTTGGCCGACCGCGACGGTGCAGCCGCCGACGCGGGGTGGCGCGGAGCGCTCGCAGGACTCGAGGAGCCGACGCTTGTTGCCGAGCCTGCGCCCGGCGTCGAACCTCAGCTTCCGGATCGCCGCGATGCGGTTCTGTCGGAATCGCTTTCGCGTGCATTGCGTGAGCGCGCTGCCGCGTCCGGCGTCACGTTCAATACGGTACTGAACGCAGCGCTGGCTCTGGTGCTGGCGTCGGCCACCGGTCGACAGGACGTCGTCTTCGGCTCCACGGTTGCCGGAAGGCCACCGGAGGTGCCGGGAATCGACACCGTGGTGGGCATGTTCCTCAACACCGTTCCCGTTCGGCTGCAACTGGATCCGAACGAGAGCGTCGAGGAACTTCTTCGTCGCACTCAGGCGGATCGACTTTCGCTGATGCCGTTCGACTATCTCGGATTGGCCTCGATCCAGCGTGTTTCCGAGCATCGTCAACTGTTCGACGTGCTGATGGTCCTGCAGAACTTCGTGGACGAGAAGCAAGTCGACGCACTCAATGCCGCACACGACGTGAGCGGCAGCGACAGTATCGATCACACGCACTATCCGCTGACTGTGGTGGTCACCCCGGGTACCACCGTCAACGTCAAGTTCGAGTTCCATCCGCATCTGGTGACCGCGCGCCGAGCCGAGGACCTGCTCGGTCACTTCGTCGACCTGCTCCAGAGTTGGTCGCAGGATATGACAGGTTCGGTCGTTGCGGCGCCGACTCCCGTGGTAGCGCAGCAGACGCAGATCCGAGAGTTGCCGGAGCGCACCATTGCCGACCTGTTCGAAGAGGTGGCGTCGGCGCAACCGAACGACACGGCACTCGTGTTCGGGAAGCGTCGGATGACCTACGCCGATCTCGACGGCGAGATCAATCGGATGGCGCGGTTGCTGATCAACTACGGCGCCGGGCCGGAAAGGATCGTGGCTCTTGGTCTGCCGCGCTCGGTGGACATGGTCGTCGCGCTCTTCGCCGTATTGCGCACGGGCGCTGCCTATTTACCCCTCGAACTCGACCATCCGGCCGAACGGTTGGCCGTGATGATCGACGACGCAGATCCGGTCGTGTTGCTGACGACTGTCGCCGCCGCACCGAAATTCGAAGGCGCGGACGTCCGCACCGCGGACATTCGGACCATCGTGCTCGACGAGCCGGACACTGCGGCAAGGCGACTGACGATCTCGGCGCGGGCACTCTCCGCGGCGGAACTCGGAGCCTTCGCCCCAGGAACACCGCATCGGCTCGACCACCCCGCGTACGTCATCTACACCTCCGGTTCGACCGGCAAGCCCAAGGGCGTGGTCACCGGTTACCGCGGCTTGACGAACATGCAGTTCAACCACCGCGAGGCGATCTTCGAACCGGTGATCGCCGCGACGGGCCGGCGCCTGCGGATCGCGCACACCGTGTCCTTCGCCTTCGACATGTCGTGGGAGGAACTTCTGTGGCTGGTGGAAGGTCACGAGGTGCACATCTGTGACGAGGATCTGCGTCGTGATGCCGAGGCGCTCGTTGCGTACTGCGACGCACAGGAAATCGACGTCGTGAACGTGACACCGACCTACGCGACGCACCTGATCGACAGCGGGCTGCTCGACGACGGTGTGGGACAACACCGTCCGCCGCTGGTCCTGCTCGGCGGTGAAGCCGTTCCGGATTCGGTGTGGAACAGGCTGCGCGACACCGAAGGAACCGTGGGCTACAACCTCTACGGTCCGACGGAATACACGATCAACACTCTCGGCGGCGGAACGACCGACAGTGACACCCCGACGGTCGGCAAGCCGATCTGGAACACCGCCGCGCACATTCTCGACGGCTGGCTGCGACCGGTCCCCGATGGAGTTGCCGGCGAACTGTACATTGCCGGAGCCGGTTTGGCCCGCGGCTATCTCGGACGCTTTGCGCTCACGTCCGAGCGCTTCGTCGCAGATCCGGCCGGGACCGGAGAACGTATGTACCGCACCGGGGATCTGGTGCGGCGACGCGCTGACGGCAACCTGGACTTCCTGGGCCGCACCGACGACCAGGTGAAGATCAGAGGTCACCGGATCGAGCCGAGCGAAATCGTCTCCGTTCTCGAATCCGACGAGCACGTGCGGCAAGCAGCGGTCGTGGTCGACGTCGGGGCGGGTGGAGTCAAGAGGCTCGTCGGCTACGTGACGCCCGTGCAGCTCGGCGCCGCGCACGACTACCGCGCGCAGGCGCGAGTTCGCCTACCCGACTACATGGTTCCGGCCGTGGTGATCGAGGTGGAGTCACTACCGATGACCGTCAACGGCAAGCTCGACGTCAAGGCACTGCCCACGGCCGATTCGGTGCTGGGGGAGCGGAGTGGGGAGTCGATTGCACCGCGGAACCACACGGAAGAGGTTCTCTGTGAGCTCTTCTCCGACGTACTCGATGTGGACGACATCGGTGTCGACGACAACTTCTTCGACCTCGGTGGGCACTCGCTTCTGGCCACCAAACTGATCAGTCGAGCTCGGATCGCCATTCCGAACAGTCTGACCATGCGTGATCTCTTCGAAGCACCGACCGTCGCGGAACTCGCGGAACGCATTGTGGTCGAGCAGGGATCAACGCGACCGATGCTGGTAGCGAAGCCGCGGCCGGACCACCTTCCACTTTCTGCCGCTCAACAGCGTTTGTGGCTGATCGGACAGATGGAAGAGAACTCCGCGGCCTACAACTTCCCGATCGTGCTCCGCTTGGACAGTGCATTGGACGCGGACGTCTTCGCCGCGGCGCTGGGTGACGTCGTTGGACGACACGAATCCTTGCGTACGGTGTTCCGGTTGGTGGACGGAACACCGGAACAGATAATTCTCGAATCGGCGAAGGTTCCGGTCGAGACAGTTCATTCACGGGAATCCGGTGTCGCCGGCGAAGTTGCAGTGGCAGTGGGCCGTCCGTTCGACCTTTCGAACGAGATTCCGATTCGCGCCCGTCTGATCCGAGTAGACGGTGCCGTAATCGTCGTGATCGTCCTGCATCACATCACAACGGACGAATGGTCCGATCGGCCGTTCCTGCGCGATCTGATGTCTGCCTACTCCTCTCGGATTCAGGGCGAGGAGCCAGCTTTCGAACCGCTACCGGTTCAGTACGCGGACTACACCCTGTGGCAACGGGAATTGCTCGGCAGCGCCGACGATCCGTCGAGTGTCCTGAGCACGCAGTTGGACTTCTGGGCGAAGAGTTTGGACGGAGCCCCCGAAGAACTGCTGCTTCCCACCGACCGGAGCCGACCGGCCAGACCGAGTTTCTCCGGTGGCGCAGTGGTAACACGGTTGGGTGTGGACACAACTGCCGCACTGCGAGACCTGGCGCGCGGGAGCCAGAGTTCGATGTTCATGGTCCTGCACGCGGCGTCGGCGGCGTTGCTGACTGCGCTCGGAGCGGGTGAGGACCTTCCCCTCGGCGCTCCCGTAGCCGGACGTAGTGAACAGGGGCTTGACGACTTGGTCGGCTTCTTCGTCAATACGATTGTGCTGCGCACGGATACGTCGGGTAACCCGACGTTCCGGGAGTTGGTGGAACGCGTTCGCGAGGGAGACCTCGAGGCCTTCGCCAACGCCGATGTTCCCTTCGAAACTGTGGTGGAACGCCTCAATCCGTCGCGCACCTTGGCACGCAACCCGCTATTCCAGGTCATGGTCGGCTATCACAGCCGCGAGGAGATGGGCGGGGATCCGTTCGAACTCGAGGAGTACACAGCCAAGTTCGATCTGGTGTTCAACTTCACCGAGTACCTCGCCGACGAAGGCTGCATCGACGTCCGACTCGAGTACGGCAGCGACCTCTTCGATCGCGAAACAGCACAGCGCATTTCGAACCGATTGGAATCGGTGATCGCGGCAGTCGTGGAATCGGCCGACATTGAGATCGGGGACATCGACATCTTCTTGCCAGGCGAACTCGAGCAAGTTGTCACCTCGTTCAACGACACCGCCGTCGACGTGCCGGAGGAAACGTTCTACGACGCCTTCGCGCGTGGGGTCGCTGCTACACCCGAGGCGATCGCGGTGCGCGACGAGGCGGGGCAGGCCACGTACCGCGAGCTCGCCGAGCAATGTGATCGGATAGCCGGCGTGCTGTATCGGCGCGGGGTCTCGGTCGAAGACGTGGTGGGACTTGCCGTCCCGCGTTCGGTGGAGATGGTCGCGTCGGTCCTCGCCGTGCTCAAGCTGGGGGCAGCGTATCTACCCCTGGATCTGAGCCACCCGAGCGAGCGCATCGCCTACATGCTCACCGATTCTCGCACGTCGGTACTACTGTCCACCTCGGAGGAAAGCTCGCGGATCGAGGATGTGGTCGGCGTCGAGCGAATCCTTTTGGACGATCCGCTGATACGTGCGGAACTGGACGAGGCAGTGATCGTCGAAACTCCGAGGCCACCAGTTGGCGTCAACCACGCGGCCTATGTCATCTACACTTCGGGATCGACCGGCAAGCCGAAGGGCGCTGTCCTTTCTCATGACGGTATTCCGAGTCTTGTTGCGACAGCCGAGGTTCGGATGCGACTGGTGCCGGGTTCGGTGGTGATGCAGTTCGCTTCGGTCGGCTTCGACGTTGCGGTATTCGAATTGGCGATGGCTCTGTGCACGAGCAGCACCCTGGTGATCGTGCCGCAGAGCGCACGAGTGGCCGGCCCGGCGTTGACCGATTTCATGACGAGCAATCGCGTGACTCACGCAATCATCCCTCCCTCGTTGCTGGCCGCCCTGCCGGCGGGATGTGAAGTACCGCAGGGTTGCACGGTGTTGGTCGGAACCGAGACGGTTCCGCCCGAGCTGATCGGGCGATGGGCGGAGCGGCTGAATTTGCTTGCTGCGTACGGACTCACCGAAGCCACGGTGAACAACACACTGTGGCAGGCGGAACCCGGTTGGAACGGTGCTGTGCCCATCGGAGTCCCAGACCCCAACGAACAGGCGTACGTGCTCGACGATCAACTGCGTCCGGTTCCGCCGGGAGTATCCGGCGAGCTGTACATCGCGGGACGCGGCCTGGCGAGAGGCTACCTGGGCCGATTCGATCTGACGGCACAGAGATTCATCGCCGATCCCTTCACCGCGGGCGATCGCATGTATCGCACCGGCGATCGAGCGCGGTGGCGCTCGGACGGAAACATCGACTTCCTCGGCCGCGTGGACGATCAGGTCAAGATTCGCGGTTTCCGAATCGAATTGGGTGAAATCATCGGAGCTCTCAGTGCCCATCCTTCGGTGAAGCAGGCAACGGTCGTCGCGGATCGGCAGGGCGAAATCACGCGCCTGGTCGGTTACGTGTCACCCGAACCCGGTGCTGTGGTGGACACGACGGCAGTGCGAAATCTCGCTGCAGTGTCGTTGCCCGACTACATGGTCCCGACCATGGTTGTTGCTCTCGATGGTCCGCTCCCGTTGACGCCCAACGGAAAGCTCGACCGCAAGGCGTTGCCCGCTCCGGACTGGTCGGAGTTGGCGGGTGATGTTGCTCCTCGCTCTGCCGCGGAGTCCACGGTTGCAGCTGCCTTCGCGGAGATATTGCAACTCCCGAGCGTCGGAGTCCACGACAGTTTCTTCGAACTCGGTGGACATTCGATGGCTTCGATGAAACTGGTCGGTCGCATTCGTGAAGCGTTCGGCGTGGACGTCAGTATTCGAGACGTGTTCGACGCACCGAGCGTTGCGGAGTTGGCGGCAGTCGTTGCGCGTTCGGAGGGTGGACGCCCGGTCCTGGCGCCGGCGGCGAGGCGTCCGGAGACCATGGGTCTGTCTGCGCCGCAACGTCGTCAGTGGGAGTTGTTCCGCGCAGCCGGCGAGCACCCGCAAGCAAGCCACGCGCTGGCGCTGACCCTGAATTCGAAGATCGATCCGGAGATTCTCGGGCACGCTTTGGACGATGTGACGTCGCGGCACGAACCCCTGCGGACCACCTTCGTCGAGGTCGACGGCATCGTCGTGGCAAGAGAATCGGTGCGGCCGACTGTCGATGTGGTCGATGTCGGCGCCGGCGATGTGGGTCGAGTGGTGTTCGAACTGGCTCAACTTCCGATGGATCTGCGTGAGCAATCGTCGTTGCGGGTTCATCTGGTGCTCGGTGAAGACGGCTCTCGGACACTGCTTCTCGTCATGCACTACATCGCCGTCGACGAGTGGTCCGTAGTGCCGCTGCTGGGAGATCTGGTCTCTGCTTATGCAGCCAGGTCGCAGGGAGATCAACCGATCTGGGACGAGCTTGCGTTGACGTACGCCGACTACACCGTGTGGTCGGACGAGCTGTTGGGAGACCCCCTGGACGTCGACAGCCGTGCGTCGAAGCAGCTTGCGTACTGGCAGGATGCGCTCGACGGAATACCGACCAGTGTGAATCTTCCGTTGCCGGAAGATGACTCGGAACCTCGGGGTGACGTGGTCTCTGTCGACATCGACGCGGATCTGCACGCCAGAATCGACGCGCTGGCTGCGCGCACCGGGACGAGTATGTTCATGGTTCTTCAGGCTGCGCTGGCTGCCGTTCTCACGAAGGCTGGGGCGGGTACCGATCTTCCGATCGGTTCATTGGTTGCGGGCAGGTCGGATCCCCGTCTCGAACCGATGATCGGATCTTTCTTCAATGTTGTTCTCCTGCGCACGGATACGTCCGGTAGTCCGACGTTTGCAGAATTGCTCGGTCGGGTGAGGGAAGGCAACCTGGAAGCGCTGAGCAATCAGGACGTCTCATATGTGTATGTCGAGCAGGCTCTGGGTAATCCGGCGTCCATGAGACCTCAGGTGATGGTGATCCATCACCAACAGGCGGATTTGGACGGGCTCGGCGACTTCGGTTCTCTCGTACCGATTCCGGTGGGAGTGCCCGATGCGGATTTGACGTTGAGTTTTTACGAGCCGGTGGGCGAAGGGCCTGTTTTTGCAACTCTCGGGTTCCGTGCCGACCGCGTCGATGCGGGCGCGGTCCGTGAATGGGCAGGTCAGCTGGTCGACGTGATCGAGGCTGCGGCCATCGCCGAAGGGGATGACGTGAGTGAAGGGGCGAAACTATGACATACGTCGCATCGCTCCGCGGGGTCGACCGCTATACGGGGGCTCACAGTATTGATACCCTCACCTCATTAAGGGTAGCCTTTGCTACTTACTTCGGGACATCGATTGGCGACCTTATCAGGTCGTCCCGTCGGGGATGGACTACCTGTAATGAGTGAATCACCGAGAGACTCCAGCGCCGAACCCGCCGTGGTCGACATCGTCGGCGTCGGGTTCGGTCCGGCCAACCTCGCGTTGGCCATCGCTGTCGAAGAACACAATGCAAATTGTGCAGCCGTTGATCGGGTGAATGCGCGGTTCTTCGAAAAGCAGTCTCAGTTCGCGTGGCATCCCGGGATGCTGCTCGACGGTGCCACGATGCAGATCGCGTTTCCGAAGGACCTGGTGACGTTCCGTAACCCACAGAGCGGATACAGCTTCTTCTCGTATCTGTTCGAGCAGGGGCGGCTGGTCGACTTCGTCAACCACCAGACCTTCTTTCCCACGCGCCACGAGTTCAACGACTATCTGTGCTGGGCAGCTCGACGAGTCGACGCGGATGTGCAGTTCGGTACAACCGTCGACGGGGTCGAGGGCATCAAGAACTCCGACGGCGTTGTCGATCGCTTTGCGGTCCGCACAGCCGACGGTGAAACGGTGATCGCGCGCAACATCGTCGTCGGAGCCGGACTGAAAGAGCGGATCCCGGAATGGGCAACGCCGTCGTCCCGGTGCTTCCACAATCACCAGTTCCTCTTCCACCTCGAAGCAATGCCCGAGCCCGTGCACAACAGGTTCGTTGTTCTCGGCGCCGGTCAGAGTGCCGCGGAGATCGTCGACTACCTGCACGCGAACTACCCGAACGCCGAAGTCCACAGTGTTTTTGCCCGGTACGGCTACAGCCCGGCAGACGACAGCCCGTACGCCAATCGCATCTTCGATCCCGAAGCCGTCGATCAACTGCACGGCGCCGACGCCGCGGAACGACGTCGACTTCTCGATCTGCACCGCAGTACCAATTACTCGGTCGTCGACATCGAACTGATCAACAAGCTCTATGCCACCGAGTATCAGGAGATGGTTCGCGGGCCGCGGCGACTGTTCATGCGTCGGGCTTCGGAGATCACGAGTGCCGTGGAGACCGAATCCGGCATCGAACTGGCCGTCCGCAGCAACCTCGACGGCTTGACCGACACGCTGTCGTGCGACGCACTCATTCTGGCCACGGGTTTCACCCCGGCGCCGCTGGACAATTTGTTGGGTGAACTCGTGCCGGATTCGTCCGTTCCGCGTAACGTCAGTCGGGATTATCGACTGGCTGTAACGGAGGACGTGACAGGCGGTATCTATCTGCAGGGTGGGACAGAACAGACTCACGGATTGACGTCGTCGCTGCTGTCGAACGTGGCAGTGCGGGCGGGGGAGATTCTGGCGTCGGTTCTGAGCCACCAGAACCGAACTGGTGCGCTTGCTAGTCTGGGCGCACAAGACACGTACGTAACAAGTGAGGCGAGATGAGCACTAATCCTTTCGATGACGAAGACGGCCGCTTCTACGTGCTGGTGAACGACGAGGACCAGCACTCGCTGTGGCCCACGTTTTCCGAGGTCCCCGCCGGCTGGCGCGTGGTGTTCGGTGAAGACAGCCGCAAGGCGTGCCTCGAATACGTCGAGGCGAACTGGACCGACATGCGTCCGAAGAGCCTGCGAGAGGCCATGGAAGCCGATCAGGCTGCCGGCGGAAAGCACGCAGTCGAGAGCTGATTCTCTCGCTGCTCGGAAACCCCCGAGTGAACCGAAAGAGCTGGGCACCGTCAGGTGCCCAGCTCTTTCTGCTTGAAACTCTCTTACTTCTCGGTGACGGGAACGCGGCGTTTGCGTTTGCGGACCATCGGTCGGCGTAGCGAGTCCACGCGCATCAGGATTCGTGGACGACGCAGAGTTCGCGCTCCCCATTCGCCGAGCGTCACGCCAGCGGCCAGGGCGCAGCCGATACCGAATGCCGACAGCAAAGCAGTCAGACCGATCAGTACCTGGTCGTTGAGCAGCGCGTACAGGCCTCGGTACAGCGACAGACCGGGGAGCAGGGGAGTGATGCCTGCGACCGCGACGACCAGCGGAGGCGTCAGGGCGCGGCGAGCCATCAGACCACCGGCAAGACCGACGACGGTCGCCGCGATCGCTGCGGCGATCACGGGGCCGACGTCGAGTGTTTGCACGAAGATCGACACACCGCTGCCGGCCGCGCCGCCCAGGAATGCCGCGGTGAGTGCACGCCGCTCGGCGTAGCAGGCAAGAGCGTAGAAGACCGACGCACACGCGCCGGAGAGCATCAGGATCGGCAACTGCGTGATGGTCGATACTTCCACGTTGATCGGTGGAAGCGTCGAACCCAACATCCCGGTCATTCGCAGTGAGATCGCGACACCCGCGATGATGCCGCCCGTCATCATCACCACTTCGAAGAATCGCGCGACGGCCGTGATCGGCGCACCCATGATCGCGTCCTGGACCGAGCCCACCAGAGACAGCCCCGACAGCAAGACGACCACGCCGGCCGCGATCACCAGCGACGGCCGGATACTGATCCCCAGCTGATCCTGAAAGGTATAGAGCGTCGCGGCGGGCGCAGCCGCGATGAGACCACCGACAACCTGCTGGAAGAAGAACGGCAACCCGAACCGGTTCAGTACGCGGTTGACCCGATCGATAACCATCGTCGTCAGAAACGCGACTGTGGCAACAAGGAACCCGCCGCCGAGCAGGACGGAGACCGAAGCCGCCATCGCTGCCCAGGCCATGGTTGCGGTCCATCGGTTGTACGGGTGCGGCGCCGTCGTGATGGCTGTGAGTGCGTCGTGCGCTTGGTCCGGTGTGATCGCCTCACGGCGGATACGACGCGTCAGACGGTCGACAGCCGCCAGTCGCGTGAAGTCCATCGAGCGGTAGTGGACGATGCGCATCGTGCTCGCCGGCGGTCGCGTCGGGCCACGATAGGCAGAGAGCACAATCGAGTTGTAAGTGACGTCGACGTCACACTGAGCAAGGCCGTAGGTGGCGGCGATGAACTGCACCTGCTCCGCCGTGTCCATGGCCGCGGTCCCGGAGGCGAGGAGGACTTCGCCGACCCGAACCGCCAGGTCCAGAACTTCTGCGACGACGGCGTCGTCTGTGAGGTCGATCGGTTGTAGCGGCGCGGGAGCCGACGTGACCGTGTCGACGGTGGCTTGGCGGTTTCCCGTCAGGCGTGTGAGTGCTTCGGTGAATTTCGCCATCAGGGGGCGGAGTGGGAGTTGCGCATGGGGCCCACGCTATCTAACGTGACCCGGGCGCGGCCACCGTGACGGCTTGGATATGATGGCTCCGCAAAGTCAGTCGCGGCAACGCGTCGGTCTTCGCCTCCTTAGCTCAGTGGTAGAGCACTCGCCTTGTAAGCGAAAGGTCGTCGGTTCAATCCCGACAGGAGGCTCCGAAAGTAGAGGCACTCACCAAGATTCTGGTGGGTGCCTCTGTGTTTGCGGAGATGCTGTGTTTGCCGGGTTCAGTTGGTCTCAGGCTTGTTCGTGGCCTGGCGCGGATCGATCGCGCCGTCGATGTACTGCTGGGCGATCACTCGCAGTTTGACGTTGCTGCGCTGTGAGTCCTGGATGAGGATGCGGAAGGCGCGGTCGGCGTCGACGCGGTGGGTGCCCATGATGATGCCCTTGGCTTGTTCGATGACACCTCTCGATTCGAGTGCACGCTCGAGGTCCATCGCGTGCTTTCTGGCGATGTCGAGGCGCTGCGAGCTGTGCAGTGCGTAGGACGAGGTGACGGCGAACAGTTGGAGCAATGCCACGTCGGCGCCGGTGAAACCTCGGAGGTCGTGGCTGTAGAGGTTGAGGGTTCCCAGCGGGCGATCTCTGCCGGGCAATGGCATCGACAAGAAGCTGACGGCGCCGACTGCTTTTGCCGCGCTTGCGAATTGAGGCCACCGGCTGTGTGCTTCGCTGGCATGCGCACGTACAACCGTGCCCGTGCGTGACGACGTCACACTCGGTCCGTAGTCCAGTCGGAATTGGATCGAGTCGACGGTGCGAACAAGTTGGTGGGTGGCGGCTACGGTTCGGAATGTCGAATCCGAACCGCCGATGGTAATTCCGGCCATGTCGGCGTCGGCGATGAGATCGACGGCGTGTTTGCAGACCTGTTCGAGAAATTGCTCGGCCTGGGCATGTGGATCGAGGTGCGCGTACAGCGATTGCAGGGCGTCCGAGGCGGCGTCCAGGCTGTCCTGCGACGCAGAATTTCGGCCCCCGGTAGGGCCGCGGTGTTCTCTGGCAATGCGCGGCGCCGTCATTGTCTCAACCACCCTTCCCCATCACGTCGCAGGCATGTCCGATTCGTCTTATTGTTGCACCGGACTAACTGTTGTGCACTCTGTTTGGGTGGACAAGTGTCTGGTGGGGCAGACGGTTATGCGGGTGGGATACGTATGCCTAATCGTGATGTTTGGTTCAGTCATTTGCGGGTAGTGCGCCGAATATGGAATTGCGTTGTCCTGCAACAGTTAACGCGGAAACTGCGACCGCGGTACAAGTTTTCTCCGCAATGGCGCGCAGGTCGCGAACTTGGCCTATTGTCAGCGCCAGCGCACAATCTTGTACGCGTAACCCGCAGACAGTGAAGGGGATACGACGATGAACGGACTGATCGCGGCTCTGAACAGTGGAATGACCGTTGGCTTGGCCAACACGATTCTGACTTTCGGCGGAATCATCATCAATCTCAACATCGTGATCAACAACTGACCACGTAATCGGCGAGTAACCGTTTGTTATGCCGATTCGATCGGAAGGTCCGGCCCTGGGCGTTCGCCCTTGCTCTTGAGCCAGCGATTGGGAAGCTTGCCGGCCAGTTCTCCGAGTGGACCGACTGCAGCACTGAGGATTCCGACTGTTTCCTGCAGTACCTCGATGCTGGCGCTCATTCTCTCGAGGTTGGGGGCGAGGGAAGTCAAGGTATCGGACAGTGCAACGATCTGGTCAAGCGGGCCGCCTTCGGCGATGAGCCGTTCGAAGGCGCCGTTCTCCGCCAAGAGTGTTTCGAGGATGCCGTTCTCGGCCAGTGCGCGATCGATGACACCGTCCTTCGCAGTCAGGCGTTCGACAGCACCGTCCTGTGCGGTCAGGCGTTCCAGCGGACCGTCCTCCGCCATCATTCGGTCGAGGAGACCGTCCGGGGCGAGCAACCGTTCCAAAGCGCCGTTCTCGGCGAGCACCCGATCCAGCGGTCCGCCGGGGGCAAGAAGTCTTTCGAGTGGCCCGCCGGGAGCGAGAAGTCGTTCGAGAGTGCCGTCGGGTGCAGTCAGTTTGTCGACCGGGCCGCCGGGTGAGAGAAGGCGATCGAGCGGCCCACCGGGGGCCAAGGCCTGCCCGATGGGCCGATCGTCTGCAGTAAGCGATGACAACTGCTGGATCATCTGCATGGGTCCGCGGGGGCTGGCCAGGCCTGCAGCACCCGCCGTCACGGCACCGGTATTACCGACGGCGATACGAACTGTCGTGACCGTCAGCTCGGCGATGCCCAAACTGATCTCTGCGGCTGCAATGCCCGCGCGTAGGGGAAGCGTGAGCATCTCCAGCAGTTTCATGCGTTAACTGTAACCGGTAACACACAAACACTCATCAGGATCGCCGGTCAGTGAAGGACCTTCAGACCGACCACACAACCGACGATGCCGAGGATCAGCAGAATCTTGACGACCGACGTGGACTCCGCACCGGTGATCATCGCGTATCCGACGGTCAGGGCGGCGCCGATGCCGACCCAGACCGCGTACGCAGTTCCGATGGGAAGGGTGCGCATTGCATACGCGAGGCCGGCCATACTGACGATCAGGCCGAGGATGAAGACGATGGTGGGTGACATCTTGCTGAATCCGTCGGACTTACCCAGCGCGGTAGCCCAGACAGCTTCGAAAAGTCCGGAAATGACGAGCACGATCCATGCCATGGTGAACAACTCCCAAGGCACCGTCTTTTCGCTGGCCGGGTACGGTGCGCTCGTCCGGATGTCGTCGTTGACCACCCAACCATAGCAACAGAATTCTGCGTTCCGACCCGATCAGCTGGCGATTTAGGTCACCACAGCCGTTCGAACTCTCTTCAGATGGATGGTCGACATGACCACCACGATCGTCGCCGTCGCAGCGAGAACAGTCAATGGAATCGGCGTGGTCACGGCGGCCGGACCGTGTTCCTCGAGCGGAGCGGTCGACCACCCGAATTCCTGCGAGACAGGGTCCAGGAAGGTCGCTGAAACCGAGAACAAGGTAAGAGTGAAGGGAAGTACCGACCCGCTCGCGACTGCTCCGACGGCAACAGGCATGCATGACGCGACGGCCAGTCCCAGCGCAAGCGGGAGGACGAAGACATAGGCGACCGTGGTCAGGGCGGCATCCAGCAATCCCGAGAGTGCGGTCACGGCAAGCAGTCCCAGCCCGAGTTGGGGCATCGGTCTTTTCCAGCCGACGGCGACGCCCAGCGCCAGCGCAGCACCCACCGCGGGCACCGCCCAAGTCCAGTCGGATGAAAAGGAAATCGAGCTGATCGAAACCGCGCCGATTGCGAGTCCGGCGAGTATGAAGCGGCCGTCGTGTTGCGGCAAACGCCACGCCAGTGCGACGGTAACGGCAACCGCGATCACCACCGCCGTCACCCAGGACCCAGGCGATGTCGACGTCGAGCCCAACCACGCATACAGGGCCGTGAATGCCAGGGGCAGAACAACTCCCAAAGTCACCAGGCGTGTGTCGACGTCGTCCGTCTCTTGACCTGATCGTGCGGCCAAGGCGACTCCGGCTACCAGAAGGGTTGCAGCGAGCAGTATCCAGACGGGAACCGTGGACGGCACGGGGTAGGTATCGCCCGGAAGTGCGAGCGACCACCTGGCGACGCGATCGCGCCACAAGTCTGCGGCGCCGAAGTACAGGGTCGTCGCGGTCACCCCGAGTGCGAGAGCAATTTGTGCTGCGCGGTGACTCTTCGTCGGATATGCCGCCGCCGCGAGGAAAGTGCCGGCTCCCATTGCGTTCAGGGTCACCGATATCGAGGCGGAGACAGGGACGAATGCTGGTAGCGCGATGACGAGGGCGCCAACGGCAGCGAAGACACTCGCGAGTCCGCCACGTCCCCAGCGATGTAGTAGCGCAACACCGACCGCCGCAACCACAGCGGCAGTTGCTCCCGCCCACTGCGGCGTGATCACCACCGAGGTGAGGCCGTCGTCGGAGAACGAGAAGTCGTCAACTCGGGACTCGGCCACTGCGTACGCAGCCACCACACCGCCGACCAGCGCGGACGCCACCGAACCGTAGAGCTGAGCGATTTGAACTGGGCTACGTTGCTGCATAATTCGTCGAATTTTTGCACAACTCGCCGATACGACTGATCGTCGCATCGCCGTGCGGATCCATCCACACCGGTTCCCCGTCTCGAAGTCGAGG
The DNA here is from genome assembly GCF_000696675.2 of Rhodococcus erythropolis R138. Taxonomy (NCBI): domain Bacteria; kingdom Bacillati; phylum Actinomycetota; class Actinomycetes; order Mycobacteriales; family Nocardiaceae; genus Rhodococcus; species Rhodococcus erythropolis. Next base: position 5,901,797 of record NZ_CP007255.1, on the reverse strand, counting down.
AACAAGCAGATGGCGCCCTCGGCTCGGCCACTGAACGAAGTCGTAGCCGGCCAATTTGGTCTGAACGATATCGGCGACCCACACCGAAGCGTCCGCGAATGCAGTATCCATCGACAGTGCGTTGAAGTGGCTGAATCCGCCGATGTCACGTGCGCCTTGCCAGCCGATCGTGACGTTGTAGTCGCTGTTGATCGAAAATTCCCAGATCAGACGATCGACAACAACTTCAGCTCCGAATCGCAGGCAACGCAGATCTTGGGCAACAGCTGCGAGGGCTTGTGCCCAAGACTCCGGTGGCGCGAAGCCGGGATCCTCGCCGGGATCGGAGTTGTTGGTGAACAGAGGAATACGCCAGGTCAAGCATTCCATGTTCCACAGTCATTCCATGTTCCACAGTGGAGGTAGTGACATGCCGCATCCTTCCGGTTCGTGGGCCTGTACCCCAGCTTTTCACCTGCACTCAGCCGTTCACAGGAAGCTCCCAGGGAACATACAGCGAGAATCCAGTGGCAGGGGAGAAGATGGTTCTCGTGACCGACAAGACCCCCGAAGCCCGCATCCTCGTCGTCGACGACGAACCCACCATCGTGGAGTTGCTCTCCGTGAGCCTCCGATTCCAGGGTTTCGAGGTGGCGACTGCTTCGAGCGGAGCCCAAGGCCTGGACGTCGCGCGGACATTCCGTCCCGACGCGATTGTTCTCGACGTCATGATGCCCGGGATGGACGGCTTCGGTCTGCTTCGACGCCTCCGTGCCGACGGTGTGGACGCACCGGTCCTGTTTCTGACGGCGAAGGATTCGCTCGACGACAAGATCAGCGGCCTGACCCTCGGCGCGGACGACTACGTGACCAAGCCGTTCAGCCTCGAAGAGGTCGTGACGAGGTTGCGGGTCATCCTGCGCCGCGCCGGCCGCGGGGTCGCACCGGAGCAGTCGCCGCGGGTGAAGTTCGCCGACATCGAACTCGACGACGACACCCGCGAGGTCTGGAAGAAGGGCGAGTTGGTTGCACTCTCACCCACCGAGTTCACACTGCTCCGATACTTCATGGTCAATGCCGGGACGGTTCTCAGTAAGCCTCGAATTCTCGACCACGTCTGGAACTACGACTTCGGCGGGGAGGTCGGAGTTGTCGAGTCCTACGTGTCCTACCTGCGGCGCAAGGTGGATACGGGGGAGACACCGCTGATTCACACCTTGCGTGGGGTCGGCTACGTGATGCGTGAACCGCGGCAATGATCGCCGCCGCGGAAAACGATCAGCTTCCGAAGCGGGGTCGTTTCCGTCTCCATTCACTGCCGCTGCGTTTCACCCTGGTTGCGGCCTTGCTGGTGTTGGCGGCGCTGGGTCTGTTGGCGTCTGGCGTCGCGGTCACTTCTGCTCTCGAGAATTCACTGACCCAGCGAACCGACAAAACGCTGTACGAGGCGGTCGACGGCTGGGCAAAGCCGCACACCAGAGATTTGCAGCCACCCAGCGATGTCGGTCCGCAAACTCGTCCGCCCAGTCCCTTCTTCGTTCGGACGGTGACCGCGGACGGGAAGGTGTTCACTCTCAACGACAAGTCGACGACGACCGAACCCGACCTGTCGAAAGATTCCACCAACGGCCCGATCACCGTCGGATCGAGCGACGGTTCGGACGTGAACTGGCGAGTTCTCACGACGGTTCGCGAAAACACGACCACGACTATCGGTGTGCGACTGACGGATATCGAACAGACCGTCGACGACCTGGTCGGCCTGCAACTCGGCATCGGCCTGGTTGTCCTGCTGATCCTCGGCGGCGGAGCGTATTTCGTGGTTCGTCGGAGCCTTCGTCCGCTGGTCGAGGTTGAGGAAACTGCCGCTGCCATTGCCGCCGGCGACCTTCATCGACGGGTCCCGGAGCGTGACGACCGCACCGAGGTCGGCCGACTGTCGGTGGCGCTCAACGGAATGCTCGCGCAGATTCAACACGCATTTGCCGCGACCGAGGCTTCGGAGGAATCAGCACGGCGTTCCGAGGAGAAGATGCGTAGGTTTGTCGGCGACGCGAGCCACGAGTTGCGCACACCCTTGACGACTATTCGTGGGTTCGCCGAGTTGTATCGCCAAGGCGCCATGACGGATACGGAAACGCTGATGAACCGGATCGAGGGCGAGGCGTCGAGGATGGGACTTCTGGTCGAAGATCTGCTCATGCTGGCAAGACTCGACGAACAGCGTCCACTCGAGAACAAGCCGGTGGATCTGCTTGCAGTTGCGGCGGATTCGGTACAGGCGGCACGAGCGATCGCACCGGATCGAACTGTCGAACTTCAGATGACCGGCGGCCCGGGCCTGCCCGAAGTGCAGGGTGACGAGGCCAGGCTGCGTCAGGTAGTCGCCAATCTGGTGGGCAACGCGATCAAACACACTCCGCCGGATGCGCAGGTCACCGTTCGTGTCGGTACGACCGAGAACTCCGCGGTGGTCGAGGTTTCGGATACCGGTCAGGGTTTGAGTGACGAGGATGCCGCGCGGATCTTCGAGCGTTTCTACCGCGCCGACACCTCTCGCACCCGTGAGACCGGGGGCGCCGGTCTCGGCCTGTCCATCGTTTCGGCTTTGGTTGCAGCGCACGACGGAACCGTCAGCGTCGAGACCTCCCTCGGGCAGGGGACGACGTTCCGCGTCGAATTGCCGCGTGACCCGAAGGACGACTGACGCCGGATTACCGCAACCGGCCCCTCAGAAGTAGGTGTGCACCGTGCCGACGACGCGGTAATCCGAATCGACCTCGGGAATCAGTGACCACTTGTCGAACGTGGTGCAGGGATGCGAGATTCCGCAACCGAGCAGATCGCCGACCTTCACGTCGAAGTCAGCCGGAACGTCGACGTACGCGTGCTGGTCGTTGAGTGCGGTGATCGTCAGCTCTCGCGCTGATCGGTTGGATCCGTCGCGTCGGCGCCACAGGACTATGGGAAAGCCTGCGTCGGAACCGACATCGCGGCGGCCGAAGCCCAGGATCACCCGTCCGGGTTCAGGTATTGAGAGCACTACGCCCCAGACCTCTGCGGCTCCCTGCAGAGTTCGTGGTCCGTCTGCCCATGGCGAAGTCTCGGCATAGAGACCGTGATCGTGAGTGATGTAGCAACCGCTGCGCAGCACGACGCGTACACCGCTGTCGAGTGCCCACCGTCCGGCCAGCTCGCGTACAACCAGATCGTGAAACGCACTGCCGCCGAAAGTGACCAGTGGCCGGGGAGCCTTCGCGGAGTTGTTCTCGAACAGGTTCTCGGCAACACAGATTTCCGTGAAAACGCGCGCGGATTTGAGATACGAATCGACGGAGATACGGCGGGCTGCTACCGAGGCTCCGGGCATCATGCCCTCGAACCCCTCGACTCCGGTGAGAATCAACGAAGGTGCCTGCGATGCTGCGCGTGCGACGTCGAGTGCTTGCTCGACAGTGCGAGCGCCCGCGCGTCCGCTGTCGTAGCCGAGTTCGACGAGAACCCGGATACGGCTGGCCGGTGAGACTTTCGCGATCAACTGTTCCATCAGGCGGACGCTCTCGACCGAGTCCACGAGGGTGGTGACGAAGAAATCGGGGTCGGTAGCCTGGGCGTCGCAGATCCACCGAATGCCGGCGGGATCGAGAACCTGGCTGGCGATGATGATGGTGTCCACACCGAACTCACGCAGAATGCGTGCCTGCGCAACGGTTGCCGCCGTCATCGCCCAAGCCCCGGCGTCGAGTTGCCGACGAACCAGTTCGGGGCTCATCGTGGTCTTCGCGTGGGGCGCCAGATCCACATCGTGATCGGAGCAGAACTGCGCCATGAGGTCGACATTGTGCGCGATCGCTGCACGATCGAGTGTCATCACGGGTAGCAGGAGGTTGCCGTCGAGCGCAGAGATCCCCAGTGGCTCCAGGTCGGAGCCGTCGCGACCTTCGAGGTCGGTGCCGAATGCCTTGTGCTGCCAACCGATCGGGGGGTTCGCGAAATCCGTCATGGCATCGATTGTGCCGTTGATTGCAGACGATGTGTTCATGTGTGGTGACTTTCTGTCAGAACTATGCAGGTCAGAACGAGATCCGGCTAAGAGCGGCGTACCGGGCGACCGGGCAACGCGTCCTGGACCACGGCACCGCCTTCGACGACGGGTACGCCGCCGACCAGCACGCGGCTGATTCCGGTGGAGGGACGGGTGCCGTCGATGTAGGTGGCGTTGTCGGTGATTCGCTCGGGGTCGAAAACGAGGATGTCCGCGTCGCTACCGGGGCTGATCCGACCTTTCGTCGCCATCGAGGGAACCGATTCCTCCAGAATCTGCGCGGGGATCAACGAGCAGCGCGCGATGATCTCCGACAGCGACAGCAGTTGACGCTCGCGGTACAGCGTACGAATCGCACGTGCATAGGTGCCGGCGCCGCGGGGATGGCCGAGTGCCTTCTCCGGCAATGGCCACTGCAACGCATCGGCAGCGGTACGGCCTGGCCAGGTCAGCGGCATCGCGTCGCTCGCGATGGCGGCACGGTCGAAGGTCATCGCGCGTTCGAGGAACTCGCGCTGCACGGTGTCGTTCTCGTCGAGGAACTCCACCAACACCAGTCCGCCGGGGTCGGTTGCCCGAAGATGTTCCAGCTGCTTGCGGTCCGCGATACGTTCACCGGTGGGCACGAAAGTCAGCGATCGTGGTGTCAGATTCATCAGATGCAGCTTGTCTGGATCGAGAAACGCAGCTCCGACGGCCGTCGAGCCTGACCCGTACGGATACGCCTCTGTCGTGACGCGAGATCCGGCTGCCTGGACCTGAGCCACCACGGACAGTGCATGGTCGACGTGCATTCCCGAGGTGCTGTTGACGTGGCAGTAGTGCATGTGCGCGCCGGTTTCGGCTGCTGCACGGGCGATTTCGACGGCGCCGTCCACCGGGCTCGACGGATCGGCCGAGATGAGTGGGCGCGCATGGGTGTAAGTGGGAACTCCGGCTCGGGCCGCGAGATCCGCTACCTGCAGGTACTCGGCCGGATCGGATTTCGGGGCGTATCCGACCACCACGCCGATGCCGAGAGCGCCTGCAGCGAGATCGTTTTCGAGGAGTTCGAGAATGTGTGCACGCTGGGAGGCGGTCGGTTCTCCCTGCCAGCTCGGGGAACCGACATGGTGCAGGAGAGTCCTGATGTCGCCATCGGGATCGGCGCCCGAGAGTTCGATCATGCGGGCGTGCGCCCACGACGTCGCGTAGCCGTAGTTGATCGGGCGCCCCTCGGCACCGGCACGCGCATATGCCTTCGCAACAGGAATGACGCCTGCCTCCAGTTCGAGGGCCGTCGTCACTCCGTCCAACGCCTGAAGTCGCTGCTCGGCGATTTCCTGTCCGTGGCTGTGCAGGTCGATGAATCCGGGGCAGATCACCTGACCGGTCACGTCGATCGTCTGCCGAGCCTCGATCGCGTCGTGACCCCACGCCGAGACCTTGCCGTCGGTGATCGCGATGCCCCGAACCTCGTCGGTCCCCGATGCGGGATCGACGACGCGGCCGCCGGTGAACACGATGTCGTGGACCTGCATCAGCGCTGCACTCCTGTCGTTGGTCGAACCGCCTGGCCCGGCGAATGTCCCGATGGTTTCACGGCTCGGGTATCGGATTCTGGTGTGAACGTCCCAAATGGAGGCCGACTCACCGTTCGACCGGACAAGAAACGAATGCAGTCGAGTGTGAAGGTGAAAGCGAAGTTATCAATTCAGCCGATTGAGATCGATGGAGGACAGGAATGCACGTCTATATTTCGGTGGACATGGAGGGTACCGCGGGTATCGCGACGCTCGATCAGACGATCCGTGGCGGTGGCGGCTACCACCGTGCGCAGATGCTCATGACCGCCGAGACCAATGCTGCGATCGCCGGTGCGTTCGACGCCGGTGCGACGAGCGTCCTGGTCAACGACAGCCACGGAACGATGGACAACCTGCTTCACGCCGATCTGGATCCACGGGCGCGCCTGATCTTCGGATCACCGAAGATGCAGTGCATGGCTGAAGGAATGACGTCGGATCACGACGTCGCCCTGTTTGTCGGCTATCACGCACCAGCTGGTGGACCCGGCGTCTTGGCGCACACGTTCTCGAGTTTGTTCGCCGACGTCCGCCTCGACGGCAAGTCCGTCTCCGAGACCGACGTCAACACCCTCTACGCTGCCACCCAGGGCGTTCCCGTCGGTCTCGTGACGGGTGACGACATCATCTGTGGCTTGGTGGACGCGGCCTCGCCGACAACCGAGACCGTCGAGGTCAAGAAGGCACACGGATGGTCGGCAACCAATTCGCTGCCGCCGTCGCTGGCGTGCGAGCAGATCCGAGCAGGCGCCGAGCGCGCAGTGCGCAAGGCCGACACACTGAAGCCGGTCGAGCTGCGTGACGAGTGGACCCTCGAGATCGTTCACCCCACCACTACGGGAGCGGAACTCGCCGAGGCTGTTCCCGGCTCACGACGGATTTCGGATCGTACGATTTCGCACACACTCGGCAGCGTCGACGACATTCTCGGCCTGATCACTGTCAATGCTCGGCTTGCAGCCGCAGGCGTCTCGACGATCGTGGCAGTCGCCAATCGCACGTGATGAAGTAGCGACTCTATCGCGAAATGCCGCCGACGCCGTGTGCGTCGGCGGCATTTGTCATCTACTGGGGCAGAACATGTTCCGACCGACCAAACGTTGCTTCAGGTATTGGTGAAACGGACCAATGCGGTAGACGTGTTCGCTGTCACACTTCATCAGTCTTTTCAATGTTCTAGTCCATGCGGCACAAGGCAATTCGGGAGGCTTGATGAAGGCGGAACGCGTCACGGTGGAAGAATCATCGCGGGGGACCGGCGGTTCGGTTCGAAACATGTTGGACAACAGGTCGATTCGTCGCACGACCACCGTTACGGTGGGGCTGCTCAGTACTATCTGGTTGATCGACATGGTGGATCGCGTCATGATCGGGCTTGCGCTTCCGATGATCGGCGACGAATTCTCTCTCAGCAGTACGCAGTTGGGTGGTGTGGTTTCGGTCTTCGCGATCTTCTACATGCTCGGGCAGGTCCCCGGCGGAATGTTGGCCGACCGCTTCGGACCCAGGCCACTGTTGATCGTGGCGTTGATCCTGTGGTCGGTGTTCACCGCGTTGACAGGGTTCGCGTGGGGTCTCATCTCGCTGATGGTCATGCGTGCGATGTTCGGCATCAGCCAGGGGCTCTTTCCGGCGGCGTCGTTCAAGGCTTTGGCTGAGCGGACGCGTCCGAAAACCAGAGCGACCGCGATGGGTTTCATGCTCGGCGCCAACAACCTCGGCCCCGGCGTCGCACCGCTGATCATCGCGCCGGTCCTCATGGCCGTGGGGTGGCGGGACGCGTTCTGGCTGGTGGCCATCGTCGGCGCTGTGATCGGCACGGTGGTGTGGTTGGTGCTGCCGGCACCGTTGGACACGGAAATCTCGGAAGATCCGGAGGCTGCGCTGCAACCTCTGGCGAGCGAGCACTCTCGCGCCGCGGTGTTCAAGTCCGCGTCGGTGTGGAAGTTCGCAATTCTGTTCTGCCTGGCCAACATGTCCGCGTACGGTCTGATGACCTGGGTGCCGAGTTATCTGCTCAACGACAAGGGACTCTCGCTGATCGACACGGGAATCTTTGCCGCGATCCCCTTCATCGTCACGGCGCTGGCCACGATTGTGGGCGGGCGGTTGGTGGACAAGTACTTCCACGACCGGGCTCGGATTCTTCTGGTTCCGTGTATGGCCACGTCGGCAGTCCTGTTGTTCCTGATGACCACCGCTGACACCGTCGCGATGTTCACGTTCTACGAGACGTTGGCTCTAGGCATCAGCGGTCTGTGTTCGATGTCGATCTTCGCGATGCCGTTGCGGGCACTTCCTTCCGAATTCCTCGGTTCCGGAATGGGTTTGATCAACGGTTGTGGTCAGTTCGCCGGTTTCATCACCCCGCTCGTGATGGGATGGATGGTGGACCAGTTCTCGTACATGGCTGCATTCGGAGTCCTGGTCGGAGCGACGAGCGCTGCCGCATTGGTGGCCATGATCGTTCCGCAGACCCCGGCGAAATTCTGAGAAGGAGACTGAAGATGTCGGCAACGGACGGCACACGAAAGATCGAAGACGACGTCGTCACCGATTTTTCCGAGAAGATGAGTTACGGGGCCTACCTCGGACTCGATACCCTCCTGGATTCGCAGCATCCGGTGAGCGAGCCGGAACACCACGACGAACTCTTGTTCATCATTCAGCACCAGACCAGCGAGTTGTGGCTCAAGCTGTTTCTCCACGAGATACGGGCGGCCAGAGCAGCGATCGCTGCCGACGACATTCGGGTCGCATTCAAGCGGATCGCACGCGTCAAACACATCCAGGCCACTCTGACCGAACAGTGGTCCGTGTTGGCGACACTGACGCCGGCGGAGTATGCGGAGTTCAGGGGCGTTCTCGGCAACTCGTCGGGGTTCCAGTCGTACCAGTACCGCGCCGTGGAATTCGTGCTCGGGAACAAGAACGCCGGCATGCTGAAGGTGTTCGAATCGGATCCGTCCGCCCATCGATTGTTGGAGACCCTGCTCGGAGAGCCGACGCTGTACGACGAGTTCTGGCGGTACCTGTCCAGGCAGGGTTACGACGTTCCGGCGTCGGCTCTCGAACGAGACGTCAGCGCGCCCTACGTGCGCAACGACGAGCTGATTCCGCTGGTAAAGGCAATCTACGAGAACGTCGAACAGCACTGGACGGCGTACGAGGCATTCGAGGAGTTGGTCGACCTCGAGGAGAGCTTTCAGCTGTGGCGGTTCCGGCATCTTCGGACCGTGCTGCGGGTGATCGGCATGAAGAAGGGGACCGGCGGTTCGAGTGGTGGTGCCGGGTTCCTGCAACGTGCGCTGGAGTTGAGCTTCTTCCCTGAGCTGTTTGCCGCCCGAACCGAGATCGGTACCTGACACACCTGCTTGATGACACACAGTTGCTTGTCACACCCAGCTGTTCGTGACACACGACGAATCCGAGCCCGAAGGACAGGAGTCTTGGACAAGATCCGACAGGGTCGCTTCGACCAAGCTTGACTGCGAAGTTGCAAGTCGGTGACAGGAGAGCGTCGGAGTGGACAAGAAATCAATGGTGGCGGACCTGGCGGCGCTGGTAACCGCCGAGTCGCCCAGTTCCGACCTCAGCGCAGTCGATGCATGTGCGGACGTGGTGGCCGACATCGGCGAACGCCATCTCGGAAGCGCCCCCGAACGTATCCGTATCGACGGACGCCAGCACTTGCGTTGGTCGTTCGGCGCGGAGCCGAAGGTGATGCTCCTGGGCCATTTCGACACCGTCTGGCCGCTCGGAACGCTCGCGGAGTTGCCCTGGTCGGTCACCGACAACATCGCCACCGGACCCGGAGTCTTCGACATGAAGGCCGGCATCGTCCAGCTCTTCCATGCGCTCGCATCGCTTCCGTCGCTCGACGGGGTGGTCGTGCTCCTCAATTCCGACGAGGAAATCGGCTCCCCGACCTCGCGCGCACTGATCGAGGAGCAAGCCCGTCAGGTCGACGCTGTGCTGGTACTCGAGGCCGTCGCCGACGGCGCGGTGAAGACCGCGCGCAAGGGTATGTCGCTGTACTGCGTCGACATCGAGGGACGCGCTGCACACGCCGGACTGGAACCGGAGCGAGGTGTGAACGCCGTAGTTGAGCTCGCACATCAGATTCAGGCCGTGGTGGAGCTCGCGGACCCGGCGGCGGGAACGTCGGTGGTGCCGTCCGTGATCAGTGGCGGAACCACGACCAATACCGTTGCAGCGCAAGCGCAACTGTGGTGTGACGTTCGCATGTGGTCCGCGAAGGAACAGGAACGCATCGACCGTTCGATCCGTGCGCTGACACCGGCGCTGGCCGAAAGCCGAATTTCGGTGTCCGGAGGACCCAACCGTGGACCACTGGAATCAGTGTCTTCGGAGAAGCTGTACTTTCTCGCTCACCAGGTCAGCAGTGAGAGCGGGTTGGGAATGCTTCGCGACTGCGCAGTCGGCGGTGCGTCGGACGGAAATTTCACTGCCGCAGTCGGAACTCCCACGTTGGACGGCCTCGGTGCCGTCGGCGGTGGTGCCCACGCAGCGACAGAACACGTAGAGATAGATCAGATGATCCCGCGCGCCACCTTGTTGGCCGGTCTGGTGACTCGAATCCTGGAGGGAGGACTGTGACGATGACGTCGCCGAACAATGTCCAACGCAAGACCGTTCAACCATTCGGAGGTGTATCGCCTTCACGGATGCGGCAAGCAATCAGCCAGGCCGAGCAAGCCGCTCTGCTTGCATGTGTGACTATCGAAACCGTCACCGGGCATGCCGAGTTGGAACAGGTATTCGGTCTGTTCGAGAAGGTATGGCAGCCGGAGAGCGGCAACCCTCCCGTCCATCGGGACATGATGAAAGCGCTCGCGCACTCCGGTAACTACGTCGCCGGCGCTTTTCGTGGCGGAGATCTGATCGGCGGCTCGGTTGCATTCTTCGAGGAACCGCAACATCGTTCGTTGCATTCACACATCACGGGGATCCTGCCGAACGTGCAGAACGGGCACATCGGCCTCGCGTTGAAACTGTTCCAGCGAGCGTGGGCACTGGAACGAGGAATTCTCCACGTGCGGTGGACTTTCGACCCGCTCGTCGCTCGCAATGCCTACTTCAACGTCTCGAAACTCGGTGCGTTCCCGATCCAGTATCTGCCGCGTTTCTACGCGCCGATGAACGACAGTCTCAACGGCGGCGCAGACAGCGACCGATTGCTGATCGACTGGGAAATCGGTAGCAGCAAGGTTTCCGACGTCGTCGCCGGTTCGGGAGAGGTCCCGACTCCCGAGTCGTTGGGAGCGAGTGAACTGTTGTCGATCTCCGAAGCCGGCCTGCCCGTGTTGAAGTCGACCAAGAATCGATTCGTCACGGTGGCTACACCGAATGACGTGTACACACTGCGTAAGTCGGACCCGGCGGCAGCGAACGACTGGCGCCTGGCAGTCCGCGAGACTCTCGGGGGTGTGCTCGCCGAGAACGGAGTGGTTCTCGCAGTCACCAGGACCGGAAAATATGTACTGGACCGTGCGCCGGGAACACAGGCAGGCAGGACAACAGCGGAGGTCACATCGTGAAGATCGACGGAGTTGAATTACGCCGGGCAGCAATGCCGTTGAAGGCGCCGTTCCGAACCTCGTTCGGCACGGAGACCACCAAGGACGTGTTGTTCGTCAAGGTGGTCACCTCGGAGTCGGCGGGCTGGGGCGAGTGCGTTGCGATGTCCGAGCCTCGCTACTGCTCCGAATACACGGACGGCGCCGCCGAAGTCCTTCGTAAGTTCCTGATTCCGTCTCTGGGCGAACTCACCGATCCCGACGTGCATGCCCTGAGCGCGGCGATGGAACAGTTCGCCGGACACCCCATGGCCAAAGCGGCACTGGAAACCGCATTTCTCGACGCCGAGTTACGGGCCGCCGGGACGAGCATGTCTTCGTACCTGGGTGCAGTAGTCGATCGCGTACCCGCGGGTGTTTCGGTGGGTATCAAGAATTCGATCGACGAACTGCTCGAAGAGGTAGCCGGGTTCCTCGACGCCGGATACCTGCGCATCAAACTGAAGATCGAACCGGGCTGGGACATCGAGCCGGTTCGCGCAGTCCGCGAGAGGTTCGGCGACGACGTACTCCTCCAGGTCGACGCGAACACCGCGTACACCCTGGCTGACGCGCGCCATCTCCAGCGGCTCGACGACTTCGACCTCCTGCTGATCGAGCAGCCGCTTCCCGAAGAGGAACTGCGTGGCCACGCCAGGCTGGCCGAGATGATGCGGACGCCGGTCTGCCTCGACGAGTCGATCACCTCCGCGAAGGTCACCGCCGACGCGCTGGCAATCGGTGCGTGCAGCGTGGTGAACATCAAACCGGGACGTGTGGGCGGTTATCTGGAATCGCGTCGTATCCACGACGTCTGCAAGGCCAACGGAATTGCCGTGTGGTGCGGCGGAATGCTCGAGACCGGAATCGGCAGGGCTGCCAACGTCGCCCTTGCCGCGCTCCCCGGATTTGTCCTACCAGGCGATACGTCGGCTTCCGACCGGTACTTCGCCGAAGACATCACCGAGCCGTTCGTACTCGACAACGGTTACGTGAAGGTTCCGGAAGGGCCGGGCATCGGCGTCGAACCGATCCCTGACCTGCTCGAAGCAATCACCACGTCGGTCGAATGGATCGGCATGGATCGGCTTTGACGAATCACTATGACACACTTCGTTCACAGGACGAAGGAGTGATAGACGTGGGCACCGTACGACCTCGCATCAGTTTGGTGCGGCTTCTCGAAGACGTGGGAACTACGGTGCTGAACCCGGTTGTCGGCGACCCGGAGGCGGTCCAGGAGATCGCCTCGGTGGTCATTCACGACCCCGACGACGACTCACCCTCGACACCGGACTCCATGGTGCTGCTCGTCGGCATCACCGGAGGCGAACGTATCGCGGAGTCCGTGGCCGGCCTGGCCGAGCGCGGAGTACGCGTGGTGGTCGCCCGAGTGACCACCGAGGTCAGCGATGCCGACCGTGAATCCATCATCTCCTCCGGCGTTGTCGTATTGACCTTGGCGCGTGGAGTTTCGTGGGTTCAGCTCACAAGCCTGCTTCATTCGGTGCTCTCGGCACGGAACGAAGTCGGGCACATCCACTCGCGCGGAGGTGGACCGGCCGGCGATCTGTTCGCTTTCGCCAACGCCGTCAGCGCACTTCTGGATGCGCCGATCACGATCGAGGACCGAAGCTCACGGGTCATCGCCTTCTCCGGACGTCAGGAAGAAGGTGACGGTCCACGTATCGCGACCGTGCTGGAGCGCCAAGTTCCTGACCAGTACATTCGAGTGCTCGAAGAAGCGGGAGTCTTCGACCGGCTCTATCGCAGCGATGATCCGGTGTGGGTTTCGGCCGAGACCCTCGGTACAAAAATGGGTCGTATCGCCGTGTCCATCAGAGCCGGCGACGAGTTCCTCGGCTCCATGTGGGTGGCAACCGGTGAGCCGATGTCCGAGGACCGGATGCGTGCACTGCGCGATTCGGCCGGGTTGATTGCACTGCAGATGTTGCGGTTGCGCGGCGGCGCCGACGCCGAGCGTCGACTGCGCGCAGACCTGATCGCAACCCTTCTCGACGGTGGATCCGGTGCGGTCGACGCGATGAATCGCCTCGGCCTCGGGACCGGTCCCGCACTCGTGATGGCATTGGGCCGCAGGTCTTTCGAAGGATCGTCGAAGCCGGACGACGCAGCCCACGTGGTGCGGCTGACCGACGCTCTGGCCATGCACCTGGGCGCGGTCCATTCGCAGTCGGCTGCTGCTCTGGTCAACGGAACCGGCTACGCGGTGCTGTCGGTGCGAGGGCATTCCCCGGCAGAAGCCGAGCTACAGGCGTTCCGTGTGGCCTCGGACTTCCTGGACCGAACCGGAGCGTCCGGCGACACGATCATCGGGATCGGCCGGGTCGTGACCAGACCGGCGCAGCTGAGCCGATCGAAGCGCGACGCCGAACATGCCCTCGAAGTGTTGTTGGCGGGACGAGCGTCGGGCAGCGTCGCCACCTTCAGCAGCGTCCACGTCGATGCCATCCTGTTGGAGATCGCGTCGGAAGCTGCAGCCGAAGGGTTCTCGGACCTCGGACCCATCGAGGCGATCGCCAGCCACGACGCAGCTCATGCGACCTCGTTCGTCGACACCCTCGATGCGTGGCTCAACGCCTTCGGTGACGTCGGTGACGCCGCGGCGTCATTGCACGTACACCCCAACACCTTTCGGTATCGTCTCAGCAAGTTGAAGGGTATGGCCGCGTTGGATCTGGACGATCCCAACGTCCGCTTCCGGTTGATGGTGCATCTTCGTCTGCGCGGTCCACGCTAGCTCGAAAGCCGAAAAATGCGGGTCGCACTGATTTCTCAGCGCGACCCGCATTCTTTGTCAGTGGGTTCAGATCAGCTGTTGTTGCGAAGTGCTTCGACAGCGATGCGGCCGACGGTTCCGATGGAGGCGTCGATCTTCGGGGCGCGGTGGGTGAGCTCGTGGGACTTGGTGAAGACACCGACGGCGTAACGCTTGCCGTCCGGGTACGCCACGACGCCGGCTTCGTTTCGTACCAATCCCAGCGTTCCGGTCTTGGCGGCGACAGTGACCTCGTCGGGGAAACCGGACGAAAGGCGATGCGGCCAGACCTGCTTGCTCATGATGGTTCGGACTTCTTCACAGGCTGATGCGGGGCCGGCTTCGTCCCTCCAGATTGCAGCCAGCAACATTGTGATCTCACGAGGAGTGCTGGAGTTGGAACGGGCCGGATCCATGACGGAAATTGTCCGAAGAATTTCGATGGGCGGCATTTCCAGCAAGGTGCCCTTGTCGACACCGAGGTCGTCGTAGACCGATTTGAACAGACCACGGCAGTCACGGACCAAGTTGGTCTTCTCCAAACCGAGCCCGCGCAGCGTTGCGACGATGTTGTCGAGTCCGAGGCGTTCGTACAGGAAATCCGTGGCGGCGTTGTCGCTGAAGCTCATCATGAGCAGAGCGAGATCTCGCCAGCTTGCGGTGACGTCGTCGGCGCAGCCGCCGATACCGATGCCGCCGGAGCGGAACTCGGCGGTTACCGTGGCGTGCTCGGTCGGATCAAGGGTGCCGGCCGCTACTTCACGGGCGTACTGGAGTACAACAGGAATCTTGAAAACGGAGGCGAGGATGACACCTTCGTCAGCGCCGTAGCCGAACTCTTCGCCGGAATCGATGTCGCGTGCGTGGACGAACGCATCGGTCTTCGCTTCGGCGAGTACAGCAGCGATCTCCTGCTGTGCGCTCTCAACGTACGTGGCGGTTTCGGTCATTCGAGAAGCCCTTTCGTCGGTATCCGTATATCTGGGTTATTCGTGGATCTGACGATAGTGAGTCGACGACGGGGGGTCTTGTACGAATCGACGAAGGTTGGCGCACGGTTCGGTGCTGATACGCCGAATCAACCGATTGTCAGGGTGTTCCGGGGGTCAGGGTGTTCCGGGGGTCAGGGTGTTGCGGGGGTCAGGGTGTTGCGGGGGTCAGGACGCATAAGTTTCGAGGCGACGTCCGACCAGTTCGGCGACGTCGGTCCGACGCTTGTCCGAGACCACGCCTGCCAACAGGATGGTGAACAATTCGTCGATACGGTCGTTCAAATCGCTTCGTCTGGTGAGCACGTTCGAAACCAGTTGAACGCCGGTGAATGCCGAGATCGCCACGCGACCCACCGATTCCGGCTCCACGTCGTCGCGGATGTCGCCTTCGAGCTTCGCGGCCTCGGCCAGTTTTCGAAGCTCGCGGATCCACACGACGTACGGGCCTTGCGAACCGTCGGCAGAGGCCAATTCGAGGGTAAGTCGGACTCCCGCACGAACAATCGGGTCCGCGACGAGTTGGCGGCCCATCTCGTGGCACACCATGACGAGCTGCTCCAGTGCCGGTGCGCCCGTGGCTGCAACTGCGGTGAAGGCAGTGATCGACATCTGGTGCTGTTCTTCGATGACCGCCTGAGCCAATTCGTCTTTGGACGAGAAGTGGAAATAGACCGCGCCCTTGGTCATCTGCGCCGCGGACACGATGTCATTCATGCTCGTGCTGCCGTACCCCGTGACTTCGAACCGATCAGCAGCGCCTTGAAGAATCTGTCGGCGACTGATCTTGGCACGTTCCTGCATTGCTCCCTTGTCCTCCGACTGTTAACACGTGAACCAGTTTTAGGGCCCTAGGTCCCGGACCAGCGCCCCACGGTAGCAGCGAATCTCGTGCTCGCGCGACAGCGCGAAACGGACTGTTCGGTGTGCAATCGCAGGTCACGGTCGGTAGGAGTGACAAATGCGACCGCCGCAACCTTCGTTGGAGGCTGCGGCGGGGAGTCCAGTTATCGGCCAGCGAAATTCGGTCGAAGGTACGCGATCAACGAGTCGAGACAGTTGACTCGAAGCCGAGGTCGCGTAGCGCCGACTTGAGTTTGGTCTGCGCCTCGTCGAGAGATTCGGGTGACGGCGAAGTATCGGCGCCACTGATGTCGAAGTTCCCCATGTCGTATGCGGGGAAGACGTGAACGTGAAGATGCGGAACTTCCAGACCTGCGATGAGGAGACCCGCCCGAGGCGCGTCGAACGCCTTCCGCACAGCCTGACCCAGGGTGCGGGCAACCGCGGTGACTTTGGCAAAGAGTTCAGGATCCACGTCCTGCCACTGATCGACCTCGGCTCGCGGTACCACGAGTACGTGGCCCTGCGTTACCGGCGCGATGGTCAGGAACGCGACAACGTCGTCGTCCTCCCACACGAAACGTCCTGGTAGATCTCCGTTGATGATGGCGCTGAAGACTGAAGGCATACCCCGAGATTAGCCCGCGTCCGGTTGCCAGGAAACTCCCAGGCTGGACGCAGGTTCGTCGGAGCCGGCCCGACAAATCTAGGACGCATGACGACAGAAGCCATGCAGACCGCGGGCAGCACGGACGCAGGGGAGCTTTCCGCGACGACTTTAGTGCTGGACGTGGTCGTCCCGGTATACAACGAAGAGGCAGGCCTGGAGACGTGCGTGCGGCGCCTGCGCCGGCATTTACGCACACAGGTGCCATTCTCTGCACGAATTACCATCGCGGACAACGCCAGTGTCGACGGCACGTTGGCGCTCGCGCGTTCCCTCGCCGAAGAATTCGACGACGTCCGGGTCGTCCACCTGGATGCGAAGGGCCGTGGTCGAGCACTGCGGCAGGTGTGGAGCGACTCCGATGCCGACGTGGTCGCGTACATGGACGTCGACCTCTCCACCGATCTCAATGCCCTGATGCCGTTGATTGCTCCGCTGCTCTCCGGCCACTCGGACATCGCCATCGGTTCCCGGTTGGCACGTTCGTCGCGCGTGGTACGTGGCCCCAAGCGTGAGTTCATCTCACGTAGCTACAACCTCATCCTCCGAAGCGCACTGCATGCTCGCTTCTCCGACGCCCAGTGCGGGTTCAAAGCCATGCGAGTCGATGTTGCGCGGCAACTACTTCCGCTGGTGGAGGACACCGGGTGGTTCTTCGACACCGAATTGCTTGTGCTGGCCGAGCGAGCGGGCATGCGGATTCACGAGGTCCCCGTCGACTGGGTGGACGATCCGGACAGTCGGGTGGACATCATTGCCACCGCAGTTGCCGACCTCAAAGGTGTGGTCCGCGTCGGGCGAGCACTGTCGACCGGTTCCCTTCCCTTGGCCGAGCTCAGGGCGAGTTTCGGACGTGAACCACTGGTTCCCGGAGTTCCGCGAGGAATGGTCGGGCAGCTCTCGCGCTTTGCCGTGGTGGGAGTCATTTCGACACTCGCGTACGCGCTGCTCTACCTCGCACTGCACTCGGTGATGGGGGCGCAGTGGGCCAATGCCGTCTCATTGCTGGTGACGGCAGTGTTCAACACCGCCGCCAATCGAGCCTTCACCTTCGGGATCCGCGGGTCGGAAGGATCCGCCCGTCACCAGATGCAGGGGCTGCTCGTGTTCGGGTTCGGTCTACTGCTCACCAGCGGATCGTTGTTCGTTCTCGACGTCATGGCGCCCGACGCGTCCAAGCACGTGGAGCTTGCCGTACTCGTCATTGCCAATCTTGTTGCCACAGTGAGCCGATTCATCGCGCTGCGCTGGGTTTTTCGCACTGCACAATCCGTAGGAGCCAATCGATGACCGCCACTGCAGAGACACTCGCCGCGCCGCTGCCTGCGCCGGAACCGCAGCGTCAGGTGCGCTGGGAACCGTGGGCGCTCGGAGTGTTGTTGGTGGGCACCGGAGTGGCCTACATCTGGGGCCTGGGCGCGTCCGGATGGGCCAACTCCTTCTATGCTGCTGCGGTCCAAGCAGGTTCGGTGTCGTGGAAGGCCTTCTTCTTCGGTTCGTCGGATGCTGCCAACTCGATCACCGTCGACAAGCCACCGATGTCCCTGTGGTTGATGTCGCTGTCGGTTCGCATCTTCGGACTCAATTCCTGGGCGATGTTGGTGCCGCAGGCACTCCTCGGGGTCGGATCGGTTGCGCTGTTGTGGGGAACGGTTCGACGGTATTTCGGTGCGGCCGCCGGCCTCCTCGCCGGCTTGGTACTTGCGCTCACACCCGTAGCGGCGCTGATGTTCCGGTTCAACAACCCGGATGCCCTGCTGGTGCTCCTGATGATCGCAGCAGTGTGGGCGATGATGCGCGCCGTGCAGGACGGTCGCACCCGCTGGCTGGTGTTGGTCGGTATCTTCTGCGGATTCGGTTTCCTGACAAAGCAATTACAGGTCATGTTGGTAGTTCCACCGCTGGCGCTCACCTATCTGATCGCCGGACCGCCGAAACTGGGTAAGCGCGTACTCCAACTGTTCGCGGCACTGGGCGGACTGATCGTCTCCGCCGGATGGTGGTTGGCAATCGTCGAACTGTGGCCGGCCGACTCACGTCCGTGGATCGGTGGTTCGCAGAACAATTCGATTCTCGAACTGACACTCGGCTACAACGGGCTCGGACGCTTGAGCGGCAACGAGACCGGAAGCGTCGGCGGCGGCGGAATGCGCGGTGCTGGTGATGCTGCGGCCGGTGCTGCTGCGGGAGGCTTCCCCGGAATGGGCGAGGCCGCAGGCGGTATGGCAGCGGGAGGCATGGCACCAGGTGGTGGCGCCGGTGGCGGTATGTGGGGGAGTACCGGCATTACCCGACTGTTCGAATCTGCCCAGGGCGGACAGATTGCCTGGTTGATTCCTGCTGCACTGATACTTCTGGTGGCTGGAATCGTGCTGCGAGGCAGGGCTCCCCGCGCTGACACACAGCGCGCTTCATTCATCGTCTGGGGACTGTGGCTGTTGGTGACCGGATTGACCTTCAGTTTCATGGCGGGAATCTTCCACGCTTACTACACCGTTGCGCTGGCGCCGGCGATCGCCGCACTGATCGGTTCAGGATCCGTATTCGCTTGGCGTCATCGTGACGTCCTCTGGGTTCGCCTCGTTCTGGCAGTGTCGTTGGCCGCAACCGTCGCGATGGCGTGGGTACTGCTCGGACGCTCGCCTTCGTTCGTACCGTGGCTTCGCTGGGCGATTCTGGTCGTCGGCATCGTCACAGCCGTGGCAGTGCTGATTCCGGCAGCGACGCGAGGTCGATTGGCTGTGGCAGTGATTCTCGCGGCGATCTTCACCGGTCTGGCGGGTCCGACTGCGTACGCGATCGACACGATCAACACTCCGCATACCGGTTCCATAGTTTCGGCCGGACCGAGCGTCGAAGGTGGAATGGGCGGGCCCGGCGGTGGCCGCGGAGGATTTGGCGGATTCGGCGGCACGGCTGACGGCGGGAACCGTCGGACTGACGGGGCAGGGACCGGAACGCCGGGAACGCCCCCTGCCGGAATGGGTCAGATGCCCGGTGGTGCAACAGCTCCGGGTACCACCACATCGACCACCGACGGAACGCGGGGTGCAATGGGCGGCGGCGCAGCCGGTGGTTTGCTTCAGGGCAGCACACCGGGAGCCGCGGTCGTGTCCACACTCGAAGAGAACTCCGACCAGTTCACGTGGGTAGCCGCGGCAATCGGGTCCAACAGCGCATCGGGTTATCAGCTTGCGACGCAGTCACCGGTCATGGCTATCGGAGGGTTCAACGGGAGTGATCCGTCCCCGACGCTCGCGCAGTTCCAGCAGTACGTGTCAGAGGGCAAGATTCACTTCTTCATCGCCGGCGGTGGGATGGGTGGCGGTATGAACGCCGAAGGCACCGCTACCGCCATCTCGACGTGGGTGACCGAAAACTTCACCGCCACAACGGTGGACGGAGTAACCCTCTACGACTTGACGGTTGGGGGCTGACCAACATGAACGCACGCCAGGTCCGCATCGGAGGTGCTCCCCCCGATGCGGACCTGGCGTGAAGTTATATGCCTGAGGTTCGTCCTCAGGTCTTGAAGGTGGTGTTCGCCGGCCGCGGGTGCTGCTGCGGGTCGATCGAGGGTGGTGGGATGAACCAGGGTTTGTTGTCGACCCCGATGCGGATCACCCATTTCCCGACGAATCCGGACTTGCGGTGCATCAATCGGTGATGTGAACGGCACAGCAGGACAAGGTTGTTCATCACCGTCGGGCCGCCGTTCGCCCAGTGCCGAATATGGTGCGCATCCGTCCACGCCGGCACACATGTGCAGCCCGGGAAGGCGCAGCCCTTGTCTCGGGCGATCAACGCCACTCGCTGCTCCGCGGTGACCAACCGTTTCCCGGGTTTCGCATCGAGCGGCGCGCCGTGATCATCGAGCAGAACAGTCGACAGGAAACAATCACAACCGAGGAGTCTGGTCTGGGATACCGACAGCGGCCCCAGCCAGGGCATGTGCCCGACATCGAGATCCGACACAGCCACTCCACCACCATCGGGCGAGGGTGCGGCGGCGCAGTCCCGATGCTCCGCCAAATCACGCGCGTTGATGTGCACGTTCACGTGCGGACGCTGACCACCATCCGTACCGGTCTTCGCGCAGTCCAGATAGCGGCGGATCAGTTCCGTGAACCCATCCGCCGTGCGTTTCGCCGCAGACCGAGAATCCGGAGTTCCATCCGGTGCCGGGGTGGGCATCGTCAGATTCGACAACGCCGACAACAACATTTCACCGGTGAGAGCATCGAAATCTCCGCGCACCACCACCCGACCATTCAACGTCGACGCGATCCGCAACTCATTCCGATCCACATCTTCCGCGGGCGGAATCTCATCGGACTCGAAGATTCGCTCCAAGGTCGCGATAACACTCCGCACCTTCGTGGTCGTCGCCTCCACACCGGATGCCGCAGCCAACAACAAGTCGATACAGCGAGGGAGCGCTTCGTCCGGCATCCCCTTCGGCGGTGATTCGCAGAACGCCACGATCAACACGGCATGATCGAACGAGCAGTCCCCGTCATCGAATCGGGCCGCCACTGCCGGAAGCGGGCGTAGCGCTGCACCGAGGGCGGCGATCTTCTTCCCGTCCCGGATTTGCAGCATCGTGTTCGCCGCCAACCACGAACCGACACCGCGGCTGGCGATCACCTGATCATCCGGCCGCATCGACAACTCGTCCACCACCGCCACCCGCACAGCCTCGAGACGAAGAATCTCCGCACTCGCCTCGATAGCGGCTGCACGCAACTCAGAAGCAGACAGCTGCCACAGGCGTCCGCGCAACCCCACCGCAGAACCCGAAACCACGTCCGACAGATAGACACTCATTGAATCCCCCGATCCCCTCCCCGAATCATACTCGAACATCCGTTCGAGTCAAGGGTGGATTTCGCAGGGGCTAAGCGCTAATACTGTCGAGGTCGTGGACCGCGTCGCAGCAGGCGCCGAGCAATTCGCGATCATGGCTGATCAGTAATACGCCGACGCCGGTTTCGGAGGCGCGACTCTCGATCAACCGAATGAGCGCGGCCGTCGTGGCGGCGTCGAGCATCGCCGTCGCCTCGTCGCAGATGAGGTATTTCGGTTGTTGCGCCAGCGATCTCGCTAGACAGGCGCGCTGCAGTTGGCCGTCGCTCACCTGGTGGGGTCTACGGGACAAGAGATCGGGAGTGAGGCCCACTTCTGCTGCCAGTGCGACCACATCGATTGTCCTACCGGCAATATCGCCGGGTTGACCGATGATCGAGGCGAGCGTCTGCCGAGGGTCGGTTGATGCGCGAGGTGACTGAAACAGCATGGACACCGTCCCGCGCAGTGCCGCGGATACCGAGAATTTGGTACCCACGACGGGTGATCCGTCGATTCGCACCTCGCCTGACCATGGTGCATCCAACGAGGCGAGAATCCTTGCAAGTGTTGATTTTCCGGTGCCAGAAGGCCCAGTCAAGCCGATCAGCCTTCCCGGCGGAATTTTGAGCGAGACGTTCTCGAGAACTGGCCGGTTGCGGTGGTAACCGCTGGTAATTCCCAGAGCTTGCAAACTCATGTCAGCCCACCTTCCGCAGCGTTCGGTACGTGCGGTCACCCAGTGTGACCAGTTCGGTCGGGCCACCGGATTGTTTCGACTCCGGGCGTCGTAAGTGGTAGACGCAGTCATCGGGGAGATCGGTGAGTTGCGGTGGTGATCCGGGCATAGGAGTCAAGCCTCGGGATGGCAAGGCGCCGAGCAGGTCTCGGGTGTAGTCGTGAAGCGGATCTTGGAACACCAGAGCCGCCGGACCGGTTTCCATGATGCGTGATGCGTACATGACGGCAAGTCGATCCGCGACATCGCTGCGGGTGAGTGATGCAAGGTCATGGGTGATGAGCAGGACAGCCGCCCCGGAGTCAGCGCACTCTCGAAGTAATCCCATGACGTGGTCGGTGAGTTCGCGGTCGAGGTTGGCGGTGGGTTCGTCTGCGACGATCACCGATGGATTCCCGGCCAGCGCACCGGCAATGGCAACGCGTTGCGCCATGCCGCCCGACAGTTCGTGCGGGTAACAGTCCAGGGCCGACGGTTCGAGTCCGACGCGAAGTGCCAAGGCGTCGCAAGTGTGATCGCTGCCGAGTGCGTCGATCGTCTCCTGTAGTTGCGATCGCGCAGTCCGGACGGGGGTGAGATGTGTTGCGGCGGATTGTGGAACGAGAGCCACGTGACGTCCACGGAACGCGGTGCCGGAGAAGACGTCGATCTCGAGGTCCGCTGTACCGACGGTGACCGTTCCGGTTCGAGAAGCATTCGGCGGCAACATGTTCATGACCGAGGTGGCGATGATCGACTTGCCACACCCGGATTCCCCGACAAGTGCGGTCACCGTGCCGGCTGGAACGTCGAGGTCGATGTCGCTCGCAGCGTGGACTACGGATCCTCCGGGCAAAGGGATCCTGACGGTGAGGGATTCGATGCGTAGGCCGCGTTTCACAGTCGTAGCTCCGAAGGTCGAGGGGGCGTGAGCATCGACCGCAGGGCCGAACCGGCAACTGCAACAGCGACGGTGGCGATCACGAGGACTGCGGCGGGGAATGCAAGAGTCCACCAACCGCCGAGGAGCAGAGAACTGCGTGCCTCTTCGAGAAGCGTCCCGAGACTGGGTTTGTGCGGGGGCAGACCGAAACCAAGGAAGGACAACGTCGATTCGTGCCAGACGGCGTGGGGCAGCAGGAGAACGACTGCGATCAAAGCCTGTGGCGCCGTCGCCGGCACGAGGTGGCGCATGATCACGTGACGTCGACTTGCTCCCGCGAGAATGGCGGCGTCGATGTAGGGACGCTCGCGCAGACTCAAGATCTCTGAGCGGATGATCCGGGCCACTTGGGTCCAGTGGGTCAGTGCGATCGAAAGCACGATGGCGGCAATGCTTCCACGGAACATCGCGACGATGACGATGCCGAGCAACAGGTGGGGGAGTGCGTTGACGGCATCGGTGCCGCGCATGACGAACCTGTCCACCCAGCCGCCGACCAGTCCGGCCGTAGTGCCGACGGCGACGCCGATCACCGTGGCGAGCAGCGCGCAGGCGAGTGCGATCAGAAGTGAGGTTCTGATGCCTGCAGCTATGCGCACGAATAGATCTCGGCCCGCCGAGTCAGTTCCGAACGGGTGATCGAACGACGGAGCCAGGCGAGCCGCCGAGAAGTCTGTGACTCGGTCGTCGACGTCGGCCAACCATGGGACCAACGCCGCGTACAGCGCAACGAGGATCAGCACGCCTAGGGCGATCTTGAAGCGTCGTTCAGCCATCGGTACTCACTCTCGGGTCGAGGACTGCAACGAGGACGTCGGCAAGCAGTGAGCCGAGCATGACCGTCAATGTCGTACCGACGGTGAGGAACGCGAGCAGTGCCATGTCGAGGTCACGGGCTGACGAGACGATGGCGCCGGCGATCCCCGGCCAACTGAACACCTCTTCCACCAGCACTGCCCCGACTATCAGCTCGGGCAACCGCACGCCGACGATGTTGACGAAAGGTGCCAGTGATGTGGGCAGTATGTGGCGCTTCGTGATGGTCGGCGTCGGGATACCGCGTGCTACCGCGCCGGCGACAAATCCCTCACTTTTCGAACCCACGACGGACTCTCGGACCGCAAGTAGGAGCCACGGCATTTGCGAAATGGCGAGCACCGTCACCGGTAGGACCAAGTGCCGGATCACCTGTCCCGGTGTGGGATCGGCGCCCCCGTCGGTCAGTCCGGCGACCGGGAGCCAGCCGAGAGTCAACGCGAAGAGCGCGATGGCACCCAGCGACAAGACAAACGGCGGAAGTCCTTGGACTACGACGCTCAGCCCTGACACGGTCTTGTCCAGGAATCCTCCACTGCGGATTCCGGCGAGAACACCGAGTGTCAGCGAGGCGAGAATCGCGATGAGGAGTGAGATCCCGACCAGCAGCAAGGTCCATGGCAGACGTTCGAAGATGACTTGGGAAACAGGCTGATTGAACGATCTGGAGATCCCGAGATCGCCGGTGAACACACCCTGGAGCCAATTCCAGTACGTGCTGTACCAGGGGTTGTCGAAACCCATCTGGTCGGCGATCAACGCTTTGTCCGCGTCGCTTGTCGTCATGTATCGCGTGCCGAGGTAGCCGACCAGTGGATCGAACGGTGAGATCGCGGCGGCTGCAAAGAGTCCCGCGGACACCACGGCGATGACCGGCACGATGAACAACACCCGCCGACCGACCATCGTGAGGATGGCCTTTCGGCGGGAGTTGTCACGGTGGCCCCGTGTCGGCCCCGCGTCTGGCCGAACGTCGACCGCTGTCATTGCCCTCGGGCCCACGTCTGCAGTGACCACCATGGACCCCAGGTCACACCGTGTGAGTGTGGTTCGAGTACCGGTCCGGACATCTGCCAGTCGGAATCCTTCGACACGTACGTATGGTCGAGGAATACGAGGATGACAAATCCGGGATCTTCGACGTACGCCTGCTGTACGTCGCGATACGCGGCATCACGCGTTGCCTGATCCAGGCTGCGGCGTCCTACTTCCAAGCCGGCGTCGACTGCTGGATTGGAGTAGTCACTGGCGTTGTCGTAGATGCTGCCGACCCCGGGCGCGATGTACTTCGAGTTCAGCGCGTCGTACGCCTGTGTGTCGGGGTCGAAAGGTTCGTCGCCGCCACCGAGAAGCGTCGAATCCTGGTTGATGCGAGGGTCTATGCGGTCCCAGGAGAGTGCTTCGAGGTCCACCTCGATGCCGACAGCGAGAGCGTCGGAGGCAAATGCCTGAGCGAGATCGCGTCGAACGGTGTCGACGGAGTTGTACATGATCGTGAACTGTGCCCGCTGACCGTCTTTCGAACGGATTCCGTCGGCACCTTCGATCCAGCCCGCTTCGGTGAGTATTCGCTCGGCCTGGGTCGGGTCGTAGGCGAAGGTTGCGTTCGGGTTGTACGAATCGCCGTAGACCTCGGGGATCGGAGTGGCGGCGACGCGGCCGTGTCCGCCAAGGACGTTGTCGATCATCGACTGGCGATCGGCGGCGAGGTTGAGCGCCATCCGCACGGCTTTGTCGCCTGCCACGGGATTGTTCGTCGGGAGTGAGAGCCCGCGCCAGTCTGCTGACTGATGGGCCGTCACGGACATGTTGTCCTTGCCTGAGAACGTATTGGCAAGCAGTGGAGGGAGATTGGTTCCGTCGATCTCGCCGGACGCCATACGTTGGGCGCGGGTGTTGTCGTCAGGAACATAGAGGAGAGTGAGCTTCTTGATCTCCGGCGCACCGTCCCAGTAGTTCTCGTTCGCCTCGAAGACCGCTCGATCCGGTGAGAGGTCGACGAGTGTGTACGGACCCGTACCAACCGGTGCGGTGTTCAACGGCGATTCGGCGGCAAGCCCGGGTGTCGCGAGGGACTCCGATGGAACCATGCCGATCAGCATCTTCGTCAGCAGTGGGGCATACGAGTAGGCGAGGCGGAACTCGACTGTGCTGTCGTCGACGGCCACGACGTCGCTGATCATGTCGTACGACGACCGCGCTTCGGAGGCGGAAGCGGGATCGAGGATCGCCTTGTACGTGGCAACCACGTCGGCGGCGTCGAAGGTCGATCCGTCGGAGAAGGTGACCCCGTCGCGGAGTTTGACCGTCCAGACTGTCGCGTCGGCGTTGGCCGTGGGCATCTCCGCGGCCAGAGACGGCTCGAATCCCGGCATACCGGTGCCTCCGGTGAGCCGGACGAGACCGTCGTACATCTTGGCCTCACCGGCAGCGCCGAACCCTGCGACCGGGTTGTAGCCGCCCAGTTCGTAGCCGTCGGCCAAGACCAGGCCGTCGTTGTTGCCCGAGGAGTCGGTGCCAGTCGGGCTACTGCACGACGTGATCAGAAGTGCGCCGATTGCGGCGGTTGCGGTGAGCGTCAGAACGCCTGGTTTATGGAGTTTCACGGGTGTCCTTTCCTTGGTGGACAGGTGTCCGAAAACATCTGTTCACCTATTCAGGTATTCATATGATCTCATCTCGAAACGGATATTTCGCACAAAGGTCGAACGCTGGGACCTTGGCCCCGTCAGTGGCACTCCGAGAGCGCTGTTATCGCAGGCCGTAGTCTGTTCCCCGTGCGCGTACTAGTAATCGGCTCCGGAGCCCGTGAACATGCCCTCCTTCTCTCTCTTGCTCGCGATCCAGGTGTCACGGCCCTGATCTGCGCGCCTGGCAATGCCGGGATCGCAAAAATCGCCGAGCAGCACCCCGTCGACGTCGCTTCTGGTGACGCGGTTACCGCGCTGGCCCAGAAGGTCGAAGCCGACCTCGTCGTCATCGGACCCGAGGTTCCGCTGGTTCTCGGTGTTGCAGACGCGGTGCGCGCAGCAGGTATCGCCTGCTTCGGGCCTTCGGCCGACGCCGCCCGCATCGAGGGATCGAAGGCTTTCGCCAAGGACGTGATGGCTGTCGCCGGCGTCAAGACCGCTCACAGCGAGATCGTCGACAATCCGGCCAAGCTCGACGAAGCACTCGACCGCTTCGGTCCCAACTGGGTGGTCAAGGACGACGGACTGGCCGCGGGCAAGGGCGTAGTCGTCACGACGGATCGTCTCGCCGCGCGCGATCATGCCGCTGAACTGCTCGAGACCGGGCACCCGGTTCTCCTCGAATCCTTCCTGGACGGTCCGGAAGTTTCGCTCTTCTGCCTCGTCGACGGTGAAACCGTGATCCCGCTGCTCCCGGCTCAGGACCACAAGCGCGTCGGCGACGGAGACTCCGGACCCAACACCGGCGGCATGGGCGCGTACACACCCTTGCCGTGGCTGCCAGACGAGATGGTCACGCAGATCATCGACGACGTCGTCAAGCCCGTCGCTGCCGAGTTGGTCGCACGCGGTAGCAGTTTCTCCGGCCTTCTCTACGCCGGACTCGCGATCGGTGTCGACGGCCCGGCCGTCGTCGAATTCAACTGCCGATTCGGTGACCCCGAAACTCAGGCCGTGCTTGCTCTCCTCGAAACGCCGCTGGGCGGTCTACTCAATGCGGCATCGACCGGAACACTCGATTCGGTCGGTCCGTTGCAGTGGCGCGACGGTTCCGCTGTCACGGTCGTGATTGCTGCCGAGAACTATCCGGCGACCCCCCGCACCGGCGACGTGATCACCGGAGCCGACGCTGACGGAGTCCTGCATGCGGGTACGAAGAAGCGTGAAGACGGAGCCGTCGTCTCGGCCGGCGGGCGTGTGCTGAGTGTTGTCGGAGTGGGCAAGGATCTGACCGAAGCGCGTGACGACGCCTACGCAAAGATCGCCGACGTCAAGCTTCCCGGCGGTCATTTCCGCACGGACATCGGACTCGGCGCCGTCGAAGGGCGCATCTCTCTTCCCTGACTCGTTCTTTCGGAGGGCCGGTGAACTTTCTGTTCATCGGCCCTTTTCATGGAAAATCAACGGTTCCTCGAAGTTACCCACGAGTATGGACTTCTCGTTCGGTTTCTCCCGGTATATCTCAGCGCGGGGGTCACGGAAAGAGAAGGGCACACTTGAGCATTCGCGCTGGATCCAACGAACGGCACGCACGTACCAATTCCACGCTCTCGCGTAGAAACTTCTTGGCAGCAACAGGATTAGCTGTGGGCGCCGCTGCGCTCTCGTCCTCGTGGACTACGGCCGCCGCTGCGCCCAGGCGAGCATTGAGCGACGGAGACCGTGTCCCTGCGCTCGTGATCGGCAGCGGGTACGGCGGAGCCGTTGCGGCACTTCGGCTGACGCAGGCCGGCATCGACACACACATGGTCGAGATGGGGAAGTCGTGGACCACACCGGGGTCCGACGGCAAGGTCTTCTGCCCGATGCTCTCACCTGACGGACGTTCCTTCTGGCTCAGAGACCGTACAGTTCAACCGGTTTCGCACTTCTCCGGCGGCTCGGTGGACAAGAACATCAGCCGCTACGTCGGCGTTCTCGACGCCGAGGACTTCGGCGGGATCAAGGTCTACCAAGGCCGAGGGGTCGGCGGCGGGTCGCTGGTCAACGGCGGCATGGCCGTCACACCCAAGCGCAACTACTTCGAAGAGATCCTGCCCGGGGTCGATTCCAACGAGATGTACTCGACGTACTTCCCGCGGGCCAACGCTGCGCTCGGGGTCAACAACATCGACCCGGCCTGGTTCGAGTCGACCGAGTACTACAAGTTTGCACGAACCGGCCGAAAGACCGCTGAGAGATCCGGTTACACAACAACATTCGTTCCGAATGTCTACGACTTCAACTACATGAAGCAGGAAGCTGCTGGTCAGGTCACCAAGTCTGCCCTGGTGAGTGAGGTCATCTACGGCAACAACGCGGGAAAGAAGTCTCTGGACAAGACATACCTCGCTGCGGCGTCCGCCACCGGCAAGCTCACGATCTCGGCGCTGCACGTCGTGACCTCGGTTGCGCCGGCCGCGACCGGTGGTGGCTATCAAGTGGTGATGAACCAGATCAACGAGCAGGGCAACACCGTCGGCACCAAGACGGTGACGGCGGACAAGGTCTTCTTCGCGGCCGGCAGTATCGGTACAAGCAAGCTCCTGGTCGCGATGAAAGCACAAGGGCAGCTGGCGAATTTGCCGGGTGCGGTTGGGCAGGAATGGGGGCACAACGGCAACGTGATGGTGGGTCGCGCCAATCACATGTGGGACGCCACCGGCGCGAAGCAGTCGGCGATCCCCGTGATGGGTATCGACAACTGGGCCGACGCATCGGCTCCTGTGTTCGCGGAAATCGCGCCCTTCCCAGCCGGTACCGAACTGTGGGTCAGCCTGTACTTGGCGATTGCCAAGAATCCGCAACGTGCTCAGTTTCAATTCAATTCGGCAACAGGCAAAGTCGGTTTGAATTGGCAGCGCTCGCAGAACCAGCCGTCGATCGACATGGCGAAGAAACTCTTCGACAAGATCAACAAGAAGGAAGGCACGATCTACCGGACCGACCTCTTCGGTCCGGTGCAGACGTGGGGTGACCAGTTGACGTACCACCCCCTCGGCGGTTGTGTGCTTGGCAAGGCGACCGACGGCTACGGTCGTCTGCCGGAGTACCCGGGACTGTATGTCATGGACGGATCCCTCGTTCCGGGCAATGTCGGAGTCAATCCGTTTGTCACCATCACCGCTCTGGCCGAACGGAATATCGAGAACATCATTGCGAACGACATGAACTAGAGCGGCGACTCGGGGTCAGGTGCGGTGGGATCAACTTCCTGCCGCACCTGCTCTGCGTGGGTAGCGGTTACAGTCACCTGGACAGACGACGGTCGATCCAGGGATGTAGACGTGAGGCGGACAAAATCCGAGGTCGACGGTGATTGGCTCCGGTGGGGCGTGCCGTCGAGCGACGAGCTGGTGGTATCCGAACACGAATTAGACGACGAGCCCGAAGGTTTGGTTCTGTGGGGTGGTGCGTCGAGTGCTGATCAACCGGTGACATGGGAAACCCACGCGCACCGATCGAACGAGATTCTGTTCCCGCGTTCCGGCATTGTGGTTGTTCGCTCGGGCGCCCAGATGTGGACGTTGTTGCCGGGACGAGGGCTGTGGATACCGGCACTGCATCGACACTCGGTGCGCGTTGCCGCGGGTGCGCAGTTCCTGACGGTGTATTGCGCTGTAGGGCAGGGGCCTTCGCTCGGTGATCGCCCGGTTGCGGTACACGGCACGCCGCTACTCTACGAGTTGTTTCTGCATCTGAGTGCTCGCGAGATGTCGGACGACGCGAGGCGCCGCGCCGAGCGAGTGTTCTTCGACCTCGTTGTTCCCGGCGACGAGCGCGGAGCGATGAAGATCCCCGATTCGGGCCCGGTCGGGCGGATTGCACGCGACCTGTTGTCCCATCCGGAGGACCCACGCAGTTTCGGAGACTGGGCGAACGAGATCGGCGTCAGCACCAGCACTTTGGCTCGTCGATTCAAGGTGGACACCGGCGTGAGTTTCGGTCAGTGGCGAGTACTGCTTCGGATGAACGTGGCGATGTCCCTACTCGGCCAAGGTGTTGCGGTCGCCGACGTGGCAGAGCAGATCGGATACTCGACGCCCAGTAGTTTCGTCGCCGCTTTCAAACAGTCCACCGGTGTCACGCCGATGGCATTTCGAAAGAACGCGGATCGTTGATCCGATTTCGACATTCTTTGACAAAACTCCGCGATTGCGTCATCCCCTGATCCGCTCTACCGTTAGCCATGTAGGCGAGGCTTACTTTACTTTCCGGGTTCGGGAGTTTCCCGAAACTCGCTCGACAGCATGGGGCAGAAGTGATCGATTTCGTTGCGCCGCGTTCGAAACGCGGTAGCAGGGCCATCTTCATGGCTGTGGCAGTGGCACTTTCGACGGCGCTGGCAGCATGTGGCACCTCGACGACCGACGCGAAGTCCGACGGTGATGCGTGGACGTATGTCGATGCGCGTGGTCAGCAGATTTCGCTCGACAAGATCCCCGAGCGCATTGTGGCGACGGCGGACACCGCGCCGGTGCTACTCGAATACGGGGTCGTTCCAGTCGGTATCATCGGCTTTTCCAGGCTCGACGAATTCACGTTGAATGCATTCGACTTCAGTGGAATTGCCCATGTCAGCGAGACCGACACAGATATCAGTGCCGAGAAACTCCTGGCAGTGGACCCGGATCTGGTCATCGACATCTGGAGTTCGTACAACGGCGGAAACTTCGGCAGCATCTGGGGCGACGATATCGCTCGCGTCGAAGAGGTTGCTCCCATTGCAGGTGTCGAGATCACCGACGGGGCGCAAGCGGCGTTGGACAGCTTCAGTTCGTTGGTTCAGGGTATCGGCGGCACCGACACCTCGCCGGTCTACGCGGCAAAACGGGAAGAGTTGAGTGCGCTCGGTGACCGGGTGCGTGAATTGGCCACATCGCGAACGAATATCTCTGTTGCATACGCGATTCCGTTGGAGTCGAGCCTTGACTACGCGGTGCCGGGATGGACTCCGCTCGGAAGTATTCTCGAAACGATGGGCGTCGAATTCGCGAAGCTGGACAGCGAGGACGGTTTCTGGGCATCAGCGAGTTGGGAAGAGCCGGGCGTCTTTCCGGCCGATCTCCTCCTGATTCCGCCGACGTGGTCTGACACGCCGGAGCTCAATTCGCCGACGTTCACCAGGCTTCCGGCTGTGGTTTCGGGCCAGGTTGCCTCGGTAGAACTGCGTACGGGGTACAGCCTGACGGGCATCACGGAGCAGATGAGGCGTTTTGCCGACGTCTACGAGAAGAGTGGGAAAGTCACCTGAGTGGCATCATCGCGGTGCGTGAACTCGCAGTGATCGATTGACTCGGTCGAGGATGCCGATGGCAGTGGTCAATGTGTCGAGGTCACCTTCGTCGAGGGCTGTCAGTTCTTGGGCCAGGACGCCGATGCGTAGTTCGGACCGACGGTCCCGGCGCGCGCTTCGCTCGTCCTTCACGAAAAGCGTGCTCACCCGGCCGTCTGTGGGATCGGGTCGCCGCTCGATCAGGTCCTTGTCGGAGAGGATGCGCACCAGCGTGCTGACGGTGTTCGGGCGTCTGGAGAGGCGATCGGCCACGGCCCCGATGCGAGTGCCGGGATGGTGCGCGACATCGTGAAGTACCTCGGATTGTGCCTCTGGCAAAGTCGCGTCGGTACCCGACGTATCCATGTATTCACGCAGCGCTCGACGCAATTCGAACGCCGCAGCGATGAGTGATCTCGATGCTTCTTCCGCAGTGGGCTCGCGATCAGAGTAGCGATCGACCTCGTGTGATCCACGCCCCAAAACTGTATCTGACACAGATATAGTTTACAGTTCCTCAAAGGGTAGGGTCACCTAACCATGACGGGAGATGAAGCTGTCGTGCTTCACGACGTACGGGACACGATCATGAATTTTGGACAGAAGTCACGCAGTGTAATGCTGGTCGGCGCACTGACATTGGTGGCAGCTCTCAGTGGCTGCTCGAGCGACGCCTCGCCCACAGGCACTGACATCAGTGCGTCGACTCCGGCGGACTCTGCGTTTGTCGCTCCGCGAGAAGTCCCGGCTGGAATGGGGAGCGGAAAGTCGGACGGCGAATTCCCTCGTACCGTTTCACACTTCAAAGGGGACACCACGATCGAATCGCAGCCCGAAAAGGTTGTCGTCATTTCGACCGGGCAAGCAGATGCGCTTTTATCGCTCGGTGTCGTTCCTGCGGCTTCGACTCGTGGTGACGGTGCGGACCTGGTGCCGCCGTACCTGTTGGCCGCATACCCCGAATTCCGCACCCAGCTAGGTGATGTCGTCGATGCAGGTGGGCGCTTCACACCGAACTTCGAAGCGATCGTCAAGCTCGATCCTGACCTGATCTTGATGAATGTTGCAG
Source organism: Rhodococcus erythropolis R138 (assembly GCF_000696675.2). NCBI lineage: Bacteria > Bacillati > Actinomycetota > Actinomycetes > Mycobacteriales > Nocardiaceae > Rhodococcus > Rhodococcus erythropolis. The sequence goes on along the minus strand of NZ_CP007255.1, from coordinate 5,869,016 downwards.
GGAAGGATGCTGATTCGCTGTACGACCAGCTTTCGGCGATTGCGCCCACCGTGGCAACGCAGGGGACCGGTGTCTACTGGAAGCAGGACTTCCTGCTGGTTGCCGACGGGGTAGGTAAGACGCAGCAGGCGACGGCACTGCTGGATACGTTCAACGCCGACGCCGCAGCCCTCGGTGCTTCCCTTTCGTCGCCGCCGACAGTGTCGTTCACCCGCCAGAACGGAAATCGCTTGCGCATCTTCGGCATTCCTTCGTTCACCGGCAGTATCGCCCAGGATGCCGGCCTGACGCGTCCAGAGTCGCAGCAATTCGACGACACCTCCCGAGACATCAGTGAGGAAGAGTTGAACGTCGCGGACGCTGATTGGATCTTCTACGGAGTGCAAGGCGGGGACCCGGCGACGTTGACCAACGCGCCGTTGTGGGCGCAGTTACGTGGGGTGATTGCCAACCATGCCGTTGCTGTCGACGACGACGTCTTCTACCTCAATACCGGGCCGACTGCGGCTCGTGAAGTGCTGAAGGTTCTGCAGAGCACACTGCAGCAGTAGTTGATTCGGACTGGTTGTGCGTGCCGACGAACCGGAAGACTGCTCCACCCGCAGTGACGGCAAGCGTCGCGAGGACAGCTCCGGCAACGACGTCGGTGAGCCAGTGAGCTCCCAAATAGAGGCGAGTGAGCGCGACGACAACGGTGACCGTCACGGCGAGCAGCATCAGAAGACGTTTGACGGACGGTGTTCGGTCGACGCTCACAACGAGAACCGCAATGCCGAACAGCGCTGCTGTGCCGGTGACGTGACCAGACGGGAACGAGTGGCCGGTCTCGAGAAGAACCTGGATGTTGGTCGGCGGACGTTCGCGACCGACGAGCGCTTTGATTACCGTGCTGGCGACTGCCGCACCGCCAACGGTTCCGATCACGATCAAACCCGGAACAACCGAACGCGCTCGCCACGAGATGAGCACTCCGCAGGTGATCCCGAGCAGCGCGGTGGCGACCGGGCTACCGAGATCTGTGACGGCGACCGCGATCTGGTTGAGGGCGCCGCTCCGATGATCGACCATCCAGTCGGTCACCGGCCCGTCGAAGCTCGTCAACCACCCGTTTCGATATACCTGGATCGAGAGCGTCACCAGGGCGAGGGCGAGCCCGGACGCGCGGAGCGCTGTTGACCGAACGCTGGAGGCCCGGTAGATCGAACCGAATGCGAACAGCGCGGCTACCACCACGATTGCGGCAACCGCAATTTCTGCGGTGGTGCTCTCGGTCAAGACTTCGGTGACCACGTTTCGCACGGTCGACACAGTTGCTGGCATGAATGCAGTGTGACGATCAGAAGCTGAAGAAACGCTGAACGTAACTCGGTCATGGGCCCACCGTCTGCTCTACTGGGTGCATCCGAACAACTGCGTGTCGACGAAACGGGGCCGGTGGTGCGAGTACTGGTTGTCGAAGACGAAGTACGCCTGGCCGAGACGATCCGGCGGGGATTGGTAGCCGAGGGATTCGTGACCGCCGTGGAACTCAACGGGGACGACGGATTCGCGATTGCCTGCAGCGACGAATTCGACGTGATCGTTCTCGACATCATGTTGCCGGGCAAACACGGATACGACATCGTGCGGGACCTACGCGCCCGGGAGGTGTGGACGCCGATCCTCATGCTCTCGGCGAAGGACGGCGAATACGACCTCGCTGATGCTTTCGATCTCGGTGCCGACGACTACCTGGTCAAGCCCTTCTCGTTTGTAGTATTCCTCGCGCGGCTTCGCGCACTGGTGCGGCGGGGCGCTCCCCAGCGTCCATCGATACTCACCGTGGGAGACCTGTCCCTCGACCCCGCCAAACATCAGGTGATCAGAGCGGGAATCGAATTGACGCTGACGCCACGTGAGTACAGCGTTCTCGAGTTCCTGATGCGCAACAACGGAGTTGTGGTCACGAAGACCGAGATCGTTCGCTCCGTCTGGGACACCAACTACGAAGGTGACGAGAACATCGTCGAGGTCTACATCGGTTACCTACGTAAGAAGGTCGACCTCCCGTTCGGAACCCACAGCATCGAAACCATTCGAGGCATCGGGTACCGCTTTGTCGGCACTGCCTGATCTTCAATCGGTCGGTAGCGGAATTGTCACCTCGAATCGACTTCCACCGCCTACCCTCTCGCTGACAGAAATGGTTCCGTGATGCGCCGCAACGATTTCCGACGCGATGGCGAGTCCGAGTCCGGAGCCACCTCCCTGCCTCGATCGCGGCTGGTCGAGGCGGACGAAGCGTCCGAAGATTCGTTCGCGTTCTGCTGCAGGGATTCCGGGCCCGTCGTCCTCGATCACGATATGGGCTTCGTGGCCGGCTTCGGAACACTCGAGATGCACGAGGGTCTCGGCGTGCCGCACTGCGTTGTCGACCAGGTTTCGCACCATGCGCGCCAACGCCCTCGGGTCTCCGGACACGCGAACCGGAGCAACGGTGGCGGTGACCGCGATCTCGGAGATACCGTCGATCCGCTTCTGCTCGGCGAACAGAATGTCGTCGAGGTCGACGTCGACGACGGTACCGATGGATTCGAGTTCGCTTTCGTCCGAGCGCGCGAGAATCAACAGATCCTCGATCAACTGCCGCATCCGTCGCGCCTCGGGAAGTAGCGCGTCTTCGATCAGTGCGTCGTCGAGGAGATCCGGGCGTCGGTGTGCCAGTTCGAGAGCCGTCGTGATCGTGGACAGTGGACTACGTAACTCGTGGGAGGCATCGCTGACGAATCGTTGTTGAGCAAGTGCGCCTTCGTCGAGGCGCGCCAGCATGTCGTTCATTGTTGTTGCCAGTCGGGCTATCTCGTCGTTCCCGGACGGGACGGGGACTCGTTCACCTTGACGCCCACTCGATATCGAGGCAACCCGAGCGCGGATGCGTTCCACGGGAGCGAGAGCCGAACCCACCAGGCGGTAAGTGGCAAACGCGGCCAGTCCAAGAACCAGGGGCCCGGCGATGGCGAGCAGAACGGCAACGGTGGTCACCACGGTTTCAACCGGTTCACGGTCGGCGCCGACGAAAACGGTGACCGGTCCGGCCGGCGTCTGAGCGCCGTGTCCGATCAGCCAGTAGTCCTCGTCGTCGGACTTCTTGACCCTTCCATAGGTGTCCGACTCGTCAGGGCCGAGAATGCGTTCGGAGAGTAGGTCGCTGTCAGTTCCAGGCGATTGGGCGACGATTCGGTGATCGGCGTCGACGATCTGCACGATTCCGATCTGGCTGTCGGTGGACAGAAGCGAAGGGTCGAGATCGGCTGGGCCCTTCCCGGTGAGTTGCTGGACCAACTGTGCGGCACGGGCCTCGGAGCTGTTCAGTGCGGACAGGTGCAGGGAGTTCGCCAGTACGAAAACCAGTGCAAGCCCGGCGATCACCAAGCAGAAGGCGATCACGAGGGTCGATGCCACGGTCGTCCGGGCGCGCACGCTCCACCGGGACGGGTGCAGAATCGACTCGCCGATGACGTTCATGGCGTCCAGTCTGTACCTTCGCGGCTGTGCATATATACAAAGGCTGTGCATATACAAAGACGGGTGACGCGGCCTCGTAATCGGACCGCGTCACCCGTCTAGAGGATCAAGCCACTCGCTTGGCGGTTCGGCCGCCGAATTCGAGCATCACGGCGCGTCCGGTGTCATCGGTGACGAAGCGCCCCAGCGTCCGCGTGGTGTCGGCGCGAGCAGCGAAGTCGAGATCGTTGACGAAGGCGATCGGGATCGCCGGTGGCCAGACGATGTCCTCGTATTCGCCGAGGTCCTGCGCGCTGCCCATGCGGACGCCGATTCCCTCGTCACCGGGGGCGACGGTCATGGTCAGGTTGCCGGCCTGGTACTTGCCCAGGACGGCGTCGACGGCAGAGGGTTCGGGCTCGACCACGTCGAGAGATGCCGGCGCGGGCAACTCTGCGAGGTTGGCCATGCACCAGTCGACGATCTTCTTGCCGATTCCGCCGCCGAGTGCGTTGGTCAACACGGTGACGGCGAAGTTCTTCTCAGGCACGGTCAAGAACTCGGAGACCTGGAGGTTGCTGACGTTTCCGCCGTGCCGCACTACCTGGGTGGTTCCGTATCGAGTCAGCAGCCAGCCGATGCCGACTTCCTCGAACATCATCGCGGCGGGACGCTGCGGCTTCTGCATCAGCAACCGGGTGGACTCGTCGAGCGGCTGTCCCTCACCCGGGTGTTCGCCCGACAGTGCGTAGCGTGCCCAGACGAGCTGATCGCGCACCGAGGACCACATTCCACCGCAGGGCGTCATACCGCGGTCCAGTCCGGTCTCGTTGGACACGAACGGCTCACCCTCGCGGATGTAGTGGCCGAGTGCAAACCGGTGGGTCATCACGTCCCAGGGCAGGAACGCCGAGTTCTTCATCTCGAGTGGGTCCAGAACGCGCTGCTTGACCAGCTCTTCGAAGGTCAGTCCACTGATCTTGGCTACGACGTATCCGGCGAGAACGAATCCGGAGTTGCTGTAGGAGAACACCTCTCCGACGGGAAATTCCTGTCGCAGTTCTTTCAGCCGTGAAATCGATCGACCCAGCGCGTCTTCACCCCAGCCGGCCGAGAGGCTGGCGTCGCCGGTGAATCCGCCGGTGTGCGTCAGAAGATGACGCATCGTGACTGTGCGGGTGGCTTCGTCGTCGGCGAGGGTCAGTTCGGGGACGTACTCGACCAGCGGGGTGTCGAGATCGAGTAGGCCGTCCTCGACGAGTGCCATCGCGGCTGTTGCAGCAAAAACCTTTGTGGTGGAACCGATCATGAACATCGTCTTGTCGGTGACCGGGAGCTGGGTTTCGACGCTCTCGATGCCGCTGGTGACGACGATGTCCTTGTCGCCGTGCACGATACCGACCGAGACGCCGGGGATGTTTGCCTCGACCCTCCACTGGTCGACGAGTTCCTGAAGCTGTTCTTGCATCTTTGATTCCTCGAGTTCGCTGGCGTTCTGTGTTTCGGCGTTCGGTGTTTCCGTCATCGTATGTGTATCGGTCGTCGTCACGCGTTAACCCGTGGTAGGAAGCGGAATCCGACGTACACGCCGTCGCGGTGCGGTCGTACCGTCGTCCAACCGGCAGCCCCGGGTTGACGGGTGGTCCAGGTCCCCGGGATCTGCGACGGTACGAGAGTGGCTACCGCTGCAGGCTTCTTCGGAGCTGTTTCGTCTTCCTCGGGATTCGGGATGACGTCGCCGATGACGGTGATCACAGCCTCGTCAGCGGACTCTCCACGACGGAACTCGATTGCTATTCCGCCCGAGCTGTACTTACCCAGAACCGAATCCGGAATCGACTCCACACTCGCGGGGTTCGGGGCGAGGGCTTGCGGAGGTTCGAGTCCGACCAATGCGGCCGCGGCTTCGGTGAAGAGATCACGATAGAGGCCGTCTGCTTTGCCGCCGCTGGTCAGCAGCGCGATCGCGACATTGTGGCGGGGGAAGATGCGCAGATATGCGTGCTGCCCGATGGTGCTGCCGTCGTGGCCGAAAATTTCTTCGCCCGACCAGGTTTCGTGGAACCAACCCAGACCCCAGCCCGACTTGTCCGGGAACAGTTCGCTGATATCGATTTCGGGTGTACGCATCGCGGCGGCTGATTTTTCCGACACGATCCGCACACCGTCGACGCTCTGACCTTCGAGAAGGCCGAGTTCCGCGAACGTGAGCAGATCTCCGATGCTGGCAGTGATGCAGCCGGCCGGCCCCATCGAGCGCGTGATCGGCCAGACGGGCATCACGACGGAGTTCCCTGTATGACCCGCTGCCACAGAGTATCTCGGAGTATCTCCGGTCAACGTGAGTGTGTGCGCGAGGCCGAGTGGATCGATGATCCGCTCCTTGAGGATGTCGTCCCAGATACCGCCGCGAAGAACCTCGACGATACGAGCTGCAAGGACGTACGCGGAATTCGAGTACGCGAAGCCGTCCTCGAGTGGATGAACCTGACGGAAGTCTCGCAGGCCCTCGACGTAGCGTTCGACGACGTCGTCTCCGCGACCCTTGTCGATGAAGAGGTCACCGTCGATTCCGTTGCGATGGTTCAGAAGTGCGCGAACCGTGATGCGGGCGGCTGTTTCCTCGTCCTGCAGTGCGAAGTCGGGCAGGATCGACCGGACGGTCGCGTCCAGGTCGAGCAAGCCTTCGTCGACCAGCTGCATGACCAGCATCGCGGTCCATACCTTGGTGATGGATCCGATCTGGAACAGGGAGTCGGTGGATACCTCGACCCCGGTGTCTGCATTGATCACGCCGGAAGCCACCGTCGTACGGGTGATTTCCTTGCCGCTGGAATCGAGTGTGAGAATACCGAATTGAGCACCGGTGACGCCGTAACGCTCACACAGTACGTCCAGTGAGCGCTTCCACGCGTCGGCGCCGGCAGATGCATTGGCCAGGCCGGTCTTGGGCAGCTTCGCGGAGGTGTATCGCTTCACCCACTCGATGAGCCGTGTGCTGTAGTCGATTCGGTGCGAGATCGAGCCGTTGACGAGGAACCCGTGGCTTGCACCGGGATACGCCACCAGTCGGGTGGGTACATGCTGCTGGCGAAGTGCGGCGAACCAGGCCTCGGCCTGACCCAGCGGGCACCGCTCGTCCGACTTTCCGTGCAGGATCAGCGTCGGAGTCACCACGTTCTTCACGGCGGCGAGCGGTGAGGCTGCCAGCAGCCCCGCGGAGTTCTCGGGAACAGTGGTGCCCGTGGCGAGCGACGCGAGGTGCGGACCGAAATCGCAGACTCCGGCCATGGCGTTGAAATCGCAGATCAGCCCACCGGCCACCGCCGCGGCAAAGCGATCGGTCTGCGAGGTGAGGTGGCAGGTGCTGTATCCGCCGTAGCTGTACCCGGTGATCGCCAGGCGGTCCCCGTCGACAAGTCCCTCGGCGACAAGTGCGTCGATCGGCTCGAGGAAGTCGGCTTGGTCCGAGGTACCCCAGGCGCCGTTGACGGCGTACATGAAGTCTGCGCCGTACCCGTCCGATCCACGTGGATTGAGGGTCAGGATGCGCCAGCCCTGCGCTGCGAGAACCTGGTGGGCGGGGTGATAGGTATCGGCAACGCCGGTCCACGCGTTGTGCGGTCCGCCGTGAACGTCGAGCAGAAGGGGGGCAGCGCCATCAGTTTCGGGAGCGGACAGCAACCAGCCATGCACGGTACGGCCGTCGGAGATGGTGAATTCGCGCTCCTCGGCGGCAAACAGGGTCACCTCGGGGAGTGCTTCTGCGGTGAATTTTGTCAGCGTGGTGACAGCGCCGCTGTCGAGATCGACGAGTGCGACCTCACCGAAGGACTGCTGTGTGGTGACGATGACGGAGGCGACGCGGGCGTCACGGGCAACGGAGAGCGCCGAGATGACCTCGTTGGGATTGGCGACGAGGGAGCGAGAGGTGCCGGTTTCGATATCGGCTGCATACAGATGCGTCCATCCGCGATCGCGGAGGCAGAACACGATTTCGTCGCGAGTATTCGACAGTGCCGGTGTGCCACCGGGGTAACCGGGCGCGCCGGGCATCACGTTGCGATCGAGATGAGCTGTGAGGGTGACGTCGACCGGTGTCTCAGTTGGGCCGGGGACGGACAGACGGATCAGGTCGGCAGTTCCGACACGGACCTCGGGGGTGCCGATGGCGACGACCGAATCTCCTTGCGGGTGCCACAGTGTGGAGCCCTGCACCCCGGTGGCGTGACCGAGTCGCTGCGGCGGAACTGACAGATCGTCGACGAGGATTCGGTAAGCGCTGAACGTGAGGTTCAGATCGCTGTCCGGTTCGAGATTCGCGGTGAAGGCAAGAGCCGTGCCGTCGGGCGACCAGGACGGTACGTCCGCATTCCAATCACCGTCGGTGAGGCGTCGTACTGCCTTCGTCTCCAGATCGACGGTGTGCAGGTGGCGACGGAAGGTGCCGAGCCAACCGGCGCCGTCCACCTTGTATCCGAGTCGGTCGGTGACGATGGGCGCATTCGGATCGGTGGAGTCCGAACGTGAGATCACAGCGGCGAATGCAATGGCATTTCCGTCCGGGCTCCAGACCGGTGCGCCGGCACCGAGGGGGAGTGATGCTGCTGTGGTGAGGGTTTCGGCCTCGCCGCCGGCGAGCGGGATCAGGTGCAGCTGCGCGGAGTCGCCGACCTTACGGAGGAAGGCAATCGAAGTTCCGTCCGGAGAGAACCGAGGTGCCGAATCGGCGGGCCCCGCAGTGAGGCGGCGAGCCTGGGAATCGCGGGACACTGCCCAGAGAGATGTAGTTGCCTTTCCGGCAACAATTTCCGAGCGAACGAAGACGACCACGGTGCCGTCGGGCGAGATTGCGGTTTCAGTGGGTGTGACCACGCGGTGGAGGTCGTCGAGAACAAATGGACGGTCAGTCATGTAGATCCTTCGAATCGGAGAAATAGATGCAGACGTAAAGCTTTGTCTTCCGGCTTATTTCAGAACTCGGATGCCTGGGCCCGCCAGGGTTCCACCAATCGGCGCGTACAGGGACGTCGCACCGTTGAAGAACATGAAGTTCGGCGATGTGGATACCGGAACGACGTCAGAAGAGGTGAACAGCGCCTGTTCCGCTTCCTTCCACACCGAGCAGGATTCCTGCCCGGGCAGAACCGAGGCCTTCGCAGCCAGTTCGGTGTACTCGGGATTGTCGATCGATGCGAAGTTGACGCCCGCCGGAGGGGTCGGGCCGGAGAAGTACGGAACGAAGATGCTGGGAGTGTCACTCTGGACGGTCAGACCGATCGAGATCGACCAGGATGTCAGGTCCTTTGCCGCGAACGTATTGGAGATGATGAAATTGTTGTCACCACCGCGAAGCTCTACCTTCGCGCCGAGTTCCTGCCACTGCTTCATCGCGTATTCTGCTGCTGCAGAAGTGGTATCGCGGTAGTTGGCAAAGATGACCGTCAATTGCAGCGATTGACCGTCCTTGGTCAGAACGCCGTCGGATCCGGGCTTCCAGCCGGCGTCGGCGAGGGTCTTCTTCGCCGCGGCCATGTCGAACTTCGGAACTACACCGGTGACACTGTCGTAGTCACATGCCCGCGGATCGACAACGGCCAATGCCGTAGCGCGCGAACCCTTGCCACCGGTGTTGATGTCCGTGTAGTCGTCGAGATCGATTGCCTGCACGAGCGCGCTGCGCACCGCTTCGTCCTTGGTGGGAAGAGCAGCATTGTGGTTGAAGATGAACTGCCCGCTCAAGGTGTTCGACGTCATCGATTCCAGGCCGGACGCTTCCACACGTTCGATATCCGCACCGGCCACCGGTGCTGCGTTCACCGTTCCGGTGAGGACCAGGTTCGCCGTCGTCGCCGCGTCCGTCACGATCTTGATCGTGACGGCCTTGGGCACTCCGAGGGTGTCCGATGTGGTTTCGCCGTTCGGTCCCCAGTTGTATCCGTCGCGGCGTTCGAGCGTCACGTGATCGTTTGCCACTACTTCGGTGATCTTGAACAGGCCGGTTCCGTTGCTGCTGCCGCGAACACTGGCGGGGTCGTCGAGTGCTGCCTGGCATGCCAGTTTGAGAGCACCGATGCGCTCGAGCAGGAAGGGCGCAGGTTCCGCCGTCTTGATCGTGAGCTCGTCGCCATCGGCGGTTGCTACTGCAGTTTCGGGTACCGACGCTCCCAGCCACGGCGAGCCGTTCGTCTTGTCGACGACCCAGTTGATGTTGTTCGCGGCTGTCTGGGCAGTGAACGTCGTGCCGTCTTCACACGTGATCCCTTTTTTGAGGGTGAAGTTCAGCGAAGTTCCGTTCTCGCTCCATTTTTCGGCCAGATACGAGCCCGCTGCACGGGTTTTGGGGTCGATGGCCAACAACGAGTCGTTGGTATAGCTGTTGATTGCCTGCGTGGCAGTCAGGTTGGTGATCAGGGGATGAAGGTTGCCGGGGTCGGTGTTCACGATCGTCGTGAAACTCCCGTCCTTGGCGTAGTCCCCGGAGGTACCGCCGCCAGGATCAGAGGTGCTTCCGCACGAGGCAACCGTGAGAACGCCGATCGTGACCAGAGCCGCGGTGGGCACTGAGCGAGCTTTCATCTGATGCACCTTTTGATCGAAGGATGTCGTTGATCAATGCTGCGCGAGGGACGTGGCCCAGGTCTCGTTGAATCGACTCATGCTGAGCACCTGAATCTGTCGGATCGTCACAAAGGATGGTCGTCGTTTCTCACGGAAGTGTGGTTCGGCTACCGTCGGGGTGTGCGCTCAGAATCTCGTCGATCAGATATCCAGACCTTCCATGTCATGGATGTATGGAAGGCCGCGACCGAACGTCAGCGGACGCACGGTGACGTTCTGACGTTGGCTGCCGGTCAACCGTCGACCCCCGCGCCGGCACCGGTGCTACGTGCGACGCGCGAGATCCTCGGCACCGAACTACTCGGGTATACCGAGACTTTCGGGATCCTGCCGCTACGCGAAGCTATTGCGCGCTACCACAGCGAGCGATCGGGAATAGCCGTCGACGCCGAAGACGTGGTGGTGACGACAGGTTCGTCCGGGGCGTTCACCTTGCTTTTCCTGGCCGCGTTCGACGAGGGCGACACCGTGGTGGTCGCTCGCCCCGGATATCCCGCCTACCGCAACACCCTTGCCGCTCTCGGCTGCAACGTCGTCGAACTCGACTGCGGGCCGGCAACCCGATACCAGCCGACGGTGGACATGCTCGAGGCCTTGCCGTCGCCGCCTGCCGGTCTGATCGTCGCCAGCCCGGCAAATCCGACGGGCACGGTGATCTCGCCCGAGGAGCTCGCTGCGTTGGCGACGTGGTGCGAGCAGCACGGCACCCTTCTGATCTCGGACGAGATCTACCACGGCATCGGATACGGCGATCAGCACACGTCGAGCGCCTGGGAGACCTCACGCGAATCCGTTGTGATCGGCTCGGTGTCCAAGTACTTCTCGATGACGGGTTGGCGGCTCGGGTGGATGTTGGTGCCGACGTACTTGCGGCGCCCGCTGCAGCGACTCGCGTCGAACATGACGGTGTGTCCGCCCGCGATCTCTCAGTACGCCGCCATCGAGGCGTTCTCGGACGAGGCGAAGGTCGAGTTGGACGGGCACGTTCAGCGGTACGCCGTCAATCGTGAACTGCTGTTGACCGGGTTGCCGAAACTGGGCATCACCGAGCTGGCTCCCGCCGACGGTGCGTTCTACGTCTACGCGGATATCGGCCATCTGTGTGGCGACGAGGGCGCCACCGCGTGGTGTGCCCGGTTGCTGACAGATACCGGGGTCGCGTTGGCACCCGGAATCGATTTCGACACCGTCCACGGAAACCGGATGGTCAGACTTTCGTTCGCGGGCGCGACAGCCGACATCCAGGAGGCGCTGACCCGCCTCGAGAAGTGGCTCGGGTAACAAACAGCAGGGTCTTCGAGCTGTTTCGCCATGCGGAGGTGCCCTCTGCTGGCACGATGTCGTGGTGTCTTCTGCAGCTACGCCCAAGGGTGAACGACGTCGCCAAGCTCTGGTGGCGTCCGCTGCTGAACTTTTGCTGGAGGGCGGGTTCGACGCCGTTCGTCACCGAGCGGTGGCAACCAGGGCCGACCTTCCTCTGGCTTCGACGACCTATTACTTCGACTCACTCGACGATCTGATCGCGTGTGCCGTCGAGCTCAACGGCAACGCCGACATGGAAGCGATGCGCGCCAGAGTGGCTGCGGTGACCCAACGTCGGCGGGGCGCGGAATCAACCGTCGAACTTTTGGTCGAGCTGCTGCTCGGAGACGAAGAGAAGCGGCCGGAGAGCCGCGAACGATTGATCTCGCGCTACGAACGATTTGTGGCGTGTGCCCGTCATCCCGCGCTTCGTGACGTGCAGTTGCGCCTACGCGCCCAGCTCGACGACCTGTTGACCGATGCGCTTCGACGCTCGGGCCGAACGGCTCCCGAGGGGCAATTGCGCCGTCTTGTCGCGATGGTCGACGGCGCGATGATCACGGCGCTCGGGGAGTACGACCCGGACCCACGCGGGTTGGCCAGAGGAATGCTCTTGGAATCGATCGACGTGATGGCGCCGCCGGTCGTCTAGCTCGGGGGTGACAGCTGCTCTAGCTCGGGGGTGACAGCTGCTCTAGCTCGGGGGTAACAGCACTGCTCGGCCACCGTTAGACTGAGGCCTCGTGAGCCGCATCCCGAATGTCCTTGCCAACCGATACGCCAGCCCGGAGCTTGTTGCTCTGTGGTCTCCCGAGTACAAGATCGTGCTCGAGCGTCAATTGTGGGTGGCGGTGTTGCGTGCGCAGGCAGAGCTGGGCATCGACATTCCGGCCGACGCCATCGACGACTACGAGCGCGTCATCGACAACGTCGACCTGGCGTCCATCGCGGACCGCGAGCGGGTCACCCGCCACGACGTGAAGGCACGCATCGAGGAATTCAATGCACTCGCCGGACACGAGCAGGTCCACAAGGGCATGACCAGCCGTGACCTCACCGAGAACGTCGAGCAGCTGCAGATCGTGCGTTCTCTCGAACACGTCTACAACCACGGCATCGCCGTCGCCGCCCGTCTGGGTGAGCGCGCTGCCGAGTACTCGTCCATCGTGATGGCCGGCCGCTCGCACAACGTCGCAGCTCAGGCCACCACCTTGGGCAAGCGTTTCGCTTCCGCGGCCGACGAGCTTCTCGTTGCACTGACACGTCTGCGTCAGCTGATCGACCGCTACCCGCTGCGTGGGATCAAGGGCCCGATGGGTACCGCTCAGGACATGCTCGACCTCCTCGACGGCGATGCGGCCAAGCTCGAGCAGCTCGAAGCGAAGGTCGCGGAGCACCTCGGATTCGCCCACGTACTGACCAGCGTCGGCCAGGTGTACCCGCGTTCCCTCGACCACGACGTCATCTCCGCGCTCGTCCAGGTCGGCGCGGGCCCGTCGTCGTTTGCACACACGATCCGCCTGATGGCCGGCCATGAGCTGGTCACCGAAGGCTTCCAGCCCGGCCAGGTCGGCAGCTCGGCGATGCCGCACAAGATGAACACCCGCTCGTGCGAGCGAGTCAACGGACTTCAGGTGATCCTGCGCGGCTACGGCTCCATGGCAGCCGAGCTTGCGGGTGCACAGTGGAACGAAGGCGACGTCTTCTGCTCCGTCGTGCGTCGCGTCGCTCTCCCGGACGCGTTCTTCGCGATCGACGGCATGTTCGAGACCTTCCTGACCGTGCTGATCGAGATGGGCGCGTACCCGGCCGTCATCGAGAAGGAACTGACGCGCTACCTGCCGTTCCTCGCCACGACCCGCGTTCTCATGGCAGCGGTGCGCGCGGGCGTCGGACGCGAGACCGCGCACGAGGCGATCAAGGAGAACGCCGTCGCAGTTGCGCTGGCGATGCGTGAGGAAGGCAAGGAGCCCGACCTGCTCGATCGCCTTGCCGCCGACGACCGTTTGCCGCTCGACCGCGCCGCACTCGACGAGGCACTGGCCGACAAGGCGGCCTTTGTCGGCGCCGCGTCTGCTCAGGTCGACGCCGTTGTCGCCGAGGTGCAGAAGCTTGTCGACGCCAACCCCGAAGCTGCGGCGTATGCGCCGTCGCCGATTCTGTAAGGGCTACGCCCCCGTGCGCCTTTTCGGTAGTCACCACCACCGAAAAGGCGCACAGGGTCGAAGAGCATGAACTGCATCTTCTGTTCCATCATCGCCGGTGAGGCCGAGGCCAGCGTCGTCTACGACGACGCGAATGTCCTTGCCTTCATGGATATTCGGCCGTTCACATCCGGCCATCTCCTGGTCGTGCCGAAGCGCCACGCCAGTGGATTGTCCACGCTCGATTCCGACGACGGTGCCAGGATCTTTTCCGTCGCACAGAAGATCGCCGCAGCGATGCGTACCGGACCTCTCCCCGTCGACGGAGTGAATCTGCATCTCTCTGACGGAGCTGTTGCGGGGCAGGAAGTCTTCCATGTTCATCTGCACGTCATTCCGCGAAATCGCGGCGACGGCTTCGGCCTGCGTGCGCTACCTCGCACGCCCAATCGGGCAATTCTCGACAGCACGGCTGCCGTCATTCGCGGTGCACTGAACTAGCGGCACCGGCCACTTTCAGGGACTGCCGATCAGTTCGACAACGGAGTCCAGAAGGACACTGCGCCAGCACAACCAGTCGTGGCCGCCGTCGAAGATCCGATACGACACTTGCGCTCCGGCAGCCTTCAACGCCTGTGCGACCGCTGCGCTGTGCCCGACCATGTCGGACTCGTGCCTACCTACTTCGAGGACAACGCGTAAACCGTCCGGCACGCCATCGCGCTCGATGCGTGCGGCGATGTCTCCACCCGGCGGACCGTCCTCGCCGCGCTTCAAGCCTGTCGGCCACCAGAATGAACCGGACCCGCTGGCGACCAGCGCGAAGTGTTCGGGGAATTCGAGTGCTGCGAACATCGAGGCCAGGCCGCCGAAGCTCTGCCCCGAGACCACCGTTCGCGTTCGATCAGACGAGAAGGGTGCGACGGCGCGCACCTGCGGAAGTAGTTCGTCGACGACTGCACTCCAGTAGTCGCGGTTGCACGGCAATTCCTTCGAACGACGTTGATTGTCAACGGAATCAATGGCCAGCAGAACGCAGGACTTCAGTTTGCCGGTCTGCACTGCACGATCGAAGGCGGCACCTGCTGGCATGACCTCGGCCCAGTGGCGCCCGTCGAGAAGTATCACGAGCGGCCGTTCTTCGAGCGGTGTCAATCCGTCGTCCACGGTCTCGTAGATCCACACCGGCCGCTCGACGTCCAAAGTCGAACTGGCCCAGGTGAGCTGTATCGACTTCCTGAAAACTGGAGCATCCCAACCGAACTGGACCGGCGCCGAGGGCATCTCAGCGACGGAACGCCTTGTGTCCACGCCTGCGGAGAGCGGATTGAGTGGGTCGGCAATGCGGTGTTCGAGCAACCCCAACCATCGGGTGCGGCGGGTCGTGTCTTCCTTGCCTGCTCCCGGATAGTCGAATTCGTCGACTACGGACTTCGGCACCGGGATGATGCTGTAACTGCTGCGCCAGGTGTTCGAGACTTCGGCGGCGTAGAACCACACCGGACTCTCGCCGACCCGTTGCATCACGCTGAGTTGTTCCGCGTGATGGTCGGTCAACGAGTTTGCGTCGAGGTAGACGCGCTCGACTTCCGCCTCCTCGGGCTGTCGCCAGAGGAAAGTTACTCGAACTGTATGTGTATCAACACTTTCGATGATCGGCGTGCCTTGTTGCACTATCCGGTTCCAGAAGGTGTCGATGTCGGGCGAGGCCGCGAGGGAAGCGGACAATTCTGTCACCGCCTGAGTTAGCATGAGCACAGCCTAACCTAATTTCATGGGCTTTTGAATTCGAGGAGTGGTCCGCCAGTGGGCGTCACAATGAAAAAATCGCGCGCCTTGAAGGTGCTCTCCGCAGTCTTGGTGGCAGGGTTCGCTCTCGCCGGATGTAGTTCTGCGGATGCCGATTCCGGTGCTGATTCGGCTGCATCGCAGGGTAATTGGCCCCGCACGGTGGAAACGCCGAAGGGGCCGGTGGAGATCACGTCGAAGCCGGAGAGGATCGTCTCGACCAGTGTGACGCTGACGGGCACGCTGTTGTCGATCGACGCTCCGGTGGTGGCTACCGCATCGACGGGACCGAACACCGACGTATCGGATGCGCAGGGGTTGTTCACACAGTGGGGCGACATAGCTCGAGAACGTGGACTCGCAGTGCTGCCGATGGGCGGCGCGAACGCAGAATCCGTTCTGGCCCAGAACCCGGACCTCATCGTCGTCTCGGCGACTGGAGGTGACTCCGTCGTCGATCTGTACGAACAGTTCACGGCCATCGCTCCGACAATAGTGGTGGACTACGGCGGAAGTAGTTGGCAGGAAGTGGCCGCCGTGCTGGGTGAAGCGACAGGTCTCGAAGACAACGCAGCGGCCACGGTCGCGAAATTCGACAGCGCAGTAGAGGCAGCGAAGGCCGAGATCACACTTCCCCCGCAGCCGACCACCGCGCTCGTCTACTACGAGGACGGCAGCGGCGCCAATATCTGGACGCACGAGTCCGGGCAGGCGAAGTTGCTCACGGCGATGGGTTTCACGGTCGCCGACATTCCCGAGTCTGCGAAGAGCAGTGAATCCATGGGTAAGCGCAAGGACATCATTCAGGTCTCGGCCGAGAACCTCTACGACGGTATCGCGGGCAACACCCTGATCCTGGTCAGCGCCGACGACGGTGCGGTGAAAGCGGTCGAGGCACTTCCCCTGTTGGCGCAGCATCCGGCAATTCGTGATCACCATGTCTATGCCGTGGGGCTCGATACCTTCCGTCTCGACTACTACAGCGCAACCAACATGGTGAACCGGTTGGTCGAGCAGTTCGGCTGATCCATTAGTACTAGTGCTTTCACCCCGAACTAGTCCTTTGGTTGTAGCCGAGAATCGAACATTCCCTTCACGTTCGTCGAATGTGGGACCAAGTGGTGCGCGCATGCCACCATGAACGTCAATCATCGGATGCGGAATGGGGAGTGGATGTTCGACTCGGCTGGTCAGAATGTCTCGGGGCAAGCCCTGGCATCGCGAGGGTGGGGACGTTTCAACCTGAACAACCCGGCCACGGCGGCCGTGATCGTCGGCCTGCTGAGTGTGCCGTGGGTGTTCGGTCTCGCCAGTCTCAAGACTGAACCCGAGACGAGCAATCGAGTGCTGAGCGATCCGGGAACCGTCGTCGGCATCATGGGTTTCCTGACGGTGTTGACCGTTGTGGCGTGTGCGCGCCGGCGGTACCCGATCGCGTACTACCTCCTGACGTTGGCAGGATCCGGCGGATTGATGCTCTTCCTCGGCAGTCGATCGCTGGGGGCCACGCCGCTTTTCTGGTTCGCGATCATGGCAGTGTCCATCCGGGTGAGCGGCATGCGTCTGGTCGGACTGCTGGTCCTCGGAATGGCGATGGACGTGATCTTGGCGATGTATCTCACCGAGCGGGACGGGCTGACGGTCGCAGAGGTTCAGGTGGGGGAGTTGCCCCACCTGTTCCTCGAGCCGGCGGCAAACACCGTCACGAGTTTTCTGGTCGTCGCCGCCATGGGAAAGATCGTCGCGCGTCTGCGAAAGCAAGCAATGGAGAACAGTCAGGCGGTAGCGGATCTGCACCGGGACCGCGAACGCAAGATCGCGAATGCCGTTGTCGCCGAACGGCAGGACATGGCACGTGAGTTGCACGACGTCGCGGCTCACCACATGACCGGCATGATCATCCAGGCCCGTGCCGCCGACAAGTTCTTCTCGAGCAATCCAGAACAAGCGCAAGCCCTTCTGGGCGGCGTCATCGAGCAGGGGCAGCGGGCCCTCAACAGCTTGCGGCAGATCGTGGGGATCCTCCGTCTGGGTGAGGAAGACCCCGATTTCCCGACGCCCATGGTCTCCGACATCGACGAGTTGGTGGACGACTGCAGGCGCACCATCTCGTCGATCTCGCTCGAGAAGGTCGGCCGCTTCGACGACCTGGACAGCGGAGTCCAGTTGACGTGCTACCGCATCGTCCAGGAGGCGTTGTCGAACGTCCTTCGCCATGCGCCGGGTAGCGAGTCCAAGGTATGTCTGAGCCGAGAAGCCGGTGCGGTGAGAGTCCGGGTGATCAATACGCTCGGGAATGCTCGTCCGTCCTCCGACGGGCAAAACCTCGGAATTGTGGGAATGCGCGAACGCGCGACGCTCATGGGTGGTCAACTGGACGCCGGACCGAATTCGGAAGGTGAGTGGGCTGTGCAGGCACTGGTGCCGGTGAACGGGAGGATCAACGCATGATCGACGTCCTTATTGCAGACGACCAGCAGGTGGTACGGCAGGGGTTCGAACTGTTTCTCTCCGGCCACCCCGAGATTCGCGTCGTCGGGCATGCCAAGACGGGAGTCGAGGCGTACGAGCAGGTGCGTGCACTGCGTCCGGACGTCGTACTGATGGATATCCGAATGCCTCACGGTGACGGGTTGACCGCGACCAGGGAGGTCCTTGCCGAGTTTCCGGCGACCCGCGTCGTCGTGATCACCACGTTCGATCTCGACGAGTACGTTTTCGAGGCGCTCGACAGTGGCGCCGCAGGGTTCCTGCTCAAAGACGCCGATCCCGAGGAGCTCTCGTCGGCAGTGCTGACCGTGGCCGAGGGTGGCTCGGTGCTCTCTCCGAGATTGACGTCGAGACTGATCGTGGAGTTCGCGAGGCGCAAGCCGGCACCGATGTCCACGGCGCGCTCCGGATCGGATCACGGTCTCAGCGCGCGTGAAATGGATGTGGTGCAGTTGCTGTCACAAGGCTTGGGAAACAACGACATCGCAGATTCTCTCAGCCTCGAGCAGAGCACGGTGAAGTCGCACATCAGCAACATCTGCAAGAAGCTGCAGGTGCGCACCCGTGTGCAGATCGTCATCTGGGCGTACCGAAACAACGTGATCGCCGTATCGCGCTGACGCACGGGACGCTGCGGCGCATCCGGCACGGCGCGGGCAGAGAAAGTCCACGTGCCCGGGTTCGACCCCTCGTCGAACCCGGGGCAGCTGGATCGCTCAGCCCAGCAGTTTGGCTTTGAGCGTCATGACGGTCGCCGGACTCAGACCCAAGCCCTCGGTCAGGTAACGATCGACCGACCCGTAGGTCTGGTCCAACTGGGCGAGGCCGGCATCGAGATAGCTTGCCTCGACACCCAACAGGGGCTCCATGTTGACGGCCATCTGTTCGCCCAGGCTCGCCGCGATACCCGCGCGCGTGGCCTTCATGCCTTCGGCTGTGTATTCGTTGGTCAGCAAGTAGTCGTTCATGATCACTGAGCGGTCGACACCGGCGATGCTCAGCAGCAGAAAGGACGTCCAGCCGGTGCGGTCTTTACCTGCAGTGCAATGGAAGACCTGTGCGCCTTCGGTTTCCGCGAGGCCCGTGAGCAACTGTGCGAACCCGGCTCGCTCCGTCGCTCCGGTGACGAAGGCGCGGTTCATGTCCTGCATCATCGATCGTGAGTCCTCGGGGGACTTGATCTTCGCGACCATCTCGGCGATGTTCCCGGACAGGATCGGAATGTTCTCGTACGCAACCCCGTCGGGCAGGACATCCGGCTTGCTGGCGATCTCGGGTTCCGTGCGCAGATCGTAAACCTTTGTCAGTCCCAGCTTTTCGAGAATGCTCATGTCATCGCCCTTGGGCGTGATCGCGTTCGCGCGGTAGAAGACTCCCTTGTTCACGGGCAGACCGAGAGTTCCCGAGTATCCGGCGCCGGTGCCTGCGACGTCGCGGAAATTGTCGATCCCGGTCAGCCGCGGAGCATCTGGGGTTTGCTCGGCACTGCCGAAGTTGCTGGATCCGAAATCCAGTGAGCCGAACTGTGGAGCCGAGGGGGCAGGTTCGGCGTGCGCGATCGAGGCGCCGAAACCGGTGATGAGAAAGCTGCTGGTCAACGCAATGGCCGCGGCAGACCGTAGCGAGCACGTGCGCGTGGATCGGGACATGTGTGAACCCTTCGTCGAGCGGAGAGAGTGGCTGGTCGATGAGGTATCGCGAAGGCAAGGTAGCGAGTTCACGTGTCCGATTCGAGAGGAATCTTGCTTTGCTCCCTCTCAGTGGGAGGCGTGCTGCTGTGAGCGTGAGTGACTCGGGAGGCGCAGTTCATTCCTCGAGACCTGTGTTTGTGTAAAGGTCCAGTGCCCTGATATTGGTTAGCCTCACCAAATCAATTCCGGAGCAGTCCGGTGCGTTCAGATGGAGTTCAACATGCGGGTTCAAGGTCTGTCGTGGTTTCGCCGCGCAGTGGTGATCGGCGCAGCAGCTGCGCTGGCGGTCGGCGTCGCCGGCTGCAGCAACTCCGAGGAGGCGTCGTCCGAATCGTCGACGACAGCCGCGAGCTCGCAGACCCGTGTCTTCGAGGCACAGAACGGATCCATCGAGATCCCGAGCGACCCGCAGCGGATCGTGGCCTGCGGATACGCAGTTCTGCCGCTGATTCAGGCGGGAGCGAACCTGGCAGCAGTATGTGAGTGGACCCGTGAACTCGGCAACATGGACGACAAGACCAAGGCCGCTTACGAAGCTCTGCCGAAGGTCGCGCCCGACGGCAACGTCTCCCAGCTCAACTACGAGGGAATCGTCGCTGCCGAGCCCGATCTGATCATCATGGGTGTTCCCGCTCGTGTCGAAAGCCAGCTGGACATGGCGCAGCTCAAGGCGGCCGCTCCCGTCGTCTTCCTGGGACCGACGGTTCCTGCTGATTGGCGAGTGCTGGGCGAGCAGTTCGCCGATGCCGCGAATGTCTCCGACACCTACGGCGAGTTCAAGGACGACTACGACGCCAAAACCGCCGAACTGGCCGCGAAGTACAAGGACAAGCTCGGCTCGCTGACCTTCGGCGGCGTGTGCAACGTCTGCAAGCCGGAGGCCGGCACCTTCTCACGCGAGTACGCGTCTTCGTACACGACCAATCTCTTCGACGGACTCGGACTGCAGTTCCCCGGCACCCCCGCAGACCCCGCCGACATCCACGTCGAACAGGTATCCATCGAGAAGATCGGCGAAAATCTCGGAAATGTCGACGTGATCGTCTACGGCCTCAACGCCGACGGCTCGATGTCTCCGCAGTTGCAGGAGCTGGTCAATTCCGAGCTGTGGAAGGAATTGCCCGCAGTGAAGGCCGGCAACGTCGTCCAGGTCCAGCATTCGCTGGCCGCGACCTATCAGACGGCTCTTCTGACGCTGGATTCGATCGACGAGGGCCTGTCGAAGCTGCCCGCAAACCAGTAGTTCATCGACTGTGACGGTGGCCTCTCGCCTGCTGGCGAGGGGCCACCTGCATATCCGGATGAGCAGGGCGGACAGCTCTCCGAACGGCGAGGACGCTTACCTGTCCCGGCTACCGGGGTTCTGTACGAACTGCGAACGCCCGATAGGGTGACCGGGTGCGTCCTACACTTGATTCCTACACTCATCTGGCCGGTGGCAAGGTCCGTGACCTTTACACGATCGACGACGAGCATCTGCTGCTTGTCGCGAGTGATCGGATCTCGGCCTACGACCACGTGCTCAGCACGCCGATCCCGGACAAGGGTCGCGTGCTCACCGCGATGAGCGTGTTCTTCTTCAACGTCCTCGGTGGCACCAACCACCTGGCCGGCGAGCCCGACGACGATCGCATCCCGGAAGAGGTTCTCGGCCGCGCTCTCGTGGTGCGCTCCCTCGACATGGTTCCCGTCGAATGCGTCGTTCGTGGCTTCCTCACCGGCTCCGGCCTGGTCGACTACAACAACACCGGCGCAGTGTGCGGCGTCGCGTTGCCCGAGGGCCTCGTCGAGGCGTCGCGGCTGCCCGACCCCATCTTCACCCCGGCGTCCAAGGCAGCTCTCGGGGATCACGACGAGAACATCAGCTTCGATCAGGTAGTGGAGAAGGTCGGCCAGAAGCTGGCAGTGCAGCTTCGCGAGGACACTCTCGACGTTTATGCCCGCGCCTCCAACTTCGCGGCCGATCGCGGAATCATCCTTGCCGACACCAAGCTCGAATTCGGTCTCGACTCCGGTGGAAACCTCGTGCTCGCCGACGAGGTGCTCACCCCCGACTCGTCGCGCTACTGGCCTCTCGAAGGCTACGAAGCGGGCAAGGTGCAGCCCAGTTTCGACAAGCAGTTCGTGCGCGACTGGCTCACGAGCCCCGAATCCGGCTGGGACCGTAGCTCGGACACGACACCGCCGCCGTTGCCGCAGGAGATCGTCGACGCGACTCGGGCACGCTACATCGAGGCGTACGAGCGCATTTCCGGTCTGTCCTTCGACGATTGGGTCGGTCCCAGCGCATGAGCCTGATCCCGCCGGTCGCAAAGAAGGTCCCCGCCGAACGTACCCATCACGGACACACGTTCGTCGATGACTACGAGTGGCTGCGGGACAAGGACAACGCCGAGGTAGTCGCATACCTCGAAGCCGAAAACGCGTACACCGACGAGCAGACGGCCGCGCTCGAGCCGTTGCGCGAGAAGATCTTCCAGGAGATCAAGTCGCGGACGCAGGAAACCGACATGTCGGTGCCCACTCGCATGGGTAAGTGGTGGTACTACTCGCGCAGCGTGGAAGGCAAGTCGTACACCGTCCAGTGCCGGTGCCCCATCGCCGGTGAAGACGACTGGACTCCGCCCAACCTGACGCCCGGCGTCGAGCTGGCCGGCGAGCAGATCCTCATGGACGGCAACGTCGAAGCCGAAGGGCACG
This sequence comes from Rhodococcus erythropolis R138, assembly GCF_000696675.2. NCBI lineage: Bacteria > Bacillati > Actinomycetota > Actinomycetes > Mycobacteriales > Nocardiaceae > Rhodococcus > Rhodococcus erythropolis. Next base: position 5,846,797 of record NZ_CP007255.1, on the reverse strand, counting down.
AGTTCTTTTCGCTCGGCGCGTTCTCCATCAGCGAGGACGGCACGTTGCTCGCGTACTCGGTGGACATCGTCGGCGACGAGCGGTACACCTTGCGGTTCAAGAACCTCGAGACCGGTGAGATGCTCGCCGACGAGATTCCCGATACCGCGCCTGGCGCCACCTGGGCGATCGACCACAGTCACGTCTTCTACATGACGGTCGACGATTCCTGGCGTCCGGACACCGTGTGGCGTCACAAGCTGGGAACGCCGCAGAGTCAAGATGTTTCGGTGTTCCACGAGCCCGACGAGCGGTACTGGGTTTCGGTGGGGTCTACCCGCAGTGAGAAGTACCTGATGATCTGGGTCGGTTCCAAGGTGACCAGCGAAGGCTGGATGCTGGAATCGGCGAACCCGGAAGGCGACTTCCGCGTCATCATCCCGCGTCGCGAGGGCGTCGAGTACGGCGCTGAACACGCGGTGATCGGGGGAGAGGACCGCTTCCTGATCCTCCACAACGACGTCGTGGACGGAGTCAAGGCCGAGAACTTCGTGTTGGTGGAAGCTCCCGTGTCGGATCCGACAAACATGACGACGCTGATCGAGCACAGCGCAGACGTTCGTCTGGAAGAAGCCGAAGCTTTTGCCGGACACCTCGTCCTGAGCTACCGCCGCGAGGCGCTCACTCGGGTTGCCGTGTGGCCGTTGACGGATGACGGCTACGGCGAGCGTCACGAAATCGACTTCGACGAAGAACTCTTCAGCATCGGTATGGGGTCCAACCCGGAATGGGCGCAGCCCACCATCCGACTCGGCTTCACGTCGTTCATCACTCCCGGGCAGGTGTACGACTACTACGTCGCCAGTGGTGAACTGGCACTGCGCAAGTCGCAGCCTGTTCTCGGTGACTTCGATGCGAGTAATTACGAGCAGCGTCGCGACTGGGCAGTGGCCGACGACGGAACCCGCATTCCGCTCTCGATCGTGAGGCGCGTAGGTGCGCCGGAAGGTCCCGCGCCGCTGCTGTTGTACGGCTACGGTTCCTACGAGGCGAGCATCGACCCGTCGTTCTCGGTTGCCCGCTTGTCGTTGCTCGATCGCGGCGTCGTCTTCGTGGTCGCACATGTGCGCGGCGGCGGCGAGATGGGTCGTCACTGGTACGAAAACGGCAAGACGCTCACGAAGAAGAACACTTTCACCGATTTTGTCTCATGCGCAAAGCATTTGATCGACACCGGTGTCACAGCCGCTGATCGGATGGTTGCCGACGGCGGTAGTGCGGGTGGATTGCTGATGGGGGCTGTCGCCAACCTCGCCCCGGAACTGTTTGCCGGCATTCTCGCCAATGTTCCGTTTGTCGACCCGCTGACGTCGATTCTCGATCCGTCGCTGCCGTTGACGGTCATCGAGTGGGACGAATGGGGAGATCCGCTGCACAACAAGGACGTCTACGACTACATGCGCTCGTACAGCCCGTACGAGAACGTGGAAGCCAAGGACTATCCCGCCATTCTTGCGATCACGAGCATCAACGACACCCGTGTTCTGTACGTGGAGCCGGCCAAGTGGGTCGCAAAACTGCGCGCCACCAAGACCGGTGATGCTCCGCTACTTCTCAAGACCGAGATGAGCGCCGGACACGGCGGTGTCAGCGGTCGGTACGAGAAGTGGAAAGAGGTCGCGTTCGAGTTCGCCTGGGTTCTCGACACGGTCGGCGCAAACTAGCTTCTGTGTCAATCAGGTTCTGCGGTAACGAACCTGAGGGCGCCCAGCGCGCCCGTACTCGGTCTCCCGGGTGAGCATGCCGTCGTCTGCCAGCTTTTCCAGGTAGCGCCAGGCCGTCACCCGGGACACGCCGACCGATGCTGCCACCTCTGCAGCGGTCACCGGTCCCTCAGAATCCCGGACAGACGCTGCGACGAGTCCGAGTGTTTGAGACGCAAAGCCTTTCGGTGCCGCTGCTCGATCGTCGGACGTTCGTAGTGCGGACATCGCGCGGTCGATGTCGTGTTGACTGACCGCAGACTCTCCAGCGGGAAGTGCTGCACGATATTCGAGGTAGCGCTCGAGCTTGTCGCGGAATGCTGCGAAAGTGAACGGCTTGAGAAGATAGAGGACGATCCCGCGAGCCACGGCGCTTCGGACCACCTCCAGATCGCGCGCCGAGGTAACCGCGATGATGTCCGGACTGGGCCGCAACCCGCCCAGGGCGGAGGCCACGTCGAGACCGCTGGCGTCGGGCAACCCGATGTCGAGCAGGACCAGGTCGATGGGCTGGTCGGTGGCATTGGCCGCCGTAACTGCACGCACGGCGGCGTTCCCGGAATGAACCACGCCGTGGACCACGAATTCCGGCACACGCTCGACGTAGGAACGGTGTGCCTGCGCGATCAACGGTTCGTCGTCGACTATCAGTACACGGATCATCGCGGTGCTTCCGCCTCGCGCAGCGGGATACGGACAACCAGCATTGAGCCCATCGCCGGCTCGCTGGTGAGCGTGCCGCCGTGCCGTTTCACAACTTGAGAGACCAGTGCGAGACCGAGTCCGCGAGAGCCGGATTTTGTGGAGTAGCCACGGCCCTTGGCCTTTTCGAGTGCTTCGGGTGTCATTCCCGGGCCGCTGTCGGCGACGGCAACAACCATCATCGAATCCTCTTCCATTACCGTCACTTCCACCCACGGAGACTCGCTCGCGCGCGATGCGTCAATAGCATTGTCCACGAGATTGCCGACCAGCGTGACCAACTCGCGTGCATTGAGCGAAGGAACCGGACCGAGCGCGGTGTCTTCCGTGATGGTCAGGTCGACCCCGCGTTCGGTCGCTTCGCTCATTTTCCCGAGCAGTAGTGCGGCCAGCGCCGGCTCGTGGACCGCATTCATCAGACGATCGATCAGCTGTTGGGACACCCGCAATTCGTTGGTGGCGAAGGCCACTGCGTCCTCGTTTCGCCCCAACTCGACCATCGTGATGATCGTGTGCAGACGATTTGCACTCTCGTGGGCTTGCGATCGAAGCGACTCGGCAAAACTTCGTACCGAATCCAATTCCCCGAGTACGTTCTGAAGTTCGGTGTGATCGCGAATTGTCAGCACGGTGCCAATTCTGTTGCCCTCCCACTCAACCGGGTGTTGGTTGACCACCAGCACACGCTTGTCGGTGAGATGCACTTGATCCTTCGCGGGAGAGGCGTCGTCGACCCGCATGGTCTCGGGGATGGATGAAAGTGGCACGGGCCCGTCCGGTAGATCGAGGAGGCGACGTGCTTCGTCGTTGACGATGTCCACTCTCGCGTCTTTGCTTCGGCCTTGCCCGATCACCACCAAACCCTCACCGATGCTGTGCAGTACGGCGTCGTGGTGCTCGTACATGGTGCGCAGTTCGTCCGGAGCCATTCCCAGGGTCTGTCGCCTGATGCGTCGGCTCACCAGAAGTGAACTCAGGAGGGCGGCAAGAAGACCGCCGCCGGCAACGAACAGGATGACCGGAACACTTTGGGCGAACTGCTTGCTGATCTGCTCGCGGGTGACACCGGCAGAAACCAGACCGACCAGGGTTCCGCCGGAATCGTAGACAGGAGTGACTGCGCGGATCGACGGCCCCAGCGACCCGGCGTACGTCTCCGTGAAGGTCACGCCGGCGAGTGCGCGGTCAATGTTTCCGTTGAACAGTTGACCGATCAGCTCCGGGCTCGTGTGGGTGAATCGAGTGCGATCCGGCGCCATCACCACGATGAAATCGACGCCGGTTGCCTGTCGTATTTTCTCGGTCTGTGGTTGCAGAATCGCGGTCGGGTCCGGGCTCGTCAGGGCGGCCGCCGTCGAATCCGACAGGGCGAGAGTCTGCGCTATCGAGCTCACCTGCCTGCGGATCGCGTCGTCGCTGTCTCGGCGTTCGTCGACAACTGCGAGCGCGGCCCCCACGCCGATGACCAGCGCCAACAACGCCAATTGCAGGAGCAGGATCTGCCTGGCGACGCTCATACGTCGGCCGGTCTTTCGTTCGACCATCGAGCGCCTCCTGAACGTAATGAACACAAACTTCCGGGCCCACCTGTTTGCAACAAGAATTCTCCACGACTCGAAGTGATCCCGATCACTTCACAGATATCCGATCCAAAGGACACCCCATGAGCAGCACGGCAACAGGGACAGTAGACGGTTCCCCACAGCCCGAGGGCACCAAGGCAAAGCGCGACAAGACGCATTGGCTCTACATGAGCGTCATCGTCGCGGTTATCGGCGGCATCCTCGTCGGTTGGCTCGCACCCGAGTTCGGTAAGTCCGTCGGTGTACTCGGCACGTTGTTCGTCAGCCTGATCAAGATGATGATCAGCCCGGTCATCTTCTGCACCATCGTGCTCGGCATCGGCTCGGTTCGAGCTGCGGCCAAGGTCGGCAAGGTCGGCGGCCTCGCACTCGCCTACTTCATCGGGATGTCCACCATCGCACTCGCGATCGGCCTGGGCGTCGGCAACCTGCTCAACCCGGGCAGCGGCCTGAACATCACGCCCAACGCGGCCTCCGTGGCCAAGCTTGCAGATCAGGCCCACAGCGCGGGCGGTACCTGGGACTTCATCGCGTCCATCATTCCGACGTCGATGCTGTCCTCCCTCACCGCCGGCAGCGTGCTGCAGACTCTGTTCGTCGCCCTTCTGGTCGGCTTCGCGATCCAGTCGCTCGGCAAGTCGGGTGAGCCGATTCTCAAGGCCGTCGGATACATCCAGAAGCTCGTGTTCAAGATCCTGACGATGATTCTCTGGCTCGCCCCGATCGGTGCTTTCGGCGCCATCGCCAGCGTCGTCGGCCAGACCGGTTTGAACGCCGTCGTCCAGCTCGGAACCCTGATGATCGGCTTCTACCTGACCTGCCTGATCTTCGTCTTCGGTGTTCTCGGAACGCTGCTGCGCGCCGTCACCGGATTCAACATCTTCAAGCTGGTCAAGTACTTGGCCCGTGAGTACCTGCTCATCTTCGCCACGTCATCCTCCGAATCGGCACTGCCGCGTCTGATCGCCAAGATGGAGCACGTCGGCGTCGAGCGCACCACGGTGGGCATCGTCGTTCCCACCGGCTACTCGTTCAACCTCGACGGCACCGCGATCTACCTGACGATGGCCTCGATCTTCATCGCCGACGCCATGGGACAGCCGCTCGCCTTCGGTGAACAGCTCTCGCTGCTGGTGTTCATGATCATCGCCTCCAAGGGCGCTGCGGGAGTCAGCGGCGCCGGTCTGGCCACGCTGGCCGGTGGACTGCAGAGCCATCGCCCCGAGCTTCTCGACGGCGTCGGACTCATCGTCGGAATCGACCGCTTCATGTCGGAAGCGCGAGCGATCACCAACTTCTCGGGCAATGCGGTCGCGACTCTCCTGGTCGGCGCGTGGACCAAGACGATCGACAAGGAACGCGTCATCGAGGTGCTCGACGGGAAGATTCCGTTCAACGAAGCCACGATGCTCGACGACGAGGACGAAGAAGAGCAGCACAAACTCGAAACGGCTCCGACCGGCACCAAGCAGTCATTTGTGAGCCATCACTAGATACTTCCGCTCTGCTGAACGTTTGACCGCACAGCAGGCGCGGAACCCGATCTACGATCAGTGATCCTGGTCGTAACGATGAAAGAGACCGCCGCACTAACCGTGCGACGGTCTCTTTCTGTTCGTGGGTGCTATGTGTACCAGGTGGGTTCGGGAATCTCGCCGGTCAGAAAACGACTACCGACTTCACGGCGCTTGTACGCGAGCGGATCGTGAAGGGTATGCGTCCGGATGTTGCGCCAGTAGATATCCAGGCCGACATCGTTGGACGTGGCTCTGGCACCGGTCAGTTCGAAGATCTTGTTGCTGATCTCCAAGGAGACGTCGGCGGCGCGAAGTTTTGCGGCCGCAATGCGTACGGCGAGGTCGCCGCGAGCCTGCTCGGTGAGGTTTTCGCGAGCGTCGTGGAGCACGGCGTCGGCCTCACGGCTGACCTGATCCACGAAGGCCTCCGCCGCCCACAGCTTCGATTGCAAGTCGCCGTAGCCCTCACGGAGGTACCACTCGTCGGTTGCGATTTCGCGGTTGTCACCGCCGTACGGCCATGGACGCGTACGGGTTCGGGTGTACTCGGCCGCAGTGTCCAGTGCGCCACGCGCGATCCCGAGGTAGAAGTTCGCGAACACGATCTCGATCGCCGGGAAGTTCAGGGTGTTGTAGACCAGAGGTTGGAATTCCTTGTCGACAAAGCCTGCCGCACTTGCCCAGTCGACCTCGACGTCGTTGATCTCGACACTGCCCGAATCGGTGAGGCGCTGCCCGAGGTTGTCCCAATCGCCGCGGAAGACTATGCCGTCCTGAGCAGTCGGCACGATAGCGAACACATGCGTCGCAGTTCCGTCGATGATTCCTTCGAGCACCGTGAGGTCGGTGACTCGTCCGCCGGTGGAAAACGACTTCACACCGTTGAATACCAGGGTGTCTCCGCGATCCACGACGGTGAGGTCGGTGTCTCGAGGGTTCACCGCGCCGCCGAAGAAGAATCGGTTGCTCGTGTACAGCTCCTCGACAGCGGAGATCTGCGGATCGGTTCCGACCAATCTGGCTGCCCATGCCCACAGGTAGTGGTACCCGAGCAGTTGCCCGATCGAGCCGTCGGCGCGCGCGATCTCCCGAACCACCTTGTAGGCGGTCTCCCATCGCTGCCCACCGCCGCCGAACTCGATCGGACCCAGCAGTGTCACCAGACCACTGTCCTTGAGCAGCTGAACTTCTCGAAACGGTGGTTCGCCGGCTCGGTCGCGGGCGAGCGCGTCGGCGGCAAGGATGTTGCTCACCTCGCGAGCGCGGTCGATCCAGCCTTCGGATGTGTCGGGAACGCCGACGAAGACTTCGGTTTCACTGGTCACGGTCATGCCTGTACATCCTTTTCGGTCGGTGCAGTCCCGATGGCCCACACGTAAATCGGTTCGGTTCCGTTGATTTCGTAGTCGCCGACAACTTTGGATTTGAAGACGACCGGGTTGTGGCTGGCCACGGTGCGGGCATTGCGCCAGAACCGATCGAGATCGAGGTCGCGGCTCACTCCGGAAGCGCCGAGTGCGTCGAAGATCTTGGCCGTGGCCGGAACGACGAGTCCGATCGAGGCGACCTGCCCTCGCCCCGAATCGATTTCGGCTGCGATGTTGGCGGCCTTCTCTTCCTCCGGCGAGCCGGAGAATGCGGCTTCGTATGCCCATTGGGACGACTGTGCTGCGTGCAGCGCCACGGCCTCGGCTGCAAAGGCAGCCGAGGACACCTCGCCGACAACTTGCTGGATCTGCGAATCCTGCGCGTATCTCGGAGCGTTGCCGTGACTGAAGGTTCGAGTACGCGAGGCGACTCGACGAGAGATCTCGGTTGTCGCAGCCTTGGCGATGCCGGCGAGAGTGGCGAGATGGAACAGTTGGTAGAACGCGGTCTGGTATTTGAAGCGCGTCGAGAAGTCGAAGATGTTCTCCGGCTGGACTATTGCGTTCTCGTAGACGGACGAGCCGGAGCCAGTCGTCTGCTGGCCGAACCCGTTCCAGTCGTCACTGTGTGTGACACCGGGTTGTCTCGCTTCGACTGCGGCGATCACGAATGCGCCGGTGTCGGTGCGCTGCGAGTACAGGTCGATCCAGTCGGCGAAAATGGAACCCGTGCTGTAGAACTTTGCCCCGTTCGCCAAGAAATGGTCGGAATCGGGTGCGGGCGAGACCTTGGTGTTGGCTTCGCCCAATGCAACGTCGCCGATTTCGGTCCACGCATTGCCGACCAACTGTCCCTCCGCGAAGCGTCGGAGCCAGGTGTCGCGCTCAGGTCCGGGGTCGGCGACCAGTCGGTCTTCGACAAACGCGAAATGACCGCGCAGTGCCTGGGTGATGTTGGAATCGGCGCTCGACAACTCGACTAGTAACCGGATCAATTGCGGGATGCTCGCGCCGGATCCACCGTGTGTTGTCGGCACCCGAACGGCGCCGAAGCCTGCTTTCTTGAGTGCGTCGATCTGTTGGAAGGGAAGCACGTGATCGCGTTCGCGTTCGACGACGGCTTGTGCGATGTCCGCGAAGATCGGACGGAATTTTGCTGCCAGTGTTTCGTAGTCGACCTCACTCTTGATCGGATCTGCAGACCGGGAAACGGCATTCGGCGTCAGTGCGGTGGTCATGGGAAGAATGCAAGCTGTAATCACCAGGGGCGTCGATCCTTCATCGCGACCTGATTCGAAGTGTTGTCAGTCCGCGCAAATCTCGGTTCGATGGCCTGCCGGGCAGTTGGGCCGGAATCGAATGGTCAGTGTGATTGCTCGTGAAGGTGTTCTACGATCCATCCGTTCCATTCGACAGTTCCTCCGGAACCACAATCGTGTCGGAACGGCTGCCCTGGAGAGCCGGGTCGAACGACCACGCGAAAGTCTCTCGCCTCCAATCGAAGATCGACAGTCGTATGTTCTCCGTCGACGCTCTCGGCGACACTCTCGAGTGCGTCCGTCGCGACGATGCCGGTAACGCGTCGGACTGCGTGTTCGGCGGCCTGAGCGGCCTGTGACAGTGCCGCTCGGCCGCGCAGGTGCAGCAGCTCCAATTCTCCGGCTTGGTATTTTTCGGCTGCATCGATTGCGGAGTTGCCGTCCAGTCGGCTGAAATAGACTGCGGCGGGCCACGCAATCATGTTGGCCGCGAAACGATCTCCGCCGATGTGACTGCATTCCCACACATCTGCGATCTGTGCCGCGTTCAGCGCCGACACGACCGGGCGACCGAGTTCCGCGCAGCACGCATCCTTCTTTCCATGTGTGCAGACCGCGAAGAGCGGTTCCGTGCGGGAGCGGCCGAAGTCGGGTTCCACTCCGGTGGCCATCGATTCGAACGGCAGTACCGACAGGTCCTCGTATCGGTCGACCGACCCTTCCCGCATCCACTGACGTGTGCCGTCCGTCCAGGCGAGTACACACGTCGGGGTGAGGACTCGGCGGATACGGGGCCGCCGGATCACCACGAGGCGGATACGACCCTGCGCTGCGTAGATTTTTTCGGTGAGTGCGACTGGGAGAACGTCGTCAGGAGCGGACGCCGGCCAGGGGCCGGGGTGCTCGATCAACACCCACAGATGTGTCATTCCGGCGCGACCGACCATCTGTTCGCCGGCGGTCGACGACTGCCGTGTACAGGCGTGAGGGCGTCGACTGGTTTGCGGATTGGCGACAAATTCCGGAAAGCACTGCATAGATGCCTTCCCCAGGACACCGTCGCTGCAGGTGTGGCAGGGAAGGGAAGACATGATGAGGCTCCAGTCTCGTAGGTTAGGCTCACCAGACTATTGGATGGTGAATCCTTTGCTCAGCCGTGGTGAATGCGCGTGGCTGTGACGGTCGAAAGCAGTCGGTAACAGGAGTGTTGGGAATGAAACGCAGTAACTCGCGGGCGAAGTACGTGCTGGGTGGTTTCGTCCTCGCCGCCATCGTGGCAACGACAACGGCGTGTGGCAGTGACGACAAGACGGATACCGACAGTCAGTCCGCCGACACCGTGCACGCGGTCACCCATGCCCGCGGAACCACGGACGTACCGATGGATCCGCAGAGAGTTGTCGTGCTCGAGCCGGTTCAGCTCGACACATCGGTGGCACTGGGCGTGATTCCCGTGGGCACTGCGGTCCTCAGCGAGACGACCGGGGTTCCGGCGTACCTCGGTGAGAAGGCCGCGGAGATCGAGATGGTCGGCACCGTCGCGGCACCGAACCTCGAGAAGATCGTCGCACTGAGCCCGGACCTGATCATCGGAACGGAATCGCGGCACGGTGATCTGTACGAGCAGCTCGCTGCCATCGCGCCGACCGTCTACATGGCGACCCAGACCGATCCGTGGCAGGACAATGTCCAGTTCGTCGCAGAGGCGTTGAACAAGACCGATCAGGCAGGCGAACTGCTCGGTGACTACACGGCACGCTGCGAGGAAGTGGCGAGCAAACACAGCACCGAGGGCAAGACCGCTCAGCTCATCCGTCCACGCGACGACGTGCTGACGCTGTACGGACCCACGTCGTTTGCCGGAAGCACTCTCGAATGCGCGGGACTCACGATTCCCGCACGCGACTGGGAGAACTCGATCTCCGTCGACCTCTCCCCGGAATTCGTCTCCGGAGCCAACGCCGACCTCATCCTGGTCACCTCCGCGAAACCGGCCGATGCCAGCACGATGCCGAAGGCCGTGGCGGACAACGCCGGATTCTTCCCGAACCCACATCTGGTCGACATGTCCTACTGGATCACCGGCGTCGGACCGCTCGGCGGCCTCACCGTTCTGGACGACCTCGATCGCATTCTCGGAGCATCGAAGTAGCAGTAGGTGAGAACAAGCAGTAGGTGAGAACAAGCAGTAGGTGAGAACAAGTAGTGGGCGAGAACTGGCGGTCGGCAAGAGTCGCTAAGTTGGACCTATGACAACTCCAGTACAGAACATCGCGATCAACACCCTCGGTGGCGTGCCCACCTCGTTGGGTGAATACGACGGCCGTGCCGTGCTCGTGGTCAACGTGGCATCCAAGTGTGGACTGACCCCGCAGTACTCGGCGCTCGAGAAGCTGGCCAGCGAGTACGCCGATCGCGGTCTGACCGTGATCGGCATCCCGTGCAACCAGTTCATGGGGCAGGAACCGGGTACCGCCGAAGAGATCGAGACGTTCTGCTCCACTACCTACGGCGTCACGTTCCCGCTCCTCGAGAAGATCGAGGTGAACGGCGAGAACCAGCATCCGCTGTACGCCGAACTCACCAAGGCTGCCGACGCCGAAGGCGCTGCGGGCGACATCCAGTGGAACTTCGAGAAGTTCTTGATCGGACCGGACGGCACCGTCGTCAACCGCTTCCGTCCGCGGACCGAACCTGACGCTCCCGAGGTTGTCGCCGCCATCGAAGCCGCGCTTCCCAAGAATTAGTAGCCGCGCTTCCGAAGAACTAGTAGCTGTGCTGAAAACTGCCGCCGGATGATCATCCGGCGGCAGTGTGCTGTTCACCCACAGCTGCCACTATCGGAGTATGTCCGCAGAACTGATCGTGTCGGTATCCGGAATCAGAGACGAGACATGTTATCTCGCTGCCGGATTCGCAGACGAGATGGACGCTCGAGGTGTCCGCCTGTCGCTCCTGGTGGCGCCGCGACTGAAGGACAAATATCGACTGGCCGACGACGCGGTGACGACGGCCTGGCTGCGTGAGCGTCGTGAGCACGGCGACGCCATCGTTCTGCACGGCTACGACCAGGCCGCGACCAAGCGTCGTCGAGCCGAGTTCGCCACTCTGTCGAAGCACGAAGCAAAACTGCGACTACTCGCTGCGGATCGGGTTCTCGAGCATGCAGGCCTTCGGACCCGGGTGTTCGCACCGCCGCGCTGGGTGGCGTCGCCTGGTGCCATGTCGGTGTTGCCGGAGACCGGCTTTCGGACGATGGCAGGCCTCGGCGCAGTACACGATCTGACCCGTGGAACCTTGCAGCGGGGAAGGGTTTTCGGTATCGGCGAGGGCTTCAAGGCCGAGCCGTGGTGGTGTCGCGCATTGGTTCTCGGAGCCGGGCGCGCCGCCAAGCGTGGGGGACTGGTCAGATTGTCGATTACTGCCAAGCAGTTGGGAAACGAGGGCCCACGTCAGGCTGTTCTCGACGCTGTGGACCTCGCGCTTTTTCATGAGGCCACCTCGCAGGTATACCGATGGAACTCCCCGTCGCAGGAACTCGGCGCTGCCTGAATTCGGTCATTGGCAACTATTCGATAGCTGCGAGATGGTGTCGTGTGTCCGGGTTGCCCGAGCAGGCAGAGTCTTCGCATTTATCCCGTTCCTTGCAGGCAGTAGGGCCGATTAGGTCAAAGTCGCATAAAGTGGACGTTGAATTCGAGTATGGCGTCGCCCAACCTTTTCGCTGCTACAGTGCGTGCAGTTAATCTGCCGCTAGTAGACGAAGTTGAGGTTCACCATGCGCGCACGAGGGTTCTCCAAGTCGGCCGAGGGTCTTGTCGCTCTGGCTGTGGGCGCAGTCGTCTGTGCTGCAATCGTCCCGGCAGTTGCGTCTGCCGCTCCGACCGGCGTGGTTCACACGCTGCCGACAGGCGGTGTCGACGGCGGTGCGAGCGAAGGCACCCGCACCGCAACTGTCGACGACGAAGGTGAGCAACTCACACTGCGGCTTCACAAGATGAATCTGCGGGGATCCGACTTCTCGATGGCCGTACAGGAAAGCGGCGGCGAGCTGACCGATGTGGTGATCCCGGCGCCCCGTTCGTACATCGGCAGTGTGGAAGGGCATCCGGACGCAATCGTCTCGGCCATCGTCGACTCCGCCGGAACACTGCGCGGGCAGGTGATTTTCGATCGTGGTGCTTCGATCGAGTTCGTGGGATCCGACGTGGTCGGTCGCAGCACGGCGCCGATCGACGCAAAACCCAAGTGGCCGACCGCCTCTATCGCCTCGGCCTCGGCCGCAAGCGTCGGCAAGACGGTGAAGCAGTTCGTGGTGGGATTGGATCTGAGTGGCGAGTGGTACTCCGCGCACGGCGCAGGCAGTCCCGCCGTCGCTCTGGATCGGGCCGAGGAATCAATGGCCCGAACCGCTGCTATCTGGATCAGAGACGTCGGAATTCGGCCGATCTTGGGTCGGGTTGTCCTTCGCGCCGATGCTGCGAGTGACCCGTATTCGAGCAGTTGTGAAGACCTCGACCAGTTGGAAGGTCTGTGGTCCGATCAGGTCGGGACGAGCGTCGACCAGGCGACTGTCGTCTGCGCTTCCGGTGGCGGCAATGCCTACTACTCGAGGTTCGAACTCGATCACAGCTACGCGCAGGTCGGTGCCGAGCCCGATGGCAACTTCAGCCGCGTCCTCCGCCACGAGTTGGGCCACAACTTCTACGCCGACGATTATCACGGCGGCGGCGCCGAGGGATCGACCATCATGAACGGCAACGACCTCTCGCGCTTCGACGGCACCGAATTTGCTGCCATCGTCGATGCCGCCGACGTGGCCTCGGCTCGACTCGACGACGTCGGTCGGTACACGGCAAGCCCGATCCCGCCGTACGCCGCACTCGACACCGAGCAGGTCCGCTCAGGTGGCACAGTCACCGTCGACGCCGTCGCGAATGATCATGACAGCAACGGAGATTCGATCAAGGTAACCGGGGTCGAGGCGACGTCACTTCTCGGTGGCACCGTAAAGCTCGAAAACGGCGAAGTGGTGTTCGAGGCCGGAACGAAGACAGGCACCGACAGGATTCTCTACACACTCACCGACGCAGCCGGTGGGACGAGCACCGGCTGGATCGTCGTCGATGTGAGTGCGTGAGGACTGAATCAGGCGACTTCGACGCTCGACTCCTCACCGAGAACTCGGAACTCGGTACCGTCGGCAGCCATTTCCGAGTAGCGACCGTAGAAGATGCCTGTGGCTTCGTCGCGGATGATCGCTTGATGGATGGGAACCGCGACGCGCGGCGCTACCGCGCGAAGGTAGTCGATGGCCTCCGAGATCTTGAGCCACGGTGCGGCGGCGGGAAGGGCAAGAACGTCGACCTTCTGTTCGGGGACGTAGAGGGAATCGCCGGGATGCATGAACTGCGCCGGGTTGGTGGCGTCGCCGAGGAGGAACGCGGTGTTGTCGATCATCGGTAGGTCCGGATGGATGATCGCGTGCTCTCCGCCGGTTCCGGTCACCTCGACGTCGCCGATGCTGAACCGGTCGCCCGGCCGGACTCCCGTCCAGCGCCCACCGAGCTTCTCAGCCGTCTGCGGATCGCTGTACAGCACCGCGTCGGGGTTTGCTTCGGCCAGTTCGGGTAGCCGCGCCGGGTCGGCATGATCGGGGTGTTGATGTGTCACGAGGATGGCGTCGAGGCCGGTGATGCCTTCGAATCCGTGCGAGAAGTTGCCGGGATCGAAGAGGATTTTCGATCCGTTCAACTCCACGAGCACACAGGAATGGCCAAAATGTGTCAGTCGCATGATTTCGAGTATGCGCCGCCCTGGAGTGACTCGCAGGCGGGTTTCACAGGTGGTGGCCGTCACGCCCCGATCACTCGATGCGAACCATCTCGGGTCCGCCCGGTAAACTGGCCATCACCCGAGCGTTTCACTCCGGGTTCGCGCACTAGTACCGAGGAGCAGCACGTGGCCCGTGTCGTCGTCGAAGTCATGCCCAAGGCCGAGATTCTCGACCCCCAGGGACAGGCAATTGTCGGGGCACTGTCTCGCCTGGGCTTTGCAGGAGTATCCGATGTCCGTCAGGGCAAGCGGTTCGAGTTGGAGATCGACGGCAGTGTCGAAGACGCCGAACTCGAGAAGATCGCCGAAGGCCTGCTGGCCAACACGGTGATCGAGGATTGGACCGTCAGGCGAGTCGAGGCATGAGCGCACGTATCGGAGTAATCACTTTCCCCGGCACGCTCGACGACATCGACGCGGCTCGGGCAGTGAACCTGGCCGGCGGTGAAGCTGTCGAACTCTGGCACGGCGATGCAGACCTCAAGGGTGTCGACGCGGTCATCGTGCCCGGCGGATTCTCGTACGGCGATTACCTTCGTTGCGGCGCGATCGCACGTTTTGCTCCCGCGATGGGCAAGGTTGTGGAAGCAGCCAAGGGCGGCATGCCGGTCCTGGGCATCTGCAACGGTTTCCAGATCCTCTGCGAAGCAGGTTTGCTGCCCGGTGCCCTGACCCGTAACCAGGGTCTGCACTTCATCTGCCGCGACGAGTGGTTGACGGTCGAAGCCAACAACACGGCGTGGTCCTCGCGATACGAGGCCGGCGCGCAGATCCTCATCCCCCTCAAGTCGGGTGAAGGTCGCTTCCAGGCGTCCGAGAAGGTTCTCGACGAACTCGAGGGCGAAGGCCGCGTCGTCTTCCGTTACTCGGAGGAGAACCCCAACGGCTCGCAGCGTCGTATCGCCGGCATCTCCTCGGCCAACGGCCGGGTCGTCGGTTTGATGCCGCACCCCGAGCACGCCACCGAGGCTCTCACCGGTCCCAGTGACGACGGATTGGGCTTGTTCTACTCGGCCCTCGACGCGATCGTCACTGCCTGATCGCCTGCTGATTTTCACCACTGAACGCCGACCGGAAATCCGGTCGGCGTTCAGTCGTATGTGGGCCCGGTACCCAGGGCTACTGGCTGTAGGAACTGAGGAAGTTGCCGAGTCGCTCGAGTGCCGTCGAGAGATCGTCGGTGTTGGGGAGAGTCACCAACCGGAAGTGATCGGGTTCGATCCAATTGAACGCGCGACCGTGGCTGACAAGAATCTTCTCCGATTCCAGTAGATCGAGAACGAACCTCTCGTCGTCGACGATGCCGAACTTGTCGACGTCGAGCTTGGGGAACAGGTACAGCGCCCCGTCGGCCTGTTGGCAACTGATCCCGTCGATGCTGTTGAGCGTGGTGTGTGCGAGATCGCGCTGGGCCGTCAGCCGACCTTGTGGAAGCAACAGGTCCTCGATGGACTGGCGTCCGCCGAGTGCAGTCTGGATAGCGTGCTGCGCCGGCACGTTGGCACACATTCGCATGTTGGCCAGCAATTTGATGCCTTCGATGAAGCTCGACGCCCGCTCGAGTGGTCCGGTGATGGCCAGCCATCCGGCTCGGAATCCGCACACGCGGTAGGCCTTGGACAGTCCCGAATACGTCAGACACAGAACGTCTCGCCCGGTCATCGTCGCAAGGTTTGTCATGGATCGGCCGTCGTAGACGATCTTTTCGTAGATCTCGTCGGCGAAGAGCATCAGATCGTGTTTGCGCGCTAGATCCACGAAGCGTTGCAGCACCTCCGTCGAGTAGACGGCGCCCGTCGGATTGTTGGGATTGATGACGACAATCCCTCGGGTGCGCGGCGTGATCCGAGCTTCCAGATCGTCGAAGTCCGGTGCCCAGCCTTGGCTTTCATCGGTGAGGTAGTGCACGGGCGTGCCGCCGGCAAGTGAAACCGAAGCCGTCCACAAGGGATAATCGGGAGCGGGAATCAGGATCTCGTCCTCTGGATTGCAGAGGGCCTGCATCGTCAGGGTGATCAGTTCGGACACACCGTTTCCGAGATAGATCTCGTCGACGGTGACGTCGGTGATACCCCGCGTCTGGTAGTACTGGACCACCGCAGTGCGCGCCGAATACAGTCCGCGAGAATCGCAATATCCCTGCGCGGTAGGGAGATTGCGGATCATGGCCATCATGATTTCGTCCGGAGCTTCGAACCCGAAGGGGGCCGGATTGCCGACGTTGAGTCGCAGGATCGTGTGTCCCTGATCCTCGAGTTCTTCGGTCTTGTCGAGAATTCGCCCTCTGATGTCGTACCTGACATTCTCGAGCTTGCGGGCCTGATCGATGGGTGTGTTCACGCGGTTACGTACCTCTCCGGTTCGGGTGGGTGAGTTGTGTTTCAGATGAGAAGGGCGCCTCAGGGTTCGGTCTGGAAACGGACATTGATTCGCGATAGCGCTGGCGGCGAAAGAAGAGTAGCGCTACTATGATTCGACATGTCCAATGATAGCAGTTCGAGGATTGTCGCAGCCTTGCGTGAGTGGATCGCGACGGCTCCTCCAGGCGCGAAGCTTCCGTCCACTCGGTCGCTCGTCAGCCTGCACGGGGCGAGTCCGGTCACCGTGCAGAAGGCGCTGCGAACACTGGTATCTCAGGGGGTTGTGGAGGCTCGTCCCGGTGTGGGGACCTTCGTGCGCGCAGCGCGCGTCGTGCGACCCAACGACTACGGGTGGCAGACAGCGGCGCTCGGATCGCCGAACTATCGTCTGCAGTTGCCCATGGCGCTGCAGTCCACCTCCAACGACGTGATCGCGCTGCATTCCGGCTATCCGGCCCGAGAGCTGTTGCCGGAAGGTCTGGTTCGTGCAGCCTTCACCAGGGCGACGCGAACCGACGCCGTGTTCAATCGGCCCCTCGCTGCCGGGCTTCCGGAACTGCAGTCCTGGTTTGCCTCCGAATTGGGTTCCGCCACTCCTGCCGGGATCACTCCGCCGGGGCCGAACGACGTGGTTGTACTTCCCGGCAGTCAGGGTGGGCTTGCGACGTCCTTTCGCGCGTTGGTGGGGGAGGGGCGTCCGTTGCTCATGGAATCGCCGACCTACTGGGGAGCGATCCTGGCCGCCGCGCAGGCTGGAGTCACGGTCATTCCGATTTCCAGCGGCGCCAACGGTCCTGATCCTGAAGAGCTTTCGCGTGCATTCGAACAGACCGGTGCCCGTGCGTTCTACGCACAACCGAGCTTCGCGAGTCCGACCGGAGCGCTGTGGTCGCCGTCGTTGGCTGACAAGGTTCTCGACACCGTCCGTCGGCACGGCGCATTCCTCATCGAGGACAGTTCGGCGCTCGACTTCGGAATCACCGCAGATCCCAGCCCCATCGCTGCACGAGACGACAGCGGTCACGTCGTCTACCTTCGTGCGCTGACCAAGAGCGTGTCCCCATCGGTGCGAGTTGCCGGATTGATCGCTCGGGGTCCGGCGTACGAGCGGATTCTGGCTGATACACAGGCAGATTCGATGTACGTCAGCGGGATGCTGCAAGCGGTAGCGCTCGACGTCGTGACCCAACCGGCCTGGCGAACGCACTTGCGCAGGCTTCGTCACCAACTCGAGGCCAGACGCGACCTCCTCGTCTCGAGTCTGCGCGAGCATGCGCCGGACGCTCACCTCGATGCCGTACCGCAAGGTGGACTCAACCTCTGGCTTCGGCTCCCGGACACCACGAACCTCGAACGTGTCGTGCAGGACTGCCGGTCGGCCGGCGTCATCGTCGGAGCCGGTGACGATTGGTTCCCGGCAGAACCGACTGGAAAGTTCTTGCGGCTCAACTACGCCGGACCGAACCCGGGTGAGTTCCCCGACGCCGCCCGCATCATCGGCCGAGCAATCACACAACATATGTAGAACTTCACCTCGCTGGTGGTTGACCTGAACTTCCGTTGAGGTTTTATCGTCGTGTCCATGAACAAACAAGCGATGCAGCCACCGGCCAATCAGCCGATCGGATTCTGGACAGCGCGTGCCGGTGAAGCGATTCGCGCGCGCACGCGCGGAGCGCTCGAAGCAATCGGCGTGACCCAGCCGGGGTGGTGGGTCCTGCACCAACTTTCGCTGCACCCTGAAGGGGTGGAGCGAGCTGTCCTCCTGCGAACGATCGGTCCGAACGAATCAACCGACGTGATCGACGCGGCCGTCGACTCTGCTCTCGACCTGGGCTGGGCGCGTGACGACGAGTCTGTCCTTCTCCCTACTGATGCGGGCACCCAGCAGTTCGATCGCGCCGCGCGGGTACAGCAGATGCTGCAGGAAGAGCGGATGCAGGGAATCAGCGAAGAAGAATTCGTCACCACCATCACGGTTCTGCAGCGAACCGTCAAGAACGTGGGCGGCGACGCCTGGCACTGGTAGCCACCACTACCGCCGCCCGCTGACTGGCAGGGCGGCCTCGATCAACTCGACGGCACGAGATACACCGCCCGCCGCTGCGAGTTCTTTTGCCAACTCTGCACTGCGTCGGCGGAACTCGTCCGAGCTCACCCGAGTCAGCGCCTCACGAAGCTCTACTGCCGTGACGGTGGCGCCGTCGACGCGTACTGCGACACCGGCGTCGACGAGCGAGTCGGCGTTGCCGAACTGATCGACGGCTTGCGGCACCGCGATCATGGGCGTGCCGGTCACGAGCCCCTCGCTGGATCCGCCCATACCCGCGTGGGTCACGAATGCGTCGGCCTGCTGCAGAATCGCGAACTGCGGTACCCAGCGGTGTATTTCGACGTTGCCGGGCAGTGGTCCGAGATCCGAGATCTGCACCTGCTTTCCGATCTGGAGGACGACGTGCCAGTCGTCCGTCTGGCCGAAAGCCTCGACGCAGGTGCGATAGAAATCCGGATGATCGGTGAAGGCTGAACCCAGCGAAATCAACACAAGCTTGCGTTCGGGATCCGGGTTCACCCAGGGTTGATTGCTCGGTTCGAGTGCGGGGCCGACAAACGTGTAGACGTCGCGGTTCACGCGATCGGCGTTGGGCTGCATCGATTCTGCGATCAGCACGATTGCACGGGGTGGGCGTCCGGTGAACTCACGCGGATCGACCTCGACGCCTTCGGCGCGGAAGAACCGGGCCTCGCGATCGAGTAGGTCGACGCCTCTCGGATCGGAACGAATCTCGTCGTACATCGGTGCGGCGTCGTCTTCGTAGCCGTCCCAGGCAACATACGTCGGCGACAACTGGATGATGGGAACGTTCCACTGCTGAGCCAGTATTCGCGCGGGAATCCCGGCGATGTCGTAGAGAAAGAGGTCGGGACGGTCGTCGTCGTAGATTTGGCGCAGCTGCGGCAGCATCGCCTCGTAGTCGTCCTGGAAAATCGTCAACTGATCGATCAGATCCCCATCCCAACTCTTCTCCGGTTCGGCGCCGTCAGGGGAAGGAACGAGGCTGGGCAGCGTGGAGACGTACGGTGCGAATTCAGCCCCGGTCGCCTCGATGACCTCGCGCATCGACTCGTCGTTGGCGTAGGTGACGCGGTGACCGGCGGCGACGAGACGCGCGATGATCGCCAGGCTTGGATTGACGTGGCCAGGTGCCGGAATGCTCACCATGGCGATATGTCTGCGGGTCATCGATCACTCCTGTCGTCTGACTGTTGTCGAACAACAACTGTTCTGGAACAACTCCGGATACCGGACCGAGACTATCCACCAGGATGGGTAACGGCATCTGATTTTTGCCGGGGAAGTACCGTGCGCACTCGAGTAGGACTACGCATCCGAGTGCCGGGATGGGCGAGCAGACTTCGAAGCATGAGCACACCGACAACACCTTCGAAGACCACTGCAGCCTTCTATCTGCAGGCCGGAATAGCCTTTGCCGTCAGTTTTGTCGGCACCCTCCTCGGAATTGCGTATCTTCCGATCGATGCGTGGCAACGCGGATTTCTCGGAATGTCCTTGCTGTTCTTGGTCACCAGTACGTTCACGTTGGCCAAGGTGATTCGTGATCAGCAGGAGGCGTCTACCGTCAGGGTTCGAGTGGACGAGGCTCGACTCGAGAAGTTGATCGCCGAGCACGATCCGTTCAAGGCAGCTGCCTGAGTCCCATCGGCACAGTGAGGACGAGCGTGCTGCCGAGCGGCTGCTCGTTGCGGCGGGCCGTCAGGTTGCCGCCATGCGCCAGCGCGAGGCTCCTCGCAATGGTCAGTCCCAAACCGGAGCCGTCGGATCGATCACCGCGATGGAAACGGTCGAAGACGGATTCGAGTTGGTCTGCGGGAATTCCGTCACCGGTATCGGTGACGGACACTGTGAGGTGATCACCTTCCCGTGCGAGTGTCACCGTCACCGAACCTCCGGTTGGAGTGTGCCGCAACGCGTTTTCGAGCAGGTTGGCGAGGATCTGTTCGATTCGTTGGCGATCGACCTCGGCCGTGATCGGTTGCGGAGGTAGCGCGGTCGTCAATTCGACTCCACGATCGGCAAAACGTGGCCCCGCTGCTGCCGTTGCGCTGCAGACGACGTCGTCGAGATTCTCGGTCCGGCGATCGAGTTCGAGAGCGTGTTCGTCGGCAGCGGAGACGTCCGCCAGATCGCACGACAGCCGACGCAGACGTTCGAGTTGATCGCGCATCACCGACCATGATGAAGGATCTGTCGGCACAACTCCGTCCTCGATGCCGTCCACGTACGCAGCCAAAGTCGATACCGGAGTGCGCAATTCGTGGGCAAGGTCGGCAAGCAGTCGTTTGCGGACCCGATCCGAATGATCAAGGCGTGCAGCCATGTCGGCGAATGCCGTTTCGAGACGCGTGAAATCGGCATCTACGTCGGACCTGCCGATAGTCACGTCGAAGTTCCCGTCGGCGACGCTTTGCGCCGCCTCTGCCAGCATGGTGATCGGTGCCGTGACGCGTCGGACGATGTAGACCGCGGCGATGCCTGCGCCCACCAGCGCGACCGCGATCCCGCACAACAGAGCAATGGTCATGGTCTGAGCGAATGCTTCTTCGGTGTGGGTACGGACATTCGAGTCTTCGATGCCGGCCATCATGAGGTGGTTGTGAAAGAGCGGGGCAGCGACGGCGATGGCAACGGCGGCGATGACGAGGCAGGCGACGAACAGGACGGCGAGCTGCGCGAGCAGTAGTTTTCCGCGTAGCCCGAGTCTTTTCATGACGACCGTGTTCATGACGACCTCAGTGAGTATCCGACGCCCCTGACGGTTCTGATGAACCGCGGATCGGTCGCGTCGTCACCGAGTTTGCGGCGTAATCCACGGACATGGACGTCGACGATGTGCTGGTCCCCGAACCAGGACGACCCCCACACCGAGGCGATGATCTCGGCCCGACTCCAGGCTGCGTCGGGTCGGGATGCGAGCGCGGACAACAGGGTGAACTCGGTGGGGGTCAGATCGACCAGGTTGTCGTCGACACGGACCGTGCGGGCCAGGACGTCGATGTCGAGTCCGGGAGGCGTTGGCAGCACTTTCGGCAGCAAACTCGACGCGCGTGGCCGTCTGAGCAGAGCTTTCACTCGCGCAACCAACTCGCGGGGGCCGAAGGGCTTGACCACGTAGTCATCCGCGCCGGCCGCCAGACCCGTCACCTTGTCCGACTCTTCACCGCGGGCGGAGAGCATCAGGATGTACGCGTCCGAGAAGGTGCGGATTCGTCGGCAGACTTCCATGCCGTCGAAGCCCGGGAGCATCAGATCGAGCACGATCAGCGCGGGCTCGAATTCGCGCACCGAACGTACTGCGCTCGGCCCGTCGTGGGCGAGGCGAACGGTGAATCCTTCGCGTGTCAGATAGTTGGCGACAACCTTCGCGAGGGCAGTCTCGTCGTCGACGACAAGAACACGCCCCGGTTCCTCACCAGGTCGTAGTTCGGCGCTCATCAAACCGAGGTTAGTCGACTGTGTGTCTGCATTGCTGTCGTGTGGTGGTTTCCGCTCGACTGTGAAGATTCGATGAAGGAAGCCTGTTTGGGCCGGTTATCGGGCTTCGAGGCCAATTTTCGCCGGTAACGTGGCAACTGTGCATGTGCAGCATTGTTGTCAAATCAATTGTGGTGCAGCGCATATCGAACAGAATCAATTCTCGGGAGTGAAACATGTCTTTGACGGTCAGGAAGAGCGCCGCACGGTTCGTACCGGTTGTGGCAGCGGCAGCACTGTTGATTGCCGGATGCTCGGACAACTCCGGGGAGAGCGTCAACCATTCTTCCGAAACAACCAGCGTCGCAGCACAGTCGGAGATTCCTGCGGGTGTCAATGCTGCCGACATCGAGTTTCTCGAAGGGATGTACCCGCATCACGCGCAGGCATTGGACATGGCCGGAATGGTCGACGGTCGAACCGACAATGCCGAACTTCTCTCTCTTGCAGCGCAGATAGAGGCAGCGCAAGGCCCGGAAATGGCTCAGATGACGGAATTGCTGACGAAGTGGGGACGCCCCGATCCTTCGTCGAGTTCGATGGAGGGCATGGATGATTCGGCGCATGCGGGACACGGCGTCGGGATGGCCGAGATGCCGGGCATGATGTCGGCCGACGACATGACCGCCCTCACCGACGCCAGTGGCGCGGAGTTCGACAAGTTGTGGCTGACGATGATGATCGAGCACCACAAGGGTGCCATCACCATGTCCCAGACCGAACTCGACAACGGGCTCGATCCATCGGCGGAAAAGATGGCAGAAGCGATCATTGCCGGTCAGCAGGCGGAAATCACTCAGATGGAAGCGATGTTGAAGGAGAAATGAACGGTTGACCTCGGCCGCGTGACCTTGCTCGGTGGCCGAGTCGGGCATACGTTCGAGGCTGATGGTTTGACCGCTGCAGTGCCGGAATCACACGCGAGGGGATGACCGCCACATGGATCACAGTCAGATGGACCATAGCGAGACGGACCATAGCGCGATGGACCATAGCCAGATGGAGCACGGTGCACACGGTGGTCACGCGGATCATGTCGCACAGTTCCGGACGTTGTTCGCCGTCATGTTGGTAATCGCAGTTCCGGTTGTTGCGGCAGATGCGATGTTCGCTGATCTGGTCGGGTACACATTGCCGGAAAACGCTCTGGTGGAATGGATCTCACCGGTGCTCGGCACCGTGATGTACCTCTGGGGAGGCAAGCCGTTCCTCACCGGCGCTGTCGCCGAAATACGTTCTCGGCAACCCGGAATGATGCTTTTGATCGCACTTGCCATCACCGTTGCCTTCTTCGCTTCTTGGGCTGCAAGTCTGCACTGGGTGGATCACACTCTTGATTTCTGGTGGGAGCTCGCGCTTCTGATCGTGATCATGTTGTTGGGTCACTGGATCGAGATGCGTTCGCTCAGTCAGACATCGAGCGCCTTGGATTCGCTTGCCGCTTTGCTGCCCGACGAGGCCGAACGGGTGATGGGGGAGTCGGTGGAAACCGTGCCCACCGCAGCTCTGGCCACCGGCGACCTGGTGATAGTTCGTCCCGGCGCCCGCGTTCCCTCGGACGGAACGGTCGTCGAGGGAAGCGCCGACATGGACGAATCCATGATCACGGGCGAGTCGAAGACCGTCCGCCGGACTGTCGGAGATCAGGTGGTGGCCGGCACCGTAGCCACCGACTCGGCACTTCGGCTTCGAGTCACCGCTGTGGGAGAAGACACCGCGCTCGCCGGTATCCGGCGCCTGGTCGAACAGGCCCAGAACTCGTCGAGTCGTGCTCAGGTGTTGGCGGACAAGGCCGCCGCTCTGCTGTTCTGGTACGCACTGGGCGCGGCAGTGCTGACCGCGATCGCCTGGAGTATCTGGGGCACACCCGAGAGCGCAGTCACCCGGACGATCACCGTTCTGGTGATCGCCTGCCCGCACGCGCTCGGGTTGGCGATTCCGCTGGTCGTCTCCATCGCGACGGAACGAGCAGCTCGGGCTGGGATTCTGATCACCGACCGCATGGCCCTCGAGGCGATGCGCAACGTAGACACCGTTCTCTTCGACAAGACCGGCACTCTCACCAAGGGGGAGCCCGCAGTGGTCGGTGTGCGCGGCGTCGACGGGTACTCCGACGACGAAGTTCTCAGCGCAGCAGCTGCCGTCGAATTCGACAGCGAACATCCACTCGGGCGCGCCGTCGTCGCAGCAGCGCGGGAGTTGTCGCTCGAATTCACTTCGGGTTCCGACTTTCAGGCGCACAACGGAATCGGGGTTGCTGCGGACGTCGGCGGCGCACGCGTCGGTGTCGGCGGACCGGGGATGTTGAGATCGGTCGGGGCCACAGCGATCCCGGGGACCGAAGAGTGGCTCAGTGACGGGTCGACGGTCCTGCATGTAGTGCGTGACGAGAAGGTAATCGGCGCATTGGCATTGGCCGACGAGATTCGCCCGGAATCAGCATTGGCCGTCGACGCCCTCCACGCTCGCGGTGTTCGAGTGGCCATGGTCACCGGAGACGCGGAGGCCGTGGCTTATTCGGTCGCCCGCAGACTCGGAATTGACGAGGTCTTCGCCGAGGTGCTTCCTCAGGACAAGGGCGCGCAGGTATCTCGGCTTCAGGCTGCGGGCCACCGCGTGGCGATGGTCGGTGACGGGGTCAACGATGCGCCGGCACTCGCCCAGGCGGATGTGGGTATCGCGATCGGTGCCGGAACCGACGTGGCGATCGCATCGGCGGGAGTTGTTCTGGCCAGCGATGATCCGCGTTCGGTGAGCTCGGTCATCGAGCTGTCCCGCGCCACCTACCGCAAGATGGTTCAGAACCTCTGGTGGGCAGCGGGATACAACGCGATCTCGGTTCCCCTCGCTGCGGGAGTACTGGCGCCCGTCGGGTTTGTGCTGCCGATGGAGGTCGGAGCAATCCTGATGTCGGTATCCACTGTGGTCGTTGCCGCGAATGCCCAGTTGCTGCGACGCTTGGACTTGCGGCAACCACCGGTGACCGCGTTCGAGTCGAGAGTGCTCACACCGCAGTAGTGAGCGGATGAAGCTGGACTACTGTCGGCTCAGGAACGGAACGAGCGCACGCAGCACAGCTTCGGAGTCCGCGACTGCGCTCGCGTGATCAGCCCCCTCGATCACAGTCAAGGCACTGTCCGGGATCAGCGACGCGAGATGCTCGGTATCCGGCAGGCGCTCGCGATCTCTCGATCCGACGAACAACAACGCCGGTGTGGTGATCCGTTGAAGCACGGCGTCGTCGATGCCCTGCTCCTTCTCGGCCCGGCGCATGTAGGCCGCGAGTGCGAGGGCATCGTTGATTCGAAAGGCAGTCGCAGTCTGAGGATCCACCGGTTTGCCGCGCCTCGCGCCCCAACCGCTCAGAAACCCCTCGATACCGCCGCTTTCGAGTGCGTCGATGCAGCCTGGGAAGAACAATGCGTCGAACGCCCCCGTCATCGGCCGGCTACTACCGCCCCCGACGGTCAGCGATCGCACCCGTTCGGAGTGCTCGACAGTCAGCGACATCACCGAGCGCCCGCCGAACGAGTATCCGAGGACGTGCGCCGGTTCGAACGGAGACTCCGTGTCGAGGATCTCCAGGAGGTCGCCGACCACCAGATCCATTGCATACGAATCGGAGTCGTGTGGTTTGTCACTGCGTCCGTGACCCCGCATGTCGACGAGGATCAGACGATACTGTTCCTGGAGCGCCTTGACGTACCCGAAGCCACGCCAGATGGAGCGCGACAACGCTGTGCCGTGCACCATCAACAGGGGTGGGCCATCGCCCACGATCTGATAGGCGATCCGCGCACCGTCCACCGGATTTCTCACGTCGTGCAACACCCGTCCAGTATGGGTGCCAGCTACTGCGCACACGAACTCGAGTAGTCGTCCGGAGCCATTCCGACGGATGCCGTGAACTTTCACGACCAGTCGAGCAATCAACTCGGCCTCCCTCAGAGCTACCGGTCACTGCCCGGCCGGATAGTACCCACCGTTCCAAGCAGTGCATCGGTGAAGGGGTCTGCCGTGCTGACGCCTGCGGCTATGCCCCGAAGCAGAGCCTCGAAATCAGTGGCAACTACGGTGACCTCCTCGAACTCAGGCTCTCCCCCACGGACAACCTGACCGTCCGGTGCGAGCGCCAGGTACTCGTACCCATTGCGTACCGACAGCAGAACCGGGAGGTGAGTGGACCAGAAGGCGTTGATCGCCGCGCGCTCAGCCGGCCCGGAAGCGACCGCCAGGCTCTCGTGCCGGAACGCATTCCAAGGAAACGCCTCATCACTGACGCCAACTCCACCGGCATAGTTCTCCGCCGAGAGAAACCACACCTGGTCGTCGGAACTGGCAAGTACGGAGAACGAACTCGCCCACACGATGAGTTGATCACAAACGCCGACCAGCGGTTGCGGAACTGGGGCAGAGGCCGATCGAGTAGGTTCTTCGCGAACCCAACCTGCGATCGACAGCGCGGCGGTTGCGTCGAGGTGAAGGCACATCGCCCCACAGTAAGGCCAGACCGTCTCGCACCGATAGCGTCAACCGTCGGCCTACTCGGGATCGATGTCCTGAATACCATTCTCGTCCATGCTGATCCATCGCGTTATGCCGATGTCGCGCAGGAACGGCAGATCGTGACTCACCACCACCATGGCACCGCGGAAATCGGAAAGTGCCTGCGTGAGGTGAGCGAGACTCGGTAGGTCCAGGTTGTTTGTCGGCTCGTCGAGAAGAAGCAGCTGGGGCGCGGGTTCGGCCAGAAGGATCGTCGCTAACGCCGCGCGCAATCGTTCACCGCCGGAGAGCGCAGAAGCCAACACATCGGAATCCGTTCCCCGGAAAAGGAACCGTGCCAACTGCCCACGAATTTCCTCGGCTGTCGCGTGTGGCGCGGCCAAAGCGACGTTGTCCGCCACCGAGAGATTCTCGTCGAACACGTCGAGACGTTGGGGGAGCGCACGAGAGGCTACGAACGGAGTCGACGCAGCGAGTGCATCGAGCAATGTTGTCTTGCCGATTCCGTTGCGTCCCAGTAGCGCAATCCGCTCCGGCCCGGTGATCTGGAGCGATACCCCTTGGCCGCTCCGCAACGTAACCTCGGCGAGCCGCGCAACCTGCTGCCCCGGATGAACCTCTGTAGCAGGAAGGTCCAGGCGAATCTCGCGATCGTCTCGAAGGAGTTCCTCTGCCTCCGACAGGGCGGACTTGGCCTCGTCCACCTTCCCGATATGGTTGAGGGCCAGCTTTCCGGCCGAAACTTGGGCTTGGCGTTTTCGTTCCTGCGCGATAATCAGTGGCACCCGCTTGTTCTCGAACATCTTCTGCCCATAGCGCTTACGTCGGTCCAGTTTTGTTCGAGCGTCGATCAGCTCGCGGCTCTGCTTCGCCAGATCGGCCTTGGCGTCGCGAACAGTGGCGAGTGCGTTTTCCTGCTCAGCGGTCACGACCTCCTGGTAGTGCGAGTAGTTGCCGCCGAACACGCGTAGATCCCCCCGACGTAGTTCGACCGTGTACTCCGCGGTGTCGAGCAGTTCCCGGTCGTGGCTGACGATCAGTACGGTTCCCGGAAACTGTTGGACTGCAGCATGAACTCGTGATCGAGCGTCGCGGTCCAGGTTGTTGGTCGGCTCGTCGAGGAGCAGCACCTGCGGATTCTTCAGCAGCGTTGCGGTCAGGCCGAGTAGGACGGTCTCTCCGCCGGAGAGGGTGCCCACGGTTCGGCTCAGTGCCGCCGTATCCGGAACTACCTTCGCGAGGCCGAGTCGATGCAAGGTGGAGAGAGCGCTCTCCTCGATATCCCAGTTGTTGTCGACGAGTGCAAAGTCGGACTCGGATCCGTCACCGGTTTCGATGCGGTGCAATGCGTTTCGTAGTTCGTGGATACCGAGGATGCCGTCCACCCGAACACTCGGATCGAGTGTGATGTCTTGGCGGAGGTAGCCGACCTCGCCGGAAGCGGTTACTGATCCGGATTCCGGTGAGAGCTCTCCCGCGATCAATCGCAGCAGAGTCGACTTTCCCGATCCGTTAAGTCCCACGAGACCGACACGGCCACTGGGGAATACAAAATTAGTGCGGGAAAAGACTGATTCGCCGTCCGGCCAGATGAAGGTGAGATCCGAGAGCGACAGAGAAGGATGGGATTGGGTCATGAGTACTCCAGAGGGTGCTTGGACTGTGCGCCCGGCTCAGCAATTGCTGATGGGTGCGAGTGCCTTCGCGTGATGAACCTCTAGAGGAGCAACGGCCCGTTTCCTGTTCTGTCGGGAATGATTCGTGTTCCAGGTTAGAACACTCGAGTGGTCCCCTGCAATCGAATTAATTTGTGCTGTCGGTCTCGTCAGTGTTCGGTGCTGAGATTTTCTGGTCCTCAGATTTTCGGGCCTTCGGACCGAAGATCGTCGACCTTCGACATTGCTTCGCGGAGTTCCGTGAGCCATTGTTCGCTGTGCTTGCCCGCCAGACGGACTGTCCACATGAGAGCGTCCGCTCGCGAGCGAGCAACTCCCGCGTCCACCAAGGTGTCGAGAACCTTGCGTTCGGGCTGACGTAGTCGTGTCATCACCGGAACTGCGAGATGTGTGAACAGGACGGTCTTTTCGTCCAGGCGTACACCCCAGGCGACCTTTCGTCCGTAGCGAGCCTCGGCCTCGTCGGCGATGCGCATCCGGTCGGCGCGCGTGGTTTCGCGAAAGCGCGAGATCCTTCCGTCCGCGGCGGCCTCGCCACCGTCGACTGCCGGGAGTTCACCGATCACGACGATTTCTTCGCGGTCGACCTGGACGTCGGCGGTCCCGGTGAACCAGTCATCTGGAAGTCGACCGGCAAACCAATCGGACGCATCACTCGCGTCGGGAACCGATGCTTGTTGCCAACCTCCGGGACGGCCGAACCTGCGGTCGCCGGAGCTTTGTGAGTTCTTCATGGCGTTCTCCTCGGAAAGCTGGTGGAGCATGACGTGCGTTTATTGCACTGATTACATGATTACACCGATAGTCGAACCGGCGCCACAAATTCGGGCATGATCGGAGTCGTGCGCCTTTCACACGCTCGTCAGAGCTTCCGAACTTTCCGTCGTCCCGTGGCTGCCGTGGCTCTGGGGGTATTGGCCGCAGGATCGGTAGTTGCCTGCAGTTCTGGCCCTGACCAGCCGAAATCAGTGGCGGAGGAGTTCGCCTCCGCGCTCACATCGGATGACGTGCAAGCGGCGGCAGCCCTGACCACTGATCCGGCGGCGGCCTCGACTGCGATTTCGGCTCTGATCGACGGGCTGGGCAAGGACGAGGGAACATTCACCGTCTCCGACGCCACCGAGTCCGGTGATTCTGCGGGGACGTTCACACTCGATGCGGCGTGGAAGTTCGGTGAAGGTCAGGACTGGAACTACTCGACGCAGGGAAACGCGTCGAAAAGCGGGGACAACTGGCTGATCCAGTGGGATCCGGCGCTGCTGGCTCCGGACCTGACCGCCTCGACCACGCTGCGCTACACGCCCACGACCGGTGCGCCGCCGTCCGTGCTGGACGCGGCGGGTCAGCCGATCATGGAGCAGCAGGTGGTGACGCTGGTCAATCTGGATTCCGCTGCGGTTCCTCCGGTGGACACGGCAGCCGTGGCCGCCCTGCTCTCGCCCGTCGCACCGACGATCACGGCGGCATCGCTCAGCGGCGACCTTGCGTCGGCGAGCGGGAAGCCGGTCACCGCAATCACTTTGCGTGCCGAGGATCTTGCACCGATCGAGGAGCGGTTGGCGGCGATTCCCGGAGTGAGCTTGGCGCCGCAAGCGCGGTTGCTCTCGGTGGACAAAACTTTGGCGTCGCCGACGTTCAGTGGGCTGTCCGATCTGTGGCAGGAGGGGCAGGACAAATCCGCAGGCTGGGCGGTGCAGCAGGTGAAGCAGAACGGAACCGTCACCACCGTCGCCGGCCAAGACGGGCCGGTTGCTCCGAACATCGCGACCACCATCGACCGACCACTGCAACTCGCGGCCGAGAACGCGCTCGCCGGGGTGACGCAACAGGCGGCGATCGTAGCGCTACAGCCGTCGACCGGAGCGGTGTTGGCGGTGGCCCAGAATGCCCCCGCCGACGCACAGGGCCCCATTGCGTTGACCGGCCTGTACCCGCCGGGGTCCACGTTCAAGACCGTGACGACCTCCGCGGCGCTGCAAGCCGGCGTCGCTACACCGGACACCGTTCTGGCGTGCCCGGGTACCGAGAACATCGAGGGCCGTCAGATCCCCAACGACGACGAGTTCGACCTCGGATCGGTTCCGCTGCACACCGCGTTCGCGAAGTCGTGCAACACCACCATGGCCAGGATGGCCGTCGGTCTGCCTGCCGATGCTCTACACAACGCGGCTCTGCAGTTCGGGCTTGGCGTCGACTACGTCACTCCGGGCCTCACGACGGTGACGGGCAACGTCCCCGATGCGAACACACCCGCCGAACGCGTCGAGTCCGCGATCGGACAGGGCACGGTAACCGCCACGCCTTTCGGGATGGCTCTCGTGGCGGCCTCGATCGCCAACGGGACGACACCCGCGCCGATGTTGGTCAAGGGACAGCCCGGCGTGGCAGATCAGACCGTGGCACCGGCTCCCACCGAGGTGACCGAACAGTTGCGGGTGATGATGCGCGAGACCGTCACGAGCGGTACGGCAACGTCGTTGCAGGACATTCCGGGGCTTCTGGGCAAGACCGGTACGGCCGAAACCGAAGGTGGTCCAGCACACGGGTGGTTTGTCGGAATCAAGGGAGATCTCGCATTTGCGGTGTTCATTGCCGGCGCGGACAGCTCTTCGCCTGCGGTGCAGGTAGCGGGCACTTTTCTGCGCTGAAACCTGTTTTCCGTTGCAGTTGGATCACGCCGTCGTAGCTCAACCGTGACACGTTCGTAGGCATCCCGTGCTTGTTACTCGTGTGACAGAAGTAAAGAGTTACATGCATGGGGCCCGGAGGACAGCACAACCGTCGTGGAAAATATGTCGTTGCTTCGATAACTGCTGTCGTTCTGACAGTGGCGCTCGCGTCATGTGTCATCGGTGGGGAGAAGAAAACCGACGCCGCTTCGGTGGTGGAAGACTTCGTCACCGCCCTCAACAACCACGACGCCGAAGCTGCTGCGGCGCTCACGTCGTACCCCAACGCAGCCCGGCCCTCGATCCAGCAGATGTTCGACGGACTGGCCGCCAAGTCCACCGACTTCGACGTCGCTCAGGTCATGGATCTGGGTAGCGACTCCGGACTCTTCACACTCGACGCGTCCTGGAACTTCGGCGAAGGCAAGGACTGGAGCTACCAGTCGCAGGGCGAGGTTCGCGATCTTTCCGTCGGTTGGCGGGTGTCCTGGGACCCGTCAGTCCTGGTTCCCGACCTCGGAAACGGGCGCACCGTCTCGTACACCCGCACCGACGCAGCGCCCCCGAAGGTGGTCGACAGCACGGGCACCCTGCTCATGAACGAGCAGACCATCAACGCGATCACTCTCGACCCGACGACCATGCCGGACCCCGTCGACACCACTCGTCGCCTCGCCGCAGTTCTCGAACCCGTCGCACCGTTGGTGACCTCGGAGTCGATGCTGGCCGACCTCGCGGCCAACCCGGGCAAGCCCGTCACCGCCGTACTGCTCCGCGATCCCGACTACGCGTACCTGGAAAGCGATTTTGCAATCCCCGGCGTCGTCGTGGTCAAGACACCCAAGCTGATCGCCTCCGATCGTCGTATCAACTCGCCGCTCCTGGACCCGCTTCGGACCGTGTGGCAGGCCAATCGCGACGCCACCGCCGGTTGGGCGGTCAACCTGGTGGAGTCCAACGGATTCCCGATCAAGCAAGCCGGCTTCCAAGGACCTCCCGGCCCCGACGTCGCCGCAACCCTCGACTCGCACGCTCAACTCGCTGCGATCGAAGCCGTCGTCAGTGCAGGTACTCCCGCCGCCATCGTCGCGATCCGCCCGTCGGACGGCGCCATTCTGGCTGCAGCACAGAACAATCAGGCCATCGAGCAGGGCCCGATCGCATTCACCGGGTTGCGCCCGGCCGGCGGCGCCCTCGATCTGGTCCGCCTCGCATCGTCGATGCAGAACGGCGTCGACCCCGGATCTGTGTCACCCGAACAGTTGGCCGACACCGGGCAGCAACTCGGACTCGGCAACGGCTTCCACATTCAGGGACTCGATCAGCAGACGGCAGTACTTGCCGCGAACCGCCCCGGCGTGGACCAGGCGATGAACAACGTCATGGCCAACAAGACGTCCAACGACGCGGACGCGCCGACAGTGACTCCGTTCGGAATGGCGATGCTCGCGGCATCGATCGCCCGCGGCAGTGCCCCGCTGCCGATGATGGTCTTCGGACAACCGGCTACCGCCGACGTCACGCCGACGGCATTGCCCGGCGACGTCAACAATCGTCTGCGCGACGCCATGCGAGGGGCCGGCGGACTGGCTGGGTACCCGGACATGATGGCGGCCGGTGCAGCGAGCGGTGACGATCGCTGGTTCTACGGATCGCGCGGAGACTTCGCGTTTGCAGTGTTCGTCGCAGACGCCGACGGCGGCGATCGAGCAATGCAGATGACGGACAAGCTCTTCCAGGAACTCAGCAAGCCTGCCGACAAGTAGTACCAGGCACCGCGGGTAGATTCCTGGTTCGTGAACCTGCTCGATTTCCTTTTCCTCGTCGTAGCGGGATTCTTCAGCGGTCTAGTCGGTTTTGTCACCGGTCTCGCATCGATCGTTTCGTATCCGGCGCTGCTGAGCGTCGGGCTTTCGCCGGTCAGCGCGAACATGACCAATACCGTCGCGTTGGTGGCCGTCGGCGTCGGCGCATTGGCGAACTCGTCCCGTGAAGTTGCCGACACCGGTCCGAAACTTGTTCGCTGGTCTCTCTATTCGGCTGCCGGTGGCATCATCGGTGCCCTGATTCTGTGGCTGGCACCGGAAGGTTCGTTCGAATCCGTCGTGCCGGCGATGGTTGTGTTCGCCTCGCTCGCGCTGCTACTGCAACCGAAGATTCGTGAGTTGTCCGGCGGCGGTGACCGTCCCGGAATCTACTCGGCCGCACTGTTTGCCGTCGCGGTCTACGGCGGCTATTTCGGTGCTGGTGCCGGCGTCATCTTCCTGGCCGCGACGCTCATCCTCACTTCCGAAACGGTGTGGCGTGCAACGATCCTGAAGAGCTTCTTTCTCGGCATTGCCAATCTTGTGGCTGCACTTATCTTCGCCTTCTCCGGACAGGTGCATTGGGTGGCCGCGTTGGCGATGGCGCTCGGAGCGTTGGCCGGAGGTTGGTGTGGCCCGCCCGTAGTCAAGAAAATCCCGCCATCGGTACTGCGTGTGGCAGTAGCGATAGCGGGATTCGTGCTGGCTCTGTGGTTGTGGGTGAAGTGAGACCGCCTACTTCACGCCCTGCATCAGCTTCTTGATCCAGGGTGAGGCAAGAGCAAGAAGTACTCCGATTCCGATTGACGAGAAACCGATGATCAGGAAGAACGGACGACTGTCGTCGATGTCGAAGTAACCGGCCAAGGTTCCCGCCATCGAAGAACCCAATGCAACGGACAAGAAGAACAACGCCACCATCTGGGTGTGGAAATGCTCGGGCGCGAGTTTGGTTGCAAGGGAAAGGCCGACGGGGGACAGGAAGAGTTCCGCGAAGGTGAAGAGCAGAAGCACTCCGGCAAGGCCGAGGAGCGGTGCACTGTTCGGTCCGCCACCGGTGATCGGGATGAATGCCAGGAACGCCAGACCCATCGTGCCGGTACCGAGCGCGAACTTGATCGGCGACGACGGCTGACGGTCACCGAGTTTTGTCCACATCGCTGCAAACACACCGGCAAAGATGATGATGAACACCGGATTGATCGACTGCACCCACGTCGGCGGGAAGTCCCAACCGAAGAGATTGCGGTCCAGGAGTTTGTCGGAGATCACCGGCACGGTGGTGAACTGCTGCTGAAACAGCGACCAGAAGGCCGCGCTCGCAATGAACATCGGGATGAATGCAAAGACTCGACTGCGTTCGACCTTGGTTACCTTCTTGCTGGTGAGCATGAGGAGGAAGTAACCGACCGAAGCGACGATCGTGAGTCCGACAACGACGTCGGACATGTTGTCCGCGGTGATCAAACCGGTGATCGAGGCAACTGCGACTACGACGATCGCGGCAATGCCGATCCCGATGTAGAGCGCGCGCTTGTCCGCGGGCAACGG
Organism: Rhodococcus erythropolis R138; assembly: GCF_000696675.2. Classification (NCBI taxonomy): domain Bacteria; kingdom Bacillati; phylum Actinomycetota; class Actinomycetes; order Mycobacteriales; family Nocardiaceae; genus Rhodococcus; species Rhodococcus erythropolis. The sequence goes on along the minus strand of NZ_CP007255.1, from coordinate 5,812,671 downwards.
GTTGCCGGGCTCGGCTCCGATTCCATGAAGATGCTTCCGACCCAGCGTGTACTGGATCAGGCCGAGAGCCATGCCGACGGCGGCGAGAGCAAAACCGGCGTGGAATCCCCAGGCGTCCTGGACGGCTCCGGTGAGCAGTGGACCGACAAGACCGCCGATGTTGATGCCCATGTAGAAGATGGAGAATCCGGCGTCGCGGCGATTGTCCTGTTCGGAATATAGGTCTCCGACCAGAGAGGTCGCATTGGCCTTCAAGCCGCCGCTGCCGAAGGCGACCATGACCAGGCCGACACCCACACCCCACATGCCAGGAAGAACCGACAAGGCGATGTGGCCGGCCATCACCAGCGAAGCGCTGTAGAAGAGCGTGCGCTCGGAGCCGAGAAGTCGGTCGGCCACCCACGCGCCGAGAATCGTCGACAGATAGACGGTGCCGCCGTATGCGCCGACGATGCTGGTCGCTGCCGCCTGACTGATGCCGAGGCCGCCGTCGCTGACGCTGTAGTACAGGTAGTAGATGAGGATGCCTTGCATCCCGTAGAAGGAGAATCTCTCCCACATCTCGACGCCGAACAGGTTCGCCAGCGCAAAGGGTTGGCCGAAGAACCCCCGGTCTTCTTTCTCGCTACGTTCGACGGGCTCCGTAGTGTTGCTCATTCGAAAAGTGTCCTACGTGCTCGGGCATTTCGGGTGGTTCCGAGCCGTGGAGTTTGGTTACGACTTGGTGCGGATCCTCGCTACCAGCGGAGCGAGTGCGCGCCAACCGAGAAGGAACGCGCCGAGGACCAGCGTCGCGACGACGATGAAGCTGAATTGGGTGCCCTGGCCACTCAACACTCGCAGGATCATGCCGATGACGACGGCGCCGAGCCAAACGACAATGCCGGTGGGAAGAAGGAGAACGGCGTTGAACTTGTCGCGGTACAGCGCGAACGTGGCAGCCCATCCGATCACCAGGCCGATCAGGAAGGGCCACGATGTCTTCGCGAGACCGGCGAGCGCATTGGCTTCTTCGTGGGTACGGCGCCCTATCGCGCAGAAGATTATGACAAGAATGGCGTCGATCAGCAGGAATGGTGCGTACTTCTTCACGCTCACACCATACGACTGTGCGCCTTTATTAACCGCGGGCGGTTAATAAAGGCGCACAGTGCTGTTAGGCCTGGAGGCCGGCTTCGATCTCGAGGGTGATCGTGATCTTGTCGCCGACAACTGCTCCGCCGCCTTCGAGGGGCATCTCGATGGAGATGTCGAAGTCCTTGCGGTTGATGACGGTGGTGGCTTCGAATCCGGCGACGGGGCCCTGGCCCATGCCCGGGTTGACGCCGTTGAACTCGAGGTTCAGCTCGACCTCGCGGGTGACGCCGTGGAGCGTGAAGTCGCCGGCGAGGACGAAGTCGCTGCCCTTGGAGCGCACTGCGGTGGACTTGAAGGTGGCCTTCGGGAACTTCTCGACGTCGAAGAAGTCAGCGGACTTGATGTGGCCGTCGCGCTGCTCGTTCTTGGTGTTGATGGAGTCCACGGAGATCTCGGCCTCGACGGCGGGGGTTCCGTCTTCGGCAACGGTGATCGTTCCCGAGAACTCGTCGAACGTTCCACGAACCTTGGAAACCATGAGGTGGCGAACCGAGAATCCGACAGTGGAGTGGACGGTGTCGATGACCCAGGTTCCGGCGGTCAATGTGGGCAAGGTTGCGGTGGTCATGGAAGCTCCTGAATAAGTAGTTGAATGTTCAAGTTCTTGTAGCTTCAACTATGGACCCCTGGAAATCCTTCCGCAAGATCATGTGAGCTGCATCACAGTTTGTGTACTGGCGGCATAGACCGCGTGAAGCGCCGACGCTGTCACTGACTGATGCACCGCAATGCCCCAGCGCCCTTCGCCGTTCACCACGCATTCTGCGATGGTGACTGCCGAATTCGCACTACCGGAAGACTCCGGGTTGCGGGGCAGTGAATGCTGGGTGAGCGAGACGACCTCGACGTCCGAGCCCTGTTCCGTCAGGATCTTGCTCAATGCCTCGACCGGCCCGGACGCACTCGCGGCGGCGGTGACCTCGCGTCCGTCGCGATCAATGGCGATGAACAACTGATCACCGTCGGCGGTGTGTTCCAGTGAGTACCGACGCACTCCTCCGTTGTACCCGTACTCGCGCAGCAGCAGTTTCCACAGCTGGTCGGCGGTCATTTCGGTGCCCGAGTCGTCGGTCTCGAGCTGCACCCGCGAGGCGAAGTCGATTTGCAGGCGCCGCGGGAGTTCGACCCCGTACTCGGTCTGCAACAGATAAGCGATTCCGCCTTTGCCCGACTGGCTGTTCACACGAATCACCGCCTGGTAATCGCGGCCGACGTCGGCGGGGTCGATCGGCAGATAGGGGACTGCCCACGGCGCCGATCCCGGATCGACGCCGGCAGCCTCCGCACTCTCGTAGTGATGGGCGAAGCCCTTCTTGATCGCATCCTGGTGGGTTCCGGAAAATGCCGTGTACACGAGATCGCCGCCGTACGGGTGGCGCTCGTGGACGGGAATTCTGTTGCAGTACTCCACCGTTCGACGGATCTTGTCGATGTCGGAGAAGTCGATTTCCGGATCGACGCCCTGTGCATGCAGATTCAGCCCCAGCGTGACCAGGTCGACGTTGCCCGTGCGCTCGCCGTTGCCGAACAGGCATCCCTCGACGCGCTGCGCGCCGGCCAGTACTGCCAGTTCGGCACATGCAACCCCGGTGCCGCGGTCGTTGTGCGGGTGGACCGAGAGAATCACCGAATCGCGTCGGGCCAGGTTCTGGTGCATGTATTCGATCTGGTCGGCATAGATGTTGGGGGTGGCGATTTCGACTGTGGCAGGCAGGTTGTGGATGACCGGGCGGTCGGGACTGGCGTCCCAGAGTTCGGTGAGGCTGTTGCAGACCTGCAGGATGTAATCGGGTTCGGTGAGGTTGAAGACCTCGGGGGAGAACTCGAATCGCCACCCGTCGTGGCCTTCGCCGCCACGGGCCACGTCCTGTGCCGCGCGGAAAATCATGTCGTGCAACTCTTCTCGCTCTTTGCCGAGAACCACGTTTCGCCACGTCGGCGCAGTCGCGGTGTACATGTGGACGACCGCGTTTGGCAGTCCCTCGATCGACTGGTACGTCCGATCGATCAAATCCGTACGCGCGGCGGTGAATACGACGATGGTGACGTCGTCGGGAACGAGATCGAACCGCACCAGGTCGCGAACGAAATCGAAATCGGTCTGGCTCGCAGAGGGATAGCCGACCTCGATTTCCTTGTAGCCGATCGCCACCATCAGTTCGAACATTCGGCGCTTGCGTTCGGGGTCCATCGGTTCTGCGAGGGCTTGATTACCGTCACGCAGATCGACGGGCACCCACAGGGGCGCCGCGGTGGTGCGATTGGACGGCCACGTTCGGTCGAAGGTCGGAATGTCGACGCGATCCCACGCGGCGCGATAGCGCTCGGACGGCATGGGTGACGGCTTCTGGTTGTTCCAGCGGTTGGCGCGGGTAGTACTCATCTTCGGTTTCTCCTGCGGTCGAGTCGAGAGACCAGCATGGCGAAACCCCGCGGAGGGGTGCCGGTCTGTCAGGCCCCGCCGCGGCAGTCGAGAAGGAGTGCTCCTGTAGCCATGCGGGCTACACTAGAACGAAATCACTTATCAGACAACCTGAGGAGTTAACGTGTCACCGATCGTCGAGCGTCGGCTGCTCACCGACCAGGCTGCGGAGTTGCTGCGAGCGCGGATCGTGAGCGGTGAATGGGAAGTCGGCGCCAAACTTCCAGGTGAAACCACTTTGGCTGCGCAGTTGGGTATCGGTCGGTCCACCATCAGGGAAGCGGTGCGGACCCTCGCGGGCCTCGGCATGCTCGAATCGAGACAGGGTGCCGGCGTCTTCCTACGGAGTACGACGCCTCCGGATCAGTGGCCGCGCGTGCTCGAAGCCGAGGCGATTCTTCATGTCGTCGAGGTGCGAAATGCGGTCGAGATCGAAGCGGCTCGGCTGGCGGCACAGCGCCGCGATGCCGTTGACGTCGCGGCTCTGCGGCAGGCGTTGGACGGTAGAACTGCCGCCGCGCACTCTGGGGACGCAGCGTTTGTCGACGCCGACATTGCGGTCCACCGGGCAGTGGTGGATGCGGCACACAATCCCGTGCTGTCGGAACTCTTCGAGACTTTTGTGCCGCGTCTGCGGGCCGCGTTGATCGAGTTGATCGCGGTTCTGGACCTGCATCCACACAGTCAGCCGGATGCGGACGAGCATCGAATGTTGGTGGACGCCATCGAAGCCGGCGACGCGGAGGCAGCGGTACGGATCAGCCGGGCACACCTCGACGACATGGCGGCAGCGTTGCGACGTTAAACGCCCGGCTGTTCGCGGCGTTCGAACTCGAGATCCATCTCGAGGTCTTCGTGGTGGGTTGCACGGAATGACACGAGGAAGATGAGCCATCCCACCAGAGCGACAAGTACGAAACTGATTATCCGATAAACGAATACCGCTGCTGCGGCTTGCGCCCAGGTAGAGCCCGCCATGGTCAGTGCTGTGATGAGCACGGGCTCGACATAGCCGAGACCGCCCGGCATGAGGGGAATACTGCCCACCGCTTTCGCCGCTGTGAACGCGATCAGCAGGCCGGCGAAGGACGGATCGGCTCCTACTGCCCAACAAGCGAAACCGAGACAGAGGACGTCGGCAACTCGGTGAACTGCCGACCATCCGAAGGCAACCGCAGTGTCGGTCCGACTGAGTTCAACCGAGTCCAGTTGCTTGAGGATTTCGGACCAACGGTGCATACCGCGCCCGGTCGGGTTTTTGCGGGAACGGTTGTACAGCGCCAGAACTCGGTGCCCGATGCGTTCGATGCTGCCGGGATTCTGGGCTACGTATCGCAACGCCAGAAACAGTGCTGCCATGCCGACGAGCGAAATCGTCAGCGTCACCGGGCTGACCTTGGTGCCGAACGCCACTGCGCCAGTGGCACCGAGTAGTGCCAGAGTCGCGGCGGCGATGACACCGCACATTGCCAACTGCCAGGACGCGACAACCGGCGTCGCCCCCCACTTTCGAGTCTGCTTGTACGTGAACGCTGTCGAGAAGACCTGGCCGGCAGGCAACGTTAACGCCATCGCCGTGCTGGCGTAGATGACCGAGAGGTTCTTGAGGTGACCGGCGACAACACCTGCCGCGTTGAGAAGGCGCTGCTGAACGGACGCGTAACCACTGAGGGACACCGCCTGGGCGGCTACACAGGCAGCCACCCAACCCCAATGGATTTCGGTGAGAGCTTGCCAGTACTCGTTGAGACGAGGCCACAGGATGATTCCCTCGACGATCAGAAGGGCGATCAGAGCCACCCCGAGCAGCCACTTCAACCACCAGAAGCGCCCTCTGGCCCGACTGGTCTCGGCCACGGGCGAGCGTGGTCGTCTCAGTCGCCGTGGGGTATTTCCAGGCTGAGCCATCGACTCACCCTAACCAATTTGATCCGGATCGACCTCTGGATACTTTTCGGGCCACGCCAGATGCGTCAGTCGTCGGCGCCCACGCAGTTGGACTTGCTCGCCGAGTTCCCACTCGGCCTGTTCCTCTTCGTCGGCGAAATACAGCGCGCTCGTCGACGCCAGCACTCGGCTGGGCCGAAGTTTCGCGAGCTCGGTGAGCCGTGATGCTTCGTTGACCGGATCGCCGATCACGGTGTACTCGAAACGTTCGGCAGCACCGATGTTGCCGGCGACCGCGAGTCCCGCGCTCACGCCGATACCGACGTCCAAGCCGGTGATGTCGTTGAGCTTGAACCGCAGCTCGCGAGCCGCCGCGAGGGCTGCCGTCGGAGCGTCGGGTCGATCGAGTGGTGCACCGAAGATGGCGAGCGCCGCATCACCCATGAACTTGTTGACAAAACCGTGGTGGCGATCGATGACGTCGACGACCACACGGAAGAACTCGTTGAGCAGTTCGACCACTTCGCCCGGCGGGCGCTCGGCCGCGGCACCGGTTGATCCGACCATGTCGACGAACAGAACTGCCACGAATCGAGTTTCGCCGCCCAGTTCGGTACCGAACTTCAGCGCGCGGCGGGCCACGTCCTCGCCGACGTGCTGGCCGAAGAGCTCACGCAGCAGGCGACGCTCGTCGGACTCTTTCATCATGCGGTTGAAGCCGACTTGGAGCCGGCCGATCTCACTGCCGTCGAACACCTCGACGCGTACGTCGGTGGCGCCGCGCTGCACTCGCTCGATGGCGCGTCGCAGTTGTCGGATCGGATCGGAGATCTGAGTAGCCGTCAGCATCGACAGTGCAAAGGCCTGCACGATCGCCATGATCGAGATGAGCAGGATCGCCCACGCGAGTGAGTCGGGGGAGAACTCGAGATTCGTCGTGAGCTGCGTCGAGCACAGCAAGATGATGCCTGCGACGGGCATCAGCGTGCCGAGTCCCCAGGTCATCGCCAGCCGGGTTCCGACGCCCGGCGCCATGGTCCGATCGAATTCGCCCTCGCTCAACGCCTGGGCGGCGACCGGACGCAAGATGCGCTCGCCGAGCATGTAGGTGAACCCGAAGGTCGTGGTCGCGGCCATGCAGACCGTCACGATCACGGCGATCGCGAGTCCGGGCATCTCGGTGATGGTCAGGAACACGAAGATGATGCCGCCCAGAATCCACAGCACCAGGTGAACGATGGCCTGGCGAAGCGGCGCGTGAAGTGCCGCCATCTGCTCGGACCTCGTCGGTGGACCACCGCGCAGCCGCCAACGAATGACCGACTTCAACATCATGGCCGCCGCGGTGAGGCTGACGGCACCCGCGAATGCCAGGTAAACGCCGAAGATCGCGAAGTTGCGGACACGGTCGGCAACTATCGCGTCGGACTCCTGGATCGGCACGCCGTACCGCACGAAAGCGAAGACCAGTACCGCGCCGATCAGATTGGCCGCGAGCATGGAGAGCATATAGAGGGGCCACCGGCTGCGGATGGTCACCGCTATTGCTCTGTATGAGGCCCGCACAGGGTTCAATTTAGCTGGCAGAGCTCGAAGTGTTGGTACGCGCGTCCGATTATTGGTCCGCTCACCTGTGTCGGCCGGTCCGGTTAGGCTCGCGAGGTGAACGCAAACAGGGGGCGTGCGGAGCGAGCTTCGAGGATGAACAAACCCATCTCCGCCGACGCTCGGGCGGTGCATCCGGGCGTGCGTATCGCGGCAGAATGGTCGTGGCGCCTCATCGTGATCTTTGCCGGGCTACTGGTTCTCGGATACGTGGTTCTGCGCCTCGAGACCGTGCTCATCCCGGTGGGGCTGGCTCTACTGGCATCGGCTCTGTTGATTCCGGTTGTCGATCGGCTACAGGTGTGGGGAGTTCCTCGCTCGGCAGCTGTGATCGTCGTTCTGCTTGCCTCGATCGGACTGGTCGCGGGAATCATGACGTTTGTCGTCGAGCAGTTCATCGACGGGTTGCCCCAGCTCACCGACCAGTTCACGGCCAGCGTCACGCAGATTCAGAACTGGCTCACCAGCGGACCGCTGCACTTCAGCGAGGATCAGATCCGCCAGGCTGGTGATTCGGTCGTCAAGTCGGTGCAATCCAATCGTGAGTCCCTGACCAGCGGCGCCTTGACCACGGCGACAGTCATCGGCGAGATCTTCACCGGGGCATTGCTGACGCTGTTCACTCTCATCTTCTTCCTCTACGGCGGCGACCAGATCTGGCAGTTCGTCACCCGGATCGTTCCCACCGACGCTCGTCGTCGCGTGCGGATCGCCGGTTCTGCAGGTTTCGGGTCGCTGATCGGTTACGTGCGGGCCACGGTCGCGGTTGCAGCCGCCGACGCGATCGGTATCGGTGCCGGCCTTGCGATCCTCGGGGTGCCGCTCGCCCTGCCGCTGGCGTCGTTGGTGTTCATCGGCGCGTTCATCCCGATCGTCGGTGCATTTCTGACCGGTTTTCTCGCGGTGCTTGTCGCTCTGGTCACGAAGGGTTTCCTGACGGCACTGATCGTCCTCGGCATCATCATCGGCGTCATGCAGCTCGAAGCGCACGTGATGCAACCGCTGTTGTTGGGTCGCGCTGTTCGCCTGCATCCGCTGGCAGTCGTTCTCGCCATTACAACGGGCATCGTCCTCGCCGGAATCGTCGGCGGGCTCTTGGCTGTTCCGATCGTCGCGGTCCTGAATACCGCCATTCGTTCCCTCCTCGCCGACGACCCGGATATCGCGTACGCCGAACTGCACGTCGAAGATCCGGAGACCCCACTGTTCCCCGCCGAACCCGACGAGCCGCGCGCCGAGCCTCGCATCGTGAACCCCACTCCTCCCGATGACTGAGCCCACCCGCCGTCGTCGGCTGCACTATCAGCCGACCGTTCGCGAGGCGTCGGGCGTCGACACCGACCCTGATGCCCCGCTGTGGCGGGCGGCGCAGGCATTTCGCCTCGTCACGCTGGTGTACGCGATCAGCTACCAGTTCGCTTCGGCCTCCGACTACACCAACTCCCGGCTCAGCTGGTTCTTCGTCGCTCTGATGGCCGTGTGGACCGGGGTGTCGGCGCTGTTGCTCGGAACTTCCGGTGCTCTGTTCGGTAAGACGCTGCCGAGGTACCAGGTGGTGATCGCCGATCAGGTGGTCGTCATCTTGCTGATGGCGTCGACGAGGCTGGTCTCCGACCACGAGTGGTATCAGAATCACCAGACGCTCCCCACCACGCTGTGGGCCACCAACGCGGTCATCTCCGCGGCAATTCTCGGCGGGCCGTGGCTCGGTATGGCGTCCGGAGTTGTCATTTCGGCGGCCAGCGCGATCATCCGCGATCAGGTCAACCTGGATCTCTGGCGCGATGCGACGGCTCCCGTTCTCGTATCGGTTGGTCTGGCGTTGGGCTTGGCCACCACCACCGCTCGGCGCTCGCATCGGCAACTCGAACAAGCCGTACGTCTGGCCGCGGCAACGGAAGAGCGCGAACGCTTGGCACGCGAAGTACACGACGGCGTTCTGCAGGTGCTGGCGATGGTGCGCCGGCGAGGAGCCGCACTCGGCGGCGAGGCAGCTGAGCTGGCCGCTCTGGCCGGCGAGCAGGAGGTCGCGTTGAGAATGCTGATTTCCGAGCAGGTTTCGGGTGCCGCGGCAGATGTCGGCGGACAGACAGTGGATCTGTGTCCGCTGCTGACTACGCAGGCCAGCACGTCGGTGTCGGTGTCGACGCCCGCGCATCCGGTCGTGATCGAGCGCGATCGAGCAATCGAACTGGCAGCCATCGTCGACAATGCCCTGTCCAATGTCGGGCTTCACGCCGGTCCTGCGGCGAAGGCGTACGTATTGCTCGAAGATCTGCCGGACGAGGTGATCGTCAGTGTCCGCGACGACGGCGTCGGAATCCCCGAAGGTCGCTTGGCGCAGGCCGAGGCCGAAGGCCGCATGGGAGTATCGAAGTCCATTCTCGGTCGAGTACAGGTGCTCGGCGGAACTGCAGTCCTGCAAACGGGGCCGGGGGAGGGCACCGAATGGGAGATCAACGTTCCGAAGGGGAAGAGTGAGCGTGGCTGACGAAAAGGGCGAGAATCCGGTGACGGTGATGGTCGTCGACGATCACCCGATGTGGCGCGACGGTGTCTCCCGGGACCTCGAAGCCGCGGGCTTCACCGTGAGCGCCACGGCGGAGGGTGTCGAGAGTGCGCGCCGCCGAGCCGCCGCCGTGCAACCGGCCGTGGTTCTGATGGACATGAACCTGCCGGACGGAAACGGTGCCGACGCCACCACCGCGGTGCTCGAGGTTTCGCCGAAGAGCAAGGTACTGGTGCTTTCGGCCTCCGCCGAGCGTGACGACGTCCTCGACGCGGTCAAAGCCGGAGCGTCGGGTTACCTGGTCAAGAGTGCTTCGGTGGCGGAACTACTCGAGGCCGTGCGAGCGACTTTCGACGGACAAGCTGTCTTCACACCCGGCCTCGCCGGATTGGTGCTCGGCGAGTACCGCCGGATGTCGACGGCACCGGCCGACGATCGCGCACCCGAGCTGCCTCGGCTCACCGACCGTGAGACCGAAGTGCTCCGTCTTGTCGCCAAGGGGCTGAGCGCAAAACAGATCGCCACGAGGCTCTCGCTCAGCCACCGGACCGTCGAAAACCACGTCCAGGCGACGCTGCGGAAACTTCAGTTGGCCAATCGCGTCGAGCTCACGCGATACGCGATAGAACAAGGTCTGGAATAACGTTTATCCTGGAAATCATGGAGGCCAGGAATCTACGCGTATCCGATGCCGAACGAGAGCACGTCGGCGAGCTGCTGCAGAAAGCTGTCGGTCAAGGGATGCTCTCGCTCGGTGAGTTCACCGAGCGCATGGACACTGCCTTGGCTGCAAAGACGCGAGGTGAGCTCAACTCGGTTCTCGCCGATCTTCCGGGCATCACGCTGATCTCCGACTACGACCCACCCGCGTATCCCAATGCAGGTCAGCCGATGTACCAAGGCCAGCCGTATCCTGCGCCGACGTACCAACCCCAACCGCCGCCGGTTCACCCGAGCCCGCCTTACCGCGCTCCCGTCGGCGCTCCGGTTGTCGGTAACTACGGAACGGCAAATGCTGCCGTGATTCGTGGACGAATGGCGACGGTGACGCGAAACGGCGCATGGATCGTTCCTCCCGCTGTCGTGGTCGATACCAGAATGTCCAGTGTGACTATCGATTTCACGCGCGCTGTGATGCAGACGCAGGTCGTGAACATCTCGATCGACGACTACGCCAGTTCGATTTCACTGATCGTTCCCGAAGAGGCGACGGTGGACATGAACGGTGTCGAGGCAGTCGGAGGAAGCGCGTCGAACAAGGTTCGTTCCGGCCCGCAGATGGGCCCGCTGCATCTGGTGGTGCACGGCAAGGTGCGATTCGGCAGTGTCACCGCGAAGCATCCCTTCGGTACCACGATCCGAAAGATGTTCGGCTCCTGACCTTTCAGTGATACGCGCGGGTCAACATCTCGGCGACGCACACGGGTTTGTCACCGTGTTCTCGTTCGAATGTCTGCGTCACCGTGATCTGGACGCCGCCATTGATCGGTTCGACTTTGCTCAACGTCGCACGCATGCGGACGCGAGAGCCAACCGGAAGCGGAGCAGGCAACCTGACCTTGTCGAATCCGCAGTTGAGAGCAAACGCAAAACCCTCGAGCGAGAACATCGCATACGAGAACATGGGTCCGAGTGAGAGCGTGTAGTTGCCGTGTGCGATCGTTCCACCGAACGGTGACTCCTTCGCGCGATCCTCATCGACGTGGATCCACTGATCGTCGCCGGTGACCCGGGCGAACTCGTCGATGGACTCCTGCGTGACATCGTGCCAGTCGCTGACGCCCAACTCTTGGTTCAGGTTGGCGCTGAGGTCTTCTGCTCCGGTGAGTACAAGCATGAATCTTCCTTTGATCGGTAGGTGCTGGCAGTCGGTCAGTGACTTTCGATGCCGAATCCCACACCGTGCGTCTGTGCGATCTCGGCGGTGGCAACGAGATCGAATTCGATCCCGAAATCTGCTTCTACCCGCGCTGCAACCGATTCCGCGGCGGAACCTGCTTCGGCCAGTAGTTTCGGCATCAGTTCGAACAGGTCTTCCATCCCTCCGGGCGTGATGATTTCGAGAATCCGTGCTGGAGCGTCGTCGGGATTCCACACGGCGTGCCACTGGCCACGCGGTTTGAAGATCATGGCGCCAGTCTCCGCGTAGACGACCTCGTCTCCGACCATCGCTGCGACGCGGCCACTTTGAACCACCGTGTACTCGTCTTCGCGGCTGTGGCGATGGACCGGTGAGGTCATCGAATGCGGAGCGATGCGGTGTTGTACAAGAGAGAATCCTCCCTCGGTTTGTTTGCTTCGAACCATCATCCGGACGCCGGTGGAAGCGAGAGTCCCGGCAAGATCTACGTCCGGCCCGAGGACGGTCGTCGTGGTGTGGTTTGCGGAATTCGGTGACATCGATTTGGTCCTTTGCCGTCGTGAGCGTCGTTGGCTGCGCTCCGGTTTCGATTCTCGAATCATGTACCAATCGGTCTAGTGATGCAAGGTTTTGGCTATTTATGCACTTCAAGTGTTGTCGATATGTGTACTGATCGGTATGTTGAACTTATGTCTACGAGGGATTTGTTGGTCGATGCCGCTGCCGACTTGTTGCAGCGGAAGGGGTACGCGGGAACGGGTGTGTCGGAAGTGCTCTCGGCGAGCGCGACCACCAAGGGGTCCTTGTACTTTCACTTTCCCGGTGGCAAGGAAGAACTCGCAGGCGAGGCTCTGAGGCGACGCGGTGAGGCAATGGCCGATTTCATCCGGCATCTCCTGGAGAGCTCACCCGATGCCGCCACCGCGATCTCGGCATTTGCTGCCGCACTGGCTGCGCGTTTGTCGGATTCGGACTACGAACGTGGATGCGCCCTGGCTACGGCAACACTGGATGCCGCAACCGAATCCGAGGTCATCCGTGGTGCTTGTGCGGACGGGTACAACTCGTGGCTGGGGCTGCTGGCTCAGCGCCTCGAAGCCGACGGTTGGTCCCGCGAAGACGCAGAGTCCGAGGCAATTCTCGCTTTGTCCGCACTCGAGGGCGCGCTTGTCCTCGCTCGGGCGCGTCAGGATCCCGCTCCGCTTCACACTTCGGGTCGGTTGCTCTCCGAACGATTGCGGAATGCAGCGCCTCGGCGATAGTTCCCTGTCGGTCGATGATGCAGTCGGTCGATGGTGCCGTCAGTCGAAGGTGTCCTCAGTTGAATACGAGAACTCCCCCAGGCTGATCGAGTAGTACTACTCATCTGATCGGCTCGGCCACGCAGCAAGCTCGTAGCCATGACCACACCGAGCTCTCCCGCCGTCGATCCGCGACTGGTGACCGCCCTCTCGGCCGAGTGCGACAGCATCGGCCGGCAGTTGCGCCACATGGGCCAGAACCTGTCGATCCTGCAGACTCAGCTGGCCTCGGCTACTGTTCCCCCGCCCATGCCGGTAGTTCCGGCACCCGCAGCTCCGGCGCCACAGATGCCGCCAATGCGTCCTCAGCAGAACGTGCCCACCTGGCAGCCGCCGACGTATCCGGTTGCCGCACCTCGCCAGCCCTGGTGGCAACGCGACGGTGTCATCAGTCGACTCCTGGCCGCGGCCGGTGTTGCCGTCACACTGATCGGCGTCGTGATGCTGCTGGTACTTGCAGCGCAGGCCGGATTCTTCGGACCGCCGCTGCGGGTGCTCGGTGGCGCACTCCTTTCCGGCGCCTTGGTGTTTGCCGGGGTGCGGGTCCACGGACGCCCAGGCGGCAAAGTGGGAGCGATTGCTCTGGCCGCCACAGGTTTTGCGGGAATGTACCTCGACGTCGTCGCTGCCTCGGTTCTCTACGGCTGGGTGACGACGCCGCTCGCGGTGGTGATTGCCTTCGGGATTGCCGCGGCCGGGGTTGCTTTGGCGGTGAAATGGGATTCCGAATCACTGGCGCTCATGATCGTTCTGGGCGCAGCGGTGCTGGCTCCCGTGTTGACGTCGGGAATATCGTTGACTCTCATCGGTTTCCTCTTCGCGATCCAGTCGGCGACGTTCTCCGCCCAACTCGGTCGTGACTGGAAGTACCTGGGCATGGCGCGCACAGTACCGGTGGTTCTCGCGCTGCTCGTAGCGATAGCGTCGGAGTCCATCTTCAGCGAATCCGGTAACAGTGCAGTGCAATTGGTGATCAGTGCCGGCGTGGTTGCAATAGTGGGCGCGGGCTGCGCGATGGCTATGCAGTGGACGGGTTCGCCCTCGCGCGGCGGAGTTGCAGGGGCGTGGTCCACCGCTACCTTTGTTGTCTCGTCCCTTCCGCTGATGAGCGTCGGGGCCGTGCTCGGGCGCACCGAATCCGCAGTGCTGTACGGAATTGCTGCGCTACTACTACTTTCCGCTGCAGCGGCAGCCAAGCCTTTGCCGACGCAACTGCGATTCGGACTGGGCGCAACCGGCGCTCTCGCATTGTTGCTGTGCTGCTTGTCCGGGGCGACGGAATCTCTGGTCGTACCGCTGGTCCTCACCGTCGGCATGATCTTCCTCAGAGTCTCGCTGTATGCAGGTTCGCGCTTCGTCTTCGCCCTCGGAACCGCCTTTGCGGCAATCGGATCGATCGGATATCTCACGACGGTTCCGCCGGAAGCGTTGACGACTGCCCGTGCCGCATCCATGCAACTCGGTGCGATCACGGCACTCTCGAGCCTGACGGCGATAGGTGCACTGGTGATGCTGGTGTGGGCGATTCACCGACTGAAGTTGATCGCCGATTCGAATGCAGCGGTTCTATGGGCGGCCGCAGGGTTTGGTGTCCTCTACGCGGTGGCGTGTGCGCTCGTCTCATCCGGCGTCGAAATCTTCGACAGTGCAACCGGATTTGTTGCCGGGCACAGCGTTGCAACCATCGTCTGGATGCTTGCCGCCACGTCAGCGCTGGTGCTCGGCCTGAACAACCGTCAGCATGCTCGCGTTTTGCTCGGAGCTGGTCTTGCTCTCACCAGCGCGGCAGTGGCCAAGCTGTTCCTCTTCGACCTGGCCACGCTCAGTGGGCTGGTGCGCAGCGCTGCCTTCCTGGTGGTCGGCTTGCTGCTCCTGCTGGTCGGGACTCGTTATGCACGAGCCTTCGCCAAGCAGGAGCAGGTCAGCTCCGCTTCTGGATCATGAGTCAGCTTCGCTTCTGGCGAGCGATGAGCTCGCTGACACTGATGGCGCCTGCATCGTCAGGCCGGTGCCTGCCGGTGGCGTTGTCGTCGCCGTCAGAGGCATCCGAGACTCGGGGCTCGGTGGGACGACGCTCCGGAGCGATCGGTGGAGGCGGCGACTGGGGGGTCGCCTCCACCGAGGTCGGGGCCGAGCCGTTTGTTGCAGAACCGTTTGTTGCAGCGCCATTTGTTGCAGAACCGTTGGTAGCACCGTTTGCAGAGCCATTCCGGCTCGAGCCGTTGGTACCTGAACCGCTGCTTGCCGAACCGTTAGTACGCGAAGGCGTCCGGACCACCGGCAGCGGCCGTGAGGCCGGGGGAGTCTGTTCCCGAGCCCGCAGGTCCGACAACCAACTCTCGATGGGACGCTCGGCCGGCGCAGTGGGCGTCGGGTTTCTCCGCTTGTCGGTGGTGTTCGGTTGCGGTCGGTACGAAGGATTGGGGACCGGTGCCTCGATCAAGTTCTGGGGCGCGCTGGCTGCACTCCCGATATCGAGACGACGTCGCGGTGC
Organism: Rhodococcus erythropolis R138; assembly: GCF_000696675.2. Lineage (NCBI taxonomy): Bacteria > Bacillati > Actinomycetota > Actinomycetes > Mycobacteriales > Nocardiaceae > Rhodococcus > Rhodococcus erythropolis. The sequence goes on along the minus strand of NZ_CP007255.1, from coordinate 5,797,455 downwards.
CGGCTTCTCCGCGGCAGGTGTATCCGTGTTCGGTGCCTTGATCGTCATTTCGCTGAGCGGAATGGGCTCGGTGAGAGGATCGGGAACACGAGGTCCGCTTTCCGGCTGTGCAGCCGGGGCAGGCGGCGGCATGACCCGCGAGGCCGCTTCGATCTTGCGCGGCTGACCCGGTCCGGCGATCGCACCGACGGGCGCGATCTCCGGGACGTTTGCGAGCACAAGTTCGTTGTCGAGGATCGGCTCACCCAGCCCGATCTTCTGCTGGATCCGCTTCATCCAGGCCGGGGCCCACCAGCAGTCGTCGCCGAGCAGTTTCATGGTCGCGGGGACCAGGAACATTCGGATCAGCGTGGCGTCGATGATCAGCGCGGAGATCATGCCGTACGAGATGTACTTCATCATCACCAGATCGGACAGGCCGAATGCACCGGTGACCACGATCAGAATCAGTGCGGCAGCGGTGATGATCCGGCCGGTATGTGCCGTGCCGATTCGGATGGATTCGGTAGTACTCGCGCCCTGCGCTCGCGCTTCGACCATGCGGGAGAGCAGGAACACTTCGTAGTCGGTCGACAGGCCGTAGACGATCGCGATGATCAACACCAGGACGGGAGACATGATCGGTCCCGGCGTGAAGTTCAACAGACCGGAACCGTGGCCGTCGATGAAGATCCAGGTCAAGATTCCGAGCGTCGAACCCAGGCCGAGCGCGCTCATCAACGCAGCCTTGATGGGCAGGACGAGCGAACCGAACGTCAAGAACATCAGCAGCGTCGTCAGCAGGATGACCGATACGACCATCAGCGGCAGACGGTCGAGCAACGCGTCGACGCTGTCCTGCTCGATGGCCGGAGTACCGCCGACGAGCACAGTTGTGCCCTCGGGCCAATCCGCGGATCGCAGATAGTCGATGGTGGGACGTGCCTCGTTGCGCTCGGTCAGACCGGCTTTTAGGACGTTGACCCCGTCCTTGGTCGCGACCTCCGGGGTGAACTTCTCGACCAGACCCGGCGCAGCGTTTGCGGTCTTGGAAATCTGACCGAGAGTGGTGTTGTCCGCTCCCTCGATGACGAGTCGAACGGGCTCGGTGCGATTGCCGGGGAAGAGTTCGTCGAACTGCGCCTGCGCGACACGCGTGGGGCTGTCCGGGGGCAGGTACGTCTCGTTGATACCGCCGAACTTGATGCCCGTCAGCGGAATGATCATCAGCAGTAGAGCCGCGACGATCGGGACCGCGACCTTGAGCGGATGCTGCATGACCCAGCGGGTGAGCTTGCCCCAGAAACCGTTCTCGATTTCCTCGTTGGTCTTGGTCTGGCGCAGTTTCTTGAAGGTCAGCGCGTCGATCCGCTTGCCGAGAATGCCGAGAATCGCGGGAAGAATCGTGATGGACGAGATCGCGGCAAGCATGACGGCAGCAATGGCGCCGTAGGCCACCGATTTGAGGAAGCCCTGCGGGAACAACAGCAGACCGCCGAGGCTGACGGCAACCATGGTCGCCGAGAACATGACCGTTCTACCCGCCGTCATGACCGTTCGGCGTACTGCGGTCGGGGTGTCGTACCCCTCGGCTATCTCTTCTCGGAAACGGCTGACGATGAACAGTCCGTAGTCGATCGCGAGACCCAGGCCGACCAGAGAGACCACGGGCGCAACAAACGCGTTGACCTCGGTGAAGTTGGTGATCAGTCGAATGATGCCGTTGGCGCCGATGACGGTCAGACCGCCGACGATCAACGGGAGGGCTGCAGCGACGACGCCACCGAAGACGAAGAACAGCAGGACACCGACGGCGGGAATCGCGAGCATTTCCATGCGCTTGATGTCGTTGGCCATCGTGTCGTTGAGCGAATTCGCGACAGGTTGCAGGCCGGCGAGTTGCACGTCGACGCCGTCGATGTAGAACTGCGACTCGACGTCGCGGAAGTTGTTGGACACCGCAGTGTCGTTGTCGCCGGCGATCGCGATGCTGGTGACCGCGTGTTGCTTGGTCTTGTCCGCAAGGGCCGCCACCGAGAGACCGTTGTCGACCTTGAAGTACGAGCCGTTGATCTTCATGATCTGGTCGGGGTTGTCGGCGACGAGCCGCTGCAGATTGTCGATGACCTTCGCTTGGAACTCGGGGTCGTCGACGGTCTTGCCCTCCGGCGCCGTGTACAGCGCCAGAACGTCACCCGTCGTGCTGCGTCCGAACGTGCCGTCAGCGAGTTTTGCAGCCTCTACCGATTCCGACCCCGGATCGTCCCAGCCGCTCTGGCTGAGATGATCCTGCAGGCTCAGGCCGTACGCAGCGAGCCCGAGGAGCCCCGCCACCATGACAGCGATGACGGTGAAGCGGGCTCGATAGACGATGCTTCCCCAGCTGGCGAACACTGATCAACTCCTACTCGGCAACACTTTTTCGCCCGATGAGCAGGGCAGAAAGCGGTCGGAACGGCTGCAACCAGGCGCCCTCGTCGGGCAGGGTGTCCAGGCTTACCCGTGGCAGAGGCTCACGGAAGACACCTGGGATGTCCTCGAGATCGACGAAGTCCAAGATATCGGACGACACAGCCCAGCTGGCGTGTTCACGGAACCCGAGAACCTGGACCGGGATACCGGTTGCTGCGATGTCCTCGAGAGGTTCGCGGAACGCTTGGCCGTCGGCGGACGCGACCATGATTCCGGCGAGGCCCTCGCCGTACCGGAGCGCGATGTGCTCGAGCATGTCCGAATCGACATCGCTGTCTTCATCGACCTTCGGCTTGGCGAACACCGCGAAACCCACGTTACGCAAGGCTTCGACCCAAGGACGAACGACGTCGGCGCTGCCGGACGCGATGTTGGTGAAGACGGTCGCCTCAGGCTCGAGCGTGCCGCTGTTCTGTGCGGACAGTTCGGCGGTGCGAGAGAGCAGCCAACGACCCAAAGCGTCGAATCGTGGCCGGTAGGCGGCGGTAGGCCGGCCACCGAGGATGGCGCCGAGGCCCATGTCCAGGTTGGGGGCATCCCAGACCAGAAGCACCCGCTTGGGGTGGCGGGAGTCACGACCGAAGTCGAGAGGAGATTCCGACGACGTCACGTCGTCGGATAGCTGTTCGCTGACGCTCATGCTCTGATCTTCCCCCATATAAGCTCGGTGATTGCACTACCGACCTTATGGGCTTTGTCCTCGAACTTGGTGACCGGACGCTCGTGGGTCATCGGAGACTCCCAGTCGAGTGCGGTCAGCAGTGGCTCGGCATTGCCGGCTTCTTCGATCCATTCGGCGTACTCGGCGTGATCGGTTGCCACGTGCAGGACTCCGCCGGGCTTGAGGCGGTTGGCGATCAGCGCGAACGTCGGCCCCTGCAGGAGGCGACGCTTGTGATGGCGGGCCTTGGGCCACGGGTCCGGGAAGAACACCCGGACGCCCGTCAGGGACTCGGGGGCGACCATGTTCTCGAGTACGTCCATCGCGTCACCGCGTAGTACGCGGACGTTGGGAATCTCTTCACGCTCGACCTGCTGGAGAAGTTGCGCGAGCCCCGGGCGGTACACCTCGATCGCGATCAGGTTCACGTGCGGTTCCGCCTTGGCCATAGCGGCCGTCGCGGTGCCGGTACCCGAACCGATCTCGATGATCAGGGGTGCCTCGCGTCCGAACCAGGCGTTCGCGTCGAGCGGTGTGTCCGAGACGTCGGCGCCGATGAGCGGCCACTGACGGTCCCAAGCCTGCTGCTGCGCGTCGGTCAGCGCACCCCGGCGAGAGCGAAAGCTGGTCACTCTCGGATGGAGACGGGACCCCTTGGCGTGGTCCGTCTGCCCCGTGTCAGGGGTCTGCGGTGCATGCTGATCGGCTTCGTTCACGAACCCATTGTCACGCATGACCCCCGTTTAGCGCAGACGGGTCTGAAGTTTGAGTTGAGACTTTCTGCGGAAAGTCCTGAAACAGCCGACTTCGGACAGCTAGCGAAAGAGTGGTGTCACCTGCCGTCCTTGCCGAGAACCTGACAGAATCTCACCGACACGATGGGGACGTGGGGTGGGGATGAACACAGGATTTGCATGCAGTAATTGGTCACGAATGTTGCCCGCAGAATCGATCGACGACGCCTGCGCGGAGCCGATCGACCACTTGCGCGCTCTGGCATATCGGCTGACGTCGATCGATTCGGGAGCCGCAGAGGCGGTTCACTCGGTGCTCGGATCGCTGAGCGCGCCGCTCGAATTGGTGGTCGCCGGGCGAGCCGGGGTGGGGCGGTCGTCGTTGGCGCGGATCCTGGGGCGCGACGACCGGTTCTCGCACAGAGTCGTCGGCGCACCGGTTGTGGTGACCGAGTCACGCGCGTTCGACGTCCCTGGAACGCCGAACCCCGATCTGGGTCGTCGTTGCGTTGTCTACGTGGTGGTCGACGCGGTCCGCGACGTCGACGGCCGAGCCATTGCCCGAGTTTCCGATCGTGTGGTCGTCGCTGCGAACAAGGCTGACTTGTTCGGGCCGCGCTGGGACGAGGCGCTGGGACGGGCCGCGGAGATCTCGGAGACCGTCGGCGTGCCCACGGTTCCGGTGGAGACACTGACCGGGCGCGGCGTCGAAGAATTGTTCGAGGCTCTCGGACCTGTTCTGGAGGCGCAGTGGTGGGGCCGGGTCGAGCAGATCGGCCCGGCGCTGAGGCGGTCTGCCTCGCGCAGCGCTGCGGGCAGGGACGAGATCGAGTTGTATCTGAGTTCGGACTCCGCGGTGCTGTTCGGCGCCGCGGCGGCGATGATGAGCCCCGAAATTCGAGCCCTGCGTCAAGGCGAGCCTCCCGATCCTCGTACCGCCGACGACGCGGGCACATGCAGCCGGTGGTGGGGCGAGCTCGTGGACGGGTCGGAACAGGCTCCGCAACAAAGGGTCTCACTGATTCGCCGCGGGTATGTGCGTCGGTGGGCGCAGCTCGGGGGCGATCGCTCCGCTCCGGCGGTGACCGATGGATAGCGTTTCGGTACTTCCGGATTCGGTGCTGCGCGTGGTGCAGCGATGGAATCCGGCATCCGATCCGGGTCGCCAGGTCGCCGCCGAAACATCCAGTGGCACTGGAATTTACGTTGTCGGCCCACCGAGGTGTGGACGGGAAGACGTCGCCCGGATGTTCAATGCTTCGGATGCCTGTTCGACAGTGACACGCGAGGTGGACGCCGACGTCGTACTTCTGGTCGTCGACGCCGCCAGTGTGATCGGACGCGAGGATCTTCTTCTTCTCGACGACGCTGCAGAGAGCGGAATCCCGGTGGTGGTCGCGCTGACCCGCATCGACGTCTACCGAGACTGGCAGGCGGTGCGCCGGCGTGATGCCGAGATTCTTGCTTCGCACTGCACCGCTTTTGCTCAGGCCCCGGTGGTCCCGATTGCGCCTGGTCAAGAGCAGTCGCTCGTTGCCGTCGTGAGCCGGGCGGCACGGGAGAGGGAAGCAGGCGGTTCGGATTCCGGTGTCATCGCGCAGACGCGCCGGATGATCGAGATAGAGATCAGGAATCTGCGTGACAGTGTTCCAGGTGCCGAACTGCGGGCCGAGCGATCACAGCTGCTCGCAGACCGTGACGGCCGGCGAGGCGAACGCCTGGTGCAGGTGCGAAGCCGACTGCAGCGAGCGCGCGGGGATCTGTCACAACAAATCGCCGAGGCAACCCGGGCTACGGTCGCGGGGGCACGTGCCTGGGTCGATGCGGCCTCGCGAGCCGAATTGGGCAGCGTGCCGACGCGACTGCAGCACGAGGTCGACCACCACACCCGGGTGTTCGATGCCGCGATGGCGGCAGCGGTGGAAGTGGCGGGCACGATCGGATACATGCCTTCCCCACGGATTCCGGAGGGCCCGCCGCGCCGTCAGCGCGGAAACGAGGACCGGGTGACAATTCTTGTCGGCGCGTCCGCGGGTCTCGGCCTCGGCCGTATCGCGGTGACTCCGCTGGAGATGATTCCGGCCCTGGAGTTCGCGAGTATCCCCGTGACGTTGGTTCTGGGTGGCGCCGCGGCGTGGTGGTTGGCGCGAACTCGCGGGCTGACGGCGGATCGTGCCTACTCGAGGTCGTGGATCGTCGAATCGATGTCGACGGTTCGCGCACAGTGGGAGCAGCGAGTCCAGAGTGTTCTGCTCGAGGCCGAGGCGGATCTGGGAGCGGCGATCATGGCGGAGAGCCGCGAGCAGGTGGCGTCGGCGCAGGCCCGAATCGTGGAGATCGACGGTGAACTTCGTGAGCTTGCCGCGGCCAGATCAGGGCAACTGGCGTCGTGCGAGCGCGACCTCGCCGTTTTGAACGCCGCCTACTGACATTCCGCGAGTGCAGAGTTCTCCACAGCGCCGCAATTTCGGCCTCGACTGATCGTCGGGGTCTGGTAATACTGAGCGGACGGTTTCGGTAGGGGTTGCCGAAGCAGTAGGTCACCATCCAGTAGGGGGAGTAATGGACGCATTTCTGATCACGGCCGGACACATCGACGGGCACGAAGCCGAAGCGCTCGATCCTGGGCGTATCGAGCCCGAGACCTTCGGGCCCTCGTCGGGACCGGTCGATGCCGGCGACCTGAACTTCGACGCCTTCGACTTGGACGGTGACGGAACGGTCGACAGCCGTGTCGTCCACTCCGACGACGACGTCGTGATCGTGTCCGATTTCGATCGCGACGGTAGCGCCGATCGCCTCACGATGATCGAGTCGGACGGCGACTACTCGGCCTGGGAATGCAGTCGAGACGACGAAGGCGCCCTCGTGTGGCAGAAAATCGATGCCGGAGCGCTCTGAAAAGGTTCCGTTTATGTGCTCTGAGCGCCGGGTAGGCACCTGAACACACCAACTGAATCGTTTCTGTGACATTTCTGACCGCACCCGATTACCTGCAGGTGAACAGCCAGCGTTAACCTCAATACATAGGACACCCGGCGTCCGTGAAATCCACGTGAGTGGATGACGCGGCTGGACCCCGTCGAGAGGGGGACACCGGGATCGACTGGTATCGGGGCGCTGCAGTTTGCATCCGGTGTCACGAGAACCCGGTTCCGGCTCACCCCAGGAGAGTTTGATGACCTCAGCGACCATTCCCGGTCTCAATGGAACTGACGGCACGCCCCCCACGCAGCACAAGGAACTGCTTGCATGGGTGCAAGAGGTTGCCGAACTCACCCAGCCTGATCGCGTCGTCTTCGCAGACGGCTCGGACGAAGAATGGGACCGACTGACAACGAAGTTGGTCGAGGCAGGAACCTTCACCCGCCTCAACGACGAGAAGAAGCCGAACTCTTTCCTCGGCAACTCCGATCCGTCCGATGTCGCGCGAGTCGAATCGCGTACGTACATCTGCTCGAAGGAAGAAATCGACGCAGGTCCCACCAACAACTGGATGGACCCGGCGGAGATGCGCACCCTCATGGGTGACCTGTACCGCGGTTGCATGCGTGGACGCACCATGTACGTCGTGCCGTTCTGCATGGGCCCCCTCGACGCCGAGGATCCGAAGCTGGGCGTCGAGCTCACCGATTCCGAGTACGTCGTCGTCTCCATGCGCGTCATGACCCGCATGGGCAGCAAGGTTCTCGACAAGCTCGGCACCGACGGATTCTTCGTCAAGGCGCTTCACTCGCTGGGCGCTCCGCTGGCCGATGGCCAGGAAGATGTCGCGTGGCCGTGCAACGACACCAAGTACATCACTCACTTCCCCGAGGATCGTGAGATCTGGAGCTTCGGTTCCGGCTACGGCGGAAACGCTCTCCTGGGCAAGAAGTGCTACTCGCTGCGTATCGCTTCGGCAATGGCGCACGACGAGGGCTGGCTGGCCGAGCACATGCTCATCCTCAAGCTCATCTCGCCCGAGGACAAGGCCTACTACATCGCGGCGGCATTCCCCTCCGCTTGTGGCAAGACCAACCTCGCGATGATCCAGCCGACCATCCCCGGATGGCGCGCCGAGACCCTCGGTGACGACATCGCCTGGATGCGTTTCGGTGAGGACGGACAGCTCTACGCCGTCAACCCGGAATTCGGTTTCTTCGGCGTGGCTCCCGGCACCAACTGGTCGTCGAACCCCAACGCCATGCGCACCATCGACCAGGGCAACACGGTCTTCACCAACGTCGCTCTGACCGACGACGGTGACGTCTGGTGGGAAGGCCTCGAAGGCGACCCGCAGCACCTGATCGACTGGAAGGGCAACGAGTGGACGCCCGAGTCGGGCACCCATGCGGCTCATCCCAACTCGCGTTACTGCACCCCGATGTCGCAGTGCCCGATCATGGCTCCCGAGTGGGACGACCCGAAGGGCGTGCCGATCTCGGCAATCCTGTTCGGTGGACGCCGCAAGACGACGGTTCCGCTGGTCACCGAGGCTCGTGACTGGCAGCACGGCGTCTTCATGGGTGCAACGGTCGGCTCCGAGCAGACCGCAGCAGCCGAAGGCCAGGTCGGTACGGTTCGCCGTGATCCGATGGCTATGCTGCCGTTCCTCGGCTACAACGTCGGTGACTACTTCCAGCACTGGATCGACCTCGGCAAGTCCGCGGACGCGTCCAAGCTCCCCAAGGTCTTCTACGTCAACTGGTTCCGCCGTGGCGACGACGGACGCTTCCTGTGGCCAGGCTTCGGCGAGAACTCTCGCGTCCTGAAGTGGATCGTCGAGCGCATCGAGCACAAGGCTGCCGGCATCGACACCCCGATCGGCGTCGTTCCCACCGGATCGGCACTCGACATCGAAGGCCTGGACGTGTCGGACGCCGACATCACCGAGGCCCTCGCGGTCAACATCGACGAGTGGAAGGCCGAGATCCCGCTCATCGAAGAGTGGTTCGACTTCGTCGGCGAGAAGCTGCCGACCGGCATTCGTGACGAGTTCGAAGCTCTGAAGCAGCGGTTGGCCTGATAAACCGCCCCCGTATGTAGTGGCCTGATGCCGCATTGGTTCAATTTGATGAACCGATGCGGCATCGGTCGTCTGTATGCCCTTGCCTGTAGCCGTTATGCAGTTCAGCCGTAAAGCAGTGATCAGCGAATCGAGCGGGTCGACACACTCGATCCTCAGGAGGACCAGATATGAGCGGGATCTACAACAACGTGACCGAATTGGTCGGGCGCACCCCGATCGTGCGGCTCAACCGTCTGACCGAGGGCCTGGACGCACAGGTCGCCGTCAAGCTCGAGTTCTACAACCCGGCCAACAGCGTCAAGGACCGGATCGGCGTGGCAATCATCGACGCCGCCGAGAAGTCCGGTGCACTCAAGCCCGGCGGAACCATCGTCGAGGGCACCAGTGGTAACACCGGTATCGCACTCGCCATGGTCGGTGCTGCTCGCGGCTACAAGGTCATCCTGACTATGCCGGAGACCATGTCCACCGAGCGTCGCGTGATGCTGCGTGCTTACGGCGCCGAGATCGTCCTTACCCCGGGCTCCGAGGGCATGGCCGGTGCAGTCGCCAAGGCCAAGGAAATCGTCGAGCAGACCGAGAACGCTGTCTCGGCCAGCCAGTTCGCGAACCCGGCCAACCCGGCCATCCACGAGGCGACGACGGGCGAAGAGGTCTGGGCCGACACCGACGGCGCCGTCGACATCTTCGTGTCCGGCATCGGCACCGGCGGCACCATCACCGGCGTCGGACGCACCCTTCGCAAGTACAAGCCCGAGGTCAAGATCGTGGGCGTCGAGCCCATCGACTCGCCGATCCTCAACGGTGGCCAGCCCGGTCCCCACAAGATCCAGGGAATCGGCGCGAACTTCGTGCCCGACGTCCTCGATCGCGAGATCTACGACGAGATCATCGACGTCTCGTTCCCCGATTCCATCGAGGTCGCTCGCGCACTCGGAACCCAGGAAGGCATCCTGGGCGGCATCTCGTCCGGTGCCATCGTCTGGGCCGCACTCGAGTTGGCGAAGCGTCCGGAAAACGCCGGCAAGCTGATCGTGGCTGTCGTGTGTGACTTCGGCGAGCGTTACATCTCCACCCCGCTGTTCGAACACATCCGGGACTGAGACTTGTGAGTATCCTCGGGACAATTCGCGAGGACCTGCAGGCTGCGCGCGGTCAGGATCCTGCCGCGCGCAGCAATGTGGAGAACGCGCTCGTTTATTCAGGGCTGCATGCCATTTGGGCGCATCGGGTTGCGCATCGCATGTGGGTCGTCCCTGCGCTACGCGGCCCGGCGCGAGTGCTCTCGCAGCTGACACGCTTCGTTACCGGCATCGAGATTCACCCCGGTGCCACCATCGGTCGACGGTTCTTCATCGACCACGGCATGGGCGTCGTGATCGGGGAGACGGCCGAGGTCGGTAACGACGTGATGCTCTATCACGGCGTCACCCTGGGTGGTCGCTCGCTCGAGCAGGTCAAGCGTCACCCGACGCTGGGAGACCGGGTCACCGTCGGCGCTGGTGCCAAGATCCTCGGACCTGTCGTCATCGGTGAAGGTAGCGCTATCGGCGCCAATGCCGTTGTCACCAGAGATGTTCCGGCCGAATCCATCGCGACGGGTATCCCGGCGGTGGCGCGGCCACGGACCACCAAGGAAAAACTGGTGGACCCGAACAGTTACATCGATCCTGCGATGTACATCTGAAGCACTCCTTCTTCGATGGCCACCCTCGTGTAGACGGCGGGTGGCCATCGGCGTCTGTTCAGGCTCGCGTCAGGTGCCACCCGCGACGTCCCAGTACGACGGCCGTCGCAGCGCCCAGTGCTGCTCCGATCAGGGGATAGCAGGCCAGGACGAGCCAGCGTGGATTGTCCGATCGGGCGTCGAAAGCGATGTTCAACGACGACTCGTAGTCCCGAGCCATCTGTACGCCGCGCAGTGGTACGTAGGAACCCTGATAGACGATGGTCTCGTCAGGACTGGTCATCACGTCGATCAGACTGCCTACCAGGGGAATTCCCCCGACGACAAATCCCAGAACCGCCAGAATTACGATCAGTGCGCGCATCGAACGAGCCTATCGCCCGGCCGGAAGTTCAGACTGCGATCGACGGTTCTTCGGGCGTCGAGAGGGTCAGGATCGCTCGCACGACGCGTGGACTCTGCTCGAGTGAGCGTTCGAGTTCGCGCAACGTGTGGGCCACTCGGGATTCCGCGTAGTCGCCGACCAGGTCGACGCTGGCCACCAGGTACACCTGCCGCGGACCGAGGTATTCCATGCGCAGGAACGTGATTCGGTTGATCTCGGGCAGTTGGGTGAGAGCTTCGACGGCTGCTGCCCGCAGCGTCGGTGAGGCCTCTTCGCCGACCAGGAATCGGCGGTTGCGATCGATCAGGATGATCGCGATGACTCCGAGAAGTATGCCGACGAAGATGGAGCCGAGGGCGTCGGGGATCGGTGAACCGGTGATCTGGTGCAGTAGGACGCCGACGAATGCGATGACCAAACCGATCAGTGCCGCAGCATCTTCGGCGAACACGGCCCGGGTCGTCGGGTCGGACGTGTTGAGCGCCTGGGCCATGACGTCGCGGTTCACGGCGGATGCTTCGGTTCGGAGTTGCTTGTACGCCTGCCGGAACGAGATGCCTTCGAGGATGAACGAGACGCCGAGGACTGCGTAGGCGACACCGAAGTCGGTGGCCGGTTCGGAATGGAACAGTTCCTGGATGCCGTGGGTGATCGACACACCTGCGCCGAGCGCGAAGAGTCCGAGGGCGGCGAACATCGACCAGATGTAGGCCTCCCGGCCGTACCCGAGTGGCTGGTCTCGGTCGGGAACCCTTTTCGAGCGGCGGTTCGCGATCAGCAGCAGCACTTCGTTGCCGGTATCGGCCCAGGAGTGGGTGGCCTCGGCGACCATCGATGCAGATCCGGTGACGATGGCGGCCGCCGTCTTGGCCCCGGCGATCAGCGCGTTAGCCGCAAACGCCAGTACGACTGTCGTGGTGCTCTCGTCGCCGTTTCCCGTCGGCTCGGCCTTGGGTTCGATGCTCACGAACTTCAGGCTAGGCGGGTGGCGACGGTTTCGTGCGGTGACGCTCGGCGACGGAGCGCAGCAGTGTGTCGACGGCGTCGTGGAACTGCGTCAGGCCCGGCTCTTCGACGGGAAAGTGCCCGCACCCGTCCAGCATCACGAATTCGGTGGGTGCGTTGATGCGGCGGAGGAACTGCAAGCTCAGTTCGGGTGGCGTCCATCGGTCGGCGGCCGGGTGGGTGAGCAGAACGGGCGTCGTCCGAAATGCTTCGGGTGCGGTGTGCTCGAACGAGAAGTAGCTGCTGAGGAATCCGAGTGGCACCCGAACACCGCCACCGCGCGGATCGGTTGCGCACAGCGTCGCGAGTTCACGGTTGCTGCTCATGTTCGCGACGTCGGCGACCCAACGGATGGGCACGCGGATACGGCCCACCAGTCGTTCGGTGCGGCGCATCAGGGGAGCGCCGTAGACACCCATCGGGCCGAACCGCGCCGCGGCAGCTCTGGCCGACGGATTCGAGGGATCGAGCAGGCAGGTAGCGACGACGGCGTCGGCCAGACCGGTCCGCGCGGCTACCTCGTAGGCCAGCAGACCGCCGATGCTGGCGCCCAACAACACCAGCGGCCGATCGTCGGCTGCCTTCTCGGCCCGGACGAGATCGCAGAGGAGATCGACCCACTGCTCGTACCGGACGCCGGCGGGATCGGCTACGACGGTGTCGCCGTACAGCGGAAGATCAGGGAAGAGGACTTCGGCTCCGAGTTTCACGCCGATCCCGGCGAACGGCCACAATGCGCCCGAGTAGCCGCCGGCGCCGTGGATGCCGAGAACACGAACCGGCGCGTCTGGAACCACTGCCCGTGCGACGTGGACGGTGTTGCCGTTCCACTCCCACCACGTCGGGGTCGGCGCCGGCATGTGGTCGGTGTACCGGTCGGGCATAAACTTCGAGTAATCGGCGCTGGTCACCTACACAATTCTCGGTATCGGCGTCGCGGCTGACAACTCGCATCGGAGGACCGTGTCGACTCGGCGGAAAAGGCCCTCCCAGCAGCGCTCGAGGGCTACCTACGACGCGATCCTGGAGGCAGCTACTCGCGTTTTCGCGTCGGAGGGCATGGCAGCGACCACCAACCGGATCGCTGACGAGGCAGGGGTGTCGGTGGGCTCGCTCTACCAGTATTTCGGCGACAAGTACGAGATCCTCGCGGAGTTGGCGAACCGTCACGTGAGTGCTGCGCGGGAGAGTTTTGCGCTCTGCCTTGCCGACATCGTCGAGCGTGAGCTCACCCCGGACGAGGCCGTCCGGATGTTGGTGGAGTGCGCGGTCGAAGTGAACAGTAAGCCGCGAGAGTTCTTTCACCTGCTCTACGATCAGGTTCCGCGTACGCGTGAGCTCATCGCGCAGGTCGAAGGAATGAATCGGCAACTGGTACTGGGTTTTTCGGAGTACTTGCAGAGCCGCGGTTTCAGTGCGGACGATGCGTTGTTGACGTCGCGGCTGACTGTGACTGCCGTGGACAGCCAGGTGCATCGGGTTGTGCTGGAATCGGATTCACCCGAAGACCTTCGAGTGCGAACGGAAGCCGTCGTGCGGCAGGCGAGATCGATGATCGCGTCGGAATCCTGATCCGGTGTATCGAATGGTGACTGCGGTCCGTTATGGTTCTGACGTCATCATCGAGGTAATGGGAAGTCGGTGCAATTCCGGCGCGGTCCCGCCACTGTGAGGTCGTCCCTGCGTCGACCGTAGCCAGATACCACCCTCGTTGACGTTGTGTCATGCCACGAGGATGGATCGGTCACACCATGAATGCTGTTGGCGGAGCTCTGTCTCCACCTACCCACCTGCCTTCGCCGAAGGCTGGTGCGCCTCGAGGACGGCTCAGTCCGGGTATCGTGCTGCCCGCTCTGCTGGTCGTCACCGTGCTCTCTGCTGTGTGCGCGTTGGCATTCGGATCCGAGATGCTCCCCGTGTCCACTGTGGTGGACGTGGTGCACTCGCGCTTCGGAGGCCCACCCGTCACGCGTTCCGAACTTGCGATCGTGTGGGGGATCAGAGCACCGCGGGTACTGCTCGGTCTGGCCGTCGGCGCTGGTCTTGCCGTCGCCGGCGCGGTGGTGCAAACCCTCGTCCGTAACGCTCTTGCCGATCCCCACCTGCTGGGAGTGTCGTCCGGCGCGAGTGTCGGTGCCACCGCCGTCATCACCACCGGACTGTTCGCCGGCGCGGGAGTGTGGGCGCTCAGTTTCGGCGCGATGATCGGGGCGTTGGGAGCTGCGATTCTCGTCTTCACCATCGCGACGCTGCAAGGCGGTATCACTCCACTGCGATTGGTTCTGACCGGCACCGTTACCGCATCCGCCCTGTCGGCGATCGCGAGTTTTCTGGTGCTGCGTACCAATGATTCCCAGGCCGCGCAGTCCGTATTGTTCTGGCTCCTGGGAAGTTTGGCCGGGGCATCCTGGGACAAGTTGTGGGCGCCGGTCATCGTAGTGTTCCTGCTGACGGCAGCGGTGTTCGCCCTGCACGGTTGGCTGGATGCGCTGGCGGCCGGACCGAACGTCGCGGCTTCGCTCGGTATTCCCATCCGAACCCTGCGAAACGTGCTGTTCGGCGTGCTGGCAGCGTTGGTCGGCACGATGGTTGCAGTGTCCGGCGCGATTGCCTTCGTAGGCTTGGTCATACCGCACGTCACACGCATGCTTGTCGGAGCCAGACATCGAGTGGTGTTGCCGGCGGCAGCGCTGATCGGCGCGTCGTTCCTGGTGTGGGTCGACGTCGTGGCGCGGACCTCGTTGCGGCCGACCGAGATCCCGCTGAGCGTGGTGACCGGGGTGATCGGTGCCCCGCTGTTTCTCCTGCTTCTCGGCCGTCGGCGCTACCGATTCGGTGGCAGTTCGTGAGCGCCCGCGCCCTGGCGGTGACCGCGTCCGGAGTCGTTGTCCGCATCGACCGCCGAACCGTCGTCAAGGGCGTCGACATCGCGGCGGACGCCGGTGCAGTAGTAGGCGTCGTCGGTCCGAACGGATCGGGCAAGTCGACTTTGTTGCGTGCGCTTGCCGGTCTCGGACCGATCGCCGACGGTGACGTACGCGTCGGCGGCGAGTCCGTGCACGCGATGTCCGCGCGTTCGCGGGCCAAAGCCATTTCTTTTGTGGCGCAGGAAGAGCAGAGTCCCGCCGATTTGTTGGTTCACGAGTACGTGACTCTGGGGCGCACGCCACATACAAAGCCCTGGAGTGTCGGCGGAAAGCACGAGAATGCCGTCGTTGATCGTGCTCTGGGCGAGGTCGGAATGATCGAGCACAGGCTCTCTTCGATGGACACGCTTTCCGGCGGCGAGCGTCGGCGGGTATTTCTCGCCCGAGGTCTCGCGCAGGACGCCGGCGTGCTCATCCTCGACGAGCCGACCAATCATCTCGACATCCGGCATCAACTCGAACTGCTCGATCTGGTCCGGTCGTTGGACCGGACGGTGATCATGGCACTGCACGACCTCGATTTGGCTGCGGCAGTGTGCGATCGGGTGCTCGTGCTCGCGGATGGAGTGGCCAGGGCGTTCGGACATCCATCCGACGTACTCACCACCTCGGTGGTGGCAACTGTCTTCGGCGTCGAGACTTTCGAGCTCGTGAACCCCGCGACAGGCCGTTCACACCTCGTATTCGAATCACGAAATTCTCAACTACAACAATCATTTTCGGAGAGTGCACTTTGATACATGTCAAGACTCGAGCGTTGTTCGGTGCGGTTGTAGCCGCGACAGCGTTGTTGACAGTTGCCGGCTGCTCGGCAACTGCACCGGTGGACGAAGCTGCAGACAAGACTTCGGTGACATTGGAGAACTGCGGGACCGAAAGCACTTTCCAGCTTCCGATCGAGAACGTCGTTGCGACAAGCAATGCGGCCAATATCGGCACCATTCTCCGAGTCGGCGGTTTGGATCGTCTCGCGGCCGTCGTGTTGAACACGAACAACGACGCGGTCATGGAGTCGATGTTCGGCCCTGGAATTGCGGACGTCCCACACCTGGACGGAACGATCACGATGGAGACGATTCTGGGTAAGCAGGCGGACCTGGTGGTCGGCTCCTACAGTGGCTTGTTCAAGGGAGCCTCCGGTGTGACGCCGGAATCGCTGCAGAGCAACGACATCGATGCATATGGGATCTCCGATAGTTGTCGGCAGAGTGCCGCAGTGGATTCCGCGCTCGGCACGATGGGTCCGTGGGATGCCCTTCGTGCGGACGTGACCAATTACGGAAAGCTGTTCGGAACCGAGGACACTGCCGCCGAGGCACTGACCGAATTGGATTCACGTTTGGCACGTCTGGAGTCCGCGCCAGATGCCGGCGACAAGCCGAAGGTCTTGATCTACGACAGCGGTGAAGAAGATCTGTACACCAGCGGAGGCAACGGAGCCCCCAACGGAATCATCGACGTCGCCGGGGGAACCAACGTGTTCGCCGACGTCGACAACACCTGGTTCAAAGCGAGCTGGGAGACCGTCGCGAAGTCAGAACCCGACGTCATCGTGATCATGGATTACAAGAAGAGCGCTGACGAAGTACAGGGCAAGATCGACGCGATCAAGAGCCGAGAAGGCCTACGCGATCTCGACGCCGTCAAGCAGAACCGCTTCGTCGTACTCCCGCTCGCGATGTTCACCAGCGGATTCCCCAACGTCTACGGCGCGGAAGAGCTGCGCGCGAAGATCGAAGAGTTCGGACTTGCTCCGTCGAGCGGGATCGACTGGACAACCGCGCCGTCGGCATGAGTGTCGACAGTGGTTCGAATCGGGTGATCGTCGTACTGCGGCCGACCGTCAGCGGCCTCGACGAGTCGGCCGCGCGACGGATGTTCGACGCTGTTCGGGCCGGCACCGACGCCGACGTTCGTATTGCGTACCTCGATGTCGCGTCGCCGAGCCTTCACGAGGAACTCGATCGAGCGCATACCGATGACGTGGGCAAGGTCGTGTTGATTCCAGTTGCGGTGCCGAGGGATCGGTACCTGCTCACGTGGACCAGCAAGGCGGTTGCGAACTGGCGCGAAACCCGGATCGGTGCCGAACTGGAAGTCTCGCTCCACGAATCGGAAACGCTCGAAGCTGCCGTGGCCGCGCAGGTGATCGATGAACTCGGCGCGGCCGGAAAGCCGATCACTGCCAGTCCGGCGTCGTATCGCAGTCCGGCTTGGTCGGTGATCGAGCAGCACGATACACATCTGTTGGTGTGCAAGGGGCCCCGCTGCATGGCGTACGGAGCAGGGCCTCTCCACCGGGCCATGAGTGCGGCGGCCAAAGGCACTTCGGCAAAGGTGACGGGAACCGGTTGTCTGAGCCCGTGCAACCTGGGCCCGTTGGTGATCGCGAACCCCGGTGGCACCTGGTTCGGTCATGTGGACGCCGGTGACGCTGAAGCATTGGTCGCAGGTCAGGAGAATCAATTGGTGGATCACGTTCTGGACCGGTAGATACAGGTCGGCGAAACAGAGAACCCGCTGAGCGCGAAGTGCGCTCAGCGGGTTCTGTTGTCCTGTCTCAGGAGCCGAAGGGAAGGGTTCCCGGCGGGATCTGGTATCCACTGCTGCCGACGGAGGCGCTGCCCCAGAGTGCGAGGAAAGCGTTGATGGCGTTGGTGAGCATATGAATGTCCTTTGTGAGATGACTGATTCGTTTTCGACGGTACCGGGTGGATCTGTGGATTCGCTGGGAGTTGGCACCCATTTCATGGGGCTGGCACCCGTTCCGGCAGGTCGGAACGGGTGCCAACTGTCAGCAAAGGGTGCCAACTCCCGGGTGGGTCAGCCCACGTAGCCGGGCGGCATGAGTACGGACTTGGTCTCGCAGAAGGCTTCGAGGCCCTCAGGTCCGTTCTCGCGTCCGATACCGGAGTTCTTGTAACCACCGAACGGTGATCCGGGATCGAAGGCGTACCAGTTGATCGCGTAGGTACCAGTGCGGATCTGCGCGGCAACTTCGAGTCCGTGATCGATGTCGGTGGTCCACACCGATCCGGCGAGGCCGTAATCCGAATCGTTGGCGATCTTGATGGCCTCGTCCTCGGAGTCGTACGGGATCACCGAGAGGACGGGTCCGAAGATTTCCTCGCGTGCGATGGTCATCGAGTTGTCCACGTCGGCGAAGATCGTCGGCTCGACGTACCAGCCCTTGTCCAGGCCGGCGGGACGTCCACCACCGAGTACGACGCGCGCGCCTTCTTCCTTGCCCTTGGCGATATAGCCCTCGACGCGCTCGCGCTGCTTCTCGGAGATCAGCGGGCCGAGTTGTGCTGCGGGATCGGACGGATCGCCGACGGTCATGAAGCCTGCCGCGGTCTTCATTCCCTCGATGACCTCGTCGTAACGCGAACGGGGAGCGAGGATTCGGGTCTGAGCGACACAGGCCTGGCCGGTGTTCATCAGGCCGGACATGACGAGCATCGGCATTCCGGCGGCGATGTCGGCGTCCTCGAGGATGATCGCGGCGGACTTGCCACCCAGTTCGAGGGAGCAGCGCTTGAGGTTCTGCGCGGCGATGGCACCGATCTTGCGGCCGACGGCACTGGATCCGGTGAACGTGATCTTGTCGATGCCCGCATGAGAGACCAGGTATTCGCCGGTCTCGGCTCCGCCGGGGAGCACGGAGATGACGCCTTCGGGAACGCCTGCCTCGGTGAAGATCTCGGCGATCACGTGGACGGAGAGAGGGGATTCGGGTGCGGGCTTGAGCAGTACGGTGCAGCCGGCGAGCAGCGCGGGGGCCAGCTTGTTGATCGCCAGGAACAGCGGGACGTTCCAGGCCAGCACGGCGGCGACGACGCCGACGGGCTCACGGGTCACCTTGGTCTGCCCGAACGCACCGGTGCGCTTCTCTTCCCACGCGAACTTGTCGGCCAGCTCGGCGTAGTAGCCCAGCGTCGCCATCGACGGGGTCTGCTGCATCATGCCGACCATGGCGGGCGGCTGGCCCATCTCGTTGGAGATGAGCTGGTTGATTTCCGCGCTGCGCTCTTCGATCAGCTTGGCGGCCTTGGCGAGGATCGCGCCGCGCTCGGCGGGGGTGGTGCGTGACCACGGTCCCTCGAACGCCGCGCGGGCTGCGGACACGGCCGCGTCGATGTCTGCCGGTGCTGCGATGGGACAGCTGCCGACGCGCTCCTCCGTTGCGGGAGAGAACACTTCGAGTACCTGGTCGGTGGCCGGGGCCACCCATGCTCCACCGATGTAGAGCTTGTCGTAGTCAGTCATCAATTCATTCCTCGGTGTTGTCGGTCGCCGCGAGGGCATACGCGTCGTCTGCCTGTGCGGTGTCGGTGAAACTGGTGAATCCGTATTTCTCGTGCGGTCCGATGGCGGCTACCTCGAAAAGGCCGGTGCCGGTATGGGTATTCGTGCCTTCGGTGAGCGTGAAGGACGCGAGGTTGTCGACGGGGGAGAACATGCGTTGGAACGGTTCGATCTCGTGGACCTTGTGGCGGAGCCCTTGTACGACGAGTTCGCCCTGCCACATTCCGTGACGCCAGTCCTGTTCGAGCCCGTAGCCGGTGCCGATTCCGATGTAGTTGGCCAGCAACAGTTCGCAGGCGACGGTGAGGACTTCACCGCCTGGCCGGTGGAAGGTGATGGTCGCTCCGGTGACGTCGCGGGTGTCGGGGCAGAACGTCAGCTCGTGTTCGGGTCGGCCGAGCCATTCGTTGTCCCTGGCTTCGTCCGGCCACACTCGCATGGCTTCTTCGACGATGCGCCTGCCCTGCTCGTCTTCCTGCATGATCACCGAGATCGTGAACTCGTCGAACTGCATGACCGCGTAGATCCAGAAGAAGTTCTGGATTCCGTCGACGGCGCGTCTGCCTTGCGGTTCGGCTTCACCGACCGGACGCACACCCCACGAGCGGTCGCGGTTACCTCGCCACGTCTTCGGGTCGATCGCGAGGTCCTCCCCGTCGACGGTGAGCGATCCGGTCCACGTGCCGGTCTGCAGGAAGCGTGAGGTGTCGAACGTGACTCGTTCGAGTTGACGGCGAAAGTGCTTGGGCTCGAGCGCCGCGGGGATGGTGGCATCGAAGGTGATGTCGAAGGAGAGATCGTATTCGCTGCCCGGTTCGAGTACGACGCGGAGCTTCTGCAGCCCTTCGAGCACTTCGACGCGCAGAGGTCCGACGGTGGTGTCGGTACGGTCGGCACCCAGCGCCTTCGACATGCGAGCAACGATGTGGTCGTCACCGCGGCGAAGGACAGCGAATGCGTCCATGACGCCGAGGTTGGGGTACTGGCCGAGTCCGACGATGAGGAACACGTCGGGGGATTCGGTGGGGTAGCAGTTGAAGTAGTAGCGGTCGTAGAAGTTTCGATCCGAGGTGGCTACGTGACGGATCGGTTCGGCGATCTGGTGAACGGGATAGTCGTCCATCGGTGAGAGCATGTCAGGCCAACCTCTCCCAGTAGGTGCCGTCGAGCATCGCGGCGAGCGAAGCGCGGTGCATGATCATGTCGTCGGGGTCTTCGGGTCGCTGTGACTGGCCGAAAGCTATGGCGCGGGCCTGGATTCGCCACATGATGACCGCCTGACGCAGTGCGGCATAGGTAACGTAGAACTCCAGATCGTGTGGGGTGTGGCCGGTGATCTCGGCGTAGGTGTGCGCGAGATCCGGCAGTCGAAGGAAGTCGGGAAGGCCGGGTAGGTTCGCCAACCCGGCGATGTCCTCGAAGAACCTGTGCAGGAATGCCATCCAGCCCAGATCCATCTCTCGCGGGCCGAGAGTTGCCATTTCCCAGTCGAGTACGGCTACCGGCGCGAAGTCCTGGTACATGACGTTGCCGATGCGCGAGTCGCCCCAACAGAGCACCGCCGGAGAATCGTCCGCGGGATTGTTCTCCTCGATCCAGTCGAGGGCACGTTCGATGAGCGGTGATCTGATGCCGTCGGAGACCACCCACTCGTAGTACGCGCGCTGCTCGGCGATGTGCGCCGTGAATGCGTCTCGTGCAGTCGTTCCCGAATTCGGGAGTCGGAGGAAGTCGAAACGCTCGCACGGCTTGTCGATGGCGTGCAATTGAGCCAGGACGTCGACCGAGCTGCGCTGGAGGGTTTTTCGCTGCTCGGGGGACGCTTCGGTGACCCACGATCCGAAGTTGTACGGCATGACGTCTGGCGGCACGTCGCCGGAGATTCGTTCCATCACGAAGAACGGCGCACCCAACGCGTCCGGGTCGGATTCTGACCAGTACACCGCGGGTACGGGCACCGCCGAGTGCTCGCGCACCTGAGCCATGGTGCGGAACTGGGATTCGAGGTCGTAGGTCGGAAACACCGGCATGGTCGATTCCGTCGGTGCCACCCGAGCGACCAAGGGATGATGATCGCCGTCCCAGGTGGCGTCGAAGAGGATGGTTTCGCTGGACATGCCGTTGGCTGCAGGCAAGGTGACGTCGGCGACGGTCACAGTGGATCCGCTCGGCACTTTGCCGGCCATCCACCGTTCCAGGCGCTCACGGAGGTCTTCGGTGTCGCGGAGGGAATCGCTCGGTCGGGCGACCTGGGCGTGATGCTCGGTTTCATCGGTCGAAGAAGCAGTCGAGGCAACGTCAGATGAGGAAGCGTCTGGGCTCACGGTCACCTCCTTCCCGTAGGCGTCACGTGCAATGCCCGTAACGGTGTGAGTCAGAACACTAAAACACGTTACAGAAATTGGGAACAGGTGGCACCCGTTTAGTGGGACTCCCTGCGGATTTATCGGGGAAGAACGCGTGTCAGATAACGGCGGTGAGCGCGAGCAAGCCCGCACCGGTCAGAGTTCCGGCGCCACCCAGCTCGGCGGGAACGATCCGGAGCCCGGCGATGAACGACAAACGGGCATGTCGGGCAGCCGCGTCGAGCATCGGTTCCCACAGCGGTGCACCCGACTGGGCGAAACCGCCGCCGATCACCGCGAGGTCCACGTCCAGGAGGGCAGCCGCCGAGGCAATGGCACCACCGAGCGCCGTGCCTGCGCGGTGAAGCGAGTCCACGGCGATCGCGTCGCCGCTGCGTGCACCCTCGGCTAGTTCACGGCCGGTGTTTCCCGACCAGCCCTGGCTACGAGCCCATCGCACCGCGGACGGTCCACTGGACACCGTCTCGAGGCAGCCGACGCCCCCGCAGCTGCACGGTTCGGAAGATCCTGGAGCGACGAGGTGGCCGATGTGACCGGCGTTCCCCGTGCGACCCCGAGCAATCTCACCGCCGAGGACGATTCCTCCGCCGATTCCCGTCGAGACGACCAGGCTCAGGAGGTTCGGGGTTCCGCGTCCGGCGCCGTGGTGGAACTCCGCCAATGCCGCTGCGGCTCCGTCCATGGCGAGGGCAGTTCCGGCATCGGGAAAGACGCTGCGGACGCCCGCTACGAGCTCGAATCCCTGTGCCCACTCGGTGATGTTGATGGGGGCGACGACGCCGGCGACGGTGTCCACCGGCCCGGCGCAAGCGATGCCCACACCGTCGACGTCGCGGCCGTCTGCGACTCGTTCGAGCAGCGCCGCACACGCTCCCCACGGGTCGGTCTGCGGCGTCGGCACACTGTCGAACACGGGAACGCGGCCGTCCTCGGACACGACGCCGGCCGCCATCTTGGTGCCACCGATATCGAGTGCGAGGCGCATGTCGCTATCGCTTTTCGAGAACCACGACGAGGTTGCTCACCAGGAACTCCCGAAGACCGGGGACTCGGACCATCCACCACGCCCACGACGGGTGGTAGCGCGGGATCGCGGCGAGCAACGTGCCCTGGCTGGTTCCACGGGCCCAGCGTAGGCCGTCGGTGGCGCCGACTTTGAACAACGACACCCCGAATCTGTTCTTCGGTTCGCGTCCGGTCTTGCGGAGGTACCGCTTGGCTGCGTACTCGCCCCCCAGCGCGTGCCACGGTCCGGTTTCGTGGCCGCCGAACGGACCCCACCACAGGGTGTACGAGAGAACCATCAAGCCGCCGGGCTTGGTCACGCGCAGCATTTCCTCGGCCATCAGCCAGGGCTCGCTGACGTGTTCGGCCACGTTGGAGGAGAAGCAGATGTCCACGGACGAGTCCAGGAACGGCAGTGCCAAACCGGATCCACGCACCGCGCCGCCCACGGTCAGACCCGCGGCGTGCATCTCCGACGGATCGGGTTCGACGGGAATGTAGCGGGCACCTGCGGCCTGGAAGACCTCCGCGAAATAGCCCGGACCGCCGCCGACGTCGAGGACAGTGAGACCGTCGAGGGATCGTCCGGTGTGACCTTCGTGCAGGTCCGAGATCAATTCGACGGAGTCGCGCGCGAGCGCGCCGTAGAAGATGTCGGGCGCGGACTGCTCGTGGCGGAAGTCGCTGAGCAGGCCGAACGAGCGTTTCAGGGTTGCCCGTCGGCCGAAAATGCGGGTCACTGCGGGCTTGGTCACGGGTAGCAACTTTAGCCACTGGGTCGCCCGGTCCACGAACACCGTCAGGAGCGCGGCAATACGGACGCTCGAACAGTTAGGGTGTTCGGCAGGGTTACCGGCCGGTCAGGCGGGGCATCCCGCAGGATCGCCCGAACCGGGGTGGCCACCGACCAACTCAGGGAGTAACGCACGTGCGCGAGGTTCTGTTGCTCTGCTGGCGCGATACCGGGCATCCCCAGGGCGGTGGAAGCGAGCGTTACCTCGAGCAGGTCGGATCCCAGTTGGCCGAGCGCGGTATCAAGGTGACGCTGCGGACGGCGTCGTACCCCGGGGCGCCCGCGTCGGAGGTTCGAGACGGCATCACGATCAGCCGGGCCGGTGGACGTTTCAGCGTGTACCCCCGCGCTCTGGCCGCCATTGCCGCCGGACGTCTGGGTTTCGGATCGCTCAAGGGCATTCGCCCCGACGCGGTGATCGACACCCAGAACGGCATCCCCTTCTTCTCGAAGACCGTGGCGGGTGCGCCGGTCACGCTTCTGGTCCATCACTGCCATCGTGAACAATGGCCGGTGGCAGGCAAGCTCGTCGGCCGGATCGGCTGGTGGGTCGAATCGCGATTGTCACCGCGCACCCACCGACGTAGTCAGTATCTGACGGTGTCGCTTCCTTCGGCCGAAGAATTGGTGGACCTCGGTGTCGAGCGCGAACGAATTGCCGTGGTGCGCAACGGTGCCGATCGGCTCCCCGTCGGCGTCGACGCGGGTGGAGCGATCACCAGGGCCGAGCGTCCCACCATCTCGGTTCTCTCACGACTGGTGCCGCACAAGCAGATCGAGGACGCACTCGAGGCCGTCGCAGCCCTGCGTCCGACGCTTCCGGACATCCATCTCGACGTCATCGGTGGTGGTTGGTGGGAGCAGAACCTGCGAGATCGCGCCGCCGAGTTGGGAATCGGTGACGCCGTCTCGTTCTACGGTCACGTCGACGAGGCTCGTAAACATGAACTCCTTGCGCAGTCGTGGATTCACCTCATGCCTTCGCGGAAGGAAGGGTGGGGCCTGGCGGTCATCGAGGCTGCGCAGCACGGTGTTCCGACGATCGGTTACCGCAGTTCCAAGGGCTTGACCGATTCGATCGTCGACGGAGTGACCGGGCTGTTGGTCGGCGGTGAGCACGCAGGCGACGGCGACATCGCTGATCTGACGCAGGCGGCAGGCACCCTGCTCCGCGACCACGAACTCCGCACGGTGCTCGGTGAGAAAGCTCGGGTGTGGTCGGGCGAGTTCTCCTGGGAGCAGACCGGCACCGGAGTGCTCGAGGTGCTGACCGCGCACAAGGACGGTCGGTGGGTCTCAGGACTGGCCGCGCCTCGCGAGTCGAATTCGGTTCTGGTTCAGTCCGACTGAGATCAGCGCGATCACGCCCATCAGTATCCAGGCGAGATGCGCAACGATGACGGCCGTTCGGGCGCCGGTCGACGCTTCCTGCGCGGCAACATCTCCCGGTACCCGGTAGAGCTCGAGATCGTTGTCGGCAAAGACCTGTTCCAACCCGTCGAGTGTCGCTGCCGCCTTGCCGAGCTGGCCTGGTGTCTCACGCTCGATCAGTACCCATCCGACTCCGAGATCGGCCAACTGCGTAGGACTCCCGCCGGCAAGCAGCACATCCTCGACCTGGGTGGCCCGGGTTCCTTCACCGCCGACAGCACCACCGGCAACCACCAGTTGGCCGGTCTGCAGCACGTCGAGGGGTAGGAAGCGTGGTGCTGGATCGAGTACCGGCGCATCACCGCTGTAGGGGAAGGCGCGGAACATCCCGGCGGGAAGCACTGCAACGTCACCGGTTTCGTCTCGTAGTTGCTCGGCCACCACGGTCCAGGACCCGGGATAGGGCACGGGCTTCAACGCGCCGCCGACACCCCACACCAGATCCGGTAGCGCCACGATCGTCACCACGACGGCGGCGATCGAGAATGTCGGGCGGGGAAGGGAGAACCGATTGCCCGCCCACATCACCGCGGCGGCGGCAGCGAGTGCGTAGAACGGTACGGCCAGCGCGACCCACTTCTGGGCGTCACGCAGTAGACCGGCGCCGGTGAACACCTCGACCGACCATCGGCCGACGTCGAGCCCCCACGGAGTAGCGCCCAGGGTCGGAGCGAGCACCGCGAACAGGGCCAGCGCGCCGAGTCCACTGACAACGGGGTTCCGGCGTCGGCGCCATAGAGCGGGCACACCGGCAAACACCACGACAAGCAGAAGAACTGTTCCGACCAAGCCGAAGAGTGTTGTGCGCGTGGACGGTACCGCTGCCGAGTTCCAGATACCGCCGAGCCCGGCGAGGCTGCCGAGCGTCGCGAGTCCCGGTTCTGCTCGGGCGGCAAAGGCGGCGACTCCCGCTGGATCGGAACCGTCGCCTGCTGCTCCGGATACGAAGGTGGCGACCAACCACGGCGAGGCGGCGACGAGGAACAGCCCGATAGCGCCGCAGACACGCCGCATGGCCGAGGTTCGGCCTCCGGGGGTGGCTACCACCACCAGCGCGGCCGTCAGAGCGAGCAGAGCGCCGGTAGGTGTCAGGCCCGCGAATGCCAGTGACGCGGCCAACGCCCACCAGGACCCGGGCGTGGCTCGGCGAACTCCGATTCCGGCACACACGATCCACGGCAGTGCGGCATAACCGGTCAGCAGGCTCCAATGTCCTTGTAACAGGCGCTCGGCCACGTAGGGGTTCCAGAGCATCACCGTCGACGCGACCAGTTGTGGACCGAGACCGGCCGTCGGCAGCAGGACGGCGACCATGCGCGCCGCACCCCAACCGGCGAGCCAGAGCGCCACGAGCAGGATGAACTTGACCACCAGTCCGCCGTCGATCACGGTGCTCAACGCTGCGATCAGCGCGTCCTGGGGAACGGCGCGGGCTGCGGCGTCGGTGAGTCCGAGGGCGGAGTCGGTCAAGTACGAGCGCGGCGTGCTGACGGCGTCGCGCAGCAGGAGGTAGCCGGGGCCGAGCAGCGGTCCGAGGATCAACAGTGCCAGCGCCAGGCTGTACGCCGCAGGCAGGTAACGGCGGTATCCGGCTTGCACTGTCATGACGCGCACGATACGTGGTGCATCATTACTGCCATGCCTCGCCAACCACTCGATCGCGCCGCCGCGGCCGGGGTCGGCATGGTTTTGGTGGGATCGATGACGGCCAATGTCGCGTCGTACCTGTTGGCATGGTTGGCCAGCCGATGGTTGGGTCCGGTCGGCTACGGAGAGTTCGCGAGTCTGCTGGCCGCCCAGTTGGTACTTGCGGTTCCGGCTTTGGCGTTGCAGACGGTGGTCGCCCGCGAGGCGGTGCGTGGCAAGAGCACAGATGCGTTGCGGTCGTTGGGGTATCGATGCACCGCGATCGTCGCCGTCCTCGCGGTTGCGCTCGCTCCGGCGATGGCGTGGCTGCTCGACACCGGAATCGTGGCGTCGTTCTCGGCATTGGTGACTGCGCCCATGTTGGTTCTACTGGCAACGGAGCAGGGGTTGTTGCAGGGTCACGGTCGATTCGGCACTCTCAGCGCTGTATTGGCCGGGGCCGGGGTGATGAAAGTCCTTCCGGCAGTGATCGTTCTGGCTTTCGGTGGCGGGGCAGGCGCGGCATTGGTCGCGGGCGCGGCCGGAACTGCGTTGCTGGTGGCGATAGTTCGAGTGGTCGACCGAACCGTCTCGGTGAGCGAGGACCGTGCGGTGCGTATCGGCGTCGTCTCCGTGCTCGCGGCGTCGCAGGTTCAGCTCGCGCTGATCGCGTTGTCTTCGCTGGACCTGCTGATCGTCCGCGTCGTCCTCAGTGAGTACGACGCCGGTGTCTACGCACTCGGCGCCGTCGCGACGAAGGTGGCGTTCTGGCTGCCACAGGCAGTGGGCGTCGTGCTGTACCCGAAGATGGCGAATCCGGCTCACTCGGCGCAAGCGGTTCGCTCGGCGTTGGCGGTGCTCGTCGGTATCGGCGCCGTGTTGGTTCTGGGGGCGGCGGTTGCCGGCCCGCTGGTGCCGATGCTCGTGGGCGACGCGTACGCCGCCGTGGCTCCGATGCTGTGGGCCTTCGCCCTGCACGGTGCAGCGCTGGCGGTACTTCAGGGTGCTTTGCTGTCCGCAATCGCGTCAGAACGCACGCGAGTGGCCCTTCTGGCGTGGGCAGGACTGGTTGTGGAGGCGGCGGTCATGCTGGTGTGGGCGAAGACGCCGGGAGAGTTGATCGGCGTCGCCGTGGTGGTGGCGTCGACAACGGCCTTGGCGGTGTCCGTCGCCGCAGTGCGAAGTGCCGACCGCGCCCGGCCGGCACCTCACAGCGACGTCAGTTCTCCAGACGCGTGAACAAATCGTCGAAGTAGTCGAGCGTACGCATCGCGGTGTAGACGGATCCGTAGTTGATGTTCCCACCCGTGTAGACGACGTTGTCGCCTTGTACTGCGCGGATACGGTTCCACATCGCGCGGTCGTCGGTGACGGGATCCACGCCGGGCGCGGTGGTGACGATCATTCCGTCGGCCGAGTCGAGGGAAGTCACCAGGTTTTCGGTAGAGATCTCCTTCTGTCCCTCGACGGGCCACTGGAGCTGGACGCCGAGGTCTTCGGCCACCTGCGTGGAGATGCCCTTTCGGTTGACGCCGTTGACCTTCTGATTCACGTAGTTCAGCAGCACGATCTGCTTGCTCGCCAAACTCCGGGCGTGGCGTTCCTTCAATCCGGCTGCCTTGTCCTCGTACGCTCCGATGACCTGACGGACTTCGGGGTTCTCGGTGCGATCCAGCCAACTTGCCAACTGGTCGATGTTCTCGCGCCACGGACGGGTGAAGTCCATCGGAAGCACAGGAGCCGTCTGGCTCAACTGCTGCAGCGGCCACATGTCGGAGGCCTCACCGATGTCGGTGCAGATGATCAGGTCGGGTTCCAGCGCGAGAATTGCCTCGACGTTGACCGGTGCCTCGAACACCTGCGCCGTGGGATCGGCTGGAACCCACGGCTCGGCGGCGTCGAAGCTGTACGCGATGACCGGCAGGCCCATCGCAACGGCTGGTTCGAGGTCGAGTCGGGAGTCGATGGCGACGACGCGCTTCGGTGTCACCGGAATGTCGTAGGTTCCGAGCGAGGTCGTGACCGTGCGCATCCCGGACGCATCGCCCTCGGTACCGGCGGACCTTGCGCAACCGGCGGCGAACAGCCCGGAGAATGCAGCACTGCCGACAACAAATCTCCGACGTGTCAGATCGCTGACACAGATGTGCGAACCCAGAACTGTTGATGCGGGCATGTGGCTCCTCGTGTTCGGGGTGGTCTGGACTTCCAGAAAACGCTAAGCCCGCGACCACGCGGAGGGAACGACCCGTTGCGCCAATCCGTACGCCGATCCGGCAACAAAGTCCCGAAATGCAGCAGAGCGCCCCTTCCGTGTGGAAGGGGCGCTCTGCTTACTGCCTGAATCAGTCCTTGCGCAGATCCGGACGCGGGATCACCTGAGTGTCGTCCGAGGTCCAGTCGTGCTCACCCGGAGCCGGCTCGGGCGAACCCTGGCCGCTGGGATTCTGGTTCGTTCCGCCGTGTGCAGCGCGGGCCGGAGTTCCGCCCTTGCCGCCGCGAAGGCCGAGGAAGATACCGGCGATCAGCGCGATGACTCCGAGGACACCTGCCACGATCGGGACGGTGCGGCCGAACAGCGAGAGCTTGTCCATGCCGTCACGCGCCTGCTGGACCTGGTACTCGATGGTCGCCTCGTCGAAGGGCAGCGTGACCTTGAGAACCTCGACGTCGACGGCATCCTTGTTGCGGCCGTAGTACTGGTGCAACTGCTCCTGGCCCTTGACGACGACACCGGTCTTGGGCTCGACCCACAGGTCACGGACGTTGGTGTAC
Organism: Rhodococcus erythropolis R138; assembly: GCF_000696675.2. Classification (NCBI taxonomy): domain Bacteria; kingdom Bacillati; phylum Actinomycetota; class Actinomycetes; order Mycobacteriales; family Nocardiaceae; genus Rhodococcus; species Rhodococcus erythropolis. The sequence continues at coordinate 5,768,290 of NZ_CP007255.1, read as the reverse complement.
CAACGCGTCATCGTGATCGGGGTTGCGCCGCCGGGAACGCCCCAGGTGTCAGCGGGAAGGCTCAGCTTGTTGGTGGGGGAGTTGACGACCTTCGACAGGTCGACGGGATCGATCGTCTGCTGGAAGTGGTACACCTTCAGACCGTTGATCTCGGTCTCTTCGACGAAGTCGATGTCCTTCGTGGCGCGAGCGTTCAGGTCGAAGTAGGGGTAGCTCTTCTGTTCCGTGTTGAACGGGAACTTGTACTGCAGACCGTCGCGGGAAACTTCTTCGGCGGGCTGGTCGCTGGACGTCTGGACGGTTCCGACCGGATCGTTGGTCGGCATCGAGCTGACGCGATCGAGCGTGACGCGGTCCAGGGTTGCGGTCAGCAGTCCGGTATCGCCCTGCTTGTCGGTACGACGGACCGTCTGGCCGGCTTCGACGGTGATGATGTCGGCGTCGGACGGGTCCTGCGTGGTGACGTAGCGCTGAGCGACGATCGGCACGTTGGTGTCGACCTGTGCCTTTCCGCCGAGGAGGGCCGCCGAGTTGAGGACGCTACCGGTGCCTGTGGCGACGGTGGTCACCTCGAGGTCGAGTGGCGTCTTCTCCAGCTTGCCTACCGTGTAGGTAGGAATGAGGATGGCGATGGCCAAAAGGAAGGCACCGAGGCCCACCAGAATGCAAGGAAGTATCCGGCTCGGCCCTGAGCGTTCCGCCATGCTGTGACTCCTAACCCGTTAAGTCTTTCGAGGTTCCCCAACCGGCACAATATGAGCTGCGCAGATCGCATGGGGCCCCCGATGGACACCATGTGTGGCAGAACACTAACAGTCCACCGGCCCGGTTTGTCGCATGAGGGCATGAATTGGCCAGGCATTTTGTTGTGAGTCCCTGGTGGTTTCCCTCAATCGGCCTGGGGTGCACACTTATCCGTGATGATCAGTTCCACGAATTCCTCTCAGACGGTCCCGCCACAGGCTCGGGGCTTCGTTCCGGCTTTGGACGGTATGCGTGGATTGGCCGCGCTCGGCGTCCTCGTCACCCATGTCGCGTTCCAGACCGGTGAAGCGCAGTCCGGTGCGATCGGGCGCGCGTTCGGTCGACTCGATCTCGCCGTAGCGGTGTTCTTTGCCTTGTCCGGATTTCTCCTGTGGCGCCCCCACGCGGCAAAGGCTCGCGGAATCGGGCAGCCGCAGTCGACCGTCCGGTACTGGATCTCCCGCGCGACGCGCATTCTGCCGGCGTACTGGGTGGCAGTGGTCCTGATCCTGCTGTTCCTGCCCGGTGCCGGCGGGGGCTACCAAGTGTGGTTGGCGAATCTCGGGTTGGCGCAGGTCTTCGTGCCGTTGACACTCACCGAGGGCCTCACGCAGATGTGGAGCCTGTCGGTCGAGGTGGCGTTCTATGTTCTGCTGCCGCTTTTCGCGTATCTGATGGTCCGACTACGAGGAAACTCGGTCCGGTTCCGGCTGCCGCTTCTGCTCGGGGTGTCGGTCTTGGCCTTGACGTGGGCATTCATTCCGATTCCGACGCCGGACGCTATCCACCACGACAACTGGTTGCCGGGCTACCTGCCGTGGTTCGGCGCCGGCATGGTGCTGGCCGAGCTGGCAGTGGGCCCGTCGACATGGGTGCATCGCCTCGCACACCGTCGGGTACTCCTGACCCTCATTGCCTTTATCGCCTTCGTTCTCTCGTGCACCGATCTGGCCGGGCCCGAAGGTCTGGTGCGGCCTGAGCCGTGGCAGTACGCGATCAAGATTGCACTCGGTGCGATCATCAGCTTCACGTTGATCGCGCCACTGGTTCTGCGCGATCAATCGCAGCATCGGTTCCTGGCCAGTCCTTTGGCGCTGGCAATAGGACGCTGGTCCTACGGCCTGTTCATCTGGCACCTGGCCGTACTGAACGCTGTGTTCCCCGTATTCGGCATAGTTCCGTTCTCGGGCAGCTTCTTCTACGTCCTGGCCCTCACGGTCGTCCTGAGCGTCGCTGTGGCCTCGGCCAGTTACGCCTTGGTGGAGGAACCGGCGCGCGTCGCGGTCACGCGGTGGGAGAAGCGCCGCCACATCGGTGAACCGGCAAAGGGCAACGCGGCCAACCCGGTCACGACCAAGGCCACCAACATCGAGAACTGAATCGCGAACGAGTCGCCCACATAGCCGCCCGGCGCCCGCCACGGTCCGGTCGAGAGCAGCGTGATGCCGATCATCGCGGCCACGCCGGCGGTGCCGACGAGAATGCGTGCGGTCCGAGCCGGGCCGAAGATTCGCAGCGCGGCAAGTCCGAGGATCGAGCACACAACTGCGATCGCCGCTCCCACTCCGCCGCCGATGACGGTGGCCGCCGCCAGCATGCCCACCCATCCTGCCGCGACGCTGCGCCACGGTCGGGGTGGTGTGAGGGGCTTGGGCTCTCGGCGCGTGGGGACAAGAGCCGCGAACAACAGCGGGATCAGCAACACGAGCCCGCCGAAGATGCCGAGGCGGTACCAACGGTCGCTGGGGAAGTCGATGGTGACGGTTCCCGCGGTGCCTGCCGGCACGATCCAGCCCTGCTGCCAACCGTTCACGACCACCGGCGTCAGCTCGGAACCGTCCGGCGCCGTGGCGATCCAACCGATGCTGGTGCTCTCGGGATTGACGATCAGCTGATCGGCGGACGAGCCCGTGACGGTGAGTTCGCGGTGATTCGCCGTCCACGCGGTCGATTCGAGCGGTGTATTCCGTTGCGCGGCTGAAGGACCGACCGCCGTCAGATCGAGATTGTCGACCGAGAATGCGGGGCCTGGTTCGACGACCACTTCAGGCTGTCCCGCCGGCAAAGTCGCCGAAGCGTCCAGACCGCACACACGTGCCTCGACGGGTGCGCCGGTCCGAAGTTGCGTCGCCGTCGCCGTGATCGAGGTGGGGAATTGCTGTCCGGCAACCGAAATGGTCGGGCCGTCGCCACAGGTGACGGTGACGGTGCGGTTGTCGAATGATTCTGCGCCCTGCACTCCGGAACCGGCGATCGGGGTTCCGTCGGCACCGACGACGCCGACCTCGGCGAGGCCGGTGGGCTGCGCCTGGGCGAAGCCGAGCGCCGTCTGATCGAGGACCGGTTCCCAAGCGGTGATGCTCAGGACGATCTTGTCGGTGACGAAGGGGGCGAGGGTAACTCGACTGGTTCGAGGCGTGTCGTCCGAGGGTTCGGGCAGCTCTCGCACCTGCGGCCCGTTGCCGAGATTCACCGCGACACTGGTCGGCAGCGACGGCAGAGTGCCAAGTCCCCGGGTGATGTCCAGGCCGGTGACCAGGGTGGGCTCGGGAAGATTGAGAGTCAGCGTCGGTTTCGGGCCGCCCGGTTCTGTGGTGCTCTGCGGCGCCGACCACGTGGTGCGTGCGTCGCCGTCGGTGGCAGCGAAGGCAGATCCGCGTGTGTCGCCGATGTCGCTCGAACCCGAAGCCGTGATTCGGCCGGGGACGGAAAGCAGATCTTCGAGGGCGTTGCCCTGACGCGCTCGGACAGTCAGTGTCGGTGCAACGACTGTGTTTTCGGGCACCGTGAGCGTGCGCTGGAAGCGGCTCGGCTCTTCGGGTATCGCCATGAATGCATTGCTGCACCGCACGCGGTCCGTCGAGTCGGCGCAGGCGTTGCGGCCGGGGAACTCCTGGCTCAGGTTCCACGCGTTCACAGATGCGCCCGTCGGCGTACTCGGCAGGACCGTGTCGAAACGGATCGGTACGGTCTTCGGCGCGCTGCGATCGGAGAAGTCTTCGACGGAGAGTTCGCTGATGCCGAACTGTGTTCCAGGCGATCCGTTTTCGGTGTGAGTCGCTGTGACGCGTACCCACGGAGTGTTGCCGCCCGGGATCGAGACGGTGATGGGCTCACCGGGACGCTCCACCTTCACCGCCGTGCTGCCGTTCGGTGTCGAGACCTCGAGCCATTTGACGGGAGCTCCGATTGCCGCGGCACTGGTGGTCAGATGAAGCAACCCACTGGAAATCGGTGTGTCGAAGTCGATCTGCAACCACTGGCCCAGTGCGCGCTCGATGCCGTTGCTGAACCAGCCGGTGGCCGGATCGCCGTCGACCGTCGACGCGGGACTGCTCGACGGTGAAGTGCCGCCCAGCTGGGTGGCGTCGGAGGCTGCGCTGGAAACGGTGATCGACGCTCCGCTCCAACGGCCTTCCACGAGAGGCGTGTTCGCAACCGGATAGTCGGGCACCAGATTGTAGGTACGACGAGCGTCGTCAGGGGTGCGCAGGGCGGAACTGTGGTTGTCGACCTGACCGAAATCGGTTTCTCGATCGCGCGGTGTGTCGGTGACGGTGACAGAATCGACGGGCAGTCCCGCAGCTTCGGCGTCGGCGGCGAGAATCATCGGCCCGGTCCCCGGAACCAGCCCGCTTTCGTGAAGTCGTACAGACGATTCCGGCCCACCTTGTACACGCGGAACCTGGTTCAGGTCGACGGAGTACGGGCCACTGACCGCCGGGGTGCCGTCGGGCGGGGTGACCTCGAAGATTTCGATGGCCGGGTAACCGGGACGCAGATCGCTGTCCGCGACCAGCCCTTCGATCTGTTCGGGGCTGTCGTCTTCACCGAAGTGGGCGACTCGCTCGATCCCCGGCGAGCCTTCGACCGCCTGGTGCACGAGTATCGGCCTGGCCGATCGCGACGTTTCGCCGTCGAGGTCGTTGCGCATCACCAGGTAGTGGATGCCCTGCCCAAGCAAGGTCTGCGCGAGGCCGTCCGACGGCCGTCCGTCGGCGATGAGACGTTGCACCGAATCGAGCGCTCGGATGGCGCCGGGAGGGGTCAGCGGGACCGAGTCACGCACCGCCCACGGCGTACTCGCCAACGCCTGAAGCGGTTCGTCACGCGTCAGACCCCAGACCTGGCTGCCGAAGGGCGCTCCCGGGACGACCAGGGCACGTTCGGCTTCCGATCCGGGGGAGGTGTTGTCCTCGAGCCACTGCGCTGCTTCGTTCCAGTACGAGGGAACGTCCGGATACGCACCGCGGGGAGCGAGCTTTCCCGTCCAGGCCAAGGCAGTCGAGAGGGTGAGGGCAACGAGGATCAGGCTGGTCAGTGCGACCATCGGTTCGCGCTCGGGATGGGCGAACGCGCGGCGCCATCGGGCGAGTGGAACCGATCCCGGTAGTGGCACTTTGGCCAGCAGGTGTGCGAGTCCGAGCACCAGCGGCAGACGGACCAACGGCTCGAGCTTGTGGACGTTGCGCAGCGGCGCGCCCGCCGAGTCGAGGAACAGGCGTACCGACTCCGACACCGGTGAGCTGAGTTCACCAACGTATCCCGCGGCCAGGCCGGTGATACCGACGAACAGGATGAGTGTCAGCCGGCCGCGAGCAGGCATGGACCGCATGCAGAGCCCGGCGAGGCCGGCGGCGGCAACCAGACCGGTGGCGACAACTGCTGCGGGCTGGGTGACCAGGACGGCGCCGGCAATGCGTTCGGGGGAGACGAACGGGGTCCAACTGTCCGTGCCGCGAAGTATCTCGGCCAGCGACGCCCATTGCGTGGTGACACCGGCGGACTCGATGTAGTCGAGGAACGGTGGGCTGATCTTGCCGAGCAGAAGCAGCGGCACGATCCACCAGAGTGTGCCGAGAGCGACGAACAGCGCCCACCACGCGGTGAACGTCAGCCATGTTCGGTTGGGTTTGTGCGAGAGCCACCAGATGATCGCGACCAGGCAGGCCGCGGCAGTGGCGACGGCATTGATCGAACCCATGAGCGCGACGGCAAGCGCGGATTGTGCGGCTAACCGCCTCAACCCCCGTGAGCGGTCAGGGAGTCCAGGGACTCCTTTTCCACGCACAGGGCCGAAGGCCAAAATCACCGGCAACAACACCCACGGCGCCAGCATCATCGGCAGGGTTTCCGAGGAAATCGAACCGAGCGTGGTCAGCGCGCGGGGAGAAAGAACAAAGGCAACCGCTGCGATGACGCGCGAACTACGGCTGCCGATATCGAGAGCCTCGGCAACTCGGATGATGCCCCAGAATCCTGCGATCAGAAGCAGCGCCCACCAGATGCGCTGGGTGATCCACGGCGGAACGTTCGCCAACTCGCCGAGCGCGAAGAACGGCCCGTGCGGAAAGAAATATCCGTAGGCCTGGTTCTGAACCTGGCCGAGCGGGGCCTGACTACTCCACTGATGCGACGCGCGTTCGAGAAAACCGAACGGATTCTGCGTCAGGTCGTACTTGGTGTCAGCGGTGATCAGACCCGGCGATTGCAGAAAAGTGAGAAGAAACGCTACGACGGAGGCGCCGAACAGCCACCGCTTCGACAGGGGCTCTGCCGACGGGGCGGTGTCTACCGAAGACACCGCTGCGTCGGCGGAAGAACGGGAACTCGCGAGGCCTGCGCTCTCAGCGGCTGCCGTACTCAACCTGGTTCAGCACGGAAGAATCTGCGTTTCCGCTGCGGTCGATCTCGGGACGAGTGTTGTCCGACGCGGCGGCCGTGACACCGAAGATGACGCCGGCACCCAGAACGGCACCGATGACAGCGCTGGCCACACCGGGGACAAGGAACTTCGTCATCGCGGATCTCCCAATTGGTCGTTAGTCGGTCGTTCGCGGTCGGACGGACTTACCGGCCCGTACGAACTGCTCGGGTCAAGGTATCACCCGCACTCGAGAATCCGGACGATTACCCTCGTGACGTGCTGGTCAGTCGAGGGTTTCGGCACCGAGCGCGGTCAACAGAGTGCGCAGTTTCGTAGATGTCTCGTCGAGTTCGTCCTGCGGATCCGATTCGGCGACAATTCCACCACCCGCGCTGGCCCAGGCGTTGCGGCCGTCTGCACTGATCTCGGCGCAGCGGATGGCAACCACCCAATCGCCGTCACCGGCCTCGTCGCACCATCCCACGGCGCCGCCGTAGAAACGGCGGGGCTCCTCGGTCTCGCGGATGACTTTCAGTGCCGCGTCAGTGGGTGTTCCGCACAGCGCGGGCGTCGGATGCAGAGCGATGGCGAGGTCGAGCGCAGTGGTGTCGTTTCGCAGCGTGCCGCGGATCGGGCTGGCCAAGTGCCAGACCTCGTGAGTATTGGTCAGTTCGGGAGTTGCCGGCACCGACAGATCACTGCACATCGGTTGCAGGACCTCGCGGATCCACGCCGTCACGAAGGCGTGCTCGGCCAGATTCTTCGTCGAATGCAGAAGGCTCTCGCCTGCCGCGCGGTCTTGATCGGCGTCGGCGGATCGCTTTGTGGTCCCGGCCAACGGGCGACATGTCACGACGCGCCCGCGTCGACTGACCAATACCTCGGGCGTCGCGCCGACCAGGCTGTGGCCCTCGAATTCGGCTCCCGCAGCAGAGAGGTCGACGGCAAAGGTGTTGGCGACGGGATTGAGCGCCGCCATGCGTGCGGCGAGCGCGGTTGGGGAGATCGGGGTCTGCGTGCGAAGTTCCACAGTGCGAGCCGCGACAACCTTGTCGATCTCTCCGCTGCGGAGGCGTCCGATCAACTTTTCCACCCGACGAAGATGCTCCGACGACGACGGGATCTCCCGGTCAACCCGGGTCGTGGGCAGGGCCTGGGGATCGCGCGGTTGCCACGGCCGCGACGCGATCGTCGCCTCGGCAGGTTCGTACAACGCCGTTGCGGCAGCCGGGTCGAAGGGGAGCGCTCCGACGATCAGCTTTGTCGTACCTGCCGACAGGGCGTGGGTGGCCGCGTCGGAGCTGTCGAAGCTGCGTCGTACGCCGCGGGTGACCACGCTGTGATCGGGGCGCGAGAGAACAAAACCGTCCATGGTGGTTTCGACACTAGTCGGCCACGGATCAGGAATGCGCGAAGGTCACTTCCCCGGAGGGACGATCAACACCGGCCGATGACTGTGACGCAGAACATGATCCGCGACGCTGCTCTGCAGTAGCGACCGCAAACCCGTAGTGCCACGGGTGCCGGTCACGATGATGTCGACGTCCAATTCGTCTGCGGTTTCGCAGATTGCAGACCAGATCGCGGATCGGCACTCGGCGCTTCTGCCTTCGACGGTCAGGCCTGCGGCCTCGGCCAGTGCGACGCCCTCGGCGAGGGTGACTTTGGCGTCGGTGTACGCGATGTCCTCGACGTCGTCGTCGGGAACCCACTCCGGTTGCATCACCCCGGACAGGCCGGACATGCGAGCGGCCTGGCGAACCATCGGCTCCCAGGCAGTGACGAGAACAGCACGATTGGCGGAGAGGAAACGCCCCGCATAGTCGACTGCACGCTTGGCGTTGTCGGAACCGTCGTACGCGATGAGCATCAGACCTTGTGGCATCACGACCTCCTCGTCAGCGGGGGAATCGGTTCTCTTCCAGGCTACCGTCCCGATGTGCCCGTGAGGGAGTGTATGGGTACCGGGTCCGTTACGGTCGAGGTATGCGGATCAAGTTTCTGAAGGCTGCGACGACCATTGCTTTATGCGGAGGGTTGGTTGCGGGATGCTCGGGCGAGAACGGGACCGCCGATCCGGTTTCGAGCGCCCCGACCAGCACCACCTCCGAGATCACGTCGACGCCTGCGGCATCCAGCTCCGCGCCCGTCGCCGCGTCGTGCGGTAGTGACCTTGTGGCTTCACTGTCTCTGCGTCAGAAACTTGCCCAGCTGCTCAACGTCGGCGTCACCGGGACCGACGACGCGTTGTCGATAGTGCAGAACGAGGAGATCGGCGGCATCTTCGTCGGAAGTTGGACCGATCAGTCGATGCTCACCAATCGCGAAGTGCCGCAGGTTGCTTCGGCGTCGAAGTTGCCGTTGATGGTGACGATCGACGAAGAAGGTGGACGAGTTTCCCGCGTCGCGGACATCCTCGGGCCCGATCCGTCGGCCAGGGAAACGGCGCAGACCATGACAGTGGAACAGACGTACCAGATGGCACTCGAGCGTGGACGTGGGTTGAAGGATCTCGGGATCACCGTCAACTACGCCCCCGACGTCGACGTCAGCAGCCAACCCGACGACTCCGTGATCGGGGACCGCTCGTACTCCGACGACCCCCAGACCGTGGTTGCCTACGCCGGTGCGTACGCGCAGGGTATGCGCGATGCCGGAATCTTCCCGGTGATCAAGCACTTTCCCGGACATGGCAGCGCGTCGGGTGACTCGCACCGGGGTGAGGTGACAACGCCGCCCTTGCAGGATCTGATCGCGTCGGACCTGATTCCCTTCCGGGAGCTGTCGGGAACCGGAGTCGGCGTCATGATGGGTCACCTCGAGGTTCCCGGTCTGACCGAGCCCGGTACCCCTGCCAGCATCAGCCCCGCAGCCGTTGCGTTGCTTCGCGACGGAGTGGGTTACGGCGCAGCGCCGTTCACCGGCCCGGTATTCACCGACGACCTCAGCGGAATGCAGGCGATCACCGACCGATACGATATTGCCGACGCGGTTCAGGCTGCGCTGGTGGCTGGAGTCGATCAGGCATTGTGGCTGACAACCGACGACGTTCCGCGGGTGCTCGACCATCTCGAGCAGGCCGTCGCGTCCGGTGCGCTTCCGCAGGCGCGGGTCGATCAGGCCGTGGTCACAGTTGCCACTGCCAAAGGTGCCGTGACCTGCTGAGTCGAAGTCGGGATTCGACGCACAATCTTACCGTAGAGTAAGATCGACATTTACCCTGTGGTTGGAGGAAGCATGGCCGGCGGTACCAAGCGACTGCCACGCGCAGTGCGTGAGCAGCAGATGCTCGACGCGGCTGTGGACGTGTTCTCCGACAGGGGGTTTCACGAAACTTCGATGGACACCATCGCAGCCAAAGCCGAGATCTCGAAGCCGATGCTGTACCTGTACTACGGCTCGAAGGAAGAGCTGTTCGCGGCGTGTATTCATCGTGAAGGGCTCCGCTTCCTCGAAGCGCTCGCCCCGGCCGGTGCGCCGAACCTGACTCCGCGTGAACAATTGCGCGCCGCTCTCGAGGGCTTCCTCGGGTTCGTGGGCGCAAACCGCAAGTCGTGGATGGTGCTCTACCGTCAGGCCGTCGGGCAGCAGGCTTTTGCGGGAACCGTGCAGTCCAGCCGCGATCGGTTGATCGAGTTGACTGCGCATCTGCTCGAGTCCAGCACCAAGGATCCTGATGCCGCGCACGACTACGGGATCATCGCCATTGCGCTCGTCGGCGCCGGTGAGGCGGTAGCCGACCGGGTCGCGGGTGGGGAAATCGAAGTGGATGCCGCAGCGGATCTACTCGAATCCCTCGCGTGGCGCGGTCTGTCGGGCAAGAAGAAGTCCGAATAGCCCCCCAAGCCAATCTGAGCGAACGTACCTTTCAGCGCATCCAAGGCGCCGAAAGGTACGTTCGCTCAATTGGGGTGGGTCGAAACCCGACAAAACTCAGGTCAGCGCAGCGTCGCAGTGACGTGCGGGTAACCCTTCTTCGGGTGACGCAGTGACAGATCCCAGCCGTCGTCGGTGCGATCAGCGTAGGCATTCAGCGTCGCCGGTAGCAGAATCGGCTTGCCGAAACGCACGCTGTAGGTGACCTTGTCCGCGACGGACCCCTCGACGGTCCGCAGAACTGCCGCGGCACTCCACATTCCGTGAGCAATGGTCTTCGGGAAACCGAAAGCCTTGGCGCCCAGAGACGAGACGTGAATCGGATTGCGGTCGCCGGAGACGGCGGCGTACTTGCTGATCGTGGTCTGGTCGACGCGGATGGTGCTCATCGGCATCGGCGGGACCTCGTCGGCCTTGGGCTCCGGACCTGGCTGGCCGGACAGGGAGGTCTTCTGCTGGTTCAGGAAGCTCGAGGTCTGTCGCCAGACCAGTTCCCGTCCCACCCGAATTTCGGTGATCACGTCGATCAGCAGGCCCTTGCGGTGCTCACGCAGGTTCTCGGCATGCACCGAGAGGTCAAGCGGTTCGCTGACGGAGATGGGCCGCAGCGATTCGATGACGTTCTCGGCGTGAACGGAGCCGACGGCGGCGAAGGGGAAGTCCTTCGACACCATCAGCTTCATCACGGTCGGGAAAGCCAAGGTGAAGGGGTAAGTGATCGGCAGAGTGTCGCCGAATCGCAGTCCGGTCACGCGGCAGTACGCCGCCAGATTGTCGGTGTCGACCTTCAGCCCGGTGAGGGTGAAGGTCTGCTGTGGCACCGAGCGCGAGTTGGACTTGTTCCACGGCAACAATCCCAGTACCGCCCGGGAGTAGATGTCGAGGGTCTTCGGCTGCTCGGTGAGCGCGACGGTCTTTGTTGCCATCATGCGCCCAGGAGGCTCTGGCCGCAGACGCGAACGACCTGTCCCGTAACGGCATTGGAGGCCGGGCTGGCGAAGTATGCGACGGTCTCGGCGACGTCGACGGTCTCGCCGCCCTGCAGGAGCGAGCTCATGCGGCGGCCGGCTTCGCGGGTGGCGAAGGGGATGGCTGCGGTCATGGCGGTCTCGATGAAGCCCGGTGCGACGGCGTTGATGGTGATGTTCTTCTTCGCCAGGACGGGAGCTTCGGCGTGTACGAGGCCGATGACGCCGGCCTTGGAGGTGCCGTAGTTGGTCTGGCCGCGGTTGCCCGCGATGCCGGCGATGGAGGAGACGTCGACGACGCGGCCGCCTTCCTTGAGGGCGCCCTTCTCGACGAGGTGCTCGGTGATCTTCTGCGGTGCAAGAAGATTGACGTTCATGACCATGTTCCAGCGGCCCTCGTCCATGTTGGCGAGGGTCTTGTCGCGGGTGATGCCGGCGTTGTGGACGATGATGTCGGCTCCGCCGTGACGCTCGAGGAGGTGAGCTGCGAGGACCTCGGCTGCGTCGGCCGCCGTGACGTCGAGGGCGAGGGACGTGCCGCCGACCTTGTTTGCGGTCTCGGACAGTGCTTCGCCGGCGGCCGGGATGTCAGCGCAGACCACGTGTGCGCCGTCGCGGGCAAGCACCTCGGCGATGGTGGCACCGATGCCGCGGGCTGCGCCGGTGACGACGGCAACCTTGCCTTCGAGCGGCTTGTCCCAGCTTGCGGGCGCGACGGAATCTTCAGCGCCGACGACGATGACCTGGCCGTCGACGAAGGCGGACTTTGCCGAAAGGAGAAAGCGCAGAGTCGATTCCACGCCGGACAGTCCGGTGGACGCCTTGGGGGAGACGTAGACCAGCTGAGCGGTGGAGCCGCGCTTGATCTCCTTGCCGACGCTGCGGGTGAAGCCTTCGAGCGCGCGCTGCGCGACATGCTCGTCGACGCTCGACGTTTCTTCCGGCGTCGTGCCGAGAACGACGACGCGAGCCGACGGTGCGAGGTTGCGGATCACGGGCTGGAAGAACTCGAACAGCTGCTCGAGCTCGCTGACCTGAGTGATTCCGGTGGCGTCGAACACGAGTCCGCCGAAGCTGCTGTCGTGTGCCTGAGCCGCCGGGTAGTCGGAGAGCAGTACGCGAAGTGGTTCTGCGAGCCGACCCTTGCCGCCGATGAGGACAGGTCCGGCGAGTGCGGGTTCCCCTGCTTTGTAGCGACGCAGGTTCTCGGGCCTGGGCAGGCCGGCCTTCGACGCGATGAATGCGCCGGGGGCGGACGAGAGGAACTGTGAATAGAGGTCGGGAGCTCCCTTGCTGGCTGCCACGGTCCTACCTTCTGTTGTGTTTCGGGTTGTCTCTCACCGGGCAATCGGAAGAATGCGGCGATAGACAAGTAACTTACTACTGAGTAAGAATAGTCTTCAACAGGTAATCGCACCATCCTTGGAGACGCAAGTGACAAGCAAAGCCCGTTCAAACGCAAAGCCCGCCGCACCGCGCACCGCACCGGCCGCAGCCGCTGCGAAGTCCGCAGGTCAGCGCCGTCCGGTTGCGATCGTCGGCGGAAATCGCATTCCGTTCGCACGCTCGGACAAGGCGTACGCACAGGCGTCCAACCAGGACATGTTCACTGCGACGCTCGACGGTCTGGTGAGCCGATTCAATCTGCAGGGCGAGAAGCTCGGCATGGTCGTCGGCGGTGCGGTGCTCAAGCACAGCCGTGATTTCAATCTCATTCGCGAGTCCGTTCTCGGCAGCGCGCTGAGCCCGTACACGTCGGCGTACGACCTTCAGCAGGCGTGTGGCACGGGACTGCAGTCGATCATCGCCGTCGGCGACGCCATTTCGGCCGGCCGCATCGATTCCGGCATCGGCGGCGGCACGGACACCACGTCCGACGCCCCGATCGGCGTCAACGATCAGGCGCGCGAGTTCCTGCTCTCCCTCAATCGCGCGAAGTCCACGGGCGACCGCATCAAGCTGCTCGGCAACGTGCGTGCGGGCATGCTCGGCCTCGAAATTCCGCGCAACGGCGAGCCTCGCACCGGCAAGTCGATGGGTGACCACGCTGCGATCACCGCCAAGGAATTCGGCATCAAGCGCGAGGACCAGGACGAACTTGCCGCTGCCAGCCACAAGAACATGGCGGCTGCCTACGACCGCGGTTTCTTCGACGACCTCGTCACCCCGTTCCTCGGCCTGACCCGCGACGACAACCTCCGTCCCGGTTCGACCGTCGAGAAGCTGTCGACGCTCAAGCCCGTCTTCGGTACCAAGCTCGGCGACGCGACGATGACGGCAGGCAACTCGACGCCGCTCACCGACGGCGCTTCTGCAGTCCTCCTCTCCACCGACGAGTGGGCAGCCGAGCGCAATCTTCCGGTTCTGGCGCACCTCGTAGATTCCGAAACCGCTGCCGTCGACTACGTCCACGGCAAAGACGGGTTGCTCATGGCTCCCACGTACGCGATTCCGCGTTTGCTGGCCCGCAACGGTCTGACCTTGCAGGACTTCGATTACTACGAGATCCACGAAGCCTTCGCTTCGGTGGTTCTGGCAACCCTGCAGGCCTTCGAGTCCGACGAGTACTGCAAGGAACGCCTCGGCCTCGACGGCGCATTGGGATCGATCGACCGAAGCAAGCTCAATGTCAACGGATCGTCCTTGGCTGCAGGTCACCCGTTCGCGGCAACCGGCGGACGTATTGTGGCTTCCCTCGCAAAGATGCTCGCTGAAAAGGGTTCGGGCCGCGGCCTGATCTCGATCTGTGCGGCCGGTGGCCAGGGTGTCACGGCGATTATCGAGCGGTAACCGCTCCACAATCTCCCCACGCGACTGAAAACTGCGCTCACCTGCAGTGATCGTCGCGAGGGGATGCGTAATCGGGGATCCGGCCACGAGGGGTGGCCGGATCCCCGAACTCTTTGCAAACTTTTTCGCGCAGGCGTGTAACGCTGCAGAATAGCTACCGATATTCATGACAGCCCCGTGTTGCTGCCTGACCCCCGACCTGGCAGCAGCGCGGGGCTCTCGTATGTCCGGATATCCTGTATTGAGTTGTCGGTGAGCGCCGCAGCGACGGTTGATGCAGCGAGGAGCCAACAGGTGAGTGACGAAGAGGGTCCGTCCGTCGAGAAGACGAACAGCGAGGACTCGTCCCTCCCGGAACAGGAACTCGAGTCGGTCGAGGAACCTCAGGCGGTCGAAGAGACCGAGTCGGTCGAGGAACCTCAGGCGGTCGAAGAGACCGAGTCGGTCGAGGAACCTCAGGCGGTCGAAGAGACCGAGTCGGTCGAGGAACCCAAGACCCCTGAGGAGACCGAGGCGGTTGTCGAGGCTGAATCAGTAGAACCTGAACCAGCCGAAGCACCAAGGCCTGTCGACGAAGAAGCAATCGATTCCACAGAAGCGACAGTCGACGAAGCAGTAGACGAGCCGACAATCGTCGAGCCCACAATCGTCGAACCGGCCATCGACGAATCGGCAAACGAGGTCACCACCGTCATCCCAGTCGTCCCAGCGGAGGACGCACCGCCGACGGAAGTAGTCGACTCGGCTCCGGCGACAGAAACCATCGACGAGCAGACAGAGCAGTTCGAGCCCCCGGCAGTGGTGGTTCCCCCGAAGCCGCCGCGTCCCGAGTTCGTGCAGCAGTACGACACCCAGCAATTCGAACCCATCCAGCAGCAGTACGAGCCTGTTGTCCGCGGACCAGAGGCAGTTGCACCACCAGCACCGCAACAACAGCCAGAAGCGCCCGCTCCGGCTTCTTCCCGTAAGTGGGTCAAACCAGCGATAGCACTCGGCGCCATCTTTGCCGTCGCAGTGATTGCCTACGGAGTGGACATCTTCACGTCGTCGGGGAAGACACCACGCGGCACCCAGGTCGCCGGGGTGGACATCGGTGATCTCACGCCTGCCGACGCAGAGGCCACGCTGCGCGCCGAACTCGGCCCAAGGCTCGTCGAACCGGTAGCGGTACATGCCGGCGGCGTCGATTCCCAGATCGTTCCCGCATCTGCGGGTGTGGACGTCGACTGGTCGGCGACGCTCTCGGGCGTGAACGCTCAGCCGATCAATCCGATCACCCGCATCACGTCGTTCTTCGGCTCCCGCGAGGTGCCCGTGGTGTCGACGGTCGACCAGGGTGCGTTGGATGCCTCGATGTCGCAGCTTGCGGCGAACAGCGATCGTGCGCCCGTCGAAGGCGCAGTCGTGTTCGAGAGTGGGAAGGCGACGGGTGTTTCACCTGCCGCCGGCCAGGCTCTCGAAACGCAGCAGGCGGGCGCAACGTTCGCCGCGGAGTGGTCTGACGGTGGCGTCGTCGATCTTCCGGTCGACGAGGTGCCGGTGACGGTCACTCAGGCCGGTGTCGATCGCGCACTGCAGGAGATTGCCATTCCGGCTGCCTCGGGTGATGTCGTGGTCAACGGCCGTGACGGCAAGGTTGCGACGCTCGGCGTCGACCAGATCGGTGAGGTTCTGACCTTCACCCCTGACGGCTCGGGTGGGCTGACTCCGCAGTACAACACCGATGCTGCGATCAAGATTCTGACTCCGCAGTTGGTATCGACTGAAGTACAACCCAAGGACGCGTCGTTCACCTTCGCCGGTGGTAAGCCGTCGGTTGTGCCGGGTGTTGTCGGTGATCTGATCAACTGGCCGGACACGGTCAAGGAACTTCCGGTTCTGCTGGGCAGCACGGCGTCTCGGGCAACACCCGCCGTGTACGGACCGGTCCCGCCGGCGTTGACCACCGAAGCCGCGGATGCCCTCGGCATCAACGAGGTGATCGGCGAATTCACCACCGGTGGTTTCGAATACGCGTCTGGTGTGAATATCGGCCTGGCCGCGTCGGAGATCGACGGGGCCGTGATCAAGCCAGGGGATACGTTCTCGCTCAACGAGTACACGGGTCCGCGCGGTGCGGCTCAGGGATACGTCGAGTCGGGGATCATCAACAATGGTCGCCCGGACAAGGCTGTCGGCGGCGGTATCAGCCAGCTCGCGACGACGCTCTACAACGCGACGTATTTCGCAGGCATGGACGACGTCGCGCACACTGAGCACAGTTACTACATCTCGCGGTACCCCGAAGCGCGTGAGGCGACCATCTTCGATGGTGCGATCGACTTGCAGTTCCGTAATCCGGCGAAGACCGGCGTGATGATCGAGACGATTGCGACGTCGTCGAACATCACCGTTCGGATCTGGGGAACCAAAACCGTCGATGTCGCTTCGACGACCGGCCCGCGTACGTCGCCGACATCGCCGAACACCGTGACGTTGCCGGAGGGGCCTGGTTGTGTGGCTTCGAGCGGTGCGCCCGGATTCACGGTCAGCGACACCCGCGTGATCACCGACCACGCGAGTGGCGCCGAGATTTCCTCGAACACCCGGACCGTCAAGTACGACCCGGTGCCGATCGTGAAGTGCGAGTAGGGAACTACTTGCCGACGAGTGGGCCGAGGGTGCGGCCCGCGAGGTCGACGATGCCTGGCTCTTCGCCGTTGGTGATCAGGTTGATCACGACGCCGTCGATGCCGTGGTCGAGGATGCGCGTCTGAACCTGCTCGGCGACGTCGTCCGGGCCGCCGACGAAATGGCGTTCGGTGGCCTTGGCGACCACGTCTTCCGGCGCCGTGGTGATGTCGAGGCCACGCTCCGCGAGAAACGTTCGCTGATGCGCGCGAGCCTTGTCGCCGTCCTCGTCGATCATCATGAACGTGAGGAAGCTGGTCTCGAGGGTTGCGGGATCGCGACCGGCTTCGTCGCAGCGTGCCGCAAGTGCTTCCATCTTGCGCGGCAGTTCCGAGGGGTCGCAGATGATGTTGAGGTGATCCGCGAAGCGAGCGGCGAGGCTGAACGTCTTCTTCTCACCGCCACCGCCGAGCAGGATCGGCAGGTCGTCGCGGACTCGAGGCTCGTTGATGGCGTCCTTGACGTGGTACCACTTGCCGTCGAAGGTGGGGCGCTCACCGCGGAGCATCGGCGCGATGATCTGCAGTGCTTCGTCGAGTTTCTGGAAGCGCTCGGTGAACGTTCCGAACTCGTATCCGAACGAATTGTGTTCGAGTTCGAACCAACCGGCGCCGATGCCCAGGATGGCCCGACCGCCGCTCACCACGTCGAGGGTGGTGACGGTCTTGGCGAGCATGGGCGGATTGCGGTAGGTGTTTCCCGTGACCAGTGCAGACAACTGGATGGTCTCGGTGGCCGTCGCCAGCGCGGAGAGCGCGGAGTAGGCCTCGAGCATCGGGGCGTCCGGCGCTCCGATTCCGGGGAGTTGGTAGAAGTGATCCATCACGAATGCAGTGTCGAAGCCTGCGGCTTCGGCTTCGCGGGCCTGCGCTATGACGGTGGGGAAGAGGTCCTTGACCGGACCGCCGTAGCTGAAGTTGGGCATCTGGTATCCGAGGCGAGTGCTCACCGTTTCGACGTTACTCGCGATCGGTTGACCTGGCACGATTTTACCAACTCTATGGATTCCGTTGTGCCGGGCAGACTTCCGGAATTCAGAGAAGTTCTTCGGCCGCTTCGCGTCGCTTGGCGCGCTGCTGGTGAAGCTTGACTGCCGCGATTGCGACGCCGCCACCGACGATTCCGCCGACGAGAGCGCCGACCCACGTGGACGATTCTTCGTACGAATCGAATTTGAGGCGCGCCATGATGCCGACTGTGGCGACGAGGTACAGCGCGATGCTGATCACGACCCGGGGACGGTTGTAGTTGGACAACACGTAGACATCGACGTCGCGTCGAAGTGCATAGACAATCGTGACCACCGAGCCGAACAGCGCGACGATCAGCAGCGCGAGCGAGATCCACGCCCCTGTTCGGCCGGCGACCCAGGGCAGAATCACCGAGCTGACGAAGACTGCCCAGAAGACACTCTGCAATCCCACCGCCGAGGCTTCGTTCCAGACGTCGCGCTGCCGCTCGTCCTTGTAGAAGTCGTCGTCCAGATCTCCGACGAACCGCATTGCCTTCATCATGGTGCTCATGCCGTCTCCTCTGGAATTTCTGCGGTGAGTGCCGATTCGGGTAAGGGGAAGAGCGCTTCGACGGTGGTCCCCAGTGCCAGTGCCAGGCGAAGTGCCAGGTAGACACTCGGTGCGTAGTCGCCGCGTTCGACGGAGACGATGCTCTGTCTGCTCACCTGACCTGCCGTGGCCAGTTGCGCCTGGGTGAGGCCGGCGAGGCGTCGGTGCTCCCGCACGTTGTTGTCGCCGGCCTTTCCAGTCATAGGAAAAGTAAAGAATACTTGTCACATGATGTCAAGTTTACTTGTCATATGAGAGGCTGAAGAGCATGCGTGAACGATTTCTCGAGATCGCCCTGGCCAATCCAGTGGTCGCAACGATCGTGGATCGGGCGCCGAAGCTGGGATTGTCGGAGTGGTACCTGACGGCGGGTGGGCTCTTCCAAACCGTCTGGAATCACATCGACGGCCGTGACCTCGGCGCCGGAATCAAGGACTACGACCTCTTCTATTTCGACGCCGGCGATCTGAGCTACGACGCGGAGGACCGTGTGATTCGTTCGGCGGCAGAACTGTTCGCCGATGTGGATGCCGATGTCGAAGTACGCAACGAAGCCCGCGTGCACCTGTGGTACGAGCAGCATTTCGGGATTCCCGGCGTTCCGTTCACCAGTTGCCGCGACGCTATCGACCACTTCGCTTCCACAACTTGCTGTTTCGGGATCACCAAGTCTGCGGGCGGCACTGTGGACGTGTATGCCCCGCATGGATACGACGATCTTTTCGACATGATCGTCCGTCCCAACCCGGTGCTGGCACCGAGAGAGGTTTACGAGGCCAAGGCGGCACGGTGGCGCAAGGAATGGCCTGCGCTGACCGTGGAGCCTTGGCCGGAGACCCTGACCTAGACTTCGATCGGCGGATGCAGCCTGTCCATGGTCCATTGCCGATTTCGGCGTGCAGCAAGTGAACTGGCCCCGAGTGAGGCGACGAGAAGGCCGCCGAGGACGGCGATCGAGACCCACAGTCTCGAGTCGATACCGCCGACGGTGAGTTGTCGTAGCCCGTTCACCGCGTAGGTCATCGGGTCGAAGGGGTGGATGATCTGGAACGGTTTCGCGGTGGTTTCGACGGGATAGATGCCGCCGGCCGAAACCAGTTGCAGCATCAGGAACGCCAGGGTGATGACGCGTCCGACGGATACTCCGAAGATGGCGTTGAATGCCTGGATCAACGCCATATACGTGGCAGTGATGAGCATCAGGAATCCGACGGTGCCGAGGGCGTGTGTGGGGTGCAGGCCGACGGCGAAGTGCACGACCAGGTACATCACGATCACCTGGCAGATGCCGATGAGCAATGCCGGCCAGTACGAGGCGAGGACCACTCGCAGCGCGCCGAGTCCGTTTGCGATGGGCCGGTTCTGTAGCGGCTTGAGCAGCATCCAGGTGATGATGCCGCCCACGAACAGCGCGAGGGGCAGGAAGAACGGAGCAAAACCGGTACCGAAGGTGCTTGCCCGGTTCTCGTAGGTCTCCTGTAGTTCGACCGGGCTGGAGAGGGTTTGAGCGGTTGCGGTTCGCTGCTGATCGGTCCAACTGGGAACCTGACCGGCGCCCTCGGTGAGTTTGGTCGCGAGTTCGGCAGACCCGGCACGGAGTTGCTCGGTGCCGTCGGCGAGTTTGGCTGCACCATCGGAGAGTTGGACGCTGCCGTCGGTGAGTTGAACCAGTCCACTGCTGAGGGTTTGAGCGCCGTCGTTGACTTGCTGACCGCCGTCACGCAGCTGCACCAGGCCGTTGCGGAGTTCACCGCCGCCGTTGGCCGCGGCATTCAGCCCGGCTCGGAAGGTGCTCGACGGATCGTCGAGTTGGTAAGCGAGTTGTTGTGCACCGCTCTTGAGTTCGCCTAGTTGGCCCATGGTCGCTTCACCGAAACCCTGAGTGCGCAGCATGTCCTGGGCAGGCGCGAGGGCATTGGCGATCTGTTGGCTGACAGGATCCGGGTTCAGCCGAAGGCTGGCCACCGCCTGCCCGACCAGCTGTGCGACGTCTGCTTGTGTGTTCCCGAGGACGCTCAGTTGGTCGACGACCTGGGTGACGCCACCACTGAGTTGGCTTGCGCCGTCGCCCAGTTGGACGGCTCCGAGATCGAGTTGCCCCAAACCGTCGGTCAGTGCGAGGACACCGTCCGTGGCGGTATTGATACCGGTCGAGAGTTGCGCTGTACCGCCGGCAAGAGTGGCTGCGCCGTCACGTGCGGTAACCATGTTGTCGGCAAGAGTTTTCGAACCCGACGCCAATTCGCCGGCTCCGGCGTTGGCAGTGTTCACTCCGGCCGAGAGCTGGAGTGCTCCGTCGGCGGCCTGCTTCAAACCTGCACCCGCGTCGGTCAATCCGACCAGGACCGTCTCGACGGACTGCGCGCCGATCTTGTCGCTGACTTGACTGAGGACCTGCTGGGCGGCGTTTTGGCCGATGATGGTGCCGAGGTAGTTGTTGACGTCGTTGAAGGTGAACTGCAACTGAGCTTTGTGAGGGTCCTTGGTCGTCGGGGAGGCAACGGCCTCGCTGAAATTCTCGGGCAGAGTGAGAGAGAAGTAGTACGTGCCGTCCGAGACTCCCTGTTCGGCTTCCTGCTGTGAGACCAGGTGGAGATCGAGCTCACCGGAATCGAGAAGTGCTTGGCTTACTTCGTCGCCCGCCTTGAGCTCTTGACCCTGCACCATTGCACCGCGGTCGGTGTTGACCAGTGCGACGGGGACCTTGTTGACCTCACCGAACGGATTCCAGAAGGCCCACAGGTACATTGCGCCGTACAGCAGTGGCATCAAGATGATGGTGACGAGTGCGATCCTGGGCATCGCGCCGCGGGAGAACCGCTTGAGTTCGGTTCCGAGAGACATTCCAGCGAGCATCGCGGTTACCTCGCCCCTTCTTGGTCGGGATTGGTGACTTCTTGGAGCAGGGCGACGGCATCGATGGGTGATCCGTCGGGCAGCGGGTTGACGGTCGACGCGATGATGGTCTGGTAGCTCCCCATCTCGACGAGTCGCTCGACGAGGTACGCGCGTTCGGAGTCGCGCCGCACCTGTTCGAGATCGTCGACGACGAGCAGGGCCGGCTTCTTCGTGTTCGCGACGGCGATACGCAGCAGGGTCGCCTCGAGTTCCCCGAGATCGCTGACGTACCGGCCGAGCGCAGGTAACGGATGATCGCCGAAGACGGGAGCGCACACCGCTTCGAGTTCGCGGTCTCCGGCACGTCCGATGAGCTTGTACCAGGGCGCATCCCAGCGAATTTGTTCGGTGATCAGATCTCGGACGGTGACGGACTCGGCAAGCTCGTCGATGTCCTCGAACCCGGCGACCCCGGCGATCTCGAAGATCTCTCGGGGACGCGTTCGACCGAAGACGGACAGTGATCCGGAACTGGCTTTCATTCGTCCGCTGAGTGTCAGAAGTAAGGACGTACGTCCTGAACCGGCGGAGCCTTCGAGGATGGTCACACCGCCCGCACGAATCTCGAGATTGACGGGTCCGAACACCGGCCCCCATGGGCCGTCGAGCGCCAAGTCCGTGGCGGTCAATGCCAGTTCAGGGGCGTAATCGAGTTGTGCGTGCTCTGGTGCGACCACGATGATCACCTGTCTGTTGATCTACTCGGCCTTCGAAAGAACCGAGTGCTGGTTCAGTGGACGTTCGTGCTCACCCAATCACATCGGTAGCGGGTGAGCGGTCCCACGAATGGGATGTGTCGGACACGATCGGTAACTTGAAGACCGAACGGTATGTATTCTGTTGGAAACGGACAGGGGGTGTCGAAGTGCCGGTTCGTAGACGCGGTATGTGCGCGGTACTGGTCATGGCCACCCTGTCGGTTGTCTCCTGTGCCGGTGAGCGCGAGTCGCCCCCGTTCGTGTCGAGCGAGAGGCTTTTCGAGTTCACCGGGCGCAATGTCGGACCCGTGACCGTTCCGCCCTTGCCTTCCGATCGGCACGAGTCCGAAGCAGCGCCATACGGAGCCATCACCCTGTCCGGTGGGTGGAGCGGCGCAGCCAATGTCTCGCTGCCCGGATCCGTCACGTGTTTCGAGCACAACTGGGCGGATTCGCTGCCCGCCGGTCACCGCCAGTGGGCCTACGAGGTGCACACCAGTTCCTTCTACGAGTACGACGGCGGCGGCGAATATCCGGGGCGTGATTTCCAGTTGCAGGTCTACGTGAACGAAAACCCGGAACCAGGTCAGTCCGGGGCGACGATGATGTTCTCGGATCAGAGCGGACAGTTCGTGTCCTTCGGCGGCGGTGTCGACAATTCCATCGAAATAGTCAGTTCTCCGGACCGCAGGCGCGTGGCGCTTTCCCTGGTAGGAACGGCGGCACGGCCGGGCGAGCAACCGACGACGTCCGTACTGTCCGCCCAGATCAGTTGCCCGACCGTCGAGCGCAGATGACCACAGATTGCATTGACTGTCGAGCATGAAAATGCCGGTCCCGAAACATTCTCGGGACCGGCACTTTTCATGAATCAGGAACGAATCAGAATGCTGCTTCGTCGATCTCCATGATGTCGTTCTCGGTGTTCGCGATGATCTCGCGTGAAGCGGTGAGCTCGGGCAGGACGTTCTTGGTGAAGAAGGACGCGATGGCGACCTTGCCCTCGTAGAAGCCCTTGTCCTTGTCGGAAGCGCCGTTGTCGAGTGCCGCGAGAGCGATCTCGGACTGGCGGAGGAGCTGCCAGCCGATGAGCAGGTCGCCGACGGACATCAGGAAGCGGACGGAACCGAGGCCGACCTTGTAGAGCTCGGTGGGCTGCTCCTGAGCTCCCATGAGGAAGCCGGTGAGCGTGGCAGCCATGGCCTGGACGTCTTCGAGTGCGGTGGCGAGCAGTGCGCGCTCCGCCTTCAGGCGACCGTTGCCGGCTTCGCTGTCGATGAAGGTCTTGATCTGTCCGGCAACGTGAGCGAGCGCGACGCCGCGGTCACGAGCGATCTTGCGGAAGAAGAAGTCCTGAGCCTGGATGGCCGTGGTGCCTTCGTACAGCGAGTCGATCTTGGAGTCGCGGATGTACTGCTCGATCGGGTAGTCCTGCAGGAAGCCGGAGCCACCGAGGGTCTGCAGGCTGTCCGTCAGGTACTGGTACGCACGCTCGGAGCCGACGCCCTTGACGATCGGGAGCAGCAGGTCGTTGACGCGGAACGCGGTGTCCTTGTCTGCGCCCGAGACGAGCTGGGCGACAACCTCGTCCTGGTGTGCTGCGGTGTAGAGGTACACCGCGCGCAGGCCTTCGGCGTATGCCTTCTGCATTGCCAGGCTGCGACGCACGTCGGGGTGGTGCGTGATGGTCACGCGCGGTGCTGCCTTGTTGGTCATCTGGGTCAGGTCAGCGCCCTGAACACGCTGCTTGGCGTAATCGAGAGCGTTGAGGTAACCGGTGGAGAGGGTGGCGATTGCCTTGGTGCCGACCATCATTCGAGCGTGCTCGATGACGTCGAACATCTGGGCGATGCCGTTGTGGACCTCGCCGACCAGCCAGCCCTGTGCGGGGATGCCGTGGCCGCCGAAGGTGACCTCACACGTGGCGGAGACCTTCAGGCCCATCTTGTGCTCGACGTTGGTGACGAAGACGCCGTTACGCTCGCCGAACTCTTCGGTCTCGAAGTTGAAGTGCGTCTTCGGGACGAAGAACAGGCTCAGGCCCTTGGTGCCGGGTCCGGCGCCTTCGGGGCGAGCGAGAACGAGGTGGAAGATGTTCTCGAACAGGTCGTCCGAGTCGGCCGAGGTGATGAAGCGCTTGACGCCCTCGATGTGCCAGGAGCCGTCGTCCTGCTTGATCGCCTTGGTGCGTCCGGCACCGACGTCGGAGCCGGCGTCGGGCTCGGTGAGGACCATCGTGGCGCCCCATCCGCGTTCGACGATGGTGGCTGCCCACTTCTTCTGCTCTTCGGTGCCGTTGTTGAACAGCACGTCCGCGAAAGCGGGTCCGGCCTGGTACATGTGCGCTGCAGGCTGTGCGCCCAGGATCAGCTCACCGATGGCCCACACGACGGAGCGGGGAACCGGCACGCCGCCGACCTCTTCGCTCAGTCCCATGCGGTACCACTCGGCATCCCACAGAGCCTTGAACGACTTCTTGAAGGATTCCGGAAGTGCAACGGTGTGCGTCTCGGGATCGAAGACAGGGGGGTTGCGGTCCGCGTCGGCGAAAGATTCGCCAAGCGGTCCCTCGGCCAGGCGTGCGACCTCTGCCAGCATGTTGCGGACAGTGTCGGCATCCAGGTCGCCCCAAGCGCCTTCGCTCAGTGGCTTCTCCAGTCCGAGAACCTCGAAGAGGTTGAACTCCAGGTCCCGAACGTTGCTCTTGTAATGGCCCATGTCTTCTGCTTCTCCCAGTGAGGTGGTGCGGTCCAGCACTCCTAGTACCGCCCGAAGTTTATTACTCGTCGGTAACTTAATACATGTTACTAGCCGTTCTTTGCATTGCCAACACCGGATTTGCGTCCGATGACAAGCGCGTCGACCGCGATTCCCGTTTCGGTGTGTCTGTGCGGATTTCCGGCGATCTCGAACTCGAGCCTTCCTTGGAATTCCTGCATCAATTCTTCTGGTGTGTAAAGGATTTCGGGATCTTTCGGTCCGCCGACGCCGTAGTCGATGTTGCTTCGGTCGTGCCCCAAAATCATGAGGATTCCGTCAGGTTTCAGAGAATTTATGGCACGGTTCACAACCAGGGTGCGTTGTGGTGCGGGCAGATGAAGGTAAAGAAGCAGGGCCAAGTCGTATCCCTGCCCGTTCCTGGAGGCGTAATCCGCGACGGTGACGTCGCCGCATCGGTAGTCGAGCCGGTCGAGAACCGATCGGGGTGAGCGGGCCGCGATCGTGCGGGCTTTCTCGATCGCGACGGCCGAGTAGTCGATGCCGGTGACCTCCCAACCGCGGGTCGCGAGCCACAATGCGTTACGGCCCTCGCCGCACGCCAGGTCCAGTGCCTGGCCGTGGGGGAGGGCCGTCGCGTATTCCACCAGCAGTTCGTTGGGAGGAGCGCCCCAGACGAGCTCGGTTTCTTCGTACTTCTTGTCCCAGGCCGCCGCATCCATAGATGACGACGGTAGTGCCACTCAGTGGTTACGCACTCCGTCCATCGGGTTCTTGCGTAGGGCGGCGCGCGTCGGGACCGCGATTGAGACAAATCCCAGAACAGCGGTCACGGCGACGATGGAACCGTAGATCGCCGGTGAAATCGCCGGGATCGGCTGCCCGGACACCGCTACGGCGATGCCCATCAGAGGCGGCAGGGCGATCAGTGATCCGACCACGACGGCGATTCCCACCACCATCAACGACTCGATGCGCATCATCGCTCGGACCTGCCTCGTCCGCGAGCCCACCAGTTGAAGGAGCGCGAACTCGCGGGAACGCTCGGCAGTGGCGGCGACCAGGGTGTTCACGACGGCGACTGCGAGATAGCCGAGCAGGACGAGGACGGCGAGGATGCTGACCCACGACTGCATACGACGCTGATCTTCGCCCGCGGCCCCGAACTGGTCCTGGTTCATCGCGGCGATCGAGGGGAACGAGCGCAACGACTGCTGGACTTCGGCCGACCGTCCGGGTTCGGCAGCAACCAGAACGGTGTCGATCAGAGCGTCGGTGGAGTGCTGACGCAAAGTCTCGATCGGCATGGTCACGTCCCCGAATCCGAGGCCGCGACCATATTTTGCGACGACCATCGGATGCACGAGTGTGCCGTCCCCTAGATAGAGGTCGACGCGCTGACCTACCTTGGCTCCGAGTGTGAAGGCGCCGTCTTCGCTCACGGCAACGGTATCGCCGGTCAGAGCGCTCAGGTCGCCCTCGGTCACCGCGAGATCGAGGGTCGCGTCGGCGCTGGCGGCGTCGATGCCCTGGGCAGCGATCGCGCTGTCGGCTGAGCCGCCTTCCTCACCGCTGGGTACCGGCAGGACTTGACTGCGGACCACCGGGTTTGCCGCACTCACTCCGGGCACCGATGCGATCGAATCGAGGAGCGAGGGAGCGATACCGGCCGGCGCGCCGACGATCAGGTCGGCGGTGACGCCCTTGATCGACTGGTTGGTCGCCTCGGCGGCGACGGTGCTCTGGCTGAAGAACTGCACCGAGCCCAGTGCGATTGCGAGAGCCAACGGAACAACCGCCGACGAGAGCCGTCTCGAATTGGATTCGGCGTTGGCGGCAGCGAGAACTTTGGACGCCGACCCACTACGGCGCAGTGGACCGCCGATCACCTTGATGATGCCGCGCACCAACAAGGGGCCGAGCAGCGCGACCGAGAAGATCAACAGCAGTGCGCTCGAACCGGCTCCAGCGGCTGCCACGCTGCCGGGCAGGAAAGCGGGGAGCACGCACGCGCTGAGGCCGGCGGCGCCGAAGATCAGCCCGGTGACGATGCGTCCGCGGCTCAGTTTCGCCGGGCCGCTTTCGGATTCGCGAAGCGCTTCGACGGGGTCGAGCTTCGCCGGTCGTCGTGCCGCGATCGCCGCTGCCGCGCGGGCAGTGAGTACGCAGATCAGGAATGCCGCGATCGCCGGAAGCGGGCTGTACGCCAACGCGAAATCGGTGGGCATGACCCCGGCGTCGGCAAACTGTGCACCCAGGAATCGGGCGAGCAGGTATCCGGGCACCGCGCCGAGAGCCGCCGCAGCCGCCGCGACGAGCAGCACTTCACGTCCGATCATGACGTGGACTTGTCGCGTGGTGGCCCCGATTGCCCGCAACAGAGCGAACTCTCGGCGTCTGGCGTTGATCGAGAGCGACAGCGTGCTGGAAACGACGAACATACTGACCATCAACGCGAGACCGGCAAACGACGCGCAGAGCACGATCAACTGGGTCCGCGCAGCACCGGCGTCGAGGAATTCGATGCCTCCGCGCGCAGTGCCGGTCGAGACCTCCGCGCCGGTTCCGGCGAGTGCATCGCGGGCGAGAGCGGCAGCATCCACGCCTTCGGGAGCGATCAATCCGACTGCGGTGACAGCGTTCTGGTGCGGCCACAACCGTTCGGCCTCTGCGTCGTCGAGGAAGACGAGTGCCGGACGGTCGGGTGACGGCACCGAAGCCGAATCAGCTGTGCCGACGACGGTGTACTCGTCGGCTATCGCGCCGTGAGCCAGCGTGATTTGCTCGCCGAGAGCGGCGCCCGTGGTCGAGACCACCTCGTCTCGGCTCTGCGAAGCGCGCCCATCGGTGAGCGAGTACGGCGCCAGTTGTGCTGTGTTCCAAGGATGTGCGTCGAGTACGACGCCCTCGGCGGTGCTGACGGGGACGGAGATGTCGGGAATCACCGTGACATCGAGGGCATCGAGCTTGCGGACGGTATCGCCGTCGAGGAGAACTCGCTCGGCAAAAGGCTGATCGGCGTCTTCCTTGACCTCGAGCGCCTGTGGTGCACTCACGACGGCGTCGGCACCGGCGTAGAGATGTGGTGAGACGCCGCCTCGCACTCCCGATTCCAGCAGCACACCCAGACCGCAGGTGAGGAGCGCTGCGCAGAATACGGAGACGAACACGGCGACGAAACCGGAGCGATGCGCTTTCAGGTGCGCAAAGGTGTGCGCTTTCATCATCACCAGTCCCCGAGGTGTGTCATGCGCTCGGCGATCTGCTGCGGCGTCGGGCGGTCGATGTGCCCGACAAGTTTTCCGTCGGCGAGGAACAGCACACGATCGGCGTACGACGCGGCCACCGGGTCGTGCGTGACCATGACGATGGTCTGATCGAACTCGGCGGCTGTCCGGCGCAACAACTCCAGAACCTGCTTGGCGCTGCGGGAGTCGAGGGCGCCGGTCGGCTCGTCGGCAAAGAGTGCGTCGGGGTGAGTGACGAGGGCGCGCGCGATGGCGACGCGTTGCTGCTGACCGCCGGACAGTTCGGAGGGTTTGCGCTTGCGGTGCGATCCGAGTCCGACGGATTCGAGGACGAAGGTCAGGTACTGCTTGTCGGCTCGTCGTCCGGCGAGGAGTAGGGGGAGCGTGACGTTCTGCTCGACGTCGAGAGCGCCGAGCAGGTTGTAGGCCTGGAAGACGAAACCGATGTGATCGCGACGGAAGATGCTGCGGGCCTTCGGCTTCAGCTGTGAGATCTCGGTGTCGCCCAGCCACACCGATCCGCTGCTCGGTCGATCGAGCCCTGCGGCGCAGTGCAGGAAAGTGCTCTTGCCCGATCCGGACGGGCCCATCACGGCGGTGAAGGTGCTGCGCGGCAAGGTGAGGCTGATGTTGTCGAGGGCGGTCACGGCGCCGCGGCCGTTGCCGTAGATCTTGCTGACGCCTTCGAGTCGCACGGCGGATGTTCGGGCGGCCGTGGCACCAGGGGCCGGCGGGGCGAGGACCGAGTGTCGATTCTTCATGGGATGAACGCTATGGAGATTCGGCATTCGTCGACATCCAGCAGGGTCCCGAATCAATGGTGTAGCCAGCTGTAGTGGATCGCGGCATCAGGTGCGGCATGCTGGGGCAGTGAAGAAGAGAACCAGGGCTGCGGTGTACGTGCTCGTCGAGGGTGCGGCAGCCGTGGTCTCCCTGTTCTTGCTGATGGTCGGTCTCATTCTGCTGTCGCTCTCGATTCTGATCGTCGGCTGGTTGCTGTTGCCGTCGTACGTGCGGGTCCTCCGGTGGTGGGCGGGTCTGGCCCGCAAGAGAACGGCTGCGTACACCGGACGCCCTGTTCTGCAGCGATACCCACCGATGCCAAGCAATCCGACCTTCGGGGATTGGCGCCGGTTCCTCACCGATCAGTCGACGAGGCGCGACGCGGCCTGGCTGTCGATTCATGGTCTGGGGGCTTTCGTCGCGGCGATGCTGACCATTGCTCTGCCACTCGGTGCACTCAATTCGATTGCCGTCCCGCTGTACTGGCAGCAGATGCCCGCCGGTGAACCCGTCAACAATCCGTACCCCGTGACGTCGTGGTTGGGCGCTGCCGGAATGCCGTTGATCGGCATCCTGTACCTCCTGATCGCGTGGTGGTTGATCCCCGCGATGGCGAAGTGGATCAGCTGGTCGACCACGACTTTGCTTGCGCCGGACACGCGTTCGGACCTCTCGAAGCGCGTCACCGCCCTGACGGCCAGCCGCGCTGCGGCGCTCGACGCACATTCGGCCGAACTCAAGCGCATCGAGCGGGATCTGCACGACGGCGCGCAGAACCGTCTGGTCGCGGTGGTGATGATGTTGGGGATGGCCGAGCGGTCGTTGCAGAACAATCCGGACCAGGCTCTGCCACAACTGCATCGGGCCCAGGATGCGGCCACCGAGGCGTTGAGCGAACTCCGGACGTTGGTGCACGACATCTACCCGCCGATCCTCGACGAGTTGGGTCTGGAGGGCGCGATCTCCGCGCTCGCCGGGCGCTCCGCCGTGCCCTGCGTACTCGAGATCGACGAACTCCGCCGAGCCCCGGCTGCCGTCGAGGCTGCTGCGTACTTCGTCGTCGCCGAGGCCTTGACCAACGTCGCAAAACACAGCGGAGCGCGCAGTGTCACCGTCACGGCACGGACGGAGGCGTCGGACGACTCGTTGGGTGAGACGATGCTCATCGACGTGATCGACGATGGTCAGGGCGGCGCGAACGAACGCCCGGGCGGCGGCGTGGCGGGTATCCGACGCCGGGTCGAGGCTTTCGAAGGAACCGCAGTATTGGAGAGCCCGGAGGGTGGACCGACAACGATGAGGGTGGAACTACCGTGCGGATTCTGATTGCCGAGGACGACGCTCTCCTGCGAGAGGGGCTGGCACTGCTGCTCCGCGGAGAGGGCTTCGAGGTGTCTGCCGTCTCCGACGCCGCACAGTTCCTCACGGTGTTCGAGGAGACCGCCCCCGACGCCGCGGTGCTCGACGTCCGGATGCCTCCTACTTTCACCAACGAGGGGCTTCGAGCGGCGATCGAGGTGCGCAAGCTTCGCCCGGGCTTTCCCGTCCTGGTCCTTTCCGCGTACGTCGAGGATCGCTACGCCGGTGAATTGTTGGCAGGAGGCGCCGGCGGGGTCGGGTACCTGCTCAAGGAACGGGTCGGCAAGGTAGCCGAGTTCGTCGACGCATTGAACCGGGTCGTCGACGGCGGAACCGTGATGGATCCCGAGGTCGTATCCCAACTGATGAGCCGTCGACGCGCCGACGATCCGATCAGATCACTGACCCCACGCGAGTCCGAGGTTCTCGGACTGATGGCGGAGGGGCTGGGAAATCAGGAAATCGCCAGGAAACTGGTCGTCAGCGACACTGCTGTGAGCAAGCACATAGGAAATATCTTCGCAAAACTCGGCCTGTCGGCTTCCGAAAGCGGGCATCGTCGTGTTTTGGCAGTTCTAGCTCATTTACGCGCCTGATCGTGGATCTGGACTACATACCTGACCGAAGCGTAATGTGAGCCAGCCTCATGTTGTTGCCGTGATCGAACGGTGACCTGAGAGGCAGGGGCTTATGTCCTGTACGTAACGTGTGATGTCGAATGCGCGTCATCACCAGAAACCAACGAGGAGATCGATCAATGGGTAAGCCGATTGCCAGTGTGGCCGGAGGTCGGCAGTCCGTCCTTCTCGGGCTCGGCGTTCACCGCCCGGAGCGAGTCGTGACCAACGACGAGATCTGCGAGCTGATCGATTCCACCGACGAGTGGATCCAGACGCGATCGGGTATCAAGTCGCGCCGGTTCTCCGGCGAAGGTGAAGGCATCCTCGCGA
Source organism: Rhodococcus erythropolis R138 (assembly GCF_000696675.2). Taxonomy (NCBI): domain Bacteria; kingdom Bacillati; phylum Actinomycetota; class Actinomycetes; order Mycobacteriales; family Nocardiaceae; genus Rhodococcus; species Rhodococcus erythropolis. Next base: position 5,737,379 of record NZ_CP007255.1, on the reverse strand, counting down.
TGTCGATCAGCGCGGCCCGTAAAGCACTGGACGTCAGCGGCATTGCTCCCGAGCAGATCGGCGCCGTGATCATCGCGACGTCGACGTGGGACCTGCAGACTCCTCAGGCTGCGTCCATCGTCGCCCACGAGCTCGGCATCAAGGGTCCGGCTGCATTCGACGTCGCGGCAGGCTGCGCCGGTTTCTGTACCGCCCTTGCCGTGGCCAGCGACCTCGTTCGCGGCGGCACGGTTGATCACGTACTCGTCGTCGGCGTCGAGTTGATGAGCGAGGCCACCGAGCCCACCGATCGCAGCGTTCGCTTCATCTTCGGTGACGGCGCAGGCGCAGTTGTCGTCGGCCCGAGCGATACCGTCGGAATCGGCCCGGTCGAGTGGGGTTCGGACGGCAGCCAGTCCGACGCCATCGTTCAGGAGCCGAGCTGGCTCGACTACACCAAGAACCCGACCGGACCTCGGCCGTGGATCAAGATGGCCGGTACCGCGGTGTTCCGCTGGGCTGCCTTCGAGATGGGCAAGGTCGCCACTCGCACCCTGGAGAAGTCGGGGCTGGGTATCGAGGACATCGACGCTTTTGTGCCGCACCAGGCAAACCAGCGCATCAACGAGGTCATCGCTCGCAGCATGAAGCTGCCCGAGGGCTTCCCCGTCTCCAACGACATCGCCGAGACGGGCAACACGTCCGCGGCCTCGATCCCGCTCGCCATGGAGCAGATGCTGCGCGACGGCCAGTGCAAGCCGGGCGACAAGGCATTGCTTCTCGCCTTCGGTGCGGGTCTGTCCTTCGCCGGCCAGGTTGTCGTCATGCCGCCGTTGGCTGGAGCGGAATCAGCCTGATCTTCTCTCGTGACGAGCGCCTCGAACCCCACGGTTCGGGGCGCTCTTCCGTTTCCGTCCAGATCGTCGTACCTCTGCGATGTGGCACTCTGGCGAGATGGTCGAGAGTATGGGGGAGTCCGAACGTACGGGTGTGACGGGCGGCAGCTTGGCGAAGATGGGCGGGCAAGTGGCGCTCGCCAGCACGGTCAGTCGGATCACCGGCTTCGTCCGCACCCTTGCCCTTGCCGCGGTCCTCGGCATCGCCCTGGTCAGTGATGCGTACAACGCGGCCAACAGCTTCCCGAACATGGTCTATCAGCTCCTCCTCGGCGGAATTCTCGCCAGCGTTCTGCTTCCGTATCTGACACGGCAGCGAAGTCGTGGGCGGACGCTCGAACGAGAGCAGACGCAGCGCGTTCTCACCGTCGGAGCGCTTGCTCTTGCGCTCGTGACGGTAGTGGCGGTGGTGTGCGCGCCGCCTCTGGTCTCGGCTGTGATCGATGATCCGGCTCAACGAGAGTTGACGACGCTCTTCGCGTACTTGCTTCTGCCGGAGATCTTCTTCTACGGCGTCACGGCGATGATGACGGCAGTACTCAGTGTTCGATCAGTGTTCGGCGCGCCCGCCTGGGCGCCGGTGATCAACAACGTCGTCCTTCTGGTGACGGTCGCGGTCTTCCTGTGCATCCCGGGGCCGGTTACTCTGACTCCCGAGTCGATGACCACCGCGCAGGTTCTGGTGATCGGTATCGGCACTCTGCTCGGGATCGTGGCGCAAACCGCCGTCGTTGCTCGAGCGCTGCACCGCAACGGGTTTCGGTGGCGCCTTCGCGTGCGGGTCGTACCGCACACCTGGCGCCCGGTGCGCGTCGGGGCGCCGTTGCTCGGTTGGGTACTTGTGTACGTCGTTGCCGGTCAGATCGGTGTGTGGGTGACGATGAAGGTCACTCTCTCCCGTCACGTCTACTCGATGTACACGCACGCGGATCTGCTGTTTCAAGTGGCGTACGGCATTCTCGGTGTGTCGTTGTTGACGGTGCTGATGCCGCGGATCGCCAGGTCGGTTGCTGCGGGTGACGACGTCGGCGTCGTATCCGATCTCGGCCGGGGAGCCCGGTATTCAGTGGTGGCGCTGATTCCGGTCACTGCGGCGCTCATGGTGTTCGGCCCCTCGTTGACCACCTTGATCTTCTTCGGTCGGGTCGACGGCAGCAGTGCCCGGTTGATCGGGACGGCCGTTGCGGTCAGTGCATTCGGGCTGGTGCCATTTGCGATGGTCATGCTTCAGCTTCGAGTGTTCTACGCCGACAACAACACCCGAACTCCCGCGGTGATCGCCATGGTGATGGTGATAGCCAAAACAGCGCTCGTTCTACTTGCGTCTCTGTCCGCGAGTGACGAAACGCTGGTCCTGGCCGTCTGTGCGGCGGGCTCGTTCTCCTACGTGTGCGGAGCGGCGCTCGGCCACATCCTGCTTCGAAAGCGATACGGGCTGTTGGGATTCCGTCGCGTGCAGGCTACCGTCGGAAGGATTTCGGCGGCGGCAATTCTGGCAGGTGGTTGTGCGCTCGCTTTGGTGGTGGCGGTTCAGAACCGAGTTCCCGAGCCCAGGCTTGCTGCTGTTATTTCATTGTCGGCGGGTGCGGCCGTCGGAGCAGTCGTCCTGTTGGGCGCATGCAAGGTCGTCGGTGTTCCCGAGATTCGCCGGGCTCGGGCCCTACTGTTGTCCTGAGGACAAGAGCGGTACCAGCAGTTCGTCCGGAGTGAGGGCGCCGTGCTGTCCACGGAGGCCGGACAGTCCCGATTCGACAGATCGACGTACGACGGCCACGTCCCCGGACGCAATGGCGATGACATCACCGATCCGGCCGTGATACTCGGAATGCACTGCAGGCCCGAACAATCCTGCGACTATGCCCTCGGATCTCGTCCCGATCCACATGCGGTCACCCAGTTCGGCGCGCCAGCGGTCCGCAACATCTTGTGCAGCGCCTTCTCGGGTGTGGATGTGACGACATCTAGGTTCACCGGCAAGAGCGAGTACATCTTTGGACAGAATCGGAGTGTTGTCGAAGTCGATCTTGTTCTCGTCCAACACGTCGACCATTCCGTGGTCTGCCGTCACCAGCAATCTCACGTCCGGACCGAGAGCGGCGGCGAGTTGCTCGACCAGTCGATCGACAAGCATCAGTTGGAAAATCCACGGCTCGGACTCGGGGCCGTAGACGTGGCCGAGTGCATCGATCTCGCTGATGTAGCAGTACGTGAACGTACGGTCGGCAGATTTCGACGCGGCCACGGTGCGAGCGAGGAGGTCTCCGTATGCCTGGATTCCGGCGAATTGGGCGCCGCGCATTCCCGCCCGGGTGAGGCCGCTGCCGTCGAATTTGGACGGAACGACGGTAGTGACGGTGATGCCGGCGGCCGCGGCACGATCGAAGGTCGTGGCCTGCGGCTGCAGGGTCTCCGGGACGATGGAGTCGGTCTGAGATTCCTTCTTGCCCGCGCTGTGCCAACCCAGCCAGTTGAACACCGAATCGGCTTCTTCGACGTAAGACTGGTAACCGGTGATTCCGTGCGCCCCCGAGGGCAGCCCGGTCCCCAACGAGACGATGCTGGTGGCCGTCGTCGTGGGGAATCCTGCCCGTATGGGCGTTCCGATCAGTGAGTTCAGGAATGGTGCGTGTTCGGCGTTGCGGGCGAGCAAGTTCGCGCCCATCCCGTCTACCAGCAGAATTACAGTCTTCTGGCTGGGCTGTAGATCGAGACGGTTCGCTTCGCCGCTCACTCCGAGAGAAGCGAGTACCGACGGCGCAAGCGTCGACAGAGTCGGCTGCGAGTACACATCGAGGAGAGGGGCAGGGGCGGGCATCCCATGAGATTAGGCGTTGGACGCAGAAAACTGCATACCTTCTGGGCGAGTGTTCAAATCCGTGCGGTCAAATCGGGACTTTCCAGATGATCAGCGCGCAGAGACCGCGGGCCGGTGCGGCCTCTGCGCGGAGATTCACTCCATGATCGTGGAGATCTGGAACTTGGCACCGAGTGGATCGGCCACCGATGCGAGACGGCCGAAGGGCGTGTCCTCGGGATCGCGCAAGACGCTGCCGCCGAATTCGACGACCTTGGCGACGGCCGCGTCGGTGTCGTCCGCCCCGAAGTACACCTGCCAGAACGACGGCACCTCTGCCGGGAGGAACGAGCTGGCATCCATCAAACCGGCGACGACGGTGTCGCCCTGCTTGGCCTGTGAGTACCGGAACTCGTCGCTGTCGCCGATGGACTCGTAAGTCCAGCCGAACACGTCGGTGTAGAACGGCAGGACCGCGGCGTAGTTCTTGGACAAAGTCTCGTGCCACACCGGGGCTCCGGCCTCGCCGACCAGACCGAAGCCGTGGTGCTGATCTGCCTGCCAGATACCGACGACTGCACCGGCAGGATCGCCCACGATCGCCATGCTGCCCTGGGGACCGACCTGCATCGACGGCATCATGATCATTCCGCCCGCGGCTTCGGCCTTGGACGCCGACGTTGCCGCATCAGTCGAGGAGATGTAGGTGGTCCAGACGTTGCCGTACGGGTTTCCCTCCTGCTGAGGTCCGAGCCCGGCGATGGGCTGCCCGTCTTTGCTGAAGATCGCGTAGCCGCCGTACTGCGGGTCGTCATTTGTGTCAGTCTGCCAACCGAACACGTTGGTGTAGAAGGATTTGGCGACCTCGGTATCGGAGCTGGTGAGGTCGATCCAACAGGGTGTTCCGTCGAGCGCTGTGCGTGCGGGCATCTGAAACTCTCCTTTACCGAAACGGATACACAAGTACGGGTCGCGCAAATGCTTGGCCGAGGAAGGCGCGAATCTCACGCTACGCGCGTACCCCGACACATTCCCAGGGCTCGAGAGCTTTGGAGTATTTGACCGTTCGCGCTTACCGGTGGGCCGGACCTGCCGACGTAGTCGATCGCCGAATCGTCCTTGATACGCCGAAGTTGATGGGGCACTTGCTCGATCGACAAGGCCGTTCAACGGGTGTGGTGCCGGTACGTGTCAGCTCGTGATCAGCCCCGTGCGATCGAGCCACGCGAGCGCATGACGTGAAAACTCGTCCGGAATCTCCAACTGAGGGGTGTGGCCGGTATCGCCGAGAATGATGGTGGTCCAGTGTGGATGTGCGGCGGCGGCTGCTCGGGCAGCCTCGACCGGGACAAGACGATCGCGATCGCCGTGTATCAGGAGCGTCTGAGTCGCGATCTCTCGCAGGGTCTTTCGATAAGAGGCCGGACGGGCGAGGGTCATCAACAGTGACCGTGCTGCCTGCAGGAACTCGGCATCCTGAGTGGGTTCGCCGCGACGAATCGCCGTCAAGGCAGCGCCCGCGTCGAGGACGGCGGGGTCTGCTCGCGTCGGATCGGCAAAACACAATCTGGTCATCTGAGCGGCCAACTGCCGGTCGGACATCTTCCGGCGTCCGAAGCCGAGAACCTGCTCACCGACGTACGGCATCGAGTAGAGCGCAAATTGGGCAGCTACGGTCAGGTCGGGAAGTTGGACGGGCAGGGGGAGTGCCGGATCCACCAGGACCAGGCCGGCAACTGATTCGGGACTGGCATGGGTCGACATTGCCGAGACCATTCCGCCCATGGAATTGCCGAACAGGACGGCGGGTTCACCGACCACTGTGTCGAGAAATCGATTCAGGAGTGCTGCGTTGGCGTCGACGCCGGTGTGCCGCCCACGGGCGGAGGTGAGTCCGAATCCGGCGAGGTCCAGTGCGTACACACGCGTGCGCGCCGCCAGCGTCGGTGCCACCCGCACCCAGTTCAGGTGCGAGCCGCCCAGTCCGTGAACGAGCACGATGGGCGGCGCTCCGCTGGGACCGCCGAAGTCGATCCAGTGAACATCACCGCCGAGATCGGTGATGTTGCTTGTCCCGCCCCACGGGTGTGTGAGGGTGCTTCCGTCGGCGAGTTCGGCCGAAACAGCGGATTCCATACCTGACAGGATGCACCGAGTCGCGGTTCCAGTCACGCGATCGTCCCGGCTCGGGATCCGAAACTGTGTCCTCGATCACGGACTATCAGGAAGCTCGGGAAACGGGCAAAACGGAATTTGACTGGTGTCAAGCACTTTTCGCGGTTGTCATCGCTTTCCGACGGCCGTGGCGCGCGTCCGGCGGAGGTCGGTTCGGGCATACTGAAAACCATGTGGTGGATGGTCGGGCTCATTGTTCTGGCCGCGCTGGTTTTGGCATCCGTTCTGGTCGGTTTCGTTTTCCGCCGCCCGATCGCCGAAGCCAAGTCGGCGGTGCTTGCCTTCGACGACGCCAGCTCTCAGCCCCAGCGCGACTGACCACCGTCGAGCGGAATTGTTGCTCCAGTCAGATACGCGGCATCCGGGCCGACCAGGAAAGCCACCGCGGTGCCGATGTCCGTTTCGCAGTCCCCGATCCTCCGTAGCGGAATCCCGGCAACAAAAGCGGCAGCCTCTTCCGGACGCGCATCTGCCCAACGCTGTAGCCCGGGCGAGGATGCGTGAGGAGCAACCGCGTTGACTCGGATCCCGTCGACGCCCCATTCGCACGCTGCTGCGCGACTGAGGGCTCGGACGGATTCCTTCACGGCCGCGTATCCGCCGTAGCCGGCGGCGTCCCAACGGACGGCCACGGAACTGACCATGTTGATGATCGCCCCGCCGCCGCGCTCCTTCATGAACGGGTAGCAGGCTTGCATGGTTCGCAGCGTCGCGACGGGACCGGAAGTCAATCCGTCGGCAAGGCGCTCCGGAGTGAGGTCGAGGACGTTGCCGAGCGGGTTGAGGCTGGCGTTGTTGATCAGGATGTCGACGCCGCCGAACAGTTCCACGGTTCGCGCCACGGCAGCGGTGATGGAACCCGCGTCGGCGATATCCACGAGCACCGGTTCGGCACGGCCGCCGCGTTCGGTGATCTCGTTACATGTGACTACGAGTTTCGACTCAGTGCGGCCCGCCACCGCGACGGAAGCACCTTCCTTGGCAAGCGCAAACGCAACACCCTGGCCGACGCCTTGCCCTGCGCCAGTGATCAGGGCCACTTTTCCATCCAACTTGCCCACTGCTGTTCTCCTGCTCGTCATTCAACGGTTCCCGAAGCGTTGTCCGAATCGCGCATTGTTACTCGTGGGTTCCCGCTGGATGAGATGTGAGTTACGTCCCACTCAACGGCACCGCTTCAAATTTCGGCTGTCTTACGTATATTGTGAGCGCCGTTACATACCGGGCGCGCGGACCGCGTACACATTCCATGATGAGGAGATAGACATGGCATTCACCACTGGTAGCACCGCAGAAGATCTCAAGACCATCACCGACGCTGGCAAGATCATCGGCGGCATCGGCGGAATCCTCGGCGGCATCGCCGCTGCAGCAGCTTTCGTCGGCCTCCTCGGTGGCGGCACGCTTTCCTGATTCGCTCCGGCAGTCAGTGATTCTCCGGCCCGTGGCCTGAAGGCATTGCCTTCGTGGACGCGGGCCGGAGGTTTATCTACACCTGAATACCTGTTGCTTGCAGGCACATTCATTTTTGTGATAAGTCGATTGTCGCCGGAACATCCACACCTTCTTCGTGGACTTGGGGTCCGAAGTTCGGCAGCGGAGTGAAGTCGAGTGCCGCCTCCGAACCGCGGTAATGGCGGAAGTAGAAGAGGGATCGGTCGGGCCGCACCAGGCTGTCCGGTTCGCTTGTCTTCCATCCCCAGTGGACGTCCGCTCGCAGAATCTTCGACAGCCTCACGATGTTCTTGCAGCCGTGGCTCTGTAGCCCAAGGCAATTCAATTCCTCGACGTCTCGCAGTTGCCCGTCGCGCGTCCACCTGGATTCGTAGACCAGGGCGTCGAGAACAACACGGTGTGAATCCGCCTGAGTAACTCCGGCAAGTAGAACCTCCCAGTCCAATCCTGGTGCGTGTTCGAGGTATTCGTCGGCGTCGATGAATGCTGCCCACGCGACGGTGTCGCGGTACCGGCTCACGTAATCGACGTAGGCCTCTACCTGTCCGTGCACGATCCGACCGTCCGCGTCGCGCGGTTGCCAGTCGACGATCGTCACCGGAAGGTCGTGCAGTTCTTTGCGGAATGCGACCTGAACTTCACTGTCCGACATCGATCGGGTGAAGGCGCCGTAAGAGTTGCCTCTCTTGTCCTCGCTGCGGCCGTGCCAACGGTTGAGGCTGAATGCGCTTGTCTTGCGGGTGGACCCGACGGAACCGGTGTTGTCGTAGAGAACAACCTCCCAGCCCTGCTCGATGTGGTGCAGGCACCAGTCTCTGATGAAGGGGAGATGTTCGCGGGGGAGCAGGACCGCAACCACGGCGCGGCGTCCGGTGTCAGAGCTGTTCGGGTGGTTCTTCGGATCCGTGATCACCCGACACACGATAGTGCTCTGCGTGGAAGCGGGTTACTCGATATTGATCGCAGAAATTTCAGTCGTCAAACGTTGACACATCTATCAATTTGTCTCATAGTCGAGTCATGACAACATCTGTGTCACATTCGCCACGGTTTGTTCCTTCCACCGGGGAGTCCTGGCGTTCGCCCTGGGCCATGTACGACGCATTGCGAGAGAACGACCCGGTGCACAACGTGGTGCCGGAAGCCTCGCCGCAGGACGACTACTGGGTGCTCACCCGTCACGAAGACGTCTACAACGCCGCTCGTGATTACGAGACGTACTCGTCGGCAAAGGGATTGACCACCGTCTATGGTGAGCTCGAGCAGATCGGGATGCAGGACAATCCGCCGTTCGTGATGCAGGATCCGCCCGTGCAGTCGGAGTTCCGGCGCATGGTGTCGAAGGGATTCACTCCGCGTCAGGTCTCGGCGGTCGAGCCGATGGTCCGCGAATTCGTCGTCGAACGTATCGAGGCGCTGAAAGCGCGTGGCAGTGGCGATATCGTCGTCGAGCTCTTCAAGCCGTTGCCGTCGATGGTTGTCGCACACTATCTGGGTGTGCCGGAATCGGACCGTGACCAGTTCGACGGCTGGACCGAGGCCATTGTCGCTGCCAATTCGGCAGGTGGCGTGGCCGCGGCAGCGACGACGGCGCAGGCCGCCACCGGTGAGTTGATGATGTACTTCGCTTCGCTGATCGAACGCCGCAAGGTCGAACCGGGTGACGACACGATTTCGCACCTACTCGCCGCTGGACTCGGTGAAGACGGCGACATGTCCGGCCTGCTGTCGATTCTGGGCTTCGCCTTCACCATGGTGGCCGGTGGAAACGACACCACGACAGGAATGCTGGGTGGTTCGGTGGCGATGCTGACCGAACGCCTCGACCAGCGTCAGATCCTGCTGGACGATCCCGCATTGATCACCGACGCGGTCGACGAGTTGCTTCGACTCACCTCGCCGGTCCAAGGACTGGCACGCACCACGACTCGGGATGTGGCCTTGGGCGGCAAAGTGATTCCGGCAGGACGTAAGGTTTTGTTGATGTACGGTGCGGCCAATCGTGATCCCGAAAAGTACGGACCCGACGCGGCGGAGTTGGACGTCTTGCGTCGACCGCAGAAGATTCTCACCTTCAGTCATGGCGCCCACCACTGTCTGGGGGCGTCGGCAGCTCGGATGCAGGCTCGAGTTGCGTTGGAAGAGTTGCTCTCCCGGATTCCAGATTTCCATATCGACATCGAAGCGATGCAATACGCGCCGGGCAACTACGTGCGCCGTCCACTCACAGCGCCGATGTCGGTGGCCCGGCCGTGAGCAACGACTGGCTCGGCGAGGGGCGCGCCTTGGCGGCAGCCGAGAAGATCCTCGACAGTGCGGCACAACTGTTCGTCGAGAAAGGTGTCAACGCCGTCGGTATGGCGGAGATAGCCTCTGCTGCAGGATGTTCCCGGGCCACCCTGTATCGGTACTTCGAGAATCGGCAGGCCCTTCACATTGCATTCGTTCACCGCGAAGCGCGCAGGCTGGGAACTGCGATCGCGGAATCGGTAGCGACCATCGATGATCCGAGCGAGCGTCTCGAAACGGCGATGCTCACCGCAGTCTCCGCGGTGCGCAGCACTCCGACGTTGGCTGCATGGTTCACTCCGGGTGATGCGAGTCTTGCAGGTGAACTTGCCAATTCATCCGACGTCATCAACGGACTGGGCGTCGCGATGCTCGGTGAAATCGGAGCAGGCACAGCGTCACGAGCACGCTGGATCGTGCGAGTGATCCTCTCACTGCTCATGGTGCCGGGGGCGGACGAGAACGACGAGCGGACGTTGGTGCGTGAGTTCGTTGCTGCGCTGTTGAACGCTGGACGAACCACGTGATCATCCCTTCCGGGTGATGCGCGAGGACTACGTGGCGATCGAGGATGAACCGGTATCCAGACACAGGACACCGCGAGTTCCCGAGGAGCGTAAGAGAAGATGACTACACCATCCGAACTCGACCCCAAGCCAGCTACCGAAGCGACTCGCCTTGCGAATGCCCAGGTCCTCCGTGATCTTCCGTTCGATGACACATTCGACTTCGAACTGATTTCTCGAGGTCTGGTAGCGCCGCTCATCGACGGCGGGTTGGTCAAGGGTGACAAAGGACAGTTCATCTTCTCCTACGACGCCTACGGGTTCGCCGACGGCGAAGCGCCGGACACCGTCAACCCGAGTCTCTGGCGCCAAGCCACTTTGATGGGAAAGGGCGGCGGGCTCTTCAAGCTTGCCGATCGCCTCTACCAGGTGATCGGCCAGGACTTGTCGAACACGACGATCATCGAGGGCGATACCGGGTTGATCATCGGTGACACTCTGATGTCCGCGGAAACAGCCGCTCTTGCGCTGGAGTTGTACTACCAGCACCGCCCCAAGGTCCCGGTCAAGGCGATCATCTTCACACACTCCCACGGCGATCACTTCGGCGGAGTCAAAGGATTTGTCACCGACGAAGAGATCGAGTCCGGTGCCGTAAAAGTCTATGCACCAGACAGTTTCACGGAGGAGGCGATCTCCGAGAACGTGCTCGCCGGCACGGCGATGACGCGTCGCGGAATGTACATGTACGGATCATTCCTGCGTCCAGGCCCGCAGGGGCAGGTTTCCGGTGGTCTCGGACTGTCCACGTCGCACGGCACGTCGACGTTCGCGGTGCCGACCGACGTCATCACCGAACCGGTACACGAAGAAGTCATCGACGGCGTGCGAGTGACGTTCATGCTCGCGCCGGGCACCGAAGCGCCGTCCGAAATGTTGTTCTATCTACCCGATTTCAAGGCGCTCGGGTCAGCGGAGGACGTCACGCACACAATGCACAACCTGTACACGTTGCGCGGCGCCAAAACTCGCGACGCCAAGGCCTGGTCGCACTACGTTCGTCTGGCGATGGAACTTTTCCCCGACGTCGAAATCATTTTCGCGCAGCATCATTGGCCCACGTGGGGCAACGACAAGATCTTGAAGCTGATGTCGGATCAGGCAGACCTGTACAAGTATCTGCACGATCAGACGTTGCGTCTTGCCAACAAGGGACTGACACCGGTAGAGATTGCCGACCAGATCGAGGTACCCGACGCCATCGGAAAGCAGTGGTACAACCGCGGGTACTACGGCTCGCTCAGTCACAACGTCAAAGCGATCTACACCTTCTATCTCGGTTGGTTCGACGGCGTTCCCGCTCACCTCAATCCTCATCCGCCGGTGGAGAACGGCAAGCGCTACGTCGAAGCCGTCGGCGGACCGGACGCGCTTCTGACCAAGGGCAAGCAGGCGTTCGACGACGGCGACTACCGCTGGGCGGCCGAGCTGGTGAACCATCTGGTGTTCGCCGATCCGAGTAACCAGAAAGCGCGAGAGTTGTTGGCGGACACGTACGAACAACTCGGCTACCAAGCCGAGAACGGTACGTGGCGCAACTTCTACCTGGTCGGAGCGATGGAATTGCGGCATCCGCTGGCACCGATGCCGTCCAACAACCCCACCGGCCCGGCCGTTGTCGCCGTGATGCCTCTCGAGCAGATGCTGGACTTCTGGGCAGTTCGCCTCGACGGTCCCAAAGCTGCCGACGTCGACCTGTCGTTGCGATTCGTGTTGTCGGACACTGCGGACAACGTCCTGGTCACAGTGCGCAACGGCGTGCTGAATTACGACACGGACAAGGCAGATGCTTCGGCCGCCCTGACTCTGACCTTGACCCGTGCCGTGTTCAACGAGGTGTATCTGGGAACGACCTCGCTCACCGAATCCATCAAGGCCGGAACGGCAAAAGCTGTGGGAGATCAGTCTGAACTGGAGACGTTCATCTCGCTGCTGGAGGACTTCGATCTGTGGTTCGACATCGTGACGCCGTGACACGTTGCCATCCGTGATGTGGCACGGGCGGGGGGATCATTCGAAACGGGAAGGATCTCCCGCGCCGATGCGCACGATCTCGGGGGCACCGGACGAATAGTCGACCACCGTGGTGGGCTCGGTGCCGCAGTCACCCGAGTCGATGACGGCGTCGAGTTGGTGGTCGAGTTCTTCCTTGATCTGCCAGCCGTCCGTCATCGGCTCCTCGGCGCCGGGCAGGAGAAGGGTGCTGGAGAGGATCGGTTCACCCAACTCTTGCAAGAGCGCCCGCACTACCGGGTGGCTGGGGATACGCACTCCGACGGTCTTCTTCTTGGCGTGTGCCAGTCGACGCGGAACTTCCTTCGTGGCGGGAAGGATGAACGTGTACTGCCCAGGCGTAGCGGCTTTCACCGCGCGGAACGCCGAGTTGGTGACGTGGACGAAGTGCCCGAGCTGCGCGAAGTCGGCACAGACCAGCGTGAAGTGGTGATCCGACCGCAGGTGACGGATCTCGCGGATCCGATCGGTGCCCGAGTGATTGTCCATTCGGGCACCCAGGGCGTAGCAGGAGTCGGTGGGGTAGGCGATGACCGCGTCGTTGCGCAGCATTTCGACGATCTGGCTGATCGCGCGCGGCTGCGGGTTTTCCGGGTGAACGTCGAAATATCGGGCCATCAACCCAGCTTAGTTCAGCTTGCAGATCACGAATGCCGTTCACCGTTCAGACTGTGGTCGGCGAGCAATCCCGTCAGCTCTTCGGCGTAGGCGAGTTGCTTACGTAAGTGTGTGCAGCTTTCTTCCGCCCGGGTATGGCAGGCGGTGACGAATTCGGTTGCGGCGGTTCGTGTTGACGCGTCCGAAGCTTCGTCGCCGAGCACTGCCAGGGAATTGAGGAGTTGTTTCATTTCTTCGAGACTGAATCCGAGCGGCTTCATTCGTCGGATTACCAGTAGCCGTTGGACGTCCGCCTCGGTGTACAAGCGGAATCCTCCGGCGGTCCGCTCCGATGGAGTGACCAGACCGACCTCGTCGTAATGACGGATCGTCTTGATCGACAGTTCGGTGCGTTCGGCAACCTGCCCGATCTGCATGTTCTGTCCCTGGACCGCATGTTCCGGCTCAGACATCACTCCTACTTTCGTCGCGCTGGGCTTCCATACTCTCAGTGACCGTCACCCAGGCGTCCGGACAGGCGCAGATGGCGCTCGGCCGATGCGTCGTCGAGCCCCACGATCTCGACATTCTTGCCTCTGGCCGCGTACTTGGTGGTGATCGCGTCCAGTGTCGCCACGGTCGACGCGTCCCAGACATGAGACTCGGACAGATCGATGACAATGTTCTTCGGGTCGTCGACATAGTCGAACTGGTAGATCAGATCGTTGCTGGATGCGAAGAACAGCTCGCCTCGAACCGCATAGACACGGGTGTCCTCGTCCGGATGCGCGACGTCGATCACTTCGGTGAGATGCGCGACGCGGCGGGCGAAGATGACCATCGCGGTGATCACTCCGACGATCACGCCGTAGGCAAGATTGTGGGTCGCGACGGTGACCGCCACGGTGACCAGCATGACCACTGTCTCGCCGATCGGCATGCGGCGCAGGGTCTTCGGATTGACGCTGTGCCAGTCGAAAGTGCCGACCGAGACCATGATCATGACGGCTACCAATGCGGACATGGGAATCAACGCCACGACATCGCCGAGGCCGACCACGAGTATCAGCAAGAACACGCCCGCCAGGAAGGTCGAGATTCGAGTGCGAGCGCCGGAGACCTTGACGTTGATCATGGTCTGGCCGATCATCGCGCACCCTCCCATGCCTCCGAAGAAGCCGGTGACGATGTTCGCGACGCCTTGGCCCCACCCTTCTCGGGTCTTGTTCGAGTGAGTATCCGTGACGTCGTCGACGAGCTTGGCCGTCATCAACGATTCGAGGAGGCCGACGAGCGCCATGGCCAATGCATACGGAGCAATGATCGACAGTGTGTGCATGTCCAGAGGGACGTCGGGGAACAGTAGCGTCGGCAGGCTCGACGGAAGCTCGCCCTCGTCGCCGACATTGGGGACGTTGAACGCGAAAACGACTGTGGCGGTGGTCAGTAGCACGATCGCCACCAGTGGAGCCGGGACCGCGCTGGTCAGTTTCGGCAGGAATACGAGTATCAGGAGGGCGACGGCCAGAAGTGGGTAGACGAGCCACGGAACATCGATCAGGTGGGGGAGTTGGGCAATGAAGATCAAGATGGCCAGTGCATTGACGAATCCCACCATGACGCTGCGCGGGATGAAGCGCATCAGCTTGGCGACGCCGAGGAGGCTCAACACGATCTGGAGCAGGCCGGCCAGAAGGACTGTCGCAATCAGGTAGTCGATTCCGTACTCGCGCGTCAGTGGAGCGACGACCAGTGCGACGGCGCCGGTAGCTGCGGAGATCATTGCGGGTCGTCCGCCGACGACGGCGATGGTCACTGCCATCGTGAACGACGCGAACAGTCCTACCCGCGGATCGACGCCGGCGATGATCGAGAACGAGATCGCCTCGGGAATCAGTGCCAACGCCACGACCAGTCCGGCCAAAACTTCCGTTTTGAGACGGCGAGGTGACCGGAGCGCGGCCCGAACCGAATTGTCGTTGGTGGATGAAGCGATGGTTACTGCCATGAGATTCCGTCCTGACGAGGTTCTCATACTCTACCCTCCCGTAAGGGTAGAGTATGAACGGAGTTCTCACTACGGCGTGGATTTCTGTCGAATTGTGTTTCCCTGCAGTGAATCTCAAATCGCGAGATTGATCGAGAGGGGCAAGGCTCGCGGTGGCGGTCAGATGTGACGACCAGTAACCCTTACCAAGTATTTACCTACTGTGTGGTTTTTGTTTATTGAAAACGGGTCAACTCGGGCGCTGGCTCCGTTACAGTTCGGCGGCAAACGTCAATCAGGTTGTTCCGAGAGGACATCATGTCAAAACGCCTACTGAATGCTGCGCTCCTTACCGGCCTCCTTGCCGGTGGAACCGCTGTGGCCGTGATTCCGGCGACCGCGGCGCCCGTTGCAGAAACCACGTCGACAACGTTTCAGGTCACGTGCCGCGCAGTTCCGAGTGCGTTCTCCGGTCCTTCGTCAGACGGAAAGCCTGCTACGGTGCGAGTTTCGGCTCCTTCGGTCGTGGCGCCAGGTCAAGTCTTCGACATCGACGTGGATCCGGGTAGCGTTCAGATCCCGAACGATGTGAGCGGCGCCAGTGTCAAGAAGATCTCGCGTCTGAAGATCGATCTGCCGATTCCGACCAACGCGGAGTTCGTTTCTGCGACGGTCACCGATCCGGGCAATGTTATTGCCGGGAAACCTGCTTCGGTGATTCGTGTCAACGAAGACGGCACTCCCGCAGCGGACGGTCCGATACTCCGGTTGTCCGGCGCAAACGAAGCGATCGGCAACAGTCCGTCATCGTCGTCGGGTGCGCACGGCGGGCTTGCGATCAACGCTCAGTCCGGAGCCGAGACCGACATCGTCTTTCCGAAGATCAGAATCACCGTAAAGGCCGGGCCGTCCGGCGCAGTCGAAACCAATGTCCGGACTTCGGGTGCTGCAGGTACTTTCGGCGGGCCGGAGTCGTTTTTGACCTTCCTCCCTCAGGTAAGTCACTGGCTCGCGGGAACCATCTGGGCGCCCACATCCTGTTCTCCTCGCGACGGTGAGACGGGTCCCCTCAACGCCGGTGCCGGCGCATTGGCATCCACGAAAATCGACGGAGACCTCGGACCTGTTGATCCCGAGCCTGGAGCAGACATCGTGACGACGCTCGAAGGACCGACGACGGCCGCTACCGGTACCAAGGTGTCTTTTGCTTCTCACGTCGATCCGGAAAACGCAACGGGAACAGTACAGTTCATGGTCGACGGTAAGCCCGTCGGTGACCCGCGGCCGGTGGTTCGCGGTATTGCCCGCCTGGATCTGACCTTCGGTAAGGCGGGTACCAAGTCCGTGACTGCAGTCTTCACAGCTACCGGTGACGAGGCGAAGTACACGTCGGCGGCACACATGCTCACGGTGACCGGGGATTCAACAGGCCCGGTCGATCCCGACCCGACCGATCCGGGCACTCCGGGTGGTCTCGGCAGCCTCGAGTCCGTTCTGCCGCAGCTGCCCACAGGTTCGCTCGGTGGCAAGTGATCACGGTCCTACTTCACCGAACACTCGATGACCGAGTCTTTTTGAAAGGCAACATATGAACTCCCGTTCTCTGGCTGTTTGCGCAGTCGTACCAGCTGTCGCGGCCGGACTCCTCGCTGTGTCCGCTCCGGTAGCAGCGGCTTCCGATACCGTGACGCGAACAGTTTCCTTCGAACACAAGTGCCGGGTCGACGGCGCCACCGATTGGGATTCGTCGTTCTCCGACAACCTGGAGGTCACGGCGCCCACGTCCGTGCGTCCCGGCGAACAGTTCACAGTGAAACTGCATCCGGGCACCATGCGTAGTTCGGATTCGGACACCGGTCGTATCAAGTACGACATCGCACTACCGCAAGGGGCAACCCTGGTTTCGTACTCCCTCGTCGGTGATTCGTCGTCCAACTTGACCGGCGAGACTGCGGTGCTGCTCCGGGTGGGCGCAGACGGAAACGCGAACCCGGCGGGTGAGTACCTGCGAATTACCGGTACCGGCAACAAGACAGTCAACGACGGTCCGAGCGCGAACGACAACAAGCCCAAGGAAGGGCTGCAAGTCAAGGCCAACACGGACTTTCGTTTACCGGCAGTCGAATTGAAACTCGAAGCTCGGTCCGACGAGGGAAACGCGACGACGCACCTGCGCGCCGGGGCGACGAGCCCGAGTATCAAGATCAAAGACACGAGCATGAGTTTCGGTGAGTCCCGGTGGGTCAATGCCGCTGGGTATTGTGTTGCTTCGGGCGAGGGACGCAGCGCCCTCTCGACTACCGAGGTATTCGCGACCAACCAGACCGAGACGACGGTCGCTGTCGCACTGGAGGCACTGACGGGCGAAGACGTCAAGATTGCGGCGAGTATCGACCCGAACCCGGGTGAGGGCACGGTCGAGTTCTTCGACGGCGATACGAAGATCGGTAGCGCCACAGTCGATTCCAATGGCCATGCAGAACTGGTCTGGCCGTTCCGCGACCAGGGCGAGCATCGCATCACCGCAAAGTTCCTGGGTACCAAGAAGTTCAGTTCTTCGGAATCTGCGGACAAGACCGTGACCGTCACTGTGCCCGGCGTCATCGTCGTCGAGCCGGTGGATCCGACGGAACCGGAAACTCCTGGTGGAACCGGAAGCCTCGGGGACATCTTCTCGAAGCTGCCGACGGGCTCACTCGGAGGCTGAGTCACCCAAACGGCAGGGGAGCGTCGACGTTTCGGCTCGAATACGGTTGTGTGATCGAATACTGGAATGACAGGTTCGAATCATGCCGAGAGCCGCAACGCCGGCGTTCCCTATTTTTCTCAATGGGAGTCTCCGTCACGGAAATCGGGCCAGAACCACAAAAGGTAGCTCACCAAAACTCGTGCCCTTTTACTACCGTTAGTTGAAGAACTGCGCGAACCGCGGGTTCTTACATCAACAAGCCTTCGAACTCGCCGCTGCGGTTCAGGTATGAACAAGGTAGGGAAAATGCGCAAGGTTAGTTTGCTCGCGTCCGCTGCAGCAGTAGCTGTCGGTGTGGCAATGATCGGGACGTCTGCGGCCTCAGCAGCGCCGGGAACGATTCCCGGTCATGGGCTGTTCGACGTGCCGTGGGAGGTGTTGCCGGGAACCTACACGACGTCTGGACCCGTATCAGCTGATATGCCGTGCATATACGGTCGGGCAAAAGTCGACGGCGACGGTGAATTGAATGTCCTCGAGTTCGAAAGCACCCTCGAACCGGCGACAGTCACCATTCTCTTGACGGATTCTCGCTTCACCACCGCGTATTGCGCTGATTGGAAGAGAGTGTCGTCAGTCGGATCGTTGGATCTCGGATCGCTTTTCGGGTCCTAGACATCTCCACTCTATGTCGAGATGGACCTCTGGACGTGACCACGGCCCTCTGCCATCTCGATTGAACGCTCGGCTCGCGGATGCGCTCGTTCGTCTCGAGTTTTCGACCACTCGTCGCATGAGTCCATGACCAGGGACTTTAGCCCTCAGTAATTACCTACCAATCGGTATATTCTGCGAAGGTACGGACTTCGTGAACCGATGTGAGTTGGCTCCGGGGGACGTGCCGGCCTCGCAGGACCGCCCGCAAAGTCAGCCCGGTGAGGCCACCAGAGTTCGCGCATTTCGACAGATTGCCGCTGGGGCCGTCCGCTACGAGGGGAGCGGACGGACCTGACAGCACGAGAGAGTGCCATGCCTGAACGTGGTCAAAGCAGAGTGGACGCGGGGATCATTGCCGTCGTCGCAGTCATAACCGGTGTGTTCGTCGCACTGACCGGCCACGGTCTGGTTGCAGCGCTGGCCACCGTGTTGGGCCTCGCGCTCGGGATGGCGATTGTGCGGTATCTGATCAAAGGTCGCTGATCAGAGTCCTCTGATCAAATGTGGCTGATCACCGCAAGAGTTCAGCAGGTCGCGAGAATGTCTGCGATGGTGTCGTGTTCGGCTTGGGTAACCCACAAACCGTATGCCGCTTTTACTTCCACTTGAGCAGTCACGTACTGGCAGCGGTATGCCTTGTTGGGTGGCAGCCACGACGCCGCGTCGGAATCCGACTTCTTCTGGTTGGTGGGCCCGTCGACAGCGCGCAGGTTTCGAGGGTCGTTGGCCAGATTGGTTCGCGTTTGCGTGTCGAGCTGCTGCGCGCCCTTCTGCCAGGCGTCTGAGAGTGCGACAACATGGTCGATCTGGACTGCAGAAGACGTGTCCTGGCCGCGGGTGAAGGCGATGGTCTTGTTCGTGTACGGGTCACGGAGCGTACCGGTTTGGACCGAGCAGCTTTTGGAGCCGTCTTTGAATGTCAGGTCGGTGAGGTCACGCCGCAGGATGTCGTTGCGGGTATCGCAGCCGTTGTGGCCGAACTCGACGGTGACGTCGTCGGTCCAGGCGGTACCGAACAGTGCACGGTCGTATCCGGTCTTGGGTGCGCGTCCCTTGATGGGGATCTGTGCCAGCAGTTCAATTGCGGCGGACGAGGGAGCCGAAGTTCCGGCCGTAACCGTCGTCGTGACGCCGGATCCGATTCCCGAACCGAGAGAAGATGTTTCGGGTGCGTCGGCGTTGGAACTGGCGCAACCTCCCAGCACGATCACGGCAGCAATGCCGATGGTGACGCCGGTGATGCCGCGCCTGTGATGTGCCGTGCGTGCCATGTGTGAGAGTCCATTTCTGCGAGAGATGAACTACAAGTATGTCATTCACGACATTTCGGGCCGAACCGGCACTGTCTGTCAGTCCGGTCGAAGGAGCCACCGCGTCACTGGGACCGAGACGAGAACCCGCGGGCCATCGGGAGTCTCGTCCGCGGCATCCCAGCCGTCGTACTTCTCGCCGAAAAGTCTCAGGAGATCGCCGAACTCGCCGACGTTGTGATGAATTGTCCCGAGCCCCTGTGCGACCCACGGGTCGCGAGAGGATCCGTCGACTGCCAACGAGACCCGAGGATCGTCCAGCAGGTTCCGAACCTTCCGATTCTGCTCGGCGCTCGGTATCCAGAATGTGTTCTCACGCAGTAAGAACCAGACCGGAGTCGTGTGCGGCGAGCCGTCGCTTCGAAGGGTGGTCAACCACACGCAAGGAGTATCCGCGATAGTCACTGTCTCAGTATCGGTGCCGGCGCGACGTTCACCAATCGACGATGCGGAACGAACAATGCCCGGTCCTCGCCGTTGGCGAGGACCGGGCATTGTCGGGAAGGGAGTGGAAGCGTCAGATCTCGATCTTGGGTGTCTGTTCGCCCAGCTTATGGCGGGCCAGTGCCAGGTTCGCACGCGCGCGGTCCAAAACCAGGTACACGAACAGCGTCGACAGTCCGGGCGTCTCGAGGACGCGAATGAGGTGGTACTGGTTACTCAGGGTGATCAGAATGTCTTCGAGGGTGTCGGTAATCCCCAAGTTACTCATCGTGCGGAGCTTTGCTCGCACAACCTCGGAGTTGCCGGCGCCGGCGTACTCGAGGCTGAATGACGGGTTGCCGCTCATGCCGAGAACCATCCCGCTGTCGGCGTCGACGACGGCTGCACCGCTGGCACCGTCGATGCGCATCAATTCGCCGAGGATCTTGTCGATGTTGCTCATTGCTTCTCCTTGGTAGGGCAGAGTCGCGCGGGGCGACTCCAGGTGATGCTTCGGTGATGAAGTCATCGGTACATTTCGAGGTGGAATCGTTGGTTGCGGTGTCGGGAGTGGGCTGGGCGGCAACTGTTCAGCTTGTGAGATTTGTGGGCTCGTTCCGTTCGGTGCAGATGAGCGGCCATTCGACGACTCGAATTCGTCGATGCGGTCTGCGGGCAGCCAGCCGTCCCCGGGGGGTGCGCTGAGCGGCCATCTCGTATCCGTCTCGAAGTCCGGCACCGGCGTCTGAAGTTGCGGATACACCGGCGCGGTAAGCGGCCGCTTGTACGGAACCGGCTGACCGCCCGCGTCGGAGACGTTCGCGAACCAGGCGGCGTACCCGGGGTCGCTGCGATCGAGGTTTTGCCCGCGATCGTCGTCTTCCTCCCGGGAGCCTCGTCGACGAAAAAGTCCCACTCGTTCCAGCCCCTTAAAGACGAACTATTTCCGATCAGAGCGTTCCGGATGAACGCGGCAGACCGGACAATCCCACCCATAGTTACTTTGCAGTTAAGTCACCGTAGCATGGGTTCGCAGACGGGGCATACGGTCCAATCCTGTAGTCGGGCCGACGAGGCACTCGGAATCGACAGGCTGCCCGGACGATTCTCGCCGGTCGACGATGCCGGTCCGTTCGAGCGCCAGACGCCCTCTGGCATCCTTGAAGGATGAAGAAAACGATCACCGGGTTCATCGGTGCCTGCTCGCTGGTGGCGCTGGTTGCCTGCGGTTCTGACGGAGACAAGCCGACCGAGGTCGGAACACTCACTTCCTCCGCTTCGGCGACCACCACTGCGTCACCGACGACGTCATCCGAGGCTCCGGCGACATCGTCGGAATCGACTACCGAGGCACCGTCGGTCGACTCGAGCGTCCCGGCTGAGGTCCCGTCGGACCCGAATGTGAGTTCGGCACTGCCACGGACCTACGCGCAGGCGTGCTCCGACGTTCTCCGGTACCTCGACGCATACCAGCCGGCAATTGACGAGTCGGGCGAGGAAATGGGTATGACGCGTGAATCATTGGCAAACGACATGCTGACCTCCATCCAGGCTTATCCCGAGTGGTCGAGCTTGTCTGCCGACGAGCAGGCTGAGGTCACTCGCGGATTCGCCGCAGCGACCGCGGGAAGTTGCTGACCTACTTTCAGAACAACGATTCCTGAATCGCCACGCCAGGGGACTCGAACTCGCCGACGGTGATGGTTCGACCGACCAGTCCGGACACATCCGCGACGAAGCGTGGCGATTCAGGATCGGGGTCGATCCGCAGCGAGGCGATCGAACCGGCAAGGCCCTCCAAGTACAAGGAATGTTCCCCGGACTCGAAAGTGTGCGGATACGCGATCAACGGTGCCGCATCGAAGACAACGTCGGCGCACGCCGGCGCCGTCCATTCTTCGGGAGCCTCCAGGATCTCGATTCCGTCGATGTCCGATCCGATGTCATTCAGCTCGTCTTTCATCGACGATACGAAGTGGTGCAACGACTTTCGTAGTTTCTCGCGATCCAAGGGTCCTGACAGCGCTTCGATCTTCCGAGACGTACGTATGGCCTGGCTCAAGTGGAAGTGCTCCGAAACTCGGGCTTCGAGGGAACGAATGCTGTAACCGTCCGTCGACCGCGCTACGAACAATGCGCAGACCGCTCCCTGTTCGGCGACTCGCGGATGCTTGCGGAACTCGGCCGCCGTCCCCACCTTCATCTGACCGCCGGCGAAGATGTCGATGTAGAGCCATTGTGGTTGCGTGAGATAGGTGCGCACGTTCGGATGAATGTGCGCGCCGCTGACATGTGCCTGATGAACGGTGGTGAATCCCTCACGATTTCGGCACCGATCGCACTGTCGCCCGGTAACGACCGTGGCCCCGCGGTCACACGGCGAGTGTCCCGGACCTTCGGCGGTGAGATCTCGCCACCCGAGGCAACGGCGGCCCTTCGCCTCGTCGACGGAGAATCGCAGAACCGAGTCGTGAGTGTAGAAGGTCGTAGCGGAAGTGGTGTCGTCGACGCATCGGATCCGCGGTGCTGTCGGGTTCGACCATTCGATTCCGCGAACGAGCAGGGTCATTGAAGTGTCGATTCCTTCTGTAGTTCACAGGTCGACACCCATGCTAGTCAGTGCAGATGCGGGTCAGTGCAGTGGTTGCGCCCCACGTTGTCCGAGCATCAGTGTCATCAGCCCGGATTCCTGACTCTGGGAATTGATCATGTCGCGGGCGGACTGTTTCACCGGCCCGCTCTCGAGCAGGGTATCGGCCACCTGTGCCATGGCGATCCCGCCACGGTGGTGGCGTTCCATCAGTTGCAGGAACAGAACCTCGGCGTCGAGCCCGCGAGTGGCGCTCAGTTTCTCGAGTTCTTCCGTCGTAGCCATACCCGGCATGGCGTCGGCCTCTGTTTCCGGCGTTGCCGGGTGATGATGAGAGTCGCCAGTGCCGCTCGGTGACGCCTCCATCCACGCCATCGGCGTTCTACTGTTCGGCGGGACACCGGCCAACCTCAGCCAACCGAGCATGACACCGATTTCCGTTCTCTGAACATCGTCGATCTGCTGGGCCAGTCTCGTAACCGCCGGGTCCACATCGGGACTCAGACGCGCGAGAATGAAGAGGGCCTGTTGATGGTGGGCCGCCATGTCATGCACGAATCCGATTTCGGTTTCGCTCAGAACAGCTGTCTGCGTGTGGTTCTCGGGTGCGAACAGCGGACGTAATGCTGCGCCGAGTACGAGCAGCATCAGTGCCGCAGCCACGAGTGCGACGGCTTTGACCGATCGCGGCGCCGTCATGATCCCACGGTCGTCTTCTGGTCAGCGGGTGGTGTGTAGACACCGTTTTCGAGTTGCATGGCAACAAAGCCGTTGTCGGCGCACGTCGCCCACAACGTGGTACCGCGCCATTCGGGTGGGGAGAAGCACCAATCGGTCGAGATGTCGCCGAGAGCGAGCATGCCCGATCGCGAACTCAGCGCTTGGCCGGGGTCGAACTGGCCTTGCGCGATCGACTGCGCGATTGCCGGCGTGCTGAGAATGGGTACCCCGATGAGCGAGGCGAGAGCGTGCGGCGAGTTGGCGAGTTCGACATTGTCGCCGGTCCGAGCGGGTGGGTTGAAGTACGCAATTTCGTGGACGTCGAAGGGATCTCGAACATCGAAGACCCGAATCCCGCTCGAGATCCATCCGCATGCCAGCGCCGTCGGGTCGACCGGGCGATCGGCCGAACAGTAGTGAGATTCGTACGCGAACAGCGATCCGCCGGCAGCAGACGCCAGCGCAGCATCTTGATTCTCCGGCAGATTGATCTCGAGCTTCACCGAATTGACGACCGCCGGTTCGTCGTCATTGGAGACGTCGATCAATTTCACTCCGCCGGAACCACCTTCGTCGACGGTGAACAGGTACGGCGAACCGTCGTAGGTGACCGGAATGCTGTGTTGGGTGGCCCAACCGTCGGTCCACGAGAGCTGGGACAGTTGGCGCACCCGAGGATTCGGGACGCGGCGCTGAACCTCACTGATGTCGAGAACATGTATTCCGCCGAGATTGTTCGACAAGTACATGCGATTTCCGTCTGGAGTGATTCCGAAGCCGTGGGTCGACAACCCGATGAGGTCCTGCCAGACGACACGCGGGTTGGCGGGATCGGTGAGATCGACGGCGCTCACCACGCCGGGAGCGGTGCCGGAAGACCAGTAGGTGTTCCCGTCCGGTGAAAATCCACCCTCGTGATTGGTGATCGGCAGCAGCATCCCCAGATCGGTTCCTGGTCCGGGGTTGAGCAGTTTCGGGTGCGCGCAATCGGAGATGTCGTAGACCGACATCAGGCCGACGCCGGTCAAGAGCGGAACGCCCGTGCCCACCAGCAGCTTTCGCGCGGTGTTGACCTTGAGACTCTCCCACGTTCCGGCCAGCATCGCAGGTTCGGTCAGCGTGGCGGTGAGAGCAGGATTGGCAGGATCCGACACGTCGAGAACTTGCACGCCCTGCGCGGGGCCCAGGAGGTTCCCGGGGAAGAAGCTGCCGATGTACGAGCAGTGTTCGAAGTTGGTGGACGTGATCCCGCCGCCGCGACCCGAGTAACCGCCGATCTGAGACATGTTGCAGCTGTACCCGTCTCGGCTG
Source organism: Rhodococcus erythropolis R138 (assembly GCF_000696675.2). NCBI lineage: Bacteria > Bacillati > Actinomycetota > Actinomycetes > Mycobacteriales > Nocardiaceae > Rhodococcus > Rhodococcus erythropolis. The sequence goes on along the minus strand of NZ_CP007255.1, from coordinate 5,712,868 downwards.
CGTCCGCTGTTTCGGTCCTCGGCCGGAACATCACCCTGCAACCCGGTCTCGGGCATCGAGCCCGGGCCGCATTCGGCGCGGCTTGCAGCGTTGGAAGCGACACCCGGGTTCTCGTGGATCGAGCCCGGGGCAGTGGCGGGCTCAGCAGAAGCGACGCACACGGGAAGGACGGTGATCAAGGTGACGAGCGCGATGGCAGATCTGGTTCTGATGGTCGTGAACGATTTCATCGAGTCCAACTCCCGGTGCGGGATTGCCTTTCGTATCTCACGGGCAGACGTACCTCAAGGACAGGCAGCACGGAGGGCAGGCGCGCGTTCGAGCGCTCACGACGATCGGGTCGGGGTGTGAACCGGTGTCGGGCCGCAACCAACCGGACAATGCTGTCCGGTTGGTATCGTAGTGTGCGTGACATCGTCTGGCCGCGTCAATAGCGGATCTCTCAACAGAGGGCCGAGAGATGCGGCGCGCAATCGTGCGGCGCTCATCTCAGCAGCTCGCGAGGTGTTCGCCACCCAGGGATTTGCTGCTCCGCTCAGCCTGATCGCCCGCACGGCCGGCGTCGGCCAGGGCAGCCTCTACCGGCACTTTCCCACTCGCGAAAGCCTCGCACTCGCGGTGTTCGACGAGAACATCGTCGAGCTGCAAGATCTGGCGGCTGATCCGGATTCGACTCTCGACGATCTTTTTCGTTTGTTGGTCGACCAGATCACTACCTCCATCGTGTTCGTGGAGGTCATCAAGCCGGTCTCCTTCGGCGACTCGCGACTGAATTCGGCCGGCGCCCGTTTGACCGATCTCCTCGAAGGGCGCCTCGACGAGGCGCGTCGAACTGGGAAGATACGAGAGTCCGTGACCGCTGAGGACGTGATCCTGGCGATCGCCATGTTCGCCGCGATCATGGAACGGACTGCCGAGAGCTCGCGGAAAGAAGTTGCGCACTCGGCCTGGAACCTTCTTGTGCAGGGACTGGCCGGGCCGGCAGCGGCGGGCTGAGTCGCGTTCGCCTCGCGTCTCGAGGTGATCGCCTAGGCTCGTGGCATGGCTATTGTCTGGACAGTTCCTCGCGCTATCGGCTCCACCCTGCTCGTTGCTCCGTTGATCAAGGAGTTCCTTGTCGAGGGTGACGGCACCCTCGATGCAAAACTGACTGCGGTCGGTACGGTCTCTGCATCTCTCGAGAAGCAAGTCGGCCGCACGTTCACCTCGATCAGCGCTGCTTCGGCGGCAATCTTTTCCGGTGCTGCCGGTTCCACCAGCGTGCCCGACGCACTCCGTCTGGCCGTGATGCGCACTCTGTCCACCGAGGTGGTCGTCAGGAAGCCGGCTCCGCAGCCGTTCACCGAAAAGGTTGGGAAGAGACTGGGGCAGTATGTCTTTGCCCTGCGTGACCCGCGCAACGATCAGGTGTTCCATGTCGGGCACGGCACGGGAAACCAAGTGTTCGCGCCGGTATTCGAAGCGCTCGGTGAACTTGCGAATCTCGAAGGAGCGGACGGCCCAGCCGAGTCGAACGCTGCTGTGACAGCAGCCAAGATCGCCCGCATCCGTGAAATCTACGACGCGGGTTCGGCGGTGGAGCACTTCGTTCTTCTCCGCTCGGTCGCTGCCGCCACGGATTCGGCCGCCACTACCGACGAGGTCGTCCGCGGCATCGTGGAAGCTTTGCGAATCACCGACGCGGGCGAGGGCCTGACCAACCTCGCGGGCGATACATCGGACAAGGACGCCCGTGCGACCCGCGTCGAGGAACTCGCGTTGCGCTACTCGGCCGATCCCGCGCCGGAACTCCCGACGCCGAGCATCGTCCTCCACGTGCCGGCCTCCGCTCGTCCGGGAGCAACGCCGGAAGAGATCTACGAACTCGCGCGCGCCGAGTGGTCTGCCGGTGCAGCTGTTCGTGCCGAGATCGGAATCCCCGTTCTGGTGTTTGCCGACAGCATCATTCGTGGTGCATTCCGCGCTCAGTCATGGGAGGTGTCCACTCGCAATGCCGACGGAAGCCAACTGTGGCGGTTCAACGGAACCGTCGACGACGAGCTCGCTGCCAAGTACGTCGGAACCGAGGTCACCCCGCACAACGTCGGCCTGAAGAAGTGGCCCGTCAGCGGTTGGGTCACGAGGTTGACTACCGCTCGTCCGGGGGCGGTTATGCCGGGACCTCGTAAGTCCAAGTAACGCAACAACTTCAGGTAGAAGGCATTGTGGGGGCGGGATCCGTTCGGATCCCGCCCCCACAGTATCGTTACCCGGGGTTGTCAGCCGAGCAATCCGCTTCCCACATAGTCGTTCTCGGTGCATCCCGGCGGAATGAGATACACCGCAGAACCGATCGGCGTCGTCCACTCGTTGAGTGCGTCGAAGTCACTCAATCGCTGTTGGACCGGTAGATATTGCTCGGCGATGTCCCGTTGGAATGCTGCGAAGATCAATCCCGAGTTCGAGGTCTGCCCGCCCTCGGGTGCGTCGTCGTAGTTGTATGCCCGACGGAAGAACTGCTCCTTCTCATGCGTCTGGTGGGCTCGCGCGATGTGTGATCCTGGCGGGATCACCGGAATGCCGAACTTGTCCGTGAGTGTGAAATCCGCTTCGTCGAATTCGTTGGTTCCGTTGAGCGGAGCGCCATTGGACAATGTTCGCCCCATGGTGAGTTCGCGCCCCGAGCGATCGAGTTCGTCCCAGGTATCCATTTCCATGTGAATGCGTCGTAGTACCAACGAGGTTCCGCCCGCCAGCCACGGTTGACCGGCGCCGTCGTGCCAGATCAGTGAATCGAAATCCACTGTTCCCGGAGCCGGATTGACCGTCCCGTCCACTTGGCCCATGAGATTGCGCATCGTGGTTCCCTCGGGCGTGGTGCCGCGAGCGTTGCGGAATCCCTTTTGCGTCCACCGGATTGTCGTCAGTGATCGGACGTTCTTGGTCAGAACTCGCACAGCATGAGCAATGGTCACCGGATCGTCGCCACAAATCTGCAGCAATAGGTCCGATCCGCCCCATCGATCGTCAAGTCGGTCGATCTCGTAGCTCGGCAACGGCTCGAACCAGTCCGGTTGACGTGCTTGCAATCCCAGCTTGGTGAACAGGCCAGGGCCGTAGCCGACGGTCACCGTCAAGCGGGCCGGATCCACGGCCAGTTCCCGTTCGGTATCCGCCAACGCCGGGTTACCGGCGGCCAGCCGTGACGCATCCTCGGACCACATCTTCATGATCCCGACCACGATTGCTCGATCGGCTCCAGGCAAGAGGTCGAACCCGATGAACGTGCCGTGCGCTTGCGGAGTGGTGGCGATCCCAGCTTGGTGGACGCCGTAGAACGGTTCCACCAGCTTGCCTGCTTGCTGTTCGTGTTCGCTGCGCTCCACCACTGTGGTTGCGCCCCAAGTTATTCCCGCGACGCCGAGCGCGGCGGCACCTCCTCCGAGAAGGCGCCGCCGGCTGAGTGCTCGGCTGGGCGGGTTCGTGTTCTCAGCCACCGTGATTCGGGTCGTAGTTCTCCTGATTACCGGAGAAGTCGCGAATCTGGGCTGTGAACGTGGTGCTGGAACCGTCGTCGTAGATCAATGTGAGGTCGGTTTCTGCGCCTGGGAGCAGCGGCGCGGACAGGTCCATGAACATCAGGTGGTCACCGCCCGGGGTGAGGCTGGCGGACCCGTTGGCAGGGACCAGGAACCCACCGTCCTTGGGGCGCATCGTCATCGTGCCGCCGTCCCCGGTCACGACCTCGTGCAGTTCCAGTCGCGATGACGCGGGACTGGTTGCCGAGACCACGCGTACGTCCTTGTCGCTGGAGTTGACCAGTTCGGCGAACGCCGCACTCATTCCCTCGGGTGCTGCCTTGACCCATTGATCCTGAACTGTGATGGATTGTGCGGCTTCGGTTTCCTTGTCGGAGTTCGAAGAACAGCCGGTCAAGGCGAGAGCTGCGGTCAGTGCAACAGCTGCGAATATCTTTGTTCGAACAGTCATGTGTGTCTCCGTGATTCGTGAGGTGTCAGGTGGTGACGCGGCGTTTGAACGCCGCAATGCAAACGTCGATCAGCAGGAATGCGAGAAGACTGATGCCGAGTAGCGGAACAAACCAGCCCACCAGTGCGGTTACCGCAACCAGCGCAACAATGCTGAGCGGGGAGAGGTTGTGAATCCCGCCGCGGGCAGGGGCCCGGCCGACAGCCCAGTCGGAGCCACGGGTGGGGCGTCGGCGCCACCACATGATGTAGCCACGAATGACCACGCTGACCAACGCGAGTGCCAGTGCGGTGAGTGCGATCTGGTTGGCAAGGCCGAACAGCAGGCCCATGTGGAGCTGGATTCCCCAAGCCGAAAGTTTGGCTGCGAGTGGCCAATCCGAGAACCACAACTCGTCGGTGACCTTCTGCGTCGCTCCGTCGATTGCGATGGTGTTGTTGCTGTACACCCACGGCTGACGCGTCTGGGCGACGGTGAAGGCTGTCTCGGCGTTGGCGGGTATCGATACTTCGACCGGACCGGTGATCCCGTTGTACCTGGCGATACCGAGGACGGTGTCGACACGTCCGACGTTGGTGTCTGTCAGCGTGCCGGCGGCGGGGGCCATGTCGTGACCCTCGTGCCCGCCCGTTGCCGGTGGTGGAGCGTCGCCGAGAGTTTTCACGACCGAGGGCGTCGTCCAACTCAATGCGGTTCTCAGATTGCTGACGTTCTCTCCGGCGTACGTCGACCACGTGAGTCCGGTCGCCGAGAGAAACACCAACGCAACTGCTATCCAGATGCCGACGACACCGTGCCAGTTCAGGGTCCGGCTTCGTCCGGTGGACGCTCGGTCGATCGTAAGTAGACGAGCGTTCCGAGCGGTGCGGTATCGACGGAACCACAGGTAGACGCCACCGAGTGCGACCACCCACATCCACGACGCGGCCAATTCGCTGTAGAGGCGGCCAGGTTCACCGAGATGAAGGTGGCGATGCAGCTGAGAGATCCAGGTGCGCAGTGGCAACGAACCACTGCTTCCGTAGACCGCCAGCTCGCCGACCGGCTGTGCAAGCACTGGATCGACGAAGACTGCGAGCCTCTCCGATTCGCCCAACGACGGATCGGTGAACAGGACCCGCGTGGTTTCTCCGGCCGCAGGGGACGGACGTACTGCCGAGACGGTCAGGTCAGGGCGGTACTGCTGGGCGGAACGGATCTGGTCGTTCAGCGACGCGATTTGTCCGGTGGTGTCGGTCTGGAGGTAGTCGCTGTAGACGAATTTCTCGATGGTGGGCGCCATCGCGTAGAGACCACCGCTCAGCGCGGCGATGAGGATGAACGGCCCGATGAGGATTCCGGCATAGAAGTGCAGGCGCAGAATCAGCGGTCTGGCGCCGCCGACCTGCTTCTTCGGGGGAGAGCTGTCGTTGGAAGCGCGTGTCTGTGCGCGCTCCAATTCGGGTGCGGACATGCGTGTACTCGATCCCGCCGTGCGCCTTTATTAACCGCGGGCGGTTAATAAAGGCGCACAGCAAAGTGGCGCACGTATTCACGTGCGTGAGAGGAAAGGGAAGGTGAGTTACACGAATGCCGGTGGGCCGCGAGTGCCCAGGCCTGAGGTGAGAAGTTGACGCAGAACAACTTTGGCGCGGTATCGAGTACGCGCAGTGAACGGCGAGGGTTCAGGTGCCCACGGGCGCAATAGGACGGCGACGATTGCCGCCACCGTCGATGCCGCCACGACGTACCCGCGTTCTGCGCCGCGGATCAGAACTGCGCACACTCCGACGGCAGCGATGTGCGCTGCGAGCATCGGAAGCGACAGGAGCAGGCCGTGTTGATGATCCGAAGCGATGGTCAATGTCGCGTGACCGATGGCCTGACCCGCAGCGAGCATAAGGGCGAGCAAGAGGGCAGGGGATCGGCGAGTGTCGATGGACGTGACCACCGCGCCGACGCTCGCGCACGCGAGGATCAACAACACCACCGCGCTCTCGGACGGGGCCATGCCGCCGCCACCGAGCGCGTGGGCTGCGACGGAAACCGCGCCGGAGGTACCGCCCACGAAAGCGCCGCGCAGCTGCGCGACATCTTTCGGACCCGGCGTCATACGCGAAAGGATACAGGCAGCTACTACGAGGGCTAGTAGTCGAGCCCGGCCGAGTCGGTTTGACGCCGTCGACGGCAGTCAGGTCGCGCCACTCACATTCTTGCAATCCCTGTATACGAATGGTGCACGGTCATCGTTCAACGCTGTCGGTCATCATCCGTACTCGTATCCGGCGCTGCCTACCGATGAACATGACTGGAACTCGTGGTCTCAGATGAGTGTCGAGTCGTTCGCGGGCGGCGGGATCGTTCGGCCGAGCCTTCGCGGAATCATGACTGCCAACGGAGATTCTGCAAAAAAGATTTGGATTACCGAGTTCGGGGCGCCTACAAGTGGGACTCCGGACAGCGTCCGCGAAGCACGTCAACTCGAGATCTATCAGGCAGCGATGGCAGACAAGCAAACCAAGTCTTGGTTGGGGCCGCTCATCTTCTACCGTCTCAACGACTACGCGCCTTACGGGGCAACGACGGATCGAGAGTCGTATTTCGGCGCAGTGAGGTCGGACGGCACCGTCAAACCGAGTGGTGCATACGTGAAGAGTGTGCTCTGCCCGTGATGACGGTCGAATGGTACGAGTGATCCGTAGGGTTGGGGGCGCTTCGTTCGAGAGTGCGGAATTCTGCAGCAGCTGAACACTTGTCCATGAAGGGAGGGCGATCGCCCAGGTGATCACCCTCCCTTTTCTCGTTTGTTACCAAGGGATTTGCCCTGACATTGCGGAGGGCTGTTTTCAGCGGCAGATGAAGATATCTGTGCCGCATATCGTTACGACGTTCGTATTTGCTGAGATCGGCACAGGCGTGGGGACCAAAGTCATCGAAGTGCGGGTGTAACGGTCTGTTGTGCCGTGACGGTATTGAGCAGAGAACGGCAAGCCCGCCAGAGTGATAGCGTCCGAGAGGCTATGTCCGAAATGATTCCGAACTCGACCTAGGAAAACGGTGCGCAGCGATAACAACGGTTCGAATAACGGAGTCCTGGGGAACAACTCCGGAACGACTCAGGGCGACGACCTTTTCGACGCGTCCGACGACGGTTACGCAACGTCGATTCGAACCGTCACCTTCACGCCGCAATTCGACGAACCTGCGGCAAAACCGTTGCCCAGTCAGCGGATGCGCCAGCAACGTCGTGAAGAGCCGACCGATTTTCGGACCTCGACGCCCAGGGCTATGACCTCTGTCGACGATCTGGACATCATCAAGCGGGCGAAGCGTCCACCCGAACGCGGTTTGGGCAGTGTGTTGTTCAAACTCACCGGGGGTCGGATCAACACCGGGCAGTCGGCCGCCGAACTCGAACATCAAGCTCTGGTGCGCCGTGCCAACCGAACAGTGCGCGGCGTGTACAAGATTGCTTTCATCTCACTCAAGGGTGGTGTGGGAAAAACCACGGCGGCAAAGACCGTCGGTTCGACGTTCGCGTCGATCCGTGGCGATCGAATCGTAGCCATCGACGCCAATCCCGACCTGGGGACTCTGGCTGATCGTGAACGACGTGAACATCACCTGACCGTTCGTGATCTGTTGGCCGACGGTGACATTCGTACGTACAGCGATGTTCGCTACTACACCTCGCAAGGCGACAGTCGACTCGAAATCCTTGCGAGTGAGGCAGATCCGGAAACTTCGGAGTCTTTCAACGAGCAGGACTACCTCGATACTCTGCGAATTCTCGAGGTGCATTACAACATCGTCATCACCGACTGTGGCACCGGAATCATGCACTCGGCCATGTACGGAATTCTCGACGAAGCAGACGCTTTGGTTGTCGTCAGCCCGACGGCGCAGGACGGTGCCCGTAGTGCTGCAGCAACGCTCAGTTGGCTGACCAAGCACGGATACGCAGATCTGGTGAGCAGGTCGGTCGTGGCGATCAATGCGACGCGGCCGGGTTCGTCTTCGCTCGACCTCGACCAACTCGAGGACGTTTTCGCTCAGCGTGGAGTGCGAGCGGTCAAGACGTTGCCCTATGACGATCACCTCGGTGAGGGCGGTCCGATCGACTTGAAATTGTTGAACAAGCGCACTGCACGGGCATATCTGGAACTCGTCGCAGCGATTGCCGATGGTTTCCCGGACTCGGTGGGCAAGCACGCTTCTCGCTGAACGTGCTCGCCCCCGAATCTGATCATCAGGCCGGTGTTCAGGGGTGCCGAAGTATCGCGCCGTATCCGTCGGCGAGAACGAGGCGTTCGTCGATCTGTACCAGCTCGGTGCCGGTCCCGATTGCGATGTAGGGGAGTACGCGATCGGCGGGCCCGATCAGCTTTCCACTGGTGACTTCCTTGTCGTCGGGATCGGTGAGCAGCAGTGTCTCGACCTTGCCCTGTTCGAGGGCGTCGAGGACGCGTGCGGTCCCGTCGATGGAGAGGCCGGAGTCCCGGCCCTGCTCTGCGACGTAGCGTTCGGTTTCCGCATCCATTCTGCGCAGTCGCTGCGTGTCGATCAGTTCACGAATCGACTTCGACACCTCGGCGGGTGTCGAACCGACTGAACGCGAACCCTTTTCGACGTCCACCACCCGTAGAGTCGACGGTAGGAGCTGCGCAAAAGCTTTGCGGGACTGTACTTCTCCGATCACGACCACCAGTGCGACCTTGTGTTCGCGGGCGAGCGCCGCCGCGCGCTCCACGGCCTGTGTCAGGTTCTTTCGGATGTTCTCCTCCACGAGGCTTTGGCTGTCGGTGTACCGCTCCTGGCCGCCCACGTGTGCCTTGTGGACCGGGAAGCCGTCGCCGTCTACCGTTTCGCCGTACACGTCACGCCCGCGAGCATCGCGCACGCACAGGTCAGCGCCAGTGTGGTCGACCTTTGCGATGAGGAACGGTTCGGTGTCGTATCCGTGTGCGATCAGTGGAATCAAGTAGGGCAGTTCGCCCAAGGTCGCGATGGTGGAGCCGGCAGGTTCGAGCAGAATATCGTCGATCAGCACTGCCTCGGATGTGGCGACGATCGCGCGTCCGGCGCGACCTGAGATGCCGTGATGGTTGTCCTTCACCTCGTCCAGTCGCGCGATCAGCGATTCCGATGCTCCCTGTTTCGTGAGTTGATTGCGCATCGAGCGCCATTCGAGTTCGAAGCGCTCGCGTGCATCTTCCCGGTTGCGGACGTCTTCGAAGTACACGGAGGCAAACGGGCCGTCACTCGAACCGACCTTCTTCAGCCGCCCAGCATGCATGTCGGCTCCCTTCTGTAGTGGTCCTATGCCGCGTACCCGACAACTGGTGATTCGACACGACCGCTTTCAGTTCGCACGTTTGTTCGACTGCTGGTACTGTCTGTGAACGTGAGGGTGGTGCAGAGGGAAGCCTGCATCACCTTCACGCCAAGAACCCGGGACCTGCCGCCGACTGCCTTCGGTGGCAGGTCCCGATTCTGCTTAATCGGCGTCGTCAGTGCCCTTCGACCTGTCGGAACTCTTGCGCCAGTGAGTGAATCGTTCCTTGATGTCCGTCGCTACGTCGCCGACGCCGTTCCCGACGGCGCCCACGGCACCGCCCAATCCGCTACCGATGTCGCGCACCATCCGGACCAAGGGGTCTTCCGACTCGTCGAAGTTCTGCTTGTACGTCTTGGCTGCATTCTTGAACTCGTCGCTGATCTTCGCTCCGTCGTCATCGCCGCGGCGGGGGTAGTTTCCGCGCAGAATCGCGGCGTAGTCTCCGCTGTCCACCCACTTCTTGAGTTCGGCGGCGCGAAGCACCGAGAACGGGTGAGAGAGCAGTTCGATGTTGAGGAGCTTGAGTACACCGTCGCGGAGGTCGCCGCTGGCGTCGTACTCGGCGGCCTGGGCAAGAAACGCGTCGATGTCGATTTCACTGACTCGGGATCCGCCGGCCAATTTCATCTGCACGCGAATCGCTGTGTGTACGTCCTGGCCGCACAGTAGTCCTGCACGATCGCCGGACAGTTCGGACTTGCGTTGCCATTCCATCAGGGCGGCGATGATCGCGCGGAGTGCCCATCCGCCAACCGGCAGCCATCCGATGGTTCCGGCCAGTCGCATCAAATGCATCAAGATGGTGCGATACACGGCATGGCCGGACAGTGCGTGGCCTAGTTCGTGGCCGATGATGAACCGTTGCTCCTCGTAGTTCATCACGTCCAGCAGACCAGTAGTGACCACCATGAACGGCTTGTCCATGCCGATGGTGAAGGCGTTGACCATCGGGGTCTGGAGTACGAACAGCTCCGGTGTCTCGTCGGCCTGCAGGATCTCGACGCAGTCACGGCGCAGATCGTTCAGGTCACTGAACTGGCGTTCGTCGACTCGCACTGACGTGGCGAGGTACATGAGGCGGTGCTGACGTTCTTGGAGCAGTCCGGACAGCGTCCGCAGAACAGTGTCGAACCCCCGAAGCGTCCGGAGCGTCACCAATGCGGCCCGATCGGCTGGGTGTTCCCACGCACGCGAGCTGATGTCCGGGAACTCGATTCGGGTGCGATCTGGTGCAGTGGTCATGGTGGCCCCTCACTTCGATGTGTGTCGACTCACCTCCAGGGTAACGACTAGTCGGTTTAGCGCGGATTTCCGGCAGCTCACTCGGTGGGCTGGGGGAGCGTGCAATCCGTGACTTTGGGGTTGACGCCGAAGTAGTTCAACGGGCCGGCGATGACCGTGAGCGCGATGGTCCCGACGCCGGCGCAGTTGGTCGGCGAACTGCTGTAGTAGCCGCGTTGGCCGGCCGCGACGGCCCCGACTATCAGCCAGATCAGAACGATCAGAGTCACAATTCTCATCATGGCGGGCTCGATTCTTCAAATATTATGGTGCCCAGCGAAATACCCGGTCAGAGTGGGTATGAAACGCTCAGCCGACGGGTATCCCTGATGTATGCGGCTCGAGGCGGGCGTATCCGCCCGAGTGAACGCACTGAAGGAGCTTGTGATGATCATCCTCGGCGTAATCCTGCTGATTATCGGTTTCGTGGTGAACATTCCGATCCTCTGGACGATCGGTGTCGTCTTGTTGGTGATCGGAATCATCCTGTACGCGCTGGGCGCGGCCGGGCACGCTATCGGTGGTCGGAGGCATTACTACTGATCAGGGGTCGACCCGTCATGCGTATCCGTGCCAGTCGGGACGGTGCGCTCAACCGCACGTGCGATCAGTTTCCGCAGGCAGACCTGGCGAAGCGTTCGCTGTTGCCAGTCGCTGCCGCCGCCGGTCACGCATTTGTCGCGCAGTGCTGATTCCACGCTCGTGTACTCGCCTGTCTCGTCGAGGGAGTCACGGACATGGATCAGGAGTCGGTGCAACTGTTCCGCGGCCGAAATTCTTTGTGTGGTAACCGGATCGATCGACGCGCCCAGGACGCCCTCCTTCGCGGACACCCAGGTTGCGAGGCGGAGGTTCTCGAGGGAAGTGCGCGGAGCGACGACTCCTCGTTCGACGGCGCGCAGTGCAGTGGCGACCAGCGCGCGCACAAGTGCTGCAAGCAATACGGTGTCGTCGACCGTCGGCTGAACGTCGCAGACCCGGATCTCGACGGTCGGTAGGTGGCAGGAAGGCCGGATATCCCAGTAGGCCATCCGCTTGTCGAGCATCACGCCGCAATCCACCATCTTCGCGACCGCGGTCTCGAAGTCCCCGGCGGTCTCGAAGTACGGCGGCGGCCCGGCGACGGGCCACCGGGACCATTGGATCGCCCGCCAACTCGCGAAGTCGGTGTCGACTCCTTGGTGGATACGGGAGTTGGCGCTCAGTGCCAGCAGGGCAGGCAACCAGATGCGCACGTGATTGCAGACCTGCACGGCCTCTACTTGATCAGCGACGCCCACATGGATGTGGCAACCGCAGATACTTTGTTCGGCGGCGAGGGCGCCGAAGTGTTCGCCCATCTGGCGGTAGCGAGGGGAGTCGCTGATCTCGAAACGCGAAGGCCCCGAAAGCGGTGCGCCGACGGCCAACAGCCTGCAGCCGTTCAACTCGGCCGCTTTCGCCGCGAGCCGACGCATGTCGATCAAGTGGGTTCGGAGTTCGTCGATGCTCTGGCACACGGGAGAGTTGGTCTCGACTTGGCAGCGGGACAACTCGAGCTGAAGATCCAAACCGAGTGTCGACGCGGTTTCCGCAACCGCGGCATTGTCGGTGGACGGCAGCCAGGATGTCGGGTCGACGAGGATGAATTCTTCCTCGACGCCGACGGTCGGGGTCGTCGATTCATAGCGGCCAGCGGTGGATCCGGTCGAGCAGGTGGCGGCGCCCATGCTCGCGTCTACCCGGTCGGTCGAAGGCGGAAACCGACCCGAGGAAGCCCCGTTCTCGTCGGGAGAACGGGGCCCGTGGTCGGTCTTGCCAACATCTCGGAAGCGTCAACGAGCCCTTGCACACCGTATGAATCTGGGGACTGGCGTGCCTGGGAAAACGTACTGTGTCGGGCTCGGTAAAACGAGACCTCCAGGCATGTCTCACCCCCGATTTCACCCTCGTGTGAGGCTACCTGCGCGACCGCCGTCAGCCCCCGATTCTGTCCGGTGATCCCTAGGGTGCGGTCTCGGCCTTGTTTGTTCAGTGGGTCCACCTTCGACGGGCGAGTGCCAGGAAAAATGTGAAACGCAATTAAACTAACGTCCAACTTTAATCTCACTTGAATTCCTGATGAACCGTCGGAAGGTCGTGTGTAAACCAAAGTGGCCAGTTAATCGCTTGCACAGCGTCCAGGCACGTGCAAGATTTATGAACTGGTACTACTTTCCATCGGCGCAAATTGCTACTGGTATTGGAGAATTGCAACTCGATTCGAGAAGGCTTTCCGAATTGCGGTGCAACCGATTCGTTATCGCGGACAAATGTCCAATATGCTTTGGAAGAGGGTTTCGCCAGGAAGGCCAGACGAAATTCCCTGGCCAGAAATTTTTCTCAGGATTTACCCACCGGCATATCAAGGGGGTTACTTGGGGTGTGAAAATAGGGGCCGCTGCGGGTGGGGCGGCAATCTGCTTCGATTTGCTCATATCTTGCTGAGTGGGGTATTTGTAAACAAATTGTCTTGGGGTCGAGAAAAATTGCATTTGATGCTTTACATTGGAAATTGCAAGATGCACGTTTCATCCTCCAGTGTTAAACGAAAGGACGAACGCAATGGGTAGCTTGGAAGATTTCGACATCGCGACACTTCTCCAGAAGGTCATCGCATTCTTCGACGGATTCTCGTCGGACGAGACTGAGCCAACGGGCTAAGACGCCAACGGGCTAAGACTTACCGAGGCCGCTGCGCATCCGGATGTCACCGGATGCGCAGCGGTCTTTTGTTCCGCTGCAAGCCACGCTGGGGACTGCCGCGAAATCTCGACCTCAATCAGTTCCTAGCTGGTCGCGTCTTTCTGGATCAAGAGCATCGCGTCGTCGACCGGATCGAAGTACAGAGCCGGATCGGCAACCAGTGCAGCGTCGTCTCCGTGAGTTTGCATGGTGACGACCCAGGCGCGATCGTCGTGTTCAACGTAGTAGGCACCCGCAAGGACCCCGATGGAGCTGCCGCCCTTGAATCCGCCGTAGGTGAACCATTTCGCGGACTCGTCACCGAGCGCCGGATCTTCGGCCAGTATGTCTCGAACCGGTGCACCGCTCTCGGTCTTCGCCATCTCTTGCAACGAGACCAACGCGGCACGCAGGTCGGCGGGCGAGGCAAACCAGTCGATGTCGAAAGGCCATGCGGGGGTGGTGAATGCTGACGCCGGGATGTCCACCAGGCCGCCAGGTAGTGCCGCCAGTATTGCTCGACGCTCGTCCGGGGTTCCATCGCGCCAGGCGATACGTTGTGCGCCATCGTTGCCCCAGCCGAGTTGGAACAGTGCGCGGGTCGGCTTCAGTGGAATGTTGAGCGAAGGATCCGCCATGCCCATCGGGGCGAACTCGGCCTCGACCTGCTCGCGCCCGACAGCAGCGATCAGCATGTCGGTGGCGGTGTTGTCGCTGATCGAGATCATCTTGCCGGCGGTCTCCCGGACCGTGACTTCGGTTCCCGACGGCAGGTCCTGCATTGTCCCGCCGGGCATCGACTTGAGGTCGTCGGTGATGGTGAGCTTCTGATCCCACGAGAGTGTCCCGTTCTGGACAGCCGTCGCGACCGCGCCGAGAACGTACAGCTCGATCGTTGACCCTGTGGGCTGTGGTGAGGTGTCGCCGACACCGAAGACTTCGGCGTTCTTTCCGCCGGTGACCTCGGTGACGGTCAAGTTCGTCGGCGCGGGAAGTGCTTTGACAGCTGCCTCGAGCTCTTTCCACGATGCGGCAGGCACATGATCGTCTTTGGTCGGTGTTATCGCCATTCCAAGGACCAACCCGCTGCCGTCGACGACGACGTTTATGTCGAACGCGCCGCCGGTGGTACTGGTGATGGAAACGGTGCCGTCGGTATCGCCTCCCTTGTAATTCACTGTTGTCCAGGGCTGTCCGGCTCGGATGGACTCGAAGTCCGGAGGCGTCAGGACAACTGGTGCGGTGGGTCCGAAGTGCTCGGCGATTTCTTCCTGGGGCAATGGCGCGCTCGTGTTGAACGCACTGAGAAGCCAGCTGATCTGCTTGCCGACGGGGCTGTCGGGGATCGTGACTGTCGTGGGTGTCTCGGTGGCGGAGACCTTTGTGCTGTTGTCCGAGGTTTGTGCAGAATCCGGCCCGGAAGTACATGCGGCGAGGGCGAATACCGCTGCGGAGGCAAGTGCCACCAGCGTGAGCGGGCGACCCTTCCTGCGTGCGTGTTCGAGTTTCATGGACTCATTTCATCAGCGTTCTCTTCGGCGCGCGTCCGTCTGAGGTGTAGACGTACTCAGCCTGAAGTACTGAATCGGTTCATCCTCGAGTACCGTCAACTACTTGTCGTGGTGACACGCATAGTGAAGCTGGACAAAACGGAGAAATACTGCACCCGAGTAACTTTCGTGAGGACTGTCCGAGTTAGTTCTTGGTCGCGGCCAGGAAAGAAGGCTGCGTCGACAGTGCGGCGATCTCTTCGGGGAGATCAGGAATCCGGCGATCGTACAGATCTGCCAACTCCACCGAGCTGAAGCGTCGGACGGTCCAATTGTGTTCAGTGAGCCACCGGCCGGGATCGGATCGTTTGTCGCTGTAGAACAGTTGCGAAATGTCCAGGTCTCCGAACGGGTTCTCGGCAAAGTACTTGGATCTGATGGTCGCCAGCTTCTTCGGGTCCGCGCCGGCCGGAAAGTCGTTCACTGCCAACCGACTACCAGTGGCCGAGAGTTCGTCGATCCGCTCGAACAGGGCGTCGTGGGCCGGGCCGGGGAGATAAGCGAGCAGGCCTTCTGCGGACCATGCAGTAGGTTCCTTCGGATCGAAACCGGCCTCCGCGAGCGCAGCCGGCCAGTCGTTGCGCAGATCCGTAGGCACAGTGCGTCGATCAGTTTTCGGCTGGGCGTCGCGCGCCGCGAGCACTTCGGCTTTGAACTCCAGTACCTTTGGTTGATCTACTTCGAACACTGTGGATTCTGAGTTCCAATCCAGCCGGTACGCACGCGAATCCAACCCCGCCGCAACGATTACCGCCTGCTTTACTCCGGATTCGGTTGACGACAAGAAGAATTCGTCGAAGAACCTGGTTCGCAATCCCATGAAACCGCCGAAGGGTGTGTCGTCGAGGAGTGCCGGATCTTTCAGAAGAGCTGTGAAATGCGGCTCCGCTGCAGCTTCTACGAACCACGATGCGAACTTGTCTTCGATGATCGCGTCCGAGCGGGCGCTTTCCAATGCGCGGAAGGTCGCCACTGCAAGCGCGGTGAGTCCGACGCTACTGACGATGTCCCACGTATCTCCATCGCTCCGCATTTTCTGGGTGTCCTTCCGCTCTGGACGACTGAGCCGAACCCTCTCGACTTTACGCCCGAGCGACCCCTTGCCGCCTGGAACGGAACGGTCGGAACTGGGGCGCGAACAACCACGAGGCAGCGTCGGAACATTATGTAGTGCAAGGCGTTCGGTTTGAAATCAGCCCTGCCAGGAATCTGCCAGGGTTGTGCCAGTGGACGGCCAGGATGCAGGACTTCACTGGTGTGTGCCCCGTTCGGGACAGCCAGAGAGAGTCTGGAGAAATCTTCGGAGAAGGGATCGATCATGACACGACTATCCGCACCGGAACAACGTAGGAAGTACTTCTGGACCAAGCTCGCGGTGACGGGTGCGGTATTGACCGTACCCATTGCCGTGCTCGCCGCACCGGCCTCGGCAGATACTGTGAATCATGATGTAACACAGGCCGATAACAGTTGGTACGGAGATCAGGGGGGCGATCACTCGCACGATTGGGACCGTGGTGGAAACGGCGGCTGGAACCAGGGTGGTAACTGGAATCAGGGCAACGACTGGGGCAATCAGAACCAATGGCAAGGCGGGCAAGATCAGGCACCCGCGCCGACAGTGAACCCCTTCGCCGGACTGTTCGGATCCAGCTGATCCCCCGGCTACACGACGAATTTCGGGTCGAGAGAGATTGTAAGCCCATGTTGCAGGAAGGCTCGCTCGAGATGTTGGCCGCCGCGGCACGGAGCGGTAGCGATGAAGCCATGACCGATTTGTACGCAGTGTTTCGCCCGATGGTTGTGCTGCGGTGCCGCGCCGAGCTTGATCGGGCCGTCTCCGACTCCGCCGCGGATGCTGCATGCATCTCTGTTCTCACGGCAGTTTGTGACGGATCGGCGGCGAATCAGCCTTTCCTGCGCCTGCTGTACGTGAGTACAAGCGTCGCGATTGCTCGGGCGGCATCCGACCGGTTCAGCAGTGGGCCGCTCCCGCCTCCAACAGCGCTCCCGGTTGTCGAACGCGATGTCCTGGTGTTGCGGTTGATCGTCGGCCTCGACAGTGAGGCGACGGCAACATCGCTCGCCCGTACGACCGACCAGGTGTCACTCGACCTGCATCGTGCGCTGCAGCGCCTGCGAAAGTTGAGTTCTCCGAATGCAATCAGGGAGACGTTGGTGTCTACCTGAGGACGTTCGGAATGCGCAGGTTCAGGCGGGAACGGATCCCTGCCTTACTGGCCGGCGATGTATTCGATCGACGGTCCGGCGGTCCAACCACCGTCGACGGCGATCTCGGAACCTGTTGTGTACGAGGCATCGTCGGAAAGTAGGTAGGTGACCGCACCGACCAACTCCTCCGGGCGACCGACACGGCGATACGGATTGTTCGGGAATGCGCCCTCTTCGAGGCTGATGCCCGTCGGCGCAGTCATGGGGGTGAGGACCATGCCGGGGTGTACGGAGTTGACCCGAATCTTGTCGCGACCGAGTTCGACGGCGGCGATCTTGCTCAGCCCACGCACGCCCCACTTGGCTGCGCCGTAACCGCTGGTCAGAGCCATGCCCATCAGGCCGGCGGCCGAGGAGATGTTCACGATGGATCCGCCGCCTGCTGCCTTCATGAACGGCACCACCGTGTGGATACCGGTGTGTACGGACACCAGGTTGATCTGGATGATGCGTTGGAACGTCTCGAGCGGTTCTTCGGCGACCGTCTGGCCGGAAGCCGAGATTCCGGCATTGTTGACCAAACCGTTGATCGCGCCGAATTCGGATACCGCGTACTCGGCGGCGGACTTCCAAGACGCCGGATCGGTGACGTCGAGGTGAACGTAACGTGCTGCGTCGCCGAGAGATTCGGCCACTGCTCGGCCGTCGTCGTCGAGTAGGTCGCCGATGACGACGCGGCCGTTACCCGCGACGATGCCACGCGCAAACGCTTCGCCCAGGCCGCGTGCGCCGCCAGTGACGAGAACGATTTTTCCGGAGAGATCCTGAGTCATGATTGTTCCTAACCTGTTGGTGTTGCGAGATATGGCTTCGAGAACGCGCCGAGCGCGCGGGTGATGGCCTTGGGTGCGGGGGTCCGGAGGTCTGCCATCTCGCGCAGTGCGGCCACTACCGCCAGTGTTGCCTGGCCCGAAGCCGCTGTCGTGTCGAGCGAGCCTTCTGGCCGATCGATCAGACGTGCAACTTCTGGGCGGATCAGTTCCATCGTCTCGAAAGTTGCTGATTCCCACACTCTCCGGAGCGCCGCGTCGCCGAAGATGATGGGCATCAGTGACCGAGTCATCGGCTCGAAGGACTCGCCGACCGATGCGATAAAGGCCGTCTTCACTGCCGCTGAGAGTCCGTATTCGCGGGATTGCGCGCTGAGGGCGGTGGCAAGACTGCGGTTTCCCTCGTCGAGCATCGGCCAGATGCTCTCTTCCTTGGTGGCAAAGCAGCGATAGAAGGTGCGCTCGGAGATTTCTGCCCGTTCGGCGAGCTCCGCGATGGTCGTCGAAGTGTCGCCGCGTTCGACGAAAGCGGCAGCGCAACTCTGCGAGACGCGGAGAAGTAGTGCAGTGCGGCGGGCTGTTGCCATATCCGCACTGTACCAAAAGTGGCAGAAACTGCCACAAGCTGTGCCGGTCGGTCAGCCGGTGCTGCCTTCGATGCCGGATACCTCCTGCTCAACGGCGCTCTTGATGTTCAGCAGCGTCTTGCGGATGTTGCCGCGCTGAAAGTCGGCGAACGTCTTTCCGCCGGTGGCAACCTTGTCGAATATGTCCGCCGCAAAATCCGGCCAGCCCCGTCTGTCGTCGATCCACGTTTCGGTAACTCGGGTTCCACCGGGGACGGGCTGAAATCGGTACCGCCAGGTTGCAATAGCGGCAGAGATTCGTGGCGTGGCAAGGCCGATCTTGTGAACACGGAATTCGAACAGTTTCCCGGTGTCGGCAGCGGTGACGGTGCATCTTGTGGTCCACTGCGCGCGCCCACGTTTGTTGTGCCCGTCGAACTCCATACCCAGGAAAGCGCTTTCGCGGTCTCCCCGCAAGGTAGCTCCCAGGTTTTCGGGACTCCAGTCGCCCATGCGAGTGGGATCGCTGATGAGCTCGTAGAGAGAAAGCGCGTCGACATTGACGACGACGCTGTCGGAGACGGTGAGTTCGCGAGCCATTTCGGTTTCAGTTTCTTTCTGTCGAACGTGGATGGAATCGGTGCTGATTATTACCCGTGCGGTTTCAGTTGGATCTTGACCGCGCCTTCCTGCTTTTTCTGAAAGATCTCGTAGGCGTGTGGCGCCTGATCGAGCGGCAGCTGATGAGTGGAAAAGGTGTCGACGCCGAGTGGGTCGTCATCAGTGAGCAAAGGCATGATGTCGTCTACCCACTTCTTGACGTTCGCCTGACCCATCCTGAGCTGAATCTGCTTGTCGAACATAGTCATCAGCGGCAGTGGATCAACCATGCCGCCGTATACACCGATCAGAGAAATCGTCCCCCCGCGCCGAACGATGTCGATGGCCGAATAGACCGCACCGAGTCGATCGATTCCTGCGTTACGCATCGCAGGCGCGGCAAGAGCATCGGGAAGGAGTCCGACGAACTGCTGCGCGAGCTTTCCGATCGGAGACCCGTGAGCTTCCATTCCGACAGCATCGATCACCGAATCGGTTCCACGGCCGTTCGTCGCATCTCTGACTGCGTCACCGATCTTGCTGCCGTAGTCGTCGAGATTGAGGGTTTCGATCCCGCGTTCGGCAAGGCGTGCAAGGCGTTCGGGTACACGGTCCACGCCGATTACTCGAAATCCCTTGTGGTGAGCGATGCGGGCCGCCATGTCACCGATCGGTCCGAGACCGAGGATGGTCACGGACCCACCCGGCGGGATGTCGGCGTATTCAACCGACTGCCAGGCTGTGGGAAGCACGTCGGAGAGGTAGACGAATCGCGAATCCGCGGGACCTTCGGGAACTTTGATGTGTGTGAAATGTGCTTGCGGTACTCGAAGGTACTCGGCCTGCCCGCCTGGCACCGAGCCGTACAGCTCGGAGAAGCCGAACAACGCTGCGCCCGTTCCCTGATCGCGGACCTGAGTCGTCTCGCACTGTGTGTAGAGGCTCGAATCACACATGAAACAGTTGCCACACGAGATCTGGAACGGGATCACGACGCGGTCGCCTATCTCGAGATTCGTGACTTCCGAGCCGACTTCTTCGACGATGCCCATCGGTTCATGACCGAGAATGTCGCCGGCATTCATGAACGCACCCAGAGTCTCGTACAGGTGCAGATCGGATCCGCAGATATTCGTCGTGGTGACCTTGATGATCGCGTCACTGGGGTCGACGATCTTCGGGTCCGGAACCGTATCGACGCTTACTTTTCGTTTGCCTTGCCAAGTCACTGCGCGCACTGGGATCGACCTCTCATCGCGGAAATGCTGTTCGCAGTCACCTGCCCGAAAGCGCTGAAATGCAAACAAAACCGGTGAGGGTTGCGGGAAGTGCTGAGAGCGTTAGATTGAGAGGGAGGCGGGCCGAGGCTCCTGAAAGGCCGCACGCCGTATGACTGACAGGACCAAATGACGGGGATGACCGCATGACCGAGAAAGACAACAACGACCAGTCGCCCAAGGGTGGGCACCCAGGGCCCGTGGACAAGGGCGGCGACGGCGGAATGGCAACTCGAGAACAGGCGCCTGAACTGGTCGAGGAGACCTCCGAGAAGAAGTCTGACGACAAGTAGTTTCCTTTTACTCCGCGTTGGGTAACAACGGGGATAGGCCGCATCGGACCGTCCCGGAATCAATGCGGGCGAGGTTCCTCGAGGTTGAGCAGCCAGCCACGGGAACCGCCTTAAGCATCTCCCAGTTCGTGGTTCAGCCGGGTTAGAAGTTCAACCCTGTAACAGCAAGTGATCGAACCGGGTCCGCAGAAGTGTCGGGACCCGGAAATCGTCCAGCGTGCGAACTATCAACTGCTCGGCAACATCCCTGAGTTTCACGTTGGTCTCCTGCGAACGCCATACGAGGATGTCGAAAGCTCGATCGGCAGAGATTCCGTAGATCACCATGAGCATGCCTTTGGCTTGCTCGATCACCCCGCGAGAAGCAGTGATTTCGTTGACCAGCACGTCGACAGATGCTTTCACCGTGCTGTCCAGGGTTTCGGTGACGTCGATGTAGAAGCCTGAGCTGCCGACCACAGCACCCGACTCGTCCACGACGCTGTCGCCGACGACGATTACCGAGTGAGTGTCCCCTGCGGTGTCGATGATGCGGTGGCGGCTGCTGAACGGGCCGCCTGAAGTGCGGATGGCATGCAGTGTTTGGGCAACGTGTCTTCGGTCGTCGGGATGCTTGTGCGCGAGCATCAATTCCGTCGTCGGAGCCACTTGGTCGGGTTCGTATCCGTGAATCCGTGCGACTTCGTCCGACCACTCCCACCGGTCGCCGTTGCGGTGATAAAGAAAGCCGCCCACCCGGTGTGGAGCCCCCGATCCCGACGTTCGCCCCAACCCGTCCTCGTTCACCACACACGCCCCCTCGTTCTCGACCTCGTCCCAACCGGCGTACTCGCCAGTTAGTTATATCGGACAAATCCGGCGGAGGTGGTGTCGGTCCCATATTTCGGAGCACCGTCTGGATCGCTACCGCATGGGTCGGGGAAACCGGCGCTCAGAGTACGTGGCGACGGTCCCACTTCAGTCGCGGCTGAAGCAGTGTTGCCGCTGTGTCCATTCGGTGATCGCCGCCGCGATGGCCGCAGGCTGATCCTCCGGGGCGAGATGTCCTGCGGGACCGCACTGTTCCACCTCGAGGTTTGCGATATTCGATCGGCTCCACGCGACTTCGTCAGGTCCGATCATGAGAAGTTCGGCGGGGCCGCTGAAGGTGAGAAGGAGTTTGGGTACCTCGCTGCTTTCTGCGAGCCAATCGCTGTACGCCGCCACTCGTGCATTCACGTCGCCGGGACTTCCTTCGACGGGGAAGGACCGTGGCCACTCGAGAAGGGGCCGGCGACTCTCCGGCGAGGGGTAAGGGGCGCGATAGGTTTCAGCATCGGTTTCGGACAGTTCTCCGAGAACTGTTCTGTGAAGCGCAATTTCGAGGAAGAAGTTTTCGTCGAGTACCTTGGTCTCGCCGATACCGGGAGCTCTCAGGGCCTCGACCCGCGCTCGTGCGTCTCCCGGGAAGTGCTCGTCCCAGGTCATCGGACGCAGGATCGTTTCGAAGAAGGCAACACCTCGAACGCGTTCGGGATGGCGGGCAGCCCAGTCCAGTGCAAGTGCCCCGCCCCAGTCGTGTCCGACGAGTACGACGTCGTCGAGATCCATCTGGTCGAACCATGCGTCGAGGTAGCGGGCGGTGTCGAGAAAACCGTAGTCGATTGGCGGTTTGCCCGACGCGCCCATTCCGATGAGGTCAGGGGCAAGCGCTTGGCCGAGATTTCCTATCTGCGGGAGGATGTTTCGCCACAGGTAGGAGGATGTGGGGTTCCCGTGGATAAGTACGAAGGGTGTTCCGTCTCCGCACGAGCGGTAGGCCACAGTCGAGTCGAGCACGGGAATTGTGGGCATTGCGACTCCTCAAATAGTTTCCATGTACCCTAATTTAGATAGTAGCCATGTATTCTATTTGAATGCAAGATCGAGAAATATGGACGACGGGGTCGCTGGTGTGGCACCTTGGCTTGCGCTGGCGGGCGGGGGTTGACCGAGCGATCGCCCACCTCGGGTTGACCCACGCCCAGTATTCGGTGCTCGCGTCTCTCCATGGTCTGGTGAGTGCGGGGGAGAGGCCTAGTCAGCGAGAACTCGCCGCGCACACGGGGTTGCAGCGAATCTACATATCCAAGCTCGTGCGAGCGTTGGAGAAGAGCGGGTTTGTTGTCAGCGAACGAGACAGTCGCGATGCGAGAGCCGTTTGCCTCGATCTCAGTGACGAGGGGAAACGAGTCATAGAACTCGCTAAAGACATTGTCCGCCAATTGGATGCAAAGAATACGGAAGTGCTGACGAAAACCGGTGGGCGGGAACTGGCCGAGCTCCACCGCGCCCTCGGTGCGTTACTCGACGCCACCGAAGCCGGCGATGAATGAAGTCCGACCTACTTACTTGGCGCTACGTTCGGCGGCGACGGCAGCGGGTTCGGGTGAGCCGGCCGGCTGTGGCCTGAGGCTGTCGGCACCGATGTTGTAGACGTCACTCGTCGTGGCGAGGGAGTTGGACGTGGTGGACGAGGGAAGCCCGGCGCGCCAGTTGACGATTGGATTCAGAACGCCGAACGGGCCACATCCGGAAGCTGTCGGGACGGCGAAGGGCTGTCCGGTGTGCCCGGTGTTTCGAACGACGGCAGTATCCGGGAAACCTGGAACCTCCTCGAGGACGCCGTATTCGGTCACATCCAATTTGAGTTGAACGGGGTTGCTGTCCGAGCCCAGGTAGCATTTGCCGCCGAGGAGAGGGTTCGCGATCTTCAATTTGACGGGTAGCTTCACGCCAAGCTGAAATGCATCCACGGTGGGGAGTGCAGACGTCGACTCGACGGTGGCCGAGGCCCTGTTCAGTCCGAAGAGATTGTTGAATGGTAGGTCGATTCCGAGTGCGCCCCCGGGGATGTCGATAGGTTCGGCGTAGATCCCCCGACTGTTGTCGTTCGGTGGGATGAAGACTTGGTCGAATCCGAATTCAGCCTCTGGATTCTCCCGGTATGCAACTCCGCCTGCGATGCGCATCGCCCCGGCGGGAATGCCGACGGAAAGCTTGCCGATCTTCATGTTTCCGCCGGTAACCGTGACGTCCATACAGGTGCTGGTCTCGGGATTGTCGATCGGACATGAATCCCAACCGCCGAAGGGGATCTCCGCTGCCGGGGCGGCTCCTGCAATGCTTGCTGACAGGCTTCCCACCGCTGTGACGGTGGCGAACACAGTTGCGGTGGCGAGTGCGCCGAAAAGCCCACGCGACGTCGAACGTCGGGACATGTATTTCTCCTTTGGGTACAACCGACCAGTCGGGATTGTGATGATGAGTGACGGTAGTCACGTGTGACTTGGATGTACAGACAATTTGAAACAATTCCGACAAAAGTATTACTGCGATCGCCTTCGCTACTACTTGTGGCTGTGAGGATTGAAATTTGTTGCAGTGCTCTGTGTCTCGTCATTCGCCCACGAATCGCTGTGAGGTGCTACGACCCGAAAAGGCGTTCGTCGACGGGAATATCGGACTCCTGTCGAAATCGAGGGGGCAATGTTTTGTCGGAGTCGCCAATGAGGGAAGTCAGGGCGAGTAACTTTGTCGAACAGCGGCTGATCGGTACTCCGGGCAGCTGCCCGAGAGAACGGATCGCCATGACGCTGATGCTGCCGCTCGACTCGATGTTCCTGCTGATGGAGTCACGAGAGCATCCCATGCACGTCGGTGGACTGTCGCTTTTCGTTCCGCCGGAAGGAGACGACGGCGAATTCGCCAGGTCGCTCTACCGTTCGCTCACCGACGTCGACTCGATTCGCCCCCTCTTCCGCCGCAAGCCGGTGCAGTTCTTGTCGAACTTCGCGCCGGTGCGTTGGACGGAGGACACGGATGTCGATCTCGAGTATCACGTCCGGTTGCTCGCGCTGCCCAAGCCGGGACGAGTCCGCGAATTGCTCGAGCTGACCTCCATGCTCCACGGCACGCTGCTCGATCGGCATCGGCCGCTGTGGGAGGCGTATGTGATCGAAGGTCTCGCCGACGGCCGAGTTGCCGTGTACATGAAGACGCACCATGCACTCATGGATGGTGTGTCTGCTGTTCAGGCGTGGTACCGCAGCCTCTCGTCGGACCCGCTCGATCGAGAATCGATGCCTCCGTGGGCGCAGCGACCTTCTTCGGGGCGGGTTCGAGCCAGTCGCGGGCTGGACCTGCAGAGGCGGGTGGGCTCCGTGATCGAGACCGTGCAAGATGTGGTCGGGGTGGGCCCTGCGATTGTGAACGCCGCTGCCTCGGCGGTGAAGGACCACGTCGCACCGTTACCGTTTGCTGCTCCGAAATCGATCTTCAACGTCCCGATCACCGGCGCGAGGCGTGTCGCCGCGCAGTCGTGGCCGATCGAGCGCCTGCGCAAGGTCAGTTGCGTTGCAGACGTGACGCTCAACGATGCGGTGTTGGCTATGTGCGCGGGCGCGCTGCGGCGTTACCTGATCGAACTGGACGAGTTGCCGGACAAACCGTTGATCGCGATGGTGCCGGTATCACTTCGTAAAGGCGATGAGGGTGAGGCTTCCGGCAATGCCGTAGGTGCGGTGTTGTGTGATCTGGCAACCGAATTGGCGGATCCGGCGGCCAGACTTCAGAGAGTTCACGACTCGATGAGTAGCGCCAAGTCCCTGATGTCGGGCCTGACGCCCCTGCAGATCACGGCGCTCAGTGCATTGAATGTTGCCGGCCTCGGGTTGCCGCTGATCCCTGGTTCATCCCGACTGATCACCGGGCGCCCAGTCTTCAATCTGGTGATTTCCAACGTCCCCGGCCCGACGACGACGCGATACTGGAACGGCGCGAAGCTCGAGAGCTGCTATCCGGCATCGATTCCGTTGGACGGGCAGGCAATGAACATCACCGTCATCGGCTACGCGGACACCATGCAGTTCGGTCTCGTCGGCTGCCGCCGCAATGTTCCGCACCTGCAGCGGCTCCTGGGCCACCTCGAGGAATCACTGAGTGAACTCGAAGCCGCCGCAGGCTGATCAATTCGATTCGGGCATTCAGACGTCACGTCCGTTCACGACCAACTGGTGGACGTCCAGTTCTTTGTCGTCGAGGCCGAAGCTGATGATGCGTTCGGGGTGGATACGGATGATCGGTGCGTCGAGACCATGCGCACCAGCGCCCTCAACATCCAAAGCCTCTGCCCGTCCACGGATTTCGACGCACCTGACCCGCCATGGATCTACAGATGCGATGTCGTCCACGACAAACGCGACCCGCCCGTTCTCCGCGACATTGTGAAACTTACGGCTGTCCGTCATGTTGTAACCGCTGATGTCGATCGTGGCTGTATCCGGGTTGTAGTGGAATCCGACCGGACTGACTTGCAGCGTTCCATTCCGTTGAACCGTCGCGAGGCGTCCGAGAGTCTGTGTGGCCAGGTAGTCGAGTTCGATTCGGGTGAATGTCATGAAATCACGCTAGAACCTGAACTGCTGTAGAGGTCAAGATCTCCGAACGTGCAACTCATTCCGTCTCGTCAAGGCCCTCTTCTGCTTCGTCGACCCGGCGCTCGGCTTCGCGAAGCTCATCCTCGGACTCTCGAACCGCGACGCCGGCAGCCTTCTCGGTGTTCTTGGCGAACTGTCGTTCCTGTTCTGCGTGTTCGAGATCGGCGCGGAGTTCTTCGATGCGGCGGTCGAGGTCGGACAGCTTTGACCTGGCATCCTCGAACTGGGCGGTCTCGGCCTTGACCCGTCGTCGGATTTTCTCGAGGTCTGCCCTGGCTTCCGTCAATTCTGCTTTCGCCTTGGCTTGTTCGGCCTTGTGATCCGGAGCAGTGGATTTGGCCGGAGCGCTGTCTTCGGTGTGGATCGCAGGGGCATCGTGTACGGAATCCTCCTCCACTACAGCAAGTCCCGCCGGCCCGAAACCGCTGTAACTGGCAGCGGTCACAACTCGTCCGAGTCGGACCTGCGCGGCAGTCTCCTCGTCGGACAGGGCGGCATTGAGGGTCTGCGCGACATCACGTAACGCATCCTCACCGGCATTCTTTCCACGCGAAGCCGCGATCTCACCGGATTTGTGGGCGAGACTTCGCACCACCTGCTGCCTCTGTGTCGTCAGCCGTCGCAAGTCCTGACCTGAGAGATGGCGTTGGGCGTCGCGTAGCGATTCGCCAAGCGCGAGAAGTGCATCCAGATCTTCGGATAGATTGCGCGAAATGAGATTGACCAACCATCCCACGGTGGTTGGCTTCCGAAGTTTTCCGATCTCCGCGGCCAGTGTGCGGTCGTTGTCCTCCCGGGCAGCCTTCACATGCTTTGTACGCGCCTCGACGAACTCGCCGGGGTCGAGGCCGTAGAGTTCGTCGGCGACATCATCGAGGGTCACACGTCCATACTGTCATTCGGCGAGTGGTTCGAAGACTGTCTTCCAGTCGTTTTTGATGCTCACCACTGTCCACCCGTTTGCGCGCGAGGCGTCGAGTGCGTGCTCGGCTCCGTCCACGTAGTCGAACTCGCGTTCCGGATCGTCATGGAGCACCAGAAGACGAAGTGCCGGAATGTTCGGGTGTTCGGCGAACTGCAACATCGGTAGGTCACCGTTGCTGTTTCCGGCCGCGATGACAGGTCGTCGGCCGATTCGGTTCCATATCTGTACGGGCTTGGCCGGCCCGTCGTCGACGACATCGGTTTGGGGCTGACGAAGGATCGTGCCGCTGTGGCCGTCGTCCTTCCACGTCAATGCCACGCCGCTGCCGATGACGCGATCTCGGTGGATGCCGTAGACCTCCTGACTGATCGGCCGCATGAAATCACGTCCGCCGCCAGAGACTATGTAGTTGGAGAAGCCTTTGGCCGCAAGGTAATCGAGCAACTCCACCATGGGCGAATAGCTGCAGTGCAAATATTTGCGATCGAGAGTGGGATGCGAAGCAGTGCGCAGGTAGGTATCGGCGTGGGTTTCGAATTCGTCGACTGTGACTTCGGCGAATGCCGCCAGGACACCGGCCGCGAGCACCTTCAGTGCGCTGTCGTCGCCGCGATAGTGCTTCGAGATCACATCGTTCAACCAGGCGTAGTCCTGCTCGAAGGCCGCCTGCCACGGTTGACGGTTGCGAAGAGTCGGATCCTGGTTGGTCATCTCGACGAGGCGGCGCAAGATGAAGTCGAGTTGGATCGGCATCGGCTTCTCACACCACAGAGTTCCGTCGTTGTCGAAGACTGCGATCCGGTCTTCCGGTGCGATTTCGTCCGGACTTCCCGCAGTCGTCGCGCGTTCGACGAATTGCCTGATGGCCTGTTTCGGCGTGCCGTCCTGCCAGCTCGGAAGCGGGTCAGGGTTATCGGAGGTGGAGGCTTCAACGAATTGACTGCTCATGTGGTCCCTGGCTTCCAGTGAGGCGATGACAGACCCGGCACTTTCATACTCGGACCTCCTGCCGAAGATGGCATCGCCCATTTCGGGCGACAGCGCTTCGGTGAGCACAATCGGGGTATGCGATTGACCATGCAGCCGTAGAGGCTGGCATTCAGATCACCTACAAGGAGCCAGGTTATGGCCAACGCATTCAAAGGCGTCGTCAACCTCGATATTCGCGATTCGATTCCCGACTGGAGCCCGTACGAGCAGCCGAAGGCTGCCGCCGGCACGCCTAACATTCTCTACATCGTTCTCGACGACGTCGGATTCGGCGCCTTGGGTTGCTACGGGGGACCGATCGAGACGCCGAACATCGACCGCATCGCGGGCAACGGATTGCGGTACGGGCAGTGGCACACCACAGCGCTGTGCTCACCGACGCGATCGTGTCTGCTCACCGGCCGGAACCACACGACCAACGGAATGGCTTGCATCAGTGAGTGCGCGGTCGGGTTTCCTGGCGGGAACGGTCACATCCCTCCCGAATGTGCCACGCTCGCCGAGGTTCTGGTCGAGCAGGGGTTCAGTACCGCGATGGTCGGGAAATGGCACCTCTGCGCCGAAGACGAGATGAATCTTGCTTCCACGAAACGGAATTGGCCGGTCGGTCGCGGATTCGAGCGGTTCTACGGCTTTCTCGGTGCCGAGACCAATCAGTGGTATCCCGACCTCGTCCACGACAACCACCCCGTCGAACAGCCGTCGACGCCGGAAGAGGGGTATCACTTCAGCGTCGACATCACCGACAGAGCGCTCGAATACATCGGCGACGTGAAGTCGATAGCTCCGGACCGGCCTGTATTTCTCTACTACGCACCCGGGTGCGCACACGCTCCACATCACGCGCCCCGCGAATGGGCCGATCGCTACGCAGGCAGGTTCGACGCAGGGTACGAAGCCATGCGGGATGAGATTCTGGCGAGGCAGAAGGACATGGGACTTGTCCCGAACGACACGACTCTGCCCTCACTCAACCCGATAGGCACTCCTGACACCCGCACCGGACCTGACGGCGAACCGTTCCCGCCGCTGGATTTCACCCGCCCCTGGGACACCCTGTCCGCTGACGAGCAACGACTGTTCTCACGGATGGCGGAGGTGTACGCGGGCTTCCTCTCGTACTGCGACGATCAGATCGGACGCCTGCTCGAATACCTCGAAGAAATCGAGCAGCTGGACAACACGATCATCGTGGTGGTTTCCGACAACGGTGCCAGTGGTGAGGGCGGACCCGACGGTTCAGTCAACGAGAACAAAATCGCGAACGGGGTACCCGACGACCTCGCCGAGAACCTGGCAAAGCTGGACGAGTTGGGCAGCACCGAGACGTACAACCACTATCCCAACGGGTGGGCGATGGCGTTCAACACGCCCTTCAAGATGTGGAAGCGGTACTCGTTCAACGGCGGAACCTGCGACCCCTGCATCATCTCGTGGCCGGAGGGCATCGACGCCCGAGGCGAGATTCGAGATCAGTACCACCATGCCATCGACGTCGTCCCGGCTCTGCTCGACTGCGTCGGTGTCGACTTGCCCGACACGGTGAAGGGATACACCCAGCACCCGATCCAAGGCGTGAGCATGCGGTACAGCTTCGACGCCGGCAACATCCCCACCGCCAAGCACACCCAGTTCTATTCGATGCTCGGAGGACGAGGGATTTGGCATGACGGGTGGAAGGCCGTCACCACGCACCCGACTCTGAGCGGGTGGGGTCATTTCTCGGAAGACACCTGGGAGCTCTACCACACGGAGGTGGACCGAGCCGAGCTCCGGAACCTTGCCGGCGAAGAACCCGGCAGGCTCGCCGAGCTCGTGGGGTTGTGGTTCCACGAGGCCGGCGCCAATCAAGCTCTGCCACTGGATGATCGGTCCGGTGTCGAACTCCTCACCACACCTCGCCCCCAGCTGGCTCCGCCGCGCAACCGGTACGTCTACCGTCCAGGGGGAGCCGAGGTACCGGAAGCCGTCGCTGTCAACCTTCGTAATCGTTCATACTCGATCGGGGCAGTTGTCGACTTGGCCGAACCGGGTGCGGCCGGTGTGCTGTTCTCGCATGGCGGCAGGTTCGGTGGTCATTCGCTGTACGTCAAGGACAACCGACTGCATTACGTGTACAACTTCCTCGGCAGTGAACAGCAGAAGATCGATGCCGCCGAAGACCTCCCCATCGGCGAAAATGTAATCTTGGCAGCAACTTTCGACAAGGAAGGTGAGGATCCGCCGGGCACTGCGCACGGGGTGCTCGGCCTCTACTACGGCGATCGGAAAGTCGGTGAGGGCAGAATCCGCACTCAGCCAGGCAAGTTCAGTATCGGCGGCGGCGAAGGGCTCAATGCAGGCCGTGACAGCGGGGAGCCTGTGACCGACGACTACCCGGATACCTCACCATGGGCGTTTACCGGTGGAACGCTCAGCCGGGTGGCGATCGACGTCAGTGGGGAACCGTACGTCGACCTCGAACGCGAAGCAGTGGCGATGCTCTCGCGTGAATGACAGATCCGCGTGCGTCTAATCCGAGCTGGGTGGAAGGTATCTCACGGTGGGTACTCCGCCAGGACCGTCCAGGCGGACTTCGGCATCGACCTGGTAGACCTCGGCTATCAGGTCGGCGGTGAGGACCTCGGTCGGGCTTCCGTGGGCAACGATGGAGCCACGGTTCAGCATCACTATCGAATCGCAGAACATGGCGGCCAGATTCAGATCGTGCAATGCCATGATCGTGGTGGTGGGCAGGCGACGCACGAGCGCGAGCAATTCGAGTTGATGGTTGATGTCCAGGTGATTGGTCGGTTCGTCGAGCAGCAACTCGTGAGGTTCCTGAGCGAGGGCGCGCGCGATCTGCACGCGTTGGCGCTCCCCGCCGGACAGGGTGTGCCACGACCGGTCGAGCATCCCGGAGAGGTTGGTGTGTTCGATCGCCGCGCGGACGGCGTCGCGGTCGGAACCTGAATGCCCGCCCCACAATCCGCGGTGCGGGGTGCGACCCAATTCGACGACCTCGGCTACCGTCAGGTCGATCTCCGTGTTGCTGTGCTGATCGACGGTGGCAATCCGACGCGCGACATCTCGGCGTTTCCAGTCAGGCAACGGAGTTCGGTCCAGAGTCACCTCCCCGATTGTCGGACGGTTCTGCCCGGCAAGCAGTTTCAGCAGTGTCGATTTTCCCGAACCGTTGGGGCCGAGAAGCCCCACCGTACTTCCGACGGTGGGGGACACGTCGAGGGCGTCAACTATGAGCGCCCCGCCGACCCGCCAGCTGACGCCGGTCGCTTCGAGTGTCATGGCCTGGCCTTTCGTCTCCAGAGGATGACGGCAAATGCAGGCACGCCGACCAACGCGGTTACCACACCGGCCGGGAGTTCCTGCGGCGCAATGGCTGTACGTGCCACGGCGTCGACCCAGACCAGGAAGATCGAGCCGATCAGTGCGGACGCGGGCAGCAGTCGCCGATGGCTCGGACCGACGAGAGCCCGTGCCGCATGCGGGAGGACGAGGCCCACAAAGCCGATGGCGCCTGCGACGCTCACGATCACCGCCGTCATCAAAGCTGTTGCCAACAACAGGGTCACGCGCACTCGCCACACGTTCACCCCCAGCGACGACGCCGCGTCCTCGCCGAAGGCAAAGGCGTCGAGTGCGCGGGAGTGGGTCAGACAGACCACGAGGCCGACGGCGACCACCGCAGCGCAGAGCGCGACGTCGAGCCAGTCGGCGCCGCCGAGTGAGCCCAGGAGCCAGAACATCACGCCGCGAGTCTGCTCGGGATCGGCCGAGGTGATCACGATGAACGAGGTGAGCGCCGAGAACAGTTGGGTCGCGGCGACTCCGGCCAGGATCACCCGATCCGGCGTGCCGCCGGCCGCATGGGCGAGCAGCAACACAAGGGCGAAGGAGATCACCGCGCCGATGAAGGCGCCGCTCGACAAGCCGATCACCCCCGACCCCACTCCGAGGATCACGATCAGTACGGCACCGGTCGAGGCGCCGGACGAGATACCGAGGACAAAAGGATCAGCCAGTGGATTGCGAAGCAAAGACTGCATGATCGCCCCGCACAGCCCGAGACCCGCACCGCAGAGCGCGGCGAGCAGAGTACGTGGCAGACGAAGATCCCACACGATGCCGTCGCGGATAGGGGTGACGTCCGCCGCGGTACCGCCGAGATGGCCGACGACGATCGAGGCCACCTCACCGACCGACAGACCGGCCGGCCCCAACGTGATCGCCACGGCGGCCGACCCGGCCAGCGTGACAACACCGATCACCCACAGCAGGGTGACGGTCGTCGGGTTGTCACGCAGGCGAACTCTTGTCGTCATCTCACGCCGTAGACCACGTAGTCGTCGAACAGTTGCCAGACCGTTCCCGACTCTCGAAAACCTGCTTGCGCGAGCGCCGCCAACTGGAAGTCGACGGCAGTGGGCGCGGTAGCGTCGCGTCCGGCGAATCTGCGCTCACGCTCGTCGGTCAGTGGTCCGATGCCGGGAGTTGCCCGCAACTCCTCCCACCAGCTGTCCCACGCGGGAGCGCCGGCAGCAAAGGCGGAGCGTTGCGTCTGCTCGTCGTGAGCCTTCGCCCATCGACCGATGACGGGGGAGCGGCTGTCGAAGCGGAAGTGATCACCGTTGAGCAGGACTCCGTCAGGGCTCAGCAGTTCGCGGCACTGCCGGTACACCTCGACGAGCTGTTGCGGTTGTAACCAGTGCAGCGCGGTTGTCGACACTATCGCCTGCACCGGTGCAGTCACCGAAGTCGGCCAATCGGTGCTCAGCAGGTCTGCGTCGACCAGCTGCAGTCGGTCACCGAAACGAGTCGACGACTGACGGGCGACTTCCAGCAGCATCGGGTCGTAATCGATCCCCACAACGCTCGCGTGCTTGAACTTCTCGAGGATCCGGGCGCTCAGTGAGCCCGGTCCGCAGGCCAGGTCGACAACCGTGAACGGGGTGTGCGCGTACTGCAATTCGAGAACGTCGAGAATCGCGTCGAATCGCTTTTCGCGGTCGGCGATGTATGCCGCCTGCTGGTCGTCCCACTGACGCACCAGTTCACTGATCTCCGCGGACATCTAGACCACACCCAACTGGCGCAGCCCGTCGGAGAGCTGTTCGATGCCACCGACATTGCGGATCGAGGGATCCATCGTCGTTCCCTCGAGGATGATGTAACGCTTGTTCTTCACTGCGGTGAGCTTGCTGGCGACCGGGTCCGATTCGAGGAACGCGATCTTGTCTGCGGCACTGTCGCCGTCTCCGCCGCGGTCGAGATCTGCGAGCACCAGCACGGTCGGGTCTCGATCGAGCACACTCTCCCAACCGATTTCGGGCCAGTACTGTTTGTTGTCGTCGAAGGCGTTCTTCGCGCCCACCGCGTCGGTCATGATTCCCGGTGCACCGCAGCACCCGGCGAAGTACGGAGTCTTCGTGGCTGCGTACCACCACGCCAGCGTCACGTTTTCGGCTCCCAGCGACGCCGTGGCGGTGGCCGCGCGATCCTTCAAACTCTCGGTCAGCTCGACACCTTTGTCCTTGACGTCGAACAGTGTTGCCACGTCGCCGATTTCGGCGTACAAGTCGTCGAGTGTGAGGGCCTTGCTCTGCTCGGCATCCTGACCGGTGCACTCGCTGGGCGACTGGTACGTCGCGACCCCGAGGTCGGTGAACTTGGTCCGGTCGGCGATGCCTTCCGAGGTGAACGTGTAATTGAAGGTCGTGTAGACCATGTCCGGTTCGCGTTCGAGGACACTCTCGAAGGACGGGAACTCGGTGTCGAAAGCTTGAACCTGACTGCGTGCCTCACGTAATTCGGGGAGTACGTCGTCGTCGCTCATGGCGTAGCCGGCCATCCGGTCCTGCACTCCCAGTGCGAACAGCATTTCGGCCGCAGGCTGATTTACCGCGATCGCCCGTTCGATCGGTCGCTCCACCGTGACGTCTCGGCCACAGTTCTGGACTGTCACGCGCGATTGTTCGGAAGAGTTGGATTGTTGGGCAGCACTGTCGTCGGAGGAGCAGGCAACCAACGACGCGCTCAACAAGGCCGCGACGGCAGCGGCGGGTAGGCGAAGTCTGGACAGACGCATGGAATCTCGTTCTCGCAGGGGCTCGTTCGCGGAGCCCGTTACCGTGTGAACAGGCGCCTGTTGACCCCTGCTGCCAGCCGGTATTCGGACTCGAGATCGCCCCACCCGAGCGCCTTCCCAGATTTTCATCCAGTGGCGTAAGCCCGGGCGGTCACCCTCACCGCTGCGCGTCAGTTCCGGATTCACACCGGATTCCCTGACCCCCTGTGTGGAGGTCCGCTGGCACAGAGGAACTTATCACCGCAGTGCACGGCCGGTCAGGTCGGCCGGTGTACGCGATCAGATCTCGATGGCCAGGTCGTCGATGTCGGTGAGGGTTCCACCGTCGGCGAGGATGCGCTCGTAGTTCTCGCGCCGACGGAGGTCGATTTCGGTGTTGCTGATGCCGCGCTTCCAGTATCCGAATATCGCGACGTCGTCTTTGTCGAGTCCGACGGTCGACCGAAAGTGCCTACGGATTGCGCGCATCTCGTTGCGTTCACCGGCTCCCCACACGACG
This sequence comes from Rhodococcus erythropolis R138, assembly GCF_000696675.2. Taxonomy (NCBI): domain Bacteria; kingdom Bacillati; phylum Actinomycetota; class Actinomycetes; order Mycobacteriales; family Nocardiaceae; genus Rhodococcus; species Rhodococcus erythropolis. The sequence goes on along the minus strand of NZ_CP007255.1, from coordinate 5,678,355 downwards.
TAGCTCGCGGGATCGGCGAGCTCGCGTGCTCGTACCGCCAGTGGGCCGTCGGGCTCGGCGAGATCTGCGCTCACGCGGTGAAGCTCCAGGCCGGGGAGAGCGGGCAGTTCGGCGAAAGCGACCTCGTCATCTGTTGTGACCCAGCCGATTCCGGCCACGTCGGTAGGTAGCTGCTCGATGATCGAGTACAGCGCAGGTATTGCGGTGCCGTCCAGAAAAAGTGCGATCCGTCGACCGGGAACGTCGGGGACCAAGAAGTGTGGTCGCGGACCGGTGAGACCGAAGATGTCACCGATGGCCAACGCCGCTGCCCACCTCATCATCGGGCTGGTCTGTCCGTGCAGGACCACGTCGATGACGATCGATCCGGCTACAGAATCGTAGGAACGCACCGTGTACACACGCGAAGCGTCGTCGAAATTGGGCCCGAGATTCATACGTACGGTGACGTTCGGGCGTGACCAGGTCGGATCGTCGGTCGACTCCGTCAAATGAGCCGTGATCCGCAGCAGGTGGTCGCTCGGTCGCTCCATTGCTTCGACGACGGCGAGAACGTCGTTGAGTCCGCGATTGTGGTCAGCGGTTCGTAGGACGCTCGCCCGGGGAGTTGTTGTGCTCGTGGCGTCTGTATGTGTCATGGACTGTGCTCCTGGATCGGGTTTTCGAGATGCCATCAGGTTAGTGCTGCCTAAGTCGGCAAAGTTGTCCAGAAGTGACATCTGATTACCTGAATCAAACCTGCGTCGCGGACAACGCGTTTGAGCGACTTGTACTCGCGCTGCTACGGTGCCTGTGATGTCCATACGCCGCTGTACTCTCGATTCCGGCCGTGCACTGCGCACGGCCCGATTCGGCGTAGCGACATTCCGCCGGGGGCGTAAGGCGATCGACCGCCGCCCCTCTGGTCTTGTCTGGATCGAAAGAGCCTCGGCCGCACCGGCCGGATCCGTCTGACATTCGCCACTTCGGCGAGCCTTACCTCGCTGAGATTTCGCAGTGCCACACCTGTTGCAGTGCTGCGTATTTCCCGTACCTGAAGTTTCTCGCGGGTGAGTTGTGAGTGTCGGCGCCGCCGAGCCTGGATTACCAGCCAACTCGTTTTCGCGAAAGGTACACAGCAATGAATCGTTTCGAAGGTCGTCGTATTCTCGTCACCGGCGCAGGATCTGGAATCGGGCAGGCCACCGCGCTGCGGTTGCTCGCCGAAGGTGGCCGCGTGGTCGCTGCCGACATCTCCGAGAAGGGGCTGGCAGACACCCGGAAGTCGGCTGAACATGCCTCGACGGAGGGTCGTCTCGACACCGTCGTCGTCGATATCGGTGACGAGAGTTCCGTCATCACGGTTGTGGGTCAGGCAATTTCGGCTCTCGGGGGATTGGACGTACTGGTCAACGCCGCCGGGATATTGCGAGGCGGGCACACCCACGAGACCTCACTGGACTTGTGGAATCAGGTGATCTCCGTGAACTTGACCGGCACCTTCCTCGTCACTCGTCAGGCACTGCCAGCTCTCCTGTCCACCGGCAACGCAGTGGTGGTGAATTTCAGCTCCACCTCCGCAGCCTTTGCGCACCCGTACATGGCCGCATATGCGGCGAGTAAGGGAGGAATCCAGTCCTTCACTCACGCACTGGCTCTCGAATACGGCAAGCAGGGTCTGCGCGCCGTCGCGGTAGCTCCGGGCAGTGTGAAGAGCGGGATCACCGACACCACGGCGTCGTACCTGCCGGAAGACACCGACTGGTCGCTCTTCGGCAAGCTGTCGCCAATTCTGAGCACTGATCTGGAGTCCGGTGGTGCTCCCATGGCCGGGCCGGAAAGTGTTGCGGGAGTTATCGCGATGCTGGCATCCGACGATGGTGCCTTCATCACCGGCACGGAGATCCGTGTCGACGGCGGCACGCACGCCTGATTCTGTGTCCGTCTGACGGCCTGGCCTGGGGCAGGCCGTCGGACGTGAGCCGTCATTCTCGCGAGCGAGTGATAGCGGGGACGACGTAGGACTGATCGAGTACGGCGGGCGAAGGTTCGTACATTCTCAGGACCGGTCGGAAGTCTCCGCGCGGGCAGGGGAGCCAGTTCGCCTTCGCCGTGGCATCTTTCGGCTCCTCGTGACTGATTGTGATCGTCAACGCACCGTCGGCGTCGTGGACGATGCCGGGAGTGCGGTCGCCGATCGAGTATCGGTCGATGGGGTTCGCCACGAGGAAGAAGTCCGGCACCGAGTACATCGTCAGCGACCAGAAGGCGCTCACCGGCGGAGTGGGGTCGAGTCTGATCGTGTAGGTGCGGTTTCCGTTCAATTGCGTTCCCTGATCGTCGACGTAGGTCATGATGTACGCCGCTTCGTAGGGGTGGTTGCCCCACAGCCCGCCCTTGGCCGCCGCCGCTCGTTCGATGATTCGCAACCTGGGATCGGCGATCTTGAATTGTGGATCGTCGATTGCGCCGACCTCGAAGTAGTCGAGGTTGTAGTCGAAGGCGTGGAAAGTCAGCTTCCAGCCGTTGGCCTCGGGGCTGGAGCCGTGCGTGAGTGCTTCGTGCAGATTCTTCTCTCCGGCGGTCAACCCGTCTGCGAGCGCCGCAGCGTCGTCGGCAGACAGCGATACATAGGGAGAGGCCCCGTGCTCGGTGACTCCGATCGGTGAGAACGAATCCTGGAGTTCTCGATCGCGCGGGGCCGGCGGAAAGGCCTGCGACCAGATGCGGAGTTTCTCGAGGAAGAGGAGGTCCTGGCTGACCTCGGAGTCGGGGACCGGTAGACCGGCCGGAGCCCGGGCGGAGTCGACGACGGTCAGGGTGGTGGCGTCCTGCAAGGCGTGCACGGCGGGGAGGTCGTCGTCGCCGCCGCACGCCCACCGACCGACGATCGATGCAACGGTCGTGGGAAATCTGATCACTGTGGTCTGGGCGGTCGGGGTTCCGGTCCAGGTGGGTGGGACGAGAAGGAAGTCTCCGCTCTTGGTGCCGGTGGCACGGTGCCCGACGTAAGCGAAATTGTTTGTCCAGGCGTCGACGAACTGGAGGACGTAGTAACGGCCATCGGTATCGGGGACGTGCAGCGCAACGGGGCCGACAGAAAGGTCGATCTGCGCCATGGAATACACGGTGTCGTTGTTGATCGTGACAAAAGTATCTGCCGGGCCGGCGAGTGTGCGGGCGTGACTGAAGGTGTTGAAAGGTGCGGCGGGGTTCGCTCCGACACCGTCGTGAACGTACCGATGGACCTGGTCGAGATTGAAAACGAGGGGAAATCCGTAGATGTACGCCTGAGCTGCAAGCTCGGTGCGACTGGTGTCTGTCATCTCTGCCCTCTCGTAGTTCGTCGGTTCGACGTCCACCTTGCGGGAACCCTGCCGTCGAGGCATCACCCGCCGAGGGTGACGACGGTAGAGGGAGAGGCCATGTCGGATCAGGAAACAGCGGTGCTGACTGCAACTGCAGACGAGTGGAACGTCGCGATGTGCTCGAACGACGCCGAACGGATCGGCGACTTCATGGCCGACGACTGGGTGATCGTCTCGGAATCCGGGGTATCCACCAAGGCGGAGTTTCTGGGTTTCGTGGCCTCTGGCGACCTGACTCATTCGGCGATGGATCGCGTCGGGCGCGCTCGCGTGCGTTTCTTCGGTGACGTTGCGCTTTTCACCACGCGGATCACCAATACTGCGCACTACGACGGAAGGCAGTACGACGCCGAGGAGTGGACCACCGACGTGTTCGCCCGGCGAGACGGTCGTTGGCGCTGCGTGTTGAGCCACATCACGCCGGCCGTCGAGGCCAAGATCGAAGACATCGAACCGTGAGGGATAAGAAAAAGAAAGACCAATGTTTTAACGCTGACATTATTGGGTAGTAATACGAGTTTCGTATTTATGATGTCAATTATGGGATTTCTTGATTGTGAAGTTTTTGTAGTAGCGTCAGTTGAGTAGATCATTTCTATACGCATACCGGATGAGGTTCTCACATGATTGTTCTCGGCATTATTCTGGCGTTGATCGGCTTTTTTACGGGGTTGAGCATTCTGACCACCGTCGGCATCATTTTGGTCGTCGTAGGTGCAGTTTTGTCCATCCTCGGTGCTACCGGGCGTGCAGTGGGCGGACGAAAAGTCTGGTATTGATCGATACTGCGCGAGTAGCTGAGAAGGCGGTACCTGATCTCTTCGGAGATCGAGTACCGCTTTTTCGTTATCCAATTGATTTTCGGTGTCTCTACCCGAAAGTATCGCTCTGAGCTGCGTCGGGTAAACATGAAGGATGCTTTCTCGAGATCATGCGGAAGAGAAACCTGTTGAGAGATTCAGGTTTCCTCGCAGATGGAATCAAGTTGACGAGTCACGCCGCGGTTTGGTGTTGGCGTGGGTGGCCTTCACACTGACGTTCGGTGGAGCACGTCTGGTGACCTGGTTGATCCAGATCGACACCAGGGACGTCGGCGACATCAGTGCCGGTGGGACGCACCTTCACCATTACCTGTGGGGAATTCTCCTGTTGGCCGGGGTGGCGATCTTCGGACTCGTAGACCGAAGCCCTCGCGCACGAACATGGATGGGCATCGCGTTGGGTATTGCACTCGGGCTCATCGTCGACGAGGCCGCGTTGCTGATCACTCTCGACGACGTCTACTGGCAGAGCGACGGCTGGCCCAGTATCGCCATCGCAGTGTCGATCATCGGAGTTGTGGGAACCGGGCTGGCACTGACCCGAAGCGGAGCGGAGAGGTCCCGAGGTTGATCCGACTACGGCACGGGTACTCACTCCCATGCCGGGAAGTCGCGCGGATCGTGAGGTGGCTTGAATGGATCCCAGTTCCGCAGACCGTTCACCGGACTCCGAAAGTGAAGTCCAAGCCGTAGATCCGATGGCGGAAGCGGAACGCGAAGCCGCAGCATTGGCGACGCCTGTCCGGCCGTTGGGTGAGCCCGGACCGAGATTCGACCGTCGGTCACCGTTCTTCATCGGTCTGAGCGCCGCGGCCGGAGTTGCCGTGACTTATGCGGTGATCGAAGTGCTGCTTGCGGCGCGAGGCATGCTGATCCTGATCGTGGTCGCGCTGTTTCTCGCGGTGGGCATCGAACCGATGATCGTCTGGCTGGAGCGGAGACATTTCCGGCGCTGGATCGCAGTCACCGTGGTACTCCTCGGAATTGCAGTGATGTTGGCGCTGTTTCTCGTTGCTGCGATCACCCCGCTGGTCGAGCAGGGACGTCAGTTTGCATCGCACGCTCCCGAACTCCTGACACACATTCGTGACCGGTACCCGATCGTCAACGACCTCGACGAGAAGTATCACCTCGAGCAGCACCTCACCACACAACTGGATGGTTCGGGTTCTGCGCTCGCGACGGGTTTGCTCGGTGCGGGGCGGGCGGTGTTCAGCGCAGTCGCCGACGCCGGAATCGTTGCTGTACTGACGACGTACTTCTTGATCGACTATCCACGAATCCGCACGAATCTGTATCGGCTGGTGCCACATTCGCGGCGGCCCCGAGCCATCGCCATCGGTGATCAGATACTGGCAGGTGTGGGTGGGTACGTCCTCGGCAATGTTCTGATCTCCGTGATCACCGCAGTGTGCACCTTCGCGTGGTTGTTGATCTTCGACGTGCCGTACCCGTTGATCCTGGCGCTGCTGGTCGCTCTGCTCGATCTGATCCCGATAGTCGGTTCCACGATCGCAGGGGTTATCGTCGCCCTGGTCTCCCTGACAGTCTCTGTCCCAACGGCATTGGCGACAGTTGCATTCTTCATCGCGTTACGTCTGCTCGAGGACTACCTGCTCGTTCCGAAGATCATCGGGAAGACGGTAGCGGTCCCGGCGTTGGTGACTGTGGTCGCGGTCCTGTTGGGCGGAGCGTTGCTCGGTATTGTCGGTGCGTTGCTGGCGATTCCGGTCGCTGCGGCCTTGCTGTTGCTCGCAAGAGAAACGCTCTTCCCCCGCCTCGACGCTTCTTGACGGGTTTCTATCGGACGCTTCGCGCGCGACGCCGCGAACCAGGATTCGGCTTGGGGCACATCCGAGTCGGGATGGTTTCCCCTTCGTCGGTGATACGGAATACCGATACTTTCTCGCTACACCCGTGATTCAGATCGACCGCGTATGCGATGGCGGCGCGATCCGAGACGAAATCTTCCATCACCGTAGTACCGTCCGGTAGTTCGATTCTGTAGTTTTCCATGACTTACACAACCTTCTTTCGCTAAGACGATCCTACCCGGCCCGCGAAATGGCAAACCGTGGAACATAACGTGCGACAGTCAACTTCGCGCCGCGCCGGTGCAATGTTTCGACAGTTCGCCTGTGGGGTAGTGAGAGTCGGTCAGCCCGCTCAGGCGGTACGAATCGAACCATGGAGGATCCGCGCAATGAGCGCAGTATCGAAAGCGATGTACAAGCCACTCTCACTGGCGACGAGCGTCCTCGGCGGCATTTTGGCCGGTGCCGTCTTCCAGCAGGTGTGGAAGCGCATCGGTGACGACAAGAATGCGCCCGAGCCAAAAGATTTGAGCAGGTCGAGTAAGGAAGTCCTGATCGCCGCCGCCCTGCAGGGAGCCATCTTCGCTGTTGTGCGAGCCGCTGTGGATCGTGCGGGGGCAAAGGGCTACCAGGCCCTTGCTCACGAAGATCCCCGGTAGGAACGCCCGGTTCGGTTCGGTTCAGTCGACGACGGCCGCGATTGCCTCGATCTCGACCAGTTGATCGTCGTAACCGAGAACGGTCACACCCATCAGAGTGCTTGGGGCGTCGTGATCACCGAACGCGTCGCGGACTACCTCCCACGCCGCAACGAGGTCGGCTTGATTGCTCGACGCCACCAGGACGCGGGTGCTGATCACGTCGGTGACGGACGCGCCCGCGTCCGAGAGAGCTGTTCTCAGGTTGTCGACGGCCTTGGCTGCCTGTCCTGCGTAGTCGCCGATGGCGGCAGTGGAGCCGTCCTCGTTCAACGGGCAGGATCCGGCCAGGAAGATCAGCCGTGCATCGGCGGGAGCCGTTGCTGCATAGGCGTATTCAGCGACCGATGAGAGTGATGTGGAACGGATCAGAGTTACCGACTTCGACATATTTTCCCCAAGGAATAGTAAAGTTTTGCAGCGAGTCTTTCACAGCGCGCCAGGGGTTGCCAATTCATTGTCGGACCCATCCATCCACGCTACGGCTACGAATCACTGTCAATGAGCCGAGAAGAAGAGCACGCAGCATCTGTCGACGAATGGCTGACAACCAAACAGGTTGCCGCACTGTTCCATGTCGACAGGACCACGGTGTCCAGGTGGGCGAGGGAGGGCAAGGTCGGCACTCTGAGAACGCTTGGCGGACATCGGAGATACCGACGTTCGGAGATCGAGACATTGTTGCGCAACCGCTCGACGACGCTTGATCCGAACTAGCCTCTGACATGAAACAGACAGGTCGCCGAGCACGATGAGGGCTCGGCGACCTGTCTGGTCAGCAGGAAGTAATTACGCCTTGGGGACGCGGATGATGAGTGCGTCGCCTTGTCCGCCGCCGCCGCAGAGTGCGGCTGCGCCGATGCCGCCGCCGCGGCGTTGCAGTTCGAGGGCGAGGTGCAGGGCGATGCGGGCGCCGGACATGCCGAGGGGGTGTCCGACGGCGATGGCGCCGCCGTTGACGTTGACCTTGGCGGGGTCGAGGCCGAGTTCGCGGGTGGAGGCGATCCCGACGGCGGCGAACGCTTCGTTGATTTCGACGAGGTCGAGGTCGGTGGGGTCGATGCCTTCCTTCGCGCAGGCCTTGGCGATGGCGCGGGCGGGTTGGGACTGGAGGGTGGAGTCGGGTCCGGCGACGACGCCGTGGGCGCCGATTTCCGCGATCCAGGTCAGGCCGAGTTCTTCGGCTTTGGTTTTGCTCATCACGATCACGGCGGCGGCGCCGTCGGAGATCGGGGAGGCGGAGCCGGCGGTGATGGTGCCGTCCTTGCTGAACGCGGGACGCAGTTTGCCGAGGGATTCGGTGGTGGTGTCGGCGCGGATGCCTTCGTCCTGGGCGAAGACGATCGGGTCGCCCTTGCGTTGGGGGATGGAGACGGGGACTACTTCGTTGTCGAAGTAGCCGTCTTTCCAGGCGCGGGCCGCGTTCTGGTGTGAGGCGGCGGCGAAGGCGTCCTGCTCGGCGCGGGTGATGTGGGCGGTTTCTTGTTGGTTGACTTGTTCGGTGAGCAGGCCCATGGCCTGGTCGGTGAAGATGTCGTGGAGGCCGTCGTAGGCCATGTGGTCGCGGAGGGTGACGTCGCCGTATTTGAAGCCTTCGCGGCTTTTTTCGAGCATGTGGGGTGCGCGGGACATCGATTCCTGCCCGCCGGCGACGACGATGTCGAATTCGCCGGCGCGGATGAGTTGGTCGGCGAGGGCGATGGCGTCGATGCCGGAGAGGCACACTTTGTTGATGCTCAGGGCGGGGACGTTCATGGGGATGCCGGCGGCGACGGCGGCTTGGCGGGCGGGCATCTGGCCGGCGCCGGCGGTGAGGACCTGTCCCATGATGACGTAGTCGACTTGTTCGGGGGCGACTCCGGACTTGTCGAGGGCGCCTTTGATGGCGATGCCGCCGAGGTCGGACCCGGAGAGGTCTTTCAACGATCCGAGGAGTCGACCCATCGGGGTACGAGCTCCCGCAACAATCACAGTGGTCGTGTCGGTCATGCCAGTTCAACTTTCAGTTCGGTGCCGGTCGCGGCAACAACGTCTTCGACGCTGACATCGGGGGCGAGTTCACGCAGGACGAGTGGGCCTTCGTCGCTCACATCGATGACGGCGAGGTTGGTGATGATCCGATTCACCACGCCCTGGCCGGTCAGGGGCAGGGTGCATGCGTCGACGATCTTGGGGTTGCCGTCGCGGTCGTTGTGCTCCATGACGACGATGACACGCCGGGCACCGTGGACGAGGTCCATTGCGCCGCCCATTCCCTTGACCATCTTGCCGGGGACCATCCAGTTTGCGAGGTCACCCGTCTTCGACACCTGCATGCCGCCGAGAACGGCGGTGTCGATGTGGCCGCCGCGGATCATCCCGAACGAGAGGGCCGAATCAAAATATGCCGCACCGGGATTGACGGTCACGGTCTCCTTGCCGGCGTTGATGAGGTCAGGATCGACGTTGTCCTCGGTGGGATACGGTCCGGTACCGAGAATTCCGTTCTCCGAGTGCAGGACCACACGAACGTCCGACCCCAGGTATCCGGGAATCAGTGTGGGAAGACCGATTCCGAGATTGACGTACTCGCCGTCGATCATCTCTGCAGCCGCCCGCGCTGCCATCTGCTGGCGCGTCCAACCCGTCACTGTCACTGGTGCGGTCATCGTGAGGTTCCTTCCGAAGCGCTGACGGTTCGCTTTTCGATTCGCTTGTTCTGAGGGCCGGTGTGCACAATTCTCTGCACGAAGACTCCGGGCAGGTGTACCGATGCCGGGTCGATTTCACCGGGCTCGACCAGACGTTCCACCTGAGCAATGGTGACCCGTCCCGCCATCGCGGCGAGCGGGTTGAAGTTCATCGCGGTCTTGTCGAACACGAGGTTGCCGTCGGTGTCACCGAGAACAGCGTGCACGAGTGCGTAGTCGGCGTTGATCGCCTCTTCCATCACGTAACGCTTGGTTCCGAAGACGCGAGTTTCCTTCGGAGGCGATGCAATAGCGATCGAGCCGTCGGCGTCGTAGCGCCAGGGCATTCCGCCGTCGGAGATGGGGCTACCCACTCCGGCCGGTGTGAAGAATGCGGGGATTCCGGTTCCGCCGGCGCGCAGACGCTCGGCGAGCGTGCCCTGCGGCGTCAGTTCCACTTCGAGTTCGCCGGCCAGGTACTGCCGGGCGAACTCCTTGTTCTCACCGACGTACGACGCGGTCACCCGTCGGATACGTCCGGCGCTCAGCAAGATTCCGAGACCGTGATCGTCGACGCCGCAGTTGTTGGAGAACACCTCGAGGTCGGTTGCACTCGTTCCTGCGATCGCGTCGATCAATACGTCGGGGATGCCGCACAAACCGAATCCGCCGACGGCCAGCGTTGCTCCGTCGACGATGTCGGCGACCGCGTCCGCCGCGGACTCGTACACCTTTGCTGTCATGTTTTCTCCCTGCCAAGCGTTCATTGAGTAGACACTCACTCACTTCGCTATCCAGTGAACTATCTCCAGTTCACAGGTTCAAGGGATCTTGAATATCAACACAGAACTGATCGACTGCTGACCATCTGAAGAAAATTCGTTCACTGAATGGACGCTAGGATGAACTCATGCCTACTCACGAGCAATCACCGGCCATGGTCGCGCGGGTGGCGGCACTTCTGCGAGCCCTCGGCGCGTCTGAGCCAACGGGCATTTCCACCACTGAATTGGGCAAGGTCACCGGCCTCGCTCGGCCCACCGCGCACCGACTGCTCACGTCTTTGGCTGCCGAAGGACTGGTCGACCGTGACGCACGAACCGGTCGGTGGTCTCTCGGCCCGGAGTTGTACCTCCTGGGCGCCGCGGCCGGAAATCGGTACGACATCACCGACCGCGCTCGCGACATCGTCGACGACCTCGCCCGGGTCACGGGGGAGAGTGCATTCCTCTCGGCACGTCGCGGCGACGAGACCGTCTGCATCTTGAGTCAGGAAGGCAGTTTTCCGCTGCGATCTCACGTGCTGCACGAGGGGAAGCGATTCCCGTTGGGGGTCGCGTCGGCGGGGCTTGCCATCTTGAGCCACCTGCCGACGCGGGACGTCGACGACTATTTCGCCCGAGCGAATCTGGAGTCGGAATGGGGTGAGATCCACAGTGAGGCATCAATCCGCGAGCGAATCGAGTCGACGCGTGTCACCGGCTATGCCGTCAATCCAGCCCTCATCGTCGAGGGAAGCTGGGGGATGGGTGCCGCGGTGTTCGACCGCAACGGGCGCCCGGACTGGGCGCTGAGTCTGACCGGAGTGGAAACCCGCTTTCGGCCCGCGCGTCATGCCGAGTTGGGAACGCTACTTCTCGAGTACGCTCATACGCTGTCGAACCGCCTGAAAACGCATGCAGTGATCTAACTTTCGGGTACCGGTTCGTGCGCAGTAGTAGTTTTTGCCTTCGTGCGTACGTGCGCCTTTTCGCCCTGCGGGCCGAACAGATGCAAGATCTCCACGACCTGTTCATCGGCGGGCCCGAACCAATGGGGCTCGGCGGTGTCGAACTCCGCGACTTCACCGGGGTGCAGGACAACCTCGTTCGTACCCAGAATGAGACGCAGATCCCCGGCGAGGACGTAGAGCCATTCGTAGCCGGCGTGGGTGACGAGCTTCAGTGGACGTGGACCGATCACCTGTTTGAACACCTGCACGCGTCCGGGATAGCGCGTCAACGGAACGACGGCACTGCCGTTCTTGCGTCGGCTCGGGGTGAGATGGACCCGAGGATCGCCCGTGGCGGGAGCGCCGACGAGTTGGTCCAGCGCGACCCGGTGAGCACGCGCGAGCGGTAACAGCAGATCGAGGGTGGGACGACGCTTACCCGATTCGAGTCGCGACAGTGCGCTGACGGAGATTCCGGTGGCGTCGGACAGGGCCTCGAGGGTCAGATCGCGATCCCGACGAAGCGTTCGCAGTCTCGGTCCGATATCGGTAAGCAACTGCTCGAGTTCGGCGTCCATGCGCTCATCTTTGCAGTTTCTGCAAATTTCTTACCGGCTTTGCAGGCCGGGTTGCGACGATCCTTTCGACTGGCGAGCACGGCAGAACACTTCGAGAGATGGAGTCCGAGATGAAACCTTCGAGCGGGATCGACGAACCGCAAGTGATCGGACTTGACGCACGCCGCCGGTGGGGCATTCTGGCCATCTGCTGCACGAGCTTGTTCGTCGTCGGGTTGGACACGACCATCGTCAACGTCGCTCTCCCCGCGATCGGGGAGGGATTCGGCGTCGGAACCGTTGGTCTCGAATGGATCGTCAACGCGTACACACTCGTCTTGGCGAGCTTGCTGATCTCGTCCGGCGCCCTGGCCGACAGGTTTGGTAGAAGGCGGATCTTCCAGATCGGACTGGTCGTTTTCGGGGTGGCGTCGATCGTCTGCGCGCTGGCCCCGTCGGTGGGAGTTCTGATTGCGGCGAGGATCGCGCAGGGAGTCGGTGGGTCGATGCTCAGTCCGGTGGCCCTGGCGATCGTCGTCAACGTGATGACCGACCCGAAGGAGCGAGCCAAGGCGATCGGCGTGTGGGCTGCGGTCTTCGGTCTGAGCATGGCAGCAGGACCGATAGTCGGCGGAGTCCTCATCGAGAGCTTCGGTTGGAGATCCGTTTTCTGGATCAACGTGCCCGTCATCGCAGTCGTTCTTGTGCTGACCGCGGTGTTCGTACCGCAGTCCCGGGCTGAACAACCTCGACGTCTCGACTTACCGGGGCAGGTGCTTCTGATGGTCGTCGTGGGCGGATCCGTGGCGCTGCTCATCGAAGGCCCACGAATCGGGTGGCTGGCCTCCGGCGCAATCGCGGGTTACGTCGCCGTCGCTGCCGCGCTGGCAGCGTTCGTCCGCGTCGAATCGCGAAAGAGCGAGCCGCTCATGGACCCCTCGCTGTTTCGGCACCGACCGTTCACCGGGGCAGTCCTCGGCGCGATCGTGGTGTTCGTGGCACTCAACGCGACGCTGCTTCTGGGCACCTTCTACCTTCAACAGGCGCGTGAAATGACTCCCGCCGCCGCGGGCGCGATGACACTACCGATGGCAGTCGCCGCAACCATCTGTGCGCCGTTGTCGGGGATTCTCGTCGGACGCTTCGGTGCACGATTGCCGTTGCTGATCGCCGGAAGCTTCACCGCGCTCGGCGGACTGTGCCTGGTCTCTCTCGACAACAGCACAGGCACTGCGACGTTGCTAATTGCGTACCTGTTCCTCGGTATCGGCTTCGGCTTCTCGAATGCTCCGATCACCAACACCGCCGTCAACGGACTACCGAGAGCGCAGGCAGGCCTTGCCGGCGGGATCACCTCCAGTGCAAGGCAGTTCGGCGCTGCTCTCGGTGTGGCGCTGGCCGGCGGCATGATCGCCGGCAGCGCACAATCAGACATCGCCGAGGCATCGAGAGCGGGTTGGATCCTTGTTGTCGCCTGTGGGCTCGTGGTTCTTGTCATCGCCCTGATGTCAGGAGGTTCCGAGAAGACGAAGGGGTGAGGAGTGTGAGTTCACCCTGCGCGGGTGATTCCAACGCCGCTGCCGCCGGATAGAGATTATGGGTATCTGATCGTCGTATCCGAGCGGGGAGTGCCATGTGCCAGACACCTAAGGACGCAACACCGGCCACCGTGACGGTGAATCGCGAAGCGGTCACGCGGTACGCCATGGATGACCGGCAAGATTTTGTCGACGCGGATCGTGGCTTGATCGCACCGTTGCCTGGCAATGTTCTCGGCGACGACGGGCATGTGGTCTTCGACCCCGAGGCATTGGCGTACATCGGTGACGACGTTCCGGCGCCGGACACCGTCAATCCCAGTTTGTGGCGCCAGAGTCAGGTAATTCGCCGGGGTGGGCTCTACCAGGTGACGGATCGCCTCTACCAGGTGAGAAACAACGACATCGCAAACCTGACGGTCGTCGAGGGTGACGAAGGCCTGATCATCATCGACTGCATGGCGGGAGTCGAATCAGCGCGCCAGGGCATGAAGATGATTCGCGAGCACGTCAGCGACAAGCCGGTTGCAGCGATCATCTACACGCACACCCATATCGACCACTACGGCGGAGTCAAAGGCATTATCGACGTCGAGGACGTTGCATCGGGAAAGGTGCCGATCATCGCGCCGGGCACGATCGCATCGTTCGACAAGTTCGCAATCGGCGAGAATGTTGTCGCCGGCAATGCCATGGCGAGGCGGTCGTTCTATGCCTTCGGCGGATTGCTCGACCTCGGTCCGAAAGGGGCGGTCTCGTGCGGGATCGGCGTGCTCAGCACCAAAGGCCCTCAGATCTCGTATATTTCCCCCACCGACGGCATCACCGAAACCGGAACGAAGCGAGAAATTGCGGGTCTGGAGTTCGAATTCCTCTATGCACCCGATACCGAGGCTCCGGAGGAGATGCACATCTGGATCCCCGAACTCGCCGCACTGACGTGTGCGGAGAACGCAAATCATTCACTCCACAACATCCAGACCCTGCGCGGTGCACGTACCCGCGATGCCCGTAATTTCGCGCGATACCTGGACGAGACTTTGGAACGGTGGGGCGACGATGCGGCGGTTCACTACGGACCGCACACCTGGCCGGTGTGGGGCAACGAGAACCTCGTTGGCTTCATCGAATCACAAAGGGATACCTACAAATACATTCACGACCAGGCGCTCCGGCTGGCGAACAAGGGATACACGCCGCTCGAAGCCGCCGAGGTGATCGAGCTACCCGAGGAGCTCGGCCGCAAGTGGCACAACCGCGGGTACCACGGAACTCTGCATCATGACGTGCGTGCCGTGTACACCAAGGAACTGGGAATGTGGGACGGCGATCCGGTGACGCTTCATCCACATCCACCGGTCGAGTCGGCGAAGAGGTTCGTCGATCTCCTTGGCGCGCAGAAGATCCTGGATGAGGGTAAGCGAGCATTCGACGCCGCGGACTACCGGTGGGCGGCAGAGATCCTGCACAAGTTGGTGTTCGCTCAACCGGAGAACACCGAGGCGAAGAACCTTCAGGCTGACGTCTACGAGCAGATGGGGTATCAAGCCGAGGGACCTCAGTGGCGAGGTATCTACCTTTCGGCAGCGTTGGAATTGCGTGAGGGCTCGCAACCCCCGCCGTACATCACTGCGAGCGAAGACAGCGTCCTCGCGATGCCCATCGATATCTTGTTCGACTTCGTAGCAGTGCATCTCATCGGAGACAAGGCAACTGACGTCGACCTCCACATCGATTTCGTGTTCACCGATCACGACGACGAGACCTGGACGGCCTGGGTCAGGCGCGGCGTCCTCAATGCCCGCCGGGGAGCGGCGTCGAACACGCAACTGACGGTGTCCGGGCCGAAAGCTGCACTGATCGGCGCACTTCTGCAACCGGGCGCGGCTGCGGAACTTGCCAAAGCCGGGAAGATTTCGCTCACCGGAGACGAATCGGCGCTGGAGACATTGGGAGGGCTGCTGGATACCTTCGATCCCAGTTTCAATATCGTCACGCCGTGAGGAAGGGATAGTTTTCGATGTGTACACGCTTGGTCTACTTGGGGCCCAACGACACTGTGATCACTGCTCGATCGATGGATTGGAAGGTCGATCTCGGAACCAATCTCTGGGCATTTCCGCGGGGCATGACGCGCGAGGGTTGCGCGGGTCCGAACTCGATTCAGTGGACGTCGAAATACGGAAGTGTTGTCGCAACGGCCTACGACATGTGCACAACCGATGGGGTCAACGAGGCAGGACTGTCTGCAAATCTCTTGTGGTTGGTCGAGTCCGAGTACCCGGCATACGACGGCTCGACTCCGGGTCTGTCCATCGCAGCGTGGGCGCAGTATGTTCTGGATTGTTTTGCGACAGTTCAGGAAGCAGTCGAGGTGTTGGCAGCGGAACCGTTCACCGTCGTGACTGCTGCTGTTCCCGGTGAAGACCGTCTCGCTACCCTTCACATGTCACTCTCGGATGCTAGGGGAGACAGTGCGATCATCGAATACGTCGGTGGACGCGCGACTATTCATCACAGCCGTGAGTACCAGGTGATGACAAATTCTCCGATCTTCGATCAGCAACTCGCGGTCAACGAGTACTGGAAGCAGATCAACGGGACTGTGATGCTGCCCGGAACGAACCGTGCCGCTGACAGATTCGCCCGCGCGTCGTTCTACGTGGATGCGATACCGCAGACGGACGATCCGCGGTCCGCGTTGGCGTCGACGTTCAGTGTCATTCGCAATGTCTCGGTGCCGCTGGGTATTTCGACTCCAGACGAGCCCAACATCTCGTCGACCCGCTGGCGTACGGTGGTCGATCACAAACGCACGCTCTATTTCTTCGAGTCTGCGATGACCCCGAATACGTTCTGGGTGGATGTGGCGTCGATGGATCTCGGGGAGGGGACGCCCGTCCGCAAGCTCGGGCTGGGCCCGAACGAGAGCACGGTCTACTCCGGGGACTCCACCGACCAGTTCGAACGGGCGGAGGCATTCACGTTCGCAGGAGCGTAGGGATTCGGGGACCCACGAAAACCCAATTGTGAAACTTCTTGACATTTCTACTCCGTTCAGATGAAACTTTGTTGCATATTCGGGTTTCGTCAACGGAGGACGGCATGGGCATCACAGTGCAGACACGGAACGATGGTGCGCAGCTCAAACGGCGCAGGGCGCTCGTCGCCGGCTCCGTCGGAAATTTCATCGAGTGGTACGAGTTCGGTGTGTACGGGTTCTTCGCGACGATCATCGCGTCGAACTTCTTCAGCGCCGACGGCTCCGGCGACCTCGAAAGCCTGATCAAGACCTACGCGTCGTTTGCGCTGGCCTTCTTCTTCCGCCCAGTGGGGGCCGCACTCTTCGGTCGACTCGGTGACCGCATCGGCCGACGCCCCACCTTGGTGATCGTTCTTCTGCTGATGTCGGGTGCGACGACCCTGATCGGTGTGCTCCCCACCTACGAGAGCGTCGGAATTCTGGCACCGCTGCTCTTGACGGTCCTTCGGATCCTCCAGGGATTGTCGGCCGGAGGCGAGTTCGGCGGCGCGGTGTCGGTGATGACCGAGTTTGCGCCCCCGGGACGACGCGGACTGTACGGGTCGTGGCAATCGTTCACGGTCGCGCTCGGATTGCTCGCCGGTGCCGGAATCGCGGCGCTCCTCGCGACAGTTCTCGACTCCGGTCAGCTCAACGACTGGGGCTGGCGCATCCCGTTCCTCCTTGCACTTCCGATGGGCCTGGTTGCCCTGTGGCTCAGGCTCCGACTCGAAGAAACGCCGTCGTTCGAGCGTGCCCGCGCAGTCCAGTCCGAACCGACAGTTGATGCGGCGACGCCGGTAGCGCAGCCGACCGTCGGCGAGACCGCCAGGGCGATCCTGCTCGGCATCGGTCGGTTGATGGGCTGGTCTGCGGCAGGTTACACGTTCCTCGTCGTGATGCCGACTTATCTTCAGAGTTCACTCAACGCGACATTCCATCAGGCACTGGTTGCTTCGGTACTTGCCAATGCCGGCTTCGCGGTGACGATTCCGCTTGCGGGCGGGCTCAGTGATCGCATCGGGAGACGCGCGGTCATGCTCACCGGCACCGTTTTGATCTTGGTCCTTGCGTTGCCGCTGCTCAACGTCCTGCAGAATGAGCAGACGTCTCTGACCGCCAAGGGATTTGCAGTGTTTGCCGCCGGCGCCGCAGTGGGACTTGTCGCCGGACCCGGACCCGCCATGCTCTCCGAGATGTTCCCCACCTCGGTCCGGTACACCGGATTAGGACTCGCATACTCCCTGTCCAACGCGGTCTTTTCGGGCTGCGCCGGTCTGATAATCACATGGCTGATCAAGGAAACTTCCAATCTCGATATTCCGGCCTACTTCGTGATGGCAACGTGCGCCGTCAGCGCGATCGCTTTGAGTACCTTGCGAGGAAATGCCCACAAGCGGGCACTCGTCGACTGACCGCAGCTTGCCCGAATGCCGAAACGATCCGAGTAAGGGAAATTTCATGAGAGTCATCGGCCTGATGTCCGGTACTTCGTACGACGCTATCGATGCTGCCGCAGCAGATATCCGGATCGACGGGGACACTCTTGTGCTGACCCCACTGGGGATGGTCAGCGAACCATATTCCGGTGAGTTGCGGGCAGCGGTGGCCGCTGCGGTACCGCCTGCGTCCACCACTGTCGGTCAGATCTGCCAACTCGACACCGAGATCGGGCAGGCATTCGCGGCCGTGGCTGCGCGGGCGAACGCGGAACTGTGTGGCGGCAGTGCGGAATTGATCTCCTCACATGGGCAGACGATGTTCCACTGGGTCGAAGGAGCGCAAGTAAAGGGCACTCTCCAACTCGGGCAGCCGGCCTGGATAGCCGAGAAGACCGGATGCACCGTCGTGTCGGACCTGCGCTCTCGCGACGTGGCGACGGGTGGACAGGGTGCACCATTGGTCAGCGCGTTCGACGTATTGTGGCTCAACGGAAGAACTTCGGGTTCCGTCGCGCTCAATCTCGGTGGCATCGCGAACGTCACTGCTCCGGGTGGCGGCGGTACGACGGCAGATGGTCCCGCAGTACCGATTGCCTTCGACACCGGCCCGGCAAATGCGCTGATCGACGCGGCGGTAAGCGAATTCACTGCGGGGGAGCAGTGGTTCGACCTCGGTGGCGCGCTGGGTGCAGCCGGCACGCCGAACGTCGATCTGCTCGCACATCTACTGAGCGAACCGTATTACACGCAGCCCGCTCCCAAGAGCACGGGCAAAGAATTGTTTCATCGGGACTATCTGCTCGCCGCTCTGCGGGGCTACGAGTCGTTGTCTCTGGCAGACATCGTCGCGACTCTGACTGCACTTACGGCCCGGACCGTCGCCGATTCCGTCAAAGCACTCGCGGCCACCGAAGTGGTGGTGTCAGGTGGTGGCACCAAGAATCCGACGTTGATGGCGATGCTCCGTGACGAACTGGGCGACATCGCGCTTGTCTCTTCGGACGAACTCGGAGTCACCTCCGACATCAAGGAAGCATTGGCTTTCGCGGTTCTCGGCTTCCTCACCGCACACGGATTGCCCGGCAGTATTGCGTCGTGCACCGGTGCGCGTCACGCCAGTGTGCTCGGATCTTTGACGCCAGGAAGCCGTGGGCTGCCTAGAATCACATCGGTGCCGTCAGCTCCGAAAACGATGCGAATCGAGGCGTTATGACTTTGGACCGGAGTGCTCCGGCGTCCGTCGACCTGCTTGCTCGTATTCGCGCATCACTGAGCAGCCTCTCACCTGCCGAGCTGCGGATCGCCGAAATCATCGAAGCCGACCCCAGCCTGGCGTCCACACTGACGGTCAACGATCTTGCCGAACGAGCGTCGACAAGCACGGCGACAGTGGTCCGCACAGCCAAAAGGCTCGGCTTCGAGGGGTATCCCCAGCTTCGTCTGGCATTGGCGGCCATCAGCGGTTCCGCGTCAAGTGATTCGATTCCACTCGGTGTGGACATCGTTGCCGCCGACTCTGCCAGTGAAGTCATGGCCAAACTCGCCGAGTTCGAATCCGAACAACTCAAGGGCACAGCACAATTGACTGACCCTGTTGCACTCGAAGCAGTGGTGTCGCGGATCCGATCCGCCCGCCGGGTCGAGGTGTACGGCATCGGCGCGTCAGGCATCGTCGCGCAAGACCTCACGTTGAAGCTCTCGCGTATCGACGTCAACTGCCGGGTTCATCTCGACCGAGACGCGGCGATGGTCAGCGCCAGTTTGCTCGGACCGGACGACATAGCAGTGGGAATCTCGCATTCCGGCGAGACTTCTGATGTGGTCGAACCGCTTGCCCTTGCCCGTCGTACCGGGGCGTCGACGGCCGCGATCACCGGCGGGGCGCGGTCGACGCTCGCTGTGCAGTCACACCACGTTCTACTCACTGCCGGTAGAGAATTCGGTTTCCGGTCGGCAGCAATGGCAAGCCGCACCGGCCAGCTGTTGGTAGTCGACACAATTTTTGCGATGGTCGCGCACTCGCTGCCGAGCGCCCTGTCTGCGCTGCAACGAAGTCATGATGCCATTGCTTCGAAGCGTCACTGACGAGGAGTCGTCGCTGTGATTACTGACGAGGAGTCGTCGTAGTGAAATTTGATCGAGGAGGACTCGCCACAATGCAATTGGACATGCTGTCTACCGAGAGACCGAACCCTCTCACCCGCGATCTCGACGTCATGTCGGTGTCGGATCTGCTGACGGTGATGAACCAGCAGGACGCAATCGTGGCCGACGCGGTCGCGGCGGTGTTACCGGCCATCGAAGCCGCAGTCGATTCGATCGTCACCGCTCGGGCACAAGGTGGTCGGCTGATCTACCTGGGAGCTGGGACCAGTGGGCGTCTGGGAGTGCTCGACGCGGTGGAATGCCCTCCGACTTTCGGGACCGATCCAGGCGAGGTGATCGGAATCATCGCCGGTGGCCCGGGAGCGTTTCTGAACGCCGTCGAGGGAGCAGAGGACGATCCGCGAGCGGCTGGGGCCGACCTCGACGCAATCTCGTTGAACGCCACGGACGTCGTGGTGGGTCTGGCGGCGAGTGGTCGTACTCCCTATGTCATCGGGGGACTCGACCATGCCCGCGCACTCGGCGCCGCAACAGTGGCGGTCTCGTGCAACCGAAATGCGGCAATGAGTTCGCACGCCGGAGTGGCCATCGAAGTGGAGACCGGCCCCGAGATCCTCACCGGATCGACGAGGCTCAAGGCCGGGACTGCACAGAAGATGGTGTGCAACATGCTTTCGACGGCAAGCATGGTCCGTTCCGGCAAGGCGTTTCACAACCTGATGGTCGACCTTCGGCCTACCAACGCCAAACTGGTCGATCGTGCAAACCGGATCGTCGCGGCAGCCACCGGAGTGGATACCGAGATCGCTTCGGAGACCATCGAGAATGCCGACGGTCATGTGAAGGCAGCGGTCGTCATGTTGTTGGCCGAATGCGACTTCGCCGAAGCAACCGAATTGTTGGATCGCGCTTCGGGTTCCGTACGCGAGGCCATCGTCGGAGCCGGCAAGAGCAGAGAGGAAGCCTGAATGGAAATCGTCATAGTTCCCAGTCCGGAAGACGGCGGGCGAATCGCTGCCGACATCGTTTGCGGCGCAATCGAAAAAGGAGCGCGGACGCTCGGCCTCGCGACGGGATCGTCACCGCTGCACACGTATCGGGAGCTGATCAAGCGGCATCGAGAATCGGGAGTGTCGTTCGCGGCGATGAGCGCGTATCTTCTCGACGAGTACGTAGGTCTCACGCCCGATCAGCCGCAGTCCTACGCGCACACCATCCGCACGGAACTCGTCGATCACCTCGACATCGACAATGCGCGAGTGTTCAGCCCCGATGGGGGAGCCGCGGATCCCAGTGAAGCTGCACGGCGTTACGACGCTGCCATCGTCGACAACGGTCCCATCGACGTGCAGATTCTCGGCATCGGTCTCAACGGGCACATCGGCTTCAACGAGCCGTCCTCCTCACTCACATCGCGTACCCGAGTGAAGACCTTGACCGAGAGGACCCGCGCCGACAACGCGCGGTTCTTCGCAGACCCAGCCGATGTGCCGCATCACGTGATCACGCAGGGTCTCGGAACCATCAGTGATGCAAAGCATCTTGTGCTGATTGCGGAGGGGGCGCGCAAAGCCCCCGCGGTCCGGGCTGCGATTGAAGGTCCGGTGTCGGCGTTCTGCCCGGCATCGGTACTTCAGTTGCATCCGCACGTGACAGTCGTCGTCGACGAGGCAGCGGCCGGTGAACTCCAACTAGCGGACTTCTACCGCTACACAACCGAGCACAAGCCGGCCGAGCAGGGTTACTGAAAAGCGGGTTACTGAAAAGCGGACTTGATCTCCAGCGCAGTTGAGGTCCTAGTCTCGGGGCATGATCAACGCTAGAGGTTCAGCGGTATCCCCGCCGGCGGCGCCCCGGATTTTCTCACCACCGCTCAGGGTCGCGATCGTCGGAGCGGGGCCGGCGGGAATCCACGCTGCCGGCGCTCTCGCTGAACTGGCTCCTGGCACCAAGATAGACATGTTCGAGCGTCTACCGACGCCGTACGGACTCGTGCGCTACGGTCTCGCCCCAGGGCACGCCGAGTCCGAAAAGTTCGTCGCTTCTCTGCACACCGTGCTGGTCGCCAGTGACTTCCGGCTGTTCTGCAACGTAGAGATCGGAAAGGACCTTTCCGTCGAGGACCTACGTTCTTCCTACGACGCGGTGATCATTGCAACCGGTGCGCCGCGGGATGCACTACTCGACATTCCAGGCGTCGAGCTTCCCGGTTCATTCGGGGCCGCCGATTTTGTCGGTTGGTACAACGATCACCCCGACGCCCCCCAACATTGGCCCTTGCACGCCGAGTCGGTGGCAGTGATCGGCGGCGGCAATGTCGCGCTCGATGTCACGCGGATGCTCCTCGTAGAGGCGCAATCGCTGCAGGCCACGGACGTCTCCGACGAAGTTCGGGAAGGGATCGCCGGCAGTCGCGTTCGTGAGGTACACATCTTTGTCCGGCGCGGACCCGCCGACGCTCGCTTCTCCCCGAACGAGTTGCGCGCTCTCGGTGAACTACCCGGCGTAGATGTTGTCGTCGATGCTGCCGATGTCGCGCCGGACCGGCATATCGAGCGGATGACAAAACAGTTGGTGCACACCCGACTGGCAGTCGAGACACTCCGTGGTTTCGCGGACACTGCACCTGCCGACCGAACTGCCCAGCGTCGAGTTCACCTGCACTTCTACCGAAAGCCCGTGGAGATTCTCGGTAACGGGAAAGTCGAGGCACTCCGCGTCGAGCGGACTGACCCCGACGGCTACGGTCACGTCACCGCTTCGGGTGTCTGTACCGACTATCCGGTTCAAGCTGTGTACCGGGCAATCGGATTTCTCGGCACGCCACTTGCCGGGGTGCCCTTCGATCACGGGCGCGGCATAGTTTCGCACCGGAGCGGCGCGGTGGTCGACGAGAGCGGTCTACCGATCGCGGGCTTGTTCGTGACCGGTTGGATGAAGCGCGGTGCCGCGGGGCTGATCGGTGCGGCGCGGCCAGACGCTCGCCAAACAGTCGAAACGATGCTGCGCCAACTTGATTCGTTCGGCGGGCGTCGGGTAGATCGCAACCGGATCGAGGAGGTCCTCGCGGCCGGCGATCTGTTTCCCGTCGATTGGGAAGGATGGCTTCGTATCGATGCCGCCGAGAAGGACCTCGGTGTCGAGCACGGACGTCCACGCGTCAAGATCGGTGACCGCGAAGAACTCGTTCGTATCGGCACGAAGTCGGCAGTTCACGCCGAATAGATTCGCTGGGGTCAGAGGTACCGCCGGGGTTACGCTGAAATGAGTCGCCTCGATTCATCGTGCTCGAGGTGCGGAGCAGAACTCATGAATGAACGTGGTGCGCAGGCCAGTGACGCGACAGTCGCGAGCGGGCCCCTGACCGAACGGGGCACCGTCACCGAGTTGCGCCTGTCCGCACTGCCGGTAGTACGCGGCGAATCGAACGATGCCGACGGTCTCGGGCGCCTGGTCGGGGACTGGGAGGCGGGACGAACCCCGTCCGACCTGAGTGAATATCTGCCCGATCCAGCCAAGATTCGTCGGGGCGCGCTGATCGAACTGGTCGGAATCGACATGGAGTACCGCTGGCTGAAGAATGACGGTCCGAAACGACTCACGGAGTATTGCGCCGAGTACCCGGAATTGCTCGAAGAGCCACTACCGGCCGAGCTTCTGTACGAGGAGTTCCGGCTGCGGAAGCAGGGCGGGGAGGACGTCGTAGCGGCCGAGTACCTCAGCGAGTTCCCTTTGCAGGCAGAGGGTTTCGAGCGGTTGTTCGACCGTGATTCGATGGCCGGCCGCGAAGACGTGATGATGTTGGGGCTCTCGGGTTTCGACGAGTTCGAGATCGGGCAGCGCCTCGATGATTTCGAACTGGTGTTGGAACTCGGGCACGGTGCATTCGCCCGAGTGTTCCTGGCACGGCAACTGTCGATGCAGCGGTGGGTTGCGTTGAAAATCTCGCGCAACGTCGGAGTCGAGCCGCAGACTCTCGCCCAACTCGACCATCCCAACATCGTTCGCGTCTTCGATCAACGGCTGCTCGAGGAACGCGCACTGCGAGTTCTGTTCATGGAATACGTGCCAGGCGGGACCTTGCTCGACGTGGTCAAACTTGTCCGCGTGACACCGCAGGCTCAGCGGTCCGGACAACTACTTCTCGACGCCATCGATCAGACCCTGGCGAAAAAGGGGGAGATGAAACCGAGCGAGACGAGTTTACGGAACGAGATCGCAGCGATGTCGTGGCCGGAGACCGTGGCCTGGATGGGAATGAGACTGGCCGACGCCCTCGAGTACGCGCGTGAGCACGGCGTACTACATCGGGACATCAAGCCGGCGAACGTACTTCTCAGTGTCGAAGGCATTCCCAAACTCGCTGACTTCAACGTCAGTTCGAGCGAGGAGGTCTCGACCGAGGACGCTGCCTGTTTTGTCGGAGGCTCGCTCGCCTACATGTCTCCAGAGCAGTTGGAGGCCTGTGCCGTGGGGTCTCCCGGCACACTCGACACCCGTAGCGACATCTATGCACTCGGTGTGATGCTGTGGGAACTCCTCACCGGGAGTAGGCCTTTCACGGACGACGGCACGGGGGAGAACCCACCGTCGCCCAAGAAGGCGCTCGAGGCACGTCGGCGTGGGGTGGATCCCGCGGCCGAGGCCCGGTTACCGGACGACTGCCCGCCGGCGCTGCGCCGAGTACTGGTGAAGTCTCTTTCGCCCGAGAGAGACGGAAGGTGGTCTGGCGGACGAAAGCTTGCCCGTCAGTTCGCACTGTGTCTGGACCGGTCTGCCCGGAACCTGGTGGACCCACCGGAAGGGAGCCCGCGTTCGACGTTGTGGAAGTGGGCACTGCCGATTCTTCTGGCCGCGATCGGAATTCCGAATCTCCTGGCGGCGGGCTACAACTACTACTACAACAAGATGCTGATCATTTCGGGACTCTCGCCCCAGGCTCAGCAGCACCTCGAGCAGGTTCATCTGGTCATCGGGGTGGCCGCGTTCTCACTCGGTGCCGCGGCGATCCTGTATTGGTGCCGGCTTGCGCTCACTGTGCCTCACGGACTGCGTCACGGTCAGACGTACAGCGCGGAGGTCTTGAACAAAGCCCGTACCGCGACGCTGAACGTCGGACACCGCGCGGTGGTGATCGCATTCGGTCTGTGGGTCCTGGCCGGTATCGCATATCCAGTTGCGTTGCAGATTGCCGCCGGAGGTATTCCGCAACGAGCATACGTGCACCTGATGTCGTCGCTGGCAGTGTGCGGCGCCGTCGCAGTCGCGTATCCGTTCTTCATCCTGACGTACTACTCGGTTCGATGTCTGTATCCGATCTTGTTGTCACACGGCGAGTTACGAAGCGACGACGGACGCGATATTCGCTCGTTGGGTCGGAGCAGCACGCGTTACCTCGCAGTCGCGGCGTCGGTTCCACTGGTGGGAATCGCGGGACTCAGTTTTGTCGGTTCCGGGGCCGGGGAGGAACTCAACGCAACCGTCCGTGCGCTGTGTCTGGGCGGGATCGCGGGCTTCATCGTTGTGTATCAACTGTTTCGACGGATCGAAAGTGATCTCCGAGCACTGCTGCGCGTTGTGTCTCTCGAGGTGTCGGCGTCTCCGTAATTGCCTGACAACCGCACCCGGGTTGGCCTATTTGGCAGTGCTCTTGCGCGGTCGGCTGCGACGAACTGCTTTGGTGGGCGGCGGAGACTTCTCTTCTGATTCTTCCTGAGGGTCGTCGCGCCAGTGAATCTCGATTTCTATCTCGACCTCGTTGCCGTCGACTTCGATCTCGAGTTCCCACCGAACCTGTTCCGGAACACTGATTTCGATCGAGTCCCCACCCGACCCCAGTTCCACTTCCGATCCACTGGCGAGGGCCTGGCCGAGGGCGATGAGTCGGTCGGCGACTTCCTGCCGTGAGAGTTGTGACTTCCTCTTGATCTCCAATTTGGGCACGATCACTCCTGACCTCGGCGGATTCTCCCCTTCACCGTAGTTGGAACAAACGGAAGATTGTTACCTTTGGACGATGTCGACCCGCTACCACGTCACCTCCGCCTTGAACCGTGCGTCGATCCAGCGGTATGGATTGGACTGGCGCCGAATGGGCTCGGCTCGCGGAATCGCAGGAAGTCTACGAGCAGAGCAGGAGGGATGCTTCCTCGCCAGCGACGAGGGCGAACGGGACTGGTTTGTCAGAATGAACAACACCGGCGGCGCGGTTGACGTATGGGAAGTCGACGGTATCGACGCTGCATCTCTTGTTCAGTCGCCGGAGGGGCACTACTACTTCCCCGGCGTCATCGCCGCCGCTGAACTGCGACTGGCGCAACAAGACCTACCCCCAGTTCATCTCCCATGATTCCCGGGCCCGTTCGTCCTGTTCGGAGCGCTGACGAATCGGTCGGCAAATCCGCGTAGGCGAGGATTTTCGCGAAAGTCTGGGTTCAGTCCAGAAGATTGCGCAATAGTGGAAAGGTGCCTTCGACGCCGGATTATGCAGCCCAACTGCGTAACGCTGAGCTTCGCGTGACTCGTCCCAGGGTCACGGTGCTCGAGGTTGTGCATGCACGCCCACACGCAGCCACCGAGACTGTCTTCGATGCTGTGCGGGCTGTTCTGCCGGGGGTGTCGCGGCAGGCGGTCTACGACGTGTTGCACGCTCTCACCGACGCCGGGCTGATCAGGCGGATCCAACCGTCCGGATCGGTGGCGCTGTACGAGTCTCGCGTCGGTGACAACCACCATCACGTCGTCTGCCGGTCCTGTGGGGTCGTTGCAGATGTCGACTGTGCAGTCGGAGAGGCACCGTGCTTGACGCCGTCAGCGCACAACGGCTTCATCCTCGATGAAGCCGAGGTCATCTACTGGGGCCTGTGTGCCGACTGTTCGACAACTCAGAGTTTGCGATCACACCCGTGATCGAAGTCCGTTCTACTCGCTCATGGAGGGATTACCGTGTCCGATAGTTGCCCGGTTGCTCACGATGGAAACACCGCGAGCACCAGCGAAAGTGAAAACCCCGCGATCCCGTCTCCGACACCGACCGGGAATCGTCCGAGAACCAACCGGGACTGGTGGCCGAATCAGCCGGATCTCTCTGTCTTGCATTCACATTCGTCGAAGTCGAATCCCATGGGTGCCGACTTCGACTACGCCCAGGAATTCGCCAAACTCGATGTCGAGGCGCTCAAGCGCGACGTCATCGCGCTGATGACGGCGTCGCAGGATTGGTGGCCGGCCGACTACGGACACTACGGCGGACTCTTCGTGCGTATGAGCTGGCATGCTGCCGGCACCTATCGCATCGCAGACGGCCGCGGCGGTGGCGGTCAGGGCGCTCAGCGTTTCGCCCCGCTCAACAGTTGGCCGGACAACGCCAGCCTCGACAAGGCACGTCGCCTGCTCTGGCCGGTCAAGCAGAAGTATGGAAAGCAGGTTTCCTGGGCCGACCTGCTGGTGTTCGCAGGCAACTGCGCTCTGGAGTCGATGGGGTTCAAGACCTTCGGCTTCGGCTTCGGCCGAGAAGACATCTGGGAGCCCGAGGAGATCTACTGGGGTCCTGAGGACACCTGGCTCGGCGACGAGCGCTACAGCGGAGACCGTGAGCTGTCCGGACCGCTCGGCGCAGTTCAGATGGGCCTGATCTACGTCAATCCCGAAGGACCCAACGGACAACCGGACCCGGTAGCGGCCGCCCGCGACATCCGAGAAACCTTCGCTCGCATGGCGATGAACGACGTGGAAACGGCCGCGCTGATCGCCGGCGGCCACACCTTCGGCAAGACACACGGTGCCGGTCCGGCCGACCTCGTCGGACCCGAACCGGAAGGCGCACCCGTCGAGCAACAGGGACTGGGCTGGAAGAGCGCCTTCGGTACGGGCGTGGGTAAGGACGCGATCACCAGTGGTCTCGAGGTCGTGTGGACTCCCACTCCGACGAAGTGGGACAACACTTTCCTGGAGATTCTGTACGGATACGACTGGGAGCTGACCAAGAGCCCGGCGGGTGCGTGGCAGTGGATCCCGAAGGATGGCGCGGGGGCCGGCACGATCCCGGATCCGTTCGATTCGACGGCCGGACGTACTCCGACGATGCTGACCACCGACCTCTCCCTACGCCTGGATCCGACGTACGAGAAAATCACACGGCGTTGGCTCGATCATCCCGAAGAATTCGCTGAAGAGTTCGCCAAGGCTTGGTACAAGCTCCTGCATCGCGACATGGGACCGGTCACGCGTTACCTGGGACCGTGGGTTCCCGAACCGCAGTTGTGGCAGGACCCGGTTCCCTTGGCCGATGATCAACTGATCGGGGACGAGGACATCGCGATCCTCAAGAGTCGACTTCTCGATTCCGGGCTGTCCGTCTCACAGTTGGTGTCGACCGCGTGGGCGTCGGCTGCGAGCTTCCGCAGCACCGACATGCGCGGCGGCGCCAACGGTGCTCGAATTCGCCTGGAGCCGCAGAAGAACTGGGAAGTCAACGAGCCCGCAGCCCTCTCCGCGGTGCTTCAGACCATCGAGCGAGTTCAGCAGGAATTCAACCAGGCTGGTGGAGCCAAGGTTTCACTTGCCGACCTGATCGTTCTGGGTGGTACAGCGGCAGTCGAGCAGGCCGCGAAGAACGCCGGACAAGACATCACGGTCTCGTTCACGCCGGGACGTACGGATGCAACTCAGGAGCAGACAGACGTCGACTCGTTCGAGGTACTCGAACCCCGGGCCGACGGATTCCGGAACTACCTCAAGGGAGGGGAGAAGATTCCGGCAGAGATTCTGTTGGTCGACCGCGCGTACATGCTGTCGCTGACCCCGCCCGAGGTGACAGTTCTGGTCGGCGGACTTCGCGCGCTGAACGCGAACTTCGGCAAGACCGGCCACGGGGTGTTCACCGACCGTCCCGAGACGTTGACCAACGATTTCTTCGTCAACCTTCTCGACATGGGTACCGAGTGGAAGCCGTCGAAGACGGAAGAGAACGTCTACGACGGGGTTGATCGGGCGACTGGAGATCCGAAGTACACGGCAACTGCGGTCGACCTTGTTTTCGGATCGAATTCGCAACTGCGCGCACTCTCCGAGGTGTACGCCAGCGAAGACGCGAAGCAGAAGTTCGCCGAGGACTTCGCTGCCGCCTGGACCAAGGTGATGGACCTCGACAGGTTCGACGTCAACTGATTCAGCAGATTAGCCGACGGCGCCCCGCGAGCTTTGTTCTCGCGGGGCGCCGCCGTTTCCCGCACGATAGCGTGGTCATGTGGCCGATCAATTTGCGCTGGTACCAGCGGTGTACGTGATGTTTCGTCGAAGCAACCCGGCGCAACGGCCGGAGGTGCTGTTGCAGTTGCGTGAGGGCACCGGTTTCATGGACGGATACTGGGCTCACGCTGCTGCGGGACACGTCGAACTGGGGGAGTCGGCACTCGATGCGGCTGTCAGGGAGGCCGCGGAAGAACTTGGCGTGGAGCTGCTTTCCTCGGAACTGAAGCCACTCACCGTGTTGCATCGCCGACATGCGGAAGGGGTCGACCCGGTGGATCATCGAGTGGACTTCTTCTACGAATGCCGCACGTGGTCGGGTGAACCACGCCGGATGGAGCCGTTGAAATCTGCAGATCTGCGGTGGTGGCCGGTTGACGAACTCCCGGAGAAGTTGGTCGACCACGAGCGTTTCGTGATCGAAGCCCACCACGCCGGTCAGCTCGCACCCATCCACAGTTACGGGTTCTGACCGAGCGAGGATCCAATTCAGGCTTCGCTCGCAACGATGACCGGGCAGTGAGCTTTTCGAATCATTGCACTGCTCGTGGTGCCGAGAGCGGTGTCGTCGAACGAACCTCGGCCGCGCCGGCCCACGACGAGAAGCCGTGCCTCGGTGGAGAGTTGTTCCAGAATGGCAACCGAGGGGCCGTCGTACTCGATCTGTCGGATGGTGACGCCGGGGTAGAGCGTGGCCCAACCTGACAGTTGCCACGTCAGCGGCGTCGAATGCTGGGGCGCGTGCCCGGCTGCGAAGTTTCGACTCAGCTCGGCCTCGGGCGGGGCGGCGTGCACGACGACCAGTTCGGTGCTCGCCGCCTCGGCTTCCTTGAATGCAATGGCCAAAGCGCTTTCGCTGTAGGCGCTTCCGTCCAAACCGACGACAACGGGAAGATCAGCCGTAGCCTGGCTTTCACACGAAGTTCCGACTGTTGCGAATGAACATGCCGGGGCGGGTGCAGTGAGATCGTCCTGTGGTGTGACGATCAACGGGTTGACGATCAAGGCAGCCTCGGACGTCAACGCGGTGAGGATTGCGGTGTTCTCCCCGGAGATCAGATCGGTCCGGATCCGAAGATCTGGCGACACCGACTCTGCGATCTGAATGGCTTCCATGAACAGGCCGGTCGGTGATGCCGAGGTATTCGGATCGCCAGTATTCGGAGCTACGAAAACTATTCGCATCCAGAGACTGTGGCGATGCGCGAACTCGGCCGCCCACGTGATCACGTCGGTGCGCAGCGGGGATCCATCGATGCACACGACGACCGCTCCGTCTGCGGACCACTCCGAGGTGAAGACGTCAGTCGAAAGTTGGGAGGTCATTCCGAGCTCCTCGCGTTATGTCTGTCGAAGGTTCTGCTGAATGCGAACTGGCTTGCAGGACAGTGCCGAACAGCAATCCTGCAACTACTATCGAGCAAGCGGCAGTTGTCAGTGGCAACCACACGAGCGTCGTGACTGCGAACATGAGGAAGAGCAACGGCATCAGGAGATGGCCGGGTTTCGCTCGGCGTTCAACCTGCTGACTTTCTGCCCAAGCTCGATACTTCGTGCCGTCATTCATGTCGTTTCACCTCTGTGCTTACCGTGGAAACCGGCTTGTGACCAAGCAGTCCGACGTGCGCCTCGTCGCGCATCCTCTCGACCATGTGGGGGTAGTGCAGTTCGAATGCAGGCCGCTCACTGCGGATTCGGGGGAGTTCGGTGAAGTTGTGTCGTGGTGGAGGGCAGGACGTCGCCCATTCGAGTGAGTTTCCGAATCCCCAGGGATCGTCGACCGTCACGATCCTGCCGTACCGATAGCTCTTGAAAACGTTCCAGATGAACGGAATCGTCGAGGCTCCGAGCACAAACGCGCCGACGGTCGAGATCGTGTTGAGAAGAGTGAAATTGTCAGACGGCAGGTAATCCGCGTACCGCCGAGGCATACCCTGAGCGCCGAGCCAATGCTGGACGAGAAATGTCGCGTGAAAGCCGATCAGAGTCAACCAGAAATGGATCTTGGCGAGCTTCTCGTCCAACATCCGGCCGGTCATTTTCGGGAACCAGAAATAGATTCCGGCGTATGTCGCGAACGCGATTGTTCCGAAGAGGACGTAGTGGAAATGCGCGACAACAAAGTACGAGTCGGTGACATGAAAGTCCAGGGGCGGGCTTGCGAGAATTACGCCGGAGAGTCCGCCGAACAGGAATGTGACCAGGAAGCCGACGGAGAACAGCATCGGCGATTCGAAAGTCAACTGCCCCTTCCACATCGTGCCGATCCAGTTGAAGAACTTGACTCCGGTGGGAACTGCGATCAAGAAGGTCATGAACGAGAAGTAGGGGAGGAGAACGGCGCCGGTTGCGTACATGTGGTGCGCCCACACAGCGATCGACAGAGCTGCAATTCCCAGTGTTGCGTAGACCAATCCGGTGTATCCGAAGATCGGCTTGCGGCTGAAGACAGGGAAGATCTCGGAGACTATGCCAAAGAACGGAAGCGCCAGAATGTAGACCTCGGGATGGCCGAAGAACCAGAACAGGTGCTGCCACAACATGACTCCACCTGTCGCGGGGTCGAACAAATGCGCTCCCAGGTGCCGGTCCACCCACAGCCCGATCAAGGCAGCAGCGAGCAGCGGAAAAACGAGGAGGATCAGCATGCTGGCGACCAGCGCATTCCACGTGAAGATCGGCATGCGGAACATCGTCATCCCGGGGGCCCGTAGGCAGACGATCGTCGAAACGATGTTGACTGCGCCGAGGATGGTGCCGACGCCGCCGAGAGTAAGCCCGATGATCCACAGGTCGGCACCCATACCGGGGGAGTGGAGTTCGCTGGTGAGTGGCACGTAAGCGGTCCAGCCGAAATCTGCTGCACCACCGGGTGTTACGAACCCGGCGGAGGCGATCAGGCCGCCGAAGAGATACAACCAGTAGCTGAACGCATTGAGCCGCGGGAAACACACGTCCGGCGAGCCGATCTGCAGCGGCATGAGGTAGTTGGCGAATCCGAAGAAGACCGGGGTCGCGTACAGCAAGAGCATGATCGTGCCGTGCATGGTGAACAACTGGTTGTACTGCTCGTTTGACAGGAATTGCATTCCCGGGACAGTCAATTCCATGCGCATGAGCAGCGCCATCAGTCCGCCGATCAGGAAGAAGGCAAACGATGTCACGATGTACATCAGCCCGATCATCTTGTGATCGGTGGTCCTCAGGATCTCGACCAGTTTCGAACCCTTCGGAGCGGTCCGGGGAGTTGCGCCGACGTGGATATCGACCTCGTCGACCGGCCGGGGCGCGAGATCAACCACGACGGCCGCCTGTGCGCATCGACGTGACGAAATACCGAGAATTCTTGGGACTGTGGAACATAAACGCAATGATCGCGGCGGCCACGACCTCGGACGAGGGGAAAAGGTCCCGAGGATCGGACAGGGCGGCATGGCGTAGATCACGTGGTCCGGTACGGTCGAAAGACAATTGTCCTTGCGGATGGAAAGCGAGTTGTTATGGCATGTCGTATCAGTGAATTGGTGCTCGGTTGCCGGGATCCTGAGGTTCTGGGGCGGTTCTGGTGCGAGGTCCTGGACTTCGTCGTGCTCGATCGAATGCACGACGGTTCTCTGGAGATCGGCCCGCGCGAAGGGTTCGGCGGTCCGCAGCCGACGATCATCCTCAGTCGCAGAGACGAACCGGAGAAGGGTAAGCCCCGCCTGCATATCGACGTCAACGCCACCGACCGCGATCAGGAAGCCGAACTGGAACGCCTATTGGGTCTTGGTGCGCGGCCGGCCGACATCGGCCAGACGGGGCAGGAACAATGGCATGTCCTGGCCGATCCAGAAGGTAACGAGTTCTGCCTGCTCAAGGCCCAACTGGATCCGCTCTGACGCTCAACCGTGCTGGATTGACAACGGACTTCGCCTGGGGCTCAGCGGAACTCGCCACACCAATTCGGTGACGCCGTTCTCGCTGGTGATGTTGCTCGAGCCGCCGCACTGACGAGCGCGGGTCGCGAGGTTGTCGAGACCGTGGATTCTGGTTGCCTGGTCGATTCCCACACCGTCGTCGACGATGCTGATGACAAGATCTTCCGTTGCCCGGATGGTGACGTCGATGGCGTTGGCATGGGCGTGCCGCAGAGCATTGCTCAACCCTTCTCGCACAACGGCTTCGGCGTGCGGGGCGAGTCGAGCCGGGACGGAACTGTCGATGGTCCCCTCGAAAGTGACGCTGGGAGTGATCGACGAGTGACCGGACAGACCGTTGACGGCGTCGAGTAATCGGCGTCGCAGGCTTGTGGGAGTCGACATCTCACTCGTGTGGAGGTCGAAGACTGCGGTGCGGATTTCGCGGACCGTTCGATCGAGTTGATCAACGGAGTTGTCCAACACCGTGCGAATGGTTTCCTCGTCGCCGGGACGTTGCAATGCCCCCTGCAAACTCAATCCGGTGGCGAACAACTGCTGAATGACGTGGTCGTGAAGATCACGCGCGATTCGGTCTCGATCTTCGAGGACGTCGACCAGTCGCTCTTTTCGTTGCTGTTCGGCGAATTCGACAGTGACAGCGGCGATGTCGGCCATTGCCGTCAGCTGCTCGATCTCATCGACGCCCCACGGACGATCGCTGCGGCGTGATGCGAAGAGGACGCCGCCGCCGAACGAGGTTCCCGACAATGGGAGTGCGACGACGGATTCCTCGCTGGAAACATGCAGTGCCGGAACAGCGCTGGCACTGGGGGCGGAAATCGTTCGCCGGCTGCGGGCAGCTTCGTCGATCACGGTGCCGGAAAGATCGAGAGCTGTGCCGTCCGAGACGGTCATCCCGCGAGTCCGGGATTCTGCGACGTGAACACCCGGCCCTTCGCCGAGGTCGTAGCGAACTATGCACACCAGATTGCCGTCGGTGAGACGGCGAGTCGTGCGAACCAGTTCGGCCAGTGTCTCGTCGCGAGATCCTCCACTGAGCAGGCGTGCGTTTACGGCGGCGACGGCCTTGAGCCACGCTTCCCGCGTTTGGGATTCCTCGAACAGACGCGCATTGTCGATGGCGATGCTCGCAGCGTTTGCCAGAATCTGGAGTACGGCCTCGTCGCGGTCGTCGAATGCAGTCCGTTCCGAGCTGTCCGCGAGGTAGATGCTGCCGAACACCTCGCCCCTGACGAAGATCGGAACACCGAGAAACGTGTCCATCGGTGGGTGATTGGTTGGAAACCCCGCCGAGGACGGGTGTGAGGCGATTCGGTCGGTTCGAACCGGACAAGGTTCTTGAACGACCAGGCCCAGCAGTCCGTGACCTTCGGGAAGGTGCCCGATCTTGGCAACCTGCCCCTGATTCAAACCGGAATGGATGAAGCGGGACAAGCGGCCGTCGGGAGACTTCACGCCGAGCGCACCGTAGTCCGCTTCGAGCACATGTCTTGCGACGTCGACAATCTGTTGCAGCGTTTCGTCGAGTTGGAGGGTGGACCCGACAGTCAATACGGCACTGAGCAGTTTGGGAATTGCAGTCGGGTTGAGGGCAGTCAGCTCTGCGCTTCCGGCGATGTCGCCGAAAAGGCTGAGCATGAGCGCGTCGCGGCTACCTGGCATGGTGTGTGCCTGTAGTGGCGGAGAATGGTGAACCGGACGGCGTCAGTAGGTGTGTGGTCGCCTGTCCCGATGGATCCGGGTGAGCAGTGCCCGCACGAAGCTTTGTCGCCAGAACTGCAGCCTGAGTTCGACGTTCGAGACCCAGTTTTTCGAGGATGCGTGAGACGTAGTTCTTGACTGTTTTCTCCGAGAGTTCCGCGTGCGTGCTGATCTCTCGATTGCTCAGCCCCTTGCCGATCAACTCGAAGATCAACAGTTCCTGATCGGTCAACAGTGCTGCCGCAGTACCCGACTCCTGCTCGGATCGGATGCGCCGGACCAAACCGACCACCGCCTGAGTGTTCAACAGCGATTTGCCGGTGGCGACCGTACGGATCGCGGATACCAGGTCGTGGCCGCGGATGTTCTTGAGGACGAATCCGCGTGCGCCGGCGATCAGGGCGTCGAGTAGGGCGTCGTCGTCGGAGTACGACGTGAGCATCAACGTGGCCGCTTCCGGACAGGTCGACGCCAGTTCCCGGCACAGTTCCACACCGTTGCCGTCGGGAAGTCTGACGTCCATGACGACCACGTCGGGTCGGCATTCGGGTATTCCATCCGAAGCTTCGCGAACACACGACGCCTCGCCCACAACGTTGAATCCCGATACCTGATTCAACAGGTCTGCCAATCCACGACGGACGATCTCGTGGTCGTCGACCAGATAGATGCCGATCGTCACGGTGGTCACCTCTTCCAGCTCGCGCCTGCCATCGATGTTACCGGACGGTAATGTACTGGCAAGGACGGGTTGTTCGTCAAACGGTCGACAAAAAACCCGCGTCGAACGGTGCGAGACCGAGTGTCGAT
This sequence comes from Rhodococcus erythropolis R138, assembly GCF_000696675.2. Taxonomy (NCBI): domain Bacteria; kingdom Bacillati; phylum Actinomycetota; class Actinomycetes; order Mycobacteriales; family Nocardiaceae; genus Rhodococcus; species Rhodococcus erythropolis. The sequence goes on along the minus strand of NZ_CP007255.1, from coordinate 5,642,947 downwards.
TGCACAGAGTCAAAGGTCCCGATCGCGACGAGATATGGATCACCGAGGTACGGCTAGGCGATCAGTGTGAAGTGAATGTGATTGCGCCGGTGCCGTTTCGATCGTTTCAGTCCGTAGGCGCGAGTTCGACCGAAACGTAAACTCCCTTGCCTTTTCGATGTGCGAGGGCTTCGCCAGGACGATCGATACCGTCCAGTTGGAGAACGATGGGGCCTTGTTCCGGATAGAAATTGCGCCACCAGCTTTTCTTGTCCGGCATGGCAACTCCGATCGTCACATGGTCGCCTTTTCTTTTGTAGGACACGGGCGCGCTGAAGGTACGTCCCGATTTGCGGCCGACGTAGGTGATGACGGTCATTGAACGGCCGAGTAACTTGCCCACGATCGGAGCGCCGATCAGTGGTTGGACCACTACGTTGACGGCGGCGGATACACGTTGGAAAGTGTTCACAAGAAGCCCTTTCGCTTCGGATGCTGCACGGATTCGAACGCTGCACGGAAATGGTGCGTGCTGTAGTTCTATCCTGCTCGACGGTGATTGTCGCGTGGCAGAAATTGGTACAAACCGGTGCGCCGAAGCGAGTAGCGTGGGGGTACGTCGAGGGTCATTCGTATATGCGCGGTCAAGCCATGTCGTCCTCGACGCCAACCCGGTCTGTGGTCGAACGGCCGAGAACTGGAGCGCCTGTATGGCGTCGAACCCGTCCGATGTGTCGAATGCACCAGGGCAAGCCGAGTCGACAGACGCGGATCAGAAAACGCCGTCCATCTGCCCTGCGTGTCAGCACAGTATGGAATCCCACGATCCGCTCGGCGTTCGGTTCTGCGCAGTGACAGCCGACCGCGGTCTCGATCGAAAGTGCATCTGCGCTGCCGATCGTGAGGAGATGCAGCACTATTCGCGATACTGAGCTTTCGGGCTGAACAGCGCCCGAGATCCTTCAATTCGCAACGCCTGAACCGCTATTGACGGCGGTACAAACGCGGTCTAGATTAATCGAATCAAATTCGATTAATTGCGGAGGTGCTGGAAGTGGAGGCCGAACTTCTGTTCGTAGGAGGCACGATTCGTACGGGGGATTCGGCCCGCGGTGTCAGTGACGCATTGGCCGTTGCAGGCGGCAGAGTTGTTGCTTTGGGGGATGCGGCCAGGGCGTTGGAGTCGGCCCGTACGGAAGTTGTCGACTTGGCAGGGGGAGCGCTTCTACCGTCGTTCGGCGACGGCCATGTTCACCCGTTGATGGCTGGCCTGGAAATGCGCGGCGCCAAGATTCGTGATTGCGACAGCATCGACGAGGTGGTGCGGGAAGTGCGTCGCTGGGCGGACGCGAATCCGGACGCCGAGTGCATCTTCGGAGAGGGCGTCTCTCCCACTCTGGCGCCGGGCGGACTGTTCGACGCCCACTGGCTCGACGATGTAGTGCGGGACAGGCCCGTCGTCTTGCGCACGATGGACTATCACACCGCGTGGGTCAACAGCGCCGCGCTTCGGAGCGCCGGTCTGACGCGCGATACCCCGGATCCGGTCGGCGGGGAAATTGTGCGAACAGCTGACGGCGAGTTGCTGGGGACGCTGCGTGAATGGGGAGCGATCAACCCGGTACTGGCTCTTCTTCCCGAAGTAACACTTCACGACGGAGTCGATTCGCTTGCTGCGGCATCGAAAATGCTTGCGGCAGCGGGTATCACTTGGGTTCAGGATGCATGGACCGAGTTGGACGATGTCGAGATCTGGCTGGCCACCGCTGAAAGCGGGCGCCTGTCGACGCGAGTGAATCTGGCCTTCCGAGCAACACCTGAGAGCTGGAAAGCCGACCTACCGGCGTTTGTCGAGGCTCGGCAGAAAGTTGCAGAACGGGGCGGTGACACAGTCAGAGCCGAAACGGTGAAATTCTTCGCCGACGGTGTCATCGAGGCGGGCACGGCAGCGCTCCTTGCGCCGTACTCGGACTGCCCGCATTCGCACGGAATCAGTAACTGGACGACGGATGAACTCGGTCGGGTTGCAGCTGAAGTGGACCGGTTGGGCTTTCAGATCCATATCCATGCCATCGGTGATGCAGGTGTACGCATGGCGCTCGACGCGATCGAATACGTCGATCGCTGTAATGGCCCGCGTGATCGGCGCGCCACGATCGCGCATCTGCAATTGGTTGACGGCGACGACCTCGACCGGTTCGAATCATTGGGCGTGATTGCCAATTTCCAGCCGCTCTGGGCTCAGCTCGATCCTCTGATGACGGAACTGACCATTCCGCGTATCGGCGTCGACCGCGGTGAGCTGCAATATCGCATCGGAAGTCTCGCCGAGCGAGGCGCGCGAGTGGCATTCGGCAGCGATTGGCCCATCACGGCCCACGAACCGATCAAGGGAATTGCCACCGCAATTCACCGCCAGACGTCTGCAGGAGTTCCGAGCGAAGGATGGCTGCCTCGTGAACGCGTCGGCCTCGACTGGGCCCTCGCGACATATTCCGCCGGTATCGCCTATCAAGGGTTCGAAGAGAACTCGTGGGGTCGCCTCCTTCCGGGCATGCGAGCCGACATGATCCAGCTGCCCGTCGATCCCCGCCACCTTGCTTCGTCCAAGGAGCTCAGTGACCTGGTCGTGTCCCGAACCTGGTTGGCGGGTAAGCGCGTTCATTGACCTCCCGGCCGGATTCGCGACGGCTACTCGTGCACCTCATGCAAGAGGCGTCGAAAACCTGAAAGCAATGCCGTCCAGCCGAGTTCGAAGGCTTGCTCGGCCCTGGCCGGTCCCCTCGGTGCCGCGGCAAGTGCCCGAGTCAGGGCGTCGTCGGGTGTTGTCGCGTCCGCTTCGATCATGACCTCCGGTGCGGCTGCATCCAGTGCCGCTCCGAGCAGAAAATTCTCCGATGCAGTGATGACGGCCAAGATGTGGTCGTCCGGGAATCCCGCCTCGCACAGACCCGCAGCGGGAGCGCGGTACACCGACAGTGACGTGGGGTCGCGCACCGTCTCCGTGGCGAGGAGGCGGATGGAAGTGGGGTGGCGACTGAACGCGGCTCGATACGACCTCGCCCACTCGGAGAACGCTTCGTCCCATGGCAAGCGCTCAAACGACGACCCGTCGATTTCACGTACGACGCGATCACGAACCAGGTCTACGACCGCGGCGCGGCCCTTGGCGTGGTGATAGATCGACGAGACTTGAACATTCAGGTGTTTCGCCAGGTCAGGCATCGTGAAGTCGCCGTCGCGGTCGACTAGTTCCAGTGCAGCCTTTGCGATCCGTTCGCGGTCCAGGCGTGCGATACGAGGTCTACCCACGGTCCCACCTCTCTAATCGAAGTTGATTCGATTATGCCCTTGTGGCGCCGGTCACAAGGATCTATCATAATCGAAACTGATTCGATTAATCCGGTCGGTGATTCCCGTTCCTGTTTTCTCCTCGTCATGCCCCTTCCTTCACTGGAGAAGTGCCTCATGAAGAAATCTGAAACCTCGCCCCCCGTGCAGCTGCAAGGAGGCGTCCTGGGCACTGCCGGGATCGTCTTCTTCGTCGTGGCCGCCGCGGCTCCATTGCTGGTGATGGCAGGGGTCGCGCCGCTGGCCTTGAACATTGCAGGCATCGGGGCTCCGGGCGGATACATCTTGGCGGGGCTCGCGTTGGGAGTGTTCGCAATCGGTTTCACTGCGATGAGCAAGTACATCCACAATGCAGGCGCCTTCTACGCCTACATTTCAGTTGGACTCGGGCCTCGCTGGGGGCTCGCCGCAGCAGTACTCGCGTTGGTGTCCTACAACGCTCTCGAGATCGGAATCTTCGGGGCTCTAGGATATTTCGCCCAAACCACTATGGCGGACCTGGTCGGGGTAGATCTGCCGTGGGGATTGTGGTCGCTGTTGGGTGTTGGATTGGTGTGGTTCCTCGGATCTCGATCGGTACACCTCGGGGCGCGATTTTTGATCCTTTTGCTGACCGCGGAGACAGGGATTCTGGTTCTGCTCGCAGGAGCGGTCCTCTTTCAAGGCGGAGCCGTCGGAATCGATGTCGAATCCTTTGCTCCTTCCAATGTTTTCAGTCCAGGCCTCGGCGGGGTGTTGACTCTGGCCTTCGCTGCGTTCATCGGATTCGAAGCCACCGCCCTGTATCGGGAGGAAGCTAAAGATCCCGCTCGGACGGTTCCGCGGGCAACGTACATTGCCGTCGCGTTCCTCGGACTCTTCTACGCATTCATGGTGTGGATCATCATTCAGGCGTACGGCCCGGATCAGGCTCTCGCGCTTGCTGCTTCCGATCCCGCCGGCATGTACTTCAACGCGATCGAGCAGTACGTCGGCGGTTGGGCGAGCACCTTGATGGAACTGTTGATCATCACGAGCATTCTCGCCAGTCTGCTCGCGTTCCACAACGCGATCACCCGCTACGTCTTTGCGCTCTCGCGTGAACGCGTGCTGCCCCGAGCGTTGGGCAAACTACATCCGGTCTACAAGTCGCCCTACGTTGCCAGCGCAGTCCAGAGTTTCCTCGCGATGGTGGTGATCGTCGTGTTCGTGATCATCGGCGCAGACCCGTACCTCGAACTCCTGCTGTGGGTGAACTCGCCAGGCATTGTCGGCATCGTCGTGCTTCAGGTCATGGCGGCCGCGGCTGTCATCGCTTTCTTCTGGAAAGATCGCCGTGGGCATTCGGTGTGGAGAGTCTTGATCGCGCCCGCATCCGCTCTCCTGATGTTGGTCTACGCAACGTATTTGATCGTTGATCAGATGGAGCTGATCACTGCCGCCGGCACGGCAGTGAACGTGGTGCTCGTTGCCGTCACACCGGTCAGCTTGGCTGTCGGCTGGCTACTCGGCTCCCGACTCGAACGACGTGACCCGGCGCAGTTCGCCCGGCTGGGAACTACCGACGTCGACGCCGGTCCTTCGGCCTGACTCGGCTTTTACTCCACCAGTGGTGTTCTCCTATTTGTTCGTCTTCGGGAGGCCAGGGGGATTGACCAGCGACTTGTCGACTGCCTCGTTGGTGATCTTCCATCGCTCGAGAACTTGCTCGTATGTGCCGTTTTCGATGAGATGATCTATCGCTTCGCTGATCGGTTGTACCAAGCCGTTGTCTTTCTTGACCAGTACACCGATCTGGCCCAACGCGGCCTCACCGGCCCCGGAGAACTGGCCGATCACTTCGTTCTCGCCAGTCTGTGCAGCGTGAAACTGCGATGACGGGTTGGGGCCGAAGTAAGCATCGATTCGACCGGAAGACAGCGGCAGGTAGTAGTCAGTGGTCTTCTGGTACACGGTGATTTCAGCGGGAGCACGCCCGGCCGCGACGTTGTCCTCGTTCCACTTCACAAGCAATGCCTCCTGATTGGTGGCAGCGCCGACTCCGATCTTCAGTCCGGCGATGTCTTCCGGCTTCTCGAGTGAGAGATTCTTGTCCTTTCTGACTTCGAATGCGAGAGTGTCGAGGCGGTACGTCGCGAAGTCGTACTTCTCTTTACGCTCTTCGGTGACCGTCACGTTGGAGATGAACGCATCTGCATCTCCCGAATCGATCCGCACTGAATTCTGCGCCCAATCCGCGACCTGAAGGTCGATTTTCAACCCGAGCACCTCTGCAATCAAATACGCGAAGTCGGTCTCGGAACCGATGACCGTCTTGTCGTCGTCGGCATAGAAGCGCAACGGCGGCGCGGTTCCAGCGTTGCCGGTGATTCGGATCGTGCCCCGGTCGCGGAACTCCTGAGGGACCTTCGCTGCGATCGAATCAACCTTGTCGGTACTGATGCGGTTCTGCTCGGCCGACAAGTTGATACCGGATGTTGTTGCACCGGAGTGTTGCTCGGTCGATTCTTCATCTGGGCTTCCGCAAGCGGTACCAAGGAGGGCAACTGTGGCCAGGGCAGAGATCAGAAGCGTCGCGGTGCGAGGACGGGTGAACATCGGGTTCCTTCCGAGAAAAGGGTTTGTCGAAGCAGGTTGTCGAGTTGAGGAAGTGTGAACTAGCTCTTCCACGCATCCACGAAGTCCACCGAGTAGAGATCGGCTTGGATGCGCAGGTCGTGAACCGCGGGAGTCGTCGCGTAGATCAACGAAGAGGCGTGCAACGGGATCGCCAGTGCCTGATCGGCAATCAGCTCCTGAATCTCCTTCAACACTTCGTTTCTCGCATCGATGTCAACGGTCTGAGATTGTTTGACCAGCAACGCATTCAGCTCGGGAGTCGAGGCGATGCCTTTGGTCGAGCCGAGAGCGGGACTGAACACCAGCAGTACGTCACCGTCGGCGCGCAAGCTCTGGAAGTAGATCGATTCCCACGTGCCGTCGGTTCTCGCGGCGTTGTCCTCGGCAGTCGAGCGAGGTTGCAAGTTCACCGCGACTCCGATGTCGCGCAGCTGAGATTGGATCAGTTCGAACTGCGATTGTGGGAGGTGGTTGCGGTAGGCCAATTCAACGGTCAGTTTCTCACCATCCTTGGTTCGGAATCCGTCACCGCCGACTGTCCATCCACTGGCGTCCAGCAGTGACTTCGCACCCGACGGATCATAGGTGTACTCGGACGAGAGATCGGTGTAGCCGGGCGCTTTCACAGACAGGATGCTGCGTGCTTTCTCGTCACTCGGTGTGTAGGTGGTATCGATGATCTGTTGGGTATCGATGCCCTTCACCAAGGCGCGCCGCACGTTCAGGTCCGCAAGTACCGGCGCGAACGTGGGGTTGAGCAAGAGCGAGTCGTTGATGCCGGCAGCAATGGACGGGATGACAGTGAGTCCGGCGCTTTGTGCGCGGTCGACGTCTGTGCTCGGAATGTCGATCGCGGCGTCCAGTTGTCCTGACGTCAAACCGCCGATTCGCACCGAGGATTCGGGGACCACCAAAAAGGTGATCGAATCCAGATATGCCTCTCCCTTGTTCTTGTTGAGTGAGGATCCCCAGTGGTACCCGTCCCGACGGGCGAGTACGACCTTCGCGTTGGTCTCCAGTTCTTTCTGTACGAATGGACCTGAAGCGATAACGCCCTGGGCGCAGCGTTCTTCGGGCGTCTTCTTCAAGGATTCCGGTGCGATGATGGCGAGCGTGTCGGAGCGGGCGGCTTGAAGGAATCCTGCCGATGGTTCCGAGAAATCGAGTGCGACGGTCGAGGGGTCGAGTACCTCGGCCCCGATGAAGGTCGCGAGATGAGATTTCGCAGTGGTTGCGAAACCGCTGTCTCCCAGTCTTTTCTGGCTCTCGAAGTTATCTGCCACGACCTGTGCATCCAGACGTTCGCCGTTGCTGAAGGTAACTCCGTCCTGGAGAGTGAAGACGAATCGTCGACCGTCGTTCTGGACCTCCCAGGACGTCGCCAACCAAGGAACGATCTCCCCGGTGTCGAGATTCTGGTCGACGAGTTTGTCGTAGAGGGGATGGAACGCCGTAGCGGTTTGACCGTTCAGGGTCTTGTCGATGCACGGTGGAAACGTATTGATGGCAAAGGTCAGATCGCCCCCGGACGCGGGCTCGGAGTCCGCGCTGGCAGATGGTGTTGCAGTGCTGCAACCAGCCGCAACTGCAAGCGTCGACGCCAGGATGGCGACTCGGATCGGTGTGGATGAAAGCCGCGACGTCGTCATGGACTGAGTTCCGTTCATCGTGTGGAAGTGCGAGTGGAATCGAAGATGTTGGACCGCAAGGTCGTTCCGGTGTATTCGCGCCGGAACACGCCCCGATCTTGCAGAAGTGGCACAACGGAACTGGCGAAGTCGTCGAGCCCCCTGGGGAAGTGGGTAGCCGTCAGGATGAAACCGTCAGTTGCTCCCGATTCGAAGAGATGTGTCAACTCGTCCGCTACCTCTTGCGGCGAGCCGACAATCTCGGGAGTGAGATCGTTACGCGCGAACAACTGTGCGGCTTCGGCGATAGTGAGATCCTGGGCGTCGATCAGCCGCGCCAGACGACGCGACGGACCTTTTCCCTGATCGACGACGTCGTTGATCGGAGTTGTCGGGTCGAACTGCGACAGATCGAGTCCGGCGGAGTGGGAGACCCACTCGATTGCTGCATCCGGATGGATCAGGGATCGCAGATACTCCTGCCGTTCCTTCGCGATGCTCGTCGTCTCGCCGACTATCGGTTGCACGGCGGCGACGAGGCGCACCGAATCAGGGTCGCGTCCAGCCTCTTCCGCGTAGCCGCGAATTGCCTGGCGCTTCGCTCGAAGATCTTCCTCCAACGGGTCGATCGCAAAGACCAGATCTGCCCACCGCCCACCGAACTCGCGCCCTCGCGCCGATTCACCTGCCTGGATGAAGACCGGGCGGCCCTGAGGTGATTGTGGCAAGGTGAGTGGACCCTGCACCGACAAGTATTTGCCCTTGTAGTCGGCCGCGTGAATCTTGCTTGTGTCTGCGTATATTCCGCTGTCGCGATCGGCCAATACGGCGTCGCCGTCCCACGATGACCAGAGTGCGGTGGTCGCTTCGAGAACCTCGTCGCCGCGCTCGTACAGTTCTTCTCTCGGAAGCCGATCGACTTCGGGAAAGTTGTCGTTTGCCGGACCGGGCGCCGTCATCACGATGTTCCAGGCCGCGCGCCCACCGCTGAGTATGTCGAGGCTGCCCAGAGTTCGCGCCAGGTTGTACGGGCTGTTGAAGCTTGCCGAAAGGGTTACGCCGAGACCGATACGATTTGTTACGCTGGCTACCACTGCAGCCAACTGCGTCGGATCATGTTGAAAGCCGGTCAGCAGACCGTATTTGGTGTGGCCGTCGACGTAGTGCACACGCTCAGGTATCAGTATCAGGTCGAATTTCGCTCGTTCCGCGGCTTGCGCGTATCGCTCGTAGAGCACTCTGTCCTCGAAGGCATTCTCCGAGTACGAATGTCGCCACATTCCCGCACTGTGCATACTCGGAAACACCATGTAGGCGCCGAGGATCATCTGTCGTGTCATCGCTGGTCCGGATTCCTTGGTGTGTGATGGATGTCAGTGGAGACGGGTCGTTCGGGGTCGGCGCTCCACCCCGACCACGACGCGACGTAGACCGCGGAGCTGATGCCGACCGCTGCAAGCGCCAGTGCGTTGTGCGACGCGGCAACTCCGCCGCCGCAATAGGACACGACGGTGCCACCACGCTCTATTCCGAACTGGTGGAAGTATTCTCGTAACTCGCGGTCGGGAAGTAGGAAGCCGTTGTCGTCGAGTAGGTCAGTTGCCGGCGCTGAGATAGATCCGGGGATGTGGCCGCCGCGGAAACTGCTCGATCCTCGGGCGTCGAGCAATCTGCCGGCCGATGCCGCGCGCAGGGCGCCTTCTGCGTCGGCGAGAGTCGTGCTAGCGGTGGAAGGTGGTACGGGCATCGAATCGTTTGTCGATATGGGTTTTCGGGATGAAGCCCATGCGGACGATCCGCCGTCCAAGTACCGCACTGAACGTCCCGCCCAGCGAAGCGTGAACCACGCGCGGGCCGCAAGCAGGGGGCTGTCCGAACTGTAGACCACGATGTGAGCATCGGCGGATACTTTCAGATCGTTCAGTGTTCTTCCGAATGCGTCGAGATCGGGCAGTGGTCGATTCCCTTCAGTCCCGCCACCACTGCTTTGAAAGTCGTTGATCGACAATGTGATGGACTGCGGCGCAGTAATGATTCCGGCTCCGCCCTCGCTGTTGTCTCGTACCACGTTGACGACGACGAGCGTCCGATCGAAACGAATGAGTTCGCGGAGTTCGGTTGCGGAAACAATGACTGCGCGACGCTCGATTCCCCCTGCTTCTGGCATGAAAGATATTGTGTAACAATTGCTTCAGTCAAGAAAGAGATAAGATCGAGGCAATCTTTACTCATGGCGCCACGGCTGCCAGCACTTGTCCGGCATCGATGACATCTCCCACCGTTACTGTCACCGCCGAGACGATTCCGGGTGAGGAAGCACGAAGGGCAGTCTCCATCTTCATGGCTTCTACGACCGCGACGACATCACCTTCCGACACCCGCGTTCCAGTCTGCAGCACTGCCAGCACGGTTCCCGGCATCTTCGATGTGATCTCTCCGTCGCTGAGATCGGAATCCTTTGCTGTATAGACTTTCTCGATCACCTTCACGGTCCAGCCACCAACGCACACCCATGTACCGGTGCCGACTCCGAGGCGTCCAGCGGTGGTTGTCAAACCATCGGCGACCAGGCTGAGTGTCACTTCGTCGGTTCCGCCCCTGACGACCACCGAAATGTTCCGGCCGTCGGCGGCGACAATCCAGTGGTTGCTTCGTTGTGAGATGACCGTTGTCGGCACGACGCGGCCGTCGGCAATGAGTTCGCGTCCGATCGGGTCGGATCCCACCTTGCGCAATGTCTCTCGATGTAGTCCGTGGGGGCCGGTCCATGACGACCCGGTGACCGGCGATTGTTCCTCGACGGAAGTCCACACCATCGCAACAGCAGCGGCGGTGGCCTGGAGCTCTGCAGAATCCGGGATCAACCGAGTGAGGTGCTCGTCGACAAAGGAAGTGTGAATGTCATCCGCGCGCACAGCCGGTGTCGCCAAGAGCAGTCGGAGGAAACCGATATTCGAGGTTCCACCGAAGTAACTGGAGTCGGCCAAAGCTCGGTCCAATGATTCCAGTGCGGTTGACCGCGTCGGACCGCTTGCTATGACCTTTGCGATCATCGGATCGTAGAACGGCGCAATGCTGCCGGCACCCTCGAAAGCACTGTCGATGCGAACCGTCGACGGCCAGGCTACGTCCACGGAATGTGAAGGTGCGGGCCGAAATCCGTTCGACGGATCCTCGGCGTAGATTCTGGCTTGCACCGCGAAACCCCGCAGCGCGATATCGCGCTGCTGTAACGGCAAACGGGCGCCGAGGGCGATGTCGAGTTGCAGTTCGACGAGATCGACGCCGGTCACTTCCTCGGTGACCGTGTGTTCGACTTGTAGGCGCGTGTTGACTTCGAGGAAGTAGTAGCGGTTTTCGGCGTCAACCAGAAATTCGACGGTTGCCGCATTCACGTAGCCGACGCCTCCGAGTAGTCGCAGAGCGTCGTGCTGCATGGCTCCCAGGACCGATTCGGGGACAGAACTTGCCGGTGCCTGCTCGATGATCTTCTGGTGCCGACGCTGTAGGGAGCATTCACGGGTGAAGAAGTGAACTCCTGTACCGAAGGAATCGAAGAGGACCTGAACTTCGATGTGACGCGGACGCTCCACCAGCGTTTCGATCATCAGGTCGCCGCGGCCGAAGTTCCTTTCGTTCAAACCGATTGCAGAGGTGATGACCTCTCGTGCGTCATCACCCGGATGTAGTCGAACCATCCCCTTGCCGCCGCCCCCGAACACCGGTTTCAGCAGCACCGGCACGTCGAGAGATCGAACGTGACCGAGGACGGTATCGGGATCGGCGCTTGCCTCGCCCCACGCGGTGAGAGTCGGGATGCCGGCGTCAGCGGCGGCCTTCTTCGCTCTTGCCTTGTCTCCGAGTAGAGCGATGGATTCAGCGGCCGGACCGACGAATGTCAGACCTGCAGCGACGACGGCTTCAGCGAAATCGGAGTCTTCGGAGAGGAATCCGTAACCCGGGTGCACGGCATCGCAATCCGCGGCCAGCGCGGCCGCAATGATTTGATCCGAATTGGTGTAGGACTCCGAGGGGATGTCTCCGTCCAGAACCACGGTGTGATCGGCGAGGCGATGCCACTGTGCGTGTGAATCGACGGGGGAGGAGATCGTCACTACCGACATGCCGAGACGACGGGCCGTGCGCGCGATGCGCGTGACGATTTCACCCCGATTGGCGATGAGAAGTCGAGTCATGTTCTCACATCCTGAAGACGCCGAAGCGCGTTGTTCCGTGATTGCGGGGAAGCATGGACAGCGCGAGTGAAACCCAGGATCGCGTGTCGACCGGGTCGACGATCGCGTCCACCCACAGCCTGGATGCGACGTACACCGACTCGCCCTGCCGGTCGTAACCTTCGCGTATCGGCCGTTTGATTTCCTCGATTTCCTCTTCCGTGAGCGGAGTTCCGCGTGTGCGCGCAGATTCGATCTTCATCAATGCCATCACCGACGCTGCTTGCTCGGAGCCGACCACGGTGGTCTTCGCGTTCGGCCACACGGCCATGAAGTCAGGACCTATCGAGCGTCCGCACATCGCGAGGTTTCCCGCCCCATAGCTTCCGCCGATGACGATGCTGAGCTTGGGAACCCTGGCGCAGGCAACGGCATTGACCAGTTTCGCTCCGTGTTTGGCGATACCTTCCGCTTCGTACTGCTTCCCGACCATGAATCCGTTGACGTTGTGCAGGAACAACAATGGGATGTCTCGTTGTGAGCACAGTTCGACGAAGTTCGCGGCCTTGAGGGAGTCCTCCGAAAAGAGCACACCGTCGTTCATGATGACCCCGACGGTGTACCCCTCGATGTGGCCGGTCCCGCAGACGATGGTTCGGCCGTAATTCGCTCGGTACTCGACTAATTCGCTGGCATCGAGCAGGTGGGCCAGAACGTCGCGCGCGACGATCGGGGTTTTCGAGGAAGCCGGGATCACCGTGTCGAGCGATTCGGGGGAGTGAAGAGGTGGTCGCGGAGATCGTGACGGCGCCCGTACCTCTCGTCGATCACCGCGGGCGACGATGTCGGCGATCATGCTCAGAGCCTCGATGTCGTCGTTGGCGATGTGATCGACGACGCCGCTGATCACCCCGTGCACGTCGGCGCCGCCGAGCTCTTGCGGTTCGACGTCGACACCGGTTGCAGCCTTGACCAACTGAGGGCCGCCCAGATAGACGGTGCCGGTACCGCGGACGATGACGGTCTCGTCGCACATCGCTGGGATGTATGCACCTCCAGCCGTGCAGGAACCCATGACCGCTGCGATCTGAACGATGCCGTCCGCCGACATTTCGGCGATGTTCTTGAACATCTCGCCGAAATGGTGCTCGTCGGGGAAGATCTCGTCCTGCATCGGAAGGAAAACACCTCCGGAATCGACGAGATAGACACACGGCAGCCTCAGCCGACGAGCGACGGATTGCAATCGCAGTTGCTTCTTGACGGTCAGCGGGTAGTAGGTGCCGCCCTTGACGGTGGCGTCGTTCGCGAAGATGGCGCAGAGTGAGCCGCGGATGAGCCCTACGCCCGTGACCAGACCAGCCGACGGGAGTTGCTCCTCGTACACCTCGAATCCGGCCAGTTGTCCGATCTCGAAGAACGGGGACTGCACGTCGAGAAGAGCATCGATGCGTTCGCGAGCGGGCAATTTGCCGCGAGCCCGGTGCTTGGCGACCGACCGCTCGGGTGCCCCGTGAACGGACAAGTGTTGCGCGTCCGCAACTCGATCGCGAATTTGCTTGTATGCCAGTAAGTTCTGCTCGCGGGTACCGGGGTCGAGTTGTGCGGTGCGTTCAATGACGGGCATGGGACGTACCTACTGTCGGTTCGGAGGAAGCTGTGCGGAGGGAGAATACGAGCGCAGTCGCTGCTGCAGTGATCAGTGCGACGATTGCCGACCACACGCGTTCATCGGATGCGAGAGGTCCGACTACAGAGGCGATGCCGGCAATCCCCTGCTGTACGAGTCCGCAGTACGCGACGGCGATGGCTCCGCCTTCAGCAAAATGCGTCACTGCTGATGCTGCCGAGTTCGGGAAGAGAAGTGATTGCCCAAATGTCAGTGCGATGTATCCGAGCAGGAAGACCGCGAGCAACGGCGTGGAACCGAGTGGGGGATACCAGCAGAGCATGAGGACGAGGCCGGCAAGCAGCATGCACAGCGCACCTCGACGCATCAACTTCTCTGAACCGACGGTTGTGGCCCTTCGATTGACGTAAAGCGCGCCGCTGAAGTAGGCGGTTCCGTAGAGGATTCCGAAGGCTCCGAATGCCCACGGTTGCAGGTCGAATCGATCGCTGAACAGGAAGGGACTCGATTGCTGCACCAGCACTATCGCGCCGAAACCCAGGCCCCCCGCAATGGCTGGTTTGTAGAACTGGGGTGTCAGGACTATGGCATTCCACCGAACAACGCGTTCGTTGTTGTCGCGGACTGTGGTGTTCTCGGTCCTCAGTGCCACCGCAGCGAGTGCTGCTCCGAGTACTCCGAGCACGCCGAAGCCGGTTCGCCACGAGGTGAACGACGCGAGAGCGCCGCCGATCAGTTGGCCACCGCCCAGTGCCACCACAAATGCCATCGACAACAGCGACAATCGACTAGCCAACTCCGAACCGGTGAACTTGTCCTTCACCATCATTCGCACGATGATGGCCGCACCCCCTGCTCCGATGCCTTGAACGATCCGGCCGATCAGTAGTACGGCGGCGCTCTGGACCAAAGCCAATGCAACGCAGGCGATCACGAACAATACCAAGCTGGACAACAGTGCCGTCCTGCGTCCGAGTCGATCTGCCAACCGCCCCCACACGACCACTGGAAGTGCGGCACTGATCACGAAGAGTGTCACAGACCACTTCACCACGGAATCTTCGATGCCCAGATCCGTCGCGATCTTCGGCAGTGAAGGGAGGTAGATGGTCGTGGCCATTTGTGCTGTCAACACGACGGCACAAGCCAGAGGTGTCACTGCGACAGTGCGGTCGTCGCTCATTCCGTGACTCTTCGTAGGACGTCGGCGAAGCGCTCGATCGTTGCATGTGGAAGGTCCGCCCGAAGCATCAGTCTCAGCCCGGCTTTGCCCCGGCCGATGACAGGGAAGAAGACCGCCGATGTGTAGAAACCGCTAGCCAGCAGTTTCTGTGCTGCGGTGATGGTTTGTTCTTCCTCGTGGAGCGTGACGAAGCGGATCGGGAGTCCATCGCCCGATGCCGGCGTGTCGACGAGCGAATCGAACAGTTCGACAACCGTGCGGAGTTGCCGCTGCCGCTTGTCGACCTCTCCGCTGCGGTGGAGCTCCACGGACGCCGCAATAGCACCCAGCCCGGCTACGTTCACACGCTGCGACCACGTCAACGGGCCGCCGTAGCGAAGTGCGAGATCACGATTTCGGCTGCCCCCGTTCCGACCGAGTGCGATCGCGCCGCCGGAAGCACCGAATCCCTTGTTCAGTGATGTCAGCAAGAATGTTCGATCATTGAGGCTGCCGATGAGATCCAGGACCGCGCCACGCCCGTTGTGTCCGATGACCGAGGTGCTGTGCGCCTCGTCGAGAACGAGAATCAGTCCGTATTTGGCCTGTAATGCAAACAGTTCGTTCAGCGGCGCCTTCCCGCCTGTGCTGTAGACGGTGTCCGCCACGTATGCCACCTGAGAATTTGTTCGGCAAAGACTTTCGAGTTCATCGACGTCGTCGTGCCGAATGGTCACGATCGTCGTTTCGTCGGCGACGCTCGCCTTCATGGCATTGAGGCAGAAGTGTGCGTTCTTGTCGAACACCATGAGGGGAGGTTCACCGCCGGTGAGCAACCCGGACGCAACGAGGGGGAGCAAACTCCACGCAGCGTTTGCGGCGGATCCGAGGGTGAGCACATGTGCGTCAAGCAGTTCGCTCAACGCGGCCTCTGTGTCGTCGAGAAGGCTGGAGTGGACTCTCATCCGCGAGATGGAACTGTTCAACGTTCGTTCGCGCTCGAGAGCGGCGATCGCACCCGAACGAATTCGGTCGTCGGTGTCGAGCCCCAGATACGAGTACGTGGAGAAGTTCTCGAATTCGTATCCTTGGATCGTCCGGTGTTCGAAACCTGCGACGCGATCGGCGGTGATATCGGCCAGACCCTCACTGACTGCGCGATCCCAGAATGGGTTGCTCAAATCAGCAGCACGCCTGAGGTTGGAGTACAGATTCCTATCTTTCAAGCTCTCGGCAACCGTCATTTCGCGGCTGGTCCCTTCACTGGATTCGATAGCGGAATTACTGCGTTGATGCACTGAGATGCATCATCGTCAGTTGACATCGCTCATTGAGAACGAAAGACAATTCGATGTCAAGCATTACGGAATCGAGACGCCGAGAAAAAGGAAGAAACCCTATGGTTTGGAACTAGTTGAATCTGTAACTTAAGGCATTGTTGCAGTTCAGTGACGGTGATGATTTATCACGATTTCCCGTGATAAATCGGATAATGCCGTGAGTCACAGACTTGTGTGCACTTCCGCGTGATGTTCGAAGAATATTATGATCCGCATGCGTCAAAGGGTTGGCACGGAAGCGATAAGGCTTCTGTCTCATATTTTTCGAGGATCTCGTGGAGGTTCGGCAATCAGGCGATCCTGTATCTGGAATCGATTTTCTTCTTAATGAATTTCAAAACGTGTTAGGTCCGCTTATCGAATTCTTTACTCGGAGGATGGATGATCCGGCAATGATTCATCCTCGTCGCGACCACTTGCCGCGCAGAAGCATCAGTGCGGTAAGGGTGAGGCCCCATCCGATCGTGGACAGTGCGACGCCCACGCCTGCCTGTCCGGTGACATCAGTACTGGCGTCGGAACTGAATGCTGTGGTGAATCCCGCAGCCGTGCCGGCAGCTGCAGTCAGGCCGCCTGCCTTCATCCATCGCGACCGATGTGCGGAAACGAAACACGCGAGGATCACCGTTAATCCGCAGGCAAACACCTGCCAGGGAGGAAACTGCGTCGGGGCAGGCAGGCCGGGGCCGCGGAATCCGCCTTTGTAGTCGGCTGACCAGCTGAGCCAGCCCACACAAGACAGAAGGCCCAGCGCAAAGGCCAACAGGCCGGTGCGCCACAGTCCGAGTGGGCCCGATCCCGTGCGCCCGGCGTCGAGGGCGGTCGTGGAGTGCTCCACGCCAGTTCGTTCCGAACGCCAGATTGTCCAGATGATGCTCGCGCCGATAGTTGTGGGCACGCCGACGAAGATGAATGCAATCCAGAGAAACTGCGGCCAGGAAAACTCGAGATCGACAGTCATGATCGGAGTATGCGCGAACTTCGAATCCTGTGCGCCCATCTACCGATCTGGCGAGTTGCGGGTCAACCTTCCTCGATCTTCTGCACATGTGTACTTGTCGGGTCCAGGTCGATATTCCGTGCGTTGATCAGTCGAAGCCTGGGCACCGGATCGCCCGTGGTGTCGTCGATCAAGATCGAGTGTGGCTCATCGTCATCGAAGGCGTGGCGCTCTCCCCATTGCCGCAGGCTCGTGATCACGATGAACAGATCCATACCGCGTCCGGTCAGGATGTACTCGTTGCGGGTACCTTGCTCGTTCGGCCGGACTTCGAAAATTCCTTGCTCGACAAGGGTTTTCAGCCTGTCCGTCAAGATATTCTTTGCGATGCCCAGGTTTCGCTGAAACTGACTGAACCTCGACGACCCGTCGAAGGCGTCTCGCACGATCAACAGCGACCATCTGTCGCCGATGATGTCGGCCGCTCGGGCCGTCGGGCAGTGTGGGTCCGTCCATTGCGTGCGATCAGGCATCGGGTTCCTCATTGGTTGCGTTTTAAAACTGTATTGACATAGTCTTCAAATGGTATCAAAACGCAACCAAATTGAGGTGGAAGTGACTGCACGTCAATCTGTCGAGAACGCACGGGACAAGTTCAAAATGCCGCGTGGACTTCGCCTGTTGCTCGCGGTGCTCTGCGGTGTCTCGGTAGCCAATATCTACTACGCACAGCCGCTCCTCGGGCAAATCGGTTCAGATCTTTCCATCCCTCCGGCCGGCCTCGGCTTCGTAGTCGCGCTCGCCCAAATGGGTTACGTGGTGGGGTTGATCGTGTTGGTGCCACTGAGCGATCTCGTGAATCGCAAAAAATTGATCGCAATCCAGATCGTCTCTGCTGCAACAGGAACGATGCTTGTTGCTGTGGCCGCCACGAATCTGCAACTGCTGATCGGGATGGCCGTCGCAGGCACCTTCTCGGTCGTCGTTCAAGTCGTAGTCGCCTACGCTGCGGCAATCAGCGACCCAGATGAGCGCGGCGCAAACATCGGTGTGATCACCAGCGGCGTTGTCGTCGGCATCATCCTCGCTCGAACTGTCGCCGGCGCAGTTGCGGATCTGGCAGGCTGGCGGGCGGTCTACGCCGGATCCACCTTGATTTCGGTCCTCATCGCGGCTCTCGCGTTGACGATGCTGCCGAAAGACCGTCGTTCGCAATCGGATCGGGGTTCGTACGTGGGTGCAATGGGATCGGTCGTGACATTGACTCTTACGAACCGACTATTTCGCACGAGGGCTCTGATCACCCTGTTCCTGTTCGCGTCCTTCGGTGCGCTCTGGAGCGGTATGGCATTACCACTGAGCGAGGAGCCATGGCGATTGTCGACCACACAGATCGGGCTCTTCGGAATCGCCGGATTGGTCGGAGCATTGGGCGCGGTCGGTGCCGGACGTTGGGCCGATCAAGGCAAAGCCCAACGCGTCACCGGGGCGTCGTTGGTCGTTCTCTTGCTGTCGTGGGTTTTCAACGCGCAGGCGACGCACTCGCTGGTGTTACTCGTAGTCGGTGTTGTTGCGTTGGACTTCGCTGTGCAGGCTGTTCATGTCTCGAGCCAGAACCTGATCGTCGCGGATGAACCGGAATCGGCCGGGCGGACCATCGGTAGTTACATGGTGTTCTATTCGTTGGGCAGCGCGGCTGGGGCGGTTTCCACCACTATGGTTTTCGACGCGGCAGGGTGGGGCGCTGCAAGTATTCTCGGCGGCGCCTACGCGTTTGCAGCCTTGATCGTGTGGACGGTCGATCGATTGCGGACCCGCAACACCCTAGGGAGTTGGGAGCCACGTCCTGGCCGCGATGACCAAGGCGTTCACACCGATGGTCAGGGTCGGCTCGATCACGGGAGCGTAGTGCGGGGAGTGGTTCGACGGCACGGTTCGCAAAGCCGGATCGGTCATGTCACCTGTCGTGAACAGTGAAGGGTCGGTACCGCCCAACAACCAGTACGACAGTGGCGCACCGGCACTGGTCGCGAGAATGCCGACGTCTTCACTACCTGCTCCTGCGCCGGGATCGAGAATCTTGTTCGTCCCCAACCATTCGGCAAACGCATCGAGTGTCTTGTCCAGCGCCGCCGGGTCATTGACGACGATCGGAAAGTGCTCCGTCTCGGTGATGGTCGGTGGGGTGGGTGCGCCGGCGGTGGCCGCTTCGCCCTGGACGATGCGGTCGACGCTGTCCAGGATGCGCTGACGCACACCTGCGTCGTAGCTGCGGATGTTGAGTTGCAGTTCTGCTTCGCCGGGAATGACGTTGGCGGCATCTCCAGCATGGATGGAGCCGACGGTGAGGACAGCTGTTGCAGTACTCGGAACCTCGCGTGAGATGACAGTTTGCAAACGCAACACGGTTTCGGCCGCCATGACCACGGGATCGACCGAGTTCTCCGGCATAGATCCGTGGGCGCCCTTTCCGACCAGTCTCACACGAAGTGAGTCCGATCCCGCATACGAGGGGCCGGCGTGCCCGGCGATCGTGCCTGCCGGTAGCAGCGATACGTGTTGGCCGAGAACGATGTCGGGCTTCGGGAATCGCTCGAACAGTCCGTCGTCGACCATGGCTTGCGCACCCGCGCCAAGTTCCTCCGCCGGTTGGAAGACGAGGACAAGAGTGCCGGACCAGGTCGTCGTGTCCTGCGAGAGGATCCGGGCTGCACCGAGTAAGCAGGTCGTATGCAGGTCATGGCCGCACGCGTGGCTGACCGAGACGGTCTTCCCCTGGTCGTCGGTCGTTGTCACGGTGCTGGCGTAGTCCAATCCGGTTTCTTCCCGAACCGGGAGGGCGTCCATGTCCGCACGCAGCAGCGCTGTGGGGCCCGCTCCGTTCTTCAGGACTCCGACGACTCCGGTTGTCCCGACGCCGGTAGTCGTGTCGAATCCCAGTGCTGTCAAATGTCCTTCCACCAGACTGGATGTTCGATGCTCGTGAAATCCAAGTTCCGGGTTGCCGTGGAGGTCTTTGTACAGGTCGATCAAATCCAGATCCACTGCGATCGTTTCGTGCACTGACGAGGTCATGAGAGTCCTCTCGGTAGCGTCTTTTCAGGCTAACCGGGATGACGGGTCGGTAAACAGGACCTTAGGCCCCACCGCGTCCGCGATGCGGAGTTCTGGTGCTACGGCACGTAGAACGATGCGACACCTGGGGTGATGATGGATCCGGCCACAGACGTCACGGCGACAGCGACTTGACCGGTCCCGGTCTGCACGATCGCCCCTGCCGGGACTCCGTTCAGACCGTCCGAGAGACGAGCGGAGCCGGAGACCCCGGTCGAAAGGTTCAGCCAGCGCACTTCGGACGAGAGCAGGCATCCTTAGCGGTCTTCCTTGCCCCCGGTGATCGTCACTGTGCCGGGTAGTTCGCCGACTACAGCTACGCAGCGGACCGCCGGCGCGTCGAAGCTGCCGTTCGGGTTGCCGTACGGCGCAGGGTTGATCTGGAATGGAATGGTCACCGCAGCGGATGCGAGCGCTACCGACGTCAGAGCCGACGTGATCACGACGGATGTGCAGGCGCTCAGTCGGCGAACGAGATTCATCACGGAGGCCTCCAGCCATATCCAGGCGATTTGCTTATTCCCCGACATAACGTCTTGGTCGTAACTTCCCTTCTTGCACCGCCGCATTGAAGACGACAGCCTCACCATATCCGGTTGCACAGGAGAATTCAGGTACTCGTCGCTATTCGATACCTGTAGCGGCCTCAGATGCCGTCCGTCGAACCGCTCGAGGGGATCAGAACGCGCGGATTCAAGATGTTGTTGGGGTCGACAGCGTTCTTGATGGTCCTGTTCAGTTTGCTGACGACGGGATCGAGCGAGTTCGACAAGCGATCTCGTTTATCTTGTCCTACACCATATTCTGTTGCTGCGAATCCGCCCAGAGTGCTCACGAGTTGATAGATTTCTTGTCGCGCCGCGGAGGCGGATTCAGCGGCGGCCACGTCTCCGATGGGGTAGTTGAGGACTGGGTGCGTGAGCTCGTCGGCTGCGTGGGTGTAGCTGACGATGGTGGTGCTGTAGCGCTTCGCGATGTCGGCTATACCGTCGGTGAGCTCGGGGAGTCTGTCGATGGGTACCGCGACGTCGTCGCCGATGACCACCCCTTTCTGCTCGAAGGCTTCGTAAACGGCATAGCGGGGGCGGATGAACAGTTCGCCTTCGTGAGGGTCGTCGGTAGCGTATGTAGCTGTGGCTCGATGCTTTTCGCAGAGAGTGCTCATCAAATTCATCTCTGTCTCTGCGCCGTTACCGGCGTCGGATCGCCCGATCAGGAGTGCTCCGGCATCGGTGTCCAGTTCCATGTTGAGGAATTCTTCCGCCACCTTGATCGCTGCGTTGTCGAGGATTTCGAGTTCTGAAGGGCGTATTGAACTTGTGATATCTCGGGCAGCGGCAACTGCGTCGGCCATGAGTGGAAAGAAGGCCACCAATGTGTGGGGAGTCGGAGGCTGAGGGATGAGTCGCAGCGTCAGTTCGGTTATCACACCGAGCGTTCCTTCACTACCGACGAATAGCTTGGTCAATGCAAGCCCTGGGGTGTCTTTGATCCGTTTTCCGCCCAGTTCGGCGACGGATCCATCAGGCAGCACAACCGTCATACCCAGGATGTAATCACTGGTGACGCCGTATTTTATGCAGCACGGTCCGCCTGCGTTGGTGGCGGCATTACCGCCGATGGAACAGATTTCATAAGACGACGGGTCTGGTGGATAGTACAAACCTTCGCGCGCGGCAACAGCCTTGATGTCATTGGTGATTGCCCCTGGTTCGACGATCGCGGTTCGTGACGAGACGTCCACTCGAATAGATTTCATTCGCTCGAGGCTGAGGGTGATAGCGCCGTCGACGGCGGTGGATCCGCCGACGACGCTCGTGCCGGCGCCCCGTGGAATGACCGGGACATTGTGACTGTTGGCGAAGCGCAAGGTCTCCTGGACATCTGCCGTCGTCGAAGCACGTACGACGGCGATCGGAGTGCCGGCTGCGGGATCGAAACTCCAGTCCTGACGATAGGACTGGAGTAGATCTGGATCTGTGATCATCGCACCCGGCGACAATCGTCGGGCGAGCGTGTTCAAAGCGTCGACATTGACCATGATCTGGCTTCAGCCTTCCGATCCGAGATGTGAAACTCATTGTGTCCAGGGCATGTCCGTGGACCTAAGAGTTGAAAGTTAGTATCTCGAGTGCGGTTGAGATCCACCGAATGTGGCGTACGTCATATGTTGCTGAGGTCGGTCAGTACCTGATCGAAGGCACCGGTACGTCCAGGTGTCACTACCTTCTGAAACAGTGTCAGGACACATTCGTCAAGGGCGTCGGTTGCCGTGAGGGTTCTTCTGGTGACGATACTTCTACCGGACCATCGCCCACGTTCCATGTGTGCCAATACGATTCCGTCACGCCGGGCTGTTGCCTTTCGGCCCGAGGAATGAACGAAGAGGTATCTTCTGCCCGCGATATCGACTTCGCACAGCTTGTTCTTGCGGCGCATGGCCTTGGGTCTCTGGTCGATCAGAGTCCCGATCGTTCCGTCGGACAACCGAAGTGATGCAGGTCGGCCTTTGCGGAATGTGAGCCTTGGTCGATCCTGCTCGGCTGTTGACGATTTCCTCTTCCGCCCGCCGGAAACGCTTACTAATTCGTCGTCTGGTGCGGGAATCAGTTCGCCTTGGACGCTCCCCGACGGATCGAATATCGATACGGCCGAACCACCTTCGGCAAGGTTCACGAACCAGCCGGTCTCTGTAGGGGTGTTCCATTTCATGTAGATGATTATTCTTCATCGGTGCCGAGGAACGTCAGCAGATAGTCCGAGACGAGGATCGCAGTTGTCGGGAAAGACCTCGACGGACTCGAGCACCAAATCGCGCAGTGCATCGATCACTTCGCCTCGTGACGGAGCTTCTTCGCTGAATTCGTTGACAATCGCTTCGACGGCCAGACGATGAAGAGCCTGGTGCTGGTCGACGACGTGGCGTAGGCGGGGAAGCATGCCGCGTACGGTGTCAGGCTCGAGTGAGTGGGCGATAAATCCGACGGCTCGCCCGTCGAGGTTGCAGGTCAGGCTGTAGTAGTCGTCGTCCAATCGCTCACCGTCGGACAAGATGTAGTGCCCGCGGACAAGGGTGCCGAGCGCTTCGTCAGTGATGCCGAAGCCGGAGTCTGTCGTCACGAGAGCAGCCTAAAGGTCGACGAGGGCAAGGCGTAGTTCTGCTGAGACGGCCACAACGTCCGAACCGTGGCAGGAGCTGTTTTTCGCCAATCCACTCGCAATGTCCCGCTGACTGGGCATCCGGAACCTTCTGCGCCGCGACTGCCTTAGCGTTCTACGTCGATAACCACGTGAAGGGATTTGTTCAATGGCTAAGAATCAGGCACCCCCCGCGACACAAGCCAAGGACATCGTTGTCGATCTACTGGTGATCGGGTCCGGTACCGGCATGGCTGCCGCCCTCACCGCGAACGAACTCGGCTTGTCCACGCTGATCGTGGAGAAGACGCAGTACGTCGGCGGTTCGACGGCGCGGTCCGGTGGTGCGTTCTGGATGCCTGCCAACCCGATCTTGGCGAAAGCCGGTGCGGGCGACACCGTTGAGCGAGCGAAGACATACGTGCGTTCGGTGGTCGGTGATACTGCCCCTGCCCAACGAGGAGAAGCCTTCGTCGACAACGGTGCGGCCACTGTCGACATGCTCTACCGCACGACGCCCATGAAGTTCTTCTGGGCCAAGGAATACTCCGATTACCACCCCGAACTGCCGGGCGGTAGCGCCGCCGGACGTACCTGCGAGTGCCTGCCGTTCGACGCGTCGGTACTGGGAGCGGAACGCGGTCGCCTGCGCCCCGGTTTGATGGAAGCCGGACTGCCGATGCCGGTGACGGGTGCGGATTACAAGTGGATGAACCTGATGGTGAAGAAGCCGAGCAAGGCTTTTCCCCGCATCATCCGCCGCCTGGCGCAAGGCGTTTACGGCAAGTACGTCCTCAAGCGTGAATACATCGCGGGCGGTCAGGCGCTCGCCGCCGGACTGTTCGCCGGTGTGGTCCAGGCCGGTATCCCGGTGTGGACGGAAACGTCGTTGGTTCGCCTCATCACCGAAGATGGCCGCGTAACGGGTGCAGTTGTGGTGCAAGACGGACGTGAAGTGACGGTGACCGCTCGGCGCGGTGTCGTCCTGGCAGCCGGCGGGTTCGACCACAACATGGAGTGGCGCCACAAGTACCAGTCGGAGAGCCTCGGTGAGCATGAGAGCCTGGGCGCAGAGGGCAACACCGGCGAAGCGATCGAGGCAGCACAAGAGCTCGGTGCAGGTATCGGATCGATGGATCAGTCCTGGTGGTTCCCCGCGGTGGCAAGCATCAAGGGCCGCCCGCCGATGGTGATGCTCGCAGAGCGTGCGCTGCCCGGCTCTTTCATCGTCGACCAGACCGGTCGTCGATTCGTGAACGAGGCGACGGACTACATGTCGTTCGGCCAGCGCGTGCTCGAACGGGAAAAGGCTGGCGATCCGGCCGAGTCGATGTGGTTTGTTTTCGACCAGGAGTACCGCAACAGCTACGTGTTCGCAGGCGGTATCTTCCCCCGCCAGCCGCTTCCGCAGGCGTTCTTCGAGTCGGGCATCGCGCACCAGGCGAGCAGTCCGGCCGAACTCGCCCGAAAGGTCGGTCTCCCCGAGGATGCGTTTGCCGAGTCCTTCCAGAAGTTCAACGAGGCCGCTGCTGCAGGTAGCGATGCGGAGTTCGGTCGCGGCGGCAGTGCATACGATCGGTACTACGGCGACCCGACAGTGTCTCCGAACCCGAATCTGCGCCAGCTCGACAAGAGCGCCCTCTATGCGGTGAAGATGACGCTCAGCGACCTGGGCACCTGCGGCGGTGTGCAGGCGGACGAGCATGCACGCGTGCTTCGTGAGGACGGCAGCGTCATCGACGGCCTGTACGCGATCGGCAATACCGCGGCCAACGCATTCGGTCACACCTACCCAGGCGCCGGCGCGACGATCGGCCAGGGGCTGGTTTACGGATACATCGCGGCCCATCACGCAGCAGAGAAGTAGCTCAAACCGTAGATGCACTAGCTAGTAGATCGACCTGACGGGAGATCAGCGCGCGTTTCCGATGCCGGAACGTGCACTGGTCTCCCGTTCGGCGTGTAGCAGCAATGCCAGCTGTATGTCCCATCTCGGTAACGCTGACGTGCCGGGTGACCGAGGCGCGGTATCGTCTCCAGAAGTGATGTGAGGCACTGATTTTTTCACCAGATGCCGTGGAATGAAGTGGCGCCTGATATCGACCGGTCGGGTCGAAAGCGCAAAAACAGGTACGTACCCAGGTAATTCAACCGTGGCGTGGAGCGTCGTGAAGCGACAGCGTATGAGGTGATTCCTCATCCGCAACGCAAGGATCTCCATGTTCCACCCCATTTCCGACCATCCGGGTAGACACCCACCCTGTCGATCTTCGAACGAAATGCCCTCAGTTCGGTCCGGCATTCGTAGTCCTCGATCAACGATCGATTCAGGCACTGCCTCGATGTAAAACCCGTATCTCCTGTGCTGTCACCAGGAGATACAGACCTGCGGGTCTATGCGCGCGATCGCGTTCGAGAGTGGTCACCGTACTTCTCTCCATGGCGCAATCCGAAAATTTCACTCCAACGGAGTCTCGGTGCGATGCACCGCGTAGCTCAGCACGTACTGAGTGCTGTCTGGCGGTAGAGCCTGCGCCGGCTCCGAGCACATCAGTCAAGGAAAATATGAGTAAGCACAGAAAACACAAGCCTTCCAGCACAAAACGATTCATCGCCGTAACTGCAGGACTGGGCGCCCTTGTGGGGGCCGGAGCAGTTGTCAATGCAGGTACCGCCGGTGCGCAGGGCTGGTCGGCGAGTTGCAGTTGGGAGTGGCCGGTAAGCGGATCACTTTCGCAGGGGTACCACGCGGGACATGACGGAGTCGACTTCGCTGTCAACGTCGGCACCGCGCTTCACGCGCCGACATCGGGCACGATTTCTGTTGCCGGACCCAATGATCCGGGTGGATACGGAACGTACATCCAGTTGGAAGCGGACAGTGGCGAGCAGATTCAGATGGGCCACCTCTCCGAAACCTGGGTCGGTGTGGGGCAGCACGTCGAGGTAGGCGACCAGATCGGGGCAACGGGTAACACCGGTAGCTCCACCGGTCCACATCTGCACCTCCGCATTCACAGTGGTGGCGCCGTCGATCCCATGTCCTTCCTGAGTTCGATCGGGGCGTGCGATACCGGGTCGAGTATCGTGCCCGCACCAGCACCAGCACCCGCACCCGCGCCCGCACCGGAAGTAGCACCCGAATCCGCACCGGAACCGGCGCCAGTTCCCGTCGTCTACTCTGAGGCAGCCGAATCTGCACCGGTAGAGAGCATTCCGGAGTCGAAGGCTCCAGCGTCTGGCGAAGAGGTAGTCGTTGCGGCCGGTGATACATTGTTCGACCTCGCTGCAGAACGAGGTCTCACCTGGCAGCAGCTGTGGGACATCAATCCACAGATCGCCGATCCCGACCAGATCTTTGTGGGCGACGTAATCAATCTGTGAGAGTGGATAATTCGATACTGATCCTGGGATGAGTCAAAGATTCGTATACGACCGGTTCCAGTACCCGAGTTAACTCCGAGTTCCAGTTGGTGCGTGTGAGCGCTGCAGCCGGGCCGTGTATTTCACGGTCCGGCTGTTTGCGCGCTCCGAGAAGTGATTCCTACCGAAGTGCTGATGCGTGGCGGTTCGCTTCTTGGGCAGCCACGGCCAATCGCGGGGGATCTTGCCGATACTATTGAGCCCGTGAACCGGTCCGCGATCACCTCCCTACGTCGACGTTGGTCAGATGAGGGCGTCGACAATTTACGGGCGCAGCTGCTCGATCAGTCGCGGATCGTCAAGCCGCCCCACACTCTCGTCTCCCCATGGGCGGAGACCGATGACGGGCTGATCGATGTGCGTGGCCTGACAGCGGGTAGCGGTGGATTGGACATCCGGTATCTCACGTTGGAACGGATTGATCTGAGTTTCGCTCGGGGTGCGATCTCCGCCTTCGAATCCGAATTATTCGACTGCCGTTTCGATTTCGTGGCACTGACCGGACAGCCCCGTTTCAATCGCCGATTCGAACGGTGCAGTTTCCGGGGTGCCACGCTCTCGCGTCTGGCGCTCGGACCGAGGGTGGTCGATTGCGATTTCACTGGAGCCAAAGCACGCGGGCTCCGCTCCGTGCCCAATACTGTGTTCGAACGATGTGCATTCGACGACACAGACCTGCCTGGTGCGCAGTTCGCCGATACCTCTTTCGTGGAGTGCACTTTCGGCGGCTCACGATTCTCGGCGGCCACGAGTTTTGTGCGGTGTTCCTTCACCCGGACCGCTGTCGAGTTCTCCGAGGCGCGAGTGTCGCGAACAACGGGTGACGGCGCCGCGATTCCGGATCAATGGGCAGGTGAGGCCGATTCAGCAGTCGCACTGGAGCGGTATGCCGGTCGATATGCCCGAGCACTTGGCATGGGCGACACAGAGGGTATGGCCCTCGATCCTGAAATGGATGATTCGTAAAGGGGGAGATCGATGACTCGCGGGGTCACGTTCAGAACAGTGTTCGGTGGACCGTCGGTGCCGCTCGACTTCATCGAGGAGTTGACTCGGCTCAGACACCGGCTGAGGCGCATCGCGATGCAGTACGACTTCGATCTGTTTGTTGTCGTTGGTGGCGACATCACCGTGGTGACCGATCCGACCGGGATCCGGCTTCCACGTGTGTTTCTGGGCCGGCGCACCGCTACGGCGCAGGTACAGATGAACACTGACGACGTGATGGGGGTGTCCGACCCGCGTGCATTTCTGTACACGACGATCCATGTGGCACTGACGGAACTGATCGCGCGTGTCTCAGACCGCGACAACGACTTCGATGCGGACGGGGAGCGGGCGAAGATCGAGTTCTTGATCCTCGATGACAGTGGCGAGCGCGAATCAAAGCTGTGATGGCAATGACAAATGCTGCGCTCCCAAATTCGTCAGGCTGTTGTCGCTCTCTGGCATCAAACACTGCGGTGGGCCCAATGAATCCGGACATTCCGGCTATACGATGTGTATATACGTTGTAACCGTACGTGTCACGGGTGGCCGGTGTCGGCGCGCTTCGTCCTTGTTGTGTGAGTGTTTCGTCCCGCTCCGCCCATTTCGGGCGATTCTTCATCTAGCTGAGGTTGGTGAATCTTCGGCTTGCGTCGTGGAACGATCCTCAGGCTTCGCCCGGGCTTGACGACTGAATACGGCCTTCCGTCCGCCCGAATAGACGGACGGAAGACCTCAATTCAGTTGCGGGTGAACGCACTCGGCGATCGCGGTCGGGTCTTGTCAGGGTTGAAATTCGTCGTTGGATGAATTCTCCGGCGAGCCGGCCGCGAGTATGCGCGTCCACCACCTTTGTCGCTGCGGATCTTCGTTCCAGACGACCGGTTCAGCCAGAGCTGCGGCGGGGGCCATGATTGGCGCGGGCATAGTGGACCTCCTGGATGAAAGGTTCTTGTACAGTCGATTTCGTGCCAAGCCGTTCAGGTCAGGCTTCGATCTGTCCCTGAGTTTCTGCCTCGGAGTTGGCAGTGCTGGACGGCGGCCCCGACGCGATTTCGATCCGCCGCGGTTTCGCCTTCTCTGTGATCGGCAAGCTCACGGTCAACACGCCGTTGTCGTACGAGGCGACGATCCGCTCGGAGTCGATGTCCTCACTGATGGACAGCTGCCTTCTATACGTTCCCGTGAAACGCTCACTGGCCAGCCACGTCACTCCATCTTCGGAGAGAGCACTGCGGTGCGCGGTCAAGGTCAGGGTCGAGCCATCTACCTGTACGTCCACCGATCCCGGGTCGACGCCGGGAAGATCGGCGTGAAGGACGTAGTGATCATCGATCTTGTAGAGGTCCATCGGCATGAAACGTGGACTTCGGTTGCTGCCGGTTCCGGTAGCAAGCAAGGACTTGGTGATCGCGTCGATGTCGGTGAAGGGATCGAAACGAAGCACAGCAACACACCTCCCGTATCGTCTAAGAAAGGCCACCGTCACCTCGACGGCGACCGAACTCACTGTGCGAGAACATGATAACCAACCGATCTGGCACTCTGCAACCTTGAGTGCCAGATTCTTCGACTGAACTTCGGCTAGATTTTCGGGAGCATCTGGGGGGCGTGGCTGTTCGGTGATCACGCGATCACTCGAGTCCTGCTGGATCAGGACACCTGGGTTCAAGAATCCGCAGATGCCTCGGTTCGATCCGCCTCGAACGAGTGTGATGAAGTGCCAGTCAGCTTGTGGTGCTGGCTATTTCGTCGAGAGCTCGTTCTACGGCTTGCGCGATCTTGCTTGCCGGAGGGAGATGCTCGGCATCGGTCTGGATTCCGATCCAGAATTTGTCGTTGTAGGACGCTGCTGTGAAGCCGATTCGAACATTGCCCGCCAACGGGCCGAGCGGCCAGAGTTGGACGAGCGCTGCCCCGTCGAGCGTGAGCGGACCGCGTGGTCCGTGAACATTGGACACCACTGCACCGATCATGTGCTGTCGCTTCGCGAATTTGTCGAAGATGCCGGCTACACGCGGCGACCGAAATGTTGTTCCTGCCGCACGTGCGGACGGTTTTGCGGCCGCAGTTTGCTTCGCGACGATTGCGACGGCACGTTCCAGGTCTGTTTCTTGAAGTGGGAGGTCGATGATCATGAATCCGACGGCGTTGCGTGCGTCTCCGATTGCTGTGACTGCGACGGGGACCGATACGGCGATCGTTTTCGGAATGGACTCGCCACGATCTTCGAGGATGAATCGCAGTCCGGTGCCCGCTGCAACGAGGTAGGCATCGTTCAATGTGCCTCCCGCACTTTGCGCACCGCGCACGACCGGAGCGGTCCGGGTGCTGACGGAAGCGATGGATCTCGTGGTGCCGATTGTGCCGAGCAGTACCCGTGATCGGATCGGCCGATGTAGGAACGTCCCGATTCGAAATCGGAGGAGGTCCAGGGAACTGGCCTTCTGGGGGATGTGTGGCTCGGGGGAGTGGCCGGTTTTCGCCGTTGGTGGCGCCCCTGGGTCGGGTTTTTTCGAATCAGGCGAGGCGAACAAGCGCTCGAAAAGGTCGCTGGCCCTGGCGCCGTCGAGAACCGCATGATGCACTCGAATGACGATGCCGCACTGACCGGTTCGAGCTACAGGAATCAATGCGATGTGCCACAACGGTCGGGTGGTGTCAAGGGGTTGCATCACAAGTCGACCACAAACTGCTTCGAAGTCGGGTTCGGTGGGGCCGCGTTCCTCCAGTGAGACATGGAGGTCGACCTCTATGTTGCTTTCCGTCCACCACCATGACCCATTCCGCATAATCGGTCGTTGCCGCAACAACGGTTCCTGCGCGATCTGCGCGGCGAGTGTTCGGTGAAGATGCGCTAGATCCGGTCGACCGTCGCTGTCGACAAAGCCGCCCGGAGAGAGCAGACCGGCAATCGTGACAAGGTACGGCTGGACATCCACACCGAGCTGGAAGCTCGCAGCGTCGACGGGTGATATCGGCACGTCGGGTGTGGTGTCGACCATCTGCTGAGCCTAATCGAGGCGACACGGTGGACGACGCTGGTTTCGGCTAGCGGATCACCAAGTCACGGTCGGTGGCGCTGAGCGTGATCGCGGCAATGTGGTTTCCGCGCATCCAGTCCTGCACGAACGCGTTCAGAGCGGGGTTCGATGCCCGATCCGCGTACGCGTCCGACGGGATCTCGATTGCCCCGACGAGGTGGCGCGGATCGGCATCGAGGCCGGATGCGCGGGGAGTCATCCGTAGTCCGTCGGCGGTGTGCAGGACGACCGGAAGAACCGTGCCATCCGGTGCAGTCACGGTCGCGGTCCGGGTGGTGGCGACCGGGTCGAAATGGTCCACGTCCAGTCGGTATCCGGACGGTTGTGCGTACTGGCCGATCGCGTCCAGCATGCGCGGATCCACCACAGAGTACGGAAACCCGATGTCGATCAGAGTCTGACCGTCGATGGCGCCGTCGCGGGCGGGCAAGGTCGTGGACAAGTGCCAGGGGGCAGCGGGGGACAGGGTATCCGTCGACCGGTCTGTCGGCGCGTTTTCGATCAGTGTGCCGAGGAGGGACGCGCCAGTCGGCGTGAACTCCCAAGCATCCCCGACGAGATCCTTGTGCCAGAAACCGGATTCGGCGCCGCGGCGGCCCTCGACACGCAACTCCCGTCGGTTCGGGCCGGGGCCGAGTGAGTGCACACTGATCGCGGATGTGACTTCACCGGGAATCTTGGGCTGGTGCACCCAGTCCGGTGCCGGAAGTTGGATCGCGGCGGTGCTGCGGTCCAGTGTTTCGGCCACGAGGTTGGGTGCCGACGGCTTGTCCGACTGATCTTCCCAGCTGTAGCGGAAGAAGATCGAGTCCGATCCCGAAGAATCGAAATCAAATGTGCGGGTGTACATGTCGCCGTACGTGTTCATCACGAAAGTGGTTGATCCGGCCGCCGACAGCGAGTCCGCCTGGAATCGCCCGCCGAGCGGGCCGCCGATCTCGTAGCTGTCGTCGTTGGGCAGCCACGGGTCTGCGTAGGTTATTCGGCTGCCGTCCGCGGTCAGCGTGGGGATCATCGTCATCTTGGCGAGTCCGACGAAGTGAATCCGTCCTGCGATGTCGGTGAAAGTTTGATTATCCCAAGGCGACGAGACGCTCAGTGCCCACCCGTTCGGCCGGTCTCCCGGAAGTTGTCGGCCTGTGCCGCTCCACAGGGGCGCACCCCACGCGGAAGTCCAGTTCCACACGAGCGGGTCCTGGGAGGCGTTGTCCATCGTGTAAATCCAGCCGTTGTCGTCGACTGCGACGAGTTCGTCGTCGTCCAGTGATATCCCGACCAGTCGTCCACGTAGGCATTCGGGCATCGGTACGAAACGCCATGGCTCGGTCGTTGGTTCGCCGGGCGCCCGCGGACGAGTGAGTAAGTCGTGGTCGACCAGTATAAAGTCCCAGAATCGATTGAATTGGGTTGTTGGCGTGCGAATCTCGATGGAAGAGGGGGTGGCCGTGCCGTTGAACAACGGAAGGTTTTCCAACCCGACTCGTCCGCCTCCCGAGGGTGCGCCGGGTGGCAGTTGGGCGGTTCCGAATGGTACGCAACTGGCCGGCCCGGTTTCGGTGGGCGTGGCTGCGGAGAGGGGAGTGGACCACAGCAGGCCGGCGGCGAAGAGGATGCCGACGGTCGACAGTCGCGATCGGTACGGGTGCGAAACTCCACTCGCGGTCTCGTTCACCGTCCGATTGTCGCATGATCGGCACGTTGAATCTGCGGATTGTGAGGTTTGTCCATCTGTGTCGGTTGCGGCGAGAGTGCCGATCGCGGCGTTGGTTGTTGTGGGTGGAACGAGAGTGCTTGTACTGCAAAGGTATTCGCCGTGTAGCTGAGTTTGCCATGACCTGCAGATACGGTGGGGTGATGAGAAGGCCGAAGTCGCTGGGTGAATGGTTGGTAGCTGACCCTCCGGAGTCGTCCAAGCCACCGGGGCCGATTCTTTTGGCATTCACCGTTGTTCCGCTTATTGCGTTGGTCTGCCGGCATTACGGGTGGTGGCCTTCGCCATTCGGTGACTTCAGGTGGTTCGATCCTCTCCTCGTCAGCGCTGCGGCTCTGCTCACCTTGATCGTTGTTGGTCTGGTGTGGGCGGTTCGTACGCTCCACGTTCTCGGCCAGGACCGACGGTGGTCGTGGTGGATCCTGCCCTCTCCGGTTGCCGTTATCGCCGCGGTCGCTGCGGTGTTGTTGATGCCGCCGGCAACTTTCCTCGACAAGAGCGGAGAGTTCGAGACCGTCGCGATTGCTCTCCTGGAGCAGCCTGGATCGACTGTGGAAGAGCTCGAGATCGGCCAGTTCGAGATCAGCAGTGCCCATGTCGTACGTCCCGATGAGGTCTACTTCATCGACAACGACAGCATGTTCACCACCACGAGTGGATGGGTGTACTCGCCCAGCGGCGCACCAACGGGGTTCGACGATTTCTCCGCAAAGCACCTCGGCGGACCTTGGTACGAGTTCACGGCGGTCTGGCGTGACTGATTCACCGCGCCATTTCACGCATGAAGTGCGTCGATAAATCGAGTGGCCCGTGTCGAGGACCTGTGGCTACCATCGGGGTGTGGACATCGTGATGCCCCATGGGCGTGAGGGGGTTGTCGGCGTCGTCTTCGCCGGCAGCAGATAGCGCATTTCGGACCCGACAGCACTAGGTGCTGGTCGGGCCATGAGCTGTACCCACCTTCACCGATCCACGATTGGCATACACCCATGATCATTTTGACCGATACATCTACCCGTTCCAGCCTCGTCAACGCGAGCCGTAAGGAGAAGACTGATCTCACGTTGCCGGATGGCTTCGACACCATCGACTTCGACGCTCTCGACTATCTAGGCTGGCGAGATCCCAAAATGGGCCGACGCGCCTACGCGATCGTCCCGACACTCGACGGGGAGATCATCGGAGTCTTGCTCGTTCAAGCGCAAGCCACTCCGCGGTCGCGTGCCCAGTGTTCCTGGTGCCGTGACACGCGCCTTCCCAACGAGGTCGTCTTCTACGGCGCCAAGTTGGCCGGGCCCGCTGGTCGACGTGGCAGCACAGTCGGAACACTGATCTGCCGAGACTTCCAGTGCTCGGCCAATGTTCGTAACGACCCCCCGCTCCCGTATGCCGGCTACGATGCCGGCGCTGCGCGCCAGGACCGGAAAGATGAATTGGTGCTGCGTGCTTCGAGTTTTGTCGAGCGAGTGGCTCGGCAGTAGAGGGGACCCCGGGGACGCGATATCCCTGTTGTGAAGTTCGGCCCCTCCCTGGGCTGAGGAAGGGGCCGAACTGCCTGGACGGTGTCGATCCGAGGGGCACTCGGACACGGTGCGACATCTGGCGTCGCACATGATTACTCGGTCAGGGCGTTGCTCGACGTAAAGTGACCCAGGCTCCGGCTATGCAGGCGATGGCCAGGGCCAATGGAAGTAGTGCCATCGGCACCACTCGGGAAGTATCGGCAAACCACGAACCGATCGCCGGCCACCAGCTGGCCCAGGTGATTACGATCGCTGACAGGCCGAGCACACCGAAGAGACCGGTGAGAGAGGCGAGCAGACCGGTGGTCCTCCATCGCTGGTAGATCGCACCTGTCAGCATTGCGATCGAACTGGTCAGCAGCAGCGTCGCGAACAGCGCGAGCAACTGAACGGCTGCGCTGTCGGTGAAATAGCGTGCGATGCCGAACATGCGCATGTGCACACCCCAGCCGTTGGTGGCGGACTCCACCACTGACAGCAGTTGTAGGGCGATTGCGAAGATTGCGGACTGTGCCAACGCCATTATCGTGGTGGCAGTGAAGAACTCGCGGCGAGTCACGCTGAGTCCGAGTGCGAACGGGAACGTCTGGGTCATCGACTGGAGGTAGAACGCCAGCACGAAACCGTAAACGGAGAACACACTGCCGGTGAATCCCTCACCCTCATCGTTCCGGACGATCGCGTAGATGGTGAAGCTGATGAGGAAAGAGATCAAAAGGATGCCCACCGGCCAGGCGATCAGCAACGGCCACGCGACCGTGTGCAGTTGGAGGACGGAACCGATCCTGGACCGGGTGGGCGCCTTCGGGACCGTCCGTGGCGCTGTCGTTGCGATGCTCATGCGGTGATCTCCTTGCGCTGCGTCGAAGTCGCGATGACAAGTTCCTGCAAAGATGCCGGTTCCACTTGGACTCCGGCCTCCCTCAGTCGGATTCGCTCGGTCTCGGTCACATCGGCCTGCAACATGATTCGGCTGTGGGAGCCTAGTGTCTCTCGGCGCAGGACCCTGCCGGACGCGGCAACGGCATCCACCGCATCAAAGGGGCCGGATACCACTACGGCGCGACCTCGCAGTGCGTCTGCGTCCTCGTCGACGACAATCCGGCCGCTGTCTACGACGATCACGTGCTCGAGCAGATTGGCTACCTCGTCGATAAGGTGAGTCGAAAGCACTACAGTGCGAGGATGTTCGGCGTAGTCGGCAAGCAGTCGATCGTAGAACAGTTGGCGTGCAACGGCATCGAGGCCGAGATACGGCTCGTCGAAGAGCGTGAGCGGTGCACGGGAGGCAAGTCCGATGATCACTCCCAACGCTGACCGCATGCCGCGCGAGAGCTTCTTCACCTTGCGGCACAGTGGAAGTTGGAAATCGTCGAGCAGTGTCTCGGCGAATGCGTGGTCCCAATTCGGGAGCAGATGGCCGGCGGCGACGAGTACATGCTTGACCTTGAGGTCTTCGGGGTACGTCTGGCTTTCCTTGACGAAGCACACGTTCGCCAGGACGTCGGCATTTTCGAAAGGGGCAGCGCCGAATACCTCGACGTCGCCGCTGGTGTGCAGGTCCTGTCCGGTCAGTATCTGCATGATCGTGGTCTTGCCTGCGCCGTTACGGCCGAGCAGGCCGTAGATTTTGTTCTGGCCGATCTCGAACGAGACGTCCGAGAGCGCATCGACGTCCCCGTAGCTTCTGTTCACTGCTCGCATCGAGGCGACGAGTTCAGTCTCGTCGAAACGCCTGACGTGCGACTTGGTCGTTGTCGTGCTTGAGTTCATCGGTCCGCCTTCCTGTCGTCCAGCATGGATTTGAGTTCGTCGAGGGAAATCTGAAGGCGGTCGGCCTCCATGACCAACGGCTCGATGTATTGGCGCGCGAACGCTTCTCGTCGTCTGAACCTGAGTGCGTCGCGGGCGCCGACGGTGACGAACATTCCGATTCCCCGTTTCTTGTAGAGGAGCCCCTCGCCTACGAGTTGATTGAGGCCCTTGGCTGCCGTCGCTGGATTGATTCGGTGGAACGCCGCCAGTTCGTTGGTTGAGGGCACCTGCCCGTCTTCCGGCAGTGAGCCGTCGATGATCGAGCCTTCGATCTGCTCGGCGATCTGCTGGAACAGTGGTCGTCCGTCGTCGATCACGATGATCGGCGCCCGGTGTTCACTGGTTCATTACTCATGTAATGAACCATAGAACGTCGTGGGGCATGTTGGCAATGAGATCGCGGAATCTGGCACCGATGACTTGGGTCTCCGAGCGCTACCCATCGGGATATTCATCGCAGAGGCTGATGGAACAGCTTGGATGCAGACCAGCTACGACTTCCAGATCCCCGGGGCGCTGCGCACAGGCATTGAGCTTCTGCGGAACCGTGGAACCGCCGATCTAGGTGGTCGACCACGGGACGGGGTTGACCGAAACACCCGTCAGCATCGGCAATTCGCCACCCAACGTGAACAGACGAAACCCGCGGCCTCGGCTTCGGGGCGTAACCCGGAGTCGTAGAACAGAAGCCGGACCGCACGCCGCGGTCGGGCTGTTCTTCGTCAACCCAAAGACGGACCCGCATCCACCGCAAGTAGGGACTTAGCGCCCCGTTTTGGTGTTTCTGTACTGATTCGCGATCCCGATACGTACGCTTCCGGCCAGGGAATCGGACACTCGACCAACAGGGGTATCAATGCCGAATGTGACAGTGAAGTTCGGGGGTTCAGACCCGGAAACAGCAGACCTCGCACGCCGGGCACTGCAACCAGTACTCGACAGCATCTACCGCACATACCGCAGGAAACCGCTCCCATTCGTCGAAGCCGCACTGAAACGCGCAGGCCGAGGGAGCTTCTCACAAGCAGGAATTGAGCGATTCGCCAATTACATTTCAAGAGGCGACCGACCGATTCTCACCAAATAGTGCGGCCGCCCGTGATCAGGCCGAAGACCGAAGCGCTTCCACCGGCTACCTGGTCGACGACTTAAAGTGGTCTGTGCCAACTAGGTTCTGTGCCAACTAGGTACAGGTCCATCGTGGTCAACATCGGAGACAGCTCTCGCTCGCGTCCGAGATCGGTAGCTGCCTCACCGTGGCATGGGACCTGTCAAACACAATCTCCCCTTCCTGGACAGGTAGGGGAGATTGTGTTTGTGACCACCGCACGATCCACGCATCTGCTGATATGCAGGTTTCAGGCAGAGCTGAAACTGTCATTCACATGCGGTCGGCCGATCTTCCTACAAGTCGGGTGCGGTTAGTGGCCCTGCGCCTTCTAATGAGAAGGGGATCGTGGAACCGTTCGCCATCGCCACGATCACGTTGACGATAGCAAAGAGAACGCTATTCATTTCAAATTCACCTCCTCTCTCCGTCTAGAGCCCGGCAGCATTCGCTACTGCATACAGGGCAGAGGCCCTGCTATCGAAATTGGGACCTGCAATGTAAGCGGGCGAGCCTGGACCGAATGAGGTGACTGTCCTGATATCCGAGGCCATTCGAGGAGTTTTAGTCCACCAACCAAGGTCCACCAAAATTGCCTCCGCCTAAGTTACCCGGTTTGGGAGTTGCGTGAGAAGCCGTAGCTCCGAACGTCATAACCAGGGAAGACGCTGCAATGCTTGTGAGTAATAAGGTTTCGACTCTGGACACCTACGGCCTTCTATCGAATTGGGGCCAACCTGCCGGTTTTTTAAGATCTTCGGGAAGGTAGCGCGACGCTAATGTGACAGTCCTCCAAACTGGGGTATTTCTTCGAGATTTATCCGGCTCTTCCGGATCCGGAGTGTATGAGTCGATCCACGGATGATCCGAGCAGGAACAAGATGTAGGTTGGTGAGGGTTTTTAATGTGCAGACCGATGGTCGTGCATTGGGACTTACGGTTAGGGCTGTCCGGTACTGAGGAAGAATACGTACTTGTTGCTTTTCGAAGGTGATTTTTGACGGACTTGGGTATTTTCACAGTTGTGATTGTGAGAAGACCTGCATTCTTGCGTGAGTTGTGGTCCCCGGTGTCCGGGTGCGCTACGGCAGATCGGTTTTAAAAACTGATAAGCGCGCGGTGCCCGAGCAGAGACAGTTTCCAACCCCATCGGTTGGTAGTCGCGCTCGAATCACTGATGGACGGCAAACGAACCGAGGTACCGGCGACCATCGGCTTCGAGGCCGACAGCACTCTCCTGACAGTGCGCGCAATGGACACCGATTTAGGCCGGGGCACGACCAGTCGGACGGCATCGATGAACTGCAGAATTCCGAGATCCGGTCCTCTAGCACCCCCATTTGCGTTGGATACACGTTCACTGATCACTGAATGGAGGAGGTTGTGTACCTGCCGTGTACCTGTCACAGGATTTGGGACCCAAACAAGCGAAGTTCGTCTGCCCCAAAAAGGACTCTGAACTGCGGAGAATCTGTGGAGCCGATGACGGGAATCGAACCCGCGTATTCAGCTTGGGAAGCTGATGTTCTACCATTGAACTACATCGGCGTCGCAGCCGACCGGACGTGTTTTCACCGCCGATCAACGTGCTTTCCGAACATTATCAGACGAGCATTCGAGCAGACGTATCACTGGCCGTCGTTGAAGAGAAGGCGCGTGTCGAAGTCGGCAAAATTGGCGGATGTTTCGTCTAAAAATTTTGCGCGGGAACGCCTTTCGGGGTGGAGAACTCAAGACAGGTGGGGCTGGGCTCTGCCGTGGGAGTCCAGAACCCGCGCATCGTGTTCGGTAACCACAGTGTGATCGCACCCATCGATGGGTCGGCACTGCCCGCAGAACCGGTAACCTCTACCTGTGCTGCTCTCCGATCGTGACATCCGTGCCGAAATCTCCGTTGGACGTCTGGGTATCGACCCTTTCGACGATTCCATGGTGCAACCGTCGAGCGTCGACGTGCGCCTGGATGGTCTGTTTCGGGTGTTCAACAACACGCGGTACACGCACATCGACCCGGCACTGCGCCAGGACGAGCTGACCAGCCTGGTTGAACCGGCAGAGGGCGAGCCGTTTGTGCTTCATCCCGGCGAGTTCGTTCTCGGTTCGACTCTCGAAGTGTGCTCACTGCCGAACGACCTGGCCGGCCGCCTCGAAGGTAAGTCGAGCCTCGGGCGCCTGGGCCTTTTGACGCACTCCACTGCCGGCTTCATCGACCCGGGTTTCAGCGGCCACATCACACTGGAGCTGTCCAACGTCGCAAACCTGCCGATCACGCTGTGGCCGGGAATGAAGATCGGGCAGCTCTGCCTGCTCAAGCTGTCGAGCGCTGCAGAGTTCCCCTACGGAAGCTCCGAGGCCGGATCCAAGTACCAGGGCCAGCGCGGCCCGACTCCGTCGAAGGCGTACCTGAACTTCAACCGCAGCTGAACGAACCAACTTCGGGGGGAGTGGCATGATCGGAATTTTCTACGGTCTGGTGTTCATGAACTTGTTGTTCGTGACCAGCACCGTGTGCTTGATGAAGCCGTCGAAGGCCAGTGTTGTTGCGACCGTCTGCGCAGGAGTGGCGTGGCTCTTCTTCAACGGCCCGCTGGAAGGTCAGGTCTTGTGGTCGTTGAATCGAGAACACGGTCTGACGGTCTCGGATCTGATGTCGCTTGTTGCCTTCGGCATCGCCGCTCGTGGTTGGAATCAGGTCCGTAAGGTCCGCGAAACCGTCGACGCCGATCGTTACTGACCTGCGAGCTCACCTCAATTGAACGCCACGATTCGGACAGAAGTTTCGACCTGGAGCACAATGGTCGGCGAATCGGGCACAATTACTGAGTATGTGGTGGATTGTCGGAGGCGTACTACTCGTATGGGTCGTGTGTTCCATTCCGATTGCCATCCTGGTCGGACGCGGTATCGCGCGCCGGGACCGCGCAGAATTCGACGGCCGAAATCAACAGTGGGCCGACGAGGTTGTCAGGTCGATAGAGAAGCAATCGGATCAGGACAATGCCGATCGGCGTAAGCCACCACTGATCAGCTGACCAGCTGAACTTTTCCGGAGGTGAGTGGGCGTGGAACTTCCATCCGATACTCCCGACGACGTCGTGGCCGCAGCCGCCGGAGGACCCAGGATTCCGCAGTTCGATCCCACAGTCGGGATTCCGGTAGTTCCGCCTGCGGGAGATGCTCCACACCGGTTGGTGGTCATCGGCGACTCGCTGTCGCAGGGATTTCAGAGCGGGGCGGTCTTCAATACCGATCTGTCGTATCCGTCGATCATTGCTCACCAGTTGGGCTGGCTCGATCGGTTCCGCTTTCCCCGATACGGCGGTCCGGGCGGGCTCCCACTCAACATCGAACTGCTGCTCCGCACCCTCGAAGAGCGCTTCGGCCCACGGCTCGACCTCTGGGAGGTTCCGCTCGCACTCTTTGCTGCACGCGGGTTCATGGATCAGGTGGAGGACTACTGGGAGCGTGGGCCGGGCAGCGTGGCGCCGACGTTCTCGGCGATCAATCACAACCTTTCGGTCTACGGGTGGGATCTTCGTGACGCTCTGACCAAGACCGCGCATGGGTGTGAGGCAGCCCTGCACGAACCGCACGACGACCTGATCAGCCAGATCGTCGAGAACAACGGCGAACGCGCCGCACTGAGAGTTCTGCCGCGAGGCTCCGAGGCAGAGAAGCGCATGACGGCGTTCGACGCGGCAGCGGAACTGGGCAAGGAAGGCATCGAAACTCTGATCGTCTTTCTCGGGGCCAACAATGCGCTCCGCACCGTCACCGAACTCCGAGTCGAGTGGAGCGGCAACAACTTCCGTGACCCGGACGGCAAGCGCGAATACACGGTGTGGCAGCCCGAGCACTTCGCGTCGGAGTACGCCGAGGTGCTGGCCGCGATCCGCAAGATCAACGCCCAGCACGTCATCCTCTGCACCGTCCCACACGTGACCATCGCACCGATCGCCCACGGGCTCGGCGGCAAGATCGAAATCGGATCCCGCTATTTCCCGTACTACGCGCGACCGTGGGTGCGCGACACAGACTTCGACCCACAGCGCGATCAACACATCACCGGCGCGCAGGCGTGGGCCGTCGATACCGCAATCGACATGTACAACGACGGAATCGAGCAAGCCGTCGCGAATGCCCGTCGGGTGGGGAAGGACTGGTACCTCTGCGATATTGCCGGGTTGCTCGAGCGCGTGGCCTCACGGCGCTACGTCACCGACGTCAATGCGCGGCCGTCATGGTGGACGCCCTACCCCCTCCCCAAAGCACTGACCGACTTGCAACCCGTGCCGGACTCGCTGTTCCTCTCTGCCGACGGTCGCGGCGGCCGCGCTTCGGGCGGCCTCTTCTCGCTCGACGGCGTTCATCCCACGACAGTCGCGTACGGGGTGATGGCGCAAGAACTGGCGAACATCATGGTCACGGCCGGGGTCCAGTTCGACCGCGCTCAGGTCGATTTCGACCGACTCGTCCGACGCGACACCTTGGTGCGCACTCCGCCGCAGAATCTCGATTCCACGCTCGGCGTCATCGGCTGGGCTGACGAGCATCTCGGCTTTGCCAAACGTGTGTTCGGCCTCTGATTTTCAGCTTGCCTTCGACATCGTCGGTGCAACGATGCGTTCCGCGTACTCCCGCAACAGCACGACCAGGTCTACGTCGTCGACGGAAAGTCTGCCGGTCGGACCTATCGCAGCCAAGGCACCGACGACACACCTTTCCGCGTCGTGGATCGGGACGGCGACGGCGGAGCGTCCGACACGAATCTCGTCGACCTCACGGGCGGGCTCGCCGCGCCGGATCCGAGAGAGTTCGAGTTCCAACTGGTCGCCGTCGGTGATGGTGTGTGCGGTGACCTTTCGCAATGGGGCCTCGGCCAATTCGGGTCGGCTGGCGAGGAGCAGCTTCCCGACAGCCGACGCGTGAACGGCTGTGACCAGCGTCCGTTCGCCGCTGAGCTCGTGGTCTGGATCGCGATCGACCAGTCGAATTCTGTTCTCTGCAAACGACGCGAGGTAGACGCCGAACCGTAGCTGTTCGCGGAGTTCTTCGAGGAGCACCGAATTGTCGACGGGGGTGGGTTCGGCGGCAGCCCCGGCCAATTCACGGGTGCGTCGGCCCAGTGCGAAGCCGGAGAGGTCGGCGATCCGAACCAGGTAACCGTCGGCGACAAGGATGTTGAGCAACCGATACGCAGTGGCAGGTGGGATGTCGGCCAGGGCAGCAATGTCTTTGGCGGTGGCTCCCGATCCGAGCCTGGCCGCCGACTCGAGGAGGGCAAGGGCGCGCTGAACCGCTCGGGGTTCGTGCCCACCGAGGTCGCGTGGTCGGCCCACCATCAGCGGGCGCCGGCAGTCGGCTCGCCCACCAGCACGATGTTTCCGGCTGCGTCGGTGGCGAACACCCCAGCTCCTGGTAGTACGTCCTCGGTTTCGGGACTGTCGAACGCGCCGACGTGCAGCAGGCTCTTGGGGCTTCGGCGTTGCAGGTAGAACTGCCAGAGCGTGCCCGAGGTCAGGATCACGAGCACAGCGATCGGTGCAACGTACGCATGGTCGATCGTGTTGGCGTAAACGAGGTAACCGAGAACTATCGCACCGGCACCACTTCCACATGACGCGGCTGCGAGAACGCCGGGAGTGTGCTCTCCGATACGCGTCAGGAAGACAACCGATGCGATCGCCACCAGTGCATAGGCAACGATGACGGCACCGCGAACCGTCAGTCGAACGTCGTCGAAAATCTCTCCGCGTCCAAGGATGGCAAAGGCTCCGCCGCCCACCAGAACTGTGCAGACGACGACGGTCAGCGCGAAGTAGGGCGTGCGAAATGCGCTGTGAACCGAGGCGAACCGGCGGGGGAGTAGGCGTTCGACGCCGAACGAGTAGACCAGTCGCGACGCAGCATTGGACGACGCCATCGACGACGCCAGCCACGAGCACCCCAGACCGACGTTGAGCGCGATGACGACACCTGGACTCACACCCGTCGCTGTTCCGTGGAGATAGGCGTTGACGAGGGTGTCGCTACGTCCCGACCAAGCGGCCCAGCCCGCAAAGATGAAGAGCGATCCACAGATGATCGGGGTGAGAAGGACTGTGCGGGTGACGGTTACCAGCGGTCGACGAGATTCGGGGCCGAAGAAGGCCGCGCTCTCGAATCCGGCGAGAGCGAACACGGCAGCCAGGGCGGTGAGTAACAGCCCGTGGCCGGAGGTGGGCGGAACGATCTGTGCTTGTTGGCTTCCGGAACCGCCCAGAATCATGAGCCCGACGATGAACAGAAGTGAACAGCTTTCGACGACGAGGATCGCGAGAGCAGCAAATCTGACACTTCGAACGAGGGCACCGAGAATCAGCAGGGCTATCCCCAGATAGAGCGCGATGACGTGAAAAGTCTTGTCCACGTGCTCACCCGCGAAGCCGAGCAATGCGATTGCGACCTGTCCTCCGTGATAGAGCGTCATCACCGCGCTGCCGACGTACTTGACCAGCATGGCGATGCCGGTGGTCAATGCTGCCCGGGTGCCCAGGCCACGAAAGACGAAGCTGTGCAGCCCGCCCGATGCTGCCATTCGGCGCGTGAACTGCGAAACGCAGAAAGCGATGAGCGTCACCAGCACGGTGGCCGCGATGATGGTGATCATCCCGCTCAACAATCGGCCGTGTGTCAGCATGGTGACGGGCAGAACGACCATCGACACAGCA
Source organism: Rhodococcus erythropolis R138 (assembly GCF_000696675.2). Lineage (NCBI taxonomy): Bacteria > Bacillati > Actinomycetota > Actinomycetes > Mycobacteriales > Nocardiaceae > Rhodococcus > Rhodococcus erythropolis. The sequence goes on along the minus strand of NZ_CP007255.1, from coordinate 5,599,571 downwards.
GGGGCGGTGGTTGCCACCGACTGGGCCAGCACTTCGGCGCCCGAGAGTTGCCGACGGCCCAACGCGCGCAGCGGTGATCGCGCCGGGGGCTGCTTCTCGCGCGTGGTGAAGGACCGCGCGATAGCTTCGGTGAGAGCGGACATGTCGCGTCACGCTAGTCCGGTTCTGTAACGCGGATATTGCGGACATGCTTCCGCTGATCGCACTCGGGTGAGAGAGCCCGATGCTGATGCTCGCAGGTTTCTCACTCGGTCCCCACTGACTGTTTCCTGCGCGTCAAGTTCCGGACCCAACGCTCCTGAAGTCTGTGTTCAACACCAACCACCCGGGTCACCGGGAGCACACTGGGGAGCTCGAATGCCATACACACGTAGATCTTTCATGCGCAGTCTGGGAATCACCGGCGGTGCCGGCCTGGCACTCGGTGCTATGTCGTCCATCGGCCTGGCACCGGCGGTGGCGTCGACGCCGAGGCGATTTCAGGCACCTGCCGCGGGTGACCTGATCGGAAAGGTCAAGGGAAATCACTCCGTCGTGATCCTCGGCGGTGGACCGTCCGGTCTGTGCTCCGCCTACGAACTGCAGAAGGCCGGATACAAGGTCACTGTCCTCGAAGCGCGCAACCGGCCGGGTGGTCGGGTGTGGTCGATCCGCAACGGCACCGAAGAAACCGACCTGAACGATGAGACACAGACCTGTACGTTCTCCGAGGGGCACTTCTACAACCTCGGTGCGACGCGTATTCCGCAAAATCACAACACCATCGACTACTGCCGCGAACTGGGCGTCGAACTGCAGATGTTCGGAAACCAGAATGCGAACACCTTCGTCAACTACACCGGCAACAAGCCGCTGGCGAATCAGTCGATCACCTACCGAGCAGCCAAAGCCGACACCTACGGATACATGTCCGAGCTGCTGCAGAAGGCCACCAATCAGGGCGCTCTCGACCAGGTCTTGAGCAAGGAAGACAAAGAAGCACTCTCGTCCTTCCTCACCGACTTCGGTGATCTCTCCAGCGACGGCCGCTACGTCGGATCCTCGCGTCGAGGACACTCCGCCGAGCCGGGCGCCGGCCTCAACTTCGGAACCGAGATCGAACCATTCGGGATGAGCGATGTCATCCAGGGCGGCATCGGACGTGCATTCTCCTTCGAGTTCGGTTACGACCAGGCCATGACGATGATGACCCCCGTCGGCGGCATGGACCGGATCTACTACAAGTTCCAGGACGCGATCGGGATGGACAACATCGAGTTCGGCGCCGAGGTCAGCGGCATGAAGAACGTGCCGGAAGGCGTCACCGTCGACTACGTCGTCGACGGCAAAACCAAGTCGATCACCGCCGACTACGCAATCTGCACGATCCCACCGCACCTGATCAAGCGGCTGAACAACAACCTGCCCTCCGACATCCTGCTCGCGTTGGATGCAGCCAAGCCGTCGTCGTCGGGCAAGCTCGGTATCGAATACTCGCGTCGGTGGTGGGAGACGGAGGACCGCATCTACGGCGGCGCGTCGAACACCGACCGCGACATCTCCCAGATCATGTTCCCCTACGACCACTACAACTCCGACCGCGGCGTCGTGGTCGCGTACTACAGCTCGGGTAAGCGTCAACAGGCTTTCGAATCGCTCACCCACCGTCAGCGGCTGGCAAAGGCCATCGCCGAAGGCGCAGAAATCCACGGCGACAAATACACTCGCGACATCTCGTCGTCCTTCTCCGGAAGCTGGCGTCGCACCAAGTATTCGGAATCCGCCTGGGCATCATGGGCCGGCGCGGGAGATTCCCACGGCGGCATGGCAACTCCCGAGTACACCAAGCTGCTCGAACCCGTCGACCGGATCTACTTCGCCGGCGATCACCTCTCCAACGCCATCGCCTGGCAGCACGGGGCCTTCACGTCCGCGCAGGACGTCGTCACCCATCTGCATCAGCGTGTTGCGCAAACTGCCTGACGTGCTTCGTTTTCCATCACTTTCTCTGGAGGTCACATCATGAAATCTCGCAGCACCAAGGTCCTTGCAGCGGCATTCGCCGCCACCGCGCTACTGGGCTTCGCCACGGCCTGCTCGTCTGATGAGGCGGACGCCGAAACCACGTCGAGTTCGTTCGTCTCCAAATCGATTCTCGAAGCGGGGCAGGCAAACCCGATGATCGCTCAGGGTGTCGCGATCGGCGGCGACACCGCGATCTACAAGACCAGCGGCATCGGCCCGTCGGCAGGAAACAAGGCGGCGCCGGAAGGTTCGCCGGAGTCGTACATCGACGGCCAGTTCTCCGGCGGAGTTCTGCCTGCCGGGGTCACCGTCACCGAGGCGCAGGGCATCAACGTACTCAAGAAGATCCGCGACAACCTCGAAGCCCAGGGATTGAGTCTCGAAGACGTCGTGACGATGCGCGTCTTCCTGGACAACGCGCCGGGGTCGGACAAGGCCGACTACACAGGATGGAATCGCGCGTACCGCCAGTTCTTCGCCAATACCAATCTCGACACCGGTGATACGGAGCTGGTGCCGATGGGCACTGCCGAGCCGATCGCTCCGATCGAGCGCAACAGCGCTCGGCCCACCCGCTTCGCCCTCGAGGTTGCCGGACTGCCCGTTGCCGGTTGGCTCGTCGAGGTAGAGGTCGACGCGGTGTACCCCGATGGCAAGGAACCCGCCTGATGGGCGCGCTCAGCCCGACCCACTGGGCAATCGTCGCAGTAGTGCTCGTGGTGCTGTTCGGTTCGAAGAAGCTGCCCGACGCGGCCCGCGGCCTTGGCAGGTCGATGCGGATCCTCAAGACCGAAGTCGGTGAACTGCAATCGGATACGGACCTCGCGTTGGAGAAGCGAGACTGACCCCTGTGCGCGGTTGAGGAGTCCCCACACTCCTCAACCGCGCACAGGTCTTCTAGATCAGACCTTCGGAACGCGCTACCGATGGTGGTGACGGCGGACCCTTCACGAAGACATCGATCAGCACGTCCTCGTCCTGGTACGACGCGAACTGCGCCAACCCCGGTGTCTGGCGCACAGCCGAATGAACGGCGTCACCGTTCTGCGGATACTCCGGTACGACGTGACGCCAATGGGCGCACAGCAGCGTTCCACCAGGCTCGAGATGCTCGACGACGTGCAGCATTGCCTCGATCAGCTTTTCGAAGGTCAGGTAATAGCCGACTTCGCTGATGACGACGAGGTCGAAGGTCTCGTCGGGCCAGTCGTCACCCAACGCCCACAGACGAAATTCGGCATCACGCCCGGTAAGCCGCGCACGGGCGCTCTCGAGTGCGGCCGGGACGATGTCGGTGGCGAGAACGCTGTCGCAGCGCTCTGCCAACTTCTCGGTGAGAACCCCGATCGAGCATCCCGGTTCGAATGCGCGACGGTATCGAGGTTTGGGGAGCATCGCGACGCTGAGCGCGTACTTTCGCTGCTCGTACCACCGGGATTCGAAGTCCCACGGATCGGATTGCGCCGCATACATCTTGGCGAAGTAGTCCGCGGGAAGCTCACGATCGGTCATACGAACACCGTTTCGTACGGTCGCAGTAGTCGTTCCATCGCATGTCGGGGGAGGATGGGGGCATCCGCGGGATGGTCGGAAAGCGGGGCGATCTGTGAAGTGAACGCATTGGCAGCAGCGGATTTTGCAGCCTGAACGTCGGAGGGCAAGGCCACTCTTCTGGCCCTTTCCCACGGGACTGCTGCATGATCCGGCTCAGCCCAATGCCACGCCCAGATGGGGTACTCGATCAATCGTGATCCAGTGTCCGCGCAGGCCTTCGCCGCTGCCTCCCCGGTGGCTTCATGGTCGGGGTGGCCGTCCCCGCGCCATGTCGAGGCGCACCAGGCACCCGTCGAGGAATCACCGAGAATCGAGCTGAGACGGTCGGTCAACTCCTGTCGGTTCTCCCTGATCTTCCCGTCTGGAAGGCTCAATCGAACCGGTGCGGGAATTCCGAGTACACGCGCTGCTCGATCCGACTCGGACCGCCTGAGATGTTCCATCTCAGGCTGAGTCACTGTTGGTGAATCGGGATGTGAGGCTCCACCGTCGGTGACAGACACCACGTGAACGTCGATGCCGGAAAGCGTTGCGAGAAGAGCAGTTCCACCCAGTCCGAGTATTTCGTCGTCGGGATGGGGAGCGACGACGATCAATCGCGAGCACCCGGTGAGATCCAGTTCCGGAAAGCTGCGTCCCCACTCCTGCCATGTCGATTCGGGAGTGCCGCCATCGTCGACAGGCTTCTGCGCGAACAGTTTCGAGTTCACCACGGCCGTTTCCCCTTGGCCGCAATCCGGCCCAGGTCGGCGAGATCCTTCTCGGCGTGGCTCTGCCGCAAGTAGACGGTGAGGTCGGCTACCCGCGCGGCATGCTCGGCGTCCATGCAGAGCGGTGCGGCGCCGAGAGCGCGTCCCACCCGATCCAGGGTCTCGGTGGCGGCGCGCTCGACAATTGCCCGCACACGGAGTGCCCGCTGCATGGCCTCGGCATTTTCGTCGAAAGGATCGGCGTCGATCTCCGCCGCCGCGACTGCGAGCGCGTTGCGCGCTGCGGCCAGCGCTGCATCGACCGCGCCGAGGTGGGCGAGTAGGTAGGGATCGTCGCTGCTTGCAGCCTTGTCGTACAACGGATCTGCAACGCCGCAGGCACCGCCGTACCAACATGCAGCCACGCCTATCGCGCCGTGCCAGAACCCCGGCCTGCTCAGGTAGTCGCCTGCCGTCCCGACCGGTATCGCCGGAACCATGTCGAAGTCGACCGCGCTGGAGTCGCTTTCGGCCATACCAACGGCCTTCCACGAATCGGGAACGGGATGCACCCCAGGTAGTCCGAGCTCAACTGCGAAGAGTGAGGGTACTCCGTCGACCAAGGCGGTGATCAGTGCATGCGTGCAGGTGTTGGCGCCGGAACACCACAATTTGCGGCCGGTGAGCGTCCAGATCCCTACGTGCTCAGACGCATTCACCACAGGTTCGGGTGGCTCGGCCGCCCACACTCCCCACAGCTGCCCGGGTTCGGGATCCGGCCCGTCGAGTTCGGTGAGTATCGCGACGGCATCGGTGTGAGCCTCAGCCATCCGCCCGAGAACCACATTCTCGCGCGTGAGCTCTGCCAGGGAGGTCCACCGCGCGGCTGTCGCGCCGCCGCCGGGAAGCGGCAAGTACAGTCCACCTGCGTCCAGGAGTGTGTGTAGTCGTTTCATCGTGCCAGCTCCGCTTCTTCGTTATCGGCGGTCGTACAACCCAGGTTACGGATATGTCCGGCAAAGCCGCCCGGAGTTCGGCCGTCGAGACGCGCAGACGTGGTGACCGCAATGTCTTCTGCCCACGCGATACAGGCACCAGCCTCGCTCAACCGCCGGACGAGATCGACGTCCTCGTCTTCTTCGAGATCGGAGAATCCTCCGACGCTCCAGTACATATCCGCGCGGACACCGAGGTTGGCCCCGTGGACGTGACCGTGTCGGCCATATGGATGTGCGTGGTACATACGTTCGTATCGTTCACGAACGGAGTGTGGATGGCCTTCCCAATCCGCGATGCGTACGGTTCCCGCGACGACGTCCGCAGTACGCGCATACTCCAATTGGCGCGCAATCCAGGTGGGGCCGACCACCGAATCTGCATCGGTGGTGGTGAACCACGCCGAAGCTCCCAACTCTCGGCCGAACTCGGAAAAGCCCGTCGCTCGCGAACGTCCGACGTTCTGGTGCTCGACGCGAAGTACTTCGACCCCGTCGGGGATGACACCGGCGGTTCCGTCCGAACAGTTGTCGAGGACGGCAACCAGTCGGACGGGGACAACGCAAGCCGACGCCGCTGTTGCGAGTGCGCGAAGGCAACTGGGGAGGTCTTCGGCTTCGTTGTGGGCGGGAACTACGACAAGAACCTGGTCGATTGGCACAGTGACGATCCTTTCCTCACCCTGGTACGGTCGGGTCTTCTTTCGTCCCGGTTCTCAACAGATAACCACATTTCGGACGAGTGCCGCCGCTCGACCGCCAGCAGTCACGCAGGTCGAAAACTCTTTCGGTGAAACATCTCTGGATGCGTTTGGGAACTGTGACTTCGGGGTACAAGACGGGGTTTTGCGACTGTGCTTTCGGGTGCAAAACGGGGTTTTGCACCGAAGAATCTTCAGAGCCGGCGGTGGCGCACCGAATCGATGAGCATCCGGGCAACCTCGTGCAGTTTCACGTTGGTGTTCTGCGATTGCTGCACAAGACGGCTGAATGCTTCCTCGGCGTCGATGCCGTGGACGGCGATCAGGACACCTTTGGCTTGTTCGATCTCGGCCCGAGATTCCATGGCGCAGTGCAACTGTGCGATGTGCTCGTGTGCTTGACGCCAGCGTCGTGAATCTGCGATCGCCGCGCCCGCACCGGCGGTGAACAATTTCATCAACTCTTCGTCGAAGGCCTTGAACTCTGTCGAGGCGAATCCGTAGACGTTGAAAGCGCCGAGCAGCTCGGTGTTCCCTTCGCCCATGGTGATCGGCACGGACAAGTAGGACCGGACGCCTTGTTTGCGGGCTTCGTCGGTGAATTCCGGCCATTCGTCGACGTGATCACCCACCTTTGCCCGAACCGAGGACACCGTGCGCGCGGCGTCAACGCACGGACCACGATCAGCGGAGTGCTGGGCGTCATCTATCTCGGAAAGGTAGTCCGCGGTGGACGCAGCAGTTCGTGGGCCATCGGTGGACAACACCGTCACGCTGACAGCATCGGCGTCAGGCAGTGCTTTGACCGCGGTCTCGGCCAGACGTTGGAGCATGGAGTCGAGATGCTCGTCCGTGTTCAGATTGGACCGGAGTCCGGCAATCGCTTCGGCGAGTGTGTCGAGCGAATCTGCTGCGGAAGCAAACGCCGCGGCTACCTGAGGAGCGTCCGCATTGCCTGTCATGACTCAGGTCTACTCCGCAATCTGCGACGATGTAACCGTTCCGGGCAGTCGATGCTGCGATGTTCGCATGAAATCCGAGGTTCCTGGGTAGCCGCACGCAGCGATGTGCGATGTCGCCTGAAAAAGAGGAGCCGATGATGATCCTGCGTCTACCTGGTGTGTATCGACCGCAACACGACACGTCGTTACTGGCGGATGCGTTGCTGTTCGAGCACCTCACCGCTCGCAGCCGGGTCCTGGATCTGTGCACGGGGACCGGCGCCCTCGCCGTCGCGGCATCGGCGGCTGGTGCAGGCCACGTCGTCGCGGTCGACATATCTCGCCGAGCGTGTGCCAATGCTCGTCTCAACGGAATCCTCAACGGAACCCTTATCGATTCCCGTCGCGGCGACCTCACCGAGGCGGTACACGGCGAACTCTTCGATCTGGTGATCTCCAACCCGCCGTACGTCCCTGCACTGGCAGACGATCTACCTACCGCTGGAATCGAACGGGCTTGGGACGCAGGCAAGGACGGACGCGCCCTCATCGACAGAATCGCGGCCACCGTTCACGAGGTACTCGTCCCCGGCGGCACACTACTTCTTCTGCAGTCGGTACTGTGTGGGGTCGACAAGACCGAGGCGATACTCGAGGAACACGGTATGGCCGTGGAGATCTCGGCCCGGAAGTACATTCCCTTCGGGCCCGTGATGCGCGAGAGGCGCACCATGCTCGAGGCACGAGGGTTGATCACCACCGGTCAGGAAATCGAACAACTCGTGATCATTCGCGCAACGAAGTCTCGCCCTTCTCCCAACTCGATGTGAGGTGATCGCCGAGAAGGTCGTCGAACGCGAGGCACGTTGCAGCGCCGAACAAGATGTCATCAGTGCGGTGCGGGTGCGAAGAAGCAAGACCGCCGGCAAGTTCCCGAACGGCGATCTGTTCGTGAACGGAATCCGCTTCCACGTGCTCGTCGTAGAACAGTGTCGCGTCCGAACCGAATCCGAGTCGGCGCAAGCCGGCACTGTACCGTTTGCTCGGCAGCGCCGACGTGGTCTCGACGGCGCACAGGTGCCCGACCAGCGCTCCGAGATGTCGGCGATGAAAGCCGAAGAGCGAGAGAGCATTCAACGACGCCAAGGTTACCGCGGGAACAGCATCGATGTAGTGGCCGTAGCGGTCCGAAAGGCCGACAGCCCGCATGGTGTCGGCAAAAAGACGCGAATGCATTCGCTCTGCGCTGCCCCCTCCGTACTCGTCGCTCTGCACTTCGACGAGGGCTGCTTTGACGGCACCGGAGAGGCGCGAAATTCCAAGGGTGTGCACATCCGCTTCACGCAGCTGATTGAGCGAACGGTGAATCAGCACCTCCGCGAACTGATCGATTGTAGCGTCCTTCGCCATAAAGGACGCCAGACCGGGGCCTGCACTGGGAGCCGTCATCGCCCACAAATCGGCTACGACGTCACCGGACGACGGAACCTTTCCCACGAGTTCCACGATGGCGGCCTCGAAATGCGTCTCGAGACGCGACCTCGCCGCGAGCAGGTCCAGATTCCACTCCCACGCGTCCGAGACGTTCTCGATTCCCTGCAAATGAAGCTCGTAGAGGAGCGTCAGAGTCAACTGAGCGTCGTCGTCTCGAAGAATGTCGTAGGTGGGGTCGATGGACCGTGCAACCTCGTACGCGTCAGCGGCAGCCGTAAGCTCCCTCGGATCGGCCGAGGAGCGCAGAATGGAAACGAGAGTGGCGCTCAATGGGCCGCGAGCCTGTGGAACAGGCATGGAAGTGGGCACGCCAGTGGCCGAATCGAGAAGTGAAGAGGACATATGACCGCGTTTCCCGAATCGTCATCTGCCGAAACACCGAGTGTTGCCGGTAACAACACCACCATAACCGCCTGCTCGGACGGCCCGCTGCTGGTGCGTGGTGACTTCGAGTTGCTCCGTGACGACGGCACTCCGATAGAGAACAAGCGCTCTACGGTTGCTTTGTGTCGATGCGGGCGGACCGGCATCGCGCCGTTCTGCGACAGCTCCCACAAGAAGAAGCGGGCGCGAGCGACGTAACCGGGGCCAACTCGGAACGAGCCGGACCCGTAAACCAAGACGGCCCTGAAACCAAGAAAAGGCTGGATGCCGGCACCGTGCGGTGCAGCGTCCAGCCTTTTCAGTCTGAAGTCAGACTGGGATCGAACTCAGATGGCGCGAACGTTCTGAGCCTGGGGGCCCTTCTGGCCCTGTCCGATCTCGAACTCGACCTTCTGGCCCTCGTCGAGGGACTTGTAGCCGCTGCCCTGGATCTCCGAGTAGTGAACGAACACATCCGGTCCGCCACCTTCCTGCTCGATGAATCCGAAGCCCTTTTCACCGTTGAACCACTTGACACTGCCCTGAGCCATAACCAAATTCTCCTGGATCCATCGAGCCGAGCCCTCCCATCGAGAGTCCGGTCTCACACCTGATCCTGCCATGCTCTTCTTTTTCTGTCTCCAATTACATGCATGGCGAGTTGCAGTATTTGACGGGTTTGTCCCGTTCCTGGACCCCGTCGGAAGCAGGTGATTGTTCAACTATGCACGTTTACCTGCTGTGATGTATTCGTCGCTTCGATGTAGCGCGAAATGACAACACCTGTGTTAAATCTGGATTCGCGGCGCAGAATGCCACCCTGATACCCAGGAGGGGACCAAATACCCAACTCGATCGGGGTCGAGATCAGTCCGAATCGTCGGGTTTGGTGTGCCCGTCGAACGTCACATGGATGTTCTCGTGGGGAACCGCGCGTTGGGCTTTTGCTTGATCGGCGAAGGTACGCCGATCGCCTTCGATGAGTTCGGTGTTGTCGGTGAACGGAGCCAACAACGCCCGCGGATGGAGTTTGTCGACTCGCACGACGTTGATTTCCGCGCACATGACGATCGAGGCGGCAGCGAGGAACAAGAAGGCCAACAAACCCAGAACGATGGCAAAGACGCCATTGGTGGTGGAGGCACCCCGCACCACGGAGGTCACGTAGAGGGCACCGAAGGACTGAAGTGCTTGCCAGAGAACAGCAGCGGCGATCGCTCCAGGCGCCACATCGGCTACCGAGAGCGGGCGGGCGCAGGTGAGCCGGAAAGCGACGATGAAGATGCCTGCATTCAAGACGACTACCGCAAGGGTCAACAGGAAGCTGAACGAACCGCCCAGATGAAGCGCACCGCCGATGTTGGAGACAGCGGTGGTCCCCAAGATCGCGAGACCGATGGTGCCCAGGAGCAGTAACCCTTGAAGACGCCCGCGGATGGGATCCGGTCGCATGTTTCGGGGCACCGACCACACCGTGTTCATCGCATTCTGGCAAGCCAGAGCGACACCGAGGCCACCGTAGAGACCACCGACGATTCCGATCACCAGCCCTGTGACACCGCCGCCGATCTGTTGCGCATTGCCCAGATCGTCACCGATCACCGGAAACTGATGCAGAGCGGAGTCCAAGATTTGTTGCTGAAGCTCGGGGTTGCCAGAGAGCACGAAGCCGAGAATGGTCGAGAGCAACAGAAGAAGAGGGAAGAGTGAGACGAAGCCGTAGTACGCGATCAGCGCGGCGAGATAAACACCTTGATCGTCGAGGAACTTGTAGAGGACCGCTATCGGGAACCCCAGGGCCGGATGCTTCTGTTGCAAGGCATCGAGGCGCTTGGCGATTGTCATTCTCGGTCTCTCTCAGCTCGTCGGACAGCCCGACGAACCTTAGTCGCTGCGAGCGCGCGGCGCTCGACGCCGGTGCATGCTTGGCGTCAGGAGGCTTCGAGTGACTTTTCTGCTTCGGCGAGCGCGCGCATTGCTCCCTCGACAGAGTTGGTGACCGGAAATTCCTCTTCCGCCCGTGCGGCCCGAAGCAAGCGTCGAAGCGGGTGTGACCCGATGACGGACCACTGGAAGTCGTGCGCTCGTGAACGGGAGTTCAGTTCGGCGAACAGTTCGAGGCAGACCGCACCGACGAACAGTGAGTTTGACAGGTCGAGAATGACGCGGGACCACTCCGCAGCGTACGAGTTGAGAAGTTCTCTCAGTTCTGGGGCGGACAGTTTATCGAGGTCGACGTCGACCTGGATCAGGACTGTCGAGGGTGCTATCCGCCAGGCCGCGAAGCCTTGTGTGTCCACGATCGGACCCAATTGTGTTGAGGGATCGACGAAATCGATCGCTGTGTGGTCGAGTTCATTCAGATTCATGGCAGATCCGGTCTGTGTGCTTTTCGTCGAAAGGCTGACGACCGACCTGGCGGCACGGAAAGTGGAAGAGTCCAGGTGTGGAAAGCATTGAGCCCAATGGATGTACGCAGGAAGTTGTGACCTGAATCCAGAGTCCTGATGCGAACCGAGCGCCAGCGGCTTCAGCCCCGGCTGTATTCTCAACCTCGGTATCGCTCAGTGTAGCTCGAGGGCTTGGATCGGTCCAGGCTTGTAGTCGAACATTAAGCGGTGCAATGTTTTTGGTTCGACACTTCGGTATGGTTGGGGATCAGCGCCACCTGACGAAGGGATTTCAGATGAACGACCGCGATGCACTCACGGCCATCTCGACCAAGCTCGACACACTGATCGGCGCGGAGACCAACGGTCTGCAGGACGAGGTTCCGCCCGGTTCCAGTGTTCAGCGCACCGAGCAGGACGGCGAGCACGGCCGGTGGGGGCACGATTACCGTCTCGCCAACAAGTATCTCGAGGCTCTCGACATCGGCCAGCCCGGGCTCATTGACCGAGACGAGATGGAACGTCTTGCGCAGGAATACATCTGATCCTGGGGACCTACTTCAGAAGATTTCACCCATCTCGGTGCGCAGCTGCTTCAGTGTCTGAGTGAGGATTCTGGATACATGCATCTGAGAGATGCCGATCTTTTCGGCAATCTGGGACTGGGTGAGATGACCGAAGAATCTGAGAACCACGATCGTGCGCTCGCGCTCCGGTAGTGCAAGGAGCGCGGGTCGCAGGGTTTCGTGATTGTCGATCCGACTGATCGCTTCGTCGTACTGTCCCAAAGTATCGATCAGAGTCAGTCCGCTCCCGTCGCCGGCTGACGCGGTGTCGAGCGGTGTGGTTCGATACGAATTTCCGGCGGTCAACCCCTGTTCGACCTCGTCCGGCTCGATGTCGAGCTCCGTCGCAAGTTCCGCTACCGTCGGTGCACGGCCGAGCGTCTGCGACAACGACGTGAGCGCCCGGTTGAGGGCAAGATGTCGTTCCTGAAGGCTGCGAGGTACGCGTACGGACCAGCCGTGATCGCGAAAATGCTTGCGTACCTCACCCATTACGGTGGGGACTGCGAACGACAGAAAATCCGATCCTTTGTCTACGTCGAATCGCTGCACAGCCTGTACCAACCCCACGCGCGCAACTTGTTCCAAGTCCTCGAAAGGTTGGCCGCGCCCCTGGTAGCGACGTGCAACGTGGGTGGCGAGCGGTAGGCACAGTTCGATGATCGAGTTGGTGATCTTTTCTCGGGTCGGATCATCCGGTGGAAGCGAAGCCATCGAGACGAACAATTCGACAGCTAGTTCGTACTGGTCCTTCTTGTCCGGTGGTACAGCCTTGCCCGGTGGGACAGTATCGTCCGGTGGGACAGCGGTCACGCACGCTCCTGGAGCAAGCCCTTTTCAAGCGTCATCGTCAGGGTGATGTGACCGTCCGCGTCGATTTCCGATTGCTCCAAACGGACCGAGTCGACCAGTGCTTCGAGAACGAACCATCCGAAGCTGTGGGACTTGTCGGGTATTTCGGAGTGTGCGATCACCGACACGACGATCCGAAGAGTGCGACCGTAGGTCTCGAATCGGCAGGTCAAGTCGCTGGACGGTATCGCATGGCCGATGAGGATGCTCGCGACTTCGTCCATCGCCAGAGCGAGGTCGGCTGTCCCGTCGACGTCCAATCCGGTGTTGTTGGCAACCGTGCGGGTGATTCCGCGCAGAGTCGGCAGTTGGGAGTACGACGCTCGGACGCGGAGCGAGGCAATGGAGTCGTGAGTAAGTTCGGCTTCGGTCGGACTCGACAGAGGAATCAAGGGGCTTCCTGTAGGTAGATGTGGCGTAATTCCGGCGGACCGAGGCAAGGAACGGTACCGGCCATGCGTGCCAGCCATCTCTACCCCGGAAGTATTCATGGCCTTCGATTACCCTTCGCCCGGCGAAGTAATCCTCTTTACCCGAACTAGAGGATGAATTGTGAGACACATCACCTGTGGTGCGCTCGTACCGAATCCCATCTTTCATTTGTGACCCGTTCGGGTACGTCCGTTTCATGGGCACTCAGGCGGACAGGCAGATCCCCGTACACGCACGACCGGAAGGCGTCACGGACGACGAGGTGAAGGCAGCGGGGGTGTTGTCGAACGCCCTCGAAACGGTGGAGCGGGCGCGAGGCGCTCTGTACGACTTCCATCAGCTGATCGGACATGCAGATCTGATGCTCGACGAGGTCGTAGAGCTACTGCGAACCAGCGGTAACGACGAGCTGGCCGATCAGGTCGAGAAAGAGTTGATGGGCCGGAACGTGGTCGAAGGGCGCTGGACCTTCCAGCTGGTCGAGGAGTTCGACGAGAACTACTGGTCCTTCTTTCGCGAATGCGAACAGGTGGTGCGTGACAAGCTGGCCGGTGGAGTGCCGCACCTCTTCGAAGCCGAGATGAAGGAGCGACGCCGCACGCACGGTTTACGGCATCACGAGGCCAGGCCTTGAGGTTGCCACCTACTCCGGTGAGTTCGCAGCGGCACTGATCAGTGGTTCAGTTCGACCTTTACGCAACGATTCTCGTTCGGTCGCGGTCATGCCGCCCCAGATACCGTGGGGTTCCCCGGTCTGGATGGCGTGCACGAGGCATCTCTGAACGACAGGACACCTGGCGCACACCAGCTTCGCCGAACTCTCGCGTTTCGCTCGCCTGGAGCCGCGCTCGTTCGTGTCGTCGTAGAACAGGGCGGGGTCGGTGTCGCGGCAGGTGCCGGACAGCTGCCAATCCCACTCGTCGGCAAGGGGCCTGGGAGATGTGTAGGAGCGCATGAACATGGACGTTCCCTTCGCTGCGTGACGAACTCGACTCGGATCGGGGATCCGGGTCGGGTGTTAAGGCAAAGCTCGGTCCCGCCGGCCTGAACCGGCGGGACCTTCGAGGCTCCTCCCTCGAGGGGAAGATTTCGGGGGTACCTCTGGTCGGTCATTACCCAGCCGTACAACCTTTGAATCCCGGTCGTCAGGAATTCTTTTGATCGACGGCACGTCTCTCTGCTGCGGCGACAAGACCACCGGCGATGTCGCGCAACTTGACGTTCCATTCCTGCGACATCTCGACCAGAAGGTCGAAGGCTTGGTCGGCCGAGCACTCGCGCTCGGCCATCAGCAATCCCTTGGCCTGCTCGATCACGGGCCGAGAATCCAAAGCTCTTCTCAGTTCGTCGTTTTCCGCGCGAAGGCGGGTGAGGACGTCTGACGCTGAACTGGACTGCTGAGCCTGGGGTCGTTGAACCTCGTACACACGATGAAGCACTCCGATCACCCTGCCGTCATCATCGGTGACGGCGGAATTGACCGTATTCCAATAGCGCGTGACAAACAGCCCACTACCTCGCTCATCGCGCACGTCGTAACGCTGAGTCGGCAGTGCGTCCCGAGTTCTGGAGTGCATCGTGCGCTCGAATGACGCTGTCAACGAGAAGATTCCGTCGGCAAACGAGTCGTCGGGATTGTCGGGGAAGGCTTCGAACACTTCCACTCCGTGCAACTGATCGAGGCTGCGGCCGGACACGGCAAGGTATTCGTCGTTTGCGCCCTGGATACGGAAATCGCTGTCCACGAGCAGAAGAGAAGAAGTGCTTGCCGCAAATCGATCGCTTCGAACGATCGAGCGGAGAGTGCTCGAACTCATGATTGTGTCGTTTCTGTCCTGTCTTCGACGGCTGCGGCCCCTGATATTTCAGAAGTAATTGATCGCGAGAACTCCAAGGGCGGTGCCTGCCACGATCGATCCGAACAACAAACGCTGTTGCAACACGAACATCTGATACTCGCGACGCGTTTGTGCCGACGTGCCGCGCGAGTCCGCAGACATGCTCTTGCCCTTTCCTGTTGTGGGGATCGCGATTTCGCCCGACCCCCGATCGGCCGAAATCGCGGACGGAGCGTCAGTTCTGACGCGCCTCGTTTGCGGCATCCTGCTCGGTGGACGCGCCTTCGTGTACGAGGCTGCCGCCGGAGTTCTCGAGGTGCGCACGAACGAACCACTGGAACTTCTCCAACTGTGCCGTTTGGCCGATCAGCATGTCTTCTGTGATCGGATCGATCTTGCCGACGTTGTCGATTGCAGTGCGGCTGTCGGTGATGACCCCGGTGTAGACGAGGTCGAGCGCAGCCAGATGGGCGCGAGCGTCGTCGCGGCCGACGGAGTAGTCGTCCCAAGTCCGATCGCGCTCGATCGCTCCCGCTGTGCCCTTGGGGGAGTTGCCCAGTGCCGCGATACGTTCCGCCACATCATCGGCGTAGCCGCGAACCAGCTCCACCTGTGGGTCGATCATCTCGTGCACGCCAATGAAGTTGGGTCCGACGACGTTCCAGTGGACGTGCTTGAGCGTCAGATGAAGGTCGTTGTAGGCGCTGAGGCGTTCCTGCAGAATATCGGCGACGGACGAACCGTCTGCGCTGCTCAGTCCCGGTACGGTGAACTCGGACATATGTTTTCCTCTCGTCTTGATGGGGATCGCCCGCGAACGGGGCGGTCTCGCGCCATCGTCAATCGGATCGCGTGTCGGTCAGGTTCAGTGCGCGAGTGCTACTGGCTCCTCTGTCACCGGGTCGCCGTACATCATCGCGATTCGGCGCTTGACCTCTTCGGTTGTCAAAGTCGCGCTTGCAACAGTGATTCCGATGCCGGTGGTGCTCTCGCCCTGTGTGGGCGGGATGTCGATCGTCGTCATCTTGCTCCCGGTGAAGAGTGTGCCGTGAGGGAGTCGGCTGAACCACCGACTCCGACGTCTGGGTGTTCTACACCTTCGAGTGCCGGTTATGGCGCTTTCAAGTGCTACAAAATCTATATCAGCCGATGTAGATAATTGGCAAGGCTACTTCGATTCGACGGCTAAGGGAAGCTCCCTGTGCGATCTTGCCGAAATCGGCTTTGATCTGCCATTACATGCCTTCTCGGCTCGACGATTTTTGTCATGAGTGGCCCTGGACACGCTTGAATCTATGTCCTGGGCGTCAGATTCACTGCGTGATGATGCTAAGGTCGGATGACGCCGATTGAGACAGCCGACACCGAACTAGGAGGTTCCAGTGACGTCGGAATCCCAGACCCGGGCGCTGCGCGGCGTATACGGGATCTCAGTGATGTCAGAACTGTCCGGCGTAGGACCTCAGACGCTGCGCCTTTACGAGCGAAGGGGCCTGCTCACACCAACCCGCACGGATGGCGGTACGCGCCGTTACAGCGAGGCCGACCTGGATACGCTCGGACGAATCACCGCGCTGATCGACGACGGAGTCAATCTGGTCGGTATCCGTCTGATTCTGTCCCTGGAGGCCGAAAATGCAGTCTTAGCGGCTCGAATCAGCCAGTTGACCGCCGAGGGTGACTAGTAGCGTTGCTCCATACGATGCCGTTCAGAATGGAGTTTCGGTGCGGGTAGGGTCGCCGAAGTCCGCGTCGGCGGAGATCTTGTTGCCTGCCGCTTCGATCTGTTCGAGTGCGGCGTCCAAAGCATCGACCAACCATTGATGCGACGCTTCCGCGAGGAGGCGATCCGGTGTGTCGGTGTTTTCGGATTGGAAGAACCGCACCAGCCACGATTCTCCGTTGTCGGGTCGATCGGAGAGTCCGGCCGCGGTATTGGTCGCCAGAAGATAACGGTTGTATTCGAGATCGACACGAATGGCGTACTCGCCGAACAGGTTCACCACATTGGCCGGCCGATGAGTAGCAGCAGCGAGCGCGATGAGAGCGTCGTTGTAGGTTTCGGAGTACTTCACCGTGAGGGGCATGGTCGGCCTGTCTTTCTGGGCCGATGCAGCATTGCACGGCTATGTTGAGGAGATCAGTTCGCAGCCGCTGCTTGACGATGAACTGAAACCAATCCTAGCTCGAGTCTCCGCTCACCCTTGACGCAAGCCCACGGGGTCAGTTGTTGCGTGCAAAGTCAGACTCGCGCTCCGTGACGAACTGATTGTCCGGGCGCGGTTCGGGCGGCGAAAGTGCAGTCAGGAACGACTCGGCCCACTGATGCACATCATGCGTCATGACCTGGCGATGCAGCGCAGCCATACGGCGACGGCCCTCTTTCGGATCCTGATGAACTGCGGTCAGGATTGTATTCTTCACGCCGTCCAAATCGTGCGGGTTGACCAGGTATGACTGTCGTAATTCCATTGCAGCACCGGTGAACTCGCTGAGAACGAGAGCGCCTCCGAGGTCGCCTCGGCAGGCCACGTACTCCTTGGCCACCAGATTCATCCCGTCACGCATCGGCGTCACGAGCATGACGTCGGCGGCGACGAACAGTGCGATCAGTTCTTCGCGGTCGACCGGCTGATACAGGTAGTGAACTACGGGGCGGCCGATCTGACTGTGGTCGCCGTTGATGCGGCCCACCTGTTCCTCGATGACACTGCGAAGGTCGATATAGTGTTGCACGCGTTCGCGACTGGGCGTGGCGAGCTGCACCATCGTGTACTTCTCCGGATCCAAGCGGCCCTCGTCGAGGAGTTCCTTGAGGGCTTGCAGTCGCAGGTCGATGCCCTTGGTGTAGTCCAGGCGGTCGACTCCCAGCAGGATTTTTTCGGGATTTCCGAGCTCTTCCTTCAATTCGCGTGCGCGGCGCAGGACCGATTCGCTCTTCGACTGGCGCTCCAGCTCGGCCGAATCGACGGAGATGGGAAATGCCCCCACCTTGACGACGCGAGAGTCGAAATCCACATGCCCGAGCGCACTTCGAACACCGACGCCCGCGGTCGTTGTCTTGAGTCCGAGTAGTTTTCGGGCCAAAAACAGGAAATTGTTTGCGCCACCAGGCAAGTGGAAGCCGATCAGATCGGCGCCCAGCATTCCCTTGACGATCTCCTTGCGCCACGGAAGCTGCATGAAGAGCTCGACCGGAGGAAACGGAATGTGAAGGAAGAACCCGATCGTCAGGTCCGGGCGCAGTTCGCGCAGCATTGCCGGCACGAGTTGCAATTGATAGTCCTGCACCCAGACGGTGGCTCCGTCCGCGGCGCAACGGGCGGTTTCCTCGGCGAACCGCTGGTTGACCGCGACGTACGTGTGCCACCACGACCGTTCGAACGTCGGTGCCACCAGAACGTCGTGGTAGAGCGGCCACAGCGTGTCGTTGGAGAACCCCTCGTAGTACTCGGCGAGGTCCTGAGAGGTCAGCTCGACGGGAAACAGACGAAGGCCGTCAACCACTATGGGATCTACCTTCTCGTCCGCGACCCCCGGCCAGCCGACCCAAGCGCCGTCTCGCTGTCGCAGGATGGGTTCGAGAGCAGTGACGAGTCCACCCGGACTTCGCTTCCAGTTCTTGCCACCGTCCTCGTCGGTTTCGAGATCGACGGGTAGTCGGTTTGCGACGACGACGAATTCGGAGAGCTTTTCGAGATCGGTACTCACGCCGACATCGGCTCCGCCAGGGTCTCGTCCAGCACGGTGGTCGAGGACAGGTATGTGACCGCCTCGGCTGTCGAGTCGGTGAACACGATGTCTGCGTCCATCTTCAGAAGAGACAGCGGGCGCCTGACGGGGTGCGCTGCGACGAGCGTCCAAGGAACGCCGAGCCTTCGTGCCTTGGCCGACAGAGTCTCGATGATGGAAAGACCTCCGACGGAGATGAACTGGACGTCCGAGCAGTCGAGTACGAACGGGTGACGCTCACCGATCAGGTCGTCGACGCAGGCAGCGAAATCAGCTCGGGACCGGACGTCGATCTCGCCGCTGACCACGAGCGATTGAATGTTTTCCGCACACGTCGTGGTGAATGTGGGGGGACTGTCCGTACGCTCATCTGTAGTTCTCGAAAACTCGTTCATCGAAACTCCTGACGGATTGCTCGAAACGGTTCGTTCGAACGGTCTGGTTCGAAACGGTTTCGTTCGAAACCGGGAAACGGCACGGGAAGCAACGCACGAACCGTGCTCGTCTTCAACGGCTGGGTACTCAACCGTGCTGAGTGCCTACCTTACCGCATCGCGAAAAACCCAGGTGAAAAGCGTTAGATCCGTAAGGATTTCAAGGACCCGTGAGCGTCGGCCCACGGGACCTTGGTCCCGATGACTGAGCTCTTGCGCGATCAGTCGGTGTCGGTTGCCGGGCCGTTACTCGAGGCTCCACCCTCGTCGGCCCACGTACGCTCGCCCGACGGATCGGTCTGAACGTCCTTGTGTGCGGCATCGGCCCCGGTTCCGGGACCGTGGTCGGTGCCGGTGGTCTGCGGCTCGTCCGTCTGATCAGTGCGGTCGGTGGAATTTCGTTCACTCATGGTGGCTGCGTCTCTCTGAAGGTTGGTGTTCATGTACTTGTCGTTTCTTGCTCACCCGCGAGGGGTACTCAATAGGGGTAGTACGTCACGTCGAGTCAGTACGTCACGTCGAGCCATACCAGCAAAGTCAGCTGTCACCGAAGCAGGAGATTTCACGTGAACCATATGACCGTGACGACCGAACACCTGCGTGCACTGCTGGGCAGCGGGCCCCATTCGGAATTGGTAGCGGTTGGGGGTGAGATCGAGATCTACGTCCCCGATGAAGAAGGGTTCGGCCTCGATGGTATCTCGCTTGTCACTCGCGAGCAGTTGGCCGAGCGCCTACCGTCCTCGCCCGACAACCCCGACGAAGGTGAACTACGTATCGCCGCAGAATCGTTGAGCGAGATGATCGCCGAACTCGGCGGCTGAAGTCTGAAGTTCGGGGCAGCTGACTTCAGATCTGCGGGATCGGATCCGGGGGATACGGGTTCGGTGGCGTCGGAGTCGGTGGCACGGGCGGGGGATTCAGCGGATCGGGTGGTGCCGGCGCGGGTGGAGTCGGCGACCCCGGGTCGGGGACGGGGCCCGGATCCGGTGGTGGGGGAGTGGTCATGAGTGCCGGGTTCCCAAACACTTGCCGAACAAACACCTAGTGCTCGGAGTGGCTTTTGGTGTTCTCCTCGGCAGGTAGATCATCCACGATGTCGACTACGGCGATGTGGACGTTCTCTGCAGAGACGGGTGGGTCCATGTCGCCGAGGATCAGGTGAACGACATCGACGACGGTGAATCGAACCCGGTCCGACAGTTCGGCCAGATCCACTCCGTATGGCGCTGCCAGTTCGATACGTAGTGAACGTATTTCGTGGCCGTCGACGAAGAACTCGATACTGCTCGGCGAGCAGTGGTGTCGAGAACGTATCTCGGCGGCCAAATGGGTGCGGAGTACGTGATCGCTCACCGACACCGTGCCTAGACGTGGACCTTCGGACGCGTGTGCGTCGAGCGGCCAACCGGACGCCGAGGTCGACCGTAGCGCCCGGATCACCTTGTCGCTGATTCGATCCCAGCCTGGCTCGGGAGCGTTCCGCAGGACGTCGGATGCGTGCGCCATCAATGCGTCGGTTCGTGATTCAGTCATCGCCACCTCGTCATTCGTTCACTCAGGTTAGCCCGTGCACGATGGTGATGCCCTCGCACTGCATCCGGAGTGAGTCTCAGAATCTTGCCGATTTGAACGAACGTGAGCATCTCCACCTCTCGCAGCGTCCAGGCCGCACGCTGGCGATAAGGCAATTCACCCAACGCTTCTTCCAGTGCCTCCAGGAACGCGGCGTTCGAGGTCGTGTCGAACGGGCCGGCCTCGGGAGACGGCACGAGAGGATCCAGCAGCTTGTCGTCGATCGGTTGCGCTCTCTTGATTCGATAGCTGTCCACGATCTTTCGGGAACAGATCGCGAAAAGCCATGTTCGCATCGACGATTCGCCACGAAATGAATCGAGTCGGCGCCACGCGGCCACGAAGGTATCCTGGACTACCTCTAGAATGTCGCCTTCATCTGCGAGCATTCGACGCGCATAGCGGTGAAGTGCAGGTCCGTAGTAGTGCACCAGTGACTCGAATGCTTCTCGGTCGCCGAGTATCGCAGCGTCCACCGTTGCGGTGTCCAAGCCGTCAGGTGCTTCGGTGAGCCCCTGTGTGTGCGGTAACGCCACAGTCGCTCCTCTCGCGGAAATGCGGAAAACTCGGCTGCGTTCGAAGATTGTTCGCCCGGCCGGGGCGTTGAATGTTACGGACAGTAACTAACAAGTGTCAGTGATGCACGTCACCTGACTGGGGCATTCGGTTTTGCCTTCGAGTGACGACTACACAGGTAGATCGATCAACAGGAGGAGATGACAATGGTCAGCACACAGGTTGCGACAGCATCTACGAAGGATGTTGCATCATCGAACGACTCGGCTCTCGTGAGCTCTCAAGGAAAGACGTCGATCGCCGACACCGTTGTCTCGAAGATTGCCGGCATCGCCACGCGAGAGGTGAGCGGTGTGTACGACGTCGGCGGCGGAGCGTCCCGGGTTGTCGGGGCACTGCGCGAGCGGATCCCCGGCGCGAGTGTCAACCACTCCCAGGGAGTATCGGTCGAGGTCGGCGAAAAGCAGGCAGCGGTCGACATCGACATCGTGGCCGAGTACGGCGTATCGCTCGCCGATCTGGCCACCGGCATTCGCCGCAACGTCATTGCGGCGCTCGAACGGATGACCGGTCTCGAGGTGACCGAGGTGAACATCACAGTTCACGACGTCCACCTCGACGAGGGCAGCGACGACGAAACCGGCGAGCCCAAGACTGCACGGGTGCAGTGAGTTCCGAAATCGCTGACACCATCGCGGCGGCTGTGACGGGGTTACCTGGGGTCGCCTCGCTTCATGCCGGAATGTTCGGCGAGGTTGGCACGTACCTCCCCGGTCGTCGCGTCGTCGGCGTGCGGGTGACGGAGTCGTCGACAGACATCCATGTGTGCATCTTCGCCGACGCCGCCGTTCGAGACACGGCTTTACGTATCCGCCAAGCGGTTTCAGGACTCGTTACAGGCCCCGTGAACGTGACAGTGGAAGACGTAGTCGGTCGTGGACGCGATGCCTGAGCACTCTCGGGGTTCAGGTCCTGATCGACGATCCGCACGCCGAGAGGCGATCAGGAACTACCACCCCGACGTGGGCGGATCTGCCGACGCGCTCAATCGAGCACTCGAACGCGTCGACCGGGACTTCGCATCCCCGATCGGTGTGGTTGTGCGCACGTCGCTGCGCGGCACGATGCGACAGATAGCCAAACCCGTTCGGGCCCAGTACACGCGGGTGCGCGCTCGGTTTCCGGGTGCAAAGACCTACACCGAGATCTGACAGGCACCATCGAACATCATCCACAACGGAGGATTCACATGACCACCTCGACTGTCGGCCTACTGGCAGGACTACTTCTCGGAGTCGCAGCTGCTGCAGGCGGTTTCACCGGATTCCTCATCGCTCTGGTTCTCGGTGTGATCGGATACCTCGTCGGTGGTCAGCGTGACGGCGAGTTCGATCTCGGTGTGATGCTGAAGGGTCGCGGACGTGGCTGAGACAGCTCGACCGGAGTCGTCTGTGCTTGGTGAGCCGGGCGATCGCGGAACGCTGACGATTCGAGACAGAGTCGCGCAGAAGTTGGTTCTCGAGGCGACGCGCGGAACCCCGGGGGTGCGCCATCACGCCGCCGGCATGGACAAACTGACCGGGCGCGAATTGCCGAGGGCGCGAGTGCTGGTATCCGGCAAGCGGGTACGGGCCAAGGTGGACATCGCGATCGAGTGGCCCGGATCCTTGTCGGTCATCGGTACCGCGGTGCGAGAGAACGTGACAACCCAGTTGCAGTCTGTATCGGGCCTGGACGTAGACGGCGTGGACGTGGCGATCGTGAGCGTTCTCCCGGCATCGACCAAGCGTGACGCGGGAAGGAAAGTGCGATGACCGCCGACAAGGTCGCACCACCCACTGCCTCGAGGGCTGCTGCTCCTGTTCCCCTTGCGGCGCCCGGATCGGCCGTCTCGGGATTCCTCATCGCCGCGGCGCTACTTGCGCTCGGCGTGGTCGGCGTCCGCGACGCGCTGGTAGATATCGGCGTGATCACCGGGTCGCAGTGGATACCAAGTGCTGCCGCATATGTGGACGGGCTCGCGTACCAGGGTTGGATGTTGCCGGCGGGGATCGCAGCCGTCGTTCTCGGCCTGTGGTTCGTCATCCTCGGACTCAAACCGCGACGAAAGACTGCCAATGCCTTGGTCGGAGTCGCGAATACATGGATCGATCCCGCCGATGTAGCGGCGATAGCGTCTGTTCGCGTCGAGTCACTGGCCCAGGTTCGATCCGCTTCGTCACACGCGACCCGGCGCAAGCTGGAAGTGAAGGCCTCGGTCACGCCCGATGGAGCCGCCACCGCTGAATCGGAAATCCGTGCGGTGCTGGGGGACTTGGCCGGGTCGCTGTCACCATCGCCGCGAATCAAGGTTCGTATCCAGACGGGATCACTGTCATGACTCGGACGGCGACGGCGATGGATCGCGTGGCGACATGCGTCGTGGGGATGCTCGCGGTAGCGC
The DNA here is from genome assembly GCF_000696675.2 of Rhodococcus erythropolis R138. NCBI lineage: Bacteria > Bacillati > Actinomycetota > Actinomycetes > Mycobacteriales > Nocardiaceae > Rhodococcus > Rhodococcus erythropolis. The sequence goes on along the minus strand of NZ_CP007255.1, from coordinate 5,576,052 downwards.
TGGGAGTTGCAGCGATCCTGTGGAATCTCGACGCGATCAAGGATTTCCCGGCGCGTATCGAGATCCCGTGGGCTGAAGATCTTGTCGATCACTCGTGGTGGCCATGGGCTGTCGGAACTGGGGGAGTATTGCTAGTCCTCCTCGCGTTGCGGTGGTTGATCGCGCATGTGCCGCTGCGTCGGGTGAAGGAGATCACGGTCCCTGGGTCGAACTCGCACAATTCCATCACCGCGGATCTGGGTGCGGTGGCGGAAGGGGCGAGCGCATCACTGGAGGACTTCGACGAAGTGTCGCGTGTCCGAGGAAAAGCGTTGCTCGATCGTGGAGTTCGCACGATCGATTTGCGAGTGACATTGAGACGTAGCGTCGTATCCGGATCGGAAACGTTGTCCGAGTTGATTTCTCGCGTCACTGACACGGGGGATCAAGTCGAGTCGATGGTCGCTGATCCATCCGTCGCGACCAGAACTCACATCGCCGTGGAAAGCGCGAAACGCGATGAGCCGAGAACTCTCTGATCAATCGAGGTTTGAGCCTCCCGGTGACCGGGTATTGGTAGACCTCCCGATCGTGCACAGAGTCATGGATGTTGCTGTGGCACTGTGTGTCACGGTGCTCCTTGCGACCGTCACTTCGATGGCGATCGCGATCGTAGTGACGCTGATCATGTGCGCGTCGGTGAGTGTCGTTTCTCGTATGTGGTGAATCGCCAGTCATTTTGGTTCTGTCGTGAACACCTGATAGAAAGGTAAGCAGACAATGTGGCTGCTACTGAGTGCACGATCCCCCGCGTCGTGCGGCGGAGAGTCCGGTTGTGTGCAAACACAACCCGCGATCACGGTCTAGTTGCGCGGGCCGATCGCTCGGAACTCTCCCTTCACCGGCAGTCACTCATTGCGCCGTCCCTCTTTACTCTAAGGAGTTCAAATGCTTCCTCTCGGTATCATCGCCTGGATCATCATCGGTGGGCTGGCGGGTTGGATCGGCAGTAAGATCATGAAAACCGATGCGCAGCAGGGGATCTTCCTCAACATCGTTGTCGGTGTGATCGGCGGCCTGATCGGTGGTTTCCTGCTTCGAGTTTTCGGCGTCGATGTCGAGGGTGCAGGCTGGATCTTCAGCTTCCTCACTTGCCTTCTCGGTGCAGTCATCTTGCTGTTCCTGGTCAAGGCAGTCACCGGAAAGCGCTGACACATTTGTCCACGCAGTTCGAGTTCGACTGAATCCCACTGCCGAATCCCACGGCCGAACGCACGGCCGAACGCACGACCGAATCCACACCGAATTCAAGAAGGAGAAACACATGTCTGACTTCATCGACAAGGCAAAGCACCGCGCTGAGGATCTCATCGGCGAAGCCAAGGAAAAGATCGGAAATGCCACGGGCAATGACGATCTGGCTGCCGAAGGTGTTGCCGATCAGGGCGAGGCAAAGGTCAAGGAGGCCGGAGACACTGTCAGTGACAAGGTCTCGGATATCAAGGACAAGTTCACAAGCTGACTGAGTTTCGGCGCGGTTGACCGGCATGTCCGGTCAACCGCGCTTTTGTGTGTCTCCTCGGCCGTCGCGGCTACCGCGATACGCTAGCTTCCGCGTTTCCGCGAGCCACTCCGGAAGCATGCGCATGTGTGCCGGCCTGTTCAGGATCGGATCGAAGGACGGCTGGAGGCAATCCGGGTGGTCCTCGACTTCGTCGAGACAGAGATGTCCGATCGGTATCAACTGAAGTTGAATTCTCGCGAGGTACACGGAGAAGTGCAGCGGGGAATGATCGACCGCAGCTTTTAATGCAGACAAAGAAGTGCCGGCCGGGTGGACGCCGCGCGGTGTCACGATCAGCCACGCCGCGGCCCCGCCCGCGCGTGAGTAAGGAACCAGTGTGCTGTATCTCGCGCCGTTCCACGAGAAAGCCGGAGCTGGAAACATTTTCGAGAAGGTAGAAAGTCCTGATGTTGCGAGAAGAATGTCCCACGGGTTTTCATCTGCGGCGACATCGTGCAACCGAAGCGCCAGGCCAAGTATGTCGGGTAGGTCTCCCGGAATTCCGAGTGCTTTCGACATTCGAGCGGTGACGGTAATCGTCGACGACTCCGTTACCGGCCACCACGGGGTGGCCGGCTTCAATGTTCCCTTCAGTTCTATCCCGTGCGGGTGAAAAACCCTGGCCATGCGCAGCGATGATGCGAAGTGGAACGGTGCGCCGACCAGCTTTCCGATCGCGCTCTTGCCGGCGGGGATGATCGAATTGAGCGTCACAGCTTCCTTATCTGAGAATTCTCCGCCCCCCGAAGCGCCCAGACTGGACGGACGTTCAGGCGTGTTGACGGGCTTGCGGACGGTTTCTTTCGGCTTCCCAGCGGCAGCGATTGCTAATCATGTGACGCGCCGTAACAAAAGTCTCGCCGGTCGGGATAATTAGCCAAACGCACAAATTGGTCGTTATGGTTCGTTTGTCCGTAACGGTGCGATCGGACCTGCGACCGTCGCGAACTGGCGAGATTGCTACTCGTGATTTGTGTTTGGTGATTGCGCGGAAACAAGAAATGTCGAGGAGACACGCTGATGGGCCACTCTCGAACCTGGCTGACGCGCGCGCTGGCAATGCCGGTGGCTGTCGCGGTGACTTTGTTGCTTCCTCTCGGCAGTGTCGCCTCGGCCCAGGATTTCGAGGACGACGCAGATACTTCGGTGGTTGCCGCAGCCACAACTCCGATCTCCTTCACCGAACTCGGCCGAGGAACGGACATCGTGTTCTCTTCCGATGACGCACCAGTGTTGGTGACCGTGCCGGTGCCGGACGGACTCACCGCAACAGCCGTGACCGGAATCCTGACCGCCCCGACCGACTTCAGTAGGGGCTGGCTCGAAGTGACTTCGGACGGCAGATTGGTGAGCCGCGTCGACTTCGACGCCGGGCAGGCCGGGACCGGGTTACCGATTTCGGTTCCCTTGCAAGGTCTCGAAGTGGTCGACCGTAGCGTCACCGTGTCGATGATCGCTCACCTCGTTCCCGTCGACGACCGCTGCTACGACCGAACGAGATACCAGCCCCTCGCGCTCCGGGATGCCTTTGTCGCCTACGACGGTGCAGAGCGGCAGCCCACAACTGTTGCAACCTTCTTCCCGCCGATTTTGAGGAAGGCAACCATCTACGTCACGGATGGTTCGTCAGGGGCGCAGCAGAGTGCGGCTTTGCAACTGAGTGCAGCGATTGTCAACAAGTACGGAAGTCAGCCTGACGCCGTGGTGGTGGAGCAGCTGCCGAACGGTCAGAGTCTGCCCTCCGCTGAGCCGGGACTGTTCGAGAGAGCTGTAGTGCTCGGTAACAGTGGGGACGCCGGCATCGATCTCGCGACGGCGCCGAATGGTTCACCCGTGCTGCGGATTTCAGGGGATGACAAGACTCTCGTTCCTCAGGTCAGTCTCTTGGCGGCGAACTTCGACGGCTACTGGGCGGCGAGCAGAGCGCTGGCGTCACCGGACAACACGGTTGCCCAGATTTCCCAGGACGCCATCACCGTCGGTGAGCTCAAGCTCGGAACGCTGACGACTTCCGGTCTCAATCACATCGAGGTCGACGTCCCGTTCAGTCAGTCGCAACTGGGGCGCCCGATGAAGGATGTCTCGGTTCGAATGATTGGTTCCTATGTCCCGCTACCGAATTCGCGTAACGGAGAACTGTCGATCTCACTCGGGGATAGACGACTCGCCTCGCAGACGGTTAACGAGACAGGGCGCTTCGACATCGGCGTCGATGTTCCGAACGAACTCCTGCGTCGCGACTTGACGTTCGAGGTCTCGATGGATGTGACCGGCGACTTCCAGTGCGGCACCAGTAGCCCTTCTTCGCTCACTGTCGATCCGGCCAGCACCATCACGTCCACTACCGGATTCCCGCCGACGCCTGGAGGATTCCAGTCATTGCCTCAGTCGATGCTGCCCACACTCGATGTCGGTTTGAGTCACGGTGATTTCGCAGATCTCGTTCGAGCCCAGCGCCTCGTTGTCGCGATGCAGCGGTTGAGCTATCTGCCGCTGCAACCGCGCGTGCTCCCGTTCGGCGACGCGGCGACCAGTTCGCTGCCGGCGTTGTTGATCGCAGCGGACGGGACGCTGCCCACTCCGGTGGCTCTACCCATGGACACGGCAGATCAAGGACTCCTGCGCTTGCAGGGTCTGGAATTCGGTGGACAATACGGTGCCTTGCAGGTGGTTTCGGGTTCGCACAACGAAGTAGTGGCGCTGACGTCTGAGGGTGATGCGGCCGATGCCGACGGTCTGCTCAACTGGTTGGAAGGTGGGAAAGACCGGTTCGCAGAACTGACCGGCGATCTACTGGTCGCACCTCGCGGAGGTGAGCCGTTCGACGTCGGAGTCGACGTCGCCCCGTTGGGCACTGCGACCTCGGCCGAAGGAGAGACCGGACTGAGCGCGGTCACGATCGGCTGGATCGGATTCGGGACCGTGGTTCTGATCGCTGTTGCCGTCGGTGGTGTGCTCGTGGCTCGGCGTCGCGGACAGTGACCGTCACCGATCGCCCGGCCCTGTCCGTCGCGGTCCACGACCTACCGGGCCGGAAGCCATGGCGGATGTTCGTCGTGCTCTTCGCGATCTACACCGCGTTGGGCGTATGGATGAACGCGGGTATCGGGTTCATCTTCACCGATTCGCTCAGTCGTGTCGCCGCGGTGTCGGCGATGCTGCTCAGCCGTGATCCGCACTTCGCGGCGATCGGATTCGTATTCACCCCGTTGACGGCGGCAGTCCAGATTCCGATGGGCCTGATGGGTCATTGGTGGCCGGATCTGCTGCGGTGGAACATCACTGCGGTCGTGATGTCCGCGGCCTTCATGGCTGGCGCTGTGATTCAGATACGCGGGATCAGCCGCGACCGTGGGTGTCCGCGATGGGTCACCGTCGTCCTCACCGTGCTGTTCGCTGTCAATCCGATGATCGTCATGTACGCGGCGAGCGGAATGAGCGAAGCTCCGTTCCTCTTCTTCGTTCTGTGGGCGACACGTCGACTGATTCGGTGGATGCGCAGCGACGACGTACACGACCTCATCGGTGCGGGCCTCGCGTTCGCTCTGGCGTACCTCACTCGATACGACGCATTGGCACCCCTGTTTGTCGCGGTGGTGCTGGTGACCGTGGTGAGTTGGCTTCGTTTTCAACCGACAGCGGAGGAGCGGGGCGAGGGCGCGGGACCTGGCTTGCGGCTCTGGGCAGCAGCGCTCGACGGTGCCGTCGTGCTGATGCCGGGATTCCTGGCCTTCGCGTTGTGGTCGTTTGCCAGTTGGCTCATCACGGGTCAAGCGTTCCAACAGTTCTCGTCGGTGTACGGGAACAGTTCCATCCTGGAACAGGCTGGTGCCGGAACCGACTCACCGGTTGCCCGCCTTGCGTTCTCGATTACCGAAATGGCCGTACTCGGGCCGGCGCTCCCGGTGTTCGTGGTTCTGGCAGTCATCTACGCACTTCAGCGGCGCGACACCGAAGTGGTGGTGCCTCTTGTGCTGTTCGGCGCCATCCTCGGAGCGCAGACGTTGCTCTACCTGATGGGATCGACGTTTCCTCTTCTGCGCTTCTACATTTCGATCATTCCGCTGTGTTTCGTATTGGTCGTCCTGATCGCTCCTCGCGGAGCGCCGGTCATCACGCGTCGACCAGGGGCTGCTGCGTCGCGCTCGGTGTCGACGTACCCCGAGCAGGCGGGACCGTCTCTACCTCTTGTGATCTCCCTGTGCTTGCTGGTCGGTTCGACGCTGGTCACGTTTGTCGCGATGGGTAGTGCGCGGATCGCAGTGCTCGAGCATTCCATTGCCAGCGCGATCATTCCGGGCCGCCAGAACCTGGAGGAGCAGACGAATCTACGCACGTTTGCGGCCGAGCGTCGCATCGCCAGGTACCTGGACGACTTGGCTTTGCCGGAGGGGTCGGTTCTGCTCGACACCGTGCAGAGCTATGCCGTCGTGGCGTCGTCGAACAACCCTCGGCAATTCGTCGTGCCTTCCGATGCGGACTTCGTGCGCGTACTGAACAACCCGGCCGAACATCACGTCGAGTACATCCTGTCGGTTCCGAACACCGGTCGCGGTGTGTCGGACGCGGTCAATCGGCGTTATCCGACGATGTACGACACTGGTGCCGGCGGTGTGGGAGCACTGGTGCTCGAGGTGCCCAACGACGGCGGCATGGACCCTTCGGCCTGGCGTTTGTATCGCGTGACCGGTGAACGTCAAACGGGTCGATGAGGGAATTCGTGTGGGAGGATTGTCCGTATGACGTGGATGGTTGTAGATGTCTTCTGAAGAAGCGCGTCCGCGTGTGCGTGGCACAGTGCGTCGCCGTATCGCTGCCGCTGTAGTCAGCTTTGCAACCGTCGCGGTCGTGACAGGAATGTTCACGACGCCGGTGGTTGCCGATTCGCCCAAGACGGTTCGGGTCGGAGCGTCGTCGAGCGGAATGACACTCGACGGACAGCCGTGGTGGCCTACCGGGCTCAATGCTTATCAACTGGCCACTGATTGGTCGGTGAACTTCGGCTGTGGCGCGATGGTCGATCTCGATGCCTACTTCGGTTCTCTGCCACCGAATTCCGTCACGCGTTTCAACGCCTTCCAAGCGCTCGCGGTGAACAAGGTGTCCGGGGAGATGGATTTTGGACCGATGGACGCGGTGTTCGACGCTGCGGCGCGACACAACCAGTTCACGATTCCGGTGCTCTCACCACAGGACAGCGGGTGTGATGACGGGCTGTTCAAATCCAGGGACTGGTACACCGACGACTGGAAGGTTGCGAACCTGATCCCAGGTCGAGCCACCATGAGCTTTCAGGACTGGATGCACACCGCCGTCGACCGTTGGAAGAACGAGCCTTCCGTCGCGGCGTGGGAATTGGTGGGGGAGCCGGAACCGAGCCTGTGTACCGACGCCGCCTGCAATTGGTGGACAAGAACGTGCCCGTCTGATTCCGCGCAGGTGTTGCGGGAGTTCTTCGACACGGCAGGCGCCGAACTTCGGGCGATCGATCCGAACACCCTGATCACGGCCGGATACGTCGGGGGCGGTCAGTGCGGCACTGCTGGTGACGACTACCAATACGTGAGCGAGTCCGACTTCGTCGACATTCTGCAGTATCACGACTACGGAGCAGACGGGGTTCCGCTTCCGGGCGACCAGTGGAACGGACTGGCGCGTCGCATCGAACAGGCCACGAACGTCTCGAAGCCGTTGTTGGTCGCTGAGACAGGCGAATTGGCGGGCAGTTGTGAATCACTGGCGACCCGAGCCACGAATATCGAGACGAAGCTGACGGGGCAGAAGGCAGCCGGTACGGCCGGAGCTCTCCTGTGGGCCTTCGTACCGGATCCGCGGCCGAACGAGTGCACAATGGACATCGGGCCCGACGATCCACTCTTCGACGTGATCGCTTCACTGGCAAGTTAGGACACTGCTGGTAGTCCACTAGGAGTTCCGCCCAGTGGGAGTATGGTCACGATCTGATAACAACCTGAACCTGGTGTTGTGACGTGATGACCGTATTTCGTTTGCATCCAATGGTATTCAGTGGCATTCACCTGCGGATAACCGAACTTGAAGGCCCGCGGGACCAAGCAGGACTATCGACGTGGCACCCGCAGGACCTACGTCCGGTTGTGCGAGGACGACCCAATCGAGACGCCGGCAACGGAAGTTGCGCTGTACCTGCCCCTTTGGTTGACAGAGCAGTCCCTTTCCGATTGACGTCGAAATGCGGGCACGACCGTTCGCCGCGGTAACGGGTAGTGAGCGGAGTTCGGTGCGGCCCTCGCGGAAGTGACAATGTGGGGTGGTGTGTAGCTCTCGCGCGCAACGAATTCCGAGTTCGAGTCGACTTGCGACGGCATCGGCTGCCCGGTAGACCTTGTGCGCAGGCTGTACATGCGATGTGAGCTTTCGGTCGTCGAAATGAGGGGACGACCGCTGCATGCGCGTAACGGTAAGTGTGTGGAGCATCGCGTGAGCGGAGAGGTGAACGATGACTGGATACTCTGAACGGCCTTTCAGGACTGCGGTGGTACCGGCTGCCGGGATGGGGACCCGCTTCCTTCCGGCCACCAAGACGATCCCGAAAGAGCTACTCCCCGTCGTGGATACGCCCGGGATAGAACTGGTTGCCAGCGAAGCGGCTCAGGCCGGTGCAGAACGCTTGGTGATCGTCACCGCGCCAGGCAAGGCATCGGTGATCGGTCACTTCGTCGAGGACCTGGTGCTCGAGGGCAAGCTCGCCGCGAGTGGAAAGCACCATCTGCTCGAGCGTGTGCGTCGAGCACCTGGCCTCATATCGGTGAAGCCTGTCGTCCAAGAAACCCCGCTCGGCTTGGGTCATGCCGTCGGTCTTGTCGAGTCGGTGTTGGATGCCGACGAGGACTCGTTCGCGGTGCTGCTTCCCGACGACCTGGTTCACCCCTGCGGCGTTCTCGACGCTATGGCGAAGGTCCGTGCCGAGCGTGGTGGTTCTGTGCTGTGCGCGTTCGACGTCGCGCCCGATCGTGTGGGTGCGTACGGAGTATTCGACGTCCAAGCGCCTGAGGAAGGCGATGACCCCGATGTGCTCGCGGTCGTCGGCATGGTGGAGAAGCCGGACCCGGCGGATGCTCCGTCCACCCTCGCCGCAGCCGGACGCTATCTGCTCGATCGCGCCGTGTTCGATGCGCTCCGGCGAATCTTGCCTGGGCAAGGTGGTGAGCTGCAGCTGACGGATGCGATAGCGCTGTTGATCGCGGAGGGGCATCCGGTTCACGTCGTCGTCCATCACGGAACCCGCCACGATCTGGGTAACCCGGGAGGCTTTCTGCGAGCATCTCTCGACCATGCGCTCAGTCGCACCGAGTACGGTCCGGAGTTGCGAGTCTGGCTCAAGGAACGATTGGATCAGCCGGATCCGCAGTTGACGTACTGAAGAATGCCGTCCATGACAGCTGAGATCGGAATATGTTTTGGTGCAAGAGAATCCGCACCATTTTCGGTTAGTGCGTATGTGAATGTCGGTAGCCCGGATTCATTCGCTGCGTTTGTCGATACCGCGTCGGGTGAGTTCGTCCACCAGGGACTGTGTCGCAATCGTCGCGACGACCGACGGTGGAGTCGTTCCAGGCTCCGCCTCCTCAGAGGTCAGATAACCGGCGGCTACGAGGACCTCCATGATCGGAGCGTCGAAGACCTGACATGCCGTCCGCATCGTGTCCTGCGTGGGAGGGCGCTTGGCCGACAGCCATCGACTCAGCTCGGAAGGTCGAATCTTCAGCGCACGCGCAGCTTCCTGGATGTCGCCGAACGAGCGAAGTTCCAGTTGATTCTCGACCCATGCGGAGAAACCACTCATAGCGGTCATGTTGCCTGAGCCGAGAGGTATATGCCACTTCCTTTCGGCCACGAGTCGAGGACAATTGGATATCTGCCATGTCGTGGCAAAGTTTTACGTCGACGATTCGCTTATTTGCAGTTACGCGACGTCGCCGACTGAGGCTGACTTCTGCGCTGAGCGGGGATTATTCAGCCCGGCGTTGGCGAAGGGTGAAATTGAGGGTGAAATGCATAAAATTCGATTGTCGGAAGCAGGAACTCAATGACAACGCCGAGTCAAATCAGACCTGAAGGCCTTCGGGATGATGCCGCTCCGACGGCAGGGCGAACAGGCAGAATTCCTTTGTCGCCGACTACCGCCGTCTGGATGGCGATCGCGGTCGTAGTTCCGATATACCGCTCGTTGCCCGGCGCCGTCACGCAGTTGTGGGCGATGGCAGTGCTTGCGGTCATCGTGGCGTCAGTAGCACTGGGACGAGTTGCTCGGCCGCAGTTTGTCGGCGTCTGGTTGATCGCCGGCTACGCCGCTCTTGTCGCCACGGTAACAGCAACGCGTGGCAGTGACGTCACCGGAAATCTCTACGTTGGAATCCAACTCTTCATTGTTCTCGGGCTCGGAATATTTGTGATGGTCGCCAATGTCCGGCGCGATCCGGAATTTGTCAGGCGTGTATGTATTGCGTTCATAGCAAGCCAATCGGTTTCTGCTCTGGTCGCCGCTATCCAATTGGCAGGTTCATCCGTCTTCGGTTTCGGTGTTGTGAACGGTCGTGCTCCAGGTCTGGCAGGTCACCCGAACGTTCTGGGCATCATGTCCTCACTTGCGCTGATTCTGTGCCTGGGGGCTGCAGTGCAAAAGGTCGGAAATCGGGTCGTTCTGGTGCTGATCTCGATTGTGAACGCGGTGGGACTGCTGGCAACCGGTAGCTTGAGTTCGTTGTCGGCGTGCGCGATCGGATTGATCGTGGTGGCGATTTCTTCGCGAGTGAAGATCGCCACCATCGTCAAGAGTTTTGTCGGTGCCTCCGTCCTCTTCTGGATCGCAATCACCTACACCGAGTTCGGAAAGCACCTGGAGACGCCGGCTGATCGATACCTTCAGGTCACAGGGCAGACCAAGGCCGTCAGCACTCTAGAGATCCGTAACGATACTTACGGATTCGCTTGGGACGCTATTCGTGCGCATCCGCTGTCCGGGGTGGGTTTGAACGCGGCCAATGCGGCCTCGTTCGACAACGTCACAGTCGTCCACAATGTGTTTCTACGATCCTGGTACCAAGGCGGGGTGGTGCTTGCCCTGGCTGTGGCACTGATCATCTGCGCGTCGGCATTGGTTGCGTTCAGATCGATGAAGTCCGGCAAGAACGCCGCCGCGGCCGGCGTTCTGGTCTCGATGATGACGTTCGCTCTGACATCGGCATTTTTCGAGCAGGCATACTACTGGCTACCGGTCGTACTCGCGTTTGCGTGTCTTTCGACCGACAGCGATCGGACCGCGAGCTCCAAAGCTCAACCGGCGCAACAATCTCCGATCGGGAACTGAGGCTACGTGTTCAGTCCGTGGAAGGTTTTCTCCCAGTACGACGGATTGCGTATCAACTGATAGGTGCCTTTTATGGCTGCGATGCTCATCAGTACCCAGTAGAGCGGAGCGGTGAGGCAGGCAATCAGCAGCATGGGATTCCGCGTCTCGCGGCACGCCACCAAGTTCATGTAAAGGACTGCAGCGTTACCGAAGACGAGTGACACGAGTGCCGGAAAGTAGACGTAGTTGGGAAATACGTCGTGGATGACCTCAGGCTGGCCGAGGATCCATCCGAGACTGATCAGCCAGAATGCCATGTTCAGCGTCGCCACGACGGGTGTACCCGCCATCAAGATCGTGAAGCGTAGAAATCCGACCGTGCCGAGTCCGCGCCACAGTTTCACGGGTTGACGCATGTGAACCAGCCAAGTCTGCAGGTAGCCCTTGTACCAGCGTGAGCGTTGTCGGATCCAGTTGATCGTGTCGCTGTTGGCCTCCTCCAGCGTCGTCGAGTTCAGAACAGCGGTCCGGTAGCCGCTCTCGGCGATGCGAACTCCGAGATCTGCGTCCTCCGTGACGTTGAAGGGATCCCAGGCGCCGATCTCGTCGAGCACACTTCGCCGAAGGTGATTGGACGTGCCCCCCAAAGGAATCGGTGACTGACTGCGCATCAGCCCAGGGAGGATGAAATTGAACCAGAGGGCGTAGTCGGCCGTGAACCATGCGGTCAACAAATTCTGAGTTCCGTTGTGAAATGCGAGTTTCGCCTGAACGCACGCAGTATTCGATGGAAGTTTTGCGAAAGTTGCTACCACACGACGTAACTGGAGCGGATCCGGAGAGTCCTCGGCGTCGTAGATGGTGATTATCTCGCCCGTAGAGAAGTGCAATCCGTAGTTACAGGCTTTGGGTTTGGTGCGCGGATCTGCAGCAGGGACCTTCAAGATACTCACCACAGCATCGACTCCGGCGGCAGTCGCAGCTTCGATAGTGACAGTGTCATCCTCTTCGAGGAGCAAGAGCACCTGCAATTTGTCCGAGGGGTAGTCGATCGCGCGCATAGCGGAAATCAGGTCTCCGACTACTTCCGGCTCGTTGTATGCCGGAACAAGGATTGTGTAGTGCGGGAGTTCTTCGTCCGAAAGCGAGCTTGCCTCTTGATCGCTGATCGTCATGATCGAGGAAGCATCCAAACCTCTTGTGAACAGCACGAGTCGATCAACCATCGCCCACACGTAACCGAGAGTGCACGCCAATGTGAGAACGATCAGCGTGGGAGTAAGGAAGAAGACCAGACACACCATGGTGATCACGAGAATCAGGAGCAGGATGTTGCGCTGCCACGGATAGAACGCAACTGATGCCGATGAAATCGGTTTGCGTTCACGCAGTCCGTTCACAGCGTCGTGGAGTGCGGCTCGTTTGAATTCTTCGGAGCTTTCGCCCTCAACCGAGAGATCGGGATCTACCACTTCTGTGCCTCCACGACGAGCCTTCCGAGTGACTGGAGCATACCTAGATCCTTGTACTGAGATTCGCTGTCCACAGTCGATATCCGGCCTCTGAGTAGAACGGCCAAGGTGTTGCTTCCATTCGAAGCCATTGATGGTTTCGGTTCGGGGAACAAGGCATTCGGTTCATGATTGTCCACTGTCAAGAGTGTGACGCGTTGTGCGGCACCGTCGCCGCGTGTCCACACGAAATTGAGGTTGCTCCAGGTGAGTAGGAGGGAGTCGTCGACAACTGTGTACATTTCCGCGACGACTCCACGACTCAACTCGACTCGTACGGTGGGGCTGACACGTGCGTTCTGGAGATCATAAGTTGTATTGCTCGGATAGACAGACAGAGTAGACGGGCGACGCACTTGAACAACGTCCATTTGGACAGTGCGTGGGCGCATCTGGGTGTCCCAGGCAGGATTGGGCGTATCAGCACGAATCGTCTGGCGAGTGAGTGCCGAAGTGGAACCGAAGTATTTTCTCGGCCAATCGTATTCGTTGGTCGAGAATTCACGCCAACCAGCGGGGACGATGAGGCGTGGATCAGCAGTCGCCGGCGGGCCTACCGAGACCGGAACGCCCTGAGCGGTGGGCACCGGCGTAAAGAACATCACGATCGCCGCGGCGAACACCACCAGGATCGTCCAGTTGCTGGTCGACGTCGAAGGATTCCGGAGCGGACGCTCGAACGGCTTCCATGACCTTCCACGTCGCTCGTACAGGTAGAAGAACCCGCCTACCAGTAAAGCGCTACCTAGTGCTGGTAGCAGCTGGATGCTGAACAAGGGTGCAGTCGGGTACTGACGGGAGAGATAGTAGACCAAGGCGGCACCCAGGACGGACGAGCCGACGAACCCGGCGAATCCTCGTCTCCAGGTCCTACTGACGGCGATCGTCGTTGCGGCCGAAGCGACCAGCACCATGATGATGCTGTAGTCGAATCGAGTGCCGCCGAGTTCAGTCGCCAGCGTGCGGTAGATGAGCGGCGCCAGGACGATCGGAACAACCCAGATTGCCCAGTAGCGGTTCACCGGACGCAGCCCGAACATGAGAACCGCTGCGCTCCAGACGAATACCCAAGTCGCGATTACATCGATATGCATCAGTTCATAGTTCTCGGCAAAACGTGGCATGAGGAGTGCCTGTAAACCCAGAGAGACAAGTAAGCCGATACCGCCGACAATCTTGTCCGTCTCGCGGTCGTGGATCGGAAGGTCCGGGCCTCGCCGCAAATCTGTTCCGACGGCGGCTATCAGGCAGAGCAAGGGGAGGACAAAAACGTATCCGATGGCGGTACCGCCCGCGGTGCTCCTCCACAAATTGGTCCAGGTAGGCCAGAAAGCAAAGATTGTCGCGGCTGCAATCATCAGCCAACGTACTGTGAGGCGGGGGATAATTCCCGACTGCGTGCGTAGGTCGCGAATCTTCAAGATATGTAGTCCTATTCGAACTGGTCGTCTACTCCGGCCGTGTCGGCTGCAGCGAGGTTGTGTCAGCGAACCCGACTTTTGTCGACCTTACGTGATCGATCGCAAGGTGCGAATCCGCACACCGGCCGATGCGGAATGGCCGAAGCCGGGTAAGAATCTCACATATTGAGACGAAGGAAAAATTTCTTTTTGGGGCCGGTTAGTTGCGAACTGGACGAGCGACCTGTTCTTGTTCTGATGTTGATGCCTGTATCAGCAAGGGCTGTAGTGCTATTCGCCTTCGAATTGCACATCGAATCGGCAATAGGGACCAAGATCCCTGTCGGGGACGTAGGTCCCCAACGGCGCAGGCACCTTCTGTCGGCGAAAGTCATAGCGTTGGTTACCAATGGAAATGATCCTCTGTTCAGGCGGTATCTCTAATGCGGTGCCCTGTGGCAACCGCCTACTGACGAGTAAGGTCCTCCCGTTTGCCACACTTTCGTTGAAGTAACGCGATAGTTGCTTCTGAATCGATCTCTCGTCCAGTTGTTCCAGTCGATCCGCCTCCGAAGGGCGATAGGCAAAGCGCTTGCGCTGCGGCCATATTGGAATAGGTGGGGGTGTGGGCGGCTACAGGCCTGAACTGGGATGACTTTGCGTTTGATCCTGCGCTCGGACAGTGCTGCAATGTAATCCAATCGGAGCGTGAGAGCGTTCCGATTCTCGAACAATTGCACTCTTCGGATCGAAGCGAGCAATTTGCTGTTCCAGTGGATTGCTCAAATCTGGTGAATCACGCTCAACACCTGTCAACGACACACGGATTCAACGACACACGGATTCCACGAATGAGGAAGGGACTGATCACGTGACGGCGCTCGACGTGTCCACACTGGGCAAGACCAAGCACACGCTTCCCCGCGCAGTGCCCGACCTCCGCCGCGGATCGACTTCTCGGAGGGAATGGGAAACGGCATACCGCAGAAGGCTGTTCCTGGGCGATTCGGTGATCATCGTGGCGACGGTTTTTTTGGCTCAATGGCTACGATTCGGCGGAGACGGCCGTGCGGTAAGCCCCGGAATCCTCGGGCAACTCAGCTACACCGGTGTGTCAATTGCATTGGCGGCGATGTGGTTATCGTCTTTGGGGATCTTCCGCACTCGCTCGATTCGTGTGATCGGCAGCGGCCCCGAGGAGTACAGACGAATCTTCGTCGCGACAGTTCGCCTCTTCGGTCTCATTGCGATTGTCAGCTTGCTGTTGCAGTTGGACATCGCACGGCTCTATCTGGCCTTCGCATTTCCGGTCGGTCTGACCGCACTGATGGCGAGCCGCTGGATCTGGCGAAAGGTGATCGCGCGGAAGCGGTCTCGCGGCGATTTTCAGACGTCCGTCTTGGTCGTGGGAAGCCCGGTTGCAGTCAAGAAAATGGCCCAGACCTTCGAACGAGCTCCCGGTGACGGGTACCGGGTAGTGGGCGTCTGCCAACCCAGTCAACTAGGACGTCGCGACAGAGTCATAGTGGTCGACGGCAACGAAATACCGGTCCTAGGCGACGAGCACGACGTGACCGACGCACTCGATTTGGTCGGTGCCGATGCGGTGGCGGTTACGGCGACGGAACACCTCGGCTACGACGGTATGCGGAAACTGGCCTGGGATCTGGAGTGTAAGGACGTCGATCTTGTTGTGGCACCGGGAATCCTGGATGTTTCCGGTCCGCGACTGTCGATGCGGCCGGTGGCGGGCCTTCCACTGATTCACGTCGAACGTCCGCGATACCATGGTGCTCAACGGTTCGCCAAGACAGCCTTCGACGTCGTTTTCGCATCTGTCATTCTCATTTTGATCAGTCCCGTTTTGATCGTGACGGCCTTGGCAGTCAAGTTCACCAGTCGGGGTCCTGTGCTCTATCGGTCGGAGCGAATGGGATTGGACGGGGTTCCCTTTCCGATGCTGAAGTTCCGATCGATGGTTCAGAACGCAGATACGCAGGTCGACAGCCTGCTGTCGGATAACGAGGGCGCCGGCGTCCTGTTCAAGATGCGTGACGATCCTCGGGTTACCAAGGTGGGGCGCGTCATTCGAAAGTTTTCGATTGACGAGTTGCCTCAGTTCGTCAATGTGCTCCGTCGCGAGATGAGCGTAGTTGGCCCGAGACCGCCGTTGAGGCGTGAGGTAGAGGCATACGACGGGGCCGTCAAAAGGCGACTGCTGGTCAAACCGGGTATCACCGGTTTGTGGCAGGTGAGCGGGCGCTCGGATCTTTCGTGGGAAGAAACCGTTCGGCTGGATCTGTCCTATGTCGACAACTGGTCGATGGTCGGGGACGTGATGATCGTCGTGAAGACGCTCAAAGCCGTAATGGCTAGTGACGGCGCATACTGATCCGTTCAGTCAGTCTTTCGTATTCGTATTCGTATCGCGAATCCGATTCGCCATTCCCGGCGAACTCTGCCTGGGATCCGAAGTAAGGGAACTGCGCAATGCACACTGGCCAATCGGTGGTGCTCGATGAGAACTTTGGGGGAGCAGGCTCGATGTCATCAACAAAATACTCGATGTATTTGGCGGTGATTCCAACCTATCGGAATCCGTGCATCGAGGTGTTGCGTGAGATGGAAGAAGGAAATCTCGATATTCTCGCTTCGGACTACGGGCTGGATTCCACGGTGCGAACTGGCATCGACAAGGATTTCTACGACCGCGTTCGACGGATCGGAATCTTCGGTGACAAGGTTCTTCTTCAGGTGGGTTCTTGGAAAAATCCGCTTTCCGCGTCCGTGACTATCCTGGATTTGAATCCCCGTAGTCTCACATCGTGGAGTATTTTGGTCCTTCGACGAATAGCGCGTCGCCGTACTCTTCTTTGGGGCCATTTGCATCCCAGGCAAGGTTCTTCGTCGAAGACGGCTTTCCTTCGGCGAACGATGCGCCGCTTGTCTCAGGGGACCATTCTTTACGGGTACGCCAGTGTGGTCCCAGCCAAGCTCGAGGTTCCAGGCCAACCAGTTTGGGTTGCACCCAATTCTTTGTACAAACGCGCTGACATCAACGCTGGTAACATCGGCGAATCGCGTAGATCAATTGTCTATGTCGGCCGATTGGTTGCCGAGAAGAACGTCGATCAATTGGTTCCAGCTTTCCACCGATCGGGCCTCGTAGACGAGGGTGCCGTGTTGGAAATCGTGGGTTTCGGCAATGCGGTGGAAACGATAGAACGGCAAATTCTCGATTTAGGTCTGGAAGAGTCCGTTGTGGTACACGGTCGCATTGAAAGTCCGATCGAACTTGCTGAAATCTACGCACGCTCAATCATGTCGATCTCTCCCGGATACGTCGGGTTGAGTGTCACTCAGAGTTTGGGATTCGGAGTCCCGATGCTGTACCCCGAGGACGCCCCGCACGCCCCCGAGATCGAACTTGCTGCTGTCGGTCCTATGCAGAGTTACTCACCGACGACCGAGGAGTCGCTGGCTGCGGCGCTGCGAGACTACTTCCTGCATCTTGTCTCCAATCCCGTTCCAGCGGAGGAAGTTTCAGCGAAGGTCGGGGATCTCTATTCCGCCGAAACCATGGCATCGGGGATCTCTGCTGCGTTGCGAGGTCAGGTCGTCGAATTCGACAATGAGGGATGGCCCAAGGAGATGGTCGTACGATGAGCAACCGATCACGCCTACCGTCAGGTGTCAGGCGAGCCCTTCGCGGAATTATGAATGGACTCGCAATATCGAACGGGAATGTTTCAGTAGGGCGCGACTTCAACGCCGGCCGTGGAGCTATCATCAGTGCGCCTCACCGACTGAATATCGGCGATAATGTCAGTGTCGGACCCCGAACCGTTATTCAGGTAGACGGCTCCATCGGATCCCACGTCATGATCGGAATGAACGTCTACATCGTGGGGCGCGAAGACCACGCGATCGACGAGGTGGGTATTCCGATGCTCGCGTCGACGTGGGTGGGGGACCGTCAGCCTGGTGCCCGCGATTCTGTCGAAATTGGAACAGACGTATGGATAGGCGCCTGTTCGGTGATATTGAGCGGTGTGAAGATCGGTGACGGTGCGGTTATCGGAGCCGGTTCGGTCGTGACGAACGACGTCGAGAGTTTCTCGGTGAATGTCGGAGTTCCGGCACGGAAAGTCGCCGAACGATTCGAGAGTGACACGCAGAGAAGTGCACACCTGCAAGCTGTGCACGGACTGCCGTCCTGAGTTAGCTGAAAAGGGAAATGAGCACGATGGATAATCAGGGAAATAAAATCCTGATCGTGGGAATCAACTATTCTCCTGAGCCAACCGGTATCGCTCCGTACACGGAGGGTTTGGCAAATGCGATAGCGGATGCCGGTGCTGACGTCAGGGTAGTGACAGGGTATCCGCACTATCCATTCTGGCGAAAGATGGATGGCTTCTCAGGTCTGTCCTCCGTAGAGCAGTCGGAAAATCTGACGGTTCAAAGACTTCGTCATTACATCCCTCGGAATCCCAGCTTCCTGCGAAGAATTCTGATGGAGGCAAGTTTCGCTTTGAGAGCGACCTGGGCGACTCTTTTCCATCGAGCAGACCTCATACTGTGTTTAAGTCCTACACTTTTGTCCTCGGCGGCATTTGTCATCAGGACCAGGCTCCTTCGGTCGCGCACACCCGTGGTGCTGTGGGTGCAGGACTTCTACGGACTGGGCGCGTCCGAGACCGGTCAGCTGAGCGGAGGCCTGTCGTCTCTCGTTGATCGAGCCGAATCCTGGATCTTGCGAAAGTCCGATCACGTCGTCGTGATCCATCCGCGGTTCGCGAAGCATGCTCAGGACAACCTCGGAGTCGACTCGAGCAGCGTCACAGTCATCAGGAACTGGACCCACCTGGATCTCTCCCAGTCTGCCTGCACCCGAGAAGATTCGCGAAAGCGATTGGGCTGGGGGCCGGAACAGAAGATAGTTCTGCATGCCGGCAATATGGGTGCCAAGCAAGGGCTCGAGAACGTAGTGGACGCCGCGCGTTTACTTGGGCCGCGGCAGTCCGACATCAAATTCGTGCTGATGGGGGATGGGAATCAGCGGGCCCATCTCGAAGAGCTGTCCGAGGGATGCACCGGGATCGAATTCATGGATCCTGTTGGCGGCGAGGACTTCACCGATGTGCTGCGAGCAGCGGACGCACTACTTCTCAACGAGTTGGCCGATCTTCGCAGTATGGCCGTTCCGAGCAAACTCACATCGTATTTCGCTTCAGGGGTACCCGTCGTCGCGGCTACGTCTTCGGACAGTGCCTCCGGCGAGGAGATCGCCCTGTCCGGGGCGGGAGTACGTGTTGACGCCGGAAATCCGGAAGCATTGGTACGTGAAATAGAGATGCTGGTATCCGACCCCGTCCGTGCCGCTCAACTCGCGCGAAGCGGGGGGGAGTACGTGCACGAAACCTTGTCTCCCGGCTCTGCCACCACGGCGTTCGGTGACCTCTTCGACGGACTCATCAATCGAGACAGTTTGCCGACTCGCCCGACGCAAGCCCGAGCGCGATGACACACCCGCAGCTCTCCCTCGGTGAATTCACCGGGGCAGGATACGACAAGGGACGTCCGGCATCAGTGCAGGTCGCCTGGCTCGCGGTGGCACCACTGTTCCGGGCCTGGTTCGTGCCGGCACGCATACGAGTTGCCATTCTCAGACTGTTCGGCGCTCAGATCGGTGATGCAGTCCTGATTCGGCACGGCGTGAAGATCCATTGGCCGTGGAAACTGTCGATCGGTGATAACACTTGGGTGGGTGAGGGAGCATGGATCCTCAATCTCGAACCGGTGAGTATCGGGTCGAACAGTTGTGTCTCGCAGGACGTCTTTCTGTGCGCGGGCAGTCACAGCAGAAAGTCACGGACTTTCGAGTTCGACAACGGACCGATCGTCATCGGCGACGGAGTGTGGATTGCGGCCAGGTCCACAATTCTCCGTGGCACGTCGGTCGGTGACCACTCGGTTATCGGCGCAAATTGCCTTGTTACATCTGATGTTCCGGCGAGTTCGATCGTCCGCGCCCCGGTTTCGTCGATCGGACGACCATGAAGGGCGCACGACCGCGCTGCGCCGGGGTTCCGCACTCGTTCGAGTGCCCGGGTGGTGGAACATGAAGGTGATGACGAACCCCCTGGTGGTTCAGTTCACGGGAATCGCCGGCGGACGTCTTGTCGGTGCGTTGATTCAGGCACTGAGTATGGTCCTACTCGCGCGTATCTCCGGTCCGTCCGGCTTTGGAATCTTCGCTGCGGCTTATGGTGTCGGACTGGTGCTTCAGACCATTCTGAACTTCGGGTTCACCCCATTTCTGGTTCGGATCCGTGCGTTGGGTGACCAGGACCCCCTCATCGCGTCGACCTTGGAGTTCTCGCGCCGCGCCAACCTGGCCGTTGGTGCATTGCTGGCATTTACCGCGGCGGTAGCCGCGGTCTTCGAGCCGAAGCTTTGGTTCGTAGTGCCGTTGACAGCTTGGGTTGTTCTGGACAATTACGTCGAGACGCTGCTCTCGCTACCACTCGCTGACGGGAATACCTGGCAGAACGCGGTGTCGTTGCTCCTCCGGCGAGCACTTGCTCTCGTTTTTGTTGCGGCGGCTTGGCTCGCAGGAGTCGACGCAGTGTTCTGGTATTCCGTGGGCCTCGCGTTCTCTTCGATGATCGCTGTCTTCGTGGCCATTCGGCTCGGACCGGCGATCACTCGTGTGAGATCGAGACGCTCGTACAAGTCGATCATCGGCAAGTCTTCGCACTTCTGGTTGAATTCCGTTGCTACTCAGACGCGCAACTTCGACGTACTGCTGGTTGGACTTGTCACGTCGCCGGCCGTCTCCGGAATCTACGGCGTGACGAGTCGTATCACCACGCCGTTGCGGCTGATTCCCACATCATTTGCGGCAGTTCTCATGCCGGCGGCGGCGCGCTCGACGACCGGGCGAATCACCCAGGGCATTCTGCGACCCGCGATGTACGTATGCATCGCAAGCGCGGTGATCTTCGGTGTGATCGCAGCTGCCATACCTGTGCTCGTTCCACCGATTTTGGGCGATGCGTACGTAGACGCGGTACCGGTAATGCAGGTCGTCTGCTTCAGTTTGATCTTCGCAGCGATCTCGTCCCAATTGAATGCGATTCTGCAAGGTACGGGCAGAGTTGAAATTGTCTCCTACATAACGGTTGTGAGCACCTTGATCTGCCTCGTCGGAATCGTGCTTGCTGCCCCCCGTTACGGGGCGCTCGGAGCGGGGTGGTCGCTCTCGCTCAGCTATGTACTTCAAACCGCATTGTTGACCTGTGTCGTTGTCGTTGCAATGAGGAGGGATCCCCATGCGTAGGTTCTTCATGAGTATCGCAGCAGCTCAGGGCAATCTGGGTGACATCGAGATACGGCGAACAGCAGTCGACTACATGCGTGAACTGGGGTTCAAACCCGTTGTCTTTTCCGGCAGTATGAGCGCGGAGTACGTCGATGCCTTCGATTGGGAACCAACCGACGAGGTCATGGATTCGGGTATCAGCTTCTGGCGAGCGATTTTGTCCGATACGGTGCGCCGAAAGCGGGCAGTGATCGTGATGGCACCTGGGCCGGCGGTTCTGGGGGCTTCAGCAGCAAGCGTCGTCAAGCACTCGTTGTTGGTGACAGTCTTTGCGGTGCTGCGCATTTTCGGTACACGAGTCCTCGTTTTGGGACGGTCGATCGAGGTGCGAAGCTCGATGGCGGCAGTACCCGAAAAGATCCTCGTCGGCGTAGCCGACGTCTACGCGGCACGTGACAAAAGGACGTGTGAGTACCTGCGAGGCAAGAGTCGGTTCTATCCCGATCTCGCGTTCCGGGCCGGCGTATCCGACGGAGCGAAGTCTGCAGGCCGAGAATCTGCGAGCCGAGAAATAGCCTTGCTTTCACTTCGGCATGACCGACCGGTGAACTACGCGGTTCTTCGGTCGATCCACAGTCAGGTCGAGGCAATCGGCTTGAATCTGGTGGCCTGCTGCCAAGTTGCCGAGGACGACAACCACAATCGTGAAGTTGCTGCAACGCTGGGTATTCAGTACGTGGGATGGGACGATGACGTGACCCATCGGCAACAGGAGTTCGCTGTCCGCGCCCTGTACGAGCGCGCTGCCGTAACCATCAGTGACCGCCTCCATGTTTTGATCCTGAGCGCTCGAGGCGGATCGATACCGGTCATGGCGGGCAGCAGTTCGGTACCGAAGCTGAGGGATTCGCTGGAACCGGTACTCGCGCCGCAGGCCTCCTGGATGGACGATGCGACGGGTGGCAGCTTGAATCTCGGGCACGACGAATCTACCCGTATCTCTCGCGGAATGGATTCCGCTGCCGCGGAACTGGAGGATTTGAGATCGCGGATCAAGGGGGCAGTAATGCCGTGAGGGTTTCTCAGTTCTGGTTGTGGGTTCGTTACTCCCACACAACACAATTCGGCCGATGACTACTCGCAGACAAGTATCTGCTTCGAGGACGGAGTTTCAAGTGAAACGTGCACTGATTACCGGAATTACAGGCCAAGACGGTTCATACCTGGCCGAGCTGTTGTTGAGCAAGGGATACGAGGTCCACGGACTTATTCGTAGGTCGTCCACGTTCAATACAGCTCGAATCGATCACATGTATGTGGATCCCCACACGCCGGATGCAAAACTGTTCCTTCACTACGGAGATCTCAGCGACGGGGCGCGTTTGGTCACTCTTCTCGCACAGATACGCCCGGACGAGGTCTACAACCTCGCAGCGCAGTCCCACGTGCGGGTGAGCTTCGACGAGCCAGAACATACCGGTGACACCACGGGAATCGGGTCGATCAGGTTGCTCGAAGCAGTCCGGATGGCTGGTCTCGAATGCAGGTTCTACCAGGCGTCCAGTTCCGAGATGTTCGGTGCGACACCGCCTCCGCAAGACGAGCAGACTCCCTTCTACCCGCGATCGCCGTACGGTGCGGCGAAGGTGTACTCGTACTGGATCACCAAGAACTACCGCGAGGCGTACGGGATCTTTGCCGTGAACGGAATTCTGTTCAACCACGAATCTCCCCGGCGAGGCGAAACATTCGTCACTCGCAAGATCACGCGAGCGGTGGCGCGGATCAAGGCCGGTCTGGAAAGCCATTTGTACATGGGCAATCTCGATGCAATCCGCGACTGGGGCTATGCGCCGGAGTACGTGGAGGGAATGTGGAGAATGCTTCAGGCCGACGAACCGGACGATTACGTGCTCGCGACAGGCGGTAACTACTCGGTCAAGGATTTCCTGACGGTGGCCTTCGAGCACGCCGGCCTGAACTGGGAAGATCACGTGCGCTTCGACGAGCGCTATCTGCGGCCGACGGAAGTAGATGCGTTGATCGGAGATGCCGGTAAGGCGGAGCAGAAGCTCGGTTGGAAGGCGACTGTGCATACCCCGGAGCTGGCTCGAATCATGGTCGATGCGGACATCGAGGCTCTGACGTGTGAGGGCAAGCCCTGGATCGACCGTCCGAATCTGGTGGATTGGGAGCACGCTCGATGACGGGGGAGTACACGCAGAAGTCCCTCGATCGGAGCGACGCGGTATACGTTGCGGGCCATCGTGGACTCGTTGGTTCAGCGATTTGGCGTCGGTTGGAAGCCGACGGCTTCAATCGCCTTGTCGGTCGCACGTCCGCCGAACTCGATCTTCGCGACCGCGGTGCCGTGTTCGAATTCTTCGCCGCTGAGAGGCCGAAGAACGTGGTCCTCGCGGCGGCCAGAGTGGGCGGGATACTGGCGAACAGCACACTGCCGGTGGACTTCATCTCCGACAACCTTCGCATCCAGGTGAACGTGATGGACGCGGCGGCCGAATTCGACGTAGATCGCCTTCTATTCCTCGGATCATCCTGCATCTACCCGAAATTCGCGCCTCAACCGATTCGCGAAGAGTATCTACTGACCGGTCATCTGGAACCGACGAACGATGCATATGCCATCGCAAAGATCGCGGGAATCCTGCAGGTACAGGCTGTTCGCAAGCAGTTCGGGCGACCGTGGATCTCCGCGATGCCGACGAACCTCTACGGCCCGGGTGATAACTTCTCTGCCAAGGGCTCTCATGTGCTGCCGGCCCTCATCAGGCGCTTCGACGACGCGCGCCGTGATGGAGCTGCGTCAGTCGTGAACTGGGGCAGCGGGACGCCGAGGCGCGAGTTTCTCCACGTCGACGACATGGCGGATGCCTGCCTTCATTTGCTCGACCACTATGACGGAGCAGAACACGTCAATGTTGGTACGGGCGAGGACCAGAGTATCGCGGAGATCTCCGCGATCGTGGCGGACGAGATCGGGTTCGACGGCGAGATCGAATGGGATCATTCGAAACCTGACGGGACGCCGCGGAAGTTGCTTGACATCGGGAAGCTTCGAGATTTGGGGTGGCAGCCCAGGATTGATCTTCGTGCGGGAATCGCATCGACCGTGGAGTGGTATCGACAGAACGTCGATTCGATCAGGACATGAAGTACTACAGCATTATTCGACGTAAACCCGACTTCGACAGGCAGACATCGTTATGACTTCTCGTATTGCGGTATTCGGCACCGGCTACCTCGGGGCGACACATGCAGCTTGCATGGCCGAGTTGGGTCACGAGGTTCTCGGGGTGGATGTTGATCCGAACAAGCTCGCGATGCTCGAAGCTGGGGAGGTTCCTTTCTACGAACCGGGACTCGAGGAAGTGCTGCGCCGCAACATAGCCGCGGGACGTCTTCGATTCACGGCTTCCTACGAGGAGGCCGCAGAGTTCGCCGACATCCATTTCCTCGGCGTCGGTACGCCGCAGAAGAAGGGGGAGTTCGCGGCCGACATGCGTTTTGTCGATTCGGTGATCGAGACGCTTGCACCCCTCTTGACCAGGCCGACCGTTATCTTCGGGAAATCAACAGTGCCAGTTGGTACAGCAGAGCGATTGGGTGCGCGGGCCCGGGAACTGGCGCCTGCCGGACAAGACGTCGAGGTGGCGTGGAACCCGGAATTTCTCCGGGAAGGCTACGCGGTGAAAGACACACTTCACCCGGACCGGCTTGTGCTCGGGGTCGACCGTAATCGACCCGGACGTGCGGAATCGGTTGCGCGTGAAGTGTACGAGCAGCTCTTGAACGAAGGTATTCCCTTCGTTGTGACCGACCTTGCGACTTCGGAGTTGGTCAAAGCGTCAGCCAATGCATTTCTGGCGACGAAGATCTCGTTCATCAATGCGATCTCGGAGGTGTGCGAGGCGTCGGGCGCGGATGTGACCGTTCTTGCCGATGCCATCGGCCACGACGAGAGAATTGGTAGGCGATTCCTCAACGCCGGAATCGGTTTCGGTGGTGGCTGCCTACCTAAGGACATCCGTGCTTTCATGGCACGTGCGGGTGAGCTGGGAGCAGATCAAGCACTCACTTTCCTACGCGAAGTCGACAATATCAACATGCGTCGTCGTACTCGGATGGTCGAACTGGCTCGAGAAGCGTGTGGTTCTCTACTCGGAGCCAATGTGGCGGTTCTCGGTGCAGCCTTCAAGCCTGACTCCGACGACGTGCGCGACTCACCTGCGCTGAACGTTGCCGGCCAGATTCAGCTCCAAGGCGCTGCCGTCAATGTCTATGACCCGAAGGCCATGGGAAACTCGAAGGCGTTGTTCCCCACCCTCACTTACACTTCGAGTGCACTTGACGCGTGTGCAGGAGCTGATGTCGTCTTGGTTCTGACCGAGTGGACCGAGTTTCGAAAGTTGTTGCCGTCGGATCTCGAAGCGGTCGTCCGCAAGAAGGTCATCATCGACGGACGTAACTGCCTGGAACCGACCACCTGGCGCGACGCAGGGTGGACCTATCGAGGTCTTGGAAGGCCGTAGATCGGTGAAACCCTCAGCGAGGGATGGTTATTGCACGGCGTCGAGGGGAGTGCCCGCGTGTCTGGGACGAAGGTCCGTCAGTAGATGAACTATTCCGGTGTGGAAACTTCGATCGCCGCCCGTCGATTTCGGGGCGAGTGGTGTTTGCCCTGTTCGATTGGTGTGCACCGGCTTCCGGTGGCGGCGGGCGTTGTTGGATGTTCGCGGACTTTGGTCCTACGGTCGGCTGAGGGTGTGTGATCTTCGCGTGGTCGGCACATTCGGCTGGCGAAATCGAGGGGTTTCGATGCTGCGTTGCGGTGGTGAAAAGAACCACGACACAGTAGAGTTCAGCCTGGCTGCACGTTACGTCCGCTCTCTTCGATGTGCAGTGAACTCCAGGTGGCGGTGTCGGCCGATGAGGCTGACGAAGAGAACTGGACCCGATGTCCGTGTCGCAGGTTCGCCGCTGCGTCAACATGTAGTCGTGCCGTCAAGTGTGGACCACGAACTGAGATGCGTGAGATGCCACGAAGGTTTCTTGTCCCTGCCTGTTTCGGGATCGACCTCTCTGTGACGCAGGGACGCGCGATAAAAAGATTGGCTGCCTCGTTCAGCCTGGATTGAGTGCAGCGGCTCGACAAGCGGCTGTCGATTACTACTCGAATACGTACTACGTGCTCGAGCCGAAGGAGATTCGACGATGGATGTACGGGACTACCTGAAGATCTTGCAGGCACGGTGGAAAATAGTCGTTGTCGTCACCGTGGTTGTGATCTTGGGCGCTTTGGGTGCCTCGTTGATTGCGACACCGGTCTACCAGGCTTCCACGCGCCTGTTCGTGTCGACTTCCACTGGAACGACCGTGAACGAGGCTTACCAAGGCAACCAGCTTTCACAGCAGTTGGTCACCTCCTACGCCAAGCTCCTCACTGGGGAGACGCTCGCGCAGCGAACAATCGATGCAGTGGGGTCAGATCGATTGGGTGGGCTGTCCGCGGCGGAGATCTCGTCGAAGGTGACCGCCACATCGGCGCCGGATACTGTACTTCTCGATTTGAGCGTGCAAGATGCGTCGCCTGAACTGGCACGCGAAATCGCAAATGCGCTGTCGGACGAGTTTGTCGTGATGGTCAAAGATCTGGGTACGCCCGCGAATGGTGGCACAGCGCCGGCGCGCGTCGTTGTCGAGCAGCGAGCACAAACTCCCGCGGAACCGGTGTCGCCGAAGACTTCGCGGAACGTGGCGCTCGGTGCCGCGATCGGGCTTCTGCTGGGGATCGGATTGGCTGTCGTGCGTGATCGCCTGGACAACACCGTCAAAGAGCGCAAGGTGGTCGAAGACATCGCCGGCGCGGCGATGGTGGGAACAATTCCGTTCGACAAGGAACGCGAAGTTCATCAAGCGATCAACTTCCACGAGGGCAACTCCGCAAGTGCCGAGGCGTACCGCGAACTGCGAACCAATCTGCAGTTCCTGGCCGTGGATCGTCCACCGAGTGTCATCGTCGTCACGAGTTCTCTTCCCTCCGAGGGAAAGACCACGACTGCGGTGAACATCGCACTCGTGCTGGCCGAGGCAGGCAAGAAGGTGTGTCTCGTCGAAGGTGACCTCCGTAAGCCTCGCGTTTCGAAGTACCTTGGACTTATCGGAAGCGTCGGTCTGAGCTCGGTCTTGGCTGGGCAAGCAGATCTCGACGACGTACTTCAAGTCACGAGCAATGCTGACCTGACGGTCCTTGCTTCAGGTCCGATTCCCCCGAACCCGAGCGAACTGCTGGGGACTGACACTGCCCATGCAGTCTTTACCGATCTCCGCAGAAGGTTCGACTACGTCATCATCGACGCCTCGCCGTTGCTTCCGGTTACGGATGCTGCAGTGCTTTCAGCGCTGGCGGACGGTGCGCTCGTGATTGCTCGTCACGGCTCGACGAAGAGGGATCAGCTGAGCAGGGCGGTCGGCAATCTCCACAGTGTGGGCGCGACAATTCTCGGCACTGTCATCACGATGACCCCGCTGAACGGTCGTGGTGTCTACGAGTACAAGTACTACTACGATTCCGATCCGGTTGTCGCTGACGTGGCCGTGGGAGGTTCCGTGGACAGCAATCCAGTCGGCGAACGAAGGGTAACGTCGACAGTCAACTGATCTGGTCGTACGTTAAATCCCGACGCCTCACAGGGCCCTCGAGCAATGCTCGAGGGCCCTTCTGCGTGTGGTGAATCGGACGCAATTCTTTAGTCGGGTCCTCTGAGTCTGCGACGCTGCGGTCTGACCTGTCCTACTTGACCGGTGCCGCTACGGCTTTCG
The DNA here is from genome assembly GCF_000696675.2 of Rhodococcus erythropolis R138. Classification (NCBI taxonomy): domain Bacteria; kingdom Bacillati; phylum Actinomycetota; class Actinomycetes; order Mycobacteriales; family Nocardiaceae; genus Rhodococcus; species Rhodococcus erythropolis. The sequence continues at coordinate 5,548,100 of NZ_CP007255.1, read as the reverse complement.
ATCTGGTTGCGCCTGACGAGCCGTTGTGAGCTTCCTGTTGGAGTCGTGTGACGAGTGTGGCTGACCGCAGGCGGACCAGCACGGTTCGGCGATTGGAGTTGCGCAACGTCTAGATCTCGGTCTGGCATCCCGTGCTGGATTCAGGCAGTGGGTGCAGTAGCTGTTGGCGCAGCCAGAGTCGTGGACGGGGCCCGACATTGTCCCGGCAACCAACTGGTGGATCGCTCGCGGCGGCCGGTATCTCGGTGCTATCCAGATGCCGCACAGCATGAACGAGATCTTGGCCGATTTCGGTGGTCATATCGGCTATGGAGTCCGGCCGCCGGAACGCCGGCAAGGTATCGCGTCGACGGCTCTGCAGGAGATGCTCACGTATGCCACACAACCGGTGGGCCTCGGTCGAGTCCTGATTGCCCGCAACGAGATGAACGTGGGTTCACGCAAGGCCATCGAGGTTTGCGGGGGTCTACTCGCGAGCGTGCGCCCAGCTGATCAGTCGACCGCAACCTCGGCTGTTCGAGAGACACGCTCCGCTACTGGGCGCCAACGAGCATGTCGAGCGTCAGTTGACCTATACGCGGCCGCGCACACTTGCCATGGCCGCGCACGCTTGCCATGGACACAGCCGTCGGTAGCGGTCGCCCCGCTTTGTAGTCGAACGGCTGCACAATTCCCCCCTTCTCGAATTGGATTGTGCTGCAAATCTTTCTGCACCGCATAGACGGTCAGTGGCGGTCCAGGCTCCTCCTTTCGCATGTCTAAATTCTCGGTGTCGCCCGATCGTAGGTTCGCGCATTGCCGGCCAGTCGAAAGTCAAGCGCGCAGAGTCCAAGTGCCGGACAATCGTCCAGGTCTGAGGCGACGCCGAACGCATCAAAGTATGGTTTGCAGAGCGATTACCAACTGCGTGCTGGTTTCCGTCCAAACGTGGAGTCCAATTGATCAAGGCGATGAAAACTATAGGTACGCAATGGTAATGGTGAGGAATGTTCGCACCCTCCTGCTTAGAGGGTGAATAACTGACCTCAATGCTGGCGTTCGGAAGAAGTTCGGAAAGCGCTATTGCCACACTGTCCGGAATGTGGCAAACTCCTCACTGGTACTGACCAGCTAGCCGAAAAATTGCCATGACGTGAGTCCTGACAATATCGAGGCTGGCGACGTCAGCGGGCGAGGAGAAATCGCCGATCGTCCTGTGTTTGGGTCGTTAATGGACTCTGCTTCAATCATGGGGTGTGAGCTGCGGCAATGCCGCAATAATCGACAGTTGGGCCGAGGCCTGACAACAGTCGCCGGGTTAACTGCAAGGCGCACGTAATGCGACCATTCGCACTGAACGCAGCAATGCGGAGCAGTTGCTTCGCTGTCGAAGTTTCGGGATTCGGCAAGGCGGTCCGATGGACCTCGGCCGGCGAACAGCTTCAGGCCGAATTTTGTGCATGGGGAAAGGTTTCTGAACACATGACGGTTCTCGAGATGGCCGCGCCCACGAAAGAACGGCCACAACAACACCGACGAGTAGCGCCCGAGAGGGCTGGTGGAGTTTCCGCACGCAGGAAATGGCAATCTGCGTATCTTCGTCGTCTGGCGATCACCGACACGATCATTGTTGCGGCAGTTGTGTTTCTGGCTCAATGGTGGCGATTCGGTAGCGACGCGGACGTCGTCGACGGTGAAGCATTCGGCCATTTCAGCTACACCGCACTGTCTTTCGCCCTGATTATCGGCTGGTTCGCCGTATTGAGAGTATTTCGCACCAGATCTCCTCGCGTGATCGGAAGCGGCCCTGAAGAGTACCGATTGATCGCTGTCGGAACGCTCCGCCTGTTCGGACTGATTGCGATTGCCAGCCTTCTCCTTCACCTGGAGATCGCGCGCCTGTACCTCGCCGTGGCGTTTCCGATGGGATTGACCGCCTTGATCGCGAGTCGTTGGATCTGGCGACGGGTGATTGCTCGTGAGCGAGCCCGAGGTGAATTTCGAACTGCCGTACTTGTGGTCGGTGTGCGAGGGGCGGTTGTCGATCTTGCACGCAACCTCGAGCGCGACGATGCCCATGGATACCGAGTCGTCGGAGTCTGCGTACCTGGCTACGGAGGAGACGTGGGCGAAGTTGTCACAGTGAACGGTCGGGACATTCCGGTGCTCGGAGACGAGCACAGTGTCGCGGACGCAATCGATCAGGTCGGTGCCGACACGGTGGCAGTGACGGCGTCGGAGCGATTCGGACCGGAAAGGCTGCGCACGTTGGCCTGGGATCTCGAGCGCGATCATGTGGACCTTGTTGTTGCACCAGGGATTCTGGATGTGTCCGGACCGAGGCTGTCGATGCGCCCGGTCGCTGGATTTCCGCTGATCCATGTCGAGCGTCCGCGCTATCACGGCGCGCAGAAGTTCACGAAGACGACCTTCGACATCGTCTTCTCGACCGTGGTACTCGCCGTGATCAGTCCGGTGCTTCTGGCGGCTGCGATCGCAGTCAAGCTCACGAGCAAAGGGCCGGTTCTGTACAAGTCCGAGCGGATGGGGTTGGACGGGCAGCCGTTCCCCATGCTCAAGTTCCGCTCGATGGTCCAGAACGCGGATTCTCAAGTCACGGCGCTGATGAAGGAGAACGAAGGCGCCGGAGTGCTTTTCAAGATGCGAGATGATCCGCGTGTGACGACGGTCGGTCGCTTCATGCGTCGGTACTCGATCGACGAGTTGCCCCAGTTCGTCAATGTTCTTCGGCGCGAGATGAGCGTCGTCGGACCGCGGCCACCGCTTCGGCGCGAGGTCGAGATGTACGACGATGCGGTCAGTCGCCGGCTACTGGTCAAGCCCGGTGTCACCGGTCTGTGGCAAGTCAGCGGACGTTCTGATCTTTCGTGGGAAGACACTGTCCGCCTTGATCTTTCCTACGTCGACAACTGGTCGATGATGGGTGACGTCATGATCGTCGCGAAGACGCTCAAGGCGGTGGTGGGAAGTGATGGCGCCTACTGACAAGAATGCGGCACCGGCGCCTTGCGAAAATGAGGCACCGAACAATCCGCTGATCTTGCGAACGGCATTGGTGATCGCGGTCATCGGCGCGAGCGGAGCCTTTCAGGCCTACACGCAGAAGACAGCGCTCGGATCGTTGCTCGTACACGGTTCGGCCGTTCTCTCGGCGACACTCGCGTTGGTCTACTTCCTCGACCGGCGATACTCACGCAACGCGTCCTGGCCTGTCTTCATGCTTCTGATCGCGGCCGGCGTTCCGGCAACCAGCTGGTACTGGTCGACGTTGCCCCGGAACTCCGTCGTCGCCGGCATCGTCATCGTGTGCCTGGCGATCACGGGAATCATGGTCGCCCGCGAGTTGACCTTCCCGGTGCGAGTGCGGACTGTGGCCGTCACCTTGCTGGTACTACTGGTGCTGTCGCTGATGGTCGTGGTCCTCGATCCTTCGACCGGCATCGATGTGGACACCCGCACTGTTGCCTATCGCGGAATCTTCACGCACAAGAATACTTTGGGCCGAATGGCTGCGATCGAAGTTGTCCTTGTTGCTGTCATGCTCATGCTTCCCGACGTCAAGCGTATTCCGTGGGTGGCGGCGTTGGCTGTTGCCGGCATCGTGTTGTTCGAAGCCCGGAGCCAGACCAGTCTCGTCGCTGCAGGCATTGCGCTGGCGACAGTGCTTGCTCTGAAGTGCCTTCGACGGACACCTAACGCTCGCCTCGCCTCGACGGTGATCATCGGGCTGTACATCGGGGTGTCCGGCGCGATGAAGGTGCTCGGACCCGATGTCGCAGCGCTACTCTCGCGAGATGTCACGTTGACCGGCCGGCTACATCTCTGGACGGTGTCCGAGTACTACGCCGAACAGCGGCCCCTGCTCGGTTGGGGCTTCGGCTCGGTCTGGGCACCTGACAGCGTTGTCGGACAGATGATCCGGTCCAAGCTGTCCTTTCCGGCGACCAGCGCGCACAACGGAATGCTCGACATTCGTCTCCAGATCGGTTGGATCGGATTCCTGCTGCTGTTGGCCGGCTATTACCTGCTTCTGAACACGGCGCTCGGGCGAGCTCGCAGCAGAACGGAGTACATCGCCGTCGTCGCGATCATGGTTCTCGTCTTCTCGATGGACTTGACGGAGTCGACGCTCTTCTTCGGCGCCATGTGGCTGATCGCATGGGTCTTCCTGGCGCCGTACGGACCCTCGACGTACCGCTCTCACAGTGCAGGCAATGCCGAATTGTCGATCCGTAGGGGTCGTGCGTACGGGTTCGCTCCGGAACGAAGAGGAGGTCAGTGAGATGTACAAGTCGTTCGATGTAGCGCGTTCGAAGCCTGAAGTGAACCCGACGTCCGCCGGTGGATCCACGCCGCCGAAAGCCTTGATGTTCCATGCGATCTATCGGAATCCGGGTGGTGAGGAGCAGAGCTTCGCGAACGAATCCAAGCTCCTGAAATCGATCGGATACGAGACAGTTCAGTGCACCACCGAGAATTCCAAGATCGCCCGGGGACCGTGGGCGGCAGTCACCGCAGTGTTCAGTCCTCGAGTACTCGTCGATGCGTTGCGCATCATTCGTTCGGAGCGACCGGACATCGTCTACGTGAACAATCTCTGGCCGGCGTTCTCGGCTTCGTTGCTCGTGGCCGCACGAGCCGCCGCAATTCCTACGTTGCAGGCGGTTCGGAACTATCGCCTGGCCACACCGTCGGCCAAGTTGCGCGCAGATGGAACGTGCACCGAATGCGGTTCCACCAACTACTTCACGAGTTGTGTCCGCAACGGATGCTACGGAAACAGCCGACTGCTGAGCTTTGTCTGCTACCTGAGCGCTGCGGCAGTCAAGATCAGCGTCTTGGGGTGGAAGCAGCACAGGTTCGTCGCAACGAGCGCAATGACAGCACGTCTGGTCGAGGGACGACTGATCGATTCTGGTCGCGTCGTGGTTCGTCCGAACTTCGGATTCGAAGAAAATGAACCCGAGTTTCGGAGCACTGATTCGGTCGTGTGCGTCAGCCGACTGACACCGGAGAAGGGCGTCCTGGACTTGGTGCGCAACTGGCCGCAGGGCGCTGGAAGTCCCTCGCTCACAGTTCTCGGTGACGGACCACAGTACGGCGAGATCTCCAGCATAAGCGCAGCTCTCGACAACGTCACGCTGGCCGGATTTACTTCACACGAAGATGTGATCGAGATACTCCGCGACAGTGCGGCGTCCGTGGTGCCGTCTCAATGGGCAGAACCGTTCGGGCGGGTTGCGATCGAGTCGATGTCGGTTGGCACCCCGGTCATCTACGCAACCAGCGGTGCACTCGCGGACATCGTCGGACCGGGCGGAACGCCTCTCCATTCCTTGGAAGAGTCGTCGATACGCGAGGCCCTCGACCGAATCTTCGGAGCGGACGACCGATCGGCGATACGCAGATCCGCTTATCGTCACTACTCGAATCGCTTCACATCGCGCAAGGCGGCGACGTCGATGCGTGAGCTCATCAACGAGGTGAGATCGTGAACGATCGCACTCGGCATGTGACATTCATGGCCGATCAAGGGCTTTCGAGCGTCCTCACTTTTGTCGTTCTCACCTCGGTGGCACGACTCGGTGGTCCGATCGAAGTCGGCCAGGTTGCCGTGATTCAATCGGCGGGTCTGTTGGCACTGGCACTGGGGAGAGCGATCGGCGTCGACGTCTGGCTGTCGCGAGGGGCGGGTTCCGACGAGCGTGGACCGGCGTTGGCACCCACGATCGTGCTGGCGGCGGTATCGGTGACATCGGTGTGGGCACTGTTCCTGATCGCCGGCTCGGACTCGATGAATCTCACGGTATACGCCTTGGCTGCAGCTGGTTTCGTGGTGTTGGACGTGATACGCACGATGCTGATGCACGACGGAGCGAGTTGGATCTCTGCGTCGATACAGATCGTGACACTCTCGTTCGTCCTTATTGCAGCTTTCCTGGTCGAGAATCTGACACTTGCACTCGTGACCTATACGGTCGGTGTCTTCGTCGCGCTCGCTCTCGGTCACGCATCCATGCGTCTGGTACCGCCGGTGCCGTCGATCAGGTACTCGCGCACTCACCGATACAGATCCGTGCCGTTTGCGATCGAGATATTGATGGGATCAGCTGCGCAGCAGGCGATGTTCTTGATACTCACCGTGGTGGCGTCGATCTCGATGATCGGTGAGATCAGAACTGCCCAGACACTGCTCGGTCCACTGTCCTTGATGTTCGCGGGCATCTCGCCAATTCTGATGCGTAAGTTCGGCAGTGGTGTCGAAGCGATGAGCGCGAGCGAGTGCATGGCACTCGGCCGCCGAGTGGGCTTGCAGATCTTCTGGGTTTCGATCATCTGCGTTTCGCTGATCTGTCTCACACTCGAGATTCGACTCTCGGGAGTGCGATTGATGGATCATCTGGTCGGACCGCACTTTCCGAACTTGATACCGGTCATTCTGCTCTGCGGGTTGGCGGTGGCGTTCAACGGGATTCTGCTGGGAGTCGGCACGTCGATCCGCGTCGTGGACAAGACGGGAAACCTCAACAGATTTCGCGCCTTGCTGTTGCCTCTGCAGTTTCTGATCGTTCTCGGGGCAGGACTGACCGACAGCGCCGTACACGTCGCAGGAGCATTGGCCGCGTCGGCGTGCGTCAGCGCGAGCGTCGCACTCCTGGTCTCGATGAACCGTGGCGCCCGACCGAAAGTTGACCTCTCATGAAGAATCCCAGCGACGTCATAGTGGCGATTCTGACCTTCCGTCGCGAATCGGAACTGGCTGTATGCATCGACAGCGTCCGGGCATCGATCCAGGCTTCCGGTGTCTCCGCCCAGGTCGTAGTAGGCGACAACGATCCGGAATCCACCACACCGACGTATGTTGCCGACGGGATCGAACGACTGCATCTCGGATTTGGCGGGGTATCTCCGGCGCGACGTGCGCTGGTCGATCTCGCCCGTGCACGAGATCGTCGTTACATCGTCTTCGTCGACGACGACGAGTACGTCGATGTCGACTGGCTGTCGAATCTCCTCACCTGCGCCGCAGATTTCGACGCAGGTGCTGTGGCCGGTCCTGTGATTCCGGTGGGTCTGCCTGCCTCAGAACTTCCATTGCACACTCGCGTTCGCCATTCGACCGGCACCCCGGTTGCGTCTGCAGGCGCTGGAAATCTGTTGTTGGACCTGAAGACTTTGAACGGCTTGAACTTCAGTGACGACTGGGATCTACCTGGCGGCGAGGACACCGAGTTCACGCTCAGGATGAGCGCCGGCGGTGTCCGGTTGTTGTGGTGCGACGAGGCGCTTGCGTACGAACCCGTCGACGAGAATCGGCGTCGGGACTCCTGGCTCTTCGCCCGGTATGTCAACAACGGACGAATCCTCGCGGTCTGTCAGGGACAGCTCGACCTGCCACTGTTGACGGCTCAGAGTGCCAAACGCGCTCTGCTCGTACTCGCGTCGGCGACGTTGATCCCCGTTGCCCTGATCAGTCCACGGATCAAACGCGTGGTTCTCGACCACGGTGCACGCAACATCGGTTGGTTCTCAGAGCGATTCAGCCGCCGCGATTCTCGGACGCCGCGCGCACAGAGGCTGGTGGTAGCGCGATGACACGGTTGTTGATGACGGCATACGCCTGCGATCCGAATCAGGGGAGTGAATCCGGTGCGGGTTGGGCGCTTCTCTCGGCGGCTTCCGAACTGTGTGAGTCGATCACGGTGGTGACTCGCTCCGGTGAGGCTCCCGCATTGGAATCGGAGTGTGAAAAGCTCGGTTGCGAAGTTCGTGTCGTGCGAATAGCGACTTTGACCGCGGAAGAAGCCGGATCGTACGGTCGCTACCTCCGATGGCTTTGGCGCACTTCAGTGTTCGTTCGGTGTGAAGCGGCAAACTTCGACGTCCTGCACCATGCAACTTTCGCCTCCGACTGGCTGCCTCCACCGGTGCTGTTCGGTGGAGCCGGCGGCGCACGACTCGTATGGGGGCCTGCCGGGGGCAACACCTACCCGCCGATGCCGCTCGCCAAGCGCATCGGTGTGCGGTATCTGGCATCCACGGTAGTTCGAACCTGCTCGACGAAAGCCGTTCGGTCACTGACACATATCTTCATGGCCGGACGAGTTGACACTTTCATCGCGATGAACTCCGACAGCGGACGTGGCGCACCGCGGGCACGCAACGTCGTCATCCAACCCAATTGTGTTCTGGACTACGACGGAATCGAGAAGCAAGCGGTACCCAGGCCGAAACGAAGGCTCTTATTCGTAGGAAGACTGTTGCAGTACAAAGGAATCGACCTGATTCTGGAAGCGCTCGAGCATTTGGGCACCGAGTGGTCCATGACCTTTGTCGGGGACGGACCCGCCCGCGGGCGGATCGAGAAGTCGCTTCCGTATCGGCGCGGTCAGGTCACGCTTCGCGGGTGGCGCGACAGATCGGAAGTGGTGGGCGAGATGGGGTCCTCCTCCGTTCTGCTCTTCCCGAGCATGCACGATTCGGGCGGCTGGGTGGCGGCCGAAGCGGCTGCGGTGGGCCTCCCGGTGGTCTGTTTGGATCTCGGCGGTGTGCCGACACTGGCCGGTAGTAACGCCGTGGCGATCCCGGTTGCTCCGGCGTCGACTCTCGCCTCTCGTATCGCTCGATCGGTTGTCGAGACAGAGCTTTCTCTCTTTGAACCGCAGCGTGATTGGACTCGATCTCGGTTGACATCGGTCTTGTCGCGCAGTTACGGCCAGTGCAATGAACGTCAACAAACGAACTCGAAGAAGTGGTGAGACAGATGAGCAGTCCGTTCGAGGTCATCGAGGTGGGTGGCATTCCGTTTGCCGCGACCAATCTCGAGGGAGCTACCGATTGGGTAGTCAACGACAGACGAGAGGGAGCGGGAACCGGAGTCTCCGTGAGGTTGTCGAATTCCTACTGCGTGTCGGCGGCGCACAGCGATCGCGACTACTCCGCGGTTTTGAAGGGTCCCGGTGTGAACTTCGCAGACGGAACCCCGGTCAACTGGGTGATGCGCCTGATCGGCGGCACCGCTTCCGATCACGTCGGTGTTCGACCAGTCCGGGGTCCGTCGTTCTTCGAGGCCACCCTGGACAAGGGGCGCCGCTACGGCCTTCGTCACCACTTTGTCGGCACGACAGAAGAGACGTTGAGCCTCTTGACGGATCGAGTCGAGGAGTTATACCCGGGCATCGAGGTGGCTGGCACTTATGCCCCGCCGTTTGCCGCGTTCAGCAAGGAGTTCGTCGATGACATCATCACGAAGGTCGGTCCGTCGGCCCCGGACATCGTGTGGGTCGGCTTGGGAGCTCCGAAGCAGGATTTTGTCACGAAGGCGATAGCGGATCGAACCGACTACGTGGCCGTCGGTGTCGGCGCGGCCTTCGACTTTTTGGCCGGAACTGTCTCGGAGGCACCATCGTTCGTCCAGAACTCGGGTTTCGAGTGGCTGTATCGACTTGCATCGGAACCCAAACGTCTGTGGCGGCGCTACCTGTTCGGTAACTCGACATTCGTTCGGTTGGCATCGCGCGACATTCGAAAGTTCCTCGGCCGTTCGGGGGGACGCACATGAGCGAGATCAAGACTGCCGGGCGATTCGGAGGAATACGGACCACAACCGTGGTTTCGCAACTATCAGGCGGGCTGTCCCGCAACGGAAGGAACGCAGGATGAAACGCGCACTGATTACCGGAATCACGGGACAGGACGGCTCTTACCTCGCCGAGTTGCTGCTCTCCAAAGGCTACGAGGTTCACGGACTGATCCGTCGATCGTCGACGTTCAATACTTCGAGGATCAACCACATTTATGTGGACCCCCACCATGCGGATGCACGGCTTTTCCTTCACTACGGTGACCTCAGTGACGGAGCGCGCCTGGTGACGCTGCTCGCGCAGATCAAACCGGACGAGGTATACAACCTCGCTGCGCAGTCTCACGTCAGAGTCAGCTTCGACGAACCCGAACACACGGGGAACACGACAGGTGTCGGGTCGATCCGACTACTCGAAGCGGTTCGGATGGCCGGACTCGACTGCCGGTTCTACCAGGCGTCGAGCTCTGAGATGTTCGGTGCCACACCACCACCGCAGAACGAGGAGACGCCGTTCTATCCACGCTCGCCCTACGGTGCGGCGAAGGTGTACTCGTACTGGATCACCAAGAACTACCGTGAGGCGTACGGAATCTTCGCGGTGAACGGAATTCTGTTCAATCACGAGTCCCCCAGGCGCGGTGAGACGTTCGTGACGCGCAAGATCACGCGGGCAGTCGCACGTATCAAGGCAGGGATCGAGGATCATCTGTACATGGGTAATCTCGATGCGATACGCGATTGGGGGTACGCGCCGGAGTATGTCGAGGGAATGTGGCGCATGCTGCAGGTCGACGAGCCTGAGGATTTTGTGCTGGCCACCGGTGGCAACTACTCGGTGCGCGACTTCCTCACAGTCGCTTTCGAACACGCAGGTCTGAACTGGGAGAACCACGTTCGATTCGACGAACGGTATCTTCGACCGACCGAGGTGGATGCACTGATCGGGGATCCGAGCCATGCCGAGCGCAAACTCGGTTGGAAGGCCGGCGTGCACACACCCGAACTGGCCCGGATCATGGTCGAGGCAGACATCGAAGCGCTCGAACATGAAGGGCGCCCGTGGATCGACACTCCGGCACTTCCCGACTGGTTGGCGACGCGATGAGTGATTCATTCGCAGCGCGACCACTCGATCGAGGCGCACCGTTCTACGTGGCTGGACACCGAGGTCTGGTCGGCTCTTCGGTGTGGCGAAAACTGGAATCTGCCGGCTTCTCACGGTTGCTCGGACAGACCTCCGCCGAACTCGATCTGCGTGAGCGGGAAGCTGTTTTCGATTTTTTCGCCCGCGAAAAGCCGACCAACGTGATCCTTGCAGCAGCAAAAGTTGGTGGGATTGCGGCGAACAGCACGTTCCTCGTCGACTTCCTGTCGGAGAATCTTCGTATCCAGGTGAACGTGCTCGACGCTGCCCTTGCACACGGCGTCGAGCGTCTCCTGTTCCTCGGATCATCGTGCATCTACCCGAAATTGGCGCCGCAGCCGATCAAGGAGGAATACCTGCTCACCGGGCATCTCGAGCCGACCAACGACGCCTATGCAATAGCAAAGATTGCGGGAATACTCCATGTTCAAGCTGCCAGGCGGCAGCATGGTCGATCCTGGATCTCGGCGATGCCCACCAACCTGTACGGCCCGGGAGACAATTTCTCGCCGCGTGGATCGCATGTACTTCCCGCCCTCGTTCGGCGCTACGACGAGGCGCAGTCATCCGCAGTGCCGTTGGTTGTCAACTGGGGGAGTGGCAATCCTCGACGTGAATTTCTGCATGTCGACGATCTGGCGTCGGCGTGTCTGCATCTGCTCGACAACTACGACGGTGCATCGCACGTCAACGTGGGAACCGGCGAGGACCACACAATTCGTGAGATCGCTTCGATGGTCGCCGACGAGGTCGGATACACCGGCGAGACGCGGTGGGACACCTCGAAGCCTGACGGAACAATGCAGAAACTTCTGGACGTGAGCATGATTCGTGAACTCGGATGGCGGCCGACAATCGGATTGCGCGAAGGAATCGCGTCGACGGTCTCGTGGTACCGAGACAACATCGGTGCCGTGCGCACCTGAATTACCCATCCCATCAACACTTCACACACTGTCGAGAAAGCAGATCGAGCAACATGAGCACTCGCATAGCAGTTTTCGGCACGGGATACCTGGGCGCGACACACGCGGCGTGTATGGCCGAACTCGGTCACGAGGTCCTCGGAGTGGATGTCGACGCGGCAAAGCTTGAGAAACTGGCAGCAGGGGAAGTTCCTTTCTACGAGCCAGGTTTGGGCGAGGTCCTACGACGAAACATCGATCGAGGAAGGCTGAAGTTCACGTCGTCTTACGAGGAAGCCGCTGAATTTGCGGACGTGTTCTTCCTCGGGGTCGGTACGCCGCAGAAGAAGGGTGAGTTCGCCGCTGACATGGTCTACGTGGATGCCGTGATCGAAACTCTGGCACCGCTGCTCACCAAACCCGCGGTCATCTTCGGGAAGTCCACGGTGCCGGTGGGAACCGCGGAACGGCTCGGTAAGCGCGCGCGGGAACTGGCACCGGTTGGTGACGGCGTCGAAGTCGCATGGAATCCCGAGTTTCTGCGCGAGGGGTTTGCCGTCCAGGACACATTGCATCCAGATCGTCTGGTGCTCGGGGTCGACCGCGGTCGACACGGTCGCGCGGAATCTGCTGCGCGCGAGGTTTATGCAGACCTCCTCGATGAGGGAATTCCCTTTCTCGTCACGGACCTCGCTACGTCCGAGTTGGTCAAAGCGTCAGCGAATGCATTCCTGGCCACGAAAATCTCGTTCATCAACGCGATTTCCGAAGTGTGCGAGGCTGCTGGCGCCGACGTCACAGTGCTCGCCGACGCGATCGGGTACGACGTTCGGATCGGACGTCGATTCCTCAACGCGGGAATTGGTTTCGGCGGCGGTTGCCTACCCAAGGACATCCGTGCCTTCATGGCTCGCGCCGGTGAACTCGGCGCCGACCAAGCACTGACGTTCCTACGCGAAGTCGACAACATCAACATGCGCAGACGGACACGCATGGTCGAACTGGCGCGGGAGGCATGCGGATCGCTTCTCGGTGCGAGAGTCGCAGTTCTGGGTGCCGCGTTCAAACCGGACTCGGACGACGTTCGTGATTCGCCGGCGCTCAACGTCGCGGGTCAGATTCAGCTTCAAGGCGCAGCAGTGAACGTGTACGACCCGAAGGCCATGGACAATTCGCGTGCGCTGTTCCCGACGTTGACCTATTCGGCAAATGCGTTGGAGGCGTGCGAAGGCGCCGATGTCGTCCTGGTGTTGACCGAGTGGCCCGAATTTTTGAAGTTGCAGCCGTCCGATCTCGATGCAGTCGTTCGCAAGAAGGTGATCGTCGACGGGCGCAATTGCCTTTCCCCCGACGAGTGGCGAGGCGCAGGTTGGAACTACCGCGGACTGGGACGCCCGTGAGCACAGGACGTTTCGTCCGTCGCAGCTGATCGATATCGAAATTGAGAAAGCCCGGTTCGCCCTCGCGGTCTGACCGGCAAAGACCGCTCAGACCCGCAGTGGACATGCGTGAGCCGAAGGAGACATCAAGATGGAAATTGTCGACTACCTGAAGATATTGCAAGCCAGATGGCGAATAGTCGCTGCTGTAACCGTGCTCGGAATCCTGGGAGCCCTTTGCGCTTCTCTTCTTTCGACGCCCGTTTACCAGGCCTCGACGAGGCTGTTCGTTTCGACGTCGGCGGGTACCTCGGTCAACGAGGCACTGCAGGGCAGTCAACTTTCACAGCAGCGAGTTCTGTCCTATACAAAACTCCTGACCGGCCGGACACTTGCGCAGCGGACGATCGACGAACTGGGACCGAGGGTGGTCGGCGGGATGTCGGCTGAAGAGTTGGCCTCCAAGGTCACTGCGACGTCGGCGCCCGACACTGTGTTGATCGACCTCGGAGTCAAGGATCCTTCACCGGAGCTCGCGCGAGAGATCGCAAATACTCTGTCGTCCGAATTCGTCGCACTGGCAAAGGAACTGGAGACACCCGAGAACGGCGGAACGCCGCCTGCACGTGTGGTCGTCGAGCAACAGGCCCAAGAGCCGTCTGTTCCCGTTTCGCCCAAGACTTCGCGCAATCTCGCTCTCGGAGCAGTGGCGGGACTGGTGTCGGGAATCGCGCTTGCGTTGATTCGCGATCGACTCGACAACACGGTGAAGGATCGTCGAACGGTGGAAGAGATTGCGGGTTCGGCAATGGTGGGCACGATCCCGTTCGACAAAGTCGTCGAAGTCAACCATGCGATCACTTTCAGTGACGGAAATTCCGTGAGTGCCGAAGCCTTCCGTGAATTGCGCACCAACCTTCAGTTCCTCGAGGTGGATCATCCACCGCGTGTCATTGTCGTCACGAGTTCGCTTCCCTCCGAGGGTAAGACGACGACCGCCGTGAACATCGCTCTTGTCTTGGCGGAGGCCGGTAAATCAGTGTGCCTGATGGAAGGCGACCTCCGGAAGCCGCGAGTGTCGAAGTATCTGGGGTTGATCGGAAGCGTCGGCGTCAGTTCGGTGCTCTCCGGTCAAGCGACGCTGGACGATGTGCTTCAGCCGACCGAATTCGACGGGCTGACAGTGCTCGCCTCCGGACCGATCCCGCCGAACCCGAGCGAACTACTCGGCACCGACACGGCCAAACATGTTCTCGATGAACTGCGGGCGCGATACGACTACGTCATCATCGACGCCTCGCCGTTGCTACCCGTCACGGACGCCGCGGTCCTGGCCGCGATGTCGGACGGTGCCCTGGTGATCGCCCGACACGGCTCCACGAAGCGCGATCAACTGGCGCGCGCGGTCGGAAACCTACAGAGTGTGGGTGCACACGTCCTGGGCACTGTCATCACGATGACGCCGTCTCGCGGACGCAATGCGTACGAGTACAGCTACTACTACGAGTCGGACAAGTCGCTACCGCAGTTGACCGCGGTGCCCGCGCTCAGCGCTCACCGAAGCGAAGTCGGCTGAGCAGCGGGCCGAGGAGATCGGCGATCTCAAGTCCGATCTCGTGAAACACGTTCTCTTCCTTACCCATCGGATCCATGACATTCTCGGGTTCGGCGGCACGAAATCGGGGCCTGGCGGCGGCGAGGTCCTCGACAGTTCGTGCATCTGCGAGCGAGCTCAACCGTGCGGCTTCTCGAAGTGTGAACGTGCGCTTGAGCCGCGCCGGAGCCATCGCCAGGACTTTGTCTCGCTGACTTTCGGTCATCGTGAGAATGAGGTCGGCGTCCGAGGCCAGCGCTGTTGTCATGCGTCGGGCTTGAAACTCCGTGGGGTCGCCGCCGAGCCCCGCGAGAACCCTCGCAGCAGTCGGCTCGATCGGGTGTCCGACCATCGCCCGGGTTCCGGCACTCGACGCGGTGAATCCGGAAACTCCGGCTTCGGCGGCATAAGCACGTGCAAGGCGTTCGCCAGTGGGTGATCGGCAGATGTTTCCCGTACAAACGAAGAGAACGTGCATGCCAGAAGCATAGGTTGCACGCGCGACGCACTCGTCGTACGCCCGATGTTGGTTTCGCGCCCACCTGGCGTACGCGTTTTCGAAAGTTCGGACGCATACCAACAACACATGAAGATGACCGTGTTCGGAACGGGATACCTGGGGGCGACCCACGCAGTGTGTATGGCCGAACTTGGTCACGACGTGCTGGGAGTCGACATCGACCAGTCCAAGGTCGACAAGTTGTCTCGTGGGGAGGTCCCGTTCTTCGAGCCGGGTCTGACCGACATGCTCGAGAAGAATCTGGCGTCGGGTCGGCTGCAGTTCACGACTTCCTACGCCGATGCCGCGGATTTTGCCGACATCCATTTTGTCGGTGTGGGGACGCCCCAGAAGAAGGGGGAGTACGCCGCAGATCTCAGTCATGTTCATTCGGTGATCGACATGTTGGCGCCGTTGTTGCGAAAGCCTTCGCTGATAGTCGGGAAGTCGACGGTGCCGGTAGGCACGGCAGCGGCTCTCGGCGAGCGACTCCGAGCGACTGCGCCGGCGGGTGGCTCGGTAGAGGTGGCCTGGAATCCGGAGTTCCTGCGTGAAGGACACGCGATCGCGGATACCTTGAGCCCTGACCGGTTGGTTCTGGGGATCGATCGTGACCGGCCGGGAAACGCCGAAGGCGTTCTTCGCGAGGTGTATGCCGAGATACTGGGCGCGGGGGTGCCGTTCCTCGTGACCGATCTGGCGACGTCCGAGTTGGTCAAGGGATCTGCGAACGCGTTTCTCGCGACCAAGGTGTCCTTCATCAATGCGATTGCGGAGGTGTGCGAGGCGACCGGCGCCGACGTCACGATGTTGGCCGACGCTCTCGGGTACGACGCTCGGATCGGTAGACGGTTCCTCAATGCGGGCTTGGGGTTCGGCGGTGGGTGCCTGCCGAAGGACATTCGGGCGTTCATGGCACGCGCCGGGGAATTGGGTGTCGACCAGGCCCTGTACTTCCTCCGCGAGGTAGACAGCATCAACATGCGACGACGCACAAAAGCTGTGGAACTGGTGACGGCAGCCTGCGAAGGCAGTTTGCTGGGAGCTAACGTCTCGGTTCTGGGGGCCGCGTTCAAGCCCGAATCCGACGATGTGCGCGATTCGCCTGCGCTCAACGTTGCCGGAATGATGCAGTTGCACGGGGCAGCGGTCACCGTTTTCGATCCGAAGGCCATGGACAATTCTCGCCGACTGTTTCCCACCCTTCACTATGCAACCTCCACGTCAGAAGCTTGCAGAAATGCTGATGTGGTCTTGATCGCCACGGAATGGGACGAGTTCGCCTCACTCGTGCCCGGCGATTTGGAACCACTCGTTCGGCGGCGGGTGATCGTTGACGCCAGAAATTGCCTCGATCCGGACCTGTGGCGCGGCGCCGGTTGGAACTACCGCGGATTGGGGCGGTAGGTCGACCGTCCAGGTTGCGAAAAAATAGCTGCGAGAAGGCCTTAGGTGAGATGCGCGAACCTCGCAGACCATGCCCAGTGGGTAGACTTCCGGCCGGGGAATGACGGGGTCTGCTGACGGAACCCGTCGCCGGTCGACGAAGGTGGATCATGAACTTGGTTTTGGGTGTGACGGTGGGAGCCAGCGCTGTGCGTTTGGCGCGCCCGGGGACGCCCGACCACAGTGGTCCGGTGTTCCGATCCAGAGCGGTCGATCGCGGTCGTGAGATTCCGGAGGAAGTCGCAGCGGAGGCAACCGGCGTGGCCTTGACCGAGAATGCCGATCTCGGCAGCAATACGGTCGTCGCCTACCGGGATCAAGCGCAGGCCGGAGCACTCCAATCAGCGTTCGAACAGAAAGGCATCGACAACTTCGAGCTGGTTCCCGAAGTAGTCGCGACGCTTCGAATGCTCGAGGAGTCCGGTGCGCTGACCGACCAGAGCACACTCGTCGTCGTCGACATCGGTAGTTCTGGATCGACGATCAGCATTGTGGACAGGCAGATGCGGTCTACCGTCGTCACCGCCCGGTCGACGCGGGTCAGCGGAGATCACTTCGACGAGCTCGTCTACTCGGATCAGACCGTGCGTCGCCGTATAGCTACGCCGGCCGACCCGGGCGGCGATGCCGAACTGCAGGCGCGATGCCGACTCGCGAAGGAACAGCTGTCCTCACGAAGTGCGGTGTGCCTGCCCGGGCCCGGTGGGCTTCTCCTGCTGTCGCGGGAAGTTTTCGATTCGTTGGTCGTCACGTCGGTGGAGGCCTTCGCACGCGAGATACGAGAGGTCATCGCAACGTCCGGCCGTAACCCCGACGCGATTCTCCTGATCGGTGGCGGTGCACGCATTCCGATCGTGCGGGCGACCCTCGCCGCGTGGCTGGAGTGCCCCCTCATCGCGCCCGAGCAGCCGGAACTCGTGACTGCGCAAGGCGCTGCGCTGATCGCGGAGTCGTCGATGACGCCATCGGCGCGCGCGGTATCTGCCCCGGTTCAGGTTCCGGCTGTAGCGCCGATCTTTGCGCCGTATCCGATCCACACCCCGGCGGAGGTACCCGTTCCGGTTCAGGCGTTCAGCCACGGAGGGGTCGCAACGCTCGCGGAATCGGAGCGGCCGAATGCCTTGTCCGAAGCCGCTTCCGGTACGAAGTCCGTTCCGCAGGAACAGGTGCCGAGCCCTTACGCGGCGGAACTGCCTCAGCCGCGACCGAACCGACACGAGCAACGATTCGATCCGGCCGCAGATCTCGCGGTCGCCGACAGCGACCAGGCCACGGACGGATTCGGCACAGAACATGACGCCGACACCGAGGCTGTGATGGTTGACGCCCAGGCGTACTCGGCGATGTACGAAGGCGAGGCACCCGGGGCAGGAACCGCACACCCGTCCTGGCTCGCCGGGACACAACCCGTCGAATCGACATCCAAAGAGCCGAGAAACCCGCTACGGTTCGCTGGCCTCGGCGCCGGTGTGATCGCGGCGATCGTGATCGTGGGGTTGGGATTGGGCTACGGAGGAAAGGTCTTCGATTCCGAGGATGCCGGACCTGTGGCAACCGAGGTGACTACGCCGCCGCCGACGACCACGACTACCCCGCCGCCTACGACCACAACGACGCCGCCCCCGACGACGACGGAGGAAGCCCCTCCGGTCGTCGAGGCTCCGCCAGTCGTGCAGGACACTTACGTGCCGCCCGCGCCCGCTCCCGCGCCGCCACCGCCCGCGATCTACATCCCGGGGCTTCCGCCGATTCTGTTACCGGTTCTCCCACCGATTCCCGGACTCTGAGGCTCGCTTTCAGCGTTTGGAGTGTCGGCCGCCTGACGTGGGGCCGGCCTTGACCGCACTACCGGGTGGGCGAGCCAGAATCACGGCGATAGCAGTAGTGAGCGGAACAGATAGCGCCAGAGCAATCCCGCCGACCGCGGACCGTACGATTTCGATCGCTACAGCGTCACCGACCAGGACGTCCTGAAGAGGGCGACCGCTGACGCTGAAAAGCAGAAGCAGTGGCAACGCCCCGCCGGCGTACGCGAGAACCAAGGTGTAGACCGTGCTGGCGATGTGATCGCGTCCGACCCGCATCGCCCCGCTGAACACCTTTCGGCGGGGTGCGTGCTTGTCGAGTTCGGCCAACTCGAACGCCGAAGATGCCTGGGTGATGGTGACGTCGTTGAGAACACCGAGCGATCCGATGATGAAGCCCGCCAGCAGCAGGCCCGTGATGTCGATGTGCTCGATGTATGTCTGCACATTGGTGTTCTGCTCTTCGGACAGCCCGGTGAGGTGCGTCAGTTCGATACAGAGGTAGGAGAGAACGGCAGCGAGCACCATCGCGGCAAGGGTGCCGAGCAAAGCCGAACTGGTCTTGAGTGAGACACCGTGCGCCAGATAGAGAACCGCGTACAAGATCACCGCGCCGGCGACCAGTGCAACGGGTATCGCAGGCTTTCCGTCGAGCAATGCGGGCAGGAGAAACCCGACGACGACGCCGAAGGCGATCACCAGACCGACGAGTGCGCGCAGTCCGCGCCACCGCGCAACGGCGATGATGACGACGGCGAACGCGATGACGATCAGCGCCAGTGGGAGACCACGCGAATAGTCTTCGAAGGAGTACTGCGTGTTTCCGTTCGGGTCGGTCTGACGCACCAGGCGAATGTGGTCACCGACCCGTAGATCCGGTTGTCCGGCACCCGGGATGATCTCGAGGAGTGTCTTCGTTCCGGCATTCGGCCCGGACTCGATATCGACGATACTGCGCTGGCACTGATAGGCGGAGGTGGGTGGCGGTTGCGGTGCACCGACGAATACCCTTCCGGCGGAGGAACTTCCGCAGTCGCCGAGATCCTGCATCGTGACGGTGCCCGCCTCGGTCTCCACCGAACTGCCGTCGGCATTCTGAAAGGGGAGCGGGACGGGAATGGTGTTCTTGTCCGGCCACAGCGCGATAGCTGCCGCGACGACAACCATGCCGATGACGACGAGCAAGCCTATGACGACGCGTGATGCGGTGGGGCCGATCTGAATGGGGCCACCGTGGCCGTGGCCGTGACTCATCGGAAACTGAGTGTCGGACTGGGGATTTGCACCGGTGCAATGTTATCGGCTCCGAAGCGAATGGTCAGCTTCTGCGGATAGTGTCGATCGACGACAGCGTCGGCACAGGTGATTTCCGGGAAGAGGCGAAACTGGGATTGGTCGAGCTGGGTGGCGGGGAACAGGGGGGGTTGTCCCCGCCACCAACCTGGTATCCACAGGGGGGGGAGGGATACCAGGTGCTCGCGGCACCGAAGTGCTGATAACCAATGTACCCAATTTCAATCGGGTTTGGCGCGTTGTCCAACTACCAATTTCACGACGAATCACGTACCGGTTGGACCGTTTTCGCATCAGGGCAGGTCACTAAATAGTTAAAGTGTCAATCAAACCGCCTGGTATGCGAATGTTGTGACGAAGGTCTCACAAATACCCCGCACTTTTACGTTTACGGGGTATTTGTACAACGAATTGTTTACCTGATTTCGCCCGATTCGACGGGCCGAAATCACTGCTTGTAACTGGTGAGGAAGTTGCCGAATCGCTCGATGGCCACGGCGAGATCCCGGGCCCACGGAAGGGTGACGATCCGAAGGTGATCGTGGTTCGGCCAGTTGAACCCGGTGCCTTGAACCATCAGGATCTTCTCCTGGAGAAGCAGGTCCTGAACCAACTTCTCGTCGTCGTGGATCTCGTAGACGTTCGGATCCAGACGAGGGAACGCGTAGAGCGCACCGCGGGGTTTCACACACGAAACACCCGGAATCATGTTCAATCGCTCCCACGCGACGTCGCGCTGCTCGAGCAGGCGACCGCCGGGCAGGATCAGGTCTTCGATGCTCTGGTGTCCGCCGAGGGCGACCTGAATGGCGTGCTGTCCGGGGACGTTGGGGCACAGGCGGGTCGACGCCAAGAGGTCGAGTCCCTCGAGGAAGCCGGCGGCGTGATCCTTCGGGCCCGTGATCGCCACCCAGCCGGAGCGGTAGCCGGCGACGCGGTAGGCCTTCGAGAGGCCGTTGAACGTCAGGCACAGCAGATCAGGGGCAAGCGTTGCCAGCGAGATGTGCTTTGCGTCGTCGTAGAGGATCTTGTCGTAGATCTCGTCGGCGAGCAGCAGAAGCTGATGCTTGCGTGCCAGATCGACCAACTGCTGCAGAACCTCCATGGAGTACACCGCACCCGTGGGGTTGTTCGGGTTGATGACGAGGAGAGCCTTGGTCTTGTCGGTGATCTTGGATTCGATATCGGCGATATCGGGATTCCAGTCGTTGGCCTCGTCGCAGAGATAGTGGACGGGCGTGCCTCCGGACAAGCTCGTCATCGCAGTCCACAGCGGGTAGTCGGGCGCTGGGATCAGAACCTCGTCCCCGTTGTTGAGGAGGGCCTGCATGGTCATCGTGATCAGCTCGGAAACACCGTTACCGAGGTAGATGTTGTCGACGTCGAGCTCGGGGAAGCCGGGAACCAGCTCGTAACGCGTCACGATTGCGCGCCGCGCCGACAGAATGCCCTTCGACTCCGAATAGCCCTGCGCATAGGGCAGGGCGGCGATCATGTCGCGCATGATCACATCGGGAGCATCGAATCCGAACGGTGCCGGGTTGCCGATGTTGAGCTTGAGGATCCGGTGTCCTTCCGCCTCCAACCGGGCGGCATGCGCGTGCACCGGCCCACGGATTTCGTACAGGACGTTCTGGAGCTTCGACGACTGCTCCAGCTCGCGCTGCGGCTGACGATGGCGGACGGGTTCTGGTGTGCTCACGAGTTACATGATTCCACCACTGTGCAAGTGCATTGTCGGGGACCGTGTCGCGCGACCAGTTGGCTATTGTCGAGCGATGACCCCCAGCGAGCAGATTGCAGCCCCGTACGGATCGTGGACTTCTCCGATCGGAGCAGCGGATCTGGCTGCAGGTGGCCACCCTGTCGAGGGTGGACGATACGTCGGTGACGAGATCTGGTGGGCTGAACTTCGTCCGACCGAGGGTGGTCGGACATCGATCCGTCGATCCGGTCTCGACAACCAACCCGTCGACATCCTCCCTGCGCCGTGGAACGCGCGGACCAGGGTTCACGAGTACGGCGGTGGCGCCTGGACCGTCACCGAGTCCGGAAAACTGGTCTTCAGTGAATTCTCCGATCAACGGGTGTACATCCTCGAAGGAGTCACTCCGCGGGCTCTGACGCCTGAACCCGCGTCGCCGGCCGCGTTGCGATACGCAGACCTGCAGATCGTGAACGGTGAGGTGTGGGCGGTTCGGGAAGCGCACGCGGAGGACGGGGCGATCACTCGCGATATCTGCGCGATTCCGCTGGACGGTTCCGGCAAGATTCGCTCGATCGTCGGCGGATCGGACTTCCTCTCGTCACCGAGGCTTTCGCCGAGTGGAACCAAAATAGCCTGGATCGCGTGGAACCATCCGCAAATGCCCTGGGACGGTACCGAACTGCGGGTAGCTCCACTCGTTGACGGCGTCGCTCAGAAGTACTCCGTGCTGATCGGCGGACTTGAAGAGTCCGTCCTGCAGCCGGAGTGGATCACCGACGACGAACTCTACGCAATCAGTGATCGCAGCGGCTGGTGGAACATCTATCGAGTCGGCGGCAAGATCACCCCGATCTGCCCGGTGGATGCGGATTTCGGTGGCCCACAGTGGCGCTTCGGTGCGCGCTGGTTCGTCGAACTCGACAACGGGCACCTTCTCACCGCACGCACGGTGGGAACCGACACGCTGGCGGTACTCGATCCGGCGTCGGGGGAACTGCGCGACATCGCGATCCCGGGTGTCACCAGCATCGGCCTCATGCAGGTTCGCGGCGATCGGTTGCTGCTCACCTCGGGAGGCGCGAAACTGGCGGGCGCACTACGCGAGTTCGACCTCGGTACCGGCGAACTCACCGAAATCCGTTCGTCGGTCGAAGAATTGCCCGAGTCTGCATACCTTCCGGAAGCGCGAGCTGTCGTGGCTCACGGACACGGGCGAGAAGTTCACGCCGTTGCGTATCCGCCGCGCAGTCCGCGATACAAAGGACTCGACGGCGAACTGCCGCCATACGTTGCGTTTGTTCACGGTGGGCCGACGGCGCACGTCGCCCCGGCCCTCAACCTCGTCTACGCCTTCTTCACCAGCCGCGGAATCGGCGTCGTCGATGTGAATTACGGCGGGTCGACCGGCTACGGACGTGAGTACCGCAACCGGCTGCGCGGACAGTGGGGTGTCGTCGACGTGCAGGACGTCGTCACCGCCGTCACCGGGTTGGCCGAGCAAGGGCTTGCCGATCCGGCCCGCCTTGCCATCGAAGGCGGATCTGCCGGTGGATGGACCGTTCTGGCCGCACTGACGACGTCCGACGTGTTCGCTTGTGGTGCTTCCTATTTCGGCGTGGCCGAACTGGACCTGTTCGTGCAGGAAACTCACGATTTCGAATCGCGCTATGTCGACGGTTTGATCGGCCCGCTGCCGGAATCTGCCGACCTGTACGCGGAACGTGCTCCGCTCAACAACGTCGACGGGTTGAACTGCCCGGTGTTGCTGCTCCAGGGTCTCGACGATCCGATCGTGCCACCCTCGCAGGCGGAGCGATTCCGGGATGCTCTGGTGGCCAAGGGCATTCCGCATGCCTACCTGGCCTACGAGGGTGAATCTCACGGATTCCGCAAGCAGTCGACCATCATCAGCTCACGCAACGCCGAGCTGTCCTTCTACGGGCAGGTGCTCGGATTCACCCCACCCGGCATTGCGACGCTCGAGCTGTGGAAGCCTGCGATCAGTAGCTGACGGCCCCGCGGCTGCGCGCAAAGGCCGCGAGGATCCGACCTGCCACCAGTGACGGGGTCGACAGGTCGGCCCACGTCCACCTCGCGACTTCCCACCCCGCGTCACGGAGTCGGTCTTCGCGGAGCTTCTCGTCCCAGAGCACGTCCTCGGCGCTGCGCCCGGCGGGCACCAGTCGGCCGTATTTGATGCGGCCGTCGAACTCTCCGATGGTGCGCTGCTCACGCCACAGGAAGTCGACGCGGCCGGCCAACCCTCGAGCGTCGTGGATTTCGACCTGGGGTTCGGGGAGTGGTAAGTGCTCCTGCAGGAACAATGCGAGGCTCCGTGATTCACCGACGCTTTCGATGCGCGAGTCCATCGCGGTGAGCGCGTGGAGCGCATGTCGATGGCGCGGATGGTTCGGGCTGAGTGCAAGCGAGGCCGCAACTGCATCTTTGGTCAACGCTGAACGGTGCAACGCTGAATTGCCCACCACGAGAGCCGGTTCGAAAGGGAGCGTCCTCGCGAGATCCGCAACAGTTCGTGCCGGAGTCGTGACGCGCAGGCCGTCGACGTGGGTGACCTCGTCGTCGGTGAACGATACCGAGTGCACGTGTCGTCGAGCGGATTTACGGCCACCGCCTCGTCGGTCCCGAGAGAGGTGCACAACTTCGAGCGGAGTGTTCCAGAGTTCGAAGCCGTGCACCACCGCTGCCGAGATGTGGCTGACCGCTGCATGTGCCGAAGCGGTACCGGCCACAGCCTCGACGCGCAATCGATGTAGCCCGTATGCGTCGAGGCGGGACAGGTGGTCGCTGGGTACGTAGGCACCGCGATGGATTCTGGACCAGTTTCCACTCGCGCAGGCCTGCCGGATCTCGGAATCGGTACGACCTGTCGACAGTTGCTCTGGCCGACGGATGATGCGTATT
This sequence comes from Rhodococcus erythropolis R138, assembly GCF_000696675.2. NCBI lineage: Bacteria > Bacillati > Actinomycetota > Actinomycetes > Mycobacteriales > Nocardiaceae > Rhodococcus > Rhodococcus erythropolis. The sequence goes on along the minus strand of NZ_CP007255.1, from coordinate 5,523,819 downwards.
TGTTCCCCCATACCGATCGATCTTGCTGCGCCCGGCGCTGGAAAGGAAGCCGTGAACCCGGGGCTGTGGATAGCCGTGAGTGAACACCACTTGTCCACAGTTCGAACCGGTTTCGCGTCGCTGGAGAGGGTGTCGGGTGTGGGGAAACGGTGGCAGGTTCTCGGTGTCGCACTCTAGGCAACCCTTGCGTCCGGAGCGTTTGCGTGCCAGGCTGTTGAACTATGACTACAGGAAAGGCGGACCCCGCCACCGTCGCGTGAGCGCCGCACCGTTTCGCTCGTCGACGTCACGTCGAGCGACATCGACCGAGAACATCGATATCTTCGATGAAGACAATCAGGCCTTGGAAGCAGTCCGCGACGTATGGCTCGAACGCGGTCTGTGTGCACGTCCGGCCGATCGATCCACTGCAGAATCTGCTGTCGCGCAACTATACCGACGATCCAGGCTCCCGAAACCGGAGTTCGTCTGGGTTCAGTCGCCCTCTGCTGGATCGGATCTGATCGCCGCCGAAGGTCTGTCGAACAAGATGCCCTTCGACGGCACTGGACTCGACTGCGCTTGCGGGCACATCGCGAGCATGTTTTCGGCGTCGCGCCGACGTATGAACGCGCGTATCGAACGTCGGAGCATTGACTGGCAGATAGAACGCTGGGAGATGGAACGTCGCGCGTTCGGGGGCGTTGGTGCCAGCGTGTCCGAGGGGTCGGATCAGCGGGGGTCGGATCAGCGGGGTTCGACTCAGCGCCGCGTCAATCCAGCGCGGATCATCAGATCCGCAATCTGGGAATCGTTGCACACCACACTGTTCGACGGCGTGGCAGCTGCGATACGAACGATGTCGACCCCGGTGGCGGGTGGAGTGACCTGGTACGGGCAGCAGGACGCCCATCGAATCGCGTACTACGACACATGCCATCGATACGGTCTTGCGACCTTCCGCTCGGAAGACCGTGAACTTCTCGATGTGCAGACCGCACTGGCTGACTCGACCGGGTGGTGGTGGGCGTTCGACGACGTGTGCATCATGGCGGAACGACCCAGGGTCTTGCACTCGGAGCGGATACCGGGCAGTGCGGGGAGAACGCCGACTCCACCACCCTGATTCCCCGGCACTCGAATTCGCAGACGGAACAAAGGCGTTCGTTCTGCACGGAGCGATCGTTCCCGACTGGGTAGTGCTCGACCCGACCGCCGAACGCATCGCACACGAGCGCAATGTAGAGATCCGTCGATGTGCAATCGAGCGGATCGGGTGGGATTCCTACATCGAGCTGGCCGGCCTGACACTGGTCGACCAAGCCGACGATCCCGGTAATGCCGGTTGCCTGCTGCAGCTCTACGCGTCACCGGAGGGCTGGGGCCGAAGTGGACGCATTCTCCTCGCGGTCAACGGTTCTTTCGAACGCGACGGGCATCGGCGTCGATACGGCCTTCACGTACCCGGATGGTTTACCTCCGCGTTGGATGCCGCCGGTTGGACTTACGGCATCACCGGCGCCGATTACTCCCGTCTCGTTCGTCGAACCTGAATCTCGACCCCTCAAGCCCCAATCCTCAAACCCTCAATCCTCAAACCCTTGGTGATACTTATGAACTCGAACATGACCTTGTCCGCTCTCACCACCCTCACCGGCCTCGATGTCTTCGACTACCTGGACCAGGAAGTGTCCATTCCTGTGATCGACGGACTTCAGGCGCAGGGCGATCTCATCGTGATCCCGTTTTCGCTGCTCGCAAATATCGTGGCGCCTCTGCCGTGGACACGCTCTGTGAGAGTGCCGCTCTCGGGAGTGGAGTTGCTGCGAAGCGCGGCGGGCGGTAACCCCCACAGTCTGGTTGCAGACGAAGGGGAGTGCACGTGGTCGACGCCGGTGAAAGATGCTCGGGGCCTTGCGCTCGGCATGCTCGACACCCGAGTGACCGCGTACCTGATCCATCCGGAGCACGGCGCGACCGGAATCGCTCCGGGGCGATACGTCATCGGACGGCAGCAGGAAAGGGGCGTCGGGCGTGCGCGCGGTGCGGTGATGCTTGTCGCAGATTGACCGGGCGACCTCGATTTGGCAGCGGGGGAGTGAGCACCACTTGTCCACGGCGAGCACCGCTTTCCGCGTAGAGCAAGGTGTGTTTGGTCGAGGGAACGGGTGCTCGGTCGGGAGTGGCTCCCCACACAAACACGAATGCCCTCACCGTGACGGTGAGGGCATTCGCGTGTGGAGCGGTTACTTCTTGCGGCCGGGAGCCTTTGCACCGGCCTTGAATCCGAGTCCGCCGGCCTTGGCGACCGGTGGAGCCTTCGGGGCTTCCGCCTCGGCGGCGGGGGCCTCTGCGGGAGCCTCGGCTGGTGCAGCCGGAGCAGCGGCAGGTGCTTCAGCAGCAGGTGCAGCCTTCGCACCAGGAGCCTTGGCCCCGCCCTTCATCTGCAGTCCCTTGCCGCCGGGAGCCTTGGCGCCGGACGCCAGGCCCAGACCCTTCGGCTTGGCGACGGGTGCAGCAGCTTCGGGTGCAGCAGCCTCAGCTGCCGGTGCTTCCGCTGCCGGTGCGGCAGCGGCCTTTGCTCCGGGTGCCTTGGCGGCGCCCTTCATCTGCAGTCCCTTGCCGCCGGGAGCCTTGGCGCCGGACGCCAGGCCCAGACCCTTCGGCTTGGCGACGGGTGCAGCAGCTTCGGGTGCAGCAGCCTCAGCTGCCGGTGCTTCCGCTGCCGGTGCGGCAGCGGCCTTTGCTCCGGGTGCCTTGGCGGCGCCCTTCATCTGCAGTCCCTTGCCGCCGGGAGCCTTGGCTCCGCCCGCAAGACCGAGACCCTTGGGCTTTGCCACAGGTGTGGCCGGTGCAGCAGCTTCGGCGGCGGGAGCTTCCGCGCTTGCGGCGGGAGCCGCCTTCTTGGCGCCGGGAGCCTTTGCCCCGCCGGCCATTCCGAGGCCCTTGCCTGGTGCCTTGGCGCCGGGAGCTTTTGCGCCTGGTGCTTTGGCGAGGCCCTTCATGGCCAGACCCTTGCCTGCCGGTGCAGCCTTGGCTTCCGGAGTCGCGGCGGCTTCCTCGACTTCGGCGACCCGATCCTGCTCGACGGTCTCAGCCTTTGCCTCAGCAGCGACCGGGGCCTTCTCACGCGGGATCACCTTGATGTTCTCGCCGAGTTGGGCGGGATCGAGGCGGGTGACGGAGTTCAGCATCAACTGCGCGACGTCGACGACCTCGACGCCTTCGCCCTGGCCTTGCTCCTGGCGGGCAGTGACGCCGTCGGTGAGCATGACGCGGCAGAACGGGCAACCCGTGGCGATCTTCTTGGGGTTGGTGGAGAGCGCTTCGTCGACGCGGTCGACGTTGATGCGCTTACCGATGTTCTCTTCCATCCACATGCGAGCACCACCGGCACCACAGCACATGGAACGTTCGCCGTGACGCGGCATTTCGACCAGCTTGGAGCCTGAGGCTTCCATGAGTTCACGGGGAGCGTCGTAAACCTTGTTGTGGCGTCCGAGGAAGCACGGGTCGTGGTAGGTGACGTCTTCGCTCACGGACGCAACCGGGATCAGCTTCTTCTGGCGCACCAGACGGTTGAGCAGCTGGGTGTGGTGCACGACCTCGTAGTCGCCGCCCACCTCCGGGTACTCGTTGCCGAGGGCGTTGAAGCAGTGCGCACAGGTGACGACGATCTTGCGCTTCTTCTGCTCGATACCGTCGAAGACCGAGTTGAGCATCTCGATGTTCTGCATTGCGAGCTGCTGGAACAAGAACTCGTTGCCGGCACGACGTGCGGAGTCGCCGGTGCAGGTTTCGTCGGCGCCGAGGACCATGAACTTCACTCCCGCGGTGGCGAGGAGCTCGGCGACGGCCTTGGTGGTCTTCTTGGCACGGTCTTCGTAGGCGCCGGCGCAGCCGACCCAGAAGAGGTACTCGTAGTCCTCGAAGCTGTCGGCGTCCTTGCCGAAGACGGGGATCTCGAAGTCCATCTCGTTGATCCAGTTGAGGCGATCCTTGGAGTTCTGGCCCCAGGGGTTGCCCTTGTTCTCGAGGTTCTTGAACAGGCCGGCGAGCTCGGAGGGGAACTCCGATTCGATCAGGACCTGGTAGCGACGCATGTCGATGATGTGGTCGACGTGTTCGATGTCGACGGGGCACTGTTCGACGCAGGCGCCGCAGTTGGTGCAGCTCCACAAGGTTTCGGCGTCGATGACCGGGGCCATCTCACCTTCGACGGTTTCACCGACGAGCTTGCGGTCGGCCTCGAGGCGTGCGGCCTCGGGGATGGCTGCGAGTGCGGCTTCCTTGACGTTGCCTTCGCTGTCGACGAGTCCGATCTCGTCGCCGCCCATGTCCTTGCGTCCACCAGCGAGCAGGTACGGGGCCTTGGCGTAGCCGTGGTCACGCAGCGACATGATGAGCAGCTTGGGGGAGAGCGGCTTTCCGGTGTTCCAAGCAGGGCACTGGGACTGGCAACGCCCGCACTCGGTGCAGGTGGTGAAGTCGAGCCAGCCCTTCCAGGAGAAGTCTTCGATGTTTCCGGCGCCGAGAGTGTCGGTGTCGGGGTCGACGTTCTCCATCGTCAGGACTTTGCCCTTGGACATCATGGGCTTTGCCGCGCCGAGCGCGACGGTGCCGTCGTCTTCACGCTTGAAGTAGATGTTGAAGAACGCGGAGAAGCGGTGCCAGGCGACGCCCCAGGTGATGTTGCGGCCCACGATCGCGAGCCAGATCATGCCGGTCATCAGCTTGACGAACGCGAACACCGAGATCATGACGGGGCTGGCGGGAAGCAGTTTGGCGACCTGCATGGTGAAGAAGTCGGTCCACGGGTTGGCGTGACCGTAGGTCGCGATCTTGCCGGCCTTGACCATGATCATGCCCAGGCCCTCGAGCAGGACGATGCCCTCGATGACGTAGGCGGCCTTGAAGTTGGAGCCGCCGAACCGGGACAGGCGTGCAGGCAGACGCGGGTGGTTGAGCTGACGGATCACGATCAGCGTGGTGATACCGATGACGGTGCCGAGGCCCAGGATCTCGTCCCACAGGTGCCACGCCCACGTGTTACCGAAGATGGGCCAGTGGAACTCGGGGTTGAACGTCTGGCCGTAAGCCTCGAACCACAGCAGGAATCCGCCGAGGAAGCCGACCATGACGAGCCAGTGGGCCCAGCCGACGCTGCGGAACTTGTTCATGCGCGTGTGCGCGATGAACTCGATGATCATCTGCTTGAAGCGAGGGAAGAACGGGCGCCATCGATCGGGTGCCGACTGGCCGATGCGCACGGTGTTGAACATCCTCAGCGCGCCTGAGAGGAAGATGTACCAACACACCAAGCTCAGCAGAGCACCAATCGTGCCCAACGTAATCGTCAGGGCATTCATGTCGCGGCCTTTCGTTTCAGGGCGACGCGTCGGCCACCTCGGGACAGCCCACTGATACTAACCTGCGTTATGTTACCCGCCAGTAACTTGCATTACCAGCCTGTAGATACCGACTGGTAACCGCTCGTGGCCTGGAGAGATCAATCTTCTGCGTCGGACGGGCTTGGTCAAACGCAGACATGTCTGGTCGTCACGTTAGGCGGTGGCCGTCGGGCTCCTTTCTGTCAGGCAGCCCTAACTCGGTTTCCGGGCAGGTGAGGACAACCGACCGGCTGTTATCGTTACGCCCGTCACGCACAGGGGAAACGGGTGGTGTGAGTCATCGACTTGCGCCCGCTCGCTCCCGGGGAGGATCAAAAATGTTCATTCGTAAAGCTGCGGCCATCGCAGCGATGACCATTGCCGCTACGGGCATCGCTGCAGGTACTTCTTACGCAGCTCCGGAGACGTCACCCGACGTTTCGTACACCGCCGAGGTCGTCGACCAGGCTGTTGTCACCACCATCGATGCCGGGGCATTCCGGGTATCGGGTGACGGCACACACGTCGACTTGCAGAACAGCCAGGGCGCAACTCTCGTGAGCCTGCCGCTCGCGTTCAACCTCGGGGACGTTCAGTTCCCGTTCGACGAGACCATCAGTGAGGACGGCAAGACCCTCACCCTCAAGCCGAACCTGGACCCGGCCAGCTCCAAGCCGAAGCCGGTCGCTGCCGAGTTCACCCCGGTTGCTTCGCCTGACGAGGATCAGAAGGCAATCGAGAAGTTCCAGTCACAGCTCGGGCTTGCCACGCAGATCGGTAGCCTCACCGGCACGATCGTCGGTGCAGTCATCGGTTGCATCGTGGGTCTGCCCGGCCTGGTTATCGGCTGCCTCCCCGGCATGGTCACCGGTGCAGGTATCGGTGGAGTCGCCGGTACGATCCTCGCCGGCGGCGGAACCGCAATCGTCGCGGGGATGGACCTGATCAAGGTCCTGAACGCTCCGGCCGGAACAACTCTCTTCCAGTAAGCAGCTCTACCGGTTAGACGTCACGAACGCCGAAACGGGCGCCACACCTTCGAAAGGTGTGGCGCCCGTTTTGCTGTCTAGGGGAATCTGTGCGATCAGTAGTCGCGAACCTTCAGGCCTGGATTGGCGGCGAGGATGTCGTTGATCGGCGTCGCGTACTGCGTCGGTGCTTCTTGTCCGAACAACGTCTCGGCCTGAGCGATCTCGCACAGGGGAGAGGTGGCGACGTTGGACGCACTCGTGATGCCCACTGCCAACGTTCCGGAGACGATGGGGCCACCGCTGTCACCCTGCAGGACGCAGATGTTGGTGGTGAAGCCGTTGTCGAGGGTGTGATCCAAGACCTTGGCGACGCGGTTGACGCCGGTGACGACGCCGCAGCTGAAGCCGGTGGTCGATCCCGCCTTGCAGACCGGGGCGCCCACAATGGGATCGGCGGTACCGGTGATGTTGACCGAACGGTTGAACGGGACCCGCACGCTGTTGTTCTCGAAGCGGTACTTCGCGTTGTCGTCGATGTTGATGATCGAGTAGTCACGCCCGTCGAAGCTGCTCTTGGCGAAGTATCCGACGCGGGGCCCGGTCTGGTTGTTCACCATCGGGAAGACCTGGCTGGAGTTCGAGGTGCCGGCAGCGGCACGGTTGGGATCGCAGTGACCGGCGCTGATGTTGACCGTGCGTCCTGAACCGTCGGTGCCGTTGAAGCCGAATGAACAACGCAGTCCGGTGTTACCGGAGGTCGCGCCGAAGGCGTCTCCGCCCAGTGCAGCGTCGCCGGTTGCGGATCCGGTTGCGGGAATGAGGTCCGCGACGATCGGGGGAACCAGTAGCGGAGCAGCGGTGTGGACGACGGTCCGCTTCAGGAACTCAGGCAATTCGATGCCGGCGGCAGGATCGGCGGTGAGGGCGACTCCGTTGCCGACCACGTCGACGGCGATGCCGCGCACGAGGTCTGCGACCTCGGCAGGCTGCGAATCGAGCCAGGTGTTGAGTGCCGAGAGTTGACCTTGCAGAGCCTGCTCGCTCTGCGCGACGTCCTTGACCTCGAAGCCGGCCTTCTCGGCGGCCTCGCGGGCAGCATCCTTGTCGCGACCGTCAGCGAGAGCGACGATGCCCTTGCCGAGGTCGTCGAGCCACACGCCGGCAAAAGAGTCGGGAAACTGGACGCGCGCGATGGCGGCGAACTCTGCGAGCTTCTGCGCGAGTTCGGAACGCGAGACGAACTGGTCGGGCGTCAGCGCCAAGTCGTGCTGTAGGGCTTCGGCGAGTTCGACGGGCAGATGGGCTGCCTGATCGGATACCCCGGATTCATTCGGTTCTGCGTTCGCGACCGCGGTAATCGGTCCGAGGAGCAGCAGCGCGGCCGAACCGAACACTGCGGCGCGACGTGCGATGGAGCTTCGCATGTGGGCCTTTCCACTTCGTTGACCGCGTACCACCCCCCTGGGAGCACACGGATACGGCTCACGGACTTGTGGTGAGCCGATCACAGTCGACCATGACTATATGGGTTCGAACGCGCTATTCCCACCCGTTACATGAGCAAACAGCGCTGACCCCGACCGACAACAGCACTGTGCCCGCCGATCAGAACAGATCGGCGGGCACAGTGCTGTGAATCAGGCGTTGGTCAACCCGCAGTGCGAACGCGGATTCCGGAACCGACACCGCCGCCGGATGCACGATCTGCAGCGTCGAGGATGTCTCCGACCGGGATACCCAGATTCGAGGTTCCACCGGAGGTCGCGAGTACCAGGTTCGCTTCGTTGCAACTGGGTGCGCCGCTGCTGTTGGAACCGCTGGTGATGCCCAGCGCCAGGGTTCCGGAGACGATGGCGCCGCCACTGTCCCCGGCGAGGGTGCACGCGGTACCAGCGAACCCGCGGACGGTTCGTGAATCGCCGTCAGCCATGACCAGTTGTGTTTCGACGCGATCGGCTGCCACGACGCCACAGGTGAAGGACGACGTCTGACCCGACTTGCAGATGGGAGCGCCGATCACGGGACGTGCTGTTCCGGTGATCGCGAGGGTGGTCCCGTTGGCACCGCGGACGGCAGCGCGGTCGAGGCCCGCGTCGATGCCCGACTGGTCGAACTTGATGACCGAGTAATCGAGATCACCGGCGTTGTTGCCGACGGAAGACTGTGAGAAGGCGCCGATCAACTGACTGTCGTCGACGTTCGCGTGATTCGGCAGGTAGACCGGCGACTTCGAGCCCTCGGCCGGATTGCAGTGTCCGGCACTGATATTGAGTGCATTGTTCTGATCGTCGACGGCGTTGAACCCGAACGAGCAGACCGAGATGTTCTCGGTCGGCGTCTCGCGAATGGGTCCCGTCGACGTGATGTAGGTGTCGCCGCCGAGCGCTCCGGGATCAACCGATCCGCCGCCGTCCGGGCTGAGAACGATCTTGGTGTTCTCGAGCAGGGTCGGAAGATTGAGTGCCTGCCCGACGGGGCTGTTCGCAACGTCGATGACGACCTGGTTGTTCAAGACGTCGATAGTCGCCGAATTGACTGCGCGTGATATTTCCTTGGGAAGCCCGGCGATCCATCCGTTGACGTCGGCCAGCGTCTTCTCGAGGGTGTCGGCGGAGACGGGGGCGACGTGGGTGCGGTATCCGTCGTCGGCCGCGATTCGAGCAGCTTCGGTGGTGGTGACGGCTACGACGGGTTGACCGTCGAGTCCCATCCACGATCCGGCGTAGTCGCCGGGGCGCTCGGACTTGAATTCCTGGGCGTACGCGCCGAGTTCCTGAGCTTTGGCAGCGCGGTCGAGATACTCCTGTGGGGAGATCTTCAGATCGCGTGTGATCGCCTCGACCAGCTCAGCCGGAAGCTGGTCGGCTTCGAGCTGTTCGACATGCGTGTCGGAGGCGGGCTCTGCCGATGCCGTCGTGGTGAATGGAGCTGCGAGCAGTAGTGCCGAGGCGCCGACCACAGCGGTGCGGATCGCCAACGAGTTACGCATGAAATCCCTTCAAGTCCCCGGCACCGAGCCGGTAGGTACCGCACCCACCATAGGGGAAAAGTTTCGACGAGGAATATGCGCCTCCTCTCTGGCTGTTCAATCTTTCTGTCTAACTTGGCATTCCGGGTCTCGGGGCCAATGGCATGACGGGCATGTCGGGATTCGGCACCACCGGATCGGTTGTGTCGGTCGGGTTGGAGGGCTGCGTCGGCGTTGTCTGTGTATCAGTGGGGTCGGTCACGGCGGGAGTGTCCGGGGTAGCCGGATCGACCGGATTCAGCGGTCCGACGACCGGCGGCAGGTTCTCGATCCGAAGGGGGTCGAGCTGGATGGTGATCGGCGATCCCTGTTGCGCGGGGACGTTCGCCGTAGTGGATTTCTCGGTACCGGTGCCCGGACTCGCCGGGATGGGCTGGGATTCGGGTGAGGTCGATTCCGCTTCGGATGACCACGACTGCGCCGTCGGCTGCGCGCCGAGAGCGGGTACTTCCGACGGGAGCGAGGTCGCTGATTGCGAAACCGTGCCGGACGGACTCGCCGCAGTGGCGGGCGTGGTGCCGGTGGGCAGGGGAGATTGTGCGTCGAGAATCCCGGGCGCTGAAATGGTCGGAGTGTGTCCGATGATGACCGCGGCCGCGCACCCCGACACCGTCAGAAAGACTGCGGCGGCTGCTGCGGCGATGATCGGTCGGCGCTCCGATCGCCACTGACGATTCAGCCAACCGTCGACGCTCGGTGCTTTCGTGCCCGGTACTTCCACGCCGGATTCCGGCTCCGGTTCGATCAGGACGAACGGCGGAAACTCCTCGATGGTGTCCTCTGGCTCGGCAAGATCGGTTGGTTCGGGTTCGGAACAGGTAGAGGTGATCGAGTAAGGCGCGGCCAACGCTGCGGCTCCGCGGGCTGCACTGTCGTCGGCATCCGGATCCGCGAGCCAGGCCGCAGAGGCTTTCTCTTCCGGAATCAGTTCGACGCCGTCGAGATCCATGCTGTCGAGTGCGCCGCGCAGTGCGTCGACGGAATCGCTCGACCAACCTGCCGGGATCACCGCAGAGATGTTCAGGTTCTGATCAGTGAGTGTTCGGACCTCCTTGACCAGGCAATACATTGCTGTCGCTACGAGTTCCTCTCCTCGCGTCATGTGCTCGGAGAAGTTGTCGGTATCGTCAGTTCCGACCCTGTCGAGGAACCCGCGCAAGCCGGTTGACCCCAACGCGGTTTCACCTAGCTGCACGGTGCCGTCAGGAGCGTGGTGCAGCACCGATTCGCGTTCGAGGATCACTGGTTCCGAGTCGGGTTTCGCGATCGCAGCAATGCTTCGTTTATTGCCGACGGCGAGTTCGACTCCCCACTTCATAGCGATCCCCGTTTCACAGTTACCGAACTTTGCTCGGCATGCATGTCCTGATTCCTGTGAAAACTATCACTTAAACGGATATACGCAACCCTCCGGACAATATGCAGCTAACTATTTGTTCGGCGGTGTCATGCTGCGAAGGATGGTGAGTAGTTCCGAACGAGACTGCGCCCCGACGCGCCGCTTGATGCGTGCGACATGGTGCTCGACGGTTTTTGCGGAGATGTAGAGGCGTTCGCCGATTTCCCGGTAGGTCAGGCCGACGACGACGAGTTCGGCAACTTCTTGTTCGCGCTCGGTCAGTACCGACGGTGGTGCCGCGCTGTCGGTCGAATCGGTTGCATTGGTCTCGGCCGTCGACGTTGTGCGTAGCGAGCGCGCAACGTGGAGCAATGCGGTGGCCGATTTGGTGTCCGGTGTGCGCAATGCTGCTTCGCCCGCCAAGCGGGCCGCGTCCCAGGGCAGCCCGATGCGGTTGAGTGTTCGCGCTGCAGCTTCCACGTCGTCTGCGTCGACGCTGCCCTGCATGAGTAGGAGCCATTGGCGTCCGGCGGTCGCCAAACCGGCTGCGTAAGTGTGGGTTTTGGCTGATTCCGCGAGTGTATGGGCGTGTGGAAGGAGATCGGCCGGTGACTGCGAGAGGATCGACGCCTGGACGCCGTACCAATGCAGCGGCGAAGACCACAGCGGAGGCTCGCCGAGTGCTCGGAGGAGCGTGCGTGCGTCGTCGACCAGATGCTCGACCTGCTCGGCCTCGTCGAGTCGTACTGCCGCAAGCCACAGTTCGCCGATGGGAAGCAAATTGAAGAGATCCACGCTGCAGGACGAGAGGGTGCCGGCTGCGCCCGACCAGGCGCGCCGCAGCTGGGCGAGATCGCCGGAGCGTCGAGCGAGACCCACGATCATGGCATGCAGAAACAGTGCGTCACGCTCACGGAGGGGGCCGCGGACTACCTCCTCCGGTAGATCTTCGACAGCAGTGTCGTGCCCACGGGTCATCGCGATCCACGCGTCGAGAAGGTGAAGCCGCGCCCACGTGTGACTGCTTGCGTCGTCGGCGGCGATCGCGGCCGCGACGACAGCGGCGGCCCGTTCATGGGCGCCGTTGTGCAGGAGTGCAAGAGCTACCAGCGCCGGGGCGGAATCAGGCTGGAATTCAGATGTGCCGGAGCCGCCGGGGAGCGAAAGTGCGCGCGACATCGTGTTGAGCGCACTCGGTGCACTCCCCGTGACCGATTGCATCAGTCCATTGGCCAGTGTGGCAGCGCCGACCGTGGAGCTCGACGGTGATCCAGTATGCCCGGCGAGCGCCGCGTTCGCGTCGTCGACGTTGCCGATGCCGAGGAAGGTGATTGCAGCGAAGGGGGATTCGGTTTCGGTGCGCCCTGGCCCGAGCCAGGTGTAGAGATCTGCGGCGGCGCGGAGTTGGCCGCATGCTGCGGACGAAGCTGCGCGGATTCGCACCGCCGCAGCCAGTCTCGCGTTGTCGAGATCGGGTTCGGCGATGACGGAATCGGCCAGGCGGCAGGCAGTGTCGAGGTCACCACTCCGAGCCGAGACCTGGGCGTACAGCAGCGTGTCCGCCACGCCGAGAGGCTCGATCGAATTCACACGACGAAAAAGATCTGCCGCGGCCGCCGGCGTGCTCGCGTCGACTGCGTCTCGTAGTACAGCCGTGAGATCGCGGTGGCGGATGCCGGAGTCGAAAAGTCTTCGTGCTGTACCGATATCGAGGGTTCTCGCGTTCGCGCGTGATTCGACGATTCTGATCAGCTCGCTGCGGATACGTCCTGTGCTGGTCGACTCTGCCACAACGCTCGCGACGAGAGGTGATCGCGAACCGAACAGTCCGGTAGCCAGTGCTCGGTCGAATGCCGCTGTGAGACTGAACTTCTCCTGCCCCAGATCGAGCTCGAAAGCGTCGATGTCCGGGACGGCGAATGAAACCTCGAGGATCTCACGCTCGATCGGATGCAGAGCGGTGACCTGATGGAGGATGTGTGTGCGTACGGCTGTCGCCATTTCCGGGCGGCCCGCCGAGGCGGCGGCGAAATACGCTTCGACGGCCCCGAAGGAACCACCGGCCAGATGCTCGAGCGTCAGCACGGCACGATCGTCGAGCGGAACTCTTCGCTCCGCGGCGATCTTCCGAATATCTGACCGGTTCAACGGGTTCAGATGTAGGACGGTACCGAAACTCGAGATGTTCGAGTAGATCGGTGCGAGTGGAGGATCGATCCGATCGGAGGCGATGACAACTCCGAGGTCGTCACGTTGAACCAGCTCGTTCAGAGCACGGATTTCGTCGGAGGTCAGAGCCTGCGCGTCCGCGATCACCACAATCGCATCGGCCGGGGCGTCATGCGTGACGACGGTGACCACGGGTCTGTCACCAGATTCGATCCTCTTGCGCACCGCCCTCGTCACTTGGGGCCGAGCGCTGGCATCGGTCCCGGTGACGAACAGGCGCAGTGGCGATGCAGTCAGGTCGATGCCGCGCAAAAGTCCTGCAATGTACGACGATTCGGTGCCGCTGTCACGGTTCATCGAAAGCCCGCCGGTCAGCGGATCGGCGCGGTGACGCCGCCGACGACACCACCGACCACGTTTCCGACACCACCGACGACGTTACCGAGACCTCCGACCACGCCGCCGACACCGTCCCCGACGCCGTCGACCAAACCGCCGACACCGTTGCCGATGCCGGTCGCAGCATCACCGATACCGGTTCCGACGCCTGCTCCGGGCGCGGGCGCCGGTGCCGGGGCGGGAGCCGGTGCGGGCGCCGGGGCGCCGGGTGCGGCAGGTGCAGGCGCCGACTGGGCGGTCTCACCTGGTGCGGGAGCAGATCCAGCTGGTGCGCCGGCAACCGGAACTGCCCCTGGTGCCGTCGTCGAACCGCCTGCGGCAGCAGGAGAGCCGGGCTGATTGTTCTGAGTAACGTTGTTCGCAGTCGTGGATCCGGTGCCTGCTGCTTCGGCTGCCGTGGTGCTGCCGGGGGTAGAGCCCGGCGTGGTCGAAGCGGTGGACGAGGTGGACTCACTGGTGGTGTCCGCCGAACTGGACGGAACGTTGATCTTGTCCATGGCCGTTCCGATTCCGAGTCCGCCTGCGGCGAGCACGATGAACGCTCCTACCACCGCAGCAACGACGCCCACCCTCGACGAGCGTCGAGTCGCCGTGTTCTCTTCCTCTGTCGGCTCGGCAAGCAACGGAGTCGAGAAGGCAGGAACCGGTGCGGGCTTGCGCGACGGCTCGGCGGGAATCACTGCAGTGGCGGCGGCCGGCACTTGCGAGTCTCGGGCGTCGAGGGCGAGTGCCGCGGCGCCGGACGCCGCGCACGACGCGGGATCGGCGTCGGCGATCACCGGAACACGAAGCTCCGCGGACAGTAGTTCGGCGACAAGGGGAATGGACGAGCTTCCGCCGGCCAGAACAACCTGATTGACATCACTGGACTCGACGCCGGCAGATCGCAGGCTTTTGCGAACCAAGGCCACCGATTCGGTGAGGGCGGGCCTGATCAGATCCTCGAGCTCGGAACGAACCAGTCGAATGTCGCTGACGGCGCCGGGAAGCGTCACGCGAGCAACGGTTTCCGTCTCGGTGGAAAGTTCCTCCTTGGCTGCGCGGGCTTGCTCGCGCAGAGTTTCCAGCGCTGCAATCGTCTCGGGAGCAAAGGGATCAAGGGCTGCGAAGTGGTCGGAAACCGCATCGAGCAGGTGCACGGTGACGAGGTGATCGAATTCGTCGCCGCCGATGTCCTCGCTGCGCAGTGGCTTTCCGAAGATCTCGCTTCGTCCGCCGGTCGTGGACATCATCGTGACGTCGAGCGAGCGAGCGCCGAGGTCGTAGACGACGGTCAGACCGTCGTTGGCAGCGTTTCCGGAAGCGGCGAGCCACGCCATGACGGCCGCGGGTTCGGCGACGAGAGTAGCCCCGTGAACCCCGGCGTCGTCCAGCGCGGACTCCATGGTGCGTGCTGTGTGACGATTCCACCCCACCGGGTGAGCCAGGACAACAGCTGGACCTTCTTCGCCGCCAGCCTGGCCGACGAGCGCGCCTACCGCTGTCGCTGCGAGAGCCTCGCCGCGGTACTCGGTACCGTCGGCGGCAAGTATCGGGATCGGGTCTCCGACGCGCTCGACAAATCCGGTGATGACGGATCCGTCCTCCAATTGCAGCGCACTGGGTAAGCGGACCTGTTGCGTTTCACCGGTCGAGCCGTCGGTGACAGCTACGAGAGTGGCCGAACCGATGCTGATGCCGAGCCCTGCCGCCATGAACGAACTCCCCTGGTCGTGGGCGACAGAAGGACTGTCGCGGTTGTCTGCGATGTCGGTTTCAGGACCTAGATCGTTACCGGATCGGAGGCGTCGCGGCGAAGTAGGGGACCGATCCCCTAATCGGAGCAAATCCCCCTATTCCGAGCCTGCGTACCCCGTAGGGGGCTTCCCCGTCTGTCCACGCAGAAGAGGGGGGCGCTCCCCGTTGGCCCCAGTCGCAAAAGTTCTTAGCGTTGATTCCACTCGCTACCTCTGGCAGCGCACCAGTTTCCGGATCACCGGCAACAACCCACCGGCAACAACCCGGTCAACGAACTTCAGGAGAACCCGCCATGGCAACGAACGCCGTACTCGAATTCATCCTCGGGCTACTTCGTGACGACGAGGCAGCTGCCAACTACTGCGCCAACCCGACCGCGGCACTCAATGCTGCCGGTCTGTGCGACGTCAGCCCCGCCGACATCGTCGCCGTCGCTCCGCTGGTTGCCGAGTCCGGACTGTTTGCCGGTGGCGGCGCCGACCTGTCCGCGATCGTCAACGCCGGCGCGTCCGCTGCGGGTGCCATCGGCGGCGGTCTCGGAATCGGTGGTGGTCTCACCGGTGGACTAGGTGGCGGCCTCGGCGGCAGCCTGGGTCTCGGTGCCGGTGCAGGCCTCGGAGTCGGAGGCGCCCTCGGCGGCCAGTTCGACCTGGTCGGCGACTTCGCAGCAGCCCTCAGCGCTGCGCTTGCCATCGGCGGCGAGATCAGTGCCGACCTCGGCGCAGCCTTCGGCGCCGTCATCGAAGCCGGCCTGGGCCTCGGCGGTGCACTCGATCTCGAAGGAGCTCTCGATCTGGGCGCACAGCTCAGCGCGGCTCTGGGCGGCGCCCTCGGAGTGACCGGCGGTCTGACCGCGGAACTGGGCGCAGCCCTGGACGCCGCCATCGGTGCGGTCGGCGGACTCGACCTGACGGCGGGGCTCAGCGGAGCCCTCGCACCCGTCTTTGCCATCGGTGGCGACCTCGGAGCCGACCTCGGACTGGCTCTCGGTGGACTCCTCGGCGGCGCAGCAGACCTCAGCGGTCTCCTCGACATCGGCGGCGAACTGGGCGCGAGCCTGACCGGCGCACTGGAATCCGCCCTTGCACTGGGCGGCGGCCTCGATCTGGCCGGCGCTCTGACGGGCGACCTCAGCACGGCGTTGTCCGGCGCGCTCTCCGGTGTCCTGGGAGCCGGCGGCACGATCGGCGCCGATCTGGGTGCATCACTCGGCGGCGTCCTCGGAGCGATCACGGATGTCAGCGTTCTCACCGATATCGCGGGCGGCCTCGATCTCGGTGCTGCACTGAGCGGCGCACTCGGCGGAGCTCTCGGAGTCGGCGGCGGCTTGGAAACTGCACTCGGCGGCGCACTCGACGCAGCACTGGGCCTCGGCGGAGGACTCGACCTCGACGCCGTACTCGGCGGCGGTGCAGACCTGGGCGCTCAGCTCAGCGCGGCACTCTCCGGCGCCCTCGGTGCCGGCGGAACGGTCGGCGCCGATCTGGGCGGCGCACTCGGTGGACTGCTCGGGGGAGCACTCGACCTCGAAGGCGGTCTCGGCGCAGACCTCGCAGCGGCTCTGGGCGGCGGTGCGAATCTGTCTACGGCCCTCGAAGGTGTCCTCGGTTCGGCACTCGGCATCGATGCCGGGCTGGCGGGCGGTCTCGGCGGCGCACTCGACGCAGCGCTGGGCGCAGGCGGACTTACCGGAATCGACCTCGGTGGTGCACTCGGGCTGGGCGGCGAAGCAGGCTTGGCAGCCGGTGTGGCTGCGGCTCTCGACACCGCTCTCGCAGGTGCAGGCGGCTTGGGTGCTGTCGGTTCCGTGGGCACGGACCTCACCGGCGCGCTGGACGGTGCGCTGGGAGCCGGCCTCGGGCTGGGGGGCTCTCTCGACAGCGTTCTCGGTGCCGAAGGCGCACTCGGTGGAGCGCTGGACACGGCACTGAACCTCGGCGGAATCGACACCGGTTCGATCGGCGCCGACCTGCCCTCCGTCGACCTCGGCGCAGTGAACCTTGGCCCGATCTCCGCTGAACTGCCTTCCGTCGACCTCGGAAGCATCGCGGCAGACGGCCTGAACCTCGGCGGTGTGACCGGCGACCTCGGAGCAACGGTGGGCGGTGCTCTGGACGCAACAGCAGGTCTCGACGCAACAGCAGGTCTCGACGCCGCCACGAACGCTGCGGCCGGTTTGGGTGGGTCGCTCGGCGGAGCACTGAACGGCGTCACCGATCTCGGTGGATCGCTCGGCGGGGCTGTCGGAGCAGTCACCGACGTGACAGGTTCGATCGGTGCCGACGCAGCCGCGGCTGCCGGTGGCACCGTCGACGGTGGCGGTACCGTTGGCGGCGGAGTCGCTGACCTGGGTGGATCCCTCGGTGGAGCAGTCAGCGGCGTGTCCGACCTGACAAGTTCCTTGACCGGTGCGCTGAACCCGTGGTCGTCGATCGATGCGACCGACGCTTTCGGTGCGGGCTCCGATTCGGGACTGAGCGCCGATACCGGACACTCGCTCTTCGCCGAGGATTCGGTTGCAGCACCGGTCGATCACATCGACCCGGTTGCGGTTGTCGATCACCTGCATCCCTGATCTGCTGACGCAGGAACTGAAATCGGTCAAAATGACCTGATGTAACAAATCCGGCCCTGCGTGCGCTATGCGTTCGCAGGGCCGGATATTCGAGTCGGGAAGAATTGCGGGTCAACGTAGCTCATGAGTGATTCAGCGAGTCAGGTAAGCAGTCGGAAGGCGCGCGTCGCGTCGTCGACGGCGTCGTTGCTCGAACGAACAGCCGTCGTGGCGAAGGATTTCGGGCGCACGGATCTGGTGCGCCGACTCGAGAATGCTCAGGTCAGAGTCAATGATCCACGTATTCGTATCGTGGTGGTCGGTCCCCTCAAACAGGGCAAGAGCCAGTTCGTCAATTCTCTGCTCGGCATCGACGTGTGTTCGGTCGGTGACGACGAGACCACTGCCGTGGCGACGGTCGTGCAGTACGCGGAGACCGCGGTCGCCGAATTGATTCTCGCCGATCCGGGTGCGGCGCCCATCCGGGTGCCCTTCCCGCTCGAAGAACTGATGGGGATCACCCCGGCCACGCCTCGCGCCGAAGGGCGTGAAGTTCTGCGTGTGGAAGTGGGTGTTCCCAGTCCGCTGTTGGCCGACGGTTTGGTTCTGATCGACACCCCCGGTGTCGGTGGTCATGGAAATCCGCATGCTGCAGGAACATTGGGATTGATCACTGCGGCCGATGCCGTGTTGGTTCTGTCGGACTCCAGTCAGGAGTTCACCGAACCCGAGCTGGGATTCATCCGCCAGGTCGTCAATCTGTGTCCTGCGGTGGCCGGTCTGATCAGCAAGACCGATCTGTACCCGCACTGGCGACAGATCCTCGACGCCGATCGCGGACATCTCCAGCGCGCCGGGTTGGACCTGCCGCTCATTCCGATCTCCTCGGTACTGCGGTCGCACGCACTGAGGCTGGGGGACAAGGAACTCGAGGCGGAATCCGGATTTCTGGACCTCTATCAGTTCCTGCGGGACAACGTGGTTGCGCGTGCCGAGTCGAACACGCGACGCGCAGTTGCGATGGACGTGCGTTCCTCGGCAGCACATCTGACGTTGGAGATGGGCAGTGAGCTTGCGGCGCTGAAGGATCCGTCCACCGCTCAAGCGGCGGTCGCCGGCCTGCAGCGTGCCCGGGCAGCGGCCGAGGAACTGCACAAGAAGACCTCGCTCTGGCAACAGAGCCTCGGCGACGGCATTGCAGACCTTGCCGCCGACATCGATCACGACCTCCGGGACCGGTTGCGCCGGGTCACCCGCCAGGCCGAAGAGACGGTCGACGAAGGCGATCCAGGTAAGGACTGGGACGTAGTGGGGGAGTGGCTCGAACAGGAGATCGCCACCGCTATCGGTGACAACTTCGTGTGGGCTCACGATCGAGCTCAATGGTTGGCAGAAGTTGTGGCGCAGCACTTCGCGGAGACCGGCGACGTCGCGCTCCCGCATCTCGACGTCGCCGACACCGACGGTTTCCTGGAACCGGTTGGCGCGTT
Organism: Rhodococcus erythropolis R138; assembly: GCF_000696675.2. Lineage (NCBI taxonomy): Bacteria > Bacillati > Actinomycetota > Actinomycetes > Mycobacteriales > Nocardiaceae > Rhodococcus > Rhodococcus erythropolis. The sequence continues at coordinate 5,504,763 of NZ_CP007255.1, read as the reverse complement.
GTCGGACCTCGAATCCGGCCGTATCGGCATCACTCAGAAGGTCCTGGTCGGCATGCGCGGCTCGTACGGCGGCGTCTTGATGTTCGGCTTGATCACCACGATGATGGGCATGGCACTGGTCAACCCGATCTCCATCGGAGCCGGGGTTCTGCTGGGTACCAAGGCTTATCGCGAAGACAAACAAGCACAGGTGCTCAAGCGTCGGGCCGAGGCGAAAGCGGCTATCCGACGGTTCGCCGACGACGTCAGCTTCCAGGTGGGCAAGGAGTCGAAGGACCGCCTCCGCCTGGTGCAGCGGCTCCTGCGGGATCACTTCACCGACATCGCCGAGCAGGCGCTGCGCTCGATCAACGAATCCCTCCGCGCCACGCAGGAAGCTGCGCAGTTGGAGTCGAGCGAACACGCCGCTCGTATCAAGCGTCTGGAGACCGACATGCGCGTCGTCGCAGAGCTTGACACCGTTGCCGGAAAGCTGATCGGCGAAACTCCGGCTCCTGCTTCGGCAAAGGTGAGCAACGCATGAGTGCCACGACCGCCGTGACCGCTGTGGAGTCGGCACATGCTCTGATCGACCAGGCCAGACGGGTCTACGCGGACCAGCCGCAGACGCGAGCCCAGTTGGACGAATGCGCTGCCAGGCTCGACGAGCCACTCCGGGTGGCGCTCGCCGGCTCCCTCAAGGCGGGGAAGTCGACGCTGCTCAATTCGCTTGTCGGACAGGATATAGCGCCTACCGACGCGACGGAGTGCACGCGCGTCGTCACCTGGTATCGGAACGGGACAACGCCCCAGGTGACTGCGACGGCCGAGAACGGTGCCGAGTTCAACGTGCCGGTGACGCGCCGCGACGGCAGGCTCACGTTCGATCTGGGGGAGTACACCGCAGACTCGGTGGACCGCATCGACGTCGACTGGCCGTCTTCGGCATTGGCTCGTACAACGATCATCGACACCCCAGGTACGTCTTCGCTCTCGACCGAGGTTTCGGCCCGAACCTGGGACATGCTGGTTCCCGATGGTGGTGCGCCCGGCGCGGACGCGGTGGTCTACCTGCTGCGCGCCCTGAACGCCAGTGACATGCAGTTCCTCGGGAAGATCGCTGATCATGTCGGCGGAGAATCCGGCCCGCTCGGAGTGATCGGTGTTCTCTCGCGTGCCGACGAGGTCGGCGCAGGCAGGCTCGACGCGTTGTCTTCGGCGAAGGACGTCGCGGCACGATTTGCCGAGGAATTGGAGCGAACCGGCCTGTGTCAGTCGGTGGTTCCCGTGGCAGGTCTGCTGGCACTCGCCGCACGGACGATGAGGCAGAGTGAGTTCGCTGCCTTCTCGGCGCTCGCGCAAGTTGCATCCGAGGATCTGAGCCTGGCACTGCTCTCCGCGGATCGTTTTGCCAGGCAGGACAGTCCACTCCCGGTCGATGCGGCGATGCGGGCGCAATTGGCCGATCGGTTCGGGCTCTTCGGAATTCGCCTCGCCGTGACGTCGATCAAGCTGGGTGCCACTGATTCACCGAGTCTGGCAGCCGAATTGCTGGAGCGAAGCGGACTGGACGAGCTTCGTCAGGTGATCGACGTTCAATTCGGGCAGCGCGCGGATCAACTGAAATCGCACACAGCACTGGTGACGTTGGGCAGGATCCTCGAAGCTGATCCGAGTGAGGAAGGCGACCAGATCGCGGCGGAGGCACAACGGTTGCTTGCCGATGTTCACGGTTTCCACGAACTTCGCCTGCTCGGGCGACTTCGTTCGGTACACACAGATCTGCCACCCGACGACCTGGCACAACTACAAAGGCTGATCGGTGGCTACGGAATCCGGGCCAGTGACCGGTTGGGCTGCGAACCGGAAGAATCGCCGGAGGTGCAGCGTGCGCGGGCTACCGCGGCTGTCCGGCGATGGCGCGAGTTGTCCAGGCATCCGCTCTTCGACAGGTTCACCTCCCGCGCCTGCCTGGTTGCTGCCCGCAGCGCCGAGGGCGTCTTGGCTGAAATTGTGCCCGAATAGGGACCCGTTCACTGTGCGAGCGCTTGGAGAGGGTTCTATCTTGAGTTCGGGATGACCCGGACATAACTCCCAGGTTCGGGTCCCACCTCGATGGGAGCACGCGCATGGCGAGTGACATCAAGTCCGATTCACCGGATCGAGCCACCCTCGTCCTGGGGACGCTCATCCTGGTCGCTGCGGTCGCGAATCTCAATCTCTCGGTCGCGAATGTCGCGCTGCCGGACATCGGGCGGGCCTTCGACGCCAGCCAGACACAACTGAACCTGATCGCGGTCGGGTACTCGTTGGGCCTGGCCGGAACGGTGCTCTACCTTGGGGCGTTGGGAGACCGATACGGCCGCAAGATGCTGCTGGTCACCGGCATGGCGCTGTCTATTCCGGCGTCGATCGTGGCTGGATTCGCCGGGAACTTCGAAGTGCTGTTCCTTGCTCGGATAGTCGGAGGCGTCTCGGCAGGTCTTGCATTCCCGACCACGCTGGCGATCATCACGGCGCTGTGGGCCGGACCGGCACGGACCAAGGCGATTGCCATGTGGTCCGCAATCGGTGGCGCGATTTCAGCACTCGGTCCGATCGTCTCGGGGGCGCTGCTCGAGCAGTTTCACTGGGGTTCGGTCTTCTTCGTCACCCTTCCGTTGGCTCTCGTGGCACTGATCTGTTCGCTGGTGTTGGTGCCCGCGCACGTCAACGAGACGACCGAGCGAGTTGATCACCTCGGCGGCATAGTGTCGATCGTCTTCATCGGGGCGCTGGTGCTGTCCATCAACTTTGCGCCGGTGAAGGGTTCGGGCACGTTGGCTCTGGTGCTCGGGGCGATAGCGGTCGTCGCGGGTATCGGGTTCTTCCTGCAACAGCGACGCGCGGTCAATCCGCTGTTCGATCTTCACGTAGCTGCGCGCCCGACCTTCTGGGTCGCGGCGGTGGGCGGGTTGGTCGTGTTCGGTTCGCTCATGGGCGCGATGTTCATCGGCCAGCAGTTCCTGCAGAACGTCCTCGGCTACTCGACGCTGGCAGCCGGTGCGGCGATCATTCCGGCTGCGCTGGCGATGGTGATCGTTGCGCCGCGCTCGGCGACCATGATCGAAAGGTACGGCGCCCGCGTCACGCTGCTCTCCGGCTACCTGTTCGTGGTTCTCGGGTTGTTTGTCGCGCTTTTCCTGTGGAACGAAAGCACACAGTATTGGCAGGTCGCGCTGGCCTATGCGCTCGTCGGGATCGGCGTCGGCCTGGCCGGCACACCGGCATCGCGTTCGCTGACCGGATCCGTTCCCGTGCACCGCGCTGGTATGGCGTCGGGAACGTCGGACCTGCAACGTGACCTGGGCGGGGCCATCATGCAGTCGATTCTCGGCGGAATACTCACGGCCGGTTACGCAAAATCGTTGGGTACTGCGATCTCGTCATCGCCGAACGCATCCGAGGTGACTCCCGAAACTCAGGCCGCGCTCACCAAATCTTTCTCCAGCGCCGAAGTTCTGGCGGAACGCTACCCGCAATACGCGGACCAAATCATGACCGCCGCCAAAAACGCCTTCCTGGACGGGGATACAAACGCCTACATCGCGGCGATCATCATCGTGTGTGCCGGGGCCGCGGTGGTGACGTTCTTCTATCCGCATCGCGAGCGCGAACGTGTCCTGCTGGCGCAGTACGCGGCAGAATCCGATCTCGCCGCGGAGAAGAGTTGAGCGCGCTCTGGTAGTGATGAGGGATGCCACAGCTACTTCACATCGATTCGTCTGCCGAACTCCACAACTCAACCTCGCGTGATCTGACTGCCCTGTTCGCTCAGCAGTGGTCGAAGAACAGCCCGGATCACACGACGGTGACGGTGGACCTGCACCGGGATCCGTTGCCGCACCTCGCGGATGCGGCCCTGCACTACGCACCACGCTTGCGAGTCGATGGGGAGATTCCGGATCCCGCCGCGGAAGCACTACAGGCTCGGGTCATCGAGCAACTTACCGCTGCAGACGTAGTCGTGATCGGCGCGCCGATGTACAACTGGTCGATCCCGTCGACGTTGAAGGCGTGGATAGATTACGTGCACGTCCTGGGGACTACGGTGCCTTTCGACACGCGTACTCAGCCGCTCGCAGGTAAGCCCGTGGTGATCGTGTCCAGCCGTGGGAACACCTATGCACCGGGCTCGGGGAACGAGGCCAACGATCACACCGTCCCGCCACTCGTTCAGGTGCTCGGGGTGTCGATGGGAATGGATGTCTCCGTCATCACCGCGGAACTGACTTTGGCGCAGCGTATTCCGGCGATGGCACCGCTGATCGAGCAGGGTGACGCGAGCCTGCGTGCTGCCCGGGAGTCGTTGACCGAGCTGGCCCGTACCTTGGGGGCCTGATCAGGAAGTTCGACCAGGTTCAGGTGAGAAGCGAGATCATCGACGCCACGTCTGACGGTTCTACGTCGTAACCCGGGAAGTAGGAGCACACTTCGTCGGCATGCTCGCCGAACCGGCGCCGAATCTCGGCTGCACACTCTTCGGGGGTGCCGACGACGGCGAGTGTGGTCAGCATCGGATCGGTGATCAGTGATGCCATGTCGGCGTAACCACCTCGCTTCGACAGGGCATTGAGTTCCGGTTGGACCTCGCCCCACCCTTCGACGTCGAGCACCGGACGGTATGCGGGCGTCGAACCGTAGAACGAGAGCAGGGCTCTGACGCCTCGGGCGGCCGCGGCAAGTTGATCGTCGCCGCGGCCGACGCCGACGATGACCTGCGGGATGATCGTGAATTCGTCTCGGGTGCGGCCGGATTCACGGAGGCCGGCATCGACGGCCGGAAGTGTTCGTTCGAGGAAATGGCGTTGCGTGTGGAACGGCATGACCAGGAGTCCGTCGGCCACCTCCGCCGCCGTCCGGGTCATCACCGGTCCGAGCGCACCCATCAGGATGGGCGGCGGTCCATAGGGATTGGGGCCTGGATCGAACGTCGGGGGCATCAGAGTGTGGGTGAAGAACTCGCCGCGGAAGTTCAGCGTCGAGGTGTTCTCCCACGCCGTGAAGATCGCCTTGACCGCTGCGACCGTCTCCTTCATGCGGGCCGCTGGACGCGACCACGTTGCGCTGTAGCGTTTTTCGATGTGTGGTTTGATCTGCGATCCGAGACCGAGGCGAAAGTGGCCGCGACTGAGCAACTGTAGGTCGTTGGCCGAATGCGCCAGATGCATGGGACTGCGGGGGAATGCGATGGCGACGTTGGTCATCAGGTCGAGGTCGACGGCCGATGCCGCTTCGACGAGCGGGAAGAACACGTCGTGTGGTCCCTCGAAGGTGAACAGGCCACCGGCGCCGGTCTCCGCGAGTTCACGGCTGCGAGCAGCGCCCGCGCCCGGCGCGGAGTCGAGTTGTACGTGAACCTTCATCGGCGTACTCGCAGCCAGGTGCTGACACCGGGAGCGAACGGAGCGATCGCCGCCACTGCTACAAGGACGCAGTAGAGAATCGGACCCCATCTCAGAACTCCGGCGCCGATATCCGCAGCGCCGTCGACCAGAGACATGAAGCCGAGCCCGGCCGCGATGCTGAGGGCTCCGACGATCGCCGTCATCACCCGCCCGGCGTTCTTGCGGGCACGGAGGAGTTGAAGGCTCATGAGTGCGAGCAGGATCAGGACGAGAGCGCCGCCGCCACTGCCGGCCAGGACGACCGTCACGGCATCGGAGATATCGGTGGACGAGTATCCGGGATTGTCGCGCGCAGTCGATTCTTCGAGGGCTGACCGGACGTCGTCGAGGCTGGTGACTACCACTCCGGCGATACCGGCCAGGACGACGAACGAGCCGATCCAGGCAGAGGTGGACAAGGTCACGGCCTTGGGCATCTCGTCGTTCGCTGCAGGTCGGAGCGGCCGAACCGAGACGTCGGGTCGCTCGGGTGCGGGGCGCGCCGGCGCCGGTCGAGCAGGTCGAACGGGAGAATTGTCGGGATCGGTCACCGGCCGATCGTAGCCATTCGGAGAGATTCGGAAGTGATGTGGCGCACTTTTTCGGCTTTTCGGAGAAGGCGGGAACAAATCTACGTGGGCTGTAGTTGACCATTTCGACAAGCTTGAGCGCCCTCGGCTCAACTTCAAGTTGACTCCCGGCCACGGTCGGAGGCAAACTTGAGCGGAGGACGCTCACCAAGCGAAAAACTCGCGGTCATGTTCGAGATCAACCACTCGGGCAGAGAACCGCAGAACGAAAGGTAGGAACACTATGGCTCGTGCAGTCGGTATCGATCTCGGTACGACCAACTCGGTAGTTGCAGTGCTGGAGGGCGGCGAGCCCGTAGTGGTCGCCAACGCCGAAGGCTCACGTACCACCCCCTCGGTGGTCGCATTTGCCAAGAACGGCGAGGTTCTCGTCGGTCAGCCCGCGAAGAACCAGGCAGTCACGAACGTCGACCGCACCCTCCGCTCCGTCAAGCGCCACATCGGCACTGACTGGAACGTGGAAATCGACGGCAAGAAGTACACGCCGCAGGAAATCAGCGCCCGCACGCTGATGAAGCTCAAGCGTGACGCGGAGGCTTACCTCGGCGAAGACATCACCGACGCCGTCATCACCGTCCCCGCATACTTCGAGGACGCACAGCGTCAGGCAACCAAGGAAGCCGGCCAGATCGCCGGCCTCAACGTCCTTCGTATCGTCAACGAGCCCACCGCGGCTGCACTGGCATACGGACTGGACAAGGGTGACACCGAGCAGACCATTCTGGTCTTCGACCTCGGTGGCGGCACCTTCGACGTCTCCCTGCTCGAAATCGGCGACGGCGTCGTCGAGGTTCGCGCAACCTCCGGTGACAACCACCTCGGTGGCGACGACTGGGACGAGCGCGTCGTCGCTTGGCTGGTCGACAAGTTCAAGGCTCAGAACGGCATCGATCTGACCAAGGACAAGATGGCCCTGCAGCGTCTGCGTGAGGCTGCGGAGAAGGCGAAGATCGAGCTCTCCAGCTCGCAGAGCACCTCCATCAACCTCCCGTACATCACGGTCGACGCGGACAAGAACCCGCTCTTCCTGGACGAGCAGCTCTCCCGCAGCGAGTTCCAGAAGATCACCTCGGACCTGCTCGATCGCACCCGTGCGCCGTTCCAGGCAGTGATCAAGGACAGCGGAATCGCCGTCAAGGACATCGACCATGTCGTGCTCGTCGGTGGCTCCACCCGTATGCCGGCAGTCTCCGATCTGGTTCGTGAACTGACCGGTGGCCGTGAGCCCAACAAGGGTGTCAACCCGGACGAGGTCGTCGCAGTCGGCGCCGCACTCCAGGCCGGCGTGCTCAAGGGCGAGGTCAAGGACGTTCTGCTCCTCGACGTCACGCCGCTTTCCCTCGGTATCGAAACCAAGGGTGGCGTGATGACCAAGCTCATCGAGCGCAACACCACCATCCCCACGAAGCGTTCCGAGACCTTCACCACCGCTGACGACAATCAGCCTTCGGTGCAGATCCAGGTCTTCCAGGGTGAGCGCGAAATCGCTTCGCACAACAAGCTGCTCGGCTCCTTCGAGCTCACCGATCTGCCGCCCGCCCCGCGTGGCGTTCCGCAGATCGAGGTCACCTTCGACATCGACGCCAACGGCATCGTGCACGTGACGGCGAAGGACAAGGGCACCGGCAAGGAAAACACGATCAAGATCCAGGACGGCTCCGGTCTGTCCAAGGAAGAGATCGAGCGCATGGTCAAGGACGCCGAGGCTCACGCCGAGGAAGACAAGGCACGTCGCGAAGAGGCAGAGGTCCGCAACCAGGCCGAGTCGCTGGTCCACCAGACGGAGAAGTTCGTCAAGGAGCAGCGTGAAGGTGAGAACGCGGGCAAGGTCTCCGAGGAGATCCTGACCAAGGTCGAGGCAGCGGTCAAGGACGTCAACGACGCCCTGGCAGGCACCGACATCGCTGCAGTGAAGACCGCAGTGGAGAAGCTGGGCACCGAGTCGCAGGCTCTGGGCCAGGCCATCTACGAGGCTTCCGCTGCAAACGAGGCCGGAAACACCGACGGCGCAGGCAATGACGACGACGTCGTCGACGCCGAGGTTGTCGACGAGCCCACCGACTCGGACAAGAAGTGACCTCGGACAACTCCGAGAACAACCCGGTCGACCCCGAGACCGGTGCACAGGGAGAGGCGGCGGGGGAATCCCTGCCGCCGCTCGACTCGGAAGACACAGGGGTAGTTCAGGAAGCAGAGTCGATCGTGGAGGAAGCATCCGCCACCGATCAGCTCGCCGAACGAACTGCGGATCTGCAGCGACTTCAGGCGGAGTTCACCAACTACCGTCGTCGCGTCGAGCGTGACAAGCAGGTCATCAAGGAAACCGCGCGCGCTTCGGTCATCACCGAACTCATCGGAATCCTCGACGACCTGGATCGCGCTCGGGCACACGGTGACCTCGAATCAGGTCCACTGCGTGCACTCGCGGACAAGCTCAACACGACCCTGACGGGTCTGGGTTTGACCGACTTCGGTAACGAGGGCGACGATTTCGATCCCGCACTCCACGAAGCGGTGCAGCATGAAGGCGAAGGCCACGACCCCGTACTCGGGACGGTCATGCGCAAGGGTTACAAGCTCGGCGACCGGGTCCTTCGGACCGCAATGGTGGCCGTGACGGACCGGGTAGGCGACAAGCCTGCAGACGGTTCAGAACAAGAAGCGAAGTAAGAGTGAGAGGAGGAGACGCCCAGTGAGTCAACGGGAGTGGATCGAGAAGGACTTCTACAAGGAGCTGGGCGTCTCGTCCACCGCGACGGCCGACGAAATCAAGAAGGCGTATCGCAAGCTGGCCCGGGATCTTCATCCCGACGCCAACCCTGACGATGCGAAGGCCGAAGAGCGTTTCAAGTCCGTCAGTGAAGCTCATGCCGTTCTGTCTGATCCGGACAAGCGCAAGGAGTACGACGAGGCCAGGCGCCTCTTTGCCAGCGGAGGCTTCGGTCCCCGTGCGCAAGGTGGCGGTGGATTCAACCCCGGCGCTGGTGGTTTCGACATCAACGACCTGTTCGGCGGCGGTGCCGGCGGGCAGGACTCGGGTCTCGGAGACATCTTCGGCGGGTTGTTCAATCGCGGGGGAGCGGGCCAGCGCACCGCTGCGCCCAACCGCCCGCGTCGAGGCAAGGACCTCGAGACCGAGACGACGCTCGCCTTCCGCGAAGCGGCGCTCGGTGTCACCGTCCCACTTCGTCTGACCAGCCCGACGTCGTGCACCACGTGTCACGGCAGCGGCGCAAAGCCGGGCACCAGCCCGCGAGTGTGCCCGCATTGCAACGGAACCGGCGTGGTCAGCCGCAACCAGGGCGCATTCGGATTCAGTGAGCCGTGTGACGACTGCCGGGGAACCGGCTCGATCATCGACTCGCCTTGCGAGGACTGCCACGGTAGCGGCGTCACCAACCGGACACGGACCATCACGGTTCGCGTGCCGGCAGGCGTGAGCGACGGTCAGAAAATCAGACTCAAGGGCAAGGGCGAAGCGGGTCTCCGCGGAGCTCCGGCGGGTGACCTGTTCGTCAACATCCGCGTCAAGCCGGACAATGTCTTCGGCCGTAACGGCGACGATCTGACGCTGACGGTTCCGGTGAGCTACGGCGAACTGGTGCTCGGGACGACACTGTCCGTGCCGACCCTGGACGGCCGTGTCGGAGTGAAGGTTCCGGCCGGAACGGTGGACGGACGCATTCTGCGAGTTCGCGGACGCGGCATCCCCAAGCGTCCCGAGGGGGCCGGCGACCTTCTGGTCACCGTCAAGGTATCCGTCCCGCAGAAGTTGGACGACCCGGCGATCGAAGCGCTGAAGACCTATCTCGAAGCCGAGAAGGCGAGCGGGTTCGATCCACGGGCCGGGTGGGCCGGTGCATGATGACCGAACGACCGCAGAATCAATGGGATGCGACGGTCGATCCTGACGCCCAGATCTTCGTGATCTCGGTGGCAGCCGAGTTGGCCGGCATGCATGCGCAGACCTTGCGTAACTACGATCGACTCGGTTTGGTCACCCCTCACCGAACCACTGGTGGCGGACGACGCTACTCCCCGCGTGATGTTGCGCTTCTGCGTGAAGTGCAACGGCTTTCGCAGGACGAGGGCGTCAACCTCGCCGGAATCAAACGGATCATCGAACTGACCAACCAGGTCGAGGCTCTGCAGCATCGCGTCCGCGAACTGGCCGAGGAAATCGCGAAAGTCCATGCGGGCTATCGCCGGGACCTCGTTCCGATTCCACGCAACAACGCGTTGGTGGTTTGGAAGCCACGAAACCAGCGATAGTTCAGACCTTTACGCAAACGGCTCCACGCCCTGCTCGGATTCACCTCATCGAATCCCGCAGGGCGTGGGGCCGTTTTGGCGTTTCCACCCAGCGGGAATCGGTCTGTCGAGGCCGCCCGAATATGCATAGCGTCCGCTTCCATGACTCCTCTTTTGTGCGTTTGACGTTATCCAGATCACATTCTATGCTCCAACCCAAGCAACTGCTTGCTAGATCATCAAGCGGGTGCTTGGTTGGCTGGTGCTCGAAATCAGGCGTTCCCACCGGCCGATCCTTCTTTCGTCAGGTATTCGCCTGACGTTCGGTGCATACATGTGTTCTAGGAGTGCAGACATGAATCGTCGGCCCATTCTTGTTGCGGCAGTTGCCGTGACGGCTCTGGCTCTCGCGGGGTGTAGTGGTTCTTCGGAGTCCGAAGGTGGCGCGGATTCGCCGTACCGCGTCCTGCTGACCGGCGGGATCAGTGCGCAGGGTGTTCTCGCGGCGAACTCGCAGACTTCCCTGCTGGCCACGAAGGCCGGCGTTCAGGTCCAGAACGAGGCCGGGGGCATCGGCGGCCGTCAGATCGAGCTCACCACTGTGGACGACGCGGGTGATGCAACCATCGCCGTCACCAAGCTGCGCGAAGCCATCAACTCGGGGAACAAGCCTGACCTCTACCTCAACTCGGGTCCTTCGTCGATCGCGGCTGCGGTTCTCCCGATCCTCAAGCAGAACAACATCCTCTCGCTGAGCATGGCGCCTTCTCCCGATTCCACGGACCCCTCGAAGTTCCCGCTGAACTTCGACCTGGCTCCGGGCGCGACCGACACCGCTCGCGGCATCTCCGAGTATGCAAAGACCAAGGGCTACAGCAGCGTCGGAGTCCTGCACGGTAGTACCGCTTACGGTGAACTCTTCGGCGAGGAGATGACCGGTGCGCTCGAGAAGGTCGGTCTGAAGGCTGCCGGCAACGAAGAATACGACGCCGCTGCTCTGGACATGACGGCGCAGTTGCAGTCCCTCAAGAATGCCGGTGCAACGGCAATCGCGTTGGACGCGTACGGCGCCCCGCTCGGATACGTGTTGCAGAGCCTGGAGCGACTCGGCTGGGACGTGCCGTTGATCGGCAACACGTCGGTCTCTGCCACCAACCTCATCGCCAATGATCCGCCCGCCGGCGTGCTCGGCACCCCGCAGGTGAAGAACCTGGTGACGCAGGTGTTCACCAGCACGGTGTTCGATCCGAACAACGCGCTCGTCAACACGATGGTGGACACGATGGCGTCGCTGGGCTCGATCCCGTCGACGCTGATCCTCGCGGACAACTACGACGCATTCCCCCTCGTCGCGGCAGCAGCGGAGAAGGTCGGCAGTTCGACCGATCCGAAGAAGCTCGCCGAAGCACTGGAAACCGCAGAGGTTCAGGAGAATGCCAAGACCGCATTCCTCTCGCGCTACAACTTCAGCTCTGACAACCACGGCCCGAACCCGGATACCAGTGAGCTGAAGTTCATCAGCCCGACGAAGATCCTCAACGGTCAGTTCGGAAACCCGGCTGCGTCATGACCATTCTGTGGTCCGGATTGGCGCTCGGCGCGGTCTACGTGCTGGTTGCCATCGGGTACAACATCGTTTTCGTTTCCTCCAACACGTTCAACTTCGCTCAAGCTCAGCTGATGATGGTGGGCACTTTCGTCGCCTACTCGGGTCTCGTGACCCTGAAACTTCCCGTTCTCGTGGTGGCCGTCATGGCAACCGTGACCGTGATGCTCCTCGCCTCGGTCGAGGAGATCGTCGCGATCAGACCGGTGGCCGATCACCAGAACCAGCTGGTCACCACGCTTGGCGTTGCCACGCTGCTCAATGGTGCAACTCAATTGATTTGGGGTAGTGAACCTCTCACGGTTCCGTTCTTCGGATCGAACGAACCGATCACCCTACTCGGCGGCCGTACCTACCCGGTGGAGATCGCTCTGCTTGTTGCGGCGATCGCACTGGTCATCGGGTTGAGTTACGTCTCGAAGAAGACCATGACGGGTCTGGCTCTGATCGGCATCTCCGAGGATCGTGAAGCGGCGATGCTGCGAGGAGTCAATGTACGACGGTTGGCGCTGGGTGCGTTTGCCTTCTCGGGTGCATTGGCCGGTGTCCTCGGACTCCTTGTCGGCCCCAAGACGTTTGCAGTTGCGACGTTGGGTGCCGCGCTGGCCCTCAAGGGATTCGTGGCGTTGGCGATCGGCGGGTTCGGCTCTCTGCCAGGCGCTTTGATCGGCGGCCTGACCGTCGGCCTGGTGGAATCGTTCACCGCCCTGTGGGCGGGAAGTCAGTACAGCAATATCGCCGTCTTCACGGTGCTGATCATCATCTTGATGGTCAAACCTGCCGGCTTGTTCGGCAACGTCCGAGAACGGGTGGTGTGAAATGGTAAGCGCGTGGCGGACTTTCCGTTCCCTTCCGAGCTGGATCATCCCGCTGGTCCTGGCGGTAGTGATCTTGCTGCTGCCCGTGATGGGGCTCGACCTGTCGACATCACGGCAGATTCAATTGGCCTGCATCCTGGCGCTTGTGGTCAGCGGCCTGAACCTGAGCCTCGGCTTTGCCGGTGAACTGGCGCTCGGCCAGGCCGCGATGTACGCGGCGGGTGCATACACCGCGGGTCTGATGTCCCAGGCCGGTCACACCGACATTCTGGTCCAGCTCGCTGCGGCCGGTGCCGTGGCATTGGGCGTCGGCATCTTGACCGGCGTTCCCGGTCTGCGACTGGGCAATTGGTCCCTGGCGATGACGTCGTTCTTCCTGGTCCTGCTGGTACCGGACGTACTGGCGATCTTCGGCGGCAAGACCGGCGGCCGAAACGGCCTCACCGGTATGGAGCCACCGACGCTCTTCGGCTCCGAACTCGACACCCAGCAGTACTACATGGTGGTTGTCGTGGTCACCGTCCTCTGGTTCGCGGTGATGCGCAACCTGGTGGTCTCGCGCCACGGCATCGCGTTCCGCACGCTCAAGCAGTCGCCGGTGCTGGCGTCGTCGCAGGGTGTGTCGGTGTTCCGGATGAAACTGCTCGGCTATGCGATCGGTGCGTTCCCGGCCGGCCTGGCGGGTGCGTTGTTCGCCAATACCGACCTGTTCATCTCGCCGGAAGCCTTCGGGTTCACCTTTGCCACAGCGGTTCTGGCGGCATCCATTCTGGGCGGTGCGGCAAGTGTGTACGGCGCCGTAGTCGGTGCCGCGATCATGCAGCTCGGTCCCAACCAGTCGACGGCATTTCAGGAATACTCGCTGATCTTCTACGGGGGCTTCCTGATCATCGGCGGTGTGCTGCTCTCGGGTGGTCTGACCAAGGTCGGGCGAGCGATCGTCTCGAAACTCGATCGCAAGGCCGGCCTGGGCGTAGTCACCGCAAAGGAAAACAGCGGCGGAACACCGGAGCTGGCGCCGATCAACGGCGCACGGTTGGTGGTCGACGGAGTGTCCAAGGCATTCGGTGGCAACCAGGCACTCAATGCGGCAACCCTGACCGCAGAGGCCGGTAAGGTCACCGCGTTGATCGGGCCCAACGGTTCGGGTAAGACGACCATGCTCAACATGATCTGCGGCTTCTACACCGCGGACGCCGGCGTGATCACAATCGGTGACACGGTGGTCTCGCAGTCGTCGCCGCACAAGGTGGCGCGCGTGGGGGTGGCGCGCACGTTCCAAACTCCGACGATTCCGGAGAACATCACGGTTCTGGAAGCTGTTGCATCCGGACGGTATTCGGTGCACCGCGCGTCGATGGCGTCGGCTGTGCTTCGCCTGCCCAGCTTCCGCAGGATCGCGAAGGCCGACATCGTCGAGGCCGAGCGTGTTCTCGAGCTCGTGGGGATGTCGCACCTGCGCAACGAGATCGCGACGTCGCTGCCCCTGGGGATGCGTCGCATGCTCGAAGTTGCTCGCGCCGTCATCGCCGAGCCGAGGGTCGTACTCTTCGACGAGGTTGCGTCCGGACTCGACGAGGACGAACTCGAACGCCTGGCGGACCTGATCCGGGTACTGCGAGATGCCGGGGCCACAGTGGTGTTGGTGGAGCACAACTTCCGCCTCGTCCTCTCGCTGGCCGACGAGATAGTCGTGCTGGCGCAAGGGCAGGTGATCGCCACCGGCGATGCGGCAACCATCGAACATCACCCACGCGTCTTGAGCGAATACCTCGGAGTCAAGTCCGGTGACGAAGAAGCACTTCTCGAAGAAATCGGCGCGGTAGACCATCAGACCAGCGAGGTGAAGTGATGGAACCGATTCTGAAGGTCCGTAACCTGCAGACCGGGTACGGCGATCTGCGCGTCGTCTGGGATGTCTCGTTCGACGTCTATCCCGGTCAGGTGACCGCCCTGCTCGGACGCAACGGCGCAGGCAAGACGAGCACGCTCCGTGCCCTGTCCGGCCTCAACAAGGTGGCCTCCGGAACCGTCGAAATGGACGGTGCCGACATCACCGGAGTTCCCGCCCACAAGCGGGTGCGGCAGGGGATGGCGTACGTGCAGGAGGGCAAGCGGGTCTTCCACAAGCAGACCGTCGAGCAGAACCTCCTGCTGGGCGGGTACACCCGCAAGGCAAAGCGCGGCGAGCTTATGGAATCCGTCGAGTCCATGTACGAGATGTTCCCGATCCTGGGGGAGAAGCGTTCGCTTCCCGCCGGTTCCATGTCGGGCGGTCAGCAGCAGATGCTCGCGATCGGCGCAGCGCTGATGGCGCAGCCTAGGTTGCTCCTTCTCGACGAACCTTCGGGCGGTCTCGCTCCCGTGATCGTCGGTGAGGTGATGGACCGCGTCCAGCAGCTCAAAGAAACCGGCCTGGCTGTTCTGTTGGTGGAGCAGGCAGTGGAGGCCGCGATGAGCGTCGCCGATCACGTGACGGTCCTCGACATCGGCAAGGTGGTCCTCGACGCCGACGCCAAGGACATCGACGACCTGGCAGTGCTCAAGGACGCGTACTTCGGACGCATCTGATCTGCACCGATGTCACTTCAGCCCGGCCACCTCGGCCGGGCTGAAGTTGTTTTCCCGCTCCGTGGCACGGGGGCTGGCCAGCTCTGGACCATCGATCTACCGTCCAGCAAACAACCCCTGCGAGAGGCAAACTTGATGACTGCTCCCGACGTGCTCGCCCCGGCAAAGCTGGGCCCGGTGACCTTGCGAAATCGAATCATCAAGTCCGCGACATTCGAAGGCAAAACTCCCGACGCCCTGGTCACCGACGAGCTGATCGAGTTCCATCGCCGCCCGGCAGCCGGCGGAGTCGGGATGTCCACCGTCGCGTATTGCGCCGTCGCACCGGAAGGGCGCACCGAATACGGCCAGCTGTGGATGCGGCCCGATGCCCTCCCCGGACTGCGACGACTCACCGATGCCATTCACGCCGAAGGGGCAGCAGCATCGGCGCAGCTCGGGCACGCCGGCCCCGTCGCGAATCAGAAGTCGACCGGACTGCCCGCGCTGGCACCGTCGAGTTCGTTCAATCCGTTGAGCATGAGGATGATTCGCACTGCCACCACAGCGGACATCACCAGAATTGCGGCCGCGCACGGGAGCGCTGCGCGACTTGCCGTCGAGGCAGGATTCGACGCCGTCGAGATCCACTTCGGCCACAACTATTTCGCGAGCTCGTTCCTGAGCCCGAAACTCAACCGTCGTAAGGACTCCTACGGCGGATCGCTCGAGAATCGGGCTCGCGTCGTACTCGAAACTGCACGCAGTGTGCGCGATGCCGTCGGCGACAAGATCGCGATCTTGGCCAAGCTGAACATGGACGACGGTGTGCCAGGCGGATTCTGGGTGGACGAAGCAATCCAGGTGGCGCAGTGGCTCGAAGCATCCGGAAGCGTCGACGCGCTCGAGTTGACGATGGGTAGCTCACTGCTCAACCCGATGTACCTGTTCAAGGGCGATGCGCCGATCCGCGAGTTCGCCGCCGCGATGCCGCAACCTGTTCGACTCGGTGTGCAGTTGGTGGGCAAGAGCATGTTGCATACCTATCCGTACAAGCCGCTGTTCATGCTGGAAGAGGCTCGGCAGATCCGTGCTGCGGTGAAGTTGCCGCTCGTGCTGCTCGGAGGTGTCACGGACAAAGCGGGCATGGATACCGCAATGGCGGAAGGGTTCGAGTTCGTCGCCATGGCACGGGCACTGCTCAGAGAACCGGATCTGATCAATCGGATCGCAGCCGAATCCGATACCCAATCACTGTGCATCCACTGCAACAAGTGCATGCCCACGATCTTCAGTGGCGCCCGCTGCGTGTTGGTCGAACGCGTCTGAGCTGGTCAGCGCACACCACGTCCCGACATCCATGCGGATACCGGGTCGTGGGCCGTAGCGGATCAAGTTCGTGGTCGCATCAACGCTCGGTTCAGTTCTGCGTGAAGACGTCGTAGGAGGCGTTCATCGTGGGGTAGCCGGTGGCCATGTAGTCGGTGAGGATGACGTGCGTCGGGTCGCCGATGATGCGGGTCCCATCGAGGGTGGGGTTGCCGGCGTAGTTGTTGGCCGCCATGACGGTCTGGACTCCGTCGGCGACGTTGTAGGTGACGTCGACACCGATGCCGCGCGGATCGCTGCTGTAGGCGGTGACGATTTCGGTCGTGTGCGGAGCCAAGTAGGAGCGGGGGCCGTTGATCCACTGTCCGTAGGGGTTGGACGCGCTGTCCAGCAGCATCGGGTTGTCGGTGTTGTTGGTGATGGTCATGGCAACCGTCGGGCCGTCCGTCGGCATGGTGCCGGCGTTGGCGACCGCCGCGGTTCCCAGTGCGGTTCCGCCGAGAGCGAGGGCGATCGCGGTGACTGCTACGAAGCGAGTGGTGTTGGTACGCATGATGTCTGCTCCTGGGCTGGTGTGTGGTTGCCGTTCTCGGCGATGAATCAATCTTGTCGCGAATCAGGGCTGCTGTATGTCCGCCGACGGGGCCGTGGCGGGGTTGAATCGCGTGTCCCCCGATCGGGGGAGGCGCAAGTGCTCGCATTGCTGGTACGGGCGTGAGAAAGTGAGCAATGCGAGAAGGCACGAAGCCGGTGGTCGGCAAGGTTTCCGTGGTGGTCGGCGACGATCACCCGTTGTTTCGTGAGGGCGTGGTTCGGGCCCTGACCGGCAGTGACCGCATCGACGTTCTGGGCGAGGCCGACGACGGCGCAGCTGCGCTCGCAATGATTCGGGAATTACGCCCGAAGGTGGCGCTGATCGATTTCCGGATGCCGCACCTGGACGGGACCCAGGTGGCAGCAGCAGTGGTTCGAGACGAGTTGCCGACCAGGGTGCTCCTGCTCAGTGCTCACGACGAATCGTCCGTCGTGTATCAGGCTCTGCAGGCGGGTGCTGCCGGATTCCTGCCGAAGGAATCCACCCGGGCCGAGATCGTGAGCGCCGTGCTCGACTGCGCCGCGGGCCGAGATGTGTTGCCGCCCAGCATCGCTGCCGGACTGGTAGGCGAGGTGCGTCGCCGTAGCGAGCCGTCCGGCCCGACTCTCAGCGCCCGTGAGCGTGAAGTTCTCGGATTGATCGCACAGGGCGCCAGTATCCCCACCATCGCCTCCCAGCTCTTTCTTGCGCCTTCGACCGTCAAAACCCACGTGCAGCGCCTCTACGAGAAACTCGGAGTCAACGATCGAGGCGCCGCCGTCGCCGCCGCGATGCGGCAGGGTCTGTTGGAGTGAACGGGAGTCACCGCAGTACGTACGTGACGTTCATGGCCGGGTAACCCGAGGTCATCGTCACCGTGACGTCGTGGCCGTCGGGGGCGTACGTTCCGCCGGCATCTGCCCTGGTCTTCGAGTTGGTGGCGCTGAAGACAAACACTCCACCGTCGTCGGAGCGGTACGTCAGCACGACGGGAAAGTCGTTCTGATTCTTGCTCGTGGCGACCACGTTGACGTTCATGTTCGGCAGGATGTAGTCGGCCGGCGGGACGATCCAGTCACCGTTCGGATTGGATGCGTCGACCAGATACAGGGCCCCGAAGCCCGAATTGCTGATCATCGCCGTCGTGACGGAAGTGTCGGTTATCGACTTCACAGCGTTCGCCCCGGCGGCGCGGGCGACCAGAGCTGCCATGCTGAGGCCGGAGAAGGAAATTGCTTCGGGTCGAATTGTGTTGGTAGCCATGATGTTTCTCCTCGATTTGTCGGTCTCGGTGACCGTGTGTTTCGGTGATGAGACAACTATGGCCCCGAAATCCCTTCGGGTCTGTCCACCTACGGGTCCGAGTGCTGGATGACATCGGTGTCCCCCGATCGGTGGACAAACCCGTACGGGCCCGCCCACCCAGTGTCATGGGGTGGAGGCTCCGCCCACCCAGTGTCATGGGGTGGAGGCTCCGCCCACCCAGCGGGAGAACCCGTTCCTCTACCAACCAGTCCACTCGTAGCGTGACCACCATGACCGATCCTGACTTCTCCACCGCACCACTCGACGTCGTAGTCATCGGCGCCGGCGTCGCTGGCATGTACGCCATGCACCGACTTCGCGAGCAGGGGCTGCGTGTCCACGGCTTCGAGGCGGGCTCCGGAGTGGGCGGCACGTGGTATTTCAACCGCTACCCCGGCGCACGCTGCGACGTCGAGAGTTTCGACTACTCCTACTCGTTC
Source organism: Rhodococcus erythropolis R138 (assembly GCF_000696675.2). NCBI lineage: Bacteria > Bacillati > Actinomycetota > Actinomycetes > Mycobacteriales > Nocardiaceae > Rhodococcus > Rhodococcus erythropolis. Next base: position 5,485,895 of record NZ_CP007255.1, on the reverse strand, counting down.
TCCGAAGAGCTCCAACAGGATTGGGACTGGAGCGAGAAGTACGCCGCGCAACCGGAGATCCTCTCGTACCTCGATCACGTGGCTGATCGCTTCGACCTACGCACTGGCTTCACCTTCGACACACGCGTTCTGAGCGCACAGTTCGACGAGGGTACTGCCACGTGGCGAGTACAGACCGACGGCGGTCACGACGTCACCTCACGCTTCGTCGTGTGCGCCACGGGCAGCCTCTCGACCGCGAACGTTCCGAACATTGCGGGCCGTGAGACCTTCGGTGGCGAGGTGTTCCACACCGGTTTCTGGCCGCACGAGGGCGTCGACTTCACCGGCAAACGCGTCGGCGTGATCGGCACCGGATCCTCGGGCATCCAATCCATTCCGCTGATCGCCGAGCAGGCCGATCATCTCTACGTTTTCCAGCGGTCCGCGAATTACAGTGTGCCGGCAGGAAACACGCCTCTCGATGACAAGCGCCGCGCCGAGATCAAGGCCGGCTACGCAGAGCGTCGAGCGCTGTCCAAGCGCAGTGGCGGTGGATCGCCGTTCGTTTCGGATCCTCGCAGCGCCCTCGAGGTCTCGGAGGCCGAGAGAATCGCGGCATACGAGGAGCGTTGGAAGCTCGGCGGTGTCCTGTTCGCCAAGACCTTCGCAGACCAGACGAGCAACATCGAGGCCAACGGGACAGCGGCAGCGTTTGCCGAACGCAAGATCCGCTCGGAAGTCCAGGATCAGGCGATCGCCGACCTGCTCATTCCGAACGACCACCCCATCGGAACCAAGCGGATTGTCACGGACACGAACTACTACCAGAGCTACAACCGTGACAACGTCAGCCTGGTAGATCTCAAGTCCGCACCGATCGAGGCGATCGACGAGGCTGGAATCAAGACGGCCGATGCGCACTACGAACTGGATGCGCTGGTGTTCGCCACCGGGTTCGACGCGATGACGGGAGCGCTCGATCGCATCGAGATCCGCGGCCGCAATGGCGAGACGTTGCGCGAGAACTGGCATGCGGGTCCAAGGACGTATCTAGGCCTCGGAGTACACGGGTTCCCCAACCTGTTCATCGTCACCGGGCCGGGTAGCCCGAGTGTGCTGTCCAACATGATTCTCGCTGCCGAGCAGCACGTGGACTGGATCGCGGGCGCGATCAACCACCTCGATTCGGCGGGCATCGACACCATCGAACCGAGTGCCGAAGCCGTGGACAACTGGCTCGACGAATGCTCACGCCGGGCGTCGGCGACGCTGTTTCCATCCGCGAACTCCTGGTACATGGGAGCCAACATTCCGGGAAAGCCGAGGATATTCATGCCATTCATCGGAGGATTCGGTCTCTACTCCGACATCTGTGCAGACGTGGCAGCCGCGGGATACCGAGGCTTCGAACTGAACAGTGCGGTGCACGCATGAGTCGCCTCGAGGGTCTCCGCATACTCGTGACAGGTGCGGCCGGCGGGATGGGCCGCTCACACTGCGAGCGTCTCGCCGACGAAGGCGCGTCCGTGATCGCGTTGGATGTCGTGCAGGCAAAGTCCGAGCTGGAGGAGACCGCCCAGGCGGTACGCGAGCGTGGAGGCGTGGCGGTCACCGGCGTCGCGGACATTCGTGACTTCGAAGATCTCGCCGCGGTAGTCGCCGATTGTGTCGCCGAACTCGGCGGGTTGGACGTCGTCGTCGCGAATGCAGGCGTGTACGACACGCCGGGACCGTCGTGGACCATCGATCCTGCAGTGTGGAACCGCTCGCTCGACGTCAATCTGACTGGGGCGTGGCACACCGTCAAGGCCTGTGTTCCGCACTTCGGCGACGGTGGATCCGTCGTTCTGGTCAGCTCGACAGCGGGAATCAAAGGTATTGCCGGAGCGAGTCATTACAGCGCCGCCAAGCACGCCGTGGTGGGCCTGGCCAGAACGCTGGCCAACGAGTTGGGCGCGGAGGGTATTCGCGTCAACTCCGTGCATCCGGGTTCGGTACGTACCCCGATGATCATCAACGAGCGAGTGTTCGCGAACCTGTGCCCGGACATCGAGAATCCCACGGAAGCAGACGCCGCTGCAGTACTGAGCGCACGCAACCTGTTACCTGTTCCCTGGGTCGATCCGGTGGATGTCAGCAATGCCGTCCTGTTTCTCGCATCCGCGGAGTCCCGCTACATGACCGGCTGTCAGTTGGTGGTCGACGCCGGCCTGACCCAGAAAGTGTGAATTGATGACTTCTCGATTGGAAGGCAAGATCGCGCTGATCACGGGTGCGGCACGAGGAATCGGCAGGGCTCAGGCCGTGCGATTCGCCGAAGAAGGTGCGGACATCATCGCGATCGACGTGTGCGCGTCGTTGGAAACGACAGTCACCCCGCCCGCGTCGGAATCCGATCTCGCCGAGACGGTAGCCCAGATCGAGGCACTGGGGCGAAAGGTCGAATCTGCGGTAGTGGACGTTCGGGATCTCGAGGCACTACGCAGCGCGGTGGACTCGGGGGTCGAAGCGCTCGGCGGACTCGACATCGTGTGCGCTACAGCTGGTATCACGTCCTCCGACGGGGCTCTGACGATGTCGGAAACGATGTGGCAGACCATGTTGGACGTGAACCTGACCGGGGTGTGGCACACCACGACGGTTGCGGCGCCGCACTTGATCGCGCGAGGTGGGGGATCGATGACACTCACCAGTTCCATCGCCGGACTGCGGGGGCTGGTCGGAGTTGCGCACTACACCGCAGCCAAGCATGGAGTCGTTGGTCTGATGCGTTCGCTGGCAAAGGAATTGGCGCCGCACAACGTGCGGGTCAACACCGTTCATCCCACCAACGTCGACACTCTGATGATTCAGAACCCGTTGGTGCGCGGCAAGTTCCGCCCCGATCTCGAGAACCCGACGCGCGAGGAATTCGCTGCGGCCGCGATGACGATGAACATGCTTGCCATTCCGTGGATCGAACCGGTGGACGTAGCGAATGCGGCACTGTTCCTGTCCTCCGACGAGGCCCGCTACATCACGTCGGTCGCCCTGCCGGTGGATGCGGGGAGTTCGTCCCGCTGAAGTTTTGAATAGCGGAGTTATGTCACGCTGAGATCTGCCACGGTGTGTAGCGTCGGGTTCAACTGACCGAAAGGCGCACACCGTGGCGGAACGACGCTATCTGGAAGTTACCGTCGGGACCAACATCGTCATGGTCCTCGACCACCGCACGGTGGAGGTCTTCGACCGCACCGCCGCGAGCACGAGCGAAGTGGCTCGCTGGCATGTCGAACACATTGCGGTGAAGGCGAAACCGTCGAAATCGGGATTGAAACTCACCATTGGAAACCGGCTCGCCGACGACACCATCGCGATAGCGGGTCCACGGGCATCGCTCACCGTTCCGCCGGAGAACGAAGCCGCCGTCGTCGCGTTCTTCGACGAGGTCAAGGCCGCTCGGATGTGACTCAGTCGCCCGCTGTCGCGCGCGCGGCAGCATGGGCGCCGGCAACACGACCGAACGCGAAGGCGTCGGCAATATGGAATCCACCGTCCTTCGCCGCGCTGTAGGTGGAACTCACTGCGCCCGCCGCATACAGCCCCGGAATCGGGCTACCGGCGGTGTCGAGGACGCGGGAATGACCGTCGCGGCGCGGCCCACCGCTACTCCATCCCAGCAGTGGCGGCCCGGAGACGGCGTAGAACGGAGCGGTTGCCACCGGGGCCAAAGTTTCCGGGTTGCGGCCGAAGGAATGGTCTACGCCGTCCGCGCACGCCTCGTTGTAGCGGTGCACGCTCGTTTCCACGACGGCGGGGTCCAAGCCGAGCTTCCCGGCGAGTTCGGCAAGCGTGTCCGCTTTGACGATCCAACCCTTGTCGATCTCGGCTTGATTGTCCGAACTCCACTCGTACCCTTCGTCGAGGACCATGTGTCCGACGGGCAGTACGTCGCGACCGGGGCTCAGCTGCCCGGCCAACCTCATCGTCTCGTCGAACACTATGTTCATCGGTTGTACCGGAAAGTGTTGGTAGGAACCCTCTCTGAACACATGACCGTGCCGCATTTCGGCTGACTCGTCGGTGAAGCGTCGACCTTCCCGGCTGAGGAACACATAGTTGTGCGCGTTCCACAGTGCGAGGAAGAATCCAGTCGGATTTTCGAGGTCGCCGGGGATTCCCGTAATGGTCATCATGTTGTTCATGTGCCACAGATCCGCGCCCACTGCCTGTGCCATCCGGTGGCCGTCGCCTGTTGCCGAAGGTGAGCCCCAGATCTTCGGATTCTCCAGGCGTAGGTAATCGCGCACCATGGCCGGATTTGCTTCGAAACCTCCGGTGGCAAGGATGACACCTCGGCGCGCATGGATCTGCGAAGTTTGTTCACCCGAACGGATCTCGACTCCGGTCACCGATCCGGATTCATCCGTCAAGAGTCTGGTGGCTTCGGTGTCGAAAAGAGTTGTGATGCCGCGTTCAGCGAGAGCGGAAACGAGGAAGCGGTAGAGAAGTTCATTGCCCATCTTCCCTTCGATGGTATCCATCCCTGCGTAACAAGAACTTCCGTCGAGTTCGCCGTACTCCGCCGTGGAATGGAAATCGCCGGTCATCGCTACAGTTGCACCCAGACTGCGGAGCCAGTCGGACAGTCCTTGCGTATTCTCTGCCCAGGCGTCGATGACGTCGTCGGCAACGGTGAACGTTCCGTTCAACGAACGCAGGAAGGTGCGGGCGGCGGCAGGGTCCTGGTTGACGAACCATCCACTGCCGGACAGTCGAGTGTTGCCGCCCGCGGTATCGCGTCCACTCTTCTCCAGAATCACCACCGACGCGCCGTCAGCGTGTGCTTGGAGTGCGGCGGCGGATCCGGCAGCGCCCGATCCGATGACAATGACATCGACGTTGTTGTCCATGTCACAAAGCTATGGTCGGATGGTGGCGCCTCATACGTGCCTTCCCGGTGAGCGAGAGAAGGCCTGTTCCGGACAGTCGCCTGAGGATCAGTGGGTGCCCTCAAGTACTCAGCTGTTGGGTCTCGACTTGAATAGCTGGACCGCACTGAGTGTTGCGACAATCGGCCAACACACAACGGCGATCCATACACTGGTTGAACGCTCGCCTTGAACGAGATCGTAAATTGCGAGGGCAGTCAGCAGAATCCCGATCCCGAATGCGATCCAGTTCAGAGTTCTGATGCGGGAGGCAGTTGGTGACGTCATTGAGAAACCCTACGCGACTTCTCGCGACCGTTCGGGAGAATTCCCAGGCAGGGAGGGATGGCGGAATACGAGTATCGCTCGCGATCTCGACGCGATATCAGGAGTGGATGCGCGGCATGCCCGGGTCGGAGTTGTCGATGACGCAGTCGGCTCGGGTCCAGGGTTTTGCAGCGGCGAAGTAAAGCCGTTGCCCGCCCACATATCTGTTCATCGAAGGATGATCCGGATCCGCGTTCGTTCCGTCGCGAAGGTTCATTCGCCGCGCGGTCTCCTCGAAGGGCACATCGAGAAAGATCGAATAGTCCCATCGTTCGGCGAGTTCGTCTCGATGCAGGAAGAGTCCTTCGACAAGGACGATCGCTCCATCGGCTGCATGCAGGTACGCGTCGCTGTCCCGCCGTTGTCGGTACCTTCTGCTCCCGCCCGGCCCCAACGGATCGAGAACATGTCGTTCGAGCGCGTCGTAGTCATAGCTGTCGAGCCAGAAGCCTTCCGGTGATTGCCGACCTCTACGATGACGAATCTCCGGCGGATTCAGAAAGTCATCGACGTGAATCACGATGGCGGGGCGTGCATTCAGCTGCGCTGTAAGGCTTTTCGCGAATGTCGTCTTGCCGCTCCCATCGACACCGTCGATCGCGACGAGAGGCGAGCCGCGCAACGCGGATATTTCGGCGGCTAAGGTTTCGAAGACCGACGCAGTGCTCATCGATCAATTCCTACAGCACTCGCAGCGACACGAAGAGGCCCCGTGTCGTACAGGATTCGGTGACCGTCTTCGAGAACACGTCGAGTGCCCGCGTCGAGCGGAACGTCCGCCCAGCTCTCGCTCGCGAAATTCAGCTCGACGAGGAGCCCGGACTGCAGGCGGAAACGCCGCTCTCGGACTGGCCCCCAGTTCGCGGCGCGGACGAACCGCGCGTCGGGACGGAGCCGCACGAACCAGTCTTCATTTGCGAGCGCGTTCGCGTCGTCGGCCAGGATCATCAGATCAAGATCACTCGCCATACGCTCCGCGCCGCGCGCGTAGGACCCGACCAGCGCTACAGCCTTGACTCCGTCGTGTTCACCGGCCCATTGTTCGACGTCGACGAGCAAAGCGTTGACCGCGCGCCTGCGTCCTTTCAATCGTGCTGACATACCGGCATCATTCCCCACCGTCACGGCTGTCCGTGGCTTCGCTGGTACCTCTATCCTGGAACTGTCAGTGATGAACCAGGGGAGGGATGCGAATGTCCAAGGAAGTATCGGCAGGTCTGGCTGTTGGTGCGATGGTCCTTGTTGCAGGCTTGATCTGGACTGGGTTTCCGCTCGACGCATATTCGGTTGTCGCCGTGATTTTTGCAATCTGCGGTGGATTCATCACCTGGATCTACCTGCGCGAGAACGTAGATGGCGTCCCACACACAGCGACGAAAGAAGGCAGTCGATGAAGGCAATCATCGTGTGTACCTCTGTCTCCCATGGCAATACGAAGCGTATCGCCGACGTCATCGGAGAAGTTCTCGATGCTCGCGTGGTCGAGCCCGGTGACATCGACGCCGCGCAGCTCGCTGACTACGACCTAGTGGGCTTCGGCTCCGGCATCTACCTGCGCTCGTACCACGAAGATCTACGCTCGTTCATCGAGGCACTCCCCGAAGAACGGCGATCCAAGGCTTTTGTCTTCGCCACCAGTGGTTTTCCCGACAAGGGGATTCATCGCTTCTCGCGTCCACTGGTTCAGCTGCTCGAGCAGAAGGGCTTCGATGTGGTCGCAGCCTTCTCGTCCCGTGCGTGGGATACGTATTTTCCGTTCAAGCCGTTCGGCGGTATCCGGAAGGGGCGGCCGAACGCCGACGACTTGGAATCGGCGCGCACGTTCGCCGAAGTCCTACGCGGTAGCGTTCAGGACAGCTTGCCCGGCACCGGGTAGCTGCGCAGGCTCATCTCCAGCTCGCCGGCGTCGGCAAGGTCGTTGATCGTCTGACGCAGAGCGCCACACGTCCGCTGAGCGTTGGCTCGACCGTTCTCACGCCCCAGTTCCGGGCACACCACTTGCGACTCTTCGAGCCATTGGACGCTGGTGTGCGCTTCGCTGTATTTCTCGACCAGAACGCGGTTTCCGCAGTTCCGACAGCTGACCTGACGCATTAGCGTGCAATCAGATCGGCCGGTGACCAGAACGCGCGCATGCTCGTGATCTTGGCGTCCGCGTCGAAAGTCATGACGTCGATCGGTTCGACCTCGTAGACCTGATCGCCCACCGGTGTGACGACGCGGAAGTGGAAGGCCGCGCTGGATCCGCTCACCCGCAAGGTGAGAAGCTCCGTCTCTTGCGAACCGCCCTCGAGAGCGCCGTAGAACTCGGTGATCGCCGCTTTGCCGACACGGGGTTCGCTGCCGACCGGGTCTTCGAGTGTCGCGTTCTCGGCGTAGAGGGCGGCGATGTCCGCTGACGATCCGCGAGCCACGGCGTCGAGGTAGGTGGTAACCGTCGCCGTGATCGCGGCCGTGGTGTCTGGTTCGAGAGTGGTCATCGAGTTAGTCCGATCAGTCGAGAAGTTCAGGGTCTGACAACTACTTCGGACGCTATCGGTGCCGTCTCGATTCGGCGTCGCAATCTCCCACGCAGCGGGACGGCCCGCAAGAAATTCAGGCGTCGAAGCGTCCGAAGCCGCCGCGGTAGAACAGAAGCGGACCGTCGTGGCGCAGCACGTTCAGATCGGTGATGCGTGCGACGACGATGGTGTGATCACCGGCGTCGTGCTCCTGCTCGACGGTGGCCTCGATGCGAGCGAGTGCGCCGCTGAGCGCCGGAGCGCCGTTGCCGGCCGCGTCCCACTCGACGCCGAGGAACTTGTCGGTCCCGCCGCGAGCGAACGCCGAACACATGTCCTGCTGATCGTGGGCGAGAACATTGATGCAGAGAGTTCCGGATTCGCGAAGCTTCGGCCAACTTGTCGACGTCTTCGCCGGGCAGAACGAGAGCAACGGGGGATCGAGCGATACCGAGACCAGAGACTGGCAGGTGAAGCCGAGGGGTGAGTCTCCATCGTGAGCGGTGATGACGGTGACGCCAGTGCAGAAATTGCTCATCACGTTGCGAAGTGTGCGTCCGTCCAGAACTGGCGGCTCGGCGTTTTCCACGGTCATGTCGTCTCCTTGTTCAAATCTCTGTTCAAAACTCTGCAAACAGCTTCAGAAGCAACGATGTGTGGCGCCGCGGTCGTAATCCAGCGGCAGTCCCACTCAATGGCAGCAATGGCTTCTCGCCACGGGTTCGGACCGACCGAGTGTCAGGTGGAGGGGTCTCGGGCAAATTTGATCCCGCTCAGCGGTCCGTTCGGATTCTACGAAACCAGCAAATCACCAGTGATTGTTAGACTTCGGGCATGTCCGAACCTGATGACGTGTCCCGAGGACTTCCCGCTACCAGCTGGGCAGTGCTCGGGATGCTGACGTTCGGGGAGGAACTGACCGGAAACGATTTGAAGAAGTGGGCTGACTGGAGTGTCGGCTTCTTCTACTGGAGCCCGTCCATCAGCCAGGTCTACGCAGAGCTGAAGAAGCTCGAAAGCATCGGATTCGTGGAGTCCCGGGTCGTCTCCGAGCCCGGGGTACGGGGCAAGCGCCTCTACTCGATCACCCAATCAGGAACCGACGCCGTCCGGACGTGGTCACGGGAGGCGCCGGTGGAAGTCCCGGTGCTCAAGCACGGCGTCATGTTGCGTCTGTGGATGGGACACCTCAACGAACCCGAGCGACTGAAGGCACTGGTCGAAGCCCATATCGCCAACGTCGAAGAGCAGATTCGACGCGCGAAACTCCACGCAGATCATGCCGAGAACGAGCCGGCCTGGTCGTTCCCGGTCATGACGTTGCGATGGTCGGAACGGTACTTCCGAGCCGAGATCGAACTTGCTCGCGAACTACTCGAAGACATCGATCGTGCGTCCGCCGAGTTCGCGAACGTCGCCGAGCACGACCGACTGGGATCGCCGTTGCCCTCGACGCCTGGCAGATGGAAGAACGTCGAGGAGTACGTGTTGGCGCTCGAGCAAGCCGGTCTCACCGGCAACGGCTCGAATATCTGAGTCAGGCCCCGGCTGCGGTGGGCATGTTGCGCAGCAGGTGACGACGCTGCAACGTCGGAGTGACGCTCAGCGATCCGCCGTCGATGCCACGCCAAATGGCAGCGGCCGCCATCCGAACCGGCGCTGCGCTGACGTGGTCGAGTCGGAGAGCCTTCGACGGCGCGCAGATGGATACCGCGGCAACAGCGCGGCCGATGGGGCCGATCGGTGCCGCAAGACAGCTGAATCCCGGTAGGCCGTTTCCGGTTTCGAATGCCACCCCTGATTCGCGAATCCTGGCGAGGTGGGGCAGTGCGTAGCCCGAGGACTTCGGCGAACCGAATGCAAGCAGTGCCTGACCGATCGCGGTGGTCTCGGCCCGGCGTCGACCACCCACACGCGTCGGCACCGCGGCAGCGAGGCGTCCGCCGATCTTCTCCATGTAGACCACATCGGGCCCGTCGAGGATGCCGAGGTGAACCACGAAGCCGGTGACGCGGTAGAGCTCGTGGAGGAGCGGCATGGCTGCAGCGTGGAGGCGGTCTTGATGAACCGCGAGCGATCCCAGTTCGACGAGGCGCATACCGAGTTCGTAGTCGCGGCCGTCGCGGCGCAGCCAACGCATCGAGACGAGACGTTCGAGCATGCGGTGGGCAGACGAGCGTGGCAGGCCCGTGCTCCGAACGACCTGAGCGAGCGTCAACCTGCCGGGACCGTCGAAGGCGTCGAGAACCAGCGAGACGCGATCGAGAATTGCTGTCGGGGCCGAATCGGCGCCTAAAGCATCCACAGCCTGCAGTGTCATCGTGTACCTCACTTCTCTTAGAGCTCCACAACCAGTGAACTGGCTATTTCAATTAGAAATAGTGTCATAGAGTTCTGGATTTGTGAAGTGGATCACCGGTCTGTTTTCGGGCGCGTCACGGTGGAAACGACGAAGGGGCTTGCGCGAATGCTCGCGCAAGCCCCTTCGTCGGTTTACTACCGGCGGGTACTACATCGTCACCGGCAGGTAGTACATCGTCGCCGACAGGTACTACATAGCTGCCAGCGGTTCGCTTCCGGACCAGTCGTGGCCCCAGTAGCTGTCAGCGGTGATCTCCTCGGAGGAGTACGAGTCCTGATCCACCTTCGCGCCCTCGGTGCCGAACTCGATGTCCCAGCCGCCGGGTGCGCGGACGTAGAAGGAGATCATCTTGTCGTTGGTGTGGCGACCCAGGGTCGACGACACGGAGAATCCGTCCTTCATCACGCGGTCGAGAGCCTGGCCGACAGCGTCGAGGGTGTCGACCTCGACCATGATGTGAATCAGGCCGGGTGCGCCGCCGTGCGGTGCCGGGCACAGGGCCAAGCTGTGGTGACGCTCGTTGACACCCATGAAACGGATTCGCAGCGGCCCGAATTCGGGCGGGGCCGGCAGGCGGAAGGCGCCGCGCGGGTAGAAGCCGAGCACCTCGGTGTAAAAGTCGAAGCTCGCAGCACTGTCCATCACCGGGAGCACGACGTGGCCGAGACCCTGTGCACCGGTGACGAATCGAGCGCCGAAGGGCGTCACCACGGGGCTGTGGTCGAGGATCGCTCCGTGGAAGACCTCGATGGCTGCTCCACCGGGATCGGTGAAGGCGATGACCTCTTCGACCCGTCGAGCATCCGCTTCGGCGAGCGAAAGCTGCTCCACCTCGGTGCCGTTCTTTTCGAGGGCCTCCTGAACGCGGCGCAGTGCGGCGTGATCGGCGACCTCCCAACCGATGTTGACGATCTCGTCGCGCTCACCCTCGACGACGACGATGCGAGCAGCACGCTCGTCGAGCCGTAGGTAGAGAGCGTTCTCGTCCGGCCCACTGCCCTTGGCGAATCCGAGAACATCGAAAGCGAAAGTGCGCCAACGTGCCATGTCGTTGGTCGAGATCTTGACGTAGCCAAGTCCCTTGATGTCAGTGTGTGTCATCGTGTTCTGTTCCTGTCGATTTCTTGTGTCGAAGTCTGATCAGATCATCGCCCGCAGCGGACCCTGCGGATCTGCGCCGAGACGGCTCAGTGAGGCGGCGTGGAATACGGTGCCCGGCACGTGAATTGCGTGGTGCTGTCCCGCGTGGGCGTCGCGCCAGAATCGCTGCAGCGGCTTGTCCATCCGCAGTGCGTTGCCGCCGCAGCGCGGGTAGACCTGATCGATCGCGTTGATTGCGCGCCACGCTGCCTGCACCTGAGTCTGACGTCCCTCGGCGCGCTGCTCGAAGGTGACTTCCTTGCCGGCATCCACTCGATCCCACATGCGGTCGACGTTGGCCAGCAGGGTGTCGCGGGCTGCCCGGATGTCGGCAGTTGCCTGACCGATGGCGAACAAGGTGTACGGGTCGTCCTTGACCGCCGTGCCCTGTGCGTTGATGCGATCGGCCTGGTACTCGTTGGCGTGGAAGAGCATTCCCTCGCAGATGCCGATGGTGGCGGCGGTGATACCGAGGGGGAACATGTTCGACCACGGCATCAGGTACAGCGTCTCGGTGCGCCCGTACTTGCGCACCGCCGTTCCGTCGATGACCTCGTCGCAGTCCATGACGCGGTAATCGGGGACGTACGCATCCTTGACCACGAGGTCCTTGGAGCCGGTGCCGCGAAGTCCCATGACATCCCACGAGTCTTCGATGATTTCGTAGTCGGTGCGCGGAATGATCACATGGAGCATGCGCGGCGGCATCTCCATGTTGCCGTCCTTGTCGCACGCCATCGCACCGAGGAATGCCCAGTCGCAATGGTCGGTGCCGGAAGAGAACTGCCAGCGGCCGGAGAACTTGTAGCCGCCGTCGGTGGGGATACACATTCCGCCGGGCATGTACGGCGATGCCATCCAGGTGTCGGGATCCGATCCCCAGATCTCCTGCTGCACCTTGGGATCCGCGAACGCGAGCTGCCACGGGTGAACTCCGACGATCCCGTGTACCCAGCCGGCCGAGGGATTGAGCGAAGCCATGCGCATCACGGTCTCGGCGAACTCGCGAGGATGCGCCTCCATTCCGCCGTGTTCCTTGGGTTGGAGCATGCGGATGGAACCGATTGCCTTCATCTTCTTGGCGGTGTCGTCGGCCACCCGGCCGATCCGCTCGGCCTCGATGCCTTCGGCGAAGATGTCGTCGGCCATCGCGTTGATCTGTTCGAGCACTTCGTACGTCATGTTGTTCCTTGCGTTCAGTCAGGTTGTCTCAGCAGTGTTTTCGACTGCGAATCAGGAGGTTGTCTCGAGCGCCTGGGCGTCACGTGCGGCAACGTTTTCGGCGACTTCCCGCTTCCAGCTCTCCACTGCACGGGTAGTGTCGATCTCGAATTCGAAGCGCTTCGTCATGTCTTCCGTGACGTTCTCGACATCGGTGTAGAACTGGTTGTACCAGCGCCGCAACTGGTAAACCGGGCCGTCCTCCTCCGAGAGCAGCGGGTTGTCGATCGGGGCCTTGTTCTTCCAGATCTCCACGTCCTGAAGGAATCCCATCTCGACGCCCTCGGTGAACTGCGCGGCCATCGCGGCAGTGGACTCGTCGTCCATACCGGGAAGCTTCTTGACCATCGCGCCGTACTGCAACACGAAGGCATTGTTCGAGATGGGGTAGTGGCAGTTGATCAATACAGTTTCGATGATCTGCCCGTTGGCTTCGCTCTTGATCCAGTCGATCATGTACGACGGACCGAAATACGAAGCATCCGAACGAAGAACAGCGTTGGGATCGCCGTAGTTGGTGCCGCTGATGATGTCCTCGCGTCCCACCGATTCCATGTACTGGCTCGCTACGTGACCTTCGAAGATGTTCTTGAAGTACTTGGGGAACGAGTAGTGAACGTAGAAGAAGTGGGCCATGTCCACGACGTTGTCCACGATCTCGCGGCAATGAGAGCCTTCGATGGTGAGCGTGTTCCAGCTCCAGTCGCTCCACTCATCGCTTCCGAAGCCCTCGATGTCGGGAATTGTGACCTCGGCGGGCGGGGGATTCCCCTGGGGATCGTGCCAGACGAACAGCTGACCGTTCTTCTCGAGTGTGGTCCACGCCCGCGTCTTGGCCAGCGGCGGAACGCGTCGTGCGTAGGGGATCGCCGTACATTTTCCGTTACCGCCCCAACGCCAGTCGTGGAACGGGCAGGCGATCGAATCGCCCTTGACGGTTCCGTGAGCGAGGTTGCCACCCATGTGGCGGCAGTAGGCGTCGAGAATCTTGATGTCGCCCTTGCTGTCGGCGAAGACGACAAGGCTGGTGCCGAATGCCTCGATCTGGTGGGGCTGACCGTCGCGATAGGTATTGCTCAGTCCGAGGCAGTGCCATCCACGCGCGAACCGCGCCGGGGGCGCTGCCGCTTCGATTTCTCGAATTTCCTCGCCGGCGCCCGACTGCGTCGAGGCGTCCGTAGTGGTGAGTGGGCCGGTTCCGAGTGCCATGTCTTCCTCCGAGCCGCGTCTTGCGACGCTCCAGTGATGTGATCCGTCTCATACAACGACGAAGCGTCCTCTGGAGATACGGCAGTTCCCGCTGGATGGAACACCCGCTCGGTGACCTGCAGAGATTCAGCTCGCGAGTGTCGCCACATCGTCGATCGCGTAAGTCGCCCAGGCCCGAGCGGTGACGACCCCGGTGGGATCGGTGGCGACCAGAGCTACGTCGGCGACGCTCTCGTGGTCCTTCTCGTACGTAGCGAGCACCGTCACGGAGCAGTTCAGATCTGCTCCCGCGGAAGTTGCGGTGCAACGTCCGCGGAACCGTCGTAGCGACGCCGAGCCGTAACGACGAGCGGCGAAATCGGCAAGGGCAGCAACGGAATCGGTTCCGGTGCCCGCTGTCGGGGCTTCCCGGACGAAGACCTCGGCAACCAGATGCCCGGTCTGGTCGTGGTATTCGGTGATCCGCTCGAGAGTCGAGCCCAGCGGCCTCACGGATCCGGTGAGCAGCGCGCCCGGATCAGGGCGCCCGAAGAACACGACGTCCTGTTCGACGACGGACCCGTCGGGTGCCGAGCGCACGGTGCCGTACAGCGAGTCGAAATCCGAGAGGAGCGTGGTGGACGTACGGGGAGCAGATGCCGTGAAGTGGGCGGTACCGAGGTTGGTAGTCATGACACTCTCCGTTGGACGCGACCGAGACGCTGTCGTCTCGGTGGGTACATCGACGCTAACCACCGCTCTCGCGGGTGACGACGGGCTTCCCGCTGATCGGGAGCATTCTCGGATTCGATCGAAGAGGTGGAACCTGTTCCAGTTTTGTGCAATTCTGGATATCGTATCCGTGACCGGGAGCACATCTCGATGACTGCACGCGCCGAGCAGAAGGAAGACCAGATGACAGACGAGTTCGCTGACCTGCACCGACCGGTATACGGTCCGGACCTGCTCATCACCGCTCTGGAACGCAATCACGACAAGCCTGCGCTGTACCTCGGAGACGTGATCCTCACCGGAGGGCAGATGCGCGATCAGATCAGCTGCTTCGCCCAGGCTCTCGCGTCGCTGGGAATCACTCAGGGCACCAGCACCGCGATGCTGTCGAAGAACCGCCCCGAGGTGCTGATCAGCATGGGCGCGACCATGATCACCGGCTGCCGGGCGAGTGCCCTGAACCCGATGGGATCGCTCGACGACCACAAGTACATCGTCGACGACGCCGAGATCGAGACCCTCATCTTCGATCCCAATGCCTTCGAAGATCGTGCCGCCGAGTTGAAGGCGTCGTCGCCTTCGCTGACCAACGTGCTCTCGATGGGCCCGTCCGAAGTGGGGATCGACATCCTTGCTCTGGCCGCGACATTCGAGCCTGCGCCGCTGAAGGCAGCGCACGTCGATGCCGAAGACGCCAGCAGCATGGTCTACACCGGTGGAACGACCGGCAAGCCCAAAGGTGTTGTGGGATCGTTCCGTTCGGGTGCAGCGCTCAATCAGATCCAGATGTCGGAGTGGCAGTGGCCCGAGGACAACCGCTTTCTCATCTGCACGCCACTCTCACATGCAGGCGCGGCGTTCTTCATCCCGACTTTGCTGCGCGGCGGCGCTCTGATCGTCCTGCCCGCCTTCGAACCGGGGGCCGTGCTCGAGGCGATCGAGAAGCACAAGATCACGGCAACCATGTTGGTGCCCACCATGATCTACATGCTCATGGACCACCCCGATCTGCCCAAGCGTGACGTATCGAGTCTGCAAACGCTGTTCTACGGAGCGTCCGCGATGTCCCCGGCCAGATTGCAAGAGGGCATCAAGAAGTTCGGCCAGATCTTCTTCCAGTTCTACGGTCAGACCGAGTGCGGCATGACAATCTCGGTGCTGCGCAAGGAAGAACACCTCGCCGACGATCCGGCCCGCCTCGCGACCTGTGGGCGGCCGGTGCCATGGCTCGACGTCCGGTTGCTCGACGACGACCTCAACGAGGTGCCGCAGGGAGAGCTCGGTGAGATCTGCGTGCGGGGCCCGCTGATCATGAAGGGCTACTGGAAGAAGCCGGCCGAAACCGCCGAGGCGTTCCGTGGGGGTTGGCTGCACACCGGCGACATCGCACGTAAGGACAAGGACGGGTTCATGTCCATCGTCGATCGCAAGAAGGACATGATCGTGACCGGTGGTTTCAACGTGTTCCCGCGCGAGATCGAAGACGTGATCTCGGCGCACCCGTCCGTCGCATCGGTGGCGGTAGTCGGTGTGCCGGACGACAAGTGGGGCGAAGCCGTCAAGGCCTGCGTGGTGCTTCGTGCCGGACTGACCGTGGACACCGAGGAACTGGTCGACAAGGTGAAGGCAGCCAAGGGTTCGGTTCACGCTCCCAAGAGCATCGACTTCGTGGATTCACTCCCGTTGACGCCGTTGGGCAAGCTGGACAAGAAGGCACTGCGCGCGCGGTACTGGGAGACCAGCGCCCGCGCAGTCTAGGAACCAGCGTCGTGTAGCGAAGGGTCAGCGTTTCCAGACGTAACGACGCTCCGGGCGGCCCACCACTCCGTATTTCAGCGAGGTGGTGGACCGCCCGGACTCGTAGAGGTACTCGAGGTAGCGCCTCGCGCTCGCGCGCGAGATACCGACTCTCTCGGAAATGTCTGTTGCCGAGGCGGGTTCGGTGTCGTCTCGCAGAGCTGTCTCGACCAACAGAAGAGTCTCGGGACTGAGTCCCTTGGGCAAACCTTTGTGGGACGACGCCCCGGGCGCGCCACCTGCCACACCGAAGGCCTCGTCCACTGCTGTCTGTTCTGCTTCGCCGGAGCTGTCGAGATTCGCGTATGTCGATCGGTAACGCTCGAGACGCTCACGGAGAACCTCGAACGTGAATGGCTTCATCAGGTAATGCACGACGCCGCTGCGCAGCGCCTTCTTGACCGAGCCGGCCTCGCGCTCACTCGTGATGACAAGAACATCCAGCTCCGGTGCCAGTTCGCGAAACGGGGCGATCAGATCGAGTCCGGTGGTGCCCGGCAGGTGGACGTCGAGAAGCACCAGGTCGGGTTGGAACTCACCGACTGCGGCCAGCGCGGCCTCGGCCGAATGGGCGACGCCACACACTTCGAAACCGTCTATCCGCGAGACGAATCCGCTGTGCACCTTCGCCACCATGAAGTCGTCGTCGACCACCAGTACCCGGATCATGCGCCCTCTCCGTCGTGTAGGACTGCGGTGAAGACAGTCCATTCGATGCCCTCTGTCGAACGACTGCTCACGGTGACGTCGCCACCGCGTCGACGACACGTCAGGCGTACCAGTGCCAAGCCGAAACCGTGTCCGTCGCTCGATTGTCCCTTGGTGCTCCAGCCCTGGCCGAAAACCCTGTCGCGATTCTCCGGCGCGATACCGGGGCCGGCGTCCTCGACCCGCACTTCGACGGCGGTGCCACGGCCCCGAATCGACAATCGAACCTTGCGGCGCGACGCTTCCGGCATCTCACCGACAGCGTCGACGGCATTGTCGACGAGGTTTCCGACCACCGTCACGAGGTCTCGGCCGAGTCGGCGATCAACCGAGTCCAGGTGCGTGTCCGATGTCAGTTCCACGGTGACCAATCCCTGTGCAGCGGCACCTATCTTGGCGATCACGAGTGCGGCAGTGCCGACGTCGGCGATCTTGTCGGTCACGGCTGCACTGACCTGTGCGCGCTCCATGGTCAGGCCCTCGACGTAGCCGACCACCTCGTCGTACTCGCCGAGTTGGATGAGGCCGGAAATGGTGTGCAACTGATTGTCGAACTCGTGGATGTGGGCGCGTAGCGCGTCCGTGCTGGTTTTGGTCACGTCGAGTTCTTCTTCAACGGAGCGCAATTCGGTGCGGTCGCGGAAGGTGGTGACCGACCCGATGGTGCGGCCTTTCGATTCGATCAAGACGGTGTTGAGGACGAGTAGTCGATCTCCGACAAGAACCAACTGATCGGATTCGGTTGTGCCGGAGGTCAGTACACTCTGGAGTCGGTCGTCGAGACCGAGGTCCCGCACAGATCTACCGGCACTCCCGCGTGGGATGTCGAGGAGTTGGTGGGCGCTGTCGCTCATCAGCACCACCTTTCCCTGCGCATCGAATGCGATGACACCTTCCTTGAGGCCACGCAGCATCGCCTCACGTTGGCGAACCAGGTCCAGGATCTCGCGGGCCTCCATGCCGAGGGTCTGCCGTTTGACCCTGCGGGCCAACAGGATCGAACCGACGCCCCCGAGAAGCGAGGCCACGGCGAGGTATACCAGGAGGTTCGGTGCAGACTGCAGCAGTCGCGTCCAGATCGAGGGGTACTCGATGCCGACGATCGCGGTTCCGGTGATCCCTCCTTCGCTGCCGAGAATCGGAACGTGCGCTTCCACTGCCTTGCCTGAGGACGTGTCGACTAAACCCGTCCATGACCGATCCTGTGTCTGACGTGCGTCGATGCCGACATCGCCGGGACGCGTCGAAATGACGACACTGCCGTCGGCGTCGGCAAGCGAGACGTAGGTGACGCCCGAGATTGCGCGCACCGAGTCGACCGAACCTTGTAGTCCGGAGCGGAGACGAGTCTGTGCCTGGGGGAGTAGTTCACGTACCGCTGGATTGGCTGCTAGTGATTCCGCTGCCGAGAGTGCGCGACGTCCCTCCTCGCGTTGGAAACTCGCAGACGACTGAGCGAGAGAGAGGGCGGTGACACACACGAGAACTGCGACGACGATCAGAAGTTGCAGTTCGAGAAGTTGGGTCGCCAGAGTGTGCCGGCGCCGAAACAGGCGCTCACGCAGAGGCGACTTGCGCTCTCGCTCGGCCTGCTCGTTTCCTGAGGACACCAGCCAGACCCTAGCCTTCGGTTCGATGCCGGGAAAGCAGTTGTTCGTGAGCACAATGAGCACAAATCAATTTGCTTTCCCAATGGTGACCCCAGTCACAAAGTGCGTCAGTATGAAACCTGTTCACACAGCGGTACCAGCAGACAGCCAGTAGACAGCCAGCAGACAAGGACAAGGCCATGAGGACATCGAAGCGACTGAGCAGGCATATCGCCCTGCTCGGTGCTTGCGCGATGGCTCTCGTGCTCTCGACCGGATGCACTCCGGTCGAGTCCTTCTTCGCCGGTGGTCGAGCGGGTGAGACTTCCGAAGAACTGCGTGTACTGGTGCCCTCGGTGGCCGGTGGTGGTTACGACCTGACCGCCCGGACCATGGTGCAGGCACTGGCCGACGAAGGGACCGTCGACGCCGACGTCGTTGTTCTGCCCGGATCGGGTGGCATCGTCGGACTCAACCGGTTGGCTCTCGAACGCGGAAATCCCGATCTACTCATGGTCATGGGACTCGGCGTTCTCGGTTCGCTCGAGATACTGCCGTCCGAGCACACCCTTTCCGACGTGACACCGATCGCGAGACTGGTCGAAGAGCCGGAAGCTGTACTGGTCCCAGCAGATTCGCCGTACAAAACTCTGGCAGATCTGACGCAGTCCTGGGTGGCAGATCCGTCGTCGATCTCGATCGGTGGTGGTTCGAGTGAAGGCGGACCGGACGGGCTGTTCCGCCTTCTGTTCGCACGGGCGGTCGGCGTCGATCCGTCGCTGTCCCCTTACCGAATCTACGACGGCGGCGGAGAACTGCTTCCGGCGCTGCTGACCAGGCAGGTCGACGTCGCCGCCACCGGTATCGGTGAGTACCTGGATCAGATTGCGGCAGGCACGGTTCGGGTCCTTGCGGTCAGTTCGCCGGAGCGCACTCCGGCGGTGGATGCACCGACCATGGCGGAGTCGGGCGTCGACGTCACGTTCACCAACTGGCGGGGTCTCATGGCGCCCCCCGGATTGAGTGACGACCAGCGTCAGCATTTACAGAATTTAGTGCGGGATCTGGCGGCAAGTCCACGGTGGAACGAGCTGTCCGACCGAAATGGTTGGAACAGCGCAGTTCTCACCGAACCCGAGTTCTCTGCCTTCCTCGCCGAACAATCCCGGTTCGTCGACGTGACACTCGATCCGCCCGGCACCAACTGAGCACAACCGAAGTTTCGTTTCATCTCCACGAAGGCCACCGGCTCGATTTGCCGTGCCGTTTTTCTCGGCAACTCAGCACAAAAGGAGTTCATCATGCTCGTCACACTCGGCTTCCTCATGGTTGCGGTGTTCATGTTCCTGATCCTCACCAAACGCGCGACCCCGGTGGTGGGACTGACCCTGGTGCCGGTGGCCTTCGGACTACTCGCCGGAGCGGGCCTCGGCATCGGCGACATGATCACCGACGGCATCAAGTCGCTCGCACCCACCGCGGCGCTGTTGTTCTTCGCGATCATCTTCTTCGGAATCATGATCGACGTCGGCCTCTTCGATCCGCTGGTCAAACTCATCTTGCGGATGGTGCGAGACGATCCGATGCGGCTCGTGGTCGGCACCGCGGTGCTCGCGATGGTGGTCTCGCTGGACGGAGACGGTTCGACGACCTTCATCATCGTGACCTCCGCGCTACTGCCGCTTTACCTCAAACTCGGTGTCAGTCCCGTTGTACTGACGGTGATCGCCGGCTTGTCCAACGCGACGATGAACATCATTCCGTGGGGTGGCCCGACCGTGCGGGCGGCTAGCGCGCTGGGACTCTCGCCCTCCGACGTGTTCGTCCCGATGGTGCCGTCGTTGATCGTCGGCCTGATCATGGTGCTCGGATTCGCGATTCACCTCGGGATCATGGAGCGTCGCAGGATCGGGACTTTGGTCCTGACTTCTGAGCGCATCCTCGAGAAGGTCGGAAACGGTGGAAGTTCCAGCACCGGTAGCGCCGGCACCGGCGGCTCGAACGACTCCGAAGACGACGGCGGCGACACCGGACGATTCATCGACGGCCTCGACCCCAAGCGGGACACCTTGCGACCGAAGCTGCTCTGGTTCAACGCCGCGCTGACGACGATCCTTCTCGTCGTGCTCGTGATGGACATCCTGCCCATCCCGGTGCTGTTCATGATTGCGTCGTCGATCGCTCTCGCGGTCAACTTCCCGGCGGTCAAGGATCAGGGCGAAGCAATCGCACGCCATTCGTCGAGCATCGTCTCCGTTGTCGCGATGGTGCTGGCAGCAGCGGTGCTGACCGGCGTTTTCCAGGGAACCGGCATGGTCGAGGCGATGGCAGAGTGGCTGCTCCAGGTCATTCCCGACGCGATGGGCCCGCATCTGGCCGTCATCACGGGCGTCCTGAGCATTCCGCTCACGTTTTTCATGACCAACGACGCGTTCTACTTCGGTGTGCTGCCGGTGCTGTCCGAGACGGCAGCCCAGTACGGCATCGAGCCGGTGGAGATGGCGCGCGCTTCGATCACCGGGCAGGCCGTGCACATGCAGAGTCCGCTGGTCCCGGCGATCCTGCTGCTGGTCACGCTCGCCGGTGTGTCCCTGGCGGATCACCACAAGAAGGTCCTGTGGCGAGCAGGCCTGATCTCGATCACGATGCTCGTGGTCGGTGTCGGATTGGGGCAGATCCCCTTCTGAGTGCGATCAGTTGTGGAAGGGGCACCGGCCTTGGTCGGTGCCCTTCTTCTTTTTTGTCACGAAGTTGGGCCGGATGTCGAGATCGGGCTCGTCGTACAGGCGGTGGAACGTCGGCGTGAGCGAGCTGGACATGGGCGGGTTCACCCATGACCAGTCGGTCGGGCACTTGCGCCCGGCCTTGTCCTCACGCGCGATGTGATCGATGAATTGCTTTGCGACAGTGTGATGGTCGACCATGATGACGCCGGCCTTGCGGTAGCTGTGGATAACTGCGCGGTTCAGTTCGACCAGTGCACGGTCCTTCCAGAGCGTGCGGTCGTGGCTCATGTCGAGCTCCATCATCGCCCCGATGGTCGGCAACATGTTGTAGCGATCGGTGTCGCTGAAGTTGCGTGCACCGACCTCGGTGCTGACGTACCAACCGCTGAACGGTGTGCAGGGATAAACGATTCCGCCGATGTCGAGGTTCATGTCCGAGACCGCGGGAACGGCATGCCATTTAAGCCCCAGATCAGCGAACCAGCTGTATTCGGGATGCTCGATCTCGACCTCGAGAACGAGGTCGGTCGGGACGTCGAAGTACTGCAGGGGTTCGTCGGGAACCGAAATCAGCACGGGGAGAACGTCGAACGCCGTGCCGGCGCCCTTCCATCCCATCGCGGTGACCTGAGCGGTGAGATCGACGTGCCACGGGTCGCCCAGGATGGTGCCGTCCGGTTGCCGGTAGCCGGCGTAGCGGATCAGTTGCGGGCTGAGGATGCGGTACTCCTGGCCGTCCTCGCGGGGAAGCGGCCCGACCGTCACGACGGACTGCAGAGCGCCGCCGTTGGTCGACAGTCGCAGGTGCTCCCAGCACGCTTCTGCGAGAGCGGAAGCCGTGACGGCATCGCGCGCGTCGATGAGTTTGAGGGTCCGCCAATGCGCGCGACCGACGCACCTGGCGTGGTTTCGCCAGGCGAGTTTGGCGCCGACGAGCAATTCCTCCGCTGTGTGCGTGTAGGTACCGGTCCGGTGGAGCTCACGCAAGGCCTCGCGCCGCCGAGACGTCGGGAGGTGGCCCAGTTCCGGAGAGTCGAAAAATTCGACGCACTCGAGTTCCCGACGTTGAAGCTCGGTCAGCGTCGGGGTGGTGGAGGCGATCTGGGACGTAAGCCCGCTATCGGTGGGCAATTCGTCCTGTCGAACAAAATCCACGGCACGACTCCTGTTTGGCTGGTTGAGATTTCGCTGAACGTTAGCTCGGCGATTGAGAGTGTCGAAGCTCTTGTTTATCTTGCACGCAAGAATAAGAAAGGGACGGTCACACCGCGAAATGGGGTCGCATTGTGACACTTGTCCAGAATGATTTACGAGTCAGACATTTGTGACATAAGCTGCAGACGAAATTCCGCGGCGGGTCTTGCCGCGTCTAGTCGGGACGAGGATGAGCGTGGATTCGCAAGCAATCTCTCTGGTCCGGTCGAGCTTCAAATCCGTCGCTGCGGTAGAAGATGGTCCGGAACGGCTCGCCCGTACCTTCTATTCGATCCTGTTCGCTCGATCGCCCGAAACGCGGGAGTTCTTTCCGGCGGCGATGGATGTGCAGCGGGACCGGCTTGTCGGCGCTATCGCTCACGTCGTCGAACGCCTCGACGAGTCCGACGCGATACTCGAGTACCTCGCGCAGCTCGGCCGCGATCACCGCAAGTACGGCGTCACCGACGAGCATTACACGGCAGTCGGCAATGCCCTGATCGAAGCACTCGAGACTTTCGGTGGCGCCGAAATGTGGACAGACGAGGTCGACAGCGCATGGCGCAACGCGCTCGCGATCATCTCGGCAGCGATGATGGACGCCGCCAACGCGGAGGACGGCCCGCCCGCCTGGAGTGCCACCGTCATCGAATGCCGCCCGGTCATCAAGGGCGTCGCCGTCGTCAGGCTGCAACTCGACCAGACTATGCAATACCGCGCCGGTCAGTACGTCAGCGTGCAGGTCGCCGCGAGGCCGCGGATGTGGCGCTACCTCTCACCGGCCACGCCGTACGACGGGACTGGAGTCCTCGAGTTCCACGTTCGTCAGGTCACCGGCGGGTGGGTCAGCCCGGTCATGGTGAACCAAACCGCTGTCGGTGACACCTGGGTGGTCGGTTCGCCCATCGGCGCCCTGGGGATTCCGGAGAACTCCAAGGACCTTTTGATGATCGCGTCGGGAACAGGTGTCGCGCCTCTTCGCGCTCAGATCCTCGAACTGATCCGACGCGGCAACACTCGCAAGGTCCAACTGTTCTACTCCGGACAGCATCCGTGCGATCTCTACGACCTTCCTCATCTGTGGAAGCTGGCCGAGAAGCACCCGTGGCTCACGATCATCCCGGTCTCGGAAGAAGACGAGAATCCGTGGTGGCACACCGAACCGGAACCGCTGCCGCCGATCGGCATGGCAAGGCGCATCGTCGGCAAGGTCGGTAAGGTCGTGACCTCGTTCGGGGACTGGGCGGGCTACGACATCCAGGTCGTCGGCAGTGAATCCATGGTCAACAGCACCAAATTCAGGCTTCGCGCGGTGGGCATCGACGTCGACACCGTTCGCAATGATCCGACGTACTGACCGTCAGTACGGATCGAACTGAATGACCTCGGCCGGCGTTCCGGCCTCGATCAATCGATCACGCGTCGATCGAACCATGGCCGCTGATCCGCACACCAAGACCTGATGTTCGGTGAACGCACCGTACGACGCGACGACGTCGGCGAGCGTGCCTTCGATGAGATGGTCGTCGCCGAATCCGATGTCGACGTTCAAACGGTCGAACCACCCGTCGGGCGGGCCGCCGTCGGAGAGATCTTCGACGACGGGAATGGGCTGCAACCACGGAAACTGATCGGCGAGCAGCCACAACATGTCCGCTGCGTAAAGATCGCGAAGCGTTCGGCCACCGAAGAAGAGGTACACCTGCGGCGGGTTCGGGGTCTGAGCCAGATCGAGAATGATCGACCGGAGTGGGGCCAAGCCGGTTCCGCCCGCGACCATGATGACGGTGGGGCCGTTCTCGTCGACGGACAGGTTGCCGCGCGGGTCGAGGATCTGCCAGACGTCACCGGGCTGGGTGTCCTTGACTATCGAACCGCTGACCCAACCGCCGGGAACCGTCTTGACGTGAAACTCCAACTTCCCGTCGTGTGAGGGAGGCAGTGCGGGGGAGAGTCGACGGAGCAACCGCGAATTCTGCGGGACGCTGACGTCGACGTACTGGCCGGGTCGGAACGGGACGACGTCGCCGACAAGACGAACAACCGCCAGATCCTCACGGAGACGGTGATGTTCGACGACTGTGCTCGACCAGGTTCGCTGGGCCATGAAAGTTCTCCTGTAGTCAGTAGAGCGGGTCGTGCCGGATCTGGTCGAGCGGAGTTCCGCCGGCACGCAAGGCGTAGACGGTGGTCTTGATCATCGACGGTGACCCCGAGATCTGCACCTGACGGTCGGCCCACGAGCCGAACTGCGAGACCACTTTTCCGATCGGTCCGATCAGTCGGCTGTGCATTCCGAAGGGTGGCTCCAGCACCGGTCCGTTGTGCCACCAAGGGTTTTCGGGTTCTTCGGAAACCGGTACGACGGTCAACCACGGATTACTGAGTGAGATGTGCCAGAGCGTTTCGAGGTCGTAGAGGTCGCACGGATACCGGCCGCCGACGAACAGGTGCACGCGCGGATTGTGCGCACGTTGGGACATTTCCATCACCTGTGCCCGCAGTGGGGCGATGCCGGTGCCGGATCCGATCATGAGAACGTCACGGTCGCTGGTGAAGTCGACCTCGAGACCGCCGAGGGGAGTGGACATGACCCAGCGGTCACCGACGTTGGTCTCGCTGACGATCGCGGGGCTGACCCATCCTCCCGACACCTTGCGGATGTGGAACTCGAGCTGACCGAAAGGGTTGGTCGGAATCGCCGGTGAGTAGTACCGCCACATTTTCGGACGCTGCGGAATCTGAACGCCGACGTACTGTCCCGCCCCGTACGGAATGGGTGGGTCGGCTTCGAGGCGCACTATCGCCAGATCGTCGAGGACTCGTTCGTGGCTGACCACGGTTGCGCCCCAGAGTGCCGGGGTCGTATCGGACTCGGCGCCGTCGGCCATCGTGCTCACGACGAGGTCGGTGAACTGAGACCAGGCGTCCTCCAGTTCCTGCGTCCACTTGTAGCGACTGTGCGCGCTGGTTCCGTACATCGACCGAACTGCGCGCTCGAGTGCAACACCGGCAGCCTCGTAGTGCTCACGCTCGACGCCGTAGCGGCGATGATCGCGGCCGAGTTGGGTGAGGAACTTCCGGATCCGACGATGCTGGGGAAGGTTCTTGACGACGAACTCGATCGCTCTGAAGAAACGGTGCCCCTGCGATTCCATCCCGGCAGGGAACAATGAGCGGTACAGAGGATGTTCCGCGAAGAGGCCGGTGTAGAACACTGCCGAGAAGTGCGCACGGCTCTCTTCGTCGTCGGTCAGAGAATCGAGGCTGGTTTGCAGACGGGCGATCACTGTCGGATCCAATCCATCCCCCTTTCGCACCAGCTGCAACTCTCGCCACAATTCTAGTACGGCTGAAAATGTGACCTACGAAACCAACTCGGCCTGGCGAAAACAAACTTGAGCGGAATAGACTCAAGTTTGTCCGCGTTGAGCATATTGACACAGTCGCAATACCAACCGGTCGCGGCTCTTCCCGTTCGACTTCGCCAGAAAGGTGACAAGTGGACTCGTTCACACCAACAACCAAGACCCAGGCTGCGATGACGGCTGCACTGCAGTCGGCGTCGTCGGCGGGTAATCCCGATATCCGGCCTGCCCATCTGCTGGTCGCATTGCTCGACCAGACCGACGGCATCGCTGCCCCACTACTCAAAGCTGTAGGCGTCGACCCCACGGTCGTACACCGTGAAGCACAGGCAATCGTCGATCGCCTGCCCAAGACAACCGGCGCAAGCTCCACCCCGCAACTCGGGCGTGAGGCACTCGCGGCACTCACTGCTGCTCAGCACCTCGCCACCGAGATGGACGACGAATACGTCTCCACCGAGCACGTCCTCTACGGACTGGCCGGCGGCGACTCCGACGTCGCGCAGTTGCTCGTACGTCATGGCGCTACCCAGGACGCATTGCGTGAAGCCTTCACCACCGTCCGCGGCAGCGCTCGCGTCACCAGCCCGGAGCCCGAAGGCACCTACCAAGCGCTGGAAAAGTACTCCACCGACCTCACCGAAGCTGCACGTAGCGGCAAGCTCGACCCGGTGATCGGTCGCGACACCGAGATTCGCCGTGTCGTGCAGGTGCTCTCGCGTCGTACCAAGAACAACCCGGTACTCATCGGTGAGCCCGGCGTCGGCAAGACCGCGATCGTGGAGGGCCTTGCCCAACGCATCGTCGCGGGTGACGTCCCGGAATCGCTTCGAGGCAAGACCGTCGTGTCCCTGGACCTCGGGTCCATGGTCGCCGGTGCCAAGTTCCGCGGTGAATTCGAGGAACGCCTCAAGGCAGTTCTCGACGACATCAAGAACAGTGCCGGACAGGTCATCACCTTCATCGACGAGTTGCACACCATCGTCGGCGCCGGAGCCACCGGTGAATCCGCGATGGACGCAGGCAACATGATCAAGCCGATGCTCGCCCGCGGTGAGCTGCGACTGGTCGGTGCCACCACGCTCGAGGAGTACCGCAAGTACATCGAGAAGGACGCAGCACTCGAGCGTCGTTTCCAGCAGGTGCTCGTCGGTGAGCCCTCGGTCGAGGACACCATCGGCATCCTGCGCGGTCTCAAGGAGCGCTACGAGGTGCACCACGGCGTACGCATCACCGACTCCGCGTTGGTGGCTGCTGCCGCGCTGTCGGACCGGTACATCACCTCGCGGTTCCTGCCGGACAAGGCCATCGACCTCGTGGACGAAGCCGCATCGCGACTTCGTATGGAGATCGACTCGCGACCCGTCGAGATCGACGAGGTGGAACGCACTGTTCGCCGACTCGAAATCGAAGAAGTGGCACTCGAGAAGGAAACCGACGACGCGTCCAAGGCTCGGCTCGAGAAGCTGCGTCAGGAACTCGCCGACGACCGCGAAAAGCTCAATCAGCTCAGCACCCGCTGGCAGAACGAAAAGCAGGCCATCGACTCGGTGCGCGTGCTGAAGGAACAGCTCGAAACCCTGCGAGGAGAGTCCGAGCGCGCTGAGCGTGACGGCGATCTGGGCAAGGCAGCCGAGTTGCGCTACGGCCGCATCCCGGCGCTGGAGAAGGAACTGGAAGAGGCAGCAGTCGCTTCCGGAGCCGCCTCCGACGGTGACGTGATGCTCAAGGAAGAGGTCGGGCCGGACGACGTCGCAGACGTGGTCGCAGCCTGGACCGGCATTCCGGCCGGCCGGATGATGGAAGGCGAGACCGAGAAACTGCTCCGCATGGAGTCCGAACTCGGCAAGCGCGTCGTCGGCCAGACCGACGCCGTCGTCGCCGTCTCGGATGCGGTTCGCCGCGCCCGAGCAGGTGTCGCCGACCCCAATCGGCCCACCGGTTCCTTCCTGTTCCTCGGCCCGACCGGCGTCGGTAAGACGGAGCTCGCCAAAGCCTTGGCGGACTTCCTCTTCGACGACGAGCGCGCGATGATCCGTATCGACATGAGCGAATACGGTGAGAAGCACTCGGTGGCCCGACTCGTCGGTGCCCCTCCGGGCTACGTCGGTTACGAAGCCGGCGGCCAGCTCACCGAAGCAGTTCGGCGACGCCCGTACTCGGTGGTCCTCTTCGACGAGGTCGAGAAGGCACACCCCGACGTGTTCGACGTCCTGCTTGCAGTGCTCGACGAAGGCCGTCTCACCGACGGTCAAGGCCGCACGGTGGACTTCCGCAACACCATCCTGATCCTGACCTCCAACCTGGGATCCGGTGGCACGCGGGAGCAGGTCATGGACGCGGTACGCCACGCGTTCAAGCCCGAGTTCATCAACCGTCTCGACGACGTGGTCGTCTTCGACTCGCTCTCCGAAGAGCAGTTGGAGCACATCGTGGACATCCAGCTCGAGCAGCTGCAGAAGCGTCTGGCTGCGCGTCGTCTCACCCTCGAGGTGAACGGTGCTGCCCGGATGTGGCTCGCGGTGCGCGGCTACGACCCGCTGTACGGCGCTCGGCCATTGCGTCGACTCGTTCAGCAGTCGATCGGCGACCAGCTCGCCAAGCTGCTCCTGGCCGGCAAGGTCCAGGACGGCGACACCGTGCACGTCGGTGTCAGCGAGGACGCGGATCAGTTGGTTCTCTCCTGATTCGGTAAGCGGAATGCCCCGTCGATCCACTTGGATCGGCGGGGCATTCGCATTTTGTTCTACCCTGGATGGCTGGATGCTCGAACCGGGGATGTCTGCACCCGCGCCTCTCCGAACGACTTCGACGCTCTTTCGTCCCAACCGAAGGTGAGCCAGGCATGACCGATCAGAACGATCCGCGTAACTCGGGTGGGCCGCGCCGTGAGGATCCCGAGGCCACCGAGGTCTGGGGGCGTACACCCGACCAGCCGACAGAGCAGTACGGGACGGTGTCCGGCCAGAATCCGAACCAGCCGACGGAGTACTTCGGTCAGCAGCCGGGGGCGGGGCAGTTTCCGGGAGCGCAGCAGTATCCCTACGGTGGCCCGGATCAGAACACGGAGTACTTGGGGCAGCAGGGGCAGCAGCCGAATCCCACGCAGGCCTTCCCCGCCTACAACCCGCAGTTCGATCCGCAGGCCCCGCCGCCGGGTGCGACGCAGGCCTATCCGCCGTACACGGCCCAGCAGTACGGGAACCCGGATCAGTACGGGAATACACAGCAGTACGGAAATACACAGCAGTATCCGGTTGCCGGTGGTGGCGGGGGAGTTCCGCCGGAACAGCCGTTCATCGAAGACGGGTCGTCGGGCGGCGGCAAGAAGCGCAAGCTCGCGACGTGGGTGGCTGCCGGTGTGGTCGGGATCCTGGTCGCCGTGATCGCGATCGTCGCGTTCTCGGCGTTCGGTTCGAACGACAAGGGAACCCAGACCGCTTTCGTTCCGCCGACCACTACGACGCAGGCGCCGACCACCACACCGCCGAAGGCCAGCACCACGGCGCCGACTCCGACGACGGATTCCCCGCTCAGCCAGCTCCCGGGCGGGCTCGGCGAAGTCATCGGCGACGCCGGGGGAGCCGTCGGCACCGTCAAGTCGAACGACGGCGGCACGTTGGTCATCGATTCGATCGGTGGATCGCAGGTGACGGTTCTGACCACAGCCGACACCACCCTCATCGCGCTCAACCGCGCCACGATCGCCGATCTGCAACCAGGAGACAACATCGTCGTCGACGGAACTCCGGTGGAGAACGGCACGATGACCGCCAACACGATTCTGAGTACGTCGTTGCCGAAGTTCGGCAACTGAGTCGTTCACGACACATCAGGCGAGTCCACCAGGGTGTCGCGGGAGGTTGAGGCCGCGAGTCGCTACCCTGGAGGGTGATGACTGGAATGTGGTTCGGACTGGCAGCAATTGCACTCGCAGGCGCGGGTGCGCTCCTGTACGTCGACAGGACGAGGCGAGATCAATCCGGGCGAGTGCGTCAGATCTGGGCCAAGGCGCAGGGATACACGTACACGGCCACTGACGATCAGCTCGCAGGCGAATGGCATCGCGCGGTCATGGCGAAGCAGGACTACCTGACTGCCACCGACGTCGTCCGCGGCCGTCGTCGCGGAGAGCAGTTCGTGCTGTTCGACCTGGAAGAGACCGCAACCATCGTGGCCGTTCGCCGCGAGATCGGGTCGGACGTCGACATCGATCTTCGGTTGAAATCGACGGCTCCGCCCAAGGACGGCGACCTGAACCTGCTGGGTGCGATCGGTTCACGAGTCGTGTTCGCGACCGATCTCGAGATCGCACGTCGTGTCTGTGATCAGCGCATGGTGGCGTTCACCGAATCGGTTCCGCCGTCGATCAGCATGCTGTGGAGCGAAGGGCAGTGGACGCTGGGTTCGCTTCCGGTGACCAGTAACGGCCGGGATTGGGACGCTGCAATCGAGTCGGTTGCGCGCCTGTCCGGCATTCTGCATGTCCTGCCTCCCGTCACCGATCCCAACGAACTCGAGGTCGATCACGATCCGAGCCGCCCGCGGCCGGGCGCCGAGAAGTCTCGCCCAACTCCGGATCCGGTAGAACAGCCCCGTTCGCGTCAAGAGCAGCCGCCCCGTGAAGCTCCGCCGCGTGAATTTGCCCCGCGTGAGTCCGCACCGCGTGAGCCTGCACCGCGGGAATCTGCGCCACGTCCGGATCAATCGCTGCGCAAGCCCGAGGCGGCTGACAAGCCGGCTCAGCGTCCGGCGTCCCAGCGCTCGGGCACAATTCGCCCGGTCGACTGACCTTTAAGGTTCCCGTCCAGCCGCGATAACCACTAGCGTGGCCGGTATGTCGACTTCCCACTCGGATCGCCCTGTGCGTCCCGTTGCCCTGGTGACCGGACCTACCTCTGGTCTCGGCGCCGGTTTCGCCAAGAAATACGCCTCCCTCGGATACGACCTGGTTCTCGTCGCACGTGACGAGGTCAGATTGCACGACCTCGCGTCCGAGTTGAAGACGATGTTCGGCACCGAGTCGGAGATTCTGGTTGCCGATCTCGCATCGGAGGCTGGACGCGACACCGTCGCGCTTCGTCTGGAGAAGGGCGTCGAGGTGTTGGTGAACAACGCCGGATTCGGTACCTCCGGCGAGTTCTGGACTGCAGATCCGGCGCTTCTTCAATCTCAACTCGACGTCAACGTCACCGCCGTGATGCGGCTGACCCGCGCGGCGCTGCCCAGCATGATCGCGTCGGCGCACGGAACGATTGTCAATGTGGCGAGCGTCGCGGGCCTGCTGTCCGGGCGGGGTTCGACGTATTCGGCAAGCAAGGCCTATGTCATCTCGTTCACCGAAGGGCTTTCCGGCGGGTTGGCCGGGACGGGAGTGCGCGTTCAGGCGCTGTGCCCGGGCTTCATCCGCACCGAATTCCACGAGCGTGCGGGCATCGAGATGTCCACGATCCCCAAGCCGATGTGGTTGAGCGTCGACCAGGTGGTTGCGGCGTCGATGAAGGATCTCGGTGACGACAAGGTCATCAGCATTCCGGGAATTCAGTACAAGGTCCTCACGACGGCTGGGCGTCTGGTTCCCAAGGGGCTGGTTCGCCGGTTGACCAACATCGTTGGACGAGGCCGCGGGCGAACGTAGTCCAGAGGCAGTAGCCGAACGTAGCCCAGAGGCAGAAGCCGAGCATAAGCCGGTGGTCGGTAGGCTGAGCACTCATGAGCGATCGTGAGGATTTGGCTGCGCTGGTGCGCGAATTGGCTGTTGTACACGGAAAGGTGACGCTGTCTTCGGGCAAGGAAGCCGACTACTACGTCGACCTTCGCCGCGCGACACTTCACCACAAGGCGGCGCCGCTGATCGGCTCGCTGCTGCGTGAACTGGTCGCGGACTGGGATTTCGACGCCGTCGGAGGTTTGACGATGGGCGCCGATCCGGTTGCGATGGCGGTGATGCACGCTCCCGGACGCCCGATCGACGCGTTTGTCGTTCGCAAGGCTGCGAAGGCTCATGGGATGCAGCGTCAGATCGAGGGCCCGGACATCGTGGGCAAGCGTGTCCTGGTTGTCGAGGACACGACCACGACGGGCAATTCTCCGTTGACAGCAGTGAAGGCTCTGCGCGAGGCAGGGGCCACAGTGGTCGGAGTCGCTACCGTCGTCGATCGCGCGACGGGTGCGGACGCGATTATCGGTGCCGAGGGCGTCGAGTACCGATCGCTGCTGGGCCTGGAAGATCTGAACCTGAGCTGACGCCCCGTGAGTGGTTAAGGGGTCCCTGCACTCCTCAACCACTCACAGGGGTCAGTCGCCGACGGTGACGGCGAGTGCTTCGTCGACGCTGTGCGGCGCGGGATCGTGGTCGTCGACGTGTGCGAGGACCTTGCGTCCGCTCGACAGGACGAACACGGCAGCTAGGGTGAGCACCGCGCCGACCCAGAACGGCATGTGGACGTTGGACTCGCCGAGCTTGCCGGCTACCCACGGAGCTGCGGCGCCGCCGACGAATCGGACGAAGCTGTAAGCAGCCGAGGCGGTCGACCGTTCCACGGGAGCCGAGATCATGACGGTTTCGGTGATGAGTGTGTTGTTCACGCCGAGGAACAACCCGGCGAGGACGACACCCACGATCAAGACGATCTTGTTCTCGGTGAAGAGCGCCATCATGCCGAGGTCGAGTGCGAACAGTGTCAGCGCCAGCATCATCATCGGTAGTGTGCCGAAGCGTCGTTGCAGTCGAGGGGCGAGGAAGACCGACGAGATCGCCAGCATCAGGCCCCATCCGAAGAAGATGAATCCGATCGGGTACGCCCCCATGTCGAGGGGGAACGGTGTGTACGCGAGCAGCGTGAAGAATCCGTAGTTGTAGAGCAGCGCGGTGATGGCAACGGTGAGTAGCCCGCGGTGTCGCAGCGCCTGGAACGGTGCAGCGATGGATGTGTGGTGTTCGGGCTTGGGTGCGCTCGGAAGCATCACGACGATGAGAATGAAAGCAACCGCCATCAGGGCTGCGACGCCGAAGAACGGTGCGCGCCAGCTGATGTCACCGAGAACGCCGCCGACCAGCGGTCCGACCGCGATACCGATGCCCAGTGCAGCCTCGTAGAGGATGATTGCCCGTGCGACGCCGCCGCTGGCCGCGCCGACGATGGCCGCCAGTGCCGTTGCGATGAAGAGTGCATTGCCCAGTCCCCAGCCGGCACGGAATCCGACGATCTGGCCGATGGTGCTGGAAGCGCCTGCCAGAGAGGCGAACACGATGATGATGGCAAGGCCTACAAGAAGCGTTTTCTTGGCGCCGATGCGGCTGGACACCACACCGGTGATGAGCATGGCCACGCCGGTGACGAGCATGTAGCTGGTGAACAGGAGCGAAACCTGCGACGGTGTGGCGTCGAGTTGTTCGCCGATCGGCTTGAGGATCGGATCGACCAATCCGATGCCCATGAAGGCGATGACGCTGGCAAAGGCTACCGCCCACACCGCTTTCGGTTGTTTCAGGAGGCTCGGCGGAGCCTCGTTCTGGTGCGTTGATGTCGCGGTCGTGTTGCTCACGGCCACCTCCTTTTTCAGTGGTGGGTATTTCAGCTGGGGTCGGAAGTCTTGATGATGGACCGCAATTCGGCCAATCCGTCGGCCAGTTTCTTGATCTGCTCGGGCCCGAGTTCGACGAAGTGGGGGACTAGAGCGTCGGCGATCTCGTTTCGGCCGTCGTTCAGAATCTTTCGACCCTTCTCGGTCATGGCGACGCGCACTGCGCGGGCGTCCTCCGGGTCGGCGCGGCGTTCGACGTAACCGTTCTCGCCGAGTTTGCGCAGTAGGGCAGTGGCAGAGGGCTGCGAGCTTCTGTCGAGTCGAGCGAAATCGCTGATCCGCATTTCGCCGTATTCCTCGAGGAGCGAGAGCGCGCGCAGCCAGGCGCGTGGGTACTGATCGGACGCGAAAGAACCTGCCAGCTTCGCGAAGCGGTGCGTGTTGCTCACGAGGTCGACGAGTAGTTCGTGCAGTTGCTGCTCTTCATCTGTCACGAAAAATATTATTGCATAGGGTAACTATGTAAATCAACGAGTCCGTAAAAGGTGGTCCGTCACACTTGTGGTGACCAGTGCCGCGATGTCGAGGCCTGGTGCAACGAGCGCGAGGCTTCGATTTGCCGCCAGCACTGCGATGCCGTGGGTTCCGGTCCAGATGTTCACCGCAGAAGTGGTGGGATCGGACGCGTCGGCCTCTTCGGTCAAGGCTTGCAGGGCGGCGAAGAGCGGGAGTGACGACTCTCGGAGGTTGCTGCCGGCGGCTTCGAGGAGGTCGTGGCGAAATATCAACTCGAACATCGCCGACCGCTCCTGGGCGAATGACACGTATTCGATTGCTGCCGAGATCAATCGGCTACGAGCGGGTTGTTTGCCGACAAGTGCCGGTTGGAGTCTTTCGGTGAGATCGCGCAGGCCGTGTGAGGCAATTGCGGCAAGCAGGCTGTTGTGGGTCGGAAAGTATCTCCGCGGGGCGCCGTGCGACACGCCCGCCCGACGCGCGATCTCCCGTAGCGTCAGTTCTGTGGCGCCGTCGGCATCGAGAATCTCGACGCCGGTGGCGACGAGTGTTTCGCGAAGGCTGCTGACAGTCATGGAAGACAGTGTCTATTATTCTGGACGTAGACACTGTCTACTAGACGGAAAAGGTGATGCCCTGTGCTCTATTGGCTGTTCAAATACGTTCTGATCGGCCCGGTCCTCTGGCTGTTCGGGCGGCCGACGATCGAGGGGCAGCACCACATCCCCAAGAAAGGGCCGGTGATTCTCGCCGGAAACCATCGGGCAGTCGTCGACTCGTTCTTCCTGGTCCTCATGGTGCGCCGGCGCATCACCTTCGTCGCGAAGAGTGAATATTTCACGGGGACCGGTGTGAAGGGCGCGATGCAGCGCTGGTTCTTCGGTGGGGCGGGTCAGGTGCCGATCGACCGTAGTGGCGCCGATGCCTCCCGTGCGGCATTGGACACGGCCATCGGAATTCTCGACAAAGGCGGCGTCTGGGGGATCTATCCCGAGGGAACGCGATCGCCCGACGGATGCCTGTACAAGGGAAAGACCGGAGCGATTCGTGTCGCCTTGGAAACCGGGGCGCCGGTCATTCCCGTCGTCGTGCACGGCGGCGACGCAGTCAACCCGCCGGGTACGCGGATGTGGCGCTTCAGCAAGGTCCGGATCACGGTAGGGGAGCCGATCGACTTCTCTCGGTACCGCGAACTTCGTGGCTACCAGGCCGTCGTGCGCGCGGCGACGGACGAATTGATGTCAGTGCTCTGTGACCAGTCGGGGCAGGAATACGTCGATGTCTACGGCGCGGACGTCAAATCCGGCGATGCTGCCTGAGTGACCCAGTACGGTCGCTGTTGGACGTGTAACCAACAGGAGGATTGTGATGGCGGGCAAGTGGGGCATCGAGCACGCAGTTTTTGCGGCGGCGACGGCAGCGACGGTGGTCGGGGCAGTGGTCGGTAACGAGCGGGTTCAGCAGATCGCGAAGCCGCTGATTGCACCTGCCTTGGCGGCCCGAGTGCTGCGCAAGCGCTCGGAGACGGAAACAGCCGATACCGCACTGCTTCTCGCCGGCCTCGCCGCTGCGACCGTCGGCGACGTGTTCATGATCGACCCGGACAACGATGCTCGTCTGATCAAGGGCGCGTCCTCGTTCGCGGTGATGCAGGCCAGTTACTCGGCTCTTCTCCTGCGCCGCGGGGCACGGCCGACCCGTGCTGCCCTCAAACCCCGCATCAGCGGTTGGTCGACGGCGTCCGGTCTGCTCCGTGCCAAGGCACCGAGCGTGTCGACGCCGCTCACCGGATACGGATTGATGTTGGGAACCACCTCGACGTTGTCGGCGGACCCCGCTCTGGCACCGCAGTCCAAGGCCGTGCTCGACGTTGTCGTCCCGAACAAGGATCGACGCTCCTGGCTCGGATTGGGCGGAGTGCTCTTCACCGCGTCCGACGGGCTGATCGTGGTGCGTCGACTGTTCATCCGCGGGACCGCCGGCCGCGCCGCTGCCGAGGGTGTGATCCTGGCGTCGTACGCGGGAGCGCAACTGATGCTGGTGGAGGGCATGTTGGCGCTGGGACGCAAGAAGAGCGTCTAGTTTTTCACGGGCACAGCATGATTCGGTCTCGGTTCTTCGGGTCCACCATGACGGTGACCGTGGATCCGGGAGTGATCTTGTCTTTGAACTCGGGTCGGATCTCGTACTCGATCCGGCCCGAGTACGAATCGGAACCTGGAACCGTGAGGCGGAGTGCGAGCTTGGCCAACTCGCCGTCGACGGTTCGGCGCAGGGGTGTGACCTTGTCGATTCGTGCCCACCCTTCGAGGCCGTGCTTTTCGAGCTTGCGCTCGGCGCGGGTCGGGCGATTGGCCCAGGCCATTCCGAATCCGAGTACCGAGCCGAAAGCGGCGAGTAGCCCGCCGATCTGATAGGGCAGAGTGCCAGGTGGGGTGTGCTCGACCAGCCATCCGAGCCACACCGCGAGCACGATCAGATATCCCACCGCGATGAAACATACGGTGTGTACGACGCGACGGTGATTCATCAGATTTCCTCCATATCCAGGATAGCCTGACCGGATGAGCGAACCGAACGTCTTCATCACCGGTGCTGCGGCTGGAATCGGGCGGGAGACGTCGCTGTTGTTCGCGCGCAACGGATACCGCGTCGGCGCGTTCGACATCGACGACGCCGGCCTTGCCTCCTTGAAGGCCGAGATCGACGGTTTCGGTGGCAGCGTCGTGACGGGTGTCCTGGATGTCACCGATCCGGCCGGATGGGCGCAGTGTCTGGCCGATTTTGCCGGGGAGTCCGGGCGTCTGGACATCCTGATCAACAATGCGGGCGTGCTCTCCTCGGGACGGTTCGAGGATATTTCTCTTGCGGCGCATCGCCGAATGGTCGACATCAACATCATCGGCACCCTCAACGGCACGCACACGGCTTTCCCGTACCTCCGCGATACCGTCGGCGCTCAGGTGGTCAATCTGTGCTCCGCTTCGGCGATCTACGGCCAGCCCGAACTGGCGACGTACGGTGCAACCAAGTTCGCGATCCGCGGCCTGACCGAGGCGCTCGATCTGGAATGGGCACATCACGACATCCGTGTTCTCGCGCTCTGGCCGTTGTTCGTCCAGACCGCGATGGTCGCTGGAATGGACACCGGAGCCACCAGATCGTTGGGTATCAAGCTGACTGCCACCGACGTCGCGAAGGAACTGTGGGCGGCCACACGCGGCGCCGGACGCGTACACAAGGTTCACTACCCGGTCGGAACTCAGGCAAAGCTCTTTCTCAGTGCGTCGCGGTTCTCGCCCGCGTGGCTCTCACGGCTGATGAACAAGCGCGTCACCAGCACTTAGTCGACCACACGATAGAGTGCACTGTCGGCTGTTGCTGGGCCAAGATGACGTGTGTGGAGGTAGTCGGGTGGTTCGTGTTCGGGTGGGGTTCGTCTTGTTGGGCGTCGGGTCGGCGCTCGTGCTCGCAGGGTGCGGCGGGGAGGCGGATTCAGCGCCGACCGTAGCGGCGCAGCCAAGTTCGACCACCACTACCGCAGTGCCGACGACAACCACCACCGTCGCGCCCGTCGTCCCCACGACCACCGAACCACCGACCACGACGCTGCCACCGACGACGACGCTCACGGACGTGCAGTTCGAGCGCAACGAGTCGTACTACTTCACCACTCCCGACGGGAACTTCCAGTGCGGCATCATCAAGTTGCCCACCAGAATCGAAGCCGGGTGCGAGGGAACGACCACTCCGGTTCCGCCGCGGCCGGAGAGCTGCATGGTCAACTGGGGCAACGGTATTCGCGTCACCGACGAGGGTGAGGGTGCTTTCATGTGTTCGGGCGGAGAGGTGTACACCTCGGGCGGTCCCGACGCCGATCCGGTGTTGGCGGCCGGTCAACCGCTGAGCAAACTGGGTTTCACCTGTACGACCACCGCGACAGACGTCTCGTGTGTCAACGATCAGACCACGCACGGCTTCACGGTGGCTGCAGATTCCAACGAGGTGTACTGATGACCGAAGTCGCAGCCGACGACGTCTCCGGTGGGGCCGGTGAACCGGGACCCACCGAGTGGGGCGAGAACCCCAACGGCGTCGGGCCGTGGGCCGAGGAGCACGACACGGAACCGCCGACAGACGAGCGCTACGACCCCGTACTCCTCGCCGAGGGTGATCGTCGAAACGTCTTGGACGAGTACCGGTACTGGACGCGGGAAGCGATAGTCGAGGACATCGACTCGCGCCGTCACACGATGCATGTCGCCATCGAGAACTTCGCGCACGACGCCAATATCGGCACGGTGGTCCGCACGGCAAACGCGTTTGCTGCGGCCGCGGTCCACATCGTGGGGCGTCGGCGCTGGAATCGGCGGGGCGCCATGGTGACCGATCGATACCAACACATCGTTCACCACGCCGACATCAGCGAGCTCGTCGAGTACGCCCGTGAGAATTCACTCACGATCGTGGCCGTCGACAACACCCCGGGGTCGGTGCCGCTGGAAACGGCAAGCCTGCCGCGAGAGTGCATCCTGCTGTTCGGTCAAGAAGGGCCCGGAGTGACCGATCATGCGAAAGAGGTTGCGTCCATGACGGTCTCGATCGCACAATTCGGGTCGACTCGCAGCATCAACGCCGGTGTCGCGGCCGGCATTGCGATGCACGCGTGGGTACGTGAGCATGCCGATCTCGCCGATTCCCGCTGATCTCGCTCGCGAATTCCGGCTAGCGCGTAGCGCCTCGACCAGACAGGATAGGTAGTTATGCAGGAAGTGTGGGCAGAGCGAGCCGATGCGGCTGAGGGCGCGATAGTCAGTCGTCACCTTCGGCGCCTGTGGGGAATGCCCCGGACAGCACTCGGCGTGGTTGCCTGGCCTGCTGTTCGGCGCGAGCGGATGTTCAAGCCGTGGCACTACTGGTGGCAAGCACACCTGCTCGACACTGCAATCGACGCGCTCGAACGTGACCCGACGCCCAAGCGTCGTCGCCGGGTGGCGAAGGTTGCCCGCAGTGTGCGGGTCCGCAACGTCTCGGCGTGGACCAACAACTATTACGACGACATGGCGTGGCTGGGCCTCTCGCTCGAACGTGCTCAACGTATGTTCTCGGTCGATCACCGGACCGCGGTCCAGGCGCTCGAATCGCAACTCTTCGATTCGTGGTCCCCGGCCGACGGCGGCGGTATTCCGTGGTGCAAAGGTTCCGATTTCTACAACACCCCGGCAAACGGACCCGCCGGAATCATGCTGGCGCGCACCGGAAAACTCTGGCGCGCGCAGGCAACGGCCGACTGGATCGACGAGACGCTGCGGGATCCGGACTCCGGACTGATCTTCGACGGTATCCGCCGCGACGGCACCCTCGAGCGCGCGATCTATTCGTACTGTCAGGGCGTCACGCTGGGGTTGGAAACCGAGTTGTCGACGCGATTGGGCGAACCGCGCCACCGCGAGCGAGTCCACAAACTCGTCGACGCGGTGTACGACGGAATGACCGAGTACGGAGTCATCACGGGCGGTGGCGGAGGCGACGGCGGACTGTTCAACGCAATCCTGGCTCGCTACCTCGCGTTCGTGGTGGTGAACTTGTCCTGGGAGACTCACGAGGACCTGCGAGCGCGCGAACTCGCAGCGCAGATCGTTCTGTCCTCCGCGGAAGCGGCCTGGAACAACAGACTGCAGATCGAAGGTCTGCCGCTGTTCGGGCATGACTGGACCAAGGATGCTCAGTTGCCGAGTCTGTCCGGCGACATCGCCACCTTCGCCGCCGGAACGGTGCGCTCGTCGAGCGTGCCCGAGCGAGACCTCTCGGTGCAGGTAGGTGGGTGGATGCTCATGGAGGCGGCATTTGTCGTCTCGGCGGCTGGATACCCGCGTAAGCGTTAGGCTTTTCGCTCATGGAATCCCGGCACGTGGTCGACACGGACGGCGTACGTCTTCACATCGATGTCGGTGGGGCAGGGGCGGACGTTCTGGTTCTCTCCGGCGGCCCGGGATGCGTTCACTATCTTGCTCACGACGAGCTGGTTCCGGAAGGAATGCGCGCGTGGTGCCCTGAGCCGCGCGGAGTCGGCCGGTCCGGTGGCGGCGCTCATACGATGGCGCAGGCGGTTGCGGACCTCGAACTCGTCCGACGCACGTTCGAGATCGACAGCTGGGTCGTGTTGGGGCACTCGTGGGGATCCGACTTGGCGGTGCGGTACGCACTCGACTGTCCGGAATCAGTGTCCGGCGTCGTCGGCATCGCGGGGCACGGCCTCCACAAGGACCGGACCTGGTCGAAGCAGTACGAAGCGGGAATCGAGCCGGACCCGCAGATACCTTGGGAACCTGTTGTCTGGCAATCGCTTCAAGAATCGTTCATCGAATGGATCCATGAACCACAGCTGTTTCGGCAGTTGGCCGACTCACCCGTGCCCATGACATTTCTCGCGGCGGCCGACGATATTCGCCCGTCGTGGCCGTTGCAGCAACTGGCCGAGCTCGTGCCTAACGGTAGTTTCGAGGTCGTCGACGGTGTCGCGCACAACTTCTGGCAGTCTCACCCGCTCCTGTGGAGGAAGATCGTCACCGAGGCTTGTGCAACGCACTCTCGACTCGCCTGATCTCCACCAGGATCCGCTCCGCAACGGTCTGGTATCCCAGGCTCCGATTGACGGTCAGCATCGGGTGATTTTCCGCGTTCACCGTTGTGTAAATTCTTCGCAGCGAGGGAAATTCAGCTGCCAACACAGACGCTTGTTGCTCCTTGACCCACCGAGCGAGACCGTGTCCGCGGTGCTGGGGAAGTACCACGGTGTCATGCTGCGATGCGTGGGTGCTGTCATGTTCGTCCACCGTCACCACTGTCGCTGCGGCTACTTCGCCGACGCTGTCGTCGACCGCGCAGCACACCAGGAGTACCTGAGAGCCACCCGTCATCTTCTGTTCCCACGATCTGACCTCGTCGGCTCCCCAATTACGTTCGGGCATCTGCAGTTCGGCGCCCGGCGCGTCGAGGAGTCGGTTCAATGCCTCCGAGAAGGAGTGGACCAGCTCGTCCGGGGTTCGGTTGCGCCAACTGACGATTCGATAGCCGGGGCGGGCACTGTGTGCGGTGGGAGGGCTGAGGTGCTGAACCTGGTTGGCCAACCGAAGCAACACACGGTGGCCGTCGAACGATCCCAGGAAATGCTCGGCTGCGCTTCCGACGAGCGCCGTCACTCTGATTCTTCGCACGCCGAACCCGGCGATGTCGACTTCGGCGAGTTCGGCAAGCGCTCGTCCTACCCCTCGTCGCTGCGCGTGGGGTGTCACGTACATCCGAAACTCTGCGAGATCAGGTTCCGCCGAGTTGCGTCGCGCCTGGGCGATACCGAGGACCTCGTCCGTTCCGCCGTCGCGTGCGATCCAACGCCATACATCGGCCGAATTGTCCTCGGCCTCGATCATTTCCATCAGGGCCGTCGCTGTCGGCGCAGTTCCGGACAGGTGACGCTGGCCTTCGGCGAAGACCTCACACCACTGGTGAAGAACCGATGCTGTCGATCCGGACGGTACGAACTCGGCTACAACTACGCGGCTCACCCATGTGACGATACCGAGCTGCCAACCCCGAGTTGGAATCACGCGAACCCTAACCCTGTCGGACTGCGGCGGCAGTTGCCAGCATTCAGGCATGTCTGATTCTCCGCGCCAACTGAGCCTAAACGCGTTCATCCACCCCGCCGGTCATCACGAAGCGGCGTGGCGTCATCCGTGGACAACACCGGAACGTCTGTTCGACGTCACGTATTTCCAGGAGATCGCTCGCACTGCTGAGGCGGCGAAGTTCGACGGAATCTTCTTCGCCGACGGTCCCGCGTTGCGCAGCGACGTCGAGCACGGTCCCGCAGGAACGTTGGAGCCGATCACCTTGTTGACGGCCATTGCAGTGGCAACCGAGCGGATCGGATTGATCGCGACGGCGTCGACCACGTACTACGAGCCGTACAACCTGGCTCGGCTGTTCGCCTCGCTCGACCACATCTCGAACGGACGTGCTGGGTGGAACATCGTCACCACGGGTACGGATCTGGCTGCCGCCAACTTCGGGCTGGCCAAGCATCCGGACCACGGCGACCGGTATTCGCGTGCAAGGGAATTCGTCGACGCGGTGGTGCGGTTGTGGGACAGCTGGGAGGACGACGCGATCAGTCTGGACCGGGAGAACGGAATCTACGCGGACAGAAACAAGATTCACGAGATCAACTACGTCGGCCGGCATCTTCGGGTGCGGGGACCGTTCAACGCACCGCGAACGCCGCAGGGATACCCGGTGCTGGTGCAGGCCGGGGCGTCCAACGACGGTCGCGCGTTTGCCGGTCAGTATGCGGAGGCGATTTTCACAGCGCACCAGAGACTTTCCGATGCGCAGGCGTTCTACACCGACATCAAGTCGAGGGCTGCTCAGTTCGGGCGCAACCCCGATCATGTCAAGATTCTGCCCGGAATCAGCCCGTTCATCGGTGACACCGAGGAACAAGCCAAGGCGCTCGAGCGAGAATTCAACGAGTTGACCTCGCCGGAGTACGGGCTCGCGCAGCTCGGTGCACTCACCGGGACCGATGTTCGGAATCTGGAACTGGATGCACCGGTTCCTGTCGAATTGTTCGCGGCGGCAGGTGATGTCACCGACAACAAGCAAAGCAGATTGCAGGTGATCGCCGGCATAGTCGAGCGTGAGCGTCCGACGGTTCGGGGCCTGCTTCATCGTTTGGCGGGTGCGCGCGGACACCGGGTGTTCGCCGGAACCGCCGAGCAGGTGGCTGACACGATCGAGGAATGGTTCACCAGCGGTGCTGCTGACGGATTCAACGTCATGCCGCCGTACTACCCGGGTGGACTCGAAATCTTCACCGAGCGTGTGGTCCCGATCCTGCAGGATCGCGGTCTGTTCCGCACCGAATACACGGGTACGACGCTTCGTGATCATTTCGGGTTGCCGAGGCCCGAGAGCCAGTTCTCGGGTAGTGCGTCTGCAGTGCAGTAGGCCCGCCTCCCGTTGTCGATAATGACAATGGTTACCATTAAGGAATGAAGCAGCTACCGGTAACCGTGCTGTCCGGATTTCTGGGCGCAGGCAAGACCACACTCCTCAACCACATCCTCGCCAATCGAGACGGCCGTCGGGTCGCCGTCATCGTCAACGACATGAGCGAGATCAACATCGACGCGGCGCTCGTCGCGGGCCAGGGCCACCTCGATCGCACGGAGGAGAAGTTGGTCGAGCTCACCAACGGATGCATCTGCTGCACGCTGCGTGAGGATCTGATCGACGCCGTCGGCGCGCTGGCCCGAGAGGGGCGATTCGATCAGTTGGTGATCGAATCCACCGGCATCTCCGAACCGATGCCGGTGGCGGCCACCTTCGACTGGGAATTCGAGGACGGCTTCAGCCTCGGCTCGCTCGCGAAGCTCGACACGATGGTGACCGTGGTGGACGCGTCGACCTTCCTCGGCGAGCTGGCAAAAGGCGAGCGACTGGACGAGCGCAACCTCGAAGCCGGGGAGGGGGACGGACGCAGCATCTCCGATCTCCTGGTTGATCAGGTGGAGTTCGCCGACGTCATCTTGCTGAACAAAACCGACTTGGTGAGTCCGCGGGCGGCGGGAACCGTCGAGGCGACGCTTCGAAGGCTCAACCCCACTGCTCAGCTGATTCGGACCGACCACGGAAAAGTCACCCTCGATCGCGTCCTCGAAACCGGTCTCTACAACCCGGAACTGGCTGCGCAAGTACCCGGTTGGGACGAGGAGCTGGCCGGCGGGCACACCCCGGAAACCGAGGAGTACGGAATACGCAGCGTCACGTATCGAGCCTCGCGACCCTTTCATCCGGCGCGACTCGAGGCTGCGCTCGGTCAGTTCGCGGGACTCTTGCGAAGCAAAGGCTTCTGCTGGATCGCCAGTAGGCCCG
This sequence comes from Rhodococcus erythropolis R138, assembly GCF_000696675.2. Lineage (NCBI taxonomy): Bacteria > Bacillati > Actinomycetota > Actinomycetes > Mycobacteriales > Nocardiaceae > Rhodococcus > Rhodococcus erythropolis. Next base: position 5,442,171 of record NZ_CP007255.1, on the reverse strand, counting down.
AGTTCGCCGCTATCTGGTCGCAGGCAGGCCCCAACCTCGTCATCGAACCGGCGCAACTGTGGGCGTCGGCAGCGGAGGTGCCAGGGCAGGAGATCGTGTTCATCGGAGTGAAACTCGACCCGGCGACGCCGTCGCGAATCCTCGATCCGGCTCTGCTGACCGATGACGAACTACGCGAAGGACCGCGGGTCTGGATTCGCTACGACGACCCGCTTCCGGCGTGGGACCAGAGCCACCTGCACTGAGCAGACAGCTTCTAGTCGAGGACTTCTTCTACCTCGACGTCTTCGGCCGGTCGGGCCATTTCCTTGCGGTACTGCCAGATTCCCAAAGCGGTGCCGATGACCAAGCTGACCATCATCACGATCAGCACGGCGGGCAGCAACCACGGAACGCGATCGAGGAACGAGCCACCGTAGAAACCGAGCAGCAGGAGTACCGGTGCCCAGATGATCGCGCCGATGGTGCTCGCGATGGTGTAGCGCGTGTGGTTCATCTTGGCTGCGCCTGCGACCATCGGGCACAGGGTGCGAACCCACGGAACCCAGCGGGCGATCAGGACGGCCCAGAACCCGTGTCTCTCCAACAGGATGTTGACGCGGTGCAGATTCTTCTCGGTGAAGTACTTGCCGCCCTTACGGGCTTTGATGTGGTTGCCCGTCCGGTGGCCGATGACGTACCCGACCTGGTTGCCGGCAATGGCAGCGATCATCGCGCCCACCGACAGCGCCCACACGTGGCCTGCACCGGATTCGTGACCGGCAAGCACGATTCCGGCTGTGATCAGCAGCGAGTCACCAGGGAGAAACAACCCGAGGATGATCGCGCACTCGATGAAGACGAACGTGACGACGATAATCCAGACCAACAGGGGCCCGGCAGTCTCGAGTGGGGAGAAACTGCCGGATGCGAGCGTCATCGTGGTCAGTTCTTCGCCTCGTTCTGCAATCAGGGGGTGGGGTCTTCGGGGACTGTCACCGTCGAATTGTCCGTAGTGGAAGTATTCGCCGATTCACCACGTCTCGACGCCAGAATTCGCTTTCCGATTTCGAAGACGATCGGCAGAACCGACACCAGGACGATCAAGATGAAGATGTAGTCGACATTGTCGCGGATGAATTCGATCTGCCCCAGGAGGTAGCCGAGCAAAGTCACACCGGCACCCCACAGGATGCCGCCGACGATGTTGTAGGTCAGGAACAGTGAGTACTTCATCTTCGAGGCGCCCGCGACAACCGGTGCAAAAGTACGCACGATCGGCACGAACCTCGCCAGGATAATGGTGATCGGGCCGTGCTTTTCGAAGAAGGCATGCGACTCGTCGATGTACTTCTTCTTGAAGAACCGCGCGTCGTCCGTCTTGAACAGGGCAGTTCCGCCCTTGGCGCCGATGTAGAACCCGACTTGGTCACCCAGAATCGCGGCGATCGGAATCGTCACCAGGAGCACCCACAGCGGCGCGAACGGTTCGATCTCGGTGGACTTGGAAGCCGCGATCAGCCCTGCGGTGAAGAGCAGAGAATCGCCGGGCAAGAGCGGAAACAGCAGCCCTGATTCGATGAAGACCACCAGAAGCAGTCCCACCAGAACCCACGTTCCGAAGGAATTCAAGAGGTTCACGGGATCGAGGAAGCCGGGCAGCAAGGCCAGGTTCGTCACGGATTCAGTTGCTGCCTGCACATTCACGGGGGCCAGAGTACCGGCCGAATCTGAGTGTTTCCCACCACCGCAGGTCATCGCGTCGGTGGCGGCGGCCGAGACCGCAAAGAGACGTGACGAGTCGGACTTGCCATACTGCTAGGACCACACGAAGCGCTTTCACATCGCCGAGCGCTCCGAACGACACGTATATGGAGGACTCCCGCCGTGCCTATCGCAACTCCCGAGGTCTATGCCGAGATGCTTGGTCGGGCCAAGGAGCATTCCTTTGCCTTCCCCGCCATCAACTGTGTCGGCTCCGAATCCATCAACGCAGCCATCAAGGGCTTCGCGGACGCCGGCAGTGACGGCATCATCCAGTTCTCGACGGGCGGCGCCGAGTTCGGTTCCGGTTTGGGCGTCAAGGACATGGTCACCGGCGCTGTTGCGCTCGCCGAGTTCGCACACGTGATCGCGGCAAAGTACGACGTCACCATCGCGCTGCACACCGACCACTGCCCGAAGGACAAGCTGGACACCTACGTGCGTCCGCTGCTCGCGATCTCGCAGGAGCGCGTCGACGCCGGTCGTAACCCGCTGTTCCAGTCGCACATGTGGGACGGCTCGGCTATCCCGATCGACGAGAACCTGGCAATCGCCAAGGAACTGCTCGCCCTCTCCAAGGCTGCACGCATCATCCTCGAGGTCGAGATCGGTGTCGTCGGCGGCGAAGAAGACGGCGTCGAGGCCGAGATCAACGACAAGCTCTACACCTCGAGTGAAGACTTCGAGAAGACGGTCGATGCTCTGGGCATCGGCGAACAGGGCAAGTACCTGCTCGCAGCCACCTTCGGCAACGTCCACGGCGTCTACAAGCCGGGCAACGTCAAGCTCAAGCCCGAGGTTCTCGAAGAGGGCCAGAAGGTCGCCGCTGCCAAGCTCGGCCTGGCCGCAGGCTCGCAGCCCTTCGATTTCGTCTTCCACGGTGGATCGGGATCGCTGAAGTCCGAGATCGAGGATTCGCTGAACTTCGGCGTCGTCAAGATGAACGTCGACACCGACACCCAGTACGCGTTCTCCCGTCCGATCGCCGGACACTTCTTCTCCAACTACGACGGCGTCCTCAAGGTCGACGGCGAGGTCGGAAACAAGAAGGCATACGACCCGCGCAGCTACCTCAAGAAGGCCGAAGCAGGCATGACGGCTCGCGTCGTCGAGGCGTGCAACGACCTGAAGTCGGCCGGACGCTCGGTGTCCGCAGGCTGATCGGCTTCACAACTGCGCTTCACAGAACAAAATGCGCGCCGACGAATTTCTCGTCGGCGCGCATTTTCTGTTCAGGTGCTTACTTGCTGGGATCGCAGACTTTCCACGTGCCGTCCTGGCGCTCGAGGTCGAACGTGCGCCACGACTGTTCGCCGGTGCTCGGCAAACTTGCCTGGACCTGCGCGATCGCGGTGTCGTCGGTGATGCGCACCGCATCGACGGCTCCGACCTGTGGGATCGTCTTCTGAGCGACGGCATTGTCGTGGACCTGAGCGAACGCCGCGTCCGGAATGGTGCGGTAGTACTCGCCCAGCGCCCCACACGTCGACGTTCGTAGCGTCGCCAGATCGCCGGTCTGAAGAGCATCGACGTACGTCGAGATGGCGGTCTGAACCTGGGCTTCAGGTGAGCTTTCGCCGCTACCGCTGTTGGACGAGACGAAGACTGCGATGCCGATGGCCGCGAGGACGGCGACGCCGGCCGCTGCTGCCGCGATGTACCAGCCCTTGCCGCTGCGCTTGGTTTTTTCCGGCGCGGCAGGCTCGATGCGAGTCGGCATCGGCTGGGCCGGCGGTGGGGTCGCTGCGACACCCACACGTTGAGGTGCGGCGCGCTGCTGCGGTTGAGGCGCGGAGCGCTGTGGCGGTTGAGGCGCGGAGCGCTGTGGCGGTTGAGGCGCGGCGCGCTGTGGCGGTGGCGGCGGGGTTGGAGCTTGCCGGGGTGGCGGTGTCGGCTGCGCGGCTTTCGGAATCGCGACGGTGGCGGGCTCCGGCTTGGGCTGGGGTGTCGGTGCTGCTGCCGGTGTTTCTGCTGGTGTTGCTGTGGGTGCCTGAGTTGCCTTGGGGATCGCGACGGTTGGCGCGCTGGCGGCTTTGGCGTCGCCGTCCGCCTTCGAGTTCTTGTCCGCCTTCGAGTTCTTGTCTGCCTTCTGGATCGCCACAGTCGCAGGTTCGGTCGGGGCCGACTTCTCGGGCGCACCGTTCGGGGCTGCGCTCTTTTTCGAGTTGTCGTCTTTCGAGTCCGGCACGGGTAACCCTTCGGTCTTATGCGGCAATGACCATGTCAGGGTAACGACCGGTATGTACCGGGCATAACTCCGACCGTCGGCGAGGCGGTCCTGTGGCAGAAAGGCGTAGCGGGCACAATGAGCGCATGACCCAATTCGGTGACCTGCTCGGACCCAAGCCCACTCTGCTTCCCGGCGACGACGAGGCGGAATCGGCACTGCTCAACCACGCTGACCCGGCCCAGGTCGCGGCCGACCATCCCACTGCCTCCATCGCGTGGGCCTACCTCGCCGAGGCTGCCCTGGACAAGGGCGAAACCATCACTGCCTACGCCTACGCGCGTACCGGCTACCACCGCGGACTCGACCAACTGCGTCGTAACGGTTGGAAGGGTTTCGGTCCTGTGCCCTACAGCCATGAACCGAACCGCGGATTCCTCCGTTGCGTCGCTGTCTTGGCCAAGGCCGCGAAGACGATCGGTGAGGCCGACGAGTACGCGCGTTGCCTAGATCTGCTCGAAGACTGCGATCCCAACGCCGCCGAAGCGCTTGGCCTCGGTTAGCAGTTTCCGTCCGAGCCGGGCCGGTATCAAGGACCGGGCTCGCAAATCGGTGCGTCGGCTTCAGACGTCGGCGCTACCGATCATTCAATGTGCCTTGGCGGCCGGATTGGCGTGGTGGGTTGCCACCACGGTGATCGGGCACCATGCGCCGTTCTTCGCGCCGATTGCCGCCGTGGTCTCGCTCGGTCTGTCGTTGGGCGCCCGACTACGACGTTCGTTCGAGTTGGTTGCGGGTGTCACGGTCGGTATCGGAATCGGTGACCTGATCATCTCCGGCATCGGGAGCGGACCCTGGCAGATCAGTTTGGTTGTCGTGCTGGCGATGTCCGTCGCGGTGCTACTGAACAGTGGGCCGATCTTCTCCATGCAGGCCGGAAACTCGGCCGTGCTGGTGGCGACGCTGATCCCACCGGGCGGCAGTGGCGGGCCCGATCGCATGATCGACGCCCTTGTCGGTGGTTTGGTGGGCATCGCGGTGGTCGCGATCATCCCCACGCACCCGGTACGACGCGCACGCAAGGACGCTGCATCGATTCTCGGAACAGCGTCAGAGGTACTGCAATTGGTGGCAGACGGCCTCGTCGCGAACGACCCGGACCCGATCGTGAAGGCGCTGCAGAAGGCGCGCGCAACTCAGGGTGCCATCGACGGATTGCGCAGCAACCTCCTCGGCGGGCGCGAGATCAGCCGAATCTCCCCGCTGTACTGGAACAGTCGACCGCGCCTCGAAAGGCTCATGGCGACAGCCGATCCCATCGACAACGCGATGCGCAACATTCGAGTGCTCGCGCGTCGTTCGTTGACGTTGGTCAGGGACGACGAGATCCTCGATCCTCGTCTGGTGGCTCAGGTCGAGCGCTTGTCGAAAGCCGTCGAAGTTCTCAAGGACATGATCCTGGCGGAGCCGGGTGAGCAGCCTGATCAGGCCGAGGCAGCGCGCGTCCTGCGCTCGGTGGCGAAGGAACTGAAACCGGCGATAGTCGAGAACGCGGGCCTGTCCTCGACGGTGGTGTTTGCCCAGATTCGATCGCTGGTCGTCGACCTCTTGCAGGTAGCAGGCATGAAGCGCATCTCGTCGATCGCCACTCTGCCGCCCACTGTGCCGCACCCGGCGTACGAGCCGGATCACTGACCTCTGCCTTTTCCCGCTCACTGAGCAACTCATTGTATGTATGCGAATGTATGCATATGCTCTGAGAAGGACTTGGGAGGGAACAGGACAAATGGGAGCAGGGCACGGCCATTCACACGGCCACTCGGCAGCAGATTCGGTCGGAGTAGGGCCGTCACCGCAACGCATCAAGAAAATGGCGATCGCGCTTGCGATCCTCGTTGCATTTCTCGTACTCGAAGCTACGGTCGGCATTCTGATCAACTCGCTGGCGCTGCTTGCCGACGCCGGCCACATGCTCACCGACGTGGTGGGCATGGCCATGGGATTGACGGCTTTGCTGCTCGCGAAGAAGGGCAGCACCACCGCGGCCAGGACCTTCGGTTGGCACCGCGCCGAAGTGCTGACCGCCATGGCCAACGCCGTGATGCTGCTGGCCGTCGCCGCCTGGGTCTTCTACGAGGCAATCGGCCGCATCGGTAACGAACCCGAGATCCCGGGCGGCGCCCTGATCATCACTGCGGCCGCCGGTCTGGCCGCGAACATTGTCGTGATGCTGATGCTGCGCGGCGATTCCAAGGACAGCCTCGCGGTGCGTGGCGCGTACCTCGAAGTGCTTGCAGACGCCGTCGGTAGCGTCGGAGTTCTGATTGCCGGTGGCCTTGTCCTGCTGTTCAACTGGACGTGGGCGGACGTCGTCGTCGGTGTTCTCATCTCGCTGTGGGTGGTGCCGCGTGCGATCAAACTGGCCGCAGCATCGCTGCGCATTCTGACGCAGGCGTCGCCGGCCGACGTCGACGTCGAAGCGGTCGAGGCCGACCTGGCGGCGCTGCCGAGCGTGATGGGTGTTCACGACCTACACGTCTGGACGCTCACCACCGGCATGGATGTCGCGACGGTCCACCTGACCAGTGACGCGAATTCGTCGAACGTTCTGGAATCCGCGCGCACCGTCCTCGAGAGTCACGGTCTTTCCCACGCCACCGTTCAGGTGGAATCGTGTGCCAACGGCGAGCATTGCGAGAAGAACGTCACTTGGTGAAGCGGGTGATCTCCTTGCCCGGCTTCCAGAGATCGACGTACATGTGCTCGTCGTCGACCGTCGTGTGCACCACCTCGTCGATGTCGAGGACAAAGAGGTGCAGGGGTTTCGGAACCTCGTAGGTGTAGCTTGCGAGCACGGCTTCGAACTCGTCGCCGGTCACCTCGCGTGCGATTCCGGCGATCTTCGCATCGCCGCCCTCCATGGTGTGCTCACCGGGATTGCTGTGTAGGGCGTAGCGCCCGTCACGGATGAGATCCTTCGCCTTGAGTGCGCCGAACATCGAACCGAGGACCAGACGCCCGTCGAGGATTTCGACTTCGGTGCCGCTCACGCGCGGTGAACCGTCCTTGCGCAGCGTTGCGAGGACGTGATGCTTGTGGGCTTTGAACCGTGCTTGGACCGCGTCGGCAAGAGCGGGTACTTCTTCGGAGAACTGCTTCCAAGTGACCATGACGGTCATTGTGCACTCCTATTCCTGACAACTTCTGTCAGTAATTCTCGGTAATGTTCGGTCCATGAGATCCGCGCGGTTGCTCCAACTCATGCTGCGTTTGCAGGGGAGTCGCGGCGTTATCGCCGATCAGTTGGCCGAAGAGTTCGGCGTTTCGGTGCGGACGATCTACCGCGACGTGGCCTCGTTGTCGGCTGCCGGCGTGCCGATCTGGACCGAGAGCGGCCCCGGTGGTGGCATCCGTCTGCTCGACGGTTGGCAGTCCAAGCTGTCCGGTATGACCGACGACGAGACGTCCGCACTCATGCTGTTGGGCGTGCCGTCCATCGCTGCAGATCTCGGGCGATCCGACGCCGTCGGTTCGGCGGGGGCCAAACTGCTCCGCTCCCTGCCCGGTCCCCTGCGCGAGAGTGCACGACTGTGGCAGGACCGCATTCTCGTGGACGTTCCGGGTTGGTTCGGCGGCGTCGACGACATCTCTGCGCTTCCGATCGTCACATCCGCTGTGCTGGACTCGCGTCGACTGCGCTTCGCCTATCGCGATCGCGAGCGGACGGTCGAACCGCTGGGTCTGGTCATCAAAGCCGGTGTTTGGTATCTGGTGGCGGGGATGAACGGTCGAACGCTGTCGTTTCGAGTCGGGCGCATCAAAAATGCCGTGGTAGAAGATGATTCGTTCACTCGGCCGGTGGATTTCGACCTGCCGTCGTGGTGGGCGGCGTCGATGGCCGAGTTCGACCGTTCGCTGCTTCGCTTCGAGTGTCGCGTGCGGTTGTCACCAGAGGGCAGGCGCCGGCTCCCCGATGTGGTGGGCGAGCTTGCCGCTGCCGTCGAAGTGGGGCCAGAGGGCAACGACGGATGGGTGAGTGCCGAGCTGCAACTCGAGAGCGAAGCTGTCGCGCTCTCGCAGTTGATCGGTCTGGGAGCGGACGTCGAAGCGCTCGAGCCACGGTCGTTGCGTGAAGGACTGCGCGCCGTGGCGGAGCAGATGGTGCTCCGCCACAACTCGAAGTGACTAGGCCGTTGCAGAACGCTTTGCGAGCAGGCGGGTGATACCCAGTTGAGCTGCGACGATGATGGCGCCGACCACCAGACCCAGTGCCGCCGACGCAAGGGTGTTGACGATCCACGCCAGTACCCCGCCGACTCCGGCGATGTCACTGACTGCTTCTTCGCCGTGATGAACGGCGTCGTAGAGCGGGTGGAAGCCCAGTTCGTCGATGCCGACCAACAGGATGTGGCCACCGACCCACAGCATCGCGGCGGTACCCACCACCGAGAGCACTGACATCACGTGAGGCATGCCGCGAACGAGGCCTCGGCCGACCTTGTGGGTGAAGCCAGACGACGTCTCGGCGATCTTCAATCCGATGTCGTCCATCTTCACGATCAGTCCGACGACGCCGTAGACGACCACGGTGATGACGACCGCCACGACGGCAAGGATCACCAACCGGCTCCAGAAACCTTCGCCCGCGATGGTGTTGAGTGCGATCACCATGATCTCGGCGGACAGGATCAGGTCGGTGCGGACGGCACCGGAAACCACTGCTTCTTCGTCGCGGGGATGCTCGTCAGCGGTCTCGTGGTGGTCGCCGTGGCCGAAAATTGCACCCCAGATCTTGTGAACCGCTTCGTAGCTGAGGTAACAGCCGCCGACCATCAACAGTGGCGTCAGCAGCCAGGGGAGGAACTGACTCAGCAGCAGAGCGATCGGAAGAATGATCAGCAGCTTGTTGCGCAGCGATCCGATGGCGATGCGCTTGATGATGGGCAACTCGCGTTCGGCCGCGAGCCCACGGACGTACTGCGGCGTGACGGCTGCGTCGTCGATGACGACGCCTGCCGCTTTGGCGGTCGCCTTACCGGTTGCGGCGGCAACGTCGTCGATCGAGGCGGCAGCCATACGAGCCAGGGCTGCGACGTCGTCGAGCAGGGCGAAGAGTCCTCCGGCCATCACAGACCTCCAGTGGAATCAGTGGAAAAAGGTGGCCGGACCGATCCGGTGACGCAGTTACTTGATCGCACGAGGTCTCTATCCATGATGGTCGTTGGTGAGGTCAGGTCACCTGGAACGATACCGGGGTCATCCGTCAGGGACTGCGTCGCGCGGCCGGTCGCTCTTCGTCACGAAAGGTCTTCCCGACCCGGTGCTCGCGTGTAAGACTGCACAGAAGATCGATCGAAACGGGGCACTATGCGTGAACCAGACACTGCACAGGTCGCCAAGACTTTCGACGCAATGGCGGCGCACTACGACCGACAGATCGGGCGCTTCGAGCGCTTTGTGCTCGGTGACGCCCGGAAATGGGCTGTAGATCAGGCGCATGGGCGCGTGGTCGAAATTGCCGTGGGCACCGGGCTGAACCTGCCGCTCTACGGGGACGACGTCGACTACGTCATCGGCGTGGACATCTCGACTGCGATGCTCGATCAGGCCAGGGTCAAGGTCTCCGAGGGAGTGAAGACCGAAGTCGACCTACGACTCGGAGACGTGCAAGCACTCGATGTTCCTGACGAATGCGTGGACACATTGGTCTCCACCTACGCGTTCTGCACGATCCCCGATCCGGACCGAGTTGCCAGCGAAGCATTTCGAGTGCTGGTGCCTGGTGGTCGATTCGTGCTCGCTGAGCACGGGCCGAGCACCAACACGGTTGTACGGGCGCTGATGAAGGCCGTCGAACCGCTTTCTGTACGGTTCGGTGCCGATCACCTCACCCGCGAACCGGTCGGATACCTCGAAAACGCAGGCTTCCTGATCGACGAGGTGCAGCGCAGTGGACGGGGTGGAATCGTGTTCCGGGTCGTTGCGCGCAAGCCGGATCCCGAATGGACGGCACTCGGTCACTAGTGTCCGAGTGCCGTCCAGCGGTGACCGCTCAGCCCAAGCGCTCCAGGATGGTTGCGTTGGCCAGCCCACCTGCCTCACACATGGTTTGGAGTCCGTAGCGCGCGCCGCGCTGCTCCATCGCGTTGACCAGGGTGGTCATGATCCGCGTTCCGCTGCCACCTAGTGGGTGGCCGAGCGCGATGGCGCCGCCGTGGACGTTCACCTTGGACAGGTCGACGCCGGTGTCCGCTGCCCACGAGAGGACGACGGGGGCAAACGCCTCGTTGACCTCGAACAGATCGATGTCCGAGACCGTCAACCCCGCACGGGCCAAGACCTTCTCGGTGGCCGGGATGACCGCCGTGAGCATGTACAGCGGATCGTCGCCGGCGACAGCGAAGCTGTGCAGTCGTGCCTTCGGGGTGAGGCCGAGTTTCGCGGCGATCTCACTGGTCGTGATCATCACCGCCGAACTGCCGTCCGAAAGCGGGCTGCTGTTGCCCGCGGTGATGGACCAGTCGATCTGTGGGAATCGCTGGGCGTAGTAGTCGGATTCGAAGGCGGTCCGTAGGCCGGCAAGGGTCTCGACCGTGGTACCGGGGCGGACGGCCTCGTCGACCGACAGCTGCGGGAGCGTGGCGAGTTCCTTGGTGAAGTAACCACTCTCGGTTGCCAGCGCGGCTTTCCGATGACTTGACGCCGAGAACTCGTCGAGTTGGGTGCGGCTCAGTCCCCACTTGGCAGCGATCAATTCGGCGCTGATGCCCTGCGGTACCAGTCCGTCCGGGTAACGCTCTTCGAAACCTACACCGAGTGACTCGCGCCCGACGCTGCTCGAGCCCATCGGGACTCGGCTCATCGACTCGACTCCGGCAGCGACAACGATGTCGTACGCGCCGGCAATAACGCCCTGAGCAGCAAAATGAACTGCTTGTTGGCTACTTCCACACTGTCGGTCGACGGTGGTTCCCGGTACCGACTCGGGGTAGCCGGCGGCGAGAAGGGCAGTGCGAGTGACATTTTGGCTCTGTTCACCGACTTGACTGACCGCGCCGCCGATGACGTCGTCGATCAGCGCGGCATCGATACCGGTGCGCTCGACCACCGCTTTGAGGCTGTGGGCGAGGAGGTCGACGGCGTTGATGCCGTGCAGGGCGCCGTTCGCCTTTCCCTTGCCGATCGGAGTGCGAACGGCTTCGACGATAACTGCGTCTCTCATGACAAATTCCTTTCAGGGATGGCGGATTCAGCAGGGACAACTGGGGTGGGTGTGGTCGCAGGCGTCATTCCCAGCGATGCCAGGGCAGACACAAGCGCGACGGCAAAGATCACCCACCAGGCCTGGCGGAAGGTGTCGGGGTCGACGGAGGAGCCGAGAACCGCGATCAGAACACTCACGCCGAGAACGGTTCCGATCTGTCGGCTCATGCTGACGATTGCGCTACCGGTGGCCGATCGGGCAGGTGCAAGATCCGCCGTGGCCTGCGACAGAATGGTCGGCAGGGCAAGGCCGACACCGATTCCGGCGATGATCCAGCCCGGCAGTAGTCCGGTCGCGTAGTTGGGCGTCGAATCAACCGAGACGAGGACCAATACCGTTCCGACTGCCCACAGAAGGCTGCCGAGTGCGGCGACGCGTCCCGCCGAGTACTTGCGCGAAAGCGATCCACCGGCGATCGCGAACAGCGGAACCAGAAGCGGACCCGGCGAGACGGCGAAACCGGTGCGCAATGCCGAGTATCCCCAAACTTCTTGCAGCCAGAGGATGTTCGAGAGCAGTCCGGCAGCAAATGCCGCGCTGAACAGGATGGCGGTGACGTTGGACCAGGCAAAGGAGCGGATCTTCAGAAGGTCGGGAGCAATCAACGGAGTGCGATGGCGAGAGTTGCTCCACCAGAACGAAAGTAGGGTCGCAACGGCGACGGCGAAGGCGATCAGAACGCGGTTGTCGGTCCATCCCCAATCAGGTCCCTGGACGAGTGCCAGCGCGAGAGAGCCGATTCCGACGGTGAGGAGGGCGGCGCCGACGAAGTCGATCCCGGCATCGGAGTCCTTGTGTGTTGTATCCGGGACGAGTCGGACTGCGAAGTAGAGCAATACGATCCCGACTGGAACATTGATCAGGAAGACCCAGCGCCACGACGCCTCGACGAGAATGCCGCCCACGACGGGGCCGAATGCCGCAGCGGCCGCGCCGGCTGCCGCCCAGATGCGTACGCCGGATTGACGTTTCGCAGCCGGGAGTGCACTGATCAGGAGGCCGAGGCTGGCCGGGGTGAGCGCTGCGGCGCCGACTGCCTGAACGATGCGGAATGCCACCAGTGCCCACAATGACGGACTGAAAGCGCAGGCGGCGCTGGCGAGGGTGAACAGTGCGAGGCCGGCGATGAAGGCGCGCTTGTGCCCGATCCGGTCCGCCCAGCGTCCGAGGGGGATCAACAGCGCGGCGTAGACGATCGCGTAGCTGTTGAGGATCCAACTGAACTCGCCGAGCGAGTGGCCCGGGTAGCTCTTGGCGATGTCGCCGAAGGCCACGTTGACCACAAAAAGATCGAGGCTGGCGACAAACGGCGCTCCCGACAGAATTGCGAGGAGCGGCCCAGTCCGCACTGGCTGGCTATGAAGTTCCATAGTCAGCAATCTAGACTCTGGCTATGGTTATGGCAAGCCAGGGGGTATGGTGAATTGCATGGACGCTGTACGACTGACCGGAGTGCTCGAAGATCGCGACGCCTGGCGGGCCACGCACTGTTCGATCGGGCGGGCGATGGAAGTGGTCGGCACCCGGTCCGCGATGCTCATTCTGCGAGAGGCCTATTACGGCACAACGCGTTTCGACGACTTCGCGTCGCGAGTCGGCATCACCGAGGCGGTTGCGTCGGCAAGGCTGAAAGAACTCACTGAGGCGGGACTGTTCGAGCGTGTGCCGTACAAGGAGCCTGGAAAGCGGACGCGGCACGAGTACGTGCTCACCGAGAAGGGCCGTGACTTGCTGCCGGCGGTTCTTGCGCTGATGCAGTGGGGAGACAAGTATCTGCACGGCGGAAAAGGCGGACCGTTGGAGGTGGCGGACGACGCCACTGGCGAGCGTGTTCGCGTCGAGGTGCGCAGTGAGTCGGGTCGTGAAGTGCCTTTGGGGGAGTTGCGAGTCTCTGTCAACGAATCGCGTCGGCGGTTGCGCGAATAGCAATGCATCTCAACAGCTCTCGAGTGTAGGTCTTCTTGAAGTTGTCCGTTTTGTCTCTGGTTATCGAAAGTATGTTCGATTAAACTTTCGGTATGAACAGTCGGGAAGCATGGCAGCTGGATGGTGAGGGCCTCAAGGGTGAGGTTCTGGATCTGGTGCGTGTCCGGCACGAGTTGCAGTCGCGGATGGTGTTGTTGATCGTGGAGATGTTTTCCCGTGAGGTTCTCGGGGGGAAGGGTTTTCGGGCGATCGCTCAGTGGTTGCATGGTTCGACGAATTTGGAGATCGGTGAGTGCAGTCTGCTGGTCGGGTTGGCGCGGTTGTTGATGCTCGAACCTGTTGTGGGCGATGCGTTTCATCGTGGTGATGTGGATGCGTTGAAAGCGCGTCAGGTGGCGTCGTTTTGTCAGCATCCGCCGAAGAACATGACGCCGGCGGATGTGGAGAAGGCTCGCGGGATCTTGTTGGGGTTGGCGTCGAAGAACATTGCGGATTGTGATGCGGTGCGGGCGGCGATTCGGCGGATCGAGAAGCAGTACGGCAAGCGTGAGGACGGTGTTCCGGTCGGCGAGGATTCGGAACGGAACGAGTTCTACGCCTCGAAAGGCTTGTACGGGCGTGTGTCTGTGAAGGGTGATCTGGATGCGGTGAACGGGGCGCGTCTGATCACGTTGTTGTCGAGTTTGTCGGCTCCGACGCCGGAGAAGGACGGCGTCAAGGACACCCGCACGCCGGCATTACGACGGGCCGATGGGTTTTGCGAGTTGTTGCGCCGGTACGAGCGGGCGGGGTTGGGTCCGATCGAGGGCGGCGTGAAACCACACATCACGGTCACCGCATCGGCCAAGGACATGACGGACCTTAAAGTTCTGAAAGACCTGTTGCCGTCCACTGAGGAGTTGGGGTTTGCGTGGACGGATTGGGTGGGCCCGATCAGTATCGACACTGCCCGGATGCTGGCGTGCGACTGCACCGTGACGCGGATCTTGTTGGACGAGAATGGTGTTCCGCTCGACTGCGGTAAGGAAGCGAGAACAGCAACGGTGCCGCAGCGGCGGGCGTTGGCAGTTCGGGATGGTGGGTGCGCGTTCCCAGGGTGCGGGACTCCGTCGGGGTGGTGCGATGCTCATCATATTGTTCACTGGAACGATGGTGGCCCAACAGATCTCGACAATCTGGTCTTGTTGTGCGGTCATCACCATCGGACGATGCACCACACGGAGTGGCGGGTGGAGATCGGCCCGGATCGGAAGACGGTGTTCTACCCACCGATGTCGATCGATCCGTATCAGCAGCCGATCGGCGGGAACAGCCCACCGACAGCAGCCTGAAGTGAAATAACTCGAGACGTGAGCACCGGGGCACAACCATGCCCCGGTGCTCGAGCCCGCGTTTGGGAGTCTGGGTGGTTGGCTGGGTGGCTGTGTGTCAGCTCAGCGACTTCTTGAACCCGACGTGGGAGGCGACAAATCCGAGTCGCTCGTAGAAGTCGTGGGCTTCCTTGCGAGTTTGATCCGAGGTGAGCTGCGCCAGGAACGCGCCGCGCCGGGCACCTTCTTCGCAGGCCCAACGGATCATCGAACTGCCGATGCCCTTGCTCCGGTAATCCTCGTGGACGCGAACAGCTTCGATCTGCAGTCGTGTCGCCCCCATTCGGCTCATACCCGGAATGAAGGTCAATTGCATGGTGCCGATTACCGCGTCACCGACCAGAACGGTGACGAGGAGTTGCGCCGGATCCTCGTCGATTCGCTTGAATGCGTCCTCGTAGATCGTTCGGGCCTCGGGGTTGGTCGTCTCCCGGGTGCTCCCGATCGGGTCGTCGGCGAGCAAGTCGATCAGTGCTTCCACGTGTCGAATCTCGGCCCGCGTGAGGGTGTACTCCACTCCGCCGGACTGAAATGACGTCGCAATCATCGATGCTCTCCTGAAGAAGAATGAATGTCTGAAATGTCAGACTCTCACGAGTCTCCTCCAGTGCACTCGATCACGTCCAAAAACGCATGAGGGCGTTACCGAGCATGGCGTAGTAGTCGGACACACCGCTCAGTTCGAAGATCCAGTAGATCGCATCGAAGAAGACGACATTGATCTGCGGGACAAACAGGAGCGCAACCAGCAAGAGCAGTCCGTACGGCTTGAACTGGTCGAGCTGGTGTCGTGTGTTGGGCGCGAGGTAGGGCTCCAGCGCGTTGTAACCGTCCAGACCGGGGACTGGAAGTAGGTTCAAAACTGTTGCCATGACCTGCAAGAAGGCCAGGAAACTGAGGCCGGCCCAGAACGTCAGATGCTCGGCCGATGAGCCGTACGTACGTATGACGACGAGGAGGATCACGGCGGCGACGGCGTTCGTGAACGGACCGGCGAGCGATATTCGCGCCTGCACCTTGGGCGGGAACATCCCGGTGCGCAGGTACACGGCGCCGCCGGGAAGCCCGATGCCGCCCAAGGCGATGAACAGCACCGGCAGCCCGATCGAGAGCATCGGATGGCTGTACTTGAGCGGGTTGAGCGTCAGATAACCACGAGCCTCGACGTCGGTGTCTCCGTGACGCCACGCCAGATATGCATGGGCGAATTCGTGCAAGCACAGCGTGACCACCCAGCCGGCGACCACGAGGACAAAAACACCCGCACGGCCCGCGATGGAACCCCACGTCGAGTTCCAGGCGACAACTCCGGCGATGACGGTGATCGCAACTACGCCCAGGAAGACAGGGCTCGGACGAACCGCGGACCGTGCTGCTCCGGTTCTCACCTGACCAACAACCAAGTCTTGTCGTGCCGGTAGAAGGTCGAACGCTTGAGATCGCGTGGGTTGGCCACCCCGTCGCGAACCAGACGCGCTGCCGGCGAGCCCAGCTGAATCGCTCGGCCTTCCAGCCAGCGTCGCCCGCTCCAGCGGCTCTTGCGGTCGACCGATGCCTTGATCCCGGGGAGCTTGGGGCTCGGCACAATCCGGATACCGGGGACTGTGCCGGAGAACAGCTTGTTGTCGTCGACGTACGCCTCGCCGATCAATTCGGCGGCATCGGCCGGACCCGTGACAGTTGCCGCACCGACCAGCGCGATTCCGGCGTCGTCACGAATGAGCGGCACGGTGTGGACTGTGCCTTTCAACGCCGTGCGCGCAGCCCGGGCACCGGTTGCGAGTTTGTACGCGTCGGTTGCGTCGGACCTGTTCTCGGTGACGTAGGCGAGTTCGACGTTGAGTCGCTCCAGTCGCATCAACCGTGTCAATGCCGCGGCAAACGCGCCGTCGTTACCCACGACGATCAAGCGAGGCTCCGTGACGACCTGCAGTTGGGACAGGGCCTCGTCGAAGTCCTGCTTCTCCGGAAGTTCAGGGACAGTGAACGACGTGAGTTCACCCAGGGGGAGTGGAACCGGCGAATCGCCACATTTGAGCACCACAGGGGTCAAAGCCACTCCTAGCTCGATCAAGACTTCTTCTCGGGTAGTGGGACCTCGCCACCCTTCCCCGAAATGGCCGTCCGAATCACTGCCGACGATCTTAGTGCGAGTCTCTGTGTCGACTCGCAATCGTGATGGTCACCGGCCAAATTCTGGACCGTCAGGTCTGGTCTGGTGCTCTGGGCTAGACTGCTCCTTCGGTCACTGCAACAGTTCGGCGCTGCATCATGTGCGCGGAAGCCAGGCAGTACCAATGCGGCGGGACAACTGCTGCACGTCGACCGTAGGAGACAACGTCATGCCGGCAATCGTCCTGATCGGCGCCCAGTGGGGCGACGAAGGTAAGGGCAAAGCTACAGATCTACTGGGCGAGCAGCTTCAGTGGGTCGTGCGATACCAGGGCGGTAACAACGCCGGACACACCGTGGTTCTGCCGAACGGTGACAAGTTCGCACTGCACCTCATCCCGTCCGGAATCCTCACCCCCGCCGTCAACAACGTCATCGGTAACGGTGTCGTCGTCGACCCGGGTGTGTTGCTGACCGAATTGGCAGGCTTGGAAGAGCGCGGTGTGGACACGTCCCGCCTGCTGCTTTCTGCTGATGCGCACCTGATCATGCCGTACCACGTGGCCATCGACAAGGTCACCGAACGCTTCCTGGGAGCGAAGAAGATCGGCACGACCGGCCGCGGTATCGGCCCGTGCTACCAGGACAAGATCGCCCGTGTCGGTGTCCGTGCTGCGGACGTCCTGGACGAGAAGATCCTGACCCAGAAGGTCGAAGCGGCACTCGAATTCAAGAATCAGGTGCTGGTCAAGATCTACAACCGCAAGGCACTCGACCCGCAGCAGGTCGTCGAAGAGGTACTGACGCAGGCCGAGGGTTTCAAGCACCGCATCTCGGACACGCGCCTGGAGCTCAACCTCGCCCTCGAGCGCGGCGAGACCGTCTTGCTCGAAGGTTCGCAGGGCACTCTGCTGGACGTCGACCACGGCACGTACCCGTACGTGACCTCGTCCAACCCCACCTCGGGTGGTGCGGCGGTCGGTTCGGGCATCGGTCCCACCAAGATCACCACGGTGCTCGGAATCCTCAAGGCGTACACGACGCGCGTCGGTTCCGGTCCGTTCCCGACGGAGCTGTTCGACGATCACGGCGCATACCTGGCGAAGCAGGGCGGCGAGGTCGGTGTCACCACCGGACGCGCTCGTCGTACGGGATGGTTCGACGCAGTCATCGCGCGTTACGCGACGCGCGTCAACGGCATCACCGACTACTTCCTCACCAAGCTGGACGTGTTGAGCAGCCTCGACACCGTGCCGATCTGTGTCGCGTACGAGGTGGACGGTGTCCGCCACGACGAAATGCCGATGTCGCAGAGCGACATTCACCACGCCAAGCCCATCTACGAAGAGATGCCTGGCTGGTGGGAGGACATCTCGGAGGCTCGCACCTTCGAGGAACTGCCGCAGAATGCGCAGAACTACGTGCTTCGGCTCGAAGAGCTTTCGGGTGCGTTCATCTCCTGCATCGGTGTCGGTCCCGGCCGCGACGAGACGATCGTCCGGCGCGAGATCGTCCGCTAGTTCGTTCCCTCGAAATCCCCGCTCCTGCAAGCAGGAGCGGGGATTCGTGTTTCAAGCCAGCTTCGACAAGTGTGCGGTGACGGTCTTCCAGTCGGGAAACTCGGTGCTGCCGAACTTGATCCACTCGCCCTCGAATCGATCTGCGCCGTTTGCTCCGCGGTCGTCGACGAGGTAATCGCCTCGATTGAGGTGCTTGTGGTGCGAGAGGATCAGACGTTTGTACGCGACGCTGCCCTCCTCCATGCCGAGGTGCTCTTGGACCCACAGAACCTTGTCGTGCCAGGCTGTGGCGTTCTTCCACGGCGCTGTCGAGAGGATGTAGGTGTCGAACTGCTGCGCCAGTTGGTGGTAGGCGTCGATAGCACCGTCGAGAGGATCCATGCGAGAGAAGATGTGCGGCGCTTCGTCGAGGTCGTTCTTGTACTTCTCCCGGACGCCGTCGGTCAGGCGATCGATGCCCGACTGGAAGTTGACCAAGGTGTTGTCGAGATCGATGTAGAGGATCTTTTTGGAAGCCGGCATGCAATCCCTCTCTGGAGACTTTCTGAGTGCGAAAAGAGTCCAGTTTTACGCAACTGGACTGAGATCAGTGAATTCTTCCCCTTGATCACAATCGCACGGAGGTCTGACAGAGTTGATCTCGCGGTCTGAAGTCTTGTCGTGGAAGATGCCGCCGAGGGGTGCTGCCAGGCGAAACTGCTCCAAGCGAATGTATGTACCTTCACCTTCAGCGGGCGCGAAGAAGTAGACGAGCGCCACGAAGAGTCCGATGCCGATCAGGGTTGCGAAGGTAGTCATGGACATATGATCAACTCGACTGGTATTGAGTTACATAGCCAAGTTGTCGATACTGGACTGCATGATGACTCGAGTTCTCGGTGCCCGTTCGCTTGCGCGCGATCTGGGGTCCTGGCAGGAAGAGTCTGGGCGCAGGCCCGCGTACCGTGCGCTTGCCGACGGTATCCGCCTGCTCGTGCACGACGGTCGCGTTCCGCTGGGGGTCGCACTGCCGAGTGAGCGTGAACTCGCGGCGGTGCTCGAACTCAGTCGGACCACGATCACGTCGTCGTACTCGGTGCTGCGAGACGAGGGGTATCTGATCAGCCGGCAGGGTTCGCGAAGCACCGTGGCTTTGCCCGCCGGCGCGCGGCCGAACGGGTTGATGTTCCGCTCCCATCAACCGGGGCCGAGTGGGCCCGTCGTCGACCTCAGTTACGCGGCGATGGCAGCTCCCGCCGCTCAGGTCGAACTGGCGTATGCGTCTGCGCTGCAGGAACTTCCGAACTTCCTGCCCACGCACGGGATGGAACCGGTCGGGATCGCCGACTTGCGTGACGTGATCGCGCAGCGCTACACGGCGCGGGGTCTACCCACCACCGCCGAACAGATCATGGTGACCTCGGGTGCGCAGCACGCGCTTCGATTGTTGCTGTCGGTGCTCACCTCACCCGGCGAGCGAGTGCTGGTCGATCATCCGACGTACCCCAATGCGCTGGAAGCGATTCGGCGAAACGGCGCTCGGCCCGTACCGGTTCCGGTCCGACCGGAGTTCGCGGCGGCCGGAGCCTGGGATCTCGACGGGATTCGAAGTGCAGCAAGGCAAACCGCTGCCAGAATGGCATACCTGATTCCCGACTTTCACAACCCGACCGGCCTCTGCATGGACTCTTCCGGCCGCGCCGAGCTTGCGAAGATTGCGCACGAAACGCGAATGACTCTGGTCGTCGACGAGACGATGGTGGACCTGTGGCTCGACGCACCGCCGCCGGCGCCGGTCGCCTCACATGGGCGAGGCGCGGCGAAAACCGAAGTGGTGACACTCGGTTCGACGGCGAAGTCGCTGTGGGGCGGGCTACGTGTCGGTTGGATTCGCGCCGATGCCGCGCTCATCACCCAGTTGGTGGGGGCGCGCGCCGCGGTCGACCTCGGTACTCCCGTCATGGATCAGTTGGCAGCCGCTTACTTGCTCGCCGACGACCGCTCGTTGCTCGAACAGCGTCGCGAAGTGCTGCGAGAACAGCGTGCGGTACTCCTCGGTGCAGTGGCAGAGCATCTGCCGGACTGGCGTCCCACCATCGGCTCCGGTGGAATGTCGGTCTGGATGCGAATGTCCGCGCCAGTCTCGACGGCGTTGGCGGCGGTGGCACCCAACTTCGGCGTACTCCTTGCCGCCGGCCCCCGTTTCGGCGTCGAAGGTGCGTTCGAACGATTCATCCGCGTGCCGTACGCACGTTCTCCCGAGGACCTCATTCGCGGCGTCGCGTCCATCGCCGCTGCGTACGACACCCTCGCGACGGATCGCGACACGGCAGACCAACGAATGGTCGTCGTCTGAGAACTGGGTACACACCCTGAAAGTGGTGTGAAACCAGGAGGTAGGGCATGACGGCGGTAGACGGTACAGGCGCAGCGGGAACAAGTGCGGCGGACGCGCTCGCAGAACGATTGTTCGCGGCCACGCTCGGGGCGTCGGAGCTGCAGGCTGTGTATCTGGGCGACCGGCTGGGCTGGTACCGCGCGCTGAGCGATCACGGCCCGCTCACGTCGACGGAGCTGGCGGACCGGACAGGGACCGTCGAAAGGTATGCGCGGGAGTGGCTCGAGCAGCAGGCCGTCGCCGGTTATGTGGACGTCAATTCGGATGCCGATCGCCGGTACAGCCTGCCGCAGGCCCACGCCGATGTTCTGGTCGACGACGAGAACCTGCTTTTCCTGGCGCCGTTGGCGAGGCTGTTCGTCGCGACGACGTCGTCGATGCCGCGTCTACTCGACGCTTATCGTCACGGCGGGGGAGTCACGTGGGAATCGATGGGCCCCGATGCTCGCGAGGGCCAGGCGCTGCTGAACCGGCCGATGTATCTCCAGCAGCTCTGTCAGCAGTTCCTGCCGGTAGTCACCGATCTGCACGCCATTCTTGTCGGCGGCGGGCAGGTCGCTGATCTCGGGATGGGGGAGGGCTGGTCGTCGATCGCGCTCGCCCTCGGATACCCGAAGATCGAAGTGCACGGCTTCGACGTCGACGCGGCATCGGTGAACGCTGCCCGTCGTAACGCCCACGATCGTGGGGTGGACGACCGAGTACATTTCTCGTTGGTCGACGTCGCCGGACAGGCTCCTGAGGCCGGGCGAGTCGATGCCGGGACCTACGATGCCGTCTTCGCTTTCGAGTGCCTTCACGACGTTCCGGATCCGGTGGGATTTCTGTCCACGGCTCGGGCGATTGCCCAGCCGGGCGCTCCGGTGATCGTCATGGACGAACGAACGGCAGATGCGTTCGATCCCGAGGCGGGTCCGATCGAGCAATTGCTGTACGGATTTTCGCTGACGTGCTGCCTGCCCGACAGCCTGTCGCATCCGGGGAGCGTTGCCACCGGGACGGTGATGAGGCACTCGACACTCGAAAGCTATGCCAAGGCGGCCGGTTTCGAGCGGGTGGACGTGCTGCCGATCGAGCACGAGATGTTCAGGTTCTACAGGTTGGGCTGACGCCCCGTGCGTGGTTAGAGAGTCCTGAGGCTCCTTAACCGCGCACGGGGCCGAAGGCCCTAGGTCCAGACCGTGTCGATATCCGTCGCCTCACGCGCCGGCGCAGCGGGCGTCGCGGTGGGCGTGCGCGAGAAGCGCGGTGCGGGAGCATGCTGAGTGACGCCGTCGAGTTCGATGAGCGAACCGCGGGCCGCGATGTGTTCGTTGGACGGAGCCTCGGCGAAAGTCAGGACAGGGGAGACACAGGCGTCGGTGCCGAGGAAGATCTTGGCCCACTCGTCGCGAGTCTTGGACAAGAACTTTTCGGTGAAGAGCGTCTTCATGTCGTCCCACTTGGACGTGTCCATCTGGTGAGGGAGCGTCGCGGGATCGAGTTCGAGGCCCTCGAGCAACAATGCGTAGAACTGCGGTTCGATGGATCCGACGGCCATGTACTTGCCGTCGGAGGTCTCGTAGGTGTCGTAGAACGGAGCGCCGGTGTCGAGGAGGTTGACGCCGCGCTCGTCGGACCAGACGCCGCGACCGCGGAATGCCCACATCATGTGCGAGAGCGCGAGGGTTCCGTCGACCATCGCCGCGTCGACGACCTGGCCCTTACCGGACGTCGAGCGCTCGACGAGAGCCGACAGAATGCCGAAGATCAGGAACATGGAACCGCCGCCGAAATCGCCGACCATGTTGAGCGGCGGGACGGGGCGTTCACCCTTGCGTCCGATGGCGTTGAGGACACCGGTCAGTGAGATGTAGTTGATGTCGTGACCGGCGGCGTTGGCGAGCGGTCCTTCCTGTCCCCAGCCCGTCATACGGGCGTAAACGAGGCGCGGATTGCGCTCCGACACCACGTCGGGTCCGAGTCCCATGCGTTCCATGACGCCGGGGCGGAAGCCCTCGATGAGGACGTCGGCGCGGCCCAGGAGATCGAGAACCTTGGCGACGTCGGCCGGATCCTTCAGGTTGGCCTCGACGATGCGGCGGCCGCGCTTGATCTGGTCGGTTGCGTTCGAGTCCTGCGGAATCTGCCCTGCGCGCTGCACGATGACGATGTCGGCGCCCATGTCCGCCAAAAGCGTCGCGGCGTGCGGGCCCGGTCCCAATCCAGCGAATTCCACGATCCGAATGCCCGCGAGCGGGCCCTTCTTCTCCACAGCTTCTGCAGACACACGCACTCCCAATTCAGACGGTGACAACACTCCTGACTCGACGGTAACGTGTCGAATCGGTCAGGTGTGCTCCGGGGCACTGTGTCCGCCGAGGGAGGCGCCGATCACTAGACGGCGGCACCCTCGAACTGAGCGTTGTAGAGACGGAAGTACGCGCCCGCAGCTGCGATGAGTTCGTCGTGTGTGCCCTGCTCGACGATCTTGCCCGCCTCCATCACGACGATCAGATCGGCGTTACGGATGGTGGAGAGCCGGTGCGCGATGATGAAGCTGGTGCGCCCGACGCGCAACGCGGACATTGCTTGCTGCACAAGCTGTTCCGTACGTGTGTCGACCGAGCTGGTCGCCTCGTCGAGAATCAGCAGCGACGGCTCCGACAGGAATGCTCGGGCAATCGTGATGAGCTGCTTCTCGCCGGAGCTGATGTTCGATGCCTCCTCGTCCAGCACGGTGTCGTACCCGTCCGGGAGCGTGTGGATGAAGCGGTCGACGAAGGCAGCGCGTGCGGCTTCGTGGATCTCGTATTCACTGGCGTCGAGCCGGCCGTACGCGATGTTGTCGCGGATCGTTCCGCCGAAGAGCCAGGTGTCCTGCAGGACCATGCCGACGTGCTTGCGCAAGTCGGAGCGGCGCATCTGCGAGATGTCGACGTCGTCGAGAGTGATTCGGCCCGAGTCGACTTCGTAGAAGCGCATGAGCAGGTTGACCAAGGTGGTCTTGCCGGCACCGGTGGGTCCGACGATGGCGACCATCTGCCCGGGCCGAGCCGTCAGGTACACGTTCTCGATCAACGGCTTGTCCGGCTCGTAGAGGAACGAGACGTTCTCGAACTCGATGTGTCCGACGTTGCGATGGCGTCCGGCAGGCTCGGGCATTAGTGGCACGTCGATGTCGGGCGACTGCTCGGGTTCGTCGAGAAGCTCGAAGACCCGCTCGGCCGACGCTGCTCCGGACTGCAGGCTCGTCGACATGGACGCGATCTGCGTGAGTGGTTGGCTGAACTGGCGCGAATAGACGATGAACGCCTGAACGTCACCGAGTGACATGTTGCCGCTGGCGACCTTGAGTGCGCCGACCACAGCGAGCAGCACGTAGGTGATGTTTCCGACGAAGTTCATGACCGGCATGATCAGGCTGGAGAGGAACTGTGCGCCGAAGGACGCGTCGAGGAGTTTCTTGTTCTGCTCGGCGAATTCACGCTCGGCTTCGGCCTGATGCCCGTACACGCGTACCAGGTCGCGACCGCTGTAGTTCTCCTCGATCTGTGCGTTGATCTTGCCCGTCTCGGTCCACTGAGCCTTGTACAACACCTGTGCACGCTTGGCGACCCTGGCAACGAGGAGCACCGATACCGGCACCGCGATCAGTGCGATCAGGGCGAGCATCGGGGAGATGACGAACATCATCGTCAGGACGCCGAGGACGGTGAGCACCGACGTCAGGAGTGAGGTCAACGTCGACGACAACGTCGACGAGATGTTGTCGATGTCGTTGGTGACGCGGCTGAGGATCTCGCCGCGCGGCGTCTTGTCGAAGTATGGAAGGGGGAGACGGTGAAGCTTCGCCTCGACCGAGGCACGCAGGTTGTAGATGGTCTTCTGGACGATGATGTTGAGGAGGAATGCTTCCAACCAGGCAAGTAGCGACGAGAGCAAGTACACGACGATCGCGAGCATGACGACTTTGCCGATGGCGTCGAAGTTCAGACCTACACCGGGAACGACGTCGGTCGAGTTGGCGACGAGGTCGGCGAACGTCGAATTTCCTGATGCGCGGATCGCCTCTGCTGCCTGATCGCGGGTCAGTCCGGCGGGCAGGCTCTTGCCGATGAACCCGGCGAAGATGAGGTCTGTCGCGTGACCGAGGATCTTCGGCACCGCGACGGAGAGCGCGATGCTGGCGATCGTCGCAACGACGACACAGACGACCGCAAACTTGTGTGGCTGCAGAAGCGAGAGAAGCCGCTTCATCGTCGCCTTGAAGTGGCGAGGTTTGGTGTCCGTCGCGGTCAGCGCGGGCTTCGGCTCTTTGTCGGGGTTCTCGGGGTTACTCGACTTCGCATCCCCGTTCGCGGATTCAGGTTCGCTCGGGATCTTGGCGAACACCACCGTCGGGGCATCGTCGAAGTACTGGCTGTTGGGGCTGCCCCACGTCGGGTCCTGCGGGCTGGTCATGCGCTCATCTCCGCGGGAATCTGGGAAGCCACGATCTCTTGGTACGTCGGACAGTTGGCCAGGAGGAACTGATGGTCGCCGAGACCGACCGGAGCGCCGTCTTCGAGGACCATGATCTGGTCGGCATCGATGATGGACGCGACGCGCTGCGCGACGATGATGACCGTCGAATGAGTCGAGACCGTGCGGAGTTCGCGTCGGACTGCGGCGTCGGTGTGCATGTCGAGTGCGGAGAACGAATCGTCGAAGACGAAGATCCGGGGTCTGCGGACCACAGCTCTGGCGATGGCGAGACGTTGTTTCTGTCCGCCCGAGAGATTGCCGCCGCCCTGAGCGATCGGAGACTCGAGACCGTCGGAGAGTTCACGGACGAAGTCGTCTGCCTGGGCGATGGTGAGGGCTGCCCAGATGTCGTCGTCGGTGGCGGTCGGGTTTCCGTAGCGGATATTGCTCGCGATCGTGCCGGCGAACAGGTAGGCCTTCTGGGGCACGTATCCGAAGTTGGCGAAGAGTTCGTCCTGATCCCAGCCACGGACGTCCAAGCCGTCGACCAGGACGGCGCCGGCCGTGACGTCGAAGAGTCGGGGGATGAGTGAGACGAGGGTCGATTTGCCACTACCGGTACTGCCCACGATCGCGGTGACCGTTCCTGGCATGCATCGCATCGAGACATTCGACAGGACCGGCGTTTCTGCTCCCGGATACGTGAATCCGGCTCCACCGAACTCGACAACGCCGTAGGGGCTGGTCGGGCGAAGGGGCTGGGCCGGTGCGGGCACGGTCGGCTCGGTGTCGAGTACCTCGGTGATGCGGTCGGCACACACGGCCGCGCGGGGGATCACGACGGCCAACATGGTCGCCATGACCACGGACATCAGGATCTGCATGACGTAGGCGAGGAAGGCGCTGATCTGGCCGATCTGCATGTCTCCGGTATCGACCAGATGCGCGCCGAACCACAGCACCGCGACGCTCGACAGGTTGGCGATCAACATGACGGTGGGCAGCAGAACCGCCTGGTAGCGACCGATGAGGAGCGAGGTGTCGGTCAGTTCCTTGTTGGCTTTGTCGAAGCGGATCGTCTCGTCGGGTTCTCGAACGAAGGCGCGGATGACACGCATACCGGTGAGCTGTTCGCGCAGTGATCGATTGATGTTGTCGATCCGCGTCTGCATCGTCCGGAAGTGCGGGATCAGCTTGGCCACCACGACCGAGACGGTGATGCCGAGCAGTGGTACCGAAATCGTCAGGAGCCAGGACATCTGCAGGTTCTCGCGCAGCGCCATGATGATGCCGCCGATACACATCAGTGGGGCGCTGACGAGCATCGAGGAGGTCAGCATGACCAGGGCCTGGATCTGCAGGACGTCGTTGGTGTTCCGTGTGATCAGCGTCGGCGCACCGAAACTGTTGAATTCGCGATCAGAGAAGCTGCCGACGGCCTTGTAAAAGGCGCCTCGAACGTCGTGGCCGAAGCCCATCGACGATTTTGCCGCCAGATAGGTCGATGCGACCGACGCGATGATCGACGCAAGCGAGACCAGCAGCATGATCCCGCCGGTGGACATGATGAATCCGGTGTCGCCTCGGGCGACACCGTCGTCGATGATCCGAGCGTTGAGCGTGGGGAGGACTAACGACGCGATGGCCCCGAAGAGTTGAAGTGCGAGGACCCCGGCAAGCAACCAGCGGTACGGCGGCAGGTACGCCTTGAGGAGTTTTGCTAGCACGACGGTTCCCGGTGAGTTGCTTCGGTTGCCGCTCGTTCGCGATTGATCACAAGCACACGGTATGACAGATCGTGGTCGAGGTTGGCACCGACTCTGACGATTGCATCCATTTGTCCAAATCGAATGTGATGTCCAACACACTTGAATTCGATATTGGTTTCAGGTCACAGGGCCTGAACTGCTGGTTTACACATTGCTCCAATATGTCACGGTCCTTTTGGATAGAAACAAACTGGACGTACGTATTTAGCTTGGCTACAAAGAGGCGGAGCGAACAAAACGTGCGCCGCGTCATAGATATTCATGCAAGGAGTCACACATGGGATCCCTCGGAAACCTTCTCAAGGCCAACGGCATGGGCTGGGGCATTCTCCAGCTTCTTCCCCTGGTCAACATGCTCAAGACCCTTCAGGGGCTGGACACCGCGAGCTCGAACTCCTGACGTTCGACCACAACAATTCTTCCGAAACAACACAGGAGTAGTCGCATGACCTCAATTCAGAATCTCGACGCCTTCCTCAAGAGCGTTCTCGCATTCGTGACCAAGTTGAACGCGGGATCGGCGGACGGCTCGGGTTCGGCCGGTTCCACTGCCGAGTAATTCTCGGTCCCCACTTCATTTCAACTGCATCCCGACACAAGGAGGCCCGACATGGGTTCATTCGAAGACTTCAGCGGCGTCGTCAAGACGTTCATTCCGGTACTCAAGGACCTGTTCACGGCACTCGGTGGTGGCTCGCTCACCCCGGGCACAGGATCGGCGGCTGACAAGTAAGTCCCGTTTGTCCGAAAGTGTGGCTCGCGGTTGTCTGCGGGCCACACTTTTTGCATTTCAATTGTGAGCTAAATCACATTATAGGATATTTCGAACCGTCTATTTGGCCTCTGAACTGCAATTATGTCAGAAGGTGTTACCGACAGTTCAAGTTGGTAGCTATTCGGTAGCTAGACAAAGGTGGGCAGTCAGTCTATAAATGCAGGCAGCGCCAAGTTAGTGCGCTACATCACAGCTCGGGATGTTGTTCGGGGGGCGGTTCAGCCATCCGCGCGGCAGAAGTTCCCGAACCATCTCGGCCACCGCCTGCGGCCGGAATGGCGCTGGAACATCACACCACCTCACAAACAGGAGAACCTCCTATGTTCGGATCACTCAGCACCCTCGGACCCCTGCTCACCGCGCTCGGAGCTTTCCTCAAGTCCGTTCCCACCGAATCGCTGTCCGGCGAGGGCGAGGGCTCGT
This sequence comes from Rhodococcus erythropolis R138, assembly GCF_000696675.2. Classification (NCBI taxonomy): domain Bacteria; kingdom Bacillati; phylum Actinomycetota; class Actinomycetes; order Mycobacteriales; family Nocardiaceae; genus Rhodococcus; species Rhodococcus erythropolis. The sequence goes on along the minus strand of NZ_CP007255.1, from coordinate 5,414,279 downwards.
CCACCGGTTCACTCTCGGGTCTGTCCAGCGGATCCGCCGAGTAGTCATCCCTTCCGGCAGGTCCATTCGGCTCTGCCAATCGGATTGCATGCAGGTGCCCTCTGTCCACTGTCGTGGCCGGAGGGCACCCGCGTTTGCGGAGATTTTCGTAGTTGCCGTTTTGGCGTGTGAACACAGAACTGTGAGTGGCAGCACCTGCGTACGATGGTTCGACGACATCGGCATACGGTCACCGCGACGTCCGGTGCTCCCGAATTCAGAGGTAGCCGACCGCGAGGTGACGCATGGTAGGGACGAGTCGCTTTCTGCGCCTTCTCCTAGTGCTGGCCGTTGTACTTGCGGCTTCGTTGATCGGCATCCTCACGCGCCCACCAGGTTTGCTCGCGACATTCTGGTGCGCCAACGCCATTCTGCTGGGAATGATGGTCAGATGGCCGGTCCTGATCGAGTGGCCGACGTGGATCGCTGCGGCTGTCGGATACGTCTGCGCTGACCTGATCACCGGCAACTCGCTCTCGCTTGCGGTGCAGTTGAACGGGGCGAACCTCGCCGGAGTCACAGTCGGTGTTCTTGTTCTGTACTACTTGAAGCGCACACCGTTCCGATTGGTCGATTCGCAGTCGCTGGTGTGGATGGTCTTCGTCTCGTTCGTCGCGGCGACTGGTACCGCGGCCACTGCCGGCGCCTTGGACCGGCTCTTACGCGGTCAGTCCTTTACCGACACGTTCTTCCACTGGGGTGCCACCGAGGTCATGGCGTACCTGCTGGTCCTTCCTCTCATTCTCACTCTCACCATCCCGTCGAGCCTTGCCGAGTTCCGCAGCAAACTGACTGCCAAAACCGTCGCCGCTATGAGCGTTCCGCTACTCGCCACTGCAGCCTGCGTGCCGATCGCCCTCAGCATCGAAGGGCCGATCGCGCTGGTCCTTCCGATTCCGGCTCTCCTGTGGTGCGCCACTCGCATCTCGGTTCCGAGCACTGCCTTCGTTTCAGTGGTCTGGTCGGTGTGGTCACTCATGATGGCGGGAAGCGGTCGACTCGATATCGGAGATCAAGCTGCCTCGACGTGGAACGAGGACGTCATCACGTCCATTGCCGTCACGCTGATCGCGTTGGGGCCGATCGCGGTTGCCTGTGCGACCGAGGAACGTCGCGCTGCCGAGCGTGAGCTCTTCCTTGCTGTCGAATTCGACCATCTGACCGGGGTCCTCTCGCGTGGTGCGTTTCTCGGGCATGCGGAATCGGAGCTTGCCGCCGCGGCCCGCACACAATCCCCGGTCGGCCTGCTGATGCTCGACCTGGACCACTTCAAGAGCATCAACGACACGCATGGACATATGACCGGTGACAGCGTTCTCGCGAACTTCGCCGAACGGGCCGCTGACCGATTGTCGGACGGCGATCTGATCGGAAGGCTCGGCGGCGAGGAGTTCGCCATTCTGCTTCCGGACTGCAGCTACGCGCGAGCAGTCGATGTGGCCGAGGCGGTCCGCGGCGCGCAAGTCGAGTACTCGGCCGAATCAGAAGTGACGAGCACCGTCAGTGTCGGCGTCGCGTGGGTCGATCATGCGACGCCGACGTTGACCACCCTTATGAGCGTCGCGGACGAGGCTCTGTACGAAGCCAAGCGCGCCGGGCGCAACCTCGTGAAAGTGCGCCGGCTCGGCAACGATGCATTGCCGCAACGGAATTCCGAGCCGGATATGGCCACCCGCACCTATCGCAAACCTGACATACCACGAACGATCAGGCGGGGATTTGGCCGCGAAGGTGTGGTGGACGGCCGATAACCGCGCTGACCTGCATCGGGATTGGCATATAGTCGCACCCATGCAGCTTGATTCGACGCCTTCGCCCCTGCCGACGCTTCCGCTCCGATTCGGAACTCCCCTGACCGAGAACTCCATCCGCGTGATGATGTTGGGATCAGGCGAGTTGGGTAAGGAAGTTGTCATCGCGTTGCAGCGTCTGGGCGTCGAAGTGATTGCGGTGGATCGGTATCCCGATGCCCCTGGACACCAGGTGGCTCATCGTGCGCATACCGTCGACATGACCGATCCGGAAGCGCTGCTTGCCGTCATCGAGTTGGAAAAGCCTCACTTCGTGGTTCCCGAGATCGAGGCCATTGCGACGGATGCGCTTGCACTCGTTGAAGAACGCGGGGCCGCGGTGGTCATTCCGACCGCCCGCGCCACCCAGCTCACGATGAACCGTGAGGGGATCCGTCGGCTCGCGGCCGAGGAGTTGGGCCTGCCCACTTCGCCGTACGCTTTCGCGGACTCGCTTGCCGAAGTGCAGGCAGCGACAGACCGAATCGGTTTCCCGTGCGTCATCAAGCCCGTCATGTCCTCGTCGGGGAAGGGACAGTCGACGGTTCGATCCGCCGAAGATCTCGACGCCGCATGGGATTACGCGATGGCCGGAGGTCGTGTGAATCACGGCCGGGTGATCGTCGAGGGTTTTGTCGATTTCGATTACGAGATAACACAATTGACGGTTCGCGCCGTCGGTGAGAGCGGTCAGGTCGAGACGTCGTTCTGCGAGCCGATCGGGCACCTGCAGGAAGCCGGTGACTACATCGAATCGTGGCAGCCGCAGCAGATGTCCGCAGTTGCCCTCGCCTCGGCCCGAGACGTCGCCGAGAAGGTGACCACGGCTCTGGGCGGGCGAGGCATCTTCGGCGTCGAGCTATTCGTGAAGGGCGACGACGTCTTCTTCTCCGAAGTGAGCCCACGGCCGCACGACACCGGATTGGTGACTCTGCGGACGCAGCGACTTTCGGAGTTCGAGCTGCATGCCCGCGCGATCCTGGGCTTGCCGGTCGACACGACGCTCACGGTGCCGGGAGCATCGGCGGTGATCTACGGCGGAATGGAGGCCAAGGGGATCGGATTCGACGGCGTCGCCGAGGCACTCTCGGTTCCCGAGACGGACCTGCGGCTCTTCGGCAAGCCCGAGAGCTTCACGCGTCGTCGCATGGGTGTTGCAGTGTCGACGGCCGCCGATGTGCCGACTGCACGCGCCCGTGCTCGCGAGGCCGCGTCGAAGGTGCGTCCCGTCGGATGAGTCCTGTGGCCGAGGTCCTCGTCGGGCTGGTCATCCTGGTCGGTCTGATCGGTGTCGTCGTTCCGATTCTTCCGGGGACACTTCTCGTTTTCGGTGCAATTCTGGTGTGGGCGATCATGACCGGTGGCGCGACGGCGTGGACGGTGTTCGCGCTGTCCACGCTGGCACTGGTGGTCACCGGGATCGTGAAGTACACCTGGCCAGGCAAGCGGATGAAGTCCGGGGGAGTGCCCAACCTGTCGGTGGTGGTCGGCGGCGTCGTCGGCATCATCGGGTTCTTCGTGATTCCGGTCGTGGGCTTGTTCCTCGGATTCATCGTCGGAACGTATTTCGCCGAACTAGCGCGACTGCGCCGTTACGACATCGCCTGGTCGTCGACGCTTCACGCGGTGAAGGCAGTCGGATTGTCCATGCTGGTGGAACTGTTCGGAGCGCTGATCGCGGCGGGGCTGTGGCTGGGAGCCGTCGCGTTCACTTGAGCGCAGCGGTACCAGGAGCGGGCGTTGTCGCACATGACCGCGGACAGGTCGTCGCCGACAGCTTCGGCGATCACGTCCAGGTCGTGGACCTCGAACGCTCGACGTGCCCGTGTGCCGGGTAGATCGGTGCCGAACATCAGCGCAGCGGGGTTGACCGCGTGGATCTGGCGAAGCACGTCGCCGACGTCGGAGATGGTGGTGCGGCCGAACCCGGTGGCTTTGACGCGTACCCCGCGGTCGACGAGGTTCAGGAGATACGGCAGTCCGCGGGTGGACATTCCCAAGTGGTCGATGCTCACCGCCGGCAATTTGGCGAAGACGGGTTCCAGCGACAGCAACAGCGTGGCATCGACGTAGAACTCGGCGTGCCAGCCGACCAGATCGAATGCGCGGTTGGCGAGATCGGCGAGTAGACGCAGGTCGGTGGCGCCTCGGCGCAGATTGAATCGGACGGCGCGCACTCCCAGCGCGTCCAGCGCAACGATGTCTTCGTCCGTCGCATCGAGCGGCAAAGCAGTGACGCCCACCCAGCCTTCGCCGAGTTCGGACAAGGCGGCTTTCAGGTATTCCTGGTCATTGCCCTGGTACGACGCGGTCACCACCGCGCCGCCGTCAACACTCAGGCCCTTCAGTGAGGCAAGCCGGGCCCGGTAGTCGGCCACGGTGAAGGGCTCAGGCAGGTACCCGTGATTCTCGACCAGCGGGAAGCGCGGGTCGATGATATGCACGTGGGCGTCAAACACGGGGTCTATTTTGCCCTGTTGCCCTGGGTCCCCGCACACACCACCGGCCCGATGTGACCTGGGTCGCGTCGGGCCGGTGGAGGGCTTCTGTTCAGTTACTTCTGCGCACTCAGTTCGCGCGGTCGGGCTCGGACGCCTTCAGCATGTCGTGACGCTCGACGACCTTGATGCGCTCACGGCCTTCGGGCTCGCCCAGGCTGCGCTCGTGCGCGTCGAGGCGGTACCAGCCCTGCCAGGTCGTGTACGGCACCTGCTTGCCTTCGAGGAACTCGATGACGGCGTTCTCGTCGGGGTTCGCGGCGCCGGCGAAGCCGACGGAATCCTCGAGAAGATTCGCGACGGTTTCGTTGGCGTCACCCTTCGTGTGGCCGATGAGGCCGACGGGGCCGCGCTTGATCCAGCCGGTGACGTAGGTGGCCGGCATGAACCGGGCTGCGCCCTCGGCGTTGTCGTCGGCGACGACGCGTCCGGCGTCGTTGGGGACGGTGCCCGCCTGGTCGTCGAACGGCAGCTGCGTGACGTTCTGCGAGAGGTAACCGACGGCGCGGTACACGGCCTGGACATCCCAGTCCTTGTACGTGCCGGTGCCCTTGACGTTGCCGGTGCCGTCGAGCTGAGTGCGCTCGGTGCGCAGGCCGACGACCTTGCCGTCTTCACCAAGGATCTCCGTGGGAGATTCGAAGAAGTGCAGGAACAGTTTGTGGGGACGGGCTCCGACGTCGCGAATTGCCCAGTCCTGCAGCGTATTCGCAACCATGTCGACCTGCTTGGAGTTGCGGCGAGCCTGCTCGGAACCCTCGTCGTAGTCGATGTCCTCGGGGTCGACGATGACCTCGATGGTCGGCGAGTGGTCGAGTTCACGCAGTTCGAGAGGCGTGAACTTGGCCTGGGCCGGGCCGCGGCGTCCGAAGACGTGAACCTCGACGGCCTTGTTGTTCTTGAGGCCCTCGTAGACGTTGGCGGGGATCTCGGTCGGCAGCAGTTCGTCGCCGGTCTTGGCGAGGACGCGGGCGATGTCGAGCGCAACGTTGCCCACGCCGAGGACAGCGACCTTCTCGGCTTCGAGCGGCCACGTACGCGGTACGTCGGGGTGGCCGTCGTACCAGGAGACGAAGTCGGCCGCGCCATAGCTGCCGTCGAGTTCGATACCCGGGATGCCGAGCGCGCGGTCGGCGTTGGCGCCGGTCGAGAAGATGACCGCGTCGTAGAACGACTGCAGGTCGTCGAGGGTGATGTCGGTGCCGTAGTCGATGTTGCCGAGCAGGCGGACCTGAGGCTTGTCGAGCACCTTGTGCAGAGCGGTGATGATGCCCTTGATGCGCGGATGATCAGGCGCGACGCCGTAACGAATCAGGCCGAAGGGCGCGGGCATGCGCTCGAAGAGGTCGATGCTGACGCCGCGGCCGGAGACTGCGGTGTCGGATTTCATGAGGGCGTCGGCGGCGTAGATGCCGGCGGGGCCGGCGCCGACGATCGCGACCCGGAGTGGGCGGTTGGAGTCAGTCATCGTGAGGACAGCTACCTTCTTCGAAGTTCGGACAACATATCGACAAGTATCCAATTTAGCCGAACCTAAGCACAGTGCCTCGGTTGCGGCCGAACGGATCCACACTCTCACTCGATCGGTTGTGGGTAAACCTATTCTTTCTTCCCATTCTCCCGTTGTCTCGGGTATTCGGGGTAGGGGCCTGGTCCTTGACGGGCCACAATTTCAAGTTGTGGGGGAGTATTGGCGTTATGAGTGACGAGCTTCGCGAATCCGACAACATCGATGGCAAGAAGGCGTCTGCGGGGCCGTTCCTCTTGGCTGTTGCCATCGTCGCCTTGATCCTGGGTGGAATCTTCGTCGCATCGTGGATCTCGCCGGCCGAGGAGAACGTCACCGAGTCGGACCGCGTGAGCCGCTCCGTCACCGACTACGTCGATGCCGAGAATCGAAATGACGCGGAGACGGTCAAGACCCTGACCTGCGCGAGCTTCAATTCGAGCACTGGTCCGATGGCCGGAGTCGACGGGACGGTCGAACTGAAGGGTGTGGACGGGGTCGTGGTCAACGGCGATCGCGCCCGGGCCGACGTGACGATCACCGGCGGCGGAGCGGGCGAGCGGGTCTCGACCTGGGCCCTGACCCGTGACGGCAACCGTTGGGTCGTCTGTAACTGACGGCCCGCTCAGGCGCTCACGGCAGTCTTGTGAAAACATGGACTACGTGAGTTACGCAGGCGATCTGACGCCGGAGCAAGCCTGGGAGCTGCTCCGCGAAAACCCCGACGCCGTGCTGGTCGACGTGCGGACCGATGCGGAGTGGAAGTACGTCGGTGTCCCCGATGTTTCCTCCCTCGGCAAGCAGGCCGCACTGATCGAATGGGTGAGCCACCCGACCGGCGCGCGCAATGACAACTTCGTCGACCAGTTGAAGGAAGCCGGCATCACCGCCGATTCCTCCGGGTCGGAGCGTCCGGTGATCTTCCTGTGTCGATCCGGACAACGTTCCATCGGTGCGGCGGAAGCTGCGACTGCGGCGGGCATCGGCCCGTCGTACAACGTGCTCGACGGGTTCGAAGGCGCATTGGGTGCCGACGGACATCGCGGACTTGTAGGTTGGCGGGCCATCGGCTTGCCATGGAGGCAGCAGTGAGCGGAATTCCCCAGGGTGGCGCATTTCAACGAGCGCTGCCGGACGACGTCGGTCTCGGCACTCTCGGAGTTCGCGGCGGACTGATGCGTACCGGGTTCGAGGAGACTTCCGAAGCGCTGTTCCTCAACTCCGGATTCGTCTACGAGAGTGCAGAAGCCGCCGAACAGGCCTTCACCGGCGAGGTGGATCATTTTGTCTACTCCCGCTACGGCAATCCGACGGTCAAGATGTTCGAAGAGCGTCTGCGTCTCATCGAAGGCGCGGAAGCCTGCTTTGCGACGGCCAGTGGAATGTCGGCTGTCTTCACAGCGTTGGGCGCGCTGTTGGGCAACGGCGACCGATTGGTGGCTGCTCGCAGCCTGTTCGGATCCTGCTTTGTCGTGTGCAACGAGATCCTTCCGCGTTGGGGTGTCGAGGTCGTTTTTGTCGACGGTGAAGACAATGCGCAGTGGGAAGAAGCGCTCTCGGTGCCGACCACTGCGGTGTTCTTCGAAACGCCGTCCAACCCGATGCAGTCCCTCGTCGACGTTCGGCGGGTGTCGGAGCTTGCTCATGCTGCCGGGGCAAAGGTAGTGCTGGACAACGTCTTCGCGACGCCGCTTCTGCAGCGCAGCCTCGATCTGGGTGCCGACGTCGTGGTGTACTCCGGTACCAAGCACATCGACGGTCAAGGCCGCGTGCTCGGCGGCGCGATCCTCGGAACCGAGGAATACATCAGCGGTCCCGTCCGAGAACTGATGCGGCACACCGGTCCTGCACTCAGCCCGTTCAATGCGTGGACTCTGCTCAAGGGTCTCGAGACCATGCCGGTCCGTATTCGGCATTCCGTGGCTTCGGCACTCGAGATCGCCGAATTCCTCGAAGGACACTCCGGCGTCAAGTGGGTCAAGTATCCGTACCTGACTTCGCACCCGCAGCACGAGCTCGCGAAGTCTCAAATGAGCGGCGGCGGAACTGTAGTCACGTTCGAGCTCAATGCGCCTGACGGCGAGGGCAAGAAGCGGGCGTTCGAGGTTCTCAACGGCCTGCGCGTCATCGACATCTCCAACAACTTGGGTGATTCCAAGTCGTTGATCACCCACCCCGCAACCACGACCCACCGGGCCATGGGTCCGGAAGGTCGTGCAGCAGTGGGTATTACCGACGGCGTTGTGCGTTTGTCGGTGGGTCTGGAAGATACCGCCGATCTCTTGGCTGATCTGAAGCGAGCTCTCGGCTGAAACGCTCGAGCGCCTTGCCTCGAACTTCCGACGGCAAGGCGTTCTACGGTGCGGGCGTGAGACCCAGTTGTTTGACGTCGATCGTCAACGCCGTCGTATTCAGTGTGAGACCTGAGCTTGTCGTGTCGGCGGGGTAGATCGTGAACAGCACCTGCGCGGTCAGGTTGGTGTTGTTCAACGCCGATGTGACCGGGATGAGGTTCGGCGTCGGTGCCGTGCTGTCGTACAGAAGATTGTTGCTCTGATCCGTGACGTAAGTGCGGAGATCGACACTGGCGGTCGCGAGCCCGCCACTCAACTTGGTCTTGTCAACCGTCACATTGGCTCTCAACCGGGGACCGGTGGCCAAGACCTTCGAATCGCAGAAATACGTGTAGTTGAATCCGGGCTTGAGTCGGTAGGTAGTGATGTCCGGGATATATACGAGTGGATTCGGATTGGTGGGCGCGTTGACGTAGACCTGCGAATACCAGCCCCCGCCGCTCGTGGTCACGCATGCTCCCAGATCCAGGGTCCCGGACTGGACAGCGGCGCTCGTCAGGGTCGTACTGTCCGTCCATTTCGCCAATGTGCCCGAGCCGCCGAGCAATACAGTTCCGGCCGCGGCGACTGCCATGGCGGCTTTCGTCGTCTTTTTCATCACGGCACCAGGGCCTTGATCTCGTCCGGAAGTTCGCTCGGGGCAGGAGATTCGGCCCAGACTCCCGCTGACGTGTCGATGACGGTGACGCCGCCAGTGGTGATCACATACAACTGATCGGTTCCGGTGAGCCAATGCAGTACAGCGTCGCTGTCAACGGGACCTCGATATACCTCAGTGCCCGATGAATTCGACACGGACACAACCGTTCCGCTGGCAGTCGAGAGCTTCTGGGCGCTGAGACCGGTCGTGGTCGCCGGGGCGTCGACGGGAACCTCGCTCGGGGTGGTCGTAGTTGTTGTGGGTGTCGTTGTCATGGTCGTTGTTGTTGTCGTTGTGGACGGAGTAGTTGTAGCCGGTGACGAGGTGGTTGTCGAAGGTGTAGTTGTGCTGGTGGACGTCGGGGCCTGCGAGGTTGTTGATGCGCTCGGAGTAGTCGTGGGTGAAGGTGTGGTCGAACTGACCGCTGCGGTGGAGGTGGTGGTCGTCGCACTCGGAGCTTGTGCAACCAGCGCCGAACGAGCGGCCGGAGCTGAGGCTGCCGTGGTTCCGCTCGTGGGTCCGGATACACACGCCATGTCATTGAGGATGATGAGCAGTGTCGAACTGCTGATGCGGTACCCGGTGTATTCCGGTGTCACGTAAGTTCCAACGAGTCCGTGTAATTCGACGTCGTAGTTCGTGTTCGACAGGAGAATCCCGCCGCTCGGCAGATCGGACAACGTCAGGGCCGTCGAGAGGCCGGTCACGTCTCTGATCAGCGGAGGTTGGGTGGTGTTGGTTGCGTTTCGGACGATGATTCGAAATGTATCCGTGGCAACGCCAGGCCAAGCGAGCACGACGGAAGTTCCCTTGTCCGAGCAGGTCATTGACGCGGGAGGTTTCGGAAAGCTTGCAGCAGTGGTGAACGAAATGCTTCCCGCTGTCGCCATGCCCGTGAAGGCGGCCTGTGTTCCGCCGACGTTCGCAATGCCCGCCACGCTGAGACCGACCGTTGCCAATGCGACGATTGCCTTGAAGGCGTGGGAATCGCCGTGCGCGTCCTGACGATCCAGCCTGGGTTCCCCTTCATCCGGTCTTTTCCGTGGGCGAAATGCGATGTACAGCAGTCCTCCGACGGCAATCGCACCAAGCACAAGCCCACTCGGTCCGGACAGCCAGACGGCCACGTAGCCGAGGCGGTTGATGCTGAAGAAAACTCGATCCGCTTCGGTGATTACGTAAGGATCTGGGTCTGTGACGGGATTCGCGTCGCCGCGCAGCTGTGCAATTGCAAGATTGTTGCCTTGCTGCTCGATCGTCTCGACACGATGGGTGATTCGAACGCCTTGGTTGTCGTAGACACTGACGATGTCACCGACCTGAACTTCCGAAGCAGGCACGGTGCGCGCGAATGCCAGAGCACCGGTCTCGATCGTGGGAGACATCGATCCGCTCTTGAAGATCAGCGGAGTGATACCGAAAGCGAAGCCGGCAATGAACAATCCGATGGATGCCAGACCGGCGAGGGCACCGAGGGTGAGCAGAAGTTCGTGAATCCGACGTGGCGTCGAGGCTTTCGGTGACATCTTCGTGTGTCGTGACACGGCGCTCACACCTTTGCCGAGAAGTTCAGGACGATGCTCGACGAGCTGCTCGTCGGTGGGGTCGGACTCGTCGGAAGCGTCACCGAGACACAAAGATTATCGGTTGCCCCGATAGCCAGAGAACGGTCGGGCGCACCGACCGCCTGATTTACGGTGAGGGTCAGGGGTAAGGACAACACCACATTGCTGCCATCTGTGCATTTGTTGGCCACAGTTCCGTTCAACGACACAGTCATCCGCAAGTAGGTCGTCAGCGCGCCGCCGCTGGTGGAAGTAATCGTGTATTTCAGAGGAAGATTCACGCCTGCCCCCACGTTGTTGACTTTGAGGATCGCGGAGTTCGAGTCGCCGGGAATCATCCCGGTTTTGCCGAGTTGGCTGAAGTTCAGTGTCGTGGTCAGCGTGGGTTGGGTTGTGGTGTTCAACTGCAGATTGATCGACCCGGTCGTGATGTTTCCCGAAGTCGCAGTCGCGGAAGACGTCCAGGCCGCGAGCGTGGTCACACCGCCGACGCCAAGCACCATCCCCAGTGCGAGCAGCGCGCGAAAACGCGTGCTGGTCAACAGGTGACGAATCCGGTGGGCCGGACGGTCAGGGCGCGAGGGCATCGTGCTGGCCTTTCTCGTTCTGGTCGGAGTTGGGGAGGTTGGAAGCTGAAGGGTCAGGAGCCAATCGGGCTCGAGCTCGCTCCTTCCGGCCGTCACGGATGCCGCTGATCATCATGTAGGCCGCGTACAGCAGTAGTGTCGTCACGACTATCACCACGATCACGGTGCGCTGCTCTCCGGTGAGCCAAGTGTTGACGTAGCCGAGATACGGAAGGCTGTACCAGACCTTTCCCCGGATCTGTACTGGCCGTACTTCTTTCTCGTCGCGTTCACCGTTCGCGTCGCCCTGGGTGATGAAAGTTCTTTCACCCTTCTGGTTTTCGCTCGTGGCAATGATCCGGTGTGTGACGACTGTCGGCTGACCGGATTCCAGCTGGTACGTAATAGGTGTACCGATCCCCAGTTCGGACGGATCGACAGGTTTGACGACGACCAGTGATCCGGGGTTGTACGTCGGGCGCATCGAACCGGTCAGAATCGTGAAGCGCTGCGCTCCCGCGAAGAAGGGGACGACAATGGTTGCGACGATGACTGCCGAAATCGCCAGCAGCAGTGTCCAACTGACGATAGAGGTGACCCACCACAGAGGGCCGGTACGTTCACCGCGTTTGGTCGAGTGTTTCGTCATGCCGCCCCTGCCTGGAACGTGAAGGTGGCGTTGGTCGTCTGACCGGAAACCGCACCAACACCCACCGTGAGCCGCAGACACAGGATGTAGGTGCCACCGGCTGCGAGCGGAGTCGGCATGTACGCGGGGGAAACCGGGTACTGCAGCGATGCATTCATCGATCCGGACGTCACTGGGGTCACTGCCGGAGCCGCGGTGTTCACGCCGGTCGGGCAGGCGCCTTCGTTGTCGACTCCGTACGTGGTCAACGTGAATCCCGGAAGTGCGCTCGTCGACTGCATTCGCCACTGCAGAGGATCAGACCCCGAATTCTTGACGGTGAGCGGAGCTTGCACCGTGTTTCCCGGGACCACAGGCGTCGTGGCCGTCGTCAAATTCGCCAGGGTGTACGCCGCACTGGTTCCGGCCGATGTACCAACGGTGAGGTTGACGCTGGCAGCGGTTGCGGTCCCACCACTCGCGCTCGCCGAATCGGACCACAGCGCGAGCGACTGCTGTGACGATGCGAACACCGCTACAGCAGCCACCGCGACTGCGATCGCTCCCCAGACCTTTTTCCTCATGAAATTACGGAGCCGGAGTCAGCGCTGTCTGAGTGACGACCAGCTTCATCGCCGCCAAGTTCAGCGACTGATTCTGCGCGACCTGGTTGGCCACCTCGGTGAAGTTCAGACGGACTCCGACGTGCACGATCGTGCCGTTCTGTACCTTGGTGATCTGTGAAATCGGGTTGCCACCAGCGTCCTTGATGGTCGTAACCGGCTGTACAGCGGCGGCAAGTTCGGCGCTGTTGGCACCTGGAACGATGCCGGCCGTATCAGCGGTCAGAACAGCCGCGAGACGATCGCCCACTGCGGTCACTGTGACGTCGCAGGTGTATTCGATGCTCTCGGTCGTGACGATGCGGTAAGCCGAGATGTTGGTGATCGCGGTCTTCGTCGGGTTGAGGGAGTTCCAACCGCCGCCGACCGGTGCGCAGGCGCTCAGGTCGAGTGCACCGGAAGTGACGGGTCCGCCGCCACTGACGTCGGCCGAGTCGCTCCACACAGCGAGCGAGCCCGCACCGCCGAGGAGGAGGGCGCCGGCCGCCGCAGCAGCGATCGCGCCCTTGGTCTGCTTCTTCATGAAAATCTCATTTCATGTCTGGGACCCGAAATGGGTCGTTCAGACATGAGTATCAGCCACGGCAAACGATTCGTTACTACTTTTTCGAAATTTATTTTTCGACTGTGATCCACCTTTCTCTGTCGAACAAATTGCCTTCTGACCTGCAGATAACTATCAGTATGTAATTTTGGAGTGAAGAAAACCGATTGTTTGTCCAGTTGGACAAAGTGGACGAGTCGGATCCTGGCAAATCTAGTGTTTTTTACCAGTTAATTACCGACTCGCGGTTTTGTTTTGCAATTGAATCAATTGTTTGCGGTGCTACGGAATGGATCGGTTGTCATTCCTACAAGATCGGCGACCGACTCGAGAACGACTGTGGGTCGGTACGGGAAGAGCTCCACCGACGCGCGGGTCGAGATCCCGGTCATCACCAGAATCGTCTGCAGTCCGGCTTCGAGGCCACAGACGATGTCGGTGTCCATCCGGTCGCCGATCATCAACGTGTTAGCCGAATGAGCGCCGATGGACCGCAGGGCAGAGCGCATCATCAAGGCGTTGGGCTTGCCGACGTAGTAGGGATCGCGTCCGGTTGCCTTGGTGATGAGAGCGGCGACCGAGCCGGTGGCCGGCAGCGAGCCGTCACGCGACGGCCCAGTGGCGTCGGGGTTGGTGGCGATGAACCGCGAACCACGCTCGACCAGGCGAATGGCGGTGGTGATCGCCTCGAACGAGTACGTGCGCGTCTCGCCGAGGACGACGTAGTCGGGGTCACTGTCCGTCAGGACGTAACCGATGTCGTGCAGGGCAGTGGTCAGGCCCGATTCGCCGACCACGTAGGCGCTGCCGCCTGGCCGCTGGTTGGCCAGGAACGTCGCGGTAGCGAGCGCTGACGTCCAGATCGACTTCTCCGGGATGTCGAGTCCCGAATTGAGCAGGCGTGCTCGCAGGTCACGCGGGGTTCGGATGGAGTTGTTGGTGAGCACCATGTACGGGATGTCGTTCGACGCCAGCTCTGCCAGGAACGTGTCCGCTCCAGGTATCAAGTGCTCCTCGTGGACGAGAACCCCGTCCATGTCCATGAGGTAGGTCCAACCGGTCTGATCTTCTGTACTGGTCATGACTCCAGTATGTGCGGGTGCCGCCCGATGTGGGCGATCAAGCGAGAAGGCGCCACAGCCCGATCAGGCCGACGACGACAATCGTGTAGCGCAATGCAGTGGGGGACAGGCGCCGTCCGTAGCGGGCGCCGAGGACGCCACCGCCGAGCGAGCCGACAGCGATCAAACCGGCTGCTGCCCAATTGATCTGATCGAACGCCAGAGTGATGTACATCCCCGCTGCAACGATGTTGACGAGCAGTGAGAGCAGGTTCTTCGCGCCGTTCATGCGTTGGAGGGTTTCCGGGAGGATGGCACCCATCACACCGATGAGAAGGATGCCCTGCGCGGCAGTGAAGTATCCGCCGTAGATGCCGACTGCAAAGGTGCCGGCGGTCAGGAGCATCAGCCTCTTGGTGGACAGCGTCGTTTCTTCGGTGGAACGCTTCTTGGCCCACGCCTGGATGCGTGGTTGGAGGAGGACGAGCGCGAGGGCGAGGACCAACAGCACCGGAACTATGGTTTCGAACAGTTTCTCGGGTAGATGCATGAGTAACCAGGAACCGAGTAGTGCCCCGGCGAGTGACGCCGGAATCTGCCACTTCAGTCGATCCCACTGTCCGGACAGCTCGCGTCGGTAGCCCCAGGTGCCGGAAACTCCGCCGGCGACGAGCCCGACCGCGTTGGACATGGTCGCGGTCACGGGCGGCATGCCGAAGGCGACCAGCGTCGGGAACGTGATCAGCGTTCCACTGCCGACCACGGCGTTGATCGCGCCCGCGCCGATGCCGGCCAGCAATATGAAGAATGCGTCGAGTCCACTCACTCCGCAGACGGTACGGCAGAGGAAAAGTCGGTCCAGACGGCGGTCCCGGTCTTCGTTCGAACACTCCATTGAACACGTCTAACGCGGCTTCGGACACCGTTGGAATCAGTGCGATTTCAACCTGGTTGATCTTTCATTTCCCTTGCAGTGCAGGGAAATACAACATTTGACGACTAGACATTTCGGGTCTAGTCTTTGCTCACCATCCAGAGCGACCGAGAGACCTGGCTCGTCGACGTCGCAGCAACCCCCCGAGTGATCGGGAGCGGGTGCTACCGCCAGGACCGATGGAAGGCATCACATGGGTTCCACTTCGCACGCTCCGCACAGGCGCCGCCATATCGATCTGTGCCGCACCGCTTCGTGTCACTGTCGCTGACCGAACCGTCGTCTTCGCAACTCGAGCTCACCAACTCGAGACCACAGCTGCGTTCCCATTCCCCGAAAGGTCTATTCGTCATGTCCACTCCGTCAGGTAGCGCGCCGTGAGCGCGCCCACCGATGTCCGCCCCGAAAAGTCGGTGTCCGAGCCGCAACTTCCGGACTCGGAGCTTGTCGTTGCTCGCACCTGGCACCCGCTGCGCTGGGTGATCAGTGCGGTCGTGCTGGTACTGCTTGCTCAGTTCATCCACGGACTCGTCGTCAACCCCGGCTGGGACTGGCCGACCTTCGCGCAGTACTTCACCGCGAAATCAGTGCTCGCCGCGCTGTGGATGACGATCAAACTGACGCTGTGGGGGACGATCCTCGGATTCGGTCTCGGTGTTTTCCTGGCACTCGGTCGGTTGTCGAAAAACCCGGTCCTGCAGGTGATCGCTTGGACCTACATCTGGGCCTTCCGCTCGATTCCACTCATCGTGCAGCTGCTCTTCTGGTTCAACATCACCTACCTGTACCAGACGCTTTCTCTCGGAATACCTTTCGGGCCCGAGTTCTTCACCTTCCAGGTCAGCGGTGTGATCGGCGGATTCACCGCGGCGGTCATCGGTTTGGCGCTGCACCAGGCTGCATACTCGGCCGAGATCATCCGCTCCGGAATCATTTCGGTGGATCACGGCCAGATCGAAGCTGCTCACTCGCTCGGTATTCCGTGCAGTCGCCAGTTCTTCAAGATCGTTCTCCCGCAGGCAATGCGAGCGATTCTCCCCAACGCCGCCAACGAGGTCATCGGACTCTTCAAGGGAACGTCGATCGTCTCCACCATGGCAATCGCCGAACTGTTCTACCAGGTGCAGGTCATCTTCGGCCGCAACGGACGAGTCGTGCCCCTGCTGATGGTCGCCACGATCTGGTACATCATCCTCACGACGTTGCTCTCGATCGGTCAGTACTACGTGGAGCGCCACTATGCACGAGGATCCGCCCGTGCGCTTCCGTTGACTCCGGTACAGAAGGCGCGCAAGAAGTTCGAAGAGATTCGCGATGCGCGTCTCGATATTCCGAGAGGTGCGACCCGATGACCGCAGAACTGGCCGAAGAGACGGTGTATGCCGTCGAAGCGCGCGGAATTCACAAGTCGTTCGGCACGCTGGAAGTACTTGCCGGCGTTGATCTCCTGGTCCGCAAGGGCGAAGTGACCGTCATTCTCGGTCCGTCGGGTTCCGGTAAGTCCACCTTGCTGCGCACCCTCAATCACCTCGAGAAGGTCGACCGCGGGACCGTGCGGATCGACGGAGAACTGATCGGGTACCGGCGCAAGGGAAATCGGCTCCACGAACTGCGTGACCGCGAGATCCTGAAACAGCGTTCGCACATCGGATTCGTGTTCCAGAACTTCAACCTGTTTCCGCACCTGACCGCGTTGGAAAACGTGGTGGAAGCGCCGCTCTCGGCCCAGAAGCGTGATCGTGACGAGGTGTACCGCGAGGCCCGCGCACTGCTCGAGCGAGTGGGAGTGGGGGACAAGGCGGACGAGTATCCCCGCCAACTCTCCGGTGGCCAGCAACAGCGCGTCGCGATAGCGCGAGCGCTGGCACTGCGGCCGGCGGTCATTCTCTTCGACGAGCCGACGTCGGCGCTCGACCCGGAACTGGTGGGCGAGGTTCTCGAAGTCCTCGCTCAGCTGGCCCGTGACGGCGCCACCTTGGTGATCGTCACACACGAGGTCGGATTTGCTCGGGAAGTGGCGGACACTGCGGTCTTCATGGACGGCGGCGTCATCGTCGAACAGGGCCCACCTTCGCAGGTGATCGACAATCCGGTCCACGAACGGACCAAAGCTTTTCTCTCCCGCGTCCTCTGACGCGACCCAGACTCATTCCCGGAAGGAAAAATTGATGTTCTCCCCATCCCGTCGCGCGACTTTTCTGATCTCGGCTCTTGCCACAGTCGGACTGCTCAGCGCTGCATGCAGCAGCGCGGACGCGGAGTCCGACGGCGCCCAGGTCACCGCTGCTGCGGGCTACAACCTCACGGCCGATCAGAACCGCATTACCACCGACAAGGTGGATTCCATCGCCGCCGAGCTACCTCAGGACATCCGCGATCGTGGCACGCTGCGCGTCACCGGTAGTGCCGGTTCCGCTCCGCCGCTCCGCTTCTACGCCGACGACGACACCACTCTCATCGGTTCCGAGACCGACTTCGCCTACTTGATCGGTGACGTTCTCGGTTTGAAGGTCGACCTGCAGACCGCAGACTGGGCACAGAACTTCGTTCGCGTCGATTCCGGCGAGGCTGATGCATTCCTGTCCAATGTGACTGTGACGGAAGAGCGTAAGGAGAAGTACGACTTCGCCACCTACCGACTCGACACCCTCGCCTTCGAAGCCAAGAAGGGAGCCGGGATCTCCATCAAGGAGCCCAAGGACGTCGCGGGTAAGAAGATCGCCGTCTCCTCGGGCACCAATCAGGAAGCGCTGCTGGTCAAATGGAGTGAGCAGAACGTCGCGGCCGGCTTGGCGCCCACCGACATCTCCTATTACCAGAACACCACCGACTACTACCTGCCGCTGCAGTCCGGCCGGATCGACGCCTACTTCGGACCGAACCCGTCGTCGCAGTTCCATGCCAAGCAGTCGGGTGAAACCGAAGTCGTCGGTGAGTTCTCCGGTGCAGGCGACACGCTGCAGGGTCAGATCGCGGTTCTGGTGAAGAAGGACAATGGCCTGATCAAGGCAATCAACGACGCGATCAACCACACGATCGAGAACGGCACGTACCAGCAGATCCTCGAGCGCTGGAACATCACGAGTGAAGCCGTCGACACGTCCCTGATCAACCCGCCCGGCCTTCCGAAGACCAAGTGAGCTCTCGTCCATGAGTGAGATTCTCGATGCGATCGTCATCGGCGGAGGACTCGTCGGGTCCTCCGCCGCCTGGCGGCTCGCGGCGCGCGGACGTAGCGTCGTTCAGCTGGAACAGTTCGGGCCGGGGCACAAGCACGGTGCGTCGCACGGTACTTCGCGCATCTACCGGCAGGCGTACGACAATCACCTGTACACCGGGTTGGCGGCCGACGCGCTGCCGCTGTGGCGGGAGTTGGAGACCACGACGGACATCGGGTTCCTGGAACTCACCGGTGCCGTTGATCACGGCCTGCCGCAGGCCGTGCAGTCCAAGGCGAAGATACTTCTCGAGGCGGGCATCAAGGGTGAGATCCTCACCCCTGCCGAGGCGTCCGCCCGTTGGCCGGGGCTGCGATTCGACACCACGGTGCTCCATCATCCCGATGCAGGCCGGTTGCACGCGGACCGCGCCGTGACCGCTCTGAAGGCGGGAGCGGTGTTCGCCGGTGCCGAGATCCGTCACGATGTTCGGGTGTTGGCACTCGCGCGGGCGTCCTACGGCGTGGACGTGGTGACGGACAGTGGAACGCTCGCAGCTCGTCAGGTAGTGATCGCGGCCGGTGCGTGGACTGCGGATCTGATCGCAGACAGCGGTCTCGGCTCCGAGATCGTACTGCCGACACTGCGCACGACACAGGAACAACCAGCACACTTCGCACCGCTCGATCCCGGAGTCGAGTGGCCGAGTTTCGTTCACCACACCGGCGCAGAATTGGAGACCGCGGGGATCTACGGGCTCGGTTCCGAGGACGGGATCAAGATCGGCGAACACGCGACCGGGCCGGTGGTGACTCCGCAGACCCGTGACTACACCCCTGGTATCGACGGAGAGCAGCGATTGGTGGAGTACGCCGAGTCGTGGTTGCCCGGTGTCGATTCCACCCGTGTCGAGTCGCTCACCTGCCTGTACACGAGCACGCCGGACAGTAACTTCGTCATCGACCGAGTCGGAGCCGTCACGGTG
The DNA here is from genome assembly GCF_000696675.2 of Rhodococcus erythropolis R138. Classification (NCBI taxonomy): domain Bacteria; kingdom Bacillati; phylum Actinomycetota; class Actinomycetes; order Mycobacteriales; family Nocardiaceae; genus Rhodococcus; species Rhodococcus erythropolis. The sequence goes on along the minus strand of NZ_CP007255.1, from coordinate 5,395,387 downwards.
GCGGCGGGGTTCTCGGGGCATGGGTTCAAGTTCGGTCCGGCCTTGGGTGAACTTGTGGCGGACCTCGTCGACGGAACCACCCTCGCTCCGGAAGTTTTCAGGCTGGGGGAGCGTTGACCAGATTCATGGAGGAAAGTGTTGTGGCACTGGAGCTCGGAACTCGGCAGCTCGAGGGTGTCGGAGCGGTAGAGGTCTATTCGGTATCGCAGGACGATCCCTTGGCAGCTCCACTGATCGCGGAGTTGGCACTCGAATACAGTTCGCGTTACGGCGGGACTCGCGAAGCGATGCTCGAGGATCTCACGACGTATCCGGCAGAAGAATTTGCCTACCCTCAGGGTGCGCTTCTGGTGCTCACCCACGACGGTCTGCCGATCGCCGGTGGTGCGTTTCGTCAATTCGATTCCACCACTGCCGAACTGAAGAGAATCTGGACATCGGTCGACTATCGGAAGCGCGGCCTCGGCAAGGCCGTCGTTCGCGAGTTGGAACGAGAGATCGAACTTCGTGGATACAACCGGGTGTTTCTCACGACGGGTCCTCGGCAACCCGAGGCCGTCGCGCTGTATCTGTCCAGTGGATACACACCGCTTTACGACGCGTCACTCTCGCCCGAAGAGGTGGGCATCCACCCGTTCGAGAAACAACTTCGGGTCCTCGAAAATGTGACTCGAGCAGCAATTCCTACCGACCGGGTTGACAACACCCGGGTTTAACCTCGTACACTTGCGAACGACCATCCAGAGCGACCGAGAGACCTGGCTCATTGAAGTCGCAGCAACCCCCCGAGTGATCGGGTGCGGGTGCTACCGCCAGGACCGATGGAGGAACACGAAATGAAGGCAGTCGAAGGCGGTTTCGATACCGCCTGGTCGCGTCGTCACGTAGACCTGTGCCGCACCGCGGGATCTTTCTGTACCAACTGACCTCGGTCAGTCATTCACACTCAGGCGAGTCGTCGACAAGTCTGTTTTCTCTTCTCTCACAAGTGATTCGTGCTCGATCGCCTTTCTCGTCTCAGGCGACGGGTGCGCTCTTCGGCATGCCTCTTTAGGAGTTCTTGGTGTCTTCGCCCTCATTCGGTGCCCGCAAACGCGCGACCGTAATCGCCGGTATCGGTGCTGTCTCGGTTCTCGGCACCGTCCTCGCCGGCTGCAGCAGCGGGAGTGACAGTGCTGCCGACGCAGGCCCCGCCCAGTCCGGCGGAACCCTTCGCTACGGTCTGTCGCAGGCGCCGACGTGCGCCGATCCGGCCCAGGCCGGCAGTAACCAGACCGTGTATGTCACTCGGACCGTGGTGGATTCGCTGACCGATCAAAATCCCGACACCGGAGAGATCACCCCGTGGCTCGCCAAGAGTTGGGAGATCAGCCCCGACGCCGCTAGCTTCACGTTCGTCCTTCGCGACGACGCCACCTTCAGTGACGGCACACCGGTGACGGCGGATTCGGTGAAGAAGACCTTCGACTCGGTCAAGAATCTCGGACCGAACGCGTCGTTGGCGAAGAGTTACCTGTCCTCGTACACGGGTACCGACGTCGTAGATGCTCACACGGCGAAGATCAATTTCTCCGGACCCAATGTTCAGTTCCTGCAGGCAACTTCGACGCCACAGCTCGGAATCCTCGCCGATTCCACCACCGCGCTGGCATCCGAGCAGCGCTGCCCCGGTGCCGCGGTGATCGCCTCCGGACCGTTCGTGTACACCGACTGGCAGCAGGACAAGAGCGTCAAGATCGCCAAGCGTGCGGGATACAACTGGGCGTCGGACGCGGTCGCGCATCAGGGTGAGGCCTACCTCGACGGCGTCGACTTCACTGTGGTCCCCGAATCCGGTGTGCGGGCAGGCAGCGTGGCCTCCGGCCAGCTCGATGCGGTCAGCGATGCGCTTCCGCAGGATGCGCCGCAGATCGAGGGCGCAGGCGGACGAATCCTCACAAGGCCGAACCCGGGTGTGAGCTTCTTCTTCCAGCCCAACGTCAGTCGCGGCGTTCTCGCCGATCAGGCTGTTCGCCAGGCCATCATTCCCGCGATCAACCGCCAAGAACTCGTCGACACCGTTCTGGATCCGTCGTTCTTCCCGGCCACGAGCCCGTTGGCTCACACCACTCCGCTCTACAGCGACGAATCCAGTGTCGTGACGTACGACGCCGACAAGTCGGCGAAGCTTCTCGACGCGGCTGGTTGGAAGGCCGGCAGCGACGGTATCCGCGAGAAGGACGGGCAGAAGCTCACTTTCAGCGTCACCTTCAGTCCGGTGTTCTCGGGTAACCAGGCCATCCTCGAGCTCGTACAGCAGCAGCTCAAGAAGGTCGGCGTCGACTTGCAGCTCAACCTGGTCTCGAACGGTGAATGGACCGAGAAGGGAGTATCGGGTGATTACGATTCGCTGTATTACAACAGCACTCGCGCGGACGCCGACATCCTGCGGGCATCGTTCAGCACCGAGGGCCGCAACCTGAACCGTCGCGGCGCAGATCCGGAGCTCGACAAGGTACTCACAGACCAGCTTGCAGCCACGGACAACGGCCAACGCGGCGAACTGGTATCCACTGCACAGGAATTGATCCTCGACCGTGGACTCTCCATCCCGACCATCGAGCTCTCACAGGCCATCGGCGCCGGATCGAGTGTGCAGGACCTGAACTTCGAAGCCTCTTCACGCCTGCAGTTCTACGACGCATGGTTGTCGGGTAAGTAATCATGACTCGATACGTACTCACCCGACTGGGTCAGGCCGCAGTGGTCCTGTGGGCCGCCTTCACCATCTCGTTCGTGATTCTGTTCCTCCTGCCGAGTGACCCCGTCAGCATGGCTGCCGACTCGTCCGGTCAGGGTGTTGCAGTGGATCAGGCCGCGCTCGATCAGCTTCGGGCGCGGTACGGCTTGGACCAGTCGGTGTGGGTGCAGTACTGGACGTCGCTGACGAATGCTCTTCGCGGCGATTTCGGTACATCGATCTCCACCGGTCAGTCGGTGACGGATGCCATCTTCTCGGCGCTGCCCAGCACTCTGGTGCTGGCAACCACCGCCTTGGTTCTGGCCGTGTTGTTCGGAGTGGCGATCGCGTTCTTCGCTACCTACACCCGCAAGCGGTGGCTCGCGAACCTGTTGTTCTCTCTGCCGCCGCTGGGTGTGGCAGTGCCTACTTTCTGGGTGGGCCTGATTCTTCTGCAACTCTTCTCGTTCCGTCTGCACATCTTCCCGGCATTCGGAGACAAGGGATTCGCAACGGTGATTCTTCCGGCGATCACCTTGGCGATCCCGACCGGCGCGGTGATCGCGCAGGTGCTCACGACCAGCCTGCAGTCGACGCTACGTTCGCCGCACGTGGAGACTGCGTACGCCAAGGGCGCAAGCCGTTGGCGCGTGCAGACCCGTCACGCGTTGCGACTGGCGAGCATTCCGGCATTCACCATTGCCGGTGTGCTGGTCGGCACGCTGCTGGCGGGCTCGGTGGTTGTGGAAACGGTGTTCTCTCGCGCGGGCGTCGGCCGTCTGACACAGACGTCGGTGATGGCGCAGGACATCCCGGTGGTGCAGGGAGTCGTTGTGTTCGCCTCTCTCGTGTTCGTGCTCGTCAACCTCGCGGTCGACCTCTTCTACCCCTTGATAGATCCACGGATCATCCAGACGAAGAAGAGTCACACCGAAAAGTCGAATACCGAAAGCTCGACCGATCTGGAGCCGGCTCATGTCTGACACATTGATCGAACCCCTACTCCTCGATCCGAGCGTCGAGGCGAAGGCACCTGTTGTTTCGCGCCGAGAGTCCACGGCCATCGGCTGGATCCGAAAGCCCGGCTTGGTGATTCCGGTGTTGATCGTGTTGCTTGCCATCGGCTTTGCCGTCGCACCCGGATTCTTTGCCAGCGGCGATCCGTTGTCCGGTGTCCCGGCGGACAAACTGCAGGGCCCGAGCCTGGCTCACTGGTTCGGAACCGACAATCTCGGACGTGACCTGTACACACGGTTCGTGCACGGCGCCGCGCTGTCCCTGACCGCAACCCTGGTGGCGGTCGGAATCGCATTGGTGGCGGGATCGATAATCGGTTTGCTCGCGGGCTTTGTCGGTGGCGTCGTCGACGCCGTGCTGATGCGCATCGTCGACGTGCTGCTGTCCATTCCGGCACTGCTGCTCTCGTTGGCCCTTGTCACCGCACTCGGCTTCGGCACCATCAACGTCGCCATCGCGGTCGGCGTCAGTATGGTCGCCAATTTCGCGCGAGTGATGCGTGCCGAAGTGATGCGGGTGCGCGGAGCTCAGTACGTCGAGGCTGCGTTCAGTTCAGGTGTGCAGTGGCTCGGTGTCCTGCGTCGGCACGTGCTTCCCAACTCCTACGCGCCGGTGGTCGCGCTGTCCGCTGTCGAGTTCGGGCAGGCAGTACTGGCGGTGTCGGCTCTGAGCTTCTTGGGATTCGGCGCCGTTCCGCCTACCCCGGAATGGGGATCGCTGGTATCCGAGGGACGCAATTTCCTCGCCAATGCCTGGTGGATGACAACACTTCCCGGTCTCGCGATTGTCGCCGTGGTCATCTCGGCACACCGTATCGGCCACGAGATCGAAAGGAACAACCGGCGATGAGCACGACCGAGGAACAGTTGCTTTCCGTCACCGACTTACAGATCGCCTACGGCGCCGAGCCCGCGGTATCCGGCGTGAGCTTCACCGTCGGTCGGGGCGAAGTAGTTGCGGTGGTCGGGGAATCGGGTTCCGGTAAGTCGACCACGGCACACGCGATATTGGGTCTGCTCGCCGGCAGTGGTCACGTCACCGGCGGGACCGTCGAGTTCGAGGGTGAACAGATCGACTCGTATTCCGACCGTGCGTGGCAGCGAATCCGCGGCGCGCGTATCGGTTTGGTGCCGCAGGATCCGACGACCTCGCTCAACCCGGTGACGCGGATCGGCGACCAGGTTGCAGAAGTCCTCCGGATCCACGGCCTCGCAGACCGTCGCAAAGCCCGGTTGGACGCCGTCGAGGTGCTCGAGCGCGCGGGTATCGACCGGCCGGAAATCCGAGCACGCCAGTACCCACACGAGCTCTCCGGCGGTATGCGGCAACGAGTTCTGATCGGTATCGCGCTTGTCGCGAACCCCGCCCTCATCATCGCCGACGAGCCGACCAGTGCTCTGGACGTCACGGTTCAACGACGCATCCTCGACCACTTGGACGAGCGAATCGCCGAATCCGGTGCAGCCGTGCTCCTGATCACGCACGACCTGGGAGTGGCCGCAGACCGCGCGGACCGGATCCTGGTGATGCAGGGCGGCAGGATCGTCGAATCCGGCCGCACCGCAGATATTCTGGACAACCCGCGACACGAGTACACGAAGAAGCTGCTCGACTCGGCTCCGAGCCTGTCCTCGGGACCGGTCGATCGGCCGGTCCGTCAGGATACGAGCCCGCTGCTGACGTTGACCGGAATCACCAAGCGTTTCAACGTCGGACGCGGGAGTTCGATCACCGCGGTGAACGAGGTATCGCTGACTGTTCCGCGTGGTCAGACGGTGTCGTTGGTGGGGGAGTCGGGCTCCGGCAAGTCGACCACGGCGCGCATCGCCGTGCGGTTGGAGCAGGCGGATGCCGGCACCATCTCCTTCGACGGACACGACATCACGAAGGTCAAGGGCAGCGATCTGCGCGAGCTGCGCCGAAAGATCCAGCTCGTGTACCAGAACCCCTATGCATCACTTGACCCGAAATTGTCCGTCCAGGACATCGTTGCGGAGCCGCTGCGGGCCTTCAAGGTTGGTGGACGCAGCCAGCAGCAGAGTCGTGCAGCAGAGTTGCTCGATCAGGTTGCACTTCCCGAGCAGTTCCTGAGCCGCAAACCGGCCGAACTCTCGGGCGGCCAGCGTCAACGGGTGGCGATCGCTCGTGCGCTTGCGTTGAAGCCGGACCTGCTCGTTCTCGATGAACCTGTGTCCGCTCTCGACGTCTCGGTGCAAGCGCAGATTCTGGCGCTACTCGACGAGTTGCAGCGCGAACTGGGCCTGACCTATCTCTTCATCTCCCACGATCTTGCGGTTGTTCGCCAGATCAGCGACGTCGTCGGCGTCATGCAGGCCGGGCGATTGCTCGAAATCGGCACTACCACCGAGATTTTCGACAATCCCCGAAACGAGTACACACGCACACTTCTCGACGCGATCCCCGGGCGGGATCATTCGACACGAAAGGCCGAACATGTCCGAGCGTAGTTCCGGAGCATTCCTGGTCGGCCTCGAATTCGAGGGAACCGGAGCTCATCCGTACTCCTGGCGACGCGAGGATTCGCGCGCCGAAGATCTGTTCACGCCCTCGTACTGGGTGGACCTGGTGACCGCCGCGGATCGGGGTGGGGTGGATCTGGCGTTCCTCCCTGACTCGTTCGGACTGCAATCCGAGGGCCAGCACGCAGTGCGGGGCAGATTGGAGGCAGTTGCAACTGCGGCGCGGCTGAGTGCTGTGACCTCGCGTATCGGCCTGATTCCCACCGCGACAGTCACGCACACCGAGCCGTTCCACATCTCCAAGGCCGTCGCGAGTATCGACTACTCCTCAGCGGGGCGGGCCGGCTGGCAGGTCGCGGTGTCCGACACCGCTGAGCAGGCGTCGTTATTCGGCCGAAAGGCAGTGCAGGGCCCCGAGTCCGCGTGGGAGGAAGCGTCCGAGGCTGTCGAGGTGGTCAGTCGGCTGTGGGACAGCTGGGAGGACGACGCCGAGATACGGGACGCTGCGAGCGGACGATTCATCGATCGAGACAAGCTGCACTACATCGACTTCGAGGGAAAGAACTTTTCCGTCAAGGGGCCGTCCATCACGCCGCGCTCCCCGCAGGGGCAGCCGCTGATCGCAGTCGACGCGAGCAGGCCGGAGGCACGCGAGCTCGCTGTTGCGCGGGGAGATCTGATTCGGATCTCGGCAACCGACCTCGGCGAGGCCAACGCCACGGCCAAGCTGGTCCACGCGAATGCCGCTGCCCTCGGGCGCAGCGTCAGGGTTCTCCTCGACGTCGACGTGCTTCTCGGCGCTGATCGCGGAGCCGCCGACGACGCTCTGGCGGAACTCGAGGAATGGGCGGGAGCACCGTACGCCCCGCACTCGCTGTTCTACCGCGGTGACAGCGCCGGCCTGACTGTCCTCCTTCGCGAGATCGGTGGGCTGGCCGGGGTCGACGGTGTTGTCCTGCGTCCCTTGGCTTTGGCTGCCGCAGTGGAGAAGATCGCGGCGGACGTGGTGCCGACTCTCAATCCGCGACCGACTACCGGCCCGACTCTGCGCGAGCGGTTGGGTTTCGAGTTGCCCGTCAATCAGTTCGCGTAGCGCGAACAGAGAACAGGAACACCGATGACACAGAACAGGATTCGCAAGCAAGTTCACCTGGGTGCTCACTTCCCCGGCGTGAACAACACCACGGTGTGGACCGATCCGGCGTCCAAGAGCCAGATCGAGTTCAGCTCGTTCGAGCATCTCGCCCGCAGTGCCGAACGCGGATTGTTCGACTTCTTCTTCCTCGCAGAGGGTTTGCGCCTGCGCGAGCATCAGGGCATGATTCACGACCTCGACGTGGTCGGTCGCCCGGATACATTCAGTATTCTCAACGCGGTTGCCGGTGTGACAACGCATCTCGGTCTGGCCGGGACGATCAACACCACGTTCAACGAGCCGTACGAGTTGGCCAAGCAGTTCTCGACGCTCGATCATCTCTCCGACGGCCGCGCCGCGTGGAACCTGGTCACCTCTTCGGATGCCTTTACCGGTGAGAACTTCCGCCGCGGTGGGTATCTGGAGCATTCCGAGCGGTACGCACGCGCAAACGAGTTGGTCGACGCAGTACGGACGCTGTGGGACAGTTGGAGCATCGATCGTCCGATCGTCGACCGTGAGCGCGGCATTTTTGCCACCGACCAGCAGGTCGGTCAGTTCCAACACTCCGGTAAGCAGTTCGACATCACCGGACGCTTCGAAGTTCCTCGGAGTCCCCAAGGACACCCAGTTCTGCTGCAGGCAGGCGATTCCGACGAAGGACGCGAGTTCGGCGCCGCCAAGGCGGACGCCATCTTCACCGGGCACGGAACGCTCGAAGCAGGCAAGGCGTTCTACGCCGACGTGAAGGGACGCCTGGCCAAGTACGGACGCACGCACGCAGACCTCAAGATTCTCCCCGCCGCCACCTTCGTGCTCGGTGACAACGCCGCGGACGCACAGGAGAAGGCATATCACATCCGGCGGCAGCAGGTCGGACCCCAGACTGCCATCGCTTTTCTCGAACAGGTTTGGGGCAGAGACCTTTCCCAGTACGACGCCGACGGCCCGTTGCCGAAGGAAGATCCGTCGGACGACGTCAACATCACCCGCGGACGCGTCCGCCACGTCAAGGATCCGCGAGCGGTCGCAGATCAGTGGCGTGCCAAGGCCGAGGCCGAAAACCTCAGCATCCGTGAACTCATCATCGAAGTGACTGCCCGCCAACAGTTCGTGGGTAGTGCAGCGGAGGTGGCTGCCGAGATCGACACCTACGTCCAGGGCGACGCGAGCGACGGATTCATCCTCGTTCCCCACATCACCCCCGCGGGCCTCGACGAGTTCATCGACACCGTCGTACCAGAACTACAGGACCGCGGCAGTTTCCGGACCGAATACTCAGGAACCACCCTGCGCAGCCATCTCGGGCTGCGCCACCCATACGAGCAGGCTGAAGGAGTCCGCGCATCATGACCGTTACCGACACTTCCACCAGCACCTTCACCGACGAGTGGAATGCTTGGCATGCCTCGCGCGACGCCACCTTCAGTGAACCACTCGGCTGGCTGAGCCTGACTGCGTTGCAATGGCTGGTTGACACCGATTCCACCTTCGCAGACCTGCCGGGCGCATGGCGCGCCGACGCGAATGCCGTTGTCGTCACCGCGACGCCGGCCGACGACCTCTCGATCGACGGCGTCGCAGTGGACGGTTCGGTCACTCTGAATCCGATCGAGGGTGCGCCGGGACTGATCGTCAACCAGGGCGCGCGGTTGGTCGAGGTCATCCGCCGCACCGGCGAGGTGGCTCTGCGGATCCACGATTCGTCGGCCCCGGCCTTGGCGCAGTTCAGTGGTATCCCGACCTTCGAGCCGAACCCGCAGTGGCGCATCGACGGTGTTTTCACCGCTTTCGAGGAGGCTCGGACGGTGACGACGGGTGCGGTCGTCGAGCGCCTCGAGCATCATCACGACGCCCGCGGAACCATCAGCTTCGAACACGACGGAGAAACCCGGACTCTGATTGCGTTCGCGGGCAAGGACAACGGCTTTCACATCCTGTTCACCGACGCGACCAGTGGTGTGTCCACGTACCCGGCCGCACGCTCGCTGCACGTTAGTGCACCGGAGCCCGGTGGCGCGGTAGTCCTCGATTTCAATCGGGCGTCGAACCTGCCCTGCGCCTTCACCGATTACGCGACGTGCCCCGTCGCCCCCGCCGAGAATCGTTTGCCGTTCGCGGTGGAAGCCGGCGAGAAGACACCGAATAACCGCGACGGAAGCGCACCGAGGTGAGCGCGCCGCTGTCCGTACTCGACCTCTCGCCGGTCAGTGAGGGTGACACGGCCCGCCAGGCCTTGCGGAACTCGCTGGACCTCGCTCGTTCTGCCGAAGCGTGGGGATACAAGAGGTACTGGGTCGCCGAACACCACTTCGTCGGCGTAGCCAGCTCGTCACCGGCCGTTCTGGTCGGACTGATTGCGGCCGCGACCAACACCATTCGCGTCGGCTCGGCCGCAGTGCTGCTGGGCAACAACACGGCAGCTCAGGTGGTCGAGGCCTTCGGTACCGTCGAAGCGCTGTATCCGGGTCGTATCGATCTCGGTATCGGGCGCAGCGGGCAGCGTCGGGTGGAGGCACTTCGTGCCGTCGCTGCCGGAACGCCTGCCCCGGCAGAATCGAAGCGGGAGAACGTCGTACGCGACGGCGTCGTGATCCCGGCGCCCTTCGATCCAACCGGTCTTCTCACGTCACCGAGATTGCAGGCGTCGTTCGAGGCATTGGCGTTTCCGGGCGCGCAGGCGCCGGATTTCGAGCAGCAGGTCGACGACATACTCTCGCTCCTGAACGGCACCCACCGCACCCGCGACGGCATCGAATTGCATGCCAGTCCCGGCGAGGACGCCGACGTCGAATTGTGGGTGTTCGGAAGCAGCGCAGGCCCCAGTGCCGAACTCGCCGGACGACTCGGATTGCCGTTCGGCGCGAATTACCATGTGGCGCCGTCGAGTACGCTCGATGCCGTCGAGGCATACCGAGCAGCATTCCGACCGTCGGCAGTTCTGTCGGAGCCGTATGTCGTCGTCTCCGCGGATGTTGTTGCTGCGGAAGATGATGCGACGGCGAGGGAGTTGGCGTCGACCTTCGCGCACTGGACGCACAGCATTCGCAGCGGGCACGGCGCCATCCCGTACCCCGATCCGGCCACAGCGCTCCCACTTTCCGATGCCGACAAAGCAGTAGTGGAGGATCGGCTGATCACGCAGTTCGTCGGTTCACCCACCACCGTCGCCGACAGGCTCGACAGTTTGCAGAAGCTCACCGGAGCGGACGAATTGGTGATCACCGGGGTGACCCATCGGCACGAGGATCGTCTGCGCTCGTACGAGCTGCTTGCCAAGGAATGGGGGCTACCCGCACTACTGGCAGCATGAGCTTGCCTTGGTCTACTAGTGTCGAGTGATGTTTTCGCCCCGAGATGCGCTTTCCCTTGCTCTTGACGTAGCGCGTGAGGGCATGGAACTCGGGGAGATGCCGATCGGGGCAGTCGTGTTCGACGACGACCGTGTTCTCGGGCGGGCGTACACGCAAGAACGGGCACTCGGCCGACGGTAGTCCATGCGGACCTTCAAGCGATCTTGCAGGCCGACGAGGCTCTCGGGTTCACTCGAGCGTCAGGAGAATTGACATTGGCGGTCAATCTCGAACCATGCCTGATGTGCATGGGTGCCGCGATCACACTCGGCGTGTCCCGGGTGTGGTTCGCTGAATACGCCACTGGCACTGGCCCCGCCGGGATGCGGGACTGGGCGCGCAGTCTCACCTGACGCCATGGCTTGAAGGAGGGCCGTGAGGCTTACGCCCCGATCGCGCCCGCGATCATCGGCCACGACGCACGCATGTCGGCTTCGAAGAGTCCCCAGGTGTGGGTGCCTTCAGGTCGGAAGCTGAACGTCGCGGGGATGCCGAGCTGACCGAATCGACCCTGTAGGGCAGCGGTGCACATGTTGGTGATGCCTTCGAGCACAGCGCCGGGAACGACTCCGGCAGCCATCGCCAGTGAGTTGATTCCGTCCACCGGACCGGGAAGGCCGTTGCCGGTGGAGATGAACAGCGCTGTGCCGCGCAGTTTCTCGGCATTGATCAGCGGGTCGTGAGCAGCCCACTGCGGGCTACCCCACGGCCCCCACATGTTGGCCGCGTTTCCTCCGCCGAGTATCTCGACCATCGAGCGCACCGCTGCCTGGCCGAGCGGGTCGCCGGCGCGCGGGCAGCCGCTGTACGAGCCGACGGCGCGGTAGGTGCCAGGCGACTGGATCGCGAGGTCCAGAACCGGTCCACCGGCCATCGACACGCCGCCGAGTGCGTTGACGCCGGTCGTGTTGTATCGAGCGTTGACCGCTGCCGGTAGTTCCTTGGTGAGGTAGGTCTGCCATTTGTTGCGGCCGAGCACCGGATCGTCGGCGTTCCAGTCGGTGTACATGCTGAACTTGCCGCCGACCGGCATGACCACGTTGACGTGCTTGTCGTCGAAGAAGTCACGAACTCCGGTGTTGTTGAACCAAGAGATCCCGTCCTCACCGCCGCCGACGCCGGTCAACAGGTAGAAGGTCGGGGCGGGGCCACCGCCGGCCGGGGAAATCACGTCGTTGGCGATCCAGCGGTCCATGGAGGGGGAGTAGACATCGATGCGGCTGACCACTGAATCCGCGCTCGCGGTCGGCGTGCTGAGGCCGAGAAAGCCGGCAGCCATGGCCACCGCCATCGTCAAGCGGGCCGTGAATCGACGTGCCTTCATTATTTCCCCCTGGCGCAAGCCGGACAGCGTATTTGTGCCTACCAACAGTGGCACAATGCGAAGGAGAGTGACGAATGTCCGGATAACAGTCCGGTAAGAAGATGGAGACAATTGCGTGGGATCGCAGTCGCATCACCCCGAATCCGACGTGATTCGGCTGGCCTTCGGGCTGGCCGCGATCACGGCTGGTGCGGCGCGCAGAACCGCTGGTCTCGCCATTGATTCGGTGCAGCGGATCCCCGTTGTCGGTGACGCACTCGACGACGCGATCACCCAGGTCGCCACCCGCGGCACGGAAGCGATTCGCTCGACAGCGGAATTTGCCGATTCCACGTTGAGAACGGTGATCAAAGCTGTCGTCGACGCTGCTCTTGCCGAAGTCGACATCACGAAGATCGTCGTGGACCACGTGGACATCGACAAGATCGCCGAGAACATCGACGTGGACAAGATTGCCGAACGGGTCTCGCTCGAACCGATCATCGATCGCGTCGACGTCGATGCGATCGCAAGCCGACTCGACGTCAAAGCAGTGATCGATCGCCTCGACCTCGACGGCATCGTCGACAGCGTCGACCTCGAGCGCCAGATCGACCGCGTCGACCTCCTCAAGATCGCCGACCAGGTCATCGAGGGTGTCGACCTCCCACAGATGATTCGTGAATCGACCGGTTCACTCTCCACCGAAGCCGTGCACGGGGCGCGCGTGCAGGGGATGCAGGCGGACGACGCTGTCGCCGGGTTCGTCGGACGATTGTTCGGCCGCGACAACGCACCACCCTCACACGAGCCGCATCCGGACACGAACGCAGGTGAACGCTAGTGGCCCAGGAGAATTCCGGCCCGGCCGGAATCGTCACCCGTGGCCTCGCCGGACTGATCGACCTGGGCGTCGTGCTGATCCTGATGGGTTCCGTGTACGTGGCCTTGGCCTTTGTTCGATTGCTCTTCTCGCCGCAGAGTTTCACGTTCTCGGAACCGGGAATCTTCCTGTCCACGACGGCATTTCTCGGCGTCTCGGTGGCCTACCTGACTGCCTGCTGGGCGACCACCGGCCGAACTGTCGGTTCCCTCGTGATGGGGTTGCGGGTGATCACGTCGGGTCACCGGTTGGTCCGTTGGCCGCTCGCCTTCATCCGTGCGGTGCTCTGTGTGCTCTTCGCCTTCGGATTGCTGTGGTCGGCGGTCGATCGACGGCGACGATCGTTGCAGGACATCGTTCTGCGCACCGAGGTCGTCTACGACTGGCGTCAGGACCCGGATCTGGTGGCACCCCACGGAGGCGAGCACGCATGAGTGAACCGAACCGCCCGGACGAGCGATTCACCCTTGCCAGCGAGCGCACCTTCCTCGCGTGGATGCGTAGCTCGCTTGCCCTGCTGGCGGGCGGCATCGCCGTCGTCCAGTTGGTCCCCGAGTGGAGTACAGGGTGGGTTCGCACGGCGCTCGGTCTGACGTTGATCGCACTCTCGGCAGCAGCCGCCCTCGTCGGTATGCGACGCTGGCTACAGGTGAAGAAGGCGCTCGAGGACGGAGCGGCGATGCCGGAACCGCATGCGCTGTGGCTGTTCGCACTGGCATTGGCCGGGGTTGCCGTCGCGGCCGGCGTGGCAACGGTGGTTACCAGCCTCGCTCGCTGAGATACCTCGCTGAGATACGCAGAGAAGTCCGAGCGGTGTCTGGATAGTCTGCAAAGAACGAGAAGCACGTCAGAGAAGTAAACGAAACAGACGACAAGGGAGTGCACGGTGGCGCAGGAACTCAAGCTCGGATACAAGGCATCGGCTGAGCAATTCGGCCCTCGCGAACTGGTAGAGCTGGCAGTTCTGGCAGAGCAGCACGGCATGGATTCCGTTGCGGTGAGCGATCATTTCCAGCCGTGGCGCCACAACGGTGGACACGCGCCGTTCTCGCTCGCCTGGATGACGGCCGTCGGTGAGCGCACCGAGCGCGTGCAGATCGGCACGTCCGTGATGACGCCGACGTTCCGCTACAACCCGGCGGTCATCGCTCAGGCGTTCGCGACGATGGGATGTCTCTACCCGGGGCGCATCATGCTCGGCGTCGGCAGCGGTGAGGCTCTCAACGAGATCGCCACCGGCTTCCAGGGCGAGTGGCCCGAGTTCAAGGAACGCTTCGCGCGCCTGCGTGAGTCGGTGCGGCTGATGCGTGAGCTGTGGCTGGGCGATCGTGTCGACTTCGAAGGCGAGTACTTCACCACTCGTGGCGCGTCGATCTACGACGTCCCCGAGGGTGGGATTCCCGTGTACATCGCGGCCGGTGGACCCGTTGTCGCCCGGTACGCGGGACGTGCCGGTGACGGCTTCATCTGCACTTCCGGCAAGGGCATGGAGCTCTACACCGAGAAGTTGCTTCCGGCGGTTGCCGAGGGCGCGGCCAAGGCCGAGCGCGACGTCGCCGACATCGACAAGATGATCGAGATCAAGATCAGCTACGACACCGACCCGGAGGCTGCACTCGAGAACACGCGTTTCTGGGCGCCGCTGTCCCTGACGCCGGAGCAGAAGCACAGCATCGAGGATCCGATCGAAATGGAAGCAGCTGCCGACGCTCTGCCCATCGAGCAGGTGGCCAAGCGCTGGATCGTCGCTTCCGATCCCGAGGACGCCGTCGAGCAGGTCAAGGCCTACGTCGACGCCGGTCTCAATCACCTGGTGTTCCACGCACCGGGCCACGATCAGCGCCGCTTCCTCGAACTGTTCGAGCGTGACCTCGCGCCCCGCCTGCGTGCTCTGGGCTGATCCTCGAGATCAACTGAACGGTGTCTGCCACTCGACGTGTGGCAGGCACCGTTCGTCTTTCTCGTAGCGGCCGGTTGTCGGCTGCACCGTGAGCGTGACCACGATCAGTGGCAAGGTGGGCGGCGGCCCACACTAGGCTGTTGGGCATGCCAGAAGCGCCCGCTGCCGTGTCGAGTGTCTACGTCGCCTCCCCTGAAGGTGACACCGGAAAATCCACCATCGCGCTTGGCGTGCTGCAGATGTTGTGCGCGACTGTCGCCCGGGTCGGTGTCTTCCGCCCGATCGCCCGCTCGACCGAGGAAACCGACTACATCCTCGAACTGCTGCTAGAGCACACCACTGCCGATCTCTCCTACGCCGACGCACTCGGCGTCACCTACGAGCAGGTTCACGCCGATCCGGAAGCCGCACTGGCCGACATCGTCGCGAAGTACCACACCGTGGCCGAGCAGTGCGACGCCGTCGTGATCATCGGAAGTGACTACACCGACGTCGCAAGCCCCAGCGAATTGAGCTTCAACGCCCGCATCGCCGTGAACCTGGGAGCGCCGGTGCTGTTGGCGGTTCGAGGCGCTCGGCGCAGCGTCGAGGAGGTTGCTCAGCTCGCGCACCTGTGCGCCGCCGAGTTGGCCGCCAACCACGCTCACCTGCTCGCGGTCGTCGCCAATCGCTGCGATCCCGACAAGCTCGACGAGGTCACCGCAGCCCTGTCCGACATCGGTGTTCCGACGTGGAGCCTGCCGGAGATTCCGTTGCTCGTCTCACCCACGATGGCCGAGTTGATGGAGGCCACCGGCGGTGAGTTGTACTCGGGTGACCCGGAACTGCTGCACCGCGAGGCACTGAAGGTGATGGTGGGCGGAATGACCGCCGAGCACATCCTCGAGCGTCTGGTCGAGGGCATGGTCGTCATCGCACCGGGTGACCGCTCGGACGTGCTGCTCGCGTTGCTCAATGCGCATGAGGCGGAGGGATTTCCGTCGCTCGCGGGCATCATCATGAATGGCGGGATCACGCCGCACCCGGCCATCGCGGCGTTGATGGCCGGCCTCAAACAGCGTCTTCCGATCCTCACGACAACCCTCGGCACTTTCGACACCGCAAGCGCTGCAGCCCAAACCCGCGGACGCGTGGCAGTCGGTTCGCAGCGAAAGGTCGACACTGCGCTGAGCTTGATGGAACAGCGCGTCGACGCCGACGTCCTGATGGACCGACTGGCACTGCCGATTCCGTCGGTCGTGACCCCACAGATGTTCGAGTACAAGCTCATCGACCGCGCTCGACGCGATCGCAAGCACATCGTCCTCCCGGAGGGTGACGACGACCGGATCCTGCGCGCGGCCGGCCGGCTGCTGCAGCGCCAGGTTGCCGACCTGACGATCCTCGGCGACGAACCCAGTGTGCGTCGACGCGCAGCGGAACTCGGCGTGGACATCAGCGGCGCGCAGGTCCTCGCGCCCGCGCAGTCCGAGTACACCGAGCGCTTCGCACAGGAATACACCGCGCTGCGGGCGCACAAGGGCATGACCATCGAGCGGGCACGCGAGGTGATCGCCGACATCTCGTACTTCGGAACGATGATGGTGCACTTGGGTATTGCCGACGGCATGGTCTCCGGTGCCGCCCACACCACCGCTCACACGATCCGGCCCTCGTTCGAGATCATCAAGACGGCCCCCGGAGTTTCGACGGTTTCGAGCATCTTCCTGATGTGCCTGGCCGACCGCGTTCTCTCCTACGGTGACTGCGCCGTGGTTCCGGACCCGACGTCGGAGCAGTTGGCGGACATCGCGATCTCGTCCGCACAGACGGCGTCGCAGTTCGGTATCGATCCGCGCATTGCGATGCTCTCGTACTCCACCGGCGATTCGGGCAGTGGAGCCGACGTCGACAAGGTTCGCACCGCGACCGCTTTGGTGCGCGAGCGCCGACCGGACCTGTTGGTGGAAGGGCCCATTCAGTACGACGCGGCCGTCGAGCAGAGTGTCGCTGACAAGAAGATGCCGGATTCTCTGGTGGCGGGCAAGGCCACGGTGTTCGTGTTCCCGGACTTGAACACCGGCAACAACACCTACAAGGCAGTGCAGCGTAGCGCCGGCGCTATCGCCGTCGGCCCGGTTCTGCAGGGACTGAACAAGCCGGTCAACGATCTCTCGCGTGGAGCGTTGGTCCAGGACATCGTCAACACCGTGGCTATCACGGCAATACAGGCACAGGGAGCGTAAGCGTGAGCGACGGCACCGTACTGGTCATCAATTCCGGCTCGTCATCGATCAAATTTCAACTCGTGCATCCGGATACAGCGGAATCGGTAGCGCACGGCCTCATCGAGCGCATCGGTGAACCCGACGGCCACATCGTCTACAACCACCGCACCGGAGTCGAAGACCGCAGCCTCCCCATCGCCGATCACCGTGCGGGACTGAAGATGGTGCTCGACATCGTCGCCGAGGTCGGACGGCCGCTGAGCGAGGCAGGAATCATCGCCGTCGGTCACCGAGTCGTGCACGGTGGTGACATCTTCTATTCGCCGACGCTCATCGACGACGGCGTCGTGAAAGCCATCGCGGATTTGTCGAACCTTGCGCCGCTGCACAATCCGGCCAACGTGATCGGTATCGAGGTGGCGCGCGAAGAACTGCCAGACGTTCCGCACGTAGCAGTGTTCGACACTGCCTTCTTTCACACGCTGCCCGCCGCAGCGTCGACCTACGCGATCGATCGGGATGTGGCCAAGGCCAACCAGATTCGTCGATACGGCTTCCACGGGACCTCACACGAATACGTGTCGGGACGAGTCGCGGACTTCCTCGGCAAGGATCCGGCCGAGCTGAATCAGATTGTTCTGCACCTCGGAAACGGCGCTTCGGCCTCGGCAATCAAGGGCGGCAAGGCTATCGACACCACGATGGGCCTCACCCCGCTCGAGGGTCTTGTCATGGGCACCCGCAGCGGCGACATCGACCCAGGCATCATCTTGCACCTCAATCGCAACTCGGGAATGAAGGTCGACGAGATCGACGACCTCCTCAACCGTCGTTCCGGTTTGAAGGGACTGTCGGGAGTCAACGATTTCCGTGCCTTGCTCGCACTGATCGAGGGCGGCGACGAAGACGCACAACTTGCCTACGACGTCTACGTACACATGCTCCGTAAGTACATCGGCGCCTTCATCGTTCAACTCGGTGGCGTCGACGTCATCACCTTCACCGGCGGTGTCGGCGAGAACAACATCGACGTACGACGCGACAGCCTGGCTGGCCTCTCCCGTCTCGGAATCGAGGTCGACCCGGCTCTCAACGAGGCGAAGAGCCGCGACGAGCGTCGTATCTCCGCATCCACGTCGGCCGTCGAGGTGCTGGTGGTCCCCACCAACGAGGAGTTGGCGATCGCCCGCGCGGCGAAGGCTTTGGTGGCCGCGCTGTAAATCTCGGGGAGCGCGTCAGAAATTGCTGCGCGGACGCACCGCGTTCGCCCGGTCCACGAGGGCGTAGCGGTGCGTGCGGGAGGTCGTGGCGCGGGCGAGGGCGCGAAGGCAGGCTTCGGCTCCGGTGCGCAGACCCTGCTCGGTGAATGGCAGGTCGAGGATGGGTTCGAGTTCGGTGTGCGAGCGGTTTCCGTAGCGAATCCAATCGAGTGCCGTACCCAACACCAGGGTTCGCATCTGCAGACTTCGGCTCTCCTCGGCCGGTAGCGCGCGAACGCGACGGGCGGCTTCCCTCAGAGTCGATTCGTCGAGTTCGGCGATCGGAACGCCGGACAGCATCGTCAGAGCGCTCGACATCCGTGCGACGTTGTAGTGCCGGGAAGACGTGGGAACTTCGTCGAGGGCGGCGATGGCTGCCTTCTTGTTGCCGTGATCGGCGAGTTGTCTGGCGAGCCCGAATGCTGCGCTGACGTAGTTCCGTTCGGTCCGCCAGACGGTGCGGTAGTACTTCTCCGAGAAGCGGCACCATTGGTCCGGGTCGTCGCTCTCCCAATGCTGGAGGATCAGTTCTGCTGTCGCCGCCAACGCGAGTTTGGGTGCAGCCTCGCCCGGCAGAGCCGTCAGGACGGTCTCGAAATGACTGAAGGCGGGCTCGAATCGGTCCAGTTGCAACGCTGCAAGCCCTCGATACCACTCGATCTTCCAGTGATCACCGATGCTCTGCTGGAGTTCGTCCAGAACACTCAGCGCGGTCTCCGGATCGCCGAGATCGAGATGAGCCTTGGCCTCGGCCAGTCGGACCTCGCCGGAGATGGCGGCCGCCGGTGTGCCTGACGTTCGGTCGATTCCGTTCTCGCGGGCGTGTTTCAACGCATCGAGAGTCTGAGACGGTTCGCTGTGCACCGCTGCCGCCAGCAACGGCGCGTTGGGATCGGTGGGGTCGACCAACGGGATGGGAAGTGCGTGCGCAACTTCGCGCGGATCGAGAGCAGCGTCGTGGCTGATACCGTCGACGTACACATCGGTTTGCCCGACCAATTCGTCGGTGCCGAAAGACGTTCGCTGCCTGCTGAACACGAGCGAAAGCCCAGGATTCTCCTGCCCGGTCTGCTCCGCGAGGATTTCTCGCAGAACGCCGGTGAGTTGGCCCGCGATCTCCTCGGCCGACTGGAAACGCTTCTTCGGATCCGGGTCGGTGGCGCGCAGCAGCAGGCGGTGGAAGAACTCGTTGTCCCGCAGCAGTGGCTCGTCCTCGGGTTCGGGAAGGCCGTCGAGGTACCGTCCGTGCTTCGAGGGCATGTCGAGGGTGAGAACCGCGAGTGTTCTTCCGACGGTGAAGATGTCGGAGGCGATGGTCGGGCCGGTCTCGATGATCTCCGGCGCTTGATAGCCGGCAGTGCCGTACAGGTATCCGTAGTCTTCGATCCCGGACACGGCGCCGAGGTCGATCAGCTTCAGTTGGTCCTCGGTGACCATCACGTTCTCAGGTTTGAGGTCGTTGTACGCCAGGCCGGTGGAATGCAGATAGCTCAGCGCCGGAAGGATTTCCAGTACGTAGCCGATTGCCTGCTCGATCGGCATGTGCTTGCCGTCCGGGAATTCGGCCAGCACCTCGCGCAATGATCGCCCGCCCACGTACTCCATGACGATGTACCCCATGGGTGTCCCGTCCGGGCGCGGATGCTCGACGAAGTTGAAGATCTTGACGATGCTGGGGTTGGCGACCTCGGCGAGGAACTGACGCTCGGCCACCGCAACGGCTTGCGCTTCGGAATCACCGAAATGCAAGAGTCCCTTGAGAACTACCCACCTGTCGCTGACATTGCGATCGATCGCGAGGTAGATCCATCCCAGGCCGCCGTGCGCGATGGGCCCTTGAACCTCGTATTGACCTGATACCAATTCGCCCTCTTCGAGGAGTGGGCGGAAGTCGAAAGTGGAACCGCACTTGGGGCAGGTGCCGTGCTGAGTTGCCTTGGTGCTTGCGCTCTTACGGCCGACCGGTTCGTTGCATTTCCAACAGAACCGTTTGCGCTCGGGGACCGTCGGGTCACTCATCACCGCAGATGCGGGGTCGATCTGCGGGACGGGGGGAACTTCGACCAGGCCGCCGCCGAGGCGCAGCTTTCGTCCCGACCGGCTGCGGCGGGATCGAGTGGAGCGGCCGGTAGGGGAGGAGGATGCGGACGGCGCGGTTCCTCGTATCTGGGCCGAGGTCGGTTCGAGGCGCTCGTAGGCACCGGTGGCTTCGGGTTCGGAGCGTAGGGATGCCTGCGTGGAGTCAGGCTCGCGGTGAACTGCCTGCGTGGAGTCAGGCTCGCGGTGAACTGCCTGCGTGGAGTCAGGCTCGGGGGGTACGGAGGCTTGCGTGGCGTCGGGCTCGGGGCCGGTTTCTTCGGTCATGTCAGTCTCAATCCCGGTAGACGGCCGGCGGGGGACCGGGTGACGGACCGAGGACGCTGAGCCAACGGTCGTAGATACGGTTCCAGGTCCCGTCACCCCGGATCCGCTCGAGGGTTCCGTTGACGAATCGGACCAAGTCGGGGTTGTCCTTGTTCACTCCGATTCCGTAGGGTTCGACGCCCAGTGAACCACCGACCATCATGAGATACGGGTCTTGCGAGGCGAGTCCGGCGAGGATCGTGTCGTCGGTGCTGATCGCGTCCACCTGCCCCTGCTGGAGGACGACGAGGCAGTCGGACCACATCGGGACGGTCACGACGGTGGCTTCGGGTTGGAGCTCCTGGATTCGCGTGGCCGACGTCGTTCCCCGGGCAGCGCAGACTCGCTTGCCTGCGAGATCGGCGATGCCGCGTACCGGTGAACCCTGCAGGACCTGAATTCGTTGCTCGGCGGAGAAGTACTGCGTCGAGAAGTCGACCTTCTCGCGCCGCTCGCACGTGATGGTCATGGTTTTGACGACCACGTCGACCATGGATTCCTGGAGTGCGGCGATCCGATCGTCCGAGGTCAGGATTCGGTACTCGATCTTCTCCGGGTCGCCGAGCAGATCGCGGGCGATCTCGCGGGCGATGTCCACGTCGAAGCCTTCGAGGCGTCCGGTCGCCGGATCGCGAAAGCTCATGAGGTTGGAACCGGTGTCCAGGCCCACGATCAGCCGCCCGCGGGCGCGGATGGCGTCGAGGCTCGGCGTGGGTGGCTGCGGAGATGCGTCTGCGGGTGTGGGGCGCAGGCTCGCAGTGAGGTTGGTGCACGACGCGGTAGTCGTCGGTGTCGGACTGGGCGCGATGGTGGCCTCGGCCGGCAGCGGCGGTTCCGTGTACGACGTGGCGGCCGCGTTGTTCAGGTCTTCGGCTCGATCTGCACCGCAACCGGCGAGCGCCAGCACGGACGCTGCCAGAACCGCGACGCACACGGCCGGGAGCTTCCTCCGCATCTCCGGTACTCCCGTCACTGATACTCCCGCAGTCGGGGCCAGAACCCGATGAAGATTCCGGCAACTCCGAGAACTGCCAATACAGTCATGCCCGGTGCAGAGGCAGCCAACACACGTGAGGCGTACGAGACGTCGGACCGAAGATTTGTGCGCGAATCCACGATTCCTTGCCAGAGTTCGTGATCGAGCTTTCCGTATTCCGCGGCCGAATCCTGTTCTCCGGAGCCGATGGTGATGGCGGCAGCGGAAGTGAAGTCGCCGGTCCCGAGACGGTCGTACATGCGCGTGTGCGCAGCCACCCATTGCTCGCGCGAATCCAGTGCGGCGGTCAGCACCTCGTTGTTCACTCGGGCGCGTTCGTCGCTGCGTAGGCCCTCGAGGATGTCGCGCAGGGCGTCGACCTTGCGAGTGAACGTCACGTTGTCCTCGGCAGTTGAATCCCGTCTCGCCAACGTGAGGGTTTCGACGGTACGTGCCTGCTGTGCCATGATCCGGGCCTCGGTCAGTTCGTGCAGTGGCTCGGCGCCCGCGTCGAGTGCGCGTCCGGTGGCAAGTGCGGACACCAGTCCGACGGTGAGCAGCCACAGCAGCGCAGCCGCGACGGCGAGCGAGGCAAGGATCAACCCGAGATTGAAGCGTCGGCGACTCTTGCGGGAGAAGTACACCTGTGTTGCCACCAGCGCGCACAACACGAGGACGAATGCCACGATCGGCCACCACGGTGGAGTCTCGAAATCGCGCTGTACCTGCGAGACCAGGGTCTCCTGCGAGGCGTGCAGTTGCTGAGCCATCGGCAGCAGCGAGGTCTGCATCAACTGCGAGGCCTCGCTCAAATATGCTGCCCCGACCGGGTTTCCGACGCGATTGTTCGCCCGTGCAGTTTCGACCAGCCCGGTGTAGACGGAGAGGTCGGTCGAGATGGTGGTCAACGCGCTGTGCCCGGCAAGATCAGTCGAGTCGAGACCGGCCGACGCCTGGACGATCTCCGCCGACGCCTCACCGATCGACTGCGTGTATCGGTCGCGTACTTCGGCGGGTTCGAGGCCGCCGGAGATGAAGGCGGTGGCCGCGGCGGCGTCTGCCAAAGACAACGCGCTGTAGAGGTTCTGGGCCGAGTTGGCGAGAGGTTCGGTTTCGACGAGGAGGAGGTCGAGGTTCGCCTGTCGGTTCTCGATCGCTGCGGTGGCGAGGAGTCCGGCGATCAAGGTGATCGCAATCAAGATCACTCCGACGACGGTCAACCGGCCAGGCGTCGAGGACATGAATGCCTGGAGTTCGCGCCGCAGAAGTGCTCGCTCGTCCTCCGCCGATACCGAAGTGCCCTCGGAGGGCGGCAGCGACCGGGGTTCGATGGACGGGACGACACGGTCGACCATCGAGCACCTCACTTCGCTGTAGGCGGGCTACCGAGAAATGATGCCGCCGAGAAATGATTCAGGGCATCTTCGCGAGCATATAAGCATCACCTACACCTGGAGCAGTTTGAAACGGTTAGTGTGGGACAACGGCGAGAGCAGGCGGAGCGAGGTAGTCGATGCGTGGTGACGGTGACGGTTGGTCGATCGGACCGGACGGTACTCGGCATTGGGGTAAACACGGAGCCGCTGGACTGCTTCTGCGCGCCCCCGATTCGGACGGATCGCCCCTGGTCTTGCTGCAGCATCGTGCGGCGTGGAGCCATCAAGGTGGTACCTGGGCATTGCCCGGTGGAGCACGGGACTCACACGAAAGCACGACGCACGCCGCTGTCCGGGAGGCACACGAAGAAGCCGGAATCGCCGAAGACGCCGTTCGCGTCCGCGGTGAGGTAGTGACGATGCACGCGGAGAGCGGGTGGACCTACACCACCGTCGTGGCTGATGCGGCACATCCACTGTCGACGGTTGCCAACGGTGAGAGCACCGAGTTGCGGTGGGTGCGTGAAGCCGACGTCGATTCGCTGCCATTGCATCCGGGATTCGGTTCCTCGTGGCCCGAGCTCCGGACTGCGCCTGTACCAGCCGAGACCGAAGACCTACAGGCCGGCGACCCACACACCGTCGTACTCGAAGACGGTGGCTTCGGATGGTTGTCGGTCAGCTCGCACCAAGGCAGTTCCCACCAAGGCAGTTCCCACCAAGGCAGTGAGCAGTCAGGCAGTGACCAGAACCTGTCCGAGGCGTCGAGTACGCAGTCTTAACAGGGCATATACAGCAGAAGGGCCGGACTCCTCAGGAGTCCGGCCCTTCTGTGTTTCGGTCTCCCGACCGAAACGAGGCTCAGCTGAGCGAGTTCAGCGCCGTGATGAAGCTGACCGCGGTGATACCGAGCTTGAGCAGCTCGCTGATCTTGCCGAGGTTCAGGTCTTCGAGCGATTCGGTGCTGAGCGAGCCGGTGTCGAGGGATCCCATTTAGTGCTCCTAGGTTCAGTTAGTAACTGGAGGTAAACTACAACAAACCGAATGGGATGTGACACGCAATCGAAACAACTGTGATCAAGATCACGTAATCCGACTTTTCGGACATCCAATCGCACCTAGGAACTGGGGGTTTGTTGTCTGATCGGACAACTTCCGTTCATGTTTCGAGTCGGGCGTGCTGACCCGTAACTGTGTAGAAATCGCCCGGCAAACAGTTGACGGTCGCCAGTTACCGGTTTTCAGCGTCCAGCGACGGCCGCGGCGAGGCGCTGCGCAGCCGCCTGCGGATCCGACGCCTGCGTGATTGCACGCACGACGACGATGCGCGTGGCACCGGCATCGAGCAGCTCCGGCAGGCGTTCCTCGTCGATGCCGCCGATTGCGAACCAGGGGCGCGGCGGTGCGGCGTCGGCGGTCGATCGAACCAGTTCCAGACCGGACGCACTTCGATTCGGTTTGGTCGGTGTCGCCCAGACCGGCCCGGTGCAGAAGTAGTCGACGCCCTCTTCGATTGCGGCCAGACTCGCCTGCGCGCGACTACTCGTCGAACGCCCGATGACGACGTCTTCACCGACAACGGTTCGTGCGTAGGGGACGGGAATGTCGTTCTGCCCGAGGTGGAGGATGTCGGCACCGGAAGCCATCGCGAGATCCGCGCGATCGTTCACGGCCAACAATGCGCCGTGGCGTCGCGCTGCGGCCGCGAGAATGCCCAGTGCTACCAGTTCGTCCTTGGCCTCGAGCGGGCCGAACTCGCGCTCACCGGCAGAGCCCTTGTCACGCAATTGAATGATGTCGACTCCGCCGGACAATGCTGCCTCGGCGAACTGCGCGAGGTCGCCTTTCTCGCGGCGCGCGTCGGTGCACAGGTACAGCCGTGCTGCTGCCAGGCGCTCGCGCCGGTCGATGACGTTACTGGGATGTGTGGGGTGCACGGAGCAAACGGTAGCCTCTAGGGAGCAAGGTTCGACACGGGAGTCCTGAAACGTCGCCGTCACTTTTTGTCGTGACTGCGAGGTTCGTGGGGCTGAGAGGGGATCGCGACCAGATCCCGACCGTCAGACCTGACCCGGATCATGCCGGCGCAGGAAGTGGAGGTGGAGTTTCGTGAGTACACACGCTCGTACGGTGTCGGTTGTCGGTGGCGGTGTCATCGGTCTCGCCATTGCGTGGCGAGCAGCCCGCGACGGGTGGTCCGTTCGGTTGTACGACCCGTCCATTGGATCAGGTGCTTCGTGGGTGGCAGGCGGAATGCTCGCCCCGCTTTCCGAAGGCTGGCCGGGTGAAGAGACAGCGTTGACGGTTGGTGCAGCGTCCCTGGAACGGTGGCCGACGTTCGGTGAGGAGCTCGGAGAGTTCGGGCCATCGGTCTTCACCGCGGACAGTTCGCTGACGGTTGCACTCGATGCGGCCGACGCGCAGGACCTGCAGACCATCGCCGAGTGGGTGACCGCGCAGGGCCATGAACTCGAAGTTCTCGGTCGCGCCCGCATCCGCGAACTCGAACCGATGCTCGGCCGGGGCATCCGGTCGGGACTGATGGCTGTCGGTGAGTCCGCCGTCGACAACAGACTTCTGCTGGACGCGTTGCAGAAGGCCTGTGCGGAATCCGGCGTCGAATTGATCGCGCGTGCCGTCAACGACCTCGCCGAACTCGATACCGATCAGATCGTGCTCACCGCCGGTATCGCGTCACCCAAGCTGTGGCCCGGGTTACCGGTACGCCCGGTCAAGGGCGAAATCCTTCGCCTGCGGAGTAGGCCTGGAGTCACCCCGGCGCCCAGCCGCACCATCCGCGGAAGCGTCCACGGGCGGCCCGCCTACCTCGTCCCGCGCGGTGACGGAATCGTCGTCGGCGCAACACAATACGAGTCCGGTGAGGACACACAGGTCACGATGGCCGGAGTACGGGACCTGATCAACGACGCCGAGACACTGATGCCGGCGATCGGCGAATACGAACTGTACGAATGCGCGGCAGGCCTGCGTCCCATGACGCCGGACAACCTGCCCTTGATCGGGCGCGTGTCCGATCGTGTTGTCGTCTCCACCGGACACGGACGCAACGGTGTCCTGCTGACGCCCGTCACCGCCGATGCGACGGTCGCGTTGCTGAACGGCACATCTTTGGTCGAGGTAAAAGGAACCGAACCCGAGCGGTTCGCAGTAGTTAAGGAAAATTCATGAGTGAGCAGGTCCCGATCGGGATCACCGTCAACGGCGAAGATCTCGAGTTCGATCGAGCAGTCACGGTGACCGAGCTACTGACGCACCTCGAGTTGCCGAGCAAGGGTATCGCCGTCGCCGTCGACGGTGCGCTCTTTCCTCGCGGGCGTTGGGACGAATCCGTCGGACGTGGTTGGGAAATCGAGATCCTCACGGCGGTGCAGGGTGGCTGAGCAGGACCTTCTCACTATCGCTGGCCGCACCTTCGGTTCCCGGCTCATCACCGGAACAGGCGGCGCCGCCAACCTTGCGGTGCTCGAGGAAGCGCTTGTCGCCTCCGGCACCGAACTGACCACCGTCGCGATGCGGCGAGTCGACGCGGCCGGTGGCACGGGTGTTCTGGACCTGCTTCGTCGCCTCGGAATCGAACCGTTGCCGAACACCGCCGGGTGTCGGGGCGCCGCCGAAGCGGTCCTGACGGCGCAGTTGGCACGCGAAGCGCTCGAGACGAACTGGGTCAAACTCGAAGTCATCGCCGACGAGCGGACACTGCTGCCCGACGCAATCGAACTCGTCTCCGCCGCAGAACAATTGGTGGACGACGGATTTACCGTTCTGCCGTACACGACGGACGATCCGGTGCTGGCGCTTCGCCTCGAAGAGGTTGGTTGCGCTGCGGTCATGCCGCTCGGTTCACCCATCGGCACCGGGCTTGGTATCGCGAATCCGCACAACATCGAGATGATCGTCGAGCGCGCCGGCGTGCCCGTCATCCTCGACGCCGGGATCGGAACGGCCAGCGACGCCACCCTTGCCATGGAGTTGGGCTGCGACGCCGTCCTACTTGCGACAGCGGTGACGCGGGCCAAGAATCCCGCGCTGATGGCGTCGGCGATGCGTCACGCTGTCGTGGCTGGTTTCGAGGCGCGGCACGCCGGCCGGATCCCCAAGCGATTCTGGGCTCAAGCGTCGTCCTGAGGGACGAGATCCGGGTGATTTCTCGGGGTTCTGCCCGAATTGCCCGGACTCATGTCCTACCTGAGTACCACTCGGAACTAGACCTGTGGCCGATGTGCTGGTCATTGCCGGTAGGGCAGAGTTCTCCTCATGATTGAACTGAGGGGATTGACCAAGGTTTACGGACCGACGAAAGCGGTGGACGATTTGTCGTTCACGGTCAAGCCGGGCATCGTGACGGGCTTTCTGGGCCCGAACGGTGCCGGTAAGTCGACGACGATGCGGATGATCCTGGGTTTGGATCAGCCGACGTCGGGTGCGGCGTTGATCGACGGCAAGCCGTACCGGGAGTTGAAGACACCGTTGCGGACGGTGGGCGCGTTGTTGGATGCGAAGTGGGTGCATCCCAATCGCAGTGCGCGGGCGCATCTGCAGTGGATGGCTGCTTCGAACGGGATCCCGAAGTCCCGCGTCGACGAGGTGCTCGGGTTGGTCGGGTTGTCCGAGGTGGCGGGCAAGAAGGCCGGCGGGTTCTCGCTCGGTATGTCGCAGCGTCTCGGGTTGGCGGGTGCGTTGTTGGGCGATCCGAAGGTGCTGTTGTTCGACGAGCCGGTCAACGGTCTCGATCCGGAGGGCATCGTCTGGATTCGTAAGTTCATGCAGCGGTTGGCGGCCGAGGGCCGCACGGTGCTGGTGTCGAGTCACCTTCTCTCGGAGATGGCATTGACGGCGGAGCAGTTGGTGGTGATCGGCCGGGGTCGGTTGATTTCGGATTCGACGGTGGCGGAGTTCGTGGATCGCTCGTCGGAGTCGACGGTGCGCGTGCGCAGTCCTCAGCTCGATGCGTTGCGCAGTGTGTTGCTCTCGCAGGGGTTGACGGTGCGTGAGGACGGTTCCGGTGTTGCGCCGGCGTTGGTGGTCGTGGATTCGACGACTGATGTGATCGGTGGTTTGGCTGGTTCGCAGGGAATCGTGTTGTACGAGTTGGCGTCCCAGCAGGGGTCGCTCGAGGATGCGTTCATGAAGTTGACCGGAGACGATGTCCAGTATCACGCGTCCGGTATCGATCCGGGTGCTGGTGCACACCATGCAAATACGCAGCAGGCAAACACACAGCAGGCTATGGGAGGTGCACTGTAATGGCTGTTCTCAGTGCTGAACGTATCAAGATCACCACGACCAAGTCGCCGCTCTGGTGCTCGGTCATCATCGTCGTGCTCGCTCTCGGCTTCGCTGCCATCATGGGCGCGGTTGCCAAGTCGGCTTTGACGTCCTCCGATGTCCAGGGAGCACCGGACCTCGACACCGCCGTTGCCACGGCCGGCATCTCGGGTTTCGGAATCATGGTTCTCATGATCATGGCGGCCCTCGCGGTCACCAGTGAGTACCGCTTCGGGACCATCCGCACCACGTTCCAGGCAGTTCCGAACCGTGCCTCGGTTCTCATCGCCAAAGCCGGCCTCATCGGTGCCTTCGGCGCGGTGCTGACGTTTGTCCTCGCTTTCGGGTCCTATGCGGTGGCCAAAGCCATGGCCGGTACCGAGGCCAGCACGGGCCTGACCCTGTCGACCGGCGATGACTGGCGTGCGATTTACGGCATCCCGGTGTACGCCTTCCTCTGCGTGATTCTTGCTGTCGGCGTCGGATCGATCATCCGGCAGTCGGCGGGCGCTATTGCGTTGCTCCTGCTCTGGCCGCTGCTCATCGAGAGCCTGTTCGGACTGTTCGGCAGTGTCGGCGAGAAGATCACCCCGTTCCTGCCGTTCGCGAATGCAAACCACTTCCTCAGCCCTGGCGGCGGAAGCCTTGATTTCCACTGGGGACCCTGGGGCAGCCTGATCTACTTCGCGGCCTTCGTTCTGGTGATTTTCGGAGCAAGTATTGTCATCGTGAATCGTCGCGACGCCTGATCTTGTCGCTCCCTCGGTAGGTGTTGTCGGGAGACCTACCGAGAACGCGGAGTGACAGCAGAGTAGGGACCCAGTACGAAAAACCATTCGTACTGGGTCCCTTTCCTGTGCTCCGGCCGATATCCTCCGAAGATGAGACTCTTCGGTGTGGTTGTGGTCGCAATGGCTGGAGCACTCGTGGTCAGTGGATGCTCGTCGTCAGGAAGTGAAGCAGCCGTCCCGGCAGATCCGGTGGCATTCTCCGAGACCGTCACGGTCGACGCCGTGACCGGGCATCTGGAGCAACTCGAGAAGATCGCCGGTAACAACGACGGCAATCGATCGGCCGGAACCCCCGGCTACGACGCCAGTGTCGACTACGTGGCAAACCTGCTCGAAGACAAGGGCTTCGACGTCAGTACCCCGGAATTCGACTTCAGCTCCTTCGATCCCGGCACCGAATCCCTGAAAGCTACTGACGGCTCCGATGTTCCGGTGCGGGCGTTGACATATTCCCCCTCCACGGGACCGACCGGAATCACGGCACGCCTGGTGGTGATTCCCGCCGACGAGACACCAGGTTGCGAGGCCACCGACTACGACGGCCGCGACGTGAACGGTGCAATCGTGCTGGTCACCCGCGGAGTGTGCCCGTTCGGCGACAAGCAGAAGATCGCCGCTGACCGCGGCGCGGCAGCGTTGTTGGTTGCCAACAACGAGGACGCGATGCTGGGCGGGGCAACCTTGGGTGAACCCGAAGACGCCCGCATCCCGACCGGCGGGGTGAGCAAGGCGTCGGGCGAGGCTCTTGCCGTAGCGCCCGGAGACCTCACGCTGATTCTCGACACGTCGACGGAAACGACGAAGTCGCGCAACGTGATTGCACAGACCAAGACCGGCGCGACCGACAACGTGGTTGTCGTGGGCGCCCACCTGGACAGTGTGCCGGAAGGTCCCGGAATCAACGACAACGGAAGCGGCACCGCAGCCGTGCTGGAAACCGCGCTGCAGATGGGAAGCTCACCGAGCATCGAGAATGCCGTGCGTTTCGCTTTCTGGGGAGCGGAAGAAGTGGGATTGGTCGGCTCCACCCGTTACGTGGAAGGTCTGAGCGATCAGGAACGGGCCGACATCGCCCTGTATCTGAATTTCGACATGCTCGGTTCGCCCAATGCCGGATACCTGGCTTACGACGGTGACAACTCGGATGCGGTCGGGGAGGGGCCAGGGCCCGAGGGTTCGGCAGGCATCGAGCGCACCTTCGTCGATTTTCTCGCCGATCGGGGGATTGCGGCGGACGGAACGGACTTCGACGGGCGTTCCGACTACGGCCCGTTCATCGAGATCGGAATCCCGGCGGGCGGAGTGTTCAGCGGCGCGGACGAACGCAAGACGCCGGCTCAGGCCGAGAAGTGGGGTGGCGAAGCGGAGGAGACCTTTGACCCGAACTACCACAGTGCCCAGGACAACCTCGCGAACATCGATCGCGAAGCGCTCGCTGCCAACGCTTCTGCAGTAGCCTTCGGAGTTGCGACGTATGCCCAGGATTTGAGCGGGCCGAACGGCGTTCCCGTCGGCGATGCCCGGACACAGGCCAGAACCGAATGATCGACTGACCGAATGATCGACTGACCGAATGATCGACTGACCGAATGATCGACTGTGCGAGCGACCAGGAGGCCACTGTGCGAGAACGGCGGCAGCACACTGTCTGTAACTCTGAGTTACGCTTGAGTTATGGCTGATCTGTCCCCGGAGGGCACCGACACGACAGGTGCTCCTTCCTCCTCGGTTCGAGGCGTCGTCGACGTCGTCTTGAACTCTGCGGCAGAACTGAACCGTCGGCAGCAGCTCATCGACGCGCTACGACGGCTGAGGCGGGCACTACCCGGTGATCCCGGATTCGGAGACCCGCTCTCGCTGGCAGGTCCTGGCGGTGCTCGTGCCGTGGCTCGCGTCGCTGACAGATTGCTCGATCAGAAGCCGGCAGCCACTCGCGAAGTGAGCCTCGGAGCACTGCAGGTGTGGCAGGCGGCGCTGGAAAAGATGGGCCGCGGCCGCGGTGATCAAGAACTGACCATCGTCTTCACCGATCTGGTTGGCTTCTCCACCTGGTCGCTCGAAGCCGGTGACGGCGCCACGCTGACGCTCCTGCGTGCCGTGGCGCAGGCCGTGGAAACCCCGATCACCGACAACGGCGGACACGTCGTCAAACGGATGGGCGACGGTCTGATGGCCGTGTTCATTCGCCCGGATGCGGCTTTGAAGGCGGTGTTCACCGCGCAGGACGCACTCGCGGAAGTCGACCTCGACGGATACACCCCACGAATGCGCGTCGGCCTCCACACGGGTACTCCGCGCCAGATCGGCGACGACTGGCTCGGCGTCGACGTGACCATCGCCGCCCGGATGATGGGCTTGGGCGGCGACGGCAACGTCATGATGTCGGCGACAACTCTCGAGGAACTCGAAGCCGGCACCCTGGAGGATCTCGATCTCACGATCCGGCCATGGCGACGAGGGTTCTTCGCGACCACGCCCAACGGAGTTCCCGTCGACCTGGGAATCTGGCGCGTACGCCGGAACTAGCGCACTAGACCTGGAGCCGCCAGAGCGGGGACACCGGACCATGTCCCGCGCCGAGGTCGTACGACGCCTCGAGACACTTGGTCACCCACTCTTTGCCGAAGGCCACCGCGTCCGGAACGGAATAGCCATGTGCGAGAGCGCAAGTGATCGCAGCGGCCAGCGTGTCTCCGCCGCCGTGATCGTTGCCGGTGTCGATCCGGGCACTGCTGAATTCGAGGAAACGGTCTCCGTCGAACAACAGATCGGTGGACAACTCCGAAGTACGAAGGTGGCCGCCCTTGACGATGGACCATTGAGCGCCGAGCGCATGCAACGCTTCTGCCGCTTGGCGGGCGCTCTTGTCGTCGACGACCTCGATGCCGGTGATCAACCGAACCTCGTCGAGGTTCGGAGTGACCACCGTGGCAGCCGGGATCAAGGTGTTGCGGACCGCGTCGAGAGCTTCTTCGTGCAACAGCGGATCGCCATGCATCGACGCGCACACGGGGTCGACCACCAGCGGGATCGGTCGGTCGCGGCCGATCCCCACCTCGGCGGCAACTGCGGCTACCGCTTCGATGATCGTCGTCGAGGCCAGCATTCCCGTCTTCGCTGCGCCGACGCCGATGTCCGAGACCACGACGCGCACCTGGTCGGCGACGATCTCCGGCGGGATCTCGTGGAATCCGCTGACGCCCACCGAATTCTGGACCGTCACAGCGGCGACGGCCACACAGGCGTGTACTCCGCACATCGCCATCGTGCGGGAATCGGCTTGAATGCCGGCTCCGCCGCCGGAGTCGGTTCCGGCGATGGTCAATGCCCGAATCGGGGTCTGTCCGGCGGGGGTCAGGGGCAGCAGCTTCACGACGACGAGCCTACCGACCGGACCTGGGGAAACGGCAGCTCGGTCCGGATGGACTCGGTTTCCGGAATTTCCGCTTCCAGGATTTCCGCGTACTGACGTACGTCCGCCGAGATCCGCATCGAGCAGAACTTCGGCCCGCACATCGAGCAGAAATGTGCGGTCTTGGCGGGCTCGGCCGGTAGTGTCTCGTCGTGGAACTCCCTGGCGGTGTCCGGGTCGAGTGACAAAGCGAACTGGTCCAACCAGCGAAATTCGAAGCGCGCCTTGGACAGTGCGTCGTCGCGGGCCTGTGCATTCGGGTGCCCTTTTGCCAGGTCTGCTGCATGGGCAGCGATCTTGTAGGTGATCACACCGGTTTTCACGTCGTCTCGGTTGGGCAGGCCGAGGTGTTCCTTGGGTGTGACGTAACAGAGCATCGCCGTTCCCGCCCGTGCGATCATCGCCGCACCGATGGCGGAGGTGATGTGGTCGTACGCCGGCGCGATATCGGTAGCGAGCGGTCCGAGGGTGTAGAACGGTGCCTCGTCGCAGAGCTCTTCTTCCAGACGGACGTTTTCCTCGATCTTGTCCATGGGAACGTGTCCGGGGCCCTCGATCATGACCTGGACTCCTGCGGATTTCGCAATCTGCGTGAGTTCTCCCAGAGTGCGAAGCTCCGCGAATTGGGCGGCGTCGTTGGCGTCGGCGATCGATCCCGGTCGAAGGCCGTCACCGAGGGAGAACGTGACGTCGTATCGGCGCAAGATCTCGCACAGTTCGTCGAAGTGGGTGTAGAGGAACGATTCCTGCCTGTGGTGCATGCACCACGCGGCCATGATCGCGCCGCCGCGCGAGACGATTCCCGTGACGCGACCAGCAGTCAGAGCGATGTAACCGATTCGTACACCGGCGTGCACGGTCATGTAGTCGACGCCCTGCTCGCACTGCTCGATTACCGTGTCGCGGTAGATTTCCCATGTCAGAGCGGTGGGATCTCCGTTGACTTTCTCGAGTGCCTGGTAGATCGGTACCGTGCCGACCGGTACGGGTGAGTTGCGCAGAATCCATTCACGGGTCAGGTGGATGTCCTTGCCGGTGGACAGGTCCATGATGGTGTCGGCGCCCCAGCGGATCGCCCACACCATCTTTTCGACTTCCTCTGCAACAGAGGAGGTTACGGCCGAGTTCCCGATATTCGCGTTGATCTTGACGGCGAACTTCTTGCCGATGATCATCGGCTCCAGCTCGCCGTGGCGATGGTTCGCGGGAATTACCGCCCGCCCGCGAGCCACCTCGGAACGCACCAGTTCGGCTGAAACGCCCTCGCGTGCAGCGCAATAGCGCATCTCCGGGGTGATCACACCGTCTCGGGCGCATTCCAGTTGCGTCCGATTGCTTTCCGGGCGTTCCCAGGTGTCCCTGGTCGTCGGGAGCCCTGCATCGAGGTCGATGTCGGCGTCCGTGTCGGTGTAAGGACCTGACGTGTCGTACAGGTCCAGATGCTCACCATTGGTGAGAGTGACGCGTCGAAGTGGGATCCGGAGAGAATCCGATTCGACGTAGTGCTTGCTACTGCCCTCGATCGGGCCGGTTGTCACAGCGGTGTGGACAGTCGCGTGAACAGCCGTACGGACAGACTTCTCCTGCATGGTGCGCTCCCTACGCCGGCATTATCCGGTCAGGTTCATCCGGTCGACGGCCCTAGCCGTCCTCTCAGCCCGCTGGTGCGAGCCCCCGTGGTGGTTGTATGAAATTTGTGCCCGCTGTCACAGCGGCACCGGGCGACTCTATCTCAACCCCGAAAAAGCGTTTCACTGCGATTGCGGTGGAGTCGTTCCCGGTGCAAAAATTGGTCGAACCCGGGACAGCGTCGTCGGTAGCTGATTCTATGAGTGGCATGGATCACAGTTATGGAGAGCGTGCGAACGCAGCAGTCGCAGATCGCGCAGTTGCAGATCGTGCCGTGGAGGTCGCCGCAATGAACGACATCGAAAACTCGAGAACCGGAACCTCACCGGAAGTCACGCTCGTGGACAATCCGTCGCACGAACGATTCGAACTGCTCTCCGACGACGAGTTGGTCGGCATCCTCGGATACCGCGACGAGGACGAGATTTCGGGGAGCGGAGCCGAAGCGGGCGACGTGGTTGCGTACATGCATACCGTCGTCAAGGAGGAGTACGGCGGGCAGGGACTGGCAGCCGTACTCGTGCAGTTCGCGATGGACTGCGCCCGTGAACGTGAATGGTCGGTGCGGCCTGTGTGCACCTATGTTCAGCGGTACCTCGGCGAGCATCCCGAGTATCTGGAACTGCTCGTCGAGGACTAGCCGCCGGAGGTTGCAAACAGACGATCAGGCTCCGAGCTTTACAACTACCCGAGATTCACGATCACCGGAGCGTGATCGCTGGCGCCCTTGCCTTTTCGCTCGTTTCGATCGATCTCGGCCGCCTCGACGCGCGCTGCGAATGCCGGAGAGCCGAGGATGAAGTCGATTCGCATGCCCTGCTTCTTCGGGAAGCGAAGCTGCGTGTAGTCCCAGTACGTGTACACACCGGGGCCGGGGGTGTACGGGCGAACGACGTCCGCGAACCCGGACTCGGTGAAGGCGGTGAACGCAGCTCGTTCCGGCTCCGACGTGTGGGTCTTGCCCTCGAAGAAAGCGGGATCCCACACGTCGTCGTCCGTAGGAGCGACGTTCCAGTCACCGACCAGGGCGATCTGCGCGTCGGGATCCTGCTTGAGCCAGCCCTCCGCGTCGTCGCGCAGTTTGGCCAGCCAATCCAGCTTGTAGGCGTAATGCGGGTCTTCCAGCTCACGGCCGTTGGGGACGTACAGGCTCCACACCCGCACACCGCCACAGGTGGCACCGATCGCACGTGCCTCGCGGACCGGGTCTGCTTCGGGATCCTTGTCGAACCCGGGCTGATCCTCGAATCCGATCTGCACGTCGTCCAAGCCGACGCGGGAAGCGATGGCGACACCGTTCCACTGGCTCAACCCGACGTGGGCGACCTCGTAGCCGATTTCCTTGAAGCGTTCGTACGGAAACTGCTCGTCCTTGCACTTGGTTTCCTGCATTGCCAGGACGTCGACGTCGGATCGACCGAGCCAGTCGATGATCCTGTCGGTACGGGCACGGACGGAGTTGACGTTCCAAGTAGCGATGCGCACGAGGGCAAGCCTAGCGTCAGCCGCCGACAGGATCGGTGGCGTATCGGTAGCGGTGGTGTTCGACGAATCCGAGCCGCTCGTAGAGCGCGATCGCCGCGGAGTTCTCCGCCGAAACCTGGAGGTACGCGTGCGTCGCACCGTTCTGACGACCCCAGGAGAGTAGATCTCCGCAGATCAGCGACCCGATTCCGTGACGGCGGTGTTCAGGGGCGACGTGAATGCCGGTCAGTCCTACCCAGCGCTTGCCATCGGGTCCCTCGGTGAGCGCAGCGCGCCCGATGGCAAGCGTCGTGTCGGTGTTTCCGATCGCGCCGAAAGTTGCACTGCCCACGACAGCCGTGAGGACCGCCTCGACGTACGCCGGATCTCCGTGGGCGTCGTACGTCGACAGCCAGTTGTGGTCGGGGCGGTCGGCGAACGAGGTGACCGGAGGACCGAGCGGCAGCGTGACACTGCCCAGATCGGCGGCCATCACGATGGTTTCCTTCTCGCTGGTCCACCCGTCCGGAGCGGTGCCGAGTCGATCGGGGAGGAGCAGCAGGGTCGGCAGGCCGCGGTCACCGAACCACTGGCGTATCCGCTCGATGGTGCTCGCGTCGAAGCCGGCAACCGTCCCCGCACCACCGAGCGGCAAAGCCGAATTGGCGCGGCCGGTGAAGCCGTGACCGGCGCGCAGCAACCAACCGTCGATCCACGCCTGCTCGACCCCCGGCCACGCCGCCGCAGCAGCCGTTTCGAGGTTTCGAATCTCGCCGATGCGAATCGGACGGGCCGAGAGAGTCTTGAGTGCAATCACCTGATCGGCGGAGACCTGGACCAGCCGACCGTCGCCGCTGCGGACGGCGATGGGATCGGCACCCTCGAGGATGCCGATGACGTCGGTCATGGGATGCGAATAGCCGGGTGGGAGCTTGTATCGCAAAACCACCCGGCTACCGATCGAAATGTTGCCGTTCAGAGCGAAATTCTCAGTCTTCGTAATCGTCGTCGTCGTGACCGAACGGATCGTCGACGGTGCCCGGCGTCCAGGTCAGACCGGGCTTGCCCCAACCGGAACGCTTGATGATCTTCTTGGCGGCGCGCGCGTTGCGGCCGATCAGCACGTCCGTGTAGAGGAAACCGTCGAGATGCCCGGTCTCGTGCTGGAGCATCCGTGCGAAGAATCCGGTGCCCTCGACCTCGATCGGGTTGCCGTCGGCGTCGGTGCCGGTGACCTTCGCCCAATCGGCGCGGCCCGTCGGGAACTGCTCGCCGGGAACGGAAAGGCAACCCTCGAAGTCTTCTTCCGGGTCGGGCATCGTCTGGGGGATTTCGGACGTCTCGAGTACCGGGTTCACGACGACGCCGCGACGACGCTCGCTGCTGCGGTCGTCACCGGGGCAGTCGTAGACGAAGACTCGGAGTGAAACGCCGACCTGATTGGCCGCCAGACCGACGCCGTTGGCGGCGTCCATCGTCTCGTACATGTCTGCGATCAGTTCGGCGATCTCGGCCGGGGACTGAGTGACCGGCTCTGTCGCCTTGTGCAGTACCGGGTCGCCGACGATTCGGATGGGGAGGATAGCCATGCGGACAAGGATAGTGCGGCGCGCCCGCGTAGTTATCACGGCCCGCACACTCGATCATGGTTCAATGGTTGCTGAAGAACAGCGATGTAATTCGTTGCTCGGTCGGAACGTGGGCCGCGGGGGAAATTGTGAGTTACCTTCGGGCCAGGGGACCGGGAAACTCACGGCCGCGAGAATATCGGTCGGAAAAGAACACCGGGCATACGAGTCTCGCTGACGCCGAGCACAGCAGTCGAGGAGTGACATGGACGGCGCAACCGCGCGTAGTCGGAACCAGTCCGAAGGCACTGGCGCCGACGATTCGGTAGTAGATACAGCAGGCATGCACGAGGTGGGCGAAGACGGCCTCACCCGCCGGGAGCACGACATCCTCTCCTTCGAGCGCCAGTGGTGGAAGTACGCCGGTGCGAAGGAAGAAGCCATCAAGGAGTTGTTCGACATGTCGGCAACCCGCTACTACCAGGTTCTCAATGCCTTGGTCGATCGCCCCGAATCCTTGGCGGCTGATCCCATGCTGGTCAAGCGCCTGCGTCGTCTGCGTGCCAGCCGTCAGAAGGCCAGGGCCGCCCGTCGCCTCGGCTTCGAGGTCACCTGAATCACGCGTACATATGATCGGGCTGTCCACGCACTGGCGATAAGGTCGACATCGTGAGTACCCCGAAAGAGCAGCCGTCCGGACCTCCGCTTCGCGCAATCGCCATGGTGTTGATCGCGTTGGCGATCGTGTTCATCGGTCTCGGAGCAGCCTCACTGGGTGGATCGAGCGACGGTGGATCGGGCGACGAGAACACCGCAGCAGAGCAGACCGAATCCTCGGCGTCTGCCACGACGAGCGCCACCGCACCGGCATCTGCCACTTCCAAGCCGGCAGCGACGACGCAACCCGCTTCGGGCGATACCACCACTACGTCGCGTCCCTCGGGAACTGCGACGACCACGACTTCCAGCTCCGCGAGCGGCGTCGACACGTCGAATATCAGCGTTCGAGTTCTCAACAACAGCACCGTCTCGGGTCTGGCAGCAGGCACTGCCGAGGAATTGACGGCTGCAGGTTGGAACGTCGAGGAGACGGGTAACTACAGCGAGGGCACCGTCAGTACGACGACGGTGTACTACGGATCGTCCGCGGCGGAGAAGGCAGCGGCGCAGAAGATCGCAGCTGAACTCGGAGTCACCGCAGAACCTCGATTCGCCGGCATCGCGAACGCGTCACCTGGCGTGATCGTGATCGTGACCTCCAACTGACCGGTCGTGAAGGTGGAACTGACCCGTCGGTTCCAGCTACTACACGCGCCGTTATGATCAGAAGCACTTTCTCGCCACCTCAAAGGAGCGGTTCGATGGCCCCCAGCAGCACCCGGCGTATGTCCTGGCGCGTCGTTGCCCCTGTAGTCGCGATTGCCGCTTTCGGCTTGACCGCTTGCAGTAACAGCGAAGAGCCCAGCAGCGTCCCCGGCACGACTCCTCCGGTGTGGACCGGTGCAGCCGATCCCAGCGCGCACGAAAGCGCAGGCGGCCACGGTTCCGAGACGGCTCACGCCGGCGCTTCTGCCGAGACTGTCACCGCAACGCTGAACGGCACCGACGGCGCCAAGGTCGGAACGGTCACGTTCGCGCAGGAAGGTAGCGACGTCAAGGTCACCCTCGACGCCAAGGGCCTGACCCCCGGCTTCCACGGATTCCACGTTCACCAGGTCGCCAAGTGCGAGACCAATTCCGTAGCCCCCAGCGGCGGAGAGCCGGGTAACTTCCTCTCGGCAGGCGGACACTTCCAGGCCGAGGGTCACTCGGGCCACCCGGCGAGCGGTGACCTCACTTCGGTTCAGGTCCTCGAAGACGGCACCGCCACGCTGGTCACCACGACCGACGCGTTCACCGTCGACGAACTGGTCGCAAACGGTGGAACATCCGTCATGATCCACGCCGGTGCGGACAACTTCGGCAACATCCCGACGCGTTACGCGCCGGCACCGGATCAGCAGACCCTCGACACCGGTGACGCCGGCGGACGTGTCGCTTGCGGTGTCATCACCAAGAGCTGACAAACTCACCTGAGTTTTGCATCACTTCCGGCGACTACCACGCAGTAGCCAGCACGGTGTTTTTACCGACACTGTGATTGGATTCTCTGCGTGGTAGTTCCATTTCCAGGTTCGCCGCGCCCGACGCTGGGCGTGGAGTGGGAGATCGCGCTGGTCGATCGCAAGACCAGAGATCTCTCCAACACAGCAGCCGAGGTGTTTTCGGCGGTCGAAGAGCTTGCCGGCTCGGAAACCCCGCACATCACCAAGGAACTACTGCGAAATACCGTCGAACTCGTCACGGGTATTCACTCGACGGTCGGCGAGGCGATGAGTGATCTCGACAGGTCACTGGATCTGCTTCGCCGCGCTGCGAATCCGCTCGGCGTCGACCTCATCAGCGCGGGCACGCACCCGTTCGCGCAATGGTCGACGCAGCTGGTCACCCGGACACCCGACTACGACGAACTCATCGAACGCACGCAGTGGTGGGGTCGGCAGATGCTGATCTGGGGCGTGCACGTTCATGTGGGTGTCTCGTCCGCGGATCGCGTTTTCCCGATCATCAACGCACTGCTGCAGCGCTATCCGCACCTGTTGGCGCTGTCGGCGTCCTCGCCGATGTGGGCCGGTGTGGACACCGGCTATGCGTCCAATCGCGCGTTGATGTTCCAGCAGCTGCCCACCGCGGGCCTTCCGTACCAGTTCGAGAACTGGGCCGAATACGAGTCGTTCATCGACGACCAGATGAAGACCGGTGTGATCACCAAGATCGGTGGCATGCACTGGGACATCCGTCCCGCGCCGAAGTGGGGAACCATCGAGGTCCGGGTGTTCGACGGCGTCTCGACACGCGCTGAACTGGGTGCTCTCGTTGCTCTGGTCCACTGCCTCATCGTCGATCTGGACCGCAGACTGAGTGCCGGTGAGACTCTGCCGAACATGCAGCCGTGGCACGTCAAGGAAAACAAGTGGCGCGCAGCGAGATACGGACTGGACGCCGAGATCATCCTCGACTCCGACGCAAACGAGTGCCTCGTCACTGACGATCTGGATCGCCTGCTCGACGACTTGGCGCCGATAGCGGTCTCACTCGGCTGCGCGGACGAGTTGGCGTCGGTGGCGGACATTCCCCGTCGCGGTGCCTCCTACCAGCGTCAACGCCGTGTCGCGGAAGCGACGGGCGGCGATCTGGTTGCGGTAGTCGACGCATTGGTCGCGGAGTTGGGTACTTAGAGCACTCCGTGTTGCCGATGGTTTCGTAGGGTCGAAATACGGGCACACAGACCGATTGTCCAGTCTGCGTCCATATTCGGTTCACACGGCGTTTACTATTGTCCGGTGTTGATAGACAGTTGGTCCCAACGAGGGGGCGTACCCGGACAGTCGGATCGTTCGTGGTCGAGTTCTCATCGACTCCTTCTGATCGGCACAGCAGCATTGACCGTGCTGGTCCTGGGTGTGCAGGCGTTCGCGTCGTACAAGGGCTATCTCGGTCCGGTGGAAAGCCTGTTCGGCGACTACTTCCTCGTTCCTCGCTCGGCGACCATGCCCTGGGTGGGTCTCGCTCTCGCGCTGGTTGGACTGAACAACAAAGAACGCATCTACGCGGTATCCGCGGCAGTCGTGATCGACGTGGTCGTCGGGGCAATTCGCTGGTTCTCGGGTGGGCCGCTGACTATGGGCACCGGCGGCACCTGGGTACTGACGGCCATCGCGGTGTACGCGGTGTGGAAGTTGTCCGGCGAGCGTCGACTCAGCGTTCTGCACGGCGTCGCTCTCGGCGCGTTGCTCATCATCGCGGCCAAGGTTGCCGAGACGTGGCTGGAGATCACCATTCTCGTCGGCACCGACGTGTGGGACGAGTACGTGTTCCTCGCCGACCAGGCTCTCGGGAATCCGTCGTGGGTTATGGGCCAGATCGTCGACGCCATGGGCCCCGTCGGTGCAGCAGCCCTCGACTGGATCTACGTCGAACTGCCGGTCGCGGTGATCGTGGTTGCTCTCTATCAAGTACGTAAGGGATGGCCGTCGCATCACCTGCTGCGCACGTTCCTGCTCATCGGGCTGATCGGCCCGATCTTCTACGTCCTGTTCCCGGTGGTCGGCCCGGTGTTCGCCTTCGGTCCGCGTGGGTTCGGATTCCAGATCGGTGACTACTGGCCGAACATCGTGCCCAACTTCGACTTCGCATCACCGTCGTCGCTGCCGTTCGACGACGCCGCACCGCGAAACTGCATGCCGAGCCTGCACACCGCGTGGGCGGTCGCATTGTTCATCCACTCGCGCAGCGGACCGTGGTGGATTCGCAGCCTGGGATCGTTCTGGCTCGTTGCGACCCTGACCGCGACGCTCGGCTTCGGATTCCACTACGGCGTCGACCTCATTGCCGGTGCCGTCCTGTGCTTGACCCTCGATGCGGCGCTACGGGATCCGGAGCGAGGCTGGGGGTGGTTCCGAGTGCGTCTGTTGATCGGTGGCTCGGCACTACTCGCGGGGTTGTTGCTCTCGTACCGGTTCGCTGCGGTGCAGATGGCCGAGTACCCGGCGATCTTCGGGCCGCTGCTGATGGCTGTCCTGGTTCTCATGTCGGTCGCGTACTTCGCCACCTTCTTCGCCCGCCCCGGCACTGCACTTGCGGTGTGGGGCGAGCGCGACGGCGAGTGGGATGCCGCTACAGGAGAGAGTCCGGGTCTTCCAGCTCGTTGATCTTCATGAGGTCGTCCTCTTCGCGCTGTTCGCGGTAGGCGACTCGGCCGACGCTGTGCGCGATCACGGGCGCGGTCAGCAGCGTGAAGATGCCCACCAGGACCAACATCCAGATGTCGACGCTCCCACGAAGCAGGAACACGGCGCCCATCAGCACCAGGATCAGTCCGACCACCTGAGGTTTCGTGGCCGCGTGCATACGACGCAGGGTGTCGGGGAAGCGAACGATTCCCACCGCGGCGGTCAGCGCGAGCAGCGCGCCGAGGAAGATGGAGATGGCCCCGATCGTGTCGAGGATGTTGCCGATCACTGGTCACTCACCCGGAAGCGCGCGACGGACACGGAACCGATGAAGCCGACCAGTGCCAGCGCCACGATCGCGGGAACGATCGTGGTGTCTTTGCTGTACGCGGCCCAGACGGCGAGTCCACACATCGAGACCGCGATGATCGTGTCCAGAGCGACGAGGCGGTCGAGTGAGCTCGGACCGTCGAGCAATCGGAACGTGGTCAGTACGGCGGCGATCAGCAGAATCACTCCGGAAATGATCAAGATCGTGGTGATGAACCCGTTCATGGTTGGTCCTCCTGCCGGGGTGCATCGAATTCGTAGTCGCGCTGGTGCCATGGGCTGGGTTGCCAGTCCGAATCACGTTCGAACGACGCGATGAACAACCGCTCGAGATCCTCCACCGAGCGGTAGAACGCGCTGACGGCTTTCTGCGATCCGACGTCGAGCACGTGGACGTAGACGATGCGCCGGTTCTGGTCGATCTCGAGAACCATGGTGCCCGGGATCAGGTTCAGTACGTCGATGCACAGCGTGAGAACCAGGTCGGACTTGATCCCGAGTTGGTACCGCAGAACTCCGGTGACCGGCGGCGGCGACGGACGGATCGCCAGCCACGCGACCTGGATACTCGACTGGATCGCGTAGTACACGATCATCCACAGCAGGCGCAGAATCGACAGCAGATGTACCCGACCCTCTACCGGTACGCGAGGGAGGGGAAGCAGGACCATGATGATCAGGCCGACGGCGAGTCCCCCGAAGATGTTGCCGAAACTGATGTTGCCCCACAACAGGATCCATACGACCATCAGCCACAGCAGGATCCCGACGCGGAGTACCTGTTCGCGTTTCATCGCGGAGCCTCCTCGGTGTTCGGGGCGTCGGTGTTCGGGGCATCGGTACTGGGAGCTACAGCAGGGTCGTCTGCAGCGACGGGAGCTTCGTCGACCGGCACGGGTCGGTGGTTGCCGAGAACCGCGTCGATGTAGATGGACCGGTCTTGCAGATCCTTCGCCGCTCTGTCGCTGATGTCGATGATCCGGCCTGCGAACACCGTCAGTGCCAGGCCGACGATGACGAGTCCGACCGTCGGAATCAGCATGAAGACCGGAATCTTGCCGACGTCCTCGCGGTCGACGAACGCGATGTCCTCTTCGGACTCGTCGATCAGTGCTGACGGGCTGACGTCGGCGAGGTCACCTTCGGGCGCGTCGGCGCGGGCTCGCCAGAAGGCCTTGGTCCACACGCGGGCGACGGCGTAGAGCGTCAGCAAGCTGGTGATCGTGCCGCCGGCGACGAGGATCCAGGCCAGCGCGCTGGCGTCGGCCGCACCGGCCTGCAGGAGCGCGACCTTGCCGATGAAGCCCGAGAACGGCGGGATACCACCGAGATTCAGTGCCGGGATCAGGAAGACGATCGCGAGGATCGGGCTGGCGGCCGCCAGACCGCCGAGTCGGCGCAGCGACGACGACCCGGCTTGTCGTTCGATCAGACCCACGACGAGGAAGAGAGTCGTCTGCACGATGATGTGGTGGGCGACGTAGTAGATCGCGCCGGACAGCCCGGACGTCGTGGACAGTGCGATACCGAAGATCATGTAACCGATATGGCTGACCAGTGTGAACGAGAGCAGACGTTTGATGTCGCTCTGCGCGATGGCACCCATGATGCCGACCACCATCGTGAGCAGACCGCACACCATCAGTACGTTGTCGAGTTCTCCTTGCGGGAACAGCAACGAGTGCGCGCGGATGATCGCGTACACACCGACCTTGGTGAGCAACCCGGCGAAGACGGCGGTGATCGGTGCGGGCGCGGTCGGATACGAGTCCGGTAGCCACGCCGACAGCGGGAAGACCGCAGCCTTGATGCCGAACGCCACGAGCAGGACAGCGAAGATGGCGGTTCGTGTGCCCGGCGGAATGTTGTCGAAGCGCAGGGCCATGTCGGCCATGTTGAGGGTGCCGGTCGCCGCATAGGCGAAGGCGATGCCCGCCAGGAAGATCAGCGAAGACACCATCGAGACCATCACGTACGAGACACCGGCCCGAACGCGGTCGGCGCTGGCACCGAGCGTCAGGAGCACGAAACTCGCGGCGAGCAGAACCTCGAATCCGACGTACAGGTTGAAGAGGTCACCGGCGAGGAACGCGTTCGAGATACCGGCGGTCAATGCGAGATAGGTCGGCAGGAAGATCGAGACCGGCTGGGCCTCGCTG
Source organism: Rhodococcus erythropolis R138 (assembly GCF_000696675.2). NCBI lineage: Bacteria > Bacillati > Actinomycetota > Actinomycetes > Mycobacteriales > Nocardiaceae > Rhodococcus > Rhodococcus erythropolis. The sequence continues at coordinate 5,350,965 of NZ_CP007255.1, read as the reverse complement.
CCGTCGCGAATACCCTGACCGATCGCGTAGATCATGACGGCGAGCAACACCACCGACGAGACCACGAGCATCATCGCCGAGAGACGGTCGACGACGAGTGTGATGCCGATGGGGGAGTCCCAGCCGCCGACCTGAACGGCCGTCGTACCGTCGCGGTCGGCGAGGTAGAGCAGCAATCCAGACACCGCGACGACGCCGATGAGCGCGATCAGTGTGATGACACGCTGGAAACGCGGACGTCGGCCGACAACCAGCGTCGCAGCTGCGGCCAGCATCGGGATCAGGACGGGCAGGGGCGCAAGGGCTCCCATCAGGTTGTCCGAGATGGTCATGCGCCGCCACCTCCCTCGATCTTGGTCTGGCGAGCGTCTTTGCGCCGCTTCTCGGATTCCTTCTTACGAGCAAGGTCGGTGGCCCAGTCGGGTACCGGTTCGTCCTCGAAGTCGCCGTCGTGGAGGTCGTCGTAGCATTCGATGTCCTCGAGGTTGACCAGTTGTTCGAGGGGAATAGGGTTGCCGTCCTTGTCGAATGCGTCGCCGCCGATGCTCGGGGCACCGGTGACCGGGTCGTCGGAGCGGTCGTGGTCGGGAGCGTCGGCAGGCAGGCGACGCTTGAGGATCTTGGTGTCCTCGGGATCGTCCTCGACGGCGTCGGCGGTGTTGATCTTGTAAGACCGGTACGCCAGTGCCAGAACGAAGCCGGCGATACCCATCGTGATCACGATGGCCGTCAGGATCATGCCCTGGGCGAGCGGATCCGCTATCTCCTCGTGGACCGAATCTCGGCCGACGATGGGCGGATTCCCGTCCGATCCACCTACGGTCAGGATCAAGAGGTTGATGGCGTTACCGAATAGAAGTAGACCGAGGAGCATCCGGGTGATGCTTCGTTCGATCAGCAGGTAGACACCGGCCGACGTGAGGACGCCGATCAGGATCAGCATTCCGATATTTGCGCTCATGGTGCTTTCACCTCGATTTCTGCGTCGAGGCGGGCGCCGAGACTTCGGACTACGTCCAGGACCAGGCCGACCACGATGAGGTAGACGCCCAGGTCGAAGAACAGTGCGGTGACCAGTTTGACGTGGCCGATGAGTGGGAGCGTGAACTCGAAGACAGCCGACGAGAGTGCCGGAGCGCCGAGGAACAGCGACACCAGGGCGGTGCCCGCGGCCAGTGCCAAACCGAGGCCGAGAATCTTGCCCGCGTCGATGGGTACGGCTTCACCGAGCTCGTAGCGGCCACCGGCGAGGTAACGCAGCACGAGGGCGAGGCCCGCCGTCAGGCCTCCGGCGAAACCGCCGCCGGGGGCATTGTGACCGGAGAAGAAGAAGTAGATCGACAACACCATGATGGTCGGGAAGATCAACCTCGTGGTGACCTCGAGAACCAGCGAACGGTGTCGAGGATCGATGAGGTCTCCGCCGCGCAACCACGTCGTGTCCGAGTTGGCCGCTGCCTTGTCGACGATGACGGAGGGGGCGTCCGCGACTCGCGGCGCGATGCCGAAGCGGCGGTTGCGGAACACGAGGCTGGCGACGCCGGTTGCCGCGACCAGCAGGACCGAGATCTCACCGAGCGTGTCCCATGCGCGGATGTCGACGAGTAGGACGTTGACGACGTTCTTGCCGTTGCCCAGGTCGTAGGCCGCGTCGGGAAGCAGTTCGTAGATCGGACGGGTGTTTCTCGCATTGGTCGCGAAGGCCGCGATGGTGGTGACGGTGATACCGACCGCGACTGCGAGTGCCGCACGCGGCCACTTGAAGCCGATTGCCTTGCTCTCGTCGACCTCTGCGGGGAACTTCCGCAGTACCAGCACGAAGATCACGAGGGTCAAGGTTTCGACGAGGAACTGGGTCAGCGCGAGGTCGGGTGCGCCGTGCAGCGCGAACAACACGCCACAGCCGTAGCCGGTGAGTCCGACGAGGATGACGCTGGCGAGTCGGTTGCGCATCAGCGTCGCGGCGATGGCGGCCGAAATCATCATCAGCGCGATAGTGAACTGGATGGGTGAATCCCACATCCGAAGGTCGACTCCGCCGCCATCGGTGTCGATGATCAGCAGGAACAGTGGCACCACGACCAGCGTCGCAAGAATCGTCGACTGCGTGCGGGGGAGCGAACCACGCTGAGTGGCACCGGTCAGGCGCATCGAGATGGTGTCCATGCCGCGCAGGGTCGCGTCGTAGATACGGTCGGCGTTGCCGAGCGGCGGGTGCTCGAAGTGCAGGCGGCTGATCTGACGCTGCGCGATGTAGAGCGCGATGCCGCCGGCGATGACGATGCAGGTGAGCAGTAGCGGAGTGTTGAATCCGTGCCACAGCGCGAGGTGGTAATCGGCGTGCGGTCCGGGGGACAGCGTGGTGGAGTACGGCGTCAGCAGCTTCTCGAGTTGGGGCGAGAGAATGCCGGCGGCCAGACCGAGAACTGCGAGTAGGCCGGGCGCGAACAGGAACAGCCAACCCGGCTTGTGCATCTTGCTCACGGCCGGACTCGGCTTGCTCAAGGTCTTGCGTCCGAAGGCTCCCCAGATGAACCGGACGCTGTAGCCGACGGTCAGGATCGAGCCCAACACGATCACCGTGACGACGGCGATCGACGACCAGTGGCCTAGCGCGTTGGTTTCGAGAACTGATTCGAGTGCGGCTTCCTTGCCGACGAATCCGAGTAGCGGTGGTAGACCGGCCATGCTGGCGGCAGCGAGGCTCGCGATGATCGCGAGAGCGGGTGCCGCTTTACCCAGGTGAGCAAGTTTGCGCAGGTCACGGGTGCCGGTGGTGTGATCAATGATGCCAACGACCATGAAGAGTGCGGCCTTGAACATCGCGTGCGCCACGACCATCGTCATGCCGGCCAGGGCGGCGTCACGCGTGCCGATGCCGACCAGGACCATCATGAAGCCGAGTTGGCTGACGGTTCCGAAGGCGAGGACGAGTTTGAGGTCGTACGCGCGCATGGCTCGCCAACCGGCGAGGATCATCGACAGCAGACCCAAACTGATGATGGTGATGCGCCACGGCGGCGAATCGGCGTACCCGGGAGCCAGGCGTGCGACGAGGTAGATACCGGCCTTGACCATTGCGGCCGCGTGAAGATAACCGCTGACAGGGGTGGGCGCGGCCATCGCACCTGGCAGCCAGAAGTGCAGGGGCACGATTGCCGATTTGGAGAGCGCACCGATCAGGATCAAGACGATCGCGACGGACGGGAGCCACCCCGTCGGCGGGTTCGCGACCAGTTCGGACAGGTTGTAGCTGCCGCCGATCTGGCCGAGGATGATCATGCCGACCAACATCGCCAGACCACCGGCGGTGGTGACCAGCAGTGCCTGGGTCGCGGCGCGGCGACTGGTGGCGCGTTCGGCGTAGTGACCCACGAGCAGGAACGACAAGACGGTCGTCAGTTCCCAGAACACGTAGAGAAGCAGCATGTTGTCGCTGGTCACGAGTCCGAACATGGCACCCGCGAAGGCGACCATCTCGGCGGCGAAGATGCCGAGTCGAGGTTCGTCGTCGTTGAAGTAGCGGGCGCAGTAGATCAGGATCAGCGTGCCGACGCCCAGGACGAGCACGGCCATGATGGCGGAAAGCGCGTCGAATCTGAAGTCGATGTCCATCGACAGGCCGGGAACCCAGGTGATGTGCAGCGTCTCGACGGTGCCCCATTTGTCGATGACCCAGCCGAGGCCGGCGAGGGGGACTATCGCGAGGGGGAAGAAGCCGTTTCGCCCTAACCTGCGCACCACAAGCGGAGCCAAGAGGGCGGCAACGGCATGGGCAAGCAAGATAGCGAGCAAAAGGCACTCCGTCGTGTTGTCAGCGGGCGGCGGGGTGTCCGAACAAAATCGAACCTATCGGATTAACGAGACAATTCACCTAGTCGGAGAGGTTGTCTTTGCGTACATATTACCGGGCGTGGCAGTTTCGATGTGCAGCGAGTCGATTCGGACATCATCGGCACTCGCTGATACACGTAGGTTGGACGACGTGAATTCGTCGACTCCCACCACGATCATCCGTACCGCCGCCCTTGCGCACATTCGTGACCGCAAGCTGATCCAGACCCGCTCCGTGGGCAAGACCGCGTTCTACATGGCCGGCGGAAAGATCGACTCGGGTGAGACGCCCGAGCAGGCACTGCACCGCGAAATTCGGGAGGAACTCGACGTCGATCTGGTCGACGGGACGGTGACGTTCCTCGACGTCTTCGAGGCTCACGCTTTCGGACATTCCGCGGACACGGGCCTGCACATGAGTTGTTATCTGGCGGAGATGGCCGGAGACCCGCGCCCGACCAGCGAGATCGCCGAGTTCCGCTACTTCACGCTCGCCGAGTACGCAGCGATGGACGAGGTGGCGCCGGGATCACTCAAAGTGTTCCATCGCCTGGCGTCGATGGATCTGATCGACTGATCGGCGGAGGTACGGATCGATTGACTCGCCCCAAGCGCAGACTTGCATAGGCGCAGACGGCCACGATGATCAGTGCCACGGCGTCGAGTATCAGGATGTCGGTCGAGATTTCGAACGGGCCGACCGTCGTGATGCCGTTGAACGGCTTGTTCTCGTCGAGCGGCGTGTACGCCGTCCATCCGTAGTCGAACTGCGGATAGACGAGCAGGGCCAGCGCCGTCGGGCCGAAGATGACACCGAGTCCGACGAGGGCTCGTGACGCTCCGGTCCGCGGTGGCTCTCGGTACATCGCGCTGGCGATCGCGTACGTGACGACCGCAGAGGTGAAGGCGACAAGAAGATCGCTGATCGTGAGAACGTCACCGATCTTCGGCGACGGCGACGTGGCGTAGCTGACGATCCCGGCGACCGTCACCGCCAGGAGCAATCCGTAGCCGACGACCCGAGAGGGAGCGATCGCGCCGATTGCTGCCGCGGCGACGATGACGACGCCGATCACGACGGCGGTCGAGGCGGGGGTTTTCGACCATTCCATAGCTTCGGTTGCGGGACGGTTCGCCGACACCGCCGCCAGAGTTGCGACGGCGGCGGTACACATCAGCAGGATTCGACCGCCATCGCCCAGCACCCGCGCGCAGATCACCGTGATTACGAGCGCGACGAGTAGAAGGGGTACGGCCGCCGTGACGGTGGTGATCTCGAACCACCAATTTGCCGCGACCCCGAAGAGAGTGAGCACCGCCGCGATAGTCACCGGCCGAACGGCCATCCGTTCCTTGGGGTGGTCCTTGTCGAAATCGTGGAACCAGAACGCGGCGACGCAGGCGGCGGCCAAAGCGAGCGCGAGCAGTGTTGCCCCCAACACTGGTGGTTGAAACTGGTTGGTGTTGTCGGCGATGTAGTCCGCGTACCGCCGAGGAATTGCGTCTTCGTCCAGGAGCGAATCCGAGACATGCACAGCCACAATCGTTCCCGCGACCGAGGCAGCTCGAACCCGGGGAGCGGCAGCAACCGTCACCGCGCCGACAGCGACTCCCGCACCGACGGGCGAGAGTGCCTCGAAGTTGTGATCGTAGAGCCCGGGCAGTTCGAGGAGGAGGCCGCCGAAGACCGTCATGGCCGCGGTCCGCAATCGGCAACGGGCCATCATCGCGGCTGTCCCGACCGCGACCACAGCCAAGACGCCGGCGCCGATGGTCGAGATGGACCAGAATCGGTCGCCCGTCGAAATCGACGTCGACTGGCTGTTCACGAACGGTGCCAAAGCGACGACGGTGACGACGAATGCCGTCACACCACTCAGTGCGACGAGCAGCGTCCTGCGGGCGATGGGCACTGCTCCAAAATAGTCAATCCGGTACCAGTTGCAACGCAATAGGAGGTCTCAGTCCGGTGACGGTGTGTCAACGGGGCTGCGGCGGCGGAGCGCGATCCCGGTGGCGACGACGACTACACACATCAGGAGTGCCGCGCCGTCGGAGCGTGGCGGCGCCTCGTACGCGTAGGCAATGGTCGCGGCCTCGGCCCGGAAGGCTGCATCGGGCTCGCTCGCGTCGACGTAGGCTCGCAATTCAGAGTTGTACTCGACGTACGTCGAGGGCGGATCGTGCCGGACGTACGTTGACGACACTGTCTCGATCTCGTGCTGCCCGATCGACATGAAGACCAGGGCAGTGAAAGGAATCGTCAACCCCAGCGTCGCTGCGACGGGATTCGACGGCAGAACGGATCCGAGCAGCAATCCCGACCCGACGCCCAGCGCGACAATGCGGAGCAGTAGAGCAAGTTCGTGTTCGCCGTCGAAGATCCACTCCGACAACGGGATCGCAGCCAGCAGAGCCAGACCTGCGATCGTGCGATCCCGGTGTCGAGAACGCGACAAGCCGAAGACGACCGCGATGATCGCGAGGGCAGCGATCACCAACGGCGAGGTTCGGTCACCGTCGAGAAAGAAGCGGTCGGTCAGATCCGCGAACACCGTCGTGGCGGCGGCTCCAACAGCGGTTGCAGCCCAAAGGAATCCGCCACTGCCTGAAGTTGTGTCCAGTCTCCTCACACAGAACCAGGTCAGGGTGAGGACGGCGACGGTGGACGCGACCATGACCAGCCAACCCGAAAACGTCGGTGGGTTCTCTTGCCGGTCGACGACCGAACTCAGAATCCGTTGGGTGACAGCGAGGCCGGTGACAACTGCCAGAGCGGCTGCGGCGACGCCCGGTTCGCTTTCGCTGATCCGCAATTCGGAGTCGTCTGTCACTGCGCACGCCACTGCGCAGATCAGGGTCAGCAACAGAAGTGCCCAGGCAGGTTCGCCGATGGACGACGTGCTGACGGGCATCAAATCGCCGGTGGACGATTGCGCGGCCAACCACGTCGACACCGCGCCAATGATCAGCAGGTTGCGTCCGAGGCGGCTGTCCCACGATGCGGCGACAGCGCCGCCCAGGATGAGTCCGGCTGCAATGGTTTTGGCGAAACCCAGAACGCTCAGCAGATCAAGACCGACTTCTTCGGCGACGAGGAATCTGATCAGAATCAACACGACGACGCCCGAGTACACAAACGCCCACGCACGCCTGCGAGAACCGCGGTGCTGGAGATACGCGCAGGCCCCTACGGCGACGATGGCGCCCACCACGACGCTGGTGGATTGGCTGCTGATCCATTGGTCGATCTTCGACTGCGGTTCGGTAACAGGCCATCTCATTCGCGCTGGGTTCGTCAGCGCCAGGGCGGCAAGGATTCCCGAGAGAAAGGCCGCGAGGGCGCCGGTGCATGACCGGAGGTCGATGGTCATCGGTCTGCCCCGATCAGGCGGTCTCGGTGGGTTCCGATACCTCGACGGGCGGGTGGGATCGTCGAAGGATCGCCGCACCACAGAATCCGATGATCAGGGCGAAGAGGATTGCAGTGCCGACAGTCTGAGCGGTGACGTAGTCGACGGTGATTCCGATGCCGCGTCCGAATAATCCTCCGTCGCCGTGGGGAGAGACCGCATCGATGTCGAGCTGGCCTTGGATGTATATCGACGTCATCATCGGTGGGAAAGAGAGCTGATCGGTGAGAATGGCGATCGACGAGAAGGTCATCGCGGCAAAGGGAATGGCGAGTCCGAGTGTGGCGTCGACCAGGCTGCCGGGAGCAAGGGAACCGAACAGCAAACCGGCGGCGAGGCCCAGCGCGGCGATCTTCAGCGCGATTGACCAGACGCCGTGCGCGGAGTCGAAGGGCATTAGTTCTGACAGTGGAACCGCAACGAGAACGGCGATGGGCACGAAGTTTGGCACCTGCTTGTGCAGTCTCAATCCGACGGCAACCGGCAGGGCCGCGAAAAGCACCAGTACCCAAGGGGACTTCAGGTCTCCCCAGTGGCCGGAACCCTTCGCGATGTCGACGAAGAGCGGGGCCGACGCAGCGGCCAGTGCGGTTGCCGCCCAGAGGAACTTGCCACCAGCACCGGAGGCGTCGCCGAGGCGGTAAGCGGCGATCCACGTCAAGGCGAGCGCAGCGCCTGCCGCCAAAACCATGACGATCCAGGCGGTCGCCTCGGACGCGTATTGCTGGCGGTCGATCACGGCGCCGAGCACTCGATGCCCGATCGCCAGCGCGGTGATCACCACGAGAGCGATGCGGATTTCACCCGAGTCCGGCTTGCGAATCCGGAAGCCGGCTTGCGCGGTCACTGCACAGGCGATTGCTGCTGCGGCCGTGGCGCCGATCAGCCACCACGACGGCTCACCCACCGAAGAAGTCGTCATCCTGGCTGTCCCACCGGCGAACGTGCGGATCGCGAGGAAGGTGGCGAGCACGCCGAGGAGTGTCGCGTTCTTCGTGGCAGTGCGGTCCCAACTGACGGCAACCACGCAGCCCAGAATGGTGCCGGCTGCAACACTTTTGACGATGATCAAGGCGATCAGCAGGTCCAGTGACGCAACTTCGGGTACGACTGCCCGAACGATCGCGATGACGGCGACGCCGACGGCGATCGCGATCCACGCCGCCCGACGGGACCCGCGACGCTGTGAGATGGCGCAGGCAAGCACGGCGATCACGGCGCCGAGGCCGACAGCAGTCGGTCCGCTGCTGATCCAGCGATCTACTTCTGACGGGGAGGCCACGATGGCCCAGTCGCGAAGAACGGGATTGGTCAGGGCCAGCGCCGCGAGTATCCCGGACAGGAGTGCAGCGACGGTGGTGAGGATCGCTCGAAGATCGAGTGGCATCGGGCCAACCTATCGCGGCGCCGCAACATCGGTCGTGGGCGGCGTGAGTGCCGGAAACCAGATGTCGGTGAGAACGTCTGCTGCGACGTCCGCACCCGCGGTGATCGCGCCCTGTTCCGCCCACCGAATGAAGAAGCGCTCGATCTGTGTCAGCAGGAGCTCGACCCGGAGTTTCGCCTCGTCGTGTCGGCTCTGCGGCCAGCGTGCCAGGTACGACGGCATCGCGTTGGGCAGTGCGGAGATGCCTTCGCGTGCCAGTGTTCGGAATTCGGGTTCGAGGACCATGGCCTCGTCCCACGCCCGCATCATGTGGTGGTGATCGCGGCACCAGTCGAGAGCGCGGTTGATCCAGCCGGCGAATTCTTCGCGCGAACCGGAATCGAGTACGTGGTCGAGATCCTGGAATATCGCGAGCGTGCTGGATACGACCGTGTTCGAGCCGAGGGCCTTGAGTATGTCGATCTTGCCGGGGAAGTGCAGGTAGAAGGTGGCGCGGCTGCAACCGACCCGGCCGGCGATGTCCTCGACGGTGACAGCCGCGTATCCGCGTTCGGTGAAGAGCGCGCCGGCGGCATCCACGAGGTCTGCGCGGGTTCGCTGCTTCTGCTTCTCTCGCAGCGTCAGTCTGCCGGAGGTATCTGTCATTACCGGGATCCTAGTGCCGCGGGGGCTCTCACGGGTCAATTGCACGAGACTCTCCGTCTTTCACTTGACAGCCCGTTAGTGAAAGCTACTCTGTGGTGTAGCGCACAATCGACCGATCAGAGGACGCCATGACCATCTCGGACACAACTCGCACGCCTGACCTACCGGCCGGATTCGACGTCACCGATCCTGCTGTCCTCGAGGAGCGGATCCCTTTCGAGGAATTCGCCGAACTGCGTCGAAGCGCGCCCGTGTGGTGGTGTGAGCAGCCGCCGACCGTTGGTGGATTCCAGGACGAGGGCTACTGGGTGGTCTCGCGTCACGCTGACGTCAAAGAGGTCAGCCAGCGCAGCGATGTGTTCTCGAGCTGGGAGAACACCGCGATCGCGCGTTTCGCCGACGACATGCCACGTGAGGCCGTCGAGATGCTCCGGCATCTTCTGCTCAACAAGGATGCGCCGGAGCACACCAAGCTCCGCAAGCTGATTTCGAAGCTGTTCACGCCGCGCGCGATCAACGGCATGCGCGACGAATTGGATCGTCGTGCGCGCAGCATCGTCGACACCGCTGTGAGCGAAGGCCCGGGCGACTTCGTGAAGCAGGTTGCCAGCGAGCTGCCGCTCCAGGCGATCGCGGATCTGATCGGTGTACCGCAGGACGATCGGGACAAGCTGTTCAAGTGGTCCAACGAGATGATGGGCTACGACGACCCGGAATACCAGGGTGATCCGGCAGTCGCGTCCACCGAGGTCCTCGGATACGCGTACCAAATGGCAGATGCGCGTCGTACCTGCCCGGCAGATGACATCGTCACGACTCTGGTCCAGGCCGACATCGACGGCGACGCTTTGAGCCCGGAGGAGTTCGGGTTCTTCGTGCTCATCCTGGCGGTCGCAGGGAACGAGACCACCCGCAACGCCATCACGCACGGAATGATCGCGTTCCTGGACAACCCCGAGCAGTGGGAGCTGTACAAGAAGGAACGTCCCAAGACGACGGCCGACGAGATCGTCCGTTGGGCGACACCCGTCACCGCCTTCCAGCGCACCGCGCTCGAGGACACGGAATTGGCAGGAGTGTCGATCAAGAAGGGGCAGCGCGTGGTGATGCTGTACAGCTCCGCGAACTTCGACGAGGACGTCTTCGAGAACCCGATGACGTTCGACATCACTCGTAACCCCAATCCGCACTTGGGCTTCGGCGGAACGGGCGCGCACTTCTGCATCGGTGCCAACCTCGCTCGTATGGAGATCGACTTGATGTTCAACGCGATTGCCGACAACGTCCCGGACATCACCAAGATCGGTGATCCGCGCCGTCTGCGCTCGGGTTGGATCAACGGCATCAAGGAGTTCCAGGTCGATTACAAGAGCACAGGCTGCCCGGTCGCTCACTAGAGTCGGTAGGTGAGAGGTACACCCCACGATCTCGAGGAGCCACCGCATGACTTCGATCAACGACAAGGCAACTGCTCTATTGGCGTTGCACCAGCCAGGTAACCCGGTCATTCTCCCGACGGTCTGGGACGCGTGGTCGGCGAATCTTGCGGTGGCTGCCGGTTTTGCAGCCCTGACGGTGGGCAGCCACCCGGTTTCCGATTCCATCGGCAAGCCGGACAACGAGGGCATCACCTTCGACGAACTTCTGCACCGGATCAAGCAGATCACCGGTGCGGTCGACGCCCCGATCTCGGTGGACATCGAGGGTGGTTACGGGCTCGAGCCGGCAGTTCTCATCGACGGGTTGATCGATGCCGGCGCTGTCGGACTCAACATCGAGGACACCGTCCACAGTGAAGGCGGACGCTTGCGTGAGGCGCAGGAGCACGCCGACTTCGTGGGTGGGCTTCGTCTGGCCGCCGACGCAGCCGGAGTTCACGTTGTCGTCAACGCGCGCACCGACCTGTTCGTGAAGCAGGTCGGTGACGAGTCCGATCGTGTCGATCGCGCCATCGCACGCCTCAAGCTGGCGGCCGACGCCGGCGCCGACGTTCTTTACCCCGTCGGGCGGCATGACGACGCGACCCAGCGCCGCCTGACGTCCGAACTTCCACTTCCGATCAATGCGATCGGAATCCCGGACCAGGACGATCCGGCAAGTTTCGGTCCGCTCGGAGTGGCACGTGTGAGCTTCGGTCCGTTCTTCCAGATGGCATTGGCCAACCGTGCGAACGAGATCTTGGGACGCTGGAAGTAAGAATGCAGACACTGATGTCGCCCGGCCCGCTTCTCGACGATCGCGGACATTTGGTCGAGACGGGTTGGGCCCCATCGGAGATTCGCAAGTATCGACGCTCTGCGATCACCGCTCCCAAGTTCCGGATCAAGGAGTGGGACTACTACTGCGTTCTCACTGCGGATTACGGCATCGCGTTGACCGTCGCCGACAACGGGTACATGGGCTTGCTCGGAGTCTCCTGGCTCGATTTCCGAACACCACACGAGATCACCGAAAACGTGATGCTGCCGTTCCCGATGGGAAGGCTCGGTCTGCCCGAAAGCGCGGACGACGGTGATGTGGTGGTGTCGAAAGGTAAAGCTCGCTTCGAGTTTCGCCATGTGGACGGTGGGCGCCACCTGATTGTCGACTACCCGGCTTTCGACGGTGGGCGAGGCCTTCATGCCGATTTGTTCCTGGCGAGTCCTGCCGATGACCGGATGGTGATCGCCACACCGTTTCCGAAGGCGTCCCGTTCGTTTTACTACAACCAGAAGATCAACTGCCTGCCCGCTGCCGGGACTGTGCGAATCGGGAGCGACGACTTCACATTTCGCTCGGAAGACTCGTTCGGCGTTCTCGATTGGGGCAGGGGAGTCTGGACTTACGACAACACCTGGTACTGGGGTTCTGCATCCGGACTGGTGAACGGCGAGCGGTTCGGATTCAACATCGGTTACGGCTTCGGCGACACTACGGCGGCCAGCGAGAACATCGTGTTTGTCGGCGGTCGGGCACACAAACTGGACAGGATCGACTTCGGCATCCCGCAGGGAACGTACGACGGCGCTCCGTGGAACTTCTCGAGCAACGATGGTCGCTTCGAGATGACTTTCGAGCCGATCATCGACCGTGCCGCGACTTTCGACGTCGGGGTACTGCGTTCGATTCAGCATCAGGTGTTCGGAAAGTTCTCCGGCACAGTAATCCTCGACGACGGTACCTCCGTGGTCGTTCGAGATCTCCTCGGATTTGCCGAGGAGGTTCGGAACCGCTGGTAGGCCGTACATCTCCGCGAAGATGACGGAACGCAGCATGGGCACCGGGGCATGATCGTGCCCCGGTGCTCGCGTCTCGAGTTATTTCACTTCAGGCTGCTATTGGTGGGCTGTTCCCGCCGATCGGCTGTTGATACGGGTCAACGGACATCGGCGGATAGAACACCGACTTCCGATCCGGGCCGATCTCGACACGCCACTCGGTGTGGTGCAGTGTCCGGTGGTGATGACCGCACAACAAGATCAGGTTGTCGAGATCTGTTGGGCCACCATCGTTCCAGTGAACGATATGGTGAGCATCGCACCACCCCGACGGCGTCCCGCACCCCGGAAACGCGCACCCGCCATCCCGGACCGCAAGAGCCCGTCGCTGCGGCACCGTTGCTGTTCTCGCTTCCTTACCGCAGTCGAGCGGAACACCGTTCTCATCCAGGAGGATCCGGGTGACGGTGCAGTCGCAGGCGAGCATCCGGGCGGTGTCGATGCTGATCGGGCCCACCCAATCCGTCCACGCAAACCCGAGTTCCTCCGTCGACGGCAAGAGGTCTTTCAGAACTTTAAGGTCCGTCATGTCTTTCGCGGACGCGGTCACCGTGATGTGCGGTTTCACGCCGCCCTCGATCGGACCCAACCCCGCCCGCTCATACCGGCGCAACAATTCACAAAACCCGTCCGCACGCCGTAGCGCCGGAGTACGCGTGTCCTTGACACCGTCCTTCGCCGGCGTCGGCGCCGACAAACTCGACAACAACGTGATCAGACGGGCCCCGTTGACCGCATCCAGATCACCCTTCACCGTCACTCTGCCGTACAGGCCTTTCGAGGCGTAGAACTCGTTACGTTCGGAATCCTCGCCGACCGGGACGCCGTCCTCGCGTTTGCCGTACTGCTTCTCGATTCGGCGGATCGCTGCCCGCACCGCATCACAGTCCGCGATGTTCTTCGACGCCAACCCGAGCAGAATCCCCCGGGCCTTGTCCACGTCCGCCAGGGTCATGTTCTTCGGCGGATGCTGACCAAACGACGCCACCTGACGCGCTTTCAACCCATCCACGTCACCCCGGTGAAACGCATCCGCGACAACAGGTTCGAGCATCAACAACCGCGCCAACCCGACCAGCAGACTGCACTCACCGATCTCCAGATTCGTCGAACCGTGCAACCACTGCGCGATCGCCCGAAAACCCTTCCCGCCGAGAACGTCACGGGAAAACATTTCCACGATCAACAACACCAACCGCGACTGCAACTCCTGTCGGACACGCACCAGATCGAGAACCTCACTCTTGAGGTCCTCGCCATCCAGCTGCCATGCTTCCCGACTGTTCATGCCGAAAGTCTAATCGAACAAAGTTTCGAACACAAGACTTGCATCTCGAAAACTGTTCCTATGCAATAATTTTCGACAATTCCGATTTTTGGGACCTTTCGGATGTTCATTCGATCTGCGGCAGTCACGGCGAAGGAGGTCTGGATGTGTCGCGGTCGGTGATGCGGACGGACATTGTCGGCACTGTGCGACTGCTGTCTTCTTCATGACTTCTTGATCGCCGGAATGTGCGGGAGTGGTTTGCTCATGTCATGCAGATTCGGAAGTTGCACATGGAGGAACCAGACATCGATGTCGCGTTGGTGCGGCGATTGCTCTCGAGTCAGATGCCACAGTGGGCCAATCTGCCGTTGCGCTTGGTCGAGTCGATCGGCACCGACAACGTCATGATCCGAGTAGGCGATTCACTCGTAATCCGTATGCCCCGCACCCCAGGTGCGGCAGAGGGAATCACGAAGGAGCAACAGTTGGTGCCGCATCTGGCTCCACACCTACCGGTCCCCGTGCCCGTTCCGGTAGGTGTGGGTGAGGCGGCCTTCGGATACCCGTGGCAATGGTCGGTGCACCCGTGGGTGCCAGGGCGAAACCCTGTGCCCGGCATGGTCGATGACCACCTGGCCATCCAACTCGCAGACTTCGTGAACAGTCTACGTCGGATCGACACAATCGGATTGCGCCCACAGGGATCGCTGCATTCCTACCGGGCCGATCCGATTGAGCGACGAGATTCAGCGACTCGAGCGAGTATTGCAGCGTGTGGCGACCTGCTGAACGGAGCGCTGGCGGAGGCGGCGTGGGAAAAGGCGCGCCACGTCATCGACCACGCAGGCCCAGCGGTGTGGATGCACTCGGATCTGCACCCGGGAAACATCCTGGTGAGCGTCGATTGCATTGGTTGCCTTGCCGTACTACCGCGACACGAACGAGCAGATCACGGACTGGGCGAAACATGCGATTGCCCAGGTCATTGACGACATCCGCACTGAACCCTGAGACCACTTGCGCCGTCTCCGTTCTCGCAACGATCCTTGGAAATCGAGCAGAGAAGGTTTACGGCCTTTGTCCACGGCGTTCGGCGACCGATCAGCCGATCGCGCTCAGGTCTCCGTACACCGTCCGGCCCTCCAGGGTGGTGGCGAGCACCGTGATGTCGGCCAGCCTGGTCGGCTCGACGTCGAGGGGATTTGCCGACAGCACAACAAGATCCGCGTAGGCGCCGGGAAAGATGGACCCGATGTGATCTTCGCTGAACAGCTGCCACGCGGCGTTGACCGTATGGGCGCGCACGGCGGCGTCCACGGGGATCCGTTCCTGGGGTGCCACGACGCGGCCGCTGGGCGAAAGCCTGGTGACGGCGTCCTGCATGTTTCGTAGCGGATTGGCGGGGGTGACGGGACCGTCGTTGTGGAAGGTGAACCGTTGTCCGGCCGCGAGTGCAGATCCTGCTGCGGCCCAAACGGATCCGTATTCGGGACCGAACAGGTCATCCACCAGAACGTCACCCCAGTAGTGCAGGTGGTCGATGAAGATGCTGACCGTGACGCCCAGTTCCGCCGCGCGGACGAACTGATCCGGACGCATCGCGCCGACGTGTTCGAGACGCAACCGGTGATCGGGCCGGGGGTGCTCCTTCAGAAGCTGCTCCCACGCGTCGAGAACCATGGTGATCGCGTCGTCACCGTGGGCGTGGCACGCCATCTGCCACCCTTTGGCGAAGTAGGCGGAACTGATGTCGTGGATCTGTTCGCCGGTGTAGTTGGCATGCCCGTGTGTGCAGGCGATCCCGAGCGCGCGGGTGGCTTCGGTATCGAGATACGGGAAGCTGGTGGCGATGTTGCCGACCCACGGTGAACCGTCGGACCAGACCTTGATGCCGATCTGGCGCACCAGGTCGTTTCCGTCGCCCGGTGACGCCTCGGTAGTGCGCGCGTCGTTGGACATCTCGTAGAGCCGCAGGCGGGTGGTGAGCAGTCCGGCGTCGGCTATCGCTGCCAGGGCGGGCCGCATCTTGGGGTCGAACGACAATTCGGCGATGGTGGTGATTCCCGCGGCGTTCAGCCGGGCGCATTCGGCCGCCACCAGTGCGGGGAAGTCGTCACCGATGGTGACTGCGTGGCCCGCGACTGCAAACACCGCGGGCATTTCGTACGCGGATCCGTCGAGTGCGCCCGTCGCGTCGTGGCCGTACGATCCGCCGATCGGATCGGGGGTATCGCGGGTGATGCCGGCCTGCACTGCTGCCGCCGTGTTGAAATACGCGACGTGTCCCGAGTTGTGCATGATCACGAGGGGGTACTCCGGCGCTACGGAGTCCAGCCAGTCGATGGTCGGATCGGGTAGGCCCTTCTGCAGCAACGGGTCCCAACCGTTCAAAGAAGCGCCGGCAGCACCTCGCGAACGAACAGTGTCGACGACGGCAGCAACTACGGCATCCGCCTCGGCGATCGTGACAGGCCGGATGTCGACGACGTCAGGCCCGAGAACGATGGCTTCTTCCAGGGGGTGACCGTGCGGCTCGATGAACCCCGGCAGAACAGCGGCACCTCCGACGTCGACGACGCGGGTGTCCGGCCCCACCAGTTCCTCGACATCCGTGCGCGCTCCGACGGCTGTGATCCGGCCGCCCGTCACGGCGAGCGCCTGGGCGCGTGGTGAGTCCTCGTGCATGGTCACGATGTCGCCGTACAGAACCAGATCAGCAGCCATGGTCAGTCCTTATCGGTTGTCCGCGTACGCCTGTAGGTGTGCCACCTGCTCGGGATCGAGTGAGGGACGTACCTTCTCACGGGCGGTTGCCACGTCCGCGGCCGTCACGTCGGCCGCGTCCATGCTCCGACGCATGGCGGCGAGTGCAGCCTCACGCAGGAGAGCCGAGCAGTCTGCTGCCGAGTATCCCTCGAGATCGACGGCCAGAATGTCCAAATCGACATCTTCGGCGAGCGGTACCGACTTGCCGGAAGCACGCAGAATCGCTTTGCGAGCCTCCGCATCCGGCGGCGGTACGAATACGAGACGTTCGAGTCTGCCGGGGCGCAGGAGAGCCGGGTCGATCAGATCCGGTCGATTGGTGGCGCCCAACACCACGACGTCGCGTAGCGGTTCGACGCCGTCGAGTTCGGTCAACAACGCGGCTACGACGCGATCTGACACCCCGGAGTCGGAACTTTGACCACGACGCGGGGCAAGGGCGTCGATTTCGTCGAGGAAGATCAACGAGGGCGCCGAATCGCGTGCGCGCTGGAACAACTCTCTTACGGCCTTTTCGGAGGCGCCGACCCACTTGTCCATCAGCTCTGCGCCTTTCACGGCATGAACGCTGAGGTGCCCCGAGCTGGCAAGGGCGCGAACGAGATACGTCTTGCCGCAGCCAGGAGGGCCGTAGAGGAGCACGCCGCGGGGCGGGTCGACACCGAGGCGCGCGAAGGAGTCGGGGTGCTGCAGCGGCCACAACACCGCCTCGGTGAGCGCCTGTTTGGTTTCGACCATATCGCCGACGTCGTCGAGGGTGACGCTGCCGATCGACAGTTCTTCGGTACTCGAACGGGACAGTGGCCGAATCACTTCGAGGGCCCCGACAAGATCTTCCTGCGTGATCTCCGGAGAATCACCGGATTTGGAGGCCCGCGTCGCCGCTCGCAAGGCGGCTTCACGGCAGAGCGCCGCGAGGTCGGCGACCACGAATCCGGGTGCGCGCGAGGCGATGGCGTCGAGCTCGAGGGTTCCGGTGGGCACTCGGCGGAGCAGGAGTTCGAGCAACGCCTTGCGAGTTGCGCCGTCCGGCAGGGTAAGTGCGAGTTCTCGATCGCAGAGATCCTGGCCGCGAAGGCGCGCGTCGACGGTCTCCGGATGGGCGGAGGTCGCGACGAATGCCACGCCCGGGGTTGCGACGGCGCTGCGCAGTTGTTCGAGGATCAGTGCGGACACCGGTTCCGCGGTGGCCGGAAGCAGAGCGTCGATGTCACTGATCAGCAGTACACCACCGCCGCGCACGGCAGCAACGGCGTCGACGATTCGCTGCAGGCGGGTATTCGCCTCGGTGGCACCGACTCCCGGACCGTCGAGTTCGACCAGTTTGCGCGAGGACAGGACCGAGCGGGCCAACGTGGCTTTGCCCACGCCGGCGGGGCCCGTGATGAGGACGCCGAGGTGCGGTGAGGCGCCGAGCGTACGGAGCAGTTCTGGTTCGTCGAGTGCCAGGCCGAGCCACTCGGTCAGCTTGGCTGCCTGCGCCTGCGCGCCGACGAGGTGATCCAGCGGAACCGACGGTGCAGGCTCGATTGCGACGGCGGCCGGACTGGAAACAAGCGCACTCGGTGTCAGTGTGCCCGCCGAGCCGGAACCCCAGTTGACCGCCGAATTCGGCTGGACGCTGACCGGACCACCGGCAGGTTCGACGGCCGTGACGGTGAGCAGTTCGGATGTCCACGCGACGCCGAAGGTACGGGAAAGCGCTTGGGTGGCTTCGGAAGTGCTCGTACCCGGACCGAGATCGCGGGGGAGGAGCGAGACCGTGTCGCCGACGCTGACGACCTTGCCCAGAAGGGCTTGTCGCAGAACCGTCGAGCTGATCGAATTTGTCGCCATGGACGAGCCGGTGACGGAGACGGATCGCGCTCCGTACACCGTCACCGGACCGACCACGACGGAAGAGTTCTCGGTCAGGCCGACGTTCGACATGGTGACGTCGTCGAGAAGGATCGTGCCTGCCGGGGTTCCGGTGGGCGCACGGCCCGCGACGGTCGCGGTGCCGCGGGCTCCCATGAGTGCGATGGCATCCCATTCGCGGATGCCCAACGCCGCCAACGCTTCGGGGTGCAAGCGCACTACCCCGCGGCGTAGGTCGGCGGCAGAGGTGTTGAGTCGAACGGTGAGGGCGAGTTCCGGCGAAGTCACCTCTCGAGAGTACGTCGTGGACTAGCGGGGTCGCCGCAATCCGAGACGAGCGGCCGAGCGGCGGCCACCGACGTTGGGTTGACGTCGGATCGCGCGGCGTTCGGAAGGCTTGATGTCCCAGGTTTCGGGACGTGCTGCCACCCACCGCTTCGAGTGCACGGCAAACGGGATGTGCACCAGGTAGATCGCGATGAGAACGATCAGCAGGATGTACGGGTAGGTGATGAGTGCGGCCGCAGCCAACGTCACCAGGACGAGCAGGCCGGCCGCCATGTGCGGCGGCACGGATACCGACTTCATCGCCAGCGTCGGGATGCGGCTGACGATCAGTGCAGCCGAGAAGAGCGTCCACACGATGACGACGAAGTGCGAAGACCACCAGCCGTCACCCCACTGAGCCGTCGCGGCCAGGGGAGTGAGGGCGATGAGTGCGCCGGCCGGAGCCGGCACGCCGACGAAGTACTCACGTGCGTACGCGGGGACGTCGTCGTCGTCGAGCAGGGTGTTGAAACGTGCGAGTCGCAACACGATGCTGACCGCGTAGATCAACGCGATGATCCAGCCGATGCTGGTGCCGTCCAGCAAGGTCACGTACAGGACCAGGGCCGGGGCGACGCCGAAGGAGATGGAGTCGGCCAGTGAGTCGAGTTCGGCGCCGATCTTGCTGGTGGCGTCGAGCAGTCGCGCGATGCGGCCGTCGAGTGAATCGAGGACGGCAGCGGCGCCGATCATCGCGAGCGAGGTACCGGGTTGTCCGTCGAGAGCGAATTTGACGGCGGACAGCCCGGCGCACAGCGCCAGGATGGTGATGACGGACGGCAGCAACCGCACCGCCTGGGTGCGTTTGGGCATCTTCGCGCCGGGTTGGGCTGCTCCCGGCTTCTTCACGGCTGACTTCATCTTCGGCGTCTTCACGGCAGTTGCGCGATAACTGTTTCAGCACCGATCGTGCGTTGTCCCGGCTCGACCAGGAGTGTGGTTCCGGCGGGGAAATAGGTGTCGACGCGTGAGCCGAAACGGATCAGTCCGTACGTGTCGCCGATCGGCAGGACGTCACCGACACCGGCGTAGCAGACGATGCGGCGTGCGAGCAGTCCCGCGATCTGGACAACCGCAACGTCGTGACCATCGGCGGTTTCGATCAGCATGCTGTTGCGCTCGTTGACCTCGCTGGCGTCGGCGAGATCTGCGGAGAGGAACTTGCCTGCCTGGTGAACGACCTCTTTGACCGTGCCACCGACAGGGCTGCGCTGGACATGCACGTCGAGAACCGACAGGAAGATGCTGACGCGCGGGCGCGGCTCGCTTCCGAGATTGAGCTCGGCGGGCGGAACGGCGTTGTCGACCAGCGCCACCTCGCCGTCGGCGGGTGCGACGACGACGCCGATGCGGTTGGGCGGCACCCGGTGCGGGTGACGGAAGAACGTGGCGCATGCGGCGGCGGTGGTCAGACCGGCTCGGCGCACCCACTTACGGTTGCGGCCCAGAGCTGCAACTCCCAGCGGGGCCAGCACGAACGGCAGGCCGGCGGGATGAAGTGGCGGAATCGCATGGCGAACCAGATCGACGATATGTCCGATCCCGGTGGGTTGCGGGGTTCCGGGGGGTGTGGGTCGGCGTGCCACAGGCTCCTCTAACTACTCGGTAGGTCTTCTGCTGGTCGCACTGACAGTACGGGGTGGTAGAGCATCCATAGATTACGTGAACGCCTTCTCTCCTACAGGCTGTAGTGGCATCAAGTACGAGTAGTACCCGACACAGTCGCCGGTGCGTATCGCCAGCGGGAGCGTCGCACCGCTTACTCGGATCACCAGTTGCCGCCCCGGTTGGGCTGCGGCGGCGTCGCGCAGTCGCTGCCGGTCGACCAGTACTCGGAACCTCTCACGGGGATCTGTTCCGCCCGGATCCACCCGGGCACCACCGTCTTCGCCGACGCTGACGACGGCACTGTCCTCGGTGCCGTTGAGCAGGGCGGCAAGGTGGTCGCCGCTCAGTTCGACGGCGTCGTTGTGCTCGCGCAGGATTCGGTGATC
Source organism: Rhodococcus erythropolis R138 (assembly GCF_000696675.2). Lineage (NCBI taxonomy): Bacteria > Bacillati > Actinomycetota > Actinomycetes > Mycobacteriales > Nocardiaceae > Rhodococcus > Rhodococcus erythropolis. The sequence goes on along the minus strand of NZ_CP007255.1, from coordinate 5,330,215 downwards.
AGGGAACTCTCCGTCCTCGATCAGGGGACTGGACACCTCACCCCCCCGGATACGACGCAGTCACCGTGCGCGGGGAGAAAGTCAGCGTCACGACGCCGGCGACATCGCGCAACAATCGCGCGAAGGCCACGGGAACGACAGCGGACACCGTCAGAGCAGAGTGAACTTTCACCTCTGCGACCGCGAGCCGGAACTGATCAGTGGTGACAAACGCAGCGACGCCGTCGTGAATGTCGAGGTGGACGCCGCGAAGTATCGGGAACTCCGATTCCTCGTTCACGGCGAACAGCACGGCGTCGAGTGCGCGTCGTAGATCCCACGAGTCGATGTCCACGCCGCCGGAGGCAGGTAGCGAATCGATCAGCCGGTGAATTCGCCCCAGTTCGGCGCGGGCGTCGGCGAGACCGTCCTCGAGGTTGCGCAGATGGGCGTCCAGGCACGAATGCGGTTCCGGCCCTGTCAGGACGGCCATCATGTCGCGGATCGGAACACCGACGCGTCGCATACCGGCGATCATGCGGGCGTCGCGGAGCTGATCGTCGGTGTACCAGCGGTAACCGGTGTGCGGATCGACGGAATGCGGGCCGAGCACGCCTTCCTTGTCATAGAACCGCAGCGCGCTGATCGGGAGCGCCGACGCCCTGGACATCTCGCCGATCGTCAAGAGGGCGGAACTAGTGGTCACGGATCAATTCTGCCCGCAGTCGCTCGATGGCGCCCCTGATCATCCGGCCGTAACCGTCGTCGGCGAGTGTGCCGACCGACGCCTCGGCCTTCGTCAGATGTTCGACGGCCTCGGTGTCGCGTCCGAGTTTGCGGTAGTCGGCAGCCAGGTTGAGGTGCAGCGATGGATAGAAACCGGCGACCTGCAGCGATGCGTGGTGTTCCTGGGCTCGCGCGTCGGTCAACGAATCGGCAGCGTCGAGGGCGCGCAGGTCCCAGCAGAGCTCCTGAGCCGGATCGTCTTGAACGTCGGCCATGTAGTGCGCGAGGGAGACGATGTGGAGCGCATCGGGGGCGGCGCTGATCTCTTCCCACACCTTCTCGAACGCAGAGCGAGCCCCGGCTCGATCGCCGGAGCTCGCCAATTCTTGTGCCTGCGCTATCTGTGTCATCACGGGATCCATGGAACGGATCCTGATGCCTCGACCAGGTCGAGGGTCAAGCAGAGGTGCGTGCAGCCGCCTCGGCCTCGCTCTTCACACGCTTCAATGTGGCATTCATGCCTTCAACGAGCTCGACCTCGAAGTCGGCGTTTCCGCCCAGGACGGTCTTGACGAGGAACTGCGAGACCTTCGACGTTCCGGTGGGAGCCTCGCGACGCTCGGTCACTTTGGTGCCGGTTGCGGTCGGCTCGAGTTCGTAGGACCAGATCGTGCGGTTCTCCGCGATGCGGAACGCCACCGACTTGTTGGGCTCGAAGCGAACGACCTTCGACGACGTCGGCCAGACCAGCAGGCCCTTGCGGTTGACGTTGATCGTCTTGGCGCCCTCACGCACGGTCCCGCCGATTACCTTCATCACCTTGCACTGGGGGCTCCATTCGCCCATGCGCTGCAGGTCGGCGACGATTGCCCACACGTCCTGCGGTGATGCGTCGATGTCGATGCTTGCTTCGAGGGTGTTGGACACAGTCTCTCCAGTCGAGTTGATGCTACGTAAAGTTACAAACACTTTTGTCGATCGTAAGCGATCCGTCAATGGACCATGTGTGTCAGGTCACTGTACGGCCGTCCAACAGGGTCGTGCGGGAACACGCGCGGTGGTAGCGGACAATGGTTCGCGCACGTATGACGATCCATCCGACTGGAGTACCGAGAAGTGAACAGCGACGCCGCGACGCAGGATGGCCTCAAGCGAGGGCTGACAGCGCGCCATATCCGCTTCATCGCCCTCGGATCAGCCATCGGAACCGGACTGTTCTACGGCAGCGCCGAGGCCATCAAACGAGCCGGCCCGTCGGTGCTCCTGGCCTACCTGATCGGCGGTATCGCGGTCTACCTGGTGTTGCGAGCGCTCGGCGAGATGGCGGTCCGTAACCCGGTTTCCGGTTCGTTCAGCGAGTACGCGAACAAGCACCTCGGACCACTCGCCGGTTTCATGACCGGGTGGACGTACACGTTCGAGATGGTGATCGTGTGCCTCGCCGACGTCACCGCCTTCGGCCTGTACATGCAGTTCTGGTTCCCGGACGTACCGAGATGGATCTGGGTTCTGGCTGTCGTCTTCTTCATCGGCGCGATAAACCTGTTGAGCGTCAAGGTGTTCGGCGAACTGGAATTCTGGTTCACGCTCGTGAAGATCACCGCCATCATCGCGATGATCGCCGGCGGCATCGCGATCATCGTGTTCGGATTCGGCGTTCACGACACCGATGCCGGAATCAGCCACCTCTGGTCGGACGGCGGGTTCTTCGCGACGGGCTTCGGCGGATTCGTCGCGTGTTTCGCGATCGTCATGTTCGCGTTCGGTGGCACCGAGATCATCGGTATCACCGCGGGCGAAGCCGAGGATCCGGCGCAGACCATCAGGAAAGCCGTCAACACGGTCCCGGTGCGCATCATTCTCTTCTACATCTGCACCCTCGCCGTCATCATGGCGATCATTCCGTGGCAGACCATCAACTCCGACAACAGCCCGTTCGTCCAGATCTTCGAGAACCTCGGATTGGGAACGGCCGCATCGATCCTCAACATCGTTGTCATCACCGCGGCCCTGTCCGCCATCAACAGCGACGTTTTCGGTGCGGGTCGCATGATGTTCGGAATGTCGCATGCCGGTCAGGCCCCGCAGGTGATGAAGAGAGTCTCCGCCAACGGTGTTCCGTGGATGACTGTTGTCATCATGACCGGTGCCCTGTTGGTGGGAGTACTGCTCAACTACCTGATCCCGGACCAGGTGTTCCTCGTCATCGCCTCGCTGGCGACCTTCGCCACCATTTTCGTCTGGATCATGATCCTGCTCTCGCAGTTCCGTTCCCGCGCTCAGATGAGTGCAGACGAAACAGCGGCACTGAAGTTTCCAGTGCCGCTGTGGCCGTACGGTCAGATCTTCGCGATCGTGTTCCTGGCTTTTGTCATCGTGTTGCTCGGCGTCATCGCCGATACCCGAGTTGCGCTGCTCGTCGGTGCCGGATGGCTGGTTCTGCTGACGGGCGCGTACTACAAGTGGGTGAAACCGGCTGTCAGCGCAGCGGATCGAAGTGGCGCATGACGGTCGGCGTCTGAGCGCCGGTCATCGAGTCGGCCACCATCTTTCCGGTCAACGGACCCAGGGCGATTCCCCACATCCCGTGACCACCGGCGACGTGCACCCGCGGCGACTTCGTGGCTCCGATCAACGGCAAGCCGTCGGTAGTGCACGGTCGTGATCCCACCCATTCCTCTTCCCGCGCAGTCCAGTCGATGCCGCTGAGCATCGGCTTGGCCGCATCGATGATCGCCTGCACGCGGCGTGGATCCAGCGGCGCGTCAGGGCTGCGGAATTCCATCATTCCGGCCACTCGGAAGCGATCGTGCAACGGAGTGCATGCGACGCGCTGGGTGGGGAAATACACAGGGTTCTTGGGGAGGTGCTCGGGCTTGACACTGAAGCTGTATCCGCGTCCGGCCTGCACCAGTTTGCGCACACCGAACGGTGCTGCGAGCTTGTTCAAGCGGGCACCGCTCGAGATGACCACGGCGTCGCCGTCGCGTGAATCACCGTGTGCACTGCGAACAGTGACTCCGCCGACCCGATCGTCGATCTGCGTGACGTCGAAACCGCTGACGATTTCTCCACCGCGTTCACGAACCGCGTCCGCCAACGAGTTCACGAACAACGGGGGATCGATGAAACGCTGATTACGCAGACGCAAACCGGCTTTCACACCCTGGCCGAGTGAAGGCTCGAGCGAATGAATCGCGTCGTAGTCGAGGAGGTCGAAGTCGACCTCGCCGCCCGCGGCCTCGACGTGATGGAACTCGTCCACCAAGGTCTGTCGGTCCTTCTCGGACGCAAACGCGGCGAGGAAAGGATCGGCCAGGCGGGTCAGCTCTTTGACGCCACCGTCGGCGAGTTCGTCGTACGCGCCCAAGGCTGTTCGGTTGACCTCGGTGTAGACCGACATCGCTTCCTGCCACTTCGACGGCGTGCAGTGGCGCGCGAACCCGACCAGGAACCGAATCAGCTTCAGATCGGTGGTCAGTGGCACGTACACCGGGGACGACGGGCTGAGCATCGCGCGCAAGCCGTATTGGAGCACTGCGGGTTCGGGCAGCGGAAGCGTCAATGCGGGGGCAAGCCAACCGGCGTTGCCCCAGCTCGCGTCGGCTGCGACGCCGTCGCGATCGACGACGGTGACCTCGACTCCACGTTCCTGCAAGAACCAGGCCGTCGACAATCCGACAACACCCGCACCGACCACGACCACACGATCGGGGCTCTGACGAGTTCCCATGACGCACTCCTTCTACAGACTCTGCTCGAACCGAGACGCCGGTCACATCCGGCTCTTCTCTCAAGCATGAATCGCGGGGGCGGCAAAAGGACTGGCCGTTCGGCCATCGTCGGAGCTACCTCGTTGTGGATTCGCACAACGCACCGCCGCGCCTGCTCAGCGAGCGAGTTTGAACTGCAGCATCAGAATCAAGCGGGTGTCGGCGTCGGTCAGGTCGACGCCGCACATCTCCTTGCCTCGACGCAGGCGGTTGCGGAGCGTGTTGGGGTGAACATGCAGTGCGGCAGAAGAATTCGCCACGTCACCGCCGTGCTCGAGAAAGGCCTTTGCCGTCGCGACCAGATCGCTGCCGTGCTGAGAGTCGTGACGTTCGAGGCTTCCGAGTGGTGTGGAGTCGCCGAGTCCGTCGATGATGTCGGCGACGTGCAGGGCGAGTACGGAGGCCAACGTGTCCCTCATTCCCGCGACGGTTCCGCCGGACCGGCCATGACGAAGCGCTCCGAGAACATGGTCGGTGTCCGAGCGCGAAAGATGTGATTCGCTTGCAGACTTCACTGTCCGACCGACGGCCACTGCCAGGAATTCGCGACCGCGGGCGCGGGTGAGGAAGTCGGCGGACAATCGGCGAGCGTTGGTCTCGTCGGTCGCGATGACAAGGTAGATGGTCTCGGACAGTTGAGCTGCAACGGCGTCGACGGCCAGAGTGTCGAGGTACAAGCTCAAAGAGGCGACCAACCCCGCCGGCAGTGGTCCCGCAACGGTTCCGACGGCGACGACGGTGAGCGGGCCTGCCAACCGCAAGTCGTCGGCGGCGCGGAATGCGGGTTCGCCACCGCCGATCAGAGCTTGGACGCGCTGGGATTGGCGACGGCGTGTGCTGTCGACCCGGTCACGCTCCGAGGCGATTCTCTCGGCCACGACAGATACCGCGGATCGAAGTATCGATTCCTGTGTGGGCGTCGGTGTTCCGGCGAGTGCGACCCAGATCGAGCCGACGGGGCGATCGTTCTCGCGAACTGCGATGACCAGGCGCGGCGTGATCGCAGGGTCTTCGAGATCAACGTAGATTGGGTCACTCTCTCGGTGGAGACGATCGAATACTCCTGCATCGGAGAGTAATTGGCGGAATCGGCTGGGTACCTGCCGGCCGAGGATCGTGCCGATGCGAGCTTCGTCCACGGCCTGCTCGCCGCCGGAGTACGCGAGGACAGTCGAGTTCTCGTCCTCGATCGTGACGGGAGCGCCGAGCAATTCGGCCAGAGAACCGGCAACGGAGAAGAGGTCGTCGTCGCGCAGGTCCATGGGTGGGAGCCTACTGAGCGATCGACGGATTTCGGGTTACGACGCCTCGGCAGGACCTCGATGGCGAATATAGGCTGGTGCAATGGCCGACATCGAAGGTGTTCTGTTCGATATCGACGGAGTCCTGCTCACGTCCTGGCAGCCGATCGAGGGAGCAGGGGAAGCAGTACGCGAAGTTCGGCGGCGCGGATTGGCCTGTGGATTTCTGACCAACACAACCTCGCGCAGTTCGACGCTCATCGCGCAGGGGTTGTGCGACGCCGGTATCGAGGTCGAGGCGAGCCAGATAGTTACTGCCGCCAGGCTCACAGGGGAGTACGTGCGGGCGACCTACCCGGACGCGCGGGCGTGGGTCCTCAATCACGGTGACGTGTCTGCCGATCTCGAGGGAATCGAATTCGACGACGCCGATCCGGAGGTCGTGATTCTCGGCGGCGCCGGCCCGGAGTTCACCCACGAGGCGCTGAGCCGAGTGCTCGAACTTCTGCTCGCCGGTGTGCCCGTCGTCGCGATGCACCGCGGGATGATGTGGGAGACCGTAGACGGCCTTCGGATCGACACCGGAACGTACTTGCCGGGCTTCGAGGAAGTGGCAGGTGTAAATATCGCCGCAGTGGGTAAACCGTCTCTCACGGGGTTCCTGACAGCCACGGAGCTGATGCATGTCGAACCTGAGGCGACGGTGATGGTCGGCGACGACCTGATCGGGGACGTCCTCTCCTCACAGCGGGTCGGCCTGACCGGAGTTCTGGTGCGCACAGGCAAGTTTCGGCAAACAGTGCTCGACCTGTCGGTTCAGAAGCCTGATCATGTCATCGATTCGGTCGCGGATCTTCCGGCCCTTCTCGGGGTCGTCCTCGAGGCTTGACCAGGCGGGGGTGACGGACTTCACTCGAGCGGGTACTCTCGCGCCCGAATCCAATGAACTTGTTCCACGAAGGAGTTTTCTATGCCCTTGATCTCGTCAGTCTGGTTCCGTCGCTCATCCTCTCGAGTCAGCGGAATTTCCAGTAGTCGGTTGGGGGGCCGCCTGGCGAGAACAGGGGCTGTGATGACTGTAGGTATGGGGCTCGCCGCCGGGCTGGCGCTGACCGGTGCGGGAGCTGCTTCGGCAGCCCCCGTCACGTGTGTCTCGCCGCCGTCGGCCAATGACATCCAGGTCTCCGAGACCGCGAGCTGCGGCGCGCAGTCCGTCGGAGCCGGCCGTTCGCAGGCCGGTGCTGCCGAGAGCGGTACCGCTGTGAGCGTCGCCGCCGACAACGGCTACTCCAATTCATATGCAAACGGCTTCGGAACCGCGCTGGGGGCTTCTCGCGGTAACGGTCAGGCGCAGGCATTTGCGCTCGGCGGCGGTATCGCGCGGGCCGGGGCGGCTGACGGCAACGTCACCTTCGCCATCGCCGGTTACGGAGCGGGCGCTACGGCCGATGCCAACGGCGTCGACTGCGTCGGAGTGCTCTCGTTTGCGGTCAATTTGAGTAACGGACAGTTCTGCATCGCGGGCTGAGGCTCAACCTTGCACTCGGCACGCTCGAGTGCTAAAAATGCAGTTGGCACTCGCGAACCGTGAGTGCCAGGTCGAGGCAGTGAGACCGGGAACCATAGACACCCCCGGTCGTCCGTCGCGGGCACTGACTAGACCACAGGCGTAGATGGGTGACCAGGCAAATCGGTCGCCCGTGTAATGAGGTGACTGGTCAAACGGTCGCCTTGTGCCGATGAGGTGACCCGACGAGCGGTCACCTTGTGTGTCACCCCCTATCCGGAGGATCACTTCGCAATGGCAAAGATCATCGCGTTCGACGAAGAGGCACGTCGTGGCCTCGAGCGAGGCCTCAACGCCCTCGCCGACGCTGTCAAGGTGACGTTGGGCCCCAAGGGTCGCAACGTCGTTCTCGAAAAGAAGTGGGGCGCCCCCACGATCACCAACGATGGTGTTTCCATCGCCAAGGAGATCGAACTCGACGACCCGTACGAGAAGATCGGCGCCGAGCTCGTCAAGGAGGTCGCCAAGAAGACTGACGACGTCGCTGGCGACGGCACCACCACCGCTACCGTTCTCGCACAGGCTCTGGTCCGTGAAGGCCTGCGCAACGTCGCAGCCGGCGCGAACCCGCTCGGCCTCAAGCGCGGCATCGAGAAGGCTGTCGAGGCTGTCACAGCTCGCCTGCTCGAGACCGCCAAGGAGATCGACACCAAGGAGCAGATCGCTGCTACCGCCGGTATTTCCGCCGGCGACCCGTCCATCGGTGAGCTCATCGCCGAGGCTATGGACAAGGTCGGCAAGGAAGGCGTCATCACGGTCGAGGAGTCCAACACCTTCGGCCTGCAGCTCGAGCTCACCGAGGGCATGCGCTTCGACAAGGGCTACATCTCGGCGTACTTCGCCACCGATGCAGAGCGTCAGGAAGCCGTCCTCGAAGACGCGTACATCCTGCTCGTCAGCTCCAAGATCTCCACGGTCAAGGACCTGCTGCCCCTGCTGGAGAAGGTCATCCAGTCCGGCAAGCCGCTCCTGATCATCGCCGAGGACGTCGAGGGCGAAGCTCTCTCCACCCTCGTGGTCAACAAGATCCGTGGCACCTTCAAGTCTGTTGCCGTCAAGGCTCCCGGCTTCGGTGACCGTCGTAAGGCTCAGCTCGCCGACATCGCCATCCTCACCGGTGGCGAGGTCATCAGCGAAGAGGTCGGACTCTCCTTGGAGACCGCAGGCCTCGAGCTCCTCGGCCAGGCACGCAAGGTCGTCATCACCAAGGACGAGACCACCATCGTCGAGGGTGCCGGCGACGCCGACGCAATCGCCGGTCGTGTCAGCCAGATCCGCGCCGAGATCGAGAACAGCGACTCGGATTACGACCGTGAGAAGCTGCAGGAACGTCTGGCCAAGCTGGCCGGCGGCGTTGCAGTCATCAAGGCCGGCGCTGCTACCGAGGTCGAGCTCAAGGAGCGCAAGCACCGCATCGAAGATGCAGTGCGTAACGCAAAGGCAGCCGTCGAAGAGGGCATCGTCGCCGGTGGTGGCGTTGCACTTCTCCAGGCAGCTCCCGCACTGGACGACCTCAAGCTCGAAGGTGACGAGGCAACCGGCGCGAACATCGTTCGCGTTGCACTGTCCGCTCCGCTCAAGCAGATCGCATTCAACGCAGGCCTCGAGCCCGGCGTTGTTGCGGACAAGGTCTCCAACCTGCCCGCAGGTCACGGCCTCAACGCTGCGACCAACGAGTACGGCGACCTGCTCGCTGCAGGCATCAACGACCCGGTCAAGGTCACCCGCTCGGCACTGCAGAACGCAGCGTCCATCGCGGCTCTGTTCCTGACGACCGAAGCCGTTGTCGCTGACAAGCCCGAGAAGGCCGGAGCGCCTGCAGGCGATCCGACCGGCGGCATGGGCGGCATGGACTTCTGAGTCCATCTCCACCTAGCTCCTAGAGCCCGGCCCACCATTCGGTGGGCCGGGCTTTTGCTTGTCTGGAGACAAATGCGGGCATTTTTGTCCACTACTGCGACGCGATCGCGGTTTCCCGTTGCACGCTCGATGCTGTGTGCGTTTACGCCCGCGCTTACGTCCGGTTGTGTCGGCGTCTTCGGACCACTGTGATGATTTCGTCCGCCACAGCGTCGAGATGGGCCATCGCGGTGGCGGCGGAGTAACGCAACACCATCCATCCGTCGAGAACGAGTGCGTTCTGACGCCGTCGATCGTTGTTGAAAGTTGCGGGGTCGGTATGGAATTCGCGCCCGTCGATCTCCACGATCACCCGGGCTCGCGTGTCGACCAGGTCGCCGAAGTAGGGTCCGACCCGAGCGTTGATCTCCAGGTGGACGTTGCGCGCAGTCAGCGCACGGGCGACTGCTCGCTCCGGTTCCGAACGAGTGAGCGGGCAACAGGTGCGGAGTTGTTCGCGTACGGCGGGGATCCCGTGCCTGCCGCGGCTCGCATCACACAGTTGGGCTATCGACTTCCACGGCACTCGGGTCGATACCGCCGCGTCGAAGAAGGCCTCGAGTTCCGGGCGTGGCAACGTGGTCGCGACGTCGATGAAGCACTGCTCGATCGGCACGATCGGTAAACCCATCCACTCATCCGACGAGACTCCTGTTCGTCGGTGAAGCCGTACCCACTGCGGACTGCCTGCTCGGACGCTGGGAGCCACGGTGGCCTCGACGAAGCGTGGTTCCTCCGGCAGGAGATCCCACAGCCAGGCCGCGCTGGTATGGCTGAGGACGGCCTCGGGCTTCCACAGTGTGACCGCGACGCAACGCTCGAAGTATCCAGGTTCTTCGGTGGAGTACACCGACGGCAGGATTCGATGGAGTCGCCCTGACCGCGTGGATCGGGAGATCGAACTGCTCGAGGTGCCCTGCTCGAGCAACTGGTTTCTCGTGACAACTTCCACGTATGCACTGTGGCGGCAAGGGCCTGACGACGCGGATTCAGAAGCCACTTTGTGGATGGCCGCGTGTGTGTGGACAACCTCATGGCGTAACAGGTGTATCGAGAAGGTGGGGAACGAGAAGCTTCACCTATCCGAATGTTGAAGGATGTTTGATATTTTCCGTCCCGATTGTTCGCCTCCGCTAACCTGTGAAGTGCGGATACCTCTAGTTCTTTTGGTGGATGATTCTGTTCCGAATACCCTCAAGTACTAAGCCTTTCGGACGACGTGCATTCCGGTTGCTATTCCATTTTGCTCGATTTTCAGGCGTCTTGGACGCTAGACCTGCGAATATGGAACAGGTTTCAGATCCATCTGAAATTCTTGGGCAAAAAGCACCCAAACCGGATCCTATTGCACTACCTTGATGTCAGTCACAGCCGCGGAAAGTGGGCGCCAGCCCCGGAGGATCTCGGCTTCATGGTACGACTGGGATTCTTTAATTGCTGCTCGGACCGGTTCTTTGTGGGCTGCATCAAGCATGCCAAAGTAAATGTTCCGTGAGTATTCGCGGCCAATCGAAAGCGTGGGATTCAATATGATCGTCATGTTCCTGCAGACAACGGCGGCATTGTTCACCGACCTGCTGGGTAACGTCTGGTCCGGTTCGCTCATGCCGGGAATCGACGGGGTCACCGGATCGTTGGTTTCGGCAATCGACCTCAGTTGACAGCACCTGCAAGTTCTTCTTCCAATGTTATTCATGACAGGAGCGAATGATGGATCTGGGATCGATTGCGGATGTTCTCGAGGGCGAGGCCGGGGGGTTGATCAAAAACATTCTCGGGATGGCTTTGTTTACCCCGTTTATCGCCTCGGTTGACTTCGGGTGGTTACCGAACGTCGACTGAGAAGTGAATTGCTTTACCCAGTGAACGAAATCAATCTCGAGGAGTGTGAAATACGGTGGACACAGCTAGTTTGATAGGTGCGCTCGCAAGCGTTGACGTCGGATCCCTCGTGGATCCACTGTTCTACTTGGTCAAGGTCGTTGACGGAATCTTCGTGTCGATCACCGGAAGCCTCAACATGGGCGGTGCGCTCGGTGAAGCTGCGGCGGGCAGCGTCCAATCGGTCCTCGGCTCCGTAGCCGGCCTGTAAAAGGAGAAGGAGAAAAGATGTTCGATCTCTTCCTGGACTACCTGTCCAAGATCGTCGATTTCGGATCGGTCGATCTCGTGGGCACGTTTGTGAAGTATTTCAACGCGCTGTCGTCTTCCCCCACGCCATAGAAGAACGGAATCGGTCATGCTGCAAACTTATATAACCGGAATGATCACGTGGGTATCGAACATGCTTGGTCTCACTTCCACTGGAAGCAAGATCATCAAGGATCCTCCACAAAAGCCGTGATCACTCCAGCGACTGCATCATATTGTTCGGTTGTCGAGGACAGCATCGTAGCGGAGCAGTCAGGCGAACCTGCACTTGCTTGAAACTATGGTCCCCGTAGCCCTGTGGCTTCGGGGACCATTGGTTTTGCAATCACCGGATTTACTGTCACTTTTACGCTCAGGCGAATGTGCGGGCAACCAGTCGCGATACAAGGAGTTCAATGGGCGCGTCCAACACGTCAGGCGCAAGGATGGCGCAGCTGAACCCACGCGATGCCGAATTCATCTATCACGAGGGCGCTGGTCACCTGAACCATCTGATCGCTGTGTACTTCTTCGAAACATCGTTGCACCCAAGCGCGGAATTCACGGCAGAACAGGCAGTGGCCTGGGTGACCGCACGCCTCGGATGTGATCGCATGTTCACTCAACGAGTCCAACGGACTCCGTTGGGACTCGACCATCCCTACTGGGTGACAGACCCTGACTTCGACGTGCGAAAGCACGTGTATGTCAACAAGATCAATGAAACAGGATGGGCAGCACTGCAAAAGCCGTTGAGCGCGTTGTTGACCACGAAGATGGACCTGCGCCGTCCGCCGTGGGAACTGCACTTCTTCGTAGGTTTGGAGGGACTTGAAGAATTGCCGGGCCGACTGACGGCGGTGGTGCTCAAGTCCCACCACAGTGCAGCTGACGGTATCGCCATCAGGACGTTGGGCGAAACTATCTTTTCGGGCAAGGTGCAGCAGGCTGGGTCCGAACCGCCTGTGCCGTTTGTGCGAGCGAGGATATTCACCAAGTCGCTACTGGGTTTTCCCGGCCGAATATATCGCTTCGCAAGGCAGGTACCAGGCAACCGACGCGCTCAGAGAGATGCTGACGCTGCGAAGAGGGCAGGAGAATGGGTGGAGAGCCTCAACGAGAGGCCTGCAGTTCGATTCAACGGCAAGGTGAGTGGAGTGGCCTCTCTGGAACCGATGACAATGTCCGGGGAGCAGGTCCGTGCGATCAAGGATTCGGTGCCCGGTGCCACTGTCAACGACGTTCTGCTCGCCGTCGTCGGAGGTGCTCTGACGCGCTACCTCACGGAAAAGGACGAACGGCCACGAGATTCCTTGATCGCGATGGTTCCTCGCTCGGTACGCAAGGTCGAAGCGTGGGAGTCGGCGAATCAGTTGGTGGCTCTGCTGGTGGATATGCACACCCAGGTCAAGTCCCCGTTGGAGAGGTTGGCGCTCATTTCGAGTTCGGCACGGTCGGAGAAGGCGCGCACGTCCCATCCCGCGGTCAGGCGTGCCGGGGCCGCAGTCGAGACCACGCCGGCGCCGTTGATGAGATTGATGGCGTATGCGCGCAAGCAGAACGATCACAGCCTCGATCGACCGCGTTACCAGCACACCATGGTGAGTAACATTCCTCTCTCGGTCGAAGGGTTGACGCTTGCCGGCGCCCCGGGCGCGGCTGTGCTTGCAGTGCAAGCGCCTATCGACGGGGACGGGCTACGGCATTTCATGGTCGCCGCAGCAGGTGGGGGACTGACCCTCAACGTCATCGCGGATACCGCGACCATGCCCGATCTCCACCATTACATCGAACTACTGCGAGCAAGTTTCGATGATTTGGCGGCGGCAGCCGCGATGCAGACTGCGGATTCACCTGACCAAGAGGTTGCCTCCTGATCGATCGGAATCGCAGGCACCTTTTCCGATTGCTGGATTTGGTGATACCCAACGATTCCGAGCAGAACCCAGAGGATCTGCATGTCAGCTCGCTACAATTCGGACATTCGTTCAGCGTCGGAATTGAGGGGCATGCATGATCTTTCGGAACTCGTTGCCAGCCGCGGTATCTCAGATGGGACCGCGAGACGCGGAGTTCGTCTACAACGAGTCCGGCGGACATCTGAGCCACATGGTCTGCGCCTACTTCTTCGACACTACGGGCCATCCGCTCGCAGAGATGACGCACGACGACGCGGTTCGGTGGATCACCGAAAGATTCGGGTACTGGCCACTGTTCACGAGTCGCCTCCAGCGAGTTCCGCTGGATCTGGACTATCCCTATTGGGTCCCGGCCGATTTCGACGTCGATGATCACGTGCACGTCCATCGTGCCCCAGTTGCCGGGTGGGCGCCGGTTCGTGAATTGCTCGGGCGCTCGCTCGGGGAGCCGATGGACCTGTCCCGGCCGCCCTGGGAGTTGCACGTCATGACCGGAGTGCACGGGATCGACGAGCTGCCGGGCAATCTGACGCTGATCATGCTCAAGACCCACCACGGAGCCGGTGACGGTCTGGCGATCCGCGATCTGACCAACCTTCTGTTCTCCGGTCCGCCGAAGCCGGAGACGAAGCGTGCCGGTTCGGGGCTTTCGTCGCTGGATTTGATCGGGCGGACGGTCGTCGGTTTGCCCGGCCAGGCGATCCGCTTCGGCCGGGGTCTGTCCGTGACAAAGGTTGCGGCCGAGACGGTTCGGGAGGCGGAAGAGGCCGGAGAGCTACCTACGTACTCGGCCGACCGCCTACCGACCCGATTCAACGGCGTGCTGGGCGGAGACATCACGATCGATTTCCTGACGCTGGACGGCGCAGACATCAAAGCGATCCGAGCGGCCGTTCCGGACGTGACGGTCAATGACATCTTCCTGACCGTCGTCGCCGGTGCTCTCGACGCATACCTGTCGGAGAAGGGCGAGAAATCGGCCAGTGGGTTGGCGGCGATGGTTCCCCGATCGATGCGGAAGATAGCCGAATGGGAGTCGGCCAACCAACTGGCGCTGTTGACGGTCGATCTGCACACAGACGTCGAAGATCCGGTCGAGCGGCTGACACGAATCAGGGATTCGGCGCTGATGGCAAAGGGGCGGAGTTTGCACCCAGCCGTCCGTCGTTACGGCACACGCATCGAAACCTCGCCTGCGGCTCTGCTCAGACTCACCGGTCTCTCGCGTCGGCTCAACAAGCTGGACCCTTCGCACAATGTCATTCAGAACACGACGATCAGCAATGTCCCGGTATCGGTCGACGGGAATGTCTTCGAAGGTGCGCCGGCGGTGGCAGTTCTCGGCGGGCAGGCGCCGGTCGACGGAGATATTCTGCGCCACTTCCTCATTGCCGCGCGTGGAGGTTCTCTGACGCTCAATGTCATCGTCTCGCGAGAGACGATGCCGGATATCGAGCACTACGTCGAACTATTGAGGGTTGGGTTCACGGCGCTTCTGCAGGCAGTTTCCGACCAAAATCGTGAGTTCGTCGAACGATAATCTCTCGACACCCTCAGCTTTACGCCGCCCGTCGTCCCCGAGTTTTCTGAACATCTTGGTTGGGCAGCGTCAGTGGCCTGGCCGTCAAGGGTCTCGAGGCCCTCGCTGCGCTCAGCGGTGGAGAGTTGAAGGCCGCCAAGTAGATTGTCGATTTCGGGGCCTGCTCGTGTTGGCGCGTAGGCCCCGAAATACCTTTTGTCGGCGCGTAATTCTCGCCATGTCAATTGCCGGAACTCTCAACCTAACGGCATGAGCATCCAGGCCGCGAGATATACCAAAGCCGCGGTTCCACCCGTGCAAATAGCGGCGATAACGGCGAGTAGACGGACAAGATTTACGTCGGCGCCGAAGTAATCTGCAATTCCGCCGCACACTCCGGCGAACATTTTCTTGTCGTTGGAACGGGTGAAGGGGCGAGGTGTGTTGCTTTCGAATGTCATGCATCAATTCTGAAGCGAGATGGCGCCGCGCACCATCGGGGACGACCCCCATCTGCACCCTGATCTTTTGAGGCCGCCGTGTCATACCCCGGTAGTTCATCCCAGCTTCACCGAACAGTTGCTGCGGGAGACTAACTTGTCGGCGGTGACCGATTTAGCAGAACGCCGACCGTTCCTCAGCGCCTTCGCGGATCTCTCGACCGCCGTCGATCTGGCCGACACCGCCGCCTTCACCGTCGACGACAATGACGACGACGATCCGGTGCTGCTGACGTCGCCGGACGGTTTCGAGGTCGACACCTGGCGGGAGGGCTACCCGTACGACGCACGGATGCCTCGGGACGAGTACGAAATGTCCAAGCGTCTGCTGCAGATCGAACTCCTCAAGCTGCAGAACTGGTCGAAGGAAACCGGCGCACGGCACGCCATAGTGTTCGAAGGACGCGACGCCGCCGGCAAGGGCGGAACGATCAAACGATTCATGGAGCACCTCAATCCTCGCGGCGCACGGGTCGTCGCATTGGAGAAGCCGTCGGCTCGCGAGTCGACGCAGTGGTACTTCCAGCGCTATGTGCAGCACCTTCCCGCAGCCGGGGAACTGGTGATGTTCGATCGGTCTTGGTACAACCGGGCCGGGGTCGAGCGGGTCATGGGCTTCTGCACCGACGAGGAGCACGAGCGTTTTCTGCGCCAGGTGCCGTTGTTCGAGCAGATGCTCGTCGACGACGGCATCAGCTTGATCAAGTTCTGGTTCTCGGTTTCACCGCTGGAGCAGCGCACGCGGTTCGCGATCAGACAGGTCGATCCCGTTCGGCAGTGGAAGCTTTCGCCGATGGACATCGCTTCTCTGGACAAGTGGGATGCGTACACAGCGGCGAAGGAAGAGATGATTCGGTTCACCGATACCGACACCGCTCCGTGGACCGTCATCAAGAGCAATGACAAGAAACGCGCGCGGATAAACGCGATGCGTCACGTGCTCAGTCAGTTCGATTACGACAACAAGGATTACGAGATCGTGGGTACTCCGGATCCGCTGATCGTGGGAAGCCTCGAATAGTCGGCGCGTGGGCTCTGCCCATCCGCGGCGTGGGTGGTTAGTGTGAGTTGAATGGAGACCGTACCGATCCAACTCCCCGACGGCACCGTGACCCCGATCCGTCTGTTTCCCGGACCGAACGACGACGCACCCGTGGTGGTGATGTTGCCCGGGCTCGGAGTTCCCGCCGGGTTCTACGATCCGGTGGCGCAGGCCCTGGTCGAAGCCGGCTTCAATGCGGCCATCGGTGAACTGCGTGGCCAAGGTGACAGCAAACCGCGCCCGAGCGCGTCGAGTGTTTTCGGATATCAGGAACTGGTCTCGATCGATTGTCCGGCGACGTTCGAGGTGGTGCGTGAGCGGTTTCCGGCCAGCACACCATTTCTGATGGGGCACAGCATGGGCGGCCAGATCGGGGTCATGTACGCGTCCAGGATTCGGGGCCGGCTCGGCGGACTGATCCTGGTTGCCTCCGGATCGCCGTATCACCGCGGATTCCCCGGAATCCGTGCGCCCGGACTCTATCTGGGCTCGTCCGCGATGTCGGTGACAGCCAACATCGCCGGCTTCTGGCCGGGAGACCGGGTCAACGTCGGCGGCTTCGGTCGACAGTCGAAAGTACTGATCGCCGATTGGGCCCGGTTCGCCAGGACCGGTCGCATGGAACCCGTCGGTGCGGATATCGACTACGAGGAGCGGATCGCTCGCCTGACCTTGCCGGTTCTGTCGATCACGATCGAAGGGGACGATCTCGCTCCACGCCGGTCGGCAAAGAACCTGGTGGACAAGCTCTCCGGGGCCCAAGTGACGATGACGCACATCGACGAACCACTCGGTCACAACGGTTGGATACGCAATCCCACCGCTGTGAGCGAGCGCGTCGTCGCGTGGTTGCGCGACCGCTGAAAGATCAGCCGAGTTTCTGCCAGAGGAACTCGTAGGTCAGCGCAGTCTTGAAGGCCAGCTGAGCATTGTCCGCGGCGCCGCCGTGGCCACCCTCGATGTTCTCGAAATACAGCACCGGCTTGCCCAGCTCTTCCAGCCGTGCGGCCATCTTGCGGGCATGCGCGGGGTGGACGCGGTCGTCGCGGGTGGACGTCGCGATCAGGATCGGTGGGTACGACGCGGCGGCGTCGATGTTCTGATACGGCGAGTACTCCGAGATGAATGCCCACTCCTCCGGGACATCGGGGTCACCGTATTCGGCCATCCACGAAGCGCCGGCCAGCAGGAGATGGAATCGCCGCATGTCCAACAGCGGAACCTGGCAGACGATGGCGCCGAAGAGCTCGGGGTACTTGGTCAGCATGATGCCCATCAGCAGGCCGCCGTTGCTTCCGCCCTGAGCTGCCAGAAGATCCGGGGTCGTGATTCCGCGATCGACGAGGTCCCTCGCGACGGCAGCAAAGTCTTCGTGCACCTTGTGGCGCCCGGCCTTGAGAACCTGTGTGTGCCAACCGGGTCCGTACTCGCCGCCACCACGAATGTTCGCAACCACGTAGGTGCCGCCCTGCGTCAGCCAGGCACGGCCCAGAGAACCGCTGTACGACGGCGTCAGCGAGATCTCGAATCCGCCGTACCCGTAGAGCAGGGTGGGGCCGGGCTCGTTACGCGGACTGCGCACCACGAAGTACGGAACTTGGGTGCCGTCGGCAGAGGTGGCGAAGAACTGCTCTGTGGTGATGCCCTCGGCATCGAAGAACGAGGGAGCCTGCTTGAGGGCAGTGGGTTCGGTTTCGCCGATCACGCCGTGCAAAAGAGTTGCAGGGGAGGTGTATCCACTCGAGTTGACGAAGTATTCATTGCTGACATCGGGGTCGGTGTCGAGAATTTCGATACTGGTCAGTTCTGGAAGCCCTTCGAAAGGTCGATCCTCCCAGCCGTTTTCGCCCGGTGTCAGGATGCGCAGCGTGGTGCGGACGTCGGTGAGTACCACGAGAATCAGATGATCGCGTGTCCAGGTGTAGTGCTCGAGTGAGGAATGTGCGTCGGGTTCGAAGATCGATGTCAGTGCTCGTGAGCCGGCAAGGAAATCGTCGTAACGGATGGCAAGCAGTGCGCCGGTCGGATATTCGGTGTCCTCGACGGCCCACACGGACTTGGTGCGGATCAACAACCACTCGTGGTGAATCGAGATCCCGGCGTCCTCGGGGACGTCCACGAGCACCAGCTCACCGTCGGGGCGAACTTCGAAATGCTGAGAGTTGTAGAAATCGACCGAGCGAGTGACGAAGTCTCGTTCGAACCCGGGCGTCGGATCGTGCGAAGCCGAGATGGCCACGTCCGTGGCCTGGCCCTCGTAGACGGTCTCGGCACTGGAGAGGGGAGTGCCGCGCTTCCACCGCTGGGCCAGACGGGGATATCCGGAATCGGTGAGCGACCCTGGTCCGATATCCGTTCCGACGTAGACGGTATCGATGTCGATCCAGTCGATGTCGGTCTTGGCCTCGGGAAGGTAGAAGCCGGGATTCTCGCCCTCGGGAGCGAGGAACTCGCGCTTGTCGATGTCGAACTCGCGAACGACCGCCGCGTCTGCCCCGCCGCGGGAGAGGCTGATCAATGCACGGTTGCGGTGTGGCCGTAGAAGTTGCGTGCCCTTCCAGACCCAGTTCTCGCCCTCGGCCTCGGCCAGGGCGTCGAGGTCGACCAGGACGTCCCATTCCGGGTCGTCGGTGACGTACTGATCGAACGTCGTGCGTCGCCACAATCCGCGAACGTGGGTGCTGTCGCGCCAGAAGTTGTAGAGGAACTCACCTCGACGGCGGACGTAGGGGATTCGCGCGTCGGTATCGAGAATCTCGCGCACGTCGCTCTGCAGTCGATCGAAGCGCTCGTTGTCGGTGAGCTGCTCCTCGGTCACGGCATTGTGCTGACGGACCCAATCGAGTGCAGACTCACCGGTCACGTCTTCGAGCCAGAGGTAGGGGTCGTCGCCGGTGGTGGGCTGCTGATCGGAAGTCATACGTCCATTCTTACTGCTCGCTCCCGACAGCACTCGACCCCGCTCCCGAAACACTGGAGCGGGGTCGAGTGAGAACGAATCGGGTCAGACGCCCAGGGAGTGAGCGAGCATCGGCCAGGAGTTGTGGAGATCGTCTTGCCAGTAGCCCCACGAGTGGGTGCCGGTCGGCTTGAAGTCGAAGGTGGCCGGGATCTTCAGGTCGCTCAGGCGGTAGGCGAGGTTGTGGGTGCAGTAGTTGACCGCTGCCTCGATGATGCCGCCGACGATCGCCTGGTTGGCGAGCGCACCGACCTGACCGTTGATCGCGGGATTGGCGAGAGTGTCGTGTGGGCCGGGGAGTCCGGAGCCGGTGGAGACGTAGAGTTCGGTGCCGCGGAGCTTCTCGGCGTTGAGGACCGGATCGTTGTCCTTCCAGCCCTGACCGTCGAGGGGGCCCCACATGTTGGTGATGTCAGCTCCGCCGCGGGTACCTGTGACAAGTTCGATCGCACTCTGACCGATGGGAGTGCTGGTCTCGGCACATCCGCTGTACGCGCCGACGCCCTTGTAGAGGCCGGGAGCCGCGATGGCGAGGTTGAGGACCGAGGTCGCGGTCATGGAGATCGCGGAGATCGACTGGACCTTGTTGGTATTGAACTCGGCGTCGATGACGGGCGGGAGTTCCTGGGTCAGGAACGTCTGCCACTTCTGGCGACCGAGAACCGGATCGTCGTTCACCCAGTCGGTGTAGTAGCTGAATGCGCCTTCGAGTGGAGTGACGACGTTGACGTTCTTGTCCTGGAAGAAGTTCATGACGTCGGTCTTGCGTTGCCAGGTCGCCGAGTCTTCGCCGCCGCCTGCACCGTTGAGCAGGTAGAGCGTCGGGCGGGGTTCGCTGCCATCTGCTGGGAGGATGACCTCGAGCGGGATGTTGCGATCCATCGCCGGGGAGAAGACCGAGATGGTGACCTTGCGGTCGCCGGTCTTGGTGTTGCTCACGACGTGCGATCCGGACGTGTCACCGCCCGCAGAAGCTGTCGCCGGACTGATCAGCATCGGCAGCACCGTGGCCACTGCGAGAGCTGCGATCACACTGCCACGCTTGAAAATTCGAGCACGCATACGTTCGGATCCTCCACCTGAATGTCTTCGGATCCGGAACGGATCGAAGTGCCTGTGAGCCCTTACTGGAACAGGTTCACTTTTTGTTATGTGTCAGTAAAGCAGAGCGGGCGCAGAAAGTGACGCGATTCGATTGCCTGACAATTGAATTGGCCCCGGAATTAACCCCCGAATTAACCCCCGAATCGGCCCAGACAAGCACTCGACCCCGCTCCATGAAGTGCAGGGAGCGGGGTCGAGTCGGAACGATTTCGGTCAGATGCCCATCGAACGAGCGAGCATCGGCCAGGAGTTGTGGAGATCGTCTTCCCAGTAGCCCCACGAGTGGGTGCCGGTCGGCTTGAAGTCGAAGGTGGCCGGGATCTTGAGATCGTTGAGGCGGTAGGCGAGGTTGTGGGTGCAGTAGTTGACTGCTGCCTCGATGACGCCGCCGACGATCACCTGGTTGGCGAGTGTGCCGACCTGTCCGTTGATCGCCTCGTTGTTCAGGGTGTCGTGCGGGCCGGGGAGTCCGGAGCCGGTGGAGATGAAGAGCTCGGTGCCGCGGAGCTTCTCGGCGTTGACGACGGGGTCGTTGTCGATCCAGCCCTGGCCGTCGAGGGGGCCCCACATGTTGGTCACGTCAGCGTCGCCGCGCATGCCCACAACCAGTTCGATGGAGGACTGGCCGACCGGTGTGCTGGTCTCGGCGCATCCGCTGTATGCACCGACGCCCTTGTAGAGGCCCGGAGCTGCGATGGCGAGGTTGAGGACCGAGGTCGCGGTCATCGAGATCGCGGAGATCGACTGGACGCCGTTGGTGTTGAACTCGGCGTCGATGACGGGCGGGAGTTCCTGGGTCAGGAACGTCTGCCACTTCTGACGGCCGAGGGACGGGTCGTCGTTCACCCAGTCGGTGTAGTAGCTGAATGCACCTTCGAGCGGGGTGACGACGTTGACGTTCTTGTCAGCGAAGAATTCGTTGACGTCGGTCTGACGCTGCCACGTCGCCCTGTCTTCGCCGCCGCCTGCACCGTTGAGCAGGTAGAGCGTCGGGCGGGGTTCGCTGCCGTCTGCTGGGAGGATGACCTCGAGCGGAATGTCGCGTCCCATGGAAGGTGAGTACACCTTGATGGTGGCGATGCGCCCGTTGTCCGTGCGGCTCGAGAGCTTGGAACCCGTTGTGTTTGCCTTGGCAACAGTTGCCGTGGTGGTCGACGGATCTCCGCCTGCGGACGACACTGCAGGGCTGATCAGCATCGGCAGCACGGATACTGCGGCTACAGCGGCGACCAGACGGCCACGCTTGAAAGTGCGAGCACGCATACGTTCAGAAACCTCCACCTAAAATTCCTTCGAATCCGCCCAGGAGTGAACGGTCCTTTGTTGCTGTTCCCGTGCGGGAATTCATGCTGGGTACATGCTCTGTCGATAGGTACAGGGCGTGTGAGTCTTGTAAGTTCTACCGCATCGGTGCGTTATCCGCCAGTGAACCAGAGATTTGCTGAACGTACGACCAGTTTCAGGTGGATTTCCCTGATCATCGACGGGATTAGTGAGTGAACCGGACATATCCACTATGGGAACAACATTGTTGCCTACCTCTGCAGTCGAACGCGTCTGTCGAAGATCTTCTCCGATATCAGCGCCCAGCGGGGAGTTACGTTTCGGTGAACGTCGGTTACTCGCCGCAGACTCGCGCGGACTCGACGGCAATCGCCAAGAGTTTCGCGTGGCAGGCGCGGGTCGAGTTCCCGGAGATAACCCCTGTCTTCACCGTCGACGGCGTCGTCGAGATTCAGGAGTCCGGCGGAATCGCCCTGGCCTTCGACCTGGAGGACTCGAATCCGCTGGAGGGAGACCTGGCCAACGTCTCGTACTTCTACGACCTCGGAGTCCGCTCGATGTTGCCGACGTATAACTACATGAACGCTGCCGGCTGCGGCTGCTTGGACCTGGCGGACACGGGGTTGAGTGGATACGGCCGTGACCTGGTTGCCGAGATGAATCGCGTCGGAATGACGGTCGACGGCTCACATTGTTCGGTACGGACGGGGTTGGACATCTCAGCTATCACCCAGCGAGCAATGATCTACAGCCACTCGAACCTCCGAAGGTTGTGGGAGCATCCGCGCAACATCACCGACGATCAGGCCAGAGCGTGTGCGGAGACCGGCGGCGTCATCGGGATCAACGGCGTGGGCATATTCCTCGGCGTCAACGGACCGGATGACGACCAGGCTCGGCTGTCCGCGATGGCCGACCACATCGAAGAGGCTGTGGGACTCGTCGGCATCGATCACGTCGGGATCGGCTCCGACTTCTCCTTCGACGCCGACGACTTCCGCGAAGAGATCGAGCAGAACCCGTCGTCGTTCTCCGAGGCGTACACCGCGTGGGGGCCACTGCAGTGGACTCCTCCGGAGGACGTGCTGACACTTGATCAGGTATTGCGTGACCGGGGCTTCGACGAGCCGTCGATCGAGGCCGTGTACGGCGGAAATTTCGCCCGAGTTGCCCGAGAAGTGTGGGCTACCGACGGGTAATGCGACCATCTGGGGACAGCGAAACGATGCAGGACTACCCTGGTGAATCGTGACCTCACACTATGACGTCGTTGTCCTCGGAGCCGGCCCCGGTGGGTACGTCGCTGCTATCCGCGCGGCACAACTGGGCCTGAGCACCGCCATCATCGAGCAGAAGTACTGGGGCGGTGTATGCCTGAATGTCGGCTGCATTCCGTCCAAGGCGCTTCTCCGTAACGCCGAACTCGCGCACATCTTCACGAAAGAAGCGAAGACGTTCGGCATGTCCGGAGACGTGTCCTTCGATTTCGGCTCCGCTTTCGATCGCAGCCGCAAGGTCGCGGACGGGCGAGTCAAGGGCATTCACTTCTTGATGAAGAAGAACAAGATCCCGGAGTACGACGGCAAGGGCACGTTCGTCGACGCCAACACCATCAGCGTGGAGCTGAGCAAGGGTGGCACCGAGACGATCACGTTCGACAACGCGATCATCGCGACGGGTTCGTACACCAAGCTGCTGCCCGGCACCTCGCTGAGCGAGAACGTCGTGACCTACGAAGAGCAGATCCTCACCCGTGACCTTCCGGGTTCGATCCTGATCGTCGGTGCCGGCGCGATCGGCATGGAGTTCGGTTACGTCCTCAAGAACTACGGCGTCGACGTCACGATCGTCGAGTTCCTCGATCGGGCACTGCCCAACGAGGACGCCGACGTCTCGAAGGAAATCGCCAAGCAGTACAAGAAGCTCGGCGTCACCATCAAGACCGGTGCCGCTGTGCAGTCCATCAGCGACGACGGCAGCAAGGTCACCGTCTCGATCAAGGACAACAAGTCCGGCGAGATCGAGACCGTGGTCGTCGACAAGGTTCTGCAGTCCGTCGGCTTCGCACCGCGCGTGGAGGGCTTCGGTCTCGAGAACACCGGTGTCGCGTTGACCGATCGCGGCGCCATCGCGATCGACGACTACATGCGCACCAACGTCCCGCACATCTTCGCCATCGGTGACGTCACCGCCAAGCTGCAGCTCGCGCACGTCGCAGAAGCTCAGGCTGTCGTCGCTGCCGAGACCATCGGCGGCGCGGAGACGCAGACACTCGGTGACTACCGGATGATGCCGCGTGCGACGTTCTGCCAGCCGCAGGTCGCCTCGTTCGGTTTGACCGAGGAGCAGGCCAAAGCCGAGGGCTACGACGTCAAGGTCGCGAACTTCCCGTTCGCTGCCAACGGCAAGGCACACGGTCTCGGTGACCCGACCGGTTTCGTCAAGCTGATCGCCGACAAGAAGTACGGCGAACTGCTCGGCGGGCACCTCATCGGACCGGACGTTTCGGAACTGCTGCCCGAGCTGACCTTGGCCCAGAAGTGGGACCTCACGGTCAACGAGTTGGCACGCAACGTCCACACCCACCCCACACTCAGTGAGGCACTGCAGGAAGCGATCCACGGCCTCGCAGGCCACATGATCAACTTCTGACGGCAGGGCCTTCGGCCCCGTGCGCCTTTTCGGTAGTTCGCACTACCGGAAAGGCACACGGGGTTTTTCGTCTTTTGTGTCGAGTTGTGTTGCGAAACCGCCATCTGAGGCCTTCGAGTCGGGGTGTAGGCGCGCAACGCATTAGCGTCCCGAGTCGACCATCCGGCTTTCGAAGGACCACTCATGAAAACTCGTTCCGTACTGCTCGCGGCTTGCGTCGCGCTGACGCTCTCCGCCTGTGGAACCTCAGGTGACTCCGGATCGGACACCGAAGCTTCGGGTGCCGCCGAGGCGGGGTCGTTCCCCGTGACCGTCGACCACGCCTACGGTTCGACGACGATCGACGCGGAGCCTATGCGCATCGTGACCATCGGATGGAGTGGGCAGGATGCGGTGATCGCGCTGAACAAGGTTCCGGTCGCCATGGAGAGCTTCTCCGGCGACGGCATCGAGAACAACATCCTGCCCTGGGACGCTTCGCGTCTGAACGGTGCCAAGCCCGTTCTCATGACGACCAATCCCGATATCCCGTTCGAGCAGATCCTCGGCCTCGATCCCGACGTGATCCTCGCCGTCTACTCCGGCATCGACGAGGGCGAGTACAAGCGTCTCAGTGACATCGCGCCGACCGTCGCGTTCCCCGACCAGCCGTGGGATACGGCGTGGGACAAGCAGATGAGCATGATCGGTGCAGCGCTCGGACAGCCGGAGCAGGCTCAGACGCTGATCGACGAGACCGGGGCGTACTTCGAGAAGCAAGCCGCTGATCACCCACAGTTCCAGGGCAAAACCGCAACGTATGCAATGCGCACCGACGAGGGCCTGATCGTCTTCTGCGGCACCGACCCGCGGATCCGTCTTCTCGGCCAGCTCGGGGTGAAGACCTCGCCCGGTGTCGACGCAGTGTGCACTTCCGGCGACAGTTCGGTGTCCGTGGGCATGGAATCCATCGACACACTCGACGCCGACGTCTTCATTCTCGTCGACGCCGACGGCACCAACCTGGACAAGCTGATGTCCTTCGGTCCGTTCGCGAACATGACCTCGGTGTCGAACGGCCGTCTGGTTCGTCTGGTCGGAATGGACTACGCGATGGCTACGTCCGCTCCGACGGTGCTGAGCGTTCCCTACGCATTCGACGAGTTCATCGCTCAGCTTTCGGACAAGTTGAGCTGATTCCGAGCGTCGTACGACGCTTGTGACGCAACGATTTTCGGAACCTGCGACTCGAGTAGTTCGATCAGGGCCGTGATCTTTGCGGCGACGTCGGCGCCGAGTTCGGTCAGGCTGTATTCCACTTTGGGCGGGATGGTTTCGAGTACCTCACGGTGCACGAGGCCATCCCGCTCGAGTGTTTGCAGGGTCTGCGAGAGCATGCGCTCGCTGACTCCGTCGACGCGTCGGCGCAGGGCACTGAACCGGTACGGGCCCTCGTTCAATGCCGCAAGCGCGAGTGCGCCCCAGCGTCCGGTTGCATTCTGCAATGCCGCCCGAGAGTTGCACCCGCGAGCGAAGACGTCAGCCTCGAGCGTTGGGTCCACGACGTCGGCATTCGGATCAGGAGTCTGGGCAGCACGTGAAGGTGAGTCGGTGCTGGTCATGAACCCAGGCTACTACTGCACGATCCCATAGCGCTAACTCGACGTGTTGCACTTACGAAAAATAAGTGCATGATGGTTGCAGAACGCATTTACGCTTCAACCTGGATCGGGAGTTCGCATGAGCATTGCAGTCACCGGCGCAACCGGAAACCTCGGACAACTGGTAGTCGAGTCGTTGATCGAGCGGGGAACCGCCGCGTCCGACATCGTCGCAGTCGTCCGCAATCCACAGAAGGCGGAAAGCCTCGCCGCCCGCGGAGTAGTTGTACGTCAAGCGGACTATGCGGATGCCTCGGCGTTGGAAACCGCATTGGCGGGCGTCGACAAGCTGGTGCTGATCTCGGGAAGTGAAGTGGGGTCACGGCTCGCGCAACACACCAACATCATCGACGCGGCGAAGGCTGCCGGCGTCGGATTCATCGCCTACACGAGCATCTTGAATGCTCAGGACACGCCGATGAAGCTTGCTGCCGAGCACAAGGCGACCGAGGACGTGCTCACTCGGAGCGGTATTCCGTTCGCGCTGTTGCGCAACGGTTGGTACTGGGAGAACTTCACCAACGACCTGGCCGGTGTGATCGAACGCGGCGCACTGGTCGGTGCGGGAGCGGAAGGCAAGATCGCGGCTGCGGCGCGTGCGGATTACGCCGACGCCGCAGCAGTAGTCGCGACCACCGATGGTCATGAAGGTGCAGTGTACGAGTTGGGCGGTGACGAGAGGCTCACCTACGCCGAATTGGCCGAGAAGATCAGCGAGTTTGCCGGCAAGCCTGTCGCGTACCAGTTCGTGAGCGAGGACGCATACAAGGGGATTCTCGAGAGCGTCGGCCTGCCTGCCCCGGTCGCAGAGATTCTCGCGGATTCCGATGCTGCAATTGCCAAGGGGGCGTTGGACACCGAGTCTGGTGACCTGCAGAAGTTGATCGGCCGCAGCAGCACTCCGGTGGCTGAGGTGTTGAGGAAGGCCTGACCTGCTGTGCGCCTTTATTAACCGCGGGCGGTTAATAAAGGCGCACAGGGGGTTATCCCATGTGGACTGCGCCCTCGGCGGGCAGATCACCCTTCTTGGCGCGGACCAGAACCAGCACTACCGGTGCGATGATCGCCAACAAGATTGCCGCCCAACCGAATGCGGCCGAGTATCCGGACACCTCGGCGCCGAAGAAGTAGTCCGTCATCGAGGCGACGAAGTCCTGCACCGGCTGGGGGAGTAGCGCCAATTGGTCCCCGGTCGGGATGGTCGCATTCGACATGTCGACAGGAATGCCTTCCGGCGGGATCGGCGCCGCGTTGTCGGCGGTGAAGGCCGACTTGGCCGAAGCGTAGATCGTGGTGAACAGTGCGGTTCCGAGTGCGCCGCCGATCTGCAGGGTGGCGTTGACCAGGGCACTGGCAGCGCCGGCGTCGTGGTCGGGGACACCGATCAGTGCGAGGTTCTGCATCGGCACCATCAGCAGTCCGAGTCCGAAGCCGAAGATCGCGAGGCCGGGGAACACGTGCGTCCAGTAGGAGCTGTGTACCTCGATCTGGGTCAGCATGAGCAGTCCTACTGCGGCCACCAGCGGGCCGGCGACCATGAGCGGCTTGGGGCCGATCTTGGTGGACAACTGCGCTGCGATGGTCGACGCCAAGACGATGAAGAATGCCATCGGCAGCGATCCGACGCCGGCCATGACCGGGCTGAATCCGAGCACGATCTGCAGGTAGAACGTCAGGTACAACGTGCCGCCGAGCAGGGCGGCGCCCACCAGCATGGAGCCGATCAGAGCAGCGCCGCGATCACGATGCCACGGAACGCTCAGCGGTAGAAGCGGATTCTTGCTGCGGCTCTCGACGACCACGAAGATCGCGAGGAAGACCAGACCCAGTGCGATGAACAGCAAAGTGTCCGCCTGACCCCAGCCGTGCTCGGCGCGTGTGAATCCGTAGACCAGTGAGCCGAGCCCCAGGGCGATGAGGACAGCGCCGGGAAGGTCGTAGCTCGTGTCGCCGTGCGCTTTGGTTTCCTTGACGATCGGGACGGCTGCAGCGATGGCGATCAGCGCGATCGGGATGTTGACGAGCAGGCACCAGCGCCAGTCGACGTACTGCGTCAGCACTCCACCGAGGAGCAGGCCGATGGCAGCGCCACCGCCGGAGATCGCGCCGTAGACGGCAAAAGCCTTGGCGCGCTCCTTCTCTCCGATGAAGGTGGTGGTGAGCATCGACAGCGCAGCGGGCGCGAGCAATGCTGCGAAGACGCCCTGGCCGGCGCGGGCGATGAACAGTTCGATACCGCTCTGCGCGATGCCGCCGATGCCGGAGGCAACCGCGAAGCCCGCCATGCCGACGATGAAGGATCGCTTTCGGCCCCAGTAGTCTGCGATACGTCCGCCGAGGAGCAGCAGCGCACCGAACGCCAAGGCGTACGACGTGACCACCCACGCGCGGTCAAGGTCGCTGATGCCCAGTTCCTCCTGGGCTGCCGGTAGGGCGATGGAGACGATGGTGCCGTCGAGCACCACCATGAGTTGAGCGAACGCGACGATGCAGAGCACCAGCCAGCGACGTTGATGATTCGGATTCTCGGAGACAGCCGGGATCGGTGGCAGAGTGCCGCCGTCGACGTGGGACGTGGTGGTCATTGGAAAAAGGTATTCCAGCCTTCTCGGGTGAGTCAAACGAAATAGTTCGTTCGGTTACCATCATCACTATGGCTCCCACTGACGTGACCGCGACGAAACAGCGAATCCTCGACGCTGCGCAAGAAGAATTCGGTACCTACGGGCTTGCCGGTGCGCGCATCGATCGGATTGCGAAGAACGGAAACGCCAGTAAGGAGCGCCTCTACGCCTATTTCGGTGACAAGGTCGCGTTGTTCCACGCGGTGCTCGACGTCGACTTCGAGCAGGCGATGGAGTCTGTCGAGTTCACCGGTGAAGACATGCCCGCGCATGCCGTCGAACTGTTCGACGCAATGCTCGCCAAACCACAGATTCAACGGATGATGATCTGGGGTCAATTGCAGGGTGAGGCACCACGGATGAAGAAGCTGGCCGAGGAACATTCCAGCTGGGTTCCGCGAATGGCCACGATCCGCAAGGCTCAAGAAGACGGCCTCATCTCGAAGCACTGGGATCCCCAGGACCTGATCACGATGCTGTTCGGCCTCGTGTTCGGTTGGGTAGTGGCCCCCGGTGTGGCCGACAACCAGAACGTCGACGCCGACGAGATCGCGCGCCGCCGTGAAGTGGTGCGCGAGGCCGTCACTCGAATCTGCAAGCCGTGACTGTCAGCGAGAGAGGTACGCGGCCCAACCGCCGTAGTCGGTGATGTCAGCTGCGCCGTTTACGGCGTCATGAGTGCAGCTGAAACCGACTGTCGTTCTGCCGTCGGATAACTCGACGCTCGTGAGCGCCATCGGTGCAGGCAAGGCGGCGAGGAACGTTCCCAGGCCAGCCGGTGAGATCCGGAAGATCTCGCCGACGACCGGTGCCCCGAGGCCGGGTCCACGGCGGACCAGGCCGGGCTTCGGGGGCGTCGTGTCGAGAGCGAAGAGCCGGTAGGCATCCGAGGTCGTGACGGTTTCGACGTACCGCGCGCCGAGGTCGACCAACTGTGTGTTGAGCGGTTGCCCGCGCAGGTGAGCGCCGAATACTGCGAGGTCGATTCCGGTATTGACGAGGGCGGGTGAAGGCACACCACCGAGTCGCGCAGCGAGGTCGATGGCGATCTGGTCGTCGAAAGCGGGTACGACGAACATGACGCCGAACGGGTGATCTTCGGCAGTGCGGTGTCCGGGCGCCGCGACGGCCGCCATGTCGAGCAGGTTGCAGAAGTTGGTGAAAGTTCCCATCCGGCGGTTGATTCCGAACGCATCCTCGGTCACGGCGGCGATCGTCGGATGTTCGGTGGTGGTGGGAAGCAGTAGGGCGTCGAACCCGGCGAGGAGTGCCCGGGCAGCTGCCTTGGCGCGGGTGAGAGCGTCGAGATCGTCGACTAGCTGGTATCCGGTGGGGTGCTTCGCGCCGAGCACGATGTCGGACACCGCGGGATCTGCTCCGGCAGGACGAGTTTCGAGGAACTCGCCGGCAGCGGCGTACCGCTGCGCCACCACGGCGCCGTCGTAGAGCAATCGGGCCGCGTCGAGCAGTCCGGAGATGTCGACGGTCTCGGTCTCGGCGCCGCCTGCTACCAGAGCTGTCACAGTGTCCTGAAATGCTGCCAGATACGACGGGCTCAGTTGAGCGAGATCCTCGATTCGGGGGACGGCGACGCGGGGATTCGGCGCCGCCGCGAGACGAACGTCGGAAGGCCAGACGCGGCTGCGGGGATCTCGAGGTTCGTGGCCGACCATGATTGCCGCTGCCGCGGTTGCCGATTCGAGGTCGCCGGCGAACACCGTCAGAGCGTCGTAGTCGATGCAGGCGGGCACTACTCCGTGGACGGGAATGACGCCGAGCGAGAGCTTGAGTCCGTAGATCCCGTGAAATGCCGCCGGTACCCGGCCGGAACCGGCAGTGTCGGTGCCGATTCCGATATCCGCAATTCCCAGTGCCACGGCGACGGCGGATCCGGAGCTACTACCGCCCGAGATCAACTTCTCGTCCCAGGCGCAGCGAACGGCTCCGTACGGACTACGCGTTCCGACCAGTCCGGTGGCGAACTGGTCCAGATTGGTCTTCCCCAGAACAACAGCTCCGTGCTCGATCAACCGCGCAACGGCACTGGCAGTTTCATCCGGCGCATAAGCGAATTCGGGGCACGCCGCTGTGGTCGGCAGACCGGCGACGTCGACGTTGTCCTTGACGGCGACCAGACGCCCAGCCAGAGGAAGATGCTCGCCCGCGGCGATTCTGGCTTCGGCCGAGGCGGCATCGGCAAGCACATCTTCCTTGCGGCGCAACGTGATCCAGACTTCGGGGCGATCTACTTCCTCGATCCGCTGGAATGCCTGCTCGACCCGGGCTGTCGGGGTGAAAACTTCTGCTGCGATGGTCATGGTGTGTACTGCTCCGATCAGTCCGTGATGTTGGCGAGTGAGAGCGCGGTGATCGCGCGGGTCACCCGGTCGAGGACGACGTCGAGAGACTCGCCGATGTGCTGGTGCAAAAGCGTGCGGGCCTCGGGCAGATTGCCGGCACGTAGTTCTTCGAGGATTCGAATGTGCTCCGCGATCGAGGTGTCGATGCGGCCGTTGACCATGAAGTCGTACATCCGAACGTGCCGGATACGGGAATTCACCGACAGCAGCGACGCGACCAGTTCATTGTTTCCCGACGCCCTCAGTACGGCGACGTGGAATTCCTCGTCCAGTTCGACGAACCCCGGTTCCTGAGCGGGCGGATCGAGAGCCAGGGCACGCCACCGCACCAATTCGTCGTCGAGGATTGTTCGGTCGTGCCGGATCGTCGGATCTGCGATCGCCCGGGTAATTCCTTGTAGTTCCAGAGTGATTCGGAGCTCGTACAGGTCTCGGATCCGCGGGATGCTCGGGCGCACGGCGGAGAACCCGTATTCTTCCCGGCGCAGGAGTCCATCGGCGCACAGCATCGTCAACGCTTCCCGTACTGGTGTGCGAGAAATGCCGAAACGCGTGGAGAGTTTCGGTTCCGTCAGGCGCTGATCGAACCCGATGGTCCCGTTGACCAGTTCGGTGCGTAGTTCCCGGTAGACCACCTCACGCAGTGGCTCCGGCGCCGTATTCATCCCTGTCGACATACCTGTATACGCTATTGATCAGGTGTTTCGTCCAGATGTCTTCGGGTAAGAGCTGAGTTACGGTCGCCGCGGAACTTCAGGAGAAGTCGCGCTGAACTCGCAAGGTTCCGATCGTGGTGGCCAGGCCGTCGTACTGAGTGACCAGCAAGGTGAATTCGATCAACCGACGATCGTCGAGATGCTGCGAGAGCGTTCCCCACGTGTTGTCGGTGATGTCCTTGGTGGTGACCAACTCGTCGACCGCAGTCAAGATCGCACGGTGACGCGGACTCAACTCGGAAGCGCCAGGGCCCTCGATGATTCGGGCCAGTTCTTCTGCGTCGATTCCGGCTTTGCGGCCGAGCCTGATGTGGTGATCCATCTCGTAACCGCAGTCCCGCAGGTGCGCGACCCGCAGGATGATCAGTTCGGTGTCGTGGCGAGAGATCTTGCCGCCGGGCATGAGTGAGCCGGAGTAGTGCAGCCAACCGCGGAAGAGTCCACCCGTGCGCCCCAAGGTGCTGAACAGATGCGCATCGGGTGCTCCGGCAGCCTTCGACAGGACACGCCAGATTCCCCAGTTGATCGGACCGAGATCTTTGAATCGGCCGGGCGGGATGCGGGGGTTCATGCGACTCCACGGATGTGAGAGGGACGGAGGTCGATAGCTCGTTGCGCGATGTGGCGAACCGCAGCGCTGCGGCGGGGCGCGTGTACGCGTGACTTCCGGCCGACGATACCGCGCTCGAACGCGTCGACGGCGTCAGCGACGGTCGTGGTGCCGGCGCTGGCGAGGGTTCCGCGAGCGCCGTCGAAAGAGAGTGCGGTGGTATCGGTGTCGATGTCTCCGATATACGCGACGCCCACCTTGGTACCAAGGTGTTTCATTTCCAGGCGCAACGCGTCGCCCAACGCTTCGACACCGGCGCGCGAAGCACCGAACGGTCCGCGGAACGGGTGCTTCGCCGCGCCGTGGGCCGAGGCGACCACCAGGGCGTAACCATCTTCGTGACTGATGTGGGGACCCGCTGCGCGCAGGGTGTAGTACGTGCCCATGAGGTTGACTTCGACTGCGCGACGCATGTCTTCGACGTCTCCGTCGAGGATCGACGAGTTCGCCTCGACGCCGGCATTGGCCACGACGACGTCGATGCCTCCCAACTTCTCAGCGATGTAGTCGACGCCGCGAGATACCTGCTCGGGGTCGGCGACATCGCACAACTGCCAGGGTGCGCGGCCGCAGGAAGTGGCGACTTGCTCGAGAAGTTCCGGCTCGAGGCCGAGCAGTCCCACGGACGCACCACGGTCGTACAGGCGTCTGGCCAGCGAAGAACCGATATTGCGGGCAGCGCCGGTGATCAGGATGCGCCGACCCGTCAGATCGTCGGCACTGCTCTTGCCCGATTCGGCCTTGCCCGCCTCGCTCTTACCCATGTGCTGTATCCCTACGCAGTTACCTTCTGGTCCTCCGACGCTAACACCGCCGGGTAGCTGCGACTGCAAGTACCGCCAACTCCGTCCGAACGGGTGTTCAGACCGATGCGGCTTCGAGACGCGGATGTGACGTGGAAGCCTGGGTCGACCGCAATCGACGGAATCGGACCACGGCAACGACGGCGGCAACAGCGGCGAGGATCACCAACGGCAGTGACGGACCCATCGTGGGTTCGATGACAACCAGTAGCACCGGCAGTCCGAATCCGAGATAGGTGCCGACGTAGAAGATCCCGGTCAAAGCGCCCCGCGAGGCCGGGGGAGCCAGCGACTCGAGGTCGAGCAGTCCCTCACGCAGACACAGTCCGTAGGCCGTACCGAGGACGAGCGCGCAGACGATGAACAACCCGAGCGCGGGGTGCGCGCCGCCGACTGCGACCAGGCAGTATCCGAGTGCCGCCAGTGCGGCGCCGACCGTGCCGGCCTGAGGACCCCAATTGCGATGGCGCGCAGCGGTTTGAACCAGGATTCCAGCACCCAGAGTCAGCGCCGCGGCGAAACCCGGAAGGAGAGGACCTGAGTAGCGGTCCCCGAGCCTGGCCGTCATGGTCACGAAAGACACTGTTGCGCTGGCGAACACCCATGGCGCCAACGGAAGTGCCCAGAGCAGTGCGACCTTCACACCGGCTCCCGACCGCTCTGCACGGTCGGGAATCTGTGTGAACATCGCAGCTTTGGTGGGAGCAGGAGTACGACTCCACACAGCTGCCGCGGCAACCGAACCCACCGACAAGACGGACGAGACGACAAAGGGCGTAGCGAGTGGGAAGGCGGCAAATTGTGCCAACAGACCCGAAAACAGTGGTCCCAGTGCAAAACCCGAGGTGAGTACGACGCCCGCCATCACGGTTCCG
The DNA here is from genome assembly GCF_000696675.2 of Rhodococcus erythropolis R138. Classification (NCBI taxonomy): domain Bacteria; kingdom Bacillati; phylum Actinomycetota; class Actinomycetes; order Mycobacteriales; family Nocardiaceae; genus Rhodococcus; species Rhodococcus erythropolis. The sequence continues at coordinate 5,296,293 of NZ_CP007255.1, read as the reverse complement.
GACTTGCCGCGAAGGTCGGCCGCCCACGCGGTACCCGCGCCGATTGCCAGACCGGCACCGATACCGACTACGAGGCGCCCGACCATGAGCCCGGGCGCGTCGTGCCAGAGAAGAAGAATCAAGGTTCCGAGCGAGGCTACGAGTGCTCCGGGAAGGACGACTACAGCTCGGCCGACGCGGTCCGACACTGCTCCACCGGTCAACAGGCCGGGTAGGAGTCCGAGCGCATAGATACCGAAAACACCGTCGAGCACGATATGCGAAAGGCCCTCGTCCACCCGGAGAACCGGGATGAGCGAAGCAAAGTGGTTGGCGGCCCAACCCGTCGAAAGTAGTACGGCCAGTACCGAGATGAACCCGCGACGGGATGGATCGCCCATACCGGCAGCTTAGGCGGGCACCAGATCGCTCACGTCGGCGAGGAGTTCAAACGTGCGCAACCATGCCTCGCGGTTGGTGCCGGTCGACACCGTGATCAGCTCGTCGGCCTGCGCATGCTCGGTGAATTCGTCGAGGTACGCACGCACCTCGGCGGGCGTGCCGATGGCGCTGTACTTGGTCATTTGCAGAACCTGCTGACCGGCGGGGGAGTCGAGCAGCATGTCCGCTTCGTCGTCCGTGAATTTGCGTCCACGCCCGAGAAGAAGACTGACGCGCGAACGCTTGGCCGCGAGGAAGTCCTGCTGAGCCTGCTCATGGGTGTCGGCGGCGATGACGTTGACGCCGGCGATGACGTACGGCTCCGCCAACTGCTCCGACGGCTTGAACTCGCGTCGGTAGATTGCGACGGCGTCGCGCAGGGCGTTGGGGGCGAAGTGCGAGGCAAATGCATACGGCAGGCCGAGCATCGCGGCGAGCTTGGCGCCGAACAGTGACGATCCGAGAATGTAGAGCGGAACGTGAGTGCCCTTACCGGGAACGGCATTGATTCCGGGGACGCGCGAGGTGTCGCCGAGGTAGCCCTGAAGCTCGAGTACGTCCTGCGGGAAGCTGTCCGAAGAACTCGGGTCGCGTCGCAAAGCCTGCATCGTCTTCTGATCACTACCGGGCGCGCGGCCGAGACCGAGATCGATTCGACCGGGGTGCAAAGTCTCGAGGGTGCCGAACTGCTCGGCGATCGTCAGCGGTGCGTGGTTGGGCAGCATGACTCCACCGGCGCCGAGGCGGATTTTGCTGGTGTTCGCGGCGACGTGGCTGATCAGAACGCTGGTTGCCGAAGACGCGATGGAACCCATGTTGTGGTGCTCGGCGTACCAGATTCGCTTGTAGCCCCACTCCTCGGCACGCTGCGCCAAGGTCACGCTGGCGTCGAAGCTGTCTTTGGCGGTTTCGTCGTCCCCGATGTGGGCGAGGTCGAGGATGGAAAGTGGTACGGCCATGGAGGTGGAGCCTTTCTCAGCGAATAGAACGCAAGCGTCGTTGGAGGGTGCAACCATCTGGCCGGCTTTCCTATTTCCCCCTGGTCAACGCCCACGGATGGCGGCGAGGAGGAGAAGGCGTCAAGTCTTTGTCTCAATTTCGGTCATTTCGGATATTTCGGGTGAAAGTGGGGGCTAGATTTCCCGAATCGGAGGTTCTTTCGCATTCCAAGTGAATCGAGACCAGCATGGCCACTGATCGGAAGGCTGTAAACAAGCGCAAAGTACGTGCATTACTAGCCGGAGGACTTGTCCTCGGTATCGGCGCCGCTGTCACCTTGGCAGCGTGGACAGACAATGTTTTCGGCGACGCGCAGTTCAAGACGGGAAGTTGGAATCTCCAGGGCAGTTTCGACGGACTGACGACCTGGGGTGAGTATCAAGTCGACGCTTCCGCCGGCCACTTCCAATTCAGCACGGGATTCAACACACTCGCACCCGGAACGACGGTATATGCGCCGGTAGCGCTACGGATCGGTCCCACGGCCAGCGCTTTCGGCGCGACGGTACAACTACTCGGTGCGACGGGCGGTGATGCCGATCTCAAACCCGCCCTGCGGTACTCGGTGTATCGAGGTGTCTCCTCCACGGCCTGCACGGCGGCGGGAATTGGAGCAGGCACAGCATGGGTGGGCACGACAGCTAGTCCGGTGGCCTTGACGGCAGGTTCGGGTTCGGATGTCGCCTTGCTAGGCACGGGTGTGCCGGTCGAACTGTGCTTCGCGGTCACGCTGCCCGCCGGAGTCGACCCCTCGATCGTGTCGGGCAAGGACACCGGGCGCTTGCTCTGGCAGTTCACCGGCCAGTCCACCCCCTGACGCCTGCGTGGTCACACGGCGAATGCGTCAGGTGTACGCACTGGCGGCCTCGGGACTCGTCCTGGGTATCGGTGCAACCACCGTGGCTGCCAGTTGGGTGGACAGCACGATGGGCGATGCATCGTTTCGCACCGGAACCTTCGGAATCGAGTCGAACGTCGGCGGTGGATGGTCGTCGCATGCATCCAGTGCCCCTGGCATTTTCACGTACACACCCTCGGCGCTCCTGATTCGCCCCGGTGCGTTCTCGTACGGCCCGATATCTCTTCGAACAGTGCCGGTCTCGCCGGCAGCATCCGTCACTCTGCAGGCGGCCACGGTTGCCGGCGACTCCACTCTGGCGTCGGCGCTTCGGTATCGGGTGGTCAAGTCGACGACCTGTGATGCGTCAGCCTTCTCCACGGGAACACCACAATTCGTGGTGGGAAGTGCGACGGTGTTTCCGTCGCTCTCAACTGGTTCCGCAGTCGGGGCCATCGCGCTACCCGCCGGTGGAGCGTCCCCGGGCGCCGCGGTGGCGCTGTGCTTCGAGATTTCGCTGCCCGGAACCTCGGCTAATTGGAGTAACTCGGCGTTGATCGGTAAAACGGCAACTCCCACTTGGCAGTTCAGTGCAACACCCTGAAGGAGCTGCAATGCCAACACATGCCCGGGCAACACATGTCCGGACGAAGAAGCGTTCGGTCCCCACGATCATCGGGGACTGCATCCTTCAGGTTCTCGCTGCCGGTGGGGTTGTTTGTATCGCTTTGGTGATCTGTGCCGTCGCCTTCGACATCACACTGATCATGTTCAAGACCGGATCGATGTCGCCGACCATTCCGACCGGATCTCTGGCAGTTGTACGGGAAGTACCGGCAGATTCCGTCGAGGTGGGCGACGTCGTCACCGTCGATCGGGGAGTGTCCGAACTGCCGGTGACCCACCGGGTCGTCTCCGCTCGTACCCAGGACAACGGCATCACGATTCTCGATCTCAAGGGTGATGCCAACGCTTCGGCTGATCCCGCGGTATACGAGGTCACCACGGTCCGAAAGGTGCTCTGGCACGTTCCGGGATTGGCGCGGGTGATCGTCTACTTCTCGAATCCTCTTGTTCTGGGGGCGATCACGCTGACCATGGCCGCTTTGGTGGTTGCGGTATTCTGGCCGCGCAATACCGATGACGACGATGATGCCGAATTGGCCGAACCGAAAACCGAACCCATTCAGGTTCTTCTACCGCCGGACGGCGGGAGGCAATGAAGCGTCGCCACCTGTTCTCAGTCATCGTATTGGCAGTTGCGGTTGTTCTGGGCTCCGGTTTCTCGTCTCACCCGCTGTTCGGAGAGACCGAAGCGGCGTGGACAGACTCCGAATACGTGACCGGTCCGATTTCCACCGGTTCATGGACGACGAGTGGGTACGGCAGAGGCGCCGGCGGGCTCGGGTTGTCCAGTGGCGGAATCGTGATAGATCTTTTCGGCAGTTCGATGTTCGAAGGTGTCTCACAACAGAACACGATTGGAAAGGACCTGGACACAACCAATCTTGTGGTTGCAAAGCTGCTGGGCGTCAACTCGTTGTCCCGGACCGGATCGATCTCGTCGTGCGCTGCCTACTCGGTCGGGCAGCCTGCGAGCGGCCGCTGCCAGTCGGCAATTGTTTCGGATACCGATGCGACGTCGACACTCACCTCGATGACCGTGACAGTGAACTTGCTGTCCCTACTGGGGATTGATCTGGTCAGTGCGCCGATAGTCACTGTGGCATCGCCGATTACGGCAGGGGCTGCGTGCGATACCTCGAACAGGGCATCGGTATCGGCGAGTAGCCCCACGAATCAGGTGACGGTGGGATCTCGCGTCCTCACGATTCCACAGCCTGCCGAGAACGCATCGGTGACGGTGACAGGGGCGGACGCCACTGTGAACGCCGCTGGCTTGGCGACGATTCAATACACGAACATCAAGCTCGTGAGCACGCGAACGTCCACGGCAACAACGGCGCAATCGACGCTGAGCGTAAGTCTTTCGATGGCAGCTTTTGCGATTCTGGGGGCGCAGATACTGGGCACCACAAACGTGACGTTCAATCTTGTAACGGCCCAATGCGGAATTGGCAACGCGACATACCCGGTCACGCCGCTGAGCCTCCCAACCGGATTTGCTGCGCGTGCGGTCAGCCCGACGCCTACTTCGGTGAGCGAACCCCCATCATCGACGACTTCTTCGACCACAGCAGCTGAGACCACAGCAGCTGAGACCACGGCAGCTGAGAACACTGCAGGGATGACGACCACCGCGTCTGTGCCGACACCGACAGCAATCCCGACATCGACAGCAACGCCGACATCGACAGCAACGCCGACAACGCCGACAACGACGGCTACACCAACCACGAGTACACCGGCTCCGGCGGACCCAATCGGGACAGTAATCCAGGGGCCCGTCGGTTCGAGTATCTCCGCCTTCACCACGGATGACGGACTCACCTGCGACGTTGCGCCTGATGCGGACTACACGAGCGAAGTTGCAGTCGAATGCTCGGACGGCACAACGGGTACGGTCCCCGGTTCTGAACTCGGCCCGAAGCCAACCGCACCGGGGGAGTACCTCAGGATCCCCCTGACGAGAGACCACGTCACCGGAGTCGTCACCCTGAACTCAGCGACACGACGCTGATCAGTTACGCACGGCATTGGCCATGGCGGCCAATGAGAGGGCCTGACGAGCACGGTCGAGGACAACCGCACGAGAGATGTCGATGTGCGATACCAGCGCCTCGTGGGCTTGCGGAATCTTGCCGTCCAGAACCAGTTCGACGACGGAGATATGTTCCTCCACGGTGGCCTTCATGCGGTCGGGAGTCAGGTAGTCGAACATCCGCACGGGGCGCAGCTTCGAGTTGACGGCCTGCAAGGCGTCGACCAACGCGTGGTTTCCGGACGAGGCGAGGAGCGCGATGTGGAACTCCTCGTCGAGCGTCACGAAACCGGCGTCCGGTACCGGCATCTGTTTGAGAAATGCGTACCACTTGTCGAGCTCGGAACCGAGCGCGTCTCGATCATGAGCGTGGGCCTCACCGTCGAGTACCCGACGAAGCCCGTGCACCTCGAGGAGTATGCGCAGCTCGTAGAGTCCACCCAACTCGTCGAGGTGCGGTCGGTACGGAAAGAGTCCATGTTCGTCGCGCTCGACCAGCCCGTCGGATTCCAACTTTGCGAGCGCTTCGCGCACCGGTGTTCGCGAGACACCGTAGAGATGGGCCAGGCGTTCCTCGCCCAGTCGTTCCGAGGGCGCGATCTGACCGGACATCAGATCGTTTCGGATCGACCGGTAAACCTGTTCGCGCAGCGGCGGCCGCACACTCATGTCAGATTGCCATCGCTCGACGAACCGCCTCGGTGGACGTGGTGCCGCCCTCACCGGTCGAGGTCACGTGTCCGGCCGCGAGAATGCTGTAATGCTGAGCAGATTGGAGCGCGAAACCGATGTGCTGCTCGACAAGGAGGACACCGAGATCGCCGCGCTCGGTGAGTTCCATGACGGTTCTTTCGATTTCGGCGACCACGTTGGGCTGAATGCCCTCGGTTGGTTCGTCGAGGATGAGGATCTTGGGCTCGGTGATCAAGGCGCGGGCGATGGCAAGTTGTTGTCGCTGCCCACCGGAGAGAAGCCCGGCACGACGGTCGAGGAGTGTGGTGAGCGCGGGAAACAGATCCAATGCCTCTGCGATGAGTGCCTTTCCGCGTTTGCGCCCGTCGGCGACCACCCGAAGATTCTCGGCAGTTGTCAGTTGTCCGAACGACTGCTGACCCTGCGGTACGTAGGCAAGTCCGCGAGCGACGCGGGCGCTCGGCCGTAGTCCGGTGATGTCCTCACCGTTCAGAAGTACCTTTCCCCGCGTAGGTTTGATCAGACCGACGGCGGCGCGCAGCAAGGTGGTTTTACCCGCACCGTTGTGACCCATGACTGCCGCAACCCCGTCACTGGGAACCAGTAAGGATACGCCGTGGATTACTTCGGTGCGTCCGTAGCCGGCGCGGATGTCGACGAGCTCGAGCATGATTCAGTCCTCCGGGGTCGGTTCGGTGTCGGCGCCGAGATCGGTTCCGGCAGCGGCTGTGCCGAGATAGACCTCTTGCACCTTGGGGTCGGCTTGAACCTCCGCCACAGTTCCTTCGGCGAGTACTTTCCCAGCGGCGAGCACTGTGACGGACGTGGCGAACGATCGCATGAAGTCCATGTCGTGCTCGACCACGACGACGGTTCGTGCACCGCCGATGCGACGCAGAAGGTTTCCGGTCTCCTCGCGCTCCTCCAGGCTCATCCCAGCGACGGGCTCGTCGAGTAGTAGCACGGAACAGTTCTGCACCAACAACATTCCGATTTCGAGCCACTGTTTCTGCCCGTGCGCCAGAATGCCCGCGGGAGTGTCTCTGAGGTGCTCCAAGCCGGTTGTCTCCAGAGCCTCCTCGATCTCGGGGAGCACACCTTTGCGCCTTCGGAGCAGGTTCCACGCCGAGCGACCGGCTCCCGCCGCGATGTCGAGATTCTGCAGCACCGAGAGTTCTTCGAAGACGCTTGCCGTCTGGAAGGTTCGCCCGACGCCGAGGCGGGCGATCTTGTGAACCTTCTTGCCGAGTAGTTGCTCGCCGGACTTCGTGATCGAACCCGTCGCGGGAACGAGTCCGGTGATGGCGTCGACCAGCGTTGTCTTTCCAGCCCCGTTCGGGCCGATGAGAAACCTGAGGTCGCCCTGCATGAGGGTCAAGTCGACGCCGTCGACGGCCTTGAAACCGTCGAAGCTGACCGAAAGGTTCCGTACTTCGAGGTACTCGGACGACATTCCGGCGTTGCCGCCCAGTGCCGGTGTGGGTTCGCTGGTGGCGGTTGTGTTGGTCATGACGACACCTCCACTGGTTCGGGTTGGGAGACCTTGACCGGCGGGTCGGCCGGGGTCTCACGCTTCTTGCGGTGGCGCATCAGGGCGAACAATCCGGCCACACCTGCCGGGAAGAACCCGACCACGACGATGAACATCAACCCTTGTGCGTAGATCCATCCCGAAGGGAGTTTCTCCGAGAATGTCGACTGCGCCCAAGCGACGCCGATCGCACCGAGTACCGGACCCAGAAGCGTTGCGCGGCCACCGATCGCGACCCCGATGAGGAAGGCGATTGACGGAACGATCCCGACGTCGGCGGGGGAGATGATGCCCACGATCGGAACGAAAAGCGCACCGGCGATACCGGCGAGGAACGCCGCGGTCACGTAGGCGACCAGTTTGATGTTCGCCGGATCGTATCCGAGGAAACGTACGCGCTCCTCTTGATCGCGGACGGCGACGAGGAGTTCGCCGTATCGGGAGTTCATCAGCTGGCGAATCAGAGCGACCGATGCGAGAAGAACTCCGGCGGCGATGAAGAACAACATCTGCTTGTTCGCCGGATCGTTGAGGTTGAAACCGAAGAACGTGCGAAAGCGGTTGAGGCCGTTGCTGCCACCGATCGACTGCTGGCCGATCAAGAGGATCGCGAAAGCCGCGGCGAGTGCTTGCGAGAGGATCGCGAAGTATGCGCCCTTGACTCTCCGCTTGAACACACCGAGTCCGAGGAGAAAGGCAACAGCGGCCGGCAGGAAAAGGATGGCGAAGATCGCCACGAATGGCGAGGCGAACGGTTGCCAGTATCCCGGAAGTTCGGTCTTGCCCGCGATGGACATGAAGTCCGGTACCGCGTCGCCCTTGAGTTCGGCATCGGCGATCTTGAGGTGCATCGCCATCACGTATGCGCCGATTCCGAAGAAGACGCCCTGGCCGAGCGTGAGCATTCCGCCTCTGCCCCAAGCCAAGCCGATGCCGACAGCGACTATGGCGAAGCACAGGAATTTGGCCAACAGTGACAGCCTGAAGTCCGAGAGCACAGCCGGAGCGATGGCGAACAGCACGATCGCGGCAAGTGCAAAACCGCCCCACACCCGAATTCGGGAATTGTTCAGGATGCTCATACGAGGCTCCTCGTCTTGACTGCGAACAGGCCCTGCGGCCGAACTTGAAGGAAGACGACGATGATGACGAACACGATCACCTTCGCGATCGACGCCGTCGTCGAGTACTCGATGAACGAGTTCAAGATGCCGAGGGCGAAGGCTGCGATCACGGCTCCCTTCATCTGACCGAGACCGCCGACGACAACAACCAGGAAGGCGTCGATCAGATACGACTGGCCGATGGTCGGGCTGGTGGAACCGATGAGTGTCAACGCGACACCCGCGACGCCGGCGAGTCCGGAACCGAGGAAGAAGGTCGTGATGTCCGTACGACGAGAAGAGATTCCGCTCGTCTCGGCCAGATCGCGATTTTGGACGACGGCCCGGATGCGTCGACCCATCGACGACTGCTTCAGTGCGACCGAAAGCGCGATCACCGCTGCGATCGCCAACACCAGAATGAAGATGCGGGTTTTCGGTACTACGGCGCCGAAAATATCGACCCCGCCCGAAAGCCAGCTCGGCGCCGAAACATTGACTGCCGGCGCGCCGAAGATGTCGCGCGCCAACTGCTGAAGGATTAATCCGACGCCGAATGTCACCAACAGGGTGTCGAGGGGTCGGTGGTACATCCGCGATACCAGGACCACTTCGAGCACGACACCCATCAGTCCGCCGACGACAAAACCGACGAGCAGAGAAATGATCAAAGATCCCGTTGCATTCGAGATCACCTGCTGCACTACGTATGCGGTGTACGAGCCGGCCATGATGAACTCGCCGTGTGCCATGTTGATGACACCCATCTGCCCGAACGTGAGAGACAATCCCAACGCTGCCAACAGGAGAATCGATCCGATACTCAAACCCGTGAACAACTGTCCGATCACAACATCCATGACAGACGCTCCACCTCTCTACTCGTCGATTCCGTCAATTCCGCCTTTCGTCGATCAGCTGCCGAGTCCCTCGGCCCAGGGGTAGTTCTTCAGGTACGGATCCGGCTCGATCGGCTGTCCCGAATCCCAGACCGTGTAGATCAGTCCGTCGGAACGGATTTCGCCGATTCGGGCAGTCTTGGTGATGTGGTGGTTGTCGCCGTCGATGGTGACGAGTCCTTCGGGTGCCTGGAAGGTCACACCGTCGGCGTTGTCCTGAATATCCTTGACCGCAAACGAGTTGGCCTTCTCGACTGTGTTCTTCCAGAGGTAGACGGAGGTGTATGCCGCTTCCATCGGATCGGACGTGGGCTTGTCCTGGCCGAACTTCGCCTTGTACGCCTCGACGAACTTCTTGTTCTCGGGGGAGTCGATGGTCTGGTAGTAGTTCCACGCCGTCAGCTGGCCTTCGACGTTCTGGACTCCGATACCGCCGACCTCTTCCTCCGCAATGGAGACGGAGACGACGGGCATGTCGGCGGGCTTCAGGCCGACATTCGAGTATTCACGGAAGAACGCGACGTTGGAATCACCGTTGAGTGTGTTGAACACGGCATCGGCGTCGGCTGTGCGGACCTTGTTCACGATGGTGGAGAAGTCGGTCGAGCCCAATGGCGTGTAATCCTCGCCCTTGATCTCGATGCCGTTCGCTGCCGCGTACGCCTTGATGATGCGGTTGGCGGTCTGCGGGAACACGTAGTCGCTGCCGACCAGATACAGCGACTTGACGCCCTTCTCCTTCAGGTAATCCAGAGCGGGGATGATCTGCTGGTTGGTCGTTGCACCCGTGTAGAAGATGTTCTTCGAATCTTCCAGCCCCTCGTACTGGACCGGGTAGTAGAGCAAGGAATTGTTGTCCTCGAACACCGGCAGCATGGCCTTGCGGCTCGAGGAAGTCCAGCCACCGAAAACTGCTGCGACGCAATCGCTGCTGATCAGTTTCTCGGCCTTCTCGGCGAACACTGTCGGCTCCGACGCGCCGTCCTCTGCCACGATCTGGATCTTCTTGCCCAGCACACCGCCGGAATCGTTGATCTCCTGCACCGCCAACGAGATGGAGTCGCGGACCGTCACTTCACTGATGGCCATGGTGCCCGAGAGTGAATTCAGAGAACCGACCTTGATCGTGTCCCCCGAGGTGTCGACGCACGACGTAGCCGTCGAATCTCCCGATGCGGTGTCTGTCGCCTTGCTTCCGCAGCCGGTGAGAACCAAGCCCAGCGCGGCGAGAGCGGCCGGCGCGGCAAGGGTGCGCTTCGAGAAGGTTCGCATGTACGGGCCTTTCGTGTCGATGGCTCTGGCAGACAATGGCTCTGACAGATCTGTATCCGGAGTGCGTATACAACGCTGTATTCGTCGAGTGCACAGAGTAGGTGGAAGTTGTTGCGGTGGAATGACTGTCGGTGACAAGTGTGTGTCCGGTGTTTCGATTGGATGTCCAGGACCTCACACCGCAGGTCAGCGAGGGTGCGGTGTTAGCATCGACGAGAAATTGATCAAGCACTCGCTTGACGATCGGAACGTCGGAAGGATCTTCTCGTGCGCTCGACCCGACGGGACGAAATACTCGCTCATGCGGCCAAGCTGTTCAGTGAGCGGGGAATCGCCGCGACGACGGTACGCGACATCGCCGACGAAGTCGGGATTCTCTCCGGCAGCCTCTACCACTACTTCGACTCCAAGGATGCGATAGCCAACGAGATCGTCGTCCGGTTTCTCGAAGACCTCAACGTCAGGTACGAAGACTCGATCGAGCCGGGAGGTTCGGCCCGAGATCGCCTGGCAACGATGGTCTCGGTGTCTTTTGCATCGGCGGTGGATCACCCGTATGCCACGGAGGTCTATCAGGGAGAAGCCATACTTTCGTCGCAACCGGCGGACGCGCCCATCACCATCCTGGTTCAGAAGGCACACAGCTACTGGCGATCGGCTATCGCTCGCGGAATTGCCGACGCGGAGTTTCGGGAAGACATCGATCCCGAACAGTTTCACCGTCTCCTGCGTGAATCCGTCTGGTCCACCGTCGCGCAGTATCGCCCGCAGCTTTCCGAGTTGGCGGATGATCTGCAGCGCAATCTGATTTCGGTATTCCTGGACGGCTTCGCCGCACGTTCCGTCGACGGCGAGCCGGTGGCACGCATTGCGCGGCGCACGACGAAGAAGGAAGCGCAGACCGTATCTCCTGCCTCCGAATTTGCCGAACTCCGCTCTGACTCCCAAATGGCCGAACTCCGTTCGGACGTCGACGAATTGAAGTCCGTCATTCGCGAACTCAGCTCCTCGATCCGGCAGCTGCAGAAGCCGTAACACCGCAGTTCCTGCGCGTGTAGTTCGAATTTTGACTATCGGTGTGACCCAGTGCATACTTCTGTCCACACTCATAAATCAAGCGCTTGTTTGATTTACCAAGCAGAGTTTGGACGGGAGATTGATGTGAGACTCGGAAAGGCGATTGCCGTCTGCGCGGCAGTGGTCCTCGGGGCGAGCGCGTGCGCATCTGCCGGTGTCATTCCCGAAGACACCATCGTCATCGGTTTGGACGAGGACTCCACCGGGCCCGGTGCGTCGTACAGCACGATCGCCGGCAAGACCGTGCGTATGACTGTCGACCTGATCAACCAGGCCGGCGGAATCAACGGCAAGCAGGTCGAATTGGTTGTCGAGAATGACGAGAGCAGTCCCACCAAGACCCCGTCGATCATTCGGAAGTTGGTCGATCACGGATCAAGTGCGGTCATCCTCGCCACCGGCAGCGGGTCGGTGCTGCAGGCCAAGTCGATTCTCCAGCAGTCGAAGATTCCCGCGATAGCTCCGGTCGTTCTCAGCGACGCCTTTGCCTCGGCGCCCGACAACGACTTCTCGTTCATGATTCCGAACTCGTTGAAGCAGTACGCCCAGGTGTACTGCGGGGCTTTCGAGAAGATGGGGTACAAGTCCCTGGGAATTCTCGGTGACGCGAGTGCGTCCATCGACGGAATCATCAAGACCCTGCGGCCGGCGCTCGAGAAGTGCGCGAGAGTGACGGGCGTCGAAAAGGCGCCGGTCGATGCCGCGGACATCACCGCACAGGTCTCACGTCTCGCGGAAACCGAACCGGACGCGATTCTGGTCGCCAGTATCGGCGGGCACTTCGAAATCCTCGCGCACAACACCTTGTCGAAGATCACCCCACAGACGCAACGCTTCTCACTCGCTTCCATCGGAAACCAGCCCGCATCTTGGGCTTTGGCGGACCCGAAGGCGTTGAGCGGCATGGTGTACATGGGCTCGCTCAGTGAGAACAACCCGAGAACCGCCGAACTGCGTCGCAAGGTGCAGGCGGTGAAGGGGCCTGATTATCAACTGACTGCCTACGACGCACAGGCGTACGACGCCGTCATGATGTTGGCCGAGGCAATCGAAATTGCCGGCGACCACCGAGATCGGACGGCCGTTCGTGATGCTCTTCAACAGGTTTCGGCACTTCCCGCCAGCTTCGGCCAGGACGGATTGACACTGTCGTTCTCCTCGCAGGATCACCTGGCTCCGGACAGCCTCTGCGGACTGGTGCTCGTCGAATTCGGTGAGGACAACAAGCCGGCCCATCCGTGGGATTCCTACCAACCCCCGTGTGGATAACCGAGGAGCCTTGACATGACAGACGCACAACTGTGGCTCGCTGCCATCGAGATCGGTGCATTCTTTTCACTGATAGCCCTCGGAATGTATCTCGTGGTGGTCGGCGCCGATTTCTTCAATTTTGCGATGGGTCCGTATGCGATGGCTGCGGCCTTGGCGTCGAGTTGGGTCGCGATCAATTACGGGCTCGCTCTCTGGATTGCCATGCCGCTAGGGATCGCGGTAGCGGTGGCGCTGTCGATCCTGACGGAAAAGCTTGTGGTCAAACAGGTTCAGAAGCGATCGGGTCGTGGGGAACTACCGGCGTTGGTGGCTGTGACCGCAGTACTGTTCGGGATCCAGCAGCTCGCCGGCACTGTCTTCGGCCGAACACCACTTCCCGGGCAGAAGATCTTCGACTTCGATCCGATATCGGTGCTCGGTGCCACCGTCGACAGTTCGACCGTTGTACTCGTCGTCGGAACTGCAGTGATCTTCGTCGGTATCGGACTGTGGCTGAACCGGTCCACCTCGGGCCGTCTGCTTCGCGCCGTCGGCGACAGTCCGGATGCCGCCCGCGTCCTGGGCTTGCCGGTGGATCGGGTACGCCTCATCGCGTTCACCCTCGCGGGTGTGATCGCCGCCGTCGCCGGACTTCTGTTCGCTCCCAAGGCCGGTGTTCAGTTCACGAGCGGTCTGTCATGGACGCTGACGGCATTCATCGCACTCGTCATCGGTGGTACCGGCCGGAGTTGGGCTCCGCTGATCGGCGGAATGGTGTTGGGCGTCGTCCAGGTATTCGCCCCGTACTACTTCGGTGCGAGTGCTGCTCAAACCGCGATTCTGTTGATTGCCCTGGTGTTCTTCGCTTTCCGTCCGGAAGGCTTGCTCTCGAGGAAGGTTCGCGTCTGATGGCCTCGCTTTCTACCAGTCCGCTGACGTCAAATCCGCCCACTCCGGCCGGCAGTTCCCGGACGAGGATGCTCGCTGTGTCACGGGAAGCGCTGATCACCGTGGTCGTGGTCGCTGCCGTGCTGCTGTGGATGGGGCCGAGTCTGTACCGACAGGATCTGGTGTTCCTCGCTGCGACGTATTCGCTGATCGCCCTCGGCATGTACGTGCCATTCGTGCTCGCGGGATCACTGTCGATGGCGTACAGCGCGTATGCGGCGATCGGCGCGTATGCCGTTGCGCTGATCTCGGTTCGGACCGGGTTGTCGATGTGGTGGGGATGGATTCTCGGCGCCCTCGCCGCTGCAGCGGTTGCAGTACTCCTCAGCTTGGCAACGCAGAAACTCTCCGGCTTCTACCTTGCCGCTGTGACCTTGTTGTTCGGTATCGCTTTCGAGCACTGGTTGATCGACGGGCCGAGTTTCACCGGCGGGTCGGCCGGGGTCTCGGGCGTCGAGACTGTGACGATGTTCGGCTGGGAGCCACCGCGCTACGCATTGGTCGTGTTCGCGATCTTGTTCGTGTGTCTGATCGCGGTCGCTGTCGATCGACTTCGGAAATCGGTGTGGGGGCTGATGTTGCAAGCTGCCCGCGACAATCGTAATGTCGCACGGTCTTCCGGCGTCAATCCTGCGCACCTGACCGTTGTGGCGCTGGCGATCGGTGCCGCGATCGCGTCGACCGGCGGATCGCTGTTCACCGTGTCGGTGCAAGCTGTCACTCCTGAAACCTTCACTCTCAGTATTGTTTTCCTTGCAATCTTCATGCCGATCATCGGCGGTCGCGGCTCGGCGTGGGGTGCTCCGCTCGGTGCATTGATCGTGGTGATCGTGACGCTGAACATGCCCGGCTACCAGGGAAGTGGCGAACTCCTGCTTGCCGGAGCCGTCCTGGTGATCCTCATCGTGGCGCCTGGTGGGGTGATCGGGTGGAGTCAGAACGTTCTCGGTCGAATGAACCGTCTGTACAAGGAGCGTGGCAATCGATGACTCGGCTACTCGAAGTGAGCGGGCTCCACAAGTCCTACGGCGGCGTCCGCGCTGTCGACGATGTCTCGTTCAGCGTCGGACCGGGAGAGGTGATCGGCCTGGTCGGCCCGAACGGGGCAGGCAAGACCACACTGGTGGACTGCATCTTCGGCACACAGCAAGCAGACTCCGGAACCGTCGCGCTCGCCGGTGCTCCCTTGACCGGGCCGTCGGAGCGCCGTGCACGGCAAGGGCTCTCGCGCACGTTTCAACATCCGCAGCTCGCGGCGGAACTCGACGCCGTCGACAACATCATCCCGGGACTGTACGGGCACAAGATCACCTCACCTCTGCACTCGCTGTGGTGGGCGATCAAAGGACCTTTCGAGAACTGGGACCGGACAGCACAGCGGGCCCGGGAGATTGCTGCGCGATACTCGGTCACCGACGTCGAGAGTGCTTGCGGGGATCTCAGTTTGGGGGCGCAGCGTCTGGTCGAGGTGGCGCGGGCGATGGCGACCGAACCCGATGTTCTCCTGTTGGACGAACCGTTTGCCGGCGCGGATCACGACGGCATCGCTGCCATCTCCGGTGCCGTGCGATCGATTGCCGCGCAGGGCAAAGGAGTAGTCCTGGTCGATCACAACGTCGATCTCATCGCGGCGCTCGCCACCAAGATCGTGCTGCTCAATTTCGGATCAGTGGCGTTCTACGGACCACCGCAGGAGTGCTTGGCCAGCGACGCGATGCGAGAAGTCTATTTCGGTTCCGAATACGAGGAAGGCGCCTGACATGCTCGAACTCGACAGAGTCACAGTTCGATACGGATCCGCTGTCGCCGTCCGGGAAGTCTCCCTTGTCGCCCCCGCCGGTGAAGTGACAGCGATCGTCGGGCCGAACGGTGCAGGCAAGACCAGCTTGGCGGGATCCATCTACGGCTCGGTTCCCGCCACCGGGACAATCAAATTCGATGGTCGAGAGATCCAGAAATTATCGGCACTGGATCGTGTCCGCAGCGGATTTGCCTACGTACCCCAAGGCAGGCAACTGTTCATGCGAATGTCCGTTCGCGAGAACCTACGCGTCGGCGCAGACCTGCTGGGATTGAAAGCCGATGCCGTGGAAACAGCTTTCGAGAGGTTCCCGATCCTGCGTGAACGCTCCGAGAGTTATGCCGGGGTACTCAGCGGTGGTGAGCAGCAGATGTTGGTTCTGGGGCGGGCCCTTCTGGAAACCCCGAAGGTGTTGCTCCTCGACGAGATGATGACAGGACTGGCACCGAAAATCGTCGCGGAGCTGCGAGCGCTGGTCGGGGGTCTGGCCGCCGAGGGTGTGACCGTCATCGTGACGGAACCGGCACTTACTGCACTGAAATCGGTTGTCGACCGCGGATATGTCATGCAGCGCGGCGAACTCGTCCGCGAATGCGATTCCGCAGCGACACTGGACAACGCGTACAAACAATCGATGGGCGTACTCAGCGCCGACGGGAGATGATCGACGATCATGCTTGAAACGAAGACACTCGACTTCACCGTCGGTGAATTCGCCACGAATCCGGACCGGTTCGCCGGCGTCAGCATCAGCGAAATGGTCAGGCATTGGTCTGAGACCATCCCGGACGAAACCGCCTTTGTCACTCCGGAATCGAGGGTGTCGTGGAAACAGTACGACGCGGCTGCCGATGCGATCGCGTCGGCGCTGGATCTAGCTGGTGAGGGATACGGACATGTAGCCGTGTTGCTCCCCGACACCGCTGTATTCCATGCGGCTCTCTGCGCAGCATTTCGTACCGGCCGCGTCGCCGTCGGAATCGGTTCGCGCTCGGGCATTCGCGAGATCTCTCATCTGATCGCCCGCTCGGAAGCCTCCGTTCTCGTCACCACACGCACGCTGCGCGGCGTCGATACCGCCGAACTCGTGGCGAGTCTGCGGGCAGAGCATCCCGGACTGGACGTCGTCTTCGCCGACGAACGCGCCGACGTGAGTTTCGAACGCGTGAGCGCAAACGGCGAACTCACCTCGTTGTCGGTCGAACTAAAGCAGTTCCCCGCAACCAGCCCGTGTTTTGTCACGTCAGCCGTTTCGATGCTGAACTCGACGTCCGGCACAACGGGCCTACCCAAACTGGTCACACAAACCGAGGATCGTTGGGTTGGTTTCTCCGAGATTGCCGCCGAGGCGGCGGCGATCGGTCCGGATGAGGTGTTCCTCGGTGCGGTTCCGGCACCTTTCGGATTCGGCCTCTGGACTTCGCATTTCCTGCCGGCGCTACTCGGTGCTCGCAATGTCGTCATGGAACGCTTCGACGTTTCGGTGATGATCGAGTTGATCGAGCGCGAACGGGTGACTGCTTTGAATTGTGTGAGTACACAATTCAAGATGCTGTTGCGTTCGGAGGCCGCGGAATCGGCCGATCTCTCGTCACTTCGTTTCATGTTCACCGGTGGTGAAGCCGTGCCGTATTCGGAGGCACTGGCCTTCGAACAACGTACCGGAGCGGCTGTCCTGCAGTTCTACGGATCAAACGAAACCGGCGCCGTCTCGGTGACGACGGTTTCGGACGGTTCCGATACCCGACTGAAGACGTGCGGCCACGTCATCGATCGCATGCAAGTTCGTGTATTCGACGATGCGGCAAAGGAAGTGACCGGCTCCGTCCGTCGCGGTCAGCCTGCGGTCAACGGCCCGCTGATGTGCCAGGGTTATTGGGGCGACGTCGATGCAAACGACGAGTTGTACACCGACGACGGTTGGATGCTTCTCGGCGACATCGTCGAGATCGACGAGACCGGGCGGGTGCGTGTGGTCGGGCGCAAAGCCGACATCATCATTCGAGGCGGCAAGAACATTTCCGCGGTCGAGGTCGAGGAGTACGTGCGCGCGCATCCTTCGGTGGAACTGGTCGCCGTGGTCGGAGTCGACGATCCGCTGTTCGGTGAGAAGGTCTGTGCGGTCGTCGTGTCCGCCGATGACGATCTGAGTTCGGTGGACCTGACCGCCTGGCTGCAGAGCCGAGGAGTGACCCGCGAGTACATACCCGAGTACGTGATGACGGTCGCCGAATTGCCGATGGCGGCAGGCGGCAAAGTAGCCAAGGGCGAAGTCAAGGCACTCGCGCAGCGGCGGATCGCTGAACTCGGCTGATCGCGCCTGACAGTACCGGCGTCGCGTTACGCTGATCCGGACATTTTGCCGAGAGTGAAGGAAACCCGATGACGAACCCTTCACCGCATCGGTGGCGCAGGCGCTTGCTGTGGGCTCTGGCAATTGTGTTCGTTCTGGTCGGAGCCGTGGTTCTGGCCTTCGTTCTGAGCCCGAGACCTGGCGCACTCACCGTACGATGGGTCTTCGATCGTGATGCCGTGAAAGTCACCGAGGCGCTCGAGAAGCACGCGCCCGAAGGCGTCGACTCGATCAAGGACCAGCAGTACCGCGCCGATGACGACGACGCATACCTGGATGTCTACTTTCCCGCAGCGACGACGACCGCATTGCCTACGGTGATCTGGACTCATGGCGGTGCCTGGATCTCGGGAAGCAAGTCCAACTACGCGCCGTACTACGAGTTGCTGGCCTCTCGTGGCTACACCGTTGTGTCCCTGGACTACTCACTCGGACCTGAGCACCACTATCCGACAGCGGTGCGGCAGCTCAACGACGCTCACGCGTACGTCGTCGCGAATGCGGAACGGCTGCATGTTGATCCGACGACGGTCGTTCTCGCCGGTGATTCTGCGGGAGCGCAACTCTCGAGTCAGCTCGCCACTCTCGTCACTGATCCCGCGTATGCGAACCGTGTGGGCGTGGTCCCGTCGCTGCGGCCGGATCAGTTACGTGGAGTAATCCTGAACTGTGGAATCTACGACGTCGGGAACATGGTCGGCGGACCCGGCATCATCGGTTGGGGGGTTGATCGGTCCCTCTGGGCGTATACCGGCGTGCGTGACTTCATGAGTACCGACGCAGCGGATCAGATGTCGACCTTGAACTACGTCAGCGCTCAATTTCCGCCTGCCTACATCAGCGGCGGCAACGCGGATCCTTTGACAGATTCTCAGTCGAAACCGTTGGCTGACAAATTGACGGGGTTGGGAGTTGCGGTCGACACACTGTTCTATCCGGCCGATCACGTTCCGGCGCTCGGTCACGAGTATCAGTTCGATCTGGACAATGCCGACGGTCTCACTGCCCTCGATCGCACGGTTCAGTTTCTCGACGCACACACCAGCTAGTTGTCGGATGATGCTGAGACGCTGAAGAAATGGTCATTTCAGACAAAGCGCCGCGGGTGTGTTGCCGGGGAATTCTCGACTAGTCCTTTTGGTCTAGCCTGGGTGAATCCGATCCGACCCCAGGAGTTGTTGTGCGCGCGTCTTCCCCCGACAGACGGCGAAGGCGCATTGTCGGAATCGCGGCGGTATTCGTCGTCATTCTGCTGTCCGGGGTAACCGCGGCAATCGTCAGTCCGTGGCCAGGAGTTCTCCTCGTACGGTGGATGTCAGCGGGTGGCTCCGAAGCGACTCACGCACAACTCGACAGGCATGCACCGTCAGGAATCGTCTCGATTCTCGATCAGTCGTACCGCGACGGCGACGACGATGCACAACTGGACGTTTACTACCCGTCGGAGTCCACTTCGGCGCTACCCACGGTGGTCTGGGTGCACGGGGGTGGCTGGATATCAGGATCGAGAACTGATGCCGACGGTTACTACAAACTGTTGGCAAATCAAGGCTTCACAGTGATTTCGGTGGACTACTCACTGGGACCAGATGCGTATTACCCCACCGCAGTGAATCAACTGAACGACGCGTATCGATTTATCGTGAGCAATGCGGACAGGTTGCATGTCGATTCGAACAATCTCTTTCTTGCGGGAGATTCGGCAGGCGCGCAGTTGTCCAGTCAGTTGGCGACGGTCATGACCAGCCCTGACTACGCGTCGGAAATGGGTGTGGAGCCGGCATTACGTCCCGAGCAGATACGCGGAGTTGTCCTCGACTGTGGGGTCTTCGATCTGAAACCGCTGCTGTCACAGGGGAAGTACTTCGGTTGGGGCGTCGACAAGCAATCGCTGTGGGGGTATCTCGGAACGAGGGACTTCGACGGGTCGACTGCAGTGGGTCAGATGTCGACACTGGGCCATGTGACCTCGGACTTTCCAGCGACGTTCATCACCGGCGGAAATGTCGACCCGCTGACCGCCAGCCAGTCGAAACCCATGGCAGAACGGCTCGCCGATCTGGGCGTCGAAGTAGACGCACTGTTCTACCCCGAAGATCACGAGCCTGCGCTGGACCACGAATATCAGTTCGACCTCGATACCGTGGACGGGATGATCGCGTTCGATCGCACAGTCGCGTTCCTGCGCAACTACGTGCGTTAGCGCGGTCAGCGAATCACGTAAGGCGAAATCGAACTCCGGTGCTCGCTGATGTCGAGGTCTTTACCCAACGGCGGGAAGGCACGCTGCGGACAGTTGAGGCGTTCGCAGACACGGCAGCCCGAGCCGATCGGCGTTCCCGGATTCGACTCGTCCAGATCCAGACCGTCGCTGTAGACGAGTCGGTGGGCGTGTCGAATCTCGCATCCCAATCCGATGGCGAAGATCTTTGCGGGCTGTCCGTATCGAGCCGCTCGACGTTCGACCGTGCGAGCAACCCAGAGGTATCGGCGGCCGTCGGGCATCTGTGCGATCTGGGGCATGATCTTGCCCGGATATGAGAACGTCTCGTAGACGTTCCACAGCGGGCACGTACCGCCGCTGGTGGAGAAGTGGAATCCGGTGGCGGACTGACGCTTCGACATGTTTCCGGCACGGTCGACACGGACGAACATGAACGGAACCCCGCGAAGTTTGGGGCGCTGCAGGGTCGAGAGGCGGTGGCAGATCGTCTCGTAGCTCGCGGAATAGAAGGCGGACATGCGCTCGATGTCGTACCGGAAGTCCTCGGCGACGTCGTGGAACTGGCTGTAGGGGAGCACGGTGGCCGCCGCGAAGTAGTTGGCCAATCCAAGTCGCGCCAGGGAGACCGACGCTTCGCTGGTGAAGTTGCCTTCGGCCACCAACGAGTCGAGCAGATCGCCGTGCTCGAGGTACGCGAGTTCTGTCGCGAACTTGAAGACCTGTTGCCCGCCGGAGAGCCGTGCGGAGATTTCCAGGACCCTGGTATCCGGGTCGTAACGATGAAGTATGTTCTCGCCCAGGTCGACTCGTCGAACGATCTGCACGCCGTGGACGGTTTCCAGGCGCCTGGCGATCTCGCCGGCGACGTCGCCGCGATGAAAGCGCATCCGGGCAGTGAGTTCTTCGGCCGCGGTGTCGAGATCGTGAATGTAGTTCTGCCGCTGATAGAAGTAGTCGCGCACTTCCTCGTGCGGCATGGTGATCGAACCGCTGCCGCTGCCGTCCGAGAAGCGGTCTTCCGTCGCTGCGGCGAGTTGCGCCGTGGTGTTGCGGAAGCGGCGATGCATGTTGACCATCGCCTTGGCCAGGCCCGGGTGCGTGGAGACCATCTCCGCGATTTCGTGGGCGTCGGCGTCGATGCCCATCTCCTGATCGAGGGCAACTTCACGCATTTCCGCGATCAGGCGCGTGTCGTCCTGTGGGGAGAAGAAGGTGGTGTCGACGCCGAAGACTTCACTGATTCGCAGGAGGACCGGCACGGTGAGTGGCCGGACGTCGTGCTCGATCTGATTGAGATAGCTTGCCGAGATCTCCAGCGTCTTGGCCAGCGAAGCCTGACTCAACCCGCGCTCGGTCCGCAGTTGGCGGAGCCGGACACCGACAAAGGTTTTCGACATTTTCCCAGGATACGAGTGACAGTCCGGCTTCGCAAAGGTGGGTTTGCAGAATTCACACCGGTACCCCCTGTGAGTTGTTGAGGAGTCCTCACACTCCTCAACCACTCACGGGGCCGGAGGCCTAGACCCTGTTCTCCGAACGCGGAGCGCCGATTCCGGGATCGATCTGGAACGGTCCGCTCGACGAGGGTGCGAGGGGGAAGTCGAAGATCGCAGTCGGGAGATACACCGTCGAACACGAGTTGGGGATATCCACGACGCCAGACAGACGGCCCTCGATCGGTGCCGCACCCAGCAGCAGGTACGCCTGCTCCGGCGCGTACCCGAACTTGGTCAGGTACTCGATCGCATGCAGGCACGCACGCTGGTAGGACAGATGTGAATCCAGGTACTTCTGTTCGCCGTCCAACGTGACGGAAGTGCCCGAGAACGCAAGCCACTCGGAATACTGCGGATCCGTGTTGCCCGGCATGAAGATGGCGTTCTCGGAAACGCCGTAGGTATCCATTCCGCCCTTGATGATGTCCACACGAAGATCGATGAAGCCGCCCATCTCGATGGCACCGCAGAAAGTGATCTCACCGTCGCCCTGGGAGAAGTGAAGATCGCCGACCGACAGATTCGCGCCGTCCACGAACACCGGATAGAAGATTCGGCTGCCCTTGGTGAGGTTCTTGATGTCCTGGTTTCCGCCGTTCTCACGCGGGGGAGCGGTGCGAGCCGCCTCGCCGGCCACGCGGGTGTACTCGTCACCGGTCAAGGTTCCCAGTACTGCATCGCGGGGCTCGGGCGGAAGTGCAAGCGGGGGAACCCGATTGGGATCGGTGGCAATGAGGGCGCCCTCGCGGGCATTCCACTTGGCGAGCAAGGCTGCCGACGGAGCCGTGCCCATGAGTCCCGGGTGGACGATGCCCGTGAACGAGACGTGCGGAATGTGACGCGACGTCGCCGTTTGGCCGGAGAAATCCCAGACGGCCTTGTACGCGTCGGGGAACTGTTCGGTGAGGAAGCCGCCGCCGTTGTTCCGAGGGAAGATGCCCGTGTACCCCCAGCCTTGGCCGGCCAACGGACCCGAATCTTCTTGGGGGATAGGCCCGATATCCAAGATGTCGACGATCAAGAGGTCGCCGGGCTTTGCGCCTTCGACGGAAAAGGGGCCGGACAACGTGTGGACCGTGGTCAGTGGTGCATTGAGAATGTCGTCGGCCGAGTCGTCGTTGTGTATTGCGCCGTCGAACCATTCGCGGCAATGGACACGAAACGCATCACCGGGTTTCACCGTCACCGCCGCCGGGATGTCCGGGTGCCACCGATTGTGGCCGACGATCGCCTGGTCGGTGAATTTCTTGGCGGAATCGAGTGGAAACAGCAGTTCAGGCATATGCACTCCTCATTCTCGAAGAAACGGAAAACTCGTGGCGGCAGGACTTTCGTGTCGGATCGGGACTCACGGCCAGGACGCGCGGTGAGGACGCTCAGGGGCGAGGTAGCTTGCGGTGCAACGGATTGGACGTCGTCGGGGCAGATTGTCGGCCGCGGCCCGGTAGTGACCCACTGACCACGGCAGGCTCGTGAGCTGATCGGGCAGTGCTGTCCAGTAAACCCATCGCGGTTGACGAGCGGTGGCTCAAACGGGGAGACGAGACAACACGCTTCGATTCGAGACTGCACTGGGGGCAACGGATCGACTGGGGCACTTCGGCCATCGCGAACGACCGCTCGAGCGGGCCGCAGCCGGTACAGCGAAACTCGTACAGAGGCATGCGGTCACGCTATCGGAGGATCCGTAAGTGCGACACTGGAACGACACGCACCGGGTTGCCGATGCCGCAATTGCGCCCGTCAGCGCAAGTACACAACCGCGTTGTCTCCGCCGGTACAGGTGACGATGCCGGAGGTCACCTTGCATGCCATCGTGTACTCCTTGCCGGTCACCGGACTACGTGCGGACACGGTGCTGGAGGCACCGGCGGCACCGGAGTTTCCGTAGGCGATCCGAACTGCCTCGGCAAACTCGCACGAAGTTTTGCCCCCACTTGTCGCGGACTCCTTGTAACTTCCGGCCGGCTGCCCGCCGGGGCAGGCGGACGCACCGGCGGGGAAGTTCGCGGCGCGTGTGGTCGTCGGGGATGTCGTGCTGGGAGCGGTTGTCGTGGTGCCGGGTGTGTTCGCGGCGGTGATGGTGGTCTGGGCCGCGCCACCGGCGGCTGAGTTTGGGACGTCCTTCGGCCAGAGGACCCAGGCAAGCCCGCCGAAGAGAGCCAACACAGTGATGACTCCGATTACGGATACCGGAATCACCCAGCCGGGCCGACGCCGCGGCGGATTTCCACGTGGCGGTGCAGGCGGGAATCCCTGGGGCGGGGGATACGACTGCGGCGCGGCCCGGTAGCCCAACTGCGGCGGCTGTGGACCGGATTGCGACCATGCCTGGTTGTTCGGTGGCCGCTGATAGTTGTCCGGCACCGCTTTATCGCCCGGTCGGGGGCGTCGAACGACAAGTCATGGTTCGACAGCATATGGCCGGCGAATGGGTTGTCTGTGGCTTTCTGGCGGGTAGATCCCTGGAATTGCCCGAGCGAAGCCTGTTGCCACGAAGTGATTGCGGTCACTTGCGAGTCGTGAAGTTGGCTCCGAAGTAGCGGATGGGCCTGTTCCGAGTGCCGCGCGAACTGCCGGAATTCGCAAGTGGCGGAGTTGAGTGCATTTCGTTCACAGCCTGCGGTTTCTTTGCTACTCGCCAGTACGGAACCTGTCCGATTGGGTAGTACCAGCCGTGTCGGAATCTTCACAGACTTAGCAAAGTGTGTTGAAAAGGTAGCGAAGATTGGCATTAGCAACAGGTAGACGGCACTTTTTCGATGTGACATTCTCGGTAAGTACACAAGAAGGGCCTGGCAAGTATGTGAAGTAGTACGCACGTACTGCTCACAACAGGCCGGACCAGCAGATCAAAGAGATGGAGTCTTGATGTCGACCACCGGCACCCCGAAGACCGCAGCTGAGCTCCAGCAGGATTGGGACACCAACCCTCGCTGGAAGGGCGTTACTCGTAACTACACGGCCGATCAGGTCGTCAAGCTCCAGGGCACCGTCGTCGAGGAGCAGACCCTCGCTCGTCGCGGATCCGAGATCCTGTGGGATCTCGTGAACAACGAGGACTACATCAACTCCCTCGGTGCACTTACCGGCAACATGGCTGTGCAGCAGGTTCGCGCCGGCCTGAAGGCCATCTACCTCTCCGGTTGGCAGGTTGCCGGCGACGCTAACCTCTCGGGCCACACGTACCCGGACCAGAGCCTCTACCCGGCCAACTCGGTTCCGACCGTCGTTCGTCGCATCAACAACGCACTGCTGCGCGCCGACGAGATCGCCAAGACCGAGGGTGACACCTCCGTCAGCAACTGGCTCGCTCCGATCGTTGCCGACGCCGAAGCCGGCTTCGGTGGCGCTCTCAACGCTTACGAGCTGCAGAAGGCCATGATCGGCGCCGGCGCTGCCGGTGTCCACTGGGAGGATCAGCTCGCTTCGGAGAAGAAGTGCGGCCACCTCGGCGGCAAGGTGCTCATCCCCACGCAGCAGCACATCCGCACCCTGACCTCGGCTCGCCTGGCTTCCGACGTTGCGGACGTTCCGTCCGTCATCATCGCCCGCACCGACGCTGAGGCTGCAACCCTCATCACCTCCGACGTGGATGAGCGTGACCGCCCGTTCCTCGACGGAACCCGCACGGCTGAAGGCTTCTACGGCGTCAAGAACGGCATCGAGCCCTGCATCGCTCGCGCCAAGGCTTACGCACCGTACGCAGACCTCATCTGGATGGAGACCGGCGTGCCGGATCTCGAGGTTGCGAAGAAGTTCGCCGAGTCCGTTCGCAGCGAATTCCCGGACCAGCTCCTGGCCTACAACTGCTCCCCTTCCTTCAACTGGAAGGCGCACCTGGACGACGCGACCATCGCGAAGTTCCAGAAGGAGCTCGGCGCGATGGGCTTCAAGTTCCAGTTCATCACGCTGGCCGGCTTCCACTCGCTCAACTACGGCATGTTCGACCTGGCCTACGGCTACGCCCGCGAAGGCATGACGGCATTCGTCGACCTGCAGGAGCGCGAGTTCAAGGCTGCCGAAGAGCGTGGCTTCACCGCCATCAAGCACCAGCGTGAGGTTGGCGCCGGCTACTTCGACACCATCGCCACCACCGTTGACCCCAACACCTCGACGGCAGCTCTCAAGGGCTCCACCGAAGAGGGCCAGTTCCACTAAGAACTGACTTCGGGTGGGGGAGAGGCTCGGCTTCGGGTCTCTCCCCTGCTTGTATCACCGCACTACTTTCTCTCGTCTTCAAGGCAGTTCCGATTGCATCGGCCACCAGCGTCGACGCAGTTCGAAGTGCTTCTTTTACAACACCTTCACCAGACAAACTCCACGAGACAAACAAGGAGCTGACGTGACCAGCGAAAAAATTCAGCGCGTCGGCGTTATCGGCGCCGGAATCATGGGTGCCGGAATCGCCGAGGTGTGCGCCCGCGCACATGTCGATGTTCTGGTCTTCGAGCAGACTCGCGAGCTTGCAGCAGCCGGGCGTTCACGCATCCTGCGTTCGCTCGACCGCGGTGTGAGCAGCGGAAAGATCACAGAACGTGAGCGTGAGCAGGCCGCATGGCGTCTGCGTTTCACCTCCGATCTGGGAGATTTCGCGGACCGCCAGCTCGTCGTGGAGGCCGTCGTCGAAGACGAGAAGATCAAGAGCGAAATCTTCGCCGAGCTCGACGCGGTCGTGACGGACCCGGATGCGGTTCTCGCATCCAACACGTCGTCGATCCCGATCATGAAGCTCGGCATCTCGACCAAGCGTCCCGAGCGAGTCATCGGTATGCACTTCTTCAACCCGGTTCCGGTCCTGCCGCTCGTCGAATTGGTGACGACGCTCAAGACCAGTGCCTCCGTCTCGCAGCGCGCCGAGGCTTTTGCCAGCGACATCCTCGGCAAGCAGGTCGTCCGCAGTGCCGACCGCTCCGGCTTCGTCGTCAACGCACTCCTGGTGCCGTACCTGCTCTCGGCGATCCGCATGGTCGAGTCTGGCTTCGCGACCAAGGAAGACATCGACAAGGCAACGGTTCTCGGCCTCGCGCACCCCATGGGTCCGCTGGCTCTGACGGACCTGGTCGGACTCGACACCGTCAAGTCCATCGCCGACTCCATGTACGAAGAGTTCAAGGAGCCGCTGTACTCCGCTCCGCCGCTGCTCCTGCGTATGGTCGAAGCCGGATTGACCGGCAAGAAGTCCGGCGCGGGCTTCTACGAATACGCCGACAACGGTCGCTCCACCAAGCAGGCAAGCTAAGGCCCAAAGCCCCTGTGCGCCTTTCTGGTAGTTCCGGCTACCACAAAGGCGCACAGGGCGCTCGCGCCCCTCGGTTAGAAAGGTCGACCGCATGTCCAGCAGCACTGCAGCATTCGGCTCCAGCGTCCTGGGGTATCCGCGCATCGGGCCGCGCCGTGAGCTCAAGCGCGCCCTCGAGTCCTACTGGCACGGCACTTCGGACAAGGACGCACTTCTCGCGGTCGCCAAGGAACTCCAGGAATCGACCTGGAGTGAACTGGCTGCGACGGGACTGAGCCAGGTTCCGGGCAACACCTTCTCCTTCTACGATCACGTCCTCGACAATGCGCTGCTCTTCGGCGCAGTGCCGGAGCGGTTCAAGCCGCTCGAGGGCGCCCTCGATCCGCTCGATTTCTACTTCACGATGGCCCGCGGTCGCCCGGACTTCCCGCCTCTCGAGCTGGTGCGCTTCTTCGGCACGAACTACTACTACCGTCAGCCCGAGATCGACGCGAACACGGTGTTCTCGCTCAACTCGGAGGCACTTCTCGACGAGTTCGAACGCGCTAAGGCGCGCGGCATCGAATTGCGCCCCGTCATCATGGGGCCCGTCTCGCTGCTTCTGCTATCGAAGGTCGGACCTGCCACCGAGAAGTCCGATCCGAACTTCACCCCGCTCGACTTGTTGGACGCGCTCCTGCCCGAGTACGAGAAGCTCTTCGAGCAGCTCGCCAAGGCCGGTGCCACCTGTGTTCAGTTGGACGAGCCTTCGGTGACCGAGGACCGCACCCCCGAGGAGCTAGCCGCTCTTGGACGTGCGTACGAGAAGCTGTCGACGGCTCCGCTCCGCCCACGCCTGTTGGTGACGGGTCCGTACGGCAAGTTCGGCGAAGCCCTCAACATTTTGGCGCCCACCAAGATCGAGGCCTTCGGTCTGGACTTGGTGCACGGCAAGATCACGGCCGAGGAACTGGCCGCGGTGCCGAACATCAAGCGCAAGCGCATCTACGCGGGCGTCGTCGACGGTCGCAACGTCTGGCGCGTCGACCGGTTCAACACCTTGACGTACCTGAACGAACTCAAGGACGTTGTGCCCGACCTCGTCGTCTCCACGTCGTCGTCGCTGCTGCACGTGCCGTACGACGTGCTCTCCGAGTACGACATTCCGGGAGACGTCGCAGACCGTCTGGCTTTTGCGAAGCAGAAGGTCGGCGAGGTCGTCTCCCTGGCGAAGGCACTCACCGAAGGTCCTTCGGACAAGTGGCGTAAGCGTCCGACGAAGGTGCACTTCAAGCTCAAGCACGCTGTCCGTGCTCGGGTCAACGCGATCAAGCCCGAAGATCGTGTGCGTGCACCGTACGAGGAGCGTCGTAAAGCCCAGCAGGAACGGTTGAACCTGCCCTTGGTTCCGGCCCAGACATTGGGTTCGTTCCCGCAGACCGACGCGATTCGCCAGGCTCGTTACGAACTCGGCCAGGGGCGTTTGGAGTGGGACGACTACTACAAGCGCATCCAGGAAGAGATCGAGCGCACAATCCGTCTGCAAGAGGACATCGGTCTCGATGTCTTCGTGCACGGCGAGCACGAGCGCAACGACATGGTCCAGTACTTCGCCGAACTGCTCGAGGGCTATGCCTTCACGCACAACGGTTGGGTTCAGGCCTACGGATCTCGTTGTACGCGTCCGCCGATTCTCTACGGCGACATTGCACGTCCGAAGCCGATGACGGTCGAATGGATTGCGTACGCGCAGTCGCTGACCGACAAGCCGGTCAAGGGCATGCTGACGGGTCCGGTCACCATGATCGCCCGTTCGTTCGTTCGTCAGGATCAGCCGCTCTACGAAACGGCAGAGCAACTGGCACTTGTCATTCGAGACGAAATCGCGGATCTCGAAGCTGCCGGAATCGCCATCATCCAGGTGGACGAGCCGGCAATTCGTGAACTGCTGCCACTGCGTGAGGACGGCCGGGAGGCCTACCTGGAGTGGGCCGTCGACGCGTTCCGTCTGGCAACAGGTGGAGCGAAGCCGGAAACACAGATCCACACACATCTGACGTACTCCGCTCGGTCGTCGGTGGTCGACGCCATCGAACGGTTGGACGCCGATGTGACGGCTATCGTCGCGACCCGCTCCATCACGTGGGTTCTCGAAGCACTCAAGGAAGGCGCGCTCACGCACGGCGTCGGCCCCGGTGTGTACGAATCTCGTTCGGCTCGGATTCCCGACATCGACGAGCTCGACGAATTGCTCACCGAGGCAAGCGAATCGATCTCTCTCGATCGTTTGTGGGCCAACCCGGACGGTGGCCTCAAGACCCGCCATCCATGGCAGCTCGAGCCTTCGCTGCGCAACATGGTTGCGGCCGCGAGGCGCCTGCGTCGTCGCGCCGAACAAGCGGAGCGCGACGCCGGGTAAGTCACGTCAAGAACACGTCATGGAGGGGCCTGCGATTTGCAGGTCCCTCCATGCACGGGTAGGCATGTGTGCATGGTTACTGCTGCTGCTTACGCCGCGACGTCCGCTGACGGTCCGCTCGAGAAGACCACCGTCGAACGCCGCGAGCTCGGTCCACTGGACATTCTCATCGACATCAAATTTGCCGGCATCTGCCACTCCGACATCCACACCGCTCGCAACGAGTGGGGCGGAGCCAAGTACCCGATCGTCCCCGGACACGAAATCGCCGGCGTCGTCGCCGCGGTGGGTTCGGATGTCACCAAGCACAAAGTCGGCGACCGCGTGGGCGTCGGCTGCTTCGTCGACTCCTGCGGAGAGTGCGACGCCTGCCTGGCCGGCGAAGAGCAGTACTGCCGCAAGGGTGTGACCGGTACATACAACGCCACCGGACGCGACGGCGAGCGCACTCAGGGTGGCTACTCGACGCACATCGTCGTCACCGAGCATTTTGTTCTCTCGATCCCCGAGGGCATCGAACTCGACGTTGCCGCGCCGCTGCTGTGCGCCGGCATCACCTTGTACTCACCGCTGCGGCACTGGAATGCCGGCCCCGGCAAGAAGGTCGCCATCATCGGGTTCGGCGGCCTCGGTCACGTCGGTGTGAAGATCGCCAAGGCGCTCGGCGCGGAAGTTACCGTCCTGAGCCAGACGCTCGGCAAGAAGGAAGACGGCCTTCGTCTCGGCGCCGATCACTACTACGCGACCAATGACCGTGAGACGTTCAAGGCTCTTCGCGGCGAGTTCGACCTGATCCTCAACACGGTCTCGGTCAATCTCGATATCGACGCCTACATGTCCTTGCTCGCCATCAACGGCACGCTCGTCGAACTGGGCCTGCCGGAGAAGCCGATCGAAGTTCGAGCATTCTCGCTCGCCGCAAACCGTCGTAGCCTCGCCGGCTCCATGGTGGGCGGTATCCCGCAGACGCAGGAGATGCTCGACTTCTGCGCCG
The DNA here is from genome assembly GCF_000696675.2 of Rhodococcus erythropolis R138. Classification (NCBI taxonomy): domain Bacteria; kingdom Bacillati; phylum Actinomycetota; class Actinomycetes; order Mycobacteriales; family Nocardiaceae; genus Rhodococcus; species Rhodococcus erythropolis. The sequence continues at coordinate 5,266,092 of NZ_CP007255.1, read as the reverse complement.
AGCACGGCATCGGTGCAGAAATCGAACTGATTCCGGCGAGCGATATCAACGACGCTTACGAGCGCGTAATCAAGAGCGACGTTCGATACCGATTCGTGATCGACACCGCAACAATCTGACCCGCTCGGTCCCGCTCAGTCGAGTTGCTCGCGAAGATTACTCAGTGTCTTCGCGAGCAACCTCGACACGTGCATCTGGGACACACCGACCTTCTCGGCGATCTGTGTCTGCGTCAGGTTTCCGAAGAATCTGAGCATCAACACCGTCCGCTCTCGCTCGGGCAGCTTGTCGAGAAGTGGACGTAATGCCTCGTGATTCTCGACGTTCTCGAGTGCTGCGTCGTAGTCACCGAGTGTTTCCACGAGCGGAAGATCGTCGGTGTGATTGGACGCGGCACCGTCGACCGAGACGGTCTGGTACGCGTTGCCGGCGATCAACGCCTGGGCAACTTCTTCACGTTCGATCCCCAACGTCTCAGCCAACTCGTCGACGGTCGGCGCGTGCCCGAGTTGTTGTGACAGCTCGCTGATGGCTTGCCCGAGTTGGAAGTGCAACTCCTTCATCCGGCGTGGAACCCGCAATGCCCAACCGGTGTCGCGGAAGTGTCGTCGAACTTCGCCCATCACGGTGGGAACCGCGAACGAGACGAAATCGGATCCGCGCGTGGAATCGAAACGGTCGACGGCGTTGACCAGACCGAGGCGCGCCACCTGAACCAGATCGTCGTGTGCCTCGCCGCGTCCGTCGAATCGTCTGGCGATGTGTTCGGCCAACGGTAGGCACCTGGTTATCAGTGCGGTGCGCACTCGTTCGTACTCCGGACTGTGGGGCTCGAGGGTCCGCATTTCCTCGAAAACGGGTATGACGTCCCGATATTCGTCGGTGGACCGCCGGCGCGGGCGTGACGGGCCGTCTGCGGAAGCGGTCACAGGCGCCCGCTGAGGGCCTTGGTGAACTTCATGGTCGTGATGTAGCCGACGCCGCCGAGGTTCTCTTCCTGGTCGAGCGAAATCGAATCGGTGAGTTCGGTGAGGATGTGCCACCCGAACGATCGCTGAGTGCTGTCCTCGTACTCCGTGGTTGTCGTCGATACGGATACGTGCAGTTGCGGGGGAGTGAACACGAACCGACACACCAGAACCGAATCAGGCGCAGCACGAACAATCAGATGCGTACAGATTTCGTCCATGGCCAATTTGATGTCGGCGATGGCGTCGAGGTCGAAGTTTTCCTGAATGGCAACAGTGGCGGCCAGTGCACGCAAAATCGACAGCTGATCGAGAGTCGCTTGAATCCTCAACTCCACAACTGGCTGAGTCTGATCCTGATCGGGCTCGAGTGCGCTGAGGTGTGCCATAAGTTCTCCGGATCGTCGTACCAGGGGTCGCGGTGAAGTCTGGTGCCGAGAACGATACCCATCTCGACCTTCACAGTGACCCCCGAACACGAAATTTGGTCGATGGTGGTGCCGGGGTAAACGACACGATTCTGCTCACGACCGTTGGCGATCGCAACATCGGATTACCTCGCGGAACCGCAGACCAAACCACATTTTTGTTCGGAACACCGAAACGAATGGTCGCAACGCACTTGTGACGCCGGTCATGCTGGCGTACTGTTTCAAACCGAGGTTGAGCACACAGCCGATGAGGGATTTATCCGTATTTCTGGAGACCCGTTCATCGTGCGGCTCCTTCGGAGGTCCCTTCTCTTTTGCAGAGTGTAAACCGTTGCGGGATGGGAGAACCATGACTGTTGTTCCAGGATCATCTATTTCAGGCTTTACGAACGCGGCGAAGGGATCGGTAGATTACGGACCTCCCGCGACCGGGACAGCGACCGCATCGTTTCACGCGCACCGCATCAGTGCACATACCGCTGTGATCCACGTTCGTGGCGAGATCGACCTGATGAGCGCCAATGCTTTTCGTGACTTCTTGACGTACCACGTTGCCGCGGACCGGACGCTGGTTGTCGATCTCTCCGAACTCGAATTCATGGGGACGTGCGGCTTGTCCGTGCTGTCGGTCCTGTCGACGCGATCACGCGACGTGGGCGGCACACTCGCGCTCGTCTGCGCCCGCCCGGTTCAGAGGCTACTCAAAGCAGCTGGTCAGGAGTCGATGTTTGCCTGCTACGAGTCGCTGGATCATGCAATCGGACTCGAAGAGACCCGACGTTTCCCGGCTTGATACCGCCCTTTCGCCGATAGTTTCGAGTCACCTACAGATTCGAGAAATCAGCTTCGTAGAGCCCGTCAGCGTCAGTGCACTTCACTTCGGTGAGTGCCCTTGTGTTGGCGGGCTCTCGGCGGTGCTGTGACGCAGCGGCCGTAGGTTCGGACCACCTCGGTGGCGACGTGATCCCATGAATACGATTCGCACGCTCGGGCCCGACTCTGCCGTGCAAACGCCGCGCCCTCGTCTTCGTCGTCCAGAAGATGCCGGACCGCGCGCGCGGTTTCCACGGGGCTGTTCACCGGCACCCGACGCCCCGTGAGTCCGTCGATCACCGTATCCCGCAGTCCGCCAACAGGAGTCGCGACTACAGGAACGCCGCACGCCATCGCTTCCAGCGCCGCGATTCCGAAAGGTTCGTATCTGGGGGTGCATACGAGGGCGTCGGCCGACCGCATCAGTTTCGGTAGTTGGCGGTGCGGAACCCGTCCCAGTAATTGGACTCGATCTGCGACGCCGAGCCGCTCGGCGAGCTTGACCAAGCGGATCGCAACCTCGTCGGTGCTCAGTTGCGCGACGGGTGGCCCGCCGATCACCACCAACTCCGTGTCCGGCAGTGAAGCCAGCGCGGCGACGGCAACATCGAAGCCCTTCTGCTCCACCAGCCTTCCGACGCAGATCAATCGGTGCGGCGCGGTCTTCTTCGCGGCGGGTCCCTCCGGGGTGAACGCTTCGGTATCGACACCCGAGGGCACCATCGTGGTCCGTGATCGTGGTGATCCCTGCCGAACCAGATCGAAGATTTCGTCCGAACTTGTCGCGATGACATGGGTTGCGCCCCTGGCGATCAACGGTTCCAGGTGAGTCCGCTCCGAGGGGCTGTCGTCGGCTGCTCCGAGGTGTCGGTGCGCCGCAGATCCCAGGGAATGGAATGTCTGAAGTACGGGGATGCCGAGTGAGCGGGTCGCGAGTTCCGTTGCCACACCAGACATCCAGAAGTGCGAGTGCACCACATCGGGTCGGTCGGTACTCCACTGAGCGCGCAGAATGCTGGCAAAGGTGCCCAGGTGGGGGAGTATTTCGGCGTCCGGGAGAGCGTGTGTCGGGCCGGCTTCGAGATAGTCGACGGAGTACCCGGCGCGGGCGCGAACGCGGTCCGGTCCACCGACGTGTGCCCGCCTGGTGAAGACGGTGACATCGTGTCCGGCGCGAACCAGGGCCGCGGACAGTTCGTCGACGTGCAGGTTCTGTGCACCGGCTGCCGAGCAGCCCACCGGTGCGAGTGGATCGGCGTTCACCGACACCATGGAGATCTTCAGCATTCGTCCGGGAGCCATAGCGGGCGAGTACTTCATCGGGTCCCCTCTCCACTTGATCGGTTCGTCTGGGGATACCCGGAGTCCGTGATCTGAACCGGGTTTCGGCGCGGTCAGCGCTGGGCACATTCCAAACACGATGGCGAGGAGTGAGGTTCGATGACAGAACAAATGCTGGTCGACGCAACCGTCGGACTCGGGTTCGAGCGGTACGTACAACGGGTGGCGGTCGGCGTGGGGGCCGGCATAGAGCAATGGTGTTGCAGGCGCGAGCATCCTCTGGAGGCCTACATCGCGTTGGATCGAACTGTGCCGCGTTTCCCTGGGCGTGAGGTGGCGTTGCTGTGGGAGGAGACGTGCGGTTGGGCCCTGGCCGTGGAGACTCGTTCAGGGGAGGACCTCATCGTTCTCGGATATCTGGGCGAACACGCAGTGCCGACCCCGGACGCCGTCGCCGACTTTGCCGCGACACTGGGCACGCGCAGCCCGCACTGGGTCATGAACAGGCCACTGGCGGATTCGGACGAGACCGCGCGAGAACTACGGAGCTACTCCGGAAGTGCTTACGCCTGAATAGTATTGAGGTCCGATCAGCTCAGTTGACCACATCCAGGATGGGATCGAGAACCGGAGTCGCTGTAGCCTCGACGGCAGGATCGTCCATGAGTTTGAAAACGATGTGACCGCCGAGCGCGCCACCGACACCGACCGCGGTGAGGCCCAGCACCGACAGAACTCGCGCCAGCGCGAGTGAATCCTTGCCGCGCAGCCAGTACGACGCGGCAAAAGACCAGATCCCCACAGCATTCGACGCGGCGTGTACCAGCCCCACACGGCGTGCGACGTCGCCACGTTCGGACCAGTCCAGCCAGCCCGTCAGCAAAGCCGGCGGCGTCGAGACCAGCCCGAGCCCGATCAACCGTCGTGCAGTCTGCGGATCGCCTGACACGTCGAAGATCAGCGAAGCCGTCCATGCGCCCGCGGGAATGGTCACGAGGGCGGGATGGATGGGATGCCCGACGAGGGCGCCGCGCAGAAGTGCGGCGACAGTACGCGATCTGTCGGATCGCTCGGTGATCTCGAGGATTCTGCGTCTGATGCCAGTGGACGGACCGTCCAGTCCGCGCGCCGATTCGATTCCGCGGTAAAGAGTTCCGATGTCCATGCAATTCGGCTACCCGGCGTAGACGTCGGGAAACCTCACGACAGGAGTGTCTTGTCGACCGTCATGCTCCGGCGTACGGTCGAAACGAAAGAGATCCGACCGGAGGAGCGAACGATGAAGCTCAATCTCTTTGCAGCGTGGGCGTCGTATTTCCTGGTGCTGGCCACAGTTGTCTGTCTCGGCAGCTTTCTCGTGGCCGCCGGTTCAGGGCACGGTGGTTGGGCGTTGATTGCCGGGCTCGCCGGCGTCGCGTCCATCGGACTGGCGGTTGCCCTGTACACCAGCACCGTTCATCACGACCACAAAGTGCACCGCGAATCCCCACACCTGTTCTGATCAGGACTGCTTCTGATCAGGACTGTGCCAGTCGCGCTTTCTCCGCCTCGATGTCGAAGTTGGCAGGCGGCCAGTCGAGATCGAGCTTTTCCAGAGCGTCGATCAGTAGCTCCGTGACCGCAATTCGGCTGTACCACTTCCGATCACACGGCACGACGTACCACGGCGCGTGCTCGGTCGACGTCTTGTCGAGCATTGCCTGATACGCCTGTTGATATGCAGGCCACAAACCGCGTTCGGTCACGTCACCCGGGTTGTACTTCCAGTACTTGTCCGGGCGGTCGAGACGCTCTTCGAGCCGCTTCTTCTGCTCGTCGAGCGAGACGAACATCGCCACCTTCACGATGGTGGTTCCGGCGTCGACGAGTTCCTTCTCGAACTGGTTGATCTCGTCGTAGCGCGCGCTCCAGACATCCTCAGGGACAAGATCGTGGACACGCACGACCAGGACGTCCTCGTAGTGGGAGCGATCGAACACACCGAGATAGCCGCCGCGGGGGAGTTCCTTCTTGATCCGCCAGAGGTAGTGATGTTGCTTTTCCTCTTCGGTCGGGACGCCGAAGGCCGCGTGCTGAACTCCCGAAGGATCCACGTGACCGATCACGTGTCGGACCATGCCACCCTTGCCTGCGGTGTCCATTCCTTGCAGGACCAGCAGGATGGAACGGCTGTCCCCGGACCTGCCGTTGGCGTAGAGCAACTCCTGCAGGTCGGACAGGACCGCGCCGCGCTCCTCGAGTAGACGTTCGCCGTCAGCTTTGTTTCCGGTGAATCCCGGAGTGCTGTTGCGATCGAGTTGATCGAGTTCGAACCCGGGCTCCGCCCGCAGTGTCTTGGCGGCCGGTGTTTCCCACAGCGAGTCTTGTGCCATGCCGAAAGAGTGCCACAGGATCGACCCCTGTGGCTCGAAAGTTCGGTCTCGGGCGAGTCAGTCCTCGGCAGGCTTGACGAGGGGATGCGGAACGGACTTGAACTTGGCCGGTGATCCGTTGACCGCAGCAATGCCGGTGATGCCGCCCCACGTCATCATGGTGAGGTAGTCGATCAGCGATTCTGCGGACATCGACTTGTTGGAGATCCACCAGTGCGTCGCGAGCTGAATTCCGCCGACGATCCCGAACGCCCACGGCAGGGAACCGCCGGAATCCATCTCCATCTCGCGAAGACGATTGCCCAACACCGTGGAGAGCAATTCGGCGATCATGCGCTCGGAATCGGCAACGACGTCGCGGTTGGCGCCGGCGCCGTTGGCCATGACGTAGAGGTAGATGTCGGGGTCGGACGCCACCGTCTCGACGTACGCGGTGATGCTGGCCTGGGTGAGTTCGAAATCGTCGAGATCACCGCTGATCGCTTCGTAGATACGCGGCGACAGGATGGTCTCGACGTACCGCATCATCGTGGCGGTGGTGAGGTCGCTCTTGTCGGCGAAGTACCGGTAGAGCACGGTCTTGGACACACCGATCTCGGAGGCGATCTCGTCCATGCCGATCTCACGGCCGCGTGCCCGGATAGCAGCGATGGTGCCGTCGACGAGTTCCTCGCGGCGAGCGATCTTGTGTTCGCGCCACCGACGCTTGCGACCGTCGGATTTCTCGGGCTTCGCATCAGCAACGACTGGGCCGTCTACCTGCTCGTTGTCCTGCACGGCATTCTTGGCCACGAGTCATCTCATATCTGTGGTGCGAGCCACGTCCGATCGGTCTACTTTCTGGTCCAGCTTAATGTCCGTGCCTTTATCTCGGGCACTCACATCCGCAGTTCGGGGGATTAAGTCCTAGCGAATCGGACATCGTGTCGCTCGCGCTACGCCGCGTCACACCTTTCGGCACAATGGCGAGGGTGCAGCAACTGAGCCTCTCCGCCTTCGACGACGCCGCCAAGCGTCGGGACCTTCGCAAGATGAAAGTCTTCGCCACTGGCCTCCTCGGCTTCGCGACGGTGGTCTACATCTTCTGCCGGTGGCAGGAATCCCGCGGCGCCGGAGAGTGGGTCGGGTACGTCCGGGCCGCGTCCGAGGCGGGCATGGTCGGCGCGCTTGCCGACTGGTTTGCCGTCACCGCGCTCTTCCGTCATCCGATGGGGCTTCCCATCCCGCACACTGCCATCATCAAGCGTAAGAAAGACCAGCTCGGAGCCAGTTTGAGCTCGTTCGTCGGTCAGAACTTCCTGGCTCCCGAGGTTGTGTCGGCCAAGGTGCAGCAGGCGCAGATTCCGCTCCGCCTCGGTACGTGGATGGCTGAACCTGCCAATGCCGCTCGCGTCGCCGCCGAGACGTCGACGGTATTGCGCGGGATGGTCGAGGTTCTTCGCGACGAGGACATTGCCCAGATCATCGACAACACGATCGTGAAGCGGCTGGCCGAGCCCATGTGGGGACCGCCGATCGGCCGAGTGCTCGGGGAGTTGCTCAAGGACAACAAGCAACTGCCGATCATCGAATTGCTTGCCGAGCGCGCGCATCAGTGGGCACTCGGCAGCCAGGAGACGATCGACCGTGTGATCGTTCGCGATTCGCCGGCGTGGTCGCCGAAATTCGTCGACGCGATGCTGGGGGAGAAGATCTACAAGGAACTCGTCGAGTTCACCTGGAAGGTCCGTTCCAACCCGGAACACGAGGTACGTCTCGCCGCCAACCGCTTCCTGATCGACTTCGCCGATGATCTGCAGAACGACCCGGAGACCATCAAGAAGGCCGAAGGGATCAAGGCGGAGATCATGGGCCGCGAGGAAGTGACGGGTCTGGCGTCCTCGACGTGGCAGGTCGCCAAGCGCCTCATCATGGAGTCGGTCGACGATCCGAACAGCACCCTGCGGACCAAGGTCGCCGAGAACGTGGCCGGCTTCGGAATCAGGCTGCGAGACGACGAATCCATGCGTGAGAAGGTCGACGGCTGGCTGGTGCAGGGCACCAAGTACATCGCGGAGAACTACACCGACGAGATCACCGGAGTCATCAGCGACACGGTCGAGCGGTGGGATGCCGACGAAGCGAGCCAGAAGATCGAGCTGCAGGTCGGTCGAGATCTTCAGTTCATCCGTATCAACGGCACCGTTGTCGGATCTATCGCCGGGCTGCTGATCTACACGATTTCGACGCTCATCTTCGGCTGAGCTGTCCGGTATGTGACGTCCACCACGAGTGCTAGCAGTAGTGCTTGCAATAGTTAGCACCCTCTCCTATCCTGGGAAATGTCCACTGGAAAGGGAGGACGCAATGCCAGCGAAGTCGACGAACTCCGATGACGGAGATCGTGAATTATCCGGTGCCGCAGCCGGAGCAAGCGACTTGGCAGCTCGCGTCGTCAGCTCTGCGGCACACGACATCGGGGGGTTCATTCGTGCACAGCGGGAAGCCGCCCAAGTTTCGATGCGCCAACTTGCTCAACTCGCCGGCGTCAGCAATCCGTATCTGAGTCAGATCGAACGCGGATTGCGTAAACCGTCGGCAGACGTACTGGCGCAAATCGCCAAGGGTCTTCGAGTCTCATCAGAAGTCCTGTACGTCCAAGCGGGATATCTCGAACAACGCCCGCACAGTCCCATCAGGGACGCGGTGTTGGCCGAGACGGCCATCAACGAACGGCAGAAGCAAGTACTGCTCGAAATCTACGACTCGTTCTGTCGCGAGAACGAGTCGTCCAGACCAGCCGCAGCGCCCGATTTCGCTGAATCGGCCGCAATTTTAGACACCGAGACTTCACTAGGAGAACAAGATGACTGACAAGAACGCCATCGACAGCGTCAAGACCTCGCTCTACGCCGCTGTCGGCGCAGGCGACCTGGTTGTCCAGGCCGTGGCCGATGTAGTCGCTCAGGTTCGTGAGCGCGCCGAGAACACCCAGGGTGACGTCAACGGCCGTGTCGACGGTGCCCGCGAGAAGCTTGCTTCCGTTCAGGGTGACGTTGCCGAGAGCGTCGAGGCACTGCGCGAGCGTCTCGCCGGCCTGCCGTCCGAGCTGCCCGAAGAGCTCGCCGAGCTGCGAGAGAAGTTCGCACCCGAGGAACTCCGCAAGGTCGCCGAGGCATACCTCAAGGTTGCCGGCGATCTGTACAACTCCCTCGCAGAGCGTGGCGAAGACGCAGTCGAGCGCATCCGCAAGCAGCCCGCAGTCGAAGAGGGCATCGCTGCTGCAGAGTCGGCACTCGGCGACGCCGTCGAGCTGACCGAAGATGCACTCGGAACCGTTGCTCGTCAGACGCGCGCCGTGGGCGAGCAGGCTGCCAAGCTGGCCGGCCGCGCCGCCGGACGCATCTCCGACACCGCAGAAGAGGTCGGCGAGAAGATCGCTGACGCCGGCGAGAAGATCGCCGATGCAGGCGACGAGGCTGCACTGAAGGTCCTCGACCTCGGTGACCAGGCAGACGAGGCTTCCAAGGAAGCTGCCGCTCGCGTGACCGCTGCTGCGTCCGACGTCCAGGAGCGCGCAACCACCGCCGCCAAGAAGGCTGCTCCGGCCAAGGCTGCACCGGCCAAGGCTGCTCCGGCCAAGGCCACCGCGCCGGCTCCGGCCAAGAAGGCTGCTCCGGCCAAGAAGGCCTGATTTTGCCCAGCTCCACCTGACGAAGGCTCCCGCGCTCAGCCGAGTGTGGGAGCCTTCGTGTTCGTCGGGAACCGGATGAGAACTTAGGATGTAGTTGTGACTCAAGTCGATGGGCTAGTCGGTCTGATCTTTCTCGCACTGAAAGTGCTCGCGTTGGTGGGTGCTGTCTACGCGATCGTTCATGCCGTCAGGCAGCGTCCGGACGCCTTTACCGCGGTCAACAAATTGACCAAGCCGATCTGGCTCGGAATTCTCATCGTTGCGGCGTTGATCCTGCTGGCGACATCCCCTGTCGGTCTCCTGGGCATCATCGCGGTTGTTGCAGTGTGTGTATATCTCGTCGACGTTCGACCGCGCGTGGACGACATCCAGCATGGCGGTTCCCGCTGGTAGTGGGCCGCGGTTTCTGCTCATCCGGTGACGCGGTTCCAGGTCACGGTGTGTTGCCCCACTCTTCGCTCCAACGCTGACAACGCGCGTTGTTCGAGTGATAGTGTCGGTTAACGGCAGTCACACATAGATTGCATCCGTCTGTCGTCAGCAGCAGTCAGGGGTAAATGCATGTCCAGTCGTTCGCGCACCACAGAGCTTCGAGTACTGGCAGGCGCCGTCGGAGTGGGAGCACTCGTCGCGGCAGTCGCTGGGATCCGTCATCGGCGATCCACGCGCGGGTTGACTCTTTCGAGCGACGTCGAGCCCAACGCACTCCTGAAGACTCCGACGCTCAAAGCTGATATCAGTGAACTGACCACCGACGACGGTGCGATCATCAATGTCCGGGCTTACGGTCCCGTCGACGGCGATCCGATCGTTCTCAGTCACGGCTGGACGTGCTCAACCGAATTCTGGTACCCGCAGGTCAATGCGCTTGCCGGTGAATATCGCGTCATCACCTACGATCAGCGCGGTCACGGACGCAGCACCGTCGGTAATCTTCCGCTCGGCCCGGACGTCCTCGCCGACGACCTTTCTGCCGTGCTGGCAGCCACGGTTCGCGAGGACAAGAAGGCGGTCATCGTCGGTCACAGCATGGGCGGGATGAGCATCATCGCCTGGGCTGGTCGTCACCCCGACGAGGTCAAGAAGTACGCGTCGGCGGTCATGCTCGCGAGCACCGCGAGTGAAAGGTTGATCGCCGAGACCACGGTCATCCCACTGCCCAATCGCTTTCCTCGGGTGCCGGTCCCCGTGGGCCGCGCCATCCTCAGTTCGCCCGTTCCGTTTGTCTCCTCGGGCGCCATGACGAAGGCGATCCAGTACGTCTCGATGTCACCGAACGCGACCAAGGCCGAGATTCAGTTCTGCGAGAACATCGTTCGTGAGTGCAAGCCGCGTATTCGTGGCGGTTGGGGAGCAGCGCTGAGCACCCTCGACATTCACGAGGGACTCGACAATCTCGAAGTGCCGACCACCGTGCTCGTCGGTTCGCTCGATCGGCTCACTCCGCCGGTCCATGCGCGCAAGCTTGCGCAGGTCCTCGACGACGCCGGCAACCTCGAACGGTTGATCGTGTTGCCGGGCGTCGGTCACATGTCGTCGATCGAGAACATCGACGAGTTCGACAAGGAAATCGTGCGACTGCGCAATCTCTAGCGCGCGGTGACTCCGAATCTGCGTAGTTCGAGAGCCGGATTCTTCATCCGAACCTCCGCGATTCGTTCGAGGGAGACGGTTGCAGTCGCCATACCCACGCGTTCTCCCAGAGATGCGACGATGACGCCCATCGGATCCACAATCATGCTCGCGCCTGATCCCGCCGGTGCGCATTGGTCGGCCGCCGCGACGTAGATCGTGTTCTCGATCGCGCGGGCGCGGACGAGAGTTGTCCAGTGATCTTCCTTCAACGGGCCGGGCACCCACTCTGCCGGGAGGAGGAGAACGTCGGCGCCTGCATCGACGATCCGTCGTGTCGTTTCCGGGAAGCGAAGGTCGTAGCAAGTCTGAAGACCGAACCGGACGTCTTCCACGACAAAGGTTTCGGGGTCGTGAATCTCACCGGCACGGACGACGTCCGATTCCTTGTAACCGAAAGCGTCGTACAGGTGCAGCTTTCGGTAGATCGCAACGACACCGAGTTTCGGGGCCAGGGCGACCAAGGTGTTCGAGATCTTGTCGGAGCCCGTAACTGCCTCGTTGATCCCGGCGACTATGTGAATGCCGAGAGTTGTTGCGAGGTCTGCCAGCGCTGAGACGAATTCGCCGTCGAGCGACTCGGCGGTCAAGACGAAACGTGAGTCCATGCTCGGAGCCGTGAACATCGCGTACTCGGGAGCGACCACGATGCGAGCGCCGGATTCCGCCGCTTCGCTCGCCAGTTTCGTGAGTTGCTCGAGATTCGACTGCTTGTCGAGTCCTGGGGCGTACTGTGCGATTGCTACGTCGACCATGTGGTTGTGCCTTTCTGGGCTTGGGGCGCCGGCATTCTCTCGATCTTGCCGAGCACCACGGTGTAACAGAAGATTCCGCCGATGAGTACCGCACCGGTCGCGATGAACGCGCCGGCGAACGAACCGGTGGCGTCGACCACCATGCCGGTCACGATGGGCGCCGCGATTCCGAGCAGATTCGCCACGAAATTGACGATGCCGCCGAGCGACCCGGTGTATCCCTCAGGCGCAATGAGCGCCACGATGGACGAACCTGCGGGGACCGACACTGCCAGTCCTGCTGCTCCGATCGAGAGGAAGATCAGGGCGACTGCGATCGATCCCGCGTATGCCGCTCCCGTGACAGCAAGTGATGCCAGGAGGCTGACCACGAGGACCGTACGGCGGACCTTGGTGACGTCACCCGTTTTGGCCAACCACCTGTCCATCAGGATGCCGGCGATGAGGAACTGTGCGATCACGGCGACGAGCCACGGGATCATCGTGTAGATGCCGCCCTTGAGGAGGTTGACCCCGAAACTCTTCTCCAAGTAGGCGGGGAGCCAGGTCAAGAGCACGTAGTAGGCGTACGTATAGGACGCGTACCCGAGTGCGAGTCCCCAAGTCTTGCGTCGCCGCAGGAGGTAGCCCAGACCATTGAGCGAACCGCTGGTTTCTGCGTCCTCGTCTTCGGCGCCGCCCTCGCGGATGTAGTCGAACTCCGCTTGGCTCAGCCGACCTTTCGCCAGTGCCTCTTTGGGCGTCAGATACAGCAGCCACCAAATCGCGAGGTAGGCCACGGAGAGGATGCCGGTGAAGATGAAGGCCGCGTGCCAGCTGAACGTCGTGACCAAGAACGCCATGATCGGGATGCCGATCACGTTCGAGATCTTGGCACACCCGTCGAAGATGGAAGTCGCGGTCCCACGCTCCTGCTTCGGGAACCATTGGCCGATTGCTTTCCAGCCGGCCGGGACAGTAGGCGCTTCGCCGACACCGAGGACGAGTCGGGCGACCAGGAGCATTCCCAGTCCACCTGCCGCAGCGGAGGCGAACGACGCCACGGCCCAGAGAAACGCGGCAGCTCGATTGACCCACCGCACGCCGATGCGGTCGATGAACGAACCGATCGGCATCTGGAGCATGGCGTACGTCCACAGGAACGCGGACGAGACCATTCCCATTTGCGAAGCGCTGATGTCGAAGTCGCGCATGATCTCCGGTGCGGCAATGGAGAGGTTCACGCGGTCGATGTAGTTGACGAACATGCCGACGCCGAGAACTCCGGCGATACCCCAACGGGCACGGCCGATCTTCGGCGGGACGGCCGCCTTTATCGGTGACGAGCCGGGTTCCGAGGTTTGTGTTGTCATCGAGACTCCCGAATCCGAGTGATCTGATCGAGCGGTCCGGCAAAGCCGGCAGCGAGGGCACCGTGCTGCATGATCAACGCCATCTGATCAGCGCCGTGTCGGACGGCAAATTCTTTCTCTTCCACGCTCCACGCCGGCAGTACCCACGGCTTGCCTGCTTCGGCTGCCGCTGCGGCAACGATAGCGAGGTCGGCAAAATCGCCCTCGGTACGTGTGTATGCACCGCGTTCTCGGCGCAGCGAAAGATCGGACGGGCCAACGAAGACGCCGTCGACGGTGTCCAGTGCCAGGATGTCTGCGATGTTCTCGATTGCTCCGGCATCCTCGATCATCGGGTAGCAACGGGTGAAGGTGTCCTGGCGACGGACCCAGTCGTCGGTGAAACCGCCGTAGTTGGTCGTGCGCCCGCCGGCGAAACTACGGTCGCCTAGCGGTGGGAATTTGGCGAACGCAGTGACTTCCTTTGCATGGGAAGCATTTTCGATGTGCGGAATGACAACGGCAGTGGCGCCGAAGTCGAGAGCCTGCTGAATGGGTCCGCGCTCGGGTCCCAGTACTTTCGCGAGAACCTCCATGTCCAGGCCGCGAAGGAAGGGGATGAATCGCTCGAGGTCGGCAAGGTCGAACGACCCGTGTTCGATGTCGAGGATCACCGCGCCGTAGCCGAGCCCACGCGCAATTTCTGCTGCGGCAAAGCTCGGATCGGACAGCCAGATCGCGTGACGGCGGTCGGCGGGAGTGCTGAACATGCTGGTGGGCTCCTTGGCAGTAGGGATTTTACGACTGATCTGATCGGTGTGACGACCCGCACAGCTGTTGTATACGTCATGTATACACAGAGAATACTTGGTGTGTCCAGAGTCGGTATGGTGAATTTGTTACAAGTTCGTCAACCCGGCGGACGCCAGTGCGAAGGGATTGTGATGTCGACACCGGCAACTGCCGACCCGTCAGCCACCCAGGGGCCGGCACGCGACCGCGTCTACGTCTGGTTGCGGGACGAGATCATTCGTGGATCGATCGAAGGGGGGCGATTCCTGGACGAGCTGTGGGTCTCCGGGACCATGGGGGTGTCCCGTACGCCGGTCAGAGAGGCATTCCATCGGCTGGCCGCCGAAAAGTTCATCACTCTCCTGCCGCGCAAGGGCGCGCAGGTCCGAACCGTGACAGCCCGTGAGCTCGAAGAGGTCTACCAGAGCCGGCAACTGATCGAGGGTCACGCGGTGACGGTGCTGTGTGCCCGAGGCTTCGGCGCGCCGACGTCAATGATCGAGCTGATCGAACCGATGGAAGCTGCAGGGCGCGAACGTGATTGGTTCGAGGTTTCCGGTCTCGACCGGCAATTCCATCTTGCGATGGTCAGAGCTGCACAGAACTCGGTACTGACCGAACTCTACGAGTCGCTCCGGTCACGGCAACAGAGAGTTGCGGTGCGCGCCCTGAACGTGGGACCGCACCGCCTGGACACGATCAATGCGCAGCATCGTGCCTTGGTTGAGGCGCTGGACGAATCCGATGCAGACAAGGCTCTCGAAATTCTGGCCGCACACCTCCGGCCGGTACCGGAGGTCCTTGCCCTCTTGCCTGCCGATCAGCCTTAGCTGAATACGACCGTCTTGCGCCCGTGGACCAGAACACGATCCTCGAGGTGCCAGCGCAGTCCGCGTGAGAGCACGAGCTTTTCGATGTCTCGACCCTGGCGGACCATGTCGGCGACATCGTCGGCGTGGTCGACGCGGATCACGTCCTGCTCGATGATCGGACCGGCATCGAGTTCGGCGGTCACGTAGTGGCAGGTGGCGCCGATCAACTTCACGCCGCGGGCGAACGCCTGGTGATAGGGGCGGGCACCGATGAACGACGGCAAGAAGCTGTGGTGGATGTTGATCGCGCGGCCGGCCCAGTGCTCGCACAGTGATTCGGGAAGCACCTGCATGAAGCGTGCAAGAACCACGGCGTCGGGGTTGTGGGCGTCGACCAGGGCGCGGACCTTCTCGAAGGACGGTCCCCGTTCGGCCGGGTCCTTGGCGAACGGAACGTGGTGGAAGTCGATCCCGTGGCGCTCGGTGACACTGCGCAGGTCCTCGTGATTTCCGATGACGGCGCTGATCTCTGCCGGAAGTTCTCCGCCCGCAGCGCGGCCCAGGAGGTCATGCAAGCAGTGACCTTCCTTGCTCACGAGCAGCACGATCTTCTTGGGTGCGCCGGAGTCGTGAAGAGTCCACTCGGTTTCCGGACCGATCTCGGCCGCAACAGCTTTGAACCGTTCACGAAGCTCGTCGATGCTCATGCTCACAGACGACGCACGGACCGCCTGACGCGTGAAGAACCATCCGGTGTCGGCATCGGCGTGGTATGCGGCCTCCACGATCCATCCACCGACGTCGGTGAGAAAGGTCGAGATGCGTGCGACGATGCCCGTGGTGTCGGGGCAGCCGAGGGAAAGAACATAGCGACGATCGTCGATCGAAGGTGCAGCGGTCATGCGGCCTAGTCTCTCAGGTGCGGCTGCGGCGACGGTCGCGTGGTGGTGTGCCAAGCTTTCCATCATGTCTGAAGCTGCACTCACTCGTTCCCAGGTTGCCGCGATGGTGGACCACACTCTCCTCAAACCCGAAGCCACCGCGGCCGATGTGACCGCCCTGATCGACGAGGCGCGCAGTCTCGGTGTGCTGGCCGTCTGTGTCTCGCCGTCGATGTTGCCGATTCGCGCCGACGGACTGGTGACGGCGGCCGTCGTCGGATTCCCGTCGGGGAAGCATCATTCACTGGTCAAGGGTGCCGAAGCGCGACTGGCCGTCGATCAGGGCGCTACCGAGATCGACATGGTCATCGACGTAGGAGCGGCGGTCGCCGGCGACTACAGCGCTGTGCTCGCAGACATCCTCACCGTCCGTGAGGCGATGGGGGAGAGTGCGATCCTCAAAGTGATTCTCGAAACCGCAGCGCTGTCCGACGAGGCCATCGTCGAATGCTGCCGCGCGGCCGTGCGCGCCGGGGCGAACTTCGTCAAGACCTCCACCGGCTTCCACCCCGCGGGTGGGGCGACGGTCGAGGCCGTCGAACTGATGGCACGGACGGTCGGCCCAGGCGTGGGAGTCAAGGCCAGTGGCGGAATACGTACGACGCAGGCCGCACTCGACATGATTGCGGCCGGCGCCACCCGTCTCGGATTGTCCGGAACCGGAGCAGTATTGGACGGTCTGACCGACTAGGTCAGCAGGCCGCAGCTGTCCGGCACCGCCGAGGCGTTCTGGTTGTTCGCGTCGGCGACGGGCATGGCGTAAGCGCCGCCCTCCAGTGAGATCTGGATTGCGTCGTCGGTAACGGTCAGCTTGGTGGGCTTCATGTCCAGCGGGTACGTCTGCAGGCTGTCGGTGAGTGTCTGGACGATGCCGTCGACCAGGTCTGTCGGCAGACCCAATCCGAGAATCTCGGCGCCGACGGTCTGAACGTCGACCACACCGTTGGTGACGGTGGGCTTGACCGTGAGCTTCGCGAGCCCGACCGGTCCGACGTCGAACGCGAGTGTTCCGGCGCTCGAGTCGGCGGTGACGCCGGAGACGAGGCCACCGAAGGTCTGCTCCTGCAAGGTGGCGAGAATGCCTGCGGTAGACCAGGTGACGTCGGCGCTGGAGCTGCCGATGGTGCCGCTGTTACCCGCCGAGGGCTGCAAGTTGATGTCGTTCACCTTCGCGTGAACCTGCATGCCCGTTGCGGGGCCGAACGAAGAGTCGTCACTGTCGATGCTGATGTACGGCACCTTCTTGTCGACTGCCTGCAGGAGTACGGGCTTCCAGCTCAACCCGACGTCGACCTGGGATCCCAGTTCGCTCTGGAACTGATCGGCCATGCAGGTCTTCACCTGGTTGCGTACGTACAGTTCTCCACCGACGAGTGCCGCCACGAGCACGGCGATCACCACGAGAAGGATGACGAGCACTCGGTTGCGCGGACGAGGGTTGTTCGCTGCGACAGTCATTCGCCAGATTCTTCCCGACGAGTCTGAACGAACTCTGTGAATACGCACTTCCTCATTCCTGTGATGCGCGACACAGTCGCCCGTAGTCTGTTCGAAACGGCGTTTTCGACGGTCACCGGAGGTGGTCATGGCTTCGGACTACGAATCACTCGAGCTGCTTGCGCTGCGACAGTGTGGATTCGTCACGGCTCTCCAAGCGTCCGAACTGGGTTTCGGTCTGGCGTCGATGGAGGAGATGACGGAATCCGGAACATGGACATGTGAGTGCCGCGGACTCTTTCGCCTCGAACGCGTCAGACATACTGCCTTGGACGAATTTGCGAAGTGGTGCACGTGGTTCGCCGGTAGCGCCACCGTCTCGCATTACAGCGCCGCAGATCTACATGGCCTCGGGCACCTGCAACCTCGCTTTATTCATCTCTCGACAGCGCACCCACTCGCGGCGCCGACCCGCCAAGTCGCCCTGCACCGACTGCCGCTCGCGGACGACGAGTGCGAACAGATTGGACCCATCCGCATCACCACGCCTTTGCGCACCGTGCACGACCTCGCATCCGGTGGAATTTCTCAAGTTCTGCTCAATGAAGTAGTCGCCGATGCGGTAGCGATAGGTCGACTCGACGCGCACGAGTTGTATCTCTCGTGTGAAAACGCGAGCATCGACGTTGCCGTCCGAGTGGAGTTGGCGCTCGCCGCAAGCCTGTAATCGAGATTGAATTCTATGCTTCTGCGACCTTCTGGCATCACGTTCGAAATCGAATATGACACCAATATCAGAGATTTGAAATGCGCTACTTCGGGGCGAATATTCTCTCTTCAGTGCAGGTGGAGCGATATCTGGACCAGTACTTCGGGACTTTCGACCCATGATCGCTGCAGCTTGGTGATGTCGGCGATGAACTAATTCGGTGAAAAGCGTAGTTACTTTACAGTCAATGGGATAACGTCACGGCATCAAAAGCAGACGGACGCTTGTCCTGGACGGCTGTCTGCTCCCGTGTGCGAGAGGGATGTGGATGTCCGTGAGTGGTGTTCGTCGTGTTGTCGGTGGTTTGAGTGTCTTTGCTGTTGCTGCAGGTTTCGCGGTGGTTGCGGGTGTCGGGGTTGCTGGTGCGGCTCCGGTGACGGCTGAGTTCAATTCCGATGGGTACAAGGTGACTCGGACGATCAGTAACGGCACGCCGTCCGAGGGTGATGTGATCACGTCGAAGACGGTGTTCAAGCGAACTGCTGGGGTTCACAATCTGTATGCGGTGCGCGATTTTCATCCGGCGTGTATGACGTATGTCGATGGTTCGGCGACGGTGAACGGTAGTGCGTTCCGTGTCAACGAGGTGGCTACTGATTCTGTTCGGTTGAGTGCGGGTGCTACGGAGTGGCCGATGTGGGGCGGTGACGTCAAGACGTTCGAATTCCAGTATCGCGTCGGCGCGGATTGTGCTCGTGGTACCAATTTGTCGACGACGGTGCATTTCGACGGGACGGTGTTCGTTGACGACACGACGAATGGTCGTGGCCCGTCGATCAATGTTCAGAAGAACGTGTCGACGACGGCCGTGTCACCGGTCAGTGGCGCTCAGGTGGGGCAGCCGGTGACGTTGAGTGCGACGGTGACCGGTGGTGCCGACGGTGATTCGGTGGAGTTCTTCGACGCAGGTTCCAAGATCGGTGCGGGCGCGCTCGCCAATGGTGTTGCAACACTTGCCTGGACACCGACCACCCGTGGAGATCACTCGATCACAGCGAAGTTCGCCGACACGGCGCGTGCCGTCGGTTCCGCTTCGGCAGCGCTGATCGTGAATGTTTCGCAGGCCGATGCTCAGTCCAGTACGACGCTGGCGCCGATCTCGGGCGCGCAGGTCGGCAAGTCGACCACTCTCAAAGCGACTGTGTCCGCGTCGGGCACCGGTGGAACGGTCACGTTCAAGGTCGACGGGACGGTGCTCGCTTCGGTGCCGGTGGCAGGCAACGGTGAAGCGACCTACGCCTGGGTTCCGACGGTTGCCGGTGCGCAGAACGTCGAGGCTGTGTTCGCCGGCAGATCCGGCGTCACCGGGTCGAGTACCACCGCGAATGTGACAGTCGCCGAACAGCCCGCCGGAACAACTAGCTCCACAACAGATCTCAGCGTAGTAGCGGGGCAGGTCGGCGTTGCACAGACGATCTCCGCTCAGATCAGTCCTGCAAATGCCGGTGGCACAGTCACCTTCAAGGACGGCGAGACCGTCATCGGCACGGCTACGGTCGATTCATCCGGAAAGGCCAGCCTTTCGTGGAAGCCCGCAACTCAGGGTCAGCGAATTGTCGCGGCGGAGTACTCGGGCGCCGGCACAGTGACGGCATCCTCCGATCAGGTCTCCGTCCAGATCGCCGCACCGGTCGACGGTGAAGAACCAGGCAACGGCACCGGTTCGCTCGGCAGCCTCGGCAACATCTTCGGCTCCTAGCAATCGATACCCGGTGATGCCCCGCCCGCTTCAGGTGGTGGGGCATCACCCATATCCCTCACTTCTCGAGAAGGAAAATCTATGTCTGTAGGTTCTGCACGTCGTGCAGTTGCAGGTTTGAGTGTGTTTGCTGTTGCTGCGGGTTTCGCGGCGGTTACGGGTCTCGGGGTTGCGGGAGCTGCGCCGGAGACACCGGGTTCGTTGACGTGGAATGCGAACAACTACGAATACACGCGGACGATCAGCAATGTGACTCCGTCCGAGGGCGAGACGATCACCGTGAAGACTGTGTTCAAGCGGAAGAACATCGTCGTGGATTACCTGTATGCGATCAAGGATGTTCATCCGACATGTCTGACGTACGTCGAGGGTTCGGCGAAGGTGAATGGTTCGACGCGGAGTGTCGAGTCCAAGGGTGCTGATTTTGTTCGTGTGAAGGGGTCACTGACAGAGTGGCCGCTGTACAACAACGACTCGAAGACTTTCGAGTTCAAGTACACGGTGGGCGCGGATTGTGCGCGTGAGGTGCCGTTGGATACTTCGGTGCATTACAACGCGTCAGTGACGAGTTCCGATTTCCAGAACAAGGGCCCGGCGGTGACGGTGTCGAAGAACATTTCGGCGACGACGCTGTCACCGGCCAGTGGCGTGAAGTTGGGACAACCTGTTCCGCTGAGTGCGACGGTGACCGGTGGTGCCGACGGTGATTCGGTGGAGTTCTTCGACGGTGCCACCAAGATCGGTGCGGGCGCGCTCGCCAATGGTGTTGCAACACTTGCCTGGACACCGGCTGACGTCCGAACCCACAGCGTGACGGCCAAGTACCTCGGAAATGCAAAGGTGGCGACCTCCACGTCGTCAGCTGTCGACGTCGTCGTGTCCGAAGCGCACAAGAGCACTGCAACCGCGATCACCGGTCCCGCAAGTGCAGTTGCAGGTGAGTCCGTGACCGTCGAGGCTACGGTGTCGCCTACTCCGGCGGGTGGCACGGTGCAGTTCAAAGACGGTGCAACCGACCTCGGCGGCGCCGTTACCGTCGATGCCAACGGCAAGGCGTCGCTGGCGAATTCCTATGCAGTCGGAGCGCATTCGATCGTGGCGGTGTACTCCGGTTCCGGTGTCTACCAGACTTCGACGTCGGCGCCCCATGCGCTGACAGTCGCTCCGGTGGTGGTCGAGGAGAACACAACGACCACACTCGTCGGCCCGTCGACGGCGTCGACCGGTGAGGCATTGTCGTTCACTGCCTCTGTCTCGACCGGTGTTGCAGGTGGCACCGTGCAGTTCAAGGAAAGTGGCAGGGATCTGGGCTCCCCGATTCCCGTGGACGCAACCGGAAAAGCGACAACCACGCCGATCTTCAACGTGGCGGGTGAGTACAGCATCACCGCAGTGTTCTCGGGTTCGGGTAACTACCTGGGCTCGACATCGAACGCCCAGACCGTGAACGTCAAGGCGCCGGCTCCCACCGACCAGCAGACCCAGACGGTCTTGACCGTTCCGGCGGATGCAAAAACCGGTACGGCAGTTGGTCTGTCCGTAACCGTCACGCCGACGCCGGTTGGCGGCACAGTGCAGTTCAAGGACGGCTCGGGCAATCTCGGCTCGCCGGTGCCGGTCGTCGAGGGCAAGGCGTCGATCATGCACGAGTTCGCGAGCGTCGGTACGCACGACATCACGGCCGTCTACTCGGGTGCAACAGGATTCCTCACCTCTACCTCGGCCGCTCACTCGGTTTCGGTCACGGCTCCGGCCGCGGAGGATCAGGAAACGTCCATCACCGTGAGCGCTCCGGCGTCAGCGGTCAAGGGCGCGAAGGTTGATCTCGTTGCGGCAGTGGCACCTACGCTCAGCGCAGGAACCGTTCAGTTCATGGACGGAACCACCCCGATCGGTGGACCGGTTGCGGTAGTGAACGGTAAGGCCACGCTCTCGCACACCTTCACCGAACTCGGAGATCGCCGAATCACCGCGGTGTTCAGCGGAACTGACGGCTACCTCGGTTCCGAGACCCAGGCCGCAGTTACCGTCAAGGTCACAGCAGAGCCCGACGGCGGCGATCCCGGCAACGGCGGCAGTTCGACAGGTTCGCTGGGAAGCCTGGAAAACATCTTCGGGTCCTAGCCCGACGCTTGCACACAGACGCCTCGCCGCGGAGACCTCCTCCGCGGCGAGGCGTTTCCCGTCTGCGAGTTCAGGGGTTCGGCGCTACGACATGCCATGGCACCGTCAGGATGCAGTCGCGAAGACGTCGTCGCGCGGGCTGCACGGGAATTCCTTGCGCCCGAAGAATTTCCAATGCGGCAGCCCAGCGGTGTCGAGGTCCGAACGAGGCGTGTGGCGCAGCGGTGGCCCAGGCTCGATCGGCCGCGCTGAGCAGCGCGTGGATCGGCTCACCTGGAACGTTGCGGTGAATGAGAGCCTTCGGGAGACGTTCCGCGATGTCGGAAGGACGCTCGATGTCGAAGGGGTCCCAGGCCAGTGTCAGGGTCAATGGACGATCGGCGTCGAGAAGCACCCAGGCGCAACGCCTTCCGAGCTCGTCGCAGGTTCCGTCGAGTAGCAGTCCGCCCGGGGCGAGGCCGGACTGAATGTGCGCCCACGCAGAGTCCACGGCGTCTTCCGGATACTGCCGGAGGACGTTGAAGGCGCGTACGAAAACGGGTGTGAGACCGGCCAGTTCGAATCCGCCACGGGCGAAGCTGACACCGTCACGACTCTCGACCACGCGGGCGGGGTCGATCTCGAGCCCGATGACGCGTCGATCCCGCCGGACAGCGGTGAGGCGGCTTGCCATCTCGAAGGTGGTGTCCGGCCTCGCCCCGTACCCGAGGTCGACGATCAACGGATCGGCCGCGTTGTTCAGGGCGTGCGCGATAGTGCGGTTGTGGACGATCCACCGGTCACTTCGTCGCAGTCTGTTGATCCCCGTCGTGCCACGGGTGATGACCCCCTCGATCTTCGGGGGTGGAGCCTTCTTCACGCCGGCTTCAGCGTGCGGCGAGCCAGGTCGCCGTGACCTGAGCTTCGGTGCGGAACAGATCGACGAGGTTGATGAGCATGAGCTGTTCCAACTTCGCGCCGATGAACGGTATGAAGACCTTCGCCTCGGACGTGGTTCGCAGCGTGGACCCGGTATCGGTCGCGAACAATTCCATGGTCCCGGACAGATTCCCCGGCCCGGCCGGGATGGACGCTTCGTACGTTCCGGTCACGGTGTCACCGAAGGCGCCGTACGACTCCTTGCGCGTGATGACCAGATCCTTCTTCATCACCGTCTGAGCAATGTCCGGCAAATCGGTGCGCGGAAGAATGTGGTGCAGTACGAGATCGATTCCGGAATCGGTGACCTCGAAATGTTCCACATGGTTCTCGGAATGCTTGCGCATCTCCTCGACGCGGGCCTCCCAGTACGAGCGGTCCGCCAGTGCCGCGTAGACCTGCTCGGGGGAGTGCTGATAGCGGGCGGAGTAGTCGATGCGGCGAGCCATGATCGGAAAGAATACCTGTTACGCGCTGTGACAAGCCAAATTGGCCGTATCCACAACTATCGCCGCCCGCAGAATTTTACTTCGCGATCCACTCCCGGGTGAAGTCCTGTTCGGCCTGGATGAGCCGGACAACCTCGTCGACGATCGCGCTTTCGATCTTTCCGCCGAGGAACGGGATCTTGACCTCGACCTCACCCTCGATCTCGAGAGTGGCGGAGTTCTCGTCGCCAGTCAGGACCTGCGTGCCCTCGATACGGGCGGGAACACCGTCGACGTGGGCGGAGAAGGTGCCAGTGGCCTTGCCGTCCTTGAAAGGAGCCATCGTCTCACTGCGCTTGATGACGATGTCGCCGTTGACGACCTTCGACACCATGCTCGGGAGATGCTCGGCAGCAATGATCTGCGACATCGTGACCGCGACGGTCTCGTCGCGAACGGTCAGCTCTTCGATCGCCGCGCCGGGACCACCGACAGCGACGATTCGGTCGCGCCAGTACTGCTCGGAGGTCACCGCCTCATGGACCTTCTCGGCGGGGACTGTGTACTTCGACGAATGCTCGATGCGACGGCTCACGATTGTGGAGGCTACCGTTTATCGATGTGTGGGACGTAACCATTGGCAGACGCGTCGTGGAATCAGGCGCTTTCGTGTCCGAGAACGTTGACTTGTCGGGATTGACGACGCTCCGAATCGGAGGACCGGCGCGGCTGCTCGCCGAATGCCCGACGACGCAGTCGTTGATCGACGTCGTGACGCTGCTCGATCGCGAGCAGATCCCGACGCTGATTCTCGCCGGCGGATCCAATCTCGTGATCTCGGACGCGGGATTCGACGGAGTTGTCGTTCGTGTGGCCAACACCACCGTGAGCCTCGACACGGACCGCGTCATTGCCGAAGCGGGCGCAGTGTGGGACGAAGTAGTCGGCCAATCCGTCGCCGCGGAACTGGGCGGCCTCGAATGCCTGTCCGGGATTCCGGGCTCGACCGGTGCGACGCCGGTGCAGAACGTCGGCGCGTACGGCGTCGAGGTGGGCTCGCGGCTCCGGCAGGTTCAATTGCTCGACCGACGCAGCGGCGAAGTGTCGTGGGTCGAACCGTCGAAACTCGAGTTGGGCTACCGGTCGAGTGTTCTCAAGCATTCCGATGCAGCAGTGGTTCTCGCCGTCGAATTCGATGCGTCGACCGACGGATTGAGCGCCCCGCTCGCGTACCGCGAACTGTTCACCGCACTCGGGGCCGAGGAAGGTGAGCGGTTGCCTGCGTCGCAGGTCCGCGAGGCGGTTCTGGGATTGCGGACCGGCAAGGCGATGGTGCTCGATCCGTACGACCACGACACGTGGAGCGCGGGTTCCTTCTTCACCAACCCCGTGGTGCCGGACGACAAGCTGCCCGCTGTGCTCGGAGCAATAACCGAACAGCTCGGAGACGTCACCGTGCCGCAGTTCCCGGGCAGTGGTGGAACCAAGCTCTCGGCCGGATGGTTGATCGAACGGGCCGGATTCTCGAAGGGTTATCCCGGTGAAGATGCACCGGCCAGGCTGTCGACGAAACACACCTTGGCGTTGACCAACAGAGGGTCGGCAACGAGCGCGGATGTGGTCTCGCTCGCGCGGACGGTTCGCGACGGCGTCGAAGCCGCGTTCGGTGTCCACCTTGAACCGGAACCGGTAACTGTGGGCTTCACCATCTGATTCCTGACGGAGCCCGCAGGTAGCCTGTTGAAGTGCATGAGCTGGGTGGTCGGAGAAGTCGTTCGCGTCTTGTTGCGTTGGTAGCTGTATTGCTCGCTGTGATGGTGGCCGCTGTCGGCTGCACGATCGGTGGCAAGGACGGACAGGGCGGTGCGGCGGCCGCCGAACCAGCACCTGTTGCGACCGTGGTGTCGACGCCGGCACCCGGTACCAAAGACGTCAGCCCGGTCGCGCCCGTCTCGGTTGCGGTGACCCAGGGAACACTGGCCGACGTCAATCTCAGCAACGCGGCCGGTAAGGCCGTCGCCGGACAACTCTCGCCTGACAAGACGACGTTCACCGTCAGTGAGGCACTCGGCTACGGCACCACGTATTCGTGGTCGGGCTCGGCAACCGGAACCGACGGCAAATCTGTGCCAGTGCAGGGGAGCTTTACGACGGTCGCCCCGGAGTCGACCACCGGCGCCACCCTCAACATCGCCGACGGCCAGGAAGTTGGTATCGCGGCACCGATCACGTTGCAGTTCGACAACTCCGTCGTCGACAAGGCGGCCGTCGAGAAGGCGCTTGTCGTGACCACCGTGCCGCCCACCGCCGGATCGTGGGCATGGCTGGCCGACGACAACGGCGGATCACGGGCCCATTGGCGACCGGCCGATTACTGGGTGCCGGGCACAACTGTCCATCTGGACGCCAAGCTCTACGGCTTGAACTACGGCGGTGGCGCGTACGGCGACCAGGATCTCACGCTCGACTTCACGATCGGTCGTAGCCAGATCGTGAAGGCGAACGCGCCGAGCCACCGCATGCAGGTGGTGCGAGACGGTCAGACGATCATGGACATTCCCGTCAGCTACGGCGAGGGAAACGAACCTCGAAACGTCACGCGCAGTGGCATTCACATGGTGACGGAGAAGTACGAAGACTTCATGATGTCCAATCCGCCGTTCTACGAGAACGTGCGTGAGCGTTGGGCGGTGCGCATCTCCAACAACGGCGAATTCATCCACGCCAATCCTGAGACCACCGGGGTACAGGGCTCGTCGAACGTCACGAACGGTTGCATCAACCTGTCGACATCCGACGCGCAGGAATACTTCGGAACCGCCCTCTACGGTGACCCCGTCGAGGTGACCGGCACGTCGATCGACCTGTCGCCTGCGGACGGCGACATCTACGACTGGGCGATCGATTTGCCGACCTGGAAGTCGATGTCTGCACTGGCGTAAGTCTCTACTGCTGTGAACCGAGAAATCCGTCGACGAGCGGAACCATCCGGGCGTTGCTTGCGTCAATACAGGTAAGCGCTGTCGGCTCGGGGGAGTCTGACGGGGATTTCGACGTGAGGGGGCAGCGGTGGGCATTCCATTTCTGGAAGATGTGCTTGGCAGGATCTCCGAAGCGACGCATGCCGTCCCGTCCGGCGTGGCGGCGTTGCCAGTTGTCGGCGCTCCCATCGCGAGCGCAGTCGCTACATCTGCTCTGGTGCAATCCGTAACCGACGACCGCGGCGCGTTCGACGACGAGATGGCTGTTGCGACCGCCGACGCCGATGCAGAGCGCGCACGAGCCTGGGGTGAGCGCGATGCCCTCACCGCCCAGACGTCATCGCTCGAGTACAGCGAACATGCAATCGTGGACGACGATCCTTTCGATGCGATGTCGCACTCCGAAATCTTCGACCACGTCAACGAGATGAATCCGGCAACCCTGAGTGCAATCGGTGAGGCCTGGAAGGCAATTGCCGGCCGGGTGGAATCTGGCATCGGGAAGTTCCAGAACGATGTGAACGGTGCAATCACCGAAGGCTGGCAGGGGCGCGGCGGCTCGGCTGCGTTGGAAGCAGTGCTGGCCTACTCGGCCGATGCGGGTGAGCTGAAGGTGCGGGTCGATCTGATCTCGAACAAGATCGAGGAGGCGAAGATCGCACTCGACGAGGCCAAACGCTCGATTCCGGCACCCGACGGCGCCTCGACGGTCGAGAGGTTTCTCAGCCTGGTTCCCGGGGCTACGTGGAAGCAGGCCCAATACGAAGCGGAAGAAGCCGAACGTCAAGCGCGCCAGGTGATGAAGGACGTGTATCTGCCGTACATGAAGCGTGCGGACGACCAGGTGCCGATCCTCCCGGCCGCTTTCAATCCGGTCACCGGCAATGGCGGGGCTGGAAGTGGCGGGGCTGGAAGTGGCGGGGCTGGAAGTGGCGGCGCATTCGGTGGTGGTGGTTCCGGCGGAGGTATGGCCTCGGGAACGGGGAACGGGCTCGGCGCGCCATCGGCGTCGGGTGGCGGAGTTGGTGGAGGAGTGGACGGTGGAAACTCCGGCGGTGCAAATCCGGCCGGAGACGGTTCCGGTCAGAACCCTTTAGGCCCCAATTCCGGAAATGGTGACAACCGTAGTGGTGTTGACACCCAAGGGAATTCCGGTGCCGACGCCGCCCGGTCCGCAAACGATTCCGGCCCGGCCGGGACCACCGCGGCACATGCCGGTCCACTGTCCGCCGGTGCAGCGCCGGATGGCCTTGCCCGTGCAACTCCGAATGGTGCTCAGCTCGGTTCCGGCGTGCCGTCAGGCCTGGTGGGTAGCGGTTCGGGTGGAGGTTCTGCCGGTGGAATCGGTACCGGCGGCTTCGGGCCAGGTGGAGCCCTCGGACCTGGAGGCCCTGGCGGCGGCGGTGGCCTCGCCGGTGGCGGACGTGGGGGAGTCAACGGAACTGGCGGTACTTCGGCGACGGGCGCGCAGAGTGGTCGGGGTGCGATGGGTGGCGTCGGCGGCATGGCACCGGGACGAGGGCAAGGGCAAGACGAAGACAACGTTCACGACACCCCCGGCTACCTCGTCACCGTCGAGAACGGTAACGCCCTGATCGGCGACCTACCCATGGTCTCCCCGGCGGTACTGGGCGAATGACCACCATGCAATGGCAGTTCACCGGCCTCGAATTCCAGATTCTCTGGGAAGCGGTCGGACGTGACCGACTCCCGTACCCGCTGCGGTTTCGTCCGGCGGCCGACACCATGATCGAGTTGACAGCGGCGCGACGTCGAGCGGGAGCGCACCTGTCTGCCGTGCTCGACGATCGGCTGCATCACGTTCTCGGTGCTCTTGCGAATCCTGATGCTCGTGTGGAGGTTTCCGGTTTCCATGGGCAGAAGATGAGTACGGTGACGCGATTGCACGGTGTTGTTGCCGGCGACCTGGGTGTGCTCCTGACTCAACTGCCCGGCAGGACTGTCGACTGTGGCTCCGACGTGGTTTTCACCGTCGCACGCCCATCGGCAATTCCACGGATGCTCGTCGATCACCTGCCGACCTGCCCCGCTGGATCGGAGCGTGGCCTGAACATCGAAAGGCCGAAAACTGCCGGGAGGCAGAGCTTTCTGAGCAGCGCAGCCGGTGCGCGCGGGAGCGAGGAAGTGAGCAGATTCTTCGGCCGAGAGCGGACCTCGATCGGTGAAGTCACCGCATACCCGGGAGGAGCCGTCGACAGCAGGCCGACAGACGACGGAATAACATTCCACTGGTACGACTATGCCGGCGACGGTCGGTACATCATCACCGCGGGTGAAACCGTGAGTGCCCGCGGCGCTTCCGCGGAAGTGACGGAGGCCGAGATTGCACGCAATCTCGACTCCGTCCTCCGTCAGTCGATTCGCCCGAGGCTCTAGCTGTTCGGTGCGATTCGAGCTAGCTGGTGGTGCGATGGAACCGACCGGGGCTTGCCTGATCCCGCGGCTTGACGATGATCTGATCGAGGTTCACGTGTGACGGCCGGGACGCGACAAACCCGATGATCTCGGCGATGTCCTGCGCTACCAACGGTGTGATTCCCTCGTACACCTTGTCGGCCTTGTCCTGATCGCCCTCGAACCGGACGAGTGAGAACTCCGTCTCGACGGCTCCCGGTGCGATTTCGGTCAGTCGAACGGGCTTACCCAACAGTTCACCGCGCAATGTCCGATGAAGGACGGCTTGAGCGTGTTTGGCGGTGGTGTAGCCCGAGCCGTTGTCGTATGCCTCCAGCGCGGCCACCGAGGTGATGGTCACGACCAGACCGTCACCCGAATCGATCAGCTTGGGCAGCAGTGCCTTCGTCACACGCAACGTGCCCAGGACATTGGTCTCCCACATCCACCGCCAGTCGTCCAGATCGGCGTCCAGGACCGTTGCCAGACCCTTTGCACCACCCGCGTTGTTGACCAACACGTCGACACGGGGGACCACGGCCGCGAACGCGTCGACGGAATCCTCGTCGGTGACGTCGAGTTCGAGAGCGGTACCACCGATTTCCTCGGCGATCTTCTCGAGACGATCGACGCGGCGAGCACCGATCACGACGTGGAATCCCTGAGCTGCCAGGGTGCGGGCGGTGGCCTCACCGATTCCGGAGCTGGCTCCGGTGACTACGGCGATGCGGGCATCGGAAGAAATGGTCATGATGCAATCGTAGGGCTAGTCGGCGGCATACTCTGCTTCCCGTTCGATGGATTCAATGTGACGACGCGGTACCTTGACCGGGCCAGGGGTGTAGGTGACGGCGCGCAGCGCCCCGCTGTACCGGAATGGTCCGTGGCGTCGTCGTACTTCCCACGACACAGGTCCTCTGGCGTCGACCCCGACCGAGATGCCGGTCCACGGCGCCATCCCGACCAGTTGTACTTGCCCGAGCAGTTGGCCCGCGTGAATGCCGTCGACGCTGACGTGGAGATCCCAACGCAACCGCGGTAACACCGCCACGGACACGTCGATTCGTTTGGTGCCGACCGGCAATGGCCCCGCATCGACCACGGAGTAGGAACCGAAGGCGTTGTATCCGAGATGCAGGTTGCCGTCCTCGACGTAGAGAAGATATCCACCTTGTGGATCCCCATGGGCGACAAGGACGCCGGCGTCGCCTTCGCGGTAACCGTCGAGTTCGATCGTGATGTCGAAGTCACGGAACCCGATCAGTTTGGATGAGCGGTAGCGCTCCAGCGGGGGCGTTCCCGCAAGTAGTCGCACCGGGCGTGAGAGTGCCTCTTCCTCCGGACGGCGAACCGCGCCGACGGTATTGCCCAGTAGAGGAAACACGGTGTTCGCCCACGCCGAGTGATCCCAGGCCTCGGCGAGTTCGCGAACCTTGTCGGGAAACCGTGATGCGAGGTCGTCGAGCTCGGTCGGGTCGGCTCGGACGTCGAACAATTGCCAGTGCGGTTTGTCGATGTCAGCGGGAGCGAGCGCCAGCAGTTTCCATCCGTCCTTGTAGTAGCCGCGGATTCCGGTCACCTCGGTGTACTGCTCGGTGTGGGTACTCGGAGCGGTGGGTGAACGCAGAACCGGCGCGCTCGACACACCGTCGAACTCCTTGACCGGCAGCCCGTTTCGCACGGTGGGGGTTTCGATTCCGGCCAGTTCGAGAAGCGTCGGCGTCAGGTCGGTGACATACGCGAACTGGTCGCGGATCCCGTTGTCGCCCGCTTCGGGTTTCAATCCCGCGGGCCAGGACAGGAGGAAGGGAACACGGATCCCGCCGGCAAAGGATTGCCCTTTGTAGAACCGGAAGGGGGTGTTGGACGTCTGCCCCCATCCACGTGGATAGTGCACGCCCAATTCAGGTCCGCCGATGAGGGATTCGTCGTGTGGGACATCGCCCACCCAGTCCGGATCCTGAATATGTGCGAACTGCGCGAAGTAGCTTCGAGTCCCGTCCGAACCGCCCTCGGCGGTGCCGCCGTTGTCCGAGGTGAAGACGATGATCGTGTTGTCGAGTTCGCCCAGTTCGTCCAGGGTGTCGACGATGCGTCCGACGCTCTGATCGATCGAGTCGACCATCGCCGCGTACACCTCCATGTAGCGGGCGAACCGAGACTGCACCTCCGGCGTGAGCGAATCCCATTCGGGCACGTCGAATCCGGGTTCGGAGTTACGCGGTGCCTGTCGTGTCCCCTCCGGAAAGAGTCCCTGCAGTAGCTGAGAGGCGAACCGCGACTCGCGGATTCGATCCCAGCCCTCGTCGTAGCGACCGCGGTATTTCGCCTGATCGGCGGGCTTGGCCTGTAAGGGTCCGTGCATGGCGACGTGTGCGAAGTAGAGAAAGAACGGCTTGTCCTGATCGTGGGCGCGAAGGTCCTTGATGTACCCGACGGCCTTGTCGGTCAGATCGTCGGTGAGGTAGTAGCCCTCGGGATACTCGTCGACGTCGACCACAGAATTGTCGGAGATCAATTGATTGGGATAATAGAAGGAATTGAGTCCTTCGAGTGAGCCGTAGTAGCGATCGAATCCACGCTGTGTCGGCCAGGAATCACGACTTCGTCCTGGGGCGAGGTTTGCGTCGCGCACGAGATGCCACTTGCCCACCGCATAGGTCGCATAGCCTGCGCCGCGGAGGATTTCGGGGAGTGTCTGGACGTCGTCGGCCAATTCCAGACGCAGTCCGGGGTATCCCGGATCGGCGTTGGCAACAAATCCGTACCCGGCGCGGTGCGGATTGAGGCCGGTGAGAAGCGCGGCGCGCGACGGCGAGCAGAGGGGCGTCGTGTGATAGTTGGTCATTCGAATGCCCTGCGAGGCAAGGTGGTCGAGGGTGGGAGTCTCGATCTCGGAGCCGAACGGTCCGATGTCGCTGTATCCCATGTCGTCGATCAGAACCACGACGATGTTGGGTGATCCGAGAGGCGGGGTCGTGGCTGTGGGCCACGCCGGGGTCGAATCGGCTGCGGTGCGGCCGATTCGACCCTCGAAGCCTTCGTAACCGCGCGCGTGCGGCGGAAGGGCGGAATCTGCGTGAGTCATGAGTTGTTCGAGGCACCTTCTGCCGCAACTGCACCTTCGATAACCGAATACTCGGAAGCGTCGCCGGCGATACTGCGGCTTCGTTCCCCATGGATGTTGACCGGGATGTCGCCGGCAAGTGTGATGCGCTCCAGACGCCGGTACTGGTCGTCGTAGTCTGCGATCGCGTAATGCTGGGTGGCCCGGTTGTCCCAGATCGCGACGTCACCCGCTTCCCAGTTCCAGCGCGTCGTGTACTCGAGCTTGATGGCGTGATCCTGCAAGAGCTTGAACACACCGTTCGACTGTTCGGTGCTCAACCCGACGAAGTTCTTGACAAAATGTCCGAGGACGAGCGTGCGTTCTCCGGTTTCGGGGTGGACACGCACCACAGGGTGCTCCGTCTCGAAGTACGTGGACTGGAACTCCTCGCGGTAGGCGGACGTGCGATCTTCGGTGAGACGCTCGGCGCTGGTGGCCGCGTAATCGTAGACGTTCGTGTGGCGAGCCCAGAGGTTCTCCGCGAGCGCCTTGAGTGGATCCGGCAGTCCGTTGTACGCGGCTACCCCTGACGCCCACGTCGTGGAACCGCCGTATTCGGGTAGCTGCACCGCGCGCAGGATCGAAGCTTTGGGGATGCGATCGACGAAGGTGACGTCGGTGTGCCAACTGTTGGCCTTGCCCAGGTCCGAATCGATGGGCAGAACTTTTGCGCCGTGCGACTTCACCGTGGGGTGGGCAGTGGTCGGGGTGCCCAACAGCTGGGCGAACTCGTACTGCGAATCGTTGTCGAGGTGGTTCTGTCCGCGGAAGAAGATCACCTTGTGTTCGAGAAGCGCCTGTCGGATGAGTGAGATCGTCGCCGGATCGAGGTGCTCGCCGAGAGTGATTCCGTCGATTCGGGCGCCGATATGCGCGCCGAGGGGGGTGACAGTGCCGCGAGCGGCGCCGGCAGCCGCCCCGTTCGTTGATGCCGCGTCCGTGAGGGTTGGCTTGGCGAAAGCTGTAGACATGGTGCACCTTTCGTGGGGAGTGCACCCACCCAAACACGCGAGAATCCGCCTCGACAGGGTTGTGGTCAGTGTGATCGTTACCGCACCTGATTTGTGAATCTCGGTGAAGCTGCTACTTTTGGAGCCATGTCGACCGACCAGCCTGCCGCTTTGCGGGTCACCTATGTGACCGCTGCGCTTGGTTCGCGTCTGCCCTTGGCGCGAGAGCTGTGTTGTCGCCGCCGTTCTTTCTGCAGCTAATTTCTGCGCCTTTCCTGTCTTTCTCTTCGCTTGACCAGCGCAAAAGCTGATTTCGCGGTCGACAGAGATATGCGCCTTCTCCTCCTTCTGCAAGGGACAGCCATGTCGACACCCACCATCTCCGCCATTCCGAACATCCGATCGCGAACCGCGCTCTCGGGAACGCGGACCCGTACCCAGATCGTCGTGCCCGAACTGCGCATTGCCGACGGACCGTCCGCGACGGTGTTGCGCATTGCTCGATCCCGCGGACCGCTCTCTCGCGATACCGCGGCGAAAGCGTCCGGACTGAGTATTGCCACCGTGAACCGTCAGGTCACGAGCCTGCTGGACCTCGGGATCCTGCGCGAACGCGCAGACTTGACGGCCTCCGGCGCCATCGGGCGTCCGCGGGTTCCGTTCGAGGTCAACCACGAGCCGTACTTGACCGTGGGCATTCATATCGGGGCCGTCGTGACCAGCATCATCGCCAGCGACATTCGTGGCAAGGTGCTCGGCGCCGTCGAGATTCCGACTCCCGCCACCAATTCTGCTGTCGCGCTTGCCACCATTGCGCGCTCGGCCAAATCGTTTGCCTCACGGTGGCACAAGCGTCGTCCCCTCGCCGTCGGCGTGGCCATCGGCGGTCGCGTCGATTCGGCGACCGGAGTAGTCGATCACCCGCGCCTGGGGTGGAAGGGCGCCAAAGTCGGATCCATCATCGGAGCCGGCTTGGACCTTCCTGTATCAGTCGCCGCCCACGTCGAGGCGATGGCTGCGTCGGAACTTCTGCTCAGCACCGACCGTGCCGAAGCCCCGACGCCGGGTACTACCGGGCTGTACTTCTACGCCCGTGAAACCGCCGGTATCGCAATCACTTTCGAAGGTCGAGTACACACGCCGTCCAGCGGACCCGGTTCGATCGCGCACCTTCCGACGGGTTCGTCCGCACGGTGCACCTGCGGCGCCGTGGGTTGCCTTGAAGCAACGATCAGTGACCGCGCCGTAGTCGCGCAGGCTTTGTCTTCGGGCGCAGTGATCCAGGGCAGTGAGCGTGTCACGATCGCGGACGTCTACCGGGCTGCGTCGTCGGGTTCCATTCCGGCACACGAGCTTCTGGTTGATCGAGCACGCGTCCTCGGCCGGACGGTGGCAATGCTGCGTGACCTGTTCAACCCGGATCGTGTGATTCTGGGTGGTCAGGCATTCACCGACTATCCCGCCGGAGTACCCCATGTCGCCGAGGCTTTCTCGACGGCATCCTCGTTGGAGCGTAAGGACATTCGAATTACCGGTTTCGGTAATCGGGTTCAGGAATACGCTTCCACGGTCGTGTCGCTGAGTTCACTGTTTGCTGATCCCGCTGCGGCCATGCGTCGTGCGTCGGCCGTCTGACTGCGAAGAGGGTAGTCAGAGTTCCGGTCGATCCAAGACTCGCAACCATGATCCGTCGGACTGGCGGCGCGCGACCTGCGTGCGCCCGCCGGTTCCGTCGGAAGGCTTGGTCGAGGTCATGGCGAGGTCGCCGCTGATCACCGTCGGTAGAGATTCCTCGACGGTGAATCTCGGTGCAGCTGCCAGCATCTGAGAGATCACCTCGCGGATGGCTTGGCGGCCCACCGTGAGGGATCCGGGCGGGAAGGCCATCACCGCATCCTCCTCGTAGAGTGCGGCGACGGCGTCTGCGTCACCAGCGTTGGCGAACTGCACAAAAAGCTTCGCGATGTCTTCCGGGGTTCCGGCCTTCTGAACGTCATCTGTTGTTGTCATGCTTCCATCGTTCTAGCCCGCCGTCGATAAGTCCAAGATCTAGTTTGTCTCGCAGCTAGAATCAGCAGTTATGGAACTTCGGCAGCTCGAATACTTTGTCACGGTAGTGGAGGAAGCCAACTTCACTCGCGCCGCCGAGCGGCTTCACGTAGCCCAACCGGGTGTGAGTGCGCAGGTCAAACGGCTCGAACGTGAGTTGGGGCAGGAATTGCTCGATCGTAGTGGTCGAACCGTTTGTCTGACCGACGCCGGGCGAGCTGTCCTCCCGCACGCCTACGCTGCACTTGCTTCCGTTCAGAGCACCCGCGACGCTGTCGATGCCTTGAACGGACTGGTTCGGGGTTCCGTTTCGGTCGGGATGGTTACCGCCTGCGCTTCCGCCGACCTCACAGATCTGCTCAGTCGGTTGCACAACAAACACCCCGGACTGGACATTTCGCTGGCCGAGGACGATTCGCGCAGTTTGCTTGCCGGAGTGTTGGACGGAACCTTCGACATAGCCGTCATCGGGGTGGCGGGCAAGCTGCCGGAAGGGCTCGAATCGAGGGTGATCACCGACGAACGACTGGTGGCCGGAGTGGCGGCGGATCATCCGCTGGCCGAGGTGTCGTCTCTGCCGTTTGCCGAACTCGCGACGCAATCGGTCATCTGTCTGCCGGAGGGAACCGGCATCAGAACGTGTCTGGACTTCGCGTGCGCCGCCGCCGGCACCAAGCCGACGGTTGCGCTCGAGGCAAGCAACCTCGGCATCATCGTTTCATTGGCAGCGCAGGGGCTGGGAATGGCCGTGCTTCCGGAGTCGACAGTGGGGGAGTTGCATCGGATCGATCTCGAACCGGAAGCACGATCTCGGCTGGAATTGGTCTGGCGTTCGTCGGGCGGCAAGAATCCGGCGGCCTCCGCTCTCATCGATCTTGCGAGAGCTGTTCCCGCCGAGTGAGTTCGGCCTGCGCCCGATCCAATCCGCCGTGCTCGAGAGCAGCCAACCGTGACCTGTCCTTCCAGACTATGGTGCCGCGCCGGCGGACGATGACCGACATGGTTCCACCGAGATGCTCGAGCGCTCCTGGCACGTTTCGACGCTCGGCAGGTATCGGAACAGGAAGAATATGTGCGTCGGCGATGGGCGCGGTCCCGTCGATGTCGACGCTCCACTTCCGGCTGTAGCCGCGAAGAGTCCAGCGATCGTCGGACACCGTCGTCTCCACCTGTGACGTCAGCGGATTACCCAGCCGCAATACCGTTCCGTCCGGTAGCGCGGCAACGACGGCGGTGACTTCGGTGCGCAGAGGTCCGGCGCTGACCTGGCCGCCGGCAAACGCCACGCAGGCTCGCGGATCGGTGAACCCCTGTGCCTGTCCCCACCACCAGGATTCCGGGAATCCTCCCTTTCCCCAGTTCTTCTCGCCGTACACCTGTGCCCCGGTGAGATCCCAGTTCTGCCCGTCGATGACGGCGCTTCCCTCGACCCGGCCGCCGAGCAGCCACGGATGCCAGTATTGATTGAGTGCGGGAACTGATTGGAAGTAGCTCGATCCCCCGAAGCGGCGATGCGGCCAGAATCGCTGATTGCTGATCCGCACGTCGAGATGGCTGTCGCCGAAATCGACCTGCAGTCGATCGGCATTGCCGCGGAAAGCGTTGTCGGCGTAGGCCCCCAGGATCCGTGGATCGGCCGATCCGCTCGGATGTTCGGCGGTACGGAGGAATCCGCCTGGATGCGCCGCGAGACCGAGCGTCGACCAGTTGCCGCCGTCGGACTTGTTGATTCCGGCGAGCGCGATCACCACCCGTCCGCTGCCTGGCATCGTGAATCGCCAGAAGTAACCCTCCATCGCAACATCATGGGAGGCAAGCAGATTGCCGTACGGCAGGGTGGCACCCGAGGCGCGGTACGCGGGACGCTTCACGGTCCCAATACTGCCTGTGATGCGGTGACCTGAGCGACGAGGCGGCCTTCGTCGTCGCGAATCTCGGTCACGACCGCGACGGTGCTGCGCCCCGCATGCAATGGCCGGGCGGTTGCGGTGACCGTGCCCTTGCGCACCCCGCGAGTGAACACGGTCGACGAACTGGTGGTGGAAGTGCTTGCACCGGGCGGAAGATTGAGGAATGCACAGACGGCGCCGACGCTGTCTGCCAGCGTCATCAAGGCGCCGCCGTGCATTCCGTTGCCGGCGGTGGTGCGGTGGCTGTCCCAATCCAGATGGCCGACAACCTGTTCGGGTGCCGCGCTGTCCAACTGAATTCCGGTGTGAACTGCAAAAGGCATGCTCGCGACAAGTTGTTCGAGGTCCATGCCTACCGATGGTAACGAGCCGCCGAAACCTCCGTCGGGACTTCGGTTTATCGAGGGCGGTGACTTCAGAGGGGAAGGGCGGTTTCGGACAGACCTTCCGGCGCGTTGCGGCGACGGAACCACTCGGTGCCGAATGCCGCGGCGAGCTGCTCCGTCGGCATTTCGAGGAACGGGCCGAAATCGCCGACCTGCGTCGCGTGCGCGTACATGGCCGCGCGCTTGGACGAGATCACCGAACTGACATCGACGGCGGTGGTGAGTTGGTCTGCCGGAAGCCCGAACGATTCGATGTCCGGCGGCTGCGCCTCTTCGGTCCACTCGGGGTTGGCCTGCATCAGCATCTTCATGTGATCGCGGTTGGTGGACGCCTCGTAGACGAACGGCGTGCCTGCGAGTTCTGCGGCCCGGACGCCGACATGGTGGACCTGGATGTGATCCGGGTGCCCGTATCCGCCGTTGGGGTCGTAGATGGTCAGGACATCGGCGTTCTCTTCACGAAGTACCTCGGCCAGACGCTCGGCGGCCTTCTCGACGTCGACGTTGCAGAACGCTTCCGGATTCTCGTTCTCGGGCGTACCCACCATCCCGGAATCCGGGTAATGCAGGGACACGACGCGATTGGCGCCCAACGCGTCGGTGGACGCCTCGAGTTCACGGCTGCGGCGCTGAGCCAACGTCTCGTATTCGTCCAACAGGCCGTCGGGGAATTCGCCGAGAGCACCGTCGGTAGCGGTGACGACTACGACGCGGTGACCTGCGTCGGCGGCCATTCTCATCACGCCACCCGTAGTGAAAACTTCGTCATCGGGATGGGCGTGGAAACACACCAGGACACTCATTCGCGCAATCGTAAGGCAAGTTACCGACAGGTCAACCCGAGCGCACAGTGAAAACGATTTGTCGAGTCGGCCTCGGCTCTGTGAACCTTGTTCAGTGCACGAGAAGCTGACATGAGCGAATCCACCAACAAAGGCCTGCTGAGCGCCTACCGCGAGATCTTTGCCGCCCCCGGATCGGTCGCCTTCTCAGCCGCCGGATTTGTCGCAAGGCTGCCGATCGCCATGATCGGCATCGGAATCGTGACGATGATCTCGCAACTTCGTGGTGACTACGCGCTCGCCGGCGCGCTCGCCGCGGTTT
Organism: Rhodococcus erythropolis R138; assembly: GCF_000696675.2. Taxonomy (NCBI): domain Bacteria; kingdom Bacillati; phylum Actinomycetota; class Actinomycetes; order Mycobacteriales; family Nocardiaceae; genus Rhodococcus; species Rhodococcus erythropolis. The sequence goes on along the minus strand of NZ_CP007255.1, from coordinate 5,228,012 downwards.
TTGCGCTCTCGTCGGCGATCATCGCGCCCGCGGTCTCACGTGCGGTCGACCGCTTCGGCCAGCGTGCGGTCCTGCCGATTGCCGCAGCCGTGAGCGTCACGGCGATCGGGGCGCTCTTGCTCGCAGTGCGGATGGAAGCTCCCGATTGGCTGCTTTTCGTTCTGGTCGTCCCCGGCGGCGCCACCCCGACGATCGGCGCGATGATCCGCGCCAGGTGGGTGGCGATCTATGTCGGAAAACCTCAGCTGCGCACCGCCTTCGCCTTCGAATCCGTGGTGGACGAACTCTGTTTCGTGGCGGGCCCCGTCATTTCGGTCGGCCTGAGCATCGGGCTCTTTCCCGAGGCCGGACCGCTGGCGGGACTGATTCTGCTGGTCACCGGAACCCTGCTGCTGGTCATACAGCGCGGAACCGAACCGAAGGTGCATCCGCGCCGACCCGGCCGCGGACGGTCGGTTCTCGGTAACCACGTGATGTGGATCGTCATCGTGATCATGGTGATGCTCGGAACGATCTTCGGCGTCATCGACGTCGGCGCCATCGCGTTCACCCAGGAACAGAATTCGCCGGGATCCGCGACGCTGGTCCTCGCGCTGTTCGCCGGCGGCTCGGGAATCGCGGGACTGATCTTCGGGTCGATGCACCCGGCGCGATCGCTGCGCGGTCAACTGATGATCGCGTCCTCCGCGGTCGCCGTTCTCAGCGTCCCACTACTCCTGGTCGGAAACGTGGCCGCACTCGCGGGTGCATACGTGCTGGCAGGGGCGACCGTCGCACCGACGCTCATCATCGCGACAGCCCTGGTCGAACAGATCGTCCCCCCGGAAAAGCTCACGGAGGGAATGACCCTGACGGTCACCGGCCTCGGCGTCGGCGTGGCGCTCGGGTCTGCGCTGGCCGGGCAACTGATCGACCGCTACGACGTCTCGTCGGCGTACATGCTCGCGGTCGGCGCTGCAGTCGCAGCCTCTATCGTGACGGCATGTCTATTCGTGAAGCCGTCAGCGTCGACGGCACGTCCATCGTCTATCGAGTAACCGGAAATTCGGCGGGGACCCCGCTGGTGCTGCTGCACGGCTGGGCTCAGTCGTCGCAGTGCTGGGGCGAGCAGGTCCTCGCGGACCTGGCTGCGGACTACCGCCTGATCGCTGTCGATCTGCGCGGCCACGGTTACTCCGATGCTCCCGAAACCGGATACGACGACTCCGCGAACTGGGCCGGCGACGTCGCGGCTGTTCTCGCGGCAGAAGGCGTCACCGAGAACGCGATACTGCTCGGCTGGTCGTACGGCGGTCTGGTGATCTGCGATTATCTGGCAGCGCACGGAACCGGCGCGGTGGCGGGTGCGGTTCTGGTCGGTGCGATCACCAGCATCGGCCGCGGGGAGAAGGGCGGCAAGGTCGGCTCGGCGATGCGTAGCGCGGTTCCCGGCGCGATGTCCGAAGATCCCCGCGAGGCGATCAGGGCACTCGGCGCTTTCGGTAACGCTCTCACCGGCCCACCCGAGGGCAAGGGTGCAGCGTCGCAGGCCTTGTTCGGGTACAGCCTCTCGACTCGTCCGCGGGTGCGCGCAGCATTGTTCAACCGTGCTGTCGGTCACGACGACTTGCTTCGCAACCTGGATATCCCCGTTCTCGTTCTGCACGGAACCGAGGACTCCGTCGTCGACGTGAGTGCAGGTAAGCACGCCGAGGAACTGATTCCCAAGTCCCAGGCGTCGTACTGGGAAGGCTGCAATCACGGCCCGTTCGTGGAGGATCCGACACGATTCGTGTCCGAAGTGCGAACCTTCATCTCGAGCCTCGGTTAGAGTTCGCGCCCGGTGAGGGGGCAGTATGGAGTCGTGACGCCCATGCACATTTCGCGCCCTCGCCGGGTGGCCGTTCTCTCGGTCCACACCTCGCCATTGGCGCAACCCGGCACCGGTGACGCGGGTGGGATGAACGTCTACGTTCTGCAATCCGCGATTCAGCTCGCCAAACGTGGCGTCGAGGTGGAGATATTCACCCGCGCGACGTCCTCGGCCGACGCACCCGTGGTGGACGCCGCTCCCGGAGTGCGGGTTCGGAACATTGCAGCTGGTCCCTTCGAAGGGCTGGACAAGGCGGATCTGCCGACTCAACTGTGTGCCTTCGTCGCGGGCGTTCTACGGGAGGAAGCGCGACACGAGCCCGGGTACTACAGCCTGATCCACTCGCACTACTGGTTGTCCGGGCAGGTCGGCTGGCTGGCTCGCGACCGTTGGGGCGTTCCCCTCGTACACACTGCACACACCCTCGCGGCGGTGAAGAATCTTTCGCTTGCCGAGGGAGACACCCCGGAGCCGGCAGCACGTCAGATCGGCGAGCAGCAAGTAGTCGCCGAGTCCGATCGCCTGGTCGCCAACACCACCGACGAAGCCAAGGCGCTGCACGAGTTGTACGGCGCAGATCCCACGCGTATCGACGTCGTGGCTCCCGGCGCCGATCTCACCCGCTATCGACCGGGCGATCGCGATTCAGCCCGCGCGTCGTTGGGGTTGGACCCGGGCGAGATCGTGGTGACTTTCGTCGGCCGCATCCAACCGCTCAAAGCGCCGGACGTTCTGCTGCGTGCTGCAGCCGAAGTGATCAGCCGCAGGCCCGGGTTGCCGCTGCGCATCCTCGTCGTCGGTGGCCCGTCCGGAACTGGTCTCGCGCGGCCGGACGTGCTGATCGAACTTGCACGATCACTCGGTATCACCGCGCAGGTGACGTTCTTGCCACCGCAGGCACCGGAGCGTCTCGCCGATGTCTACCGTGCCTCGGATCTGGTTGCGGTGCCGAGCTATTCGGAGTCCTTCGGGTTGGTCGCCATCGAAGCTCAAGCCTGCGGAACTCCCGTGATCGCCGCCGACGTCGGCGGACTGGGAGTAGCCGTACGCAACGGGGAGACAGGCCTGCTGGTTCAAGGACACCGCACCGAAGACTGGGCCGGCGCCCTCGAATCTTTGGTGACAGCGCCGACGCGCTTGGCCGAACTCGCCGCGCAGGCACCGCGTCACGCCGAGAATTTCTCGTGGGAACACACCGCGGACGGTTTGCTCGAGAGCTATCGCAAAGCCGCAGTCAACTACAACAACGGAACCGGTCCAAGCGACTTCTCGCCCCGCCGTGCGCGGGGTCTGTGGCGTCTGCGCCGGACCGGGGGAGTGCGTACATGAGCAGCATTTCGGACACCATCGAGCAGGCTCTCACCGAGCGCGAACTCGAATTCACCAGAAAAGACGACGCGCATTTCATCGTCGAACTTCCCGGTGAACACAAACTCAAGACGTCGACTCTGCTCACCGTCGGCAAGCACGGTGTGCGGGTCGAGGCCTTCGTGTGCCGCAAGGTGGACGAGAACTTCGAGGGCGTCTACAAGTTCCTGCTCAAGCGCAACCGCCGTCTGTACGGGGTGGCGTACACACTCGACAAGGTCGGGGACATCTACCTGGTCGGCAAGATCGCGGAGCATGCCGTGACCGGCGATGAACTCGACCGAGTGCTCGGTCAGGTTCTCGAAGCCGCCGACGGCGATTTCAACGTCATCCTCGAACTCGGCTTCTCCTCGTCCATCAAGCGTGAGTGGGCATGGCGGGTGTCGCGAGGCGAGTCGCTGGCGAATCTCGAACCGTTCAAGCACCTCATCGAGGAGGAGCCCGCGCAGAGCTGATCGAGCGGGGTGAGACACATCGCGGATGTGTCACGTAAAGTGGCCTTTACTTGTGACTGTCGTCACGGAATAATACTGTTCCCGTGAGTCACAGTAAGTTGGTCACACCACCCCGCCGCGCAACTTTTCGAGGAGCACAGTGAGCTTCAAGAGTCCGTTCCCCGACGTTGAAATCCCCAACCTCAGCGTCTACGACTTCCTGTTCGGAAATACCGACCCCGCAGACCTCGACAAGACGGCATTCGTCGAGGGCAGTTCGGGCGCAGTCACCACATACGCTTCGCTGATCGCACAGATCAACGGCGTTGCAGGCGCTCTCGCAGCGCGCGGACTCGCCGTCGGCGACGTGGTCGGGCTGCATTCGCCCAACGTCCCGGCCTTCGGTTCCGTCTTCCACGGCATCCTTCGTGCCGGTGGCGTCGCGACCACGATCAACGCGCTCTACACCGCCGAGGACATCGCCAAGCAGCTCACCGATTCCAAGGCCAAGTTCCTCTTCACCGTCTCGCCGCTCCTGCCTCAGGCAAAGGCAGCTGCTGACCTGGTCGGTATCCCGGCTGAGAACGTCTTCGTGCTCGACGGTGCCGAAGGCCATCTGTCGCTGCGAGATCTGCTCGGCGAGGGCGCAGCGGCGCCCGAGGTCTCCTTCGATCCGGCCACCCAGCTCGCGGTGCTGCCGTACTCGTCTGGCACCACCGGCCGACCCAAGGGGGTCATGCTCACCCATCGGAACCTCGTGGCCAACGTCTGCCAGATCATTCCGCGGATGGGCATCGAGACCGACGACAAGATTCTCGCGGTCCTGCCGTTCTTCCACATCTACGGCATGACTGTCCTGCTCAACGCTGCGCTCTACCGCCGCGCGAGCCTCATCACGATGCCGAAGTTCGATCTCGTCGAGTTCCTGCGGATCGTCGCCGAGCAGAAGTCGACGTACATCTTCGTCGCACCGCCCGTTGCCGTCGCGCTGGCAAAGCACCCGCTCGTCGATCAGTACGACCTCTCGAGCGTGCACACCATCTTCTCCGGTGCGGCCCCGCTCGACGCGGCACTCGGCAAGGCCGTCGCCGACCGGTTGAACTGCCACGTCCGCCAGGGCTACGGCATGTCCGAGATGAGCCCGGTCTCGCACGCGATCCCCTTCGATCGTGACGACATCGCCCTCGACACGTGCGGTCCGACCATCGCCAACATGGAATGCAAGCTCGTCGACCCCGGAACGGGCGAAGAGGTCGCGTACCCGGCTCTCGGCTCGGACGGCGTCAGCGAGCCCGGCGAACTGTGGTGCAAGGGCCCGAACATCATGCTCGGCTACCTCGGCAACGACCAGGCCACCAAGGACACCCTCGACGACGACGGTTACCTGCACACCGGTGACATCGCGACCGTCGACGGCGACGGCGTCGTCAAGATCGTCGACCGCCTCAAGGAACTGATCAAGTACAAGGGCTACCAGGTTCCCCCGGCGGAACTCGAGGCTTTGCTGCTGACCCACCCGCAGATCGCCGACGCCGCCGTGATCGGCGTGCTCGACGCCGAGGGCGAAGAGGTCCCGAAGGCATTCGTCGTGCTCCAGGACGGCGCCGAGTTGACCGAGGCCGACGTGATCTCGTTCGTCGCCGAGCGCGTCTCGCCGCACAAGAAGGTTCGCCAGGTTTCGTTCATCAGTACCGTGCCGAAATCCGCGGCCGGAAAGATCCTCCGCAAGGATCTGCGAACTGCGGAAGTAGCCCCGAGCTGATTTCCGGACAGGGTTGATCAAGAAGGGTTCCGGTACTCGTGCCAGGATGAACGCCATGAGTATCGGAACCCTGGTCCTGCTCCGCCACGGCGAGAGCGAATGGAATGCACTCAATCTGTTCACCGGCTGGGTGGACGTACACCTGACAGACAAGGGCATGGCCGAGGGCAAGCGCGCCGGCGAACTGCTCGCCGAGCACAACCTGTTACCCGACGTTCTCTACACGTCTCTGCTGCGCCGCGCGATCAGCACGGCCAACCTCGCACTCGACGCCGCCGATCGCCACTGGATCCCGGTAGTGCGCGACTGGCGTCTCAACGAGCGCCACTACGGCGCTCTGCAGGGCAAGAACAAGGCGCAGACCAAGGAAGAGTACGGAAACGAGCAGTTCATGCTCTGGCGTCGTAGCTACGACACCCCGCCGCCCGCCATCGAAGCCGGCAGCGAGTACAGCCAGGACACCGATCCTCGGTACGCGAACCTCGACGAGGTTCCCTTGACCGAGTGCCTGCTCGACGTCGTCAAGCGTCTGATCCCGTACTGGGAGGACACCATCTCCCAGGAGCTGCTCGCCGGCCGGAACGTGCTGGTCACCGCACACGGCAACTCGCTGCGTGCATTGGTCAAGCACCTCGACGGCATCTCGGACGAGGACATCGCGGGCCTGAACATCCCGACCGGAATCCCGCTGCGCTACGACCTCGACGAGAACCTGAAGCCGCTCAATCCCGGCGGCACCTACCTGGATCCGGAGGCCGCAGCTGCCGGCGCCGCCGCGGTGGCGAATCAGGGCGGAAAGTAGCAACCCGATGATGTGCGTCGAGGCCCCCCGAACAGTGTTTTCGGGGGGCCTCGGCCAACAACAGATGAACGACGAACCAACGCCGTCCACCTGGCGGATTACGCGGGCGGGAACGTCCGAACCCGCCGTAACCGACACTTCGCGCGAACGTACGATTGCGCCGTGAGTGTCGTGATTGCAGTGCTGCTGGTCGTGGTCGCCGGCTTGGTCGGCTACCTCGTCGGCGGGGTGCTGGTACCCAGGCTGTCGTCGCGCCAGAGTCAGCGCTCGGACGAACAGACCGGGCTCACGATGTCTCAGGTTCTCGACCTCATCGTGTTGGCTTCGGAAAGCGGTATCGCCGTCGTCGACGGTTTCCACGACGTCGTGCTCTTCAACCCTCGCGCCGAGGAACTCGGCCTTGTCAAGAATCGTCTGGTCGACGAGAGGGCATGGCGTGCTGCTCAGGAAGTTCTGCGGACGGGCCAAGCCGTCGAGGTCGATCTGACGGCGCAGACCGCTCAGCGCGGCCGCGACAAGATCGCGGTACGTGGCACGGCCCGGTTGCTCAGCAAGGACGATCGCAATTTCGTGGTCCTGTTCGCCGACGACGATTCCGAGCAGGTCCGCATGGAGGCGACGCGACGCGATTTCGTCGCGAACGTCAGCCACGAACTCAAGACGCCGGTCGGCGCGATGAGTTTGCTCGCGGAGGCACTGCTCGAATCTGCTGACGACCCGGAATCGGTGCGGCACTTCGGCGAACGGGTGCTGGGCGAGTCGATTCGTCTGGGCAAGATGGTCACCGAGTTGATCGCACTCTCGCGTCTGCAAGGTGCCGAGAAGCTGCCGGATCTCGACGTGGTCGACGTCGACACCGTGGTGTCCGAGGCGCTGTCGAGGTCGAATCTGTCGGCCGAGGCCGCCGGGATCACCGTCACCACAGACCATCCGAGTGGGCTGGAAGTACTCGGGGATCAGACTCTCCTCGTCACAGCATTGTCCAACCTCATCGAGAACGCTATTGCATACTCGCCCAAGGGTTCTCCGGTGTCCGTCAGTCGGTCGGTACGCGGTGACAATGTCGCGATCGCAGTCACCGATCGAGGAGAAGGTATCGCGAAAGCGGACCAGGAGCGAGTGTTCGAGAGATTCTTCCGCGTGGACAAGGCGCGGTCACGGCAGACCGGCGGAACCGGTCTGGGGCTGGCGATCGTCAAACACGTCGCGGCCAATCACAACGGCTCCATCGAACTGTGGAGCAAACCGGGAACAGGGTCTACCTTCACGTTGCAGATACCGGCACACGTGGAGTCGGACGACGACATCGACTCTGACGACGCGGGAACCGCCGGTTCCACGCGGATCGGCAGACGAGAACAAGGCAGTAGAGAAAACGGCATGGAGGCCAAACGATGACGAGTGTGCTGATCGTGGAGGACGAGGAGTCCTTGGCGGACCCGCTGGCGTTCCTGCTCCGCAAGGAGGGCTTCGAGACCACCATCGTCAACGACGGACCGTCGGCGTTGGCGGAATTCGATCGCTCCGGAGCGGACATCGTCCTGCTCGACCTCATGCTGCCCGGCATGAGTGGCACGGACGTCTGCAAGGCGCTGCGGTCGCGCTCCGGCGTTCCCGTCATCATGGTGACGGCGCGTGACAGTGAGATCGACAAGGTCGTCGGCCTCGAACTCGGTGCGGACGACTATGTGACCAAACCGTATTCGGCGCGCGAGCTGATCGCCCGCATCCGTGCGGTGCTGCGCCGCGGGGTGGAGAACGAGGCGGATCTCGCCTCCGACAACGGGGTGCTCGAGGCCGGGCCGGTGCGGATGGACGTCGAGCGTCACGTCGTGCAGGTCGCCGGTAACCCGGTGACGTTGCCGCTCAAGGAGTTCGACCTCCTCGAGTACCTGCTCCGCAACTCCGGCCGGGTGCTGACCCGTGGACAGTTGATCGACCGCGTCTGGGGCGCCGACTACGTCGGTGACACCAAAACCCTTGACGTACACGTGAAGCGGTTGCGTTCGAAGATCGAATCGGATCCGGCCAAGCCCGAACACCTGGTCACGGTCCGCGGATTGGGCTACAAGCTCGAAGCGTGATCGAACCTCGAGACGAATTCAGCCGCTCACACGATCGTGTGAGCGGCTGAATTCTTTTTGTCTACGTGGAGTCAGCCCTGAGCTTTGTTCTGAGCGATCGTGGTCGCCGGATGGACTGCTATGAGGCCGAGGCCGGCGCGACGCCTGCAGAGGCGAGCCAGCTCGTCGTACGCACGCTTTCCGAGAAGCTCTGTCAGTTCCGGCCCGTAGGACTGCCAGACCTGCCGCTCCCCGACATGAGCGTCGGGGGAGCCGGAGCAGTACCAGGCGAGGTCGTCGCCGCCCTCACCCCAGCCGCGGCGGTCGTACTCGGTGATCGTGGTCTTGAGGATCTGAACGCCGTCCGGCCGGTCGACCCAGTCCTGGGTGCGGCGGATGGGTAGCTGCCAGCACACGTCCGGCTTCACCTCGAGCGGCTCGATGCCCTTCTTGAGCGCCATGGAATGCAGTGCGCAGCCCTCGCCGCCGGCAAAACCCGGCCGGTTGAGGAAGATGCACGCTCCTTTGTAGCGGCGGGTGCGCAGCGCGGGCTCGTCCTCGAGGTCGTCTTCTTCGACGTAGCCCTTCTTGCCGAGACCCTTTTCCATGAACTGCCAGTCTTCGGCTGTGAGCATTTTCACTGACGCATCGAGCTTGTCCTGATCCTCCTGATCGGAGAGGAAAGCGCCGTGCGAGCAGCAACCGTCGTCCGGGCGGTCGCCGATGATGCCCTGACACGCCGGCGTGCCGAACACGCAGGTCCAATGCGAGAGCAACCACGTCATATCAGCGGAAATGAGGTGCTCGGAGTTGTCCGGATCGACAAATTCGACCCATTCGCGCGGGAAATCGAGATCGACCTCGGGGCTCGGAGTCATCTTGTGGGACCGGTCTGGGTTACCTGCTGTCACAAGGGCCGACGGTAGACCCAGTAACGTGGCGATGTGCGACTAGGGGTACTCGACGTCGGAAGCAATACCGTCCATCTATTGGTTGTGGACGCCCATCGGGGCGGCCACCCAACACCCATGAGCTCGACCAAGTCCACGTTGAGGCTGGCAGAAAACACTGACGACCGCGGCGATATCACCACGTCAGGGGCCGATCGGTTGGTGTCGACGGTCTCCGAATTCGCCGGTATCGCCAAGACGTCCGGGTGCGAGGAAATGATGGCTTTTGCCACTTCCGCCGTCCGTGACGCCAACAATTCCGAAGCTGTGCTCGCCCGCGTCCGCGCCGAGACCGGAGTCAATCTCGAGGTTCTCTCCGGGGTCGACGAAGCCCGCCTGACCTTTCTTGCCGTGCGCCGCTGGTACGGCTGGAGCGCCGGACGCATCCTGAACCTGGACATCGGCGGCGGCTCGCTCGAACTCACCGCAGGCGGTGACGAGGATCCGGACGTCGCCTTCTCACTGCAACTCGGTGCGGGACGGTTGACGCGCGACTGGCTACAGGCCGATCCGCCGGGCAAGCGCCGGGTCGCTGTATTGCGCGACTGGCTGGACGCGGAGTTGGTCGGACCAGCCAAGGAACTGCGCGCCGCCGGCGACTGGGACCGCACGGTCGGGACCTCGAAGACCTTCCGATCGTTGGCTCGGCTCACCGGCGCGGCCCCTTCTGCCGCAGGCCCCCGGGCAAAACGGACCCTGACTTCCAGCGGACTCAGGCAACTCATAGCCTTCATATCCAGGATGACGGCAGCGGACCGTGCAGAATTGGAAGGAGTGAGCTCGGATCGGTCACAGCAGATTGTGGCCGGCGCGCTCATCGCAGAGGCAACCATGCGGGCGCTCGGAGTGGACGAACTGGAAATTTGTCCCTGGGCACTGCGTGAGGGTCTGATTCTGCGAAAGCTCGACACAGAAATGGGCGGTGAATTGGTGGTGAGTGCTTGATGACCGAGGACAGTCAGCAGATTTCCGTAGCGGAACTGCTCAAGCGGAACGGTCAGAGCGTCGAATCCCGAGGTGGACGACGTCGGCGCGGCGTAGCCGGTGGCATCTCCGTCGCCGAACTGACGGGTGAGATCCCGATCGTTCGCCAGTCGGGATCGCGCGCGGCCGCCGAGCCCGAGTCGGCCGAACCAGCAGCTTCTCAGCCTGAAGCCCCTGCGCCAGAAAACGCTGCATCTTCTGCGCCGGCCGAGGCTGTCGCGGAAACCGCCAAGTCAGCCGAACCGGCACCGAAGGTTCCCGCCGACCGCACCGCCGCCTTCGCCGTCTCGTTCGACGACGACGATGACGATGACGAGCCGCAGGCACCCAAGGCCGAGTCGAAGCCGGTTGCCACACCGCCGGTCACCACTCCGAAGCCGACTTCCACGCCATCGCCGGGACAGACCTCGAAGTCCTCGCCCGGACAGTGGGTGAGCCGGGCACCGCTCAACTCCTCGTCACCGACGCAGGTAACGCAGGAACCAGCACTGCTGTCGGGTCAGACCCTGGCGGGCGACCTGATGCGTCAGGAGCGCGCTGCAACGCAGTCGCCGTCGTTGCGTCCGCCGATCCTGCCGCCGCGTGTCCCCACTCCTGTCGTGAAGGCACCTGCACCGACTGCTCCTGCTCCGGCCGCGCCGGAAGAGAGCACCGAACTGATCGACAAGATCGCAGACGCGGATGCCGGCGAGGCCGAATCGACCGCCGTTGTCGATCTGGTCAAGGCGCCGGCTGTCGATGACAGTGCAAAAAAGTCCAGTGCCGCCGCGGAGTCCGATGTCGAAGCCGAACCGGCAGCGGAAGAGGCAGGCGAGCGTAACTCGATCCGTGAATGGGCAGTGCTTGCCGGTCAGGTGGTTGTTGCACTGATCGTCGGCGGCGCGATGTTCAAGGGCTTCGAGAAGCTGTGGGACATGCTGCCGTGGGTGGCGTTGGTGCTCGCGCTGATCGTGATCGTCGGCTTGGTGGCCGTCGTGCGGGTTCTGCGGAAGACGGACGACATCACGAGTTTCGTGATCGCGGTGGTCGTCGGCATGATCGTGACGCTCGGTCCACTGGCGTTCTTGTTGACCTCGGGTTGATCGGACGATGATCGGGGGATCGCAGCGCATGGTTCGTCGGCCGATAGCCGTCGGCTTGTCGACGGCTTCGGTATATCCGGAGAACACGGAAGCAGCATTTCGCTACGCCGCTGATCTCGGATACGACGGTGTCGAACTGATGGTGTGGGCCGAATCCGTGAGTCAGGACATCGGTGCTGTGGCTGCCCTCGTTCGCAAGTATGCGATTCCGGTGCAGGCCGTGCATGCGCCGTGTCTGCTGATTTCGCAGCGCGTGTGGGGTTCCGATCCGGTCGAGAAGCTCGAGCGTTCGGTACGCACTGCCGAAACCTTGGGAGCGACGACGGTGGTCGTCCACCCGCCGTTCCGGTGGCAGCGCAAGTACGCCGAAGGCTTCGCGGAACAGGTTGTCGATCTCGAATCGAAGAGCAGCGTCGTGGTGGCGGTGGAGAACATGTTCCCCATGCGCGCCGACAGCTTCTTCGGCGGCAAGGACAAATCCGCGGAGCGTCTGCGTAAACGTGGCGGTCCGGGGGCAGCGTTGTCCGCGTTCAGTCCGTCGTACGACCCGACCGATTCCGATCACGCTCACTACACACTCGACCTGTCGCACACCGCGACGGCGGGCATGGATGCCCTGGAGTTGGCCTCCCGTATGGGCAAGGGGCTCGAGCACCTGCACCTGGCCGACGGTCGCGGGGCGTCGATGGACGAGCACCTGATTCCGGGGCATGGCTCACAGCCGTGCGCGGAGTTGTGTCAGCAATTGGCTGCGAGCGAATTCAGCGGCCAGGCTGTCATCGAGATCAACACGCAGAACGCGCGCACCCGGCGGGAGCGGTCGTCGATGCTGGCGCAGGCGCTCGCGTTTGCACGCGAGCACCTGGCACGCTCAGCGGTGGCCGGCAAGTAGCGCAGCTTCGAACTGCGCGCGTACCTCCTCGACGTGTGCGTCGAGGTCTTTGGTCTCCCAGCCTTCGGTCGAGATGGGATCGAGCACCGAGACGTAGACCGGGCCTGGATGGGCGACAAGCGAATTGCGCCACATCCGTTCACCCGCGTTGTGAATCACCACGGGCACGATCGGCACACCGGCTTGGATCGCCAAGTGGAATCCGCCCTTCTTGAAAGGGCCCAGGCGTGGCGTCGGAGAACGGGTGCCCTCCGGAGCTATGACTATCGAGACACCATTCTTGAGCTTGTCGACTGCCGGTTGCAGTGCAGCCTTCGCTTTTGTGGTGTCGGTGCGGTCGATGTAGGCGACGTCGAGCAGTGCGCCGACGGGCATGAACCGTGGATCGCTTGCCGCTTCCTTCTTCGCGACGCCGGTCACGTCACGCTTGATCACGGTTCCCAGGACCAACATGTCCAGGGAACTCTGATGGTTGAACATGAACACCGCCGGGCGGTGATCCCACACGTTGTGCTCGCCGTCGATCTCGACGTCGATGCCGAGCAGTGAGAGCGAGATATCGGGGCCGTAGGTGCCGACCAGGTTCGCACCCAGTTGACGGTTGCCGGTGACGATGCCCGCCGACGCGCCGAGGGCGGCGGTGGCAGCAAGCGCGCCCATGGCGGTTGCCGTTCGGATCGTCGAGATCGGCGTTGCGCCGCGTTGCGGTCTACGCAGGCTGACCGAGGGCCAGTGATTGCGCAACGCGATCCTGGCCAGACCACGATCGGGATTCAACGCGACAGGTCGCCCGACGGCCTCGAGCATGAAGACGTCTTCGACACCGTTGGAGTACGCAAACGCGTTCTTCAAGTCGGCGCCCATCTTCTCGGCATAGCCCGCAAGGGCATTGGCCTTGGCCGGCCCCCACAGAGCGGGCGAGGACAGTTCGCCGGTGAGCATGCCGTCGACGACTTCGGGCTCGGTGCACAGCACGTCTTCGATGTCGAGATCTTCGGCGACGTACTTGGCCTGGAACGGAGTCGCCGACGTGGCCATCACGATCGTGTGGCCGGCTCGCCGGTGCGCCGCCAGTAGCCCACGGGCTTCCGGGTAGATCATCGCGGCGATCTCCTGCTTGAACAACCGTCGGCCCCAGTCGTTGAGTTCCTCGACGGTACGGCCGCCCAGGGCGCGAACGCCGATGTCCATCAGCGCTCCGACATCAGCGCCACGGAACTGGGTGTCGATCGCGGCGCCGGTGGTGCGCAACAATTCGCCGACGCTGATATCCAAGCGCCGCAGGCGGTCTCGGTACACAACGCTGGCCGAGTACCCGCTGATCAACGTGCCGTCGAGGTCGAAGGCGGCGATCGTTCCGGGCCCGGGAGGCGCGGCTTCGATGGCGGAGTGCAGACGCTCGAGTCCGGTCACAGTCCTACTTCCTCGTTCTCGGCGGGTGCTCGGTTTGCTTCTGGAATGGTCACTACTGCTGCGGCGTCGGGCACGGGCATGGCCACCTGATCGAGCCGTGCGTGCGCGAGTGCTCGGATATGGCGCAGACGTTCGACCTGGACCTTGATCTCCGCGGCAAACGCCAGGCGCCTGGCCCGGACTCCGTCGTCGTCGACTTCGATCAAGTTGCGGTTGCGCGCCAAATTCAGTGCAGTGGCAAACAACTCACCGGAGACCGATTCGTTGCTGGCGATCTGCTGCCGCAGGCGACGCTGATGTGCGACGTCGATGCAGTTGCTGATGAAGGACTTTTCGTCGAACGACGTCGAAATCGGCGCGAGCACAAGCTGATCGGCGACAACCTGGTAGGCCTCGAGGAACGGTTGCAGCACTCGGTGCGCGAGGTACGGCCGCACCGTCTCGATCATGTGCTCGGTTCGTTTGTCGGCGGCCATGACGGTTTCCCACTCGGGATCGATCAGGGTCAGCTCGGTTCGCATCTCCTGCTCGAACGTGTCCCGGTCGCTGAAGAAGAACTCGAACTTCATCAGGTCGCGGATGCGCTTGGCCTCGGCCCAACCGTCTCCGACGGGATCCTCGAACCGCTCTTCGACGGCTGCCTGGAGCACGAGTTCGGTGATGGCACGCACGACGAGAAAGTGAATTGTGTTGTTGCGGTAGAAGGCAGCAACAAGATGCTGGTCCTTGCCGAGGTAGAAGACCTGCTCGCCGCCGCGATCGAAGCGCTCGAGCACACCGGAATCTACGTGTGTCTGCAGGGCCTTCTCGATGACACGCGGATCGGACAGTTCGACGTCGCCGGCGATCGGAAGATTTCGCGCGGTGATGTATCCGAACAGCGGCGTGAGAATCGCGGTGAGTTCACGAACTGTCAACGCCCGGTCTTCGATTCCGAGGAACGCCAACATCGCCAGTGAAGACACGGTCACCGGTGTGACCTCGTTGATGCGGTGACACACCTCGATGCCGGCCTTTTGAATGGCGAGGCGCTGATCGGTTTCCTGGCTGAGTGCGTCCGCGAGTGAGAGCGGCCGGCCGATGGTCACGTGCGCGACGCCGTTGCGTTTTCCCTGTGCGCGTACGTAACCCACCATCCAGCGCAGGCCTTCCGGTGTCTTCTCGGCGCCGAGTGCCTCGGCAGCCATTGCCCCGACCTCGTAGAGCTGGTCGTAGCTCAGCGCGACGGGGACGAGGTACACGTCGGATGCGCCGCTGACCTGAAAGGCCTTGGTCAGGTAGGTCAGGAGACCGAAGCGCGGTGGGCGTAGTTTCCCGGTACGCCCGCGTCCACCTTCGATGTACCACTCCAGATTGAAGCGTTTGGTGAGCAGGTAGCGCATGTACTCGTGCATCGACCACTTGTAGACCTCGTCGTTGCCGATGCTTCGACGAATGAAGACGGTGCCGCTGCGCTTGAGGATCGAGCCCATGGGCCAGAAGCTGATGTTGAGGCCGCCCATGACGTGATTGAGCGGCAAGCCGTTCGCGATCAACGCCGGACGCAGGACGAGGGGATCGAGGTACGAACGGTGACTGGGGAGGAAGACCAGTGAGTGTTCCTTGTTCAGCTCACGGAGTTCCTCGAAGCGGCTCGTGTCCACGTCCAGCTTGTAGGCGCGAGCGAAGTAGCGGCCCAGGCGATCCCACACCGCGATGGCCTGGCGACTCTGGGTGGCAACCATTTCTTCGAGAGCTTCACGGGCGCGGCGGTCGACTTCGGCGACGGCGATGTTCAACCGGTCGGCCAAAGCCATCACCTCGGTGGTGAACCGGCGGGTGTCGGTGATCTCGTCGACGACGAACCGCGACACCTTGTACTGGCCACCCAGGAGGCCCAATTCGGCGCGCTCGAGTGCGAGGGCGGCCTGCCGTCGGATGAACTCGGGTAGTGAACCGCCACCGCTCTTTTCGAGGCGACGCTCGAGATCGCTCAGTGGTGCTGGTTCACCTTCGATGACCCGGCACCGTGAGGGGTCGGTGCGCAGGGTTCTGCGTTGCGCACCGCGTCCGGGGTGGAGGGGGTCGCGTGGTGCCAGTGCATCACGCAGTCGCACCGCGACATTGTGTTTGGTATGGGTGTCCGGAATCCACACCACGCGAAGCGGTGCGAGCATCGGGTCGTCGGTCCGTGCCGCCAGTTCTGCCAGAGTCTTGTCGGTGATGTTCACGGTGACCGGCCGGGTTTCGGATGAGGTTGCCTTGTCGGCAAGCCACTTCCGCAGCACGCCGGCTTCGGCCTCTGTCATGGTTTCGGTGAGGTACACGCGCGGGTTGGTCGTGTTCTCGCTCATGACTCACGCACCTTCCGTTGGGACTCCGAGAGCCACGATCTCGTCCAGGCTCTCCTGCAAGCACTGCATCAGCAGCGCGGGCTTCGTGATCGCGGCGGTGTCGAGATTGATTCCGATGCAGCACACCCCGACGTGGGAGACCAGTGTCGCCATCGCCGCGCAACCGGGCGCCGGGCCGAATGGGAACATCCGCTCGATCTTCGCTCCGGCGAGATAGACCGGTACCGGTACGCCGGCGACGTTGCTAGCCTGCAGGTCCAGTCCTGTCGACTGGGACAGATACCAGTTCGCGAGTAGATAGTTCGGCAGGCGAGCGAGGATCGGAGCGGCGACGTCGATAGCGTCCAACGCGGGTTCCTCACGCAGACTCAGAACGATCTCTCGCACCTGCCTGATGCGTTTGGCCGGATCCGTTTCGGCGACCGGGCCGTTGAAGCGAACGGCTGCAAACCGGTTGCCGCCGTTGGCATCCGCGCCCGTGCGCATGCTGATCGGCATACCCATCGGGATGCTCTCGACGGATTGTCCGAAGGCTTCGTGGTAGCGATGGAAGCCGCCGAGCAAAGCGGCGACGTAAGCGTCGTTGAGTGAGCCGCCGGCAGCTTTTGCTCCGGCCTTGAGCTCGGGAACACCCACTTCGAGAGTTCCGAACCATCGTCCGAGACCACGATCGTGGAGCAGAGGGGAACCGGAACGAGCTGGGGGAGTGACGATCTTGCGGAGTGAATTGGCGTACCCGAGGACCTCGGAAGCCGTGCTGAACGGACTCGAGATCGCCGTGGTCGCAACATTGGTGGCGCCGCGAACCAGCTTGGCGATACGGGAGGGCGCACGCCGGATCTCGCTGACGACCTCCTCGCCGAATGCACCTACCGACGACAGGTGCTCCGGAGCCGGCGGTGTGCGGTCGGGCTTGTTCGGAGTGGGATCCGGGCGCCTGCTGTGCAGCAGCGTCATCATCTGGATGCCGCCCATGCCGTCGGTGATGGAGTGGTGAGTCTTGACCACGAACACGGCACGACCGTCGTCGAGACCTTCGATGAGCAGCGCGCTCCACGGCGGCCGAGCCTTGTCGAAAGGTTCGGTCGCAAGGTGACGGCACATGCGCAGCGCGTGATCGAAGTCCGCCGGTGCGGGCAAGCGGACGCGTCGTAGGTGGTAGCCGATGTCGAACTCGGGATCAACCGACCACACCGGATTGCCCAGTTGCATCGCCGGTTCCACCGCGCGCATACGAATACGCGGAACCACGTGCGATGCCCACTCGACTGCGTCGAGAAGTCGATCCCAGTCCGGAGCTCGATCGAGAACCTCTACCGCAACGATCGGTGAGCGCAGTTGCGGCTGCGCCTCTTCCATCCGCCACATTCCCGTCTCGAAGTCGGACATCGTGCGGTTCGCCCCCCAGGCAACCGCGGAAAGGTCGACGTCGACCGCGCTCGGAGGAACAAATGGATTGCTGTTGGCCATACGTCAAGAACTCCCTCGGTCTGCGGATCCACCCCGCGCATCTCTGCTTCTAAGTGTGGACCCGTGAGAGTGGGCGCGTCCCGGTTTCGGTGTCAGCCGACAGGTGTGACGTTCGTCAGTTAAGGGCTAATCGGACATGCCTCGAAATTCGACCAGCGTTCACGAAGTGACGCCGACGGCTTTCAGAGCTATCTCGCGGTAGAGAACACTGACTTCGCGCGGAGTCTGCGGTCCGTCGAGTCGATACCAGAGGACGACGGACTGACACATGCCCAGCAGTGCGCGGCCCGTTCCGGTGATGTCCGGGACCGTGAACTCACCGCTGTCGACGCCTGCCGTCAAAACGTCGACGAGTAGATTCTCGAGCTTCTTTCGTTTGGCGGCGTAGCTCTTTCGTTCGGCGTCCTCGAGGTACCGCAGTTCGGAATCGAGGAACGCGATGTCGGAGCGACTGGTCATGTGCAGAACACACGCCTCGACGAGATTGCCGAACTGTGCCGTCGGCGACGGTCCGGCAGCGTCGACCGCAGCGCTCGCGCGTGCGGTGACGTTCTCGATGCCCGGTTCCATCAGCGCGACGAGGATGCCTTGTTTGTTGCCGTGGTGGTAGTACAGCGTCGGCACGGTGACGCCGGCGCGTTTTGCAATGTCACGAACCGACGCTCCGTGGTAGCCGAGTTCGTGGAAGACCTCGAGTGCGGCGGTGAGCAGGGGAGTCAGCGTCAGTGGTTCGACGATGCGCCACTGTTCGTCGGGTTGAGCCCCCGACTGCAAATCCGTCATTCCGCCTGTTCGCTCCGTTCGGAAATTTCTGGTGGTGTGCGCAGAGAAGGTTCAACCCTAGCGCAAGGCGTGTCCTGCCTACCGATGCTCGGCCACCATTGGATAGCATCACTATCCAGTGGTGGCCCGAGCGAGTTGGACGGAGGAGCGGTGAAGGTTTCCGAATTGGCCGCACAGTCCGGCGTTGCATTGGCCACGATCAAGTACTACCTCCGTGAAGGCCTGCTGATGCCTGGTGAACCGACCAGCGCGACGGGAGCGAGGTACGGCGAACAGCACGTCCGGCGACTCGCGTTGATCAGGGCGCTGGCCGGGGCGGGACTCGCGATTCCACGGATTCGTGCGGTGCTCGAATTGGTGGACAGTGACGAGCGATCCGAATTCGAGACTTTCGGTCGCGCGATCGCGCAACTACCGCCCTACGTCGATCCGGTGCCGGATCAACAGTTCCCCAGAGCTCGCAAGGTTCTGGAGTTTCTCGGTCAGGTCTACGAGCCGAGGTACGTGGCGGTTGCTCACCTCGAGCGTGCACTGATCGGTCTCGAGGATGCCGGACTGAGCCTCTCGGACGAGCGATTGCGCGCCTACGGCGACCACATCCGAGGAATTGCCGAAGTGGAAATCGAGCTGATGCCTACCAGTTCGACCGAGGACGGCATTCGCTATGCGGTCCTCGGAACCGCCATGTACGAACCCGTCCTGACAGCATTGCGACGCCTGGCGCACCAAGACTTGGCCGCACGACATTTCCCGCAACACCGAGAAAGCACCGAACAGGAAAATCGATGAGCACCAGTCCCTTTCAAGATCTCAATCGCCTCACCTCGCTCGGCGACGGGCGATACACCGCAACGATCGATCCGATCTGGACCATCGGGCCGAAAGTGCACGGCGGCTCCATGATGGCTGTGTGCGCCGCTGCCGCGCGTCAATGTCTGCGAGACGGCGCAGGTGAGAACGACTCGCTTCTGAATATGCAGCCACTCGCGGTGAGCGCCAACTATCTGTCCGCCCCCGACCCCGGTGAAGTCGAACTGGAGGTGATCGTCCGAAAGCAGGGACGCCAGGTCGCGTTGTTCGACGTCGAGTTGAGCCAGGCGGGACGCAGCGCTGTTCGCGCGGCGGTCACGCTCGGATTCCCCGATGACGGCGACCCCACCTTCGTCACTGCCTCGTCGATCGACGACATGTCACCGGAACCGCCGGAGAGTGCGGTGGCCGTCATCGGCGATCACCCGATGGCGCAGGTCGTGCACGTCGGGCAGGGCTGCGACATGCGAATCGACACCACCTCGGCGCACTTCCTGACCGGCAGCCAAGGCGAGGCCGAGGTCAGGATGTGGGTTCGTCCTCGACCCGAGGACGAGGACGACATCGACACCGCTGTGTTGTTCGCGATCATGGCGGGCGACATCAGCGCGCCCGTGACGATGAACCGCGGCCTGTTCGGGTGGGCGCCGACCGTGCAGTTGACGACGTACCTGCGCCGACTGCCGACGCCGGGATGGCTTCGCGTGCGGGCAAGCTCGGATGTTCTGGGCAGCACGTGGTTCGAAGAGGATCATGCTGTTCTCGATTCGACGGGCGCAGTCGTCGTACAGAGTCGTCAATTGGCGATGATGCCCCGCTAGGGTCGATCGCTGCAGTCGTGGCAGGCTGTTCGCCATGACAAGAATTGCGATTATCGGTGGCGGCAAGATCGGCGAGGCGCTGATCTCCGGGCTGTTGCAGGCCGGCCACGCCATCAAGGATCTGGTTGTCGCCGAGCAGTATCAACCTCGCGCAGACGAATTGATCGCCGAATACTCCATCCGCGTCAGCACGATCGCCGACGCCGCCGAGGGCGCAGACGTCATCGTCATCGCGGTCAAGCCCGGCGACGTCGAATCAGCGCTCACCGCGTTGACGAAGGTCGATCTGGACGGCGACCTCGAGCAATTGATCGTTTCCCTTGCGGCGGGTATCCCGACAGGGTTCTTCGAAACGCGTCTGCCCGCAGGGTTCCCGGTCATCCGCGTCATGCCGAACACCCCCATGCTGGTGGGGGAGGGCGTGAGCGTTCTCTCGCCCGGACGGCACGTCAAGGCCGAGCATCTCGAGCTCGTACGCGGCATCCTCGGCAGCGTCGGCAAGGTGGTCACGGTTCCCGAATCGCAGATCGACGCGGTCACTGCTGTCTCCGGTTCCGGCCCGGCCTACTTCTTCTTGGTTGCCGAAGCGATGATCGATGCGGGAGTCGGTCTCGGCCTGACGCGCCCGGTCGCTACCGAATTGGTGGTGCAGACGATGGTCGGTTCCGCAGCGATGCTCGATCGCACCGGCGACAGCGCGACGGATCTTCGCGCCGCGGTGACGTCACCGGGTGGAACGACGGCTGCGGCACTGCGTCAGCTCGAAGCGGGCGGCCTGCGGACGGCGTTCTTCGATGCCTTGGATGCCGCCAAGTCGCGCTCGGCCGCGATGGGTTCAGCTGCGGAATAGTCGTCCGTTTAGCCACACCCGTCGCTTTAACCCCACCAGTACAGCTAAGCTCGACTTAGTACGTACGTGTCTGTTCCGCCGGAGGGGAAGCCGGCGGCGCGAGTCGTGCTGGAGGTATGTGGATTAATGGTGTCTGCAAACAAGCCGTCCATGGGTTCGTCCCACGACGGAAAGCCGGCAGTGGCCGGCACGCAATTCCTCACTGTTGCTGAGGTAGCAACTTTGATGAGGGTGTCGAAAATGACTGTGTACCGGTTGGTACACAGTGGCGAATTGCCCGCTGTACGAGTGGGCCGTTCGTTCCGTGTACACGCGAAGGCGGTACACGATTACCTCGAAACCTCGTACTTCGATGCCGGCTGACCAGCCGGTTCGAAGAGGATGACCTCGGCGTGAGCCGAGTCGCGGGCACAGCGGTTGCTGTGCCGGAGGCTCGGTTTATGCCGAGTGAGTCCACACCGGTACGATGAGTCACTGTCGTACCAGCAAGCTGGTGTCGTAAGGCGCTGAGCTAGTTAAAACGAGGGCCAGGCGCCAATTGCTTGGCGCAGGCGTACGTGACCGGCGTGCGCAGGAACGCTAGAGAAGAACGTGAGGGACACCCGCTATGGGTTCAGTGATCAAGAAGCGTCGCAAGCGCATGTCGAAGAAGAAGCACCGCAAGCTGCTTCGTCGTACCCGAGTACAGCGCAGGAAACTCGGTAAATAAGCAGTACCTGTTGATGCCCGCCGCCCCTTCCGGGGTGGCGGGCATCGATGTATTTCAGGGGAGGGGCGACGTATCTCAGGGGAGAGATGTGTCGGCCGTCTCATTGTCTGGGCGGTTTGTCTTGAATGGCCGAATTTTGGGTAGTCAGCGCGGGACCCCCTCTGCCCGTAAAGTGGGGGAAAATCGCGGGAGGAACGCTTCGGCAGAGCGCGTTTCTACTGGATATGGGGGTACTTGGTGGTTGAAGGTGACAACACTTCAGGGGGCACGGCGCCTCGCGTCGTACTGGTGACCGGGGCGAGCAGATTCCTCGGCGGCTACCTGGTTACCAGGCTTGCGCAGAATCCGTCGATCGAGCGTGTCATCGCCGTCGACGCCGTCAGTCCGAGCAAGGACATGATGCGCAGAATGGGCCGCGCGGAATTCGTGCGAGCAGACATCCGCAATCCGCTGATCGGCAAAGTGATCCGAAACGCCGAGGTCGACACCGTCGTGCACGCGTCGACGCTTCAGAAAGCCCCCAAAGCCGGCAGCCGCGCCGCGATGAAGGACATGAACGTCATCGGCGCCATGCAACTGTTCGCGGTCTGCCAGAAAGCTCCGACGGTTCGCAAGGTGGTCCTGCGCTCGGCTTCGGTCGTCTACGGGTGCAGTGCCAAGGATCCCGCTCAGTTCACCGAAGAAATGAGTGCGCGCCGCCGGCCGCCGGGCGGATATGCCCGCGACAGCCTCGAGATCGAGGGATACCTCCGCGGGATGGGGCGTCGGCGCCCGGACATCTCGGTCGGGATTCTGCGGTTGGCGCCGTTGATCGGACCTCAGCTGACTGCAACCGTCGGGCACTACGTCACCGCCCCACTCGTGCCCACCATCGTCGGGCGCAACGCGCGCCTGCAATTGCTCCACGTCGAGGATGGCCTCGCGGCGCTGGAGAAGGCGACCATCGGACACGCCTCGGGTACGTACAACATCGCCGGCGACGGAGTGGTCATGATGTCGCAGGCGATCCGCCGGGCAGGCAGGGTGGAAGTTCCGATGCCGCTCGCTCTGTTCCGTAGTGTCGGCAGCGCGTTGGTGGGGTCCTCCATGAGGCTCTACACCGACGAGCAACTCGAGTATTTCCGGTTCGGCTGCGGACTCGACACCACTCGCATGCGCAGCGAGTTGGGGTTCGAGCCGCGATGGACCACCATGCAGGCACTCGACGATTTCATGCGTGCGATGCAGACGCGCCGGATCATCAAGTCCGAGTGGATCGATCGGGCAGAGAATGCGTTGACCACCATCCTCGGCGGTGACACTGCCGAGGCGAGCGCAAGTGCAGACGTGATGCATATGCCGTTGTCGGGACGAAGTGCGGTGAAGGGGTGACTGACGTGGCGAAGGTAATTCCCCTGCGGCCCAGCGCAACTCACACCGGAAAGTCGGAAGCTTCTCGTTCGCGTGAGTCCGTCACCGGCGCGGAGCGTGACGTCCGTGAACAAAGTCAGCGTCGGCATCCGTCCGGAGTGCCGTCGGCGGCCGACCATGGTGGTGAGAGCACGTTCGTCGATGCGGCCAGGTCGGCGATCGTCGACCAGGTCGCCTCGGCAGCAGAATTTTTCCGACGTCGGGTGTCCGGAGACTACGAGGTCGACGAGTTCGGATTCGACCCGCATTTTGCGGACAACGTCGTCATGCCCGTGCTGCGGCCGTTGTTCGAGAAATGGTTCCGCGTCGAGGTCAGCGGGATCGAGAACATTCCCCTCACCGGGGGAGCGTTGGTGGTTGCCAATCACGCCGGTGTCATCCCACTCGACGGGCTGATGACGTCGGTTGCCGTGCACGATCATCATCCGGCGCATCGTCCACTGCGAATGTTGGCTGCGGACATGGCTTTCGAAATGCCGGTGGTGGGCGGACTGGCGCGCAAAGCCGGCCATACGTTGGCGTGCAACCCCGACGCCGAGCGTCTGCTCAACGACGGTGAAGTCGCGGCCGTGTTCCCGGAAGGATTCAAGGGCATCGGGAAACCGTTCAGTGAGCGGTACAAGTTGCAGCGGTTCGGGCGCGGTGGCTTCGTGTCGGCCGCAATGCGAACCGGTGTTCCGATCATTCCGTGCTCGATCGTGGGCTCGGAGGAGATCTATCCGAAGATCGGTGATCTCACCACACTCGCACGCGTTCTCGGTTTGCCGTATTTCCCGGTCACACCTTTGTTTCCGCACCTCGGGCCACTCGGCCTGGTTCCATTGCCGTCGAAGTGGTACATCGAGTTCGGAAAGCCGATCGTCACCGACACCTTCGAGAGCGGTGCAGCCGACGATCCGATGGTCCTGTTCGAGGTCACGGACCACGTCCGAGAAACGATTCAGCAGACGCTTTATCGGTTGTTGGCCAAGCGGCGCAACATCTTTCTCGGCTGAGTTCGGTCCGGATCGCTTCTCGATCCGGACCGAACCCGCTCAGGCGTTTTGTTCTTTGCGCCTGGCGAGAATCGCCGCGAGCGCACCGCCGACCGCTCCGAGCACCAGCGCTGTGGGAACGCCGATCTTGGCGGCCTTTCGTCCGGTGCGGAAATCACGAACTTCCCAACCGCGGTTCTTCGCGAGTTCACGAAGGTCTGCGTCGGGATTGATCGCCACCGGTGTCCCCACCAACGAGAGCATCGGTACGTCGTTGTGGCTGTCGGAGTAGGCGGAACAGCGCTTGAGATTGAGTCCTTCACGCACCGCCAACGTCCGTACGGCGTGTGCCTTGCCCATTCCGTGCAGGATGTCGCCGACGAGTCGGCCGGTGAAGACTCCGTCCTCACTTTCGGCGACGGTGCCCAACGCGCCGGTCAGTCCCAGTTTCTCGGCGATGACCTGAGCCAGTTCGACCGGAGTTGCCGTCACCAACCACACCTGTTGTCCGGCGTCGAGGTGCATCTGGGCCAACGCCCTCGTGCCTGGCCAGATCTTGTCGGCAATGACCTCGTCGTAGATCTCCTCGCCGAGGCGGGCGAGTTCGGCGGTGGATCGACCGGCCACGAAGGACAGTGCTTTCTCGCGGCCTTCGGCGACGTCGTCGCTACTTTCTCGGCCGGTGACTCGGAACTTGATCTGCTTCCACGCGAAATCCACCAGATCCGAGGTCTTGAGATACTTTCGTGCAGCGAGACCACGGGCGAAGTGGATGATCGACGCACCCTGCACCATGGTGTTGTCGACGTCGAAGAATGCGGCGGCCGTGAGGTCGCGCGGAACGGCCGGGGGCTCTTCGCCGGTTTCCGGTTCTGTGGGGTTGGCAGCTTCGTGCAATGCCAGAGCTGCATCAGCGCTCGCCTCGCCGGCGAGATTGGCTCGAACTTCCGACTCACTCGGGCCCAGCGGATTCTTCACATGGCGACGTCCGGGGAGAATGACCCCGGCAAGCCCTGATCCGAATCCGGAGCCGTTCGGTAGTGATCGCGCAGGCACCCGCACCTCCCGTGTTGCATTCTCGAGCAGAGAACTCTTCGAGTCAGCCTATCCTCCGCGATGAGGCCCGATGGGTTGGATGGTGACCTTCCCTGTGGTGTGTGACGTTCCTCTCCGCCGATTTGGTACCGAGTGGGGCTCCGGAGGCACACTCGACCGATCAAGTAGATGGCGTCCCAGTAGAAGAAAGGTATGCGTCGATGACTGCAGCTACGCATGAAGTGACCTTGTTGACACGCGCAGGATGCGCGTCCTGCGTCGGCGCGGCGGAGGTACTACGACGGGTCTGTTCCGAGTTCGAGCTGGAATTGACGTGCATCGACGTAGACGAAGCTGCCGCGACGGATCCAGAGCTGAGAGCGGAGTACGGAGACAGATTGCCGGTCATTCTTCTCGACGGACGCGAGCACGGTTACTGGGAAGTTGACGAAGAGCGCCTTCGTGACGATTTACGCAAGTAAGGCAACCCTCAAAGTTGTCCGCGGAGCCGCTTTGCAGGTGAACGGCACATCGAACCCGTCTCGAGCAACTTTGTGCATGGGTTCACAAGCGGTTACCGTGGTGTGAACATTCCCCCGGAGCATCGTGGAGGTCGACAGTCGTGTCGACCGGACGAGGAGCCAGCGACGTGACCGAACCGCACCAGACGCATGAGCCTGTGGCTCAGCGCGTCACCGGCGCTGCGGGCTCTTCTGTCACCGACTCGATCGCTCAGGATCGCGTCATCCCCCAGGCTACGGTGACGCGCTTGGCCGCATACCTGCGGGTCCTCGGAGTGATGTCCGACCGGGGTACCTCCATCGTCTCGAGCGAGGAACTTGCGCAGGCGTCCGGTGTCGGATCAGCGAAGTTGCGCAAGGATCTGTCATTCCTCGGACCCAACGGCGTCCGCGGCGTCGGATACGACGTCAACAGGCTCCGCATCCGCATCGAGCGTGCACTCGGACTCGATCGTGGGCACAAGGTCGTTCTCGTCGGAGTCGGAAACCTCGGCAAGGCGCTGGTCGGCTACGGCGGATTCAGCCGCCGCGGTTTCGAGATGGTCGGACTCTTCGACAGTGACGCAGATCGAATCGGAAGCACAGTCGGCGACCTCGTGGTGCGCAGCACCGAGGAACTGACCGTCGCCTGCCGCGAATTGAACGCGACCATCGGCGTCATCTCCACACCGGACGAGGCCGCGCAGGGCGTGTGCGACCAGTTCGTCAGCGCCGGACTGCGCTGCATCATGAGTTTCTCGCCGATCGCCCTCGACGTTCCCGACCACGTGGAACTGCGACGCGTCGATCTAGCCGTCGAGATGCAGGTTCTCTCCTTCAACAGTGCGCGCAACGCCGATCAGGCATCCAGTGCGCCGCGAGTACGAGTGGCTCACGCCGCATCCGCTTCGTCAGTCCCATCCACCAGTTCACCCGCTCCGGTCGGAGCAGGTTCGACAAGAAACGGATCAGTGATCGCGCCGTGAGTGTTCTGCTTGTCGGGGTCTCGCATCGAACCGCGCCCGTCCCGGTGCTCGAGCGAGTAGCTGTCACCGACACCGATCGTCCGAAGCTGATCGACAAGCTTCTGGCGTCTTCGCACATCTCCGAAGCGATGATCGTCTCCACCTGTAACCGGGTGGAGGTCTACGCGGTGGTGGACGCGTTCCACGGTGCGCTCACCGAGGTCGGTGAAATCCTCGCCGACCATTCAGGTCTCGACCTGACGGCGCTGCACGCTCACGCGTACGTCCGCTACAGCGAAGCAGCCGTCGAGCACCTCTTCGCGGTGGCCAGCGGCCTCGATTCGATGGTGATCGGCGAACAGCAGATTCTCGGCCAGATCCGTTCGGCCTACGCATCTTCGGATGCGCAGCAGGCCGCCGGACGCGTCGTCCACGAACTGGCTCAGCAGGCACTGCGCGTCGGCAAGCGAGTGCATTCCGAAACCGGAATCGACTCAGCCGGAGCATCAGTCGTATCCGTGGCTCTTGATCGTGCAGCGGGCATCATCGGTGAGGGCGGCCTCGTCGGCCGCACTGCCGTGGTTGTCGGAGCAGGCTCGATGGGCGGTCTGTCGGTTGCGCATCTCACTCGCGCCGGAATCGAACGCATCGTCGTCGTCAACCGGACACAGGAACGCGCAGAGCACCTCGCCGAGACGGCACGCTCCAACGGCGTCGACGCCGACGGTGTTGCCTTCGATCAGCTTTCGGCCGCGATGGCGCAGGCAGATGTCATGGTCACCTGTACCGGCGCGGTCGGGGCAGTGGTCACCCTGGCGGATGTGCACCGCGCACTCGCCGAGCCCGATCGCGACAACACCAAGCACCTGGTCATCTGCGACCTCGGGCTGCCGCGCGACATCGATCCCGCCGTCGCCGGCCTGCCGGGTGTCACCGTTCTCGACATGGAGACGCTGCAGCGTGATCCGGCGGCAGGCGCAGCCGCTTCCGACGCAGAAGCCGCACGCACCATCGTCGCCGGCGAACTTGCGACCTACCTTGCCGGACAGCGCCTCGCCGAGGTCACCCCGACCGTGACGGCTTTGCGTCAGCGCGCCGCCGACGTCGTCGAAGCCGAACTGATGCGGCTCGATTCGCGTCTGCCCGGCCTGGACGATCCGCAGCGCGACGAGGTTGCACGCACCGTGCGACGCGTCGTGGACAAGCTTCTCCACGCCCCGACCGTGCGCGTCAAGCAACTGGCGTCGGCCCCCGGCGGCGACTCCTACGCAGCAGCGCTGCGCGAACTCTTCGAACTCAGCCCCGGATCTCCCGCGGCCGTGGCCACACCCACCGACCTGGTGGACGGCGACCGCACTGGAAGGGACCTGCAGGCATGAGCGTCACCACCCCTCGATCGGGGAGCCCGCTGCGGATCGGCACTCGCGGAAGTCTTCTCGCGACCACGCAGGCCGGCACTGTGCGCGATGCCCTCATTGCAGCGGGACATCCCGCCGAGTTGGTCATCATCAAGACCAAGGGCGACCAGTCCACCGATCCCGTCCAGAAGATCGGCGTCGGAGTGTTCACGGCAGAGCTTCGAGAAGCTTTGCTGGACAACCGCGTCGACGTTGCTGTGCATTCCTACAAGGACCTACCGACCGCGCAGGATCCGCGTTTCGTCATCGCGGCGATTCCGCCACGCGAAGATCCGCGTGACGCGCTCGTCGCCCGCGACGGTCTGGTCCTCGGGGAGCTTCCGGCCGGTTCCAAGGTGGGAACCTCCGCGCCGCGCCGCGTTTCGCAGCTCAAGGCACTCGGGCTCGGCCTCGACATCGTGCCGTTGCGGGGCAACCTGCAACGCCGTCTCGGCAAGGTCGAATCCGGTGAACTCGACGCCGTGATCCTCGCTCGCGCCGGCTTGTCCCGTATCGGTCTGCTCGATCTCATCACCGAGAACATCGAGCCCGTGCAGATGCTCCCCGCTCCGGCGCAGGGCGCTCTGGCCGTCGAATGCCTTTCTGTCAATGCGGAATTGGCGGCGATCCTGGCTGAGCACGATGACGCCGGTACCAGGGCGGCAGTCACTGCCGAGCGTGCACTTCTCGCCGAGCTGGAAGCGGGCTGCACCGCTCCGGTCGGAGCGATCGCGGAGATCGTCGAATCCCTCGACGACGACGGCAGAATCTTCGACGAACTGTCGGTACGCGGCTGCGCAGCCGCCATCGACGGTTCGGACGTCATCCGTACCGGCGCAGTCGGTGCGCCGGACAAGGCCGAGGAACTCGGCCGAGCGGTAGCGCGCGAGTTACTCGAACTCGGCGCCCGAGAGTTGATGAACGTGACTACAGGCGAGGCAGCCGATGTTTGACGCCCCACTTTGCACTTGCACCAAGTTCCCATTTCGATACAGCGCACTGGAGAATCACCGATGACCCGAGTCCGAAAGAACACTCCCGGACGGATCCTGTTCGTGGGATCGGGACCGGGCGACCCCGCCCTGCTCACCGTTCGCGCACGTGACGTCCTCACCGGCGCCGCAATGGCATTCACGGATCCGGACGTCGACAAGGGCGTCGTCGCGCTCGTCGGCATCGACATGGGCCGCGACGAGGAGACCGGCGAGCTGATCGCGGACGTGCGTCCGGCACTCGGTGAGCCTGCCGAGGTTGCAAAGACATTAGTGCACGAGGCCAAGAACGGCCACGACGTCGTGCGTCTGGTCTCCGGTGATCCGCTGACCACGGATTCCGTGATCGCAGAGGTCACGGCAGTCGCCCGCACGCAGGTTCAGTTCGAGGTTCTCCCGGGTCTGCCTTCGGGTTCGGCTGTGCCGAGCTACGCCGGTATGGCGCTCGGCTCGGGTCACACCGAGGCCGACGTTCGCGGTGAAGTCGACTGGGCTGCTCTGGCCGCTGCACCGGGACCGCTTGTTCTGCACGCGACGTCGGGACATCTCGCCGAGACCGCCAGCGCGCTGGTCGAGAACGGCTTGGCTCCGCAGACGCCTGCTGCCATCACCGTCCGCGGCACCACTCGTCAGCAGCGAACCGTCGAGGCAACTCTCGCGACGCTCAACGAAGCCGGATCCGAACTGGTGGGCTCGCTCATCGTCACCGTCGGCAAGGTTGTCGCGCAGCGCAACAAGATGTCGTGGTGGGAATCGCGCGCTCTGTACGGCTGGACTGTCCTCGTGCCGCGCACCAAGGATCAGGCCGGCGAGATGAGCGACCGTCTGGTCACTCACGGAGCGATCCCGATCGAGGTTCCGACCATCGCCGTCGAGCCGCCTCGCAGCCCGGCTCAGATGGAGCGTTCGGTCAAGGGCCTCGTCGACGGTCGTTACCAGTGGGTGGTCTTCACTTCCACCAATGCGGTTCGCGCAGTGTGGGAGAAGTTCGAGGAGTTCGGTCTCGACGCTCGCGCCTTCTCCGGCGTGAAGATCGCCTGTATCGGCGAAGCAACCGCAGCCAAGGTCCGCTCGTTCGGCATCAACCCCGAGCTGATCCCGACCGGTGAGCAGTCCAGCGAAGGCCTGCTGGCCGAATTCGCCCCGTACGACGACGTTTTTGATCCGGTCAACCGGGTTCTGTTGCCGCGCGCGGACATTGCAACCGAAACCCTCGCCGAGGGCCTGCGCGAACGCGGTTGGGAGATCGACGACGTCACCGCCTACCGCACCGTCCGGGCGGCGCCGCCGCCGGCCGAGACCCGCGAGATGATCAAGACCGGTGGATTCGACGCCGTCTGCTTCACCTCGTCCTCGACCGTGCGCAACCTCGTCGGCATCGCCGGCAAGCCGCACGCCCGCACGTTGGTCGCGTGCATCGGCCCGAAGACGGCCGAAACCGCTATCGAGTTCGGTCTGCGCGTCGACGTGCAGCCCGAGACCTCGCAGGTGGGACCGCTGGTGGAGGCTCTCGCCGAGCACGCAGCTCGGCTGCGCGCTGAAGGTGCTTTGCCGCCGCCGCGTAAGAAGTCCCGCAGGCGCTAGCGCACCCGTGAGCGGTTGAGGAGTCTGTGGACTCCTCAACCACTCACAGGGTTCCGACGAAGGAGGGCTACTTCTCGTGTTTCCCACTCATCGCCCTCGCCGGCTCCGGCGCACCCCAGCGCTCCGGCGACTCGTGGCAGAGACCTCGCTCGAACCCCGGCACCTCGTGTTGCCGATGTTCGTCGCAGACGGCATCGATACGCCGCGTGAGATCAGTTCCATGCCAGGCGTTTTCCAGCACACCCTCGATTCGCTGCGGTCCGCCGCGGTGGAAGCAGTGGAAGCCGGCGTCGGTGGTCTGATGCTCTTCGGTGTCCCGAAGGCGGAGGACAAGGATCCCCAGGGGTCCGGTGCCTCCGATCCCGACGGAATCCTCAACGTCGGATTGCGCGCTCTGGCAGAAGAACTCGGCGATTCGACGGTCATCATGGCCGATACCTGCCTCGACGAGTTCACCGATCACGGCCACTGCGGCGTGTTGACTGCCGGCGGCGCTGTCGACAACGACGCGACCTTGATCCGATACGTCGAAATGGCTCTCGCGCAAGCTGAATCGGGTGCGCACCTGCTCGGCCCCAGCGGCATGATGGACGGTCAGGTGGCTGCGATCCGCGGCGCGCTCGATGCATCCGGGTATGTCGAGGTCGGTCAGCTCGCCTATGCCGCGAAATATGCGTCAGCGTTCTACGGGCCGTTCCGTGAAGCCGTCGGATCCTCACTGCAAGGCGACCGTCGCACTTATCAGCAGGACGGCGCCAACCGCCGCGAGTCGATGCGCGAGGTAGACCTCGACATCGCCGAGGGCGCTGACATGGTGATGGTCAAGCCTGCAATGTCCTACCTCGACATTCTGCGTGAGACCGCCGACCGGTCTCCGGTTCCGGTCGCGGCGTACCAGATCTCGGGTGAGTACTCGATGATCACCGCGGCCGCGCAGAACGGGTGGATCGATCGGGACGCGGCGATTCTCGAATCGCTCACCAGCATTCGCCGCGCCGGTGCCGACGTGGTCCTCACGTACTGGGCGTCGGAAGTTGCCGGATGGCTGTGACAGAGTCACGCATGGTGGCTGCACCGGTATCGACCGATACGCTGGTGTCATGACCGAGCAGTGGCCGCCGTCGCGCCAGGAACCGCCCCGCCGGGAACCTCCCTACGAGAACCAGCCGTTCGAGAATCAGCCGTACCGCGAACTCGGACCGATGCCGACGGGTCAGATCCCGGGATACGGCCCCGGTTACAACGGATACCCGGGCCCCCAGCCGAAACCCGAGCCGCCGACGGACGTCGTGACTGCGATTCAGTTGTGGTGGGCTGTGACGGCGCTGGGATTGGTCCAGGGCGGCGCGATGATCTGGATGCTGCTCGGGCAGAAGTCGATGTTCGTCGACGAGATGCTCAGGAACCAGGCGGCTGTCGATGCCGGTCTGACACGCTCCGACGTTGAGGGCATGTTCCCACTGGTCATCGTGTTCTCCGCTGTCCTGGTGGTGATCGTCACCGCGGTGTTCCTTTTGTTCGTGCGCTCGATGAGTCGTGGCAAGAACTGGGCTCGAATGTTGCTGACGTTCTGTGGAGTCTTCATGTTGGTCTCTGCGATCCCCGTGATCTTCGGGCTCGGCGGCGACGGCGGCGCGGCCACTCTGCTGTTCGGCGGAGCGGAAATCCTGCAGGCAGTTGCTGCTGTCGGGGCGATCGTGATGATGCACCGAAAAGAGTCCAATCCGTACTTTCTTCGTTTCCCCCCGGCGGGGAACCGATAGGTAGCTCGGGGTACTGTGAAACGGGTCACTGCAGTAGTAGGGGAGAGGTCGTAGACAATGAGTTCTCAGGAAGCCCTGCGCACGGAAAGCACCCACGACGCTCCACTGCGCCAACGTGGTTCACGGACCGAAGTGATCTTGTTCGCGATCCTTGGAGCCTCAGTTCTGGTGACACTCCTGGTGCTCATGATTCCGGGCATCGTCAGCGGATAGCGCACACTTGAACCCGTGAGTATCTCTACGAAGGTCCGGCGCCCGACGGCCGTCGAGGCAGCATTCTGGCTGTGGATCGCCAGCGCGTTCCTACTCATACTCTTCGGCCTGATCAATGTCACCAGCGCCTCGTATTCGCTGCGTGAACAATTCACCGATCAAGGCGTTTCGGCCGGAAACATCGACATCTACGTCACCTTCGTGCGGGTGTCAGGGCTGGTTCTGCTGTTGACCGGCCTCGCGATCGGTGGCCTCGCCGGTCCCACTCGCGCCGGACGGGCGTTGTGCCGACGGATCCTGGTGATCGTGTCCGGAGTGTTCGCGGTGCTGCAGATCGCGCTGGTCGTGGCCGGGATCAGTACCGTGCTCGCGCTGGTTGTTCCCGTCATGCTGATCTGTGCCTGCGTCGCGATCTACCGCGACACCACCCGAAGTTGGTTTGCCCGTGGCTGATCGCGCGCCGGAAATCGGCCCGGACGTTCTGTACTACGAACCGGGTTCTCGGTGGTGGGCCATCGCGTTCGGTCCGATCTTCTGCCTGATCGCCTTGGTCATCGAGCTGTTCACCGGCCCGGTGGTGCATTGGTTCGGTCTGGCGATGTTCGCCGTGATCCTCACCGGGTTGGTCTACGTGCAGGTGATCGCAGCACGGCGGCACGCGAGCGTACTTCTGACCGCGACCACGTTGCGTCAGGGAACCGAAGAGGTGCCGATCACCGAGATCGCCGAGGTGTTCCCGGAGTCCGACGACGCTGCCTACGAGGACGAAATGGAACCGTGGGAAACGGCACGCGCGCTCGGTGAGCTGTCCGGAGTGCCCAGGCGTCGGCACGGTATCGGCTTACGTTTGACCACCGGGGGATTGGTGCGGGCGTGGGCAAAGGACGATCAGGCACTTCGCGAGGCGTTGAGTCAGGTCGTTGTGGTTGGTGTCGAACCGGACGGGTCTGCCGATGACTGAGCCACAGCCATCCCCGCGTGTCGACGTGAAGACGTGGATCGGTGTACTCGGTATCGTCGCCGCAACGATTCTGGCGGTCGTGTGCTGGCGAGCGGGTACGACGACGTCCGACTTCGGACCGATACTGGAGGGCGCTCCGCCGTTCGAGAGCACGCACTACGACGGTCTCTGGATCTCGGGCGCCGGGTTGTCGATTCTGGTTGCGGGGCTGATGGCCATCGATGTCGTGCGCCGCGTCCGGGTGGGCTTCGTCGCATCGCAGTAGCCCTCATACGGGTAGGGGGTATAGTTGCGGTATGAGTAGTTACAGCCCCGAGCAGGACGATCTGCTCAAACGCCTTCGTCGTATCGAAGGTCAGGTAGCCGGAATCTCGCGCATGGTCGCAGACGACCGGTACTGCATCGACGTGCTCACCCAGGTGTCCGCCGCGACGAGCGCGTTGCAGTCCGTGTCCCTGAAGCTTCTCGACGCCCACCTTGCGGGTTGCGTCGTCGAAGCTGCCAAGCAGGGTGGTCCGGAAGCGGACGTCAAGATCAAGGAAGCTCAGGCGGCCATCGCTCGCCTCGTTCGTTCGTAAGGTGTCGGTCCGTCACTCCGTGATGGACCGCGCGAGCGCCCGGGCGGAGAAGCTCACGAAGTACTCGGGTGTGACTTCTTTGGCGATGTTGATGACGATGGTGTCCGACAGGCCTTTGAGTCCGGAGAGCACGAGATGGATCAACGCGGGGTCGTCGATCAACCGGCTCCCTTCGGCTGCAGCAGATTCGGTGAGCGCTCGAATCAATGCCGAGTTGTAGATCGCTACGGATGCGTGAAGTTCCCGCATGCTTTCTCGGTCGGACCCGGCCATGCCTTCGATGTCGCGCCAAGTGGTGGTGAGTCGTCCCACCCGTGCCCAGTGCCGAGCAAACTCGGAAATCATGGACTCGAGTAAGGCACTCAGTCCCTGCTCGCGGGGGAGCGAGTTCACGAAGTCCGCCATTTCCAGCTGACTTTCGCTGAGGAGTGCGGCGAAGATGTCCTGCTTGTCGACGAAGTACTGGTAGATCAGTCCGGTGCTGGTGCCGGCTCGTTTAGCGACCGCGCGGATGGTGAGCGCGGAGTAGCCTCCCTCGTCCAGAAGCGAGATCGCCGCGTCGAGTGTTCGGCGCCGACGCACTTCGGCGTCACCGTAGATCGACTTGCTGCTGGCACTGCTCATTTGACCACCGTAGTCGGGCGGCTCGGCATCCTCAATTTACATCGAACGCTGTTCGTTGTTGAACGCCACCTAAAATCCAAAGTGATGTAGATCATAGAATGAACATTGTTCGAAATAGAATGAACATTGTTCATTCTGGTGTTACGGTATGGCGCAGACCACATCGAGGCCAGTGCAAAGCGCTGGACACTCTGCGGTCGGCCTGACCTTTCTTCCCGTATCGATCGGGAGGTCTACACAGTTGTGGAGTACCTATGACACGCACTAACGATGAACGCGCGGCGATCGACATCGCCGCTGCGGCGGGAGAACTTCTGCTCGACCATCGGAAATCCCTCGGCGAAAACGACGGTGATGTCGCGACTTTCAAGAACGCGTCCGATCGGCTCAGTCACGAATTCATCGTCGCCGAACTTGCCCGACGCTTTCCTGCGGATGCAGTGCTGTCGGAGGAAGGGGCTGACGACCTCGCGAGGCTGAAGGCGGATCGGGTGTGGATCGTCGACCCTCTCGACGGCACCCGTGAGTACGGCGAGGCCGGACGATCGGACTGGGCCGTTCATGTTGCGCTGACCGAAAACGGTGTCCTCACAACAGGTGCGGTCGCAATGCCTGCCCTTGGCGTCACCTATTCGAGCAGCGATGATCGAACCGAGCGCGGCGCTTCGACACCGGTGCGGGTCGTCGTGTCGCGGACGCGGCGTCCGGAACCGGTCATGCGCATGGCCGACTCGATGGGCGCGAAGTTGATCGAAATGGGATCCGCCGGAGCCAAAGCAATGGCGGTCGTCTCGGGTGAGGCAGACATCTATGCACATGCGGGCGGACAGTACGAGTGGGATTCGGCGGCGCCCGTTGCTGTCGCACGTGCTGCGGGACTGCATGTTTCGCGTATCGATGGCAGCGAACTGCGCTACAACCAGGAAAACCCGTGGTTGCCGGATCTGCTGATCTGCCGACCCGAACTCGCCCCGAAAGCACTGGAGGAACTGGGCCGATGACCGCGACACTGACGCACCTCGAACGACTCGAAGCCGAGAGCATTCACATCATGCGTGAAGCTGTTGCCCAGAGCGAGAACCCGGTGATGCTGTACTCGGTGGGCAAGGACTCCGCCGTGATGCTGCATCTGGCGCGCAAGGCCTTCTATCCGTCGAAGCTGCCGTTTCCGCTTCTGCACGTCGATACCACGTGGAAGTTTCGTGAAATGTACAAACTTCGTGACAGTACCGCTGCTGCAGGCGATCTCGATCTGATCGTCCACACCAACCCGGACTGCGTGAAGCAGGGGATCAACCCGTTCACTCACGGCAGCGCTGTCCATACCGACATGTGGAAGACCGAAGGCCTCAAACAAGCCCTCGATCACTACAAGTTCGACGCTGCATTCGGCGGCGCCCGCCGTGACGAAGAAAAATCCCGCGCCAAGGAACGCATCTTCTCGATCCGATCAGCTGCGCACCGTTGGGATCCCAAGCAGCAGCGACCGGAACTGTGGCGGATGTACAACGTCCGCAAAGCGCCGGGCGAGAGCCTGCGCGTCTTCCCTCTCTCGAACTGGACCGAGCTGGATGTGTGGGAATACATACGCCAGGAAGAGATTCCGATCGTTCCGCTGTATTTTGCCGACAAGCGGCCCGTCGTCGAGCGGGACGGTGCGCTGATCATGGTCGACGACGACCGGATGCCGTTGCTGCCGGGAGAGACTCCGGAGCTCAAGAGCGTTCGTTTCCGCACCCTCGGCTGCTACCCGCTGACCGGAGCCGTCGAATCGACCGCCACGAGCCTGACCGAGATCATCTCGGAAATGTTGCTCACCACCACTTCCGAACGCCAGGGACGGGTCATCGACCACGACTCCAGTGCGTCGATGGAAAAGAAGAAGCAAGAGGGGTACTTCTGATGACTGTTTCCTCGGATCTGATCGCTGACGACATCGAGGCGTACCTCGAACGTCATGCGAACAAGAGCATGCTGCGATTCATCACGTGCGGCAGCGTCGACGACGGCAAGAGCACCTTGATCGGCCGTCTGCTCTACGAATCGAAACTCGTCTTCGACGACCAGTTGACGGCGCTCGAAGCCGATTCGCGCAAGAGCGGAACCCAGGGGGAGGGGCTCGATTTCGCGCTCCTGGTCGACGGTCTCGCCGCCGAACGTGAGCAGGGCATCACGATCGACGTCGCCTACCGCTACTTCACGACCGAGCGACGCAAGTTCGTCGTCGCCGATACTCCGGGGCACGAGCAGTACACCCGAAACATGGTGACGGGCGCGTCGACCGCCGATCTTGCGGTGATCCTTGTCGATTCCCGCAAGGGGATACTGACTCAGACCCGCCGGCACTCGTATCTGGTCTCGTTGCTGGGGATCAAGCACGTGGTGCTTGCCGTGAACAAGCTCGACCTCGTCGACTACTCGCAAGAGGTCTTCGATGCCATTACCGCGGATTACGCAGGGTTCGCTCACGAGATCGGTCTGGACGGGTTCGTCGCCATCCCGATGTCGGCATACATGGGTGACAATCTCACCGAGCGCAGTGCGAATACCCCGTGGTACTCCGGACCAAGCCTGATCGAGCATCTCGAAAGCGTGGACATCGACGATGCTGCCGCCGCGGCTCCGTTCCGGATGCCGGTGCAGTGGGTCAACCGGCCGGACCTCGACTTCCGCGGATTCTCCGGCCAGATCGTTTCAGGCACCGTATCTCCCGGAGATCCCATCCGCGTGCTCCCCAGTGGAAAGACGTCCACAGTCGAGCGCATCGTGACCATGGGTGGCGACCTCGACGTTGCCGGTGCGGGCCGCTCGGTCACCATCACGCTCGCCGACGAGATCGACATCAGTCGCGGTGATGTGCTGTCCATCGGCGACAATCCGCCGGCCGTAGCCGATCAGTTCGAGGCCTGCATCGTCTGGATGGGTGAGGCTCCCATGCTGCCCGAACGGCCGTTCCTGTGCCAGATCGGTACCGTCACAGTCACTGCGCGCATCACCAAACCGAAACACAAGATCAACGTCAACACTCTCGAGAAGACCGCAACGACTACTCTCGCGCTCAACGAAATCGGTGTCTGCAACCTCAGTTTCGATCGACCGGTCCCGTTCGACCCGTACGTCGGCAACCGTGACACCGGTAGCTTCATCCTCATCGACCGCCTTACCAACGGCACTGTCGGTGCGGGCATGATCACGCACTCGCTGCGTCGATCGGACAACATTCACTGGCAATCCGTCGACGTCGACGAGGCCGCGCACACCAGGCTCAAGGGACACCAACCCGCAGTTCTGTGGTTCACCGGTCTCTCCGGTTCGGGAAAGTCGACCATCGCGAACGATGTCGAGCGTCAACTGCACGCACTCGGCGCGCACACCTACCTCCTCGACGGAGACAACGTCCGTCACGGGCTGAATCGAGACCTCGGATTCACCGAAGCCGACCGCGTCGAGAACATCCGTCGCGTCACCGAGGTCACCCGACTGATGGCGGACGCCGGTCTGATCGTGCTCGCGTCCTTCATTTCACCGTTCGAGGCGGAGCGTCATGCCGCCCGTGAATTGATCGGCGACGAACAGTTCGTCGAAATCTTCGTCGACACCGCTCTTGCCGTCGCAGAGGAGCGAGATCCCAAGGGTCTGTACAAGAAGGCTCGACGGGGCGAGTTGGTGAACTTCACCGGAATCGATTCGCCGTACGAACCGCCGCAGAACCCTGACATTCACATCGACACCAGTGTCACGACGACCGAGGACGCTGCGATCGCGATCGTCGACCATCTCCGCGCCCGCGGAACCATTTCTTGATCCGCCTGAACACGAGGAGCATCTATGCCTGACAGGGCTGAAATAGTTTCTGCCGTAGAGGATTACGTCAAGTGTCTCGGAAGTCACGACGTCGACGGACTGGTTGCGCTGTTTGCGCCCGACGCAGTTCAACACGAACCGCTGGGGGGCCGGACCTACCGCGGAATCGAGGAGATTCGCGAATTCGATACCGCGAACGCGCAGGTCGATTTCACAGTCAGCCTGCTCGGTCCGATTTCGGTGACGGGAAAGTACGCAGCGATGCAGCTTCGGGTGCAGCGCGCCGGTATCCCTGACTTCGCTGCCACCGACGTGTTCGAGTTCGACGAGAACGGCAAGATCATCTCCCTGAGTGTTGTTCTCGATCCGCAGGCGCTGTGCTGACCCATCAGGGCCTGCTGGCAGGCAAGGTTGTCGTCGTCTCGGGAGTGGGCCCGGCGCTGGGTCGTTCGATTGCGATGCAGAGTGCGGCGGCCGGAGCGAAGGTTGTTCTGGCTGCCCGCACACCCGAGCGCTTGGAATCGGTGGCAAGGGAGATTCGAGACCGCGGCGGAATCGCGTTGGCCGTCCCGACGAACCTCACCGACGTCGATTCGATCGCTTCGTTGGCGGAGACAACTGTCGCTGAGTTCGGTGCGGTGCATTGCTTGGTGAACAACGCATTTGTTCAACCCGCGCAGGTCCCGCTCCTGGACGCCGACATGGCGTCCATCCAGTCGGGTATCGACATCAACCTGCTTGCGGCGTTGAACGTGACACGCGCGTTTGTGCCGGCATTGACCGAGGCGGAGGGCTCCGTCGTGATGGTGACGTCCATGGTGCTGCGTAATCAGCTTCCCGGGTTCGGGGCCTACCGCATCATGAAATCCGGGCTCCTGGCAATGGCACGCAGTTTGTCGATCGATCTCGGTCCCAAGGGCGTTCGAGTCAATTCGGTTGCTCCCGGCTATATCTGGGCGGACTCGGTCAAGAACATGTTCGAGAAAAAGGCGGCGGCAGCTGGGGTCGACCCCAAGGTCATTTACGACGAGGTTGCAGCGGGCGCCGATCTGCGCCGGCTACCCGAACCTGACGACATCGCCAATGCCGTCGTCTTCCTCTTGTCCGATTCGGCCAGAGCCATCGCCGGGCAATGTCTCGACGTCAACTGCGGTCACACGCACCACTGATCAACTCATACAAGGATTAGCCATGACACAGGATTACGACGGCATCGGTTCCATCGATGACCTGCACCACGCTGCGCGCGAGGCGGCCGGGTACAAAAACTTCGGCAGCGACAGCTATCTCGAAGGACTTCGAGTTCTCCTCGAGTCGTTCCAGAACGAGGCCGACCTCACTCCTCACGGCAAGGTGATCGCTCGCAAGATGATCGTCGGAGCGCTCGCGGGACGCCTGACCAGTGAGGCCGGATTCGCGAAATACCCCGAGCACGTCGATGTTTCGATCGAACGCCCGATCTTCGTGGTCGGGTTGACCCGCACCGGCAGCACCGCGCTGCACCGCTTGCTCGGTGCCGACCCGGCGCATCAGGGCGCCGAGATGTGGCTCGCCGAGACGCCGCAGCCGCGCCCCGAGCGCGACAAGTGGTCGGAGAACGAAGATTACGTTCGCTCCGATGCCTTCTACCGTGCTCGCCAGCGCAACGAAGCGGACCTGATGAAGGTGCATTTCATGGGGGCGGAGGAGGTCGAGGAATGTTGGCGTCTGCTGCAGCAGACGCTGCTCTCCACCGCGTTCGAGACGGTGGCGTACGTGCCGAGTTACACGCAGTGGCTGGCGGAGCAGGATTGGACCGAAACATATGCGCGGCACAAGAAGAACCTGCAGTTGATCGGGCTGCACGACCAGGACAGACGGTGGGTGCTCAAAAGCCCGAGCCATGTCTTCGCGATCGACGAGATCATGTCGGTCTATCCGGATGCACTGTTCGTTCGGACCTTCCGGGACCCGTTGACATCGATGGCGTCCACCTTCAGCCTCGTCGAGCAGGGCGGACACGACATGTCGAGGGCCTTCGATCGTCCGGCCATCGGGCGCACGCAACTGGAGTTGTGGGCGCGAGGGAATGCGAACTTCAACAATGCCCGTAGCCGTTACAACCCCGATCAGTTCATCGACGTCGACTACAAGGACTTCATCGCCGATGCGGTCGGCACCGTCGAGAAGATCTACGCGCAGTTCGACCTGCCATTCACTGACGAGGCTCGCGCAGCGGTGGAGGCGTCGCATCAGGCGAGCCTTGCCGAGCACCGTCGTCCGTCGCATCGCTATTCGCTCGCGGATTTCGGCGTGAGCGCTGCCGACGTCGAAGCGAAGTTCGCCACCACACCCTGAAGCCCTCCGGCCCTGTGCGCCTTTTTGGTAGTGCCGACTACCAAAAAGGCGCACAGGGCGAAGCCCCAACTGAAACAAGGAGATTCACATGAATGCTGTTTGGGAAAAGTTCTGCGCAGATCTGCTCGAGGTCGGAAAGGTCCTGGAAGACGAGATCGTCCCTCAGGATCCGCTGACTCAAGCCGAGGGCGTCCGCTACCTGAGTCGGTTGCTTCGGTACGGCACGATCAACTGTGTCGAGTACACCGATCCGCGGTGGCCGCAGTTCTCGTCGGCTCCGAACCCGAACATGATGACGAAGATCGGTGCCGACAACCCGGACAACGTCTACATGCGCGCCAACATTTCCGGTAAGTACAACTACCGGATCATCGGCACCCGAGGCACCGTCCCGCTGATCACCTTCGGCTCGCGCGTCAATCGGTACCACATCGACGGCACCATGCTGCAGACCGGAGATCTGCATATCCACGACCTCGAGGTCGACGAGAACGGCCGTTTCGAGTTCATCGCGAGCGTCGACAAGCCCGCTGAGGGCGCTTGGCTGCCTTTGGCGCCCGACAGCAACCTCATCTCCGTTCGGCAAACTCACCAGGATCGGCGCAACGAGGTCATCGGTGATCTGACCATCGAATGCCTGAACCCGGACGGCGAGTTCGTCCCGCTGAGTCCGGAAGAGATCGGCGAGCGTCTCACCAAGTCCGTCGGGATCGTGAAGGGGATGGCGGAGACCTTCCTGGAGTGGTCGCGCAAATTCCAGCCGCACACCAACGAGATCTTCGACTGGGGACAGGACTACTTCCAGGACGCCGGCGGCGATCCGACGATTTTCTACTTCCACGGTTACTGGAAGCTCGCCGAGGACGAGGCGTGGGTCATCGAGACCGAGGTTCCGAACTGCGAGTACTTCAACTTCGTGCTGCAGAACTTCTGGGTCGAGTCTCTCGACTACAACCGCACGAACATCTACATCAACAATCACACCGCGAAGCTCAACGACGACGGCACCATGACAATCGTCGTAGCGGCGAAGGATCCGGGTTACGGCAACTGGATCGACACCGATTCGCATGCCGAGGGCACATGGGCGCTGCGCTGGATCAAGGCGGACTCGCACCCGATCCCGACGTCCAAGGTAGTCAAGATCTGACGCGCCGACGGAGATTGGGAACGTATGTACACCAGGAAGATTAGGTTCGGCCCTCGCTTTGTCGCGCTCGGGCTCGCCGGTGCATTGATGTTGGCCGGGTGTGCCTCCAGTAGTGGGGGCACCTCGGGATCGGTTTCACCGAGCAGTAGTGGCGCAGCTGGTTTTGTGGGCGCCCCAGATGTGGGGGAGCGGATCGACGGCGGTGTTCTCACCTTCGGGTCCTATTCGTTCCCTTCCTCGTTGGACCCCATGAGAACGCAAGCCGCCGGTTCGACCGGCGGAACCGAAATGGCCGCGATTTACGACACGCTGGTACGCAGCGACTCCACAAACGGGAGCTTCGTGCCACAACTCGCGAAGACACTGTCGAACAACAGCGACTTCACTTCGTACACCGTCACTTTGGCTGATGGCCTCACCTTCAGTGACGGAAGTCCGCTCGACGCGGAAGCGGTGAAGTGGAGTATCGATCGATTCGTGGCAGGCAAGGGTGATGTATCGCAGACCTGGCTCAACATCGTGGATCGGATCGAGACGCTCGACGCCACCACAGTCGAATTCGTGCTCGAGCGGCCCTGGCGTCAATTCCCGGCGCTGTTGTCGCTCGGGCCCGGAATGATCGTTGCGCGAAGTTCAGGGGGAGGGGCAGGGTCGGTTTCAGGAACCGGGGAGGGAGCGTTCACACCGATCGGGGCGGGTCCGTTCACCTTGGCCAAGTTCGCCCCGCACGAAGAACTGGTACTCGCCGCACGCACGGATTATCAGGGCGGTAAACCTCCACTGGACACAGTGCGGTTTGTTCCCACGTCGGGTGCGCAGTCTCAGTACGAATCGTTGAAGAGCGGCCAGATCGACATGACGTACATCCTCCGCGACGAGGCCGTGATCGAACAAGCTCTCGACGACGGATACTCGGGTTACCTCAGTCCGACCGGACAGAACGGGATCGGCACGATCAACAATCGCGAGGGCAAGCCCGGGGCCGATGTACGCGTCCGTCAGGCGATCGCCTACGGGGTGGATCCGGCGGCGGTCAATACTCGTGCGAACAACGGATTGGGCACCGCCAGTTCCGATCTGGTCCCGCAGACGTCACGTTGGTTCAACAACACAGCAGGTATTCCGTTCGATCAGGTGAAGGCAAAGGCGCTGCTGGATCAAGCAAAGTCCGACGGGTACGACGGGAAACTCCGCTACCTCACCACCCCGGAGCCCAGCCAACAGGCGACGGCACTGACGGTTCAGGCGTCGCTGAACGCGATCGGTTTCGACGTCACCATCGACTACGCGACCGATGTGACCGATCTGGTTCGACGGGTATACAAGGACCACGATTTCGACATGACCAGAGGTGGCGCTCCGGTCGGAGAAGAAGCGCCGTACCTCAACTTGTACAACAGTATGGCCAGTGATTCGAAGAACAACCCGTCCGGCTTCGCGGACCCGGAGATGGACGCGATGATCACAGCTGTGCAGACGGCATCGACGGACGATGCTGTCCGTGAGGCGATCAGCAAGGTGCAGGAGTACGCCAACGCGACTGTGCCTTACGTGATCTGGGGGCCGGCGTCGGTGTTGACCGCATGGGACGGCAATGTTCACGGCGTCGTACGCAACATCACCGACATCATGTTCTTGGGCGGCGCTTGGATCTCGCCCAACGGCGAAACGGTGGAACGATGAAGTGGTCCTTGGCGGGTGCGAT
Source organism: Rhodococcus erythropolis R138 (assembly GCF_000696675.2). Classification (NCBI taxonomy): domain Bacteria; kingdom Bacillati; phylum Actinomycetota; class Actinomycetes; order Mycobacteriales; family Nocardiaceae; genus Rhodococcus; species Rhodococcus erythropolis. The sequence continues at coordinate 5,184,642 of NZ_CP007255.1, read as the reverse complement.
GATCGACGCCCTGGAACTGTGCGAGTTGGCGCAGGTCGCCGAAGAGGTGGGGTTCGACGGAATCGCGATGCCGGATTCCGTGTTCTATCCCGAGCAGGTGTCGGCGCCGTACCCGTACACTGCTGACGGGAAGCGGATGTGGGCGCCCGAGACGCCGATGCCTGATCCGTTCATTGCCATGGCGGCGATGGCGGCCGTCACATCGCGAATTCAGTTCTACACCAACGTGTTCAAACTTCCACTGCGCGATCCGCTGTTGACAGCCAAGCAGGTCGCGACCATGGCCGTGATGTCGAGGAACCGCGTCGCCCTCGGCGTCGGTTTGTCCTGGATTCCCGAGGAATTCACCTTCACCGGTACCGAGATGCGCACCCGCGGTGCGCGTACCGACGAAGCCATCGAGATCATCAAGGCGGTGTGTGCGGGACGTGGGCCGGAATGGGTCGAATACCACGGCAAGCACTACGATTTCGACGCTCTGATGATCAGTCCGGCTCCGGAGATTCCGGTTCCGATCTACATCGGTGGGCACAGCGAACCGGGGTTGCGTCGTGCAGCCAGGCTGGCTGACGGTTGGATGTCGGTGAACGCGACCAATGCCGAATTGGCCTCCGCCATCGATCGCCTCACGGAATTGCGGGTCGAGTACGGTCGTGCCGATGTTCCTTTCGGCGTCAACGTCTCGCCGACGGATGTTCGTGATCTGGACGGATATCGCGAACTCGAGACTCTCGGAGTCACGGAAATCAGAGTGTTGCCCTGGTATCGCTACGGAGTTGACGCCGGTGATCGTCAGGGGCGACTCGACTCCATTCGACGGTTTGCCGAGGAGGTCATCACTCAGTACTGATCGATCAGCGTCTGCATCGCCCGGCCGTAGAGTTTTGCCAACTCGTCGCGATCTGCGGACTGGGGGATGCTCTCGTCGCTGAGGACGCTCAACAGGCCGGACACCTGGGCGGAGACCAGGAGTGCGCGGGTGTACGCGTCTTCACCGTCGAGGCGAGCGGCGAGATTGGTGGCAAACGTGCCTGTCATCTCGCGCAGTCGCTCCCGGATGCGTGGACTGTCCGACGCTCGCATGAGCGCTGTGTACACCGACAGCATCCGGGCGTCGGCCTTGCCCAGGACGAAGGCTGCGATCCGCTCACCGAGGGTGTCGAGTGGGCCGTCGAACTGACCTTCGAAGTAGTCCGCAACCGGAGTGGTTTCCAGGAACAGCGCTTCCTTCGACCCGAAATGCCGGATGACCAGGGCCGGATCGATTCCGGCAACTTTGGCGATGGCGCGAACTGACGTGCCGCCGAACCCGTGCTCACCGAATAGTTGGAACGCTGCGGCGCGAATCGCCTCGGACGTCGAGGGCTGTTCCTGCTCTGGTGTGTGCCTCGTGGATGTCACGACATCGACCTCTGTGCTCGCTCGCCGACCTCGTTGTCAACGGCGTTGACTCTAACGTGTCAACAGTGTTGACTGTTGAGTCTGTCAACGGTGTTGACAGCTAGATGCGGTTAGTGAAGAGAGTGTGAAATATGACAGATACCGATGTCCGCGTTCCCAGTGAAGAGGTTGTCGATCCGCCGACCAACTGGAAGATGGTGGGCAGTGGACTCGCGTTTCCGCTGTTCTTCGTCATCATGTTCTGCCTGTGTTACGTCAGCGCGTTCCACTCGCCGTTGCCGAACCAGGCACCGATCGTGGTGGTTGGTCCAGCATCTGTGACGGCGTCGTTGATCGAGGGAATCGAAGCCACGTCTGGCGACAAATTCGACTTCGTCGCCACAGAGAACTCGGCTGACGCGATCTCGCGCATCGACAACCGTGACGCTATCGGCGCCGTCGAGATCGGTGACACCGTGACCGCACATATCGCCACCGGTGCGGGCGCCTCGACGGTTTCCGTGGTGAGCAGCTTGGCGCATTCCGTCGCGGAGCAGACGGGGCAGCAGGTCACGGTGATCGACTCGGCGCCCGTCACGGCGCGCGACTCCTCGACCGTCGGGCTCTTCTACTTCCTGATCGTCTGCACCCTCGGTGGCTACCTGACCATCACGGTGCTCAGTCAGGTTGCGCCGAGAATGCGGCTGCGAGAGCAGTATTCGATCCTGGCCGGTGCGGCGATACTCACCCCGCTCATAGCCTTCGGAATCACCAGCATCTTCATGCACGCCTTCGGGGCGTCGGTCGGTCAGATCCTACAACTGCTGGGAATCTCGATGGTTTACACGTTCACCGTCGGTGCGGTGAGCATCCTGCTCAATCGACTGCTCGGCCAAGCCGCGATCTTCGCGGTGCTGACGGTGCTCGTCTTCATCAACTTCCCGAGTTCGGGTGGTGCGATCCCGGTGTCGTTCCTGCCCGGATTCTGGCAGCACATCCATTCGTTCTGGCTCGGATCAGCGGCCATGGAGCCCATCCGCTCCGTCATCTACTTCGATGGGAACGGCGCCGGACCGCACCTGCTCGTTCTGGGGATCTGGCTGGTCGCGGCACTCGGCCTGACCGGACTGCTTGCCTCTCGGCAGTCGAAAAAGACGGCAGCGCAATAAATGTGGTGGGGCCGGCGATTGCCGACCCCACCCGAACTGTCTACTTCAGCCGTACGGCGTCCGTGCCCGGTCCGTCGAGCATCGCGGACCCCAGCAGGATGTCCGGAATGCCGAACCCGTCGATCAGTGTCTCGACGTGGGGGCGCAGGGTGCGGCAACGCTCGTTGATCCCGCGCGTCACGGCCTTCGAACGCTCCACCGACAGATGCCGGTGCTCCATGAACCAGGCCTTGTCCTCTTCGATCACGGACAGTGCGTAGAGATCGCACACCTCGCCGAAGAGTTCCTTTGCGGTCTCGTCCTCACACGAGTCGATGCCGGCGACGAATGCTTCCAGGATGACACGCTCGATGTGCGCCTGAGCGGCTTTGAGTACGTGGTCCTGCACGAAGTTGAACGCGTCGAACGGGTTCTCCTCGCGTTTCTGCGCTGCCTGCAATCGCCTTGCCGCAGTGGCGAGTAGGTACTCCTCGCGGTCCTCGAACATCTTCATCTGGGTGCCGCGGTTGAAGAGGCTGCCGTCCTCTTCGTTGTCCTGGCGAGTGTCGACGATCGTCTGCAGGATCTGCTGCGCTGCCGTGCGCTTCTTGACCACGTCGGAGACCGTCGTTGCCGCGAAGCGCATCCAGTCGACCGGGCTCATGCCGCGGACTTCGTCGGCGTACGAGGTGAGGAGTTCTTTTGCGACCAACTGCGTCAGAACGTGGTTGTCACCCTCGAACGTGGTGAAGACGTCGGTGTCAGCCTTGAGTGCGGTGAGGCGGTTCTCGGCGAGATAGCCTGCGCCACCACAGGCTTCGCGTGCTTCCTGGATTGCCCGAGTGGCATGCCACGTGTTGGCGGCCTTGAGTCCGGCGGCACGACCCTCGAGTTCGCGCTGCTCCTGCGGGTCCGGGTCGTCGCTGCTCTGAATGTCGTGCATCGCGGCGACCAGTTCGTTCTGTGCGAACTGCAGAGCGTACGAGCGGGCGATCAACGGCAGCAGACGCTTCTGATGGACGAGGTAGTCCATGATCAGGACCTCGTCGTCACTCTTCGGAGCACTGAACTGCCTGCGCTGCAGGGCATATCGACCGGCAATGGCCAATCCCACGCGGGCGGCCGCTGCCGCCGAACCACCGACGGTGACACGTCCACGAACCAATGTGCCGACCATCGTGAAGAACCGACGGTTCGGGTTCTCGATCGCCGAGCTGTACGTGCCGTCCTCGGCGACGTCGGCGTAACGGTTGAGCAGGTTCTCCCGCGGGATGCGGACCTGGTCGAAGACGATGCGGCCGTTGTCGACTCCGGGCAGTCCACCCTTGAGCCCGCAGTCGGACGTCGTCACTCCGGGGAGGTCGTTGCCGGCGTCGTCACGAATCGGCACGACAAAGCAGTGGACGCCCTGGCTTTCGCCTCCGGTGATCAGCTGTGCGAACACTGCCGCGACAGTGGCGTGCTGGGCAGCGCCGCCGATGTAGTCCTTGCGAGAAGACGGGGTGGGGGAGTTGACGACGAACTCGCCCGTCTCGACGTCGTAGGTTGCCGTGGTTTCGAGTTCCTGGACGTCGCTGCCGTGACCGGTCTCGGTCATCGCAAAGCAACCGAGCAGGTCCAGGTCGATCAGCGGCTTGACGTACGCCTGGTGGTGACTCTCGGTGCCGAGGTTTTCGATGGCGCCGCCGAACAGTCCCCACTGCACGCCGGCCTTGACCATCAGTGAGAGGTCGGACATCGCGAGCATCTCGATGCTGGTGACGGCGCCACCCGCGTCGCCCGTTCCGCCGTGAGAGACCGCGAAACCGTTTGCGGCGTAGCCGAGATCGGCGAGGACCCGCATCTGTTCGAGAGCCTTGGAGCGCGCAATGGCGGTGTTGGGTGTGTAGTGCGGAGCAAAACGTTCGTCGTTCAATTCGCCGCGAACGCGCTCACGCACCTCCCGCCAGCGTCCGTCGAGTGTTGTCCTGAGGTGGTCCGCTGTGGTGGCCATGGAACCGACGATAGCGCGTAGCGCACCGCGGGCAACCCGGTTCGATCCCAACCTCACATTCAGCAGGAGCCCGCGGCACCCGCTTCGATTCCTTGGCGGAAGAGTTCCTTCTCGCTCTCGGACATAGCCTGGTACGAAGGGTCGTTCTCGACGATCTTCAGGAAGTCGGCGCCCGCTGTCTGTGTCGACGTGTCGCCGCTCTGAACACGCTGCTGAACGTAGACGGACACTGCCGAACACCCGCCGAGAAACGCCGGGTCGGTGCTCGTTGTCGCGGTGGTTCGAGCCGAGTCTGTGGCGCTCGGCGGCGACGAAACTGTCGCCTTGTCGTCGTTCGAAGCGTCCGAACCACACGATGTGAGAAGAATCGCAGCCGAGACCATCAGCGTCGTCAACAGTCGCTTCATGCTCGGAATCGTCTCACGTGGGGCCCGGTTCGACCGGAAAACTCGCCTCGAGCACCGAAGTCCTACACCCTGTCGTTGTCAGATTCGACAGAACTGGGACACTGGAAGCCGTGACTGTGTCTTCCGGTGATCCCGACGTGCATGCAACGAACTCCGCTCGGCTCTTCGAACGTGCCGGCAACGTGATTCCGGGTGGCGTCAACTCGCCCGTCCGCGCGTTCGGTTCGGTCGGCGGAACACCGCGATTCATTCGCGAAGCATCCGGCTACACCCTCACCGACGTCGACGGAAACAACTACGTCGACCTGGTGTCGTCCTGGGGTCCGATGATTCTCGGGCACGCTCACCCGGCAGTCGTCGAAGCCGTTCGCGAAGCAGCCCTCGGAGGTCTCTCCTTCGGTGCGCCGACCGAAGGCGAAGTTGCTCTCGCCGAGGAAATCGTCGCCCGCGTCGCGCCCGTGGAAAAGGTTCGTCTGGTCAACTCCGGAACCGAAGCCACGATGAGCGCAGTCCGCCTCGCCCGCGGATTCACCGGCCGCACCAAGATCATCAAGTTCTCCGGTTGCTACCACGGCCACGTCGATGCCCTTCTCGCCGACGCCGGATCGGGCCTCGCGACGTTCGGGCTGCCGACCTCGCCCGGCGTGACCGGCGCTCAAGCCGAAGACACCATCGTCGTCCGCTACAACGATCTCGACGCAGTCGCCGCGGCGTTCGCCGCCAACCCCGGCGCCATCGCGTGCGTCATCACCGAAGCTGCCGCCGGAAACATGGGCGCCGTCGCACCGCTTCCCGGTTTCAACGAGGGTCTGCGTCGTCTCACCCGTGAGCACGGCGCACTCCTGATCATGGACGAGGTGATGACGGGATTCCGCGTCAGCGCCTCGGGTTGGTACGGCATCGACAACGTCGCAGGCGACCTCTACACCTTCGGCAAGGTCATGAGCGGCGGCCTGCCTGCCGCAGCATTCGGCGGCCGCGGCGACATCATGGGTCACCTCGCGCCGGACGGTCCCGTCTACCAGGCCGGCACCCTCTCGGGTAACCCCGTGGCCGTCGCCGCCGGACTCGCGAGTCTGCGCGCCGCCGACGCCGAGGTGTACGCCAAGCTCGGCCGGAACGCCACCGCCCTCGGCGACCTCATGACCCAAGCCCTCACCGCCGAAGGCGTCGAACACCGTGTGCAGTACGCCGGAACCTTGGTGAGCGTGTTCTTCACCGAGAACACGGTGACCAACTACGACGAAGCCAAAGCCGCGCAGACCTGGCGATTCCCCGCCTTCTTCCACGCGTTGCTCTCCCGCGGCGTGTACCCGCCGCCGAGCGCGTTCGAAGCGTGGTTCGTCTCCGCTGCACTCGATGATCGAGCATTCTCGATCATCGCCGACGCCATGCCGCACGCCGCCAAGGCCGCAGCTGCTGCCGTCAACCCCTGACACGTTCAAGCTCGAGCAACAACCGCACGCTTCCGACATCCATCTTCTTCAGCGAGGACCCTCGACTGTGACCGACGCCGATCACCCCGACCACACGTCCACCCGCACCATCGTCCACGTCCTTCGCCACGGCGAAGTTCACAACCCGCGCGGGATCCTCTACGGACGGCTCCCGGGCTTCCGGTTGTCGGTGGCGGGCGAAGCCCAGGCTCGTGCGGTCGCGTCGGTGCTCGCCGATCACGACATCACCCACGTGGTCGCATCGCCGCTGCAGCGCGCACAAGAGACCGCGACGCCGATCGCCGAGGCACACAAGCTCGACATCGTCACCGACGAAAACCTCATCGAGGCAGGCAACGAGTTCGAGGGTCTCAAGGTTGCCGTCGGGGACGGTGCGCTCTCACGTCCGCGTCACTGGTGGAAATTGCGTGACCCGTTCACCCCGTCCTGGGGCGAGCCCTACCTGCAGATCGCTCATCGCATGCTCGCAGCCGTCAACGCCGCACGCGTCGCGGCAGTCGGACACGAAGCCGTCGTAGTCAGCCATCAGCTTCCGGTCTGGACACTGCGTCGATTCCTGCAGGGCGAGCGTCTCTGGCACGATCCCCGTCACCGTCAGTGTGGACTGGCCTCGTTGACCTCACTGGTCTACGAAGGCGACACCCTGGTCGACATCGTCTACTCCGAACCTGCCGGTGCCTCCGACCCGAGAGTGACAGGAGCATGATTTCGCGCCGCATCGCCGCAGCATTCGCAGCCGCTGCGTCGGCGATGCTTCTTCTCTCGTCCTGCGCGACCGGCGACGACGCCGTCGCACAGGGCGGAACTTTCGACTTCGTCTCACCGGGCGGGCAGACCAAGATCTTCTACGATCCACCGTCCGACCGCGGCACCATCGGCAAGCTCTCCGGGCCCGATCTGATGAACGAAGGTCAGAAGGTCGGCGTCGACGACTTCGAGGGCAAGGTCGTCGTCCTCAACGTCTGGGGTCAGTGGTGCGGGCCGTGCCGCGCCGAAGCCGACGACCTGGAACAGGTCTACGAGCAGACCAAGGATTCGGGCGTGCAGTTCCTCGGCATCAACGTCCGCGACGACACCAAGAACAAAGCGCAGGACTTCGTGGTCGACAACAAGGTCTCGTACCCGTCGATCTACGACCCGTCGATGCGTTCGCTGATCGCCCTCGGTGACGGCTACCCCACGTCGGTCATTCCGACGACGATCGTCCTGGACCGCCAGCATCGCGTTGCCGCGGTGTTCCTCCAAGAACTTCTCGCCGAGGATTTGCTGCCCGTCGTCCAGCGAGTAGCTCAGGAAGACGCGCAGTAAAGATGACAACCACGACCACCACGCTGCTGGCAGGCAGCGACACACTGAGTGCCGGTGTGGGCGAAGCGTTTCAGAACGCGGCGTCGTCCGGTCCGCTTCTGCTGGCCCTCGGCGCTTGTGTGCTCGCCGGTCTGGTGTCGTTCGCTTCACCGTGCGTCGTGCCGCTCGTCCCCGGCTACCTGTCCTACCTGGCCGGCGTCGTCGGCGCCGACGCCCCCGCGATCACCGCCGACGAGGCGAGGACCCGGACGATCACCCGGAGCAGCCGCCTGAGGGTCGCCGGTGCGGCCGGATTGTTCGTCGCCGGCTTCACCGTCGTCTTCGTTCTCGCGACCGCGTCGGTGTTCGGCGTGATCTCGACTCTGCTCGTCAACCGCGAGGTCCTGATGCGCGTGGGCGGTGTGGTCACGATCGCGATGGGCCTGGTGTTCATCGGACTCATCCCGGCGCTGCAGAAAGACGTCCGTTTCGAACCGCGTCGTGTGTCGTCGCTGGTGGGGGCGCCGCTGCTCGGGGGAGTGTTCGCGCTGGGGTGGACGCCATGCCTCGGGCCGACGTTGGCAGGCGTGATGTCCGTAGCCGCGGGAACCGACGGGATGACCGCCGCGCGCGGTGTCACCTTGATCGTCGCGTACTGCATCGGACTCGGCCTGCCGTTCATCTTTCTGGCGCTGGGGTCGGCGCGTGCGCTGACCGGCGTCGGCTGGTTGCGTCGTAATGCACGCACCATTCAAATTTTCGGCGGAATCATGTTGGTGGCAGTGGGAATCGCCCTCGTCACAGGCGCGTGGGACCAGTTCGTCGGCTGGGTTCGCGACGCATTTATCTCGGAGGTGACGCTGCCGATATGACAGCTGACGACAATAACGACAACCCGACACCCGTGCTGCCGAAGCAGTCGGTGATCGGTCGAGTCGTTGCACTCGGGCGCAACACCTGGCGCGGGCTCACCTCGATGCGGACCGCGCTGGTTCTGCTGTTCCTCCTCGCACTCGCTGCGATCCCCGGCGCCCTGCTGCCACAGCGAACCCTCAACGAGGGCAAGGTCGCCGACTACATCGCCGCGCGTCCGACGCTCGGTCCGTGGATGGACCGCCTCGAACTGTTCGACGTGTTCAGCAGCTTCTGGTTCACCGCGATCTACGCTTTGCTCTTCATCTCGCTGGTCGGCTGCATCCTGCCGCGTTGCGTGGAGCACGCGAAGGCGCTGCGCACCCGTCCGGTGAATGCGCCGCGCAATCTTGCTCGCCTGCCGCACCACACCAAGAGCGTCGTCGACGGCGAGACTCCCGACGAACTTGCTGCCCGTGTGTCGAAAGAACTACGTGGGTGGCGCGTCGAAACGCGTCGCGGCGATACGAAATCACGACGCGAAGGCGAGATCACCATCTCGGCGGAGAAGGGATACCTCCGCGAATTCGGCAACCTCGTGTTCCACCTGTCCCTGGTCGGATTGTTGATCGCGATTGCCGCGGGCAAGTTGTTCGGCTACGAGGGCAATCGCATCGTTATCGCCAACGACGGCCCCGGATTCTGCACGACTTCGCCGGCAGTGTTTGACTCGTTCGTCGCGGGCCTGAGCCTCGACGGCACCGGCATGACTCCGCTGTGTGTCCGTGTGAAGAATTTCCAGGCCGACTACCTCGAGACCGGTCAGGCCGAGATGTTCACCTCGGACATCTCGTACCAGGCAGGCGACGACCTCGAGTCCGATACCTGGCGGGACACGACCATCCAGGTGAACCACCCGCTGCGGATCGCCGGCGATCGTGTGTACCTGCAGGGACACGGATACGCGCCGACATTCACCGTCACGTTCCCGAACGGTGAGACCCGCACCGAGACGCTCCAGTGGCGTCCGGACGACGCCACGACGTTCCTGAGTAGTGGCGCGATGCGTTTCGACCCGCCGGGCGGCATGTATCCCGATACGGACGAGCGCCGGAAGAACCAGATTGCCATCGAAGGATTGTTCGCGCCCACAGCGCTGTTCCACGGCAACCTGCTGTCGTCGAGTTACCCGGCGATGAACGATCCGGCAGTCGCCATCGACATCTACAAGGGTGATACCGGACTCGATACCGGTAACCCGCAATCGCTGTTCGAGCTCAACACCGAACTGATCAATCAGGGCCGGCTGGTCAAGCAGGACCGAGTCAATCTGTTCCCGGGTGAGAGCGCGACGCTTGCCGACGGAACTCAGGTGCGATTCGATGGTGCCGTCGACTTCGTCAACCTGCAGGTCTCCCACGATCCCGCTCAGGTGTGGGTACTGGTTTCAGCGTTGACGATGATGGCGGGGCTACTCGTCTCGCTCGTGATCAAGCGTCGCCGCGTCTGGGCACGTATCTATCCAGATGACGAACGACGTACTGTAGTAGAACTTGGTGGGCTTGCCCGCACCGACCACGCAGGCTGGGGCGACGAGTTCGACCGCCTCGCCGACCGCTTGCTGAAAAGCAATCCGACCACCGCGGTGAACCAACCGCACGCGCAGGAGAACGCCCGATGACAACCAACGAGACACTCGCGCAGTACAGCGACTGGGCCTTCAAGTCCGCCTTCACCGTGCTCGTGCTGGCGTTTGTGCTGCTCATCGTGCAGTACGCGTCGGCCAGAGCAAAGGCGGTTCAGGACAAGGAACTGGTCTCTGCCGGCGGAGTCGACGCGTCCGTGCCTGGCAGGGTCGCGGAGACTCCGACCAAGTCGCTCTCGGAGCGATTCGGCGGAATGGGCCGAGCTGTCTTGGTTGTCGGAACGGTACTGATCATCGCGTCGATCGTGCTCCGCGGATTTGCGACGGAACGATTCCCACTCGGCAACATGTACGAATTCGTGGCGATGGCGTGTGCGGCGTCGTTGCTGGTCGGGCACGTCCTGCTGATCAAGCCGGCGTACCGTCCGATGTGGGTCTTCCTGCTGGTACCGGTTCTGATCTTGATGTTCCTCGCCGGCACGGTTCTCTACGCCGACGCGGCTCCCGTGGTTCCGGCGCTGCGCTCGTACTGGCTGCCGATTCACGTGACGATCGTCAGCGTCGGCTCCGGCATCTTCATGATCGGCGGTATCGCCAGCCTCCTGTTCCTGTTGCGACTGAAGTTCCCGCCCGGTGACGAAGGCACGAGCATCGGCGGCCGGATCGCGGAGCGACTGCCGGACGCCCAGACGCTCGACCGCTTGGCATACAAGAGCACGATCATCGCATTTCCGCTGTTCGGCGCAGGTGTGATCCTCGGTGCGATCTGGGCGGAAGCTGCATGGGGACGCTTCTGGGGTTGGGACCCCAAAGAGACGATGTCCTTCATCGCCTGGGTGATCTACGCGGCCTACCTGCACGCGAGGGCAACGTCTGGTTGGCGGGAGACGAAGGCTGCCTGGATCAACATCGCCGGATTCGTTGCGATGCTGTTCAATCTCTTCATCATCAACATGGTCGTGTCCGGCTTGCACTCCTACGCGGGACTCAACTGATCCTCTCGAGGTACCGTGGGTGGCTGCCGACCGGTCTGTAGGTATTACCGGCGGGTAAGTCAGGGGCGGCGCCAGCTACGATGCAGCTTGGTGAATTACTAGCTGTCTGGTAGCTGCGGGATCGACGAGGGGGAACTGCGAGATGGCCGACAAGATCGAAGACGCCGGAGCAGGATTGTGGGAGCCGGTGCGTCCTGCCGAGCCGACGCGGCGCGAGCTGCGCACATCCGCGCCCGAGCCGTCATCCGACTCGGTTCCCAGTGATGTTCGCAGTCTCTTCGTGGCCCCGGTCGACTCCGGCCCGCTCCAGCAAGTCGCCGGCCAGGCGCCCAGTGCACCTGCCGCTCCGCCGCCGACGACGACCCCAGCGACTCCGGCGGCGCCGGTACCAGGTCCCAAGACTCCGGTCATCCAGTATCCGGCAGCACAGCCCGGCCCGATCAACGGCCAGTTCTCGACCTCGCCCGCGATGCCGATGCAGACCTACGAACCTACGAATCGTGCAGGGTCGGTTCCGGATTCGCGAACTGGCCCTCCGCAGCCTGTCCAGAGTCCGCTGCCTGTCCAGAATTCGCAGCCCAGTCCGACCGCGCATGGATCCGCGAGACCGCTCCAGCACCCGCAGGCGCCTTTTGCGCCCGGCGTGCATCCGCCAAATCCCGTGATTCGGCAGTTCGGGCACCCCGGCGCTGCGCCGGTGCAGAACGGCCAGGCCCTGCAGAACGGCCAGGCCCTGCAGAACGGCCACGCCCTGCAAAATGGTCAGGCCGTGCCGAATGGGTTGGCCATGCCGATGGCCCCGCCGACAGCGCCACCTACTCGCGCTCCGATGCCGCAGACCGGATTCAACTCGGCTCCGGACAGTCGCTTCGAGTCGGCTCTCCCGATGACTGCGCAAGATCTCTCGGCTGCGCTCCTCGTCAAGCGGCCTGTCCGGCCTGCCCCGGTGGGTGGCTGGCGCAAGGCGCTGTACACGTTGTCCGGCCGATCGGTGAACCTCGGAAACGGTGCAAAGGAGCAGCACCTCGTCGAGTTGACGCGCCAGATCAACCAGCCGCTGCAGGGCTGCTACAAGGTTGCGGTGCTCAGTCTCAAAGGTGGCGTCGGAAAAACCACGACCACTGCGACACTGGGGTCGATGTTCGGCTCGATCCGCGGCGATCGCGTCGTCGCTGTCGATGCAAACCCCGACCGGGGAACGCTGAGCCAGAAGATCCCGCTCGAAACTCCGGCAACAGTGCGAAACCTGCTGCGCGACGAGAACAGCATCGAGAAGTACAGCGACGTCCGTGGCTACACATCGCAGAATCGCCACCGTCTCGAAGTGCTTGCATCCGACAGCGATCCAGCAGTTTCAGAGGCCTTCAGCGGCGGGGACTACACGCGCACGGTCGACATGCTCGAGAAGTTCTACAGCATAGTTCTGACCGACTGCGGCACCGGATTGATGCACTCGGCGATGCAGGCCATTCTCGAAGGTGCAGATTCGTTGATCGTCGTCAGTTCCGGATCTGTCGACGGTGCACGTAGCGCCTCCGCGACACTTGATTGGCTCGACGCTCACGGTTACAGCAGGCTGGTCGCCACGTCCGTAGCGGTCATCAACGCGGTACGGCCTCGCTCGGGCAAGGTTGATCTGCCCCGGGTCGTCGAGCATTTCGAGCAGCGCTGCCGAGCGGTGAGACTGATTCCGTTCGATCCGCATTTGGAAGAGGGCGCCGAAATCGATCTGGACCGGCTGCGTCCAGGTACTCGGGAAGCGGTGCTGGAATTGGCTGCGGTGGTTGCGCAGGACTTTCCGGCCTCCCCGTTCGCGTTGCCGGGGCGGTAATCGGATAGCCGGGTGAGCCCGGACGCTACGTCGACGTGTCAGTCGGCGGTACGTCCGGCCCTTCCGTGCGCTTGCGTCGTGTTTGCTGGTTCACATTCCACAGGAATTCGGGATCGTCGTCCGGCCCGCGTACGCCGCTCACCGGGGTACGCGTCGACGGATCGGGCCCGAACGCCTTCCACATCAGAACGATCAATGTCACCAAACCCACCAACGCCAACAGATACAACACGGCGCACCTCCTCAGGGAACTGAAGTCGAGCCTACTCAGTCTCCGGCCCGCTTCACCAGAAGTGGTGCGGACAAGCGTTTCGGCTCAGTGCGCTAGTGCTGTATCTGTCGGGTACTGCAAGATCTGTCGGGTACTACAAGTACTTCGACGTGAGCGAAAGTTGCTCAGTTGTTGTCCGCTTCGGTGGTCAGCGAGCGCAGAAGCTGCATGACCTCGGTCTCACGGAATCGACGATGTCCTCCTGGTGTGCGAAGCGAGCCCAGTCGTCCTGCGTGTGCCCAGCGGGTCACGGTCTTGGGATCGACATGAAACAATGCCGCTACCTGTCCGGGCGTCATGAGTGCGTCTGCGGCGGTATTGAAGGTTGGTGCGCTCATTGTGAGGTCCTCCATGTTGATGTCGAACGTTTGACGAACAGTGATTCCGAACCGAGCAGTGATTCCGAACTTTGGTTCCGAACCGTTGTGTCGACCAGTTGCCAAAAACCTGCGTCGAGTTTGTTTCGAAGTCCTTCGCTCACATTCGACCGTTTTCTGAGTGGTAGCGCAATGTTTGCACAGATATAGCCGGGTAGTCGATCTTTCAAGATAAAGTAATGTTTAAGTAAAGGACAAAATGGATATAGCGGGCTCAGTCCCACCCGTATTCGGAATGGGTAACCTGAGAGGGTGAGTCAGTTGTCTGAAAACCCCGAAAATGTTCCTTCTGAGCCGGTCAAGGCCAGTAAACCCTCCGCAAACTCTGGGCAAGCAAAGTCGGCTGCCGGGCCGGTGACCAAGGGTCAACTAGCCCGCGACGTGGTGCTGTACTCGGTCGCTCGGCTGCTGCTTGTCGTCGTGATCGGTGCCGTCATCATCGGTGGCGGAAAGCTCGCCGGCACCGACGTTCCCCTGATCGTCGCGGCACTGTTCGCAGTTCTGATCGCGCTGCCGCTGTCGCTGCTGCTCTTCGCGAAACTGCGCAAGCGTGTCAATGCGGGCATCGCGGCCGTCGACGCCCAGCGTCGGTCTGATCGTGACGATCTTCGCTCCAAGCTGCGCGGAGACGGGCGGTGACCACGGAGTCGCTCGACGTCGACCGTCGGACCTCGCGCCAGTGGGTCGACAACGCGGTGCGGCTGATCGAAGCCGACGCGCAACGCAGCGCGGACACTCACCTACTGCGCTATCCGCTGCCCAGTAACTGGACCGTCCAGCTCTATCTGAAGGACGAGTCGACCCACATCACGGGAAGTCTCAAGCATCGACTCGCACGGTCGCTTTTCCTCTACGCGATCTGCAACGGCTGGGTTACCGAAGAGACCACCGTCATCGAAGCGTCGTCAGGTTCGACGGCTGTCAGCGAGGCGTATTTCGCGAAGTTGCTCGGCCTGGATTTTGTCGCGGTGATGCCCGCGAGCACGAGTCCCGCCAAGATCGCACTGATCGAGGCGCAGGGCGGACGTTGTCATTTCGTGAGCGATCCGTCCTCGATCTACTCGGAATCACATCGGCTCGCGAGTGAGTTGAACGGTCACTACATGGACCAGTTCACCCACGCCGAGCGCGCGACGGACTGGCGTGGAAACAACAACATCGCCGAATCGATCTTCACTCAGCTCGAGCACGAGGAACATCCGATTCCCGACTGGGTGGTCGTCGGAGCCGGGACGGGCGGAACCGGCGCCACGATCGGCCGCTTTCTTCGCTATCGGAAATTCGACACGGGGCTGTGCGTGGTAGATCCGGAGCACTCCGTGTTCTTCGACGCGTGGCGAGCGAGCGATCCGTCGATCGTCGGTACACGGGGTTCCCGGATCGAGGGCATCGGCCGCCCGCGCGTCGAACCGTCGTTTGTCGGTCAGGTGGTCGACCGAATGATCAAGGTGCCGGACGCAGGCTCGATCGCGGCCGCACGGCACGCCAGCACAGCCCTGGGGCGCAAAGTAGGTGGCTCGACGGGGACGAACCTGTGGGGAGCTTTTGCGTTGATTGCCGAGATGATGGCAGCCGGGCGCAGCGGCAGCGTCGTCACGCTGCTGTGTGACGGCGGAGAGCGTTACTCGGGCACGTACTACAACGACGAATGGGTGGCGTCGGAAGGGATCGACCTGCTCGGTCCGACGGCAGTGCTGGACGAGTTCGTCCGTTCGGGTGCGTGGACGGCCAGTTCCTGAATCGCCGCCGCCGGACCGTGTGACGGGCGGCTCATCGTCACGCGCGGCCAGGCGTCCAGCCCGGACGACTGCTCGTCCGTTCTGATGCGAATCAGGCCGGGAGAGAGCGTGTTCTCGGCCAGACGCACGAACCCGAGTCGCTCGTAGTACGGCGCGTTCCACGGAACGTCGACGAACGTCGTCAGAGTCACGAGCTCGTGGTGATGGTCCGCCGCCCATTCGGTGA
This sequence comes from Rhodococcus erythropolis R138, assembly GCF_000696675.2. Taxonomy (NCBI): domain Bacteria; kingdom Bacillati; phylum Actinomycetota; class Actinomycetes; order Mycobacteriales; family Nocardiaceae; genus Rhodococcus; species Rhodococcus erythropolis. Next base: position 5,169,034 of record NZ_CP007255.1, on the reverse strand, counting down.
CGGCGTCGATCAGCTGAGCTCCGAGGCCTTTGCGGGCATGATCGGGGTGAACGGAAACCTGTTCGATATGTGCACCGCCGTCCACGATCTCGACGAGCGCGTACGCAACGGGTACATCGTTTGCGTCGGTCTGAACCCAGATGTGCTCGGCTGCGAGAAAATCGTTCAACTCGTCGAGCGTCGGCGGTGGATCGTCTGCGATGGCGTCCATCCCGATGTCTCGGAACGGTTCGCCCGCGGCGATCTCGATCTGTTGCAGTGCGGGTAGGTCGGTGGATATGGCCGAGCGGATCACAGAAACCGTTTTACCTCGAGAGTGGAGTTTCTCCCAGCGCTACGCCTTCTGTAACGCAAACCTACGCAACCGTAGGTTGTGTATCGTTTGGTCAAGGGGCACTTCTCCAGCGAGGGCGGATCATGGGCAATCCTGAAGTTTCACTCGACAATTACGAGGCTGTGTACGAGTACTACCGCAGTCATCAACAGAATCGATTTGTGGCGAAGCTCGCTTATGCCGCATTGGCGCTGAAGTACCGCCCGCGAGTGAGGTACGCGCCGGGTGCGGAAGCCGCGCTGAAGACTCTGCTGGAACGAAAGACGCAGTTGGTCGTGGCAGTCAATCATCTGACCGAGAGCGACCAGTTCACGCTCGCGGCGACCGCGTGGCGTACTCCGTTGCGTCGAGTGATCGGACGGACCCGGGTCCTCGCCAAAGACGAACTCTTCGTTGATCCTTCACAGCGCAAGAAGGTCGACATGATGGGCAGCATCCCGGTTTTTCGCAGCAAGAACTACGGCCTCCGGGCTGTTTCGGATGCCGGCCGAGTGATGATGGACGTCGCGGCCGAGCGGCTGGGCAACGGGGACTGTCTGGCGATTTTCCCGGAAGGGACGTGCAACACCGAAGACCCGACGCGGCTGCAGCACGTCAACAGCGGAATCGGCCACATCGTCGCGCGCGCCGAGAAGTTGGGATGCTCACCGGCCCTGGTGTCGATCGGCATCAATTACGGTCCGGTGGCCGGCGACGTCAAGGCTGCGAGTGTCTTTGTCGGAATGCCGGTGACCGAACTTCCGGACAAGCCGATGGATATCGCCCGAACTGTGCAGGCCGACTTGCAGGTGGCAGTGAACGGGGCCGTCGCCGGATACTAGGCGCCTGTCAATTTTGGTTGACAGATACCAGTTGTCAACCTAAATTGACATCATGACCGAAGCAACCTCTCTCGCTGCTGCCGCCGGTAGCCCGGATCCCACCGAGGGATTGCGTGCTGTTCGAGCGCTGCGTCGTCTACTCGAAAAACTCGAGGCCATTCAGGTCGCCAACGCGCGCCGTCACGGATGGTCCTGGCAGGCGATCGCGGAAGCTCTCGAGGTCAGCCGTCAAGCCGTCCACAAGAAATACGCGTCCGCGCAGTCGGAATCGATGCTGCGTTCACTGCGTGAGAAGGGCAGGTAATTGCCATGTTCGAAAGGTTCTCCGCACAGGCTCGTGGCGTCGTTGTCGATGCTGTCGCCGGATCCGGTCCGGTCACGCCGATGGAACTTCTGACCGCGCTGCTCACCTCTGATCGGGGCATCGCCACCGAGGTGCTCACCGAGTCCGGTGTCTCCCTCGACGTGATCCACCACGCCGGCGCCGGATCGAACGAAGGTAGCTCGAACAATTTCGACGACGACGCCGAGATACTCAAGTCGATCGGCATCGATCTCGATGCGGTTCGGGAGAGTCTCGAGCAGTCCTTCGGCGAAGGTGTGCTGGACGAGACTCCTGTGCCGGACGGCGTCGACACTTCTCGCAAGAGTCGATTCGGGTTCCCTCGTTCACGATTCGAGAAGGACTCCAAGAAGGTGTTGGAACTCTCGCTTCGTGAAGCGCTCGCGCACAAGGACAATCGGATCGGTGCCGAACACATCCTGCTCGGCATCCTGCGTGTCGCCGACGGGCCTACCCGTCAGGCCCTCGAAACGCAGGTCACGATGTCGGTGATCCGTGAGCGCTTGGAAGCGAAGATGAATCGCGCCGCCTAGATTCGGCACGGCTCCGCATGCACGGGGCGGGATGTGCCAGCATTCAGACATGACATTTCTGGCACGTCTCATCATCAACGGCATAGCCATCTGGCTGGCGTCGGCGTGGGTCACCGGCATCACGATCGCCAACCACGACAACGGCACCTGGGGCACGGTTCTCGTGATCGCGGTGATCGCTTTGATCTTCACGGTGGTCAACGCCTTCATCAAGCCGGTAGTGCAGCTTCTCTCGCTACCGCTGCTCATCCTGACTCTCGGATTGTTCACGCTCGTGATCAACGCCCTCATGCTGATGCTGACGGCGTGGATCTCGTCCGGAACGTCCTACGGCTTGACGGTCGACGGCTTCTGGACGGCAGTCTGGGGCGCGCTGATCATCTCGATCGTGAACTTTCTGCTCAGCGCGTTCGTCCCCGACAACCGTTGAGTACGTCGACGTTCAGGCGAGACTGAGCGCAACTGCGGTCGCGGCACCCCAGACGAGCATGGCGAGTCCGGTGTCGCGCAACGCGGGGATCAGGGCCATACCCTGACCGCCGGAACGCAGTGGGGCGTTGGCTCGGATTGCCAGTGGCAACGCCAGCAATCCGAGCAGGGCCCACGGAGTACGCAGGATCAGCAGCAAGGTCGCGACGAACGGGACGGCCAGCAGGATCACGTGCAGCGTGCGGGTCTTCGCGTCGCCGAGCCGGACTGCGAGAGTGATCTTTCCGGACTCGGTGTCGGTCGGGATGTCTCGAAGATTGTTGGCAACGAGCACCGCGCTCGAGAATGAACCGATGGCGATCGCGCCGGCCAGCCCGGCCAGATCCACCCGTTCGGCCTGTACGAATTGAGTTCCCAGCACTGCGATCAGCCCGAAGAAGATGAACACGGCGATCTCGCCGAACCCGCTGTATCCGTACGGCTTCTTGCCGCCGGTGTAGAACCAGGCACCGATGATGCAGAACACGCCGACCGCAACCAGCCACCAGGCTGTGGTCGCCGCCAGAACGAACCCGGCTACAGCGGCAACGGTGAAGCAGCTGATCGCTGCGGCCTTCACAGCTCCGGGACTGACCAACTTCGATCCGACCAAGCGCAGTGGCCCGACGCGGTCGTCGTCCGTTCCGCGGATTCCGTCGGAGTAGTCGTTCGCGAAATTCACCCCGACGATCAAGGCCAAGGAGACGATCAGTGCCAGGAGCGCCTTCCACCACACTGCGAGGTCCAGGGACGCCGCGGCTCCGGTGCCGACCAGCACGGGCGCAATCGCGTTCGGGAGTGTGCGCGGCCTCGCGCCTTCGATCCATTGAGCAGCTGTTGCCATACAACGATCTTTGCACTGTGCAATACGATCGAACGCGGTGGATCAGCACATGACTCGAGACGTGAGTGAGCGCGCCAGGTACGCGCAGTCGGGCGAAGACCCGGCAGACATTGCCTTGCTCGGACCCATTTCGACCAAAGTGGGCGATCGTCTGGTTCCGTTGCCGGGTCCGCGAGCTCGAACTCTGCTGGTTGCGCTGGCTCGCAATCCGGGTGAGCCCCGTACCGCGCAGAGCCTGATCGACGACGTCTGGGGGCTGGAGCCGCCGCGCTCACCGATGAACGCCCTCCACACTCAGGTCTCGCGCCTGCGATCTGCACTTCCGGACGGGGCGCTCGAAGTCACGGCGGCCGGATACCGGCTCACTCTCGCTCGGGAGCGTGTCGACCTGGCCCGGGCAGCGGACGCCGTCCGTCGTCTGCGCGCCGGCGGCGCCGACGCGTCCGAGGCACTCGCCCTCACGACCGCGGCGCTGCGCCTGTGGCGCGGTACCCCCGGGAGCGACGTGGTCGGCGACGTCGCAGATCGTCTGGCGCTCGACGCAGGCCGCGTGTACGACGAACTGGAGTCCGCGCAGATCGACGCGTTGCTCACGTTGGGGGAGTACGCGGCCGCCATTCCACTGGTGCGCGGACGCCATCTGGCTAGCCCGTTCGACGACACAGCGGCCGAAGCGTTGATGCGTGCGCTCGCCGGAGCCGGCCGAGTCAACGAGGCACTCGAAGTGTTCGCGGAGTTCCGCAACCACCTCGCCAATCGCCTGGGCGCTGATCCGTCACCCGCACTGGTGACTCTGAACGCGGAACTTCTCGGGGCACCTGCGGCAACACCGCGAGCTGCGCGGGCGATCGGTCTACGCGCTGCCCCCAACACCTTGCTCGGTCGCTACAGCGACATCGACCAGATCGAATCCTTGCTGGCTCGCTCACGTGTGGTCACCATTCTCGGACCCGGTGGCGCCGGAAAAACCCGTCTCGCACACGAATTGGGCCTGCGCGGATCCGTGAACCAGCCTGGCGTCGCGGTGGTACTCGTGGAGTTGGCGTCGTTGCGCAGCAGCGAAGATGTCATCGCGGCCATCGGCGGCACCCTCGGAATCAGCGAATCCGATCTGGCGCCAGGCAAATTGACCGTCGGCCGGACGCATTCGGCGCGAGAGCGACTCAAAGAGGCGTTGTCCGCCGGTCCGATGTTGCTCATCCTCGACAATTGCGAGCACGTGATCGGCGCGTGTTCGGAGATCGTGGCCGAGATGATCGCGGCCGGTCGTCAGCTGACGGTACTGACCACCAGTCGTTCGCCGCTCATGATCAGTGCCGAGGCGGTGTACCCGTTGCCGCCGTTGGCGATCGACGACGGAACCGGCTCGGCAGTCGAACTCTTCTCGGCGAGAGCCCGTGCGGTGCGGCCGTCCGTTCATCTGGACGTCGACGCGGTCGTCAAGCTGTGTACGACGCTCGACGGACTCCCGTTGGCGATCGAGCTCGCGGCTGCCCGGGTCCGCACGATGAGCGTCGACGAAATCGGTTCGAGACTGCGAGATCGGTTCGCGTTGTTGCGCTCCGATGATCCGACGTCTCCGGATCGGCATCGCACGCTGCACGCGGTGATCGATTGGAGCTGGAATCTGTTGGGCAGCGGGGATCAGATTGCGCTGCGTCGATTGTGCCGATTCCCGGCAGGTTTCACGCTTTCCTCGGCGCAGGCCGTTGCCGGGTGGGGAGAGTTGAACGATGTGGCCGGCGCTGTCGAAGCGCTGGTCAATCAGTCACTTCTTTCCGTCAGCGACGGTCAGGGTGAGCTTCGGTACTACATGCTCGAGACGGTCCGTGAATACGGCGAGGAGCAGCTCGCCGCGTCCGGAGAGGGGCCGGAAGTGATCCGGCGCCTGAATGTCTGGGCAATCGCGATCGCAGAGGACGCCGTCGTGCGTGCACGCACGGATCAGCTGCGCCTGATTGCCGACCTCGACGCCGAGCACGACAACCTTCTCGCGGTTCTTCGCTGGGCCGTGGAGCGCGGCGACGCGGTCACCGTAGCCAACGTCTTTCCCGTCCTCGCGATTCTGTGGGCCGTACGAGGATCGAATTCGGAAGTCTCGAACTGGGCGTCGAAGATCGTCGGGGCGACCGCGGACAACGATCTACGCGATGTAAATGCAGAATTGGTGGGCGCGACGTTCATTCTGGTGGCGATGCATCTGTTTTTCGCGGAGACCGATCGAAACCATGCCCGCGCGCGGGTTCGTCTTCGAAAGCTGTTGCGTGAGCGCGATGATCTCGGTCCGTTGTTCGCATTTCTGATCAAGCTGACCACGAGTGGGATCGCCAACCACAGACTTGCGCGTTTGGTCGCGGAAGGCGTTCGCAGTTCCGACCCCGAGACCCGAATGGCTGCGCTGTCCGCGCGTTCGAATATGCGCGAGAACATCGGGGATCTGCGGGGCGCTTTGCTGGACGGGGAAGCGTTGTTCGACTACGCGACCAATGCCGGTGACGAGTGGGGCCTTGCGATGGCGGCCCAGCATGTCGGGTCGGTCCACAGCCAATCCGCGCGATATGGCGAGGCCATCGAGTTCTACGCGATTGCGGCGGCGTCGATGGAACGCCTCGGTGCACGTGACGAGGCGATGCAGCTCATCTGCTTTCAAGCCGGAGCAATGATCGCATCCGGTGACACCGCCGGCGGGCGAACACTTCTCGATCGGGCACGTCCGGCCTTGGCGCACTCGGGTGGGACCGGTGCCATCGAAACCGATCAACGGCGCGCGGCGCTGATGGCGAGCATCGCCGAGGCGGATCTCGCGGACGGCCGAGTCGAAGAAGGGTTGGCCAGGTATCGAGAAGCACTGGAGTTGTTGGGCTCTGCGATCGAGAACATCTTCGGTGATCCCTTCGTCGTTCTGCTCGGTGCTGCGGCCGTGTGTGCTCACGTCGTTCACGGCCGACATGAACTCGTGGCAAGTCGTGTTCTGCAGATGAAGGATTCGAGTGCTCTCAAGTTCGATCCCAAGGGTTATGCGGACCTGCCGCTCGCGGGTTCCTTGGCGTCGGCGATCGGGTCGTTCGATCTTGTCACGGGCAACATCGATCGAGGGGTCGAACTGATGGCTCTGTCGTTGAAAATGCCGGGGAGACAGGACTTCGTCTCGCTCCACCATGCGCGTCTCTCCGACTTCGCTGTCGGTGTGGTGGGAGTCGACAGGTGGTCTGTGGAAACCGAGAAGGTGTCGGGCTACTCACGCAGAGCGGTCCGCGAAGCAGTGTTGGCTGCGCTTCGCGGACCGGTGCTGGATTAGAGCTGGACGATGTTGCGGGACTTATGTCTTGCGCATGTACATCCGGACGGTCAGGGGCGCCATGACGGCAACGATCACCGCGGCGCCGACCAACGACCACACGACGTGGATACCGAAGTGACCGTCGTTGGCCAGCTCGCGAACCGCGGTCACCAAGTGTGAGACCGGATTGACGTTCACGAACTTCTGAAGCCAACTCGGCATGGTGGCAGGATCGACGAACGCATTCGACAGGAACGTCAGCGGGAACAGCACGAGCATCGAAACACCCTGCACCGTGGACGCTTTGTTCATCAGCACGCCCATGAGGGCGAAGATCCAGCTGATGGAGAACGCGCACACCATGACCAGAATCGCGGCAGACAGAATGCCGACCACGCCGCCTGCGGGGCGGTATCCCATCGCGAAACCGACGATGAACGTGATGGTCGTGGCGATGCCGTAGCGCACGACGTCGGCGAGCAATGCGCCGGACAGCGGGGCGATACGAGCGATGGGAAGGGATTTGAAGCGGTCGAACACGCCCTTGTCCATGTCCTCACGAAGCTGAGTGCCCGTGACGATGGAACCGGTGATGACGGTCTGGACGAGGATGCCGGGGATGATCGTCGGCAGATATGCCGTCACGTCACCGGCGATCGCGCCGCCGAAGATGTACGTGAACATCAACGTGAAGATGATCGGCTGGATGACGACGTCGAACAGTTGCTCGGGGTTGTGCTTGATCTTGAGAATTCCGCGGTACGCCATCGTGAACGTGTTCGCGAAGCTCTGCTGCAGGCTGATACGGCGGGGTGCGGCGTCCGGCTGGGCTATCGGCGACCGGGGTTTGGTGAGGGTGGTTGTCATGCGACGCTCCGATCGGAGTCGTTGTCGGACTGGGCGTCGTTGCGTCCACCGTCTTCGGGCTGGTGCCCGGTAATGGTCAGGAACACTTCGTCCAGGCTGGGTTTCTGTACGTTGATCTCGTCGACGGCAATTCCTTGCTCACGCAGACGGATCAACAGGTCCGCTGTGATCGACGGGTCGCTGAGCGGTGCGGTGATCCGACCGACTTCGGGGGTGACTCCCACCTCGACGCTGAGCGCAGCCGCAATGAGCGAGCGAGCTTCTTCGGTTCGGTCACGGTCGACCAACTTGAGCTGGAGGGAGGAGATCCCTACCGAAGCCTTGAGTTCGTCGGCGGTGCCGTTGGCGATCACGCGACCGCGGTCGATCACCGCGATGCGATCGGCCAACTGATCGGCCTCGTCGAGGTACTGCGTGGTGAGCAACACTGTCGAGCCCTCGGCGACGAGTCGCCGGATGGTCACCCACATCTGGGCGCGGGTGCGCGGATCCAGTCCGGTGGTGGGCTCGTCGAGGAACAGCAGCGGCGGGCGAGCGATCAGGCTGGCCGCCAGATCCAGGCGCCGACGCATACCACCGGAGAAGTTCTTCAGCGGCTTGGTTGCGGCCTCGACCAGGTCGAACTCCTCGAGGAGTTCGAGGGACTTGGTGCGCGCATCGCGGCGGCTCAGGCCGAGCAACCGGGAGAAGATCACGAGGTTCTCGGTCGCGGTCAGATCCTCGTCGACGGAGGCGTACTGCCCGGTGACGCCGATCAGGGAGCGGACCGCGGTGGGTTCACGGCTGACGTCGTGACCGAAGATGCGCGCCTCGCCGCCGTCGGGGCGAAGGAGGGTGGCGAGCATGCGGACGGTGGTGGTCTTGCCGGCGCCGTTCGGCCCGAGGACGCCGAACACCGAGCCGGTGGGGACGGTGAGGCTGACGCCGTCGACCGCGCGGTGCTCGCCGAACTTCTTGACGAGTCCGTCGGCCTCGATGGCAAGAGGCGAAGCTGTGTGGTTCATGGGATGAAGCTTGGCAGATCGATCTTGCATGGACCTTGCGTGGAACTTGCGGTTACTTGCACAGCGCGCGAGGTCGGTGCTCCACAACCGGCAAACAATCCCCAGACGGAACTTGCTTGCCGGTGTGCGGGCGCGATGGCGTCACGCTCGCTGCATGGAAATTCTCACGCGGGCGCAGGCTCACCGGGACGGCACCAGCGACGCGCAGTTGCAGCGAGCGGTCAGGCGCGGCGAGCTGCACCGAATCTCAGCGGGGATCTACATGCACGCCGATCACTTCCGCGAACTCGACGCTGGAGCACGCCACCGGTGCGCGGTCCTCGCGGCCGCTGAAACCTGTGGTCCAGGTGCGATCGTGAGCCACGCTTCGGCAGCGATCATGCACGGATTGGATTGCGGCGGATTGCGATTGGACACCGTGCATCTGACGCGTAGCCGATGCTCGGGTGGGCGGAAGAGTCAGACCTTGCATCTTCATCCAGCAGTGGTCCCGCCCGAGGAGGTCGCGCTGATCGACGGCGTCGCAACCACGTCGCTTGCGCGAACGTTCGTCGACCTCGCACGGACGACGCCGTTCGAGACCGCCGTGGTGATCGGTGATTGCGCCCTGCGACGTGGGATGAGGCGTGAGAACGTCGACGCTTCGCTCGATCATGCGCGCGGACGGCTGGGGATGAGTCGCGCTCGAGTGGCGGCGACGTTCATCGAACCAGGTGCCGAGAGTCCGGGGGAGTCCATCAGCCGGGTACGCATGCGCGACGACGGTTGGCCGATGCCGACGCTGCAGCACGAGATCCGTCACGGTGGCAGGTTCATCGGACGAGTCGACTTCTTCTGGAAAGAGCACGGTGTGGTGGGCGAGTTCGACGGGATGGTCAAGTACCGCGGCGACAATCCGGGTAGGGCGGTAGAGCGCGAGAAACTGCGGGAGGACGCGATCCGGGACGCGGGGTTCGAGGTGTTCCGGTGGGTATGGGCGGATCTTCGCGACTTCGAACGCGTCCGCGAAAGGTTCGAGCGGACTTGCCTCCGCGGAGCCGCGCGCTGATTGTGCAGCCGCGGCGCTGATCAGGCCTGCGGCTGAACAATCGGGCTGCGGCTGCTAGCTGAACCGAGCCACCAGGGCGGCGCGGTCGAGCTTGCCCGGCCCCCGGAGCGGCAGTGCGTCCACGACGAACAGCTCGCGCGGCGCCGCGGTCACGTCGAGTGTCCGCTGAGCATGTGTGCGTAGTTCGTCGAGCGTCGGAGCTTTGCCCTCGGGTACGACCACGGCCACCACCCGCTGCCCCAGCCGCTGGTCCTCGACGCCGATCACCGCGCACTCGCGAACGGCGGGGTGATCGGCCAGCGCGGCCTCGACCACCTGCGGTACGACGGTCAGCCCGCCGGTGGAGATTGCCTCGTCCAACCGGCCGCTGATGCGCAGGACTCCGTCGACCACAGCTCCGGCGTCGTCGGTCCGGAACCATCCGGGTTCGGCGAAAGCGGGGTGGTCGGGAAGCCCGCGGTACCCGGACGCGAGCATCGGCCCGCCCAGCAGCACTCGCCCGTCGTCGATACGAATCTGCGCTCCGGACAACGGGATTCCGTCGTAGACGCAACCGCCGGAGGTTTCACTCATCCCGTAGGTACGGACGACGGTGATGCCCGCTTCGGTTGCCTGCGCGAGTACCGGCGCGGGAGTCGCAGCGCCGCCGAGCAGAACCGCGTCGAGTGAAGCCAGCGCCTCGACCGCGGCGCGATCACCGAGCGCCTTGACCAACTGCGTCGGCACCAAGGAGGTGTAGCGGCGCGGTCCGCTCATCGCGGCGACGGCACCCGGAAGCGCTGCCGGGTCGAAACCCGCACTGACGTCGACGATCACCGGTTGCGTTCCGGCGAGAACACTGCGGAGCAGAACCTGCATGCCGGCGATGTGGTGCGGAGGGAGAACGAGCAACCAGGATCCTGTGCCGCCGAGGCGTTCGTGGGTCGCGTCGCCGCTGGCCCTCAGTGCATCAGCACCGAGCATCGCGCCCTTCGGCGTTCCCGTGGTTCCCGACGTGGCGACTACCAGCGAGACGCCGTCGTCGATGGGCTGATCGGGGTGCAGAGCGTCGCTCAGTCGGGCCGTCTCGCGTGCGTCGGCAGCCGGGACGGGGAGTACGGCGTCGTGCTCGCCGCCCAGGATCTGCGCGACGGCAGGCAATACCTCGAAAGCCGCCTCGCCCTGCGGAACCGCGAGTGTGCGAAGAACGTTCACCGGATGTCCGGCCCGGCAAGGGGCCAACCGCCGTCAGCCAGATGGCTTCGCACGCGGTCGACGTCGGTTTCGAGAGGCATCTCGTTGGTGATCTTCGTGATGAGGACCTGGATGTCGGTCTTCTCGATGGGCAGATCGCCGTCCTCGATCAACGCGTCGGCGACGGCGTCGACCTCGGCCTCGGAGAGTCTGCGAGTGAGGAGTGCGAAGAGCGGGATGTAGTCCTGCTCGGGGACGCCATTGGGATAGCCGGCCCGCAACCAGCCGACTATCGACGTGAGGAAGGGCGGAAGAGCCATGACGTCAGCTCACATCTCGAACTTCGTTGTTGGCGTCCACGTCTTCGATAACCGGCCACCCACCTGCGCGCAGTCTTTCGGTGACACGATCGACGTCGTCCTCGGACGGCTCCTCGTTGAGGATCCCCTCGATGATGGCGCGAATCGTGTCGTAGTCGACGTGGCGGTCCGGTACCTCGTGCGCGGACTCGATGGACATCGAAACGACCTGCTCGATCTCCTCGTCGGTCAGACGTCGACGGAGAACCGCGAGCAGGGCGAAATGATCCTTGTCCGGGATGCCCTCGGGGTACCCGGCGCGTAGCCAGTCGAGCACGCTGCGCAATGAATACTTGCTCAAATCCTCGGCCTCATTTTCGTTTCGGTGGTTTCAGTGGTGTGCCGCGACGACCACTCAGAAGACGTGGATTCCGAACGTGCTGGCCAAGAAGTTCTTCATCAACAACAGAATTCCGGCGAAGATCGTGACGAGCACGATCGCAAAACAGAGGTACGCACCCATTTTACCCAGGGTGGTCGGTCCTTCGGTGCCGTCGGGATTCGGCAGGCTCAGCGACTTGAGGCCGAATGCGAAGATCGCCGGCAGTCCCGCTCCGAAGAGCAGTCCTACTGCCACTACCTGCCAGAGCGAATCGAGGGTATCGGTGAGTAGATGCATTCTCTTGCGCCCCTTTCAGGAGTTGCGGGTGGCTTCGGTGGACGGCGTGGGTTCGGCTGCCGGGATCTCGGCAATTGCCGCATCTGAATTCTCGTCCCATTCGGCGGTGACGTTCGCCGCGTCCACGGGTTCCTTACGCGAGCGTATGTACATGAAGATCGCGAAGGCGATAAGCGCGGCGAAGACGACGAGCACGCCGGCGAGTCCGCCGACCAGATGCGCAAGAGCCCAGCAGATAGCTCCGACGACGGCAGCCGACGGCAATGTGATCAGCCAGGCTGCGGCCATCCGGCCGGCGACACCCCAACGGACCTCGGCGCCCTTGCGACCGATACCGGTACCGAGGATCGAGCCGGTGGCGACGTGGGTGGTCGAGAGGGGGAGTCCCAGGTGGCTCGACGTGAGGATGATGGCTGCGGACGACGCTTCGGCTGCCAGACCCTGCGGCGCGGCAATCTCGACAAGACCCTTGCCCAGGGTGCGGATGATGCGCCAACCGCCGAGGTAGGTGCCGAGGGCGATCGCGACGGCACAGGTGAACTTCACCCAGAACGGCATCTCGGTCTCGGCGGTGATGGTGCCGTGAGCGACCAGGGCCAAAAAGATGACGCCCATCGTCTTCTGGGCGTCGTTGGTGCCGTGTGCAAGTGAGATCAGGGAGGCGGTGCCGATCTGGCCGAAACGGAAACCGCGCTCGCGCTCGTCTTCCTTGACGGATGCGGTGATGCGGTACACGAGCTTGGTGCCGACGCCCGCGACCAGAGCAGCGACGACCGGCGCGAGGATCGCGGGGACGACGACCTTGGTCAGCACTCCGCCCCACTCGACTCCGCCCATACCGATGGAGGCGATCGCGGCGCCGATCAATCCGCCGAACAGCGCGTGCGAGGAGCTCGACGGCAATCCGAGAAGCCAGGTGGCCAGGTTCCAGATGATTCCGCCGACAAGACCGGCGAACACGATCAGCAGCAGATCCTGCCCACTGACCGCGCCGAGGTTGACGACACCTTTGGCTACCGTCGCGGCGACCTCGACGGACAGGAACGCACCGACCAGGTTCAGGATCGCGGAAAGTGTGACCGCAACTTTGGGCTTGAGTGCACCGGTCGCGATGGAGGTGGCCATTGCGTTACCCGTGTCGTGAAAACCATTCGTGAAATCGAACGCGAGGGCGGTGACAACTACCACCAGGAGGATTACGAGCTCTGCGGTCACAACGTGAATTGTGCGTATCGAACGCGTAAAAGTACAGCGAACGGGATGCGAACAGGGCCTCCGTGGAGTACGTCCCCGCGCGTGGGCTGCGGCGCTGCCGTTCGCGATGTGTTCAGCGCCACGAAATCCGAACCCTGTGTGGGACCTCACTTTTTGGTCTCACTCACCGGGAAGGCACATTCGGACCGTTTTAAACGCTGATTACCTACGGGCACCGAGCGCACCGGAACAGGGGTTTCACCTCTGTATCTCGGTGTCTGTCAGTGAGAAGGAGAGCTCCGACCGTGAAGCCCAACAAGTCCACGAAGCTGATCGTGGCACTCGCAGCGACCGCCGTTCTGGCATCAGCCTGCGCATCGAATCGTGGTGACGATCCCTACGCCGTCGCTGTCGGCGGACCAGGCGTCAGCGCCGATCTTGCGTCGAGCACATCCGACGCGAAGTTCGGCACCCTCGATTCGCCGTGTGGCGAAGGCGATGCCACCGGCGCAACCGATCAAGGCGTCAGCGACACCGAGATCAAGATCGGGTTCGGTGACGACCGCGGGTACGTGAAGTCTCCCGGGTTGAACAAGGAAATGAGCGATGCGGTGAACGCGCTCATCTCGTGGTGCAACGATCAAGGCGGTATCAACGGGCGCAAGGTCGTCGGTACCGACTACGACGCCGCGATGACGCAGGCCAACTCGGTCATGCAGGAAGCGTGCGGGAGTCAGTTCATGATGGTCGGCTACGGCTTCGCGATGGATCAGACCGCCGAGCAGACGCGTGTCGCGTGCAACCTGGTGTCAGTGCCAGGCTTCACCGTCTCGCCGGACGCCGCGAACGGACCCATGACGTTCCAGGGAGTTCCGTTCCCCGTCGACTACGCGAACGGTTCGCAGTGGTTCCAGATGGCCGAGATGCATCCCGACTTGGTGAACGACTTCGACGTCGTCAACAGCACGATGCCCACGATCATCAGCTCCACCACGAAGATTCGTTCGATCGCCGAGGCTGCGGGCTTCAAGCTCAAGGATTGCGGCGTCACACTCAACTACGAGGGCGAATCGAGCTACGTGCCGTTTGCCGAGAAGTACAAGGAGTGCGGTGCGAAGGGTATCTGGACGTCACGATCGGCAAGCCCGTCGGAGCTGAACTTCGTGAAGGCCCTCGACCAGGTCGGGATCGATCCCATCTTCTTCGGTGAAGCCACCTGGTACGGCGCGACCGTCTCCGATTGGAACAAGGACACCGGACTGCTCGACAACCTCAACGCGGGCATGACCTTCCAGATGCTCGAGAACGCGGACAAGGTGCCCGCGGTGAAGAAGTACGTCGATCTTGTCTCCGAGCAGGGTGGCAAGACTGCGCTTCTCGGTATGCAGGCGGCGTCGTCGTTCCTGCTGTGGGCGGCCGCCGCGGACGAGTGCGGCAGCGATCTGACGCGTCAGTGCATGGTCGACGAACTCTCGAACATTCACGAGTGGGACGGCGGCGGATTGCATGCCGTCACCGCCCCCGGCAAGAACATGCCGGCCACCTGCGGACTCATGACCTCGCTGAAGGGCAGTACCTACTCGCAGGCGTTCCCGTCCACCGCGGGCGAATTCAAGTGCGACCCCAAGTACCTCGTCGCGACCGACAAGAGCACCTGGGGAACCGAGCTCGGCGCTGACCGCGTTTCGACGAAGTACCAGAACGCCAACGTCATCAAGCCGCAGTCCTGATTCTTCCGACTCGGGCGGCGAGCGCCAACCGCCGCCCGAGTCCCTAACGAGGGTTCAGCCATGAACACTTTTGTCACTTTCACGATCCTGGGCCTGGTCCTGGGGTCGGTGTACGCGATCGCCGCCTCCGGGCTGGTACTCACGTACAACACGTCAGGCATCTTCAACTTCGCGCACGGTGCACAGGCAATGCTCGGTGCGTTCATCTACTGGCAGTTGCGCTACGGCTGGGAACTTCCCACTGTCGTTGCCTTGCTGATCTCGTTGGTCCTGGTCGGTCCGCTGATGGGTCTCGGCCTCTACGTCCTGATCATGAAGGGGCTACGCGATACCGCCGAGGTCACCAAAATCGTTGTGACGGTATCGATCCTGCTCGGAATGCTCTCGATTTCTCACTGGTTCTGGCATCCCGAGACCGCCCGAACGATGCAGATGTTCTTCGGTGACCAGTCCAAGATCACGGTGTTCGGCGCGAGCATCCGCTACCACGAGCTGATCTGCATCCTCGTTGCGATCGCTATCGCCGTCGGTCTGCGTATTCTTTTCACGCGCACCCGTGCCGGTGTTGCGATGCGCGGCGTCGTCGACGATCCGGAACTACTGCGCCTCAACGGCCACAATCCGGAGCGTCTCGCGGCACTGTCCTGGGCGATGGGTTCGACGCTCGCAGTCCTGGCCGGCATCCTGATCACCCCGATCAGTGGCGGCACACTCGAGGCGAACATGTTGACGCTCTTGGTGATCGACGCGTTTGCCGCGGCCATGTTCGGTCGGTTGCGCAGCATCCTGCGCACGTTTGTCGGTGCCGTGGTTCTCGGGCTTGCCGGTACGTACGTATTGGCGTACTTCCCGACCAGTTGGAGTTGGACGTCGAATTTCCGTGTCTCCCTACCGATGATCGCGCTGTTCGTCGTACTCATCGTCCTACCTCAGGACCGCCTGCGCGGTGCGGTCACTCGCACCCGTGAGCGGTACCACGTCCCGAGCGTGCGCAAGGCCGTCGTCTGGGGCGTGGCACTGATCGTCATCGTGTACCTGATCCGTCTGCTGATGGTAACGTCGGCGGTCACGACACTGACCATCGGAATGACTTTCGCGATCATCGCGCTCTCGCTCACACTCCTCACCGGCTACGCGGGTGAATTGAACTTGGCGCCGGTATCTTTCGGCGCTATCGCTACCATCGTGGCCTTCCACTTCGGGATCTCCGGTTCCGGGTTGGCTGCGCACCTCAACCTGTGGGGCATCGTCGTCGGAGTCCTCGTCACCGCAGTGATCGGTGGCCTCGTCGCCCTGCCGGCGCTGCGGCTCAGAGGGCTGTATCTCGCGCTTGCGACCATGGCATTCGGAGTGTTCCTCTCCAACATGGTCCTTCGCGACACCACCGAACACGAGATGTTCGGCATGAAGTATTCGCTGTTCAAAGACGGCAACATCGCTCTCCCTCCGCTGAAGATCGGCCCGCTCGATCTGAGCAACGAGACGGTGTTCCTGATGACCGTGACCGCGCTGTTCTCGGTACTCGGCGTCGGCGTCATCGCGTTGCGTAACAGCGGCTACGGGCGCCGTCTCGCTGCGATGAAGGACAGCCCGGCCGGTTCGGCCATGCTCGGCCAGAGCCTGGTTCGGCTCAAGCTGAGCGTCTTCATGATCTCTTCGGGGATCGCCGGTCTCGGCGGCATTCTGATGTCGAGCGCGATGGGTTCGGTCTCGGGCGAGAGCTTTGCCATCATGGTCAGCCTCTCGCTGCTCATGCTGACCGTCGTCGCGGGCATCGGATACGTCACCGGCGCGCTGTTCGGTGGGCTCATGGCCGGAATCGGCTTTGCCGTCATCATGGTCTCGTTCACCAATCTGGCTTCGGCGCAACCGGAGTTGGAGGGAATGTGGCTGCTGCTGGGCAACATCGCGGCCGTCAGCCCGGCCCTGATCGGCATCGGTGTCGGCGCGAACCCCAGTGGCACCGTGCACAGCGTGATCGAGGGATACCGTCGGCTCACCGATGCCAGGCCGGTTCTGATCGGCGGCGCCGCAGTCGTTCTACTGACCTACGTCCTTGCTCTGACCGGCGTACTCGGCAACTGGTGGTTCGCGTCCATCACGATCGCGGTGGTGTTCATGCTGCCCGTGATCGGCGAGATGGTCATGCCCCGTGCGGTTCTCACTCCGGAAGAATTGGCCGCCAAGGCGACAGTCGTTCCCGAAGACGTCGGGATCGACGTCCCGTACAGCCCCGAGATCCGTGACGAGATCGACCGCGAACTGGGGATTCCTCAGTACCAGGGCGGCTCGCCGAAGGAGTTGACCGCCCATGTCTGACACACCTCTTCTCGAAACACGCGGTGTGAGCGTTCGTTTCGGTGGGCACGTCGCGGTCAAGGACGTTTCGCTCACCGTGCAACCCGGAACCGTGACGGGACTGATCGGACCGAATGGTGCGGGCAAGACGACGCTCTTCAACACCATCACCGGGCTGCAGAAACCCACGTCCGGTCAGGTGTTCCTCGGCGGCGTCGACGTGACGAAGCTGCCGCCGCACAAGCGGGCAGGTCGCGGGCTTGCGCGTACCTTCCAGCGGCTCGAACTGTTCGTCTCGCTGTCGGTGCGTGACAACCTGCGTGTCGCGGGAGACATCCACAAGGCGAACGGCCGCAACAAGATCGACGTGGACAGCGAGACGGATCGTCTGCTGGAGCTGACCGGGCTGACGGATGTCGCGGACAAGGACGTCGCGGACATCCCCACCGGACGCGCCCGCGTAGTCGAAGTTGCACGGGCGCTCATGACCGACCCGCGAGTGCTGCTGCTCGACGAACCGGCCTCGGGCCAGACCGAGCAGGAAACCGAGGTCTTTGCCGAGATGCTCACCGAGCTGGCGGCGGGTGGACTCGGAATCTGTCTGGTGGAGCACGACATTCCGCTGGTGATGAAGGTGTGCTCGACCATTCACGTGCTCGACTACGGCGCAGTCCTCGCATCGGGCGATCCGGAGAAGATCCGGACGGATCCGGAAGTGATCGCGGCCTACATCGGGACCGAGGAGGAGGCGGTATGACTTCAGCGAAAATTGGCGAGGCGAAAATCGACGAGGGCATACGCAGCCCCGACCGCGCCGAACCGTTGCTCGAACTGTCCGGTGTCCGTGCCGGTTACGGATCCATCGAGGTTCTGCACGGGGTGGATCTGGTACTCGAACCGGGCGCAGTGGTGGCGCTGCTCGGACCCAACGGTGGTGGCAAGACGTCGACGCTCAAGATCTGCTCAGGCGTCCTGCCGGTCACCCGCGGCGAGTTCCGGCTCGCGGGCCAGGTCGTGAACGGCGTCGAGCCTTCGGAGTTGGCGAGGCTGGGCGTCTGCTCCATCCCCGAGGGACGCGGGATCTTCGCAAACCTGACCGTGCGCGAAAATCTGTGGATCGCCACGGGAACGGGCGTCGGGTTGGCCGAACTCGAAGAGGTTGCGTACAGCAGGTTCCCGATCCTGGGGGAGCGGCGCGGGCAGTTGGCCGGATCGATGTCCGGCGGCGAGCAGCAGATGCTGGCGCTGTCACGGGCGCTCGGCACTCACCCGACGGTGCTCCTGCTCGACGAGCTGTCGATGGGTCTCGCACCGCGAATCGTCTCGCAGATGTACGACGTCGTCGGCTCGCTTGCAGCCGAAGGCATTTCCATTCTCGTCGCCGAGCAGTTCGCACGAGCGGTGCTGCCCATCGCGACCTCGGCCGCACTCATGTTGCAGGGACGCGTCGTGAAGACCGGCGATCCCCTCGACATCGAAAACGAACTTTCTACCAGTTATCTAGGAGGATGACGATGACTACTCTCGCCGAAGATCGCCGTGAGGAATTCAAGAAGAACATCGCAGAGTTGAAGCTGGACAAGAAGCAGGCAGGCGGCGACGCTGCGACGCGCATCGCCGGCCTGGTGCTCATGGTCGTCGGTGTGGTCGGCGCCTTCGTCGTCTACATCTCTTCGCTGACGCTCTCGGACCTGCGGGATCTGGTGTCGTACCAGATCCTCACCGTGGTTTTCCTCGCCCTGACAGTGGTCGGTGCCGCACTCTTCCTGGCCGCATCGGTGGCAAAGGTGCTGCGGCTGTGGTTGGTTCGCCAACTGCTCGAGGGTCAGGCCCAGACAGATCAGATCTCTCAGGCGCTGAGCACGCGCAACTGATCTCTGCGAAGAACCGACAGATGCCCGCCACGAAAGTCGTGGCGGGCATCTGTCACTGCTCGGCTACAGTGGTGTCTCGACTACGCGGACGGTGGCCGGGAATCGCGTCGGATGGGATGGTCCTCCGGGATCTGCACCATCACGATCGGTGTCCCGTCCGGGTCGGCGATCCACATCTCGTGCAGACCCCACGGTTCTTGCCTGGCCTCGCGGGCGATCTTGACTCCGGCGAGAACCAGTTCGGTCTGAGCGGCAGTGAGGTCACGGACCTGCAGCCAGATCGCGCCGCGAAAGCCACCTTCGCCGGTGCCGCCGTGCGCAGCGACTTCGATCAGCCCTTGGCCGGCGAAGAAGACTGTGCCGCCGGGATATTCACGAGCGATCGCCAGACCGAGGGTGTCTCGGTAGAAGCTCAGCGTTCGTTCGTACTCGCTCGGGCGCAATATCGTACGGCTACTCAGAATCTCCACGTCCGACCTCCCTCTCGCACCTACTGTCTCAGAAGTACCAGGGATATGGTGACCAATCGGGATCACGCTTTTCGAGGAACGAGTCGCGACCCTCGACGGCCTCGTCGGTCATGTACGCCAAACGTGTTGCCTCACCGGCGAACAGCTGCTGGCCGACCAACCCGTCGTCCTGCAGGTTGAACGCGTACTTGAGCATCCGCTGTGCCTGCGGCGACTTGCCGTTGATCTTGCCTGCCCAGTCGATCGCGACGTTTTCGAGTTCCGCGTGGTCGACAACCTTGTTGACCGCGCCCATCTGATGCATTTCCTCGGCGGTGTACGTCTCACCCAGGAAGAAGATCTCGCGAGCGAACTTCTGGCCCACCATCTTTGCCAGATAGGCGCTGCCGTAGCCGCCGTCGAAGCTTCCGACGTCGGCGTCGGTCTGCTTGAACCGTGCGTGCTCGCGGCTGGCGAGCGTCAGGTCGCACACCACGTGCAGGCTGTGACCGCCGCCCGCAGCCCAACCGTTGACCAGGCAGATCACGACCTTCGGCATGAAGCGGATCAGGCGCTGGACCTCGAGGATGTGAAGGCGTCCGGCGCGTGCTTTGTCGACGGTGTCCGCCGTTTCACCTTCGGCGTACTGGTAGCCACTGCGGCCACGGATGCGCTGGTCTCCGCCCGAGCAGAACGCCCAGCCGCCGTCCTTCTCGCTCGGTCCGTTGCCGGTGAGCAGGACCGCTCCCACGTCGGAGGTCATACGGGCGTGATCGAGCGCGCGGTACAACTCGTCGACGGTGTGCGGGCGGAACGCATTACGTACTTCCGGTCGGTCGAAGGCGACGCGAACGGTGCCTTGACTGACGTGCCGGTGGTACGTGATGTCGGTGAGGTTCTCGAATCCGGGAACAGGGCGCCAGAGCTGCGGGTTGAAGGTCACCTCAGTCACGATAGAGGCACGCCTCGCGTGTCTAACGGATGCCTGAGGTAGAACACGTTCCCGGGCGCGCTAACGTGCAGGTCATGAGCGAACAAACCGCAGACGGCACGGAGAGCGTCACAGACGGTGAGAAGCGGGGCGGATTTCCACGGTTCCGGCACACTCCCGCAGGTCCGGACTTCGGCCGCTTCGTCGAAGCGATGCGCAGGTTGCAGGACCTTGCCGTCTCGACCAATGTTCCCGACGACGTACTCGCAGACATCGCTACGCAGGCCGAGGAGCTTGCCGATCGGTTGACTCCGTACGAGGTGCCGGAGGGCAAGTCGCCCGCGGGCTCGAACATCCAACTGCCCGGACGCGGCAGCCTCCTCATGCTCCCGTGGATGGTCGAGAAGTTCGACACCGAAGGAGTCCGCAGTACCGGCGTCTTCCGCCGCTACCACCTGGGCGGCAACGGTGCCGCTCACGGCGGCGTCCTGCCCTTGCTGTTCGACGACGTCTTCGGGATGACGGTCCACGCGGGTGGCCGTCCGATTTCCCGGACCGGCTACCTCCACATCAACTACCGTGCGATCACTCCGCTCAACACGCAACTGGTGATCGAAGGGAAGGTGGATCGGGTCGAGGGTCGCAAGACCTTTGTCAGCGCACGCCTGACCGACCTCGACGGCAAGCTCCTCGCCGACGGTGAGGCGCTCATGATCGAACTGCTTCCAGGACAGCCCTGACATGTTCCCCTCGTTCGACGATCTGATCTCGGACG
Source organism: Rhodococcus erythropolis R138 (assembly GCF_000696675.2). NCBI lineage: Bacteria > Bacillati > Actinomycetota > Actinomycetes > Mycobacteriales > Nocardiaceae > Rhodococcus > Rhodococcus erythropolis. Next base: position 5,148,090 of record NZ_CP007255.1, on the reverse strand, counting down.
CCGTGGTGCTTGCGCTGCCGATGCGAGTTCGCTTTCGCGGCATCACGACTCGTGAGGCTCTGCTCGTTCGTGGCCCGGCCGGGTGGGGAGAATTCGCCCCCTTCGTCGAGTACGACGACGACGAGGCGTCGCAGTGGCTGCTCGCCGGGATCGAGGCGGCGTGGCTGGGTCCGCCGCCTGCGCTTCGTCACGCCGTTCCCGTCAACGCCACCGTGCCGGCGATCGACGCCTCTGCCGTTCCGCAATTGTTGGAGCGCTTCCCCGGGGCCCGGACCGCCAAGGTCAAGGTCGCCGAGAAGGGGCAGTCGTTGGCGCAGGACGTCGCCCGGGTGAACGAGGTGCGTCGGCACATCCCGAACGTGCGCGTCGACGCCAACGGCGGGTGGAGTGTGGACGAGGCGATCACGGCTTTGCGAGCGATCACCGAAGACGGTGAACTCGAATACGCGGAGCAGCCGTGTGCAAGCGTCGAGGAACTGGTCAGCGTCCGCGCCGCGGGGACCGGTGTGCGGATCGCCGCCGACGAGAGCATTCGCCGTGCCGAGGACCCGTTGCGCGTCGTACGAGCCGGGGGAGCGGACGTAGCCGTCGTGAAGGTGCCCCCGCTGGGCGGAATGCGTGCTGTGGTGGCGCTGTCGGCGCAGCTGGCGGACTACGGGGTGCCGGTGGTGGTCTCGAGTGCGCTGGACACGGCTGTGGGGATGTCCGCGGGACTGGCGGCCGCGGCAGCCTTGCCCAGGCTTCCGTTTGCCTGCGGCCTCGGCACGGGCGGCCTGTTCGTCCGGGATATCGCGGTCACCGGAGCAGCCGTCGACGGCGCTTTGTCCGTTGGTGCCGTCGAGCCTGATCCGGTTCTGCTCGAGACGCTGGCCGCGCCCGCGGACCGGCGCGACTGGTGGTTGGAGAGGGCCAGGCGCTGCCATCGGATACTCGGCAGTAGAGACCTGCCGAATTTCGTATAGTCTCGGGCGCGACCTGATGAACATCAGTGAAGAATGAAGGGATCGAAAGTGGTTGCAGCTCTGAACGAAACCCTGCTCGAGGAATCACGGGTTCCCGCGGTCGTCGCGGACGTGCAGACCTTGATCGACGCAGAGGTTTCGGATAAGTCGGGGGCCTCAGGGCTGGCTCTCAAGGGTGGCTACGGCGCGGTCAAGAAGGTGAGCCCGTCCATCGTGCCGGACGCCGTCACCGCGCTTCTGCCGGCTTTCGTGGCAAAGCTCGAGCCGTACTGGCAGGAATTCTCGGCTTCCGGTGAAGGCAGCTTCGCCGATTTCATCAGCGCCCGCGGTGACGCGGTTGCCGATTCCCTCCTCGAGGTGACGGACGAGCGTATCGAAGGTAGCGACAAGGCCGTCGTCAAGTCGATGTACTCGAAGCTGCGCGGTTCGGCCAAGAAGCATGTGACTGCAGCTCTGCCGCGTCTGGGCGATGTGATCCAGAAGCACGCTGCATAAGCGAACGTAAAAAACGAGCGGCCCGGGAGTTTCTCCCGGGCCGCTCGTTTTTTTGCATTCGTTTGTCAGTGAGCCGAATGTCCGTGGCGCCAGAAGCCGGTGAAGGTGATGTCGGTCTTGGCGAACTTTCGGTCGTTCACCAGATGCCGACGCAGTCCCGTGGTGAGTGCCTGTTCGCCGGCGACAAACGTGTACGACGGCCCCTCGGGCAGTTCGGCGGCGCGGACGGTCTCGAGGGTCAGAACACCCGGCGTTGCGTGTTCGTCCTCGCGAACGAGCCAATGCACGTTGACGTTCGCCAACTCCGGAATGTCTTGCTTGTCTTCGATGTTCGGAATCTCGACGAAGACCTCGGCACGCAGGTCTGCCGGCGCGGTTTCCAGAATGCCGATGATCGCCGGAAGTGCGCTCTCGTCGCCGACGAGCAGTTGCCACTTGGCCTCGGGTGTGGGGTTGTAGATGCAGCCTTCGTCGAGGAGGGCGACCTTGTCGCCGGTCGACGCGGTGTCCGCCCACGCGGATGCCGGGCCGATGTCGCCGTGATAGGCGAAGTCGATGTCGATCTCCGTGGTCTCACCGAAGAGACCGGATCCGGCAGCACGGTAGGCGCGAATCGTGTAGTTGCGCACGACCGGTCGCGTGTCCTTGGACATCAACAGGTACTGCGCGTACCAGAGATTGCTTGCCGCGCTCGGCAACCGGAGTTCGCTCTGGCCGACCTGCGGGATGAACATGCGGAACCACTGATCGGCACCCATCGGTGCGATGGTGGACAGCTCTTCGCCGGCAATGGTCACTCGGATGAAGCTCGGGCTGATTCGTTTGTTCGCCACGACCTGCGCCGACACGATGCTGCGTGAGGCCGGTTTCACGAACTTGGCGCGCTTGGCCATGACTGGTTGCTCCCTGATTATCTGTTACTCGTACCTAATCAGGTAACCCTAACCTGATTTACGGCCGGTGTGGAGTGGTGGGTCTGTCCTTTTCGACGACTTCGGGAGGAAGACCCCACTGCGCTCGGCCAAGTCGGCTCATCGGTGCGATTGCCGCGAAGTCCGGTAACCCGTCGTCGGCGACAGCCTCGGGACGTACTGCGACCGCGACCACATTTCCCATCACGACAAATGAATTACCGACCTCGATGACCTGGTGGAGCGTGCATTCGATGGCGATCGGGGAGTCGGCGACCCGGACAGGGCGAACCCGCTCGCTCGGTTCGCTACGGATGTTCAACTCGAGAAATTCGTCGGCCTCGGCGTCGTAGAAGGCGGAACTCTTGTTCACCACGTCTGCGAGCGTGGCGGTCGCCAGGTTGATCACGAATTCGCCGGTCGCTTCGATGTTGCGCAGACTGTCCTTGCGTCCGACCGACGTGAACTGCACGATCGGCGGCGCCGAACTTGCCACGGTGAAAAAGCTGTACGGAGCCAGATTGCCGACGCCGTCCGCCGACAGGGTGGACACCCAGGCAATCGGCCGGGGGACCACCGAAGCGGTGAGTAACTGATAGAACCGGCGGGGTTCGAGCTCGGCTGGATCGAAGAGTGTGCGCACCCACACATAATGCCGCTGTCCCCGCCCCTGGGCATGCTTGCACCCGAACATCTGACACTCTTGAAGGCGTGAATCCGTCCACTGCACAAGCCACAGCCGTCGTCGACGAACTGGTTCGTGGTGGCGTGCGTGAAGTCGTGCTGTGTCCAGGCTCTCGCAACGCGCCCCTCGCATTTGCCCTCCAGGCCGCCGATCTCGACGGCCGGTTGCGTCTGCACATGCGGATCGACGAGCGGACAGCAGGCTTTCTGGCACTCGGACTGGCAATCGCCGGGAAACGACCGGTCCCCATCGTGATGACCTCCGGGACCGCCGTCGCAAACCTCGGACCGGCTGTCCTCGAGGCGAACTACGCGCGAGTGCCGCTGGTGGTCCTGAGCGCCAACCGGCCTTACGAGATGCTCGGCACCGGCGCCAACCAGACCGTCGAGCAGCTCGGGCTCTTCGGCAGTCAGGTTCGCGCAACCATCAGCCTGGGCTTGGCCGAGGACGATTCGACGCAGAACAGCCAGTGGCGCTCGGCGGTCTGCCGGGTCCTCGCCGCTGCCCGCGGAACCAGATCCGGAAACGCGGGTCCGGTGCATTTCGACATCCCGCTCCGTGAGCCGCTGGTGCCGGACGTGCACGTCCATGGCCCGGTTCCGGAGGGCCGTCCAGGCGGTGCAGCCTGGACCACCACGCAGAACGCGACGCTCGATGTTCCGGTCGATCTGGACCTCACCGCAGATACGGTGGTCATTTCCGGACACGGCAGCGCACTTCGGCCTGAGCTGGCCGGCCTGCCGACGGTGGCCGAGCCGACGGCTCCGATGCACGGGATCGCACTGCATCCACTCGCGCTCTCGCAACTCAAGCCCAAGCAGGCGATCATCACCGGCCGCCCGACGTTGCATCGTCAGGTCTCGAAGGTGTTGGCCGACCCGAGCGTCGACGTCTACGCGCTGACCACCGGGCCGCGCTGGCCCGACGTATCCGGCAACGTGCTCGCCACGGGAACCAGGGCAGTGGTCACCGGGACGCCCGATCCCGCCTGGATTGCTCGATGCGCCGCGCTGACCGAACACGCCGAAACTGCCGTCCGCAAGCAACTCGACGCCCACCCCAAAGCGACTGGCCTGCACGTGGCAGCTGCCGTGATGGATGCACTCGCGGACGGCGACCAGCTTCTGCTCGGCGCGTCCAACCCCGTTCGCGACGCGGCCCTCGTGAGCTATCCCAAGCCCGCTGTCCGGGTGCTGTCCAATCGCGGGGTCGCAGGTATCGACGGCACCGTCTCGGCGGCGGTCGGTGCCGCATTGGCGTACGAGGGCGGCCGGACCGTCGCTCTCATGGGCGACCTGACCTTCCTGCACGACGCGTCCGGGCTGCTGATCGGGACCGGTGAGCCGAGGCCGAGCGACCTCACCATCGTCGTGGCCAACGACGACGGCGGCGGCATCTTCGAACTCCTCGAACAAGGCGACCCGCAGTACGCCGGCGTCTTCGAGCGAGTGTTCGGAACACCGCACGGCATGGACCTCGCTGCGCTGTGCGCGGCCTACCGCGTGCCGCACGCAGCCGTCACCGTCGACGCCCTGGCAACGACGCTGGCGCAACCCGCAAACGGCATTCGTGTGCTCGAAGTCGCAACAGATCGCAGTGGACTGCGCGAACTCCACGCTTCCGTGCGGGCACAGCTGTGACGCAAACGGTTCTGCGGCGCTTCCGCATCGGCGTACTCGTGGTTGCGGTCGGCATTTCGGTGCTCGCGGTGATCCTGGTTCTCGGTGCCTGGCGCAACGATCGGACCATCGAATCGAACATGGGGACCGCAACCGCCGAGGTGCTCTCGGCAGGCTCGCTACGTTCGGCGATCAGCTTCGTGACACCAGACGGCGCGAATCACAACCCTGAACTCGGCGTGCTCTACCCCACCAATCTGACTGTGGGACAACGCATCGAGGTGGAGTACTCCAAAGCCGACCCTGATTTGGTCCGGGTAGCGGGACGCAACGCGACGGTGGCGCTGATCCCGGCGGGATCGGTGATCGTCGTGACGTGGCTCCTGGCTGGACCGTCGATCTGGTACCTGCGCAAGCGGGAAGCGGGAGCTCCGGGATCGGCGCCGGTCGCCTCGAGTTAGTTCGCGCTTCGCCGGAACTTCACACGAACATGACGTGGACTTTTCCTGGCCCTGTCACCGTTCTCGGTGTGAGAGTAGCCATCGTTGCGGAGTCATTCCTGCCCAACATGAACGGCGTCACCAACTCGGTACTACGCGTGCTCGAACACCTCGATCGCACTGGCCACGACGCCATGGTCATTGCGCCGGACACTGTCGGATCCGACACCTCTGCCGCCACCGAACACGAAGGTGTTCAGGTGGTTCGGGTGCCCGCCGTCATGGTGCCCAAAGTCAGTTCACTCCCCGTCGGCCTGCCACAACCGCGTCTGACGACGGCCGTGCGGACCTTCGCGCCCGACGTCGTCCATCTGGCGTCGCCGTTCCTGCTCGGCGCCGGGGGAGTGGCCGTCGCCAAGCGGCTCGCGATACCCACCGTCGCGGTTTACCAGACCGACGTCGCCGGATTTGCCGAAAGCTACGGTCTCGGCGTCACCAGTCGCGCCGCATGGGCGTGGACCCGTCGAATCCACAAGAGCTGCAACAGGACCCTTGCACCCTCCACGTCGGCAGTCGACGCCCTCGAAGAGCACGGCATTCCGCGCGTGCACCGGTGGGCCCGCGGCGTCGACGCACAACGATTCGCGCCTTCGCGTCGTAGCTCGGCGTTGCGGCAGTCCTGGATCGGCGACAGCGACCAGTTGGTGGTCGGCTTCGTCGGTCGCCTCGCGCCCGAAAAACACGTCGAGCGACTGGCCGTGCTGGCGGCCGATCCCAGCGTGCAGATCGTGATCGTCGGAGACGGCCCGGATCGCGAGAACCTACGACGACTGATGCCGGATGCGATCTTCACCGGACAACTCGGCGGTACCGCGCTGGCCGACGCCTATGCGAGCCTGGACGTATTCGTTCACCCCGGCGAGCACGAGACCTTCTGCCAGGCGGTTCAGGAAGCCCTCGCGAGCGGTGTACCTGTCGTCGGACCGGACGCCGGTGGACCACGTGACCTGATCTCGCATTGCCGCAACGGCTACCTCCTGCCGACGGACAGGTTCACCGAACTCCTGCCAAGCGCCGTCGACGCACTTCGTCAGCGTGATCTGCGGGTGCAGTTCGGCTCCGCGGCGAGGCGCTCGGTGCTGCACCGGACCTGGCCGGCAATCTGCGAAGAGTTGCTCCGTCACTACGAGGACGTGCAGGGCCTCGGGCGGCGAACGGGTGCCAGAGCAGCCTGAACGCCTTCGCTGCCCGAGGGTTGGTAGCGTTTCGGGTGTGGCCACTACACACGGAACCCGAGCAACTCTCGAGAAGCAACCGCACGAAGTCGCGTCGATGTTCGACGACGTCGCGGAGCGATACGACCTCACCAACACCGTGCTGTCCTTCGGCCAGGACAAGGGTTGGCGCAAGGCCACCCGCGAAGCTCTCGACCTCAAGCCGGGCGAGAAGGTACTCGACCTCGCCGCCGGAACCGGAGTCTCGACCGTCGAACTGGGGCGCTCCGGCGCCTGGTGCGTCGCCACCGATTTCTCCAAGGGAATGCTCAAGGCCGGAATCTCGCGCAAAGTTCCGATGGTCGCAGGTGACGCGATGTACCTGCCCTATGCCGACAACGTGTTCGATGCCGCGACGATTTCCTTCGGCCTGCGCAACGTCTCCGACTTCGAAGCCGGACTGCGCGAGATCGCCCGCGTCACCAAGCCGGGCGGACGTCTCGTCGTCAGCGAGTTCTCGACGCCCGTCTTCGGGCCCTTCCGCACGGTCTACATGGAGTACCTCATGAAGGCGCTCCCGCAGGTCGCACGCACCGTCAGCAGCAACCCCGACGCCTACGTCTACCTCGCCGAATCGATCCGCGCCTGGCCGACCCAGGAAGAGTTGGCACGCAAGATCGAGGCTGCCGGGTGGAAGAACGTCAAGTGGCGCAACCTCACCGGCGGCATCGTGGCGCTGCATTACGCCACTGCCTGAACTGCTGTGCGCCTTTATTAACCCCCGGCGGTTAATAAAGGCGCACAGCACTTGCTCAGCCGAACAGCGGTCGGGAGTCGATCTTTCTCGACGCGGCCCCCGATGCACGCCATGCCTTCGCCGTCAGATCGGCGTCGGCGTCGGTGACGAGGTTTCCCATCACCCGAACGGCGACCGTCATCAGTGCCCGTGAGCGCATCGCGATCGGGCCCGAGGCGGGCAGGAATTGCGGAACCGTCAGCAGGCCTGCGAGCCGGCGCGCGACCGAGAATGCCTGCCCGTAATGCTCCCGAAGCACGGTCGGCCACAGCTCCGTGAGGTCGTCGGCGCCGAGCTGTTCGACCACCAGACGTCCGCCTTCGAGGCCGTAGTCGATGCCCTCACCGTTGAGCGGGTTCACGCACGCTGCGGCGTCGCCGATCACGGCCCAGTTGCGTCCGGCGATGTTGGAGACGGCGCCGCCCATGGGTAGCAAAGCCGAAGCGACGGAATGAATTTCGCTGCTCCACTGCCACTCGCTTCGGCGCTGGTCGGTGTACAAGTCGAGCAAGGGACGCAGGGCACCCGGCGCCGGGCGCTTGGATGTCGCCAGTGTCCCGACGCCGATGTTCACCTCGCCGGTGCCGAGCGGGAAGATCCAGCCGTACCCCGCCTGCAACGTGCCCTCGGCGTCCCGCAGTTCCAGATGCGAGGTGATCCACGGGTCGGCGCTGCGCGGCGTCGCGACGTAAGCGCGTGCCGCGACACCGTACGCGGTGTCCCGGTGCCACTGCCGTCCCAGCTTCTTGCCGAGCGTCGAGCGAACGCCGTCGGCGATGATCAGCGTCCGGCAACGAAGAGTGCTGCGTCCCGAGGGGCCGGCGAGTACGACGGCGGCTACTCGATCACCGTCGAGTTCGACGTCGACAGCCTTGGTGCCCTCGACCATGACCGCGCCGGATTCGACGGCGCACCGGCGAATGGCGTCGTCGAGTTCGGTCCGGGGGATCGCACTGCCGATCGGCGGGAACGACGTCCCTGGCCACTCGAGTTCGAGTTCTTGGCCGAAGCCGGACAACCGTAGTCCCTTGTTCGTCGTATGTGACCGAACCCACTCGCCGAGGCCGAGGAGATCCAGTTCGGCCACGGCGCGCGGAGTGAGTCCATCACCACAAGTCTTGTCTCGCGGGAACACGGCAGCGTCCACCAGCACGACGTCTCGGCCGCTGCGGGCGGCCCAAGCCGCGGCCGAAGAACCCGCGGGACCTGCGCCGATGACCACAATGTCGGTTTCGGTCGGAAGCGAATCGACGACGGGGGACTGCTCTTCTACGGACACACTCACATCTTCCCAGGCTCGCGATCGCCACCGTGGCGAGGCCGTCCCGAGTGCGAACCGCTAGGTTCACTACCGTGGGAACCGAGCCGTCACTGACGACAGGAATGGGTACTGACATCGTGAGCACCGAAAAGACTGCTGCCGACGCAACCGCATCGAGCACCGTCGTTGCAGGCATCGACCTGGGCGACGAACAGCTCGCCGCAGTAGTGCGTGGTGGACTCTCCGATGTCGAGGAGTTGTTGGTCAGCGAGCTGTCCGACGGCGAAGACTTCCTCACCGAGGCCGCGCTGCATCTCGCGCGAGCCGGGGGAAAGCGCTTCCGTCCGTTGTTCACGATCCTGACCGCGCAACTCGGACCGGTGCCGAACGATCCGTCGATCATCACCGCAGCGACTGTCACCGAACTCGTTCACCTGGCGACGCTCTATCACGACGACGTCATGGACGAGGCGTCCATGCGGCGCGGAGCACCCAGCGCCAACGCCCGCTGGGGGAACAGCGTGGCGATCCTGGCCGGCGACTATCTGTTCGCGCACGCATCACGCCTGGTATCGACGCTCGGACCTGAAGCCGTTCGGATCATCGCCGAAACCTTTGCAGAGCTGGTCACCGGCCAGATGCGCGAGACGATCGGCGTCAAGAAGGAACAGGATCCGGTCGAGCATTACCTCAAGGTCGTGTGGGAGAAGACCGGTTCGCTCATCGCTGCATCCGGACGATTCGGCGGCACCTTCTCCGGCGCCGGCGCAGCTCACATCGAGCGCCTCGAGCGCCTGGGTGACGCCGTCGGCACCGCGTTTCAGATCTCCGACGACATCATCGACATCTCCTCCGTATCGGCGCAGTCCGGCAAGACTCCGGGCACCGACCTGCGCGAGGGTGTCCACACCCTGCCCGTCCTGTACGCGTTCCGCGAAGAAGGAGCCGACGCAGATCGCCTGCGGGAGCTGCTCGCGGGCCCGGTCACCGAAGACGCTTTGGTAGAAGAAGCTCTCGAACTGCTCGAGCGTTCGCCGGGCATGGTCAAGGCGAAGGCAAAGCTGGGCGAGTACGCAGTCTCGGCAAAGGCCCAGTTGGCTGAGCTCCCGCAGGGACCGGCGAACGAAGCGCTCGTGCGCCTCGTGGACTACACGATCGAACGAGTCGGCTGACACACCTGGGGTGAAACCCTGACGACCTTGGGTGGGAACCCTGATGACCCTGTCCTTCGTTGACTGAACAGAACCGGTGCATACGCCGGGAGTTCGGGTGAGCCTTCGGCTCCAGCGAGGCAAGAGGTGAGCAGTTTGCACGGCTACGCGAACGGTGCGAAGACATTCGGGTTGTTGGTGGGGATGTCAGCGCTGATCGTCTTCATCGGCTCGCTGTTCAACAGCCCGTTCCTTCTGTGGGGATCCGTTCTGTTTGCCGTCGGCATGAATGCCTACGTGTACTTCAACAGCGACAAGTTGGCGCTTCGATCGATGCGCGCCCAGCCCATCACCGAGGTCGAGGCACCGGCGATCTACCGGATCGTGCGCGAACTCGCCACGACGGCGCACCAACCGATGCCCAGGCTGTACATCAGCCCCACGAACGCCCCGAACGCGTTTGCCACCGGTCGTAGCCCTCGGCACGCCGCGGTGTGCGTGACCAGCGGCATCATGCAGATCCTGAACGAACGGGAACTGCGCGCCGTACTCGGGCACGAACTCTCTCACGTCTACAACCGGGACATTTTGATCTCGTCCGTGGCCGGCGCGATGGCCAGCGTCATCTCGGGCCTGGCCAACTTCGCGATGTACGCGAGCATCTTCGGTGGCCGAGGGAACGGGCAGGGAAGTAATCCGATCGCGCTGCTGCTCGTCTCCCTACTGGGACCGATCGCGGCAACCGTGGTCAAGCTGGCCGTTTCGCGCTCTCGCGAGTATCAGGCTGATCAATCGGGAGCCGAGCTCACCGGTGACCCATTGGCGTTGGCGTCGGCGCTGCGCAAGCTCGAGTCGGGCGTGGCAGCCGCGCCGTTGCCGCCTGAGCCCAAGCTCGCGGCGCAGTCCCACCTGATGATTGCCAACCCCTTCAGAGCGGGGGACAAGGTGAGCAAGCTGTTCTCGACGCATCCGCCCATGGCGGATCGTATCGAGCGTTTGGAGAAGATGGCCGGGATGTAGGCCTTCGGCCCCTGTGCGCGGTTAGGTAGTCCCAGGACTCCTTAACCGCGCACAGGGGCGTAGCCCCTACTACCGGTAGTTCACGAACTGCAGGGCGATCCCGAAGTCCTCACCCTTGAGCAGGGAGATGATGCCCTGGAGGTCGTCGCGCTTCTTGCTGCTCACACGAAGTTCCTCACCCTGGATCTGCGCCTTGACGCCCTTGGGGCCCTCGTCGCGAATCTTCTTGGTGATCTTCTTCGCGTTCTCGCTGCTGATGCCCTGGACCAAGGTTCCGGACAGCTTGTAGATCTTTCCGGACTGCGCCGGCTCGCCGGCATCGAATGCCTTCAGCGAGATGTCACGACGGATCAACTTCTCCTTGAACACGTCGAGGGCGGCAAGCAGTCGCTCCTCGGTGTCGGCGTTCAACGTGATCGTCTCTTCACCAGACCACTCGATCGACGCTCCCGTGTTTCGGAAGTCGAAACGCGTGGTCAACTCCTTGGCAGCCTGATGCAGGGCGTTGTCCACCTCTTGACGGTCAACCTTGCTCACCACGTCGAAGGACGAATCAGCCACTTCACACTCCCGCTTTCCGGTAGTTCACGAACATCGAGTTCTGCCCACCTTCCATACCGGTGGACACCTCGACGTTATCGGGTCGGCACCGCCCGTTACCACCCGGTTTGCAAAATGGGGGTGTGTTCGTTGTATTCTTCTCACCGCACCGAGGAAGCCGTTTTCGGCCGCCGCACGTCGCGATATACTTGCGAATGCGCCGGATCGAAGCCTGGTGCAAGCACGGCAGATTGCCCGAGCGGCCAATGGGAGCGGACTGTAAATCCGTCGGCTTATGCCTACGTAGGTTCGAATCCTACATCTGCCACACCAAGTCAGCCCCGATTCTCTTTACGAGAGTCGGGGCTGACTTTTTTTTGTGCTTGTTCCGAGGTCGGGTGCGCGTTGGTGACGCCGGCGTCGGCTGCGGCTCAGGGGCCTCGGGAGTGCTTCTGGGGATGGCTTCGGGGGAGTGCGGGGTCAAGTTGGTTCCCGCAAAGCCCTCGCCAGCGGCCCCGATCGGTGCAACAATGGGCTCCGGCACCATTTTTGCCCCGATGACCAGCGGATTTGGTGCTGGCGCTCGTTCGTGTGTAATCTTTCGGAGGCTTCAAGAGAGCGGCAACGCACTCCTGAGCCACGCCCCCTTAGCTCAGTCGGTAGAGCGTTTCCATGGTAAGGAAAAGGTCAACGGTTCGATTCCGTTAGGGGGCTCGCTGGATTGTGGTGCCGTGCTTTCCGCGCGACACTCGACACCGAGGCGGTGTAGCTCAGTTGGTAGAGCAAACGACTCATAATCGTTGCGTCGCCGGTTCAAGTCCGGTCACCGCTACACAATATGCATGATCCACCCTGATTGCTCGTAATCAGATACACCCGAAAGAAGGCATCCCGTGGCCTCCTCGACCGACGTTCGGCCCAAGATCACCTTGGCCTGCGAGGTATGCAAGCACCGCAACTACATCACCAAGAAGAATCGGCGCAACGACCCCGATCGCCTGGAGCTCAAGAAGTTCTGCCCCAACTGCGGAACCCACCAGTCGCATCGCGAGTCGAAGTAGTAAGTCCTTAACAGGACGACGATTTTCGCGGAAGACCCTCTCTGGGCCTGCGTCTTCGGGTCCTAGCTAGAAGAGAGTCTCACCGCGTGACAGATTTGCAAGAGAACCAGGCAGCGGCCGAGGTCCCTACGGACCCGGCCGCTCATGCCGTCCAGATGGTCGGTCACCACTATCGTGTCGAAGACTTCTACGAGGTCGGACGCGAGAAGGTGCGCGAGTTCGCTCGCGCCGTCCAGGACGCGCATCCTGCGCACTACGACGAATCGGCAGCCAAAGGCCTCGGATACGACGGCCTGATTGCTCCCATTACGTTCGTCGCCATCGTGGGTGCCATTGCTCAGCGACGTCTGTTCGAAGAGATCGTCACAGGCTACGACTTGAGTCAGATTCTTCAGACCGATCAGCGACTGGTGCTGCACAAGCCCATGCAGGTCGGTGACCGACTCTTCTGCGATGTTTTCCTGGATTCGTTCAGGCAGGCCGCAGGTAGCGACATCATCGTGACCAAGAACATCATCACCGATCAGAACGACGAAGCAGTTGTCACCACGTGGACAACGCTTGTTGCTCGAACGGGTGGGGAAGTGGACGAGAACATCGCCCACGCAGTCAAGGACGTGATGATGCATGTCGCTTCGTAAATTTTCCGACGTGAGTGTCGGCGAACTTCTCCCCGAGAAGTCCGTCACCCTGACGCGTGGAAACCTCGCCAACTACGCGGGTGTTTCGGGAGATCCCAATCCGATTCACTTCAGTGACGAGGTCGCACGACTTGCCGGCTTGCCGGACGTCGTCGCGCACGGCATGCTCTCCATGGGCATCGGTGCCGGCTACGTCACCGAATGGCTGGGGGATCCGGGCGCAGTGACCGAGTACAACGTACGGTTCACGAGCCCGGTGATCGTGGCAGCCGACAAGGCTGCCGAGATCGAGTTCACCGCCAAGGTGAAGTCGATCGACGAAGAAAGCAAGACCGCAGTACTGGCAATCGTGGCCAAGTCCGAAGGTAAGAAGATCTTCGGTCGTGCCACCGCCACGGTCCGTCTAGCCTGATCGCAGGGCGGATTGTGTTTGTTCCGGGGCTTTGAAGTACACTGAGATTTCTGGGATTCCTCAGCGCTGCGCGCTGCCCTGAATGTTGCAAGACATTCACCTCGGGTAGCGCGTATGTTGTGTGATCGCAGAAGGGTTGATTCAGGCAGGGTCCACCTGTCGATGTCAACCAAAGGGGCGTAGCTCAACTGGCAGAGCAGCGGTCTCCAAAACCGCAGGTTGCAGGTTCAAGTCCTGTCGCCCCTGCCCCCGGATGCCAGCGACTGAGAGGAACGACGTGAGCGAGGAGCGCGCCAAGCGCGACGCCGACACTTCGGATGCGGAGACTTCAACGTCTGCCGATTCGACCGGTGTCGACGACACTGCAGCTGACGCGACTACGCGTTCCGATCTGTCGTTGGACAAGGACGGTGCCGAGAAGGCTCCCTCCGCATCCAGTGGGGTTTCCAACAAGCCGACCGGCAAGCGCGCTGCACGCGGCGCCTCGGTCAGCGCGTCCACCGTGAAGACTCCGGCCCGGACGGCATCCCGGACATCTTCGGCCAAGCCGACTGCAACGAACCCCGGCAAGAAGCCCAAGGCGAAGAAGGACAACATCTTCAAGCGCCTGCGCAAATTCTTCCGCGAGGTCATCGCAGAACTCCGTAAGGTCATCTGGCCGAACCGCAAGCAGATGATCACCTACACCAGCGTCGTGCTGACGTTCGTGGTCTTCATGGTCGCTTTCATCAGCGGCGTCGATATCGCTGTGATCAAGGGTGTCACCTGGCTGTTCGGCTGATCGCCGTAGCAGTCGGGCGTCTTTGCCTGCGAGCGCGACAAGACCCGACCCGGGTCCGAGTAACGAGAGGAAGCGAGTGCCCCAGTGAGCACCCCCGAGAACGACACGAATGAGGCTTTGGCCGAAGAGCGTGTTTCTGCCGAGGCGGCAGCCGAAGTAGACGTCGTGGTTGCCGAAGGCACCGATGCAGACGTTGCCGAAGGCACTGATGCAGACGCTGCAGCGACCGAGGACGTCATCTCCGACGATGCCGAGAACTCCGACGAGGCCGCTCCCGCCGCCGAGCTCGAGGTCGAGGATCCCGTTGCCGAACTCAAGGCTGCGCTGCGTCGCGCACCGGGTGACTGGTACGTCATCCACTCGTACGCCGGTTACGAGAACAAGGTCAAGACCAACCTCGAGACTCGCGTTCAGAACCTCGACGTCGGTGACTACATCTTCCAGGTGGAAGTTCCCACCGAAGAGGTCACCGAGATCAAGAACGGCCAGCGCAAGCAGGTCAATCGCAAGGTTCTGCCCGGATACATCCTCGTTCGCATGGAGCTCAACGACGAGTCGTGGGGCGCAGTGCGCAACACGCCTGGCGTCACCGGTTTTGTCGGTGCCACGTCGCGTCCCTCGCCGCTGACCCTCAACGAGGTCGTCAAGTTCCTGCTCCCGCAGCAGGAGCAGAAGAAGCAGCAGGCTGCAGCGGCCGCCGTCGCAGCAGGCGAGGCACCGTCCGAGTCCTTCGGCAAGCCCCTCATCGAGGTCGACTTCGAGGTCGGCGAGTCGGTCACCGTCATGGACGGCCCGTTCGCAACCCTTCCGGCCAGCATCAGCGAGGTCAACGGCGAGCAGCAGAAGCTCAAGGTTCTCGTGTCGATCTTCGGTCGTGAAACCCCGGTTGAGCTCAACTTCAACCAGGTCGCGAAGATCTGACCACCCCAAAACTTGCAATTTGTTCGACGCAAGACACACACCCAAGCTAGAAACTAGGAACTAGAGATGCCCCCAAAGAAGAAGAAGCTCGCCGGGCTCATCAAGCTGCAGATCCAGGCAGGTCAGGCTAACCCTGCACCTCCCGTGGGTCCCGCGCTCGGTCAGCACGGCGTGAACATCATGGAGTTCTGCAAGGCCTACAACGCGGCGACTGAGTCCCAGCGCGGCAACGTTGTGCCGGTCGAGATCTCGGTCTACGAAGACCGGACCTTCGATTTCAAGCTGAAGACCCCTCCCGCCGCCAAGCTGCTCCTCAAGGCAGCCGGCGTCGCCAAGGGCTCCGGCGAACCGCACAAGACCAAGGTTGCCTCGGTGACCATGGATCAGGTGCGCGAAATCGCGAAGACCAAGGCTGAAGACCTCAATGCCAATGACATCGAGCAGGCCGCGAAGATCATCGCCGGCACCGCTCGTTCCATGGGCATCACGGTCCAGGGCTAATAGTCCGCTCCACAGCACTACGTGGGAGGGCCGGCCAGGCCCCGACCACAACTGAACCATTCACCACTGCACAGGTAATTCGCTGCAGTGATAAGTAAGGACAGAACAAATGGCAAAGCGCAGCAAGGCGTACCTCGCCGCCGCTGAGAAGATCGACGCAGACAAGCTCTACAGCCCGCTTCAGGCTGCAAAGCTCGCCAAGGAGACGTCGTCCACCAAGATGGATGCAACCGTTGAGGTTGCAGTTCGTCTGGGCGTCGACCCCCGTAAGGCTGACCAGATGGTCCGCGGAACGGTCAACCTGCCCCACGGCACCGGTAAGACCGCTCGCGTCATCGTGTTCGCTGTTGGCGAGAAGGCAGCAGAAGCCGAGGCTGCAGGCGCTGACGTAGTCGGTGCAGAAGACCTGATCGAGCGCATCCAGGGTGGATGGGTCGATTTCGACGCCGCAATCGCGACTCCTGATCAGATGGCCAAGGTCGGCCGCATCGCCCGTGTCCTCGGACCGCGTGGCCTGATGCCGAACCCGAAGACGGGCACCGTCACGGCGGATGTCACCAAGGCTGTCAACGACATCAAGGGCGGAAAGATCAACTTCCGCGTCGACAAGCAGGCCAACCTGCACTTCGTCATCGGCAAGGCATCGTTCGACGATGAGAAGCTGGTGGAGAACTACGGCGCAGCCCTGGACGAGATCCTGCGTGCGAAGCCCTCGTCGGCCAAGGGTCGCTACGTGAAGAAGATCACGGTCTCGACCACCACCGGTCCGGGCATCCCGGTGGATCCGAACCGTACTCGCAACCTCCTCGAGGATGCTGCAGACGCGTAAGCAGTCCGCATACGAACAAGAAGGCCGGCAGGGATCACTCCCTGCCGGCCTTCTTGTCTGTTTCGGGAGAGGGTGATCCCTGCCGGTGGTATCGGTCCAACGGTGGTATCGATCCAACGGTGGCATCATCGGGGTATGCACGAAGCGTTCCAGTTCCTCGGAAACTTTTGGTGGCTGATCTTCGTTTTCGGCGGCACCATCGGTGGGGCGCTGAAAGGTGTCGCGGTTGCCAACGAAAGGCGGATCGAGCGCCGGCAAGAGCGCTTCCGGCTCAAGCAGGAGACCAAGGTCGCCATCGCGCAGGCCAACGCACAACATCACGCCGACGAAGAAACACAGCGCCGAGAGCTGGCCAAGGCCATCGAGCAGCACGATGCGGTCGACGCCCGATGGTTCTCGTACGAGCTCGATCCGGTCACACTGCTCGACACTCCGATGATGACGGACATGCGTGAGCCTTTGACGGCCGATTTTCATCGAGCCAAATATCGTGCCGATCTGCTCCGTCCAGGCAATCCGGAGACGATGATCGGTAACCAGCAGGCACAAACCGAGTACCGCGAGGCGGTGCACGCTTACTCGATCGCCTTCGAGATCGCAGAAGCGGAGGCGAAACGTCGCCGACGGAGCGGATTCACCCTCGATGAACAAGAGCGCCTGGTACGGGCGCAACGTCTGCTGCGCCTGGCCATGGACGATGGCGCGACGCCACAGGAACGTCAGAGTGCGTATCGGAAGGCTCACAAAGAACTCGACGGGCTGCTGGTGCTGCCGGACCGAGCTCGGGCAGAGATCGAACAAAAGATCGCCAGGGCTATCGGTGCTTGAAGAAACCGGGTGCTTGAAGAAACCGGGTGCTTGAAGAAACCAGCTGCGTGACGAGGCCGATTTGGTTATGCAGCGAGTAGTCAGGTAGTCTTCGACGCGGAGTTCAGTGCTGGATATGAACTTCACCCCAAAATCATGTTCTACCCAAGACCGTTGGTGATTGCACTCAGTAATGAGTGTGGTTGAAAGTCCGGGAGTGCCCGGCGGCCCACGTAGGTGAACGAGGTAGGGGGATAGCTTGATGTAGTGGTTCTACAGTTTGCCTGGTTATGCACTGCTTTGCGTTGCATCGTTACGCTGATTCGTAAGCCTCTTCTTCATGTTTCCTCTGTACGCCCCGTGCGCTTGCGCCGGGGCGTTTTGCATGTCGCGGACTGTGTCTTCTCGGGTTCACCCGATGAGGTGCAGCGGTTCCTGAGTGGGACAACGACTGTCACGAGAGGAGGCGAAGTATGGCAAAGCCTGAGAAGGTTTCCGCAGTTGCGGAAATCACCGAGCAGTTCAAGGGTTCGACCGCCGCTGTGGTCACGGAATACCGTGGCCTTTCGGTTGGCAACATCACGACACTGCGACGCGCTCTCGGAGAAGGTGCCACCTACTCCGTCGCCAAGAACACCCTGGTCAAGCGTGCCGCCGCAGAGGCTGGCATCGAGGGCCTTGATGACCTGTTCGTTGGTCCGACCGCCATTGCATTCATCAAGGGCGAACCGGTCGACGCTGCGAAGGCTCTGAAGAACTTCGCTAAGGACAACAAGGCGCTCATCATCAAGGGCGGCTACATGGACGGCGCTGCGCTGTCCGTGGAAGAGGTCAACAAGATCGCGGATCTCGAATCCCGCGAAATCCTGTTGGCAAAGCTTGCCGGCGCGATGAAGGGCAACTTGGCAAAGGCCGCAGGCCTGTTCAATGCTCCCGCTTCGCAGATGGCCCGTTTGGCCGCTGCCCTGCAGGAGAAGAAGGCCGCAGAAGGCGGAGCCGCAGAGGCCCCCGCAGAGGCTGCCACCGAGGCTCCGGCCGAGGCCGAAGCCGAAAGCTGATCCGCACCCGCGCATCACTGCTATAACCCCGCCCGGTCGCGGATCAGCGACATGGGACTTACAGGAAGGACCGCCACAATGGCGAAGCTCAGCACCGAAGAGTTGTTGGACCAGTTCAAGGAGCTCACCCTCCTCGAGCTCTCGGAGTTCGTTAAGGCATTCGAGGAGACCTTCGAGGTCACCGCTGCTGCTCCCGTCGCCGTCGCCGCTGCAGGCGCACCGGCTGCCGGCGCAGAAGCTGCTGAAGAGCAGGACGAGTTCGACGTCGTCCTCGAGTCGGCTGGCGACAAGAAGATCCAGGTCATCAAGGTCGTCCGTGAGGTCGTTTCCGGCCTCGGCCTGAAGGAAGCCAAGGACCTCGTCGAGAGCGCTCCGAAGGCCATCCTCGAGAAGGTTGCCAAGGACGCCGCAGAGGCTGCCAAGGAAAAGCTCGAAGCTGCCGGCGCAAAGATCGTCATCAAGTAAGACGGTTTTCCCGCTGCTCTTCGCGAGTAGTAACGAAGAGGGCCACTCCCCACGGGGAGTGGCCCTCTTTTTTTGAACTTTTTTCGCGGGTGATATGTCGGAATCCATGCAGGTGGGAGGGGTGCCCGAACTAGGCTGTGACCTGAATTATGCTTCTTCCCTACTCGTTAGTAGTATTCGCAGTCACGGGTACCACTCCCATGCGATAGAGTGACCCAACCCACACGGGTGCATGCATGCAACGGACGTCGCGGAGGTAATGGTGGGAGTCGAGGTAGCGGTACAAGGACTGACAAAGTCTTTCGGGTCGCAGAGGATTTGGCAGGACGTGTCGTTGACACTTCCCGCGGGTGAGGTCAGCGCACTGCTCGGGCCTTCGGGTACCGGTAAGTCGGTGTTCCTGAAGTCCCTGATCGGACTGCTCCGCCCTGAACAAGGCTCCATTGTCATCGACGGCACGGACATCCTGCAGTGCTCCTCCAAGGAGCTCTACGAGATCCGCAAGCTGTTCGGCGTTCTGTTCCAGGACGGCGCACTGTTCGGCTCGATGAACTTGTACGACAACATCGCATTCCCGCTTCGTGAGCACACCAAGAAGTCGGAATCCGATATCCGCAAGATCGTGATGGAAAAGCTCGATCTCACGGGTCTGGTCGGCGCCGAGGACAAGCTTCCCGGTGAGATCTCCGGCGGTATGCGCAAGCGTGCCGGTCTTGCGCGTGCACTCGTTCTCGATCCCGAGATCATCCTCGTCGACGAGCCTGACTCCGGTCTGGATCCGGTGCGTACGACGTACATCAGCCAGACGCTGATCGACATCAACGCCCAGTCGGACGCGACGATTCTGATCGTCTCGCACAACATCAATCTCGCACGCACGGTGCCGGACAACATCGGCATGCTCTTCCGTCGTCAGTTGGTGATGTTCGGTCCTCGTGAGGTGCTGCTCACCTCTGACGAGCCCGTCGTCAAGCAGTTCCTCAACGGAACGATGATCGGTCCGATCGGTATGTCGGAGGAAAAGGACGAGGCTCAGATGGCGCACGAGCAGGCGCTCGTCGACGCCGGTCACCACGCCGGTGGTGTCGACGACGTCGAGGGCATCGTGCCGCAGATGAAGGCCACCCCCGGAAACCCGGAGCGTCAGGCTGTTCGTCGTCGCCAGGAGCGCGTCCGCCAGATCATGCACACCCTCCCAGCTAACGCTCAGGCGGCAATTCAGGACAGCCTCGACGAGGTTGACGGAACTGGGCAGTACGCTCCCCAGTACGCCGACGCGAGCGGCTATCAGGGGGAGTGGAACGACAACTCGCAAGACACGCAGGTCATTCCTGCATACGAGGGCGATCCCTACGGAAACACGACACACGGGCAAGGGTAGGCATATCGGATGGGGGTTACCCGCAACTCGGTTCTGAGTCCGGTCAACGGAGCATTAACTCAGGCCGGAAACATCGTCGAACTGTTTGTCGACGTCGTCAGGAATACGTTCCGGCGTCCATTTCAGTTCCGTGAGTTCATCGAGCAGGCCTGGTTCATCGCCAGCGTGACAATTTTGCCGACGGCATTGGTAGCCATTCCTTTCGGCGCCGTCGTCTCACTGCAGACCGGTTCGCTGATCAAGCAGTTGGGTGCAGAATCGTTCACCGGCGCTGCCAGCGTCCTGGCGGTGATCCAGCAGGGTAGCCCTCTGGTGACAGCATTGTTGGTCGCCGGTGCGGCCGGATCGGCCGTGACGGCCGACCTCGGTTCTCGAACCATTCGCGAAGAGATCGACGCGATGGAAGTCCTCGGAATCAATCCGATTCAGCGCCTGGTGGTTCCGCGTGTACTCGCGATGGTGCTGATCGCTGTGCTGCTCAACGGACTGGTGTCCGTAGTCGGTATCGCGGGTGGTTACTTCTTCAACGTGATCCTGCAGGGCGGTAACCCCGGTGCCTACATCTCCTCGTTCTCAGCTTTTGCGCAGCTACCGGACATTTGGAGCGGTGAGATCAAAGCCGCGGTGTTCGGTGTCATCGCCGGTGTGATCTCCGCGTACAAGGGACTCCACCCATCCGGTGGCCCGAAGGGCGTCGGTGAGGCGGTGAACCAGGCCGTCGTCATCACGTTCCTGCTGTTGTTCTTCGCCAATCTGATTCTGACGATGGTGTACCTCCAGATTGTGCCGGCGAAGGGATCTTGACCTAAATGACCATCGCACGAGGCCGCGGCGATCAGTTCCTGCTGAAGAGCCGCAAAGTTGCCAGAATTCCAGTGAACGCGTTGGACCGCGCGGGCGAGCAGATGTCGTTCTACGCGCGCGCCATCGCATGGACCCCGCGCACCCTGCATCGGTACCGGAAGGAGACGCTTCGGCTGCTCGCCGAAGTGACCTTCGGTAGCGGTGCGCTCGCAGTCATCGGCGGAACGATCGGTGTAATCGCGATGATGTCGGGATTCACCGGTGTCGTCGTCGGTCTGCAGGGCTTCGCCGCTCTGGAGCAGTTGGGTAGCTCGGTCCTGACCGGCTTCCTGTCCGCATACGTCAACACCCGTGAGATCGCTCCGATCGTTGCGGCTCTTGCGCTCTCGGCCACGGTGGGTTGTGGTTTCACCGCTCAACTCGGCGCTATGCGAATCTCCGAAGAGATCGATGCACTGGAGGTCATGGCAGTTCCGTCAGTGCCGTTCCTGGTCACGACCCGCATGATCGCCGGCTTCGTCGCCGTCATCCCGCTGTACATCGTGGGTCTGCTTGCGGCGTACCTCGCGTCGCGAGTGATCAGTACCGTGTTCAACGGGCAGTCGACGGGCTCGTACGACCACTACTTCAATCTGTTCCTGCCACCGCAGGACGTGCTGTATTCGTTTGCGAAAGTCCTGGTCTTCGCCTTCGTGCTGATTCTGATCCACTGCTACTACGGGTTCCATGCCTCGGGTGGTCCCGCAGGCGTCGGCGTGGCCGTCGGCCGCGCTGTTCGCGCCGCAATCGTCACGATCGCCGTTCTCGACTTCTTCCTCAGCCTCGCAATCTGGGGCACCACGACGACAGTGAGGGTGGCCGGATGATCGAGGCTCCGTCAGTCCTGCGCCGCCGTGTGCTCGGACTCGTGTTCTTCGTGGTGTTGGCACTGTTCCTGGCCTTCACCATCGGAACCTTCAACAAGACGTTCAAGGACGTCGTGAAGATCGACCTCGTCACCGACACCGTCGGAAATGCATTGCCACCTAACGCGGACGTCAAGGTTCGTGGTCTGCTGGTCGGCGAGGTGCGATCCGCGTCGACAAAAGACGGCCAGGTCACCTCGGTCCTCGCGATCGAACCGGACAAGGCTGATCTGATTCCGTCGAACGTGACGGCACGTCTGCTCCCGAAGACGCTTTTCGGTGAGCGCTACGTCTCCCTGATCATTCCGGAGGGAACCACCGCTGCTCCGATTTCCGCGGGAACGGTGATCCAGCAGGACAAGAGCGGAAACGCTGTCGAGGTCGGCGACGTTCTGGACGGACTGCTCCCACTTCTGCAGGCGATTCCGCCGCAGGATCTGGCGAACACTCTCGGTTCTCTCGCGCAGGGTCTGACGGGACGCGGCGCTGAGCTCGGTCTGACGGTCGATCGTCTCGAGGAGATCTTCCGCGGCGTCAACACCGAGCTGCCCGCGGTGCAAGAGGATCTGCGCAAGTTCGCGGACTTCTCCCAGACATACTCGGACGCTGCGCCCGATCTGATCAACGCTCTCGACAATCTGCGGACGACCGGTAACACGGTGGTGCAGAAGCAGGACCAGTTGCGGACTCTGCTGGCGTCGCTCACCGTGACATCGTCGGACACCGCAGCCTTCCTCGAAGCGAACTCGTCCTCGATCATCACGCTCGCTGCGGATTCGAAGGAAGCTCTCCAGCTTCTGGCTCAGTACTCACCGACGTTCGGGTGCACGTTCAAGGGCTTCTCGGACACCGCCCCGGAAGCTGCCAAGATCCTGTCCACCGATGCGCCCAATCCTGGTGTGCGTGCGAGTATTCAGATCGTGAACCCCAAGGGTCGCTACCTGCCCAACCAGGACGAGCCACGGCTAGTCGACAACCGCGGCCCGGTTTGCTACGACAACGTGACCGAGCCAGGTCGTCCGTTCCCGCAGTACCCCGGTGGTTCGTACGGTGACGGTTCCTACCAGGTTCCTTCCCGCAATCCCGGTCCCGCCACCATGGAATTCCTGCCTGCACCCGAGGGCTCAGGACCTCAGTTGTTCTCGACCAACAACAGCGGTCCTGCTCAGCAGGCCGGCTACGCGGGCTCGAAACTCGAAGAGGATACGTTGAAGGTGATCTACGGACAGGCCAACGGTGTTGCGCCGGACGATGTTCCGGCGTGGACCACGATGGTCAGTGCTCCGGCATTTTCCGGTGCGGAGGTGAGCGTCCAATGAGAGGACTCGCAGCTCCACTGACAAAGCTCATCATCTTCGTGGTGGTCACCGTCCTGGCAACAGGATTGCTGGCCGCCAGCATCGCCAACCTCGGCGGCGGCGGAGGCACCAAGTTCAACGCAGTGTTCTCCGACGTCACTTCGCTGAACGAGGGTGACGAGGTGCGCATCGCCGGTGTTCGTGTCGGACAGGTCGAGAAGATCGCGATCGTCAACGACAACCAGGCCGAGGTGCAGTTCTCGGTGTCCGACCGTGATTGGTTGCCTGCCAGTTCCATCGCCACGATCCGGTTCCGCAACCTGGTCGGGCAGCGATACATTTCGCTCTCGCAAGGTGAAGGCAGCCAGGGGCAGAAGATCACCGGCGGCGACACCCTGCCGTTGGCGCAGACTCGCCCGGCAGTAAATCTCACGACGCTGTTCAACGGCTTCAAGCCGCTGTTCACCACCCTGAGCGCTGACGACGTCAACAAGCTGTCCTACCAGATCATCCAGGTCTTCCAGGGGGAGTCCGGCACCATCAGCGAACTCGTCCGCAACACAGCGAGTTTGACCAACACCGTCGCGGACAAGGACGCCGTCATCGGGGCGGTGATCAAGAACCTCAACGACGTTCTCGACACCGTCAATGCGAACGACAAGAACCTCGATTCGCTGATCGTCAATACCCAGCAACTCGTCACCGGGTTGGCCAACGAGCGCGGTGTCGTCGGTTCGGCCGTCACCTCACTCGCCGGGTTGACCGATGCCACGGCAGATCTGCTCGAGCCGACGCGGCCGTCGATTCAGGGCTCGATCACGGCGCTCAACACGCTGGCGACCACACTCAACCGTCGTAGTGACGATGTGAACGCGGTGCTCGAGACCTTGCCGGTCAAGCTCGACAAGCTCGCTCGCGTAGCGAGTTACGGTTCCTGGTTCCAGTTCTACCTGTGCGGAATCGACATCGTTGCCGGTCCAGGACAGTCTGCCTCGCTGAATCTGCCCACCGGCCTGCCGACGGTCAATCAGCCGATTTACACCAACGCGGCCACGCGATGCACTCAAGACGGTATGAGGGAGTTGCAAGGTCGATGAGTAAACGTCGCAGTCCGGCAATGGCCGGAGCCATCGGTATCTTCGTGGTGCTGTTGGCCACTTTGTCCGCGTTCTTCCTCGATTCGCTTCCGTTCGTGGGAGCAGGCTCGTCCTACTCCGCCGAGTTCTCCGAAGCTGCGGGTCTCAAGCCTGGCAACGAGGTTCGTATCGCCGGCGTGAAGGTCGGCAAGGTCACTTCCGTCGACCTCGACGGTGACCGTGTTCTCGTCGACTTCAAGGTCAGTGACGCGTGGGTGGGAGATCAAACCTCTGCGTCCATTCAGATCAAGACGATTCTGGGACAGAAGTACCTCGCACTCGATCCGCGCGGAACCGACAACCTCGATCCCAAGGACCGGATTCCGCTCGAGCGCACCACCTCTCCGTACGACGTCGTTCAGGCCTTCTCGGCAGCGGCGGACACCGTCGGCGACATCGACACCGACCAGTTGGCGAAGAGCATGGAGACGTTGTCCCAGGCATTCTCCGAGACACCTGGCGATGTCCGCGCTTCGCTCGACGGTGTCAGCCGGCTGTCGCAGACGATTGCGAGCCGCGATCAGGACCTGCAGAAGCTCTTCGCCGCCACCGGGAAGACGTCGCAGATTCTTGCGGATCGCAACAAGGAGTTCACCCAGCTGATCCGAGACGGCGGACTTCTGGTGCAGGAGCTCAACAATCGCCAGCAAGCGATTTCGCAGCTGCTCACCGGAACTCAGCGCGTCTCTCAGCAGCTCACCGGTCTCGTTCGCGACAACGAGGCGGCAATCGGGCCGGCGCTGACGCAGCTCAACGGCGTCATCGACATCTTGAAGGCCAACAACGAGAACTTGGACAAGGCACTGAAGCTCTACGAACCCTTCATTCGCTTGTACGCCAACGTGGTCGGCAACGGCCGTTGGTTCGACCAGGTCGTCGTGAACCTCCTTCCGCCGGGTCTGCCGGATATTCCGGGCTACCGTGACCCCGTTCGTACGTTGGGAGGCAACTGATGGCTGATACTGCCGAAGCCGGAAGCGGCTCCAAGAAGCGCTCGGTCGCGATCATCGCCGCTGTTCTGATCGGGTTACTCGTAATCGGTGGCGCGCTGTGGTGGGTGTTCACTCGCGCCGGTACCACCAAGATCACCGCCTACTTCGACAAGTCGGTGGGTATCTACGACGGTTCCGACGTTCGTGTTCTCGGTGTCAAGGTCGGCACCGTCGAATCCGTCGAACCTCAGGGAGATCAGGTCAAGGTCGAGTTGCGCGTCGATCGTGGGATCGACATCCCCGCCGGTGCCAGTGCCGCTCAGATCACGCCTTCGGTGGTTGCCGACCGCTACATCCAGCTGACACCGGTCTTCACCGGCGGCGACAAGATGGCCAGCGGTGCAGTCATTCCTATCGAGAAGACGGCGACGCCCGTCGAGGTCGACCAGTTGTACTCCAGCATCGACGAACTCGCGTCGGCGCTCGGTCCTGAAGGTGCCAACAAGAACGGAGCACTGTCCGATTTCGTAGAGACAGGTGCGGCCAACCTCGAGGGCAACGGTGAAGCGTTGGGAGACAGCATCACCAACCTCTCGGATGCCGCACGGACGCTCAACGATTCGCGTGACAACATCTCGCTCACCATCAAGAACCTGGATACTTTCGTGGGCGCTCTCGCGGCCAACGATCAGCAGGTGCGCCAGTTCAACACTCAGTTGTCGGACCTGACCGGATTCTTGGCAGGTGAGCGCGACGATCTCGGTGCCGCTTTGAACCAGCTCTCGATTGCTCTCGGCGACGTCGCGAAGTTCGTGGCAGACAACCGTGATCAACTGGTCCAGACAACCGAGGGTCTCGTCGAACCGACACAGACATTGGCGAACAACAAGGAAGCCCTGGCCAACACGCTCACCATGCTTCCGTTGGCGATCTCCAACCTGGTCAACTCGTACGACGCCGAATCAGGTGTGCTGGCTTCACGTCTGGCGTTCCCTGATCTTCAGAACCCGGCCGGCGTGCTCTGCAAGTTGATGGACCTCGGCAAGCTGTTGCCCGGTGATCCTCGGTTCGAGGCATTGGGAAGGCAGATGCAACCGGCTATCGACCAGTGCGCAAACGTCGCGGCGATGACCGACGCAGCCAATCAGGCTGCAGGCCTGAACCTTCCCTTCGGCATCCTTGCCGGTTCCGAACGACAGATGCAGGTAGTTCCGGGCACTGTGCCCGGCGTCGTGTCACCGCGACTGACCAGTGGAAACGGGGAGGGCGAGTGAAGCGTTCATTGATAGTCGGCGCCGGACTGTGCGCCGTCCTGATCTCGGCAACAGCCTGCTCGTCCGAGGGAATCTACGCGGTTCCGCTTCCCGGCGGTCCCGATGTGGGTTCCGATCCGATGCACTTGACCATTCAGTTCGACGATGTCTTGGACCTTGTTCCGCAGTCCGCTGTGAAGGTCGACGGTGTTCCGGTCGGTCGAGTCGACGACGTGTCGGTCGGACCGGACGGATGGACCGCGGACGTCGGAATCATCCTCGACTCGTCGGTTGATCTACCCGCCAACGCAATTGCCGCGGTCGAGCAGACCAACCTGCTCGGCGAGAAGTTCATCCAGTTGTCGGCCCCGCCGTCCGGACCGGACTCTGCGAAGCTGGCCGACGGAGACCTGATTCCGCTCGATCGCACTCGCCACGCCACGGAGATCGAGCAGGTTCTCGGCGCATTGTCGCTGCTGCTCAACGGCGGCGGTGTGGGCCAGTTGCAACCCATCGTCGAAGAACTCGGGGCCGCATTCGACGGTCGCGAGGGCAAGACGAGAAGTCTTCTGGAGCAGGCGAACACACTCATCGGTGGACTCAACGAACAGCGTGACGACATCACCCGCGCGCTCGACGGCCTGGATGTGCTCTCGACCCGCGTCAACGATCAGAACGAGAAGATCGGGAAGATTCTCGAGGAACTCCCCGTTGCGACACAGGTTCTCAACGAGCAGCGCCCGCAGCTGACGCAGATGCTTGCTCAGGTGGATCGACTCGGAACAGTGGGAACCGACGTCCTCACGCAGTCCAAGGACGATCTGATCGCCGATCTTCAGGCTCTGCGTCCAACTCTGCAGGCGCTCGCAGACTCCGGTGACGACTTCGTCGGGGCACTTCCTTTCCTTCCGACGTTCCCGTTCCCGGACGGTGTCGAGAAGATTGCGCAGGGTGGTTCCGTGAACCTCTTCCTGAGCGTCGACTTGCAGATCGGCAACACTCTCTCGGGTCTCGGTGTCGGACAGGGTGAACCGGAATACCGTCAGCCGAAGTTCGGCAATCCCAAGCCGGTGGTAGATCCGTCCAACCCGTACTACAACGGAAACGGACCGCGGCCGGGTTGGCCGACGGTGTCGCTGCTGCCGATTGCTCCGATCCTGCCGCAGATCCCCGTCGTCGCCGGTCTACCCGCCACCACGGCCGGTGACCCGGCAACACCGGCTCCGGCAGCGGACCCACTCAACCCCATCCAGGGAATGCTGGAACAGTTCGGAATCGGTGGTGATGGACAGTGAGATCAGCTCTGGTCAGATGGCAGCTCGTCGGCTTCGTGGTGGTCGCGCTTCTGGGTCTCATCTACGTCGGCGCCAAGTACGTGCGTCTGGACAACCTCATGGGGTTCGGTCAGTACACGGTCAAGACCGAATTGGCCACGTCCGGTGGAATTTTCACCAACGCCGAAGTGACGTATCGCGGTGTGCCGGTCGGTCGAGTGGGCGACATGTCGTTGACCGAGGACGGAATTCAGGTCGACCTGAAGATCGACAACAGTGCTCCGGAGATTCCCGCGTCGGCCCGTGCAGTCGTGGCCAACCGCTCCGCCATCGGTGAGCAGTACGTCGACCTTCAGCCCGATACCGATCAGGGACCGTTCCTCGCGGACGGCTCGGTGATCGCGGTGGGGGACACCACAACTCCGATCCCGATCGAGGATGTGCTGACCAGTGCCAACGGCTTGGTCAAGTCCGTGCCGGTCGACGCGCTCCACACCGTCGCCGTCGAACTCGGTGCCGCATTCAACGGCAAGGGCGAGGACATTCAGGTCCTGGCCGATTCGCTGTCCGGTCTCTCGCAGTCCGGGCTCGACACTCTGCCTCAGACGCTCGCGCTGATTCGGAACAGTGAGACGGTACTGACGACGCAGTCGGATCAGTCCTCCGCGATCAAGCAGTTCAGTACCGATCTCGATGCTGTCACGGCGCAGTTGCGGACCAGCGATCCGGACATCCGTCGCTTGATCGACAACGGCATCCCGGCCAGCGATCAGATCGGTGCCCTCATCAACGAGGCGGGCCCGAGCCTGACGACTGACCTGACCAATCTTGCCGCGACCACCAAGACGCTTGCACCCCGAACGATCGCGCTGCAGCCGTTCCTGATCTTCCTTCCCGGCCTGGCCGCTGCCGCACCGACGGTTGCTCCCGGCGACGGAACGGTCCATCAGGGCTTGGTGCTCGAGACCAATAATCCGCTCTCGTGCACGGTGGGTTACGAAGGCACCATGGCGATCCTGGACGAGATGAAACGTCAGAATCCCAACTTCGACGACACCCAGCAGGATTTCCCGCTCAACACCGCGGCGTCGTGTGAGACGCCGCTGGGCAGCGAGACGGGCGTCCGCAGTGCCAACCGCGTGGTGTACGCCGATCCCGACACGATCCAGCCTTGGGACTTCAAGCCGAAGGTCGATCCGGACAAGTTGAACCTCAACCCGATCGCGACGCAGTTGGCGCCGTTGCTCGGAGTGACACCGAAGTAGACCGATCCGAATGTGGTCGAGTTTGTGCAGTTCAGGCTACTGAGTTGTGGCAGTTGACGATTCGCGGCCAGAGGCTGGGCAAAACATGTAAGTAGGGTAGTGAGTGTGATTCAGAGAAACAGTTCCCCGCAGTCCGGCGGGCCCGAGCAAGTCGAATCGGGAGCGCCGACAACCGGTAGACCGAAGGGGCTGACAGCGTCTCTGATTGCGGTCGGTGTCTTGCTTCTGGCGGCAGTGGTTGCGCTCGGTGTGTTCGGCGTCCCGTACGTTCGGGCGCTCACCACCGACCGCACCACCGCCGAGATGCGTGACGACGCGCTGATCGGTGCGCAGCAAGTCGCGATCAACCTCAACAATGCGGATTCGGCCAATCTCGACCAGTCGATCGAGAACATGCGTTCTTCGGTGACCGGTGACGAGATGACGACGTATCTGCAGACCGTTCAGGATTCCATCACCGACGAGTTGCGTAACTCGGGTTCGAAGGCTGATACCGAAGTTGTGCAGTCCGCGCTGACCGAGCTCAATACCGATGACCGGACCGCCACGGCACTGGTCGTCGTTCGAGTCACCACGACCCAGGGCAACCAGTTCGTCAAGAATCAGCTCGGCATGCGCCTGGGCATGGTCGAGGTCGACGGGGTCTGGAAGGCGCAGTCCGCTGATCCGATCGGATCGCGGCTCGATCTCGGCTCGGGCACTCTGCCGGCTGCCGACGGCTCCACGCCTGCTCCTGACGCAACGCCCGCACCCGGTTCGGGGACCGAAGCACCTGCATCCGGTGCTCCTGCACCGACAACCGAGGGTGGTGATTCCGGTGGCCAGTAGTTCGTCGAACCTGCACACCGACATCCCTCGAAGGAGAAGCGCGTAATGCCACCCAAACGTCGTACCGGCGGACCGTCCTCCCCTCAGAACCGTCGGCCGAAGATCGCTGGAAGCGCTCGTTCGCTCAACGTCCCCGCGGGGACGTCCGACTCGGACCCGGTCGAGCCCACGATCGAACAGCCGGAAGAAGAGACACAGGAGGTTGCGAAGCCGACGCTCACGAAGGCCGAGTCCGGCGACATCGAGCCGCCGAAGTCGGAAACCGACGCTCCGGAATCCACACCAGGCCCCGATCTGACCAAACCGGCGAAAACCGTCGCAGACGAGCCCAAGGCCCCTGCTACCCCGGAGACGGGCGCGAGGGAGTCGGCGACAACACCTACACAATCCAAGGCCGGTTGGCGCCTGGTCGCGATCCTGGGGGCCGCAGCGGTCATCGTCGCGATCCTCGCCGGCATCGCCTTCTTCAAAGTCGGCGCGAAGGCGGACGACATCGCCTGGGTGGACGAAGGCGCCACGGCTGAGGTTCTTCGTGTGACGCCGTCGGCGTTGGCTGCAGTCTTCACGTTCTCGCCCGACACGTTCGACGCCGATTTCGACAAGGGTGTACAGGGCCTGAACCAGTCGATGCGCGATCAGCTGACGCAGTACAAGGACACGCAGAAGGCCGGCGTCGAACAAACTCAGACGGCAACGACCGCTGATGTCCCGCTGATCGGGATCACACGACTCGAGAAGGACCGGGCGCAGTTGCTCGCCCAACTGAACGTCAGCTCGACGCAGAACGGCGTGGCGGCAGACTCTCGCTCCGGAATGGTCATCGTGAGCCTGGAGAAGCAGGACGGAAACTGGCTGATCTCGGAGATTCGCGACCAGTAGCTCGGAGATTCGCGACCAGTACCAGCGCGAAGATCTGGACCGACGCACGATGTCGGTCCAGATTTTTCGTATGTGACGCCGTTGCTGGCTACACTTCCGGTGGCAGTGTTCGAATGCGCGTCACGAATGTTCGAATGCTGCGACACGCGCTCTCGCCCTTGACGGAGCGGTCCGCAAGGTCCACTCTGATCGGTGAACATGCACGGACGAGTGATCGGCAGTCTCACGTCAGTATCTGAATTCGACCCTCAGTTACACCCGACTCGACATTTCCAGAGTAAGGGTGTACTTTCGGACGTTGCGCTGGCTGCCTCCTGTCCACCCCTCGTCTCAACCGCTGCGAAGTCAAGTACTTCTTGCTTTCTGCGACGGGTTTCGTTCGGGTTGTAACCAGCGAAATTCGAAGCAGATACAGCGGCGGTCGCAACAGCACGGAGCGGCCCGCGTGAGGTGCTGGAAGGACGCATCTTGGCAGTCTCTAGCCAGACCAAGGCAGTTTCCGGAATCCCCGGAGCCCCGAAGAGGGTTTCGTTCGCGAAAGTTCGCGAACCCCTCGAAGTTCCCGGGCTTCTTGACGTACAGACAGATTCGTTCGAGTGGCTGATCGGCGCGCAGAGTTGGCGTGAACGAGCAGCGGCACTCGGCGACAATGCAGTGTCCGGTGGTCTCGAGGACATCCTCGCGGAGCTTTCTCCGATCGAGGATTTCAACGGCACTATGTCGCTGTCCTTCTCCGACCCTCGATTCGACGAGGTCAAGGCCTCGACGGACGAGTGCAAAGACAAGGACATGACCTACGCGGCGCCGTTGTTCGTCACCGCGGAGTTCATCAACAACAACACTGGTGAGATCAAGAGCCAGACGGTCTTCATGGGAGATTTCCCGATGATGACCGACAAGGGCACCTTCATCATCAACGGCACCGAGCGCGTGGTCGTCTCGCAGCTCGTGCGTTCCCCCGGTGTGTACTTCGACATGAGCGTCGACAAGAGCACCGAGAAGGATCTGCACAGCGTCAAGGTGATCCCGGGTCGCGGCGCATGGCTCGAGTTCGACGTCGACAAGCGCGACACCGTTGGTGTCCGTATCGACCGCAAGCGTCGTCAGCCTGTCACCGTCCTGCTCAAGGCACTCGGCTGGACCACCGAGCAGATCACGGAGCGCTTCGGCTTCTCCGAGATCCTCATGGCCACGCTGGAGAAGGACAACACCGCCGGCACCGATGAGGCGTTGCTCGACATCTACCGCAAGCTGCGTCCGGGCGAGCCCCCCACCAAGGAGAGCGCGCAGACCCTGCTGGAGAACCTGTTCTTCAAGGACAAGCGCTACGACCTCGCTCGCGTGGGTCGTTACAAGATCAACAAGAAGCTCGGCCTGAACGCGGGTCAGCCGATCGTTGCATCCACGCTCACCGAAGAAGACATCGTCGCCACCGTCGAGTACCTCGTGCGTCTGCACGCAGGTGACACCTCGATGACGGCTCCGGGCGGCGTCGAGGTTCCCGTCGAGGTCGACGACATCGACCACTTCGGCAACCGTCGTCTGCGTACCGTCGGCGAGCTCATTCAGAACCAGATCCGCGTGGGCCTGTCCCGCATGGAGCGTGTGGTTCGTGAGCGCATGACCACGCAGGACGTCGAGGCAATCACGCCTCAGACGCTGATCAACATCCGGCCCGTCGTCGCTGCGATCAGGGAGTTCTTCGGAACCTCCCAGCTGTCGCAGTTCATGGACCAGAACAACCCGCTGTCGGGGCTGACGCACAAGCGTCGTCTGTCCGCCCTCGGCCCGGGTGGTCTGTCCCGTGAGCGCGCCGGCCTCGAGGTTCGCGACGTTCACCCGTCGCACTACGGCCGCATGTGCCCGATCGAGACCCCGGAAGGCCCGAACATCGGCCTGATCGGTTCGCTGTCGGTCTACGCCCGCGTCAACCCGTTCGGTTTCATCGAGACCCCGTACCGTCGCGTCGTCGACGGACAGGTGACCGACGAGGTCGACTACCTGACCGCTGACGAAGAAGACCGCCACGTAGTCGCGCAGGCCAACTCGGCCATCGACCGCGAGGGTCGCTTCACCGACTCGAAGATTCTCGTCCGCCGTAAGGGTGGCGAGGTCGAGTTCGTCGCGTCCTCCGACATCGACTACATGGACGTTTCGCCGCGTCAGATGGTGTCCGTCGCAACCGCGATGATTCCGTTCCTCGAGCACGACGATGCCAACCGTGCCCTGATGGGCGCGAACATGCAGCGTCAGGCTGTCCCGCTGGTTCGCAGCGAGGCACCTCTCGTCGGAACCGGCATGGAGCTGCGTGCAGCTGTGGATGCCGGCGACGTCATCATCACCGAGAAGACCGGTGTCGTGGAGGAGATCTCCGCGGACTACGTCACGGTGATGGCTGACGACGGAAGCCGCAAGACGTACCGGATGCGCAAGTTCGCGCGTTCCAACCAGGGCACGTGCGCCAACCAGCGTCCGATCGTGGACGAGGGACAGCGTGTCGAGGCCGGCCAGGTTCTGGCCGACGGCCCTTGCACCGAGAACGGTGAGATGGCGCTGGGCAAGAACTTGCTCGTCGCGATCATGCCGTGGGAAGGCCACAACTACGAGGACGCGATCATTCTGTCGCAGCGTCTCGTGGAAGAGGACGTCCTGACCTCGATTCACATCGAGGAGCACGAGATCGATGCCCGCGACACCAAGCTCGGTGCCGAGGAAATCACTCGCGACATCCCGAACGTCTCCGACGAGGTCCTCGCCGACCTCGACGAGCGCGGCATCATCCGTATCGGTGCCGAGGTTCGTGACGGCGACGTGCTGGTCGGAAAGGTCACGCCGAAGGGCGAGACCGAGCTGACCCCCGAAGAGCGCCTCCTTCGCGCCATCTTCGGTGAGAAGGCTCGCGAGGTTCGTGACACGTCCCTCAAGGTTCCTCACGGTGAGACCGGCAAGGTCATCGGAATCCGCGTCTTCTCACGTGACGAAGACGACGATCTGCCTCCCGGTGTCAACGAGTTGGTCCGCGTCTACGTGGCACAGAAGCGCAAGATCCAGGACGGCGACAAGCTCGCCGGCCGCCACGGTAACAAGGGCGTCATCGGCAAGATCCTGCCGCAGGAAGACATGCCGTTCCTCTCGGACGGCACGCCTGTCGACATCATCTTGAACACGCACGGTGTCCCGCGTCGTATGAACATCGGTCAGGTCTTGGAGACCCACCTCGGGTGGATCGGCAAGACCGGCTGGAACATTCAGATCGCGTCCGACGGCACTCGTCCCGACTGGGCTGCGACCCTGCCGGAAGAGATGCTGTCCGCTCCGGCCGACTCGAACATCGCCACCCCGGTGTTCGACGGTGCGAAGGAAGACGAGCTCACCGGTCTCCTCGGCGCGACGCTGCCGAACCGTGACGGCGAGCAGATGGTCGGACCCGACGGAAAGGCCACCTTGTTCGACGGCCGCTCCGGCGAGCCGTTCCCGTACCCGGTCTCGGTCGGTTACATGTACATCATCAAGCTGCACCACTTGGTCGACGACAAGATCCACGCTCGTTCGACCGGTCCGTACTCGATGATCACGCAGCAGCCTCTCGGTGGTAAGGCCCAGTTCGGTGGCCAGCGCTTCGGTGAGATGGAGTGCTGGGCGATGCAGGCCTACGGCGCGGCTTACACGCTGCAGGAACTGCTGACCATCAAGTCGGACGACGTGGTCGGTCGAGTCAAGGTGTACGAAGCCATCGTCAAGGGCGAGAACATCCCCGAACCCGGCATCCCCGAGTCGTTCAAGGTGCTCCTCAAGGAGCTCCAGTCGCTCTGCCTCAACGTGGAGGTGCTGTCCTCGGACGGCGCGGCCATCACGATGGCGGACGGCGACGACGAGGACTTGGAGCGGGCCGCAGCGAACCTGGGCATCAACCTGTCCAGGAACGAAGCTGCGACGGTCGACGACCTCGCGAACTAGGTTTCGGTCCCCGGGTTGCTCTTGAAAGAGCGGCCCGGGGGCGTAGTTCACATTTGAATTGGCAGTCAGGTTGCCGGGTGACCGGCAACCGTAACCCCAACGGGGAAAGGAAGTTACGTGCTCGACGTCAACTTCTTCGATGAACTCCGCATTGGCTTGGCCAGTGCAGAGGACATCCGCAATTGGTCCTACGGCGAGGTCAAGAAGCCGGAGACCATCAACTACCGCACGCTCAAGCCCGAGAAGGACGGCCTCTTCTGCGAGAAGATCTTCGGCCCCACCCGGGACTGGGAGTGCTACTGCGGTAAGTACAAGCGTGTCCGCTTCAAGGGCATCATCTGTGAGCGCTGTGGCGTCGAGGTCACTCGCGCCAAGGTTCGTCGTGAGCGTATGGGTCACATCGAACTGGCCGCACCGGTCACGCACATCTGGTACTTCAAGGGTGTTCCGAGCCGTCTCGGTTACCTGCTCGACCTGGCTCCGAAGGATCTCGAAAAGATCATCTACTTCGCTGCCTACGTCATCGTCGGCGTCGACGAGGAGCTCCGTCACAACGAGCTGTCCACCCTCGAAGCCGAGATGCAGGTCGAGAAGAAGACCGTCGCAGATCAGCGCGACGCCGATCTCGAGGCACGTGCGCAGAAGCTCGAAGCCGACATCGCCGAGCTCGAGGCAGAGGGCGCGAAGTCCGATGTCCGCCGCAAGGTCAAGGACGGCGGCGAGCGCGAAATGCGTCAGCTCCGTGACCGCGCGCAGCGTGAGCTGGATCGTCTCGACGAGATCTGGACCACCTTCACCAAGCTGAGCGTCAAGCAGCTCATCATCGACGAGCTCCTGTACCGCGAGCTGGTCGACCGTTACGGCGAGTACTTCACGGGTGCGATGGGCGCAGAGTCCATCCAGATCCTGATGCAGAACTTCGACCTCGACGCCGAGGCGGAGTCTCTCCGCGAGACCATCCGCAGCGGCAAGGGCCAGAAGAAGCTGCGTGCACTCAAGCGCCTCAAGGTGGTTGCGGCATTCCAGACCAACGGCAACTCGCCGATGGGCATGGTCCTCAACGCTGTTCCGGTGATCCCGCCGGAGCTTCGCCCGATGGTTCAGCTCGACGGTGGACGTTTCGCGACGTCCGACCTCAACGACCTGTACCGCCGCGTCATCAACCGCAACAACCGCCTCAAGCGACTGATCGACCTCGGTGCTCCCGAGATCATCGTCAACAACGAGAAGCGGATGCTGCAGGAGTCGGTCGACGCCCTGTTCGACAACGGTCGTCGTGGACGTCCGGTCACCGGACCGGGTAACCGCCCGCTGAAGTCCCTGAGCGATCTGCTCAAGGGCAAGCAGGGTCGTTTCCGTCAGAACCTGCTCGGTAAGCGCGTCGACTACTCGGGTCGTTCCGTGATCGTCGTCGGTCCTCAGCTCAAGCTGCACCAGTGTGGTCTGCCCAAGCTGATGGCTCTCGAGCTGTTCAAGCCGTTCGTGATGAAGCGTCTGGTCGATCTCAACCACGCGCAGAACATCAAGTCGGCCAAGCGCATGGTCGAGCGCAAGCGCGTCCAGGTGTGGGACGTCCTCGAAGAGGTCATCGCCGAGCACCCCGTGCTGCTCAACCGTGCACCTACGCTGCACCGTCTGGGTATCCAGGCATTCGAGCCGCAGCTCGTCGAGGGCAAGGCCATTCAGCTCCACCCGCTGGTGTGTGAGGCCTTCAACGCCGACTTCGACGGTGACCAGATGGCTGTTCACCTCCCGCTGTCGGCAGAGGCTCAGGCCGAGGCCCGCATCCTGATGCTGTCCTCGAACAACATCCTCTCGCCTGCTTCGGGTCGCCCGCTCGCCATGCCGCGTCTGGACATGGTCACGGGTCTGTTCCACCTGACCCGTCTCGACGAGGGTGTCACCGGTGAGCTCGTTGCTCCGACCAACGACGAGGCAGAGCAGGGCGTGTACTCCTCGCCCGCCGAGGCTCAGATGGCAGTCGACCGCGGCGCGCTCTCGGTTCAGGCTCAGATCAAGGTGCGTCTGACGCAGCAGCGTCCGCCGCGCGACCTCGAGAACGAACTGTTCCCCGAGGGCTGGAAATACGGTGACGGCTGGACCGCCACCACGACACTCGGCCGTGTGCTCTTCAACGAGCTGCTTCCGGCGGACTACCCGTTCGTCAACGAGCAGATGCCGAAGAAGCGCCAGGCGACGATCATCAACGATCTCGCCGAGCGGTACCCGATGATCGTGGTTGCTCAGACCGTCGACAAGCTCAAGGACGTCGGGTTCTACTGGGCCACCCGTTCGGGTGTCACGGTCTCGATTTCCGACGTGCTCGTGCCGCCGGAGAAGCCTGCCATCATCGAGGACTTCGAGGCTCAGGCCGACAAGATCGAGAAGCAGTACCAGCGTGGTGCTCTGGACAAGAAGGAGCGCAACAGCGCTCTGGTCACCATTTGGCAGGAAGCGACCGACAAGGTCGGCAAGGCCATGGAGGCTCACTTCCCCGACAGCAACCCGATCCCGATGATCGTGAAGTCCGGCGCAGCCGGCAACATGACTCAGGTTCGCTCGCTCGCCGGTATGAAGGGTCTGGTGACAAACCCGAAGGGTGAGTTCATCCCGCGTCCGATCAAGTCTTCCTTCAAGGAAGGCCTGACCGTTCTCGAGTACTTCATCAACACGCACGGTGCTCGTAAGGGTCTGGCCGATACCGCACTCCGCACCGCCGACTCGGGTTACCTGACCCGTCGTCTGGTGGACGTTTCGCAGGACGTCATCGTCCGTGAGGTCGACTGTGGAACAGAGCGCGGCATCGTCACCACGATCGCCGAGAAGCAGGCCGACGGCACGATGATCCGCGATGCTCACGTGGAGACCAGCACGTACGCCCGTACCTTGGCGGCCGATGCAGTCGACGCGAACGGCACCGTCATCGTCGAGCGTGGCCACGATCTCGGTGACCCCGCGATCGATGCTCTGCTCGAAGCCGGCATCACGACGGTCAAGGTCCGCTCGGTCCTGACCTGCACCACCGGCACCGGCGTTTGCGCCACTTGCTACGGCCGCTCGATGGCCACAGGCAAGCTGGTCGACATCGGTGAGGCTGTCGGTATCGTCGCCGCTCAGTCGATCGGTGAGCCCGGTACCCAGCTGACCATGCGTACCTTCCACCAGGGTGGTGTCGCAGGAGATGACATCACCGGCGGTCTGCCGCGTGTCCAGGAGCTGTTCGAGGCACGTGTGCCCAAGGGCAAGGCTCCTATCGCGGACGTCACCGGTCGGGTACAGCTCGAAGACGGCGATCGTTTCTACAAGATCACCATCGTTCCGGACGACGGCGGCGAAGAGGTTGTCTACGACAAGCTCAGCAAGCGTCAGCGTCTGCGCGTCTTCAAGCATGCCGACGGTCGCGAAAGCCTCTTGGCTGACGGTGACCACGTCGAGGTCGGACAGCAGCTCATGGAAGGTGCTGCCGATCCCCACGAGGTCCTGCGAGTCATGGGTCCGCGTCAGGTTCAGATCCACTTGGTCAACGAGGTCCAGGAGGTGTACCGGAGCCAGGGTGTGTCGATCCACGACAAGCACATCGAGGTCATCGTGCGCCAGATGCTTCGTCGCGTGACGATCATCGATTCCGGTGCCACCGAGTTCCTGCCCGGTTCGCTCACCGAGCGCGCCGAGTTCGAGTCGGCAAACCGCCGCGTTGTCGCCGAGGGTGGCGAGCCCGCAGCCGGCCGTCCGGTGCTCATGGGTATCACGAAGGCGTCGCTCGCGACGGATTCGTGGCTGTCCGCGGCATCGTTCCAGGAGACCACTCGTGTCTTGACCGACGCGGCTATCAACTGCCGCTCGGACAAGCTGATCGGTCTGAAGGAAAATGTCATCATCGGTAAGCTGATCCCTGCCGGTACCGGTATCAACCGTTACCGCAACATCCAGGTTCAGCCCACCGAAGAGGCACGCGCCGCTGCTTACGCAGTGCCGTCGTACGACGACCAGTACTACAGCCCGGACGGCTTCGGCCAGAACACCGGTGCTGCAGTTCCGCTGGACGACTACGGCTTCAGCAACGACTACCGCTAGTCGGGTAGTCGTATGTGACGACTACCGCTAAGCGTTAGTTCGTAGAAAATCCCCCCACCTCGAAAGAGGTGGGGGGATTTTTCATCTCGCTCGCTTCAGGAGTTGCTGCCGCTGAGGTCCGGGATGACGATCTCCTGGACTGCCCACTTGTTGCCGTCGGGGTCGGCGAAGTAGATGAATCGGCCCCAAGCCTGGTCGTCGATCGGGCTGATGTCGATGCCGCGGCTCTTGAACTCGCGCTCAGCCTCTTCGATGTCCTTGACCACTACCTGCATGCCGACGACGGAACCGGGCTCGGCGTCGGTGATTCCCTTGCCGATGCAGATCGAGCAGGCCGAACCGGGTGGGGTCAGCTGGACGAAGCGCAGGTCCTCGCTGACCGTGTGATCGTGGTCGGCGTTGAAGCCGAGGCGGACGTAGAAGTCCTTGGCGCGGTCGATGTCGGTGACGGGAATGGCGACCAGTTCGAGCTTGATGTCCATGACGTGCCCTTCATGTGATGGTGGATTCCGGCGACAGGTCCAGTGTTGCGGGGATTGCGGTCAGAAACGGTCCTCATTAGGCGTCCGGATGAAACTTTCCGAATTCCTTGTTGCTCCGAGAGTGCTTCTCTCACTTCTCGACCGATCCCGAACCAGGAGCGGATACCCCGACTCCGCAGCTCTGACGCATTCCGTCGAACGCGCCGCGCACGCCGACGCTCTCGGCTACCACCGGTTCTGGGTGGCCGAGCATCACGCGGTGCCCGGGATCGGGAGCGGGTCGCCGGCAGTACTGCTTGCCGCGATCGGCGCGCATACGCGCGATATCAGACTCGGGAGCGGTGGGGTCATGCTGCCGAATCACCAACCGCTGATCGTCGCCGAGCAGTTCTTGATGCTGGAGGCTCTGTACCCGGGGCGAATCGATCTCGGCCTCGGCCGATCGCTGGGATTCACGGAGCCTGTTCGTCAGGCACTACGACGCAGCAAGGATGCTCCGGACACGTTTGCGTCAGATCTCGAAGAGGTGAGGCGCTACCTGGACGGATCCGCGGCAGTGACGGCACGGCCGGCGTCGGAGACCGGGGTGCCGATCTTCGTACTCGCGACGCGTACAGGTTTGAAAGTGGCAGCGCAACTGGGGCTTCCGGTGGTCGTGGGTGGGCCGATACTCGGAACCGGGAGCACCGACCGGGTGGATGCATTGGACGAGTACCGCCGAGCTTTCCGGGCCACCGACGCTCATCCCGAACCCTATGTGGTGGTTTCTCTCGAAGTGGCGGTTGCCGATACCACCGACGCGGCGCGTGAGTTGCTGATCCCGGAGGCATACGCGCTCGCAGAATCGTCACGGACGGGGGAGTTTCCTCCGCTCGCGTCGCCGGACGAGATCAGGCGCGCCCCGCGCAGTGATCGAAATGCCAGGCGTATCGAGTCGTTCATGGCGTCGGCGCTGCACGGCACACCTGTCGAGGTGAAACAACAGCTTCACGATCTCGCCGAGCGGACCGGTGCCGACGAAGTGCTGGCGTCGACGTCGACGTACGACCGTGACGCGCTTGCACTTTCGGACCGCCTTCTACGTGAGGTGCTTTAGCGGTGTGGTCGATCTAACGGGGCACGTGAAACTCGAGCAAAGTGGCGACGGAGTCGTCGAGTTCGGTCCACGGCACCGGTACGGAGAGGACGGCGATCGCCGAAGTCGGGAACTTGTCGCGGATACGTTGGGCTGCTTCGGAGTTTTCGTTCGATGCGAGATCGAGTGCAGTCCAGGGAATTCCGGGTTCGTGTCCGACGATCAGGAGCGTCTTGACGTGGTCGGACGTGGTTCGCGCAGCTGCAATGACGTCTGCGGGTGAGCCGCCGTAGATGGACTTCTCGAATCCGGCGGGAGCTTCGATTCCCGTCGAGGCAAGGGTTTCGACGGTCCGCCGGGAGGTGGAGCACAGAACGGCGTCTACGGGCGGGACGTTTTCGCGGATCCATTCGCCGCCGATGCGGGCCTCGCGCAGGCCCCGTTCGGCGAGCGGACGCTCGTGATCACGGATGCCCTCGGGGTAGCTGGACTTGCCGTGTCGCATGAGGACGAGGGTGCGGTGGTCGGCCATGCGTTCACGGTATCCGCTTTGTGCCCGTCAGTCCGGTTACTCTGGATGGTCAGGACCTTGAAGGAGGTTTTCGATGGCCGGTAAGAAGCTCGATCGAACTAATGCCCGAACTGCACTCGAGGTGGTACGCGAAAGCCCCACCATCGCTTTCATCACCGTTGCCCCGGCAGTGGTCGTGTTCGGC
Source organism: Rhodococcus erythropolis R138 (assembly GCF_000696675.2). Taxonomy (NCBI): domain Bacteria; kingdom Bacillati; phylum Actinomycetota; class Actinomycetes; order Mycobacteriales; family Nocardiaceae; genus Rhodococcus; species Rhodococcus erythropolis. The sequence continues at coordinate 5,107,261 of NZ_CP007255.1, read as the reverse complement.
GTGGTGTGGTGGCTCTTCGGTTTCTGGGCCGCGATTCTTCTTGCGTTGGTGTTCGGTGTCGCGGCTGTCGCGACCCAGAAACTGCGTTAGAGGGCGCTCACCTGCGCAACTGCGCGGAGCGCTTCGCCGACCAGGAACCAGACCGTGACGGTCTTGTCGTCGACGCGGCTGCGCAGGACGACGTCGTCACTGGAGACGATGGGGGAGAGGTACTCGATCAGTGCTCGATGCGGAACTGTACGCAGTTCGGTGCGCGCGCTGAGGACCTCTTCGACTGCCTGCCAGTAGACGGCGTTGTTGACGTGGTCGAACGGGTCGATATCCGTGGCGCGCAGAGCGAACGGCGTGTCCAGAACACCCGCGTCATCCGCCTCCGGTGCGTTCTCGGCGAGGACACGCTTCCACTTCAGGCGATGCTCGTCGGTGGATTCTTCCAACGGCCGCATGAAGTCGTCACTCATCCGCGTGGGCATGCCCGACTCGGCGCTGATGTTGATCCAGAAGCCTTCGGTTTCCATCAGCGCGCCGTTGCTGCCGTCGAAGCGCACGCGCATGTTCGCCCATCTCGTGGAGAAGCCGGAGCACCAGCGAGTCATCGTCAACTCTTCCGGCCAGATCGCCGGGCGTACGACATCGACGACCGTACGACGCACTATCCAGAGCGGATGAGTGTCGATGGCGCCGGCGGCTTCGATGTTGTCGTTGCCGATGTCCTGCAGATAACGGGCGACGGCGTCGAGCCTGACCTGCTTGGCGACGTCGATGTCGCCGGTACGGACCGGGCGGGACTTGACGAAGATCGGTCCTCTGTCTGGCTGCGGCGCGAGCGTGAGATCTGGGTTCACGTGAGATTCCTGTTCGCTGGAGTGAGCCGATTCTGTCAGGCTTTTCAGCGAGTGGCGATTATCTGCTTTCCGCAGCCGGAACCGTCGACCATTCGTGCCACGGCGACGGCGGTGTCGGCAAGGGGATGAACGGAGTCGATCACCGGGGTGATGACACCTGCGTCGATCATTGCGGTCAGCACCTCCAGATCCTCGGCGTTCTCCGAAGCCATCAAAGACCCGAGCTTCTGAGATACGAACGGAGACAAGCACAGTGCGCGGATTTGGCGATCGATTCCGCCGAGCCACCGTCCGCCGTTCTCGCCGCCCACGATCACGAGCCTTCCGGTGCGTGTGAGCGCCCGTCGAAGATCTCGCAGTCGGCGGTTGCCGCCGGTGTCGATGATGACGTCGTACCGATGCGATCCGTCGGTGGCGTCGTCGACGCGGTAGTCGAGAACCTCGTCGGCACCGAGGGAGCGGACGGTATCGGTTTTCGAGGTGCTGCATACGCCGGTGACGAGCGCGCCCATGGCTTTCGCCACCTGCACCGCGTAGATCCCGACGCCACCGGATGCACCGAGAACGAGGACGGATTGCCCGGCCTGCACGCGGCCGTGGTCGCGCACGGCTTGCAGCGCTGTGAGGCCGGAGACCGGCACCGCTGCTGCTTGTGCGAACGACAACCGAGCAGGTTTTGCAGCAATCTTCGTCTCGAGTGCGCACGCGTACTCCGCGAACGAACCGACCGCGATCCCGTATACCTCCTGGCCGACTGCCACGCGGGTCACCGAACTGCCGACGGCCTCGACTCGGCCGGACACGTCCAGTCCGCGGACCCGGTTCTCAGGTCTGCGCAGTCCAAATCCCGCGAGGCGCAACGGATATGGCAGTCCGGCCATGAGATGCCATGCCCCGCGGTCGACGGACGCGGCCTCGACGCGAATCAGCACTTCGTTGTCGGCGACAGTGGGGCGCGGAATGTGGTCGAGGTAGAGAACGTCGGCTTCGCCGTACCGATCCTGTACGACGGCGGTCATCAGTTCCTGCGGCATGCGAGTCTCCGTTCGTCGAATGCTTACACCGTAAGTATTGCACTTACGGTGTAAGTTCTGTCAATGTGGAGAAGCGCACAAGATTGACCCGAGATCACGTTGTACGCGCTGCCGTGGCGCTTGCAGATTCCGTCGGAATCGATTCGATGACCATGCGGAAGCTGGGGACCGAACTGGGCGTCGAGGCGATGTCTCTGTACAACCATGTTTCGGACAAGGGGGATCTGCTCGACGGAATGGTCGACGCGGTCTTTGCGGAGATCGATCTTCCGACGCCGGGACTGCCGTGGCGAACGGAAGTTCACGCGCGAGCGGTATCGACTCGGGAGGTGCTGGGGAGGCACCCGTGGGCAACTCCGTTGATGGAGTCTCGAACGACGCCTGGTCCCGCGACCCTGCGCCACCACGACGCCGTCATCGGAACACTACGCGCTGCCGACTTTCCGGTCGCCCTTGCTGCGCATGCCTTTTCGATCATGGATGCGTACATCTACGGCTTCGTGCTGCAAGAGGTGAGCTTGCCGTTCGAAACAGCGCAGGAAACGACGGAACTGGCGAAGGCGATCATGGGCTCGTTCGAGAGCGGTCAGTATCCGCACCTGGCCGAGCTGACCACCGAGCACGTCCTAGCTCCGGGATACAGCTACGCCGCCGAATTCGCTTTCGGTCTCGATCTGATTCTCGACGGACTCGAACGTCTGCACATCGGGAGCGAACGATGATCTGACGTGAGTACCGGGTTAAAGTCGAGAAAACCGGGTTACCGGTCCAGACTTCAGATGTCCCGAAGAGGAGCTTTCTGTGCGCGCCATGGTGGTTACGGAACTGTCCGGTCCCGAAGGAATTGTCGCGCAGGAGGTTCCCGAGCCCGCAGCCGAAGGTCTTGTTCTCATCGATGTGAAGGCCAGTGGCGTCTGCTTTCCGGACCTACTCATCACCTACGGCAAGTATCAGATCCGCCCGGAACCGCCGTTCATTCCCGGCGCGGAGATCTCGGGCGTCGTGGTCTCCGCGCCGGAAGGGTCGGGTTTCGCTCCGGGCGATCGTGTTCTCGCGGCCGCGTATCTGGGCGGTTATGCAGAGCGGATTGCCGTCAACCCGGCGCAGGTACTCCGAATTCCGGACGGACTCGCCTTCGACGAGGCGGCCTCTCTGATCATCAACTATCAGACGATGGAGTTCGCGCTGGCTCGTCGCGCGAAGATCGTCGCGGGGGAGACGGTCGTCGTGCTCGGCGCTGCGGGCGGAGTCGGAACGGCAACCATCCAGCTGGCCAAGGCACACGGGGCTCGGGTGATTGCCGTAGTGCGACGCGAAGGCGTCGAGGACTTCTTGCGTGAGCTCGGTGCCGACGAGGTTGTCGCGCTGGCTCCGGGATGGGGAGAGCGGATTCGGGAACTGACCGACGGCGTCGGCGCTCAGATCGTGGTAGATCCGGTAGGCGGGGATGCGTTCGACGACGCGGTCCGGGTTCTGGCGCCGGAGGGGCGTCTTGTGGTTATCGGTTTTGCCGGCGGCGGCATTCCTCAGGTCAAGGTGAACCGGGTGCTGTTCCGCAACATCAGCATTGTCGGCGCGGCGTGGGGCGAGTTCACGCGCACCAATCCCGAAGCGGTAGCCGAGGTGCATGCATCGCTGGTAGAACACGTTCGGAACGGCTTGCGTCCGCTGGTCAAGGCACGGTATCCGCTTGCCGACGCAGCAGTTGCCCTGGCTGATCTCGAAAGCGGCAAAGTTCTCGGAAAGGCCATCTTGCTGCAGGAATGATTCTTCGCAACGTGATGGTGCTCACCAAATAATAAGTTGCAACATGTTTTCATTTGGGCAATAGTTGCAACCGCACTACCATTTGCCAGGTGATCGCTTCCGATTCTGATGACCTGTATGGAGCACTCGACGAGTTGTTCACTCGCCTGATGAGCGCCGGTGATTCGGAGTCGATCGATGCGTTGATCGAACTGGATCTCTCGTTCTCTCAGGTGCGTGTGCTGTTCGTACTTGCACAACGTGATGCGGCGATCCCGATCAACGAGGTTGCCGACGAGCTTCGGCTCTCGGTGGCAGCTACGGGGCGGAACATCGATCAGCTCGTGAACATGGGTCTGGTCGATCGCCGTGAAGACGAGCGGGACCGACGCGTCAAGCGGGTTTCCTTGTCGGAGGCCGGTCGTAAGGTGACGACCAACCACATCGAGTGCAAGCGCGGCCAGCTTCGCGAATTCGCGTCGCGTGTTCCTGAGCCAGAGCGGATTCGTTTGTTCGAGGCTCTCAAGCCCATTCTCGCGGGTGACTATCTGCGAGCACTTAACCAGGAGACTTCGCGATGACATCGCCGAACGCGCCGGCACCGGCGTCCGACAAACTTGACGGGGCGGTCCTCAAGATCGCTTCCGTGGTGGTGCTCGGCGCCATCATGTCGATTCTCGACGTAACCGTGGTGAGCGTCGCGCTCACCACTTTTGCCGAGGACTTCGAAACTTCGTACGCCACCGTCGCGTGGACGATGACGGCCTACACGCTCGCCTTGGCGACGGTCATTCCGGTTACCGGTTGGGCTGCCGACCGTTTCGGCACCAAGCGCCTGTACATGACGGCCCTGGTGCTGTTCGTGCTCGGTTCGGTCGCTTGTGCGATGGCGTGGGACATCACCTCGCTCATCGGCTTCCGCGTGCTCCAGGGTCTCGGCGGCGGCATGTTGATGCCGCTCGGTATGACGATCATGACCCGGGCCGCCGGTCCGGACCGTGTCGGTCGTGTCATGGCAGTTCTCGGTATCCCGATGCTGCTCGGTCCTATCGGCGGCCCGATTCTCGGTGGTTGGCTGATCGAGGCCGCGAGCTGGCACTGGATCTTCCTGATCAACTTGCCGATCGGCATCATCGCTCTGGCTGCTGCGTTCATCATTCTGCCGTCCGACAAGGCGAAGCCTTCGGAGTCCTTCGACTTCCTCGGCATGATCCTGCTGTCGCCCGGCCTGGCGCTGTTCCTGTTCGGCGTGTCGTCCATCCCTGAGGTGGGAACCGTCGCGTCCGCTCGGGTTCTGGTGTCGGCTGGTATCGGTCTGGCACTGATCATCGCCTTCGTGTTCCACGCGCTCAACAAGGATCACCCGCTGATCGACCTGCACCTGTTCAAGAACCGTCAGTTGACCACCGCCGTCATCACGACGTCGCTGTTCATCGTCGCGTTCATGGGCGCCGGGTTGCTGTTCCCGAGCTACTTCATTCAGGTCGGCGGGCACACCACGCTCGCGGCCGGATTGTTGATGGCTCCACAGGGTCTGGGCGCTATGGTCACCATGCCGATCGCTGGTCGACTGGTCGACAAGATCGGCCCGGGCAAGATCGTCCTGACCGGTTTGCCGCTGATTCTCATCGGTTTGGGTGTGTTCACACAGGTTGCCTCGGATTCCCCGACGTGGCTGCTGATGGGCGCCTTGTTCGTCATGGGCCTCGGTATGGGTTGCACCATGATGCCGCTGATGACCGCAGCTATCGTGACGCTCTCCAACGAGCAGATCGCTCGCGGCTCCACTCTGATGAACATCGTTCAGCAGACCGCAGGTTCGATCGGTACCGCCGTGATGTCGGTGGTCTTGACCAACCAGCTTCTCGATCGTGGCCTCGATACGACGATGGTCGGTGCGGCGTCGCACATTCCGACCGAGCCGGGAAGTCCGCAGGAGTCTGCTGCGAATTCGATTCTCAGTGCGGCGTCGGACGCTTTCGGCAACACCTTCCTCGTTGCCACTGTGCTGATCGTCCTGACCCTCATCCCGGCGTTCTTCCTGCCGCGGAGCAAGACCACCAGGCCGGTGGCCGAGGGCGAGACGGCAACGCCGATCGTTATGCACTGACCGCTTTTCGGTAGATCGTTTGTCCAGATGAGGGCGGCACACATCTTGTGTGCCGCCCTCATCTTTTGCCGTGGAATACAGCTGGATGGTTGAATGTTTGATCAGTTACATGCAAACGCATGGATCTAGTTCGCGGAGGAGCAACCATGCAGTTCGGAATCTTCACGGTCGGTGACGTCACCACTGATCCCACGACGGGTAAGACCCCGACAGAGCACGAGCGCATCAAGGCCATGACGACCATCGCCAAGCACGCCGAGGAAGTCGGTCTCGACGTCTTCGCGACCGGCGAGCACCACAACAAGCCGTTCGTGCCGTCGTCTCCGACCACGATGCTCGGATACATCGCGGCCCAGACCGAGAAGATCACGCTCTCCACGTCCACGACGCTGATCACCACCAACGACCCGGTGAAGATCGCCGAGGACTACGCGATGCTTCAACACCTCGCTGAGGGGCGTGTCGATCTGATGATGGGACGCGGAAACACCGCGCCGGTGTACCCGTGGTTCGGCAAGGACATTCGCGCCGGTATCCCGCTGGCGCTCGAGAACTATCAACTTCTTCGCCGGCTCTGGGACGAGGAGGTCGTGAACTGGCAAGGGGAGTACCGCACTCCACTCCAGGGATTCACGTCCACCCCGCGCCCGCTGGACGGCGTCGCGCCGTTCGTGTGGCACGGTTCGATCCGCAGCCCCGAGATCGCGGAGATCGCGGCGTATCACGGCGACGGATTCTTCGCGAACAACATCTTCTGGCCGAAAGAGCACTACATCGAGCTGATCAATCTCTACCGCCAGCGTTACGAGCATTACGGCCACGGCTCCGCGGACCAGGCGATTGTCGGTCTCGGTGGTCAGGTCTTCATGCGCAAGAACAGTCAGGACGCGGTCAAGGAATTCCGTCCGTATTTCGACAATGCTCCGGTGTACGGCCACGGGCCCTCACTCGAAGAGTTCACCGAGCAGACGCCGCTGACCGTCGGTTCCCCTGAGCAGGTCATCGAGAAGACGTTGGCGTTTGCCGATTTCTTCGGTGACTACCAGCGCCAGCTGTTCCTGATGGATCACGCCGGGTTGCCGCTCAAGACGGTGCTCGAGCAGCTCGATCTGCTCGGTGAGGAAGTTGTTCCGGTTCTGCGCCGTGAGTTCGCGGCCAGGCGGCCAGCACATGTGCCGGACAACCCGCCCACTCACGCGTCGATGAAGGCGGCTCGTGAGGCAAGCAGTGTCACTGCCTGACGAGCAACCGCCTGAGGTTCCGGTCAGTACCACCGAACTCGCCACCGACGCCTGGGAAGCCTTGTTTCGCGCCCAGGTGTCGGTGCTGCGGCGGCTCTCTGCCGACGACGTCTGGGATCAGGTGTCGATGCGCGAGTACGACGTGCTGTTCACATTGAGCCTCACACCGAGTAGTTCACTTCGCCTGCATGACCTGAATCGCGAGATCCTGTTGAGCCAGCCGTCACTCAGCCGCCTGGTAGAACGGTTGGAGGGTGAAGGTCTGGTATCGAGAAGTGTTGATCCACAGGATCGCCGCGGGACGATCGTGCAACTCACCGAAGCGGGTGCAGCGCTGCAGAAATCAGTGGGTCGCCGTCATGCGGCGAGCATTCGTCGCCACGTCGGACCGGCCCTGGACGCGGATGAACTTCGACTGTTGGCCGAATTGTGCACGCGTCTGCGTCTCGCGCAGTCATGACTAGAGGCAGGATGGACGATATGAGCAACCTCGAAGCGCAGCCCGTCGAGCAGGAATGCGAAGGCCATCCGGCGGAGAGCGAGATTCAGATTCTCACCCCGCGCGACGTACCGCTCGGTGGCCCGCGGGCGATGCGAGTGCGTCGCACCCTTCCGCAACGCGAGCGTTCGCTGATCGGGGCATGGTGTTTTGCCGATCATTACGGTCCGGATGACGTCGGCTCAGGACCGGGCATGCATGTTCCGCCGCATCCGCATACCGGATTGCAAACGGTGAGTTGGCTGTTCACCGGAGAGATCGAGCACCGTGACAGCATCGGTTCCCATGCGATGGTGCGGCCGGGTGAACTGAATTTGATGACGGCCGGGAGTGGGATCGCGCACTCCGAAGTGTCGACGCCGAATACGAAGGTTCTGCACGGGATGCAGTTGTGGGTGGCGCTGCCGGATGCGGCACGCGATACCGCACCCGCGTTCGTTCACTATCGACCGGAGCCGGTGACCACCGATGGTGCCACGCTCAGTGTGTTCCTCGGCTCGCTCGCCGGTGACACGTCTCCGGTGTCTACCTTCACCGAATTGCTCGGTGCCGAGGTGATTCTCGATCCTGGGGCCGAGATCGCCCTCGATGTCGATCGTTCACATGAGCACGGCGTGATCGTCGATCAAGGATCGGTTGTTCTGCGTGGTACCACCGTCGGCTGGGCCGAGTTGGGTTATCAAGCACCAGGTTTCGGAAAACTGACTTTGCGCAATCCGGGATCCGAACCGGCTCGACTGCTACTTCTCGGCGGGAAACCGTTGGGCGAGCAGGTCATCATGTGGTGGAACTTCATGGGTCGTACCCACGAAGAGATCGTCGAGTATCGACGCAAGTGGCAGGCCGAGCTGGCCTCCGGATTCGACGGCAGCGTCCCGGACCAGCGTTTCGGCGTCGTGCCGGGATACGACGGCCCGGCGCTCCCGGCACCCGAGTTGCCGAACAGTACGTTGCGGCCCCGAGGCTAGTCGGTGCTCTTGCGGCTACCGTCCGCGAGCATCGTCTCGATCAGGCCTGTTCGATGTCCTGGTGAGCCTTCGCGAGCATGATGTAGCCGGCGCCGTTGGCGGTGATACCGGCCTTTTCGCCTTCGGAGAGTTCACGTTTGACCTTGGCGGGCACGCCGGCGACCAGTGATCCAGGCGGGATTTGCATCCCCTGAGACACGACCGCACCGGCTGCAATCAGTGATCCCGAACCGATGTGTGCGCCGTTGAGCACCACGGCACCCATACCGACGAGAACGTCGTCTTCGACGGTGCACCCGTGCAGCACTGCGTTGTGGCCGACCGAGATTCGCTCGCCCAGCACTGCGGGGAACGTCGGGTCGGCGTGCACGGTGCAGTTGTCCTGAATGTTGGTGTCAGCGCCGATGGAGATCGATTCGGCGTCGCCGCGGATAACCGCGCCGTACCAGATGCTGGCTCCCGCAGCGATGGTCACAGCGCCGACAACGGTGGCGTTGGGTGCGATGAATGCACTTTCGTCGATCTGCGGGGTGTTACCGAGAACGGTGGCGATGATCGGGTTGGTCATGGTTCTCCTGTGCGTTGGAATGACGTGCTCTGACGGTACCTGGACTATTTCGGTGTGGACTTTCGATTCATGACTACCGTCCCGACACCCGCGGTCACCACCAGTCCGATGGCGACGAGTGTGAAAGCGTCGAGCGTTTGCCCGATCACGAGGACTCCGGCCAGTGCGGCCGCTGCCGGTTCGAGGGCGATGAGGACCGCGAAGACCTTCTTGGCCAAGGAGCGCAGCGCCCACATTTCCAAGCTGTACGGGATGACGGACGAGAGGATGGCGACGGCGGCGCCTGCGGCGAGCATCTTCGGATCCAGCAGTTCGCTTCCGCCCGAGACAACGCCGAAGGGGAGCGTCAATACGGCTGCGACGATGCTTGCGCCTGCCAACCCGTCGGCGCTCGGGAGCGTCGCGGCCAGGTGGGAACCGGCCACGATGTAGCCGGCCCACGCAGTCGCGGCGATCAACGCGAACATCACCCCGATCGGGTCCAATCCGGATTCGCCGTGATCGCCTAACCCGAGCAGCAACACTCCGCCGAAGGCGAGCAGTACCCACGCTCCGTCGGCCCACCGACGAGACAGAACTGCGGCCAGGGTGAGCGGTCCGAGGAACTCGATGGTGACGGCGGTGCCGATGGGCACCGTGTCGAGGGCGAGGTAGAAGGCGCCGTTCATCACGGCGAGGGCGATGCCCAGCGCGAAGATGCCTTTGCGTTGCCGGTTCGACCACCTGCTCCATCGCGGACGGACGATGACGCCGAGGATGATCGCAGCGATCGTCAGCCGAAGCGTCGTGGCTCCGGCGGGCCCGATCTGCGAGAACAATGTCGTCGCGAATGCCGCTCCGAACTGGAGCGACAGTATCGAGGTGAGGACCGCGCCGACCGGCAGTAGCTGACTGCCCGCCTTCATTCTCCGGTGAACTCGGGACTTCGACGCTCGAGCATCGCGGCGACGGCTTCGTGGTGATCTCGGGTGTGGTGGGCGATCGACTGCATGGCGGCCGAGAGTTCGAGCAGGCTCTCGAGGCTCTGGTGCTGGCCTTCGCGGAGGAGTTTCTTGGTCATGCGGAGTACCTGCGGGGGATTGGCGGCTACTCGAGCTGCCAAAGCGTGCGCTGCGGAAAGCAATTCCTCGGGTTCGGTGATCTGCGAGACCAGACCCCAGTCGAGTGCCTTCGCAGCATCGATGGGTTCGCCGGTGAACGCCATCTCGGCGGCGCGGGCGTTGCCGATCGCGCGGGGGAGCAGCCAGGCTCCGCCGTCGCCGGGGATGAGTCCCACCTTGACGAAGCTCTCGGCGAAGACTGCGGCGGTCGAGGCGATGCGGAGGTCACACATGAGGGAGAGGTCGCAGCCCGCTCCGATGGCCGGGCCGTTGACGGCTGCGATGGTCGGCACCTCACATGTGTACAGCGCGAGCGGAATGCGCTGGATGCCGTGCCGGTAGCCCTGGCGGATCTCGCCGGGAGCACCACCGAACATGCCTTCCTTGTCTCGCATGTGTTTGACGTTGCCGCCGGAGGAGAAAGCCGACCCGGCCCCCGTGAGGATGACCGCTCGCACACTCTGATCTCGGTTGACTGCGGTGACCGCGTCTTCGAGGGCCTCGATCATGTCGATCTCGGAGATCGCGTTGCGGGTGTCCGGGCGATTGAGGGTCCACGTGACCACATCGCCGGTTCGCGAGATCAGTACGGCGTCGCTCATGGGTGCTCCTGGTAGTCGATGGCAGTTGAGCTCAGTCTCTCACCACAAGATTTCTCAATAACAATCATTCGTGCTTGATTTTTATGGACCCGGGTGTGATGCTGGTCGCATGGCCGAACTTCAGACGTTCATCGATGACTTGCGGGCCGAAGGCGAGAGCCTCGACGCCCTGGTTGCGGATCTGCCCGAGGAGAAGTGGGCGACAATGACGCCGGCGGAAGGGTGGAGCGTCGCGCATCAGATCGGGCACCTGCACTGGACGGACAGTGCTGCGATCCTGGCGATCACCGACCCGGACGGGTTTGCGGAGCAGTTGAAGGCGGCGTTCGTGAATCCGGCGGGATTTGTCGACGACGGTGCTGCCGAGCAGGCGGCCCGCCCGCCGGCGGAGTTGCTCGCCGATTGGCGAGCGGGGCGCACCGCTCTCGTCGAGGCTCTCACCGCCGCCCCGTCCGGTACCAAGTTTCCTTGGTACGGCCCGCCTATGGGCGGAGTGTCCATGGCAACTGCGCGATTGATGGAGACGTGGGCGCACGGGCAGGACGTTGCCGACGCGCTCGGCGTCGAGCGAGCCCCGACGGCGCGCATCAAGAACATCGCTCATCTGGGTGTCCGTACGCGGAACTTTGCGTACTCGGTCAACGAGAAGACGCCGCCCGCCGACGATTTCCGGGTTGAGTTGACGGCGCCGGACGGTTCGCTCTGGACCTGGGGGCCGGAAGATGCACCGCAGAAGGTGACCGGGCCCGCATTGGACTTCTGTTTGCTGGTCACTCAGCGTGCCAATCGCGCCGATCTCGATCTGGTTGCCGTTGGTGCCGACGCGGACGAGTGGCTCGGGTTCGCGCAGGCATTTGCCGGACCCAGCGGCGAGGGACGAGCCGCACGAGAAGCGAAGGTGGATAAATGAGTTCGGTACGGATCGGTAACTGCTCCGGTTTCTACGGCGACCGCGTCTCGGCGATGCGCGAGATGCTCGAGGGCGGCGAACTCGACTACCTGACCGGCGACTACCTTGCCGAACTGACGATGTTGATCCTCGGACGGGACCGGATGAAGGACCCGTCACTCGGCTACGCGAAGACGTTCCTGCGACAGGTGGAAGACACCCTCGGACTTGCGCTCGACAAGGGCGTGAAGATCGTCGCGAATGCCGGCGGTCTCAACCCGGCTGGACTGGCCGACGCGCTGCGCGAGGTCAACACCAGGCTGGGGTTGAACGCGAAGATCGCCCACGTCGAGGGCGACGATCTGGTCTCTCGGGCAGACGAACTCGGACTCGGCTCCCCGCTCACGGCCAACGCGTACCTCGGCGCCTGGGGCATCGTCGAAGCATTGTCGGCCGACGCCGATGTCGTGGTCACCGGACGTGTCACCGACGCTTCGGTGATCGTCGGTCCCGCCGCTCACCATTTCGGTTGGAAGCGAGATGATTTCGATCAGCTGGCCGGTGCTGTCGCGGCGGGCCACGTCATCGAGTGCGGAACCCAGGCCACCGGCGGCAACTACGCGTTCTTCACCGAGATTCCGAATCTGGGCCGTCCTGGCTTCCCGATCGCCGAGATCAACGCGGACGGATCTTCGGTCATCACCAAGCATGCCGGTACGGACGGCGAGGTGAGCGTCGGCACCGTGACGGCGCAGCTGCTGTACGAGATCACGGGTGGACGCTACGCAGGCCCGGACGTGACCACCCGCATCGACAACGCGGTGCTCACCCAGGAAGGCCCGGATCGGGTGCTGATCAGCGGAGTCACGGGCGAGGCTCCGCCGCCGCAGTACAAGGTCTCACTCAACACGCTGGCCGGGTTCCGCAACGAGGCCACGTTCATCCTCACGGGTCTCGACATCGAGGCCAAAGCGGATCTGGCGAAGACTCAACTCGAATCCTGGCTGACGAAGAAGCCCGCCGAACTGGTCTGGACTCTCGCTCGCACGGATCACCCGGATTCCGACACCGAGGAAACCGCGAGTGCGTTGCTGCGCTGCGTGGTTCGCGATTCCGATCCCAAGGTGATCGGTCGTCCCTTCTCTGCGGTTGCGGTGGAAATGGCACTCGCCAGTTATCCAGGCTTCTCGCTGACCGCGCCGCCGAGCAACGGACAACCGTACGGAGTGTTCACCCCCGGCTACGTCGACGCGGGATCGGTGCCGCACGTGGCCGTACTGCCCGACGGCACTCGCGTGGACATCGCTCCGTCGACGCTGACGCAGGACCTCGAAGCCGTCGACGAACCTGAGCGTCCGGAGCCGTTGCCGCCACAGTCTTCGCTTTCGGTGCCACTCGGCACGATTGCCGGTGCCCGTAGTGGCGACAAGGGTGGAAATGCCAACGTCGGCGTCTGGGTTCGCACGGACGATCAGTGGAAGTGGTTGGCGCACACTCTGACCGTCGAAATGCTCAAGGAACTGCTACCGGAAGCAGCAGACCTGAACGTCACTCGCTACCAGCTTCCGCACCTTCGTGCCGTCAACTTCGTGATCGAGGGAATCCTCGGTCAGGGTGTTGCCTCGCAGGCCCGGTTCGATCCGCAGGCCAAGGGGATTGGTGAATGGCTGCGTTCGCGCCACATCGACATCCCGATTTCGCTACTCCCCGTAACTGACGAGAAAGAGGATTCACGGTGACCGTGTGGACCACACCGGAAAGGCTTGCGCTTCGCGAGACCGTACGCGGATTCGTGAACCAGGAGATTCTGCCGCATCTGACGCAGTGGGAGCGCGACGGCGAGATTCCGCGCGAATTGCACCGCAAGGCAGGCGCTCTCGGGCTGCTCGGCGCCAGTGCTCCCGAATCGGCGGGCGGTGAGGGCGGCGACGCCGTCGACTCCATCGTGATCTGTGAGGAGATGCATCAGGCAGGTGCGTCGGGCGGGCTGTTCGCTTCGCTCTTCACCTGCGGCATCGCGGTGCCGCACCTGATTGCGGCCGGCGACGAGGCGCAGATCGAGAAGTGGGTCAAGCCGACCCTGCGCGGCGACAAGATCGGCTCGCTCGCCATCACCGAGCCCGGCGGAGGCAGCGACGTCGGGCACCTGACAACCACAGCCAAGCGCGACGGCGATCATTACGTCGTGAACGGCGCCAAGACGTTCATCACCTCCGGCGTTCGAGCCGACTTCGTCGTTACCGCAGTGCGCACCGGTGGCCCCGGCGCGGGTGGTGTCTCACTGCTCGTGATCGAGAAGGGCACACCGGGATTCACCGTCTCGCGCAAACTCGAGAAGATGGGCTGGCGCGCATCCGATACCGCGGAACTGTCCTTTGTCGATGCGAGGGTTCCGGTGGAGAATCTGGTCGGCGCAGAGAACAGCGGCTTCGCGCAGATCGCCCAGGCATTTGTCTCCGAGCGGGTCGCCCTCGCCGCGCAGGCGTATGCCAGTGCAGAACGTTGCCTGGAGCTGACCCTCGAATGGTGCCGCGCCCGCGAAACTTTCGGTCGGCCCCTCATCAGTCGGCAGGCCGTGCAGAACACCGTCACCGAGATGGCCCGCAAGATCGACGTCGCCAAGGTGTACACCCACTCGGTGATCGAGCGGTACATGGCTGGTGACGGCGACCTGATCGCCGAGGTGTGCTTTGCGAAGAACACGGCAGTCGAGACGGGCGAATGGGTTGCGAACCAAGCCGTTCAGCTGTTCGGCGGCCTCGGATACATGCAGGAAAGCGAAGTGGAGAGGCAGTACCGGGACATGCGAATTCTGGGAATCGGTGGCGGAACCACCGAAATCCTCACCGGCCTCGCGGCCAAGCGATTGGGGTATCAGTCATGAGTGTCATCCGGTCAACACTGGACACCAATTCCGAGGTGTACAAGACCGCAACATCGACCATGAACACCAAGCTCGCCGAGATCGAGGTCGAGCACGCCAAGGCGTTGGCGGGTGGCGGCGAGAAGTACACCGAGCGGCACCACAAGCGGGGAAAGCTCCTGGCACGCGAGCGGATCGAACTCCTGCTCGATCAGGATTCACCGTTCCTCGAACTGTGTCCCCTCGCTGCGTGGGGGAGTGACTTCCCGGTCGGAGCCAGCACCGTGGTCGGTATCGGCGTCGTCGAAGGTGTCGAATGCCTGATCGTCGCCAACGATCCCACCGTGCGCGGCGGCACCAGCAATCCGTGGACGCTGCGTAAGGGTTTCCGCGCCAACGACATCGCCATGCAGAACCGCCTTCCCGTCATCTCGCTGGTCGAGTCCGGCGGTGCAGACCTGCCGACGCAGAAGGAGGTGTTCATCCCGGGCGGGCGTATGTTCCGTGACCTCACACAGCTTTCCGCAGCCGGTATCCCCACCATTGCACTGGTCTTCGGTAACTCGACTGCCGGCGGCGCGTACATCCCGGGCATGTCCGACCACGTCGTGATGATCAAGGAACGCTCCAAGGTGTTCCTCGCAGGCCCGCCGCTGGTCAAGATGGCCACCGGTGAGGAATCAGATGACGAGGCACTCGGCGGCGCCGAAATGCACGCTCGCAAGTCCGGGTTGGCTGACTACTTCGCAGCCGACGAGCAGGACGCGATCCGCATCGGTCGCTCGATCGTCAAGCGACTCAACTGGACCAAGAAGGGGCCGGCGCCTCGCGCGGAGATCATCGAACCGCTCGAGGATCCGGAAGAGTTGCTCGGCATCGTTCCGGCCGACCTGAAGATTCCGTTCGATCCGCGTGAGGTCATCGCCCGTATCGTCGACGGTTCCGACTTCGACGAGTTCAAGCCGCTCTACGGTTCCTCCCTCGTGACCGGCTGGGCCGAACTCAACGGTTACCCGATCGGCATCCTGGCCAACGCACGTGGAGTTCTCTTCAGCGAAGAGTCCCAGAAGGCAACGCAGTTCATCCAGCTCGCCAACCGCTCCAACACGCCGTTGCTGTTCCTGCACAACACCACCGGCTACATGGTGGGTAAGGAATACGAGGAGGGCGGCATGATCAAGCACGGATCGATGATGATCAATGCGGTAGCCAACTCCAAGGTTCCGCACATCTCGATCCTGCTCGGAGCGTCGTACGGCGCCGGTCACTACGGCATGTGCGGACGGGCATTCGATCCGAGATTCCTCTTTGCCTGGCCCAGTTCCAAGTCCGCCGTCATGGGCGGTGCGCAGCTCGCCGGCGTCATCTCCATCGTGGGACGCGCTGCTGCCGAGGCCCGCGGCCAGGTTTTCGACGAGCAGGCTGATGCCGGCATGCGCGCGATGATCGAGAACCAGATCGAGGCCGAGTCACTTCCGATGTTCCTGTCCGGGCGTCTGTACGACGACGGCGTCATCGATCCCCGAGACACCCGCACCGTGGTGGGAATGTGCCTGTCGGCCATTGCCACCGCCCCGATCGAAGGCACCGAGAACTTCGGCGTCTTCCGTATGTGAGGCACGCCGTGACAATCACTTCAGTACTGGTCGCCAATCGTGGCGAAATCGCCCGCCGTGTCTTTGCAACCTGCCGCAAGAACGGAATCGGCACGGTTGCGGTTTTTTCCGACGCGGATGCCGACAGCCCTCACGTCGCCGAAGCCGATGCTTCGGTTCGCCTGCCGGGTAACACGCCTGCCGAGACATACCTGCGGGGTGAGCTCATCATCGCCGCCGCCAAGGCTTCAGGCGCCGACGCGATTCACCCCGGCTACGGATTCCTCTCCGAGAACGCGGAGTTCGCGCGCAGCGTCATCGACGCGGGGCTGACGTGGATCGGTCCGCCCGTCGAATCCATCGAGCTCATGGGATCGAAGGTCGAGTCCAAGAAGATCATGGACGCGGCCGGAGTTCCGGTGCTGTCCGAACTCGATCCCGCTGCGGTGACCGACGCTCATTTGCCAGTGCTGATCAAGGCGTCGGCGGGCGGCGGCGGACGCGGAATGCGTGTCGTTCGTGAATTGTCGGCGCTGGAAGGCGAACTGGAAGCGGCGCGGCGTGAGGCGCAGTCCGCCTTCGGCGACCCGACTGTCTTCTGCGAGCGCTACCTCGAGACCGGTCGGCACATCGAGGTCCAGGTCATGGCCGATCGCCACGGTGGGGTGTGGGCGGTGGGGGAGCGCGAGTGCTCGATCCAGCGGCGGCATCAGAAGGTGGTCGAAGAGGCGCCGTCGCCGCTCGTGCAGCGCATCCCCGCCATGCGCGAGAAGCTGTTCGACGCCTCGCGGCTCGCAGCCAACGCCATCGGCTACGAAGGAGCAGGAACCGTTGAATTCCTGGCAGACGAAAAGGGTGACTTCTTTTTTCTGGAGATGAACACTCGCCTGCAGGTGGAGCATCCCGTCACCGAGTGCACCACCGGACTCGATCTGGTGGAACTGCAATTGCAGGTCGCTTCAGGTGAAGTGCTTCCGGACGAGCAGCCGGAGATTCGCGGACATTCCATCGAGGTGCGCCTGTACGCCGAGGACCCCGCCAAGAACTGGCAACCGCAGAGCGGAACCGTTCACCACATCGAGTTGCCCGGTGACCCACAAGAATTCAGTGTTCTGCGTGAGCAGGGCGTTCGCCTCGACTCCGGCGTCGTCGACGGCAGTGTTGTCGGCGTCCACTACGACCCGATGTTGGCCAAGATCATCTCGTACGCGCCGACGCGGACCGCAGCTGCCCGGCTGCTCGCGTCGACGCTGGCGCGCACCAGGATTCACGGCCTGCGCACCAACCGTGACCTGCTCGTCAATGTCCTGGCTCACCCGGCCTTCATTGCCGGGGACACCGATACGGCGTTCTTCGAGACCCATGACCTCGAGAAGTTGTCAACGCCTCTGGCCGACACCGACGCCGAAAGGCTTTCGGCGCTAGCGGCGGCACTTGCCGATGCCGCGCACAACCGGGCGTCGGCGCGCGTCATCGGCCGCTTGCCCAGCGGGTGGCGCAACCTCCCGTCGCAGCCGCAGAGAAAGAGCTACTCCACTGCGTCGGGCGACTACGACGTCCGCTACTCCCTGAGCCGAAGCGGCGTGTTGAACGCAGAAGGCTTCGACGACGTGAGCCTGGTATCGGCAACTGCTGCCCGGGTAGTGCTCGAGCAGAGCGGAGTACAGCGTTCGTTTGACGTGGCGGCATACGGGAGTGAGATTTTTGTCGACTCCTCGCTGGGGCCGGTCGCGTTGACGGCAGCACCGCGCTTCGTGGATCCGTCGGCGGAAGTCGCCGCCGGTTCGTTGCTCGCTCCGATGCCGGGATCGGTTATCCGCCTCGGTGCCGCACTCGGTGACACCGTCACTGCCGGCCAGCCGATTCTGTGGCTAGAGGCCATGAAGATGGAACACACCGTCACCGCGCCGACTGCCGGTGTCCTGGTAGAACTTCCGGTCGCCGTCGGCCAGCAGGTCGAAGTCGGATCGGTACTCGCACGTGTGGAAGAACCCGCTACAGAAGAGGAAGCATGATGAGTTTCATCGAAACCGAAGAGCAGAAGGAACTGCGGGCATCCGTTTCCAAACTGGGTGAGCGCTTCAACTACGTCGACTACGTGCTGCCCAAGGCGCGCAAGGGTGAGCCGCTCACCGAATTGTGGAACGAGGCGGGCAAACTCGGATTCCTGGGCGTCAACCTGCCGGAGGAATACGGCGGCGGCGGTGCTGGTATCTACGAACTCGCGCTGGTGCAGGAGGAATTGGCGGCACAGGGTGCCGGTCTGCTCCTGGTTGTCGTATCCCCGGCCATCTGCGGCACCATCATCGGCAAGTACGGCACGGCGGAGCAGAAGCAGCAGTGGCTACCCAGCCTCGCCGACGGTTCCAAGATCATGGCGTTCGGAATCACCGAGGCCGACGCTGGTTCCAACTCTCATCAGATCACCACGACGGCAC
The DNA here is from genome assembly GCF_000696675.2 of Rhodococcus erythropolis R138. NCBI lineage: Bacteria > Bacillati > Actinomycetota > Actinomycetes > Mycobacteriales > Nocardiaceae > Rhodococcus > Rhodococcus erythropolis. Next base: position 5,088,763 of record NZ_CP007255.1, on the reverse strand, counting down.
GCAGGGATGGCGACGACTGGATCCTGGGCGGCAACAAGATCTACATCTCGGGTGTCGATCAGGCTGACGCCGTCCTCATCGTTGCGCGCACCGAGGACTCCAAGACCGGCAAGCTCAAGCCCGCTCTGTTCATCGTCCCCACGGATTCTCCCGGATTCGTGAAGACGCAGATGGAGATGGACATCATCGAACCGGACCACCAGTTCATCTTGTTCCTCGACGACGTCCGTTTGCCGGCCGACGCTCTGGTCGGCGAAGCCGATGCCGCCCTGATGCAGTTGTTCGCCGGCCTCAACCCCGAGCGCATCCTGGGTGCGTCGATGGCCATCGGCATGGGCCGTTACGCCCTGAACGCTGCGGTGAAGTTCGCCAACGAGCGCACGGTGTGGAAGACGCCGATCGGTGCGCACCAAGGTATTTCGCATCCCCTCGCGCAGGTGAAGATCGAACTCGAGCTCGCCAAGCTGATGATGCAGAAGGCCGCGGTGCTCTACGACAGCGGTGACGATTTCGGTGCTGCCGAAGCCGCGAACATGGCAAAGTACGCCGCCGCCGAAGCCAGCATCAAGGCGCTCGATCAGGCGATCCAGACGCACGGAGGCGCAGGCCTGACGAAGGAATACGGGTTGGCCGCCATGCTCGGCGCGGCTCGTATCGCCCGCGTCGCGCCGGTGAGCCGCGAGATGATCCTCAACTTCGTCTCGCAGCACTCTCTCAGTCTGCCGCGGTCGTACTAAACGGTCCTACTGAAGAGGAGACTCATGACGGATCAGGACAAGCCATACGTACGGTACGAAGTATCGGGCGGTGCTGCCACGATCACTCTCGACTCACCCCACAACCGCAACGCGATTTCGACGCGGTTGGTCACGGAGTTACAAGCGGGGTTGACGTCAGCGGCCGCCGATCCGGCAGTTCGAGCGGTGGTGCTCACCCACACCGGTGGAACATTCTGTGCGGGAGCCGATCTCAGCGAGGCTTCCGGATCGTCCGCGTCACCGGAAGAGGCCGTCAAAGAACGAGGGCGGGGAATGCTGACGCTCTTGCGCAGCATTCTCGAGCTTCCCAAGCCGGTGATCGGGCGCATCGACGGTCACGTCCGAGCCGGGGGTATGGGTCTTGTCGGGGCGTGCGACATCGTCGTCGCCGGACCGGCGAGCACCTTCGCGGTGACGGAATCACGGTTGGGTTTGGCAGCGTCCATCATTTCGCTCACGGTCCTACCGAGGCTCGACCAACGATCTGCGAGCCGATACCTGCTCACCGGAGAGAAGTTCGGCCAGCACGAGGCCGAATCCATCGGACTCGTCACCGCCGCGTCGCAGGACACGGGGGAGTCGATCACCGAACTGCTCGGCACCTTGCGCCAATGTTCACCGCAGGGACTTGCCGAATCGAAGTGGATCACGACGCGTTCGGTCCTGGCCGGATTCGACCGTGACGGCGAGGAGATGATCGCGCAGTCGGCCCGGCTGTTTTCCTCTGACGAGGCTCGTGAGGGCATGATGTCTTTCTTGCAGAAGCGTCCAGCAGCCTGGGCGCAGTAGAACTGCGCACTGGAACACAGCGGTAGAAAGGATGGCGGCGCGATGACTCGAGAACCCAAGCAGGACCGAAGTCGAGTCACGCGCTCCCACCTGCTCGAAGTGACTGTGGAGTGTCTCGCCGAACTCGGATGGAGCGCAACGACGATGAGCGTCGTCGCCCAGCGTGCCGGGGTGTCCCGCGGTGCGATGCAGCATCACTTCCCGACCCGCGAGGACCTCATCACCGCGGCGCTCGAGGTGATGTTCGACGCCAGGATGGATCAGGCACGAAAGGAATCGACCGACCTTCCGGTGGGTGCCGGACGAACCGAGGCGGTCATTTCGCGGTTGGTCGAGTACTACACCGGGACTCTGTTCAAAGCAGCACTGCAGGTGTGGACGGCCGCTGCCTCCGACCCCGACCTGCGGGCCCGCGTGTTGCCCCTCGAGGAACGGTTCGGGCGCATCGCGCACCGCATGGCCGTCGAGAGTCTGGGCGTCGACGACTCCGATCCGGTGACGCACCGTTTGGTACAGGCGACCCTGGACCTGGCCCGCGGGCTGGGGCTGGCAGACGTCTTGACCGACGACTCGCGTCGACGCACCGAGGTGGTCAAACAATGGGCGGCGCAATTGGATTCCACGCTGGTTCGGGTACCGGTCCCAACTCCCTGAATCGGTAGCGGCGTGGCGGCGACCGATGAGCGAGGTGCGCACGTGGCGTGTGTCGGGGGCCACCGAGAAGTACAGTCGGCTCCATGGCCGCACGCACCCTCACTTCGATCGGGACTTCGGTATTGGTCTCGGCTGCCGTGCTTTCGGCGGTGGTCGGCTGCAGCTCCGACGACGGGTCCGCCGATCGGCCGGGGGACGACGCCAGTTCGCCGGCGCTCGCACCCACCGATCCCGGTCCGATGTTCGCCGAATGCGGCTCGGTGACCGACGAAGAAGTTGTCAATGCCTTCAACCTCGGCGCTTTTGCGACGACGACGCGCAACGGCGTCGGTTGCCAGTGGGAGGTCGCTGGTTCGAGCGGTCCGAGCGTCAGTTTCTCCTGGTACCGCGGTAGCCCGATCGGCCGCGAACGGGCCGGGTCCGACCTGCTCGGACGTCCCGCCGCCGACATCACGATCGGCGGTCATCAAGGCTTCATCGCGTCCACGGCAGGTTCGTTGTGCGAGTTGGGTATCGCGTTCGGCGGAGACTTCGTGCACTGGTCGATCACCTACGGTTTGCTGCCACCGACCGCGGATCCATGCACGGTGGCGCGGGATCTGATGGAAAAAACAGTTTCGAGGGCACAGTGAAGTTCGAGGGCGCCGTGAAGCGCGTACGGATCGGGCTCGCCCTGGCTGGATCGCTGGTTCTGCTGACAGGCTGCGGCTCGGTGGTTACCGGGGCTCCCCGTGCGGAGGGCAGCTACGGCGGTAGTGACAGCCAGGAATTCGCCAACGTCCTCCAAGAATGCGAGGCCGTCACCGACGAGCAGATCGCCGGCGCGGTGGGTGCCGACGCCGTCGGGCGTGGGTTCTTCGGCGCCATCTGCCGTTGGGACGGCATCGGGGCCGCGGGTCCGATCAAGATCACCTTCAACTGGTTCGAGACGGGCACCCTCGATCACGAGCGCGCTGCATTCGAACATCTGGGATACGTGGTGGCGAAAATCGACATCAATGGCAGTGGCGGTTACGAGGTTCGCCAGCCGGCCGATCCGCAGAGCTGCGGCGTGAGCGCGAGCGCACCGGCCGGGGGAGTGTTCGGTTGGTGGGTCACCGAGCCGCAGGGCGGCGCGGATCCGTGCGAGGCTGCGGCAAAGCTCGGCGCGTTGACGTTGAACCGCAGCATCTGATCGTGACCGGTCCGGCTGCGTGGTCTGAGTTTGCAGCCAGAGTGTCTGGTCAGAGCGTGAGGTCACTATCACCGTGGCCTCGCTTTGACCTCGTGGCGCGCCGACAGGTATCGTTATGGGTCGTGTCCGGCATGCCCGGGCCGATCTGTGTGCCTAGCTAGGTATTGCCGTGCGCGCGTTCGAGCAGAAACTGCTGATGAACGAGCATCCGGCTGCCTGTGTGGGGGTATGCGACACGCCCGACCTCGGGGGCAGTGCGCGGCATGAAAGTGCTGAGTACAGACTCTGAGGTGGGTGAGGAGCAGCAGCTCTCTTGCTCCAACTGCTAGATCCCTAATTTCAGAACAGCCACGTTTTCGAACGGCCCGAGTTCGCTCGAGCAGTCTGTTCGTCACAAGAAAGCCGGTAAATGCCAACCATCAACCAGCTGGTCCGCAAGGGTCGCCGCGACAAGACCGCCAAGGTCAAGACGGCAGCCCTCAAGGGCAGCCCGCAGCGTCGTGGCGTGTGCACTCGCGTGTACACCACCACCCCCAAGAAGCCGAACTCCGCGCTCCGTAAGGTCGCACGTGTTCGCCTCACGACTTCGGTCGAGGTCACCGCGTACATCCCCGGTGAAGGTCACAACCTTCAGGAGCACTCCATGGTGCTCGTCCGTGGCGGTCGTGTGAAGGACCTCCCGGGTGTCCGTTACAAGATCATCCGCGGCTCCCTGGACACCCAGGGTGTCAAGGGTCGCAAGCAGGCACGCAGCCGCTACGGCGCCAAGAAGGAGAAGAGCTAATGCCACGTAAGGGCCCCGCTCCGAAGCGCCCGCTCATCAACGACCCGGTTTACGGTTCCCCGTTGGTGACGCAGCTCGTCAACAAGATCCTGCTGGACGGCAAGAAGTCCACCGCAGAGCGAATCGTGTACCAGGCTCTCGAGCAGGCACGCGAGAAGACCGGCACCGATCCGGTCGTCACTCTCAAGCGCGCCCTGGACAACGTCAAGCCTGCACTCGAGGTTCGTAGCCGCCGCGTCGGTGGCGCTACCTACCAGGTGCCGGTCGAGGTTCGTCCCGGTCGTTCCACCACGCTGGCACTGCGCTGGCTGGTCACCTTCTCGCGTGCACGTCGTGAGAAGACCATGGTCGAGCGTCTCGCCAACGAGCTCCTCGATGCCAGCAATGGCCTCGGTGCAGCTGTGAAGCGTCGCGAAGACACTCACAAGATGGCCGAAGCCAACAAGGCATTCGCCCACTACCGCTGGTGATGTAAAGCGTCGGAGCAACTGCCATCGGGTGGGGCTCCGACGCTTGTCGCCGTTGGCGACCTGATCATCTCGCCGGTTTCCGGACGCAGGTGGCCAGGTTCGCCTCGGCAGAGACATAATTGAAAGACCATGGCCTTGACGGTGGAACACACCGGATACGGCCGACACCCGAAAACCAAGCAACGAGCGGGGAAGAAACCTGTGGCACAGGAAGTGCTGACTGACCTGAACAAGGTCCGCAACATCGGCATCATGGCGCACATCGATGCCGGCAAGACCACCACCACCGAGCGCATCCTGTTCTACACCGGTGTCAATTACAAGATCGGTGAGACGCACGACGGTGCGTCGACGACGGACTGGATGGAGCAGGAGAAGGAACGCGGCATCACGATCACGTCTGCCGCCGTGACTTGCTTCTGGAACAACAACCAGATCAACATCATCGACACCCCCGGCCACGTCGACTTCACGGTCGAGGTGGAGCGGTCGCTGCGCGTGCTCGACGGCGCAGTTGCTGTCTTCGACGGTAAGGAAGGTGTCGAGCCGCAGTCCGAGCAGGTTTGGCGTCAGGCTGCCAAGTACGACGTTCCGCGCATCTGCTTCGTCAACAAGATGGACAAGATGGGCGCGGACTTCTACTTCACAGTCCAGACCATCATCGACCGTCTCGGCGCGAAGCCGCTCGTTCTCCAGCTGCCCATCGGCGCTGAGGACGACTTCGACGGCGTCGTCGACCTGGTCGAGATGCGTGCCATCACCTGGCGCGGCGTAGTTCCGACCGGTGCACTGCCGACCATCGAAGAGATCCCCGCGGACCTCGTCGAGAAGGCTGCAGAGTACCGCGAGAAGCTGCTCGAAACCGTTGCAGAGTCCGACGAAGCTCTCATGGAGAAGTACTTCGGCGGCGAAGAGCTCACGGTCGAGGAAATCAAGGGCGCCATCCGCAAGATGACGGTCGCTTCCGAGCTGTACCCGGTCATCTGTGGCTCCGCGTTCAAGAACAAGGGCGTTCAGCCCATGCTCGACGCAGTCATCGATTACCTGCCGAACCCGCTGGACATCGGCGAGGTCGTCGGCCACAAGCTCGGTGACGAAGAAGTAGAGATCACTCGCAAGCCGAGCAAGGAAGAGCCGTTCTCGGCTCTCGCCTTCAAGATCGCTGCTCACCCGTTCTTCGGCAAGCTGACCTTCGTCCGCGTGTACTCGGGTCGTATCGATCCGGGCGCTCAGGTGCTCAACGCAACCAAGGGCAAGAAGGAGCGCATCGGAAAGCTCTTCCAGATGCACGCCAACAAGGAGAACCCGGTAGACGAGGCCGTAGCCGGCCACATCTACGCAATGATCGGCCTCAAGGACACCACCACCGGTGACACCTTGTGCGATCAGGCGAGCCCCATCGTCCTCGAGTCGATGTCGTTCCCCGCGCCGGTCATCCAGGTCTCCATCGAGCCCAAGACCAAGTCCGACCAGGAAAAGCTGGGCGTCGCGATCCAGAAGCTGGCCGAAGAGGATCCGACCTTCTCGGTCGAACTCGACGAAGAGACCGGTCAGACCGTCATCGGCGGTATGGGCGAGCTCCACCTCGACATCCTCGTCGACCGCATGCGTCGCGAGTTCAAGGTCGAGGCGAACGTCGGTAAGCCGCAGGTTGCGTACCGCGAGACCATCACCAAGAAGGTCGAGAAGCACGACTACACCCACAAGAAGCAGACGGGTGGCTCGGGCCAGTTCGCAAAGGTCATCATCGCTCTGGAGCCTTTCGTGGGCGAAGACGGTGCTACCTACGAGTTCGAGAACAAGGTCTCCGGCGGACGTATCCCGCGCGAGTACATCCCCTCCGTGGATGCTGGTGCGCAGGACGCGATGCAGTACGGTGTTCTCGCCGGCTACCCGCTCGTGAACCTGAAGCTGTCGCTGCTCGATGGTGCTTACCACGACGTCGACTCCTCGGAAATGGCGTTCAAGGTTGCCGGTTCGCAGGCACTGAAGGAAGCCGCCCGCAAGGCCGGCCCCGTCATTCTCGAGCCGCTCATGGCTGTCGAGGTCACAACGCCCGAGGAGTACATGGGCGACGTGATCGGCGACCTCAACTCCCGCCGTGGCCAGATCCAGGCCATGGAGGAACGCAGTGGTGCCCGTGTCGTGAAGGCGCTGGTTCCGCTCTCGGAGATGTTCGGTTACATCGGTGACCTGCGGTCGAAGACCCAGGGCCGTGCGAACTTCTCCATGGTGTTCGATTCCTACGCAGAGGTTCCCGCGAACGTCTCGAAGGAAATCATCGCCAAGGCGACGGGCGAGTAAGCACAGCGAGCTCCCCAGCCCGCGCCGGCAAGTGACCTCGGTTGCTTCCGGCACGAAGCACGACCAAGTAACAACCAACCGCACTGCTGCATACGGCAAGCAACAACAGTCCAGGAGGACACAAAGTGGCGAAGGCGAAGTTCGAGCGGACGAAGCCGCACGTGAACATCGGCACCATTGGTCACGTCGACCACGGCAAGACCACGACGACGGCGGCCATCACCAAGGTTCTCGCGGATGCATTCCCCGACCTGAACGAGGCTTCGGCCTTCGATCAGATCGACAAGGCTCCCGAGGAAAAGGCTCGTGGCATCACGATCAACATCTCGCATGTTGAGTACCAGACGGAAAAGCGCCACTACGCGCACGTCGATGCACCGGGTCACGCCGACTACATCAAGAACATGATCACCGGCGCAGCTCAGATGGACGGCGCTATCCTCGTCGTCGCAGCTACCGACGGCCCGATGCCCCAGACGCGCGAGCATGTCCTGCTCGCTCGCCAGGTTGGCGTTCCTTACATCCTCGTCGCCCTGAACAAGGCCGACATGGTTGACGATGACGAGATCCTCGAGCTCGTCGAGATGGAGGTCCGCGAACTGCTGGCCGCTCAGGAATTCGACGAGGAAGCCCCCGTCATTCCGATCTCGGCACTCAAGGCACTCGAGGGTGACCCGAAGTGGACGCAGTCCATCCTCGACCTGATGGCTGCAGTCGACGAGTCCATTCCGGACCCGGTCCGCGAGACGGACAAGCCCTTCCTCATGCCCGTCGAGGATGTCTTCACGATCACCGGCCGTGGCACGGTTGTCACCGGTCGTATCGAGCGTGGCTCGGTCAACGTGAACGAGGAGGTGGAGATCGTCGGCATCAAGGAGACCTCCACCAAGACCACCGTCACGGGTATCGAGATGTTCCGCAAGCTGCTCGACTCGGGCCAGGCCGGCGACAACGTCGGACTGCTCGTTCGTGGCATCAAGCGCGAAGATGTCGAGCGTGGACAGGTTGTCGTCAAGCCGGGCACCACGACTCCCCACACGGAGTTCGAGGGCCAGGCATACATCCTGTCGAAGGACGAGGGTGGCCGCCACACCCCGTTCTTCAACAACTACCGCCCGCAGTTCTACTTCCGTACCACGGACGTTACGGGCGTCGTGACGCTGCCTGAGGGCACCGAGATGGTCATGCCCGGTGACAACACCGAGATGTCCGTCAAGCTCATCCAGCCTGTCGCCATGGACGAGGGCCTGCGCTTCGCAATTCGCGAAGGCGGCCGTACGGTCGGCGCCGGCAAGGTTGCCAAGATCATCAAGTGAGACTCTTGTCTCGCTAGCTGATTCACAGCACTAGGAAAGGCGCTCATTCCCTTCGGGGAGTGAGCGCCTTTTCTGTGTCTATGGCCAGGTGGTCTGCGATCGGTTGTTCGGGGTGCTTCTACTTGGAGGCTTCTACCCGGTCGAGATGCAACAGAACCTGTACCGCGACAGGTGAGCCGTCGAGGCTTCGCCTGGTTGCACGGGCGATGTGTTCGGCCGAAGTGGTGAAGCCGACGACATCGATCGCCGGGTCTGCGGTGACGACAATCGACAGCGTTGGCAGTCCGCGATCGATCGTCGCTTTGCTTCTGGTGCTGCGCACGCCGCTCAGCTGGGCGAGTTCTGCCGCTACGCCGTCGGCGACCGGTCCCAGATCCACACTGACGTCGGTACCGGACTCGTTGTGCCGCAATGTGACTGCGCTCGTTCGGCGTCGACGAAGGTTCAGGTACAACAGCCCGAAACCGGCGAAGACGCAGAGGATGAAGGTGCCCGACAGCACCCAGTGCCACCAAGGATCCTCCGGAAGACCGAAGAGGACCTCACGATCGAGTCGTGACACCCAGGTCCTGATCAGTGAGGCACCCGCGTCCCACGCGATGGCGTATGCGCCCGCCGCGAGGAGTGCGATTCCGACGATGAGGACGATGGTCCGATCGACCGCGGAGATCCAGCGGTTCACGAGGCGTCCTTTCGTCGTACTGGCGTTTCTCTCACGACTACCGAAAGCTGCAGTGGCTGCTGGAGTATCGCGAGATGAGGCCGAACTGCCGCGTCGACGGCCGCGGCCAGTTCGGTTCGATCGCCGCCGGTGGATTCGATGTGGACCTTGATGTGTTTGCGGTCGACGCTGGTGTGGGCCGAGTCGACGCCGGGAACGACCGCTGCGTGGCTACTGCACAGACGTGCAATGTCCGTCGGCCGCATCCATACCGTCGATGCGCTCGGGTTACCCAACGGCACATGGGTTTTCGCCCGGCGTTTGAGGGCGGACATGATCAGGACAACACCCGCGACAACGGCAGCGATCGCCACCGGAAGCAGCCACGGTTGCCAGTGCAGACGCGACGTCCACTCCACGGAGTTCCGGATCCAGGGCGCCGAATCGAAGGTTCCGCGATTGATGAACCATTCGCGCGAGACCACGAAAGCGAGTGCGAGTAGACCGCACGCGATGACGACGGCTGACACCGCGGCGGCGGGGTTCGCGGAGGGAACTCGGGGTGGAATCGGATCCGAGAGTGCCTCCTGTGCGGGGCCTTCCGCGATTTCGACGCCGGAAACACAGGATTCGTCAGAACCCTCGGTTGCCGCGATCATGACGTTCATGTCGTGGAGGGGCAGGCCGGTCAGCGACTCGACGCTGCGTCCGACTTCTGCCCGCACGCGACCGGTCAGTTCGGTGACCGAACATGGCCAGGACACAGCGAGGAACAGATTGATGGCCACGGCGTCGCTGCCCATCGAGATGTCGGCTCGCGGAAGGTCGCGCCCGGTCAGGCGGGTCAAGCCACCGGACTGGCGGACCACCCCCGGGACGTTCACCGCTGCGGCAGTGGCTATCTTGGCCATCGCCCGGTCCTTGATGACCAGTGAACCTCGTAGGCCGGGATCGTCTGCCGCGTTCGGAGTGGTCGGCTCAGCCACGGCCACGGCTTCGGAGGATCGCGCCGAGATCGAGATGTCCGTCGCGGTGTGCTCCGATCGCCATTCCGGCGGCGCCGAGCAGGACGGCGAAGACGAATCCGCTGAATCCGCCCATGATTCCGGCGAGCGCGAGGAGCAGACCGACCAGCAGTCCGACGGTAGTGCTGTTCATGTCAGTTCCCTTCTCGAATGTTCGGTGCGATCTCGGTGACAGTGGAGAGCTCGGTGACTGCATCTTCAGAATTTTCGGGTGGATATCCCGCTGTCGACAAGTCTCCGACGGTCACGTTCACCGGTACGTCGACCAACCGTGCCACCACCGCTCGGACGCGTTCGGCGACACCGCGAACGTCGGCCGGATAGTGAACGGAAATGTGTACCGCACAAGAGTTTTCGTCGACGACGACGCCGGTGACTCGGCGTCCGGGGAGGTAGGTTCCCACCTCACCGAATTGCCCGCCGTGCAGATCTGCCACTTCCGGGATCGCAAGAACTGCGTCGGCGACGACCTCGGCCGCGTCGATCTCGCGGCCGGCGTCGGCGGTACTCACTGAACCCTCGGCTTGGCTTCCGGATCGGTACTGCCGCCACTCTCTGCATCCTCGAAGAGCATGACGTCGAAGACGGTGATGTTGACCTCGGTGACCTCGAGACCCGTCATGCTTTCGACTGCGGCAATGACGTTTCGGCGGATACCTACCGCCAATTCGTGGAGTGCGACGCCGTATTCGGCGACAATGCCGATGTCGATGGCGGCTTGTTTCTCGCCCACTTCCACCGCCACGCCCTGGGCGTGGTTGACGCGGGCGCCCGGAATGCGGTCACGAAGTGCCCCCACCGCGCGCGCGGTGCCCCCACCGACGTCGTACACGCCGTTGATCTCGCGGGTCGCGATACCGGCGATCTTGGCGACCACGGCGTCGGCGATGATCGTCTTGCCCTGGGTGCTGACTAGTTCCGCGCCACCGTCGGCGCCGAATCGGACGCTGTTCTTTTCACTGGAATCGCTGGTCATGGGGGCTCCCTGCTCATGTGTCAGTGCGTGCGTCTGAAGTACCTCCAACTGTAGTGACTGGTAGGTGGCCATGCGGGATGCACCACACCTACTCCGGCATTTGGTATGGCAGAGTCGGGGGCAAATAGTGACGGCGTTCATAGTGAGCGCTGCTAGTGACGTGGGTCGGACAGGGTGGTACGTGGTGGCACGGATAGTGATCGTGGGTGCGGGGTTGTCGGGGCTGCGGACCGTGGAGGAACTGCGACGAGCAGGCTTCGAGGGTGAGTTGACGCTCGCCGGTGGGGAAACACATCTGCCCTACGACCGGCCGCCGCTGTCGAAGGAAGTGATCCGCGGCGACAAGGACGAGACGACGCTGCGTCCGGCAGAGTTCTACGTCGAGAACAAGGTGGATCTCAAGCTCGGTTCGCCCGCGACCTCGGTGGACACTGCCGCAAAGTCGGTGGCGTTCGCGGACGGATCCACCCTCGACTACGACGAGTTGGTCATCGCGACCGGACTGACTCCGCGTCGCATTGCCGGCCTTCCGGAGCTGTCCGGAGTGCACGTTCTGCGCTCCATCGAGGAGGCGCTGGCCCTTCGCGCCGAGCTGGCTCCCGGCAAGCGTGCGCTGATTGTCGGGGCCGGCTTCATCGGCTGCGAACTGGCCGCCAGCATGAAGTCTCACGGCGTCGACGTCGTGTTGCTCGAACCTCAGCCGACACCGCTGGCGTCGGTGCTCGGCCCCACCGTTGGCGCCCTCGTCGAACGTCTGCATCGGAACGAGGGCGTCGATGTCCGCGTCGGCACCGGCTTGACCTCGTTGTCCGGCGACGGAGCGGTTGCCACTGCGACCTTGAGCGACGGTTCGGAGATCCCGGTCGACGTGGTGGCGATCGGAGTCGGTTCGGTGCCGGTCACGGGATGGCTCGATGGTTCGGGAATCGAACTCGACAACGGAGTGCTCTGCGACGGCGTCGGCCGCACCAGTACCGAACACGTCTGGGCCGTCGGCGACGTCGCGTCCTGGCAGATCGGTGATCGGCGCAAGCGCGTCGAACACTGGACCAATGCGGGCGACCAGGCCAAGATCCTGGCGGGAGCGCTCACCGGAACGGGTGATCCCGATGCGCCGGCGCAGGTTCCCTACTTCTGGAGCGATCAGTACGACGTCAAGATCCAGGCGTTGGGGACCGTCGCACCCACGGACACCGTTCACATCGTCAAGGACGACGGCCGAAAGTTCGTCGCCTACTACGAGCGCGACGGTGTGCTGGCAGCTGTCGTCGGCGGAGGCAGCGCGGGAGCGGTGATGAAGATGCGCGCCAAGATCGCAGCCGGCACGCCCATCTCTGACGTGTTGGAGTCCACACCGGCCTGAACGGATGAGGCAGGACCGGTTCCGAGGCGATAGATTTGTGCGGTGATCGTTGCACTCATCGACTCGGGACTGGGCCTGCTCCCTACCTCTGCGTGGCTCAGACGCCTGCGCCCGGATCTCGATCTGGTGCTCTCCCTGGATCCGGACGGCGCCCCCTGGGGCCCCAAGCCTGAGCCGTGGGTCGTCGACCGGGTACTCGGTGCGGTGCGGCGGAGCCTCGATCGTGGGGCTCAGGTCATCGTTCTTCCATGCAATACCGCCAGCGTCACCGCGCTGCCACACGTGCGAGAACTGGTCGGGCCGGAAGTACCGGTCATCGGAACGGTGCCCGCGATCAAACCCGCCGCTGCCGCGTGCGATTCAGTGGCGATCTGGGCTACAGCCGCGACGACGGCCAGCCGGTACCAAGCCGATCTGATCGAGCAGTTCGGCAACGGGGCCAAGGTCGTCGGAGTGCCGTGCCACGGCCTGGCCGATTCGATAGATCTCGGTGATCGCGCAGCCGCACTTGCTGCCATCGATTCCGCGGTTGCCCGGACGCCGGACGACGTCAGCGGCGTTGTCCTCGGGTGCACCCACTACCCACTGCTCGCCGACGAGATCGCAGCACGGTTACCCGCCGGCGTCACACTCTTCGACAGCGCCGAAGCCGTTGCACGACAGACTCTGCGGCGGATCGACGGGCTCGGTGCCGTGGGCGAAGGATCGGGAACTGTCGAGGTGTTCGTGAGCGGTCGTCCGGGCGCACTACCGCCCAGCGCCGAAGCCTTCGACGCCGGGCGGTTGTTGGGCGCGATCAAAGCCTGATCCAGCCGCTCCGTCAATGGGCGGCTACGCCGCCGTGACCCCCGTGATGCATCCGTGCACTCATCACCGGCATCGCACTCACCGCGACCACAACGGTCAGAACCCCGACCACCCAGGCCGTCCACGACGCACCGCGCAGAGCGTCGAAGTTCATCACCCAGGGTGAAATGAACATCAAGACGCCGAAAACACCCATCGCGTAATCCGCCATGGTCATGTCCGGACGTGCCATGTGCGCCAGACCCGACAGTGCAACCAGGACACCCAGGACGACGAGTGACCACATTGCCCGATCGGTGGTGTCGAGCCACATCGGCGAGAGAGCCGCAAAGACGCCGAGAACCACCGCGACGGCATCTTGCATTCGATTCCACGACTTCATGACGAGACCTCCAAAGACGAGAGTGTGTCCACCTGTAGTACACGCCCGCGGAAGATCGAGATCAACTCTCCGCCAATTGCATTCGCGTTGCAGTTAGAGGCGATGCGGAGGCTCGAATATCAAGATTTGTGACCATTCGTCCGGATGGCCACGAGCCCGCGCGGCGCGCTTGCCGCGATATGTCCCGAGAGTGCCATGAGGGTGAGAGTGGTGAATGCGATAGCGGCGGTGATCATGGGTGGTCCTTTCACTGACTGTCCTCGAGTGTCGTCTGCCGACCTGTGGCCGAGCAGGGCACACGGTGTGAGGACGCTGAGAGAATCGAAGAGTCCGCACAGACGACCCGTGAGAAGGTTCTGGGGTGACGCAATCGAGTGCCCCGGACGTGATCGAGCAGTTGGCCGACCTCGCGGATCCCGCAGATGCCGTCCACTTGCAGCGGTTCTTCAAGACAGCGCCGGGGGAGTACGGCGAGGGTGACGTATTCATCGGCGTGCGAGTACCGAAGACGCGATCGGTAGTGAAGAAGCACGTCGGACTCGCGTTGCCTCAGATACGTCTCCTTCTCGACAGTGACGTTCACGAGCACCGATTGGCCGGGCTGCTGATCCTGGTCGCTCAATTCGAAAAAGTCAGTCGCCCAAAATTTTTCGACGGCGAGGGCCGCGCTCGCATCGCAGGCTTCTATCTGACCGCTGTCGAGGACGGGCGGGTCAACAATTGGGATCTGGTGGATTCGTCCGCCGGACAGATCCTCGGCGGCTGGCTGTACGACCGAGATCGCCGGCTGATCTTCGAGCTTTCCGATTCGGGTGACCTGTGGCGACGACGGGTGGCGCTGCTGACGACGTACGGATTCATCACTCGCGGCGACGCGTCGACCACGCTCGAGCTTGCCGCTCAGGTGCTGGGTGATCGACGAGACCTGACCCAGAAAGCGATGGGCTGGATGCTCCGCGAGGTGGGCAAGCGGGTGGATCGGGATTTGTTGACCGGCTTCCTTACTGAGAATGCAGCAGACATGGGACGCACGGCGCTGAGCTACGCGTGCGAACACCTGACCGCAGACGAGCGAGCGCACTTCCGGGCGGCCCGCTAGCGAAGTACCGCTCGGTAGGTTGTGGGACGATTCTCGGTATGCCCGCCACCCGTGTCGAGGCGTCTCGAATTGTGACGATCGGTTCACTGATCGCTGCCGGCGTCGCAGCTCTGTGTTATCTCGTGTACTCCGTTCGAGCCGTCGAACCCGTTGATTTTCTCGTCTACCGCTACGCTGCCCAGGCATTTGCCGCAGGCTCGAACATCTACGAGAGCAACCTTGTCGGCCCGTTTATCGTCGACGAGGGCATGCCGTTCACCTACACCCCGTTCGCGGTGATCTTCCTCTGGCCGACTGTTCTCTTCGACTGGTGGACGGCCTATCTGCTGTGGTCGGCGTTGTGCATCGCGGCGGTGGTGTGGACAGTCGCCAAGTTCACTCCCGCGCGCGTCCCCAAACGGCCGCTCGTCATGGCGGCATTGGTCCTGGCCGTGTCGGTGACACCCATCGTCAGCGCCCACATCTCCTTCGGCCAGGTGAACCTGGTGCTGATGGTGCTCGTACTGCTCGACGTGACCCGCAGAGGCGATTCGAGATTCGGCCGGTGGTTTCCACGAGGACTTTTGATCGGCGTCGCAGCCGCGATCAAGCTGACGCCGGCGCTGTTCATCGTCTACTTCGTCGTCACGAAGCAGTGGCGACTCGCGATCTGGAGTTCGATCGGATTTGCCGCGGCGACCGCCGTCGCAGCAATGGTGGACCCGGCCGTCAGCTGGACCTTCTGGTCAGACGTCGTCTGGAACCTCAGTGACCGGGTGGACTTGAGCGGGCAGGCGATCGCGAGTGCCGGTAACAGTTCACTGCAGGGCGGACTTGCGGCACTGGGCACATGGACGGCGTCTCTGGCGATGCCGTTGACCGTGCTGTGCGCGGCGGTAGCGCTCTGGGTCGCCCGAGATGTATATCGCGTCGGTCGTGGGGTCGATGCGGCGTTGGTGATCGGTTTGAGTGCGCCGATTCTTTCGCCGATCAGCTGGATTCATCACTGGGTGTATCTCGTGCCTGCTGCCGTCACGGTTCTCTTTCGGCTTCGATCGCCGCTGCAGTTCGGTGCGGCCGCTGTGGGGTTGGCCGTCGTCTATTGCGGGCCGAGTATGGGGCAGCAGTTCATCGAGACGTCGCCGCTGCTGCTGCCGCTGGGGTTGGTCCTTCGTGAGGGCTTCCTGATCGTGACCCTGGTGCTGATTCTTGCGTTGTGGCGGTTGCCCACAACGGCGCCGGAGTGGGTTACGGGGCGGGACTCGGAAGATGGCGCGGATGATGCCTCGGAAGATGACAAAGCCCCCGATTCCGCAGGGAATCAGGGGCCGTCATGCATCGAAGCAGGGTTCAGAACTCGATCTTCAGGCGATCGGTGATCGGCTTCGCCTGGCAACCGAGGATGTAGCCGTTTGCCACGTCCTCGGCGTCGAGGATCTCGGAGTTGTCCATCTGGACTTCGCCTTCGGTGACGGTGCAGGCACACGACCCGCACTCACCTTCCTGGCAGGAGTACGGAACGTCGAGACCCTTGGCGAGCATGATGTCGACGAGCGTCTGCTTGCGCGGCCAGACGAGGGTGTGGGTTTCACCGTCCAGTTCGACCTCGACGGTTGCGGCGTCGGCAGCTTCCTCGTCGGAGACTTCGGCTACCTCGACGTCACGGAACGGGTCGCCGGCGAGTGAATTGAAGACCTCGGCGTGAACCTGCGTGCGGGGCATGCCCGCTTCTGCCAGTGCCTTGTGGACGGCGTCCATGAAGGGGCCTGGACCGCACATGAAGGCCTCGTACGCGACAAATGGCTTGGCCAGTGTCGCCAACTGTGAGACGGCGGGGAGTCCCTGCACGGTTTCGATCCAGTGGACCACGGTGAGGCGGCCGGGGTGTTGCGCTGCCAACTCGCGAAGTTCGGCGCCGAAGATGACGGACTTCTCGTCGCGATTCGCGTAGATCAGCACGACGTTGCCGCTGCCCTGCGTGAGGGCGGACTTGAGGATCGAGATCACCGGAGTGATTCCGCTGCCTGCACCGAAGAGCAGGAAGTCGTGATCGAGCGACTTGGGCGTGAAGACACCTGACGGCGGCAGCACTTCGATGGTGTCGCCGACCTGGAGCTTGTCGCACAACCAGTTGGAGCCGTAGCCGTCGACGGTTCGCTTGACGGTCACCTTGGGGGCGTCGTCGGTGAAGGGTGAACTGGCCAGGGAGTAGCAGCGTGCGACCGAGCCGGTCTGATCACTCGGGATGCGCAGGGTCAGGAATTGACCTGGCTTGTAGTCGAACTTGTCCTTCAGTTCTGCGGGAATTTCGAACACCAGCGACCGGGCGTCGGAAGTCTCTTCGATGACTCCGGACACGGTGAGTACCGCCGATCGCGAGCTGTGCGGTACCTCGACTGTCGTCATCGCGAAGCTAGTCCTCTCGTGAAGCTGGGTAAAGCGCAGGTCAGTGAAGTGCAACATCTAGAACGTGTTCTAGTTCAATGTTAGCAGTGATGAAAAGCTACTGGGGATCGTAGTCGCCGAGCAACACGTTCCCGATCAGCGGGAACCACGGCAGTCTGATCCGGCCTTCCTGGCGGTCCGGGGTGGCGACGACCTGCCCGAACGGGCGGTTTGCGGGCGGCGTCCGGGCGGTTGAGCTGCCGAAGTCTGTGCACGGGGTGTTTGTCGGTACACAGTGGGAACCAGGTGAGACGCCGGTCACAAAGAATCGGCTCGAATCCCTCCCGCAGTCACATTCGTGCACATCCATGAGGAGATACCGATGGCTATCGAGCTCAACCAGATCTGGGACTTTCCGATCAAGGAGTTCCACCCCTTCCCGCGCGCCCTGATGGGTGTGGGCGCTCACGACATCATCGGTGTGGAGGCCAAGAATCTCGGCTTCAAGCGCACCCTTCTGATGACGACCGGTCTGCGCGGTTCGGGCATCATCGAGGAACTCGTCGGCAAGATCGAGTACCAGGGTGTCGAGGTCGTGCTCTACGACAAGGTCGAGTCGAATCCCAAGGACTACAACGTCATGGAGGCCGCGGCTCTCTATCAGAAGGAGAAGTGCGACTCGATCATCTCGATCGGCGGTGGTTCGAGCCACGACGCCGCCAAGGGTGCTCGCGTCGTGATCGCACACGACGGTCGCAACATCAACGAGTTCGAGGGCTTTGCCAAGTCCACCAACAAGGAGAACCCGCCGCACATCGCCGTATCCACCACGGCTGGAACGGGATCCGAGACGTCGTGGGCATACGTCATCACTGACACCTCGGACATGAACAACCCGCACAAGTGGGTGGGCTTCGACGAGGCGACCATCGTCACGTTGGCGATCGACGATCCGCTGCTCTACTACACCTGCCCTCAGCATTTCACCGCGTACTGCGGCTTCGACGTACTCGCGCACGGCAGTGAGCCTTTCGTTTCTCGTCTCGATTTCGCGCCTTCGCTCGGTAACGCGATCTACTCGGTCGAGTTGGTCGCGAAGAACCTGCGCGAGGCCGTCTTCGAGCCGCGTAACCTCAAGGCGCGCGAGGGAATGATGAACGCGCAGTACATTGCCGGACAGGCCTTCAACTCCGGTGGCCTCGGCATCGTTCACTCGATCTCGCACGCGGTCAGTGCATTCTTCGACAGCCACCACGGTTTGAACAACGCCATCGCGTTGCCGCGTGTGTGGGAGTACAACCTGCCTTCGCGCTACGAGCGCTACGCCCAGTTGGCCGGCGCACTCGGTGTCGACACTCGCAACCTCACCACGGTTCAGGCCGCGGATGCTGCCGTCGAGGCTGCCATCCGTCTGGCCAAGGACGTCGGTATCCCCGACAACTTCGGGCAGGTTCGCACAGACTCGTACGCGAAGAACCAGATGAACACCAAGAAGTACGAGGGTCGTGGTGATGTCATCAAGGGTGACGAGAAGACTGTGCGCGCCATCTCCGAGCACATTCAGGACGACTGGTGCACCCCGGGTAACCCCCGTGAGGTCACTGTGGAGTCGATGATCCCGGTTGTCGATCACGCGATCAACAAGTCGTACTTCTAGCAGGGCCTTCGGCCCCGTGCGCGCTTAAGGAGTCCAGAGACTCCTCGAGCGCGCACAGGGGCTGTGCCCCTATCGAAAGGTATTCCATGTCCGGTCGCAGTTTCTCCAGCGGAATCGAAGTGAAAGATGCTCTGCGAGAGCAGGACTACATTGCCGATGACGAGTTCGCGGTAGTCGTTCATCTGGCGACGGCGCTGGGGCGTCCGCTCCTGCTCGAAGGGCCGGCCGGTGTCGGCAAGACGGAACTGGCGAAGTCTCTGGCTGCGATCGGGGGCCGCAAACTGGTGCGATTGCAGTGCTACGAAGGGCTGGACGACAATCGCGCCCTGTACGAATGGGACTACGCGAAGCAACTCCTGCACGTGCAGATGCTTCGCGACCGGATCAGTGATCAGGTTTCCGAATTCGACAGCGTCGCCGAAGCGTCGAAGTTTCTGGCCGATCAGGATTTCGGGTTGTACTCCGAGAACTTCCTGTCCGTGCGGCCGCTGCTCGAAGCTATCCTCTCGCCCGATCCGGTAGTGCTTCTGGTCGACGAGGTGGACCGCACCGAGGAATCGATGGAAGCACTGCTCCTGGAGATTCTCGCCGAACAGCAGATCACCATTCCCGAGGTCGGTACGTTCGTTGCCCGCTCGCAGCCCTGGGTCATCCTGACGTCCAACGACACCCGCGAGCTCTCACCCGCGCTCAAGCGTCGTTGTCTGCATTACCATCTCGGCTATCCGACGTCGGAGCGTGAACGCGAGATCGTCACGGCCCGAGCGCCGGAGGTGGATGCGGCTACGGCCACCGAGGTTGTCGAATTGGCTCGCATCTTGCGTGATCTCCCGCTGCGTAAGAGCCCGTCCATCTCGGAGGTCATCGACGCGGCCAGAGCGGCAACAGTGCTCGCCGCCAGCGGATTCGACACCGCTTCCGACGCCAAGG
Organism: Rhodococcus erythropolis R138; assembly: GCF_000696675.2. Taxonomy (NCBI): domain Bacteria; kingdom Bacillati; phylum Actinomycetota; class Actinomycetes; order Mycobacteriales; family Nocardiaceae; genus Rhodococcus; species Rhodococcus erythropolis. The sequence goes on along the minus strand of NZ_CP007255.1, from coordinate 5,069,250 downwards.
TGCGCGACATCCTGCTCACGGCGTTGCTCAAGTACTCGTCAGATGTGACGCTGGCCAAGGAACGATTCGACGGAAAGCGTCTCGAATCACCGTCGCGTGACGGTGGTGAGCCGATCGAGCGATCCACGGTGGCAAGCAAACCCGCCAACACGACGACGGCCGTGTTCCGGGGGACCGGTGGACGTGACCCCCATCAACAGGGAATCCGCGGCGGCAGCGGAATCCGTTCGACGCGATGACGACGCTCGGTGGCCTCGCCGTGTGGCAACCGTCGTTTGTTCTCGACGTGGTGTCCGCGAGTTTCGGCCGATTGCTGAGGGCGGCCGGAGTTTCCGCGTCACCGGCCGAGGTCATCGAGGTTCGGCGTGTACTCGCGATGGTCGGAGCTTCGGATCGTGAGACGTTGCGCGCATGTCTTCGGGCAGTGTGCGCCAAGTATTCTCACGAACAGGCCGGTTTCGATCGGGCGTTCGACGCGCTGTTCCGGCCTGCCGCAGGCAAAGCGCACGCCGAGCGGATGGCTTCGCGCGCCGAGGTGGCGGACGGTCTGCCCACCGCGCTGGGGATCGACGAGGATCAAGAAGTAGGCCGGTATGCCGAGTACAACGAGCGTGCGGCCGAGGTCGGCGACTACTTCGACACTCCGGAAGCGGAGAAGGGGTTCAACCCGCACAAGGACGACGACGATGTGTCGATGACGTCCAGCGATGCGGAACTGTCGGTGGATACCGGTTCGGAGACCGGTCGACGGGGAGTCAGCTACACGGTCGACGTGGACCGTGCCGCGTCGGCAGTGGTCGGCGACCTGAGCACCAGTGTTGCTGCAGCAGTGATCGGTTCGTTGTCCTGGGACGATCCGACGTCGATCCTCGCCTGGCTGGATGCATACGACCCGAGCAAAGCGTATGCGGACGTCTCCGACGACGGGCCGCTGACGCAGGCGCAACTGAACCGGCTCGTCGAGGCGGTCGAAGCGTTCGTGCAAGCACTCTCGGCCGCTGCACTCGCCGAAAGCGCTCCCGATGCGCCCGACAGCGAATCTGCTGCGGGCGCAACGCACAACGACATCGAACTCGCGTGCCACGAGGTGCTTCGGCGGATGAGAGGACCGTCCAGACCGCGGCCCCGGGACCGCTCTCGAGGGCATCTCGACATGCGACGCACGGTGCGTTCGAGTCTGCGCACCGACGGAATTCCCTTCCATCTGGTCGTGAAAGCTCCTCGCCCCGATCGTGTTCGACTACTTCTCATCGCAGACGTGTCGCTGTCCGTGCGCCCGATCACCGCGTTCACTCTGCGGTTGGCTCAGGCAATGCATCGCCGGGCAGATCGTTGTGAAGTCCTCGCATTCGTCGATCGTCCGGTCGACGTGACCGACACCCTTCTCGCCAGTAGCGGTGACGGCGCACTCGCTGCGGTACTCGCGCACCCGGGTCTGGATCTGGAAGCCAGCAGCGATTACGGTCGAGTGCTCACAGAATTGTTGGACGAGCACGGAAACGCTTTGAATTCACGGACGTCCGTCATCATCGTGGGCGACGGTCGGTGCAACGGGTTGCCCCCTCAGGTGGACAAGCTCGAGGAACTCCGCCGAAAGGTTCACCGTCTGGCCTGGATCACGCCTGAACCTCAGCGCTACTGGAACCAGGCGTCGTGCGCGATGCCGGAGTATTCGGAGATCTGCGACGAGGTTGTTGTTGCCCGAGATGCCGCGCAACTGATGGCAAAGGCCGCTGAACTGGGGCACGCACTTCGCTGATGTCACTGCACTTCACCGATGTCACTGCGCGATCCGTCGTGAACTAGTTTGATCTCATGTCCGAAATCAGGGGATCGATCTGGCGGCCGATCGCGGCGCTGACAGTGCTCGGCGCCGTGTGTGGGCTGGTGGCGCTCGGCGTGTTTCAGTGGTGGTGGAACTCGTTGGCATCACCTCACATTCTCACCGGCGGGTCCTATCGGGAGCCGTTTGCCGAGCCGACATACACCGGGCCCATATTCATGGACCTCTTTCCGGCAGAACCTGCCCCGTGGCTGTATTCGGGACTGGTCCTCGGACCGACGGCGGTCGGCTTGCTTGCCGGGATCGTGTTCGTGGTGTTCGTCCGGCGTAATCGCGCGCAGGACCGCGCGATTACGCCGGACGATCGATCAGAGCGCTAGCAACGCACGCGAGCCCAGTCGAGGATCCGCCAAGGGGCGTAGCGCCAACCGCAGCAAGACCAAGGCGTTGTCGTCGCCGGCGATCCTGTTGACTTTCAACGTATTGCACTCGATGCACTGGTGAACGAGCATCCACTCACCGTCCTGCCGTACCGACAGGGACAGCGCCGCCATGGCACCTCTGCACTGTTGTGCTCGGTCGCCCGGAACGCGACCATCGACGTGGCGGCTTGCCAGACAGTTCGGGCAGTGGTTCCGATGAGCGGTACCCGGCGCCGCAATGGAGATGTCCAAACGGCATGTGAGACAACGGAAGCTCGATCCTTGTTCGCCGCCGATTCCGTGCAATACGTGCTTGGTCCGTTGCGGTGCCCGCCGCGCGCGGGTGCTGGGATTCCTACGTGGCATCTGCTTTCTCACCCCTCACAAGTCGCCGAAGGCTTCGAGCGGGAAGGGTGGTTGTGCGAGCGGCCGCACCGCCATCCTCATCAACAACAACTGGTTGTCGTCACGGCTGACGGGGTTGGAGGTGAGTTCGAGGCACTGTGCGCAGCGGTGGATGATCATCCAATCGCCGCTTCGCAGCACCGCGATCGAAATGGGGGCCATCCGCATTCCGCAGTCCGACGGTCCACCTTCCACCTGGTCGAACAGGTGTCGGGAATGCAGGCAACTGGGGCAGTGGTTTCGGCGATCACCATCGGGGCCGTACGTCATGACGGTGAGTCCGCACTGAATGCACGAGAAGGTGTCGGTTTTCGAGATGGAATTGTGTGATTGAGGCACTGGAGAACTCCTAGCTGAGTGAACAAAGCAGGTAGGAGCAGGCCGAGTGGCCTCGCGGCTGTCAGTCCGTCGTTTCGGGGATCAGCAAGTGACCCTCGAGGTTGCCGGCAGTGCAGGGGCGAGAGGCGCGCTCGGCGCGGGCTGGGTCATAAACACCTTCTGGATCGGTACTACGGGCCGCTCTGGCCAGAACCGAAAGTACAACGGGACCTGATTGCCGCGCCATCTATTTTCCGGCGACGACTACCTGCCCAAACGGGTAGGTAAGTGCCTCTCCTTCGGTGGGTGTGCCCCGACTGCTGTCCGCGTAGGCTCGGGGCCAGCACTTGTAAGGTGGATCACACCAGTTGGTGCTCGGGCGAGCGAGCTGGGAATTCGCGAAGCGGTGATCTCGGTGCCGCGCGAGAGGAGAGTGGGGTCGTGTCCGTGGCATATCCGGATGCTGTGAACCACGGTGTTCATCGCCGCGGCACTGCTGCTCGACTGGTCAAATTTCACGCCCCCGAGATCGTCTTCGGTATCGGTTCCCTGGTCGAGGCAGCACACGCGACTCTGCGGTTCGGCGGGTTCCGCCCGTTTCTGGTCACCGATCCCGGCTTGATCGACGCGGGGTGGGTCAGCGAACTCGAGGACCATCTCACGGAGCAGGGCTTGACCGCGACAGTGTGGTCAGGGCTGACGCCCAACCCCAAGGACTTCGAGATCGCGGCCGGTTTCGAGGTGTACCAGGAAGGCGAGTGCGACGTCATCATCGCGCTCGGTGGCGGTTCCGTCATCGACGCGGCTAAAGGTGTAGCCGTCCTCGCTGCCAACGGCGGCAACATACTCGACTACGAGGGTGTCGATCAGGCGACAAAACCGATCCCGCCGTTGGTGATGGTTCCCACCACGTCCGGAACGGGCGCTGACGTGTCGCAGTTCTGCATCGTCACGGACACGACCCGCGGCACCAAGATCACCATCATCGGCCGTGCCCTGGTGCCAGATGTGACGGTCATCGATCCGCGGTTGCTCACGACGATGCCCGAGTGGCTCAATGCAGCAACGGGATTGGATGCACTGACGCACGGAATCGAAGCCTTCGTCTCACTGGCGCACAATCCGTTGACCGATCATCACGCGCTCCGCGCGGTCGGCCTCGTAACGGAGAATCTGGTGCACACGATCCAGGACCCGATGGAGATGGAAGCTCGATCGGTGATGGCGCAGGCGAGTCTCGAGGCCGGGTTGGCGTTCACCAACGCGATACTCGGAGCCGCGCACGCCATGAGCCATCAGGTGGGCGGCATGCTTGATCTGCCACATGGCGTCATCAACGGAATTCTGTTGCCCCACGTCATCCGATTCAATTCCACGACGGATGCTGCCCCCTTTGTTGCCATCGCTGCGGCACTGAGCCTTCCTGAACAGCACGGCACCCCGGAGGAAGCAGCGCTGGCGGTGGCCGACCGGGTCGAACGTCTTGCCCGGGAGGTTGGGGTCCCGAAGGGGCTGGGGGAGTTGGGTGTTCGCGAGGAAGACCTCAGTCGACTTGCCAGCTTCGCGTTGCTCGACGCCTGCATGTCCACCAATCCCAGGGAAGCGACGCAGGAGCAGATGGTGGCGTTGTTCCGAGGTGCGTTGTGAAGAGGGACAGTGTGATGCGGTGCAGGGTGATGCGGTGCAGGGTGAAGCGGTGCAGACGATGACCGCGGACCTGTCGCGGCTCACCGGATTACGTTCGGGTAAGAGTTCGTTTTATCCGCAGTACCGCGGCGCTGCCGAGCGTCTCGAACGCGTCGTGCATGCGTTGGAATTGATCTCGCGGGCTTTGGTGCGGACCGTCGAGGGGCCGGAAACCCTCGTCTGCGCGGTCGCGGAAGCCGCCCGTGCTCATCTGAGTGCCAACTGGATAGTCTTCGCCTTGGCCGACGGAACATTGCCCGACGCCGGACCACGGCGATTGGTTCTCGGCCCGGACGCCACCCCATTTCTGGTCGACAACGTGGAGGGGCCACCCCTTCCGGAGGACGTCGTCGAATGTCTCGACGACATCCGGTGCGGAAGAATCGAATCAAACTCGGTGATCGACGCTCACTACGCGTTTGTGCCGATCGTGCTCGGCGGCGGTGTGGTCGGCGCCTTTGCTGCCTGGACGCCGGCCAACCGGACGCTCGATACGACGGACGGTGCTGTGCTCAGCATTCTGGCCAGCCAGACTGCTGTGGCCCTGCAGAACTCGGCGCTCTACCAGCGCGGACAACTGCTGCTCGAACGAGCCGAAGACGCATATGCGGAGGCCAATCGCACTGCAGCCGACCTCGCGGTGCGCAACAGCGAATTGGAGTCCACGCAGCGTCAACTCGGAGTGGCTCACCGGCACCAGGTGGTCGACGACGAACGGCACCGGATCGCCCGCGAACTTCACGACAGCGTGACACAGGCTGTGTTGTCGGCCGGCATGCAGATCGAGGTCTGCCGGAGCGACATCCCGGAGGCGGAACGCAGTGAAAGGCTGGACTTGGCAAAGGATTTGACCAGGCGGGCGGTCGAGCAGCTTCGCTCGGCGATCTACGCGCTCAATCATTCCTCGGACGCGGACCGGACGTCGCTGCCCGAGATGCTCGAGCAGCTCGGCGTGGTTCACATGCCGGACGAGTTGGCGGTCAGCGTTCGCGTCGGCGGTACCCCGACCGAGCTTCCAGGCGATGCCGAACACGCTCTTCTGCGGATCGCGGGGGAGGCACTGTTCAATGTTGCGGTGCATGCCCATGCGAGTCGAGCGGTCCTGCGGTTGACCTATCGAGCGGATACGGTGTTGCTGTCGGTTTCCGACGACGGTGACGGCGACCCTGCGCGGATGCGTCTGATCCTCAAACTCGCAGCCACCAACGACGTCGACGGCCGTCATCGCGGACTGGCGAACATGCAGACACGAACTCTCGAGTTGGGTGGTGCGCTCGAAGTACGGCGCGCGCGGATCGGTGGAATTCAGATTCTCGTGCGACTGCCACTACCACTGCCACAGGCACTTCCGCTCCAGGCGGATGTCGACAATCTTTGCTCCACCACTGAAATCGAGAGCGAGGAATCATGACCACTGCGCGTCCCGTCATCACCCGCGGAGCATCGCCGGTTCAGGGATTGGTTCGAATCGTCCTGGTCGACGACCATGCAATTTTGCGGCAAGGGCTCCGCTCGGTTCTCGAGCGCGAAAGCGACCTCGAGATCGTGGGGGAGGCTTCGTCTCTCGCCGAGGCGCTTGCCGTGGTCGACAAGGTGGGCCCGGACATCGTCTTGATGGATCTGAAACTCTCCGCCAGTTCCGACTACGAGGGACTGACCCTTTGTGGCCAGTTGTCCACGGCGCATCCCGGGCTCGGACTGTTGGTTCTCACCACCTTTCTCGACGATCAACTGGTGGTGCGAGCGGTACACGCGGGTGCTCGCGGCTATGTCGTCAAAGACGTCGACACCACCGAATTGGTGCGTGCGATCAGGGCGGTCTCGCGGGGTGAGAGTGCGTTCGATTCTCGCAGCGCATCGGCTGTCGTCCGATCGCTCAACGGGCAGTCGTCATCCAAAGAACGATTGACCGATCGTGAACTCGAAGTACTGAGACTGCTCGCAAACGGCTTGTCCAACATCAAGATCGGTGAGCGACTGTTCATCTCGCCGACCACGGTCAAGTTCCACGTCAGCAACATCATGCGCAAACTCGAGGTGAGTCGGCGAGCAGAGGCCGTCTACGCCGCGAGTAAGCAAGGTCTGATCTAGCTCCGCTCGGAGACCGCCCAGGCGCGCAGCGCCTGATGCTGTACGAGGAGCACGCTCGATCGAGTTGTGCGCAGAGTCGACGCGGTCATCTCGGCAGTCAGACCCACTGCGATTCGCAATACCAGGACCTCACGTTGGTCGTCGGTGAGGCGACGTGGGCGTTTGAATTGTCCGTCGATGTTGCGTGACTGGGGAATTGACGCAATCCGTTGCGAGGCCAACTCGTAGGCGAAGTTCTCGATGCGTGTGTCGGCCGAGATCGTTTCGGACATTCGTGTGACGACGTCCAGGGTGTATTGATGGGCGAGATCGTCGGCGAATGTTGCGACAGGCGTCCCGAGAAGCCTGGCGCGATAGTAGAGAACGACGCGAGGGTGCAATCGGGCCAGGAGTTTCGACAGTGCGTGATGATCGCCGGCGAATGCCCCGGCGGCGTTGCGGTTCAAGGAAATCGATTGTTCACAGGTTTCGGGTGAAGCGGTTCGTGCGGAGGGTGGCGTCGGTGAAGTCTTCGCGCCCCTGATCGACAGCTTCATCAACAACTCCTCGGGTACAGCGCACCTCATCATGCTGGAACGAGAATTGAGGTACCCCACCGAAAATGCGGGTAAACCTGAAGTTACCTTCCAGGTGTCCTGTCTTTTCGCTGGGAGCGCCAGTCCGCGAGCATGCGCGGCATTTCCGCGGCCATGAAGTCGAAGAAGTCGCGCAGATCTTCCATACGATCGCCGGCCGTAGTGCCTTCACCGAGGACCCGAATGCCCTCGTCCGCAACTGCCGAGACCTGGTAGAGGGACGATTGTTTCGTGACAAACGCGTCGGCCCACATGTCGACGCTGACGCAGTAGTGCTGACGCCTCGATCCGGGGACGGCCACTCGCTCGATCAATCCGACTTGCTGGAGGTATCTGACTGCTCCGGAAATGGCGGCGGGGCTCACTCCCAATCGGGATCCGAGATCTCCTGGCGTGGACGAGGGTGTCTCGCTGGTCATCAACGCGGCCCACACGCGGGCAGGCATCGGCGGAAAACCCATGTCGCTCAGAACGAGTGAGAGTCGTTCGACAAAATGTCGGCTCTCGTCCGGTGCAACGGTGTGGCTGGTGTCGGTCATCGGAACCCTTCGATCTTTTCTTCTTTTCTATCTTCACACATTTGTGAAATCGGCGTACGGTCAAATTCATGGGTGCGGCAATTTCAGTGAAAAGCCTCGTCAAGACCTTCGGTACCACCCGCGCGCTGGACGGCCTCGACCTCGAAGTCTCAGCAGGTGAAGTGCACGGATTCCTGGGACCGAACGGCTCTGGAAAGTCGACCACTATTCGGGTGCTCCTCGGCCTGCTCCGCTCGGACTCCGGAGACGCAACTGTTCTCGGCGGCGATCCGTGGCGAGACGCTGTTACCTTGCATCGACGTCTCGCTTACGTGCCTGGCGACGTGAATCTGTGGCCCAACCTCACCGGCGGGGAGGCTATCGATCTGTTGGCGGGTCTGCGCGGTGGCTTGGACCGAAAACGCCGCAGCGAGTTGCTCGATCGCTTCGAACTTGACCCGACCAAGAAGGCGCGGACGTACTCGAAAGGTAATCGGCAGAAGGTTGCACTCGTGGCGGCCTTTTCGTCCGACGTCGACCTTTACGTACTCGACGAACCGACATCGGGGCTCGACCCGTTGATGGAAGCGGTGTTTCAGGACTGCGTCGAGGAGGTGGCTCACGCCGGAAAGACGGTCCTGCTGTCGAGCCACATCCTCGCCGAGGTCGAAGCGCTGTGCGATCGCGTGAGCATCATCCGCGACGGGCGGACGGTGGAAGAGGGAACGCTGTCCGAACTCAGGCATCTCACGCGCACGTCCATCTCGGCGGAGACACAGCGCCAGATCGGCGGACTCGACGGGCTCGGCGGTGTCCACGACGCGGTGATCGACGGTAACCACGTCACCTGCGAAGTTGACAGCGCGCAACTCGGACCACTCATGACGTACTTGGTCGGATTCGGAATCGTGGCGCTCACTTCCACTCCGCCGACACTCGAAGAACTCTTCTTGCGTCATTACGGTGACGAGCGCGCCAGGGAGGCTTCGGTCCACCTGCGAGCCGAGACCGGTGTACGGCCATGACCGTTGCTGTCGAGGCCGCTCCACCGGTACCTGCCTCGGCAAGTCAATTCACCGGCACACGCCGACTGGTCCGGCTGGCTTTGCGACGGGACCGAATTCAGCTTTCCGTGTGGGTCATCTCGATCGTCCTGTTCATGCTGCTCGTCGTCGCCAGTGTGACCGGGCTGTACTCGACCCCCGAGGAATTGCGAAACATCGCAGTCAGTTCCGCGGTATCGCCGGTGGCGCTGGCGACCAACGGAATCGTGTCCGGCGATTCGCAGGGCGCGATAGTCGCCAGTCAGTCGGTGCTCGTGTTCGCGTTGGTGGCGGCATTGATGAGCACCCTTGCGGTGGTTCGGCATACACGACAGAACGAGGAGACCGGCCGTGCCGAGATGATCGGTGCTGCGGTGGCTGGTCGGCGAGCGCTTCTGACCTCCGCACTGATTGTCACGGTCGGTGCGAACGTGGTTCTGACACTGGGAATTGCCCTGGGATCGATCGCCGTCGGTTTGCCTGTCGTTGGTTCGCTCGCGTTGGGTGCTTCGATAGGTGGGACCGGAATCGCGTTTGCCGGTGTGGCGGCGGTGACTGCGCAGATCACGGACGGTGCTCGTACGGCCAACGGTCTGGCGGGTGCCGCGATCGGTGTTGCCTTCATGCTGCGCGCGATCGGCGACGTGAACAGTACGGTCGTCGACGACGGAACTCGCGTGGTGAGCGGTTGGTTGTCGTGGCTTTCGCCGATCGGATGGGCGCAACAGATCAGACCTTTCGACGACGATGCCTGGTGGATCCTGTTGTTGCTGATCGGATTTGCGGTTGTGCATGTGATGGTGGCGTTTGTTCTCATCAGCCATCGTGATCAGGGAGCGGGGCTCGTGCAGCCCCGGCCCGGCCCACCGACCGCAGCATCGTGGTTGCCGTCGGCTTGGGGCCTGGCCTGGCGCATGCAGCGAATGACGATGTTCTGGTGGATCTTTGCCGTTGTCATTCTCGGGTTCGCCTACGGCGCTGTGGGCAACGAGATCGACGCGATGGTGGGATCGTCGCAGCAGACCGCGGAGATGTTCGAGAAACTTGGTGGCGGCGGTACGGATCTGGTGGATTCGTACTTGGCCACTGCGCTCGGTCTCACCTCGATCGTCATCGCGGCATATTCGGTCCAGAGTCTTCTCCGGATGCGGGGTGAGGAAACATCGGGACGGCTCGAACCGTTGCTGGCAACCTCTTTGTCGCGGTGGAGGTGGATGCTTTCCCACCTGGGTGTGGTTGTGGGTGGGGTGATCCTCGCGCACGTCTTGATGGGTGCCTTCACCGGATTTGCCTTCGGGCTCGTCACGGATGACGTCGGCGGCAACACACTTCGCATGACTGGCGCCGCCTTGGCCTATCTACCCGCGGTGCTTGTAGTCGTGGGGTTGGTGTCGTTGGCTTTCGGACTGTTTCCGACCTACGCGTCGGCGCTCTCCTGGGGAATCTTGGCGGCATGCATCGTGCTCGGGCAACTCGGAACGTTGCTGAAGCTTCCACAGTTAGTGCTGGATCTGTCACCCTTCACCCACGTGCCGGGTGCCCCCGCCGAGCCAGTGACAGTTCTACCGCTGCTGGCAATGATCGTTGTGGCAGTAGTGCTTTCGATAGCATCGCTTGTTGCGTTCCGTCGTCGCGACCTCCAGGGGTAGTAGGACTGAACTCAATTGGGAGTTCAACCCAGAATTCGACGAAGCTGGCGAGCCCGAGCGGCGAGCCGTCCGGTCGAGTCGAATAGTTCGGATTCGTCAACACAGAGAGTGTCTGTCGCCCAGGCGGTCCCGTGGCGTAGGCGATACCACGGTGACAGTGTTCGGGGATCTGCCGTGAGGTGCTCCGGTGTGAAATGCGCGGTGAACTCGATAGTGGGTATAGCCACGGGCATCGTCAGTGTTGCGAACAATCCGGGCGGAAGCGCGTCGAGAAGGACCGCGGCGCGCTCTTGGGCCGTGAAATCGAGGTCTGTGAGCAATCGGATCCAGACGTCGAATTCCGGGGCGTCGCCACCGGCGAACGGCCTCGCGGAATTGATCGGCCGGATGTCGAGGTGCTGGGAGAACGGCACAAAATCCACCGGGATCTCCAGCGGCGGCAGGGTTGACGGGTCGGCCGGAGTCGGTTCGGCGACAGGGGCGGACATCGTTGTGCCTCCTGTGTCGCGGGCTAGCCGAACGAGAGCGGATCCCGAACCGGTCAGCGTGACGTGGCAACTGACGGTCCGCCCGCCCCGCATATCGTCGACAGTCAGCTCGGCCGGCCCCGGAGGGACGGGGCGGTCCAGGTGCGCCGTGACTGCCAGAGGTTCGGCTCCGGACGCGTCGGCAGCCACTCGCAGCATCCGTGCAACGGCGAGTCCGCCCTGAATGCCGTCGAAACTCCGCCAGCTGGAGTCGAATTCGGTGTGATGACACGCTGCGTCGGTCGACGGCGATACCGTCGCGGACGCCTGACTATTAATTGCCATAGTCAGCACCCTAGATGCTGACTATGGCTATGGCAAGCTAGGGTCTACTCGGGAGTGCTGGACGACCCACCGAAGAGCATGTAGATGAGGATCTGAAGAATGCCGAGAGGATTGATCTCGCCGAGGCTGCTCATGTGTGAGGAACTCCTGTTTGCGGGGATGGGTACTGTTGCGTCGCAACGTCACTGAAAGTACGGCAATTCAGACAATGCGGTGCGGAATTTACCGATAATTCACTGTCCGCGAGTCGGGCGACAGTGCAGGTAGGCGTCAGTGACTACGTCGAGAACGCGATTGCCGTCTGCATCGACCAATTTCGCTGTGATGGTGACCAATCCCCGCGCGCGATTGTCGAACACGACGTTGTCGACGGTGACCTTTCCGCTCAGGGTGTCACCGGGGCGAAGTGGACGTAGGAAGCTCACGTCGCGCATGGACTTTCCGGCGATCACGTTCCACTGGTCGTAGAGACTGGCGACCACCAACTTCTGGCAGATCGACAGGGTGTGCAGCCCGCTGGCGATCAACCCGCCGAAGACCCCGGACCCGGCGGCTTCCTTGTCGATGTGAAACCACTGGGGATCCCACTGGGTTGCGAACTCGACGATCTCCTCTTCGGTCACCGAATACGAGCCCAATGGGATCACTTGGCCGATCTCGAGATCTTCTGCGAACACTGTGCGTTGGTGAAGGGCGGCCGAATCGTTCATGTCTGTGTGAATCTCCTGCGTGTTCCGGATGTACTCGGAACATACTCCCCGCAGTGCGTTCGGCCCCTTCGCAAGTCCTTGTCCAGGGTCACTAGAATCGTCACATGGTTGACGACGCGAAGATCGAGCCGAGGGCGCTGGCAGGAACGTGGCACTTCGAGCGCGACATAGTCGACCGCCTTTCCGGTTCCACCAAGCATGTCTTCGGCGAGACCACTATCTCCGACGCCGGTGACGGTCGGATGCGCTGGTACGAGAGTGGCACTCTGCGTGACGGCGATCTGGAATTGCCAGTGTTCCGCACTCTGTTCATTGCAAAGCGCGGCCTCGAATGGGCCGTGACATTCGAAGACGGCAGAGAGTTCCACGACTGGGCACCGGGGGAGGAAGTCGAGCACCTGTGCGGTGCGGACACCTACCGCGGGCGAATCGACGTCACTGCAGTAGATGGATCGGCTTGGGCGGTCGTCTGGACCGTGACGGGGCCGAGCAAGAACTACACGATGACCACGCATCTCACCCGGCCCTGATCGCAGCGATCACCAGTTATTCGACGCCGATCGTCACCTCGGTGGACTTCACGAATACCGTTGCAGCTTGGCCTGGTTCGAGGTCGAGATCCAGTGCGGCATCGCGGGTGATCGACGAAGTCACGATCTGGTTGCCGCCGTCCAACTTCACCTTGACCGTTGCCATGACGGTGCCGAGGTTGACCTCGGTGATGGTGCCGGTGAGTTGATTTCGTGTGGACAGTCGCATCTCTGAAACTCCTGTGCTCTGGGGTGGGTGTACTTCGACCATAATCCGATGGTCGCGTATCTACCCAGCGATTCCGCAGGTGCGGACATGCGGGCACCGCAGGTGCGCGAATATTGTCGGGCGGTGGAGGTAGATTCCGGTCATGACTGAACCCGTGAAAGGCCCGGCGTCGTATTTTCCGTCGATCGAGAAGAAATACGGTCGGCCGATCGGTGAGTGGCAAGAGCTGATCAAAAGCTCAGACCTCACCAAGCACATGGAATTGGTGAATTGGTTGAAGTCGGAGCACGGGATGGGGCATGGGCACGCGAATGCACTTGTCGCCCATACGCTGAAAGAAGGCTAGTTCTTTTCAGGCGGCCGATGCGTCCAGCACCAACCAGCCGCCGTGATGCTCGAATACCTCGAACGGCACACCGGTCTGCCGGCCGACCGCACACAGTGACTCGAGATCGAACGTTCGGATGTGGCCGTGGCACGCGGTGGCTTCGTCTTCGAAGGGGACGGCTATGACGACCCGTTGACGTGCGATTCGGAGTGCCTGCGCGATCACGGCTTCGCCGACCGAGTCGTCGACGTGCTCGAGGAGATGAATTGCGGTGACGGTGTCGGCGCTGTTGTCCGGTGCCGGTACTTCACCCGCGTCGCAGATCACCGTGTCGATCGTGATGCCGAGTTCGGGGGCTACCGCGTCGAGCAGGATCATCGTTCCGGGCAGGATGTCCGTGGCGGTCACGTCCATTCCGGCGCGCGCGAGCCGCAGGGGCAGGAAACCGAAGCAGGAACCCAGATCGAGTACGGAACCGCGAACCAGTTCTTCGGCTTTGTCGTGAATCGGCGCGAAATCTGCAGTGCCGTCCAGTAGTTCGGCAAGGGAGTTCCGGTAGTAGGTGGTCCAGGATTCGAGAGCGCCGTCCACGGTGGACCGAACCAGTCCGACCATCGTCAACTCGAATTCGTCCTGACCGAACTCCGCGTCCTGGATCGACGAGGTGACTCCGGCTACGAGTCGCTCGCTCAGATCGGCGGGAGTGAGGGAGTGCCTGACGTGGAGTCGGCCGCCTCGACGATCGAGCGAGATCGGACCGGAATCGACACGTTCGACGGTGACATGCCCGAACGACCACAAGCCCGGCGTCGACGGTGCCAGTGAATCCAGGACCGGTTCGTTCGTGATGGTGGACATGATCGCCTTTCTCAGGTGGTGATGCTTCTCAGGTGGTGATGCCGGTCCGCAAGGACTGCGTACCTGTTTTCAAGAGTTCCGGTAGCTCGAGTGAATCGTCGGTGAGCCACTGTTCGTACGCCGACATGGCGACCCCGAGCAGAAGATAGCCGACCGTGCGTGGGCCGTGATCGGTCGGCTCGAGATTCATTCGGCGTGCGACGTAGTCGGCGACCACCTGCCGCCAACCTTCGTACATCACCACAGAGTATGCCTGAAGCGTCGGAACTTCGAGGATCAATTCCATCCGTTTGCGATGTACCGCAGTCTCTTCCGGTGGGAAGGTGTTGAACGTCAACAATGCGGATTCGAGTGCGTCGACCAACGGTATGTCAGCGGGCAGTGAATCCAGGTGCTCGCGCATCTCGTCGAGATGTCCGTCGAAGTCGCCCCAGGGGACGGCGTTCTTGGACGGAAAGTAGCGAAAGAAAGTCCGACGCGCGATGCCGGCGGCGTCGGCTATCTGGTCGACGCTCACCTCGTTGAAGCCGACGGTGGAGAACAGTTCGATGCCGATCGTGCTGATTCCCTCCCTCGTTGTGGAGGGGCGACGACCTATCCGAGCGGACGGTTTCTTGCGGCTACGCATACTTTTTTCGCTCCATGTGTGTCATTCTGCACTCGATGCCATTACAGTGGTGAACCGAGTCACAGTGAAGTCCCACTAGTGACCACCAACTCCCAGGTTGGAAGTCTGATCTACAGACTTCCAGACGGAGTGCGACCGCAGGAGGAATCCATGTCAGATCGTGACAACAAGGCGCTCGAGAACGACCTCGTCGAGGAGTCCCTCGTTGAGGAAGTTTCCATCGACGGCATGTGCGGCGTGTACTGACCGTGTCTGCTTTGGATCTCGATGCGGGGTGGAAACTCCACCCGCAGGTAGCGCTTCGCCCCGAACCTTTCGGGGCGTTGCTCTACCACTTCGGAACGCGCAAGCTGTCGTTCCTGAAGAACACGACCATCGTTGCGGTGGTCAAGGCGTTGCCAGACCATCCTGATGTCAGGTCCGCACTACGTGCGCAAGGCATCGAAGATGACGCGGCTCCCCAATATGCCCGCGCGCTGAGCACTCTCGCCGATTCGCACATGATCGTGCCTGTCTGAGCCAGACGCTCGCCCCCACGTGCGGAACAGCCCTTCTGCACGTTCGCCCGCTTCATTTCTTCGCGAGGACACAGCCATGACCTCAGTTCTTGAACAGCCCTCTCCGCCCGCCAAGGTGGGTCGCCTCGTCGATCAGTTCGAACTCGGACTCGACGCCCCCATCTGCCTGACGTGGGAACTCACCTACGCCTGCAACCTGTCCTGCGTGCACTGCCTTTCGTCGTCGGGTCGCCGTGACCCCAACGAGCTGAGCACCGAACAGTGCAAGTCCATCATCGACGAGCTGCAACGTATGCAGGTCTTCTACGTCAACATCGGTGGCGGCGAGCCGACGGTACGCTCCGACTTCTGGGAGCTCGTCGATTACGCAACGGACCACCAGGTTGGCGTGAAGTTCTCCACCAACGGCGTGAAGATCGACAAGAAGGTCGCGGCACGGCTTGCGGCCAGTGACTACGTCGACGTGCAGATTTCCATCGACGGTGCCACCGCTGAGGTCAATGACGCTGTGCGCGGGCCTGGTTCGTTCGCAATGGCCGAGCGGGCTCTCGCGAACCTGAAGGAAGCCGGCTTCAAGGACGCCAAGATTTCGGTGGTCGTCACGCGGCACAACGTCAGTCAGCTCGACGAGTTCAAGGCTCTCGCGGACAAGTACGACGCGACCCTGCGCATCACTCGACTGCGCCCTTCGGGTCGCGGCGCCGATGTGTGGGACGACCTGCACCCACGCCCGGAGCAGCAGCGTGAGCTCTACAACTGGTTGGTGGCCAACGGCGAAGGCGTCCTGACGGGCGACTCGTTCTTCCACCTCTCCGCGTTCGGCGATGCACTGCCCGGTCTCAATCTCTGTGGCGCGGGCCGCGTCGTGTGCCTGATCGACCCGGTCGGTGACGTGTACGCATGCCCGTTCGCGATTCACGAGCAGTTCCTCGCCGGAAACATCGTGAAAGACGGTGGATTCCAGGAAGTCTGGCAGCACTCGGACCTGTTCGAGGAGCTGCGCTCGCCGCAGACCGGTGGCGCCTGCAGCAAGTGCAATCACTACGACTCCTGCCGGGGTGGCTGCATGGCAGCCAAGTTCTTCACCGGACTGCCGATGGACGGACCTGACCCCGAATGCGTCATCGGTAACGGTGAAATGGCATTGGCGTCGGCGGGAGAGGTCCCGAAGTCCAGCGTCGACCACTCCCGTTCCGGTCAACGTAAGACCCCACGTGCATCGGTGCCACTGACACTGATGATGCGTCCGCCCGCCAAGATTTGTGACGAAAACCCGCTTGCGGGAATGCAGTAACTACTGCGCGATACCGACAGTGCGGCGAAAGCTGCACCCCAGAGAGGTCAGTTCAATGGCTAAGAATGCTTTCTTCGAGACGGTGGCAGAAGCACAGCGCCGTGCGAAGAAGAGGTTGCCCAAGTCCGTGTACGCGGCGTTGGTGGCGGGATCCGAGAAAGGGCTGACGGTCGACGACAACGTCGCGGCATTCAGCGAACTGGGTTTCGCTCCTCACGCTGCGGGACTGTCGGACAAGCGCGAGATGTCCACCACCATTATGGGCCAGGACATTTCGTTGCCCGTCATGATTTCACCGACAGGTGTGCAGGCAGTGCACCCCGACGGTGAGGTAGCGGTAGCTCGTGCGGCTGCAGCACGGGGAACAGCCATCGGACTGAGTTCTTTCGCCAGCAAGTCCATCGAAGAAGTTGCCGCGGCCAACCCGCAGGTCTTCTTCCAGATGTATTGGGTCGGCAGCCGCGACGTGCTCCTGCAGCGTATGGAGCGCGCTCGCGCTGCCGGTGCCAAGGGCCTGATCATCACCACCGACTGGTCCTTCTCGTACGGTCGCGACTGGGGTAGCCCGTCCATCCCCGAAAAGATGGACCTCAAGGCGATGTTCCAGTTCGCTCCCGAGGGCATCATGCGCCCGAAGTGGTTGCTGGAGTTCGCCAAGACCGGCAAGATCCCCGACCTGACAACACCCAACCTCGCGGCTCCCGGCCAGCCGGCACCGACGTTCTTCGGCGCGTACGGCGAGTGGATGCAGACCCCGCTTCCGACGTGGGAAGACATCGCCTGGCTTCGTGAGCAGTGGGGTGGACCGTTCATGCTCAAGGGCATCATGCGCATCGACGACGCCAAGCGAGCTGTCGACGCCGGTGTCTCCGCTATCTCGGTCTCCAACCACGGTGGTAACAACCTCGACGGCACCCCGGCGCCGATCCGCGTGCTCCCGGGCATTGCCGAGGCCGTGGGCGATCAGGTGGAAGTTGTTCTCGACGGCGGCATTCGACGCGGCGGCGACGTCGTCAAGGCGCTAGCACTCGGAGCCAAGGCCGTCATGCTCGGGCGCGCCTACCTGTGGGGTCTCTCGGCAAACGGCCAGGCCGGTGTCGAGAACGTGCTCGACCTGATGCGGATGGGCATCGACTCGGGGCTGATGGGCCTTGGCCACTCGTCCATCACCGAACTGAGCCCGGCAGACCTGGTGATCCCGGAAGGCTTCACACGCTCACTGGGCGCCAGCTGAGATTGCGGTTCCGATAGAGCTGTGAGTTGACACTCGACGAACACACAACCCTGGCCGGACGCTTCGTCCGGTCCAGGGTTGTTTTCGGTCCGCATGAGACCAATCTGGCTGTGGGAAGATCACTTTCCGATCGGCACCGTGCGTACTACCAGCGCCGCGCCGAGGGTGGAGCCGGAATCGTCGTCACCGAAGTGGCCTCGGTATTGGAGAACGACTGGCCGTACGAGCGGGCACCGCTGGCGTCGGAGTGCGGCCCGGGGTGGCAGTCGATCGCGGCCGCATGTGCTCCGTACGGAACGCTGGTTGTTGCCGGGCTCGGTCATACCGGCATGCAGGGATCGAGCGCATACTCCCAATCGGTGCTGTGGGGACCGTCAAGAGTGGCCGACCCGGTGACGCGTGAGTTGCCGATGGCAATGGGGCAGCCGGAAATCGACCAGTTGATGGCCGGCTTTCGTGAAGCGTCGGCAATGGCCATCGCTTCGGGAATGGACGGAGTGGAACTCGATGCCGGTCCTCGAAGCATTCTGCGGCAGTTCCTTTCGGGTCTGACCAACACTCGGCAAGACCGATACGGCACTGATCGCGTTGCCCTTGTTCGCGAGATCATCTCGGCAGTGCGCGAGGAAGTCGGGTCGGACCACGTTGTCTCCCTGCGGTTGTCCTGCGACGAGGAAGCACCATGGGCGGGACTGACACCCGATCTCGCCGCCGGTTTTGCACGCGATCTGTCGCCACTACTCGATCTCCTTGTCGTCGTTCGTGGCGGACTCTATTCGTCAGAGGGGTACCGACCCGACTTTCACTGCCCGCCGAACTTCAACCTCGACCTGTGCCGTGAGATCAAGGCCGCGGTTTCGATTCCTGTTGTCGTGCAGGGGAGCGTCGTGGACATCACCGACGCACACACAGCGCTGGAAGTAGCCGAGTTCGTCGAGATGACCAGGGCCCAGATCGCGGACCCGGACCTGGTCGTGAAAGCCGCGCGCGGCGATCGTCCACGCCCGTGTGTGCTCTGCAATCAGACGTGCCTCGTGCGTGATCCTCGCAACCCGGTCGTGACGTGCGTCGGGAATCCGAGCGCAGGTTTCGAGACGGTGGACCCCGATGAGCGAGAGCAGATTTCGGCACCGGGAGCCGTGCTGGTCGTGGGGGGTGGCCCCGCCGGGATGGAAGCCGCGCGGATCTCGGCGGTGGCGGGGCACTCGGTCACACTCGTCGAGAGTTCATCGCAGTTCGGCGGCATGATCCGAACTTTTGCGCGAGGTGACGGCCGCAGCCGGTTCGCACTCCTCGCGCAGTGGCTCGAGGACGAATGCCGTCGTAGCGGCGTGACGATGCGGACCGGGGCGGCGGTCGACGCGCAGGACCTGAGTGATGCACGTAGTCGGGGCGAGCTGGTTGTGGTTGCCACCGGTAGTGCTGCGCGGCCGCCGACGTATCCGGTCGACGACTCGGTTCGGTGGTTGGATGCGTCGGAAGCCTTCGGGAAGTTGACCACCGTGGGGCCGGGTCCGGTCGCGCTGATCGATCCGCTCGGTGGACCGATCGCGGTGGCGCTCGCAGAAGCACTCGCGGCCGAGGGCGTCTCCGTCTCGATTGTGACCCCGGACGGCATCGTCGGTTCGAGGCTCGGTGCGAGTGGGGATCTGGTCGGCGCCAACACGCGCATCCAGCAGGCCGGGGTCACCAGGGTGCTCGCGTCCCGTGTCATCGAAATCGCCTCAGGGGCCGTCTGCGTCGAGCACGTTCATACCGGCGAGCGGTCACAGCTCGAGTGTGAAGTGGTGATCGACTGCTCGCCCCGTCTGCCGAACGAAACGCTGAAGGAAGCGGCCGACATCCAGGTGGGTGACTCGGTTGCCCCGAGAACTGTTCTCGAATCCATCCGCGAAGGGCGCTTTGCAGGGTTTACTACTAGAACGAGTTTCAATTCTGCAGAGAGGGCTATCTCATGACACAGGGTTCAGTTCGTTCGCTCGAAGGTCGCGTTGCTTTCATCACCGGCGCAGCGCGCGGTCAAGGACGTGCGCACGCGGTCAAGATGGCGCGCGAGGGAGCAGCGATCATCGCAGTCGACGTGTGCGCGTCGGTGGCGTCGGACAATTCTTACGACGCAGCAACTTCCGAGGACTTTGCCGAGACGATACGTCTGGTCGAAGCGGAGGGTGGGAAGATCCTCGCCCGCGAGGTAGATGTCCGTGACGGCGCAGCGCTCACCGCGGTGGTCAAGGACGGTGTCGAGCAGTTCGGACGCCTTGACATCGTGGTCGCCAATGCCGGGGTCTGTAACTGGAATCGATTCTGGGAAATGTCGGACGAGCAGTGGGAAACCCTGATCGACATCAACCTGACCGGAGTCTGGAAAACCCTCAAGGCATCGGTGCCGGCGATCATCGAAGGTGGGCGCGGTGGATCGATCATCGTGGTCAGTTCGGTGGCCGGACTCAAGGCGCTGCCCGGACAGGCGCACTACGCGAGCGCCAAGTTCGGTCTCGTCGGTCTGACGCAGGCCGCGGCAAAGGAACTGGGGGAGTACAAGATCAGGGTCAACTCGATCCACCCTTACGGAGTAAATACGCCGATGGGGGTCGACCAGGGCGCGCTCGAGGTATTTGCAAAGTTTCCGCAGTACCTTCCCAACTTCACTCCGATCCTCTCGGACATCGCGTTCGCCGAACCCGACGAGATCGCCGATACCGTTCTGTGGCTCGCGGGTGACGGTTCACGCACCGTCACGGCAAGTCATATCGCTCTCGATCAGGGAAACTCCAAGGTCTGATGACGCCATACCCGCGCCTCTTCGCGCCACTGCGCCTGGGCAACCTGACACTCCGCAATCGGGTCGTGTTCTCCGCACACCTGACCAATTACGCGGAGAACGGGTTGCCGACGGAGCAGCACGCGAGCTACTACGAGGCGCGGGCACGGGGCGGTGCGGGTCTGATCATCACCGAGGAACACTCGACGCATCCTTCGGATCGACCGTACGAGAAGATGATTGCGGGCTATCGGCCGGAAGCGATCGAGGGATACCGGCGGATCACCGACGCCGTTCATGCGCATGGTTCGTCGATTCTCGCGCAGATCAACCACAATGGGGGTCAGGGCGCTGGAACCTATTCGCGATCGCCGCTGTTGGCGCCGAGCGCCGTTGCGGATCCGTTGTTCCGCGAGGTGCCCAAAGCTGTCGACGACGCGGACATTGCCGAGATTCTCGCAGGGTTCGCCCTTGTTGCGCGCAACTGCGTTGCCGGTGGCTTCGACGGGGTGGAATTGCAGGCGTCGCAGTCGTCCATCGTGCGCGCGTTTCTGGCACCCTCGACCAACCTGCGCACCGATCGCTACGGCGGGGGCGTGGCGAATCGTGCTCGTTTCCTTCTCGAAGTGCTCGGGGTCCTGCGTAAGGCCATCGGCCCGGATCGTGTGCTCGGTGTGCGCCTGAGTGGATACGAAGGAACGCGGGGTGGCATCGAACTGTCCGACGCGGTAACCACCGCCCAACTGATCGAAGCTGACGGTCACGTCGACTACATCAACACCACCGTCGGAATGGCCACGGAAACACTGCATCTGGTCGAAGCATCGATGGCTGTACCCACGGGCTACGCCAACTTCGTCCCGTCTGCGATCAGGGAGGTCATCGATCTTCCAGTCGTCGGAGTCGGCCGTTTCAAGACGCCGGAGCAAGCCGAAGCTGCACTCGAGGACGGTGTATGCGATCTGGTGGGCGTAGTTCGCGGGCAGATCGCCGATCCGGATTTTGTGAACAAGGCGCGTGCCGGTCAATCGTCACAGGTGCGAACCTGCCTGTCCTGCAACCAGGAATGCGTCGGGCGGATGGGTCTGGGGCGTTGGTTGGGGTGCACCGAAAATCCGCGCGCCGGTCGGGAATCGGTCCCACTGCCGATGCCGCGGCGACGGGGCCGCACGGTGGTGGTAGTTGGCGGCGGCCCGGCCGGCCTGCAAGCTGCGGCCACCGCGGCCCAGCGAGGTCATGCGGTGACGCTGTTCGAGCGTGAACGAAGACTTGGCGGACAGATTCTTACCGCCTCGGTGGTATCGGTTCGCCGTGAGCTCGCCGACCTCGTGCGAAATCTCGAATCGGAGTGTCGCCGAAGCGGTGTGACGATCGAGCTGGGTGTTGGAGCTGACCTTGCGATTGTGGAGGAACGGGCGCCCGACGTGGTCGTGATCGCAACCGGCGCGCGGCCCGTGCGCCCAACGTGGGCGGGTGGATCAGAGCGTGTCGTAAGTGTTCGAGACGTTCTCGACGGCAGGGTTCTGCCGAGCGGAATGGTGCTCGTATACGACGAGTTGGGATTCCATCAAGGTACGTCGGTGGCTGAATTCCTGGCTGATCGAGGTTGCGCTGTCACGATCGCGACCAACGGCATGGTGGTTGCCCAAGATCTGAGCGTCACCCTGGATTTCGAGGGGTGGAACCGCCGGGCGTTCGAGAAGTCGATCGTGCAACGGACGGATCTGATGGCGACTTCGGTGAGCGCTGGAGCCTCGCCGCTCGTGAGCTTGGTTCACCTTCCGACGGGTGTGGTCGAGGAAGTTGCGGTCGACTGGGTGGTCTTCGCGACACAGCAGGAACCTGTCGACGAGTTGTGGAACACCTTGCAGGGAAGTTCTTTCGAGATATTTCGCATCGGTGACGCCCTGTCCCCGAGACGTTCGCACGCAGCGGTCATCGAGGGGCATCGGGCTGCGTTGGCGATTTAAGTCGTCCGTTTTGTCTCTGGCTCTCGAAAGTATGTTCGATTAAACTTTCGGTATGAACAGTCGGGAAGCGTGGCAGCTGGATGGTGAGGGCCTCAAGAGTGAGGTTCTCGATCTGGTGCACGCCCGGCACGAGTTGCAGTCGCGGATGGTGTTGCTGATCGTGGAAATGTTTTCCCGTGAGGTTCTCGGCGGGAAGGGTTTTCGGGCGATCGCACAGTGGTTGCACGGTTCGACGAATCTGGAGATCGGTGAGTGCAGTCTGCTGGTCGGGTTGGCGCGGTTGTTGATGCTCGAACCCGTTGTGGGCGATGCGTTTCACCGGGGTGACGTGGATGCGTTGAAAGCGCGTCTGGTGGCGTCGTTTTGTCAGCATCCACCCAAGAACATGACCCTGGCGGATGTGGAGAAGGCTCGCGGGATTCTGCTCGGGTTGGCGTCGAAGAACATTGCGGATTGTGATGCGGTGCGGGCGGCGATTCGGCGGATCGAGAAGCAGTACGGCAAGCGTGAGGACGGTGTTCCGGTCGGCGAGGATTCGGAGCGCAACGAGTTCTACGCCTCGAAAGGCTTGTACGGGCGTGTGTCTGTGAAGGGTGATCTGGATGCGGTGAACGGGGCGCGGTTGATCACGTTGTTGTCGAGTTTGTCGGCTCCGACGCCGGAGAAGGACGGCGTGAAGGACACGCGTACTCCTGCGCTGCGACGGGCGGACGGGTTTTGCGAACTGCTGCGCCGGTACGAGCGGGCGGGGTTGGGTCCGATCGAGGGCGGGGTGAAACCGCACATCACGATCACTGCGTCGGCGAAAGACATGACGGATCTGCAGGCCTTGAAGGACTTGCTGCCGTCCACGGAGGAACTCGGGTTTGCGTGGACGGATTGGGTGGGTCCGATCAGTATCGACACTGCCCGGATGTTGGCGTGCGACTGCACCGTGACGCGGATTTTGTTGGATGAGAATGGTGTTCCGCTCGAGTGCGGTAAGGAAGCGAGAACGGCGACGGTTCCGCAGCGGCGGGCGTTGGCGGTTCGGGATGGTGGGTGTGCGTTTCCGGGGTGCGGGACGCCGTCGGGGTGGTGCGATGCTCACCATATTGTTCACTGGAACGATGGCGGCCCAACAGATCTCGACAATCTGATCTTGTTGTGCGGTCATCACCATCGGACGATGCACCACACGGAGTGGCGGGTGGAGATCGGCCCGGATCGGAAGACGGTGTTCTATCCACCGATGTCGGTTGATCCGTATCAGCAGCCGATCGGCGGGAACAGCCCACCGACAGCGGCGTGACCGCGACAACCGAAAACTGATACACCGGGGCACAACCATGCCCCGGTGTATCCGCATGCTGTGTTGCGGTGGGAGGGGCCGGCACCAATACGATCGGGGGATGAGTTCTCCGCGTGACCTTGCTGCCATCCCGAGTCCTGCGCTCGAAGGCACTGCGCTCACCGTCGTGGTCCCGGTCGGTTCTTTCGAACAACACGGACCGCACCTGCCTCTCGATACCGACACTCGGATCGCGAGAGCAGTCGCACAGGCTCTCCCCGACGTTGTCGTGGCCCCGGCCATCGAATACGGGGCGAGCGGCGAACACGAAGGGTTTGCCGGCACGATTTCGATCGGTGCCGAGGCTATGGAGACCCTCGTCGTCGAATACGGAAGGTCGGCGTTCAGGTGGACGAAGCGGGTGCTGTTCGTCAACGGCCACGGCGGAAACGGTCCCGCGCTGGCCAAAGCTGTGGCACTTCTTCGATACGAGGGACGTGACGCCGCTTGGGCGCCGTGCGCTGTTGCGGGTGCCGATGCGCACGCGGGGCACACTGAAACGAGCCTATTGCTGCACCTTTCGCCCGATTTGGTGCACATGAGCCTTGCTGAGACAGGAAATTTGTCTCCTATCGCGGACCTGATGCCAGGAATGCGTTCGGGCGGTATGGTCGCTGTGTCGCAAAACGGCGTTCTCGGCAATCCAGTCGGGGCTACCGCCGAAGACGGCGCATACATCTTCGGTGAGTTGGTAGGACGCGTGACGGATGGACTGGCCCGGTGGGAGCCTGGTCCAGATGGGAGGCTTCGGTGACGACCACGACCGAGTGGGGGCGGACGGTCCACCTGCGACGGCTTTCGAGGCTGCGACGAGTTGCAGCACGACGGGCTACGTCCCTTACGATCATCTGATGCGACCAGCAAGACTCCCCGACGGCTTCGGCATTCGGTTGGACCCCAAGGTGCGCACGTACTCGGGCGGCCGGGTGCTCATCGGCGGCTCTCCGACACGGATGCTCAAGCTGGCTCCGACGGCTGCGGCGATGATCGGTGACGGCTTCCTCGAGGTGGTCGACCAGCAGAGCGCTGCGGTTGCTCGTCACCTTCTCGATTCAGGCGTCGCGAATCCTCGTCCGATGTCGACACCGTCTGCGGCAGATGTCACCATCGTGATTCCGGTCAAGGACAACCAGGCCGGCGTCGAACGCCTACTGCCCGTCCTCAAGGATCTGACCGTCATCGTTGTCGACGACGGTTCGGAAGTGCCGGTGGAGCCCCGTCGCGCCTGCCCGGGCACCGGAACCATCACAGTGGTGCGGCACGAGAGCGCCCGCGGACCCTCGGCAGCGAGAAACTCGGGATTGCGTTCGGCCCAAACACGTTTCGTAGCTTTCCTCGACTCAGACGTCATACCGCGTGCCGGTTGGCTCGAGTTGATGTTGGGCCACTTCAGCGATCCAGGGGTTGCCCTTGTTGCGCCCCGCATCGTCGCCCTCGATCCGTACGGGACGGCGCTGGCGCGGTACGAGAACATGCGATCGTCTCTCGACCTCGGACGCAAAGAAGCTGCGGTGAAGTCGGGAAGTCCGGTCGCCTATGTCCCCAGCGCGGCCGTGATCGTCCGGCGCGACGTGGCACTCGAATGCAACGGTTTCGACGAGAGTCTCGAAGTGGCCGAGGACGTCGATTTCTGCTGGCGACTGCAGGCTGCGGGTTGGCGACTGAGGTACGAACCGGTTGCGCATGTCGCCCACGATCATCGAGTTCAGTTCGACAAGTGGTTCGCCAGGAGAGCGTTCTACGGCACGGGCGCGGCGCCGTTGGCTGCAAGACACGAGGGTTCGGTTCCGCCGATGGCGATGTCGTTCTCGACGCTCTTCGCGTGCATCGCCGCCGCAACACTGACCCGTTCCGGTCTTGCGAGTGCGCTGGGCGCTCTGCTCTTCACGGTGTATCGCCTGCGAAAGATGTTCAACGGGCTGAGTCAGCCCACCCGGATCGCAGCGATCCTCACTGCGCAGGGGTTTGTCGGAGGATTCTGGCAACTCGCCTCGGCGATGTGTCGTCACTACTGGCCGGTGACTCTTCTGGCGGTGATCGCTTCCCGTCGAATTCGGCGACTGGCCGTCGCTGCGGCAGTCACCGAAGGTTTGGTGGACTGGTATCGCCACCGTGAGCCAGGCGGGCTGGGTCCGGTTCGGTACGTCTTCTTCAAACGAGCAGATGACATCGCGTATGGAGCCGGACTCTGGCGGGGCGCGTTCGACGCTCGCGACTGGGCGGCGCTGAAACCTCGAATCACCAAGTGACAGAAGCCGACCACGCAGACTTCCTGGTTGTCGGTGGTGGCACGTGTGGCTGCGTCGTCGCAGCCAGGCTCAGTGAAGATCCATCCGCCACGGTGATGCTCCTCGAATCGGGAAGCGGATATCGTTCGGCGCTCGAACTTCCGGACGTCCTGGGTGATCCGTACCGACTGCCGGTCGGACCTGCGAGCGAATACACGTGGACCTATCCGGTCGAACTGACACCGCGTCGGGCGTCCACGATTGCGCGCGGGCGGACGCTCGGTGGGTCCGGGGCCGTCAACGGTGCGTACTTCACTCGAGCGACCCGCGCAGATTTCGAGAACTGGCCGAGTGCTTGGCGATACGACGACGTCTTGCCGTACTTCAAGAAGTCTGAGACGGATCGTGATTTCGAGGGCGAGTTCCACGGGACCGCCGGTCCGATCCCGGTCGAGCGTCGAGCGTGGGACCAACTGCATCCACTGAGCGGTGAGTTTCATGCGGCAGCGCTCGGAGCAGGTTTTCCCGACGACGTCGACAAGAATGCGCCGGACTCGTTCGGCGTCGGCCGAGTGCCACTGAACGTGGCGGATCATCGTCGGATCAGTACTGCGATCGGGTATCTGATGCCGGCGTTGCACCGCCCGAATTTGCGGGTGGAATCCGGAGTGAACGTCATTCGCATCGTATTCTCGGGAACCCGTGCGATCGGCGTCGACGTTCTCGACGACGGCAACGTCCGACGCATTCATGCCGACCACGTGATCGTGTGTTCGGGTGCGGTGGCGACGCCGCACATTCTCTTGAATTCCGGTGTTGGTCCGGCGGAACAACTTGCAGAGCAAGGAGTTTCCGTCATTCTCGATCGACCTGGCGTCGGCCAGAACTTCGTCGACCATCCGGAAGTGCTGCTGCCGTACCATTTTTCGACGCCTCGTGCGATTCGCTCGCAGACACCGGTGCTGGAGACTGCACTCAATCTCGCCGAGCTTGAAATCCGCCCGTACACCGCATCTTTCACAGACTTGGTTCCCGGTGTGCCTCGCATGGATCACGGCGTCGGGGTGGTCCTCATGGCGCCGCGCAGTCGTGGGAGCATCGAACTGGCATCGGGGGATCCCGCTGGGGCACCGCGTATTCGATACAACTACGTCGCGTCGACGCACGATCGAGCAGCCATTCGGGAAGGAATGCAGATCGCCGAGAACCTTCTCGAGTCGATCGCCGAGACCGGGTTGATCGATCGCCCCGTCGTGGAGTACACCGACGAGTGGATCGAATCTCGCCTCGGTACGTCCTTGCACATGTCCGGTAGCTGCGTGATGGGTGCCGAATCGGACCTGTTCGCAGTCGTCGATGATCGGTGCCGTGTGATCGGCGCGGCAGGACTCAGTATTGTTGACACGTCAATCCTGCCGACGATCCCGACCCGCGGCCCACACGCGACCGCGGTGATGGTCGCGGAACGAGCAAGCGCCATCCTGCTCGGTGACGAGTGGCCGCGAGGGGCAGCAGGCTAGGTCGACAGTCATACCGAATGGTCGTTCTCGCCTATGGGCTGTGATCGGCGTTACAGTGGTCCACGGAGCGGAGGAACGCAAAATATGGCACGTGAACAGGCTGTGTCCGGCAACCCGTGGGTGGCGGTCAGGCCAGGCGATGACGTCGCGTTACTCGCGCGGCGACTTTCGTCTGCCCATCAGTCGTTCATCGATGCCCGCGGCGTGCCCGGCCAAGGGCTGACCGACGACTCCCATGTCCGTTCGGTCGTGCTCGAGTCCTGGATGCGGAGCCGCAACAAGGGAGTAAATCCTGACGTTGTCGGCAATCCTGAGATGCTCGAGGGGTTGGAACTCAAAAAATATCGGTCCGCGCATCCCATGTCACTGATCCGTCCGGTGATTCGGAAACTCCTGGTGGAAGATGCTGCCGAGACCGGATTGCTGATCGCGATCAGCGACGCACACGGTCGACTGCTCTGGGTGGAGGGTGACAACTCGGCCAAGGACAAGGCGTTGTCCATGAACTTCGTCGAAGGCGCCGACTGGAGCGAAGATCGTGTCGGCACCAATGCGCCGGGAACGGCGCTTGCTCTCGACCACTCCGTACAGATTTTCGGATCCGAGCATTTCAACCGAACCGTGCACGACTGGAGTTGTTCGGCCGCACCCGTCCACGATCCCACCACTGGGCAAATCCTTGGTGCCATCGACATCACCGGTGGTCCCAGGGTCGCGGTTCCCGAAGTGCTGTCGCTGATCCGTGCAACTGTTGCGGCCGCCGAATCGGAATTGCGATTCCACCTCTTGAACTCGCCTATCCCGCTCAGCGCGACGGCTCCGCGCCTCGAAACATTCGGTGCCGGACGGCCGACGCTGGTTCGCGGCGGTGACCGCATCCCGATTTCGCAGCGTCACGCCGAGATTCTCCTTCTGCTCTCCGAACATCCGGAGGGTCTGAGCTCCGACCACCTTGCGGTCCTGCTCGACGAGGGGGAGCTCGACGCAGTGACCATTCGCGCGGAAATGTCGCGGCTTCGTAAGGTTTTCGGCGCCGACCGGCTGGCTTCGCGTCCTTATCGGATCATCACGGAGTTCACGACAGACGTCGGCGACGTGCGGGCAGCGTTGGATCGCGGAGACGCGGCGACGGCGATGAAACTGTATTCGGGCCCGGTACTGGCAGGCTCGGCCTCCCCGGGAATCGACGAGGTGCGGGAAGAACTACGCACCAGGGTTCAGGCGGCTCTGCTGCGTGGAGGTGACGCCAACCTTCTGGCCCGGTGGACCACGTCCGTACATGGGCGCGAAGACTCCGTCGTGTGGGAGGCCTACCTGTCCACGTTGGATCCTCAATCTCCGCTGTATTCGCAGGTCCAGGCAAGAATTGATCTCCTCGACCGCCAATTGGGCATCTGAGAATCATCTGCGTTTCTCGCACGCAACGTACTTGCAACGTTGCAACTCCTAGTGTTGTGAATCACACCCCACCGGGGGGTGGGATTGCAGTCACCGATTTGGTGGGTGCGCCCAGGAAGATCACGTTTACATAGGAGCTTGCAATGACCGTGTACGCCCGTCCAGGTACCGCCGACGCGATCATGTCCTTCCAGTCTCGATACGACAACTGGATCGGCAACGAATGGGTTGCTCCGGTCAAGGGTCAGTACTTCGAGAACCCGACACCGGTGACCGGACAGAATTTCTGTGATGTGGCTCGTTCCACCGCAGAAGACATCGAGCTCGCTCTCGACGCAGCGCACGCAGCAGCTCCGGCCTGGGGCAAGACCTCGGTCGCCGAGCGCGCGATCATCTTGAACAAGATCGCTGATCGTATGGAGGAGAACCTCGAATCCATCGCACTCGCCGAGTCGTGGGACAACGGCAAGCCGATCCGCGAGACCCTCAACGCCGACATTCCGCTCGCCATCGATCACTTCCGCTACTTCGCGGGAGCTATTCGCGCACAGGAAGGTTCGCTTTCGGAGATCAACTCCGACACCGTGGCGTACCACTTCCACGAGCCGCTCGGCGTAGTCGGCCAGATCATTCCGTGGAACTTCCCGATCCTCATGGCCGTGTGGAAGCTCGCACCCGCCCTTGCTGCCGGCAATGCCATCGTGCTCAAGCCTGCCGAGCAGACACCCGTCTCGATCCTGCACCTCATCGGCATCATCGGTGACCTGCTGCCTGCCGGTGTGCTCAACATCGTCAACGGCTTCGGCGTCGAGGCCGGAAAGCCGCTCGCGTCGAGCCCGCGTATCAAGAAGATCGCGTTCACCGGTGAAACCACCACAGGTCGCCTGATCATGCAGTACGCGTCGCAGAACCTCATCCCCGTGACCCTCGAACTCGGTGGCAAGAGCCCCAACATCTTCTTCTCCGACGTCCTCGCCTCCAACGACGACTACCAGGACAAGGCACTCGAGGGCTTCACGATGTTCGCCCTCAACCAGGGCGAGGTCTGCACCTGCCCGTCACGTTCGCTGATCCAGGAAGACATCTTCGACGAGTTCCTCGCGATGGCCGCCATTCGCACCAAGGCTGTGCGCCAAGGGGATCCGCTCGACACCGACACCATGATCGGTGCCCAGGCCAGCAACGATCAGCTCGAGAAGATCCTCTCGTACATCGAGATCGGCAAGGCGGAAGGCGCCAAGGTCATCACCGGTGGTGAGCGGGCCGAACTCGGCGGAGACCTGTCCGGCGGCTACTACGTCCAGCCGACGGTGTTCACCGGCAACAACAAGATGCGCATCTTCCAGGAAGAGATCTTCGGACCCGTCGTCTCGGTCACCTCGTTCAAGGACTACGACGAGGCTATCGAAATCGCCAACGACACGCTCTACGGTTTGGGCGCCGGTGTCTGGTCCCGCGACGGCGGAGTCGCGTACCGCGCAGGCCGCGACATCCAGGCCGGTCGCGTCTGGACCAACACGTACCACCAGTACCCGGCACACGCCGCTTTCGGTGGATACAAGCAGTCCGGCATCGGCCGCGAGAACCACCTGATGATGCTCTCGCACTACCAGCAGACCAAGAACCTCCTGGTCAGCTACGCCCAGAAGGCTCAGGGCTTCTTCTGATCGACCCACCGGCACCCGTGAGCCCCTCGCTGCGGGTGCCGGTGCGCAAGACTGCAACACGCGAAACCTGCACAAACACACGGAGGTTGGAATGAGCGCCACGGACACACCCGATACCGGCGCCGTTCCACCCCGGTTGGTGACCACCGCTGGGGCGGCTGACCTGCTACGCCGCCTCAGCGGGACTCACGGCGAACTGATGATGCATCAATCCGGCGGATGCTGCGACGGCTCGGCCCCGATGTGTTATCCCTCAGGCGAATTCATCGTCGGGGACCGTGACGTACTACTCGGAATCGTCGATCTCCGACTTGCGGTCGGAGAGATTCCCGAAGACCTTCCCACCGGAACCGACGCTGTACAGGTCTGGATTTCCGGATCACAGTTCGAAGCCTGGAAGCACACCCAGTTGGTGCTGGACGTCGTGCCCGGCCGCGGCAGCGGATTCAGCCTGGAGTCTCCTGAAGGATTCAGATTCCTCAGTCGAGCAAGGGCATTCACATCGGACGAAAACGAAGCACTCGGCGCGTCGAGCATTCTCGTAGGCGCTGATTGGGAAGCGGGCGTGCGTCCTTCGCCCCCGGCGGTTCCCCAGGTCGTCGCCGAGGCCGTCGATGCCTGCCCGGTGCCGGGCGCGGCCGCCCGATCCTGAGAACGGCCGCCTGAAGAAGATCTGAACAGACTCGGGGCCGCTCACATGACAGCCAGTTAACAGCACGGTCATCTCCACGCGACCTTCTCCGTACATCGCCCACATACCGTTCATTTCACGCGACGCATCCACCGTGCGTCGTCTCATTCTTGACCGATTCAGAGGATGGACATGTCTCTTTCCGACCACGCAACCGGCAAAAACGCCGGTGCCGCGGGTGCACACCACGACGGCGCAGACTTCCATGCGGAAGACAATTCGTATCTGGAGAAACGAACACTCCGAAAGGGAACAGCAGGGTGGGTGCTGCTTGCGGGGTTGGGTGTCAGCTATGTGATTTCCGGTGACTACGCCGGCTGGAACAACGGTCTGGCCGAAGGTGGTTTCGGTGGCCTTCTCATCGCGGCCGTCGTCATCGCGGGGATGTACCTGGCGATGGTGCTCGGTATGGCCGAGATGTCGTCAGCACTTCCTGCCGCTGGTGGTGGATACACGTTTGCCAGACGGGCCATGGGGCCCTGGGGCGGATTTGCCACCGGCACAGCAATTCTCATCGAGTACTCGATAGCACCCGCAGCGATCGCGACCTTCATCGGTGCGTACGTCGAGTCCCTGAACCTGTTCGGGATCACCGACGGGTGGTGGGTGTACCTCGCGGTGTACGCGATCTTCATCGGCATTCACCTCACCGGCGCCGGTGAGGCACTCAAGGCGATGTTCATCATCACCGCCATTGCACTCGTCGGCCTGGTCGTGTTCGCGGTTTCGGCTGTCGGCCTTTTCGATTCGTCCAACCTCACCGATATCGCCGTCGACACCAGCGCAGTCGGATCGTCGTCGTTCCTGCCATTCGGTCTGCTCGGAATCTGGGCCGCCGTGCCCTTCGCGATCTGGTTCTTCCTTGCCGTCGAAGGTGTACCGCTGGCCGCCGAGGAAGCACGTGAGCCGGAGAAAAACGTCCCCCGCGGCATCATCATCAGCATGTTGATCCTGATCGTCACAGGCGCAACGGTTCTCTTCCTCGCCACCGGTGCGCTCGGCGCCGACGCCCTGTCCACCTCCGGAAATCCGCTCGTCGAGGCGCTGGGGGACAGCGGAGCGGCAAAGGCCGTCAACTACATCGGACTTGCCGGTCTGGTCGCGAGCTTCTTCTCGATCATGTACGCCTACTCACGTCAGACGTTTGCTCTCTCCCGCGCCGGCTACCTGCCGAAGAACCTGTCGGTGACCAACAAGCGCAAGGCCCCCACACTCGCGCTCGTCGTTCCCGGAATCATCGGCTTCGCGCTCTCACTCACCGGTGAAGGTGCCATGTTGCTCAACATGGCGGTGTTCGGCGCGGCAGTCAGCTACGTCCTGATGATGGTGAGTCACATCGTTCTTCGTAAGCGTGAGCCGAACATGCCGCGCCCGTACCGCACGCCCGGCGGTATCGCCACCACCTCGTTTGCGCTCGTGATCGCGGCAGTGTCGGTGGTGGCCACCTTCCTGGTCGATCCCGTTGCGGCACTGCTCACCTTGGTCGCCTTCGGCGTTCTGATGGCGTACTTCGGTCTCTACAGTCGACACCACCTTGTTGCCAACTCGCCGGACGAGGAGTTTGCTGTACTTGCACAGGCGGAAGAAGAATTGGGATGAGTCGCGGGATGGCCAAGTATCACCAGCAGGTATCCGGAACCAACTACTCGTTCGACGGTCTCGTCGATCTGATGGCAAAAGCGACACCACTGCGGTCGGGTGACGAACTCGCCGGTTGCGCGGCAAGCTCCGACGCCGAACGCGCTGCTGCCCAATGGGTTCTGGCTGATCTTCCGTTGACGGTGTTCCTCGAAGATCTGTTGGTTCCGTACGAGGACGACGAGGTGACCCGGCTCATCATCGACAGCCACGATCGCCTCGCATTTGCGCCAGTGGCCCACCTGACTGTTGGCGGATTACGGGACTGGCTGCTCGAGACTGCGTCGGCGCCGGAAGCTTCAGCACGCTTGTCTGCCGTGAGTCCCGGTCTGACCCCCGAGATGGTTGCCGCGGTCAGCAAGATCATGCGCAATCAGGACCTGATCGCCGTCGCCAAGGCCATCACGGTCACCGCGGGGTTCCGCACCACCATCGGACTGCCCGGACGGCTGAGCACCCGACTCCAGCCAAACCATCCGACGGACGATCCACGCGGCATTGCGGCGGCCACATTGGACGGTCTCCTGATGGGATGTGGCGACGCCGTCATCGGCATCAACCCCGCGACGGATTCACCCCAGGCCACCTCGGATCTGCTCCACCTGCTCGACGACATCCGTCAGCGATTCGAGATCCCGACTCAGTCGTGCGTGCTCTCTCACGTGACCACCACGATCGGACTGATCGAATCGGGGGTGCCGGTCGATCTTGTCTTCCAATCGATTGCCGGTACCGAAGGCGCCAATTCCGGTTTCGGAGTGAACATTCCGCTACTGCGCGAAGGTAACGAGGCCGGACGCTCCTTGAACCGCGGAACGGTCGGCAACAACGTCATGTACCTCGAGACAGGGCAGGGGTCCGCCCTCAGTTCAGGTGCCCACTACGGCACCGGCGGAGCCCCGGTCGATCAGCAGACACTCGAGACCAGGGCATACGCCGTGGCTCGAGATCTCGAGCCGCTGCTGGTCAACACGGTGGTCGGTTTCATCGGTCCCGAGTACCTCTACGACGGCAAGCAGATCATTCGCGCGGGCTTGGAGGATCACTTCTGCGGAAAACTCCTCGGGCTGCCGATGGGAGTGGACGTCTGCTACACCAACCACGCCGAAGCCGATCAAGACGACATGGACAACCTCCTCACCTTGCTGGGCGTCGCCGGCGCGGCGTTCGTGATCGCGGTGCCCGGCGCCGACGACGTGATGCTCGGCTATCAAAGTCTGGCGTTCCACGACGCGTTGTACGTGCGTAGGGTCCTCGGTTTGCAGCCCGCCCCGGAGTTCGAGACCTGGCTCCACAACTTGGGGATGACCGACGCAAACGGTCGGGTTCTTCCGATCGACGCCGAAATGTCGCCGCTGCGGGCTTTGACGGTGAACTCATGACCGAAGATCAGGCGCCGATCCTCGATTTCTGGGGTCCACTGCGCAAGACCACACAATCGCGTATCGGGCTGGGGCGTGCCGGAGATTCGTTGCCCACCAAGCGGGTTCTCGAATTCAAGGCAGCACACGCCGCAGCCCGCGACGCAGTGCACGAGCCACTCGATTCCGAGACTCTCGCCAGTCGGGTCGACGGGGTGGGTATCGGGGCACCGGTGGTGGTCGCGAGCAGCGTCTCCACTCGCAGCGAGTATCTCCGGAGACCCGACCTGGGGCGCCAGCCTGCTGACCTGAGCGCGATCAAGAGCTCCGACAAGGAAATCGGGTTCATCCTCGCCGACGGACTCTCCCCGCGAGCACTGATGGACCACGGCGAGCAACTACTGTCCGCGTTGGTCACGGTGTTGGGGGAGCGGTACTCGATTGCGCCGCCGGTGATCGCCACGAATGCCCGTGTGGCACTGGGTGATCACATCGCCGCCGCGATGGGAGTGCAGACGGCGATCGTCCTGATCGGCGAACGTCCAGGGCTCTCCGTTGCGGACAGCGTCGGGATCTATCTGACTCACCTTCCGCGCGTCGGTCGTACCGACGCGGATCGAAACTGCATTTCCAATGTCCACCCACCCGAGGGCCTCGGATACGAGCAGGCTGCTCGTGTCGTCCTGGGGTTGGTGACGGGAGCGCGCCAATTGGGCCGCTCCGGCGTCGACCTCAAGGACACCTCTCGCGCCGACGCCGTTGCGTCGGGAGAAGTGCTGACGCTCGATTAGTTGACACCTGCACGGCATACCCGGGTCGATCGACACTCGGGTATGCCGTCGTACCCGAATCACGACGAAAATGAGGGAATCGATGTTCCGTTCGCTGCATGCCCGCGCCCTGTGTGCGTTGGCCGTAGGTAGTGTCCTGTTGAGTGCAACTGCATGTAGTTCGGCCGAGAGTGCCACGAAAGAGGATGCGGCGCAGAGTGGTTCATCCTGCGCGGTGTTGGATCCCAGTCTGGCGTGGTACGGCGACAACCGTGTGAGGTTGGATGCCATGATGACGGAGTTCGGAACGTGTGGAGCTGCAGGTGATGTCGATAACGGCGCTCCGTTGGCGCTCTTCGACTGGGACAACACAGTTGTCAAGAACGACATCGGAAGCGCCACTGCATTCTGGATGATCAAGAACAACAAGGTGTTACAGCCCGTGGGAGCGGACTGGGCAACCACCAGTCGCTTCATGACTCCAGCCGGCGCTGCCGCACTTTCCGCCGCGTGTGGCTCGGAGACCGCCGCGGGTCAACCCTTGGTAACCAGTACCGACTTGGACTGCGCTGACGAGATCGTTGCGGTACTCGAGGAGAAAACTCGCGACGGACAGGTTGCATTCGACGGCTACGATCACCGCCGGACCAAGGCTGCATACGCGTGGGCGGTGCAGTTGATGGCAGGGCACACCGAGGACGAGATCACCGAGTACGCCC
Organism: Rhodococcus erythropolis R138; assembly: GCF_000696675.2. Lineage (NCBI taxonomy): Bacteria > Bacillati > Actinomycetota > Actinomycetes > Mycobacteriales > Nocardiaceae > Rhodococcus > Rhodococcus erythropolis. The sequence continues at coordinate 5,033,566 of NZ_CP007255.1, read as the reverse complement.
GCGCAGCGCGCGCTGAGAATCTCGCTGCCGCAGAAGGATCCGATCAGACCGTCGGTACCACGGAAGTCGACGGTTCGGTGCGTTACTACGCGCAAATCGAAGATTTGGTGAAATCACTCGGCGCTCATGGATTCGACGTGCGGATCATCTCCGCGTCGGCCGAACCGGTCGTTCGAGTCTGGTCGGAGCAGCTGGGATTGGATGCCGATCACGTGATGGGAGTTCGGCCGATCGTCGAGGGCGGCGTTCTGACGGGGCGCCTGCGGGGATGTGGTGGGGTTGCGGACGGTGACGACTCGGTCATTCCGTACATCGATGGGAAGCGGTGTCAGGTCAACGAGGTTGTCTACGGGGTCCAAGGGCCTACGGCGTTCGAGCAGTTGCCTGCCGATCGGCGTCAGGTGTTTGCTGCCGGTGATTCTGTCACCGACGTGACGTTCCTCGGAGATGCGACCGGTGCGCGCCTGGTGATCAACCGCAACAATCCCGAACTGATGTGCAATGCCTACGACAACAGTGACGGAAAATGGCTGGTCAACCCCATGTTCATCGAACCGAAAGCACAGGCGGCTGCTCCCTATCACTGCTCGACCGATGCCTACACCGACGCGGCCGGGGCCAAAGGCGCCGTGACTCGTGCGGACGGCAGCGTGATCCCCGATCAGGTGGATTCCGTCGCGTGACAGTCGGCTTGCTGCGGTGACTTCACAACGATCGATCGGCGTGTGATCTGATTCTTTCGAGCCCTTTGTCGGGCTGCGGAAACCCACGGGTGTCCGCTGTGATGCTGGAGCCGCAGAGGCGGCACGTGAGTAGGAGAAATCGATGGCCTTCGCTGGCAATGTGGACGAACTGGCACTGCTCCAAGCAGTACGTCTCAAGGAGCGGGTCGGAGCGGTTGTACTGGCCGAGCACTTGGGCGTCAGCGCAGCGTCCGGTCAAGCTGCGTACGACGCACTTGTCGCGCAGGGTAAAGCGGCCGAAGCAGAAGGTGTCATCAGCCTGACCGAGAAAGGCCTCGCGGAACTCGAAGATCAGTTGGACGCTGAGCGGGTCTCGATCGACGAGGACTCCATCGGCGAGGTGTACGAGGCTTTCGTTCCGCTGGACGAGGAGTTCGTTGCACTTATCGACGACGCAGACGCGAATTCCCTTGCCGAGCTGGACCGCCGGGCTGCAAACCTGTTCGACGATTTGTCGGCATTCGTTCCGCGGTTGTCCCGCTATCAGGATCTCTTCTCGGATGCTCTCGCGAAAGTTCAAGCGGGGGAGTCCAAGTGGATTTCAGAACCGATCATCGACTCCTATGCCACGGTGTGGGGAGAGATCCGTCAGGAGCTTTTCGGGGCTGCCGGAAAGGCTTGATTCGTAGCGCTGGACCTGACGCAGTTCAGCGTGGGCCGTCCGATTCGTGTGAACGAATCGGACGGCCCACGGCATGTGAAGAGCCGTGAAACTCGTTACCATTGCGTACAAGTCGTGACCGAGATCACTCCTACCCCCTTTCGGGGGTAGTGCGGGGGTGAGCCACATCACTACCTTTCCTCCTATCGACGGTGATGCCCACAGGGCGACACCACGGGACCACGGAGGAATCGAGTGACCACAGTCTCTCCCACAGGCGGCAACAGCGCCGCCGGCGCCGGGGGTGCGAGTGCCGCAGGCGCGACACAACCCCCGCAGACCACCAGTGTGCGGCGCGTCGCGATCGCGAGCTGCATCGGCACGACCATCGAGTTCTACGACTTCTTCATCTACGGAACTGCTGCGGCACTTGTCTTTCCGACGGTATTCTTCCCCGCGCTCGGTGCCACCGCGGGAACCGTCGCATCGTTTGCGACCTTCGCAGTAGCATTCATCGCCCGGCCCGTCGGCGCAATGCTGTTCGGACACTTCGGTGATCGCATCGGTCGCAAGAAGACTCTGATCTCGACGCTCCTGCTCATGGGTATCTCGACGCTCCTGATCGGCTTGCTACCCGGTGCGGCAACTATCGGTGTTGCGGCTCCGATCATCCTGGTGCTCTTGCGATTCGGCCAAGGCTTCGCGGTCGGTGGTGAATGGGCAGGCGCAACTCTGCTCACCGCGGAATACGCCCCACCGGGCAAACGTGGTCTGTATGCGATGTTCCCGCAGCTCGGCCCCGCAATCGCCTTCGTGCTCTCGAGCAGTACATTCCTCATCACCGGCGCTGTTCTCGGCGATACCAACCAAGCCTTCCTCGACTACGGCTGGCGTATCCCGTTCTTGTTCTCCATCGTGTTGGTCGGCATCGGCCTCTACATGCGACTCGCCATCGAGGAGACCCCGGTCTTCAAGGCGGAGCAGGCAGAGCGCGTCGCAGAGCAGAAGAACGAAGCACCTCGCACCCTTCCGTTCCTGGATGCCTGGCGGTTCCAGACCAAGGAAATCCTGCTCTCGGCCGGCGCCCTCGCTTGCCTGTTCGCGTTCTTCTACATGGGCACGGCGTTCCTCACGAGCTACGGAACCAAGACCCTCGGCTTCTCCCGCCCGTTCGTCCTGTCGGTCGGTATCGCTTCCGCCTTCGTCTTCGGTGCGGCGATCATCGTCTCCGCCTTGTACTCGGACCGCATCGGGCGTCGCAAGGTCATCATGATCTCTTGTGGTCTGGCTGTGGTGTGGGCGCTCATTCTGTTCCCGCTCCTGGACACCGGAACACCGATCGCGTTCATCCTCGGAATGTTCGGCACGCTGATGATCTTCGGAATCGCGTACGGCCCCTGCGGTGCGCTGCTTCCGGAAATGTTCCAGACCCGCTACCGCTACACCGGAGCCGGCCTCGGCTACAACCTCGCCGGAGTGCTCGGCGGCGCAGTGCCGCCGCTGATCGCCGCACCGCTGGCCTCGGCATACGGGAGTATGGCCATCGGAATCATGTTGGCAATCCTCGGCGTGGTGAGTCTGGTCTGCACCTGGGCGCTCGTCGAGACCAAGGACCACGCCCTCTAAACACTGTGCGCCTTTATTAACCGCCGGCGGTTAATAAAGGCGCACAGCAGGCGGGTGGGGTGTCCGGACTCTGAACAGTTACGGCCACCCCGCACCGGGAAGTATGTCGTGCATCACACCGAATCGAGTAAATTCGTAGATGAGAGGGTCCGCTGCGGCGGCCCCTCTCATAGGTGCCTGAACAGGTAACCGGAGAGGACAGAACACATGAGTACGCCGCTGCCCAGCTATACGTCCGGAGTATGGGACGGTCCGATGCTGGGCGACACCATCGGAGACAACCTCGATCGCACGGTTGCCGCACACGGTGACCGCGATGCGTTGATCGACCATGCCAGCGGTCGACGGTGGACGTACCGGGAGTTCGCCGAGCAGGTGAACGGGCTCGCTGCCGGACTACTTTCCCGTGGTGTGGGGAAGGGCGATCGGGTGGGGATCTGGGCTCCCAACTGTCCGGAATGGACGTTCACGCAGTACGCAACGGCAAAGATCGGCGCGATCCTGGTCAACATCAATCCGGCGTACCGCTCGCACGAGTTGCAGTACGTGCTCGAGCAGGCCGGAATCTCGACGCTGGTGTCTGCGGCCAGCTTCAAGACCTCGGACTACGCGTCGATGATCGAGACGGTGCGGCCGCAGTGCCCGGATCTGACGTCGGTGCTCCTGCTCGGTTCACCCGAGTGGGACGCGGTGCTTGCAGACGGCTTGGCGGCGCAGGCAAGCGATCCGGCTCCGCTCGCCGCAGCCCAGGCCGCGTTGTCGGCCGACGACGCGATCAACATCCAATACACCTCGGGCACTACCGGTTTCCCGAAGGGTGCGACGCTCAGCCACCACAACATTCTCAACAACGGCTACTTCGTCGGCGAGTTGTGCCACTACAGCGAGGTCGATCGGGTGTGCATCCCGGTGCCGTTCTATCACTGCTTCGGCATGGTGATGGGCAACCTTGCGTGCACCAGTCATGGTGCTGCCATGATCATTCCGGGCCCCGCATTCGATCCGCGCGCTTCGCTCGAAGCCGTCCAGGCCGAAAAGTGCACGTCCCTCTACGGCGTTCCGACGATGTTCATTGCCGAGTTGGCGCTGCCGGACTTCGACAGCTTCGATCTGTCGTCCCTTCGCACCGGCATCATGGCGGGTTCGCCCTGCCCGGTCGAGGTGATGAAGCAGGTCATCGATCGCATGGGCATGGCAGAGGTGTCCATCTGCTATGGCATGACCGAGACGTCGCCGGTGTCGTTGCAGACCCGCTCGGACGATTCGATCGAGCAGCGCACCGAAACCGTCGGTCGGGTGGGGCCGCACCTCGAGATCAAGATCGTAGATCCGGCAACCGGACTGACGGTGCCGCGCGGCGAGCCGGGCGAACTGTGCACGCGTGGTTACTCGGTCATGCTCGGCTACTGGGAGAACCCGGAGAAGACCGCCGAGGCGATCGACGCTGCCCGGTGGATGCACACCGGAGACATCGGAGTCATGGACGAGGCCGGATACGTCGCTATCACGGGACGCATCAAGGACATGGTCATCCGCGGTGGTGAGAACGTATATCCGCGTGAGATCGAGGAGTTCCTTTACACCCATCCCGACATTCTCGACGCGCAGGTCATCGGTGTGCCTGACGCAAAGTACGGCGAGGAATTGATGGTGTGGGTCCAGATGCGCGAAGGTGCAGACGATCTGGACGCCGATTCGGTCCGTGCCTTCTGCACCGGCAAGCTCGCGCACTACAAGATTCCGCGGTACGTCCATGTCGTGGACGAGTTCCCGATGACAGTCACGGGCAAGGTCCGCAAGATCGCGATGCGAGAACAGGCGATCGAATTGATCGGTCAGGCCTGAGCATATGTCTGCGAACCCAGGGGAGCGTGAGCCGGTACGCCCCGAGATCGCGCTCTCCTGGAAGCGTTCTCGACTGAGTGGCCTCGATCCGTCGTCGGCAATCGCCGTGGACACCGAGGAGCAGGACGGCGAATCTCGTCTGCTCCGGGCGGCCGCGCCCGTGCTCGACGAGGTGTCGCAACAGATCGCGGGCACCGGTTTCTGTGTGCTGCTTGCTGATCGAGAATGCCGCGTGGTCGCTTCGGTGTACTCCGACAGCCGCGTCGAGCGGACAATCGAGCGGTTGGGCGTCGTCAACGGTTCACGCTTCGGTGAAGAGCACGCCGGTACCAATGCACTCGGTACTCCGCTCGAGGTAGGTCGAAGCGTGGTGATCCACGGGGACGAGCATTTCCTCGACAGCCTCAAGGGATTGAGCTGCTACGGCCAGCCGATCTTGCATCCCGTCACACGTCGCGTGGAGGGTATTCTCGACATGACCGGCGTTGTCTCGCAGGCCAACCCGCTGTTCGCGCCCTTCCTTGCGCGTGCTGCAGCGGATATCGAGAAACGACTGCTCGAAGGCTCCAAGGCGTCGGAGCAGCGGCTGGTCGACGCATTCCAGCGAGTGTCACATCAGCGCCACATTGCCGTCGCGGCCATCGGCGACGACATCCTGCTGAGCAACCGAACGGCCTTGGATCTGCTCGACACCGCCGACCACGTATCACTCCGGTCCTTGATCGCCGATCTCAATCCTGATCAATCGAGGCTTGTGACAGTCGAATTGGCGTCCGGTGCGCTGGCGCGAGTTCAAGCCGACCGGATTTCCGGGGCCGACGGCGGTGCACTCTTCCTGGTCGAACCACTCCAGCGGGAACGGGCGCCCATCCGCAGAACCCACGAGCGGGCACCATCTCCGGGGGAACGACTGCGCCGAGACCTCATGCGAGCGCGAGCCTCGTCGTCCGCAGTTGCCATCTCTGGTGAAGCGGGTTCCGGTCGAACTTCGGCAGCATCGGACGTGGTCGGGAGCGTCGACGCCAGGTGGCACGATGCCACGCGAATCGCGTTCGACGGCCGTGAGCAGTGGATCACCGATCTTGTGCGAGCAGCCCGTAAGCGTTCGGGCGTGGTCGTGATCGAACAGGTGCAGCTCCTTCCCGATTCGGTGTTGCCACTGGTTGCAGACCTGGTCGATGCCAGCGCCGAGGGGCCGAGGATTGTGTTGACCAGCGGCGCGGTCGCGGATTTGCCGCCAGCCATCGTGTCACTCATCTCGCGTTGTGCCTCCAGGATTGCCATCAACCCGCTGCGAGAACGACAAGCCGAGATCGCCGAGTTGGCTCAGGCGATGTTGGAGGGGATCTCGCCCGAATTGAGGTTGACTGCCAGCGCTGCCGAAGCGCTCGCGGCGGCCAGTTGGCCGGGCAATCTGGCCGAATTGCGCGTCGTGCTCCATCGCGCCTCCGGCGAACGCTCGAGCACTCGCATCGACGTCGTCGATCTGCCCGAGGACTATCGCACCACGGCCAAGGTGTCGCGGTTGGCAGGGCGGGAGAAGGCCGAGCGCCAGGCGATCATCGGAGCGTTGAAAGACTGCGGCGGCAACAAGGTTCACGCGTCGGCGCAACTCGGAATCAGCCGAAGCACTCTCTACACACGGATGCGGGCGCTCGACATCACTGTGTAGTTTGCTGTCCGAATTGAGTTGTACAAAGTTCGGACAGTTAGCACCCCCGGAAGCGCGGAAGTATGGCGTGCATCACATTCGCACCTCACTACTTCAGGGGAGTTTCCGATGACGGCAGTAGCCGAACACACCATCAGTTCCGCGGTACAGGGTTTCCTGAACGGACCGAAGAAGCTCTACATCGGCGGCGAATTCGTCGACGCCGCTTCGGGTCAGACCTTCGCGACGTACAACCCGGCTGACGGACAGAAGCTCGCAGACGTGGCACACGGCCAGGCCGAAGACATCGACCGCGCGGTACGCGCCGCCCGAACGGCTTTCGAGGACGGCCCCTGGTCTCGGATGAAGGCAAACGAGCGCGAGCGGATGATCTGGCGCGTCGGCGACATTCTCAGTGCTCGTGCCGAGGAATTCGGTCAGCTCGAAGCTCTCGACAACGGCAAGTCCGTTGCCATCGCCACCGCCGTCGACGTGGCTTGGGCCGCAGACGTTTTCCGCTACTACGCGGGTTGGGCCACCAAGATCGAAGGCAGCACCGTCAACGTGTCGATGCCCTTCTCTCCGGGCGGCGAGTTCCACGCCTACACCCTGCGTGAGGCAATCGGCGTCTGTGGACTGATCGTGCCGTGGAACTTCCCGCTGCTGATGTCGTCGTGGAAGCTCGCCCCCGCGCTCGCCGCCGGCAACACGGTGATCCTCAAGCCCGCTGAGCAGACCCCGCTCACCGCACTGCTTCTCGCGGAGGTCTTCGAAGAAGCAGGCTTCCCGCCCGGCGTCGTCAACATCGTTCCCGGCTTCGGCGATGCAGGTGCTGCACTGTCCGGCCACGACGACGTGGACAAGGTCGCGTTCACCGGTTCCACCGAGGTGGGTAAGAAGATCGTCGACGCCGCCAAGGGCAACCTGAAGAAGGTTACGCTCGAGCTCGGTGGCAAGAGCCCCAACATCGTATTCGCCGACGCGGATTTCGATTCCGCGGTGGAGGGTTCACTCAACGCCTGGCTGTTCAACCACGGTCAGTGCTGCGTTGCGGGTACCCGTCTGTACGTCGAGGACACCATCTTCGAGAAGTTCACCGAGGCCGTCGCGCACGCAGCGAGCCAGGTCAAGATCGGACCCGGCCTCGATCCCACCACCCAGCTCGGACCGCTGGTCTCGCAGGAGCAGTTCGACAAGGTCACCGGCTACCTCCGTGAGGGAATCGCCGACGGCGCACGTGCACTCACCGGCGGTAACCGCTGGGGCGATCAGGGCTACTTCGTCGAGCCCACTGTCTTCGTCGACGTCAAGCCCGAATTCTCCATCGTTCAGGAGGAGATCTTCGGACCCGTCGTGGCAGCGCTGCCGTTCAACGCGGACGACGGACCCATCACTGCCGCAAACGATTCCATCTACGGACTTGCCGCCGGCATCTGGACCCGTGACATTTCCAAGGCCCACCGCACGGCCAAGCGTCTCAAGGCTGGCTCGGTGTGGATCAACCAGTACAACGGCTTCGACACCGCAATGCCTTTCGGCGGATACAAGCAGTCCGGTTGGGGCCGCGAGCTCGGCGCTTCGGCTATCGATCTCTACACCCAGACCAAGGCCGTCAACATCGCCCTCTGACCGACCCCCATCGCTCATTCTCTCGTCCGACAATCAAGGAGATCACCAGTGAAGACCAAAGCTGCTGTACTGCTCGAGCCCGGAAAGCCTTTCGAGATCATGGAACTCGACCTCGACGGCCCGGGGGTGGGTGAGGTACTGATCAAGTACACCGCTGCCGGACTGTGCCATTCGGATCTGCACCTGACCGACGGTGATCTCCCGCCGCGTTACCCGATTGTCGGCGGACACGAAGGCTCGGGCATCATCGAAGAGGTCGGACCCGGCGTCACGAAGGTCAAGCCGGGCGACCACGTCGTATGTAGCTTCATCCCCAACTGCGGCACCTGTCGCTACTGCTCGACCGGTCGCCAGAACCTTTGTGACATGGGTGCCACCATCCTCGAAGGTTCGATGACGGACGGTTCCTTCCGTTTCCACGGCAACGGAATGGATTTCGGCGGAATGTGCATGCTCGGAACGTTCTCCGAGCGCGCCACCATTTCTCAGCACTCGGTGGTCAAGATCGACGACTGGCTTCCCTTGGAGACAGCAGTGGTCGTCGGCTGCGGCGTGCCTTCGGGATGGGGAACGGCAGTCAACGCCGGTAACCTTCGCGCCGGCGACACCGCGGTGATCTACGGCATCGGTGGCCTCGGCATCAATGCCGTCCAGGGCGCCGTTTCGGCCGGCTGCAAGTACGTCGTGGTGGTTGATCCGGTTGCTCTCAAGCGTGAGACCGCACTGAAGTTCGGTGCAACCCATGCCTTTGCAGACGCCGAGAGCGCTGCTGCCAAGGTCAACGAGCTGACGTGGGGACAGGGCGCCGACGCGGCGCTCATCCTTGTCGGCACCGTCGACGAGGACGTGGTCAGTGCAGCGACAGCAGTGATCGGCAAGGGCGGCACCGTGGTGATCACGGGTCTCGCCGATCCGGCCAAGCTGACCGTGCACGTGTCGGGAACCGACCTGACGCTGAATCAGAAGACGATCAAGGGCACGCTGTTCGGATCCATGAACCCGCAGTACGACATCGTGCGACTGCTTCGTCTCTACGATGCGGGTCAGCTCAAGCTCGACGAACTGATCACCAACACCTACAGCCTCGAAGACGTCAACCAGGGCTACCAGGATCTGCGTGATGGCAAGAACATCCGTGGCGTGATCATTCACGACAAGTAGGACAACTGCTGTGCGCCTTTATTAACCGCGGGCGGTTAATAAAGGCGCACAGCACTATTTCTTGGCTTTCGACAAAATCTGCATCAACTGAAGTAGTGCTGAGAACTTCGCGAATACCGAGCGCGAGACCACCGGACCGAAAGCCGCGGTGTCGGTTGCATCGAACGCGTCGAGCAGATCGCGGAAGCTTTCGACCTGTTTGACCATCGCGTCGAGATCGACGTGCGTGGCGGCGTCGGCATCACGCAGAGCTAGTAGGTACTGCGGCGCCGTCACCAAGGCGACTGCCGGGATCTTCCGCTCGAACAGTGGTTCACCCTCGCCGAAATGAATGACCGGTCCTGGCGCCACGATTCGGCGATCGCCTGCCCCGATGTCGCGCCACAGCGGTGCAACGATGTCGTGTGCTTCTCGGCTCGTCGCGTAGAGCAGTTCCGGTTCCGGAGTGGTCACCAACGCATAGCTGCCGGTCGAGGTGTCCTCGGTATCACCCAGCGCGCCGAGGTGTTCGATCGCGATCCCGGCTACTGCGCGCGCCTGACCGGCTTCGCCCTTCCACATCTCGGGGTGCACTTCGAGCCAGGTGGAGGTTGCCTGTCCGTGCTTGGACACCGCTGGAATTCGCAGGTGGCCAGTCGTCAGCACAAAAACGTACGACCGTCGATGCGGCTGCGCGACGGCGTGCCGCGCCAAGGCCAACATTCCCAGATGCCCGTTCTCCTCGACGCCGTTGGTTCCGTCGCTGTGAGTGATGAGCAGAATCGTCTCTTCCGGTGATGTCCCCGGGGATACCGCCCACACCGTGTCGGTCCGGGTGTCCGGATGCAGAGTTGCATCCAGAACCAGAGTCGCCCGCTGACCGGAACGAGCTGCAGCGACAACCTTCCTGCCCTCGTCGCCGGCCACCCAGACGGCGGGGATGTCGTGGTACGGCTGCGTGAACGGAAGATATTGTCCCAGTGCGTTGTCCGGAGCGATGTCACGCCACACCGCGATCACGCCGAGCACTCCGGCCTTGCGGGCCTTGTCGAGTTTCGGGCCAAGAAGGGTTGCGGAGAGAACCGGATTTCGAAGAGTCTCGTCGGTGGCGATCGGACCCCACTCGCTGACCAGTAGCTTGCGGGGAAGATCGACGTGCGGGACCTCGATCACCGCGATCGCGCCCTTGGCCGCGGACCATTTGGGGCGTCGCGCGCTGACGTAGACCAGGGGAGCGGAGATTCCCTGAGGCCCGGTCAATCCCGAGTAGGGGAATGCGGACGAAACCTTGATCGGTCCCGTCGGCAACTCGATGCGAAGCCCCTCAGATGTGTCCGGTAGATCCCAGCGTTCGAAAGTGTGTGAATCACGCCGGACTTCGAGGCCCAGTTCGGTCAGTTCGTTCGCGACTTCTTCCACCACCGCGTGGTGTGAAGGTGATCCCGTCAATCGTGGCCCCAGCGCGTCGAGTCGCTGTTGGCCTGCAAGGAGGAGATCGCGATCGACGGCATGGCCGTGATTCATGGGATTGCCTTTCGTACTACGCGACGTCTGCTCTGGTGAGGCGCCTGCCCGTGTCGTGTCCACGGTACCGAGCGGTCTGAAAAGGAGACGGAGAGCGCGCCGGATATGCCGTTTTCGCAGATATACCGGGTGCCAATGGGCCTATCGGTCCGTACCGTATGACCTTGGCACCGAAAGACTCCGTGTTCTTCGGACAGACCAGTCCACGGCGAGAGAGGCCTACGTTGGCTACGTATCTTTACAGGTTGGGGAAGTTCGCTTTCCGCCACAAGTATCTTGTGGTGGCCGCGTGGATTATCGTGATCGCGGTGGTGGGAGGCGCTATCAGCGCCACAAATCCGACGTTCTCCAAAGAATTCAATCTTCCGGGCACCGATTCACAGCGTGCGACCGAGTTGATGAACGAGAACTTTGCAGCGGCAGCGGAGCAGCAAACTCAGGCGTCGACCAGCATTCTCATCGCGGCAGACGACGGGCTTGCCGCGCACAGCGATCAGATCGACCAGTTGATCGCACAGGCGAAGACGTTGCCGGACATCGTCGATCCCGAGAAGATCGTCAATCCGGTCACTCTCGCGGAGGCCAATCCGGCGGTGGCGTCAGCCGTTCTCGGCGACAACGGCAAGGTCGGGCTGATCCAGCTCAATCAGTCGATTCGCATCGAGGATCAGACGCAGGCGAACAAGACGGCGTTCCTCGATTTGATGGCAAAATTCCGCACCGGTGGCCTGCAAGTCGAAGGCACCGGTTCGATGATGCAGGTGCAGGCCGCGGGCGGTCTGTCGGAGATGCTCGGCTTCGCGGTGGCGTTCATCGTGATGATCGTGGCGTTCGGCGCACTCATCGCGGCGTTCATCCCGTTGTTCACTGCAATTCTTGGAATTGCGCTGGCCACTCTGACGGTCACACTCGGCTCGGGCTTCTTCGACATCAACGAAGGTGTCACGGGAATCGTCACGATGATCGGCATCGCAGTCTCGATCGACTATGCGTTGTTCATCGTGTCGCGCTACCGCAGTGAGCTCAATCTGGGCGGAACCAGGGAAGCTGCTGCCGGACGCGCAGTAGGTACAGCAGGTTCGTCGGTCGTATTCGCGGGCCTGACAGTGGTGGTCGCGCTGGCAGCCCTGGCGGTGGTCGGGGTCCCGATGATCACGCAGATGGGAATCTCGGCGGCGGTTGCCGTCATCATCGCCGTGCTCGGCGCAATCACGTTGATCCCGGCAGTTCTGGGCATCTTCGGTCGGTTCGCGTTCTCGCCTCGTATTCCCGGGCTTCGCCACGGTGACGAGCCCGAGACGATGGAATCCAACGGACATCGCTGGGCCAAGATAGTCACCAAGTACCCGTGGCCGATCGCGGGTGCTGCTCTGGTCCTCCTGGTGATCGCGGCTATTCCGATGACGAAGCTCGAACTCGGACTCTCGTTCACTCAAGACGAAGAGCGACCGGCACTGGCCCTCCTGCAACGAGGATTCGGTGAAGGCGTCAACGGCGAATTGTTCGTCGTGCTCGACGCGCCCGACGGTACCGACATCACCGCGATTGCCGAAGGCACTGTCGCGCACATCAAGGGCCTCGACAACGTCGCAACGCCGGATCAGTTGATGTGGGTCGGAAACGGACCGGACACGGCAAACCCGATGGCGGGCGCAAACTCTGCGCTCATCGCGGTCACCCCGCAGATGTCTCCGAGCGGCCCCGAAACCCACGAGCTGATGAATCAGATCCGGGACTACGGATCGACGGTGAAGTCGGAAGGCGCAGAACTCGGTGTAGCGGGTCAAACCGCGATCGTTGCAGACATGTCGTCGAAGCTCAGTTCCGCGCTCATCCCGTATCTCATCGTGGTTGTGGGGCTGGCGTTCATCATCATGATGGTCGTCTTCCGCTCGATCTTGGTGCCGCTGACCGCAACTCTCGGATTCCTGTTTTCCGTCTGTGCGACCTTCGGCGCCACGGTGGCCATTTTCCAGTTGGGCGACTTCGGGCTGATCGAGCACACACAACCGATCATCTCGTTCCTGCCGATCTTCATGATCGGTGTGGTCTTCGGGTTGGCGATGGACTATCAAGTGTTCCTCGTGACGCGAATGCGCGAGGAATACGTGCACGGATTGTCGGCCAAGGACGCCATCATCTCCGGCTACACCCATGGTGCTCGCGTGGTCGCGTCGGCGGCCATCATCATGATCTCCGTGTTCGGCGCATTCATGCTGTCCTCGGAGACGACAAGCAAGATGATGGGCTTCGGTCTCGCGGCGGCAGTCTTCTTCGACGCCTTCATCATCCGCATGATCGTGATCCCTGCGGTCATGTCGATTCTCGGTGATTCGGCGTGGAAGTTGCCGGCGTGGCTCGACAAGATCCTGCCGAACGTCGACATCGAGGGTGAAGCGATTCGACGGATTCCGATCGAGCAGGATCCGGATTCCGATCCAGACCCGAATCAGGTGCCTGTAAGGGTGTAAGCACTCAGGTCGTCAGGACGGGGTGCCGGTTGCACAGCAACTGGCACCCCGTTCTTCTGTCTTCATGCGGCGCTCGCGCGATAGGAAACCATCCGGTTGGTAACAGAAATCGCTGTGATCGCGACAGGACTTCCAGAGGCGACGCGCATCGGGAGCGAGCCGTGACAGTGACTGCGAGGGTACGTGTCGAAGGAGCAAACCGATTCGAAGCGGGCCGAGAAGTGGACCTTCGCGCTGACGGTCGTCTCCCTGATCGCCGGTGGGACAGTGGTTGCCGGGCTGGTGGATCGGTGGAGCAGTTCGCCGTCCGATGACATCTCTGTAGCTGCGTCATCTTCGATCACCATGACGTCTACACCGGACGAGATTCCGGCGGAGGACGTGCCTGAATATTCGTACGTCACGCCGAGCGCGGTGTACCCGACCACGATTCCGGGTTGTGAGAGTGTCGAAGCGCCGGACGACGAACACGGAATCTCGATCTTCACATCGACAGGCGGCGACGACGCGTACGACGATCCACGTTTTCCGTGGTTTTCCGGCGCCAAGGCTGTATCGATGTCGGATGCGGTCGCCGGTGCGATTCCGGACGGCGTCGAGATCAAGTTCGCCAGTCCGAGCCGATCACTCCAGTTCGGTCCGATCTCGGCACCGTCGACCTCGGACGAGCTGCCCGAGGGATGGACGATCGAGGATCTGGCGTCCACTGATGCGTCGGCGACAATACTTCGAGGCGAGGCCAGTGGTGGACTGTCGGTCTCGGTCAACAGCAGTAAGGCGCCGGTTCCTCCGTGCGTTGCCGGTTCTCTCGTCGAACGTCGCTCACTCGCGGATGGTTCAGTTGTGGACGTGCAGGACTCGTGGAGTGAAATCAACGGACAACGCACTCTTTCTCGTTCGGCGTTCCTTTACGGCATCGATGGCACACGAGTTCACGCCTATCTCGATGACACTGCCGATCGAGTCGGCGCCGAGGTTCAGGCAAGCGGCGCGCTTCCACTGACCATCGACGAACTGGTGTCCTTGGTCAGCCTGCCGCAACTGCGAATTACGACGCCTGCTCCGCCGGGGGCTGCCCCGCTTGAGACTGATTGTGGCGGTCGGACGGACGAGTCATCAGGGAGGGATCTGGATCGAGGAATCGTCGAGGCGCTCGGTGAAGCGCTCCGATCGGGTTGGCGCGCAGCACCGCCAGAAGCGCCTGACCTCGGCAGCCGGCTGGGTGATCTGGTTCTGGCCGAATACGACGACACCACCACGTGCCAGGTTCTTGTTGCACGGTCGGGAAGCAACGAGTCGCGTCTGAGTATCTCGATCACCAGCGGACAACCGCTTCCCACACCTCCGAACAAGTACGACCCTTCGTACGACGGACACCCGCTCTCGATGGAGACCACCGAGGATGGATCCGTGATCGAACGCGATGAGAGTCGCGGGGAGAAGGTCCACAGATCGGTAGTCGTTACCCGTCCCGGTGGGACGCGAGTAACGGTGAGCTCTTCGGCAGAGGCACCGAACGTGCCGATGACGTTCGAGCAGTTGGAGTTTCTCGCGACGATCGACGGGCTGGAGATTCGATGACCGCCAGGTATTCGCCCAAGGTCCGCCTTCGGATCGCAGCCGCCGTAGCCGTAGTCACGGTCACCGCCGCCATCGCCACGGTGGTCACGTCGACGAGTTCCGAACCGACAGCGGCCTCATCTCCGTTGTGGAGCGTCGAGGCCTCCGAGATTCTCGGGCGCGAGTTCGCGATATTTCGGAGCCCACTTGTTGGAACCGAATTCAACATGGACATGGGCGGATTCATCGACGCCGGATCACTCGTGGTCACGATGATCGGTATGCCGGATCGTCAGGCGTATTCGTTGGACGACGCAGAATTGGTCGGATTGGACGCCGAAGATGGCACAGTTCGTTGGCGCACGTCGGCGGTCGACATCGGTGGTTGCTCCGAGACTCTGCTCGGCAGTTCGGTGCTGTGTTTCTCCGGGCCGTACGTATCCGGTGGTTCGTACTCACTTTTCGATATCGAGACAGGAGAGCGTCGAGACATCAAGACGCCGTGGGCACCGATCATCGCGGTTGTCTCGGGTGACACGGTCCTCGCGCTCGAGGGTGATATCGAGAGCAACGACGTTCGCGTGCACAGCGGAACCGTCGACGATCCGGAAGCGAACTGGTCCAAAGCGTTCGACGTCGGTGGATCGTGGGAAGCCGGATACGTCGATCCGGTGATGTCGGTGCACGGCGATCTGGGTGTGATCGCTCTCGACGAGTCTCTGGGATTCGATCTGAAGACGGGCGAACAGCGGTGGGTACACGGTTACTCCACCTGTTCGACCGCGCATACATCGTCGGACGGCGTGACATTGGTGTCGGATGGCGGTTGCGAAGGCAATGGCCGTCCGACAAGTGAGTACGCGCTCGATCAGAACGGGCGCGAGTTCGCCAGGACGGACGAACTGCCCTCGGAGTCCTCGTACTACGGCGGGCGATACAGCCGAGATGATCCCGTGGGAAGATCGACTCCGATCATTCTGGGACACAGCGGTTTCGACCGGACTTCCGGCGAGAAATTGTGGTCCAACAGTGAACTCTTCGACACCGCACAGTCGTTGGCGGTGATCGGCAACGTGGTTGCCGTGACACGTTCCGGTTCCGAACCCGAGGTCCAGTTCGTGGACCTCTTCACCGGTGAGGTCCTGTGGCGATCGAACGCTGAGCGCGCCGGGGCGGTTGTCTGGCACGGCGATGTCGTTATCGACGAGGGAAACGTCTACGGAACGGATGTCCTTACGGGCCAACGTAGTTGGGAGGTTCGGGTGGACCAGGACGGGGACGACGAGTTCACCCCCTGGGCGATGCCGCGGGAGCTGTGGGCGGGGGACAAAGTGCTGTTGCGTTCCAGTGAAGACCGCATCACGGCGTTGAAACTGTCTTGAGTGCTTCGGCCTCCGGTGCCGGAACAGTTTTCCCGGTGATCGGATCGACTTCCTCGAGCGGTGGAACGTCTTCTCCGTCGAGCACTCGGCGCATGCGCTCCTTGTCGAGCTGCCCCTCCCAATTTGCGACCACGAAGGTAGCGACACAGTTCCCAAGCAGGTTCACCGAGACTCGCATCGAGTCCATGATTCGATCGGCGCCCAGCAGGAGGGCGACTGCGGCAACTGGAATTGCGCCGTGACCGATTGCGGCCACGGTGGCGGACAGTGCCAGGAATGACGATCCCGGCACGCCGGCCATTCCCTTGGACGTGAGCATCAGTACCAGGACGGCAGTGATCTGTTCACCGAGTGTCAGGTCCACGCCGAGTGCCTGAGCCAGAAACAGCATGCAGATCGACAGGTACAGCGTGGCGCCGTCGAGATTGAACGAGTAGCCGGTAGGCACCACCAATCCTGTTGTAGTGCGCGAGCATCCGGCGTTGGTGAGCTTGACCATGATTCGGGGCAGAACTACTTCGGTCGACGCCGTTCCCAACGCGAGGAAGAGTTCGTCCTTGATGTACTTGACGAACTTCCACAGGTTCACGCCCGCGAAGTACCTGACTATCGCCGCCAGGATGAGGATGAACAGGACGGCCGCGAGATAGCATGCGGCGATCAGCTTTCCGTAACTTCCGAGCGAAGCGATCCCGTACTGGCCGACGATGTACGCCATCGCGCCCAAAGCGCCCAACGGCGCCAGTCTCATGATCCAGCCGATGATTGTGAAGAACAGATGGCTCAGACGATCGACGAGTTCGAACACGATTGGTGGTCCACTCTCACCTGCCTTGGCCAAGGCGAGCCCGAACAGTACGGCGAAGAAGAGGACTTGGAGGAGTGCGTTCTCGGCGAAGGCCGAAACTATCGACACCGGAATGATATTGAGCAGGAATTCCACGGTGTGGGGAAGTTCGCCACTTCCGGTCTTGGCGGCCACGGCGTCCGCACCGTTCGCCAGCGTCTCCGGATCGATGTTGAATCCCGCTCCTGGTTTCATCAGGTTGCCGATGAGTAGTCCGAACAGCAGCGCGAAAGTGGTGACGACCTCGAAGTAGATGAGAGCCTTGACGCCGATACGCCCCACGGCCTTCAGATCCCCGACGTGAGCAATCCCGATCACGACCGTGCAGAAGATGATCGGCGCGATCAGCATTTTGATCAGCTTGATGAAGCCGTCGGCGAGGGGCTTGAGATTCGCGCCGAATTCCGGCCACAACCAGCCGATGAGAACGCCGATGACGATAGCGGCGATCAATTGCACGAACAGTGATCGGTACCAGGGCGGCTTGTTGGCGAGTCGCGCGAGCTCGCTGTTCGGCAGTTTTACGGAAGTTGGCATGGATGGGAACGGTAGGTCTGCTTGATTGCGAAAAAATAACTCGCGAATGTCGTGGATGTAACGCGTCGAGGTTGCATCTCGGACAACAATTCGGTCAACAAGCGACAGTTGTGTGTGACTGTGGTTATTGTTTCCCTGAGCGGTGATCTTCCGTCCGCGTGCATGCACGACGTGTGAGAGGGGCTGTCATGGGGCAAATTATCGGAACCATCATTTTCGGCGCAGTCATCGGAATCCTGGCTCGTCTCGTACTGCCAGGTAAGCAGCAGTACGGCATGATCATCACCGTCGTCCTCGGTGTCGCCGGAGCGCTTATCGGGTACTGGGTCTGGGGAGCGATCTCGGACAAGGGCGACACGGGTGGAATCGACTGGATCCGCTGGATCATCAGTATCGCCGCGGCGGCCGTGCTCTCGATCGGCTACAGCGCCGTCACGGGCAAGAAATAGCAAGCCAACGCGATTCGCGAAGTGCGCCCTCCCGAAGTTCGGGAGGGCGCACTTTTGGTTTGCCCTAGTTGTCCGACCCCAGTTGTGAGCGAACGGCACTCTCGTCGCCTCAGATGCGCCGAAAGGCGCGTTCGTTCAGGGGAGGGTCGCCGTAAATTCAGAGCGCTCGTCGCTGAAGATGCAGCGCCTCGAGGAACTGCGCCGGCAGATCCTGCTCGAGGATTTCGTCATCGGGATGCGGTAGCGCTTTGATTTTCGCGAACTCGTCGTTGAGGCGTTCCATCTTGACGTCGAGGCGGTGTGCCGCGGCAGCAGCCTCGGTGAGTTCGTCGAGGAGCTCGACGGGAACCTCGCGGTTGTACTTGTAATAGATCTTGTGCTCGAGGCTCGCCCAGAAATCCATCGCGATGGTGCGGATCTGAAGTTCGATCGGTACGTGCCTGACGCGGTCACTCATGAAAACCGGGACCTCGACGATCAGGTGCAAGCTCTTGTAGCCGTTGGGTTTCGGATCGGCGATGTAGTCCTCTCGCTCGATTACCCGAAGGTCCGTCTGACTGGTGAGCATCTCGGCGATCCGGTACGTGTCGGAAATGAAGCTGCAGGTGATGCGCACGCCGGCGATGTCGAAGATGTTCTTCGCGATGTCGTCGATCGTGAGCGGGATGTTCAGTCGTTGAGCCTTACGCAGGATGCTGTCCGGCGACTTGACCCGTGACGTCACGTGTTCGATGGGGCTGTACTGATTGATGTGAGTGAACTCGTCCTTGAGGATGTTCACCTTGGTCATCAGTTCGGAGATTCCGAATTGGTACAACATCATGAAGCGGGAGAACTCGGTCCGCAGTTCGGCGAAATCGGCTCTGCTGACCCCACTGCTGTCTTCCACGTTCGGCACCCTCATCTGTTAGCTGGTGTAACCAGTCTGCCACCGATTGTGCCGTGTCCGGTTTCAGTGGGTGCGCAGTGCGGCGAGCGTCATATCCCGCAGGACGCGACGTGCGCGTGCCGGCGAAGCTGGGTTGGCGCTGTGAGGGGTCGAGTTGATCAGTCCGAAAGTGGCATGCGCTTTGATGCGGGCATCCGCCTGGTCGAGCTGGGGATCGAGTTGCTCGAGGACTCCGACCCACACCTCGACGTACTTGCGCTGCGTTTGGCGCACCTGTCGACGCGCGTCGGCCGGCAGGCTTTCGAGGTCGCGGTCCTGGATGCGGATCAGGTCCGGCTCGCCGAGCGCGAAGTCGAGGTGGAACTCCACCAGTGCGTCGAGAGCGGCGCTCGGTGAGTCCGCTGCCTCCGCTGCCGCAGAACCGCCTTCGTGCAGGCGCGTGCTGATGCCGACGAGAAGTTCCACGAGGACGGCATCCTTGTTGGGGAAATGCCGGTACACGGCCGGGCCGCTGATACCGACGGCCGCGCCGAGGTCTTCGAGTCGCACACTCACGAATCCGCGTTCGGCGATCAACCGTGCGGCGGCATCCAAGAGCTGACGACGACGGTCGGCCTTCATCTGATCGCGTCGCGTCGGAGCTGCTACCTGCTCAGAGGTCATTCTCTCGATCTTTCTTCGCTTGTGTTCTGGACAACTCAGTTAATCATAGTTAATCTAGTTTCAGTTATCGAGCATTAACTCATGGCGAAGGCGGCGGGATGACTCCCAGTGGAATCACGCAAGGATCGGGCTACCGGTCCGATCACACCGTTCTGGTGGACGAACTGAAGAAGAAACTGGCGCAAGCAGCGCTGGGTGGCAACGAGCGCTCTCGCGAGCGCCACGTGAGCAGAGGGAAACTGCTGCCGCGAGATCGCGTCGACTCGCTGCTCGACCAGGGCAGCCCGTTCCTCGAGTTGTCGCCGCTGGCGGCCAACGGCCTGTACGACGACGAGTGCCCCGGCGCCGGCGTCATCACCGGTATCGGCCGTGTGTCGGGCCGGGAGTGCGTCATCGTTGCCAACGACGCGACGGTCAAGGGCGGCACGTACTACCCGATGACGGTGAAGAAGCACCTGCGCGCGCAGGAAGTTGCGCTGCAGAACAACCTTCCATGCATCTACCTCGTCGACTCCGGCGGCGCCTTCCTGCCGCGCCAGGACGAGGTCTTCCCGGACCGTGAGCACTTCGGCCGGATCTTCTACAACCAGGCGACCATGAGCGCCAAGGGGATTCCCCAGATCGCCGCAGTTCTCGGTTCGTGCACCGCGGGCGGCGCTTACGTGCCCGCGATGAGCGACGAAGCAGTGATCGTCCGCAACCAGGGCACCATCTTCCTCGGCGGCCCGCCGCTGGTGAAGGCAGCCACCGGTGAGATCGTGACGGCAGAAGAGCTCGGCGGCGGCGACCTGCACTCCAAGGTTTCCGGCGTCACCGACCACCTGGCCGAGGATGACCGCGACGCACTTCGTATCGTGCGCAACATCATTGCCACGCTCGGCCCCCGCTCCGAGCGCCCGTGGGACGTCATTTCCACGGTTCCGCCCGTCGCCGATCAGAGCGAGCTGTACGACGTCGTCCCGACCGATCCCCGTACTCCGTACGACGTGCACGAGGTGATCACCAAGCTCGTCGACGGTGGCGCGTTCCAGGAGTTCAAGGCTGAATACGGCAAGACGCTCGTCACCGGTTTCGCCCACATCGAGGGCCACCCGGTCGGCATCATCGCCAACAACGGCGTTCTCTTCGGCGAATCCGCCATGAAGGGAGCACATTTCATCGAACTGTGCGACAAGCGCAGTGTGCCGCTGCTGTTCCTGCAGAACATCGCGGGCTTCATGGTGGGACGCGACTACGAGGCCGGCGGCATCGCCAAGCACGGCGCCAAGATGGTCACGGCAGTTGCGTGTGCACGCGTCCCCAAGCTGACAGTTGTCATCGGCGGCTCGTACGGCGCCGGCAACTATTCCATGTGTGGACGCGCGTATTCGCCTCGCTTCCTGTGGATGTGGCCGAACGCGCGCATCTCGGTCATGGGCGGCGAGCAGGCAGCTTCGGTGCTCTCGACGGTTCGTAGCGAGCAGCTCGACAGCGCGGGCAATCCGTGGTCGGCCGAGGATGAAGAGTCCTTCAAGGCGCCGATCCGTGAGCAGTACGAGGCTCAGGGCAATCCGTACTACTCCACTGCGCGGCTGTGGGATGACGGTGTCATCGATCCCGCAGATACCAGAACTGTTCTCGGCCTGGCCCTTTCGGTGTGCGCAAACGCACCGATCGAGCCGGTCTCCTACGGCGTCTTCCGGATGTGAGCGAAATGACTGAGTTGCGCACTATCGATACTGTTCTCGTGGCCAACCGCGGTGAGATCGCGGTTCGCGTGATCCGCACGTTGCGTGAGTTGGGAATTCGCAGCGTCGCCGTCTACAGCGACGCCGACGCGAATGCTCGCCACGTCCGCGAGGCCGACACTGCCGTCAACATCGGACCGGCCGCGGCGCGTGAAAGCTACCTCGTCATCGACAAGGTCATCGACGCTGCCAAGTCCACCGGTGCTCAGGGCATTCACCCCGGTTACGGCTTCCTGTCGGAGAACTCGGCGTTCTCGGCTGCCTGCGCGGCCGCCGGAATCGCCTTCCTCGGCCCCTCCGAGCGGGCCATCGAGGTGATGGGTGACAAGATCACCGCGAAGAACGCGGTTGCCGCGTTCGACGTGCCGGTGGTCCCGGGTATCGCTCGCCCCAATCTGACCGACGAAGAACTGATCGCAGCGGCCGAGGACATCGGCTACCCGGTGTTGGTCAAGCCTTCGGCAGGCGGCGGTGGCAAGGGAATGCGTCTGGTCGAGGATCCGGCCAATCTGGCCGAGGCTCTTCGCAGTGCCCGCCGTGAGGCCGCGTCGTCGTTCGGCGACGACACCCTGTTCCTCGAGCGATTCGTCCTGCGGCCCCGGCACATCGAGGTCCAGGTTCTCGCCGACCAGCACGGCAACGTCGTTCACCTCGGTGAGCGCGAATGCAGCCTGCAGCGGCGTCACCAGAAGGTCATCGAAGAGGCTCCGTCGCCGCTGCTCGATCAGGTGACCCGTGACCGGATCGGCGCGGCAGCCTGCAACACCGCTCGAAGCGTCGATTACACCGGCGCCGGCACTGTCGAGTTCATCGTCTCCGCCGACAAGCCGGACGAGTTCTTCTTCATGGAGATGAACACTCGCCTGCAGGTCGAGCACCCCGTCACCGAAATGGTGACCGGACTGGATCTGGTCGAATGGCAGGTTCGTGTGGCAGCAGGGGAGAAGTTGGCCTTCTCCCAGAGCGACATCACACTGACCGGGCACGCTATCGAAGCTCGTGTGTACGCGGAGGATCCGGGCCGTGGGTTCCTGCCGACCGGCGGCCGCGTCGTCGATCTGGTCGAGCCGTCAGGTTCCGGCGTGCGCGTCGATTCGGGACTGCTCGCAGGCACCGTCGTCGGCAGTGACTACGACCCGATGCTCAGCAAGGTCATCGCCCACGCCCCCGACCGGGCGGGCGCACTGCGCAAGCTCGATCGCGCACTCGGTGACACCGCAGTGCTCGGAGTCGTGACCAACATCGAGTTCGCACGATTCCTCCTCGCTGATCCGGATGTGATCGCGGGCAACCTCGACACCGGTCTGCTCGATCGTCGCGTCGAAGACTTTGTCGCAGCCGACGCCTCCGACGAGGTTCTCATTGCTGCCGCGGCGTATCGCTGGCTCTCGCGATGGACAACTTCGGAATCCGTTGATCCCTGGGACGTCCCGAGTGGATGGCGCGTCGGAACTCCCGCTCCGACCAGCATCAGGCTCGCCGCCGGCACCCGAACGTCGCACGTTGCGATCGTCGGCGTTCCCGCCGATGCAAAGGTCGAGGTCGAAGGTTCACAGCCGCGCGCATTCAGCGCGACCCTGACGGGATCCGAACTGGCGGTAGTCATCGACGGACGCCGACGCACGTTTGTCGTCGCCGAGACCGATGGTGGTCTGTGGCTGGCGGGCGGCGGAACCTGGCACGTGCGCGAGGTTGCCGAAGTCAGCGTTCGCGGTGAGGACAAGCATGCCGGTGACGCCGAAATCGCCAGCCCCATGCCCGGTGCCGTCATCGCAGTCAACGTCGAGAACGGCGCGGCAGTGAGCGCGGGACAACCACTCGTCGTTGTCGAGGCCATGAAGATGGAGCACTCCTTGACGTCCCCGATCGACGGGATCGTGGAAGTGCTTGTCCGTCAGGGCGATCAGGTGATGGTGGATCAGGTTCTGGCCCGCGTGGTACCTGTCGCGGACGAAGAGACTGCAGAAGAAAAGACCGAGAACACGACGCAGAAGGAAGACGCCTGATGTCCGATTACCTTGCCACCGGATCGCTTCCGGACGAATACCAGCAGCTCGCCAAGACGGTTGCGGATTTCGCGAAGACCGTCGTGGCACCGGTTGCTGCCGAGCACGACGCCAACCACACCTTCCCGTACGAGGTAGTGGCCGGGATGGCCGACATGGGACTGTTCGGCCTGCCGTTCCCCGAGGAGTACGGCGGAATGGGCGGCGACTACTTCGCACTCTGCCTGGCGCTCGAAGAGCTGGGCAAGGTCGACCAGAGCGTCGCGATCACTCTCGAAGCTGGTGTGTCCCTCGGCGCCATGCCGATCTACCGTTTCGGCAACGAGGCACAGAAGCAGGAGTGGCTCCCGCAGCTCACCAGCGGAAAGTCGTTGGCTGCTTTCGGCCTGACCGAGCCGGGTGCGGGTAGCGACGCCGGCGGCACCAAGACCACCGCGAAGTTCGACAGCGGTGAGTGGATCATCAACGGCAACAAGCAGTTCATCACCAACTCGGGCACCGACATCACCAAGCTCGTGACGGTCACCGCGGTCACGGGTGTCAAGGACGGTGGCAAGAAGGAGATCTCGACGATCCTGGTGCCGACCACGACGCCGGGCTTCACTGCCGAGCCGGCGTACAACAAGGTCGGCTGGAACGCATCCGACACCCATCCCCTCACGTTCGCCGATGTTCGTGTCCCCGAAGAGAATCTGCTCGGTGAGCGTGGCCGCGGCTACGCGAACTTCCTGCGCATCCTCGATGAAGGCCGAATCGCTATTTCGGCGCTGAGCGTCGGTGCCGCCCAGGGCTGCGTCGACGAGTCGATCAAGTACGCGAAGGAGCGCGAGGCGTTCGGTCGGCCCATCGGACACAACCAGGCGATCGCGTTCAAGATCGCGCGCATGGAGGCTCGCGCCCACGTGGCCCGCACCGCGTACTACGACGCGGCCGCACTCATGTTGTCGGGCAAGCCGTTCAAGAAGCAGGCGTCCATCGCCAAGCTCATCTCCTCCGAAGCTGCCATGGACAACGCCCGCGACGCCACCCAGATCCACGGCGGATACGGCTTCATGAACGAGTACGCCGTCGCGCGCCACTACCGTGACAGCAAGATCCTCGAAATCGGTGAGGGAACCACCGAGGTGCAGTTGATGCTCATCGCCCGTGAGGCAGGGTTGTGACGAACCCCAAGAAGATCACTCAGCGCGGACTCTGGTTCGAGGAGTTCGAGGTCGGCGCGATCTACGAGCATCGGCCAGGCCGAACGGTGACCGAGGCTGACAACTTACTGTTCACGACTCTGACGATGAACACGCAGGCGCTGCATCTTGATGCTGCGTACAGCGAAGGCACTCAATTCGGTGTGCGGCTGGTCAATTCGATGTTCACCCTGTCGACCATCGTCGGCCTCTCGGTCGCGCAGTTGACGCAGGGCACCATCGTCGCGAACCTCGGTTTCTCCGAGATCAGCTTCCCGAAGCCGCTCTTTCACGGGGACACCCTGTACGCCGAGACGCTCATCGCGGACAAGCGTGAGTCGAAGAGCCGTCCGGGCGAAGGCATCGTGACGCTCGTGCACACCGGGCGCAATCAGCACGGCGATGTCGTCGCACTTGCCACGCGCAAGACGTTGGTGCAGCTCCGCCCGGCCGAGGTGTCCTCATGACGTGGACGCCACCGGGGCCGGCCTGGTTGTTCTGCCCGGCGGATCGTCCCGAGCGCTACGCGAAGGCGGCCGCCGTTGCCGACGTCGTGATCCTCGATCTCGAAGACGGGGTGGCTCCGGCCGACAAAGAAGCCGCACGTGCAGCCCTGATCGACACTCCTCTCGATCCGGACCGGACGATTGTGCGCGTCAATCCGGTCGGTACGCCTGATCACGAACTCGATCTGATCGCGCTGGACGGCACACACTATTCGCGTCTCATGCTGTCCAAGTGCGAATCGGCTGAGGACGTCCTCTCGCTCGCACCGGCGGATGTGGTTGCACTCGTCGAGTCCCCGCGAGGAGCCCTCGCCGTGGCCGACATCGCGCTTGCTGCGAACGCCATCGGTGTCATGTGGGGAGCCGAGGATCTTGTGGCCGGTCTCGGCGGTAATTCGAGCAGGCACCCGAACGGTTCGTACCGCGACGTTGCCAAGCACGTCCGATCGACGTCTCTCCTGGCTGCGAAGAGCTACGGCCGGTTGGCTGTCGATTCCGTGTATCTCGACATCAAGGACCTCGTCGGCCTGGGCGTCGAGTCCGCTGATGCTGTCGCAGTCGGCTTCGACGTGAAGGTTGCGATCCACCCGAGTCAGGTCGAGGTCATCCGTGGTGCCTTCGCACCTTCGGAAAAAGAGATCGACTGGGCCACACGAGTGCTTGCCGCGGTGTCTACTGAACGTGGTGTGTTCGCGTTCGAGGGCAAGATGGTCGACGCTCCCGTTCTTCGTCACGCCGAGAAGCTTCTTCACCGAGCCGGAATCTTTCAGCAGAAGGAGAACTAACGGATGAGCAAAGTCGTGAATACGGCAGCTGAGGCAGTTGCCGACATCGCGAGCGGATCCAGGCTCGCAGTGGGCGGCTTCGGGCTGTGCGGTATTCCCGACGCACTGATCGCGGCGATCGCCGACGGCGACGCCACCGATCTCGAGGTGTTCTCCAACAACTGCGGTGTCGACGACTACGGTCTCGGCATTCTGCTCGGCGCGCACCGGATCGCCAGGGTGACGGCGTCGTACGTGGGGGAGAACAAGGAGTTCGCCCGCCAGTATCTCGCCGGTGAGCTCGAAGTGGAGTTGACGCCGCAGGGGACGCTGGCCGAGCGGCTGCGAGCAGGCGGTACCGGCATCCCGGCGTTCTACACTCCGGCCGGCGTCGGCACACCGATCGCCGAGGGCGGCTTGCCGTGGCGATACAACCCGGACGGTTCGATCGCCGTGGCGTCGCCACCGAAGGCGACGGCAGTGTTCGGTGGCCGCACGTATGTATTGGAAGAGGCGATCACCGCTGACTTCGCGCTCGTGCACGCGGACTACGGCGACACCGAAGGAAATCTCGTCTTCAACAAGACGGCGATGAACTTCAACCCGCTTGCTGCCATGGCCGGCCGGATCACCATCGCGCAGGTGGAGAACCTCGTCGAGCCGGGCGACATCGACCCCGCACACGTGCACCTACCTGGTGTGTTCGTCGCGCGGGTCGTGCACACAGGCCCACAGGAGAAGCGGATCGAGAAGCGGACCGTCTCAGGAGGTACCAAGTGAGTAGCGCAGAGGAAACTCGTATCGGTTGGACCCGCCACGAGATGGCCGCTCGCGCTGCTGCCGAGATGCGGCCGGGTGAGTACGTCAACCTCGGTATCGGCCTGCCGACGCTGATCCCCAGTTACTTGCCCGAGGGTGTCAAGGTGGTCCTGCACAGCGAGAACGGCATCCTCGGTACCGGACCGTATCCGACCGATGATCAGGTCGATGCCGACCTCATCAATGCAGGTAAAGAGACCGTCACTGTCAATCCTGGTGCCGCGTTCTTCGACTCGGCCCTCTCGTTCGGGATGATCCGCGGCGGCCACATCGACACCGCGGTGCTCGGCGGGATGCAGGTGTCGAAGACGGGTGACCTCGCCAACTGGATGGTGCCGGGCAAGATGGTGAAGGGTATGGGCGGGGCGATGGACCTGGTCCACGGTGCCCGCCGCGTCATCGTCGTGATGGAGCACACCGATCGCGACGGAAACCCCAAGATCGTCGAGGCGTGCACCCTGCCGCTTACCGGGCAGGGCGTCGTCCACCGGATCATCACCGACCTCGCGGTGCTGGACGTCACCGCGGACGGGCTGGAGCTTGTGGAGCTGGCTCCAGGTGTCACCAGTGAACACCTGAAGAGTGTGACTGGTGTGGGTTTTTCCTGAAGCTTCGTACCTTCAATCGAAAGAACGCGCCGACCGCTGGTCGGCGCGTTCTTTCGTCGGTCTGTCGGCGTGTACCGATAGTCTCGATCAGCGACTGTCGAATCTCGTTCGAGCTCGGGCACCAAGTAGCTGACGGGCCTGTAAATTGTCCGAGGTGACTGAAGTGGATGGGGGTGCAGATCGTCGGCTGCAAATTGATTGTTCCAGGGGTGGAGATGTCGCGCACAGCGTCTGAACCGTGCGTTTCGGCAATGCGATCGGGGGGTAGATGAGCTGGGCGATTTGTAACGAATTGCAGCAAAACCGTCGATACACCGGGGTATGGATTTCTCTTGTCACCTATGTATCGGAGACAATGGGTGGTTCTGGCTCGTCGAGGTTGGATGAGGTCGGTAGCTGCTGCGAATCGGACGTTCGGCTCGCACGGGTGCGCAATGGTGTGGAAGAGAGGCTGTGGGCGTGAATTCGCTGGGTAACGGAGAACTGGGGAGCGGCAAGCCGGAGGTCGGCAGCTCGCCGGAAGACGTTCAGCGATCAGACGCATTCCCACTTTCGGCGGCCCAGCTCGGTATGTGGTTCGCGCAGCACCTTGATCCCGCAGTACCGGTCAACATCGCCCAGTACGTCGAACTCCGTGGTGCTCTGGAGCTTGACGCCCTTCGCCAGGCCTGTGCAGACGCCGGTCGCGAAATCGGGTCGGCCTTCGTCCGGATCTTCGAGATCGATGCCCAGCCGTACCAGATCATCGACCCCACACTCGATGATTCAGTCGGCTACGTAGACCTTCGTAGTGAAGACGACTCGCACGACGCCGCCATGCGGTGGATGCGAGCAGATCGCAGCCGGCCGATCGACATGCTTACGGACCGACTGATCTCTGCCACGATCCTGCGCCTCGGCGAGAACCGCTACTACTGGTACACGCGGGTCCACCACACAATTCTCGACGGTTTCGGTGCGTCGACGTTCGTCACTCGCGTGGCGGAGCTGTACTCGGCGCGCGTGGAGGGCCGGGATCCGGAGCCGAGTGAGGCCTCCGATCTCCGGAACGTCTACGAGGTGGACAACAAGTACCGCCAGTCGAGTCGTTTCGAAACCGATCGCAAGTACTGGGCAGACAAGATCGAGAATCTCGACGAGATCTCGAGCCTCGCGGGTCGAAGTGCCGCGCCTGCTCCAGTCAGTCGGATCGACAGTGCAGCGCTGTCCAACCACGTCGAGGCTCTGCTCGGGCGGTTCCTCGAGCGCGTAGAGAAGACGACTGTTGCCGGCACTGTCGTCGCGGCGTTTGCGGCGTACCTCGCTCAGATGACCGGGCGAGAGGACGTGTCGCTGAGTCTGCCCGTTTCCGGTCGAACGACAGCCGTGCTGCGTCGATCCGGAGGCATGGTCTCCAACGTCGTGCCGCTGCGACTGACCGTCACTGCGGACACCACCGTCCAGGAGCTTCTGGACGACGTCAGGAACGAAATGTCCGGCGCACTGCGCCACCAGCGATACCGACACGAGGACATGGTTCGCGGCGGTGACGGGCCGGGCCGGGGCGGATTCTTCGGCCCGTGGATCAACATCATGATGTTTTCCACCGAGTTGGCGTTCGGGCCCCTCGTCGGCGAGCTTCACATCCTGTCCACGGGTTTGATCGAAGACCTCGGTGTCAACCTGTACCAGAGCGTCGGCGATACCCGCACACACATCGACTTCGAGTCGAATCCCAATCTGTACGCGCCCGCGGACGCCCAGCGAAATCACTCGCGGTTCGTAGAGTTTCTCGAGAAGTTCGTCTCGGCCGAAACGAGCCGCAAGGTCTGGGATCTTCCTGTCGCAACCGACGAGGAGCGAAACAAGGTTGCCTTGTGGAACCGCACCGGCTTCCACGTTGCCTCGCAGACCATCACCGAAGCATTCGAGCGTCAGGTCGAGAGAACTCCCGATGCCACCGCTGTCGTTTTCGAAGGCGCCAGCCTCACATACGCCGAATTTGACTCTCGCGCAAATGGTTTGGCTCGTCAACTCATCGCCATGGGTGTTGGGCCCGAATCGCTTGTAGGACTGTCTATCCGCAGGTCTTTGGACTTGATGGTCGGTCTGTACGCGATTGCCAAGGCCGGCGGAGCCTGGGTGCCGGTGGATCCCGACCACCCAGCGGAACGCACCGCCTACATTCTCGAGTCGGCGCAGCCCACGTGTGTTCTGACCACTGCGCGGGACGACGTGGATCTGCCCTCGGGCACACGGGTCATCGAGATCGACACACTGGACTACGGGCAGCTCGACAGCAGGCCGATCGTCAACGCAGATCGCCTGTCTCCCTTGCATTTCTCGAACACTGCGTACGTGATCTACACCTCGGGTTCGACCGGTCGACCCAAGGGTGTCGCGGTCACTCACGCGGCGATCAACAATCAGCTTCAGTGGATGAACGCCGAGTACGGGCTTTCGGCGTCGGACATCTACCTGCAGAAGACCGCTACGACATTCGACGTGTCCCTGTGGGGATTCTTCATGCCGTTGCAGGTCGGCGCCACGCTCGTCGTCGCGACTCCGGACGGTCATCGAGACCCGATCTACGTGGCGAACAAGATCGCGGAGCTCGGCGTCACGATCACCGACTTCGTGCCATCCATGCTCACGCTGTTCACTGCGAATGCACCTGCCGGATCTTGTGATTCGTTGCGCCACGTGTTCGTCATCGGCGAGGCGCTCCCGCCCGAGACGTCTTCCGCCTTCCGCGAACTCTGTGGAGCCGGACTGCACAACCTGTACGGTCCGACCGAAGCCGCGGTATCGGTCACGTACTACGAGGCCGTGGCCACGGATACTACTTCCGTGCCGATCGGTATGCCGCAGTGGAACACTCAGGCGCACGTACTGGACGGACAACTTCGCCCGACCCCCATCGGGCAGCCGGGTGAGCTCTATCTCGCCGGCGTTCAACTCGCGCGCGGATACGTTGGTCGACCGGACCTGAGCTCGGATCGGTTCGTAGCCAATCCGTACGGCACGGCCGGTGAGCGTATGTACCGGACCGGCGACCTCGTCCGCCGCCGTGAGGACGGAAACCTCGACTACATCGGGCGTACCGACTTCCAGGTGAAGTTCCGTGGGCAGCGCATCGAGCTCGGCGAAATCGAGACCGTCCTTCTGGCACACCCCGACGTTTCCCAGGCTGTTGTCTTGGTGACCGTCACCCCGACCGGTGATCAATTGGTCGGCTACGTCGTGCCGGGCCCGGGCCGAAACATCGATGCTGCGGTGCTCAGTGAGTTCGCCGGTCGAAGCCTCCCTTCGTACATGGTTCCGGCCGCGTTGATGGTGCTCGATGCGTTGCCGCTCAACACGAGTGGCAAATTGGATCGTGCCGGGTTGCCCGAGCCGGTGTTCGCGAGTGCGAAGCAGTACCGCGAGCCCCGCACCGAAATCGAGCGGGTTGTCGCTGACGTCTTTGCCGACGTTCTCGGTGTCGAGCGCGTCGGTATCGACGACGACTTCTTCGAGCTCGGTGGAAACTCGCTGGTTGCAACACAATTGGTGACCCGCGTGGGTTCCGCCCTGGGAGTGCAACTCGGCGTTCGAGAGCTTTTCGAGTCCACCACGGTCGCTACCTTGGCGGCCCGTGCCGAGTCTGTGGCGGGTAACGCGCGGCAGCTCACCCCGCTGATCGCCAAGCCTCGTCCCCAGGTTGTTCCGCTCTCGCTCGCGCAGCAGCGCATGTGGTTCATCAACCGTCTCGATCCGTCGACGCCCGCGTACAACCTTCCGTTCACGGTCCGGCTCACCGGTTCGGTGGACCCGTCCGCCCTGCATGCCGCGGTGATGGATCTTCTCGAGCGACACGAGTCCTTGCGGACGATCTACCCTGATGTCGACGGAACCGCGCAACAGCTGGTTCTGCCGGTCGATCGGGCTGCGGTGGAGTTGAATCCGGTCAAGATTCGGAATTCGCATCTCGACGCGGCGCTGTTCGACGTGGCGTCTCGCGGCTTCGACGTGACGCTCGAAATCCCGGTACGGGTTGCCCTCTTCGAGGTGTCTCCGACGGACTACGTCCTGGTGATGGTTCTCCATCACATCGCTGCAGACGGACTGTCGTTCCGTCCGCTCGCACGTGACCTTCTCGTCGCATACTCGGCGCGAAGTGAGAAGTCTGCGCCGGCGTGGACGCCGCTGCCGATTCAGTACGCCGACTACGCCCTGTGGCAGCGCGAAGCACTGGGATCCGACGAAGACCCGCGCTCGGAGTCGTCTCGCCAGATCAACTTCTGACGCCGGGCACTTGCCGATTTGCCGGATCAGTTGGATCTGCCGACCGACCGACCTCGTCCTGCCATCGCGTCCAATCACGGTGCCAAGCACCATTTTCAGATCAGCGAACGCACGACGCGCAAGTTGAACGAGTTGGCGCGCTCGAGGAGCGTCTCGCTGTTCATGGTGTTGCAGGCGGCATATGCAACGCTGTTGAGCCGGCTCAGTGGTACCTCCGACATCGCGATCGGTGCCCCGATCGGCGGGCGAGGCGATCAAGCGCTCAACGACGTGATCGGCATGTTCGTGAACACCCTGGTGCTTCGCACCGAGGTCGACCCGAACGAACGATTCGAAGAGTTGCTCGCTCGGGTAAGGGAATCGGGCTTGTCTGCCTACGGGCATGCCGATGTGCCGTTCGAGCGGTTGGTCGAAGTTCTGAGCCCGGCGCGTTCGCAGGCTCGTCACCCGCTGTTCCAGGTTGCGCTCACTGCGGAGATCAGTGGACGACGCGAACTGGAATTCTCAGGTGTCAAAGCAGTTGCAGCTGAATTGGAAGTACCGGTCGCCAAATTCGATCTCGAACTCATGGTGTCCGAGAATCCCGAAGGGACCGAAGACGCGGATGTCTTGAGTGCCACCTTCACCTACGCCACGGACTTGTTCGATCCGGCCACGGTGAACACTTTCGCTACTCGGTTCGTGCGCATTCTCGATGCCGTGGCTACCCGACCTGAAACGATCGTCGGCGATATCGACCTGCTCTCACGCTCCGAGCGCACCGATCTGACGGTCGTAGCCGCGGATTACACGATGCCCCGGCAGAGTCTCGTCGACATCTTCCTGTCCGGCACGGCTGAGGCGGATTCGGTTGCTGTGCGCTTCGAGGGTCGATCGATCACCTACCGCGAGCTCGATGAGCAGTCGTCGAAGCTCGCACGGGTTCTGATCGGACGTGGCGCCGGCCCCGAGACCATTGTTGCTCTCGCCTTTCCTCGCTCGTACGAGATGGTCTGTGCAGTATGGGCGGTGGCGAAGTCAGGGGCGGCATACGTCCCAGTCGACCCGAGCTATCCGGAAGATCGTGTCCGGCACATGCTGGCCGATTCTTCGGCCGCGATCGGACTCACGTCGGGACAGTTCGTAGATAAGCTTCCTGCGGTCACAGAATGGTTGGTCCTTGACGGCCAGGCGCTGAACGGAGAACTGTCGACGCAATCTTCAGCGCCGGTCACGGACGAGGACCGAATCGCTCCGATTCACAGTTCTCACGTTGCATATGTCATTTACACATCCGGTTCCACGGGAAAACCGAAGGGTGTCAGCGTCACTCACGGTGGTCTCCGTGGGGTCAGAGACGCAGCACAGCGTCGCTACGAGGTAGAACAGTCCTCACGCTTCCTCCATATCTGTTCGCCGAGCTTCGACCCGTCGGTACTCGAATGGATGGTCGCCTTCTCTGCGGGTGCAACTTTGGTGATCGTTCCGTCGACAATTATCGGTGGACACGAGTTGTCGGATCTTCTTCATTCCGAGAAGGTCACACACGCGATCATCACTCCCGCAGTACTCGGGACCATGGAGCCGGCAGAGCTGCCTGAATTGCGAGTCGTCTCCGTCGGCGGTGACGTGACCACTCCCGAGTTGTTGGCGAAATGGGCCCCAGGGCGCGCCTACTTCAATGGGTACGGTCCGACCGAGACCACGATCATCTCGTCGTTCGGCGATCTCGCGATCGGCCGATCGATCGACATCGGGCGTCCCGTCGAGGGCATGTCGGCACTGGTACTCGACGAGCGTCTGCATCCTGTTCCAGTCGGTACCAGGGGAGAGCTCTACTTTGCGGGCGCTGCATTGGCTCGCGGCTACCACGAGCGGCGAGGTCTTTCTGCGGAACGGTTTGTTGCCAACCCGTATTCGCCGGATGGCGAGCGAATGTACCGGACCGGCGATGTCGTGCGCTGGACCGGCGGAGACGCGCGCGGTGACGCGGGGGTTCTCGAATACGTCGGCCGCAGTGACTTCCAGGTCAAGGTTCGCGGATTCCGTATCGAACTCGGTGAGATCGACGCAGTTCTGTCCTCGCACGAGTCTGTGCGCTTCGCGGTGACGGTCGGAAGCGAAGGCGCGGCGGGTGTCACAACCCTCGTTTCCTACGTCGAACTGGCTGACGGGTCGAGTTTCGATCGGGACGTGCTCGCCTCGTTCGTGGCGGAGGCTCTGCCGAGCTACATGGTTCCGTCCGTCATCATGGAACTCGCTGAGGTTCCGTTGACCCCGGTGGGCAAATTGGATCGCCGGGCTTTGCCGGAGCCTGTTTTCGAGGTCCGCGAGTTTCGTGCACCCACTACGCCGGTGGAAGAGATTGTCGCGCAGGTGATTGCGGATGTTCTCGGAGTGGAACGAGTCGGCCTCGACGACGACTTCTTTGAACTCGGTGGCAACTCCCTGGTGGCTACTCAGGTCACCTCCCGATTGGGGCGGGCGCTCGACACGACGGTGCCGGTGCGAACGCTATTCGACGTTTCCACCGTCGAGGCGCTCGCCGCACACATCGAGTCGCACGTAGGTAGCGGCGGGCAGAAGGCGCTCGTCGCACAGGTGCGTCCCGCGGAAATTCCGTTGTCGCTGGCGCAGCAGCGCATGTGGTTCCTGAACCGCTTCGACACCGACTCGGCTGCTTACAACATCACTTTTGCTCTGCACCTGACTGGTCATCTCGATACTGCCGCGATGGAAATGGCGCTGGAGGACGTACTGGCCCGGCATGAGGTGCTCCGAACGGTATATCCGGACGGGGCTTCCGGACCGAAGCAGTCGATTCTGTCGCTCTCGGAGGCGTTCGGCGGGCTGACCGTGGAGTCGGTTTCGGATCAGGACGAGCTCGAAAGTCGAGTCGCTGCAATCGGATCCTCAGCGATCGACGTCACCGTCGACGTGCCGATCCGTGTCCGCCTGTTGACGGTCAGCGACACCGAGCACACCCTTGCGATCGTGGTTCATCACATCGCCGCTGACGGTTGGTCGATGGCGCCCCTGGCTCGCGATGTCATGATTGCCTACTCGGCACGCAAGGACGGGATCGCGCCGGCGTGGCAGCCGTTGACTGTGCAGTACGCCGACTATTCGTTGTGGCAGCGTGAGGTTCTGGGGTCGGAAGACGACTCGGAATCACTGATCTCGCAGCAGATCTCGTACTGGACCGAGACTCTGGCAGACCTACCGGATGTGATCGAGCTTCCGTCGGACCGGTCTCGGCCTGATGTGGCCTCGATGCGCGGCGAGCGATTCGCGTTCGAGATCTCCGGGGATGTGCACCGTCGATTGGACGCGCTGGCACGGGAGAACAACGCGACGCTCTTCATGGCGTTGCACTCGGCGCTTGCCGTTCTGATGGCCCGACTGAGCGGGACCTCGGACATCGCCGTGGGCACTCCCGTTGCCGGTCGTGGCGACGAGGCGCTCGACGATCTCGTCGGTATGTTCGTCAACACGCTTGTTCTGCGCACCGAGGTCGACCAGGCCCAGGCATTCACGGATCTGCTCGCTGCGGCGAGTGATTCTGCGCTCGGAGCGTTCGCTCACTCGGACGTGCCCTTCGAGCGGTTGGTGGACGTCTTGGCTCCCGCCCGGTCGCAGGCCAGACATCCGCTGTTCCAGGTCGTCTTGTCCTTGCAGAATCTCGCGCAAACGGCATTGGAACTGCCGGGACTGGCGATCAAGGCCGCCGAAATCGACACGACCACTGCCAAGTTCGACCTCGAACTCGCAGTAACCGAGTCGATCGGCGAAGACGGGATCCAGCAAGGGCTCTCGGCCGAATTCACGTTTGCTGCAGATCTGTTCGACGTTTCGACGGTCGAGGGGTTTGCTCGGCGTCTGGTTCGTATCCTCGAGACTGTCGTGTCGGTTCCTTCGATTGTCGTCGGTGACATCGATATTCTCGGTGCGACCGAGCGGGGTGTGCTGGCCGATGTTCATGGAGGTCAGTCGGTCTCGGGAACCCTGGTCGAGATTCTCACAGCGGCGGCCGCTGTAGATCCGTCGGCGGATGCGATTCGCTTCGACGGTGAGTCGATCAGCTACCGCGAACTCGACGAGCGGTCGTCGCGACTCGCTCGTGTTCTGATTGCGAAGGGCGTCGGGCCGGAGGATCGGGTCGCGATCGCGATTCCGCGTTCGGCCGATTCGGTTCTCGCTCTGTGGGCAGTGGCGAAAACGGGTGCTGCGTTCGTGCCCGTCGACCCGACGTATCCGGTTGACCGTATCGCCCACATGATCTCCGATTCCGGTGCGGTGCTGGGTCTTGCGCTCAGTGACGTCGAGGCAGGATTGCCGTCGGCGTTGACGTGGGTTGTTCTCGACGACGAGAAGACAGTGGCGGCGTGCGCGTCAGAATCCTGCGCGCCGGTGAGTGATTCGGATCGACGTAGTGCGATCGACGAGCGGCAGCCTGCGTACGTCATCTACACGTCCGGCACCACAGGTCTGCCCAAGGGCGTTGTGGTCACCAACGCCGGTGTGGCGAATTTCTGTGCCGAGCAGGTCGAGCGCTATGCGCTGACCGCGGATGCTCGGACGCTGCATTTCGCCTCGCCGAGTTTCGATGCGTCTGTCCTCGAGTTGCTGATGGCATTCGGCTCCGCGTCGACGATGGTGATTGCGCCGACGACGGTGTACGGCGGCGCGGAACTGGCCGAGATCTTGTGCTCGGAGGGCGTGACGCATGCGTTCGTGACGCCCGCTGCGCTGGCATCAGTGGATCCGAGCGGGCTTGACGCGTTGCGGGTGGTTGTCGTCGGTGGCGAAGCCAGTTCGCGGTCTCTCGTTGCCAAGTGGGCGGTGCCGCTTCCGGATGGCGGTGTGCGTGGATTCTTCAATGCGTACGGTCCGACGGAGTCGACAGTCGCCTCGAACATCAGCGATACGCTGACCGCGTTTGATCGTATGAACATCGGCGGCCCGATTCGAGGTATGGCCGCGCGGATCTTGGACGGCCGCTTGCAGCCCGTTCCGGTTGGTGTCGCAGGTGAGTTGTACGTGTCGGGTGTTCAGGTCGCTCGTGGATACCTGGGACAGCCGGCATTGACGGCGGGTCGTTTTGTCGCAGACCCGTTCGGGGCGCCGGGAGAGCGGTTGTACCGCACGGGTGACGTGGTCCGGTGGATCGACGGTGGCGCGGTGGAGTACGTGGGCCGCAGTGACTTCCAGGTCAAGATCCGTGGGTTCCGTATCGAACTCGGCGAGATCGAGGCCGCGCTGACCCGTTGCGCGGGCGTTGCGCAAGCTGTTGCTCTCGTTCGTTCCGACGATCACTTCGGAGATCGTCTCGTTGCATACGTCGTGCCGCAGGCCGGCGCCGAGGTGGATCCCGCACAGGTCATCGAGTCGGTGTCGACGTTCCTGACCGGCTACATGGTCCCCGACTCGGTACTGGTACTCGATTCGATTCCGTTGACCACCGCGGGCAAGACGGACATCAAAGCTCTGCCCTCGCCCGTGTTCGAGTCGAAGGTGTATCAGGCGCCGATCACGACCGTCGAAGAGACTGTCGCGCAGGTGTTCTCCGAAGTTCTCGGAGTCGCACAGGTTGGCCGCGACGACGACTTCTTCGAGCTCGGAGGCAACTCGCTGATCGCGACCCGTGTCGCCGCACGACTGGGGGAGGCGCTTGACACAAGCGTTCCGGTTCGTGCGCTCTTCGAAGCGTCGACCGTGCAGTCACTCGCCCTCCGGCTCGAGCTGCACGCCGGTTCGGGTGCCACGGCCCCACTGGTCCCGCAGTCCCGGCCCGCTCGGATCCCACTTTCGTTGGCGCAGCAGCGCATGTGGTTCCTGAACAGGTTCGAACCCGCGTCGGCAGTGAACAACGTTCCGGCGGCGATCAGGATTTCGGGCGCCCTCGATGTGGCAGCTCTTGACGCCGCCGTGATCGATGTCGTGGGCCGACACGAATCACTGCGAACTGTGTATCCAGACGTCGACGGCGTCGGCTATCAGGACGTCCTCGACGTCCAAGACGTTGTCGTCGATCTCAGCCCCGTGTCGATCACGGAAGATCGCCTGGCTGCGGGCGTCGCCGAGCTGGCGACAGTCGGCTTCGACGTGACGTCCGAAGTCCCGTTGCGCGCCAAGCTCTTCAAAGTCGGCGACAGCGAATACGTTCTGGTGTTCGTCGTGCATCACATCTCGACCGACGGTTTCTCGATGGGTCCGTTGACCCGTGACGTGATGGTTGCCTACGAAGCACGTACACGAGCGTCGGTGCCGGCTTGGACGCCGTTGCCGGTGCAGTACGCCGATTACTCGTTGTGGCAGCGTGAGGTTCTCGGGTCCGAGGACGATCCGCAGTCCGTGATCGCGAAGCAGATTGCGTTCTGGTCGGATGCGTTGGCTGATCTTCCGGAGCAGTTGGATCTGCCTGCCGATCGTCCGCGTCCCGAGGTCGCTTCAGGGCGCGGAGCCGAGGTCGAGTTCGATATCGACGCCACCCTGCACGAAGCTGTCAATTCGATTGCGCACAGCAGTAACTCGACACCGTTCATGGTTGTTCACGCAGCGCTCGCCGTCGTACTTTCTCGTTTGTCCGCAACGACCGACATCGCGATCGGTACACCGATCGCGGGTCGCGGTGAGGCGCAGCTCGACGATCTGATCGGTATGTTCGTCAACACTTTGGTGTTGCGTACCGAGGTTGATCCGTCGATGTCGTTCACGGATCTGTTGGCTTCGGCGCGTGAAGTGGATCTACAGGCGTTCGCGCATGCGGATGTTCCGTTCGAGCGTGTGGTGGAGGTTCTCGATCCGGTTCGTTCGCAGGCTCGTCATCCGCTGTTCCAGGTGGCATTGACGTTCCAGAACCACGAACAGACAACGCTCGAACTGGGCGACCTCGAAGTGTCGATCGAAAGTGCTGATCTTGCACTGGCGAAATTCGACCTCCAGTTGACCCTGACCGAACGGACCGACGAGGCCGGCGCACCCGCCGGAATGTCCGCCTCCTTGACGTATGCGACGGATCTGTTCGACGAGTCGACCGTTGTGGAATTTGGTGATCGGCTGGTACGGACCTTCCGTGCGGTGACTGCTGATCCCACCGTAGCGGTGGGTGACGTTGACATCTTGGTCGATGGTGAACGAAACCTGCTCTCCCGCTTCAGTGCTGGCCAGATCGATCGTGGTGTGGAGTCGACGTTGTCGGCGTGGTTCGATGATGCTGCTGCGCGGTTTGGTGATCGGACCGCGGTGCGGTTCGGTGGCGAGTCGTTGTCGTATGCGGAGTTGTCGGTTCGGTCGAATCGGTTGGCGCGCAGGTTGATTGCTCAGGGTTGTGGTCCGGAGTCGTTGGTGGCGGTGGCGTTGCCGCGGTCGGCTGATCTTGTGGTGGCGTTGTTGGCGGTGGTGAAGTCCGGTGCCGGGTATCTGCCGGTGGATCCGTCGTATCCGGCTGATCGTGTCGAGTTCATGCTGGCCGATGCTGCTCCGGTGGCTGCGATTTCGTGGTCCGAGCGTGAGTTGGTGTTGCCCGCTGGTTTGCCGGTGGTTGATATCGACGCGGTGGATGTGTCGGAGTTCGAGGGTTCGGTGGTGACGGATGCGGATCGTGTTGCGCCGTTGCGGTCGTCGAATGTTGCGTATGTGATTTACACGTCGGGTTCGACGGGTCGCCCGAAGGGTGTGCAGGTTCCGCACATCACGGTGGCGAAGTTGTTTGCGAATACCGAGAGTGTGTACGGGTTCGACGAGTCGGATGTGTGGACGATGTTCCACAGTTATGCGTTCGACTTCTCGGTGTGGGAGTTGTGGGGTCCGCTGTTGTACGGCGGCACGTTGGTCGTCGTGGACTATGTGACGTCGCGGTCGCCGGAGCAGTTCTTGGAGTTGCTTGCTGCTGAGCGGGTGACGGTGCTCAATCAGACGCCGTCGGCGTTCTATCAGTTGGCCGAGGCTGATCGGTTGGCGTCGGAATCCGGTCAGGCTGCCGAGTTGTTGTTGCGGTGGGTTGTTTTCGGTGGCGAGGCGCTCGAGCTTCGACGCTTGTCGGACTGGTACGGCCGCCGCGGTGACTCTGCGCCGACGTTGGTGAACATGTACGGCATCACGGAGACGACGGTGCATGTCAGCCATCGTGTGTTGGATGCTGCGTTGGCGGCGGATGCGTCGGCGAGTGTTGTGGGTCAGGCTATTTCGGGTCTGCAGGTGTTTGTGCTCGATACGCGTTTGGCTCCGGTGCCTGTTGGTGTCGCGGGTGAGATGTATGTCTCGGGTGTGCAGTTGGCTCGCGGTTATCTGGGTCAGGCGGGGTTGACGTCGACGCGGTTTGTGGCGAGTCCTTTTGCTGCTGGTGAGGTGTTGTACCGCACGGGTGACGTGGCGTCGTGGAACAGTGCTGGTGATCTGGAGTATCTGGGTCGCGCGGATGATCAGGTGAAGATCCGTGGGTTCCGGATCGAGATCGGTGAGATCGAGTCTGCGGTGTTGGCGGATGTGTCGGTGGCGCAGACGGCGGTGGTTGTTCGTGAGGATTCTCCGGGTGATCAGCGGTTGGTGGCGTATGTGGTTCCGGCTGCGGGTGTGAGCGTTTCGGTCGACGATCTTCGGGTGTCGGTGGGTTCGTTGTTGCCGGAGTACATGGTGCCGTCGGCGTTTGTGGTGTTGGATTCGATTCCGTTGACGGTGAACGGGAAGTTGGATCGTCGGGCGTTGCCGGTTCCGTCGTTGCAGGTTGCGGTGTTCCGGGCTCCGACGTCGGTGGTGGAAGAGGTTGTGGCGCAGACGTTTGCGGATGTTCTGGGCGTTGAGCGTGTTGGTTTGGATGATGATTTCTTCGCGCTCGGTGGTAATTCGCTGATTGCGACGCAGGTGACGTCTCGGTTGGGTCAGGCGTTGGATGCTTCGGTGTCGGTGCGGGAGTTGTTCGAGGCGTCGACCGTTGAAGGGCTTGCTGCCCGACTCGGTTCTCATGTTGGTGGTGGTTCGCGTGCGGCGTTGACTGCGCAGGTGCGTCCGGCGCAGGTTCCGTTGTCGTTGGCGCAGCAGCGCATGTGGTTCCTCAATCGATTCGACACGGCATCGGCTGTCAACAATGTCCCTGTTGCCGTTCGGCTCACGGGTGCGCTCGATCTGGCCGCCCTGAATTCGGCAGTTCACGATGTTATCGGTCGCCACGAGGTTCTGCGCACGGTCTACCCCGAGGTCGACGGAATCGGCTACCAGAAGATCCTCTCGGCTGGAGATGTCTCGATCGATCTCGGTGCAGAACGCGTCACCGACGACCGAATCCAGGCGGAGCTGTATTCGTTCTTCGCC
Organism: Rhodococcus erythropolis R138; assembly: GCF_000696675.2. NCBI lineage: Bacteria > Bacillati > Actinomycetota > Actinomycetes > Mycobacteriales > Nocardiaceae > Rhodococcus > Rhodococcus erythropolis. The sequence continues at coordinate 4,992,844 of NZ_CP007255.1, read as the reverse complement.
CAGGGCTTCGATGTCACCGTCGAGGTTCCGTTGCGCGCCAGGCTCTTCCAGCTCGCCGACAACGAATTCGTGTTGTCCTTCGTGGTGCATCACATCTCCACCGACGGTTTCTCGATGGGCCCGTTGACTCGCGATGTGATGACCGCGTACTACGCGCGCTCACAGGGGCAGACCCCGACGTGGGCTCCGCTGCCGGTGCAGTACGCCGACTACGCGTTGTGGCAGCGCGAGGTCCTCGGCTCCGAAGGCGAGCCGACGTCCGTCATCGCGCAGCAGATCAACTATTGGTCCGACGCCCTGGCTGATCTGCCCGAGCAATTGGACCTGCCGAGTGATCGCACCCGCCCCGAGATCGCAACGGGACAAGGAGCGAACCACACCTTTGTGATCGACCCGCAGTTGTGGGCCGATGTGGAAGCAACAGGTCAGACGGCGGGCGCAACCCCGTTCATGGTCGTCCACTCTGCGCTTGCCGTGCTGTTGGCACGCTTGTCCGCGACAACCGACATCGCAATCGGCGCTCCTGTCGCCGGTCGCGGTGACGCGCAGCTCGACGATCTGATCGGCATGTTCGTCAACACTTTGGTGCTGCGCACCGAGGTTGATCCGTCGATGTCGTTCGCGGATCTGTTGGCTTCTGCGCGTGAGGTTGATCTGCAGGCGTTTGCGCATGCCGATGTTCCGTTCGAGCGGATCGTCGAAGCACTCGATCCGGTGCGATCACAGGCTCATCACCCGTTGTTCCAGGTAGCTCTGACGTTCCAGAACCTTGGTCAGAGCGCTCTGGAACTGCCCGGACTCACCGCCGCTGCGGTGGAATTCGACGCAGCACTGGCCAAGTTCGATCTGCAGTTCACTCTTGAAGACGCTGCTGACGCCGGTATGTCCGGCACCCTGACTTACGCGACGGACCTGTTCGACGCGTCGACAGCGGCCGAGTTCGCTGATCGATTCGTGTCCGTCCTCCGTGGCGTTGTCGCGGACCCGACTGCCGCCGTGGGCGACGTGGATGTTCTGACTTCAGGTGAGTTGGATCGTGTTCTGGCGTGGAGTGACACGGGTATCGACAGCGGTGTGGAGTCGACGTTGCCGGCGTGGTTCGATCGTGCCGCTGCGGAGTTCGGTGATCGGGTTGCGGTGCGGTTCGGTGGCGAGTCGTTGTCGTATGCGGAGTTGTCGGTTCGGTCGAATCGGTTGGCGCGCAGGTTGATTGCTCAGGGTTGTGGTCCGGAGTCGTTGGTGGCGGTGGCGTTGCCGCGGTCGGCTGATCTTGTGGTGGCGTTGTTGGCGGTGGTGAAGTCCGGTGCCGGGTATCTGCCGGTGGATCCGTCGTATCCGGCTGATCGTGTCGAGTTCATGCTGGCCGATGCTGCTCCGGTGGCTGCGATTTCGTGGTCCGAGCGTGAGTTGGTGTTGCCCGCTGGTTTGCCGGTGGTTGATATCGACGCGGTGGATCTGACCGAGTTCGAGGGTTCGGTGGTGACGGATGCGGATCGTGTTGCGCCGTTGCGGTCGTCGAATGTTGCGTATGTGATTTACACGTCGGGTTCGACGGGTCGCCCGAAGGGTGTGCAGGTTCCGCACATCACGGTGGCGAAGTTGTTTGCGAATACCGAGAGTGTGTACGGGTTCGACGAGTCGGATGTGTGGACGATGTTCCACAGTTATGCGTTCGACTTCTCGGTGTGGGAGTTGTGGGGTCCGCTGTTGTACGGCGGCACGTTGGTGGTCGTGGACTATGTGACGTCGCGGTCGCCGGAGCAGTTCTTGGAGTTGCTTGCTGCTGAGCGGGTGACGGTGCTCAATCAGACGCCGTCGGCGTTCTATCAGTTGGCCGAGGCTGATCGGTTGGCGTCGGAATCCGGTCTGGCTGCCGAGTTGTTGTTGCGGTGGGTTGTTTTCGGTGGGGAGGCGCTCGAGCTTCGACGCTTGTCGGACTGGTACGGCCGCCGCGGTGACTCTGCGCCGACGTTGGTGAACATGTACGGCATCACGGAGACGACGGTGCATGTCAGCCATCGTGTGTTGGATGCTGCGTTGGCGGCGGATGCGTCGGCGAGTGTTGTGGGTCAGGCTATTTCGGGTCTGCAGGTGTTTGTGCTCGATACGCGTTTGGCTCCGGTGCCTGTTGGTGTCGCGGGTGAGATGTATGTCTCGGGTGTGCAGTTGGCTCGGGGTTATCTGGGTCAGGCGGGGTTGACGTCGACGCGGTTTGTGGCGAGTCCTTTTGCTGCTGGTGAGGTGTTGTACCGCACGGGTGACGTGGCGTCGTGGAACAGCGCTGGTGATCTGGAGTATCTGGGTCGCGCGGATGATCAGGTGAAGATCCGTGGGTTCCGGATCGAGATCGGTGAGATCGAGTCTGCGGTGTTGGCGGATGTGTCGGTGGCGCAGACGGCGGTGGTTGTTCGTGAGGATTCTCCGGGTGATCAGCGGTTGGTGGCGTATGTGGTTCCGGCTGCGGGTGTGAGCGTTTCGGTCGACGATCTTCGGGTGTCGGTGGGTTCGTTGTTGCCGGAGTACATGGTGCCGTCGGCGTTTGTGGTGTTGGATTCGATTCCGTTGACGGTGAACGGGAAGTTGGATCGTCGGGCGTTGCCGGTTCCGTCGTTGCAGGTTGCGGTGTTCCGGGCTCCGACGTCGGTGGTGGAAGAGGTTGTCGCGCAGACGTTTGCGGATGTTCTGGGCGTTGAGCGTGTTGGTTTGGATGATGATTTCTTCGCGCTCGGTGGTAATTCGCTGATTGCGACGCAGGTGACGTCTCGGTTGGGTCAGGCGTTGGATGCTTCGGTGTCGGTGCGGGAGTTGTTCGAGGCGTCGACCGTTGAAGGGCTTGCTGCCCGACTCGGTTCTCGTGTTGGTGGCGGTTCGCGTGCGGCGTTGACTGCGCAGGTGCGTCCGGCGCAGGTTCCGTTGTCGTTGGCGCAGCAGCGCATGTGGTTCCTCAACCAGTTGGATACGAACTCGGCAGGGAACAATGTTCCGGTTGCGATCACGCTCACCGGAAAACTGGACGTGTCGGGGCTGGAACAGGCTGTCTCGGACGTTGTCGGCCGCCATGAGGTTCTGCGCACGGTCTACCCCGAGGTCGACGGAATCGGCTACCAGAAGATCGTTGCACCGGCTGATGTCGGCGTGAACCTCGCTGCAACCTTGGTCTCGGATTCAGAGATTGTTTCCGAGGTAACGAACTTCGTGGCGACGGGTTTCGACGTGACAACCGAGGTTCCGTTGCGCGCCAGGCTTTTCCAGACCAAGGCCGACGAGCACGTTCTCGTATTCGTGGTGCATCACATCTCGACCGACGGTTTCTCGATGGGCCCGCTGACCCGCGACATCATGACCGCCTACTACGCCAGAACCAACGGCCAGGCTCCGACCTGGACGCCGTTGCCGGTGCAGTATGCCGACTACGCACTGTGGCAGCGTGAGGTTCTCGGGTCCGAGGACGATCCGCAGTCAATCATCGCGCAGCAGATCACTTACTGGGCGCAAGCATTGGACGGCGTGCCCGAACAGTTGAATCTTCCCGGGGATCGGGCCCGGCCGGCGGTATTCTCCGGTCAGGGAGCAACATTCGAATTCTCGATCGGTCAGGAACTGCATGAGCGGCTGATCGGTGTCGGTCGTGAGCACAATGCGTCGATGTTCATGGTGGTCCATTCGGCGCTGGCATCACTTCTCGCACGTCTGTCGGGAACAACGGACATCACCATCGGCGCGCCGATGGCAGGACGAGGTGAATCCGAACTCGACGATCTGATCGGAATGTTCGTCAACACCTTGGTGCTACGTACCGAGGTTGATCCTTCGGCCCCGTTTACCACACTTCTGTCGTCGGCTCGAGAGACCGATCTTCAGGCGTTCGCGCACTCGGACCTTCCCTTCGAGCGGCTCGTGGAAGTGCTGGATCCCGTTCGGTCGAGGGCACACCACCCGCTGTTCCAGGTGGCATTGGCGTTCCAGAACCTGGGGCAGAATTCGTTGGCTCTGCCGGGTCTGACGGCCGCCGAGTTCGCAATCGACGAGACTGTGGCCAAGTTCGACCTGCAGCTCACGATCAGTGAGGTATCAGAAGGGCTGTCGGCGACGTTCACGTACGCGACGGATCTGTTCGACGAATCGACCGTCCGCGGATTCGCCGCACGATTGATGCGCATCCTGAACGGAATTGCGACGGACCCCGCAACTTCAGTGGGTGACATCGAAATCCTCGACTCGTCCGAGCGTGAGGTTCTGACGAGTCAAAGGGCTTCGTCAGGAGTAGCGCAGGCGCCGTTGGCCGAGATTCTTGCCGACGCTGCTGCGCGTTACCCGGACAACGTCGCATTGCGCTACCCCGGCACGGCGCAGGCCGCTGCCGGTAGGTCCATGACGTATCGCGAGGTCGACGAGTGGTCGTCGAAGCTGGCCCGCGTTTTGATCAACCGTGGTCTCGGGGCTGAAGATCTTGTGGCGGTGTCGATTCCGAGATCCGTCGAATCGGTACTCGCGGTCTGGGCAGTGTCGAAGACCGGGGCAGCGGTCGTTCCGATCGATCCGCACTATCCGGCAGACCGTATCGCGCACATGCTCAGCGACTCTGGTGCAAAGGTAGGCCTGACCCTCGACGTCGAACGTCCGAACCTCACCGACGACGTCGAGTGGTTGGTCGTGGACGGACCACGTGGCGAACAGATGACCGCCGGAGTGTCCGCAGCGCCAATCGATGCCGAGGAACGTGTCCGTCCACTGACGACTGCTCATCCGGCCTGGGTCATCTACACCTCCGGCACGACCGGTCTACCCAAGGGCGTTGTCGCCACCAACGCAGGTCTGGCGAGCTTCAGTGTCACGCAGGCCGCGCATTACCTCGTGAAGCCCACCTCGCGGACATTGCACTTCGCGTCACCGAGTTTCGACGCGTCGATGCTCGAGTTGTTCCTCGCGGTGGCCACCGGCGCGACGATGGTCATCGTCCCGCCTGGCGTGTACGGCGGCGACGAACTGGCTGAGGTGTTCCGTAGCGAACGAGTCACGCATGCGTTCATCACACCAGCGGCTCTGGCGTCGATGGACCCGAGCGGCCTGGACGACCTGACGGTCGTAGGCGTGGGTGGCGAAGCGTATTCGCCGGAACTGATCAGCAAGTGGACGACAGGTGACGGCTCGACCGCATCGGCTTCGGCTCCCAGGACGTTCTTGAATGTCTACGGCCCGACCGAGACGACGATCGTGACGAACGTCAGCGTTCCGCTTCTGCCGGGTGACCGAATGGACATCGGCGCCACGATCGGTGACATGGCCGCTTTCGTTCTGGACACACGACTCAATCCAGTTCCACTCGGAGTCTCGGGCGAGCTGTATCTGTCCGGTCCTCAGGTGACCCGCGGCTATCATCGTCGCCCGGGCTTGAGCGCCGATCGATTCGTGGCAAACCCGCACGGTAATCCGGGCGAGCGAATGTACCGAACCGGTGACGTGGTGCGCTGGGTCGCTGGAACCGCACCCTCCACCTACGCCGTGGAATACGTGGGCCGCAACGATTTCCAGGTCAAGATTCGCGGTTTCCGTATCGAACTCGGTGAGATCGATGCGTCATTGACCGCACACCCCGAGGTCGAGTTCGCTGCGACGATGGGTACGACCCTGCCGTCGGGTGCTCCGGCACTGGTGTCGTACGTGTTCACCGGAAAGAACGCTTCGGTCACTTCGGCGGAATTGATCGAATTCGTCTCCAGAACCCTTCCGGCTCACATGGTTCCGGCTTCGATAATGGTCTCCTCGGACATGCCACTGAGCCCGGCCGGCAAGCTGGACCGAAAAGCGCTCCCAGCGCCGGTCTTCGAGACCAAGGAATTCCGCGCCCCGGTTACCGAGATGGAACAAGTCCTGAGCGAGATCTTCGCGGACGTTCTCGGTCTGGATCGAATCGGAACGGACGACTCGTTCTTCGCGCAGGGCGGCGACTCGATCATGTCGATCCAGCTCGTCTCGCGGGCGAAGGCACGTGGGGTCGTATTCGCACCCAGTGACGTCTTCGAGAGCAAGACTGTCGCGGCATTGGCCGAAGTGGCGAAGTATGCCGCCGACGTCGAGGCCGCGGTGGTGCTCGAGGAGTTGCCGGGCGGTGGAGTCGGCTGGATGCCGTTGACGCCGATCGAACGATTCATGGTCGAGCGCGGTGGCAGCTACAACCGATTCACACAGACGATGACTCTCGAGCTTCCACTCGGAGCGCAGCGAACCGACATCGTGCGAACCCTCGCCGCCGTCATCGACCACCATGACATGTTCCGATCGCGGTTGATCTCCGACGGTCGCGGCTGGGGAATGTCGGTCTCCGAGCCGGGAACCGTGGACGTCGAGGATCTACTCAGCCGGGTGGATGTTGATGCGTCCTCGGACGAGTCGACAATTGTTCTCACGGCTTCCAAGGGCCTCGACGAGGCTCTCGGCCGGTTGAATCCGGCAGGCGGCGTGATGGTTCAGTTCGTGTGGGTCGACTTCGGTCCCACTCGCACCGGGCGCTTGATCATTGCTGCGCATCACTTGATCGTCGACGGGGTTTCCTGGCGAATCATTGTTCCGGATCTGGTGTCGGCTGCGGCTCAGATGGCCGGGGCGAGCGGAGCGACGGGGGATGTGGCTCTCGAACCTACGGGTACGTCGATGCGACGCTGGGCTCATGCTTTGTCCGAAGAGGCCCATCGGGATTCGCGTGTGGCCGAGCTGGATACGTGGCGGAAGGTGTTGCAGACACCGGACCCGGTGCTGGGTAAGAGGGCGTACGACTCTGCCGTCGACGTTGCGGCAACGGTTCAGCGGATAAGCGTGACGGTCCCCACTCAGGTGACGGAGACTCTGTTGACCACGCTGCCGGAGGTTTTCAACGGCGGCGCCAACGACGGCCTGCTCGCTGGACTGGCACTCGCGCTGATCGAGTGGCGTCGCCGAGCCGGAATCGACTCGACGTCTGCCTTGCTGCAACTCGAGGGCCACGGTCGCGAAGAAGCCGTGATTCCTGGCGCGGATCTGTCAAGGACCGTTGGCTGGTTCACCGCTGCCTTCCCGATCAGTCTCGATCTTTCCGAGGTAGATCTGGGTGACGCTTTCGCCGGAGGTGATTCGGCGGGACGCGCGATCAAAGCAGTGAAGGAACAGCTGCTGGCGATCCCGGACAAGGGCGTCGGGTACGGACTGCTGCGCTACCTGAACGAAGACACGCGCGCAGTGCTTTCTCGCTTCGCCGGGGGACAGGTCAGCTTCAACTACCTGGGACGAGTTGTCGCCGAGGATCTTCCGGCAGGCGTCGAGGGACTCGGGTGGCTGCCGGCCGGCGATTTCGCCAAGGTGTCGGCACCCGAAGACGTCGACATGCCCGCAAACAAGGTCGTCGACATCAATGCGATCGTCAACGACGGCGCAGACGGTGCTGTTCTGGAGGCCTCTTTCGCATACCCCGTCGGTGCCATCGACGGCGAGAGTGTCGAGACATTTGCACAGATTTGGGTCGAAGCACTGACTGCCCTGGTGGAGCATTCTCGCTCCGTCGGAGCCGGTGGACTCACACCGTCCGACGTGCCGCTTGTCTCCGTGAGCCAACGAGATATCGACGGGTTCGAGAATCGATTCGGTACGGTGACCGACATCTGGCCCCTGGCACCGCTGCAGTCCGGTTTGCTCTTCCACGCGATGTTGGCGGAATCCAGCGTCGACCTCTACTCGGTGCAGATGATTCTCACTCTGTCCGGGAAGGTGGATGCCGACCGATTGCGCACTGCAGCACAGGGAATCATCGACCGTTATGCGAACCTGCGAACGGCATTCACGGCCGACGACGACGGAACGCCGGTCCAGATAGTCCTCGAAGATGTTGCCGTCCCGTGGCGGAACATCGATCTCAGCGATATCGCGGCGGTCGACCGTGAGGCAGCCCTGGACGAAGTTTTGACAGCTGACCAGGCGACACACTTCGACATGGCATCACCGCCGTTGATTCGGTTCACCTTCGTCACCATGGCGGAGGGGGACTATCGCTTGGTGGTGGCGAATCACCACATTATTCTCGACGGTTGGTCGGTGCCACTGCTCTTGCAGAACCTGTTGGCGCTGTACGCGACGCGTGGTGACGACTCGGTTCTTCCGCGTGTGCGTAGCTATCGCAATTACCTGGCGTGGCTTGTCGATCAGGATCGTGATCGATCACTCACGGCCTGGGCGGATGCGCTTTCCGGCGTCGAAGAGCCGACGCTGCTTGCTCAGGTCACAGGCGGACAGGAATTCACCGCGCTGTCACAGAAGCTGAACGTGTCGATGTCGTCGGAGACAACCGCGGCGCTCACCGCTCTGGCCGCACGACTCGGGGTCACCGCCAACACGATCGTGCAGAGCGCGTGGGCGGTCCTGCTCGGTGCGTTGACCGGAACCGACGACGTTGTCTTCGGTGCAACAGTGTCCGGCCGGCCACCGGCGCTCACCGGCGTCGAATCGATGGTCGGGTTGTTCATCAACACCCTCCCCGTGCGGGTGCGCCTCGACGCCGCGGAGTCCGTCGAAGAATTGGTTGCCAGGGTCCAGATCGAGCAGGCGAGAATGCTTGATCATCACTATCTCGGTTTGACCGATGTCCAGAAAGCAGCGGACGTCGGAACACTGTTCGACACGTTGGTTGTATTCGAGTCGTACCCGGTCGACCGTGAGGGCCTCGCCGCACAGGCGGATGTTCTCGACGGAATGATGATCGACGACATCGCCTCGGACGATTCCACGAACTACCCGTTGACCCTGCTGATCGCACTCGACGAGCAGTTGCACTTGACGCTGCGGTACCTACCGGACTTCTTCGATGCCGACTACGCAACTGCGTTGCTGGACAGAGTTCTTCGACTGCTCTCCTCCGTAGCCACCGATCCTTCGGTGCGTGTTGGTGACGTTGATATTTTGGATTCTGTTGAGCGTTCGTTGGTGCTCGAGGGGTGGAATGACACGGCTCGTGAGGTTGCGGGCGTGTCGGTGTTGGATGGGTTCGATGCGCAGGTGGCGGCGACGCCGGGTGCGGTAGCGCTCTCGTTCGAGGGGCAGTCTCTGTCGTATGCGGAGTTCGATGCTCGGGTGAATCGTTTTGCCAGGTATTTGGTTTCGGTGGGTGTGGGGCCGGAGTCGTTGGTGGGTGTTGCGGTTCGTCGGTCGGTTGATTTGTTGGTTGCGGTTTACGGTGTGCTCAGGGCTGGTGGTGGGTATGTTCCGGTGGATCCGGATCAGCCTGCGGAGCGTAATGGGTATGTGTTGGAGTCGGCGTCGCCGGTGTGTGTGGTCAGTACGTCTGATGTTGGTTTCGATGCTGGTGTTGTGCCGGTGGTCGAGGTTGATGTTGTTGATGTGTCTGGTTTTTCGGGTGCGCCTGTCTCTGATGTGGATCGGGTTGCGCCGTTGCGGTCGGGGAATACGGCGTATGTGATTTTCACGTCGGGGTCGACGGGTCGGCCGAAGGGGGTGGCGGTCAGTCATCGCAGTGTGGTCAATCAGGTGTCGTGGTTGGCGGAGCGTTATGCGGTGTCGGGTTCTGATGTGGTGTTGTTCAAGACTCCGGTGACGTTCGATGTGTCGGTGTGGGAGTTGTTTGTTCCGTTGGCGGTGGGTGCTCGGTTGGTGGTGGCTACTCATGACGGTCATCGGGATCCGGGGTATTTGGCGTCGGTGGTGGCGGCGGAGTCGGTGTCGATGGTGTCGTTTGTGCCGTCGATGTTGGAGGTGTTCGTCGATCAGGTTGTCGACACGTCGGAGGCGACGATTTCGCGCTTCGGTGGTGGTGGGTTGGGTTCGTTGCGGGTGATTTTCGCGGCGGGTGAGGCGTTGCCGGCGTCGGTGGTGGGTCGGGTGTTGTCGGTGTTGCCGTCGGTTGAGGTTCATAATTTGTATGGTCCGACGGAGTTCACGGTGCATGCGACGGCGGCGGGTCCGCTCGATGGTGTGGGTGTGGTGGTGCCGATGGGTGCTCCGGTGTGGAATTCGTCGGTGTTGGTGTTGGATTCGCGGTTGCGTCCGGTGCCGGTGGGTGTTGCGGGTGAGTTGTATTTGTCGGGTGTGCAGGTCGCTCGTGGGTATTTCGGGCGGGTGGATTTGTCGGCGGAGCGGTTTGTGGCGAATCCGTTCGGCGTGTCGGGTTCGCGGATGTATCGCACGGGGGATGTGGTGCGGTGGATCGGTGTGTCGGGTGAGCTCGAGTATGTCGGTCGTAGTGATTTTCAGGTGAAGTTGCGTGGTCAGCGGATCGAGTTGGGGGAGATCGAGGCTGCGGTTCGGGATCAGGTGGGTGTGGGTTCTGTGGTGGTGGTGGTGTGGCGTGATCAGTTGGTTGCGTATGTCACTGCTGCGGTGGGGTCTTCGGTTGATGTTGATGTGGTGAAGGTGGGTGTGGGGGAGCGGTTGGCGTCGTATATGGTGCCGTCGCAGTTTGTGGTGTTGGATGCGTTTCCGCTCAATGCTTCGGGGAAGTTGGATCGGAAGTTGTTGCCGGAGCCGGTGTTCGAGGCCGCGGTGTTCAGGGCTCCGGTGACGGCGGTGGAGGAGATCGTCGCGTCGGTGTTCGCTGAGGTGTTGGGTGTTGATCGGGTGGGTCTCGATGACGATTTCTTCGAGCTCGGCGGCAACTCCCTCAACGCCACTCGCACGATCAAGCGAATCGCCGATGCTCTCGATACCGAACTTTCGGTTCGAGTTCTGTTCGAAGCGTCCACGGTGCAGGATCTCGCGGCACATGCCGAAAGCCGGACCGGTTCGGGTGGGCGAGTCGCGCTGACCGCTGTCGAACGGCCAGAGCGGATTCCGCTTTCGTTGGCGCAGCAGCGTATGTGGTTCCTTAACCGATTCGACGGGAGCGCTGCTGCATACAACATCCCGATGGCGCTGCGCCTTCAGGGTGATCTCGATGTCTCGGCGCTGAGCGCGGCCATCTCTGATGTGATCGGGCGGCACGAATCACTTCGAACCGTCTACCCGGAAATCGGAGACGGTCCGGTGCAGGTCGTCAAGCCCGTGTCGAGTTGGTCGGACGAAATCGTCGCAGAACCGACCGGCGTGGACGAACTCGAAGGTGAGTTGGTCGCGCTGGCGTCGACGCGCTTCGACGTCACACGCGAGATCCCGATTCGTATCCGGTTGTTCCAGTTGGCTTCCGACGAATACGTACTCGGTGTCGCGATTCATCATATTTCCGCCGACGGTTCCTCGATGGCACCGTTCGCTCGAGATGTCGTGACCGCATACGCCTCGCGGGTTGCCGGGTACACACCGTCCTGGGCTCCTCTCGACGTTCAGTACGCCGACTACAGCCTGTGGCAGCGAGAGGTGCTGGGCCGTGAGGAAGACCCGGGATCTATCGCTTCGCAGCAGATTGCGTACTGGAGCGATGCTCTCGCCGGGCTGCCTGATCAGCTTGCACTTCCAGCTGACCGGCCGCGCCCCGCGACGCAGTCCTTCCGCGGCGGTTACCTGCACTTCGATATCGATGCAGAGTTGCATGCTCGGCTGAGCGGTCTTGCCAGGGCAAACAATTCGACGCTGTTCATGCTCACGCACACTGCGTTCGCGATGCTGTTGGCTCGACTGTCCGGAACCGAGGACATCGCGGTGGGTACGCCCATTGCCGGACGCGGTGAGCGGGCACTCGACGATCTCATCGGCATGTTCGTGAACACCTTGGTGTTCCGTACGCAGATCGACAGCGGTGCGCCGTTCCTCGACCTGCTCGGACGTGTCAGGGAGACCGACCTTCAAGCGTTCGCACATTCGGACGTTCCGTTCGAGCGACTCGTGGAGGTGCTCAACCCTCCGCGTTCGACCGCTCGTCATCCGCTCTATCAGGTCGGCTTCCTGTTCCAGAACATGGAAACCGGAGGGCTTGAGCTTCCGGGACTCACCGTCAAGGGCGTCGATATCGACAATGGGGTCGCGCAGTTCGATCTTCAGTTGATCGTCAGTGATCGTTACGACGCCGACGGATCTGCAGCCGGCATCACGTCGATGTTCAGCTACGCGCATGATCTGTTCGACGAGTCGACCGTGCAGGACTTCGCCGATCGATTCGTGCGATTGCTCGGGGAGATCGCGTCGGATCCGTCGTTGACCGTCGGCGACTTCGCGCTGATGGATTCGTCCGAGAGCGACCGGATCCTGAACCGCTGGAACGACACCGATCACCCCGTCCCGGGAGCCACTCTGGTCGAACTGTTCGACGAGCAGGTCGGTTCGAACCCAGGTGCGGTGGCATTGGTCGCCGGGAACACGTCGCTGACCTACGCCGAGTTCGATGCACGTGTCAACCGTCTCGCACGCCATCTGATTGCAACCGGTGTCGGTCCGGAGTCGTTGGTCGCGTTGGCAATCGAGCGATCGGTCGAACTGTTGGTCGCCATGTACGCGGTGGTGAAGGCAGGTGGTGGATACGTACCGATCGATCCGAACCACCCGGCCGATCGCATCGAGTACGTGTTGACCATGGCAGATCCGGTCTGCGTCCTCACTACCTCGACCACTGCGAAGAATCCGGCGTTCGGTGATTCTGTGATCGAGATGGACACGATCGATCTCGCGTCCTACGCGGACGCGATGGTTACCGATAGGGATCGCAGTGCTCCACTGCGAGCGGACAACACCGCCTATGTGATCTTCACGTCGGGATCGACGGGGCGGCCGAAGGGCGTCGCGATCTCGCATCGGGCGGTGGTCAACCAGATTCTCTGGAAGCGCGATCAGTACGGCCTGGACCGATCCGATGCGATGGTGCTCAAGACGGCGGCAACCTTCGACCTCTCGGTCTGGGAGTTCTGGTCGGCACTGACTTCCGGTGCACGACTGGTGATCGCCGAACCTGAAGGTCACAAGGACCCGAGCTACCTGCTCGACCTGATGACGCGGGAGAAGGTCACGACGCTCCACGTGGTGCCGTCGATGCTCGCGATGTTGCAGTCGGCGTCGGAAAATAGTCTTCCGGAATCGCTTCGTCAGGTGCTCGCGATCGGTGAAGCGTTGCCGGCCGCGACGGCCACCGAGTTTGCAGAACTCAGCGACGCGCAGTTGGTGAATCTGTACGGTCCGACCGAGGCCGCGGTCTCGGTGACAGCGCACGTCGTCGGTTCGGACGATACGACGTCGGTGCCGATCGGTGCCCCCGAATGGAACACGCAGGTGTTCGTGCTCGACACGCGTTTGCATCCGGTCCCCGTCGGAGTCACCGGGGAGCTTTACCTCGCCGGTGCTCAGCTTGCTCGCGGCTATCACGGGCGCGCGGATCTGACGTCGGAACGATTTGTGGCCAACGTCTTCGGTGACGCGGGTTCGCGGTTGTACCGCACGGGCGACCTCGTCCGGTGGACGCAGAACGGCGAACTCGACTACGTGGAGCGCGCCGACTTCCAGGTCAAGATCCGTGGCTACCGCATCGAACTCGGTGAGATCGAAGCGCTTCTTCGCAAGCAGGCCAGCGTGGACTCCGCTGTGGTGGTGGCCAAGTCGGATGCGCGTACCGGTGATCGACTTGTCGGCTACGTCGTTCCTCAAAGCGGGGAAAGCATCGATGTCGAAACCTTGAAGCGGACTCTTGTGGCTGAGTTGCCGAGTTACATGGTGCCGGCGGCATTGATGGTCTTGGACGAACTACCGCTCAACATCAACGGCAAGGTCGATCGCAAAGCCCTGCCCGACCCCGAATTCGAGGCGACCGAATTCCGTGCGCCGACCAACCCCGTCGAAGAGATCGTGGCGGGTGTGTTCGCTGACGTACTCGGTGTGGCGAGGGTCGGCCTCGACGACGACTTCTTCGAGCTCGGCGGAAACTCTCTCGTCGCGACGCAGGTCGTGTCGAGGCTGGGTGAGGCGTTGGACGCGCAGATTCCGGTCCGTGTGATCTTCGAGGCCTCGACTGTCGGGGCATTGGCGTCGAGGGTTCTCGAACACGCGGGATCGGGTGGCCGCCCACCGTTGGTGGCCCAGGTGCGTCCGCACGAGATCCCGCTGTCGTTGGCGCAGCAACGTATGTGGGTGCTCAATCAGTTCGACAAGACCTCGGGTGCGTACAACATCCCGGTCGCGATCCGGTTGTCCGGCGCTCTCGATGTCGACGCACTTCACTCCGCGGTGTCGGATCTGATCGAGCGTCACGAAGTGCTCCGGACGGTATACCCGGACCAGGGCAACGGACCGGTTCAGATGATCCTGCCTCGCTCCGCAGCGACGGTGGGACTGGAAGTGATCGCAACCGACGAAGCGTCGGTCGCCGAGCAGGTGGCTGACACAGTTCGCGAGGGCTTCGATGTCACGACAGCCGTTCCGTTGCGAATCCGTCTCTTCGAGGTCGACGAATCCGAGCGGGTCCTCGTCGTTGTCATTCACCACATCAGCGGTGACGGCTTCTCGATGGCTCCGTTGATCAGAGACACCATGGTTGCGTACACCGCACGTACCGGCGGGGAGACGCCGGAGTGGGCTCCGCTCGAGGTGCAGTACGCCGACTACACGCTGTGGCAGCGTGATGTCCTCGGATCGCCGGAGGACGCGGACAGTCAGCTGGGCCGTCAACTCGCGTACTGGGTGAACGAGCTCAAGGGCACTCCGGAGCTTCTGGAACTGCCGACCGACCGGCCGCGGCCGGCGCGCGCGAGCATGCGCGGTGCGGAATTCGAGTTTGCCGTCGATTCCGAGACCACGGACCGGCTCGCGACGATCGCACGGGAGCAGAACTCGACAGTCTTCATGGTGGTTCACACTGCCCTGTCCGTGCTGCTGGCGAAGATGAGTGGATCGAACGACATCGCAATCGGTACGCCGATCGCGGGTCGAGGTGAGCGGGCTCTCGACGATCTTGTCGGGATGTTCGTCAACACCTTGGTCCTGCGAACGGAGATCGCTCCTGCTTCGACTTTCGTCGACCTTCTGGGGCACGTGAAGGACAAGGACTTGTCGGCATTCGCCAATGCCGACGTACCGTTCGAGCGGTTGGTCGACGAATTGGGGCGAGAGCGCTCTCACGCATACTCGCCGCTCTTCCAGGTCATGCTCACATTCCAGAACATGGCTCTTGGTACGTTCCAACTCCCAGGCCTGGAACTCTCTGCGGTCGACAGCGGTTTCGATCAGGCGATGTTCGATCTGCAGCTCACCGGTATCGAGCAATTCGACGATGCCGGGGTGCTGTCCGGGCTGAGGATGCGTTTCACCTATGCGACCGACCTGTTCGACGAATCGACCATCGCTCTTTTCGCGGCGCGATTCGGGCGGGTGCTCGAAGAACTGGTGACCGATCCCGGGGTCGTGATTCGTACGATCGACATCGTGACCGATCAGGAACGCGAGGAAGCGAGCGCTGCCGAGCCGAAGTCCGCGGCAGATCTGCCCGAACTGGCAGCCGCGGCGGCGGCCGCCGATCCTGAGGCAATTGCGTTCACCCACGGTGATCAGGCGGTCACCTTCGGTGAGTTGTCGACCAAACTCGTTGCCATGCGTACCGCCATGGGCGCTGCTCTGGCTCCCGATGCACTGGTTTCGGTGTCGCTCGCCGGCCTTGTTCCGGGCATCCTGCCGGCACTTGGCGTCGACGGTCTCGCCACACTTGTGAGCTCGGTGATAGCTGACGCACAGTCGGTGTCAGCGGGCCGTGGGGGTACGGCCGGGTAACATTCAGTATTTGCCCAGTGAACGCCTCCGGCCGAGCAGAACGCTGTGCTCGGCCGGGGCGCACTTCACGAAAGTCAGTTGGAGGAAGTGTAGATGTCCGTCGGTATTCCGGGACCGCAGTCGCTGACGATCGAAGATCTGCCGAAGTTGGTAGCTGCAGTTGCGGCGGTAGATCCTGATCGTGTGGCCCTGAGCCACGGTGGAACCGAAATCAGCTACGGACGACTCAATGACGAGTTGGTCACTCTCGACACCGCGATGGGTGGGGCATTGGGGGCGGATGCCCTGGTTCCTGTTGTCGTTTCCACGGTGCTGCCAGAGCTGATCGGCAGCGAGGCCGACGGTCTCGGCGCGGTGGTCGACCGTCTCATCACCGACGGCACTTCGATCGTCGAGGTCGCGTCGGAGTCCGATGCACACGTGACCCTCGCAGGACTCTTCGACGAGCAGGTCGAGCGGACGCCGGATGCGCTCGCGCTGGATTACGCCGGAACGCAGCTCACCTACGCGCAGTTCGACGCGCGAGCGAACCGCCTGGCCCGTGAACTCGTCGCGGCAGGTGTCGGACCGGACAGCCTCGTCGGTCTCGCGATGCGTCGATCGATCGATCTCCTCGTCTCGATGTACGCGATCGTCAAGGCCGGCGGCGCGTACGTTCCACTCGACCCGGATCATCCTGCCGACCGTCTCGCTTACGTACTCGAGATCGCGAAGCCCACGGCTGTGCTCACACGTACGTCCGATGCCGTGGTGCTGCCGCACGGTACGCCCACGCTCGACGTCGACACCCTCGACTTGTCGGGTCGTGCCGAGACAACTGTCACCGACGCCGACCGGTTGGCGCCGCTGCGCGCGGACAACACTGCGTATGTCATCTTCACGTCCGGATCGACCGGACGCCCCAAAGGCGTTGCAGTCTCTCACCGTGCCATCGTCGCGAACCTGCAATGGCGTCAGACCGAGTACGGATTCACTGCCGACGACGTGATCTTGCAGAAGACGCCCTTCACTTTCGATGTGTCCGTGTGGGAGTTCTTCTGGCCGCTGCAGGTCGGTGCATCGCTGGTGATCGCGGAACCCGACGGACATCGTGATCCGGTGTACGTGGCTCGCACGATGATCGAGCGCGGAGTGACGGCGGTGCACTTCGTGCCGTCGATGCTCGCCGTGTTCGTCGCCGAACCCCTTGTTGCGCAGGTCAAAACCCTTCGCTACGTGTTCGCTTCCGGTGAGGCGTTGCCGGCTCGAACCGCGGCACGTCTGCGCGAGGTCAGCAGTGCTGGACTCCACAATCTGTACGGCCCGACCGAGGCTGCCGTCGACGTGACTTATTACGAAACCGGTGAGCGAGATCAGGTGTCCGTGCCGATCGGCGCGGCCGTGGCAGACACCGAACTCCTGGTGCTCGACGACGCGCTCCGGCCGTCGCCTTCAGGAGTGGCAGGAGAGCTCTATCTTGCCGGGATTCAGCTGGCCAGGGGATACGTGTCGCGTCCCGATCTCACGGCAGACCGTTTCGTGGCTCGGCCGGGCACTACCGACGGATCGCGGATGTATCGAACCGGAGACCTGGTGCGTTGGCGCGGCGTCGGAGCGAACCGCCAGCTCGAATACATCGGTCGCACTGACTTTCAGGTCAAGCTCCGCGGTCTGCGCATCGAACTCGGTGAGATCGAGGCGGCACTGCTCGATTGTGAAGGTGTTTCCCAAGCCGTGGTGATCGTCCATTCGGACGAAACGATCGGTGACAACTTGGTCGCGTACATCGTCGGCGAGGGCATCGATTCAGAGATTCTGACGTCGTCGCTGGGTGAACGGCTACCCGACTACATGGTCCCTGCCATGTTCGTCGAACTGGACGAGTTTCCGCTCAATGCCAGCGGCAAGCTGGATCGAAAAGCCTTGCCCGCACCCGAATTCGTGTCGAAGACGGTCGAGTACCGCGAGCCTGCGACACCCACCGAAGCCGGCGTGGTCGCGATCTTTGCCGATCTACTCGGGCAGGATCGGGTAGGGGCAGACGACGGCTTCTTCGAGCTGGGCGGCAACTCGTTGCTCGCCACTCGCGTGGTTGCGCGGATCAATGCCGAACACGGCATCTCCATCGACATGCGCAACTTCTTCGACGCACCCACCGCCGCAGAACTTGCCGTCTTCATCGACGAAGCGAAAATCTCAGAAGACTGCAAGGCTCACGTTCCCCTGATCCCTCGCGAGCGCCCCGAGTTGGTTCCGCTGTCTTTGGCGCAGCAGCGCATGTGGTTCCTCAACCGATTCGAACCAGAATCGGCAGTCGACCACATTCCGGTCGCGCTGCGTCTCAGCGGAGCGCTCGATGTCGATGCCTTGCAGGGCGCGCTCGAAGATTTGATCGAGCGGCACGAGATCCTTCGAACCGTGTACCCGGAGGTCGACGGCGTCGGATATCAGCGCTTGGTCGACCTTGCAGCCGTGGTACCGAACCTGACTCCCATACGGGTAGACGAGTCGGCGATCGTCGAGCGCGTGACCGACTTCGTTACCCCGGGGTTCGACGTGACCACCGAGGTTCCGATTCGGGCGGCACTCTTCCAACCCACCGCCGACGAATTTGTCCTCGTGTTCGTCGTCCATCACATCAGCGGTGACGGGTTCTCCATGGGACCGTTGACCAAGGACATCGTTTCGTCCTATGTGTCTCGGACACAGGGAATTGCGCATGATCTGGCTCCGCTGCCCGTACAGTTCGCCGACTTTGCACTGTGGCAGCGCGAAGTTCTCGGCAGTGAGGACGACCCGGATTCTCTGATCACTCGCCAGGTCGACTACTGGCGCCACGCGTTGGCCGGTATCCCCGATCAGCTCGATCTTCCGTCGGACCGCCCGCGCCCGCGCGTCGCGTCGAACCGGGGAGCCGGGCACACATTCACGATCGAGCCTGACCTTCACCAGGCTCTCAATCGAATTGCGCTGGACAACAACGCATCCCTGTTCATGGTGTTGCACAGTGCCGTGGCGATTCTGCTGGCGCGGTTGTCCGGGACTTCGGACATCGTGATCGGCACACCGGTCGCCGGTCGAGGCGATCAAGCTCTCGACGACCTGATCGGAATGTTCGTCAACACACTCGTCCTCCGAACGGAGGTTGATCTCGAAGCTTCGGCACGGGACATGATTTCGCGGGCGCGCGAATCCGACCTCAGCGGCTTCGGGCACGCCGATGTGCCATTCGAACGACTGGTGGAGGTACTCAACCCCGCCCGGTCTCAGGCACGGAACCCGTTGTTCCAGGTGATGCTCTCGCTGCAGAACTTGGGACAGAGCATGCAGCAAAGTCTGGAGGTTCCGGGACTGCGCATTTCCGGACTGGACGTAGAGTCGTCGGCCGCGAAGTTCGACCTCCAATTCACTGTGTGGGAATCGGACACCGCGGACAAGGTCGGTGGTTTGACCGTCGCACTGGTCTATGCGACCGACCTGTTCGACGAGTCGTCTGCCAAATCAATCGGAAAGCGGTTGATTTCAGTTCTCGAAGCAATGGTTGCCGATCCCTCGGTGCGGGTTGGCGATGTGGATATGTTCGATTCGGGTGAGCGATCTTTGGTGCTCGAGTCGTGGAATGGCACTGCGCATGAGGTTGCGGATGTGTCGTTGGTGGACGTGTTCGATGCTCAGGTGGAGGCGTCGCCGGATGCGGTAGCTGTGTCGTTCGAGGGTGTTTCGCTGTCATATGCGGAGTTCGATTCGCGGGTGAATCGTCTTGCCCGGTACCTGGTTTCGGTGGGTGTGGGGCCGGAGTCGTTGGTGGGTGTTGCGGTACGTCGGTCGGTTGATTTGTTGGTTGCGGTTTACGGCGTGCTCAAGGCTGGCGGTGGGTATGTTCCGGTAGATCCGGATCAGCCTGCGGAGCGCAATGCGTACGTGTTGGAGTCGGCGTCGCCGGTATGCGTGATCAGTACCTCTGACGTTGGATTCGATGCCGGTGTGGTGCCGGTGGTCGAGGTTGATGTTGTTGATGTGTCTGGTTTTTCGGATAACCCTGTTTCGGATATTGATCGGGTCTCGCCTTTGCTGTCGGGGAATTCGGCGTATGTGATTTTCACGTCGGGGTCGACGGGACGTCCGAAGGGCGTGTCGGTTTCGCATGCGGCGATTGTGAATCGGTTGGCGTGGATGCAGGACGAGTACGGGTTGGATTCGTCGGATGTGGTGTTGCAGAAGACGCCGTTCACGTTCGATGTGTCGGTGTGGGAGTTGTTCTGGCCGTTGCAGGTTGGTGCTCGGTTGGTGGTGGCCGTGCCGGATGGGCATCGTGATCCGCGGTATTTGACGTCGGTCATTGTGGGGGAGGGTGTGACGACGGTGCATTTCGTGCCGTCGATGCTCGAGGTTTTCGTGACGGATTCGTCTGTGGCTGGGTGTGTTTCGTTGACTCGGGTGTTCGCGTCAGGTGAGGCGTTGCCGGCGAGTGTTGTTGCCGACGTGTGGGCTGTGTTGCCGGGTGTCGGGGTGCACAATTTGTATGGTCCGACCGAGGCTGCGGTGGATGTGACGTTCCACGAGGTGGTGCCGGAGGATGTTCTGGGGGTGCCGATCGGTGCTCCGGTATGGAATACGCAGGTGTTTGTTCTGGACTCTCGATTGAGTCCGGTGCCGGTAGGTGTTGCGGGTGAGCTGTATCTGGCGGGTGTTCAGCTGGCTCGTGGATATGTGGGTCGGCCGGATTTGTCGTCGGATCGATTTGTGGCGAATCCGTTCTCGGGTGATGGTGGGCGGATGTATCGCTCGGGTGATGTGGTGCGGTGGACTGCGTCGGGCGAGTTGGAGTACATCGGTCGTAGTGACTTTCAGGTGAAGTTGCACGGTTTGCGGATCGAGCTCGGTGAGATCGAGTCGGTGATTCGTGAGCACGAGTCGGTGTCGTCGGTAGTTGTGGTTGTGCGTGAGGATGTGTTGGTTGCGTACGTTACGGCCGCTGGTGGTGTGGTGGACGTTGACGAGTTGAAGAGAGTTGTTGCGGGTCGGCTGCCGGGTTACATGGTGCCGGCGGTGGTGATGGTGCTGGATGAGTTGCCGTTGGGTGTGTCGGGGAAGTTGGATCGGAAACTTCTTCCGGATCCGGTGTTCGTGGCGCGCGAGTTTCGGGCACCGTCGAGTGTCGCCGAAATCGCTGTGGCCGGCGTCTTCGGAGATGTTCTCCGGTTGGAACAGGTCGGTCTGGATGACGACTTCTTCGAGCTCGGCGGAAACTCTTTGGTCGCAACGCAGTTGGTGGCTCGCGTAGGTCAAGCGCTCGACACTCAGGTTCCGGTGAGAGTGTTGTTCGAGGCTTCGACCGTCGAAGGTTTGGCAGCGCAGGTTGAGTTGATCGCAGGGGCAGGAGGGAGGGCCGCGCTCGTGGCCCGCCCACGGCCGGCGTTGATCCCACTCTCACTAGCTCAGCAGCGAATGTGGTTCCTCAGCCGCTTCGATCCTGATTCTGCCGTCAATAACATTCCGATCGCATTGAATATCAAAGGCGCCCTGAATGTTTCGGCGCTGAGTCATGCGATTTCGGATGTAATCGAACGTCACGAGTCGCTACGGACCGTCTACCCGGAGCAAGGTGGGCAAGGGCAGCAGGTAGTCCTCCCGTCGTCCGAGGTGCCGGTTGAACTGACACCGAAGGTCATCGACGCCTCACGCGTTTACAACGAACTTCTGAGTTTCGCGCTCCAGGGTTTCGACGTGACGTCAACCGTTCCGGTTCGCGTCGGGTTGTTCGAACTTGCTGAGAATTCGTACGTTCTGGCCTTCGTTGTGCATCACATCGCAGCGGACGGGTTCTCGATGCGTCCGCTGACTCGGGATGTCATGGTTGCCTACGCCGCTCGGGTTTCGAACGGCGTTCCGAATTGGACTCCGCTCGAGGTGCAGTACGCCGATTATGCACTCTGGCAGCGGGAGGTCCTCGGCGACGAGGACGACCCGAATTCGTTGATCTCGGCTCAGCTGGACCACTGGCGCTCCGTCCTCCGTGATTCTCCGGAAGTGCTTGCGTTACCAGCTGACCGATCCCGCCCGGTCGTCGCCTCGAATCGTGGCGCTACGTATCGCTTCTCCGTCAGCGAAGAGATTCGGTCGAGCTTGGACTCACTCGCACGCGAGCGGAACGCGTCGCTGTTCATGGTGATGCATTCGGCCCTCGCCGTGCTTCTCGCAAGGTTGTCCGGTACCAGTGACATCGTGATCGGTACTCCGGTTGCAGGGCGAGGCGAAAAGGCGCTCGACGATGTGATCGGTATGTTCGTGAATACGCTGGTCCTGCGGACTCCTGTCGACCTCGCCAGTCCGTTCAGTGCACTCGTCTCGGCAACGCGGAGGACGGACCTTCAGGCGCTCGGCAACGGCGATGTTCCGTTCGAGCGATTGGTCGAGGTACTGGACCCCACCCGATCGCAGGCACATCACCCGCTGTTCCAGGTCGCGCTGTTCTTTCAGAACATGTCCCAGGATGCGTTGGAGCTTTCGGGGTTGGAGGTGTCGGGCCTCGAGTTCGATGCCGGTATCGCGAAATTCGATCTTCAACTTACTCTCGCTCCCCGTGTCGAAGATGCGCTCGAAGACGGCATGTTCGCCGAGTTCGCATACGCCACAGATCTGTTCGACGAGTCGACGATTCGTGGATTCGCAGATCGGTTCACCAGGATCCTCGAGCAGGTGGTCGTGGATCCGTCGATCACTGTGGGTGACATCGATCTGTTGGAGGAGACCGAGCGCGAGTCGCTGTTGACTGCGCGCAACTCCACCGCACGTGACGTCGGGAACAGTGAGACATTGGCTTCGCTGTTCGACACTCGCGTTGCGTTGGCGCCCGATGCTGTTGCCGTGGTGTTCGACGGCCAGTCGCTGACCTATGGCGAGGTGTCCGATCGTGTGAACAAATTGGCACGCAAGCTGATAGACGATGGTGTTGGGCCCGAGTCGTTGGTGGCCTTGGCGATGCGTCGGTCGCTCGATCTCGTAGTGGGTATGTACGCGGTGATCGCCGCGGGCGGAGCCTACGTGCCATTGGATCCCGATCACCCCGCCGAGCGGATCGGGCACATCCTCACGACGGCCGATCCAGTCTGTGTGCTGTCGACGACGAGGGACGCTTTCGTAGCGCCGAACGGCGCCGACGTGCTGTTGATCGATGCTGCTGACCTCTCGAGCTATTCGCCTTCCGTCGTTTCCGATGCTGATCGTCGTGGACGACTGCGTGATGTGAATGCCGCCTACGTGATCTTCACCTCGGGTTCCACGGGCAAGCCCAAGGGCGTTGCGGTCTCGCATCACGCCATCGTGAACCAGGTCCTGTGGATGCAGGATCAGTACGCCATCGGCACAGAAGATGTCTATCTGCAAAAGACTGCAACGACATTCGACGTCTCGTTGTGGGGATACTTCACCGCGCTTCTGTCCGGTACGAGAGTGGTGCTGGCATCTCACGACGGACATCGAGATCCCGCGTATCTGGCTGGTCTGATCGAAGATCATCGGGTGACGCTGACGGACTTCGTTCCGTCGATGTTGACCGTCTTCGCGGCTTCGGTTCCAGAGCAGGCGTTGGTGTCGCTGAGGGACGTCTTCGTGATCGGTGAGGCGTTGCCGGTGGAGACGGTACGTGCATTCGCTCAGGTTTCGTCTGCAAGCCTGCACAATGTGTACGGCCCAACCGAGGCTGCGGTCTCGATCACCTACTACGAGGTCGATGGATCGGAATCGACAGGGATTCCGATCGGGGTGCCCGAGTGGAACTCGCAGGTCTACGTGTTGGACAGTCGGTTGCAGCCGGTGCCGGTAGGCGTTGCAGGTGAGCTGTATCTGGCCGGTGATCAACTGGCGCGCGGTTACGTCGCGCGACCCGATCTCACCAGTGATCGATTTGTCGCGAACCCATTTGTGGAGGCGAGCGACACGAACGGTGAAATCAATCCCGGTGGCAGTCGGATGTATCGCACCGGGGACCTGGTGTGGTGGAACACCGCAGGCGAACTCGAGTATGTCGGGCGTACCGATTTTCAGGTCAAATTCCGTGGTCAGAGGATCGAGCTGGGTGAGATCGAGTCAGCTCTGCTGGCGCATTCGACGGTAGCTCAGTGCGTGGTCACTGTGGCATCCACCGATATGGGCGATCAGCTGGTCGCATATGTGATCGCTGTCCCGGATTCTGTGATCGACGTAGAAGTCCTGAGGAATGCGCTTCCTGAATCGCTACCTGTCTACATGATTCCGAACGCGATCATGGTCTTGGACGAGTTGCCTCTGAATTCCTCTGGGAAGTTGGATCGGAAGTTGTTGCCGGAGCCGGTGTTCGAGGTTGCGGTGTTCCGGGCCCCGGTCACGCCGGTAGAACAAATTGTCGCTTCTGTTTTCTCGGCGGTACTCGGGGTCGAGCGAGTGGGTCTGGATGACGATTTCTTCGCACTCGGCGGAAACTCTTTGATTGCTACTCGAATGGCAGCGCGGTTGGGGCAGGCGCTCGATGCGCAGGTTCCGGTGCGGGTGTTGTTCGAGGCGTCGTCGGTGGAGTTGTTGGCTGCGCGGATGGAGTCGGAGATCGGTTCGGGTGCGCGGGCGGCGTTGACTGCTCGGGTGCGTCCGGAGCTGGTGCCGTTGTCGTTGGCGCAGCAGCGGATGTGGTTCTTGAACCGTTTCGATACGTTGTCGTCGGCGAACAATATTCCGGTGGCGATTCGGTTGTCGGGGTTGTTGGATGTGGCGGCTCTGCAGGCTGCTGTGTCGGATGTTGTTGCGCGGCATGAGATTTTGCGGACGGTGTATCCGGAGGTCGACGGTGTCGGCTTCCAGGAGGTGTTGTCTGCGGATCGGGTGCGGTTGGATTTGTCGCCGGTGGCGGTGTCGGAGTCCGATGTCGTTGGTGCGGTGACGGAATTCTTGTCGACCGGTTTCGATGTGGCGGTGGAGGTTCCGGTTCGGGCGCGGTTGTTCGCGGTGTCGGAGTCGGAGTTCGTGTTGGCGATGGTGGTTCATCACATCAGTGGTGATGGCGTGTCGATGGGGCCGTTGACGCGTGATGTGATGGTGGCGTACGAGGCTCGTTCTCGAGGCGAGGTTCCGGGGTGGGCGCCGTTGGCGGTGCAGTATGCGGATTATGCGTTGTGGCAGCGGGAGACTCTTGGTTCGGAAGATGATCCGTCGTCGTTGATTTCGCGTCAGATCGGGTTCTGGGAGTCGGCGTTGGCGGGGTTGCCGGATCAGTTGGATTTGCCGGCTGATCGTCCGCGGCCTGCGGTGGCGTCCAATCGCGGTGCCAAGCATGCGTTCGTGATCGGCGAAATCGAGCACTCGTCTCTGAAAAAGATTGCGCGCGAATCGAATTCGTCGTTGTTCATGGTGGTGCATGCGGCGTTGGCGGTGTTGTTGGCGCGGTTGTCTGGGACGTCCGATATTGCGATCGGTACTCCGGTGGCGGGTCGTGGTGAGCAGGTTCTCGATGATTTGATCGGGATGTTCGTCAATACGTTGGTGTTGCGGACGGAGGTGGATTCTTCGGAGTCGTTCTCGGGGTTGTTGGGTCGGGTTCGTGAGGGCGATCTGGGTGCATTTGCCCATGTAGATCTGCCGTTCGAGCGGTTGGTGGAGGTGCTTAATCCGGCGCGGTCGCAGGCTCGTAATCCGTTGTTCCAGGTGATGCTGTCGTTCCAGAACATGGAGCAGTCGGTGCTTCGACTTGGCGATCTGACAGTTGCGGGAATCGACGCCAACACGGTGGCGGCCAAGTTCGATCTGCAGTTGACCATGGTCGAGCAGTTTGACGAGGCGGGCGCACCAGCGGGGATGGCGGCGCAGTTCACGTACGCGACGGATCTGTTCGACGAGTCGACGGTGGCAGGCTTTGCCGGCAGGTTCGGGCGCATCCTTGCTGAGATCACTGTTGATCCGTCAGTTCGGTTGGGTGATATCGACGTACTTACCGCTGCTGAGCGCAGCAACCTTCTCAGCTGGTCCACTGGTGGGCGCACAGCGTTGGCAGGCGCCTCCCTGACTGCGATGTTCGACGAACAGGTTGGGCAGACCCCTGATTCTCTTGCCGTCGAGTGCGATGGCGAGGCGCTGACCTACGGGCAACTCGACGCCTACGCAAACGTGGTGGCCGAGCGATTGACGGCGGCCGGCGTCGGTCCGGATGACGTCGTCGCGTTGATCGTGCCGAGGTCGGTCGAGTGGGTCGTAGGTATGTTGGCGGCGTGGAAGGCGGGTGCTGCGTACGGGCCGATCGATCCGTCGTACCCACAGGATCGGATCGAAGCGATAATTGCCGACACTGGCGCCCGATGTGCGGTGAGTACGACGACTCTCGATCTGGCGGTGGACGTCATCGTCCTCGACAGCATCATTCGCGATTCGCCGATTGTGGAGGGGCCGACGGATCGATGGCGTGAGCTCGGTGCGGGCGACCGCTTGGGGTATGTCATTTCGACATCCGGTTCGACTGGTCGTCCGAAGCCGACGTTGGTGCCGATGGCGGGCATCGAGAATACGGTGGCCTGGTATCGCAGCGAGTTGCCCGAAACTGGTGGTCTTTTGATCGCGTCTTCACCCAGTTTCGACCTGACGCAGAAGAACGTCTGGGCAGCGCTGAGCAGCGGTCGGACCGCAGTGCTTGCCTCAGACGGTTTCGATCCGGATGCGATCGTCGCTCGCGTCGGGCACGGTGACGTCGCAGTGGCGAACATGTCGCCGAGCGCATTCGAAGCCGTGGTGGATTCCGATGAGGAGTCTGCTCTGAGCGTTCTCGATGTTGTGTTCCTTGGAGGCGAGTCGATCCGGCTCAATCGTCTTGGCAGTTTGTTGTCAGGCGGCGTACGCCTGGTGAACAGTTACGGCCCGACGGAAGCGTCGGACGTGGTCTCGTTCCACGCAGTGACTGCGCATGACACCGTCAGCGTTCCGATCGGTGCACCGGTGCCGAACATGGATCTGTTCGTTCTGGATCGGTCGTTGGGTATGGTGCCGCCGGGCGTGATCGGCGAGTTGTATGTCGGTGGTGTCGGTGTCGGTCGCGGATACGGAAACCGAGCAGCGTTGACGGCGGAGCGTTTCGTCGCCAACCCCTTTGCGGGCGGGGAAAGGGGCGCCTCAGATGGCGGCAGCAGGTTGTATCGAACCGGCGACCTCGTCAGGTGGAACGGTCGGGGCGAGCTCGAGTACATCGGCCGATCGGATTTCCAGGTCAAACTGCGGGGGCAGCGTATCGAACTCGGCGAGATCGAATCTGCTCTGATCTCGCACGAGGCGGTTTCAGATGCGGTGGTCGTCCTGCACAGCGATGCGACGTTCGGCGACAGCCTGGTCGGGTATGTCGTGGGAACTGCAGTAGATGCGTCCGAAGTTCTGGAGTCTGCCCGGGCCGTGCTTCCGACGTACATGGTGCCCTCGAAGGTTCTTGTCCTCGACGAGCTTCCTCTCAATGCTTCGGGCAAATTGGATCGAAAGGCTCTCCCGTCACCGGTATTCGAGGCAGCAGAGTTTCGGGCGCCGGTCACAGCGGTGCAGGAAATTGTTGCGTCGGTGTTCGGAGATGTGTTGGGCGCGGAGCGGGTCGGTCTGGATGACGATTTCTTTGCGCTGGGTGGTAATTCGTTGATCGCTACCAGGTTGGCAGCAAGATTGGGACAGGCGCTCGATGCGCAGGTCCCGGTGCGCGTGCTGTTCGAGAACTCGACAGTGGAAGGTTTGGCTGCAGTAGCGCAAAAGACCGCAGGTTCCGGTGCGAGGATGGAGTTGGAGGCGCGGGAACGTCCAGAACGTCTTCCTCTGTCCTTGGCCCAGCAGCGAATGTGGTTGGTAAACCAGATGGATCCCGGTTCTGCGGCATACAACATTCCGTTGGCTCTGCGATTGACAGGGAACTTGGATGTCGCGGCTTTGCGCCAGGCTCTTCACGACGTTTTGGTTCGACATGAGTCGCTCCGGACCAGCTACCCGAGTGACATCGAAGGGCCGGTTCAGAAAATCGTCGCGATCGACGAACTCCTTTCGCCTCTCGAAACGATTCAGGTGGACGACGAGGCCGCGGCGTTCAATCGCGTCGTGGAGTTGGTGACGACCGGATTCGACGTAGCTCAGGAAGTACCTGTACGCACTGGGTTGCTCGAGTTGGGGCCGGCAGACTTCATATTCGTCTTGGTCGCTCATCACATCGCCGCTGACGGTGAATCGATGGGACCTCTGGCCCGAGACATGATGGTCGCCTATGAGGCCCGCATGCGCGGTACCGCGCCGTCGTGGACGCCGTTGACTGTTCAGTACGCGGACTTCGCGATCTGGCAGCGCGAAGTGCTCGGTAGCGTCGACGAGATCGGCTCGCAGGCTGCACAGCAACTCGACTTCTGGCGCCGGACGTTGAACGGTGTGTCGTCGACGCCCGGATTGCCTTCCGACCGTCAGCGACCCGCGCAGATGTCTGCAAAGGCCGGTGTCTCGGAGTTCTCCGTCAGTGCGGACACGGCGACGCGGCTCAACGAGATTGCGCGCGAACACAACGCCACATTGTTCATGGTTGTGCATGCCGCGCTTGCAGTTCTCATCTCACGGTTGAGCGGAAGCCGAGATTTCGCGATCGGAACAGTTGTAGCCGGGCGAGGTGAGCAGCAACTGGACGACATAGTCGGAATGTTCGTCAACACGCTCGCACTCAGGACCGCTCCGGACCTCGGAGCAGGATTCGGCGAATTGGTCTCGCTGGTTCGAAATGTCGATCTCGAGGCATTTGCGAACGGCGACATACCGTTCGAGGAAGTTACCGGCGCGTTGTCGGCGTCAGCGAACGAGCTTTTCCAGGTTGCACTGTCGGTCGAACCGATGGCAGGAGCCGAGTTCAGTCTGCCGGATCTGAAGATCTCGGCAGTCGAGGGTGTGGAGGCGACTGCGAAGTTCGACCTCCAACTCAATCTCAGTTCTGATCCGATCACAGGAGGACTGATTGGCCATTTGGTTTTCGCCGCCGATCTTTTCGACCAAGCGACCGCCGACGCACATGTCGAGCGATTCGTACGCGTTCTCGATCGGGTGTCCTCGGATCCTTCACGTCCGATCGGTGACATCGAACTGCTCACCGACTCCGAACGAGCAGAAGTCCTCGGCTCCGTGGACACAACGCCACCCCCGGCCGTTGGCGCTTCGACGGGCCGACTCGTGCCACAGCGATTGGCGAACTCCGTTGAGGCTGATCCTGACGCCGTAGCAGTCGTGTGCGATGAAGAGGAAGTGACATACCACGAGGTCGATGCACGATCATCTCGCCTTGCGCGCCACCTCATCAGTCTTGGGATCGGCCCGGGTGACGCAGTTGCGATGACAGGGCTGCGTGGCATCGAACTGGTAGTGGCGATCTGGGCGCTGTCCAAAGCAGGCGCGGCAGTACTCGTGGGAACTACAACAGGAGCAGCGCGTACGCCTGGAAGAGGAACAAACCCGAGTGTGGCCTTGACGCTGACTTCGGGCAGTGCAGATTCTGATGTCGCGCTGGATACGATCCTCGACCTGAACGAGTCCGGGGTTGTCGAATTGGTGGCGTCGTATTCGAGTCGTTCCGTGAACTACACGGATCGGCTTCGTCCGCTGAGTGGGGACGACGTCGCGGTCGTGGTTACCGGATCACACTCTGACCAGATCACCCATGGAGAGCTCGCAGCGAAGTTGGATGCTATGTCGCAAAAGCACGACGTCGACTACGAATCGCGTTTGATGTACTTCGGTCCCGACGACGATGAAACATCGGTTCTGACGATTCTGCTTGGCGGGGCGGTCGGTGGCGTCGTACTTCTTTCCTCGGAAGAGGCGAAGGACGCAGAGGTACACGAGCTCCTTGAAGAGGAGTGGGTTTCGCACGCGGTTGGTCCGACAGACGTCTTCACAGATGTCGTCGAAGGAGGTCTGCCTGATCTACGCCTGGCCTGTGATCCCGCGACGTGGACTCTGAGCTGACGCCGCCGTTCAGGAAGTCGATGGACTCCCATATCCCGAACAGTCCGATGATGTCCACTCCGCGACAGCTGTAACAATGGTTCGGTGTGTCCGATCAACTATTGGGGCTTTACCGGGACGTCGAACGCGATTTGCCCAGGTCAAGGGTAGAACCTCGGAAGTGATCGGATTCCTGCGAATACTGATCGAACTGCAGTACCAAAGCGAAGGTGAAATTGTCTTGACGCAGCACGTGTTCCTCCAGCATGCCGTTCGAGTGCAGGTCGTGACCGCATGAGCTCCGATGGTGTGACGCCAGGGACGTCGGTAGCTCGCAAGGCACGTCGAGAGCGTCCGGCACGCGGCCGTCGTGCCAGCACATCGTTGCTTCCGCAACTGCTGGCGGCGGCCGTCGAGCTGGGGCCCGAGCGGGAGGCGTTGCGGTTCGAAGGACGTTCGCTGTCATACGCAGAGTTGGACGAGCAATCGTCTCGTTTGGCGAGATTGTTGATTGCCGGCGGCATGGGGCCAGAGGATCGGGTTGCAATTTCGATACCGCGGTCCATCGAGTCCGTTCTGGCACTGTGGGCAGTCGCCAAGTCCGGCGCCGCCTTCGTCCCGGTTGATCCGAACTATCCAGCCGATCGCGTGGCCTACATGATCAGCGATTCTGGAGTTTCGGTCGGGTTGACCACTGAGGGTGCACGCGCCGGGTTAACTGACTCGGTCGGGTGGATCTCGATCGATGCTTCGGACACTGTCGAGTCGTTGGCCGCTGTCTCCGGCGCGCCAGTGACGTATGACGAGCGGGTAAGAACACTGCGTGAGCAGCACGCCGCGTACGTCATCTACACATCCGGCTCCACAGGGCGACCCAAGGGTGTTGTTGTTTCGCATTCGGGGCTAGCCGTCCTGCAGCGAGAGCAAATTCGCATGCTGTCGCTCGACGGCAATTCACGGGTTTTGCACTTCACGACTCCAAGCTTCGACGTATCGATCTTCGAACTACTCGAGACGATCGGAGCAGGCGCCGTCATGGTGATTGCCCCATCGAGCATCTACGGTGGGCCCGAGCTAGCCGAGCTGATCAAGACAGAGCGAGTGACGCATGTCGGCGCTACTCCTTCGGTGCTCGCATCGGTGGATCCATCTGGACTCGACGATGTTGCTGTCGTCGTGGTCGCGGGTGAGGCGTGTCCGCCAGAGTTGGTCGCGAAGTGGGCGCCCGGACGCCACTTTTTCAACGCGTACGGCCCGACCGAGATGACGATCGTCACGAACATGACGGAACTCGGCGCGGGTGATCCCGTCACGATCGGTGGTCCGATTCGTGGTGCAGCGTCTTTGGTATTGGATGCTCGCTTGCAGCCTGTACCGACGGGGACTACGGGTGAGCTCTATCTTGCAGGGCCGCAGGTTGCGCGCGGATACCACAATTTGGCAGGAATGACGGCCGATCGATTCATCGCGAATCCCTTTGGGGCCCAGGGTGAACGAATGTACCGCACGGGGGACGTGGTGCGGTGGACGGAAAGTGCTGCCGGCGATCGTAGCGTCGAATACGTCGGACGGTCCGATTCCCAGGTCAAGATCCGTGGCTTCCGCATCGAGTTGACTGAAATTGACGCGGTCATCGCACTCGACGAACGGGTCGAGTTTGTGACAACTCTCGGGCGAGTGTTGCCCAGCGGTGAAACGGCTCTAATCTCTTATGTGCTTCCTGCAGTTGGAGCCGTGTTGTCCGGGGATGACGTCCTGGCAGTGGTCAAGACGGATCTTCCCCGTCACATGATTCCGGCGGCTGTCGTTGTCATCGACGAGATCCCCTTGACGCCGGTAGGAAAGCTGGATTCGGCAGCACTTCCTGATCCCGTATTCGAGGCCCGAGAGTTTGTAGCGCCATCCTCCGCTGGTGAGGTCCTGGTCGCGCGCGTATTCGAAGAACTCTTGGGGGTGGACCGAGTCGGCGCTGACGACGACTTCTTCGAACTCGGCGGCAACTCGTTGATTGCTGCGAAATTGGCCGGGCGTCTCAGTGCGGCTTTCGATGTGCGGGTTCAGGTCAAAACGCTGTTCGAGTACTCGACAGTCTCCGGACTTGCATCTGTTCTGTCAGATTCAGCGGGGCATGTGCGAATTGCCTTGGCCCCTCGCTCTCGTCCGGAGCGGATACCTCTTTCCCTTGCACAGTCGCGGATGTGGTTCTTGTCGAGATTCGACTCTGTGTCTGGTGTGAACAACATTCCGATCGTGTTGCGGTTGTCCGGTGCCGTCGATGTTTCGGCACTGTCCGCAGCGCTGTCGGATGTTGTTGCGCGGCACGAGGTGTTGCGGACCGTCTACCCGGAATTCGAGGGCATCGGGTTCCAACAAGTACTTCCGGTGGACGAATTCGTGGGAACTGTATTGCCCGAAACTGTCGACGCGGCCGACTTGCTCGGTGTGCTGACGCCAGTGGTGGCAGAGGGGTTCGATGTCACGGTCGAGGTGCCATTGCGGGTTCGTTTGTTCCAGACGGGCTCGTCGGAGTTTGTATTGGCGTTGGTGATTCACCATATTGCTGCTGATGGCGTGTCGTTGGGGCCATTGGTGCGTGATGTGTCGGTGGCGTACGTGGCGCGTGCGGGTGGTCAGGTTCCGCAGTGGGCGCCGCTGGCGGTGCAGTACGCGGACTTCGCGTTGTGGCAGCGTGAGGTGTTGGGGTCCGAGGGCGATCCGTCGTCGTTGATGTCCGAGCAGTTGGGGTATTGGACGTCGGTGTTGGCGGGGTTGCCGGAGCGGATCGAGCTGCCGGCGGATCGCCCGCGGCCGTTGGTGGCATCCAATCAGGGGGCGAGTTACCAGTTTTCGATAGACGCGCGGTTACATCGAGCGCTCGAGCAGTTGGCGCTTGATCGTAATGTGTCGTTGTTCATGGTGGTGCATGCGGCGTTGGCGGTGTTGTTGGCGCGGCTGAGCGGTAGTGACGACGTTGTGGTGGGCTCTCCGATCGCAGGGCGGGGTGAGCCGGAGCTGGACGATCTGATCGGTATGTTCGTCAATACGTTGGTGTTGCGGACCGAGGTGGATTCTTCGGAGTCTTTCTCGGCGTTGTTGGGTCGGGTTCGTGAGGTCGATCTCGGGGCGTTCGGCAACGAGGACGTGCCGTTCGAGCGTTTGGTGGAAGTGCTTGATCCGGCGCGGTCGCAGGCCCATCATCCGTTGTTCCAGGTTGCGTTGTTCTTTCAGAACATGGCGCAGGATGTCGTGGAGTTGCCGGGACTGTCGATTGCCGGTTTCGACGCCGGTGTCGAGATCGCGAAGTTTGATCTGCAGTTGACGGTGACGCCGTTGGAGGAGGACGGCGTCGGTGTGGGGATGCCGATGTCGTTGACGTATGCGACGGATCTGTTCGACGCGTCGACAGTTGTTTCGTTTGCGGAGCGGTTGGTGCGTGTTCTGGAAGCGATGGTGGCGGAGCCTGATTCGGTTGTCGGGGATGTGGAGTTGCTCGGTGAGGACGAGCGTTCGCAGGTGTTGGTGACGGTCAATGACACTGTTCACGAGTTGACTGACGACGCTTTGTTGCTCGACGGGTTTGTTGCGCAGGTGGCGGCGACGCCGGGTGCGGTGGCGGTGATGTTCCAGGGACAGTCTCTGTCGTATGCGGAGTTCGGGTCTCGGGTGAACCGTCTTGCACGGTATCTGATTTCGGTGGGTGTGGGGCCGGAGTCGTTGGTGGCGTTGGCGATGCGCCGGTCGGTTGACCTTGTGGTTGGTATGTATGCAGTGGTTGCTGCGGGTGGGGCGTATGTGCCGTTGGATCCGGATCATCCGGTCGAGCGCAATGGTCATATTCTCGAGACCGCGGCACCGGTCTGTGTGTTGTCCACTGCTGGTGATGGTGTGGTGTTGCCGGGTGAATTCGATGTGGTCTTGATCGACGAGCTGGATGTGTCCGGATTCTCGGATGCGCCTGTTTCTGATGTGGATCGTGTTGCGCCGTTGCGTGTTTCGAATGCTGCGTATGTGATTTTCACGTCGGGGTCGACGGGGAAGCCGAAGGGTGTGGCGGTTTCGCATGCGGCGATCGTCAATCAGATGGCGTGGATGCAGGGGCAGTATGTTCTGACCGGGTCGGATGTGTATCTGCAGAAGACTGCGACGACGTTCGATGTGTCCTTGTGGGGGTTCTTCCTGCCGTTGGCGGTGGGTGCTCGGTTGGTGGTGGCCACTCATGACGGTCATCGGGATCCGGGGTATTTGGCGTCGGTGATCGCTGATCAGCGTGTGACGGTGACGGACTTCGTGCCGACGATGCTGTCGGTGTTCGCGGGGGAAGTCTCTGCCAGCCAGTTGGATTCGCTGCGTGATGTGTTCGTCATCGGCGAGGCGTTGCCGGCGCAGACGGTGCGCGATTTCGGTGTTGTTTCAAGCGCGCGGGTTCACAACTTGTATGGTCCGACCGAGGCCGCGGTGTCGATCACGTTCGCGGATGTGACGGATGCTGTCCACGGTGGTGTGGCTTCTATTGGTGTGCCGCAGTGGAATTCGCAGGTTTTCGTCTTGGATTCGCGATTGCGTCCGGTGCCGGCGGGTGTTGCGGGTGAGTTGTATCTTGCGGGTGATCAGTTGGCTCGTGGGTATGTTTCTCGTCCGGATTTGTCGGCGGATCGCTTCGTGGCGAACCCGTTCACTCATGGCAGTGTCGGCGATCGGATGTACCGCACGGGGGACTTGGTGCGGTGGGGCTGGTCGGGGGAGCTCGAGTACATCGGGCGCACCGATTTCCAGGTGAAGTTCCGGGGTCAGCGGATCGAGTTGGGGGAGATCGAGTCGGCCCTGGTGGCCGATGTGTCGGTGTCGGTGTCGTCGGTGGCGGTGGTGTCGACCAAGACCGGTGATCAGTTGGTGGGGTATGTGGTGCCGACGTCGGGAGCGGTGGTTGATGTTGCGGCGCTTGTGGATTCGTTGGGGTCGGTGTTGCCGTCGTATATGGTGCCGTCGCAGATCATGGTGTTGGATGCGTTCCCGCTGAATGCTTCGGGGAAGTTGGATCGGAAGCTGTTGCCGAAGCCGGTGTTCGAGGCTGCGGCGTTCCGGGCTCCGGTGACTCCGGTGGAGGAGTCGGTTGCCTCGGTTTTCGCCGAGGTGTTGGGTGTGGATCGGGTCGGGCTTGATGATGATTTCTTTGCTTTGGGTGGCAATTCGCTGATTGCGACTCGGATGGTTGCCCGCCTTGGGCAGGCGCTCGATACGCAGGTTCCGGTACGGGTGCTGTTCGAGGTGTCCTCGGTCGAGGGCGTGGCTGCCCGGGTTCAGACCAAGATCGGTTCGGGTGCTCGGGCGGCGTTGACTGCTCGGGTGCGCCCGGAGCGGGTGCCGTTGTCCCTTGCACAGCAACGGATGTGGTTTCTGAACCAACTCGACCCAGAGTCGCCGGTCTACAATGTTCCTCTCGCGATCCGGCTTT
This sequence comes from Rhodococcus erythropolis R138, assembly GCF_000696675.2. Classification (NCBI taxonomy): domain Bacteria; kingdom Bacillati; phylum Actinomycetota; class Actinomycetes; order Mycobacteriales; family Nocardiaceae; genus Rhodococcus; species Rhodococcus erythropolis. The sequence continues at coordinate 4,957,809 of NZ_CP007255.1, read as the reverse complement.
CAGGGAAGCTGGACGTGGCGGGGCTGAAAGCTGCTGTTTCCGATGTCCTGGCACGGCACGAGTCGCTCAGAACGTTGTACCCAAGCGATACAGATGGACCAATGCAGGTAATTGTTCCACCCGAAGATGTCGTGCTGGACTTGAGTCCAGTCGAGGTCGACGCCGAGTCTGTAATGCTGCGCGTAGCAGAGGTTGTCGGACAGGGATTCGACGTCGGTGCTGAGGTCCCCGTTCGAGCGAAACTGTTCAGCCTTGGCTCTGACAACTACGTGTTGGTTGTCGTGATCCACCACGTTGCCGGAGACGGTTCCTCGGTCGGTCCACTCGGGCGCGATGTCATGGTCGCGTATGAGGCCCGATCTCGGGGCGTAGTTCCGGGGTGGGCGCCTCTCGGAGTGCAGTATGCGGACTATGCGTTGTGGCAACGCGAGATGTTGGGCTCGGACGGCGACCCGGATTCGATCGCGTCGAAGCAGATTGCATACTGGCACGCGCAGTTGGCTGACGTTCCGCCGGTCCTGAATCTCCCCTTGGATCGTGCCAGGCCGGCGATTCAGTCATTGCGCGGAGCGACAGTCGATTTCACGGTCGATGCACGCCTTCATTCAGGCTTGTCGAGGCTCGCAGAGGGCCACAACGTGACTGTCTTCATGGTCATTCACGCGGCGGTGGCTGTTTTGATGTCCAGACTGAGCAGTTCTCCGGACGTGGTCCTTGGTACTCCTGTCGCAGGACGCGGCGAGGCCGAACTCGACGATCTGATTGGTATGTTCGTCAACACGCTGGTCTTACGCACGAACGTCGAAGCGTCGGAAGGATTCGGTTCGTTCCTGGAGCAGGTGCGTGAAATCGATCTATCGGCGTTTGCCAATGCGGATGTGCCGTTCGAGTGGTTGGTGGATGAGATCGACCCCGTGCGTTCTACTGCGCATTCACCGCTGTTCCAGGTTTTGTTGGTGTTCCAGAACTTTGCGCAAACGCAGTTCGTGTTGCCAGAACTCACGATTTCCGGGATCGAAGCGGACTCGGGAACGGCGAAATACGACCTTCAGATCACTCTGTCCGAGGTCATCAGCGAGTCGGGAGAACCCTCGGGGATGCACGGGTCGTTCAACTACGCAACCGACCTGTTCGACGAATCAACGGTGTTGGAATTCGTCGATCGTCTGTTGCGAATTCTGAACACAGTGTCCGCAACTCCGGACGTACTGGTGGGTGATATTCCCGTACTCTCACAGAGCGAGAGTGAACAGCTACTGGCGCAAGCTGTTTCGGCCGGTTCTTTGTGCTCGGACAATGCGACGCTGGTCTCGTTGTTCGACGAGCAGGTTGCGCGGACGCCTAACTCTGTCGCGTTGGCCATGGACGGAATTGAACTTACGTATGCGGAGTTCGATGCCAAGGTCAATCAACTCGCGCGTCACCTCATTTCCGAAGGAGTCGGACCTGAGCAGTTGGTCGGTGTGGCGATGCGTCGGAGCATTGACCTCGTGGTTGCGATCTACGCCGTTCTGAAGGCTGGGGGCGCCTACGTTCCTATCGATCCAGATCATCCAGCAGAACGCACCGAGTACGTCGTAGAGGCGGCGGATCCGGTACTGATTCTGACTACCGCTCGCGATCAGTTCGCGTCGACGGGTCGACGGATGGTGACTGTCGAGGCTCTGAACTTGGACGGGTTCCCATCTCGCCGGATAGCCGACTCTGAACGCAATTCGCCTTTGCGATCGGAAAACACGGCGTATCTGATCTTCACTTCAGGTTCGACAGGTCGCCCCAAGGGCGTTGCGATTACACACAGCGCAACGGTGAACCAGTTGGTGTGGGCTCAGGCGACCTACAGGCTTGATCGCTCGGATGTGGTACTGCACAAAACGCCGATCACCTTCGACATTTCGGTCTGGGAATTGTTCTGGACTCTCCAAACTGGAGCGAAACTGGTCATCGCGGTTCCCGACGGACACCGGGACGCAGATTATCTTGCGAAAACCATTGCGCAAGAGCGGGTCACGACTGTGCATTTCGTTCCGTCGATGTTGAACGCATTCATGTCCGCGGTGCCCGCGCCGCTGCCGGAGTCGGTGCGTCGCGTCTTTGTCGCAGGAGAGGCGTTGAGCGCCGACACCGTACGCCGATTCAGCGGGTACGCGTCGGCGAGCCTGCACAACTGGTACGGGCCTGCCGAGGTCGAGGTGGTAACAGCTTGGGAGGCGACTTCTGAGGCGATGGTCGTCCCGATCGGTTCGCCCGTCGCTAACACGTCCACTGTTGTGCTTGACGGCCGGTTGGCGCCAGTGCCGGTGGGTGTGGCCGGTGAACTGTATTTGGGTGGACCGCAGGTGGCTCGTGCATATCACGGTGAGCCTGCTATGACGGCGCTGCGATTTGTCGCCGATCCGTTCGGATCAGCCGGCGCCAGGTTGTACCGCACCGGAGATTTGGTTCGATGGACCAAATCGGGGGAGCTGGAGTACATCGGCCGTAGCGATTTTCAGGTGAAGTTGCGTGGTCAGCGGATCGAACTGGGTGAGATCGAATCAGCCCTGCTCACACATGAGAACGTCAACGACGCCGTCGTCGTGATGCACTCTGACTCCAAGTCGGGTGACAGCTTGGTTGGGTATGTGGTGCCGGCGTCGGGTGCGGTGGTTGATGTTGTGGCGCTTACGGATTCGCTGCGTGCGGTGTTGCCGTCGTACATGGTTCCGTCGTTGATCATGGTGTTGGATGCGTTGCCGCTGAATGCGTCGGGGAAGTTGGATCGGAAGTTGTTGCCGGAGCCGGTGTTCGAGGTTGCGGTGTTCCGGGCTCCGGTGACGGCGGTGGAGGAGATCGTCGCGTCGGTGTTCGGGGATGTTCTCGGGGTCGAGCGTGTCGGGTTGGATGACGATTTCTTTGCTTTGGGTGGTAATTCTTTGATTGCTACTCGGGTGGCGGCGCGGTTGGGGCAGGCGTTGGATGCGCAGGTTCCGGTGCGGGTGTTGTTCGAGGCGTCGTCGGTGGAGTTGTTGGCTGCTCGGGTGGAGTCGGAGGTTGGTTCGGGTGCGCGGGCGGCGTTGACTGCTCGGGTGCGTCCGGAGCGGGTGCCGTTGTCGTTGGCGCAGCAGCGGATGTGGTTCTTGAACCGTTTCGATACGTTGTCGTCGGCGAACAATATTCCGGTGGCGATTCGGTTGTCGGGGTTGTTGGATGTGGCGGCGTTGGATGCTGCTGTGTCGGATGTTGTTGCGCGGCATGAGATTTTGCGGACGGTGTATCCGGAGGTCGACGGTGTCGGCTTCCAGGAGGTGTTGTCTGCGGATCGGGTGCGGTTGGATTTGTCGCCGGTGGCGGTGTCGGAGTCCGATGTCGTTGGTGCGGTGACGGAGTTCTTGTCGACCGGTTTCGATGTGGCGGTGGAGGTTCCGGTTCGGGCGCGGTTGTTCGCGGTGTCGGAGTCGGAGTTCGTGTTGGCGATGGTGGTTCATCACATCAGTGGTGATGGTGTGTCGATGGGGCCGTTGACGCGTGATGTGATGGTGGCGTACGAGGCTCGTTCTCGGGGTGAGGTTCCGGGGTGGGCGCCGCTCGAGGTGCAGTATGCGGATTATGCGTTGTGGCAGCGGGAGACTTTGGGTTCGGAAGATGATCCGTCGTCGTTGATTTCGCGTCAGATCGGGTTCTGGGAGTCGGCGTTGGCGGGGTTGCCGGATCAGTTGGATTTGCCGGCGGATCGTCCGCGGCCTGCGGTGGCGTCCAATCGTGGTGCTGCGTATTCGTTCGTGATTGATCGTGATGTGCATGTGTCGTTGAGTGACGCTGCGCGTGAGTCGAATTCGTCGTTGTTCATGGTGGTGCATGCGGCGTTGGCGGTGTTGTTGGCGCGGTTGTCTGGGACGTCCGATATTGCGATCGGTACTCCGGTGGCGGGTCGTGGTGAGCAGGTTCTCGATGATTTGATCGGGATGTTCGTCAATACGTTGGTGTTGCGGACGGAGGTGGATTCTTCGGAGTCGTTCTCGGGGTTGTTGGGTCGGGTTCGTGAGGGTGATCTGGGTGCGTTTGCGCATGCGGATGTGCCGTTCGAGCGGTTGGTGGAGGTGCTCAATCCGGCGCGGTCGCAGGCTCGTAATCCGTTGTTCCAGGTGATGCTGTCGTTCCAGAACATGGAGCAGTCGGTGCTTCGACTTGGCGATCTGACGGTTGCGGGAATCGATACCGGCGCGGTGGCGGCGAAGTTCGATCTGCAGTTGACCATGGTCGAGCAGTTCGACGACTCCGGTGCCCCGGCCGGGATGGCGGCGACGTTCACGTACGCGACGGATCTGTTCGACGAGTCGACGGTGGCCTCGATGGCAACCCGATTCGAACGCATCCTGCGCACAGTTCTCGACGATTCATCGGCGCTGGTGGGAGAAGTCGATCTTCTTGATGGTGTTGAACGAATTGAGATCTACAACAGATCGCGCGCCAATCGTCGGGAACTGCCCGCGACGCGATTGGTGGATGTCGTCGGTACGGCTCAGCGCGCGATGGATGTTGCGCTGATTTACGGTGACGAAAGCTTGACCTATGGCGAATTCGATTCGCGCGTCAATCGATTGGCCCGACATCTGATTTCGCAAGGTGTTGGACCTGAGGTTCTGGTCGGCGTGCTCATGGAGCGGTCTATATCTTGGGTGATCGCAGCCCATGCGGTGATTCGTGCAGGTGGCGGATATGTACCCCTGGACCCATCGCATCCGACTGAACGCGTCTCTTATGTTTTGCGAACGGCGGCGCCGGCCGTTGTCTTGTACTCGCGTGACTTTACGGTTGATGGTCGACTCGACGCGAAGTTGCCGACTTCCTGGGTTGATGTTGACAGTCTTGACCTGCATACGTATTCGACTGATCCGATCACCGATTCAGAGCGACTGTCTGCTCTTCGGGGAGGTCACCCTGCGTACGTGATTTTCACTTCCGGTTCTACCGGGACGCCGAAAGGCGTCCTGGTATCGCATATCGCCGTAGTAAACCAGATGCTTTGGCGCCAGGATCGATACAATTTGGACCCGTCGGACGTGGTGCTGGTCAAGACTCCGTCCACATTTGACGTTTCACTTTGGGAGTTGTTCTGGCCGTGCCAAGTAGGCGCGCGCATGGTGATCGCCGAACCGGATGGCCATCGTGACCCTCAGTACATAGCGAAGTTGATCCGGGAGCATGCGGTCACGGTCGCGCACTTCGTGCCTGCAATGATGGCCCTATTCATTTCAGCCGAATGTGCCAGCAATATTCCTTCCTTGAGGCTGGTGTTTTCCGGTGGCGAGGCCTTGAAAGTTGGCACTGCCGCGGAAGTTTTCGGAGTGATGCCATCAGCACGCTTGGAGAATTTGTACGGTCCTGCCGAGGCTGCAATTGATGTGACCTTCCATGAAGTCACATCGGACGAGACCGTGTCGATCCCGATTGGTTCTGCTGTGTGGAATACAGGGCTGTTAGTCCTGGATTCCAGGCTGCACCCGGTTTCAAGGGGTGTTGTCGGCGAGCTTTATCTATCGGGCATTCAGTTGGCGCGCGGGTATATCGGGCGGGCCGCAATGTCGTCGGATCGGTTTGTTGCGAACCCGTTTGCCGATGGCAGTGGGGGCGGTCGGATGTATCGCACGGGCGATTTGGTGCGGTGGGATGCGTCGGGGGAGTTGGAGTACATCGGTCGTAGCGATTTCCAGGTGAAGTTGCGTGGTCAGCGGATCGAGTTGGGGGAGATCGAGTCGGCTTTGGTGGCTGATGCATCGGTATCCGCATCTGCAGTGACTGTTGTTTCGGCCAAGTCGGGTGACAGCTTGGTTGGGTATGTGGTGCCGGCGTCGGGTGCGGTGGTTGATGTTGTGGCGCTTACGGATTCGCTGCGTGCGGTGTTGCCGTCGTACATGGTTCCGTCGTTGATCATGGTGTTGGATGCGTTGCCGCTGAATGCGTCGGGGAAGTTGGATCGGAAGTTGTTGCCGGAGCCGGTGTTCGAGGTTGCGGTGTTCCGGGCTCCGGTGACGGCGGTGGAGGAGATCGTCGCGTCGGTGTTCGGGGATGTTCTCGGGGTCGAGCGTGTCGGGTTGGATGACGATTTCTTTGCTTTGGGTGGTAATTCTTTGATTGCTACTCGGGTGGCGGCGCGGTTGGGGCAGGCGTTGGATGCGCAGGTTCCGGTGCGGGTGTTGTTCGAGGCGTCGTCGGTGGAGTTGTTGGCTGCTCGGGTGGAGTCGGAGGTTGGTTCGGGTGCGCGGGCGGCGTTGACTGCTCGGGTGCGTCCGGAGCGGGTGCCGTTGTCGTTGGCGCAGCAGCGGATGTGGTTCTTGAACCGATTCGACCCAGGATCCAATGTTGACAATATTCCGGTGGCGATTCGGTTGTCGGGGTTGTTGGATGTGGCGGCTCTGCAGGCTGCTGTGTCGGATGTTGTTGCGCGGCATGAGATTTTGCGGACGGTGTATCCGGAGGTCGACGGTGTCGGCTTCCAGGAGGTGTTGTCTGCGGATCGGGTGCGGTTGGATTTGTCGCCGGTGGCGGTGTCGGAGTCCGATGTCGTTGGTGCGGTGACGGAGTTCTTGTCGACCGGTTTCGATGTGGCGGTGGAGGTTCCGGTTCGGGCGCGGTTGTTCGCGGTGTCGGAGTCGGAGTTCGTGTTGGCGATGGTGGTTCATCACATCAGTGGTGATGGTGTGTCGATGGGGCCGTTGACGCGTGATGTGATGGTGGCGTACGAGGCTCGTTCTCGGGGTGAGGTTCCGGGGTGGGCGCCGCTCGAGGTGCAGTATGCGGATTACGCGTTGTGGCAGCGGGAGACTTTGGGTTCGGAAGATGATCCGTCGTCGTTGATTTCGCGTCAGATCGGGTTCTGGGAGTCGGCGTTGGCGGGGTTGCCGGATCAGTTGGATTTGCCGGCGGATCGTCCGCGGCCTGCGGTGGCGTCCAATCGTGGTGCTGCGTATTCGTTCGTGATTGATCGTGATGTGCATGTGTCGTTGAGTGACGCTGCGCGTGAGTCGAATTCGTCGTTGTTCATGGTGGTGCATGCGGCGTTGGCGGTGTTGTTGGCGCGGTTGTCTGGGACGTCCGATATTGCGATCGGTACTCCGGTGGCGGGTCGTGGTGAGCAGGTTCTCGATGATTTGATCGGGATGTTCGTCAATACGTTGGTGTTGCGGACGGAGGTGGATTCTTCGGAGTCGTTCTCGGGGTTGTTGGGTCGGGTTCGTGAGGGTGATCTGGGTGCGTTTGCGCATGCGGATGTGCCGTTCGAGCGGTTGGTGGAGGTGCTCAATCCGGCGCGGTCGCAGGCTCGTAATCCGTTGTTCCAGGTGATGCTGTCGTTCCAGAGCGCACGCCAGACCGCGTTGCAGTTGGGCGATCTGACGGTTGCGGGAATCGATACCGGCGCGGTGGCGGCGAAGTTCGATCTGCAGTTGACCATGGTCGAGCAGTTCGACGACTCCGGTGCCCCGGCCGGGATGGCGGCGACGTTCACGTACGCGACGGATCTGTTCGACGAGTCGACGGTGGCCTCGATGGCAACCCGATTCGAACGCATCCTGGCTGCCGTAGTTGCTGATCGGTCAACCATTTTGGGTGACGTTGATATTTTGGATTCTGTTGAGCGTTCGTTGGTGCTCGAGGGGTGGAATGACACGGCTCGTGAGGTTGCGGGCGTGTCGGTGTTGGATGGGTTCGATGCGCAGGTGGCGGCGTCTCCGGGTGCGGTAGCGCTCTCGTTCGAGGGGCAGTCTCTGTCGTATGCGGAGTTCGATGCTCGGGTGAATCGTTTTGCCAGGTATTTGGTTTCGGTGGGTGTGGGGCCGGAGTCGTTGGTGGGTGTTGCGGTTCGTCGGTCGGTTGATTTGTTGGTTGCGGTTTACGGTGTGCTCAGGGCTGGTGGTGGGTATGTTCCGGTGGATCCGGATCAGCCTGCGGAGCGTAATGGGTATGTGTTGGAGTCGGCGTCGCCGGTGTGTGTGGTCAGTACGTCTGATGTTGGTTTCGATGCTGGTGTTGTGCCGGTGGTCGAGGTTGATGTTGTTGATGTGTCTGGTTTTTCGGGTGCGCCTGTCTCTGATGTGGATCGGGTTGCGCCGTTGCGGTCGGGGAATACGGCGTATGTGATTTTCACGTCGGGGTCGACGGGTCGGCCGAAGGGGGTGGCGGTCAGTCATCGCAGTGTGGTCAATCAGGTGTCGTGGTTGGCGGAGCGTTATGCGGTGTCGGGTTCTGATGTGGTGTTGTTCAAGACTCCGGTGACGTTCGATGTGTCGGTGTGGGAGTTGTTTGTTCCGTTGGCGGTGGGTGCTCGGTTGGTGGTGGCTACTCATGACGGTCATCGGGATCCGGGGTATTTGGCGTCGGTGGTGGCGGCGGAGTCGGTGTCGATGGTGTCGTTTGTGCCGTCGATGTTGGAGGTGTTCGTCGATCAGGTTGTCGACACGTCGGAGGCGACGATTTCGCGTCTCGGTGGTGGTGGGTTGGGTTCGTTGCGGGTGATTTTCGCGGCGGGTGAGGCGTTGCCGGCGTCGGTGGTGGGTCGGGTGTTGTCGGTGTTGCCGTCGGTTGAGGTTCATAATTTGTATGGTCCGACGGAGTTCACGGTGCATGCGACGGCGGCGGGTCCGCTCGATGGTGTGGGTGTGGTGGTGCCGATGGGTGCTCCGGTGTGGAATTCGTCGGTGTTGGTGTTGGATTCGCGGTTGCGTCCGGTGCCGGTGGGTGTTGCGGGTGAGTTGTATTTGTCGGGTGTGCAGGTCGCTCGTGGGTATTTCGGGCGGGTGGATTTGTCGGCGGAGCGGTTTGTGGCGAATCCGTTCGGTGGGGTGGGTTCGCGGATGTATCGCACGGGGGATGTGGTGCGGTGGATCGGTGTGTCGGGTGAGCTCGAGTATGTCGGTCGTAGTGATTTTCAGGTGAAGTTGCGTGGTCAGCGGATCGAGTTGGGGGAGATCGAGTCTGCGGTTCGGGATCAGGTGGGTGTGGGTTCTGTTGTGGTGGTGGTGTGGCGTGATCAGTTGGTTGCGTATGTCACTGCTGCGGTGGGGTCTTCGGTTGATGTTGATGTGGTGAAGGTGGGTGTGGGGGAGCGGTTGGCGTCGTATATGGTGCCGTCGCAGTTTGTGGTGTTGGATGCGTTGCCGTTGAATGCTTCGGGGAAGTTGGATCGGAAGTTGTTGCCGGAGCCGGTGTTCGAGGCCGCGGTGTTCAGGGCTCCCTCTACCGAAGCTGAACTACTTGTCGCAAGCGTCTTTTCGGAGATTCTCGGTGTCGAGGAAATCGGGGCGGACGATAGCTTCTTCGAGTTGGGTGGCAACTCATTGGTCGCAGCGAGGGTTGCAGCTCGGCTGAGCGCAGCAGTTTCCGTGGAGGTCCCACTGCGACTCATCTTCGCGACTTCGACGGTCAGCGAACTTGCAGAACGGATTGCGCTCGGAATTCGGGTGGGCTTCGATGCGAAAACCGATGATGCACTACGAACGCTTCTGCCGCTGAGAACGACAGGGAGCGATGTGCCGTTGTTCTGTGTTCATCCACTCGTTGGACTGGCGTGGCCTTTTGCACCGTTGGCGGCAGTTGTGGACCGTTCGATTCCGCTCTATGGGTTGCAGAGCCCAGTTCTGACTGATGAGGCATTCCAGGGACGATCCCTTGACGATTACGCAGATCGCTACGTGGACGAGATCACCCGGGTTCAGCAGTCAGGCCCGTACCGAATTCTCGGTTGGTCGCTCGGCGCGATCATCGCTCAAGCGGTTGCGGCGAAGATGGAGGAGCGAGGCGAGATCGTTGAGGCGTTGATCTTGCTGGACGGTTCGCCGGAGACACGCGACGAATCAGAGCATGCTGTCCAGGTGCGCGCTGAGTTGGCTGCAATAGGGATTGTCTTCGGCGAGAACGAAAGTCTCGATGAATTGTCGGTCGAGAGGTCAGCAGAGATCTTGGCGGCTGTCGACGGAGAGAGAATCGGACTCGATGCGTCTGCGATCAAACGGTTGCTCACAAGCATTGCAATTTCGGCGAAGCTGATCAACGCCCATCGGCCGCAGTCGTTCGGGGGGCCGATCACTTTCGTGAGTTCGTTGGATCGTTCGGGCGCAAAGCAAGCCGACAAGGTTTGGGGTCCGTACGCGCACGGAGGACTGACGGATGAATTGGTCGACGTTCACCACCTGGAAATGATGTCTCCTGAAGGCGTTCGCGCTATCGGGCTGATTATTGAGCGTGTGTTGCGCGGTGGCGCCGCTGATTGATCAGTCGGCGCATACGAGCCTGGTCGGGCGATGGCCAGGCTCGTATGTTTCGCTCTTCCCGACTGGCCGTGTAGGAGGTCATGTTCGCCCGTGACAGCACACGCTTGTCGATCGGAGGTTGTCGAGTGTGCGATTTCAACTTCTGCGGCGACCGTCGCGACGTCTGAGTCAGCTATGCGCAGGGGATCGGCGTGAATTCCGGATCGAGCGCGGATTTTACGAGGTCCAACGAATGCGCATCACGGACCAGACCCGCATGCGAGGCAGTGTTGCCTGGGCAGCCATCCTGGACCCAGATGTTGTTGACAACAGAATTGGGGCCTGCGGTAAGGAACGAAGCTTCCGGAGGGGTTGAAATCTGGTCGTGAGCGGTCGCGATCACGGTATACGTAACTCCCGGTTGGGTTTCCGAGCCCGCATTGAGCTCAGCCAACAGTGGTGTCCCTTGAAGTTGTTGAACACCGGCTGGTCCCCAGATCGCCTGAACCAAGAGGTCTCCGGGAAGTCCCATATCTGACAGTTGTTTAGCGTTCGCTTGCAAGCCGCCGAAGGTCGTGCCGTGGTTGGTAGCGCCGAGGGTGACCAGAGAATGGACGGCGTTTTTCGACGGATCTTCCGGAGTCGAACCACCGTCGAACTTCAGGTACTGGCGAGCGACGACTCCCCCTTGGGAGTGGCCTACGAGATCCACCTGGCTTGCACCCGTAGAACGGCGAACTGAATCAACGAAGGTTGCAAGCTCTTTCGCTGAAGTCGCAATGTCCCTGATACCCCATTGGAGAGCATTGGGATTGAAGATTTCCCGTGCGCCTCCATAATTGAGTGCAAATACGCAATAGCCGAGATCAGCAAGTTGCGGGGAAAGTTCAGCCCATGTATCAACCATGTTCGCGGTTGTTCCGTGGATGAGAACTACCGGACGAGGATGCTCGGCGCTCGGAATGCAATTCCAGTTGTTCGAACCGGCCGGCGATGGACCCATAGTGGCGAAACCGGGGCTGGGCTCATGATCATCCGCTAGGGCGCTGACGGAGGTGCCTGACAGCAGGAAGCAAGTTCCGAGTACGACCAGCATGATCCGAATGAACCGCACCGCTACATTCCTCCCATGATGCTAAACGGTGCCTCGCGCTGGAGTTGAAGCCAGCACGAGGCACTTGAATCAGACGCCCAGAGACTGTGCGATGAATGGCCAGGACTTGTGTAGATCGTCCTGCCAGTAGCCCCATGAATGGGTACCTGTTGGACGGAAATCCACTACTGCCGGAATATTCAGTTCGAAGAGCCGCTTCGCCATGTTGGAGGTACACAGATTGGTTGCAAGCTCGATCGGGCTGCCGACAACGATCTGGTCGAACATCGCAGCGCGACCGTCCTGGATGCGCGGATTTGCAGGGGTGTCATTGGGGAAACCGGGGAGCCCGCTGCCGGTGCTCATGTAAATCTGTGTGCCACGCAGCTTCTCAGCGTTCACAAGCGGGTCGTGCTCCCGCCAACCGGGGCCGTCGAACGGACCCCACATGTTCTGTACGTCGTCAACGCCGCCGATCCACTCCGTGGTGGTCTTGACGAACTGCTGGCCAAGCGGATCGCTGGTCTGGGCACATCCGCTGAATGCGGCAACGGAGTTGTAAAAGCCTGGGTACTCGATCGCCAGGTTGAGCACAGAAGTGCCCGACATCGAGATTGCGGCAATGGACTGTTCGCCATTGCTGCCAAGTTGCTTGTTCAGCAACGGAGGGAGCTCCTTACCCAGAAAAGTGCTCCACATGTTCTTACCAAGTTTCGGGTCTTCCTTCTCCCAGTCGGTGTAGTACGACAGGCGGCCACCAACTGGCGTCGCGACGTTGACGTTCTTGTCCTGGAAGAAGTCGACGACGTCGGTCTGGTACTCCCAAGTAGCCGAATCTTGTCCACCACCGGCGCCGTTGAGCAGGTACAGGATGGGACGGGGTGCGGAGTCATCGGCAGGAGTGATGACCTGAATTGGAACAACGCGGTCCATCGACGCCGCGTATACATTCACGATCTTTTGGCGATCGTTCACTTGCTCGACTGAGACGACGTAAGAACCACTCGTGACGGACTCCACCGAATCTCCGCCGCCCTGGTGAGCGACAGGTGACGCAGTTGCGATACCGGCCGGAACCAGAGCGCACACCATCGTCACCGCGGCGACACCGGTAGCGCGCCTCCACATGGACTGCCTTGTACGCGTCAAGTTAGATACCTCTCGTTGCGTGGCACGGGTACATCGATGCTCATCCCTGGTGCCACTTGTTTCTCGAATTGTGAAGTCGGTTTGCGGTCTGTATTCGTTACGACATCGCCGCGGCGCGTCGGTATCCCCGAATCGCTGGGTAGACGAAGACGAGAATCATGCCGAAGGACCAGAGCAGCGTCTTGACGAGGGGTTCCGCCACAGGACCCCCTAGCGACAGCCCTCTCATCGTGTCGATCGCGACGGACATCGGTTGCTCTGCCACCACCGGTTGAAGCCACTTCGGGTAGGCCATCACAGGGACGAAGCCGGAATTGAAGAACATCAACAGTGTGCACGAGATGGATACGATTTCGACGAGCGGCAAGTTGTCGGAAACCGTGGCCAGGGCCGTCACCATCATGGCAAAACCGACGCCGAAAATGACGGGCAACGCCAAGATCGCAAAGGCCGCGAGCGGGCCCTGATTGAATCGGAACCCCAACAGGTAGCCGACGCCGAGAATCACGATTGACGTGAGGAGAACTCGGACTGCTTCTGCGATCATGCGTCCGACGAGGCCAGAGGCGCGGTGCGCAGGCAACGTCCAGAATCGACTCAGTAGTCCGGACGCGCGTTCACCTTTGAGACCGACCGCACTTGCAATCGACCCGAACATTGCGCCGACGAGGATGATCAGTGGAACGGTCCCGAAAATACTCGACTGGCCGGTTGCTGCCGTAATCGAATTGCCCAATACGACCCGGAACATCAGCAGCATGAATGCTGGGTAAATGAGGGCCTGAATAGCGGTCGATGGATCGCGCAGCCAGGTGAGCAACAGGCGTTTGGCCTGAATTCCACTGTGAACGACCAGCGCCTTGAACGAGTTCTCGGGGAGCGCATTGTCTGGGTAAGGGAAGTTGAACCCCTCGACCGGGCGGACTACAGCCATGAATCGATCTGTCGGCTCGCTCATGACCGCCTCATACTTGCCCAGAACGCGAGTGGCGCGAACACGACGATCAATCCGATAGTCCAGGCAACGACGGGAAAGAGGACGCTCCAGGTGACCCCGCCTTGCGCAAGATCACGCATGGCGAATGAAAACTGCGATACCGGTTGATTGCGTACAAACGGCCGAATCCATTCGGGAAAGCCAGTCTCGGGCGCAAAACCGCAGGACAACATCCCCAGAATCAACTGTGGCAATGTCAGCGCTTGACTGGTGGCCTGCGGGCTCTTCGACAGTGAGCCGATCGCATCACCGGCGAAGGACAAGCAGGTGCTGAACGCCAAGGCGACCGCGCAAAACAGGATGGCCTGTCCGATTCCTGCTGAGAATCGAAAACCGATCAAGTGGCCGAACGCCAATGCGGCAGCAAGCGAGACTGTTGATCTGACGAACCCACTGGATTGACGGGACAGCAGCGGAATCGGGCCGACGACGGGCATGGTTTTCATCCGGTTGCTGAATCCGGTGATTGATTCGGTTGACGACATCTGAGCAGCCGAGATCGATGTGAATGCCATGGCTTGCAGCACGATGATCGGCATCAAGAACTGCGCGTAGTTGATCCCTTGAAGTTGCATGACGAACTTCAGAGGAAGGTAGAACCCGATCGTGAAAATCAGCGGTGCGATGACTGCAACGAGCAGTTCATAGCGCTTCACCATCGATTTGACGGTGCGTGCCGTCAACACCCACCACTGATTGATCGCTGACGGACGTGGTCGGCGGTGCTTGCCAACGCTCAAGGCGTCAGGGACTGCAATCTTGCTGCGCGTGTCTCCACGGACAGCCACCTGATCGACCCCGAATTTGGTTGTTGTCGTCACTTTGTCCCACTTACATGCTGCTCGCCAGTGAGTGCGAGGAAGACATCATCGAGTGACGGGCGGCGAAGTGCGATGTCGGCAAGCGGTATCCGAGCATGATCGAGACGGCGCAGTGCTTCAGAGAGCGTTCCGGCGCCGACGGGCGCGGGGATAGCGATTCGGCCGCTCTCTTGTGCCAGGTCGAAGCGGAAGTCTCGGGGCACCAGATTTCCTAGAGCGTGGACCGCGTGGGCCAACTGCTTGAGGTCTGAAGGCACGATCTCGCAAAAGCTCGCGCCAGTCCGAGCCTTCAGTTGATCAGCAGTCCCCTCAGCGATAACCGCGCCTTTGTCGATGACGATGATGTTGTCGCTCAGGAGATCCGCTTCCTCGAGATACTGGGTGGTCAGGAGCACCGTGATGCCCTGCTCCTTCAAAGATTGAACCAGTGACCAGACACTCTGACGGCTTCGCGGATCGAGGCCGGTCGTCGGTTCATCGAGGAAAACCACCTCGGGGCGAACGACGAGCCCACAGGCGATGTCGATCCGTCGACGCATACCTCCCGAATAGTTCCGGACAACGCGAGATCCTGCCTCGACGAGGTCGAACTGCGAGAGTAAATCGGCGGCGCGTACCTTGGCCGACATCCTGTCGAGTCCCATCAAGCGGCCGAACAGTTCGATGTTCTCGCGGCCGGTGAGAGAATCGTCCAGGGCGGCGAACTGCCCGGTCATCATGATGGAGCGTCGAACCTCTGGAGCGTTGCGCACGACGTCATAGCCGGCCACCATCGCGCGTCCACTGGTGGGACGAATGAGCGTGGAGAGGACCTTCACCGTCGTTGTCTTGCCTGCGCCGTTGGGACCTAAGATGCCGAGCACTGTCCCACGTGGGGCGGTGAAGTTGATCCCTCGCAGCGCGTGCACGTTCTTGAAGGACTTGTGTACGTCCTCCACTAGTACCGCTGCGTCCGTGGAAAAGGGCATCAACACTCCGCTGTCTGCATTGTCGGAACGGGCACGCGCTCCCGACGGGCGCACAGATGCCTTCTGTCTTCTATCCGTGATCTCCGCTCAGATGTTACCGGAGGGTCAAACCGACACTCGGGCAATCGGACGCGTGAGAGGGGGTATTTGGCTCCTGCCAGCAACTCTCACCTTCGATTTCACCTTGTGGCAAGAATCACAAATATTCTTTGTAACGTAAAGATCTCCTCTAATTGAACGAATGACCAAATGGATTTTCAACGCATCTGCGCAGGTGGGTATTCGGTTGCGCGGACCGGAGGTCTTTGATTTGACCGGTGACGAAAGTCCCCCGATTCCTTCCGGTTGGTCCTCTGGGCCCGCTGCTCAATGTCTTGTGGGGAGATTCGCGATACCGTTGGGAAATGGCGAACGCGACGTTGTCGGTGGTTGTTCCGGCTTTTAATGAATCTGAATACATCGAAACGTGCATCGAAGCGCTCATTGCTCAAGGTGAATATGTCGACGAAATCATCGTCGTTGACAATAATTCCTCGGACAACACTTCCGAGTTGATCAAGAAGTATCAAAGTAGTTGTCCCAAGGTTCGGCTTCTCAAAGAATCCCGACCCGGGGTGGTGCATGCGAGAAACAAAGGGTTTGACGCGGCTAGTGGAGAAATTATCGGACGTATCGACGCGGATACGATCGTGGGGGAAAACTGGGCCGTTGCGGTTCACGAATTCTTCGAGCGTCGCGACGATTTCTCGGGCGTAACTGGCCTGACTTACCTTTATGAATCTCCGATCGCCGGCCTTCAGCGCCGATGGACGAATTGGCGACTCGGTCGCGGGGCCCAGGGGGCGGTTCGGCCCGTTGTTGCAGTTCCAGGCAGTAACATGGCGATGCGTCGGTCGGCTTGGTTGGCCGTTAGGGATGCGGTCAGCGATCGAACCGACATTCACGAGGATATCGATCTATCCCTCTGCATGGCGCATGTTCGTTGCGCAGTGGGGCAGATCTCGAGCATGGCCGCAAAGGTTTCGGGTAGGCGTGGAGTTAGTTCGCCGCGCGTGTATGCACGATATAATCGAGCATCGAAGAAAACCCTCGAGCATCATGGTGTATCGAATTGGAAGTTAACATTCTTGATCGCAGCGGACAGTATTCTGCATGCAATCTTGTGGCCTCTTTATCGAATGTATGACAAGAATTCCGGACAACTCTCTTCTCGGGTCTTGGGTCGGAGGCAGCGGGCGCGGGATCTTCCCGTCTTTTCTTGATAAATCCGTCCGGTATTTATTCGAGAATGCTCGTGTTTAGCTGAATAATCGGGAGTGCCCGATAATTGCGGACAATTACTGGTTCGGGTTCGTTGCGAACTATTTCTTTTATTGCACGGGATTAACTGGCAGAATATTTTTCTGCTGCGATTGTTACTTCCGGTGCAACTTGTAGCTTTTGGAGCAGGGACGTTATTCCACTGTAGTCCTGCACGAACAGTTCGTTGCGCGGTTCCAATGCGACATCATCGAGCATCTTCCGTCCTCCAGGTATGGCTTCAATTTCCATGATTGCTCGCCACGCGCCGAAGTCGGTCCCGCTGAACGCACGCATCGCGTCCTCGAAACCTTCCAATAAATAGCTGCGATCTCCACGATCCAGGGAATCCCAGACCAACACGGCTAGTTCCCCGGCAATCGAGGCATGGCAGTACTCGTCGCGAGCGTGCAACCGAATCGTCGCGCGGTTGATCGACTGCACGCCCGGGTCATCCGAGATCAGGTCGAGGTATGCGGTGATCGACACCTCGGCGACGGTCATGAACGCCAACTGTGTCAGGGCGATCTTGCGAGACCCCTCGGCTGCGTCGAGGGCTTGCGCCCGCGTGTGGACCGTCAGGACGTCTGGCAGTGCCTTGGCCGGAAGCGCCCAGCCCCTGCCTCGACGGGTCGCTGAACTGGCATTGAAGTGCATGAGCGTGTGATATTGCTCGTCGACCATCGCCTGATTGACGGCCACTGCAGCCCAATCTCCGAGTCCGACGCCGAGTCGGTCTTCGGCGAGAACGTCGAAGCCGGGATTGACGACGTACTTCTCGATGTCCATGACGTTCTTGTTGAACGCGATCCATGCCCAGGCTTGCAGGCGTTGCTTCTGCTCGGGACTCAATGCCAGGTAGGTCGGATGCTCCGCGAACGGGAGAAGTGCTTCGGGGTAGTCGGACAACGACGAATCGAAGAGATCGTCCAGTTCCGGCTCCGCCTTCTTCACGGTTGCCCGGCGCGCCCAATTGCTCGCAAGCCGACTGACGATTGCACTCTCGACCGGATCCGAGGCGTCGTACTCCGGGAGGCTGGGCGGACTCACTCCAGGTCTCATCGTTCCCTACTCTCTGTGCCCTTCGGCAATGCGATCGAACAAGCTCTGGCACTCCGCGTTCAATTCGCCGGAGTGATCGTCGAGCGCTGCCTCGGCGGTTTTCATCAGCGTCGTGAAGTCGCCGAGCGTCTCGGCCGCCGTGTCCACCTGTGAGGTGGCATCAAACAGTGCTTTTCGTGTCGCACCTGCATGCGGATTGCCCGCTTGTACGTCCCAGTACACCTCCGGTTCGCCGCCGGCTATCCGCGCCAGGAGCGCGAGCAAGGTCCGATGCGGGGGAGGGGCGACCGCGAGGAGTTCGTCCGCAGAAACTCCGAGTTCGGCCAGGGCAACGCCGAAAGCCAGCACCGACGCGTGTGTCAGAACCTGGGTAGCCGCGGCCAACCGGTCGTGACGATCGGCGTCCATCACCGCGACCGACGCTCCCCACGAGCGCACGACGTCGAGGAATCTGGCGGACTGCGGACCGTCGACGTACGGCACTGCGATGACGGCCCGACCGCGCGGTCCGAGCGACGGACGGAACATGGGGTTGAGTCCGAGGAACTCCCCTTCTCGGCCGGCGTCGGCGATTGCTGCGTCCATCCGCGATTTGACCGACAGTGTGTCCACAACGAGAGCACCGGATGTTCGAAGGCTCGGTAGTGCGGCTAGAGCGACCTGCTCGGGAACGGCGAGCACGATGACGCTCGAGGACTCCACGTGTGCGAGGACCCGGTCACTGGGTTTCGTGATGTCTCCGACGACTACATCTCCGTCAGGATCGCTGCCTGCTGGGTCGACGACGGTGACCGTCGACCCCCCGCCGCGAAGCAATTCGACGAACATGGATCCGACGGCACCCAGCCCGCCGACAACCGTCGCTGTGCCTGATGCCGCCGTCATGGCTGGATCTACCCGCCGTACTCGAGGACCCGCGAGGACACCGCATCGAGTGCACGGAGCAGAGTGGACGCCTTGACCGTGGTCTCGTCGAATTCTTCTTCCGGGTCGGACAACGCTGTAATGGCACCACCGATTCCGAAGGTCACGCCGCTCTCGGTGCAGACCAGCGACCGGATCACGATCGAGAGGTCTGCGGCGCCACCGAGGGCGAAGTACCCGATCGATCCCGAGTAGACCCCACGTGGGCCGGATTCGAGGCGGTCGATGATCTCCATCGTCCGTACCTTCGGGGCGCCGGTCATCGATCCGCCGGGGAACGCGGCGCGGACACAGTCCACCGCCGACGACCCCGGGCTCAGATGTCCACGCACCGTCGACACCATTTGGTGAACGGACGAGTACGACTCGATCGCGAACAGCCTCGGAACGTGGACACTTCCCGGAACGCAGACCTTGGTGAGGTCGTTGCGAGTGAGGTCCACGATCATCAGGTTCTCGGCGCGGTCCTTCTCGCTGTCGAGCAGGTCCTGCCGTAGCGCAGCATCACGCGCTCGGGTGACGCCGCGCGGACGGGTCCCTTTGATCGGCTTGGACTCGACGTTGCCGTCCGAGTCGACACGAAGGAACCGCTCAGGCGAGGCCGAGACCACCGAGATGCCGGTGAAGTCGAGAAGTGCGCTGTACGGCGTCGGATTGATCGAGCGCAGATACTCGAACGCCTGCTGTGCATCGATCGTCTCGTCGACGCTCGCCATGTTGGTCAGACATACCTCGTAGGACTCACCTGCCCGGATCTCCGAGAGGGCCGTTCCGATCAACGACAGGTACTGATCGCGATCATGCCGAAGGCGAGCCTGCGTCCAGACGGTGTCGCTGATCAGCGGAACCGGGGTGCGTTCCGGAAGGTCCGCGCCGATCCGCGCCAAGGTGTCGACGGTCGATTC
Organism: Rhodococcus erythropolis R138; assembly: GCF_000696675.2. Taxonomy (NCBI): domain Bacteria; kingdom Bacillati; phylum Actinomycetota; class Actinomycetes; order Mycobacteriales; family Nocardiaceae; genus Rhodococcus; species Rhodococcus erythropolis. The sequence continues at coordinate 4,938,365 of NZ_CP007255.1, read as the reverse complement.
GAGCCAATCGTCATAGCCGGCGTCCCGGACTTTCTCGCGCAACCTCAAAACGTGAGTGCGGCCGACGGTGTGATCGATGACGACGGCGCGATCGGCAAACACCAGAGCGGCATCAGGAGTGGGTGCCGGATGGACTGCCCTTCCTCCGGTCTGTGCTTTCAGTTCGTAGCCGAGGTAGCCCACGTAGCCGAGGTTGAAGTCGAGTTCCGGATGCGAGGGCACGAAGCGCGTCGCGAGTTGTGCGTCCAAGTAATCGAAGAACGGAACTCGAATGTGCTCGTCGGACAAGCCTTTTCGGCTGACAGTCAGTACCTCGGCTTGCACGTCGTACGTGATGAACTCGGCCAGCGGCCCCGACGAATCGCCGAGAATCGAAAAGCGCGCACTCGGCTCTGCGGTTGCCGCGCGGTCCAGCCAGAACGCGTTCGGGCCGTCGGCGAACAGTGCTGCATAGGCCGCAGACGGGTCCACTGCAAAATCGAGAGTCACGTCGTCGACGTCGTAGTTGATCGCCGGCCGCAGGTCGGGTGTTTGCGAAGTCGGTTCGGGTCGGATCACCGAATCCAGAGTGCGTCCGACGGACAGATCGCGGAAGTTCGCGAGCAAATCTATGCCGAACTCGGTACTGATGGACTCCGGATGGAACTGAACGCCCCACATCGGCTTGGTCCGGTGCCGGACACCCATGAGCAGTCCGTCGGACGTCCACGCGGTACGAACGAAGGCGTTCGGCAGATTCTCGACGGTCAACGAGTGGTAGCGAACAGCTCGGAACGGCGACGGAAGTCCGGCAAAGATGCCCGAGCCGTCGTGATCGATCAGCGAAATTCGGCCGTGCATCGGTACGGGCGCAACCACCACGTCCGCGCCGAACAACTCGCACAGGCCCTGGTGGCCGAGACAGACACCGAGAAGTGGGAGAGGCGCTTCTTCGATGAAACGGCGGCTGATTCCGAAATCACGGTCGCGATCCGGCCGGCCGGGACCTGGGGAGATGACCACGTTGTCGTATGACGCGAGATCGATGGAATCCCAATCCGCGTCGTTGCGGACCACGGTCGGCACAACCCCGTTGACCTCGGTCAACAGGGTGAACAGGTTGTAGGTGAACGAGTCGTAATTGTCCACCAGAAGGGTGCGGGAACTCATGTCGATGATCCTGATCTCGGTCCGACGGATTCCCGAACAGTGTCCTCCTCCTCAACAGGTGCGTTGATCACCAGGTCTTCGAGTCGACAGGTCTCGGCAATCATCAGCTCGTACAGGGCGTTGAAGAAGTCGGGGGAGAGGTCGTGTCTACGGGCGAATTCACGCGCCCGCTCCTGCACGAGGCGGACGCGGCCGGGTTGCATCATCGGAACCTCGCGGGAGCGCTTCCACTCGCCGATGCGTAGGCAGAGTTCCAGCCGCTGCCGCACCGTCTCGAGAAGTAGAGCGTCGATGGCGTCGAGGTCGCGCCGGAAGCTGTCCAATCCCTCGGCCTCGTCCGGATACGACGAGGTCTGCGTGCCTGCTTCGGAACTCGTTGTGGTCAAGAACTCTTCCACGAGGCCTCCCGGTGCTCGGCGTGACGCGAGGTCGACAATGTGGTGCCCGGAACGCAACCCACCTCCGGACACCGGCACCCCGACCGACCATCGCCGTTCGGGGAGGTGTTCCACGATCGTCATTCGCCGAAACCTGCGGTGGTGCCTAATTCTGCGAAACCTGTTTGGCGGGCGAATCAGGTTGCGATGCAGGCGGGTTCGTGAGTGCCTACTTGGGGGAGACCCAGGTGGTGATTTCGGCGTGGACTACTTCCTTGCCGCCCCGGTCGAAGATCGAGATGGGAACGAGAAGTTCCGTGCCACTCTCGATCGCCGCGAAGTCCGGCAAAGTCTCGAGTCGGGCGACCGCCCGCAGGCCGGTCTCGGCCTTGGCGAGGTAGTCGACCTTCATGGACTTGGGGATCCAGCGGTGCGAGTTCGGAACCGTCGCTTCGCTCAGCATGCCCATTGCGACCTCCGCGAGATTGCATGCTGCGATCGCGTGAAAAGTGCCGAGATGGTTGTGGACGCCCCACCATTTGGGGGAGCGGACCTCGCACAGTCCCGGTTCCAACTTGGTCACCCGGGGGAGAACGGAGGCGAAGTAGGGCACGCGAATGGACATCGCCGCCGAGAAAACTGCATGTCCGAGGGCGTTGTCCGGCAATTTCTGCCATCCGCGATAGGTGGGGCTGGAAGTAGTCATCCGCCTATCTTACTTCTGAGTAAGGTTGTTGTCGCGCAGCTCACTCGGAAAGGCTGGTTCGGGGGAGTTGAGGAATCGGGCCAGGTACGGCATACTGGTCGGGTTGCCTTGTCCGGGACGCGGTCGTTTGCGGCCGTGATCGGGTAAGGGTAAGACGTCACAGACGATCGATCGCAGATCCCGTCAGGGTAATCGGGTCAACGACTGTGACCATGCAAGACATGCAAGACGAGAAGTAATGCAGGACGGAAGCAGTACCTACTTTGTGTTCGACATCGAACACGTCCGGTACGCATCACGCGCCAGATGATCGAAAGATTGTCCGGCGCAGGATGAGTGAGAAGGCGACACGCCCGACCGCGTGTACCGGAGAACAATGACAAACGAACAGCGGCAGCAGATCCTGATCTGATCCGATGCTCGGTTTACCGCTAACACGGTCTTCCGAACTTTCGGACTTGGTCCCGATCGCTTCAGTGTTCGTCGTGTCATCGTCCAGGCAAGGACTGTGCAGACGAGGTAGCTCGAGCCTGACCAGGCGGGCTACGAAACGCGGCAAGAAAAGGACACTAAGCGTGGCGGGACAAAAGATCCGCATCAGGCTCAAGGCCTACGACCACGAGGCGATCGACGCGTCAGCGCGCAAGATCGTCGAGACGGTAACCCGTACGGGTGCCCGCGTCGTTGGACCTGTGCCGTTGCCGACCGAGAAGAACGTATATTGCGTCATCCGCTCGCCGCACAAGTACAAGGACTCGCGCGAGCACTTCGAGATGCGTACTCACAAGCGGCTGATCGACATTCTCGACCCGACGCCGAAGACGGTTGACGCGCTCATGCGCATCGACCTTCCGGCCAGTGTCGACGTGAACATTCAGTGACGGCGGAGACAAAAACAATGACTGATACCAAGATCAAGGGAATCCTGGGCACCAAGCTCGGCATGACCCAGGTCTTCGACGAGAACAACCGGGTTGTCCCGGTCACCGTCGTGAAGGCTGGGCCGAACGTCGTAACCCAGATCCGTACCGAAGAGCGTGACGGCTACAGCGCCGTTCAGCTCGCGTTCGGCGCCATCGACCCGCGCAAGGTGAACAAGCCGACTTCCGGCCAGTTCACCAAGGCTGGTGTGACCCCGCGTCGCCACGTAGTGGAGCTCCGCGTTGCGGACACCTCCGACTACGAGGTCGGCCAGGAGCTCACCGCCGAGGTCTTCGAGGACGGCGCATACGTCGACGTCACCGGAACCAGCAAGGGCAAGGGCTTCGCCGGAACCATGAAGCGTCACGGCTTCAAGGGACAGGGCGCGTCGCACGGTACCCAGGCTGTTCACCGCCGCCCGGGCTCCATCGGTGGCTGTGCAACTCCCGGCCGCGTGTTCAAGGGCATGCGCATGTCCGGACGCATGGGTAGCGACCGCATCACGACGCAGAACCTCTCGGTCCACAAGGTGGATGCCGAGAACGGCCTGCTGCTGATCAAGGGTGCGATCCCCGGCCGCAAGGGCGGCCTCGTGATCGTCAAGAGTGCAGTGAAGGGTGGTGCACGGGCATGACCAGCACCGAGACCAAGTTGACCCTGGACGTCAAGGTCGCCGGCGGCAAGACCAACGGCACCGTCGATCTCCCCGCTGAGATCTTCGACGCTCCGGCCAACATCGCGCTTCTCCATCAGGTTGTCGTCGCGCAGCTCGCAGCTGCTCGTCAGGGAACCCACTCCACCAAGACCCGCGGCGACGTCCGCGGCGGTGGCAAGAAGCCGTACCGCCAGAAGGGCACCGGCCGCGCACGCCAGGGCTCGACTCGCGCACCGCAGTTCGTCGGCGGCGGAACCGTTCACGGCCCGCAGCCGCGTGACTACAGCCAGCGCACCCCCAAGAAGATGAAGGCAGCCGCTCTTCGCGGAGCCCTCTCTGACCGCGCACGCAACGAGCGCATCCACGTCATCACCGAACTGGTTGCAGGGCAGACGCCTTCGACCAAGGGCGCAATCGCGTTCCTCGGCGAGATTTCGGATCGCAAGAAGCTGCTGCTCGTCGTGGGTCGCCAGGATGTAGCCGCTTGGAAGAGCGTGCAGAACCTGGAAGGTGTGCATCCCATTGCTCCCGACCAGCTCAACACCTACGACGTGCTCAATGCAGACGATGTCGTGTTCAGCGTCGAGGCACTCAACGCGTTCATCCACGGGCCCGCAGAGAGCGCTCAGAACAAGGAGGACGCCAAGTGAGCACCATCGCTGACCCCCGCGACATCCTGCTCGCTCCGGTCATCTCCGAGAAGTCCTACGGACTGATCGAGGAAGGCACCTACACCTTCCTGGTGCACCCGGACTCGAACAAGACGCAGATCAAGATTGCCGTCGAGAAGGTCTTCGGCGTCAAGGTGACCAGCGTCAACACCGCCAACCGTCAGGGCAAGCGTAAGCGGACCCGATTCGGTTACGGCAAGCGCAAGGACACCAAGCGCGCGCTCGTGACCCTGTCCGCTGACAGCAAGCCCATCGAGATCTTCGGAGGACCGGTCGCGTAAGCGCCGGGACTTGACGAGACATAGAGGACGAGAAGACTCATGGCAATCCGTAAGTACAAGCCGACAACACCGGGCCGTCGTGGCTCGAGCGTCTCGGACTTCGCCGAGATCACTCGGTCAACCCCCGAGAAGTCGCTGGTTCGCCCGCTGCACGGTCGCGGTGGACGTAACGCACACGGTCGTATCACCACCCGTCACAAGGGTGGCGGACACAAGCGTGCATACCGACTGATCGATTTCCGTCGCAACGACAAGGACGGCATCCCGGCAAAGGTCGCTCACATCGAGTACGACCCCAACCGCACAGCAAACATCGCACTCCTGCATTACGCAGACGGTGAGAAGCGCTACATCATCGCCCCCAAGGGCCTGGTGCAGGGTTCACCGGTCGAGTCCGGTGCAGGCGCCGACATCAAGCCGGGCAACAACCTGCCGCTGCGCAACATCCCGACTGGTACCACCATCCACGGTGTGGAACTGCGTCCCGGCGGCGGAGCCAAGATGGCTCGTTCCGCAGGCGCCAGCATCCAGCTCCTCGGTAAGGAAGGCAGCTACGCCACGCTGCGTATGCCTTCCGGTGAAATCCGTCGCGTCGACGTGCGCTGCCGCGCGTCCGTCGGCGAGGTCGGCAACGCCGAGCAGTCGAACATCAACTGGGGCAAGGCCGGCCGTATGCGTTGGAAGGGCAAGCGCCCGACCGTTCGTGGTGTCGTGATGAACCCGGTCGACCACCCGCACGGTGGCGGCGAGGGCAAGACCTCAGGTGGACGCCACCCGGTCAGCCCGTGGGGTAAGCCTGAAGGCCGTACCCGCAAGAACAAGGCAAGCGACAAGATGATCGTCCGTCGCCGCCGCACCGGCAAGAACAAGCGCTAGGAGGGAGTGAAGGATGCCACGCAGCCTTAAGAAGGGCCCGTTCGTCGATGACCACCTCCTCGCGAAGGTGGATGTACAGAACGAAAAGGGAACCAAGCAGGTCATCAAGACCTGGTCCCGTCGTTCGACAATCATCCCGGACTTCATCGGCCACACGTTTGCAGTTCACGACGGCCGCAAGCACGTCCCCGTGTTCGTTTCCGACTCCATGGTCGGACACAAGCTCGGAGAGTTTGCACCGACCCGCACGTTCAAGGGTCACATCAAGGATGATCGGAAGGCGAAGAGGCGATGAGCAACACCGAAACCGCCAACCCGACTGCCAAGGCTGTAGCGAAGCACGTTCGCGTTACGCCGATGAAGGCACGTCGAGTTGTGGACCTGGTCCGCGGGCGCTCGGTTGAAGACGCCCTGAACATCCTGAAGTTCGCGCCGCAGGCAGCGAGCGAGCCGGTCGCCAAGGTGATCGCCTCCGCAGCAGCCAACGCCGAGAACAACCTCGACCTCGACCCCAGCACGCTTGTCGTTGCTACGGCGTTCGTGGACGAGGGCGCGACCCTCAAGCGGTTCCAGCCGCGTGCACAGGGACGTGCGTTCCGTATTCGCAAGCGCACCAGTCACATCACCGTGATCGTGGAGAGCCTGCCGAAGACCGGAACATCGACCCGTAATCGCCGGAAGGGAAGTGCTCAGTAGTGGGCCAGAAAATCAACCCGCACGGCTTCCGTCTCGGCATCACCACCGACTGGAAGTCTCGCTGGTACGCAGACAAGCAGTACGCGGAGTACGTCAAGGAAGACGTCGCGATCCGTAAGCTCCTCGCCACTGGCATGGAGCGCGCAGGAATCGCGAAGGTCGAAATCGAGCGCACCCGTGACCGTGTTCGCGTGGACATCCACACTGCACGTCCGGGCATCGTCATCGGCCGCCGCGGCGCCGAAGCCGATCGCATCCGCTCCGAGCTCGAGAAGCTGACCGGCAAGCAGGTTCAGCTGAACATCCTCGAGGTCAAGAACGCAGAAGCTGAAGCACAGCTCGTCGCACAGGGTGTGGCCGAGCAGCTCTCGAACCGCGTTGCCTTCCGTCGTGCAATGCGCAAGGCCATCCAGTCGGCCATGCGTCAGCCCAACGTCAAGGGAATCCGCGTTCAGTGCTCCGGTCGTCTCGGCGGCGCCGAGATGTCCCGGTCGGAGTTCTACCGCGAAGGCCGTGTGCCGCTGCACACGCTTCGTGCGGACATCGACTACGGCCTCTACGAGGCCAAGACCACCTTCGGTCGCATCGGCGTCAAGGTCTGGATCTACAAGGGCGACATCGTCGGTGGCAAGCGTGAGCTCGCCGCCAACACGGCCGCACCGGCCGGGGATCGCCCGCGTCGTGAGCGTCCGAGCCGTCCGCGTCGTTCCGGTGCCACCGGTACCACTGCGACCAGCACCGAGGCCGGCCGCGCAGCGACCGCAACCGCCGATGCTCCCGCAACTGAACAGAATCAGGAGGGCTGACGCATGTTGATCCCACGGCGGGTCAAGCACCGCAAGCAGCACCACCCGAGCCGTTCGGGTGCCGCCAAGGGCGGTACCCAGGTGACCTTCGGTGACTACGGCATCCAGGCTCTCGAGCCTGCCTACATCACCAACCGGCAGATCGAGTCCGCTCGTATCGCCATGACTCGGCACATCAAGCGTGGCGGCAAGATCTGGATCAACATCTTCCCGGATCGCCCCCTCACGAAGAAGCCGGCCGAAACCCGAATGGGTTCCGGTAAGGGTTCGCCCGAGTGGTGGATTGCCAACGTCAAGCCCGGACGCGTTCTGTTCGAGATGACATACCCCAACGAGGAGATTGCTCGTGAGGCCCTGCGCCGCGCGATGCACAAGCTCCCGTGCAAGTGCCGGATCGTGACCAGAGAGGAGCAGTTCTGATGGCTACTGGAACCCCAGCAGCAGAGCTCCGCGAGCTCAGTGAAGACGAGCTGGTCACCCGGCTCCGTGAGTCGAAGGAAGAGCTTTTCAACCTTCGTTTCCAGATGGCTACCGGCCAGATGGACAACAACCGACGACTGCGCACCGTTCGTCACGAGATCGCGCGCATCTACACCGTCCTGCGTGAGCGTGAGCTCGGACTCGCTGTGGGTCCGGATGCAGGTGACGCGGCATGAGTGAGGAAAAAGCAGTGAGCACAGAAGAGCGCGCGAGCCGTAAGGTCCGTGTCGGATACGTCGTGTCCGACAAGATGGAAAAGACGATCGTGGTCGAGCTCGAAGACCGCGTCAAGCACAAGCTCTACGGCAAGATCATCCGCCGTACGACCAAGGTGAAGGCGCACGACGAGAACGGCGTTGCCGGCGTCGGCGACCGCGTTCAGCTGATGGAAACCCGTCCGCTGTCCGCGACGAAGCACTGGCGTCTGGTCGAGGTCCTCGAAAAGGCCAAGTAAGCCTGATCGAATCCTCGAGCTGATCGAGTATCACCGAATGGCCCGCTTCCCCTTGGGGGAGTGGGCCATTCGGCTTTCCGGGGGCTTTCGGGGCTTTCCGGGCGAAGGGTTCGAGTTGCGTCGAGTACGGCTGATTTGGTATTCGGTGAACCCTTCCCTACAATAGAACGGTTGCCTGTGGCAGAGGTGTGTCTTCACGTGCGCAGCTCGAACGGTGCTTGCAGTGATCGTCTCCCGACGTCAGTCGGTGGGACTGCAGCTCAGACACGACGCAGGTGGCAACAATGACCGCGCGCACCGGGTCGGTAATCCGTTGCGCACGAAATTCCAGGTCTAGGGAGATCAAGTGATTCAGCAGGAGTCGCGAGTTCGCGTCGCTGATAACACGGGTGCCAAGGAAATCCTTTGCATCCGCGTTCTCGGCGGTTCGTCACGTCGCTACGCCGGGATCGGTGACGTCATCGTCGCCACCGTCAAGGACGCAATCCCCGGTGGAAACATCAAGAAGGGTGAGGTCGTCAAGGCCGTCATCGTTCGCACGACCAAGGAGCGCCGTCGTCCGGACGGTTCCTACATCAAGTTCGACGAGAACGCTGCAGTGCTCATCAAGGCTGACAGTGATCCCCGTGGAACCCGCATCTTCGGACCCGTCGGCCGTGAGCTGCGCGAGAAGAAGTTCATGAAGATCGTTTCGCTTGCCCCGGAGGTGCTGTGATGAAGGTGCACAAGGGTGACACCGTTCTGGTCATCGCCGGCAAGGACAAGGGCGCGAAGGGCAAGGTCATTCAGGCCTACCCCGCGACCGACAAGGTCCTCGTCGAAGGCGTGAACCGAATCAAGAAGCACACCGCGGTTTCCGCGAACGAGCGCGGAGCATCCTCCGGCGGCATCGTCACGCAGGAAGCCCCGATCCACGTTTCCAACGTTGCAGTCGTCGACTCGGACGGAAACCCCACCCGCGTGGGCTACCGCACCGACGAAGAGTCCGGCAAGCGCGTTCGGATTTCCCGGAAGAACGGGAAGGACATCTGACATGACCTCCACCGAAAACAAGGTCCAGCCGCGCCTCAAGGCACGCTACCGCGCTGAGATCAAGGACGCGCTCAACAGCGAGTTCGACTACTCGAACGTCATGCAGATCCCCGGCGTCGTCAAGGTTGTCGTCAACATGGGCGTCGGCGACGCTGCCCGTGACGCCAAGCTGATCAACGGCGCTGTCCATGACCTGTCGCTGATCACAGGCCAGAAGCCCGAGATCCGCAAGGCACGTAAGTCCATCGCGCAGTTCAAGCTCCGCGAAGGTATGCCCATCGGCGCACGCGTCACCCTCCGTGGTGACCGCATGTGGGAGTTCCTGGACCGCCTCGTGTCTGTCGCTCTGCCCCGTATCCGCGACTTCCGCGGTCTCTCGGGCAACCAGTTCGACGGCAACGGCAACTACACGTTCGGCCTCAACGAGCAGTCGATGTTCCACGAGATCGACGTGGACAAGATCGATCGCCCCCGCGGTATGGACATCACCGTCGTGACCACCGCAACCAACAACGAAGAAGGCCGTGCACTGCTCAAGCACCTCGGCTTCCCGTTCAAGGAGAACTGAGCGCATGGCTAAGAAGGCATTGGTCAACAAGGCCAACAAGAAGCCCAAGTTCGCGGTTCGCGCCTACACCCGCTGCCAGCGGTGCGGTCGCCCGCACTCGGTGTTCCGCAAGTTCGGCTTGTGCCGTATCTGCGTTCGCGAGATGGCTCACGCCGGCGAGCTTCCCGGAGTTCGCAAGAGCTCTTGGTGATCTGAGGCCCTCGGGCTTCGTCACACCACGCATGTGAATGGACGTGGGTTCCTTTGGAACCCACGTCCATTCGTGGTTTCCATCGAGTTGTGTATCGCGCCGATCCTGAAAAGAACTGTCCCGCTGCGACTCTGGTTGAAAGCGATCATCGTTCGTCGATGTCGTTCTTCGGTGCCGAACGAGCAGTTCAGATTTCGGGGTGCGTCGATACCTTCCCGATCAGCGACCTTCGGGTGGCGGTGGGGGAGCCGACGTGGCATCCCGGTGGACACTTGCGCCAAAGTTCCCTACACTAGAGCGGTTGCCGTGGCTGACGCATGCGTTCAGCTCGGTGCGGTAACTTACGCCGTCTGACACAAGTCGGACGGCCCAGCCGAATTGCTGGAGGCCCACGATCGGATTCGTCCGGTGTTGCATGGGAACCACAGCGAGAAAGGTGTCGAGGTCGACCTATGACCATGACTGACCCCATCGCAGACTTCTTGACGCGTCTGCGCAACGCCAACACGGCGTACCACGATGAGGTGAAGCTTCCCCACTCGAAGATCAAGGCGAACATCGCCGAGATCCTCAAGCGCGAGGGCTACATCTCCGATTTCCGTACCGAAGACGCAGAGGTCGGCAAGACCCTCATCGTCGATCTGAAGTACGGTCCCAGCCGCGAGCGTAGCCTCGCCGGCGTGCGTCGCGTTTCCAAGCCCGGTCTCCGGGTTTACGCGAAGTCCACCAACCTGCCCAAGGTCCTCGGAGGCCTCGGCGTGGCCATCATCTCCACGTCGTCCGGTCTGCTCACCGATCGCCAGGCGGCCAATCAAGGAGTAGGCGGGGAAGTCCTCGCCTACGTCTGGTAAGGGAGGCCACCACAATGTCGCGTATTGGAAAGATTCCGGTCACCGTCCCCGCGGGCGTTGACGTCACGATCAGCGGCCAGGATGTCACCGTCAAGGGTCCCAAGGGCACCCTCGCGCTGACCATCTCCGAGCCCATCGCAATCGAAAAGGCAGAGGACGGCTCGCTGAGCGTCACGCGCCCCGACGACGAGCGTCGTAGCCGCGCGCTGCACGGTCTGTCGCGGACCCTGGTTGCGAACATCATCACCGGTGTCACCCAGGGTTACACGAAGAAGATGGAGATCCACGGTGTTGGTTACCGTGTGGCACTGAAGGGCAAGGACCTCGAGTTCGCGCTCGGCTTCAGCCACCCGGTGCCGATCGAGGCTCCTGAAGGCATCACCTTCGTCGTCGAGTCGCCCACCCGGTTCTCGGTGTCCGGCATCGACAAGCAGAAGGTCGGGCAGATCTCGGCCAACATCCGTCGTCTCCGTCGTCCGGACCCGTACAAGGGTAAGGGCGTGCGTTACGAGGGTGAGCAGATCCGCCGCAAGGTCGGAAAGACGGGTAAGTGATATGAGCCAGACTGCAAACCAGAAAGCCAAGCGGATTCCGCTGGGCAAGGATGCGTCCACCAAGCGTCGTCTCTCGAAGACGCGTCGTCACTTCCGTCTCCGCAAGAAGGTCTCCGGCACGCCCGAGCGTCCCCGCTTGGTCGTCAACCGGTCCTCGCGCCACATCCACGTCCAGCTCGTGGACGACCTGGCCGGCCACACCCTGGCCTCCGCGTCGACCATCGAAGCAGACGTGCGCGTGGCAGAAGGCGACAAGAAGGCTGCGAGCGCGAAGGTCGGTCAGCTGATCGCCGAGCGCGCCAAGGCTGCCGGCGTGGAAGCAGTTGTCTTCGACCACGGCGGACACGGCTACCACGGTCGCATCGCGGCCCTGGCAGACGCGGCTCGCGAAGGCGGGTTGAAGTTCTGATGACCAACATTTTCAACGGAAGGACAGCCTGATGCCGGGACGTCAAAGGCGTGACGGCGGAAGCGGACCCGCCGGACAGAATGGCCCCAACAGCGGTGACAACAGCAACGCTCGTGGGGACAACCGTGGTGGCGGCCGTGACCGTCGCGACGGTGGCCGTGGCGGAAACGCTGCGGAGAAGTCACAGTTCATCGAGCGCGTTGTCACGATCAACCGCGTTTCCAAGGTCGTCAAGGGTGGTCGTCGCTTCAGCTTCACCGCTCTGGTGATCGTCGGAGACGGCAACGGACTGGTCGGCGTCGGCTACGGAAAGGCCAAGGAAGTTCCCGCGGCCATCCAGAAGGGTGTCGAGGAGGCTCGCAAGAGCTTCTTCCGCGTCCCGATGATCGCCAACACCATCACTCACCCCGTTCAGGGTGAGGCTGCTGCCGGCATCGTCATGCTTCGCCCGGCAAGCCCCGGTACCGGTGTTATCGCCGGTGGCGCTGTGCGCGCCGTGCTGGAGTGCGCTGGTATCGCGGACATCCTGTCGAAGTCGCTCGGTAGCGACAACGCCATCAACGTCGTGCATGCGACCGTTGCTGCGCTCAAGGGTCTGCAGCGTCCCGAGGAAGTTGCGGCTCGCCGCGGCCTCACCCTCGAAGAGGTTGCACCCGCCGGCATGCTTCGCGCTCGCGCACAGGCTGCTGGGAGTGTGAAGTAATGGCAGATCTCAAGGTCACTCAGATCAAGAGCATCATCGGGACCAAGCAGAACCAGAAGGATTCTCTGCGCACGCTCGGTCTCAAGGGCATCCGTCAGACCGTTGTTCGTGAGGACAACGCACAGAACCGCGGTCTGATCAACGTGGTGCGCCACCTCGTAACAGTTGAGGAGGTCTAACCATGACCATCAAACTGCACCACCTGCGCCCCGCTCCGGGATCCAAGTCCAACAAGATTCGTGTTGGACGCGGTGAGGGCGGCAAGCGTGGTAAGACCGCAGGTCGCGGTACCAAGGGCACCAAGGCACGTAACACCGTGCGCGTGGGCTTCGAGGGCGGACAGATGCCGCTTCACATGCGTCTGCCCAAGCTCAAGGGCTTCACGAACCCGTTCCGCACCGAGTACCAGGTCGTCAATGTCGGCGACATCGCCCGTCTGTTCCCCGAAGGTGGAGCAATCACGGTCGAGGATCTCGTTGCCAAGGGCGCAGTCCGCAAGAACCAGCTCGTCAAGGTTCTGGGCGACGGCGAACTGACAGTTGCCGTTCAGGTGACCGTCGACAAGTTCACCGGTTCCGCCAAGGAAAAGATTGCTGCTGCCGGTGGTTCCGCCACCGAGCTGTGAGTAATCACGCGTAGCTAGTCCGATGGCCGCAGCGCAGCGTTTGCTGCGCTGCGGCCATCGGCGTCTACCAGGTCTTGTCACAGATTGGTCGTGCATGCCTCGGATGGGCCAGTATTCTGGTCACCGAGTGGCAAATGTATCTTCGGCTTACCCGGTTTTCGTGGTCTGCCCGCTTAGTTCCCAAATGCTCACTGTTAGAGTTCAAAAGTTCGACAGGTCAAACGATCTGTCTCCCTACCGTCGTGCCAGGAGGATCTTTGCTTTCCGCCTTCGTCTCGGCCCTCAGGACCCCAGACCTGAGGCGGAAGATCCTCTTCACCCTCGGCTTGGTGGCTCTGTATCGGGTCGGCGCTCTCATTCCGTCCCCAGGTGTCGACTACGGCCGCGTGCGTCAGTGCATCGATATCGCCAACTCCGGTGACTCAGCAGGTATCTACTCGCTGATCAACCTGTTCTCCGGTGGCGCTCTGCTGCAGATGTCGATCTTTGCGATCGGCATCATGCCGTACATCACGGCAAGCATCATCGTGCAGCTGCTGACCGTGGTGATCCCGAAGTTCGAGGAACTTCGAAAAGAAGGCCAGTCCGGTCAGGCCAAGATGACGCAGTACACGCGTTACCTGTCCATCGCTCTGGCAATCCTGCAGTCGACCGGCATCGTCGCTCTTGCGGCACGCGGACAGTTGCTCCAGGGCTGTGACGACATCATCGCCGACAAGTCGATCTTCGGTCTTGCCATCATCGTGCTGGTCATGACTGCCGGTGCTGCCATGGTCATGTGGTTCGGCGAGGTCATCACCGAACGTGGCGTGGGTAACGGTATGTCGCTCCTCATCTTCGCCGGTATCGCATCGCGTATCCCGAGCGAGGGCAAGTCGATTCTCGACAGCCGCGGTCCACTGGTCTTCGCCTTCGTCTGCCTCGCAGCGCTGTTGATCATCGCCGGTGTCGTCTTCGTCGAGCAGGGTCAGCGCCGGATCCCGGTTCAGTACGCAAAGCGGATGGTCGGACGCAAGATGTACGGCGGATCCTCGACGTACCTGCCTCTGAAGGTGAACCAGGCCGGCGTCATCCCGGTGATCTTCGCGTCTTCACTGCTGTACCTCCCGAACTTGATCGCACAGCTGACTTCGGCCAGTACAGCGGTCGACCCCAGTTGGTGGCAGCGCCTCATCAACACCTACCTGGTGAACCCGGCCAACCCGGTGTACATCGCGATCTACTTCGGCCTGATCGTCTTCTTCACGTACTTCTACGTCGCCATCACCTTCAATCCCGAAGAGCGCGCCGACGAGATGAAGAAGTTCGGCGGCTTCATCCCCGGTATCCGACCAGGTCAGCCGACCGCGGACTACCTCAACTACGTGCTGAGTCGCATCACCCTTCCGGGTGCGATTTACCTCGGCACCATTGCTGTTCTGCCCAACCTGTTCCTCGACATCGGGAATGGCGGCGGCGCGCAGAACCTGCCGTTCGGTGGCACCGCGGTGCTGATCATGGTCAGCGTCGGCCTGGACACCGTGAAGCAGATCGAGAGTCAGCTAATGCAGCGTAACTATGAAGGGTTCCTCAAGTGAGACTTGTCCTCCTTGGTCCTCCCGGTGCCGGCAAGGGCACCCAGGCCGCTATCTTGTCCGAGAAGTTCGGCGTTCCCCATATCTCCACGGGTGATCTCTTCCGCACGAACATCGGTCAGGCCACCGCTCTCGGTGTGGAAGCAAAGAAGTACATCGACGCCGGCGAACTCGTACCGAGTTCGATCACCAACGACATGGTGAAGGCTCGCGTAGCAGAACCGGACGCAGCAAACGGTTTCCTTCTCGACGGATTTCCGCGCTCGGTCGAACAGGCTCAGGCACTCGAGGGAATCTTGAAGGATCTCGACACCAAGCTCGACGGTGTCCTCTCTTTTGTCGTCGACGAGGACATCGTGGTCGAGCGCATGCTCGCCCGCGGTCGTGCAGACGACACCGAGGACGTCATTCGCAACCGACTCCGGGTCTACCGCGACGAGACGTCACCGCTGTTCGATTACTACAAGGACAGCATCGTCTCCGTCGACGCGATCGGCGAGGTCGAAGAGGTCAACGCACGCGCCCTGGCAGCGTTGGGTAAGTAATGGTCTTCGGGCGTAAACGCAAGGTTGTTCCGTTCCGCTCCGCGGGCGAACTCGACGCGATGGCTGCTGCCGGTGCGATCGTGGGTTCGGCCCTGGTGGCGGTGCGCGCTGCGGCAAAGCCCGGTGTCAGCACTTTGGAATTGAACGCGGTCGCAGAATCGGTCATTCGTGACGCCGGCGCCGTGCCCTCGTTCCTCGGGTACCACGGCTTCACCGGTTCGATCTGCTCTTCGGTCAACGATCGCGTCGTTCACGGGATCCCCTCAGCTCAGGACATCCTGGCTGAAGGCGACCTCGTTTCCATCGACTGTGGCGCGATCCTCGACGGTTGGCACGGTGACTCTGCCTGGACGTTCGGAGTCGGTGAGATCAGCGTCGCCGATCAGGAACTCAGCGAAGCTACTCGGCTTTCGATGGAAGCCGGGATCGCGGCGATGATCGCCGGTAACCGTCTGACGGATGTTTCGCACGCGATCGAGGTCGGTACTCATGCCGCCGAGAAGTTGCACGGTCGTTCCTACGGCATCGTCGACGGATACGGTGGACACGGAATCGGTCGGGAAATGCACATGGATCCGTTCCTCGCCAATGAAGGTGCCCCGGGTAAGGGTCCTGAACTGGTTGTCGGATCGTGCCTCGCGATCGAGCCGATGCTCACGCTCGGCACCACCGACACGGTGATTCTCGACGATGACTGGACCGTTGTGACGACCGACGGGTCCCGGGCGGCGCACTGGGAACACACTGTCGCTGTGACCGAGGACGGTCCGCGGATTCTGACACTCCGGCCGGAGTAGTTGACGCCGTCGCTGACAAGTGTTGGCAGCGAGCATGATTCACGTTCGAGAAGTCCCAGCCTCATGTCGAGGCTGGGACTTTTTCGATGGGGGAGCGGTGTGCGTCGTCACCCTGACCGGAGGCGCATTTGGCCTGGTCGTTTACATCGCGTAACATGGCTAGGCGGTGCGCTATGCGCGTCGATAGTTCGTGTGCCTAAGCCCGGATCGCTCCGGGATCGGGCCCCCGAAGTGCCGACGATCTTTCCATTGCGTGCCAATGTAACGGAAGCCGATGCACGAAGCATGCCAAACCAAACGGATCGCGGAGGATATGGCTAAGAAAGACGGGGCCATCGAGGTCGAAGGACGAGTAGTCGAGCCGCTGCCCAATGCGATGTTCCGCATTGAGCTCGAGAATGGCCACAAGGTCCTCGCCCACATCAGCGGAAAGATGCGTCAGCACTACATTCGCATCCTCCCGGAAGATCGCGTTGTCGTGGAGCTCTCGCCCTACGATTTGTCGCGCGGACGCATCGTTTACCGCTACAAGTAACGAACTTCCCGGACCTGACCTGGGTCAGGGAGAAGTATGTCTGCCGCGGTTCATCGCGGCGGGCTGCGACAAAACAGGAGATCAGAAGACGTGAAGGTTCAGCCGAGCGTCAAGAAGATCTGCGAGAAGTGCAAAGTGATTCGCCGTAACGGTCGAGTCATGGTGATCTGCGAGAACCTGCGTCACAAGCAGCGTCAGGGCTAGATCTAGCTTTTCGAAGATCTGCTTGGCAACAAGCAAAGAAGACCTCCCAGTACCAGCCATTGTTGACGAGACCCCACGCGATCGTTCACCGATCGCCAAGGTCGGACAATGGTTCACCCCCGGCACGGAGGCCGGGGCCCCACTGAGTTAGTTGATGAGATCATCTGCGCCTTCGGGCGTCGGTACTCGGCAAGAGGCACAGGGGAAGGGCTGGGAGCAGACCTCCGCACACCGATAAGGAAATGCCACCATGGCACGTCTCTCTGGTGTTGATCTTCCTCGCGAAAAGCGTATGGAGATCGCACTGACATACATCTACGGCATCGGCCGTACCCGCTCCAAGGAAATCCTTGACGCCACCGGCGTCAGCCCGGATCTCCGGAGCAAGGACCTCTCGGACGAGGACCTGGCAAAGCTCCGCGAGTACATCGAGGAGTCGCTCAAGGTCGAGGGTGACCTTCGCCGCGAGGTTCAGGCCGACATCCGTCGCAAGATCGAGATCGGCTGCTACCAGGGCCTGCGCCACCGTCGTGGTCTGCCCGTGCGTGGTCAGCGCACCAAGACCAACGCCCGTACCCGTAAGGGTCCGAAGCGCACCATTGCCGGCAAGAAGAAGGCGAAGTAATGCCCCCGAAGTCACGTAGCACCGGTCCGAAGAAGACCCAGAAGACGCGTCGCAGGGATAAGAAGAACATCCCGCACGGCGCCGCTCACATCAAGAGCACCTTCAACAACACCATCGTGTCCATCACGGACCCCGCCGGAAATGTTATTTCCTGGGCGTCTTCGGGACACGTCGGCTTCAAGGGTTCGCGTAAGTCGACTCCCTTCGCCGCTCAGCTTGCTGCTGAGAGCGCTGCCCGTAAGGCGCAGGAGCACGGTGTCAAGAAGGTTGACGTCTTCGTCAAGGGACCGGGATCCGGTCGCGAGACCGCAATCCGTTCCCTCCAGGCTGCTGGCCTCGAGGTCGGCACCATTTCCGATGTAACCCCCCAGCCGCACAACGGCTGCCGTCCGCCCAAGCGGCGTCGGGTATAGCGGGAAGGATAGGTAGAAGAAAATGGCACGTTATACCGGACCCATCACCCGCAAGTCGCGTCGTCTGCGCGTCGACCTCGTTGGAGGCGACCAGGCATTCGAGCGTCGCCCGTACCCGCCCGGACAGCACGGCCGCGCGCGTATCAAGGAGAGCGAGTACCTGCTCCAGCTGCAGGAGAAGCAGAAGGCTCGCTTCACCTACGGCGTCATGGAGAAGCAGTTCCGCCTGTACTACAAGGAGGCGAACAACCGCCCCGGCAAGACCGGCGAGAACCTGCTTCGCATCCTCGAGTCGCGTCTCGACAACGTCGTGTACCGCGCAGGCCTCGCTCGCACGCGCCGTCAGGCACGTCAGCTGGTCACGCACGGTCACCTTCTCGTGAACAACAAGAAGGTCGACATCCCGAGCTACCGCGTCTCGCAGTACGACATCATCGATGTCAAGGAGAAGTCGCTCTCCACGCTTCCGTTCCAGGTTGCGCGTGAGACCGTCGGCGATCGCCCGGTTCCCGGGTGGCTGCAGGTTGTCGGCTCGCGTCTGCGGATCCTGGTTCACCAGCTTCCCGAGCGCGCGCAGATCGACATCGCTCTGCAGGAACAGCTCATCGTCGAGTACTACTCGAAGTAAGGCGCTTCGCACCCCGTGAGTGGTTGAGGAGTCTCCGGACTCCTCAACCACTCACAGGGCCGCGGGCCCTTTCCCATCGTGGGCGTCAAATAGTGGACGTCCGTACAGGAGGAAATACCAATGCTCATTTCTCAGCGACCCACGCTGACCGAAGAGGTCATCGCTGATAACCGCTCGAAGTTCGTCATCGAGCCCCTGGAGCCAGGTTTCGGGTACACGCTCGGCAATTCGCTGCGCCGCACGCTGCTCTCGTCGATCCCCGGCGCTGCTGTCACCAGCATCCGTATCGACGGCGTTCTCCACGAGTTCACCACCGTCCCGGGAGTGAAGGAAGATGTCACCGACATCATCCTGAACCTCAAGGGCCTCGTCGTGAACTCCGAAGAGGACGAGCCGGTCACCATGTACGTCCGCAAGCAGGGCCCCGGCGCTGTTACTGCAGGCGACATCGTGCCCCCGGCAGGCGTCACCGTGAACAACCCTGATCTGCACATCGCCACCCTGAACGACAAGGGAAAGCTGGAGATCGAGCTCGTTGTCGAGCGCGGTCGTGGCTACGTCCCCGCCGTCCAGAACAAGGCGTCCGGCGCAGAGATCGGCCGTATCCCGGTCGACTCGATCTACTCGCCGGTGCTCAAGGTCACCTACAAGGTGGAGGCCACTCGCGTCGAACAGCGCACCGACTTCGATCGGCTCGTTCTCGACGTGGAAACGAAGAATTCCATCACCGCACGGGACGCGCTCGCTTCGGCGGGCAAGACCCTGGTTGAGCTCTTCGGCCTGGCCCGTGAGCTGAACGTCGAAGCAGAAGGAATCGAGATCGGACCCTCGCCCGCCGAGGCCGATCACATCGCTTCCTTCGGACTCCCCATCGAGGATCTGGACCTCACGGTCCGCTCCTACAACTGCCTCAAGCGCGAAGGTGTTCACACCGTCGGTGAGCTTGTCGGCCGTACCGAGTCCGATCTGCTCGACATCCGCAACTTCGGACAGAAGTCCATCGACGAGGTCAAGGTCAAGCTGCATTCGCTCGGCCTGTCCCTCAAGGACAGCCCCGCATCCTTCGATCCCACCACCGTTGCCGGCTACGACGCCGCCACCGGAACGTGGAGTGACACTGATGCCGGTTCCTTCGGCGATGCCGAAGGTACCGAGGACTACGCCGAGACCGAACAGCTGTAGCAGCTCAGGTCCTTTACTAGGAGATCATCATGCCCAAGCCCAAGAAGGGTGCCCGCTTCGGCGGGTCGGCTTCCCACCAGAAGGCGATTTTCGCCAATCTGGCTACCGCGCTCTTCGAGCACGGTCGCATCACCACCACCGAGTCCAAGGCCAAGGCACTGCGCCCCTACGCCGAGAAGCTCGTCACGCACGCGAAGGCCGGCACGCTGGCTCACCGTCGTGAGGTGCTGAAGGTCATCCGCAACAAGGATGTCGTTCACACCCTGTTCGCCGAGATCGGCCCGTTCTACGCGGACCGTAACGGTGGATACACCCGCATCATCAAGACGATCCCCCGCAAGGGCGACAACGCTCCGATGGCAATCATCGAGCTCGTCAAGGAAAAGACCGTCACCTCCGAGGCTGACCGCGCTCGTCGCGTCAAGTCCTCGCAGGAAGCTCCCGCCGCAGAGAACGTCGTCGAGGCCGTAGAGGCCGACGCGACCGAGGCTGAGGTCGAGAACGCTGACGCAGTCGTCGAGGCCATCGAGGACGAGACCGCAACTGCGGCCGACGCTCCCGAGGCCGAAGAGGCCAAGAAGGACTAGTCTCCCTTGGTTTCGGCACATGCTGAATCGAACGAGCCCGCCGCCCCCATCGGGGACGGCGGGCTCGTTCGATTGCGGCTGGACATCTCCTACGACGGCACCGACTTCTCGGGCTGGGCCCGTCAAACCGATCTGCGCACCGTGTGCGGTGAGATCGAAGACAAGTTGGGAACGGTACTACGGCAACCGGTTCAGCTGACTGTTGCCGGTCGCACGGACGCCGGCGTTCACGCCACGGGGCAGGTAGCGCACGTCGACGTCCAGGGCGAGTTGCTCCCCGACGATCCGTCGCGACTCGTGCGCAGACTTGCACGCTTCCTGCCCAAGGACGTTCGGGTCAAACAGATCTCGGTGGTTCCGGGTGACTTCGATGCGCGCTTCTCGGCGATGCGACGCTACTACGAGTACCGGGTGACCAACGCGGCATTCGGAGTGGAACCCCTACGCGCTCGCGATACGGTGTCGTACCCCAAACCACTCGATCTCACAGCGATGCAAGAAGCGTCGAATCGGCTTCTGGGCCTGCACAACTTCGCGGCATTCTGCAAGCGTCGAGAAGGCGCTACGACGGTGCGGGAGCTGCAACGCTTCGACTGGGTGCAGGAGGGCACGGTGTTCACGGCGTACGTGAATGCCGATGCGTTCTGCTGGTCGATGGTCCGGAGTCTTGTCGGGGCAGTCCTCTCGGTCGGTGAGGGACGCCGCACCGCCGACTGGGTGGCAGGTTTGCTCGACGAAACGTCGCGGTCGAGTTCGATCCTCGTTGCGCCGGCGCACGGACTTTCGTTGGTTCGCGTGGACTACCCCGACTACTCGGAACTGGCTGCCCGCAACGCGATTACCCGTGAAACCCGCGAGATTCCGTCTTCGGGCGGGTGCTGCGGCGACTGACCGCCTCGATACAAAATGCCCTCCCACTCTGCGTGGGAGGGCATTTCATGTAGACGACTATCCCGCCAGTTGACGCGCGATGACCAGACGCTGAATCTGATTGGTGCCCTCGAAGATCTGCGTGATCTTGGCCTCGCGCATGTAGCGCTCGACGGGGAAGTCCTGGGTGTAGCCGTACCCGCCGAACACTTGAACGGCGTCGGTGGTGACCTTCATTGCTGCGTCGGTGGCAACGAGCTTGGCGACGCTGGCGTTGCGCGAGTACGGAACTCCGGCGTCGCGGCGGCGGGCTGCATCGAGGTAAGTGGCACGAGCGGAGTCAACTGCGGCCGCCATGTCCGCGAGCACGAATCCGAGTCCCTGGTGATCGATGATCCGCTTGCCGAATGCCTTGCGCTCCTTCGCGTAGGCGACCGCGTCGTCGAGTGCGCCCTGAGCGATTCCGACGGCAACAGCAGCGATTCCGAGTCGGCCGGAGTCGAGCGCGCTGAAGGCGATCGGCAATCCCTGGCCGCGCTGACCGATCAACCGCTCGTCAGGGACGAAGGCGTCGTCGTAATTCGCGGATGCAGTGGGGACCGCGCGCAGTCCCATCTTCTCCTCGGGCTTGCCGAAGCTGAGGCCTTCGGTGTCCTTGTCCACCAGGAGGCAGGAGATGCCGCGAGAGCCGTCGTCACTGGTGCGGGCGAAGAGGTTGTAGAAGTCTGCCTTGCCGCCGTTGGTGATCCAGGCCTTCGAGCCGTTGATGCGGTAGCCACCGTCGGTGGCCGTCGCCTTGCACGACAATGCGGCGGCGTCGGATCCGGCCTGCGCTTCGGAAAGGCTGTATGCGCCGATGGTGTTGCCGCCCAGCATGTCCGGCAGCCAGCGGGCCTTCTGTTCGTCGGTGCCGAAGGTGAACAGTGGGAAGCACGAGAGGCTGTGCACGCTCACCGCCACTGCAACCGCTGCCCAGCGCGAGGCGATCTCTTCGAGGACTTGGAGGTACACCTCGTACGGCTGATCGCCGCCACCGAATTCCTCGGGATACGGAAGGCTCAGCAGGCCTGCCTGTCCGAGTGCGGGGAACACGCCTTCGGGATACTTCTCGGCCTTCTCGTATTCGTTGACCTTGGGCGCGAGTACCTTGTCCGCGACATCACGCGTCAGTTCGATGAGATCGCGAGCTTCTTGGCTGGGCATCAGGCGTTCGACGGGCACGGTCGGCTCCTAGCTAGGTAGTAGTACTGGGAACGATACTGCAGTACTGTCTTGCGTATGGCAAGGCTGGTTCACAAGACGACTGCGCGCAGGGCAGAGTTGTTCGATCAATTGGTCGAACTGTTCTTGAGCGAGGGTTTCGCCCACCTCACGCTCGACGAGATCTCAGCTCGTCTGCACTGCTCCAAGAGCACCTTGTACACCGTGGCGGCCGGCAAAGAGGATCTGGTGCGGGCTGTGACGGTGCACTTCTTCCGTGCGGCGACCGATGCGGTGGAGAGTGCCGTCGCTGCCGAAGCGGCACCGACTCGTCGAGTCGCGGTGTATCTCGAAGCAGTCGGTGATCAACTGACCGCGGCGTCCCGTCAATTCATGGAAGACCTGGCTGAATCGGTGTCGGCGAGTCAGGTTTACGAGAAGAACACGTCGATCGCCGCGGATCGTGTGCGAGCGCTCATCGTCGAGGGAGTGGATTCGGGCGCATTCCGGCGGGTACACGCGTCATTTGTCGCTGATGCGGCCGCAGCGACAATGGTTCGGATCCAGCAACGCGCGGTCTATCGGGCTACTGGGTTGGACGATGCCAGCGCGTATCGGGAACTGGCCGCACTCATCACGGACGGGATCACTGCGTGAGGAGTCGCTAGCATCGACGTTCATGGCACCTTTGAAGGTCGAAGTCATCGTAGGTTCGGTCCGCGAGGGGCGAATAGGACGAGCAGTGGCGGATTGGTTTGTCGAGCGCGCAACCGCGAACCCGTCGTGGAACGTATCGGTGATCGACCTCAGAGAGCTGTCGTTGCCCCAGGATTTCTCGGATTCACCTGCCACGGAGGTTTTCCGCCAGCGAATCGGACGAGCCGACGCTGTTGTTGCTGTGACCTCCGAATACAACCACGGGTACCCGGCTGCCCTCAAGACCGCATTCGATTCCGTGAAACACGAGTGGCGTGCCAAGCCGATCGGATTCGTGTCCTACGGCGGGATTTCAGGTGGTGTTCGGGCCGTCGAACAACTGAGGCAAGTAGTGGCGGAGCTGCACATGGTCTCGGTGCGTCAAAGCGTGACCATTCACCGGGTACGCAAGCAATTCGGACACGAGCCGTACGGCGTCGATTCGATCGCGATCGATGCGAGCGAGAAGATGATTCGTGAATTGCATTGGTGGGGGAGCGGATTGCGGATGCAGCGTGCGAGTGATCCCTATCCTGGCTGATCTTGGACATACGCGATCACGCCATCTGGTGAGCGTCGCCGGCTCGAGGACGGCCGATGAACGAGGTCTCGGAAGCAATGGTTACCAGAGTCAGTTCGACGCGCGTGCGGCCGGTTTCGACTGTGATCTTGTCACCGAGTGCGAATGGCTGGACTATCGAGATTTCAGGGTCGATCCGAGGCCATTGGCGTGGATGTCCGTACACGTAGATCGCGGTCACGCCGGCACGCGGCGGTAACCCCTCGACTCCGTCGAACACGACAGTGTTGAAAGCGCCCTCGAGCCCACCAACCTGCCCGGACACGCGGAGTCGGTCAGGCACTCCCATGGAGTCGGTGAGCGCGGTCCATGCTTCCGGTCGATCGGTGTGGATGAGTACCAGTGCGCCGGTCGCGATGGCTCGAAAGATCAATTGCTGAGCCAGATAGAGTTCGCCGGCGACAAAAACGGTGTTGACGCCCGGCCCCGAAATTCTGGCCGCGACACCGTGCCCGTTTCGGTCCGAGCCGATGAGCTGGCCGCACCCGGCAAGAGGTAGAGCGAGTGAGTCGAGTGTGCCCCCGTCCATGCGAATGTGCGGCGTGATGCGGTCCAGCGCGGCCAATGCGGTTGGCAGGTTGGTCAGCAATCCGTCGCGCTGGCGCCCACGTAGCGAGACCAAACCGGCCAGCGGTGCGTTCTCAGGTGGATTGCGCGTGGTGAAGCGACATGTCGCACTGACCTTCGCCTCTCCGCGTTCGCCCGTGGGGCGCAACCGAATTGTCACGGACGTCCCGACCGTTGCCACTGCCCATACTCGGGTCAGGGTCGAGGTGGTGATGAAACGGGGTTCGATTCCGTATCCGACGTTGGACACACCAGGCAAGGGGGTACTTCGCCACGTTTCGGTGACCTCGTGGCTGGCGACTCCTCTTGCGACCTGGGCAGTGGACGACGCGATCTCCGGTGCGGTCAGAATCCGCGCCTTGCATCCCGCCGAATCGAGCACCCGGATGACACGATTGGCGGCAACTGCGATCGCGCGGCCCGCGCCCTGTTCGCCCCCGCCTCGGCGTTCGACTGCTGCACGACCCTCCAAAGCGTCGAAACGTAGTGCAAGCCAAACACTTCTGGTGGCGGTGGCTGGTAGTGGCCCGATGAGACGTTCGTAGACTTCGGTGGCAGGCGTTCCTGATGCGGCGCGGTATCCATGACTGACAATGTCGATGCCGGTGAGTGAGATGTCGTGCTGATACTGACAATTGACCAGGGCAGCCGTGGGCAGAAGGTGGGAAGCGTCGAATGAATGACGCCCGATCCTGGTCAGGTAGTCGCGTGGGGGAGCGATCTCGACGACGGCGACGAGTGAAGATCCGTCCACTCGGAGCCCGATCGACTGTTCGGAGGGAGTGTGAAAACTGACGATCGTGCTGCCGTCGACGTCTTTGCGGCGCAAATAGCGAAAGTACTTGACAATCCAGGACATTACCGACCAACCGCCCACATGGAGGAGCATTGATCCGGCAACCACACAACCGATTGCCAGCGCCCAGAGCCAATCCAGCCCACTGGCCATCGCGATTCCGCCTGCACTGATTCCGAGAATCTGTGCCGACACGAATTCGTGCGTCGAAATCCTGTGTGACGACGGCCAATGCTTCAACCGCGATCGGTCCACGGTTCCTCCCCGATACCTGACCTGCGAACTACCCGAAAAATTCCGCCCCAGCCAAACTGTACTGTGTCTTCGCAAGGGGATGTAAGGCACGGGGGGAATGATGGCTGCAACACCTACCACGCGCTGGCAGGTCAATGGGTACCGATTCTTGGTCAGGCGGATGGAACATGCGCTGGTCAGACGAGACGTGCGGATGCTTCACGATCCGATGCGGTCACAGTCCCGCGCCTTCACCGTCGGAATAGTCCTCGCTGCACTGGGATTGGCGGGTTGCGCGGTACTTGCTCTGTTTCGGCCACAGGACAAGATCGGCGATGCAGAAATCGTTGTTGCAAAGGAATCTGGCGCAATGTTCGTCGCCATGGAGGGTACTTTTCGCCCGGTGCTGAACTTGGCCTCCGCCCGACTGATTCTGGGTTCGCCAGGAAAACCGGCAATTGTCAAGGCGTCTGAGGTCGAGGCGAAACCGAGGGGCGCGCTCGTCGGCATTCCCGGCGCACCGTCCGCGCTGCCGGAATCAGCCGACCCGAGCAACGCCTTGTGGACGGTATGCGATTCCGTCGGATCCGACGGGAGAAAAACGTTGACGACTTCGGTCCTGGTCGGCTCGTCCAATGTCGGTGAAAACACGACATATCTGACGAGGGACCGTGCATTCCTGGTGAAGTCGGGTTCCGATCACTTTCTCGTCTACGACGGGAAGCGAGCGGAAATCGATGTGGACAATCCGGCGATCATGCGGGCTTTGGGGCTGGAGGGAGCACAGGCGCGACCGATCAGTGCCGGATTTCTCAATTCGATCCCCGAAGTTCCGCGCATCGAGGCTCCGCGAATCCGCGAACTGGGATCAGCGCCCCGGTTCCCGCTACAGAACAAGACTGTCGGCTCCGTCGTTCAGGTTTCGGTGGGCGCGGACCTGCAGTACTACGTGGTGCTCGAGAACGGTATCCAGAAGGTCGGTGCGGCGCTCGCCCAACTGATCTACTTCTCGGATTCGCAGGGCGCCACCGGGATCGCGAGCGTCACCCCTGATGCCATCAGTCGTATTCCTTCGGTGAGGGAACTGGCCGTCGACTCGTTGCCGCAGGTGGTTCCGGAGATCGTCGATGATCATGGCGCACCTGTCGGCTGTCTGGAATGGGCTCCCTCACCTGCAGTCGAGGGCGGCGAAAGTAGTTCTGCAACATTGAAACTCGTCGCTGGATTGCAGGTTCCGATCCCGGAGGGTGGCAAGTTGGTGTCGTTGGCGCAGGCGGACGGATCGGGCGACAATCTCGACAGCGTCCACGTCGAACAGGGCTTCGGTGGGTTTGTTCAAGCGACCGGAATCGAGACGAACAGCACCAGGCACGACGGAGTGTTCTACGTAGCGGATACCGGTGTGAAATACGGAATACCGGACGAAACCTCCGCTCGCGCGCTCGGATTGACGCGAACGCCTGATCGCGTGCCTTGGCAGATACTCGATCTACTTGCATCAGGTCCGGCGCTCGAGAAGAGCAATGCACTGATAGCTCACGACGGAGTCGCCCCCGATTCAACGCCGGCCGCTCCGGTGAACTGAACACCGTTGACGGTTCAGAGATCGACGTCCCGTCGTTCGGGAAGTCTCCGACGAATTACTCGACGAATGGGCATCGACGCCAACAGCGTCAGTAGGGCTAGGGTGCCGACCGTTCCGGCTCCGACGAGTGCCGCGTCGCGAGATCGGTTGTCGGGGGCCGGCGGCGTGGGTAGGGGATCGATCGTTACCGACTGATGATTGACCTTGACGCGTTCCCCCGGTGCCAATTCGCCCGTTACTGCGGCGAGTGGATCGATGACGCCGTGACCGACGTAGGGATTCCAACCCTGCGCCGGGGCGTGGGCGGTGGCTTCGATACGTTGCATGACCTGAAGTGCAGTCAGTTCCGGGTGAACCGACCGGACCAGCGCGGCGGTTGCCGCGACATAGGGCGCAGCGAAACTGGTCCCGTTGAACGACTGTACGGCGCCGTCGGAACCGTAGACTCCGTTGGTCAGACCAGGCGACGTCGGGTGAAGTGAGATGATTCCGGTGCCGGGCGCCGCAACGTCTACCCATGGACCGCCGAGGCTGAAGGAGCTGGCGGTGCCATTGAGGTCGACCGACCCGACGGTGAGGACATAGTCGTCGTACCAGGCAGGACTGGCAATAGTCGTAACCGAGTTCCATGGATCGGCTTGGGGATCGAGGGGATCCGGCGGTGGATTCTGGTTCTTGCAACCTCCGGATCCGACGTTCCCTGCAGCAGCGACGACTACGGCGTTCTTCGCGATCGTGGCGTATTCGATTGCAGCGCCCAGTCGTTGGTCGTTGATCCCGTCGCCGGCAGGCTTGCAAGCGACCTCGGAGATGTTGATAACGCTTGCACCCAAGTCAGCAGCGTGACGTACGGCCAGTGCCATGGTGTCGACGTTTCCGTAGCCAGACGAATTCTCGGCTACGGCAGGGTCTTCGCGTTGGCCGGCCACCGAGAAAGCGGCACTGGACTGCCTGATTGAGATGATCTGTGCGTCCGGCGCAGCTCCGGAAAATCCGGAACCGTCGACCTGCTCGGCGGCGATGAGACCGGCGACGACTGTTCCGTGTGAGTCACAATCGTCGGTGCCGTCGGAGGTCCCGACATAGTCACCGCCGCCTTCGAGGGCCGGTAGCCGGGGATGTCTGCTGACGCCGGTGTCGATGACAGCAATTCGCTGCCCCGCCCCTCGGGTGATCGACCACACCGAATCGAATCCGAGATCCTGTTGAGAACGTGGAATATCCGCGCCGTCACCACCCGCTACGGCGGGGACGCACAGGGTTCGTTGTTCG
The DNA here is from genome assembly GCF_000696675.2 of Rhodococcus erythropolis R138. Classification (NCBI taxonomy): domain Bacteria; kingdom Bacillati; phylum Actinomycetota; class Actinomycetes; order Mycobacteriales; family Nocardiaceae; genus Rhodococcus; species Rhodococcus erythropolis. The sequence continues at coordinate 4,910,471 of NZ_CP007255.1, read as the reverse complement.
GTGGGTTGGGGAGGCGCGGGTGGACCGTCCTCCGGCAGCATTGCAGGATCGATGGGGGAAGGAACCGCACTCGATGCGCCACCCGCCCCGGCGAGGACTGTTAAGACAACGATCACGAGTGCGGCACAGATGTTCGTCGCGCGTCGAATCACCATCGAGATCCGATCGCTCAGAGACCGCGCATGAGCGCGAAGAGCCCACTGACCCAGCAGATCAGCGGAACGATTGCTGCAATCGCAGCGAGGTCCAACAGTTCGGCCGCGCGTCGCATCACGGGGCTGAATGTGTTCTGGGGGGCGAGGATTCCTAGAATCAGTGACAGGAGGAGAACAGTCATCGTGATGGCGAAGACGACCAATGCATGGTCGCGATGGGTCCATGCCATGCCGCCCAGGAGAGCGAGAACGACCGAGATGCCTGCCGAGATGAGTGGGACCGCCTGGTGTGCGCCCGCGTAGGTGCGCCCGCGAAACATCAGCACGACGGCCGTCGCGAATGCGAGAGCAAGGTTCGGCCAGACGATTCCCTGACCGGGCCAGGACCACGCGAGCGCGACTGCGGCAGTGAGCGCGACCACTGACGTGGCCACGATCAGTCCGGTCAGGTAGCTACGAGCCCGCCCTGCCCTTTCAGTCAACTCGGTCAGCCCGGGCAGTTCGGGCTCGGGCAGTCCGTCGCGATCGTCGTCGAGGGGATTACTCGGCGTCGGAACCGGGGGAAGCGGTAATCGCGCGAACAGCATCGACAGTCGAGCGGTGAACGTGAGAACGATCAATGCTGCGGCAATCACCGCGCTGCTGACGGTTGCGGTGCGCGCCTCGGGAAGCGTCGTCGCGACGGCGAAGGTGCCCACCGCAGCAAGGAGGACGACGAGAAGTGCGGTGAAGACGGCTAATCCGGCACCGCACAAGCGGAGGCAGATCAGAGTCACCGCGGTTGCGAATGCCGAACCGAGAAGGATATGAGCAGAAAGAACAGTGCCGGGTACGCAGAGGGCGCCGGAGACGAACGCCAGTGGCACCGCTGTGCATCCGAGCGTGATGGAGCTTGCAGTGTCTCCGTACACCCGCGCTGCCACGACGGCGGCGACGGTGAGCACCAAAGACGTCACTCCACCGCAGACAGCGCCGATCAGACCTGTATCGCCGAGGACCAGGGCGAGGGCCGCGACGAGCGCAGCGACGAGGGCGGCGGACGAGCCGACAATGCGCGCGGTGATCGGAGTCCAGCGTCGGTAGATGTCTGCATCCGTCGCCGCAACGGTGTACATGATGTCGTCGAAGAGTGGGGGCGGGGCAGCAGTGTCCGCGGCCGCGAGTACGAGCAATTCCCCATCGCGGATTCCATGCTCGTGCAGCGACAGCGTCGGTGCCAGCGGTGCCCTGCCGACTTTCGACAGAGTCCAGTCGACGGGCTCGAATTGTTCGGCGCTGTGGTCGAACTCGTTGAAATTGCTGTGGTTGACAATTGTGTCCACAATGCCCGGAATGACCACCGCGAGTGGAACACGAAGCGGCACCGCAAGATCCACCTGCGAATGGGCTGAAAGTACCGTCAACCTGCACAGTTCGGCAGAATGGGTCGCGCGTCGTCCGTTTGCGGTGTGCGCAGCGCTGGTTTCAGTGGTGCTGGTCAAGATCTGTCCCCTCCCATGACGCGATTCCCCTGTCACGTCACCCCAGTTCACCCGAACAATACGACATGAACTGTGCGCCTGTGTCGGCGACAGCGCAGACAACAGGTGGCACCGACCCGAGTGTCGGTGTTGTGATCTACTCTCTTGCAATTGCGTGACTACGCCTTGGGGGGCGGGCCGGCGGTAGTCGGACGAGGCGCGTGGCGGCAACAGCTGCAGCACCGATGGGGGTGGGTGAATTGAGCACTGTCAGATTTGCGCGTCGAGCGCGCCGTGAATCGCCGCGTACACCGGGCGGCGAGGTGACGCTTCAGGCCCCACCGGAGATTCCTCGCGTCACGCCGGGAAACCTACTGACCAAACTACTTCCGGTGATCATGGTGGTTGCCATGATCGGCATGGTGGCGCTGATGTTCTCTTCCGGCATGGCGCGCAATCCGATGTCTCTGCTGTTTCCGGTCATGATGATGGTGTCGATGCTCGGGATGCTCGCCGGGGGCGGTCGTAGCGGTGGGGCACGAGCGTCCGAAGCGAACGAGGACCGCAAGGACTACCTGCGGTACCTGGATCAGATGCGCAGCGATGTTGCTGCGACGTCTGGTGCGCAGCGTGCTGCTCTCGAGTGGAGCAATCCCGAGCCGTCGCAGCTTTGGACACTGGCCGGGACTGTGCGGATGTGGGAACGTCAGATCACCGACTCGGACTACTGCCACGTTCGGGTCGGTCTGGGTACACAGCGATTGGCCACCAGGCTTGTATCTCCGGAGACGGGGCCGGTCGAGGATCTCGAACCCGTCGCTGCTGTCTCACTTCGGCGATTCGTCCGTGCGCATTCGGTTGTAAAAGACCTGCCGACCGCCGTCTCGCTTCGCGGATTTGCTGCGATGTCCATTGAGGGGCAGAGGGATTCCGCTCGAGCGCTTGTCCGCTCGATGTTGATGCAGCTGTGCACTTTTCACGGTCCGGACACCGTCCAAGTTGCAGTGGTGTGCGGTCCCGATACCGAAGCCGAGTGGGAGTGGGTCAAGTGGCTCCCACACGTACAACACCCGGAGTCTCAGGACGGCGCCGGCACTTCACGCATGGTGTTCGGTTCGTATCTCGAGTTCGAAAGTTCCCTCGGGGAAACGCTTTCGATGCGTGCTCGATTTGCTCGCAACACTCCAGCGAGTGCGGGCGTTCCGCATCTCGTGTTGGTCGTGGACGGTGGCTTGCTCGAAGGTGACACCGGCCTGTTGTCCGAATCCGGGCTCGACTCGGTGACCGTCCTCGACCTGTGCGGGTTCTGCCCGCGGCTGGCGGCGTCACGCGGTTTGCGACTGGTCGTCGGTAGCGATCAGATCGGCGCGGTGAGCAGCGCAGGAGTCGAGAACTTTGCGACGCCTGACGCCGCGACGACGAGCCTGGCGCAGTCGTTCGGACGTCGCATCGCACCGTTCCGTGCGGCATCGCAGAACGGCGTGGACGCAACTGACGACGACCGATCCCTTCGGACCTGGAGCCAGATGTTGGGGATAGGAAATGTTGCGAGGTTCAATCCTGAGCATGGCTGGCTGCCACGTCAGGGGCGCGACCGACTCCGCGTGCCGATCGGTGTCGGACAAGATGGAAACCCTGTCGAACTGGATCTGAAGGAGTCGGCCGAGAACGGTATGGGTCCGCACGGGCTGTGTATCGGAGCCACCGGTTCTGGTAAGTCGGAGTTCCTGCGAACCTTGGTACTCGGCCTGATCGCGACGCACTCACCCAACGCACTGAACCTCGTCCTGATCGACTTCAAAGGTGGTGCAACCTTTCTCGGCCTGGAGGAGGCGCCGCACGTTGCTGCGATCATCACCAACCTTGCCGAGGAATTGGCGATGGTCGATCGTATGAAGGACGCGCTCGCCGGCGAAATGAATCGTCGACAAGAACTGCTGCGTGCGGCAGGAAACTTCGCAAACGTGTCCGATTACGAGAAGGCGAGGCTGGCCGGCGCTGCACTCGATCCGTTGCCTGCACTCTTCGTCGTTGTCGACGAGTTTTCCGAACTGCTCAGTCAACAGCCGGAATTTGCCGAATTGTTCGTGGCCATCGGGCGATTGGGCAGGTCACTTCACATTCACCTGCTGCTGGCCAGTCAGCGGCTCGACGAAGGAAAGCTTCGGGGTCTCGACAGCCATCTTTCGTATCGCGTCGGTTTGAAAACGTTCTCGGCGAACGAGTCCCGTTCCGTTCTCGGCGTTCCCGATGCTTATCACCTGCCGGGCACACCCGGTGCGGGATACCTGAAGTCCGATTCTGCGGAGATCGTTCGCTTCCAAGGTGCATACGTGTCAGGCCCGTACGAGGGCGAGCGGATAGTGCCCACTCGATTCTCGGTAGATTCCCCCGTCGAACTCGCGCCGCTGCCGTTTACCGCGACGCCCGTGGTCGGGCCAGAGGCTGTTGTCGTTCCCGTCGAGCCCGATGTCATCGACATGGGTGAAATCGGTGACGATGCACGTACTCTCATGGGAGTCCTCGTCGACCGCATGCGCTCTCACGGTCCACGAGCGCACGAGGTGTGGTTACCGCCGCTCGAGGCATCCCCGACGCTTGACCAGTTGTTGCCGCGGTGGGCGGCCGGTGATCAACCTCGCGGAAATCTGAGCGCACCCTTCGGCGTAGTCGACAGGCCGTTCGATCAGCGCCGCGATCTTCTCGTCGCCGATCTGAACGGATCAACGGGCAACCTCGCGATCGTCGGCGGCCCGCAGTCGGGAAAGTCGACGGCCTTGCGCACGTTGATCTTGTCTCTGAGCATGACGCACACGCCGGAACAGATTCAGTTCTACTGCCTCGACTTCGGCGGTGGAACGCTCCTCGGATTGAAAGATCTGCCGCACGTCGGATCGGTGGCAAACCGCTTGGATTCCGACCGCGTCCGCCGCACGGTTGCCGAGGTGCTCGGTGTGGTCGCGAAACGGGAGCGGCTGTTTCGTGACCTCGGCATCGACTCCATGGCCGATTTCCGAAGATTGCGAACAGCTGATCCCGCCGGGGAAGGCGTGGCGGCGGGACTCCGAGATGACCCGTACGGTGACGTCTTCCTCGTCGTCGATGGTTGGCCCAGCGTTCGTTCGGATTTCGAATCACTCGAGCCTCAGATCAGCATGCTCGCCGGTCAAGGTTTGTCCTTCGGTGTGCACGTGATCGTCACGACGTCGAGGTGGGCCGAGATCCGGCCGGCACTCAAGGATCAACTGGGTACTCGCATCGAACTTCGATTGGGTGATCCGGGAGATTCGGATGCGGGTCGCCAGAAAGCCAGCCTGGTGCCGGAAGGTCGACCGGGTCGTGGCATCACGCGCGACGGGCTTCACCTTCTCACCGGTCTACCTCGAATCGGCGGTTCGCCAGGTAGTGAGAATTCCGGTGGGTCTGTGGCGTCGACGGTCGAACATATTGCAGCCATGTCGAATTCGCGCCCGGCGCCCACCGTGCGGATGCTTCCGGATTCGTACTCGCGGGCAGAACTTCTCGAAGCTGTCGGGACCCGGTGGCCCTCACCGAGTGCGGCCGACGGTCGGTGCCTCACCGTGCCGATCGGGCTCGGTGAGACCGACCTCTCCCCGGTGTACATGGACTTCCGGGAACACCCGCACCTCTTGATATTCGGCGACACCGCGTGTGGCAAGACATCTCTTTTGCGCGGAATAGCGGAAGGGATCATCGCGTCGAACACACCGGCGCAGGCCAAGTTGATTATCGGTGACTATCGGCATTCCCTGCTGGGAGTGGTCGAAGGGAATCACCTCGGCGGTTACTCGGCGTCGTCGACGACCTTCGGTGAGTTGATGGTCGACTTGGCTCGGATCGTCGCCGCCAGAATGCCGAACGCCGAAACAACACAGCAGCAATTGCGGGAAAGGTCGTGGTGGAGTGGACCGGAGATTTATGTACTGATCGACGACTACGACCTTGTGGCCACACCGAGTGGTAATCCGGTGGCGCCGTTGCTCGAGTACATTCCGCATTCCAAGGACATCGGTTTGCACCTGGTGATTGCCCGCCGTTCCGGTGGCGCGGCCAGAGCACTCTACGAGCCGGTCATTGCGAGAATTCGCGACATGGCACCGGCCGGATTGATCATGAGCGGAAGTCGCGACGAGGGAAATCTCGTCGGCACCGTCCGCGCGTCGGCATTGCCGGAAGGTCGTGGGGTCTACGTTTCTCGATCGCAAACCCAACTTGTCCAAGTTCCGTGGATGCCACCGCTGTGACCGTTCCGTCCTTGGTGTCGGTCTCGCTACATTGGGGTGCATCCAATATCTGGGTCGTCTCGGGTCAACGCGAATTCTGTTGCAGTGCAGACATCAGACGCGAACCGACGTCGGGTCCCGGTACGACCGGTGAAAATGCGATCGATTACGTCGACGACGATTATGTCGACGTAGATGGTCGGATTGTCCCCACCGTCCTGGAGCTGGCCAGGCTGATCTCCAGTGCGATGGACGGGTGCGGAATCGTCGATGCAGACATCCTCTATCTCAGTCATCCCTCGGACTGGGGTGCCCCACGCAGGCGGCGATTGCTCGATGCCGCACGGCGAGTGGCGCACGACGTCGTCCTCGTTACGACGTCGGTCGCGGCGGCGAGGTCGGCTCGTACAGCCTGGCGATCACGGTGCGTCGTCCTCGAACTGCGTGGCGGAATGGTGGTCGCTTCTGTTGTCGTTGAGGTCGACGGTGAACTCCGAATCGACGGGGCACAAAGCTCGGCGATCGCAGACGTTGCGGGGTTGTTTTCCGGAATCGGGGACTTGTCGGTTCGGGACGCTGTGGTGTTGGTCGGGCCGCGCTCCCATGCCGTTGCGGCTTCGCTCGAACGTGGGTCGACGAATGCCCACGGCCATGCGAGCATTCGAATTCTGGACGAGAGTCGGGTGGCGTCGTCTCTGGTGGATCCTCGGACGCTCGTTCGCCAGACAACTGCGCGGGACAGTTCCGGTCGAATCGTCGACAATTCAGCTTTTGGCGCCGGGTGGGTAGGCGATCCGGATGGCGCGATGTCGATTCCTTCCGTGGACTCGACTGCCTCCTCGCCCCGTCGAGTCGGCGGGTGGCACGGAGGCCGTCGATGGTTCGCGGCGGCGCTTGCGGTGCTCGCCGTCGTCGCTGCGGTCGCGGCAACGGTCGTGGTGTCGACTCGCGATCGAGGCGATTCTCGGTTGGCGGACTCGGTCGCAGCTGCGGCGGAAGACAAAGTCGAGATCGTGGAGGCGTCGAAAGAGCAGGAAAAGCCTGCGCCGAAGACTTCGATTCCGTCGATCGAGTCCGGTGTCACGCCGGAACTCACGCGTGTGGAGGTGGGGAGCGTTGCAGCAGAGCTGCCTTCCGATTGGAAGCTTCTGTCACGAGGGACCTCGAGCGGGCGCACCGATTTGATACCCAGTTCCGGCGCTGATCGCAAGATCGTGGTCATCGAGAAACGTCTTGCGGAAGGTGCTGGATTCGATTCCGTCGAAGCCGCTTTGCGTCAGCAGTTTTCGGCGTTCGAGGACCCATTGCGGTTCGGAGAGTTTTCTGTGATCGACGATGCCGCAGGAAAACAGGCAGTGGTGTACGTCGAGTTTCCGGACGATTTCTCCGAGGTGCGTTGGCACGTGTACGTCGACAACGGTCGGCAAGTGAGTATCGGCTGCCAGTATCTGGTCGGTGAGTGGGACAGTCTCGAAGCGGACTGCCTGCGGATGTGGCACTCACTCGAATTCACGCCCTGACCGGATCGGTCGGTTCTGAAAACATTCTTCGATCGGGCCGGAACCGTTGGCACGGAGGTCGCGTCAAAGTATGTGTAGCGCACATCAGGGAGTTCCGCTCGACCCCGGTGCACATCCGACGGACAAGCCGTCGTGGGTGGTCGCCGATACCGAACGGTACTCACCGAATCCAGGGGGACGACATGGGCTTTACCGCAACTACCGCTGAATTGATCGATTCGGCGGGGACCATCGACGGACATCTCGGTGACATCAGGGGACTGGTCAACGCTGTTCGGTCGGAGGCCGACGCTTCGCACAATTCGTGGAACGGTGCGGCGCAGGTCGAATACGCAGGAATCATGGAGCGATACAACAGCGCGGCCCTGAAGTTGGACACTGCTCTGACCGACATCTGCGAGCAGATCAAACAGGCTGCGGGAACCTTCGACTCGACCGAAGACGACAACGTCAGCTCGCTTCGCGGCGCGACGGTGAACATGTCCTGACCGTCAGTTCTTCGCCGTTCGATCAAGCAGTCCTCAGCCAGTAGTTCTCACAAAGTTCTCTCCAGTCACACCGAACCGGGAGCAGTTATGTCCGACAGGATCAAGTACGACTTCGGCGGCCTCGCAATGCTGTCCGATCAGATGAAACAGCAGGCCAAAGCGATCAACGACAAGCAGGGCGACATCAAGGTTGTCGTAGACAAGCTGCAAGCAGGCTGGGAAGGGGCAGGTTCCGAAGCCTGGAACGACGCACAGCGCCGCTGGGCCCAGGCGTCCGAAGAACTGAACATGGTTCTCGCGCAGATCGCCGGAGCGACGGCGAGCGGCTCGGAGAAGATGCAGGAAGCTGACCGGATCGCGGCAAACGGGTTCGGTCGCTGACAACATTCATGTCGTGACGACACCCCGACTGCCCCGGTACCGTCAGGTTGCCGGGGCAGTCGCATGTCGATCGCTTACCTGCTGGTTCCGGACGAGGGCATTGTCGGCGGAGATGGCTGCGCTTTGACCTGGCAGCGGGTAGACCGGTATCGTCTATCGGTGGCGTGCCGTAGGGCTCCGGCAGAAATGCGTGGAGACCGGCGGTTCTCGGGTCTCAACTGGCCGCCGAGGATCGTTTACGCGATACGCACATGGTCAGCAGTGGAATGAATTAAGACGAGGAAGATCTGTGTCTACGTACACCCCGAAGGCCGGAGATGTGACCCACTCGTGGCACGTCATCGACGCCACTGACGTGGTGCTCGGCCGTCTTGCCGTTCAGGCAGCGAACTTGCTGCGTGGCAAGCACAAGCCCACCTACGCGCCGCACATCGACGGTGGTGACTTCGTTGTCATCATCAACGCTGAGAAGGTTGCCATCAGCGGCAACAAGCTGCAGGGCAAGAACGTTTACCACCACTCCGGATTCCCGGGTGGCCTGAAGTCCCGCACTGTCGGTGAGGTCCTCGACAGGACTCCCGATCGTCTCGTCGAGAAGGCCATTGTCGGCATGCTCCCCAAGACGAAGCTCGGCCGCGCAATGAGCAGCAAGCTCAAGGTCTACGCGGGCCCGAATCACCCCCACACCGCGCAGCAGCCGGTGCCGTTCGAGATCAAGCAGGTCGCACAGTGACATCGCCGGAAGAGCAGAACGTGTCCGAAGAGAACATCGAAGCAGTGGAAGAGCTTGTCGCCGCTGACGCAGTCGAGGTCGTCGAAGAGGTTGCTGCAGCTACGCTCGCACCGATCGTCCTCGATCGCCCGGTCCAGACCGTCGGTCGCCGCAAGGAGGCTGTCGTTCGCGTCCGGATGACTCCCGGTACCGGTCAGTTCAAGCTCAACGGCCGTACGTTGGAGGATTACTTCCCCAACAAGGTTCACCAGCAGCTGATCAAGGCTCCGCTGGTGCTCGTCGAGCGTCCCGAGTCTTTCGACATCATTGCACTGCTGCACGGTGGCGGCCCGTCCGGTCAGGCAGGCGCACTGCGTCTGGCTATCGCGCGCGCACTCATCGAGGTAACCCCTGATGATCGTCCGGCCCTCAAGCGTGCAGGCTTCCTGACGCGTGACGCCCGCGCGGTCGAGCGTAAGAAGTACGGCCTGAAGAAGGCCCGTAAGGCATCGCAGTACTCCAAGCGCTGATGCTTTGCCGAGGTTGACCCGACGGGTCTGCTTCGGCACCTGTTCACCACAAGAGCGGGCGTCCATCGTTACCGGACGCTCGCTCTTGTGTTTCTCGGAGAAATTCCATTCTCGAGTTTCATTCTCGAGGTTCACAGGATTCAGGAGTCGTTCTATGGGTCGGTTGTTCGGTACTGACGGTGTTCGTGGACTTGCCAATTCGGATCTGACTGCAGATCTTGCATTGAGATTGGCGGCTGCCGCGGCGAGCGTACTGACAGCCGGCACTTCGGATGCCCGTCCGACCGCCGTGATCGGCCGCGATCCTCGCGCCAGCGGTGAGATGCTTCAAGCCGCGGTGACGGCCGGGTTGAGTTCCGCAGGCGTCGACGTGCTCGACGTGGGTATCCTTCCGACTCCGGCAGTTGCATACTTGACGGCAAAGCTCGACGCCAGTCTCGGTGTCATGATTTCTGCATCGCATAATCCCATGCCGGACAACGGAATCAAGATTTTCGCGGCCGGTGGGCACAAGTTGGATGACGCTGTCGAGGTGGCGATCGAGGCTGCACTCGACGGCACTGCGCCGCCGGTCCTTCCGACAGGTGCCGGCATCGGCCGAGTCCGTGCGGTCGACGACGCCGCTCAGCTGTACCTTGCGCATCTGGCGAGCGCGGCGAGCGAGCCACTCGCTGGACTTACCGTTGTCGTCGACTGCGCCAACGGCGCTGCTTCCGCGCTCGCACCGGTTGCCTACGCAGCAGCGGGCGCTCGCGTCATCGCGATCAGCGCAGATCCCGACGGCCTCAACATCAACGACGGCTGCGGATCGACGCACCTGGAGAATCTTCAGAAAGCCGTAGTCGATCACGGGGCGGATCTAGGCCTCGCGCACGACGGCGACGCCGACCGCTGCTTGGCCGTCGACGAGACCGGCGCGGTGGTCGACGGTGACGCGATCATGGCTGTTCTGGCGATCGCGATGAACGAGGCCGGGGAGTTGGTCGAGAACACTCTCGTCGCGACTGTCATGAGCAATCTCGGTTTGCACATCGCGATGCGCGAGGCAGGCATCAACATCGTGACTGCTGCGGTAGGCGACCGCTACGTCTTGGAGGAATTGCGCGCGGGCGGGTACAGCCTCGGTGGCGAGCAGTCAGGCCATGTTGTGTTGCCGGCATTCGGCACCACGGGCGACGGAATTCTCACCGGTCTCAGGCTGCTCGGACGCATGGCTCGTACGCGTAAGTCGGCATCCGTACTGGCTGCAACGATGACCACCCTCCCGCAAGTGCTGATCAACGTGAAGGTCGGGGACAAGGCGGCAGTCGCAGCGTCGCCGTCGGTACTTGCAGCAGTCGCGGACGCCGAGCGCGTTCTCGGTGACGGTGGTCGAGTGCTCCTGCGCCCGTCCGGGACAGAGCAACTGGTCCGCGTCATGGTCGAGGCCACTGAACTTCCGCTCGCGCAGAAGCTGGCTGACGAGTTGGCCGAGATCGTCGGTTCGGTGTAGCCCCCTCATTACGCGTTCGCGTTTAGAGGGAACGCAATTGCGCCCCGCTGCGTCCAAGGAGTCAAAGGCCGCTCGACGTGCGAGTGGTTCCGTTGAAACTTGGGGGCGCTCGTGGATGTCGACCGCGCTGGAACAGATGAATTGGCACGTCATGCGGTGTCGGTGGCCCAGGGTCTGCGCGATTCTGCCGAGCCGATCAAGCGTTTGCGATGGGGCGGTGCCGCTTCGGGCCGTGACTACGCCGAGCACGGAGCCGCGTTGGCGTCGGCATTGGCGGTCCTGAATTCTCGCTTGACTGGCCGTGCGGATCTTCTCGATACGTTGGCGCGCCGGCTTTCCTCTTCGGCTGAGGCAATCACTGAGGCGGATCGCGAGGGTGCGCGGCGGGTGCGGGACTCCGGCGGGTCGGCCTCGTGATACCGAACAGCCTTACAGCCCAGGCAGTACCGAACGGCCCGTGTTCTTTCGAAGATATTCTTGCACTGCGTGATTCACATGCTCATCCCGACGAAATTCTGGAAGCGGGCGCTAGCGGACTGCAGTTCTTCGGCCGATTTCACGACCTGGCCACTCGGTTGGGTTTCGAAGAACGGATGCTTACCTCCTATGAGGATGCATATCGCGCAGAGGCGGGCATCGATATCGCGGCACTGACGCGAGACATGTCGGACATGGCTGCGGCGGTGGACGGTTCGGTCGCGGAGATCGCGATGCTGACGGTCCTGGCCGAGAATCTTCCCGCAGTGTGGAATGTTTCCGGCGTGGATGCGGTCGTCGATCAGGTCTTCGCCGCGCGGCGCGAAGCTCGGTCCGATGCGGATTCGGCGCCACTGTTGATCACGCTAGCCGACGAACTTGCGCGGACTGTTCGAACGGCTTTGGCAGACAAAGCTTTCAAGGTGGCCAGCCTCGACCGGGCGACCATCGGCGGTCTGGGTGCGGGGGAGATCGATCAGCTGGCTCACGTCGCTTCCAGCGGTCGTGGCGCGGCGCCATGGTTGGACACTGTTTTTCGGTCGGCGTATCTGGATGCCCGCGACGAATTCGACAGGGCGTGCGCGCAGTGTGCGAGCGCGGTAGGCGATGCTTTTGATGCCGCGACTCAATGGGTGACAGACGCCTTCCCGTCGACCTTGCCAGTCGCCGAGACAATCGAATCCGCTGCCGCGGCTGCGCCGATCTCTTTCTCGATCGGCGGCAACACGTGGGGCTTCTCGATTGCGCCCGACGGTCGTGGGGTGAGTCTCGATGTCGCCGGTGCTGACGGGAACTCTGTGTCTGTCACCGTGGAGTTGGACGAAAACGGTTGGCCGAGAATAGTTTTTGATGCCGGTCAGGAGGCGGTCATGCAGGAGACATACCCGCAAGAAGCGTCCCAGCCCGCGACACTTCAACCCGAAATTCCCCAACCCGAAATTCCCCAGCCCGATAATCCCCAGCCCGAGATACCGGTTGAAACCACCGCCGAAGTCTCGCCCGCGCCGGACCCGGAGCCGCCTGTCACAGTCCCGGACGAGTCGATCGCCGGCCCCGACGGAGAGACGGGCGCTGAGCTGGCCGGAGCTGGTCCGCTGTGAAGTCCGTTCACGCGCCCTTCGAAGAGATCCGTCGAACTCTCGATTCTCAACTCGAGGACTTCCGTGAGCGCAGAGCGCTCGAGGACTTCCGTGAGCGCAGAGCGGCAGTGGCGAGCGAGGAATCGCGCCAGGAGCCGCCGTCCGAAACGACGTCTGCCGATAACGACACGGAAGGGTCGGTCAGATCCGGCCCGTATCTGCGATCCGCGTCAGAGCCGACGACGACGCCGACGAAGCCGTGCTCGCCGCCGGAGTCGGGGGCGGGCACGGACTCCTACTTACGCAACAGCTGGCTGGCCCGCGCGTCGGAGTGAGGTTCAACCGGGAGCAACGGCGCCGTGTGTGGAATCTCGACATCAGGATCAGCAAAGTCCTGGTACTTCTTGTCGCCGGTCAGATGGAACAACAGGAAGCCCGTGAGCAGGCACCGTGTGGCGGACTGTGTCTTGCGCTCGGATCCACCGAGGCCCAGGGCTCCGAGGAGTCGGCGGCCTTCGATCAGTCCGGCGTCTTGGCCGTCGTTCACGGTGCGTGCGACGACGGGGCCGCCCCACTCCACGCTCAGCGGGCGCGCATTGCTGGTCAAGGAATCGACGTCGTCTTGGCCGGCAAGGATCAATCCGGGCGCTGTGATCTTCGACGCGTAGTTCTCCGCCTTGGGTGCTGTCGGGGCCGGGAACAGCGCGGCTACCGCACCGACATCCCCGCGCTGCGCTGCGGCCAGTACCGCCGCGCCCGCGCCCATGCCGTGACCGGCAAAGGCGACTCGATCGGGGTGGACGCTGATCTGGCCAGGGCCGAGTCGTACGCCGACGCAGATGTCGAGCGTCGCTCGAAGATCTGCAGCCAAGCCGAGATGGGACGGGACCGGACCGCGTTCGCTGTCGGGCGCCGCTGCGACAATTCCCCAGGAAGCGAGGTGCTGGAGTGTCTGCTCGTACTTGTGGGACCCGACCATCCACCCGTGCGCGAAGGCAACGGCGGGGAGATTGAAACCGGTTTCCGGCGTGTACACGACACCCGGCTGTCCGGCCAGGGCGAGGTTGCCGCGGAGAACTCGGTGCGGGCCGCGCTTGGACAGCTCACGGGTCAGTGTCTTCAGTTTCGGTGCCACGGTTGAAGACGTTATCCGATGAGCGCCTCGTGTATGCGGAGCCGACGCTGCAACCGGCTGGGGGATGTCTGTGGAACCGCAAAATGCGCCCACCGCCGATGTCCAAGTACCCTGAGTCACCATGTGCGGAATCGTGGGATACGTCGGCCACCGCCCAGCTCTGGGCGTTGTGGTGGAGGCTTTACGGCGAATGGAGTATCGCGGGTACGACTCGTCGGGAATCGCGATTCTCGACGGAACCGGTGGGGTCGAGATCGAGCGTAAGGCCGGTAAGTTGGCCAACCTCGAGGCGGAGCTCGGCGAGTACGGCGCGGATCACTTTGTCGGTACGTCGGGTATGGGTCATACCCGGTGGGCGACGCATGGGCGACCGACCGACCGTAATGCGCATCCGCATCGTGATGCGTCGGGCAAGCTGGCTGTCGTTCACAACGGAATCATCGAGAATTTCGCCCCGCTGCGTGCGGAGCTCGAGGCTGCAGGCGTCGAGCTTCAGAGCGACACGGATTCCGAGGTGGCAGTTCACCTGGTAGCCCGGGCGTACTCCGACGGGCCGACGGCAGGTGATTTCATCGAGAGTGCGCTGTCGGTGGTTCGTCGGTTGGAAGGTGCGTTCACGCTCGTCTTCACGCACGCCGACCACGCGGACACGATTGTCGCCGCCCGCCGCTCGACGCCGCTCGTCGTCGGTGTCGGTGAGGGCGAGATGTTCCTCGGCTCCGACGTCGCTGCGTTCATCGAGCACACACGCGATGCGGTTGAACTCGGACAGGATCAGGCAGTGGTGATCACTGCCGACAGCTATCGGATCTCCGACTTCGCGGGCAACGAGGCAGAGGGGCGCCCGTTCCGCATCGACTGGGATCTCGCGGCCGCCGAAAAGGGTGGTCACGACTACTTCATGCTCAAGGAGATCGAAGAGCAGCCGACCGCTGTCGCCGACACGCTCCTCGGCCACTTCGAGAACGGGAAGATCGTCCTCGACGAGCAGCGGTTGTCCGATCAGGAACTGCGCGACGTCGACAAGGTGTTTGTCGTCGCCTGCGGTAGTGCCTACCACTCCGGACTGTTGGCGAAGTACGCGATCGAGCATTGGACGCGTCTACCTGTCGAGGTCGAACTCGCCAGCGAATTCCGTTACCGCGACCCGGTTCTGGATCGCTCGACGCTTGTTGTCGCGATCTCGCAGTCGGGGGAGACGGCGGACACACTCGAAGCTGTCAAGCACGCCAAGGATCAGAAGGCACGCGTCCTGGCGATCTGCAACACCAACGGTGCACAGATCCCGCGCGAAGCCGACGCCGTTCTCTACACGCGGGCAGGACCGGAAATCGCGGTTGCGTCGACCAAGGCCTTCCTGGCGCAGGTGACCGCGAACTACCTCGTCGGTTTGGCTTTGGCGCAGGCTCGCGGCACCAAGTATCCGGACGAGGTTGCGCGCGAGTACGCCGACCTCGAAGCTATGCCCGCATTGGTCAGCAAGGTGCTCGAGACGGCAGAACCGGTGCGCGCGTTGGCACGCCAGTTCGCGCACGCGTCGACCGTGCTGTTCCTGGGGCGCCACGTCGGCTACCCGGTGGCGCTCGAGGGTGCGCTCAAGCTCAAGGAGCTTGCGTACATGCACGCCGAGGGCTTTGCCGCCGGTGAGCTCAAGCACGGCCCGATCGCGCTGATCGAGGAGGACCTTCCGGTCATCATCGTCATGCCGTCGCCGCAGGGTCGCGCTGTCCTGCACTCGAAGTTGGTGTCCAACATTCAGGAGATCAAGGCGCGCGGGGCAACGACTATCGTCATCGCGGAGGAAGGCGATACCGTCGCCGCGGCGCACGCGGATCACCTGATCGAGATTCCCGCGTCACCGACTCTGCTGCAGCCGTTGCTGTCCACGGTTCCGTTGCAGATTTTTGCGGCCGAGGTTGCCGCGGCGCGCGGATACGACGTCGACAAGCCGCGTAACCTGGCGAAATCGGTTACGGTCGAATAGTTTTCGTAGGGAATTTCGGGCCCCGCAGTCGAAAGACTGTGGGGCCCGAGTGCGTTACGGCGTCTCGACGACGACGGTTCCGCGCATCTCGGGATGCGGTGTACAGGTGTAGTCGTAGGTTCCGGGTTCGGTGAACGTGTAGGTGTAAGTTCCCGATTTCTTGAGTGGGCTGCGGAGTTTGCCCTTGGCGTCTCCGAGGCCGTTGACGTCGTGGGCCATTCCGTTGTCGTCGAATACCCACGTGACGGTGTCGCCGACGTTCACGGTGATGGAAGCGGGGGAGTACGCCATCCCGGAGATGGTCACCACAGGTCCGCTCGCCGTCGTTTCGGCCGCAGATGGTGTGGAGTCGGTGCCGGAACTGCACCCGACCAGGCCGAGAGCGAGGACGAGTCCCGCGATTGCCGGGCGAAGACGTGATTTCATGGTTTCGAGGGTAGCGACGGCAACTGAAGGGTTCCGACATGCGTGGGTACTACACAGCCGATCAGGTGCGAGCAGCGGAGGCGCCGCTGCTCGACAAGCTGCCCGACGGAGTGCTGATGCGTCGAGCGGCGTACGGTCTCGCGCGAGTCGTCGCGGACGAATTACGTTCCCGTACAGGATCGGTCGCGCATCGGTCGGTGACGCTTCTGGTCGGTACCGGCGACAACGGCGGTGATGCCCTGTGGGCGGGTGCGTTGCTCCGCAAACGAGGTGTGAGTGTTCGGGCCGTGTTGCTCGATCCGGCGCGCGCTCATCGGTCGGGCCTCGACGCTCTCCTGAAGGCCGGTGGCCGAGTCGCTGCCGAA
Organism: Rhodococcus erythropolis R138; assembly: GCF_000696675.2. Taxonomy (NCBI): domain Bacteria; kingdom Bacillati; phylum Actinomycetota; class Actinomycetes; order Mycobacteriales; family Nocardiaceae; genus Rhodococcus; species Rhodococcus erythropolis. The sequence goes on along the minus strand of NZ_CP007255.1, from coordinate 4,894,023 downwards.
GTCGGGTCGCCGGATCTGGTGATCGACGGCATCGTCGGGATTTCCGGGCACGGCGGTCTGAGACCTGACGCAGCCGAGCTCGTCGGCCAGGTGGAGGCACCGATCGTGGCGGTCGATCTTCCGAGCGGCGTCGACGCGAACACCGGCGCAGTGGACGGCCCGTCGGTGACCGCTGATGTGACGGTCACATTCGGTGCGCTCAAGCAGGTGCACGTACTCGCGGCTCCGCTGTGTGGTCGTGTCGAACTCGTGGATATCGGATTGAGCGTCGGCGAACCGGCGTTCGGTTCGCTCGATCCGGCCGAGGTCGGTGCGCTGTGGCCGGTACCAGGCGCGGAGGACGACAAGTACTCGCAGGGTGTGGTGGGCATCGTTGCGGGAAGTGAGCAGTATCCCGGCGCGGGCGTGCTCTGCACCGGCGCCGCGGTGACCGCGACCTCCGGCCTGGTCCGCTACGCCGGGCACGGCGCCGCCGAGGTGCTCGCCCGGTTCCCGGAGGTGATTGCGAGTGAGACGTTCCAAGCCGCCGGGCGGGTTCAGGCCTGGGTGGTCGGACCCGGTATGGGTACCGACGACGACGCCGCGCGACTTCTGGCGTCGGTACTGGCTACCGATGTACCCGTTGTCGTCGATGCGGACGGACTTACCCTCCTCGCTCAACGTCCCGAACTTGTCGCAGCCCGGACCGCGCCGACTCTTCTGACGCCCCACGCCGGCGAGTTCGCACGATTCACACCACTCGGCGACGACAGAATCGCGGCCACGCGTGCTCTCGCCGAACGCCTCGGAGTCACGATTCTGCTGAAAGGCCATACGACGGTGATCTCGGATCCCGGCGGTGAGGTCCTGGTCAACGACGCCGGCGGCTCCTGGGCGTCGACCGCAGGCTCGGGTGACATCCTCTCCGGTGTGATCGGCGCGTTGCTGGCGGCGGGTCTGAGCCCTCTCGAAGCCGGGGCCGTCGGGGCGCGGGCTCACGCGTTGGCTGCGAACATCGCCGCTGCCGGCGGTCAGAGCGATGTCGCCGGAGCACCGATTTCGGCTTCGCCGCTGCTGGGAGGTCTGCGCGAGTCGGTGCGTGTGCTTCGCTCTTTTGCCCTTGATTGAGGGTGTTCAAACCCGAACACGTGTCCGATTCTGCGCGGGTGGCAGGATTGTCGCCATGACGCTTGCCCAGGGAAGAGCACCGAAGGAGCCTGCGGAGGGGAAGGCGAGCCGACTCGACGACGCAGTAGGGCCGCAGACGGAGGCAGTCGTCGATCTGGACGCGATCGCGCACAACGTGCGTGTCCTGCGTGAATTTGCCGGTGATGCAGCGTTGATGGCGGTCATCAAGGCGGACGGATACAACCACGGCGCAGTTGCGGTTGCGCGGACGGCACTGTCGGCCGGAGCCCGGGAACTCGGCGTCACCACCATCGCGGAGGCACTGGTCCTTCGCGAGGCAGGCATCACCGCTCCCGTCCTGGCCTGGCTGCACGGCCTCGACGCCGATTTCTCCTCGGCGATCCGATCCGACGTCGAGATCGGCGTGTCCTCGCCGCGGCACCTGGCTGCTGTCGTCGACGCGGCACGGGTTCTGGGACAACAGGCGACCGTGACGCTCAAGGTGGACACCGGTCTCAATCGCAACGGCGTCTCGAGAACCGAGTGGCCGCAGATGCTCGACGACCTCGCTACTGCCCGGGACGAGGGCACGATCAGGCTGCGCGGAGTGTTTTCCCATCTTGCGCACTCGGACGAACCGCATCACGACGTCATCGACATGCAGAAGCAGCGTTTGATCGAAGCGGTTGCCGACGTCCGCGCTCGCGGATTCGAACCCGAAGTTGTTCATCTTTCCAACTCCGCCGCTACAGTCACCCGTCCTGACCTGCAATTTGACATGGTTCGACCCGGAATCGCGATATATGGATTGTCTCCGGTGCCCGAACTCGGAGATTTCGGTTTACGACCGGCGATGACGCTGCGAGCGAAGGTGATTCTGGTGAAGAAGGTGGCCGCCGGAGAGGGCGTCTCCTACGGGCATCAGTGGGTCGCACCGCACGACACCACTCTTGCGCTGCTTCCCGTCGGCTACGCCGACGGTCTGACTCGTTCACTGAGCGGCAAGTTCGAAGTGCAGTTGGGCGGCAAGCGTCGCCAGGCCGTCGGGCGGATCTGCATGGACCAGGTGTTGGTGGACCTGGGGCCGGACGGCGACGGAGTTCGCGAAGGCGACACCGCGATCTTCTTCGGCAACGGCGATCACGGCGAACCCAACGCGCAGGCCTGGGCCGACGTACTCGACACCATTCACTACGAGGTCGTGACCGGAATACGTGGACGCACTGTGCGTACGTACATCGGGGGAGAGACGTCATGAAGACTGCAGGAAAGATGAGCATTCTCGGTGGCCTGCTCAGCGCTGTGGCGCTCGGCTCGATGGCCGGCGTGAATGCATTCAAGACCGCGACGCGTCCGGGCCGGGAAATCTACGCGGACGAGGACTTCGACCTCATGACGCGCGACCGCAAGAGCACGGTGCGCACCGAGGACGGCGTCGAGCTGGCAGTTCGCGAAGTGGGACCGGATGACGCTCCGCTGACAGTCGTTTTCGTGCACGGGTACTGCCTGAGTGCGCTGTCCTGGCATTTCCAGCGCCGCCAGCTCGAAGAGCGATGGGGCAACAAGGTTCGCATGGTGTTCTACGACCAGCGCGGACACGGAGATTCAGGTATGCCGCGTTCGAAGAGTTGCACGGTCTCGCAGCTGGGCCGCGACCTCGCGACTGTCGTCGAGGCCAAAGTGCCCAAGGGACCGATAGTTCTCGTCGGCCACTCGATGGGCGGCATGACGGTGCTCGCGCTCGCCGGTCAGCGACCCGAATGGTTCGAGGGCCGAGTCATCGGCGTCGGGCTGGTCGCGACGACGGCGGCAGGGCTGGCCGAGACCGGTCTGACCCGCAATCTGCAGAATCCGATCATCGACGGGTTCCGGTTGGCAGTGCGCACCTCGCCAGGAGTGGTTCAGCACGCCCGGGGCGCTGCGCGAGTACTGATCACGCCGATCCTGCGTGCAGCGTCGTACGGCACCGATGTCAGCCCACGACTGCATGAGCTGTCGGACGGCATGCTCGACCGGACCTCGGTCGTGACCATCGTCAATTTCTTGCGGACGTTGGAACTGCACGACGAGTCCGCGTCCCTCGAGGTGCTCGCGCACACACCGGCAGTCGTGATCTGCGGCGATCAAGACATGATGATTCCGTTCATCAGCTCCAAGCGTCTCGCTGCCGATCTCCCCGAGTCTGAACTCGTGAGAGTTCACGGGGCCGGCCATCTGGTGCAGCTCGAGTTCCCGGCGATCGTGACGGACGCAATCGACAAGCTGGTGCAGCGTGCACAGGTAGAAGAGCGGTCCGATGTCGGCTGAGAACGCCACGGGACTTCCCGAATCCGGACAGATCACGTTGGAAACGGCCGAGGATACCGAGGCTTTCGGCCGACGGTTGGCGGCGGGACTTGTTGCCGGCGACCTGGTGGTGCTGGACGGGCCACTCGGGGCGGGCAAGACCGCGTTGACGCGCGGAATCGGCGCCGGGCTCGGAGTGCAGGGCCGGGTGACGTCCCCGACGTTTGTCATCGCTCGTGAGCATCGTCCGGGCACCCGCCCCGGCGGCGGAGTTCCCGTCGGCATGATCCACGTCGACGCATACCGGCTGGGAGACAGCGGACCGCATGCGCTCGACGAACTCGATGCCCTCGACCTCGACACCGACCTCACCGATGCTGTGGTGGTGGTCGAATGGGGTGGTGACGTCGTGGAAAGGCTCGTCGAACGACACTTGCGAGTGCAGCTTCATCGGAAACCTGAATCGGATGTGCGGACTGCGAGTTGGTCCTGGACGTCGTGAAACGGCGTTTGGTGTCGCAGACGTCGTGAAACGGCGTTTCGTGTTGCAGACGTCGTGAAACGGCGTTTGGTGTTACGGACGTCGTGACCCTCCCGGGCCGGAAGTAGTTCTTCACGTGCGGGTACCCTGAGAAATCGTGCTTGTTCTCGCAATTGACACCTCCACTCCGGCAGTCACTGCCGGAGTCGTCTCCCTGTCTGCTCCGTCACCGGACGCAGAGTCACCGGACACCGAGTCACCGGGCACCGAGTCACCGGGCACAGTGGGGACGCTTGCCGTGCGTGTCACGGTCAATCCTCGTGCGCACGCCGAGGTCTTGACCCCTCACGTTCTCGAATGCCTCGCCGAGGCCGGGCTCACGCCGGCAGAGTTGAACGCCGTCGTCGTGGGTGTCGGGCCGGGGCCGTACACCGGACTGCGTGTCGGCATGGCGACAGGCGCTGCCTTCGGTGATGCACTCGGTGTTCCCGTGTACGGCGTGTGCAGCCTCGACGCCATCGCGGCTGCGGTACCGACCACACAGAGCCTGCTCGTCGTGACTGACGCGAGGCGTCGCGAGATCTACTGGGCGCGCTATGCCGGCGGAGTGCGCGTCGAAGGACCGGCTGTGAATTCCGCCGGCGACGTTGATCCTTCGCCTTCGACGCTGATTGCCGGATCTGCTTCGCACGTGGACTTCTTCGATCTGCCCGTCGACCCGGCGGAGACACCCTCACCGGCCGGGTTGGTCACAGTCGCTGCTCGCGAGATTCTGGCCGGATCGGTTCCGGCCCCGCTCGAGCCGCTGTACCTCCGACGCCCCGACGCGAAGACCCTCGCAGAACGTGGCAAGTGAGACCGAGCAGATGAAGTACAGCATCGAGCCGATGAACGTCGATGACGCCGAACGGTGCGGCGAGTTGGAGCGCGCGTTGTTCGCGGGCGACGGACCCTGGAGCGCGCAAGCGTTCGTCTCGGAACTTGCGGGCGCACATAATCATTACTTCGTTGCCAGGGAACCCGACGGTCACGTCCTCGGCTACGCCGGAGTCGCGTTGTTGGGCGCGTCGCCGAACATGGAGGCCGAGGTTCACACCATCGGTACCGATCCCTCGGCTCAGCGACTGGGAATCGGCGGCGCGTTGCTCGATGCGCTTCTGACCCTGGCGGATTCACGGCAGTGTCCGGTGTTCCTGGAAGTGCGCACCGACAACGACCCCGCCATCGCGCTGTACCGGCGCGAAGGATTCGAGATCGTCGGAACACGAAAGAAGTACTACCAGCCCAGTGGGGCAGATGCGTACACGATGAGACGGCCCGCCGTGCTCGGTGTCCGCGAAATTGAGGAGCAGCAAGCATGATCGTCATGGGTGTCGAAAGCTCTTGCGACGAAACAGGTGTCGGTATCGTTCGCTGGAACGGTGACGGAACCTGCGACCTGTTGGCCGACGAGGTGGCATCGAGCGTGGATCAGCACGCCAGGTACGGAGGAGTGGTTCCCGAAGTAGCCTCGCGGGCTCACCTCGAGGCGATAGTGCCGACGATGCGCCGTGCCCTTGCTGCCGCCGGTATCGAGAAGCCCGACGCACTTGCCGTCACCATCGGACCCGGCCTGGCCGGTGCGCTACTGGTCGGTGTCGCCGCCGCGAAAGCCTATGCCGCAGCCTGGAACATCCCGTTCTATGCGGTCAATCATCTCGGTGGTCACGTCTCGGTTGACACTCTCGAGCACGGTCCGTTGCCCTCGTGCGTCGCATTGCTGGTCTCCGGTGGTCACACGCACCTGCTTCACGTCGAAGATCTGGGCAAGCCCATTGTCGAACTGGGCACGACTGTCGACGACGCCGCCGGTGAGGCCTTCGACAAGGTGGCCAGACTGCTCGGGCTCGGCTTTCCGGGCGGACCGGCACTCGATGCTGCTGCGCAAGAGGGAGATCGGAACGCAATCGCCTTCCCTCGCGGGATGACCGGCCCGCGCGATTCGCGGCACGACTTCTCGTTCTCGGGACTCAAGACGTCCGTCGCCCGCTATGTCGAATCGAAAGAGCGCGCAGGCGAGGCCTTTTCGATCCCGGACATCGCTGCCTCGTTCCAGGAAGCGGTTGCCGACGTCCTGACGATGAAGGCAGTGCGTGCAGCCAAGGACGTCGGGGTCGACACGTTGGTTCTCGGCGGCGGCGCCACGGCCAATTCACGTATCCGTTCACTCGCCGAGCAGCGCTGCGCCGAAGCCGGCATCACGTTGCGCATTCCGAAACCTCGACTGTGCACGGACAACGGCGTGATGATCGCTTCGTTGGCTGCCCACCTGATCGGAAATGGTGCAGGCCCTTCGGAATTGAGTGTTGCCACGGACCCGGGGCTGTCGGTCTCGGTCAGCCAGTTGATGCGCTGAGAATCAACCGACTGAGAATCAACCGACTGGGACCGGTTCCCGATCCGGTGTGGTCGCGGGGCCGGTTTCGGGCGTCGAGGTATTCGGTTCGCCGGGTTTTGTTGTCGGATCACCACCGGGCGTGGTGAGTTCGGTTTCGGTGGAACCGGATCCAGGATTTTCCGGCGTCGTCGGGTTTTCGCCGCCGCTCTCACCCGGGCCGAGACCGCCGCCGGGGTTTGCCTCGGTCGGATCGACCGGGGGAGTCGCCTCGGTGTCCGGAAGCGTCGGCCACCACGCCGGTGGATCGGGCAGCGTGATTCCGGGGATGGTCGGCCAGTTCGGAGTGGTCGTTGTCGTCGTCGGCGGTGTAGTTGTTGTCGACGTGTCCGGTATCGGCGCCGGCGGAAGCGTGTACTGATGCGTTGTGTACGAGTGCGTGTCGAACGGCTGTGAGTCGAACGGCGTTGTGGGATAGCCGTACTGCGGGAAAGTGCTGCCCACTACCGAAGGCAGAGGATCATGCGAGGGGATGATCGTCGATCCGGTGCTCGGCGTCGCTTCGGGGCTCACCGTCGTCGTGGTCGAACCGGTTCCGACAGGAGAGACCGCGGTGTCGTCGGTCGGCACCAATTCCTTTGCGCCGTAGCCGAGTACCAGTCCGCCGACCACGAGCGCACCGATCAAAGCTCCCGAGACCTTGGCGGTGGATCCCGAGCGCTGGTCACTTCCGGAGCCCAGCAAGGGGAAACGAATTGCGGTGATCGAATCTGCCAGGAGTGCAGCACCTTTGGTTGCCGCAGTCTCGGGCTCGACGATCTCGACCAAGGGGAGGTCGACGGCAGCGGCGACGGCGGACCGCACGGCCGGAATGTGTGCGCCACCGCCGATGAGCACAACGGCACCGACCGGCCGCGGTGAGCCGTTCACGACTTCACGGATGAAGGTGACGGCGCGCTCGATATCCGGGGCGATGATGGCTTCGAACTCGTCGCGCGTGATCGCCATTGCGTCGACGGGAAGGTCGATGGTCACCTTGGCGGCGGTGGACAGTTGCTCTTTCGCGACGTGGCACCGGGCAGCAAGAAGCTCCGCGTCGGTGTACCGGCGCAGGTGCCCTGGCGCCTTCTCCGTCACGAAGTCGACCAATGCCCGGTCGATTCCGGCCCCTGCGAGGGCGTCGATACGGTCGGAATGCAGAACCTCACCGGTGTGGTCGACGACGGACACCGTCAGACCCTGATCGCCGACGTCCACCTGAGCTGTCGTGTCGTACCGCTCGGTTTTCCCGGTCTCGGCGAGATACGCGTGTACTGCGGCAGGTTCGGGGATGGCACGGACCTGCTTCGGCGAGCGCGAGAGAGATGACCTGATGCTCGCGAGCTGGTCGTCCGTGCGATAGCTGACACCGATCGAGCGCGGCGCTTCAGATCCGTCCGTTACCTGCGTCGTCATCAGCTTGATGGACGCCCGGACGAGGTCACCGACGTTTGAATTGGCCTGATCCGCCGAGACGAAGCGAGTCTCGGCAGGTACCGCTCCTGGCGCGTTTGTGCTGGTATCGGTGTCGACGAGTGCTGAATAGACACCGGAAGATCCAGTGGAAATTCCCAGTGAACAACTCATCGCGCACCTCCTCACAGTCAATACCGGTCAATGTTCAATCGACCGCCGTTATATGAACGTTACAGAAGGTTCGTGAGGATTGCTCAGTGCTTTTTGTCTCCATGACACCCTTTTCGGACCGAAAGGGTGGTTTTACCTGCGAAATTGTCGATCATTGATTCATGCGGAAAAAAGGCGATTCTCCCCACATCGACCGGGATCGACGACGCGCGCTGATCCGGGGTGCGGTGCTTCGACCCACGCTGACGATGATCGCCTTCGGATGTGCGTACTTCTTCCTGCCGTGGATCGATGTCCACACAGTGGGTGCGATTTTCCTCTTGATCGGTGGAGGGGCAGCGGTGCTTGCCGTGACGACCTGGCAGGTGCGTCGAATTCTGCGTTCCGATGTGCCTTCTCTACAGGCGGTCGAAGCAGTGGCGGTCGTGATGCCGACCTACTTGCTGTTGGTGTCCATCACCTATTTTTCGGTCGAGCATGCGAGTGCCGGCAGTTTCACCGAACCGCTGTCGCGTATGGCGGCCCTGTACTTTTCGCTGTCGGTGTTCTCGACCGTCGGCTTCGGCGACATCGCTGCACAGACGGACCTTGCCAGGGGACTCGTGAGCCTTCAGATCGTCTGCAATCTGGTGTTGATCGGATTCGGCGTTCGATTTGTGGTTGCCGCAGTGTCGTGGGCGAAAGCGCACCGCTCGCCTTCGAGCGGACCTGAAATCACCTAGGACACTGCGGCAATCGGAGTCATCGTCCGGTGTGGACCAACAATTCGACGTTCTGGTCGACGCCGGTACCCGTCAACTTCGGGTCGCGGTGGATGTCGTTGAACGACAGTTCGCGGTACAGCGAGGCGAGCCCGGCTGCCGACTTGTCGCTGTACTCGACTGAATTGGGACTTTCCGCTTCGAAGAGCGTCGCAAGCAACGACACCGTTCCGTCGTGATTGTCCGCGATCTCGATGATGCGCCCGAGCTGTGGGTAGTCGATGTGAGAGGCGGTGTTGATCTCCCAGAAGCCCTGCTCGGGGGTCGCGCCGGGCCACGGGGTGATCTTGTTCTCGTGGGTGTGTCCGTTCACCCAGGCAAGTACGTTCGGGAAACGATGCAGCAAGTCCAGAAGCTGTGAACCGCGCAGGCGCGGCTCGAGGACGTTCTCGGGGTCGGGAATGAGATTGTCCATCGTGTCGCTCGTGTGGTGACTGAACAGCACGAAATAGGTGTCACTGCGCGACTCGGTGACGCGAGAGCCCGCGGCGTCGTAGTAGGTGCTGCTGCCGGCGCGCAGGGTGTTCTCGATCCACTGGAACTGAGCGGCGCCCAGCGAACCGTCGACAAGGCCTGCGCGGTTGGTGGAGTCCATGCTGATGCCGACGACGCCCGGTGCGATCTGGAACGCGTAGTAGCCGATACCGGTTTCGCCGGCGTCGGGGGCGAAACCGTGCCCGACAGGGCCGGGGCCGGTGTGCGCGGGATCAAGGTGTGCGGCGATGAACTGCCGGGGTGTGAACGGTGCGCGCGACGGGTCGGGGGTGACCTGGCGCGGCGGCGTCGTGAAGGCGGACAGGATTCCGGGAATCGCACTGGGATCGAACTTGGTGGCGATGTCGATCTGCTTGGCCTGCTCCGGTGAACCGGGCACCTCGAATTTGAGAGATCCCGTGTACATCGCTTCGAGCGGTGGGATGCCGCTGGGCACCGTGCCGGACACCGAATCGTCGTGGTTGCCGAACACGCAGTACCAAGGGGTGTTCAGGCCGGGGCTCGACACGGGAGTGAACGCGGCCCCGAAGAAGTCCGGAATCTCCGGGAAGCCGGCCTTCTTGTACATGTCGAGCATCGGCGATTCAGGGTTCCAGTACAGATCGGCACCCGAGTTCTGCACACCCTCGTAGCGGTCCTTGGCGCCGGTGTTGGCGACGACGGTTCCGCCGTTGAGTGAGGTGAGGAACCAGTCGAGTTCGGCGAATTCCTTGTTGTCCGTGTTGTCGCCGGTGGTGACCACGGCATCGAAGGGGCGCGAGGTGTGCGGGCCGCTCCCGATCGAATTGACGCGTCGGACAAGCGAAATCAACCCGTGCGCCGTCAAGGTCTCCTGGGGGCGGAACGCCGAGCCGGTGATCTGATGGACGTATTCGAAGCGCATGGGGGACTGGGCGTCGACGATGTGGACGTCGGTCAACTGCACGAGTGAGGCGAGCGCGGTGCGTCGGTCCTCGCGTCCTGACTTCGGCTCGGCCAACTCGCTGCGCACGATGTTCGCCCAACCGGGACCGGCAGTGAGCCTGGTGTAGCCGCTGCTGCTGACGGGCGTGGACACGGACTCGAGAGTGGTGCCGGGACCTGACGTCGGAATGGTCGACGCGCCTGCGTATTGCAGGCCCCACGGCTTGCCAAGGCTGACCGCGCCGACGGCGCCGAGTCCGGCGAAGGTCAGAAAACTACGGCGATTGATGTTCGTCACGAAGTGAACAATAGGTGAACGTGGTGGACGGCTGTCCTGTTTCGCTCTGGACGAAGAGAAAAATGCGCCCAGTCCTTGAGGGTTGGCACTCTCACGTATAGAGTGCCAATTGGCGCTGATCGAGTTCCGGCACCCGCGACGACGGGACTGCAGTGACGCGCCGTAAACGGCATACCCAAACAGCTGTCCGAGGATCGCCTCGGACGCACATACCCCAAAGTGGAGGGCTCATCGTGGCGAGCGTCAACATCAAGCCGCTCGAGGACAAGATCCTCGTCCAGGCCAACGAGGCTGAAACGACGACGGCTTCCGGCCTGGTCATTCCTGACACAGCCAAGGAAAAGCCCCAGGAGGGCACCGTCGTTGCAGTCGGCGAAGGCCGCGTCAACGAGCAGGGCAACCGCATCCCGGTCGACGTCAAGGAGGGTGACACGGTCATCTACTCCAAGTACGGCGGAACCGAGATCAAGTACGCCGGCCAGGAATACCTGATCCTGTCGGCACGCGACGTGCTGGCTGTCGTCTCCAAGTAAGACACACGTGATCCGCCCCGGAGTCCACACAGGATCCCGGGGCGGAATGCGTTCACGCCCCGAAGATTCAGGAGCTGACAGAACAGATGTCCAAGCAAATTGCGTTCAACGAGACCGCACGCCGCGCTCTCGAAGCCGGAGTCGACAAGCTTGCCGACGCCGTCAAGGTGACCTTGGGCCCGCGTGGACGCCACGTCGTGCTCGCCAAGGCATTCGGCGGCCCCACCGTCACCAACGACGGTGTGAGCATCGCCCGTGAGATCGAGCTCGAAGATCCCTTCGAGAACCTCGGCGCGCAGCTCGTCAAGAGCGTCGCCACCAAGACCAACGATGTTGCCGGCGACGGCACCACGACCGCGACCGTTCTGGCCCAGGCCATCGTCCGCGGCGGACTCAAGAACATCGCAGCGGGCGCGAACCCGATGGCGCTCGGCGTCGGCATCAACGCCGCAGCCGACAAGGTCGTCGAGGAACTGCTCGCCGCGGCCACCCCGGTCGAGGGCGAGAAGTCGATCGCCCAGGTCGCCACCGTCTCCTCGCGTGACGAAGAGATCGGCAAGCTCGTCGGCGAGGCACTCACCCGTGTCGGAACCGACGGCGTCGTGACGGTCGAGGAATCCTCCACCGTTGCAACCGAACTCGTTGTCACCGAAGGCGTTCAGTTCGACAAGGGCTACCTCTCGCCCTACTTCGTCACCGACATCGATGCGCAGAAGGCCGTCTACGAAGACGCGTTGATCCTGCTCTTCCGCGAGAAGATCAGCTCACTTCCCGACTTCCTGCCGCTGCTCGAGAAGGTTGCCGAATCCGGCAAGCCACTCTTGATCATCGCCGAGGACGTCGAGGGTGAAGTTCTCTCCACCCTGGTGGTCAACTCCATCCGCAAGACCATCAAGGCCGTCGCCGTCAAGGCGCCGTTCTTCGGTGATCGTCGCAAGGCATTCCTCGACGACCTCGCAGTCGTCACGGCAGGCACCGTCATCAACACCGACGTCGGCCTCTCCCTGAAGGAAGCCGGCCTCGACCTGCTCGGCAGCGCTCGCCGCGTTGTCGTCACCAAGGACGAGACGGTCATCGTCGACGGTGCCGGCACCGCTGACGACATCGCGACCCGCGTCGCGCAGTTGCGTCGCGAGATCGAGAACACCGATTCGGATTGGGACCGCGAGAAGCTCGAAGAGCGTCTGGCGAAGCTGTCCGGCGGCGTGGCCGTCATCAAGGTCGGCGCAGCCACCGAAACCGATCTCAAGGAACGCAAGTTCCGCGTCGAGGATGCGGTCAACGCAGCCAAGGCAGCAGTTGCCGAGGGCATCGTCCCCGGTGGCGGATCGGCTCTCGTTCAGGCCGGTACGGCTCTGATCGGGAACCTCGGCCTGTCGGGTGACGAGGCCACCGGCGTTGCCGTGGTCCGTGAAGCCCTCAACGCTCCGTTGTTCTGGATCTCCAGCAACGCAGGCATCGACGGATCCGTCGTTGTCAGCAAGGTCGCCGAGATGACCAAGGGCGAAGGCTTCAACGCTGCCACCCTCACCTACGGCAACCTGCTTGCCGACGGCGTCGTCGACCCGGTCAAGGTCACTCGCTCGGCAGTGGTCAACGCCGCTTCCGTCGCGCGCATGATCCTCACGACCGAGAGCGCTGTCGTCGAGAAGCCGACCGAGGCAGTTGCCGACACCGGACACGGTCACAGCCACTAGCTCGCTGCTCGTAGTTTCGACAAAGAAGAGATCCCCCACCGGATTCCGGTGGGGGATCTCTTCTTTCGTCTGGCGATCAGATGAGCGGGATCGTTGCGAACGGCTCGCTGGTGGGCTGCTGCGATCCGCCGGGCGGTTCGACCGTGAACGCCAACTTCGTGTTCGGGCCGATGCCGTCGAGCACCACCTGGGTAGTGGGTTTGACGTCGCTCGGAGCCATCGTCCCCATCGGGATCATCGTGGTGTCGTCGGTGTCGCCCGGCACCAGCCACATCTGGTAGACGGTATCCGGACTCGGGGGAGTCACATCGTTCATCACGAGGACTGCGGCGTCTTCGGAGGGCGAGAACAGCGTCGTGGCACTACCGCCGCCCGGAATGTCACGCGTCGTGGCATGAACGTCGGGTGCTGCCATGATTTCGGATGCGGGGTTCTGCGGCGGCGTGTTGTCGGACAGCGTGCGTCCGATTCCGATGCCGCCGACCAGGATTGCGACTGCGGCGGCCGCCGCAAGTGCCATGGTCCACGGGCGTCGACGGTTACGACGCTCGGCCAGCGAAACCGGGGCGTTGGGAGCCGCGGTCTGTTCTGCGATCGAGGCGAGGACGCTGCTGCGCAGTGACGGCGGGGGCTCGACGGCGTCGACGACGGTCATCGCGGCCATGGTTTCGGAGGTGAGTCGGACCTGGGCGTCGAATTCGGCGCGGGTCGCGGAGTCCGAAGCGGCAAGTCGTCTGTCGACCTCACGGCGCTCGTCGAGGTCCAACGCATCGATCGCGTAGGCGTACGCGTAGTCGATCAGCTCTTCGTCCATCTCACATCACCCCCAAACATCCACGTAGGCGCAGTAGTCCGTCGCGAATTCGCGACTTGATCGTGGGAATCGCCACGCCGAGATCTTCGGCCACCTCGCGGTACGTTCGGCCGCCGTAATAGGCGAGAGTCACCGATTGGCGCTGAGTGTCCGTCAGCGTTTCGAGACAGTCGGTGACAGCACGATGCTCGTCTCTTCGTGTCACTTCGTCGCTGACGACGTCGAACTCGGGAGTGGCATTGGTGGTGTCGTAGAGAGCCTGTCGATCCGAACTCGACTGTTCGGAGCGCACGCGATCCACCGCGCGGCGGTGGGCAAGTGTCAGAAGCCAGGAGAGTGCGGACCCCTTGGCAGGATCGAAGCTGTCGGCTGATTTCCAGGCTTGGAGGTAGACCTCTTGGACCGCTTCCTCGGAGAAGCCTGGATCGCGGAGTACACGGAGAACCATGCCGTAGACACGAGAGCTGGTTCGGTCGTAGAACTCGGCAAAGGCGCTCTGGTCGCCACCGGCCACGTTCGCGAGGATCACTGCCAGCTCGCGTGATTCCACGATTCGCGCGGTGCGGGCCGCAGAATTGTCCGTCGGGCATGCGTCGGCCGCATCCGACGCATGGTCTGGCTCGCTCACGAAGAGTTGTCTCGCTTCATCGCGTACAACCGTAGCGTGCATGTCCGGTTCTTTTCTCTCGGCCCGCCGTTGGCCGCTGTGCGCCTTTATTAACCGCGGGGGGTTAATAAAGGCGCACAGCAGGTGGGGACTACTGCGGCATCAGCACCGAATCGATGAGGTAGACGGTGGCGTTTGCGGTCTTGACTCCACCGCAGACGACAGTTGCGTCGTTGACCTTGATGTTGTCACCGGATCCGGTGACGGTGACCGTTCCGCCCTCGGCGGTGGGGTGCGTTCCGTCGATCGCGTCAGGAGCGATCTGGCCGGGAACCACGTGGTAGGTGAGGATCTTGGTCAGCGTGGCGCTGTCCGTCTTGAGGCTGTCGATCGTCGCGGGGTCGATCTTGGCGAATGCCGAGTCGATCGGCGCGAAGACGGTGAACTCGCCGCCGTTGAGAGTGTCGACCAGGTTGACGTCCGGGTTGAGCTGTCCGGAGACTGCCGCGGTCAAGGTGGTGAGCAACGGATTGTTGGATGCCGCTGTGGCAACCGGATCCTGGGCCATTCCGCTGACCGATCCGGCGCCGCTCGGCACTGCGGCTGCATAGTCGGCACAACCGGCACCGACCAGATCAGAAGCAGGCTCCGCCATCGCGCTGCTGGGAGACATGCTCGATCCCATGGCAGAAGACGTCATGGCGGCGCTGGACGTGTCGGTCGACGAATCGTTGTCGTCGGAGGAGCAACCGACGACGCCGAAGACGGCGAAAGAGGCTGCTGCGGTGACTGCCAGAACTCGAGTAGAGGTGTTCATGGGTCTGCCTTCCTGAAGGGATGTGCTGAGGTGCACTGTCAGAAGGCATTCGGAGTCGGTTGTCGACAGGATGGGTCGGAGTCGGAAATTCTTTTCAGGAGCTGGTGTACACAAGCAAAAGCCCCCGAAAACTCTCGGGGGCCTTGTGCACTCGACCTACGTGTATCAGGAAGCTATGCGGGTGGTGCGACGGTGGCGCGCATGTAGTTCACGTTCGGTTTCCGACATTCCTCCCCAGATGCCGTACGGCTCGGCGACGGTCAGCGCGTGGCTGCGGCACTGCATCAGTACCGGGCACTGACGGCACATCTCTTTTGCGCGGGTTTCGCGCTGGGCACGTGCTCTACCGCGTTCGCCATCGGGATGGAAGAACATGGAGGAGTCGACTCCGCGGCACAGACCGTGCATCTGCCAGTCCCAGATGTCTGCGTTGGGGCCTGGAAGGTGATTCGGTGCAGGCATGTTGACTCCTTACTGCAAGCTCGCGTTGATCAACGAGCGGACCAAGTTGCCCGGAGGTTATCCGGGCCTTCTGAATCGTTCACGCTTGCTAACCGTAAGGGTGCTGAGTAAATCGCGTCAATAGGCTCGTTCAGTGGCGATCGGCATATATCGAAATGCGAGAGTTAACGAAGTATATATTTACATTTCGGGTCTCTCATGCGTTGTGCTACGCCGATGTTGAAATCGGGTCGATCGAGGTGGTGGCAGGCAAGCCTGGCTGCTCGAGATGCGAAACCCACAGATCAGGGATATGTTTGCTGCTGATCGCCCGGCGAAAACACTCAGCCCGCCGGCTCGGTTTGCGTCATTTGTCCGATATTGCGCGGGCAGGGTCGTACTCCATTTCGGGACTTAGTGCCCAAGTTTCAACTAGGACATCTGTCCAATAAGTAATGCGCAGTTAACGTCACGGATATATGCCCGTTAAATATCATTACGAGTACATTCGGCAAATCTCAGTTGAATATCTGATTAACTCCGACAAACTTGCCTTTTCGTCTTCCCGTGCGGCAAACGGCATCGGTCAGGCGCTTGTCTGTTGGCGCTGCTGCGATGATCTACCTGTGTCGACACCTGAGCCCCCTGAATCGCCTTCGTTCATTGAGTCACCTGGCCTTCCCGGGACTCTCGAATCCGCCGCATTCGGTGCGGATCCGGACCTTGACCGTCTTCCGGCGCCTTGCTCAACCCGGGATTGGTGGACAACGGCAGTAATTCTGGGTGGTCAGGGGCACTACGCCAGGGCACGGGCAGCATTGGATGTCCTCGATCGGCTCACGACGGGGTCCTCGACGCACTCGGATCGAATTCTTGCCTCTCTCTCTGCCAGCACGAGGGCGTCGTTACTTCGCCAGAGTGGACGTCATGCACTCGCGTCGACGTGGGACGGGCGCGCACTGGCGATCGTCGGCGGTCTGCCAGTCGATCCTGAGGCTGCCTGTGACGCTCTGACCGGTCTGGCCGCGGACGCCCTCGGTTGTGGCCGGCTCCCGCTCGGCTGGCGCCTGCTGGGGGAGTGTCGGACCCGTCTGGGCGGCGAGGGCGGGCTGTGGCGGCAGGAAATTCGGATCGAATGGGTCTCGGCGGAACTGGCGCTGGCGGGAGGTGACTTCGCGCGCGCCCGCAGACACGCAGAACGCGCCGTCGAATTGTCGGGGAAATCGGAGTCCGTCCGGCACCGCGTGAAGTCGGATCTACTGCGCAGCGCCGCGCTGACCGGAACAGACCCGAGCTCGGCGGTGGAGTCGGCAGCGGAAGTGCTGGCGCGGTGTCAGCAATACGGCCTGCTGCCCCTGGCCTGGGCGTCGTCGCTGCTGATCGAGGGCGTGAGCGGCGGGAGGACCTCGCCGAGTGCCCGTGAGATCGGCGATCTGATTGCGATGCGCGGTGGATCACTCCTACCTTTGTCGTAATCGATCCACCCGAAGTCTCTCGCGAACGATTCCCACAGGGCCGTTTTGATATCGCGACTGCTGGGCGGGCATGCGGAGACCAGCCGGTCCGGATGGTTACTCTTAGAGGGTTCCGCTGAGAGCGGGAGCACACCCGCTCGGGAGGTGCCACTGTAACGCCAGGATTTTCGCTGACGATGACAAATACGAGCGATGAGTTGGACACCGCGGTCGCCGCTGCTGCGCAGGGCGACCGTACAGCTCTAGCTTTGGTTCTGGAGAACATCCGACCGATGGTGGTGCGCTACTGCCGCGGTCGAGTGGGTGCGGCCGAGCGGGGACACCTGTCCGCTGACGACGTCGCGCAGGAAGTGTGTCTGGCCGTGATGACCGCGCTGCCGCGTTATCAAGACCAGGGACGCCCGTTCATGGCCTTTGTGTACGGAATTGCCGCGCACAAGGTTGCGGACGCACATAGAAGTTCCGCCCGTAACAAGTCGGAGCCCGTTTCCGAAGTACCGGATGTAATAGCACTGGATGATGGTCCCGAACAGCGAGCACTCGATTCGGAGTCCAGCAGACAGATGCATGAACTTCTCGGCACACTTCCGGAGAAGCATCGAGAAATCTTGATACTTCGCCTGGTGGTCGGGATGTCGGCCGAGGAAACGGCCGTCGCCGTCGGTAGTACCGCCGGAGCTGTACGAGTCGCTCAGCACAGGGCGATCGCGAAACTGAAAAAAGAAGTAACGAAAGCAGGTGAGAGCTTTGGCTAGAGACGAGGGGCGTGACGCTTCGAATCTCGGTGATCTCGCCGACGACGGTACGCCAGTGGACTTGGCTGCGGTTCGGCGTGACGATGCGCTGATCGAGTCCATTTCGAGTGGCGGGCCGGTAGCAACCGATAGCACCGAACAGTACGAACTTGCGTTGATTCTCTCGCAATGGCGTGACGATGTCGTTGCGACTCCGATGCCCGAGGGTCCGTTGTTGGACGATGTCATCGCTGCAATCACAGCGACGCCGTCCGGCTTCTCCGATCGTCAGCGTTCACGTTCCCGTTCCCGATTGCGTGTGGTCCGCCCGATCGCCGCCGCAGCAGCTGTTGCAGCAGTGGTCTTCGGTGGTGCCACAGCGATGGCGTACGACGCCCAGCCCGGCGATGCCCTCTGGGGCGTCAAGCAGGTCGTCTTCGCCGACGAGGCCAACTCGACGGTCGCGAAGATCGACACGACATCCGAGCTGGAAAAGGCCGAGCGTCTGTTGGCCGCCGGGGACATTCCCGCGGCAAAGATGGTGCTGGACAACGCAGCTCACCGTGCCGATGCGGTCAAGGACTCGCAGGACAAGACGGATCTCGTCGAGCGTTGGGGCAAGTTGATGACGCAGGTCCAGGAGACCACGTCACCCGCAGTACCGCCGTTGACGTCCGATCAGCAATCCTCGCTTGCCACCTCTCCCACGGCGATTCCGGGGACTTCAGTCAATCCGGCCAACCCTCAGTTGTCTGGCGGCGTGACCACAACGACAACGCCCGACCCTGGAATCATGCAAGCGCCTGGTCCAAGCGCGGCGTCGTCTACACCGTCATCGTCGCCCACGACGACTACCACGACCACGACGACCACCACGACAACGACGTCACTGGCCCCGGCCTCGTCGCCGTCGGGTGATTCTTCTTCACCCCCACCCTGAGGTTCCCGCTCTGATCGCATCGTTGCGGTTCAAGTTCATACGAAAGTGGCCGACAAGCAATTGCTTGTCGGCCACTTTCGTATGAACCTGGTGGGGTTTCGCTCAGCTGTCGAAACCGTCGCCGTGCATCGCCTCGTTCATCGACGCGTCGGCGTATCCACGGCAGTAGTCCCACGTGACATATGCCTCAGGCATCGGGTCGTAGGCAGGCTCGTGGGGGCGGACGGTTCCGTCCACGAGGAGCTGCAGCAGGTTTGCGCGCAGCATGTCCCAGTCGTGGTAGTGATCTTGTTGGCAGTCTTCGCAGCACACTACGAGACCGCGGATGCCGCGGTGAGCGAGGAGCGCCTCGTAGACGGCGAGGTCAGCGAGATCCTCCTCGACCGCTTGGCGTTCGTGGGGGTCGAGTGGTTGACCCGGCTCGATGGCATCGAGAGCCGCGGAGGGGTCAGCTGGGTCGCCGGCGAAGGGATCTGGCGGCAGACCGGGGGGCAGTTGATCACGCACAGCACCACGGTACGCAGGTCAGGGGGGTCAGCGCCACTTGTTACGCGTACCCGCAGCGTGGGTGGGATGGTTCGGACCTTTGAGTGAGCCGATACCATGGTGTGCAACGCCGGGAAAAGGTGCCAGGAATTTCTTTCCGTGCAGGCGCCTTCTATCCGATATCCAGCTTTCGTAATCCGTTTCGAGGCGGCTGCTACAGCGGTCGCCCTGGGCGAATCTAGGTCCATGGAGGGTCCTGACCGCATGAGTAGTTCTGCAGGACATGTACACACCGGAGGAGACGACCCCAACAAGGTCGCGATGCTGGGACTGACTTACGACGACGTGCTGCTGTTGCCTGCTGCGTCCGACGTCATCCCGAGCCAGGTCGACACGTCCAGTCAACTGACCCGCGACATCCGTCTGCGGATTCCGTTGGTCAGTTCTGCGATGGACACCGTCACCGAGTCGCGCATGGCAATTGCGATGGCACGCGCCGGCGGCATGGGTGTTCTGCACCGCAACTCGTCCGTCGAGGTTCAGGCAGGACAGGTCGAGACCGTCAAGCGCTCCGAGGCCGGCATGGTGACCGATCCCGTCACGTGTAAGCCGACCGACACGATGGGTGAGGTCGACGCGAAGTGCGCTCGCTTCCGCATCTCGGGTCTGCCGGTCACCGACGACGCCGGACAGCTGGTCGGCATCGTCACGAACCGTGACATGCGTTTCGAGGTCGACCAGAATCGTCCGGTCGTCGAGATCATGACCAAGATGCCGCTGATCACCGCTCAGGAAGGCGTCACCGCAGACGTGGCACTGGGCCTTCTTCGTCGGCACAAGATCGAGAAGCTGCCGATCGTCGACGGCAACGGCAAGCTCACCGGTCTGATCACGGTCAAGGACTTCGTCAAGACCGAGCAGCATCCGGACGCCACCAAGGACCGTGACGGTCGACTGCTCGTCGGCGCTGCAGTCGGTGCAGGCGACGACGCCTTCCAGCGTGCGATGGCCCTCACCGATGCCGGTGTGGACGTACTCGTGGTCGACAGTGCGCACGGGCATTCGTCCAACGTTCTCGACATGATCGCCAAGCTCAAGCGTGAACTGGGTGAGCGGGTTCAGATCATCGGTGGCAACGTCGCTACGCGCGCGGGTGCTCTGGCACTGGTCGAAGCCGGTGTCGATGCCGTCAAGGTCGGAGTCGGTCCTGGTTCCATCTGCACCACCCGCGTCATCGCCGGCGTCGGTGCCCCTCAGGTCACGGCCATCCTGGAAGCGGTTGCCGCGTGCAAGCCTCTGGGTGTGCCCGTCATCGCTGACGGTGGACTCCAGTTCTCCGGTGACATCGCGAAGGCTCTTGCCGCGGGTGCGTCGACGGCCATGCTGGGTTCGCTCCTGGCCGGTACCGCTGAATCGCCCGGAGAACTGATCCTGGTCGGCGGCAAGCAGTTCAAGAGCTACCGCGGAATGGGTTCGCTCGGCGCGATGCAATCGCGTGGCGAGGCCAAGTCGTACTCCAAGGACCGGTACTTCCAGGACGACGTACTTTCCGAGGACAAGTTGGTTCCGGAAGGCATCGAAGGACGTGTTCCGTTCCGTGGCCCGCTTTCCCAGGTGACGCACCAGCTCACCGGTGGTCTGCGCGCTGCCATGGGTTACACGGGGTCGGCGACGATCGAGCACCTGCAGAACGCTCAGTTCGTCCAGATCACGGCGGCCGGTTTGAAGGAAAGCCATCCGCACGACATCACGATGACTGTCGAAGCACCCAACTACACCGCTCGTTAGCAACCAGTACACGAGAAAGGGGCGCGCGTGCGCGACCTCGTTGAGATCGGCATGGGTCGAACGGCCCGACGTACCTACGAGTTGGACGATGTGAACATCGTTCCCTCCCGGCGAACCCGTTCGTCGAAGGAGGTGTCGACTGCTTGGCAGCTCGACGCTTACAGGTTCGACATCCCAGTCCTCGCACATCCCACCGACGCGTTGGTCTCGCCGACCTTCGCGATCGAGCTGGGTAAGCGCGGCGGCCTCGGTGTCATCAACGGTGAAGGCCTGTGGGGCCGTCACCCCGATGTCGAGGAGAAGCTCCGGCGTCTCGTCGAGATCGCCGAGAAGGACGGTGGCGTCGACGCAGCCATCCGCTACTTGCAGGAGCTGCACGCGGCACCGCTGCAGGCGGGTCTTCTGGCTGCTGCGGTGGCGCAGGTTCGTGATTCGGGGGTCACCACTGCCGTTCGGGTCAGTCCGCAGAATGCGCGCGCACTGACGCCCGAGTTGATCAAGGCGGGAATCGACCTGCTGGTCGTCCACGGCACCATCATCTCGGCGGAGCACGTCGTGCACACCGAGCAGGAACCGCTCAACCTCAAGACGTTCATCTCGGAACTCGACGTTCCGGTTGTCGCGGGTGGGGTCAGTGACCACCGCACCGCGCTGCACCTGATGCGTACCGGCGCTGCCGGTGTCATCGTCGGGTACGGCTCCACCGAGGGTGCAACCACCACCGGTGAGGTCCTGGGTATCGGCGTTCCGATGGCCACGGCCATTGCCGACGCTGCAGCAGCCAGGCGCGACTACCTCGACGAGACGGGTGGACGCTACGTCCACGTCATCGCCGACGGTGACATCGCAACTTCGGGTGATCTGGCGAAGGCCATCGCCTGCGGTGCCGACGCTGCCGTTCTGGGCACGCCGCTGGCCGTGTCCGCCGAGGCGCCGGGTGGCGGCTGGTACTGGCCGTCCGCTGCGGCTCATCCTTCGGTTCCGCGTGGAGCGCTTCTTCCGGTTTCCTACGGCGAGCGTCCGAGCCTGGATCAGGTCCTGAGCGGTCCTTCGGATGATCCGTACGGTTCTCTGAACTTCGTCGGCGGTCTTCGTCGGTCGATGGCCAAGGCCGGGTACTCCGACCTCAAGGAGTTCCAGAAGGTCGGACTGACGGTCCGCGCGTAGTTTGTACCTTTCTGTGGCCCCGGTTCTTCGTGAACCGGGGCCACAGTTCGTTGTGCAGGACTTTCTTCCGTTCCTGATACTTGCGGTTACGCTTATGGGGCCCCTTGTGGTGGTAGTCACAAGGGATAGGTGCATACTGGCGGGTAACTACGGTTCACGGTGGAGGTGTCCTGATGGGCAAGCAACGGGCAACGGACTACGACGTACTGATCGTCGGATCCGGGTTCGGCGGAAGCGTGAGCGCGCTTCGTCTCGTGGAGAAGGGCTACAAGGTCGGCGTCATTGAAGCCGGCCGACGGTATGCCGACGAAGATTTCGCGAAGACCAGCTGGGATCTCAAGAAGTTCCTCTGGGCTCCGAAGCTGGGTTGCTTCGGCATTCAGCGCGTGCATCTGCTGCGCGACTGCCTCATCCTCGCGGGCGCAGGCGTCGGCGGCGGGTCGTTGAACTACGCCAATACGCTGTACCAGCCACCGGAGCCGTTCTTCCAGGACAAGCAGTGGGCGCACATCACCGACTGGCGAAGTGAGCTCACCCCGTACTACGAGCAGGCTCAGAAGATGCTCGGCGTCGTGCAGAATCCGCACATGACGCCCGCTGACGAGATCATGAAGTCGGTCGCCGACGACATGGGCGTCGGCGACACGTTCATCCAGACGCCCGTCGGCGTCTACTTCGGTGAGCCGGGCAAGAAGGCGAAGGACCCGTACTTCGGCGGCGTCGGACCCGAGCGCACCGGTTGCATCGAGTGCGGCGAGTGCATGACGGGCTGCCGTCACGGCGCGAAGAACACTCTCCTCAAGAACTACCTGGGCCTTGCCGAGACAGCCGGCGCCGAGATCATTCCGATGACCACCGTGTCCGGACTTCGTGAGGCTCGCGACGGTTCGTGGGACGTGTTCACCGAGCGAACCGGTGCATTCGGACGCAAGAACCGCCGCACCTACACGGCTGCGAACGTGATTCTCGCGGCCGGAACGTGGGGCACTCAGCATCTGCTCTTCGACATGAAGGACACCGGCGCTCTGCCCAAGCTCTCCGACAAGCTCGGCGAGCTGACTCGAACGAACTCCGAATCCATCGTCGGCGCAGGCAAGTACAAGGTCGATCCTGCACTCGACCTGACCCGCGGAGTGGCGATCACGTCGTCGTTCCACCCGAGTAGTGACACCCACATCGAGCCGGTCCGCTACGGCAAGGGTTCCAACGCGATGGGACTGCTGCAGACCTTGATGACGGATGGCGGTGGCTCGACACCGCGGTGGATCAAGTTCCTCGGTGTGGTCGCGAAGAACCCGTACCAGATGCTGCGGATGCTGACTGTCAAGGACTGGAGCGAGCGCACGATCATTGCGTTGGTCATGCAGAACCTCGACAACTCGATCACCACGTACACGAAGAAGGGCCTCTTCGGTCGACGCAAGGTCACCAGCAAGCAGGGCCACGGTCAGCCGAACCCGACGTGGATTCCCGAGGGCAACGAGGCGACGCGTCGAGTTGCCGCGAAGATCGACGGCGTCGCAGGTGGCACGTGGGGCGAGATCTTCAACGTTCCTTTGACCGCGCACTTCCTGGGTGGTTGCGCTATCGCGTCGGATTCCGATCACGGCGTCATCGATCCGTACCACCGCGTGTACGGCTACCCGACGCTCAGCGTCGTCGACGGTGCAGCGGTCTCGGCCAATCTCGGCGTGAATCCGTCGCTGACCATCGCCGCTCAGGCCGAGCGCTCGGCCTCGCTGTGGCCGAACAAGGGGGAGACGGACCTGCGTCCCGCCCAGGGCAGCGGCTACGAGCGTTTGGCTCCGATTGCACCCAAGTCGCCCGTGGTGCCGGCGTCGGCTCCGGCAGCGCTGGTTCTGCCGATCGTGAAGATCACCGGCGGCAAGACGGCTACGGCTGTTCCGGCGGAGCCTGCTGCCGGATAGTTCACCGCGAACCGAAAAGGGGCGTGTCGTCGAGGATTCGACGGCACGCCCCCTTTTGCAGTTTCAGATCGTCAGCCCACCTTGTCAGCCGCCCAGCGACCCGAAGAGGGTGCCGAGGTCGAGGCTGCCGGTTCCGCCACCGGGTCCGCCGTCGGTATCACCGGGGACGGTCAGGGTCTGCGGCGCGGAGGCCGAGGACGTGTAGCCCGAACCACCCACGAATTCGGCGGTGACACTGTAGGTCCCGGAGTTGTAGAAGGTGGCCGGTACCGTTGCGACACCGTTGACCACGTCGACCGGTCCACCGATGAGGGTGTCACCGACCTTGAACTGGACCTTGCCCGTGGCACCGGCCGGATCGACCGTTGCCTTGAGTGTCACCGGGGTGTTCTTCTGAACAGTTCCGACGGCGTCGAGAACCGCGGACGTCTCGACGTCAGCGGGAGCCGGAGTCGTGACACTGACCGGGAATGCCGGGGCAGCGGACGGCGCGAATCCTGGTGAACCCGTGAACTTCGCGACAACCTTGTGCGTTCCTGTCGAGGTGAAGGTGTAGGGAGCGATGGCAACTCCGTCTGTTCCGACGGTGGCAGTCAGCGTTTCGGTGCCGTCGACGATGAAGTCGACGGTGCCGCCGGTGCCCTGCGGATCGACCTTGGCGGTGAGGTTGACGTCCTGACCGACCTTCGCGGTAGACGGAGAAACCGTTGCGGTAGTGGTCACGGCGTCAGGCGGTGCATCGGTCGTGACGGTCACGATCTTGGCCGACGCCGATGTCGACGCCAGGAATCCGGGTGCACCGCTGTAGCTCGCGGTGATGGAGTGCGGTCCGTCCTCGGTGAAGGTCGGGGAGATGCTTGCCGACCCTCCGGTGACCGGCACCGCGTCCCCGAGGGGGTTGTCGCCGTCGAAGAACTGGACGGTTCCACCGTTTGCGCCGCCGCTCACGTTGGCCGACAGAGTGACAGGAGTTCCGTTCTTGGCGTTGGCCGGTCCGACGACAGTGGTGGTGGTTGCCTTGTCCGCCTCGATGATCCGTGTCGTGGCGAGGGGGCCTGCGCCGCTGTTGAGAGGACCGTTCTCAGCGTCACGAGGGGTGCACCGAGTAGGCGCCCAGGCGGTGATGACCAGGGTGGCCTTGGGGAGGAACGTGAGGAAGTTGCGATCGTTGTTCCATGCTCCTGCGCTGCCGCCGGTGCGTACCTTCATCGCGACGTCCCCTGAATCGCCGGCCTTGAGAACTGCCTTGACCTGGGGGAGTTGGAACTGGGTGTAGCCGTCGGCATTGTTGGAGCCGTCGACGTTCTTGCCGGTCGCCTTGACGACTATCCCGCCCTCGGAGTTGATGCTCGAGCTGGGGCTGTTGCCGATGACCTGGTTGTTTCCGGAGAGACGCAGAATCGTTCCGTTGGGATCGACGTTGCCGTTCTCGTTGACACGCAGGATGTTCGGCGCGACACCGCTGAGCCCTGCCGAAGTGCCGGGAACGATGGTGGCTTCCACCAGGGTGGCGTTCGCGGGAACGTCGACGTCGACCTTGATGCGGGAGACGTTCTGGACGGTCGCCCCCGAAGCCGATCCGGGGAAGGCGATGGGACCGGGTTGGATGGTGACCTCGAAGGTCTCACCCGCTCCGACGCTCTCCGGTGCGTCGACGATGACCGAACCGGACTGGGACTGCGTGGTCGGACCGGCGACGGCGGACGGGGTTGCGAGGCAACTCGTTCCGAAAGTTGTTGTCACCGGGGCCGCTGATGCGGGGATTCCCGCGAGGATGACGCCACTGGCGAGTGCCGTGACGGCGATCGGCGCCGCGATGCGACGTCTGGAATGCACGAACATGGATTCTCCTGAGCTGGGTACGGGAGTGGTGTCCAAAGCTGATGTGGGGGACTAGCTTCCGAAGAGCGGGATGAGGCCACTGAGTGAACCGGTGTCCACGCTTCCGGTGCCGCCGCCGTCTGTCGGTGCGGTGCCGACCTGCACGACCGTCGGGCCGGAGACGGAGTTCTTCCAGCCGGCGTCGCCGACGAAGTTGGCAGTGAGGCCGAACGTTCCCTCGTCGTCGAAGGTGTG
Source organism: Rhodococcus erythropolis R138 (assembly GCF_000696675.2). NCBI lineage: Bacteria > Bacillati > Actinomycetota > Actinomycetes > Mycobacteriales > Nocardiaceae > Rhodococcus > Rhodococcus erythropolis. Next base: position 4,868,189 of record NZ_CP007255.1, on the reverse strand, counting down.
CGTGAGCGTCGCGACGCCGTTGACGACGGCAACGGGTGCGCCGATGGGCGTCGTGCCGGACTTGAACTGGACCATTCCGTTTGCTGTTCCGGGTGCAACGGTGGCCTTGAGTTGCAATGCCTTTCCGACCTGAGCGGAGCCGCTGACAGTCAGAACTGTCGTGGTGTCCGCGCGGGCGGGCTCGGGATCGGTCACGTTCACCGTGAACGATGTGGACGTGGAGCCGATGAATCCGGTTCCGCCGGAGAACTCGGCAACTACGGCTGCGGCACCGGCTGATGCGAAGGTGTGCGGGAGGATCGCGACGCCGTCACCCGTGCCGACGGGTGCGGTACCGACCTCGGCGCCGTCGACCTTGAACGTCACGGTTCCGCTGCTCGGGATGGGGGAGACGGTGGCCGAGAGGTTGGTCGGTTCACCGACGACTGCTGTGAGCGGTTCGACAACGGTGGTGGTGGTTCCCCAGTCGGGATCGCTGACGTCGAGTTGGGTTGCGGTGGACACTGAATCGCCGTAGCCGGCCTCGCCGGTGAACACTGCGGTGAAGCTGTGCGTGCCGGAGGCGTCGTAGCTACGGGTCAGGGAAGCCGTTCCGTCGACCACGGCCACCGGTGCGCCGAGGTTGGTGTCGCCGTCCTTGAACTGCACCGTGCCCACGGCGTTGGCCGGAGTGACGACGGCGCTCACGGTGATGCTGTCACCGACCAATGCGGCGTTCGGAGCCGAGATCGTGGTGGTGGTGTCCGCGGAGACGTCGACGGTCTGGACTCCGGAGGTCGAACTGTGGAATCCCGGACCGGCGTTGTACGCGGCGGTGATGTCGTGGGCGCCGACGCTGTCGAAGGTGTGGGAGAGGGTGGCGCTACCGCCCGAGACCGGGACGGGTGAGCCGATGTCGTTGCCGCCGTCCTTGAACTGGACGGTGCCGCTCGCGTCGGACGGCGCAACCGTCGCGGTCAGGTCGACCGGCGTGCCGACCTTCGCCGTTGCCGGTGCAACCAGAGTGGTACCGGTGGCGACAGACGGGTCGACGACCTGGACGTTGACGTTGATCGGGTTGAGGCCCTGCTGCGTGCTGAAGGCGTTGACGTCGAAGAGCATGCCGCTGTCGTACGTCCCGAACGCTGTGCCGACAGGGACCGTGTAGGTCGCTTCGAGCGTGACGGGTTGGTTCTTCTTGACGACGAATCCACCGACGAGGAAGGTGCAGCCGCTCGAGCACTTCGCTGAGACTCCGCCATCTGATTCGTTGCTGATCGTCGCCCGGTTGGTCACACCCAGGTAGGTGGCCTTGGCGCTGCCCGGCACGAGGACGAATCCTGCGGGCGGGATGTCACGGATCTTTGCGATCGACCGTTCGATGCCGCTTTCGTTGTGCTTGATCTCGGTCTTGTACGTGACGGTCTCGCCTGGGTGAACTGCCGCGTTCCCGATGACACTCTTCGTGAAGATCAGATTGTCGGTCGTGCCGGTGAAGGTGATCGGCGGGGCTTCGTCAGCGGTGGCCGGCGTGCCGAGGACTAGAAGTCCGGCGGCAGCCGTCACAGCCGCGACAGGTATGGCGAGTCGTCGTATGAATCGACGCACAGGTCCTCCTCGAGGTGAGCGCCGTTCGGCGGCGCCGGCCGTTTGCGATCGTGATCCTGATCACTTGACGGGCGAGATTACCTTTACTGGACGTTTGGTTCAGGCGAATCGGTCAAACGTCCAGAAAATTCACCCTCCGTCCATTTCGGGCTCTGGCCTGCGATGATGTCGCCGTTTTGATTGCCGAAGCTAAGGTGCGGGTGATTGGGGCATCGTTGACCTGGACGGTGGTCTAGTTCGACCCGAGGTCGCCGCGCAGTCCGGAGGGTCGGCCTTTGTAGTGACGTACCTCGCGCTCACTCGGCCGAGGAGCGGGCTGAGTCCATGCATGCGCAGAAGCGCTGGCTGCGGCGATTAGACTGCACCTGTGGCAGATATCGAGCAGCAGAGACCAGTTCTTGTCGTCGACTTCGGAGCGCAGTACGCGCAGTTGATCGCACGGCGAGTTCGCGAAGCCAAGGTCTACTCGGAGGTGATTCCGCACACCACGACCGTCGAGGAGATCGTGGCCAAGAACCCCTTGGCTGTTGTGCTCTCGGGTGGGCCCTCGAGTGTCTACGCAGACGGTGCTCCCAAGCTCGATCCCGCACTTTTTGATCACGACATCCCGGTTTTCGGAATCTGCTACGGATTCCAGGCAATGGCAGGCGCCCTCGGCGGCACCGTTGCCGAGACCGGTACCCGCGAATACGGCCGTACCGACATCGCGGTATCCGGTGGGTTGCTGCACGACGGACTTCCCGCGACGCAGCCGGTGTGGATGAGCCACGGTGACGCCGTCACCGAAGCGCCGTCCGGCTTCGAGGTGACTGCGACCAGCGATGGCGCTCCCGTCGCAGCGTTCGAGGACCGCGCTCGCAAGCTCGCCGGCGTGCAGTACCACCCCGAGGTTCTGCATTCCCCGCACGGTCAGCAGGTCCTGAGCCGCTTCCTGCACGAGATCGCCGGTATTCCGGCAGCGTGGACGGCGTCCAACATCGCCGATGCGCTGATCGAGCAGGTTCGCGAGCAGGTCGGCGACGGACACGCCATCTGCGGTCTGTCCGGTGGTGTCGACTCGGCTGTCGCTGCGGCTTTGGTTCAGCGGGCAATCGGCGACCGGTTGACGTGTGTCTTCGTCGATCACGGTTTGATGCGAGCCGGTGAGCGCACGCAGGTCGAGCAGGACTTCGTCGCGGCAACCGGTGCGCGTCTGATCACCGTGGATGCTGCGGACACCTTCATCGGTGAGCTGGCTGGGGTCACCGATCCCGAGACCAAGCGCAAGATCATCGGCCGCGAGTTCATCCGCAGCTTCGAAGGCGCAGTCAGTGATGTTCTGGGCGAGAACGCATCTCACGGTGCGACCGTCGACTTCCTCGTGCAGGGCACCCTGTACCCGGATGTCGTGGAGTCCGGCGGCGGCACGGGAACTGCAAACATCAAGAGCCATCACAATGTCGGCGGGCTGCCGGAAGACCTGCAGTTCAAGTTGGTCGAACCGCTGCGTCTGCTGTTCAAGGACGAGGTCCGTGCAGTGGGCCGCGAACTCGGCCTGCCGGAAGAGATCGTCGGTCGCCAGCCGTTCCCCGGTCCCGGACTCGGTATCCGCATCATCGGTGAGGTCACCCGTGATCGCCTCGAGATCCTGCGTCAGGCAGATTCCATTGCGCGCGAAGAGCTTACGTCTGCAGGTTTGGACGGAACGATTTGGCAGTGCCCGGTGGTTCTCCTTGCCGACGTCCGCAGCGTGGGCGTACAGGGTGACGGCCGGACGTACGGTCATCCGATCGTGCTGCGTCCGGTCTCGAGTGAAGACGCGATGACCGCGGACTGGACGCGTCTGCCGTACGAGACCCTCGAGCGCATCTCGACTCGAATCACCAACGAGGTGGCGGACGTGAACCGCGTAGTCCTCGACGTGACGAGCAAGCCGCCGGGAACTATTGAGTGGGAGTAAAAAACAACTGTGCGCCTTTATTAACCCCCCGCGGTTAATAAAGGCGCACAGTAGTTTTACTTGCGGTTGCGCCGATTCGGCAGAATCACCAGCAGTAGTCCTGCCACGACGGCGGCACCGACGAACAGCCAACGGAATTGAATGTTCGCTGCCGGCGCCAGGGAGAACGGCCCGACCAACGCCCACACGCTGACCAGTAGTGCGGCCAGTCCGGCGATCAGCAGAAGTGCCGAGGGGCGCTTGGATTCTCGGGTCTCGTCCTGGTCTGTCGTCTCGTCGTACTCGCTCATGATTGCGTCACCTTCAGGCTGCCGAACGTAGCTTTGGCGTTGATGGTCAGGGTGGGCGAATCCGGTGTCGCATCGCGGCCCGGGTGTATTCCGCCGTCGAGGCAACCGGATCCGTCACCCATGACGACGGTGCAGCTGTTCTTGACGTTGACGGTTGGTGGCACCATGACGGTGAACTCGCCGAACGACGCCGCGACGTCGATGGTCTCGTCCTCGGTGAACTTGACCCCGTTGAGGTCGAGAGTGAAGCTTCCGAAGGCTCCTGAATACGACGGCTCCAACTCGGAAGCTGTTGCCGGAGTCCATCTTTGCTCACCCGAGGCGTCGAACTCGATCGGGTAGACCAACGAGGCGAGAAGCACGAAACCCGCGAGTGGTCCGGTGACGACCAGCAGGCCGTACCCCTTGCGGAAGAATGCCCCGAGGATCAGGCCGAGTGCGATGACGGCGAGTCCGACAGCACCGACTCGGCCGGGAGTGAACCACTCGTTGCCGGTTGCGGCGCCCGCTGCCCCGGTGACTGCGGCGACGATGATTGCGAGTCCGAGGACCGTCAGCGTCCAACGCGAGCGACGCTTACGTGGCGGCAACGGGAGCAGCGGTGTGGCCTTGGCTGCCGGATCCGGAAGATCCCAGGCGAACGGAGCGACACCGAGCGGATCCCAGGACGGCGGCGTGATGGCGGCCTCACCGATCACCTCGGTCGGATTGGTGCTGACCGAAGCGCTCGGGTCCTTCGACAGGTTGATCGTCGGATGAGCGGCCTGAGATTGTGGTGACTGCTGCGGCTGGTCGGCCGGTCGTTCCTCGGGCACATAGCTGTCGGGGAGTTTGGTGTACGGCGTGTACACGGGAGGCTGATTGGGCGCGAAGTATCCGGGGGTGAACGGCCCAGGCGTGAATCCGGTGCCTGGATACGCGGTACCTGCGCCGACATAAGGCGACGTGTTCTGCGGCAGTGCGGGCGGGATGGGCGCTCGTTGGTAGAGCAGCCACAGGCCACCGACCATCAGGATCAGCCCGATCAGTCCGGAACCACCCAGACCGACGCCGACGGGGCCGACAGTCGTAGCCGCGATGGCGAGGGCCACCAGCAAGACGATGGTCTTGGTACTGGAATCGGAACTGTGTCCGCGGCCCATCAACGACTGCGCGGGGGACGATCCGTCACCGGCACGGGCAAGTACCAACCAGCCGGCGAGGTAGAGAAGGACGCCTGAGCCACCGAAAATGGTGGACGCGACAAACGCCACGCGTACGAGAACGGGGTCGATGCCGTACCGGTATCCGATTCCGGCGCATACCCCAGCCACGTGACCTTGTGCCGGCAGACGCACGGGGCGGGTCCGCCACAGATCCTGGATCTGTTCTTGGAAAGTCGGATTGTTCATGAATCAATCCTGGCTTCCGAGGCAGCCTCCGCGCATCAGGGCCAACCCTGATCTTTGTGGTGATCGCGGGTGAGGGTGGCGGCCTGATTCAGGGTTGGACCCTGATGTGTGTCCGCGTGGTTCGTGCCAGTATCGACTATGTGCAATATCTGTCAGATCCGCCGTTCGTGAGCGGTCCCGCTCCCGGGTTTGCGGGAGGCCCGCCCGTCAACGGGGTACCGGTGCATCCCGTACCCATGAAGAAGGGCGTGCCCATTCCGGGTGCCGTGCCACTGCGAAAGCTGGAGCGGCGCTCCGGCGGTCGCATCGTCGCCGGAGTTGCGGGCGGGATCGCCGATCATCTCGGTATCGACGTCCTGAAAGTGCGCGTCGCCTTCACGATTCTTGCGGCGATGGCCGGATCCGGCATCGTCATTTACGGCGCCTTGTGGATCTTCACCTCCGCCGGCACGGACACGCAGAAGCCGTCCGCGGCCGAGCGGCAGCGGGCGTACGGCTTGATCGCACTCGGATTGGGCGGCGCAGCCGCGTTGTCCTGGTTGTTCAGCGGCACGGCGGGTTCGGTGCTCGCGCCGTTCTTCGTCGTCGCGATCGGTGCCGCCTTGGTGTGGCGCGAGTTCGACTCCGACGGTCCCCGTACTGTCATCGGCTTGCCGCAGCGGCCTACCGTTCTGACGTGGGCGCGGGTGGTCGGGGGAGCCACCTTGATCATCTTGGGTCTTGGCGTTGTCGTCCTTGCTCAGGTCGACCTCGAAGCACTGCGCTCGTCTCTCTTGGCTGTGGTCGTGACGCTGATCGGTGTCGGTTTGTTGACGGTGCCGCTGTGGCTGCGGATGTGGCGTGCTCTCGGCGCCGAGCGTGCGGCCCGAATTCGCAACGACGAACGTGAAGAGATCGCGTCGCATCTACACGACTCCGTCCTTCAGACGTTGGCTCTGATTCAGAAGCAGTCCGACAACCCACAAGAGGTGGCGCGCCTGGCCCGCGGTCAGGAACGCGAGCTGCGCAAGTGGTTGTTCAGCGGCGGCGACATCGACCACACGAGCCTGACGGAAGGCCTGAAGATCATCGCCGGTGAAGTGGAAGACCAGCACGGTGTCACGGTCCGTCCCGTCACTGTCGGCGACGTACAACTCGAAGGCGAAGGCGTCGAGAACGGCCTGCCCAAGGAAGCGTTCACCGCGCTCCTCGGTGCGACGCGTGAAGCTCTCGTGAACTCGGCAAAGCACTCGGGGGAGAAGGAAATCAATCTGTTCGCCGAGGTCGAGGGTGATCAGGTCAGTGTGTTCGTTCGTGATCGCGGCGTCGGATTCGACGTCGACGCGGTGCCGGAGGATCGCCAGGGGCTGGCCAAGTCGATTCGTGGTCGAATCGAGCGGCGCGGTGGCCGCGTCGTGGTTCGATCCGACCTCGGAAAGGGCACCGAAATCCGCGTGCACATGCCGCTCGGTGACTCTGCTCTAAAGTGGGACCAGACTGCTGACCGTGTCGACAACCCCGAGGAACAGCCCCAGTGACTTCGCTTGCGCCGCCCCCGTACCGCGTATTTCTTGTCGACGATCATGCAGTGTTCCGCTCCGGGGTGAGGGCCGAGCTCTCGCGCGAGACGGATATGGATGTCGTCGGTGAGGCCGGCGGCGTCGCGGAGGCAATCGCCGGTATCAACTCGACGAAGCCGCATGTCGTTCTGCTCGATGTCCACATGCCCGACGGTGGTGGAGTGGCAGTTCTGCGCGGAATCGATTCCGGCCCGGTGTGCCTGGCGCTCAGCGTTTCCGATGCCGCCGAAGACGTGATCGCGGTGATCCGCGGCGGTGCGCGCGGGTATGTGACCAAGACGATCTCGGGATCCGAACTTGCCGAGGGCGTACGACGCGTTGCCGGTGGTGACGCGGTGTTCGGGCCGCGCCTGGCAGGTTTCGTGTTGGACTCCTTCACCGGACGCTCCAATGCACCCGAGCCACAACTCGATCCGGAACTCGACTCGCTCACTCCGCGAGAACTCGAAGTGCTCAGATTGCTGGCACGTGGGTACACCTACCGTGAAATTGCCGAGGACCTGGTGATTTCCGTGAAGACGGTCGAGACTCACGCATCGAACGTTCTGCGAAAGACTCAGCAGTCCAATCGCAATGCGCTGACACGTTGGGCACATCGCCGACAGATCGACTGAATTTCCGCGCACCCTTTCGCGATTGCGAGTGAAGGCGCACCATGGACCGATGACGGAACCACTGGCGCTCGCGTCGAGACGTGGGCGTTGGGTTGTCGCCGCCACCGTTCTCGGCTCGAGCATGGCTCTCCTCGACGGCACCGTCGTCAACATTGCTCTGCCGCACATCGGCGAGGACTTGAATTCCGGTGTCGCCGGGCTGCAGTGGACTCTCAGCGGATACACCTTGGCATTGGCGTCGCTGATACTGCTCGGGGGAGCCCTCGGCGATCGTTGGGGTCGGCGGCGGGTATTCGTGTGGGGGACGGTCTGGTTCGCGGTCGCGTCGTTGCTGTGCGGAATTGCACCTGACATCACATTTCTGGTGATTGCGCGGATCCTGCAGGGAGTGGGAGCTGCGCTCTTGACGCCTGGCAGCCTTGCCATCATTTCCGCGTCACTTCGCGAGGAGGACCGCGGTGCGGCGATCGGCTTGTGGTCGGGCTTGGGTGGTGTCGCCGGCGCTATCGGTCCGCTGTTCGGTGGTTGGCTGGTGGAAGTGGCGGGATGGCGATCGGTGTTCCTGCTCAACATTCCGTTGGCGATCGTCGTGGTGTGGGCAGCGGTGCGCCACGTGCCCGAGAGCCGCGATCCGCATCCGCCCGAGCACCTGGACGTGGTCGGATCTGCCTGCGCAGTAGTCGGTCTCGGGGCGCTGACGTACGGGCTGATCGAAGTCAACCCGATAGTCGGGCTGGTCGGGGTGCTCGCGCTGTGCCTGTTCGTTGTGGTGGAACGTCGATCGCCGAGTGCGTTGGTGCCGCCGTCCCTGTTTCGTTCGCGGATGTTCGTCGCGGCCAATCTGGTGACTCTCGCGGTCTATGCGGCGCTTGGCGGTGTGTTCTTCCTGCTCGTGCTGCAATTGCAGTTGGTCGCGGGGTACTCGCCGGTGGCTGCCGGCGTCGCAACGGTACCGATCACCTTGGCATTGTTGCTGTTGTCTTCGCGCGCGGGCAGTTACGCGCAGACGCACGGACCGCGATTGCCGATGACGGTCGGGCCCGCCGTGGCCGCGGTGGGGTTGGTGTTGATGACGCGGATCGGCCCGGATGCGTCGTACCTGACCGTCGTGCTGCCGGGAGTTCTGGTCTTCGGGCTCGGCCTGGCGGTGATGGTGGCGCCGTTGACCGCCGCGGTGCTCGGCTCGGTGCCGGTGGAGCAGTCCGGAATCGCGTCGGGTGTGAACAATGCCGTTGCTCGCACGAGCCAGCTTCTTGCGGTTGCGGCCTTGCCCGCTCTCGTGGGTATCGATGCCGAGAGCCTGGTCGATCCGTCGAGTTTCTCCGACGGTTTCCGGTACGCGATGTACATCTGTGTGGCGCTGCTGTTGATCGGTGCGGCCATCGCCGCGACGCTGATTCGTACTCCGGCAGTCGAGCCTGTTCAGGAAGCGGATTCGGTTGCCTGCAAGCCGCATTGTGATCTGACGGGACCTGCAGTGCAACCGAATCCGATGAGGGACTAGACGCTGATGTCGCGATCTCGGCTGGGCACCAAGGGGATTGCCGCGGCTGGAAATGCCGCGACTATCGCGAAAGCGAGCGGGTAGCCGACCGCGCCGATCAGCGCACCGACCACCGGGCCCACTGCTGACGCGGCAATGAACTGGCCGGTGTTCTGTGCGCCCAACGCCTTTCCTTGCCATTTCGGCCCGGCAGCTTCGGCGACGGATGTGAACGCCAAACCGTTGTCGGCGACGCTGACGGTTGTTGCCAGCAGCAGGATCAGGGCCGGAACGCCCCAAGGCGCTGCGCCGGCTGCTGCCATGGCCAACATGACCGCGGACGCGGAGACGGCAACCAACCTCAGCGGGCCTACTCTGCTTCCGGCACGATCACTCCAGATGCCGACGACGATGCGGCCGAGCGCACCCACGAACTGGGAGATCCCGATCAGGAGTCCAGCGGGCGCCGCATCCCAGCCTTGCTCGCTGATCAGCCAGACCAGACCGAACGTCGAGAGGGTGAACTGCGGAAATACCAGCAGTGCCGAGACGACGTGAATGCGCCAGAGGAACCAGTTCGAGCGATAAGGGTTGATCGTCTCGACCGGGATATCTGTGGACCGTGCCGCCGGGCGCGGGGGATTGACCAATGCGACGGCACAGATCAGGGCGAGGACGCCGTTGAGCGCCACCGACAGTCCGACGGCCGAGCCGATTCCTACATTCGCGGCGAGAGTCGGGATGGTCAACGACGCAATGGTCACGCCCAGTGGCTGTGACATCTGCCTGATGCCCATCGCAAGGCCGCGCCGATCCTTGGGAAACCAGCCGACCACAACACGCCCACTGGCGGCGTTGGTGCTCGCCGCAGCCATTCCGCCCAGTAGAAATGCGATCCCGAGGAGGGCGTAGTTGTCGGTGGTGGTCGCGGCGAGCGCGGCGATCGCCGTCAGCGCGAGCCCGATGGAGATGACCCATTTCTCACCGAATCTGTCGGCCATCGCTCCCCACGCCACCAAGGTGAGAACCATGCCGAAAGTGGGTGCAGCGGCCAGGGTTCCGGCTTGCGTCAACGAGAGACCGTGCTCGGAATGCAGCAGGGGGATCAAAAAGGCGGGGGTGCTGACGAAGACGGTGCCTGCGGCCTGGGCTGCGACGCCGATTCCGAGCATCGTCCACGCCTTCGGGGAGACGGCCGTCTTTTCCAACCGCGACGCCTGCGTCATGGTGCCCTCCGATTTCTACGCTGTTCGACGATGCCGACGCTACTCGTGTGGTTTCACATGTTGAAACCAGAATCCCACTATTTGGTCAAACGTGGGGGCCCAGGGTGCGAAGTGTCCACCCCTTTTCGAGCGAACGGTACGACGATCGCCTTGGGTGCGCCGAAAGGTACGTTCGCTCGGGAAGCGGGTCAGCGATGGGGCAGGCGAACCGTGAAGATCGTGCGCCCGTCCACCTGGTCGACGCCGATGGTGCCGCCGTGCAAGTGCACGTTTTCGACGGCGAGGGAGAGCCCGAGTCCGCTGCCTTCGCTGCGTCCGCGCGCGGTGTCGACCTTGTAGAACCGCCGAAAAATCGCCTGCCGGTCTTCGGGTGAGATGCCGGGGCCGTGGTCGACGACGGTGATGACGGAGAAACCGGGTTCTGCGCTCAACTCGACGCGAACCGGAGGCGCTCCGTGGCGCAGTGCGTTGCCGACGAGGTTGGCGACGACTATGTCGATTCGACGCGAATCCACTCTGGTGCTGACGTTTTCGGGTGCACGGAGTTCGACGGTTTCTGTCCAACCTCGGCTCTCGAGTGTGCGCTCGGTCAATTCGACGAGGTCGACGTCGTCGAGGACGAGACGCGCCTGTTGTGAGTCGTGGCGCGACATTTCGATCAGATCTTCGACAAGTCGAGTGAGCTTGCCGATCTCACTGCTCACGATGCGCGCTGCAGCGGCGGCGTCCGGCGGAAGATTGGGGATCTCTTCGCGGAGGATTTCGCTGACCGGAACCAATGCCGCCAGCGGCGTTCGAAGCTCGTGGGAGACGTCGGCGACAAATCTTCTCGACTGCTCTTCCGATTCTTCCAGACCTCGGATGACCGCTTCGTTGCGAGCGACCATGTTGTTGAAAGTTGTTGTGACCTGGGCAAGTTCGGCTACTCCGTCTTCGGGGAGCCGGACGCTCAGGTCGCCGTCGGCGGCGCGGGCGGCGGCCTCGTCCAGGCGTTTGAGCGGACGGACCAGCGTCGACGCGATCCAGAGTCCGAGCAGACCGCTCACCAGCACACCCGCCGCGAGGGTGAGACCGACTGCTCGAAGCAGGTCGTCGAACTTGTCCTGCACCCCTACCAGCGGCCGGATGGTGACGGCTTTGACCAGTGTCTCGTTGTCGTAGCCGTCGTCTGCAGTCATGTCCACGACATTGACCGACATTCCCAACATGATGCGCTGGGAGTCGAGTCTCTCGAAGCGGATCAGTTTGGGACTGTCCAAACCCTCTTCGAAGCTGGGTGGGATCGTTGCCGCATCCACTGATCCTTGACGAATGACTTCGCCGTCGACGATCAGAGTCATGTCGGACTGGAAGATCTGGTCGAGGGTGTCAGGTGTCAACCCGTCTACCGGCGGTCCGTTGCTGTACTGCAGTTCGTCGCGAAATTGTGCCGTTGCCACGTCCTGAGCGTTGGAATAGATCCACGACCGCGCCATGAACGAGACGACGCCTGCGGTTGCCCCGGCGATGATCACGACGATTGCGATGAACACGAGCACGAGCCTGGTCCGAAGACCGTCGACCCGAAGCCAGGTCGGTCTCATCGGGCCGGGCTGGTGTTGAAGCGATACCCGAACCCGCGCACCGTTTCGATCACGGTCGGTGTGGCTGGGTCGTCCTCGATCTTTCCGCGCAGCCGCTGCACTGCTGCATCGACGATTCGTGAGTCGCCCAGGTATTCCTGGTCCCAGGCTGCGGACAACAATTGCCTGCGGCTGAGAACCTGTCCGGGGTTTTCGGTCAGCGCCAGTATCAGTCGGAGTTCGGTCGGAGTCAGGGTCAGCAGCGTCCCGGCCTTGCGTACCTGCAATGACGACCGATCCAATTCCAGGTCGCCGAACTTCTCTGCGCCCGGCGCCACATCTGAACGCGATGTTGCGGGGGCCGAGCGCCGCACGACGGCTTTGATCCGAGCATCGAGGACACGCGGACTGGCCGGTTTGACGACGTAGTCGTCGGCACCGGCCTCGAGGCCGGCAACAGTGTCGATGTCGTCGGATCTGGCGGTCAAGATGATGATCGGGATCGAACTGCGCGTACGGATGCGTCTACAGATCTCGTAACCGTCGGCTCCTGGCAGTCCGAGGTCGAGTAGGACGAGGTCGGTGGAGCCGAGGACGTCGTCGAAATCGCCGTTACCGTCGGGGCGATGGCTGACGTTGTGCCCGAGTCGGTTCAGTCCCAACGTGATTGCCTCGGCCACCGCTGGATCGTCTTCTATGAAAAGAATGCTCACCATGAGCTCACCTTGGACTCGCCATGATCAGGGGCCTTCTGCGGTCGGAGGAATCTCGGTCAGCCAAGGGTACAGGGGTCACACTTTCGAGAGCCGTTCGTTGCCTGAGTCCGCCAGTACCGCGTGCCGTGCGACGCTGGTGTTCAACGGAAATGCCGACACGGCGAGGGTGTAGCAGCCGACGAGCAGTAGCGCACCGATCACGTCACTCGGCCGGTGCCATTGCAACACGACTACCGAGATCGCGGTCCCGATGGTGATCAGCGCGCCGTTGACTGCAACGACTGCCCGCCACCTCGAGGGTGTGACGAGCACGATCGCGCAGACCAGAGCAGCGATGGCCGTCAGCGTGCCGCTGGGGAAGGAATTGTGCATCACCAGGCCGTTCAGGTCCGGTCGATCCAACGATTGTTTGAGAACCCAGGCCGTCGTGATGGGACCGAGGGTCACGACGACGACGCGTAGGGCCAGCGCAATCGGGTTGTTGCGCAATGTGATCATGAGTGCCACGAGCACTCCTCCCACTATCAGTATCGGAGTGACGAGGCCGATGAACTCGGTGGAGAACACACTGAGTCCTTCGGAGGTGGCCGCGCCCACCATGAGTTGTTGGTCGACGATCTGACCACCAGTCGTGTTGACTGCCAGTTCGAATTCGACGACTCCGAGGATCAGGAGTGCCAGTGCGGCAATCAGTCTCGCAGGTTTGACTCGAGTCATGATCAGCCTTCCGCTCTCTCGTCCGAAGGGTTGCTCAGTTGGGGCGGGCATTCCCCGCCGGGAGTGGTTGCCAATTCGAAATGCCACATCTCGTTGGCATAGGTCTGACAGAGGCCGTAATCATTGCCGTGCTGGATGAGCCAGTCGTCGGCATCGGTCGGTCCGATGTCGACGGCTTGTCCGCTGACATGCTTCGACAGACTCGGGGAGTGCACCCATTTGGACGCTTCGTTCATGCTGCCGTACTTGACGACGGCTTCGTCGAACAGTCGCTGTTGGTATGCGGCGGACCGCCAACCCGAGGTGACGTGCATGTTCACTCCGGAGGCCTGTGCGTCGGCCGCTGCCGACTGCAGCGCCGCGAGAAGGGCGGAATCGAGACGGGCCAGTGCAGGTACATGGGTATCCTGCACGCTGATGCCGTCCTCGATCTCGCCGCCTGCGGGTCCTGAATCAGGCTGAGTGGCAAGGTAATTACCACTCTTGGGCTTTGCTTCTTCTGTGTACGAGCATGCGCTGAGCGTGAGCGCACCGAGTACGACTGCACCGAGTGCGGCGAGGCGGCTTATTCCGCGGTGGCTGGGCATACAACAGAGACTGCTCGGTCAGTGTCACCGTCAGGTGGTCGCCGTTCGTCGACGGTGTCACGGTCTGAAACAGCTCTGTAACAGGACGGAACGGGGCTGGTGAGCGCGCTTTACACGGGGCGCGGGATCGATGCGAAAGTCGACAGTTCGAACCACGAAGGCAAGCTACGACGCAACGCCGTAGGCCCCGAAATGGTGACGTCACCTGACCGTATGGCGTCCGACCAGGTCAGGTTACCGCGCCAGATCTCGGTCATCGGTCGCAAGCCCGCAGAGACCGACACCGCAACGTCGAAACCCGGATCGATATCGCACATGTCCACCTCCCCGGAATTGATGACGAGCCACCAGTTTCGCGAATGTTCACGCACTCCGGAGAAAACGAAGTGCACCACGGTCTTTCCGTCGGGAACCACGGAGTGATCCACGCGTCGATGCATGTCCCACAGCAGCAGTTTCGGATCCAGGTCTTCATCGCCCAGCTCGCCGATCCACCTGGTACCCCAGATTCCGAGAGCTTCGACCACAGGGCGCAGTTCTCGGCCCGCGTCGGTCAATCGGTAACTGACGACGCAGTCGGTTTCTTCTCGCTCCACGATGCCTGCGATCGCGAGTTGGTGCAGCCGCGTGGAGAGCAGAGTCGGTGACATTCGCGGAAGTCCGCGTCGGAGATCGTTGAAATGGTCGCTTCCCATCATCAGTTCGCGGAGGAGAAGCAGCGTCCACCGCTCGTCGAGTAGCTCCATCGCCTTGGCGACGGGGCAGAACTGGTGGTACGAGGACCCCATCATTCGATCGTAGGCCTCTGGAGTGCTCCGGTACAGATTTCGTACTGGAGCGGAGTGAACCGTCGTCGTAGCGTCGAAGTAACGGCATGAATGTTGTCGGGCTCCGAGGTTGTTGGGCTCCGAGTACCAAAAATATTGAAGGAGAACGGTAATGAGTGAATCGACGGAAACGCTCGGGCTGGATCGTGAGCTGAAGGCCAAGCATCGGGCCATGTGGGGTCTCGGTAACTATCCGGCGGTGGCCACGCAGGTCATTGCGGAACTCGGGCCGGTACTGGTCGGCGAGTGCGGTGTGCAGAAGGGTGACCGCGTGCTGGACGTCGCGGCGGGGTCCGGCAATGCCGCCATTCCGGCGGCCGCGCTGGGTGCGCAGGTGATTGCCACTGACCTGGCTCCCGAATTGTTCGTAGCGGGTAAGGAGGCCGCTTCCCTCGCCGGAGTCGAATTGGACTGGCAGGAGGCCGATGCCGAGGCTCTTCCTTTCGGTGACAACGAGTTCGACGTGGTGCTTTCGTGCGTCGGTGTGATGTTCGCACCGCGTCATCAGCGCGCCGCGGACGAACTTGTGCGAGTATGCCGACCCGGCGGAAAGATCGGAGTGCTGAGTTGGACTCCGACGGGATTCATCGGCGAGATGTTCAAAACGATGAAGCCGTACGCACCGCCGCCGCCTCCTGGTTCGCAGCCGGCGCCTTTGTGGGGCGATGAGAACCATGTTCGTGATCTGCTCGGCGATGTGGCCTCGAGGAAAGACGTACTTCGTGTGGACACATTTAGCGGGCCGGAAGAGTTCCGTGATTTCTTCAAGGAGAATTACGGGCCGACCATCGCGGTGTACCGGAACATCGCCGGCGATCCCGACCGAACGCAGGCGCTGGACCGCGATCTGCTCGAGTTGGCGGAAAGGTACGGCAGCGGAAGCGAACCGTTCACGATGGAGTGGGAGTACCTGCTGGTCACCGCGACGCCCGATGGGGGAGGTGCGTGATGACGACGGTCGAGTTCGCGCCACTGAAATCGACGATCACAGGTGCTGTGTTCGGCCCCCGAGATCCGGAGTACGACGACGCCAGATCGATCTGGAACGGGCAGATCGATCATCGTCCGGCGGTGATCGCCAGGTGCCGGTCGGCGTCGGATGTGGCTGTGGCACTTGCATTTGCCAGAGCCCATTCGTTGGAGGTTTCGGTCAGAGGTGGCGGGCATTCCTACCGAGGCACATCGGTGTGTGAAGGCGGAGTGATGATCGATCTCAGTGCGATCAACGTAGTCAGCGTCGCCCCGTCAGCGAAGCGAGCCAGGGTCGGTGGTGGTGCGACGATCGCCGACCTCGACAAGGCGACGCAGGAACACGGGTTGGCGGTGACCGGCGGAGTGATCAGTGATACCGGCGTCGGTGGCCTGACACTCGGTGGTGGCATGGGGTGGTTGACCCGCACACTTGGCCTGGCGATCGACAATCTGGTGTCGGCAGAGGTGGTGCTCGCCGACGGTTCGATCGTGCGAGCCTCCGAGAACGATCACAGCGACTTGTTCTGGGCACTGCGCGGCGGCGGCGGAAACTTCGGAGTGGTCACCGAGTTCGAGTACCGTCTGAGCGAGATCGGGCCGGAAGTGCATCTGGGACTGTTCTTCTGGGGGATGGAGGACGGACCCGCAGCGCTTCGTCTGTGCCGCGAGGTAGTGCCTGCCCTGCCGAGAAATGCGGGTGCGATGGTTGCCGTCAGTTTGTCCGCGCCGCCGGCGCCGTTTGTCCCGGATCAATTTCACCTACTGCCCGGATACGCGTTGCTGGTAGCCGGTTTCGGATCGGAAGTAGAACACTCGAACGCGATTGCGCCGATTCGAGAGGGCTTGCCGACGCTTTTCGAGTTCGTCACTCCGATCCCGTACGTCGGCTTGCAGTCGATGCTCGACGAATCGGAACCGTGGGGTGCGTACGCCTATGAGAAGGCTTTGGACCTGGTGGATTTCTCCGACGACGTGATCGATGTTCTGACCGAACAAGCGGGCAAGAAATCGTCGCCGATGTCCTTCATGCCGATCTTTCCGCTGCAGGGAGCTTTCACTTCCGTCGGCGAGGACGACACAGCGTTCGGTGGTTCTCGCACACCGCATTACGTGTGCAATATGACGGCGACGGCCACCGATGCCGGGACGCTGGAATTGGATCGATCGTGGGTGCGTGAGACCTGGGAAGCCTTGCGTCCGTTCTCATCCAACCAAGGCGGGTACGTCAACTTCATGACCGACGTCGACGAGGACCGAGTGCGAGCTTCCTACGGCGCGGGGAAGTACGCGCGGTTGTCCGCAGTCAAGGCGAAGTACGACCCGGACAACGTGTTTCACCTCAATGCAAACATTCTGCCTGCGTGAAGCTTGTGCTCAGACCGTGAACACCAGTCAGGCGGTGAACACCAGGATGACGACGATCAGTGCGGCCAAGACGATGACGGCGACCATGCCGGTCATGGCGAGGGGAGCCCACGCGACTACCTTGTCGCGGGTGCTGGCATCGGCGGGTCCGGTCGGCATCCGCGGCGGCCAGGAGAACATGTCCATCGGACTGGGAACATTTCGCAGTGGCGTGTTCTGTTGCACTGCAGGAAGTCCGGTGACCGTGGAGCCGGTCAGGCGATTGCGGCGGTGTGGGTCGGCGAGTTGTGTGGTGCGGTGAGCCCAGGCCGGCACGGCGCCCTCGGACGAGTAGACGGGAGCGTCGATCAACTGATCGATCGTGCCGCCGCCGCCGGTCGCGGCTGCGGCGAGCGCGTCGCGTGCCTGAGCCATCGTCGGCCGACGGGTCGGGTCCGGCTCGAGGAGCTGAAGGAGAACATCGGTGAGCGGTCCAGACTTGGTGGGTCGGTAGATCTCGGCCTTGGCGACACGATGCAGTAGGGCGATGGCGTCCGAGTCGATGCCGAAGGGCGGTTGGCCCTCGATCACCGTGTAGAGCGTCGACCCGAGTGAGAAGACGTCGCTGGCCTCGGTGGGGTCGTCGCCGCGGGCAACTTCGGGTGCGAAGTACGCGGGAGTGCCGGTGATGACCTCGTCCTGGGTGTCGGACACGTCGCTCTTTGCGCGGGCGATGCCGAAGTCGCTGATCTTGACGGTGCCGAGGGACTTGCCTCGGTCGGCGATCAGGATGTTGCCGGGTTTGATGTCGCGGTGGACGATGCCGGCGGCGTGCGCTTCGGTGAGTGCCGCAGCGATCTGTGCGCCGATCTGCGCGACTTCGAGTGGTGGCAACGTGTCGGCCAGGTTCATGGCCTGGGCGAGGCTGCGGGCCGGGAAGTATTCCATGACCAGCCAGGGTTCGCCGGACTCGATCGCGACGTCGTACATGGCGATGGAGTGGGGATGGGTGAGCTTTGCGGCGTTCCTGCCCTCGCGCAATGTACGTTCGCGGACCTCTTCGGCCGTTTCGGTGTCGAGGCCTTCCGTACTTGTGACCTGTTTCACCGCGACGTCGCGGCTGAGGAGGGTGTCGCGGGCCAGCCAGACGGCGCCCATCCCTCCGTCGCCGATCTTGGAGCGGAGTCGGTACCGCCCCGCCAGCAGGTATTCGGGCCCGATGCCCCTCCCGGTCTGCTCTTGAGCTGTCACATCTCAAGGTTAATGGATTGATGCCACTGTGACGCTCGAGGCTCCTGTGAACTGGGTTTTTGGCTCTGCTTGACGTGTCGGGGGTGACACGGTTTACTGAAAACAGTTCGAAAATATGTTCGAAATTGCTGTTCGTTGGATGCATGTCAGACCCGACTTCCCCGCGGTTTGCCGGCTGGTTATGGATTGCTGCCGAGTGAGTTTTTCCGGTGTTCCGGAGGATGGGGATGACCGAGGTGACCGAGTTGGTAGAGCTGTCGGCAGATGCGGCGGGGTTGTCCCGTCAGGATCGGCTGGCACAGCTCCGCCGACAGATCGCGTCCATTCCCTCGCGAGGCGATACGTCGTTTTCGGGACCGAGTGTTTCCGGGCCCGGTGTTTCTGTGGCCGGTGTTCCTGTGGCTGGTGTTTCCGGGACAAGTGCAGCGGCCTCCGAGAGTGTTGCCGACCGGGACAGGCCGGTCGTGGACCGTGCGCACAAAGCCGGTGTCCTCCCGGTGCCGGAGGGTATCGCCGCATTGTTACCGCAGGGCGGTTTGGTGCGGGGAACCGTGGTGTCCGTCGAGGGTGCAGCGTCCTTGCTTTTGGGATTGGTCGCGTCGGTGACGGCGTCCGGAGGACATGTTGCAGTCATCGGGCAGCCTCGACTGGGATTGCTGGCGGCGTACGAGATGGGTGCGCAACTGGAACGTCTGGCACTCATTCCGGCGCCTGGGCCGGATCCGGTCGAGATCGCCGCCGTGCTGCTCGACGGTATGGATCTGGTGATTCTGGGATTGGCGGGTGCGTCGGTATCCCCGTCGCGTGCTCGGGCGGTGGTCGCACGTGCTCGGAGCAAGGGCTCGACTCTTGTTGTCACCGAAGGTCACTGGGACGGAGCCGAGGTTCGGTTGGACGCTCGGGTTCATGGCTATGGTGGGTTCGGTCAGGGCCGGGAGTTGGGGCGTGGACGGCTCAGTTCCCTGAGCCTCGCGGTTCGTGCTCGGGGGCGCTCGTTCCAGCCCCGGACCACGCGTCTGGACATCTGCAGTGCAGCCGGGCGGGTCGAGTGGGTACCTTCTCGGCCGGTCGAGGATGTGTCGTCGCAGGTGGTGTCGGAGCAGGTGGTGTCGGAGCAGGTGGTGTCACTGTGAGCAGAGTTCTGGCGTTGTGGTGCCCGGACTGGCCGGCGGTGGCAGCGGCAGCGCTTGCCGATCTTCCGGCCACACATCCCGTCGCGGTCACTTCGGGTAATCGGGTGATCGCATGTTCGGCGACGGCTCGTGCGGAGGGAGTGCGACGAGGCCTGCGCCGACGCGAGTCGCAGGCTCGCTGCCCGGAACTGTATGTGGCGATGGCAGATCCGGAACGCGATGCAAGATTGTTCGAGCCGGTGGCCGCGGCCATCGACGCGGTGGCACCGGGCGTCGAGGTACTCCGTCCTGGTTTGTTGGTGCTCAGCGCGCGTGGTGTCAGTCGGTACTTCGGTTCTGAGGAAGCTGCGGCGGAACGATTGGTGGATCAGGCATCTGCTGCGGGTGTCGAGAGTCAGGTGGGGGTGGCAGATCAGCTGTCCACGGCGGTCATTGCCGCGCGCCGGGCAGCGTTGGTGCCGCCGGGGGAGGGGGCACGGTTTCTGGCGCCGCTACCCATGCCGGAGTTGGCGGCCGAACCCAGCCTGTCTGCACCGCATCGCGGGGAGTTGGTGGATCTGCTGCGCAGGCTCGGGATCAGAACCATCGGTGCTTTTGCGGATCTACCGGCAGTGGACGTCGCTTCGCGTTTCGGTGCCGATGCGGTGCTCGCGCATCGTGCGGCGCGCGGTGAACCCGAACGGCCACCGTCGGCGCGGACACTTCCGCCGGACCTGGAGGTGGAGCAGCATTACGATCCGTCGATCGAGCGGGTGGATGCCGCAGCGTTTGCCGGGCGCGCCTTGGCGAGTCTTCTGCACGACAAGTTGTCTGCTGCCGCGGTGGCGTGCACCCGTCTGTCGATTTCGGCCAGTACGGGTAACGGTGAAAATCTTTCTCGGACTTGGCGTTGCGCCGAACCTCTGACGCCGGAGGGAACGGCCGATCGAGTGCGATGGCAACTGGATGGCTGGCTCACCGGGCGCAGTGAGACCCGGCCAACCGCAGGCATAGCCGTGTTGCGTCTGGAACCGGTGGAGGTGGTCAGTGCCGGCGCTTTGCAGTTGGGGCTGTGGGGTGGTGTCGGCGACGAGGAGGAGCGAGCCAGGCGAGCATTGGTGCGCGTGCAGGGTCTTCTGGGTGGCGAATCGGTTCAGGTCGGTGTCCTGAGCGGAGGTCGGGGGCCCTTGGAGCGAATTACCTTGTTGCCCTTGGGTGACGAGCGGGTAGCTACCCATGATCCGACAGCCCCGTGGCCGGGCCGTCTGCCACAGCCGTCTCCGGGGTCGATCTTCGTCGACAATCCCAAGGTGTGGCTGGGGGATGTGGCCGGCAACGCCGTGTACGTCACTGAGCGCGGTGTCTTCAGTTCGCAGCCGGGAAGGCTGAAGTGGGGGAGCAAGGAATGGGCAGTGCAGGGGTGGGCTGGGCCCTGGCCGGTTGACGAGCGATGGTGGGACGCTGCCTCGGCACGCACGGCGGCGCGGGCTCAGGTTCTGTTGGAGGAATCGCGTGCGCTGCTGATGATCTGTGAAGGCGGTGGATGGTCGGTGGAGGGTGTGTACGAATGAGCTCGCAGGTATAGCCAGCTGTACCCGCCTGGTCGAGTCGACTGTACGAACAGTAGGGGCGTTGGCACCATCGTCATGCCGTCGCTCGGCTCCTAGCGTTGATGACATTCAAAAAGTAACCGTTGCAATGATTCTCACCGTTGCAACTCTTTACGAGGAGTGTCATGGCAACGGCGGGTCGACCTGAAGTTTGCGGAACCGATCGACTTCACTACGAGCAGAAGGAGCTGCACGACGCGCAACTTCTGGCGTACGACGAGTCTGGCGAAGGCCGGATCGTGGAGGTGTTCGGCGATGTCGCCACAGCCGAGCACATCGTCATCTTCGTGCCGGGCAACGACAACGGATTGGGAAACTACTTCGACGAGAACCGTCCGACAGGACCACGAGCGAGCGGATGGGCACTGGGAAGAATGCTCCGAACGCTCGGACGGAACGACCACGTCGCGGTGATCGTGTGGGTCGGTTATCGGACGCCGTGGGGATTTCTCGAGTCGTTCTCGCGGACACTCGCAGAACGCGGTGCGATCGATCTGGCGCGATTGACACGCATCCTGCCGCATTCGGCGCATGTGACGCTCGTCGGACACAGCTACGGGGCCGTGGTGTGCGGACTCGCCCTCCCGTCGGCGCGAGTAGACGATTGTGTGGTGCTCGGTAGCCCGGGGATGGGGACCAGTTCTCGCGAAGACCTGTGCTTTGCCGGAAATCTCTGGGCCGCGCTGGGGCCGTCGGACTGGATTCGGTATTTCCCACGCGTGAAGATCGGTCGCCTCGGGCACGGCCCGTCTCCAGTTCGGGCGCAGCACGGAGCTGTTGTTTTCGACACCGGTGCCATTCGAGGGCATTGTGGATACTTCGCCGATGCAAGCGAGTCGCTGCGCAACATCGCGAGGATCGGGCTCGGTCGCTACGACGAGGTCACGCGGCCAGGGCAGTTGCCGCCTCGGCTGACAGCTTCAGCAATCCACGAGGACAGGTCTATCCTGGGAACTCGTGAGTGTCGCTAACGTACGAAGTGCCGGCGGGGTCCAGATCAGCTACCGCGATTCCGGCTCGCATCCCAGTGTTGCCGATCTGCCTCCGGTAGTCCTCGTGCACGGGATGGGTGGCGACAGCGGTACCTGGGACAAGTTCGCGCGGACCTTGCGATCACGCAACCGGCGAGTTGTCTCGGTCGATCTTCGCGGCCACGGCCGGAGCGCTCGGGCGTCGTCGTATCTGTTCGACGAGTTCGCCGACGACGTCATGGACGTGTGTGATCATCTCGAACTCGATCAGGTGGATCTCGTCGGCCATTCGCTCGGCGGGCACGCGGCGTCGTTGATCGCGCAGAAACGACCCACCGTGGTGCGGAAGTTGGTCATCGAGGAAGCGCCGTTGCCGCTACGCGCAGGTGACGCAGAACAGGTATTCGCGAGGAAATTGCCGAGTGTGCCAGAACTGTGGCATGCAACAACAAGTTTGGTGCGGCATCCGCGAGCAGCGCTGACGTTCGATCGCTCGATGACGCGGTCCGCGCTCGAGCAGTTCCGCCGACCGGATCCGCAGTGGTGGGATCGGTTGCCGCTCATCGAGGCTGACATGTTGTTCCTGCGTGGAGGTCTGGGCGGGATGGTGGATCCCGATCGCCTCGACGCTGTTGCCGCCACCGTCGCGCGCTGCGAATTGGTCTCGTTCCGTACCGGCCACAGTGTCCATCGCGACGGCCATCGCCAATTCGAATCCGTTGTGTTGCCGTTCATTTCCTGAAAGCGCAATACTCGATCAGTTCCGGCAGGAACCAATCCGCTACGCGTGCGGCACCGAATGTACTTCCATGCATACCAACGGCAACGACTGGTCCGCACACGAATACGTCGACGCGGTAGCACGATCCGTTCACGGTGAGACCGTCCGATGGCCGCAGGGACCGAGTATGGATGCGGTGATCGTTCTACCAGTTCATGCCCGAAACCATCCGGGGAAGAACGCGGTTCTGCTCTGGAATCACGACTTCGGTTGGTCGTGGGGTGTCGAGGAGGCTGACGTGCGAAGGACGATTTCGATTGTCGACCCTCTCGGTATCGGCCGGACACCGGATCCGCTGCGCTGCGCGGATCGAGTCATCGAACTGATCAGCGCCGAGGCAGTTTGCTCGCGCATGTGTAGCGAACACTGATTCGGTCAACTCTGGGGCCACAACGCCTCCGAGAGGACGACGCCCGTGAACCCAGAGAACGTTCCTGCCTCGCACTGTCATTCATTGCCGCGCCGGACGTTCCTCGGTGGCGTCGGTGCTCTTGTCCTCGCCGGAGTGGCAGACGTGGCAACCGGCGCGGCGAGCGCGGCGCCGGCGAAAGCATCGCCCGCCGATCGGTTTCCGCAGAAACCCAACATCGTTGTCATCATCACCGATCAGGAGCGCAGGCCGATGTATTGGCCGCAGGGCTGGGCTGATCAGAATCTGCCCAACCGCAAGAGGATTGCCGATCACGGGCTGACGTTCGACCAGGCAGTGTGCAATACCGCGATGTGCTCGCCCAGTCGTAGTACGTTCTTCACCGGTCTCTTTCCCGCGCAGCACGGGGTCACCAGAACCCTCACCGAAGGCGGCACTGTCTCACCCACCGAGCCACAGTTACAAGTCTCCGAGCAGAACATGGCAAAGCTGCTGGCGTCGGCCGGCTACAACGTTCAGTACCGGGGGAAGTGGCATCTGAGCAAAGGCGTCGAGGGTGGTGATCCGACAAGTGACGATGTAGCGGGATTCGGCTTCGAAGGGTGGATTCCCCCCGACGCGGGTCAGGACACCAATCCGGACCACTTCGGTGGCGGGTGCGCCGACCATGATCGCCGTGTTGCCGAGGAGGCAGTCGATTTCCTCTCCGGATCTGCGGTCGCATCCGGGCAGCCTTGGGCGCTCATCGTCTCGTTCGTGAACCCACACGACGTCCTCGCGTACCCCCAGACCTGGAATGCGATGAACGGAACGTGCGACAACTATGGATCGGACGCGCCAGGCGCCTTCGAGCAGGGGATCGACTTGCCGCCCACTTTCGACGAGACCCTGGCACTCAATCACAAACCGACAGCGCAGGTTCAGTCGGAATTGCTACTCGCAGCCGGGCTCGGGCCGCTGCTCGGGCCTGATCAGGCACGCAACTACATCAACTTCTACGCCTACATGCACAAGGTGGTCGACGAACACATCGGCAGCGTGCTCGACGCGATCGAAGCCACCCCGCAGATGCTCGACGACACCGTGATCGTACGGATGTCCGATCACGGAGAGATGGGGATGAGCCACGGAGGTTTGCGGCAGAAGGTGTTCAACGCCTACGAGGAAACGCTGCGCGTTCCACTGGTCATCAGCAACCCCTTGCTGTTTCCCGAACCCGTTCGCACAGACGCCTTGGCGTCGTTGATCGACGTGATGCCCACTCTCGCCACTCTCGCCCAAGCGCCAGCGCGTGAATCGTGGAACTTCTCGGGTACCGATCTGACACCGGTGATCGTCGACGCTGCCGCCTACCCCCAAGGTCCCAGCGCGCAGGTTCAGGACACGATTCTGTTCACCTACGACGATCAGAATTGTGCGACGCCCGACGGTCAGAACATCGTCACGCAGCCCAATCACATCCGCTGCATCCGGGAGAGCCGGTGGAAGTACACGATGTACTTCGATCCTGCGGGAGTTGCTGCGCCGCAATACGAACTCTACGACTTACAAGCCGACCCCTTGGAACTGAACAATCTAGCCAATCCGCTCAATATCGGCTCGTATCGGCCGGATCTGGCGGCTCAGATGAACGCCAAGCTCTTCGCAGTGATGGAGACCAAGGGCGTTTCTCTGAAGGAATAGATCGAATTTCGCCAAAACTGATTCACGTTTCAGTTCTGCGGGCATGCTGATGGGGCATCTGTCTTCGGTTCGGGAAGAAGGAATGTCATGACTGTCACCTCGCCGGGGCGAGAAGGTTTCAGTACTCTTCGGTCGGGAGGGTTGAACTGGGATTCGTTCCCACTCCGATTGTTCACCAAGGGAAATGCCAAATTCTGGAACCCAACCGACCTCGATTTTTCCCAGGACGCTCGTGACTGGCAGGAGCTGACCAGCGAGCAGCAGCGCAGCGCCACCTTCCTGTGCGCGCAGTTCATTGCCGGTGAAGAAGCCGTCACCGAAGACATTCAACCGTTCATGAAAGCGATGTCGACCGAGGGGCGATTCGGCGACGAGATGTACTTGACGCAGTTCTGTTTCGAGGAAGCCAAGCACACCCAGGTCTTTCGGCTGTGGATGGACGAAGTGGGATTGACCAGCGATCTGCATTCCTACGTCGCTGACAATCCGTACTACCGGCAACTGTTCTACGAGGAGTTGCCTTCGTCGCTACGCATTCTCGAGACGGATCCGAGTCCGGTCAACCAGGTGCGTGCCAGCGTCACGTACAACCACGTCATCGAGGGCAGTTTGGCGTTGACGGGCTACTACGCCTGGCAGAAAGTCTGTGCGACGCGCGGAATCCTGCCTGGCATGCAGCAATTGGTGCGCAAGATCGGTGACGACGAGCGACGGCACATGGCTTGGGGGACGTTCACCTGCCGAAGGCACGTAGCCGCCGACGATCACAACTGGGACGTCGTTCAGCAGCGGATGGGTGAACTCATGCCCATGGCACTCGGAATGATCAACTGGGTCAACGATCAATTCGAGGTGCAGCCGTTCGGTTTGGACAATCAGGAGTTCCTCGAGTACGCCGCAGACCGTGCGCAGCGCCGACTTTCGGCGATCGAGTCCGCGCGCGGGCGCGACGTCGCCGAGATCGACCTCGACTATTCGCCGGAGACCCTCGAGGAAAAGTTTGGGGCGGAAGATGCCGCTGCGATGAGTGAGGCGGCCAAATGACAGCGAATTCTATTGGGGCCAAGCCGAGTTCTGGATGACCTCGACAAAATCGATGTGCCGAAATCCCGGCACAAAATGTTCGAGTACGTCAGCGTTGACCGTCCCGAATGTACTTTCGGGACGGTGCTTGAAGCCTTCGGTGAAAGCCTTCAAGATCTGATTCTTGAAATCCGGGCGCGGGTGAGCCGCGGTGACGGCGTCAATGTCGGCCTGGTCGAGTTCGCTGTATCCGATTCCGAGTACGTCGGTCTCCACACCCGCTGTCACCAAGGCGATTTCGGGTTCCAATCGGGAGGGGATCTCGGGCGTCGTGTGCAGAGCGATGCCTTCCCACACTGTGCGGATGTCGGTTTCGTCGATTCCGTAGCCGGTGAGGAATCGCCGCGCTTCGTCGGCGCTGTCCAATTCGAAACGTGACGTACTGTCCCGGAATTTCGCGGTGAGCCCCAGGTCGTGGAACATGGCGCCGACGTAGAGCAATTCGGGGTCGGCCTGCAGACCCAGACGCGCTCCTTGAAGCGATCCGAAGAGGAAGACACGTCGCGAGTGGTGAAACAGTAACTCGGACGCCGTATCTCGTACCAGCTCGGTGGCGTCGGCAGCCATCTTCGAATCGGGGATTTTCACACCGGCAATGATCGTGGTCATCGGTACCTGCTCTGCTCGTCGTTGCTGCGAATTTCTCGGTCTATCCCAGTGTCGGTCGAGCACGCCCGCGGGCGCACCCTGATCTCGGCCATACTGTCCACAGATCAGGACGAAGGAGAGCGCATCGTGACCGCAGTGCATCGAGTTGCCGTCCTGGTGTTCGACGGCGTCAAACTGCTCGACGTCGCAGGTCCGAGTGAGGTGTTCGCGGAAGCCAATCGCGGCGGGGCGAACTACGAGTTGGTGATCTGCTCGGTAGGTGGACACGATGTCGACTCCTCGACCGGGATGCGCATTCCGGTCGACCGTGACGTTGTAGATTCCGGTTCTTTCGACACGTTGCTGGTCATGGGTGGAGACGTGTTCCCGTCGACGCCGGTGAGTCCGGAACTGCGCGAGGCAGCGAGCGATCTGGCGGGGCGTTCGGGCCGGGTTGCCTCGATCTGTACCGGGACATTCATTCTTGCGGCGAGTGGATTGCTCGACGGACGCCGCGCAACGACCCATTGGCAACACACGGCAACGCTGGCGCGCGCCTATCCACAGATCACGGTGGTTCCTGACGCCATCTTCATTCAGGATGGCGCGGTGTTCTCGTCTGCGGGTGTGACCGCCGGCATCGACCTCGCGCTCGCATTGCTCGAGCGTGATCATGGTGCAGAAATGGCTCGACGCGTCGCACAACTTCTGGTGGTATTTCTCCAGCGTCCAGGCGGACAGTCACAGTTTTCGCCCTCGCTCAGTGGGCCGCGGCCTCGGGTCCCTGCGCTCCGAGAAGTGGTCGACGCCGTCGCGGCCGATCCGGCGGGGGAGTATTCGGTCGAGCAACTGGCTGCCCTGGCGCACCTGAGCCCGCGTCATCTGACGAGGCTCTTTCGCGAAGAATTAGGGACGACGCCGGCCAAATACGTCGAGTTGATCCGTTTCGACGCTGCGAAGGCGCTCCTCGATGCCGGCCACTCGGTGACCGAAGCCGCGCAGTTGGCGGGATTCGGCAGTTCGGAATCCCTACGACGAGCATTTTCGACTCATCTCGGAATCTCGCCCCAGGTGTACCGTCGTCGGTTTCAAGCGTTCGGCTAGGACTGACTTTCGTGCTTGCCTTGTGGCGGGCTCATGCCCTGCTTGTCGAGCCAGGCAAGGCTGTAATCGGCGATCTCACGCCAACCGTGGTCGATGGTCAGCGAGTGACCTCGGTCGCCGAATACCTTGTATTCGTTGATCGTCGGGGCCTTGGCGTACTTCTTGAACGAGCTGTCCGAACTGGCCTTCGGTACTGTGCGATCCTTACCGCCGCCGATCATCAGGAGGGGGCCGCGGCGGGCGTTGAAATCCACTGCAGCGGGGCTGTGGGGCGCGAAGTTGGCGAGTGCTGCCTCGAACAACGGCCGTCCGGGGGCGGGAATTGCATACTGCTCGAACAGGGCGTCGGACTCGTCCTGGGACACGGCGCTGGCGAAGGACTTGTGGAACGATTTTCTGTTGTGTGAGTAGGCCTTCCGGTAGTTGCCAGGGTTGGACAGGACAGGGAACACGCTTCCAAGCTGAACGAGAGGAAGTTTCAACACACCTTTGGGCTGAGCGGGGTCGATGGCAATTGCCGCGGTCGCCAACTTCTGGCCCAGCAGTTTCTGCGCGATCAAACCTCCGAACGAATGCCCGACCACGATCGGTGGTTCGTCGAGATCAGCGATCACCTTGGCGTAGTGGTCCGTCACGTCGTCGATGCCGTGTCCCGCGATGTCCTCCGGGTGTTCGCGCGTCTCACCCACCGTGGACGCATCCCCTGGCCATCCGGGTGCCATCGTGGAGTACCCCTGCGCGTTGAAAACCTGCGCCCAGGGATCCCACGTGGTCGGGTGCATCCAGAGTCCGTGGATGAACAGAACAGTCGGGTTGGACTTGGGCGACATGCGCGCTCCCCGCTATCGGACCGATGATCGATACGGGATGCCCGCTTTTTACAACCTCACGCATATTTTGTGGAGCTTTTCCGTCGGGTCATCCCGTTCTGTTGTTCGAAGATGGCACGATCGTGGCATGGCACCAACCGGCTCCGCGAAGGCGATGGCACTGTGGACCACCGCTTTTGTTGTCTCACAAGCAAACATTGCGCGTTTACTCGGGCCGGTGGCTCCTAAGGTATTGGCAGTGCAGACGGCGTTTTCCGCTCGTCGGTACCTCGAGATCTTGGACTCCATGGATGCGGAGGCCACGGCGCGATTTCGTAGTCACTACTACCCGGACTTCGTACATCCCGCGATCTACGCGATGGCTTTGCGGTCCGCAGGCAAGCGGCTCGGAGAGCGGGTTCCCCTTTCGGCCGCAACTCGGCGTGCGCTTGCCGTAGCGCCGGTGCTGTCGGCGGCGGGCGATTATGTCGAGAACGTGGTCGGCCTCCATTTCCTCGATCATCGCGACAGCATCACCGACTCGAGGGTTCGCGCCGCCTCGACGGTCAGTATTGCCAAATGGGTACTCGCACTCGGAACTTTCGGATATTTGTCGCAGGGTTTTGTCAGAGTATGGGTATCGCGAAAATGAGGAGCACTGATGGCAGTCGAACTCGGTACCGAATACTTCGCTGACGGAGACGAGTTCCGTCGATGGCTGTGCGAGAACCACGAGGCGGTCCCCGGGCTTTGGCTGAGAATGGCCAAGAAGACCTCGTCACACAGTTCGATCGACTACGACCAAGCGTTGGACGTTGCCCTGTGCTTCGGCTGGATCGACAGCCTCTCCCGGCGAATCGACGACGATTTTTTCGTGCAGAAGTTTTCGCGTCGCACTGCGCGGAGTCCGTGGTCCAAACGCAACGTCGAGATAGTCGCCCGCCTTGACGCTGCGGGACTTCTCGAGCCATCCGGCATCGCTGAGATAGAGAAGGCCAAGGCCGACGGTCGCTGGGATCGCGCGTACGAGGGAGCAGCCAAGGCCGAGGTCCCGACGGACTTTCTCGATGCGCTTGCGGAAAACCCGCAGGCTCGCGAGTTCTACGCGACGCTCAATTCCACGAATCGATTCACCATCGCGTACCGACTGCAGGAGGCAAAGCGTCCGGAGACACGCGCCAGGCGGATCGAGAAGTTCGTGAACCAACTCGCGGAGGGCAAGAAGTTCTACTGAGCTGACTGGGACGGCTGATCGACTTTCAACGTGGCTGACACAATAGGGCTCGTGATCGAAGCCGAGACCTGTTCCGCGCTGTCTGCTGTTGACGAACCGTTGGCAGGCAGCGCTGCCGTCGTGCGGGGTTGGGTATGCCTCGAATTCAATGCCGCTTGGGGTCGTGACGTGCTGGACGGTACGGCCTTGGGGGAGGAGCTTGCCGCCGAGCTGAGTCGGCGAGCTGATGCTGCCGACGTACGAATCATGTTCATTCGGCGACCAGGCCGCACCGATCCGCTGACTGATGGGCACACGGTCTTGCTCGCGCGCTCCGATCCGAGCGACTCGTGGTGCGAACGGTTGCGCATCGATTCACCGGCTGATCTGCTCGACATCGATTTCGCGCTACTCGACGGCCCTCCACCAGGATTGGGCGACTCGGTGGACGAGCCAGTCGTCTTGGTTTGTGCGCACGGTAAGCGTGACCAATGCTGCGCTGTGTTCGGCAGGCCGATTGCCGCAGCGCTGATGTCGTCCTTCGGACCCCAGGTGTGGGAGTGTTCGCATACTGGCGGGCACCGATTTGCGCCGTCGATGATCCTGCTGCCGAGCGGCAATACGTACGGCCGTCTGTCCGCTGGTGAGAGTGTCACGGCCGTGGAGGTGGCTTCCCGAGATCAGGTCCATTTGCCAGGCCTGCGTGGACGGAGTTGCTGGTTTCCTGCGGGGCAGGCTTCGGAAGTTGCTGTACGACAACAAATCAGCTGCGGAATCGACGATTTGGCAATCATCAAGCAGGCCAGTGACGGGACATGCGTCGTCGCACATGTGGACGGACGGCGGTGGATGGTCGAGACTGCGGTCTCCGAACTCGCGCCGCGTCCACCGAGCTGCGGCGCGGCGCCCAAACCGGTCAGGCCAGTTGTCGTCACGTCGATTCGAAACCTGTGATTCTCGGACCGTAGTCACAGTTCTTTTGTCGTGAACAGCAGGTCGCCGTGGATTTCGTCCGCTCCACACGGGCGGTCTCGACGAACTCGAGTTTTGCCATCACTCGACGAGACGCTCCGTTCCAGTCTCGGACTGTAGCCCACAGACGTCGATATCCCGATGACTGTGCCCAATGGAGGACGGCCCAGGAAGCCTCGGTCGCGTATCCCTGCCTCCATGTCCTACGAAGGAACTCGAATGCCAGTTCAGGCTCTCCGTCGGATCCACGCACGGTGTCAATCAGTCCGCAGTAACCGATGACATCGCCGAACACTTTCCGTTCCACTGTCAACAGATTGAGTTCGCGGGAGCTACTGCGAATCTGGTCCTCGATATCTTCGACGGTGGGCCGGCCGTCGGAATCGATCCGACGGTGCGGTGGGACACGAGGATCGCGCTCGGTCCAAAGTTCCCGCAAGACAGCGGCGTCGGACACTCTGCGCGCCCTGAGGATCAGTCGATCGGTTTCAAGTGAGATGGTCTTTCCTGGTGCTCGGGAGTCTTCCATGCCCGGGACCTTAAGGGCGATGGTTAAGATTTACCACTCCGAATTCTCTCTTCTCAACCACTTCGACATCGGCGTGACAAGCCCGTCGATGATTGGGCATGACTAGTGCGGATGATCATTCTGAGCTCTGACAGACAGACAGACAGACCGCTCCGGCCGACGACATCCGTTGCCGCGGTGAGCGCTACCGCAACAGGAGTGCAATGACTGCGGGCGGTAATTGACGTTGTCCGAGGAGGTTTACTCGTTGGCATCCGTCGAGTTCGACTGCGATCCGCGTGCCCCCCGAAGCGTCGGGACGAAGTACGTCGATCGAAGCGATGCGTTGAGCGATGAGATCGCATGGGCCTGCAGGTGGCGCGGTGGATACAGCCTCCATCAGATCCGTACTCTGCTGGCGTGACAAGCGGATTCGGGACTCGGGCAGTGACAGTTCGGTGGAATAGCGGCACACCCGTAGTCTGCCGACATCGGAAATCGGCGTAGTCAAAGCCGTTTCCGTCAGCGGGCGTGCGTGAGTGTCTTCGTGTTCTGTCATGCGATTCATGTCAGCCTCAGTGGTCGTCGCGAACGGCTGTCCGATCGAGTCGGGGCAGACTCCCGCATCCTCGGCGGACACGCCGTCGACCAAGTGTTGCTCGCGGCGGATCTCATGTAATCGGTTCAGTGCGGCAAATGGTTGCTCTTGCAGGCCGCAGGGCGCGGTCGGCCAGGTAGGGCGTATCGCCGCGCCGGCTTCGTCCACCAGCCACAACCCGGCTGGCGAGGCGAAACGGTATGCACAGTCCGCCTGGACGTTGGGAGGAAATCGACGAGACTGTTCGCGAAATGCATCGTCCACCGCGTCTATGTCACCCTCGAGGCGCACGGCGGCGATCGTTAACCCACCGTCTGATGCTTCTCCGCGTTCGCATCGAACAACGGCAACGGGGCTGAAATCAGGAGGTGGGTAACCACTTCCCTCAGGGCGAAGAGCGATGCTGCTGTCGCGTGCCTCGGGGGCTACGAGCGCGGCGGTGATATCAGGGGCGAGGCAGTCTGCCCGATCGACCGCCGTCGCGACCGGTGGAGTGAAAGATTCATAGTCGCGAACGCCGGTCCAAACCAACGCAACGGCGACGACACTGACGACGACGATAAAGACCCCAGCTGTGAATCGTCCACTCATACATCGACACTATGTGCTTTTGCGATGGATTGAGGCGAAGTCTCGACCATTGCGGGTGCGACGTAGCATCGCTGCTATGACAGTCGATTTGGTTGCGCCTGACGAGGCCTTGTGGGTGTCCTGGTTGGAGTCGCGTGACGAGTGGGGCGGACCGCAGGCGGATCAGCCCGGCTCGGCACTGGGAGTTGCGCAACGTCTAGATCTCGATCTTGCCTCCCGGGATGGATTCGGGCAGTGGGTGCAGGAGTTGTTGGCGCAGCCAGAGGCAGTGCCGGGGCCCGGCATTGTCCCGGCAACCAACTGGTGGATCGTTCGAGACGGCAGGTACCTCGGCGCTATCCAGTTGCGGCACAGCTTGAATGAGTTCTTGGCCGATGTCGGTGGTCACATCGGCTATGGGGTCAGGCCGTCGGAACGCCGGATAGGTTTAGCGTCGGCTGCTCTGCGGGAGGTGCTCACGTATGCAGGCGACCCGGTGGGGCTCAGTCGCGTCCTGATTACCTGCGACGAAACGAACGCGGGTTCACGTAAGGCAATCGAAGGGTGTGGTGGTCTACTCGACAGCGTGCGCCCAGCTGATCAGTTGTCGCGCAACCTCGGTCACACGGGGGATACGCTTCGCTACTGGGCAGTCACGGGCCGGTCAAGCGTCAGTTGACCGATGTCCGACCGTCAACGGGAAGCCACGGTCGCAGGGTAGGCGACACGGGCAGCGATGCTTTCGCTGAGGTCTTGGATTTCTGCGGCGAGGGTATCGCGGCGCTTCGTGTCCGACTCGTGAACGAATGTTGTCGATCCCAGTGTGGCACCGCAGTATTCGATGATGCCGCGCTCGATCTGTGTCTGGAAGGCCTCGTACACACCGTGGCGTTCGAAACTCTCCGCGTCGTCACCCGCGACCGGGATCAGGTGGACCGTGAGTCGGTCCAGTTTCTTCACGAATTCGCTTCCCGGGGTGATCTCGTACGCCCATCCGCTGACGAAGACTCGATCGATCCAACCTTTGAGTAGTGCAGGCATCGACCACCAGTACATCGGAAACACAAGAATCAGATCGTCTGCTCGATCGATTCGGTCCTGCTCGGCTACAACGTCGGCC
Source organism: Rhodococcus erythropolis R138 (assembly GCF_000696675.2). NCBI lineage: Bacteria > Bacillati > Actinomycetota > Actinomycetes > Mycobacteriales > Nocardiaceae > Rhodococcus > Rhodococcus erythropolis. Next base: position 4,835,032 of record NZ_CP007255.1, on the reverse strand, counting down.
GGGGGAGTCCCCTTGCCGCGGAACAGGTTCACATCGTCTTTGGAGAATCGGGGATCGAAATTCTCGGCATGTAGGTCCGCGATGTCGACGTCGCCGCCCAGGTCGCGGATCGCGTCGGCGGTAGAACGGGCGACATGCTGGGTAAGTGACTGTGGATCGGAGTGGGAGACTACGACGAGTGTGGTCATGAGCGTTCCTTCGGTAGATGGTGCGCTTATGTACTAAGAGTAGGTTACTATTGGTATATAGCGCAAGGAGGTGTCCGATGGCACGAACGAGACTGTCGCGAGCCGACAGGTACGAACAACTCGTGGAGGTGTCGTGGGCACTGGTGCGAGAGGAGGGCGCGGATGCGCTGACCCTCGGCCGGTTGGCTGAACGTGCCGGCGTTGCAAAGCCGGTCGTCTACAGCCATTTCGCCTCCCGCGCTGCGCTGTTGGCGGCCCTCTTCAAGGAATTCGACGATCGTCAGACGGTGATGCTCGGGGAATACCTCGAAGCTGCGGAGGAGTCTGTGAACGGGCGGGCGAATGCCATCGCCGACTCCTATGTCGGGTGTTCACTGGCACAGGGGCGTGAACTGACGGGAGTGCTTGCAGCGCTGGAGGGCTCGCCCGAGCTGGAGCAGGTCAAGCGCGAGTCGGAACGCGCCTATTCAGAGCGTTGTCGCGAGGTGCTGGCTCCTTTCAGCGCCGACGGGCTTGGACAATCATCGATGACTGCGATATTCGGTGCTGCAGAGGCCCTCTCGCACGCGGCGGTAGTCGGAGTGCTCTCGCCCGAGGACGCCAAAGGTGAACTTGCCGCGCTGATCGTCGCGGTTGTCGGCAGGCCATCGCTGACTGGGTAGTGCGGTGCAGCCGTGATCTCATCGCCTACAGGTGCCCATCCAGTTCGAACCGCTCACGCACGGAGTCGGATATCGCTGCGAGGGTGCTGACGAACGCGTCAATGGCAGGAGCGAGCGGAGGTTTCCCGAAGGTTGCGACGGAGACAGTGCGTCGCTCGCCGCGAATGCGGTGTGCGCGGATACCCGGGTTCTGATGTGCATGGAGAGCGAGGGCGGGAAGGGTGCTGACTCCGCTTCCGGAGGCGACCAGCGCTTGGACCGCGACGTAGTCGTCGGTCTCGAACTCGATCCGTGGAACGAACCCAGCTCGATTGCAGGCGGTGAGAAGGTGGGCGCGGCAGCTCGGACAGCCTGCAATCCAGGTCTCACCGGCGTAGTCCGTGATCTCGTTGGCGGCATCTGCATTCCGCGCAGAGGTGATCAGGTACAACGGATCGTCCAGCAACGTCGTTAGGGTGACGTGCTTCAGCCCCACATCCGGGGTATCCGCGTGTGCGAAAACGACAGCTACGTCGACGTCGTTGTTACGAAGCATTGCAAGTGCTTTGGGTGGTTCTGCATCAACGAGGCTGATGGACACGTCGGGGTACTGGGACGTGAACGCTGCCATCGCCTGCGGAATCAAACCCGCCAGGGCTGACGGGAATGCGGCAAGTCGTACCCGCCCCGCCCTCAGTCCCGCGTACGTTTCGACTTCGGCTACGGCAGCGTCGACGTGACCGAGAATTTCCGTGGCGCGCCGAACCAGTACCGCACCGGCATCCGTCAGACGTAGCCCACGACCGGCTCGCTGGAACAGCGGAACTCCGACTTCCGATTCGAGCTGTCGAAGGTGGTGACTGATGGAGGGCTGCGCGTAACCGAGCGAATCGGCGGCGGCTGTCACCGATCCTTCCTGCGCGACAGCGACCAAGACCCTCAGCCGAATTAGATCGAGCATGCCGAAATCATAGAGGATTTCGATGCTTTCGACGAAAACATGTATTAGACCTATGAATCAGTGTTTGACAGGGTGATCCACATGGCACAGGCACCTGATCTCGCGGCAACAACCGGGCTACAACCACCCACATGGGCGGACATTCAGCGTGCAAGTCAGGTTGTCCGACGCCACCTACCGGTCACGCCCCTGATATCGCACCCGACCTTGGGAGCGGGCTCGTGCAGCCAGTTGTTCGTCAAACATGAGAACGTGCAACCCACAGGTGCGTTCAAGGTCCGCGGTGGACTGAACCTGGTGGCTGGACTCGATGAGCCGACGCGGGCCCGAGGCATCATCGGCTACTCGACGGGAAATCATGCTCAGTCCCTGGCGTATGCCGCAGCGGATGCGGGCGTGCGGTGCGTAATTGTGATGCCGGCTGGGGCGAATCCGGTCAAGGCTCACGCTGTCCGCATGCTTGGGGCCGAGCTCATCGAGCACGGCGCAAACTTCGACGAGGCACGCGCTCACGCAGAGTTCATCAGCGAACGTGACGGACTGCGTCTCGTCAGCGCCGCCAATGAGGCGGCAATCCTCGCCGGTGTTGCCACGGCGTACGTCGAACTCGTCGAGCAGCAGCCAGATCTGGACGCAGTGGTCGTCCCCGTCGGTGGTGGCAGTGGTGCGGCGGCCGCTTGCCTCGTCGCCAGTGCGCTTGCACCGCACCTGGAGGTGTTCGCGGTGCAGTCGGAGGCCGCACGAGCGGCGCACGACTCGTGGACTTCCGGCACCTGTGTCGAGAGCCCGAACGCCACTCGTGTCGAAGGGCTCGCGACCGGGGCCGGATTCGCATTGACTCAACGCGTCATGCGAGAACGGCTAGGTGGTTTCTTGCTCGTCACGGACGATGACATCACCCTCGCGCAGCGGGCTCTCCTTTTCGACGCACACACTTTGAGTGAGGGCGCCGGTGCGGCCGCACTTGCTGCGGTCTACGCACATCCGAACACCTTCGCGGACAAGCGCGTTGCTGTTGTCTGCACGGGCGCCAATGCCTCCGAGAGCGAGATCCGCAGGGTCGTCAGCTAATTGATCTCGCATTCGGAACAATGTGCAGTGTCAGCGAACTGACGGAAAGCCGAAGTACTGTGTGCCAATGACTTCACCCCGAGAAAAGTCACGTACTCTCAATATTTGCGCACTCATGCTGGTCGTCGGTGTTCTTGGATTGATCGTGAGCTTCGGAGTGACCTCACGTTGGGGGTTCCCAGCGTCCGCATCGGAGCTTTGTAGATCAAGTTCGTATGGAATCGGATTACTCGAAGAAACAGGATGGGCCTGGATCCCGTTTCCCATAGCCTATTGCAAGGCAGTGGATTTCGATTCTTCCGCGGTTTACTTCGCCCTCGGATGGGAAAACTCGATCACTGCCGCAGTATCGATCGCACTCATCGCCATGGCTCTGAAACTCACTTGGGGTGCAGGAGTTCAGTGATGCTTATATGCCCGGCCTTGGGTTCGTTCGGAAGGCTGACCGGCACAAGCCCCATGCTTTCCCGACGCTCGTTGACCGAAAAGACGTACTGGGCAAATTCAGGTTTGACGTGCACGTCCGGAAACCGTGCGCGAAGTTCGCCCACGATCCGATAGCCCTCGTCGTACCAGTCGAAAACGTTGATCCCTGGACGCCACCTCGGTCGCATCGCGAAGCCGTCGATCTCGGTCACAAAGAACTTTTGGAAGCGATCAGTCCACGCCAGTATCTTCTCTCCGAGTTCGTCGTCGATCCCCATTTGGCTCGGGAGAACGTATGCCTGCGGGAACCGTTGCGGCGGGACGACAATCAATTCCTTCGACGGCCATAGCGAACTGGGATGACCATGGTCAGGATAGATTCTGATGACTAACACTGCAGATCCCTTGCGGTGGCCAACACGCTACGAGGCGAAGTCACACCACCGGTCACCAGTGCGTTCCGGGCACGAGTCGGGCGGCGCGTCGGCCGAGTTTGCGGATGCGCGAGCGTGAATGGCGCTGACGCGACGGTGTTGCCGAAACGTCTGACGGAGTTTCTTTGTCTACCTGCCCCTTTGCCGCCGGGGAGTCAGGGAAGGCCTGGTACATCTGGTTGAGAATTCGGTCCTTGGTGTGCGGTGCGAACAAGGTTCCCAGATCACCCAGAGTGCCCAGTGGCACGTCGATGCGCTTGGGGCGTTCGATCAGCGCGCGGATCACCATTGCCGCAGCCTTTTCCGGGCTGGTGATCGGGCCGTTGTTGTATTCGCCGGTCGGAGCGATCATCGGCGTTTCGACCAGCGGCATGTGGATGGTCGTGAAAGTGATTCCGTCTGCCAGGGTTTCGGAGGCAGCTACGTCGGAGAAGCCGTCGAGGGCGGCCTTGCTCGCCACGTAGGCCGAGAATCTAGGCGTTGCCGCCTGGACTCCCGCGCTGCTGATGTTCACGATGTGACCGAAGCGGCGAGAACGCATGGTGGGCAACAATGCGAGCACCAATCGCACAGCGCCGAAGTAGTTCACGGCCATCGTTCGTTCGTAGTCGTGGAAACGATCCGTGGAATGGTAAATGCCGCGCCGAATGGATCGGCCGGCGTTGTTGACCAACATGTCCACGTGATCATGTTCTGTCAGAATGCTTTTGATCGTGTGCTGGACCGACTCGTCGTCGGTGATGTCGCAGGGATAACCGAACGCTTTGCCTCCGCTTGATCGAATCTCCTGTACCGCGGCATCGAGTTCGTCGGTGCGGCGTGCGATCAGGAGAACTGTGGCGCCTTTCTGGGCGGCGGCGATGGCAGAGGCCTTGCCGATTCCGGACGAGCCACCGGTGATCAGGACTATCCGCCCGACAAGTGGTCCTTCGGGATGGTTGCGACGTGCGCGATTGGGATCGAGGTTTGCGCGCCAGTACTTCCACAAGACCGTCGAGTAGGAGCCGAACTCGGGGACCGTCAGGCCTGATCCGGCGAGGGCGGCAACGGTTCTCTCGGAGGTGAAGGTCGGCGCCATCGTCATGTTGTCGAGCAACGCTGCAGGCATGCCGATGCGATCGAGGAAGACTTTCCGTGCCGATTCTGCCGAGTCCATCGGCAATGGCGAGACAAAGGGTTTGGCGATCACGCCCGGCAGGCTGAGCGCGGGCCGCGGTGCTCCGGCGGCCTTGGCGAGGCCGGCATAGATTTCGCGTACCGGTTGAGGTTTCGGATTGACGAGATGGAATGCTTCGCCGTCACGGCCGGGCACATGCATCAACTCGACGAGGGCAGCGGCCACATAATCGACCGGCACCACGTTGGTTGCCCCGAGGTTGGGGATCGGGACAGGTAGTGCTGCAGGTAGTTTCGCGAGTAGCGCCAGACCTGGGAACAAGTAATACGGTCCGTCGATCTTGTCCATCTCTCCGGTGACGGAGTTGCCGACCACGGCAGACGGCCGATAAACACGCCAGGTGAGGCCTTCTCGTTCTCGAACGAGCTTCTCGGCCTCGAACTTGGTTCGGTGGTACGGCGTCGGAAAGCCTTGGCCGCAATCGAAATCGGTCTCGCTGAACGTGCCCGGATAGTCGCCTGCGACTGCGACCGATGACACGTGATGAAGGGTGGCTCCCAGTTTCGCAGCAAGTTCGACCACGGAGCGTGTGCCCTCGACATTCGTCGAAGCCTGCTCGTCTCCGGCCGTGATGTCGTAGATCGCGCCGAGGTGAAGGACATGGTCGGCCGGCGGGGGAGAGTCGATGCCCAGCTCGGGCTCGGTGAGATCGCCAACGAGCGGATGCACTCGATCACCGCCCGGAATTGCCGACACCTGTCCTTCGAGTTTTGCGACAGAACCCGCTCTGACCAGCACGTGGATCTGAGCAGTTTCATCATGCTCGAGCAGGAGCGGTAGTACAGCTCGTCCGAGGAACCCGGTACCGCCAGTGACGATGTATGTGGCCATGGTCGGTAACTTACTCCAAAGTAAGATCGACGGCTAGAGGGAACCGGACATCAGTGCGTCATGACGCCATCCTCGGTGTCGAAGTCGATGCCCGCAGCGATGATTCCGGAAAACAGGAACGCGACGGCAAGTGCAAGAGCGGGGATTGCAAGGATCCATTCGAAAATTGTCATGCTCCAAGTCTGACGAAATCAGCTTCGGAGAACATCGCCCTGCGGAGCGATTTCCCTGATCGGGCAGTCATCCTCGAGGACGACTGCCCGATCAGGGAAATCCACTAGTGCGTGATCAGTGGCCCGAAATCAGTGGCCGATGCCGACCTTCGCGTGAACCTTTTTCATCCAGGCCGGAGCCCACCAGTTCGCTTCGCCCATCAACTTCACGAGCGAGGGCACGAGCAACATGCGGATGATGGTCGCGTCGACGATCAGCGCGACGATCATGCCGACGCCCAGGAACTTCATCACCGACAACCCGGACATCGCGAATGCCCCCGTCACCACGATCAGGAGTAGGGCGGCGGCCGTCACGATGCGGCCGGTGCGTTCGGTTCCGAACTTGACTGCTTCCTCCGTCGTCGCTCCCGCGTTCTTGGCCTCGACCATCCGGGACATCAGGAAAACCTCGTAGTCCGTGGACAATCCGAACACCACCGCCAGGATGAGCACGACGAACGTCGCCTCCAGCGGAGTTTGACTGACCCCGAGGAGTTCGACGCCGTGACCGTCCTGGAAGACGAAGGTGAGGACTCCGAAGGTGGTCGCGAGGCTCAGCGCGGCCATCAGTACCGCCTTGATGGGCAGGACCACCGAACCGAACGCGAGGAACAACAGGATCAAGGTCGATCCGACCATGATGAGGATCATCACCGGCAACCAGTGCAGGACGGCGTTGTTGCCGTCGTCGACCATGGCTTGACCGCCACCGACAAGCAGCACTGTTCCGTCGGGAGCGGAGATCGCACGCAGATCTGTCACTGCGGTGCTCTGTGATTGGGGTGTAGAGCCCTCGCTGTAGAGAGCCTGAACCGCGATGAGTTGATTGGTGCTCGCGACGACGGTCGCCTGACCGATGCCCTCGACCTGACCGGCGGACTCGGCGATCGCTGCACCTTCGGCCGGGGTGAGAGTGTTCCCGTCCTCGGCCTGAAGGATCATCGTCGCGCCGTTGCCGGTCTGCGGGAAGTCGTTGACCAACGTGTCCATTGCGACGCGAGCGGGGTTGTTGTCCGGGAGTGCGGTGTACGAGAGTTCTCCCAAACGGGCACCGAGCAGCGGCGAGGCCATCACGAGCAGCACGGCCACGATCGTCACCGAGACCGCGACCGGACGCTTCATCACCCACGTGACGACGCGGCCCCAGAACTTGCGCGAGCGTTCCTCGCCGCGTTGCGCCGCATCCTTGCGCCACGTCAGGGCGTTGATGCGATGCCCCAGAATGGCAAGCAGCGCAGGCACAGCGGTCAGCGACAGAACCGCCGCGCTCAGTACTGCTGCGATCGCACCGAAACCCAAAGACCGGATGACGGCCTGCGGGAAAACGAGCATGCCGCTGAACGCGCAGATCAGCAGCAGACCCGAGAACATGACGGTGCGACCCGCGGTCAGAACTGTCCGCTGCGCAGCCGCTCCCGGGTCCGAGCCCGAATTCAGTTCTTCACGGAACCGACCGACCACGAACAGTCCGTAGTCGATTGCAAGTCCCAACCCGAGAAGAGAAGCGACGTTGATCGAGAACGAGGACACATCGGTGATCAACGTGAGGATTCGCAGAACCGCCAAGGCGCTCAAGACACTGAGTACACCCACGAATACCGGAACCGCCGCAGCGACGATGCCGCCGAAGATGAAGACCAGCAGCACCAGAGTGATCGGAATGGCGATGGCTTCGGCGACCACCAGGTCTTTCTCCAGCTTGGTGTTGAACGCGACGCCGACAACGGTATTACCCGCGAATTGTGCCTCGGCACCTTCAACTTCGAGCTTCGGCAAGAGATCGGCGAAAGTAGCAGGTGTGACGCCCGAGTCCGGTGCCAACGTGATCGCAACGGCCGCCATGGATCCGTCGTTCGAGAGCAGACTGGCCTTGGCCGCGGCGTCCGTTCCCCAATACGACTTCACCGACGCGGTCGGCACTTCCGTTTTGAACTGGTCGACGGCGGCCGTTACTGCCGGCCCGATGTCGTCGAGGGTCTTGCCGTCGGTGGGTGAGTAGATCGCGATGATGTCCGGGGTCTGCGGCCCGAGATTGTCTTCGATGATGTCCGCAACCTTCGCGGAGTCGCTGCCCGGATCGATGAAGCCGCCCTGGCTGAGCTTGCCGAACACTCCGAGTCCCCACACCCCACTGATGAGAACTATCAGAACCGCGAGGCTCAGTACCCACCATTTCCGGGCGACGACGGTTTGGGCCCAGCGTGTCATGTATCAACTCCGGTGTGTGGGGGCGTCTGGCCAGATCGACTGTAGTGGGCGTTTGGTCTTGAATCGGAAACGTCATGCATACTGCTCGAAGCACTTGCAAGCCACGCGTGTGGGGGAAGCCGGTCCGAATCCGGCGCTGACCCGCAACGGTAGGTCGATTCTCGGTAGTCACCGAGCGTCGGCAAGCCCGATTACCCACCGCGCGGTGTGCGACATCCATTCGTCGTGGTCTACGAAAAGGAAGTCCAGCAGGAGCTCTGGCCGAGTATCAGTGTGCGGGCGGAGTTGTCTGTCGGATTCTCATTCGTGGCTCAGAGCCCTTACGAGGTCCCCGTGTCACTTCAGTTCTCCCCGTCCCGCGCCGCCGCTGTTCTCATCGCGGTCGCCTTGGTTTCGGCAGGTTGTTCCAAAGGCCAGGAATCAGAGTCCGCGTCTGCTGCGGAATCCTTCGCACAGCCTGTGTCCGTGACCAACTGCGATCGAGAGATGACCTTCGACTCGCCGCCGCAGCGCATCGTGTCTTTGAACGGGCATGTCACCGAGGCGCTCATCGAAATCGGTGCGGGTGACCGGATCGTCGGTCGGGCGTACAGCGACAATCCGCCAACTGCGGAGACCGCCGATGTATTCAACAAGATTCCCAGCCTCTCCGATACGTTCCCCAGCATGGAGCAGGTTCTCGACGTCGATCCGGACTTCGTGGTCGGAGGAATGACCAGTGCCTTCAACGAGAAGCAGGGCCGTTCCCGAGACGCTTTCGGCGAGCGCGGAATCAACACCTTCCTCTTCTCGGAATACTGTGGCACCGGTTTCCCCGACATCGGATTGCTCGAGAACGACTACACGCAACTCGGTCGAGTCCTGGGCGTTGAAGATTCCGCCCGCGAGGTCGCAGAGGAGATCAGCGATGGTCTCGATTCCGTCCGCGCTTCGGTCGGGGACGCGGCGCCGGTACCGACCTTCTTCTACGACAGTGGTGACCAGGTTCCGACGACCATCGGCGGAGTCGGCGTCGGTCAATTGGTCGCGGAATACTCCGGTGTCTCGAACATCTTCGCCGAAGGGACAAAGCCCTACATCGACGCATCGTGGGAAGCTGTTGCCGAGCGTGCACCCCAGGCGATCGTGGTCATCGACTACGGCGACAAGACGGCCGAGCAGAAGATCGACTTCCTCCGTGCCCAGCCGTTGATGGCGACCACCCCTGCTGTGCAGCAGAACCGGTTCGTCGTGGTTCCTCTCGCGGACCTGTTCGAGAGTTCACGGTTGGTGCGTTCGGCACAGACCATCGCGACGGCCTTCCATCCGGGCGCTGACGCGGCGAAGTGACCCGCACGCGTTACGGGTACGGCGCCCTACTTGTCGGCTTGGCGGTCGCCTTGGCGATCGTCCTGGGGTTGGCCGTCTCCTTGGGATCGGTTCGCATTCCCGTCGGTGACGTCTGGGCGATAGTCGGAGCCCGTTTGGCGCCAGGGACTTTCGAAACGTGGTGGACCGCGGCGCGGGAGTCGATCGTGATCGACTCCCGCCTGCCACGTGCACTCACGGCTGCGGTCGTGGGTGCTTCCTTGGCGATGTCGGGTGCTGTTGCTCAGGCTGTCACACGGAATCCTCTTGCCGACCCGTATCTGCTCGGAGTTTCGTCGGGTGCGGGATTCATGGTGGTGCTCGTGTCGGTGCTGGGTTTCGGCGCCGGCCTCCTCGGGGTTTTCACGATTCCGGTCGCAGCATTCGTCGGGGCGATGATCCCGTTGTTTCTCGCACTGCTGATCGGCGGCCGGTATCCGCAGCCGACCGCGATCATTTTGGTGGGTGTAGCGCTCGCCCAAATATTCTCGGCGCTCATCACCTTTTGCATCCTGGTGTTGGCCGATGATCGGCACGTGACGTCGGTGATGCACTGGATTGCCGGCGGATTCGGTGATGCGCGATGGTCGACGCTGATCTTCCCGACGATCGCACTGGTCGTCGTCGGCACGGCCCTTCTGTTCAGTTCGCGGTGGATGGACGTCTTGCAGACCGGTGACGACGGGGCTGCAGCACTCGGTATGAACGTCCGACGGTTCCGAGTGTTGTCCTTGCTTGCGGTCTCCGTACTGGCGGGCGCGGCAGTCAGCGTTGCCGGTGGAATCGGATTCATCGGCCTCCTGATCCCACATCTGGCCGGTTTCATCGTCGGCACCAGAGCAATTCGACTGCTCCCTGCTGCAGCCCTTCTGGGCGCCGTCGCGATGGTTGCCGCGGATACCGCTGCGCGCTCGGTGGCACAATCCACCGAAGTTCCGGTCGGAGTGATCACCGCCCTCGTGGGTGCACCGATCTTCGTCTGGATGCTCTACCGGCAGTATCGGAGGCTCGAACAGTGACGCAGACCAGAACAGTGACGCAGACCAGAACAGTGACATGCCCGAAGGACGGCGAAGCTGCGCCTCTGCTCGAACTCGTCGAGACCCGGGCGCGGCTTGGCAACCGCGAAGTCTTGCGCGGCATCACTTTCGCGGTGACGTCCGGTGAAATACTGGGCTTGGTCGGACCCAACGGCAGTGGCAAGACGACGGCGCTGCGCTGCTGCTACAACGCTTTGACTCCGACAGGTGGCGCAGTTCTGATCGATCAAGCCGACTCGACGACGCTCTCGCGTAAGGACATCGCCAAAACCATCTCGGCGAGCGTCCAGGAACCTACTGTCTCGGCAGGACTTTCGGTTCGTGAATCGATCGCGCTCGGACGAACTCCGCACCGTAGCTGGTTGGACCGAAGCACTGAGCGAGATACCGCCATCGTGGACCGGTGCATCGAGCAGGTTGGTCTGGTCGAGCTTGCCGGACGCGACGTGTCCACCCTGTCGGGTGGTGAGCGGCAACGTGTCTCGATAGCGCGCGCATTGGCTCAGGAGCCCAAGGTTCTGTTGTTGGACGAGCCGACCAATCATCTCGATCTTCGTCACCAGTTGATCGTGATGGAATTGCTCGCCGAACTTGCGTCGGCGGGGCTCGCGGTTGTGGTCACGATGCACGATCTACGGTTGGCAGTCGAGTACTGCGACAACCTTGCCGTGCTCACCGAAGGTGAACTCCGCGCGTGTGGGTCTACGGTCGAGGTGTTGGACGAGCCGTTGTTGGCCGAGGTTTTCGGCATCAAGGCGCGAGTCGAACGCGGAGTACGTCCGCGGATGGAGATATTGGGGCTGGCATGACGGAATCGGTAGCCGGGATCTACGCCCGTATGGCATTAGCGGTGCCGTTCTTCGACAACCTGAGCGGGTATCCGGATACGATGCCCGCGGTGTTGATGACCGACCCCCAGTGGTTGGCAGCACGTGTCGCCGATACGGCCGAGCGATGGGGGAGTGCGGACAGCCGAGTGAACGGCACGTTGTGGTGGTACTCGGCCAGTTCCACGCTGACTGGCATTCCGATCGGAACCGGAATGGTCACCGGGTTCGCGGCCGATCCATCGTTGAACGGTGGGCGGATCTTCTTGCGTGACAACGGCTATCTGGGCGGGTTTGCTGCCGGATCGGTCATTCCGATCTCGCGGAGTGTGGCGGAGTTGGGCCACGCGATGTTCCGCTCACTCAGTCCCGTGATCGAGGTACTCGCCGAGGTGTCCGGCGTTCGGCAGCAGGCGCTGTGGGCGATCGCGACGGACTCCATCGCCAATCGCAGCCTCGACGCCGCCGGTAGCGCGAGGGAGCGCGGAAGTGCATTTGCTGCCGGCCTGATCGATGTTCTCCGCGGTGAGAACCCGGGCATTCCGGTTCCGCGTTTCGTCGATGTCGACCGCAATGAAAGTGTTGTGCGCGTTTCTAATCCGTTGACACCGGTGGCATCCGGGCGACGCAGATTCACGCAGCGCGCGTCGTGCTGCCTGATTTACGAGGTGCCCGGTGAAGGTAAGTGCACCAGTTGCCCGAAGCGCGCACCCGAAGATCGGGTGCGCGCCTTGGCTGCTCTGGTGTGACTGGACCCAGGCTTTTACCGGGTCGGGTTTGGTCAGGTCAGTGAGCTGCGACCTTGGAACGGTCGAGTCCCAGCGCGTCGGTCATCGTGAAGAACAGATCGGTCTGGTCCGTGAGGCCGCTGACATTGGCCGCGTGCGGGCCGAAAGCTGCTACGCGCAACTGAGTTCCGGTATGCCCTTCGGATTCGACGGCCGGATCTTCGGACGTTCCGTAGCTGATCGTCATCTCCGAGCCGTCCTTCGTGGTCAGCTTGCGGGTCAGACCGGGGTAGACGATTTCCTGGGCGCGCTCGACCGGGATGTTCTGGTCCTTGGCGATGGTGGCGATGTCGTCTGCGCTGACGTTGGTGACGATCTGGCTGGTGTGAGCGTGGTCGGCTGTGACGATGACCAGGGTTTCTCCGTCGGTCTTCGCAAATTCGAGTGCCTTCTGCACAGCTTCGTCGAGGTCGACGGTTTCACCGATCTGACCGCACGCGTTGGCTGCGTGATCTTGCTTGTCGATCGAGGCACCTTCGACTTGGAGGAAGAATCCGTTGTCGTTGACCTTCAGTAGGTCGATTGCCTTCTGCGTCATGTCCGCGAGCTTCGGTACGTCGGAGGTTCGCTTGGGGTTGTCGATGCAGGTCTCGGCGGGCTGCAGGTAACCGTCGCGGGTGGCGACAGAGCCTTCCCAGCGGACGGGCATGTTGCCGTCGGCGAACAGCCCGAGCACGGGTGCGTCCTGATCGGCCTTGCCGACCTCGTTCATCTCGGCGGCATTCTTCACCAGCTGGTAGCCACGAGCGGCAGCTTGCTCGTTGAGGGTCTTGCCCTGCCAGTCACCGGCTTTCGCGGTTTCAGCGAAGGACTTGGCGCCGCCGGCAAAGGTGACGTCGGCGCGGGTGTCGAGGAGCTGTTCGCTGATCGACCCCTTGCCGCCGTTCTCGATGGCGTTCTCCGGGCAGGACTTGGACGTCGCCTCGGGTCCGTAGCACTTGCGGCCGCTGACGTGCGCGACCTGCACTGCGGGGGTGGCGTCCTGTACCTCGGCGGTGGAGACGTTGCCGGTGGCCTTGCCGTTCGCCTTGGCGATCTCGAGGACGGTCGACTGGGCCTGCCCCTTGATGTCGACGGAAATCGCGCCGTTGTAGGTCTTGGTGCCGGTGGACCATGCCGATCCACTGGCAGCGGAGTCGGTGACGTAGTCGGGCTTGCCGTCCTTGGTCAACGCGTAGTGCGTGTACTGGCCGGTGATCGGCAGGGCGTCGAGGCCGGCGAAGCTGCCAGCAGCACCCTCGGCGTAGTTGCGCGCGGCGGTGATCTCCGAGTCGCCCATGCCGTCCCCGATCAGGAGGATGACGTTCTTCGCGCCGGAAGCGTTGACGGCGTCACGCACTGCAGCCGACTGATCACCGTCGATGCGGCGAGCACCACCGTTCGAGGACAGTTCGCCGGTCGCGGCGCGATCGACGGTCGTGCCGTTCGAGCCTGTTGCCTCGTCGGCACTGCTGCTGCAGCCGGCAGCGGCCAGAACGGCGACGGCGCCGGCGACGGCCGTCAACCTACGTGTGTTGCGCGAGAACGACATACGAGTAGTACTCCTGGAAACAGTATGGATGGAGATTATGAACGCCGCTAATGATCTGGGGCCAAAGTGAACGGAGTGCAGACATGCGTACATCTGAATGTGACGAGACGGTGAGGGTTGAGATTCGCTCTGTTGACTGCGGGTGAGTGACCTGTCAGACTGAATCTGCATCGAACATCAGTTCGATGCATGTGGTGCGTCTTCCCTTTCGGCATCCTCGAGCAGTCGGTCGTCCCGTGACGGCCGGCTCGATCAGGTGCGAGGTCAGTGTGGGTTGGGGAAATGGGCCGCCGACGTGGTCCGAGATGGAACGGGTGCTGTCCGGACGGCCAGGCCGCGTGGAACACGAGGATTTGTTCCCGGGCGACGGAAGTGACAGTCCCGCCTGGTCACGAAAGCGCGGCGAGTATCACGCAGGCGAACTCACTCGTGGCACCGGCGTGGTTCCTTACGCAGAACTGCACGCTCACTCGGCCTTCAGCTTCCTCGACGGCGCATCACCGCCGGAAGAACTGGTCGAGGAAGCTGTGCGTCTCGGGCTCGAGGCGATTGCCGTCACCGATCACGACGGGTTCTACGGCGTGGTGAGGTTTGCGGAGGCTGCGCGTGAATGGGGAATGCGGACCGTGTTCGGGGCCGAGTTGTCGCTCGATTCGGTACCCAGAACCGGGACGGCAGATCCCGGTGGAACGCATCTTCTGGTACTTGCCCGTGGGCAGGAAGGATATCGCCGTCTTTCGCGGGAGATAGCCGCCGCACATCTGGCGGGCGGTGAGAAGGGCAAACTGCAGTACAACTACGACGCGCTGACCGAAGCCGCCGGTGGGCACTGGCAGATCCTGACCGGGTGCCGCAAAGGTCATGTGCGGCAAGCCTTGACGTCGGGTGGTCGCGAAGCCGCGGCGGAGGCCTTGCAGGATCTGGTCGAGCGTTTCGGGGCGGAGCGAGTGTCGGTGGAGCTCACTCATCATGGGTTGGCGGAGGACGACGAGCGCAATGCCGTTCTTGCAGAACTGGCGAGAGAACGTGGACTACGTACGGTGGCGACCACCGCCGCACACTTCGCCGCTCCTCCGCGTCGACGCCTCGCCATGGCAATGGCAGCTGTGCGGGCGCGTCAAAGCTTGGATGAGGCAGCTGGATGGTTGGCTCCGACCGGCGGAGCACACCTGCGGTCCGGCGCGGAGATGGCGACGCTGTTCTCGCTCTATCCCGAGGCTGTCAGTGGTGCCGCCGATCTTGGTCGTGAGTGCGCTTTCGATCTCAAGCTCATCGCGCCCAAATTGCCACCGTTCGACGTTCCTGCCGGGAATACCGAGGCGACCTGGTTGCGTGAGCTGACCATGGTCGGGGCGCTGGAACGCTACGGACCCCCGGAAGGTGCACCGAAGGCATACAAACAGCTCGAACATGAACTTGCCATCATCGAGGGATTGAACTTTCCCGGATACTTCCTGGTCGTGCATGACATCGTGTCGTTCTGCAAGAACAACGACATCCTCTGTCAGGGAAGGGGTTCCGCTGCGAACTCTGCGGTGTGTTACGCGATCGGCATCACCAACGTCGATCCGGTTCGCAACAAATTGCTGTTCGAGCGGTTTCTTGCGCCCGAGCGCGACGGCCCACCGGATATCGACGTGGACATCGAGTCGGATCGCCGGGAAGAGGCGATCCAGCACGTGTACGCGAAATACGGGCGTACGTATGCCGCGCAGGTAGCCAATGTCATCACCTATCGAGGAAAGTCGTCGGTGCGGGACATGGCCCGCGCGCTTGGCTTTTCGCAGGGCCAGCAAGATGCGTGGAGTAAGCAGGTCGGCCGGTGGGGTGGTATCGACAAGAATGCGGATACCGATATTCCGCGTCCGGTACTCGAACTGGCGGCGCAGATCGAAGGCTATCCACGGCACCTCGGTATCCACTCCGGCGGAATGGTCATCTGTGATCGTCCCATCGCCGACGTTTGCCCGGTGGAGTGGGCGCGGATGGCCAATCGCAGTGTCCTGCAGTGGGACAAGGACGATTGTGCTGCCGCTGGGTTGGTCAAGTTCGATCTACTCGGGCTCGGCATGCTCTCGGCTTTGCATTACATGATGGATCTGGTGGCCGAACACAAAGGCATCACAGTCGATTTGGCGCAACTCGATCTGTCGGAAACAGCGGTGTACGAGATGTTGCAGCGGGCAGATTCGGTAGGGGTGTTCCAAGTGGAATCACGTGCGCAGATGGCGACACTGCCGCGTCTGAAGCCTCGAAATTTCTACGACCTGGTGGTCGAAGTCGCGCTCATCCGTCCCGGGCCGATTCAAGGCGGATCAGTCCATCCGTACATCCGCCGGCGCAACAAACTCGAACCTGTGTCCTATGACCATCCGTCGCTCGAGAAGGCACTCGAACGCACATTGGGGGTTCCGTTGTTTCAGGAACAGTTGATGCAGATGGCCGTCGACGTTGCGGGTTTCACGCCGTCCGAGGCCGATCAATTGCGTCGGGCAATGGGATCGAAACGTTCCACCGAGAAGATGGAGCAACTGCGAGCGAGGCTGTACCAGGGCATGCGAGACCTACATGGCATCGGCGACGAGGTTGCCGACCGAATCTACGAAAAGCTGTACGCATTCGCTAATTTCGGTTTTCCGGAAAGTCATTCACAGAGTTTTGCCGCACTGGTCTTCTACTCCTCGTGGTTCAAGCTTCATCACCCCGCCGCGTTCTGTGCCGGACTTCTGCGAGCGCAGCCGATGGGTTTCTACTCACCACAGTCCCTGGTCGCCGATGCGCGCCGGCACGGAGTGCAGGTACACGGTGCAGACATCAATGTCAGCCTCGCGCATGCCACCGTCGAGGCAGGTGGATTCGAGGTTCGGCTGGGACTGGGGGAAGTGCGCAACATCGGCGATGCGCTCGCCGAGAAAATTGTCGAACAGCGCGACCTCGGTGGACCGTTCACGTCGTTTCTCGATCTGACCGGTCGGGTGGAACTGACTACCGCGCAAGCTGAATCGTTGGCGACTGCCGGCGCGCTTGCCAGCTTCGGCATCTCGCGTAGAGAAGCGCTGTGGGCCGCGGGCGCTGCGGCAGGGGAGCGTCCGGACCGCTTGCCCGGTATCGGTGCGTCGGTCACAGCTCCCACCCTGCCCGGCATGAGCGACGTCGAATTGGCGGCAGCGGATGTCTGGGCGACAGGAGTATCTCCCGACACGTATCCGACACAGTTTCTTCGCCCACAGCTCGACGCGCTCGGCGTGGTGGCGGCTTCGAGGCTGCTCGACATCCCGGACGGTGACCGTGTGCTGGTAGGGGGAGCGGTCACACACCGGCAGCGTCCGGCCACAGCTGCGGGCGTCACGTTCATCAACCTCGAAGACGAAACCGGCATGGTCAATGTCGTGTGTTCGGTGGGATTGTGGGCAAAGTACCGAAAACTGGCAAATACGGCGCCGGCGTTGCTTATTCGAGGAAAGGTGCAAAATGCGGAAGGCGCTGTCACCGTCGTCGCAGACCGGATACAGCTGATGGATTTGCGAGTCACGGCCAAGTCGCGAGACTTTCGCTAGTGCCCGATTCTGCTCGGAGTTTTGTGCCGAGAGGACAAATGTGGAGCTCAACTCTGACCTCCGGGCATATGGCGCGGGTCACAATCCCTGCCTAGGGTTGTCGCTTGAGCGGCCATCGAATCACCTGGCACGGCCACGGCCAGTGGCCTCGCTGGTGAATATTGTCGCCTTCCAAACATGCTGAATCCAAAGCACTTCGAGTTGAAGAGGAACTCCATGAGCACAGCGATTCTCGTCGCACACGTACACCCTGCCGATCCGTCTTCGGAGGACGCGTTCAACCGCTGGTACGACGACGTGCATATTCCGCAGGTCGTCGAACGAGTGCCTGGAGTTGTCTCCGCCTCCCGATTCTTCCTGGCGGATGTGCAGTTGCTGCCCGAGGATGCATTGCCCGCGCGCCGCTACCTGAGCATCTATCAACTCGACACGGAAGATCTCGCGGGCACGGCGCAGGCGTTGGGAAGTGCTTTGGGCGACGGGACTCTCGACATGTCCGAGGCCATCGCGACTACCGGCGACACCGGACCCGAATTGCTTTTCTACGTCCCGACCGAGAACTGAAGGGGAACGCTGACATGTCCGATCTTCTCGCGAACAAAGTTGCAATTGTCACCGGCGCAGGTGCCGGAATCGGCGCCGCCATTGCCCGGGCATTCGGGGCGGAGGGCGCGAGCGTCGTAGTCTCCGACATCAACGGTGACGCAGCACAGGCAGTGGCGGACTCGATCGACGGAGCTATCGCTGTCACCACTGATGTCACCGACGAACAGCAGGTCAAGGATCTCGTCGCCAGGGCGGTCGAAGAGTTCGGCGGACTGAACGTCGTAGTACCCAACGCCGGCATCGCCACCACGACTCCGCTGATCGAGACCTCGTTCGAGGACTGGCGGAAAGTCATGTCGGTCAACCTCGATGGAGTGTTCTTGACCGTCCGTCATTCGCTACCCGCGCTCGTCGCATCCGGAGGCGGTTCGATCGTGAACATCTCGTCGATCTCGTCGACCACCGGGTCGCCCTTGATCGGTAGCTATGCCGCCGCCAAAGCAGCAGTTCGCAATCTCACCGAAACCCTGTCAGCCGAACTTCGCTTCCACGGAATCCGAGCCAATGCCCTGCTACCCGGATTCATCGACACAGACCTGGTCAAGAGTCACCAACAGGATTTCGAGGACGCACTCGGCCTCGAGTCCGGCGGCTTCGACGACCTGATGGTCACGAAGCAAACCCGCTACGGCCGGACCGAGGAAGTCGCCGCCGCCGCAGTGTTCTTTGCGAGCGACCAGTCGTCGTGGTGCAACGGCAGCAGCCTGGTTCTCGACGGAGGGTTCACCGCTTCTCTCCTCTGAGCAGCGGAACCCTTTCCGAACGTCACCCGAAATCGTCAATCGTGCGAGGATCCACACCATGACCAACCGCGCTGTATACGTACTTCCGCCTGGAGGGTTGAACAACCTCGAATCGAGGACGATCGAGACGCCAGGGCCAGGTGCGGGTGAGGTGACGATCGCGATCCGCGCGAATTCGCTCAACCACCACGACTACCTCGTGGCGACCGGCGAGATACCGACCGACGGCCCTCGCATTCTCTTGTCCGACGCAGCGGGCGAGGTAGTTGCCGTCGGCGACGGCGTCACACAGTTCGGGGTCGGGGACCGTGTGATGAGCACATATCTGCCGCATTGGCGCAGCGGTGCACCGGATTTCGACGGATTCGGAAATTCACCCGGTGACGGCGTCGACGGGTTCGCCCGTGACACCGTCACCGTGCCGGTATCGGCAGTGACGTCGATGCCGCGAAACTACACGTACGAAGAAGCCGCTACCTTGCCCACTGCGGGCTTGTCCGCGTGGCGTGCATTGTTTGCCGGCGTCCCGATCATCCCAGGTTCGTCGGTGTTGATTCCCGGGACCAGCACGGTAGCGCTGTTTGCCGTCCAGCTTGCCAAAGCTGCTGGAGCTCAGGTGATCGCAACCTCGTCGGCTCCCGACAAGATGGCTCGATTGACCGAGCTAGGTGCCGATCACGTGGTCAACTACCGTGAGCGCCCGGACTGGGGATCGGAAGCGATGCGGCTCAGCGGCGGCATCGACCTTGTGCTCGACGTGGGCGGGCCGTCCACCCTCGGTCAATCTCTGGCGGCAGTCCGACCAGGTGGCCGGATCTGCGCGCTGGGCATCATGAACGGCCCGTCGTCGTCGATCGACCTGACTTCGCTACTGACCAAACAGGTCACCATCGAAGGTGTTCTGGTGGGCAGTCGTGCACATCAGGAGGAGATGGTTGCAGGGCTGGAGAGCCTCGCGCTTCGTCCCGTCATCGATTCGTCGTACCGTCTGGACAATCTTGCCGAGGCGTTCGAGCAGCAGAAATCCGGGCAGGCCTACGGCAAGATCGTCATCACAAACCCTTGATCGCTTGCCGGTCCCAGTGGGGATCGGTGAGGATTTCCGCCGAGTCGCCGACAAACGCACGTCCGGCAGTCTGGTCGCCGCTGAGGGCGAACCTCAGCCACGCGGTCAGGTAACCCCGGAATCCTTCGCCGTCGGCGGCCCAATTGTGGCCGACGCCAAGTAGTCTGCCCCGGACCGCCGGTGCTGCGGTTTTGTCGAAGTACTCAGCTTGTGGATCGGCGGTGGAGACCGGATCGTCGGCGCCGGTCATGAAGAACGTCGGCCCGGTCAACTTCGCCACGTCGACGACATCGACAGGTCGCGAAGCCCACCACGGGTCCGGCAGGTCGAGCACCGCAGTGGCGGTGATCAGATTCGCCGACTGCGTTGCAGCGTTGATCGCGCCACCTGCCCCCTGGGAGTGTCCGACTGAGGCGATGTTGTCGGTATCGATCCTCTGGTGAAAAATGCTCTCAGCGTTGGTGTTCTGATCGACGAGGTACTGAGCGGCACCCAAGATTTCAGTACCGTCGCCGGTCACACTGCTGTCGGCCACCACAACAACAAAACCCCACGACGCAAAGTGTCGGAGGAGGGCCTCGTACTCTTCGAACGTCGCGTAGCTGCCGTTGCCGAACGTGATGACGGGATGCCGCTTGCCATCAGCGGACAAGTCGGCTGGGTAGAACAATTGGTATCCGGGAACCGAGTCGGCCGCCACCTCGTGCGCACCCTGGGCTGCGTACAGATCGCTGATCGACTCCGATGCGATGGATTCGGTAGTCGCGGCTTCGGGAGCGGCCGGAACCCCCGCACTGGCGTGTGTGACGGCGCCCGATAGTGCCAGAACAAAAGATGCGGTCACGACGGCGATCGAATGTGTGGTCCGAGAAGGCATGGGTACAAGTATGTCTTGTACCCATGCGATCAGTCAGGCCGAGACGCGCGTGGGCTGCTCTTCGCCGACCCGGCCGCGGATGAAGAAGATGGCAACTACGCCGAAGGCGACCAGCACGACAGTGAGCAGTGTGGCGATCGTGGTGGCTCCGCTGGCACCCGTCGTCACCGAGGTGTCGAGCCCGCCGGTCGAGAGAATGGTGGTGGGGTCGGTGAGGCCGTGCAACACGATTGCGGCCCAGATCGTGCCCGTCACGCGCATGGTCAAGTACATGCACATTCCGAATCCGAAGGTGTAGACGACGGTGGCAAGGACTGTTGCCAGTTCCGTTCCCGCGATGAAGTTCACCGTGTGCATGAGTGCGAACAGTAGGGACGACACAACAGCGACGAAGCGTTCTCGGTGGCCGGCATCACGAAGCATCTTCACTGCAATACCTCGGGTGACCAATTCCTCTGCGAGACCGACACATACACCGAGGGCGATCAACGAGACGATTTCGCCGGCCGACCACGCGCTCCAGTCGGTTCCGGCCAGGTGGGCAGCGATGGCGGCAACGACGATAATCGGCCCGATCCACATCCAGCCGCGTCCGCGTACCGGTTGAGGACCGAAGATACTGCTGAGCCAGCCGACCTTGACCGTGAAGATCAGCAACGCAACTGCACCGATCGCGATGGGCAACATGACGCCGAAGATGATGCTCGAGGCACTCGAGACCACGTTGTCCGTGTCGATCTGGTCGGCGAAAACACGCGAGATCACCTGCCCGGCGGCAAGGTAGAAGACCAAATAGGCAACGATGAGAAGGAGCAACTTCCACAAAGTGGGTCGACTCCAAAAACCCGACTTTTCGGGAACAGTATTGGTCATTGTCAGATCGTAAAGGCAACCACACGAAATCACGCGGTACCGTCTATTCGGACAGCAGCGAACACGAAGGCAGGACGCAGAAGACATGTTGGAAGTCGACTTGAATGCACTGGACACGGCATTGGCGGCAGGTGAGCCGCTGATCGACGTCCGTGAGCCCGACGAGTTCGCTCAGGTCCGAGTTCCCGGTGCGGCGCTCATTCCGCTCAGCGAATTCGTCTCTCGCGTCGGTGAAATTCCGGACGCGGAAACGGTGTACATCATCTGCGCCGTCGGTGGCCGTAGCCTGCAGGCCGCGGAGTATCTGCAGGCCCGTGGCATCAATGCCGTTTCGGTGGCCGGTGGAACAATGGCGTGGTACCAGTCGGGGCGCCAGGTCGAGACCGGAGCCTAAGACACAACTGATGGGGGCAGTTCCCGTTTCGGGAGCCGCCCCCACCGGTCACTTTCGCCAGAACAGGTGATGCGTCACGCCGCTCGGGCTCGGCACGATTTCGAGGTTGAAGCGGTCGCGCAACTCATCAGGTGTCTCCCACAGGCGTAGACCGGATCCGAATTCGATCGGGCAGACAGCGATGTGCATCGTGTCGACCAGATCGGCGTCGAGGAATTCACGGATAGTGCTGACCCCGCCGCCGAGTCGAACGTCCTTGCCCTGCGCTGCCTCACGTGCCTGCTCGAGGGCCGTCGCCGGGTCAGCGTTGACGAAGTGGAATGTCGTGTCCGATAGCGTGAACGACGGCCGCACGTGGTGGGTCAAGACAAAAACCGGGGTGTGGAACGGTGGCTCGTCGCCCCACCACCCCTGCCACTCGAGATTCTCCCAAGGGCCGCGGTATGGTGCGAATTTGTTGCGGCCCATGATTTCGGCACCGATGTTGTTGGAGAAGTCCCGCGTGAAATAGTCGTCGATGCCTCGGCTGCCGCCGGGATCGGTGCGATTGGGCCAGCTCGCTGTAGCTCCCGCCCACGCAAACATTTCACCGTGGTCCAGGCCGAACGGGCTCTCGAAGCTTTGGTCCGGACCGCAGGCTATTCCGTCACTGGAAACGCTGAAATTCTGTACTCGTAATAACTGACTCACCATGTACTCCCGCTCTCGACAATGGTCTACGTGAGTACAGACCGTACGGCGAGGCAAAACTCATCGGTGCCAATTCATGCAGCCGCGGGG
Organism: Rhodococcus erythropolis R138; assembly: GCF_000696675.2. NCBI lineage: Bacteria > Bacillati > Actinomycetota > Actinomycetes > Mycobacteriales > Nocardiaceae > Rhodococcus > Rhodococcus erythropolis. The sequence continues at coordinate 4,812,451 of NZ_CP007255.1, read as the reverse complement.
AGAGCTCCACTGCGGATCGATCGGACGGTCCGCACCGCGACGGTTGCCCAGATGGGGATCAGCACGGTCAGCAGGGCAAGTGCGATTCCCAGAATCAGTGTCGAACCGGTGGCGACTCCGAAGGCATTCGCTCCGACTGCACATGCTCCGATGGGGAAGGTGAAGCTCCACCAACCGAGCGAGAAGTCCAAGCCGCGGCGCAGTGCGTGGATGGTCACGGTGGTGACGGTGACAAATGCCATGACGCCGATGATTCCGACGACGGTTCCGTATGCGATTCCGAATTCGTGCAGGGTGTCGGCGTGCTCGGTACTGAGTGCATGCCGTGAGGCGGCGGCCAACAGGTTGGATGCTGCGATCGACTGTCCGATCACGCCCAACGGAATCCACAGCGAGGGAATGGCATTGAACGGGATCACGTCGACGCCGGCCGAGCGGTTGCGTGCGAACTGCCTCGCGACGGCTATCAGAATGCCGATAGCGGCGGTCAGTGCCAGAGCGAACAGGATGTAGCAGAAGATCAGTACCGCGATGCGCGGCGCGCCTTCGGGCATGTGGGTGCTGACCGCTGCGCCGGTGGTGGCCGAGACCATCGGTGGTACGACGGGCATCAGCCAGAACGGCATTGCCGTCGCCATCCCAGCATCTCGAACGAGACGAATCATCATCACGACGTAGGTGACCAGGCCGAGTGCCGTGCCGAGTATCCACAGAGTCAGCGAGACGGTGATCGCCACGTCGTGGCCGAGGAAGTCCGGCCCGGTGATGCCGGTTGCCGATCCCACGGTCAGTAGGGCCATGGCGACGGCTCCGTAGAACGGGAACATCGCGGGACTGTGCAGGTAGGCGAGGGCCTGACATCGATGTTGTGACCAATGGGTGGCAAATGCGCCGATCAAGGCGCACAGTACGAGAACCGCCAGAACCCAGAAGATTTCCGAGACCAGCTTCAAGCCTTCGATCTCCGGTTCGAGCGAAGCTGCGGCCACCGAGACGATTCCCGTTCCCATCGCTGCCGCGAACCAGTTCGGGGTGATGTGGGCGAAGGTGGGACTCGTTGTGGTGGTCATGTATTTCACTGTCGTCTCATCCGGTTCGTACCGGTAGGCCGGTTGTCCTTGAATGCCCACAATCTCGCCTTGTGGGTCTAATCTTGGTCTATGTCGTTGTCTCCTCGGGTGCCGGAACTCAGTGCCCTCGACGTCCTGCTTTCCGTAGGGCGTCTAGGCAGCATGGGCGCTGCCGGCCGGGAGCACGGACTCAGTCAGCAAGCGGTCAGCGCCCGGGTGCGTTCGGTCGAACGGCAGCTCGGAATCAAGGTTTTCGATCGAGCGGCGACCGGTGTTCGTCCCACCGCCGAGGGCGGTCTGATTCTCGAGTGGGCAAGTCACATCCTCGTCAGTGCCGAGGAAATGGCATCGGGAGTTGCCGCACTTCGCGGTGAACGCGACGCTGCCGTCACAGTTGCCGCCAGCATGACCATCGCCGAGTATCTGGTTCCCGGATGGACGGTCGCGATGCGGCACAAGTTCCCCAACGTCGTGGCGTCGGTGAGCTTGCACAATTCCTCGGATGTCTCTGCTCAAGTGCAGGCAGGCCAGGCCGATATCGGATTCGTCGAAGGTCCGGATGTGCCGTCGGCGCTCGCGTCGTGCGAGGTAGCGCGTGATCACCTCGTCGTGGTTGTGCCGCCGGGACACGACTGGGCCAATGGTGTGCCTGTTCCGGTTGCGGACCTCGCACGCACGCCGCTGATTCAGCGCGAGTCAGGGTCAGGGACGCGTCTGACGCTCGAGAATGCTGTTCCCGATTGTGTGCCGCCCTTGCTCGAGCTCACCTCGTGCACCGCAGTCAAGGCTGCGGTGGTGGCAGGCAACGCGCCCGCCGTTCTGTCGTCGTTGGCCGTTGCTGCCGACCTGACGGACGGCCGACTGGTCGCGGTCAACGTCGACGGCTTGCGGATGCCGAGGCGACTCCAAGCCGTCTGGGATCCCGATCGCGGATTGCGCGGTGCGGCAAGAGATTTCCTCGACATAGCGCTCGGCTCCAACACCGCTGTTCACTCGCGTTGACGGCTGCGGCTGACGGGAACGGCTGCTATCGGACGGTGTCGATCCCCGCGAGGATGAGATCGATGCCTGCCAGAAACTGTTCTCGGTCGTCGTGGTCGCGCAATTGCGCCGTCACCTGATTGAGGAACGGGTACTTCGCGGAATCGAGTTCTTCCCACCGCTGCGCGACGGTGGCGAGGAAGGCGGACCGATCTGTCTCGCGGGGGAGGAGGCGGGCGCCCGCGGCATACTGTCCGGCGAGGCCGAGCACGTAGTTCAGGAGTGCGGACGCGCAATCGAACTGTGCCGGTTGGGGAACGCCGAGTGCTTGGAGTTGCCCTCCCAGACTCTCGAAGATCTGCATCACCGCTGATTGCCACGGCTCGCGAGAGAGTTGGGTGCCGACCCACGGGTGCGCGTCGATCGCGTCGAACACACCGAGAGTGATGATCCGGATCGCCTCCCGTGGGGTTGCGCTTTCGGTTCCTTCGGTGGTCACGCGGGCGATGACGTCGTCGGTCGCCGCGGCGAGCAGTTCGCTCTTGTTGGCAACGTGCCAGTAAATCGCCCCGCTACCTGTTGCCAGGCGTGCGGAGAGTGCGCGAAATGTCAGCGCAGCTTCGCCCTCGTCGTCGAGGATCTCGATCGCAGCCTCGACGATTCGCTCCTTCGAGAGCGCGTCCGTACGTCGTTCGGTCCGCTGATTCCTGGTCGCCATGCGCACCATCTTGACATATCTGGAACGCCGTTCCAAGATGGTCACTGGAACGACGTTCCAATAGAAGGCTGAAAGGAAACAAACATGAGCAACTCGATAACGATCATCGGGGCGGGCCTCGGCGGTCTGACCCTCGCGCGCGTCCTCCACGTTCACGGAATTCCGTCGAAGATCTACGAGGCGGAACCGTCGGCAGAAGCTCGCACGCAGGGCGGCCAACTCGACATCCATGAACACAACGGTCAGGCGGCGCTCGACGCTGCCGGCCTCATCGACGAGTTCCGCGCGGTCATCCACGAGGGCGGTGCCGCGTCGCGCGTACTCGATCAACACGCCGCTGTACTCCTCGACGAACCCGATGACGGCACGGGAGTCCGTCCTGAAGTGCTGCGCGGAGACCTCCGACGGATCCTGCTCGAATCCCTTCCGGACGGCACGATCGAATGGGGACGCAAGGTCGACAGTGTCCGCTCGCTCGGCTCACGGAACACAGCCGACGAGCGCGCTGACGGCCGACACGAACTGACCTTTGCCGACGGTTCGACGGTGACTACCGACCTCCTCGTCGGCGCCGACGGTGCCTGGTCGAAGATCCGCCCGTTGCTCTCCGATGCGAAGCCCGAATACGTCGGCACGACGTTCGTCGAGACGTATCTGTACGACGTCGACGAGAAGCATTCGGCTGCAGCCGAGGCAGTCGGTGACGGGGCGATGTACGCGCCCGCACCCGGAAAAGCGATCGCCGCGCATCGAGAGGCGGGAGATATCGTGCACACCTACGTCCAGTTGAACCGTACGGCGGAGTGGTTTGCCGGTATCGATTTCACCGACGCCGCTGCTGCGACAGCGCGGGTCGCGGCCGAGTTCGACGGTTGGGCAACGGAACTCACTGCGCTGATCACAGACGGCGAAACCGCTCCGATTCCGCGCGCGATCCATGCACTTCCCGACGAGCACCGATGGGATCGCGTGCCTGGGGTCACGCTCCTCGGTGACGCGGCACATCTGATGGCTCCGTCCGGTGAGGGTGCGAACTTGGCCATGTTCGACGGCGCCGAACTGGGAAGGGCGATCGCCGCGCACCCGGACGACATCGAAGCGGCACTGAGCGGCTACGAGGAAGCGATGTTCGTGCGCAGTGCATCCGAGGCCGCTGACTCGCACGTGATCCTTGATCTCTGCCTCGGTGAAGGCGCACCGTATTCACTGGTCGACTTCTTCACCGGCGCTGCTTCCGTATCCGGATAATGGACGAATGCCTGTTGATTCCACTCCCTCATCTGCCGCGATTGCGCACGTGCGCGGTCTCTCGAAGGGTGACCAGGTGGATCGAAATCACCGGGTGACGTTGCACTTTCATCCAGACCTCCCGTCTGAACGTGGTCTGACACTGGCCTCGATCGCACGTCAAGGCACCTACGTGACCCAGTTCGAGACTCGTACCAGCAACGGCGGACTGACAGCGCATCACGGCGGCGACCGTTGGCGTTGGGAGAGTCGGATATTCGGCGGGGCTTACGACGAGCGAGAGCCGTCGGAACGGCCGAAGTACGGATCGTTGAACTTCTCCGCCGATCCGTACGGGGCATCCCCTCGGTTCGGCTCGTCCTACTTCCGGCTTGCCGAGCACACACTCGACCGCACCACCTTCTGCTTTCCGGACAGCGTCTTCGAGCCTGATCTCTTCGGAACGGCCGAAGCGATGAGCTTGGTCGGCGCCGCCAGAGCCGCCGAGTTCGACGATCCGCTCGACCACTACATCGAGGCGCACGTCCACGGCGTCGTCGACATCGGAACGGACGTCGAGGCACTCGTCCTGGACCCGAGTTACCGCGGCACACGGATCGAAGAGATCGCCCACTCACTCACGTGCCCGGTGCTGTGGCACGACGGTTACGCGGTCGATGACGAAGAGATAGCCGAACATCCCGAATACCGGGGAGCGACCGTCGTCGACCTTGCCCGAGAAATTGCCCGCGGCAGGCGACTGACGCCTGCCGTACTGGGGCTCGCACGGAGCGCGTCCTTCGATCCGCAGGACGTCAAAAAGGTCTGGCACTACATTGCTCGATTCGGCGGCAGGGCGTAGAACTGGGCATTCGCGTATCGCTGCCCGTCGACGACCGCCGGTTCCGGGACCGCACATCGGTCCGAAGGGCGCGGTGAGGAAAGAGTGATTGATACGCAACATCGAGCATGAACTCCCGAAACAACTGCATCCGAAGATAGAAGTCGACCTTGATCCTCGGTCGAAGGGATGCATGAATCGATGGGCGCTCAACTCACCACCACCAGTGTCGACACACTCTGCGCGTACTGCGGGGTCGGCTGTGGTCTTGTCCTCGACATCATCACCGATCCGGAGACGGGACGCCGGAAGGCTGCGAAGTCTTCCGGTCTGAAGACACATCCCACCAACTTCGGGCGTCTGTGCACCAAAGGGACCACGACCGCAGACATGCTCGCAGGTCCGGGGCGAATGGACTCTGCATATCGCCGTCCGCGCCGAGGGGATGCGATCGAAGCCGCGGACATGGACGCCGTCATCACGGACACCGCCCAGCGTCTACGGGCAATCATCGACGAGCACGGCCCCGACGCATTTGCGTTGTACGTGTCCGGGCAGATGTCTCTCGAAGCCCAGTACTTGTCGAACAAGCTGGCCAAGGGATTCATCGGGACCAATCAGATCGAATCGAACTCCCGGTTGTGCATGGCGAGTGCCGGCACCGGGTACAAGCAGTCTCTCGGGGCCGACGGACCGCCCGGTTCCTATCAGGACTTCGAACACGCCGACGCGTTCTTCGTGACCGGCGCGAACATGGCGGACTGCCATCCGATCCTCTTTCTGCGGATGCAGGAGCGGATCAAGGCAGGCGCGAAGTTGATCGTCGTCGATCCTCGACGCAGTGCCACCGCCGACAAGGCGAACTTGTTCCTGCAGATCGCTCCCGGCACCGATCTCGCGCTACTCAACGGACTACTCCACCTGCTCGTGGTGAACGGCCACACCGACCCTGACTTCATCGCCGACTTCACCGAAGGCTGGGAGGTGATGCCCAGTTTCCTCGCGGAGTACACCCCGGAGAAGGTCAGTGAGATCACCGGTATCCCCGAAGCCGACATCCGCACTGCAGCGCAGTGGATCGGTGAGGCTGCAAACTGGATGAGCTGTTGGACAATGGGTTTGAACCAGAGCACCCACGGCACGTGGAACACCAACGCCATCTGCAACCTTCACCTTGCGACCGGTGCGATCTGCAAGCCCGGCAGCGGTCCGTTCTCGCTGACCGGGCAGCCGAACGCCATGGGTGGGCGTGAAATGGGCTACATGGGTCCAGGTTTGCCCGGCCAGCGCGCCGTGATGGTCGACGCCGATCGCGAATTCGTCGAGGAGAGGTGGGGGATCCCGCAGGGCTCGCTGCGCACCGACATCGGCGGTGGCACCATCGACATGTTCTCCCGCATGGCGGCGGGTGACATCAAGGCATGCTGGATCATCTGCACCAATCCCGTTGCAACGGTGGCCAACCGCAAGACCGTCATCGACGGCTTGGAGAAGGCTGACCTCGTCATCACCCAGGATGCGTTCCTGGGCACCGAGACCAACGAATACGCCGATGTTCTGCTGCCCGCGTCACTGTGGACAGAGTCCGACGGAGTGATGATCAATTCCGAACGCAACCTGACGCTCTTTCAGCAGGCACTGGATCCGGTCGGGCAGGCGCTGCCTGATTGGCAGATCATCGCCCGGATCGCCTGCGAGATGGGGTATGTCGAGGCGTTCACCTACACCTGTGCCGAAGAGGTGTTCGAAGAGATCAAGCAGTTCTGGAATCCGAAGACCGGCTACGACTTACGCGGCGTCACCTACGAGCGCCTCCGCAAGACATCAATCCAGTGGCCGTGCCCGCCAGACAGTGATCAGGACCGTCATCCCATCCGATACGTCAATAACGGTGTCAGTCAAAGGCTCCTGATCCGCGAGGACGGCAGCACTCCGCGGCTCGCATTTCCCACCGCCACTGGCCGTGCGATGTTCTTCGCACGGCCGCACATGCTTCCCGCCGAAATGCCCGACGACGACTATCCATTCCTGCTCAACACCGGTCGTCTCGCGCACCAGTGGCACACCATGACCAAGACGGGCAAGGTCGCCAAGCTGAACAAACTCAACCCAGGTCCCTTCGTCGAGATCCATCCCGACGACGCCGCCAGGCTCGGCGTCGTCGACCAGGATGCGATCGAGGTTGCCTCACGCCGCGGTCGCGCTGTGCTTCCCGCCGTCATCACCGACCGAGTGCGTCCGGGGAACTGCTTTGCCCCATTTCACTGGAACGACGCCTTCGGCGAATATCTGTCCATCAACGCTGTCACCAACGACGCCATCGATCCAGCCTCGCAGCAACCGGAGTTCAAAGCCTGTGCTGTCACTATGACGAAGGTCGCCGTGAACACACCTGAAACAGTGCTCGCCGAGGCGCCGCTGGTGGCTTCCGCGCCAGCTGATCGGGCTTCGTCGCGAACCGATGTCCTCGCGGAGGTCATCGGTCAAACAGGAACACCTGCAGTGGTATTCGATGCGCTCCAGCAGAGCTACCTGGCCGGTCTTCTCGCCGCGTTGCGTGCGGACGCCGATCGCACTGCCGGGGTCCCGACGTTGCCGTCGACGGCGCCGTTCGATGCCGAAAAGCGGATGTGGGTCGACGGGGTATTGGCCGGCCTGTACTCGCGAACCTCGCTCCCTGACACCGACGGGCCCGCGTTGTCCTCGGCTCCGGGCATTGCGACAGAACGCGCGCCGATCGTGGTGCTCTGGGCATCGCAGACCGGAAACGCGGAAGAATTTGCCGCCGCCTGCGCTGCTCGTCTCGGGGAAGTTGGCGTGCCCGTGGTGATGCATGCAATGGACGAGTTCCCGGCCGCCGACCTGGCGGCCACCCGAGAGGTCCTGTTGATCACCAGTACCTCCGGTGACGGCGAATCCCCGGACAACGGCAGCGGTTTCTGGGATGCGTTGGCTGCTGACACGGCGCCCCGCATGGCCGAGACACGGTATGCAGTAATTGCTTTCGGTGACTCGAACTATGACGACTTCTGTGGGCATGGACGAAAGCTTGACGCCCGTCTTGCTGAACTGGGGGCCAGTCGTATCGTCGATCGCGCCGACTGTGAGCCCGATTTCGAGGACACCGCTGCTGGATGGCTGGACTCTGTCACGGCTGAACTTCAGCGCTCGGCGGCTGGTGAGACGGCCGACGTCGTCGTTGCAAAGAAGAATTTTGGGACAACCGTTGCGGCCACGCCGATTTCACCGACGATGTCGGCGCCGCTGCAGTACAACAAGAAGGCCCCGCTGACCACAGCCTTGACGCGCAATGTCGTGCTCAACCGGCCAGGCTCTTCCAAAGACGTGCGGCAGTTGGGCTTTCACCTTCCGGACGACACGGTCAGTTACGAAGCCGGCGACGCTCTCGGAGTCTGGCCCCGAAACAGCTCTCCGTTTGTCGACGAGTGGCTTTCCCTCACCGGCCTCGACGGTGAGGAGGTCGTCGAACTGGGGCAGTACGGCGATATGACCCTGCGTGCCGCGCTCACCGAACGCCTGGAGATCACTCGAATCTCGAGCGAGATGATTCGGTTCGTGCATCAACGAACTCGCGACGCGGACCTCGCCGAGTTGATGAAGCCGGAGAACATCTCCACGCTCAAAGACTGGTCGTGGGGACGACAGTCCGTCGACGTACTTGCGCAGTCACCCGTTCGTGCCTCGACGGACGAATGGCTCTCCCTCCTCAAACCGCTTCAGCCGCGGCTGTATTCGATATCTTCCAGTCCGAAGGAGAACCCACGCGAAGTGCAGCTGACGGTGTCCGCGGTGCGCTACAACGTCGCGGGTGTCCCACGGCGTGGGGTGTGCTCGACCTACCTCGCAGACCACGCCCACGATGATGACATCGGCATCTTCGTGCAGAAGTCGACCCATTTCCGGCCACCGTCCGATCCCGAAACCCCGATGATCATGGTCGGTCCGGGAACCGGCATCGCGCCGTTCCGTGCTTTCCTGCATGAGCGTCGGGCATTGGGGCACACGGGCCCGAACTGGCTGTTCTTCGGGGAACAGCACGCCGCGACCGACTTCTACTACCGCGAAGAAATCGAAGAATTGCGGAAAGACGGATTCCTCACCGAACTTGACCTCGCATTTTCCCGGGATCAAGCCGACAAGGTCTACGTGCAGGACCGGATGCGTGAGCGCGGTGCGCTGCTGTGGGAGTGGTTGCAGAAGGGCGCCCACTTCTACGTCTGCGGCGATGCCAACCGGATGGCCAAGGACGTCGACAGTGCCCTCAACGGGGTGGTCGCTCAACACGGAAAACTGGCACCTCGTAGTGCGGAGGCGTACGTGAAGGCTCTCTCGGCCGAGAAGCGGTACGTCCGAGACGTCTACTGACGTCGATCAGACGGCGCCCTTGAACCCGTGCTGACGCCACGCCTCGTACGTCACGAGGGCGGCAGCGTTGGACAGGTTGAGGGACCGGCGTCCGGGAAGCATCGGGATACGCAGGCGCTCGGTGATGTGTTCGTCCGCCAATACCTCTTCGGACAGTCCGGTGGGCTCTGGCCCGAACAGCAGGACGTCGCCGGGTTGGTAGGCGATATCGGCATAGGACGTGGTCGCGTGCGCGGTGAAGGCGAACACGCGAGCGGGCGTGACGGCTTCCCACGCCGCAGCAAGGTTCTCGTGGACCGTGACAGTCGCCAGATCGTGGTAATCCAAGCCTGCGCGCTTGAGTTTCGGCTCCGACAAGTCGAACCCGAGAGGCCCGACCAGGTGGAGTTCGCAACCGGTGCCCGCGACCATGCGGATCGCGTTTCCGGTGTTGGGTGGGATGCGGGGCTCGTGGAACATCACTCGGAACACTCGAGGAACTGTACCGGGCGTCGTATCGGTGCCCGCGTCCGTGAGAAGACCGGTCGGGAAGTGTGGGCGAATTGGTAACAAACCGGCCAGTCCGTGCGAATCTATTTCCGGCACTCTTCGCAGAACGGACATTTTGATGAACCCTCCCGCCGGTTGGAACCCCGACCCCTTCGACCCCACGATCGACCGTTACTGGGACGGTCAGCAGTGGACTGCACAGACACGGCCCAAGGGCGTCGACGCACCCACTCAAGCCTTCGGCACTCCCACCCAGGTCTTCGGTGCTCCCGGATCGCCGGTGCCGGACGCAAACGCCGAGGAAGGCAAGACGCGGCGTAAGTGGCCGTGGATCGCCGGCGCAGCAGTCGTGGGGCTGGTTGCCATCGCCGCGGCGACGGGCGCGGGCAAGTCGGAAGAATCAACGACGCCTGCTGTGACCTCTTCCACGACAGCGGCGGCGGCGACAACCAAAAGCACGGTCCCGTCGACGACGAAGACCACGACGTCGTCCCTCTTGCCGACGACGACAACGATCGTGCCGCCACCAACGACGACAACCGTGGCAATCGTGCCGCTGGTTCCGCAGGTTCCGGTAACCACGACTACGCCGTACGTTCCGCCCGCCCCGGCGTACACGCCGCCGAAGACAACGGAACCCGTCTACGTTCCCCCGAAACCGTCGGGAGGAACGGTGAATCCGGGATCATTCTGCTCGTCACCTGGAGCGACAGGCGTGACAAAGAAGGGCACTCCCATGGTGTGTGGGATTGGTAGCGACGGACGAGATCGCTGGGTGTCGGCCGGCTGATTGTCCGCCGCCATCAGGGGCGCTGAACCGGTGTCGGTGCGGCGGGGCAGTATGGACGGCATGCTCCCCGAAGAATCCGACGACGTCGTCGGCGAAGACTATTCAGACGCGCGGCTGGCCGGGCAGAAGTGGCGTCAGCGCACTTTCACCAATTGCAATTTCCGAGATGCCGACCTCACCGGACTCACGACGGAGTCGGTGGTGTTCACGGATTGTGACTTCACCGGCACCGATCTGGGGGAGTCCGTGCACACGGGAACTGCATTTCGCTCCTGCAATTTTGCTCGGACCAGCCTGTGGCACAGCACGTTCCGAAACTGCAGTCTGCTCGGGTCGACGTTCGACGGTTGCCGCATCCGGCCGTTGACGCTCGACGAAGTCGACTTCTCGTTGACCTCACTCGGTGGGGCGGACCTGAGGAAGATCGACTTCACCTCATGCCGATTCCGTGAAGCGAACCTGGTTCGGGCCGACATGCGGGGCGCGGTGCTGGCGTCGGCGGATCTGTCCGGTGCTCGTACGGGTGGACTCAAACTCGAAGGTGCAGATCTGCGCGGCGCGCGGATCGATCCGAGCCTGTGGACGTCCGCATCCGTCGGAAACGCGCAGATCGAGTTGATGCAGGCGGTGGCTTATGCGTCGGCGCACGGTCTTGTCGTAGACATGAAGTAGAGGCGCCTAGCTCTCCACGCGCTCCTCGAGGCGCACTGTCACCATCTCGCCGGTCTCCTTGCCGATGGCTTTGCGAAGATCGGCTTTGACCGGCAGCTTGTGGTTGCCGTCTCCCAGCGCCATGAACGAACTCTGGAACGGATGTCCGTCGATCGTCCCGCGTACCTTGACCAGGCCGCGGGTGCCGAAGAACTCGGCGGACTCCGGCCAGATCACGTAGGTCCACCCACCCTTGGCGTCACTCTTCTGCAAGGTGGCCGTGAATTCCTTGTCCAGCAACATGATGACTGTCCCTTCGGGTCGTACCTTGTGATCAGCGGATGAATTCCCGTGCGAGCAGATCCATCAGCAGTCCGTCCTTCCACACACCATGGCGATCTCGCGAGTACTCGCGCATCACCCCGACGTCTTTGAACCCCACCGATCGGTAGCAAGCGATGGCGACGGAGTTGTCGATTTCCGGGTCGATGACCAGACGGTGGAATGCGAGGTCGTCGATCAGGTGGGCACACAGCACCCGAATCGATTCGCGACCGAACCCTTGGCTGTGAAAGTCGGGATCGAGGAACAAGTCGAGCCCGGCGTGGCGGAAGTCGGGATTGTCCTCCGCCTCGTACCACTGGATGAAGCCGATCAGGTGGTCGCCGTAGAAGATGCTGTAGCGCGTGGTGCCGGCCTCCGGCGCTGCAGGCCAGTCGTCGTCGGGATTTTGCCACCACTGCACGACGTCCGGGTGCAGGTGAATTGCCCGCAGACGGGCGTGATGATCGGGCGCGACGGGGGAGAGGAGCACCCTCGGGCCGCGTAGTTCCGGAGCCGTTGTCACTCATCGACCCTAACCTGGAACAATGGTCGCCGTGACTGCAACGATCCTCGACGGCAAAGCTACCCGCGACGAAATCTTCGAAGACCTGAAGGTGCGGGTGAGCGCTCTGAAGGCAGAGGGCATCACACCCGGCTTGGGCACCATCCTGGTGGGCGACGACCCGGGATCCGCGGCTTACGTGCGCGGCAAGCACAACGACTGCGCCAAGGTCGGTATCAATTCTTTGCGACGCGACCTGCCTGCCGACATCACGCAGGAACAGCTCAACGCGACGATCGACGAGCTCAATGCCAATCCCGAGTGCACCGGCTACATCGTGCAGTTGCCGCTCCCCAAGCACCTCGACGAGAACGCGGCCCTCGAGCGTATCGACCCCGACAAGGATGCCGACGGCTTGCATCCGGTCAACCTCGGTCGACTGGTGTTGGGCAAGGAAGCCCCGCTGCCGTGCACCCCACGTGGAATCCTCCACCTTCTGCGTCGCTACGAGGTCCCGATTGCCGGTGCACACGTGGTGGTTGTCGGACGCGGCGTCACGGTCGGTCGTCCGATCGGATTGCTGCTGACGCGTCGTAGCGAGAACGCGACGGTCACGCTCTGCCACACCGGTACCCGCGATCTCGCGGCCGAGGTTCGCCGCGCCGACATCATCGTCGCTGCCGCCGGCGTTCCCGGCCTCATCACCGCAGACATGGTCAAGCCCGGAGCAGCGGTCCTCGACGTCGGCGTCAGTCGCACCGACGACGGCCTGCGCGGCGACGTGGCAGCCGACGTGAACGAGGTCGCCGGCTTCGTCTCACCCAATCCCGGTGGTGTCGGACCGCTGACCCGCGCGTTCCTGATCACCAACGTGGTCGAGCGCGCCGAGCGGGTTCTGGCCGGAGTCTGAGTCCGATGTCCTCACTGGTCGGCCTCGCGAAGAAGAATCTGCCCATGCTCGCGGTCCTCGCCGTGATCGCGGCGGCCGTGGTTCTCGTGCTGGCCGACCGGTGGCGTCGCGGCGCCCTCGTCTTCGGTGTTGCCGTCATCATCGGAGCTGCCGCTCGGTGGTTCGTTCCCGAGAATCGTGTGGGGTTGCTCGCGGTGCGCGGAAGGGTCTTCGACACTGCGGCGATGGGTGTGATGGGTGTGTTGATCGCGACGCTCGCCCTGACCATCGATCCGCTCGGCACCGACTGAGAAGATCAGTCCCCGTAGAACGAGCGAATGTCGATATCACTCAAGGGGATCCACTCCGGTGAATCTGTGGATGTCGACTTCTTTCCAGCCTTGACCGGTGCACTTCGCAGCGTCACCGCAAGTGCAGGTTCCTCGTCGATTCGCCCGGCCAGGGCGTAGATCGCGGCGAGATGGTGAACGCACGGCGAGCGTCGACCTGAGCAGTCGCAGCTGGCAGTGCACTCCGAAAGATCAACGGCTACTGCGATATTTCGAGCCTGCAGTTCGGTGACGATGCTGTCCGGCAGTTCGCCGGTGGAGACGGATCTGTTGGCCTTTCCCGCCGAACGGAGAAGGCTCTTCACTGCGGCGATTTCGGATTTGGTCCAGAGCGGGACAGAAATTGTCACCGACGAGGTTTTTGCTTTGGTGCTCACCTCCGCGACGACGGTCCCCGATGAGACCACGGTGAACTCCACGGAACCGTTGCGTGCGAGGGTACGAGCCGTCGGCAGGGACGGGTTCGGACCGGATGCCGCAGTCCGCTCCACCGTGCGCAGCCATGCTCGACCCCAAGCGGTGACACCGAATTCGTTGGCCATCAGATGATCACCGCGCCGTCGAGTTCGAGGAGTTCACGCAGTTCGGTGTCAGGGAGATCGGCCAGGGCGGCCTCGACGTTCCCGGAAACAGCATCGGCCACAGCTCGTTTGGACTCGTGCATCGCTGCGATGTGATCCTCGACGGTACCGCCCGTCACCAAGGTGTGGACGTTGACGGTGCGCTTCTGGCCGATGCGGTGTGCCCGGTCGGTTGCTTGATCCTCGACGGCTGGGTTCCACCACCGGTCGTAGTGCACGACGTGACTTGCGCGCGTGAGGTTGAGGCCGAAGCCGGCGGCGCGCAAGCTCAGAATCAGAACCGGTGGTGAATCCGTGTCGTTCTGGAATGCGTCGACCATCGCGTCGCGCTTGTCGGTGTTCAGGCCGCCGTGAAGGAACGGGATTGCGCCGATTCCCAACTCGGAGCCCAGGTGCCGCGAGAGCATCTCGCCCATCGTCCGGTACTGCGTGAATATCAGCGCGCGATCGCCGTCGTCGACGATCTCGGCGATCATTTCCGTTGCGCGGTCGAGCTTTCCGGATCTTCCGTAGAGGTCATCCGTATCGCCGGTGACCTGCGCCGGATGATTGCATACCTGCTTGAGGGTGGTCAGCAGTGCAAGGATATTGCCGCGCCGGGCAATTCCCGTACCCAAACCGGTGTCGAAAGCATCTGCAACTGCAGACCGATAGATGCGCGCCTGTTCCGACGTCAGAGTGCACGAGACGGTGGAAAATTGCTTGGGCGGAAGATCCTTGGCCACTGTGTCTTTGGTTCTGCGCAGAATGAACGGATCGATGACCGCGGCAAGCCTGGTCGCCGCGGTGGCCGATCGACCGGATTCGATCGGTACGGCAAAGCGTTGACGAAACCGTGCGCGAGTTCCGAGGACTTCGGGATTGGCGACGCGAAAGAGCGACCACAATTCTTCGAGACGGTTCTCCACCGGCGTGCCGGTCATCGCTACCTTGACGTCGGCCGACAACTGCATTGCTGCTTTGGCTGCCAGCGAAGAGGGGTTCTTGATCTGCTGTGCCTCGTCGAAGACCACTGAACTCCAATGGATCGGGGCCAATTGGTCTGCGTCGGAACGCAAGACGCTGTAGCTGGTCAGCACCGTGGCGCCGGCAGGAACACGAGTGGGAAGTGCGCGAGCGGTCCCGTGATGAACGTGCAGTGGCAGATGCGGAGCGAATCGCTCGATCTCGCGGCGCCAGTTTCCGATGACCGAGGTGGGACACACAACCAGGTGTGGACCGTCGTCGGCGCGGATCGCGATCATCGAAATCGCTTGCAGTGTCTTGCCCAAACCCATCTCGTCGGCGAGGATTCCACCGCCCGAACCCGACAGTGCAGTCAGCCAGGCAACTCCGTGCACTTGATACGGGCGCAATGTCGCCTGAATCTTTGCTCGGCGAAGACTCTCCACGGCTGCGCGCGCTTCCGTGAACAACCGCACCGTGGACCGGGCGCTTCTGATTTTCGTGTCGTCGCGCTCGATCGCGGCATGCGCTGCAGTCGGAATGTCATGTGCGCCGGTGTCGATGACGCGCTTCCATGCGAGCAACGACGGTCCGAGGTCGTCGCGACGTGCATCGAGGGTGTGCAAGGCGTCGATCGCGGTGGCGAGGTCGAGCAGTTGCGCTTCGACGTCGGTCGCTGTGATCGACTCGTGGACCGGGATCGCCAGCCGGCAGATGCCCGGCGACCCGGTCGGCATCCCCATCGCCGACAGGCGCGCTGCCGGATCTGGGTCACCCCAGAACGCGAAGGACATGTGCTCGGGAATGTACGTAGCCTGCAGGCGCGTCGAGCACGGCTGATTCACGTTCGCCGATGCTAGCCGCGCCGGCTCAGGTACGCCAATGAAAATGTCGGGAAAACCTGCAGATCAGCTGTGGTTTTCCCGACATTGACGGATCCTGAAATTGTGCCTCTGTGCCGGATCAGCGGGCCGTGCGTGCGAACTCCATCGTTCGGCGAAGCAGTCCGGCGACAGCGTCCGCCTCCGTCAGGAAGCCGTCATGGCCGTCTCTGGACTTGAGAATCTCGAGGCCCGTGCACGTCGAAATGCCGTCCGCGATCTCCTCTTGCAAACGAAGGGGATACAGCCGATCCGAGTCCACGCCGCCCACGACGACCGGCGCCGTGATCGATGCCAACGCCGCTGCAACGCCGCCGCGTCCACGACCGATGTCGTGCCGGTTCATGGCTTCGGTCAGGAGGACGTACGTGCTCGGGTCGAAGCGGTCGACCAGCTTGTCTGCCTGATGTTCCAGGTAACTCTGGACGGCGTATCGTCCACCGTTCCAAGGATTTTCGTCGTTCTGAGCGGAGTTCTCGAAGCGCGCATCCAGTTCGGACTCGGTGCGGTACGTCAGGTGCGCGATGCGACGGGCGATGCCGAGTCCGGCGCGAGGTGCCCGCCCCGTTCCGTGGTAGTCACCGCCCTGCCAATCCGGATCGGAGACGATGGCAGCGATCTGCGTCGTCTGGGTGCCGATCTGATCTGCAGTGGCCCGTGAACCGGTTGCGAGAACCAACGCGGAGCGAATGCTGTCCGGGTAGGAAACTGCCCATTCAAGGGTGCGCATCCCGCCCATGGATCCGCCGACTACCGAGGCCAACTGGTCGATCCCGAGGAGATCGACGAGCTTCTTCTCCGCCGCGATCTGATCCCGGATGGAGATCTCCGGGAACCTGCTGCCCCACGGCTTGCCGTCGTCGGCCAGCGAACTAGGACCGGTCGTGCCGCGACAACCACCGAGGACATTGGTTGCGATGACGCACCATTCGCCGGTGTCGATCGGTTCGCCCGGCCCAACCATCCCGTTCCACCAGCCGGGGGAGGGCTGATTTGCGGAGATCGGTCCGGTGACGTGTGAGTCTCCGGTCAGTGCGTGCTCGACGAGTACGACGTTGTCGCGGTTCGGGGACAGCTCACCCCACCGCTGAACGGCGAGCGAAACCGAGGGGAGTACCGCGCCGCTCTCGAGTTCCAGGGCGCCGATGTCGACGAACCCCACCTGGCCGTCGGGCGGGGGAAGGAGGTCGATCCTGGGCTCCAATTCGTTCACGGTCACGAGTTTGCCACCGCAGCCAGGCCGACGGTGATATCGGCGAGGATGTCGTCGATTCCTTCGATACCGACCGCGAGGCGGACGAGTCCGGGCGTGACACCGGAGGCGAGCTGCTCTTCGGGGGTGAGCTGCGAGTGTGTCGTCGAGGCGGGGTGGATGACGAGTGAGCGAACGTCACCGATGTTGGCGACGTGGCTGTGCAGCGTCAGGGCGTTGACGAACGTCTTGCCCGCATCGATACCTCCGGGCAGCTCGAAGGTGACGATGGCGCCGGTTCCCTTGGGCGTCAGCTGCTTTCCGCGTTCGAACCATGGCGAGGTGGGGAGTCCCGCGTAGGAAACGGAGGCCACCTCGCCGTGGCCGTCGAGGAATTCGGCGACCTTCTGGGCATTGGACACGTGGCGCTCGATGCGCAGGCTCAGGGTTTCGATGCCCTGCGCGATGAGGAACGCGTTGAACGGCGCCACGGCGGAGCCGAGATCGCGCAGCAGTTGGACGCGCGCCTTGAGTGCGAATGCCGGCGCGCCGAGGTCTGCGAAGGTGACGCCGTGATAGCTGGGGTCAGGCGTCGTGAAGTTCGAGTGGCGACCCTGCGTCCAGTCGAAGGTGCCACCGTCGACGATGACGCCGGCGATCGCGGTGCCGTGTCCGCCAAGGTATTTGGTGGCGGAGTGAACGACGATGTCGGCGCCGTGTTCGAGTGGGCGGAGCAGGTACGGCGTCGCGACAGTGTTGTCCACGATCAACGGAAGACCGTTCTCGTGGGCCAACGACGAGATACCGGGGAGGTCGAGAATGTGGTTCTTGGGATTGGCGATCGTCTCGCCGTAGAACGCCTTCGTGTTCGGGCGAATGGCTTCGCGCCACTGCTCGAGATCGTCGGGATCCTCGACGAAGGTGACTTCGATGCCCAGCTTGCGAAGGGTGTAATGCAAGAGGTTGTACGTGCCGCCGTACAGGTACGGGCTCGAGACGATGTGGTCGCCGGCTTCGGCGATGTTGAGGATCGCGATGGTTTCGGCAGCCTGACCCGAGGAGAGGAGGAGTGCGGCGACTCCGCCTTCGAGGGCGGCGATGCGCTGCTCGACGGCGTCCTGTGTGGGATTCATGATCCGCGTGTAGATGTTGCCAGGCTCGGCGAGGCCGAACAGTGCCGCAGCGTGATCGGTGCTGTCGAAGACGTAGCTGGTGGTCTGGTAGATCGGCAGAGCGCGCGCATTGGTGGCGGTGTCCGCTGTCTGCCCGGCGTGCACCTGCTTGGTCTCGAACGACCAGTTCGCGGTCGGATCAGAAGTTGCTGCGCCGTCGGCTGTGTTGTCGGTCATGATTTGTTCACTCCAGTGGTCTGACGGATAGATGTCGGACGGGGGCGAAGGATCGCCGCCCCGTGCTGGGGTCTATCTACAAGTGCGACACATACTGAGTTACCTCCGTGGGGCTCGGCCCGGTCTGGGGTCCGTCCCTGTCGGACCCGCGCTTGTCACCCGAATTGCGGTGGAACTGCGTGAGCAGATCCACGTCGGGAAACCTGGTCATCACCCGGGGCACCCCACCGCGGTTGGAGGGTTGCCGTCCAGCGAGCCGGGGCTTGACGCTGACACTCATGACCAAGTCGGATTCTACCGGGAAGTGAGCGCAGTCCTGACGCGGGGCGAATTGTGAGCCGCAACCGCACGCGAGACAGAGCGACGCAGCCCACTAGCAGGAAAAAGTTACTCGCGAGTAGAGACCGATGGGTGGACCTGCCGGTTGCGGCCTCACGGGTTAGCAGTACGCTTGTCTTGTTTGGGACTCATCTCCCGAGATCAGTCCACACCGTCTAGGTTTGATAATCGAACCGTTCGCGGACCCACTCACAAAGTGTGACCGCAACCGTGTAACCAGGGAAACTTCCTAGGAGGACGCGAAGCACCCATGTCCAAAATCAAGGTTGAGGGCACCGTCGTCGAACTCGACGGCGATGAGATGACGCGCATTATCTGGCAGTTCATCAAAGACAAGTTGATCCATCCGTATCTCGATGTGAACCTCGAGTACTACGACCTCGGTATCGAGTACCGCGACGAGACCGACGACCAGGTCACCATCGACGCAGCGCACGCGATCCAGAAGCACGGCGTCGGCGTCAAATGCGCCACGATCACGCCGGACGAGGCACGTGTCGAGGAATTCGGTCTCAAGAAGATGTGGCGTTCCCCGAACGGAACGATCCGCAACATTCTCGGCGGCACGATCTTCCGCGCACCGATCATCATCTCCAACGTTCCGCGACTCGTTCCGGGCTGGACCAAGCCGATCATCATCGGCCGTCACGCATTCGGCGACCAGTACCGCGCCACAGACTTCAAGGTCCCCGGCCCCGGCAAGGTGATGATCACCTACACGCCTGAGGACGGCAGCGCACCGATCGAGCACGAACTGGTCAACTTCCCCGAAGAGGGCGGCGTCGTCCAGGGGCAGTACAACTTCACCACGTCCATCCGTGACTTCGCTCGCGCGTCGCTCACCTACGGACTGCAGCAGAACTACCCGGTGTACCTGTCCACCAAGAACACCATTCTCAAGGCGTACGACGGTGCCTTCAAGGACATCTTCCAGCACGTCTACGAGACCGAGTTCAAGGCTGAGTTCGATGCCGCAGGTCTGACCTACGAGCACCGCCTCATCGACGACATGGTCGCTTCCGCACTCAAGTGGGAGGGTGGATACGTCTGGGCATGCAAGAACTACGACGGCGACGTCCAGTCCGACACCGTGGCCCAGGGCTTCGGCTCGCTCGGCCTCATGACGTCGGTTCTGCTGACACCGGACGGAAGGACCTGTGAGGCAGAGGCTGCTCACGGCACCGTGACGCGTCACTACCGTCAGCACCAGCAGGGCAAGCCCACCTCGACCAACCCGATCGCGTCCATCTTCGCGTGGACCCGCGGGCTCGAGCATCGTGGCAAGCTCGACAGCACCCCTGAGGTCATCGGCTTCGCGCAGGCGCTCGAAGACGTTGTCATCAAGACCGTCGAAAGCGGCCAGATGACCAAGGACCTCTCGATGCTGGTCGGCGGCGATCAGGGCTACCTGACCACCGAGGAGTTCCTCGGTGCACTCGACGTGAACCTGCAGAAGGCCATGGCCGCGAAGTAGATTCACTGTTTCACCTTCTGATGGGACGTCCGGGAAACCGGGCGTCCCATTTGTGTTCGCGGTCTCACGTGAGTGAACTCACCCGCTCTCACTTGGAAGTTCAACCAGGTGTGAGACCACAATTGATCAGTGACTTCGTCTACCCTCTCCCGTTCTGACACCTCGACACCCGGGGTTCGTTCCGCCAGAGGTCCAGCGATGCTCGCTCTTGCCCTCGGCGGTTTCGGTATCGGCACAACCGAGTTCGTCGCCATGGGATTGCTCCCGGAAATGGCATCCGGGCTCGGCGTCTCGGAACCCATCGCGGGTCACGTGATCTCGGCGTACGCGCTCGGGGTTGTCGTCGGTGCTCCGCTGATCGCTGCTCTCACCGCACGGGTACCGCGCCGCACCCTGTTGATCGCACTCATGGTCGCATTCACCGTCGGCAATGCCGCTTCGGTCTTTGCGCCCTCGTACACGACGCTGATGATGGCTCGATTCGTCGCCGGATTGCCGCACGGCGCGTACTTCGGAGTCGCCGCACTGGTCGCCGCTCATTTGGCCGAACCAGGTAAACGCGCGAAGGCCGTGGCGATGGTGATGATGGGTCTGTCCGTGGCCAATGTGATCGGGGTGCCGGTCGCGGCCTGGATCGGCCAGGCACTCGGCTGGCGCAGCGCCTTCGCCTTGGTGGCCGTGATCGGGGTGGCAACGGTTGCTTCGCTGTTCGTCTGGATTCCGCGGTTGGACGGTATGCCGGTGACGAATCCGATCACCGAACTCGGGGCACTGGGCCGCGTTCAGGTGTGGATGACCCTGATCGTGGGAATGGTCGGATTCGGCGGGATGTTTGCCGTCTACACCTACGTCAGTACGACGCTCACCGACGTGTCCGGTCTCGGTGCTTCGTTCGTTCCTCTGGCGCTCATGCTGTACGGACTGGGCATGGTCGCCGGCAACTTCGTCGGTGGATACCTCGCGGATCGCGCGCTGATGAAGGGTTTGTTCCTGTCGATGGGATCCCTCGTGGTGATCCTCGCGGTCTTCGTGATCGCCGTGCGCAATCCGTACACGGCGCTTGTCTTCGTCTTCCTCATCGGGCTTGCCGGGTCCTCGATGGTTCCTGGCCTTCAAACACGGTTGATGGATGTCGCCGAGGACGCTCAGACCTTGGCTGCGTCTCTCAATCACGCCGCGCTGAACATCGCCAATGCCTTCGGAGCGTGGATCGGCGGCGTCGTCATCGCTGCCGGTTACGGGTATACCGCACCGGCAGCGGTTGGGTCGTTGCTGGCCGTCGCGGGTCTCGTCGTGCTGGCGGCTGCGGTGATTCTGCAGCGTAGGGCCGTGCGCTGACCTGGGCGCCCATCCGCGTCGGTGGAATCGGCTACGGTGCTTGCCGTGCCACAAACTGCTGACTCCCACATTCTTGCGCCCCACACCATCACGTCCGTGAACGTCAACGGCGTTCGAGCAGCTGCCCGCAAGGGCATGCTCGATTGGCTGGAGAAGACGTCGGCGGATTTCATCTGCCTTCAGGAAACGCGTGCGTCGGACGATCAGCTTCGCGAGACTCTCGAACCAGCGCTCGGCAACGGATGGTTCCTCGTCTCCGCCGAGCCGTCCGCGAAGGGACGCAACGGAGTCGCTGTGCTTTCACGCACGGAACCTGACGCGGTGCGGATCGGTCACGGCGACGACGAGTTTCTCGACGCCGGTCGATACATCGAAGCCGACTTCGCGGATCTGACCGTCGCGAGCCTGTACCTGCCCTCCGGTGAGGCGCTCACGCCGAAGCAGGAGGAGAAGGAGCGGTTCATGGCGTCCTTCGCAGTTCACCTCGCCTCCACCGCTGCGGCGGCCGTGGCTGCCGATCGTCACGTGGTGGTCAGCGGCGATTGGAACATCGCGCACACCGAACTCGACCTCAAGAACTGGAAGACCAACAAGAAGTCTTCGGGATTCCTCCCCGAGGAGCGCGCCTGGATGGATCTGCTGTTCGCCGAAGATTCCGCGTGGGTCGATGTCTTCCGCACCCTCCATCCGGGTGTCGACGGTCCGTACTCGTGGTGGTCGTACCGCGGCAAGGCATTCGACAACGATTCGGGTTGGCGTATCGACTACCAGGTTGCCACCCGCGGATACGCCGAGCGGGCCAAGGTTGCGCTCGTGGAACGCGCTGAGTCCTACGACCTCCGTTGGTCGGATCACGCACCTGTCACTGTCTCGTACCGGTAGGGACGCGCATGTCTGAAGGTCTGAAAATGCCGAGCGCAAAGACGCGCAACGCCATCATCACCGTCGTGGTGGCGGTGGTGGCGCTCGTACTGGCGGTAACCCTTTCTTCACGTGACTCCGACAGTTCGGCGTCGTCGGTTGCGAAGTCCTCGAGTGCCCAGTCCTCGACTGTTCAAGCCAAGCCGGGTGCTACCACCAAGGCCGCGCCGTCGAGTTCCGTGCCCTCGAGCTCCGCTGTCAAGACAACGCAGCAGACGAACAGCGATGCGCCGGCGCGGGTTCTCGCCACGCTGGTGGAGATCGACGCCGGGCGGTGGCCCGATTCCGCCAATGCGCCGGGCACCAAGGGCGGCATCACCTTCCGCAACAGCGAAGGGCGTCTGCCCGCTGTCGGTGCCGGTGGCGGACGTGTCGTCTATCAGGAATGGGACGTCAACGCGAAGAAAAACGGCCAAGGTCGTGATGCCGAGCGAATCGTCACCGGTAACGACGGTTCGGCGTGGTACACCCTCGATCACTACGACACGTTTGTGAGGATTCGCTGATGTCCGACTCGTCTACGGTCAGCGTGGCGCAGTGGCTGGATCCGTCTTCGGATGTGGCTTCAGTGGCCCTGCGGAGCGACCCGGCCGTCGCAGATGATCTTGCACGTGAACTCCGTGGCGAGAATTTTGTCGTTCGGGTGGTTCGCGGCGAGAACATGCGAACAACGGCGCAGGTCTTCGACGAGTTCGCGGCAGCCTTCCAGTTTCCGTCCCACTTCGGGCGCAACAAAGACGCTTTCGACGATGTCATGCGCGATCTCGACGGCGTACTCGGACTTGGCGCCGGATATGTAGTTGTGATCCGAGGTGCGGGTTCTCTACTGTCCGAGCAACAGGATCAGTTGGAGTGGTTCCGCGAAACGATGGACTTCTACACCGAAGAATGGGAACCCGTCGTTTTCCGGACCGTCTACCAGTTCGGTGCGGAGGACCTCACCGCCCACGGTGAAGACCTCGTCGAACTCGACTACCCGGGCACCACGCCACTGCACTGATTTCCACTCGTGAAAAGATCGGAACCATGTCGACCCCTGCAGAACAGAAGCCCACCGCAAAGCCTCGCGTGCTTTCCGGAATCCAGCCGACGTCGGATTCTTTCCACCTCGGCAACTACCTGGGTGCGCTGCAGCAGTGGGTTCCGTTGCAGGACGATTTCGACGCTTTCTACTTCATTCCGGATCTTCATGCCATCACGGTGACGCAGGACCCGAAGGAATTGCGTCGTCGCACCAAGGTTGCGGTGGCTCAGCTTCTTGCGGTGGGGATCGATCCGGATCGGGCGACGCTGTTCGTACAGAGTCAGGTTCCCGAGCACGCACAGTTGGCGTGGGTCCTGAACTGCATCACCGGTTTCGGTGAAGCCAGCCGTATGACGCAGTTCAAGGACAAGTCCGCCAAGCAAGGCAGCGACAACGCCAGTGTCGGTTTGTTCACGTATCCGGTTCTGATGGCCGCGGACATCCTTCTGTACCGCCCGCAGCGAGTTCCGGTGGGTGAGGATCAGCGTCAGCACCTCGAACTCGCACGCGATCTGGCCGGCCGGTTCAACACCCGCTACGGCAAGGCGTTCGTTGTTCCCGAGCCGCAGATCATCAAGGGCACGGCAAAGATCTACGACCTGCAGGATCCAACCGCCAAGATGAGCAAGTCCGCCGCCAGTGCGGCCGGACTGATCAATCTGCTCGACGATCCGAAGGTGTCGGCAAAGAAGATCAAGTCGGCCGTCACCGACAACGAGCGCGAGATTCGTTTCGACCCGCAGGCCAAGCCGGGCGTCAGCAACCTGCTCACCATTCAGTCGGCTCTCTCGGGAGTACCGATCGAGACTCTGGTGGCCGGTTACGAGGGCAAGGGGTACGGCGACCTCAAGACCGATACCGCTGATGTGTTGACCGAGTTCGTCACCCCACTCAAGGCGAAGGTCGACGGTTACCTTGCCGACGAGGCAGAGCTGGATCGCATCATCGCGGCTGGAGCGCACCGCGCCCGTGAGGTGTCTTCACGCACTCTCGCCGCTGTCTATGACAAGGTCGGATTCCTGGCACCGAAGGGCTGACTTACGCGAATTCGGACTCACGACGCCTGACCGAACATGAGGGGGACGGCAATGGCTGACACGGACGACGACGCACCGAGCTTTCTCGAGAAGCAACGAGCAGCGCGACCCTGGCTCGATCATCTGGTTCGCGCCGCAGGACGTTTCCAAGAGCAAAAGGGCGATTACTACGCTGCGGGAATCACGTACTTCAGTGTTCTCGCATTGATTCCGATCATGATGGTCGCGTTTGCAGTGGCCGGTTTCGTATTGGCCGGGCATCCCGAGTACCTGGAGTCGATTCAGGAGCAGATCACCAAGAGCATTCCGGGCAGCTTGGGTGACACCATCAACACGCTGATCGATTCGGCTATCGACTCGCGCGCGAGCGTCGGAATCTTCGGTCTCCTGGGTGCCGCCTACGCGGGTCTCGGTTGGATGGCAAATGTTCGCGACGCGCTGACGGCGATGTGGGAGAGCAAGCGCGAGCCGAAGGGTTTCGTTCGTACCAAACTCGGTGACGCAGGGGCCCTCATCGGTCTGGCTCTCGCCATGGTCGTCTCACTGGGAATGTCGGCGCTGAGCAGCGGGCCGGTTGCGACTCAGATCGTGAAATGGCTCAACCTCGAGAACATCACCGGTGTCGGTGTGGGGCTCAGAGTCGTTTCACTGTTGCTCTCACTCCTGGCGACGTGGGCGGTGTTCCTGTGGGTGATTGCCCGGCTACCGCGCGAGCCTGTCACGCTGCGGAGCGCCGCGCAGGCAGCGCTTATCGCCGCGGTCGTATTCGAGATCTTCAAGCAGGTCGGTGCGATCTACCTCGCGGCCGTCACCAGTGGCCCGGCGGGCGTGGCATTCGGCCCGATCATCGGTTTGCTCGTGTTCGTGTTCACTGCGTCGAGGATGCTGCTGTTCTGCACGGCGTGGGCGGCGACGACAAAGGAAAGTATGGCTCTGGCCTTCGTTCCGCCGCCGGATCCGGCCGTGATCTCGCCGCGAATCGTTGTCAGTGACGGAGCTTCACCGTCTCGCGTGGCTGCGTTGATCGCCACGGGTGCGGTTGCCGGCCTGGGTCTTTCGGGCTTCATGCGCCGTCGGCCGCGCTAGCGCCTTCGACGGTTCAGGGCAACGGCTCCCGCCACCAGCGCGATCACCACAACTCCACCGACAGCACCGATGAGGATGCGGTCAGTGGTGTCCGACTCGGTGTCGGTAGCAGTGGGTGCTGCCGAGATCGAGCCTGGTGCAGCGGCAGACGGTGTGCGAGTGACATCGGGCGTGGCATCGTCGGTCGATCGGTCCGTCAACGAGCCGACGGTTGTGCTCGCGGGGAGTGCATATCCGTAGTCGAGTAGACGGGCAGCCTGCTCCCACGGACGGATCGGCTTGGCTTCGCCGCCCATCAATGTCACCAGTAGTTTCCGGCCGTTGCGCTCCGCAGCACCGACGTACGTGTGGCGGGCGTCGTCGGTGAAGCCGGTCTTGCCGCCCAATGCGCCGTCGTAGTTGTAGAGCAACTGATTGTCGTTCGCGAGAGTGAATCCGGGGCGGTCCTGATCGTCAGGAATCGTCGGATCTTTCGGGAAGCCGGGAAACTCGACGGTTTCGGTATGGATCAGTCCGGCAAACGTCGGATTCTGGAGGGCTGTATGGAAGATTACGGCCAGGTCGTACGGTGAGCTGCTCATCCCCGGGCCGTCGAGTCCGGATGGAGTTGCCGTGCGAGTGTCGAGGGCGCCGAGTTCGGCCGCGAGCGCGTTCATCTTCGACACGGCTGCAGCGTCACCGCCGAGTTGGCGGGCAAGAGCGTGCGCGGCATCGTTTCCCGACGCCATGACCAGACCCTGCATCAGTTGCCGGTTGGTGTACTTGCCGCCCTTGCCGATGCCGACAGCGCTACCTTCAGCGTCCGCATCTTCGGCAGTTGCGGTGATTTCGGTGTCGAGATCGAGTTCGTCGAGAGCGACGAGAGCCAACAGCATCTTGATGGTGCTGGCCGGTCGGTAGCGACCGTGCGGATCTTTCGCGGCGAGGACCTCACCGGTTTCGGCGTCCGCGAGTACCCATCCGGATGCCGCGATGTCGGCCGGGAGCGGGGGAGCGCCGTCAGGAAGTACGACGCCACACTCGCCGAGCTTGTCTCCACCGACGGGGCTTTCCGGAATCGGGACAGCAGTCGGGGCCGTGGATCCGGGCGCAGGTGCTTCGGAGAGATCGATCGCCGGCGCCGGGCTACTCGTGAACGGGCAGCTGTCGGTGTTGGGTGTTGTGAACGGTGCCTCGGTGGTGGTGGTGGGCGGCGGCGGGGCCGGTTGGGCGCCGGCCACTCCCGAGGTCCCTACGACACCGGTAAACGCAATGCTCCCTGAGAGCACTGTTCCGGCCACTGCCACTGCACACTTTCGACGCCACATCATCGATATACGAGGGTATGCGAACGTGAGGGAACGTCCGAATCGCCACGCAAGCAGAGGGATCGAAAACAGGCGATTCGGTTTGTACATCGGTCATAGTGGACGATCGCCGCTGATGAGTTCCACCACCACGCAGAGTCTGTAACAGTGGGGTAGTCGACTACTCGAATGGCGCACACGCACTGACGACAGGGGATCGGTATGGGCAAGATCGTGGTGACAGAATTCGTGTCTTTGGACATGGTCATGGAAGCGCCCGGTGGCGAACCGGGTTATGCGCACACTGGATGGGTCTTTCCGTACCAGGAGGGCGATCAGATGAAGTTCAAACTCGACGAAACCCTCGCCGCGGACGTGCTTCTACTCGGTCGACGGACCTACGAGAGCTTCGCCGGTGCCTGGCCTGAGCGCGAAGACGACCAAGGCTTTGCGGACAAGATGAACGAGATGCCCAAGTACGTCGTCACGAGTTCGACGGAGCCGCTCGAATGGAACAACTCGACGGCGCTCACCGACCCCATCGAGGAATCCGTTCCGAAGCTTAAGGAACAGATCGACGGCGAAATCCTGGTCGCGGGAAGTCGGACGCTCGTCCACGCGTTGTTGCTGGCCGGTCTGGTCGATGAGCTTCGTCTGATGGTCTTCCCGGTCATTCTCGGGTCCGGCGGGAGAGTGTTCCCCGAATCGGCCGACAAGATCGACCTCGAGTTGAAGGACGATCGTCGGTACGAATCCGGAGTTCAGGTGCTGACGTACCACCCCACGGTCGCGTAGACCTCTCGAAAACATCTGTGGCCGAGCCTCTTCGAGAGTCTCGGCCACAGATGTCTTGCCGGCTAACTGTTCTCGGGGAAGCCGAGGTTGATACCGCCGTGGCTGGGGTCGAGCCAGCGACTGGTGACGGCTTTACCTCGCGTGAAGAAATGAACACCTTCTGTCCCGTGAGCGTGGGTGTCACCGAAGAGGCTGTTCTTCCAGCCGCCGAAGCTGTAGTAGGCCATGGGAACCGGGATGGGGACGTTGATGCCGATCATGCCGACCTCCACCTCGTTCTGGAAGCGTCGGGCAGCGCCGCCGTCGTTGGTGAAGATGGCGGTGCCGTTTCCGTACGGGTTGTTGTTGATCAGTTCGAGGGCTTGGTCGTAGGTATCGACGCGCACGACGGAGAGAACTGGCCCGAAGATTTCGTCGGTGTAGATCGACATGTCGGTGGTGACGTGGTCGATGAGGGTGGGTCCAAGCCAGAAGCCGTCCGGTCCACCATCGGCCTGGACTGTACGTCCGTCGACCACGATGGTGGCGCCGTCCTTCTCGCCTGCATCGACGTATGAGGCGACCTTGTCGCGGTGGGCCTTGGTGACGAGCGGACCCATGTCGGAGTTCTTGGTGCCGTCACCGGTGACGAGGGGAGTGGTGCGCTCGACGATCTTGGCGACCAGTTCGTCGGCGATGTCGCCGACTGCGACCAGGGCGGAGATCGCCATGCATCGTTCGCCCGCGGAGCCGAATCCCGCGTTGACCATTGCGTCGGCGGCGAGGTCGAGGTCGGCGTCCGGCAGAACGATGGCGTGGTTCTTGGCGCCGCCGAGTGCTTGCACGCGTTTGCCGTTGGCGGTGCCGGTGGCATAGACGTACTGGGCGATGGGGGTGGATCCGACAAACGAAATCGCTTTGACTGCTTTGTTTTCCAGAAGTTCGTCGACGGCGAGCTTGTCACCTTGGAGGACGTTGAAGACGCCGGGGGGCAGACCGGCTTCGGCCCAGAGTTCGGCGAGCCAGATCGCCGCGGTGGGGTCCTTCTCCGAGGGTTTGAGAATCACGGTGTTCCCGGCGGCGATGGCAACCGGGAAGAACCACATCGGGACCATCGCGGGAAAGTTGAAGGGGGAGATGATGCCTACGGGGCCGAGGGGTTGGCGGATGGAGTAGACGTCGACCTTGGTCGATGCATTCTCGGTGTATCCGCCCTTGAGGAGATGCGGTATTCCGCAGGCGAATTCGACTACTTCTTGTCCGCGGCTGATTTCGCCGAGGGCGTCGGAGAGAACCTTGCCGTGCTCGGCTGTGATGATCTCGGCGAGTTCACCTTTGCGAGCGTTGAGGAGTTCGCGGAAGCTGAACAGTATCTGTGTGCGACGGGCCAGGGAGGTGTCACGCCAGGTGGGGAAGGCCGCCGCAGCAGCGTCGATGACGGTGCGAGCGTCCTCGAGGTTCGCCAGGGCGAGTCGGCCGGTGATCTGTCCGGTGGCGGGGTTGGTGACGGGGGCGGTGTTCTCGGATGTTCCGGCGAACGACTTGCCGTCCAACCAGTGCGCGATGACACGAGTATCAGTGCTGGTCATGGTATTTCCTAGTGGTCTGGTGGCTCAGGAGTTCGGGGAGGTGTACTTGGCGACATAGTCGTTCATCGTCTCGCGCTGGTACCGGGAAACCTCGTGTGCGTTTTCGTTCTCGGCGAAGACGCTCGACACCATCACGGTGTTGTCACGATCGTAGAAGCCGAGTTTGCCGAGGCCGCCGAAGAATTCGTCCCAGTTGACGTCTCCGTCCCCGATTTTGAGGTGTTGATGCACTCGAACGGCATTGCCTGGCGGATTGGTGATGTAGCGAAGTCCGTGGGAACGGTGATGATCCATGGTGTCTGCCACATGTACGAGACGGACCATGTCGCCGGCGGCCTCCATGATGGCGGGAAGGTCCCCACCCATGTGGAATTGGTGGCACGCCACGATCACCATGCCGAGGTTCTTGGAGTTCACGCCACGGATCGTGCGGATCGCGGCAAGTCCGTCTTCGACAAAATCGTCCGGGTGCGGGTCGATCAGGACGTCGATCCCCTCGCGTTCGATGATCGGAAGCAGTTCCTCCATCGAACGATAGAACGCACGCTCGGACTCTTCGGCCTTCTCAGGGCGGCCGGAGAATTCGGTGTTCATGACGTTGACACCGAGATCGACCGTGATCTGGATGGCCCGCTTCCAGTAACGCACTGCTGCTTCGCGAGCGTCCTCGTCCGGGCCGGACCACCGAAGGACCGGGAGCAGCGACGCGATGCCGACTCCCGCACTCGCGCAGGCCTTCCGGAACTCGGTGACGAGCGCGTCGTCGGCTTTCGGGTGATTGAAGAACGGGATCATGTCGACGTGCGGTGTGAGCTGCAGGTACTCGTACCCGAGATCGGCAACAACTCGGGGAAGCTCCAGCAGCGAGTAATCGTGATGGAACGGGGTGGGATCGAGTGCGACCTTCATCGCTACGCCCCGGCCACAGAGTCGCGCGCAACCATGTCCACGACGACGCGCTGACCCGTCTCCAGAGACTTCACGCCAGCGGCGCAGACAGCGGCCGCGGCGTACCCGTCCCAGGCGCCTGGTCCGTCGATGTAGTTGCCGGTGCCGGCGCCCGTCTTCACTGCCTTGATCCACCGGGCGAACTCGGTGTCGTATGCCTGCCCGAAGCGTTCGCGGAATCCTGGGGTGATCTGCCCACCCCAGTTGCCGGGCTTGGTCTTTCGGATCAGTCCCACGTCGAGTCCGATCATCGCGCTTCCGAGTTCGCCGACAACTTCGGTGCGCACCTCGTAGGCAACTCCGGTGGTGACAAACACCTCGGCGTCGACGTGTCTACCGGACTCGGTCTCGAATATAGCGATCTGTGGGTCTTGAATGCCCTCGGGAGCAAGCGAATTCGCAGACGGCCGAATTATCTGCACCGAAGTGATCTCTTCGTCGAGCAGGAATCGCGTCACGTCGACCTCGTGGACGAGTGAGTCCTTGACGATCATCGCGCTGTCGAAGCCATTCGGGACCGCAGGATTGCGGTGCGCGCAGTGCACAACGAGAGGGCGACCGAGATCGCCGCTGTCGATCAAATCCTTGAGCTGGGTGTATTCGTGGTCGAACCGGCGCATGAAACCGACCTGGATCAGTTTCTTTCCCAGCGCTGCTTCGGCTTTGACGATCGCCAGCGAACTGTCCGCGTCGGTGGTCAGCGGCTTCTCGCAGAGAACCGGCTTGCCTGCTTCGAGGCAGGCAAGTACCTGCTTCTCATGGGTCGGGCCCGGGGTTGCGAGCACAACGGCGTCGACGTCCTCGGCTGCGATGGCATCGAACGGATCGACGACGACGCGTGACCCCGGCGTCAATGCTGAGATTTCCTCGGCGCGGGCAAGAGAGTAGTCGTTGACGACAGTGACTCGGGCACCGCCGACTTTGTTGGTGATGCGGTCGACGTGATCGGCCCCCATGATGCCGACGCCGAGCACTGCGATCCGGAGATCCTGGTTGTCAGACATGCGGTGGTACTCCTCGATTGTGTTGCTCAGCTGAAACGGACGGCGGGAACGCCACAGGTGGACAGGTATTTCTGAGTGCGCTGTGCGATGGGCAGCGGTGTGTCGGGATGGCAGGGATACATGTCCTGCTCGACGATCGCGAACACGTCGATGCCGAGCTTCTCGATGGCCTCCAGAAGCGGCGGCATGTCCGGTATTCCGCGCGGTGGTTCGATCATCGCGCCGAGTTTGACGGCTTCGCCGAACGGCAGGTCCTCCGCCTCCACCTTGGCGACGATCGCCGGATCCACCTGCTTGAGGTGCAGGTACCCGATGCGCTCCGGATGCTTGTTGATGATGGCCAGGTTGTCGCCGCCGCAGTAGCTGATGTGGCCGGTATCGAGGCACAGGTTCACGAAACGCTCGTCTGTACCTTCGAGGAACTTGTAGACGTTGTCCTCGATATCGACATGGCTGTCGGCATGAGGGTGGTACTGCGCCATGACGCCGTACTCCTCGAGCATCGCCTTGCCGAGAGCGTTCATGCCGTCGGTTTTCTTGCGCCACTGCTCGGGAGTCAGATTTCGATCTTCGAGTACCACTCCGGTGGAAGGATCGCGCCACATCTCGGGGATGACCACTACGTGCTTGCCGCCGACGGCTGCGGTCAACTTGGCGACGTCCTTGACCTGATTCCAGACGGCATCCCAGGAATCGTCCTGGTGCAGGTGTTCGAAAACGGTACCGGCCGAAAGCTTGAGGCCGCGTGCTCCGAGTTCGTCAGTCAGCTCGGCTGGATCGGTCGGAAGGTATCCGAACGGACCGAGTTCGATCCATTCATATCCCGACGCGGACACCTCGTCGAGGAATCGCGTGTACGGGGTCTGCTGAGGGTCGTCCGGAAACCACACACCCCAGGAGTCGGGGGCTGATCCGACGCGAATCGCGCTCATGTCTAGATTCCTTTCGCGGGCAGGCTTTTTGGGGTGTGGCTGTGCGGAATTTTCATTCGGATGGACGTAGATACGGTCGCTGGATCTTCTTCCAGGACTCGTAGGTTGTCCGGGCGTTCTTGGTCGATTCCAGTTCGGAAGTAGCTGATACCGGTACGTCCCACCATGATTCGCTGTCCGGGGCGCCGATCAGCGGATCGGTTTCGACGTGGATGACCGTGCTGGTGTCGCTTGCTTTGGCGACTTTGATCGCGTCGGCGAACTCGGCGGCGGTGTTGGCGCGGATGACGTCGACACCGAGGCTGGCGGCGTTCGCGGCCAGATCGACCGGGAGAACACCTCCGTCGAGACGTCCGTCATTCGAGCGGTAGCGGTACTGCGTGCCGAAGCGCTGGGAACCCAGCGACTCGGACAGCGAACCGATGGAGGCAAATCCGTGATTCTGCACCAGGACGACGATGACCTTGAGGCGTTCCTGTACGGCGGTGACCAATTCGGTGGCCATCATCAGATAGGAACCGTCGCCGACCATCACGAACACGTCGCGATCGGGGCACGCCATGCGGACGCCTAGACCGCCGGCAACTTCGTATCCCATGCACGAGTACCCGTATTCGACGTGATACCCCTTGGGATCACGGGTTCGCCACAGCTTGTGGAGGTCACCTGGCATGGACCCGGCAGCGCACACGACGACGTCACGTGGATCGGACAACGTGTTGACCAGGCCGATGACCTGATTCTGATTCAGTGAGCCGTCAGCCGCGGGTTCGGCTGGGTTGTAGACGGATTCGACGATCGCATCCCAATTGCGGGCGAGTTCACCGATCCTGGACGCGTATTCGTCGTCCACCCGGTAGTCGTTCAGTGCAAGTGCCAGCGCGTCGAGTGCCTCACGTGCGTCGGCGACAACACTGACTCCGCCCTGCTTCACGGAGTCCAGTGAAGCGACGTTGATGTTGACGAAGCGAACGTCGGGATTGGTGAATGCGGTGCGGGACGCGCTCGTGAAATCGCTGTACCGCGTGCCGATTCCGATGACGACGTCCGCCTCGGTGGCCAGTGCGTTTGCAGCCGTAGTGCCGGTGGACCCCACCGCCCCGACGGATTGTGGATGGTCGTAGACCAATGAACCCTTGCCGGCCTGGCTCTGCCCCACGGGGATTCCGGTCTGCGCGCAGAACGCTGCCAGAGAGTCGGTGGCCTGGCTGTAGATCACGCCGCCGCCGGCGACGATCAGTGGCTTGCGAGCCGAGCGGATGATCGCGGCGGCGCGTTCGATCACCGATCGCTCGGGGAGCGGGCGGGCCACGTGCCACACCCGTTCGGCGAAGAAAGACTCGGGCCAGTCGAATGCCTCGGCCTGCACGTCCTGCGGGATGGCGATGGTGACTGCGCCGGTCTCGACGGGATCAGTGAGAACGCGCATCCCGGCGAGCAGAGCGCTCGGCAACTGCTCCGGGCGCCATACCCGATCGAAGTATCGTGAGACCGGCTTGAAAGCGTCGTTGACTGTGACGTCGCCGCTCGACGGGAGTTCGAGTTCCTGCAAGACGGGGGCACTGGCGCGGGTCGCGAAAGTGTCTGCGGGAAGGAGTAATACAGGTAGACGGTTGATGGTGGCCAGCGCCGCGCCGGTGATCATATTGGTGGCACCGGGGCCGACGCTGGACGAGACTGCCCACGTCTGCAGGCGGTCCTTCATGCGGGCGTGCGCGACAGCCGAGTGCACCATCGCCTGTTCATTGCGGCCGAGCACGTAGGGGAGTGTCGGCTCACGGCCGGCGTCGAGATCCTGGATCTCGGCCTGCAAGAGTGCCTGCCCCAGTCCGGCGACGTTGCCGTGCCCGAAGATTCCGAAGCAGCCGGCGAACAGCTTGGTGCGCTGGCCATCGCGTTCGGTGTACTGGTTGGCGAGGAAGCGGACGACAGCTTGAGAAACGGTGAGGTGTACGGTCGGCTCGTCGCGAGGTAGACGATTGCCGGTTGCGTTGTTGGTGGGTGCCACAGCTTTCACTTCCGTCAGTTGTGGGACTGCAACGGCAGTCGAGGGTCGATGTCCTGGTGATCCCAGCTTCCACGCAGCCAGGTGTGTTGCGGATCGTCACAGATGTTCCACGCCCGGATCTCGCCCGAACCTGCCATGACATTGAGGTAGTACATGTGGTGGCCCGGCGCTGCGATGGACGGGCCGTGATAGCCGTGCGGCACGAGGACGACGTCGCCTGAGCGGACTTCCTCGAGCACCTCGATAGGTCTCTCGGCGGTTCCGTACACGCGGTGGTAGCCGAAACCTTCGGTCCCGGTGGGGCTTCGGTCGATCTCGAAGTAGTAGATCTCTTCCAGAGCCGATTCGACGTCGCTGTTCTCGTCGTGCTTGTGGCTGGGATACGACGACCAGTTCCCGCCGGGGGTGATGACCTCACACGCGATGATGGAGTCTGCCTCGAAAGTGTCTGCGGTGGCGAAGTTGTGAACCTGCCGGCTGCAATTACCGGCACCTCGGAGTTCGACGGCAACTCCCGACACCGGGCCGTAGCGATGGGGCAGCTTGGCTCCGGCGCGCGCTCCGCACAGGGCGAAGCGGCCTCCACCTGCGCTGGCCACTGTGTAGTCGGAATCGCGTCCTATGTAGGCGAAGTCGCTCGGTCCGTCGAAGACCGACGTGCGGCCGGTCAGGGCGATCTCCGTCCCCTCGGCAACTATCACGGCCGAACCCGACAGTGGAACGACGACTATCTCGTTCTCGCCGGACTGCAGGTGGACGCTCGCGCCGGGGGCGAGTTCGAGTGTCCACAAGCTGGATTCGGCCCACCCGGCGGACTCCGGCGTGACCACTGTCGTGAAATCACCGTCGGCGGACGATCCGGCGGGGACGTAGTACTTGCTGAACATCTTGCTCCTGCCAGGTCGGTTCTAGTGGACGAGCTTGACTGCGGTGTCGACGGCCGCGGTCACGTCGCCGTCCGGTGGGTAGAGCAGCGCGCGCCCGACGATCAGTCCGCGCACGGACGGCAGCTGAAGGGCAGCGCCCCACTTCGCGTACGTTTCTTCCGGCGCGATCTGCGGATCGCCGCCCAGGAGGAGCGTCGGGAGGGTGGTCGCATCCATGACGCGTTCCATCTCGTCGACGACCGGCAGTTTCATCCACGTATACGCCGAGGTGGAGCCGAGACCTTGGGAGATGTGGATGGACTTGATGACGGCGTCGGGGCTGAGATCGTTGACCACCTTGCCGTTGACGCGACTGGAGAGGAACGGCTCGAGCATCGCGATCAGTCCGGCCGCGGCCAGTTCGTCAACGGCCTCGGCACATGCCGTCATGGTGGGCAGGGTGCCCGCGTCGTCGAGGGCGATGCGCAGCAGCATCTTTCCGCCGTTCATTCCGAACTTCGCGGTGCCCGCCGCGGTATATCCGGTCATGCGGTCGTCGAGTTCGAAGCTCGCGCCCGCCAGGCCGCCGCGGTTCATCGACGAGAAGACGACCTTGTCCTCGAGGGCCCCGAGGAGGAGCAGATCGTCGAGAATGTCCGCGGTACCGAGAACGCCGTCGACTCCGGGATTGTCGAGCGCCGTGCGTAATCTGTCGAGCAGATCGGTACGACTGTTCATCGCTGTCGGCTTGCCGCCGACAGACAATGCCCCACGCGCTGGGTGATCGGCAGCGACGATCATCAGTCGTCCGTTGCCTCGAACGGTGGCGCGAGGAGTGCGTGCTGCCCAGGCCTTTTCGATGATCTGCGGATCGCTCGCACGCAGTTCCGTCACGTCGGCGTAGGTGGTGGCGAGGGGGCGGGCGGCGAGCTTGTCAGACATTGACTGCCTCCGTGGCTGTGGCTTCGGCGAGATCGTGGACTTCTTCAGCGGTTGGCATCGCAGTGGAGCATTCGAGCCGAGATGCGACTATGGCACCGGCCGCGTTGGCATAGCGCAGTACCTTCTCCAGTGGCCACCCGGCCAACAGTCCGTGGCACAGTGACCCGCCGAAGCTGTCGCCGGCACCCAGCCCGTTGACCACGTCGACGGCGTTGGGCGGCACGGTGATCGATTGCTTTCGTGTTTTGCCGAGGACACCCTTCGGGCCCTGCTTCACGATGGCCAGTTCGACTCCGAGGTCGAGAAGCGCGTCGGCGGCCTTGTTCGGATTGGTCTCACCGACCGCGATCTCGCACTCTTCGCGGTTTCCGACGGCTACCGTCACGTGCGCGAGAGCGCGCTGCACCTGAGTGGTCGCTTCTTGGGGTGTCGACCAGAACATCGGGCGGTAGTCCAGATCGAGGACCGTCAGCGGGCGTCGTTCGCGGGCTTCCCAGGCAGCGAAGTGTGCA
Organism: Rhodococcus erythropolis R138; assembly: GCF_000696675.2. NCBI lineage: Bacteria > Bacillati > Actinomycetota > Actinomycetes > Mycobacteriales > Nocardiaceae > Rhodococcus > Rhodococcus erythropolis. The sequence continues at coordinate 4,776,205 of NZ_CP007255.1, read as the reverse complement.
CTGCGACTCGGTTCTTCGGACAGCCCCGTCACAGTCGACCAGTAGAGGGACGCTCCTCGAACGGCGTCGAGGTCGATATCTTCCGGGGTGATCCGAAGATCGGGCGCATGCGGCTTGCGGTAGAAGTACAGCGGGAAGTCGTCAGGGGGGAAGATCTCGCAGAACGTCACCGGTGTCGGGTACTCGGAATTGGTGACGACAAACCTGTTGTCGACGCCCAGACGTGCCAACTCGCGTGTGACGAACTTTCCGAAGGGATCGCTGCCTACGCCGGAGATCAGTGCTGCTCGCCGGCCGAGGCGTGCAGCAGCCACCGAGACGTTTGCCGCGCTGCCGCCGAGAAACTTGCCGAAGGTCTCGACGTCTTCGAGTCCGACACCGGTTTGAAGTGGGTAGATGTCCACCCCCGATCGGCCGATGGCAAGCACGTCGAATGGTGCGTCAGGGATGTGTGACCCGCTCTGGTGAGTGTTGATGCTTGTCAAGACTGACTCCCGAGAGTTCGTGGTGGGCTGCCCGCGCAGGGCACCGTTGTATGACTGAAACTGTGCGCCGCGACACAGCGATTGTCAATAGTTTGTCTGGACATTATGACTTGCGGTCAAGTGAATGTTAGTGTTCGCATACACTGCCGAGAGAAGTAGCGTCGATACGGCGCCTTCCCAAGACAGATCGGAGTTGACCGTGGTCGCAGCACTCGCCGTCGAGTTGGACCGCTCGAGCCCGGTGCCGCTGTATTTTCAGCTGGCCCAGGCAATCGAGGGCGCTATTCTCGGTGGCGAACTTGCCCCAGGTGATCGCTTCGAGAACGAACTGGCGTTGGCCAAACGGCTCAATCTCTCACGTCCGACCACTCGACGTGCGATCCAGGAACTGGTGGACAAGGGCCTACTTGTTCGTAAGCGGGGAGTCGGAACTCAGGTGGTGCAAAGTCCGGTGCACCGCCCGGTCGAGCTCACCAGCCTGTTCGACGACCTTGCGAGGGCAGGCCAAGCGCCGACGACCAAGCTGCTCGAGTTCACGGTGGGAGTTCCCGCCGAGGACGTTGCCGCGGAACTCAACCTCGAACCTGACGCCGAAGTGGCCACCATCAGGCGTCTGCGAAGCACCAACGGCGAACCGCTTGCAGTGATGACCAACTACATTCCGGTGGACATCGCCCCCGATCCCGAGGAGTTGGAGACGCAAGGGCTGTACCAAACCTTGCGAACTCGCGGCGTTCACATCCGTGTGGCGCGGCAGCGAATCGGCGCTCGGGCGGCGACTCGCGAAGAAGCAGGATTGCTCGACGAGAAAGTGGGTGCTGCCCTCTTGACCATGAGCCGCACTGCATTTGACGATTCAGGTAGTGCCGTCGAGTACGGCAGCCACTGCTACCGAGCGTCGCGTTACTACTTCGACACCACCGTGGTCGACCGCTAGATCTCGATCCCGGTGACACGAGTACCCGCCTGACCGAGTCAGTGGGGGTGATTTGTGATCCCAGCATTTCTGCGATCCTTCGATCATTTGAGCCGAACGGAGCCTCATGACAGGCATTTCAGTAGCAGTTGCCGGATTCGGATGGATGGGCCGCGTCCACACGCAGGCGTATCTGCGTCTGCGGCAACACTATCCCCAGCTTCCCGTGATCCGCCTGGCCGTCGTCGCCGACGAGGTGCCTGGCCGAGGGGAGGAAGCGGCGGACCAATTCGGTTTCGAAGCTTTCACCCAGGACTGGCGCGATATCGCAGCCGATCCGGCCATCGACGCGGTGAGCATCACGGCCCCGAACTTCTTGCACCGTGAAATCGGCGTCGCAATGGCAGAAGCCGGCAAACACATCTGGATCGAGAAGCCCGTCGGCTTGTCCACGGAAGACGCCAAAGCTGTTGCCGCAGCAGTCTCGAAGGCCGGTGTGCAGTCGACCGTCGGCTTCAACTACCGAAACGCGCCGGCTGTAGCCCTGGCAAAAAGCCTGATCGACTCAGGGGAGTTGGGCACGATCACGCACTCGCGGTTTCGTTTCCTCAGCGACTATGCGGCCCACCCTGAAGGCGCTTTGAGTTGGCGATACGAGCGTGAGCGCGGCGGCGCCGGCGTCCTGGGCGACTTGGCTTCGCACGGCATCGATCTGATTCGTCATCTTCTCGGTGACGTCGACGCTCTCGTTGCTGATACTGCGATCTTCATCCCGGAGCGTGCGCGTCCGTCCGCCGCTACCAGTGGACATGCCCGAGCCAGCGGCGGGGAGATGGGAGCTGTCGAGAACGAAGACTTCGTCAGCGCACTGCTGCGGCTCGGCTCGGGCGGCCGCTGCACCCTCGAAGCGTGCCGCGTCGCCGTGGGAGAGCAGAACAACTACGGATTCGAGATTCACGGTACGAAGGGTGCCGTGTTCTGGGACTACCGCCGGATGGGTGAACTGGGCACCAGCCTCGGCTCGAAGTATCAGGACCAATCCGTCACGACGGTTTTGGTCGGCCCCGAGTCGGGAGAGTTCGGCCGCTTCCAGCCCGGCGCGGCCAACGCCATGGGTTATGACGACCTGAAGGTCATCGAGGCTCGCAATTTCGTCTCCTCGATCGTGGACGGAGCGCCGCAGGGCGCGACCATCGCTGATGCTGTCGCGTCGGCGCAGGCTCTGGACGCGATGGTTGCCTCGGTCTCCTCCGGTGGCTGGATTTCTCTCGGCTGATCGAGAATTGCTCCGAAAGGCTCTGGCGCAGTGACATTTCCCCGCGGACTGGCGTTGCTGGTGGCAGCAGCACTGTTCATGGAGATGCTCGATGCGACGATTCTCGCAACCGCACTGCCGTCGATCGCCCAATCCTTCGGAGTTGACGCCGTCGACGTCAATGTCGCCGTTTCTTCGTATCTCCTGGTGTTGGCCGTCCTGATCCCGGCGAGCGGATGGATGGCCGACAGGTTCGGAACGCGACGTGTCTTCATCTCTGCCATAGCCGTTTTCACGGTGGCGTCGGTGGGATGTGCACTGAGCACGTCCCTCCCGATGCTGGTGGGAATGCGCGCACTACAAGGGGTAGGCGGCGCCATGATGGTGCCGGTAGGGCGGCTCGCAGTATTGCGGGTGACGTCGAAGGCGGAACTCGTACGGGCTATCGCTTACTTGACGTGGCCGGCGCTCACAGCGCCGGTTCTTGCGCCCGCTGTGGGTGGAGCCATCGTGTCGATCGCTTCGTGGCGCTGGATCTTTCTGATCAACGTTCCGATCGGGATCGTCGGGTTTCTGCTGGCATTGCGCATGGTGCCCGACATTCGGCAAACGCAGAAACCGAGCCTTGACTGGCTGGGATTGGTGGTGATCGGAGCAGGCGTCGCAGTGCTTGTGGTGGCGCTCGACAGCGTGCACAGTGCCGGAACCGACTGGCTACGAGTGGGCCTCGGGATCATTGCGGCTCTGATCTTGTTGAGCTTGGCCGTCATTCACCTCGTCCGGTCGGATCATCCGCTCATCGCGCTCGGCGTCCTCCGACTTCGATCGTTTCGGCTCGTCGCGTCGAGCGGCTCGCTGTACCGGCTCGTGATCATGGGCGTGCCGTTTGTGCTGCCGTTGTTGTTCCAAGTGGGATTCGGAATGTCGGCGTTCAAGGCCGGTCTGCTGGTGATGGCTCTGTTCGCGGGGAATATCGCGATCAAACCGCTCACCACTCCGCTCATGCGCAGATTCGGGATCAGACGAGTTCTGGTGGGAAACGGAGTTCTGTCCGTGGTGTGCTTCGGTGCGCTGGTACTGATCTCGTCGACGACACCGGACGTCGTTATCGCTGTCGCACTGTTTGTCAGTGGCGCGTTGCGATCCATCGGGTTCACCGCGTACAACAGCTTGGCGTTCGCCGACGTCGACTCGGGTGAGCTGACCGATGCAAATACTCTGCATGCAACGCTGCAAGAGTTGGCATCCGGTCTGGGTATTGCACTGTCCGCGTTGGTGATCACGCTCTGCACACCGTTGGCGGAGTCGGAGGATCTGAGCGGCGGAGTGCCGTTTTCTCTGACGCTGGGTGTTCTCGGGGCCATGCTGGTGCCGACGGTGATCGAGAGTTGGCGGCTCCCACGCGATACAGGTGCTGTGGTGGTGGTGCGCCGATGATGAAGCGTCTTCCGCCACCTTCATCATAACGCGGGACCCGGGGCTTGCGGCAAGGCCCCGGTGATGGTGCACACTCGTCTGCTGCGAGCAAGCAAAAGCCTTGCCCGAAGGAGGGGATCGCATGAGTGACGTCATCATTGTCGGTGCTGGACCAACTGGATTGATGCTGGCAGGTGAGCTCCGGCTACAGGGCGTCGATGTCGTCGTCGTGGACAAGGACGAGGAGCCGACTCAGTTCGTCCGTGCCCTCGGCATCCATGTGCGCAGCATCGAAATCATGGAGCAGCGCGGGTTGCTGGACAAGTTCCTCGCGCACGGCCGCAAGTATCCGCTCGGTGGATTCTTCGCGGGGATCAGCAAGCCGGCACCCGCGCACCTTGATACTGCGCACGGGTACGTACTGGGCATACCTCAGCCCGAGATCGACAGGATTCTTGCCGAACATGCCACCGAAGTCGGCGCGGAAATTCAGCGAGGGAAGCGTGTCGTCGCAATCCGTCAAGACGCCGACAAGGTCACAGCGGAATTGTCCGACGGCACAACACTTCACGCGCGTTACCTCGTGGGCTGCGACGGCGGCCGCAGCACTGTGCGAAAGCTGATCGATGTCGGGTTTCCCGGCGAGCCGTCGAGTGCCGACACGTTGATCGGCGAAATGGACGTGACCATGCCGGCTGATGAACTGGCCGCCGTTGTCGCCGAAATCCGGGAAACGCACAAACGATTCGGAGTCGGTCCCGCCGGCAATGGTGCTTTTCGTGTCGTGGTCCCTGCAGCCGAAGTTGCCGACGGTCGCGCAACACCGACCACCCTCGACGACATCAAACAACAGCTACTGGCCATTGCCGGTACCGACTTCGGTGTGCACTCGCCGCGGTGGCTCTCGCGCTTCGGCGACGCCACCCGTCTGGCGGAGCACTACCGGCGCGACCGGGTGTTTCTCGCCGGCGACGCCGCACACATCCACCCACCGATGGGCGGTCAAGGTCTCAATCTCGGTGTGCAGGACGCCTTCAACCTCGGCTGGAAGCTCGCCGCCGAGATCAACGGCTGGGCACCGGAGGGCCTGCTCGACACGTACGAATCGGAACGGCGTCCGGTGGCTGCCGACGTGCTGGACAACACGCGCGCCCAGGCCGAGTTGATCTCCACCGCTGCCGGACCACAAGCGGTGCGGCGCTTGATCTCCGAGCTGATGGAATTCGAAGACGTCAAGCGCTATTTGACCGAGAAGATCACTGCGATCTCGATTCGCTACGACTTCGGCGAAGGCGACGACCTACTCGGTCGGAGGCTGCGGAACATCGCGTTGACGCGCGGCAACCTGTACGACCTGATGCGATCCGGCCGCGGACTTCTTCTCGACCAGGGTGGCCAACTGTCCGTCGATGGTTGGAGCGATCGCGCCGACCATATCGTTGACACAAGCACTGAATTGGAAGCTCCGGCTGTCCTGCTTCGGCCGGATGGTCATGTGGCATGGGTCGGGGATACACAGGCGGAGTTGGATACTCAGCTGTCCACATGGTTCGGCCGGTCGGCGAGGGACCGCGCGTGACGCTTCGATTTCGGTAACCGAGCACCGTGACACCTCGGGTGCACTACCGTTGCCGTTTATGGGACAAGGATTGGGGCAGATCGCGCCCGCGGCCTTGATCGCCGTCGGAGTGCTGATACTCACGGGCTGCACGACCAATGTCGATGTGCCGAAGACATTTGCTGCCACATTGACGGTGACCGGTCAGGCAGAGCAAGTCGAGGCCGGCTCTGGAGAGTGCGTGATCGACTCGATCCGTGTCGCTCCGAACGACCAGATTCAAATTTTCGGGGGCAGTGGCGCTGCGTCCGTCAGGTCGACACTCGAGGTCGAGGCAATCGATCAACTTCCTGACGGAATGAGCACGTGCTCCTACACCGCACATTTTGATGCCGTCCCCGCAAACCAGAAAAACTACGAGGTGAGCTTGGGCCGCTTTTCCCCGAAGTCGTTCAGCTCGGACGAGTTGGAAAACGGTGTCACCTATCAACTGCGCCGGCCCTGACCGAACCAGTTCTCCCTCACCCGAATTCTCGAACAGTAGCGATCCCTGTACTGCACGTCGAAAAAACCCATACAGCATGTTGTATCCGGCGCGACTTTCAGTCAGCGTGCTTGGCGGTCCCTTCGCCTCCCCGCTGCCGAGCCCTACCGGGATTGATGTGGAGCCGAACACCCTCATAGGTGACTGTGTACGGCACATCGTCATCGTTGTCCGGGTCGCCGGAGTCCGCAGGATCCGGCAGTTCCGCGATCTGTTCGATGACCGTCTGTGCTCGCGCCGCACCAGGATCGAACATTTCCTGAAACGGCCCCACGAACGAGCCACCGAGTCCGCGGCGCTTCGCCCGAACAGCCGCCCACCCGAACGTCGCCAACGGGCCGATCATGGCGAACAGCACTAACAAGTCCCACCCCATGCTTCGAGCGTACCGACCGATCGGCATTAAGCGGCCCAAGTCTCTTCAGCGCTGCCGTCCCTCAGCTCATTCGTCTCGCTGACTGTGCCTTCAGTAGATCGGCCAGTCGATCAGGTGAGATCCGCTCGCGAACCGCTTCCGTCACGAGTTCGGCCTGCGTCTGAGGCGCGAGGCCGTCGATCGGTTGGTCTCGGTCCAGATTGGTCGGGAAGGCGTAGCCCTCGGCCGAGGCGGCGACGGCGCACCGAACTGCCTCGTCGGACCCCGCCTCGCTGAGAGCGAGCAGTGCCGGATAGATCGCGTTGACGAGTGCCTCCCGGTCGATGGTTCCGAGGGCTCGACCGAAGGCCGACGACACCTGGAGAAGATTTGCCATACGCAGGACGTCCGCGGACTTGTTGTGGCCTGCCGCGTGGAACAGCGCTGGGTTGAAGAAGACGGCATCTCCCTTCTTCAAAGGTAATTGGACGTAGTTGGCTTCGAAGAACTCCTTGAACTCGGGACGCTCGAACGCGAGGTATCCGGCTTCGAATTGCTGGGAGTACGGCAGATACTTGGTCGGGCCCGTCTCGGCCGGCATATCCACGTGGGCGACTGCACCTTGCAAGGTGAGGGCAGGGGTCAAGCGGTGAACATGCGCCCGAAACTTCGCGGCTACGTCGCTCGACATGAAACCGAGGTGGTAGTCGCGATGTGGATTCTGTGCGGCGCCACCGGGATTGACGACGTTGACGTCCGACGTCACCTGATACATGGGGCCGAGCCACGCTTCCGAAGCCAACGCGACAATGCTGTTTGCGTAGTAGTCGACGTAAGCCTTGGGATCTTCGAGCGCCAACTTCAGTTGTGCGCCCCAGATTCGGTCATTGGCACCAGGTTTGGCGAAGTGATCTCCGGACGCTGCACCGGATTCGTGTTGGCGCGCAATGAGTTCACGGAAGACCGCGCTGGCGCGATCCAGTATCTCCGCGTCGAACGCGCCTTGAAAGACTGTGATGCCGGGGCCGGTGAGTAACGCCCGGGCGATCTCGTCTTGGATCTCGGCCCGGGTTTCAGGATTGGACGATTGCTCTACCAATGCTTCCGAGCGGTACAGAAGTACCCCGTCGGCCACTGAATGGGCGTACGGGTAATCGGCAAGGGCGGTGTCGTGCGCGACCAAAGCGGCGAAGTTGTCGATGTTGCAGTCTTCTCGGTGCAACCTACCTGCGGACGGCACGGTGTGGTTGGTCAGTGATGGAGTCATTCGGGGCCTTTCCTGCGGTGTTCAAGATGCGCTGTACCTCAAAGACTGCCAAGGAGAACCCATCGAAACTACCCCTGAAATCCATCAAAAAGACCTCAGAAACTTTCCCCCACGGGCTCGACCGAGACAGTTGTCCCCGCGGAGTGCATCGACTTGATCACGGCAGCTGCCACGAGATTTGCCCGCAGGCCGTCCGCGGCTGTGGCCAACGTCGACGGTCTTCCGGTGCTCAATGCGTCGATCCACTCTTGAAGTTGGCGGCGATACGACTCGGCAAAACGCGGAATCCAATCCGCCGCATAGCCGTACGAGTGGGATCGATCCGCGTCGGTGTGGATGACCACCGGTTCGGCGAGACGAGCGGCGCCGATTTCGCCCACGACCTCGCACCGAGTGTCGTAGCCGTACCGCGCGTTGAGAAAGACCTCGACCGTGGTGAGAACGCCGTCGGCGGTGCGCAGCATGATTATCTGCGGATCCTGGCGATCGTTCACCAGCGAACTCGAGCGCCCGCAGTGCCAGCTGGCTGCGACGACGGGAGAGTTCAAGATCCACGGCACGATGTCGAGTTCGTGAATCGCGGAGTTGGTCACCGTGGATTCCGAGCTGCCACCCGGGTAGGCGCTGACAGTGCGACTCGAGCAGTGCACGATCAGTGGGTCACCGATACGACCGGAATGTGTTTCGGCCTTCAGCGCCACGTATCCCGGATCGAAGCGGCGCATGAATCCGACGCTCACAAGGGGGCTTTCGGGGTTCTCGGCCGCAGCGACGAGTCGGCAGTCCTCTGCTGTCACTGCGAGGGGCTTTTCACACAGAACCGGTTTTCCGGCTTCGACAGCAGCAAGCGTGAGGTCGGCATGCGTTGAATCATGGGAAGCGATGACTACGGCGTCCACACCGGCGTCGTTGATCAGTTTCAACGGATCGGTCACCCACCGTGCGCCGACTGCGGACGCTACGGACTTTGCTCGCTCTTGATCGAGGTCTGCAACCACAGAGACCGTTGCCCCGGAGACCGTGGAGTGGAGATTGCGGACGTGGTCGGCGCCCATGACGCCGGTTCCGATCACACCGACACGAATCGACATGAGGTTCCTACTTTCAGAGGATTGAAACGGACAACCTAATGTCCTTACATATTTCGAGATTCGACTCTACAGTTCGAGGCATGACATCTTCTACAGTTCTGGAACTCCCTCGCACCAGGGTCCCCGATCCGGTCGACGCTCCGACTTTGCGCTGGGGGATCCTCGGGCCTGGCTGGATCGCACAGCGCTTCGTGGAGTCACTCCAGAGAAACACAGCGCAGGAAGTCACGGCCGTCGCTTCGCGCGGACTCACCCGCGCTCAGGCCTTCGCGGACAATTGGGGGATCCGACGCGCTCACGGTAGCTACGACGCTTTGCTTGCCTCCGAGGATGTGGACGTCGTCTATGTCGCAACACCGCACACTGCCCATTTCGATTGCGCGATAGCGGCATTGGATCACGGCAAGCATGTCGTGGTCGAAAAGCCGCTGGCTTTGAACGCAGCGCAGGGACGGGCGATTCAGGAGCGGGCGGCTGCGCTCGGACTGTTTTGCATGGAGGCGATGTGGACGTCGTTTCTGCCCAAGTTCGACGTGATCGACCAGATCCTCGATGCGGGGCTGCTGGGAACCATACGTACGGTTCTGGCCGATCACGGCGAACGGTTCGAGACCGATCATCGTATCTACGATCCAGCGCTTGCGGGTGGGCCACTTCTCGACCTCGGGACCTATCCGGTCAGTCTCGCGTATCGGGTATTGGGTGTTCCTACTGCGGTTGCTGCCCTGGGCGAGCCGGCGAATGACATGGTGAACGGCCAGATCTCAGCGGTTCTGTCCTGGGCAGGCATTGCTCAGGCCAGTCTGAACACCACGATCCTTGCTGACACGCCCAACACGGCCTCGATCTGCGGCGACAAGGGGATGATCGTTCTGGACTCGACGTTCTACCGGCCCGGGGCCTTCACTGTCCGGCTAGGTGACGGAAGATCTGCGCGCTACGACGATCCGGTCGACGGATACGTCGGAGGTCTCGCGTTCGAGGCGGCCGAGGCGGCGCGGCGGATCACCGCCGGGGATATCGAGTCGCCGGTCCATCCGCTCGACGCGGCCATTGCGACGCTCGACATCCTCGACGAGATCCGCCGTCAGGTGGGGATCACGTTCCCGGGTGAGGGCTAGAGCGTAAAGGCCTTCCGGAAAGCAGTGAGTGCGGTGTCACTGTCTCCGGATGCCCAGCCCTCCAAACCGATCGTGCCGGTGTAACCCTGGTCGGCGAGCGCGCGTGCGATGGCGGGGTAGTTGATCTCGCCGGTTCCGGGTTCGCATCGGCCGGGTACGTCGGCCACCTGAATCTCGCCGATGTTGTCACCACAACGCCGCACGAGTTCGATGAGGTTTCCTTCGCCGATCTGTGCGTGGTAGAGGTCGAGCATCATCTTGAAGTTGGGGTGTGAGACGGATTCCACCAGTGCCAGAGTGTCTTTGGCGCGGGCCATCGGTACGCCGGGGTGATCGACGATCGTATTGAGATTCTCGAGGCAGAAGACGACTCCGGCTTCTTCGCCCAGTCTCGCGATCTTCTCGAGAGCGCGTTGGGCGGTCAGCCACATCGCTCCCGTAGTTCGATACTGCGGGCGCGCAGCCTGTCCGTCGATCAGCTCGCCGGTATGGAAGTTCAGCCGGGGAACGCCGAGTTTCGCTGCCGGAGCGAGGCATAGCGCCGCTGTACGTACGAGTTCGGTGCTGCCGGCGTCATCGAACAAATCGCCGTGGAGGTAGCCGGTCATCGAGGAGAAGCGAGCCCCGGTGGCGACCAGAGCATCGAGGTCCTTGTCTTGCCAACTCCAGATCTCGGCTGCGAATCCCGCCTCCGAGATCCGCCGAACACGCTCGACGACAGGGAGTTCGGTGAACGTCATCTCGGCAGAGACCGCCAAATCGAAGGGGCTCACTGCGGCACCGACAACAATGATACGGGCAGTCCGGTTTCCACGGATTCCTTTGCGGCCAATGCGATTTCCAGCGCATTGCGGGCATCGAGACCGTGGACCGACGGCGCGCGGCCGGAGCGGATGCAGTCTGCGAAGTGCGCCAACTGGGCGACATAGGCGTCGTGAAACAGTTCGATGTTCACCCGAGGTGTGTCGGCCAGAACGCCCGGTGAGCTGTAATGACGCATCGCGGTCCGCGTGACCTCGCCTGCACTCACCATTCCACCGGAACCGAAAACTTCGCCGCGCACGTCGTAACCGTAGGTGGCTTGGAAGTTGGCCTCGGCCGACGCGAGGGCGCCGTTGTCGAAGCGCAACTGAACCATCGACGTGTCGAGGTACCCCTGCTCCTTGTACTGCGGATGGATGAGAGCATCGGCCTGCGCGAACACCTCGACGACGCGTACCCCGGGGTTGAGCCAGAGCAGAGCGTCGAAGTCGTGAATCAGCGTCTCGTTGAAGATGGTCCACGGCTTGACTCGGGAGGCGACGTCGGCGGTGATTCCTGGGTCGCGGGTCAGAGAACGAAGTAGCTGTGGGGTTCCGATCCCGCCGGCGGTGATCACGTCGTGGGCCGCGGTGAAGTCGGCGGCGAAGCGCCGGTTGAAACCGACTTGCAGCGCAACGTTGTTCGCGGCACATGCGCCGATCGCGCGATCGGCGTCCTCGAGTGTCAAGGCCATCGGCTTTTCGCAGAAGACATGTTTGCCGGCCTCCGCGGCGGCCACCACGAGATCGGTGTGAGTTGATGCGGGCGTGCTGATGAGCACCGCTTCGACGGTCGGATCGGCAATCAGCTCAAGGGCGTCGGTGTACGCGCGGGCGTCGGGACTGACACGTTCGATCAACGACGCCGCAGCGCCGGGCGCAGGATCGGCGACGGCGACGAGACGGGTGCCGGAGATACGCAGCGCGACGGACTCGCCGTGGAAGCGGCCGATCCATCCGGCGCCGATGAGACCGACTGCAACAGAGGCAGACATGGGGACTCCGTTCGGAGTGAGAATGAGGAACTAGATCGTTCTAGTCCATGCCAGTAAAGCGCCGGATGCGGCGCGCGTCAATGCTTCGGTGCTTATTCGCTGGAACGATCTAGTCTGTGGAGGTGAACAGTCGACGCCCCACCTTGCAAGACGTAGCAGACCTGGCCGGTGTGTCACGCGCTTTGGTGTCCATCGTCATTCGTGATGTCCCAGGTGCCAGCGATGCGACGCGGGTACGGGTCAAGGCGGCCGCGGACGAACTCGGCTATCGACCCGACAACGCGGCGCGACTGCTGCGCCAACATCGCAGCCGCCTGATCGGTGTCAGTTACGTTGCGGCGCAAACGTTTCACGCGGAGCTGCTCGACGAAATCTATGTGGCCGCCGAACGGTCGCGCTACGACGTCGTCCTCAGTGCGGTCTCGGAGCGACGGCCGGATTCTCGTGCAACGCGGACCCTGCTCGACGACCGGTGTGAGGCGATCTTGCTGTTGGGTTCACAGGCGCCGGAGGCAGAGATCGTCGACCTGGCCGACAAGGTTCCCGTTGTCGTAATCGCGCGGAAGATGTCGTCAGTGCACGTGGATGTTGTCCGAACAGATGACGAGGCGGGCGCGGTGATGGCCGTGAATCACCTTGTCGAACTCGGGCACCGCTCGATCACCCACGTCGACGGCGGGCGAGGCCCGGGCGCCCAGGAACGGCGTCAGGGCTACCGCAAGGCCATGCGAGCGGCAGGTCTGGAGCCGAGAATTCTTCCCGGCGGTCTCACGGAGGAGTTCGGCGCAGCTGCCGCCAGGTCGATGGTCGAGGGTGGGTTACCCGGGGCGGTCTTCGCTTTCAACGATCGCTGCGCGCTCGGAGTTCTCGACGTCTTCCTGCGTGCCGGGATCTCGGTGCCTGGCGACGTTTCCGTGATCGGATTCGACAACAGTGCATTGGCAGGTTTGGCGCACATCGATCTGACCAGTGTCGGGCAGGACACGGCGTTTCTGGGCGGCGCCGCGGTGGAGCGGATCTCCGAACGCCTCGACGGCGGAAGTGGGCCATTGGGCAAGGACATTGTCGCGCAGCCACAACTGGTGGTTCGAGGTTCAACTGGACCCTCAGGGCATTGACCTGCAGTTTCGACTTCAATCAGTTTGTTCGGTCTTTGATAAGCAGTCCTAATGTCAGAACAAACTATTGACATTCGACTGTGACGGGTATTACATCTTTCACATACAACCGAGCACCATCCGTTCGCGGGCCGTTGGTTGATGTCGAGAGGGAGTTCACATGTCGTTTCTCACGGGACGCAAGAGCGTTGCCGTACTGGCCGGAGCCTCAGTCGTGGTCTTGGGTCTGGCCGCCTGTTCAAGCACCGGCGGAAAGCCGGATTCTTCCGGATCCGGAATGGGCGCGGGTACGGCGGACACGCCCCGCGCCACCATTGCGATGATCACTCACGAAGTTCCCGGTGACACGTTCTGGGATCTGGTGCGCAAGGGAGCCGAAACCGCAGCGGCCAAGGACAACATCGAGCTTCGGTACTCCGCCGATCCCGAGGCGCCGAATCAGGCCAACTTGGTTCAGAGTGCGATCGACAGCAAGGTCGACGGGATTGCTGTCACCCTCGCGAAGCCCGACGCCATGGTTGCCGCGGTCCAAAGTGCCACCGCCGCGGGCATTCCGGTGGTCGCCCTCAACTCGGGCCTCGAGACCTGGAAGGACATGGGCGTCAAGGAGTACTTCGGTCAGGACGAGTCGATTGCCGGTGAAGCTGCCGGCGAGCGACTCAACACCGAAGGTGCCACCAAGGTGTTGTGCGTCATTCAGGAGCAGGGCAACGTGAGCCTCGAATCACGTTGTGCCGGAGTGAAGAAGTCGTTCAAGGGAACGACGGAGATTCTCAACGTCAACGGCAAGGACATGCCGTCGGTGGAATCGACCATCACCGCGAAACTTCAACAGGACCCGGCAATCGATCGAGTTCTCGCACTCGGTGCTCCATTTGCTTTGACGTCCGTGACGTCGGTCGGCAATGCGGGCAGCAAGGCGAAGGTCGTCACCTTCGACACCAACGCGGCGCTCGTCGACGCCATCAAATCCGGTGACGTGCAGTGGGCAGTGGACCAGCAACCCTTCCTGCAGGGCTACCTCGCCATCGATTCGCTGTGGCTTTACCTCAACAACGGCAACGTGATCGGTGGCGGCTTGCCGACCCTGACCGGACCCGCGTTCATCGACAACACCAACATCGACTCGGTCGCCGAGTACGCCAAGAACGGAACTCGCTGATCCGGGCGCACGGAGGGCTGAGAGTCCGCCCTCCGTGCGCCTGTCCAGCACGGAAGGGAAATCATGTCCACTCAGGCAGATCTCGACCTTGCCGCCCACAAAGTCGTGACCGATGAACGGGTGAAGGAGCAAAAGCGCATTCAGCGCCTACTGCTCCGCCCGGAGATGGGTTCACTTGTCGGCGCCATCGCCATCTTCATCTTCTTCTGTATCGTCGCGGCACCGTTCCGTACGCCGGAAGCGCTTGCGACAGTGCTCTACTCCAGCTCCACGATCGGCATCATGGCTTGCGCGGTCGCCCTGCTCATGATCGGCGGCGAGTTCGACCTCTCCGCCGGCGTCGCAGTCACCACGTCCTCGCTCGCCGCGTCGATGATCGCCTACAACCTGCACCTCAATCTGTGGGTGGGTGCGATTCTGGCGCTGGTCGTTTCGCTCGCAGTCGGATTCTTCAACGGCTACCTCGTCATGAAGACGAAGATTCCCAGCTTCCTCATCACCCTGAGCTCGTTCCTGATGCTGACCGGAATCAACCTGGCCGTCACCAAGCTCGTGAGTGGTCAGGTTGCCACACCCAGCGTCTCCGACATGGCCGGATTCGATTCTGCGAAAAAGGTATTCGCGTCGTCGTTCTCGGTCTTCGGGGTGTCCGTCAAGATCACGGTCGTGTGGTGGCTGCTGTTCACCGCGATTGCAACATTTGTTTTGTTCAAGACCAAGATCGGCAACTGGATCTTCGCGGTCGGCGGCAATCAGGACAGCGCCCGCGCGATCGGTGTGCCGGTGACCGCAGTCAAGATCGGCCTGTTCATGACCGTCGGCTTTGCTGCCTGGTTCGTGGGCATGCATCTGCTGTTCTCGTTCAATACCGTTCAGTCCGGTCAGGGTGTCGGTAACGAGTTCCTGTACATCATCGCCGCAGTCATCGGCGGTTGTTTGCTCACCGGTGGTTACGGAACCGCGATCGGCGCTGCGATCGGCGCATTCATCTTCGGTATGACCAACCAGGGCATCGTCTACGCAGGCTGGAACCCGGACTGGTTCAAGTTCTTCCTCGGCGCCATGCTGCTGTTCGCGGTCATCGCCAACAACGCATTCCGCAACTACGCTGCGAAAAGGTGACACATGAGTACCACAGCTGAAGTTCCGGCTCTCTCGAACTCGGGCGGCAACGTGCCACTGATCGAGCTCAAGGACGTCGGTAAGCAATACGGAAACATCATCGCGCTCAAGGGAATCAACCTGCGCGTCGGTGCGGGTGAAGTGACCGGTGTGCTCGGTGACAACGGCGCAGGCAAGTCCACGCTGATCAAGATCATCGCCGGTCTGCACCAGCAGAGCGAAGGTGAACTACTCGTCGACGGCGAACCGACAACGTTCCACTCGCCTAAAGAGGCGCTTGGCAAAGGCATCGCGACGGTCTATCAGGACCTCGCCGTTGTTGCGTTGATGCCGGTGTGGCGCAACTTCTTCCTCGGGCAGGAACTGCGCAAGGGTGGTCTGATCAAGTCGCTCGACGCCAACGCCATGCGCGCGACGACGCTTTCGGAACTGTCGAAGATGGGCATCGAACTGCCTGACGTCGACGCACCGATCGGTAGTCTCTCCGGCGGTCAGCGTCAGTGTGTTGCCATCGCCCGCGCCATCTTCTTCGGTGCCCGCGTGCTGATTCTCGACGAGCCGACAGCAGCGCTCGGCGTCAAGCAGTCGGGAATGGTGTTGCGCTACATCACCGCTGCCAAGGAACAGGGATTCGGCGTCATCTTCATCACGCACAATCCGCACCACGCGTACATGGTCGGCGATCACTTCGTGCTCCTCAACCGAGGCAGGCAGAAGCTCGACGCCAAGTACGACGACATCTCACTCGAAGAACTGACCAAGGAGATGGCGGGCGGTGACGAGCTCGAGACACTGACCCACGAGCTTCGCCGTTAGATCAAAACCTCGCGACTACAGCCTCGGTTCGAATCGAACCGAGGCTGTAGTCGTTTCGTCAGAGGATGGTCGTCGGCCGAACCCCGAGGCCGGAATGCATGTACGCCTCGTCGATCATCGTCATGTTGGCTACCGCGTCGCCCGGTCCGATCGGCAGCGCCGAGACCCCGGACAGATGATCGGCGAACGCTTCGAGTTGCCAGGTGTACGACGACTTTGTGCCCAGATGCTCGATACTCGTGTGCCCATCGACAGTGACGGAGACACGGTCGTCGACGTCCGGCTGGAGGAAGTTGTGCACCAGGACGTCTCCGTTGGTTCCGAAGACCCGGAAGGTGAAGTGGTACTGCTCGTCCAACATCGTTGTCACAACGGATGCCCGCGCTCCGCCGGGATACTCGAGTTCGATGTCGAACCACGAATCGACCCCCGGAGCGTATTCCTCGTGGCGGGTCTCGGTCACCACTGGCGC
The DNA here is from genome assembly GCF_000696675.2 of Rhodococcus erythropolis R138. Lineage (NCBI taxonomy): Bacteria > Bacillati > Actinomycetota > Actinomycetes > Mycobacteriales > Nocardiaceae > Rhodococcus > Rhodococcus erythropolis. Next base: position 4,759,712 of record NZ_CP007255.1, on the reverse strand, counting down.
ACCACCACAGACGTCACTCAGCATCCGGGAAGCATGTAACCCGTAGCAGCCCAGGTCCATCAGTGACCCGCCTGCCAAGGCGAGCTCCCACCGCGGGTCGTTCTCGGATGGTTTGGGCATCCGCAGTACGGTTTCCACCCGAGTGACCGCGCCGACTGTGCCGCTCCGAACCACATCCAGCAGGCGCCGGTTCACCGGATGAAAGAGGTAGTGGAACCCCTCGAGCAGCGTCACTCCGCTCACGCGCGCTGCCTCGGCTACAGCACGCGCTTCCACAGCGTTGCTCGAAAACGGTTTCTCCGTCAGCACGTGCTTGCCGGCCTGAACGGCGGCGAGATTCCACGGTCCGTGCAGGCTGTTGGGCAGCGCGTTGTAGACGACGTCCACCTCCGGATCCGAGATCAGCTCGGCGTACGAACCGACCACCCGTTCGATCCCATGCTGGGCCGCATAGGCTCTGGCCCGCTCGGGGCTGCGTGCGGCAACGGCCACCAGGCGGTGCCCGGTGGCCGTTGCAGGTTTGATCATCGCGTTCTCGGCGATGCGTGAGGCTCCCAGAATGCCTATCCGCAGCGGGGTAGGTGTCACAGAACCGACCGCAGATACTCGACGCTCGCTCGCACATCACGCACCGGTCCCTCGTCGGACGGAGCCTCGGTCAGAATGGTGTCCTGCTCGAGCACGTACCATCCGTCGAAACCGTGGCGCTGCAATATGGCTGTGACACCGGCGATGTCGACGTCGCCGCCACCGAGCGGACGGTACATTCCCGCCTTCACGCCGTCGGTGTAGGTGAGCTCACCACTGCGAACGCGTGATGCGAGGGCATCGTCGACGTCCTTGAGATGCACGTGGGTGATGCGCTCGGGAGCTTGACGCGCCAGGTCGACCGGATCGGTGCCGCCGATCAACAGGTGGCCGGTGTCCAGGCACAGTGGGATGGCCGAGCCGTCGAGCACTCGCAGGACCTCGTCGCGCTGCTCGATCATCGTTCCGACGTGAGGGTGGACAACTGCCCTGATTCCACGCTCGGCCGCGGCGTCGGTGAGGCGATCGAGATTGTGTAGCAGGGTTTTCCAACTCTGCTCGTCCAGTTCTGGGCGTGAATCGTAGCCGTCGGAACCCGTCGCGGCGGCCAGAACCAAAACCTCGGCACCTGAGGCGACAAAACCGTCGAGGATGGGGGAGATGCCGGGCACCGGATCATGATCGTCATCGTGCAGCAGTACTGGTGCAAACCCGCCGACTGCGCTCAGGTCGTGATCCGCGAGCACCTTGGCCATCTCGGCAGGTGCTGTCGGCAGAAAGCCCTCCGGTCCGATTTCCGTTGCCGCCAGACCGACTTCGCGCATTTCCCGGAGGACTTGCGCAGGGTCGAGTTGGTAGCCCCAGCCCGGGACTTCGCACACGCCCCAGGAGATCGGTGCGCCGGCGATGCGAGGAGTGCTCATGTGTGTGCCTCATTCTTGTCGTGAAGGAACAGATCTTTGACTTCGGTGATCGTGACGGGCCGACCCTCGCGCAGAGAGTGCGTTGCAGCTTCGGAGATCCACGCCGACTCGACCGCATCTGTGGGCGTACACGGTGATTCCCGACGCCCGGCGACAACGCCGAGGAATGCTTCGAGTTCCGCACGGTAGGCGGACGTGAAGCGGTCCATGAAGAACGTGTACGGCTCCTGCGAGGGGAACGATGTTCCGGGGTCGAGCGAGCGGAGTGGCAAGCGGTCGTCCAGCCCGGCAACGACGGAGTCCGCCGAGCCGAGTACCTCGAGTCGGCAGTCGTAGCCGCGGCCGTTGTAGCGGGTATTTGACACGACCGCGATGGTTCCGCCTTCGAAAGTGAGAACCGTTGCGGCGGTGTCGACGTCACCGGCATCGGCGATCCCGCGATCACCCTGATTCGAGCCGGTGGCAAAAACCGTGGTGACTTCGCGGCCGCTGACCCACCTGACGATGTCGAAATCGTGGATCGAGCAGTCGCGGAAGATGCCGCCGGAGTGTTCGATGTACGAGATCGGCGGGGGAGCGGGGTCGAGGGTGGTCGATCGGAGAGTGTGGATCCAACCGAGTTCTCCGGATCGAACTGCGTCGTACGCCGCCACAAATGACGGGTCGAATCGGCGCTGAAATCCGATCTGGACTGGTACCGACGTCTGCTCGGCAGTCGCGAGGACACGAACCGAGGATTCGATCGAGTCGGCTACCGGCTTTTCGCAGAACGTCGGGATGTCTCGGCGGACAGCGGCTTCGATCAGGTCGGCGTGCGAACTCGACGACGCGGCGATCAGAACGCCGTCGATGCCTGACGCTAAAAGCGCGTCGGGATCGGCAGCGGACTCCACGTCGAGTTCGCTTGCCACGTCCGAGGTTCGACGTGCGTCGACGTCGGTGACAACCAGTGCGTCGACGCCGTCCGTCGTCAGCAGGTTTCGGGCGTGGTGGCTGCCGATTCGTCCGAGGCCGATGACTCCGATACGAGCGCCCATCAGTCCAGCCCTCCGAAGACGTTCTGGTCCCAGTCGATGATCGAACCTGTCACGACTCCGCTGCGATCGGAGAGCAGGAAGACGACGAAGTCGGCGATTTCGTCGACCTGTCCGAGCTTGCCCATGGGGAGGGTGCTGCCCGCACGTTCCTGCCAATCGTCACCAGCGTCGTGAAAAGCTCTCTGCGTGAGGTCTTCTCCCTCGGTCTGTGTCCACCCGATGTCGAGACCGTTGATCCGGATACGATCCCAGCGATGCGCATGGGCGGCGTTGCGGGTCAGCCCCGCCAGCCCGGCCTTCGCTGCCACGTACGGCGCGAGATACGGTTGCCCGCCGAGTTCGGACGTGGAGATGATGTTGACGATGGACCCGGGGACCGCACGCTCGCGCATGTCCTTGACCGCTGCCTGCATCGTGAAGAACGGACCGCGGAGGTTCACCGCGATGTGCTGGTCGAAGAGTTCCTCGGTGGTGTCGAGCAGCGTGCCGCGCGAGGTGAGTCCGGCAGAATTGACGAGGGCATCCACGCGGCCGAAGTGTGAGATCGTCTCGGCCACGCTGGCGAGCGCGGAATCGGTCTGCGCCACATCGGCTTCGATGAAGTGGGTTCCCGAAAGTTGTGCCTCGAGAGCTTTTCCGACGTCCGGGCGCCGGCCAGTGAAAGCCACCTGAGCGCCCTCACGGACTGCGGCGCGAACGACGCCGGCGCCGACGCCTTGCGAGCCGCCACTGACCAGTACGACGGTGTCGGCGAGGAGTGCGGGCCTGGTTACGCCCGGCGGAGAAGTCATGGGTTTAGTCTGGCTGTCACGAAGACCTCGAGCAACAGCGAAAAACCATCAAATATCCATCATCGTGAGGTAGTTGTGGCGCATCGATTCAAAGTACGGGAGATCGCTCAGCAGTCGGGCCTGAGTGAGGCCACCGTCGACCGGGTGCTCAACGACCGTCCTGGAGTTCGGGAGGGCACACGATCGGAGGTTCGCCAAGCGATCACGGACCTGGAACGTCAACGCTCGCAACTGAAACTGGTCGGTCGCACGTTCATCGTCGACGTCGTGTTGCAAACCCCCGCAAGGTTTTCCGACGCCGTCCGTGACGCGCTCGAGGCTGAACTGCCGACCCTTGCGCCTGCTGTCGTTCGTTCCCGGTTCCACTTTCGTGAAACCGGTTCGGTCGAAGCGATGACGTCGACGCTCGACAAGATTCGCCGACGCGGATCCCACGGAGTCATCGTCAAGGCTCCCGACACTCCGGAAGTCGTGGCGGCGATCGACCGGTTGGTGGCGGCCAAGATTCCGGTCGTCACGTTGGTGACCGATGTTCCCGGTAGCAGGCGAGCCGCCTACATCGGCATCGACAACCGAGCCGCCGGAGCCACCGCCGCGTACTTGATAGATCAGTGGCTGGGGAATCGGGACGGCAACGTGCTGGTCAGCATGAGTAGCGGCTTCTTCCGTGGGGAGGAAGAACGGGAGATGGGATTTCGATCCGCCATGCGGGTCTCGGCTCCGCATCGACGGTTGATCGACATTCCGAACAGTGACGGTCTGGATCAGACGAGTAGGAAACTGGTGCGAGCGGCACTCGAATCCGATCCGCAGATCCGTGCCGTGTACTCGATCGGTGGTGGCAACCTGGCCACGGTCGACGCGTTCGAAGAACTGAACCGGGAGTGCAATGTCTTCATCGCCCACGATCTCGACGGTGACAATCGAAAGTTGCTGGGGGAGAGGCGAATATCAGCGGTGCTCCACCACGATCTGCGTGCGGATGTTCGCACTGCCTGTCAGGTGGTCATGAAGGAACACGGCGCCATGGGCGCTCACTTCGGCTTCACGACGTCACCGGTCCAAGTCGTGACACCGCTCAACATGCCCCCGACATAGCTGTGCGCGGTTAAGGAGTCCGGAGACTCCCTAACCGCGCACAGGCCGAAGGCCTAACGAGCGAAGAGCAGCGCTCGCTTGACTTCCTGAATAGCCTTTGTCACCTGGATGCCGCGGGGGCATGCGTCGGTGCAGTTGAACGTGGTGCGGCAACGCCACACGCCGTCCTTGTCGTTCAGGATGTCGAGACGCTCGGAAGCGGCCTCGTCACGGCTGTCGAAGATGAACCGGTGTGCGTTGACGATGGCAGCGGGACCGAAGTAGCTGCCGTCGCTCCAGTACACGGGGCACGACGTGGTGCAGCATGCGCAGAGAATGCACTTGGTGGTGTCGTCGAAACGAGCACGGTCGTGCTGGCTCTGGATGCGCTCACGCGTGGGCTCGTTGCCACTGGTGATGAGGAACGGCTTCACGGCGCGGAATGCGTCGAAGAAGGGTTCCATGTCGACAACCAGGTCCTTCTCGACGGGCAGGCCCTTGATGGGCTCGACCGTGATGGTGACCGGCTTGCCGTCCTTGGGCAGCATGTCCTTCATCAGCAGCTTGCAGGCCAGACGGTTCACACCGTTGATCCGCATGGCGTCCGATCCACAGACACCGTGTGCGCAGCTGCGACGGAACGTGAGGGTGCCGTCGAGGTAACCCTTCACGTACAGCAGCAGGTTGAGCAGACGGTCGGTGGGCAGTGCCGGGACCTGGAAACTGTCCCAGTGCTGGCCTTCGCCCGATTCGGGGTTCATCCGCGCGATCTTGAGAGTGACCATGACGGCCCCCTCGGGAACAGCGGGGAGTTTGGGTGCATCTACAGCAGGCGCAGACATCAGTACTTACGCTCCATCGGCTCGTAGCGGGTCTGGATCACCGGCTTGTAGTCCAGACGGATGTCGGAGAGCAGGCCGTCACCCTCCTTGTACGCCATCGTGTGCTTCATGTACTCGGCGTCGTTGCGATCCGGGAAGTCCTCACGAGCGTGGCCGCCGCGCGATTCCTTGCGGTTGAGGGCGCCGACGACGGTGACCTCTGCCATTTCGAGGAGGAAGCCCAGCTCGATGGCCTCGAGCAGGTCGCTGTTGTAGCGCTTGCCCTTGTCCTGGACCGTGATGTGGTTGTAGCGCTCCTTGAGAGCACGCACATCCTTGAGTGCCTGGGTGAGGCGCTCTTCGGTGCGGAAGACGGAGGCGTTGTTGTCCATCGACTGCTGCAGCTCGGTGCGGATGTCCGCAACGCGCTCGTGGCCGTGATCGGACAGGATGACGCCGACCCAGTCTTCGACCATCGCAGCCGGGGTTTCCGGCAGGTCGACGAACTCGGTGGAGTTCGCGTACTCGGCGGCAGCGATGCCGGCGCGGCGGCCGAACACGTTGATGTCGAGGAGCGAGTTGGTGCCGAGGCGGTTTGCGCCGTGCACGGAAACGCAGGCACATTCGCCGGCGGCGTACAGGCCCTTGACGACCTCGTCGTTGTTGCGCAGAACCTCACCGTTGATCTTGGTGGGGATACCGCCCATGACGTAGTGGCACGTCGGGTAGACGGGCACGGGCTCCTTGACGGGGTCCACGCCGAGGTAGGTGCGCGAGAACTCCATGATGTCGGGGAGCTTCTCGTCGAGAACTTCCTCGGGGATGTGCGTCACGTCGATGTAGACGTAGTCCTTGTTCGGGCCGGCGCCGCGGCCTTCCAGAACCTCGAGGACCATCGAACGGGCCACGATGTCACGCGGAGCGAGGTCCTTGATGGTGGGGGCGTAGCGCTCCATGAAGCGCTCGCCGTCGGCATTACGGAGAATGCCACCTTCACCACGGACGGCTTCCGAGATCAGGATGCCGAGACCGGCGAGTCCTGTCGGGTGGAACTGGTGGAACTCCATGTCCTCGAGGGGCAGGCCCTTGCGGAAGATGATGCCCATGCCGTCACCGGTGAGGGTGTGCGCGTTGGACGTCGTCTTGTACATACGTCCCGAGCCGCCGGTCGCGAAGATGATCGACTTGGCGTGGAAGATGTGCAGCTCGCCGGTCGAGAGCTCGTAGCAGATGACACCGGTGGCAACCGGGCCGTCCTCGGTCTCGGTGATGGCGATGTCGAGCGCGTAGAACTCGTTGAAGAACTCGACGTCGTGCTTGACGCAGTTCTGGTACAGCGTCTGCAGGATCATGTGACCGGTGCGGTCGGCTGCGTAACACGCACGGCGGACGGGTGCCTTGCCGTGGTCACGTGTGTGGCCACCGAATCGACGCTGGTCGATCTTGCCTTCGGGCGTGCGGTTGAACGGCAGACCCATCTTCTCGAGGTCGAGCACCGCGTCGATGGCCTCTTTGGCCATGATCTCGACGGCGTCCTGGTCGGCGAGGTAGTCGCCGCCCTTGACGGTGTCGAAGGTGTGCCACTCCCAGTTGTCTTCCTCCACGTTCGCCAGTGCGGCACACATGCCGCCCTGGGCCGCGCCGGTGTGGCTGCGGGTGGGGTAGAGCTTGGTCAGTACGGCCGTGCGGGCACGGGGGCCAGCTTCGATTGCCGCACGCATGCCTGCGCCGCCGGCGCCGACGATGACCACGTCATAACGATGTTCCTGCATGAAGTCTGTGCTCCCCTAGCTCGCCGAGATATTGGGGTCGAAGGTGAAGATGACGTACGTGCCCAGGCCCATGATCAGGATCATCGAGAGAACGAGGATCGTGGTCAGCCAGAAGCGCGTGGAGTCCTTGCGGGAGTAGTCCGCGATGACCGTGCGCAGGCCGTTACCGCCGTGCAGCTGTGCCAGCCACAACATCGTCAGATCCCAGAACTGCCAGAACGGGCTGGACCAGCGACCTGCGACGAATGCGAAGTTCAGACGGTGAACGCCACCGTCGAGCATCAGCATGATGAACATGTGGCCCAGGACCAGAACGATCAGGGCGACGCCGGAGAAGCGCATGAACAGCCATGCGTACAACTCGAAGTTGTTCCGAGCCTTCGCGCGCGGGGACCGCGGGTTGTCCAGGCTTGCGGGACGGTCGTATGAGGTGCCCAGGCTCTTGGCTTCGGGTCCGTGAGTAGTCGCCATGTCAGTGCTCCGCAAACATGTTGATGAGGATGCGTCCGGCGCCTGGGATCATCACCAGGAACCAGATCGTCAGAATGGTCCAGAGCATGACGCGCTGGTACTTCGGGCCCTTCGACCAGAAGTCCACCAACATCACGCGCACGCCGTTGAGGGCGTGGTAGAGGACTACGCCGACGAGGCCGATCTCCATGAGGCCGACGAGGGGGTTCTTGTACGTGTCGATTACGGCGTCGTACGTATCGGGATTGACCCGAACGAGTGCCGTATCGAGAACGTGTACGAATAGGAAGAAGAAAGTAGCGACGCCTGTGATCCGGTGTAGAACCCAGGACCACATTCCGGGGTCGCCCCGGTAAAGCGACCTCGTGCGCTCCTTCTGAGGAGCGGCTTCAGTCGTAGTACTCATCGAGTGCTGTGCCTCCAACGTCATTGGTGGACGCGTCGAGCCTGCAGAGAGCTTCGATGTACCTCAGCCCGGGCTCGACGGGATCCTGAACCGACTTGACTCAGACTCTAAACCTATGTGAAACCGGGAACTAATCAGATGCGGGATTCGTACGCGTACCAAACTCTTTGTAAGGTTTGCCTTTCCAATCTCACCTAGCCGGTTTCGGCGTGGTTTCTGCATCCATTCAGTCGGCGTGATTGGATAACGAACCATGGGTGACATCGACTGGAAGTTGTTGCGGCACAACGCGCAAGTGGTCATGCGGCAGGCTTATGCACCGTACTCGGGCTATGCAGTGGGTGCAGCTGCCCTGGTAGACGATGGTCGGATCGTCTCAGGATGCAATGTGGAAAATGTCTCATACGGTTTGAGCCTGTGTGCCGAATGTGGACTCGTCGGTAACTTAGCCGCCACCGGGGGCGGGCGGCTGGTTGCCTTCACGTGCTGCGACGGGAAGGGCTCGATTCTGATGCCATGCGGCAGGTGCAGACAGCTTCTTCTCGAGCACGGCGGGGGTGAGATGCTTGTCGACACGAGCAGTGGGTTCAAGCCGCTGAGCGAGCTGTTGCCTGATGCTTTCGGGCCGGAACAAGCAGAGGGGCTCCGCCATGTTTGACGCAGTTTCCATCATCGGCGCCAAGCGTGACGGCCGCGAGTTGTCGGGAACCGAGATCGACTGGATAGTTCAGGCGTTCACTGAGGGGGTCGTCGGCGACGAGCAGATGTCGGCGCTCGCGATGGCGATCTATTTCCGAGGAATGTCACGAGCAGAGACCGGCCGATGGACCGAGGCAATGATCGAATCCGGCGGGAGGATGGACTTTTCGGACTTGCCGCTGCCCACCGTCGACAAGCATTCGACCGGTGGTGTTGGGGACAAGATCACCCTTCCGCTCGCGCCCCTCGTCGCGGCATGTGGTCTTGCAGTCCCGCAGTTGTCGGGACGCGGACTCGGCCACACCGGCGGAACTCTCGACAAGCTCGAGGCCATTCCAGGTTGGCGAGCCGAGCTCACGGCGACGGAGATGGTCGACATTCTCGCGGACCCGAAAATCGGCGCGGTGATCTGCGCTGCCGGAGCGAACCTGGCCCCCGCCGACAAGAAGCTCTACGCGCTGCGCGACGTGACCGGAACGGTGGAATCCATTCCGCTGATCGCAAGTTCGATCATGAGCAAGAAGATTGCCGAGGGAACCGGCGCCCTGGTGCTCGACGTCAAAGTCGGTTCCGGAGCGTTCATGAAGGACCTCGGCGACGCGCGAGAGTTGGCACGCACGATGGTCGAGTTGGGCAACGACGCCGGCGTGCGTACAAGTGCTCTCATAACCGGGATGGACACCCCGCTGGGATTGACGGCTGGCAACGCTCTCGAGGTGCGTGAATCCGTCGAGGTGCTGGCAGGCGGCGGGCCGTCCGACGTCGTCGAGCTGACCCTGGTCCTGGCTCGGGAGATGCTGTCCGCGGCTGGGATCGACGGTATCGACCCCGCAGACAGACTGGCCGACGGCACAGCCATGGACCGGTGGCGCGCGATGATCGCCGCACAAGGTGGGGACCCACACGCGACGCTGCCGGTGGCCCGGCACAGCGACGTCGTCACCGCGGACCGAGACGGCGTACTGACCCGACTCGACGCCATGGCGGTGGGCGTCGCGGCCTGGAAGCTCGGAGCCGGACGCGAACGACAGGGCGAAGCCGTTCAGGCCGGTGCCGGCATCGAGATGCACGCGAAGCCCGGCGACGTGGTCCGCGCCGGACAGAAGCTGATGACACTGCACACCGACACTCCCGAGAGATTTGATGCTGCGCGGCGGAGCCTCGACGGAGGCTGGTCGATCGGGGCCGATTCCGACACCGTTTCGCGACCGTTGCTCATCGAGCGAATTGTGGGTGATTCGCGTTAGCGTTGGCGAATGAACGCACCGGAGTTGACCACGATCCGCAGCGCACCCAAAGTTCTTCTCCACGATCATCTCGACGGAGGACTCCGACCCGAGACTGTCCTCGAACTGGCCGAGCAGTGTGGCTACGACGAGCTGCCGGCGAATACGGCATCCGAACTGGCGCAATGGTTCCGAACTGCCGCTGACAGTGGTTCGCTCGAGCTCTATCTCGAGACCTTCGCCCACACCGTCGCCGTGATGCAGACTCCCGAAGGGCTCGCGCGGGTCGCGCGCGAGTGCGCCGAGGATCTGGCCGACGACAACGTCGTATACGCCGAAATCCGTTTTGCGCCCGAGCAGCACCTGGAACAAGGCCTGACTTTGGACGAGGTCGTCGAGCACGTTCTCGAAGGTTTCCGGGCCGGCGAATCCGCTGCCAGGGTCGCGGGACGGAAGATCCGAATTGGGTGTCTTCTCACGGCGATGAGGCATGCCGCCCGGTCACGGGAGATCGCCGAACTCGCTGTGCGATTCCGGGACCGCGGCGTCGTCGGTTTCGACATCGCCGGTGCCGAGGCCGGTAACCCGCCGAGCCGGCACCTCGACGCCTTCGAATACATGCGTGATGCGAACGCCCACTTCACGATTCACGCGGGTGAGGCGTTCGGGTTGCCGTCGATCCACGAAGCCATCGCCTTCTGCGGAGCGGATCGGTTGGGTCACGGCGTGCGGATCGTGGACGACATCGACGTAGCCGGCCAAGGTGGGGCAGAGCTGGGTCGACTCGCGAACTACGTCCGTGACATGCGCATTCCCCTGGAACTGTGCCCGAGTTCGAACGTGCAGACCGGAGCGGTAGCCGCCCTGGCGGACCATCCGTTCGGACTGTTGGCGGACTTGCGCTTCCGCGTGACCGTCAACACTGACAACCGGCTGATGAGCGACACCAGCATGAGCCGGGAAATGGCCGCGTTGGTCGAGACCTTCGGTTACGGCTGGACCGATCTGGAACGCTTCACCATCAACGCGATGAAGTCGGCCTTCATCCCGTTCGACGAGCGCCTCGCGTTGATCGACGACGTCATCAAGCCGGGTTACGCCGTGCTCATCGGCTAGCTGACGTGCACCCGACTACTCAGATCGCAGCCGGGCCTCGAACTCACGCTCGAGTTCGCGCCAGGCCTCGGATTCCTTGGTGAACGGCGCACTCGGAGCCATCCGCGACGGATCGGGGTTGAGGAGGTACGAGACGTACCAACCCAGCTCGTTCGACGCGGACAGAGCCTCCTCGGTGGAGTCGTCGTCGGCGAAATCCGCTGCATCGGTGAACAATTCGACGGCAAGTTCCAGTTGCTCGGCGTCGACGACGTCCGGGCCCTGGGCGAGGTCGTCGGCGATGCCGGGCAGAACGTAGACGTTCTCGTCCGTGACCTCGATTTCGAGTGAACCGTCGACGGCAGCATTCTGAATTTCGCCGTACGTGCTGACCTGCGAGAGATCGTGTTCGTGGTTGTCGGCGAGGTAGCGAGCGAGTGCGCGCTCGCTACGGAAGACGGTGATCAGTCCGTCCTTGCCGAGGAAGATCGCCTGATCGCCCATGTAGCAGCGCAGAGTGTAGAACGTCTCGGCTGAGGTGATGATGCGGATCGGGTCGACACCGACCTCGCCCCAGAAGGTCTCGACTTCGTCTTCCTCCTCGTCGAGGTCGTCTTCGTCGAATTCCTCGTCCTCGCCCTCCTCGGCGACATCGTCGGCGTCGACGGTGTTCTCGGCGGCAGCGAGCAGTTCAGCTTCGGCGACCGCGACGGCAGCTGCGTCGACCTTCGGGGAGGTGACCACCTTGTCGATGGCGTCGAGAACGGCGTCCCAGTCCTTGACGATCGCAGCGCCGACCTGGTCCCACAGCTCCAGGCCTTCGCGACCTTCGAAGGTGCCGGCGCCGGTCGCAAGCGCGCCGAGAACCGGATGGCCGCTGAAGAAGCGGATGACCGCGTCCAGTTCGCACACCTCGCCGATGTTGCGAGCCATGTTCAAGGTGTCTTCGAGTTCCGAGACCGCCAGTGCCTCAGGGTCACCTGCGGCCAGTTCCGGCACGCCGACGAAGTCGAACGTGAAGTTCTCTTCCGGTTCGAGCTCGGCTGCCGACAGCCCGGAGACGACGGCCCACGCCGGATGCTCGACCAGGTCGTTGTCGGAGTCCGTTCGGATGAAGGCCGCGAGTTCTGCGACGGAGGAGAACCCGTACAGGTCTTCCTCATGGCCGAGGAACGCTTCCCACTCGTCGTCGCCCTCGCGCCAGCGGGGTGCCCACAAAGTGACGAGGTCTCCGTCGGTGAGTCCGATTTCGATAGGGACGATGTCTCCAGCCATGGGCGGAAGCCTATCCACCGCAGAGCGAAAGGCATAGCGGGGGTTCGTCACGTTTGTTTCAGTGCCACTCGGAGCTCACTGACCAGTCGCTCTCGTTCGTCGTTGGACTGTCGAACTGCCTGGTGAATTGTTGCGACCGTCAATGCGGCCACTGTGCGCGAATTCATCGCGGTGATTGCGTCGGTAATCCGTAGATCGACCAGAGCGCCCAGCCCGTCGACAGTCGCCGTGACTATCCCACCCTCGCTCGAGACGACTGCCCGCAGAGCGCCGACCCCGTCGACGGCGTCCTGCAAGAGTCCGGTCCGGTGTTTCGCCAGCTCCATGATTCGATCAATCTCGCTCATATCGAACGCATCCAGCTCGACGGAAGGATCTGGCCCTCGGCGGCGTCGACATCGGCCAGTTCGTCTCGGGTCGCGAGACCGAGCCGATCGAGGATCGCTGCCGGGACTCCGGTCTCTTCGAGCTCCACACGATGGCGGGCGCCGGCCTCGATCGCTGCTTTCGAGCACAGCGTGAGTATCTGTTGCGCCAACCGTTCCCCGCCGTACCGCAGTTCCTCCTGGCTGATCCGCAGGTCCACGGGCACGGCGTGCTCCGTGGCGCGGACCGCGATGGTTCCAGCGCGGTTGACGGAGACGGCTGTGATGATCGGCGGTGATTCCCGCATGTTCTCGTTCATGTTTCCTGTCATTCTGTCGGACGGTAGAAACCGTGAAAGCCCATGCCGCTGTTCGTGGTTCGGATGGCGCTGATTTCGACTGGGTCGCCGGCTTCGATCATCTGGCCGCCGCCGATCACCATCGCGACGTGGCCGTCCCAGACCGCGAGGTCGCCCGGCATCAGATTGTTCTGATCGACCTGGTTCCCGATTCCCTGTTCCTGAGCCAACCTCGGAATATCGACTCCGGCCTGGCCGTACGCCCATTGCGTCAGACCACTGCAGTCCAGACCGACTCCGGGTGTCGTGCCTCCCCAGGCGTACGGGACACCCTGTTGAGTAAGCGCGTTGCGTACGGCAGCAGCGGCCTCGGCGTTCGGTGCGGTGGCAATCGAGCCGTCGGGAAGTTCGACCTCTACTCCACCGACGGAACCAGAACCACCGACGGAACCGGAACCACCGACGGAACCGGAACCACCCACCGAACCGGAGACTCCAGGTGCGGGATCGGGTATCGGGACGGACGGGACGAGTGCGGACATCTTGTCGGTCGACCCCGCCAGCTCACCGCGTACCCGCTCGATAACCGATACCGCGCGTCCGAGGTGCTCCAACGCGGCCGACAACAACATCAATTGGCCCGTCGGTGTCATGAGCGTCGGCCCGGCCTTGATCGCGAGTGTCAGAAACGACTGGAGAATCTCACCGAGTTCGGTCATTCCCGCGTACACGGACGTTGTTGCTTCGTCCACGACGTCGGCGATGTCGGTCCCACGATCGGCGAGGTTTCGCGTCGACGTCTGCGTCTGCTCGGTTTTGGTCACCGCAGCGGTGAGTGCCGTGGACGAGCTCTGAGAGGACGCCAATTCGCTCAGCGCAGCGCTTCCCAATTGGTATGCGATCTCGAGGGCGTCCGTAGCGATTCGGATGCCGACGTCGGGTCCACTTGCGCTGGGGACGCCAGTCCCGACAATGTCGACCAGATCGATGATCGGTCGTGCGAGTGCGTCGACGTCGATCATGAGCGTGCGGCTTCAGCGAGAGTCGTTCGTACCGATTCCTCGGAGTCGAGATAGACGGCGTGAGCGTCGCGGGTGGCTGACTGGACGCTGGAGATCACAGCGGACAGTCGATCGATGTCGTCGATGTGCGCTTGCTGTGCTCGGCTCGCGACATCGACGAAGTCGCCGCCGATCAGCCCCAGCACAGCGGACAGAGCCAAGTGATCGCCACCCGCCGCGTCCTGTCGAGCTTGCGCGACGTTGTCGGCAACAGTGCCCAACCGCGTGGCGAACTCCGCGATGCTTTCAGTGTCCAGATCCAGATTTGTCAACTTGTCTTCCCCCCGTTGCGCTTACTCCTTCTTGGACGCCGCGCGGGGTGCTCCGGTTCCCGAGGAACTATTCTGATGGTCATGCAAACGCACGTAGTCGACCATCCGCTCGCGGCGGCCCTCTTGACGACAATGCGTGATGCACGCAGTGAGAACGCAACTTTTCGTTCCGCACTTCGCAGGCTCACGCACATGCTGGTCTACGAGGCCATGCGTGACGCGGAGGTCGAGGAGTTTCCGGTCGACACCCCGGTAGCAGCGACGACGGGCATCCGGCTCGCGAAGCCGCCGTTGTTGGTACCAGTGCTGCGGGCCGGTCTGGGCATGGTCGAACAGGCGAGTGCGCTGATTCCGTCGGCCGGCGTCGGCTTTGTCGGAATGGCACGTGACGAAGAGACTCATCAGCCGGTTCCGTACCTCGAATCCCTGCCTGCGGATCTGTCCGGTATCCCGGTGTTCGTGCTCGATCCGATGCTCGCCACCGGTGGCTCGATGGTGCACACCATCGACTTGCTGGTTGCGCGTGGCGCGACGGATGTCACGGCAGTGTGCGTCGTGGCCGCTCCGGCCGGCGTCGACGCGCTGGCAGCGTCCGGCCACCCGGTTCGTCTGGTCATCGCGAGCATCGATGACGGACTCGACGAGAACGCTTTCATCGTCCCCGGTCTCGGTGACGCCGGCGATCGGCAGTTCGGACCCCGCTAGAGCGAAAGGGCGAAGGTTCGGAGTTCCGCCAGCCGGGCCTTCGCCTGCTCTAGTGCGTTCGCGAGGTCGTCGCGGTTCGCCACTGGGACGACAACTTCGAGATAACACTTGAGCTTGGGCTCGGTTCCGGACGGTCGAACAACCACGCGGATCGACGGCCCGTCGAATATCACTGCGTCGGTGCGCATACCACCGCGAACCAGGGACAAGTCCTCGGTCGTGACCGGCTCACCCGCGAGTTGGCCAGGAGGATCGGCGCGTAGTCGTTTCATCATTTCGGCGATGTCGCTCAAATCCTCGACGCGGCGGGATACTTGGTCCCCGCGATGCAGTCCGAATTCGACGGCATAGTCGCCTAGAACGTCCAACAGGGTTCTGTTGCTGCCCGCGAGGGTGGCAGCCAAGTCGGCCACCAGAACGGCAGCTGAGATTCCGTCCTTGTCCCGCACCACATCCGGATCGACGCAGTGCCCGATCGCTTCCTCGTAGGCGTAGACGAGTCCGTCGCCGGCGCGCGTGAGCCACTTGAATCCGGTGAGTGTCTGCGCAAACCTGGCTCCGCGAGCTTTCGCCAACTTCGAGAGCAGAGTCGAGGAGACGATCGTCGTCGCCACCAACGAATCTCCGGGCGCCGTGTGCAGTACGTGGTCGGCCAGGAGCATCCCGGTTTCGTCGCCGCGCAACATGCGCCACTGATCACCGTCGCGAACTCCGACGGCGCAGCGGTCGGCATCCGGGTCGAGTGCGATCGCCAGATCCGCGTCGACACTTCGGGCAAGGGCGAGCAGGCGGTCTGCGGCGCCAGGCTCTTCGGGATTGGGGAACTCGACGGTCGGAAACGTGGGGTCGGGATCGAACTGCTCCGCCACGACGTGCAGATCGTCGAACCCTGCTGCTCGCAGAGCCGCTGTCGCAGTCTCGCCGCCGACGCCGTGCATTGCCGTGAGCGCAATCCGGATCGAGCGGGCGTCGCCGTGCGGGAGGGTCGCGATGCGGGCGATGTACTCCTCGACCAGAGAATCGTCGGCCGGAATCACCGATGCCCGGGCGACGTCGGCGGCACCACCGATGCGGGCGATCTCGCTCTCGATTTCACGATCGGCGGGGGAGACGAGTTGCGCTCCGCCCGAGAGATACACCTTGTAACCGTTGTCGGCGGCAGGATTGTGGGAGGCGGTGATCTGGATACCTGCCGCTGCCCCGAGCCTGCGCACCGCGAACGCCACCAGCGGTGTCGGCAGTGGGCGGGGGAGCAGGGTCACCTCGAACCCGGCCGCTGCCATGACCTCGGCGGCGGCGAGAGCAAATGCCTCTGAACCGAGCCGGGCGTCGCGGCCGACCACAACGCGGGACCCGCCCTGGCAGCGAGCTGTCAGCCAGGCCGCCAGACCGGCCGTGGTCCGGATGACGACCGCGAGGTTCATGCCGTTGGGTCCGCCGCGCACCGGCCCGCGAAGCCCAGCAGTGCCGAACGTCAGTGGTGCGGAAAAGCGTTCGGCCAGTTCATGTTCGGAAAGGGCTGCTAATTCTGCGCGGGTAACTGGGTCCGGATCGGCGTCGATCCACTCGGTGACGTTCAGTGGTGTCACAGCTGCTCGACCAGTTGACGCAGCAGCACTCCCATCCGGGCCGCCGAGGCTTTGCCTGCCGCCAGCACTTCCTGATGGTCGAGCGGGGCGCCCGTGATTCCGGCGGCCAGATTGGTGACCATGGAGATGCCGAGAACGCGGGCGCCGAGCGCGCGAGCCGCGATGGTCTCGTGAACCGTCGACATGCCGACCAGATCGGCGCCGAGTGTACGAAGCATTCGAATCTCGGCCGGAGTCTCATAGTGAGGACCGGGAAGCCCGGCGTAAACACCCTCGGCAAGGTCCGGGTCGATCGAGCGAGCCAGCGCACGCAGTTCCGGCGAATAGGCGTCGACCAGGTCGACGAACTCTGCGCCGACGAGGGGAGAGCGGGCCGTCAGGTTCAGGTGGTCACTGATCAGCACCGGTTGCCCCACTGCGTAGTCCTCGCGGATTCCGCCGGCCGCATTGGTGAGGATGACCGTGTCGGCGCCGGCAGCAATGGCTGTCCGGACCGGGTGGACGACGGTACCGAGATCGTGGCCCTCGTATGCGTGCGCGCGCCCGAGCAGCAGCAGTACTTCGGTGTTTCCGACGCGCACCGAACGAATGGTGCCCGCATGGCCGAGAGCGGACGGTGGGGCGAAGCCAGGAAGATCCGCCATCGAGACTTCGGCTGTCACGTCCGCACCGGCGTCGCCGAACACGTCTGCGGCATCGGTCCACCCCGACCCGAGCACGATGGCGACTGACGGTGACGAAGAGCCAGTCATGGCGGACAGAGCAGCGGCGGCGGCCTCGGCGATCGTTCCCATGTGAGCAACCCTACTGAGGAGTCGGGTCGGTTCGCCGGGTGAGTTGGCGGGCGTTACTCTCCCATCCATGCCTTATCTCGAACGCGACGGCGACGTATTCATCCTGTACCTCGGCAACGAGGGCGAAACGGACAACGAGAACCGCTTCGGCCCTGAGTGGATCGACGCTGTTCACAGCAAGTTGGACGAGGTCGAAGCGCACGAGGGGCCCGCAGCCCTGGTGACCACCGCGACGGGCAAGTTCTACACGAACGGCCTGGACACGACGTGGATCTTCGGCAATCTCGACGGTCTGCCCGGCTACCTGGACAAGGTCCACACCATCTACAGCCGTTTGTTGACCTTCCCGATGGCCACGGTCGCGGCCGTGCAGGGGCACGCGTTCGGCGCCGGCGCCATGCTCGCGTCCTCACACGATTTCCAGATCATGCGCGCGGACCGCGGCTTCTACTGCCTCCCCGAGGTCGGACTGAACATGCCGTTCACTGTCGGCATGTCAGCACTGTTGAACAGTCGTCTGCCCAAGCAGACGGCAGTCGACGCGATGACGACGGGGCGTCGATTCGGCGGCGCCGACGCGCTTGCTGCCGGCATCGTGCAGGAAACGGTCGACGGCGACGGAGTACTCGCCGCAGCAGTGGCCAAGGCATCGGCACTGACGTCGACTCACGGCAAGAACTTGGCGGGAATCAAGGCAGGCATCCACCGCGATGCGCTTGCGGACCTCGCTCAGGTGACTGACAAGAGCAACTTCTCCTTCGGGTGAGACAATGATCGCGTGAACCAGAATGTCGACAGCGCAGTCAGGTCCGTAGAGGCCGATCTGATTGCGCTGTCGCATTCGATTCACAGCGATCCGGAACTTGCCTTCGAGGAGTTCCGCAGCGCTGCCAAAGTGTCGGACCTGCTGGCGCAGCACGGTTTCGCGGTCACTCACGGGATCGTCGATCTGCCGACGGCCTTCGATGCCACCTACGGCAGTGGAGAGTTGGTCATCGCGATCTGCGCTGAGTACGACGCGCTGCCCGAGATCGGTCATGCCTGTGGGCACAACATCATTGCCGCCGCCGCGGTCGGGGCCGGCATCGCGTTGGCTACCGTGGCCGACGAACTGGGGATCACCGTCCGAGTGATCGGTACTCCCGCGGAGGAAACCGGTGGCGGCAAAGTTCTGATGCTCGAGCGTGGTGCATTCGACGGCGTCGGCGCGGCCATGATGGTTCATCCAGGACCGATCGACATCATCGGTGCCACCTCGCTGGCCCTGGCGGACATCGCCGTCAGCTATCACGGTCGCGAAGCGCACGCCTCTGCTGCGCCGGAATTCGGTCGTAATGCCGCCGATGCCGCGACGCTCGCGCAGGTGGCGGTCGGACTGTTGCGCCAGCACCTCCAGCCAGGGCAACAGATTCACGGAATCGTCAGTGATGGCGGCACTGCTCCCAACATCGTTCCGGCTCGGTCCGAACTGCTGTACTACCTGCGTGCCGAGACGGCCGCGTCGTTGGCCAATCTGTCCGAGCGTGCCGACGCCTGCTTCGCCTCGGGCGCACTCGGCACCGGATGCACCCACGAAATCCGCACGGTATCGCCCACTTACACCGAGTTGACCCCCGATCCGTGGCTGGCGGCGGCGTACCGTGAACAGATCGTCGACCTCGGGCGGGTGCCACTGGCAGTGGAATGGGAGCGCTCCCGTCCACTGGGTAGTACGGATATGGGTAATGTGACCAATGTGATTCCGGGAATTCACCCGGTCATAGGCTTGGATTCATCGGGGGCAGTGACACATCAGCCGGAGTTCGCGGCCGCGTGTATCACCACCTCCGCAGATCGAGCGGTAGTCGACGGTGCAATTGCGTTGGCCCGCACTGCTCTCCGGGTAGCGTCCGATCCAGAACAACGCACCCGTCTGTTGGAAGGGGTAGATCGCCGGTGAACGCGGCAATCGACACGTGGATTCACGCGCACACCGACGACCTCGTCGCGTGGCGTCGACACATCCATGCCAACCCGGAGTTGGCTCGCCGCGAATACGCGACCACCGAATTCGTCGCGACCCGCCTCACCGCCGCTGGGCTGTCACCGAAGATCCTTCCCGGTGGCACCGGGCTCACGTGCGACATCGGACCTGAGGGGCCGCGAATCGCACTTCGCGCCGACATGGACGCTTTGCCGATGCAGGAGGCGACCGGGGCGACGTACTCGTCCACGGTCCCCGGTGTGTCTCATGCATGCGGGCACGACGCCCACACCACCATCCTGCTCGGCGCCGGATTGGCTCTGGCCACGCTGCCCGAACTTCCCGTCGGGGTTCGGCTGATCTTCCAGCCCGCCGAGGAAGTCATGCCTGGTGGTGCACTCGACGTCATCGCTGCCGGCGCGCTCGACGGCGTGTCCAGAATCTTTGCTCTGCACTGCGATCCGCGACTCGAGGCGGGCCAGGTCGGAATGCGTCTTGGCGCGATCACCTCTGCTGCAGACACGATCGAGGTCGTTCTCGACTCTCCGGGTGGGCACACGTCGAGGCCGCACCTGACCACGGACCTCATCTACGCACTCGGCACAGTCGTGACCGGGCTGCCGGGAATGCTCAGCCGTCGTATCGATCCGCGTACCGGCACCGTGATGGTGTGGGGTGCGGTCAGTGCAGGTCAGGCGCCCAACGCGATTCCGCAGACCGGCATGATGACGGGCACGGTACGTACCGGCGATCACGACACGTGGGAGTTGCTCGAACCGCTCGTGGAAGAAATCGTCCACGGACTGCTCGCGCCCACCGGAGTTCGCTACCAACTCAACTATCGTCGCGGAGTGCCACCGGTCGTCAACGACGAGGTGTCCACTCGGATGTTCGAGGACGCCATCGCGACCGTCGGACAAGATGCTTTGGCGGACACCCCGCAATCCGGTGGTGGCGAAGACTTTTCGTGGTACCTCGAAACCGTGCCGGGTGCCATGGCGCGGCTAGGCGTGTGGTCGGGTGAAGGCGATCAGCTCGACATCCACCAACCCACTTTCGATCTCGACGAGCGTGCACTCGGCGTCGGTGTGAAGGTTCTGACGAGCCTGGTTCTGGGATAGTTCCGGTTCCCGTCGGGGGTACCGTTTTTCGTGTCGTTCGAGTGAAGGTACGGGCATGTCCATAGGTGTGGGAGTGCGAATCGGCACATTGGTGTCGACGGCTGTAGTTGCGTCCAACGATCCGGGTTCGGCCGATCCGGTGGTGTTGGTCAGGGACACGATTCTCAATCAACGCAAGGACGGAACGACCGTGCTCGGCGGTACCGAGCAATTGGGTGCCGGCCGTGAATTCTCGGAATCATGGTCAGGTTTTGTCGGCCGTGTGGGGGACCCGAGTGGCGTCTCCGGAACGGCCGATACCCGTTACCGCGCCGAGGATTTGGTGGCGACGTCGATTCGCTGCCTATTGCAGGAATGCGAGCCGCTGCCCGATCGTGGTGGTCGAAGTGGGGGAGCGCCCGACATCGTCGCGACCTACCCGTCGCGCTGGGACTCGTCCACAGCGGCCCTCATGCAGGATTCACTGGTCTATGCAGGCCTCGAGCGGGTCACTCTCGTCTCGGACGCCGAGGCGGTCTCGGCGTGGTTCGAGTCGGAAATCGCGGCACTCGCCGGCACGCTCATCGGCATCTATCACGTCGACGACACCGGGGCAGCGGTCACGCTGGTGCGTTCGGGCGTCGCCGCCGGCCGCGCATTCGGCTTCGCCGGCGACGGGAGTTCACCGAGTTCACGCCTCGCGACGGCACTGGGTGCGTTCGGTTGGATGCCGGAGAACCTGGACGCCGTAGTCGTCACCGGTGACGGAGAACCGGCGACAGACAAAGCAGCCATGATGTCCATAGCGGCCGGAATCGCCGAAAAGCTCGGTGTCAGATGTGAACTCGGGCCCGGACCGGAGCAGTCGGCCGCGCTGGGAGCCGCAATTCTGGCTGCCGGTTTCACCTCGACGTCGCACACGATCGTTCCGATCGGTTTGCCGCCTTCACACGACGTGACGGAGGTGTTCGACACTCTCGGACGTGAGAAGGTGGCGGCTGAAACTGCAACCGGGGTGGCAACAGTCGAGCCGGAAACTGCAGTTGTCGCAGGCGAATCGGAGTCACGCGGTTCCAAGCGTGTGCTCATCGGCCTGACGATTGTGGTGGTACTCGCAGCACTTGCAGTGCTCGCGTATTTCCTGCTGCTTTGAGCAGGACAGCTATCTAATCGGTAACACCGTTACCGGGACCCACGTTGCGGCTGTTTCTCGTCCGCAACTCTCGCACGTACTCGGCCGGCGCTCCGGCAATCTCGGCGGCGTCGGCCATCACGCCGATGTAGCGGGCCGACGGCAGCCCGCCTTCGTACGCATCCATGACGTAGAGCCAAGCGAGCACCGCATCGCCTGCGGTGTCGACCCGCACGCGGATCTTGCGGTGCAGACCGAGTTCGGCACCTTCCCAGCGGTCCAGACTCACTTCGTCCTCTTCCGGGACGTCGTAGAGGACCACGAAAACACTGGAATCGGGGTCTTCGACCACGGTGGCAAGAGCCCCCTCCCAGCCGAGGTCCTCGCCGCTGAAGGTCAGGCGCCAGCCTCGCAGCCACCCTGTCCCGGACATGGGCGAGTGTGGGCAGCGCAACAACATCTGCTCGGGATGCATGTTGGAACCGTAGGCGGCATAAATCGACACGGGCGCAAGCCTAAACCGTGGTCCGAGGGTGTGGCGAAGCGGACCACCGGACGCAAGTAATCTGGTACAAGCACTGCGCGACACGTGGTGCTCGAATAGCGTGACACTGGTCGACGGGAGACCCCTGCCGGCCACGCGAGGACTTGGAGGACACATGACCCGGATCGTGATCATCGGTGGCGGACCCGCCGGCTACGAGGCGGCACTGGTAGCCGCGCAGCACGGGGCCACGGTCACCCTGGTCGATTCGGACGGCGTCGGCGGCGCGTGTGTGCTGTTCGACTGTGTCCCGTCGAAGACGTTCATCGCGTCCACCGGAATCCGCACCGACATGCGTCGTGCATCCGACCTCGGCATCACTCTGGATCCGGAGCAGGCTTCGGTGTCACTGCCGAAGATCCACTCCCGAGTCAAGAGTCTCGCGTTGTCCCAGTCCTCGGACATTCGCGCACGGTTGCAGACGGTCGGCGTCGAGGTTCTCTCCGGCACCGCCGAACTGACCGATCCGCTCCTCGGTATGGCAGCACACCAGGTTCGCGCGACGCTCGGAAGCGGCGAGCAGAAGACCATCGACGCAGACGTCGTGTTGATCGCCACCGGCGCCAGCCCCCGCATCATCCCGGGAGCCGAGCCCGACGGTGAGCGAATCATGACGTGGCGTCAGCTCTACGACTTGGACGAGCTGCCCGAGCACCTGGTCGTGGTCGGTTCCGGTGTCACCGGTGCCGAGTTCGTCTCCGCATACACCGAGATGGGCGTCAAGGTCACACTCGTGTCCAGTCGTGACCGTGTTCTGCCCGGCGAGGATGCCGATGCGGCGCTCGTGCTCGAGGACGCCCTCGCCGAGCGCGGTGTCACCCTCGTCAAGCACGCCCGCGCAGACGCCGTCGAGCGCACCGAGAAGGGCATCATCGTCAAGCTCTCCGACGGCCGCACGGTCGAAGGAAGCCACGCACTGATGACCGTCGGTTCCGTCCCCAACACCAACGGTCTCGGCCTGGAGCGGGTCGGCATCGAGTTGGACAAGGGTGGATACCTGCGTGTCGACCGGGTCTCGCGCACCACGGTTTCCGGTATCTACGCCGCCGGTGACTGCACCGGACTGCTCCCGCTCGCGTCGGTGGCTGCGATGCAGGGACGTATCGCGATGTACCACGCACTCGGTGAAGGCGTCAGCCCGATCAAGTTGAAGACCGTCGCATCGGCCGTCTTCACGCGCCCCGAAATTGCAACGGTGGGTGTTTCGCAGGCCGCGATCGACAACGGAGAGGTGCCTGCTCGCACCGTCATGTTGCCGCTCAACACCAACCCGCGCGCCAAGATGTCCGGTTTGCGCCGCGGCTTCGTGAAAATCTTCTGCCGCCCGGCTACCGGCGTGGTCATCGGCGGTGTTGTGGTCGCGCCCACCGCTTCGGAACTCATCCTGCCGATCGCGATCGCCGTGCAGAACAACCTGACGGTCAACGACCTGGCTCAGACGTTCTCGGTGTACCCGTCGCTGACCGGATCGATCACCGAGGCAGCTCGTCAGCTCATGCGTCACGACGACCTGGACTGAGAACGGACCAGAGTCTTCTTACAATGTGAGAAGTCTGTTTCACATACTGAAGTATTGGTGCGATAGTCGAGATACCGACCGAATCAAGGGTCGGTATCTCGGCGCTCTCCCGCCCCGTTGACCCAGGACGGCTCAGGGTGTTTTCCTCTGACCTTCATTCTGCGTGCCTGGGAGCTTCACATGACACACGCCGCGCTGTCCGCTCGTATGGACGGACTCCGTAGTTCTGCAATTCGCGATCTGCTCAACTTGACTGCCCGACCCGACGTCATCAGTTTGGCCGGCGGACTACCCGATCCTGATTTCATTCCGCGGGAACGAATCTCGAAGGCAGCCCACGACGCACTCGGCGACCCCTCGTCCGTTCAATACGGCGAGACGTCAGGCCTGCGGCGCCTCCGTGAGGTGATCGCCGAGCGCGAATCCTCCAAGATCGGGCGGGCACTCGACGTGTCCGAAGTTGTGATCACACACGGTTCTCAGCAAGGTTTGAGCCTGCTCGCGCAGGTCCTCCTCGACGCCGGTGACGTTGTGGTCGTGGAGGAACCGGCATATACCGGTGCGCTGCAGGTCTTTCGAACGGCGCAGGCTCGTCTCGTTCCCGTCCAGTTGGACGAGGACGGAATGGACACCGACGCGCTCGAGGCGAAACTCGCCGCCGGTCTTCGGCCCAAAGTTGTGCACACCGTGAGCAATTTCCACAACCCGCGGGGCGCGGTGCTTTCGGCGCAGCGGCGAGCGCACTTGGCGGCACTGGCGGACCGATACGGGTTCTGGGTTCTCGAGGACGACCCGTACGGCGAACTGTACTTCGGCGAGAAACCGCCCGCACCGCTGGCGGCGTTGTCGGACAGGGTGATTCGGCTGTCCAGTGCTTCCAAAGTGTTGGCACCGGCGCTGCGCGTCGGCTGGCTGCACGGCGACCGAAAGGTCTGCGAGGCGGTCGAACTGATCAAGCAAGGCGCTGACCTGTGCGGGTCTTCGCTCACCCAGCAGATCGCCGCAGACCTCTTCTCCGACGTCGAATGGTTCGAAACGCACCTCGACAAGCTCCGGGAAGGCTACGGCGCCAGAGCGAAGGCGCTGGTCACGGCCGCCGAGACGGAATTGAGTGGGCGTGCACGCTTTTCCGAGGTCCGTGGCGGGATGTTCTGTTGGATGGATTTCGTCGACGACGTCGACACCACCGAACTCCTGGGTGCCGCGCTCGAGCATGGCGTGGCATTTGTCCCAGGTTCGGCCTTCGCGGTCGAAGCTGACCTCGGTCGAAGCGCTCGATTGTGTTTCGCGACGTATCCCGAAGCCGTGCTGGTCGATGCCGTCGGCAGGCTCCGGAAGAGTGTTACCGCAGGTACAGCCTGACCTTGTCGATAGTGTTGCGGAGCAGATCGATCTCCGTGCTCGATGGTGGGGTGGTGACGGTGACGTGATCGGCGACGGCGAGGTCCCATCCTGTCGATTCCCTGACCTGATCGACCGAGATTCCCTCGTGGACGCTGGTCAACTCCAATTCGCCGCCGGGGCCCTGGTGTGTCAGGACGCCGAGGTTGGTGAATACCTTGGTCACTCCTGCGCCTGCCGGCATGACGCCCTTACCGCTGGCGTGGGCGCGGGCGGGGCTGGGTGAGGTGCAGAAGTCGAGCTCGGCCGGAAAGGAACTGAGGTCGTGGCGACGCATCACGACGAAGATCTCTGCGGCGTTCGCGATGATCTCGACGGCCCCGCCTGCTCCGGGCAGTCTGACCGTCGGGTTCTTCCAGTCACCGATGAAACTTGTGTTCAGACTGCCCGTTCGATCGATTTGAGCGGCCCCGAGAAATCCGACGTCGACGTTGCCACCTTGCAGGACGTAACCGAAGAGCGCGGCCATGCTGAGCACGGATTCGGCACCGGAGACAACCACGGAGTCCGCGATACCCTCGGCCATTGCCGACGGATGTGCACCGCACACTCCGGATTCGTAGATCAGCTCGACGTCCGGATTCGACGTGTGCCGCGCGAGATCGACTGCGAGCGTGGGTAGCCCAACTCCGGCGAAGACCCGGCGCTTACCCGCCAATTCGCGTGCCGCGACGGCGACGATCGTTTCGGTGGAGGTGGTGTTACCGGTGTCGATCGTGGTGGTCATAGTCTGCTCCCGTAGTCGACTGGTGTGGAGAGTTTTGGTCCGACCTCGAGATCCGACCAGTAGTCGGCTCCGAGTTTGGCGAGATACTCGCCGTGACTGTCGAGTGCGTACACCCATTCGTCGAGCCAATTTCTCAGCTGTGAAGGGTCTTTGGAGATTTCGGTCCAGCGTCGGTAGAAGCCGCAATCGCGGTCGTAGTATCCCTGCGCGTACGACGGGTGTGCGCCGCGCGGGCAGACGACAACCGCGTCGACTGCATGTGAGGGAATCAGAGTTCGGCTCGGGTCTGATCTGATGACCTCGTCGTCGACCAGTTCTTCGACAACGACGATTGCCTTCTTCGCGGCGTACACGGCCTCTTGCTGCACCCCGGCGATGCCCCAGATCTGCGCGTTCCCGGACGTGTCCGCTCGCTGTGCGCCGATGATCGTGACATCCGGATTCAATGGCGGCACAACGTAGACGCTCCCGCCGCCGTACGGGTCCTCGACGAGTCTCAGTTGTGGGTTGAGTGCGGGTAGATCACTACCGGCGTACGACCGTAGCGGGAAGAAGGGAAGCCTGGCGGCTCCCGCCTGATACCGGCACACCATGCCGTAATGGCTGTATTCCTCGACTTCGAGGGGGAGCGGGTCCTGGTTCTCGATGCGTCTGCGTAACTCGTACAGAGAACCTGCGGAGCCGCTGGCGAAGAACGAGGCGACCAGCTTTCGGACGCAGCCGGCGGCGACGAGTTGATCGGAAACGATGTCCGGCGTCATCCGGCACAGCGTGAGGTCCTTCCTGCCCTGCCGGATGATCTCGTGTGCCGCGGCAAATGGAATGAGATGCGAAAAGCCCTCCAACGCAACAGTCATTCCGTCGCCGACGTATCGACCGATGGCCTCTTTCATCGAGAGCGTCTTGTCCACGTGTGTACCTCTTCTTACGTTCTCGCGCACTTGGTCGGTTTCGGAAACTTGACATGGTCGGCCGGTGTGGCGCAACAATGTCGGGTGGAAATTCATCAGATCAACGCATTTCTCGCGGTGGCTGAGGAGCTACATTTCGGCCGTGCGGCTCAGCGGCTTCGGATTGCGCAACCGCCGCTGAGTCGAACCATCAGGCAATTCGAGAAACAGCTCGGTTCGCCGTTGTTCGATCGAAGTACTCGAACTGTGCGGTTGACTGCTGCCGGTGAAGCACTGCTGCTTCCGGCGCGCGAGATTCTGGACGCGTGCCGGATGGCCGAGATCGCGGTATCCGCGGCAGGCCAGGGAACGACAGGTCGCGTTCGCCTGGGCTTCGCGGGAACCTCGTCGCACCTACTCGTCGGGCGGTGGGCGAAATTGGTGAGAAAGACGAATCCCGGTATCGAATTCGTGCTCGACAGTTCCGCTTTCGCGAACGAGGCGTTGTTGATGTTGCTCGATCGACGCCTCGACATCGGGATGGTCCGGTGGACCGTCCCGCCGCTCGGGATCACGTCGAGATTGATCGCCGAGGAGAACTTTCTGGTTGCCATGTCGAAAGACCACCCGTTGGCGTCGAGGGAATCGGTTCGGTTGATCGAATTGGAGTCCGAGAATTGGGTGACGCTTCCGGCGGAGCCGGGTTCGATTCTGCGGGAGTCTCTGCTCACTGCGTCCAAGAACTCAGGGTTCCTGGCTCGAATCGTGCAGACGGCACCGGATTCGATGTCGTTGATCGCGCTGGTGTCCGCGGAAATCGGATGCTCGTTGACTATTTCGTCGGTGGCCCAAAGCATCGTGAACCCTGATGTTGTCTTTGTTCCCGTCATGGATCCACCTCCTCCCCTTCAACTGCGTATCGCCTGGCGAGATGGAGACGACAGACCTGCTCTTCTCGAAGTGTTGAAATTGTCCGAGCAGGCGCTGCCGTCCCTGGCTTAGACGGTTGCCCTCCCGGTAGGAATTTCACCCGCTTCGGACTTCGGCGAGTTTGCAGTATCGGCAAGAGCGTTCTCGAGTTCGAGCTCGTCGTAATCCGCTTGCTCGGCCGTCGAGAGTTCGCTTGCGTTGTAGCCGGTACGTCGGAGCAGGAGAAGGGTGCAGATCAGCGAGACAAGTGCGTACAGTCCGGACACGATCGCGACCCCGACGATGTTGCCTGACGTGTTGAGCATCCACTGCGCCAGTACCGGAGTTCCGCCGCCGACGACAAGGGAACACAGTTGATACGCCGTCGACAGACCCGTGTAACGGATGTTCGCAGGGAAGGCGCGAGCGAGAACGCCGGCGATGGCGCCGTAGAACATCGAGTGCGGGATCGTGGCGAGACACATCGCAACGACTGCGATGGTGAAGTTCCCGGTTCTGATGGCAAAGAACATCGCGGGCATGAGAACGAACTCCGGTATCACCATCAGGCACATGGCCTTCCGCATGTCTATCTTGGAAACCAGAACGGCCCCGAACGGTTGGACGATGAACTGCACGACAAGTGCGATCGCGATAGCGGCGAGGAATGTGCCGCGGTCGTATCCGAGTTCTTTTGTAGCCCAGGACAATGCGAAGGTGTTCTTGAAATAGGTGACCTGGGCGAGGGGGAGTGCGCCGGCGCCGAGGAGAACCAGCACCCAGTGCTTGCGCAATACTTCGGCGAGCGGAAGTTTGACGACCTTCTTGCGGGCGAGAACGGCCTTCATCTCGTCGGACTCTTCGAGTTTCAGGCGAATGATCATGCCGAGGATGACCAGGCCTGCCGAAACGAGAAAAGGGATTCGCCAGCCGTAGAGAAGGAATGACGGCGTCGGCATCGAGGACAGCAGGAAGAATGCGATGGTAGCCAACAGATTTCCCGCGGGCGAGCCCTGCTGAGCGAACGCGGAGTAGAGGATGCTCTTGCCCTTCGGTGCGTTCTCGCTGGCGATGAGTACCGCGCCACCCCACTCACCACCGACCGCAATTCCTTGGATCACGCGAAGGGTGACCAGACCGATCGGGGCCCACATGCCGACCTGCGCGTAGGTGGGGAGGAGTCCGATCCCGACAGTGGCGACGCCCATCATCATCAAGGTGATGACCAGGGTGTTCTTGCGCCCGATCCGGTCGCCGAGATGGCCGAAGATGATCCCGCCGATCGGCCTGGCGAGGAAGCCTGCCCACAGGGTGATGAAGGCGAGGAGCGTGCCGACTCCGTTCGGCAGTGTGTCGGAGAAGAAGATCTCGCCGAATACCAGGGCAGCCGCGGTGCCGTAGATATAGAAGTCGTACCACTCGATGGTGGTTCCGATGAATGAAGCGATACCGGCTCTTCGTGCCTTGGCGTTGATCTCCTCGGAACTGCGAGTGGGTGAACTCATGCGTGGCGACCTTTCTCTGCAACATTCGCGGCGCCGAAACGTGGCGCGCCTGAATGAGATTCGCAGAGTGGTGTAGGTCACGTCCAATACCAACTTGGTCGCCTATTGATACCTCAGGAGTATCAATAGGCGACCATGATCAGCTCTTCCGGTATGGAAGGATCGGGGTGATTACTCGGACCAGTTGTACGTCCGCTCGACGGCCTTGTTCCACTCCGCGTACAGCCGTGACCTTTCGGACTCGTCCATCGCCGGTTCCCAGGTTTGGCCGACGGCCCAGTTGTTGCGGATGTCTTCGGTGTCGGCCCAGTAACCGATGGCGAGGCCCGCTGCATACGCAGCGCCGAGTGCTGTCGTTTCGTTGACCACCGGGCGGATGACGGGAACTCCGAGGATGTCCGACTGGAACTGCATCAGGGTTTCGTTGACCACCATGCCGCCGTCGACCTTCAGCGCGGACAGTTCGACTCCCGAATCCGCACGCATGGCGTCGATGACCTCACGGGTTTGGTATGCCGTCGCCTCGAGCGCCGCGCGAGCCAGGTGTCCCTTGTTGACGAACCGCGTCAGGCCGACGATGACACCCCGTGCATCCGGTCGCCACCGGGGTGCGAACAGTCCGGAGAACGCGGGTACGAAGTAGGCGCCGCCGTTGTCGTCGACACTTGCGGCGAGTGGCTCGATGTCCTTGGCGTTCTGAATGATTCCGAGATTGTCCCGAAGCCACTGGACCAAGGAGCCGGTCACCGCGACGGAACCTTCGAGTGCGTAGACGGCGGGGGCTTCGCCGAGTTTGTAGCAGACGGTTGTCAGCAGTCCGTGCTTGCTGTGCACCGGCTTCGTTCCCGTATTGAGAAGCATGAAATTGCCGGTGCCGTACGTGTTCTTGGCTTCACCCTCGGAGAGGCAGGCCTGGCCGAATGTGGCTGCCTGCTGGTCACCGAGGATTCCGGCGACCGGCACACCGGCGAGATTGCCGCGAGGACGGCCGGTGCCGTAGACCTCGGACGAACTACGGATTTCAGGGAGCATCGACATCGGGATTCCGAAGTCCGCGCAGATCGATTCGTCCCACTGAAGGGTCTCGAGATCCATCAGCATCGTGCGTGACGCATTGGTGACATCTGTCACGTGAACACCGTCGGTCAGGTTCCATACGATCCACGTGTCGACGGTGCCGAAGCACAATTCTCCGGCCTCCGCTTTGGCTCTCGCGCCGTCCACGTTGTCGAGAATCCACCGGATCTTCGGCCCGGCGAAGTAGGTCGAGAGCGGCAGCCCGGTCTTGTCTCGGTACTTGTCCGGACCCTCGTCGCCGCCCAGTTCGACACACAGTTGATCCGTGCGCGTGTCCTGCCACACGATCGCGTTGTAGATCGGCTTGCCCGTCGAACGCTCCCAAACGACGGTCGTCTCACGCTGATTCGTGATTCCGACGGCCGCGATGTCGGCCCGCGTGAGGTCGACCTTCGCGAGAGCGCCGGCCACCACCTCCCGGGTGTTGATCCACAGCGCAACCGGGTCGTGCTCGACCCAACCGGCACGCGGGAAAATCTGCTCGTGTTCTTTCTGCGCAACGCTCACCACGGCGCCGTCGTGATCGAAGATCATGCAGCGGCTCGACGTCGTGCCTTGGTCGATGGCGGCGATGTATTGATTCACTGTGCTCCTATGTTCGGGCGCGTTCGCAGTTATCCGTGCGCTGTCGCAGTATGTGGATCAAGCTACTAGCCTGTAAACGGATTCGTCGTCGACTTACAGGAGACCGGGTTGAGTAAGCAGCAAGGTGCGCAGTTTCTCGGCCCGCAGCAGCGTGAAGCTGCTTGGGAACAGCTTCAGACCGAGCAATTCGACGTCGTCGTTGTCGGCGGCGGTGTTGTCGGTGTCGGAGCTGCGCTCGATGCGGCCACCCGCGGACTCAAGGTTGCGTTGGTCGAGGCCCGTGACTACGCATCCGGCACGTCCAGTCGCTCGTCGAAGATGTTCCACGGCGGTCTCCGCTATCTAGAGCAACTCGAATTCGGCCTCGTTCGTGAAGCATTGCGTGAGCGCGAACTCTCGCTGACCACGCTCGCTCCGCACCTGGTCAAGCCGCTGAAGTTCCTGTTCCCTCTGGCTCACCGAGTGTGGGAGCGCCCGTACATGGCGGCGGGAATCTTCCTCTACGACCGAATGGGCGGCGCAAAGTCGGTCCCCTCCCAGAAGCACTTGACGCGGGCGGGCGCACTACGCATGTCGCCGAGCCTCAAGCGCAGTTCGCTGACCGGTGGCATCCAGTACTACGACACCGTCGTCGACGACGCTCGGCACACCATGACCGTCGCACGGACCGCTGCACACTACGGCGCGGTCGTCCGAACGTCGACGCAGGTCGTCGGCTTTCTGCGGGAAGCGGATCGGGTCTCGGGAGTTCGTGTTCGGGACTGCGAAGACGGCCGTACCGCCGAGGTCAAGGGTCACGTCGTCATCAATGCGACCGGTGTCTGGACGGACGAGATCCAAGCGCTCTCACGTCAGCGCGGACGGTTCCGGGTGCGAGCGTCGAAGGGCGTACACATCGTCGTCCCGCGCGATCGCATCGTCAGTGAAGCCGCCATCATCCTGCGTACCGAGAAGTCGGTGCTGTTCGTCATTCCGTGGGGCAGTCACTGGATCATCGGCACCACTGATACCGACTGGAACCTGGATCTCGCACATCCGGCGGCAACCAAAGCAGATATCGACTACATCCTCGGCCACGTGAACTCCGTCCTGGTCACGCCGCTGACGCACGCCGACATCGACGGTGTGTACGCCGGTCTGCGTCCGCTGCTTGCCGGTGAAAGCGACGAGACGTCGAAGCTCTCGCGCGAGCACGCCGTTGCCCGTGTGGCTCCAGGTCTGGTCGCCATCGCCGGCGGAAAGTACACGACGTACCGGGTCATGGCGGAAGACGCCGTCGACGTCGCAGCAGAAGACATTCCGGCGCGGGTTGCGTCGTCGATCACGGAGAAGGTGCCGCTCGTCGGCGCCGACGGATACTTCGCGTTGATCAACCAGACCGTGCAACTGGGCGAGCAGTACGGCTTGCATCCGTATCGCGTCAAGCACCTGCTCGACCGCTACGGTTCGCTCATCACCGAGGTCCTCGAACTCGGCCGGCAGACACCGGAGTTGTTGCAGCCCATCACGGACGCGCCCGATTACCTTCAGGTCGAAGCTGTGTACGCCGCCTCGGCCGAGGGGGCACTGCACCTCGACGACATCCTCGCCCGCCGTACGCGTATCGCAATCGAATATCCGCATCGTGGTGTCAACTGCGCACAGCAGGTCGCCGGATTGGTTGCCCCGATTCTCGGTTGGGATGCCGCCACCGTCGAACGCGAAGTCGACACGTACCGAGCGCGTGTCGAAGCGGAAATCGAGTCTCAGACCCAGCCGGACGACGAGTCGGCGGACGCATTGCGCGCCGCAGCGCCGGAGTCGCGGGCCGAGATCCTCGAGCCCGTCGTCGTGGTGCCGGATCGGGTCTGAGTCGCCCGTCGTTTGTTTCCGGTCTGTCGCGGGTAGGCGGATGGCGAATCACCACCCGTGTCAGCACAGACCGGTCGAGCGTCACCCAGGAGGATCTCAATGTTCGGTAATCGGTCGCGATCTGCTGAGGAACACATAGCTACCGGCTATCTGGTCACTCACCTGTGCGGGGCGATGGTGGGGCTGCAACTCTCGCGGTCACTCGCGGACTCGTACGGTGCCTGGGCCGACGGTGAGCTGGACTCGTTGCCGGGTGAGCTCGAGTACGAGATCGAGCAGCTGCTGCAACTGATCGAGGACACCCAGGGCATATCTCTGCCGCGGTACTCCAAGATCGACGCGACGGTCAATCGGATCAGACGCCTCGTTCACGTCGACGCAATCTGGCGCAACCGTCTCGTGAAGTTGGCAACTCTCGAGATCATGCGGACCGCTCTGTGCGGCAAGAGTGCGATGTGGGAGGTCCTGCGAGACATTCCGGCCGGGGAGACCGAGGAGCAGTACCGCGAACTCAACGACCTGGTGTCCAAGCAGATCACCACGGTCACGGCGCTGCATCACCGCGCAGCTACGGAGGCTTTTCAGGGGACGGACGGGCGGGAATCGGCGAGCGGCGGCGACCCCATCAGGTCGAGTAAGTAAGGTTTGTACCGTTCGATGAAGAATTCGATGAACGGTAGACCCCGAGGTGTATGGAGATGGCTGAGCGCGACCAAGCACTGACAGAACCCAAGGCAGTGTTCGCGGCGTTGGCGGAGATCCTCTACTCCGCGGCAGACAGCGCCGAGGTGTACTCCGCGATCTGTTCGGCGGCTGTCGAGTTGATTCCCGGTTGCGACCACGCAAGTCTGATGCTGCGACGTGGAAACACCAACGTCACCGTAGCGGCGAGCGACGAGATCGCCGATTATGCAGACGATCTCGAGCGTGCCACCGGTGAGGGGCCGTGCATCGACGCCCTCGATACGGAGGCGCCGCAACTCGAGTCGGACCTTCGCACCCCGAATCAGTGGCCCGAGTTCGCTCGGAAAGTAGTGGCAGAGACACCCATTCGCGGATCGATGGGGTTCCGGCTGATGGTCGATCGTCAGAAGTTCGGTGCCCTCAACCTCTTCTCGGACACTCCGGGGGCTTTCACCGAAACCGTTGCCGACCACGCGATCATGTTGGCGTCATTTGCATCCGTGGCCGTCACTGCGCTGACGCGAGGCGAGGATGCCGACTCGCTGCGACGTGGTCTGGCAAGCAGCCGCGAAATCGGTCAGGCCGTCGGTCTGCTGATGGCACTGCATCGTGTGTCCGACGACGAGGCCTTCGACATTCTGGTGCGAACCTCACAAAACATGAACGTCAAGATCGCCGAATTGGCGCGCAAGGTCATCGTCCAGCATCGTTCGACTCTGGACTGAGCGCTTCGTTCGTCCCGGGAGAACCGAGGAGTTGAGATCGCTTGCGATCCACCGTCTCTCGAAGAGCTGTCACCACCGCTGCGACCTCCGGGCGTCGCAAGGATTCCGAACGGGCCACCAACCAATAGGAAAGTCCCACCTCGATGTGAGCCGGTAGAACGCGAATCAAATCGTCGTGCTGCTCGGCCATGAAACAGGGGAGAAGGCCGATGCCGGCACCCGCGCGCGTTGCCTCGATGTGGACGAACACGTTGGTGGACGTGACGGCCTCGGGCATGGAAACTGTGAGCTTGCGAGCCAGATCGAGTTCGTCGACCTGCAGCATCGAGTCGATGAAGTACACGAGCGAGTGATCGGCCAGATCTGCGGCACTCTCGGGAACAGCATTCTGACGTAGATAGTCTCGGGACGCGTACAAACCCAGCGCGTAGTCGGCCAGATGGACTGCTTCGGCGCGGTGAACCTGAGGCTTGCCGACCACAACCTCGATGTCGAGGCCCGAGCGTATCTGCGACGCCTTTCTGGTTGCGACAACAATCTCGACGCTGACGCGGGGATGGCGTCTGCGAACCGCGGCGCCGGCGGGCGCCGCGATGTATGCGCTGAATCCGTCGGTCGCCGAGACTCGCACGACGCCGTCGAGTTGCTGCTGACCGGTGGAGTCGAGCGCCAGTTCGTTCACCGCGGCCTCGATGCGCTCGGCCGCGCTGAGGGCTTGTCTGCCCAGGTCGGTCAGCTCCCAGCCGCCGGACGAGCGAACCAGGACACGGCCGCCGAGACACTTCTCGAGCGAGGAAATGCGGCGCGAGATGGTGGTGTGATTGAGGCCGAGGTCGTCGGCGGCGGTGTTGAAGCGACCGGTGCGACCGACCGCGAGAAGCACTAGTAGGTCGTCCGGGCTCAGTCCGAGAGTCATATCTGCATTTTTGCACCTATATGGTGCGAGATTTGTCATTGTCGTGCCATCAATCTGCACTGATACTCATCGAGTCACAAAAATGTGCGAGCGGTCACATTCCTGATCGTGAAGAGCAGGCGAATCGCGAACTGAAGACGAGGGAGTCCACGATGAGCGTCGACAACATGCCGAAACCTGAGAGCCAAGCCCCACCATCGGGGCTGAAGAAGGTGGTCGGCGCCTCGATGGCGGGCACCGTGGTCGAGTGGTACGAGTTCTTTCTGTACGGCACGGCGGCCACGCTGGTCTTCAGCAAGGTCTTCTTCCCCGGCGGCGGCAACGAGCTGGATGCGATCATCGCGGCTTTCATCACCTACGCCGTCGGATTCGCCGCCCGGCCACTCGGCGGAATCGTCTTCGGATACTTCGGAGACAAATTCGGCCGAAAGCAGTTGCTGCAGTTCAGTTTGCTGTTGGTCGGCGCCGCAACGTTCTTGATGGGCTGCCTGCCTACCTACGGTCAGATCGGCTACTGGGCGCCGGCAATGCTGGTCACGCTGCGCTTCATCCAAGGATTCGCGGTCGGCGGCGAATGGGGTGGGGCGGTACTCCTGGTCGCCGAGCACAGCCCGAATCGATCGCGCGGATTCTGGTCGTCGTGGCCTCAGGCCGGCGTGCCGATGGGCAACCTGGTGGCGACGGTCGTGCTGTTGATCCTGACGTCGACGCTCTCGGACGAATCCTTCATGAGTTGGGGCTGGCGCGTTGCCTTCTGGCTCTCCGCGGTGATCGTTCTGGTCGGGTACTACGTTCGGACCAAGGTCACCGATGCTCCCATTTTCATTGCGGCGCAGAAGGAAGCAGAACTGGTCAAGGCAACCTCGTACAGCGTTTTCGAGGTCGTCAAGCGTTACCCGCGCGGAGTGTTGACCGCGATGGGGCTGCGTTTCGCCGAAAACATCATGTACTACCTCGTGGTGACCTTCTCGATCACTTACCTCAAGGTCGTCGTTCATGCGGACACGGCGCACATCCTCTGGTGGATGCTGATGGCACATGCCGTGCACTTCGCAGTGATTCCGTTGGTAGGCAAACTGTCCGACACGATCGGTCGACGCCCGGTGTACATGATCGGCGCCGTCACCGCCGGAACGTGGGGATTCTTCGCCTTCCCGATGATGAACAGCGGGCACAATGCAGTCATCTTGTCGGCAATCATCATCGGGCTCGTGTTCCACGCGTTCATGTACGCAGGCCAACCCGCGATCATGGCCGAGATGTTCCCGACTCGGATGCGCTACTCCGGTGTCTCCCTGGGTTATCAGGTCACGTCCATCGTGGCGGGTTCACTGGCTCCGATCATCGCGACCGGATTGCTGAGCAAGTTCGACTCCTCGGTCCCCATCGCGATCTATCTCCTGCTGGCATCCCTGGTCACCATCGTTGCAGTCATTTTCGCGCGGGAGACCAAGGGAATCTCGCTCGAGTCCGTCGACGCCGCTGACGCCCGTGTTCTCGCCGACGAGCGGGCCGGTGTGTCTGTATGACGCTGACCGGAAAGTCTGCTCTGGTCACCGGTGGTGCCAGCGGGATCGGCGAGGCGTGTGCTCGACTCCTCGCCGCCCGCGGCGCGCACGTGACCGTCGCCGATCTCGACGACGTCGCCGCGAAGTCCCTGGCCGACGAGATCGACGGCACGGCGTGGGCCGTCGATCTCCTCGACACCGACCAACTCGTGGATCTGTCACTCGAGACGGACATACTCGTCAACAACGCCGGCATTCAACGGGTCAGTCCTATCGAGGATTTCGACGTCGAGGACTTCCGGAAGATTCAGCGCCTCATGGTCGAAGCGCCATTCCTCCTCGCTCGGGCCGCCCTGCCGTACATGTACCGCAACAGTTTCGGTCGCATCGTGAACATTTCCTCGGTCCACGGGCTCCGCGCTTCGGCATTCAAGAGTGCGTACGTCACGGCGAAGCACGGACTCGAAGGACTGTCGAAAGTTGTTGCGCTCGAAGGCGCCCCACACGGTGTCACCAGCAACTGCGTCAATCCGGGCTACGTCCTGACGCCACTGGTGCGATCCCAGATCTCCGACCAGGCAAAGGTTCACGGAATCAGTGAATCCGAGGTTGTCGAAAAGGTGATGCTCACCGAGAGCGCGATCAAACGGATGGTCGAGCCTGCGGAGGTGGCATCGCTGGTGGGCTGGTTGGCATCGACCGAGGCGTCGATGGTGACGGGGGCGTCGTACACCATCGACGGAGGGTGGAGCGCCAGCTAGACCACCCGAGCTGCTGGGTCTTTCACGCTTCGGGGATCTCGATTCCGAACTTCTCGCGAGTGATGACCTCGGGTTCGGGACCGCCGCGAACTCCGGTGTCGAGTGCGTCGATTTCGGAGAGTTCTTCGGCGGTGAGTTCGAAGTCGAACACGTCGAAGTTCTCCGCGATGCGCGAGGGAGTCACCGACTTGGGGATCACCTGGCGGCCCTGCTGGAGGTGCCAGCGGAGCATCACCTGTGCGGGAGACTTGCCGTGAGAGGAAGCGATAGCGCCGATGGTGGCGTCCTCGAGGGTTGAGCCGTGAGAGCCGTCGCGATAGAACGTGATTCCGCCGATCGGTGACCATGCCTGAGACAGAATGCCGTGATCGGCGTCGGCCTCGAGCAAGGTCGACTGCCTGAAGTATGGATGGACCTCGATCTGGTTGACCGCCGGCACTACGGACGTTGCGTCCAATAGTCGGGTGAGGTGATCCGGCATGAAGTTACTGACTCCGATGGCACGAACCTTGCCGTCTGCCAGAAGTGTTTCCAGCGCCTTGTACGCGTCGATGGTGCGCTCGAACTCGCTCGGCAACGCCTGGTGAAGGATGAGGAGGTCAAGTTGCTCGACTCCGAGTTTGCCTGCGCTCTTGTCGAAGGCATGCAAGGTCTCGTCGTATCCGTAGTCGGTGATCCAGACTTTCGTTTCGACGAAGATCTCACCGCGATCGAGACCGGATCGCCGGATCGCCTCGCCGACGCCCTTCTCGTTGCCGTAGGCCGCAGCCGTATCGATATGGCGATAACCCACCGACAGCGCGGACTCGACTGCGGCGAGAGTTTCGTCCGGCGGGGTCTGGTAGACGCCGAAGCCCAGCGCGGGGATGTCGACGCCGTTGTTCAGTTTCAGGCTCGGGATGCTCATGTCGTCCACGGTAGCGGCGGCCACTGGTTCGGTGGGAGTGACTGCTCAGCCGGGTAACGGCAGTACCCCTTCAGGCCTGGCAATTTGCACTTGTGGCTCGTCAATGAGTGAGCACTATCTTCAAGCCGACTATGAGGGTGGCGACGGCAGCGAGGCCGAAGGCTGCCAGATGTGTGTTCGTGCTGACCTTCTCGCCGTGAAGACGGCTGATCACGTAACTGGTGGATCCGATGCGCAGGATCAAGACGATTTCCGCGATCAACTGCGCCGTCCGTGGTTCCAGGAAGTTGAACCACGCCGTCGCGAGAATGGCGACAGGAACAACCGCGGAGGTGAGGATCGGGACAGAATCGCGCAGCGAGTCGATTCTCTCCGCGGTGGTGAGACGGCGGTCGTTGCGAATGCTCTCGCCGACGCTCTCGGCAAATGTGTGGGCGATGTACGTCGACAATGCCGTGCCGACCACAATCGCGGCGCCCAGTGATTCCTGAGATTTTGTCACCGGGACGAGTGCGGCGAGGACAAGAATGTTGCCGTAGATGTACGCGGTGGTTCTCGCCGCCACACGTTCTTGTCCCAGCGGCGCACCGTGAGACGTGATCGGCCGGTTCAGCAGTGTTCGCAGGTCCCACTCCATGTTCAGAGCATGGCAGATCAGACCCTCGGGCTGTAGTGCATCGGATTATCTCGCTGCTCGAGCGGCGGTAGATTGCGGGCCGGCGTGTGGACCAGTGGAGCCCCGGCGGGAATTCTGCCGCTGGCTCGGTCCCACCCCGCGCGAGCGCGCGGTTGATACCGGTATC
Source organism: Rhodococcus erythropolis R138 (assembly GCF_000696675.2). Taxonomy (NCBI): domain Bacteria; kingdom Bacillati; phylum Actinomycetota; class Actinomycetes; order Mycobacteriales; family Nocardiaceae; genus Rhodococcus; species Rhodococcus erythropolis. The sequence continues at coordinate 4,720,999 of NZ_CP007255.1, read as the reverse complement.
GCCACGGCACCAGGCGGAAGACGGCGTTGACGGTGCGGCCGACAGCGTTGTGAATTTTCTGATCGCGACTGGTCCACGAGTAGCCGAGAAGGTCGCGAACCGGTTGGTCGTACATGCCCACTGTCAGCCACACGAATCCGCGGGCGAGGGGAATCCGCGTGAGCCGCCACAAGGGATCGGGTAGCCACGTCATGTACGGGGGCTTTCCCAGCCCCGACAAATCCAAGACGTCGCGGGTCGCTTTGTTGTCTTCGAGTACGTTGCGGCACATGTGGTCCCAATACTCCTGAAATGCTTCCCAGGTTTCGGGAACCGGGCGCATGCTCATCCCGTACAGGCGGTACCACTGAATGTGCTCGGTGAAGAGTTGTCGTTTCTGGGCCTCGGTCAGGCCACCGGAGAAGTTCTCGGCGGTGACGATGGTGCCCATGAAGAATGTCGCGTGCGCCCAGTAGAAGGTGTCGGGATCAAGTGCGTGGTACCGGCGTCCCAGCTTGTCGATGCCCTTGATCCGTGTGTGATAGCCACGGACTTCTTCGGCTGTCTGCTGCGCGCGATCGCCGTCGAAGACCACGCCGGCAATGGGGTACAGCGAGCGGTACAGCCGTTCCCAGCGCTCGTCGAAGAACTGCGAGTGCTCCTCGACCCCGGCGCCGAGACCAGGGTGCATGTTTTGCATCGAACCTGCCCAGACACCTTGGAGCATCCCGCGCCAGTCGCCGAAATACTTCCAGGTCAGGGAATCCGGACCGAGGGGAACCGGGGTGCTGCTGTCGCCAAGTTGACTACGCATGTTGTCAGATTAGGATCGACAACAGCGGTAGTCAAGGATCGAATACCGGGTGCATTGAAGAACAAGTGTCGGCGAAGTGGGGAAGTTGTGAGCATCGAAGAACGCAGGGCCACTCGAAAGGCGACGTTGTTCGACGTCGGAGTGACACTGCTCGGTGCGGTCGACGGTCCGGCCGTCAACGTGCGAGCGGTCTGCAAGGCCGCTGGTCTGACCGAGCGGTACTTCTACGAGAGCTTCACCGATCGCGATCAGTACGTTGTCGCGGTCCACACGTTTGTCGCCGAGCGCGCGCAGTCGGCGCTCGCCACGGCAGTGGAGTCCGAGACGACATCCGAGGCAGTCGCCACCGCTGCGGTCGACGCTTTCGTCAAGCTGATGGTCGACGACCCGGCAATGGGGCGAGTGCTTCTGATCGCTCCGCTCTCGGAGCCGGTGCTGAGCGGACGCGGTATCGAATCGATGCCGGCGTTCGTGGACCTGGTGTACGACCAGTTGTCCGAGATTGCTGATCCGGTGGACAAGCAGCTGGTGGCAGTCGGGCTGGTCGGGGCGTTGTTCACACTGTTCATCGGTTATCTGGACGGCTCGATCGTCGTCGAGCGCGAGCGATTTGTGCGCCATTGCGTCCGGCTGCTGATCAACGCTAACCAGGCGTGAACGGCTGGCACACGGGGCAGAAGAAGATATTTCGCTCGGTGAGCTGATCCGGTCCGAGGGTGTCTTCTCTGATGCGGGTTCCGCATCGGCGGCAAGGTTTTCCGCGTCTGCCGTACACCCACGTTTGCCTACCTGGGCGGGTGTCGCCGGTGGTGACCCGGATGCGACGCGACTTGTTGACGTTGATGGTGCGGAATGACAGATCCACAATCGCGTCGAGGTTCCCGGCGCGGTGTGTCGGCGTCTTCGGGTGAATGCCTCGTAGGAAGCAGATCTCGTTGCGGTACACGTTGCCCAGTCCGGCCATCACGCGCTGATCCAGGAGCGCGATTCCGATCGGTACGGAGTCTGCAGCGCGAAGATTCTCGACGGCCACGGAACTGTCCCAATCGGTCCCGAGCAGGTCCGGTCCGAGGTGCCCGACGGCCTCCTGTTCCTGCCCCAGTTCGAGGATCTCGGTGATTCCCAGTGAAAAGCCCACTGCTACAGAGTCTTCGGTGGCCAAGATTATGCGCGCTTGGTGGGCGGGTCTGCGCCAGCGCTCGCCGGGGCGATAAATCTGCCACTGACCCTCCATCTTCAGATGCGTGTGAATTGACGCTTCGCCCACGCGGATCAGCAGATGCTTTCCGCGGCTGGCGACGGAATCCACACGATGTCCCGATAAATCGACGGTGGCATAGCGAGGAACGCGGACATCGCAGGTGGTGAGTACCTTCTCGGCCAGGGCAGCGCGCAGATCGTTGGCGGCCCGCCACACGGTATCGCCCTCAGGCATGGTCGCCGCTCCAGCACTTCACGATCGCAACCATCATGACCCCAATCCTCATGACCTCAACCGGAATCCGCGAGGAGTGGCGGCGAAGCCGGCTTCGACCAGGACGGGAGCAAAATCGTTGCCGTGGATGGTCTCTCCGTCGACCTTCTCCACTACCAACTTGTCGACAGCGCGAGAAGTCACCTTCTGGGCAAGCGACAGCGCTGCCCGGCGCAAAGTTCCGCCGTCGTCACTGAATGTCAGGATGGTGCGACCGCCGCGCTCGACGAACAGAACCAACTCGCCCTCCACCAGAACGACCAGTGCTCCCGCCTTACGTCCGGGTCGGTGTCCGGGTGACTCTTCGCCCCCCGACGCCGGCCACGGCAGTGCTGCGCCGTATGGATTGGCCGGGTCGCACGCCGCGAGAGTGACTGCAGCCGAGGAGGTGTGGCGCCCCTCGATGGAATCACCGAACGTGCGCAAGCGGTCGACCACGGGAGGCGTCGAGAATTGAGCGCCGCCCAGGGTGTCCACGAAGTATCCGCGTCGAGCGCGCCCGTTGTCCTCGAACGTGCTCAGTACCTTGTAGATCAACGCGAAACCGCCCGGCACGTTCTCGCTCATCACAGAACCGCGGGTGACGACGCCGTACCGTTCGAGCAACAGATCGGCAGTGGCGTGCGCCCGGATGGTCGGGTCCGGTTCGATGGCCGGCAGTTGGAACCACCGACCGGAAGCGGTTGCCGGTCCCGTGCGCGCCGGGGTGGAAGCGCGCGCCATTCCGCGGTACGGACGGGCACGAGGAACACGTCGAGGCGATCGGTGACTTGTGGTGGTTCTGGTGGTGTCCGAGAGAAGTGCGCGCAGCGGTGCCACGGTGTCGTTACCGATGTGTCCGAGCCACACCAACTCCCACAGTGCCGTCGTCACCGCACTGTCGACCGTGTCTGCAGCCGACTCCGTAGTTTGCAACGCGTCGACCAACTGGCGGAAGAAGTAGGCACCGCCGCCGGACAGCAGGTCGAGGATGCGCTTCTGCAACTCCGAGACGTCGGTGTCGGCGGGCGAATTGAGCGTGATCGGTGCCAGGTCGGCGGGGTGCAGCACTACCCACCCGTCCTTGCCGGAGATTGCTCCGGATCCGGACCACAGGACTTCACCCGTCGAGGTGAGTTCGTCCAACATCGCGGGGGAGTAGTCGGCGACTCGGCTCGGCAGGATCAACGATTCGAGAGCGGACGCCGGAATCGGAACGCCGGCAAGTTGATCCACTACCGTTGCAACACCGTCGATTCCGCGCAGCGTGCCGCCCACATGCTGCCAACCGGGAAGGAAACGTCCGAGCGTTGCGGTACTGACCGGCTCGACCTCTTGCCGTGCCGCGGCGAGCGAGCGACGCCGCAAGCGGCGCAGGACTTCGGCGTCGCACCATTCGCTCCCAGTTGCAGACGGTCGGAATTCTCCTTCGAGAACACGCTTTTCGAGCGCGAGCCGACCGAGAACGTCACGCGCGACGGATACTCCGATACCGAAGCGTGCAGCTGCATCCGTGAGAGTGAATGGTCCGTGGGTGCGTGCGTATCGGCTCAGGAGGTCGTCGAGTGGCTGATCGACCGGCTCGATGAACGCGGCCGGAACCCCGATGGGTAGGGGAACGCCGAGTCCATCGCGAAGGCGCGCTGCATCTTCGACGACGGTCCACCAGCTCTCGCCCGCATAGGAGACGTGGAGGGCACGTTTGTCTGCGACCAACTTGTCGAGCCACGAGACCGGATCCTCGAGACAGCGTTCGGTGACTTCTTCGGTGGTCAGCGGGCCGAGCATGCGGAGGAGGTCGGCGACGCCCTCGAGGTCCTTGGCCTTGCGGTCCGGAGCGAGCCGTTGCAGTTCACGTTCTGCCTGCTCGATCACTCCGGCGTCGAGCAGCTCGCGCAGTTCGACGCGGCCGAGGAGTTCGGCCAACAGCGTGGAGTCCAACGACAGTGCGGCGGCGCGTCGCTCGGCCAGGGGGCTGTCGCCCTCGTACATGAACGCGCCGACGTAGTTGAACAGGAGCGCACTCGCGAATGGTGAAGGCGAGGGCGTCTCCACTTCGACTATTCGAATCTGGCGCCGTTCGATCTTGCCGAACAATTCCTTCAGTGCCGGCAGGTCGTAGACGTCCTGCAAGCACTCACGCACGGTCTCGAGCAGGATCGGGAATGTCGGGAACTTGCGGGCGACGTCCAGCAGTTGCGCCGACCGCTGACGTTGCTGCCACAGTGGGGCACGCTTGCCGGGATTGCGGCGTGGGAGAAGCAGTGCGCGGGCGGCACATTCGCGGAATCGGGAGGCGAACAATGCCGAGCCACCCACCTCCTGGGTGACCAGATCTTCGATGTCCTCGACGTCGAAGGTGAACAGTTCGGCGCCGGGAGGTTCGTTCTCGGTGTCGGGGAGACGGATGATGATGCCGTCGTCGGAGGCCGTCGGACTGGAATCGACGCCGTATCGTTCCTGCAAGCGGGCCCCGATGGCGAGGGCCCACGGTGCGTGTACCCGTTGGCCGTACGGGGAATGCAGCACCAGACGCCAGTCGCCGAGTTCGTCGCGGAAGCGCTCGACAACCAGCGTTCGATCCGACGGGACCTGCCCGGTGGCATTCTTCTGCTCACCGACGAGTTGGATCAGATTGGTTGTGGCGTTGTGATCGAGCCCGCCCACGCGACAACGCTCGACGACGTCGGCTTCGTTACCCAGCGCGGTCTCTCGAACGAATTGTCCCAACGCCTGTCCGAGTTCGGCAGGGCGACCGAGTCCGTCGCCATGCCAGAAGGGCAAACGACCGGGCATGCCGTAGGCGGGGCTGACCAGAACCCGATCGAAGGTGATCTCCTCGATCCGCCAACTGGTGGCGCCGAGCGCAAAGACGTCGCCTACCCGGGATTCGTAGACCATTTCTTCGTCGAGTTCGCCGACTCTTGATGCTTTCTCACCGACCATGTAGACCGTGAAGAGGCCGCGGTCGGGGATGGCGCCGCCGGAAGTGACTGCCAAGCGCTGCGAACCCGGGCGGCCCGTCAGAGTGTTGGACTCGCGATCCCAGACCAGGCGCGGACGCAATTCGGCGAACTCGTCCGAGGGGTACCGCCCGGCGAGCAGATCGAGAGTCGACTCGTAGGCCGAACGGGGAAGCGTTGCAAAGGAACCGCTTCGGCGCACCGTCTCGAACCAGTCGTCGACGTCGATCGGTTCCAGAGCGGTGGCCGCAACAGTTTGCTGGGCAAGGATGTCGAGGGGATTGGCGGGAACGGCCATCGCCTCGATCTTGCCTTCGACCATGCGCTCGACGGTCACCGCGCAGTGAATCAGGTCGGTGCGATGTTTGGGGAAGACGACGCCTCGTGAGATCTCGCCGACCTGGTGGCCGGCGCGACCGACACGTTGCAGGCCGCTGGCAACCGAGGGCGGCGCCTCCACCTGGATGACCAAGTCAACGGCGCCCATGTCGATTCCGAGTTCGAGACTGCTGGTGGCGACGACGCATCGCAATCGACCCGATTTGAGATCGTCTTCGATGAGGGCTCGCTGGTCTTTGCTGACCGATCCGTGGTGGGCGCGAGCAAGGAGGGGTTCTGCGCCGTAGTTGACCTCGGTGGGAGCTCCGATCTGCGCGGGCGGGCGAGGTGTTTTCTCGACGGCCAGACCGATGCGTTCTGCATGAATCTCGTTGAGCCTGGCTGTCAATCGTTCGGCGAGGCGACGAGAGTTGGCGAATACGATGGACGATCGGTGATCGAGCACGAGGTCGACGATCTGTTCCTCGACGTGGGGCCAGATCGAACCGGCTTGCGGGGTGGGGGATTCGGAACCGTCGGCGGGCGTCGCGATACCCAATTCGGTCATGTCCTCGACGGGGACACGGACCGTGAGGTCGAAGGTCTTGGCGGCAGGCGGTGCCACGATTCGGATCGGTGCCGAACCGGCGAGGAACCGCCCGATTTCCTCGTGAGGACGGACAGTGGCCGACAATCCGATGCGTTGCGCCGGACGCTCGAGCAAGCCGTCCAGACGTTCCAGAGAGAGCGCAAGGTGCGAGCCGCGCTTGGTACCCGCCACCGCGTGAACCTCGTCGACGATCACGGTGTCGACGCCGACCAGTGTTTCCCGGGCAGCGGAGGTGAGCATGAGGAACAACGACTCCGGCGTCGTGATCAGGATGTCCGGAGGACGCTTGATCAACGAGCGCCGATCGGCCTGTGACGTATCGCCGGAACGAACACCGACGGTGATCTCGGGCGGGGTGAGGCCCAGACGTTTCGCAGTCTGTGTGATGCCGACCAGCGGCGCGCGAAGGTTCCGTTCGACGTCCACGCCCAGCGCTTTGAGTGGCGAAATGTAGAGGACTTTGGTGGCGCGTTCGCCTTCGTCCTTCGCGGCGAGTTGATCGAGAGCCCACAGGAACGCCGACAATGTCTTGCCGGAGCCGGTTGGTGCGACGACAAGTGTGTGAGAGCCACTTGCGATGGATTCCCAAGCACCGAGCTGCGCAGCAGTCGGAGCGCTGAACGCGCCACCGAACCACTCGCGTGTGGCGGGCGAGAACCTACCGAGGACATTGGTCACGACCACCATATTGCCCCTTCCCACCGACAGCGTGTTCGTGCCCGCAGCCGAAGTGCAGAGCATACTATTTGCCCTGTTATAGCGATTCTCTTGTTATCGAGAAGGCGAGTGCCTGATGGAAGCAGTCAAGATTGTCCTCGAGCTGGCGGTAGTGCTCGGGGCGATTGTCATGGGTACCAGATCGAGCGGTGTCGCTCTCGGTCTGTGGGGCGGCGCAGGTGTTGCCGTCCTCGTGTTCGTCTTCGGAGAGGACGTCGGCAGTCCGCCGGTCGACGCTCTCCTCATCGTCCTGTCCGTTGTCCTCGCGTCGTCGATGATGCAGGCGGCCGGTGGTATCGACTGGATGGTCACCATCGCGGCCAAGTTGATCGAATCTCGCCCGAAACAGATCACGCTGATCGCGCCGTTGGTGTCATTCCTGTTCTCGGTCGGTGCCGGTACGTCCAACATCCTCTACCCGCTGCTCCCCGTCATCTACGACGTCTCGTACAAGAACGGTGTGCGGCCGTCACGGCCGCTGTCGCTGTCGGTTGTCTCGACCGGTGTGGCGCTGGCGTGTAGTCCGGTGTCCGCGGCGATGGCGGCGATGGTCACGCTGACCGACGTGCCGCCTTACGATTTCGAACTCATCGACATCATCAAGATCACCTTCCCGGCCGCTGTTGTCGGCATCGTCCTCTCCTCCATCGCGGTCAACAGGCTCGGTAAGGATCTCGACGACGACCCGGACATACAGGCGAAGATGAAGTCGGGCGAATTGGCCGGACCTGGTGCAGCGTCCAAGACCGAACTCGTCTCGACGAAGACCGGACGAAACGCGGCACTGATCTTCCTGGCCGGCGTTCTGGCCATCGTGATCTTCGGCCTGTTCAAGGGAATTCGCCCCGAAGCCGCCGACGGTTCCCCGATGGGGATGACACCGATCATCGAAATGCTGATGTTCGTCGTGGGTACGTTGATCCTGCTGGTGTGCCGCCCGAACGTTGCCGACGTGCCCTCGTCGACGGTGTTCCGTGCCGGCATGGTCTCGGCCATCGCGCTGTTCGGTCTGGCATGGCTGACGGACACGTTCATCAGTGCACATTCGGAGCTGATCACGAGCACCGTCGGCGACTGGGTCAACGCCGCGCCATGGATCTTCGCGCTCGGTGTCTTCCTGGTCTGTGTCCTGACGACCAGCCAGTCGACCGCGACGAGGACCATCGTGCCGATCGGTCTCGCTGCCGGGATTGCACCCGGCCTGGTGAGCGGCATGTGGGCCGGAGCGTTTGCCGGTGTCTATCTGTTGCCGACAAACGGTTCGCAGATCGCAGCTGCGAACTTCGACCTCTCGGGCAGCACGAAGCTCGGCTCCAAGCTCGTCGACCACTCGTTCTTCCTGCCGACCATCATCTTGGCCGTCACGACGATTGCGGCCGGCGCGGTGTTCGGAGTGGTGCTCGGCTGAGTCAGCTGTTGCGGTAGTGGTCCCAGCTCGCCTTGCACGCGTGGGCGAGCTGGTCCACCCGTTCGGCGTCGGGTGTAGGCCAGTCGAGGCCGGGTTTCATGATGTATGCGGCCAGTTCGTTCCCCAGTAGGAATTCTCGTTTGAATTCGGCCTGAACCGCACTCAACGTGATCCCGGCTTCGGCGGCGCGGGCGCTCAATTCGGCGAATCTGGCTCCGGCTCGGATGATTTCGAAACTGCCGAGGTACGGCTGATTGAGAGCGACGGCATCTGGATCGTCGACCTGAAATCCCTTGCGATGTGAGACCGCAAGTGTGCGAATGAGCTCCGGATCCATCGTCACGGGATTGTCGCCGCGTCGATTGCCGTGGTGGTCGCCACGATTGGAGAGTGCGACGACGTCGGGGAGTCGATCTGCTTCCGGCCGTTCGACATTGACGGCGCCGTCCCGCCGGGTGGTGTGGTTCATCGTGTCGTGGAACGACAACGTCGTGAACGATCGACCGAGTTCGAAGCTCTTCTCCACCATGCCTTCGATCAGTGCGTCGCGAGTTCTTTCGTAGACACCCAAACCGTGTTCGGCTGTCTCGGTGAAGGTCTCGGCGAGGTTCTTCCAGCCCGCGTCGTCGGACGGCTCGAGCAACAGGGGGTAGAACGAGAACGTGACAGGGCGAACTGCGTCGACGCCGGTGAGGTCTGCTTTGTTGCCTGCACCGGCCTTGTGGACGCGGGCGAAGGCTTCGCGCAGTGACGCTTCCAGGTTTTCGGGCTTCGCACGGTTGGGATCGCGAATCATGCGAGGGTGCGGATTCTCCACGTACACGATGCGCGAATCTATTTCGGCCCAACGGCGCACGATGGGACTGGTGGACATGTCGGTGAAGTCGAATTGCAGCCGCTGTGTGAACTCGGGTGCGAGAAAACGTGAGAGTTCTGCTGGAATCGCGGAACCCGAGTGTGGGCAACTGACAAGAACGTCGGCTTCGGCGATGGCGTCGTCGAGACTGCGGGAGTCGCGATCGGCATAGAACGTCAGGTCCTCCGGCGTGAACACGGTTCCGGCCGGGATGAGTACTGGTTCTCCACTGGTCATGAGCCCCAGCGTAATCGAGTGCAACCGTGCAGACTCAGTATCCGCTGAGTCGTTCCACGAGAGCTGTCTTGATCTCCGGTCGACCAGCCGCGACAAGAGTGAAGGTGGCTTCTCGCATGAGCCGCTCGGGGGTGTTGCTGCCGACGAGGGCGCGGCTTCCGGTCGCGGTGACGAGCGCGGCCGACGCTCGTATCGCAAGTTCCGATGCGCGGGCGCGTGCAGTCGACATGTCGCCGCCGCGCAGTGCTGCATCGAGATCGGCGCGCGCCCGGGCGGCTTGTTCTTCGAACGCGTCGGCGTCGACTCCCAGATCCGCGAGTTCGGTCACGGCGCGGCGGGTGATGCCCATGGCCATCGCGCCGTTGAGCCACAAGCCGGGGAGTTGGGTGCTCTGGAACTGTTCGTCGCTGACGACCGCACAGACGTCGGTATCGGGAATTTCGAAAGCGTCGAACACGATTCGGACGGTGTTGCTCCCGCGCGCCGCGATCAGTGGAAGCTCCTCGATCGTCAGACCCGGGGCCTCGCCCACCGGTACGACGGAATGAACGATGGAATTGTCGAACTCGTCGCGCGCCGACACCAAGAGAACATCGACGATGCCCCAACCGGTGACGAAGGGTGCGATCCCGTCGAGGACGTAGCCGTCGTTCACCCGCTTCGCCCACAGGAGCGGTGGGCGGGGGATGGCGCCGGCATAGGCAACCCCACCGCGAATCGTGCCGGAAACCAGACCGTCCCAGTATTGTTCGCGCAGAGACGTATTGGTACTCGCTGCCAGGGCTCCGACGACGCCGTGATGCTGCATCCAGGTGAACGTCGTCGCGAGGCAACCGCCGCACAAGGTTTCGAGGACCTCGACCAGTTCTTCGCTGCTGGGGCCACCCTCACCGAGGGCGGCGATGCCGTAGAAGCCGTCGGCGGCGAGCGCGTCGAAATGGCTGCTGGGGATTTCTCCGTCGGCGTCGACGCTGTCGGCGACGGGAAACAGAACGGTATCGGCGATCTCACGCGCAAGTTCCGGCCACTTGGTCACGCTGTCAGGGTAAGCCGCGAGCCGGGGTTGTGGTGTGGAACTGCAGCGGTGGCGTATCTAGAAGGACGGCGGTGAACTCACGATGAGGAATCTCGCAACTGCAGCGGTGCGATTGAACCACCGATGCGGGATGGTCGAGGTGTAGAGGAGGGTATCGCCGACATGAAGAACGTGGTGCTCGTCCAACCCGACCTCGACCTCGACAGATCCTTCGAGAACATGAATGAATTCTTCGCCGGCATGTTCGGTGTGCTCACCTGCCTCGGAGTGAGGTGCTGCCGTGATCTCGTTGGGTTCCATGGTCCGTGAGCCGGTCGAGCAGAATCGGATCACCGAATCGTGTGCCAGTTCGAAGGTTCGCCCCTCGCCGGCGCGGACGAGGCTGGACGGAGTTCGCTCGCCCTGTGCCAAGAGTGAGTGCGCCGTGGTGCCGAGCGATTGCGCGAGGCGGTGAAGGTTCATGACGCTGGGTACTGCGTGCCCGTTTTCGGTTTGGCTCAGGAATGGCTGCGACAACCCTGACTTCACGGCAACCTCACGCAACGTCAAACCGGCTTCTTTTCTCGCTGTCCGCACGGCTGCCCCGATCGCGGTCGCTATCGCTCTCTGGTCGTCGTCCATGTGCCGAAGATAGCAGTGCTCTGGTGAAAGTTTTGATTACACAGACGAAACAAATTCGACCACGGTAAGAAATTATCGACGTGCTGAATAGTCCCGTACACGAAACACTTCCAGCTTCGGACGGAGATCGGCGCATGGCCATCCATCCAGTCGACCAGCGGCTCCCCATTGCCCGCCAGTCTGCTTTTGCTCTTCAGCACGTCCTCATCATGTACACCGGTTGCATCACGGTTCCGCTGGTATTCGGTGCCGCAGTCGGGCTGGACCGCAGCACGGTCGCGATGCTGATCAGTGCGGACTTGCTCGTTGCAGGCATCATCACGATCATTCAGAGCCTGGGCGTCGGCAAGGTTGCCGGTGTCCGCCTGCCGATCGTCTGCGGTGCGACGTTCGCCGGGCTGACGCCGATGATTCTGATCGCCAAGGAGTACGGCCTGCAGGCCGTGTACGGGTCCATGCTGGTCGGTGGCGTGGTCGGCATAGCGTTGGCCGTCCCGTTCGCCAAAATCGTCCGATACTTCCCACCCCTGGTCACCGGCGTCGTCCTCACAGTCATCGGCATCTCGTTGATCGGTGTCGCGGGAGGACTGATCGTCGGAAACGACCCGACCTCCCCGTCGTTCGCCGATCCGAAGAACCTGGCGCTGGCTGCCGCAGTCGTTGTGGTCGCGGTGGCGTTCATCTGCCTCGGTCGCGGGATGTGGACGCAACTCGGTGTACTGATGGCACTGGTGATCGGTACCGTGATCGCCATCCCGATGGGTCTGATCGATCTGAGTGGCGTCGGCGGCTCGGCCTGGGTGGGCTTCCCGATGCCGTTCCACTTCGGCGCTCCGGAGTTTCCCGTCACCGCCGTGGTGGCGATGAGTATCGTCATGGCAGTCGTCTTCGCAGAATCGACGGCGAGCATGCTGGCGGTCAGCGAGATCACCGGAAAGCCTTTGAAAAAAGCAGATCTCGCACGCGGGCTGGTGGCCGACGGCATGTCGGGAGTTCTGGGCGGAATCTTCAATGCCTTTGTCGACACCGTTTTCTCGCAGAATGTCGGCGCCGTTGCCACGACCCGGGTGTACAGCCGGTACGTGACCGCTACCAGCGGTGCCATTCTGATCGTTCTCGGCCTCATCCCGCGAATGGGTGAAGTGGTTGCAGCCCTGCCTGATCCGGTGGTCGGCGGCGTCGGAATCATCTTGTTCTCCACTGTCGCCGTGGTCGGAATCAACACACTGCGCAAGGTCGATCTCAGTGACCCGATCAACACCACGATCGCCGCCGTATCGGTGGGGATCGGTATTCTGCCGGAATTTGCGGAGGGGATGTTCGAGCGATTCCCCTCCTCGGCTCAGATCCTCCTCGGTAGCGGCATCACCTTGGCTGCGGCCTCTGCCTTTTCACTCAATCTGCTGTTCAATCACACCCGACTCGGTGAACTCGCGAGGCGATCGCGAGAGAGCCTCCATGCCACTGCAAAATCTGAACCCGCCACCAGCTCTGCAGGAGACGCCAGTGTCACAGTCCCAGTCTGATCCCTTCGAAGTTCCCGTCATCGACATCTCGCCCTACGTGCTCGGTGGTGCCGACCAGGACAAGGCGCGAGTGGCCGCCGAAGTCGACCATGCCTGTCGGACTGTCGGTTTCATCCAGATTCGGGGCCACGGCATTCCGGTCGATGTTTCTTCCGGCCTCGCCGAAGCCATGGACGACTTCTTCGGACTGCCGATGGAGACGAAGTCGGGCTACCGAATCGAGGGCGCGAATCGTGGGTACAGCCCGCCCAAGAGCGAGTCGCTGAGCTTGAGCCTCGGCGTCGAATCCGCGACTCGGATGAATGACTTCTTCGAGGCCTTCAACGTCGGAACCGAAGCCAGATCATTCACCGAACTCGAACTGTCGGAGGATGATTACGGAATCAATCTGTGGCCCGCAGTGCCAGGTTTCACGGAACGAGTGGAGAATTACTATGCCCATGGCGAGCGGGTGGCACGCACACTGACCACCATTTTCGAAGATGCGCTCGGTCTGACCCCAGGATTCTTCGAGTCGATCACCGATCATTCCATCGACGTACTGCGGATGAACAACTACGCATTACCCGAAGGGACGGTGACATTGGACGGTGAGTTGAAGGGTATGGGCGAACATACCGATTTCGGGCTGGTCACCGTGCTGTGGGCGGATCAGGTCGAAGGTTTGCAAGTACTCGGGAGCGACCGACGCTGGCACGATGTCTGGCCGGTCGACGGCGCGCTACTGGTCAATCTCGGGGATCTCACCGCGCGACTGACCAACGACAGGTGGATGTCCACGCTGCACCGAGTTGCGCCTCCGGTGGTGAACGGCACCATCAAGCGTCGGCGATCGGCGGCCTTCTTCCACGACGGAAACGTCGACGCGGTGATTGCGACTCTGCCGAGTTTTCAGGACGACTCCGGCTTGGAGTACGAATCCATTACCGTTCGCGATCACATCAAGGCCAAATTGGCCGGGTCGAGGCAGGGAAAGTCCAACGCCGCCGCAGGTCGTGAGGCGGCTCGGGTACTTTCGGCTGCAGAGCTCGAGATCAAGCAGTGAGTGCACGGAACATCGTCCTCATCCACGGAGCGTGGGCCGGCGGTTGGGTCTGGGATCGTGTGTGTGGCCCACTGACATCGGCCGGCTTCAATCCCGTTGTGGTGGAGCTTCCAGGCTCGGGAAGTTGGAACCCCGACGACGTGATCGATCTCGACGCAGTTGCCGAACATGTTGTGGCAGTCGTCGAGTCCCTGGACGGGCAGTGCACCCTCGTCGGTCACTCCGGCGGAGGCATCGTGGCCTCGCAGGTGGCTGAGTTACTGCCTTCGCGGGTAGCGGGTCTTGTTTACGTCGCGGGGATGATGCTTCCATCGCAGATGGACTTCGGGATGCTCTGCATCGAAGTCGGTCTGGCAAGTCCGGTCGGGATCTCACGTTGGTTGGTCCCCGTGGACGACGGGAATGCGACGGTGGTTCCGCCCGAAGCCGGTGCCGCTGTGTTCTTCCACGAAGCGCCGGTGGCTGATGCGATCTTCGCCGCCCGCATGCTCGTTCCACAACTGGAGTCGGCCCGCCTGATGGCACCCGTCTGGACGGAAGAACGATTCGGAACCGTCCCGCGTTTGTATGTCGAATGCACGCTCGATCGAACCGTGCCGATCGAAGCTCAACGTGCCATGCAAAAACTTGTTCCCGGTGCCCAGGTGGTCAGCCTGGACACCGACCACGCCCCGCAGTTGTCGACGCTCCCGGAGTTGATCGAAGCGATCGCCGATTTTGCCCAGAACGCGTTCAGCCGAACTCGACGCCTTGAGCCAGCGGCAACTGGTCCGAGTAGTTGACGGTATTGGTGGCTCGGCGCATGTAGGCCTTCCATGAATCCGAACCCGATTCGCGTCCGCCGCCCGTCTCCTTCTCGCCGCCGAATGCGCCGCCGATCTCCGCACCGGACGTTCCGATGTTCACGTTCGCGATGCCGCAATCGGAGCCGTCGGCGGCGAGGAAGCGCTCTGCTTCTCGCTGATCGAGTGTGAAGATCGAGGATGAAAGTCCTTGAGGTACACCGTTGTGCAGCGCAATAGCGTCGTCGAAGTCGGTGTAGGTCAAGACATAGAGGATGGGTGCAAATGTTTCCGCCCGTACCACCTCGGTCTGTGCGGGCATGCGAACGAGAGCAGGTGTCACGTAGAACCCGGATTCGCCGACGCGATCACCGCCACACACCACGGTTCCGCCGTCGCCGCGCGCGGCCGAGAGGGACTTCTGCATTGCCTCGTACGCGGCTTCGTTGATCAGCGGTCCGACCAGAACACCGGAATCGAAGGGACTACCGACCTGGAGTTGCGCGTACGCGGACGCAATGCGATCGACGACGTTGTCGGCGATCGACTCGTGAACGATGAGTCGGCGCAGTGAGGTGCAGCGCTGCCCGGCAGTTCCCGCGGCGGAGAAGACAATTCCGCGCACGGCAAGCTCGAGATCCGCCGACGGCGTGACGACTGCGGCGTTGTTCCCACCCAACTCCAGAAGACTTCGTCCGAAGCGCGCGGCGACCCGCGGAGCCACGGCGCGGCCCATCCGCACGGAACCCGTGGCGCTGACCAAGGCCACGAGTGGGTTGTCCACCAGCGCCTCACCGACGTCACGTCCGCCGACGACCAACTGGTGCACGTCGATCGGTGCTTCACAATCCGCGAGCGCACGCCGCAGGAGCGCATGACATGCCAGAGCGGTCAACGGAGTGGTTTCCGAAGGCTTCCAGACGACGGAGTCGCCGCAGACCAGAGCAATGGCGGTATTCCACGACCACACCGCTACCGGAAAGTTGAACGCAGAGATGACCCCGACAACGCCGAGCGGGTGCCACGTTTCCGACAACCGGTGGCCGGGACGTTCGGACGGCATGGTGCGCCCGTAGAGCTGCCTGGAGAGACCGACCGCGAACTCGCAGATGTCGATCATCTCCTGTACCTCGCCTAGAGCTTCCGAGGTGACCTTGCCTGCCTCCAGCGTCACGATCTCCGCGAGATCCTCCTTGTGCTCGGTAAGTAGGCTGCCCAGCCGCCGCACCACCGCGCCGCGCGCCGGAGCGGGGACGGTGCGCCAGGTGAGGAACGCTCGATGAGCCGCCTCGACGGCGTCGTCGACCTCTCGGCCGGAGTGCTGCCGGACCGTACGCAGCTGTGTGCCGGTGATCGGCGTGTGTGCGCTCAGATCACCGGCGGGCCACTCGACGCCACAGGCAGCGAGGGCTCTCTCGGCGCGATCGGCGAGGCTCGAAGGATCAGGCAGGTTCACGGGGAGTCCTCTGTGTTTGAAGGCGGAAGTGTTTGAAGGCGGAAGTGTTTGTAGGCGGGAGTGGTTGTTGGCGGGAGAAAGCAGGGCACGTGATGCCTCTTGTTGTGCGCGGTACAGCTCGAACGGATCTTCGATGGTGCGGTCGATGGCGCCCTCCAATCGATCCTGCCCGTATTCGGCGCCGGGCGCATCGGAAACGAATCCGGTCACGGAATCGAGATTGGACGCGAAGATCCCGGCCGCGGATGCCGGTAGGAAGTCCTCGTAGACGATCGGGTCGCGGACGACAACAGTTCCTTCGTTTCGGTAGGTGAAGTACGCCAACCCCGCGTCGTCGAGTCCGTCCTCGCTGTGCGGAAATTCGCTGTCCCAGTCGGCGTCCGCGGGCGTTGCGATCAGTCGGTCGTAGATTGCACGCCCGCTGCGGGTCAACGCGATTCCGCGTGCCTCGACCTCGCCGAATCTGACGCGGACAGGTTCTGTGGTGACCGATCCGTCCGGCCGGCGAAAACGTCTGTCTTCGGCGAGTGCGCGAAACGACGTCTGCCGCAGAAGCAGTGGCGGTCCATTCCATCTCGGCGGGCCTTGGATGCGGTCGATCATGGTGATGCCGCGCTCGGTCATTCGGCGGTACAACTCGTCGATGTCGAGCACTCGCGGGGTGATGTGGTTGACATGTGTCGAGCCCTGGCCGGCGATGTCTGCGGCGACAGGTGAGATCGCGGCAAGTTCGCGATACCAACCGGCGTCGATGGGATCGGTGCCGAGCCGAAACGCCGAGGTCGCCGCTTCGACGAATTGTGTCGCCTCGGGCTCCGGTAGGCCGCACCCGCGGTTCGCTTGCCGTGCCCACTGCAGAAGTTCTGGAGAGAACAGGGTGCGGCGACGCAGGAACCCGGTGATCCGACGCTCGAGGTCGGTGTCGAAGAACCTGGAATCGGAGCCGGTCAGTACCGAAGTGAAAACACGGAACGGGTTCCGGGCGAGTTCGGCAGGTTCGGTGGGGCGAAACGCCGTCGAGACAACGGGAATGGGGGAGTCGGTGAGCCGGAGGTCGTAGTAGCCGACCGGAAACATACCGAATCCGCCGAAGACGGTGGCTACGTCACGTAGTTCGTCGAGAGTCCCCAGTCTGATGGCGCCGTGACGCTCGGCGCTGACTCTCGCCAGGCTGCCCAGGCGCTCCGCCGAATCCGGATGTTCGGCGGCAAAATCACGGTTCACCTGCATCGTTACATCTACCAAGGTGTTGTAAGCGGGGACCTCGTCGCCATACATCTTGGCGAGGGCCGCTGCGAACCGTGCACGTAGCTCCCAGGTTTCAACCATACGAATGTCCGATTGCGTTAGCCTGCGCAGGTGCGAGAAACAGAAACCAGTGACGCTGCCGGGGTTCCGGTCGACGAAACCGATCGACTTTTGATGCGTGAATTGGTCTTGGACGGCCGTGCCACTCTCGCGAGTCTTGCTGAGAAGGCAGGACTCTCGATCTCTGCAGTCCAGTCGAGAGTGCGTCGATTGGAGTCTCGCAAGGTGATCCGTGGCTACTCGGCGAAGATCGATCCGGAGGCACTCGGTCATAATCTGTCCGCATTTGTCGCCATCACTCCTCTCGATCCTTCGCAGCCCGACGATGCGCCTGCTCGCTTGCGTCATCTACCGGCCGTCGTCTCGTGTCACTCCGTGGCCGGGAGCGAAAGCTACGTCCTCCTGGTCCGGGTGGCGTCACCTCGCGCGTTGGAACGATTGCTGCAGGAGATCCGTACGGCAGCCAACGTCAACACGCGAAGCACCATCATCCTACAAACTTTTTACGACGAATGACGGGTGTTCCGTAACTTTTACGGCTTCCTATCGACACTTTCGTAAAATTGACATAATCTTCGCAGTATGAGTACTGCGATGCGAGACTTCGGTGACAGTGCGCTCTTTCCGGTCTACGAGGTGCTGAAGGCCAGCATTCTCGTGGACGGATTCGATCTGATTCTCGATGTGCAAAGGTCGCAAGGTTCGTATCTGCGCGACCTGCGAGACGGCACCGAGTTTCTGGACATGTTCGGTTTCTTCGGCTCTTCCGCCCTGGGGATGAATCACCCGGCGATCGCCGACGACGAGGAATTCCAGCAGGAATTGGCCGTTGTCGCCTCCAACAAGCCGAGTAATTCCGACATCTACACCGAGCCTATGGCGCGCTTCGTTGCGGCTTTCGCTCGGGTCCTGGGGGATTCGGCGCTCCCACACTTGTTCTTCGTGGACGGCGGGGCACTTGCGGTGGAAAATGCGCTCAAGGTTGCCTTCGACTGGAAGAGTCGGTTGAACGAAAGCCGTGGATTGTCAAGCGATCTGGGGACGAAGGTCCTGCATTTGACCGAGGCCTTCCACGGTCGGAGCGGATACACGATGTCGCTCACCAATACCGAACCGGGCAAGGTCGCGAGATTCCCCAAGTTCGACTGGCCACGGATCGACTCGCCGTATCTCGCAGACGGTCGCGATGTCGAAGCTGCGGAGAGGAAAGCTCTCGACCAAGCGCGCCGAGCGTTTTCCGACAACCCCGACGATATAGCCTGTTTCATCGCCGAGCCGATCCAAGGCGAAGGCGGTGACCATCACCTCAGGCCGGAATTCCTGCAGGCGATGCAAGAGCTGTGTCGTGAGAATGACGCCCTCTTCATTCTCGACGAGGTGCAAACGGGATGCGGAATCACCGGAACCGCTTGGGCCTATCAGCAATTGGGATTGCATCCGGATGTGGTTGCCTTCGGTAAGAAAACGCAGGTCTGCGGCATCATGGCCGGCGGTCGAGTGGATGAAGTGCGCGACAATGTGTTTCACGTCAGTTCCCGGATCAATTCGACGTGGGGTGGCAACCTCACCGACATGGTGCGCGCCCGGCGGATACTCGAAGTCATCGAGCAGGACCGGCTGATCGACCGCGCGCGATTCACGGGTGCGCATCTCCTTGCCCGGTTGACCGAAGTCTGCGGGCGCTACGCGGCGGCGACCGAGCCGCGCGGTCGTGGTCTGATGTGCGCGATTACGTTGGCGGACAGTGACCTTCGTGATCGCGTCGTCCAGCGACTGCGAGAAGACGAGCATGTGATGATACTGCCAACCGGGAAGAGAGGAATCAGATTCCGTCCCGCGCTGACGGTGACCACCGGTGAGTTGGACGACGCGGTCGACGCAGTCGAGCGAGTACTCGAGCGCGAAGTCTAGGCTCTGGCCTGGAGTTCGCTCCACACTCGATCCGGGGTCATCGGTGTGGAGTACATACGCACTCCACACGCGTTGGCTATCGCGTTTGCCAACGCCGGTGCTACCGGATTGAAGGGGGCCTCACTCATCGATTTTGCGCCGAAAGGCCCGAGTTTGTCGTACGTGTCGGCAAACAGTACTTCGGTGATCGGCAAATCTCCGATCTGTGGAACGTGGTAATTGCGTAGCTGAGGATTGATCACTCGGCCTTCTTCGATGACGATTTCCTCCGACAGTGCAGCGCCGAGGGCCTGTCCCACACCGCCTTCCACCTGCCCTCGCAGTTGTGCCGGGTTCATGACGGTGCCGGCATCGGCGGCCTGAACCGACTGCAGGATCTTCACCCGTCCGGTATCCGTGTCGACGGCAACGCGAAAACCGTGAACGTTGAACGAGACCGAGCGCGGTGTTCCGTCGTGGCGACCGTCAGCGGCGAGCGGGCCACCTTCGAGTAACGTCGCGAAATCGAGGCAACCGTGGGACGTTTCGACCCCGTCCGGCGAAAGATCGTCGATCTGCGCGCCGCGGCCACTCAATCGCACCGCACGGGTCAGTATTCGCTCGCGAAGGCGCTCGCAGGCGATCAGGAGCGCCTTGCCGGCGACCACCGTTCCCGTCGACCCGAATGCTCCGGTGTCGTATCCGCCGGCATCGGTGTCGGATTGAACAATCGTGATGCGATCGACTGTCGTCCGCAATTCGGTGGCCGCGATCTGTTGGTGAATCGTGGTGGTTCCGTTGCCGAACTCAGCGGTGCCGATGTTCACGACGTACCGACCGTCGGCCTCGAGTGCGACGGTGGTGTCGGAGAAGTGACCACGCGGCGGGATCGTCGCGATCATGGCAATTGCCATGCCCCGACCGATCTGCCAACGCGACCCTGCCGGTGCAGCCTCGCCGCGTCCGCTCGACAGTGCACTGTCGACGAGGTCGATGCACTGGTCCAGTCCGTAGCTGCCGAATTCGAGATCACCGTCCTCGACGTGCCAGTCGACAAAATCGTCTCCGGGTACGACGACGTTTCGCCGCCGAAACTCGAAGGGGTCCATGCCGAGACGATCAGCGAGCTGATCCATGGCCGACTCGACGGCGAAGATGATCTGGCCGAGCCCGTAACCACGGAAGGCGCCGGACGGAACGTTGTTCGTGTAGACCGCTTCGGCGTCGACGCGTTTGGTTGCAGCGCGATAGACCGCCATGGATTCGGCGCAACCGTGGAACATGACTCCGATCGAATGGTTCCCGTACGCCCCGGCGTCGGAAAGGACGTCGATGGCCAGTGCAGTGAGAGTTCCGTCGGCATCGGCGCCGGCGCGAACCGAAACTCGCATCGGGTGCCGTGACGGTGCGATGGTGAACTGATCGCTGCGGCTGAACTCGTAAGCAACGGGCTTACCCGTTCGCAGGACGGCGAGTGCGACGAGATCTTCGGTGAGTAGTTCCTGCTTCCCGCCGAAGCCTCCACCTACCCGCTTGGCGAACACCCGGATTCGGCTGCGATCGAGATCGAAGATGTGCGCCAATTCGTCCCGAACCAGAAACGGCACCTGTGTGCTGCTTCTGATGACGAGACGGCCGTCCTCGTCGAGCCACCCCGCTGCGCCGTGAGTTTCCAAGGCCACGTGCTGGACTCGCGCAGTTTTCCACGTACCTTCGACGACTGCGGTGGCATCCGCGAGCGCACGGTCCAGATCGCCGACACCATCGTGAAGCGCGGCAACCACGTTGCGAGGGACTTCTGCGATCCGCGAGCTCTCGTCTTTGTCGCCGTGCAGGAGCGGAGCGCCGGGGGAACGCGCCAGATCTGGTTCGAATACCGCGTCGAGTACCTCGTAGTCGACTTCGATCAGCGAGAGTGCACGTTCCGCCTGCGTCGGGGTTTCGGCGATGACCGCGGCGACGCGCTGGCCGCGGAAACGGACGGTCCTGTCGAACACCCGCGTATCGTCCGGATCGTCGTTGCGGTCCTCGTGCCGGGCGGTCGAGAACAGCACGTCCGGACTGTCCTGAAAGGTGAGGACCGCGGCGACGCCCGGCGCCGCTTCCGCTGCTGCCGTGTCTATCCGGGTTATGTGTGCGTGTGCGTGCGGACTGCCGAGTACTGCGACGTGAAGCAGGCCGATCGGCTTCTCACCCGGGGAGAAGTCCATGGTGTACTGCTCGGTCCCCGTGACGATGCGTGCGGACGCCGGGGCTGCGATGGAACGCCCTTGTGCCCCGCCTATTTTGGCGGTCTCGGTATTGGATGTACCCGCGAGGGCGTCACGAATGGACCGATAACCGGTGCAACGGCACAGGTTACCTTTCATCGAGCACGCGAGATCGGATTTTTGTTCGACCGACAGCGCTGATGCGGTGACTACCATTCCCGCTGTACAGAAACCACATTGGAATCCACCGGCATCCACGAATGCCTGTTGAATGGGGTGAAGTTTCTCCGGTGTTCCGAGGCCGGCGGCGGTGACGACGTCGCGGCCGCCGAGGCGGTGGGCGGGAAATATGCACGAATGGGTGGGGTGTCCGTCGACCAGAACCGAGCAGGCGCCGCAGTCTCCGGCATCGCACCCCTTCTTGACGGAGTTCGCTCCGTGCTCGCGGAGGAAGGTTCGCAGGCACTGTCCTGGGCGGGGCTGGTCGTCGCGGGGAACTCCGTCCACCGAGTACTTCATTCCAGTTCACCTCGGATTTCTTCGGAGAGAAGGTCAGTCATCGCCTTCCGCCACGGCGCAGTTCCATGGACATCGGTGAAGTAGGCGTCTTCCGGAATCCTGCTGTGCAACGCATCCGCAAGTGCAGCGGCGTCGGGGAGTTCGTCGAATTTCAGAGCGTACGGACGGCGGGTCGCGGCGGTGATCGCCAGTGTGAAACCGTCGGCACCGCAGCGTCCGGCAACGGCTACGGCCGATCGCCCGAGTGACGTCTGTGCCAGCTTTCGCATCGCGGTACGTGCGGTCAGTGCATGCACGGGAATCCGGATACTGCGGATGATCTCGCCGGGGCCGAGCACGTTGCGAGAATCGTCGATGACGAAATCGACTACGGGGACTGAGTATTCGGTACCGTCCGGACGCCAGATCGTCAGTTCGGCATCGAGAGCGGTGCACAGAGTCGTCATCGCTCCGGCCGGGAAGGAGAGCGCGATGTTGCCGCCGACGGTCGCGTATCGCAACACCTTCCACGATGCGAGCAGTGCGTCGGCGCAGTGTTGGAACAGCGCTGCGGCGGACCATGAGGTGGGAAGATCGGCGCGGCACAGTTCCTCGATGGTGCAGGTGGCCGCGATTTCGAGACCGAGATCGCCGACCGCGACAGCTTTCCAGTCGAAGCCCGCAAGGTCGACAAGAGTGGTCAGGTGCGGCTGCGGTTCCGAGTACAGCCAGGTGCCGCCGCCGATGAACCCGATACCGGGTGAGGCACAGGGGAGCTCGGCGCGGGTCCGCGGCACCAGAACTTCGTCGACGCTGTGCAGATCCATCGCTGCCTCAAGCCTTTCCGAGTAGGTCGCGGTGTGCGCGTGCGACATCCGAGGCCACGACGTCCTCGTCGACGGTGGTGACTCGTCCGTCGGCAACTACGATTCGCCCGTTGACGAGTAGTAACTTCAGCGGGGGCGTCGAGCCGAGTACGAGCGCCGCCACCGGATCGGTGATGCCGGCATGCGCGACGGTGTCGAGTTTCCACACCGCCAGGTCGGCAAGTTTTCCGACCTCGATCGATCCGATTTCGCCCTCGCGGCCCAGAACTCGTGCGCCGCCGATCGTTCCCAATTCCAAGGCTTTTCGCACCGTCATCGTCTGCGGTCCGCCCTTGGCGCGAGCAAACAGAAGCGCATGACGAGACTCCTCGATCAGACTGCATGCTTCGTTGCTCGCCGCGCCGTCCACACCGAGCCCCACGGTGACCCCGCCCTTCACCAGATCGGCGGCACGGGCGATACCGGCCCCCAGTCGCGCATTGGAGGTCGGACAGTGTACCGCGGCAGTTCCGGTTCGCGCCATCGTCTCGATACCGGCGTCGTCGAGATGGACTGCGTGTGCGTACCAGACGTCCGGGCCCACCCAGCCGACGCGTTCCATGTATTCGACCGGCGTGCAACCGAAAAGCTCTCGGCAGAAGCTTTCCTCGTCCAGGGTCTCGGCGAGATGCGTGTGCATTCGCACGCCGTTTTCGCGGGCCAGCGTCGCGGACTCTCGGAGCAGTGACTCCGTCACCGAGAAGGGTGAGCAGGGGGCTACCGCGATCTGCAGCATCGACCCCGCATTCGGATCGTGCCAGCGGTCGATCACCGACTGCGTGCCGGTCAGGATGTCGTCGAGTTTTTCCACGACGTGATCCGGTGGCAGGCCGCCGGAACTCTGACCGAGGTCCATCGACCCACGACACGGGTGGAATCGAAGGCCAACCTGCGCAGCGGCGGTGATCTCGGCTTCGAAAACGTCGCCGGCGTCGCGGGGAACGACGTAGTGGTGGTCGGTGGTGGTCGTACATCCGGTTTTTGCCAACCAGGTGAGTCCGCCGGTGGCCGCCACGTGGACGGCGTCGGCGTCGATACCCGCCCAGACGGGGTACAGCGTGGTCAGCCACTCGAAGAGCGTCGAGTCTGCTGCCAGGCCACGGGTGATCCATTGGTAGAGATGATGATGTGTGTTCACCAGACCGGGCGTGATCAGGCAACCGTTGCCGTCGATCACGTGCGCATTGGGGTACACGGGAGCCTTTCCGGCCCCCACGTCGACAATCTTGTTGCCCGAGATCACGACGTAGCCGTCGGGATGCTCGGAACGCTCGCTGTCCATCGTGACCACATGGGCATTGGCGACGACGAGAGTGGTCCCGAGGGCCGGGTCGGTCACGACAACCAGCCTGAATAGGGTGTCCACGACGGCCCCGCGTCTGGTGCGTCGGATCGGCTGACCGCAGCTTGGATCAACCCGTACGGACGATCGGCGGCGTGGAACACCTCGTTGTCGTTCTCGACTCCGAAGCGGCCGAGTGCATATTCGAAATGATGCTTGTTGGGTGCCGACAGTCGAACCTCGGCAATGATCGGAAACTCTTCGAGAATTGCTTTGCCGATGTGGAAGAGCGTCTGCTGCAAGGCAAGTGAATGCACCTGCGCGAACTGTTTGACGATTTGTGCCTTGATACCCACGTAGACCGATTCCCAGTCGACGTCGGTGGTGACGAATCGCCACTGGGCGACCAACGTCGTCGCCATGACGCGGTCGTCTGTCGGCTCGAGGATCGTGTACGGATCTTCGAGGAAACCCGAGAACTCACTACCGGTCGATTTGAGGATCACCAGGTCCTTCAAACCGCCGATCACCCACGTCCCGGCATCGGCTGTCCCAGTATCGGAGATTGTGATCGACGCCGTCCGAACTTCCTGACCCTTCCGAATCCAGGTGTAGTCGTGCTCGCTGCCGTCGACAATCGCACGCTCCCAAGCGTATTCCTCGATCTCGATCCGCGCGCCACTGACCGGTTCGATGTCGTCGACGAAATGACGGGCGAGTTCGAGTCCGTACGTCTCGATCGAGATCAGACCCTTTTCCTTGGCGTAGGAATAGGCCGTTTGTTTCTGCGTGTCGGTCGGCAGAACCTTCGACTGATCGCCGGTGAGGTACGCGTCGGCGAAATCTCCACGCAGGCAGGTGGAGACGTTGATGTCGTGGATCTCGTGACGAGGAGTGTCGCGGTAGATTCGGACTACCCTGTTCTCAGCTTTGCCGTACTGGTGACCGGTAAGTTCGATGGATCCGCTCAACCGGTCGGTGCTTGTAACACCGGTCGTGATGTTGCCGGTTGTGATGTTTTCGGTAGTCACGTGTTCAGCTCCCGCGATAGGTGGAATAAGCAAAGGGCGACAGCAACAGTGGGACGTGATAGCCCCGCGCCGTGTCGTCCACCCGGAAGGTCACTGTCACTTCCGGGTAGAAGTTCTCTTGTCCGTTGGTCTCGAAATACGTTCCCGTGTCGAAAGTCAGGGTGTAGTGACCGGTGACCAGACCACCGGGAGCAAGTTCGGGGATGCGGCCGTCGGAGTCGGTCTCGGCACTGGTGATCGTGACGCCGTCTCGATCACGAAGTTTGACGCGAATCCCCGCCGCGGGAATGCCCGTCGTCGCGTCGAGAACGTGCGTGCTCAGGGTCTTGCTCATGCTGCGCCTCCGGCGAGTGAATCGATCAGACGGGCAAGCCTGATTCGATTGATGGCGGCCAATTCGGTTCGAAGCACGGAACGCTCGGTCGCCGGGTCGTTTCGGAGACGGCCTCGAAGGATGTCGAGGAGCTCCGTTCCAGATTTCCCCGACGCGCAGACCAGGTAAACATGGCCGAATGTCTCTTCGTACTCGGCGTTCTTCTGTCGAAGTTCCGCGAGGACGTCTTCTGTCGCGGACGAGACTCCCGACTGTTCACGGGTCGAGGCCGCGCTTTCGCTTCGCTCACCGATTCGTGGGTGGCCGGACAGAGCGTCGTCGATCTCGGACTCGGGAAGCTCGGCCAGCACCGCATCTGCTTTGTCGAACAGAGCTTCCAGATCGGTGAACGGGCGAGACGAGGCGATTTCCTGTGCCCACACGGCGGAATGGCAACACTCGAGCAGCGCCGCGACTGCCTGGTGGTCACCGAGCGCATCGAAGGCTCCGAGACCACTGGAATTCGTTGTAGGCATGTCCACAGGATTACTTGAGCATGTTACGGATCTGTAGCGCAGCAATTACGGGAGATGATGTGTCTCGATCTTATTTCTCCGGCCGCCCTTTTCCGGTGACAGATACATTCTTAGGTATGACCGATACTCCGAAGCTGTCTTCCGTCGTACCGTCCCTGGCGAACCTCCGAGACATCGGAGGCCCCGAATCGAGCTTCGGTGGCACCGTCCGCACCGGGAGTGTGTTTCGTTCCACCGATCTGGCATCGCTCAGTGCGGAGGGCGCACAGACCCTCGCCGATCTGGGCATCGTCACGATCTACGATCTGCGCACCGAGTCCGAACGCGAGACGGCGCCGGATCTGACGCCGGACGGAATCCGAGAACTCGGCCTGGACGTATTGGCGGACAAGCAGTATCGCGCCATTCCGGCTCAGATGCAGCAGATGATCGCCGACCCGGCGTTTGCTGCCGAAGCGTTGGGCGGCGGCCAGGCGCTCGAGTACTTTCAGGGAAGTTACCGCGATTTCGTGACCTTGCCGAGTGCGGTCGCGTCGTACCGGCAACTGTTCGTCGACTTGGCGCAGCCGCCCAGCTCGCCGGCACTCATTCACTGCACCACGGGCAAAGACCGCACGGGCTGGGCCGCAGCCGCGCTACTGCTGTTCCTGGGTGCCTCCGAGGACGCGGTCTTCGCGGACTACCTCGAAACCAACAAGGTTCTGTTGCCGATGTTCGCGCCGCTCCTCGAGCGATTCGAGGCCAAGGGTATCGATCCGACCCTGCTCGAAGGTGTCCTTGGTGTCAGGCGCGAGTACCTGGAGGCGTCGATGGCAGAGCTTGCGCAGGTCCACGGATCGATCGAGGCCTACTTCACCGACGGCCTGAAGATCGACGCGTCGACCCAGGAACAATTGCGGAGCAACCTGCTCAGCTGATCAGGACCTGCTCGGCTCGTCGTCGCGGGCCCTTCGACGCCGCATAACGAGGCTGACGATACCGATCCCGATGGCGATGCCGAGCAGGTCGGCGGTGCCGTCCCAGATCGAACCGGAACGCGAAATGGGCAGCGCTGCTTGAAGAACCTCGGACGTCGCAGCAAAAATCACGAGCCACACCGCGGTGAGCCACGCCGGGATCCGGGCGTGCAACGAGGTGATCGCAAGCACCGCGAACATCAACGTGTGAGTGATCTTGTCGGTGTTCTCCGGGCTCGACGGGACGGTGGAGCCCGGGGAGAAGAGCATGATCAGGGCAATGACCACGGCGATCGCCAACGGCCAGTATCGGTTGTTCTTCAATTCGTCTGCCCCTCGACGACGACGAGTCCGAGTGCACCTTCGGCGAATCTGGTGACGGCGTCGGCGGCTGTCGTGAGCGCCTCGGTGTGCCCGTCGCGGGCCCAGCCGGTCAGCAGGGCGGTGGAGTCGAGAGGCGTCAGAACGACCTCGGCGAGAAGCTCACCGGTGTTGGGCTGGCACACGGCCCAGGAGTAGACGCTGTTTTCGTGCCACTGAGCGCTCCGCTGACTCACGTAATCGGGGTCGGTGATACCGCCGTCGGCAAGGGCAGGGCGGTCGTCCACACGCTCGTCTGCGCGCAGTGCTCGCAGATACCATCCGCCGGCGTTGATCTCGATCGGCTCCATCAGTCGGAGCCCCGCTCGCGGCGACGCTTGGCTTTGCGTTCCCTGTCGGTACCGAACAGCAGTGCACCGGCGAGGGGAATCGCGAGGAACCACAACCAGGTGCCGGTGACGAAGAACAGGATCACCGCGAGAATCGGGATGACGGCCATGACGCGACCGGACCAGTCGGGGTTGAATCGTCGCTCCGCCGGTGCGGCGGGAGGTGTCACCATCGACAGGGGAGCGGTGCCTGGAGCTTGATAGTTGCCCGGTAGATCGGCGAACACCGGAACGAGTTCACTGCGAGTTGTTGCGGCACTGACGATTCCGCTTCTCTCGTCGAACTCCGTGACGGTGAGGCGGCCTGCGGCGAAGTGCTCGCTCAGGAGATCGAGTGCCTGCTCGCGTTCTGCAGTGCCGATGCGAATGTCGGGGACGTCAGCCATCGTTACAGCCTACTCAAACGACTGTGCGCCTTTCCGGTAGTGGGGACTACCGGAAAGGCGCACGGGGCCGGAGGCCTTACTTCAGTTCTGCGAGAACCGTTCCCTGCGTGATTGCTGCACCCGGCTCGACGGACAGTCCGGTGACGACACCGGCCTTGTGCGCGTTGACGGGGTTTTCCATCTTCATGGCTTCGAGAACCGCGATCAGGTCGCCTTCTGCGACTTCCTGGCCTTCGGTCACTGCGACCTTGACGACGGTGCCCTGCATCGGAGCGGTGACGGCGTCACCGGATGCTGCGCCGCCGCCGGCGCCGCCGCGCTTGCGTGCCTTCGGCTTCTTGCGGATGGCACCGGATGCTGCGCCGCCGCCGTTGCCGAGCGAGAACTGGCCCGGGAGGGAAACCTCGACGCGACGTCCACCGACCTCGACGACGACGTTCTGACGCGGCAGAGCCTCGTCCTCGTCGTCGACCGGTGCACCGGAACCGGCGTACGGCTCGATGGTGTTTTCCCAGTCGGTTTCGATCCACTTGGTGTAGATGTCGAACTTCTCGCCGTCACCGACGAATGCCGGGTTCTCGACGATGTGGCGGTGGAACGGGAGGACGGTCGCGAGGCCGTCGATCTCGAACTCGGCCAGAGCGCGCGATGCCCGCTGGAGGGCTTCTTCGCGGGTGGCGCCGGTGACGATGAGCTTGGCGAGCATGGAGTCGAACTGTCCGCCGATGACGTCGCCGGCGACGACACCGGAATCGACGCGGACGCCGGGGCCCGTGGGCTCACGGTAGACGGAGACCGGGCCGGGGGCGGGCATGAAGCCGCGGCCGGCGTCTTCACCGTTGATGCGGAACTCGAAGGAGTGTCCACGCGGGGTGGGATCTTCCTTGATGGAGAGTTCTTCGCCGTTGGCGATGAGGAACTGCTGACGCACCAGGTCGATGCCCGCGGTCTCTTCCGTGACGGGGTGCTCGACCTGCAGGCGGGTGTTGACCTCGAGGAAGGAGATGGTGTCGCCCTGAACCAGGTACTCGACCGTTCCGGCGCCGTAGTAGCCGGCTTCCTTGCAGATGGCCTTGGCGGACGCGTGGATGCGTGCGCGCTGGTCGTCCGTCAGGAATGGAGCCGGAGCCTCTTCGACGAGCTTCTGGAAGCGACGCTGCAGTGAGCAGTCGCGGGTACCGGCGACGACGACGTTGCCGTGCTGGTCGGCGATGACCTGAGCCTCGACGTGGCGGGCCTTGTCCAGGTACTGCTCGACGAAGCACTCGCCGCGACCGAAGGCTGCGATGGCCTCACGGGTGGCCGACTCGAACAGCTCGGGGATTTCCTCGATGGTCTGGGCGACCTTCATGCCGCGTCCACCGCCGCCGAAGGCAGCCTTGATCGCAACCGGTACGCCGTATTCCTTGGCGAATGCGACGACCTCGTCTGCGCCCTTGACGGGGTCCTTGGTGCCGGCAGCCATCGGAGCCTTCGCGCGTTCTGCGATGTGGCGAGCGGTGACCTTGTCGCCGAGGTCGCGGATGGACTGCGGTGACGGACCGATCCAGATGAGGTTCGCGTCGATGACGGCCTGGGCGAAGTCGGCGTTCTCGGAGAGGAAGCCGTAGCCGGGGTGGATGGCGTCGGCGCCGGACTTCTTGGCGGCATCGAGGATCTTGTCGAACACGAGGTAGGACTCGGCGGACGTCTGTCCGCCGAGGGCAAATGCCTCGTCTGCGAGCTTCACGAACTGCGCTTCTGCGTCGGGCTCGGCGTAAACGGCAACGCTGCCGTAGCCGGCATCCTTGGCCGCCCGGATGACCCGTACCGCGATTTCACCGCGGTTCGCGACAAGCACCTTCGTAATGTGCGCGCTGGCATGACTGGGCACTGAGCCTCCTGTGGTTCGCATAGTCTGTCTCCGCGGTGTATTCCTCTGGGATTTCACCATCGGGGGATTGGCATCACTTCGGAGTGTATGCATCGCTTCGGCGCTGGCTGTAACCGGATCGCTAAAGCCCACTCCGGCTTAGGAAACGGTTTCGAAAACTACCGATGAGTAGCTGCCGGAGGTGCCGGTGTCCGGTTCGGCGACGATTTCTTCGACGGTCCGGCGCAGTGCGGCCACGTAGGCGTGAACCGCGGCGTTCGCCGTCTCGTTGCCTGGATACCTGACTGCGAGATTGAGGCCTTGGGGTGTGCGGTTGATCCAGATGTAGACGTCGTGCGTGTATGCCTTGCTTCGAAGTGCTCTGGCGTTCCATTCGGGCCACTGTGCGGCCTCGGGTACAAAGCGAACGTCCATGTAGGACACCACGAATCGCGGTCGAATCGGGGTTTCGAGGTGCTCACCGATCCGATCGAACGGGACCGCGGCGGCAGGCTTGACCGAAGCGATCGATTCGGCGGCGCGTGTCGCGAGGTCGCCGAACGAACAGTCCGATCCAACGGCGAACTCGACCGGGCACAGTCCGACGAACCAGCCGAGCGCACCCGCCCACTCCTGAGCGCTGCGGGTGTGAACCGGCGTCACGACCTCGAATTGATCGGATCCCGCGACTTCGCGACCTACGGCCGCAAGTCCGCCGAGTAGTCCGGCGAAATACCCCACGCCGGCGGCTGCACACGTCGAACTGAAGGCCTTGGACTGCTCGGCGTCGAGTAGCCAGGTCGACAGGCCGTTCTGAGAATCGGTTCCGCGTTCACCGATCGGTAGCGGGAACTGGGGTAACCCGTCCGTTCCGAGAGCCTTACGCCAGATCTCCACCGCAGCCTTCTCGGCTTCCATGTCGGCCATCTGCTCGCGTTCGACGGCACCGAAATCGACGTAGCTGCCCACCGGGAACAGATTTGCAGCGCTGCCGGTCGAGGCCTCGCGGTACAGCGCTGCAATCTCGTGAGCGACCAGCACGATCGAGAAACCGTCGATGATCGAGTGGTCCGCCGCGAAGAACACGGTGAACGGACCGTCGCCACCGCGGGGCGTCAACGTCGCGAAGACGTACGACGGCCAACTGTGCGGGGACGCGTAATCGTCGAACAGGCGGTGAAGGTGGTCGAAGTTGTCCTGGCTGGACGCGTCGTAGCCGTGGCTGACGACCCCGATGTCGATTCCGCCGATCGGGACGGTGTGCCGGGTGATCTCGCCACTCGAGGGCTCGAGGACGGTATGCGAGCGCAGAACTTCATGACGGTCGATCCAGCGGCCGAGGGCGACTCGGAACGCATCGACATCGAGCGGGCCGGAAATCTCGAAAGCTGTTCCCAGCCAAGACTTGTCGCCCGCGCCTGCAGCGGAACGGTTGAGATGTGCCTCGTGAATGTAGGAGACGGGCCGCGGATCCGGAACCCAAGGCCCGGTTGCGCACGGCAACCATTCGACGAGTGCGCCGGCCGGAATCGCATAGTCGGCCAGTTCGGTGAACTCCATGTTTTCAGCCCCGCAAGTGCCGCTTGATGCGCGCGAGCATGGCCGACATTCCGCGCAGACGGAGCGGGCTCACAGCTTCTGCGAGACCGAGCGCCGAATAGAAGTCGTCGGGTACACCGAGGATCTCGTCCGCGCTGTGACCGTCGAGCCCCTGCGCGAGGATCGATGCGAAACCACGCGTCGTGGGAGCCTCGGGGGGCGCGCTGAAGTACAGGCGGACGTTGTCGCGATCCGAATCGTCGACCGAGAGGAACAGCGGCGACTGACATTCGGGGACCGGCTCCATCGCGCTCTGCTCGAGCTCCGCCGGCAACGGCGGTAGCTCTCGGCTGAACTCGAGAAGAAGAGTGAGCTTGTCCGAGGCGCCGACGGCTGCGAAGTCGTCGACGATCTCGGCCAGAGCCGAAGGAAGAGTGCTCATGACGCCGATACGGAGGAAGGAACTGCGCCGGGCTCTTCGCCCTGGACGATCGGGACGCGCACTGCATTGCCCCACTCTGTCCAGGAACCGTCGTAGTTACGAACGTTCGGGTAGCCGAGAAGATGGGTCAACACGAACCAGGTGTGGCTGGAACGCTCACCGATGCGGCAGTACGCGACGATGTTGTCGTCGGCCGACAGACCGCCGTAGATCTCGCCGAGTTCGGTGCGGGTGCGGAAGCGGCTGTCCGGTGCCGCTGCCTTCGCCCACGGGATGCTGAGAGCGCTGGGAATGTGTCCACCGCGCAACGCACCCTCTTCGGGGTAGTCGGGCATGTGGGTGCGCTCGCCGGTGTACTCCTGCGGAGATCGCACGTCGATGAGCGGCCCGTCGCCCAAGTGCGCGAGTACGTCGTCCTTGAAGGCGCGGATGGGAGCGTCGTTGCGCTTGACGACCGGGTAATCCGTTGATGTGATGTCGGGAACGTCGAAAGCGGTGTCACGGTTCTCGGCGATCCACGCATCGCGGCCACCGTCGAGAAGACGGACGTCCTCGTGGCCGAACAGAGTGAAGACCCACAGTGCGTAGGCGGCCCACCAGTTGCTCTTGTCGCCGTAGATGACGACGGTGTCGTCGCGGCTGATGCCCTTGCGGTTCATCAACTCTGCGAACTTCGCACCGTCGATGTAATCGCGGGTGACCGGATCGTTGAGGTCGAGATGCCAGTCGATCTTCACTGCGCCGGGAATGTGGCCGACGTCGTACAACAACACGTCTTCATCGGATTCGACGACCTTGAGGCCCGGCGTACCGAGATTCGCCGAGAGCCATTCCGTCGAGACCAACCGGTCGGGATGCGCGAACTCGGCAAACGCGGTTGAGGGATCGGGGGCAACGGGCACGGGCGTACTCCTGAAGACGAATCGTTCGGTTCGAACACGGACTTGATCGATTCTATGCGCTGCGCGCAAGGGGAGACGCCCGGAAGCCGGTTCTGCCTGCTCGTACCCGTAGCCGGCACTAAATCCTCGGTGTTCCTGCCCCGACGCTCGAATCTCTCAATTGTTCGGTGACACTTCCGATCGGCGTCACGCCCCGGGCGCAGACTTCCCTCAGAATCCGGTCGAGATCGGTGAGGAAATTCACCATGGTTTCGTTTGCCGTGTCGGTGTCCGGGAAGCGCGAACGCAGCGAGAGACCACGGTTCGTTCGCGAAATCCAGAACTGGGCATCGTCGGCGACGGTCACATTGCTGATGTGATGAGCGTTGAGGAGATCATGATCGTCGGTGCCGGGTAGTTTGCGGTAATCGATGTACGACACCATGAAGACGTCGGTGCGCGTGCGTCGAATCTTGTCGCCCAAAGCATCTCGAACCTGGGCCATGGTGACGCCCTCGAGCGTCAACGCAACTCGGAACGACGCGTGCGTATGTGCAAGGGATGCACCGAAATCCGCATCGGGAGTGATCTGGACCGTGATCGGCGCGCTCGTGGTGAGCCAGCCGATGGCGTCGGCCCAGCGTGGATCTTTGCGGATGTGCAGCGGGAATTGCAGTGGAAGCGTCGCCTGTCCGGTGAACGAGTGGACGGAAAGTCCCATCGCAGTGAGGATTCCGGTGAACACGCTGCCGCCGGCGGATAGGCAGATCTCGTCGAACTTCGCGGTCAGTTCCTCGTCGAGCAGCACGCGCACATCGGCGCCCTGAGGCGCGGGCTTTCCTGCCTCGACGCCGAGATCCAAGGGGAAACTCGGCGATGTGCCACCACAAATCTCGTAGAATCTTGCCCACTCTCGGATTCGAGGGTCGTTGTCGACGGGAAGCAGGGCGTCGGCCTCCAGTTCGCAGTACTGCACGAAACTTCCCGGGTCACCCAGTCGGCTCATCACTGCGTCGACGGCCTCGTGGTCGGTCAGTTCGGGTATGGCGATCAGTCCCTCGTAGATCTGTCGCAGTTCCCCGAGGGCGATGACCAGCGAGTAGCCGTCGACGAGGGTGTGATCGAAGGCGCTCAGGACCGTGTAGTGCTCTTCGCGTTCGACCGTGGCAAACGTGTAGGCGGGGAAGGTCAGTGGATCGCATACCGTCGTGAATCGTTTCTTGAGGTGCGCTCGGAGGTCTTCGGTCGAATCGAACTTCACAGGTTCCGAAGTCTCGATGTGTGTGCCGTCGGGATCGAGTCCCATTCGGGTGGTGGTGAACTCGCCCACCTCGAATCCTGTGTGCAGAGTGTCATGGCGACTGATGAACAGGCGCAGCGCGAGATCGAGTGCGGGCCGATTCAGTTCTCCGGGAAGGTCGAATGCGGCTGCCATCCACACACTCCGGCCCATGCCGTGTGTTCGCGCAGTCTCGAGATGGAAATGCTGGTTGTACGACGGTGGTACTTCCGACTCGGTGACGGCGCCGTCCGCGGGCTGGAGCGACCATTCGGTGACGATTCCGGGCTCGAGTCCGTATCGATCGATCGAGGTGACATGCATCAGGACGCTCCCTCTGGTGCCGAGAACGAGTAGTCGCCCTGAGCTGCAACAGTTTTGATGATCTTGGAGACGTGCTCGGCGAAGCGGGTGGCCGATTCGTGGGCAATGGGGGTGTCAGGGTGGGACACGGCGATCCAGGTACCGGTGTGCATCCGGTTGATCCACATCGACGCGATCTGCGTCTCTTTGCCGCCGACGATTCCCGTTGCCTTCGTCTCGGCGTAACTGTAGGGATCCGGCATGCGGCGGCCGTCGATGTACGAGACGATCGGCGGCGGGGTGAGCGTCTTCGACAATCCGCCGGGTGCGGAATCCGACTCGGCCAAGCTCGACAGAACCAGGTCGATGACTTGCTGCACAGAGACATCGAGGAGTGCCTTGCCGTCGTGGTACCCCTGCTGCCCGAGCTTTGCCAACTCGGTGAAGCGTCGCTTGTCGTCGACGTCGATGCCGACCGGGATCAGGTTGATGTACCAGCCCTGTGCAAACGAGTCGGCCTCGGTTCGTGTGCTGACCGGCGAGAGGGCGATGTACTTGTCGCGTCCGGCCAGTTCGAATTCCGCAATCGCGAGGGCGGTGAATATTCCACCGATGAAGTTGGCGCCGTTGGCTTTACAGACCGCACCGAACCTTTCGCACTCATTGTCGTCGGCCAGGTCGAAGCGTGAACCGATAGCCGGTTTGGGCGCGTCTTCCGCCCCGAGCGGGAGCGGAAATCCGGGGAACGAGCCGCCGCTGCGCATGAGGTAACCGAGCCACTGGTGCACTTCGGGGGACTGCATAGTCAGTTCGGTTGTTCGCTCGCGTTCGACGCGACCGAACTGTGCGTAACTTCCCGCGGGGCCTAGTTCGGGATGTGACCCGGTCGTTTCCGCGGCGTAGAGCTGACGCAATTCCGCGTACATCAGCACCATCGAGTTCATGTCCGAATGGGCGTGGTCGACTGCGTGGAACAGGGTGAAGCTCGGATCGGCTTCGAGGTCGGCATGGTGGTGCTCGACGGCGCCGAACACGAAGGCCGGCCACTGAAGGGCACTGGTTTCCGTTGCGAACTTGGTTGCGACGAGTGCGCGGATCGCCTCGGATTCGGAGACGTCGTCGCCGACGCGGTACTCGAGTTCGATGCTCTCGACCGGCACCACGTGTCGACGGACCTCGAACGCGGTGTCCGCAGCGTCGGTGGTTGCTTCGTCGAAGGAGAACCAACTGTGGAGCGTGTCGTGGCGACGGACGTAGCGCTGCAGGGCTCGCGTCATGGCGTCGCGGTCGAGTGTTCCTGCGAAATCGAAGGCGATACCGATCCACGGAGACTGCGGATCGCCCTTCTCTGCGGTGACGCGGGCGCGTCGCAGGTGGCGATCCTGCATCGTGGTCGGGGGTAGTTCTCGGTCGATCTCGGCTTCGGCGGCTCGTTGAGCGGAAGCATGCGTGACGCCCCATTCGATTACCCGTCCAGGAAGCGGGTGCCAATGGGTGATCAAGTTCAGATCCATCGAGTAGAACTCCTGCGTGTGTCGTCGAGAAGCCTGCTCTGAAAATGGGCAGACGACGAACTATCCCATCTGGGGGACTGAATTGTCCGAAATACTACAATCTAAACAAGAACAGGTTCTAGAAGCGTCCTGTTCGATTAGGATCATTCGGTGCTTCCGGACCCTTTAGGTGACGCTGTCGGCGCCGACCACAAGGGCGGACGGCGAGCTGGTTCTCTGACGCCCTGGCTCGGGTTGGCGACGAGTCTGGCGGCGGCGTTCATGCAGTTGCTCGACGCGACGATCGTCAACGTCGCGCTTCCGAGTATCGCCGTCGATCTTCAAGCAGGCGTATCGGCGCAGTTGCTCATGGTCAGCGTGTACATCCTGGCTTTTGCGTGTTCGTTGATCACCGCGGCCAGGTTGGGGGACCTGTTCGGTCGTAGGGTTGTTTTTCTGACCGCCCTGTTCGTATTCGTCGCGGCCTCGTTGCTGTGCGGGCTCGCTCAGAGCGCGACGATGTTGATCGTCTTCCGGGGTTTGCAAGGGTTGGCGGCCGGTTCGATGTCCGCCCAGACGTTTGCCATCATCTCGGGTCTGTTTCCGAAGGCCAGGCATCCGCGAGTGTTCGGGATCTACGGTGCGACCATCGGGCTCGCAACGGTCAGTGGGCCTCTGATCGGCGGGCTGCTGATCGAGTGGAATCTCTTCGACTGGGGCTGGCGCCTGATCTTCTTCGTCAACATTCCGATCGGCATCGCCGCCTTGATTCTCGGGTATTTCCATCTCGTCGATGCTCGCGCTGAGCATGTGCGCTCACTGGACCTCATCGGCGCCGCACTGTCATCGCTGGCGCTGTTCCTGCTGATCCTTCCCCTGGCCGAGGGAAGGGCGCGTGGATGGCCCACAGGTCTTGTTGTCATGCTCGCGATGTCGGTGCCGGTGGCATTGGCGTTTGTGCTCTACGAATCGCGTCTGGCGAAACGAGGCGGCGATCCGGTCCTTCGTCTGGAGCTTTTCCGCGACCGAGCCTTCGCGATCGGCGCGGTTCTTGCGTTCGTATTCTTCGGAACCCTGACTTCGTTGATCTTCACCATCAGTCTCACGCTTCAGTTCGGGTTCGGGTTCTCCGCATTGCGAGCGGGCGTGATGACGCTCCCGTGGGCCGTCGGCATGGGCGTGGCTGCGGTTCTCTCATCCGCGGTGTACCGGATGCTTGGAAACCGCGTTCTGATCTTGGGGATGGTCGTCTTTGCCGGCTCGCTGATCGCGTTGTCGGTCATCCTCGAACACGAAGGAACTGATCCACGCTGGCTCGCGCTCGCCGGTCCTCTCCTCCTCGGGGGCGCAGGGCTCGGACTGTTCGTGGCGCCACTGCAGACCGCGATCCTCGCGACGGTCGAACCCGCGCACGCGGGTTCGGTGTCGGGGCTGCTACCGACCGTTCAGCAGGTTGGCAGCTCGATCGGACTGGCCTTGATCGGAGTGGTGTTCTTCTCGCTCGTCGCGGGGCAAGCTCCGCAAGCAGTGCAGGGGGAGCGGCCCGAGTACGTTGCGAATCTTGAAGCTGCCGGCGTGAATCCCGGCCTGGTCGACATCGCCGAAAAGGCATTTGTCGATTGCGCGACAAGTCAATTGGCATCCGGAACACCGATGGAGGTGGCGCCGGAATGTCGCCGCGAAGGAACTGCCGGCGCCGGGGGCCAATCCGTTCAAGTGGCAGTTGATGCCGCGTACGCATCTACTCGCGCGGCGGCTGGCGAAGCGTTTCTCGAAGCCCAACGCCGCGTGCTCGCGATCATCGCAGCAATTGCGCTCGGCATCGGATTGGCCTCGACTGCCCTGCCGCGGGTCAATTCCCCAGTCTGAAAAAAATACCCTTGACTCGAACGGGTGTTCGAGTATTCTCCTGAGGAGGGGATCGGGGGATTCAATGAGCATGCTGTTGTCGGATGTGGTGTCCGGTTCTGCAGTGGGGTTGCGCGGACGACTGTGGCGGTTGACGGCTTCTGAGTTGCGTGCTGCTGCTATCGAGGCGAGTGCGGAGATTCTTCGTCTCGAGGCTGTTCGGGTGGCGGTGGTGGACGAGTTGTCGTTGCGGCCGGATGATCAGGTGATCGCCAGCCGCGGGGTGGGTTGCTGGTTGGCGGCGAACACGATGCTGCAGGTTCGGGACGGGAAGAAGATCGCCGCCCTGGGTGCGGCGCTGCGGCCGTTTCCGGCGGTGGCTGCCCGGTTCGATGGCGGGGACTGCTCGTTCGAGCATGCCGTGTTGATCGTGGCGTTCTGCGAATCACCACCGAAGGGCATGCCGGACGCCGCGTTGCCTCGCTGTATCGACCTACTGTTGGCTGCTGCTTCCGGTGTGGAGGCCACGACCACGAAGGTGCGGAGTGTTATCGCGACTTTGGAGCGAGTGTTCGAGTCCGATGAGATTCCGCCCGCCGAGGATGTGGATCGGAATGAGTTGCGGATCGCGTCGACGTTGAATGGTCGGGTGGTGGTGCGCGGCGATTTCGATGCCCTCACCGGGGAAATGTTGTTGTCGGCATTGTCGAATCTGACGATGCCCACCCCGGCACCCGATGGAACCCCGGACGCCCGGTCCGCAGCGAAACGCACGGCGGACGGGTTCACCGAACTGATCCGCCGCTACCTGGACTGCGCCAAGACCGGTTTCGATGGTGGTCAACGTCCGCACGTGAACGTGCACATCAACGCCCGCGATCTGGCGGAGCATCAGGACTGCGCCGCCGCACCCTCGCCCGATGGTGCTGTGGCTGTGTCGGATCTTGATGTCGGGCACATGCCCTGGCTCGGACCACTGTCCGTCTCGCAGACCAGACTTCTCGGGTGTGACTGTTTCCTGTCGACTGTTCTGCTCGACGACCACGGGGCGCCGCTCGATGCGAAACCCGGAAAGCGAT
Organism: Rhodococcus erythropolis R138; assembly: GCF_000696675.2. Taxonomy (NCBI): domain Bacteria; kingdom Bacillati; phylum Actinomycetota; class Actinomycetes; order Mycobacteriales; family Nocardiaceae; genus Rhodococcus; species Rhodococcus erythropolis. The sequence continues at coordinate 4,682,476 of NZ_CP007255.1, read as the reverse complement.
TAGTGTCCGCGGAGCAGCGAGTGGCGTTGATCGCCCGAGACAAGGGCTGCGCGTTCCCCGGCTGCACGTGTGTACCGGCCTGGACGGATGCACACCATATTCGGCACTGGGCTAACGGTGGCCCGACGGTGATGAACAACCTTGTCCTGCTGTGCCGTTCACATCACCGGTTGATGCACCGCAAATCCGGGTTCGTCGGGAAATGGGAAATCCGCATCGGCGCCGACAACAAACCGTGGTTCATCCCACCGCCCTCGATCGACCCCGGCCAGCACCCGCGGCCGGCGAACACCACAGTCAAAACCCGAGGGGTCAAGCCTCTTCGGCGACAACAAAAACGACCAGCTTCGCATCGGCATGAACCCGATGCGAGGCTGGTCAGTGGTGCTTGGAGAAAACGTGCGTGGAGAAAACGTGCTTGGAGAAATCGTGTCAGAAGATGCTCTGCGTGCGCCAGAGATCCGAGACGGAAACCCCGACACGCTCGAGAAGTGTTCGTACCAAAGGTAATCCGATACCGATGACACTCGAGGGATCACCCTCGATCCTCTCCACGAACCAGCCGCCGAGACTGTCGAGCGTGAATGCTCCGGCGACTTGGAGCGGTTCGCCCGTTGCCAGGTATGCCTCGAGATCTTCGGTGGACGGTTGCGCGAAATGAACCACTGTTGCGCTGTGATCCGAGGCCATGCGAACGATGCGGCCGTCGGCGACGCGTAGGACACAGTGCCCGGTCAAGAGAGTGGCGCTGCGTCCGGCCATTGCGGCCCATCGCTTTCGGGCGATGTCTACGCTGCCCGGCTTGCCTTGAAGTTGCCCGTCGATCAGGAGCATCGAATCGCACCCGACAACGACTACGTCGGTGAGATTGTCGGCGGCGAGGCCGGGAACGATCTCGGCGGCCTTGGCTTCCGCCAGCACCGTCACGACTTTTTCGGGAGCGGCGTCGGGGCCGAGGTTGTCGGCAATCTTGTCCTCGTCGACGCCGGAGACACGCACAAGCGGCGAAACCCCGGCCGCCCGCAGAACTGCGAGGCGAGCCGGGGACGCTGAAGCTAGAACCAGTTGAGTCACGTCAGCAAGTGATCGTCAGCTGCGACGGATCGCGGGGTTCAGGTACGCGTACGGCGAGAACGGCGCACGCGTGCGGTGGAACTGAGTCGGATCGCCCCAGGTCTCCGCGGGAACATTCGACTCGGGAGCCTGACCGCTGCCGGCAGCCGCGGCAAGCACGCTGACCAGTGCCGCGATCTCGACGTCGGTGGGCGAACCCTTGACGATCTTGATGACCGACGCGTCGGAGGTCGACGTCTCGGTCAGCTCCGTGAGCGAAGCGTCCGTCGCGCTTCCCTCGACGACCGCACCGTTGGTCGGTGCAGTCTCCGCCAGTGCGACATCTTCGCTGAGAATGTCCTCGGTGGTTGCGGTCATAGGGGAATGTTCCCATGCTTCTTGGGCGGAAGGGAAACGGCCTTGCGCTCGAGCAGTCGCAATGCGGAAACGATTTGTCCGCGGGTGTGCGACGGAGGAATGACAGCGTCGACGTATCCGCGCTCAGCGGCGACGTACGGGTTGACGAGGGTGTCCTCGTACTCGTTCTGCAGCTTGAGGCGCAATGCATCGACGTCTTCGCCGTTCTTCGCGGCTTCGAGAAGCTGCTTGCGGTAGACGAATCCGACAGCTCCGGATGCACCCATGACGGCGATCTGAGCGGTCGGCCATGCCAGGTTCACGTCGGCGCCCATGTGCTTGGAGCCCATGACGTCGTACGCTCCGCCGTAAGCCTTGCGGGTGATGACCGTGATCTTGCCGACCGTTGCCTCGCCGTACGCGTAGAGGAGCTTCGCGCCGCGACGGATGATGCCGTTGTATTCCTGCTCGGTTCCGGGGAGGAAACCGGGAACGTCGACGAGGGTGATGATCGGGACGTTGAACGCGTCGCAGGTACGCACGAAGCGAGCGGCCTTCTCCGAGGCGTCGATGTCGAGGCAGCCCGCGAACTGGGTGGGCTGGTTGGCGACGATGCCGACCGAGCGGCCGTCGACGCGACCGAAACCGACGATGATGTTCATCGCGCGCTCGGCCTGGACCTCGAGGAACTCGTCGTCGTCGAGGATGCGACGGATGACCTCGTGCATGTCGTACGGCTGGTTGGCCGAATCCGGGATGAGGGTGTCGAGTTCGATGTCCTCAGCGGTCAGGCTGTCTTCGATCGAACCGACGATCGGGTCGGTGATCTCGCCGCGGGGAGCTGCTGCCTGGTTGTTGGACGGCAGGTAGCTGAGCAGGTCCTTGACGTAGTCGAGGGCATCCTGCTCGCCGGAAGCGACGTAGTGGGCGACTCCGGACTTGACCATGTGGGTGCGAGCACCACCGAGGTCTTCCATCGTGACGTCTTCGCCGGTGACTGTCTTGATGACGTCGGGGCCGGTGACGAACATCTGGGAAGTCTCGTCGACCATCACGACGAAGTCGGTCAGTGCGGGGGAGTAGACGTGGCCGCCGGCGGCGGGTCCCATGATCAGTGAGATCTGGGGGATGACACCCGAGGCCTGGACGTTGCGGTGGAAGATCTCGCCGTAGAGGCCGAGCGAGACGACGCCTTCCTGAATGCGCGCGCCTGCACCTTCGTTGATGCCGACGAGGGGGCGACCGGTGCGGATCGCGAGGTCCATGACCTTGACGATCTTCTCACCGTAGATTTCGCCGAGCGATCCGCCGAAAACGGTGGCGTCCTGTGAGAAGACACAGACGTCGCGGCCGTCGATGGTGCCGTAACCGGTGACGACGCCGTCGCCGACCGGGCGGTTGTCAGCGAGACCGAAGTTCACACTTCGGTGCCGTGCCAGTGCGTCGAGTTCGACGAAGGAGCCCTCGTCGAGGAGGGCGGTGATGCGCTCGCGGGCGGTCAGCTTGCCTTTGGCGTGCACCTTGTCGATGGCGGCTTCGCCGCTCGGTGCCTGCGCCTGGGCTTGGCGATTCCGCAGGTCCGCGAGCTTTCCCGCGGTCGTGTGGATATCGGGTGCGGCCGCCGCCTCCGGCGCGTTCGGCTCTTGGACAGTGGTCATGGACGTGAGCTTAACGAGAGTGCGTGGGGGGCTTCGAAGGCAGGTCCGATTGTCGCTGTCTTGTAGGCTCAAGCTACTGACCAGTACATTCTCGCTGTCGTCATAGGCTGGGGCTATGTGGACCGACTTGAACCGACCGCCCCTCGACGGCAATGCCCTACGACGCGCACTCGTGCGCAGTGACAACGACGACGCGCGCGTTTTCTGGAACCGCCTCGACGTTGTCGAGGAGACCGGTTCGACGAACGCGGATCTCCTTGCGCGAGCGGCAGATCCGGATGCCGACCGTCACGTTCTGATCGCCGAGTATCAGGCGAGTGCCCGCGGCCGTCATTCGCGCACTTGGGTGAGTCCGCCGCAAGCGCAGATCTCGATGTCGGTTCTGCTGTCGATGCCTGGAATGAATCTCACGGACATGGGTTGGCTCCCGCTACTGTCGGGAATCGCGGTCGTCGACGCGCTGCGGAACGTGGCCGAAGTGCCCGCAGAACTCAAGTGGCCGAACGACGTTCTCATCGGTGACAAGAAGGTCGCCGGAATTCTGGCCGAGGTGGCAAGGACAGCGCCCGATCCCGCGGTGGTGGTGGGCATCGGGTTGAACGTGAGCCTGGGTGTCGAGGAGCTGCCCGTCCCGACCGCTACATCACTCCTCATCGAAGAAGCATCGACTGTCGACCGCGACACCCTCGTTCGAGCAATCGCCCGTGAGTTGGCGACGCAATTCCGTGCTTGGGAATCATCGAAATGGGATACATCTGTGTTGGCTGCCGAATACCGGCAGCGTTGCGGGACGCTGGGCAAACGAGTCCGCGCGGTCTTGCCGGGCGACAAGGAGGTGTTCGGTATCGCGACCGACATCGACACTTCCGGCCGCGTCGTCATCGAAATCGAGGGAACAGATGGGGAGACCTTTGCGGTCGCTGCGGGTGATATCACGCACCTTCGGGCCGCCCCGGTAGCCGAATCGTGAGCCTTGCCGGATTTTCTGGCACCAAAGTGCTAATTTTTGGCCCTGGCCGGTTTTCGAACCAACCGTCCGTCCTTCATTGCATTTAACTGCGGGATTTACTGAGCTGCCTAGGGGCGTCATGACCACACCGATCGTTGTTCCGACCGAAGCCGAGACGGCCGAGAGCGCTCGCCGCGTACTCACCGGTGTGACGGTGCTGCTCGGTGTCCTCACATTAGGCCTGGGTATCGCGGTACTCGCATGGCCGGATGCCACCCTTTTCGTGGTCGCGGTGGTCATTGCGATTCAGTTGTTCGGATTCGGAATCGTCCAGATCATCCGTTCGTTCGCGGACGTGACGGCTTCGGGTGGAACTCGGACGCTTGTCGCGATCTCCGGCGCGTTGGCAGTGCTCCTCGGATTCCTGGTTCTCCGTAGCCCTTTGCAGACGGTGGTTCTGATCGCATTGGTGATCGGTGCCTGGTGGGTATTCCGTGGCGTTCTCGATCTGGTCGACGCGGCGTCCGGGCACACCGTCGATCGCGGTCTGTCGATCGTGCTCGGAGTCATCAGCATCGTCGCGGGTGCAATCGTCCTTCTGCAGCCCGAACTTTCGCTCGACGTCTTCCGCATCGTGGTCGGCGTGTGGATGGTGCTGTACGGCATCATCATCGTCGTGACCCCGTTGGTGCTGCGAAAGATCGCGCAGCCCTGAACGTGCCCTGAAGATCGGTGTGCCTGAAAGTCGGTGTGCCTGAAAGTCGGTGCGGGATGGCAGACTTCCCGTCATGGGATATCCCGAAGACGCCCTCGCTCAGGACGAGGAACTGATACTGCATCGCCATCCTCATTGGAAGATGTTGGTGCTTCCGGCGCTGACGTTCGTGCTTGCGACGGCCGTCGCCGGGTTCTTGTTGGGCCTCGCACAGACGAGATTGGACGGCACGGCTCGCACCGTGTCGTCCATTGCCATCGGAATCATCTGGCTCGGTGTCGTGGCCTGGCGATCGGTTGCACCGTTCACGGTCTGGAAGTTCACGCACTTCATCGTCACCGATCGGCGAGTGCTCATCCGCCACGGAGTGCTCACGCATACCGGTATCGACATCCCCATGGGGCGGATCAGCAATGTTCAGTTCCGCCACGGCTTGATCGATCGAATGCTCAAGACCGGAACTCTGGTCATCGCCTCTGCCAGTGACGATCCGCTCGAGTTCGACGACATTCCTGACGTCGAGCACGTTCACGCCCTGCTGTATCACCAGGTTTTCGATTCCATGCAGCAGCCACCATCGCAGCCACCGCAACGGCCGGCGGGTGAAAACGACGACCCGAACGATCGAAATGGCTGGTAATCAACGTGCAAAGGCGTGTTGTCCGTAGTCTGTTCGTGTGACTGCCGTATTGCTAGCCGAAGACGACGAGGCCATTGCTGCACCCCTCTCCCGCGCACTGGGGCGTGAAGGGTATTCGGTGACGGTCGAACCGACCGGACCCGCTGCGTTGCAGCAGGCGCTCGAAGGTGATTTCGATCTGTTGATTCTCGATCTCGGCCTTCCGGGCATGGACGGCCTCGAGGTCTGTCGACAGATTCGTGCGCATCGCACCTCGCTCGCCGTGCTGATGTTGACCGCCAGGACCGACGAAGTCGACTTCGTGGTCGGGTTGGACGCCGGCGCCGACGACTACGTCAGCAAGCCGTTTCGTCTCGCCGAGTTGATGGCACGTGTGCGAGCACTCCTGCGTCGCCACGGTGGCCGCGAGGACACGATCGTCGAGGTCGGTGGCATCAGGCTCGAGCCCGCGGCACGACGCGTACTCGTCAACGGCTCCGAAATCGCCTTGGCCAACAAGGAATACGAACTTCTGCGGGTCCTCCTCGAACATGCCGGGGAAGTAGTATCGCGCGATACGATCCTTCGTGAGGTGTGGGGCGACGTCGAGCTTCGTGGATCGAAGACGCTCGACATGCACATGTCGTGGCTGCGCCGCAAGATCGGTGACGAGGGCCCCGCTGTGGAACGCAGAATTGCCACCGTCCGCGGTGTCGGTTTCCGAATCAACACCGACTAACTTCTCGAGAATCAGGAACTGCCGGCATGCGGCGTCGCATATTGCAGTCGATTCTCGCTGTCGTGATCATGACGGCGTTGCTGCTGGGGGTTCCGCTGATCTACACGGCGTGGCTCTGGGTGGAGGACGTGACGCGAAGTGATCTCCGGGTGCGCCTCGACCGGATGGCCGCTGAGGTCATCGCGCAAGAGGGGACGAACGGGCTCGTCGAAGGTGCGTTGAACACCGATTCGCTCAAGGTTCTCACCCCGAACGACGGGCGCCTCGTCGTCGTGTATCCGACCGTCGTCGACGGCGCTGCACGCGTCGACGTCGGTGAGGCGACGGTCAAGAACGCACTCGTCGAATCGCTCGCGATGGGAACGTCCGGCTCGTTGCGTCTCGAGGTGCCGTCGGAGAACTTGCGCACCCAGCAGAAGCAAGCGGTGATGGCCGTCGGTGTGCTCGTGCTTCTGTCCATCACGGCAGGCACCGTGGTCGCTGTGGTCACTGCACGTCGGCTTGCCGATCCGCTGCAGGATGTGGCCGACCGGGCGGCGCGCCTCGCCGAAGGTGACTTCCGGCCGGATCCTCGTCGGCACGACATCCCCGAACTCGACCGCGTGTCCGACGTCCTCGACGCGGCAACTGTGGAGATTTCGGTGCGGCTGCAACGAGAGCGCGCGCTGGTTGCGGACGTCTCGCATCAACTGCGCAGTCGACTGACTGCAGTGCGGCTGCGCCTGGACGAGTTGTCCGTTCACGAAGATCCTGACGTCGTGAACGAGGCCGAGGAAGCCATGGCGCAAGTGGACAGGCTCACCGACGGAATCGACGACCTGATTCGCTCGTCGCGCACCAGTGGGTCATCGGCGAGTCTGGTGTCGGTAGTCGGCGAGCTGGAACAGGTGACCCGCGACTGGCAGGCTCAGTTCGACGGAGAGGGACGCAGGCTCCGCCTACGCGGCGATCGCGCGGTGATGGCCGCGACCACAGGTTCGCGTCTGCGTGAAGCTGTTTCCGTGCTGGTCGACAATTCGTTCGAACACGGTGAAGGTACGTGCACGGTGTCTGTCCGATTGATCGACGGTACCGGTCGCAGTTCGTCTCGTCGTGACTCGATGGTGTGCGTCGAGGTCACCGACGAAGGCTCCGGCGTGGAGAACGATCTTGCACCGCACATCTTCGACAGAGGATTTTCGGGGGCCGGGTCCACCGGCGTCGGGTTGGCGCTCGCACGTGCACTGATCGAGGCCGACGGGGGCCGACTGGAACTGCAGAGGCGTAAGCCTGCCTTGTTCGCGGTCTTCCTGCCGGTGGCCAACACTGCGCCGACCGCGGACGTCGTTCCGCACCGCGAACCGCGCTGACCGAAAGGCTCGCGCAGACGCAAAACTCAGGAGTGCCCGAGCTCCTCTTCGGCATCAGGAATGACCGGGTCAGGCGCTGTGGTTTCGGATAACGCCGTGGTTTCGGATAACGCTGTGGTTTCGGACAATCCTGTGGTGTCGGACAGCTCGAGCGGTTCCGGATTCTCGTCGGGAAACACGAACTTGCGGAAGGCCCAGAATCGGAACGCCATCTGCAGCAGGTTGCCGATGACGTACGCACTGATGAAGTCGGCAATGTTCTCCGTCGCCAAGCTGACTTCGGGTACGCGCAGGTTGAAGACGTAACTGGAGATGTAGAGCGGGATGAAGCTGATGACGACGCCGATGGCGCTGATGATGAAGAACAGCGCAGCTTCGTGCGCTGGCTCACGGCCACCACGGTTCTTGAACGACCACTCGCGGTTGAGAATGTACGACGCGATCACCGCGACGACGCCGGCGATGATCTTGGCCGTGATCGGCTTGGATTCGAGGATCGACAGCTTGAGTGTGTAGAAGATGCCCGAGTCGATCAGGAAGGTCGTTCCGCCGACGATCGCGAATTTGATCAGCTCGCTGTGACGCAGAGCGATGTCACGAAACGGTTGGGGTATGCGGGCAATGACCCCGTCGACAAATGGCACAACAAATGAGTTTACGAAACGAAACCGCGTTACCACCAATTTGCCGCGGATTCATCAGCAGAATCACAGATTGGGAACGCTGAATGAACGGGCGAACGCGGCACATGACAACATAGAGAGCCGTGACCGGCAACAACGATCCCGCGCAGATCCCCGCCCGCCCGACCACCCCTCGACCGGCAAAAGCATCCATGCCCGTCGTCACCATGATCGGTGGCGGACAGTTGGCCAGGATGACTCACCAGGCGGCGGTGGCCCTGGGCCAGACGCTCCGAGTGCTCTCCGGGACTGCGGACGAGCCGGCAGCTCAGGTCAGCCCCGATGTCGTGCTCGGTAGCCACACCGACCTCGACGCTCTTCGCCGCGCAGCGGTCGGTTCCAACGCGTTGACGTTCGACCACGAGCACGTGCCGACCGAACATCTCGAGGTTCTTGTTGCCGAAGGCGTGAACGTTCAGCCTCCGCCGCAGGCTCTGATCTTCGCTCAGGACAAATTGCTGATGCGTCGCAAACTTGCCGAACTGGGCGCACCTGTACCCGCGTACGCCGAAGTGACGTGGGCGGAAGACGTCGTGCGTTTCGGTGCCGAACACGGTTGGCCGCTTGTCATCAAGGCAACACGCGGAGGCTACGACGGCCGGGGCGTCTGGATCACCGATGATCAGGACGAAGCAGAAGCCATTGTCACCGAGCAGTTGGACAAGGGTGTTCCGCTGATCGTCGAGGAAATGGTCTCGATGCGTCGGGAACTGTCTGCCATGGTTGCGCGGTCGCCGTTCGGACAGGGCGCTACGTGGCCGGTCGTAGAGACCGTTCAGCGCAACGGCCAGTGCGCCGTCGTGATCGCACCTGCCCCCGCCCTTTCGAGTGCCGTTGCCGAGGAAGCCGAACAATTGGCGCTGCGCATCGCTTCCGAGTTGGGCGTCGTCGGCTCGATGGCCGTCGAACTCTTCGAGACGACTGACGGCACTCTCGTGGTCAACGAGCTGGCAATGCGCCCGCACAACTCCGGTCACTGGACGATGGACGGCGCACGCACCTCTCAGTTCGAACAGCATCTGCGTGCCGTTCTCGACTACCCGCTCGGCGACACCTCGCCGATCGCGCCGGTCACGGTGATGGCAAACGTTCTGGGTGCACCGGAAGCGCCCGAGATGACGATGGACGAGCGTGTCCATCACCTCTTCGCGCGGATGCCCGATGCGAAGATCCACCTGTACGGCAAGGGCGAGCGCAAGGATCGCAAGATCGGCCACGTCAACATCGTCGGCGGCGCCGGATCCATCGACGACCCGAATTACGTTGCCGCAGTTCGGGAACGCGCCGAGCGCGCAGCACATTGGCTTTCGTATGCAGTTTGGACCGACGGATGGGATGTACACGGTGAGTGAGAGCGCGCAGGTCGGCCTGATCATGGGCAGCGATTCGGATTGGCCGACCATGGAAGCTGCAGCCGAAGCTCTGGCCGAGTTCGGTATCCGCTTCGAGGTCGGTGTCGTCTCGGCGCACCGCACGCCTCAGCGGATGCTCGACTACGCCAAGGAAGCCGCCGGCCGCGGAATCAAGGTCATCATCGCCGGTGCCGGTGGCGCCGCGCATCTTCCGGGCATGGTTGCCTCGGCTACACCGTTGCCGGTCATCGGTGTTCCGGTGCCGCTCAAGTACCTCGACGGTATGGATTCACTCCTCTCGATCGTGCAGATGCCGGCCGGCGTCCCGGTGGCGACGGTCTCGATCGGCGGCGCTCGCAACGCCGGTCTGTTGGCTGCTCGGATCCTCGGCGCTTCGGATCCCGCACTGCAGCAGCGGATGGTGGCTTTCCAGGAGAGCCTCGAGGCGATGGTGCTCGACAAGGACAAGGCGCTTCGCGAGAAACTGCTGGGCTGATCTTCTCGTGTGTGCACGGCGTGGGCTGCCGCTGATCCGAGCGAGTCGGGGCAGCGCGCAGTCCGCATTCGTCACTCGCGTCGCGCTGTTCTACGCCGGGATTCTCGGCGCGGACATCCGCTTCGACAACGAGTCCGGGATCTTTGTCGCTTCCGGGCTGCGCGGCGGGTTCGCCAGAGGCGGAACAACTCTCGGTGGTGTGTACCTCACCCGGCGAAACACGACTCGATCCGTCCTTCGCCACGAGGCAGTTCACGCGGACCAATGGGCCAGGTACGGAATCGTATTCGGGCTGCTGTACCTGCGTGAGGAGTTGCGTCATCGCGGTCCGCGGAACCGGTTCGAAATCGAGGCCGGTCTCGAAGACGGCGGTTACCGCACCTGAGTGAAAGCTCGTGAGTAAAAGCTACTCTTGGCGGCATGGCTCGTTTTCCGACTAGTGAACGCTTCGTCCGCTGGAGCGCGGAACATGCTCGCGGTGTGGACATCTGCATTGCGACGGTTGCCGCACTGTTCAGCGTTGTCGTTGCGGTCGAGGCGAGTCCGCTGGCGGTGTTCGTCTCGCTGGGTATGACCGTTCCGTTGGCATGGCGACGCTCGCGCCCCGAACTCTCCGGCATGGTGATCGCAGGGTTCGCAGTTCTACACGTGATCTTCATCGGCAACACACTGCTCGCATCGGCCGTTGTCGTGCCCATCTCCCTGTACGCGCTGGCCGCCTATGGCGCTCGGTGGAGTTCGCTCACCGGCCTGGTGCTCGCGTTGCTCGGCTCGATTGCCGGAACTGTTCGATACTTCGGCTACGACGGAATCCCGGTGTCTTCGCAGGTCATGCAGTCCGTGGCCGTCATGATCTTCATGCTCGCAGTCTGGGCGTTCGGTGATTTGCGTCGAGTTCGCACCAAACAATTGGAAGGTCTGACCGAGCGCGCACGGTTGCTCGAACTCGAGCGTGCGCAGGAAGCGGAAATCGCGACGATCAGCGAACGCTCGAGGATTGCGCGCGAGATGCACGACATCGTCGCGCATTCGTTGACCGTTGTCATCGCTCAGGCCGACGGCGGACGTTACAGCGCGGCCAAGGATCCTCAGGCTGCAATTCAGGCGCTCGAAACCATTGCCTCCACCGGTCGCCAAGCGTTGACCGACATGCGATCGCTTCTGTCCGTCCTGCGTGAGGACACGCCCCGTGATTTCTCGGTCATCCCGGGCGCCGGCGATATCGACAGTCTCTTCCACGAGTTACGCAGCAGCGGACTCGACATCGCCGTCAGCGTGACCGGTGAACCACGCGAACTCTCTGCGGGTGCGGGGTTGACGGCGTATCGCATCGTCCAGGAATCGCTGACGAACGTTCTCAAACATGCGGGGCCAGGAGCACAGGCGAGCGTCGAGATGACGTGGGCTGAAACCGAACTCGTTCTCGGCATCACCGACGACGGACGAGGCGGCAGCGCCGCGCTGGTCGAATCGTCACCAGGCGGGCAGGGCCTGATCGGAATGGCCGAGCGCGCCAAACTGCACGGAGGCAAAGTAACCGCCGGGCCGAAATCAGGCGGCGGATACAGTGTCCGGGCCGTCCTGCCGTATGAACGAACGTCTGGGTAGGTCTTGAAACGTCTGAAGGTCTTAAGGTGAGTGGCATGGACGAACACGTGGCTCCGATCGCAGTGGCACTGATCGACGATCAGCAGCTGGTCCGCGCAGGTTTTCGAATGGTCATCGACTCGCAGCCGGATTTGTCCGTGGTGGTCGAGGCTTCGGACGGTCAGCAGGCATTGACCGAGTTGGCGGCCCGACATGTCGACGTCGTCCTGATGGATGTCCAGATGCCGAAGATGGACGGCATCGAGGCGACCCGTCGGCTCCTGGCCGACCCCGATGCGCCGAAGGTCGTGGTGCTCACCACCTTCGACAACGACGAGTACGTGATGTCGGCAATCAGGGCGGGCGCCAGCGGCTTCCTGCTCAAGGACGTGCCACCGGAACAGTTGCTCGACGCCATCCGCACCGTGCATCGCGGGGACGCGGTGATCGAAGCTCGGGCCACTCGGCGACTGCTTCAGCACGTCGGACCTCTCCTGGAAGGTTCGGCGCCCGAATCGCAGTTGCCCGAAGAGTTGACACCGCGCGAGGTCGAGGTGCTCGAGGCCATGGCGTACGGGCTGTCGAATTCGGAGATCGCCGCAAAATTCCACGTCTCCGAAACGACAGTGAAAACCCATGTCGGACGGGTTCTTTCGAAGACCCATTCACGTGATCGTGTGCAGGCCGTCGTCTTTGCCTTCCAGATCGGACTTGTCCGGCGCGCAGATCTCCTCGGCACCGAGGGCTGACGCGCAGCCCTGTTCAGTCCTACCCCGGGATGACACCGGGCTCTCCAAGATCGCCCCGCGCTCCGACGCGGAGACCACGTGCGCTGCAATAACGTCGATTCCGTCATAGCGAGAAGCTTTACGGAGGGCAAAAAATGCATGCGCACACCACGACGGAACCAGCCGCAGTGCCGGCGATCACTGCCCGCGGTGTCACCAAGGTGTACGGCACGGGTGAGACCACGGTTCATGCGCTCGGCGGGGTCGACGTGGACTTCGGTCGTGAGCGGTTCACCGCGATCATGGGCCCGTCCGGCTCCGGAAAGTCGACGCTCATGCACTGTCTGGCCGGGCTCGACACGGTTTCGGGTGGACAGGTTTTCCTGGGCGACACCGAGGTCACGAAACTCGGCGACACGGAACTCACCGAACTTCGACGCGAGCGAATCGGATTCGTCTTCCAAGCGTTCAACCTGCTACCGGTGCTCACTGCTCGGGAGAACATGCTGCTGCCGATGAAGCTGGCGGGTAGTGAACCCTCGCCCGAGTGGATGGACGAGGTGATCGGGAAACTGGGTCTGTCGAAGCGCCTCGACCACCTGCCGCACGAGTTGTCCGGTGGTCAGCAGCAGCGTGTAGCTGTCGCCCGCGCACTACTGCCGCAGCCCGACGTGATCTTTGCCGACGAACCCACCGGAAATTTGGATTCCCGTTCCGGGACCGAGGTTCTGGGCCTCTTGCGCACCAGTGTTCGGGAGACCGGTCAGACGGTCGTCATGGTGACACACGATCCGGTGGCGGCGTCGTATGCGGACCGAGTCGTGTTGATCGCGGACGGGTGTATTGCCGGAGAGATCGACCGTCCCACCGTCGACTCGGTGATCGGTGCTATGCGAGCACTCGGTGCCGACGACCTGGCTGATGTTCCTGCAGTTTCGGGTGCACTGCGATGAGGGGTCTGGCCTTTGCCCAGGCGCGGGCACATGCCGGGCGCTATGTGGCTTCGATACTCGCCGTGGTGATCGCAGTCGGATACATCGTCGCGACTTTGACATTGGGCTCGACGGTCGATGCGAGTGTGAGTAAATCACTTGCGACGCAATACGAAACCACGGATGTCGTCGCCTCCGGTCCAGGCGTGACGGAAGCACTGCTGAGTGCGGTGCCGGGCGTCTCGGCAGTCGCCGACGACGTGTCGACGTATGTTCGCGTCGACTCCGAGGCAAAGGGCGCGTCCTACGGGGATGCTCTCTCGATCGCCGACAATCCCGAATTGCGTTGGGAGAACTTGTCGGAGGGTTCGCTTCCGGCCGGTCTGGGGCAGGTGTTGGTGAGCGCGGACTCCGGAATACCGACGGGTGCCCGAATCACTGTCACGGCAAGGGATTCGACGGTCGGTGCCGCTGCGCCCACCGCGCAGGTGGTCGGGCTGGTCGATCTCTCCGGTTCGGCGCAACGACTGGGCGGGATCAAGATATTCACCACCGCCGAGCAGGTGAGCGCGTGGGCCGGGGACAGCGCCAAACGTGAGTTCCGTGTCGCCGGTGACGGTTCGCGCTCTCAGCAACAACTCGTGGATTCGATCGCGAGCGCGTTGCCCGCGGACTCCACCGTGTTGACGGGAGAAGAAGCCACCGACAACGCGGCAGCGGAATACATGGGTGGCACCAAGATCCTCAGCACGGTGTTGCTCGCCTTCGGTGCCATTGCCGTTGTTGTTGCCGCGCTGGTGATCGCCAATACGTTTGCCGTTCTGCTCGCCGCGCGCACTCAGGAACTCGCGTTGCTGCGATGCGTCGGCGCCACAGCCAAACAGGTTCGCCGGAGCATTCGCAGCGAAGCCGCTGCGGTCGGCGTGATCGCCTCGGTGATCGGCGTCGGACTCGGTGTCGGACTTGCCTGGGTGATCGGTCGCGTAGCAACGGCCGCAGATGTGCCGGTGCCTCTTTCGTCACTGAGCGTCACCCCGGTGACCGTGCTGGTCGGTCTTGCCGTCGGCATCGTGATGACGATGCTCGCTGCATCTGCGCCCGGGCGGGCGGCAACGAGGCTCTCCCCGCTGGCGGCACTGCAGCCGATGGAGTCCAAGCCCGAGAGCGTTCAGGTGTCGGTCGTGCGCCGGGTTCTGGGCGTCGTGATACTGCTCGCGGGAATCGCGATGACCGTTCTGGGAGTGACGAATCAGCAGGTGCCGGCGGCGACTGCCGGTGGACTCTTTTCGTTCCTGGGGATCGCAGCACTGTCCGGGCGAATCGTGCCCGCGCTGATCAATGCCGCCGGCGGAGTGCTGGCGAGACTGATCGGTCCGGTGGGAAGCCTGGCAGCAGGCAACGCCGGTCGGAACCCACGCCGGACCTCGGCGACAGCCACGGCCCTGTTGATCGGGGTGGCCTTGACGAGCACGCTCGTCGTGGGAATCGCGACGGTCAAGGAAGCCGCACCCGCGGCGATGGACAGTCAATTCCCCGTCGACGTCATGGTGAGCAGTTCCGGTTCGGCACCGCTTCCCGCAGGGTTGGGCACAGACATCGCCGCGGTCAACGGCGTCGGCGCGGTGAGCGGTCTGGACAAGGCCGAACTGACGATCGACGGGCGCGGTTCGTTGGCCGGGTTCGGTGTCGACGCTGCTCGGGTGAAAGATGTTCTGCGTACCGAGATCTCGGTACCCGCGGCCGGTCAGTTGGTGCTCTCGCCCGCTGACCTGACCGAATACAAACTCTCGGCGGGCGAGACGGCGACGGTGCGTGGGGATCGCGGTGCCGTGAACGTCAGCGTGATCGAAGGTGTGAAAGGTCAACCAGCGCTGTTGGATCGAGGCGATCTGGGTGCAGCCGCCACCACGTCGACCACCGATTCCTACTGGGTCAGGTTGGGGACGGACACCGACGAAGAGGCGCTCGCTGCCACCGACCGCATCACCGAACTGGCACGCCAGGAAGCTCCGGGCAGCGATGTTCAAGGAATGACCGAAATGCGCTCGGCGCTCGATTCGATCCTCGACACCATGCTCATGGTGGTTGCCGGGTTGCTGTCGGTAGCGGTGTTGATTGCTCTGATCGGCGTCGGAAACACCATGGCACTGTCCGTTCTCGAACGGCGCCGCGAATCCGGACTGCTTCGCGCACTCGGACTGACCAAGAAGGGAATTCGAGCCATGTTGATTTGGGAAGCACTGCTGGTGGCAGGAGTCGCATCGGTGATCGGAGTGCTGTTCGGGATGGTGTTCGGTGTAGCCGGTACCGCCTCGGTGTTCGGGATCGAGGACGTCGCCCTCAGCGCAGTGCCGTGGGCGCAATTGGTAGCCATCGTGTTGATCGGCGGAATCTGCGGTGTGATCGCGTCACTGCTCCCCGCTAGGCGGGCGGGGCTGGTGTCACCGGTGACAGCTCTCGCGAGCTAGCGTTCAGAACTGCTTCGTGACCTTCTCGGTGCCCACTCGGCGCGCGGTAGCTTCCGCGTCCGGGTGGGCTACCTGCACGAGTGAGGCGCCCGCGGCGAGAACGGCCAGAAGCCCGTCGATCAATTCGTCTGCCGTGTCCCACGTGCGGCTGGAGAGGACACGATCCGTCGACGCCAATTCGACGTTCTTCGACGATGCCCGTGCAGCGTCGATCGTGTCCGCTACGGACCGGCCTTCCAGCGCCGAACCGGCTCCGGCGCTACGGAACTGGTCGCCGTGGACACGAATGGAGGTTGCGTAGTCGGCGACGCCGAGCGGAAGATCGCTCAAACCTTTGCCGAACGCGTCGAGTGAGAGTGCGGCTACTTCCGGTACGTCCGCAACATCGTCCAGGCGGTCGGCAGTGACAAAAGCCAGTTCGGCGTCGGCGTCGGGGGAGAGGACGACCTCACCGCCTGCCCACCACACACCCAGCAAGACGGCGACGCTCTGCCAGTGCGCGGGAAGCAGCACGGCAACTTTGCCACCGGGCTCGAGGGCGAACTCGTCCCGAACCATGTTCGCTGTCTTTGCCGCCCAGTTGGCCAGAGTGCTCGCAGACAATTCGATGCGCTCGCCGGTGGCGTCGTCGTAGTAGGTCACGCGAGGGCCGGCCGGGTCGGCAGCCAGGATCGGTCCGAGGAGGGCGTCGGTCAGGTTGTCTACAGGCGAAGGCACGTAATCAGCTTACGCAGCCGTTCAGTTCACACCGCTTTCAGTTCACACAGCTGTCAGTTGACACAGTTTTTCAGTTGACACAGCGCGGGCCGTTGGAGGCTGCGTCGATCGGCGGACCGGGAGGGGCAGGGGTGGGACTGGTCTCGGTGGTGCTCGCCGATTCAGTCGTGCTTGTCGCGCCTTCGGACGGGGATACCGCGTCCGCGGATTGCGGTCCGTTGTAGTCCTCGGCAATGACAACCCGAACCTTGCCCGAGGACAATGACGAATCCGCCTTGACCGTCAGACCGCCGAGTGCCTCGGCCACCGCGAGTGCAGCGTCGTCGTCCGCGGACTTTGCGAACACCGTCGATTCGGAGACGTCGGAGCCGGTGTTGTTGCCGACCTGACCCTGCTTGTACCCGAGGGCACTCAATGCCTCGGAAACCCCGCTGGCCAACCCCGCGATGTCGCTGGCGTTAGCGACGTCGACCGTGATCGAGGACGCATTCACGGTGGTCGGTGCCTCGGAGGTCTCCTCCGAGTCCTCGCTGTCGGCGCCGACCAATCCGGCGATGTACTTCTTGACGGCCTTGGGATCGACCTTGACGATGGACTCGCCGTAATCGGTCATGCCGTTGATGTCGAGAACGGGAATGGTCTCGAATTGCACCTTTCCGCCGGCCAGATTCTGCAACTGCTTGGCGAATTCGATGATGTCCCAGTCGTCGTCGATGACGACGGAGCGCTGAACGGCCGAGGTCAGCTGGCTGAGTTTGCCGGGGTCACTGAGAGTTTTTGCGCTGAGTACCTTACTGACGAGGGACGCCATGAACACCTGCTGGCGCACGATCCGGTCCAGGTCGCCGCGAGGAAGGTCGTGTCGTTGTCGCACGAAGCTCAGCGCGTCGGCGCCGTCGAGTGTCTGTTTCCCGGCTGCGAAGTTGGCTCCGGACATCGGTTCGTCGACTGGCGCGTTGAGACAGACGTCGACTCCGCCCACTGCGTTGGTCAGCAGGACGAATCCGAGTAGACCGACTTCGGCGTAGTGATCGACGGTGATGCCGGTCAGATTTCCTACCGCTCCGATGAGCGCGGTCCGGCCGGCTTCCGTCGACTTCTTGTCTGCGTCGCTGTCGGACGACCCGTTGTTGACCAACTTCAGTCGCTCGGTTTCCTTGGTGGCACCGAACGCGGCGTTGATCTTCGACATACCGATACCGGGGACGTTGACGTACGCGTCTCGGGGAATCGAGATCGCGGTTGCCGAACTTCCGTCGTTGGGGACGCGGATCAAGATGATGGTGTCGGTGTTGGACGCAACTTCCTCACCAGCGCGCAACGAGTCGAGCTCGCTTTGTGAAAGCGGGTTGCCGTGTGCGTCGGTGCGACTGTCGGTTCCCACCATCAGAATGTCGATGGCTCCGTCCTTGCCCCCACCGAGGCCGAGTCCGCTTGCAGTGGCAAGGCTGTTTCTCAACGAGTCCACACCTCGCCATGCGAACCCGGTGACCAGCAGTACGAGCACGGAGAGCACCGCGACCGCTATGCGAGCCGGGCTCGTCTTGGTCCGAATCGGCGCAGGTCGTGGACGCGCGCGGCGCTGCGGTTGCTGGTGGGACACCCCTTCAGGTTACTGGTCCGATGCTCGGCCGCGAGTACCTCGACGCGGCGTGCCAGACTCAACCATGTGACGAATATCCTGCTCACCGGCGCCCGAGGGCAGCTCGGAACACGTATCGATGCTCTCGCAACGTCGGCGGGTCACACTGTGACGGCCGTCGGTTCCCGCGAGCTCGACATCACAGACAGCCGCGCGGTCGACGACTTCGTCTCGCCCGATTCGGTGCTGATCAACTGCGCTGCGTACACGGCGGTCGACGCCGCCGAGACCGACCAGGAGGCAGCGAGGGCGGTCAACGAGATCGGACCGCTGAATCTCGCGCGAGCGTGTGCGCGGGCCGGTTCGCGGTTGATCCACGTTTCGACGGACTACGTCTTTCCGGGTGACGCGAGCACTCCATACGACGTCGATGCACCGACCGGTCCCGCGACGGTCTACGGCCGAACCAAGCTGGACGGCGAGATCGCAGTACGAGAGTCGGGCGCCGACGTGGCCGTTGTCCGTACCGCGTGGGTGTATTCGGGTGTCGGTACGGATTTTGTCGCCACGATGCGCAGGCTCGAAGCCGAACGAGAATTCGTGAACGTCGTGGACGACCAGATCGGGTCACCCACGTACAGCGTCGATCTGGCCGGCGGCATCGTCGAACTCGCGCTGCGGGACTTCACGGGTGCGTCGACGTTCCACCTGACCAACGGCGGGCAAGCCAGTTGGTACGAGTTGGCGCGAGCGGTGTTCGAGGAGATCGGAGCAGACCCGGCGCGGGTGCGCCCGTGCAGCAGCGCGGACTTCGTGCGCCCTGCGCCCCGCCCGGCATATTCGGTTTTGTCCGAGCGCGCGTGGGTTACCGCGGGAATGACGCCGCTGCGTCCGTGGCGAGAGGCTCTGCACGCCGCTCTGGCGTGAGCATTGTTCGGGGCAGTGCCCGTGGGCGGCTAGGCTGACCGGCGTGAGTCCCAAGCTGGCCGTGGTAACGGTGACGTACTCCCCAGGCGAGCATCTCGAGAATTTCTTGAGCACGCTCGCCGCGGCGACGACAGAAAAACCCCAGGTCATCATGGCCGACAACGGGTCGACCGATGGTGCGCCGGAGGCGGCGGATGCCAAGTACGAGCATGTTCGTCTGCTTCGTACAGGGGGAAACATCGGCTACGGCGGAGCGATAAATCGGGCTGTGGCGGAGATCGATTCGTCGATCGAATTTGTCGTGATTTCCAATCCTGACGTCCAATGGGCACCTGGTTCACTCGACGAATTGGTCGCTGCGGCAAATCGGTGGCCAAGGGCCGGTGCACTGGGGCCGAAGGTCCTCGAACCGGACGGCAGCGTCTATCCGTCGGCACGAACGGTGCCCGACATTACCTCGGGCGTCGGGCACGCATTGCTCGGCACCGTGTGGCCGAAGAACCCGTGGACTGCCCGTTACCGTCAGGAGAACGAGGCCGTCACCGAGCGCTCCGTCGGTTGGCTTTCCGGGTCGTGCCTGTTGGTCCGACGTGATGCCTTCGACGCCATCTCCGGGTTCGACTCGCGATACTTCATGTACATGGAGGACGTCGATTTCGGTGATCGCCTCGGAAAAGCCGGGTGGCTCAATGTCTTTGTTCCCTCCGCTGTCGTGACCCATGCCAAAGGCCATGCGGCAGGCCGGCATCCGGAACTGATGCTGCCCGCCCATCATCGCAGCGCATACCAGTTCCAAGCTGATCGTCATCCGCACTGGTGGCAGGCTCCGCTGCGACTTGCCTTGCGCGGTGGCCTGGCCGTGCGGTCCAAGATCGCCGTAGCTTCTGCTGTTCGCGAGCGCGCTCGCACCGACGACTCGACCGACAACCCATCAGTTTCGAACCACGGGGGAAAATGATGTCCGATCCGAATCCGACCGACGCCGTAATCCTGGTAGGCGGCAAGGGCACTCGGCTGCGTCCGTTGACGCTGTCGGCGCCCAAGCCGATGCTTCCGACAGCCGGCCTTCCGTTCCTGACGCATCTGCTTGCCAGGATCGAGGCTGCCGGTATCAAGCACGTGGTGCTCGGAACATCTTTCAAGGCAGAGGTATTCGAGGACTACTTCGGCGACGGCTCCAAGATGGGGCTCGAGATCGACTACGTCTTCGAGACCGAGCCGCTGGGCACCGGTGGCGGAATCCGCAACGTACTCCCGAAGTTGCGCGGCGACAACGTCATGGTGTTCAACGGTGACGTGCTCGGTGGCACCGACCTGAACGCCATTCTCGAGACCCACGAGAAGACGGACGCCGACGTGACACTTCACCTGGTTCGTGTGGGAGACCCGCGTGCATTCGGTTGTGTTCCGACCGACGAGGACGGACGAGTCTCGGCATTCCTGGAGAAGACCCAGGATCCGCCGACGGATCAGATCAACGCCGGCTGCTACGTCTTCAAGCGCGAGATCATCGAACAGATCCCGGAGGGACGACCGGTATCGGTCGAGCGCGAGGTGTTCCCGAATCTCCTGGCCGAGGGCAAGCGGGTGTTCGGCCACGTCGACTCGTCGTACTGGCGTGACATGGGAACCCCCGAGGACTTCGTTCGCGGTTCCGCCGACCTGGTGCGAGGCATCGCGCCTTCGCCGGCTCTCGAAGGTCCGCGCGGCGAGTCGCTCGTTCACCCCGGGGCGGGAATTGCGCCTGGCGCCGTCCTGATCGGCGGCACGGTTGTCGGCCGCGGCGCAGAAGTCGGCGCAGGTGCGCGCCTCGACGGTGCGATTCTCTTCGACGGCGCCGTTGTGGAAGCCGGTGCGGTAGTCGAACGATCGATCCTCGGATTCGGCGTCCGTATCGGACCACGAGCACTGGTCCGCGACGCCGTCATCGGAGACGGCGCGGACATCGGTGCGCGGTGCGAATTGTTGCGCGGCGCACGTGTGTGGCCGGGAGTGACGCTGCCGGACGGTGGCGTGCGCTTCAGCACAGATGTGTGATCGTTAGCTGACCTACTGGAATACTGGCGGGTATGACTTCTCTTCCGAGCCGTTACGTTGCCCTCGGTGACTCGTTCACCGAGGGCGTCGGCGACGCCGACGAACGATTCCCCAACGGTCTGCGCGGGTGGGCAGACCGAGTGGCCGAGCAGCTGGCGGTGAACAACCCCGAGTTCCGCTACGCCAACCTGGCGATTCGTGGTCGCCTACTCGGACCGATCATCGACGAGCAGTTGGAACCCGCTCTGGCGTTGAAGCCCGATCTGGTGACCATCTACGCCGGCGGAAACGACATGATGCGTCCGAAGCTCGACATCGACGCGATGGTCGCCCGCTACGATTCGGCAATCGGCCAGCTCACTGCTTCCGGTGCGCAGGTTCTCATGTTCACCGCATACGACACCGGATGGTCCGCCTTCTTCGGCAAGCTCCGCGGACGCCTGGCGATTTACAACGAGCTTGTTCGCGAGGTAGCGGACCGCCACGGCGCGACCCTCGTCGACTTCTGGCGATTCTCCGAATATCAGGACCTACGGATGTGGGACTGGGATCGCCTCCACATGTCGCCCGCCGGGCACGAGAACATGGCGACGCGGGTGCTCGACGTACTGGGCGTCGAACACGGATTGATCGCGCCCGACCTCGGGCCTGCGCCGGTTCTCACGAAAGCGGAAACTCGTCGCGAGGATCGTCAATGGGCGCGAGAGTTCTTGGTGCCGTGGGTAGCTCGGCGCGTGAAGGGAACATCTTCGGGCGACGGCGTGAGCGCCAAGCAACCCGAGCTGTCTCCGATTCAGTCCTGATTCTTGCGCTGATGGGCGAGCGCTACCAGGTGGTCGATGGTCTCGCGTTCGGCAGTCGGCGGTAGCGCGTCCACCGGCCACCACCGGAGGTCGGTGGACTCCGCGCTGCGGACGATATGTGAATTGTCCGGCGCCACAACAAGAAACCGTAGATCGAGATGTCTGGTCGGGACTCCGAGTGAGCACGTGATCGGATGTGTGTGGGCGGAGAGTAGGTCCGCGTCTATCCGAACGTCGTGAATTCCGGACTCCTCACGAGCCTCCCGCAATGCCGCATCGACTACCGTCTCGTCGTCGGGCTCGCAGTGACCTCCGAGCTGAATCCACCTGCCCACCTTGGGATGCAGGGTCAGTAAGACGTGGCAGCCACTCTCGTCGAGAACCAGAGACGACGCGGTGATGTGTCCTGGGGCATGGCGACGAAGGCAGCCGTCCGGAGCCGAATCGAGGAACGCGAGCATCGTGTGCCGCAGTGACTCGTCCGCTTCGGAGGACGTCGACCAGCCCTCCAGGACGCCCTTGGCGGAGGCGTGCAGCGATTCGGCTGACATGACCTACAGCTCCACCAACGCGTCCCCGGGGGCGGAGACCGTGCGCGGAGTCAGTGGTTCGAGGGGGTACCCGATTGCGACTGCGCCGAGTGGCTGCCAATCGGCCGGGAGATCGAGCTGTTCGCGTACGAGGTCGGCGGCGAAGATCGTAGATCCGATCCAGCAGCTTCCCACGCCGCGTGTGGCCAGCGAGACCAGCAGTCCCTGCACTGCCGCGCCGGCAGCGACGGTGAACATCGTGGACTCCGCCGCGGTACGTCGGGCATCCGGATAACTGTGTGCGCCGTCGGGCACGCAGAAGGGAATGACGACCTCGGGGGCGTCGAACAGGATGTTTCCACGGGCAACCCGCGCGTCGACGGATTCGTCGCTACGACCGTCCGCCCGCAGATCGGCGGCCCACTTCTCACGCATCTTCTCGAGAAGCGACGTGCGGACCGACTCGGTCCGCAGCCACACGAATCGAACAGGCCTCGTGTGGTGGGGTGCTGGAGCAGTGAGTGCCTCGGCGATCGAGCTGCGAATGATCTCCGCGTCGACGGGATCACCTGCGAACTGCCGAACCGACCGACGCAACAGCAGCGCCTGGCCGCGGCCCATCGCCGTAGCCTCCTCGGTTCCCAGCCAGAACAGATCGTCCGGGCCGCGACGGATCAGATCCTGGCCACTCGAACCGTCGTCCTCGAATCGGAGTCCTCGCACGACGGCGACGGGAACGCCGCCGAGCTTGCCCTTGACCAGATCGCCCGCAGCGGCGATCTCGTCCGCGATCGCGATCTCGGTGACGATCAGATCGTTGCCCTGGCTGTCCTGTGCCCCGAGGTAGCCGTGCAGGACCGGAATGCCGGAGGAACCGATCGCGGCATCGGTCTGCCCGTTGCGCCACGCACGACCCATCGTGTCGGTCACGACGACGGCGACGGACTTGCCCGTGCTCTCGAGAATTCGGGCACGCAGCCCCGCTGCGCTCGCATCGGGATCCACGGGGAGCAGGGCGAGTTCGGCACCGTCGACGTTGGAGCCGTCGATGCCCGATGCGGCCTGCACGATGCCGAGTTTGTTCTCGGTGATCAGAGTGCGGCCCTTGCGGGCCACGACGCGGACGGCTTCCTGATCCACCAGGAGGCGTCGTGCTGCGTCGCGCTCTTCCGGATCGGTCGGCGAGGAAACGATGCGACCCTCGACTTTTGAGAACACCTTGCTCGTGACGACAACGACGTCGCCGTTCTCGAGCCACGGTGTCGCGTCGACGACAGCGGCGGCCAAGTCGTCTCCGGGTCGGAACTCGGGAAGGCCGAGCACGGGAATGACTTCGATTGCGGCGCCGGGGGAGTGATCGCCGGGAGAGTGATTTCTGTCGCGGCTTGCTTCGGTTCCGGGCTCGGTCACAGTTCGACTCCGGCGATCTCGAAAGCCGTTCGAACCATTTTTGCGGTCTCTTCGGGGGACGTCATCAAAAGTGGGATGCTTCGCACGTCCACCCCGTCGATGTCGGCCGTGTCACCTTCGTCGACGAGCCAGCCGTCGAGAATGCCGTTGATCGAGCGAGCTCCGTAGTGGCGACCGATCGCCTCGGAAGTCGTCTCGACCCCGATCACTTCGAGGCACTCGTCAGCCATGCCGCGCAACGGTTTTCCACCGATGACGGGGGAGAGGCCGACAACCTTGGCCGCGGTGGTCCGCAGGGCTCCGCGAATGCCGGGCACCGCGAGGATCGCGCCGACGCTCACGACGGGATTGGACGGTGCGATCAGCACGATGTCGGCACCGTCGATCGCCTCGACCACCCCCGGCGCGGGCTTGGCCTGCTCGGCGCCGACGTGAGCGAAGCTGTGAGTTTCCACCTGTGCTCGATGGCGTACCCACCACTCCTGGAAATGAATCGCCTTCTGTTCACCGTCTTCCGGATCGGTGATCACAACGTGTGTTTCGCTGCGGTCGTCGCTCACGGGAAGCAGTGCGACACCCGGATTCCAGCGATTGCACAACGCTTCGGTGATCGCGGACAACGGATATCCCGTGCGGAGCATCTGGCTGCGAATCAAATGCGTTGCGATATCGCGATCTCCGAGGCCGAACCAGTCCGGCTTCGCTCCGTATGCCGCGAGTTCTTCTTTCGCATTCCAGGTTTCGCCGGCGTGCCCCCACCCGCGTTCGGTGTCGATACCGCCGCCGAGTGTGTACATACAAGTGTCCAGATCGGGGCAGATGCGCAGACCGTGCATCCAGACGTCGTCTCCGACGTTGACGACGGCCGTGATGCGATGTGGGCCTTCGTATTTCTCGAGGGATTCACCACCGGCGATTCCGAGCGCATTTTGCACACCTTGAAGGAAACGGGCCCCGCCGACGCCGCCAACCAATACAGTCACGTTCACGACAACAGAGCCTAGGCGGTCGGCGCGTCGTCGTGTCTGGCGGGCAGAAGGTCCCGTCAATTGGGGGCCGGAATACTAATGGATTCATCTCGTTTAGCTTGACCGCGACACGCTGGACGTGTGTAATCTCAAATGTGTCATTCCAACCGCTACTTGTGAGTTCACTTGCAGCGGGGCCGGTTTCGAACACAGTTTCGAACGGTCGACGGGGTGGGGTTGAAGATGGAGTGAAAATTCTGCGCTATTACAGGTGAGGAGGCGGAACGATGCCCAATGAAAATGTCGAGATCAGTTCTCTCGCAATGACAGTAAGCGACGAACCGCAGACCGATTCCCGAGCAGGCGCAGCAGAAGGTGCCTGCAGCAGTGAGTTCGACGGGATGAGTACTCGGCCAGTGCTGAGTCTCGTCACCGGCTTCGAAGAATTGTTCGACACCATCGAGGATCAGTGGCAGGAGCGTGCTCTCTGCGCGCAGACCGATCCCGAAGCGTTCTTCCCTGAAAAGGGTGGATCGACGAGGGAAGCAAAACGGATCTGCCTCGGTTGTGAAGTTCGTGACGAGTGCCTCGAGTACGCGCTCGCGAACGACGAACGGTTCGGAATCTGGGGAGGGTTGTCCGAGCGCGAGCGTCGGCGACTCAAGCGGGGGATCATCTGATCTGCTGCTGAATCGGTTCTGTCAGCGTCGGGGCTGACGGGCGGTCTTCGAAAGTCTGACCTGCAACGGGGAATTGCAGGTCAAGCAACGACTGTTTTGTTCTTCGTGTGGATTTACTTCTTCGTGTGACATCAGTTTTTTCGTCTGACGGTGCGTCAGTCCTCGTCGGGCAGTATCAGTGCTCGTCCGGCAGTATCAGTCCTCGTCGGGCAGTGTGGGGTCGATGACCTGTGGGTCGACGCCCAGATACGTGCCGACTTGATGGACCAACACGTCGTGCACCAGATCCGTGAGTTCTTCCGGATCCTTCGCGCGCTGCTCCAATGGGCGGCGAAACAGCACAATTCTTGCGCGAGTCGTATTTCCGTGACGGTCGATTCCGGCCGGAATCAGTCGTGACAGTGGAACCGGGCCGTCTGCGATGACCTCCGGCGGCCATGTGACCGACTCCGGATCGTGCGCGTGAATCTTCGGAACTTCGTCCACCGCGATGTCGAGTTTCGTCAACCGGTCGTGCCACGCGAGGTCGACGGGCGAGAAGGCGTCGAGCACCAGGAGATCGAACTTCTCGGCCCGGGTACGCCTGGCCGGCACCTCCGGGGGAAGTAGTGGTCCGCGCAGGCCACGGCCGTGTCGCTCGATGGAACGAGTGGTGACCGAGCGTCGGCGGCGGGCTTGTGGCATGGCGCCCAGATTACGACAGAAGAAACTGCTCGGTGTGTCCGAGTAGGTTCCGGACGTGGGGAGGGCTAGGCTCCGTACCTGTGAGATCTCTGCGTCGCTGCTGCCGCCCCGGGTGCAAGAACCCCGCCGTCGCGACGCTTACGTATGTCTACTCGGACTCCACTGCGGTTGTCGGGCCGCTGGCAACCGTCGCCGAGCCCCATTCATGGGATTTGTGTGACACTCACGGCTCTCGAATCACCGCCCCCAAGGGCTGGGAACTCGTCCGCCACGAAGGCGGATTCGCGTCGAGCACTCCCGACGAAGACGATCTGACCGCTTTGGCCGAAGCTGTACGTGAAGCCGGTCTCGGAGATCGCAACAGGTCCAACGTCGACGCAGATGAGGACATACGTCCCGCGGCTCCGAGTACTGCCCGTACAGGGCGTCGTGGACACCTCCGCGTACTGCCCGACCCATCCAACTGACGCGAGATTCGTCGCCGCAGACGCTAGGCTCGACCGAGTACTTCCACACCCGAGTACTGCGAATCTCCGGACGCCATGCGCCCGGACGTTCCCGTCTGTGAGGGTGCATGCACAAGGAGAGTTTTCAGTGGGGCGAACAGCCGAGTCGGTTGCTGCAATCATCAAGGCGTACGACGTGCGCGGCGTGGTCGGTGAGCAGATCGACGAAGATTTTGTCCGCGACGTGGGAGCGTCGTTCGCCCGTCTGGTCCGTGACGAGGCCGGCGCTGCCACGACGGTTGTGATCGGCTACGACATGCGTGCATCGTCGCCCACACTGTCTTCTGCTTTCGGTGACGGCGTGCTCGCTCAAGGACTCGACGTCGTCTACATCGGATTGGCGTCGACCGACGAGCTCTACTTTGCATCCGGTTTGCTGAACTGCCCGGGCGCGATGTTCACGGCGAGCCACAATCCGGCCAAGTACAACGGCATCAAGATGTGCCGGGCCGGCGCCAAGCCCGTCGGTCAGGACACCGGCCTGGCAGTCATCTCCGCCGAGGTCGTCTCGGGTGTTCCCGCGTACGACGGACCGGCAGGTACCGCCAGCACGAAGGACGTCCTCGAGGAATACGCGAGCTACCTCCGCGGATTGGTCGACCTGGCTGCGTTGCGCCCGATGAAGGTCGCAGTCGATGCAGGAAACGGCATGGGCGGCCATACCGCGCCGGCCG
Organism: Rhodococcus erythropolis R138; assembly: GCF_000696675.2. Taxonomy (NCBI): domain Bacteria; kingdom Bacillati; phylum Actinomycetota; class Actinomycetes; order Mycobacteriales; family Nocardiaceae; genus Rhodococcus; species Rhodococcus erythropolis. The sequence goes on along the minus strand of NZ_CP007255.1, from coordinate 4,655,273 downwards.
TATTCGGGCCGATGCCTCTCGAAGTCCTCCCGCTCTACTTCGAGCTCGACGGCACGTTCCCCAACCACGAAGCCAATCCGCTCGATCCGGCCAACCTCGTCGACCTGCAGGCCTACGTGCGTGAGACCGGAGCAGACATCGGCCTGGCTTTCGACGGTGACGCGGACCGTTGCTTCGTCGTCGACGAGAAGGGCGACCCCGTCTCTCCGTCCGCGGTGACGGCACTTGTCGCCAAGCGCGAACTCGCGAAGGAACCTGGCGCGTCGATCATCCACAATCTGATCACGTCGCGGGCAGTGCCCGAACTGGTCGAAGAACTCGGCGGCGTCGCGATCCGTACCCGAGTCGGCCACTCGTTCATCAAGCAGGAGATGGCCGAGACCGGTGCCGTCTTCGGCGGCGAGCACTCAGCTCACTACTACTTCCGCGATTTCTGGGGCGCCGACTCCGGCATGCTCGCGGCGTTGCACGTACTCGCCGCACTGGGCGAGCAGGACCGTCCGCTCTCCGAGTTGATGGCGGAGTACACCCGCTACGCGGCCTCGGGTGAGATCAACTCCACGGTGGCTGACGCGGCCGATCGCACTGCCGCTGTGCTGGCAGCATTCGCGGACCGCACCGAGTCGGTGGATCGCCTCGACGGTGTCACAGTCAGTCTCGAGGGAAATGCCTGGTTCAACTTGCGCGCGTCCAACACCGAGCCTTTGCTGCGACTCAACGTCGAAGCACCCACGTCCGCCGATGTCGACGCATTGGTGAACGAAATTCTGGCGATCGTCCGGGCTTGAATCCGAGTCTGATCGGTTTGTCGGTGAGCCGAAGCCCTGGGATAGTTGGGGGACTATCTCGGGAACGACTGCCACGGGAACGAGGGCTTTGCCACCACGGACCGCGTAGAGCTGGAATGCTGGACGGTGCGGGAACTGCGAACGGAGAAGGGGGTGCGGTGAGATGACAGCGCCGATGCCGCTTCTCGACCTCGACGACAGCGAGGGTTTGTCGGCTGCCGATTCGGAAGGGTTACTGCGGTCTGTGGCCATGGGGGGCGCACAGATTCGGGCCACCGCATCGGCCGTCGGCGAGGGTGTGATCTCTCGGCTGGCCGGCCTGCGCCCGCGCAGCGTCGTGCTGATTGCCGGTGCCGGTGGCGCTCGGCACGGAGCCAGGATCGCGCTTGCTCTCGTCGGAGATTCGATCGGTTGTCCGCTCCTCGTACTCGACCGGACGCCGTCGTGGGCCGGACCGTTGGACGTGATCATCGTTGCCGGTGACGATGCCGGTGATCCGCGCCTGGTCGAATCCGTCGACAGTGCAGTTCGCCGTGGCGCCGAAGTTGTTGTCGCCGTTCCGGACGAGGGGCCCATGCGGGCTGTGGCGGCCGGGCGCACCATGTCGTTGCCGCCGCGGCTCTACGCCTCGCCGAGGCACACGATGACGCGGTTCCTCGCCGTCTTCCTCGCCGTTGCCGCCGAAATCGAGGGCAAGGGATCGATCGAGGACCGTTCGGCGGTGCTCGGTCGAATCGCCGACGCCGTTGATGCGGAGGCGCTGCGGGACGGGCCGGCCAACGAGGTATTCCACAACCCGGCCAAGTCGTTGGCAACCAGAATGAGCGGCCGACGGGTCGTGCTGTGTGGGAGTGGTTCCGTGACAACAGCACTCGCAGAGTTCTCGAGCGTTTCGCTGATGAGCTCGGGCCTGAATGCCGCTGCCGCCGAGATGTCGGAGGTGATTCGTTCGGCGCGGGCGCTGTTCGCGCCGGACGCAGCTTCGCGTGATTCGGTGTTCCACGACCCGTTCTTTCACGATCCGCAACTCGACGGCGCATTGCCGACCCCACCGGCGCGGGCGTTCGTCTTCGCGACGGAATCCACGCGCGGGGAGGCGAGACGCCGGATGGACGCACTGGCCGACGCCGATCTGGTGGTGGCGGCAGACGAAGACCAGACCAACGTGGTGATATCGGAGATGGAGCAGGTATTCGTGTTGGCGTCTCGAGTAGACATGGCCGCGGCGTACGTGCAGTTGACGGGCGGTGCGAAGTAAGTGCGTGAACTCGAAGGTGCACTACGTTCTTACGCGTGGGGCTCGCGAACGGCAATTGCCGAACTACGCGGTCTTGCGACCCCGTCGAATCATCCCGAAGCGGAGTTGTGGTTGGGCGCCCACCCGGGCGACCCGGCGCGCGTGATCACCGAATCCGGAAGCGAGTCGTTGCTCGAGGTCCTGCACCGCGAACCCGAGCGTGAACTCGGCCGTGAGAACCTCGATGCATTCGGTGAGCGACTCCCATTCCTGCTCAAGTTGCTTGCGGCGGAAGAGCCGCTGTCGCTTCAGGCGCATCCCAGCGCCGTTCAAGCCGACGAGGGTTTTCGTCGTGAGAACGCACTCGGCGTTCCCATGGAATCGCCGATTCGCAACTACAAGGACGGCAGCCACAAGCCCGAACTCGTTGTCGCGCTGAGCAGATTTGAAGCGCTTGCCGGATTCCGCGAGCCGACGCGGACTGTCAAACTGCTGCGCGCTCTGGCCGTCGACGAGTTGGAGCCGTACATCGGTCTGCTCGAAGGCCAACCCGATTCCGACGGACTCCGGGCGTTGTTCACGACATGGATCACGCTGCCGTCCACGGTGCTCGGGACGTTGCTCCCTGCCGTGCTTGCGGGGTGCATCACCTACGTCGCGCACCACGACGCCGAATTCGTGACCGAGATCCGCACCGCGCTGGAATTGAGCGAGGCATACCCCGGCGACGCCGGCGTTCTGGCGGCACTGCTGCTCAACCGCGTCACACTCGAGCCCGGCCAAGGACTGTTTCTCGCTGCGGGAAATCTCCACGCGTATCTCCATGGACTCGCGGTCGAGATCATGGCCAACTCGGACAACGTGCTGCGCGGCGGGCTGACGCCCAAACACGTCGACGTGCCCGAACTGTTGAGGGTTCTGGACTTCGTCGGGGCCGATATCGAAGTGCTCGATCCGGCCCCGTCGCCAGGATCAGGTCAGCCAGGATCAGGTCAGTCAGGATCAGGTCAGTCAGGGTCAGGCAGATACGAGTACGTCACGCCCGCACCTGAATTTCGTTTGACGCGTCTGGAGTTCGACTCGAATGCCACCGACCTCGTTGTCGAAGCCGGCGGCCCGCGGATTCTGATCTGCACCGACGGCGCGGTCACTGCGACGTGCGGTGCCGACACTCTCGACCTCGATCGGGGCCGAGCCGCGTGGATTGCTGCCTACGAGCCCGTAGTACACCTGACCACACGAACCCCGACTGCGCAGGTTTTCAGTGCAGTGGTCGGTCGATAGGAATCTCGGTCGATAGCGAGGAGACATTGTGTCGGCTCATGGTGGCAAGAAGGCGATTCTGGCGGCCCTCGGAGCCAATGCCGGAATTGCCGTAGCCAAGTTCGCCGGATTCTTGATCACCGGATCGTCGTCGATGCTCGCCGAATCGGTGCACTCGGTGGCCGACACGTCCAATCAGGGTTTGCTGCTCTTGGGGCAGAAGAAGGCAGAACGTGAGGCAGATCAACTGCACCCGTTCGGTTACGGGCGCAACCGGTACTTCTATTCGTTCGTCGTTGCACTGGTGCTCTTCACCCTCGGTTCGCTGTTCGCGATCTACGAAGGTATTCACAAGATTCAGCATCCGGAAGAACTCAATTCGGCTTTCGTGGCAATCGCGATCCTGTTCATCGCGATCTGCCTGGAGGGCTACAGCTTCCGGACCGCAGCGAAGGAATCACGACCGCTCAAGGGAAATGCGTCGTGGTGGAACTTCATCCGAACCTCTCGTAGCCCGGAACTCCCGGTTGTGCTGCTCGAGGACACCGGCGCATTGATCGGTCTCGTCCTTGCACTCGGCGGCGTCGGTCTCACGATGGTGACCGGAAATCCGGTCTTCGACGGCATCGGAACTCTGTGCATCGGTGTCCTGCTCGGCATCATCGCGGTCATTCTGATCATCGAAATGCAGTCGCTGCTGATCGGTGAGGGCGCAACGGCGGTGGAGACCGAACTGATCCTCAACGCACTGGTCGACGGAACTCGTATCGAACGCGTCATTCATTGCAAGACGCAGTACCTCGGTCCCGAGGAGATCCTTGTTGCTGCCAAGGTTGCGGTGCCGGTCGGATCGACGATCGAGCCGGACCTGGATCGTCTCAGCGCAGGAGATCGCCCTGAAACAGATCTACAGGCTCCCGACAAACCCTGAACAAAGCCGCGCCTGCGGGCTTAGGCTGATGCCATCTCTCTACTTGCCCATGGTGGGACCTGCTGGTCCCCAGCAAGGAGGCGGCAATGGCTGTCAAGGACGAGCAGGCCGGATCTGGACGGTCGAAGCTGTTTCGAACCAAATCGATCGAGCAGTCCATCAAGGACACCGACGAGCCGGAGACCAAACTCCGGAAAGAGCTGAACTCGTGGGATCTCACGGTGTTCGGTGTCGCAGTGGTCATCGGTGCGGGCATCTTCACACTCACGGCTCGGACGGCGGGAAACGTCGCCGGGCCGTCGGTTTCGCTGGCTTTTGTCATCGCGGCAATCGCCTGCGGACTGGCAGCGCTGTGTTACGCCGAGTTCGCGTCGACGGTCCCGGTCGCCGGTAGCGCGTACACGTTCTCGTACGCGACATTCGGCGAATTCGTCGCCTGGATCATCGGCTGGGATCTCATCCTCGAATTCGCTTTGGCGTCTTCGGTGGTGGCAAAAGGCTGGTCGCTGTACCTCGGCGAAGTGATGGGTTCACGCAGCCCGATCGTCGAGTTGGGGCCGATCTCGTTCGACTGGGGTGCGGTGCTGGTGATCGCCGTCATCACGATCCTGCTCGCGACCGGCACAAAACTCTCTTCGAGGGTGTCACTGGTGATCACGGCGATCAAGGTCGCGGTGGTGTTGCTGGTGATCATCGTCGGTCTGTTCTACATCGACACCGACAACTACTCGCCGTACATTCCGCCGTCGGAGCCGGGCTCGACGGGAGAGGGCATCCACCAGTCGTTGTTCTCGTACGTGACCGGGGCCGGTGGCAGCACATTCGGGTGGTACGGATTGCTCGCGGCAGCCAGTCTGGTGTTCTTCGCGTTCATCGGCTTCGACGTCGTCGCCACGACTGCGGAGGAGGCGAAGGAGCCGCAGAAGGCGTTGCCACGCGGCATCCTGGGCTCGCTCTTGATCGTCACGGTTCTGTACGTGGCAGTGACACTCGTGTTGACCGGGATGGTGAAGTACACCGAACTCGAGGGCGATACTTCCAACCTGGCAACGGCATTCGCCTTCCACGACATCACGTGGGCGAAAAACGTCATCTCGTTCGGCGCGTTGGCCGGTCTCACGACCGTGGTGATGGTGCTGATGCTCGGGCAGACCAGGGTGCTCTTCGCGATGGCACGCGACGGTCTGATGCCGCGACGCCTGGCGCCGACCGGCAAGCACGGAACTCCCGTGCGGATCACGATCTTGGTCGGCGTTGTGGTCGCGGTGCTCGCCGGAGTGTTCCCGATCGGCACCCTCGAGGAAATGGTCAATATCGGCACGTTGTTCGCGTTTGTTCTCGTGTCGTTGGGGGTTCTCGTGCTTCGTCGGACGCGGCCGGACCTACCCCGCGGGTTCAGGGTGCCGCTGGTCCCGCTGATCCCGATCCTGGCTGTCCTCGCGTGTCTCTGGTTGATGTTCAACCTGTCGGTGGAGACCTGGATGAGGTTCGTGGTCTGGATGGCCCTCGGTGTTGTCATCTACTTCGCCTACAGCAGGCAGCATTCGTTGATCGGGAAGCGTGAACGCGGCGAAATCGAGTAAATGTACAAAGATTATGATTTGTCTATCACTTGTACAAATAGCGTAGTACTGTCTATCTCAGGGTGAACTGACTCACAGTTGTCGAGTCGGTCCGAATCGAGGAGGTAGACCGTGTCGACGCACGTGAACTCGCAGTCCGGGCAGACACTCCCGCCCGAGCAGTGGCGTGACAAGAAGAGATATCTTTGGCTGCTCGGCCTGGTGCCGCCGACGGCGGTCTTCATTGCCGTCGGATTGGTCGCGTTGTTCAACAGTCTCGGGTGGAACGCGGTCTCGCCGGTGTGGTGGTGGATCGGGCCGTTGCTCGTCTACATCCTGCTCCCGATCCTCGACATCTTCTTCGGTCCGGACGGCGAGAATCCGCCGGACGAGGTGATGGAGCGCCTCGAGAACGACAAGTACTACCGGTACTGCACCTACATCTACATACCGTTCCAGTTGGCCAGCCTGGTCCTGGCCTGCTATCTCTGGTCGGCGACCGACCTGTCCTGGCTCGGAATCGACGGGGGACTGGGGCTGATCTCCAAGATCGGTCTGGCGATCAGTATCGGTTGCGTCGCAGGAATCGGGATCAACACCGCACACGAACTAGGTCACAAGAAGGACGATCTCGAGCGCTGGTTGTCGAAGATCACTCTGGCGCAGTCGTTTTACGGCCACTTCTACATCGAGCACAATCGTGGACACCACGTGCGGGTCGCCACGCCCGAGGATCCGGCGTCTTCTCGCTTCGGCGAGAGCTTCTGGACCTTCCTGCCGCGCAGTGTGTGGGGATCTCTGCGCTCGTCGTGGTCCCTGGAAAAAGCCAGGCTCGATCGACTGGGTAAGAAGCCGTGGACAATTCGCAACGACGTCCTGCATTCGTGGTTGATGTCCGTCGTACTCTTCGGTGTCCTCGTCGCCGTCTTCGGGCTCTCGGTGCTGCCGTTCCTGGTGCTGCAGGCCGTCTTCGGATTCTGCCTGCTCGAAACCGTCAACTACCTCGAACATTACGGACTGAAGCGTCGCCGTCTGGACAGTGGGCGGTACGAGCGCGCCGCACCGGAGCACAGTTGGAACAGCGATCACATCTGCACCAACATCTTCCTGTATCACCTCCAGCGTCACAGTGACCATCATGCGAACCCGACACGTCGTTACCAGACGCTTCGAAGCATGGACGGTGCGCCCAACCTGCCCAGTGGGTACGCGAGCATGATCATGCTCGCCTACGTTCCGCCGCTGTGGCGAAAAGTAATGGATCCCAAGGTCCTTGCCCATTACGGCGGTGACATCACCCGAGTCAACGTTCAGCCGTCCAAGCGTGATCGCATTCTCGCCCGATACGGAGCAGCGTGATGAGCAGCTACCGATGCCCGGTATGTGAATACGTCTACGACGAGTCGAAGGGTGCACCACGAGAAGGGTTTCCGGCAGGAACGCCGTGGGATGCCGTGCCGGACGACTGGTGCTGTCCGGACTGCGGCGTGAGGGAAAAGCTGGACTTCGAGCCGATGCCGGCAACGGCGGGGAGTGAATCATGAACGACTACAAGCTGTATCAGTGCGCGCAATGCGGCTTCGAGTACGACGAGGCAGTCGGCTGGCCGGAGGACGGTATCGAACCGGGAACTCGCTGGGACGACATTCCCGAAGACTGGAGTTGCCCGGACTGCGGCGCGGCGAAGAGCGACTTCTTCATGGTGGAGGTCGAGCGGCGGTGAGTTGCGTCGGCGTCGAACGGACCTGAGCGCGGCGGTAGTGTCGTCACCATGACTTCGACGCCAACTCGTCTGCCGCAGAAAGAAGCGTCGCGCCTGCTGCTGCGTACGTCGGTGCTCGATTCGATGCGTGAGTTGTTGACCGAGCGTGACTGGTCCGAGGTGACGCTGACAGTTCTGGCCAAGCATGCCGGTGTGAGTCGTCAGACGCTCTACAACGAGTTCGGTTCGAGGCAAGGGCTTGCCGAGGCATACGCGCTTCGCCTTGCCGACGGATTCGTCGATGCGGTGGACGAGGCCATGGTGGCGAACGACGGACGTGCAGTCGAGGCACTGACGGCGGGCTTCGGATCGTTTTTCGCCTCCAGCGCAACCGACCCGTTGGTGATCTCTCTGCTCACCGGTGAGGCCAAGCCGGACCTTCTTCGCCTGATCACCACTGACAGCGCGGTCATCATCGAACGCGCGTCGTCGCGGCTTGCGGAGAGCTTCCAGCGAGGGTGGATTCAGGCGTCACCCGCCGATGCCGGGATTCTGGCCAGGGCGATTGCGCGTCTCGGGCTCAGCTACATTTCGATGCCGCCGGAGTCCGAGGTTTCGGTGGCGGAGGATCTGGGCACATTGCTCGGGCCATTCATCGACGTGGCGCGAGAGGGTCGCGCAGTAGAGGGGCGGGCGGGAGAGGGCGTCTAACCGATAGCCTGGTACACCGATAGGCTTGTGCATAGTTTGCACGTCAACCAGGAGAGGCAGATGACGACCTCAGTTTCAACAACGCCCGTGGCCGAGAGCCGTAACGGCATCGACTTCAAAGTTGCAGATCTTTCGCTCGCGGAGTTCGGTCGCAAGGAAATCCGTCTGGCAGAGCACGAGATGCCCGGCCTCATGGCGCTTCGTCGCGAATACGCAGAGGTGTTGCCGCTCAAGGGCGCTCGCGTTTCCGGCTCGCTGCACATGACCATTCAGACCGCGGTTCTGATCGAGACGCTGACGGCGCTCGGCGCCGAGGTCCGCTGGGCTTCGTGCAACATCTTCTCCACGCAGGATCATGCTGCCGCCGCCATCGTCGTCGGTCCGCACGGCACCCCGGAAGAGCCCAAGGGCGTTCCGGTTTTCGCCTGGAAGGGTGAAACCCTCGAAGAGTACTGGTGGGCAGCGGAGCAGATGCTGACCTGGCCGGGCGAGCCCGCCAACATGATTCTCGACGATGGCGGCGACGCCACCATGCTGGTGCTCAAGGGCGCACAGTTCGAGAAGGCCGGCGTCGTGCCGCCGACGGACGACGACCAGGATTCCGACGAGTACAAGGTCTTCCTTGCGCTTCTGCGTCAGTCGCTCGCCGCTGACAAGGGCAAGTGGACTGCGATCGCCGAGTCCGTCCAGGGTGTCACCGAGGAGACCACCACGGGCGTTCTGCGTCTGTACCAGGTTGCCGCTGCCGGCGAACTCACGTTCCCCGCGATCAACGTCAACGACTCGGTCACCAAGAGCAAGTTCGACAACAAGTACGGCACACGCCACTCGCTGCTCGACGGCATCAACCGCGGCACCGACGTTCTGATCGGCGGCAAGGCTGCGCTGGTCTGTGGTTACGGAGACGTCGGCAAGGGTTGTGCCGAGGCACTTCGTGGCCAGGGCGCTCGCGTCGCGGTCACCGAGGTCGACCCCATCAACGCCCTTCAGGCGCTCATGGACGGCTTCGAGGTCAAGACAGTCGAGCAGGCCATCGGCTGGGCCGACATCGTGATCACGTCCACAGGTAACAAGGACATCATCACGTTCGAGCACATGAAGGCCATGAAGCACCAGGCCATCCTGGGCAACATCGGTCACTTCGACAACGAGATCGACATGGCAGGCCTCGAGAAGTCCGGCGACGTCACGCGGATCAACATCAAGCCGCAGGTCGACGAGTTCACCTTCGCCGACGGCCACTCGATCATCGTGCTGTCCGAAGGCCGCCTGCTCAACCTCGGCAACGCGACGGGCCACCCGTCGTTCGTGATGAGCAACAGCTTCTCCAACCAGGTCATCGCACAGATCGAACTGTGGACGAAGCCGGACGAGTACGACAACGAGGTCTACCGCCTCCCGAAGCACCTCGACGAGAAGGTCGCCAAGATCCACGTCGAGGCACTCGGTGGCACGCTGACCAAGCTCACGAAGGATCAGGCTGAGTACATCGGCGTCGACGTCGAAGGCCCGTACAAGCCGGAGCACTACCGCTACTGACCCGGCGATTCGTCGCTGAGAATGTAGTGCCCGCCGTCCCCCGGTCTGCGCAAGCAGGCCGGGGGATAGGCTTGTCCGCCGTGGGAACACTGGTGGCATTGGAAGGCCTCGACGGAGCTGGAAAGCGAACGTTGATCGGCAAAGTGGAGACCGAACTCCGCCGCGGCGGCACGTCGATCGCGACTCTGGATTTTCCGCGGTACGGAAAGTCGATCCACGCGGATCTTGCTGCCGAGGCGCTCAAAGGATCACACGGAGACCTGGCCGAATCCGTGAACGCGATGGCAGTCCTGTTCGCCTTGGACCGCGCCGGTGCTGCGGATCGGATCTCGGAACTGTTGTCCACCAACGACATTGTTCTCCTCGACCGCTATGTTGCCTCCAACGCTGCGTACAACGCGGCGCGAGTGCATCAGGGCGTGGACGGCGAGATGGTCGCCTGGATCCGTGAATTGGAGTTGGGTCGACTCGCTCTCCCCGCTCCCGATCTGCAGCTGTACCTCGACGTACCGGTAGCTCTGGCCGAGCAGCGCGCCCGCTCCCGTGAGGCCCAGGACGCGTCGCGTCAGCTCGACGCCTACGAGCGCGACGGCGGTCTGCAGGCCAGAACCGGTGAGCTCTACAAGCAGTTGGCAGCGACGAACTGGGCCTCACCCTGGTGGATCGTGGGGCCGGAGACGGACCCGGCCGATCTGGCACGCAGGCTCGCGGATTTCGCGTGATCGGTCACCCTGGCAGCCGGGATTCGAACTTTCCGGCACAGTAGAGGGAAAGACGCGGCACGCCGCACGGCCTCGTAACGGTCTGATTCATCGCTCCGAGATGCAACGATAGGGATATGAAACCAAGGATTCTGGTTGTCGACGACGACACGGCACTCGCCGAGATGCTCACGATCGTGCTGCGTGGTGAGGGTTTTGATCCCTACGTGGTAGGCGACGGAACCCTGGCGCTCGCGGCAGTGCGTGAGACGCGCCCCGATCTCGTCCTGCTCGATCTCATGCTTCCCGGAATGAACGGGATCGACGTATGCCGGGTTCTGCGTGCGGATTCCGGTGTGCCCATCGTGATGTTGACGGCCAAGACCGACACAGTCGACGTCGTGCTCGGCCTCGAATCCGGTGCGGACGACTACATCATGAAGCCGTTCAAGCCGAAGGAGTTGGTGGCGCGAGTTCGCGCTCGCCTGCGCCGCACCGAAGAGGAACCGGCCGAGCTGCTGAGCATCGCCGACATCGTGATCGACGTGCCGGCGCACAAGGTCAGCCGCGGCAGCGAGCAGATCTCGCTCACACCACTCGAATTCGACCTGCTGGTCGCATTGGCGCGCAAGCCGCGCCAGGTGTTCACCCGTGAAGTCCTCCTCGAGCAGGTGTGGGGATACCGCCACGCCGCCGACACCCGTCTGGTGAACGTGCACGTTCAGCGTTTGCGCGCCAAGGTCGAAACTGATCCCGAGAATCCCGAAGTGGTTCTGACGGTCAGGGGGGTCGGCTACAAGGCCGGACCGCCGTGAGCGGAGTTTCCAGGTGGCGTCGTCGTCTCAACCGACGGCTGACGCCATTTCTGCGGTGGTGTCACTCGATGAGCAACACCCTCGCGCACACGTGGCGACGCTCGCTCCAGTTGCGAGTGGTCGTCTCGACTTTGACGTTGTCCTTGATCGTCATCGTCATTCTCGGTGTCGTGCTGACCAGTCAGATCACCGATCGACTGTTGGAAACGAAGATCACCGCGGCGACCGAAGAAATGGACCGTGCCCGCGGCATCGTCGAAGACCAACTCGCGGGCGTCGACGATTCGACGGCGCTCAACGTTCAATTGGAAAGCGCTGCATCCGGACTGACGAGCCGTCGCAACCAGACCTCGGGCCAGGCCTCCGGGTCGGCCGGCACCTTCGACCCGGTGCTCATCGTGCCCGGGGACGGGCCGCGCCAGCCGACGAGTTCGGGACCGGTCGATCAAATCCCCGACAACCTGCGCGAGTTCGTCAAACGCGGCCAGATCAGCTACCAATTCGCGACGGTGTCCAACCCGAACGGTTACTCCGGTCCCGCGCTGATCATCGGTAGCCCCACCGCGTCGTCGATATCGGGACTCGAGCTGTACCTGATCTTCCCGCTCGCAAGCGAAGACCGGAGTCTGTCGCTTGTTCGAAGCACCCTGCTGATCGGTGGAGCCGTGTTGCTGGTGCTCCTGGCTGCGATTTCGCTGTTGGTTGCCAGGCAGGTCGTGCTTCCCATCCGATCGGCCTCACGAATCGCGGTGCGTTTCGCAGACGGCCGACTCAAGGAACGAATGCCGGTCCGCGGCGAGGACGACATGGCGCGCTTGGCCATGTCCTTCAACGAGATGGCCGAGAGTCTGTCCAAACAGATCACCCAGTTGGAGGAGTTCGGCAGTCTCCAGAAACGCTTCACCTCCGATGTCAGCCATGAACTCCGCACACCTCTGACCACGGTCCGCATGGCCGCCGACCTGATCTACGACGGCAGCGAGAACCTCGACCCGATGCTGCGTCGGTCGTCGGAACTGCTTGTCGCCGAACTGGACAGGTTCGAGGGGCTTCTGGCGGACCTCCTCGAGATCTCCCGCCACGACGCCGGTGTCGCGGAACTCGCATCCGAACAACTCGACGTGCGTATGTGTGCGCGAGCGGCCGTTTCCACGGTTCGCCATCTCGCCCGCGAATCCGGCACCGAACTGATCGTGGACATGCCGGACGAGCCCGTCATGGCAGATGTCGATCCGCGCCGCGTCGAACGCATCCTGCGAAATCTCCTGGCCAACGCCATCGACCACGGTGAGGGGAAGCCGATTCTGCTTCGCCTTCGCGCCGACGACAATGCCCTCGCCTTCATCGTCCGCGACAGTGGCGTCGGGTTGCGTCCGGGCGAGGAGAAGTTGGTCTTCAACCGGTTCTGGAGATCGGACCCGTCCCGCGTGCGCCGCAGCGGCGGCACCGGACTCGGCCTCGCGATCAGCGTCGAAGACGCGAATCTGCACGACGGCAAGCTCGAGGCCTGGGGCGAACCGGGAGTCGGCGCCTGCTTCCGGCTGACGCTCTCGCGCACCCGTGGCAAGAAAGTCGTGTCGAGCCCACTGCCTCTCAAACCGACGACCACAAAGTTCGTCCGCACGCCGAGCGAAGCCGACATCGTCGCCGATACCGTCGGCGAGGTCACGTCGTCCCTGCCGACTCCGCGCGAATCGGACTCGCGGAACGAGTCCAACGGTGGGGATCGATCATGATCGAAACCCGCCGCCGTCTGGCACTTCTCGCAACAACGCTCAGCGTGCTGTTGCTGACCGGCGCGTGCGCGAGTTTGCCGGAATCCTCCTCGCCGCAGGCAATCGGAACTCTGGCAACAGCTGTGCCCGGAACCTCCGTCGAATCACCGGCATCGGGGCGAGAGCCGGACTTGCTGGTACGTGACTTCGTCAAGGCGAGTACCGATCCGTCCAACCGGCATGCCGCAGCCCGTCAGTACCTCACCAAAGACGCCTCGGCGCGCTGGGACGACGCGGCCAGTGCCGTCATCGTCGACAAGATCGACACCCTGTCGGCGTCGCGAACCAGTTCCGAAGCGGTGTACACGATTCGTGTGAACAAGGTCGGTCGCCTCGACCCCGGCGGGCTGTACGTCCCCGAAGAGGGCAGCTTCGAAGCGAAGATGACGCTGACGTTGACCGATGGCGAATGGCGTATCAGCGATCTGCCACCCGGTGTGATCATGGAGCGCCCGCAGTTCCTCGGCGCATATCAGCGGAAGTCGTTGTTCTTCCTCGACCCGACCAGCCAGACAGTCGTCCCCGACCTTCGCTGGATCTCCGGCGGACAGGACCAGGTGGCAGCTCAGCTGATCGGCCTGATGATCGACGGACCGAAGGCAGCGCTGGCGCCGGCTGTACGAAACGAACTCGGCAATGGCGTGTCGGTGATCGGTCCGATCACCAAGGCCGACGGCAAGCCGGGACAGGTCGGAGTCGGTCTCGGCGGTGTGCGCATCAACTTCCGGCTGGACAACCCGATGGATGCTGCGACGCGCGGTTTGTTTGCAGCGCAAGTCATCTGGACGCTCGCCAATGCCGATGTCGCGGGACCGTACGTTCTGGAGATCGACGGCGAACCGCTGGACGCTGCTCATGCGGAAGGCTGGACCACCGCCGACGTCGCGTCCACCAACCCGCTGGCCACCACGAGTGCGACCGTCGGACTGCACGCACTGCGCAACGGTTCACTGGTGAGCGTCAGCGAGCAGGAGGCGACTCCGGTGCCCGGTTTCGCGGGCAATGCGGGCAACCTCACGGCGGCTGCTCTCTCGCGGGACGGCAAGTTGGTCGCAGCCGTCGCAGACACGGCTCGGCCGGATCCAGCCACCCGGTTCGACTTGTCGCTCGGTACATACGGCGATGGTTCCGCTCCGGTGCTCGAAGGCAGCGCCATCACCCGACCTTCGTGGGAGCTGGACAACAACGCGGTCTGGGCGGCCGTGAACGGCAATACCGTCGTTCGGGTCGTCCGCGAACCAGGAACCGGTCGGGTGTCGGTCACCAACGTCGATGTCGGGGCGTTGACGTCGGTCGGCTCCACGATCTCGGAATTGCGTCTCTCTCGCGACGGCGTGCGAGCCGCGATGATCATCGACGGCAAGGTCTACCTGGCCGTGGTCGTGCGCACACCCAGCGGGGTCTACGCCCTGACGAGTCCGCGTGCGGTGGCGTCCGGCTTGGGCAGTACCGCGCTCTCACTCGACTGGAGCAACAGCGACACCATCGTGATCGCGCGCAGTGGAGCCGACATACCGGTCGTCCAGGTCGCCATAGACGGTTCACGAATGGACGCGCTGCCGAGTGGAAACCTGACCGCTCCCGTCACCTCCGTGGATGCGTCGCCGACCACCGAGTACGTCGCCGACGCGCGTGCGGTGTTCCAACTGAACAACAACGACCCCGCCGGGGATCGACGCTGGCGTGAAGTGACTGTGCTGACCGGACAGAAGGCGATTCCGGTTCTACCTGGCTGACGTCTCTGTGCTCTGGTGCATGTCTGTGCACTGATGCATGTCGGTGCTCTGATTCATGATTCGGCCATGGGGGACAAGAAATTCGGTGCCGGATTGCTCGATCTGCTGTTGCCACGCGAGTGTGGTGGGTGTGGCCGCACGGGGACACTGTGGTGCGGTGAGTGCGCGGAACTGCTGCGTGACCATCCGGTTCAATTGAGTCCGCGCGTAGACCCGGGCGTGCCGGTCTGGGCACTCGGCCGCTACGACGGCCCCAGGCGGCGCAGTGTGATCGAGATGAAGGAACGGGGTCGTCGAGACCTCGCGACGCCTCTGGGGATCGCTGTGGCCGGCGCATTGGGCACTCTGGAACGGTGGGGCGAGGTCGGCGGCGGGGGTCGTACGCCGATCATGCTGGTGCCGGCTCCCACACGCGCCCGAGCGGCGCGTTCTCGCGGGGGTGATCCGGTTCGCCGGATAGCCGAGAGTGTGCGCGAAAAGCGGGAAGTTGGTTCTGTCGAGGGGCGTCCGGTACGTGTCTGTCCGATTCTCCGGATGACGCGAGGAGTACGTGACTCGGTCGGACTGTCCGCGGCCGACCGGGTGACCAATGTGAACGGTCATGTGTCTCTCGACACCACTGCAGTCTCTTCGATTGTCGGGGACGGCGACATCGTCCTGCTCGACGACGTCCTGACCACGGGAGCGACTGCGGCAGAGTCGGTTCGGGCTCTCACGCTCAGTGGGATTCGGACAACTCTCGTGCTTGTTCTTGCAGGGGCTTAGATGAATTTCGTTGGAACAGTGGCACTCGCGCGCGTTACGTACTAGCGTCGGCGGCACACCCGAAAATACTGGTAGGAGGTGGTACTTCGATACTGGTGCCGGGCGGATCCCCTCTCGGTACTTGCAGAATTTGCCGCCGCCCACCGTGGGGCGGGGCCGTAATTGGGAGGTACGAGTGACGACCCCTTCGCAAGCCTCGTTTTTCATCGAGGACGCCACCATCGAGCGTTCCGAGAATGCCGCAGCTCCGAGATCCGACGTCGTAGTCAAGGGACGAAATGTCGAGATCCCCGATCACTTCCGAATCTACGTTTCGGAAAAGCTGGCGCGACTCGAACACTTCGACCCCTCCATATTCCACTTCGACGTGGAACTTCAACATGAACGCAACCGACGACAGGCCAAGAGTTGCCAGCGTGTCGAGATCACCGCTCGAGGTAAAGGCCCGGTGGCCCGAGCCGAAGCGTCCGCAGACAGCTTCTACGCCGCCTTCGAATCGGTGATCGACAAGCTCGAGAGTCGCCTCCGTCGAACCAAGGACCGCAAGAAGGTCCATTACGGCGACAAGCGACCGGTGTCCGTCGCGGAGGCAACCGCCTCCCTCGTCGACGCAGACTCGCTCGGAGTCACACCGGACATTTCGCTGAACGGCCAAGAGCCGGACGAGTACGACGGCCCGGGACGCGTGGTCCGCACGAAGGATCACCCGGCCGAGCCGATGACCATCGACGACGCTCTGTACGAGATGGAACTGGTCGGACACGACTTCTTTCTCTTCCATGACAAGGAGTCGGACAAGCCGTCCGTCGTCTACCGTCGTCACGCTTTCGACTACGGATTGATCCGCCTGACATGACCCAATCGGTGGTGGGTTTGCTCGCTCGCCGCCGGTAGCGCCTACCATGGAATCCGGCCGGAGTTTTCGGACCCCGGCCGGATTTTCAGTGTGTGACCCCTGTCGCCGAAGATTGAGGACGAAGAAGACTGTGCCGTCGCTGTCGCTATCGAAGCTGCTCCGTGTTGGTGAAGGTCGCATGGTCAAGCGGCTCAAGCACATCGCCGAGCATGTGGAATCTCTGTCGCCCGATGTCGAAGGCCTGACAGACGAGCAACTCAAAGCCAAGACCACCGAGTTCCGTGAGCGCTACGCCGCCGGGGAAACCCTCGACGAGTTGCTGCCCGAGGCATTCTCCGTGGCCCGCGAGGCGTCGTGGCGCGTGATCGACCAGAAGCACTTCCACGTGCAGATCATGGGCGGCGCGGCCCTGCACTTCGGCAACGTCGCCGAGATGAAGACCGGTGAGGGCAAGACCCTGACCTGTGTTCTTCCGGCCTATCTCAACGCGATCGCCGGTGACGGCGTCCATGTGGTCACGGTCAACGACTACCTCGCCAAGCGTGACTCCGAGTGGATGGGTCGCGTTCACCGCGCCCTCGGCCTCGAGACCAGTGTGATTCTCTCGGGTATGACGCCGGCTGAGCGCCGCGTCGCCTACGCAGCCGACATCACGTACGGCACCAACAACGAGTTCGGCTTCGACTACCTGCGCGACAACATGACGCATTCGCTGGACGACCTGGTCCAGCGTGGCCACGCGTTTGCCATCGTGGACGAGGTCGACTCGATCCTCATCGACGAAGCCCGAACCCCGCTCATCATCTCGGGCCCGGCCGACGGCTCCAGCAAATGGTACAGCGAGTTCGCTCGCATCGCGCCGCTGCTGAAGAAGGACGTCCACTACGAGGTCGACATCCGCAAGCGCACCATCGGTGTGCACGAGGCGGGCGTCGAACTGGTCGAGGACCAGCTCGGTATCGACAACCTGTACGAAGCCGCGAATTCTCCGCTGGTGAGCTACTTGAACAACGCGATCAAGGCCAAGGAGCTCTACACCAAGGACAAGGACTACATCGTCCGCGACGGTGAGGTCATCATCGTCGACGAGTTCACCGGCCGCGTGCTGGTCGGCCGCCGCTACAACGAGGGCATGCACCAGGCGATCGAGGCCAAGGAGAAGGTGGAGATCAAGGCCGAGAATCAGACTCTCGCCACCATCACCCTGCAGAACTACTTCCGTCTGTACGACAAGTTGTCCGGCATGACGGGTACCGCCGAGACGGAAGCTGCCGAGCTTCACCAGACCTACACCCTCGGTGTGATCCCGATCCCGACCAACCGCCCGATGGTCCGAGTCGACAACGGCGACCTCATCTACAAGACCGAGGAAGCCAAGTTCGACGCGGTGGTCGACGACGTCGTCGAGCGTCACGAGAACGGCCAGCCCGTCCTGATCGGTACCACCAGCGTCGAGCGCTCGGAGTACCTGTCCAAGCAGTTCACCAAGCGCGGCGTTGCACACAACGTCCTCAATGCGAAGTTCCACGAGAAGGAAGCGACGATCATCGCCGAGGCCGGTCGCTCCGGTGCGGTCACCGTCGCGACCAACATGGCCGGCCGCGGTACCGACGTCGTTCTCGGTGGTAACCCGGACATCATCGCGGACATCGCGCTGCGCAAGAAGGGCCTCGATCCGGTCACGACGCCGGACGAGTACGAAGCAGCCTGGGACGCAGTCCTGGACGAGGTCAAGGCTGAGGTCAAGGCAGACGCGGAGAAGGTCCGCGACGCCGGCGGCCTGTACGTTCTGGGCACCGAGCGTCACGAATCGCGTCGTATCGACAACCAGTTGCGCGGTCGTTCCGGACGTCAGGGTGATCCCGGCGAATCGCGGTTCTACCTCTCGCTCGGTGACGAGCTCATGCGCCGCTTCAACGGTTCGGCACTCGAGTCGATCATGACGCGCCTCAACCTTCCCGACGACGTCCCGATCGAAGCCAAGATGGTCTCGAAGGCCATCAAGAGCGCTCAGACTCAGGTCGAGCAGCAGAACTTCGAAATTCGCAAGAATGTCCTCAAGTACGACGAGGTCATGAACCAGCAGCGAACGGTCATCTACAAGGAGCGCCGCCAGATCCTCGAGGGTGAGGACATGGAGGGCCAGGTCGAGCAGATGATCACTGACGTGGTCACCGCCTACGTCGACGGTGCGACCGCCGAGGGATACGTCGAGGACTGGGATCTCGAGCAGTTGTGGACCGCGCTCAAGACGCTCTACCCGGTCGGCATCGATCACAAGACGTTGGCAGGGGAGGACGGCGCAGGCATCAACAGTGACCTGAGCCGTGACGACCTGCGAACCGCTTTGCTCGAAGACGCCCACGCGGCGTACAAGAAGCGCGAAGCCGAGATCGATGCGATCGCCGGCGAAAACGGTATGCGTGAACTCGAGCGTCGTGTCTTCCTCTCGGTCCTGGACCGCAAGTGGCGTGAGCATCTCTACGAGATGGATTACCTCAAGGAGGGAATCGGTCTGCGTGCGATGGCCCAGCGCGATCCGCTGGTCGAGTACCAGCGCGAGGGTTACGACATGTTCATCGGCATGCTCGACGGATTGAAGGAAGAGTCCGTCGGATTCCTCTTCAACCTGCAGGTCGAGGCAGCTCCGGCGCAGCCCGCGAGCGGAATTTCCGTCACGGCCGGCTCGGCCGCTGCGGCGTCCGCCACGGCGCCCAAGCCGCTCCCGACGCAGGAAGCCGCAGCCAGGACAACCGGAACTGCTGCCCCGACGGCGTTGCGCGCCAAGGGACTTGACGACGAAGGTCCGTCGCGATTGACGTACACCGGCCCGGACGAGGACGGTAAGGCGAAGGCAACCCGCGACTCGGCCGCCGACTCCGGTGACGGGGCCGCCTCGCGCCGCGAACGTCGTGAAGCAGCACGGACGCAGTCGAAGAGCAATCGAGCTCCGAAGTCCAAGCGCAAGCGCTGAGGTTCAGTACAGCTGAGCTACCAGCGCAGTTAGTACTCAGCAGGCTGGACGGTCACACCACGTGTAGTGCGGTGACCGTCCAGCCTGTTCCGTCTGTATGGTCGATCCGACCCGCGACGGCAAATGTCTGCGTGCCTCGTGTGTACGTCGCACAGACTTCGGCGGTACTCTTCGACACTGCTTGAACGTGGGTGCGGTGAACGGCCGCGCCGCCCAGCTTCCGGGCCGAAAATTCCGAAGTATAAAGTCGCGCAACAACTTCCAGGACGGACGGCGTCAATACGCCCTTGAGTTGCCGCGGATTTCGTCGCCGGTCGACGGTTTCGAGAACCAGGCGAAGTGATCGGTTCCAGAAGATGTCGGCACCCGCCAACTGCGGTTCCAGCACGTGAGTGAAACCGGCACTGGGCGACGTCCCGTTGTGTGGCGACTTTCGTGGGCGACGCAGCATTCGGTCTGTTCGGCACTGCGCTCGGTCGGGTCGGCACTGCGGCCGCGTAAGCGCGACGGTATGCGCGTGAGGCTCGAATTGTGGTGCCGGCTCGAGAATGATTGTGCAGTCCTGCTCCATGACATCCCCCCGGATGATCGTGCGTCCGAGATGGTCGTCTCGGACTTCGCTCCCCCGAGCGATGGTGAGAAGCATGACACGAAACGCTCGAGATGTCGCCGTGATCACCATCGCGACTTAGGGTGATGGCGTGCGGGGACTTCTGTTGGATGTCGGTGGCGTGCTGTTCGGTCCGGGATCGGATCTCGACGGCTTGAGCGCGGTCGTGCGCGCGGTGAAGGCCCGCGGAATCGTGACGGGAATCGTCAGCAACGATCCCGGCGGTGCCAATGCTCAGTGGTTGCGGGATCTCGGAGACGGGGTCTTGGTCGACGACGTGATCTTGTCCGGTGATGTCGAGATGGCGAAACCCGACGCCGAGATCTATCTATTGGCGGCGAGTCGTTTGGGCGTCGAGCCGGAGGACTTCGTTTTCGTGGATGATCTCGAAATCAACGTCCGGGCGGCGGTGGCAGTCGGGATGGTCGGGGTCCACCACGTCGGCTCGGAATCGACCATCGAGGAGTTGTCGATTCTGTTCGATCTCGGCGACGGAGGGGACACGAAGCCATGGTGAACAGACTGACGACTCAGGATGCTGCTTTCTACTTCCTCGAAGCCGGGACGACGCCGATGCATGTCGGCTCGTTGGGGATCTTCAGGCAACTGCGAAACGGGATCGATCACGAGGAATTGCTTCGTCTGGTCGAAGAGCGGCTCGGATCGGTTCCGCGTTACCGCCAGCGAGTGCGTGAGGTGGCGTTCGGCCTGGCCCGCCCCGTCTGGGTGGACGACTCGGATTTCGACATCACCTATCACGTACGCCGATCGGCTCTGCCCAAACCAGGTTCCGACGAACAGCTGATGGATCTGATCGCGCGGCTGACGTCGAGACCCCTCGACAGCACGAGGCCGTTGTGGGAGATGTACCTGGTCGAGGGGCTGAGCAGAAACAGATTTGCCATCTTCACGAAGTCTCATTCGTCGTTGGTGGACGGCGAGGCGGCTCCAGAGATCAGTCAGGTGATCTTCGATCCGGAGAAGAATCGAGCGCCAGGCCCCGAAGAATTGTGGATGCCCGCCCGGCCACCGAGCGATACCAGCTTGTTGGTCAGTGCAATGGCAGATCTCGTGACGAGCCCGGGGGAGGGGATCGCGCGGGCGCGTGCAGCGTTCAACGACGTGACCACATCCGTCACCGAGGCTGTGAGTGCACTCGGGAAACTCGCGGAAGTGGTTCGAACGGCGACCCAGGTGGCCCCGTCGAGCCCGCTCAACGCCACCATCTCGCGCAATCGACGCCTTGCGGTGGCCAAGACGTCTCTCGAGGACTATCGACGTATTCGCGCGCGGTACGGGTGCGAGATCAATGACGTGATTCTCACCGTCATCGCAGGTGCGATGCGGAACTGGCTGCTCTCGCGTGGTGAGCCGGTGACCGAGGCGACCATCGTGCGGGCGATGGTGCCCATGTCGGTGTACACGGACGGCCCCGAGAGTCCCGACGTCGACGATCCGCAGGCGCCGGGGCATGTTTCGTCGTTCCTCATCGACCTGCCTGTCGGTGAACCCAACGCGGTTGTTCGGCTCTCTCACGTGGCGCACGCGACGGAGGCATTCGCGCGTCAGGGTCGGCGGGTCACCGCGCAGACGATGGTGCGAATGTCCGGGTTTGCGCCGGCGACGCTGCATGCGATGAGCTCCCGTGCGGCCAGTAGTCTGTCGCAGCGAATGTTCAACTTGATGATCACCAATGCGCCAGGGCCACAGTTCCCGCTCTACCTCGGTGGGGCTCGGATGCTGGAGATGTATCCGGTGTCGCCACTGCTCAAGAATCAGACACTCAGCATCGCCCTGACGTCGTACGACGGAAATGTCTACTACGGTTTGAATGCCGACCGTGACGCGATGTCGGACGTCGACGTCGTTCGTTCGCTGATCTTCGAGTCACTCGAGGAATTGACGGATGCGAGTCGGTGACGAACGAGCATGAAGGTGGTCTCATGAGGGTGTACGTACCGGCGACGGTCGAGATTTTGCAGAAGTTGGTCGCAGATCAGGAGTTCGACCCGATGAGCCGGACGGCTTTTGCGGTCACCCCGACTCTGCGTGAGTCGTACGCGGCGGGCGATGACGACGAGTTGGCCGAGGTCGCCATGGGGGAGGCTGCGCGTGCGTCGCTGCGTCTGATCGCCGGAACCGAAGGTGACGTCACCTTCCGGCGTGCTGTCGTTGCCGCCGACGTCGACGATGCCGATGTGAAGTTGCGGCCCGATCTCGACGATTCTGTAGTTCGATTGGCGGGTCCTCTGACGATGGCTCAGGTTGCATCTGTGCATGTCGACCTCGAACAGGCAGAATCGGACATCGAGCGCGCTGCTGGCATAGTCGACGCGGCGGATCTCGGCGATGCTGATGCCGAGTTCACGCTCGGCGACGCGGAGGACCACGAGTTGGCGTGGTACGCCGCGCAGGAGTTGCCGTTCTTGCTCGACCTGCTGTGAATGTGCTTACCGTGAAGTAACCTACGGTACCGTAACCTGATAACCTACGGTACCGTAGGCAGTGGGTTCGGAAGGTGAGAGGTGGAGGTCTGATGGGTCTGAAGGACTGGATCGAGGCACCGGCAGCGTCGGTAGTTCCGGCAGCGCGGTCGAAGCTCAATCTGCTTCGTGGTGCGGCGGCTCGGCTGACCACACCATTGCTTCCCGACGACTATCTGCACCTCGCAAATCCGTTGTGGTCCGCCCGCGAGCTGCGTGGTCAGATCGTCGAAGTCCGGCCTGAGACCACGGATTCGGCGACCATCGTCATCAAGCCGGGTTGGGGATTCGACTTCAACTACCAGCCGGGGCAGTACATCGGCATCGGTCTGCATATCGACGGACGCTGGCATTGGCGGTCGTACTCACTTACTTCGCCTCCCAACTGGGAGAACAAGCGCATTTCCATCGCGGTCAAGGCCATGCCAGAGGGCTTTCTCTCGAGCCACCTCGTCAGCGGGGCCGTGCCGTCGGGAACCATCGTTCGACTGGCCACGCCTTCGGGCAACTTCGCGTTGCCGGATCCGCCGCCGGAGAAGATCCTGTTCATCACCGCCGGCAGTGGCATCACTCCGGTCATGGGCATGTTGCGGACGATGAACCGGCGCGGTCAATTGCCCGACGTCATGCACATCCACTCGGCGCCGACGGAATCCGACGTGATGTTCGCCGACGAACTCACGGCACTGCACGCCGAGCACGAGGACTTCGTGAGTCACGTTCAGCTCACGCGCCGCGACGGAAAATTCAAACTCAGTTCCCTCGACACGGTCTGCCCCGACTGGCGTGAGCGCCACACCTGGGCGTGCGGACCCCTTCCGTTGCTCGACGAGCTCGAAGACGTCTGGAAGGCGGAAGGCATCGAGGATCGACTCCACATGGAGCGATTCGCGGTTTCGCGCATCGACGCCTCGGCGGACGGCGGCACGGTCACGTTCGAGAAGTCGGGTAAGACGATCACCGTCGACGGCGCGACGACCCTTCTGGAAGCCGGCGAGCAGTCCGGCGCCTTGATGCCCTTCGGTTGCCGCATGGGCATCTGCCAGACGTGTGTCGTGCCTCTCGTCGCCGGCCACGCAATCGACCTACGCTCGGGAAAACAGCACGCGGAGGGCGAGCGGATTCAGACGTGCATCTCCGCTGCCGCCGGTGACTGTACGCTGGACGCATAGCTTCTAGGCACACGGAGGACCACGGTGGCCATCACCGATATCAAAGAGTTTTCGCACCTCACCGAGGCCGATGTCGAAGCTCTCGGACGTGAACTCGATCAGATTCGACTCGACATCGAAGACTCTCGTGGAATCCGGGACGCCCGCTACATTCGTCGCGTCATTCGCGTCCAGCGGGCGTTGGAGCTCGGTGGGCGTATCGCGCTGTTCGGCAGTCGGTACCGACCGGCATGGCTGGTCGGCACGACCCTGCTGAGCCTGTCGAAGATCATCGAGAACATGGAGCTCGGGCATAACGTCATGCACGGGCAATGGGACTGGATGAACGATCCCGAGATTCACTCCGTTTCGTGGGAGTGGGATCAGACCGGTCCTTCCGAGCACTGGAAGCGTGCGCACAACTACCAGCACCACACGTACACCAACGTCGTCGGGATGGACGAGGACCTCGGTTTCGGGATCCTGCGTATGACGCGTGACGAGCCGTGGAAGCCGATCAACCTCTTCCAGCCGATCGCCAACGTGATCTTGGCGGCCACGTTCGAGTGGGGCATCGCGCTGCACGACCTCACGGCGGCAGCCGAGTTGGAGGGCGCGGAAAAGGGGCAACTGAACTCGCAGGCGAACAAAGACTTCGCGCGCAAGATCTTTCGTCAGGTGGGCAAGGACTTCATCTTGTTCCCCGCGCTGACGGGGCCGGCGTGGAAGTCGACCATGACGGCCAATGCCACCGCGAATCTCGTGCGCAACCTGTGGGCGTACGTCGTCATCTTCTGTGGTCACTTCCCGGACGGCGCCGAGAAGTTCACCGTTGCCGAATTCGAGCAGGAGACTCGTCACGAGTGGTACCTGCGCCAGATGCTCGGTAGCGCGAACTTCAATTCGGGCAAGCTCATGGGACTCATGAGCGGCAACTTGAGCTACCAGATCGAGCACCACGTCTTCCCTGATCTGCCGAGCAACCGCTACCCCGAAATTGCCGTGAAGATGCGTGCATTGTGCGAGAAGTTCGATCTCCCGTACACCACAGGTTCGCTCTTCAAGCAGTATCTCCTGGCGCTGCGCACGATCCACAAGCTGGCCTTGCCGGACAAGTGGCTGACTGCGACCTCGGACAATGCTCCGGAAACGTCCTCGGAACTACGGTTCCGCGACTCAGGGTTCCGGGACGCAGCCATGGCGATGGTCGAGGACCTGCGTACCGATCCGGTCACCGGCAAGCGCCTCGGATTGTTGACCGCACTCAAGTCGCAGGCGCGTTCTCGCATGCCGAAGCGCCGGAAGTGATATAGGTTACATCGGGAAAAACCTAACCTACGGTGCCGTAAGTTACGCTACAGTAGGTGCAGTTGATCTGAACGATTCGAAGTCATGATCGTTCTGCACTTACTACTTTGCGCCTAACTCACTGCTAGGAGGCTTTCCATGGCGATTGCAGATGTCAAGGAATATGCACATCTCACGGACGCCGACATCGAGGCGCTCGGCCGCGAACTCGACGCGATTCGTCGCGACATCGAGGAGTCGCGCGGCGAGAAGGACGCGCGTTACGTGCGCAACGTCATTCGCCTGCAGCGTTCACTCGAAATTGGCGGCCGCGCAGTGCTTTTCGCCAGCCGTCGCCGTCCGGCGTGGCTCGCCGGAGTTGGCCTGCTGACGCTCTCGAAGATCATCGAGAACATGGAACTCGGGCACAACGTGATGCACGGTCAGTGGGACTGGATGAACGACCCGGAGATCCACTCCACCTCGTGGGAGTGGGACGTCACCGGCCCGTCTGCGCACTGGAAGCAGACCCACAACTACCTGCATCACAAGTACACCAACGTCCTCGGAATGGACGACGACGTCGGATACGGACTCCTGCGCGTCACCCGCGATCAGCGATGGAAGCCCTTCAACGCCGGCAATCTGGTCTACAACACGCTGCTCGCGCTGTTCTTCGAGTACGGCATCGCCGCACAGCACCTCGAGCTCGGCAAGGTGGCCAAGGGCCGCGCCGACAAGGAAGAGACCCAGCGCAAGCTCCGCGAGGTCGGCGAGAAGATCGGCAAGCAGGTCCTGCGCGACTACGTCATCTACCCGGCCATCACCGGCCCGGCGTGGAAGAGCACGTTGTCGGCCAACTTCACCGCCAACACCCTGCGGAACGTGTGGACCAACGCGGTCATCTTCTGCGGTCACTTCCCGGACGGTGCCGAGAAGTTCACCAAGGAAGACATCGACAAGGAAACGCAGGCCCAGTGGTACCTGCGTCAGATGCTCGGCAGCGCCAACATCGAGGGCAGCGCGCTCATGGACTTCATGACGGGCAACCTGAGCTACCAGATCGAGCATCACCTGTTCCCCGATCTGCCCAGCAACCGCTACAAGGACATCGCGGTCACGGTGCGTCAGCTCGCAGACAAGTACGACCTGCCGTACACGACGGGCCCACTTGCCGTGCAGTACGCCAAGTCCTGGCGCACCATCGCCAAGCTGTCGCTGCCCAACAAGTACCTCAAGGACACCGTCGACAATGCGCCCGAGACGGCGTCGGAGCGGATGTTCGACGGCGAACTGACGTCGACTGTCGATCCCGTGACCGGGCGTCGTAACGGTCTCAAGAGCGCCATCGCACGTAAGCGCAAGAGTGGCAAGCTGCGCAGCCTCCTCGGCCTGCGCTGATTTCCCGCCTGCGCTGACCAGACGCAACAAGCGGCCCGACACCATTCGACATGGTGCCGGGCCGCTTTGCTGTTCTAGCCAAGGGGTGTCGCTCAGTACTGATCGTTGGACTTGATCGCTTCCAGCAGTTGTCGCACAGCGACGACGCGTCGAGCGGATTTGCCCTCCAGCAGGTCGAGCTTGCATTCGGGGTCTGCCGGCGGCCCGAGGTGCGTGCATCCGCGCGGGCAATCCTCGATCGCCGCAGCGAGATCCGAGAATGCAGCCACCACGTTCTCGGGCGAGATGTGCGCCAGACCGAACGAACGGATGCCAGGGGTGTCGATCACCCAGCCGCCACCGGCGAGGGGGAGTGCCACCGATTGCGTCGATGTGTGCCGGCCCTTGCCGACGCCGGATACGATGCCGACCGCTCGATTGGCATCGGGGACAAGGCGATTGACCAATGTCGATTTTCCGACACCGGAATGTCCGATCAGGGCGGTCAACTTGTGCTCGAGGATCTGCGTCAGTTCGTCCAGGGGATCGTCGCGACCGGCGACGACCACTTGGATGTCGAGGTCGGCGAAAGTGCTCGCGAATTCCTCGGGTGGTTCGAGGTCGCTCTTGGTCAGGCAGACGATCGGTGTCAGGCCACCCACGTAGGCGGCGACCAGTGCGCGCTCGACAAAACCGGTGCGCGGTGGGGGATCGGCGAGTGCCACGACGATGAGCAACTGCTCCGCGTTCGCGACGACGATGCGTTCGAAGGGATCGGTGTCGTCGGCCGTCCGTCGCAGAACCGTTGAACGCTCGGAGACCCGGACAATGCGGGCGAGGGTGTCGGTTTTGCCGGACAGATCGCCGACGATGTCCACCTGATCGCCGACGACGATGGGGGTTCGGCCAAGTTCGCGGGCACGCATCGTGACGATCAGTCGGTCGGGATCGCCGCCGAGGACGCAACCCCAACGGCCACGATCCTTCGACACCACCATCCCCGATTCGGCCGAGAGATGTTCGGGCCGAGTCTTCGTACGGGGGCGGGATCCGCGGCCGGGACGTACCCGGACGTCGGACTCGTCGTACTGCCGCGGACTCAGAAGCTTGCCTTCGGTGTCGCCGGCGAACTCTCGAGCATGTCGATCCACATGTTCTCGAAGCCGGGCAGTGTCTTGGCTGTGGTTCCGACATCGTCGACGTCGACGCCGTCGACGACCAGGCCGATGATGGCGCCGGCTGTTGCCATGCGGTGGTCGGCATACGAGAGCCATTGTCCGCCATGGAGTTCCGCGGGAACGATCGTGAGGCCGTCGTCGGTTTCGGTGACGGAACCGCCGAGCTTGTTGATCTCGTCGGCGAGGGCGGCCAGACGGTCGGTCTCGTGCCCGCGCAGGTGTGCAATACCTCGTAGATGCGAGGTGCCCTCGGCGAGAGCAGCCAGGGCCGCGACGGTGGGGGTCAGCTCTCCCACGTCGTGGAGGTCGATGTCGATGCCGCGCAGTTTCTCCGGGCCGCGAACGGTCATCACGCCGTCGGCAAGAGTGACGTCGGCGCCCATCGAGGCGAGGATCCCGCGGATCGCGTCGCCGGGCTGCGTCGTCGACGACGGCCACATCGGGACGCTGACGGTTCCGCCGGTAACAGCGGCTGCGGCCAGGAACGGTGTGGCGTTGGAGAGATCGGGTTCGATCGCCCAGTCCACGGCGCGCACCGGCCCCGGTGCCACCCGCCACGTGTCTGCGTCTCCGCCCGTGGCCGGTGTCGTCACGGAAACTCCGGCTCGGCGGAGCATCTCGACGGTCATGTCGATGTGTGGCATGGACGGGACGGGCTTGCCGTCGTGGTGAACGGTGACACCCTCTTCGAAGGCAGCAGCCGAGAGCAGGAGACCGGAGACGAACTGCGACGAGCCGGATGCGTCGATGGTGACCGTTCCTCCGCGTAGGGATCCGGTTCCGGTGACGGTGAACGGGAGTGCGTCACCCTCGATCCGAGCGCCGAGACCGCGCAGTGCCTCCAAGATGGTGCCGAGGGGGCGTGTGCGTGCTTGCTCGTCGCCGTCGAAGCGGACGATGCCGTCGGCCATCGCGGCGAGTGGCGGCAGGAAGCGCATCACGGTGCCGGCCAGGCCGCAGTCGACCTCGCCGCCGCGCAGGGGCCCAGGGGTGATGCGAAGCGTGGTCGGATCGCCGGCTTCCTCGACGCCGATGCCGAGGTCACGCAGAGCTGCGATCATCAGGTCGGCGTCACGGCTGCGAAGTGCACCGGTGATCGTGGACGGGCCATCCGCAAGTGCGGCAAGAATCAGAGCTCGATTGGTGATGGACTTGGATCCGGGCAGCGTCACCACTGCATCGACGGGTGCTTGGGCCCTCGGGGCGCTCCACAGACTCAGACTCACATGGTCCATCTTCTCTCATCGGTGGGGGAATGGTCGAAACCGTGCCACCCTGGGTGTCATGTGCGGAAGGTATGCGACCACAGCGGACCCGGCCACCCTGGCGGTGGAACTCGATGCGCTCGACGAGACGGACCACTCGGCGCCCGTCGAAGCCGATTACAACGTGGCCCCCACGACCGAGGTGTTGACCGTCGTCGAACGCCACGATCGGGAGAACCCCGACAGCGATCCGACCAAGAGGATTCGGCGGATGCGGTGGGGATTGGTGCCGTCGTGGACCAAGGAACGGGGCAAAGGCCCGGTCCTGTTCAACGCCCGCGCCGACTCGCTGGCGGAGAAGCCGGCGTTTCGGACCGCCTTCAAGTTCAAGCGTTGCCTGGTCCCCATGGACGGGTGGTACGAGTGGCAGACCGAGGCCACCGGCGGGAAAAAGGCAGCAAAGATTCCTTACTACATGCACCCCGCCGACGGATCACGGCTGTTCATGGCGGGCGTGTGGTCTGCCTGGCGGGACCCGAGGGTCGAGAACGCGAGCCCCGTCCTGAGCTGCTCGATCGTCACAGTCGACTCTCTCGGTCACCTCGAGCAGGTTCACGACCGCATGCCCCTCGCCCTGCCTCGTGACCGCTGGGAGGCGTGGCTCGATCCCGACAACACCGTCGATTCGGCTCTGCTCGAACCGGTACCGGACCTCTTCGAGCGGATCGACGTCGATCGAGTCCGGCCGCTGGTCAACAGTGTCAAGAACAACGGGCACGAGTTGATCGAGCCGGACGTCGACCGTGCCGGCGAGCAGATCAGCCTGCTCTAGTGGTCAGCCGAGAGCCCAGGTAACGGTCACCTCGAACGAGACCTGCTGGGTTCCCGGGGCGAGAACCATGTCGGACATCGAGGCGTCGGGAGCGCGCATGGTCTGACCGCCACTCGTGTCGTGTGCCTCGGTGATGGTCACGACGTTCTCGAGCGACGTACCGGACAGATCCGCGTACTGCTCGGCACGGTTCTTCGCGTCTTCGAAGGCCCGGGTGCGAGCGTCGGCCAGAAGCTGAGAGTCGTCGTCGATGGCGAAGGCGACGTTGCCGAGCCGTGCCGCGTTTCCGCCCGCCGCGATGCCGGCGTCCAGGACAGAAGAGGCCTTGTCGAGATCGCGCACGACGATTCGTACCGAGTTGGTTGCCCGGTAGCCGGTCACGTTGCCGCCGACGAACGGTCCGCCGCTGGCGTCGTACTGCGGCTGGACGGACAGATCGCTTGTCTGCACGTCCTCGGGGGCCACACCGGCGGCGACTATCGCGTCGATCATCTGACGGGCCTTGTCATTCGCCTCCGAGACCGCTCCCGATACATCCGGGGCAACCACCTCGATGCCGATGTCGGCATTGAGGATGTCCGGCGCCCCGCGGACCTGCCCTGATCCGACTACCGTGACTTCCTTGGCGGCATTGTCCGAACTCCCGCAGGCCGTCAGCGAGACGGTGAGAGCTGCCGCTGCAGCGGTCAGTGCAAGAGTTTTCAGGTGTGGTCGCATGGTGAGACCGTAGCGACCGGATACTCAGCCCGCCGTGATTTGCGCCGTGACCGCGCCACTCAACTGCGCGAGGTCCGTCGGAGCCAGCTCGATCTCGAGCCCGCGCCGACCGGCGCTGCAGAGAATGCGGTCCCAGTCGAGCGCCGACGCATCGATCACGGTCGGCAGTTTCTTGCGTTGGCCGAGCGGTGAGATACCGCCGAAGACGTAGCCGCTCGAGCGCTCGGCTTCGGCGCGATCGGCCATGACGGCTTTGCTTGCACCGAGGGCAGCGGCTGCGGCTTTGAGCGAGAGCTTGTTCGGGACCGGCAGGACCGCGACGGCGAGCTTGCCGGTGTCGAGTTTGACGACCAAGGTCTTGAAGATCTGGGCAGCCTCGACGCCTGTCGACTCGGCCAACGCA
This sequence comes from Rhodococcus erythropolis R138, assembly GCF_000696675.2. Classification (NCBI taxonomy): domain Bacteria; kingdom Bacillati; phylum Actinomycetota; class Actinomycetes; order Mycobacteriales; family Nocardiaceae; genus Rhodococcus; species Rhodococcus erythropolis. The sequence goes on along the minus strand of NZ_CP007255.1, from coordinate 4,624,672 downwards.
GTGACCGCCTCGTCGCCGAACGATTCGGCGCGAGGATCGTGGTCGTAGCTGTGAACGCGGTGCGGTGTCTTCGACTTGTCGAGAAGTGCGGTCGCGGGGGTCGCTGTTCCGGCCATGAGGAGCACCCTATGTGGATCGCCGACAGGTACATCCGACCAGGCCGGGAACAGAGTCGCAGACTCCCGTGTTGGTACCAGTTGATGAAACTTGTCCCGAGAAGCGAAGGAGCGACCGTGCTGGCTGTGTGTGAGCCACCACCGGCCCGTGGGTCGGATCTTCAGTTGGCGGTAACCTTGATCCCTACGGCTAGTGAAGGGATCAGAGTGCTGGAACACGACCGGCCCAAGGACGAACCGTCAGGGGTAACTGAACCTATCGACGGCGCTGTGTCCGAAACGCCCGAAACTGCGGATGAGTTGATTGCCCGGTTCGAGCGCGACGCGCTCCCGCTGCTCGACCAGTTGTACGGCGCTGCCCTGCGCATGACGCGGAATCCGGCTGATGCCGAGGATCTCGTGCAGGAGACGTACGTCAAGGCGTACACCGCTTTCCGTTCGTTCCGTGCCGGTACCAACCTGAAAGCCTGGCTGTACCGGATTCTCACGAACACCTACATCAACTCGTACCGCAAGAAGCAGCGCCAACCCGCGCAGTATCCGACGGACGAGATCACCGACTGGCAGTTGGCTGCCACCGCCGAGCACACCTCGACGGGGCTGCGATCGGCCGAGGTGGAGGCGCTCGACGCGTTGCCTGACGACGACATCAAGGCGGCGCTGCAGTCGCTTCCCGAGGAATTCCGTATGGCCGTGTACTACGCCGATGTCGAAGGATTCCCGTACAAGGAGATCGCGGAGATCATGGGCACACCCATCGGAACGGTGATGTCGCGACTGCACCGTGGTCGCAAGCAATTGCGTGGTCTCTTGGCCGATGTGGCAAAAGACCGGGGATTCAATCGGGACGGCGCGGTCGACACAGCCACAGTCGCAGCCACCGAGACGGAAGGTGTCACACGATGAGTGAGCAGGACGAATTCGAAAGGCTCGACTGCTCGGCAGTCATCGCCGACGTCTGGTTGATGCTCGACGGTGAATGCGACGATTCGAGTCGTGCTCGCCTGCAGCGTCATATCGACGATTGTGGATCGTGCCTCGAGGCCTACGGGATCGAGGAGAAGGTCAAGAGCCTGATCAACCGTAAGTGCGGTGGAGACCACGCGCCGGAAAGCCTGCGTCAGCGGCTCACCGTCGAGTTGCGTCGGACCATCGTCATAACGACTACCGAAACCGACAGCTAGCCCGTCAGCGAAGATCTGAGCGGCAGCAGTCGGAAGGCAGTAACGCCGAGGGGCGGGGAAGCAATGCTTCCCCGCCCCTCGGACGTTTTGTTGCGCTACATGTCAGGCGTTTGGACGCTTGCCATGGTTAGCGGCGTTGCCCTTACGGCTGCGCTTCTTACGACCACGCTTACCCATGATTGGTCTCCCTTCTGTTTCTTTCGCGTCATTGTTTCACGCCGATGCCGGTGTGGTTCCATTGGCAGGTCGATCGAGTGATCCGTCGACGTATTTTCGTGGTCAGAGTGCAGTTCCGACAGAAGTGAGGTTCACGATGGCAGAAGACGTGCGCGCCGAGATGGTTTCGACGGTCTACCAGGTCGTCGTGAGCGAGGGAGACGTCGTTGCGGACGGCGACACCCTGGTCATCCTCGAATCCATGAAGATGGAGATTCCCGTCCTGGCCGAGGTTCCGGGAACGGTGACGACGGTGGGCGTCAAGGTCGGCGACGTGATTCAGCAAGGCGATCTGATCGCCGTGATCTCCTAAGCCGGACGATGTCCACTCTCAGTGACCTCCTCGCCGAACACACCGATCTTCCCGGTGCGGCGGTCGACCATCTCCAGCGCGTCGTGGGGGAGTGGCAACTGCTCGCCGACCTCTCCTTTGCCGACGTTCTCCTGTGGGTGGGCACCGAATCGGAGAAGAACCGATCCGAGGGGACGGTCATCTGCGTCGCGCATTGCCGGCCGACAACGGCATCGACGGCTTTTCCGGAGGACGCAGTCGGAACGGTCGTTTCCGAGTCCGAGCACCCGCAGGTTCTTCGCGCTCTCGTCGAGGGCCGCGTCGTGCGCGGGGAAGACGAGACGTGGCGTGAAGGAATGCCGCCGCGTCGGGAAGCCGTTCCGGTGCGTCTGGACGGGCGAGTCATCGCGGTTCTGAGCCGCGACACCAACCTGTCGCACCAGCGAGCGCAGAGTCCGCTCGAGCTCGCGTATCTCGATTGCGCCGAAGACCTGTGTCAGATGATCAGCGACGGAACCTTCCCGATCCGAGAATCGCGCTCCGACACGAACTCGAGCCCACGTGCGGGAGACGGCTTCATCCGTCTCGATACCGAAGGCACCGTCGTCTATGCCAGCCCGAACGCGCTCTCGGCCTATCACCGGATGGGTCTGAGTTCGGATTTGGTGGGCCAAGACCTCGCGGCGTTGACCCGTTCGTTGGTCACCGACCCGTTCGAGTCTCAGGAAGCTGCGGGATACATCCGAGATACGTTGGCGGACAAGCCCGGTCGCCGTATGGAGATCGAGGCGCGCGGGGCGACCGTTCTGCTGCGAGCCCTGGTTCTCAAGCCGGGCGGCCGGCATGTCGGTGCGGCGGTCGTCGTCCGCGACGTCACCGAGGTCAAGCGTCGTGATCGCGCTCTCCTGAGCAAGGACGCAACCATCCGCGAGATTCACCATCGAGTGAAGAACAACCTGCAAACCGTCGCGGCGCTTCTGCGTCTACAGGCCAGGCGAACCGGCAACGACGAAGCGCGACAGGCGTTGACAGAGTCGGTGAGGCGCGTGACGTCCATCGCCCTCGTTCACGACACCTTGTCGATGTCGGTGGACGAAGAGGTGGATCTCGACGAGGTGATCGACCGGTTGGTTCCCATGCTCTCCGATGTCGCGGGAGTGGGTGTGCCGGTGGCGATTCGGCGTGAGGGCAGTTTCGGAGTGTTCTCCGCCGAGCGCGCCACCCCGCTGGTCATGGTGCTGACGGAGTTGGTGCAGAACGCGATCGAGCACGCTTTCGATCCGGGAGTGACCGGCACGGTCACACTCAGCGCCGAGCGTTCTGCGCGCTGGTTGGACGTGATCATCCACGACAACGGGCGCGGCCTGCCGGAGAACTTCGACCTCGAGAAGTCCGATCGGCTCGGACTCCAGATCGTGCGGACTTTGTTGGGCGCTGAACTCGGTGGCTCGCTCGGACTGCACCCGGGAAGCGGTGGCGGCACCGACGCGGTTCTGCGTGTGCCGCTCGGTAGACGCACTGCGCGTTACTGATTCGAGCAGCGTTAGCGATTCGAGCAGACAAAAAGCCCGACACCATGTGGTGTCGGGCTGTCGTCTTCGACTGTGCGGAGGGGCTGTTCTCCGCCGCGAGTCGAACGTCTCGGTTCTACCTAGACGGAAGTGCGTGCACGGGTACGTGCGTTACGACGCTTGAGTGCGCGACGCTCGTCTTCGCTCATTCCGCCCCAGACGCCTGCATCCTGACCGGACTCGAGAGCCCAGGACAGGCACTCGGCGGTGACGGGGCAGCGGTTGCAGACAACCTTGGCATCAGCGATCTGAGCGAGGGCCGGTCCACTGTTTCCCACCGGGAAGAACAGTTCGGGATCCTCGTCGCGACAGATTGCGTTGTGGCGCCAGTCCATCTTTTTTCGCTCCTTAATTGGGTGTGTATTCACACCATTTGGTACCAATGAGTTTGTGTGTGCGTCATCAATGTTTCCGCACTGTTACTTGTGAATGCTTTCACGAACTCGCGGTATGTCAATAGGTTTGAACGGGTTCGTGGGCCAACTCACTAATTTGTGACACACCTGACGGCCACCTGGGCGTCACCGGCATTTTACCCGATTTCGACTATTCGGCACCAGAGTTTTTGCAGGTCAAACGTGTTGCCTGACTCACGTCGGAATCGGTGCGAACACTTCCAGTGCATCCGGGACCGAGGTGAATTCGACTTTTTCGCGAAGTCCGATGTAGTCGCCGTCCATCTGCAGTCCGATCGGTCGCGACGATTCGATGGTGATTGTCGGGACGTCGTCGGTGCGTAGAAGGACCTTTGATTTCGGTTCTGCGCCGCGTGCGAGGAGCTGTCGCACAACCCGCAGAGACGGTAGGACTTTGGTGCTCGTCATGGCGAAGATGCCGAGTCCACTGTCGAAGGTCGTTCCCGGATTGGTGTGTACGGGACGCTCTTCCAGATATGTCCACGGGCTCGAGTTCGACACGAACGCGTAGTGGACTCCGGAGACGGGATCCTGATCGGGGAGGTGGACTGTCAGGGCGGGCTCGGCTCGCTTGGCACGGAAGAACGCCGCGATCGCGGTTCGGACATACCGGGCGGGTGTGGCGGCGTCACCGTTCTTACGGCTGGCGTCGACGGCTTCGCATACATCGGCGTCGAGGCCCATTCCGGCGTTGAATGTGAACCAACGGTTGTCGCAGTGTGCGAGCCCGATTCGGCGTCTCGTTCGTTCCGAGAGTAGATCGACGAGTTGGTTTGTGGCGTCGATCGGGTCGGCGGCAATACCGAGTGAGCGCGCGAAAACGTTTGCCGAGCCTCCCGGGACGACAGCGATCGTCGGGATCGGACCGACCGGAACCGATTTCATCGACGCGGGATGCGGTGACCCGAGCAGTCCGTTGACCACTTCGTTGACCGTTCCGTCGCCGCCGTGGACGATCACCGAGCCGAAGCCGTCTTCGTGGGCTTCGCGCGCCAGTTCGGCAGCGTGTCCCCGATGTGTGGTGTGCGCCACAGTAAGTCGCACCCGACTCTCGAGGGCGTGTGCCAACAGGTCACGACCGGCAGCGGTGGTGGAGGTGGCATTGGGGTTGACGATCAGCAGTGCGCGCACGGGGCATGAGCCTATCCGGTGTCGTGTTCTAGGCTGGCCTCGTGCCGAATACCGCCAGTCCGAACGCCCTGCCCAAGACAGTCACATGGGCAGGTGCCCTCGTGACGCTGCAAGGGCTGGTTGCCGCCGGGTTCGCGATCGTCGCAGTGATTCGCGGCGCGACCGGTCACGATCAGAGCGTCACCAACGGATACGGATTTGCCGCCTGGGTCGCGATCCTCGGCGGCGCGGTGTTGGCTGCCGGTATCGCTTTGCTGACGGGCCGCCGGTGGGGCCGGGCAATCGCCGTCGTCGCGCAGTTGCTGCTCCTGCCGGTCGCCTGGTCGCTCCTGACCGATTCGCATCAGGTGCCGCTCGGCATCGTTCTGGGTGTCGTCGTTCTCGGCGCTCTGGGCTGCCTGTTCTCGGCTCCGACGTCTCGATGGATGGCAGCGGAGTACGGAGCGTACGCAGACGAGGTGTCGCCGGAAGAGGGACGCCCGGACGAGACCGAAGAGCCGCGGGACAAGTAGGGCGGAACGCCTACCCTGCTTCAGTCCTACTCAGCTTCGGCGGCAAGAGCCCCGAGGTGGGTGCCGGTCAGGCGATACGTGGTCCACTCCGTCTTCGCGTCGGCACCGAGTGACTCGTAGAACTTGATCGAGGGGGTGTTCCAGTTGAGCACCGACCAGGACAGCCGGGTGTAGTCGTTGTCGGTGCACTCCTTGGCGAGCGCGGCCAGAAGAGCCTTTCCGTGGCCTGATCCGCGCTGGCTGGGCTTGACGTACAGGTCTTCGAGGTAGATGCCGTGGGCGCCGTCCCACGTGGAGAAATTGCGGAACCACAGCGCCATGCCGACGACGTCGTCAGCCGAATTCACAGCGACGTGCGCGAAGGCCGTCGCGGCCGGCCCGAACAATGCCTCGCCGATCTGTTCCGCCTTCACGGTGCACTCGTCGAGGGCCTTCTGGTAGTCCGCCAACTCGTAGATCATGTCGGTGATCGGCTGGACGTCTGCGGGCGTGGCGCGTCGGATCATGGGGAGAATCTTAAGCCTCAAGCCTCCACGAGCGGCGGCACGTTGTGATGGACGAGGTGGCTGGCGCCGTGCTCGTAACCGAGAACCGTGTAAGCGCCCGGGAACAACGCGAAACGCTTTCCTTCGGTGACCGGGAGCTCGAGCCAGCGGGCGATGAGCGCGCGTGAGAAGTGGCCGTGCCCGATCAGGATCACGTCCCGCTCGGGTAGCTGCGAACGCACCATCGACAGCACCATGTCGGTGCGGGCATGGATCTGATCGGTCTGCTCGCCGCCGGGGCACGGGTGTGTCCAGACGGTCCAATCGGGCACCGTTGCGCGGATCTCGGGCGTCGTGAGGCCTTCGTAGTCGCCGTAGTCCCATTCGGAAAGTGCATCCCAGGTTCGCTCTTCCGGCAGGCCGGCGAGATCACCCGTCAACTGTGCGCGCAGCCGCGGACTCGTCAGAATCATGGGGTTCCGGAGGTCGAGGGTTCGCAAGCGATTTCCGGTCGCGGTTGCCTGCATCTCGCCGAGCGGAGTCAGCGGAACCTCGGTCCGGCCCGTGTGTTTCCCGGTGCGTGCCCACTCGGTTTCACCGTGGCGCATGAGTACGACGCGAGCACCGAGGGGGATCGACGAGGGGGCGGACTGGGAGGTCATGTCGACCATCATTGCAGGCTGCCTCGCGTGTGTAGCTCGCCTCCTGGCGCGAAGTGCGCAAGGATCTACGTGTGACGACGGTTCTCGCAGTGGCGAATCAAAAGGGCGGCGTGGCTAAAACCACTACCGTCGCTTCTCTCGGTGCGGCTTTGTCCGCGCTCGGACAACGAGTTCTGGTGGTGGATCTCGACCCGCAGGGCTGCCTGACGTTCTCGCTCGGACACAACCCGGATCGCCTCGAGCGTTCGGTCAACGAGGTCCTGGCGGGTGATCTCGACGCGGTCGACGCCGTGCTGAAAACGGACGACGGTATGGATCTCCTGCCGGCCACCATCGATCTCGCCGGCGCCGAAGCGCTGCTCCTGATGCGACCCGGTCGAGAGTTCGCGCTCAAGCGGGCGCTGTCTCCGCTCCTGGGTTCTTACGACGTCATCATCATCGACTGCCCACCGTCGTTGGGTGTGCTCACACTCAACGGATTGACTGCGGCGCAGTCGGTTCTGGTTCCACTGCAATGCGAAACCCTCGCACACCGCGGCGTCGGACAGTTGCTGCGTACGGTTCGTGAAGTCCAAGCCATCACCAACCCGGATCTTGTTCTGCTCGGCGCACTTCCGACTCTGTACGACGCTCGAACCACGCACAGTCGCGACGTACTCGCTGACGTCAGTGACCGCTACTCCCTCGCCGTTCTGGCGCCTCCGATTCCACGCACCGTCAAGTTCGCCGAGGCCTCTGCTTCCGGCGCGACGGTCCTTGCCGGGCGAAAGAACAAGGGCGCGGATGCCTATCGAGAACTCGCCGACAATCTCGTAAAGCATTGGGCTGGAAATGAAGTCGTGACTTTCGCGCCGGAACTGGCGCTCTGAGGAAGGCGAGAGCTTCTAGCGCAGCGCAAACAAGGTATCGCCGCGCTGTTCCAGAATCGTCTCGCCCGCACTGGCGAGCACGATCGGCGTCGTCGTCTCACCGCGGTCGACTGCGATCATGCGCTGCACCGCTCCGTCCGACGGGCTGACGGCTGCAATGCCGCCCGGAACGGGGATGAGCATCTGACCGGCGACCATGCTTCCGGGCCCTGACGTTCCGTTGACGATCCACGTCGGAGCCAGGTCGCTCAGGCGGAGGTTGACCGTCTGAGAGCCGGTCCACCACGTGATCGAAGCCTTGTCGGCGTGGGTGCGGGCCCCTTCGGTCACCGCTCCCTCGATCGGATAGTCGACGATCGGATTGCCGGTTCCGTCGAAAATGGTGATGCGAGAAGCGGTTCCGTTGGCGGCAGGGAGGTAGACCGCCGTCTTCTCGCCGGCCACGGCAAGAAGGCGGGCGCCTTCGGAGCCGAGGAGAATCGATGATCCGTATTCTTCGGGTTCCTGGGCGTCCTTCGGTGCGGGGTTCATCACCGTCAACCTGTTGGAGGCTTCACCCGGGCAACGTTCGAGTACCGAGACTCGGTTGGCGCTCGACGCAGCGTCGAGCAGCGTGCATCCGGTGCGGGGTTGCTTGTTCGGATTGACCTTCGCGTCGACCCGGCCGTACTCGAGAGTTCGGACGAGGTCCGAGCGCCACAGTTCCATTCGCTCACTGCCGCGTGAGATCAGATAGGTGCCGTCCGCCGACAAACTGACCGCGGAATCGGCGTCGCTGTTGCGCTGGTCCTTTCGGGCGCCGGTGTCGGCGACCAGTGACGTGACCTGAGAGCAACCGCGATTGTCCTGATAGACGCTGACGACGCGATCCCACGAACCGATCGCACCGCACAGGGGAATGTTGCGCGCGTATCGCCACACTTCTTCGCCTGTTGCCGGGTCGCGGCCGATCACGTCGGAACCGTCGGCGGTGACGACGGCATTTCCGACGGTGATCGGTGCCGTCGAGTCGGCACTGGGAGATTCCCACGTCTGCCTCAGGATGTCGGGTAACAACACCGACGTCGACAGAGGTGGGAGTGGAGATTCGGCGGTGACCGAGGTGGTTCCGCGCGCATCACTGCGCAACCACACCACGGTCACCGCCACGATTACGGCCAGCGCGATTGCCAGCGCACCGATCACATCTGAGCGAGTACGCCTTTCGGGAGCCAGCACATCGGCAGCTTACTCTGCGGCGCCTGCCGTCGCGGAAGCCGCGGGGCGACGACGCCGACGGCGACGCGGCTTGGCCGCTCCGTCTTCGTCCGAGTTCTCGGTAGCGGTTGCCGCCGGTGCCGAAGGGGGAGCTGTGGTGGCGCCGGCGATGGTGGACGTCGCGGCGTCGGTCGAAGCACCGGCGCGGGTACGGCGGCGCGTCCGGTTGCGACGAGGCGCGGTCTTCTCTTCGTTGCCGTCGGCGTCGGCCGTCTTCGGCGCGTCTGCTTTGTCCGTTGCCGCCTTGTCGGTTGCAGCCTTCTCAGGGGCGGGCTTGGCCTTGCGAACAGTGCCCTTGGCGTCGGCCGGAATCGACAGCTCTTCGTAGAGGTGCGGCGAGCTCGAGTACGTCTCGACCGGATCGGGGATTCCGAGGCTCAGTGCCTTGTCGATGAGCTGCCAGCGAGGAATGTCGTCCCAGTCGACCAGCGTGACAGCGATGCCGGTGCGTCCGGCGCGGCCGGTACGACCGATGCGGTGGACGTAGGTCTTCTCGTCCTCGGGGCACTGGTAGTTGATGACGTGGGTGACATCGTCGATGTCGATGCCGCGTGCGGCGACGTCGGTGGCGACCAGCACGTCGACCTTGCCGTTGCGGAAGCCCTTCAGGGCCTTCTCGCGGGCAATCTGTCCGAGGTCACCGTGGACGGCACCGACGGAGAAACCGCGCTCGGCGAGATCGTCGGCGACTTTCTGGGCTGTGCGCTTGGTGCGGGTGAAGATCATCGTCGCGCCGCGGCCTTCGGCCTGCAGAACGCGGGCGACCATCTCGGCCTTGTCGAGAGCGTGCGCACGGTAGATGTGCTGGCTCGTGCGGTCGTGCACTGCGGAGGATTCGGCTTCCTCGGCGCGGATGTGCGTCGGCTGCGTCAGGAAGGTGCGCGCCAGGGTGATGATCGGGCCGGGCATCGTGGCGGAGAAGAGCATCGTCTGACGCTTGTCGGGGACCATGCTCATGAGGCGTTCGATGTCGGGGAGGAATCCGAGGTCGAGCATTTCGTCGGCCTCGTCGAGGACGAGAACGCCCACCTTGCCCAGGATCAGGTGCGACTGGTTGGCGAGGTCGAGTAGGCGACCCGGGGTGCCGACGACAACGTCGACGCCCTTCTGCAGTGCCGAGATCTGCGCCTCGTACGGCCGACCGCCGTAGATGGGCAGAACCTGGAGGCCTCGGTCGCCGACTCGGAGGTACTTGCTGGCGTTCTCGAGGTCGCGAGCGACCTGGATGCACAGTTCGCGGGTGGGAACGATGATCAGAGCGCGTGGCGTGCCGTCGAGGACAGCCGTGCCGTTCTCGGCGGTGACGATGCGATGCAGGAGCGGGACGCCGAAACCGAAGGTCTTGCCCATTCCGGTGCGGGCCTGACCGATGAGGTCGTCACCGGCGAGAGCCAACGGAAGGGTGAGTTCCTGGATGGCGAAGGTGCGCTCGATACCGATCTCGTTCAGTGCGCGGACGATTTCGTCGCGGACACCGAGTTCGGCGAAGCTCGGGGGTACATGGGTGTCGTCGAGCTGGACGGAAACGGTGTTCTCGGTTGCTTCGTCTTCGTGGTCGACAGTGATCTTGCTCAGGGGACTAGCCTTTCCTCGTGGCGGTACGCACGCACAAGGTAAGGGGCCAGGCCGTAAATCGGCCGATGTCGATGCCCTCTTTTTCTTCGGTCATGCCTACGCCTCAGCACTGAATTCCACTCGGACGAATTCGAACCGTCCGGAGATCTCGGCGAAGCGGGCAACAACCGTCGATGCAGGTGCGCGCACATTATCGGTGGGGTCCGCGTGAGCACAGTCGTGTCGGCTGATCTAAAGCAGCCGTCCCGGCTAATCATAAGAGCCGGGGGAACTGGCGAACTCCCAAGACCATTGTAGCTGCACGTTGTCCGCCCCTCGCGATGACATGTCGAAGATCACCGAATCGGACATGCGGTCCTTGGCGGTCGCGTCGGCCGTCGAAGCACTACAGTTCGTAGTCATGGGCGCACACGATCTTGATGCTTCGACGGACGCTGGAACCGGAGGCCGAGTCGCTTCCGATCACCCCGGCGTGATCGATTTGTTTGCCGTTCTTGCCTATGGCGAGATTTCGGCGTTCTACCGGTTGGCGGAGGACGCACAAATGGCACCGGACCTGCGAGGCAAGGTGGCGTTCGCCAGCATGGCCGCCGCCGAGATGGACCACTTCGAGACTCTGGAAACGGCGCTGACGGAACGTGGCCACGAGATCTTTGCCGTCATGGACCCGTTCGTTCGTGCTCTCGACAACTATCACGCGTCGACGACACCGTCGACGTGGCTGGAATCGCTCGTGAAGGCGTACGTCGGCGACGGAATCGCTGCCGATTTCTACCGCGAGATCGGGCACTCCCTCCCGGCGGATGTCGCCGAGATCGTCGAGGACGTGCTGTCCCAGACGGGCCACTCGGAGTTCGTGGTGCTCGAGGTGAAGGCAGCAGTGGAGGCCAGCACCCGCGCCAAGGACCGGCTGATGTTGTGGGGACGCCGTCTTCTGGGTGAAGCAATCACGCAGGCGCAGTTCGTGCTGGCGCAGCGTGAGGACCTCACGGATCTGGTGATCTCGGCCTCGGGTGACCTCAACGGAGTTGTCGCGTTGTTCGACGGTATGCAGGCAAAGCACGCCGAGCGGATGGCGATTCTCGGACTCGTCTAGGTGCCTGTTCGCTCTGGGCACAGCGTGCAGAGGAGCGTGGGCGGTCGCTGCTGCATTAGCCTTGCGTCGACAACGGATGTAATTCACGAACAGTTCGGAGGTTGACCGTGGAGGTCAAGATCGGTGTAATCGACAGCCCGCGTGAGCTCATCGTCAACAGCGAACAGACCCCTGACGAGGTCGAGACACTGGTCGCGGCTGTCCTCGGTGGCCGCGAGCCGGTTCTGGCTCTCGTCGACGACAAGGGCCGCAAGTTCCTGGTGCAGGCTTCTCGTGTGGCGTACGTGGAGATCGGTCCGTCCGATATCCGCAAGGTCGGATTCGCGCCTACCGTCTGACGCGTAGCTGTAAAAGCAGAATGGGCGGGCAGTCGTGAGACTGCCCGCCCATTCTCGTTCGGGTTCCGGTTACTTGGTTTCGGCCTGCAGCGGCACGTGTGAGAGACCGCCCCACGCCAGTGTCACGGTGATTTCCACGGCCTCTTCCTTGGGGATCGGCCGCGCGGCTTCGAGCCAGTACCGCGCCGTGAACTGGCTGGCACCGACTAGACCGACCGCAAGAATGCGCGCGCGATACGGATCGAGTCCGGAATCCTGACTGACCAGGTCGAACACGGCGTCGACGCAGGCTTCGGTGGCTTGTTCCACGCGTGTCTGGACCTGAGGTTCGCCCATGATGTCGGACTCGAACACCAGGCGGAAGCCCTGCGAGTCGTTGTCGACGAAGTCGAAGAACGCCTGGACTGCGGCGCGGACACGCTGTTTGTTGTCCGTCGTCGATCGCAGGGCTTGGCGTACGCCCGAGATGAGGCTGTCGACATAACTCTGCAGGACTGCGACATACAATTCGAGCTTGCCTGGAAAGTGTTGGTACAGGACTGGCTTGCTGACACCGGCACACTCGGCGATCTCGTCCATACCGGCCGAGTGGTACCCGTTCGCGACGAATACCTCACTTGCAGCTGCGAGGAGCTGGAGGCGGCGCGCATCGCGGGGGAGTCGGGTGCTGCGACGTGTTCCGGCAGGCTTGCCAGCCGTTGTACCGCGATCGGAGTCTGTCCGATCCGCGAGTTCTGTCATGTCGCTTCCAATCTGAGCAAAAGTAAATTCGGTTGGCGCGCGGATCCGCGAGTCGCGTGTGCGTACCCGCCAGTATCCTCCGTCACACCGGTCGTAGCCGAATGAACGATACCGTGTGTCGCCCGGGGCGAGTCGCGCGTGCCTCGGTGAGCGAGACCAGCGGTCTTTCTCGTTACAGGACGGGTTGCCATGACACGCCAGGACCAGCATGTTTCGGTCAGCCCGGGCGAGTGACTTGCCGTGTGTGAGATTCTGGACGACGTGACTGACCCAGGGGGACCGCGCATGCGTGGACGAACTACGCAGAACCCTGAACGTGAGGAACGTCGAATGCGTAGCGGAACTGGAGCGCCCCGCGACGAACGTCGGCCAGAGGTGCCGGATGATCGTGCCTACGGCGAACGCGACTATCGCGGCATTTCCTCCCATCAGCCCTTGCGTGCCCAATGGGATCCGACCAAACGAGAAGTGGGCCGAACCCCGCGTAATCCGCGGCCCGACCGGGCAGCGCGAAAGCAGAGCAAGCTCGGGCGCTTCGTCTCGACCTACGGTTGGCGGGCCTACGCGATTCCGGTTCTCGTGGTGCTCACCATCCTTGTGATCGTCGACGCAGTACGTCCGGACGCCACAGACACCGCGAGCAAGACGTCGGCTACTGCCGACCTCGCACACAGCACCGACGGAACCGACGTCATCGGTGCGCCGCCGGCCGGAGACGGAACCTTTGCGTCGTCGATACCGTCCGGCGCTCTCCCCGACGGTGGTCCGTTCACCGTCGCGGGCGGCGGAACGTGGCACGTCGTACCGGGTACGACGGGCAAGGTCGGACAGGGAACCGAACGCGAGTTCACGTACACGGTCGAGATCGAGGACGGCGTCGACACGACCGGTTTCGGCGGTGACGAATCGTACGGACGCATGGTCGATCAGACGCTGGCAAATCCGAAGAGTTGGACCAATGATCCCAAGGTCGCGTTCCGGCGCGTCGACGCGGGCGAGCCGGACTTCCGGATCTCCTTGACCTCGCAGATGACTATCCGTGAAGGCTGCGGATACGAGATCGAACTCGAAGGATCCTGCTACAACCCGAGCATGGACCGAGTCCTGCTCAACGAACCGCGATGGGTGCGAGGCGCCATTTCGTTCCAGGGTGACATCGGCTCGTATCGGCAGTATCAGATCAATCACGAGGTCGGCCATGCCATCGGATACGCCGCTCATCAGCCGTGCGAGACCGAAGGCGGACTCGCACCGATCATGATGCAGCAGACCTTCGGAACCGCGAACAACGACATCGCTAGGCTTGATCCCGAGGGCGTCGTTCCGATGAACGGACTCACGTGCCGCTTCAATCCGTGGCCGTACCCTCGAGCGTGACCGGATCGAGAATCCCTGATCTCGTCTTGAACTAGGAGTGTTTCGCGGTGTCTGCAACACCCGTCGTATTGCCACCACTGGTGGAGCCGGCAGCCGAGTTGAGCCGGGAGGAAGTTGCCAGATACAGCCGGCACCTGATCATCCCGAACGTGGGCGTGACCGGCCAGAAGCGGCTCAAGAATGCGCGAGTCCTGTTCATCGGCGCCGGTGGATTGGGTTCGCCTGCACTGCTCTATCTCGCGGCCGCAGGAGTGGGCACCATCGGGATCGTCGAGTTCGACGAGGTCGACATGTCGAACCTGCAGCGTCAGGTGATTCACGGACGCTCCGACGTCGGACGCCCGAAGGCGGTCAGCGCGAAGGAGTCGATTCTCGAGATAAACGAGCACGTCGACGTCCGGTTGCACGAATTCCGCCTGGACAACTCCAACGCGGTCGAACTGTTCTCGGAGTACGACCTGATCCTGGACGGTACGGACAACTTCGCGACGCGGTACCTCGTCAACGATGCCGCCGTCATCGCCGGAAAGCCGTACGTGTGGGGCTCGATCTACCGCTTCGAAGGGCAGGTCTCGGTCTTCTGGGAAGACGCCCCGGACGGCGCGGGACTGAATTATCGCGATCTTTACCCGGAGGCGCCGCCGCCCGGCATGGTCCCCTCGTGCGCCGAGGGCGGTGTTCTCGGAGTCCTGCCTGCGACCGTCGGTTCGATCATGGCGACCGAGGCGGTCAAGCTCATCACGGGGATCGGCGAACCGCTTCTCGGGCGCCTGATGATCTACGACGCTCTTGCGATGACGTTCCGGACGATCCGCCTTCAGCGTGATCCGACCCGCGTGCCGGTCACCGCCTTGATCGACTACGACGCGTTCTGCGGCGTCGTGTCCGAAGAGGCGAGCGCTGCTGCTGTCGGCTCGACGATCACGGCGCCGGAGCTGGACGCCATGATCGGCGAGGGACGATCGATCGAGCTGGTAGACGTACGAGAACCGGTTGAATGGGACATCATGCATCTGCCGGGGGCGGTGCTGATCCCGAAGGACCGCATCCTTTCCGGTGAAGCTCTGGCGACGTTGCCGCAGAACAAGCAGATAGTTCTGTACTGCAAAACCGGCATTCGTTCGGCCGAGGCACTGGCCTTTCTCAAGAACGCCGGTTTCTCCGACGCAGTTCATGTTCAAGGCGGCGCGATCGCCTGGGCGAACCAGGTGGATGCGAGTCTGCCGGTCTACTAGGCGCGCCTCGCGGGAGGCGGCGCCGCGCACCGGTAGCGTTGGGGTGTGAGCACAGGCCAACCTCCCCAGCACGTGTGCTCCACCTTCGGCCTCCGTGAAGTCGATCCCATCCCACTCGGTGCGGATTGGGACGGCGGGTGGCTGTGTGGAGACGTCGTCCTTTCAGCAGTCGCGGATCATGCCCGCGCAGCGTGGTCGGCGAAGGTGCGAGAGAACCTCGAAGTCGACGGCGTTCGGCTGGCTCGACCGGTGCGTTCGACTGACGGTCGTTACGTCGTCTCGGGCTGGCGCGCTGACACATTCATCGTCGGATCGCCGGAACCACGTCACGACGAAGTGGTCTCGATGTCCTGCCGACTGCATGCGGCGACGGCCTCGCTCGAGCGCCCGCGCTTCCTTGCACAACCGCCGGTGCCGCCGTGGGCCGAGGTCGACGTATTCGTCGCCGCTGATCGCGCGGCATGGGAAACGGTTCCGCTGAGGATCGCGAAGGGCGTCGAGCAACTCGAGACGCCCACTCCGGACGGTCGCAAAAGTCTGGAACTGATTGCCGGGCTCGCTACTTTGCGGAAGCCGGTGCAGAGCCCGGACCAGCTCGTGCACGGCGATCTGTTCGGGACGGTGCTGTTCTCGGGCAGTATGGCCCCCGGAATCACCGACATCACGCCGTATTGGCGACCGGCTGCGTGGGCCGCCGCCGTCGCTGTGGTCGACGCGATCTCGTGGGGCGGTGCCGACGAGGCACTGGTCGGCCGGTGGGAAGATCTCCCCGAGTGGCCGCAGATGCTTCTACGTGCGGTGATGTTCCGCTTGGCAGTTCATGTTCTGCATCCGCGCTCGACGGCGGACGCGTTCCCGGGGTTGGCCCGTACTTCCGACATCGTGCGCTTGCTGCTCTAGATCGGGGCGCCGGTACCGAAGTCCGAGACCAGGCCCTCGAACAGCTCGCGTGCGGCGTTCGAGGCGGCCACGGTGTTTCCGTCGACGACAGCGTTGACGAGGTTCGCGTGCTGCGAGTGGAACCCTTCGCCGGTTGCATCGATGTGCTGTTGGATCGTGGTCTCGATGACCGGGAGCAGGGAGTCGTAGAACTCCAGGTAGACCTCGTTGTGGCTGGCCGCGACGATTGCTCGGTGCAGGGCGACGTCCGCGGTGGTGGCAGCGTCGATGTCCTGACCCTCCCATGACGCGGTGCGAAGCTCGAGTAGTCGCGTCAGTTCGGCGATGTCGTCTTCGGTTCGCCGTGCGGCGGCGAGGGTGGCCGCGGTGATGTCGAGTGCGCGCCGAAGTTCGAGTACATCCCGCTGGTGGGCGCCGGCAAAGTAGTTGCCGAGAGTGCCACCGAGGTCGGAGACAGCAACGACGTAGGTGCCCGATCCCTGACGACGTTCCAGCATTCCGGCGTGAACGAGCGCCTGGACCGCCTCGCGCACGGTATTGCGACCGGTCCCGGTCAGCTCCGACAGTTCCGGTTCGGTGGGGATTTTGGAACCGATCGGCCAGGTTCCGCTCCGGATCTCGTTGCGGAGTTGTTCGGTGACCTGCGAGATGAGACTTGCGCGTCGAACGGGTTGCACGTGGTTGTTTCCTCGGGTCCGGGTAAGTGGTGTGAATGTGACGTTAGAATACCGCGCTTGTGCGAGTTCGTCCGGTCATCCTATGATTTCCCGGTGACTGCTCAACTGGAGAGAACCGAAACCCGCTCGTTGATACAAGGCCGTGTGCTCGTCTTCGCTGCGATTGCGATGTCTGCGCTCGTACTTCGACTTGCGGTGACCTCGTTCTCGCCCTTGGCGGCCGAGATTCGCGACGAGATCGGCTTCTCCGCCTCGATCGTCGGTGTCTTCGGCATGGTTCCGACCGCAATGTTCGCCATCTTCGGTCTCATCACTCCCGCCATCGCGAAACGTATCGGGCTCGAGCGAACGGCCCTCGTCGCGATGCTCATGGCCGGCGTCGGAATGCTGTTGCGCGCCATGATGTCTCAGACATGGTCGTTGCTGGCCCTCTCGGCTCTGGCACTGGCAGGCATGGGAATCGGCAATGTCGTGATCCCACCGTTGGTCAAGCGGTACTTCTCGGATCGCCTCGCCACCATGAGTTCGGTCTACATCGTGGCCGTGCAGATCGGCACCATCGTTCCGGCGTTCGTCGCAGTCCCGGTTGCCGACGCCTTCGGGTGGAGGTTCTCGATCGGCTGGTGGTCCGCCTTCGGCTTCGCCGCAGCCGTGCCGTGGTTGATCACCCTCGCTCGCTCGCGCAAGGCTCGCGCGAACGAAGCCGGGTCCGTCGAGAATGCATCGGATTCGGTTGCGGCAGTGGCAGAACAGCCACGCGGTCAGGTCTGGCGTTCTCCCGTGGCCTGGGGGATGGCCGGCATGTTCGGCATGACCTCACTGATCACGTATTCGATGTTCACGTGGATTCCCTCGATCCTTCGTGACGCCGGAGCCAGTGATGCGTTCGGCGGAACGATGGTCGGAATGTTCTCGGTGATCGGGCTCGTCGCGGCGTTCGGTGCGCCGACCCTGTGCGCCCGCATGGCCAATCCTTTCCCTGTCGTGATTGCGTGTGCCGTCTGCTACCTGGTCGGCATGGGCGGGCTGTACTTTGCCCCGATGGCGGCGCCGGTCGTGTGGGTTGTCGTCCTGGGCCTCGGTCCGAGCACGTTCCCGATGTCGCTCACGCTGATCAACCTGCGTACTCGTTCGCACATCGGTTCCTCGGCACTGTCCGGCTTCACCCAGGGCATCGGCTACTCCGTTGCCTGCCTCGGTCCGCTCCTGTTCGGCGTTTTCCACGACGTGTCCGGTGGATACGCTGCGCCGTTCGGCCTGCTCGTCGTCGCGGTGATCGTGGTGCTCCTGGGCGCCTATCAGGCATGCAAGCCTCGGATGCTCGAGGATTCCTGGCACGCACCTGCGAAAAACTAGCTCACACCCGGTCTTGTTACCGGGTGAGGATCAATTGACTTCGCGGTCATCGCACGCAGCACCGGCGCAATAACCGTTTTCTACCTTTGGGTCTCCAACATATTCAGGAGGCCCTGGTGAGTCATTACATCGAGCATTGGGATGCAGAGGACGTCGACGCCTGGGAATCCGGCGGCAAGGACATCGCGAAGCGGAACCTGATCTGGTCAGTGGTAGCCGAACACGTCGGCTTCTCGATCTGGTCGATCTGGTCCGTGATGGTGTTGTTCATGCCGACGGATATCTACGGCATCGACGCGGCCGGAAAGTTCTTCCTCGTCGCAGTGCCCACACTTGTCGGGTCGGTCCTCCGCATTCCATACACGGTTGCCACCGCACGGTTCGGTGGTCGCAACTGGACCGTCATGAGTGCGCTGTTCCTCTTCGTACCAACACTTCTCACGCTCTACCTGATGATGAACCCGGGTGCGTCGTACACCACGTTCATGTTGGTAGCGGCCACTGCAGGTATCGGCGGCGGCAACTTCGCGTCGTCGATGACCAACATCAATGCCTTCTACCCGCAACGCCTCAAGGGGTGGGCGCTCGGTCTCAATGCCGGCGGCGGCAACATCGGTGTGCCGATGATCCAGCTGATCGGTCTGCTGGTGATCGCCACCGTCGGTAACCGTGCTCCGTGGATCGTGTGTGCTGTCTATCTCGTGTTCATTGCCGCCGCTGCCGTCGGTGCCGCGCTGTTCATGGACAACCTGGGCAACCAGAAGTCGGACCTGCGCTCGATGGCCAAGGCACTCAAGTTCTCCGAGTCGTGGGTGATCAGCTTCCTGTACATCGGTACGTTCGGTTCCTTCATCGGATTCAGCTTCGCCTTCGGTCAGGTTCTGCAGATCAACTTCCTCGCCGGCGGTGCCACTCCGGCCGCGGCCGCGCTGCATGCAGCACAGATCGCCTTCATCGGTCCTCTCCTCGGTTCGATCGCCCGGCCCCTCGGCGGCAAACTGGCCGACCGGATCGGCGGCGGCAAGATCACCATGTGGACGTTTGTCGCCATGGCATTCGCTGCATCGATTCTCGTGACGGCCGGAACGATGGACGACAACACCGCGGGCGTCGCCAGCGCCGGAATCATGGTGACCTTCGTTCTCGGATTCATCGCCCTGTTCCTGCTCTCCGGCATCGGAAACGGATCCGTTTACAAGATGATCCCGGCGATCTTCGAGGCGAAGGCTCAGAGCTTCGACCACATGGATCGAAGCGAGAAGGCAACGTGGTCGCGCAGTATCTCCGGTGCTCTCATCGGATTTGCCGGTGCGGTAGGCGGTTTGGGCGGCGTCGGCATCAACCTGGTGCTGCGCGCGTCGTACAGCAGCCCCGCGAAGTCGGCGACCATGGCCTTCTGGGTGTTCCTGGCCTTCTACATCGCCTGCATCGCAGTCACCTGGTTCGTCTTCCTGCGCAAGCCGTCGACGCTGACCACAGACGTCGACGAGGCGAAGGTCGCAGTCACGGCGTGAGCGGTCCGCAGAATCTCAGAACTATCTCGTACCTCAGGAAGTAGGCGTCATGAGCAAGTCGGTTGTTGTCATCGGACACGGAATGGTCGGACACCGATTCGTCGAGGCACTGCGTTCGCGCGACGAAGCGAACAACTGGTCGGTGACCGTACTCTGCGACGAGCAGTACGCAGCGTACGACCGAGTCGGGCTGTCCTCGTACGTCGGAGCGTGGGACCCCAAGGAATTGGCACTGGCCGGCAACGATTACGTCGGCGACAGCCTGGTCGATCTCCGAGTGGGGGAAGGCGCGCTCTCGATCGACAAAGATGCACGCACGGTCACGACGACAACCGGCGAGACGATCTCCTACGACGCTCTGGTGATGGCGACCGGTTCGTATCCGTTCGTGCCTCCCGTACCGGGGCACGACGGCGACGGATGTTTTGTCTACCGCACCCTCGACGACCTCGACGGTATCCGGGCCGCCGCCGAGAAGGCGGGTCCTGGCGCTGTCGGCGTCGTGGTGGGCGGCGGTCTTCTCGGACTCGAGGCCGCAAATGCTCTCTCGCTCATGGGAATGACGGCACACGTCGTCGAACACAATGCGCGATTGATGCCGATGCAGGTCGACGAGGGCGGCGGCGCACTGCTCGCTCGCCTCGTCACCGAACTCGGTCTCACCGTTCACGCCGGAGTCGGGACGGCGGGAATCTCGCAGGCCGACAACGGAATTGTGGTCGAACTCTCCGACGGCTCCACCATCGACGCGTCGCTGCTCGTCTTCTCCGCCGGAGTTCGTCCGCGAGATCAGCTGGCCCGCGACGCCGGCATCGCAGTGGGGGAGCGCGGCGGCATCCTGACCGACCTCGGCTGCGTGACTTCGGACGAGAACATATATGCCGTCGGAGAATGTGCTGCGGTGGAGGGCCGTTGCTACGGTCTGGTTGCTCCCGGCTACACGACGGCCGAGATCGTGGCCGATCGTCTGCTCGGCGGCGCCGCGGATTTCCCGGGCGCCGACATGTCCACCAAGCTCAAGCTCATGGGCGTCGACGTCGCCAGTTTCGGTGACGCGATGGCGACCTCACCGGGCGCTCTCGAAGTTGTCCTCAGCGACGCGTCCAAGGGGACGTACGCGAAGCTCGTGGTCTCAGATGATGCGAAGATCCTGCTCGGCGGCATTCTTGTCGGTGACGCGTCGGCCTACGCGTCACTGCGCCCGCTGGTCGGTCGCGAACTACCCGGTGACCCGGCGACATTGATCTCGCCTGCGGGGGAGAAGCCGGGTGCAGGCTCGCTGCCCGACGATGCCGAGGTGTGCTCGTGCAACGCGGTGACCAAGGGAGCCATCTGCGGCGCAATCGCGGCCGGCGCATGCGACATTGCTTCGGTGAAGGCGTGCACCAGCGCCGGAACCACCTGTGGCGGTTGCCTTCCCACTGTGAAGCAGCTGCTGGCCGATTCCGGCGTCGTGATGTCGAAGGCACTGTGCGAGCATTTTGCGCAATCGCGGGCCGAGTTGTTCCAGATCGTGCAGTCGACGCAGACCAGAACCTTCTCGGCGCTGATCGCCAAGTACGGCAAGGGCGCCGGTTGCGACATCTGCAAGCCCGTAGTCGCTTCGATTCTGGCATCGACGGACTCCGATCACATCCTGCACCGCCAGCAGGCGTCGTTGCAGGACACCAACGATCACTTCCTCGCGAACATCCAGAAGAACGGTACGTACTCCGTGGTACCTCGTATGCCTGGCGGCGAGGTCACGGGTGAGCAGCTCATCGTCATCGGTGAGGTGGCGCGTGATTTCGGCTTGTACACGAAGGTGACCGGCGGTCAGCGCATCGACTTGTTCGGGGCTCGTGTCGAACAGTTGCCCGCGATCTGGAAGCGTCTCGTCGACGCCGGGATGGAATCGGGTCAGGCGTACGGCAAGTCCCTGCGGACGGTCAAGAGCTGCGTCGGTTCGAGCTGGTGCCGCTACGGCGTTCAGGACTCGGTGGGAATGGCCGTCGACCTCGAGAACCGCTACCGCGGCCTGCGTTCGCCGCACAAGATCAAGTTCGGCGTCTCGGGATGTGCTCGTGAATGCGCCGAAGCGCGTGGCAAGGACGTCGGCGTCATCGCGACGGAGAACGGTTGGAATCTGTATGTGGGCGGCAACGGCGGACAGTCGCCCAAACACGCTCAGCTGCTTGCCGGAGGCCTCGACGACGCAACCTTGGTCAAGTACATCGACCGCTACCTCATGTTCTACATCCGCACCGCCGATCGCCTGCAGCGCACGGCGCCGTGGGTCGAATCACTCGAAGGCGGACTCGATCACCTCAAGGCTGTGATTTGTGAAGACAGCCTGGGAATCGGCGAAGAACTCGAGGCTCTGATGGCCAAGCACGTCGAGGGCTACCAGGACGAATGGGCTGGTGTGCTGGGTGATCCGGAGAAGCTGTCGAGGTTCGTCTCATTTGTGAATGCACCGGAAGAAGCCGACCCGACGGTTGTGTTCGACGAGACCGGAGTGCGCAAGGTTCCAGTCCTGATGGGTATGCCGAGCATCCCTACGCGCCGGTAATAGTCGCGTAACCCGTGGGAAACACGGGGTCCGTAGAAACGTAGACAAGAACCCGCGCGACGTTGTCGCCGGATCGACAGGAGGACTTCGATGAGTGTCATCGATGCGCAGATCGCCAAGCTGGATTCGGATCGACTCGAATGGACGTCGGCCTGCCCGCTGAGCCATCTGATCCCTGGACGCGGGGTCGCCGTGCTTCTTCGCGGCGGCGAGCAGGTGGCGCTGTTCCTGCTAGAGGACGGCACACTGCGGGCTGTCAGCAACTTCGATCCGTACGGCCGCGCCGCGGTGATGTCACGCGGACTCGTCGGCGACCGGGACGGTGAACCGATCGTGGTCTCGCCGCTGCTCAAGCAGGCGTTCTCGCTGGTCGACGGCCGAGCGCTGGACGACTCCGCGGTCGCGCTGCCGGTATACGGAGTTCGCGTGTGGGCAGGCGTCGTTCAGGTACACAGCCTTCAGATGCAGGGCGTTCGCTCGACTGTCGCCGATGCAGTCTCGTGAGTGACGACATGCCGTTGGCTGGATTCACGGTAGGTATCACCGCTTCGCGCCGCGCGGAGGAATTCGCGACGTTGCTGACTCGTCGGGGAGCGGACGTCGTTCACGCTCCGGCGATTCGGATCATCCCTCTCGCCGACGACCGCGAGCTCGAAAGGGTGACACAGCAGATCATCTCGGATCCTCCCGAGGTGGTTGTCGCCACCACCGGGATCGGATTCCGGGGTTGGCTGGAAGCAGCCGACGGGTGGGGTGAGGCGGAAAATCTCGGATCCGCGTTGGGCTCGGCTCGTCTGCTCGCGCGCGGACCCAAGGCGAAAGGGGCAATCCGCGCGGCCGACCTTCGTGAAGAATGGTCTCCGGCATCCGAGTCTTCCGCCGAAGTGCTCGAACATCTTCTTGCAGAAGGTGTCTCGGGAAAAAGAATCGCCGTTCAACTGCACGGCGCCACTACCGAGTGGGAGCCGATTCCCGATTTCTGTCAGGTGCTGCGCGACGCGGGCGCCGAGGTCATCGCGGTCCCTGTCTATCGATGGGAGCCGCCGGAGGATCCGACGCTGCTCGACCGGATGATCGACGCCATCGCTTCAGCTGGAATCGACGCCGTCAGCTTCACCAGTGCACCGGCCGTTGCGTCGATGTTGATGCGCGCCGACAAGACCGGGGATCTCGGCGACATTCTCGACGCGATGCGGGGTCCGGTGGCGGCAATGTGCGTCGGCCCGGTCACCTCGGCGCCGCTCGAAGCCTTGAATGTACCGACCACAGCCCCGGCGCGGGCGCGTCTCGGGGCGCTCGCGCGACACATCGTCGACGAACTCCCGCAGCGAGCCAACAAGATTCAAGCCGGTGAACACGAAATCAGCATCCGCGGCGGTTGCGTTGTCGTGGACGGTGAAGTGAAGCAATTGCCGCCGGCTGCGATGTCGTTGATCCGCACTCTCGGTGCCAGCCCCGGTCGAGTCGTCTCCCGCGACGAACTTCTGGCTTCTCTTCCCGGTGGCGGCGGCGACACCCATGCCGTCGAGACCGCCGTCGCCCGATTGCGCGCGTGCCTCGGTGCGCCCAAAGCCGTTCAGACCGTGGTCAAGCGGGGCTATCGACTTGCCCTCGACCCCGGCGACTACGTACAGAATCCAGGTGACTATGCAACGCGATGACGATGTACTCGTACTGGTAGCTCACGGCACGCGTAGCCCACGTGGCGTGGAAATGGTTGCTGCCCTTGCCGAAGCCGTCGGCACGCGCGTCGGGCGCACGCGCGTTGCCTTTGTCGACGTGCTCGGTCCGTCACCTTCTGAAGTCCTCCGGGACACTCCGGGGCGAGCGATTCTCGTACCGGCCTTCCTGGCGTCCGGCTACCACGTTCACACCGATGTTCGACGCGAAGTGGCGATCAGTGGGCACTCGGCTGTGACTGTGACGCCCGCACTCGGACCCGATCCGGCGCTTGCGCGCGTGCTGCTCCGACGCTTGACCGAAGCGGGGTGGAATCCGGGCGACGCGATAGTGCTTGCTGCTGCCGGGTCCTCCGATGCGCGGGCGCTGCGAGACGTCGAGCGTGCTGCGCTGATGCTCGCCGAAGCGGCGGGGGTCCGGGTGGACATCGGATACATCGCGACCGGGGAACCGAAGGTAGCCGATGTTGTTGCAGCAGCACGCGTTCGCGGCGCGAAGCGAGTGTTCGTTGCCTCGTACCTCCTCGCACACGGACTGTTTCACGAAAGATTGCACGCTGCAGGAGCCGATGGTGTGACCGAACCGCTCGGCGTCGATCCGGGAGTGGTGGACCTTGTCGTGAATCGGTATGAGAGTGCGCGAAGGGAACTAGTATCGCTGCATGACGTCTCACTCCGTAACGCCGACGTATGCCGACCTGGTCGCCGCAGTTCGTGATTCCGACGTCAAGGCACAGGCTCTCATCGGCGGACTGACCGAAGAGCAGGCGCGGGAGCCCTCCGGGCTCCCCGGGTGGAGTCGGGGACACGTCGTGACGCACATGTCGCGCAACGCCGACGCGCTGGGCAGATTTGTTGCCGGAGTGCAGGGCGGCGAATCGGGGGAGATGTATCCCGGGGGACCGGACGCGCGCAATGCTGCAATCGAGGAAGGTGCAGATCGCCCGGCTGAGTTGTTGGCTCTCGACTACCGCTTCTCGGGAACGAGACTGGTCGACGCGTTGTGCGAGATCCAGGCAGATCGACTGGACACGCCGGTGCCGTGGCGCAAACCTGTGACGGCATTCGATCTGCCGATTCTGCGCTGGAACGAGATCGAGATTCACCTGATGGACCTCGACATCGGCTACACCTGCCACGACTGGCCTGCCGAGTTCGTGGAATTCACTCTCGCCCGTCAGTTGGGCGCACTGGAGACAGCGGTCCCGGGTGTACGTGTTCCTTCGCTGTCGGATGCGGAGACCTTGGCCTGGTTGGTCGGGAGGCCGACGAGGGTGGGGCTGCCTACCCTCCCTGCCTGGCCTTTCTGAGACACGGCCTTTCTGAGAGTTAGAACAGGGTGGGGGCGCTGACGTCGTTGCGTGCTTGGGCCAACCGCGCACTCCACCGTTTCACCAACCACATCTCGACGATCTCGGGTTGGGTGCCGGCGGCATAGGCCCAACTGTCGAGCAGTTCGCAGTACCGGCGGTAGCGACGCGTCGTGAAGCCCGTGACGGAAGGATCCTCGAGCCAGCCCTCGTGGATGAGTGTCGAGACGCCGTACTGATCGATCATCTGAGCGCGTCGGCCTTCGTCCTGTACGCCCACCGCCCACATGAAAGCGGCCATGAGTGATACCCCCACGCCGGGCGTGAGTGGCCACCCGGACCAGGTGTCGCGCCGCACGACCGGCATCGACTTGTTTTTCGAACAGTGATCGAGAATGGCTGTGATCTGGGTCAGCGGATCCTCGTCTTCGCGGTGATGCGGATTGAAGACGTTGGGGAACCGCCGCGTGAACCGTCTGCTTTCGTGCGAGCCCTGCCAGGCCGCGCAGAGAAAGAGCAGTCCGAGGCCGTCGTGCTGGGCGACAACGAGGTCGCTCGACGGGCGAAGGTCGTTGCGTTGAACGATGGCTCGGCCTTCGGTGATCACTTTGCCGTCGAGGTCACGCCCGCGCAGGCTGATGGTGTGGCCGGCGTCCTTCAGGTGCGCGTTCCACCAATCCAGGTCGACGGTCGCTTCGTCGTCGAGGACGTGCAGTGGAAAGGTGCGGGAGCGGCACCACTCGACCAATGCGTCCGGCGGTTCGAATCCTTCGTCGACACGATTCATGGCGCGATGATCCCACGAGTCGCCGACAGGAATTCGTCCGACGCGCAGGTCACCGAGATGGAACCGGACACTCGCGGTACGCTCCGCTCATGAAATTGGCGTCCTCGCAGGTGCGGCCGGCGCTGTGGACGGTAGCCATCGCCTTGACGGCCACGGGTCTGAGCGGATGCATCGGTGCCGTCGATCGGATGGATTTCGACAACCAGATGCGCGAACGTGGCGGTGGGATGACGTCGGAGTTGGTGCGAGGCGGGTTCGACAGCCTCGCACATAGATACGGCGTCGACGCGATATCGGTGACCAGCATCGACATCAGCCCGATCGAGACGCTCGGGGTCACCGTTCGTGACCCCGGGAAGCCGTCACAGCTCGACAGATTCTCTTTCGACGGCGTCATTCTCGGCGAGCCCATCCCCGTGCAAGTCAGTGTCACCGACGATCTCGATGCGCGATCGTTCACGCTGGATCAAGTGCCGGCATTGGCGAATGTCGAGAAGTTGGTCGACGACGCGCTGGCGAGCAGCGGAGTCGACGACGGCGAAGTCTCCGGGATCTCGGTCAGTCGCACCGAGTCGATACACGCCTCCGTGATGGTGGAATCCCCACGCTCGCGAGTACTTGTGGTCTTCGAGCCTGACGGAACTCCCTTTCTGGTGCAGCCGCTGTGAGCCGCCGAATCGCTCCGTTACTGATCTCGGTAGCGGTGATCGTGGTCGTGGGAATCTTTGCCGCACTGCTGTCTTCGGTGATCTGGCCCGGCCAGGTCGCGCACTTGGCACCGATCTTCTGTGAAGAACCGACATCGAGCGCGATGGTCGTCTCGGATTCCTTTACCGACGGCGACGGTACGTCCACCAATTTCACGCTGTACTGCGTCGGACCGCGCGGTCAGACCGTTGATGCCGGCTGGCTGCTGCCGTTCTTGGTGCTGTGGGGCGTGTATTCGCTGGTGCTCGCGATCGTGGTCGGCGTGATCGTGCTGGCGGACGTCGGCCGGCGCAGGCGCCGAAACCGCTGACCCGATCAGCGTGGGAGGACGACCAATTCGGCGACGGCGCCGTCGTCGGAGTGTGCCGGTACGAGTGCAAACGCCGAGCGTTCGATCAACCCCGCAAGGTGCGCGGTACGTACAGACGGATCGGCGCGCCAGCGACCGTCTTCGGATTGTGTCACCGGCAACAGGCGTACCGCATCGGAACTCACCGCAGCGGCGTTCTCGATGATGCCGAGCAGTGGCGGCGGCGTGTCGCTTCCGGTCAGGGCGGCCACGACGGTGGGCAGCATCGTCAACAGGGTGGTCACGGCGGCATACGGATTGCCGGGGAGGCCGAGAACCACCAGACCACTGGGCAGGACGGCCGTTATCTGAGATCCGCCGGGGCGCGAGGCGACTCGCCCGACAATCGTGCGAGCGCCGAGTCGATCGAGCGCACTGCGCATTTCGTCGGCAGCGCCGCCTCCCGTCGCACCGATGACGACGAGTAGATCGGCTTCCTGGTCGACTCCGTCTGCGAGCACCCGCTCGAAACTGTCCGCAGTGTCTCGCAGGTGCGAATTCGCCACGCACCGTACGCCGTTGCTTTCCAGTAGGTAGGGGAGAATCCCGCCGACGGAGTCGCGAGTCTGACCTTCACGCAGTGGACCGGTCCGCCGGATCTCGTCGCCGGTGACTATCAGGCGTGCCCGTACCGGACCACGGACGAGGGCGTCGAACACTTCACCGCTGGCAGCTGCGGAGATCACCGCCGGAGTCACCGCGGTACCTGTCGGGGCGATCGTGAATCCGGTGGTCCAATCTTCCCCTCGTGGTCGAGCGTCGTTGCGGTGCGGCGAATCCGGCAGTCTCCGTACCATCCGAGATGGCTCGTCGACGGACAGATACTCGTCACGAATTACCGAGGTGGCGCCGAGGGGCAGGTGTGCTCCCGTGGCAATGCGAATCGCTTCACCTTCGCCGAGTTCGAGTTGCCCGTCGGCGCCCGCGATGCGGATCTCGGTGCGGATTCGCCAGGGACCCTCGCCGGAGACCGCGTACCCGTCCATCGCCGAAACGTCTGACCTGGGAAGATCACCCAGGGCGACCAGAGGCTGCGCGAGCGTTGCTCCGAGGCTGTCGGCGAGATCGGCACGGTGCGGCGGCAATGCTGTCAGCGAGTTCCTGACGGCGGCGCGGGCTTGATCGATCGTCAGCCGCGGATGGCTTCGCGCGCGATCGATGTCTTCCGGTGTGTCGCAGTCGGTCGTACCAGCGACACTCAGCGTCGAGAACGGCTCGGTGACAATCGCTTTCATAGGTTGGTTCTCGAGCCCCGAACTCTCCCGCAATGTGGACAGGCGTTGCCGGAGTTCGCGAAATGTCCATGCGGAGAACAGGAATTGGGTTCGGTTGTTCTCGTCCACGGCACACGTCACCGGATTGTCCGTCGACGTGGCAGCGATCAAGGCGTCGACTGATTCGGCCTCGATGTGCGGCAGGTCGGACGCCAGCACCACCACCACGGCGTTATCGGGTAACCGGGTCGCAGACAACCCGGCCCAGATCGCCTCGACAGGGCCGGCTCCGGCCGGAGATTCCTGAGTTTGGGCGATTCCAGGATCAAGTTCAGGTCGATGCGGGCCGACCACGACGACGGCGTCGAGATGCGACGTTGCTGAAAGCGCGATGTCGAGGAGTCTGCGACCGTGTACGAGAAGGCCAGGTTTGTCGACACCACCCATTCTGGTCCCGCGACCACCCGCCAGAATGACGGCGGCAGTCGGCGGCGTGGTGGTCATGCCTCCATGCTGCCCCATCGCCGGGGTGAGGACGACCGGTGACACGGGATCAGAAGTGAAACCGTGCCTTCTTCAGGTCGATCCGACCCTCCTTGATCGGTACCCCTTCGAGTTCGAGCTTGGCGATCTGACGATGAGCCAGGTGCGCCGACGGTTTGCCGGAGGCGCCGAGAACCCGATGCCACGGCAGGTCGGCAGAGTCCGTCCGCATGATCCAACCGACCGTGCGAGCACTGGAAAGTCCTGCAGCATCAGCGATATCGCCGTACGTCGCCACGAAACCGGCCGGAATCGACGCGATGAGTCGCCGTACCTCTTCGATCTGCTCTTCGGTGGTGGCTGCCATGTCGGTTCCTTCAGAGCACGCTGCGAACGAGGGCGGCAACTTCGTCGGCCCGCACGTGCGGGACCATGTGGTCACAGTCGAATTCGACGCTGGTCAGATTTTCACCGAGGTGCTCGGTGAGCGCTGCCCGGAACTCGTCGGTGACGTACGGAGGCTGGACTTTCATCGCTTGAACCAGCACGGTCGGCATCGAAGGCGGTGGCAGCACGATCGGGCGAGCGAGTTCGCCCCACCCGGTCACGATTGCGGGCGTGGACAGGCGCCAGTTGACGCGCCCGTTGCCCAGTTGAATCAGGTGCTCGGCCATCTCGACGTCGAGGTCCTGGGTGGGAACCTCACCCCACGAGCCGTGAATCTTCTCGGAGTACGCCTCGGCCGCATCGGTGTAATCCGGTGAGCCGATTGTGAGTTCGGCCACTTCCTGCATGAAAGTCGGATCCAAGCCGATCGCTGGATCGAGCAGAACGAGCCCACGAACGCGTTCCGGCGCGGTGGCCGCGAGGTGAAGCGCCAGCATTCCGCCGAACGAATGCGCGACGATCACCACCGGTCCGTTTGCATGTTCGTCCAGTGTCTCGAGCAGGCTCTCCACGTGGGATTCGATGTTCCACGGGGGAGCCCAGGTCGAGCGCCCGTGACCGCGCAGATCGGGCGAGATCCAGCGCGCTTGGGGCAGTTGGTTCTCGGCCATCGACTGCCAACGGCGGCCGTGACCGGTCAGACCGTGCAGCGAAAGGATCTCCGGCGCCCCGACGGGTCCGTAGAGATACGTATGGAGTGCAGACACGAGGTCAATCATGCCGGATGCAGGCGATGTGTGAGTTGTCGGTGCGCTCTGGTGGAATGCCTGGGTGAGTGAGACGGCAACACGCAGCAAGGTCACCATTCCGCGGGCGCGGTTGGTGCACCGAACTGCGCCGTCTCCGATACCCCGAACGTGGGATGAAGGGACGACGCGGCTCTTCGCGCCGCCGTCCGAGGATCCGTTCCAGCTCGCGTTCGGCCCTGTTTCTTTCGGTTCGGCAGCGGCTTGGAATCCCTGGCAGGTACTCGGCAGTCCCGGAACCGGCAAGACGTCCCTTCTCGTGGATCTGGCAGTGCAGAAGATCTCGGGTGGCGAAGATCCTGAATCGGTCCTGGTGCTCACCCAGTCACGCCGAGCCGCGACGCAGGTCCGCGAGCAGATCACCGCTGGGTTGCTCGGGTACCAACAGGAACGCGGACCGCAGGCAACCCGTGAGCCGCTGGTACGCACCGTTCACTCTTACGCCTTTGCCGTTCTCCGGCTTCAAGCCGCAGCACACGGCAACGCGCCGCCACGCCTGATCACCGGCGCCGAGCAGGACTCGGTGCTCCGCGAGATGTTGCGCGGCGACATCGAAGACGGTGCGCTCCGGTGGCCGGAGCGCCTGCGACCCGCATTGGGTTTGAACGGCTTTGCCGTCGAACTTCGAGATCTGATGCTGCGAGCCAACGAGCGCGGGCTCGGCCCCGAAGATCTGGTCAAGCTCGGCAAGAAGCGTGGCCGTCCGGAGTGGGTGGCGGCCGGGCGGTTCGCCGAGGCCTACGAGCAAGGCGTGCTGCTGCGCGGCAGTGTCGGTGTCGAGGCTCCGGAGGCGACGGCGCCGGCGCTCGACGCGGCCGAGTTGATCGGTGCGGCCTTGACCGCGTTCGCCACCGATCCCGAATTGCTTCGCTCCGAGCGCGCTCGGATCCGGCACCTCCTTGTCGACGACGCACAACATCTGGATCCGCAGGCGGCGCAACTGGTTCGGTTAATCGGAACCGGAACTGCGGGCACGGTCATCGCCGGTGATCCCGATCAGTCCGTGTTCGGATTCCGCGGTGCGGATTCGGCGTTCCTGCTCGGACTGGCCGAGCGCGGAGACGAGCGCCAGATCGTTCTGCCCGTCACGTATCGCAACAACGCCGACGTCGCGTCGATCGCGGCCAAGATCGCTGCGCGGCTGCCCGGCAACTTGGCTCATCGCATCGCGGTTCCATCCGATCTCACCGATGAGAATCCGGGACGGGCGTCGGTGCGGGTTCTCGGTACGACGGCCAAAGAGGCGGCAGTCGTCGCAGATACCTTGCGCCGGGCGCATCTGCTGGACGGGATTGCGTGGTCCGACATGGCCGTCATCGTGCGGTCGGTCCCGCGCACTCTCGCCCCTCTCCGGCGAGCCCTGCTCGCGGCGGGGGTGCCCGTCACGACCGCTGCCACCGAATTGCCGCTCGCGCGGCAACACGGAGTGTCCGGCCTGCTGCTGGTCCTCCGGGCGCTCGGCGGCGATCAGTTCACCGGCGACGACGCGCTTGCCCTGATGGCCGGTCCCATCGGCGGCGCCGAACCGGTCACCCTGCGCCGGTTGCGTCGTGGCCTGCGCCGAGTCGAGTTGGCATCGGGAAGTGATCGGGACTCCTCGGAGTTGTTGCGGCTCATACTGATCGACGAGGATCGTGCGCAGTCCAAGCGCCTGATGGGCAAGCTGACAGACGTCGAAGCTGCGGCCCTCAATCGCGTGCTGTCGGTCCTTCGGAAGGCCCGAGTGCCTCTCGAGCGTGGTCTCGGGGTCGAAGAAGTTCTGTGGGCGGCCTGGCAGGCGACGGGGCTGGAACGGCGCTGGGCGGCTGCGTCGGCGCGCGGCGGACCGATCGGCTCACAAGCCGATCGAGACCTCGATGCCGTAGTCGCACTCTTCGACGCGGCTGCCAACTACGTCGACCGGCTGCCGCGTTCGCAACTCTCCGGTTTTGTCGACTACTTGACCAGCCAGGAGATACCGACCGACTCGCGGAGCCGATCGGTCATCGCTCCCGACGCCGTCACCGTGGTCAGCGCTCACGCCGCGGCGGGGCGCGAATGGGCGGTGGTGGCGGTGGCGGGTGTGCAGGAGGGGCTCTGGCCGAGTTTGCGGGCACGCGGCTCGCTACTGCGTACCGAAGCACTTATCGACCTGGTCAACGGAGTCTCCGACGGCAGTGACTCGGCTGCCGAACGACTCTCGCGAACCGCGCCGCTTCTGGCCGAAGAACGCAGGTTGTTCCTGGTCGCCTGTAGCCGTGCTCGTCGCCGTCTGCTGATCACCGCAGTCGAATCGGCTTCGGGGGACACCGACTTGGTGCCTTCGCGGTTCGTGGACGAATTGATCCGTGGTGACGCGTACTCGGACGACCCGTCCTCCGATCTCGACGTCGTTGCACCCGAGACCGGGGATACCCGGGTTCTGTCGCTGCCTGCACTGGTCGCACAGCTTCGCAGCGTGGTGTGTGATCCCGACATCGCGCATTTCGACCCCGAGAAGCATTCTCGGGCTGCTCGCCAGTTGGCGCGTCTGGCTGCGGCCGGAGTACGAGGCGCGCATCCGGATCAGTGGTACGGCACAGCCGAGCCGAGTACCGCTGCTCCCATGTGGCAACCCGAGGACGGACCGGTTTCACTATCCCCGTCCACCATCGAGCTTCTCGAAACATGTCCTCTCCGATGGGTGTTCGAGCGTCATGGTGGCAGCGACGGAGACAACACTCATGCGATCGCCGGTACGCTGGTCCATACCTTGGTGCAGGCACTGGCCGGCCGGATTCCACCGGATCAGGTCGAGAAGGCACTCGAAAATGCCTGGGAATCCATCGATCTGGGATCGCAGTGGTACTCGCGCCGTGAACTCAATCGAACTCGGGAGATGCTGGCGACGTTCACCGCCTGGATGAACGCAACTCGCGGTGAGCTGACCGAAGTCGGCGTCGAGGTCGCGGTCGAGGGGGTCCTCGAACCGCGCGAAGAAGGAGCGCCTGCGGTCAAGCTACGTGGCCGGATCGACCGGCTCGAGCGCGATACCGAAGGTCGCCCGGTGGTTGTCGACGTCAAGACTGCGCGAAACCCCGTCAGCAACGAGGCCGCGCAATCTCATGCGCAGTTGGCGGCGTACCAGGTCGCAGCGGCCGAAGGTGCGATTGCCGGCGAACCGGCCACACAACCCGGCGGTGCGCGCCTGGTATTCGTGGCCAAGTCCAACAAGAAAGACGGTGCGGCGCAGCGAGTTCAGCCGCCGCTGACGGCCGAAGCTGTCGAGATGTGGCGAGACGTCATTCACAACGCAGCGGCAGCGACCCAAGGGCCGCAGTATCTGGCCAGGGTCAACGACGGATGTAGACATTGCCCGGTGCGTTCGAGTTGCCCGGCACACGACGAGGGACGACAGGTGAGTAACTAAGTGGCTGCCGCGACGCAGAAGGCACGCCGACCGAAGATCGACCCTGTCGACCTGGCGGTCGCGCTCGGTCAGCACCCTCCGACGCCCGAGCAGGCAGCAGTGATCGCCGCACCGCTCGGTCCGACATTGGTGGTCGCCGGCGCCGGTGCCGGAAAGACCGAGACGATGGCTGCTCGCGTCGTGTGGCTGGTTGCCAACGGCTTCGTCGACCCCGAGGCGGTTCTCGGCCTGACCTTCACGCGCAAAGCGGCGCAACAGCTCACGTCGCGAATCCGCAAGCGGTTGGCGCGGCTGGCGGGTTCGGACGTTCTGCGGGCACTCGACCCGACCGGCGGAGTGCGTTCCCGGATTCTGGCCGGCGAACCCGAAGTCAGTACCTACCATGCTTACGCGGGACGGTTGCTCTCCGAACACGGACTGCTGTTGCCCATCGAACCCTCGGCGACGTTGTTGTCCGAGACCGAACTGTGGCAGGTTGCGCACCGCGTCGTGAGCGGCTGGGACAGTGATCTGGACACCGACAAGAATCCGGGTTCGATCACCGAGACCGTTCTGGCTCTTGCCGGTCAGTTGGCGGAGCACCTGGTCGATCCCGAGCAGTTGCTCGAGGCACACACCGAGCTGGACAAGCTGATTCACACTCTGCCCGCCGGCCCGAAACAGCGGGGTGGACCGAGCAAGGAGCTGTTGAATTACCTTGATGTGCAACATAAGCGCATCGAACTGTTGCCTCTCGTCGCCCGGCTGGGTGAGACGCTGCGGCGTGAAGGCGCATTGGATTTCGGCAGCCAGATGTCGCTGTCTGCCCGGGTCGCCGCCGAGCATCCCGAGGTCGGGCAGACCGAGCGTGAGCGCTTTCGGGTGGTTCTTCTCGACGAGTACCAGGACACCGGTCACGCTCAGCGAGTGTTGTTGTCCTCGTTGTTCGGTGGGGGAGCCGACGGCCGTTTGGCGCTGACGGCCGTCGGCGACCCGATGCAGTCGATCTACGGTTGGCGCGGCGCGTCGGCGGCCAACCTGCCCCGGTTTGCAACCGATTTCCCGCTTGCCAACGGAAAACCGGCTCCGACGCTCGAACTGCTCACCAGTTGGCGTAACCCGCCGGAGGCTCTCGAGCTGGCTAACCTGTCGTCGGCACCGTTGCGTCGACGCGGCGTGGCCGTCAGTACCCTGCGTGCACGGCCGGGAGCCGTCGCCGGAGACGTTCGACTGGCGCTTCTGGGAGACGTCGAACAGGAACGTCAGTGGGTGGCGGAGAAGATCGCCGAAGAATACGAGGCGGCACGTGCCGAAGACCGCCCGACACCCACGGCAGCGGTGTTGATCCGCCGGAACGCCGATGCCGCTCCGCTGGCCGAGGCCTTGCGGTCCAAAGGTCTGCCGGTCGAAGTGGTCGGACTCGGTGGGCTCCTGCACACACCCGAGGTTGCGGACGTGATCGCCATGCTCCGGGTGGTCGCCGATCCGCTTGCAGGAAGCGCAGCTGTTCGGCTGCTCACCGGCGCGCGATGGCAGATCGGCGCGAAGGACCTGGCCGCACTCTCTCAACGCTCCCGCGAACTTGCCATCTCCGCGGGATACGGAACGGCGGGTGCGGTCACCGACGCCGAGGCGCTCACCTCGGCGGTCCACGATGCTCTGCCCGGGGAGAACGCCGAGCAAGCAGGATTGGTCGACTCGATCTCCGATCCAGGCCCGGCAGAACGCTATTCGGCTCTCGGGTACACACGCATCAACGCGATAGCGGCAGAGTTGGCGTCGTTGCGCGAACGTATCGGCCAGCCGCTCACCGAATTGGTGGCGGAGGTCGAGCGGGTGCTCGGGATCGGAATCGAGGCGGGCGCACGGACCCGAGTCGGCGTCGTCGGGACCGCGGGCCGCGAGCACCTCGACGCCTTCGCCGACGTCGTCGCCAACTACGCGACCCGTCCGACGGCCAATCTGACCGGGATGCTGGCTTTCTTCGCGGCAGCCGAACAGATCGAAAAGGGCCTCACGCCAGGCGAAGTGGAGGTAGCGCCGGATCGGGTCCAGATCCTGACCGTGCACTCGGCGAAGGGGCTCGAATGGGAAGTAGTGGCGATCCCGCATGTCAGCGACGGGGTGTTCCCCTCGTCCACCGCGTCCGGATCATGGCTCGGGGCGCTCGCCGAACTGCCACCGTCGTTGCGTGGTGACCGGGCGGTCGACGCGGATTCGGCCGACGGAGTTCCGGTGCTCGACCTCGAGGAGCTCTACAACCGCAAGGACCTCGAGAACGCGATAACGGCGCACAAGAAGGCCTTGTCCAACCGTCGACTGGACGAGGACCGGCGGTTGTTCTACGTCGCGCTGACCAGAACCGAACGGGCGCTGTTCATCTCGGCGCATCACTGGGCGGAATCCGGTTCGGAACCGAAGGGGCCTTCGGAGTTCCTGGACGAGCTGCATCAGATGGTCACGGCCGACAACGATGCCGGTGAAGAAGACTCGCACAGTGCGATCGGCGTCGTGGAGGAATGGGCGCCGGCCCCGGAACCCGATACCGAGAACCCGTTGGCCGCCACGCCCCGTACGGCGCAGTGGCCGCCGGATCCGCTGGGTGCGCGGCGCGGCGTCGTCGAGGCCGGAGCCGCGAGCGTCCTGTCGGCACTCGCATCGCTGCCGCAAGACAGCGAAGAGGCGGAAGAACCGGAGGACGATCCGGAGAACTGGGCCTCGGACGTCGACGTTCTCCTGGCCGAGCGCGAGGCCCGCGCAAACGCGCGTGCCGAAGTGATTCTCCCGGCGCAGCTTTCGGTGACTCAGCTCGTCGACCTCAAGGCAGATCCGGACGAACTGGCGGCTCGCCTACGTCGTCCGCTGCCGTATCCGCCCAACCCGTTGGCTCGTCGCGGAACCGCTTTTCACGCCTGGATCGAGCGAAGGTTCGGTGCGACTCGGCTGTTGGATCTCGACGAGCTACCCGGCGCCGCGGATACCGGCGCGGGTCCCGAGACCGACCTGGTGAAACTTCAGGATGCGTTCTTGCGGTCCCCGTGGGCCAACCGCAGCCCGATCGAAGTGGAAGTTCCTTTCGAAACATCCATTGCCGGAACGGTTTTGCGCGGTCGGATCGACGCTGTGTTCGCCGATCCCGACGGCGGATGGACGGTGATCGACTGGAAG
Organism: Rhodococcus erythropolis R138; assembly: GCF_000696675.2. Classification (NCBI taxonomy): domain Bacteria; kingdom Bacillati; phylum Actinomycetota; class Actinomycetes; order Mycobacteriales; family Nocardiaceae; genus Rhodococcus; species Rhodococcus erythropolis. The sequence goes on along the minus strand of NZ_CP007255.1, from coordinate 4,588,343 downwards.
ACCGGTGCCGAACCGTCGGCCGCCAACGAGGACGCTGTTGTGATGCAGTTGGCCGCGTATCGGGTGGCCTGGGCCGAATTGATGTCAGCCAGAGCTCGTTCGGCGGGGCGCAACGAACAGTTTCCGGCCGACAAGGTGCGGGCGGCGTTTCACTACGTTCGATCGGGTCGCACCATCGCTCCCGAGAACCTGCCGGACGGTGAGGCTCTCGCTCGCCTCATCCGAACGGCAGGCGCGCAAGATTAGCTTGCGTTTCGACGAGCCTTGAGTGCTTCGGTCACCAGCGGAACCTGCAGGGGGAGACGTGCGATCGAACCGATCTTCTGCGGGGTGGACGTCTTCGGGCTTCGGCACCAGTCGATCGCCATCTGGATGTTGGCGGGGAACACGGCAACAAAGAGCGCGGCGGCAAGGCCCGCGCCGAGCTTGCGGGTCTTCGGCACGGCCAAGGCAGCGCCGATCGCCAGTTCCGCGACGCCGGACACCTGGGTGTAGGTGCGGGCCTGTCCGGGAAGCTGGCGGGGAACGGTGCTGTCGAAGAACGAGGGCGCTGCAAAATGCATGGTGCCGGCGCCGAGTAGGAGGGCCGACAAACGAAGAGCGGCTGCTTGGCTGGGAGTGGACGTCGAACCGGTGAAAGGCATTTGCCCAGCCTGCCTCACGGTGGACCTTCTTGCCACTACCGGCGCCACGACCCGCACGCTATTCGGCGCCCGAGTTCCGAAGTCGATCTTCGAGGGTTACGCTGCCTGCCGATGTCCGTGTAGGTATTTCGTAAGTTCGAGTGAGAGAGTCGATGTATGGCCGGTAAGCTCCGGGCGCGTTTGACCAGGTCGGAAGCATTGACCGATCAGCCTGACTTCGCCCTTGTCGGGGTGCTGCGCATTCCCCAGCTACAGACCAGTCCGGCGCGGGCTATCTACAAGCGAGTTCTCATCGCGTTGGGTGCCCTCGGTGCCGCCGTGTTGATCGTGTACATCGATCGCGCCGGATACCGAGACGCACAGGACAACGAGCTGTCGCTGCTCGACTGCATCTACTATGCGACGGTTTCGCTCTCGACCACCGGCTACGGCGATATCACTCCGTTCACTCCGTCGGCGCGCCTGGTCAACGTCCTGTTGATCACGCCACTTCGAATCTTCTTCTTGATCGTGTTGGTCGGAACCACACTTTCAGCTCTGACCGAGAGTTCGCGTCAGGCGTTCAAAATTCAGCGTTGGAGGCAGCACGTGCGTAATCACACCGTCGTCGTCGGATACGGGACCAAGGGGCGGACGGCAATCGAAGCAATGCTCGGTGACGGTGTACCGGCGTCGGAGATCGTGGTCGTCGATACCGATCAGACAGTCCTCGACTCCGCGGCGAGCAAGGGCCTGGTCACGGTGTTCGGTTCGGCGACGAAATCGGACGTACTTCGGTTGGCAGGCGCGCAGAATGCGTCGTCGATCATCGTCGCCACGAATCGTGACGACACCGCAGTGCTCGTGACGCTCACAGCCCGCGAAATCGCGCCGAAAGCCAAGATCGCCGCAGCCATCCGTGAAGCCGACAACGCGCATCTTCTGCGTCAGTCCGGCGCAGACTCGGTGGTCGTGTCCTCGGAGACGGCAGGTCGACTCCTCGGCATCGCGACCACAACGCCGACTGTCGTGGAGATGATCGAAGACCTTCTGACCCCGGAAGCCGGATTCGCGATCGCCGAGCGCGCAGTCGAACGTGACGAGGTCGGCGGCTCTCCGCGTCATCTCTCCGACATCGTGCTCGGGGTAGTTCGCGACGGCCGTCTGGTTCGCGTCGGTTCGCCCGAGGTGGACGCCGTCGAGGAGAACGATCGCCTGCTCTACATCCGCCGCGTCACGAACTGAGTGCTGCCGAGCTTCGTGCGCGCAGTAATGTCGTGAGCGTGAACGACTTCCAGCTGACCGAAACACCGCTGCTCTCACGCTCGAGCGTCGGCCGCGCCGAGGAATTGCGGTCGGATGCCGCCGCACTGACCACGGGTTGGGCGGACGCGCTGCTCCTCCGTGTGAATTCACGGGGTCAGGTCAAGGTCTCACCGGAAGGTCAGTTGGTCTTCGCCGAGGCAACCGAACTGGGTCCGGAACCGGTGCGCGGTGCAGTGTTCCTGGGAATTCGGGAGAATCGCCACGTCTGGGCGGTGCGGGTGTCGCTGCTGGCGGGCACGTTGTCCGAGTTGCGCATGCTCGGCGGAACACTCGACGACGCCGACGCCGGTTTGTTGACCGGTGCCGTCGCGATTCTCAACTGGCACGACAGTGCCGGATTCAGCGCTATCGACGGCGCACCGAGTGAACCCACCATGTCCGGCTGGTCACGCATTTCCACGTCCACCGGCCACGAGGAGTTTCCCCGAACGGATCCGGCGGTCATCTGCCTGGTGCACGACGGCGGCGATCGAGTTCTACTCGCTCGTCAGCCGACCTGGCCGCAGCGACGTTTCTCGATTCTCGCGGGATTCGTCGAGGCCGGGGAGTCGCTCGAAACGTGCGTTGTCCGCGAGATCAAGGAAGAAGTCGGCATCGACGTGCACAGCGTTCGATACCTCGGGAGCCAGCCTTGGCCGTTCCCTCGCTCGGTGATGTTGGGCTTCGCCGCAATCGGCGACCCCGCCGCTCCGCTTCTGTTCGCGGACGGCGAGATCGCCGAGGGCACCTGGTTCACGAAGGACGAGGTGCGTGCCGCTCTCGAACTCGGCGACTGGGGTTCGGAAGCGGACGCGCCACTGCTGCTGCCCGGCTCGATCTCCATCGCTCGCGGAATGCTCGAGAGCTGGGTCAAATAAGCGCTGGGTCAGACAGCTGCCTGAAAGGCTCTAAAGACCCAGGGCCTGCTTGACCTGGTTGAGCGACGGGTTGGTCGCGACGCTGCCGTCGCCGTACTTCACGGTCGGAACGACGTGATTTCCACCGTTGACGCTGCCGACGAAATCGGCTGCTGCCGGATCGTTCTCGATGTCGATCTCGGTGTACTCGATCCCCGACGCGTTGAGCTGCGTCTTGAGGCGGCGGCAGTAGCCACACCACGTGGTCGAGTAGATGGTCAGGGCAGGCGCATTTTCGGTAGAAGTCACGGCCGATATAACACCACGACCGAGAGCGTTGTTCCGTATCGGCCCGTGTTCTCTTGCCCACATACCGTCGGGCGCGGCGAATGGCGTGTCGGAACGTCCTGCCATGATGGTCCCCATGCCTGCGGACACCGGACTGGATCCAGAACAATCGGCCGCCGTGCTCGCGCCACGCGGCCCGGTATGTGTCCTCGCGGGCGCTGGAACAGGCAAAACCCGCACCATTACCCGCCGGATCGCGCATCTGGTTGCCGACGGTCATGTCTCCGCCGGCCAGGTGCTTGCCGTGACATTCACAGCGCGAGCGGCCGGCGAAATGCGTGGACGGCTTCGTGAGCTGGGGGTTGGTGGAAGTGGGCCGCAGGTACAGGCTCGCACCTTCCACGCCGCCGCTCTTCGTCAACTCAAGTACTTCTGGCCGCAGGTGATCGGTGACACGCCGTGGCGTCTGCTCGATCGGAAGTTCGCGGTTGTCAGCAGTGCCGCCGCTCGTGTCGGGTTGTCCACCAGTACGGAAAGCGTGCGCGACCTCGCCAGCGAAATCGAGTGGTCCAAGGCCTCACTGATCGCTCCCGAGGACTACCCACGCGCGATAGCCAAGATTCATCGCGAGGCGCCGGTCGATGCCACCAAGGTTGCGCAGGTCTACGCGGCATACGAAGAGCTGAAGGCACGTGGCCAGGACGGCATGCTCCTCGATTTCGACGATCTCCTACTTCACACCGCGGCTGCGCTCGAAGAGCATTCGACGGTTGCCGACGAGTTCCGCGAACGGTACCGCTGCTTCGTGGTCGACGAGTATCAGGACGTCACCCCGCTGCAACAGCGTGTGCTCGACGCCTGGCTCGGCGACCGCGACGACCTGACCGTGGTGGGCGATGCGAATCAGACCATCTACTCCTTCACCGGCGCCACCCCGAACTATCTGTTGGACTTCTCGCGGAAATTCCCCGAAGCGACCGTCGTCCGGCTCGAACGGGACTACCGCTCCACCCCTGAGGTCGTGTCGCTGGCGAACCGCGTGATCGGTGCAGCGCGCGGACGGATCGCCGGGACGCGTCTTCAATTGATCGGGCAACGCGCTCCGGGGCCTGAGCCGGAGTTCATGGAGTTCGACGACGAGCCTGCCGAAGCGCTCGGCGTTGCGCGGGCGATCAAACGGCTGATCGCGGCAGGCACTCCAGCGGCCGAGATCGCTGTTCTGTATCGGATCAATGCTCAGTCGGAGGCGCACGAGCAGGCACTCACCAAGCTCGGCATTCCGTTCCAGGTGCGTGGTGGAGAGGGCTTCTTCACCCGCACCGAGGTCCGTCAGGCAGTGGCGGCACTGCGTCAGGCCGCCGGACGAGACGACCTCCCCGAAGGCGCAGACAACGGCGAAGCGCTGGTTTCACTGGTTCGCGCTGTACTCGCGCCACTCGGTCTGACCAATGAAGAACCTTCGGGCACGCAAGCCCGCGAGCGCTGGGCGTCGCTCTCGGCTCTCGTGGCGCTGACCGAAGAACAGCTCGTCCACGAACCCGAACTGTCGCTCACCGGGCTTCTACAAGAGCTCACAGCCCGAGCCGAGGCGCGGCACCCACCGACCGTGCAGGGCGTGACGCTGGCTTCGCTTCACGCGGCCAAGGGGCTCGAATGGGATGCGGTGTTCCTGGTCGGCCTCAACGACGGCACCCTGCCGATCCAACACGTTCTCGGCGACGCCAATTCGGGCGCCGACGACGTCGCGGTGGAGGAGGAGCGTCGGCTTCTGTACGTGGGGGTTACCCGCGCCCGCGAGCATCTGCAGCTGTCTTGGGCATTGGCTCGCAATGAGGGTGGACGCAAGTCCCGTCGCCGGTCGAGGTTCCTCAACGGGCTCATCCCCGAGGACTCACCGGCTTCGCGCGTTGCCGCGCCGTCGTCGGGGAACAAGAAGCGTCCGCGCTGCCGCGTCTGCGGCAAACCGTTGATCGGGACGTCGGCGACAATGCTCGGGCGCTGCGAAAAATGCCCGTCCAATGTCGACCTGGAATTGCTCGAGCACCTCAAGGCCTGGCGTCTGGACAAGTCCCGAGAACTCAAAGTTCCGGCCTATGTCGTCTTCAGTGACAACACACTGATGGCTATTGCCGAACAACGACCACAAGACAATCGTGGACTGGTTTCGATCCCTGGAATCGGGCCGAAGAAACTCGACAACTTCGGAGAAGACGTACTAGCTGTCATTCGCGGCGAACTGCGTGCGGCAACACTCGATATCTGAAATGCATCCGAATCGACAACGGTGAGTTACATAACCGCAGGTCAAAAATAGGTTGTGCAGATTCGACGAATTCTCTACTCTGGTTTTCAGTGTTACGGGGCAACCTGTGCGCAGAAACTATCCGGACCGACACGAAATGGAGGTGGCAAAAAAATGACGAACTTGATCTCGTATGAAGCGTGCGCAAGCGCAAAGTTCGCTGTTGCCGCCCCCATGCTGCCGCGTGCAGCGGGATGGGCGCAGCATGCGTTCCGCCTGCGCCCTCAAGCAGCAGCAAAGAAAGCAGCTGTCGAGTCCGTGTTCTTAAGCCATCGAGGTATTTCTCGGTAGGACACATCCGTTCACTTACGGCCACGGACCCGCAGCCCCTGCGGACCGTGGCCTTTGTGTTGGATACCCCTCTTTATCCGGTTTCCGACTCGGCTCAGGTTCGCACCCATCGAACCCATATCGTGCGACACAGTTTCGCATCCGAGCACTAGGAGACCGAGTTGTCTGCCCAGACAATCCGCGTGGAATCCGAAAACTCCACCACTGCAGTAACTTCCACCGACGTCACTTCGGCTGCAGTCACGTTCATCGAGGTCGCGTCCACCCGCCGCGACCTGCCGTGCCGGGCATCCAACCCCGATCTCTGGTTCGCCGAAGCTCCGGCCGAACTCGAGCAGGCGAAGGCACTGTGCGCGCAGTGCCCCATCCGTTCCCGTTGTCTCAGTGCGGCTCTCGACCGCGCCGAGCCGTGGGGGGTGTGGGGAGGCGAGATCCTCGATCAGGGGGCCGTCATAGCGCGCAAGAGACCGAGGGGGCGCCCACGCAAGCAACTCGTGTGCGCGTGAGAGCCCTATTCGGCGGAGCCGGTGTCATCCAGAACCGGCTCCGCGAACCCTGGCAACCAACGAGTCAGGATTTCCATGTACGGGGCATATGCGTCCAACTGGGCGCATATGCCGACCGAACCGAGAAGAACTCGGAAGATCATCAAATACTCGGCCGGAAGGTTGAGTGCACGGGCCGTTCGGAACTGCGCACTGTTGAAGTCAGTGGCGGTTCCGGCGGCCTTTTGCAGCCACGACCGAGTGAAGTGAAATGACTCGGTCTGGATCGGGTCGGTGAAGGGTCGCAGGTAATCCGCGATCTCCTTGTCGGTCACCGTGCGTCCGGGAATCACGAAACCGTTGGCGCGCAACAACTCCGTCAATTCGTCGAATTGTTCCTCGACAGCCAAGCGCACCATCGTGCCGAGAACCCGTGGCAGTCCGTTCGGGAACGGCGCAGCAGCACCGAAGTCGATGACGCCGAGTCGGCCGTCCTCGAGAAGCATGAAATTGCCGGGGTGCGGGTCGCAGTGGAGCAAGCCGACACGGGCCGGAGACGCGAAGTGGAATTCGGCGAGTAGTGCACCGGCAGCATTGCGCTGCTCCGGCGTTCCACTTTCGATGATTCTGGTCAGCGGGGTTGCCGTCATCCATTCGGTCACGACCACTTTCGGCGCGCTCGCCACGACGTGCGGGATCACGAATTGGGGATCTCCGTCGAATTCTTTTGCAAAAGCTCGCTGATTGTTCGCCTCGATCCGATAGTCGAGTTCTTCCTCGGTGCGCGCGGTGAACTCCTCGATCACGGGGCGCACATCGACACCGGGCATGACCGAACCGAAGAGACCGGCAAATCTGCCCAAGGTCTTGAGGTCGGCGCGTAGAGCTTCGTCGGCGCCGGGGTACTGAACTTTCACGGCTACGTCGCGGCCGTCCGCCCAGACCGCACGGTGAACCTGCCCGATGCTTGCCGACGCGGTCGGTTCGTCGTCGAACGACTGGAATCGGTCGCGCCATTTGGTTCCGAGTTGCTGATCGAGCATCTTGTGTACTTGCTTGGTCGGCAGCGGCGGGGCGGCGGCCTGGAGCTTGTTCAGCGACTCGCGGTACGGCTCCGCGAATTCCTCCGGAATCGCCGCCTCCATGACGCTGAGCGCTTGGCCCAGCTTCATCGCGCCGCCCTTGAGTTCGCCCAGCACCGCGAACAGTTGCTCGGCGGCCTTCGCGCTCAACTGCGCGTCGATCTCGCCTTTGTCGCCGCCGGCGAGCTTGCGTCCGAAGCCCATGGCGGCGCGACCGGCCATCCCCAGGGGGATGCTCGCGAGTTTGGCAGTACGGGCAGAACTCTTGCGTGGGATCTCGGACACCACACCATCATGTCTGACTGGGGCGTCCTTTGCCCGAAACAGGTGCCAGGTATTGGCAACTGCAAGATATTTGCCGAGGCCAGCGCCTGGTTGTGATCCGATACGGACGGAGCGCGATCTCGAGCGTCGACGACAGACTCGCCGCATACGTCGCCGCTGTCTCGGATAATGCGGAGTCGATCTCGGCCAGGGCCAGCGCGACACTTGCATGGATCATCGCCGATTCCGCGTGGCCGGCGCTGCCGAGTAGCTGCGCGGACAGATGAAGCCAATGAGGGTCGAGTTCGGATCGGATGATGTCGGCGCATCGCAGGCAACTCGACTGGCCCGGCAAGACAAGAGGACCGATCACACCGTTGCCGTCGCGGATGCGGACGGAAAGGTGGGGGAGTCCGCAGCGAACGAGATCGCTGACCAGGCGAGGATCAGTGACAACGTCGTCGGCCAGGACCACCAGTTGTTCGTTCCACGTGCGCACGACGTCGGTGTTGCGATACCCGCGCGAGCGACGCGTGCTTACCCCGCCGGTGACCAGGGCGCGCTCGACGGCGTCCGAGAGCGGACCGACACCGTGGATCCGGACGGACACGGTCCTCCTGGCGGCAGTGTGGACGAATCCGGAATCGGTGAGTTGCTCGAGCAACTTCTCCGTCACCGACGTCGAAATCCCGCGCGTCGATGCTTCCCACAGGATGGTCGCGCGGGATCTGGAGCCGTCCATTTTGCGGAGGATCGACTTCACCGCGCGCACATCGACCCCGACAGGCAGCGTCAGCAGGACGGCACGTCCGGGCGTCCATCCCAGCTGCAGCCGACCGTCCGGGCGCGACAGAACAGCGATCCGCGGGTCCCATCGGGGTCCCGCGGATCGCTGTGAAGTGCTGTTATGTGTGGTGTCGTCTTGCGTGTCACCGGTCATCGTTCGATGCTGGCACGGCGGGCCGCCGGCGAGTCCGCGTCAGTGACGGTTATCCACAGGACGTCAGCATGGCTGAACTGCGAAAATGTGTCGAGAAGGAATTACTTCTCTTCGTCGTCCTCGCGGGTCTTGTCCATCGCTGCCTCGGCCGCACGCTCTTTTGCCTCGACGGCTTCGAGCTGGGCGATCGGGTCGTCGAAATTGCCGGCTTCGCCGCCGCCGAGGACCCGGGCGACAAATCCGTCCGGTGCGTCGAGATCGCTCGAATCGGGCATGAGGTCGGGATGTGACCAGACGCCGTCACGAGTGTCCATACCGGCTTCCGCGGTGAGCTTCTGCCACAACCCGGCCGCTTCACGGACCTTGCGAGGACGAAGTTCGAGTCCGACCAGCGTCGCAAAGGTCTGTTCGGCGGGGCCGCCGGTGGCACGGCGACGCCGCAACGTCTCGCTCATCGCGGCAACACCGGGCAGTCGCTCGCCGAGTGCGGCGGTGACGACCGTCTCCACCCAACCCTCGACCAGCGCAAGCAGAGTCTCGAGCCGTTCGAGAGCGGCTTTCTGCTCCGGGGTGTTCTGCGGCTCGAACGTGCCCTGCTGCATCAGCGCTTCGAGCTTGCTCGGATCGGTGAGAGCGGACGGGTCGAGGTCCTTGGCAAATTCTTCCATTGCCGAAAAGTCCATCGTGATCCCGCGGGCGTATTCCTCGACTGTGGCGAGAACACGCTGTCGCAGCCACGGAACGTGACTGTAAAGGCGCTGATGAGCTGCTTCCCTCGCGGCGAGGAACACCAGAACTTCCTGATGCGGCTGTTCGAGACCCTCGCTGAACGCCTGAACCGCAGCGGGGAGAAGGGCCGCGGTGCCCTCTGGTCCGAGGGGCAAGCCGATGTCGGTGGAGGAGAGCACCTCGGTGGACAGTTGGCCGAGTGCCTGGCCCAATTGCGAGCCGAACGCGAGTCCACCCATCTGGCCGAGCATGCCCAGCATCGGGCCCGCCATCTGCTGTGCTTCGGCGGGAAGTCCCTGGACCCACATGCCCGCCACCTTCTCGGCCACCGGATCACAGAGTCGCTTCCACGTGTCGATCGTGTTGTCGAGCCAGTCGTTCGGAGTCCAGGCGAGAGTGCGGCTCGCTCCGGCCGGAAGCGTCGTTGCGGCGTCCAGCCACATCTCGGCCAGATGTGCGGCGTCGGCGATCGCCTTGACATTGCCCTCGGTGATCGGTGTAACCGATCCGATCTGTTGGCGTGCCAGCTTCTTGGCGATGTCGTAGTTCACCGGGCCGGAAGTACCGCCCTGGCCCATCGACGAGCCCATCCCGCTCAGCATCTGACCGAACTGGGTGAGCATCTGGCCGAGCTGAGCCGGATCGAATCCCTCACCGCCCGCGCCGAACCCGAACGGCGTGTCACCACCCCCGAACGGATTGCCACCCGCCGCGTTCTTGTCGCGATCGGGATCGTCGTCGGAGTTGGAGAAGCCGAACGGCATATTGCTCATACCTCAACGGTACAAGGCTCGAGCGGTCGGAGTCGCCCTCCGAGTCACGCTGACGGCGAACACGCACGGCGCTCAGGCGGTGCGATCGGTGCTCCGGCGCCTTCGCGCTTTACTCTGGATCAGGTGAATCGACGGATAGTGACGCTCTTGGCCGCACTCGCACCCATCGTCGTGTTGGGCGTCGTCGGAACAATGGTCACTGTTCCTTATGTCGCACTCGGTCCTGGCCCCACCTTCAACACCCTCGGCGACGTCGACGGTAAGCCCGTCGTCGACATCCAGGGGACCGAGGTCGATCCCACCGACGGCAACCTCAACATGACAACGGTGTCGGTTCGCGACGGCCTCAACGTCTTCGAAGCGTTCGGACTGTGGGCGAGTGGCAGCAACGGACTCGTCCCTCGCTCGGAGATCTATCCGCCTGAGAAGTCGAAGGAAGAGATTCAGCAGGCCAACACCGCCGACTTCCAGCAGTCCGAGGACAGTGCCGAGTTGGCTGCACTGCACTTTCTCGGTAAGCCGGTGGCACTCACTGTCTCGAAGGTGACCCCGGACGGCCCCGCCGCGGGTGCCCTGCAAGAGGGCGATGTCCTGGTCAAGATCGGCGACACTCCGGTAACCACCATCACCGGCGTTCAGGACACGGTCGGTGCGATCGCGCCCGGCACCGCGATCAACGTCACCGTCCTTCGCGAGGGTGTGGAGACCGTTGTGCCGGTCACCGTCGGGGCGCGGCCCAACAAGCCCGAATCGGGTTACCTCGGCGTCACGCCCAACGAGGTCCCGGACGTTCCCTTCACCGTGCAGTTCAACCTTGCCGACATCGGCGGTCCTTCTGCCGGACTGATGTTCACACTGGCGTTGGTGGACAAGCTGACTCCAGGGGAGCTCAACGGCGGAAAGTTCGTGGCCGGAACGGGCACCATCGACTCCGACGGCGAGGTCGGTCCGATCGGCGGTATCAGGTACAAGTTGATCGCCGCCTCCGAAGCCGGTGCTGAGACCTTCCTCGTGCCGGCCCAGAACTGTGACGAGGCGAAACAGAATGCGCCGGACGGGCTTCGACTCGTCAAGGTCGACAACCTGCCCGGCGCAGTGGACTCACTCGAAAGCCTCAACACGGGCGGCGACGCACCCCGCTGCTGAAACCTGCCTTGCCGAAGACAGGCTCGGTCAGTCTTCTTTTTTCAGTCTTCTTCGACCTCGTCGAGCGTCGCGTACAACGCGTGAACCAGGTGAGGTGCAAGACCGTCGTAGGTGAGCAGTTCCAGGTCGCCGTACGGATCCGCATCCTCGTCGGGACGCATCTGCAGAAGCGACAGCGAAGGACCGTCACGGAGCACGCCGACGAACAGTCGAGCCTCGCGTCGATCGGGATGCGCGTTGGCCGTCAGTCGCGCGACCTCGTCCGCAGCATGCTGATCGGTCAATACCGGCGCCGTGGCGTGATCGAGATCCGATTCCGCCTCGGGCGGCAGGACGACGATCTCCTGAACCAGGATGCAACCCTGCACCGACTCGGGCCAATGCGTCGTTGCCAGGAACTCGTCGAGTGCCCGTGAACCGCCGATGATGTCCTCGGGAAGCGATTCCTGTTCGATCGGTGTGTATTCGGCGCCCTCGGCGAGTTGGTCGAGCAGTCCTGGTTCGGCCGCGGCGAGCATTTCGGTAGGCACCAACGCGTACAGCTTCGGCGGTTGATCCCAGCCTTCGGCGTCGATGTGGTCGACAACTTCATGAACGCACCGGGCGAGGGCACTCGGTGATCTGCTCATATTCTCTTCACTCACACGTTCATCCTCCCACCTTCTGTCCGGCTCCCTGCTCTCCGTGTTGTCAACCCGTGACCGTTGTTACGTAGAGTGGTCGGAAACGGCCAAGTCCACTCGGGCGTGGCCGCAGTGATCGATGCAATCGGTTGCGACGCCACGGCGTCGCCAAATCTTGGAGCGTGGCACGTGGGCATGCGGCCCCCCGCAGGTTTACCCTCTCTGTCCAGACGCAGTCGAATCTTGTTGGTGGTGGCTGTCGTAGTGGCGGCCTTGCTGCTCGTGGGGCCGCGACTGATCGGCATGTACACGGACTGGTTGTGGTTCGGAGAAGTCGGCTACCGCGGTGTCTTCACCAAGGTTCTGCTGACGCGATTCGTGCTCTTCCTCGTGGTCGGAATTGTCGTCGGAGCCATCGTGTGGCTCGCGATGCTTCTCGCGTACCGCGCACGTCCGGTGTTCGTTCCGGTCTCCGGACCCAACGATCCGATCGCGCGCTACCGCACGACCGTCATGTCGAGGCTTCGTCTGTTCGGCGTGATCATTCCGGTCGCGATCGGCATTCTCTCCGGTCTCATCGCGCAGGCCAACTGGGTCACGATCCAGTTGTTCCTCAACGGTCAGCCGTTCGGCATCACCGATCCTCAGTTCAACTTGGACGTCGGCTTCTACACGTTCGATCTGCCGTTCTACCGCTTCGTTCTGAATTGGTTGTTCGTCTCGATTCTGCTTGCCTTCGTGGCAAACCTGGTCACCCACTACGTTTTCGGTGGGATCAAGTTGGCCGGGCGCGCTGGGACATTCACGACTGCCGCACGTATTCAACTGGCTGTCATCGCCGGCACCTTCGTGCTCCTCAAGGCGGTGGCGTACTGGTTCGACCGGTACTCGTTGATGTCGAGTAGTCGTAAGGAACCGACGTTCACCGGTCCGGGCTTCACCGACATCAATGCGGTTCTGCCGGCGAAGCTGATTCTGTTGTCGATTGCGGTCATCTGCGCGTTGGCGTTCTTCGCCTCGATCTTCACGCGGGATCTTCGGATACCGGCCATGGCAGTCGCTCTCTTGGTTCTTTCGTCGGTGCTCGTCGGTGCGGTCTACCCGATGATCGTCGAGCAGTTCTCCGTCAAGCCCAATGCGGCGCAGAAGGAGAGCACGTACATCGAACGAAACATCGAAGCGACCCGTCAGGCGTACGGGATCACGGAAGAAAACGTCGACTACGTCGACTATCCGGGAGTTGGCACCAAGCAGCCCCAGGACGTTCCGGCCGACCGGACCACGATCGCGAACACACGCCTGTTGGATCCGACCATTCTGTCGCCGACGTTCACCGCTCAGCGTCAGCTCAAGAACTTCTACGGGTTCCCGCAGACGCTCAACGTCGACCGCTACGAACAGGACGGCCAGTTGCGCGACTTCGTTGTCGCCGCGCGTGAGCTGTCGCCGAACAACCTTTCCGGGAACCAGACGGACTGGATCAATAAGCACACGGTCTACACGCACGGCAACGGTTTCGTCGCGGCCCAGGCAAACGAAGTAACGGCCGTGCAGGGCGACAGTCAGAACAACACCGGTGGTTACCCGATCTACTCGGTCAGCGACCTGACGACCACGCCCGAGAACGAGAACCTCAAGGTGGACAATCCTCGGTCGTACTACGGCGAGGTGATCAGCCAGTCGGACGCCGATTACTCGATCGTCGGTTCCGTCGACGGCGAGGGACCTCGTGAGTACGACACCGACACCTCTAAGTACACCTACACCGGTTCGGGTGGTGTCTCGATCGGCAACTGGTTCAACCGTCTTGCATTCGCGGCGAAGTACACCGAGCGCAACATCTTGTTCTCGAGTGCAATCGGCTCGAACTCCAAGATCATCTTCAAGCGTGATCCGAAGGAAAGGGTCGAGGAGGTCGCGCCTTGGCTGACGACCGACGGCGCTGCCTACCCCGCAGTGGTCGACGGCAAGATGCAGTGGATCATCGACGGCTACACCACCGCCCAGGACTACCCGTACGCGCAGCGCAGTTCGCTCGACGGGTTGGTCGAGGACAGTATCGACCAGACGACCGGGCGCCTCATTCCGCGTCAGGAGTTCTCCTACATCCGTAACTCCGTGAAGGCCACGGTCGACGCGTACGACGGCACGGTCACGCTCTACCAGGTCGACGAGCAGGATCCGGTTCTGAAGGCGTGGATGGGAGTCTTCCCGAACACGGTGAAGCCGAAGAGCGAAATCTCGGACGACCTGCAGGCGCACTTCCGCTACCCGGAAGACATGTTCAAGGTTCAGCGAGAGATGCTGGCGAAGTACCACGTCGACGATCCGAGTGAGTTCTTCACCAACAACGCGTTCTGGTCGGTTCCGAGTGATCCGACGATCGACACGTCGGCCAACCAGCCGCCGTACTACGTGCTGGTGGGCGACAAGGACACCGCGAAGGCGGATTTCCGTCTGACCAGTCCGATGGTCGGGTTCAGTCGTGAGTTGCTGTCGGCCTACATCTCGGTGGCGAACGACAAGGAGAACTACGGCAAGTTCACGGTGCTGCAGCTGCCGACCGATACGCAGACTCAGGGTCCACAGCAGGCTCAGTCTGCGATGACGTCGGATTCGCGTGTTGCTTCGGAAGTGTCACTGCTCAAGCAGTCGAACAAGATTCAGTACGGAAACCTGCTGACTCTGCCGATTGCCGAGGGCGGAATCCTCTACGTCGAACCTTTGTACTCGCAGCGAAACTCGCAGAACGCGTTCCCTCAGTTGGCGCGTGTGCTGGTGAGCTTCAGCGACACCAACGGCATTCGGATCGGTTATGCACCGACCGTCTCCGAGGCGATCAGTCAGATTTGGCCGGGCGCAGGTTCGGCAGCGACTGTCACCCAGCCGGCACCCGATCCGGATACCGGAGCGCAACCGGAAACGCCGACTACTCCGACGGCACCGGCCCCGCCGGCTTCTTCGGATGACGTCACGAAGGCGCTGGCCGAGGTCAATTCGGCAATGGCGGCATTGAAGTCGGCGCAACAGAGCGGTGACTTCACCAGCTACGGTGCTGCGCTCGACCGCCTGCAGAAGGCTGTTGACGCGTACCAGGCGCTGCCGAGGTAAGCGGCGTCAGTTCATGAATAGCAGAAGGCCCACCATCCGATCGGATGGTGGGCCTTCTTGTGTGCTCAGTGAAGCTGTATGAGCTGAATCAGCGCAATGCTGCAACGATCGGTGCGTTGGCATCGGAGAGCTGCTGGAACTGTGCGGCGAATCCGTACTGGCCGGCGAGGTCACGAGCGGTGTCGTAAGCCTGCTGTGCGGCGGGCTTGAGCTCGGCCGGGATTTCGACGGCGGGAGCAACTGCGGGTGCCTCGGCGACGGGAGCCGGTGCTGCGGCGGGAGCCTCTTCGACTGCCGGCTCGCTTGCGACGGTCAGACGCTGGCCGCAGACGGGCCATGCGCCGGGGCCCTGGCTCTGCAGGGTGTTCTCGGCGACGCGGATCTGCTCTTCCTTGGAAGCGTTGGCGGGCGAGCCGGTGCCACCGTTGGCGGTCCAGGTGCTCTGCGAGAACTGCAGGCCGCCGTAGTAGCCGTTTCCGGTGTTGATGTTCCAGTCGCCACCGCTCTCGCACTGTGCGACGCCGTCCCAGTTGTGGGTGGCTGCGGAAGCGGTGCCGGTGCTCATGGTGAGGGGCACTGCGACAAGTGCGCCGGCTACTGCCAATGTGCCGAATGCACGCTTGCTGATGCTGGTGTACGTCATGTCGGGGTAAATCCTCTCCGCGCTTGCTGACATCGGCGGGCCTGCGGGTCGGCGATGGTGCTGACTTTCCCGGGCGCTTGTCTCTCCGTGTCTCTGCCCCTCGAAGGTTTCGGGGGTTCCGATCCCGCGGGGCAGAGTGGAGCAGCGGCGGGTCGGCGTTCGCCCGGTTGATTCGGGCCGGGACCGACCGTACGGGAGCGCTGAACGAGGGTCGATTCGCGATTTTCCGGACCACCTGGTCTTCTCCCATCCAGGATTTTCGGCGTTTGTGCTGGTAGAGCCTTTCCGATGCCGTTTCGAGGTACGTTCGTTACATGCTTGTTATGTGTTGATGCTCACGGGCATTTTGTGAACCCAGTCACCCGATTCTTCGACTTTCAGGCGTGTATTTCGCTCCAGCGCAGGCGATTTGCGTTCCGTTCATCTGCTCGTGTAACTTTGTCAATGCATCGCGGGGTGGAGCAGCTCGGTAGCTCGCTGGGCTCATAACCCAGAGGTCGCAGGTTCAAATCCTGTCCCCGCTACTAGAAAAGGACCGCCGCACTGGATTCCAGTGCGGCGGTCCTTTTTTGTGCGCAGCCGTCGTAGGGTGGCGACGTGCGACTCTCGAAAATTCTTTTGGCGATGGCGGTGACTACTTCGCTGGTGGCCACCGCTCTGGCGTTCTCGGCAGGAAGCGCTGCCGCCGGTGGGCGGATCACCGATGCGAAGCGCGTGGTCTTCATCGTTCCAGGGCAGCAGCTCTACAACTCGGGAGAAACGCACCAGGCGACCTACCGCGCCCTCGACGAGGCACTGAGCGCTGCGGGCTACGAGACACACTTCGTCGACGCACCCGGCAAGATGATTGCGGCCGACGCCGAGCTGATTGCCGATTCGATTCGCTCCTACGCTGCCGGCGCTGACTCCGTCGGGGTGATCGCGCACAGTGCGGGTGGACTGAGCTCCCGGTACTACGCGAAGTTCCTCGGTGGCTCCGAAGTAGTGGATTCATTCGTCGCCATCGGTGCTCCTCAGTACGGTAGCCCCGGTGGCTGCGTACAAGGCCCTGCCGACGGTTACGACACCTGCATGTTCTCCGAAGTTCTCACCAAGCTCAATGCCGGTGAGGACACTCCTGGATCTGCCTACTATTCGGTGGTGCAGAGCTCAGGCGAGTGGGCGGACGGTCGGTTGGACGGGGGCCAGTGCCGGGTGTACATCGATGGCGTTCCCGGGGCCGGAACCGGAGCAGACCATCTCACCGAGCTCGAGCATCCAGAGGTCATCTCGGGAGCGATCAGCGCTTTGGGGCGCGACTGTGTCGGTACGTTCGTGGACGAGAACGACGGCGACATCACCTGGCCTGACACGTTGTTCCCGTCATTTCGGTAAAGCTTCAGGTCCGGGTTGTTCGGACGAGTAGCCCGGCTACGTGTGCGCTCGCGGCAGTTCTGGCCCCCAAGGCGTCACCCGATTCGATGGCCGCGACTATACGAGCGTGCTCGGTGACGGCGATCCGCCGATTGAGCTCGAGGCTCCACATGTCCGAACGGTAGAGATGTGACTGTCCGTCGAGACGATGTAGGGCTTCACTGAGCGGGTGATTGCATGCAGTCTCACGAATCAAGGTGTGGAACTCGAGGTCCAGCGTCGAATCGCGACGCTGATCCGGCGGGCTCTCGAGAAGTTCGCGTTGCACCTGCACCATCTTGTTCAGCTGTGACACGGTTTCATGCGTGGCATTGGCCGTCGCGTTGAACGCCGCGAGACCGTCGAGTACCTCACGCACCTCGAAGACCGCGCGCAGAGACTCTGCGTCCAGCGAATCGACTTTTGCACCCGCATTTCGGGTGTGGACCGCGATGCCCTCGTAGATCAACTGCTGCACGGCCTCGCGGACCGGCGTACGACTGACATTGAGCTTGCTCGCCAGCGCGGGAACACTCAGTGGTGTCCCCGGCGCCAGCTCTCCCGAAAAGATCAGTTCTCGAAGCGTCTCGTGCACGGACTCGGTGAGCAAAGCTCGTTCGGTGGTGGTCATCTTGTCCTCACTTCGATCCTGCACGATATCGACGGTACCCGGGAGCGCTATCCGGCGGCGCGCACCCGGTCAGCGCTGCGACTGTCGACGTCGGGCGCCGTCGCGCCTTTCAGTCCGGCCACTTTGGCCGCGATGTTCTCGGCGATCGTGATCGGCGGGTATCCCACCTCGCCCGGTTCGAGAGTCCCTGGCAGTGCTTCGATGACGGCGTCGTAGTTTCCGTCGAAAAAGAATGCGGCAGAGCGACGTCGGATGATCTGACCATCGACGATAGGTGGGTCGACTCGGTGCACTGTCGAGCGCCATCGGTCGTTCGTCCAGCGTGCCATTGCGTCGCCGAGGTTGATCAAGAGTGCGCTGTCGGCAGGTTGGACGTCGTGCCATACGCCATCGGCACTCAGAACTTGAAGGCCCGGAACTTGATCTGCCCACAGGATGGTCAAGATTCCGAAGTCGGTGTGAGCGCCCATTCCCGTCATGTCGCCGGAGATGCGGATCTCGCCCTCAGGCAGTGCGTAGTTGTTCATCTTCATCGCGTCGATCGAATGGTCGAGCATCGAATCGAAGTACTCGGGCTGCAATCCGAGGGCGTCAGTAAAGGCGCACATCAGGATTCGTGCCAAGCCCTGGGCATGACGGAAATACTCTTCGATTGCCGGTCGGAATCCGGGCGCGGCCTCAGGCCAAGTGTTGGCGGCGTAGCTGGACTCGGGTAGGTCGACGCCCGGATAGTCGCTCACCTCTGTGCCCACGACTATTGCTTCGTAGAAATCGTTCATCTGGTTCGCAGCGGCGACGCCCAGGCTCATGCTGAGTGATTCCGACTTCGGTGGCGAGTAGCCACGGTTCTCGGACGAGGGACGGCGATAGTTGTTCTTCACCGTCAGTGGGAGAGCAAAGAACTCGTCGAGAGCGTCGGCCAGTCCGTCGGTCGCCGATCGTGGAATGCTGTGTCCGACAATCTGTATGAATCCGACCTCCCGGCACGCGCGATCGAGTTGAGCTGCCACTTCCGCACAGGCAGTGCTGTTGGTGGCGTTTGCAGCCGATGCCTCGCCGGTGTGGTACGGGCTGATATCGATCGTAGGGATTTCGAAGGCGGGAATTTCGTGGGTCATTTAAAGTCCTTGCGGCCGGACGTGTGCCACTTACCGACGAGCACACGTGAGAGGAATCCAAAGGCAGAGAAGACGAGGACGCCGAACACCGACGCGATCACGATCGCGGCGATCAGATCCTCGGACTGAAGGCGGCTTCGGTAGACGTCGAGCAGGGTCCCGATCCCGGGTTGTCCTTTGGCGAAGAACATGTCGCCGATGATGGCACCGACGACAACAAGGCCGGAGGCGGTGCGGATGCCGGTGAGAATGGCCGGCATTGCCGCTCGCAGTTCGAGTTTCACCAGTCGATCCCAACGCGAGGCGCGGCCGAGGGTGAAGAGTTCGTGCAGTCCGCGATCGACCGATTGCAACCCGAAGTGTGTGTTGGTGATGATCGGGAAGGCCGCGATGAGAACGCAAACCAGGGTGCGCGCGGTCATGCCGTAGCCGAACCAGAGCCCGATGAGGGGGACGATGGCGAGGATGGGAATGACCTGCAGCACAACGGCATATGGATAGACGATCCGCTCGATCCACTTGGCCTGGCTCATCAGCACGCCGGTTCCGACGCCGACTGCCACCGCGACGACGAAGCCGACCAGCGCAACCTGTGCCGTCACTGCGAGGGCTTCGAGCATGGGAGAGAGGTGTTTCCAGTCGAGTAGCGACTTCGTCAGTACTTGACTCGGCGGCGGAAGGAGAAATCGACGTTCCGGGGAGAGAACGAGGTAGCTGACGATCGACCACGCTGCGACCGCGCCGGCAAGTGAGAGCAGCGGATAGAGCAGGAAGGTGCCGAGCGCTCTCATTCGAGAGGGCCGTCCGGACTGTGCCTGTGCTTGCGCCGTGGTCGCAGAATCAGTACGAACGGCGGTATTGCGTACGGTGGTGCCCTGTTGTACTGCAAGGACTTCGGTCATCGTGAGCTCCCATGGAGGCTGGCCGAGATCTCGGCGACGTGTTCGGTGTATCGGGCGTCGTAGCGCAGTTCCGGGCTACGCGGGTACGGGAAATCGATGTCCACGACCGAATGTATTCGTCCAGGCCTGGCGGTCATGACGACCACCTTGTTTGCGAGGTACACGGCCTCGGATACCGAGTGCGTGATGAACATCGAGGTGAACCCTTTGTCGGTGTAGAGCCTTTGGAGTTCTACCTGCATCTCCAGTCGTGTCATCTCGTCGAGCGCACCAAAAGGTTCGTCGAGCAGCATCACAGCGGGTGCGAGGGTGAGCGCACGCGCCAACGAGACACGCATCTTCATTCCGCCTGACAACGCATTGGGCAGTTGTTTCGCAAAGTCCGCAAGGCCGACTGCGCGGATTGCCTCGTCGGCGCGCAACTTTCGCGCTGCTTTGTCGCCGCCACCGAGTTCAGCCGATAATTCGACGTTGGCCTGCACGGTTCGCCAGGGGAGGAGAGTCGGCTCCTGGAAGATGAAGCCAACTGATTCGGTGTCGAGGGCAACCGCACCACTGGTCGGCCGCTCGAGGCCGGCCGCCATGCGCAACAAAGTCGACTTGCCACAGCCTGAGGGTCCGACCACGGCGACGAAGTCTCCTCGCTCCACGTCCAGATCGATGCCGTCCAGCGCGACAGTGCCGGTATCGAACTTCTTGACGACATCGGAAAAGACCATCTGCATCGGCGCGGTGAGCTTGCGAGCGTCGGCATCCTGCATCGTGTTCGCGAGTTCCATCTGAGCCTCCGGTTCAGTAATGCATGCAAAAGTTCTTCAAGATGTAGGAACTATCTTGAATTGCATGTATGTCGCCTAGATTGCTGAATGTAAATGTGAGGTGACATTGCAGGTGAAGCGAGAATCCTGGCGCGCGTTACCTGATGGAAACAACGAGTCGATTGCATGTAATCCACGTGCTGCAGAGTGTGCTCATCGGATCACCCTTCTTGGTTCGCCCACATCCCAATTGTTTTCACGAAGGAGACGCTGTGTATTCAAATCGCAAGGTGCATTCCAATCGCAGAAGTGTGGGAGCGGCGGGCGCGGCACTGGCCATGTGTGCAGCCATCGGATTGACTGCGTGTAGCTCCAGTGAGGCTGAGACGGCGAAAGCCGAATCTCTCGAACCAGCTGCCGAGGCGCAGAACCTTGCGGGTCTCTGTCCGGAAAACGTTGTGGTTCAACTCCAATGGCAGCCACAGTCGGATATGGGAGCGCTCTTCGAGATGCTCGGTCCTGGCTATTCGGTCGACACCGACGACAAGTCCGTCAGTGGGACTCTTGTCGCCGGAGGGAAGGACACCGGAGTCGACCTGACCTTGCGGGCCGGGGGACCGGCAATCGGGTTCCAATCCGTCAGCTCCCAGATGTACGTCGACGATTCCATCACTCTCGGCTTGGTGCACGGGGATCAGGTGATCGCGGCAGCGGCAAGTCAGCCCGTTGTGGCCGTCACGCCATTGCTCAAATACAGCCCGGCAATCCTCATGTGGGACAAAGAGTCTCATCCGGACTGGACGAGTGTTGCCGATATCGGCAAGTCCGCCGCGAGTGTCGTCGTTTCCAAGGAGCAACTCTTTCCGCAGTGGCTCGTGGCGAAAGGACTACTGAAGCAGTCTCAGCTCGACACGAGCTACGACGGAGCTCCCTCGCGATTTGTCGGTGACCCGACCATCGCTCAGCAAGGATTCGCGAATTCGGAACCGTACACGTACGAGAAGGAGACGCCGGCGTGGGACAAGCCGGTTTCCTATGACCTGCTGAAAGATTCGGGTTTCGACATCTACGCGTCCAATGTTTCGGTTCGTGCCGACAAGGTCGAGACACTCTCGCCGTGTTTGAGCAAGCTGGTTCCGATCATTCAGCAGGCCACCGCGGACTACATCACTGCGCCGGATACGGCGAATGCTGCCATTGTCGACGTCGTCTCGCAGGACGTGTCGTTCTCTCCCTACACCGAGGGTGAAGCAGCGTTCAGTGCCCAGCTCCTGAAAGAGAAAGGCCTGATCGCGAACGAGGCAGACGGATCCGTCGGCACGTTTGACATGACGCGAGTCGCTCACACCGTCGAAGAACTGAAGCCCATTCTCAACGCCGGGGGTGCGGCGATACCGCAGTCATTGACTGCTGAAGAGATCTACACCGACAAATTCACCGATCGGTCCATCGGAATCCGCTGAAGGAGCTCACGGCAAATGACGTACGACATGACAGAACTCAACCGCGAGACCCGCATGGGTGGCCTGGGCACGGAGACCACCGACCGCGAGGTCCGAAGAATCGATCTCTCGGATTTCGAGAACCGGCGCAGCGAGATCGCCGAGGAGTTGTGGTCGGCAGCGACCGACATCGGATTCTTCCAAATCGTCAATCACGGAATCGATCTGGACCAGGTCCGCGAGGCTTTCGCGGCGGCCGAGCGATTCTTTGCACTGCCCACTGAGGTTAAAGCGCAGTATCCGCTCAAGAAGGGTTTCAACTCCGGCTGGGAGAGCATGACGCAGGTGCGTCCGTCCATCGGAACGCCTGATCAGAAAGAGTCCTACCAGGTGACCCGCCCGCATATGGGTGATCTGTGGCCCACTGCAGACGAATTGGGTGGATTCCGCGAAACGATCCTGGACTTCGAAGCCAAGTGCTGGGGCATTGCGATGGACCTGTTGTCGTGCTTCGCCGAGAAGCTGGGATTCGAACGAGACTTCTTCACCAGGGCACATGACCCGTCGGTGGCCACCTACCAGAGCACACTGCGACTACTCCACTACTTCCCCCTTGCCGCCGACGCAGATGTCGAAGGGATGTGGCGTGCCGGAGCGCACACCGATTTCGATTGCCTGACATTGCTTTTCCAGCGTGACGGTCAGGGCGGGTTGCAACTGTGCCCGGGCAAGGAGATGGACACCCAGGAATGGACGTCGGTGGTGCCGGCCGAGGAAGCGATCACCTGCAACATCGGCGACATGCTGATGAGATGGAGTGATGATGTCCTGCCGTCGAACTTCCACCGGGTCAAGAGTCCCGGAGTCACCGACTATCGGGGAGCCCGCTACAGCCTCGCGTTCTTCGCTCAGGCGAACCGCGACGTGACCATCGAGGGGCCGGCGGGCAAGTACCCGCCGATCACTGCCGAGGACTACATCGACCAGCGAGTACGCGCGAACTTCGCGCGTTGATCCGTATCCGTTCCGTCACACACTTTCAGGAGAACTGGCGATGACTACCGCGCCCAAGAACATGACCGACGCGATCATCCGGGACGTGACGTTGTACAGCGGCGGGCAATGGCTGACCGGCCGCGACGTCGTCGTCTCGAATGGGGTGGTCGAATCGATCGAGAAGTCGACCGGCACTGCCACACCTGGAAGTGTGGACGGATCGGGGGCGTATCTGATCCCTGGGTTCGTCAACACCCATACGCACCTTCAGCAGTCACTGATGCGTGGGATCGCCGAAGGGACACCGCTTCTCGAATGGCTACTCGCGGTCGCAGAAGAGTCGGTTCAGATCACTTCCGAGCGCGCATACACGGCCACTGTCGCAGCCTCGCTGGAGGCATTGCGCAGCGGTACGACGACCCTGGTCGAACACATGTGGCCGCACCCGTCCAGCGAGGTTCACGACGCTGTGATCCGGGCGTTGCACGACACCGGGATTCGTGCGGTGCTGGGACGCGGAACCGCAGACCGGGCGGACAAGACGAGGAAGTGGGGCTTCGATCCGCGGCTCATGCAACCACTCGGAGATGTTCTCGCACATACGGATCAGATGATGCGGGACGTCGCCGGTTCCCGCATTGACGTGGCAGTCGCGGTACCCAACCCACGTTCGCTGACCCCGGACGGGATGTCGGAAGTGAGTGAGTTCGCGCAGGCTCGCGACCTCACGGTCTCGATTCACCTGCTCGAGACGCAGACCGACAACACGATGTGTACCGAACACGCGGGCATGAACGCGGTCGACTACCTCGATTCCCATGGGTTCTTGTGGGACCGGGTGCTGGCGGTCCACTGCGTCGAACTCGACGACCGTGGTCAGAAGGTGCTGGCGGAGCGCGGCGTCGGAGTGTCGTACAACCCCGTCAGCAACATGCGCCTCGGTAGCGGAATCGCGCCCGTCCCGAGTTTCCTCGACGCGGGGATCGCGGTGGGGTTGGGTGTGGACGGCGCAGCCAGCAACGACACTCAGGACATGCTCGAGACGCTGCGCACCGGCGCCTACGTGCAGCGAGCCGCGCGCGGCCGCGCCGACCTGTTCGGCTTCGAAGCCATGATCGACATCGCATCCGGCGGTGCAAACGCAGCACTCGGTCTGCCGGCCAGGTCTGGCGGGATCTCCGTGGGCGATCCCGCCGACCTCACCATGATTCGGTTCGAACGCGACTTCGGTTGCCTCCCGGTGCGAGATCCGGGCGCGTCCATTCTCACGACGGGCAGTCGTCAGATCGTGGACACGGTGTTGGTTGCGGGCGAGGTCGTGCTCCGCGACGGGCACTCCACTCGCGTCGACGAGGCGGAATTGATCCGGACGCTCAGCGCTTTGTGACTGTGCTCAGTCTTCGCTGATCTCCATCTCGATCAGGACGCGGCGCAACAGCTTTCCGGTGGCGTTGCGGGGAAGTTCGTCGATGAAGACGATCTCGCGGGGAACCTTGTAGCGCGCGAGATTCGACCGGACGTGATCCTTCAGCTCGTCGGAGTTCTGGTCGGCGCCGTGGGCGACGACGACAAACGCTCGCAGGCGGTGCCCGAAGTCGGCGTCCTCGACTCCGATGACTGCCGCTTCCAAGACGTCCTCTCGATCGGCGAGCAGGTTCTCGACTTCGAGCGGGTAGACGTTCTCGCCACCGGAGACGATCATGTCGTCGTCGCGGCCGTCGACGAAGAGGAGGCCGTTGGCGTCGAAGTGTCCGACGTCGCCGGTCGAGAGAAGTCCGTCGATACGTTCCTTGTCACGCCCGTCGGTGTATCCCTCGAAGCTCAGCCCGCTGGCGACGAAGATTCTGCCGATCGTGTGTGGGGTGGTGATCTTCTTGTTGTTCTCGTCGAACAGTTCGACGTGACAGGTCACCGGCGCGCGGCCCGCGGTTCCCGGCGCAATGGTCAGATCCTCGGGAGTCGCGACTGTCGCCACCGCGACCTCGGTGGATCCGTACAGGTTGTAGAGGACGTAGCCGAACGAGGCCGTGACTCGCTTGCACAGATCGGGTGAGAGTGACGAACCAGCCGAGAAGATGATCTTCAGGTTCGACGTGTCGTACTTGGACAGCACGTCGGGACCGAGGTCGATGATCCGAGTGAGCATCGTCGGGACCACGACCAGACTGTCGCACTTGTATTGTGCGACAAGTTTGATCGTGTTCTCCGGGTCGAACTTTCGATGCATGACGACGGTCTGGCCGAGCGCCAACGCGAGAGCGAACTGCGAGACGCCGGTTCCGTGGAAGGCGGGGGCCGCCATCATCATGGTCTGTCCGCGGCGCAACGGCACGCGGTCGAGGAACTGTGCCGACGCGAGAGGGGAGGTGTGGCCACGCGGCGCGCCTTTGGGAGTTCCCGTTGTGCCGCTGGTGAGGAGGACGAAGCCACCGTTCTTCTCGGGTGCCGGCACCGACGACGTGGTGCGTCCGGCGATGGCCTCGTCGAGAGTAGCTGCCGTGGAACCGTCCGCGGCCGTGCCCTCTGGCCAGGAACGATAGACGACGACGTCGTCCGGCAAGGCATCGGCGATGTCCGCGAACTCGTCGTCGTAGACGAAGGCGACCACCTTCTCACGCGCTGCGACGTCCACGAGTTGGGGCCGAGCGAAGCCCGTGTTCATGAGAACGAGCTTCGTTCCGTTCTTCGCTGCCGCCAGCATGGTCAGGACCAAGCCTCGATGGTTACGGCACATCGCACCCATGACGGAGTCGGACGTGATGCCGTCGGCCTGCCACGCCCGGACCAACGCGTTGCTCTGACGCTCTAGCTCGGCATAGGTGATGGGTCCGCGCTCGTCGATGATCGCCACCGCGTCGTAGCCGTTCTCGGCGTGTGCATGGACCGGCCCGGCAAAGGGTCCGTACTTGTCCACGGCTGCAATGGATTTGAGCCCGCGATCAAGGCGAGGGAACGGGACGAGTCCGGCTCGGAACATGACCCCCGCCGCGCCGATGGTGTCAGTGACCTTGGTGACCAATCCGGGCATACGTGAACCTCTTCCGAGCGTCGTTGTAGGACTGATTACACACTAATGGGCAATCAGGTTTCGGTGGTGAAGTTTCACGATGGCGGCCGAGCAGTCCGCCCCGCCACCTCGAAAGGTGGCGGGGCGGAGTGTTTCGGGATCGGGTCTGTGCGACCGTCACTTCAGTTCGACCGTCACTTCAGTTCGGCGGACGACTTTCCGAGCAGGCGGCGTGCGACGATCAGCTGCTGGATCTGCTGGGTGCCCTCGAAGATGTCGAGAATCTTCGAGTCGCGGCCCCACTTCTCGAGCAACGGGCGCTGCGAGTAGCCGTAGGTTCCGGCCAACTCGACTGCCTTGAGCGTCACGTCGGTGCCGGTGCGGCCGGCCTTCGCCTTGGACATGGACGCTTCGAGCGAGTTCGGCTTCTTGTTGTCCGCCATCCACGCCGCGCGCAGAGACAGCAGGTACGCGGCCTCCCAGTCGGCTTCCAAACGGATGAACTCGGCTGCAGCTGCATGCTGGTTGTAGACCGGTGTGTCGTAGGAGATCTCGACACCGGCTTCGGTCAGGATGCCGCGCAGTTCTTCGAGAGCCGCGCGTCCGACGCCGACGGCCATGGCTGCAACGAGGGGCCGGGTGTTGTCGAACGTCTGCATGACGCCGGCAAAGCCCTGCTCGACGTTGACCTCCGGGCTGCCGAGGATGTTGTCCGCGGGAATGCGGCAATCCTGGAGCAGGAGTACTGCGGTGTCGGAGGCCTTGATGCCCAGCTTGTGCTCGAGGCGAGCAACGCTCAGGCCCGGTGCGTCACGCGGAACGACGAACGACTTGATGGCCGCTCGGCCCTTCGACTTGTCGACCGACGCCCACACGACGATGTGCGTCGAACGCTCACCGGCGGTGACGAAGATCTTCTCGCCGTTGAGAACCCACTCGTCGCCGTCGAGAACGGCGGTGGTGGTCACTGCGGCGGAGTCGGAACCGAAGCTCGGTTCGGTGATGGCCATCGAGGCCCACACCTTGCCGAAACGTTCGAGCTGTTCGTCGGTGGACACTGCGGCGATCGCGGCGTTGCCGAGCCCCTGGTAGGGGATCGAGAGCATGAGTCCGACGTCGCCCCAAGATGTTTCGAGCGAGTTGAGGAGCGCAGACATGTTGCCGCCGTTGGCGTTGCCACCCTTGGCGCTCGCGTCGGACCGTCCGCCGCTGGCACCGCCGATGTCTCCACCGGAATCGGAGAGGCCTTCGACCATGGCGGCCATGGTGTCGAGCTCGACGGGGTACTCGTGCTCAGCGAGATCGTACTTACGTGAAATGGGTCGGAAGATCTGCGCCGCGACCTGATGTGCCTGGTTCGCTGATGCTTTGAGCTTCTTGGGAAGTTCGAGGTTGATCATCGTGGTTCTCCTGGAAGTTCAGCGGCGTCAGATGAGGACGATGCCCTCGGCAACGCCGATGGCACGGAGGTCGCGGTACCAGCGCTCGACCGGGTGTTCCTTGGTGAACCCGTGTCCACCGAGGAGTTGTACACCGTCGAGGCCGATCTGCATGCCCTTCTCGGAAGCCAGCTTCCGGGCCAGAGCGGATTCGCGAGCGAAGGACAAGCCTTGCTCGGCGCGTGAAGCGCCGCGAAGCGTGACCAGACGCAGTCCGTCGAGTTCGATGCCGATGTTGGCGACCATGAAGGCAACCGCCTGGCGGTGGCTGATCGGCTCGCCGAACGCTTCGCGCTCGTTGACGTACGGAATCACGTAGTCGAGAACTGCCTGGCTGGTGCCGACGGCCATGGACGCCCAACCGAGGCGAGCCAGGCGAATCGCGTCGGCGTATTCGGCCTTGCGCTGCTCGGCGTCACCGTCGCCGAGCAGTGCGGACTCCGACACAGCGACGTCGGTGAGGATCAGGCGACCCAGGCCGGCGGCGCGCAGACCCATGCTGGGATCTGCTTCGACGACGAGTCCCTTGGTGTCGGATTCGACGATGAAGAAGGACGGCTTGCCGTCGAGTTCCGCGGCGATGACGAAGAGTTCGGACGTAGCCGCGGCGGGCACCAAGCTCTTGACGCCGTTGAGCTTGTAGCCGCTGGGGGAGCGCACTGCCTTGGTCTGCAGGGCAAACGGATCGAACAGTGCGCGTGGTTCGTTGACCACCACTGCTGCGCCGGGGACCTGCTCGCCGGTGAAGGCCGGAAGGTAGGTCTTCTGCTGCGCGTCGGTGCCCCACTGCGTCAGTGCAACTGCAACACCGCTCGGTGCGAGGATCGGAAGTGCAAGTCCCATGTCTCCGTGCGCAAGTGCCTCGGCAACAAGAGAATTGGTGACTGCGCCGCGATCGGCGGCTGCTCCGTCGAGTTCTTCGGGAACGTTGATCAGCGTGATACCGAGCTCGGCCGCGCGCTTGGAGAGATCGGCGGGGGCCTGAGCTGCGCCGTCGGCGTCGTAGGCCGCGGGACGCAGGATTTCGGCCGCGAACTCACGCACCGTCTCGACGATCATCTTCTGGTCGTCGTCCGGGGTGAGATCGAAGTAGTCGGCGTTCTTGCTCGGGTTGTCGGGCAGGCGCTTGGGTGCACCGTTGCCCGAGACCTTCTGGAATCCTCGAGTGGCGGCACCCAGGGTTTTGAAGCCCGTCTTGGTGCCCTCGTAGGTCACGCGATCGATGGTCTGACGCAGATTGAACTTCTCGGCCAGTTCCGAACCGGTGATCTTGGTAAGCACACGCATGGCTGCGCCCATGGCGTCGCGTTTGATCGGGTTCAGGCCGACGGCGGACGTGTCGCGGGGCGCACCCTTGGCGCCGCCGCGCTGCGCGCCCGATTCGCTGCGCTGAGCGCTCTTGTCGGGGGCAACACTGTCTTGCTTGGTCATGATCACCAGCTGTTTCTCGGTGTTGGGGCGTTGGACGATTTTTATCTTACTCATCAGTAAGGTCTGTTGTCGAGAAACCGCGAAATGATGCGCGTCATAGGCTCGAGGGGTGAGCCGGACAGAGGTGCCAGATCGGATACAGCGATATATGCGCTACGCGCCGTTGGTGGTGGTCCCGTGCCTGTTGATCGCCAGCACGTATCCGGGGGAGTATCGAGTTCCCGTCACCTACTGGATACTGTCGATGCTGTCGGCGCTCGCCTTCGTCGCCGGCCGTCGATGGCCGGTCTTCGCGTCCCTGGCCATCTCGGCGCTTGCCGTTCCGATGTTCGTCGCCGACGCCTGGGGGCTGTCCGAACTTGTTCCGTATCTCGGGGCTGTCGCCGTCGTCGACGTCACGATGCGGGCCGAGCGCAGAGAAATGGTTGCCGTATCGGCAGCAGGATGGTGCGGTTCGGTGCTCGCGGGGATCTGGTTCGAATCTCACGAAGCATTCTTCTCGGTCACCACGGCTGTGAAAGTGCTTGCGTACGTGGGATTGCCACTGCTGCTCGGACTGTATCTGCGCTCGCAGCGTGAATTGGCCGCGAACAATCTTGCGCAGACCCGCGCTGCGGAGCGCAGTGCGCTCGCCCGCGAACTGCACGACCTGGTTGCACACCACATGGCATCGATCGTCCTGAGAATCGGCGTGGCTCAACATGTCTTGGCGCCCCAGGACGAGGCCGTGCGTGAGGTCCTCGCGGATGTGCGTGCGACGGCGTCGGATGCGTTGGCCGATATCCGTCGGCTTCTGGTCGCACTTCGTGATCCTTCGCTCGGTGAGGTCGCTCTGGTCGAGCCGGATGCCGTCGACGCGGAAATCGGTGCGGCGATAGATCGTGTGCGTGCGGCAGGTTTCGAGGTGCAGTCGGTTTTCGATACCCAGGAGAATGTCGAGTCAGGCGCAGCCGATCTCGATGCGATCGGGAGGCTGACGTTGTTGCGGGTGATTCAGGAATCACTGACCAACGTCATGAAGCATGGCGACAAGAAGGGGCTGGTATCGGTCTCGGTCGGTCGCGATGACAACCGGGTGCATGTCAGGGTTGTCAACGACGTCGAGGGATCGCCCCGGAATGCAGGTCATGGCCTGGTGGGAATGCAGGAGCGCGCGGAGTTGGTCGGCGGCGAGATGACCGCCGGCACGAACAGTGACGGGAAATGGGAAGTGCACGTGAGTATTCCACTGGTTGTCTCGGGCGGTGTCTCGTGATCAGCGTGCTGATCGTCGACGACCAGCGACTGGTGCGCGCCGGTTTGCGGATGCTGTGCGCTGCAGCCGAGGACATGACCGTGGCCGGTGAGGCGTCGAACGGCGTCGAGGCGGTAGCACTCGCTGCCGAATTGGATCCCGACGTGATTCTGATGGACTTGAGAATGCCCGGGCTGGACGGGATCGGTGCCACGCAGCAGATCGTCAAGGCCGGTCGTCGAGCGCGCATTCTCGTGTTGACCACCTTCGACGACGACGATCATCTGTATCCCGCACTCGCCGCGGGGGCCTCGGGGTTCTTCGTCAAGGACACCGAACCCGCCGAGCTGCTCGGCGCAATTCGGCGGATCGCCGAGGGCGAGATGGTGTTCACTCCGGAACTTCTCCGCCGCGTTGTGGATCGAGCGGTGATCGGTGGTATCGCAGACACTGCGGTGACAGAGAGGGTTCCGCTGACCGATCGCGAATCGCAGGTCCTCGCACTGGTGGCAGAAGGGAAGAGCAATCAGGAGATCGCAGACTCACTGCATCTGGGTGTGACCACGGTGAAGACACACGTGGCGAACCTGATGTCGAAGACCGGTTGCGACAATCGGGTTCGCCTCGCTGTGTACCACTTGCAGAACTCTCAGTGACCGGAGTGCGAACCAGGCATCGGCATGTCCATCTGCATGTCCATCTGCATCGGAGCCGCCTTCTGTCCCGGCTCGAGGACGAGGAATTGGCCCATCATCCCTTGGTCCTCGTGCATCAGCAGGTGGCAGTGGAACATGTACGGGAACGTGGGATCGGTGTACTCGGACCACTGCAGTGCGACGCGAACCCTGCCGCCCGGCGGTGTGTAGACGGTGTCCTTGAGTCCGCGCAAGTGTGGCGGGGGAGTGCGACCGTCGACGTCGAGGATCTGGAACTGTACGTCGTGGACATGGAAATTGTGTGGCCAGTTGTCCTTGTTGGTGATCGTCCACACCTCGGTCGCGCCGACCTCGGCCTCGAAGTCGATGCGGTTCATGTCCATTCGTTGCCCGTTGATCATGTACCACTGCAGATCGAAGGTTCGGGAAACGCTAGCCTTCGACGGATCGAGACGCGGCAGTGCGGCCA
This sequence comes from Rhodococcus erythropolis R138, assembly GCF_000696675.2. Taxonomy (NCBI): domain Bacteria; kingdom Bacillati; phylum Actinomycetota; class Actinomycetes; order Mycobacteriales; family Nocardiaceae; genus Rhodococcus; species Rhodococcus erythropolis. Next base: position 4,557,406 of record NZ_CP007255.1, on the reverse strand, counting down.
ACTGCGCCGGGAGAGTCGACCGTGACGCGCGGCTGGCAACGCCCCGCAGTTCGATGATGTCGAAGCGGTCGTTCATGCCGAAGTTCTCGGCGTCGGAGGAACTCACGCCACCGCCGTCCTCGATCGGGAACGACACCAGTGTGGTCGTCGCACCGGGGTCGACGCGAACCACGATCTCGGCTCGTTCGCCGGGGCTGAGCTGAATCCGCTTGATCGCAATCGGTGATTCGAGCAGTCCGCCGTCGGTGGCAATCAGATCGAACGCGCGGTCGTCGGGGAACCCCAGGTTGTAGAGACGGCCGGAAGAGCCGTTCAGGATGCGCAACCGGACGACCCCGGTGGTGACGTCGAGGTAGGCGTCGGAGATGCCGTTGGTGACGATCGTGTCGCCGAGCAGGCCGATGTCGGTCGGATCTGATTCGTCGAAGCTGCCGTCGGCGAGGAATCGACGATCCTGGATTATCAGCGGAACATCGTCGACACCATAGGTTTTGGGGATGTCCAGCGCCCGCGTGTCGGCATCGTCGATCAGGAACAGTCCGGCAAGGCCGCGCTGCACGTGCCGTTCGGTGGATCCGTGCGGGTGTGGGTGATACCAGAGCGTCGACGCCGGCTGACCGATCGTCCACGCCGGTTCCCAGCGTCCGCCGGCTTCGATGGTCTGGTGCGGGCCACCGTCGTATCTGGCGGGCAGATGCATGCCGTGCCAATGGACGGTCGTGGGCTCTGCCAGTGTGTTGTCGATCGTGAATGCGACAGATTCTCCGCGCTCGGCGCGGACGGTGGGCCCCAGAATGGATCCGTTGAAACCCCAAGTGTCGGTGAGTTTTCCCGCGACGATCTCGGTGGTTCCGGCACCGGCACGGAGTGTGAAGTGGCGAACACCTGCGTCGTCGACGGTGGATTCGGCAAGCGGCGGAATCGGTAGCGGACGCGAAGTTCCGGCCACCGCCAACGTGGCGCTCTTCGCTGCCGGGTCGGCGCCGCAGCCCACCGCGAGCCCGAGGGGCGCTGCGGCCAGACCGAACAGAATCGTGCGCCTGGAAATCCGGTTCATCGTTCTCCTGGAAGTAGTGCGTGATCAACTACTTCCAGTCAACGGGCCGAGATGTCGTGCCGAATCCTGCCGACGGGCCTGTCGGAACTCCTCCCTCGGACCCTTGCGGCGGGTGGGATGTTCTGGTATTCGGGTGGTTACCGCAGGCGGGTTAGAACGTCTTCGTGCAGCAGTCCGTTGGTGGCGACCGCGCTGCCTCCGTGCGGACCTGCGCCGCCGTCCAGATCGGTGAACGCGCCGCCGGCCTCACGGACCAATACGTCGAGCGCTGCCAGATCCCACAAGGAAACCTCGGGTTCGGCAGCAATGTCGACGGCGCCTTCGGCCACGAGGCAGTAGGAGAAGAAGTCCCCGTAACCGCGCACGCGCCAGACGTGGTCGGTGAGTTCGACGAACTGATCGCGAATTCCGCGGTCCTTCCACCCCGAGAGGCTCGAGAAGCTCAGGCTCGCTGACTCGCTGCGATCGACGGCGGATACCTGGATCGCCCGCGCATCACTGTCCCCGAAGGACGTATGTGCGCCCAAACCTGTTGCAGCCCACCATCGCCGATTCAGGGCGGGTGCGCTCACGACGCCGATAACGGGGACGCCGTCCTCGAGCAAGCTGATCAGCGTGGCCCACACCGGTACGTTGCGGACGAAGTTCTTGGTCCCGTCGATGGGGTCGACCACCCACTGCCTGCCCTCGAAGGCTGCGTCGCCGCCGAATTCTTCGCCCAGTACGGAATCCTCCGGTCGGTGCTCACCGAGTGTCGCGCGCACTGCACGCTCGACAGCGAGGTCAGCGTCGGAGACAGGGGTGAGGTCCGGCTTGTCGTCGACTCGAAGATCGAGCGCACCGAAGCGGGCGCGAGTGATCGCGTCAGCCTCGTCGGCGATACGGAGGGCGAGTGCGAGGTCGGATGCGCGATCGGTCACGGGTACACAACCTACCGGCTCAAACGGGGAGGACTTCGTTCAGCTTTCCGGTGGCGACGTCGAAGACGAATCCGCGTAGGGAGGTCGTCGCGGTGACGAACGGACTGTTCTCGATGCGCTTCAACGACTGACGGACGTCCTCGTCGATGTCGGGGAACGATTCGGCAGCCCAGTTGGGTTTGATGCCGATCTCGTCCTGGATGGATCGCTTGAAGTCGTCGTCGGTGAACGTCAGCATTCCGCAGTCGGTGTGGTGGATGAGGATGATCTCGGTAGTTCCCAGCAGACGCTGGCTGATGGCGAGGGATCGGATCTCGTCGTCGGTGACGACTCCACCCGCATTGCGGATGACGTGCGATTCACCTTCCTGGATCCCCAGCACCCGATAGACGTCGATGCGGGCGTCCATGCAGGCGAGAACGGCAACGTGCTTGCTGGGTGGGAGGGGGAGCGGACCGGTGAACTGCTCGGCGTAGGCGGCGTTGTTCTGCAGGTATTCGTCGGTGACAGTCATCACTCCAGTAGGTTCCCTCGGACCCTGGTTGGCAAGGCTTCCAGTCGCGGTGATCCCAATAGGTGACGCACGGGGGAGCGGACAGGGTGACGCACAGCAGAGCCCAGGTCGGCACCCGGTAGCCTTGAGAACCGTGCATCCCGACGTAATTGCAGACCTGAACGCCCTCGACACCACCCTTCGCACCTGCGAATCGGTTGTGGACGTCGAGGAGCTGCGCCGACGCATCGACGAGCTCGAGCACCAGGCGGCCGACCCCGGTCTGTGGAACGACCAGGAACACGCCCAGCAGGTCACCAGCCAGCTATCCCACGCCCAGGCGGAGCTTCGCCGCATCGTTGCACTACGCGAGCGGCTCGACGAGATGCCGATCCTCTACGAACTGGCAGAAGACGAAGGCCCCGACGCGGTGGCCGATGCCGACGCCGAGCGGGCGAGCCTGCGTGACGACATCGCGGCGATGGAAGTCAAGACCATGCTGTCGGGCGAGTACGACGAGCGCGACGCACTCATCAACATCCGCTCCGGCGCCGGCGGTATCGACGCCGCAGACTGGGCCGAGATGCTCATGCGTATGTACATCCGCTGGGCGGAGAAGCACGACTACGGCGTCGAGGTCTACGACACGTCGTACGCCGAAGAAGCCGGACTCAAGAGCGCGACGTTCGCGATCAAGGGCCCGTACACCTACGGAACGCTGTCCGTCGAGATGGGCACCCACCGGCTCGTCCGAATCAGCCCGTTCGACAACCAGGGGCGTCGCCAGACGTCGTTCGCCGAGGTCGAGGTCCTGCCGGTTGTCGAGACGACCGACCACATCGAGATCAACGAGAACGACATCCGCGTCGACGTCTACCGCTCGTCCGGTCCGGGTGGCCAGTCCGTGAACACCACTGACTCCGCCGTTCGACTCACACACATCCCGACGGGAATCGTCGTCACCTGTCAGAACGAGAAGTCGCAGCTCCAGAACAAGGTGTCGGCGATGCGCGTCCTGCAGGCCAAGCTGCTCGCGGTCAAGCGTCAGGAAGAGCGCGCCGAGATGGATGCGCTCAAGGGCGACAGCGGCAGCTCGTGGGGCAACCAGATGCGTTCCTACGTTCTGCATCCGTACCAGATGGTCAAGGACCTGCGTACCGAGTACGAGGTCAACAACCCGTCGGCAGTGCTCGACGGCGACATCGACGGGTTCCTCGAGGCCGGCATCCGCTGGCGCATGAGCGAGAACCAGTCCGCATAGCGTTCGGATACCGAAAGGCACGATGACTTTACTTCGACCTGGGCAGAACCTGCTCGATTGGCTTCAAACCACCGGTTTGTCCGTCCTCATGACCGTGCTCGGCGCGATGATTCTCGCCCGTTTGGTCAGTTGGGGCGGCAACAAGGTCACCGACCAGATCGACTCCAACTATCAGTTGGGCGATGCGCTGGTTCGCTCCGAGGCGACCAAGCATCGCCACTCGGTCGCGCAGGTCATCACCTGGGTGGTCATCACGTTCATCTACGTGATCGCGACGCTGAAGGTTCTCGACCAACTGAATTTGCCGATCGGCAGTCTCGTGGCGCCGGCAACTGTTCTCGGTGCGGCGCTCGGTTTCGGTGCACAGCGCGTCGTGCAGGACATTCTTGCCGGTTTCTTCATCATCACCGAACGCCAGTACGGCTTCGGTGACACCGTGCGACTTGCGATTACCGGCTCCTCCGACGACGCCGAAGGTGTCATCGAGGACGTGACCCTGCGCGTGACGCGGATGCGAAACTCCGACGGCGAGGTCATCACCGTTCCCAACGGCCAGATCGTGAAAGCGACCAACCTGTCCAAGGACTGGGCACGCGCCGTCATCGACGTTCCGGTTCCGGCGACTGCCGACCTCACCCGGGTCAACGAGGTACTTCGTCAGGTCGGAGTCGACGCGATGGCTGACCGTGGACTCAAGAAACTGCTGCTCGACGAGCCAACGGTCATGGGCGTCGAAAGCCTCGAGGTCGATCAGGTCAACGTGCGGATGGTTGCGCGCACGCTGCCTGGCAAACAATTCCAGGTCGGGCGAGCACTTCGTGTCCGCGTCGCCGCAGCACTGCGACGTCAGGGGATCACGGTGTCACCGGATCTGCACACCGCACGGACCGAGGAGGCGAGCGAATGACCGATCAGGAACCGCGCCGCGGACTCGACCGCCTGATTCACCTGGACTGGCTTCCGTCACGGCTCTTCGGTGGCCGGATGCGCACCTCGACGTTCATTCTCGTGGTCGCCTGGATCCTCACGTATCTGCTGCACACGTACCTCAATCCGGAAGAAACGGCAGCAAATCCGCCGCCGAGCGTCGACACGTCGCAGACCGAGCCGTATGTCGCACCTTCGGTCAAACAACCGTCGACGACGACCCCCGTGCCGTCCTCGACCGAGCAGACGACCACCTCCGAGGCTCCGTCCTCGGAATCGAGTACGGGCAGCTCCGGTTCTCCGACGCCGACTTCTGGTCCAGCGCCTGCTCCGGGAAACGCCGAACAGTCTGCGACCACAGTGCCGACGACTCCTGCGACGACGACCGTCCCGCAACCTGGCGCGGCAATGCAGGCACCGACGTCGGTGCCACAGTCACCTGCGACCACCGGTACCGGATAAGGACGAGGGTGCTCGCGCGTGGCGCCAAGGTCACCGTTAGATAACGGCTAGACTGGCTAGTTGTGATCAGCATGAAGAATGTGTCGAAGTCCTACAAGGCCTCCACCAGGCCGGCGCTCGACAAAGTCAGCGTGGAGGTGGAGAAGGGGGAGTTCGTCTTCCTCATCGGCCCCTCCGGCTCTGGCAAGTCGACGTTCATGCGGTTGCTGCTCAAGATGGAGTCGCCCACGTCCGGTGACATCGAGGTCGCGGATTTCCACGTCAACAAGTTGGCGGCCCGCCGCGTGCCGAAGCTTCGCCAGAGCATGGGCTGTGTTTTCCAGGACTTCCGCTTGCTTCAGCAGAAGACGGTGTCCGAGAACGTCGCCTTTGCGTTGGAAGTCATCGGCAAGCCCCGCAACGTCATCGCGCGCACCGTGCCCGAGGTCCTCGACATGGTCGGTCTGGCCGGCAAAGCCGATCGACTGCCCACCGAACTCTCCGGCGGTGAGCAGCAGCGCGTCGCCATCGCCCGCGCATTCGTGAACCGCCCGCTCGTGCTGCTCGCCGACGAGCCCACCGGCAACCTGGACCCCGAAACGAGCCAGGACATCATGCTGCTGCTCGAGCGGATCAACCGCACAGGCACCACCGTCGTGATGGCGACCCACGATCACCACATCGTCGACTCCATGCGTCGACGCGTCATCGAACTCGATCTCGGCAAGGTGACCAGAGACGAAGCGCGGGGTGTGTACGGCGTCGGCAGGTAGCGCCGACTACGACCACACGTCCCGTACGCCCACCGGTTGTCGTGAAACAACCGGCCTCTCGAAAAGGAATCGGATTCCCCGATGCGCGCCAGCTTTATTTTCAGCGAAGTACTGACCGGCCTACGCCGCAACATCACGATGACCATCGCCATGATCTTGACGACGGCGATCTCCCTCGGTCTCTTCGGCGGTGGTCTGCTGGTCGTGCAGATGGCAGGCAAGACCCAGCAGATCTTCCTCGAACGCGTCGAGGTGCAGATCTTCCTGACCGACGACATCTCTTCGGCTGATCCCGGTTGCGAGCAGGAGATCTGCAGTTCGTTGCGCAAGGAACTCGAGCAGACTCCGTCCGTCGTCGCGGTTCAGTACCTCAACCGCGAAGACGCCGTGAAGGACGCCACCGAGCGCGTGTTCAAGGACCAGCCCGAGCTGGCAGCGCTGGTGAGCCCGGACAGCTTCCCGGCGTCGTTCAAGGTCAAGCTCAGTGACCCGGAGCGGTTCGGCGTCATCAACGACACCTTCGGTTCGAGGCCCGGCGTCGAGAGTGTGCTCAATCAGCGCGAGTTGGTGGACCGACTGTTCAGCGTGCTCGGTGGAGTGCGCAACGCAGCGTTCGCGATCGCGATCGTCCAGGCGATCGCGGCCATCCTGCTGATCGCCAACATGGTCCAGATCGCCGCGTTCACGCGTCGTACCGAGGTCAACATCATGCGGTTGGTCGGCGCGACGCGGTGGTACACCCAGCTTCCGTTCCTCCTCGAAGCCGTCGTGGCGGCCTTGATCGGTGCGGTGCTCGCCATTGCCGGACTGTTCACGGCGAAGAACGTCTTCATCGACGGGGTCCTGTCCGATGTCTACGAAGCCAATATCGTGGCGCGGATCTCCAACAGTGACGTGCTGTTCGTCTCGCCGATCCTCGTGCTTGCCGGCGTCGGAATGGCCGCGGTGACGGCGTACGTGACACTGCGTCTGTACGTCCGCGAATAATCGGTTTGCACGAGCTTCTATGCTGGAACAGCAAGAACCATTCGACAGCAAGACAGCGGACTGAGAGGCCCGGACAGTGAAGGAAAAGGGCCGCAAGGTCATTGCGACCAATCGCAAAGCACGCCACAACTACACGATCATCGACACCTACGAGGCCGGAATCGCGCTCGTCGGGACCGAGGTCAAGAGTCTGCGTGAAGGCAAGGCGTCGCTCGTCGATGCGTTCGCCACCGTGGACAACGGCGAAGTGTGGTTGCGCTCGTTGCACATTCCGGAGTACACGCAAGGCACGTGGAACAACCACTCACCGCGCCGCACCCGAAAGCTCCTGCTGCACAAGCGTGAGATCGAGCACCTCGTCGGCAAGACCCGCGAGGGAAACCAGACACTGGTTCCGCTGTCGATGTACTTCAACGACGGCAAGGTCAAGGTCGAACTCGCGCTGGCAAAGGGTAAGCAGGACTACGACAAGCGCCAGGACATGGCCAAGCGGACCGCCGAGCGCGAGGTGACCCGCGAGCTCGGTCGTCGTATCAAGGGCATGCGCTGACCTCCATCCTGCTTGCCCTCGTGGCGGCAGTTGCCTACGGAGTCAGCGACTTCGTCGGGGGAGTTGCATCACGACGAGTTGCCGCACTGCGTGTGGTGATCGTCTCGTATCCGCTCTCGCTCGTCATCGTTCTGATCGCAGCACCTTTCGTATCCGGGACGCTGACACTGAATGGTTTGATCTGGGGCGCGATCGCGGGCGTCACGAGTGGTCTGGCGGTGTGGTGGTTCTATCTCGCGCTGGCAACTGGCCCCATGTCGGTGGTTTCGCCGCTGACAGCTGTTCTGGTGGCGGGTATTCCGGTGCTCGTCGGCTTCGCTTTCGGTGAGCGGCCGGGGTTGATCGCGTACCTGGGTATAGCCGTCGCGCTGGTTGCCGTCGTCCTGGTCAGCCGCGAGTCACCTGACGACACCGCGGGTGAGGTTGCCGGCGGAATCACTCTCCGCTTCACCAGGCAAGTGGCTCTTCTGACCGTCGGAAGCGGTGGCGCCTTTGCTCTCTCGTTCATCGCACTTCACCAGATCGGCGAGGGCAGCGGGCTGTGGGCGTTGGCCGTATCTCGAGGCGCCGCGACCGTCGTGGTGTGGTTGGTCGCGGTGGCGGCCGGTCACTTCGTTCTCCCACGAGGCGAGCCACTCAAGCTCGCGGTGTACGTCAGCGTCCTCGACGTCGTCGCGAACGGGACGATGATCTACGCCTTCCAAGGCGGAATGCTCTCACTGGTCAGCGTGATCGGTTCGCTGTATCCGGCTGCGACGGTTCTGCTCGCCATGGTGATGCTGGGCGAGCGGGTAAGCCGCGTGCAACAAGCGGGAATGCTGTTGGCGCTGGCGGCGGTCGGCATGATTGCCGTCGCAGGCGCCTAGATTCTTTCGAGTTCCAGCGTTTTCAGTCCTAGTGTTTCAGCCGCGTCTGTCGGCCGGCGCTGCGCGTAGGTGAACACGCTCGCCCTGTTTCCCGAAGAGACTGATCGCCTCCGCAGGTCGGCCGTCGGCAGCGCTGATGCGGTGCGGAATGTGGGTGTCGAACTCGGCGGCCTCACCTGCCCCCATGATGAAATCCCGGTCGCCGAGTTGGAGTCGGATGCGCCCGGACAGAACGTAGACCCACTCGTAGCCCTCGTGGGATCCCGGTTCGCGATCGTCGTCGGTGGGGGAGATGATCATCTTGTAGGCCTGGAGGTTGCCGGGCTGACTGGTCAGCGGAATGACCGTCATGCATCCGACCGTTCGCGGTTCTTCTCGAACGCGGGGGTCCTTGATCTTGCTGTTCACCAGGTCGTCCAACGGGACGCCGTGTGCCTTGGCGATCGGCAGCAGCAACTCCAAGTTGGCTCGGCGAGTACCGGATTCGAGTCTCGAGAGTGTGCTGACGCTGATGTCGGTGGTCTCTGACAGGTCGGCCAGGGTCATGTCGGACTGCTGGCGCAACGCACGTAGGCGAGGGCCGATGCCGGCTAGAACGGCTTCGAACGATGTTTCGGTCATGGATCTATTTTGCCAAAGTGGCAACAGTGTTTGTCAAGAACGCGATCTCTTGTCATTCTGGATTCATGACGCAGAACTCATTCGACGTAGCAGTAATCGGAGCCGGCGCGGCGGGGCTGAACGCCGCACTCATCCTTGGTCAGGCACGCAGGTCCGTGATCGTCTTCGACAACGGATCACCACGGAACGCGGCCGCCGATCACATGAACGGATTCCTCTCCCGCGACGGCATGAACCCCGCCGAATTGTTGACCATCGGCCGAGGTGAGGTCCGCAAATTCGGCGGCGAGTTCCATGACGGCACCGTTGTCTCCGTGACACGGGACGGCGAGAAATTCTCGGTAGAACTGGCTGACGGCAGCAAGATTCAGGTGCGCAAAGTCCTTGTTGCAACGGGTCTGACGGACCGCCTGCCGGTCGAACTCGAAGTCTTCGGCGAGCGTTGGGGCCGCGACGTGTTGCACTGCCCGTACTGCCACGGGTACAGCGTGCGCGAACAGCCGCTTGGTGTCATCGCCAAGAGCGCGGAATTTGCGATGCACCAGGCCCTCATGGTTCGCCAGTGGTCCGACGACGTAGTTCTCTTCCTCCATCGAATCACCGAACTGAGTTCCGAAGATCGGGAAAAGCTTGCAGCTCGCGATATTTCGATCGTCGAGGGTGAGGTCGTCGGTCCCGTCGTCGAGAATGATCGGTTGGTCGGCGCGCGGTTGGCCGACGGCACTGTGGTCGCGCGTTCGGCGGTCTTTGTCGGTGGCGCCCTCACGATGGACCCCAACGATGCGATCTTGCGCGCGTTCGGCGCGCAGCGCGCTGAGACGATGATGGGCGATTTCGTCACAGTCGACATGATGGGGGCGACGAGTGTGCCCGGCGTGTTCGCTGCGGGCAACGTCGTCGACCCGGGTGCCCAGGTCATCATGGCCGCAGCCGCCGGGGCGAAGGCTGGAGCGGGGATCAACATGATGTTGACCAACGACGACCTCGAGGTTGCACTCGCGCTTCGCAGTTGAATTGTGCGTAGCGTGGGGTGATGGACGCAGTGAGAGTGTTGATCACGGGTGCGACCGGATACATCGGCGGACGTCTTGCCCCTCGTCTGGTCGAAGAGGGCCATCGCGTTCGAGTGGTGGTGCGCAGCCCGGAGAAACTACGCGATGTTCCCTGGCATGATTCCGTGGAGATCAAGCGTGGGGATCTGACCGACAGTGCCTCCCTCTCAGGTGTTTTCGACGATATCGACGTGGTCTACTACCTCGTTCACGCCATGGGCGGTGGAGGGTCGTTCTCGGATATCGACAAGCGAAGCGCGGAGAACGTCGCCGCCGCTGCCCGCGATGCGGGGGTGCGCCGGATCGTGTACCTGGGCGGGCTTCATCCGTCCGACCGAGAGTTGTCGACTCACTTGCAGTCTCGGCTCGAAGTCGGTCGGATCCTCCTCGACTCCGAGGTTCCGACAGTTGTATTTCAAGCTGGGGTGGTGATCGGATCGGGTTCGGCGTCCTTCGAAATGGTGCGCCACTTGACCAATCGACTTCCGGTGATGACCACACCCAAGTGGGTGCACAACAACATTCAGCCGATCGCGGTGCGTGACGTACTTCACTATTTGATCGCAGCCGCGGCGACAACGCCGGAGGTCAACCGCGCCTTCGACATCGGTGGGCCAGATGTCATGCAGTACGGCGAGATGATGAACACCTACGCCGACGTCGCAGGATTGGTACGCCGACGCATCCTCGTCTTGCCTGTCCTCACCCCGCGTCTGGCAGGTCACTGGGTGGGATTGGTCACGCCGATCCCGCGGGGCTTGGCGATGCCACTGATCGAATCACTGCAGAACGACGCGGTGATGCACAACCACGACATCGACGACTTCATCCCGCCTCCGGCCGGTGGCCTCACACCGTACCGGGAAGCTGTGCGTTTGGCGCTTCGCAAGATCGAGACCGGTGAGGTGGAGACGGCGTGGTCCGGCGCGACGATCGCGGGAGCGCCGTCCGATCCTCTTCCGTCCGACCCGGACTGGGCAGGGGAGGCAGTTTACGTAGACCACCGCGAACGTGACTGTGCTGCGGATCCGAAGACCCTCTGGTCGGTCGTCGAGTCGATCGGCGGCGAGAATGGTTGGTATTCATTCCCTTTGGCGTGGGCCATCCGGGGGTGGATGGACCGCGCGGTCGGCGGGGTCGGACTGCGCCGGGGTAGGCGGGATCCACGTCGGCTCAACACCGGTGAAGCCCTGGACTTCTGGCGGGTCGAAGAAATCGATCGAGGCAAGTTGCTCCGATTGCGCGCCGAGATGAAGGTCCCGGGCGGAGCATGGTTGGAGTTGCGAGTGTTGGAAGGTCCGGCGGGTGCGAATGGACGGCCGGTGGGTTCGCATCTCGATCAGCGTGCGGTCTTCTTCCCTCGCGGGCTCGCCGGCCGGGCGTACTGGTACTCGATCCTGCCTTTCCACGGAGTTGTCTTCCAGGGGATGATCACCAACATCACCGGTGCTGCAGAGCGTGAGACCGCAGCTATCAGGGAATCAGCTGCGGCGAGGGACACGGAAAGTGCCGCCGATTAATTGGTATGACTTCCGAACTTCGGCGCGTTATAGTGAATAGCCCCACGAAAGACGCGGGGCACACACGGGGCTGAACGGTTTCGACTGCGTGTGTTGAGTTAGGGGAAGCGTGTCGGTGCAGGCAAGAGACCACCGTAAGCGTCGCTGCAAACCTATAAGCGCCGATTCCAATCAGCGCGACTACGCTCTCGCTGCCTAAGTAGCGAAGCGTGTCTGTCAGCCCGGGGTAGCCCTCGACCCGGTTCCTGGCATCAGCTAGAGGGCTTTACTGTTCGGCTCGGTCACGGAGTCGAATGGGACATCAAACAGTGACTGGGATCGTCATCCTGGCTTGTTCGCGAGACTGGGAGATCCAAGTAGAGACTTAGCGAACTGCACACGGAGAAGCCCTAGCGATTCAACGTAGGACCCGGGTTCAATTCCCGGCAGCTCCACAACAGGTCGGGCCGGAGAGCACACGCTCTCCGGCCCGACCTTTTTGCGGTCTTGCTGCGGCACTCTGCTGAGCACCCGGGTCTTCTTGCGATCAGGAGCCGAAGAATCCCAGGTCGACCGAGCCGACGAAGCCGGGAGCTTCCTTGGCCAGCGGCTTACCGTCCAGATCGGCAGGCAATGCAACGCCCAGGCTTCGGAGGATGGTCGGTGTGATGTCGGCGATCGTGTACGCGTCGGTGGTCTTGCCGGCCGCGTATCCCGCACCGCGTGCAATGACGAATGTCGTTGCTTCCGCCGGCGTCTGGCCACCGTGCCCTCCGGCAGGCTTGTGGCCGTGATCCGCAGTGACCAGAACCGTCCACTTCTCACCGGTCTTCGCTGCGCGTTGATCAACGGCATCGACAATCTTGCCCACCTGAGCGTCGACCGAGGCAATGGACTCTTCGTACGCAGCGCCGTTGGTGCCGCCGCTGTGCCCCGCGCCGTCCACCTGATCGAGTTGGGTGAAGATCAGGTCAGGTCCCTTGTCAGTGATGTCGCGGGCGACGGCGTCAGCGGTCGCAGCATCGGTGGCCGCTCCGGAACCTGCATCGGCAGTGGTGACGACAACGTCGGCTTTCGGCGTGCCGCTGGATGCGATGTTGTCGATGCCGCCCCAGGTGGAGATCGACTCGGTGAGCAGAGAGGGCTGTGCAGTTTCCAACCGTGTGAACACGCTCGGGTAGAGGTCGAAGCGGGCGCCTGCGTACGTGTTGTCCTTGACACCGTGCTTGGTGTCCCAGACTCCGGTCAGGATGGTCGACCACGACGGTCCGGAGATGGTGGTGTGGCCGAGGATGGAAGATTCTCCGCTGGTTCCTTCGGCGATCAGCTTCTGGAGACGGGGAGCGTCGGCGGTCTTGATGTGGCTGAGCATGGTGCCGTCGAGGCCGATGACAACTGTCTTCTCGGCGGCCGACGGATTGAGGTCCGACGATCCGGGAATTGCTGCAGCAGTTGCAGTTCCGGCAGCAACAGCGCCGGCGAGGAGGAGTGTGATAGCGGCTGAGGTGCGTGCGATTTTCTTGGTCACGCTAAAGATATTGCGATAGGACTAGACCAATTGCACTACCTGAATGCGAGGGTTGTCCGATTGTTCACGACGGATTCAGATTGGACTAGACCAATGTTTGCTCACGCGGCCCAGCCGTCGAGGATGACGCTGACCGCGTGATCGAGGTGGAGGGGCTCTCCGCTCCATGCCGGCACGATCGCGTCGTCGGGTACGTCTCCGCGCAATAGGCCATCGGCGAACCCCTCTGTTGGCGGTGCTGGGTCGATGACGTCTCCATTGGCGTAGTGGAACTCGAACTTCTGCTCGCCGAGTGCAGAGATCGTGAACTGGCCGTCGTGCAGCGCGCGGTGGCAGGTACCGCAAAGCATGATCAGATTGTCCAAGTCCGTATTGCCGCCACGTCCCCAGAATCTCACGTGATGTGCGTGCAGGAAGCGGGTCCGTCCGCATCCTGGTGTGCGGCAGCATCCGTCGCGGTAGTTCAACGCCAACATTTGTTTGGCGCTGACGACGCGAGTCCGCCGGCCTAGATTCAGAACGCATCCTTCCTTGGTCGTTCCCAGGCGAAGCTTGGCGTTGCAGAGCACTTCCTCCGCGGCATTTTGAGGCAATGCGGGTCCGCTCGGCACTCGGACGGTGTTCGCTTCGTGGAAGAACACAACTTCGTTCGCGGCGGCCTTGGACGTGCGGTCCGTGACTGCGGCGGTGGCGAGCTCTGCCATCGCGACGAGACCTGGCCCGATATTTCCGACCGGGTTCTTTGCGGCCTTCTCGTCGACGGGGCGGATGGCGGCGATTCGGGTGCGTTCACGTTCCGCCACACCTAACGCTGCGAGGATTCGGGCGCCGTCCTGCGCAGGCAGGCGTCCTTTGATGACAAATTCGCCCGAATCCGGGTCCCAATGCCAGCGGACCTGAAGACGTTCGGGCGCTTTGGTTTTGCCGGATTCGTTGTCGGTTGCTTTACGCAGACCTGCGGCGAGACGATCGATCTGGGCTGCGGGCGCCTCACATCCGAACCGAACCATCTGCTTTTCGTTGGAGGGCGTGGTGACCCGGGTGAGGGCGCGAACCTTCGAGTAGGACAGGCGGCCTTGCTCGAAGGCCTTCCGCATCTCGGGCAAAGGTCGGAGCGCTTTGGCGACGCGAACGTATTCACGGCCGGTGTGCAGGCTCATTCCGCACTTCCACGACAACCAGTGGGCGCACGAGTGAAGTCCCGGACCGGTCCATCCGCGGTCTTCGTCGAATTTCGACAGGAGGGTAAGGAATCGAGCCGTGGCCGCGGCGATCTGGCCGACGAGGGCGCAGATTTCCGAGCCGAGCTGATCCACGTCGTCTCGGGCGGAACCCCGCGTTTCTTCATCGATCAGTGCTGCGTTCTCGGTTAATGCTGCGTTCATGGTTGCCCCCCGGCTCGCGTCCGACATCATTTCGAATGTACGTTCGATGGTAGATGCAGGTGCCGACACCTTCACGGATACGGGGTGAAAGCGTCCCCGCGGGGACGTCTAACTGCTGCCGATCGAGTACTCGGCGTAGGTGCCGACATCCTTGAAGCCGAGGTTTCGATAGAGCTGTGCGCCGTCGCTGGACGCCTGAAGTACTGCTGTTCGGGCACCTCGCTCGCGGGCGATGTCGAGTGCGGCGAGGGTGACCGCCGAGCCGAATCCGCGTCGGCGAGCCGTTTCGAGTGTGACGACGCCATACAGGCCGGCGACGCCGGCGGCAAAGTGGACCTCGGCTCCGGCGACAGGCTGGGAGTTCGCGTACCCCACGACAAACGAACTCCGCGAACGCTCATCGAGGGCGGCATCAGCGGTGTCTTCGAAGAATCCAATTACTGCGGCTGAGGGCGGCGACCAGTTGGCGGCCATCACGGCGGCATAGTCGGCGAGCTGGGTACGAGTAGTCACCCGATGAACGGAGAGTTCTGGGACAGGCGTCGGATGAGGGACGACGTCAAGGTCCGCCGTCATCGCTCGTTCTTCCTCGGAGCGCACGCAGCCGAGGGCGGACAGTCGAGCCCCGAGGTCAGAGGGATTATCGCGGGGTCCGGTCCACCAGGAGAACGGATGTCCGGTTGCCCGAATCGAGGCGAGGATGTCGATCAGTCGCCGATCTTCGGGCCCGTCGGCAGGTACGGCGAAGCGAGCACCAGCGATGATGTTGAAAGTGTCGTCGGCGAGGCCGCTGTCTGCGACGACAACGTCCGCAGTGACCGTGACCGTTGCAGTCGGCAAGTGTTCATGCAGGTGGCAGGCATGGGAAACCAAGTTGGCGTCCATGGCGTCGAGGACGTCACCGACGAGTGCTTCACGATTCACAAAAGAAGTTCTACGAACCCCATCCAAATGGTTTTCGGCTCCGAATGCCATGCATGACGCCCAACCGACGGCAACAGCAGGACGGTGACCAGCACCTGGTGGTGCTCGTGCTGCCTGGAGGAAAGGTCTCGAGCCATCGCCCGGCTCGCGCCTGGCATCTGTCCAACCTTCGGATGCGCCCGTTCACCGCTCAGCTTCGCCGCTCCGGTGTGAAAGCGGTGCAGGCTCGCTATCGGGTGCGTGGTTGGAACGGTGCCGAGCGCAGTCCGGTCGCCGACGCTCGAGCCGCACTCGACGCGATAACGAAACGTAATGCACAAGCTCGGGTGATTTTGCTGGGCCACTCGATGGGCGGACGGGTCGCCGCCGAACTGTGTGGCGATCCGGCGGTGGTCGGTGTGGTTGCGCTGGCGCCGTGGTGGCCCGATGGAACGTCGGTGAATCTGCGTTCGGACACACCACTGGTTGTGCTCCACGGCACGGCCGACTCGTGGACCGACCCGGCAGCGTCTCGTCGGAAAGTTGACGAACTGCAGAAGTCGGGTAAGAGCGCTGAATGGATCGGCATCGGCGGCGCAGGCCACTTCATGCTCCGTCGGGCGGCGACCTGGCATCGCCTCGTCGCGGATGCAATCGCACGAATGAGTCGCGGGGTAGCCGCAACAAAGATGGGAGAACGACGATGAGTTCCGACAAGCGCAAGGTGGCCGTCGTCGGTAGTGGTGTCGCAGGTCTGACAGCGGCGTGGGTGCTCAGTAAGGACAGTGACGTCACCCTCTACGAAGCGGATTCACGGCTCGGCGGGCACACGGACACCCATTCGGTCACCGACCCGGAAGGGCGAAGCCTCGCCATCGACACGGGGTTCATCGTTCACAACGATCGCACCTATCCGACATTGTTGCGATTGTTCGCAGAACTCGATGTGCCTACGCAGGAATCCGACATGAGTATGTCGGTCAGGTGTGGGGGTTGCGGTCTCGAGTACTCGGGAGGCCAAGGGTTGCGCGGCGTTCTCCCGACGCCGGGGCTCCTTGTCAACGGTAGCTTTCTGTCGATGTTGATGGAGGTCAAGCGCTTCCATCGCCGTGCCCGCGCTCTGCTCGACAACACGGATCCGTCGGCACCCGACCAGACACTGGGAGTGTTTCTGCGCAGCGGCCGGTTCTCCGACTACTTCACCGCTCACTTCATGACTCCGCTCGTGTCGGCAGTCTGGTCGTGTGATCCCGGCTCGGCGCTGAAGTATCCCGCGCGGTACCTGTTCTCGTTCCTCGATCACCACGGAATGCTGAGCGTCACTGGATCGCCGACCTGGCGAACAGTCACCGGTGGATCGGGCGAATACGTTCGTCTCGTCGCCAAAAGTATCGGGGATATCCGCCTGAACACGCCGGTTCGCGCCGTCCACCGGTTCGAGGATCGCGTCGACATTCGTGACGGCGACGACCAGATCCAGACCTTCGACGCAGTTGTGGTCGCAACGCATCCGCAGCAAGCACTGAAGATTTTGGCGGATCCGACGCCTGCCGAATCCCAGGTCCTCGGCGCAATGCCGTACTCCGTCAACCACACCCAACTTCACACGGACGAAAATGTGCTGCCCGGCAACACCAATGCGCGCGCGTCGTGGAACTACTACATCCCTGAATGCAACGCGAAGCCAGATCACGTTCTGGTCAGCTACGACATGACGAGGTTGCAGCGGCTGCCGGAGACCGGTCGGCGCTACCTGGTGACGTTGGGGGGAGACGAAATGGTGTCCCCGGACTCGGTGATCGATCAGATGACCTACGAGCATCCGCAGTACACACCCACCTCCGTCGCCGCTCAAGCGCGGCTTCCCGAGTTGGACTCGGACGTGCTCGCGTTTGCCGGTGCGTACCACGGATGGGGTTTCCACGAGGACGGTGCACTGTCTGGCCTGCGCGCCGCCGAACGCGTCGGAGGTCGGTGGCCGTGACTGCACCCATGACGCCGTCCGCACCCATCGCGCCGTCCATCGTTCATACGAGCATCCGACACGTACGAACGGAGCCGTTGCACAACGAGTTCGAGTACCGAAGCTACAGCTGGCTCGTCGACGTCGACGATCTGCCCGAACTCCCGAAGGCACTGCGATCCTTGGCGAAGTTCGACGCCGGAGATCACCTCGGCGACCCCACCCGATCGATTCGTGCCAACGTCGAGACTTTCCTGGCAGCAAACGGGTTAGAGTTCGCCGGCGGCCGCATCCTCATGCTTGCGAACGCACGTGTTCTCGGGCATGTGTTCAACCCACTGAGTGTGTTCTGGTGTCTGAACGACGACGGCAGTCAGCGGTGCGTCGTTGCCGAGGTTCACAACACCTACGGCGAGCGGCATTGCTACCTGCTCGAAACCGACGAACGCGGCGGGGCTCGCACGTCCAAAGAGTTCTACGTGTCTCCATTCAACGATCTGGACGGCGAGTACCGGATGCGACTTCCGCTACCCGACACCGCGCTCGCGCTCTCGATAGTTCTGGCCCGTGACGGCAAGGCGCCATTCGTAGCCACGGTGTCCGGTCGTTGTGTGCCGGCGACGACGCGCGAGATCGTCCGCAGTGCGCTCTCCATCCCGCTGGCTCCGCTGCGAGTCGCCGCGCAGATCAGATTTCAAGGAATCCGGCTGTGGGCCAGGCGCTTACCCATCGTTCCCCGACCGCAACATCACCCGCAGGAGGCAGTGCAATGACCACAACCACTCTCGGCACCGAACCTTCCGCTCACACGATCGAATCCGAGCGGTGGCCGGGCGTTGCCACGGTGCCCAGCGGTTTCAAAGTGAGGGTTGCGTCGCCGGTTGCCCGCGCTCTGTTCCACAAGGCGGTCGCGCGCTTGCCGCTGCGCGTTCAGATGCCCAACGGTGAGTTCTCCGGTGGAGGTAGTCCGGATTCGCCGTTGATGGTCATCCACCGTCCAGACGACTTCGCTGCTCGTGTGGGCGACAGTGGGTTGATCGGATTCGGCGAGTCGTACATGGCGGGCGATTGGGAAGCCTCCGACCTCACCGCGGTCCTGGAAGTCTTCGCCTCCCGGGTGGCGACGCTGATTCCCGACTTCCTGCAGCGGCTACGAGGCCTCTACATTCCGAAGCAGCCTCGCAGTGAGCGGAATTCGACGCAGAACACGCGCTCGAACATCTCCCGGCACTACGACCTCTCGAACGAGATGTTCGAACTGTTCCTCGACGACACCATGACGTATTCCAGTGCTCTCTTCGAGGATCTGTCGGTGGGAGCTACCCCGTCGTGGGACGAGTTCGCAGCGGCTCAGCATCGGAAGATCGATCGCCTGCTGGACGGTGCGGGTGTCGGTCCCGGTTCGCGAGTGCTCGAAATCGGCACAGGCTGGGGAGAATTGGCGATCCGAGCAGCCGAGCGCGGAGCAACGGTGCGCTCAGTGACCCTGTCGGTCGAACAGCAGGAATTGGCGGCGAAGCGGATAAGCGCTGCGGGACTGGCAGATCGCGTTCAGGTCGACCTTCTCGACTATCGGCAAGTACAGGGGGAGTACGACGCCGTCGTGTCGGTCGAGATGATCGAGGCTGTCGGCCACCAGTACTGGGGAAGCTACTTCCAGACGATCGACGCCCTGCTGGCGCCGGGTGGGCGCGCGGCGATCCAAGCCATTACGATGCCGCACGATCGGATGCTCGCGACCCGCAACACCTACACCTGGGTGCACAAGTACATCTTCCCCGGCGGATTTCTCCCGTCGGTGCGGGCGATAGAGGACGTCACCGAACGCATGACAACCCTTCGGGTGCGTGAGCGGATGTCGATGGGCGATCACTACGCGCAGACGTTGCGGCTGTGGGACGAGCGTTTCAGTGCTCGCACCGACGAAGCGTCCGCGCTTGGGTTCGACGCAGTGTTCGCGCGCATGTGGCATTTCTATCTCTGCTACTCCGAGGCAGGGTTTCGCTCGGGATATCTCGACGTCCAGCAAATTGTTCTCGATCGGAGGAATCAGCGATGACCGCCACGATGGATCGAACGGCACAAGGTACCGGCGTTGCGGGCCGTCTCTCGGACATCCTCAGTCCACTTGTCGGCGGCGAACTTCCGGTGAGATTGACTGCCTGGGACGGCAGCACAGCAGGTCCGGAAGATGCTCCGAAAGTGACGCTCTACAGCCCGAATGTGCTGCGACGCTTGCTCTGGAATCCCGGCGAGTTGGGAGCGGCGCAGGCATATGTTCTCGGTGAACTCGACGTCGAAGGCGATCTCGGTGATGCGCTCACACACGTGTGGAAGGTCTCTGCCGAGCGGGGGCTCGGGTCGATTACCCCGACCCCGTCTCTCGTCCTGGCCGCGGTCAAGGCTGCGCGATCCTTCGGTATTTTCGGGAGACCTTTGGCTCCACCGTCGTCGCAGGCTCAGGTGAAGGGCCGCTTGCACAGTCTCGCCCGCGACCGCGAGGCGATCGGGCACCACTACGATTTGTCGAACGATTTCTACCAACTGATCCTCGATGAGAACATGGCGTACTCCTCGGGCTATTGGACTTCCGACGCGCCGGAGTACACGCTCGAAGACTCACAGACAGACAAGCTGGATCTGGTGTGCCGCAAGGTCGGTCTCGATCGGGCGCGAGGCCTACGGTTCCTCGATGTCGGCTGTGGTTGGGGCTCGCTGAGCCTGCATGCAGCGCGTGAGTACGGCGCTCGGGTGGTCGGCATCACGATCTCGGCGGAGCAGAAGGCTTTTGTCGACGCGAAGATCCGCGAACTCGGTTTGGAAGACTGGGTCGAGATCCGGCTCCAAGATTATCGTGAGATTCCGGACGGGCCCTTCGATGCGGTCGCGTCGATCGAGATGGGTGAGCATGTCGGTGAGGACAACTATCCGACATACGTGAAAGCGCTCCACGACAACGTTATTGCCGGTGGCCGTGTGCTGATTCAGCAGATGTCACGCACCGGTGCGCACCCCGGGGGAGGTCCGTTCATCGAGTCGTTCATCGCGCCGGACATGTACATGCGGCCGGTCGGTCGCACTGTTGCGATGATCGAGGAAGGTGGACTCGAAGTCCGGGACGTGCACGCCCTGCGTGAGCACTACGTGCGGACCGTCGACGCGTGGATCGAGACCTTCGAATCGAACTGGGATCGCGTCGTGGATCTCGTGGGTGTCGAAGTCGCTCGGGTGTGGCGTCTCTACCTCGTCGGCGGAGGAATGGCATTTCGGGACGGCAGGATGGGCGTCGATCAGATTCTGTCGGTCCGGCCGCACGGTGATGGTCGATCGGATATGGAATCGGTCCGGCCGCAGTGGGTGTCGCGGCGATGAACGGATTCGACTGGGGCGCATTCGGAGTGGTCACGCTCACGAGCCTGTTGGCGATCGCCGTCGGAATGGCAGTGACAGCCACCATCGGTGTACGGATCGGGCGGCACAATGTTGTCGACGTGTCGTGGGGCGCCGGCTTCGTTCTGATCGCGCTCGTGTCCGCGGTAGTGGGAACCGGCGACCTCTGGCGCCGGTTGTTGATGCTTGCACTGGTGGCGATCTGGGGTCTGCGGTTGGCGACGCACATGGCGATCAGATCCCGCGGCAAGGGTGAAGATCCGCGGTACGAAGAAATGCTCGGACGAGCGACGGGTAATCGAACGCTGTATGCGATCCGCAAGATTTATCTCACGCAGGGGATTTCGTTGTGGTTCGTCTCCCTGCCTATCCAGGTCGCAGCAGTATCGAACGGCAGCTTCGGGCTTCTTGTTGTGCTCGGTATCGCGCTGTGGATTGTCGGCGTCACGTTCGAGACGGTCGGCGACCGGCAGATGGAGGAATTCAAATCCGATCCGGGTAGCCGTGGCCACATCATGGATCAAGGTTTGTGGGCGTGGACGCGGCATCCCAACTATTTCGGCGACGCATGCGTCTGGTGGGGGATCTTCCTCGTCTCGGCGTCCGTGTGGCCGGGAGTGTTGACTGTCCTCTCGCCGATCGCCATGACGTACTTCCTGGTCTTCGCTACCGGTGCGCGGTTGCTCGAGCGACATATGGAACAGCGTCCGGGTTATCGCGAGTATCAGCAGCGGACAAGTTACTTCATTCCGCGCCCGCCGAAAGCCCGATCCGGGACGTAGGCTCTTTCGGGTGAGGCGAGAGCATGGGTGATCTGAAGCTGCCGGGTGCGGTGGGAGCGGTTGCCGTCGGCGGAGCATTGGGGGCACTGAGTCGATACGGGCTGGGGGAGCTCTTTCCCCACATCTGGACGACGCTGGTCATCAACGTCGTCGGCTCGTTCGTTCTCGGTGTTCTCGCGGCCCTCCTCGTCCACAACAAGGTTGGGTACCTCTTTCTCGGCACCGGGTTCTGTGGCGGCTTCACCACTTTCTCGTCCTTCGCGGTTCACGCCGTGACGGAGAGTCCGTGGCGATCGATTCTCTATGTACTCGGGACACTGATTCCCGCGATCCTCGCCGCAGCACTGGGCAAAGGGCTCGGTGAACGCTGGATCCGCGCGCGGGACGGAGCGTCGGCATGACAGTTCTCCTGGTGGCACTCGGCGGCGGCGCTGGTGCGAGTGGCCGGTACCTGTTGGCGCGGTATGTACCCGCGTACAAGGGATTCCCGGCTGCGACGTTCGCCGCGAACGTGATCGGCTGCTTCCTCCTTGGATTGTTCACCGGGGCAGCTCTTTCCACCGAGATGGCCGCACTTCTGGCGACCGGATTCTGCGGTGGCTTGTCCACCTACTCGACCTTTGCGAACGAGAATGTCGGGATGGTCGAGAGGCGCCAGACGGCCCTCTCGCTGATCTACATCGTCGTCAGTTTGATCGTCGGACTGTCCGCTGCGTGGTTGGGAATCCAGATTACGGATTGACCGATCCGGCGTCGAGCGTGCACGCCACGCGGCCAGGGTAGACAATTGTCCACAGTCGCGTCGACACAGTGGTCGACCACCGGGCCGAGGGGGATTCGTGGCGCACGAACGAGCAGGACAAGTGGCTCTGCCAGAGGATCTGATCGACGTTCCTCATCTGGTCACCGCGTATTACACGCGCACCCCGGATCCCGAGAACCCGATGCAACAGGTACTTTTCGGCACTTCAGGACATCGCGGTTCCAGTCTCGACGCGGCGTTCAACGAAGCTCACATCCTGGCGACAACCCAGGCGATCGTCGAGTACCGCGCCTCGCAGGGCATTGACGGACCACTGTTCATCGGCCGCGATACACATGCGCTCTCGGAACCTGCCTGGCTGTCGGCGCTGGAGGTCCTGGTCGCCAACGACGTCGTCGTCCTCGTCGATTCACGCGATGCCTACACGCCCACGCCGGCTGTCAGCCACGCGATCTTGCGATACAACTCGACCGGACCGGAGGCAAAGGCCGACGGCATCGTCGTGACGCCTTCACACAATCCGCCACGTGACGGCGGCTTCAAATACAACCCGCCACACGGCGGACCCGCGGATACGGATGCGACGTCGGTTATCGCCGATCGAGCGAACGAGCTACTGCGCAAGGGGCTTTCCGGGGTACGGCGTGTCACGGCGGCGCAGGCGCTGGACCGCGTCGAACGCTACGACTTCCTCCGGTACTACGTCGAAGACCTCCCCTCTGTCCTCAACCTCGATGCAATCCGCGATGCCGGAATCAGGATCGGTGCAGATCCCCTCGGCGGGGCAAGCGTCGACTACTGGGGCGCGATTGCCGAAACTCACCGACTCGACCTCGAAGTGGTGAATCCTCTCGTCGATCCGACCTGGCGATTCATGACGCTCGACACTGACGGCAAGATCCGCATGGACTGCTCGTCGCCCGACGCGATGGCGTCGCTGATCGGAATTCGGGATCGCTACGACATCGCGACCGGAAACGATGCAGACTCCGACCGCCATGGCATCGTCACACCCGACGGCGGGTTGATGAACCCGAATCACTATCTCGCCGTTGCCATCGAGTATCTCTTCGCGAACCGGCCAGGGTGGCGCGCAGACACCAAGGTGGGCAAGACACTCGTGAGTTCCTCGATGATCGACCGCGTGGTCAGCAGTGTGGGCCGCGAATTGCTCGAGGTTCCAGTCGGTTTCAAGTGGTTCGTTCCCGGTCTGCTCGACGGGTCGGTGGGATTCGGCGGCGAGGAAAGCGCCGGTGCATCCTTCCTCCGCCACGACGGTTCCGTCTGGACGACGGACAAGGACGGCATCATCCTTGCGTTGCTCGCATCGGAAATCACCGCGGTGACGGGAAAGTCTCCGTCGGCGCATTACGACGCGTTGGCCGAGAAGTTCGGGAGCCCGGCGTACGCACGGATCGATGCACCCGCGACACGCGCACAGAAGGCAGTCTTGGCAAAACTGTCTCCCGATCAGGTGAGTGCGACCGAACTGGCGGGTGAACCGATCACGGCGACACTGACCGCGGCGCCCGGAAACGGCGCGGCGATCGGTGGTCTCAAGGTGACGACAGAGAACGCGTGGTTTGCAGCGAGGCCGTCCGGCACGGAGGACGTGTACAAGATTTATGCCGAGTCGATGAAGGGCGCCGATCATCTGGCTCAGGTTCAGGCAGCGGCCAAGGACTTGGTGTCCGGCGTCTTGAAGGCGAACTAGCTCGCGGACCGCTCGTGTCGCCCGGCTAGAATTCCGGGCGACATGAAAACTCGTGCAGCCAAGCTGCCACAGGAAATTTGGGTACTGGTCGCCGCCAGCTTCGTCATCGCCCTCGGGTTCGGGTTGGTCGCTCCGGCTCTACCGCAGTTCGCGCGCAGCTTCGACGTATCGGTCACCGCCGCCACGATCGTGATCTCGTCTTTCGCATTCATGCGATTGGTGTTCGCGCCGATGAGCGGCACTTTGGTACAGAAACTCGGTGAGCGTCCGGTCTACATCGTCGGCCTTTTGATCGTCGCGGTCTCGACCGGTGCGTGCGCTTTCGCGGGGGAGTACTGGCAACTTCTGCTGTTCCGGTCGTTGGGCGGTATCGGGTCGACCATGTTCACGGTGTCGGCTCTCGGGCTGATTATTCGCATGTCACCGCCGGACAGTCGTGGCCGCGTCTCGGGGCTGTACGCGACAAGCTTTCTCATGGGATCGATCGGCGGCCCGCTGGTCGGCGGTGCGCTGTTGCAGTTCGGTCTGCGGATGCCGTTCATCATCTACGCAGTTGCGCTGGTGATCGCCGCGCTCGTTGTCTTCGTGAGCCTGCGTGGATCTCACCTGGCGTCACCGGACAAGGCTGTCGATGTGAAGTCGATGACTCTCGCAGAAGGGCTTCAGTCGCCGGTGTACCGGGCAGCGCTCGGATCGAACCTCGCCTTCGGCGGCGTGATCTTCGGAGTTCGCGTTGCCATGGTCCCTCTGTTCGTCGTGGAGTTCCTCGACCGAGACCCGTCGATAGCGGCCTACGCTCTCACGATCTTTGCCGTCGGAAACGCGTTGGTGTTGATCGTTTCCGGACGGCTCTCGGACCGCTTCGGACGCAAGCCCTTTGTCGTGAGCGGTCTGCTCATCTGCGGTCTGGGAACCATCGCAATGGGATTCACCGACAACCTTGTGGTGTTCTTCGCCATCGCCGCAGTGACTGGTGTCGGCTCCGGGCTCATGAGTCCGGCCCAGCAGGCCGCGGTTGCCGATGTTGTCGGATCGACGGCCCGAGGCGGACCCGTTCTGGCGGTATTCCAGATGATGTCCGACATCGGTGGGGTAGTGGCGCCGATTTGTGCCGGACTGATCGCCCAGCATGTGTCGTACTCGGCGGCCTTCGCGGTGATGGGAGCCGTAGTAGTCGTGTCGGCGACGGGTTGGTTGTTCGTTCCGTCGCGAACGAAGCCCGTCGAATCCGTCGTCGAAGATCTGACTGATGTGACGGTGCTAACGGATACTCCTGCGCGGACAAACCTGGACTGACCGGGCATTCTGTACTCTCGATCGGGTGGCAATTCGCATCGTGAGTCTTGTGGCCCGATTGGGTTTGGCGGCCGTTTGGCTGATTTCCGGGGGACTCAAGTTCTTTGATCCCGTGCAGACGAAGATCGCGGTGCGCGCCTATCAACTGTTGCCCGAGTCGCTGGTAGGTCCGGTGGCGACGGCTCTTCCCCTGGTCGAAATAGTGCTGGGCCTGCTGATCCTCGTCGGGTTGGCGGTGCGAGTATCCGCTGCGGTCTCGGTGGTCATCCTCACGGTTCTCATTGCGGTGATCATTTCGGTGTGGGCCAGGGGATTGTCCATCGACTGCGGATGTTTCGGCGGCGGAGGTGCAGCCGACGTCGGCGCTTGGGACTATCTGAAGGAGATTCTCCGGGACCTGGGCTTCTTGGCACTTGCCGTCTGGCTGCTCGTGTTCCCGCGTTCGCCGCTCGCATTGGGGCCCGGATCACGCGCGGCGTTCTCAGTGGATACTCAGTCTTCAGTGGCAAGGTAAGCA
This sequence comes from Rhodococcus erythropolis R138, assembly GCF_000696675.2. NCBI lineage: Bacteria > Bacillati > Actinomycetota > Actinomycetes > Mycobacteriales > Nocardiaceae > Rhodococcus > Rhodococcus erythropolis. The sequence goes on along the minus strand of NZ_CP007255.1, from coordinate 4,531,718 downwards.
ATCGGTAAATCGTTTCGACGCACGAAGGACTGCATCAGCGTGAGCACCAAGAGCAGCAAGAACAAATACTCGCCGGAACCGGTCTCGAGCCGCTCCACTTACATCATCGGTGGCCTCGCGGTGCTCGTGATCGCGGCCCTCGTCATCGGCGGTGTCTTGTGGACGAACAGCAAGAACAAGCCCCAGAACGACGGCTACGGCTCCGTGCAGAGTTCCGAAGTTGCCGTCACGGTGCAGGACAACGGAGTGGTGCTGCTCGGCAAGCCCTCCGCCGCGACGACCATTGATCTCTTCGAGGATCCGCTGTGCCCGGCCTGCGCTGCCCTCGAGCACCTCAGTGGCCAGGCTCTCGCGGCCGCCGTCGACAACGGTGACGTCGCCGTGCGGTACCACATGCTGAACTTCCTCAACCGGGCGTCGGGCAGCGGTGACTACTCCACACGGGCCGGCGCCGCTCTGCTCTGCGTCGCTCAGGGTGGTGACGCGATCGCGTACTCCGCATTCCACAACAAGCTTTTCGCGACCGACACGCAGCCTGCCGAGGGCGGCAGCAGCGATCACACCAACGACGACCTCGCCCAGATCGCTCGTGATGCGGGCGCATCCGAGGACGTGGCAACCTGCATCTCTTCCGGCACCAACGTCGAAGCCGCCGCGGCTAATGCCGCAGCCGCCAGCCAGGCGCTCAAGGATGTCGGGTCGAACGGGACGCCCACGGTAGTGGCGAACGGCAAGATCGTTGACACGGGCAGCAGCGACTGGGTTTCCAAGCTCTCCTCCTGAGCTGAAGCGGCCGCTCGGACGAGGAGCGGCCGCTTCGCTCTGACCAGGCGATTTGTTGCCCAGGAGTCAAGTGGTGTAACTTTCTTCCAGCAAGCGGAAAGCAGAAAAGCCGCTGCGAGTTCGACTGTTAGAGTGAATTGAATACGGGGCTATGGCGCAGCTGGTAGCGCACCACACTGGCAGTGTGGGGGTCAGGGGTTCGAGTCCCCTTAGCTCCACCCGAACAAATGCTCTGCACCAATCGGTGCAGAGCATTTGTTGTTTTCGAGCCAGTGTTGTCGACCCTGCGTTTTTCGAGTCTCTATTGCATGCAGCACAGTTCTGCCTAGATGTGTCGACCGCCATAACGCCAGGGCGTCAATGTTCAATAACGTCCGCGATGAGGCCTGATCATCCCGTGCATTCTCAGCATGGGGACCGTTGGCGGAACGGAGAATCATGAGTGCACACGTGGTCATAATCGGGGCAGGATATGCGGGCGTCATGGCAGCGAAGCGGCTCCATCAGGGCTGGCTACGACGCGACGGTCTCGTTCGACAGGGCGCTACCGCGTGCGGCACACCGAGTCTTCGGAGAGGTGACGACGATCGAGGCGGCGCTCGGCAGGCTCACCCTCGACGACGGCAGCGTGCTCGACTACGACTACTTGGTCTACGCAGTCGGAAGTAGGCAGTTACCCAGCACGATCGCCGGGGCGGACGAGCACGGGTTCGGCGTCGCCGAATTCGAGGACGCGGTCCGCCTCTCGTCCAGGCTGGCGACTCTCGACGAGAAGGCTGCGGTCTGCGTTGTCGGCGGCGGTCTCACCGGAATCGAGACTGCCGCAGAATTGGCTGAGCATCGAAGCAGCCGAATCACTTTGGTGACCGGAGGAATCGTGGCCCCGGACCTGTCAGAGCGTGCTCGATCGGCAATTCTCAGAACATTGACCGACCTCGGGGTCGATATTGTCACCGAATCCCGGGTGACTCGGATCGACGGTTCGTCCTGCGAGCTAGCGGGAGGTGTACGGGTTGAGGCCGATTGCACGATTCTCGCGACAGAATTCGGTGTCCCCGAGCTGGCGCGCCGAAGTGGCCTCCCGGTCGACGATCTCGGTCGTCTGAAGGTCGACGATCGACTGGAATGCTCGTCCCACCCCAACATCTTTGGTGCGGGCGATGGCGTCGCAGTCGGTGATCTTTCACTGAGGATGAGTTGTCAGGCCGCGATCCCCTTGGGAGTCCATGCGGCCGAAACGATCCTGCATCGACTCGAAGGTTCCGCGCCGCGCCCGGTGACTCCGAAGTTCGCAGGCCGGTGCATCAGTCTCGGGAGGCGGCGAGGTGTGTTCCAGCGGACCACTCGTGTCGACGAGTCAACGGGAGTGGTCATTGCGGGCAGGGCGGGTGCATTCGTCAAGGAAAGGGTCTGTTCGTCGACGACCGAATGGGCTGTCACTCCACGCCGCTCTCCCTTCTACAGCTGGACGTGAGCCGCAGTTGGTCACGCTCGATCGCAGACTCGATCGATGATCGCCGCAGTCTTGCGGACGTACGGTTGACGGACGACGTCTTCGTGACACGCGTCGACGTCGTCGAAATCGAGGGAGCCTGTGGCGATGAGTGACCAGATCTCACGTCCACGGTTGTTGGTGGCTCCACGGATCACCGTGACAGGCGCGGCGCACGTTCGCATCCGATGCTTCCGGAGCGCCTGGCCGCCGATGTAGAGGAACACCGTCCACTGGGTGGCCGGTGGGTACTGCAGAATGCCGGCGAAGAGCGTGCGGATCCACATCGCCGCGACGGTGCGCCTGGTCGGCTTCCATCGAGTATTGGTGGATGGTTGTGGTGCGAGATCGACGATCGACGGATCCAGGCTGATGCCCGCTCGACCGGCCAGTCGTGCGGCAGTCTCGGTGGAGATTCTGGTGTCGAGAACGGTGACGTGCTCGACAGTGTCACCGGACTCGGACAGCTGTGACGCCATCTCCAGCGCCACGTAGCCGCCGTACGAGTAACCGGCGAGGAGGTATGGCCCGGTGGGCTGAATCTTCTTGATTTCGAATATGAAACGGCGGGCGCTTGCTTTCACTGACCGGTCGGGTAGTCCGCGAGATTCGAAGCCATGTGGCTGAAGTGCGTAAACCGGCCGATCGGTGTGAAGCGCTTTCGACAAGGTGGACAGCGTCGTCGATGGGCACCCCGCTCCGTTCATGATGAACAGCGGTCGCCCGGACCCTTCGAGCTTCAGCGGAACCATCGTGTTGTGACAGACACGATCATCGGGATCGATTCTGCACCGATCCACCAGCGCTGCAAGGTCTTTGACGGTGCTGGCGGCCGCGAACTCCGCCGCCGTGATCCGGATCCGGAACATGTCGTGAATCTTTGCCACCACTTCGGTTGAAGCAAGCGAATCGCCACCGAGTTCGAAGAAGTCGTCATCACGGTCGATGGAGTCGATACCGAGAATCGACTCCCAGATCGAGGACAACCACAATTCGGCGGGCCCGGCGAGAGTCGGTGGAGTGGACCGCACCTCGACGGAGGGCAGCGCTGTTCGATCGACCTTTCCTCTTTCGTTGCGCGGCAACGCTGGCATCAGAACAAAATGTCGGGGGAGCATCCAGGCCGGCAGATATGTCGCCAATTCGCGCCGCATCTCGGCGCCCGACCGTGCCATCACGGCTTTGGTCAGGACCACGTAGGCGACAATCTCCGGTCGATCGTTCTCGAGGACGACAGCCACGAAAACATCGGAGACGCCGGGAATTCGACGAATATGCGCCTCGACTTCCATCGGCTCTACCAAATAGCCCCGAATCTTGACGGCGTCGTCGACGCGTCCCCGCAGTTGTAGTTCGCCGCGTTCGTCGATACGGCCCCGGTCACCGGTCCGGTAGATGCTCACTCCGTCGCCGAGGCGCGTGAATCGTGCCGCAGTGCGATCCGGGTCACCGTGGTATCCATCGGCAAGATCGCTCGAGACAACCTGTATCTCGCCGATCTCTCCGTCGGGGAGAGGCACGCCGTTCACATCGACGATCTGTACATCCTTGCCGTCGCGAGCACGTCCGGCCGGAACCACTCCGACGGGTAGTTCGGAATGTGGTGGGAACGCGTTGTACGCGACGACACCGGTCTCGGTGGTGGCCAGCCAGTTGACGTACGTGACGCGAGCGAAGCCGTGACTGCGATGGCGCGCGTAGTCCTCGCCGTGCACTGCTTCCCCGTACGTCACGACGACCCGCAGCGATCCGAGCGAATTATCCGGTGCTTCATCGGATTCGAGGCTTGACCATGCCCGCAGGAATGACGGCGCGCAGTGCGCGGTCGTGATCGAATTCTCGATCAGCCAGTCGTCGATTCCCGAAACTCCGTCTACGCGTGGATCCCAGCAGAAGACCGTGACGCCGTTCATCAGTCCCATGATCAGGGCCGTGATTCCGGCTCCGAAACTGACGGGCAACAGGTTTCCGATGTGATCATCGGGGCGCAGGTCGATTGCTGCGGCAAGTTCGTCGGCTTTGTTCAGGCACATGGAGTGGCTCAACACGACTCCCTTGGGCGCTCCACTGGTCCCTGATGTGAACGCGATCATGGCAGGGTCGGAACTCGATGGTTCCAGCGCGTTGTCGAAACGGAAGCCGGTTGCGGCCGATTCGTCGAGGATCGACTGCAGCGCGACGGCGCCCGAGGCGCTCATGATGTGCGCTCGCCGGGCCTCGGGGAGTTGTGGGTCGATCATGACCAAGGGCCGACCGGAAATCAGAGTAGCGAGGATGGCGGGCACCGACTCGGCGGTTGGTTCGAGATCGACCGCAACCGGGCGAGCCCCGTGTGACCCACGCAGGCGAAGTTCGCGGACCAATGCATCGGTCCGGAGTTCGAGTTCGGCGAAAGTGATCCGGTCGCGTGGAGTCACGACGGCAACGCTGTCGTGCTGCATCGAGGTGACTCGGCGCCACCTCGACTCGATCGTCTCGTCGATGACTGCATAGCGAGTGCGCTCGAGACCTAAGTCGACAACCTTCATCACAGTAGCTCCGTCCGACTTTCAGCTATCTTTGAGCAAAGACTACATAAGGTTTGTGAAGTAGGTCCATAACAAACCGAAAGTAGTTTTACATACGTCCCCATCCTCCAGTCCGTCAGCTCCGAATACCTTGAGGAACCAATGCCGATCGAGCGTTGTACAGACGAGGAGCAATGACATGAAGTGGTCGGGGCGAAGTGCGATTGCGATTGCGGGAGTGTGCGCCGCAGCGACGCTGTTTTCGGGAACCGCGCAGGCGAGCCCACTCTGGGAACCTCTGCAGCCGGTGGCGAACCTGGACGCCGCGCGCTACGTAGGGGAATGGAACCAGGTGGCGGCGATTCCTCAGCCCTTCAACCTCGCGTGCGCGAAGGACACCCGGGCGAGTTACGGGATCGTCGATTCGTCGAACGTGAGCGTGAAGAACACGTGTACGACGTGGACCGGCCAAGCCAACGAGATCGTCGGGAATGCCCGAGTTACCGATCCAGCAACGGGTGCCCAGTTGCATGTGAGCTTCCCCGGGGTGCCCTCGCAGGAGAGTTTGGACGGTCCGCCCAACTACATCGTCACGTATATCGCCGACGATTATTCGTGGGCACTGGTGGGCGATCCACTCAGGCTTTCCGGGTTCGTGCTCTCACGGTCCCCGATTGTCGACGCGGCCGGCTGGAGTGAGATCCGTCGGGTCGCCGAATCCCGTGGATACAACGCGTGCACGATCTTGACGTCACCGACCACCGAGGGCACGTCGGACATCCGTCCGCTCTGCACGGTGTGAGTCTGCTGTCAGCGTGAACCTTCCGGAGCCACACTCCACTACGATCACTGATCGGTACGTGTGGTTTCGGAAGGTTGTGTGGTGGCGAAGAAGCAGATTCCCGTAATAGTCGTCGCAGGCTTTCTCGGTTCGGGAAAGACGACGCTGCTCAACCATCTTCTGCGCAACAACGACGGTGTACGCATCGGCGTGATCGTCAACGACTTCGGCTCCGTCAACATCGACTCGATGATGGTCGCCGGTCAGGTCGATTCGATGGTCTCTCTCAGTAACGGCTGTTTGTGCTGCGCTGTCGACGTCTCGGACATGGACGAGATGCTGAACAAGTTGGCGCACCGGCAATCCGGGATCGACGTCATCGTCATCGAGGCGAGCGGGCTTGCTGAGCCGCGGAACATGATTCGACTCGTCCTCGGAAGTGAGAACCCGTCTGTCGTCTACGGCGGCCTGGTGGTCCTGGTCGACGGAGCCAATTTCTCCACCGTTCGCCGCGAACATCCCGAGCTCGATCAACATGTCCGCCTGGCAGACCTGGTGGTAGTCAACAAGATCGACAGCGTTCCGGTCTCCGAGCGTGAGAGATTCACGGCCGGAATTCGCGAGTTGAATCCGCGAGCGCCGATAGTGGAGACGGCGCATTCACGGATAGACCCTGCTCTGCTGTTCGATTCCGGTGAGGTGACCCCTCCCGCTCCGGGCGATCAACTGAGCCTCGACGAGCTCCTGCGCGAGGGGCACGACGACGATCACGAGGACGGCTCGTGTCACCACGATCACCTGCACCACCGCTACGAATCGGTTGATTTCACGTCGGAGATGCCACTCGATGCCAGGGCTCTGACGCATTTCCTCGAGAATCAACCGCCGGGGGTGTACCGCATCAAAGGATTCGTGAACTTCGAGATTCCGGGTTACACAGGAAAATTCGAGATCCAATCGGTGGGTGATCATGTTCGGATCACGCCGCTGCGGTGGAAGTCGGGCGAACCTCGAACCACGCAACTGGTTGTGATCGGTACCGGGATGGATTCGGGAGTGGTCGGCAGCGCACTCCGCGCCTGCGTGCGCGAGGAAACGGTCGAACCGCACCCCGACGCCATGCTGGGATTGCACCGCTATACCGTCGGGGCGTGAGTGAATCAGATGTATCCGTGTACGAAGCGATTCGGCGACGGCGAGACGTTCGCGCCGAGTTCTCGGGAGAGGTCATCCCCGACGAAACTCTGATGCGCATTCTCGACGCCGCCCATCGCGCGCCGAGCGTGGGAAACACGCAACCGTGGGATTTTGTCGTCGTTCGTAATCCGGAGACGCTCAATACCTTCGCGGCACACGTCGCCGATGCCCGGCTGAAGTTCGCGCAGTCTTTGCCCGAGGATCGCCGATCGACGTTCGACCCCATCAAGATCGAGGGAATCGCCGAGAGCGGTACCGGCATCGTCGTCACTTACGACCCGTCACGCGGTGGCCCGAACATCCTCGGCCGTCATACCGTCGACGACACCGGACTGTTCTCGGCGGTACTCGCCATTCAGAATTTGTGGCTCGCCGCAGTGGCCGAGGAGATCGGCATCGGCTGGGTTTCGTTCTACGACGAGAAGTACCTCACCGAACTCATGGGCATTCCGTCGCCCGTACGCCCCATTGCGTGGCTGTGCGTCGGGAAGGTGACTGAGTTTCAACAGGTTCCGGATCTCGAGCGCTTCGGATGGCGACAGCGCCGGCCATTGGCCGACGCTGTCCACTACGAAACCTATTGAGTTGTACCGGGTGGCCTAGCGCGCGGGACGGCCCCCGGTGGAGCCTGCGGTGCGAGCGCCGCCGCCGGTGCGGGGACGGCGAGCGCCGCCGCCTGCATGTTCCTGACGGGCAACTCCGCCGGTGCGAGCACCGCGTGACTGACCGCCTTGTCCGGAGCGCGCCTGACCCGAACGTGCTGCGCCGCCGCGTCCACCCTGGCCGGCGGGACGCTGTCCGCGTCCACCGTTCGGCTGGGCCGGAGCCTTCGGAGCCGGCGTCACGTGCGGTGCGATGTCGCCGACCAACTTGACGACGTGCTCGGAGCTGGCAGTCGAACGAACCGGGGTCACCTTGATGGCCGCCTTACGCATGAGGATCGCGAGATCCTTACGCTGCTCGGGCAGAACCACGGTGACCACGTCGCCGGCGCTGCCTGCTCGAGCGGTGCGACCACTGCGGTGCAGGTACGCCTTGTGCTCGGCCGGCGGATCGACGTGGACGACCAACTCGACGTCGTCGACGTGGACGCCGCGCGCTGCGACGTCGGTGGCGACGAGGACGCGCGCTTCACCGGCGGAGAATGCCGCCAGGTTACGGTCGCGAGCAGCCTGAGAGAGGTTGCCGTGCAGGTCCACTGACGGGATGCCCGACTCGGTGAGCTGGCGAGCCAACTTGCGTGCCTGGTGCTTGGTGCGCATGAACAGGATGCGACGACCGGTACCGGAAGCGAGCTTCTCGACCAGAGCCTTCTTGGCTTCGACGCCGTCGACGTCGAACACGTGGTGAGTCATCGCGGCGACGGGGGAGTTGGCCTCGTCGACCGAATGCATGACCTCGTTCTTGAGGAAACGCTTGACGAGCTTGTCGACGCCGTTGTCCAGCGTTGCCGAGAACAGAAGGCGCTGCCCGTCCTGCGGGGTGGACGAGAGGATGCGGGTGACGACGGGCAGGAAGCCGAGGTCGGCCATGTGGTCGGCCTCGTCGAGCACGGTGATCTCGACGGCGTCGAGGCTGACGAATTTCTGCTTCATGAGGTCTTCGAGGCGACCGGGGCAGGCGACGACGATGTCGACTCCGGCCTTGAGAGCCTGAACCTGGCGGTGCTGCGAGACGCCACCGAAGATGGTGGTCACGCGCAAGTCGTATGCGGCGGCCAACGGTTCGAGGGTTGCGGTGATCTGGGTGGCGAGCTCACGCGTCGGTGCGAGCACCAGGCCGAGCGGTCGACCCGGACGACGCTTGCCTCCGGACAGTTCGCCGGCGAGGCGGGAGACCATGGGGATGGAGAACGCGAGGGTCTTGCCGCTTCCGGTCTTTCCGCGGCCCAGTACGTCGCGCCCCGAAAGAGTGTCGGGGAGGGTGTCGATCTGGATCGGGAACGGAGAAGTGATTCCGCCGTCTTCGAGAGCTTTCACCAGCGGTGCGCGCACACCGAGGGCTGCGAAGGTGGTAGCGGGCGTAGAGATGTCAGACAAGTGTGTTCAGAGCCTTTCGGGCACGTGTTCGTGCCCGGATGCCGACACGGGAATTAACCGGTCGAACAATCAAGCACAGTGGTGGCGGCGCTGCCGGTCGGCAGGCTTCTTCGCCGTAAGAAGAGCGGGTGCATTGAGCACTCAGCAAGAAAATTTGCGTTCTACGACGCTGGATGCCCGATTTCAGGCACCTAGTGATCGCAACTCTACCTTCTCGGAGCGTTCGACCTACAACCCGACCCATTCGGAGACGCCGTTCGCGAAGTGTTGCCGCTTCCAGATCGGTACCTCGTGCTTGATGCGCTCCACCAGTTCGGCGCACGCGGCGAACGCCTCCGCTCGATGCGGGGCGGCGACGGCGGCGACCAGTGCGAGATCACCGATCTCGAGGTGACCGACGCGATGGATCGCAGCAACCGGCAGGCCGGTCGAGGCTGCAACCTCTTGGCAGCACGTCTGGAGGAAGCGTTCGGCATCCGGATGCGCTTGGTACTCCAACGCTGAAACTGCTTGACCTCCATCGTGATTGCGCACCGTTCCCGTGAACACCACAACAGCGCCGTTCTTCGGACCGGCAACGGCGGCGTCGACGGTGTCTGCGTGAATCGGTTGCTCGGAGATCCGAGCCAGTAGCTCACTCATCGTGTGCTCCTCCGCCTGCGACCTGCGCGAGCAGGTGATCGATGATGGGTTCGAGGACGGCGAGACCGTCCTTCACTCCACCGGGAGAACCCGGAAGATTGACGATGACCGTCGTACCTGTGAGACCTGCCACACCACGGCTCAGTGACGCGTGCGGGGTCTTCTCGAGGCCCTTGGTTCGGATCGCTTCTGCGACCCCGGGCAACTCACGGGTCAAGACTGCCCGGGTAGCTTCCGGCGTTGCATCCGTGGGGGAAGCACCGGTGCCGCCGGTGCTGATGACAAGCGACGGGGAGCCCTCCTTGGCGTCAGCGATGCCTGCCGCGATGTCTGCGTCGGCGTACACAAGCGGTCCACGCACCTCGAAGTCCCGCTCGCGTAGCCAGGCTGCGATCGTCGGTCCGGTGGTGTCGGGTCTGGTTCCGTTGGCACCGCCGGTGGAAGCGACGAGGACGGTTGCGGACCGTGGCGAGGCGAAGGCGTGCGCCGGAGATGTCTGTGAGTTCTGAGTGCCGCGGGTCCAATGTCCGTGTTTACCACCGTCTTTGGTGAGCAGGCGAACACCGTTCATAGTGGCTCCGGGATCGACCGCTTTGACCATGTCGTGCAAGGTCAGGCCGGCTACCGCGACGGCGGTGAGTGCTTCCATCTCGACGCCGGTCTGTCCGCGAGTCTTTGCCGTCGCTTCGACGGTGATCGAGGTTTCGGTGAACCCGAATTCCACCTTGACCGACGAAAGCGCGAGCTGATGACACAACGGGATCAGCTCTGACGTCTTTTTTGCACCGGCGATTCCGGCAATGCGCGCGGTGGTGAGGACATCGGCCTTGGGCATGCCGTCGGCGCGGACGAGGCGAACTACCTCGGCGGTCGTGACGAGTTCACCGGCAGCGACGGCGATGCGCGTCGTCTCGGCCTTGGCGCTGACGTCGACCATGCGCGCTCGGCCTTCGCTGTCGACGTGTGTCAATTCGGTCATGAGTGTCCTTTGAATCAGATCGAGTGAATCAAATCGAGGAAGTCGAGAGCGGGAGGACGTCGACGAGATCGCCCGCGCCGAGTTCGGTCACGGCGGCGGGGATGTCGATCAGGGCGTCGGCCCACGCCATGGCTGCAACGAGGTGCGAGCCGGGTCCGGCCACGAGTTCGATACCGTCCGCAGTTCTGCGCGCGCGCAGGAACTGGCGCTTGCCATCCACCGAACGCAGCGGTGCAGTAAGTGGCAGCCGTTCGCGCGGGATCTCGGGCAGACCCGCGGCCCGGCGCAGTTCGCCGCGGGCGAAGACCTCGAACGAGACCATCGTGCTGACCGGGTTGCCCGGGAAACTCAGGACCGGCACTTCGTTCACCACTGCAGTGCCTTGCGGGCCACCAGGTTGCATTGCGACGTGGCCGAAGTGTGCACCCAGAGGGGTGAGAGTTTCCTTCACCACCTCGAAATCGCCCATGGACACCCCACCGGAGGTGAAAACCAGATCGGCGACCGAGGTTGCGTACGAGAGTAATTCGCGGAACTCGGCGGGGTCGTCGCTGCTTCGGGCGACGGATACGACATCGGCGCCGTTGGCTTCGGCCAATGTTGCCAAAGCTGGTCCGTTGGAATCGTAGATCTCGCCGGGTTCGAGAGTTGTTCCGGCACTTTTCAGTTCGGCGCCCGTCGTAATTATCGCGACCCGTGGCTTCGTGTACGTGTCGAGCGAGGCCAGGCCCACAGCGCTCAGCGCGGCGATATGGCGAGGTTCCAAGTGTGTTCCGGCCGTGACCAGTAGCATTCCGGCAGTGATGTCGCTGCCACGTTCGCGAACGAATTCGCCTACAGACCTGCCCCGTTCGATGGTGACCACGTGTTCGGTGACGCCCGTGGTGTCCTCGACGGGAACGACGGCGTCGGCACCCTCGGGGAGCGGCGCACCGGTCATGATGCGAAATGCCGATCCTGGAAGGTGTTTCGGTGGTTTTCCGCTTCCAGCGGCGATCACGCCTCGAACCGTCAGTGTGGTCGGAACCGAGGCCACAGAAGCAGCATCGACCGCATATCCGTCCATCTGTGAGTTGCGGAAGAGGGGCAGGTCCACCGGCGATGCGATATCCGAGCAAGTTATGCGCCCCAACGCTTCTGCCGTCGGAACCGCCGACGGAGAGAGGGTGTGCAGGCCGGTGAGCAATCCGGAGATGTGCGCAGCGTGTTCCTCGACCGAACGCGCGCTCATGACAGTAACCTCGACAACCTCGACATGTTTTGATCCTAGGCGGTGTGGTCCGTCCGACACACGGAGTACGGCTTTCGGTCATACTGGAGCAATACGGAAGTTGGTGAAGTGATGACAGTGGTCTCGATGGGAATTCCCACCGTGCGGTTTGACGCTGCCTCCCTCGCCGGTCGTCCCGAGACGGATCTCCTGGTCGACAGGTTCGGGCGTGTTGCCAGAGATCTGCGAGTCTCGATCACCGAGAAGTGTTCACTTCGTTGCACGTATTGCATGCCGGAGGAAGGCTTGCCGGCCATCGCTGCGGAAGACCTTCTGAGTGCCGACGAGATCGTTCGAGTAGTCGGAATCGGTGTCGAACGAGTCGGTATTCGCGAGGTGAGATTCACCGGCGGCGAGCCGCTGATGCGTAGTGACCTCGAAAAGATCATCGCGGGATGCGCCGCGCGTGTGCCAGGAATTCCACTTGCCATGACCACCAACGCCGTTGGGCTCGAACATCGTGCCGCAAAGCTGGCTGCAGCTGGTTTGACCCGCGTGAATGTTTCCCTGGATTCGGTTGATCGCGCGCACTTCGCGGAATTGACGCGTCGAGACAGGTTGCCTTCGGTTCTCGCGGGAATCCGAGCGGCCGCGGTGGCTGGCCTTGCGCCGCTCAAGGTAAATGCCGTTCTCATGCGCGAAACGCTCCACGGCGCGGCGGACCTTTTACAGTGGTGCCTCGACGCCGGAGTCGAATTGCGGTTCATCGAACAAATGCCTCTCGATGCAGACCATGCTTGGGCGCGCGAGAACATGGTGACTGCGGCTGAATTGCTGTCGGTATTGAGTGAGCGTTTCGAATTGGCCGCAATCGGTCGCGAAGACCCGTCGGCTCCTGCTGAAGAATGGCGTGTCAACGGGACTGAAATGACGGTGGGGATCATCGCTTCGGTGACGCGCTCGTTCTGCAGTGATTGCGATCGGACGCGAATGACTGCAGAGGGGACAATTCGGTCATGTTTGTTCAGTGACCGTGAAGTTGATCTGCGTGCCGCGCTCAGGGCCGGAGCAAGTGACGACGAACTTGCGGATTTGTGGCGCGGTGCGATGTGGAACAAGTGGGCAGGGCACGGCATCGACGCCGCGGACTTCGTTCCGCCGGAAAGAAGTATGGGAGCGATTGGTGGCTGATCCGCATTCGATCTCGGTTCGTTACTTTGCTGCTGCAGCGGATGTATCCGGTTGCCGTAGCGAGGTAGTCGCCATTTCGCCCGACAACACACTTGCCGAGTTGGTGGCGGTCTTGGTCGGGCGATACGGACCGGAGATGGAGCGAGTGCTGTCGGTCTCGGCTTTCCTCGTCGGTGACGAGTTGACCCGCGACGTCTCTCGAGCCTCCGGTAGCGCCGTCGATATTCTTCCGCCTTTCGCTGGAGGCTAGTCCGAGAATTGCCGGCGTAGCTATTTGTGGGCTGCCGTCGTATTGTCCTTTTTTGGTTTCCCGGTCCAAATATTTATATCTTGATCACTCCAGCTCAAGTGGCATGTATCTCCGTTTTCTCCATTGTTGGTCAATTGTCCAGCATTGGTCGTTTTGTTTAGTTTCTCCTACTTTTGGGGGAGTAAATGCACTTCTAATTGCCCAGGTGAATTGTCATCTGTTTGGATGACAAAAGAAATACCTTCGCTGTTGGTAATTGTCGACATGTGTTAATTTTGGCGCAATTCCACTCGGGATATGTGAAAGGTATTTCAATGTCGATTAATTCCACGCGCCGTGTCGGAGTCGTCGTAGCGCTCCTCGGGGCAGCTGCACTCACCGCTCCGGCAATTGCTACTGCGCTTCCGTCCACCGGTTCTCTCGGCTCTTCTGCGCCGGAAGCCTCGTGCTCGACCCTGTCCACCGAAGCGACGCCGAACGGGTGGGGCATCCCGTTCACCGACGAGAAGGATCAGACCGCGTCGTACTCGGCCGACAACGTTCTCGACAAGGACGGTTCACTGAAGCTGGCCGTCGACGGTACCGGCGATCGTTCGGTTTCCTACCATTCGGCCGGCGGTATCAAGCTGTCCGACGCAGTCAGCAAGGCGATCGGTTTCGCCGAGCGCGCCGCCACGCCGACTGCGGCGTTCCAGCTCCGCCTCACCGGAACCACCGGCGGAAAGTTCGAGAACGGATTCACCACCCTGGTGTGGGTCCCGGGACCCGACGCGACGCCGACGGCTGACGGCGGCGTTCACGCGGATCTCCAGAAGGGCGTGTGGTGGAGCACTCAGAACATCGACGGCGCCAAGGACCGCGTGTCAGTGCCTTTGGCTGACATCGTCGCCGCGAACCCGAAAGCGGTAGTCGACCACTACGGCGTCAGTGTCGGGACCGGCTCCGCTGCCACCTCGACGCTGGTCGATGCGGTGCAGTTCAACGGATGCACCACCAACTTCGCGAAGAAGGATCCGGCTTCGGGAACGGGTTCGCTGGGCGACGTCTTCGGCAGCCTGTTCGGTAGCTAGTCGCTGGTAAGAGTTACTTCCACCAGTCATCCAGGGGTGTGACCGGCACCGTGCGCTTGTGACGAGTGTTGGCGAACATCTTCTCGAGCTTTTCGGCTACCTCGGAGGAAACGTCCTTTCCTTCGAGGTAGTCGTCTATCTGTGAGTACGTGACGCCGAGGGCAACTTCGTCGGGCAGTGCGGGTCGGTCGTCCTCGAGGTCGGCGGTCGGCACCTTGCGCCACGTGCTCTCGGGTGCGCCCAATTCCTGCAGTAGCGCAGCGCCCTGACGTTTGCTCAGGCCGGTGAGCGGCGTGATGTCGACGCCGCCGTCACCGAATTTCGTGAAGAAGCCGGTAATCGCTTCTGCGGCGTGGTCGGTACCGATTACCAAGTAGCCGAGCTGACCGGCAATCGCATACTGAATGACCATTCGTTCGCGCGCCTTGATGTTGCCACGGACGAAGTCGCGTAATTCGCCGTTCCCCAACGCCTCGGAGGCCTCACGGGCTGTGGCGTCGGCGCCAGGCTTGACGTTGACCGTGAGAGAGCGGTCCGGCTTGATGAAGCCGAGTGCGATCTGAGCATCGGATTCGTCGGCCTGCGCGCCATAGGGGAGTCGAACGGCGACGAACTCGGCCTCGTGGCCTTCTTCACGAAGTTCAGCGACCGCGCGTTGGGCGAGGGCTCCGGCGAGCGTGCTGTCCTGACCGCCGCTGATTCCCAGAACGAACCCTTTGGCGGGGGTCGAGCGCACGTAGTCCTTCAGGAACTGGACTCGCGCGCGAACCTCCGCTGCGGCGTCGATTGTCGGCTTTGTGCCGAGTTCTTCGATGATGCTTTCACGCAGTGTGGCCATGAATGGACTCTAGCGATGTGAGCAGGCGCGTGCAGTGCCACCGTATCCGGGGCGGTACGGTCGCGCACATGAGTGCGAACAACGTTCTGGTGGTCAGTGCGACGAAGTCGGAAGCGGCATACGTGCCGCAAGGATACGAACTGCTGATCACGGGGATTGGAAAGGTCAGTGCTGCAACAGCAGTCGCCTCTGCTCTCGCGCGGTACGAGCGGGAGAATCTGCCGCTGGTCGTCAACATCGGGACCGCCGGTGCGCTGCACGCGCACCACGGTGGCCTCTATGTTCCCGGGGTTGTCATCAATCACGACATCAGCAGCACCGCGATCCGAGCGCTGGGGCACGACGTCGCGGACCGATTAGTACTCGCCGGCGGTGACGACTCGGTGTTGGCGACCGGCGACGCATTTATCGCCGACACTGCGACCCGGGACGCTCTCGCTCAGCGAGCCGATCTGGTCGACATGGAGGGGTTTGCCATCGCATTCGCCGCGCAGGCTGCGGGTGCTACCTGCCGCCTCGTCAAACATGTCAGCGATCACGCGGACGACTCGGCCTTGGACTGGCCCGCGATGATCGATGCCAGCGCCCGCGAATTGGGGCGCTGGCTGCTCGACAACGTCTGATCGAGCCTGCAGCGTCTGGTCAAGCCTGCGCAGTCAGTATCAATCCGGTGTTGTCGGGCTTGCGCAGGGTCAGCGTGTCGGCGTCGACGGTGTAGCTCACTTCACCGTCGAGTACCGCCAGCATCTGACGCTCGATGTCCATGTTCTCCTCGGGGCAGGCCATTCGCGTGGTTGCCATCGGCGTGAACGTGACTGTGGTGTCGGATACCTGGGCGCTTCCGGTCATGCGATTGCATCCGGTGGTTCCGCTGACCGAACCGTCTGCGGCAATCGTGAGTTCGGGAGCTGACGTCTCCAGAGCCAGGCTCGTACTGATCGCATCGGGACTGATGAGCGACGTGACGGTCCACGTCGTGCCCTGCAGAGGTCGATCCGGCGTGACGATCTTCTTGTCCTGCAGAGTCACTGTGGCGTCGTCCGATGTCAGGGTGAGGGTGTCGCCGTCGAGGGTCCACGTCGGCGCGGAGGTCAGCAATGTTGTTGTCCAGGTGTCGGATTCGGCGATGCCGGGAGGGCAGCCCATCATGGTCGACGCCATGGTGCCGGTGGTCAGCTTGCCTTCGGTGAACTCGACCGAGCCGTTTGCCGTGTTGCATCCGGCGCTCGCGGACACTCGACCCGCTTGGCTGAAATCGAGAGTCAGCGGGCCACCGCCGGGAATTTGTGTTCCGTCGACGGAGGTCGAGATGAAGACGCGGCCGGAGGGGTCCGTCTTGTCCTCGGGGGAGTCGGACGAAGCGGAGCAACCGCTTACCGCGGCGATTGTCAGGAGGCCGATGACGGCAGCTGCGATGCGCATGGGCTCACATTAAGTGGTGGGACGGATCTGGGGAGTCAACATCGAGTAACGCGCCGGGCAAGGTCTTCCCAGCCGGCGGCCAGGCGCTCGGTGGTCATCCCGAGATCGCGCACCTGATGAAGGACAAGCGACGCTTCGAGCGGTGCCAACAGTGCTGAAGCGAGCAGATCGAGGTCGCCCTCGACGCCGGCTCCTCGAAGAAGTCCGATGACGTGAGCGATGCCGAGTGCTCGTGCCGGACCGCCGAAGCGGTATTCAGGAGCGTTTTCCGCCGCTCGGAGGACTTCGCCCTGTACTTCCACCATGGCGATCCGGGCTCGTCCGAACGCGATGAGGCGCTCGATCGGCGGCGCGCCAGGACCCAACGGTGGGGGGCCGAACATGAATGCCTGCTGCAGTTCTCGCTCGGTGTGATCGAGCAGTGCCTGCATCAGTCCCGATCGATTGCCGAAGCGCCGAAAAACTGTGCCCTTGCCCACACCGGCCCGGCACGCGACGGCATCCATCGTGACCGCGTCGACACCTCGCTCGGCGACGAGGAGGGCTGCGGCGTCGAGCAGAAGTACGCGGTTACGTGCTGCGTCACCGCGCTCGACGGGTACGGCGCCGATCTGGGGGAGGGGGATTGCGCTCACGGGATCAGGTTACAGGGCCGGGGAATGTAAGTGGACCGCGGTCCGTTTAGTTGATATAACTTTCAACCGGAGCCACCAACCGCACCACTCTCGAAGGAATCTCGTTATGTCACAGACCAATGTTCTCGTTCTCGTCGGCAGCCTGCGCGCCGGATCCGTCAATCGCCAGCTTGCCGAGACGGCTGTGTCCGCCGCACCCGAGGGTGCAACGCTGACGGTCTTCGAAGGCCTCGCCGACGTCCCCTTCTACAACGAAGACATCGACGTCGAGGGTGCTTCCATTCCCGCTGTGGACGCACTGCGCGCCGCTGCGAGCGACGCTGACGCGTTCCTGCTCGTCACCCCCGAATACAACGGCACCATCCCCGCAGTTCTGAAGAACGCCATCGACTGGATCTCGCGTCCGTACGGTGTCGGTGCAGTCAAGGACAAGGCTGTCGCAGTCATCAGCGCTTCGCCCAGCGGCAACGGCGCCAAGTGGGCACACGAAGACACCACCAAGGCAGTCCGCATCGCCGGCGGCAAGGTCGTCGAGGACACCGCACTGAGCATCGGTGGAACCGGCGCACTGTTCGGTGAGCTGCACCCGCGTGAGAACGCAGAGGTGCTCGCGCAGGTCTCCAAGGTCGTCTCCGACCTCGTCGACGCCAGCAAGCAGCTCGTCAACGCGTAATCCGTTTCACGAGTGAGGGCCATGCCGGAAGGTATGGCCCTCACTCGTATGCGAGTCGCGCCCATATGTGCGCTAGAGCCCTTCGCGTTCCATCGCGTCGTCGACGGCGTCGCGAACCGACTCGAAATCCTTGCCGGCCATCATCGCTTCGCCCATCGCGGCGTCGATACGGTCGGCGACGACGGCGTACCGACGCTCCCAGTTCTCCTTGTCCTCCCGCCAGTAACCCATCACGTGCATGCGGGGTGCCGGGATTTCCGATGTTCGACGCAGATGGGCGCGGATGCGTCTGGCGGTCGCGGCCTCGACTGCGCACCAGATGTAGCCCTCGCCGCGAGGCAGGGGAATGGCAGCCAATTCGGCGAGCAGTGAGTCTGCTTCGTCGATCCATCGGTAGTGAGCGTCGGCGCGAGTCGTGAACGTCTGCTGTTCGCTCGGCGCGGGCACCTGTGCAATGACGTGGATCGGTAGACCGTCGGGTGCTTCTTCCAAGATCCGCCCGATCGCTGGCAGTGCGGCATGATCGGCGACGAGTAGCAGCCAGTCGCACTCTGCCGGCGGCTTGAACCACCCGCTCGCAGTCGAGAGATCTACGGTCTCGCCCGGTTGCGCATTCTCGGCCCAGAGCGCAGCTCCGCCGTGGCCGTGGAGAACGAAGTCGATCTCCAGTTCGTTCTTCGTGGGCTGCCAGCGGCGGACCGTGTAACTACGGGCGTGAGGGGGATCGAGGGGGAATCTGACGAGCACCCGTTCGTCGGGGCTCCCGCTCGTCTCGAAGTCGCTCAGGCCCGCACCGCCGAAGGTGATTCTGCGCATCTTAGGTGTCACCTGCTGCGTTCTCGTCACGGTTGCCTTGTGGCGCGGAGCTTCGTCCTTCGGGGGTGTTTCCACGACGCTCATGGTAGGTCCGAGTAGTGGTTTTCAGATGCTGTCGGGCCTGCGGCCGAAATGTGACGGGCGACACGCCGACGCGCCGGAAGATGTGTGCGCTGAACTGGGGCTACCTGGGAATTTCAACGATGTGACTCACAACATCTCGCGTTATGTGTTTCTGTCGGCCACTAGGTGTAGTGTCTTGAGCACTGAGAGACCACAACGCGGAACGCCTCGAGCGAGACTCCGGCAATCGGTCGAATCGGTGCTGAACATCACTACATCGGCCTTTGTTGGCTAAGCGAAAGAGGGACTCTCATGAGCATCACCGTCTACACCAAGCCCGCTTGCGTTCAGTGCAATGCCACCTACCGCGCCCTCGACAAGGCCGGTCTCGAATACAACATCATCGACATCACCGAGGATGCCGAAGCCCGCGACTACGTCATGGCTCTCGGGTACCTCCAGGCGCCCATCGTGGTTGCCGGTGAAGATCACTGGTCGGGTTTCCGTCCCGATCGCATCAAGACCCTGACCGTCGCTGCTTGAAGCGCCGCAGTGTCGGCGGTGGACACCTCCGCCGACACATCTGAGTAGTTCCGGGCACCGTACAAGAAAATGGTGACAACCGATGACTTCGCTGGTCTATTTTTCCAGCGTGTCGGAGAACACCCACCGATTCGTCCAACGTCTCGGCCTGCCTGCGACACGTATACCTATCCATGACCGTGACGGCTCATTTCGTGTAGACGAGCCCTATGTGCTGATTCTGCCCACCTATGGTGGCGGGGTCACCGTGACAGGGCGCGACACCAGTTATGTGCCGAAGCCGGTCATTCGTTTTTTGAACAATCCACACAACAGGTCGTTGATCAGAGCAGTGATCGCGGCGGGAAACACCAATTTCGGTGAGTCCTTTTGCTATGCAGGAAACATCATTTCCCAGAAATGCCACGTTCCTTTTCTGTACCGGTTCGAACTCATGGGCACTGCCGAGGATGTCGACCGAGTACGAGAAGGCTTGGGGGAGTTCTGGAATCATCTCGAAACAGAGAAGGAGCACGGGCAGTGGCGCCAACCATCACTGACACGATCGCGGCAGGAAGCGTAGAGCGTGATGCACGCGGCGGCGATTCCACCAACGGTCTCGACTACCACGCACTCAATGCCATGCTCAACCTGTACGGCGCCAACGGTGAGATCCAGTTCGAGATGGATGTCGCTGCAGCCCGTCAGTACTTCTTGCAGCACGTCAACCAGAACACCGTGTTCTTCCACAACCTCGACGAGAAGCTGGACTACCTCGTCGAGGAAAACTATTACGAGCCCGAGGTTCTCGATCAGTACTCACGTACTTTCGTGAAGTTCCTGATCGATCACGCGTACGCCAAGAAGTTCCGCTTCCCGACGTTCCTGGGTGCATTCAAGTACTACACCTCCTACACGCTCAAGACCTTCGACGGTAAGCGCTACCTCGAGCGTTTCGAAGATCGTGTCTGCATGGTTGCGCTCACCCTGGCCGCAGGCAACGAAGACTTGGCCGTCGAACTCGTCGACGAGATCATCGCCGGACGCTTCCAGCCCGCCACCCCGACGTTCCTGAACTCGGGCAAGAAGCAGCGCGGTGAGCCCGTGTCCTGCTTCCTGCTTCGTATCGAAGACAACATGGAGTCCATCGGTCGCTCCATCAA
This sequence comes from Rhodococcus erythropolis R138, assembly GCF_000696675.2. Classification (NCBI taxonomy): domain Bacteria; kingdom Bacillati; phylum Actinomycetota; class Actinomycetes; order Mycobacteriales; family Nocardiaceae; genus Rhodococcus; species Rhodococcus erythropolis. Next base: position 4,511,445 of record NZ_CP007255.1, on the reverse strand, counting down.
CTCGGCACTGCAGCTGTCCAAGCGCGGTGGCGGTGTTGCCTTGCTGCTCACCAATGTTCGTGAGCACGGCGCCCCGATCAAGAAGATCGAGAACCAGAGTTCGGGTGTCATCCCGATCATGAAGCTTCTCGAGGACTCGTTCTCCTACGCCAACCAGTTGGGTGCGCGTCAGGGCGCCGGCGCCGTGTACCTCCATGCGCACCACCCCGACATCTACCGCTTCCTCGACACCAAGCGTGAGAACGCCGACGAGAAGATCCGCATCAAGACGCTCTCTCTCGGCGTCGTGATCCCGGACATCACTTTCGAACTGGCGAAGAAGAACGAGGACATGTACCTGTTCTCGCCGTACGACGTCGAGCGCATCTACGGAGTTCCGTTCTCCGACATCAACGTCTCCGAGAAGTACTACGAGATGGTCGACGACAAGCGAATTCGCAAGTCCAAGATCAAGGCTCGCGAGTTCTTCCAGACCGTCGCCGAATTGCAGTTCGAATCGGGCTACCCCTACATCATGTTCGAGGACACGGTGAACCGGGCAAACCCGATCGAAGGCAAGATCACGCACTCGAACCTGTGCTCGGAGATCCTGCAGGTTTCGACGCCTTCACTGTTCAACGACGACCTGTCCTACTCGAAGGTCGGCAAGGACATCTCCTGCAACCTGGGTTCGCTGAACATCGCGAAGACCATGGACTCGCCCGACTTCGCGAAGACCATCGAAGTGTCGATCCGCGGATTGACGGCAGTGTCCGACCAGACGCACATCTACTCGGTGCCGTCGATCGAGCAGGGCAACAACGACTCTCACGCCATCGGCCTCGGTCAGATGAACCTGCACGGATACCTCGCTCGTGAGCGGATCTTCTACGGCAGCGAAGAAGGCATCGACTTCACGAACATCTACTTCTACACCGTGCTGTTCCACGCACTGCGTGCGTCGAACAAGATCGCCATCGAGCGCGGCTCGTACTTCAAGGGTTTCCCGGAGTCGAAGTACGCCTCGGGTGAATTCTTCGACAAGTACACCGACCAGGTCTGGGAGCCTGCAACCGACAAGGTTCGCGGACTCTTCGCCGATGCGAAGCTGCACATCCCCACCCAGGACGACTGGCGTGAGCTGAAGGCTTCGGTTCAGAAGCACGGTATCTACAACCAGAACCTTCAGGCCGTCCCGCCGACCGGCTCGATCTCGTATATCAACTACTCCACCAGCTCCATCCACCCGGTGGCGTCGAAGATCGAGATCCGCAAGGAAGGCAAGATCGGTCGCGTCTACTACCCGGCGCCCTACCTGACCAACGACAACCTGGAGTACTACCAGGATGCCTACGAAATCGGGTACGAGAAGATCGTCGACACCTATGCTGCCGCAACGCAACACGTCGACCAGGGCCTGTCGCTGACGCTGTTCTTCAAGGACACCGCCACCACCCGCGACATCAACAAGGCGCAGATCTACGCGTGGCGTAAGGGCATCAAGACGCTGTACTACATCCGTCTGCGTCAGATGGCACTCGAAGGCACCGAGGTCGAGGGCTGCGTTTCCTGCATGCTGTAAAGGGCTCCGCCCCCGTGCGCCTTTTCGGTAGTGGTTACTACCGAAAAGGCGCACAGGGGTATCAGGCCGGCGGACGGCCTGGACCGTGCATCTTGCCGGCATTCTTCGGCATTCGACCGTGCTCGGTGAGTGCGCGCCGAAGGAGAAACTCGATCTGGGCGTTGGTACTTCGGAGATCGTCGGCGGCCCAGCGGGCAAGCGCGTCGTGCACCGCTGGGTCCAACCGAAGCAGGATCTTCTTACGCTCCGATCTCGGAGCTGGATCCGTGGCCATGTGGCCTTTCCTTTACTGGTAGAGCGAACCGGTGTTCAGCACCGGTTGTGCGTCGCGGTCGCCGCACAGCACGACCAGAAGGTTACTGATCATCGTGGCCTTGCGTTCCTCGTCGAGTTCGACGACGTGCTTTTCCTCGAGCTGCTTGAGTGCCATGTCGACCATGGACACCGCACCTTCGACGATTTGCTTGCGGGCGGCGATCACTGCACCCGCTTGCTGGCGCCGAAGCATTGCGCTGGCGATCTCGGGTGCATACGAGAGCCTGTTGATGCGTGTCTCGATAACTTCGACACCCGCCGCACGCACGCGGGCGTGAACCTCCTCCGACAAGGTGGTGGTGATGATATCGGCGTTCTCGCGCAACGAGACTCGGCCTTCGGCGTCGTACGGGTAGCTGCCGGCGATATGGCGGACGGCCGCCTCGGTCTGCACCGAGACGAACTCCTCGTAGTCGTCCACCTGGAACGACGCGAGCGCTGTGTCGGCAACTTGCCAGACGACCACCGCCGAGATCTCGATGGGATTTCCGTCGGCGTCGTTCACTTTCGCCTGACCGGTCTCGTGGTTTCGGATACGCGTCGAGATCGATCGACGGACAGTCAGCGGATTTGTCCATCGCAGTCCCGGCGTGCGCAGGGTGCCGCTGTACGAGCTTCCCAGGAGTTGAAGGACTCGGGCTTGATTCGGTTGCACCAAGGTCAGGCCCATCAGCAGGGGGAGTGACGCGATGAACAGCACCACACCGACCGGAATCAGGGTGAAGAGTCCCAGAACTCCGCCAACGACGGACAGCGCGATTCCGGCCAGGAAGAGAAGTACGCCGCCGAGGAGCATCCAGCTGCCGGACAGGTCCCAGCCTGGGCGTTCGGCGATCGTTGTGGTGGCGACTCCGGTCGGTTTCTCGGCCACGGTGGGTGTGCTGGTCATGCGGGACTCGCTTTCCATCGGTAAGTGATATTTAATTGATATCACATTTTTTGTACTCGTGGAGGGGCGCGTGCGACACATGTTGTTGTGTTGGCATCGCGGACCCGACACAACGGGTAGTGTTCAGGCAAGCCAACATTCGGCAGTATCTCTCTCGCTAGGTAGGAATTATGGTCAAGCTGGTCAGTCGCGTTTCCGCCATCAACTGGAATCGCGTCCAGGACGAGAAGGACGCCGAGGTATGGGATCGCCTCGTCAGCAATTTCTGGCTGCCCGAAAAGGTGCCGGTCTCCAACGACATCCCGTCCTGGGGAACGCTGACCGCGCAGGAGCAGCAGCTCACCATGCGCGTCTTCACGGGCCTGACGCTGCTCGACACCATCCAGGGAACGGTCGGCGCCGTCAGCCTCATCCCGGACGCGATCACTCCCCACGAAGAAGCGGTGTACACCAACATCGCCTTCATGGAATCGGTGCACGCGAAGAGTTACAGCTCGATCTTCTCGACGCTGTGCTCCACCCCGGACATCGACGACGCGTTCCGCTGGTCGGAGGAGAACCCCAACCTGCAGCGCAAGGCGCAGATCGTTCTCGACTACTACAACGGCGAGTCGCCGCTCAAGCGCAAGGTCGCCTCGACGCTCCTCGAGAGCTTCCTCTTCTACTCCGGCTTCTACCTGCCGATGTACTGGTCCTCGCGAGCCAAGCTCACCAACACCGCAGACCTCATCCGCCTCATCATCCGCGACGAGGCCGTGCACGGGTACTACATCGGCTACAAGTACCAGAAGGGCCTCGAACAGCTCACCGAGGCCGAGCGTGAAGAGCTCAAGAACTACACGTTCGAGCTGCTCTTCGAGCTCTACGAGAACGAGGTCGACTACACGCAGGACCTCTACGACGGCGTCGGCCTGACCGAGGATGTCAAGAAGTTCCTGCGCTACAACGCCAACAAGGCGCTCAACAATCTCGGCTACGAAGGCCTCTTCCCGAAGGACGAGACGGACGTCAATCCGGCTATCCTGTCGGCACTTTCACCGAATGCGGACGAGAATCACGACTTCTTCTCCGGCTCGGGAAGCTCCTACGTCATCGGCAAAGCCGTCAACACCGAAGACGACGACTGGGATTTCTAGAGCGACCCTGCACCCAACGAAGCCCGACTCCTGCACACGCGGGAATCGGGCTTCGGTCGTCGATGGGGGAGTGGGTCAGCGCAGAAACCACGCTTCCGGCTTGTCCAGCAATGCTTTTGCGAGGCGCAGACGCGAGGTTTCCGTCATGTCCGAAGGCAATCCGCTCGGCGCGAACCACGCGACCTCGAGGTTTTCGTCGTCCGCCACGTGTGCATCTCCGCCGGTCCACCTGGCCAGGAAGCAGACGTCGAGGTACTGGGTCACGTCACCATTGGGGTACGTAATGGGTTCTGTGACATCGACACTCGTGATCCGAATCAATTCGGCGTCGACGCCGGTTTCTTCCTTCGCCTCCCGCACCGCCGCCGCCGACGGTTCCTCTCCGGGCTCGAGAACGCCGGACACGACGGCCCACTGACCGTTGTCGGCGCGGCGGGTGAGCAGGACCCGGCCGTCGTCGTCGCGGATCACGACGCTCACGCCGGACAGCCAGAGCGGCGCATGACCGACCTTCTCGCGCAAAGCGACAATGAATTCCGGGATCGGCATGATCAGAACCCGACCGTCACAGTTGTGGCGAGCCGCCTCGAATGTGGGAGTAGCGGTTCGTTCCAGTCAGCTCGCATATCCGTTCAAGGTTCCCTTCAAGTCCGCCAATACGGCACGGGCGGCAGTCATCCCGTTTCCGTTCCAGATTTCGTCTTCAGCGACGAACACACGCCGGTCGGTGGCGGCGGCGAGGTCCTGCCACTGGTCGCTCTTCATGATCTCGGTGCCGTAGGTACGGCCGTTCGGCCCGTCGAAGAGTACGTAGATCAAGTCACCTTCGGCGGCGCTGAGATCGTCGGCCGGAATCGGTGCTGTGGTCGCATCGGTCAATCGCTGCGCCGGTGGGCGCCGGACGCCGACGTCGCTGAGGACCTGTCCGGCGAAGGATGCGGGACCCTCGATCTGCAGGTCCTTCGAACCGAACCGAACCACTGATGCCTGCGTCTGTGATGCATTCAATGCGTCGCCGAGTTGCACGACGTCCTGCTGGTAGCGGTCCAGCTCCGTCGCAGCCGCGGACGAACGGCCAAGTGCCTGGCCGGCGAGGGCGAACTGCGCTTTCCAGTACACGGGATCCGCGCCGGCGAACACGGTGGGGGCGATGGCGTCGAGTTGCCCGTACAAACCGTCGGACGCCGGACTGGACCCGAGGATCAAGTCCGGCGCGGCGGCCTTCACGGCGTTGACGTCGGGTGCGCTCACGGGGCCGACGCTCGGAATCTCCGAGATGCCGAAACCGAGGTACGACGGTTGAGGCGAGTCGACACCGGTCGCGGCGCCCACTACCCGCTCCCACAGACCGAGGGCGCACACGGCGTCCATCGAGACGCTGTCGAGGACCACGATCCGTTGGGGATCGGAAGGAACCTCGGTTTCACCCGCAGTGTGTACGACTCGACGCTTCACCCCGGGGCCCGCTCCCGGGTCGGCTTGCGTCGGCGTCGGGCACGCGGTGGCGGTGTCGCGTTCGATGCCCATCACGCCGGCACCGGCGATCGACGTAGTGGTCCGGACGATGGTGCTCGCGGGATCGTCCGACGAGTCGGACGAGCAACCACCGAGGACGAGCATCGTGGCAGCGATCCCCAGGATCGAGACACGACGAATGGACGTGCGGGCGGACGTGGTTGAGAGAACAGACGTACGTGAGAGAACAGACAAGTCGACGGCTTCCTGTGTGAGCGGGCGCCGTTCAGGTTAGCTGTTCGACTCAGCTGTTCTGCTTGTCCACCTCGAACGTGTCCGAGAGGTCGTCGAGGATCATGTGGGCGCCCTGGATGCTGACCGGCGACATCCAACGTGAATCGTCCACGTCGACCTTGCGTCCTCGAAGGGTCTGCCACAGCGGGCTCTCGAGGAACGGCTTCGCAGCTTCGGCGCTCTTGCCCTCGGCGTCCTGCCAGGTGCTGATGAAGATGACGTCCGCGTCGGCTTCGTTGATCAGCTCGGGGCTGATCTTCATCATGATGTTTCCGGCATCGGCGGGGTCAGGTCCCTGGTTGTCCGGGCGCTTCAATCCGGCGTCCTGAAGGACGATGCCGCTGAACGAGGTGGTGCGGTAGAGGCGTGCCGTCGGTTCACCGGCGAATCGGACTACCGAGATGACCGGGTTGTTCGCCTTCTCGTTGATTTCCTTGCCGACGGTGGCTGCGCGGGTTTCGTACTCGGTGATCTTCGCCTCGGCCAGTGACTCCTTGCCCAGCGCTTGACCGACCAGGCGGATGTTGTCCTTCCACGTCGGGCCGGTCGTCTGAGTGAAGACGGTGGGTGCGATCGCGGACAGTTGTTCGTAGTTCTTCCCGTCGCGGACCTCGGCGGAGATGATGAGGTCTGGCTGCAGTGCGGCGATCTTCTCGAGGCTTGCACTGCTGACCGTGCCGACCGAGACGGCGTCCGCGGCGAATTCCTCCCGCGAGGATCCGAGGTAGTCGGGCAGACCGGGCTCGCGGTAGTCGACGTAGCCGACGAGCGGGGATTCGAGGAGAAGGACTGCGTCGGTGAAGCTGTTGTCGAGCGCGACGATCCGCTGGGGTGCTGCCGGGATTTCGGTGCTTCCACGGAAGTGTTCGATCGTGCGGGGGAATGCGCCCGACTCGGTCGAGGTGGTGGTTGCAGCGGGCTCGTCGTTACTCGAGCAGGCTGGAACGACCAAGGCGATCGAGGCTGCGACGGCTACCAGCGCGGCGCGGCGGGGAAAGAATTTCACTGAATACTCCTGAGGTGAGTTAGGCGAGGGTGACCTTATCAGTGGAGGAGATGGCCGAAAACGGACACCGGCCGAATTCTTCGACGGGTACGACACGCCGATTCGGATGTGGGTTCGGACTCCCGAGGGAACATAAACCGCAGGTCGTTCGTTTGGTGCCCCCAAAAACGGATGCTCGAGTACGACGCAGAGTAGGACCGGGTCGCGGTGCCTCGGAGTCACGGTCTACGATTCGATGAGCGCAAGCCAGAAGCCGTTGTCCGCAGCCCGGGCGACGGACCCTGCGGGCGCAACCAAGGGCTCTTTGACGGAGTCTGCGGAGCGACCAAAGGCACATTCAGGAGGATCAGTGACTGCCGTAGCGCCCCAGCCAGTCCCCACGATAGCGCCGGCCAGGCCTTACCCGCCGCGGCAGGGACCCAAGGGCTCATTCATTTTCAAGATGATCACGACCACCGATCCCAAGGTGCTCGGAATCATGTACTTGGCGACTTCCATCGCCTTCTTCCTCATCGGTGGCCTCATGGCACTGATGATGCGTGCCGAACTTGCTGTACCCGGCATGCAGTTCCTTTCCAACGAACAGTTCAACCAGCTGTTCACCATGCACGGCACGATCATGCTGCTGCTGTACGCGACCCCGATCGTCTTCGGCTTCGCGAACTACATTCTTCCGCTCCAGATCGGTGCACCCGACGTCGCGTTCCCGCGTCTGAACGCGTTCAGCTACTGGCTGTACCTGTTCGGCGCGATCATCACGACGGCCGGATTCGTCACGCCCGGTGGCGCAGCAGACTTCGGTTGGACGGCATACACGCCGCTGACCAGCGCGCTGCACAGCCCCGGCGTCGGCGCCGACCTGTGGGTCTTGGGTCTGGCTGTCGCCGGCCTCGGCACCATCCTCGGTGGCGTCAACATGGTCACCACCGTGATTTGCCTGCGCGCACCCGGTATGACCATGTTCCGCATGCCGATCTTCACCTGGAACATCTTCATCACCAGCATCCTGATCCTGCTGGCGTTCCCGCTGCTGACCGCTGCATTCATGGGCCTGTTCGTCGACCGCCATCTCGGTGGACACATCTTCGACCCGGCAACGGGCGGTGTGCTGCTGTGGCAGCACCTGTTCTGGTTCTTCGGTCACCCCGAGGTGTACATCATCGCGCTGCCGTTCTTCGGCATCGTCTCGGAGATCTTCCCGGTCTTCAGCCGTAAGCCGATCTTCGGCTACAGCGGCCTGGTGTACGCAACGTTGGCCATCGCCGCTCTGTCGATCGCAGTGTGGGCTCACCACATGTACGCGACCGGCGCTGTTCTCCTGCCCTACTTCTCGTTCATGACGTTCCTGATCGCCGTGCCGACAGGTGTGAAGATCTTCAACTGGATCGGCACGATGTGGAAGGGGCAATTGACCTTCGAATCGCCGATGCTGTTCTCGATCGGCTTCCTGATCACCTTCCTCTTCGGTGGTCTGTCGGGCGTCATCCTCGCGAGCCCGCCGCTCGACTTCCACGTCACGGACAGCTACTTCGTCGTCGCCCACTTCCACTACGTGGTCTTCGGTACGGTCGTGTTCGCCACGTACGCCGGTATCTACTTCTGGTTCCCGAAGATGACCGGCCGCATGATGGACGAGCGCCTCGGCAAGTGGCACTTCTGGACCACGTTCGTCGGCTTCCACGGCACGTTCCTCGTCCAGCACTGGCTCGGTGCCGAAGGTATGCCGCGTCGTTACGCCGACTACCTGCCCTCGGACGGGTTCACGGTTCTGAACTCGGTGTCCACGATCTTCGCGTTCGTACTCGGTGCCTCGACGCTCCCGTTCATCTGGAACGTCTTCAAGAGTTACCGCTACGGCGAAGTGGTCACCGTCGACGATCCGTGGGGCTACGGAAACTCGCTCGAGTGGGCGACAACCTGCCCGCCGCCGCGTCACAACTTCACCGAGTTGCCGCGCATCCGCAGCGAGCGTCCGGCCTTCGAGCTGCACTACCCGCACATGGTGGAGCGAATGCGCGCAGAAGCGCACGTCGGCCCCGGTCACGGTGGGAAGAACGCCAGCACCGTGCTCGAAGATGCTCGTCACGAGCCGCTCACAGTCGGGGACGAAGGCGACCCCGGCACCGACAGCCGCTCCTGAGCGAAGTAACACACTGAAGTAATCAGCGAAGGCCCCGCCCGAGTAACGGGTGGGGCCTTTCGCTTGGCACAATAGTGACGATCAAGACGCGAACGAAGAAACGATCGGAGTTTTCGGTGGGTGCCTCTGACACCACTGTTCTGGTGACTGTGACCGGGCCGGACCGCCCTGGCGTCACCTCGGTACTGTTCGCGGCGCTGTCGCGGCACGATGTGCGTCTGCTCGACGTGGAGCAGGTGGTGATTCGAGGTCGACTGACACTCGGCGTCATGGTGGCCTGCCCGAACGATCCCGAAGCCCTTCAGGAAGAGCTCGAACAGGCGATGGCGACGGTCGGAATGAACGTCGACATCGAAATCGGTGCCGATCCAGGTCGACCTGCAGTGTCCACTCACGCGGTCGTTGTTCTCGGCAGCCCCGTCAATGCCCGCGCAATGCGCTCGGTAGCACGCGAACTCGCGAAGCAGGGCGCCAACATCGACTCCATCCGTGGTGTCGCCGACTATCCGGTCACCGGCCTCGAACTCAGCGTCAGCGCAGCCGATACTGTCGACGGCGACGCGAAGCTGCGTACCGGACTCGCCGAGGTCGCCGCTCTCGAAAACGTCGACATCGCAGTCGAGCGCGCAGGACTGGCTCGCCGGGCCAAGCGTCTGATCGTGTTCGACGTGGACTCGACGCTCGTACAGGGCGAGGTCATCGAGATGCTCGCCGCGAAGGCCGGCGTCGAGGACGAGGTCCGCGCCGTCACCGAAGCTGCGATGCGCGGCGAGATCGACTTCACCGAATCACTGCACCAGCGTGTGGCGACACTCGCCGGTCTCGACGCGTCCGTCATCGACGAGGTGGCAGAGAGCATCGAACTGACGCCGGGGGCGCGCACCACGATTCGCACCCTGCGCCGCCTCGGATTCCACTGCGGCGTGGTGTCCGGCGGTTTCCGCCAGGTCATCGAAGGCCTCGCACACGAACTCGAACTGGACTTCGTGCACGCCAACACCCTCGAGATCGTCGACGGCAAGCTGACCGGACGTGTGATCGGTGAAATCGTCGACCGCGCCGCGAAGGCCGTTGCGCTGCGCAAGTTCGCCGATCAGGTCGGTGTGCCGATGGAACAGACTGTCGCCGTCGGTGACGGTGCCAACGACATCGACATGCTCAACGCCGCGGGACTGGGTGTGGCGTTCAACGCCAAGCCCGCGTTGCGGGAGGTCGCGGACGCGGCTTTGTCGCATCCCTTCCTCGATGCTGTGCTGTTCATTCTCGGTGTGACCCGCGACGAGGTCGAGGCTGCGGACGCCGTCGACGGTGGCGTACGACGCGTACCGATTCCATGAGTTCCGATCCAGCAGTCAGTTCCGATCCCGATTCTCGCTGGAGCGAGCGCCACGCGGTGTTGGCCGCTGGGTACGGTGGGCGAGACGATCCCGCGGATCCGGCACTGGTGTTGGCGATGCCGATCATTCTCCACATCCCGAAGGCAGACCCGCCGAAGCGCACTGCACTGCTCGAGGCTGCCGCAACGGCGGCAGTGGCGCTGTGCCTGGACGAACGCGTCGGGTTCACCGAAGACGGGGAGCCCGGCCCGTGGCACGAGGACTATTCGGCGTGGGTGGGTGCCCGGATCCGGAAAGTGTCTCGCCGAGCGCGTGGAGCCCAGTGGCTCGCCGCGCAAGAGGTACCGGGAATCACCGTCGACGTGGATGGCGCCCAGGCGCGGGCTCTGGTTCCCGGGCCGGTCGGAGAACTGGACCCGCGAATCAAGAAGTTGCAGATCGGTGGCACCGACCTGGAGCACGACGAGCCTGGCCAGCCCGAGCCCGGTCTTCCGGTGCTGTGGATCGACTCGGAGCTCGAGATGACGGTAGGCAAGGCGTCGGCACAGGTAGGGCATGCCTCGATGTTGTTGGCAGCGGCCATGTCCGAGAAACAGTGCTGGGTATGGGCGCAGAACGACTTTCGCTGCTCGGTACGCGACGCAAGTCCGAAACAGTGGGCCGAGGCAGTAGACCGATTGAAGCGGTCGGAGGCTGTCGCGGTTCGTGATGCGGGCTTCACGGAAGTGGCACCAGGCTCCATGACAGTCATTGCGGTTCCTTAGAGACCTAACCGACCAGTCCAGTATCGACAACTTGGCTATGGATGAACAGTCCAGTGGCCTTCAAGATGGTCGAGTGTTGATACGGAGATTCGCCTCGCTGTTCGTTGGTCTGTGGTTGTACGGCTTCTCGATGGCCATGATGATCACAGCCGGCCTCGGACTGGACCCCTGGGATGTGTTCCATCAGGGCGTGGCCGAGCATGTTTCGCTCAGTTTCGGCGTGATCACTGCGATTACCGGTGCGGTGGTACTGCTGCTCTGGATTCCGATCCGTCAGCGGCCAGGGTTCGGCACGGTCGCCAATGTCGTGGTCATTGCAATCTCGGTGGATACTTCACTGGCCTTCTTGCCGGTCTTTGATTCCATGCCAGTTCGCGCCGCGATCATGGTCGCGGGAATCCTCCTCAACGGACTGGCCAGCGTTCTCTACATCGGGGCAGGCATGGGGCCGGGTCCCCGCGACGGGTTGATGACAGGACTGGTGGCGCGCACCGGCTTGTCGGTCAGGCTCGTGCGTACCAGCATCGAAATCGCGGTCCTCGCTACCGGATGGCTCCTCGGTGGAACGGTTGGCGTCGGAACAGTGTTGTACGCCTTCGGGATCGGGCCGACGATTCAATTACTGATCAAGGTGCTGCCGGATTCCATGACAGCAGCGGTTACCGGCGGACGTGTCACGGAACGTAAGGCCAAGACCGTGGGTCCGGTCAATGAGATCTCCGTGCCGACGGGAACTTCGGCCGTGGAGGCAGGTTCGCCGGTCGGTGACGCCGAATCGAACGATGCAGTCAATGTGCCGTCGAACCATTCCGGAGTGCCGACGGTGACCTGAACCGGTCCACCGGAATGCAGGATCAGGAGCCAACTGTCGTCACCGAGTGGGCGCCCGGTCCGAGTGTGAGACCGAACGTCGGCTCCGTCGATCCAGGCCTGCAGCGTTCGGTGACTCTCGTCGTACCATGCGGTGTCGTCGAACTCGACGCCGGCAGCGTCGAACCAGACGAGGTCCGGGTGCTCCAGTCTTCTTCTGCCTTCGAAGAATTCGGGCTGACGCAACGCCGGTGCCGCTCGGCGTAATCCGAACGCTCGGGAGACGAACTGCACCAACGACTGATCGGCCGCCGTCCAGTCCAGGGCCCACGAATCGGCCGGGGAGGCAAGTGTGGGAACACAATACGCGTTGTTGTTTCCGCCGAGACTGTGGCCGAACTCGTCTCCGGCGGTGAGCATCGGTGTGCCTGTCGACAGCACGAGCGTGGCCAGTAGCGCCCGTACATGACGTGCCCTGGCGTCCTGAATCTCGGGATCGGTGCTGGGGCCTTCGATTCCGTGGTTGAACGAATCGTTGTGATCGGCGCCGTCACGATTGTCTTCACCGTTGGCTTCGTTGTGCTTGTGGTTGTACGCGACCAGATCGGCGGCGGTGAACCCGTCGTGCGCTGTGACGAAGTTGATCGACGCCCATGGGCGACGGCCGCTGCCGACAAAGATGTCCTCGGAACCGGCGAGGCGCGACGCGACCTTCCGGACGCTGGAGCCGCCGTTCCAGAACTGGCGAATAGTGCTGCGATACTTGTCGTTCCATTCCGACCATTGGAGTCCGAAGTTTCCGACCTGGTAACCGTCGGCAGTGGCATCCCACGGTTCGGCGATGAGCTTGCACCGGGTCAGTACCGGATCGGAGGAGATGGCCGACAAGATGGACGCCCGCTGGTCGAAGCCGCCGCCGCGCGGCCTACCCAACGCGCTCGCGAGATCGAATCGGAAGCCGTCGACACCCATTTCGGTGGCCCAGTAGCGGAGGCTGTCGGTGATCATGCGGACGGCGATGGGGGAGCAGGCGTCGACCGTGTTGCCGCACCCGGTCAGGTCGATGTCGCGGCCGTCGCCGTCGAGAAGGTAGTAGCCTGGGCCGTCCAAACCTCGCCAGCTGACGCTGATTCCGTCGACACTCTGCTCGCAGGTGTGGTTGTAGACGACGTCGAGGATGACCTCGATGCCTGCCGCGTGTAGTGCGTCGACCATGATCCGGAACTCGGTGACTTCGCCGCCCGAAGTTGCCGCGTATCCGGGATGCGGGGCGAAGTACGACGCCGTCGAGTATCCCCAGTGGTTGCGCATTCCTCGCTCGCGGACGCTGTGCTCGGTCAGAAACGCCTGTACGGGAAGCAGTTCCACGGCGGTGACGCCGAGTGAGACGAGGTGATCGATCACGGCCGGTGCCGTCAGGCCGAGGTACGTTCCGCGGTGGGTGGCGGGTACTCCTGGATGACTGGCGGTGTACGCGCCCACATGCAGTTCGTAGATCACGCTTTCCTCCCACGGCGTCTCGAGGCGGGCTCCGGCGGGCACGAGGCCGGGAGTCACCACGGACAGCGGCACGTGGCCGAGCGAGTCGAGGGTAGACGGGTCGCCGAAAGGATCGTCGGCGTACGACAGGAGGGCACGGTGGTCACCGAGTTCCCCCTCGATGCGGCGCGCCCACGGATCGATGAGCAGCTTGTGTGGATTCAGTCTCAGTCCGGCGCGCGGATTCCACGGGCCGCTTGCCCGAATTCCGTATCGCTGCCCCGCACCGATCCCGGCGATGATCCCGTGCCAGATTCCGTACGTGTGTTGCCGGAGTTCGACGCGATCTTCGTTTCCGTCCTGGTCGATCAGGCAGATCTGGACGCTCGACGCAGCTGGTGCGTGGACCGCGAACTGGGTTCCGGAGTCCACGATGTTGGCGCCGAGTGGGAACGGAGACCCGGGCGTCGGGGTGCGAGTTTCGATGAGAGGCGACACGCAAGATGATCCTGCCGTGAACGGCCGGAGAATGTGCGGGAAGATGTTCGGGTGCCGCTACCTGATCCAGATCTGCTCATCGATTTCGACAACGTACTCATCCGTCGGGGAGGGTCCACTCTCGTGGGGCCCGTCACCTGGAAAGTGGAGCTGGACGAGCGATGGGTGGTGCTCGGACCCAACGGTGCCGGCAAGACCTCGCTGCTGCGCATCGCGGCCGGTGAGACTTTCCCGACCAGTGGTTCTGCCCACCTCCTTGGCGAAGTTCTCGGCAAGGTCGACGTCAACGAGTTGCGCCCGCGAATCGGTTTGTCCTCGTCGTCGTTGGCGAACCGCGTGCCCGGCGACGAGAAGGTCAGCGACCTCGTCGTGTCGGCGGGCTACGCCGTTCTCGGTCGGTGGCGCGAGGAGTACGAATCCATGGACACCTCGCGCGCTGTGGAGATGCTCGAAAGCCTCGGCGCCGAGCACCTGGCGGATCGCACGTACGGGACGCTTTCCGAAGGCGAGCGCAAGCGCGTCCTCATCGCGCGAGCCTTGATGACCGATCCCGAACTTCTTCTCCTGGACGAGCCCGCCGCCGGGCTCGATCTCGGTGGACGTGAGGAACTTGTGGCCAGACTCGCCGAACTGGCTGCCGATCCGGACGCCCCGGCTACCGTTCTGATCACCCATCACGTCGAGGAAATTCCGCCAGGATTCACTCACGCACTCCTTCTCAAGGAAGGGGAGGTCGTCTCTCAGGGCCTTCTGGACGACGTCATCACCGCCGAAAATCTGAGCGCGGCATTCAGCCAGTCCATCAGCCTCGACAAGGCGGACGGCCGATACTTCGCACGACGTGCGAGGCCGTCAGGAGCTCATCGCGCGTGAGCTTCAGTGGGACCTGAAATGCGTCCCAGATCACAGATCGCGTAGGTTCGCGAAGCATGGCTAACGAGAATACAAACGCTGTCCCCGAGCCCAAGGATGCGTCGACCGTCATCTTGGTGCGCGATGCCGAATCCGGGATCGAGATCTTCCTGCTTCAACGAGTACAGGGGATGGCGTTTGCCGGGGGCATGACGGTCTTCCCCGGCGGCGGCGTCGACAAGTCCGATGCGACGGCAGAGGTCGAGTGGGCCGGACCGTCTGTCGAGTGGTGGGCCGAGCGGTTCAGCACGGATGTGGCTCGGGCGAAGGCTCTCGTCTTGGCTGCGGTGCGGGAAACGTTCGAGGAGTGCGGCGTTCTGCTCGCCGGACCGACCGCGGACACCGTCGTCGCGGACACGGCCGGCTACGCACAGGACCGAGTAGCTCTCGAAAAGCACGAGCTGTCGTTCAGCGATTTCCTGAAGAAGGAGAACCTGGTCCTGCGAACGGATCTGCTGCGGCCGTGGGCGAACTGGATCACGCCGGTGGGCGAGACCCGCCGCTACGACACGCGCTTCTTCGTCGCAGCGTCACCGACCGGACAGATCGCGGACGGGGTCACCTCCGAGGCCGCCGAGGTGCGTTGGCAGAGCCCGCAGGACGCGCTGGCGCATTGGCGGGAGGGTGGCAGCATCCTGTTGCCGCCGACGTGGAGTCAGCTGACCGAATTGGCCAAGTTCAGCTCGGTGGCGGAGATACTCGCAGCCGAGCCGGAGATTCCCGTCATCCTGCCTACGTTGATCACCGACGAGGAGACTCTGCGCGTCGAGTTCCCGAATCAGGACGGTTACTACGTCGCCGGGCCGCATCCGTGGTCGGTCAAGGCGGCAAAGTAACCTCTCGATCATGGCTGAATTTGTGACTCTCGAGGTTTCCGAAGGCATCGGCACCATCCGTCTGGCGCGCCCGCCCATGAACGCTCTGAACCGTCAGGTCCAGGACGAGTTGGCTGCTGCCGCACACGCTGCGACCGTCGACAAGGCAGTCAAGGCCGTCATCGTCTACGGCGGCGAGAAAGTCTTCGCAGCCGGTGCCGACGTCAAGGAAATGGCCGAGATGGATTACGGCCAGATCCGTGACGCCATCGGTGGCATGCAGGCCGGGCTCGGCGCCGTGGCGTCCATCCCGAAGCCGACCGTTGCCGCGATCACCGGATACGCACTCGGTGGCGGACTCGAAGTTGCACTCTCGGCCGATCGCCGGATCGTCGGAGACAACGCCAAGCTCGGAGTTCCGGAGATTCTGCTCGGAATCATTCCCGGTGGCGGCGGTACGCAGCGCCTGGCTCGTCTGATCGGACCGGCCAAGGCCAAGGATCTGGTCTTCACCGGCCGTTTCGTCGGGGCTGACGAGGCGTTGGCCATCGGTTTGGTCGACGAGGTCGTCGCTCCCGACGACGTGTATACCGCCGCTCGCACGTGGGCCTTGCAGTTCGTCGGGGGAGCGTCACGTGCCTTGGCTGCTGCCAAGGCAGCCATCGACGAGGGTCTGAACACCGACCTGGAATCCGGGCTCAAGATCGAGCAGCATCTGTTCGCCGGATTGTTCGCGACCAAGGATCAGGCGATCGGCATGGAGTCGTTCATCGCCAACGGTCCGGGCAAGGCCGAGTTCACGGGCGAGTAGGCTCCCCTAAACTAGAACTTGTTCATCTCTTACCAGCGAGTAGGATAGCCGCCATGACAGCCAGCCCGAATGACGACGCAACCGTCACGCCGCCCGCCGCTACCGACACCTCGGTAGTCGACCCCGCGCCGCGGCCGCACGCCACGGCCGAAGAGGTCGAGGCCGCTCGTAAGGACACCAAGCTCGCCCAGGTGCTCTACCACGACTGGGAAGCCGAAACCTACGACGACAAGTGGTCCATCTCGTACGACGAGCGCTGCATCGACTACGCACGTGGTCGTTTCGACGCCGTCGCGGGCGATCAGCCGCTCCCGTACGAGCGCGCCCTCGAACTGGGTTGCGGCACCGGATTCTTCCTCCTGAACCTGATGCAGGGTGGAGTCGCCAAGACCGGTTCGGTCACCGACCTCTCGCCCGGCATGGTCAAGGTCGCACTGCGCAATGCAGAAAGCCTCGGCCTTCCGGTCGACGGCCGTGTTGCCGATGCCGAGACCATTCCGTACGAGGACAACACCTTCGACCTGGTCGTCGGCCACGCCGTGCTGCACCACATTCCCGACGTCGAGAAGTCGCTGCGCGAGGTCCTTCGTGTCCTCAAGCCCGGCGGCCGTTTCGTCTTCGCCGGTGAGCCCACGACTGTCGGTAACTTCTACGCCCGCTGGCTCGGCCGCGCGACGTGGGAAGCAACCACACGCGTGACCAAGCTGCCGTTCCTGGCAGATTGGCGTCGCCCGCAGGAAGAGCTCGACGAGTCCTCTCGCGCAGCAGCGCTCGAAGCAGTCGTCGACATCCACACGTTCGACCCCACCGACCTCGAGAACATGGCGAAGTCCGCGGGAGCCGATCAGGTCCACGCTGCCACCGAGGAATTCGCCGCGGCGCTTCTCGGATGGCCGGTCCGTACCTTCGAAGCAGCTGTTCCGCCGGAGAAGCTCGGTTGGGGCTGGGGACGTTTCGCTTTCGGTGGTTGGAAGACGCTCAGCTGGGTCGACGAGAAGGTGCTCCGCCACGTCGTTCCTCGCGGATTCTTCTACAACGTCATGATCACCGGCGTGAAGCCCGGCAACTGAATTGGGTTATGACTTCACCCTCGGCGACGTCGACTATCTCGGAAGTGATTCCGGCGTAGCTGCCTTGGCCGAGGTGGATCAGCTCGAACTGTCCACGCGTACGCGTCTGGCCGACATCGGCCGGGCGCGTACGCGTTTCGGTGATCACATGCCTGCGCTCGTGGACACCGTCCTGCTTCGACGCAAGGCCGTTACGAAACTGCCCGGCAGTGATCAGTGGTTGTTCACGGACGACGCGATGCAGCAGGCCACTCCCGGTGTTGTGGCGGCGCACCGCGCGCAGCGTCTGATCGGGCGCGACGTCCACGACGTGACGTGCTCAATCGGCGCCGAACTGCATGCCTTGACCGGAGTTGCGCATCGCGTGATCGGCAGCGACATCGATTCCGTTCGCCTGGCGATGGCACAGCGCAATGTGCCGAGCGCAGCGTTGTTGCGGGCCGACGCGCTCCGCCCGACGACACGCGACACCGTCGTACTGGCGGACCCCGCCCGGCGATCGGGCGGTCGCCGCACTCACGATCCGGCAGCGTTGATGCCACCTCTACCGGACCTCATCGAGGCGTACTCCGGCCGTGATCTCGCGGTGAAGTGTGCTCCCGGACTCGATTTCGACAATCTGGGCTGGGACGGGGAAGTCGAGGTCGTCTCGCTCGACGGCGGCGTCAAGGAAGCATGCCTGTGGTCGACGGGACTGGCCGAGTCCGGCGTCACGCGTCGAGCTTCGGTGCTTCGCTCCGACGGGAGCGGGTGGGCGATCACCGACGCCGAGGACGACGTGATTCCGGAGCAAGCTCCGGGGGAGTGGATCATCGACCCGGACGGAGCGGTAGTGCGCGCAGGCCTCGTGCGCCACTACGCGGCCAGACACGGCCTCTGGCAGCTCGATCCACGCATCGCTTATCTGACCGGTGACAGCGTCCCTGAGGGAGTTCGCGGATTCCGGATCCTCGAGCAGATCAAGTACTCGGAGAAACTGCTCAAACAGACACTGTCCAAGCGGGACTGCGGTGTGGCCGAAATTTTGGTGCGAGGAGTCGACGTTGACCCGGCAGTGCTGCGTCCACGGCTCAAGCTCAAGGGCTCGCTTGCGCTGAGCGTCGTGATCGTGCGGATCGGACGATCGGCGTCGGCCTTCATCTGTGAGGCGTCCCGCTAGCTCACTTGAAGACGAACAGCTCACCGATTGCGCTGGGCGTCAACACTTCGCCCTTGGGGCCGATCGAGGTGCCGACGGTGAAGCCGACTGCTCCCGGCAACGTGTCCTGATCCACCGTCTCACCGGTTTCGGTGTCGAAGGTGATCAGGCTCAGTCCGTTCTCACCCTCGCGGACGACGGTGTATCCGGTGTTGCCGGCGGTCTGCGCCGGAACGCCCAGTTGCAGAAGGTCTTTACGTTCCCAGGCCAGTTCGGCGTGATCTCCCTCGTCGCGCACGGCAAGGAGGTGGCCCTTGTCGCCGCCGGCGGGAATGATCAAACCGTCGTCGGACGTCGAGGCACTACCGGCCGAGTTGAAGCCGATGTCGTAACTCCATCTGGTGTCACCGGTTTCGGCGTTCACTGCCCAGAGAGATCCGTTGTTGTCGGTGGCGTACACGGTCTTGCCGTCCTTCGACAGGTCCGGGCTCGACGCCGTTCCACCGGGAAGCGCGTCGGTGGACCACTCGCGGGTGATGGACGGATTGTCGCCGCCCGTGTACTTCATGGCGACCAGATCGGCTGCCCGAGAACTGGGTCCGTAGAAGGTGAAGTAGAACTTGCCGGTGCCCAGGTCCACTGCCGGCGTATTGGCCACCGGGCAGCCGGACGTGCCGAGGAAGCACTCGTTCAAACCCTTGTTGTCGGGAATGAGTTCTGCATTTGCGCCCTGGTCGATCGACGGCGGCGGGATCAGGTCGAACGACGGAACCACTTTGGCGCCGGTCTGCGGGTCGAGCACGTTGATCTGACCCAATTGGGTGATGAACAACAGGTTTCCGTCGCCGGTGAACTGCGACGAGAGAGGAGTGCCCACAACGAGCGTGCGCCAACGCAATTGACCAGTCTCGGTGAAGGACATCATCGCGCCGCTCTCACCGACGTAGACATTGGTGGCCGTGTCGACGATGGGCGTGGACGCGACTACTCCGTCGTTGAGTCGAGCGCACCACTTCTTGCGACCCGTATCCATCTGGAACGAGAAGAGATTGCAGCCGTTCTCGGTGCGGGCGGTGACGAAGCTCTGGCCGTTCGCGGCCACCGAGGCGTACGCGGCAACCGGACCGCCGAGAGGGCGTGACCATGCGAACTCGACATCGCGTGATCCGGTGACCGGGCTCGTGTCGCTGTTGCGGGCGTCGGCATGCATGGCCGGCCAACCCGCCGACGCGTACCGGTCCACCCGTCCGTCGTCGCTGCCGCAACCGGCGATCAGGGCCGCAGCGATCGCCGTCGACACCATCACGGACGACCGTAGGACCCGCCGCATCACAATCTCCCTGCCTTCACTTGATCAAGAGCCCTCGGTAACTGCACAAGCCCGGACCAGAGACTATCCCGACCGGGGCAACGTGACGGGGCACACCCCGAGGGTCGGTGAGTCGGCCCCACGTAGGCTGAACACTCATGACGAGCATGTGGGGCGCACCGTTGCGCACTCGATGGCGGGGATCACGCCGAGGCGACAGCGATCAGGCCAAGTTCTTGACGGTCGATTCCCTCAAATGGGTTCTGGCGAACAAGGCGTACACACCCTGGTATCTGGTGCGGTACTACCGTCTCGCCAAGTTCAAGATGGCCAACCCGCACGTGATCCTGCGCGGCATGGTGTTCCTCGGCAAGAACGTCGAAATCCATTCGACCCCCGACCTGTCCCGCCTCGAGATCGGGCGCTGGGTACACATCGGCGACGGCAACGCGATCCGTTGCCACGAAGGTTCGCTGCGCATCGGCGACAAGGTCGTCTTCGGCAAGGACAACGTCGTCAACACCTACCTCGACATCGAAATCGGTGCGTCGACGCTCGTAGCCGACTGGTGCTACATCTGCGACTTCGACCACCGCATGGACGACATCAACACACCGATCAAGGACCAGGGCATCGTCAAGGGCCCCGTCCGTATCGGCCCGGACACCTGGGTGGCAGCGAAGGTCACCGTGCTGCGAAATACCCGCGTCGGACGCGGTTGTGTGCTCGGTGCGCACGCCGTCGTCAAGGGAGACATCCCGGATTTCAGCATCGCGGTCGGCTCGCCTGCGAAGGCGGTCAAGAACCGCAAGTCCGATTGGGAAGCCGGCGCTGCCGATCGTGCGAAGTACATCGCGGCACTCGAGGACATCGCACGCAAGAAGGCTGCTGCGGACGCTGCCGACGCGTCGTCGACGTCGTAGCTCACTTTTTGGCAGAACCAGCGATTACTTTCGGCGCCGCCACCGGTCTGTATCGGTATCGGCGCCGAAAGTCTGCGCCGGTGAAAGGAGTGCCGACATGAGCGAACAGACACCCGAATGGGTCGTGGCGCAGCGCCGCGAACTGGTGGGATTTCTCGAAGGCCTGAGCGCGGAGCAGTGGAACGCGCCGACCCTGTGCGACGGGTGGCGGGTCCGCGAAGTGATCGCGCACATCACCATGCCCTACCGATACTCGGCGCCGCGATTCGTCGTGGAAATGGTCAAGTCACGCGGAAACTTCAACAAGATGTCGAATCGGCGAGCGCTCGCCGACGCGTCGGAAGTCGGTGAGCAACAACTGCTTGCCTCGCTTCGCGACAACGTCGCACACCCGTGGAAGCCGCCGGGCGGTGGCTTCGAGGGTGCACTCTCACACGACGTGATCCACGGTCAGGACATTCGCGTGGCACTCGGCGACGACTACGTGGTGCCCGAAGACCGGCTCACTCGTGTGCTCAGCGGACTCTCGCCCAAAACCGTGAAGTATTTCGGGACTGACCTCGACGGCGCTCGGTTGCGCGCCGACGACCGAGACTGGACGTACGGTGCCGGCGCCGAGGTTCACGGAGCGGCGCAGGACTTGTTGCTGGTGTTGTGTGGCCGGATGTTGCCACCAGGCCATCTGCTCGGGGATGCGAGTTCTCGCTTCACCGCGCCCCTCCCGACCCGCTGAGGTCAGCGCTTCAGCGACCAGGGAGCGGCCGCTCGGGAATCTGCGGCCGCGCCAACGGCTGCCGCACCCGACGCTTTGCGCCCGCGTAGACGTGAGCAGTCTCCTCGGCGACCTGATGCCAGTCGAAGTCCGACGTCAGGCGTGCCCGGGCGGCCACTGCCCGTTCCTGCGCCCCGGCGGGATCGTCGAGAACCTCGCGGACCGCCGAGGTGAGCCCGGCGATGTCACCCGGTTGGAACGACATCCCGGTCACCCCGTCGACTACCGCTTCGCCCAGTCCGCCTGCGGTGGACGTGATCAGCGGCGTGCCGGCTGCCGCCGCTTCGAGGGCGATGATCCCGAACGGCTCGTAGCGCGACGGCAGGACGATGGCGTCCGCACCGTGCAGCCAGCTGAGCAGTTCCGTGTGATCGAGGTTGCCGAGAAAGTCCACTGCCCGCGCGACGCGATGTGTGCGCGCCTGTTGGTAGAGCCAGGTGAACTGGGTGCCTTCGCCCGCGATCGCGAGGGTCGTGCCGGGGTGGCTACGACGGATTCGGGGGAGTGCCGCGATAGCGTCCTGCACACCCTTCTCGTATTCCAGGCGGCCGACGAAGAGGAGTTTCGGCGGCCCTGACCGCGGTCCACGTTCGCGAAAGCTCCACGTGGTCACGTCGATTCCGTTGCGGATGACAGTGATCGGCGGCAGCGTCGGACCGTAGAGTTCGGTCACTTCTTCCTGCATGGACGCCGAACAGGTTATGAGAGAGTCGGATTCGTTTGCCAGCCACCACTCGACCGAGTGGACCTGGCGGTTGATGCGTCCGGAGATCCAGCCGCTGTGGCGACCCGCCTCGGTGGCGTGAAGCGTGGAAACCAGTGGGACGTCATAGAATTCGGCCAAGGCGATCGCCGGATGTGCGACCAGCCAGTCGTGTGCGTGCACGACGTCCGGTTGCCAGCCCTCGCCCACTCCTGGCTTGTGCAGCGCCATCCCGGCACGGACCATCGCGTGACCCATCGCGAGGGTCCACGCGAGCATGTCCTCGCCGAAGACGAAGTGTGCCGGGTCCTCGGCCACTGCGACGACCAGTACGCCTTCGGAGATGTGCGTGACCGTCGGGTGCGTCGACGCATCGGTGCCGGAGGGGCGGCGCGAGAGAACCACGACTTCGTGGCCTGCAGCCGCAAGCTCGGTGGCGAGATGGTGGACGTGTCGGCCGAGGCCGCCGACAACGACCGGTGGGTACTCCCACGAGACGATGAGAATCTTCACGACGCGCTCCCGTTCACCAGTTCTGTGTCAGGCAGACGGCGAGCATCCAGCCCCGGGAACAATCCGTCGGCGCGATTCCAGCCTTCGGCCAGTCGCTCGGCGACGGCATCGCGGCCGGAAACGAGCGCTTCGGAGATTTCCCGGGTCGCGTGGGCGTGCTTGTGTGCGCGTTCACGGGCGTACCCCGCGGCCGAATCCTTGCTCACCATGAATGCCCAATCGCTCGAAACTGTCATCAGTGTCTCGCGAAGGACCTGATCGTTGACCCGGTTTCGCAGTTCCGGTCGGCCGGGTGCGTTGTCGCGGCCGCGAGACTTGTCCACGGTGGTGAGGGCGGTATCGACTACTTCGGAGTTCAGTTGCACGAGGTCGGACACCTGATCGCCGGCCCACACGCGCCAGTCCTTGCCCGATCCCCAGGACGAATCCTCGAGTTGAACGGGTTCGCCGACGTATCCCGATTCCTTGGCGTCGGCGAGGGTGCCGACGCGAATTCCGGCTTCCGGAAGCGCGCGCAGGAGCTTCTCGAGCCACTGCGGGCCTTCGTGCCACCAGTGCCCGAACAGTTCGGTGTCGAATGCTGCGACCACGAGGGCGTCGCGGCCGATGCGGGTGGATTCGCTGCGCAGACGCGCCCGAACGGTTTCGACGAAGTCGGCAACATGCTTGTCGACGGCGGCGGCGGCGAGTTCGGGGTCGTACGGCAACTTGTCGGCGGAGTCGACGGTCCGGCCGGTGACCCGCGAGGGCTTGAGACCCGTCTCGTGGTCGTAGGTGTGGAAATCGCGGTAAGCAGCGTGACCCGGATATCCGGATTTCGGGGACCAGACGCGGTAGCTGACCTGAAGGTCGCGGCCGAAGGCAACCACGTCGGATTCTCGAACCGGGCGACCGAGGGACGTGTCGCCGCGCAAGGCGGGACCGTCGACCATGAAGTGGGTGACACCCGCTTCGGCGTACCCGCGCTCCATGCCCGGGGTGTACCCGCACTCGGGCCCCCAGATCCCGGTCGGAGTGTGGTTCCACCGGGCATGCGCGTCGGCGAGACCTTCGCGGAGGGAGAACGCACGCAAGCGAGGGTCGAGCAGCGGCTGGAACGGGTGGGCCAGCGGCCCGCCGAGAAGCTCGAAGGCCTCGCGGTCGATGAGGTCGCGGAACACGGGTGAGGCGCCGTGCTGCCAATGAGTCTCGAAATCTTCGAGAGCCGCTGCGGACGCTCGGTGTTCGCGCGCTCCGAGTTCGCGGTGCGCTGCGTCCGGCATGCCGGCGGCCTCATGTGCACGGATCTGCCAGTTGCCGAGCCAGTGATGCATGCCGGCGAGGCAGTGGGGATCGTCCAACTGGGCCGCGAGCACCGGCGTGATTCCCAGCGTCAGCAGGTGCGATCGGCCCTCGTCGGCCAGGCGTCGTAGCGCGGCGGCAAGCGGAATGTACGACGCAGCCCAGGACTGGTAGATCCATTCTTCGCCGACGGGCCATCTGCCGTGGTTGGCGAGCCACGGCAGATGGGAGTGCAGAACCAGGGCGAACATCCCCGGTTCGGTGACGGGTGTTGCGTTACTCACTCGCCGGATTCCTTCACGGCAGTGTCCTTCGCAGCGCTGTCTTTCACGGCGATAGCGACGAGGTCGAGGCTGTCGTCGATGTCGGGTTCGCTGATGCTGAAGTCGTCGACGGTGATGCCCTCGACGTCGCGGGTGAGATCTTCGGGCCAGGGCTCACCGGCCAACGCGCGGTCGATCTGCGCGTTGATGAACGATCCGCCGTGCTTGGCGTCGAGTTCCTTCAGGCGTGAACCGTGGTGGACGCCGGTCATCAACTGAACGCGGAATCCGGCGTCTTCGAGCAATTCGGTCATTTCGGCGGCGTTGAGCTCACGAGTGTGGAAAGGGTTGAGCGGCGTGTCGCGGCCGGGGGAGAACGTGATCCGGTTGGGGGTACTGATCAGAAGTTCACCGCCGGGAGCGAGAACTCGGAAGCACTCGCGCAGGAACTGACCCTGATCCCACAGGTGCTCGATAACCTGGAAATTGACGACGACGTCAACCGAGTTGTCGGCCAGTGGAAGCTCGGCGAGGTTGCCGTGAAGCATCTCGACGCGGGGGTAGCGCGCACGAACGTGTTCGACCGCGGAGACGTCGTAGTCGAGGCCGGTAACCTTCGTTGCGACGTCCGCAATCATGTTGGCGCCGTAGCCTTCTCCGGATCCGGCCTCGAGGACTCGGCGGTCCGTGCAGCGCTCCAGAAGTGCGCGGTACACCACTTCGTGGCGTCGGAACCAGTAGTTCTCCTCGGGGATTCCTGGCACGGTTCGTTCGCCCGTCAAGGGCAGGGGTGCGTCCTCGTGGTTGCTGACACTCGTTTCACTCACCCGTGCGAGATTAGTGCCATCCGAGTAGAACGTGTTCGCCGTGGTCCAGATCACTGCTGTCAATTCCTGTTCGTGCCGTTATGGTGGACGAGGTTCCACGTTAAGTTACCCACCGGTAACTTAACGTGGGGTAATCTAACGCACAGCCGACGTGAACCGAGAAATTCGCCCGTGGGGAGACCTGTCGGACTCTCTTTTCGGACGCTCGGACTGCGCGAGCACCACAGACGATTTATCAGGTGAATTACACACAGGAGGTCGACGAAGACCCATGACGAATATCGTTGTTTTGATCAAGCAGGTCCCCGACACATGGTCCGAGCGCAAGCTGACCGACGGCGACTACACGCTTGACCGTGAAGCCGCTGACGCAGTCCTCGACGAGATCAACGAGCGCTCCGTCGAAGAAGCACTCCTCATCAAGGAAGCTCAGGGCGGTGAGGTAACGGTGCTGTCCGCAGGTCCCGACCGCGCCACCGACGCTATCCGCAAGGCTCTGTCGATGGGCGCCGACAAGGCCGTCCACATCAACGACCCGGCACTGCACGGCTCCGACGCGATCCAGACCGCATGGACGCTCGCTGCTGCTCTCGGACAGATCACCTTCGAGAACGACGAGCCTGCCGACCTGATCATCGCCGGCAACGAGGCCACCGACGGCCGCGTCGGCGCTGTTCCGGCCATCATCGCCGAGTACCTGGGCATCCCGCAGCTCACGCAGCTGCGCAAGGTCGTCGTCGCCGACGGCAAGATCACCGGTGAGCGCGAGACCGACGAGGGCGTCTTCGGCCTCGAGGCTTCGCTGCCCGCGATCGTCTCGGTCACCGAGAAGATCAACGAGCCGCGCTTCCCGTCCTTCAAGGGCATCATGGCCGCGAAGAAGAAGGAAGTTCTCGTTTACACGCTGGCCGACCTCGGAGTCGACCCGGAGACCGTCGGAGTTGCCAACGCCGGCACCACCGTGACGTCCTCCACTCCGAAGCCCCCCCGTACCGCTGGTGAGCGCATCGCCGACGAGGGAGACGGTGGCACCAAGATCGCCGCTTACCTCGTCAGCAACAAGGTCATCTGATCGCGCCCTTCTAGACATCCAGCAGAAGAACTCAGGGAGAGTTAAGTCATGGCAGAAGTACTTGTGCTCGTAGAGCACGCAGAGGGTGCGCTGAAGAAGGTCAGCACCGAACTCATCACCGCTGCACGCGCACTCGGTGAGCCGTCGGCAGTTGTCGCCGGCCCCGCGGGCACCGCAGCAAAGCTCGCCGACGCTCTGGCAGCAGCCGGAGCCGAGAAGATCTACGTCGCCGAGTCCGACGACATCGACGGCTACCTCGTCACCCCCAAGGTCGACGTTCTCGCCGCTCTGGTCGAGTCCACCAGCCCGGCAGCAGTCATCACCGCAGCCGGCACCGAGGGCAAAGAGGTTGCCGGTCGTCTGGCCGCACGTCTGGGCTCCGGACTGCTGACCGACGTCATCGAGATCAAGGCTGACGGCACCGGCGTCCACTCCATCTTCGGTGGCGCGTTCACCGTCGAAGCCAAGGCCAACGGCGACGTTCCCGTCTACTCGGTTCGTCCGGGTGCAGTCGAGGCTGCTCCGCAGGCCGGCGCAGGCGAGCAGATCACCGTCGAGGTTCCGGCTCAGGACGAGAGTGCCGTCAAGGTCACCTCGCGTGAGCCCATTGTCGGCGGCGACCGCCCCGAGCTCACCGAGGCGTCGGTTGTCGTCTCCGGTGGACGTGGCGTCGGCAGCGCGGACAAGTTCTCCGTCGTCGAAGAGCTGGCCGATTCCCTCGGTGCTGCAGTCGGTGCTTCGCGTGCCGCTGTGGACTCGGGTTACTACCCCGGACAGTTCCAGGTCGGTCAGACCGGTAAGACGGTCTCCCCGCAGCTGTACATCGCGCTCGGCATTTCCGGTGCCATCCAGCACCGCGCCGGCATGCAGACGTCCAAGACCATCGTCGCGGTCAACAAGGACGAAGAGGCACCCATCTTCGAGATCGCCGACTTCGGCATCGTGGGCGACCTGTTCAACGTCGCACCGCAGCTCACCGAAGCTGTGAAGTCCCACAAGGGCTAAAAAGCACAAACTGCTGTGCGCCTTTATCAACCCCCCGCGGTTGATAAAGGCGCACAGTGCTTTATTCACCCGGCCTGCATCGGCATGTCACTTCGCCGATACCGAGACGCCGTTCGCGCTCGATAAACCTTGCGCATGACAATTACGTCAGTCCTTCGCTCCGCGAGTGACAATCTCGGCCGTGAGGTCGCCCAGCCGAGATATTCCCTGATCGTCTCCTCCGACCGCGAGCATCGTGTCGCCGCGCAGCGCCTTCGATACCGAGTGTTCGCCTCCGAGCCAGGCTTCTCCCTCCCGGCCTCGGCCGGGGTCTTCGAACTCGACGCCGACGGCTTCGACGAATTCTGTGATCATCTACTCGTTCGTGACAACATCACCGAGGAGTACGTCGGCTGCTACCGAATGCTGCCGCCGGATTCCGCTGCGGCGGCGGGTGGGTATTACACCGCAACCGAATTCGACATCTCCGCGCTCGATCCGGTGTCGAACAGGATCGTCGAAATGGGTCGCGCGTGCGTCGATCCCGCGCACCGCACCGGATCCGTCCTGAGCCTGATGTGGTCGGGCATCCTGCATTATCTCGAACTGACCGGATACGAGTGGGTGATGGGCTGCGTCTCCGTGCCCATCTTGCCGAGCCCCGATTCAATTGCCGGCGCCGATGTCCGCGGCGTCCGTGACTTCGTGATGAACAAACACGCCAGTCCGGGGTCGCGGCGGGTGACGCCACGAAACCCGGTGGTCCTCGGCGGTCTGACGCTCGACGAGATTGCCGCACCGGAACGCGTGACGATGCCGCCGTTGCTCCGTGGCTACTTGCGGATGGGCGCGATGATCTGCGGGGAACCTGCTCACGATCCCGAGTTCGGTGTGGCCGATTTTGTTGCGCTGCAAGGCCTTCACTCCGCCAACAAGCGCTATCTGGAACGGCTGCGATCGGCGGCCGCCGCACACGAATCGGGGATCGGCTGATGACCGCGACGGTGCCGTACTGGGTGCCGACGAGCCCCTGCGGCGACGGGTGCCTACCTACGGACGCACCCGGTGTGTCGAGTATCACCGTGATGGCCCGCGGGGTCATGGTCGGCGCCGCACTGGTGACTGCGCCGGTGCTCTCGGCCGGCTGGCTGCTCCCGCGCACCTGGCGTACGGAGATGCAACGCGGATACTCGCGCGCGTTGCTGCGTTGTCTGGGAATGAAGCTCACGGTCGACGATCAGCGGTTGGGGCGCGCCGAACCGGCGGGCGTGATGGTTGTCGCCGGTCACGTGTCGTGGACCGACGTCCTCGTCGCGAGTGCCGTTGCCCCGGCCAACTTCGTCGCCCGTGCCGACCTGCTCGACTGGGCAGTGCTCGGTGGTCTCGCGCGCCGGATGCGCGTAGTGCCCATCGATCGCGCCCGACTGCGTGAACTTCCCGGAACCGTCGACGTCGTTCGCGAACGACTTCAGCGTGGTGTCCGCGTAATGGTGTTTCCCGAGGGAACGACCTGGTGCGGGCGGGCGTACGGAGGTTTTCGCCCGGCGATGTTCCAAGCTGCCGTCGACGCCGAATGCCCGGTTCAGCCGATGGCGATCCGCTACGAGAACGCCGACGGTTCCCTGTGCACCGGACCGTGCTTTGTCGGCACCGAAACTATCGGTCAGTCCATCCGTCGGATCCTGCGTCAGAAGAACGTCGAGGTGAAGGTCAGGCTGGCTCCGCTCGAGGAGGCAGGGGAGTGTCGAGTCGACCTCGCGCAGCGATGCGAGAGAGCCGTACGTGGCGTCGAAACCATCGATTTGGCAGCTCACGACATCTTCGACCCCGCACCGGAACTCGTGACACAAGCCGTGGGACAAATCGATACCTCCCCGGCAATGACCGCTTAGCCTGCTGAGCGAGGCTGGGCGAACTCTCGTGCTGGGCTATCCTTGTCAAGCCATGACTCTGCCTGCACCCAGTGCCCACGCCGGATTTCCGGTGTACCTCGATCATGCCGCCACGACTCCGATGTCGGCAGCCGCTATCGAGGCGATGACCGATACCTTCAAAACCGTGGGCAACGCGTCCTCGCTGCACGGTTCCGGCCGTGCGGCCCGGCGCCGCGTCGAGGAATCGCGCGAATCGATCGCCGCCAGCCTGGGTGCGCGGCCGTCGGAGGTCATCTTCACCTCCGGCGGAACCGAGAGCGACAATCTCGCGGTCAAGGGCATCTACTGGGCTCGCCGTGACGCTGATCCGCGACGCACTCGCATCCTGGCGAGCTCCGTCGAGCATCATGCGGTGCTCGACGCCGTTGAGTGGCTCGAGCAGCACGAGGGCGCGCGCGTGACGTGGTTGCCGGTCGACGAGAACGGTGTCGTTGACCCGCAGACCTTGCGCGACGAGCTTTCCGTCCACGCCGACGAGGTAGCACTCGTGACGGTGATGTGGGCCAACAACGAGGTCGGCTCCATCATGCCGATCGTGGAGTTGGCGGAGATTTCGGCTGAGTTCGAGATTCCGATGCACAGCGACGCGGTTCAGGCCGTTGCGCAATTGCCGGTCGATTTCGCGGCGAGCAAGTTGTCCGCGCTGAGCATCGCGGCGCACAAGTTCGGTGGTCCGCACGGCGTCGGCGCACTGCTGCTCGGACGCCAGGTTCCGTGTGTGCCGCTCCTTCACGGCGGCGGACACGAACGTGATCTGCGTTCGGGCACTCCGGATACTGCGGGCGTTGTCGGGATGGCTGCGGCGCTGCGCGCAAACGTCGAGAACTTCGATTCCAGCACAAGGGAATTGGCGCAGTTGCGTGACCGTTTGATCGACGGAGTCCTGGAGATTCTTCCCGAGTCGGTGCTCAACGGCCCGACCGGATCCGATCGGCTTCCCGGTAACGCGCACTTCACCTTCCCCGGCTGCGAGGGCGATTCGTTGCTGATGCTGCTCGACGCCGCCGGTATCGAATGTTCCACCGGTTCGGCCTGCACCGCCGGTGTGGCCAGAGCCAGCCATGTCTTGATCGCGATGGGCGTCGAATCGCCCGTCGCGCGTGGCTCACTGAGATTTTCGCTCGGACATACGTCGAGTGTCACCGATGTGGACGCGCTGATCGCTGCGCTTCCACAAGTAGTAGAGCGCGCTCGGGCCGCCGGTCTTGCCGGTGCCGGTTCGCGTGGAGGGGATCGCTGATGCGAGTACTCGCAGCCATGAGCGGAGGTGTCGACTCCGCTGTCGCCGCCGCCCGCGCTGTTGCCGCCGGACATGACGTCGTCGGCGTTCATCTTGCGCTGTCCACGGCGCCGGGTGCATTGCGGACGGGTTCGCGTGGATGCTGCTCGAAGGAAGATGCCGGCGACGCCAGGCGCGCTGCCGACGTCCTCGGAATACCCTTCTACGTCTGGGATTTCGCCGATCGCTTCAAGGAAGACGTGATCGACGACTTCGTGGCGTCGTACGCAGCGGGTGAGACCCCCAATCCGTGCCTGCGGTGCAACGAGAAGATCAAGTTCACCGCACTCGCCGACCGTGCGGTCGCTCTCGGCTTCGATGCCGTGGCGACCGGTCACTACGCGCGCCTCGAAGGCGGCGTCCTGCGCCGGGCGGTCGACGCGGACAAGGATCAGTCGTATGTCCTCGGTGTGCTGACGGCTGATCAGCTTTCGCGCGCGATGTTCCCGATCGGTGACACACCGAAAGAACAGATCCGCGAGGAAGCCGCCGAGCGCGGTCTGGCTGTGGCGAACAAGCCTGACAGCCATGACATCTGCTTCATCCCGACCGGCGATACCCGAGCATTCCTGGGTGCGCGCATCGGCGTTCGTCCCGGAAGCGTCGTCGACGCCGATTCGGGTGAGGTCCTCGCTGCACACGACGGCGTACACGGCTTCACGATCGGACAGCGCAAGGGGCTCGGCGTCGAAGGTCCCGCAGGTGACGGCCGTCCGCGGTACGTGACCGCGATCGAGCCCGAAACCGGAACGGTGCGAGTCGGTTCGGCCAAGAATCTCGACGTCTGGGCCATCTCGGCCCAGCGCGCGATCTGGACCTCGGGCCAGGCGCCGGAAGGCCCCGTCGAGTGCATGGTGCAGGTCCGTGCGCACGGCGGACTGGCGCAGGCCGTCGCCGAGGCCGTCGACGACGGTACTTCGGGCGGCGGCATCTCCATTTCGTTGCGCGAACCACTGACCGGCGTCGCGAAGGGCCAGGCCGTCGTGCTGTATCGCCCCGACAGCGAACTGGGCGACCAGGTTCTCGGCAGTGGCACCATCTCCGGCACCGAATCCGAGCCGAACACACTGTGACACAGCAGGTTTCCATCGGTGGCCTGGTCACCGGAATCGGATCCTGGCCGGGCGCGGACGCCCGCGAGAGCGCCGCAACCATCCTTGGCGAACTGGGCGGTTTCCCACACCTGGTGGAGTTGCCGAGCCGCGGTCTCGGCGCTGACATGGTCGGCCGAGCAGGCGCCATTCTGGTCGACATCAACCTCGACGCCTCGACCCGCGCCTATCGCGTCGTGCCTCGGCGGGGCAACGTCGCGAAGCGAGCCGAGGACTTCCTGAATCAGGATCTCGACGCACTCGAGGAAGCCTGGGAATCGGCCCGTCTGGTCGGCGGAGACCACGTGATCAAGCTTCAAGCTGCCGGCCCGCTGACACTCGGCGCCGAGATCGAGGTTGCAAACGGTTCGCGAGTTCTCGTCGACCGTGGGGCACTCCGGGACATCGCCGAATCACTTGGTGAGGGGCTCGCGCGCCACGCCGCCGAGGTCACTCGTCGTACCGGTGCCCGGGTGGTGATCCAATTGGACGAGCCGCAGATCGCGGCAGTGCTGGCCGGTTCACTACCCGGGCGCACCAAGATGGAGAGCGTTCCGGCTCTGCCGGAACCCGAGGCGCTCGCCGTTCTCGACTCGACGATCAGCGGTTGCGGACTGCCCACAATCGTCCACAGTTGCGGCGCCGACATGCCGTGGGATCTGCTGAGGCGAAGCCAGGCGTTCGGCGTGAGCTTCGACATGTCGCTCATCGGCTCACGTGATCTGGACGGCATCGGCCAGTTGTTCGACGCCGGCAAGGAATTGGCTCTCGGTCTGGTTCCTTCCGACCCGCCGGAAAAGCCGGTGACGTGGAAAGAGTGCGCGATGCCCGCCGTCACCCTGATCGATCGTCTCGGCTTCTCGCGTGAACTCCTGCAGAACCAGGTCGCGGTAACCCCAAGCTGTGGTCTGGCGGGTGCGAGCCTCGAGTGGAGTCGAGCATCCCTTCGGTTGTGCACAGACGTCGGCAAGGCATTGGTGGACGATCCGTCGGCGTTCTGATGTGTTGCGTTCTGACGTGGAGTCGTGTGGTGTGTCGGTGTGAACCGATAATCTTCTAGCTGTGACTGAAACCGCGGATGCAATGCAGCCAGCGCCCAACGAGGCGCGCGAGCAGTGGACGGAGCTGGCCGAAGAGGTACGCCAGCATCAGTTCCGCTACTACGTTCGTGACGCGCCCGTCATTTCGGACGGTGCATTCGACACATTGCTCGGGCAGCTCAATGCTCTCGAAGAGCGGTACCCGGATCTGCGAACTCCCGACTCTCCGACGCAACTCGTCGGCGGCGGATTCGCGACGGACTTCACGTCCGTCGATCACCTCGAGCGGATGCTCAGCCTCGACAATGTCTTCGACGAGTCCGAACTCCGCGGATGGATCGCCAAGGTAGAGCAGGAAACCGGGCCGGAACTGCACTATCTCTGCGAAGTGAAAATCGACGGTGTCGCGCTCAATCTCGTCTACGAGAACGGCAAACTCGTGCGTGCGGCAACCCGCGGCGACGGTCGTACGGGCGAGTTGGTCACTCTCAATGCCCTGACGATCAACGACATCCCGGAGCGGCTCACCGCTACGGACGAATTCCCGATTCCAACCTTGCTCGAGGTGCGAGGAGAGGTGTTCTTCCGCCTCGAGGACTTCGCGGCACTCAATGCCTCCCTCGTGGAGGAGGGTAAGGCGCCGTTCGCCAATCCGCGCAACTCTGCGGCGGGCTCCCTGCGTCAGAAGAATCCTGCCGTCACCGCGCGTCGTCGCCTCGGCATGATCTGCCACGGGTTCGGGCGCATGGAAGGTTTCGAGCCGGCTTCGCAGTACGACGCCTACGTGGCCCTCGCCGCCTGGGGGCTGCCGGTGTCCACGCACACCTCGCGGGTGGTCGGCGCCGACGCCGTGGTCGAAAAGATGAAGTACTGGGGAGAACATCGCCACGACGTCGAGCACGAGATCGACGGGTTGGTGGTCAAGGTCGACGAGATGTCGTTGCATCGACGTCTGGGCACCACGTCTCGCGCACCGCGGTGGGCGATCGCGTACAAGTACCCGCCGGAAGAGGTCACGACCAAGCTCCTCGACATCCGGGTCAGTGTCGGCCGCACGGGTCGCGTGACGCCGTTCGCGTACATGGAACCCGTCACGGTCGCGGGTTCCACTGTGTCCTTGGCCACCCTCCACAACGGCTCGGAGGTCAAGCGCAAGGGTGTGCTGATCGGCGACACCGTGGTGTTGCGCAAGGCTGGAGATGTCATCCCCGAGGTTCTCGGTCCCGTGGCAGACGTTCGTGACGGTACCGAGCGCGAGTTCGTGATGCCGACGCACTGCCCCGAGTGCGGCACGTTGTTGGCACCCGCGAAAGAGGGCGACGTCGACGTGCGATGCCCTAATCAGCAACACTGCCCGGCGCAGTTGCGCGAGCGTGTGTTCCACGTCTCGGGGCGCGGAGCATTCGACATCGAGGTGCTCGGTTACGAGGCCGCGACCGGACTGCTGGAGGCGAAGGTCATCGGTGACGAGGGAGACCTCTTCTCACTCGACGCCGAGAAACTGATCGAGGTTCCCATCTTCCGCACCAATGCGGGAGCGCTGTCTGCCAACGGAAAACGCTTGCTGGCCAACCTGGATTCGGCCAAGGACAAGCCGCTGTGGAGAGTGCTTGTGGCACTGTCGATTCGGCACGTCGGCCCCACTGCGGCGAGGGCGTTGGCCGGCGAATTCGGTTCGCTGCAACGTATTCGGGAAGCGTCGGTCGACGAGTTGGCCGCAGTCGACGGTGTCGGATCCACGATCGCCGCCGCTGTCGTGGAGTGGTTCTCCGTCGACTGGCATCAGCAGATCGTCGACAAGTGGGCTTCGGCCGGGGTGCGCATGGAGGACGAGCGAGACGACTCGATTCCGCGCAATCTCGAGGGTCTCTCGATCGTCGTCACCGGTTCGCTCGAGACGTACTCGCGAGATCAGGCGAAGGAAGCGATTCTGGTGCGCGGCGGTAAGGCGGCTGGGTCGGTCTCGAAGAAGACTGCGTTTGTCGTCGTCGGTGAAGCGCCCGGTTCCAAGCATGACAAGGCAGTCGAATTGGGTGTGCCGGTGCTCGACGAAGACGGCTTCCGGCGGTTGCTCGAAGATGGCCCGGATGCGGTCGCTCCCACCGATTTGGACGAATCAGAGTGACTTTGTCCGATTTCTGAGATTGGTGTGCTGGGTGCGATAGTGACGCCATGATCGAGATTCGTGAAGTTCTACCGGCTGAGTTCGAGACCGTCGGGGAACTGACTGTGCAGTCGTACGTGGGTGGCGGATTTGTCGCCGGCGGATCGCCGTACGCGGAGCGCCTGCGAGACACCGCAACTCGGGTGGAGCAGGGGCGGGTGCTGGTTGCCGTTCTCGGCGAAGAGGTCGTGGGTTCTTTGACGATCGCCGAACCCGGCACGCCCTTCGCGGATGTTGCGCAGAAGGGCGAACTCGAGTTCCGCATGCTCGCGGTCTCGCCGCAGGCTCGGGGATCGGGCGCCGGAACCGCATTGGTTCGCGCAGTGATCGCCGAAGCCTACGACCGAGGCGATCACTCGGTGGTCATCTCGACGCAGCCCGAGATGGTCGATGCTCGTCGTATCTACGACCGCAACGGGTTCGTCCCCGATCCCGAGCGCGCGTGGGAGCCGATTCGCGGTATGGAGCTGACGGTCATGGTTCGCGGTCTGGCCTGATTACCCGGCCTGGTCAGCCCAGCACTGTCGCGACGATTCCGGCGAGATAGCCGAGGCGGGCTATCTCCGAAGGGCGAAATTCGGGTCCTCCGGGACGACCGAGCATGAGGACGCGATTGCCGGAGCCGAGCGGTGCGGCAGCGAGGCTGGTGTTCATCTCTCGCCAGACGTCCGGAACCCAGTCGGCCTCGCCGTCGAGGGCGGTGGGCTTGTCCAGTGGCATCCACGGAATGTCGGTGGCATGGGTTTCCGGCGCACCGGCGCTACCGACGACGCGGTACGCACCGTGCTTGCCGATGTCCGCGACGACGCACCAGCCGACTCGCAGTACACGCGGCGCGCCGTCGACGAGGACCTGTAGTCGATCGTTTCGGGCTGTCGCAACGGAATCGATGAGTTCGAGCTCACGATGGGTGTCGAGAATCCCGGCGTAGGGGCGGATCGAATCGACCAGCACGTCGGGCAGATGCTCGGCAGCGGTGATCAAGGTGTCGGGCAGTGCGCCCGGTTCGACGTCGACCACGAGGTCGTCGATGGCAAAACCGTCGCCTCGCTCCACGACGTCGAGGGAGAGGATGTCTGCGCCCACGGATCCGAGAGCTACGGCGAGCGCGCCGAGGCTGCCGGGTCGGTCGGGCAGTTGGACGCGAAGCAGGTACGACACGTGCGTGCCTTTCGCTGATCGGTTCTCGCCCGGATCACGTCGACCCGGGCCACAACCATCTTTGCACTTGCTCAGCACGCGTTGGTGGGCGCCGCGGCGGGGTCACGCCGGGTGCACATGCTTGTCACACGAGCGAAACACGAGGTGGATTCGACGTGGCGGTGGACACAGTAGGCGTGCGTACCGGTCGACACAGCAGGCGTGCTTACAGGTCTGTCGCGGCGAGCAACTAGGCTGGACCGGCAATGTTCACGTCCTCTTCCGAAAGGGGCCCCGCGGTGCCTGCCATCTCCCGTGACGAGGTCGCGCACCTCGCGCGGCTGTCCAGACTCGCCCTGTCCGATGCCGAACTCGACGAGTTCGCCGGTCAGTTGGATTCGATTCTCAACCACGTCAAGGTGGTCACCGAGGTTGCGGCCGACGACGTCCCGCCCATGGCGAACCCCAATGCCGTCACCAACGTGACGCGCCCCGACGTGATCGTGCCCGGGTTGACCCCCGAGCAGGCATTGTCCGGAGCACCCGCAGTCGAACAGGATCGCTTTGCGGTTCCGCAGATCCTTGGAGAGGGCGAATGACCGATCTGACCACGCTGGACGCCGCTGAGCTGGCCGGCAAGATCCACTCGCGTGAGGTGTCCTCGGTAGAGGTCACGCAGGCGCATCTCGACCGCATCGCTGCCGTCGACACCGAGTACCACGCCTTCCTGCACGTTGCCGGTGAACAGGCTCTCGAAGCCGCCGCAGCAGTGGACAACTCGCTCGCAGGCGGAAACGAACCCGCTTCGGCACTCGCCGGAGTTCCGATTGCGTTGAAGGACATCTTCACAACGACGGACATGCCGACCACCTGTGCGTCGAAGATTCTCGAAGGCTGGGTTGCGCCGTACGACGCGACCCTGACGAGCAAGCTTCGCGCTGCGGGCATCCCGATCCTCGGCAAGACGAACCTCGACGAATTTGCGATGGGCTCCTCCACGGAGAACTCCGCATTCGGTCCGACGCGTAACCCGTGGGATGTCACCCGCATCCCCGGCGGATCCGGTGGTGGTAGCGCTGCAGCGCTCGCGTCCCGTCAGGCCCCGTTGGCCATCGGCACCGACACCGGCGGTTCGATCCGTCAGCCCGCTGCGGTCACCGCGACGGTCGGAACCAAGCCGACGTACGGAACTGTCTCGCGCTTCGGGCTCGTCGCGTGCGCCTCCTCGCTCGATCAGGGTGGCCCCTGTGGTCGCACCGTGCTCGACACCGCTCTGCTGCACGAGGTCATCGCCGGGCACGATCCGCGTGACTCCACGTCCATCGACGCCCCCGTGCGTCCGGTGGTCGCTGCGGCACGTGAAGGTGCAGTCGGCGACCTGCGCGGCGTCAAAGTCGGTGTGGTCAAGGAACTTCACTCCGATAGCTACCAGCCCGGCGTCATCGCTTCCTTCGACGCTGCTGTCGAGCAACTCAAGGCTTTGGGCGCCGAAGTTGTCGAGGTTTCGTGCCCGAGCTTCGAGCATGCGCTCGCGTCGTACTACCTGGTGCTGCCCAGTGAGGTCTCGTCCAACCTGGCCCGCTTCGACGCCATGCGCTACGGACTGCGGGTCGACGAAGGCAACATGAGTGCCGACCAGGTCATGGCGGCAACCCGCGCCGCCGGTTTCGGCCCGGAGGTCAAGCGCCGCATCATGATCGGTACCTACGCACTGTCCTCGGGCTACTACGACGCCTACTACGGTTCGGCGCTCAAGGTTCGTACCCTCATCGCACGCGATTTCGACAAGGCCTACGAGAAGGTAGACGTACTGGTCTCGCCGACCAGCCCGTTCACGCCGTGGAAGTTGGGGGAGAAGGTCGGCGATCCGTTGGCCATGTACCTCTCCGACCTGTGCACGCTGCCGACCAACCTGGCCGGACACTGCGCGATGTCGGTGCCATCGGGTCTGTCCGCGGACGACAACCTGCCGGTGGGCTTGCAGATCATGGCGCCCGCCATGGCTGACGAGCGCCTCTACCGTGTCGGTGCCGCCTACGAAGCTGCTCGCGGCCCGATTGCAACTGCAGTCTGACCTGTTTGCTGTGCGCCTTTATTAACCCCCCGCGGTTAATAAAGGCGCACAGCAGTTTCAGGAGCAAGTCCCCAAAGCCGTCCCCTGATCGGTTCCGTAGCGGTGGCCGTGACCGGCGGGGACACCGAGCGAACCGAGCATGTCGACAGTTGTCTGCAAGAACGTGACGCCTGGGATCCACTGCGGGATCGGGCCGTCCTGCACGGCACGGCTCAGATCCGGCTTCTGCGTCGCGAGGGCGGGGGACCACCACACCACCGGGTCGGACGTATTCGCGAGGACGGTTGCGCCGTCCGTTCGTGTCGCGCCGGCCGGGGGACCGGCCCACAACACGTCGCACGGGACGATGGGACTGCCCTCGGACAGAGCCTCGGTCAGTGCGGCGCTGCCGCCGACGGCGCCGAGGCTCTGTCCGTAGAGGAACAGGTCCGGTCGCTCTTCGGCCGGCATCGCGGCAATGTGGCTTCCGACAGCTGTGAACAGGGCGGTGGCTGATTCTTCGGCGTCGTCGCGGCTGAACAGGAATGTCGCCCAACTGGGTGCGTCGGAGTATTGCTGTCCGACTATCGCGACGTCTCCGCCGAACCGTTGCTCGATACCGTCGACTGCGTGGGTGTCGATCCAGCCCGAGCCGGTCGGAACGGCCACCACGACGCTGTTGCGGGCGAAGCCGCCGACGCGATCGAGCTCACTCACGGCGAGAGCGGCACGCGATGCGGCATCGGGTGCGGAATCCACACCGGCGTAGACGCGCACCGAGTCTTCGCCTGCAGCAACGAACTTGCGTCCCTCCGCGCCCATCGAGGTCCACGAGATGAGCGATTCGGAGCTGCCTGTCGCGGAGGTCGAAAGTGGCTGTGTCAGAGCGGTGTCGATGTACGCGTTGGACTTGTCGAACGAATCGGCGAGACCGTTCCAGACGGCGGGACCGACGACCAACTGCACGCCGAGGACTCCCATGACCAGTGCGCCCACGCTCCGCGCGAAACCCATCCACCGCAGCGCCTTCGAAAGTCCGACCCCGAGGCCCCAGAGTGCAAGGGCGGTCAGCGAGGCAATGCACCCCGCCTCCACCCAGTGGATCAGCCCGGCAGGCGGTGCGCCCATCGCTGCTCGCAGCGAGTTCTGCCAACCGGCGGCGGCGAACATCGCAACTGCGGTGCCGGCAGTCGACAACCCGAACGCGGTGATGCGCCAATGACGTTCGTCGAATCGGGCCTTGACCCGGTCGGGGACGAGCCGACGGGCTACCGCGGAGAACGCCCACATCGCCAGTAGTCCGATCGCGACGAGCAGACCGCTGAACACCCCTTGGAGTACGGCTGATCTCGGCAGCAGTCCAGGGGCAAGTGAGACGGCGGACATCGCTGCCACGGCGACGCTCGCGGACACCCGGGGGAGTGCGAGCGCCCCGACTCGGGCGAGGACGGGGGTCCGTGACGCATTCAGAACGCTCATGCTGCAATCGCTTTCGGGGAGAAGGAGAACTCGTTCGACGGATCGAGGCGCCGCGATCGCATCAGGGTGAAGCCGAGGGCGGAAACTGCCAGAACTCCGGCCGTGCCGTAACCGAACCCCGATTCCGCGACCGGAGTCAGATAGCTTTGGCGCCAAGAGTTTCCGTTCACCGCTGTGACGGCGACATCGGCCATCGCGAAGCAATACCCACGTGAGAGAAAGGACGTGCGGTCTTCACAGGCCGCATGCATTCGCTCGTCGAGCTGACCGTCGAGGACCTGGCGGGCCCACGGCCCCAGTTCCGTTCCGTGCGAATGCGCGTAGCGGAGTAGGTCGTACCCGAGATCGTGTGCTTTGCAGGCCGAGTCGAATTCGTCGGGAAGCGGAATCGGTGACGAGCAGTCGCCGTGGGGGTTGGCGAGGTATCCGTCGACGACGGTAGGCGTGTAGCCGGCAAATGCGGCGAAATCCGACGGGATGGTGGTCGCAGCATCAGAGGCATCCGCGGTAGTCACAGTGGCGATCGCCCTGGATGCGTTCGAATTCTCGGTGCGCGGCGGCTCGGCTCCGCTCGCTCCGGCAGTGACGGTGATCGCTGCCGTTGCCGCAAGCGCCAGGGCAGCCCAGGTGCCGGCGCTTCGAGAGAGGTCTTTCACTCGTGTGATCCGCATGCCGTTCACGCTATGAACGGACAATCCTGGCGGTCATCGCACTGGAGAGGGGTTCTCCGACGTGCGATCGGGTGAGAATTCCCTCCCCTGTGATACCTCGGAGGTAGGGGGATCTCACTCTGCAGTATGAGGACTTTCCGGGTTCGCCTTCATAGGCTTGACGGGTGATCAAGGTCCGAAGGAAGAACAGAGGCGCACCGGGTGTGCCCGCGCCGACATACACCACTGCCGGGTCGGTGCTGTCCGGCCTCGACGGGGCGGTCGTACATTCGGAGAAGGTGCGCCGGGCAACCAGTTTCGTGGCCCGCGGTCAGTTCTGGAACATCGTCATCGTAGTGATCACTCTGATCCTCTATTCGATTGCCTGGCCGACACTGCAACTGACGCATCATGTTTCGCCACCGATCATGCCGTTCGTCGCCGCGTTGGCCGCCTTTCCGTTTGTCCTGATCCGGATCAACGCTCCGTTGGGATGGGCGGTGTCGGCGGTGTCGGCACTGATCATCCCGTTGGTGTTCGACAACACGACTGGTTACGACTACCCGTGGCAGGTCGTCCACATCATCGTGCTGATGTCGTTGCTGGCCGCGGTGAGTCTGCGGGCGCCCATTCAGGTTGTCGGCGTCGCCTGGATCGCCACGGTGCTGCTTTTCCTCGGCAACGCTCCGGGAAGCGACGGAGCCGGTTGGGCCGTCGGATTGAGCGCCCTGGTGGTCTTCTGCCTGCTGATCCGCTGGTTGGTTCTCTCGCGCCGTCAGTTGGCCAAGCAGGAGGAAGTCAGCGAACTCGAACGCACACGGCGCACGATCCTCGAGGAGAAGGCGCGGATCGCCCGCGACTTGCACGACATCGTGGCCCACCACATGTCGATGGTGGTCGTGCAAGCGCAGAGTGCGCCGTACCGACTCGATGCGGTCACTCCCGAGATCCGGACCGAATTCGAATCGATAAGTGAGACAGGGCGAGCAGCGCTCAACGAGATTCGTGGTCTCCTCGGAGTGCTGCGCAGCGACGGTGACTCCGTGGTGACGGCCCCGCAACCGGGCGTCGATCAGTTAGACGAACTGCTGCTCGGCAGTACCCGTGCCGGACTTCCGGTGTCGTGGCGAGTCGACGGGGATCGAGCGTCGGTCTCGGAATCCACGGGCCTTGCGCTCTACCGGATCATTCAGGAGTCGATTACCAATGCGGCCAGGCATTCACCAGGCGGACCCATCGAGATCGCCGTGGCGTTCGGCCCGCAATCGGTGAGCGCGCTCGTGAACAACGGGCCTTCGCCATTGGGTGGCAATCAGCACTCGGCGTCGGAAACCACTGGTGGCAACGGAATACGCGGAATGCGTGAGCGGGCTTCGGCGGTGGGCGGCATGCTGTTGGCAAACCGGCGCGAGGACGGAGGGTTCGAGGTCCGGGCCGAGTTGCCGTCGATGCCCGCCTAGGCTGTCCGAGTGCCCATCACAGTATTCATCGCAGACGACCAGGCGATGGTTCGACAAGGGTTCGGAGCCCTACTCTCCGCCCAGCCAGACATCAGCGTGATCGGCGATGCGCCGGACGGCAAGATCGCCGTCGCCGAGGTCGCGCGATTGCGTCCGGACGTGGTGTTGATGGATGTTCGTATGCCCGAGATGAACGGACTCGACGCTGCCCGCCAGATTCTGTCCGCCGGATGGGAGCCGCCGGTGCGAGTCCTCATGCTTACCACTTTCGACATCGACGATTACGTCTACGAGGCCCTGAGCGTCGGAGCGAGCGGTTTCATGCTCAAGGACGCACCGGCTGAGGAACTGATTCGGGCGGTGCGCGTCGTCGCCGAAGGGCAGGCCTTGCTGGCGCCGACGGTGACGCGTCGCCTGATTGCCGATGTGACCAGCCGGCGGGCCGCACCGCGCGCACGGCCCGCAGCGCTCGATGCGCTGACCCCGCGTGAGCGCGAGGTCCTCGAACTGATCGCCCGCGGATTGTCCAACGTCGAGATTGCCGAGCGGCTGTTCGTCGCCGAGCAGACCGTCAAGACCCATGTCGGGAAGGTGCTGTCCAAGCTCGATCTGCGCGATCGCGCCCAGGCAGTCGTGTTGGCGTACGAAAGCGGGCTCGTCACGCCGGGTTAGGGGTCCCGTGCGGCGCGGCGTTGCGGCTCGGCAACGCCGCTATCCTGCGGCAATACGGTGACTGGGGGAAGATGGACACCAAGATCCACAATCCGGTCACGAGAGGTGCTGCACTATGCGAATCGGAATCCTCACGGGCGGCGGCGACTGCCCGGGCTTGAACGCGGTCATCCGCGCCGTCGTACGTACGTCGGCCGGTCGTTACGGCAGTACCGTGGTCGGATTCCGGGACGGCTGGCGAGGATTGCTCGAGGACCGCAAGGTCCCGCTCGACTCCGATGACCGCATCAACCGCATCCTCACCCGCGGCGGCACGATCCTCGGCACCGCTCGCGTGAACCCCGACAAACTGCGCGCGGGCCTCGATCAGATCAAGCAGACCCTCGACGACAACGGGATCGACGTCCTGATCCCGATCGGCGGCGAAGGCACACTCACCGCGGCCAGTTGGCTTTCCGAGAGCGGCGTGCCTGTGATCGGCGTGCCCAAGACGATCGACAACGACATCGATTGCACTGACGTGACTTTCGGTTTCGACACCGCCTTGGCCGTCGCGACCGACGCCATCGACAGACTCCACACCACGGCTGAATCGCATCAGCGCGTCATGCTCGTCGAGGTCATGGGCCGGCACGCGGGCTGGATCGCGCTGCAAGCCGGACTGGCGTCGGGGGCACACCTGACTCTGGTTCCGGAACAGCCGTTCGACGTCGACGAGGTGTGCGCGATGGTCAAGAAGCGCTTCCAGCGTGGCGACTCCCACTTCATCTGCGTCGTGGCTGAAGGTGCGATGCCCGATCCCGCGTCGATGACCCTGCGCGAAGGTGGCATAGACGAGTTCGGCCACAAGATCTTCACCGGTGTCGCGCAGCAGCTCGGAAACGAGATCGAGCGCCGGATCGGCAAGGAAGTTCGCACCACCGTCCTCGGGCACATCCAGCGCGGTGGCACCCCGACGCCGCACGACCGCATCCTCGCCACTCGCTTCGGCGTTCATGCCACCGACGCAGCTCACCGCGGAGATTTCGGTCAGATGGTCGCGTTGCACGGAACGTCCATCGACCTCGTTCCGCTCGCCGAGGCGACCCGCAAACTCAAGACGGTGCCCAAGGAGCGCTACGAGGAGGCAGCCGCATTCTTCGGCTGAGCCGCAGACGCATAAACTGATCACCATGACTGCTGTCGATGCGCCCGACATCCTCGATTACGACGAAGTACTGACCAAGTACGAGCCTGTGATGGGTATGGAGGTGCACGTAGAACTCGGCACCGCGACCAAGATGTTCTGCCCGTGCCCCACCGAGTTCGGTGCCGAACCCAATACCCAGGTGTGCCCGGTCTGTCTGGGCATGCCCGGTTCGTTGCCGGTGGTGAACGCAGCCGCTGTCGAGTCCGCGATCCGGATCGGCCTTGCGCTCAACTGCTCCATCACGCCTTGGGGCCGATTCGCACGCAAGAACTACTTCTACCCGGATCAGCCGAAGAACTACCAGATTTCCCAGTACGACGAGCCGATCGCAACCGAGGGATACCTCGACGTGATCCTCGACGACGGGACGACGTGGCGTGTCGACATCGAGCGCGCACACATGGAGGAGGACACCGGTAAGTCCCTCCACGTCGGTGGCGCTACGGGCCGTATCCACGGTGCGAGCCACTCACTGCTCGACTACAACCGTGCGGGGGTGCCGCTGGTGGAGATCGTCACCAAGACCATCCACGGTGCCGGTGAGCGCGCTCCCGAGGTTGCCCGCGCCTACGTGACGGCGCTTCGTGATCTGCTCAAGTCTCTCGACGTCTCGGACGTGCGGATGGATCAGGGATCGATGCGCTGCGACGCCAACATCTCGCTGATGCCGATCGGCGCCAAGGAACTCGGAACGCGTACCGAGACCAAGAACGTCAACTCCCTCAAGAGCGTCGAGGTCGCAGTTCGCTACGAAATGCGCCGTCAGGCAGCAGTTCTCGACGCCGGCGGCGAGGTCATCCAGGAG
Source organism: Rhodococcus erythropolis R138 (assembly GCF_000696675.2). Taxonomy (NCBI): domain Bacteria; kingdom Bacillati; phylum Actinomycetota; class Actinomycetes; order Mycobacteriales; family Nocardiaceae; genus Rhodococcus; species Rhodococcus erythropolis. The sequence continues at coordinate 4,467,412 of NZ_CP007255.1, read as the reverse complement.
ACCCGCCACTTCCAGGAAGCCGACGGCACCACGGCCGCCGGACGCCGCAAGGAAACGGCCGAGGACTACCGCTACTTCCCGGAACCGGATCTCGAGCCTGTTGCTCCGAGCGCCGAGTGGGTCGAAGAACTGCGCGGCACCTTGCCGGAGCTTCCCTGGATTCGCCGCGCGCGGATCCAGAAGGACTGGGGAATCTCCGACGAGGTCATGCGTGACCTCGTCAACGCCGGCGCCATCGATCTGGTGATCGCGACCACCGAGGCCGGTGCTTCGCCCGAGGCAGCGCGCTCCTGGTGGCTGTCCTACCTGTCGCAGCAGGCCAACACCCGCGGCGTCGAACTCGGCGCTCTGCCGATCACCCCGGCGCAGGTTGCGCAGGTCGTAGCTCTCATCGACAGCGGCAAGCTCAACAACAAGGTCGCTCGCCAGGTCGTCGATCACGTCCTCGACGGCGAGGGTGACCCGGAGCAGGTTGTCGCGGCCCACCCGGAGCTGGTCGTCGAACGTGACGAAACCAAGCTCAAGGCAGCCGTCGACGAGGCACTCGCAGCCAACCCCGACATCGCGGACAAGATCCGCAGCGGCAAGGTCCAGGCCGCCGGAAAGATCGTCGGCGACGTCATGAAGGCCACCCGAGGACAGGCAGACGCGGCTCGTGTGAAGGAACTTGTCATCGAGGCGTGCAGCTAGCGCACACTGAATCTCTGACACTGATGCCCGGCCGAATCTTCGGCCGGGCATCAGTATTTACCGCTGTCGTTTTGCCGCTGTCGGTCTACAGACCAGGGACCACAACCGCACGGCCGCTGAGCGTTCCGGCAGCCAGTCGTCGATACGCTTCGGCACCGTTGTCGAGACTGAAGGTCTCCACCGCGATGTCGAAGATGCCGGCGTGGGCGAGGTCGATCAATTCGATCAACTCGTTGCGGGCACCCCAATAGGGAACTGTCACCGAAGCCTCGTAAGGACTTTGGAAGAACCCGACTTTGGCGTGGGCCTGGCCGTCCCCGATCCCGACGATCGTGACGTCTGATCCGACGCCGGCGACAGCCATCGCGGTGTCGATGGTGGGCTGGTAGCCGACGAAGTCGAGAACCAATGCGGCGCCTTGACTTCCAGTGATCTTGCGGACGTTCTCGGCCGCGTCCTTGTCGGACAGAACCACTTCGTGAGCGCCTACCTTGGTTGCCAGTTCGAGCTTGTCCGCGCTCACGTCCAAAGCGATGACCGTTGCCGCCGAGAGGTGACGGAGGAGCTGAATAGCGACGTGGCCGAGACCGCCGGTACCAATGACAACCGCGAACGAGCCTCCGCGAAGTTTCGGCAGAGAACGCTTGATCGCGTGATACGGCGTCAGACCGGCGTCGGTCAGCGGCACCGTCTTGACCGGGTCGAGGTCACCGATCGGGACAAGGTGGCGAGGAGAATCGACGATCATGAACTCGGCCAACGCGCCGGGTGCACCGAGACCGGGAGGATTGATGCCGAGTTCTTGGGCGCGAGAGCAATAGTTCTCGAGTCCTTGTGAGCAGTGCCAACAGTTGCCACAACCCCAAGGCCCGTAGACGACGACATTGGTTCCGATGTCGAGACCTTCGACACCCTCGCCGACGGCGGCGACCTTGCCTGCGCCTTCGTGGCCGAGCGTGAGCGGAAGGCCGTAGGTGTACTGCTCTTCGGGCAGGCTCATGATGAAGTCGTCCGAGTGGCAGACGCCGGCAGCGGTGACTTCCAGGAGCACTTCACCTGGACCGGGCTCGGGTTTGGGAATTTCCGTGAGTTCGGGTTCCGCGCCGATTCTCGTGTACTGGATTGCCTTCATTCCGACTCCTTTGTCGTGGTTGGCCAACCGCTCCTGGCACAAGCGGGGTGTTTAGCCCCGCTAACAAAAGAGTACGCATCTGTGCATGTTCGGTCACGCGATCCGTGACCGAACAGACATGCTGCTCGGCGATCTCAGGTCAGTCGATCCCGCCGCTGCCACTCGGCATCGGGATCTTGACCACCTTGTCGTCGTTCGGCCCCGGCTCACCCGCGGTCTTGTTGATCGTGCTCGCCCACATCAAACCGTCGGATCCGAGCGCCAAACCGCCCAGTTGGCCGTACGTGTCTTTCGCCACTGCCGACGGCGCGGTGGTGATCGCTCCCGTTCCGGGGTCAGCGGCCAATGCGGAGATCGCTTTGCCGGCCCCCAACGCGACAGCTACCACTCCCTGCGCCGCAATGCACCCCCCGACGCCGGGCCGGTCGGGCCAGGTCCAAGCGGGCGACGTCACTGTGCCGTCGGAGCCGACGCGTTGGAGGCGATCTTCGAGAGTGGTTCGGTCGGTGACCCAGGTCGCGATGCCTGGATCGACACACACGCCGCCGCCGTTCCCGATTCCGGACAGAACAACTTCCGGGCGAGGCGGCGCAGCGTTTGGCGTCAACGATCGGACTCGCAACAGTTTCCCCGCCAACGAGCCGGGATCCTGAGCAACCGCAGGGTTGCCGGTATCGCCTGTCAGGACCATGAGCTGGTCCGGGGCCGCGAACTCGAGTGATCCGCCGTTGCCGCTTGCACCGCGTGGGATTCCACCGAGGACCTCCTTGGCGGTGTCACCGGGAGCAATGCGGACCACCCGGTTGTCGGTTCCGGTGGTGACGTAGGCATAGATCAGGTTGTCTTCGACAAATGTGGGGGAGAGGGCGATGTCGAGCAGTCCGCCGTCGCCGCTGCCGTCGACGTCGATTTTGGCAACCTCGACCGGTGTCGTGTTGGGGGCTACCTGCATGATTCGGCCGGTTCGCCGTTCGGCCACCAGTCCGGAGTTTCCGTCCGGGAGTGTGACGAGGCCGCCGGTGGTGTCGAGACAGGTTGCGATCACGGCGGTGTCGGCGTCCTGACACGGACCGAGGGGGCCGGTCCGCGGCGCCGGCGGCGTGGTCGACGGCGGTGGGTTCTCCGGCTGCACTTCGGCGCTTGCCTGGTTGGTCGGTTCGGGTGTGAACGGCGAGGCAGTCGATTCGTCGAAGTCCGCGCAACCTGCGAGCAACGATGTCCCGAGCACCAGAGCCAGTGCGCCCAGCGCTGCATGCCTACCCGTAGTCATGCCCAAGACGTTACGTAACCCACGGCAGATGCCGCCACGCCGGACCAAGGTTCCCCGTCGAGTTCGTGAATCGGTCATAGGCTCACCTACGTGACTGACGAGCGAAAAGATCCCAGCGAGTTGTCGGATGCGGACAAGCCGACGGGCAACGTGTCCAGTCCGTATGACTCGCCCACCGAACAATTTCCGACGGTGAGCGCCAAGAATCCGTTGCCGCGGACCGACGACGATCTCGATTTCGGTTCCACGAACGCCAACTCGCTGACCGAACAGATACCGACATACCGAGCGCCGGGCGCGGATCAGCCGACAGTGGCTCTCGAGCGAGAGACGGCGTACGACGCTCCGATCACCGCCGTCCCCACCGCCGAAGCCGTGGCAGGGACCACCGAGACTCCGCGGGGCCGAGGCACTCTCGACCTCGGTTTGCTTGCACTGCGTTTGGCCGTCGGCGGAACGGCACTGGTGCACGGTCTGCAGAAGTTGACCGGTATCTGGAACGGGCCGGGTCTGGGCGGTTTCGAGACGATGCTGGCGGATGCCGGGTTCCAGCAGGCGAAGTGGATGGCGATCCTCGGCGCCGTCGGTGAGGTCGCAGGTGGCGCCCTCCTGATCCTGGGGTTGCTGACTCCCGTTGCGGCAGCATCGGTTCTGGCCGTGATGATCAATGCGTGGGCGCTGCGTCAGGCGAGCGCACCTGGACTGGAGTACTTCGCCCCGGCCGGTACCGAGTACGAGATGCTGCTCGGAATCTGTGCGGGCGTCATCATTTTGACGGGTCCTGGCCGTATTTCGCTCGACGGTCGTCGTGGCTGGGCAACCCGCCCGTTCGTCGGATCGCTCGTGGTCTTGATCCTCGGCATCGCTGCCGGCGTCTGCACTTGGATCTTCCTGAACGGTGCCAATCCGCTCATCTGAAACTCGCGCCGTCGAACAAACGAACCGCCGCTCTCCGAATCGGAGAGCGGCGGTTCGTCTGTGAAGGATCAGTCCTTGACGAGTACCGGGTCGGCGTTCGCGGACGGGATGGCTGTTCCGTCCTTGAGCTTGCGACCGAGGACCGACTTGCGGTGACCGTAGGCGAAGTACACGAGCACACCGATGGCCATCCAGACGAGGAACCGGATCCAGGTCTCGACCGAGAGGTTGAGCATCAGCCAACCGCAGGCGAGCACGGCGACGATCGGCACGAAGGGCACCAGTGGGACGCGGAATCCGCGCGGCAGGTCGGGGCGGGTGCGGCGTAGGACGATGACACCGACACAAACCAGGACGAATGCGAACAGCGTTCCGATGTTGACCATCTCTTCGAGCGTGCCCATCGGGAAGAAGGCTGCCAGGACGGCGACGATGCCACCGACGATCAACGTGATGCGCATCGGGATGCCCTTGGCGTTGGTCTTGGCCAGGCTGCGCGGCATGAGGCCGTCACGGGACATTGCGAAGAGGACGCGGGTCTGGCCGAGCATCATGACCATGACAACTGTCGTGAGGCCGGCCAGGCCACCGAAGTTGATGGCGGTTTGTGCCCAACCGATTCCGTTGGCCTCGAATGCGGTTGCGAGGGTGGCGCTGGAATCGCCGACCAGAGGACTGCCGTCCTTGAGTTCGGTGTACTTGACCATGCCGGTCAGGACGAGTGTGACGGCAACGTAGAGAACGGTGACGATGGCGAGCGAGCCGAAGATTCCGCGTGGCAACGACTTCTGCGGGTTCTTGGTTTCCTCGGCCGTGGTGGCGACGACATCGAAGCCGATGAATGCAAAGAACACGAGGCTGGCTGCGGCGAGCAATCCGTAGGCGCCGTAGCTACTTCCGCCTGCGCCGGTCAGCCAGGAGAACAAGGTCTGATGGATTCCGCTTGCAGAGCTCTCGGATCCTTCGGACGGCGGGATGAAGGGAGAGTAGTTCTCCTTCTTGATGTAGAACGCGCCCACGACGATGACGAGCAGGACTACTGCGATCTTGATCGCGGTAATGATCGCGGAGACTCGCGAGGAAACCTTGGTGCCGATCGCGAGAATCAGAGTGATCGCGCCGATGATGAGCAGTGCGCCCCAGTCGAAGCTGATCGACCCGATGTGGGCGGTAGTGCTGCCGCTCGCCCCGATGACGTTGCCGAGGTACAGCGACCAACCCTTGCCGACGACGGCGGAGGCGAGAGCAAACTCGAGGATGAGGTCCCAGCCGATGATCCAGGCTGCGAACTCACCGAACGTCGCGTAGGAGAACGTGTATGCGCTGCCTGCGACTGGAACGGTGGAGGCGAACTCCGCGTAACACAGCGCGGCAAGGCCACAGGCGATCGCAGCGAGAACGAATGCCAGTGAAATCGAGGGTCCTGCGACATTGCCTGCGGTTCGAGCAGTCAGCGTGAAGATGCCTGCGCCGATGACGACGGCGACTCCGAATACCGTGAGGTCCTTCGCGGTCAGTTCCTTCTTGAGCTTTGTCTCAGGCTCGTCGGTGTCCGCGATCGATTGCTCGACGGATTTGGTGCGCCATATGCCGACTCCGGGCATGTATTGCTCCTTGGTTGTTTCCCGTCGACCTTGTGGGTGGCGGGCGGTGGCTGACTGTCGTCGTTGTGATGTGCGTCTCAGCGACCTGATGAGGGAACCACTGGTGAGCGCCGTGTGCAAGTCAGCTCGCTCGAACTGACCGAAATGATCACCTGACTGAAAGTCATCCCCCCTCATGTATCTGAATTGATCAGCTGGTGTCTGGAACCCTACGTCCAAGTGAATTCGCTCACGAGCCGGACGCGCGATTCGGTCTGAAATGTCTGATAGCTCATATCGTTCCGTTCGTGCTCCGCGTGTCGGCCGACTATTCGGTACCTGTCGGTCGGTCTTGTGGTCGATGAGTCTCACCGTTGCGGTACGGCCGTACCAGAATTATGTATATGTGTATCCGCGCAAGACGGCTGACAGGCCACTGAACCCACTACGACGCAGTGGCGTTCGGTGGTGGTACTCCGACGTCTCTCGACGCTTCCGAACTCGACCGGATGTGCGATGTCGCGGAATTCCGTATGGGCGCTGACCTTTCATCCGTTCTCGTGTGAAAGAAGTCCCTGGACGCTGCGCCGGCTCAGGTCGCCATGCGCAAGTTCCTACGTGTCGGCGTGGTTGTCGAAGGTGCTGCCGACGATGCGTACCAAACCGACGGGATGATCGGATTGGTTTGTGGTGCATGCTCGTACAACACCGGAGGAAGATTTTCCGGAGGAACTGGCGCGAATCTGATCCCGATTCATCTCGCACGCTGACAGAAAAGATCCCCGGCCGAAAAGCGGCCGGGGATCTTTTGTCCGTTCGTGGCAGAACTTACGGAACGTAGCGAACCGCGCCCTTGTCGGCGGACGTTGCCAGAGCGGCGTAGGCGCGTAGGGCTGTCGTCACGGTGCGCTGACGATCGACCGGCTGCCACGGGCGCTCGGAGGCCTCCATCTTCGCGCGTCGCTCGGCGAGGACGTCCTCGTCGACCAGGATCTCGAGCGTGCGCGAGGCGACGTCGATGCGGACCTGATCGCCGTTCTGGACGAGTCCGATGACTCCGCCTGCGGCAGCCTCGGGGGAGATGTGACCGATGGACAGTCCGGAGGTTCCGCCCGAGAAACGACCGTCAGTGATCAGTGCGCATTCCTTGCCGAGGCCTGCGCCTTTGAGGAAGGCGGTGGGGTGCAGCATTTCCTGCATGCCGGGGCCACCCTTGGGGCCTTCGTAACGCACGACGAGAACGTCGCCGGCCTTGATCTTCTTCTGCAAGATGACCGAGACGGCTTCTTCCTGAGATTCGACGACCAGCGCCGGGCCCTGGAAGGAGAACAGTTCCTCGTCGATGCCGGCAGTCTTGAGGATTGCGCCGTCGAGTGCGATGTTGCCGCGCAGGACAACCAAGCCGCCCTCGACGGTGTAGGCGTTCTCGACGTCGCGGATGCAGCCGCCGGCCGCATCGGTGTCGAGAGCAGACCAACGGTTGTCCGTGGAGAACGGTTCGATGGTGCGCACGCCGCCGGGAGCCGCGTGGAAAAGCTCGATTGCCTCGTCGGTTGCCTTGCCGGAGCGGATGTCCCAGTCGTCGAGCCACTGGTCGAAGCTTTTGGTGTGCACGGTGGACACGTCGGTTTCGAGGAGTCCGCCGCGGCGAAGCTCACCGAGCAGCGCGGGGATTCCGCCGGCGCGGTGGACGTCCTCCATGTGGTAGTCCGAGTTGGGGGAGACCTTGGACAGGCACGGCACCTTGCGGCTGATCGCGTCGATGGTGTCGAGGTCGAAGTCGACCTCGCCTTCCTGTGCCGCAGCCAGCGTGTGCAGGACGGTGTTGGTGGAACCGCCCATGGCGACGTCGAGAGCCATCGCGTTGCGGAACGCTGCCGGGGTCGCGATGTTGCGCGGCAGCACCGACTCGTCGCCGTCGCGGTAGTACTTGAGGGCAGCCTCGACCACGGTGGTGCCCGCACGAGAGAAGAGTGCGTGACGAGCCTTGTGAGTTGCCAGCGTGGAGCCGTTGCCCGGCAACGCGAGGCCGAGGGCTTCGGTCAGGCAGTTCATGGAGTTGGCGGTGAACATGCCCGAGCACGACCCGCACGTCGGGCACGCGCTGCGCTCGACCTCGTCGAGGCCTTCGTCGGACACGGCATCGTTGGCAGAGGCGGAGATCGCGGTGATGAGGTCGGTGGGGGCTTGGGCCACGCCGCCGACGACCACTGCCTTACCGGCCTCCATCGGACCGCCGGAGACGAACACGGTCGGGATGTTCAGACGCATCGCGGCGTTGAGCATGCCGGGAGTGATCTTGTCGCAGTTGGAGATACACACCAGTGCGTCGGCCGTGTGGGCGTTTGCCATGTACTCGACCGAATCGGCGATGATCTCGCGGCTCGGGAGCGAGTAGAGCATGCCGCCGTGGCCCATTGCGATGCCGTCGTCGACTGCGATGGTGTGGAACTCACGAGCGACGCCGCCGGCCGCACTGATGGCCTCGGCAACGATCTCGCCCACGTTCTTGAGATGCACGTGGCCGGGTACGAACTGGGTGTACGAGTTCGCTACGGCGACGATCGGCTTTCCGAAGTCGGAATCCGTCATTCCTGTGGCGCGCCACAGGGATCGGGCTCCGGCAGCATTACGTCCGATGGTGGTGGTGCGTGACCTCAACGGGGGCATGGGCGTGTTCCTTATGTGATCGTTGCTGGTCCACTCAAATAGAAGCGAGGGCCTTCCAACGCTACTCGCGTGTTACGGGCGCTTCTCTTCGGGCTGGTCCTGTGAGTTCTCGGCGACCTCGGATTCTGCTTCTGCTTCTGCAGCTGCTTCTTCCTCTTCGGCTTCCTTGGCGGCGAAGGCTTCTGCCGCCGATGCATAGGGATCAGTGATGCGGCCGCCGCTGGCGATCGCGATCTCGGGAAGCCTGACGAAGCTGACCGCAGGCAGGGTCACCTCGGTTCCGTCGGTGAGTTCCGCGCGCGCCCAGCTGCGCTTCGGGAAGCGGAAACCCTTGACGTCGTCCCAGGCGAGGGTGCGCTTGGAGAACGTCGAGCGGACCTCGAGGCCGTCAGGGCTGACGGTGGTGCGCAGTCGCGCGACGAGATAGACGGCGATGATCGGAAGGATCAGCAACCAGCTGAAGGCGACGGGCCACCCGAAGATCGGGAAGCTGACCGCGAACAGAAGGAACGCGCACGCCATGTAAGCGAGCTGCGAAATGCGGATGACGTGCCGAAGTGGTTTCGGCGTGTGGGATGATTGAGCCGGTGGCACGGGCTGCTGCGAAGTTGACACCTCTACATCTTCGCATTGCAGCCGATGTATCTCAGATTCTGGGACGGTCGACTCACCAAGTTTGCCGTTCGCGACTAGCGCCTCTACTGTCGAGTGCGTGAAACAGAATGAGTTGCTCGTAATCGGCCGGCGCGTCGTCGCCTGAGTCGATTTTTCAACTCACCAGATAACGACGCGCCACCCTCGCTCAGCAGATGCTGACGGGGGTTTTTTGTTGCCCGGAGCCAGAATCAGAGGATTTCCCAGTGAGCGCACCAACAGCACGGCCTCAACCCACGCCGCGCAAGTCAGGGACACCGAGCCCGACAACCGCGGCTGCCGCAACCCAGACGGCCAACCGTCGCCAGCTCCCGCCTGAGCGGGTAACCGGCGCGCAGTCTGTGGTTCGAGCCCTCGAAGAGCTCGAGGTCGACACGGTATTCGGCATTCCCGGCGGTGCCGTGCTCCCGGTTTACGATCCACTCTTCGATTCGGTCAAGGTCCGCCACGTGCTCGTGCGCCACGAGCAGGGTGCAGGCCACGCTGCCACCGGTTACGCCCAGGCGACCGGCAAGGTCGGCGTCTGCATGGCTACCTCGGGTCCCGGTGCGACCAACCTGGTCACGCCACTGGCCGACGCGCAGATGGACTCCGTTCCGATCGTCGCGATCACCGGACAGGTGGCGCGCTCGCTGATCGGTACCGACGGCTTCCAGGAAGCCGACATCTCAGGCATCACGATGCCGGTCACCAAGCACAACTTCCTGATCACCGACGCGATCGACATCCCGCGCATCATGGCCGAGGCCTTCTACCTCGCGGCCAGCGGTCGCCCCGGCGCCGTCCTGGTCGATATCCCCAAGGACATCCTTCAGTCGCAGACCACGTTCTCGTGGCCGCCGGAGATGCGTCTGCCGGGCTACCGCCCGGTCACCAAGCCGCACGGCAAGCAGGTTCGTGAAGCTGCACGTCTGATCGCCGACGCCAAGTCGCCGGTTCTCTACGTCGGTGGCGGCGTCATCAAGTCGGACTCCTCGCCGGAGCTGCTCGAATTGGCAGAGCTGACCGGTATCCCCGTCGTCACCACGCTGATGGCTCGCGGCGCGTTCCCGGACAGCCACGACCTCAACTGCGGTATGCCGGGAATGCACGGCACCGTTGCCGCAGTCGCCGCTCTGCAGCGCAGCGATCTCCTGATCACCCTCGGCGCGCGTTTCGACGACCGCGTCACCGGTCAGCTGAATTCCTTCGCGCCCGACGCCAAGGTCATCCACGCCGACATCGATCCGGCCGAGATCGGCAAGAACCGCTACGCCGACGTCCCGATCGTGGGCGACTGCAAAGAGGTCATCACCGAACTCATCGAGGCTATCCGTGCCGACATGGCCACGGGCACCACGTTCGAACTCTCGGAATGGTGGGCGTACCTGAACGACATCCGTCGTACCTACCCGCTGAGCTACGACCGTCCCACCGACGGTCAGCTGAGCCCGGAGTACGTCATCCAGACCGTCGGCAAGCTCGCCGGACCGGATGCCATCTACTGCGCCGGCGTCGGCCAGCACCAGATGTGGGCCGCGCAGTTCGTCGGTTACGAGAAGCCGCGCACGTGGCTCAACTCGGGCGGACTGGGCACCATGGGGTACGCGGTTCCCGCAGCCATGGGCGCCAAGATGGGCATGCCCGACACCGAGGTGTGGGCGATCGACGGCGACGGCTGCTTCCAGATGACCAATCAGGAACTCGCAACCTGCGCACTCGAAGGTATCCCGATCAAGGTTGCCCTCATAAACAACGGCAACCTCGGCATGGTGCGTCAGTGGCAGACACTCTTCTACGAAGAGCGCTACTCCAACACCAACCTCGGAACGCACGGTGCCATCCGCATCCCGGACTTCGTCAAGCTCGCAGAAGCATTGGGCTGCCACGGAATTCGTGTCGAGCGCGAAGAAGATGTCGAAGCTGCGATCCGTGAGGCGCAGTCCATCAACGACAAGCCTGTCGTGATCGACTTCATCGTCACCGCCGACGCACAGGTGTGGCCGATGGTCGCTGCCGGAACGAGCAACGACGAAATCATGGCGGCCCGGGGCATCCGGCCGCTGTTCGACGACGACGAGGCAGTTGCCGAGCCCGCCGTCATCCACGAAGCCATGTCACGCGAGCAAGCCGGACCCGCCGCGGGCACAGGGGAGGATCAGAAGTGAGCACCAGTCACACCCTCAGTGTTCTCGTCGAGGACAAGCCAGGCGTGCTGGCCCGCGTCTCCGCACTTTTCTCCCGCCGCGGATTCAACATCGAATCCCTTGCGGTGGGCGGAACCGAGATCCCCGAGATCTCACGTATGACCATCGTCGTCACGGTCGACGAGTTCCCTCTCGAGCAGGTGACGAAGCAGCTCAACAAGCTGATCAACGTCATCAAGATCGTCGAGCAGGACGGTGAAGCATCCGTCGCTCGCGAGCTCGTGCTCATCAAGGTGCGCGCAGATGCAAGCGTGCGCACGCAGGTCATCGAAACGGTGAACCTGTTCCGCGCCAAGGTGATCGACGTCTCCCCGGAGTCCGTCACCATCGAGGCGACCGGTACTCGGTCCAAGCTGGATGCACTGCTGCGGATGCTTGATCCGTACGGTATCCGGGAGATCGTTCAGTCCGGGGTCGTGGCAGTCGGTCGAGGGCCGAAGTCGATCACGGCCACCCGCTAGTACTTTTAGACACGTAAAAATCCAAGGAGAGGTTGAGAACTGTGGCAGTCGAGATGTTCTACGACGACGATGCCGATCTGTCGATCATTCAGGGCCGCAAGGTTGCTGTGATCGGCTACGGAAGCCAGGGCCACGCCCATTCGCTGAGCCTGCGTGACTCGGGCGTCGATGTGCGCATCGGCCTCAAGGAGGGCTCCAAGTCCCGCGAAAAGGCGCAGGAGCAGGGCCTGACAGTCGGTACGCCGGCCGAGGTTTCCGAATGGGCCGACGTCATCATGGTGCTCGCACCTGACACCGCTCAGGCCAGCATTTTCAAGGGCGACATCGAGCCGAACCTCAAGGACGGCGACGCGCTGTTCTTCGGTCACGGCCTGAACATTCACTTCGACCTGATCAAGGCTCCGGAGTTCGTCACCGTCGGCATGGTTGCCCCCAAGGGACCGGGCCACCTGGTGCGTCGTCAGTTCGTCGACGGCAAGGGCGTTCCCGCGCTCATCGCCATCGACCAGGATCCCAAGGGTGAAGGCCAGGCTCTCGCTCTGTCCTACGCCAAGGGCATCGGCGGAACCCGCGCAGGCGTCATCAAGACCACGTTCAAGGAAGAGACCGAGACGGACCTCTTCGGCGAGCAGGCTGTGCTCTGCGGCGGCACCGAGGAACTGGTCAAGACCGGTTTCGAGGTCATGGTCGAGGCCGGCTACGCACCCGAGATGGCGTACTTCGAGGTTCTGCACGAGCTCAAGCTCATCGTCGACCTCATGTACGAGGGTGGCATCGCCCGCATGAACTACTCGGTGTCCGACACCGCTGAGTTCGGTGGATACCTCTCCGGCCCGCGCGTCATCGACGCCGACACCAAGGAGCGCATGAAGGCGATCCTGGCCGACATCCAGTCCGGCGAGTTCACCCGTCGTCTGGTTGCCAACGTCGAGAACGGCAACACCGAGCTCGAAGGCCTGCGCAAGGCCAACGCCGAGCACCCCATCGAGGTCACCGGCAAGAAGCTGCGCGACCTGATGAGCTGGGTCGATCGCCCGATCACCGAAACCGCGTAATTCGCAGTTTCACGCTCCACGTCTCCACTGGCCTGATGTCGCGCCGGTTCAATTACGTTGAACCAGCGCGGCATTGGGCCGGAGTCGTTTTCCGGGCCGGCTGAGTCCGGATTCATATTCCATCGAGAATTCGCCCGCGAAAGTGTCCACTATGTGGTATCGCCTACCGCGTTGTGGATTCGAAGTGAGCGCGCACTAAACTATCGGTGGTTAAACCACCTTCACACCCACCTAATCAGGGAGTTTGCACGTGAGCCAGCCTGGCCGTCCCGTTGTTCTGATCGCCGACAAGCTCGCGCCGTCCACAGTCGAGGCGCTCGGTGACGGTGTGGAGGTGCGTTGGGTCGACGGACCCGACCGCCCGGCGCTGCTCGCCGCGGTACCCGAGGCCGACGCGATTCTCGTCCGTTCCGCCACCACCGTCGACGCCGAGGTTCTGGCCGCAGGCACCAAGCTGAAGATCATCGGCCGCGCCGGTGTCGGCCTGGACAACGTCGAGATCCCCGCAGCCACCGAGCGCGGCGTGATGGTCGTCAATGCACCGACCTCCAACATCCACTCGGCAGCCGAGCACGCAGTTGCTCTGCTCATGTCGACCGCTCGCCAGATTCCCGCAGCAGACAAGACCCTGCGTGAGAACACCTGGAAGCGAAGCAAGTTCAACGGCGTCGAGATCCTCGGCAAGACCGTCGGCGTTGTCGGACTCGGCCGCATCGGCCAGCTGTTCGCGCAGCGTCTCGCCGCGTTCGAAACCACCATCATCGCGTACGACCCCTACTTGCCCGCAGCTCGCGCCGCGCAGCTCGGCATCGAACTGGTCACCATCGACGAGCTCGTCGAGCGCGCCGACTTCATCTCCGTGCACCTGCCCAAGACCAAGGAAACGGCCGGCCTGATCAACGCCGAGCGTCTCGCCAAGGCCAAGGACGGCGTCATCATCGTCAACGCCGCCCGCGGTGGTCTGATCGACGAAGACGCGCTCTACGACGCACTGGTCTCCGGCAAGGTCCGCGGCGCCGGTCTCGACGTGTTCAGCACCGAGCCGTGCACCGATTCCAAGCTCTTCGAGCTCGACAACGTCGTCGTCACCCCGCACCTCGGAGCATCGACGTCCGAGGCTCAGGACCGCGCAGGCATCGACGTGGCGAAGAGTGTTCTCCTCGCTCTGGCGGGCGAATTCGTTCCCGAGGCTGTCAACGTCTCCGGCGGCCCCGTCGGAGAAGAAGTTGCTCCGTGGCTCGAGCTGGTCCGCAAGCTCGGTCTCCTCGCTGCGACGTTGTCGCCCGAAGCTGTGCAGACCGTGCAGGTTGTCGCCACCGGCGAGCTGTCTGCCGAAACCGTCGACATCCTCGGCCTGGCCGCACTGCGCGGCGTGTTCTCCGCCAGCAGCGACGAGGCCGTCACGTTCGTCAACGCTCCGGCACTGGCCGAGCAGCGCGGCGTCACCGTATCGGTCGAGAAGCACTCCGAGGCTCTTGCTCACCGCAGCGCGGTCGAGGTTCGCGCAGTTGCCGCGGACGGCACGGTCACGTCGGTCACGGGCGCACTCACCGGTCTGCAGCAGGTCGAGAAGATCGTCAACATCAACGGACGCAGCTTCGACCTGCGCGCCGAGGGTCACAACATCGTCGTTCACTACAGCGATCGCCCGGGCGTTCTCGGTGTCCTCGGCACCGTTCTCGGTAACGCGGGCGTGGACATCCTCGCCGCAGCACTGAGCCAGGATGCCGAAGGCGAAGGCGCAACGGTCATCTTGCGCGTCGATCGCGTCGTCGGAGACGCCGAGGTCGAGGCAATCGTCTCGCAGCTCGACGCTCGCGTCGCCCAGGTCGACCTTTCCTGATTGTTTTTGCTGTGCGCCTTTATTAACCGCCCGCGGTTAATAAAGGCGCACAGTTCTACTGAGATGAGGACTCCATGAAGCTTGCGGTCATTCCGGGCGACGGAATCGGTGTCGAGGTCACAGCCGAAGCACTCAAGGTGCTCGGCAAGTTGGTTCCGGATCTGGAAACCACCGAATACGATCTCGGTGCCCGTCGCTACAACGCCACCGGCGAGTTGCTCCCGGCGGAAGAGCTGGACCAGATCCGTCAGCACGACGCAATCCTGTTGGGCGCCATCGGTGATCCGCGGATCGTCGCACCCGGCATCCTCGAGCGTGGCCTGCTGCTGAACATGCGTTTCCAGCTCGATCATCACGTGAATCTTCGCCCCGCACAGCTGTACCCGGGTGCGCTGTCGCCGTTGGCGGCCCAGCCGGAGATCGACTTCGTCGTGGTTCGTGAAGGCACCGAGGGCCCGTACACCGGTAACGGTGGCGCCATTCGCGTCGGCACCGATCACGAGATCGCGACCGAGGTGTCGATCAACACCTGGTTCGGCGCCGAGCGTGTTGTTCGTTATGCATTCGCGTTGGCGCAGACACGTTCCAAGCACCTCACACTGATCCACAAGACCAACGTGCTCTCCAATGCGGGAGCAATCTGGACGCGTGCGATCGAGACCGTCGGGGCCGAGTACCCGGACGTCGAGACCGCGTACTGCCACATCGACGCTGCCACCATCTACATGGTGACCGACCCGTCGCGGTTCGACGTCATCGTGACGGACAACCTCTTCGGTGACATCATCACCGACCTGGCCGGTGCCGTGACCGGTGGAATCGGTTTGGCCGCAAGCGGAAACATCGACGCGTCCGGTACCAACCCGTCGATGTTCGAGCCCGTGCACGGCAGTGCTCCGGACATCGCCGGCAAGGGAATCGCAGATCCCACCGCCGCGATCCTCTCGGCCGCACTGCTTCTTCGCCATCTCGGACGCGAGGACGACGCCGCTCGCGTCGAGGCTGTGGTCGCTGCCGACCTGGCTACTCGCGGCGAAGGCCCCATCTCCACGACCGAGATCGGCGACCGGATCACCGCAGCGCTGTAAGGATTTCTTTCACGAGACTGACGCGCGTAAGCCTTACGGCTTGCGCGCGTCAGTCGTTTCCGACACCCCGATAGACTGGCCAGTATGCGTCTTGGTCGAATTGCCAGTCCCGATGGTGTTGCGTTCGTCAGTATCGAAGGTGAAGAGGATGCCCTCGTCGCCAAGGAAATTGCGGAGCACCCGTTCGGGAACCCCACCTTTACCGGCCGTAGTTGGCCGCTTGCCGATGTCCGTCTGCTGGCTCCGATTCTCGCCAGCAAGGTGATCTGTATCGGCAAGAATTATGCAGATCACATCGCGGAGATGGGCGGCGAGGCGCCGGCTGATCCGGTGATCTTCCTCAAGCCCAATACGTCCATCGTCGGCCCGGGCGCCCCGATCGTCTTGCCTCCGACGTCCAACGAGGTGCATTTCGAGGGTGAACTGGCGGTGGTCATCGGTCAGCCTTGCAAAGACGTACCCGCGGCGAAGGCGTTGAGCGTGGTCCTTGGCTACACGATCGCCAACGACGTATCGGCGCGAGATCATCAGCGTCACGACGGGCAATGGACGCGCGCGAAGGGCCACGACACCTTCTGCCCGCTCGGTCCGTGGATCGAAACCAGCCTCGATGCGTCCGACGTCGACATCAAGACCGAGGTGAACGGTCAGGTCAAGCAGGACAGCAGCACCGCCTTCCTACTTCACGACATTCCGAAGATCATCGAGTGGATCTCGGCGGTGATGACCCTCCTGCCCGGCGACGTCATCCTCACCGGCACCCCCGCCGGAGTCGGCCCGATCGTCGACGGCGATTCCGTGTCTGTCACGGTCTCGGGGATCGGCACGCTCACGAACCCGGTGACCGCCAAGAATTGATCTGACCCGGTTCGTTCCGTCATGTGACTACGGAGGCCCCATCCCCACCGGATGGGGCCTCCGTCGTGGTGTGAGTCGAGAGGTGTCTGTCAAAGAAAAGTTGCAAGATGGTAACTAACGCCGGATGGCCGATTGGGATTGCCTTCCGGTTCGAGGTAATCAGGCCCTGGGACTGACCTGCGGGTTTCATGAGCCAGGCGAAGCTTCACCCATGATCCTCCTGGCGTTATGTCTGATTTGGTGAGGTTGGGAGGGTTCGCCCCGCGGTTTGCTGCCGCGGCTCGTAACAGACCAAATTCCCTGAAATGTAACGCTGAGCAGTAGGGTGGCCGATAACTGGATAGAAGCCGATGGGGCAATCGAGTGGATTGCGCAGAAACGTGGTGATACATGACGACCTTCGCGGAAGCATCCCGGACAGCGGCAGAGCATGCGCGGAACGGGCAGCGGCCGGTGTGGCGAGACAAGAAGCGCTACCTGTGGCCACTGGGTTTGCTGGTTCCTCTCAGTCCGTTCGCTGCGTGGTTCCTGGTCGACAAATTCAGTCTCGGGCTCTTCTGGGCCATCGGGGCCTGGCTCATCGTGATCGTCATTCCCCTGATCGATCTACTGGCGGGCGAGGACGGTAACAGCCCACCGGACGAAGCGATCCCTGAATTGCAAGAGGATCGTTTCTACCGCTGGTGCACGTATCTGTTCCTGCCCCTCCAGTACGTCGGTCTCGTATTCGTCGCCTGGTGCTGGGTGAACGCGCCGATGGCGGCGGGGGAGAAGTTCGCGCTCGCGATGACTGCCGGCGTGGTTGCCGGTGTGGGGATCAACGCGGCGCATGAATTGGGGCACAAGAGCGAAAAGCTCGAGAAGTGGCTCGCGAAAGTAGCGCTGGCACAGTCCTTTTACGGCCATTTCTACGTCGAGCACAACCATGGTCACCACGTCCGTGTCGCGACGCCGGAGGATCCGGCCAGTTCGCGATACAAGGAAAACTTCTGGTTCTTCTTGCCGCGCAGTGTCATCGGCGGCCTGCGCTCGGGATGGCGGATCGAAAGCGCTCGCCTGCAGCGTCAAGGCAGACGGACGTGGAGCTATCGGAACAACATCCTGAACGCGTGGGCGATGAGTGTTGTCCTGTTCGGCAGCCTGATCGCGGTGTTCGGGTGGGAAATCGCACCGTGGCTGGCCGTTCAGGCGATTGCCGGATTCACGTTCCTCGAGACCGCCAACTATCTCGAGCACTACGGCTTGCTACGTGCGAAGCGGCCTGACGGCTCGTACGTTCGCTGCTCGCCCGAGGACAGCTGGAACAGCGACCACGTCGTCAGCAATCTGTTCCTCTATCAACTTCAGCGTCACAGTGACCATCACGCGAATCCGCGTCTGCGGTACCAGAGCCTGCGCAGTGCGGCCGAAGCGCCGCAACTTCCAGCGGGTTACGCGGTCATGATCGTATGCGCGTGGGTGCCGCCGCTGTGGCGAAAGGTCATGGACAAGCGACTACTCGCCTACTACGACGGTGACATGACACGTATCAACGTCTTGCCGGGTAAGTGATCGGCGGGATGGAGGAAGCGCTGCGGGACTAACCTGTAGTACGACCATCCATCATCGCCGAGCCAAGTGAGCCATGACCAACAGCGAAGTACGCGTCCGTTTCTGTCCGTCACCCACCGGAACCCCGCACGTAGGTTTGGTGCGCACCGCCTTGTTCAACTGGGCATTCGCACGACACCACGGCGGCACGTTCGTGTTCCGTATCGAAGACACCGATGCGCAGCGCGACAGTGAAGAGTCCTACCAGGCCATCCTCGACGCCCTCCGCTGGTTGGGGCTCAATTGGGACGAGGGCCCGGAGGTCGGTGGGCCGCACGCACCGTATCGCCAGTCCGAGCGTCGCGACCTGCATCTCGACGTCGTTGCCAAGTTGCTGGCCGCGGGCGAGGCCTACGAGTCCTACTCGACCAACGAAGAAGTGGAAGCGCGACACAAGGCGGCCGGACGCGACCCGAAGCTCGGATACGACAACTTCGATCGCGACCTCAGCGACGAGCAGCGCGCTGCCTACGTCGCCGAGGGTCGTAAGCCGGTCGTCCGCCTCCGGATGCCCGATCACGACCTGACGTGGAACGACCTGGTTCGCGGCGAGACCACGTTCAAGGCAGGCACCGTTCCGGACTTCGCGTTGACTCGCGGGAACGGTATTCCGCTGTACACGCTGGTCAACCCCGTCGACGACGCGTTGATGAAGATCACCCACGTACTGCGCGGAGAGGACCTGCTGTCCTCGACCCCGCGTCAGCTCGCGTTGTACGAGGCTTTGATCCGCATCGGTGTCGCCGATTTCACACCGTCGTTCGGGCACCTGCCGTTCGTGATGGGTCAGGGCAACAAGAAGCTTTCCAAGCGCGATCCCGAGTCCAACCTCTTCATTCACCGCGATCGGGGCTTCATTCCCGAGGGACTGCTGAACTACTTGGCTCTGCTCGGGTGGAGCATTGCCGACGATCACGATGTCTTCTCACTCGACGAGATGGTTGCGGCCTTCGACGTTTCGAAGGTCAACTCCAACCCTGCCCGCTTCGACCAGAAAAAGGCCGACGCGATCAATGCCGAGCACATTCGCTTGCTCCAGCCGGCCGACTTCGCGGCCCGCCTGAAGTCGTTCCTGGTGGAGCACGGCCCCATCAGCGCCGACGTCGATGAAGCCACGTTCACTGTTGCGGCGGACCTCGTGCAGACGCGCATCGTCGTCCTGTCCGACGCGTGGGATCTGCTGAAGTTCCTGTTCGTCGACGAGGCGTCGTTTGCTCTCGATCCGGCCGCGGCGGCAAAGAACCTGAAGGAAGACGCTGGTCCGGTTCTGGACGCGTCTCTTGCGGCACTCGAGGCCACCTCGGAGTGGACTGCGGCCAGTATCGAGGAAGCACTCAAGAAGGCCCTCATCGAGGATCTGGAGCTCAAACCGCGTAAGGCCTTCGCTCCGGTTCGGGTCGCGATCACCGGCTCTCACATCAGCCCTCCGCTGTACGAGTCGATGGAATTGCTCGGTCGTGAGGTCTCGATTGCTCGGTTGCGCGCCGGTAGGGCAGCGGTAACCGCCTAGATCGGACGGTCTTCCGGCCGAAAATGAAGCAAAAACCTCCCGTGACCATACGATTTGGTATTTGGGGCAGGGGTACTGGTAATCTTCTTTTCGGCCGGAGACGAGCCGCCGAGCACAACAGCGAAGCGGATCGGGCAAGGCTGGTGAGCAAGACCTTGGGGTATGGTGTAATTGGCAACACAGCGGTTTCTGGTACCGCCATTCTAGGTTCGAGTCCTGGTACCCCAGCGGAAATCCGGTCGATTTTGTGGCCGGACTCAGACAAGCTAAGCTTGCTGAGCATCCAAGAGCAAGACTGAATACCACGTTTAAAAGCGTGTCCTGGCCCCGTCGTCTAGCGGCCTAGGACGCCGCCCTCTCAAGGCGGTAGCGCGGGTTCGAATCCCGTCGGGGCTACAAAAGAAAGACCCTCCGATCATTGATCGGAGGGTCTTTTCGTATGTACCGGAAATGTCTCCGGCGATGCGAAAAACGATCACCCCCAGTCGAATTCGACTGAGGGTGATCGTCATCTCACTCTGTTGTCCGCGATCGGCTATCCGCTCTTGCGGCGGAACTCTCGCTTGTGATCGGCCGGGCCATGCGTGTTGTGGACCTTGGACTGTCCGTCGCGATGGTCGGTCGATTTGGCGTTCTGATGATTCTTCCGTTCGAGGGCTTCACGGAACTTTCGTTTGGTTTCCTCCGATTGGGATTCGGGTTCCGACGGGGTGTTGCTGTCGAGATCGCTCATATGCTCACTCCTTGTTGTTGGGCCTGTTGGTGAAACTACGCCGGCCCGAATTCGAAAGCTCGTGAATTTCGCTTCACGAATCTCGGGGTCTACGGCGATGGTGCAGTAGAACCGGAAAGAGGCATCGCAGGCATCCCGAGCTTGCGGTGATCCCACGAACGAGTTCGATCGGGAACGAACCGTACCGCGACGCGCTTGTGGAGCATCGCGTCGACGGCCGGGCGGAGATCCTCCGTGTACGGGCCCGTGTATCGCTCCCAGACACTGATTCCCACGGCAAAGAGAGCTTCCGGATCCTCGACGATCACTCCGGTGCCCTCCATCGAGACTCCTCGCAGCGTGTCGTACGTCAGACCGTCTTCGATCAGGACGGACATTCGAGTGTCCCGGCGAAGATTGACCGCCTTCTGCGACTTGGCTTTGGTTTCGAACCAGATTTCGCCGTCGACTATCGCGAACCACATCGCGATCAGGTGAGGCATTCCGTCGGCGCTCAACGTCGCCATCGTTGCCGTACGGCTCTTTTCGACGAAGCTCGAAATTTCGGTCTCGGTCATCGTGATCTGACTACGCTGTTTTCCTGCCATGGTCGCGTCGTACTCCTACGTGCTCGAGGATCTGAAGGCCTTACTGTGTCACGAATTACAGACGCTTGTGGAGCGCTTCGGCAGCTGCGAGAAGGTCCGCCGCCCAGCGGGCTCCCGGTCGTCTACCCATCCGATCGATGGGGCCGGAGACCGAAATCGCGGCAATGACAGCGCCTGCCGAGTCTCGGACAGGAGCCGCGACGCTGGCGACACCCGGCTCACGTTCGGCTGCACTCTGTGCCCAGCCGCGCCGGCGAACCTCGAGGAGCACTCGTTCGCCGAACGACGCATCGGCGAGAACGGTCCGTTGGGTTTGTGGATCTGCCCATGCGAGAAGGACCTTGGCGCCGGAACCGGCATTCATCGGCAGCCTGGCCCCGACGAGAACTGTGTCGCGAAGGCCCGTGGGCGGTTCCATCGACGCAACGCAGATGCGTTGGGTGCCTTCCCGGCGGTACAGCTGGACGCTTTCGCCGGTGATTTCGCGAAGGCGGGGGAGGATGAGTCCGGCCGCAGCAATGAGTGGATCATTAGCGGTGGCAGCGAGTTCGGCGAGTCCGGGCCCTGGGCACCACTGACCATCCGAGTCGCGTGTGAGGAGTCGATGGACTTCGAGACCGACGGCGAGTCTATGGGCGGTCGCGCGCGGCAAACCGGTTCGTGCACAGAGTTCGGTGAGGCTGCACGGTTCCTCAGCTACTGCATGAAGAACGCCCATTGCTTTGTCCAGGACGCCGATGCCGCTATGCTGTCTCATAGGTCGATACCAGTTTCTCGCATAGTGGGATGATAGCGCATTTCCTGGTGGACTAGCGCATTTACAGAAGGGCTAGTGCATTTCCTAGGGGCAGCCTGCATCTGCTGCGAGGGCTGGGGACCTACTTCACGCGCGGCGGGCCAGCCCGTAGTCCGCCGACGCGAGGCTACGTACAGAGGTGGAAGACATGGCACAGAAAGCACGCACTCTCGCCGAGAAGGTGTGGGACGACCACGTTGTCGTGAAAGGGGAGGGGCAGGATCCCGACCTCATCTACATCGATCTCCACCTCGTTCACGAAGTGACGAGCCCGCAGGCCTTCGACGGACTTCGCTTGGCAGGACGCCCGTTGCGCCGTCCCGACCTGACGATCGCCACCGAGGACCACAACGTTCCGACGATCGACATCGACAAGCCGATCGCCGATCCCGTGTCCAAGACTCAGGTCGACACCTTGCGCCGAAATTGCGAGGAGTTCGGAGTTCGCTTGCACCGCATGGGAGATCTCGATCAGGGCATCGTGCATGTGGTCGGACCGCAGCTCGGCCTGACTCAGCCGGGAACCACCGTGGTGTGCGGCGACAGTCATACGTCGACGCACGGCGCATTCGGTGCGCTCGCAATGGGAATCGGCACCAGCGAGGTCGAGCACGTGATGGCGACGCAGACATTGTCGTTGCGCCCCTTCAAGACCATGGCGATCACGGTCGACGGCGAGCTGCCTCCTGGCGTCACGAGCAAGGACTTGATCCTGGCAGTCATCGCCAAGATCGGCACCGGCGGCGGCCAGGGCTACGTCCTGGAGTACCGCGGCGAGGCCATTCGCAAACTGTCGATGGAAGCTCGTATGACCATCTGCAACATGTCGATCGAGGCCGGAGCCCGTGCGGGCATGATCGCACCGGACGAGACCACTTACGAGTTCATCAAGGGCCGTCCGCATGCACCGTCGGGCGCAGAGTGGGACGAAGCCGTCGCCGCGTGGGAGTTGCTCAAGACCGACGAGGGCGCCGAATTCGACAACGAGGTCCACATCGACGCAAGCGCATTGACGCCTTTTGTCACGTGGGGAACCAATCCGGGACAGGGTGCACCGCTCGGTGACCGTGTGCCCGATCCGGAACTGATCGTCGACGAGAGCGAGCGTCAGGCTGCCGAGAAGGCGCTCACCTACATGGGTCTCGACGCCGGCATGGCGCTTCGGGATGTTGCTGTCGACACCGTCTTCGTCGGTTCGTGCACCAACGGACGCATCGAAGATCTGCGCGCGGTGGCCGAGGTGCTCGAGGGTCGCCATGTGGCAGAGGGCGTTCGGATGCTCATCGTTCCCGGCTCGATGCGGGTGCGTGCTCAAGCCGAAAGTGAAGGTCTCGGTGAAATCTTCACGGCGGCAGGGGCCGAATGGCGCCAGGCCGGTTGCTCGATGTGTTTGGGAATGAACCCTGACCAGCTTGCTCCCGGCGAGCGTTCGGCATCGACGTCCAACCGGAATTTCGAAGGCCGACAGGGTAAAGGCGGTCGGACCCATCTGGTTTCCCCGCTCGTCGCGGCTGCCACGGCGGTCCGCGGAACGCTCTCGGCACCGGCCGATCTGGTCTGACCCACTTACCATCTCGAGGAGAATTTCGATGGAATCCTTTACCACGCACAAGGGTATCGGCGTCCCGCTGCGACGCTCGAATGTCGATACCGATCAGATCATCCCTGCCGTGTACCTGAAACGGGTGACGCGCACGGGATTCGAGGACGGGCTGTTTGCAGGCTGGCGCACCGACCCCAACTTCATTCTCAATCTGGCTCCGTACGACAAGGGAAGTGTCCTCGTAGCCGGTCCCGATTTCGGCACGGGCTCTTCGCGTGAGCATGCCGTGTGGGCTCTCTCCGACTTCGGATTTCGGGTCGTCATCGCTTCCCGGTTCGCCGACATCTTCCGCGGGAACGCCGGAAAAGCCGGTCTCGTAGCGGCACAGGTCGAGCAGAGTGACGTCGAATTGCTCTGGAAGTTGCTCGAAGAGCAGCCCGGACTGGAATTGACAGTAGATCTCGAGAATCGGACCGTGAGCGCCGGAACTACGGTGGTGCCGTTCAATATTGACGACTACACACGGTGGCGTCTGCTGGAGGGTCTCGACGACATCGGACTGACATTGCGGCAGGTAGAAGCGATTTCCGAGTTCGAAAAGTCAAGGCCTTCATGGAAACCGACTACCCTTCCAGCCCGAATTTCGCAGGGCTGAACCGAAATCCGCAACTCCGCGCGGGAAGAGAAATAGGTCACCATTTCGCAGTCACGTTGAATGAGAATTGGCGTGGCACATAGACTCTTGCCGTTATCAGGTTTACCGTGGTTCTCAGTCGGTCCGACGGTGGACCACAATTAGCGGAGGAATTTCAATGAACAAGGCAGAGCTCATCGATGTTCTGACTGAAAAGCTGGGTTCGGACAGGCGCACAGCGACCGACGCAGTGGAGCACGTCGTGGACACCATCGTCCGCGCCGTCCACCGTGGCGAGAGCGTGACCATCACCGGCTTCGGAGTCTTCGAGCAGCGTCGTCGTGCAGCACGTGTTGCACGCAACCCGCGTACGGGCGAGACCGTCAAGGTCAAGCCGACGTCGGTTCCGGCTTTCCGTCCGGGTGCGCAGTTCAAGGCTGTTATCGCTGGTGGACAGAAGCTTCCGGCCACCGGCCCGGCAGTCAAGCGTGGCGTAGCAGCACCGGCCACCAAGGCTGCAGCCAAGAAGGCTGCTGCCAAGAAGACCGCAGCCAAGAAGGCTCCGGCAAAGAAGGCTCCGGCCAAGACCGCAGCCAAGAAGACGGTTGCCGCGAAGGCTCCCGCCAAGAAGGCTCCGGCCAAGACCGCAGCCAAGAAGACGGTTGCCACCAAGGCTCCCGCCAAGAAGGCTCCGGCCAAGACCGCAGCCAAGAAGACGGTTGCCACCAAGGCTCCCGCCAAGAAGGCTCCGGCCAAGACCGCAGCCAAGGCTCCGGCCAAGAAGGCTCCGGCCAAGAAGGCTCCGGCCAAGACCGCAGCCAAGAAGGCTCCGGCCAAGAAGGCTCCGGCCAAGCGCGGAAAGTAGTCGCGTTCGGGTGAAAAACCCGATGCCGTAAGACAAAGAGGTGCAGCCGCGGATCTGATCCGCGGCTGCACCTCTTTTTGCTGTCTGGGAGAAGTGTGAATTCTCCTGTGTTTCAGTGCTTTGCAAAACTACCGAATCGAACTGGGGCCGGTTGGTCCAAATCCCTCAGGAGTTGGCGACTTTGGGGAGCGGGCTGTCGAGGTGATCGGCGGCGACGAGGCGGCCGTCGAGGAACGAGAGCACCCAAGTGCTCGCCTTACGGTTGCGTGCAGAGGGCAGTGTTACACCGGCCGTATCAGCCCACCAGCGCATCAAATCGGGGATGACGCCTCCTTGGCTGCAGATCACGGGAGTGCCCTCCAGTGCGGCGATCTGCAGCGCACGTGCCCGAGCGGCGTCGGGATCGGCCTCGTAACCTTCTTCGGTCAGAAGAGGTTCCGTCGAAATCTCGACACCCAATGCCTCCGCCAACGGCATTACGGTGTCGATGCAGCGCGTACGGTCAGCCGCGAAAACCGAATCGGCTCCGAAGATTTTCAGCTGTTCGACCAAGGCGGCGGATTGCTCTTTGCCCTTGGCGTCGAGTGGACGCAAATTGTCGTCGCCCTTGTACCGCTTACGGCTTCCAGCCTTTGCGTGGCGGACGAGTAATACCGTTTTCGTATCAGGCCGAATGGAAACGAAGCGGCGAAGAATCATTCGATCCATCGGGTAGGAAAGATGATCGGCGACCTCGGCGACCGGAAGCCAATAGAGAACATCTACTTCGTTATTCGGCCCGAAATCTCCGTCGACTGCTTCGGCCGACCAGTATTCGACTCGTTTGAGTTTGCGATGTCCCGGGATCGGGTACGTCACGCCACCGAGGTGCCTTCCGAAACGTCCGGTGATCGAGGTCTCTTCGCGGACCTCGCGAACTGCTGCGGTCAAGAAGGTCTCGCCTGGATCGAGCTTTCCTTTGGGGAATGACCAGTCGTCGTACTTCGGTCGATGTACGACGGCGATCTCGATGGCGGAAGGATCCTGGGGAGCCTTCCGCCACAGAACCGCGCCTGCGGCAAAGATGTTGGCTTTGACCGGCTTGTCGCTCATGGTGTGATCCGAGCCCGTCAAGACCCGCTGGCGGTGCGGCTGCGCATCAACGACTGTTGATGCTCACGTACGTCCTCACCGCGTTCGGGAGCAGCGACCCAACTGCCGTCCGGATGCAGTACCCAGCAGCGAGTTCGCGGATCGAGAGCGGAATCGAAGATGTCACCGAGTTGCTTCGACAGTTTCGGATCCTTGACCTGCACCATGACCTCGACGCGGCGATCGAGGTTGCGGTGCATCATGTCTGCGCTGCCGATCCAGAATTCGTCGGCCGAGCGGAAATGGAACATTCGCGAGTGTTCGAGGAACCGCCCGAGAATGGAACGTACTTCGATGTTTTCGCTGAGGCCCGGAACACCCGGCTTGAGCGCGCAGATTCCGCGGACCACGATCTCGACGGGGATACCGGCCTTGGACGCGCGGTACAACGCGTCGATGACCTGCTCGTCGACCAATGCGTTGGCTTTCAAGCGGATACCGGCATCGCGGCCTGCGAGCTTGTGAGCGATCTCGTTGTCGATCCGCTCGATGATCCCGCGGCGAACCCCGTACGGCGCAACGAGAAGGTTGCGGTAGCTCGTCTTTCGGGAGTATCCGGTCAGCGAGTTGAAGAGGTCGGTGAGGTCAGCACCGATCTCCGGTGCTGCGGTGAGCAATCCGACGTCCTCGTACATGCGCGCGGTCTTCGGGTTGTAGTTGCCGGTGCCGATGTGGCAGTAGCGACGAATTGTCGAACCTTCGCGCCTGACGACGAGGCAGGTCTTGCAGTGAGTCTTGAGACCGACGAGACCGTAGACGACGTGAACGCCGGCCTGCTCGAGTTTGCGTGCCCACTTGATGTTGGCTTGCTCGTCGAAGCGCGCCTTGATCTCCACGAGGGCAACAACTTGCTTGCCGGCCTCGGCGGCGTCGATCAGTGCGTTGACGATGGGGGAGTCGCCCGAAGTTCGGTACAGGGTCTGCTTGATCGCGAGCACCTGCGGGTCGGCCGCGGCCTGTTCGATGAAGCGTTGAACGCTGGTGGAAAACGAGTCGTAAGGGTGGTGGACGAGCACGTCGCCCTCGCGCAGGGTCGAGAACACACTCTTCGGTGTCTCACGCTCGCCGAACGCCGGATGCGTCGCCGGGACGAACGGCGCGTCCTTGAGTGCTGGGCGGTCGACGGCGTAAACCTGCCAGAGGCAGGACAAGTCGAGGAGCCCGGAAACCTCGATCACGTCGGCCGGATCGACGTCGAGTTCACGCAGAAGCAGTTCGAGCATGTGCTCGGTCATGTCGTCGGCAACTTCGAGGCGAACGGGCGAACCGAAACGACGACGCGCCAATTCACGTTCGAGTGCCTGCAGCAGATCCTCGTCCCGATCCTCTTCGACCTCGAAATCAGCGTTGCGTGTGATTCGGAAGGCGTGATGTTCGACGATTTCCATTCCGGGGAACAGCACGTCCAGATGAGCCGAAATCAGTTCTTCCATCGGGAGGAACGAATCGATGGTGGACGAAGACGTCGTGCTCTTGACTCGCACGAACCGGCCGACGTTGTCGGGAACCTTGACGCGAGCGAAGTGTTCGCCGCGGGTGACGGAGTCCTTCACTGTCACGGCGAGGTTGAGGCTCAGTCCGCTGATGTAGGGGAACGGGTGGGCGTGATCGACTGCCAACGGCGTCAGTACCGGGAAGACCTGCTCGTGGAAATGCGCCGATAGCCGGCCGTGATCGTCGGCGCTGAGGTCGGCCCATCGAACAATTGAAATGCCTTCTGCCGCCAGGGCAGGGCGGACCGAGTCGAGAAACACGTGTGCGTGCTTGTCGGCGAGTTCCTGGGTGCGACGCGCAATGAGCGCCAATTGTTCGCGTGGGGAGAGGCCGTCGGCGGACCTGACCGACAGTCCCGTCTCGTCGCGGCGCTTGAGTCCGGCGACCCGGACCATGAAAAATTCGTCGAGATTGGAAGCGAAGATGGCGAGGAACTTTGCGCGTTCGAGCAACGGCAGTGACTCGTCGGCAGCCAATGCGAGAACACGAGCATTGAAATCGAGCCAGCTGAGTTCGCGGTTTAGGTAACGATCCTCGGGAAGTCCGACGAGCAATTCGGGTAGCTCTGCCTTGGTAGCTGCAGGGGGAGCGCCCGGGATGTTGGTGGCGACCGCGACGGCCTGAGATCGCGGCGAGGTGGCCGCGCCGTTCTCGTGCCGGCCGGAGCTGTGGTCTCCGTCCGACTGGTCTTCGGAAATACGGTTTTCGAGTGCTTCGCCATTGCTCACTCGTCGATCATCCCCCACAATCGCGCGGTCCGACAATCGATGAAAGAAAATTCATCGACTGTTCGACGGCGTGGCCTTGAGTCTGGTCAACGAAGCCAATGTCGCGGGGCCTACTCCCAGTGCGCGCACGGTGTCGAGGTCGGCGTGGGTGTCGACGTCGGTGCGCAGTCCCGGCCATTGGCCGTTGAGTGGACGAGCACCTGAATTAGCATGTCCCCGTGCGGATTCCGGACCGAATCGGGGGTCGAGCGCACTCTCGCCACACGCAAACAATGCGGAAGTGCCGGTGCCGTGGTGATCGACGACGACTGAACGTCCACCGCTTCGGGCGGCGGCCACGGCCTCCGTCAGTTCGCTCGGTCGCATCGCGGGCAAGTCGGCTTGCAGCACAACGAGGTCGACCACTCCGCGTTTGGCTCGGATATCGGCGGCCGCTGCACTCAACGCTGCGTTGAGGGTTTCCTCCGCGCGCGGTGAGGCGCCGTTGGTCAGCGAGATGTCGGGAGCTGGATCGGCGTAGACCGTCACGCCGACGGAATACGCAAGAGCGGCAACGGTCGGGTCTGGGGTGACCACCGTGACGGTGTCGATGGCAGAGACGGCGGCAACGGTCGCGAGGGTGTCGTGAAGCATGGCCAACACGAGGTCTGCACGCGCGTCCGCGTCGAGTTCGCCCGCGAGCCGGGACTTGGCCGATCTCAAGGACTTGACGGCCACTATCGCATGCATGGGGCGTTCGATCTCCGTGCGCGCATGCGGTGTCTCCACGACGTGTGGGTACGGGGGTTCCGCGCTGTCCATCCCTCGATCTTGCCAGTCATCACGCTCGGTGTCCGCGGCTGCCCACCGCAGTGCACCACAGGCGATACTCTGTGCAGACGATTTTTCTGGCGGCGACCCGCTTCGCCGGGTAGACGGGGTGAGCGTGTGAGTAAGGCAGCTGTATTGGGCGCAGGTTCGTGGGGAACAGCGTTGGCCAAGGTGATGGCCGAGGCCGGAACCGACGTGACGATGTGGGCCAGGCGTGAAGAGGTCGCGAAGCGCATCGACACCGCACACGAGAACAGCGACTATCTGCCGGGCATTGCTTTGCCTTCGTCGATTCGCGCGACCCACCACCACGAGGAGGCGATGGCAGGCGCTGACTTCATCGTGCTGGCGGTTCCCTCGCAGTCGCTACGGGGAAACCTGGAGCAGTGGAAAGGCTCGATCGGACCCGATGCGACTCTGCTGAGTCTGGCCAAGGGAATCGAGACCGGGACGCTCATGCGCATGAGCCAGGTCATCGTGTCGGTGACCGGCGTGGAACCGGGGCGCGTCGCGGTGCTCTCGGGCCCGAATCTTGCACACGAGATCGCCAGCGGGCAGCCAGCGGCCACGGTGATCGCCTGCTCGGATTCCTCGCGTGCCCTCGCTCTCCAGGATGCTTGCGCTACCGGCTATTTCAGGCCGTACACCAACTCCGACGTCATCGGTTGCGAGATCGGTGGCGCGTGCAAGAACGTGATCGCGCTGGCCTGCGGCATGGCCGCCGGTAGTGGATTCGGCGACAACACGGTTGCCAGCATCATCACCCGTGGTCTCGCCGAGACGATTCGGCTCGGTGTCGCGCTCGGCGCCAAGGCGTCGACGCTTGCAGGCTTGGCGGGCGTCGGTGACCTGGTCGCGACCTGCACGTCCGAGTTGTCGCGAAACCGGACGTTCGGAGAGCGACTCGGACGGGGCGGGTCGATGGAATCGGCACAGAAGGCAACCAACGGTCAGGTCGCCGAGGGTGTGAAGTCGTGCACGTCGGTACGCGCACTCGCTGCCGGCTACGACGTGGAGATGCCGTTGACCGACGCGGTCCATCGGGTGTGCCACGAAGGCATGGCCGTCAGCGATGCGATCGGTCAGTTGCTCGGACGCCGGACGAAGCCGGAATGAGTGAAATCGGTGTGAGTGACTTCGAGGGTTACGGGGATTCGACGCGCAGCGTGAGCGCCGTTGCGCGCGAACACGCTGCGGGTCAGCCCATGCAGATGGGCCCGATATTTGCTGCGCCGTACCAGCTTTCGGTGGACGAAGGCTCCGAGTCCGATACCTATGCTCGAGCGTCGAACCCGGGTTGGCGCGGACTCGAATCGGCGCTCGCGGCGCTCGAAGGGGCGGACCACGCACTCGTCATGGGGTCGGGGATGTCTGCGATCACAGCGACCTTGCGCAGCGTGCTCGTCGCCGGGGATACCGTCGTCGTGCCCTCGGACGGGTACTACCAGGTGCGGTTGTACGCGAACGAACGGTTGGCTCCGTTGGGAATCACCGTTCGCGAAGTCTCGACCCTGCAGATGGGCGACGCGAGCTTCGCGGATCTGCTCGACGCGTCACCGGGTCGCGTGGTCGTCGTCGCCGAGACGCCGTCCAACCCGGTGCTGGACGTGGTCGACCTTCGCGTGCTCGCCGACGTGTGTCACCGATCGGGCGCGCTGCTGATCGTCGACAACACGACTGCAACACCGCTGGGGCAGCGCCCGCTCGAATTGGGTGCCGACGTCGTGGTGGCCAGCGGTACCAAGGCACTCAGCGGGCACAGTGACCTCCTGATGGGTTACGTCGCTACTTGCGATGCGGCGGTGAGTCAGCTGATCGAGCGTGAGCGACTTCTTTCGGGAACAGTGCTCGGCCCCTTCGAGACGTGGCTTGCGCACCGGAGTCTCGGCACGGCAGGCCTGCGATTCGGGCGTCAGTGCGACAACGCGCTGGCCCTGGCAGAGATGTTGGCTGGACACAGAGCGGTCCGGTCCGTTCGTTATCCCGGCCTTCGCGGTGACCCGTCCTACACAACGGCATCCGGTCAGATGAAACGATTCGGCGGATTGGTGAGCGTCGAGTTGGATTCGGCTCAAGCATTCCACTCGTTCGTCGAAGCGAGCAATCTCGTCACGGCCGCCACCAGCTTCGGTGGGATCCACACGACGGCGGATCGTCGTGCGCGCTGGGGCGATCCGGTCAGTGCGGGTTTTGTCCGAATCGCTTGTGGCATCGAGGACACCGCCGATCTCCTGGCCGACATCGAGCGCGCGCTCGACGCGTGAGCGGACCACGTCGATGATTTCCGGCCCGGCCCGATCGCGTGCCGAAGTCGATTCGGCGGTACGGTTTGACGCGTGAACAGCAGCCGTACCCGCGTGGCCGTGATCTTCGGTGGCCGGAGCAATGAGCATTCAGTGTCCTGTGTTTCCGCCGGAAGCGTCCTGAGCAACCTCGACCCGGATCGGTACGACGTCGTACCGATCGGCATCACAGTCGACGGTTCCTGGGTCCTCGGGTCGAGCGACCCCAGCTCCCTCGCGATCAGCGGGCGCGCGTTGCCGTCGGTCGACAAAGACGGAACGTCGGTGGTCCTCAGCGCGGACCCCACCCGCGAGGGCGAGGTCATCTCCTTCGACGGCTCCGACGCCGGTGCTGTGCTCGCGTCGGTCGACGTCGTTTTCCCCGTTCTGCATGGGGCTTACGGCGAAGACGGCACCATTCAGGGATTGCTCGAACTTGCCGGGGTTCCGTATGTCGGACCCGGAGTCCTGGCCAGCGCCGCCGGCATGGACAAAGAGTTCACGAAGAAGCTTCTTGCCGCTGAAGGACTTCCCGTCGGAGTGCAGGTCGTGCTTCGACCGGGAATCGCAACGCTGACCGAAGAGCAGAAGGCGGAGTTGGGCCTTCCCGTGTTCGTGAAGCCCGCTCGTGGTGGTTCGTCCATCGGCATCACCCGGGTGAGCAATTGGGACGGTCTGGACGGGGCGATCGCTCATGCGCGCCTGCACGATCCCAAGGTGATCGTCGAAGGCGCGATCATCGGCCGTGAGGTGGAATGCGGCGTCCTCGAATTCCCGAACGGTGACGTCAAGGCGAGTGTGGTCGCTGAGATCCGGATGCCGGATTCCGACACCGATTCGGACGCGTTCTACGACTTCGACACCAAGTACCTCGACGACGTCTGCGAATTCGACATCCCCGCGAAACTCGACGAGTCGGTGAGCGACCAGATCAGGGAGCTTGCAGTCCGCGCGTTCAAGGCACTCGATTGCCAGGGACTCTCGCGGGTCGATTTCTTCGTCACGGCTGACGGCCCGGTGATCAACGAGATCAACACGATGCCCGGGTTCACTTCCATCTCGATGTATCCGAAGATGTGGAACGCCACCGGAATCGATTACCGCACTTTGATTTCGACACTGGTCGACACCGCCATCGCTCGCGGTACCGGACTTCGCTGATCAGGGAACCGCGACCGGCGCCGGGTCGAGGGGCTTCTGTTCGAGAGTCGCCGTGATGGTGTCGGAGATCTCCTGAATCGGCGTCGGGCCGGTCCCGTCGGGGATCGTGATACCGATGTACTCACCGCGGTCTACGGCAAACCAAGTGCTCGCAGCCAGACCGACGTCGGTTCCCGAGACCTGGAACCATTGGACACCGTTCACAACCTGTAGTGCTGCAGCCTGGTCGAACTCGGTCGGACGGTCGAGCCCGCAGCG
The DNA here is from genome assembly GCF_000696675.2 of Rhodococcus erythropolis R138. Taxonomy (NCBI): domain Bacteria; kingdom Bacillati; phylum Actinomycetota; class Actinomycetes; order Mycobacteriales; family Nocardiaceae; genus Rhodococcus; species Rhodococcus erythropolis. Next base: position 4,434,882 of record NZ_CP007255.1, on the reverse strand, counting down.
CAACACGATCGGCTCACCTTCGCTGCGCTGCCAAGCTGCCGCTCCAGCCGGAGCGGGGTCAACCAACTCGGCTTTCGTGAAGTCGTCGATCTTGTCGGGGAGCGCACCGAGGAGGGAAACGCAGGCCTCCGACTCCGCTGCCGGTGCCGGTACGGGTCCCAGCGCTACCGGCGAGAGTTCAGGGTTGTTTCCCGCGACGACGGCCGCGATCACCACTCCGACGATCAGGGCTACCGGGAGCGCGATGGCGGTGGCGATCAGCGCCGGACTGCGGCGCTCGGACGGATCGTCGTCGCTATCGGGGTCGATGTCGGCGTTGTCTGCGGTGGAGGTGTTTTCTGCCATGCTCAGTTCTTCGCTCGGGTCCTGGTCCAGTCGATCAGCGGTCTCGTCACTTCGCAGGGCACGTCGGTGAATCGGTAGGATTGCCGACACACGCGTGAGCTTGCAGAAGCATTCACGACCACAGCTAGAAGGTACCGCAGGCCGCTTACGAGCGAATTGCGTCGGCATTGGAGACACTCATCGCATCATCGGAGTTCGCTGCATCATCGGAGTTCGGGTCAGAGCACACTGTTGAACAGGTGGGGGAGTTCGACGTGATCGCGCGATCTCTGGTCGGCCGAATCCAACCGGTCACCACCGAATTGGGGCCGGGCGACGATGCCGCGATCGTGACGTCCGGAGACGGCCGTGTGGTTGTCTCGTCCGACATGCTGGTCGAAGGTCGGCATTTCCGAATGGATTGGTCTTCGCCACGCGACATCGGCCGAAAGGCAGTGGCACAGAACGCTGCGGACGTCGTCTCGATGGGAGCGCGGCCGACGGCATTCACCGTGTCTCTGGGATGCCCGCCTTCGACTCCGGTCGACGTGATCGACGCAATCTCCGCGGGAATCTGGGACGCGGCAACTGATCTGGGGGCCGGTGTGGTCGGCGGTGACCTGGTCCAGTCGCCGGTGGTCGTGGTGTCGGTGACCGTGCTCGGCGATCTCGGTGGCCGTCCGGCAGTTCTGCGTTCGGGAGCAAAGATCGGTGACAAGATCGCGGTCGCCGGGTTGTTCGGTTGCTCGGCAGCAGGGTTGGCACTACTGCTCGACGAAGCCGTATTGCTCGACGAAGCCGAAAGCTTTCCAGACTTGCTTGCCGCTCATCGTGTTCCGAATCCGCCGTATCAATCGGCATGGGACGCCGCAGAATCAGCACATTCCATGACGGACGTATCCGACGGATTGATCGCGGACCTTCGACATCTCGCAGAGGCCTCGCACGTGCGGTTCGACATCGTCTCGGCCGCGGTTCCCACCTCACTCGATGTCGCATCGGCGGCCGAGGCGCTCGACGTCGATCCGCTGGACTGGATCCTCTCCGGTGGTGAAGATCACGGATTTGCAGCAACTTTCGGGCCTGAGGTCGAGATTCCGTCGGGTTGGACTGTGATCGGTGAGGTTGCGGCCGGTTCCGGCGTGAGCGTCGACGGTTCGCTTCGCGAGAGCGGTGGGGGCTGGCACAGCTTTTCGACCACCGGCACCACCGCGGTATAGGTTGCTTTCATGGCTGTATATGCACTTGGAGACAGAGTTCCGGACATTCATCCGGACGCATACGTTCACCCGGACGCAGTGGTGATCGGCGCCGTGACTCTCGCGGCGGGCACCTCGATCTGGCCGCAGGCGGTATTGCGTGGTGACTACGGAACCATTTCGGTGGGAATCGGATCCAACATCCAGGACGGAACTGTCATCCATTGCACCGCCATCGATGCGACTGTCATCGGTTCCGGTTGCGTGGTGGGCCACAACGCGCACATCGAGGGGTCGACCATCGAGGACCACTGCCTGATCGCATCGGGATCCGTGGTTCTCAACGGAACGGTGATCGGGACGGGGTCGATCGTCGCCGCGGGGGCGGTGGTGGCCAACAAGATGCAGGTTCCCCCGCGCAGCATGGCACTCGGTGTGCCCGCCAAGGTCCGTGCGGGATACGAAGTTCCGCTCGGTCACCTCGACGGAAACGTCAAGATGTACGCAGCCAATGCGGCGTACTACCGCGACGCGTTGCGCAGGCTCGACTGATGGCGCCGCTTGCAGAGATCGTCGATCCAGGGTGGGCGCGGGCACTCGAACCGGTCTCGGAGCAGATCTCCGCGATGGGTAAGTTCTTGCGCGAAGAGATCGCTGCGGGACGGGAGTATCTGCCTGCGGGAGAGAACGTCTTGCGTGCATTCACGAATCCGTTCGACGACGTTCGGGTGCTCATCGTCGGTCAAGATCCCTATCCGACGCCCGGTCATGCTGTCGGGTTGAGCTTTTCGGTTGCCCCGGACGTGCGGCCGGTTCCACGAAGTCTCGGTAATATCTACAAGGAGTATCACCAGGATCTCGGGTTGCCGATACCGCCGAACGGCGATCTGACGCCGTGGTCGAAACAAGGTGTGCTGCTTCTCAATCGCGTACTCACCGTGCAGCCGGGTCAAGCCGCTTCTCATCGCAAGAAGGGCTGGGAGCCGGTGACCGAGCAGGCTATCCGCGCTTTGGTGGCGCGGTCGTCACCGATGGTGGCGATCTTGTGGGGTCGTGACGCAGCCACTCTCGCGCCGATGCTGGGCGACACACCGATCATCGAATCAGCGCACCCGTCACCGCTTTCGGCTTCGCGCGGCTTCTTCGGTTCGCGCCCGTTCAGTCGTGCGAACGAACTCTTGACCGGACTCGGGGCCGACCCGGTCGACTGGAATCTGGGCTGATCGAACTGCGCCTGCACTCACCTGGCATGCCGAACGTCGTGACACGACATTCGGCATGCCAGCTGACTAGGCCTGCTTTGCGGAAGTGAAATCGGGGCGACGCTTGTCGACGAATGCGTCGACACCCTCGCGCCCGATCGGGCTGTTCGCCGCGAGGGCGATGGACGCAGCCTCGGCGTCGAGTTGCTCGGCGAGCGAGTTCGTCCGCGACGAACGCAGCAGTGCTTTGATTCCCGAGTACGACGTACTCGGTCCGTTGGCCAAAGCGCGGGCGAGGCGAGCTGCCTCTTCCTGGACCTCGTCGTCGCCGACGAGTCGGGTGAGGATCCCCAGCCGGACGGCTTCGTCGCCACCGATCACAGAATCGTTGAGAAGAATCTCGCGAGCGCGTGCCACGCCGACGATGCGGGGGAGTGTCCACGACATTCCGCCGTCCGGGGTGAAACCGATGGAGGGGTACGCGGGGCGGAGCTTGGTGCCGGTGCCGCCGATTGCGACGTCGGCGAGGCAGACCAGGCTCATTCCGGCGCCGGCAGCCCATCCGTGGACCCCGGCCACCACTGGAGCGGTCGCGGCGTCGAGCGCGCGAACGAACACGTGGAAGACACGGGCAACCTCGGCGACGTACTCGCCGCGGTCAGGAGCAGCCGCGAACGCACGGACGTTGCCGCCGGCACAGAAGTTTGCGCCTTCGCCGACCAGAAGGATGCTCCCGATGTCGTTTCCGACTGTCTCGAGCGCCTGCGCGCCCTGAACCAGTCCTTCGTCGTCGAGGGAGGTGCCGTTGGCGGCGGTGGAAATGGTGATGCGGAGTACGCCCTCGTCGAGGGTCACTTTGCTCAGGTCATCGATGGAAGTCACTCAACGCACATTACGGGTGTCGGACAGCCATACGAAACACGGGGACACATAGATACAGCCACATAGAAACAGCTCTGCCCCCGTCACCGAAGTGACGGGGGCAGAGCCTGCAATAGTTTGTGCTCGGGCAATCAGCCCCGAGCGACCTTGCCTGCCTTCAGGCAGGAGGTGCACACGTTGACCTTACGGGTGTTACCCGGGGCAACCTCGGTACGAACAGACTGAATGTTCGGGTTCCAGCGACGATTGGTACGCCGGTGCGAGTGCGAGACCGACTTACCGAAGCCGGGCCCCTTGGCGCATACGTCGCAGACGGCAGCCATAGTCGCGAACTCCTTGTTAGAAATGAATATTGAAGTGGTTACCCTACACGGTAGGGCAGCCAGAATTACAATCCGAATATACTCGACTTCGAACCGATCCTTGACCGCTCACTGTGCAGTCGAACGTGAAAACAGTCAATCAGCAACAAACAAAGTGCAGCATTATTTCGTGTAGCCCGTTCGAGGCAACCGTGTAAGAGTAACCGCTTCCGGCCCGAATGGCCAAACCGCCCGGTAATGGCGGTTGCGCAGAAGCGTCGGACTACCCTCGACTGCACCGATCACCGATCTCTTTTTCATCGTCAGTCTTTCCATCGTCTGTCTGTCCATCGTGGAGGGGAACCGTCAGTGGGGGAAGTGCAACGCGTCGCCGAAGAAGCGGAATCCGTCGCGGACGGACATCTGCTGCGGCGCTGGGCCCGCCGGGCGGTCGACAGTCTCCAGAAGCGCCGCGGTGAGATCAACAGCCTCAACGTCTTTCCCATCCCTGATTCGGATACCGGCACCAACCTGTTGTTCACGATGCGGGCCGCGCTCGATTCCGCCGAGACGATCGAGGACGACGTCCGCAGTGCCGGCCGCGTCGCGAACGCGCTGGCTCGGGGCGCGGTGTCCGGTGCACGCGGTAATTCCGGAGTGATCCTCTCCCAGGTGATCCGGGGTATCGCGGAGAGCGTTCAAGGCGAGCACATCGACGGCCGGAGCTTTGCGAACTCACTGACCACGGCGACGGGACTGGCTTCTCGGGCTGTCTCCGATCTGGTGGAAGGCACCATCGTCACGGTTCTGCGCGCGTCGGGTGAGGCAGCGCAGGAGTGCGTCGACACCAAGACGCCGAGCGGCGAGGACCTTGCTTCCGTGGTTGCCGCCGCTGCCGATGCGGCTGCGATCGCGCTGAACAAGACCCCGGAGCAACTGGACGTTCTGGCGTCGGCCGGGGTGGTCGATGCCGGGGGATTCGGTCTGGTTCTGATCCTCGACGCTTTTGTCGAGGTGGTGACCGGGAAGTCGCAGGTTCGCGAGGATCTGGGGACGCCGGACCCGAGGTCGAGCGCAGTTGTCGACGTCAGCGCATTCGATCACGATTGGGCTCACAAGAGCCCGATCGAATGTGGTGATCACTCGGAACAGGATTTCGAGGTCATGTACCTCGTCGACGACTCGGACGACGATCGCATGACGGCGCTGCGCACGCGGCTGTCCGTCCTCGGAGATTCGACGGTCATCGTCAGCGACGGCTTCGGTGGCTGGTCGGTGCACGTGCATTGCTGCGATGCCGGTGCAGCCGTCGAAGCCGGCCTCGAAGCCGGGAAGGTCCACGGTATTCGCATCAGCAGTTTTCTCGTCGACGAACGCGACCAGTTGGTGGCACGGGCGGAGAGGCGATTCCCGGGTGCCGGTGCCCGCGGCGTTCTGGCCGTCGTTGCCGGTGAGAGTGCGGCGGCGTTGTTCGAGAGTGAGGGTGCGACGGTTCTTCGGTGCGACGACGCGCCGGTGACACGTGCGCAACTGCTCGGCCGCATTCGTCAGATGGAGCGAAGTGAAGTTCTGGTGCTGCCGAACGGAGCCTTGACGGCTCAGGAACTGGTCGCAGTCAGTGCCGCTGCACGCGATCCGCTTCACCAGGTTCTGCTGCTGTCGACATCGTCGATGGTTCAGGGCTTGGCCGCACTTGCCGTTCACGACGCTCAACGCAACGTCGCCGACGACGGCTTCACGATGTCCGAGGCGGCGGCTGCGACGCGCTGGGGATCATTGCGAATTGCGGTCGAGCGTTCGCTGACGTACGTCGGGACGTGTGATCCGGGTGACGCGATCGGTCTGATGGGGCACGAGGTGGTGCTCATCGGTCCCGACGTCGCGGAGTCGAGTGCGCGACTGGTCGACCTCGCGCTCGGATCCGGTGGCGAACTCGTGACCCTACTCATGGGCGCCGACGCGCCGGACGGCCTGGCCGGGCAGCTCGAGGCGCACGTCATCGCGCACCATCCGGGCGTCGACGTGCTCGTCTATCAGGGTGATCAGCCGGGTGACCTGTTCCAGTTGGGTGTGGAGTGATCGAACCGGGTCTGTCGGTGACTACTGATATACGAACACATGTGCTTACCGCGACACTGTGCTGGAGGAACTGATGGCGACGCTCGCCGACCCACTCGATCGGCTGCTGGGAAAGAAGACCGCGGACGCGCTCGACGAGGCATTCGAGATTCGGACGGTCGAGGACCTGCTGCGTCACTACCCACACCGGTACGCGTCGGCAGGCAAGGAACTTGCCGAGAAGGAGCCGCCCGAAGGTGAGCACATCACCATCATCGCGCGGGTGGCGTCGGCGGCGGTCGTGAAGATGAAGAACCGTCCGGGGCAGATGTTGCGAGTATCGCTCGCGACTGATTCGCAGACCGTCGACGTCACGTTCTTCAACCCGCAGAAGGTGCGGCACGTCATCAAGCCCGGCGTGCGCGCGATGTTCTCCGGGACGGTGAAGTACTTCCGCGGCAAGTGGTCTCTCACCCACCCGAGCTACCTGATCCTCCCGGAACCTCGTGTCGGCGAGGAGGATTCGGTAGTTCCGCTTGCATCCATCAAGGGGGCCGGTGACCTTGCCGGTCTGGCTCGCGCAAACCAGGATCCCGGCGCCGAACTCGATCTGTCCGTCTTCGACCGCGCATTGATCCCGCTGTACCCGGCGACCCGCGAGGTCGAGAGCTGGACCATCATGCGGTGCGTGCGGCAAGTGCTCGATCAACTCGATCCGATCGAGGAGCCGTTGCCCGCCGAGACTCGGGCCGAGCACGGATTCATCGGTTTGGACGAGGCACTGCGCACCGTTCACCTCCCGGATACCAAGGAGGACATCGAACGATCTCAGGATCGTCTGCGTTTCGACGAGGCGCTGTCTCTGCAGTTGGTCCTCGCGATGCGTCGTCACGACAATTCCGAGCGTGTGGCGCCGGCCTGCGCTCCGGTTGCCGGCGGGATCGCGGACCAGTTCGAGGAGATGCTCCCGTTCACTCTGACGGAGGGACAGCAAGCAGTCGCGGAGGAGATCTCCAGCGACCTCGCCCGCCCACACCCGATGAGCAGGCTTCTTCAGGGCGAGGTCGGGTCAGGCAAGACCATCGTGGCTCTGCGCGCGATGTTGCAGGTCGTCGACGCCGGTTATCAGTGCGCGTTGCTCGCACCGACCGAGGTCCTGGCAAATCAGCACGCGCGATCACTGCGCAAGATGATGGGCCCGCTGGCCGCAGGCGGTGAACTCGGTTCGGCCGAACATTCCACCCGTATCGCCCTTCTGACCGGCTCGCTGCCGGTCGCTGCGAAGCGCGCAGCGCTGCTCGAAGCCGTGACCGGCGACGCCGGGATCGTCATCGGTACCCATGCGCTCATCCAGGACAACGTGGAGTTCTTCAACCTCGGCATGGTTGTCGTCGACGAGCAGCACCGCTTCGGCGTCGAGCAACGTGATCAGTTGCGATCACGTGCCCGTGAAGGTCTGAGTCCGCATCTGCTGGTGATGACGGCAACGCCGATTCCGCGAACCATCGCCATGACGGTGCTCGGCGACCTCGAGGTCTCGACTCTGCGGGAACTACCGCGTGGGCGAACCCCGATCAAGAGCAGCGTCGTGCCCGCGAAGCAGAAGCCGCAGTGGGTGGATCGCGCATGGGAACGAATCCGTGAGGACGTTGCCGCTGGCCGTCAGGCGTATGTCGTGTGCTCACGCATCGGCGACGGTGAGCAGGGTGCCGGTGAGGACCAGTTCACCGAGGAGAAACAGCCCGAGACCAAGTCGGCAGTCGACGTCTTCGAAGAGCTGTCGAGTGGCCCGCTGGCTGATCTGCGAGTCGGGTTGCTGCACGGTCGACTGCCTTCCGACGAAAAAGACGTCGTGATGAGCGCGTTCAACGTCGGTGACATCGACGTCCTCGTCTGTACGACTGTCGTCGAAGTCGGTGTGGACGTTCCGAATGCGACGGTGATGGTGATCGTCGACGCCGAGCGGTTCGGCGTCAGTCAGCTCCATCAGCTGCGTGGACGAGTCGGTCGAGGCAAGCACCAGGGACTGTGCATCCTCGTCACCGGCAGCAATCCCGGCGGGCCGGCGTACGAGCGACTCTCGGCGGTGGCAGCGACCAACGACGGGTTCGAACTGGCGCAACTCGACCTCGCGACCAGACGTGAAGGAGACATCCTCGGTGCGGCGCAGTCTGGCACAACCTCGAATCTGCGGCTGCTTTCCCTCATGGCTCACGGAGACATCCTCGAGTCCGCCAGGGAGTTCGCTCAGGGAATCGTCGACTCCGATCCGTCGCTCGAGGATCATCCCGCCCTCGCTTCCATGGTGACCGCTGCCCTGGACTCCGACCGGATCGAGTACCTCGAGAAGTCGTGACGGGTATGACGACAAGCTGAAATCGAATAGCACGAGGACCACCGGGTTGGTTTCTCGATTCAGTCCGAAATATGAGACTCCGCATGTAGACGCAAGATGAAATCGGGGTAGTTTTCTCGAATGTTCTCCAAAGTGCTCGTCGCGAACCGCGGCGAAATTGCGATCCGTGCCTTCCGCGCCGCCTACGAACTAGGTGCCGGAACCGTCGCGGTGTTCCCGTACGAGGATCGGAACTCGATCCACCGTCTCAAGGCAGACGAGAGCTACCAGATCGGGGAGAAGGGTCACCCCGTTCGGGCGTATCTCTCAGTCGAGGAAATCGTCGCCGCCGCCAAGAGTGCCGGAGCCGACGCCATCTACCCCGGTTACGGCTTCCTTTCCGAGAACCCGGATCTGTCGGCGGCGTGCGCCGAGGCAGGCATCAAGTTCGTCGGCCCGTCCGCCGAGATCCTCGAGTTGACCGGTAACAAGGCTCGGGCCATCGCAGCGGCAAAGGCCGCCGGTCTCCCCGTGCTCGCGTCCTCGGAGCCGTCAGCGGACATCGACGAGTTGCTCGCGGCCGCCGAGGACATGACCTTCCCGATCTTCGTCAAGGCCGTTGCAGGCGGCGGTGGACGCGGAATGCGCCGCGTTGCGGAGCGCTCACAGCTCAAGGAATCGATCGAAGCCGCAGCGCGCGAAGCGGAATCGGCCTTCGGCGATTCGACGGTCTTCCTCGAGCAGGCCGTCATCGACCCCCGGCACATCGAAGTGCAGATCCTCGCCGACGAGCAGGGCAACGTCATCCACCTCTTCGAGCGTGACTGCTCGCTGCAGCGTCGCCACCAGAAGGTGATCGAGCTTGCTCCGGCGCCCAATCTCTCGGAAGAGTTGCGCGCCAAGATCTGTGCCGACGCCGTCGCGTTCGCGAAGGAGATCGGGTACACGTGCGCAGGCACCGTCGAGTTCCTCCTCGACAAGCGCGGCAATCACGTCTTCATCGAGATGAACCCGCGAATTCAGGTGGAGCACACCGTCACCGAAGAAGTGACGGACGTGGATCTGGTCCAGTCGCAGCTCAAGATCGCGTCCGGTTCGACGCTTGAAGAACTTGGTCTGTCACAGGACACGATCAAGCTTCGCGGCGCGGCGCTGCAGTGCCGCATCACCACGGAGGATCCGGCCAACGGATTCCGCCCGGACACGGGCCGCATCACCGCGTACCGCACCCCGGGCGGAGCCGGTATCCGCCTGGACGGCGGCGCCACGCTGGGAGCCGAGGTCGGCGCGTACTTCGACTCGATGCTGGTCAAGCTCACCTGCCGTGGTCGTGACCTCGAAGCCGCTGTCGCGAGGGCTCGCCGCGCGGTCACCGAGTTCCGCATTCGTGGCGTCTCGACCAACATTCCTTTCCTGCAGGCGGTTCTCGACGACCCGGACTTCCGTGCCGGACGCGTGACGACCTCCTTCATCGAGGAACGTCCTCAGCTGCTGACTCTGCGTTCTTCGGCAGACCGCGGCACGAAGATCCTGACCTACCTCGCGGATGTGACTGTCAACAAGCCTCACGGTGAGCGGCCCTCGGCGGTGTACCCGCAGGACAAGCTGCCCAAGATCGATCTTTCGACGCCTCCTCCTGCCGGTAGCCGTCAGCGCCTGCTCGAACTCGGACCCGAAGGTTTTGCGAAGGCACTGCGTGAGCAGAAGGCCGTCGGCGTCACCGACACCACCTTCCGTGACGCGCACCAGTCGTTGTTGGCCACGCGAGTTCGGACCAGCGGACTGCTCGGAGTAGCCGGGCACGTTGCGCGGTTGACGCCGGAACTGCTCTCGATCGAAGCCTGGGGCGGCGCGACCTATGATGTGGGACTTCGCTTCCTGCACGAGGATCCGTGGTACCGGCTCGCCGCACTCCGCGAGGCGATCCCGAACATCTGCCTTCAGATGCTTCTTCGCGGCCGAAACACGGTGGGCTACACGCCGTATCCCGAAAAGGTCACGCGCGCATTCGTTCAGGAAGCCGCCGACACCGGTATCGACATCTTCCGAATCTTCGACGCGCTCAACAACGTCGACCAGATGCGGCCCGCCATCGACGCGGTGCGTGAGACCGGAACGGCCCTCGCGGAGGTGGCGCTGAGCTACACCGGTGATCTGTCGGATCCGAACGAAACTCTGTACACGCTCGACTACTACCTGAAGTTGGCCGAAGAGATCGTCGATGCCGGCGCTCACGTGCTCGCGATCAAGGACATGGCAGGCCTGCTGCGCGCTCCGGCAGCTACCAAGCTGGTGACGGCGCTACGCAGCAACTTCGATCTGCCGGTTCACGTTCACACGCACGACACTCCCGGTGGACAGCTGGCCACGTACTTCGCAGCGTGGCAGGCGGGCGCCGACGCAGTCGACGGTGCTTCCGCGGCACTGGCCGGAACCACCAGCCAGCCTGCGCTCTCGGCCATCGTCGCCGCTGCCGCGCACTCCGAGTTCGACACCGGACTGAACCTGCAGAACGTGTGCGACCTCGAGCCGTACTGGGAGGCGCTGCGAAAGGTGTACGCGCCGTTCGAATCCGGACTGCCGGCGCCGACGGGTCGCGTGTACACACACGAGATTCCGGGCGGTCAACTCTCCAACCTCCGGACCCAGGCCGTTGCTCTCGGTCTCGGCGACCGGTTCGAAGAGGTCGAAGCCAAGTACGCCGACGCAGACCGCATGCTCGGGCATCTCGTGAAGGTGACGCCGTCGTCGAAGGTCGTCGGCGACCTCGCGCTCCATCTTGTCGGTGCCGGCGTGCCTTCGGAGGAGTTCGCCGCAGATCCGGCGAAGTTCGACATTCCCGACTCCGTGGTGGGCTTCCTGCGCGGTGAACTCGGTACGCCTCCCGGTGGTTGGCCGGAACCGTTCCGCAGCAAGGCACTCGAAGGACGTGGCCAGGCCAAGCCGGAAGCGACGTTGTCCGCTGAGGACGAGGTGCTGCTAGAGGGCTCGTCGAAGGACCGTCAGGCGACGCTGAACCGTCTGCTGTTCCCCGGCCCGACAAAGGAATTCCTCGAACACCGCGAGAAGTTCGGTGACACGTCGCGGCTTTCGGCAAACCAGTTCTTCTACGGTTTGCGGCGCGGCGACGAGCACCGGGTCGAGTTGGCTCCCGGCGTGGAACTGATCATCGGTCTCGAGGCGATCTCCGAGCCCGACGAGCGCGGCTACCGCACTGTCATGTGCATCCTGAACGGCCAGCTCCGCCCGGTCTCGATCCGCGATCGCTCGATTGCCAGTGACGTACCGGTGGCGGAGAAGGCCGACAAGAACAACCCGGGCCACGTGGCTGCACCGTTCGCGGGCGTCGTGACGCTCGCGGTCAAGGAAGGCCAGAAGATCGAGGCCGGCGACACCGTGGCCACGATCGAAGCGATGAAGATGGAAGCGGCGATCACCGCGCCGCGCGCCGGCGTCGTCTCTCGGATCGCGATCAGCGCCGTCCAACAGGTCGAGGGCGGAGACCTGCTGGTAGTCGTCTCGACGGGGGAGAGCGCCGCAGAGTGACACGCATCATCTCGGGATTCGCGGGCGGTCGACGCCTGCGAGTCCCGCCGAGCGGCACCCGTCCGACGTCGGATCGGGTTCGTGAGGCGCTGTTCAGTGCTCTCGAAGCGCGCATCGATCTCGAAGGGTGCGCGGTTCTCGACCTCTTTGCGGGTTCGGGTGCTCTCGGCCTCGAGGCGCTCTCGCGGGGAGCCGAGCACGTTGTTCTCGTGGAATCCGATGCCAAGGCTGCTGCCGTCATCAAGGCGAACATCGGCACTGTCGCGTTGCCGGGGGCGACGGTTCGCGCCGCTCCGGTTGCGGCCGTGGTCTCGGGTCCGAGCGCGCGTGAATACGACATCGTGATCGCGGACCCGCCGTATGCGGTAACCGACGAGGCCGTCGTGTCCATGCTCGCTGATCTGCAGGCCAACAAATGGGTGGGGGAGGGCACGATCGTCGTACTCGAACGTTCGTCGCGCTCGCCGGAGACCGTGTGGCCTCAGGGCTACGAGCCGATCAAGGCCAAGAACTACGGTGAAGCCCGCATCGAGCTGGCCACCTGCTACGGTCTGGACTCATGACTGGCGCCGTCTGCCCCGGATCCTTCGACCCTGTGACCAACGGTCACCTCGACGTAATCGGAAGAGTTGCTGCGCAATTCGACGAGGTCGTGGTCACCGTGCTGATCAACAAGAGCAAGCGTGGCATGTTCACGATCGACGAGCGGATCGAGATGCTCGAAGACGCGACGAGCCACCTGCCCAACGTTCGCGTCACGTCGTGGCACGGATTGTTGGTCGACTACGCGAAACAAGAAGGCCTCAGCGCGATCGTCAAGGGTCTGCGCGGCGCGAACGACTTCGATTACGAGCTGCAGATGGCTCAGATGAATCAGAAGCTCACGGGCGTCGACACGCTCTTCGTTGCCACGAACCCGACCTACAGCTACCTGTCGAGTTCTCTGGTGAAGGAAGTTGCGACCTTCGGCGGCGACGTCTCCGACATGCTCCCGGCCAAGGTGCATTCTCGGCTACTCGCGCGTATCGCCGAACGAGCAGCCGAAAACAGCTGATCCCCGACACACCGACCACGACGACACCCCGTTGGCCGTTCTTCCGGCAAACTTGGACAGGAACGGGCACAGGTCCGAGTGGACCGGTGACGATGTGGGCCGATTTCGGCCGGTAGAGATTGGGGTTGCTTGTGTACCGCGTATTCGAGGCACTGGACGAACTGGTCGCAATTGTCGAAGAGGCGCGCGGTGTTCCCATGACCGCAGGGTGTGTTGTGCCTCGCGGTGACGTACTCGAGCTACTCGACGACGTCCGGGACGCAATTCCGAGCGAGCTGGACGACGCTCAGGACGTCCTCGATCATCGCGACAAATTGGTCGGTGACGCGCGAGCAAACGCCGAGAAGACAGTCAGCAGCGCCAATGCCGAGGCAACCTCGACTGTCGAGAACGCACGCGACGACGCCGACCGGATTCTGTCCGATGCCAAGGCTCAGGCCGATCGCATGGTTGCCGAAGCACGCGCGCACGCCGATCAGTTGGTCGAGGACGCCGAAGCAGAAGCGGAACGGACCGTCACCGACGGCCGTCGTGAGTACGAGGCCGTCACCGGACGGGCGCGTGCCGAGGCCGATCGGATGATCGAGTCCGGCCAGGCCTCGTACGAACATTCAGTGGCGGAGGGAACGGCGGAGCAGGCTCGTCTGGTGTCGCAGACCGAGGTTGTCCAGTCAGCTCACGCGGAATCCGCGCGAGTGATCGACGCCGCTCATGCCGAGTCCGACAGGATGCGTTCGGAGTGTGACCTGTACGTGGACACCAAGTTGGCCGAGTTCGAAGAGTTCCTCACCGGAACGGTTCGATCGGTCGGGCGTGGTCGTCAACAGCTTCGAACAGGTTCGGGAGTCCCCGACTACCAGGACGACGATCGTCGTTCGGAGCGTCGTCGCTAGAGCGAACGAGACAGTCGAGGGTGGGTCGTCCGATATGGGGCGGCCCACTTTTTCGTGGACGGAATTGGGATTTGCGTTGTAGCTGCCGTATTGTGGAGTGGTTGCCCATACCAGTTTCAACAGTTAGGTGAGTTCTCTTTGTCAACGCATCGTCGTAGTTCGTCGCATCAGTCAAGTGATGCGGGATTTTTGCTGGACACGGTCAAGCTCGGTCGTCGTCCAGGGTCGATGCGTACCGTCGAGAGAACAATTCAGTCCCCGAACCGTATCGGTCTCGATCTGATCGCGATCGAAGCGGGCGCGGACATAGATCTCGATCTTCGTCTCGAAGCAGTGTCCGAAGGCGTTCTCGTCACCGGAAACGTGCACGCACCCACCAAGGGTGAATGCTCGCGGTGCCTTGAACCTTTCACCGACACCGTGGACATCTATCTCACGGAGTTGTTCGCTTACCCGGACAGCACCACCGAGGAGACGACGGAAGAGGGAGAGGTCTACGCGGTCGAAGACGACGAAATCGACCTCGAACCGGTTATCGTCGATGCAGTCGGTCTGGCGCTTCCGCTCCAGCCTCTGTGCAGTGACGATTGCCTGGGATTGTGCTCAGAATGTGGCATTCGCCTGGCGATTGCGGAATCTGGGCATGGGCATGACATACTTGATCCTCGCTGGGCTGGTCTCGCGGCCAAATTTGGCGTGGAATCAAACACCAGCGAAAATCTTGTGATCACCGAAGCCGAGGAGAAGTAGAAGTGGCTGTCCCCAAGCGCAAAATGTCGCGATCCAACACGCGGTCGCGTCGTAGCCAGTGGAAGACCACTGTGCCCACCCTCGTTACCTGCCCCAACCGTGGCTGTGGCGAGCAGACCCTTCCCCACATCGCATGCCCGTCATGCGGTACTTACAAGGGCCGCCAGGTAACCGCTGCTGTCTAGTTCTCCCCGGAGAAAGACTATGACGAGCGAAAATACAGTTTCAGCCGCCGGCGGCGAGGGCAATCACGACAAGCTCCTCGCCGCTGTCGGCGTAGATATAGAGCCCGGTCTTCTGACCCTGGCTCTCACGCACCGCTCGTACGCGTACGAGAACGGCGGTCTGCCCACGAACGAGCGCCTCGAATTTCTCGGGGATTCCGTTCTCGGCGTCACGGTGACCGAAAATCTTTATCTGTCCCACCCGGACAAATCCGAAGGTGATCTGGCGAAGATTCGTGCCAGCGTGGTCAACATGCATGCACTCGCCGAGGTTGCCAGGACTCTGGGTGAAGGTGGACTCGGAGCGCACCTGCTGCTGGGTAAGGGTGAGGAAATGACGGGCGGCCGTGACAAGCCGTCCATCCTCGCCGACGGTATGGAGTCGATTCTCGGCGCCATTCACCTGCAGCACGGCATCGATACTGCGCGACGTGTTGTTCTCGATCTGTTCGACGATCTACTCACTCGCGCACCGCTTCTCGGCGCGGGTCTGGATTGGAAAACGAGTCTGCAGGAACTGACCGCAGAACACGGTGCCGGAGTTCCCGTCTACGAGATCACCGCTACCGGACCCGATCACGACAAGGAATTCACGGCCACAGTTCTCATCAGTGGCAAGCCCTTGGGCGTCGGTGTCGGTCGTTCCAAGAAGGAAGCCGAGCAGAAGGCAGCAAGTTCGGCATGGAAGACGATGTCGGAGAATGCCGCTGCTAGCGCAGTCGCTGCTGACAACCCGTCTGATCTCGCCGGCTGAGTTCACTCTTGCCTGAGCTTCCCGAAGTCGAAGTCGTTCGCCGCGGCCTACAGTCTCATGCTGTAGGTGCGGCGATCGAGGCCGTCGAGGTCCTCCATCCCCGCGCGATCAGGCGCCACATTCTCGGTTCCGAGGACTTGATCGGCCAACTCACCGGGCAGACCATCGCTTCGGCAGAGCGTCGCGGCAAGTATCTGTGGCTGGTTCTCGAGCCTGCCGGTGTCGGACTGGTGGTTCATCTCGGGATGAGCGGACAGATGTTGGTCCAACCCCCGACAGTCGACTGGGAAAAGCACCTACGCATTCGGTTGGCCCTCGATTCCGGGGCTGATCTTCGATTCGTCGACCAGCGGACCTTCGGTGGCTGGTCGATTTCACCCCTCGTCGAGGTCGACGGAACGATGCTGCCCGAGTCGGTGGCGCACATCGCTCGCGATCCCATGGATGCTGCGTTCGATCTCGAATCCGTCGTGAAAGTCCTGCGGGGCAAGCACACCGAGATCAAGCGGGCGATTCTCGACCAGACAGTGGTCTCCGGAATCGGAAACATCTACGCCGACGAATCATTGTGGCGTGCAAAGATTCACGGCAACCGAATCGCCGAATCGCTCACCAGGCCCAAACTTCGAGAACTGTTGACCGCGGCGCACTCGGTGATGGGCGAGGCGCTCGATCAGGGCGGTACGTCCTTCGACGCGCTGTACGTGAACGTCAACGGGGAA
The DNA here is from genome assembly GCF_000696675.2 of Rhodococcus erythropolis R138. Classification (NCBI taxonomy): domain Bacteria; kingdom Bacillati; phylum Actinomycetota; class Actinomycetes; order Mycobacteriales; family Nocardiaceae; genus Rhodococcus; species Rhodococcus erythropolis. Next base: position 4,418,637 of record NZ_CP007255.1, on the reverse strand, counting down.
TCGGGCTACTTCGACCGGTCGCTGTCGGCGTACGGGCAGGAGAATCTTCCGTGCCCGCGATGCGGCGCGCCGATCAAGCGTGAGAAGTTCATGAATCGATCGTCGTTCAGTTGCCCGCGGTGTCAGCCGACCCCGAGGGCACGGCGAATCGCCTAGGTCTTCGCCCCTTCGGTTCGGCGGAGTGGCAAGATTGCGTCATGGCTGAACAGACTCCAGACAACACTGCAACCGCCCCAGCTCACACGGAGCTTTGGGTGGAACGCACAGGAACCCGCCTCTACACCGGCAAGAGTTCGCGCGGCGCAGAGGTTCTCATCGGCTCCGAATCGGTGCCAGGAGTCTTCACGCCCGGCGAACTCCTCAAAATTGCACTGGCTGCATGCACCGGGATGAGCTCAGACTTCCCGATCTCTCGCCGCCTCGGTGACAACTACGACGCGACGGTCCGAGTGTCCGGTGCCGCCGATCGTGAAAACGAGGTCTACCCGCAGCTCGACGAGGTTCTCGAACTCGACCTCAGTGAGTTGGATGCCGAAGCGCAGCAGCGCCTCATCACTCTCGTCGAGCGTTCCGTCGACAAGGTGTGCACGGTCGGGCGCACTCTCAAGGCCGGAACCAAGGTCACGCTGTCGTTCGACACGGAAGCCTGATGTCCCGCGCCGGCAGTGTTGTCGCTGCGATCGCACTGGGTTCCGTTGTGGCGGTGAGTGCTCCGGCACAGGCCTCGGTCCCGGCCGACGGCTCGGACGGTGGTTGCGGCAAATGGACGTCGAGCGTCGTGACGACTGGTGCCGGAATGCTCGAGAATCTCGAATTCGACGGCAGCGGATCGATGGTGTTGTCGCAGTCGGCTCTGATCGGGCCGGGTGCACTGCTGAAAGTGGCGCCGGACGGAACACGGACAACTTTGGTCGGTGACGTCACCGGACCTGGCGGGCTGGTCGCGCGTGACGGTTCCGTGTACTTCACCACGGGCAACTCGACTGTCTCGGGTCTGTTCGGAATCGCCGACGGCAGCCTTCGTAAGGTCGACGTCGCAGACGGATCGGTGACTACGATTGCCGACGGTCTGGTGATGCCGAACGGGCTTGTGCCGCTGGACGGTAACCGTTTCCTCACAGCTCGTACCCTGACCCGGCCGGGGCTCACGGTCATCGACAGTGACGGAACCAGTTCGATCGTTCGTGAGGATCTCGGCACCGTCGACGGCCTCGCACGCTCCGGTTCGACGATCTACGTAACGACCACTTTCGACATGGTGACCGCGGTCCACGTCCTCGACGCACACGATCTGGGCGGGCCGGTGCGAACGATCACGCTCCCCGGGTTCGGTCCGGCAAACATGGCGGACGATCTGACCGTCGGACCGGACGGCGCGTTGTACGTCGCATTCAATGCCGGCGGCAAAGTTGTTCGCGTCGATCCGGATTCGGGATCTTCGTGTGAGATCGCCTCGGGTCTGCCGTTCACATCCGCGGTGAAGTTCGGTGCCGGCCCGGGCTGGGACCCCAACTCGATCTACACCACCGGTTTCCTCGGCGACGTCCACCGTCTCGAACGTGTGGCGGGCTGAACGTCATGACTGAGACACCGCCTGTGCGGTTGACGGCGTGGGTTCACGGATATGTTCAGGGCGTCGGGTTCCGGTGGTGGACCAGGGCCCGCGCCCTCGAACTCGGGTTGATCGGATATGCGTCGAATCAGCGTGACGGTCGAGTGCTCGTCGTGGCGGAAGGCGAACGCACGCAGCTCGAGAGATTGTTGGAGTTGCTTCGCTCGGGAACAACACCGGGCACGGTGGATCTCGTGGTCGACAGCTGGGACCCCGCCAGGGGCGACCTGACAGGGTTCGTCGAACGCTGACCGGTTTGGCGGTAAAGTTTCCCCCCATGCACCTCAAGAGTCTGACACTCAAGGGATTCAAATCCTTTGCGTCGGCAACGACTCTTCGGTTCGAGCCGGGGATCACCTGTGTCGTCGGGCCGAACGGCTCGGGTAAATCCAACGTCGTCGATGCGTTGACCTGGGTGATGGGCGAGCAGGGCGCCAAGGCTCTGCGCGGCGGCAAGATGGAAGACGTCATCTTTGCCGGCACCTCCGGCCGCGCGCCGCTGGGCCGCGCCGAGGTGACCTTGACCATCGACAACGCCGACGGCGCGCTCCCGATCGAGTACTCCGAGGTGTCGATCACGCGCCGGATGTTCCGCGACGGCGCGGGGGAGTACGAGATCAACGGCTCGTCCTGCCGTCTGATGGACGTCCAGGAACTGCTCAGCGACTCCGGTATCGGCCGCGAAATGCATGTCATCGTCGGGCAGGGACGGCTCGCCGCGATCCTCGAATCCCGCCCCGAGGATCGACGCGCCTTCATCGAAGAAGCCGCGGGAGTCCTCAAACATCGCCGCCGCAAGGAAAAAGCGGTACGCAAGCTCGATTCCATGCAGGCCAATCTCGCTCGACTCAGTGACCTCACCGCGGAACTGCGTCGGCAACTCAAACCGCTGGGACGCCAGGCCGAGGTTGCTCGGCGAGCACAGACGGTCCAGGCTGACCTGCGTGATGCCAAGATGCGGCTGGCCGCTGACGACCTGGTGACCCGTCGAACCCAACTGAACGACCAGGCGCAGGACGAGAAAGCCGCCCGCGAACAGCACAACGAGGTGGCGTCCGCGCTCGACGAGGCCAACCTCGAACTCGGGCGCCAGGAGCAAGCTCTCGCTCGTCTGACTCCGGGATCGGAAGCGGCTGCGCAGAGTTGGTTCCAGCTGTCCGCGCTTGCCGAACGAGTCAACGCCACCGTGCGCATCGCCCGCGAGCGTGCACGACATCTCGACTCCGAACCCGTCGGCAATCGCGGCCAGGACCCGGACGAGATGGAAGCGCGCGCCGAACGTCTTGCGGCCGAGGAGGCCGAACTCCTCGAAGGCGTCGAAATCGCGCGAGCGGCGTCGGAAGCTGCTCGGGACCAGCTGGCAGCCACCGAAGATGCTGCAGCAGAAGCGGAACGGGCGCACATGGCGGAAGTTCGTGCCGTCGCCGACCGCCGTGAAGGTCTTGCTCGACTCTCCGGTCAGGTCGACACTCTGCGTACCCGCGTCGAATCCGTCGACGCGGAAGTTTCCCGACTGACCGAGGCCATCGACGAGGCTCGTCTGCGTGGGGATGCCGCACAAGCCGAGTTCGACACGGTGCAGGAAAGCATCGGGGACCTCGACGCCGGTGAAGTAGGCCTCGACACCAATCATGAACGCGCCGTCGAAGCTCTCGAGATGATCGACGCACGTGTCGAAGAACTTCGCGAGGAAGAAAAGACGAGCGGGCAACGTATAGCTTCGCTCCGTGCGCGCGTCGAGGCACTGTCGATGGGCTTGCAGCGCAAGGACGGTGGCGGCTGGCTGCTCGAACATCGGCGCGACGACGGCATCACCTCGCTGGTCGGATTGATTCACGTCGAACCCGGCTACGAAGCTGCGATCGCTGCCGCGATGGGGCCGGCGGCGGACGCCGTCGTGGCGCAGTCGCTGGACTCGGCTCGCTCCGCTGTTGCAGCGCTGGCCGATCAGGACGGTGGGCGTGCGTCGCTGATCGTGAGCGGTGAACCGGTGATCAAATGCGAGGCCGAGATCGCACCGGGCAGTCGTCCTGCCGTCGACGTCATCGACTGCCCTGATGAGTTGCGTGCGGGGTTGACCGCAATACTCGATGGCGTTGTCCTGGTCGAGACTCTCGAGGACGCGATTCGAGTTGTTGCTGACCACAAGGGAATTCGTGCAGTGACGCGTTCCGGCGATCTGCACGGTTCGGGGTGGATGATCGGTGGCTCGGATCGGCAACCCAGCACGCTGGAGGTACAGGCGGCGATCGACGCGTCAGCAGCGGAACTGGCGGCAACGGAGAGCCGATCCGAGGAACTCGACGCGGCGCTGTCCGGCGCTCTGGCCGAACTGGCCGCTCGACGCGAGACCGCGGAGCAGACTTTGGCGGCGCTCAACGAGTCGGACGCCGCCATGTCCGCCATTTACGAGCAGTTGGGCAGATTGGGGCAGGCAGCACGAGTCGCCCACGCGGAATCCGAGCGGTTGACCGCCCAGCGAGTGCGTGCCGAGGAGGGCCGCGGTGAGTCGCTGACAAAGCTGGCGGACCTGGAAGAACGTCTGCGTGTGGCCGAAACCGACGGCAGTGCACCGGGACACGGTGCGGAATCGACCGCTGCCGATCGCGAAATGGCCGCAGCAGCGCTGGCCGAAGTGCGCATAGTCGAAATGGATGCTCGCCTTGCCGTGCGCACCGCCGAAGAACGTGCGGAATCCGTACGCGGAAAGGCTGATTCGCTTCGCCGCGCCGCTGCTGCCGAACGAGAGGCACGAATTCGCGCCGAGCGGGCTCTGCGCGCCAGAGCGCACGCTGCGGAGGTTGCAGCTGCCGTCGCCGAGTCGGGGCAGCGCGTGGCGGCCGAACTCGAGGCCGTCGTCGCTGCAGCTCTTGCTCATCGCGACGAGTTGGCTCGGGCCCGCTCCGAGTGCACAGCCAAGCTGGATCAGGTCCGCGAGATCGTCCGGGCACTGACCGGACAGCTCGCTTCACTCACCGACGCCGTCCATCGCGACGAGGTTGCGAAGGCTCAGGCAGCGCTGCGCATCGAACAACTCGAGGAGTCGATCCTCGATCAGTACGGTATCGGCCTCGATGATCTGATCGCCGAGTACGGACCCGACGTCGAACTGCCGCCGACCGCTCTCGAAATCGAGGAGTACGAGCAGGCCAAGGAGCGCGGCGAGCAGGTGACCGCCCCCGCTCCGCTTCCGTACGATCGTGCGACTCAGGAACGGCGCGCGAAGCGGGCGGAGAAAGACCTCGCCACCCTCGGCAAGGTCAATCCGCTGGCGCTCGAGGAATTTGCAGCTCTCGAGGAGCGGTACACCTTCCTCTCCACTCAGCTCGAGGACGTCAAGACCGCCCGTAAGGACCTTCTTGCTGTGGTCGCAGACGTGGACGCACGAATCCTGCAGGTGTTCACCGAGGCCTATGCCGACGTCGAGCGGGAGTTCGTGGGCGTGTTCGAGAAATTGTTCCCCGGGGGAGAAGGACGACTGGTTCTCACCGATCCGTCGGACATGCTGACCACAGGCATCGAAGTCGAGGCGCGTCCGCCCGGTAAGAAGGTCAAGCGGTTGTCGTTGCTGTCGGGCGGCGAGAAGTCGTTGACCGCGGTGGCCATGCTGGTCGCGATCTTCCGGGCACGCCCGTCCCCGTTCTACGTGATGGACGAGGTCGAGGCGGCGTTGGACGACACCAACCTGCGGCGGCTGATCGGACTCTTCGAACAATTGCGGGAGAAGTCGCAGTTGATCGTGATCACTCACCAGAAACCGACGATGGAAATCGCCGACGCGTTGTACGGAGTCAGCATGCGCGGCGACGGCATCACCACCGTGATTTCGCAGCGACTTCGCGGTCAAGACATGGCCTCGACGTAAGCCCTGCTCACTTTCCGGGTCGGAGCCTGAAACAATGGGCCGGTGACTACCCAGGCTTGGATCATCATCGCGGCTGTAGCGGCCGTACTACTCGTCGTTCTCGTTGCCGGATTCCTGCGCTACCGCAAGGGGCAGGTCTCGCTGAAGGCGCCCGAGACGAAGCCGGAGCTCGGCACCCCCGAGAAGGACAAGTCAGGCGGCTACAAGGCCGGTGGCGGGTTCAACTTCAGTCAAGGCTCGACGGCAACGGCGCCACCTCCGGTGGTTCCGACGCCGCCGGTCGCGGAGAAGCCGCCTGTCGTCGAAGAACCTGTCGTCGAAAAACCGATCATCGAAGAACCTGTTGCGGAGAAGCCGGCCGTCGTCGAGGAGCCGGTTGTCGAAGAACCCGCTGTTGTCGAGGAACCGGTTGTCGAAGAGCCGGTAATCGAAAAGCCGGTCGTAGAAGAACCACCAGTAGCAGAACCTGTTGTCGAAGAACCTGTCGTTCCCGAACCTGCAGTCGTACCCGAGCCCGTCGTAGTTCCCGAACCCGTCGTAGTTCCCGAACCTGTCGAGCCTGCACCGCGCGTGCTGGACGAGATCGACCCGACCGAGGGTCGGCTGGACCGACTGCGCGGGCGCCTCTCCCGCTCGCAGTCAGCAGTCGGCAAGAGCTTGCTCGGCCTACTCGGTGGCGGCGATCTCGACGAGGACTCGTGGGAAGAAGTCGAGGACACCCTTCTCATCGCAGACCTCGGCTCCGCGACCACGGAAAAGGTCGTCACGAAGCTTCGTGAGCAGATGGCGGCCCGCAGCGTCCGGACCGAGGCTGCCGCCCGCGCCCTTCTGCGCGAGGTGTTGATCGCCGAACTGCGTCCGGAACTGGACCGCTCCATCCGCGCGTTGCCGCACGATGATCACCCGGCTGTTCTGCTCGTCGTCGGCGTCAACGGAACCGGCAAGACAACCACCACCGGCAAGCTGGCTCGCGTGCTCGTCGCCGACGGTCGTCGCGTCGTGCTAGGTGCCGCGGACACGTTCCGCGCCGCCGCTGCCGATCAGCTCCAGACGTGGGCCGAGCGTGTCGGCGCTGAAGTTGTTCGTGGCAAGGAGGGTGGCGATCCCGCTGCGATTGCATTCGACGCGGTCTCACGCGGCATCGCGGACGGCGTCGACGTGGTCCTCATCGACACCGCGGGCCGTCTGCACACCAAGACCGGTCTGATGGACGAGCTCGGAAAGGTCAAGCGGGTCATCGAGAAGAAGGCGTCGGTCGACGACGTTCTGCTGGTTCTCGATGCGACGGTCGGCCAGAACGGACTGGCGCAGGCTCGAGTGTTCGCGGAGGTCGTGGACATCACCGGCGTCGTACTGACCAAGCTGGACGGAACTGCCAAGGGCGGAATTGTCTTCCAGGTTCAGCATGAACTGGGTGTGCCGGTGAAGTTGGTCGGTCTCGGTGAAGGTGCTGACGACCTGGCGCCCTTTGAGCCGGGTGCGTTCGTCGACGCCCTCCTGGGCTGACGCCCCCGTGCGCCTTTTTGGTAGCGCGAACTACCGAAAAGGCGCACAGGGTCGGTAGAACCCCCTGGCGAAACCTGTTTGCAACAAAGTTGGGCAATTGGTTCACGTCTGCGAAACGCGACAGCGCCATGGACGAAACACCAGCCCAGCACTCTTCTCCTTAACGACGTGCTGCCCGGCACGTGCGACTAGGAGGTAGTAAGTGAGTACCGACGATTTGTTGGCGAACTCCGGTAACGCCGCATGGATGCTGATGGCTGCATCTCTGGTCTTGCTGATGACACCCGGCCTCGCTTTCTTCTACGGCGGGATGTCTCGGTCCAAGTCCGTCCTGAACATGATGATGATGTCCTTCGGGGCCATGGCCGTCATCGGCGTCATCTACGTTCTGTGGGGATGGTCGATGTCCTACGGCACCGAGAACATCGGGGGCATTTTTGCCAACCCGTTCGAGTTCTTCGGCCTCAAGAACAGCATCACCGATGCCGACGGCAACTTCATCGCCGGCGCGTGGGGCTACCCCAACGTCATCGACATCGCGTTCCAGGTGACATTCGCGATCATCACCACCGCCCTTATCAGCGGTGCCCTGGCCGAGCGGGTCAAGTTCGGCACCTGGCTGCTGTTCTCGGGTATCTGGGTCACCGTCGTCTACTTCCCCCTCGCACACATGGTGTGGGGCGGCGGACTCCTCTCGGGCTCCGAGGACGGCATCGCGGCAAAGCTCTTCGGCACCACGGTCAACGAAGACGGAGTCACCGTCGCCAACGTCGCTCCGATCGACTTCGCCGGTGGCACAGTCGTTCACATCAACGCGGGTATGGCCGGTCTGGTCCTCGCCCTCATCGTCGGCAAGCGTCTCGGCTTCGGCAAGACCGCCTTCCGTCCGCACAACCTGCCCTTCGTGATGCTCGGCGCAGCACTTCTCTGGTTCGGTTGGTTCGGCTTCAACGCCGGCTCGGCATTCGCCGCCGACGGTAACGCCGGTCTCGCCTGGGTCAACACGACCACCGCGACGTGTGCCGCAGTCCTGGCCTGGCTCGCCACCGAGCGTATTCGTGACGGTCACGCCACCAGCCTCGGCGCAGCTTCCGGTGCGGTCGCCGGTCTGGTCGCCATCACCCCTGCTGCCGGTGCGCTCAACCCGGTCGGTTCCATCTTCCTCGGCGCCGTAGCCGGCATCCTGTCCGCTCTCGCAGTCGGCCTGAAGTTCCGCTTCGGCTTCGACGACTCGCTCGACGTCGTCGGTGTTCACCTTGTCTCCGGCCTGTGGGGCACGATCGGTATCGGATTCTTCGGCACCGCAACCGGCCTCTTCTACGGGGGCGACTACAAGCAACTGGTGGTTCAGATCGTGATCGCACTCGCAGCACTCGTCTTCACCGGCGTTCTGACGACGATCATCGGCTTCGCACTCAAGCCCCTGGGCTGGCGAATCTCGGCTGAGGACGAGGCACGCGGCATCGATGAGACCGAACACGCAGAGACCGCATACGACCTCGCGTGATCAGCACGTGATTAAAGTGAATTCAGGCACTTCAGAGTTTGGAAAGGGATGAGCACATGAAGCTGATCACAGCAATCGTCAAGCCGTTCACGCTCGAGGACGTCAAGACCGGACTCGAGCAGGCCGGAGTGCTGGGTATGACAGTCAGCGAAGTTCAGGGCTACGGCCGACAGAAGGGCCACACCGAGGTGTACCGAGGCGCGGAGTACTCCGTGGACTTCGTACCCAAGGTCCGGGTCGAGGTCGTCGTCGACGACGCGGCCGTGGACAAGGTGGTCGAGGTGATCGTCGAGGCCGCTCGAACCGGCAAGATCGGTGACGGCAAGGTGTGGGTCTCGCCAGTCGAGTCGGTCATCCGGGTTCGCACCGGGGAACGCGGTGGCGATGCACTCTGACCCGAAAGGGTCCGAGAACCTCGGCCCTGGTTCCGTCGCGAAAGCGACGGGGCCAGGGCCGGTCTCGTCAGGGGGATCCGACGAAGCTGCGGACCTGGCCCGCGCACGCAAGGCCCTACTCACCGGAGGCGTCAAGAACAGGAGGCTCGACGCCCCTTCTCTGCGACATGCACTGGTCGATCTGCACGAGTTCTGGTTGACCACCAAGGGGACCGAACTGGGCATCAAACCGGATTGTGGGTTTGCCATCGTCGCCGTGGGTGGTCTTGGCCGACGCGAACTGTTGCCGTATTCCGATCTCGATCTGATTCTGCTGCACGACGACATGGACCCAGCAGTCGTGGCCCAGGTTGCGGACAGCCTGTGGTACCCGCTGTGGGACGCGCACATCAAACTCGACCACAGCGTGCGGACGCTTCCGCAGGCGCTTCAGGTTGCGGCCACCGACATGACGGCGGCACTCGGAATGCTCGAAGCACGCCACATTGCCGGCGATGTGGAGCTGAGCAACCTGTTGATCAGTGGTGTCCGTCGACAGTGGCGCATGGACATCCGCAGCCGATTCGACGAATTGATCACCCAGACCCGTACGAGGTGGGAGCGCAGCGGCGAGATCGCCCATCGCGCCGAACCGGATCTCAAGAGCGGCCGTGGCGGGCTGCGTGACGTCCAACTGCTCAACGCCCTGTCCATCGCGCAATTGACCGACGGGATGCCAGGGCTGGGACCCAACTCGCCCGGCGGCGGTCTGGCACTTGCGCACAGGCGGTTGCTCGACGTGCGCACCGAACTTCACCGCGTTGCCGGTCGCGCCCGCGATCAACTGCGAGCGCAGGACGCCGACGAAATCGGTGCGGCGCTGCGGATCGGTGATCGATTCGATCTGGCCCGCCTTCTCAGCGAATCGGCGCGCACCATCAGCTATTCGGTGGACGTCGGTATCCGTACCGCCGGAAACTCCTTGCCCCGGCGTGGTTTGTCGCGGCTGCGTCGCGCGCCGGTGCGGCGACCACTGGACGAGGGCGTCGTCGAGCATGCCGGCGAAGTTGTCCTGGCGCGCGATGCGAGGCCGAAGAAGGATCCCGGTCTGGTGATGCGGGTCGCGGCAGCGGCGGCCACCAACGGCATGCCGATCTCCGCATCGACGCTCAATCGACTGGCCGACAATGCCCCGGAACTGCGTGAGCCGTGGCCGAAAAATGCGGTCAACGATCTCTTGGTCGTGCTCGGTTCGGGATCGCGTGCGGTTCCGGTGATCGAGGCGATGGACCGGACCGGGCTCTGGGGTCGACTCCTGCCGGAGTGGGGGACCATTCGCGATCTTCCGCCGCGCGACGCCGTCCATACGTGGACGGTGGATCGCCACCTGGTCGAAACCGCCGCGTATGCAAGCGGATTCACCACTCGCGTCGCTCGGCCGGATCTGCTCATGCTCGGTGCGCTGATCCACGACATCGGGAAGGGGCGAGGGGGAGACCACAGCGTCGTCGGTGCCGAATTGGCCACCGCGATCGGAAATCGCTTGGGACTCTGGCCTTCCGACGTCGCGACGTTGACGGCGATGGTGCGCTATCACTTGCTGCTGCCGGAAACCGCGACTCGTCGCGACCTCGACGATCCGGCAACGGTGCAGCGAGTGGTCGACGCACTCGAAGGGGACGGGACGCTTCTCGATCTCCTGCATTCGTTGGCGGAGGCGGATTCGCTGGCCACCGGGCCTGGCGTCTGGGGCGACTGGAAGTCGTCTCTGATCGGTGAGCTCGTGCGTCGTTGCCGTTTGTTGATGGCGGGGGAGGAACTCCCACAACCCGATCCACTCGCTCCCGAGCAGTTGGCCATTGCCGAGGACGGCGGGGTTCACGTCTCGCTCGTACCGGCCGAGAATCCGCACACCTACGTCGTGACCGTCATCGCGCCCGACGCGCCCGGGTTGCTGTCTCGGGCTGCCGGCGTTCTGGCGCTGCAGTCGTTGCGGGTGCATTCCGCTTCGCTGGGGTCGCATGCGGGTTCGGCGGTCAATTCGTTTGTCGTCACACCGAGGTTCGGCACACCGCCGCAGGCGGTGCTGCTCAGGCAGGAATTGATCCGCGCTTCGGCCGGTGAACTGAATCTGCTCGAACTTCTCGACGCCAAGGACGAGGAGGCACGGGCAGAGCAGTGGGACGACCCGATCCAGACAAACAAGGATTCGGCGGTTCCGGTGCTCTATTCGCAGGCACCGCCGCGGGTCATCTGGTTCGACGCGCCCGGTGACGGTCACGCGATCCTCGAATTGCGTACCGAAGACCGCGTCGGCCTGCTTTGCCGACTGGCCGCAGCACTCGAACACAGTGGTGCCGACATCCGGTGGGCGAAGGTCGCCACGTTGGGTTCCTCGGTGGTCGACGCGTTCTGCCTCGACTTCGGTGAGGCCGATACCCGCGCGGCGCGAGAGCGCGTCGAGGAGGCGGTGCTGGCGGTGGTTCCGGTGCCACAACCCAAGAAGAAAGAGGATTGACGGACCGGTTTCGGCAGTTACGCCCGCATCGGCTGGGATCGGTGCGGGCGTAGCGGCTAGGCTGGTGCCCGAGAATATCCACGGCTAACTCGCACGACCTTCAGGAGCGCACTCGGTGTTCGAATCCCTTTCCGACAGATTGACCGGATCTCTCAAGGATCTGCGTGGCAAGGGTCGTCTGTCCGGCGCCGACATCGACGCTACGGCCCGCGAGATCCGCCTTGCCCTGCTCGAGGCCGACGTCGCGCTTCCCGTAGTGCGCAGCTTCATCGCCAAGATCAAGGAACGCGCCAAGGGCGCCGAGGTCTCGGGTGCACTGAACCCGGCTCAGCAGGTCGTCAAGATCGTCAACGAAGAGCTGGTCGAGGTTCTCGGCGGCGAAACTCGTCGACTCCAGTTCGCCAAGACTCCGCCGACGGTCATCATGTTGGCCGGTCTGCAGGGTTCCGGTAAGACCACGCTGGCCGGAAAGTTGGCCAAGTGGCTCAAGGACCAGGGGCACACGCCCCTCCTCGTTGCCTGCGACCTTCAGCGTCCCGGCGCCGTCACTCAGCTTCAGATCGTCGGTGAGCGTGCGGGCGCGGCAGTCTTCGCGCCGCACCCCGGTACCTCCATCGGCGGTGGCGAGAACGCCCTCGGCGTTTCCGCAGCCGACCCCGTCGAGGTCGCCCGCGCCGGCGTCGAAGAAGCACGCAACAAGCATTACGACGTCGTGATCGTCGACACCGCCGGTCGCCTCGGTATCGACTCCGAGCTGATGGCGCAGGCCGCCGGTATCCGTGACGCCGTCAACCCGGACGAGACCATCTTCGTCCTCGACGCCATGATCGGTCAGGACGCGGTCAGTACCGCCGACGCGTTCCGTGAGGGAGTCGGCATCACCGGTGTCGTCCTCACCAAGCTCGACGGCGACGCCCGCGGTGGTGCCGCACTGAGCGTCCGCGAGGTCACCGGCCAGCCGATCCTCTTCGCGTCCACCGGCGAGAAGCTCGAAGATTTCGACGTCTTCCACCCCGATCGCATGGCCAGCCGGATCCTCGGTATGGGCGATGTCCTGAGCCTCATCGAGCAGGCCGAGCAGGTTTTCGACGCCGATCAGGCCGAAGCGACCGCAGCGAAGATCGGTTCCGGTCAGCTCACACTCGAAGACTTCCTCGATCAGATGATGGCCGTCCGCAAGATGGGCCCGATCGGCAACCTCCTCGGCATGCTGCCGGGTGCCGGCGGCATGAAGGACGCGCTGGCCAACGTCGACGAGAAGCAACTCGATCGCATTCAGGCCATCATCCGCGGTATGACGCCGGCCGAGCGCGACGATCCGAAGATCATCAACGCCTCACGCCGACTGCGCATCGCGAACGGTTCGGGCGTCAAGGTTTCCGACGTCAACCAGTTGGTGGATCGCTTCTTCGAAGCCCGCAAGATGATGGCTGCCATGGCCGGCCGTATGGGCATGCCCGGCGCGCGTAAGCAGGTTCGCAGCAAGAAGGGCAAGAAGGGCAAGAAGGGCGGCAAGGGCCCGACGCAGCCCAAGATGCGCGGAGGATTCCCCGGCATGGGCGGATTCCCGGGTATGCCCGGCGGAATGCCGGCTGGCATGCCCGACCTGTCGAACATGCCCAAGGGTCTCGATCAGTTGCCGCCCGGACTGGAAGGCATCGATCTCTCCCAGCTCAAGCTGCCCAAGAAGTAGTCGGTGGCTGCGCTTCATCTGCGGGGTATCGGTCTGCCCGATGCCGAGCTGATCGAATTGTGGATCGTCGACGGGCTGATTTCCTTCGAGCCGGTGTCCGGTGCGGAGACGATCGTCGAATCGGGTTGGATCACACCGGGTCTCGTGGATGCGCATTGTCACGTCGGTATCCGCTACGGCGGTGGCGGCGGCGAAACTGTCGACGGCTTGCTGGAGCAGGCGAAGACCGAACGTGACGCGGGCGTGCTGTTGCTCCGCGACGCCGGATCACCGGTCGACACCAGGTTCATCGACGAGCGCCTCGATTTGCCGCGGATCATTCGCGCAGGTCAGCACATCGCGGCACCCAAGCGGTACATCCCGGGCTTGCCGGTCGACCTGGACGACGAATCTCAGTTGCCGGCCGAGGTAGTGCGTCAGGCACGCGCTGGTGACGGCTGGGTCAAGCTCGTCGGCGACTGGATCGATCGTTCCGTCGGCGATCTCGCTCCCTTGTGGAGCGACGAGATCCTGGTCGAGGCCATCGCTGCCGCCCACGCCGAAGGCGCAAAGGTCACCGCTCACGTTTTTGCCGAAGACGCTTTGCCCGGCCTGATCAACGCCGGTATCGACTGCATCGAGCACGGCACCGGATTGACGGACGCGACCATCGAGTCGATGGTCGCGCACGGCACGGCCCTGGTTCCGACGCTGATCAACATCGCTACTTTCCCTGAGATCGCGGACTCCGCCACGCGGTATCCGATCTACGCGGCGCACATGCGCGATTTGCACGCTCGTCGGCACCAGACAATCGGTGCCGCTCACGAGGCCGGGATTCCGATTTATGCCGGAACGGATGCCGGCGGTTCGATCAGGCACGGGCGGATCGCCGACGAGATCGCCGAAGTCGAAGTTGCCGGATTGACAGCTCACCAGGCGTTGGGCGCAGCCAGCTGGGATGCGCGGAGTTGGTTGGGTGCCCAGGGCATCGAAGAGGGAGCGCCCGCCGACCTGGTGGTCTATTCCGAAGATCCGCGCGGAAACTCCGATGTGCTCGCGAAGCCGACGCGTGTGATCCTCCGCGGCACCCCCGTGAGTGGTTAGGGAGTCCCTGCACTCTCGAAGCGCGCACAGGGTGGTTTCCGAACGAGCCCACCCATCTGGCACAATGGACCATTGTTCGTCGCAACCGGTTACGTACCGCTGCGACGGTCACAGGATAGAGGCAAAACCGGGCTCACAAATCGTGTGGGTCGCTGAATTGCACGTGACATGCGCAGCACTGTTGTGCGCGCTGAAGGAGAACTGCAGCTGTGGCTGTCAAAATCAAGCTCACCCGCCTCGGCAAGATCCGCAACGCTCAGTACCGCGTTGTCATCGCCGACTCGCGCACCCGTCGTGACGGCCGTGCGATCGAGACCATCGGCAAGTACCACCCCAAGGAAGAGCCCTCGCTGATCGACATCGATTCCGAGCGCGCTCAGTACTGGCTGTCCGTGGGCGCACAGCCCACCGAGCCCGTCGAGGCACTCCTCAAGATCACCGGTGACTGGCAGAAGTTCAAGGGCCTGCCGGGCACCGAAGGCACCCTTCGCGTCAAGGAAGCCAAGCCCACCAAGCTCGAGCTCTTCCAGGCTGCACTCGCGCAGGCCGAGAACGAGCCGGTTGCAGAAGCAATCACCCCCAAGAAGAAGAAGGCTGCAAAGGCTGACGAGGCCAAGGCAGAAGACACCGCGGCTGACGCCGAGGCTCCCGCTGCAGACGCCGAGGCTGCTGACAAGTGAGTGCCGTCGTCGCTGATGCGGTAGAGCATCTCGTGCGTGGCATCGTCGCCAATCCCGACGATGTGCGTGTCGAGCTGATCACCGGACGTCGGGGACGGACCGTCGAGGTGCACGTGCACCCCGACGATCTCGGCAAGGTCATCGGTCGGGGTGGTCGCACGGCGACCGCTCTGCGGACCTTGGTCTCCGGCATCGGTGGCCGCGGTATCCGTGTTGATGTCGTCGACACCGATCAGTAGACGGCAGTAAACAGGTGGAACTCGTAGTCGGTCGTGTCGCGAAGTCGCATGGCATCAAAGGTGAATTGGTAGTCGAGGTTCGTACAGACGAGCCCGAAGATCGTTTTGCCGTAGGTTCTGTGCTGCGTGGGCGCAAGCCGCGCGAGTCCACACTGAAGTCGTACACAGTGGAAGCCGCCCGGGATCATTCCGGGCGGCTTCTGCTGCGCCTCGAAGGCGTCAGTGACCGTGGCGACGCAGATGCGTTGCGCGGCACACTGTTTGTCATCGACAGTTCGGAACTCGAGCCTTCGGACGATCCGGACGAGTTCTACGATCACGAACTCGAAGGACTGAAGGTCGTCCTCACGGACGGTACCGAGGTCGGTTCGGTCATCGAGGTATTGCATTCCGCCGCAGGCGAATTGCTTTCGATTCGTCGTACCGGCGAGACGTCCGGTGAATTGCTGATCCCGTTTGTCGCCGCCATCGTCACCTCGGTGTCGATTGCCGACGGCGTCGTGATGATCGAGCCTCCCGAGGGACTGCTCGACCCGGATTTCGGCGACAAGTCGAACAGCGACAATTCGAACTCAGACAACGACTGATCGTTTGTCATGCGTCTCGACGTCGTCACCATCTTTCCCGAGTATCTCGAACCGCTTCGTGCTGCCTTGCTGGGCAAGGCAATCGAACGTGGCTTGATCTCGGTCGACGTCCACGATCTTCGGTCGTGGACCCATGACGTACACAAAGCGGTCGACGATTCCCCGTACGGCGGCGGACCCGGCATGGTCATGAAACCCACCGTCTGGGGTCCGGCGCTCGACGACGTGATCGGTCGCTCCGATTCTTCCGGCCCGGATGATGCCGAGACGATCTTGGTGGTGCCGACTCCCGCCGGCGTCCTGTTCACTCAGGCGACCGCACATCGCTGGGCCACCGCCAAGCACCTTGTCTTCGCCTGCGGCCGATACGAAGGTATCGACCAACGGGTTTTCGACGACGCCGCCAAGCGGGTTCGCGTCGAAGAAGTCAGTATCGGCGATTACGTTCTGATCGGCGGTGAAGCAGCCGTGCTGGTGATGGTCGAGGCTGTTGTGCGACTGATGCCCGGTGTTCTCGGCAATCAGCTGTCACACCAAGAGGATTCGTTCTCCGACGGGCTCCTCGAAGGGCCCAGTTACACTCGCCCCGCCGTGTGGCGCGATCTCGAGGTTCCGCCTGTTCTGCTTTCCGGAGATCACGCGAAGATCAAAGCCTGGCGCCATGAGCAGTCGCTGCAGCGCACGGCCGAGCGTCGACCGGATCTACTTCCTTAGGTATTTCTCTTCAACCAGGTGATGCTTGCGCCGTCGTCGAGCGATTCGGTTGCAGTCGGTGTGAACAGTGTCGGCGCGTAGTTACCTCTGATCAGCGGTATGCCCGCGCCGGCGACAACCGGATACCTTTTGACGATCAACTCGTCGATCTCCGGTAGTAGTTCGCCGGCGAGAGTTCCGCCGCCGCACAGCCAGATATCTTGTCCTTCTTCCTCTTTGAGGGATCTGACGACCGCACGTGGATCGGTGCGAACGATGGTGACGGGGGGATCCTCGGCGTCAGGGAGGGTGCTGGAGACGACGAACTGGCGCAGGTGCGCAAAAGGGCTGGTCACGCCGAGGCTCAGCCCGGGCTCGTAAGAGCCGCGGCCCATGACGACCGTGTCGAAGGTTCTGTTGGGTGCGTCCTCGATTCCGAGAGCGGGCCGCACATGCGTTGGCACGGTCTCGGGATATCGATCGCATATCCAGGCCGTGATCTGTTCGGAAACCGGGAAGAAATCGAATTCGCCGTCTGGTCCCGCGATGTAGCCGTCGAGGGAAGCTCCCACGTAGTACACAAGCTTTCGCATCAAACGCTCCGTTCGTAGTACTATGTTCGTAGTGGTTTAACTTAGGGTCGTGTCAGGAGTGATGTCAAGTGCGAAAGAACCCGGAACGACGGCTTGCCCTGATCGACGCGGCAATCGAGGTGTTGGCCCGAGAGGGTGCTCGAGGCTTGACTTTTCGAGCCGTCGACACCCAGGCAGCCGTGCCGAACGGGACAGCGTCGAACTACTTCTCCAATCGCGACGACCTACTCACGCAGGCCGGTGGCCGGATCTACGAGCGACTGATTCCGGACGACCTCGAGGGATTGATCGATCCCGTCAACGGCACCGATCGTGAGCGACTGGTGACGCTCATGCTCGACGTGGTCGAGCGGGTCACCTCGTTTGGAACGGGTTTCCTCGCGCTCATGGAGTTGCGGCTGGAGGCGATACGTCGTCCGGACCTGCGAGCGGTCCTGACCGTCCGCATCCGAGAAGACTTCGATCTGAACGTAGCCAATCATCTGGCGTCGGGCGTGCCGGGTGATGCGATGACCGTTCGCCTGCTCTATTTGTCGTTGAACTGGCTCGTACTGGATCGACTGACATTGCCGAACCTGTTCGGGGAGGAAGATATTCGTACGATCGTCGAGGCCGCGGTGGATCGAGCGCTACCCCGCGAATCGTAGAAGGGTCAGTGCCGCTCGGCAGGTTTGCGGCGGAACGAGAAGTATCGATGACCGAAGAAACTCACACCGGCAACGATCAACATGACAACCGCCTGGGCGGGAAGCGGCGGGGCATGCAGAATCGACACCGCGATTGTTCCGAGTATCAGATTCAGCACGAGGCCACCGGAATTGACGACGATGAACGCGCCCAGGTCGCGTGCCACATGTCCGCGGACGCGGAAAACCAACGTCCGATGCAGAACGAAAGCGATGAGCACGCTGATGGAGTACGCACCGATCACAGCCACTTGATACAGATCCTTGTTGTCGAGGATCAGTGACCAGATCACGAAGAGCCCGTATCCGATCGCCGTATTGGCCACTCCGACAATGGCAAACGCGATGGGTTGATGCTTGACCACCCGCAGCAGCGGGCCGGGGTTCTCGGGTGATGCGATGTCTTCGGTCATGAAGACTCGGTTTTCACGATGTTGATCCGGTCCTTGCGTCGTGTCCGCAGATACATCCACTCGAGCACACCGAGGCCGAGGATTCCGGCGACCATCGAAGCGCCGCCGACCTTCCATCCCGGGGGTCGCCACGTGAGGACAAGTTCAGCGTCCTTCGTCCCTGCTGGGATGTCCACGGTGACAAAGGACTTCGCGACGACGTCGATCGGGACAGGCTGACCGTCGAGGCTAACTCGATACCCGGGCCAGCCGAGCCGTGCGAACACAACCTTGCCGCCGGTCTCCGAACTGACACGAAGGGTGCTCGACATGTTCGATTCCGCCGTCGAAACAGCTTCGACGCCACGGGTATCGGCGATGCGGCCGTTTCGTGTCGAGACGGGGCCGTCGACGCGTTCGAGCACGGAGATGTAGTTCTCGTGACCGGGGTAGTCCACCCATGTCCACCCGTCGGGGGCCGGGCTCTTACGTGCATCGGGGTAGAGGGCGTTCTGCAGTACGACGCGGTCCACCTTCATCAGGTCGACGATGGTGCGGCCGGTGGTGGGTTCGACGGTGAATGCCCGTCGGAAGGCGTCGGGGCAGACGCTCATGTCCCAGCGCATGCAGAGCAGATCGCCGAAGTAGAAGTGCCCGTTGGGGGTGTAGCCGCTGGTGTAGGTCAGTTCGAGGTCTTTGGGGTAGTTGCCGAAAGCCAGGGAACCGTACGCTCCGTCGAGGGTTTTGTCCCCGGGTGCGATGAGTGCACGGTCGCCCAGTTGCAGTGTCGTGCCTTCAAAGTCGGGGAAGGCCTCTTTCATCTCCGAGCGGGATTCGGGCAGGTCCCAGCTCATCGGGGTTGGTTGCGCGGCCCGAACCTGGGCGTAGGCGATGGGGGAGACCGCGGCGATTGCCAACAGGCATGCGAGCGCGGTGCCCTTGGTGCGGCCCAGCCACACCATCGCAGCGCCGAGTGCGGCAACGACCAGGGCTGAGATCACATGCCATTTCGCGAGCCCGGGAGCTGCCGAGGCGGACCTGATCAAAAGCAGGCCCACGAGGATTCCCGCTGCAACGCAGCGTCCGCGCAACTTGTCGGTCGTGGCGTAACGCCCGAGCAGGATGCACACCAGGAGCAGGAGTCCGATGGCCACCATCGGAAGCACGCGCGCGGGCCACCGCAGTGGGCCGATCGTGCTCGGCCCGGCAGTCCACATGAGGACGGCGACCGTGAAGATCCCGACGGCGGTCAATTCGCGTGCCGCGGCGCGTGCCTTGCCCCAGTCGATGAACGCCAGAGCCGGAATGAGGAACCACGCGACGTAGACCATGGGCATGGTCTGGATGTATCCCCACCACGAGGAGAATGCGGGCATCGTGCTCGGCAGGCTCGCGTTCAGCGATTCCGACCAGGGAACGGCAAGGAATGCGTCGTTCTTGACTTCGGATGCACCGCGCCAGGTGACGTCGGCGGTGAGCAGGCTCGGCAGATACGTCGCGAGACCTGCGAGGGCGGCACAGGCAGACACCGCCAGAAGCCGCAGCGACGGCAGCCAACGCCGCTGATAGACAACTTCGCCGATCGCGACTGCGACGATCATCAAGCCGGATTCGACTGCGGGGAAAACATATTGAACCGACATCGCGAGATACAAGAACACGAAGGTCGGGATCGGACCGCTCTTGCCTCTGGCGTAGCGGATTGCCGAGGCCCACGCCTGAACCATCCAGGCAGTGCCTGTGAAGGCTGTCATCCAACTGGCCGAGTCGAAGAACAGGAGGAAACCGGTGAACGGAATCGAGACTCCGGCGACCGCAGCCCACGTGGGCTTCGAGCCGTACTCCAGGCAGATCCGATAGACGCCCAGCGCAAGGATGATCGCGAAGATCAATTTCACGATCGTCGCGTAAAGCGCCAGGTTGTCGAAGGACGGTGCGATCAGGTCGATCAGAAGTTGTGGCGGATTGAGAAGGCCCGCTTCCTCGATCGCGTAGTTGCCCGCCATCCAGTTCTCGGGGACGAGTACCGGTAGGTGTCCTTCTCGCAGGCTACGGCCGAGCATGACCCACAGCGGCGCGTACTGGGACTCGGTGTCGTCGGTGTAGAAGTGACGAGCGTTCGCGAGCACCACGGCCAGGTAGCCGGCGATGACACCGACCGCCGTGACGGCGCCCCACTTGTACACGTCTGCCCGGGCGAGAGTGCGAGTTTCCACCACGAGTTCCAGACCTTAACAGGGCAGGTGGGGCGCGCGGAGACGCGAGCGCATCACGCGCCGTCGGCATCCGAAGTCCGGACATCTCTGCGTGTTAAAGTTCGCGACGGTGTGGGCCCGATCGTGCCTGTCTCTCGGCGCCAGTCGAGCCCCCTGAAGGGAGTGGAAGCGAGTGCACTCGATTTCCGTCGTAGTGCCCGTTTATCAGGGCGAAAAGACGATCACGGCGCTCGTCGAGGAGTTGGACGGCCTGTGCGCACCGAGTTCGACGCCCGGTGGAGCGCAGTTCACCGTCGACGAGATCGTGCTGGTTCACGACAACGGTCCGGACCGTTCCGACGTCGTGTTACTCGAATTGGAGCGCCGTTTCGATCAGGTGCGTGTCGTGTGGCTCAGTCGCAACTACGGCCAGGACGCGGCGACCATCGCCGGTATGGCCGTTGCACGTGGCCAGTGGATCGTGACGATGGACGAAGACGGCCAGCACGACCCGGTGCACATCGGGGCTTTCCTCGACACCGCGCTGACGGAGCGATCCGATCTCGTGTATTCCAAACCCACGAACACCCGCCCGCATGGATTCTTGCGGAACCTGACCTCGCGCGGTGCAAAGATCGTCTTGGCGACGGTATTCGCGTTCCCTGATTCGACGAGATTCGAAAGTTACCGCCTGATCCGAGGTGACATCGGCCGACAGTTGGCCGGCGTCGCCGCCAACGGTGTGTATCTGGACGTCGCGCTGACGTGGGTTGTCGGCAATACCGCCACGGCGCCGGTGACACTTCGAGCGGAAGGCCGCGAGGAATCGGGGTACAACTATCGCCGTTTGTTCTCGTTGTTCTGGAAGATGGTGTTGTGTAGCGGAACCCGCGGTCTACGACTGGTGAGTCTGCTCGGGGTCACCCTGGCGTCGGCCGGTGTGATCATGGCTGCGGTGATCTTCGTCCAAGCCATGACCGGTGACAACAACGACCCGGAAGGATGGGCGTCGATCATCATGGCGCTGCTGGTCTGTTCGGGTGCGATCTTGTTCTCGCTCGGTCTCATCGCCGAATACCTTGGCGTGGCACTGCACGTCCTTGTCGGAAAGCCTCTGTATCTGACTGTCGATTCACCGCGGCCCGGAACCTCGATCGATCGGCGTAGTCGTGAGCACTGATCGCATCATCTTCTCCCGCCCCTATCGGGCATCGAACGAATTGTCGAATCTGGCAACCGTTCTGGAGTCCGATCATATTCACGGTGACGGACGTTTCACCAAGTCCGCGACTGCAGCGCTCAAAGCGATCACCGGATCCACGCATGCTCTGCTGACGACCTCGTGCACGCACGCACTCGAATTGGGTGCGCTGCTACTCGAATTAGGCCCAGGTGACGAGGTGATCGTCCCGAGCTTCGCGTTCAGTTCGGCGGCAACCGCCGTCGCGTTGCGCGGGGCCACTGTTGTTTTCGTCGACATCGATCCGAGTACCGGCAATATCGATCCCGACTGCGTCGCAGCGGCAATCACGGAACGAACGAAAGCAGTACTGGTCATGCATTACGGCGGAGTCGCCGCCGACATGGAACCTCTCCTCGACCTCGCTGAACTCCACGGCGTCGCGTTGATCGAAGACAACGCTCACGGGCTCGGCGGAAAGTGGCGCGGGCGGGCGCTCGGCACCATCGGAACTATCGGTACGCAGAGTTTTCACGACACCAAGAACGTTCACTGCGGCGAGGGTGGTGCGCTGCTGCTCTCCGACGATCAGCTGATGACCCGCGCCGAAATCATCCGTGAGAAGGGGACCGACCGTGCCCGTTTCCTGCGCGGCCAGGTCGACAAGTATTCGTGGCAGGACATCGGGTCGAGTTATCTGCCCAGTGAACTCAATGCCGCTGTCCTCGACGCACAACTCTCGGAGTTCGACGCGATTCAGGCGGCCAGGCATCGCGTCTGGGATGCCTACAGCGTGAGTCTGGGCGAGTGGGCGTCCGAGAACGGTGTCGTTCCCATGGCGGTTCCCGATGATCGCGAGCACACCGCGCACCTGTTCTATCTCAAGATGCCTACCGAAGAGAGCCGCGACGGCTTGATTCGGCATCTCGCCGCCGACGGAATCGTGGCGCCGTTCCACTACATTCCGCTCGATACGAGCGCGGCCGGTGTGCGCTACGGACGAACACCGGAGCCGTGTGTGCGTAGCGCCGAGTTCTCCGCGTCGATCCTTCGACTGCCACTGTGGCCCATGCTCACGTCCGAACAACAGGAACGGGTCATCGGTTCCGTCCTCGAGTACAAGCAGGCTTGAGGACTAACACGACCGCGTGGATCGAATCAGGGCCCGGAAGCTTCGGGCATCACCGAATCCGCGGTCGTGGATGCCGCCGCCCAGTCGTCGATGCTTCCGCTCGGGAAGAGAATCTGTGTGACGCCGGTGACCGTGTCACGTGCGTGCAGTGCGCTTTCGTCGTCGACGGCGTCGGTGAACGAGGTGTCGGGATAGAAGCTGTCCTCGTCCGTGTACTGGACGTCTTCTCGCGAACCGATTGCGATGATGTATCGGTTGTCGTCACCGACGATGCCGGTGGACAGATGGATCCACTTGTCCTCGACACAGCACATCCAGCCTTGCTTGACTCCGATGACCGACTCGCCGAACAAGGCCTCGGGCAATCCGAACCTCTGGTCGTAGCCGTCGGTTCCTTCGGGAGTGGATTGCCGCAGGTACTCGACGAATTGCTCGACCCGCTCAGGTCCGAGCTGGTCGGAGTCGTCGAGGACGCCGTTGTAGAAAGTGACCAGGTCGTGCGTCGTGGTCTCGGTGTTCCACCACATTCCGTCCCACGGCGGCGTCGTCGCGGTCAGTGCGTAACGCTCGGCAACCCGGGTGATCACCTCCTGACCGCCGACCTCGTCCCACAGAAGGTTGGCTGCGGTGTCGTCGGAGGATTCGAGCATTGCCGCCATGAGGGTGCGATCGTCGTCCGTGATGGGCCGCTCGCCGCGAGCGTCCTGATGGAGTAGATCCTCGGCGATGAAAAGTTTTGCCACCGAGGCAGTTTCGATTTGCTGGTCGCCGGCAACATCGAGGTACTTGTCCGAGGATCGATCGAGGACGGCGATGGAGACGTCCGCACCACGCCCGAGCGCCGCCACCTGAGCTTGAGCCAGTCGGCCGTCGAGAGTCTCCGCGACCGGAACATTGGTGTCGGGGAAGGCGGGGGTCTGCATCGAATCATCCGGGTTCTGTCCACCGCTGCACGAAGCCGCAAAAGTAACTGCGGCCGCCATTGCGGCAATCCGGACGTACCGCGTACTCATCTGTTTCCCCCGGTAGCCCTGACACGGCACTGTTGCCGATCTTCTTGTCTCAGGATAGCGGTAGGGTCGGATCTCGTGATTCTCAAGACCGTGAACCAGCGCATTGCCGAGGAACTCGACGTCCGCGAAGGCCAGGTTGCAGCAGCAGTCGACCTTCTCGACGGCGGAGCCACGGTGCCCTTCATCGCCCGGTACCGCAAGGAAGTCACCGGCACGCTCGACGACGCCCAGTTGCGACTCCTGGACGAGCGGCTGCGGTATCTCCGCGAGCTCGACGACCGTCGTGACGCCGTGCTCACGGAGATCGACTCTCAGGGCAAACTCGACGATCAACTGCGCGGTCAGATCATGCTGGCCGAGACAAAAGCGCGGCTGGAGGACATCTACCTCCCCTTCAAACCGAAGCGGCGCACCAAGGCGCAGATCGCCCGCGAGGCCGGCCACGAGCCCGTCGCGGACGCTCTCATCGGAGATCCCACCACCGATCCCGCCCAGTATTCGGACGAGCAACTCGACGGTGCCCGGTCGATCCTCGTGGAGCGCTTCGCCGAGGACGCCGATCTGGTCGGTGAATTGCGCGAGCTTATGTGGAGTCGCGGCCAGGTCGTCTCCTCGGTCCGCAAGGGCAAGGAAACCGATGGCTCGAAGTTTGCTGACTACTTCGAGTTCTCGGAACCGTTCTCCAAACTGCCCTCGCACCGCATCCTCGCCGTCCTGCGCGGAGAGAAGGAAGAAGTGCTGTCGCTCAACATGGCGGCCGACACCGAAGAACTCGCGCCGGGGGAGCGCACGGTCTACGAAGGCCGCATCGCGTCGCGGTTCGAGATCGCCGACCGCGGTCGGGCCGCCGACGGGTGGCTTCTCGACACCGTCAAGTGGGCGTGGAAGACGAAGTTCGCCGTCACGCTCGGTATCGACACTCGAATGCGTCTGCGGCAGTCGGCCGAAAAGGACGCCGTCGACGTCTTCGCCACCAACCTCAAGGATCTACTCCTCGCGGCTCCCGCCGGCGCCCGACCCACCATGGGACTCGACCCCGGATTCCGTACCGGAACTAAGGTTGCCATCGTCGACGGAACCGGCAAAGTTGTTGCATACGAGACGATTTACCCGCACCAGCCGCAGAACAAGTGGGACGCGGCGCTTGCGACGCTTGCCGGACTGGTCGCCAAGCACGGCGTCGAACTGATCGCCATCGGCAACGGCACGGCCTCACGCGAGACCGACACGCTCGCTACCGAACTGATCAAGAAGACCGGCGCGCCCAACCTGACCAAGATCGTCGTCTCCGAGGCAGGCGCATCGGTGTACTCGGCTTCGGCCTACGCGTCGCAGGAACTTCCCGACCTCGACGTCTCGATTCGCGGTGCGGTGTCCATTGCGCGTCGCCTGCAGGATCCGTTGGCGGAGTTGGTCAAGATCGATCCCAAGTCCATCGGTGTCGGTCAGTACCAGCACGACATCACCGAATCGCTGCTCTCACGTTCCCTCGACGCCGTCGTCGAGGATGCCGTCAACTCGGTCGGCGTCGACGTCAACACCGCGTCCGTGCCACTTCTCGCTCGGGTGTCCGGAATCGCAGGTTCCCTAGCGGAGAGCATCGTCGCCCATCGGGACCAGAACGGTCCGTTCAAGTCCCGCAAGGGACTCAAGGACGTCTCCCGACTGGGACCCAAGGCTTTCGAGCAGTGCGCAGGCTTCTTGCGGATCACCGACGGCGACGACCCTCTCGACGCGTCGAGCGTCCACCCGGAGGCATATCCGGTGGTTCGCAAGATCGTTGCCAGTGCCGGCGGGGACGTGCGCACCGTGATCGGAAACTCGCAGGCACTTCGATCGGTCAAGGCGTCCGACTACGTCGACGAGCGATTCGGTCTACCGACCGTCACCGACATCATCTCCGAGTTGGAGAAGCCGGGACGAGATCCACGACCCGAATTCAAGACCGCGACCTTTGCCGCAGGCATCGAGAAAGTCGCGCATCTCAAGCCCGGTATGACTCTCGAAGGTGTGGTCACCAACGTCGCAGCCTTCGGTGCCTTCGTCGACATCGGAGTTCATCAGGACGGTCTGGTTCACGTCTCGGCTATGTCACACAACTTCGTCAAGGACCCACGCGAGGTCGTCAAGTCAGGTGACGTCGTCAAGGTGAAGGTCCTCGAAGTGGACGAGGCACGCCAACGCATCGGGCTGACGCTTCGTCTCGACGACGAGGTGGGCGCACCCCGCAAGTCCGAAGGCCCACGAGGTGGGCAACCTCAGCGTCAGGGCCAGCCACAGGGTCAGGGGCAGGGGCAGGGGCAGGGTCAGCAACGAGGTAATGGCGGACGCCAGGGTGGACGCGAGTCGCGTCCGGACAACCGCGCGCCTGCTGCCGGGTCGATGGCTGAGGCTCTGCGCAAGGCGGGCTTCGGCAAGTAATTCCGTCCGCCGGGTTTTCGGAGTCCGTATCGTCTCATTCGAGTCGGTTGGCGGTATCAATCGAAAGAATGATCGGATCTGAAATTCGGTGAAGGGAGGACAGTGATGCGGGAGTGGCTCGAGCGCGAGATCATCGCCCATGGCCGATTGCCATTGCTGTTCTTCCTGCTCGGATTCCTCTCTGCCTTCCTCTTCATCCGTCTCAGCGTCCGGATGATCCGTGCGCAGGTGAAATGGTGGCCGG
Source organism: Rhodococcus erythropolis R138 (assembly GCF_000696675.2). Taxonomy (NCBI): domain Bacteria; kingdom Bacillati; phylum Actinomycetota; class Actinomycetes; order Mycobacteriales; family Nocardiaceae; genus Rhodococcus; species Rhodococcus erythropolis. The sequence goes on along the minus strand of NZ_CP007255.1, from coordinate 4,392,421 downwards.
GCAACATCGCGCCCGGAGGTCAGCACGTGCATCACGTCGTGTTCGGTGTGATCGCCATGATGATCTCCGGTGGTGCGCTGATCGCGGTCTACGTCGATGGTTCGCAGACCACCGGTGCCGTCCTGGCGGCGATCTTCGGTATGGGTGCGGCGTTGGTGCTCGACGAGTTCGCACTGATCTTCTATCTGAAGGATGTGTACTGGTCCGAGCAAGGTCGGACCTCGGTGGATGCGGTCTTCGTCGCGATCGCCGTGACCGGTCTGGTGCTGTTGGGTTTCCGCCCGCTCGAACTTCTCGACGTCGCCGGGTTCCGTGAAGAACGGGATCCGTGGATCAAGTTGGTGTTCGTTTTTGTCGCGTTGATCAACTTCGCCTTGGCAGCCATCGTGATTCTCAAGGGGAAGATTTGGACGGGGCTCGTCGGCCTGTTCGTTTTCCCGTTGCTGGTAATCGGTGCGGTTCGCCTGAGCCGGCCGGGTGCGCCGTGGGCGCGTTGGCGGTACACGCGTAAGCCGAAACGGATGAACCGCGCGCTCGAGCGTGAGCGGAAGTGGCGGCGACCGGTCATCAGGGCCAAGATCTACGTCCAGGATCTGATTGCCGGATCACCGAGCGTCGAGCATGCGATGACCGCCGCCGAGCAGGAATTGGACCACACCATTCACGCGGCTCCGCCGCCACCGATTTCCCCGCTGGTGTCCGCGTCTGGCACAATGGACGGGTTGCCTGGACCAGGCAGCAGCACTTGATCTGGGCACGAACCAGACGAGCGCCGTTTCGGGAGACCGAAACGCGTGCCGCTCGGTTCCTCTGCTCCTGCGAAATACAAGGATGACATATGAACACCCTGGACTTCCTGGACAAAAAGTCGCTCCGCGACGACATCCCCGAGTTCCGTCCCGGCGACACGCTCAACGTGAACGTCAAGGTTATCGAAGGCTCCAAGGAGCGCGTGCAGGTCTTCAAGGGCGTCGTTATTCGTCGCCAGGGCGGCGGCGTTCGCGAGACCTTCACCGTCCGTAAGGTCTCCTTCGGCGTCGGCGTCGAGCGCACCTTCCCGGTTCACAGCCCCACGCTGGCCTCCATCGAGGTTCTGACCCGCGGTGACGTCCGTCGCGCCAAGCTGTACTACCTCCGTGAGCTTCGTGGCAAGAAGGCGAAGATCAAGGAAAAGCGCTGATCTTTCCGATGAGCCCGGCACCGCGTACGCGGTGCCGGGCTAATCTGGTTTCTGTGGCAGATTCTTCGAAGGAGCAGGCATTGTCGTCCGGACCCGAGAATCACGAGGGATCAAGCGGTTCCGCGGAACCGACCTCACATCGGCCGCAGAAGAAACAGCGATCGTTCCTGCGAGAACTCCCTATTCTGATCGGCGTAGCGCTGGTACTCAGCATCGTCCTTCAGGCATTTGTCTTCAGAGTTTTTCTCATCCCATCCGAGTCGATGGAACCGACACTGCACGGCTGTGCAGGATGTACCGGTGACCGCATCGTGGTGGAGAAGATCGGATACCGCTTCGGCGATCCGGAACCCGGCGACGTCGTCGTCTTCAAGGGACCCGATTCGTGGAACACGAAATATGTGTCCAATCGGTCCGACAACGTTGTCGTTCGCGGCATTCAAGAGGTCGGTTCGTGGGTCGGCCTCGTTCCGCCGGACGAGAACGACTTGGTCAAGCGAGTGATCGCTACCGGCGGCCAGACCGTCGAATGCTGTGACGATCAGGGCCGAGTCCTGGTCGACGGCAAGCCGCTCGACGAGCCGTACATCAAGATGGATTTCCCGTTCACTCCGGGAACACAAACGTGTGACACCGAATTGAAGTCGGGCCGCTGCTTCGGACCGATCACCGTTCCCGAGGGCCACGTGTGGGTCATGGGTGACAACCGCAGCAATTCCGCCGACTCGCGCTACCACGTGGACGACGAGTTCCAGGGAACCGTCCCGATCGACAACATCATCGGTCAAGCTCGATTCATCGTTCTTCCCCCGTCGCGAATGGGCGGCATCGATGCGCCTGATATTCAGGGCAATTGAGTTGTCGTACCGCACACATGGATTCGCGTAGTTTCGAGTAGGCAGAGACAGTGAGTAGTTGGCCCCCTCGCGTTGTCATTCGCAGATCGGCAGGTCTGCGGACGATGGAGTCTGCGTTGGCGCGAACCGGACTCGGTCCGGTCGCCGGCGTCGACGAAGCCGGGCGCGGAGCGTGCGCTGGTCCACTCGTCATTGCAGCGTGTGTCCTGGCGCCGAAACCGCAAGCGGCACTGGCGCGGCTCGACGATTCGAAGAAGCTGACCGAACGTGCGCGCGAGGAGCTTTTCCCGGCGATCAAGCGCTTGGCGTTGGCGTGGAGTGTCGTTTCGGTACCCGCTGCGGAAGTCGATCAGATCGGTATCCACGTCGCCAACATCGAGGGGATGCGTCGAGCAGTCGCGGGCCTCGATCTCGAACCGGGCTACGTCCTCACCGACGGTTTCCGGGTTCCAGGACTGACGGCTCCGTCGCTACCGGTCATCGGCGGTGACGGCGCCGCTGCATGTATCGCCGCGGCCAGCGTTCTCGCGAAGGTGACCCGAGATCGTGTGATGACCGAGATGGACGAGACTCATCCCGGATACGGCTTCGCGATTCACAAGGGATACAGCACGCCGCTGCACATGGACGCTCTCGACGAGCTGGGGCCGTGCCCCGAGCATCGCATGACGTACGCAAACGTGGTGGCTGCGGGAGTCCGGTTGGAACAACGCGCGGGCCGTACGGGATGATGGACGTTCAGACGAACTGGGAGGACTGGCTAAACCGATGAGTGCCGAGGATCTCGAGAAGTACGAAACCGAGATGGAGCTGTCGCTCTACCGTGAATACCGGGACATCGTCGGACAGTTCTCCTACGTCGTGGAGACCGAACGACGTTTCTACCTGGCCAACACGGTCGAGTTGCTGCCCCACAATTCAGACGGGGAGATCTACTTCGAACTGCGGATGTCCGACGCCTGGGTGTGGGACATGTACCGCCCGGCGCGATTCGTGAAGTACGTGCGCGTCGTGACGTTCAAGGACGTCAACATCGAAGAGCTGGACAAGCCGGATCTGCGCCTTCCTGACTGATCTTGACAACGAAGTGCCCCGCCGATATCGGCGGGGCACTTTGCATTTCGCGGAGTTGCGCGGGGTCAGTTGCCCTTGACATTCACGATCTGACGCAGCGTGTGTCGAATCTCGACCAAGTCCCTCGCGTCGTCCATCACGACGTCGATGTCCTTGTACGCACCCGGGATCTCGTCGAGGAACGCCGCCGAGCGCTTGTATTCGATGCCGACCATCGCCTTGTCGAGATCTTCGATGGTGAAGGTCTTGCGTGCCTGGTTACGTCCGTACACCCGACCCGCGCCGTGGGGGCTGGACTTGAACGACGGCACGTTTCCCTTGCCGACGACGACGTAACTCGCCGTCCCCATCGAACCGGGGATGAGCCCGGGCGTGCCCTCGTCTGCCTTGATCGCACCCTTACGGCTCAGCCACACGCCCCGGCCCATATGGAACTCCTTCTGGGTGAAGTTGTGGTGGCAGTTGATCCGCTCGACTTCGTCGATGATCGCGGGCTTGCCGTCACCCATGAAGTGCGCGAAGTCCTTCACCACGCGGTCCATCATCTCTTCGCGGTTGAGCAGAGCGAAGTGCTGAGCCCAGTTGAGATCGGTGATGTACGAGTCGAATTCGGGCGTCTTCTCGATCAGGTAGGCAAGATCCGGATCGGGAAGGTTGATGTACCACCGCTCGCACAAGTCCTTGGCGATCTTGATGTGATGCTGTGCGAGCTTGTTTCCGATACCGCGGCTGCCCGAGTGCAGGAACAGCCAGACGCCGTCGCTCTCGTCGAGCGTCACCTCGATGAAGTGGTTGCCAGAACCCAGCGTTCCGAGCTGAAACCTCCAGTTGTTCTTGAACTTGTCGTAGAAGGCCAGGCGATCGCCCGCAAGTGCCTCGAGTTCTGCGATGCGGATTTGCGCCGTGTCGCTCAGCGTCTTGTTGTAGACACCTGCCGAGAGCGGAACGGAGCGTTCGATGCTGTGGCGAAGAACGCTCAGGTCGCGGCCTTGAAGGTCGCGTGCGCTGAACTGGGTTTTGACCGCGATCATTCCGCAGCCGATATCGACTCCGACGGCGGCGGGCATGATTGCGCCTTCCGTCGGAATGACCGAACCCACCGTCGCTCCCGCACCGAGGTGCGCATCCGGCATAAGTGCCAGATGTGGACGGACAAAAGGCATCTGGGACGTACGCAGCGCTTGCTCGCGAGTGTTCTCGTCGAGTATCGATGCCCAGTTCCACAGCCTCTTGGTGATCTTCTCCATCAGATTTCTCCCACATAGTTCACAGCCGAACCGATCGGTCCGGTGTGTCGTGCAGGAATGACCATGCGCTCCGTCAGTGGTTGTGTGCAACCTCTTTTCAGGTGCGCAGACCGTCTGCGAGTTCGTAGATTCGTCCGACGTACTTTTCCTGGAAGGCTTTTCGGGCAGCATCTGCTTGTTGCCGTGCGCCCATCCTGGCGTAGAGGTACTCGAGTTGAACCAAGCTCTCGCCGATGTCGACGCGTCGCTGGTCGAGAACCGTCAACTCGTCGACCAGCCGAGCCAGATCGAGTCGTGCAAGATCCAGCGCTGTTTCCGGTACCTCGTCCATGGTGATCCTCGATGTCCGTGAGTGCTTCCTGGGTTTGAGGCTAGCATCATTCGAACATATTTTCGATACCTGGAATTGTTGGTTACTTCGACAATGTGGCGGTCAGTTGGTCTATGGCGTACGGAATGCTCAGGACGGTATTGCCGGACATCGCCGCGCCGACGGGTGGATCTGCGGTGTATCGCACGACTATCGCATTTCCGTTTTTCACAGCGGGTAGCCGCTGGTAGAGAGTGTTGCCGGGGAGGGCCTTCTCTCCCTCCGGATCGGCCATCACGATCAAACGATCAACGGGTTCGAGGATGTCGTATCGCTCGTTCGGCAGCCAGTCGCCGAACTGGTCGCCGACAAATGCGTCGACCGTCGGGGGGAGGGTGAATCCGAGTGACGAGAGGAAGATGCCGCGTGGGTCGTGCGACGAGAACACGTATCCCTCGGGAGTGTCGAGGTTGACGATCGTTGCGGTTTGCCCGGAAAACTCCGGGTGTGCAGCGCGAGCGGTGGCAAACGCGTTTTCGGTATCCGCGATCAGTTGCTGAGCTTGTGGTTCTTTGCCGAGGGCGCGCCCGGCGGTGAGCGTCATGTCGGTCCACGGCGTTGTGTATGCGTCGTAGTCCTTGCTCTGTGCGACAGTCGGCGCAATCGAGGTCAGCTTCTTGTAGGTTTCCGTGTCGATGTCGGCGTACAGCGCGAGGATCAGATCTGGTGCGAGGGAGGCGATTTGCTCGAAGTTGAAGTCTCCGCCGCTGTTGATGTAGGTCGGAGTTTTCCCCTTCCAGTAGTCCTTCGTCCACGGCCAGCTTTCATCCATGCCGGACCCCCACCATTCGGCCATGCCGACGGGTTCAACTCCCAAGGCGAGCAGTGGTTCGTGATCGGTGTATCCGAGTGTCACTACCCGCTGCGGTTCGGCATCGATGGTCGTCGAACCCTGTGCGTGCTCGATCGTCACGGGGAATGCGTCGTTGCTCTGGGTCGCTGATGCGGTGTCGACGCCTTGCGAGGTTCCACAGGCGGTCGAGAACCCGATGATCGCGGCCGTCGTGAATAAGGCGGCGAGGATTCGGGTGCTACGTGAGGGCACGTGCATGCTCCTTCGAAGTGGTGGGCGAAGTGGTCTGAGTTCCGCGTGAAGTGCTGAACTGGTCGCGTCAGCAATAAAGTGAGGCTAACCTTTGCAGGATCGTCGGTCCATCCTTCAGGATGGACTCGGATACGCCCAGAAAGACGCAAAATGTCCACTATCGAGTACTCGACTCGTCCAAAGTCCTTGCTAGCGCTGCCCGATAGTCGCGGACGGACATTCAAAGATTTTCAGGTCTACACCAACGTCGTCGACGGAGTGACTGCGTACGGAGCTCATCGACACCCCGAGAATCAGATCGCCTGGATGAGTGAAGGGACGATGTAGATCGCTGCCGGAGGCAATGTGTGGCACCTGCACAGCGAGCACTTGGTCTGGTTGCCGGGCACCGTTCTCCACGACATGACACTTCTGACGGAGGGGTGCATGATTGCGGCCTATGCGCGTCCGGATCTACGCCCTGCCGGGCCGCGGTGGACTCAGCCACTTGTTCTCGAAGTCGATGCTCTGTCCGCTCAATTGCTGCGCTATCTCGCAGATCGGACCATCGACGATGCTCGGCGGTTGATGAGTCAGGAGTTGCTCTACGACATTCTTGCTGCCGCGCCCGAACGGCACGACGTCCTCGCGGTTCCTCGCAATGCTGCGGCGAGTTCGGTTTCTGCCCGCATCCTTGCCGATCCGGCAGACTCACGGACGCTGGGGGAGTGGGCGGGCGAACTCGGGGTCAGTTCCAAGACCTTGATGCGAGCCTTTGTCGCCGATACCGGGATTACCTTCGGGCAGTGGAGAACTCGAGCACGCATGTACGCATCACTCGAGATGCTCGCGCGGGGTGAGGGTGTCAATGACGTTGCCCCGCAGGTTGGTTACCGCACCAGCAGTGGGTTCATCGCCGCATTTCGGGAAACCTTCGGTACGACGCCGGCCAGGTACGGCGGAAAGCTGATGCGGTGATTTGCTGATGATTTCTTGAACTCGGTTGACGGCAAAGCTTTGTTCGGCAACGTAGAAATGGGCCGAGCTACCAGCATCTGCTGGTAGCTCGGCCGATTTACTAATCTGAACTGAGTTAGCTCATGTTGCCGAGCACATTGCCCAAGACACCGCTGATGACATTGGTCATCGACCCCTGCGGGTCGGTCAGGGAGCCGAATACCTGGCCTGATCCGGAGTTGAGTGAGCCGAAGCCCATGTCCTCGAGGCTTCCGGCGCCCGCCTCGACGGGGTTCGGCTGCCGGATGGTGACGCAGACGCCCATCGGATTGATGTTCCAGTCGCCCGCCGCCAGCACAATGTTGGTGCCGGCGCCGCTGTCGAGCTGCGTGCCTACAACTGCGTTATCGGGAACTTTGTAGGTGGTTTCCAAAGCGATGACGCCGCCGCCCGCAGTGGTCCATCCGCCGCCCTTTGCCACCACGGAGTTGTTGCCGACAACGACGGTCTTGGTGACGTCGTCCCACTTCTGGTCGCCGATAAGCCATTTGACGTTCAGGCGAGCCTTGACCAGCTGGAATCCTGCCGGGTGGAAATCGCGGATCTGATTGACGAGGGCTCCGGAACCGGAAACCTTGGTGATGTAGGTGACCGTCTGACCCGCGGCGACCTTGCCATCGCCGACAACCTCCTTGCTGACGGTGTACGGCGTCCCGAGGGAACCGGCCCAACTGTCGGTGACCGACTGGTTGAGCGCGCATGCCGGTGCTGCTTGCGCCACCGAGGCTCCAAGTCCAACAGTGACGCCGGCGGCGATGAGAACGAGGGATGTAGTGGTTGCTACTGCGTGGCGAAGTGAGCGGCGGGCCATGTAGAACTCCATTCAGCGGGGTGCGTGACGGTTTGAGCAAAACTGTAACTAGTTCTACTGGACTTTCGTCCAAATTGTGGGGATTTCAGAAAATTGTCACGGTTCGGGTCGACGTTGGTGTGTTGCGCTGCCGAATTCCACAGGTTCTGAGTTGTCAACAGGTTGTTTTCGGGTGGCTTGGTTTTGTGGTGGCGGGTCGAGGGTGGTGGTTGGGACGCGGTTCGTATAGGGCGGGCGCGGGGTCGTGTGAGTGGTGGGGGCTGCGATGGCGAGGAATATGGCGTTGGGTGCTCGGGGTGAGGATGTGGCTGTCGAGTTCCTGATCGATTCTGGTTTGGAGATTGTCGAGCGGAATTGGCGTTGTCGGTACGGCGAGTTGGATGTTGTTGCGACGTCCGGTGATCGGATTGTGTTCGTGGAGGTGAAGACTCGGTCGGGTGTCGGGTACGGGAGTCCGGCGGAGTCGGTGACGTTCGCGAAGCAGCGTCGGATTCGGGTGTTGGCGATGCAGTGGCTCACTGATTCGGGTCGGTCGTGGTCGAGGGTGCGTTTCGATGTGGTGGCCGTGTTGATCGGCCGCGACGGCGTGCCTTCGGTCGAGCATTTTGTGGATGCGTTCTGATGGCGTTGGGTCGGGCGCATTCTGTTGCGGTCAGTGGCGTGGACGGGCAGATCGTGGAGATCGAGGCGGATATCGGGCGCGGGTTGCCTGCGGTGCATTTGGTGGGGCTGCCTGATACTGCGTTGCACGAGTCGCGTGATCGGATTCGGGCCGCGGTGACCAATTCTGGTGAGGAGTGGCCGGACAGCAAGGTGATTTTGGCGTTGTCGCCGGCGACGTTGCCGAAGGTGGGCAGTGTTTACGATTTGGCTTTGTCGTTGTCGGTTCTCGATGCGGCGAAGAAGTTGCCGCGGAAGTTGTTGCGGGAGACTGTGTTTTTGGGGGAGTTGGCGCTCGACGGGCGTTTGCGGACGGTGCGTGGTGTGTTGCCTGCGGTGCTTGCGGCGAAGCGGGCGGGGTGGGGGACTGTGGTGGTTCCAGTTCGGGCGTTGGCTGAGGCGGGCCTGGTGAAGGGGATCGAAGTGCTGGGAGCTGACGATCTGTCTGCGGTGATCGGGTGGTTGCGTGGTGAGTTGGCGCTGGCTGTTCCTGATGTTTTCGAGCGTGCGGATGTGGTGACGGTGCGTGATTTGAGTGAGGTTGTCGGGCAGACGGATGCTCGGTGGGCGATCGAGGTTGCTGCGGCGGGTGCGCATCATTTGATGTTGACGGGTCCGCCGGGGATCGGGAAAACGATGTTGGCGCAGAGGCTTCCGGGGATTCTTCCGCCGTTGACGGAGGGGGAGTCGTTGGAGGTGACGGCGATTCATTCGGTGGCGGGGGTGTTGCCGGAGGATCGGCCGTTGATCGATATGCCGCCTTTCATTGCGCCGCATCACAGTTCGTCGGTCAGTTCGCTGGTGGGTGGTGGCAGTGGGATGGCTCGTCCTGGTGCGGTCAGCCGCGCCCATCGCGGCGTGCTGTTTCTCGACGAATGTGCCGAGATCGGGGTGAAGGTGCTCGAAGCGCTACGCACGCCACTCGAAGACGGGGAAGTGCGAATCGCCCGGCGGGACGGAGTTGCGCGGTACCCGGCGCGGTTCCAGCTGATCCTGGCCGCCAATCCCTGCCCATGCGCGCCGCCGCGAGACGCGGACTGCGTCTGCGCACCCGCGGCGCGTCGCCGTTACCTGGGGAAATTGTCCGGCCCGCTCTTGGACCGAGTCGACATCAGGGTCCGGATGCAGGCCGTTGCAACCGGAGCGCTGATCGACGAAGTAGGGGAAAGTACCGGCGATGTTCGTGCGCGCGTGGCGGCGGCTCGAGACACTGCAGCCCAGCGGTGGAGTGAGTACGGGTGGCGGACCAACGCGGAAGTACCAGGGCCGGCGTTGAGACAGAAGTTCAGACTCTCGCGTGCGGCGCTGGCGCCGGTGGAACGGGCGCTGCGCAAAGGTGTCATCACTGCTCGTGGGGCGGACCGAGCGTTGCGGGTTGCCTGGAGTGTCGCCGATCTGGCAGGTGAGGCGATGCCCGGACCAGACCAAGTTGTCACCGCACTCGACTTCCGAGACAGGGGATTCCAATGACTGCGCACGATCCGCGACTACTCGCTTGGGCATATCTGTCCCGCGTCGTGCAGGGCCCAAGCGCGTATATGTCCATGTTGATCTACGAGCTCGGGGTCGAAGAAACTGCGAGGGCGGTCCGCAACGGCGATCTGCCACCCGCGATCGAGGAGAAGACACGAGCCCGCGCTCACATCGACACAGCCCAACGAGACCTCGACCTGATGGAGGCGATGGGTGGCAGGCTCGTAACACCGAACTGCGCCGATTGGCCGGCGTGGCGAATGCTTTCCTTCGACGGACTCGATGCCTCCGGGGGTGAGACGGCGCCATTTGTGTTGTGGGTGTTGGGGTCCGGGGATTTGGTTGATCTGACCGAGAGATCGGTTGGGATTGTCAGCACGCGAGCATCTACTGCGTACGGCGAACACGTGACGGCAGAGATTGCCGGTGACCTCGCTGTCGACGGATGGACCGTGATTTCCGGGGCGGCCTTCGGTATCGACGGGGCCGCGCACCGCGCTGCATTGGGCGTAGGTGGAAACACACTGGCTGTCTTGGCCTGTGGGGTCGATCGAGCGTATCCGTCAGGGCATACGCGACTACTCAAACAGATAGCGAGTTCGGGTGCAGTGATAAGTGAATATCCACCGGGCACAACACCTGCAAAGTTCCGGTTTCTGGCAAGGAATCGACTGGTAGCTGCGTTGTCGGACGGAGTAGTGGTGGTCGAGGCGGGTTGGCGCAGTGGTGCACGCAATACCGCCAATTGGGCCCGGAAATTGGGCCGGCCGGTAATGGCGGTGCCCGGGCCGGTTACTTCGGCATCGTCGACCGGATGTCACCGGATGATCCGCGAAGGTGAAGCGCAACTCGTTTCCAATGCCGTGGATGTAGTCGAAGCGTCAGGTCCATTTGGTGTCGGGGATTCCGCGGAGGATGCAGCCGCTACACGTGACATCGACGCATTGCGGGGCAATTCTCGATTGGTATACGAAGCATTGCCGGGAACAGGTTCACGTAGTACGCGTGAGCTGTCCGAGGAATCGGGATTGCTCATAACGCAGGTTCGTGCAACTCTTCCTCTGCTCGAACTCGAGGGGTTTGCGAGTTCGGATTCGAGTGGATGGTTTCGGACGCGGTAGCGCGTGAACTTGATTGTGCTCGTCCGGTGGGCGGGTGGCGATGCCCACTAACCGTTCCGGCGAGGACGAAACTCGAATACCCTCGCGATGCTGGTAATTGCACGTCAGGACTGCTTTTCGTGAACTCGATCGGCCTGTGTGCAGCGTTATTCTCGACCCAGCTTTGCAGACTTGGCCGTGAATTTAACGGGCCTCAGGAAAGTCTCAGGTCAATGTGCTTTGAAGTCTGATTAGTCTGGTTCCCCTGAGTGCGGGTATTGATTGGTTCGTCGTTAACCCGCTGCTAATTCGGACCATTGAGTCTGTTCGGAAATGGCACAGGTTTCCGGACTTCTTTTGTTCATCAACGCTCTATCTGTGTATTGTGAAGGAGAATTGAATCGATCATTGAAAGAGGAGTGCAATGGCTGAGAAGCTGATTCGGCAACTCATCGACGACCTTGACGGTAAGCCGATTGACGATGGATTCGGTGATCGAATTGAGTTCTCTTACCAGGGAACGGATTACGTGATCGATCTGCGCGCCACCAATGCAGAGAAGTTCGACGCTGCGGTGAAGCCGTTCGTCGAGGCGGCGGCGAAGGTGAGCGGGAAGCGTGGCAAGAAGGCGCAGGCTGCATCTCCGCAGGCCACGTCGGGTTCTGGCCGCTCCAAGGAGACGCTCCAGGCCATTCGTGATTGGGCGGGTAAGAACGGTTACGAAGTTGCTCCGCGCGGGCGTATCAAAGCGGAAATCATCGACGCTTTCGACGCTGCACACTAGGTTGAATTAATACCTCCTCTGGCCCCTGGCGAACCTCGCCGGGGGCCAGAGGTGTATTTTACTATTGCTTTGCTGAATTTCTCCGATAGCGATGTGCTGCCTGATCATGCACGAGTCCTGATTCGGAAATTTGGCTGCCACCGACGAATTTACCCGGCAGAGTGGTCGGTTTATTTCGTTGAGCACCGTGGTCTGTCGCGCGCGGGGCGGATGTACCGGGGGAGGCATTTTGTCCATGCGCTGCAATTGTCGTGTACCTTAGTTAGGTAACACTAACTTTTGGAAGGATCTTTCTGTGGCCAAGCCGACAACTGCATTGACGGTTCTGCGGACCGAACAATTGACTCCCCATTTGGTGCGAGTGTTTCTCGGGGGACCGGGCTTCGAGTCCTTCACTCCCAGCGAATACAGCGATTCCTATGTAAAGATCGAATTCGGTACTCCTGATCAGCCGATGCTGCGCACCTACACGATTCGTTCGTACGATCTTGATGCCAAAGAGATTGCAATCGATTTTGTCGTCCACGGCGACATGGGAGTTGCAGGTCCGTGGGCCGCGTCCGTTCAGCCGGGCGCTGAGATTACCCTGCGTGGACCGGGTGGCGCGTTTTCGCCGTCACCATCCGCTGACTGGTATCTCTTCGTCGGAGACGAGACCGCAATACCTGCTATTACTGCTTCGATAGCGAGATTGGCGCCGGATGCGGTCGGCTACGCCGTCGTCGAAGTCGGGGGGCCGGAAGACGAAGTCGCGCTCGATGCCCCAGAAGGTATTGCCGTGACCTGGCTGCATCGCGGAGCATCGTCCGATGCGGTCGGCGAAGAATTAGCTGGCGACAACGCTCCGGTTGTCGCCGCGGTCAAGGCACTCGAATGGTTACCGGGCGAACCGCACGTGTTCATTCACGGTGAAGCACAAGCCGTCATGCACAACCTCCGGCCGTACATTCGCAAGGAACGAAATGTCCCGGCGGCGGCTGCTTCTATTTCCGGCTATTGGCGTCGTGGTCGCACCGAAGAAGGCTTCCGGGTCTGGAAGTCCGAACTCGCCGCGGTCGAAAACTAACTCGCGGTGGCCTTGCCGCGAGTCAGCAACACGAGCGCAACGGCCGCGAGAACTCCGAAGGTGGGAATTGCGATTGCCATCGGCACGGCAGTGTCTTCTCCCGCAATTCCCACCAACGGCGAAACCAGCGCTGCCAAGCCGAACTGGCCCGCTCCCATCAGGGCTGAACCAGTTCCGGCCGCGTTGGTGACCTCTCCTTGGGCGAGAGCGGTTGCATTGCCCATGATGAACCCGATGCTCGAAATCGCCACGAACAGCGGGACCAAGATCAGCCACGTATTCGTGGAACTGAAAACCACGCTGGTACAGAACAATACGGCGCCACCAATGAGGAGCAGGCACACCCCGAAACGCAGCAGCGTGCGAGCTCCGACGCGACCGAGCAGGCGAGTGGTGATCATCGCTGCCGTGACCATTCCGGTGGCGTTCACTGCGAACACGATCGAGAATTGTGACGGACTCAGCCCGAGAACGTTCTGAACGACGAACGGTGATGCGGAGATGTACGCGAACAAGGCGCCGAATCCGAAGACGAATGCGAGCGCATATCCGAGGTAGTGCCGGTTTCGGACCACGTACTGCAGATTCGAGATCAGGGCCTTCAAACCACCGCCATGGCGTCGCTCGGGTGGAAGTGTCTCGGGAACGAGCAAAACCACACCAGCCACCATCACGGCGCCCGCGACAGCCAGGACCCAGAAGATTCCGCGCCATCCGACGGGGCCGAGAAGTGCGCCGCCGATCAGTGGTGCGACCACGGGAGCGATACCGCCGATGATCATCATGATGCTGAAGAGCTTCGCTGCGTCGTCGCCGCGCGCTCGGTCGGCAATACAAGCGCGGGCAAGAACGATGGCAGCGCCTCCACTCAAGCCCTGGACGAGTCGTGCACCGATGAGAAACTCGATGTTCGGCGCCACAGCGCATGCCGCGCCGCTCAGTGCCGTGATGATTGTCGCGGCCAGCAGTATTCGTCGCCTGCCAAGTCCGTCGGAGATCGGACCGATGATCAGCTGGCCGATTCCGAGGCCTGCCATGAAGGTGGTCAGCGTGAGCTGAACGCTGGCCGCAGTAGTGTCGAGTGCATCCGCCATCAAAGGTAGGCCGGGCAGGTACATGTCGATGGACAGTGGAGCGATTGCGGAAATCAGTGCCAGTACACACAACATCTTCAGAGGAATTGCTCGATTCACCGATCAACCCTATCGGCGAGGCAGCTTGCGGTTTCAATCGCGGCGAGCGAGCGTGTGTTCATGACTGACGCATTGCCGGCGAGCTTGAGCGTTCACCTCGATGCGTATGCCGAGCACCTCCGACTGAGCCGAGGCCGGTCGGAACACACGATCCGCGCCTACGTCGGTGACGCGCGGGCGTTGCTGACCCATTTCTCCGCGGGTTCGGAGAATGCAGATCTCGACCGCCTCGACCTAAGTGTCATGCGTTCGTGGTTGGCCGCCCAGAGTGCCGTAGGAACAGCCCGTACGACGGTAGCTCGACGGGCTTCTTCGGCGCGTGGTTTCACTGCGTGGCTCGCGCAGACCGGACGTATTTCCGTCGACCCGGGCACACGTCTGGCGGCTCCACCTGCTCGTCGCACGCTGCCGACGGTGCTGCGTCAGAGCCAGGCCCTCGACGCAATGGATGCAGCGGAAAGCGGTGCGCAGCAACAAGAGCCGCTCGCCCTGCGAGATCGACTCATCGTGGAATTGTTGTACTCCACCGGAATTCGCGTCGGCGAGTTGTGTGGACTGGACGTCGAGTCGGTCGATGCTGATCGACGTTTGCTTCGTGTCCTCGGCAAGGGGAACAAGGAGCGATCGGTGCCATACGGCCTGCCCGCAGAATCGGCACTGAACGGGTGGCTCGAGCACGGACGACCCGCGCTGAGTTCGGATAGGTCCGGGCGAGCATTGCTCCTCGGAGTTCGAGGCGGCCGGCTCGATCAGCGTCAGGCGCGTTCGGTGGTCCACGAAACCATGGCTGCAATTCCAGGGGCTCCCGACATGGGTCCGCACGGGCTTCGGCACTCGGCTGCGACACATTTGCTGGAGGGTGGTGCAGACCTTCGTGTGGTCCAAGAACTCCTCGGACATGCGAGTTTGGCGACCACTCAGCTGTACACGCACGTGTCGGTCGAACGCCTTCGATCCGTCCACGATCAGGCCCATCCACGCGCCTAGATTGTGAAGCGACGCGAGTTCTCGGCCGGTATTTGGTAGCGTCGCAGCTCAGAAGAGTGAACAATCGGCAAGTTCGATCGTCGTGTCGAGACACTCGATGACATGCGAAATCCGGGGGATTCGTGAACCGCCAAGATGTGAAGCACCTGCCGAACAGCGGCCAACCGGCCTGGCTGTCCGAAGCGCCACAACCGGCTCCCGAGCCGGCGCCGACGCCGGAGCCTGTGGCACGACTGCAAGAGGTCTGGACCACGCCACCGCCACCGTCGAGCCAACAGCAGGTGACAAACCAGGATCTGGTTGCCGAAGCTTTACTGAAACGCCCTAAACGGACGCCGCGTGGCGGATGGCGTAGAGGATTACATCGTGCGACCGGAGGTGTGGTCAATCTGGGAGATTCGACCAACGAACAGCGCAACCGTGCACTGGCCGCCCGAATCGAGCAGCCGATCCGTAACGACTACCGAGTCGCTTTGCTCTCGCTCAAAGGGGGCGTGGGCAAGACGACGGTCACGGTCGGACTCGGTGCGACATTTGCTTCGCTTCGTGGTGACTGCGTCGTGGCGGTTGACGCCAATCCAGATTTCGGAACTTTGGCGCAACGTGTTCCGCTGCAGACCAATTCGACGGTGCGCGATCTGATTGCTGCTAGACCGGACATAAAGAGCTATTCGGACGTTCGAGTGCACACATCCCAGTCGTCGAGTCGTCTCGAGGTCCTGGCGAGTGAGCAGGATCCGGCGATTTCGGAGGCATTCAGCGAGGCGGACTATCGCCAGGTCATCGACATCTTGCAGGTCTACTACAACATCATCCTCACTGATTGCGGTACCGGGATCATGCACTCGGCGATGAACGGCGTTCTCGATCTTGCCAATTCGTTGGTTCTCGTCAGTTCGCCGGCAATCGACGGAGCGCGCAGCGCAGCGGCAACGCTCGATTGGCTTCAGTTGCACGGATACGGCCATCTGGTCGAACGGACCGTCGTCGTCATCAGCGCCGCCCGACCAGGGTCGAGCGTGATCGACATGGACGCTTTGGTGGACTATTTCATGCGTCGATGCCGCGCCGTCGAGGTCATTCCTTTCGACGAGCATCTCGCGGAGGGGTCGGTGATGGACCTCGAGTTGATGCGACCGGCCACCAGACGAGCGTTCATGGAACTGGCAGCGATGGTGGCCGACGACTTCGCGGACGCTGTGGGTCGGCACGCCGTTTCCGAGTGGCACTGATTCTGCGACCGATTTCTGCGACCGATCAGCCTCCTTTCAATGGCTTGAGCCTGAGCGGTTGCGTCCGAACGAGTCCGAGTGGATCGAGATACTCGCGTCCACGGCGCAAGCCCCAGTGCAGACACGCTTCGACAGCACACCCTTCGTGCCCTGTTTCGAGGGTTCCGATCACGGACCTGGCGGCGACGCGTTCACCTGCGCGAACGACTGCTACGACGGGTTCGTAGGTCGTGCGTAGGCCGCCGGAATGATCTATCGACACCGTCGGCTTTCCGGCGACCACTCCCGCGAACACCACAATGCCGTCGCCGGCCGCGAGGACGGATTGGCCGGCACTGCCGCCGAGATCGACCCCGCGATGACCCGGCAGCCAATTCTTGGCCGGTTTGTCGAAAGCGCGTTCCACGTGCGGCCGGGGAGCGAGCGGCCAGTCGAAACGCGCGTCTGCCGACGCCGTGCCTACGGCCACACAGCAGGAGATCACGGCAACGACCACTCCTCGTCGAGCTCCGCGAAACATCGTCATTCCTTGATCTTGCGTGGAGTCGCACGCGCTTCAATGCAGATCAGACGGGTAATCCACAGGATGACCGCCGATCCACAACCGCCGGTTCGGTCTGTTGCTTCCGGGGTGGTTATGGCATCGGCGGACGAGGACGTACACTTGTCGAGCGGTCTGTGCTCGCACAGTCCGACTTCGCGCGCCCGCGCACGTTTTCCGGCCTCGGCTGGTCCTGGTTCTCACGAAACAGGTCCGACGGCCGTGCGGGTGCCAGGGCAGGGATCACCCGATCGCCTGCATCAACCGGATTGAAAGTTTGAGGTACACAGCCATGGCTGTCGTAACCATGAAGCAGATGCTCGATAGTGGAACCCACTTCGGACATCAGACCCGTCGCTGGAACCCGAAGATGAAGCGATTCATCTTGACCGACCGCAACGGCATCTACATCATCGACCTCCAGCAGACGCTGACGTACATCGACAAGGCGTACGAGTTCGTCAAGGAGACCGTTGCCCACGGCGGCACCGTCCTCTTCGTCGGCACCAAGAAGCAGGCGCAGGAGTCCATCGCTTCCGAAGCGACTCGCGTCGGAATGCCCTACGTCAACCAGCGTTGGCTCGGCGGCATGCTCACCAACTTCACCACCGTTCACAAGCGTCTGCTTCGCCTCAAGGAGCTCGAGGCAATGGAGCAGACCGGTGGATTCGAAGGTCGCACCAAGAAGGAAATCCTCATGCTCACGCGTGAGATGACCAAGCTGGATCGCACCCTCGGTGGTATCCGCGACATGGCCAAGGTTCCTTCCGCGGTGTGGATCGTCGACACCAACAAGGAGCACCTGGCAGTTGCCGAGGCTCGCAAGCTGAACATCCCGGTCATCGCGATCCTGGACACCAACTGCGACCCCGACCTCGTCGACTACCCGATCCCGGGCAACGACGACGCCATCCGTTCCGCAGCACTGCTGACCAAGGTTGTCGCTTCCGCGGTTGCCGAAGGTGTGCAGGCACGTGCAGGACTGAGCGCCGACAAGGACGCGAAGCCCGAAGCCGGCGCAGGCGAGCCCCTCGCCGAGTGGGAGCAGGAACTGCTCTCGCAGGCAGCTCCGGCTGCAGAGGCTGAGGCAGCTCCGGCTGCAGAGGCTGAGGCAGCCCCCGCCGCAGAGGCACCGGCCACCGAGGCCTGATTCGTTGAAACCGGCCCTGACCAAGAGTTCTTTTGGTCAGGGCCGTTTCACCGTTAGGCCCGAGCACCACCGTCAGGCCGTGCTTCACCGCTAGGCCGTGCTTCACCGTTAGTCCTAGGTCCGAAACAGACACATGAGGAGGCTCGCTAATCATGGCGAACTACACCGCCGCTGACGTCAAGCGGCTCCGTGAGCTCACCGGCTCCGGAATGATGGCATGTAAGAACGCACTCGCAGATGCAGACGGCGATTTCGACAAGGCCGTCGAGCAGCTGCGCATCAAGGGCGCGAAGGATGTCGGAAAGCGCGCAGAGCGCACCACCGCTGAGGGTCTCGTCGTCGCCAAGGACGGCGTCATGATCGAGATCAACTGCGAGACCGACTTCGTCGCCAAGAACGACGAGTTCATCAAGCTGGCCGACGAGATCGTGACCGTCGCTGCTGCTGGCAAGCCTGCGGACCTCGACGCTCTCAAAGCGCTCGAGCTCGACGGCAAGACCATCGACACCGTCATTGCGGAGCAGTCCGCGAAGATCGGCGAGAAGCTCGAACTGAGCCGCGTCGCTTCCTTCGACGGCCCCGTTGCCGTTTACCTGCACAAGCGCAGCTCCGACTTGCCGCCCGCTGTCGGCGTTCTCATCGAGTACACCGGCGAAGGCGATGCTGCTGCTGAGGCCGCTCGCGGCGCTGCAATGCAGGTCGCAGCACTCAAGGCAAAGTACGTCACGCGTGACGAGGTTCCCGCTGAAATCGTCGCTTCCGAGCGTCACATCGCCGAGGAGACCGCCCGCGCAGAAGGCAAGCCCGAGCAGGCTCTGCCGAAGATCATCGAAGGCCGCGTCAACGGTTTCTTCAAGGACGTCGTTCTGACCGAGCAGTCTTCGGTCACGGACTCCAAGAAGACCGTCAAGGCGATCCTCGACGAGGCAGGCGTGACCATCAAGCGCTTCGTGCGTTTCGAGGTCGGCGCCTCCGCTTAATTCGGAGCCCGTACACATGGACCCCGCCTGAAGAGCATTTGCTCTACCGGCGGGGTCTACGTGTACCTGGGGCCTCCGATGAGGCAGGATAAGAGTGCTTCGGGACGAGTCCCGGGGGCTTTCCTATGTCGCGGTGTCCGATTCGGCGGCAGAAGAAGAATGAAGGACCTACAAGGTCTTGTATCGAACTGAGGAGAACAATGTCCGAACCAGCCAACGAACGTCCAGGATTCAAGCGGGTCCTGCTCAAACTCGGCGGCGAAATGTTCGGAGGCGGCAAAGTCGGTCTCGATCCCGACGTGGTCACCAAGGTGGCTGAGCAGATCGCAGAGGTCGTTCGATCGGGCGTACAGGTTGCAGTGGTCATCGGCGGCGGAAACTTCTTCCGCGGAGCGGAACTGCAGCAGCGTGGCCTCGATCGCGCGCGCTCCGATTACATGGGCATGCTCGGCACCGTCATGAACTGCCTCGCTCTGCAGGATTTCCTGGAGAAGGCCGGCGTCGATTCTCGAGTGCAGACGGCAATCACCATGGGACAGGTCGCCGAGCCGTACCTTCCGCTTCGCGCACGTAGGCACCTCGAGAAGGGGCGCGTAGTCATCTTCGGTGCCGGGATGGGTATGCCCTACTTCTCCACCGACACCACTGCTGCGCAGCGCGCGCTGGAGATCGGTGCCGAGGTAGTGCTGATGGCCAAGGCCGTCGACGGCGTCTACTCGGCCGACCCGCGTATCGACCCGGACGCGACGATGTACGAACAGATCACGCACCGCGAGGTCATCGAACGTGAACTCAAGGTCGCGGACGCGACGGCGTTCAGCCTGTGCATGGACAACTCGATGCCGATGATGGTGTTCAACCTCCTCACCGAAGGAAACATCGCTCGCGCGGTGTCCGGTGAGAAGATCGGCACCCTGATCAAGTCGTGAGTGACACCCAAAAAATGATGCAGAACAACATGGAGGAACAGCCGTGATCGATGAAGCGCTCTTCGAGGCAGAAGAGAAGATGGAAAAGGCTGTCACGGTAGCCAAGGACGATCTCGGCTCGGTTCGCACCGGACGCGCGAACCCCGGTATGTTCTCGCGCATCGTGATCGACTACTACGGTTCGATCACGCCGATCACGCAGCTCGCGAGCATCAACGTCCCCGAGGCCCGCATGGTCATCGTCAAGCCGTACGAGGCTTCGCAGCTCAACGCGATCGAGACGGCGATCCGCAACTCGGATCTCGGTGTGAACCCGTCCAACGACGGCAGCATCATCCGCATCTCGGTTCCGCAGCTCACTGAAGAGCGTCGTCGTGAACTGGTGAAGCAGGCCAAGTCCAAGGGCGAGGACTCGAAGGTCACGCTGCGCAACATCCGCCGCAAGGCGATGGACGAACTCGGCCGGATCCAGAAGGACGGTGAAGCCGGCGAGGACGAGGTCGGTCGCGCAGAGAAAGAACTCGACAAGACCACGGCGAAGTACGTGCACACGGTCGAGGAACTCGTCAAGCACAAGGAAGCAGAGTTGATGGAGGTATAGCCTCCTCATTTGCAGTGTTTGTCGTCGGGAGTAGATCAGGGAGTTTGGGTGCACGCACAAGAGGGAACCGCCGGTGGTCCCGTCACGGACGGGCCTACGGGCGGCGCTGAGGGCGCGCAACCGCCGAAGTCGAAGGCGGGCAGGAACCTACCTGCCGCCATCGGCGTCGGAGCTGGTCTCGGAGCCTTGGTCATCGGCACTTTGATCTTCCTGCCCCCGGGATGGATCGCTGTCGTCGCGATCGCGATGTTCATCGCGACGTGGGAGGTCACAACGCGGCTTCGTGAAGCCGACATCGAGGTGCCGCGAATTCCCCTTCTCGTCGGAGGGCAAGCCACGATCTGGCTCGGCTGGCCGTGGGGACCGGTCGGGGTGCTCAGCGGATTCACCGCAACCGTCCTGGTGTGCATGGTGTGGCGGTTGTTCGACCACGGGCTCAAGGCGACCCCGAAGAACTTCCTGAGAGACACCTCCATCACGGTGTTCGTTCTGGCGTGGATCCCGCTGTTGGCGTCATTCGGTGCGTTGATGGTGCTCGAAGACGACGGCCCGGGTCGCGTTTTCGTCCTGATGATCGGTGTCGTGTGCTCCGACATCGGCGGTTACGCGGCCGGAGTGCTGTTCGGGAAGCACCCGATGGTGCCGGCTGTGAGTCCGAAGAAGTCCTGGGAAGGATTCGTCGGCTCCCTCATTTTCTGCGTCATCGGCAGTCTGCTTTCGGTGACGTTGATCCTCGACGCGAACTCGATGATCGGCGTCCTGCTCGGTGTCGTCCTGGTGGTAGTCGCGACGGTCGGCGACCTGATCGAATCGCAGATCAAGCGTGAACTCGGCATCAAGGACATGGGAACCCTGCTTCCCGGCCACGGCGGAATCATGGATCGCCTGGATTCACTCCTGCCGTCGGCATTTGTCACCTGGCTGATTCTGTACGCACTCGTCTGATTTCGCGTGCGTGATTTCTTCTCCGGCCGTTCCAAGCCGATCCCCAGCCCGAACATCTGGCATTGGCCGGACGTGTACGAAATCGAGAACCGCGCGCAGGACGTCGACGGTTCCATTTGGGCCGCGATGCGAGCCCAGGTCGACTGGTCTGGACGCGACGTCGTCGACGTCGGCTGTGGGGCGGCGTTCCATCTACCGGAGTTCGCTCGTACTGCCCGTCGTGTTGTCGGAGTGGAGCCGCACGCACCGCTGGTGAAGGCCGCGCGGGAACGAACCCGCGATTCGGCGTCGATCGACGTAGTCCAGGGTTCAGCAGAGTCCACGGGTCTGGTGGATGCTTCAGTCGATCTCGTTCATGCCCGTACGGCGTACTTTTTCGGCAAAGGCTGCGGCCCGGGAATTCGTGAAGCCATGCGCATCCTGAGGCCCGGGGGAGCCCTGCTGATCGTGGATCTCGATGTGAGCGCCGGCCCGTACGGAGAGTGGATGAGGGCGGATCTGCCCAAATACGATCCCGCGGCGGTCGAAGGATTCTTCGAGGCTCAAGGGTTCTCGCTCACGCGTGTCGACGCCCGGTGGGAGTTCGAGAATCGAGACGACTTGCGGCGGGTACTCGGAATCGAGTTCACCGAGAAGACTGCCGAGCGTGCGTTCTCGCAAGTAACGGGATTGGGCTTCACGGTGCGATACCGGATCCATGTTCGGTCCAAACCACGATCACTCGAACTTGCGTGAAAGCGGGCTCGAAAGACGAACGTCAGGCGCTCCGACTTGAGCGCCTGACGTTTTCTGCACCGATTCAGTAGTAAAAAAATCAGTGATCGGTGGGGATGTGGAACAGGGTGGCGAGCTTGTGAATCTTCTTCGCCTTGGCGAGCTTGGGCAGGTCGCTGCCGTCGCGCACGCGTGAGCCGTCTTCGCCGAGATCGTCGATGACATTCTGAGCCCAGATCGCGTCGGCCACGGATGGACTCAGTCCCGCGTTGACGGGGGCAGTCTGCGCGGTGGTCATGCAGAGTTTGCCGGCCATACCGAGTGACAAGGTGATCGCACAGTCTCGGGCGAGCAGATCCAGATCGGGGCCGAGCGTGGGACCGTCGATCGGCGGAGCGATGCGTGCCGCGCGGCTGGCGATGGTGAGCCGCGAACGCGGGTACGACATCGACGTGGGGGAGTCGTCCATCCCAGTGTCGCGCCGGAAGTCGCCGCTGCCGAATGCGAGACGGAAGATGCCGTCAGTGCGTGCGATCTCGGGCGCAGCCTCGAGTCCCACCGCGGATTCGACGAGAGCAAGAATCTTGGTGCCTTCGGGAAGTCGCTCGGCCGTGGCGTCGGCCTGCTGACCGCTTTCGGTCTTTGCGAGCATGACACCCTCGAGTCCGGGGAGGCCCGCGAGTGCGGCCAGATCCTCTTCCCAGAACGGTGTCGTGGCGTCGTTGATCCGAACCCAGGCGCGATTGTGTTCGCTCAGGAATGCGGCGACATCGCGGCGGGCCGCCGGTTTGTTGGGTGCGGTGACGGCATCCTCGAGGTCGAGAATGACGGCGTCGGCCGCACTCGCGAGTGCGGCGTCGAAGGTGTCCGGTTTGGACGCGGGGACGAGGAGCCAGGATCTTGCCTGCTGTGGGGCAATTCGCGAGGTCACAGGTCTCTCCATGTGAGTAGTCACATCAGGGCCTTTCCGGTGATTTCCACGACATCAATGATGCCTGCTGGCCCATCGATCGACCCAATTGCGTAACTAGATTTCAGTCACATCTGCCGCTTCGCTGCGCGCCGGATCTGAATGATGCGAACCCCGCCTGCCAACGCCATGATCAATGCGCCCGCGATCGCGGAGAGCAGGATCGTGATTCCGAGCGGAAAGTCGATCTGCCAGGCGAGGATCTTGACGGAGACGCTCTCGAGGTTCTGCAGGATGAACACCAGCAGTAAGATCAGCACAATTGCGCCTATGACCAGGCCAACCCAGGTCGTCGCAGCTCTGGTTCGGTCGGTGACCGACGTTCCGGTCGGCACCGGTTCAGGCGTCGGTGTCGGTTCCGGATCGTGTTTTTCCACTGCCTTGTCCTCGCCCACCTTCGGAAGTTCCGGATCGGGACCGAAACCGTCGGCGGGGCCGTACACGGGGGAGTTCGACGGATCCTCTGGTGTGGTTGACATGACATGATCATCACGCAACCTGCGCAAAGTTGCACGGGTAATCCGGCCACAATCGGGTGGCAGTGGGGTAGCACCCCAAAACAATGGGACAATGGTGTAACTATGGCTGCCTCTCTTCCCCTCGTTTTCACTGCACCCAAGCGCGGAATGCCTCCACGGCACCTCGCCGATCTCGATTCCGCCGAGCGCAAAGAAGCGGTGAAAGAGCTCGGCCTTCCGGCTTTCCGGGCCGATCAACTCGCGCGTCAGTACTACGCGCGGCTCGAAGCCGATCCGGAGAAGATGACCGATCTCCCCGCATCGGTGCGCGAGAAGGTGGGGGAGTCGCTGTTCCCGACCTTGTTGACCCCGATCAAGCACCTCGCGTGCGATTCGGGCGACACTCGCAAGACCCTGTGGAAGGCACATGACGGAACGCTGCTCGAAAGCGTCCTGATGCGCTATCCCGATCGGGCGACGCTCTGTATCTCGAGTCAGGCAGGCTGCGGAATGGCCTGCCCGTTCTGTGCGACGGGTCAGGGCGGCCTCGACCGCAACCTTTCGACCGCCGAGATCGTCGATCAGGTTCGCGAGGCAGCGGCCGCAATGCGCGACGGTGATGTTGCCGGCGGACCCGGACGCCTCTCGAACGTCGTGTTCATGGGTATGGGCGAGCCATTGGCGAACTACAAGCGCGTGGTGGCAGCGGTACGACGGATCACTTCGCCCGCACCCGACGGCCTCGGCCTCTCTCAGCGGTCCGTAACGGTCTCGACCGTCGGCCTCGCTCCCGCTATCCGCAAGCTCGCTGACGAAGGCCTGAGCGTCACGCTGGCGGTATCGCTGCACACACCGGACGACGAACTGCGCGACACACTTGTGCCGGTCAACAATCGCTGGTCGGTGTCGGAGGTACTTCAGGCTGCCCGGTACTACGCAGACAAGACCGGTCGGCGTGTGTCCATCGAGTACGCGATGATCAAGAACGTCAACGATCAGCCGTGGCGCGCGGACATGCTGGGCAAGAAGCTGAAGAAAGCACTCGGCGGGTTGGTGCACGTCAACCTGATTCCGCTCAACCCGACTCCGGGTAGCGAGTGGGACGCGAGCCCCAAGGACGTCGAGCGTGAGTTCGTGCGTCGGGTCATCGCCCAGGGCGTCTCGTGCACTGTGCGCGATACGCGCGGTCAGGAAATCGCCGCAGCCTGTGGCCAGCTGGCAGCCGAGAACTGAAACCCTCCAGGCCTGAAAAACACATAAAGCGAAGGCCTCCACGAACTTTCGTTCGTGGAGGCCTTCTCTTTGTCAGGTCTCTAGCGCGGGCGGCGACGGATGACGATGTCGCGGACCAGAACGAAGATCATCAATCCGGCGGTGCCGATGAGCCACAGATCCTCGACCTTGCCGTGATGGTTTCCGATCATCATCAGAAGCAGGAATATCGCGAAGAACCATCCGAGGAAACGGAAAAACTTGAGTCCTTCACCACTCCACCCCCATGCGGCAGAGGGGACCTCGGCCTCATCGACGTGCGAGACCACGACGGGGGCGCTGGACTTGACGTCCAACTGGGTATCGGCCACGGTCGATCCTCCTGCTCATTCGGTTGCACTACTGCCCAATATGGTGACATACGACTGCCTGTCGTACGTAGTTGGGCGTCGATAAGGTTGTTCTCAGGTGTTATCAGGAACAATGGGCGAGTGCAGGAAACCACACGTACCCGCGTCCTCCTCCTCGGCAGTACCGGTTCGATCGGTACCCAAGCGCTGGAGGTCATCGCAGCCAACCCCGATCGTTTCGAAGTAGTCGGTCTCGCAGCGGGCGGCAACAACGTCGAGTTGTTGGGCGAACAGATTCGTGCAACAGGCGTCACCGACGTCGCCGTCGCCGATCCTGCAGCGGCATCGGCGCTGAAATCGGTAACCGCCCGTTCGGGACCGAGCGCCGTGACGGAACTGGTTCGGGACAGCGGTGCCGATGTTGTCCTCAATGCACTCGTCGGTTCGTTGGGACTCGAACCGACTCTAGCGGCGCTGAACTCGGGAGCGCGCCTGGCGCTGGCGAACAAGGAATCGCTTGTCGCCGGCGGAGCGCTGGTGACCAAAGCCGCTGCACCCGGTCAGATCGTGCCGGTCGACTCGGAGCATTCGGCGCTTGCCCAGTGTCTACGTGGTGGAACAGGCGACGAAGTGGCTCGGTTGGTTCTCACCGCTTCGGGTGGACCGTTCCGTGGCTGGAGCGCCGAGGATCTCGAAAGTGTGAATCCAGCTCAGGCAAAAGCGCACCCCACCTGGTCGATGGGGCCCATGAACACCCTCAATTCGGCAACTCTGGTCAACAAGGGCCTCGAGCTGATCGAGACGAACCTGCTGTTCGGGATCGACTACGACCGCATCGACGTCACCGTGCACCCGCAGTCGATCGTGCATTCCATGGTCACCTTCTTCGACGGGTCGACGCTGGCGCAGGCAAGCCCGCCGGACATGAAGCTCCCGATCGCTCTCGCTCTAGGCTGGCCGGACCGCATCGAAGGTGCTGCGTCGGCATGCGACTTCACCACCGCCTCCACCTGGGAATTCGAGCCGCTCGATTCGTCGGTGTTCCCCGCCGTCGATCTGGCGCGAAGCGCGGGCAAATCCGGCGGTTGCTTCACCGCGATCTACAACGCGGCCAACGAAGTGGCGGCTCAGGCATTCCTCGACGGTGTCATTTCCTTCCCGGCGATCGTCCGCACGGTGGCCGCTGTTCTCGACGATGCAGGTCAATGGTCCGCGGAACCGGTTACCGTGGACGACGTTCTGGCCGCAGACGGCTGGGCACGCACACGAGCGCGTCAGCTCGTGAAGCAGGAGGGCTAGAGCTTTCATGGTTTTTGCACTGGGCGTAGTGCTGTTTGCCCTCGGCATCGGCGTGTCCATCGCCCTGCACGAAGCCGGCCACATGTGGACGGCCAAGGCTTTGGGAATGAAGGTTCGCCGCTACTACATCGGCTTCGGACCGAAGATCTTCTCGTTCCGTCGAGGTGAGACCGAGTACGGCCTCAAGGCGCTGCCGCTCGGTGGATTCTGCGACATCGCCGGCATGACGGCTCTCGACGAGATGACACCCGAAGAAGAGCCGCACGCGATGTACAAGAAGGCGGCGTGGAAGCGCGTCGTCGTCATGTCCGGCGGTATCGCGATGAACTTCATTCTCGGGTTCCTCCTGATTTACGCATTGCTCCTCGGTTGGGGTCGAACTAGTTCGGAGCCGGCACCGCCTGTTGTCAAGGGCGTGACGTGTGTTGCTCCGACGCAACTCGGTCAGGATCAGGGGTGGAAACTCGCGGATTGCACCGGTACCGGCCCGGCGGAGGCAGCCGGAATTGCTGCCGGCGATCGGATCGTCGCGGTGGACGGTCAACCGACGGACACTTTCGCCAAGGTTTCCGCGGCGATCCGCGACAAGTCCGGGACAGTCACGCTCACAGTCGAGCGCGGCGACGAGACTGTTCAAGTTCCGGTCGACGTATCGCCGGTTGAGCGTTACGTAGCCAAAGAGGGCAGCACAACGCCGGAACTGGCAAAGGTAGGCGCTGTCGGAATCGAGGGTGTCAGCAATCTGATCGAGTACAACGCGCTCTCTGCTGTTCCGGCAGCCTTCGACTACACCGGACAGATCATGGTCGACTCGGTGAAGGCGTTGGCTGACATTCCGTCGAAGGTGGGGGCTCTGTGGGAGTCGATCACGGGCGGCGAGCGGGCGCTGGACACACCTATCAGCGTGGTCGGCGCCAGCGTGATCGGTGGCGAGGCCGCTGATCGAGCCGAGTGGCCGATGTTCGTCGGACTGCTCGCGTCGATCAACTTCTTCCTCGGTGTTTTCAACATCCTGCCGCTGTTGCCGCTAGACGGCGGTCACATCGCGGTGGTCTTCTACGAGAAGATCCGCGATTGGTTCCGCGCTCGCCGCGGCTTGATTCCCGGCGGCCCGGTCGACTACACGAGACTCCTTCCGATTACTTACGTATTCATCGTGATCGGTGGCGCGTTCATGTTGCTGACACTCACGGCTGACATCGTCAATCCGATCAAGATCTTCTGACCGTGTGAGCATGGCGACGGTTGCCGCGCGGTAGTGCGGCGATCTCCCGGCTAAACTTGCAGTGAAGCTATGAAAGAAGGCACAGACGTGACCATCCCTATCGGACTGGGAATGCCCTCGGCACCCGCAGCGATTCTTGCTCCTCGACGCAAGACACGGCAGCTGCAGGTCGGCACGGTAGGTGTGGGCAGCGATTTCCCCATCTCGGTGCAGTCCATGTGCACCACGAAGACGCACGACGTCAATGCAACGCTCCAGCAGATCGCGGAACTGACCGCGTCCGGTTGCGACATCGTCCGTGTCGCCTGCCCACGTCAGGAAGACGCGGACGCGTTGTCGATCATTGCGAAGAAGAGCCAGATCCCGGTTATCGCCGACATCCACTTCCAGCCGCGCTACATCTTCGCGGCAATCGATGCGGGATGCGCTGCGGTGCGCGTCAATCCGGGCAACATCAAGGAATTCGACGGCCGTGTCAAAGAGGTAGCCAAGGCTGCCGGTGATGCAGGCATTCCGATTCGTATCGGTGTCAACGCCGGATCGCTCGATCCTCGGTTGATGGAGAAGTACGGCAAGGCGACGCCCGAAGCGTTGGTCGAGTCCGCGCTGTGGGAGGCCGGGTTGTTCGAAGAGCACGGCTTCGGTGACATCAAGATCTCCGTCAAGCACAACGATCCGGTGATCATGGTCGAGGCTTACCGCCAACTCGCCGCGAAGTGCGATTACCCGTTGCACCTCGGCGTCACGGAGGCAGGGCCGGCGTTTCAGGGCACGATCAAGTCCGCGGTCGCCTTCGGAGCGCTGCTCGCGGAGGGTATCGGCGACACCATCCGGGTTTCGCTCTCGGCCCCGCCGGCCGAGGAAATCAAGGTCGGTAACCAGATTCTGCAGTCTCTGAACCTGCGCCCCCGCAAGCTCGAGATCGTGTCATGCCCCTCGTGTGGCCGTGCACAGGTCGATGTCTACACACTTGCCGACGAGGTCTCTGCCGGCCTCGAAGGCATGGAGATCCCGCTGCGCGTGGCAGTCATGGGTTGCGTCGTGAACGGACCGGGTGAAGCACGTGAGGCTGACCTCGGTGTGGCGTCCGGCAACGGCAAGGGCCAGATCTTCGTCAAGGGCAAGGTCATCAAGACGGTGCCCGAGGCGCAGATCGTCGAGACTTTGATCGAAGAAGCGATGAAAATTGCCGAAAGCATGGAGGGTGATGCTTCGGAGGGTGCGCCGGTCGTCACCGTGAGTTGAGTGATTGCCGGATGAATCTTCCCCGTCGGTGTCAGGTTCGTGGCAATCTGAGTGCATCATGATCGGGTAGTGATATTCGTGGACGCGCAGTCGAGTCGAGGGGGTTGACGGATGCTCAAACTCCTCGGAGCCAAGCAGGTCGGAAGTCGAGATCTCGAAGACGTCCGACGGGTACTCGACGCCGATCCGGTGGCCGCATGCATGATTGCCGCGCGCGTCGAAGAATGCGGTGTCGACCCACGAATGATTCACGGCGAGCTGTGGAGTCGAGGCGGGCCGTTGTCCTCGCTGTGCTTTGCCGGGGCAAATCTGGTTCCACTTCGAGGCGATCCGGATGACATTCGGGCATTCGCTGACCGCGCCTGTCGGATTCCGCGCATGTGCTCGTCGGTGGTCGGCCGCGCCGAATTGGCGTTGCCGCTGTGGGAGATGCTCGAGCTCGATTGGGGAACTGCGCGGGAGGTTCGCCCCGAACAGCCGTTGCTCGCGGTATCCGAGCCGCTGGCATGCCCGTCGGATCCACTGGTCCGGCAGGTTCGCTCGGACGAACTCGAGATCTATCTGCCTGCCGCGATCGCGATGTTCATCGAAGAGGTTGGCGTCGATCCGCGTGCAAACGACGGTGGGCGCGGATATCGACATCGTGTGGCAAGCCTGATCGCCGCTGGTCGAGCGTGGGCGCATATCGAGGAAGGCCAGGTCGTTTTCAAGGCTGAGGTCGGCTCGATGTCTGCTCGCTGTGGCCAGATTCAGGGCGTGTGGGTCAACCCGGAATTTCGTGGGCAGGGCTTCGGCGTGACCGGTACAGCGGCTGTAGCGGAGTCGATCATGGCGACCGGTCGCATTGCGAGCCTGTACGTCAACAGCTTCAATACGATTGCGCGGTCGACCTATTCGCGGGTGGGGTTCCGGCAGGTCGCGACCTTCTCGACGGTGCTGCTCGACTGAGCGTCCAAGCTGCGTGCAATGGTCGCGCCTACGCTGGGTGGAGCAATTGTCGCCCTACTATAGGGCTCGATGAACACTCGGCATTTCTCTCGTAGTCGCTCGGCCCAACTGTTGGCCTCCTGCACCGTGATTTTTTTGGCGGTGGGGATCAGTTCGTGTACTCCGAAACCCGCCGGCCCCGAGCCCGTCGCGCAGCAGTTCCTGAGTGCGTTCGGTGACAGGGACATCGACGAGGCAGCAAAAATGACGGACCGGCCTGATTCCGCGGGTCCTGTATTGAGTGACACCTGGGATGCGCTTCAGGCGGAGTCGATGACTGCCGAGACCACGTCGGTGAAGATGAACGGTGATACTGCGACGGTCGGCTACACCTACGAGTGGCACCTGCCGAAAGACCGCGTCTGGACGTACGACGGCGAGCTGCAGATGGGACGCAAGGACGGCGACTGGTCCGTCCGTTGGAGTTCGACGGACGTTCATCCGCGCCTCGGTGACAAGCAGACGATGTCGTTGCGGGCAACCGCGGCGCCGCGAGCGCGGGTCAACGAGCATTCGGGGACAGACGTCCTGGTGCCGGGAATCGTCTACCGAGTGAAGTTCGATCGCTCCAAGAGCAACGACATCATCGGTTCCGCGAACAGTCTCGCAAGTGTTCTCGGGCGGTTCGATGCGTCGCTGACCGGTCAGTCGATCGCCGAATCCTCGACGGCCGTCAAGGGTGACTATCTGGTGACGCGGCTGCGCAGTGATGACTACGACCAAGTTTCGGCGCAGTTGGGTGCGATATCGGGAGTATCGGTATCGGACGAATCGGATCTCGTGTCGACCGACCCGGAGTTCGCGCCTGACCTTCTCGGGCAGATCAAGAAGACGATCATCGACGAGGTCGACGGCAAAGCCGGCTGGAGTGTCGTCACGGTCAACCAGAACGGCGTCGACACCGATGTGTTGACCGAGACTGCGCCACAACCGGTTCCGTCGTTCAGTATCAGTCTGGACCGCAACATCCAGATCGCTGCTCAGCGCGCGGTGAACGTGAACAAGGATCAGGCGATGATGGTGGTGATCGAACCGTCGAGTGGCGCGATCCTGGCCGTCGCGCAGAACAAGGCAGCTGACCGCGACGGGCCGGTCGCGACGATGGGTCAGTACCCGCCTGGTTCGACCTTCAAGATCATCACGGCAGGTGCGGCAATTTCGACCGGTCAGGCGACCCCCGACACGATGGTGCCATGCCCGGGCCGAATCGAGATCGGCGAGCGCAGCGTCCCCAACTACAACGAGTTCGCACTCGGCACGGTGCCGATGGCAACGGCCTTCGCGCGTTCGTGCAACACGTCCTTCGCCAAGTTGGCCAGCGAGATGCGGGCAGACACGTTGACCACTGCGGCAGCGCAGTTCGGCATCGGCCAGGACTACAACGTGGTGGGATTGCCGATCGATTCCGGTTCGGTGCCGCCGGCGTCGGACCTCGTCCAGCGGACCGAAGACGGGTTCGGTCAGGGCAAGGTCGTGGTCAGTCCGTTCGGAATGGCGATGGCAGCTGCGACGGTCGCGAACGGTTCGACTCCGGTGCCGCAACTGATTTCGGGGCGCGAAACCACCATCGACGGTGAGCGCCCGGCGATCACGCCGGCCATGGTCGACGGTCTGCGCGGCATGATGCGACTCGTGGTCACGAGCGGTACTGCAGAACGCGTCGAAGATCAGGGTGAGGTGTACGGCAAGACCGGTGAAGCCGAGGTCGACGGGGGATCGCATGCGTGGTTCGTCGGCTATCGCGGCAACCTGGCCTTCGCCACTCTGGTTGTGCGGGGCGGAAGTTCGGACAACGCCGTCGCAGTCACCCGCGACATGCTCACCGCTCTGCCGGAGGGCTACTGACCCGTCAGGGGAGCAGTCCCAACCTGCGTGCGGTCACCACGGCTTCGTGGCGTGAGCTCGCGTCCAGCTTTCCCATCGCGCTTCGCAGATAGCTCTTGACTGTTTCAGGTCGAAGGGAAAGCCGTTGGCCGGCTTCGATGTTGGTGCAGCCGAGTGCGACTTGCGAGAGAACGTCCACTTCACGCGGGGTGAGCGCGACGTCGGATTCGGCGTCGGCGGTAGGCCGCAGCAGGTTGGCCAAACGCTGGGAAAGTCCGCGGAGCTTGGTCTGCAAGTCGGTGTCGGTCACGGTCTGGGCGACACTGCGTAGTTCGGCGTGGACTCCGCGGATCTCTTCCGAAGACATACCGTCGGCGGTGGTCGCGGCGGCGGCCTGAAGTAGTTGCAGGCGACGATCGACCTCGTCGCGGATGGCGAACTCCATCCCGAGACGCCGGGATGCGCTGACCATGACGTCTGCTGTGCGATCGCCGAGGGGAGCGGAGTCGCGGATCGCGGCGTAGAGGACCGCGCGCGATTTGCCGGACACCATGACCGGAACGGCGATGATCGAATGCAGGCCCTCGCTCAGAACAGGCCGGTCGAAGTGATGAGTGATGGACTGCGAATTGCCGTAATCGTTGACGGTGATCGGTGAACCCTGGGCGACGACGCGTCCGCCCATGCCCGAGCGCGGCGGGATGGCCAAGCCCTTGAGATTGTTGGTGCGGGTGCCGACGAATTCGCTCAGGTGCAGGGTTCCGTCCTGGACCTCGCCTCCGAACAGCACGGGAACAACGCCCTGAGCTGCAATTGTTCGGAGTTCACCTCGCATAGCGTCCCCGTCGCGGGGACGCAGAAGTGACGAAGCATGTCGATTCACGCAGGTACCCCTTTCTGGGGGTAGTGAAGTTCTCTTGTGAGCTAGATCATAGGGGGTGAACAGTACGTATGACGAGCCGCCAACGTAACCGGTCGGGCCAACCATACGACGATCGATAAGGAGCAAGTTGATGAGCACCGATCCCACCGCACGGGTGCGCGAGCTGCTGGACCAGTACGACACCCCGCATGCCAGCGCCGCAGAATTGCTCTGCGATCGGCATCCCGCGGATGGCGTTGCATTCACCGTCGTCGAGGCAGACCTTAGCTCGGTGGACCTCACTTACGGTCATCTACGTGAGCAGTCCGCGCGTTTCGCGGCAGCTCTGGCCGGCCTCGGAGTCGAGCCGGGTGACAACGTCGCGACCTTGATGGGCAAGTCTGCGGACCTCGTGGTCGCGCTCCTCGGAATCTGGCGCCGGGGCGCGGTCCACGTGCCCTTGTTCACGGCGTTCGCTTCGCCGGCCATCGCTTTCCGCTTGACGGCCAGTGGCGCGAAGGTGGTCATTTCCGACGCCAATCAGCTCGACAAGCTCGCGCCGGGCGAGGACATCCCCGCCGACGCAGCGTGGCAGGTCATCGTCGCGGGCGGCGCGGCCGGTGACGAGTTGGACTTCGATGCACTTGTCGCAGCTCAGGATGCCGAAGACCCGAAGGGCGCTGCTCAGGCAGTCGGCGGCAACGCACCGATGGTGCAGTTGTTCACCAGTGGCACCACGGGGACACCCAAGGGCGTGCCGGTTCCGGTGCGCGCGCTCGCGTCGTTCCATGCCTACCAGGAGTTCGGCCTCGACGTCCGTCAGGACGACGTGTTCTGGAACGCCGCAGACCCGGGCTGGGCGTACGGGCTGTACTACGCGTTGCTCGGTCCGCTTGCCGCGGGAACGCGAAGCATTCTGCTGCACGCCGGATTCTCCGCGCCGCTGACGTGGCAGATCATCGAGAAGTTCGGTGTCACCAATTTTGCCGCTGCTCCGACCGTGTACCGCAGTCTGCGTGCCGACAAGGCGCCCGTTCCGGAAGGCATCTCGCTTCGCCGCGCGTCCTCGGCCGGTGAGCCCTTGACTCCGGATGTTGTTGCGTGGTCGAAGAACTCGTTGGGCGTCGAGGTTCGTGATCACTACGGCCAGACCGAGCACGGCATGTTCATTGTCAACGCCTGGGCCGACGGACTCCGCGAGGACGTCCGTCCAGGATCCATGGGTCGTCCGTTGCCGGGCTGGTCTGCCGCTGTGCTGGAGGACAATTCGGATGACATCGCACCGGCTCGCACTCAGGGACGCGTGGCGATCGATACTCACAACAGTCCGTTGATGTGGTTCACCGGGTACGTCGATGCGCCGGAGAAGACGAAGCAGCGATTCAGCGAAGACGGTCGCTGGTACATCACCGGTGACGCCGGAATGACGGACGAGGACGGATTCTTCTTCTTCTCCTCGCGCGACGACGACGTCATCATCATGGCGGGCTACCGCATCGGTCCCTTCGACGTCGAGAGCGTGCTGGTCATGCATGAGCACGTCATCGAGGCGGCAGTGGTGGGCATGCCCGACGAGTTGCGCGGTGAGGTCCTCGAGGCGTTCGTCGTACTTCGCGAAGGTGTCGACGGTGACGACGAACTCGAGAAGGAACTGCAAACCCTGGTGAAGAAGAAGTTTGCAGCGCACGCGTACCCACGCACGGTGCACTTTGTTCCGAACCTGCCCAAGACCCCGAGCGGCAAGGTTCAGCGGTACATCTTGCGGAAGGGATAAACCCCTTGCTGTGCGCCTTTATTAACCGCGGGCGGTTAATAAAGGCGCACAGCAAGGTCAGCGCCGACGGATTCTGCCGACCACCATGAGGGCGATCAGGGTAACTGCAAGCAGCAGTGTCGTATTTGCTGCGGCAAGAAATACCTGGCCGCGGTCGGTGAGTCCGAAGATGCTGACCGGCAAGGTCTTCCATGTCGCCGGGTAGACCATGACCGTTGCGCCCAGCTCACCCATCGACAGTGCGATGGAAAGCCCGGCGGCCGCACCCAACGCTGGGAGCAGCAGCGGTAGCGTCACCCGCGTCAGCACCCGCACTGGGCCGGCGCCGAGTGATTCGGCAGCTTGACGGTAGGCGGGATCGAGCCGTTCGAGCGCGGCCGATACGGAACTGAAGGCAAAGGCAAGCACCAAAACCGTGTGAGCGAGAATCACGATCCACTTGGTGCCGCCGAGCAGTAGTGGGCGCTCGTTGAAAGTGATGAGCAGACCCAAGCCGATCGCGACCGACGGAACCGCAATCGGTAAATGGAATACGGCATCGGTGATGCGCCGCAGCCACATCGGTGCCTCACGAGAGGCCAGCGCGGCCCACGTTCCGACGATCAATGCCAATGCCCCCGCGATGAATGCAGTCTGCAAACTGACGATCAGGCTGGCGAAGTTCTCGTCGGACAGCGCCGTGGAGAAGTTCTTGCCGCCGAGATTCGACGGAAGTGGACCGGTCCACGATCCGGCCAAGGCAGCCGCGACGACGGTGGCGATGGGCGCGACAAAAACCACCGCGACGACGAGGGTGAAGAATCCGAGTACGAGAGCCCTAGAGCTTCGTGTCCACAGCAGCACGGCTGCCTCCCATCAATCTGTTGAAGGTGAATCGGTAGAGGCAGTACAGGCCGAGTGAGAGTGCGACCTGGACCGTCGCGATCACTGCCGCGCCGGGCAAGTCGAAGGTGACGATGCCGCGGGTGTAGATGAGGACCGGAAGAGTTACGACGTCTTTTGCTCCGGTGAAGAGCACGATGCCGAATTCATTCAGTGTCATCAGAAGTACGAGCGATCCACCGGCCAGGAGGGCTGGCCACGCTTCCGGCATCACCACCTGCCGCAGAACTCGGACGGGTGACGCGCCGAGACTGGCTGCAACGTCGAGCTGTTCACGCGGAATCTGGGTGAACGCGGCCAATAGCGGACGCACGACAAAGGGTGTGAAGAAGGTGATTTCGGCCGCGATGACTCCGAACGGAGTGTTCAGGAAATTCAGCGGGCCGCTCGCGTCGCCGGTGATGCTGATGATCAAGGCGTTGACGGCGCCGGCCGTGCCGTACAGAAACGTGAACGCCAGCGTGATCAGGAATGACGGCAGGGCGAGCACCGTGTCGATCAATCGCCCCACCACCTTGGATCCGGCGAACGGAACGAAGGCAAGCACCAAGGCGAGGAAGGTTCCCAGGATCAGGCACCCCAGGGTCGACGCCACGGCGATCTGGATGGTCCGCCACAGTGCGGTTCGGAACAGTTCCGAACCGAGCACGGAGGACCACGTGGACAACCCGGTGCCGCTTCCGGTGCTCAGCGATTCCGTGAGGACACGCGCAGTGGGATAGACAGCAAACACGAGGACAAGAAGCAGTGGCGGTAGCGTCCACCCGATCCGGCGCCACGGGATCGGGTCTTTGTGCTGGGGCACAGCGGTTTCGGGGCGTTCCAAGGTTGTCGTCATGGGTGGCGATCCGCCGGAACCAGGACACTGCCGTCCGTGGGCAAGACGACGCCCACTTCGGTGTCGACCGGTCGTTCGTCGTGCCCTGGAACATCCGCGTCGACGCGGACGTCGTCGAGGCCACGGACAGCCAGCGTCAGACGCGTCGTGGAACCGCGCCAGACGCTCGAGACGATGCGCGCCGGGAATGATCCTCGTGCGCCGACGCCGGTTACGCCTACCGCGTGTGGACGAACACACAGGTAGGCGTCCATGTCGGACTCCCATTCGATGTGCCCGATCTCGGGCTGCGGGGCGTGAGCGGTGAACGGCGTGCCACCGATCGAGACCAGTGCGGAGGTGCCGATGACGCGTGTGACGGTGCAGGGCAACAGGTTGGCACCCCCGAGGAAGGCCGCGGTGAAGCTGGACGGCGGGCGTTTCCACAAGGCCTCGGCGGTGTCGATGTCCGCGAGTCTGGCGTTGCGCATCACTGCGATTCGGTCTGCGAGCGCCAGGGCTTCACTCTGATCGTGCGTCACATAGAGCATGGCTGTGTCAGGTAGTGCGGCGCGCAGTCTCGCCAGTTCGCCGAGCATGCTCTCGCGAAGTTGCGCATCCAGGGCGGCCAGTGGTTCGTCGAGGAGGAGTACTCCAGGGCGAATTGCCAAGGCTCGGGCGATTGCGATTCGCTGCTGTTGACCGCCGGAAAGCTCACGGGGAAGGCGCTTTCCGTACGCCGACATCCCGACCATGTCGAGGGCTTCGGCTACGCGAGGGCCGATCTCCGAGCGCGGCACGCGATGGGCTCGGAGTCCGAAGGCTACGTTCTCGGAAACTCGCATGTGCGGGAAAAGAGCGTACGACTGAACGACGACGCCGATACCGCGTTGTGCGGGAGGCAGATTGGTGACGTCTCGGGTGCCGAGCTTGACGGAACCGGACGTGGGGCGGACAAATCCCGCGAGGGCCTTCAGGGCGGTCGACTTGCCGGATCCACTGGGCCCCAGCAGTGCCACAGTTTCACCCGGTGCCACTCGCAGATTGAAATCGACGAGTGCATGGGTTGCGGTCTTCCCGCGGCCGTAGGCGACGTTGACGCGATCGAAGGTGATGGCCGGAGCGGAATGTTCGATCGCTCCGTGAACACCGACGGTCTCGGGGAGCGTCCGCCCCAGTCTGGTTCTTGCCATGATCAGCTCCCGGTGGCTTTCTGGTAAGCGGCGATGTCGGCGTCGAGCGAGCTGAGGACGTCGTTCCAGTTCGGGGTCCACACGTTGACGCCCTGCAGAACTCCCGAAGGCGTGTTCTTGTCGGTCGATTCACCGGCACTGCTTCGGACGTCCTCGCGGACCGATACGCCGAGTGCATCGGTGGCGACGGTCTTCTGGGATTCTTCGGAGAGCAGGAACTCCATCAACTTCTTGGCTTGTTCGCTGCTCGGTGCGCTCTTGGCGAGGCCCATCACGTAGGGCAGTGCAATGGTGGTGCGAGTGCCGTCGGCTCCCGCGGGGAAGAAGATGTCGAACTTCGAGCCGTCGTCGGCGATGGAGGCGAGGTTCATCTGGACGTCACCGTTGGCGACCAGGAGTTCCCCGTTGCTGACCTTGGGCTGGAGCTTTCCGGTGGAGGACGAGGGACCGACGTTGTTGGCCTGGAGCTTTCCGAGGTAGTCGAGTGCGCCTTCCTTGCCCATCAGATGCTGGAGCAGCAACAACACCGCGGTACCGTCGCCGGCCTGGCCGGGCGTGGAGTACTGCAACTTGCCCTTGAACTGATCAGTGAGCAGGTCGTCCCAAGATTGTGGGGCGGGTGACGCAGTCGGATTGGCGATGAACGAGAGGTAATTCTCGACGACGGGTACGTATTTGCCGGCGTCGTCCTTCTCGTCCGCGGGAACGGCGGAGGTGTCGATTCCGCTGGGCTCGAGCAGACCTTGGGCGTCGGCCTTCTGGATGAACGGCGGCAGCGTGATGATCACGTCCGCCTGTGGGTTGGACTGTTCTTTCTCGACCCGCGAGACGACCTCGCCGGATCCGGCTTCCACGAGGTTGACGGCGATACCGGTCTGCGCGGTGAAGGCGTCGAATCTTCCCTTGTACCAACCGGACAGACCGTCGGCGCTGTAGACGGTGACGGTCTCGGTATCTGATCCGGCAGCAGTGCCGGTGCCACCGCAGGCAGTGGTGAACGAAAGGACGGACACGGCGAGAGCGGCCGCAGCGATGCTCGGGCGTAGACGCATGACGATTCCTTTTTCGGAGGTGAGATCAGGAGTGGGTGAGGAGTTCGGCGAACTCCGTCACGGACGGGACGATGTGGGTGGCTCCGGCGTCGCGAAGCTGTTGCTCGTCGTGTGCGCCGGTCAGAGTTCCGGCGACGATGGATGCGCCGGAGCGAACGCCGCTGAGCACGTCGTTGGACGTGTCGCCGAGTACGGCGATCTGGTGGACGTCGTCGATCGAAAGTTTGAGCAGGGCAGTCAGAATCAGGTCCGGGTACGGTCGACCGCGACCGGCCTCGGCGGGGGAGAGGGTGAGATCGGCGAGGGTTTCCCAGCCGAGCGCGACGAGGAGTTTGTCCTGCGTCGATCGGCTGAACCCGGTGGTCAAGGCAACTTTGATGCCGGCCTCGCGCAGTGTGGTGATCGCCTTCTCCGCGCCAAGGATCGGCTCGGCCAGCCCCTGGTCGATGAGGGAATCGTAAGTGGTTTCGAATGCGGCGTTCGCGGCCTGGGCGCGGTTCTCGTCACCGAAGATCGCCCGGAACACGACGATCTTCGACTGGCCCATGGTGTCGAGGACGTACTGGCGAGCGGCGTCGGCTTCCGGGCCTTCGGCAGGCAGTCTGCCGGCTTCGGCAGCGGCGGCGAACGCGCGAAGAACCAGTCCGTCGTCGGCGACGGTGGTGCCGGCCATGTCGAGAACGGCAAGGGTGATGGGAGACATGAGAAGTCTTTCTTGTCGGAAGGATTCAGAGACCGAGTTGGTCGGCGGTTTGTTCCGCCAGTGCCGGGCCGAGCGTCATGCCGCGGCCACCGGGACCGGCAACCACCCAGACGTTGTCGGCGGCTTTTGCGCGGTGAACAAGTTGTGAGGGGTCGAGGCACTGGCTGTAGACGCCCGCCCATCGCTTGACGATGGGCGGAAGATCCCGTCCCAGAAGTGTTTCCACGACTCCGGACAGATGGCGATAGGGCGCCTCGTCGACGTCGAAGTCGAAGGGCTCCTCGTATTCGTGGGTGTCACCGATGGTCAGACCGCCGTGCAAGCGCTGCACGCACAGGAGCTGCATGCGGTGCTCCTCGGCAGTCGGTTCCTGCGGCTGCACCGTGCGAAGGTGATCGAGGGCAGATCCGGCGAAACCGGGGTAGTAGCGGAAGCTGTCACCGTCAGCGATTGCGGTGGTGAGCTTTTCGCCGAGTGGGGCGCTCTGCATCATCTGCAGGCGCACACGTCGCAACGGGAGATCGCCGGCGAGATCGCGGGCCAATCCGCCGAGTGTTGCTCCGGGGCAGACGATCACGAGATCGGCGTCGAAGTTGCGACCGTGGTCGTCGCGGATGTGTACGCCGGAGGTGTTCGTCGTGATCTCGCGGGCTTCCGTTCCGGCGTGGAAGGTGTAACGGCCGGTGGATTCGAGGTAAGAACGGATGGCGGGGAGCGCTTGCCGTGACTCGACAGCGGCGTCCAGGGTGCAGTGCAGTCCGCCGAGAAACTTGCCCCGGAGCGCGGGGTTGACGACGCGAACGGCGTCGGGATCGAGAAGTGCGAACCCTCGGTTGTCGGCGTCCGGCCGAGCGAATGCTTCCTGCGCGACCGCGACCTCCTCCTCGGTGCGCATGAGGGTGATGGAGCCGGCCGGGCGGTATCCGACGCCGGGGACACGGGCGGCAAGGTCCGCCCACAGCTCGCGCGAACGCAGCGCGGCTTCGAGTTCGTGCGGAGCGCGCCCGGATACCCAGACCAATCCGAAGTTCCGTACCGTTGCACCGCGGGCTTCGGGCTCGCGTTCGAGATGGATGACGTCGTGTCCCCGGCGGATTGCCTCGTCGGCGTGCGCCGTTCCGAGGATTCCTCCGCCCACAATCAAAATTCGCATGTAGAGATAGTGACGTTTGGTCTAGACCAATAGGGGGAATCGAGACGAACTCCAGGTTAACAATTGGTATAGACCGAATTCTTGTACGCTTGCGCCATGAATCAGCAGACGTCCACCGGGCCGGGGACCTCGAGCGTCGTGATCGAACCGGAGCTGAAGTACTACCGGGTGCGCACCGAGATCGAGACCATTCTCAGTGGGCTCGAGGAGGGCGACGCAGTCCCGTCCGAGCGGGAATTGGCGGCACGGTTCACTGTCGCTCGCGAGACGGTCCGTCAAGCGCTTCGTGATCTGCTTGTCGAAGGACGGATCGAGCGGCGGGGGCGGGGCACTGTCGTCGCGAGTCCGAAGTTGGTTCAGCCTCTCTCGATTCGTTCGTATACCGAAGGCGCGCTGAGTGCTGGGCGAGTGCCCAGTCGTAAGGTTGTGACGTTCGAACGAATGTCAGCCGACGACGGTCTCGCCACGGAGTTGGGTATCGAGTTGGGCGACAGCGTCGTTCATCTCGAGCGTGTCCTCTTCGCCGACGGTGAGAAGATCGGACTCGAGTCAACCTTCCTGCCGGACAGCAGGTTCGGTGAGATGCTCGACGCTTTCGACGCGACGACATCGCTCTACGCGGCCATTCGCTCGATCGGCGTGGTCTTCGCCTCCGCAACCGAACGGATCGAGACGGTACTTGCCTCACCGCGGGAGGCAACCCTCGTCGAGTCCACCACCTCGATGCCGATGCTTCTACTGCACCGCACGTCTGTCGACCCGGATGGTGTGCCGATCGAGCGGGTTCGCTCGCTTTACCGCGGCGACCGCATTGCCTTCTTGACGACGTTGCGGGAGTGATTGCGGTGGGCGATGCAGGCGACATCACGCTCGCAAGTTACGAAGCCGGTGCGAATCTGTATGCGGCGAGACCGTATGTCATGGGGGAGGCGATGGCCTGGTACCTCGCCCGGATCGCCAAGCTGGTGGACGGAGGGACGATTCTGGAACTCGGCAGTGGCCCCGGCCGTGATGCCGAGTACCTCGAATCTTTCGGAGTCTCGGTGACGCGTACTGACGGCGCACTCGCCTTCGTGGAAATGATGAGGGCAGAGGGCTTTACAGCTGAAGTCCTCGACATTCGAACTGGGCAGTTCAATGGAACGTACGATGCCGTGGTGGCAAATGCGGTTCTGCTTCATTTGCGACGCGACGAGTTCGAATTCGTCGCGAGAAAGTCGCGAGGTGTAGTCGGGACAGAGGGAATATTCGCATTCACGGTCAAGAAGGGCGACGGAACCAGTTGGAGCAAAGCGAAACTGGGTTTGCCGCGCCACTTCACATTTTGGCAGGAGGGCCAACTTCGTCAGGTGCTCGGCACATGCGGGTGGGAAACTTTGTCAATCGACAGCGTGGTCGGTCCCACTGCCGATTGGTTGCATGTCATTGCACGGGCGAACTGACAATCAGGCAGCGGTTCCGGTCACGCGTGTGAGTTGAACATGTCCAGGAGCCCCTGGGGTGCGTTCTCGCCGAAGCACATGTCCAGACCGTCAGCCGACTGTTGTGCCGATGCGGCGCTGCGCGGGAAGAGTCGTTCTTCGTAGGCAGCAAGTCCTTCCTCCGTGCCGCTATGTGACGCGATCGCCTCGCCGAGTTCGGCGCCGTCGAGCATTGCCAGGTTCGCGCCCTCTCCGGCAAACGGCGACATGACATGCGCTGCGTCCCCGAGCAGAGTGACCCCGGGAGTACGGCTCCAACTGTGCCCGATGGGAAGAGCATGGATGGGGCGAGGGGTCAGCGAGCTGTCCGCTTCGACGATCAGTGACCGCAGCGACTCGTCCCAGTCCGAGAAGTGTTCCAGCAGAATCTTCTTCGCAATATGATCGTCGGAGAAGTCGACACTCGCTGACCAGTTCTCGGGAACTCGCAGGGCGGCATATATGTGCAGACTGTTGTCGGTCTCACGGTGGGCAAGGAAGCCCTTGTCGGCACTGAGCGCGAACATCATTCCGCCGCCGACTGTTTCAGCGGCCTTCGCGTGCTGGTTGTCGGCGTCGTGAAGGTCGAACTCCACGAAAGATACTCCGGTATAGGCAGGAGTGGCGTTTGAAACCAGTGGGCGAATTTTCGACCACGCGCCGTCGGCGCCGACCAGGAGATCGGTGGTGAAGTGGGTGCCATCCACGAGGTGGACTTCATGCCGACCGTCCGGCAACGGATGGGCACTGCGGACCTTTGCTCCCCAATGGATTGTTTCTTTCGGAATTGAGCTGAGCAGTAGGTCACGCAGCTGGCCGCGGTCGATTTCCGGGCGGTCGCCGTCTCCGGTGTCCTGCTCGCTCAGGTGCACGACGGCATTTCGATCGAGGACGCGTGTCTCTTCGCCGCCTTGATGAACGAGTGCGCGGAACTCGTCGTAGAGGCCTGCGGCACGAAGCGCGATCTGGCCCGAGTCTTCGTGGATGTCGAGCATCCCGCCTTGCGTCCGAGCTGTTGGTCCGGATTCGAAATCGAATACCGCCGAATCGATTCCGCGGAGATGGAGGACTCGGGCGAGGGTGAGGCCGCCGAGGCCGGCGCCGATGATTGCGATGGGGTAGTGGTTCATGGTGGGTTCCTAAGAAGTGAGTGGGGTGTTCTCGATGCCCGTGATGAGCGTGCGGAATCCCCAGGAGAGGCGCGCGGTGGGTTCACCGGCAAGTAGCGCTGTTGCATGGCCTGCGACGAGTGGGTGCGTCTGCGGGTTTGCGTTCCGGATTGCGTCGGTCAACGCGCTCCATTGGGCATCCGAGTCGGCGGAATTGTTCGGCGCCGAGTGTTCGGCAGCAGTGGACGTCGCGTACTGCAGCAGCAAGTCCACGCCCCACGCGGCTTGACCCGAAGGGACTTCGCCTTCGTCGAGCAATGCCAGCAGGCGCTCGAGCAGGCGTACGTAGTGAACTCCGCTGGGCCGGGAAACGAGAGCCGACTGGGCAAGGCCGGGATGATCGAACAGTATGGCCGTGTAGGACGTCAGCACCCGTTCGAGGCGCGCTTGCCAAGTGCCGGAGGAATTTTCGGCGAGGTCCACGACTCCGAGCAGTTCGTCCAGAACGGCGGCGTGCAATTCGGCGGTATTTTGAACGTACACGTACAGCGACGCCGGCCCGGTGTCGAGTTCGAGGGCGAGTCGACGCATGGTCAACTTCTGCAACCCCTCCGACCGCAAGATTTCCACCGCAGTGCTGACGATGCCCTCGCGTGTCAGAGCGGGTTTTGCCGGACGATTGCGTCGGCTCGATGGACTTGCTGGCTGGTTGGGCATGTCTTCACCGTACACGAACATGTTCGTAACGAACATGTTCGTTAAGTCACGTGAAGATGTCCCGAATCACATGCTGATGTTAATGGGCTACATGCCCGTACCGCCGGAGAGCATTGCGATCGTCAGCAGGATGCCGCCGACTATGCCCACGAGCGGGCTGTCGCTGTTGAGTAGCCAGTCGTTCAACGATCCCATGAGCGCCTCTTTCGGGTTTCGATCTGCCGACGGTCGAGCTTATCGACAGATCGAACCCGATATGTCACTTTTGTCTGAATTGTCGATCGAACCTGAGGTGATCAGCCGTAGACGTTGTCGGGGCTGATCAACTTGGTGATCGGTACCATCAACGCGCTGGTCAGATCAGTCTCGCCGTCGATGTCGGTGTTGATGAAGACAACCAGGGTGGTGTCCTTCTCGGGCAAGTAGACCGAGACTGTCTTGTAGCCGGGCAGGCTTCCGTTGTGACCGATCCAGCCACCGCTGTTGAACAATCCGAGTCCGTAGCCGGAGCTGTCGTCCCCTTCGCTCAAGTTCACGGTCTGCAGGCGCTGCTTCTGAGTGTCGTCGGTGAGGAGATCGCCCTTGGCCAGCGCCGGAACCCAGATGCGCATGTCGTCCAACGACGAGATCATTGCACCCGCGGCGCCGCCCCACGACGGATTCCAGTCCGTCGCCGCGGTCACGGATTCGTCGAGCGTTTGGTTGGTGTACCCCTGTGCGTGTGGTGTCGGGAACGCGTTGGTCGTGGGAAAGCTTGTGTGCTCCATGCCGAGTGGTGTCGTGATCTTGGTGTCGATGACGTCCGACAGTTTTGAGCCGGAGACCTTTTCGATCACCATTCCCAGCAGAATAGTGTTGGTGTTCGAGTAGTCGACGGTGGTCCCTGGTCGAAGTTGGAGTGGGAGGTCCTTGACGTATCCGACGAGTTCCTCCGGTGTGAAAGTCCGGCGAGGATCCGAAAGATATTCCATCACAAACTGTTCAGACGTCGTGTAGTCCACGAGGCCGCTGCGCATCCCTGTCAGATGACGCAAGCTGATCGCATCACCTTCCATGACCCCGTCGACGTACTGGGAGATCGGATCGTCGAGACCGATCTTT
This sequence comes from Rhodococcus erythropolis R138, assembly GCF_000696675.2. Classification (NCBI taxonomy): domain Bacteria; kingdom Bacillati; phylum Actinomycetota; class Actinomycetes; order Mycobacteriales; family Nocardiaceae; genus Rhodococcus; species Rhodococcus erythropolis. The sequence goes on along the minus strand of NZ_CP007255.1, from coordinate 4,348,093 downwards.
CCCTCGTCGACCAATTGCAGCAGGGCGGTGACGGTAAATGTCTTGGTGACGCTACCGATCCGGTGGTAGAAGTCGGTCTCCATCGGTGCCTTGGTTGCAGTGTCGGCGACTCCTGCAACCTTCACATAGTTGCCGTCGGGTCCCCAAATGCCCACCATCGCACCGGGAATCCCCGTCGAATTCACCGCAGCGTCGATGATCGAATCGAGCTGGCCGGTGATGGCAGAGTCCATGACCTTGTCAGTGGTGGATGTGGGATTGTCTGCGGATTTGTCCGTGCTGCAGCTGATTACAGCGCCGGCAACCATGGCGCTGCACAGGCCGACAAGCATGATGCGTCTTGCTCCGGTTTTCATGAGTCGAACTCTGCCTGTTCGAGGGCACTCACACATCGACCCCGGGTACGGCAGACGCAGTCCCCAGGTACCTCCTCAACCGGTACCGGGGGACTACGGAACCCTGGCCTGAACCCTTGACTTGGGTCAGAGCCCGCCGTCGAAGAACGCCGCCAGCGCCGGTGCGGGGTCTGCCGCGGTGCCCATATTTGCTACGCCGACAACGATCAATCCCAGTGTGAACAGTGCAGTGAGAAGGCCTATCGACCCCGACATGAATCTCGTCCGCCTGTCGGATCGTGCCGTTCTCGCGAAGCGTGCCCACACGACCGCAGTCACGGCCAGTGATATTGCTGCCGCGATCAGCGCGATCACCGCCATGGCCAAGTGATACCGCGCGAAGTCGCTGATCATCAGTTCGAGGGCGGGACTTTGCTGATTTCCGGTGGCCGTCGACTGAGCGAGCTGTTGTCGGACCTGCCCGACAGTTTCGGAGAGTGCCCCATCCGTCTGGGCCACGGGCAACATCGAGATCAGCGAAGAGAAGGGTGCGACAACACCTTGGACATTTGCCATCACGAGTACCGAAGAGAACAGCGCGAGGAGCGTGACGAGGCCTCCCGCCGAGACGAATGCGAGTTTCTTTACAACCGTCAGAGAGCCGGCATTCACGAACGACGCCTTGACCATGCGGCCGAGTGCGAGCAGAACCGTCAGCAGGATTACCGCGATCACAGCCTTGGCCACGTGGTAACGCAGCCAGTAGTCGACAGCGGACTCCAAGCTCGGAGAGAAGGCTTGGACACCGGAACTCCAGTATTCGACGAACGCGGCGCGGACCGTCTCGACGAGTTCCCCCTCGCCTGCGTACCCATCGCCCGGCCTACTAGTCAGCATGCCCGGGGCGAGAACGAAGGCAGCGGAGAAACCGGCGACCAACGCGATCAACGCGGCGATCTTGCGACCGGAGGACTGCGTCGAGCGCAGTGGAGAGTGGTGCAGTGGGATTCCTCCAGCGTGATGAGCGATCATCTGGTCACCGTCCACAAAGTCATGTCAACGAGTGTAGAAATCGGTACACCGGACTTCATCGTTCGAGAGGATGATATTTCCGGCGATGGCGTCCGCCCGCCGTCGCCGCTGCCGTCGACATCCCCTCAGCACTCGACGACATTGACGGCGAGTCCGCCTTCACTGGTTTCCTTGTAACGCACGGACATGTCGTTTCCGGTTTGGCGCATGGTTTCGATGACGGTATCGAGGCTCACCACATGCGTCCCGTCACCCAGGTATGCGAGCTGAGCTGCGGTGACTGCAGTCGAGGCGGCTACGGCATTTCGTTCGATGCAGGGGATTTGGACCAGGCCACCAACCGGATCGCAGGTCAGCCCCAGATGGTGTTCCATGGCAATCTCAGCTGCATTCTCGATTTGTCGTGGTGATCCGCCCATGACAGCGCACAAGCCGGCTGCCGCCATCGCGCAGGCAGCTCCGACTTCACCCTGGCACCCCGCCTCCGCACCCGAGATCGAGGCATTCGCCTTGATGATCGATCCGATTGCGGCAGCGGTGAGGAGAAAGGTTCGAACGTCGTGAGCGCCGGCGCCCGTCGCACGTATGTGGTGGTACAGCACCGCAGGCACGATGCCTGCGGCACCGTTCGTCGGAGCCGTTACCACGCGGCCACCTGCTGCATTTTCTTCGTTGACCGCCATGGCATAGACGGTCAGCCACTCGCGTGAGGCGGGGGCGCAGTTACGTTGTTCCAGTTGAATGTTCGCAGACCGTGCTCTTCGGCGAACTCCGAGACGCCCGGGCAATACACCTTCGGTCTGGGTACCGCGCTCGATGCAGACGCGCATCGCGGACCAGATCGCGTCGATGCCGTTGAATGCTCGATCCTGGCCGTGTATCGCGATTTCGTCCGACAGTGCCAGTTCGGCGATGGTTCCGGAGCCGCATTCCGCCAGTAGCTCTTTCGCGGTTCGATAGCCTGAGTTGATCGAATACGTGCTTGCTTGCGTCTCCGTTCCGGCGCGCAGTACGAATCCGCCACCGATCGACAGATATGTACTCGTACAAACAATTTCGCGACCGTTGAAGGCGGTCAGTGTCATCGAGTTGGGGTGCCCGTGACGGCGAACGAGCGGCTCGAACACCATGTCCTCGTGAGTGAACACAACATGTCCGAGTGAACCGCCGACTAGCATCACCGATCCGCCGTCCGACAGTTCGGCCCATCGCCCGTGAACGTCGGTCGGCTCGCACGTTTCAGGATCCAACCCACGAAGTCCCGCAATCACCGCGTCGGGAGTGCAGTGACCTATTCCGGTGGCGGCGAGAGAGCCGTGCAGGTTGCAGCGAATTCGGTCGACCGACGCGGTCAAGCCGGCGGCGGAGAGCTCGCCGCCGAAAGTGCGAGCGGCGCGCATCGGACCGACCGTGTGTGAACTGGAGGGTCCGATGCCGATGGAGAAGAATTCGAGAGCGGAGACATAGACGCCGGTGGTGCTCATTCGGCGCTCGTGACGGTGGTCGCTCCTGACTCGCGCTGGGCCGCAATCGTCAGGAGATTGGAGCGCGAGTCCCCGGTGGCGGCTCGGATCACTGTGCGCGCCATTGCGATTGCTCCGTGCAGAACAGCTTCGTCGCCCGCTGCGGAGCGGGCATCAGCGGCAAACTCGATAGTGTGAGGAACTCCGGTGACGCCGCGCAACGCGATCATCGGGTGGATCGAGGGGACCACCTTCGACACGTTGCCCATGTCCGTCGAGCCGCCGGTCAGGGGAGTTCGGGCGGCCGCGGTGCGGCCCAGGCTCGCGATCTCCTCGTCCCAGATCGTCGCCAGCACGCGATGTTGAACAAGCTCCTCGTAGCGCGGTTCGGCGCGTTCGATCGACCAGGAGCAGTCGCTGGCCACAGCTGCGCCCTCGAAGCAGGAGAGCATGCGACGCTTGGCGTCCAACAGCACGTCGAGTTCTGCGGCCCGAACTTCCGCTCGCACCAACGTCGAGGCCGGAATGATGTTTGTTGCTTCGCCGCCGTGCTCGACATAGGCGTTGAGCCTGACGTCGGACGGAAGTTGTTGACGGAGAAGTCCGATGGCGACCAAGGCGATCGTGGCGGCGTCACCTGCGTTGATGCCCTTGTGTGGCGCAGCGGCCGCGTGTGCGGCTCGTCCGGTGTAGGTCACGTCGAACCGATCGACTGCCTGCGTTCCGGTGACGGTGCAACTGACGTCTTCACCTGCAGCGCCGTGGACCATGATCGACATCGCCGCGCCCTCCCATGCGCCACGTTCGAGCAGCAAGACTTTCCCGCCGCCATGTTCTTCGGCCGGCGTACCGAGAAGGACGACGGTCAGGCCGTGTTCCTCCGCGACCTCTCCGAGCGCGATAGCTGCTCCCAGTCCGGCAGCGGCGATGACATTGTGTCCACACGCATGACCGATGTCGGGAAGGGCGTCGTACTCGGCGCAGACTACGACGCGGAAGGGGCCGGAGCCTCGCACAGCTTCGAATGCCGTCTCGAGGCCGTAGGCGGCGCGAGTAACCGTGAAGCCGGCTTCCTGTGCGGCGTCCGCCAAGAGGGCGGACGCCCGATGCTCTTCAAATGCCAGCTCTGGGTGAGCATGGATCGTGTGGCTGACATCGATGAGGCGTGATGCCCACTTCTCGATCGTGCTCGAAACCGAGTCTGTGTGGGTGAGGGTGTCAGCGATGGACATGGGTATTGCTTCCTTTCAACATCTTTGGTTCTCTGTGTCTTCGGATCGCGGTGTCTTCAGTTCTGAGCGTCTTCGGGTGCAGTTCTAGTGCCAGAGGCCCAGCGCGAACTCCGCGACGACCACGGAAAGTAGGTAAGAGGCGAGGATCGCGACGATTCCGACGGGCACGATCTTCCAGCCGATCGTCTTGAGCAAGGGAAGGTCCTTGCCGAGGCTGAGACCTGCGACAGTCAAGGTGAGGGTGCAGATCGAGAGAAAGTCGACAGTCCCGACGGTGCTCGAGACGAAATCACCGATGGGGGACCACGGTGTTGTCGCCAAGGCGCCGATGGTGATGATTGCGATCATCGCCGCGATCTTGCCGCGCGTCAGGCGGGCCACGCCGACGCCCAGGAGCAACAATCCGGTGAGGATCAGGTAACCGACGATGATCGATCGAGATACGCCACCCGCTGCGATCGAGGAGACGATGACCCCACCGACGAACAGAATCGGAACGATGGTGGTCAGCGGCACGGTGACGCTCGGCGCAACCGCTCGTGGGGCAGTGTCGGCTTTCCGTTCGCTGGTCGTCTTCGAGCGCTTGGTGAGTGCGCCGTAGATTCGATCGGCAAGGGGGAGTGCGACATACATGCCGACATACACGCCGAGGAGGCCGGTGATGATGTTGGATGTTGCCGCTACGGCGAGTACCTGGTCGGCCATCTCGGGGTGCGCCGAAACGACGCTGGCGGCAGCGGCAGCCATCATCGAGCCGGATCCGACCCCAGCACCCATCGCCAATGCAAGGGGGTCGAAGATGTTGAAGGATGTCGCCAGCGACGCAATCAGGCTGATCAGCACGGCACCGAACAGAGTGCCGAAGACGTACATCGACAGGACACCACGGTACTGGTCGGAATCGGGACCGTAGCGTTCACTGACCATCGCGAAGGACCCCTCGCGGTCGATGGAGAAGGTGGCTCCGACGGTGGCCGGTCCCATCCGAAGGAGTACCGCCAGCGGGAGTGCGAGAGCGATAGTGCCGAACAAGTGCCCCAGTTCCTGCAGTAGCAGGGCGGGGCCCGCCTCGAACAACAGTTGGATGTTCGGGCCGATGGTGAAAGACAGTCTCGCGCAAAGCAAGAGAACAGCCAGCCCCATGATTGCCGAGGCTGCGGCCTGAAGATCGAGGCCGAGAGGTTTCCAGTTCTGACTCGAGACGAGACCGCCGGCAATCAGTCCCCACACCATGGGCAAGATCGTGATGGCGGCAGCGCCGACAGGAATCACTGCGGGGCCGATCAGTTGGGCACCTGCCGCAAGCGCGAGGAGCAGAATCGCCACGATCCACAGCCGTGGCGACCTCAAGGCGAAAACGATCTTTTGCGTCGGGGTTTGATCGCTGACCGGAGAATCGTCATGCGAGACAGGGAATGCTTCGGTCATGTCGGTGTCTTTCTCGAGGGGGCGAACGAACGCAAGAAGCAAGCGTTCTCGAGGTTCAGGATTTGGTGGACTATTGATGTGATGAAGTTAGGATCGATGCGTTTCGATCCTGTTTCGGTGCAGCATTCTTTTGAAAGTGAGGTCCTCGGTGCAGGATCAGGTGCTCAAGGACGAAGATCTTCGGCTGTTGAACGCACTGCAGATCAGGCCGCGAGCCTCGTGGTCCGAGCTTTCACGCGCGATCGGTTCCGACCCGGTCACCCTGACCAGGCGTTGGGAGCGTCTGCACTCGCAAGGGATAGCGTGGATCGCTGCGTACCGTGGGGGTCCCATCGTGTCGGCGACCGCACTGCTCGAGATCGAATGCGCACCGGCACAGACCTTGAGCGTGGCCGAACAGATCGCGCACGATCCCGAAGTTCTCACAGTCGATCTCACAACCGGCAATCGGGATCTACTCGTCACGCTCACCTGCACTGACCTCGATCAATTGTCCAGGTATGTCTTGGAACGAACACGATCGCTGCCGATGGTCACTGCGATGCGAACTCAGATCGTGTCCTCGGCGAATTCCGACGCACGAAACTGGCGTCTACGTGCTTTCGATGCGGAAGAAATTGCCGCGCTCGAGTCGGCCCCGGCGGCGAAGAGTCGTGGGGTACGCGCCAGCGAAGAGGAACAGTCGAAGCTGTTCGACATCCTTTCTCGCGAACCACGAATTACCGTCTCGGCCCTCGCTGCAGCCCTCGGCGTCACGCCGGCTCGCGCCGGGGCGCTCCTTTCTCACGAGCTGTCGACGGGGCGCCTGGTCGTCCGCACGGAGATTGCTCGGCCCTACTCCGGCTGGCCGGTCTACGCCTGGTATTTCTTACGTCTCGAGGGGCGAAAGGAAGCCATTGCTCAGCGCCTTTCCCTCCTGCGTGAGGCGAGGCTTGTTGCTTCGACGATCGGCAGCTACGACATCGCATTGGCGGTGTGGCTGCGCTCGATCGACGACGTGCAGCGTTTGGAAGGTTATCTCGCCGAGCAGTTTCCGGGCGTATCCGTGGTGGACCGGTCGATCGTTCTGCGTACGCCGCATCATCTACATCGAACAATCGATGTGTCGGGTCGAAGCATGCCGAAGCACGGGTGATCCGTAACGCGTTCGCGCGGATCGGGTGCTCTCCGACTACTGGGGGATCGCCACGTCGACGATCAAGCCGTAGTGATCGGAACCTTCGATCTCGATGCGCTCGAGAGACTTCGCCTGTGCACCCCGCAGAAGTACATGGTCGATGCCGACGATCGCGGGAAATTTTTTGTCGGCCGGGTAGGTGCGAACGATGCCGACTCCCAATTGGTCTGCGGTATCGGAGTAGCCGACGTCGAGAAGGTCACGGAATTGCTTGTGCGTGAAGGTCGTGTTGAAATCGCCACTGACGATGACGGTTTCCTCGGCGGCAGCGGCGTCGAGCGCGTTTCGCAAAGTGCTCAGCTCGGCAGTCCACACGTCGGGCGGGGTCACGTACGCCGGTCCGGGGTGAACCGCCAGTAGGGTGAACGCGGTTGAGAATCCCACTTCAGCAACAAGATTGGTAGGTCCGAAGCCGTTCAATTCCCGAGTTTCCGTCAGCGGATAACGACTGTAAATACCTGCGCCACCCCCGCCGGCCTCGTCCGGTACCAAGTAGTGATGCGGCAGCAGTTGCTCGAGCCCTTGATCTCTCAGAGAGCCTTCGAGTGATGTGGTCAGTTCCTGAACCGTCAGGACATCGACTGCCTTCTCACGCACCGTCGCAGTCAAACTGACGGGGTCTGCCTGCCCGAAGAGAAGGTTCGCTTGCATTACACGCAGAGACGGCCCGTCGATTTCGGAACTGTTTGCTACATACAGTGGACTGATCACCGACGCGCCCACCGCTATCAGTACCACCGAAATCGCCAGCAGGATCCAGCGGCGAAAAACCAGGCATATCAGGGACGCTGCGAGTGTGACTGCAAGCAGCATCGGGACAAAGGAGGCCACGGCGATCAACGGGTTGATCGGCTTGGTGGAGTACAACGAGATCAGCGCAATGACACCGACGGCAATCCCACCCACCCCGGCGACCTGAGCGATACGGCGAGCCGGAACGTTGTCCGTCGTGAATCCCATACCAAACGGTACCTAATGCAGCTTAGGCTCCCGATTGCCTGGCGTTGTCAGTCGCCGGTTCGGGTGCGGAATGCGTTCACGGCCGCTTCGATGGTCGGGTAGAAGTGCGTCGAATCGAACCTGTCGCCGACCCCGAATCGGATGAGTCGATCCTTGATCGGACCTTTCATCTCCGCGAATGCCAATCGAATTCCTTTGCCCTCCAAAAATGTATCCAGATCGACGAGTTCGTCGACGGCGGTCGTGTCGAGCCCGGTGATCGGCTCGGCGGCAATGACCACCCATTCGACCGGGTCGGGTGCCTTGGCGACGACGGAGCGAACGTACTCGTCGAAGATCTCGCCATTCGCGAAAAACAGTGGTGCGTCAAATCTCACCAACACGAGGCCGGGGATGCGATGTCCGTCCGGGTGGCGTTCGACGTCGTGGAATCCCGCGGGTTCGCCCGTCTCGACGAGTTCGGTTCGATGTGGCTGCCATACCTGCGCGATGACCGCTACGAAGGAGAGTCCGATCGCAACAAGGATGCCTTGAAGCACCCCGACCAGGGCAACGCCCAGAAACGCCGCGACGGCGAGGCCGAATTCCACGGTGCTCATGCGCCACATGCGGACCATGCCGCCCACGTCGATCAGTGCACACGCGGCGACGATGACGACGGCGGCCAGTGTTGCATCGGGCAGATATGCCGTCAGTCCGGGAGCGACGAGGACAAACACCAGGACGGCGAGTGCTCCGACGACACCGGCCAATTGTGTATGCGCCCCACTCTGTTCGGCTACCGGCGTCCGTGATCCGCTCGCCGATATCGGAAATCCGCCGAACAGTCCGCCGGCCACGTTCGCGACACCGATCGCCTTCATCTCGGTACTGCCGTTCACGTCCTCGCCGTGGCGGGCGGCGAAGGTGCGCGAGAGAACGCCGGTGTCGGCGAAGGCAATCAGCGCGATACCTGCCGCCGGTCCGATCAGGTGCCCGACGTCCTGCCAGGTGACTCCACCGAGAGAGGGGAGGGGAAGTCCTTCCGGCAGTGCGCCGACCATGCCGATGTCATCGGTGAGACCGGCGGCGGCGGACAAGACTATTGCCGCGACGACGGCGACCAGCACACCGGGTACAACAGGTACCCAGAGCCGGAAGACCACAATGACAATGAGTGAACCCACGCCGATGACGGCAGCGAGGGGATCGACATCTCCACCGGCCAGAGCCTTTCCGATCTCACCGATTTCACCGAGGAGGCCGGACGCGTCGACGGAGAAACCGAGCAGCTTGGGAATCTGACCGATTACGACGACGAGCGCGATGGCGTTGAGGTAGCCGAGGCGGATCGGTTTCGAGAGGAGTTCGGTCACGAAACCCAGACGCAGAAATCCGCCGATCACCAGGATGAGCCCGACAAGGACGGCGAGAACCCCGGCGAGTGCAAGCGCGTTCTCCGAATCGCCGACCACCGCCAGCGGTATGACTGCGGCGGCGATGAGCGGTGCCAGCGACGAATCAGGCCCGAGTACAAGAATCTTCGACGGTCCGACTACCGCGTACGCGAGCAACGGCACGATGGTTGCGTACAGACCGGCGTACGCGGGCAATCCGGCGGCCTCGGCGTAGCCCATCCCCGCCGGGATCAGCAGGGCCGTCAAGACGAGCCCTGCTGTGATGTCGGTTCGCAGCCATTCGCGGCGGTACCCGCGGGCAGTCGCGATCCCCGGTAGCCGACCTAGACCCTCCGTCCACGTCATCGTGTGATTGTCCCTCCCTCAGCGGAGTGACGGGCGCGCTCGGGGGCAACTGCAGTGGTCGCGGTGATGGCGACAGGTGTCGGTGAGAGGCGGCGGCGTCGGATCGCCTTTTCCAACTCGACGACAACCGGGATGATCAGCGACCAGCCTAGGCAGACGAGCCACTGGGCGCCGGTCAGTGAGGTTGTCATGAGGAGATCCTGGAGAACACCCGCCTCGACGGCAAATACGGTCACGACCGTGGGGATGGTCAAGATCTTGATGGCACCGAGAACCGGCGGAACAAGGCCGGACTCGGGATCACGCCGCATGGTCAACCCAGCGAATATCGAACCGAGAGAGAGCACTACGAATGCGGTGGTCATGGGGACATTCGCCTCAGTAGTGCTCATTTCGCCGGGTGCGAGAAGCATCGCTGCGAGTGTCACTGCGAATTGCAAGACGCCGTACGCGAGCCACTGAGCGACTGCGCTTCGATGTGCGATCGGCATCTTGGGATCGCGTGGCGGCTTGTTCATCAGATCCGGTGGCGGCGGGTCGAGCATGATCACGGCGACGGGGAACAGTGTGATGAAGAAGTGCTGGAACAGCACCATCAGCGGTGTCAGTGCCACACCCTCGTTGATGTTGAAGATGCTCGCGGCGAGGAAGAGGAGAACCAACGAAAAGAGTTTCGACATTTGGTAGCGGATGTACGAGACGATCTTCCCGTAGATGTTGCGGCCCAGGGTGATCGCGGTGATGAGGGTTCCGAAGTTGTCGTCGGTGAGCACCATCTTGCCCGCCTGTTTGGTTACCTCACTGCCCGAGCCCATGGCGACGCCGATATCGGCCTTCTTCAACGCGGCGGCGTCGTTGACAGCATCTCCGGTCATCGCGACCACGGCGCCACCGCTCTGCATGACATCGACCAAGCGAAGTTTGTCCTGCGGAGTGACTCGGCCGAACACGTGCAGGTTCGGCAACGCGGCCGAGAGTTCGTCATCGGTCATCGCTTGCAATGCGGCTCCGCCGACCGCGCCCGGGCCGAGTCCGAGTTCGGCACCGATCGCGGCGGCGGTGATGGCATGGTCGCCGGTGATCATGCGGACCTCGATACCGGCCCGGTGTGCGGTTCGCACCGAATCGACCGCCTCCGGACGCAGCGGGTCGATGATGCCTGCCATACCGACAAACGTCAGGTCCTCGACAAAAGACATAGGGTCCGCCACGACAGCGTCTTCCCGTCCGTCGAGGCGTCTGATCGCGAATGCCAGCACCCGAAGACCCTTCTCGGACATGGACTGATTTGCTGCCGTGAGTTCGTCTCGGACTTCCTCGATCGGTACCTGCCGGCGGCCGGGGAGAAAGGCCGAAGAACAACGAGCGAGGACGACATCGGGTCCGCCCTTGACCAATCCGACGAACTGACTTACGCCGTCGACTTCGAGATGGTGGTACGTGGCCATGAACTTGTACGCGGAATCGAACGGAACCGTCGCCACCCGCGGGTAGGTCCGTCTGGTGAGTGGGGCGTCGGCACCGATCTTTGCCGCGAGCACGACGAGTGCGGCCTCGGTCGGGTCGCCGACAACTTCCCCGGAATCGGAAACCGTTGCATCGCTGTCGAGACACAGTCCGTATGCGAGAAGGGTGAAGTCGGGCGGCGCCTCGCCGGCAACCTGCGTGATCCTTCCCGCTTTGGCGTAGCCTTCGCCGTCGACCGTGTACCAACGGCCGTGGACGTACAGCGATCGGACGGTCATCTGGTTCATGGTCAGCGTGCCGGTCTTGTCCGAGTTGATTGCACTGGTCGCGCCGAGAGTTTCGACGTCGGTCAGGTTCTTCACGACGGCCTTGGCGTCGGCCAGTTGACGGGCCCCGTAGGCCAGCATTGCCTGGACGAAGGTTGGCAGGCCGGTCGGAATCGCGGACACTCCCATCGCGATACCAAGGAGCAGAAGCGTTGTCAGGTCCTGACCACGAATGAGTCCGATGACGACGATGACGATCACGGCCGTCCACGCGATGATGCCGAGAAGTTTGGTGAGAGAGTCCAATTCTCGTTGCAGTGGCGACTTGCCAGGGGCGACGGCCGACAACATCGACGCGATCTGGCCGATCTGCGTCTGCATTCCGGTCTCGGTGACCACCATGGTCGCTGTGCCGCGGGTGACCGAGGTGTTCTGGAACACCAGATTGCTGCGGTCTCCGAGTGGAATATCCTCATTGCTCAGCGTTTTCGGGTCCTTCGGGATCGGCGCGCTTTCCCCGGTCAATGCGGCTTCCTGTGTCTCCAGGGTGGTCGAGGCGAGCAACCGCCCGTCGGCAGCGATGATGTCTCCTGCCTCGACTTGGACGACGTCACCCGGCACCAGTTCGGTAGCGTCGAGCTGAATCAGGTTCCCGTCACGAATGACCCGCGCTTGGGGTGTCTGCATCTTGGCGAGCGCGTCGACGCTGGCCCGTGCCTTCAACTCCTGTCGAGTTCCGAGGACGATGTTGAGCACGACGAGCACCGCCACCACGATCGCTGTCGGCACTTCACCGATGGCGATGCTGACCGCGGCCACGGCGACGAGCATCAAGTTCATCGGATCTTTCAGTTGCAACAGTGCGATCGACCACGTCGACGGCGGTGGCGTCGAGGTGATTTCGTTCGACCCGTAGCGTTGTCGACGTTGGTCGGCCTCACTCGATTGCAGTCCGCGCTGCTGGTCCGACTGCAGTACGGACACGACTGATTCGCCACTCTGCGCATGCCACGGCGTGGGGCTCATGACCGCACGTCCTTTCCTTGGCGATCGTCAATACCGGGTCGGAATCCAGTGAAGCGGTTGTTTGGGCGTCTGGTAGCCGTGGGCCTTCTGCCGTTTCGGCAGGGTGATGTCAGTGGATTGCACGGGCTCGTAGGGGATCTGACTCAAAATGTGACTGATGATGTTGAGTCGTCCGCGTTTCTTGTCGTCGTTGTTCGCGACATACCAGGGCGCCCAGCCGGTGTCGGTGAAGCGAAACATCTCATCGCGAGCACGCGAGTAGTCGTACCAATGACTGAACGACTTCAGATCGAGATTCGACAGCTTCCAGATCTTTCGAGGATCGTCGATCCGGCTTTGCAGACGTAAGAGCTGCTGTTCTTCGCTGACCTCGAGCCAGTACTTGAGCAGGATGACTCCCGATTCCACGATCGCGCGTTCGACGGTCGGAATGAGCTGGAGAAATTGATGAGCCTGTTCTTCGGTGCAAAAGCCCATCACTCGTTCGACTCCGGCACGGTTGTACCAACTTCGGTCGAAGATGACGATCTCGCCCGCCGCCGGGAGATGTGGGACGTAGCGCTGGACATACATCTGCGAATGCTCTCGCTCGGTCGGCGCCGGTAGAGCAACCACCCGGAACACTCGTGGACTCACGCGTTCGGTGATGGCTTTGATTACTCCGCCCTTCCCCGCGGTATCTCGGCCTTCGAACACGATGCAGACCTTGGCGCCAGACGATTTGACCCACTCCTGCAAAGCCACGAGCTCACCGTGCATCGGCTTGAGTTCGTGGCGGTATACCTTGTTCTTCATCGGTTTTTCTGCGACGAGTGCCGCGTCGTCGTGAAGAATCCGAGCGTTCTTTCCCACTTCCACTCCTTGGAGACGTGAGCGCGCGGGGCATCGTCCGCTCGTATGTGTATGCCCCGTATTCGGTCAACCTATTCTCTCCGGGATCGCGACTCGAATCGTGTTGTTTTCGAGCCCGTTTCGAGTCTTGACGGTGTCAGCGATCGGCGCGAGTATTAATTGATGACTGGCGACGAAGAGTTGCTCCACGTCGAGCGGGTGATCACTCGCCTGATTTCCCGGTATCCGAATGTTCCTCCACCGGAGATCGAAAACAGAGTGCGAACAATTCACCAACGTTTTGCGGGGTGTCGGATACGTGATTTCGTGCCTCTCCTTGTCGAAAAGGCGGCCAGACACGAGATCTCGAACCGGATGATCGTGATTCCGATAATGGATGAACGGTCCGCAGTGCTGAACCCTCTCGAACTGTAGCCGGAACGGACGTCGTCGGCGCATACTGAAATGACCTTGGACCAGGGAGTTTTGGCCGACTGCAGATTTCAGGCGCGGAATGTCAGCCTCCCGAACTCCTTATGTGTAAACCGAGTACAAGGAGCGTTGACATGGAAGGTTTCTGGGAATTCTTCTGGTTCATCTTCGTCTGCTTTGCCTTTGTGGCGTATTTGAGCGTGTTGTTCTCGATCATCACCGACTTGTTCCGTGATCACGAGACTTCGGGTTGGGCCAAGGCGTTGTGGATGATTTTCCTCTTCGTCATTCCATTCTTGTCCGCGATGATCTACGTGGTTGTCAAGAATGACGGAATGACTCGGCGGTCGATGGAGGCCGCTCAACAGCACATACACGCGCAGAGTGACTACATTCGAACCGTCGCCGGTAGGTCTCCGACTCAGCAGATCGCCGACGCCAGAGAGCTTCTCGACTCCGGCGCGATTAACGAAGAGGAATTCCAGGCAATCAAGGCAAAGGCGCTGGCGTAGTTTTCGTATCTTCTGCCCCAGGCCTGGCGTCGTCGGTTCCGGCGTCGTCAGGCCGGGCGTCCTGCGCGGCGGCGCGTGCGGGACGAACCAGCACTTCGAGAGCTACGAGTGCAACCAGCGCAATGACGACGATCCAACCCACGACCAAACCGGTGGGGTAGCGCCAGAAGAGCAGCAACAATGCGGCGATGCCGATGATGGCGCAGCGCAGCGGAACACGAAGCTGATTGGCCCACCGCTCCACCTGATTTGGCGTACGGCCGCTTGAAGAATGCCGGACGAAGTCCAATGCCTGCCCGTAGCCTCGTCGAACGGCGATCGCCGACGACGACCCACCGACCAGGTAGGCGCCGAGCCCGACCACCACGCCGAGGACCGCAACCGCTCGCAGGCTCGTGCGCAGTGGTACCAGAACTGTGTCGATGACGGCAGTCGCGGCGTCTGGCGAGAGGATATCGGTGGGCACACTGTCGAGGTAGATTGCGCGTCCGATGAGAATTCCGATCGCGAGAACCAGCATTCCCAACGCAATCGACAAGCCGACCAGGGACAGTGCGCGGAGCCTGCGACCGGTTGGCGCAACGGCGACAGCGGCTGCCGCGCAAGCGATTCCCAACCACGGCAACACCGCTGAGACCTTGTCGAGTGCCGAGACGGCTCGCTGAGCCTTCACGAGCTCGGGGGACTGGAAGAGAACAAATTCCTTGTCCACGGAGGGGATTTTGTCTGCGAAGGCGAAGCCGCGGTCGATCAAAGCTGCTTTGACCCTGTCGATGATCGTACTGAGCGAAATGCTGACGGTTCCGCTCTGATCGACTTCGACGGAATTGGGGCCGTAATCTCCGGTCATGACCGAGACCAGTGCGTTGTGCGCCGATCGGTTCGCTTGAATCCACAAGTCCTCGAACTGTTGTGACCGAACGAGCGAGCCCACCGTGTCGTGAACAAAGCTCTTTGCCTGGCCGGCGATCACCGGTGCCAACCCCACTACGGCTTGATCTAGACGCGGCGCGTTGGCCGCAAGATTTGACACGTCGGTCAGTGCGGTGAGTGCGTCGGTGGTGAGCCCCTCGACGTCGACACGATCGAAGATCTCGTCGGTGATCTGATTCGTGATCTCGGCCTGCACGGCGGGATTCTCGCCCAGTGGCGCGACCGTACTGACGTAGCGGTCCGTGTCGAGTATCTGACTACGGGTGAAGCGGGTGGTCACGGACAAGACGGCAAGGAGCGCGACCAACACCAGCAGTATCGCCACGGCAGTCCACCGCAGTCCGTGTCGAGGTGGCCGGGAGACTTGCTCGACGGTCGTTTCGCGGGCGCTGGGAGTCTGCTCGCGGAGCGTTGCAACCTCTTGCCGCAACCTGGATAGTTCGGCACGTTCGTCCTCCTGGAGTGGGCCGTCGTTCGTGCCGTTTGCCATCATGTTCCTCTCCGGAGGGAAACTGCTGCCGCACAGATGAAAACGCTGAATTCGATGGGTGGATCCGGAGTCGAGACCTCAGATCACGTCGGGATTCCATGTCGCGACAGCCCAGATGACGAATACGTCGAGCGCGATGATGGTGATCGACCACCACGGAGAGTGGGGTAGCCACAGGAAATTCGCGAGGATCGACAGCGAACAGAAGATTATCGCGCCTACCCGTGCCCACGTCGCGCCGGTGAAGAGCATGATTCCGACAGCGGTGACGAGCACGCCGAGTACGAGGTGAATCCATCCCCAGGAGGTGAGGTCGAATTGGTACGCGTATTCAGGGCCGACGACGGTCACATCGTCTTTGGATATCGCCGAGATGCCTTGGAGAATTTCGAGCACGCCGACGGTGACGAGAAGAACGGCTCCGCCCAGCGCGCTTCCTTTTGCCACACCTTGCTTGACCAGTGATTCCTCGGCCATGACCGCCCCTTGGTATCAAGTGCGAAATTGCCTGGCGTAACTCCGTATTGCGACTATTTACGGTGGTGAAGTATCCCGCCACGGGGCAAATCAAACATTGAGCGCTGGATATCCTCGCGATATTCGCTCGCCCACGAATCCGAGAGGATCTACCGTGACGGCATGGATGTGGAGGACGCAGGCATGACGCCGACGACTGCGCCGGTAACAATTCGGACGGATCGACTGGTGCTTCGTACCTACCGTCCCGGCGATCATCAGGACCTTCTCACCTTCTACGGGCGTAGCGACGTGTGCCGGTATTTGTTCAACGAACCCTGGAGCCCGGACGATGCGCGAGAGGCAGTGCAGACCAGAATGTCTCGCCGCGACCTGGCAGCGGGCGCGGTGGCTCTTGTTGTCGGATACGAGGGCCGGGTTGTCGGAAGCGTGAGTGCATGGCTAGTCGACGAATCAGGGGACGCTGTCGACACCGAGCGCACCGCCGAAGTCGGGTGGGCATTCTCGCCCGACTTCGGCGGCCGAGGGTTCGCGACGGAAGCTGTGACCGCTCTGATCGACCTGGTCTTCGCGACACCCCGATTGCGCCGCGTGGTCGCGCAGATGGATGCGAGAAACGAATCCTCGGCGCGACTCGCGCGGCGAATCGGGTTGCGGCGAGAGGCGCATTTTCGGCAGAACGCGTGGATCAAGAACGAGTGGACCGACACTGTGGTTTTTGCAACGCTGCGCAGTGAGTGGCCTACAAGTCTCTGATCAGGAGGGCCGAGCTGCTACTTCGCAACCAGTTCGGTCAACTGGGGGACCAGCTCGTCAGTTGCCCATGGAACGCTCAAAACGCTGACGTACATGGTGGCGGCTGTCAGGCGATTGTCGGTGATCCACAAGTCCTTCCCGTTGGCGATAACCGGCCACCGTGCGAACAGGGTGTTGGCCAACGTGCTGTCGACTTCCGACTGATCGCTTGCCCATCCGAGATATACGTCGGTGTTTATCGTGTCGAGCTTTTCCATGCTGATGCCGAACAGGAACGAGTCGCCTGCAAAGTTCTTGGCACCGTTGACCACGTCGGGAGCAACTGTGAGCCCGAGGTTTTCGACGAACTTCACGCGCGGATCGTCCGGGCCGTAGATGGCGGTCTCGGTTTCGCCTTCGCGGATGTAGGACCCGAAGGCGAACGTGACTCCATTGAATTCAGGATGGCTGGTCTTCGACTCTTCCACCGTCTTTTCGACGGACTTGATCAAATCCGCGGTCTGGGCCGGGCGCCCCAAGGCCTTGCCGACATCGGTGGCGAGGTTTTGCCACGAACTCGGCTGGTACGGCTTGGTGTCGTAGGGGAGTGTCGGGGCGATCGAGCTCAGGCGCTGATAGTCCTGCTCGGAGAAACCGGAGTACGGGGCCAGAATCAGGTCGGGTGCGGCATTGAGGATTTGCTCGAACAGAAGCTCACCGCTGTCGGAGTAGTACGGCGCCGGTGTGGGCAGCGGCTGGCCCGACTTCTCGAGTTCCGCGCGCGTCCACGGGAGGAAGCCGTCGGCGTCGCCGGCCCACGAGTCCTTCTGCATTGCAATCGGAGTGACGCCGAGGGCGATGACAGTGTCGGCCGCTGCGGAATCGAGGGTGAGGATCCTGGTCGGTTCCTTGTCGATGGTGGTGCCGCCGAATGCGTGCTCGATCGTGACGGGGTATGCGCCGTCCTCGACAGCAGATGCCGACGAACTATTTTCCTGGGCGTCCGATGACGACTGCGTGCAGGCGGTCAGAGGCAGTGCGGCCGCCACCATCAGCGCAACGACAATTCGCCTCTTCCGTTGGGGACGAATTCTCTGACGGGCAGATCTGAACACGCGAAACTCCTCGGGATAGATCGGGGAAGTGCTTGCACGACTCAGCGCGGTACGCACATGAGAGCAGGCTTACCTAAGTGAATGTAGGGCGCGTGCGTGTAGCGAAGGGGCCAGCAGATGTCGACAACAGGTCAGGCTCGAGTCAGTTGACAGCGGCGAGCGCATTGCCAGGGGTGTAGCCGACCGTCTTACGAAAAGCAGCGATGAACGAGCTCGACGTCCCGTACCCGACTCGACGGCTGACGGCGTTCACACTCATCCCGGTCCCCAGCATGCCCAGCGCTGTACTCATGCGAACCAGAGTGCGCCATTGCGCAAAACTCAGCGCAAGTTCCGCGGCAAAAATCCGGGTGACCGTGCGTCGGCTGAGGTTGAGAACGTGCGCCCACTGGTCGAGTGACCGATCGTCGGCGGGATCCGACAACACTTTGTCGACGAGTTGTCGAAGCCGGGGATCGCGGGGGATCGGTACGTCGAAGTGAGGTGCCGATGCCGGGGTGAGGAGATCGACACAGACCTGCTGTGCCCGAAGGCGTTGTTCTGCAGGCATTCCGGTATGGGCGAGGTGTATCAGCAGTACCCGGGCTGCCTCACTCAACGTCACGATGCACGGTTCGTTCCAGGCGGGAGTCCACAACTCGGGGGTGAAGAGAGTGGCGCGGAATGCGACGTGGGGATTGGCCTGACCTTCGTGGAGGACCCCGCGAGGGATCCACAGGCCGACGCCGGGCGTGACGGTCCAGAGTTGATTGTCGATGATCATGTTGACGACGCCGCGGTCGGACCAGATGAGTTCGTGCTCGGCATGAGCGTGCTGTGGCCACTGGGTGATGTGGTCGGTCTCGACGATGTACGTCGTCAGTTGGAACGGCGCCGGGACGGCGCGCGCCATCGGAGTGTGGCGGTCGGAATCCGACAGGTGGAGGCCACCGTCGATTTCACGAAGGGCAGGGATCGGCACCGCGGACTACCTCCAAAGCAAAGTTAGGTAAACCTTACACCTTGTTTGCTGGGCTCAGTGGCCCGCACCGAGTTCGATGAGAAGCACGCCTGCCGCGATAAGGCCGATCCCCACGATCATGAGCTTGGTCAGCGGTTCGCGAAAGAGAATGCGGGATGCGATTGCTGTCAGCGCCACCCCGCAAGCAGTCCAGATGCCGTACGCAACGCCGATTGTCAGGCCCGCGTCGAGTGCGAGCGTGAGGAAAGCGAAAGCGGCGAGGTACCCCACGGTGACAACCGCGAGCCATCGTTTGTCGCTGCCGTCCTGCGACGCCATCCGTAGTGACAACGTCGCGGTGACCTCGGAAATAATTGCAGCGATCAGAAATACGAAAGTCATGCCGGGTCCGCCGGCCCGCTGTCGGCAGCAACCTGGGAACCGAGTTCAACGCAGAGGACTCCGCCGATGACCAGGGCAATGCCGACGCCCATCGTGGCTGTCAGGGGGTCGCCGAAAAGGAAAGTCGCGAACACCGCGGTCAGGACAACTCCGGTTGCGCCCCAGATTCCGTATGCAACACCGAGTCCCATGCCCTCCCGCAGGACGAACGACAACGCGGTGAATGCTGCGAGATATCCGCCGACGACCACGACGTACCAGGCGGGGTGATCGAGGGCCGCGCGCAGAGACAGAGTCGCAGACACCTCGGTCAGGATCGCGGTGATCAACAGGAGCCATTTCTTCACGGTTCGGATTCTGTCAGGCTCCACCGATTCCGGTCGCGCACTACGGTTGAGACATGACGTGCGTGCTGCTCGGCGGAATCCGCCAAGGTGACATCCGCCACGATGTGTCCGGTGGCGATATAACCGCGACGCCGATTCTCGACTGGGGCCACGATGACGTGGCTCGCCTCTACGAGGACATTGCAGAAGGTGCGATCCAGTCGGCGCAGGAGTTCCTGGTGTCGGCGCATCGCAGCGTCGCTGCAAATATTCGGCCGGTGTACGGCCTCGACGACCGGCAACCCGTCTCGGTGACATTGAGCCGAGGACGCGGATCCTGCAGTCAGAGACTGGCTATCGTCGAAGCGTTGGCTCGCCGCCGAGGTATCGCCACCCGAGTTCGCGGTCTCGTACTTCGTGGGGAGTTCTGGTACCCGAGATTTCGGCGTCTACATGCGGTGATTCCGAAGTCAGTGCTGCTGGCGTGGCCGGAATTTCTGGTCGACGGACGCTGGCAGGACATCTCCGAGATCGTTTCACCTGCGGTGGTCTCAGCGCTCGAACCGTTCACGAATACCGGCGAGGAGACACTGTTCGACGCGATCGGACGCGCTCCGATCAGTTGGGGCAAATCAATTTCGTGCGATTGCTTGGACTTCTCCGAATTCGTCGACCGTGATCTGGGCACCTTCGAATCTCGCGACAAGCTCTTCGAGGAATTCGGACAGACGATGTCGACCCCCATCAGAATTCTCGTCGATCCGGTTTTCCGGAACTGGAGTGCATCCGGCTGACGCGCGACGCGAGGTCTAGGCTGTTCTGCATGTCTGTGCGTACGCCATTGGTCCCTGGAACCGTCTCTCCCGTCCTCGCTGTGCCCTCGAAGATCGAGCGGCCCGAGTACGCGTGGAAGCCGACCGCCAAAGAGGGCAACGAGCCCTGGGTTCAGACGCCGGAGACGATCGAGGCGATGCGCATCGCCAGCAAGATCGCTGCCGGCGCGCTGCAGGAAGCCGGCAAGGCTGTCGCTCCCGGTGTCACGACCGACGAGCTCGACCGCATCGCACACGAGTTCATGCTCGACCACGGCGCATACCCGTCGACGTTGGGCTACAAGAGCTTTCCCAAGTCGTGCTGCACGTCTCTCAACGAGGTGATCTGCCACGGAATCCCCGACTCGACCGTGATCCAGGACGGAGACATCGTCAATATCGACGTCACCGCATACATCAACGGAGTGCACGGGGACACCAATGCGACGTTCCTCGCCGGTGACGTGTCCGAAGAGAACCGCTTGCTCGTCGAGCGCACACACGAGGCAACGATGCGGGCCATCAAAGCCGTCAAGCCCGGCCGCGCGCTCAACGTGATCGGACGCGTCATCGAGTCCTACGCCCATCGGTTCGGGTACGGCGTCGTCCGGGACTTCACCGGACACGGAATCGGCGAGACCTTCCACAACGGCCTCGTGATCCTGCACTACGACGAGCCCGCGGTCGAGACGATCATCGAACCGGGCATGGTCTTCACGATCGAACCGATGATCAACCTCGGTGGTATCGACTACGAGATCTGGGAGGACGGCTGGACCGTCGTCACCAAGGACCGTAAGTGGACGGCGCAGTTCGAGCACACCTTGGTGGTCACCGAGACCGGTGCAGAGATTCTCACCCTGCCTTGAGTTCGGCGATGCGCGGCGCTCTGCTGGTAGCCGGCACTACTTCCGACGCAGGCAAGAGCGTTCTGGTAGCCGGATTGTGTCGCATGTTGGCGCGTCGAGGCGTCCGAGTGGCGCCGTTCAAGGCACAGAACATGTCGAACAACTCCGTGGTCACGCTGGACGGCGGAGAGATCGGCCGTGCGCAGGCACTTCAGGCGCGGGCATGCGGTCTGGAGCCGAGTGTTCGATTCAATCCCGTGCTGCTCAAGCCGGGGAGTGATCGCACTTCGCAACTGGTCGTTCGGGGCAAGGCGATGACCACGGTGGGTGCTCGCGATTACATGCAGCATCGGCAGTGGCTTCGCGCCGTCGTGGCCGAAGATCTCGAATCGCTTCGATCCGAGTTCGACGTCGTGATCTGTGAAGGCGCCGGTTCACCGGCCGAAATCAACTTGCGCGCAACGGATCTTGCCAACATGGGATTGGCTGAGGCTGCGCAGATTCCGGTCGTCGTCGTCGGTGACATCGATCGCGGCGGCGTCCTGGCCCATCTGTTCGGGACCGTTGCTGTGCTCTCGCCGAGCGACCAGGCATTGATCGCGGGATTTGTGATCAACAAATTCCGCGGTGACGTTGCACTGTTGGAACCCGGACTGGATCAACTGCGCAGCCTCACCGGTCGACCCACTCTCGGAGTGATCCCGTTTGCCGACGATCTTTGGCTCGACGCCGAGGATTCGCTTGGCGTCACCGGCAACGCCCCGGTAGGGCGCCCTGGCCCACCCGTCGGTTCGGCCTGGCTCACCGTTGCTGCGGTTCGGCTCCCCCGCATCTCCAACTCGACGGATGTCGAGGCGCTGGCATGTGAACCGGGCGTGGCAGTTTCGTGGGTGACCGATCCGTCGCGGATCCGCGACGCAGACCTCGTGGTGATCCCCGGTAGTAAGTCCACCGTGAGTGACCTCGAGTGGTTGCGGAGTACCGGCCTGGCTGACGAGATCATCGCCCGAGCGGGCCGCGGGCAGGCGGTGCTGGGAGTCTGCGGCGGATACCAGATGCTGGGTAATTCGATCGTCGACGAGGTCGAATCAGGATCAGGGATCACCGCAGGACTCGGTCTGCTGGACCTCGACATCGAATTCGCTTCGGACAAAGTGCTGGCGCAGGTAACCGGTTCCGCCGACGGTATCTCGTTGTCGGGGTACGAGATTCATCACGGACGCGTCGTGCACAACGGGGACCGTCCATTGCTGGCGGACTCGGGCGGTGTGCCGGAAGGTAGTGTGCGAGGGTCTGTTCGAGGGACACACTGGCATGGTCTCCTGGAAAGTGACGACTTTCGGCGCAGCCTGCTGCGTGAGATCGCGGTTCCCGGTTTTGTTGCTGCACCCGACACCTCGGTTGCCGCGGTGCGAGAACAACAACTCGACCTTCTCGCTGATCTCGTCGAGCAGCACCTCGATCAGGATCTACTCGAGAAACTGATCAACGGTGGGGCGCCGATCGGGCTTCCCGTCATTGCCTCCGCACTCGAAGCCTGAGAGCGCTCCCGCGGGCGTCGACGTGGACGCGGTAGAATAGCCAGGCCTCACTCCCGCGACGGCTCCCTAGTAGGAGTGTGCGCGGTGACAGATCAATTCGACGGCTTGCTTACCGACTTCAGTGACGAGGTGCTGGTCGACTCGGCAATGCTCGGCGATCATGCGGCCTTCGACGTCATCGTTCGCCGATACGGCCCGCACTTGTATCGATTTGCCCGTCGACTCGTCACCAGTGAGAGTGACGTCGACGACATCGTCCAGGAAACCTGCGTTGCCGCCTGGCGCCAACTTCCGGGGTTTCAGCGGCGCTCGAGCATCAAGACCTGGTTGTTCGCGATCTGCTCTCGCAAGATCGCGGATGTCCATCGAAAAGTCGGCTCCTGCGCCGCCGATGTGGACGGACTTCGGGACGAAGTCGATACTCGATTGCGCGATCCGAGCGAGGAAGTATGCGGCACAGCATTTCTCGACGCTCTTGAAGCCGAACTCGATCGTCTACCGCTGCGTCAGCGCGCCGCCTGGGTCTTGCGGGAAGTGGAGGGCATGACGTATCCACAGATCGCAGTTGTCCTGGAACTGAGTCCGGACGCGGTTCGTGGCCAACACACTCGGGCGAGGCGGAATCTGGGTCTCGCGCTCGACCGATGGCGATGACGACTCGGCGGTTTGCCGGGTTCTGTCACCGAACTCACTCTCCTGACGGCCCGGGTAGCTGGAAGAATGCTTCGTCGTGGATACCGCTTTCGACCCCAGAGGCTTCGACCCGAGAACCGAGGATTCGGTGCCGTCGGTAATGCCGGACGATGCGACGGCAACGGGTGCTGACGTCGCCGTCGAGGCTGCGGAAACTCGGCTGACTGCAAGCGCGGTCCGGGAGTTGCTGGCAGCGCTCGGAGGAAGTATCGGCGACGAGGACGAACTCGTGGTTTTGCTCCAGCGCGCCGTCGAAATCGCGAACGACGCCATCGAGGGCGCCGACAGCATCGGCGTCACCATCGATCTGGCCGGGCAGACCTACACCGCCGTTCATACCGATTCGCGGACTCTGCGTGTCGACATCGAGCAATACGACGCCGGCGACGGACCATGTCTGCACGCCGCTCGAACCGGTGAAACCGTTGTCGTCGATGCCGAGACCAGCGCGGAACGCTGGCCGCGGTTCGCGGCGGCGGCGAAGGACGAAGGGATCAAGTCCTTTCTCGCGGCGCCGCTCTTCACGCCGGATCAGCGACTGGGTTCGTTCAACCTGTACGGACGCGCCTCAGCGGCATTCGACCGGGTCGACGCGGATGTCATGGAGATTCTCACGACAACGGTCTCACGCGCGATCGGCGACTTCTCTCGTTTCAAGTCCGCCAAGGCGGTGGCTGATGCCTTGCAACGTGCGCTCGAGACCCGGGCGCCGATCGAACAGGCCAAAGGCATGCTGATGGCCATCCATCGGATCGACGCCGACACCGCATTTCACATGCTGCGCAAGCAGTCTCAGACGACGAATACCCGGTTGCGCGACGTGGCAGCCGAGATCGTCGAGACGTATTCGGCGCCGCCTACCGCTGTCTAGTTCGAGGGGGACCGACGTACAGCCTCGAGCGCGACGACGACGCCCGCGGCGACAACCACGTGCATCAGCGCGAGCATGACCGTGCTGGCGGCGTCGAAGTCTGCGGCAATGGTCAGAGCGATGGTGCCGAGCGCCACGACTGCCCCCACGATCTGGGCGATGCGGATGATCGGCTCCCACTTCAGTGAGATCAACATTGCGACCGACAAACCGACCAGCAGTGGCACCACCGTCAATGTGATGACCCCACCAGGCGCGACGCTCGCCGGCTTTCCCTGATCTGTCATCTCGAAGGATCCGCCCAATGCGAGGCCGATCAACCACAGGATCAGATTGACGACGAGAGCAATTACCGTGGCGCCGAGTACGGCACGTGGCTTGGTGACGTGGAGGTTGTGTGCGGTTGACGTGATTGCAGACATGGTGTTCTCCCGGCTCGATGCGATGGTCTTGTGACGTCGCTCTGGTGAATAGACCCGCCGGCGGGCAGAAACTCATCGCTGAGGTTGACTATTGCCCGTTGACGACGGGCACTGCGGTGCCGGTGACCGAGATACCGCCGTCGACTGGGATGTCGACCTCGAGCACACTGGGACGCCCGACGTGTCGGCCCTGGTGGATGGTGATCCGCCGCGGAGTGGCCGCGGGTTCGAGTTTGCGCAGGTAACCGCCGGTCGACGCCGCTGCGGACCCGGTTGCGGGATCCTCGACGATGTTTCCCACCGGAAACAGATTTCGGGCTTCGAAGGTGTTGTCGTCGAGGGGATGCAGGATTGTCACCGTGCCGGCCCACCCCTGCGCGTCCATCAGAATTCGCATTGCGGATGGATCGAAGGTGAACTCGTCGAATGTCGACTGATCACGAAGTACGACGATCGGGTGAGTGTTGCCGGCGTACGAAAGCATTGCGGGATACCGCGCGTCGAGCGCAGACGAATCGACGCCGATGAGCCCGAGCAGCGCTGTCAGCACGGCGTGATCGATCGGCGAGACCGACGGTTCGACGCTGATGAAGGTCGCAGTCGACCTTCCGTCCTCGTCGGTCGCCGTGTCGATGGATACCGGTCCGATCGGTGTTTCGAATGTGAAGGTTCCGTCGCCGTCTCGCTCGGTGAGAGCGATGGCCGTCGCAATAGTGGCATGACCGCAGAACGGTACTTCGGCGATAGGGGAGAAGTACCGGATCCGGCTGTGGCGCGGGTTGCCTCCGAGTTCCGGTTCGATGAGGAACGCCGTCTCGGCATACCCGACTTCGGCTGCAACGGATTGTAATTCGGGGTCGTCGAGTCCGCGGGCGTCGAGCAGCACGCCGGCGGGATTACCGCCGGCCGGATCCGAACTGAACGCAGTCAGTCGGAGGATGTCGTGAGAAGTTGCCATGTCGACCATCTTTGTCCGCTGTCGTCCATCGGGGGAAGAGACATCGCGCGATTGCGGTCCGCGATCTTCGAACTGGACTGCCTCCGGAACAAACCGGCCGCACGGCGTCGTTGGTGCAGATATGAGCAATGACACAGACACCGACGACGCGTTGTTCGCACTCGTGGCCCAGGGAAAACAAGGCGTGCTGGCAACCGTCAAGCGTGACGGCCGCCCACAGTTGTCCAACATCATTTACCGCTGGGACGTCGAGTCGAAGACGGCTTCCGTGTCCATCACAGCCGATCGCGCCAAGAGTAAAAATGCGATCCGCGATCCGCGGGTTTCCCTTCACGTCAGCGCGCCCGACTTCTGGAGCTACGCCGTGATCGAAGGACTTGCCGTGGTGACACCCGTCGCGGCCGATCCTCACGACGAAGTGTCTGACGCACTGGTCGAGCTGTACCGGGACATCAGCGGTCAGGAGCATCCTGATTGGGAGGAGTACCGCGAAGCAATGGTTGCGGAGCGTCGACAGATCCTCACGGTGCGCGCTGATCACGTCTACGGAATGACGAGGCTCCCCAAGCCGTCCGGCACCTGAACTGCGTTCGTTCAGGTAGGAGATAACGTTACGAGTTAATATGTAATGGTGAAAACCGAGTCTCCCGCCCGTATCGGACGACCACGCGACCCAGGCAAGGACGAGGCTGTGCTGCTTGCAGCTCGCACACTGCTGGCCGAAGTCGGGTATCAGCAGACGACCATTTCGGCGATTGCCAGGACTGCCGGTGTCAATACGCCGGCCATCTACCGTCGCTGGTCGTCACGGGAAGCCCTGATCGAAGAAGCAGTGCATGGACCGGGCGGACATCCGTTGCCTCGGTCGACCGGTGATTTGCGGGTGGATCTGACGACGTGGGTGCACATCTTCCTGGTCCGCGCTGCCCGCCCCGCGGCGCGGGCCGGAGTTCCTGGCCTGCTTGCCGATTCGCGGACGGCGGAGGCGCGACAACGTCTGTTGGCTATCGGTGCGCCGGTTCGTGCAGCGTTTCAGGATCTGCTGGACGACGCGGTGAGGCGTGGTGAGATCCCGGCAGGTGCAGACGCGATGTTCTTGTTCGATCTGCTGGCCGGAACGACGACAATGCAGGGGCTGACCCGTGGGCTCGAGGGTCAGGACCGCTTTGTAGATGCCCTCGCACGATCTCTGTACGTCCTGGCTGCGCATCCGGCCGACGCCGTCGGGACGGAAGCGGTGGGGCAATGATCTCGGTTTCGGTGGACGGCGGCGTTGCCGTCGTGACCCTCGACAGGCCTGACAAACGGAATGCCTTCAACAAGCGCATGGGTCGAGAATTGGGGCAGGCGTACCGAAAGCTCGACGAAGACGATTCCGTTCGCGTGATCGTGCTGACCGGTGCGCCACCAGCATTCTGCGCGGGTGCAGATCTTGGCGACGGCGCCGGCACCTTCGATTCACCTGACGGCGAGCAGTTTTCGTCATCACCGGTGGATCCGCCGGCGTTCGAGTTGCGAAAGCCGGTCATCGCAGCGGTGAACGGACATGCGATCGGAATCGGCCTCACCATCGCGATGCAGGCCGATATCAGAATCTTTGCAGCTGACGCCAAGTATGCAATTCCGCAGGTTCGCCTCGGTGTGTTGCCGGATGCGATGGCGCATTGGACGGTTCCGCGCATCGCCGGAATGGCTGTGGCCGCCGACATCCTTTTGACTGGAAGGACGTTCGACGGAGCCGAGGCAATCGCGCTCGGGTTGGGTAGCCGTTGCCTGCCCGCTGACGAAGTCCTTTCGGCGGCGTTGGTGATCGCCCGAGACATTGCGACGAACACTGCACCGATGTCGGTGGCACTCTCGAAGCGACTGCTCTGGCAGAGCCAGAGCAGCAGCTGTCGACCAGAGACGGTGGCGGCCATCGAAACGGACCTGCATCTACGCGTCATGGGGAAGCCGGACGCGGTGGAAGGTGTTCGTGCATTAATGGAACGGCGCACGCCTGTGTGGGTTTCGCGCTTGTCCGCCGAGTGGCAGGAAATCCCGTCGGAATGATTCGGGAGCCTTGCGGAAAATCACACGCGGACGACTACGCGTCTAGCAGCAACTGTTCGAGACGATGTTTGCAGAACGCGGTGATATCCGTATGTTCGCCGAGTTGGAGATGCGTGGACAGGCGCAGGAGCGGAACAGCGAGTAGAACCGCAGCGAGTACCTCGTTGAACAAAAGGTTCTCGACCCTCCAGCCGGTCAGTTCCTCGTAGCGGGCAATGGTCTCTTCTCGGCTGGGAGTGCCTGGCAAAGGTGTGTGTCCCTCGAATTCGCTACACGCCCAATCGAGAAACAACAGCCAGGCGAGGTCGGCCTCGTGATCGCCGAGGTAGGCCATCTCCCAGTCGAGAACCCCGGCGATCGACTGGTCCGGACCATAGAGGATGTTCGACATCCGGGCATCGCCCCAGCACAGTGTCACATGTTCGGGTTGGTAGATATTCTCCCTCAGCCAGGCCAGTGCTTTGTCGAATATCGGCGGTAGGTCCGGCGATGCCCAACGAACGGCCCAGTCGAGGTAGTTCACCGCCTGTTCGACCGGATGGGTGCCGAACTTGGGGTAGGCGAGGAATCCGAGTTCGAGCTTGTCCGGGTCCAAGCGATGAATCTGCGCAATCGTCTCGACGCATCCCCACCACATCTTCGCTCGGCCTGCCTCATCGGCTTCGAAGTATGTTCCGGCACTGTGATACGACGGAAAGTCGCTGGGCGCCTCGGCATTACCGATGCGGTCCATGACGTAGTAGGGGCTGCCGAGTGGGTTGTCGCCGCTGTCGATCCACCGAACGTGGGGGACTGCGAGGTCGGACTTCGCGAGCCTTTGTGTCACGAGGAACTGGCGGCGGAGATCGTAGTCGGGGAACAGCGAAACCTCCGGTGGACGCCGGAAAACAAAACCACTCGACTCGCCAGTGGCGCCATCGAGGTCGAACAGGTATGTCTCCGTCGAGAATCCGCGTTCGGTGCGCTTGAAGTTGACGATCTTGGCGCCCCGAGTACCCGGAATGTGCTCCCGGACAAGTGGTTCAAGGGCGGGTGCGATGTCTTCTGCGGCTGTTCGGTCAGTCATTGTTCGTACCTGTCCGTGTGTTGCTCCAATCGGTGTACCCGTAGCGGGGATTCACGCCCATGAAGACCATTTCCACGAGCCCGTATCCGACTTTGTCTCCCATGCGGACCTCGCACAGCGTCTCGCTGAGCATGCTCACCTGCCGGATTTCATCGAGGTTCGTGATGTCGACGGTGAAGCTGTCGCTGAAGTCCTTGCCGCGGTACATGCCGGAGGCGTACCCCCGGTACTCGTCGTAACCGGCCAGTCCGGGCCAGAAATCGCACACTGGATTCACCTCGATCACATCGGTGGTCCGGTCCGCTCGGTGCACGGTGAAAGTGCCGGATTCGACCACCCGCATGTCGTCACGGAATTTCAGGTCGTGCTCGACGTCGATGATCGGTAGCGCGTCCTTGCCGGAACCGATCGGGAAGAGCACCTCGCCCTCGAACTGCCAGCGCGCGCCGGTACTGGTTTCGCGCTGCGCGAAATGCACTACCTCGTCGTCGAATTGGAATATCCCCATGTAATAGAGGACTCCGTCCGGAACCTCGGACGGCTGCAGGTTCGCGCCCTCGGACAGACTGCCGCCGCCACCGCCGTGTCGTACGCCCCACGAGTGATCGCGGCCGAACCACCAGTTGTCGGGATCGATGTCGATGCGGGTGCCGTCGATTTCGATCCAACCCGTGATGGTGCCGTTCTGGTAGAAGCGTCGGGCGTCTTCGCGAACGCGGCCGCGCGTGCGATGGAACGCTGCCGTCTGCTCGTACACCGGGAAGTCGCCGTGGAAGTCGAGTTGCAGGCTCAATCCGTGTTCGTTTGCGTCGACCGTGGAACGTACCTGGCGGAGTGGTTCGACGATTTCATAGGTGTACGGCCCCACACTCCACGCTGCCAGTCCTCCGCTCTGAGGGTTCAACTCGGTGGACAGGCGCACCACGCGGGCTTCCTCACCCTTGCGCGTCACCATCGCGTAGGCGTCGAGGACGTTGCGGTTCGGGTATTTGGCCAGTCCCGTCATGATGCTGATCTCGCCCGTTTTGTCGAAGCCGTACATCACGATGCGTTCGGTCCAGCGCAGGTCACTTTGGGAGACGTGGTCGAGTGTCGTCGGGAGTTGATGAATGAGTAGTTCGTCGTGCGGTGTGATCACAGTCGGTCCTTGTGTCGACGGAGTGGGGTGTTCACAATCTATTACGGAGCGCTACGCAACGTAATGGTTTTCGGCGAAACAGGTCGGGTACTGTCCGCAGTTGTGGACGAACGCAGAGATCGACGCATCGGCACCGTCGGAGTGGGGCGCCCTCGAGATCCGCAGGTGGACGACGCCATTCTCACCGCCGCCCGCGAGTTGCTGGCGGAGCAGGGTTACCAGAAGACCACGATCACAGCCATCGCGCGACGGGCTCAACTGGGCACTGCCGCAATTTATCGGCGCTGGGCGACCAAGGAATCCATCATCGAGGATGCGGTCTTCGGAATGCAGGATGCTGCGCTACCGGTGACCACGTCGAATTTGCGTGACGACATGCAGGCCTGGACGAGATGGTTCCTCGCGAGAGTTGCCGAACCGGCAACGCGCGCAGCGATTCCCGGCCTGCTGTCGGCCTACCATCAGGAAGACGGCGCCTACGAACAACTGGTTCGGAGATCGGAAGACCCGGCCCGGCTCGCGCTCGCCGAGCGCGTGCGTGTCGAGTTTCCCGAGCGGTCCGACGCGGAAATCGCGTCGACCGCCGATGTGGCCTTCGACATTCTCGTTGCAACCACCATCGTGCGGGGCCTCACGAGTGGCCTCGCCGACGGTGACGCGTTCTGCGCGCGCACTGCGGACGCACTGGTTCTGCTGGTTACGTCGACGGGAACCGAGATCAGCCGGCAATGAGGGGCTGACCGAGGCGCTTCCTCCGGTCAGGCGCTCGTTGCTTCGCCCACCCCCCACCTCGAGCGAACGGTACGTCGGTCGCCTCAGATGCGCCGAAAGCCACTTTCGCTCAGGGGAGAGGCGGTGCAGAGCGAACAAATCGGACTCGCCGGCGGTGGTGAGAATGTATGAGTGGTCATACTTCTGTCGACTCCAGGGTCCTCCACAGTGTGGATCGCGTACCGTTTCCAGACATGGAATTGACTCGAGTAGCGGTGGGCAGTGGTTCGTGCACCGTTCGGATCGACGGGCCGGTCAGCAAGCATGCGGTACTCCTGCTCCCCGGCAAGGGCGACCCCGTCGACTTGTACGACGATGTGTGTGAGCGACTGCACCATTCGGATCTGCGGACCGTCGCGGTGGAATCGATCGAGAATCTCGACGAGACCTCGGCAGTGGTACTTCTGGACGAGTTGAACATCGCCTGGGTGAATCTGGTCGGTCACCGGGAGGGCGCCGATCTCGCGTGGCTGTTGGCTGCACGTCAGTTCGGCCGCTTCGCGAGTTTGATCGCCGTGGACCGTGGACATCCGTCGGCGAGCGATATTGCCGGCGTACCGCCGGTCGAGGTTCCGACCACCGTAGTCGTGGGCAGTGGAGGTCGGGCCATCGCCGACGCCAGCGGTCGTTTCGTGTACTCCGACTTCCGCGTGACGGAACTTCCGGGTGTCGACGACGTCGTCAAGTCGGCACCGGCCGAACTCGCAACCGAGATCGTGCTGCGTACCAGCCCCTGGTGAAACTCTGACCTACGAAAAGGCGGGCACTCCCACTGCGCGGAGTGCCCGCCTTTTCGGCGTCATTAGGGCTGCGGGGCTCAGATGTCGAGGCCGAGCAGCGCGTTCTCGACCACTTCGGCCAGGGCCGGGTGGATCCAGTACTGGCCGCGTGCCATGTCCTGAGCTGACAAACCGAAGCTCATCGCCTGAATGAGCGGCTGGATGACGGTCGGAGCCTGCGTACCCATGACGTGGGCACCCAGGATGCGTCCGGTGCCGCGTTCGGCGATCACCTTGCAGATGCCCTCCTGATCCTCCATCGCCCAGCCGTACGCGACGTCGCCGTATGCCTGCACCTTGACGGTGATGTCGAGTTCGGCGTCGCGAGCCTGCTTCTCCGTCATTCCGACGTCGGCGATCTGCGGGTCGGTGAACACGGCTGCCGGCACGAAGCGGTGATCGGTGCTGCGAAGCCCGGACGTGTCCTTCCAAGCGTCCTGAAGCAGGTTGTGCTGAACAACGCGCGCTTCATGGTTGGCGACGTGCTTGAGCTGGTACGGCGACGAGACGTCACCGAGTGCGAAGACGCCCTCGGCGGTGGTGCGTTGGTATTCGTCGACCACGATCGAGCCCTTGTCGTCGAGTTCGACGCCGGCCTTGTCGAGACCGAGTAGATCGCCGTTGGGCTGGCGGCCCACTGCTACGAGAAGGACGTCACCGGAAACGACTGTGCCGTTTGCCAGTTCGACGGCGATTTTGTCGCCGTCGCCGCGTACCGACGTGAGGGGGGAGCCCAGATGGACGTCCCACTTCTGTTCGGCCAACTCGGTGAAACGCTCGGAGATCTCGTCGTCGAGGTGCCGCAGCAGTCTCTGGCTGCGACCGATGATCGAGACGCGAGAACCCAACGCGGAGAACACGTGTGCGAACTCGGTGGCGATGAATCCGGAGCCGACGATCACCAGGTGCTCGGGAAGTTCGGGCAGTCGCATGATGTCTTCGTTGGTGTAGTACGTCACACCGCTCGACGCGATCTCTTCCGGGATGATCGGACGCGAACCGGCAGCGATGACCACCTGGTCGGCGGTGATCGTCTCGCCGGTTCCGGTGTCGATCGTCTTGTCGCCGGTGAACGTGGCGTGGCCGCGGTAGACGGTGGTGTTGGGACTGTCTTCGCTGCGGTACCGCTCACCACCTGCGGAAATGGGATCGATGCGGCCGAAGACGCGCTTGACGATGTCGGACCAACGGACGCCGTCGAGCGTGGCGTCGACGCCGTACTTCTCGGCAGTGGTGATGGTGCGTGCCACCTCGGCGGCGTAGACGAACATCTTGGTCGGGATACACCCGACATTGAGACACGTTCCGCCGAAGGTGCCCTCTTCGAGGATTGCGATCTTCTTGCCGTCGAACCGCTCGTCGGGCAGCGAGTTTCCGGATCCGCTGCCGATGATTGCAAGGTCGTAGTGCGTCACTGCGCGATCTCCTGTGTGTTGCTTGCTGTGCTTGCCGAACTTTCTGCGGCCGGAGTGAGGTGGCCGTCGAGCCACTCCAACCACAGGTCGAGTTCGGAAAAGGCTGTGGCCAAGGGCTTCTCGGTCGAAAGAAACACGTCGTGACGGGCGCCGTCGATCGGGACGATGGTGGTGCGATCGCCGAGGCAACCCGCCCAGCGTGCGATCTGCTTGACGTCGAGAACGGAATCGGCGAGGTCGACGCTCGGGTTGTACGCCTTGGCGAACTGCGACTTCTTCGAGCGCAGAATCAGCGCAGGCACTCCGATGTCGAGGCCGCGGTGAAGTTTCGCGTGACCCGCTCGGACGGCCCGCATCCAGCCGAAGGTGACGGGGCAGCCGGCCAGCGGCTTCCAGTCGAGGTTGTAGTCCCACACTCCGTTTGCCGAAACATGAAGGCTGGAACCGTAAGTCGGTAGTCCGGTTCCCGGGATCACCGTCTTCGCCGATACCCGCCCGAGGGCGTCGATCGCGGTGGTTCCCACGTTACGCACCACCGAGGGGCCCTGAAGATCGAACCAGGGACTGTTGAGCACCAGCCCGCAGATTCCGGCGCCGTCGCTGCCACCGGGCTTGCGCTGCAAACGGTTCAGCCACAGCGGAACGATCAGACCGCCGGTCGAGTGCGCCATGAGCAGCACCTCGCTCCCGTCGGTCTCGCTGCGGACGATGCGCAGCGCCTCGTTCAGTTCGGCGTCGTAGAGCGCAAGGTCGGAGACGTAGTGCGCCGTGTGTCCCGGCTTGAGGGATCGCCCGCACTTGCGCAGGTCGAGTGCGAAGAATGCGTAGCCCTGCTCGGCAAAATGCTCGGCCAGGTGCTTCTGGAAGAAGTAATCGGTGAATCCGTGCACGTACAAGACGGCACGACGTGTCTTCACCGCCTCCTTCCGCGGTTGGTAGCGGACCAGTGTTGCGTCCACCTCGCCTTCGCCGTCCGGATCCGTTCCGAGCGGGATCGTCAGCTGCTGATATCCGTCACCGAGGACGTCTGGAACCCAAGTAGTCACAAATCACAATCTAATCGTCGTTTCGGGTGCGCGTTGTAGAGCACAATTGGGGGTGGTGAACCGCGCGAGTACGCACGGGTAACCTATTCGGCGTAACACAGCAGGCGGATGCGCGCACGGCTAATGACAAGGAAGTCGATTCTCCAGTGTCGAATCAGAACGCGGTAGAGACGAAGACGGATGTAGTGCTCGTGGGCGCAGGCATCATGAGCGCCACGCTGGGTGCATTGCTGCGCCAGCTGCAGCCCGATTGGTCGATCTCGACCTTCGAGCGGCTCGATGCCGTCGCAGCCGAGAGCAGCGACCCCTGGAACAACGCGGGAACCGGTCACTCCGCCCTGTGTGAGCTCAATTACACCCCGGAGAACTCCGACGGCACGGTCGACATCAAGAAGGCCGTCAACGTCAACGAGCAGTTCCAGGTGTCCCGCCAGTTCTGGGCACACGCGGTCGAGCAGGGCGTCCTGACCCAGCCCAAGGAATTCATCAACCCCATCCCACACGTGAGCTTCGTTCACGGTGAGGCCAACGCCAAGTACCTGCGTGCTCGCTACGACGCACTTGCCGGCCACACGCTCTTCCGCGGCATGGAGTACATCGACGATCCGGCCGAGTTCAGCGAGCGTTTGCCGCTCATGGCCAAGGGACGCGACTTCTCCGATCCCATCGCCCTGAACTGGAGCCAGGACGGCACCGACGTCGATTTCGGAGCGCTCACCAAGCAGCTCATCGGCTACATCGGTAAGACCGGCGGCAAGATGTACTTCGGCCACGAGGTCACCAACCTGACCCAGAACTCGGACAAGTCCTGGACCGTCAAGGTCACCAACCGTCGCACCGGTGAAAAGCGCACCGTTCGCTCGCGCTTCGTGTTCGTCGGTGCCGGTGGCGGCGCCCTGCACCTGCTGCAGAAGTCCGGCATCAAGGAAGCCAAGGGCTTCGGTGGCTTCCCGGTCAGCGGTGCTTTCCTGCGATGCACCAACCCCGAACTCATCGACCAGCACAGCGCCAAGGTCTACGGCAAGGCTGCCGTCGGCGCCCCGCCCATGTCGGTGCCGCACCTCGACACCCGTGTCATCGGCAACAAGCCGGGTCTGCTGTTCGGCCCATACGCCGGATGGTCGCCGAAGTTCCTCAAGCAGGGTCGCGTCACGGACCTGCCCGGCTCGGTCAAGCCGAACAACATCCTCTCGATGCTCGGCGTCGGCGTCAGCGAGCTCGGCCTGGTCAAGTACCTGGTCAGCGAACTCGCCAAGAACGAAGCCGGTCGCATCTGGGATCTGCGTGAATTCGCGCCCAAGGCGCAGGCTCAGGACTGGGAGCTCATCACCGCGGGCCAGCGCGTCCAGGTGATCCGCCGTGCCAAGGGCAAGGGCGGCGTCCTCGAATTCGGTACCGCTGTGGTCGCCGCTGAGGACGGCTCCATCGCCGGCCTGCTCGGCGCTTCGCCCGGTGCGTCCACGGCCGTCCCGGCGATGCTGGACGTCCTCGAGCGCTGCTTCCCGACCGAGTTCCAGGGTTGGAAGGGCAAGCTTCGTGAGATGGTTCCGTCCATCGGCGTCAAACTCACTGACAACGAAGGCCTGTTCAACCAGGTCTGGGATTGGTCCTCGAAGGTTCTCGAGCTCGATTCCGCTGGTGCTTCCGAATCGGCTCCGGTCGCGGATACCGTCGCGACTGTGTGATAGTCCAACCCATGACGGCAACAGCAGCTTTGAAGCGTTCATGGGCACTCGACCTCGACAACAAGACGTTCTACGAGTTGTTGAAGCTTCGAGTGGAGGTCTTTGTCGTCGAGCAGGCCTGCCCGTATCCCGAGTTGGACGGGCGGGACCTGCTGACGGAAACACGCCACTTCTGGCTCGAGCAGGACGGCCAGGTGGTGTGCACACTCCGTCTGCTCGAAGAGCACGACGACGGAAACAAGAGCTTCCGAATCGGACGCCTCTGCACGTCGCGTCAGGCTCGCGGCCAGGGCCACACGACCCGCCTCCTGCAGGCCGCACTGGCCGAGGTCGGCGAAGCGCCGTGTCGGATCAACGCCCAGACCTACCTGGTCGAGATGTACGCCAAGCACGGATTCAAGGCTGACGGCGAAGAGTTCATCGAAGACGGCATCCCGCACACCCCGATGCGCCGTGGCGGGGGAGAGCCTTTCGTGGCTGTCAGCTAGTTTGTCGGAGATTTGACCCTGGTCGGCTCGTGGAAAAGCGAGCCGACTAGGGTTTTTTCGATACCGAATGTTCGCGGGGAAGTCCTGTTCGATCCAGGCGCGGTCCCGCCACTGTGAAAGATCTCTCCTCTACCGACTGACCGGGAGATCTCAGCCAGGTTGCCGCGACATTCGAGTGCAGCCAAATTCTCGGCGAGGAAACCGAGAGGTGGAGGGATATCGACGTGCGAAGTGAAGAAGATCGATCAGTGGCGGGCTTCCCGTTCAGTGCTGTGGTCGGCCAGGATCAATTGCGGTTGGCGCTGATTCTGTGTGCTGTGCATCCGGGGATCGGTGGAGTCCTGGTCCGCGGTGAGAAGGGAACTGCCAAGTCGACGGTCGTGCGCGCGCTGACTGCGCTGCTGCCCGCGGTCGACGACGCCGGAACGACACGACCGGCCCGCTTGGTGGAACTGCCCGTCGGCGCCACCGAGGACCGAGTGATCGGGTCCATCGACCTCGAGAAGGTTCTCCGCGACGGTGAGCGCGCTTTCCAACCTGGACTGCTCGCCGCCGCTCACCAGGGAGTTCTGTACGTCGACGAGGTGAATCTGCTTCACGACCACCTGGTCGACGTGCTTCTCGACGCCGCGGCGATGGGTCGCGTTCACATCGAGCGTGACGGAATCTCCCATTCGCACCCGGCTAAATTCGTACTCGTCGGCACGATGAATCCCGAAGAGGGAGAACTGCGTCCGCAGCTGTTGGACCGTTTCGGACTGGCGGTCGATGTCGCAGCTTCCCGCGACGTCGACGTACGCATGGAAGTGGTGCGTCGCCGGCTCGACTACGAGCGCGACCCCGAGGCGTTTGTCGCTCGGTACGAATCCGCCGATGAGGAGCTCGCGGCCGAAATCCTCACGGCGCGTGAGAAACTGGACTCGGTCGAGCTGAGCAACCGCGAGCTGCGTCGTATCGCCTCACTGTGTGCGTCGTTCGACGTCGACGGTATGCGCGCGGACTTGGTGCTGGCGCGCACCGCGACCGCCCACGCTGCCTGGCGAGGCGACAGTGAGGTCACTGCGGAGGATGTGCGAGTGGCTGCGGAACTGACGCTGCCGCATCGCCGCCGCCGCGATCCGTTCGACGAGCCCGGCTTGGATCAGCAGCAGTTGGACGATGCACTCGAGCAG
This sequence comes from Rhodococcus erythropolis R138, assembly GCF_000696675.2. NCBI lineage: Bacteria > Bacillati > Actinomycetota > Actinomycetes > Mycobacteriales > Nocardiaceae > Rhodococcus > Rhodococcus erythropolis. The sequence goes on along the minus strand of NZ_CP007255.1, from coordinate 4,311,015 downwards.
GCCGATCAGGACGCCCAGTCGCAGGTCGAGGACGACGCGCGCGACGGAGAGCCCGAACCTCCCGAGAATCCCGAAGACCGTGGCCCTGACGAAGACCGTGGCCCGGAAGATGGTGGCCCCGAAGAGGGCGGTCCTGACGACGAGGGTCCGGACGACGACGGCCCGGAAGACCCTGACGGACCTGGTGGGGGAGTATGCGCTACCGATCGCCCCTCGGCGCCACCGGCCGGCGAATTCAAGGCCAAGCTCCTCGAGGTTCCTGGTGTCGGCGAAGGTGCACCGGGACGCCGCTCGCGGTCCATGTCGTCCCGTGGACGAGTCGTGCGGTCCACGCGGGAACGTGGCCACGGATTGCATCTGACGAGCACGGTCTTCGCCGCAGCCGAGTCTCAAGTTGCCCGTGGTCGCACTGCTGGACGGCTGCGGCTGGCACCTGCTGATCTCCGCGGCGCGATTCGTGAAGGGCGAGAAGGCAATCTGATCGTCTTCGTTGTCGACGCGTCGGGGTCGATGGCAGCACGCGACCGCCTCTCCGCGGTCACCGGTGCGGTTGTCTCGTTGCTCCGCGACGCCTATCAGCGCCGCGACAAGGTCGCGGTCATCACTGTCCGTGGTCGTGAAGCAGAGCTCGTACTGCCGCCGACCTCTTCGGTGGACATCGCCGTCCGTCGCCTGCAGTCGATGCGTACCGGCGGCAAATCCCCACTCGCAGAGGGATTCCTGCGTGCTCGCGAAGTGGTTCTGCGGGAACGGCTTCGTGACCCGCAGCGCCGCGCCCTCGTCGTCACGCTCACCGACGGCCGGGCTACCGGAGGCAAGGACGCGCTGCATCGCGCCCGCGTAGCCGCGCATCTTCTTGCCGATGCCTCCGTCGCGTCCATCGTCGTCGATTGCGAGACCGGCCTCGTGCGTCTGGGGCTCGCAGCCGAGTTGGCCCGAGAACTACGTGGCGGTTACGTCCGCCTTGCCGAATTGTCAGCGCAGCAGGTCGCGGGTGTCGTCCGCGCCGCAGCCTAGATCCCAGCTCAGGAGTTCACGATGCCCAAGGGTGTTCCCGAGACAGTTCCCGACGACGGTCTGACCACGCGTCAGCGTCGTAACGCGCCGGTACTTGCCGTGCACACCGGCCCTGGAAAGGGTAAGTCCACCGCCGCTTTCGGCATGGCGCTGCGTGCCTGGAATCAGGGTTTCGACATCGGCGTGTTCCAGTTCGTGAAGAGTGCCAAGTGGAAGGTCGGCGAGGAAGCCGCGTTCCGCGCGCTCGGAAACCTGCATGACGAAACCGGCGTCGGTGGGCCGGTGCAGTGGCACAAGATGGGCGAAGGTTGGTCATGGACACGCAAGGCCGGTAGCGAGGAAGATCATGCTGCTGCCGCTGCGGAAGGTTGGCAGGAGATCGCGAGAAGGCTTGCAGGCGAGGAGCATCGATTCTATGTCCTCGACGAGTTCACGTACCCGCTCAAGTGGGGTTGGGTGGACGTGGACGAGGTGGTGCAGACACTGCGCGATCGCCCAGGCAACCAGCATGTTGTCATCACGGGGCGTGATGCCCCGCAGGCACTGATCGACGCCGCCGACCTCGTGACCGAGATGACGAAGATCAAGCACCCGATGGATGCCGGCCGAAAGGGTCAACGGGGCATCGAATGGTAAGTCCTTCCACTCCGGCCGTGGTGATCGCCGCTCCTGCCTCGGGTAGCGGAAAGACCACGGTGGCAACGGGATTGATCGGCGCGCTGCGACGGTCCGGTAGCAGCGTTGCACCCTTCAAGGTGGGGCCGGACTACATCGACCCGGGTTATCACGGACTCGCGGCAGGGCGGCCCGGACGCAACCTCGACACTGTTCTGGTCGGCCCGGATCGCATCGGACCGCTCTACCGGCATGGAACCGCCGGCTGTGACATCGCCGTGGTCGAAGGCGTCATGGGTCTGTTCGACGGAAAGATCGACGAGGCCAACTCGCAGCCGTCGGCGGAGGGATCGACGGCGCAGGTAGCGTCGATCCTCGGTTCGCCGGTAATCCTCGTGATCGACGCCCGTGGGCACAGTCAGAGTCTGGCCGCCGTACTCCACGGCTTCGCGACCTACGACGCAGGTGTGCGCATCGGCGGCGTCATTCTCAATCGCGTCGGGAGCGCTCGTCACGAGCAGGTGTTGCGTCATGCGTGCGACAAGGTCGGCGTCGCAGTGCTCGGAGTTGTGCCACGGTTGACGGAACTCGAAGTTCCCTCCCGGCACCTCGGTCTGATTCCGGCGGCCGAGCACGGCGCCGCCGCTGTGGCCGCAGTGGACGCGATGTCCGACTTGATTGCCTCGCACGTCGAACTGGACGCTGTTCGTGCACTGGCCGCCTCGAACGTGGGTGAAGCTGCATGGGATCCGGTTGCCGAGGTCGGCGCACAAGCCGAGTCTCGTCCCGTGGTTGCCATGGCGGGCGGCCCGGCCTTCACCTTCGGCTATGCCGAGCACCGTGAACTCCTGACTGCTGCCGGCGCGGACGTGCAGGTGTTCGACCCGTTGCGGGACGAGCTTCCCGCGGGAACTGCTGCTCTTGTCCTTCCTGGCGGGTTCCCGGAAGAGCATGCGGTGGACCTCGCGGCCAATACCGTTCTGCTGCAGCAGGTTCGTGACCTGGCGGACGGCGGCGCACCGATCCACGCTGAGTGTGCCGGTCTGCTCTACCTCGCTCGCAGCTTGGACGGTCACAGCATGGCCGGTGTTGTCGGGGTGGATGCCACATTCGGGAAACGCCTGACCCTCGGGTACCGCGAAGCAGTGGCGATCAGCGATTCCACCCTCTTCGACGCAGGCTCCCGCGTCACCGGTCACGAGTTCCACCGAACGTCTCTCGTCTCGGCGGACGCGGACGGTTGCGGAAGTGCGTGGGGATGGCGGCCCTGGGACGGCGGCAGTGTCCGCGAAGGATTTGTTCGCGGCGGCGTCCACGCGTCGTATCTCCACACTCATCCGGTGGGGCAGCCCGAATCGATCGCGAAGTTCGTCGATGCCGCACGGGGATGACCTCTGTATAGGCGTGGGATTCACGTCGAGCGCCACCGCGAAGGACATCGTCGCTGCGGTGAACGCGGTGCTGCAGGAGCGAGCGAGGATCGTGGTCCTCGCCACTGCGACCGGCAAGGCGGCGTCTGCAGCTCTGCTCGCTGCCGCCGATGAACTGAACGTCCCGATTGTGAGTTTCGACCCGGACGTACTTGGGCGAGTTCAGGTTCCGTCACCGTCGACTCGCGTCGAGCACGCGATCGGGACGGCAAGCGTCGCGGAAGCGGCGGCGATCCTCGCCTCCGGGGGCGGCCCGCTCCTAGTGGCCAAGACTGCCAGGGATGGAGTGACCGTGGGGGCGGCCCGTAAAGTTCCCTCCAGCTTGACCAATTCTGACGACGAAACGGAGTGCGAGTGAGCGAGTCCACCGCAGACGAGACCAACTACTTGGTCGGCCTCAACCTGACCGATCGACGCGTGGTCGTGTTCGGTGGCGGCACTGTGGCTCAGCGCAGACTCGGACTGCTGGTCGCCTCCGGTGCCCGTGTTCACGTCATCAGTCGCGCGTTCACTCCAGCCGTCGAAGGTATGGCCACGGCCGGGCAGATCACCGTCGAAGAGCGCCCGTACGCCGACGGCGACCTCGAAGGTGCGTGGTATGCCATCGCCTCGACCGACGAGCCGGAAACCAATGCGGCGATCGTCGCCGAGGCGGAGCGTCGCCACATCTTCTGCGTGCGCGCCGACAACGCGAAGCACGGCACCGCGGTAACTCCCGCCAGCGCCGAGTACGACGGTATGAGTATCGGAATTCTTGCCGGCGGCGATCACCGTCGTTCGGCAGCAGTCCGCACCGCGGTCGTCGAAGGTCTTCAGTCGGGCGTGCTCGCCGACACGGCCGAGCCGGCCGCTGCGGGCGTTGCTCTCGTCGGTGGTGGCCCCGGTGACCCCGACCTGATCACCGTGCGCGGACGCCGTTTGCTCGCACGCGCTGACGTCGTCGTGGCCGACAGATTGGCTCCGCCGGAGTTGCTCGCCGAACTGGGTCCCGACGTCGAGGTGATCGACGCCGCCAAGATCCCGTACGGCCGTGCCATGGCTCAGGAGGCCATCAACGCCGCGCTGATCGACAACGCGAAGGCAGGCAAGTTCGTGGTCCGCCTCAAGGGCGGGGACCCGTACGTCTTCGGGCGGGGATACGAAGAACTCGAAGCGTGTGCCGCTGCCGGCGTTCCCGTGACCGTAGTGCCCGGAATCACGAGCGCGATCTCGGTCCCGTCGGCCGCGGGCATCCCGGTGACCCACCGCGGTGTCACCCACGAGTTCGTCGTCGTCAGTGGGCACGTGGCTCCGGATCATCCGGATTCGCTGGTCGACTGGTCGGCACTGGCCAAGTTGCGCGGCACGATCGTGCTGCTCATGGCGGTCGAGCGCATCGATCAGTTCGCCAAGGTACTCGTCGACGGTGGACGCCCGGCAACCACGCCGGTCACCGTCATCCAAGAGGGCACGCTGCGCACTCAGCGTGAACTTCGGGCCGATCTGGCGACCGTTGCTCAGCGCGTCAAAGACGAGGAGATCAAGCCTCCGGCGATCATCGTGATCGGGCCGGTCGCGGGCTTTTCCGTCGACGCTGGGTAACGTGAAGTCTTGTGTCTGATTCCCCAACATCTGAAACCGCTTCGGCGAATGCCCCGGTAGCCACTCGAGTCATCGGGCTCGCCATCATCGTCCTGAGTGGTTTGCAGATGATGGTGGTGCTCGACGGCACCGTCGCGAACCTCGCGCTGGCGCCATTGCAGGCAGACCTCGGGCTGAGCGACAGTGGTCGTAATTGGGTGTTGACCTCGTACGCGCTTGCGTTCGGTGGGCTCATGCTCCTCGGCGGTCGCCTCGGTGACGCGTACGGGCGCAAGAAGATGTTCATCGCGGGAGTCTCGCTGTTCACGGTGGCGTCGTTGCTCTGTGGTCTCGCCCTGAACGAGGGCATGTTGATCGCAGCGCGGGCGCTTCAAGGTGTCGGCGCAGCCGTAGCGTCGCCCACCGCCTTCGCACTTGTTGCCACGACTTTCGCCGCGGGTCCGGCTCGTAATCAGGCCATCGCGATTTTTGCCGCCATGACGGGCGTCGGATCGATCGCCGGTCTGATCATCGGCGGCGCATTGACCGAGGTGTCGTGGCGTCTGATCTTCCTCATCAACGTCCCGATCGGCATCGCGCTCGTCGGCATGGCGTTCCGCGCCCTTCGCGAGACGAATCAGACGCGTCTGGCTTTGGATGTCCCCGGCGCGATCCTCGCGACCCTCGGTTGTACCGGTGTTGTTTTTGCTCTCACCGAAGGCCCGGAAATGGGATGGGGGAGTATCGCCGTCATCGGTGCATTGGCGGCCGGACTGGTCGCCCTCGCTGCCTTCCTCTTCGTCGAGCGAACTGCGGACAACCCGCTCTTGCCCTTCTCGTTGTTCGCCGATCGCAACCGTGTCGCGACGTTCCTCGCCATCTTCTTCGTCGGTGGCGCGATGTTCAGCATGACGGCCTTCGTCGCACTGTTCGTGCAAGACATCATGCAGTATTCGCCGTTGCGTGCCGGTATCGCGTTCATTCCGTTCGCGTTCGGATTGGGCGCCGCCGCGTCGGTTGCTTCCAAGCTCGCCGTGAAGGTTCAACCCCGTTGGCTGGTCCTCACCGGCGTCGTGATCATGATCGTCGGACTCCTCTACGGATCTACTCTCGATTCCGATTCCACCTACCTGGCCAACTTGTTCGTGCCCGTGATCGGGATCGGATTCGGTATCGGCCTCGCGATGGTGCCCTTGCCACTGTGCGCGATCGCCGGTGTGCCGGAGACCGAGATCGGCCCGCTGACGGCCATCGCTCAGGTTGCCCAGACGCTCGGTGGGCCACTGGCGCTGTCGGTGATCGGTGCGATGGCGACGTCGAAGACGCTCTCGCTCGGCGGCACTTCGGGCAAGGCAGCGGACATGAATCCGGCGCAATTGATCGCACTCGGAGAGGGATACACCTTCGCACTCGTGGGCTGCGCGGTCTGCGCGGTGTTCGCCGGTATCGCGGCGCTGTGCATCAGGTTCACACCTTCTCAGGTAGCCCAGGCTCAGGCTGCGGAGAAGGCAGCTCAGGGAATCGCCTGATCAGTCCTGTTTTTCCGCTTCGCTAGCCGATACGATCGTTGCAGGACGTGCCGAGAGTCTCGACGAATCGGGGTGCCGTGATGCGGATCGCGGACATATTGCGAAACAAGGGCAACAGCATCGTCACGATCGACGCCCATACAACGGTCAACGGGTTGCTGTGCGATCTTGCCCGCCACAACATCGGAGCCATGGTGGTGGTCGACGACGACGCGGTGGTCGGCATCATCTCCGAACGCGATGTCGTTCGACGCCTGCACGAGCGTGGCCCGGACCTTCTCGGGATCCAGGTTTCCGAGGTCATGACCGCTCTGATGTACACGTGCGTTCCGGCAGACGCGGTGGACAGCATTGCCGCGATCATGACCGAGCGTCGAATCCGACATCTGCCGGTGATCGAGGACGGCAACCTCCTCGGCATCGTCAGTATCGGTGACGTGGTGAAGAGCCGCATCGACGAGCTCAAGAGCGAACGCGATCAGCTCGAGTCGTACATCGATCAGGGCTGATCGATAGGTTGTCGCACGGTGACTACTCTCGTGTGATGGCCGCATTCCAGGAATCCACAGCAGGCACGGTCACCATCGTGGCCGGCCTCGAGAGCACCTTCGCCGACGAACTCGGCGCTCTGACGGTGCCGTGGCAAGGTGCTGCCGCGCCCGACCCGCAGTTGCTCGTGCTGAACGAGCAGCTGGCTGCGTCGTTGAGATTGGACGTAGCAGCGCTGCGAAGTGTGGACGGGATCTGCGTCCTGTCCGGTTCGACGGTGCCGGTCGGGGCCACACCGGTGGCGATGGCATATGCGGGTCATCAGTTCGGTGGGTACGCACCAATTCTCGGGGACGGTCGGGCTTTGTTACTCGGCGAACTCGTCAGCAGCGCCGGGCAGCGAGTGGACTTGCATCTGAAGGGCTCCGGGCGCACGCCGTTCTCTCGGGGCGGCGACGGGTATGCGGTCGTAGGGCCGATGCTGCGCGAATATCTCGTCAGTGAGGCGATGAATGCCCTCGGTGTCCCCACTACGCGCGCGCTGTCGGTGGTGGCGACGGGCCGAGACGTTCGCCGCAACGGCGCAGAACCCGGTGCCGTGCTTGCACGGATCGCGTCGAGTCACCTACGCGTTGGGACCTTCGAGTTCGCGGCCCGGCAGGGCGAGGTATTGCAGCCGCTCACTGATTACGCGATTGCCCGGCACTACCCGGAGCTGACCGAACTTCCGGCAACGGGTACACACAATCGCTACCTGAAGTTCCTCGAGGCGGTGGTTGAGGCGCAGGCATCACTGGTGGCGAGGTGGATGCTCATCGGTTTCGTGCACGGGGTCATGAACACCGACAACACGACAATTTCGGGGGAGACCATCGATTACGGTCCGTGCGCCTTCCTCGACGCGTTCGATCCGGCGGCAGTGTTCAGCTCGATCGACCACGGGGGCCGCTATGCATTCGGTAATCAGCCCGCTGTACTGAAGTGGAACCTGGCGCGCTTGGCAGAAACACTGTTGCCACTGATCGATTCCACACCCGACGAAGCAATTTCCGCGGCGTCAGCAGTTCTCGAGACCTTCGACGAGCGCTACGAGGGTCACTACGCGGCCGGTCTCGCGGCAAAGCTCGGTCTGGCCCAGCCGTTTGTCGATCGGGCGCTCGTCGACGATCTGCTGACGTTGTTGGCGGAACACGGTGCTGATTGGACGGGCAGTTTCCGCGCTCTCGCCGACGTATTGCGCGGAAATTCGGTGCCTCTCGACAACCTCGTGCCACGGGAGCACATCGCGCCCTGGTTGCAGCGGTGGCAGGGAGCCCTGACCGAAAACGGATACGGGGCCGCGGAGACCGCGAGCGCGATGGATCGCGTCAACCCGCTGTACATTCCGCGTAATCATCGGCTCGACGCTGCCCTGCGCGCCGCGACCGACGGCGACCTCGCTCCATTCGAGAAGCTGCTGGAGGTTGTCGCGCATCCATTCGACCGACGCGACGAGTGGGCTGACTACACCGAGGCGGCTCCGCAGTCTTTCAGCGAAACATTCCAAACCTTCTGTGGCACTTGACAGACGAAGCCATCAATCCGTCAGGATGATCAATTCGCGCTCCGACGCGATTTCGACGCGCAAGCCCGCCTTCGACGCCACCCGCGCAACACCCTTGATGTCGGTCGGTTCGGCGCGCGAGACCACAAGGGCGCGCGCGAGCAGACCCTTGTGGTGCTTGTTGAAGTGACTGACGACAGTGCGGGTGCCGTCCGGCTTCTCGGTGAGGACCGTTGCGATCAGTGCGTCCGGAACCGGTCCGAGGTCTTGGTAGGTGCCGGACCGTAGATCGATGACAAGGCCGTCGGCTTCGGCCGCCAAGGCCTTCGGCAACTCCGGCTTCCACAGTGAGCGGAGCGTGCCCATCCCGGGCAGCTTGGACCCGCCGGAAAGGCGGTAGGCGGGGATCAGATCTCCCGCACGGACTGCACCGAACAGAGCGGAGCCGATCGCGATCCGATCGAGAGCCTTGGCCTTCTGGGCACGGGTGAACGACTTGGCGTCGAGGGCGTCGAAGAGCACCCCGGTGTAGCGCTGCAGCGCGGGCCGCGTCGCGGACACCCACAGCTTGGCGTTGCGTTCCACTTCGTCTGCTTGCGTCGGACCGAGCCCGAGCGCTTCGCACGACGCCTCGACGTCAGCGGCCAGATCGACCAGCGTCTGAACCAGCAATTCGCGCGTTTCGGTCAACTGTGGCATCGACAGTTCGGCCAGATCGAGGGGCGCATCCTTGCCGCCGTCGGACTTGGTTTCTGAGGGAGGCAGCAGTACAAGCACGCTGTAACCGTACCGAGGCCCGCTCGGCCGACTGCGGCGACTATCCTTACACCTCGTGATTACCCGTCTGTCCCACCTGTTCCTGCGTACCCTGCGTGACGATCCCTCGGACGCCGAAGTTGCCAGCCACAAATTGCTGGTTCGTGCCGGCTACGTGCGTCGTATCGCTCCAGGCGTCTACTCGTGGTTGCCGCTGGGATTGCGGGTGCTGCGCGAGGTTGAGCGTGTTGTCCGCGAAGAAATGAATGCCATTGGTGGGCAGGAAATTCTGCTGCCTGCTCTGCTCCCGCGCGATCCGTACGAGGCGTCGAACCGCTGGACCGAGTACGGCCCCAACCTGTTCCGCCTCAAGGACCGCAAGGGCAACGACTACATGCTCGGCCCGACCCACGAGGAGCTCTTTGCTCTGACGGTCAAGGGTGAGTACAACTCGTACAAGGACTTCCCGGTCACCCTGTACCAGGTGCAGACCAAGTACCGCGACGAAGAGCGTCCGCGTGCGGGCATTCTGCGTGGTCGCGAGTTCCTCATGAAGGATTCGTACTCCTTCGACCTCAGCGACGAAGGTCTGACGGAGTCGTACCAGGCGCACCGCGGTGCCTACGAGAAGATCTTCACGCGTCTGGGCGTCAAGTACGTCATCGTCTCGGCCACCTCCGGTGCGATGGGCGGCAGCGCGTCCGAGGAGTTCCTTGCCGAGAGCGAGATCGGCGAAGACACCTACGTACGCTGCCTCGAATCCGGCTACGCCGCCAACGTCGAGGCCGTCAAGACTGTTGTTCCCGACTCGATTCCGTTCGACGGGCTGCCCGAAGCGAAGGTGTACGACACCGCGAACACACCCACCATCGACACGCTCGTGGACTGGGCGAACGGTGCCGACCTCGGCCGCACCATCACCGCCGCCGACACTCTCAAGAACATCATGGTCAAGACCCGCCTGCCCGGCGGCGAGTGGGAACTGCTCGGTATCGGCATCCCCGGCGACCGTGAGGTCGACGAAAAGCGCCTCGAAGCTTCGCTGGAGCCGGCCGAGTTCGTGATGATCACCGAGACCGACTTCAAGAACAACCCGTTCCTGGCCAAGGGTTACATCGGCCCGAAGGCACTGCAGGCCAACGGCGTTCGCTACCTTGTCGACCCGCGCGTCGTCGACGGCACCAGCTGGATCACCGGCGCCGACGAAGACGGCAAGCACGTGGTCGGCCTCGTTGCCGGTCGCGACTTCACCCCTGACGGAACCATCGAAGCCGCCCAGGTTCGTGACGGCGACGCCTCTCCCGACGGCGCCGGCACGCTGGTCTCGGCTCGCGGTATCGAGATCGGGCACGTCTTCCAGCTCGGCCGCAAGTACACCGATGTCTTCACCGTCGACGTCCTCGCCGAGAACGGCAAGCCCGTCCGCCCGACCATGGGTTCGTACGGCGTCGGCGTCTCGCGTCTGGTGGCCGTCATTGCCGAGCAGCACCATGACGAGAAGGGTCTGCGCTGGCCTGCCGAAGTTTCACCGGCCGACGTCTACCTCGTCATCGCGAACAAGGACGAGACTGCACGCGAAGGCGCCGAAGGCCTCGCCGCGCAACTCGACCGTGCCGGACTCGAAGTAATCCTCGACGACCGCAAGGCATCCCCGGGCGTGAAGTTCAAGGACTCCGAGCTGATCGGCGTTCCGCTGATCGTTGTCGTCGGCCGTGGTTGGGCCGACGGCAAGGTCGAGATTCGCGACCGCTTCACCGGCGAGAGCCGTGAGATCGACGCCGACTCGGCGATCGAGGAGATCATCAGCGCAGTTCGCGGCTGATTCGAATAGTCGTCTGGGCCGCCGCAGCCACCTTCCGAGGTGTCTGCGGCGGCCCTTCTTTTCTGCCACAATCGTGGCTATGGAACGCGAACCGGATTGGGCAGAAGTCGACGGTTACCTTGTCTCCACGTTGGTAGGTGAAGATCCGGTTCTCGACGCGGCACTCGCCGCCAACTCCGAGGCCGGCCTCCCTCCGATCGACGTGGCGCCGAACCAGGGCAAGCTCCTCAACCTTCTGGCGCGAATGTGCTTGGCGCGCAATGTCCTCGAGATCGGAACGCTCGGCGGATACAGCACGATCTGGCTCGCTCGCGCGGTCGGCCCCTCGGGCCAAGTCATCACGCTGGAATTCGATCCCACTCGTGCGGATGTCGCTCGGGCGAATATCGAGCGCGCCGGCTTGGCTGACCGTGTCGACATCCGCGTCGGGGCCGCGCTCGACAGCCTCCCGTCGATCGCGAAGGAAGAGTTGGGACCTTTCGACTTGGTCTTCATCGACGCCGACAAGGAGAACAACACCGAGTACGTGCGGTGGGCGTTGGCCCTTTCGCATCCCGGAACCGTCATCATCGTGGACAACGTGGTGCGTGGGGGACATGTGTCCAACCCGGATATCGACGACGAGCGCGTCAAAGCGAGTCGAGCGGTGTTGGAGATGATCGCGGCCGAGCCGAAACTCGACGGCACCGCCATTCAAACCGTGGGTTCGAAGGGGTGGGACGGGTTTGCCGTTGCAGTAGTGAACGAGTGAGCGCAGACTCGAAGCGGTGAGGATGCTGGGGGCAGCAAAGGCGGCATGGCGATGGGTGCGCAGTGCTCCCGGTACCTATGTCTGGTTGCTTGCCCTGCTGTTCACCACGCTGTTCCTCCGGCATCTGCCTGACAATGTCGAGGAGCGTTTTCTCGGCAAGCGCTCGACCAATCTGCATCACCTGGCCGAAGACCCGCTACGAGTCCTGTTCTCGAGTGCCTTCTGGCTCGAAGGTGGCGGTTGGTTGGGATACCTGGTTCTCTTCACCATCTTTCATGCAACGGCTGAGCGTTGGCTCGGGACGTGGCGGTGGCTGTGTGTTGTCGTCATCGCCCACGTCGGAGCCACGTACATCAGCGAAGGTGTTCTGTACGAAGGTATTCGGCACGGATACGTGGCGGAGTCGGCGGTCAACACTCTCGACGTGGGAGTGAGCTACGGTCTGGCCGGCATCATGGGGATTCTGGTGTACCGCATCGTCGATCCGTGGCGATACGTCTATCTCGCGGGGCTGTTGCTCTTCTACGGTGTACCTCTGATTTTCGCCACCAATTTCACCGCCATCGGCCACATGTCTGCGTTGTTGCTGGGATTGGCGTGCTATCCGATCACGCGTGCTCGGGCGGGCACGTGGAATCCGATGGACCTGTGGCATTCGCGAAGAATCGCAGGTCTTCCATGAATCGCACCGCGGAAAGTTACCCGCTGGTAGTTTAGCGTCATCGACGAAAGGTAATGACGTGTCTGGCACCGATGGATTGCTCTTCAACCCCCATACTTACGACCCCGCTCAGTTCGATCCGGAGACCCGCCGTTTGCTGCGAGCCACCATCGAATGGTTCGAGAGCCGCGGCAAGAAGCAACTGCTTCAGGACGACCTCGACGCAGTGTGGGTCTCCGACTTTCTCGAGTTCGTCGGCAAGGAGAAGTTGTTCGCGACGTTCCAGACTCCGGCGGCATTCGCCGACGGTGACGAGAACCGTCGTTGGGACGGTGCCCGCAACGCGGCCTTGAGTGAGATCTTCGGTTTCTACGGACTCGCTTACTGGTACGCCTGGCAGGTCACGATCCTCGGACTCGGACCGATCTGGATGAGTGACAACGACGCAGCGAAGAAGCGTGCAGCGCAGGAACTCGTCGACGGTGGTGTCATGGCGTTCGGCCTGTCCGAGCGTGATCACGGCGCCGACGTGTACTCCACCGACATGCTTCTCACTCCCACCGACGGCGACGTCGCCTTCCGCGCGAGCGGCGAGAAGTACTACATCGGAAACGGCAACGTAGCCGGAATGGTGTCTGTGTTCGGGCGTCGTACCGACGTCGAGGGTCCCGAAGGCTACGTGTTCTTCGTCGCCGACAGTGCACATCCGAACTATCAGCTTGTGGACAATGTCCTGCGCGGGCAAATGTACGTCAGCAATTTCCGCCTCGACGACTACCCGGTGCGCGAGGAAGACATTCTGCACACCGGCGTCGCCGCATTCGAGGCCGCGCTCAACACGGTCAACGTCGGAAAGTTCAACCTGTGCACCGGCTCCATCGGGATCACCGAACATGCGTTCTTCGAAGCAATCACTCACGCGCAGAATCGAATTCTCTACGGTAATCCGGTCACGGACTTCGCCCATGTACGCGCCGCCTTCGTCGACGCGTACTCACGTCTGATCGCGATGAAACAGTTCAGCGCGCGGGCGGTCGACTACTTCCGCAGCGCCAGCCTCGAAGACCGTCGCTACCTGCTGTTCAATCCCATGACGAAGGCCAAGGTCACCTCGGAAGGTGAAAAGGTCGTCGGGTTGCTGCACGACGTGATCGCGGCAAAGGGGTACGAGAAGTCCACGTACTTCCGTGAAGCAGCGCAGATGATCGGCACGCTGCCCAAGCTCGAGGGCACCGTCCACGTCAACGTCGGCCTGATCCTCAAGTTCTTGCCGAACTACCTGTTCAACCCCGCGGAGTTCCCGGAGATCGTCACGCGCGACGACGCAGCCGACGACGAGTTCTTCTGGAATCAGGGACCGACCCGCGGCGCTGCGAAGATTCAGTTCCACGAGTGGAAGCCCGTCTACGAGAAGCACTCTTCGATCCCGAACGTCGCTCGTTTCTACGAGCAGGCGATCGCACTCACCGAATTGCTCACTGCCTCAGCGCCGGACGCGCAGCAGCAGAAGGATCTCGATTTCATGCTCAATGTCGGGCACCTGTTCTCCCTCGTAGTCTACGGTCATCTGATTCTCGAGCAGGCCGAGATCAGCGGACTCGACGCCGACGTTGTCGATCAGATCTTCGACTTCCAGATTCGCGACTTCTCGGGATACGCGATCGCACTGCACGGAAAGCCGTCGTCGACGCCGGAGCAGCAGAAGTGGGCCTTGGCCGCAGTGCGGAAGCCTGTTGTGGACAGTGAACGCTTCGACCGGGTGTGGCAGCAGGTCAAGGCGTACGACGGTGCATACGAGATGCGCGCATGACCGCGCCGGTGGTACGTGAGCAGTTGATGGCCGTCGTGGAGGGATCCCCGAAAGCCGTCGGCGCGCATGATCGCTCGACCTGGGTTGCGCTGTTTGCCGAAGACGGCCAGATCAACGACCCTGTAGGTTCACGTCCGCATAACGGACAGGCGGCGATCGAGAGTTTTTACGACACGTTCATCGCCCCCAATTCGATCACCTTCGACGTCGAGCGCGATATCGTGTGCGGCCGCACAGTGTGGCGCGATCTGAGCCTCGCTACCGAGATGTCGACCGGAGTCGTCCTCGACGTGCCGATGCATTTGCGCTACGACTTGGTGGGGGAGCCCGATTCCTTGCGGATCGGAACCCTCTATGCGCATTGGGAATTGGCAACGATGCTGAGCCAGCTCGCTACCGCCGGCGTTGCCGGGATGAAGGCTGCCGCGAAGTTGACCCCGCAGCTGCTCTCGAACCAGGGGATCGGCGGAGCGCTCGGATTCTCGCGCGGCATCTTCGGAGTCGGAGACAAAGGCAAGAAGGCGGCTTCGCGGTTCCTCGATGCGGCCGCTGTCGGTCGAACGCCGCCGGTACCCGTCGAGCTTCCGGCGGGAACGCAGTTGTCCAAAGCCGACGTCAACGCTCTGCTCACCGGCGTGACGAAGAGCAAGATGCTGGTTGCCGGTCGAACTGTGACGGCGAGCGTAATCGTGTGCGGGGAACCGGCCATCGCCCTGTTCGGCTTCGAGGCGAGCGGTCATCGCCTCAATCGGGTGCGCTTCTTCACCGAGAGCTGATACCGAGAACACTCGAACGCAGGTCAGGCTCGGCGCGCCACTCCGGCGCGCCGAGCCTTCGCTTTTCGGTGAAGTGTCAGATCGCCCCGAGATCCGCAGACAGCCAGTGCTGCGGATTCATGTAGATCGCTACCTGCTCGCCCAACTGCGATCGCGCGAATTCGAGATATCCGTCGACCTTGTCCGGGGTCAGGTATCGCCGCGAGACTTCGACCAGCATCTCGTCGGTGCCCGGAACGATCTTGTCGACGGATCCGCTGACGCTGACGTAACGGATTGTCGGATCGAGCCTTTCGGCCATCAACGAGAAATGCCCGGCCGACTCGATGAGTCGAGCCTTTCGTGAATCCTTGCCGGTGAGGATCCATGGTTTGCCACCGGGCGAGTACAGGTACCAGATCGGGACGGTCAACGGACCGCGTTCGGTGCCGTCCGCTACGGACAGCGCCCCGATGTGGGGTTCGGCCAGAAACTGTTCACGCTCATTTTCGGAGAGTGCCATTCCTCGAGATTACCGCGACGTTTGACATGGCGTTGTGACTCCGTACACAATCGTTGTGCTCATTATGAACATGCGTTCGCAATGCGAACAGATCTCGATCTGAACTACTGGATCTGAACCGGTAGCGAACGCCCACAAGCAGTGAATGTCGAGGATCCGATGACCGCACCGCATACGCAATCGAGTTCAATCACCGGTTTGCCTGGGGCGCGTGCCGCAATGTGGGTAGCACCGTTGTGTTGGATAGCTGTGCTTCTGGACGGATTCGATCTGGTCGTACTCGGTGCGGTCATTCCTTCACTTCTCGACTACGACGCGTGGGGATTGAGTACCGGCACGATCACGATGATCTCGACCTTCGGGCTCATCGGCATGACCATCGGCGCCCTCGTCATCGGCACTCTCACTGACGTCATCGGTCGACGCCGCGCGCTGCTGTACGCCGTTGCCGCATTCTCGATTCTGACTCTGTTGTGCGCAATTGCGCCCAATCCGTTCATCTTCGGTCTGCTGCGCTTCCTCGCCGGGGTGGGACTGGGTGGCGCCCTTCCGACGGCATTGGCTCTGGTCAACGAATTCTCGAAGAAACAAGGCGGTGGATCTGCGTCGACCATGCTGATGACCGGCTATCACGTCGGCGCCGTTGCCACCGCCGCGCTGGCGCTCGTCGTGATCGAACCTTTCGGTTGGCGAGCGATGTTCGTTGTCGGCGCACTTCCTGCCGTCGTCCTGATTCCACTCATGTTGCGGTATCTGCCGGAATCCCCGTCGTACCTTCTCGCTCACCGAAAGCGTGCCGAGGCCGAGGAAATCGCTGCCCGCTACGGTGTCGAGCTCGAGGCTGCGCCTACGTCCGAAGTTGGGCGCGCCGAAGCCGCCAATCCCGTTCGCGCACTGTTCTCTTCGAAGTTCCTGCGCAACAGCATCGCCATCTGGATCACCAGTTTCATGGGCTTGCTGCTCGTCTACGGATTGAACACGTGGCTTCCGACGATCATGCGCGAGGCCGGTTACAACCTCGGAGCCTCGTTGACGTTCCTTCTGATCCTCAATGCCGGAGCCGTCGTCGGGCTGTTGATCGCCGGGGGCGTCGCGAACAAGATCGGCCCGCGGACTGCAGCCATCGTGTGGTTCACGGGAGCAGCGTTGTTCCTGGCGCTTCTGAGTGTGAAGGTGTCGTTCGGAATCTACGTGATGGTCTTCCTCGCCGGATGCTTCGTTTTCAGTGCACAGGTACTGGTCTACGCCTTCACGAGCGCCAATCACCCACCGCAGATTCGCGCGACAGCGCTCGGATGGTCGGCGGGTGTCGGCCGGGTCGGTGCGATCTGTGGCCCGATTCTGGGCGGAGTTCTCCTGGGTGCGGGTTACGCCGTGCCGTGGGGCTTCTACGCTTTCGCGCTCGTCGGACTGCTCGGTGCAATTTCGATCTCCTGCACACGGGTTCGCATCTGAAATACCAGTTTCGCAGGTTGGCGCGCTACTGCTATCGTTGAATATGAGTATGAAGAGTAGCGCTATCGTCACGTCGCGGGCACCGCTACCGATGCCATCGTCTCGATCCGGTTTGTGGTGGGGCTTGCTCGGTGTTCTGGCGTTCTCGTTCACCGTTCCGCTCACGAGGGTCGCCGTCGCGGATCTCGACCCCCTGTTCGTCGGCGCGGGCCGCGCCGTCGTTGCCGGGGCCCTTGCGATTGTGATGCTGTCGGTTACTCGCGCGACGCTTCCGACGCTTCGGCAGTGGTTTCGCATCGCACTCGTGACCGTTGGCGCGGTACTGGGGTTTTCACTGTTCACCACGTTTGCGTTGCAGACATCGCCGGCGAGTCACGCGGCAGTCGTGATCGGACTACTTCCCGCTGCGACCGCGGTATTTGCCGTCGTCCGAGGAAAAGAGCGTCCCAGTAAGGGATTCTGGTGGGCAAGCGCCGCCGGCGCGGTATCGGTCGTAGGGTTCGTGGCCGTCGCAAACGGCGGACTCGGCTCGTTTCAGCTCGCTGATCTTCTTCTGTTCGCCGCGGTTGTGTGTGCAGCGCTGGCATATTCGGAAGGTGCGTTGCTGGCCCGCGAGATCGGGTCGTGGCAGACGATTGCCTGGGCATTGATTCTCGGACTGCCGGTCACGATTGCGTTGACGGTGGCGTCCATGGCCCAGGCTCCGGTCTCTGCCGATGTGAATTCGTGGCTTTCGTTTGCCTACCTGGGATGCGTGAGTATGTTTCTCGGGTTCTTTCCCTGGTACCGGGGTCTGGCGATCGGTCCCATTTCCACTGTGAGCCAAACACAGTTGGTTCAACCGGTACTCAGCATTGCCTGGTCGGCGCTGATACTCGGTGAGGCGTTGTCACCCTCGATCGTGGCCGGCGGCGTCGTCGTCATCGGGTGTGCCTGGCTTGCCCTGAAGGCGCGAGTGGCAGCGCCGCGTGCTGTGCCGGCACGCGACGCGACCACCGCCACCGATGATTCAGAAAAGCGGGCCGCCACCGAAGGCACTGCGGTGTGACGCAGGTTGTTTCCCGTTGGCGTCGGTGATTCCGTACTCGACGGCCGTCTCGGCGGTGATCAGTGTGTGACCGCTGCGCGCGTTCACTTCTGGATCGTTGGCCAATGCAGTGATGACCTGGCCGACGAATTCCGGGGTTTCGGCCTCGGCCAGTGAGAAGCCTTCGAAGCTCTCGATCCCACTCGCCTCCATCCGCTCGTTGCGGATCAACCCGAGCCAGAAGGAAAGTGCGGTGACGCCGGTTCCCTTCAATTCGACAGCCATGTCGGCGGCCATCTTGTCCAAACCTGCCTTTGACATCCCGTACAGGACAGAGTGCAGGTACCCGCGGGTGCCGAATGACGAGATATTGCCGATCACTCCACTGCCCCGGGGGACCATCAACTTCGCCGCTTCTACCGAAGCAACGTAGTGGGCGCGCAGTCCGATTCCGATCAGCGAATCCCAATCGTCGATCGGCCTCTTCCAGAACGGATCGGCGAAGCCGGCATAGCCCGCCGGGTTGGCCCAGACGTTGTTGACCAGAAGATCGAGGCGGCCTGACTGTTCCTCGGCAATGCGTGCAAACAGGTCGACGATCTGTTGATCGTCGGCGTGATCGCACTGCACGGCAATGCCGTGACCGCCGCGCTCGGTGATCTCCGCCGCGGTGCGATCGAGTGGGCTGTCGGCGCCGACGGTGCCTCGGGCCGTCACGTACACCGTCCAGCCGTCGCTTCCCAGTGCGAGGGCAATGCCTTTACCGACGCTCCTACTCGCGCCGGTCACGAGCGCTACTTTGCCGTTTGTCGACGTGGTCACCGGGGGCCTCCCAACGAACCCTCGGCGATATCAGTGTCGGGGGACAGGGGAGTGGTGATCGACCACGTCTCCGTGAAGTGGCATTGACTCATTTTCCACACACCGTCCTCGATCACGTATTTGTCGTCGTATTCGCCGGTCATCAACTTCTCGGTGCGTCCGACAGTGTCGACCTGGCGGAACTGCAGAGTCCATCGCCCCACCGCCGACGTCTCCGAGGTCAGTGTGATGTCGGGATGCAATCCGTGATGCATGTCGAGTACCGCGTACCGGCCGTCGACCTTGCGAAGAGCGATCTTCTCGAAGATGTCCGCCATCGGCCCGGCGTCGTCGAACGCGCCGAGACGTCCGTAGTCGATCGACGCTCCTGAACGGATGAAGCTGCTGCGGAACCGAACCGGATCCTTGGCGTCACATGCTCGCCAGTAGCCATGTTTGAGCTTCTTGATTTCCTCGATCTGTTCGAGCGCGTCGAGGCGTTGTGCGAGATCCACCGTCGGTCCTTTTCGTCTGGGTTTCCCGGAGACATGTCGGATCGACTGTAGGGTGTCCTCAGTCACATGTGTGTAGTTTTTCCCAGTGACCGGTCAGGAAACGGTGTCGGTTTCGCTCGAGGATTCGTCGCCGGTGAGAGTGATTGCAGTCGAGTCGCTGAAGACGCTGCCCCAGAGTTCGCCGAGGGCCGGATCTTCTTCGGCGTGTTCGGGTGCCATCATTGCGAGCAGATTGTTGATCAGCATGCCGTTCGCGATGAACAAGCGTGCTTGCTCGGGCGTGCAACCGGTGCGCTCGCGCAGCAAGGTGTAGATGCCGGACATGGCGGTCCGGGACACGGCGGCGACGTCGTCGGTGCTGGTTGCGAAGCCGTGCAACATGACGAGCAGCAGATCTCGATCGAGGACCAGCTCGCCGTAGGCGGATCCGAGTTCGGCCCAGAACTGCGGATTGCTCGGATCGATTGTGACGGTGTCCAATTTGTCGTTGAAGGTGCGGACGATTTCGTCGAGCGCACGCGTGAACACCGCGTGGAACAAATCTGCCTTGGTTCCGAACATGCGCACGACGTAGGGCTGCGAGACGCCGGCTTCCTTGGCGACGGCGTCCGTGCTGGTGCCGGAGTATCCGCCCTTTGCAAATGCCCGCGTTGCCGCGGCAAGGACCAGTGCGCGACGTTCCGGTGCGCTCATCCTGCGGGTACGTGGTTCAGCTGCACCGATCGACATATTGACACGTTATCACCGGATAGCTTAGTTTCGACTTAAGTAATCAATCGATGCCTTAAGGCACCTTCACATCGAGGAATCACGATGACCGTTTTGACGAAGTCCGGATCGGACGCCGCATCCGGGTCGGAAAACAGTGGAGGACGTAAGGTTCCGATCGCGATAGCGATGGTTGCTGCTTCTCTGCCCATGTTCATGGCTACCCTCGACAACCTCGTGATGACGAGCGCGCTGCCGGTGATCGAGAAGGAACTGAACGCGTCCGTCGGGCAGCTCCAATGGTTCATGAATGCGTACACGCTCTGCTTTGCGACGCTGATGCTTTCGGCGACGACGCTCGGCGATCGGTGGGGACGCCGCCGGATGTTCGTGTTCGGAATCGGGCTGTTCACGGCTGCATCGATCGCTTCGGCGCTGTCGACAACTCCCGGCCTGCTGATTGCGGCCCGGGCATTTCAAGGCGCGGGCGCAGCCGCGATCATGCCGCTCTCGCTGACCCTCCTCGTCGCAGCCGTACCGGAAGCCAAGCGCGCCATGGCAATCGGTGTCTGGGGTGGCGTCTCCGGACTGGGAATCGCGATCGGTCCCGTGGTCGGTGGAGCGGTAGTCGACGGGTTCTCGTGGCAGGGGATCTTCTGGATCAATGTGCCGGTTGCGATCGTTGCCGTTCCTCTCGCGATGTATGCGTTGCGTGAATCGACCGGTCGCACACAACCTCTCGACCTTCCCGGTGTCGCACTCGCCGGACTCGGTGTGTTTCTGGCGGTGTGGGGGATCGTTCACGGCAACGACGACGGCTGGGGATCGCTTGGAGTGGTTGCGTCGTTGGCCGGTTCCGCAGTCGCGTTGGCGCTGTTCGTTCTTCGCGAGATGAAGACGTCACATCCGGTCATGCCCCTACGTCTGTTCCGTTCGCGCAGCTTCTCGATGGCGAACGTCATCGGCTTGACCTTCTCGATCGGGATCTTCGGAGCGGTGTTCCTGCTGTCGCAGTACCTCCAGATCGTGATGGGCTACAGCCCGTTCCAAGCAGGCCTGCGGACGCTTCCGTGGACGGCAGCGCCGATGATCTTCGCTCCTCTCGCCGGTTTTCTGGCGCCGAAGGTCGGGCTCCGTTCACTTCTGCTGACCGGTCTGCTGCTCCAGGCCGGAGCATTGTTCTGGTTGGCCGCGTTGATCGGTCCCGACGTGACGTACGGTTCACTGGTTCCGGCGCTCCTGATGGCGGGCATCGGCATGGGCCTGACCTTCGCGCCGAGTTCCACGGCTGTCCTCGTCGACATGGATGAGCCTGATCACGGAACGGCCAGTTCGACCAACTCGACGCTTCGCGAGATCGGTGTTGCGCTGGGAATCGCGGTTCTCACCGCAGTCTTCCTTGCCGCTGGTGGCGCGCTCACGCCGCTGGGCTACGGAGATGCGCTGACACCTGCCCTGCGCGTCGGCGGTTGCTTCGTGTTGGTTGCGGTTGTCGCGGCTTGGTTCGTGCCCTCGCATCGCAAGAGCTGAGCACTGCTGTGCGCCTTTATTAACCGCCGGCGGTTAATAAAGGCGCACAGCAGTTTACGAAGCCGGGTCCCCTGGGAACGCTGATGTGGACGGAGCGGTTCCCAGCGCGGACCGCCATCCGGCGCCGCGGATTGCCGCATCGGTCAGGCCGTCGATTCCGAACGTGCGGAGTTGGTCGGTATCGACCTGTTCGACGAATGCCCGGTAGGTCACGGCGGTGTCGGATTCGATCTGTGCTGCCAGTTGTGCCGCGGTAACGGCGTCCGTCACCGGGAACGGGATCTCGTAGGCTGCCGCGGCTGTCGGCGGGGTCTCGCCCGCGTCGGTCGACAGGGCAACCAGCGCATCACGTCGCGCGCGGTGCGCGGCTGTATGTGTGGCAACTTCGTTGACACGGGCAGGATTCGAAAACGCGGCAACCACTCCGTAAGCGAAGATCGCGGCATTCTCTGATTCGATTGCGGTCAGCAAGGCAGAACTCTCGGTTCGACGGGTGTGCGAAGTGATCATGGAAGCAACACCGCAACCTGGGTCGAGCACGACGCGCTGATCGAACCGAGCAAGCCCGCGCGATAGCCGGACATCGTGCGAGCGAGATCCGCGGCACTGCGCGCCGAATCGTTAAGCGAGGTCCTCAAGGTGTCAACGCCCGTCGGAGCGTTCGCGACCGAGGTCGACGGGGGCGCAGTGGTCGTAGCGCCGCCGCCCGCTGCTCGCGCAATCTCGGCGTCGAGTTCGAGTGCATGCGCTGTGCGTTCGGCGCTGATCGTGGTCAGTGATGCCGACTTGTCCGGCGCAAGAGCGATGGCGGCGGTTGCGGCTGCCGCGTCGGAGCGAGCTCGCTCGGCCTGGGCCGTCAACTGGTCGACTTCTGCAGCCGCCTCCGCTGTGCCGTTGTCGGTGCAGGCGGACAACGAGAAGGCTGCAGCGCCCAACGCTGCTGCGGTTCCCGTCATCTTGAGCGCACTCCGCCGGGAGAGTGGGGTAGTAGTCATGGGCGTCAGCACCAGTCCATCGTGCCAGGTGGTCGGCCGATCGTTCGAATCCGCGGCACGTGTTCAAGTGTGACGTGCGTCGGGCACTCTGGTCACGGAGACGCGTAATGAGCGGTACTCTTGGATGCTTGCAGCATGAGGCACCTGGTGTCTTTTCATGCTCGCAGCCGCCCACGTCGACAGTCGACACAAGTCGGACAATCGACGACAACTGAAATGAGGAGTTCGCGAGATGCCGGTGCCATCCAGGGAGAGGGTGATCGAGCTGATCTCCGAACTCGTGCACGCCCAGGGTTACGACGTCGAAGACGTTGTCGTGACGAGTGCGGGCAAGCACAGCGCGGTGCGCATCATGGTCGACAGCGATGCCGGGATCGAACTCGATGCCGCCGCAGAGATCAGCAGACTCGTTTCGGAACTTTTCGACAGCCTCGAGGAAATCGGTGAAACGCCGTACA
This sequence comes from Rhodococcus erythropolis R138, assembly GCF_000696675.2. NCBI lineage: Bacteria > Bacillati > Actinomycetota > Actinomycetes > Mycobacteriales > Nocardiaceae > Rhodococcus > Rhodococcus erythropolis. The sequence continues at coordinate 4,288,265 of NZ_CP007255.1, read as the reverse complement.
CCCTCGAGGTGACCTCCCCGGGAATCGATCGTCCACTGACACTCGAGCGTCACTGGCGTCGAGCTCGTGGACGCAAAGCGCGTATCGATCTGGCCGGCGAGACCGTGGTCGGCCGTATCGGAACGTTGAACGACGATTCCGTGGCGGTTGTCATCGGCGGCCGTGGCGGACTGACCGTGCGAGAGATTGCACTGGGCGACGTTCAGAAGGCCGTAGTTCAGGTGGAGTTCTCGAAGCCCAGTGAGGCGGAGTTGGAACTCGCGGGCGGCATCCCGGAGGGGCGCGCAGTTCCCTCGGATGCGGTTGACCTCACCGATGACTCGGGCGTGGACAGTGTCGAAGACGACGAAGCAGAATTAGAAGACGTAGAAAACGAAGAAGGGTTCGACAAGTGAATATCGACATTGCAGCGTTGCGAGCGATCGAAGCCGAAAAGGGCGTTTCGATCGAAACTGTGATCGCCACGATCCAGACCGCGCTGCTGACGGCGTACCGCCACACCGAGGGGCACAAGCAGAACGCTCGGATCGATGTCAACATCAAGACCGGTTCGGTGCGAGTGATGGCACACGACACCGATGCCGACGGCAACATGATCGGCGAGGAGTGGGACGACACTCCCGAAGGATTCGGTCGAATCGCGGCGACCACCGCACGCCAGGTCATCCTGCAGCGTTTGCGCGACGCCGAGCACGAGCGCAGTTTCGGTGAGTTCTCCACCCATGAGGGTGAAATCGTCGGCGGTGTCATTCAGCGCGACACGCGTGCAAACTCTCGCGGGATGGTCGTCGTTCGAATCGGCAGCGAATCCAATGGCGCCGAAGGATTGTTGCCGCCCGCAGAACAGGTTCCCGGCGAGAACTACGAACACGGCGAGCGCATCAAGTGCTACGTCGTCGGGGTTGCTCGCGGCGCCCGTGGCCCCCAGATCACCCTCTCGCGGACCCATCCGAACCTGGTTCGCAAGTTGTTCGCACTCGAGGTTCCGGAGATCGCGGACGGCAGCGTCGAGATCATCAACGTCGCGCGCGAAGCGGGACACCGTTCCAAGATCGCCGTTGCCTCACGCGTGCAGGGGCTGAACGCAAAGGGTGCATGCATCGGCCCGATGGGTCAGCGCGTCCGCAACGTCATGAGCGAACTTGCGGGGGAGAAGATCGACATCATCGACTTCGACGAAGATCCCGCGACGTTTGTGGGCAACGCACTTTCCCCGTCGAAAGTGGTCTCCGTCACTGTCGTCGATCCGGAGGCTCGTGCGGCCCGTGTCATCGTGCCCGATTTCCAGCTTTCGTTGGCCATCGGAAAAGAGGGTCAAAATGCCCGCCTGGCTGCACGGTTGACGGGTTGGCGTATCGACATTCGGAGCGATGCGGCACCCGTTGGCGACGCGTCCGACCGGCCCGCCACGTCCAACGGATAACGGTGGAATGCAGTGATCGAGACGGTTCGGCGGTAGAGTGGACAATGGTTCGACGTGAGTCCTCGGATTCTGCGCGCGTGAAACCCGGTTCGCCGGTCAGAACGTGTGTGGGGTGCAGGGAACAAGGGTCGGCTGTCGATCTGTTGAGGGTCGTGGTTGGTGAGCAGGGGCCGGAGGGTTCCCCGCTCGTCCCCGACGTATCGCGAAGACTCCCCGGTCGAGGTGCATGGCTGCACCTGGATCCGAGTTGTCTGAGCCTGGCAGAGCGGCGCCGAGCATTCAGCAGAGCACTGCGAGTGTCCGGAAATCTGGACACGTCCGCTGTCGACCAGCTGGTCGACGCAGTTCACACAAAAGCAGTACCTCTCGAGAAGAACAGGCACAAGCACTCATGAGCACACCGTGAAGCACCAACGATGAACGTCCATCGGCGATAACCCGAGGTCGTGCGGGACCCACATCTGTGGGATGCCTCCTGCTCGACCTCATCAGTGAGGAGAGCAGTGGCAGGCAAGGCCCGCGTGCACGAGTTGGCTAAAGAACTCGGTGTCACCAGCAAGGAACTACTCGCAACGCTCAAGGAGCAAGGCGAGTTCGTGAAGTCTGCGTCATCCACAGTGGAGGCGCCCGTCGCCCGTCGTCTGCGGGAGTCATTCCCGTCGGCAGGCGGAGCAGAAACCAAGTCCGAGACCGGCGCAGCCGCTCCGGCGGCTCGCCCCGCGGCAAAGCCCGGCGCACCGTCGCCGTCAGCTGCAAAGCCCGGTGGCCCGCGTCCCGGCCCCAAGCCGGCCGCACCCGCACCGGCTGCTCCCGCAGCTCCGGCACCGGCAGCCCCCGCGGCTCCCGCAGCCGCTGCTCCGGCAGCACCGTCGGCGCCGGTCCCCACCCCGACGTTCAACGCTCCGAAGCCGGCACGCCCGGCTCCGGCTGCTCCCGCAGCATCGGCACCGGCAGCCCCCGCGGCTCCGGCGGCACCGTCCACCGGCGCAAAGCCCGGCGGACCGCGTCCGGGACCGAAGGCACCTCGCGTCGGTAACAACCCGTACTCCTCGGCACCCGCCGAGCGTCCGGCACCTCGTCCGGCTCCCGGCGCACCGCGTCCGGGTGCAGGCCAGGGCGGTTCTCGTCCGGCTCCGGGTCAGGGCGGTCCCCGTCCGGCTCCCGGCCAGGGTGGACCTCGTCCGGCTCCGGGTCAGGGCGGTCCCCGTCCGGCTCCCGGCCAGGGTGGACCTCGTCCGCCTGCAGGTCAGGGCGGACCCCGTCCCAGCCCCGGCTCCATGCCTCCTCGCCCGAACCCGGGTGCAATGCCTGCTCGTTCCGCTCGTCCCGCGCCCGGTGGCGGCGGACGTCCGGGTCGTCCCGGTGGCGCTCCCGGTGGTCGTCCGGGCGGCGGCGGCGGTGGATACCGCGGCGGCGGCGCTCCCGGCGCCGGTGCTGGTGCAGGTGCTCCCGGTGGAGCAGCTCCGGCCGGTGGATTCCGCGGTCGTCCCGGCGGCGGTGGCCGTCCCGGTCAGCGCGGCGCAGCGGCAGGTGCATTCGGTCGTCCCGGCGGAGCAGTTCGCCGTGGACGTAAGTCGAAGCGGGCGAAGCGCGCCGAGTACGAAAGCATGCAGGCTCCCGCAGTCGGCGGCGTCAGGCTGCCACGCGGCAACGGTGAGACCATCCGTCTCGCTCGCGGCGCATCGCTGTCGGACTTCGCGGACAAGATCGATGCGAACCCCGCAGCACTCGTGCAGGCGTTGTTCAACCTCGGTGAGATGGTCACGGCAACTCAGTCGGTCAACGACGAGACGCTGGAGCTGCTCGGCGGCGAAATGAACTACGTCGTGCAGGTCGTCAGCCCGGAGGACGAGGACCGCGAGCTGCTCGACAGCTTCGACCTCACCTACGGCGAGGACGCCGGCGGAGAAGAGGACCTCGAGTCCCGTCCGCCTGTGGTCACCGTCATGGGCCACGTCGACCACGGTAAGACCCGTCTGCTCGACGTGATCCGTAAGGCGAATGTCCGTGAGGGCGAAGCCGGCGGCATCACGCAGCACATCGGTGCCTACCAGGTGCTGACCGAGCTCGAGGGCAACGAGCGTCTCGTGACGTTCATCGACACCCCGGGTCACGAGGCCTTCACGGCCATGCGTGCTCGTGGTGCCAAGGCCACCGACCTCGCGATCCTTGTTGTCGCAGCCGACGACGGCGTCATGCCGCAGACGGTGGAAGCGATCAACCACGCCCAGGCGGCCGACGTGCCGATCGTGGTCGCGGTGAACAAGATCGACAAGGAAGGCGCGAACCCGGACAAGATCCGGCAGCAGCTCACCGAGTACGGACTGGTGGCCGAGGAATACGGCGGAGACACCATGTTCGTCGACATCTCGGCGAAGCAGGGTCTCAACATCGACGCACTGCTCGAAGCAGTGCTGTTGACGGCGGACGCTTCCCTGGATCTGCGCGCCAACCCGGACATGGACGCTCAGGGTGTTGCCATCGAGGCGCACCTCGACCGTGGCCGCGGCCCCGTCGCTACCGTGCTCATCCAGCGCGGAACGCTGCGGGTCGGCGACTCGATCGTTGCCGGCGATGCTTACGGCCGCGTCCGCCGCATGGTGGACGAGCACGGTCAGGACGTCCACGAGGCACTGCCTTCACGTCCGGTCCAGGTCATCGGCTTCACGTCGGTCCCCGGTGCAGGCGACAACCTGCTCGTGGTCGACGAGGACCGTATCGCTCGTCAGATCGCGGACCGTCGCAACGCACGTAAGCGCAACGCGCTTGCAGCGAAGAGTCGTAAGCGCATCAGCCTCGACGATCTCGATGCAGCTCTGAAGGAACATTCACAGCTGAACTTGATCCTCAAGGGTGACAACTCGGGAACCGTGGAGGCCCTCGAAGAGGCTCTCCTCGGAATTCCGATCGACGACGAGGTGCAGTTGCGCGTCATCGACCGCGGTGTCGGTGGCATCACGGAGACCAACGTCAACCTGGCTGCTGCGTCCAACGCGATCATCATCGGCTTCAACGTCCGCGCCGAAGGCAAGGCAACGGAGCTGGCGAACCGCGAGGGCGTCGACATTCGCTACTACTCGGTGATCTACCAGGCCATCGATGAGGTCGAAAAGGCACTCAAGGGTCTGCTCAAGCCGGTGTACGAAGAGGTCGAGCTGGGCAAGGCAGAGATCCGCGCCATGTTCCGTTCGTCCAAGATCGGCAACATTGCCGGTTGCTTGGTCACGTCGGGCAGCATCCGTCGCAACGCCAAGGCACGTCTCATCCGCGACAGCAAGGTCATCGCCGAGACGGTCACCATCTCCTCGCTCAAGCGGGAGAAGGAAGACGCTACCGAGGTTCGCGAAGGCTACGAATGTGGTTTGACCGTCACCTATTCCGATATCAAGATCGGTGACGTTCTCGAGTGCTACGAGCTTCGCGAGAAGCCGCGCGACTGATTATGTCGACACGGGCGTTGGGGCGGACGCACGTGAGTACTAGCTGACATGGACTCTTCCGGACTTGAACATACAAGTCCGGAAGAGTCCATTCGGCTCTGTCTAGGGGGAAAATGTTTGTAGGGGCACTGGAGTTCGACATTCTTTTCGGCGATGTCCACTCACTCAAGGAAAAGCGTTCGATGCTGTCGCCGATCCTGACGGAACTCCGTCGATTCGGCGTGAGTGCAGCGGAGGCGGGGGAGCAGGGACGCCTGCGTCGTGCGCTCGTGGGCGTCGGTGTGGTCAGTTCGTCCGTCGATCATCTGCACGATGTTCTCGATCATTGTGAGCGAGCGGTCGCCGAGCGTCCGGAGATTCAGTTGCTGGCTGTGCGAAGGCGAATCTTCGGCCCGGAAGACTGAGTGTCACTGGTGTGTGTCGGTGAGCCAGGCATCCAGACGGCGTACCGAATCGAGTTGGTCGGCAAGGGATTCGGCGTCCTCGCAACCGAGTGCGACTGTGTCGACCGCGTCGCGCATTTTCCGCGCAATCTCGGTTTCACTCTGTGCAATGGTGATCCCGACAGAAGCGGTCAGCGCTTTCACCCGGTCCGCGCCTGCGTCCGGGAATCGAAGTAGACCAACGTCCAAAACCAAAGCGGCGGTGTGATCGTCGCTTCTGAATTCCCGAAGAATCTGGGCGTCGTCGACAACCCTCACCAGCTCTCTCAGCAACTTCGATCGCCGTATTCGACGTCTTCGGGTTCGTCACGCTGAATGAAGATGACGTTGTTGCCCGAGGGATCGACGACGGGTGAGTCGACTTAGATCCGGTCCGGGAGCGCGTGATTCGCGGGGCGCCCTTGGCGAGGACCTCCCGGTAGGCGGCGCGCTACTTCATGCCACGACGAAGCGCACGGTAGACGCGCCCGGATCGATCAAGGTTGATGTGAGCGATTCGCTGGTCAGATTGAGGCCCGCGTTTCCCGACCCGACCTCAATGGATATCTGGCGGCTCGATTCACCCCGCAGCGAACCGGATCCGTCAGAGATATGCGTCAAGTCGATTGCTCTGGTTCCACCGGTGCGAGTGTCGCGGTTCGAATAATTGACGTAGGCGGTGATCGAACACGGGCTGTCGAAAAAGGAAGTCCAGGAGACTGAAACGACTGCAATGCCTGGACGGTCGTGCGGGGTTTGGACGTAGCCCGTGAGTTGTCCGCTACAAGGAAGGGTGTTGTTCCTTCCCAACGAATATGTCAATGGAAGCGGTGTGAACTCGCTGTGGTCGGCCGACGCGATTGCCGGCGAGCAAAGTAGTGCAGTCGCAACGAGTCCTCCGGAAATTATCGATGCGGTGATTCTTGATCGCGTCATCGACCGAACGTTACCAATAAAAGGGCGATCGGTCTGTGCTCTGGGTCCGGCATGCGCGGGTGGATGGTGATTTGGTTGCCGGGTAGCCGATGGACGAGACTGTTGTCGGTAATAATTCTTGTTAACCAGAACTTTGATCGATCGAGTCACCTCGATTCGAGTGGCCAGGTAGAGGAGACTGACAGTCATGGTAGATCCAGCCCGGGCACGCAAGTTGGCAAAGCGTATCGGAACCATCGTCGCGACCGCGATCGATCACGAGATCAAGGATCCGCGACTCGCATTTGTGACCATCACGGACACCAAGGTCACCAACGATCTGCACGACGCGACGGTGTACTACACAGTCATGGGCGAGAAGGTCGATTCCGCACCCGATGTGGAAGCCGCCGCCGCAGGACTCGAGAAGGCCAAGGGTGTTCTCCGCTCGAAGGTCGGTGCCGGAACTGGCGTTCGCTTCACACCGACTCTGACGTTTGTCGCCGATACCGTTCCCGACACCGCGCGTCATATGGAAGAACTGCTGGCCCGTGCCAAGGCCGCCGACGACGAGGTCGCCAAGGCGCGTGAGAATGCACAGCCGGCCGGAGATGCAGATCCGTACAAGGAGCCGCGAGTGGCTTCGGACGAAGACGAGGCGTCGCCAGATGTTCGTGAAGCCGACTGACGCGCACCGAGAATGACGTTCACCGCACTTTCGGACGTCGACCCCTGCGAGGCGAAGTTCGCTCAGGTGGCCGAGGTTCTCGAATCGGCGCACACGGTGACAATTCTCTGCCATGTGCAGCCGGATGCGGACACGATCGGCAGCGGACTTGCGCTCGGTCTCGTTCTCGAGCGTCGGGGTGTTTCGGTGCAGGTCGCGTTCAGTCGGCCGTCGGCGCTGCCCGAGTCGATGTGTGATTTCCCTGGTGTTCACTTGCTCACGGCGCCCGCCGATGTTCGGGAAAGCGTCGATGTTCTGGTGACCGTGGATGTCGGCAGCGAGGGCCGCCTCGGTGAGTTGGCGAGTCGACTCGCCGGCGCGCATCGCACAATCGTCCTTGATCACCATCGCTCCAATTCCGAATTCGGAACCATCAACGTCGTCGACGAGACTGCAGCGTCGACGACGGCACTCATCGCACGATTCTTCGATGCGTGGGGAGTCGCGATCGACAGCGATCTGGCGCACTGTCTCTATGCCGGGCTGGTCACCGACACCGGCTCCTTCCGGTGGGGAGGTCCGCTTCCGCACGTGCTCGCCGCACGTTTGCTGGCGACCGGCATCGACGGCGACGCGATTGCGCGAAAGCTGCTCGACACCCATCCGTTCGGGTGGTTGCCGATGCTGGCTTCGGTACTCGGGTCCGCGGTGCTGGTCCCGGAAGCCGCGGACGGCCGTGGGCTGGTGTATGCGGTGATCCGACGCAGTGACATCGGCGATCTTCGCTCCGAGGAGATCGAGAGCGTCGTCGATATCGTGCGAACTACTTCGGAAGCCGAAGTTGCCGCAGTACTCAAAGAGTCGGTTTCCGGAAGCTGGTCGATCTCGTTGCGTGCAAAGTCGGCGATCGACGTGTCGGCGGTCGCTGAAAGTCTTGGTGGCGGCGGGCACCGGCTGTCGGCCGGATATACGTCGACCACTTCCAGCGACGAGATTGTTGCCGCGCTCGTCGCGGCACTCGGCTGAATCCGCGGCATTGAGCGAATCTGACGCCACCTCGGCGGGATCTTCGGCAGCTGATTTCGACGTCACTGGACGTCGAATCTTTTCCCTGGCGTTTCCGGCACTCGGGGTACTGGCGGCCGAACCCCTCTATCTGTTGTTCGACATCGCCGTGGTCGGCCGACTCGGGGCGCTTCCGCTGGCCGGATTGGCAGTCGGTGGTCTGATCCTGTCGTTGGTGAGTACGCAGCTGACCTTCTTGTCGTACGGCACGACGGCGCGCTCCGCACGGCTGCACGGGGCGGGCCGCGAGCGCGACGCGGTGGGCGAGGGCGTTCAGGCGACCTGGCTGGCGGCCGCGATCGGCTTGGCCTTGGTAGTGATCGTGCAGGTGATCGCGGGCCCGCTGACTTCGGCGGTGGCCGGGACTCCCGACATTGCGGCGGCTGCGGAAAGTTGGCTTCGGATAGCGGTATTGGGTGTTCCACTCATCCTGGTGGCTCTGGCCGGCAACGGCTGGATGCGCGGGGTTCAGAACACGGTGCGACCGCTTCGGTTCGTCCTTGTCGGCCTGGGTATTTCAGCGGTGTTGTGCCCGATTCTCGTGCACGGTTTGCTCGGTGCTCCCCGGATGGAACTCGAAGGATCAGCTGTCGCGAATCTGGTCGGCCAGAGCGTTTCGGGTGTCCTGTTCGCTTGGGCACTCTTTCGTGAACCGGTCTCGGCTCGACCGCATCTTGCAATCATGCGGGCGCAGATGCTGATGGGCCGTGACCTGATCCTGCGCAGCCTCGCATTCCAAGCGTGTTTCGTCTCGGCGGCCGCGGTGGCGTCGAGGTTCGGTGCAGCCGTAGTCGGTGCACACCAAGTTGTCCTCCAACTGTGGAACCTGGTTTCGCTCCTTCTCGATTCCTTGGCGATCGCCGCCCAAACGCTCATCGGAGCTGCCCTCGGCGGTGGATTCGCAGCCGCCGCGAAGAGGATGACCTGGCGGATCACTGCCTGGTCGACGGTATTTGCCGTGGTACTCGCGATCTTCTTCGCCGCGGGCCACTCCGTGATCCCCGGACTTTTCACGTCCGACGCCGAGGTTCTCGGTCAAATGTCGATCGCCTGGTGGTTCTTCGTCGCGATCATGCCGGTAGCGGGAATCGTGTTTGCACTCGACGGTGTTCTGCTCGGCGCCGGGGACGTGGTGTTTCTGCGCAACGCGACCATGCTCTGCGCAGTTCTCGGATTTCTGCCCGCGATCTGGCTCTCCCTCGCCTACGACTGGGGGCTGGCCGGAATTTGGGCAGGGCTTACCGTGTTCGTAGTACTTCGGATGGTCGCGGTGTCGTGGCGAGCGTTTTCCGGCAAGTGGGCAGTGACAGGTCCGGCGACGGCGAAGCGCGGAAGTTCAACTGAGGAAGCAGAGGGATCGTGGCAGCAAAGCTGATGGCGGTGAGCGACATTCATGTCGGTCACAACGGCAACAAGCCGATGACGGAGGAACTGTTCCCGGATTCGCCTGACGACTGGCTCATTCTCGCCGGAGATGTTTCCGAGAAAACTGACGACATTCGGTGGGCGTTGAAGCTCCTTCGCAGCCGATTCGCAAAGGTCATCTGGATTCCGGGCAACCACGAACTGTGGACGACCGCCAAGGATCCGGTTCAGATTCACGGAGCGCCGCGGTACGAGTACCTGGTCAACATGTGCCGCGAACTCGACGTCATCACACCCGAGGACCCGTTCCCGGTGTGGGAGGGAGACGAGGGCCCGGTCACGGTCGTCCCGATGTTCCTTCTCTACGACTACTCCTTCCTGCCGGAAGGCGCGCGAGACAAGGAACACGGGCTCGAGATCGCGCGGGACAAGAACGTCGTCGCCACCGACGAGTTCCTGCTCTCGCCGCAGCCGTATGCAACGCGCGACGCGTGGTGCCGGGCGAGAATCGAATACACCCAGGCACGGCTGGACGCGCTCCCCGAAGGCACAAAAACCGTTCTGGTGAACCATTTCCCGATGGTCCGGCAGCCCACGGACGTGCTCATGTATCCGGAGTTCGCGTTGTGGTGCGGAACCACCGCGACCGCCGACTGGCATGTGAAGTACAACGCGGTGTGCTCGGTGTACGGTCACCTGCACATTCCTCGAACCACGTACTACGACGGCGTCCGCTTCGAGGAAGTCTCACTCGGATACCCGCGCGAATGGCGTCGGCGTGGACTGCCGGAGAAGTTGTTGCGTCAGATTCTTCCCGTTCCGGAGTACCCGCCGGGAACGCTCAACAAGTGGGGTGGCCACTTCAAGGTCACGCCGGAGCAGGAAGCCGAAGTCGAGCGCATGCGCGCCGGACGCTGAGAGGTATCGCTACGTGATCGAACAGATTCTTCCCGGTGGAGTTGCGACGGCCGAGGCCTTCGTGGATCCGCCCGGTCTGGTTCCGCACCCCAGTGAGGAGGCGTTGATCGGCCGCGCGGTCGAGAAGCGTCGTCGCGAGTTCGTGACTACCCGGCACCTCGCGCGTCAGGCGATGGGCAAGCTCGGTGTTCCGTCTGCCGCTGTCATGCGCGGCGAGCGTGGTGCCCCACTCTGGCCGCAGGGAGTAGTCGGAAGCCTCGCCCATTGCGACGGCTACCGCGGCGCTGTCCTGGCGTACTCCATGCAGGTCCGCTCACTCGGTATCGACGCCGAGCCGCACGGCCCGCTGCCGGACGGGGTATTGCCCGCGGTCAGCATCGAAGCGGAACGAACGTGGCTGGACACTCAGGAAACCGGCGGTCCGGTGCACTGGGATCGAGTGCTCTTCTGCGCGAAGGAAGCCACGTACAAGGCGTGGTTTCCGCTCACCGGGCGCTGGTTGGGTTTCGAGGACGCCCACATCACATTCGAGGCGGAGTCGGACACTTCAGGAACTTTCAACTCGCGTCTGCTGGTCCCCGGTGAGGCGACGTCTGGTCCGCCGCTCACCTCTTTCGACGGCAGGTGGTTGGTGTCGGGCGGGCTCATTCTGACGGCAATTTCGGTGCAGTGAGCGCGACTGGCAGAATCGGCACACGTGTCAGCTCGTGAAAAGCCTTCCTCCGGTCTTGTCGGCGCCGGAATCCTGATTGTCGACAAAGAGGCGGGCATCACCAGCCACGACGTGGTCGCTCGGTGCCGCAAATTGTTGAACACCCGCAAGGTGGGACATGCCGGGACTCTTGATCCCATGGCGACCGGCGTCCTCGTTCTCGGCGTCGAGCGTGCGACCAAGTTGCTCGGACTCCTGGCACTGACAACCAAGGCGTACTCGGCGACCATTCGCCTCGGTGCAGCGACGGACACGGACGATGCAGAAGGGGAGGTCCTGACTTCCGCAGACGCTTCGCAGGTGACGGACGCGGAGATCGCGGCGATCGTGGCAACGCTGACCGGAGACATCAAGCAGATCCCGGCAAGCGTGAGCGCTATCAAGGTCGACGGTCAACGTGCACATGCCCTGGTGCGTGCGGGAGAAACCGTCGAGCTGGCGCCGCGCCCGGTAACGGTGTCGACTTTCGAAGTTCTGGCTCGGCGAGATGTCCCTGGTGGCTTCGTCGATCTGGATGTAGACGTTGAGTGCTCTTCCGGAACATACATCCGCTCGCTTGCACGCGACCTCGGTCGTGAATTGGGCGTCGGCGGTCATCTGACGGCATTGCGCCGCACCCGCGTCGGGCCGTTCACTCTCGAACATGCGCGCACGCTCGAAGATCTCGCGGAACAGCCGGGTGTGAGCCTCGACATCGATCAGGCCGCGCAGACGGCTTTTCCGCATCGGCAGATCACGGCGGAGGAAGCCGAGGCGATCAGCCAGGGGCGCTGGCTCGAGCCGATCGGGATGAAGGGGATCTGTGCGGCGATCGATCCCACCGGTCACACGATTGCGCTCCTGCAGGAGAAGGGTCGACGCGCCAGTTCGGTGATGGTCGTGCGACCGGCGACGCTTCGCGGGTGATCGTCCGCGAGCGTGTCGACGGCGACCTCGACGGTTGCGTCGATGCGCTGGCACAGGTCCACGAGTGCGACGGATATCCGAACACGTGGCCACAGAACCCGCACCGCTGGCTCAGTTCGCCCACGGTGGTGAAGGCGTGGGTCGGTGAGAGCGACGGCCGTGTTGTCGGTCATGTGGCCGTCGACCGCGAGGTTGCAGGCGCGCCCACCACCGCGGGATCGATAGCCGTGTCGCGATTGTTCGTTCATCCCCATGCCCGCGGAAACGGCCTCAGCGGTGCGCTACTCGACGCTGTCACGGATTTCGCAGCAGAAAGTCAGTTGGAACTGGTGCTCGACGTCGTCGAGGACGCTTTGCCGGCGATCGCGCTGTACGAGCGTCGAGGTTGGGTGTACGTCGACGAGAGGCTCGCCGACTGGACCCGGACCGGCGGAGTCCGGCCCGTGGAACGGCGATATCGTCTGCCGCTCTGAGCGGCCTCGACTACACGAGCCAAATTGCTTGAGCGACTGGGCTTCCCAGGTCGATGGTGTCGGGGTTGTCGCCGAGTCGAACGGACACTGTTCCGGCGAAATCACGGCGTTCTTCGACAGTGATGTCGACATCGAGACTGACGCCGACGGAATCGAAGTACCGAAGCATTTCGGGATCGGAATCGGAGATCCGGGCAACGCGGCCTCGCTCGCCGTTGGCGAAGTCGCTGAGCTGACGGGCCGGGGGAGTCGGCACCGAACCATCGGTGGCGGGAATGGGATCGCCGTGCGGGTCACGTTCGGGGAAGCCCAGTTTGGCGTCCATCCGCGAGATCATCAGATCGGAAACGGCGTGTTCGAGGACTTCGGCTTCGTCGTGGACTTCGTCCCAGCCGTACCCGAGTTCCTGAACCAGATAGGTCTCGATCAACCGGTGGCGCCGGACCATGGACACAGCAGCCGCGCGGCCACTGTCCGTCAGAGCGATGGAACCGTAGCGGGCGTGATCGACGAGGCCCTGGTCCGAGAGTTTGCGGATCGCCTCGGACACCGTCGAAGCCGAGACGTTCATCTTCTCGGACAGGAGCTTGGTGGATACCCGCTCGTGGGACCACTCCTGGATCGTCCAAATGACCTTGAGGTAGTCCTGAGCCACCGACGAGAGTGCGAGCGTGTCGATTGCCGCGCCGTGCGCCGAAGTGCTGTCGCCATCCGACGTCGATGATGCTTCCGAGGTTCCGGTCTTGTGAGCTGCCACAACGCTTAGCTTAGGCTACGAAATCCGGAACTTCCGTACGTGAGCGGCAGCACAGCGGTGATTCGCTGGGCGGGTCCGAACGTGACCCGCCGCCGGTGGACCCGTAGGCTGCCAATCGTGCTGAGATGGCGTGGTCTCGACGAAGTTCCGGCCGATTGGGGTCGTTGTGTGCTCACTATCGGTGTGTTCGACGGTGTGCATCGTGGGCATGCCCAATTGATAGCGAGAGCGGTTACCGCTGCGCGCAAACGTGGTGTTCCGAGCGTGTTGATGACGTTCGACCCGCATCCCATGGAGGTTGTGCGGCCGGGTAGTCATCCAGCCCAGTTGACGACGCTGCAACGGCGTGCGGAATTGGCTCAGGATCTGGGCATCGACGTGTTCTGCGTGATGCCGTTCACCGCTGATTTCATGAAGCTGACGCCGGAGCGCTACGTCCACGAAATTCTCGTCGAACGTCTGCATGTCGCCGAGGTGGTGGTGGGGGACAACTTCACCTTCGGCAAGAACGCGCTCGGCAATGTCGATCTTCTTCGTGAGATGGGCGCTCGCTTCGGCTTTGCCGTCGACGGCGTCCAGCTGCTCGCCGAGCACGCGGTGACGTTCTCGTCGACCTACATCCGCTCGTGCGTCGACGCAGGCGACATGGAAGCCGCCACCGAAGCTCTCGGCCGTCCACATCGTGTCGAAGGTGTAGTCGTCCACGGTGACAAGCGTGGACGCGAGTTGGGATTCCCGACGGCCAATGTTGCACCGCCGATGTTTTCGGCGATTCCGGCCGACGGCGTCTACGCAGCGTGGTTCACGGTGCTCGGCGCCGGCGAGGAACTCGGAACTGTCGTTCCCGGTCGTCGATACCAAGCCGCAGTGTCTGTGGGGACCAACCCGACCTTCTCCGGCCGGACCCGAACCGTCGAGGCGTACGTTCTCGACACCGAAGCAGACCTGTACGGACAACACGTCGCTGTCGACCTGGTTTCGCGGATTCGGGGCATGGAGAAGTTCGACTCGATCGAGTCGCTCATCACGGCGATGAACCGAGACGTCGAACGCGCACGCCAAATCCTGAGTGAGGATGCAGAGCGCAGCGTGGGTTGAGCGCGGCGCGCAGCGTGGGTTGAGCTCGTCCTGCACTAGTGGCGGCGGCCACATTCGCTCCAGGTGGGCGAAAGCGCCTCATTGCTGCTGGTAGGATCTTCTCTCGGTGCGTGCTGCGGTTTGCGGTGGCCGCACCGATCTAGTTCCTTTCACGCAAACGTCATCACAGGAGTGAATCAAGTGGCATTGACCACGGAAGAAAAGAAGGTCGTTCTCGGCGAGTACGGCTTGCACGAGACCGACACGGGATCGCCCGAAGCTCAGGTGGCAATGCTCACCAAGCGCATCACCGATCTCACCGAGCACCTCAAGACCCACAAGCATGACCACCACTCGCGTCGTGGACTGCTCTTGATGGTCGGTCGCCGTCGTCGTCTGCTGAAGTACGTGGCAAAGACTGACGTCGCTCGCTACCGCACGCTCATCGAGCGTCTCGGCCTGCGTCGCTAGATTTTTCTCACGACGCTGATCGAAAGCAACACGGCACGCTTCGGTTTGCCGAACACTCCGTTAGCCGGCGAAGCCACGCATATACTGGGCTTCGCTGGCTTTCGGCGTTAGCTGCCGCAAGGCAGTTTCCGCTGTCGGCGCTATGCACAGTTGTCTACGCACAGTTGTGCAGTGCGCAGCCAGCACACCGTATGCACCAGAGAACGTGGTGTCGGTTGTCGGTAGTGGTTCTCCGGACCGGGCAAGTGCCCGAAAGCTCCGGCGGACTTCGATCGACGGCCGCCCGAACGTCGTGACGTCCCGAAGCAGAAATCGCTCGCATCGCAAGGAGCGTCTGCAATTCAAGAGGGGGACGTCCCTCGGTGCGCAGTTTCCACCAGGAGGGTGGAAACGCCCGCGCGGGTACGGCGAAGACGAGAGGGAAGTGAAGAGAAAAGAATGACAGAGAATTCCGTAGTAGAGGTCGACGAAGGCGTGTTCGAATCCACCGCCGTGATCGACAACGGGTCCTTCGGTACCCGCACCATCCGTTTCGAGACCGGACGCCTTGCTCAGCAGGCCGCCGGCGCCGTCGTTGCTTACCTGGACGACGAGACCATGCTGCTGTCCGCCACGAGCGCCAGCAAGCACCCCAAGGAGCACTTCGACTTCTTCCCCCTGACGGTGGACGTCGAAGAGCGTATGTACGCAGCGGGCCGCATCCCCGGTTCGTTCTTCCGTCGTGAGGGACGCCCCTCCACCGACGCGATCCTGACCTGCCGCCTCATCGACCGGCCGCTGCGCCCGTCCTTCGTCGACGGTCTCCGTAACGAGATCCAGGTCGTCGTCACGGTCATGAGCCTCAACCCGCAGGATCTGTACGACGTCGTGGCCATCAACGCCGCTTCCGCGTCGACGCAGATCGCGGGCCTGCCGTTCTCCGGACCCGTCGGTGGCGTGCGTGTTGCACTCATCGTCTCCGAGGACAACAAGGCCGGCCAGTGGGTTGCATTCCCGACGGTCGATCAGCTCGAGAACGCCGTCTTCGACATGGTCGTAGCCGGCCGCGTCGTGTCCGGCAGCGGTGACAACGCCGACGTAGCGATCATGATGGTCGAGGCCGAGGCCACCGACAACGTCATCGCGAAGATCGCCGACGGCGCTCAGGCACCGACCGAGGCCATCGTTGCCGAAGGCCTCGAGGCCGCCAAGCCGTTCATCGCACGCCTGTGCGCTGCTCAGGCAGCACTGGCATCCAAGGCTGCAAAGCCCACGGGTGACTACCCGGTCTTCCCGGCGTACCAGGACGACGTTTTTGCTGCCGTCGAGGCTGCTGCGTCCGAAAAGCTCAATGCCGCACTGACAATCGCCGGCAAGCAGGAACGCGACGACAAGACCGACGAGGTCAAGGTCGAGGTTCTCGAGCGGGTTGCACCCAACTTCGAAGGCCGCGAGAAGGAACTGGGAGCAGCGTTCCGCTCGCTCACCAAGAAGCTGGTTCGCCAGCGCATCCTGCGCGATCAGTTCCGCATCGACGGCCGCGGCGTCACGGACATCCGTTCGCTGTCCGCCGAGGTCGCGATCATCCCGCGCGCACACGGCTCCGCACTGTTCGAGCGCGGCGAGACCCAGATCCTGGGTGTTACCACTCTCGACATGGTCAAGATGGCTCAGCAGGTCGACTCGCTCGGTCCCGAGACCACCAAGCGCTACATGCATCATTACAACTTCCCGCCGTACTCCACCGGTGAGACGGGTCGCGTCGGTTCGCCGAAGCGTCGCGAAATCGGTCACGGTGCACTCGCCGAGCGCGCTCTCATGCCGGTTCTGCCCAGCGTCGAAGAGTTCCCTTACGCGATTCGCCAGGTCTCCGAGGCTCTGAGCTCCAACGGTTCCACCTCGATGGGCTCGGTGTGTGCGTCCACGCTCGCACTGCTCAACGCCGGTGTGCCGCTTCGCGCTCCGGTTGCCGGTATCGCCATGGGTCTGGTCTCCGACCAGGTCGACGGTGAAACCCGCTACGTCGCTCTGACCGACATCCTCGGCGCCGAAGACGCCTTCGGCGACATGGACTTCAAGGTCGCAGGCACCAAGGACTTCGTCACGGCCCTGCAACTGGACACGAAGCTCGACGGCATCCCGTCGCAGGTTCTTGCCGGAGCACTCTCGCAGGCGAAGGATGCACGGACCACGATCCTCGAGGTCATGGCGGAAGCCATCGACACCCCGGACGAGATGAGCCCGTTCGCTCCCCGCGTGACGGCCATCAAGGTCCCCGTCGACAAGATCGGTGAGGTCATCGGCCCCAAGGGCAAGATGATCAACTCCATCACCGAGCAGACCGGTGCCAACATCTCCATCGAAGACGACGGCACCGTGTTCGTCGGCGCCACCGATGGACCGTCTGCACAGGCCGCGATCGACATGATCAACGCCATTGCCAACCCGCAGCTCCCCAAGGTCGGCGAACGGTTCCTGGGCACGGTCGTCAAGACCACCGCCTTCGGTGCCTTCGTTTCGCTCCTGCCGGGACGCGACGGACTGGTGCACATCTCGAAGCTGGGCAGCGGTAAGCGCATTGCCAAGGTCGAAGACGTGGTCAACGTCGGATCCAAGATCCGCGTCGAGATCGCCGACATCGATGCACGTGGCAAGATCTCGCTGATCCCGGTCGAAGAGGGCAACGACGAGGCTGCCGCTCCGGCCGCCGACGAGGCTGCTTCCGAGTAGATCTCACTTCGTACTCTGATGCGGCCCCGCGCGGATTTCCGTGCGGGGCCGCATCTGTACTGTCTGTAGACACGAGCCTGTAGATACCTGATTCAACACTTGCACCGAGGACTGCTGAACCTTTTCATGCCAAAGACCACTCCCAACACCACGCGCAGCCGCAGCGCTGTGCTGAAATCGCCGATCGATGCGACTCCTGAATCGGGAGTGCAGCGCACGGTCCTTCCCGGCGGCCTGCGCGTCGTCACCGAATTCATCCCCGGTGTGCGTTCCGCCTCCGTCGGCGTGTGGGTCGGAGTCGGTTCCCGCGACGAGCAGCCGAGTGTGGCCGGTGCCGCGCATTTTCTCGAGCATCTGTTGTTCAAGTCGACGCCGTCACGGACCGCGTTGGACATCGCGCAGGTCATGGATGGTGTGGGCGGCGAACTCAATGCATTCACGTCGAAGGAACACACCTGTTTCTACGCGCACGTGATCGACGAGGACCTCCCGATGGCGGTGGACCTTGTTGCCGACGTCGTACTGCGTGGGCGCTGCAGAACTGCGGATGTCGACGTCGAGCGGCAAGTAGTGCTCGAAGAGATCGCGATGCGAGACGACGATCCGGAAGACCTGCTCGGCGACGCCTTCCTGACCGCGTTGTTCGGAGATCATCCTGTCGGTCGTCCCATCATCGGTAGCGTCGAATCGATCGAGTCGATGTCGCGCAATCAGCTGCATTCCTTCCATGTTCGGCGTTACACGCCGCAGCGGATGGTGCTGGCAGTAGCGGGGAACGTCGACCACAAGCAGGTTGTGACGCTCGCTCGCCGCGCCTTCGCCGGGCATCTCGAGCGTGGAGTCAAGCCGGCGCCGCGGCGCGAAGGCACTCTGCGTTTGCG
This sequence comes from Rhodococcus erythropolis R138, assembly GCF_000696675.2. Lineage (NCBI taxonomy): Bacteria > Bacillati > Actinomycetota > Actinomycetes > Mycobacteriales > Nocardiaceae > Rhodococcus > Rhodococcus erythropolis. Next base: position 4,270,064 of record NZ_CP007255.1, on the reverse strand, counting down.
AACGATGCCTGAACTGAGCTTGACCCACCGCGACAGCGAGCAGGTCCACCTTGCGCTCGGAGTACGCGCGTTCGGTCGGCACGAGGGTCATCGCTGGGCCCTGTCTGTTCTCAACGCCGCAGTGGGCGGCGGGCTGAGTTCTCGTCTGTTCCAAGAGATTCGCGAGAAGCGTGGGCTTGCGTACTCCGTCTATTCCGGCGTAGACACCTTCGCGGACACCGGAGCGTTCTCCGTGTACGCGGGTTGCCAGCCGGAGAACCTCGGGGAGGTTGCCACAGTGATCCGCGAGGTACTTGCGAACGTGGCGACGGACGGCATCACCGATGCCGAGATCGCCCGCGCCAAGGGATCGCTGCGCGGCGGATTGGTTCTGGCACTGGAAGATTCAGGTTCACGCATGAACCGTATCGGTCGCAGTGAACTGAATTACGGCAACCATCGCAGTGTTGCGCAGACGCTCGCGACCATCGACGCGGTTACCTCCGAAGAGGTGCTCGAGGTGGCGCAGGTGCTGTTGACGAGGTCGTTTGCAGCCGCCGTCGTCGGCCCGTACAAGCGGGTTCGTGATCTTCCCGCGTCGGTACGCGGGATCGTGGGCAAGTAGTTCGAACTATCGAAATCGGGGTGTGCAGTTGAAGATCCGTGGTGCAGTGCTCGAGGAGATCGGCCGGGAGCGTCCCTTTGCGGAGTCGACTCCGATTTCGATTTCGGAACTCGACCTCGAATCCCCGGGCCCGGGTGAGATCCTCGTCAAGATCGAAGCTGCCGGGCTTTGTCACTCCGACCTCTCCGTGGTCGACGGGAATCGCGTTCGCCCCGTGCCGATGTTGCTGGGCCACGAGGCAGCTGGTCGAATCGTCGAACTCGGCGACGGCGTTGATTCGTTGTCGGTGGGCACCCGCGTCGTGATGACTTTTCTTCCGCGGTGTGGCGAGTGCGCGGGATGCGCCACTGACGGCCGGATGCCGTGCACGGTGGGTAGCGCCGCCAACAACGACGGCAGTTTGCTCGGTGGCGCGCAACGACTGCGACGCTCCGGCGAGAGCGTCAAACATCATCTCGGCGTTTCGGGTTTCGCGACGCATGCGGTGGTCAACGCCAAGTCCGTAGTTGCCGTCGAAGACGATATTCCGGCCGAGATTGCAGCCGTACTCGGCTGCGCGGTGTTGACCGGCGGGGGAGCGCTACTCAACGCGGCCAAGCCTCGCCCGGCGGACACTGTGATGGTGGTCGGCTTGGGCGGCGTCGGGATGGCCGCAATCCTGGCGGCGCGGGCACTCGGGGTCGAGAACGTCATCGGCGTCGACGCACTGGAGTCCAAGCTGGCTCAGGCGCTGGAACTGGGCGCGACCGAGGTCTTCACACCGTCCGGCCTGTCCGAGAGTGGCGTTCGCGCAGACATCGTCGTCGAAGCTGCGGGAAATGCTCGGGCGTTCGAGACAGCCGTGGCCGCGACGGCAGCGGGTGGCACGACCGTCACGGTCGGGTTGCCTGCGCCTGATGCGCGCTCGTCGATCTCGCCGCTCGGGCTGGTGGCCGAAGCGCGGACCATCATCGGCAGCTACCTGGGATCTGCGGTCCCGTCCCGCGACATCCCGATCTACGCGCAGTTGTGGCGCGACGGGAAGCTGCCGGTCGAGAAGCTCATTTCCTCGCGAATCGAATTGGCCGACATCAATTCGGGTATGGACGAACTCGCCGACGGAAAAGCAATCCGACAGGTCATTATCTTCGACGCGGAGTAGGTGCACGTCGGTGTTATGCAGCGGAAATGAGGCGTTTGCGCCCCCGATGCCCTCCCGAGTCGCCGCGGAAAATCGTTACCCGTTGTAACGCTCCTCTCGTACTGGACGACTACTCGATTGACGTTGCGTGACGCCCCGGGGGTCGGTCGTACGTTTTCCAAAAGTTGATTGGGGAGAAGATATGCCGGTTCGTGGGTTCTTTTCGCGACATCGAATACTGGCGGGTGCAGTAGCGCCCGCAGCGCTCGGCGTGGCCGCACTGGTCGCGGTTGCGGTCGCTGTGGACTCTCCGGAGTCACGCACGATCGAGACACAATTGACGTCGTCGGTCACCGAGTGTCACGACATGGTCAGCATCGCGGTTGCCGGTCGACACGACACACCGGACGCTTCGACGGTGAAGATGTTGCTGGGAGCCGACGGGAAGCCGCTGCCGGCCGCCCTGTCCGGTGACTACAAGAGTGAACGCGTCGACCAGGTGATCAACCCGGCAGGCTCCGTCAACGCGAACAAGCCCGGCTCGTACGCGGCTGTGTACATCGCGTACCCGGCCAACATGGCGTCCTACGAGGATGCCGTCGCTGCCGGCGCTGCAAATACGCAGTCCGTGATGAGTGCCATCGCCAAGGAATGCCCGAAGACTCAGTTCTCGATCGTCGGGTACAGCGAAGGCGCCGATGTGGTGCGTCGCGTCGCGATGGACATCGGTACGCAGGAGAACAACGAGTTCGGGGTCGACCCGGACAAGGTTGTCGGTGTGGTCATGCTGGCGGATGCAGGCCGTGAAGCGGGCGACGGCACGTTCCTCGGTGCCACGAATCCGTTCACGAACCCGGATAACTTCAATACGAAGTACCAGAACGGCACCTCCGCGACACCTGGCGAAGGTGTACTCCCCGGCACTGCCGGAGGTTTCGGCAAGCTGAACGGCAAGGTCGCGTCCTTCTGCTCGGACGGTGACTTCACCTGCTCGGCTCCCAGCAACATCTCTCTGTTGATCTTGGCGGCAAATGTCGGTCGGCAGTTGAACATCGACCAACTCGAAGCGCAGGGTCTGAACCCGGCCACCGGTCAGGACGTCGCGGTGGTGTTCGGCCAGATCGTCTTCGAGGCGTTCGCAGACATTTCGTCCAATCCCAACTGGATGCAGAGTGACGAGACATTCCTTCAGGTGATGCTCAAGGTCTCGGATCCGGAGTACAAGCCCGGAAAAACACCCGCGCCGGCGCCGGTAGCCGAGGGCGAGACGGTGTCCACCGACAAGGTGTCTCCGCTGGCATATCTGCCGCAGAAGCTTTTCAAGGAGATTGTCGGTCTGATTGCTACCAACCAGAACACGATTCCCGTGATCTTGAGCGACCCCTACCAGCAGACACTCGCTCCAGACGTCGGACACCACTTCGATTACTGGCGAGATGCGGATGCGGCCAACGGCAAGCCGTTGACTTCAGCTGAGTACGCAGCGGCCTGGCTCACCTACCTCGCCCAGCAGGCGAAGGAAGGAAAGCCCGTCGACACAACGGCGAAGCCGACCCCGGAACAGATCAGTGCTGCTGTCGATGCCTACATGGCTGACGGCAATGCTGAGGGCGACGCCGCGGTGGCTGAAGGCACCGGAACCGGTCAGGCACCGGCCGGGACCACTGGCTCCACGGGATCTGCTGGAGCGCCCGCAACCACGTCACAGGTGCCTGCGGCAGGATCGGCGTCGGTCACATCGGGAGCGGTTGCCACTCCGACGGGTTCGGCGGCAGTGACGCCGACGTCGACAGTTCCGACCACACCGGTAGCGGGAACGGATGCAACGACGGCGCCCCCGACTACGACAGTGACGTCGACGACCACGACGACGAAGGTGCCGGTTCCGAACCCGTAATCCTTCTCGCCGGCGTTCGTCACACGAATAACGCTGTCACAGGCTGCGATCCGCAAGTAGTTGCGGATCGCAGCCTGTTTTCGTGTACGGGTTACGCACAGCGACCGTTGGTGCTTATCGTGGAAGGGAGGTTTCCGGATCACGAATCGTGGGTTTCACCGTGCACGAGCTGTCCATTGCGCAGAGTGTGGTCGAAGCCGTGTGTGAGCGTGCCGGCGAGCGACGAGTATCGAGCGTGCGGCTGGAAGTAGGGCAACTCTGCGCGGTGGTTCCACACTCTCTGCTGTTCTGCTTCGACGTCGTCACCGCGGGTACTCACGCCGAAGGTGCCAGCTTGCACATCGATGAGATTGCAACCAGCGCGCGATGCAAAAGCTGCGGCGTGATGTTCTCGCCGCCCGACATGTTCTTGCTGTGTGAATGCGGCAGTGCTGATGTCGAGGTGCTTGCCGGCCGAGAGTTACGGATCCTGTCGATGGAAGTGAGCTGAGCATGTGCGCGACGTGTGGGTGCGGGGACACCACAGGACCTCGGGTGTCGGTAGTCGCAGACGGAGAACACGAGCAGGAACACGACGACCACGACCACGACCACGACCACGACCATGGGCACGGTCACTCCGACCACACTGTAATTCTCGAGCAGCAGGTGCTTGCCAAGAACGACGGCATTGCGGTTCACAATCGTGAGTGGATGCGGGGCCGCGGAATCACGGCGCTCAACATCATGAGTTCGCCCGGCGCGGGTAAGACGACATTGCTGGCGCGAACGATCCGGGAACTAGGACGACAACGACCGATTGCCGTGATCGAAGGTGACCAGGAAACCCGGCTCGACGCCGAGCGGATTCGTGAGGCCGGCGCGTCAGTGGTCCAGGTCAACACGGGGGCGGGCTGTCACCTCGATGCCGAGATGATCGACCGCGCGCTGCGCGCCTTGGACCCCGCGGACGAGTCGCTGCTTCTGATCGAAAACGTAGGAAACCTGGTGTGCCCCGCGCTGTTCGACCTGGGCGAGGAAGGCAAGGTTGTCCTAATTTCGACGCCGGAGGGGGTCGACAAGCCGAAAAAGTACCCGCACATCTTTGCCGTCGCGGACCTCGTGGTGATCAACAAGATCGACTTGCTCCCGTACGTCGAGTTCGACGTCGATGCCTGTGTCGCGCAAGCGAAAATCCTCAATCCTGCTGTGCGCGTTGTTGTTCTATCGGCCACGACAGGTGAGGGCATGGACGAGTGGTACGAGTGGATCGGTAGTCGTTCGGCGATTTCTCCGGTGGCCGTTGACAACTGATCTGCTCGGGTAGTTAATGAAATGAGTGGGTGCCACGCAAGTGGGCCGAGGTTCGACTCCGGTGGCGTCAGCGTTTCGGTGCCGCAGCAATTTGAGGCCATAGCGTGTCAGGCAGTAGCGGCGCCGAGAATCAGGCGCAAGTGCACCCGTGAAAGCGGCTGACATGGACACACAAAAATCGACTGCTGGCACCACGGCGGAACCTGCCTCCGAAAGCGCAGCTACCCCGGAAAGTGCAGCGGCCAAAGCGGAAGAAACTCTGATCCACGTGCTGTGGATCAATGCCGGTCTCAGTTGCGACGGTGATTCGGTGGCGCTCACCGCGGCCACGCAACCCAGTATCGAGGAGATCGCGCTCGGTGCGTTGCCCGGCCTGCCTCAGGTGGCGGTTCATTGGCCGCTCATCGACTTCGAATGTGGACCGCAGGGCGGCGCTGACGATTTCCTGGAATGGTTCTGGAAAGCCGACCGGGGAGAATTGGAACCCTTTGTTCTTGTTGTCGAAGGATCTATACCGAACGAGAAACTTCACGACGAGGGGTACTGGTGTGGTTTCGGGAACAATCGCGAAACCGGCCAACCGGTCACCACGAGCGAATGGCTCGACAAGCTGGCGCCGAAAGCCACTGCGGTAGTTGCGGTCGGCACGTGCGCAACCTACGGCGGCATACATGCGATGGCCGGCAATCCGACCGGTGCGATGGGCGTGCCGGACTATCTCGGGTGGACCTGGAAATCGAAGGCGGGCATCCCGATCGTGTGCGTTCCCGGGTGTCCCATTCAGCCGGACAACCTCTCCGAGACCCTGACCTATCTTCTGTACATGGCCACTGATCAGGCGCCGATGATTCCCTTGGACGAATCCCTCCGCCCGCAGTGGCTTTTCGGTGCCACCGTTCACGAGGGCTGTGACCGTGGCGGGTACTACGAGCAGGGCGAGTTCGCGACGGAGTACGGGTCGCCGAAGTGCATCGTCAAGCTGGGATGTTGGGGACCGGTCGTGAAATGCAATGTCCCCAAACGTGGTTGGATAAACGGAGTCGGCGGGTGCCCTAATGTCGGCGGGATCTGCATCGGCTGCACAATGCCGGGATTCCCGGACAAATTCATGCCGTTCATGGATGAACCACCTGGCGGCAAACTCTCCACCAATGCGGTGGGAATGTACGGGTCCGTGATCCACAGTCTGCGCCGGATCACCGGTCACACGTTGGACAAGGAACCGCACTGGCGCGAGCGCGGGTCGAAGTTGCTCACCGGTGCGACGCGTACCTGGTGACCGACCGGATACCTTCAAATCAGTTCGTGAGCAACGTCTCTGGGAGGCACTGCAATGACGGCCATCGTTCCCGAACCCACCTCGACTGCGGACCGCGACGGTCTTGTCGAGATGGCGTGGGACCCCATCACCCGAATCGTCGGCAGTCTGGGTATCTACACCAAGATCGACTTCGCCAATCGCGAAGTGGTGGAGTGCCACAGCACGTCGTCGATCTTTCGTGGGTATTCCCTGTTCATGAAGGGGAAGGACCCGCGCGACGCGCATTTCATCACCAGTCGTATCTGCGGCATCTGCGGTGACAATCACGCCACGTGCTCGTGCTACGCACAAAACATGGCGTACGGCGTCAAGCCGCCGCATCTAGGCGAGTGGATCGTCAATCTCGGCGAGGCCGCCGAGTACATGTTCGACCACAACATTTTTCAAGAGAATCTGGTCGCAGTCGACTACTGCGAGAAGATGGTCTCCGAGACGAATCCCGGTGTGCTGGCGCAGGCAGAGAACACGCGCTGCCCGCACGAGGAGCAGCACGGGTATCGCACGATCGCGGACATCATGCGGACTCTCAATCCGTTCACGGGTGAGTTCTATCGCGAAGCGTTGCAAGTCTCGCGTTCGACTCGCGAAATGTTCTGCTTGATGGAGGGTAGGCACGTCCACCCATCGACGCTCTACCCCGGCGGCGTCGGCACTGTCGCGACGATCGAACTGATGACGGACTACATGTCGCGGCTGATGCGGTACGTCGAATTCATGAAGAAGGTCGTGCCGATGCACGACGACCTGTTCGACTTCTTCTACGAGGCGCTGCCCGGTTACGAGAAGGTTGGCCTGCGGCGGACCCTGCTGGGTTGTTGGGGATCGTTCCAAGACCCCGAGTACTGCAATTTCTCGTACAAGGACATGACCGACTGGGGCCGGAAGATGTTTGTCACTCCCGGTGTGGTTGTCGACGGAAAGTTGGTCACCACGGATCTGGTGGACATCAACCTCGGTATCCGAATCATGCTGGGGTCCTCGTATTACGAGGACTGGAGTGATCAGGAGATGTTCGTCAAAACCGATCCGCTGGGTAACCCGGTCGATCGCCGGCACCCGTGGAATCAACACACCAACCCGCATCCGCAGAAGCGTAATCTCGAGGACAAGTACAGCTGGGTCATGTCACCGCGATGGTTCGACGGAAAAGACAACCTCGCTCTGGATACCGGCGGGGGAGCATTGGCTCGTCTGTGGAGCACCGCTCTTGCCGGCCTGGTCGACATCGGATACCTGGAGTCGACCGGACACAGTGTGAAGATCAATCTTCCGAAAACAGCACTGAAGGGTCCTGTCTCGCTCGAGTGGAAGATTCCGGAACATGGCAGCAATACTCTCGAAAGAAACCGTGCGCGAACGTATTTCCAGGCGTACGCAGCAGCGGCTGCCCTTCACTTCGCAGAGAAGGCGCTTGTCGAGATCCGGGCAGGCCGCACCAAGACGTGGGAGTCGTTCGAGGTTCCGGACGAGGGAATCGGTTGCGGATTCACCGAAGCCGTCCGCGGAGTTCTCTCACATCACATGGTGATTCGTGACGGCAAGATCGCGAACTATCACCCGTACCCACCGACCCCGTGGAATGCGAGCCCGCGCGACAGCTACGGAACCCCCGGTCCGTACGAGGATGCCGTGCAGGGTCAGCCGATCTTCGAGGAGAACGATCGAGACCACTTCAAGGGCATCGACATCATGCGGACCGTGCGTAGTTTCGATCCCTGTCTGCCGTGTGGTGTTCACATGTATCTCGGCGGCGGCAAGACCCTGGAGAAGTTGCACTCTCCGACGCAGTCCGTGACCGGGGAGTGATCGATGGAGCAATCGGCCGACTACTGGCGCGGAGCAGGTGAGCGCATCGAGACGTTGTTGCAGGCCAATGCCGGTGCAGGCCCGGTGGCCAGGGATCGCGCCGAGCAACTGGTGCGCGAGGTCGTGCAGTTGTACGGCGCCGCACTCGAACGCACCGTCGCGCTGGCGGATCCGGCCATGATGGATGCGATGGTTCGCGACGATCTGGTGTCGAGCCTCCTACTGGTGCACGGACTTCACCCGCACGACGTCGAGACCCGCGTACGCACTGCGCTCGACAGCGTGCGTCCGTACCTCGGCTCGCACGGCGGGGACGTCGAACTGATCGAGGTGGCGGACGGCGTGGTGCGGCTACGGCTTCTCGGAAGCTGTAACAGTTGCCCTTCGTCGTCGGTGACCCTCGAAACCGCGGTCCAGGACGCGGTGCAGGCGGCGGCACCCGAGACCACCGGAATCGACGTCGAAACACCGGATTCGCACGAGCTGAAGTCGGGTGTGATCTCGGTCGAGTCCCTGTTCTCGCACGTACACGCCGACGGGGGAGGCGCGCACTGGGTGGAGGTCCCCGAATTTGCCGAAGTCGACGCGGGTGAGGTCGCGGGTTTCCGGGTATCGGATACCGATCTGTTGGTCTGCCGCTCCGGTGACGATCTGTACGCGTATCGCGACTATTGCCCCGTATGTGACCATTCGATGGCGGGGGCTGTGCTCGAACGCATGATGGGCCTTCCTGTCCGAGACGCCGCTGTCCTTACCTGTCCGACTTGCTCTGCCCACTTCAGCGTGTACGGAGCGGGTGCGCGGGTCGGCACCGGCTCCGAGCACCTGGCGCCTCTGCCGGTGCTTATTCGCGACGGTGTGCTCTCGGTCGCGCTTGCCGACGATTCCGTGTTGCCGGTGACCTAGCCGTGGACGAAGCCTGGTCATGAAAACCACTGTGGGAGAGGTGCTCACGCGAATCGCCTCGACGCGCGCCGTTCCGCCCGGGCCGCTGTGTGAGATGTGCGCGGCGGGCATAGGTGACGAACACCAACACGTCGTGGACGTACAGGTCCGGAGCCTGATGTGCGTGTGCCGTCCCTGCTATCTGCTCTTTGCGCCGGTCGACGCGGATCTTCGATACAAGGCGGTTCCCGATCGGTATCTCGAATTTCCGGACTTCGACCTCGGCCCTGGCCGGTGGGAGTCCCTGGAAATCCCCGTCGGACTGGCATTCTTCTTTCGGAACTCACTCCTCGACAAGTACATAGTCTTCTATCCGGGACCTGCCGGAGCTACCGAATCCGAGCTGCCCATCGACTCGTTCGAGACTGTGCTCGCGGAGAATCCGGGGCTCTCGCAGATGCGGGCCGACGTCGAGGCGTTGATTGTCTCGGTGCCCACGTCAGGACAATCGCCGAGATGCTTCGTTGTTCCCATCGACGCCTGCTACGAGCTGGTGGGCAGGCTGCGCACCGTGTGGCGCGGATTCGACGGTGGCCAGGACGCAGCGCGCGCGGTGGACGAGTTCTTCGGGCGCGTCGAGGCGCGAAGCAGGTCGGCATGACCGTCCTCGACTTCTCGGTCGACAACGTGGAGGTGGAACCGTATGCGGTTACACCAAATCTGACGGTGAGATTGAGGATGTCGGAGACTACCGGCGCGACCGTCCGAGCAGTCGCTCTACGCGCACAGGTTCGAATCGAACCGCACCGCCGGCCGTACTCCGACGAGGAAGGCGACGCCCTGCGCGATTTGTTCGGTCCGCGGGAGCGTTGGTCGAGTACGCTACGAACCTTCTTGTGGATGGAGTGTTCCGCGGTCGTTCAGGGATTCACGGAAACAACGGTCGCGGCCTTACCCATGGCGTGTACGTACGACTTCTCGGTGACGGCGTCGAAGTACATGCACGCACTCCGTGACGGAACGATTCCGATCGTGGTTCTACTGAGCGGAACCGTATTCACCGACGGGCAGCGCGGTTTCTCGGTACAGCAGATCCCGTGGGACAGATCTGCTGCCTACGAATTGCCGGTCGACGTGTGGAAACAGCTGATGGCCACGCATTATCCGGCCTCTGGTTGGGTACGCCTCGACCATGAGACGATTGCCGATCTCGTGCGATTCAAGGCAGCGCACGGCTTCACGGACCTCGATTCAGCCGTGCGGCAGTTGCTCACGGCGAGCGAGGTGCCCCGATGACCCGAACTGAGATGGATCACGACGTTCGGGCTGTGGCCGACGCTGTCCTGTACGAGGGATATCTTCTCTATCCTTACCGGGCCGGCTCGGCGAAGAATCAATCCCGTTGGCAGTTCGGGGTTCTCGGACCGCCCGGCGCCGCCGGTGACGGAGTCGGCGAGGAACCGTCGATGTCCGCCCAATGTCTGCTCGGCGAACTCGAGCGGAGCGGCGCCGAAGTAACGGCGACGGTGAGATTTTTGCACCACCAGTCGCGGACGGTTGAACGACTCGGCGCCGGCGGCGCGTGGATTCCGGTGGATCGGTTGGCCGTCGACGGGCACGAGGCGATCTCGTGGGACGAAGCCACCGAATCCGAGATCGTCTTGGGTCCGTGGGGTCTGGACGAACTCGAGGCCGGAGTCGAAGAATCCTTCTGTGCGGCGGGAGTTGTCGACGGCGAGACTCTGGCGGATTCTCGGGGCCGGGTCGTCGGACGGGTCGTTCGGACACGGCTTCCGGTGACTGGCTGCTTGGAATTGAACGCCTCCGCAGGGGACAGACGCAGGGTGATCTCCGTGAGCATCATGAACGACACGAGCGTCGACATGAGGGACAAGGGCACGGCCACGGCGCAGTCGATGCTCGGCACTCACGTCATTTTGACCTGCGCAGGCTCGAGGTTCGTGTCGTTGTTCGACGAACCAGATCACTCGGAGCCGCTGCGGCAAAATCGCTGTTATCCCGTGCTTGCGGGGACCGAGGATCCGACTCACCCCGGTACATCGCACACCGTTCTGGTGTCACCGATCATCTTGTACGACTTTCCCGAGATTGCGCCGCAGAGCGAAGGATCCCTGTTCGACTCGACGGAGATCGACGAAATTCTCACCCTGAGAATTCTCGCCATGACCGAAGAGGAAAAGGCGCGGGCGCGGGCTACCGACTCGAAAGCTGCCGACATCATCGACCGATGTGAGAGCTTGACGGCCGACGATCTAGCCGGCCTGCACGGCGTGCTGCGAGATTCGATTGCCGGTTCTGATCTGATACCCGAGGTGCCTGACGGCGTGGACTGGTGGACGCCGGAAGCCGACACCAGTGTTCAACCACGCACCGACGCAGTATTGATCAACGGCGTCCGCGTCTGTGGTGGAAGTACGGTTCGGCTTCACCCCTCACGTCGCGCTGATGCTCAGGACCTGTTCTTCGACGGCCGGATCGCCCACGTCGCCACCATTCATGAAGACGTGGACGGCGACATTCATGTTGGGGTGACGCTCTTGGACGACCCGGCCGCCGATCTGCACAACTGGTACGGCCGCTACCTGTACTTCGCGCCGGACGAGATAGAGCCGGTGCCGCGAGACGGCGCGAGTTGACGTACTTCACGCTGTCGGACTTCACAGCTATCGGACTTCACAGCTTTCGGACTTCACTGCTATCGAGAGGAGAACCCGCCATGAGGAGCATGGGATTGCTGTCGACGGCACTTCTCGGCGCCACCGCGATCGCAGCCGCGATCGTTCTGGTGGTGTCGATGCCGGACATCCAGCGCTATCTGCGAATGCGAAAGATGTAAAGCACTGTGCGCGTGCTGATTGCAGGCGTCGGAAACATATTTCTCGAAGACGACGGATTCGGCCCCGAAGTTGTTCGAGCGTTGCAGCATGAGAATCTCCCGACGGGGGTTCGCCTGGTCGACTACGGGATTCGTGGTGTGCATCTGGCATACGACTTGTTGGAGTCGTGGGACGCGCTGGTGCTGATCGACGCATTACCGGTGACCGGAGTTCCGGGGAAGCTTGCGATCATCGAAGTGGATCCCGAAAGTGAAGGCTCGCAAGGAGGTTTCGACGCACACTCGATGCATCCGAGTTCGGTGTTTGCCAGCCTGCAGGCCCTCGGCGGAGCACTCCCGCGGACGTTCGTGGTGGGGGCACACGCGAAATCGGTCGGCGACGGAATCGGATTGAGTGCAGAGATGCGTGATTCGGTCAGGCAAGCCGCCTCTGCGGTGATGGCACTCGTCCGGTCGATCGACGTGGATTGTGATGCCACCACATTGGGGCCGGAGGTGTGAGTCATGTGTCTGGGGATTCCGGGACGGGTACGCGAACTACTGGACGGATACGGCGGTCAACTCGCCCTCGTCGACGTGGAAGGTGCACCGCGCAAGGTCAACATCGGGATGCTCGACGAAGGCACCGTCACGGCAGGTGACTGGGTGGTGATCCACATGGGCTTTGCAGTCGAGAAGGTCGACGAACAGGGAGCACAGCGCGCCCGGGCCGGCCTCGAACTGATGGGCCGTGGTCAAGACGGTGAGATCGACGAGTCCGATACTCGTACCGGCGAGGTCGGGACATGATGGTCGCCAGCCGTGTCATCGTTCGTGGCGTAGTCCAGGGTGTGGGATTCCGGCCGTTCGTTCACGCGACTGCGACCGAACTGGGACTGTCGGGTTCGGTGGGAAATTCTGCTCTCGGGGTCGTGATCGACATCGAAGGCGACGGAGAGGCAATCGATGCGTTTGTCGCTCGGGTGCGAAACCGCCCCCCACCGCTGGCACGAGTGGAGTCGATAGAGCGCGAGGACTCGCCGCCGCTAGGTCGTCAGGGGTTTTGCATCATCGAGACGGATGCGGGGGCGGTCGGGCGAACCTTGGCGCCGGCCGATGTCGGGATCTGCGACGACTGCCTGCGGGAGCTGACTGATCCGAGCGATCGGCGATTTCGTCATCCCTTCATCACCTGCACCAATTGTGGTCCACGATTCACGATCATCGAGTCGATGCCCTACGACCGGGCCGCTACGACGATGAAGCGGTTCCCGTTGTGCGCGAACTGTGCGGCAGAGTACGTGGATCCCTCCGACCGCCGGTTTCATGCGCAACCGATTGCCTGCCCGGAGTGCGGTCCAACGCTTTCGTTCGTGGAAGGCGACGCGCCCGCGGTGACCGGCGAGGGCGCACTGCTACGAGCCCGATCGCTGCTACGAGACGGGAAGATTCTTGCTGTCAAGGGAATTGGAGGATTCCACTTGGCCTGCGATGCGCGTGATGATCGCGTGGTTCACGAATTGCGTGAACGCAAGCATCGACCGAGCAAGCCGTTGGCGGTGATGGTGCGCGATGTGAGAGAAGCCAGAGCGCTGGGTGTGGTCGGGGATGCCGAGGCTGATGCCATGTCCTCGCGCGAGCGTCCCATAGTGTTGGTTGCCAAAGCGTCTGGATACGCGCTGTCTCCCTCGATTGCCCCAGGCGTTCCGGACATCGGAATCATGCTGGCCTACAACCCGATTCAGCATCTCCTGCTCGGGTTGGCGGGAGACGCTGCGGGCCCGGCGGCGTTGGTGATGACGTCGGCGAACATCGGTGGCGAGCCAATTCTGTACTCCGACGACGATCTCGAACGGGTGGGTGACCTGGCCGACGGGGTGTTGACCCACAACCGTCCGATCTTGATGCCGTGTGACGACTCGGTGATGCGAATAGTCGGCAGTGGACGACAGTTGCTTCGTCGCTCGCGCGGATATGCACCGCTGCCCGTTGCGGCGCCGTTCGATCTACCGCCCACCTTGGCGGTCGGGGCCGATCTGAAGAACACCTTCTGTCTTGCCGAGGGTGCGTATGTCTGGCCGAGTCAGCACATCGGAGACATGGGCGACCTCGCTGTCCTCGACAGTTTTGCTGCATCGGAGAGTCACTTCGAGTCGATCACCGGAGTAGTGCCGCACCAGATTGCCTGTGACGAGCATCCTCGGTATCGCTCGTCCTCGTGGGCTCGCAGTCGTAGTGGCGACCGACCGGTGCGCGTCGTCGGGCATCACCACGCACATGTGGCTTCCGTGATGGGGGAGAACGGCCGGGACGGGAGCGAACCGGTTCTCGGAATAGCGTTCGACGGCACCGGCTACGGGGCGGACGGCGCAGTGTGGGGAGGGGAATTGCTGCTGGCGACGTACAAGGGTTATCGCCGTCTCGCGAATCTGGGATACGTACCGCTGCCAGGGGGCGATGCCGGAGTGGAACGACCGTACCGAATGGCGCTCGCCCACCTCTGGCATGCCGGGTTGGACTGGGAATCCGACCTCGCGCCGGTGGCGGCCTGTCCGCCACGAGAGCAGTCGGTCCTACTTCACCAGTTGGAAACCGGTTTCGGGTGTGTGGACACCTCGAGCATGGGGCGGTTGTTCGACGCAGTCTCCTCGCTGACCGGGGTTCGTCAGAGCGTCGACTACGAAGCGCAGGCCGCCATCGAACTGGAGGGCATTTCGAGGGGAGTCGACTGCGCCCCGTCGCGGTACACCTTCGACTGGGTGCAGTCGGACGACGATTCATGGACAGCTGATCCACGGTCGGTCATTCGGGCCGTTGTCCGTGATCTCCGGGCGAAGGTGCCCGCCGACGTGATCGGCGCGCGCTTCCACGAATCCGTCGCGCACCTCGTACTCGAGTGGGCAATCCGTGGCCGGGAACTGGCGGGAGTGGACGAGGTAGTTCTCACCGGAGGCGTGTTTCAGAACCCTCTCCTGCTCGTCCGGGCGTGTGCCCTGCTCGGAGAAGCCGGATTCACGCCGTTGACAGGACTGCAGTTACCACCGAACGACGGTGGTCTCGCCTACGGCCAAGTGCTGGTCGGGAGTTCGTCATGAGGTCAGGAGTTGTGCCATGTGCCTAGCCGTACCAGGACGTATCGAGTCCTTGGAGGAACGCGACGGAACGACGATGTCGGTGGTGAACTTCGGTGGCGTCCGAAAAGAAGTGTGCCTCGAATACATTCCGGGCGCCCGAGTCGGCGAGTACGTCGTGGTGCACGTCGGATTCGCGATCCAACGACTCGACGAGGAATCCGCACGCAGCACGCTGGCGGAATTCGAACACCTCGGCGTACTCGAAGAGGAATTCGGTGACGGGTTCGCCAGGGCTGCCCGGGCCGCCGGGATCGAACCGAAGGAGACGGAATCATGAAGTATCTGGACGAGTTCTCCGATCCGGAACTGGCCGGCAAACTGCTGGATCAGATCCGCGCGCTGGCCACGCGCCGATGGGCGATCATGGAAGTGTGTGGTGGTCAGACACATTCGATCATCAGGCACGGCATCGATCAACTACTCCCAGAGCAGATCGAGATGATTCACGGACCTGGTTGCCCGGTCTGCGTCACGCCGCTCGAGATCATCGACAAAGCTCTCGAAATCGCGGCAAAGCCCGATGTCATTTTCTGTTCATTCGGGGACATGTTGCGAGTTCCGGGGAGTTCGTCGGATCTGTTCCGGATCAAGAGCGCCGGCGGCGACGTTCGCGTGGTGTACTCACCGTTGGATGCACTGACTATTGCCAAGGAGAATCCGGACCGGCAAGTGGTGTTCTTCGGGATCGGATTCGAGACCACAGCGCCGGCCAACGCCATGACCGTCTATCAGGCCAATCGCCTGGGTATCAAGAACTTCTCGCTGCTCGTCTCGCACGTTCTGGTCCCGCCGGCAATGGCCGCGATAATGGACTCGCCAGAGTGCCGCGTGCAGGCATTTCTGGCGGCCGGGCATGTGTGCAGTGTGATGGGAACGTCGGAGTACCCGGCCCTCGCCGAGAAGTACAGGGTCCCGATCGTCGTCACCGGATTCGAGCCGCTGGATCTGCTCGAGGGCATCAGAAAGACGGTGCTGCAATTGGAATCGGGTCGACACGAGGTCGAAAATGCCTACGCCCGTGCCGTCACCGCCCAGGGCAACACCGCAGCGAAAGCGATGCTCGAGGATGTGTTCGCGGTGTCGGACCGGACGTGGCGCGGCATCGGATCGATTCCGGACAGTGGTTGGCAGCTGGCACCGAAGTATGCGTATTTTGATGCGGAAGAACGTTTTTCGGTGACCGATATCCACACCGACGAGTCGAGTGTCTGCCGGTCCGGTGAAGTATTGCAAGGCTTGATCAAGCCACACGAGTGCAGTGCCTTCGGGAAGGAATGCACTCCGCGGAATCCACTCGGTGCCACGATGGTGTCGTCCGAGGGGGCGTGCGCTGCGTACTACCTGTACCGACGCCTGGAACTGCAGGAGGCGGGTCATGCCGGCTGAGGAGACCGCTGTCGTGGACCTGTCGGCATGGGTGTGCCCACTGCCGCTGCGTGATTCGCCGAACATCGTCATGGGACACGGCGGTGGGGGAGCGATGTCCGCCGAGCTCATCGAGCATCTGTTCCTGCCCTCGTTCGGAAGCGCTGCCGATGCCGAGCTCGGCGACTCGGCTGTATTCGACATCGGCGGGGTGCGGCTCGCCTTCTCAACGGACTCGTACGTCGTGAAACCCATGGTGTTTCCCGGCGGAACGATCGGCGATCTTGCGGTCAACGGAACGGTGAACGACCTGGCGATGGCGGGAGCACAACCCTTGGTGATGTCGACGGCATTCATCCTCGAAGAAGGGACCGCGTTGACCGACATCGCAGGGATCGCGAAGGCGCTCGGGCGGGCTGCGCACGTTGCCGGCGTTCGACTGGTGACGGGTGACACCAAAGTTGTCGATGCCGGTCACGGCGACGGAGTCTTCATCAACACCGCGGGAATCGGGATTGTCGCCGACGGGGTGGACATCAACCCCACTCGCGCACAAGAGGGTGACGTCGTGATCGTCAGCGGCGACATCGGTGTTCACGGGGTGGCCGTGATGAGTTGTCGCGAAGGTCTCGAATTCGGGACCGAGGTGCGCAGTGATTGCGCGTCGCTCAACAGCGTGGTCGCCGACATGATTGCCACCGGCGTCGACATCCATGTCTTGCGCGACCCTACCCGGGGCGGAGTTGCCGCCACCCTCAACGAGATCGCTCAAGCGTCGAACATCGGTGTTGCGCTGGTGGAACGAGATCTGCCGATTCCCGCTGACGTGCGCGACGCCTGTGGGCTACTCGGTTTGGATCCTTTGTACGTCGCCAACGAGGGTAAGTTGATCGCCTTCGTTCCGCGAGAAGACTCCGACCGAATTCTGGAAGCGATGCGCGGTAATCCGCTGAGTGCGGGAGCTGCCGTGATCGGGGAGTGCGTGGCCGAACATCGCGGAATGGTGGTGGCGCGTACGGGATTGGGAGGCAATCGGGTAGTGGATTTGCCGGCAGGTGAACAACTTCCGCGGATCTGCTGATGACTGCCGTCGGTATGAACGGGCCGGCATTGTTTGCCCGCTACGCGTATCCGCCGAACGAGTTGGGTTACTGCGGACCCGACGATCCTTCAGTGCTGCTTCGTCTGGCCAGCGGCAACTCGGGCAGCGGCGACCGTGATCGCGCTCGTCAATTCGACGGTGCGTGGCCGTACCTCGAGGCATTGGCCGCAAGTGCGGGCATCGACGATCCTCTCGATCCGCGAGTGATCGAAGCCTATTGGGTAGGAGGTGATCTCCTCGACTCGCTTGATTCGGGGGCGTTGTTGCAGCACTTGAGGGCGGCATTCGGTGAACGCGAGAACACCGGGTTTCTCCCTGCCCTCGGGGATCGGGACCGCGCGCTCGCGCACCACAGTTTTCACGTATTTCTGGTGTATCCGTGGGTCAAGCTTCTTCGGAAGCGCGGTGCGGTCCCACTGTCCGTCCTCCAGAACTGCCGGATCAGATGGGGAGTGGTCGAGGACGTGAGTGAGGAGCACGCGTTGGTGGTTTCGTCCCCGCTCGAGTTCGACGGTGAGCAACTCGTACGCGGCACGCCGGTGACGCAGCGAGTGCGATGGAGCGTTGACGGCCGCTCACTCGCACCGACGCCCGTCCAGGGCGCCTTGGTGACGATGCACTGGGATTGGCTGTGTGACAACATCACGTCAGAGCAATCACGGGCATTGGATGCCGCGGAAGACTCGGCATTGCGGATCGCGACCCGGATGCTGTCGACGTGACAGGCCCTGTCAGAGCAGGGACCACTGTCTGGAGGATACGCAGGTGTCAGGGCACGAAAAAGGTTCCGAGGCCCGGTGTTCCGATCGCCTGGGGATCGACGTATGCGACGACCTGACCCGAGCCCGGACGAATGGTGACGGGTTGTGCATCCAGTGTCGGAAATGATGCGGATCCGTACGCTCCGGTTCCGAGACTGAGCCAGTGGACGACCGCGGAGTGGGGGTTTCCGTCTCCGGGTGCGCGTCGCACGTGCAGCACGGCGACGCCAGGTTCTTCGCCGACGATCGCTGCAAGGTGGGGAGTGGGCAAGTCGACGAGCGGGACGTAAGGGTCGACCTGGAACGGAACCGTGCTCGGCGCCGCTGCCGCGGTACCCGGCATCATCACGCCGGAGATCGCAAGGGCCGCAAAGACCGCGGCACCGGTACGTGCAAAAGCGTTGAGTGCAGTCATACGATTCGACGCTAGTCGCTTGACCGGCGATTCGGTGCCGTTTCGCGTTTCAATCGGTGACGGGGTGACGTCGACGCCACCGCCCAGTGGTACGCGAAGGTACGCGGAATGACGATCGAGATAATCGGCCCCACGGCACGCACTGCAGTGAAGTTCGGAGATCAGAAGATCAATCCGAGGCCTCTCGGATCGGCGGAGCAAGACCCGGCCTGGACCACCGGCGCCGTCGAGACGGCAGGTTCCGAGGATTTGTGCTTCATCACTCTTGCGTCACCCGGAACTGTCCGTGAGCACCTGGAGAACTGTGGGGTCGAGGTGCTCGACGGGCCGGTGACCAAACTGGGTGCCCTCGGCGAGATGGTCTCGCACTATTGTCGCGACCCCGACGGAAGCCTCATCGAGATCGCCGTCTACCCGTGAACCAACCACTCCGAGGAGAAATTACTCCAGATTCAATGTCGTTCAGTGCTGCCTCCGCCGGCTGTCGACATCTTTCCCGGCCGTGCACTTGGAATTCTCGTTCGTCACCGGACTTTGCGGGTCCCGCTTCTCTGATCGTCGCCCGCGGTCCGCGTCCGTCGGACTGTTCTCTTCCAGATCGCTGATCGAACTGGTTTCGAGAAGGTGTCGGACCGACGTCCGATGGCTTTCGAGGGGGATCTAGCTACTTCCATCGTCTATCGAGTGAGCGAGGGTGGAGACGGTGCGCTTTCGGTGGGTTGTTGCCGGTTGCACTGTGTCGGGCCAGTCAGCAGTTTCTTCCAGCGCCCAGTCGGCCCATTCTGCGATGTGGTTGAAGTGGCCGATCATGAACCGGTTGGCC
The DNA here is from genome assembly GCF_000696675.2 of Rhodococcus erythropolis R138. Classification (NCBI taxonomy): domain Bacteria; kingdom Bacillati; phylum Actinomycetota; class Actinomycetes; order Mycobacteriales; family Nocardiaceae; genus Rhodococcus; species Rhodococcus erythropolis. The sequence goes on along the minus strand of NZ_CP007255.1, from coordinate 4,250,702 downwards.
AGTGCCATCAGATGATTCTGCTGGGGGAGTGTGCCGGCTTCGGGGGCCGAAATCCGTTGTGCGTGTGAGACGAACAGACTTCTGGACCGAGTTGCCTGTTCGCGCATGGTGGTCAGGTTGGTCCGCAGGTCGGCAATCGTGCCTTGGTTGGCGAAGATCACGCGGATCATGCCTTCGAACTGCAAGGCGGGGGGTGTGGCCTGGGTGGCGAGCCAGTCACTCAGCGCTGTGCGACCTTCGTCGGTGATGGAGTAGACCGTGCGCGAGCGCTGAGTGCCTTTCGTTACCGTGCTCGCCGTGACCAGACCGCGTTCAAGCAGGATCTTGGGGGCGTTGTATCGCTGTCGGTCGGCGCTGGGCCACAACTCGGCGACCCCGCGTCCGACCTGTTCGGCGATCTCGTATGCCGACCAGTCCTTGACCGTCAGCAGTCCCAGGATCATGTACGAGGTAGGTGTGAGATCACGCTGAGCCACATGGCTCCCTTCGTTCCGCGGTTACATCCGAGCCTACAAGTGCTACTTCCCTTCACCGTTTGCATCCTCGGTGTCGGCGATGTCGTCGGATGTGTCCTGAGCGGGCTTGCCGTAGATGAAGGGGACGAGCGCTGCAGCGACGGCAGAGGCCGGGGCGAAACCATCGGCCGTGGGTGCCAGATTTCCCCACACCACCAAGGTCACGTCGTTGACCGGGTCGTACCCCATGAACGAGTTGTAGCCGGGCAGTTCGCCGATGTGGCCGTACATCGGACCCATTTGAGCGATACCGTATCCGTATCCTGCGGATCCTTCGCCATCTGTGGGTTGCACACTGTTCAAACGCAACTCTTGTGTGGCGGGACTCAGGAGCGAACCGGTTCCCAGAGCTTTGACCCATGTCGCCATGTCGTTTGCAGTCGAAATTCCCTGACCTGCAGACCATGTCCACGAGGGATTGTGCCTAGTGGTGTTGGTCGGTTTTTCGGTGCCTGCGGCGATCGCGTCGAGGCGAGATTGTGGGAGAGCCTCTTTGCCTTCGCCGAGCGTTTCGACGTTGCCACTGTAGGTGTAGCCGTCTGCAAACGGAGTCGGGATGCTGGTGTCGGTGTTCGCAGGAAACGACGTCCCTGCCAGTGCGAGTGGCCCGAAGAATCGGTCCGCGAAGATCTGCTGAATCGGCTTGCCGTCCAACTGCTCGGCGATCAAGCCGAGGAGAACGGTATTGGTGTTGGAGTAGTGATAACCGGTGTCGGGCGCGAAATACGGCGGCTGGCTCAGCCCCATTGCCAGCAGTTCCTCGGGTGTCCACACCCGCTCCGGCTGCTCGTCGAGCGCCCGGTTGAGTTCGAGGGTTTCGGTGTAGTTGTACAGGCCGCTACGCATGTCGAGCAGGTCGCCGATGGTGATGTTGTCGCCGTTGGGGACATCTGGGCGGAACTTGCTGACCGGATCGGTTACCGCAACCTTGCCTTCGTCGACCAACTGCAGGATGGCCGTACCGGTCCAGGTCTTGGTGTTCGAGCCCACGCGAACCTTGGTGTCCAGAGTGGGAGGCTCGTTCACGCCTTCCCTGACCGAACCCCATGTGTTGACGTACTTCTGCGTCGGCGTCGTGACCATGACCACCATTGCGATCTCACGGAACTCTTCTGCCTTCTCGGAGACGACGGAATCCATTGCGGCGCTGTCGAAAGACAAGACGGCGCCGTCCGCAGACCCGGCGGAGGTCGGCGGGGACGATGAGGGGGACTCGGAATCGGTTGCGGACGAACAGGCTGAGAGCAGCAATGCCGTAGCGATGCAGGCCACAGCCACTTTGCGGGTCTTGACGTTGTGAAAGGACGTCGACTTCCCAAAAGGGTTCATAGAGGGACTTTAAGCGATACTGCACTCTGCATGCTGCACTTTGCAGTAAATTACGACAAATCAGTCATGCATCCTCAGGAGCGTCCATGCCGCACACCACATCAGTTCGCGCCGTCGCTGCGTTGATCAGCGTCGGAGTAGTCCTCACCGCATGTTCGGCGAAGCCGTCGAATTCCGATTCCGCATCGGCTCCGGCGCAACAGGTTCCCGAGGAGGCAGCCCGCATCATGGCCACCGATCCGTACGCCATGGCTCGGTGGTCCTATCTCTTGGTCGACCCCGCCACCGACGAGGTGATTTACAGCAACAATGCTGATAGCTCTATGTTTTTGGCTTCCCAGACCAAACATTTCACCGTCGGCACCGCCTACGACACCCTTGGTGTAGACCACACTGTCACCACCCCCGTTTATGCCACTTCTCTCCCCGTCGAGGGCACCCTTACCGGTGATCTGGTGCTGGTCGGCTCCGGTGACCTCGCGCTCGGTGGGCGCAACGCCGCACAAGGCCGATTCGATTTCGCCACCGACGGCATCGACCACGTCTACGCCGATGCCCTGCCAGGAGCCGTTCTCGCGCCCGGTGATCCGCTGGCAGGCCTGAACGATCTCGCACGACAAGTAGCCGACGCCGGCATCACTCGGGTAAACGGCGACGTTCTGGTGGACCCTCGTCTGTGGGACACATACTCGACAGTCGAAGGCCTGGTCCCGTCGATTTTCGTCAACGACAACCTCGTCGATATCCAGGCGAGTCCGGGTGCGGTAGGTGAGCCCGCCGCCATCGACATGCTTCCCGGCAACGGCCTGTTCCGCGTCGATGCTCAGGTCACCACGGGTGAGGAAGGTAGCGACTCGACTCTGAAGGTTGCGGCCGATCCGTCCGATCCCACCCAGATCAACGTAACCGGGTCGGTACCGGCTGGAAAGACATCACTGACTGTCTATCGCATTACCGACGCGCCGACGTGGGCGCGTCAGCTGTTCGTAGAAGCGCTGCGACGCAATGGCATCGAGGTTGCATCGGTATCTCGTACGAACAGCACGGCTGCCCTGCCTGTCGATCGGACATATTCAGGAAGTCGACAAGTTGCGAGCCTGCAATCGGCACCAATTTCGGAGTCGGGAGGGATGATTCTCGCGACAAGCTACAACACGGGCGCGAACACTTTCTTGTGTCTGTTGGCAGTAGCGACAGGATCGTCGTCGTGCAGCGACGGTCTGCCCAGCGTGCGGGCACTCGCCGAGAAGGCAGGTATTGCAGCATCCGACCTGGTGGTCATGGACGGTCAGGGCGGAGACCCGTCACAATCGACGCCCGCAGCCGTCCTCCAGTGGCTCGACTGGGTGGACCAGCAGCCATGGGCCGATACGTTCTGGGCAGGTCAACCCGTACTCGGTGAGCGAGGCTCGTTGTCGGGCGTGGGAACCGACAGTCCGGCAAAGGGGAAGGTCATCGGTAAGACGGGAACATCCGCCGACGTCGAATCTGACACCGGCAGGTTGATAGTCACTCTTCAAGCGTTGTCGGGTTACATGATCACCCCCGACGATCGCCGACTTCTGTTTGTCGTCGCCGTCAGCGATGCAGTGTTTCCCGACCTGCCTAGGGGCGTGTTCCAAGTCGGGGGAGACGTCGGTGGTGTTGCCGCTGCATTCCAACAAGCACAGACGAATTGACGGGGCGAGACGGAGGTCCGGCGTTCGGGCGCTCATCCCTTTCGAATGAGGCACGAACGATGTAGGCGCACAGAGTGTCAGCATTGGCGCGCAGCGGTATCGACTGCGTCCCGATGAGAAACGAGTTTTGACATGGGTTCCGTTATCGGAGATCTCCTCCCCATAGCTGTCGGTGTCGCCGTGTCTCCGGTAGCCGTCATCGCCACGATCTTGATGTTGCTCTCCAAGCGCGCGGGTAGCACCAGCATCGGGTTCGCGTTGGGTTGTCTGCTCGGAATCTTCATTGCCACAGTTCTTTTCGTCACCCTGTCCAGTGCCCTCAGCACCTCGGACAATGGACCGTCTGCCACGGTATCGTGGATCAAACTCGCTCTCGGTGTCCTCCTGTTGGCCTTCGGGGTCAAGCAGTGGCGAGGGCGCAGCGGCGAACACGAAACACCGAAGTGGATGCAAGCCATCGACGAGATGACCGCGGTCAAGGGGTTGGGCCTAGGATTCGCGCTCGCCGCGATCAACCCGAAGAATCTGCTGATGTGCATCGCGGCGGGAGTGTCGATCGGCTCGGCGTCGCTGGCGACCAGTGGAGTGATCGCCTCTGTCCTTGTCTTCACGATCATCGCCAGTTCAACGGTCGCGATCCCGGTCATCGGATACCTGGTGTCTGCTGATCGTCTGCGCGAGCCGTTGGCCAAGCTCAAGGTCTGGCTCCAAGACAACAACACCACGGTGATGAGCGTGTTGATCTTGGTCGTCGGAGTTGTTCTGATCGGCAAAGGAATCGGCGGAATCTTCTGATAAGCCCTCTTTCACGTGGTGTGAACGCGGACCGCCGAGGTGGGTGTCCTATCAGGCCAAGTTCACCGCGTAGTCGCCATCGGCGTGGCTGATCAGTTGCCAGCCGCCTTCTATCGGGGACAGTCGGACGTCGGAGAGATTCGTGGTCTCGAGCTGTGGCCGGTCGGTGCCGGGGTACCAGGCTTCGACCTGTCCGGTACCCGTCCCGGTAAACCCGTTGCGCGACAACTCCGTCAGTGTGCCGGGCGCTGCTCGCGGATAAGCACGCGAGAGAGGCCCGGCAAATCCCTCTACGAGCCCGAGTGATTCGCCGGAAGGGCAGTCGATGCGATTCAAATTTCCTTGCGGCTGGTGGGTATTGCCGTCTCGAACCGGGTGGGGGTCACCGCACGCTTGTGTCCACGACCACCACGCGCCGCCCATCCGGTAGTTGTCGGTGGCGTCGACGAAGCGGTCGACGTCTGCTCCCTGCTCGCCGGCATCCCCGAACCAACCCCATTCACCCGTCCACAACGGGGCGTCGTACCAGGCGGCAGCGCGGTCGGCGATCTTGAACCCGTCTTCGATTCCGGGGAATTCGCTACTGACTGTTATCGATTCGCTGTAGAGATGTGGCGAGAAGACCACCAGAGGATCGGTCAGGTACTGGCGTGGGGGCAGCGCGTCGAAGCCGAATGCCGACCAGATCGCGCTGGGCTCGAAGAACACGAGGTGCGGAAATCCGCCTGATTCGGCCTGTCTGATGGCGTCGGTGGCCCGCTTGTAGAACTGCCCGATCTGATCAGCGGCGGTGAATGGATCGCGCAGGCCGGGATTCGGTTCGTTCAACAGGTCGTATCCGGCCACCGCCGGTTCGTCTTTGAACTCGGCGGCCAACCGCGCCCACGTAGCCACGAGGCGACTCTGGATTCCTTGCTCGTCGTCGTAAAACGCCTGGAAGGCATGGGCGATCGCCGGTGCGGCTTCCCGGAGTCCAGCGATATTGCAGGTCGTCCATCCGCCGGTCAGGGTTGCCCACTCCGGTGCGCCGTCCCAGCCGACTCCCGGCTCCATGAAAGACGGGCACGACTGGTCGCTCGGGGTGCCGACGTACGGGCCCCATGCGTCCTGATGCATGTCGAGAACGGTGTAGATGCCGTGGTCTTTCGCGTTCTGGACTGCGCCTCGAATCCGGTCGACATACGCAGCGTCGAATGCACCGCGGGTCGGTTCGAGGAGGGACCACGCGACGTTGAGTCGGACAACGTTGAAGCCCAGCGCGGCCATCTGCGCGAAGTCCGTTATTCCCAGCGGCGTAACGGTGGGTAGACCGGTGCCGTTGGTTGCGTAGTCATTGAGACCGTTGGCGTTCACGCCGCGGAGCAACACCGTTCGTCCGTCGACGTCCTTGATCGTTCGATCTGCGACGGTCAGTTGGGGGAGAGTCCAGCCCGGATCCGGAGGTGAAGCGTTTGCCGCCGGGGCTGCAATCTGGATAGCCAGGATTGCAAGGGTGGCAAGCAACAGCGCACGCATCCGTCGACCTTTCTAGACAAACGTCCAATTCAGAGATGAGGGTAGCGTGAGAACGCCTTATTGCGGCGCGATTCGCACATACCCGTCACGTCTTCACTGCCTGGAATGCCCCGGCTCGAGGCTGCTGTACGGGGTGCGAGAATTGTCGACAAGTCGCGACCCGAGGGAGCATTTGTGAAGCTTGCACTGACTGATCTGGTCGAACAACTACCCGGCGACGATGTGGCGATCACCCGAGCGTTCTATGCGCCGCGGCTTGCCGGTGTCGGTCCGAGTTCGCTGCAGGAACTGCTTGTGGCGCGAGCATCCAGGGTGGTTGAGCCCACGGCGACCCGGGCTGTTGAACACACACTCGACATCGAGGGTCGATCCGTTTCAGTGCGCGTAGTCACGCCGAAAGACGGCGTTGTCAACGGGGTCTATCTGTATCTTCCGGGTGGTGGTTTCTACATGAGTTCAGCGGCCAGCGCTGACGCCCGAAGTACGAGACTTGCCGACGCGGTCGGGGTGGCAGTGGTTACCGTCGATTACCGGCTTGCGCCGGAATTCCCTTGGCCGGCAGCGCCGGACGATTGTGAGGCAGTCGCTTTGTGGCTACTTGATGTCGCTGCCGAACGGTTCGGGACGACCAGGCTCGCCATCGGTGGCATGTCGGCGGGAGCAACCTTGGTGACGACGACATTGCTGCGCCTTCGTGATCGAGGTCTGGCCAAGTCGTTTTCGGGTGCCGTGCTGGAAGCGGGCACGTACGACGTCAGTGCGCAGACTCCCGCGGGCCGCACCATCAGCGACGAATACTTCATCGAAGCCTATGTCGGGCATGTCGATGATCGCACTCTCCCGGATATTTCTCCGACATTCGGCGACCTCAGCGGCCTGCCGCCTACCCTCGTGGTGGTCGGGTCAGAAGACGTGGTTCTGGCTGAGAACCTCTCCATGGTGGCGCGGCTGTCGGCGGCCGGTAACGACGTCGACTTGCGTCTCTATCCTGTTGTCCCGCATGGATTTACAAACCATCCAACGCCTGTTGCCCGGCGCGCTGCGCTCGATATGGGTGCTTGGCTTCGGAATCGTCTCGACGCCGAGCCGGCGTGACAAGCACGGGCGCGGTTCAGTGTGCCGAGGGTGTAGGAGTGGCAGGAGCGGGCAATTCGGACACCTGAACAAATGTCCGGTTTCTGGGGCAAAGTCGGGACGAGGAGCGCGCCACCCTTGTAATCTCGCACGTGAGTTTGCGGGGGCGCGGGGTCGTCCAGCACAGCGAGTGAAGAGGACGACGATGACGACTGCTTACACGCGCCGCCGAGGGGCGCATTCTTTCGGAATCGCCCTCACTGCGCTGTTTACCGTGGTGGCGGCCTTGACTGGCCCCGCACTCGCCTCCGCCTCGAGCGGCGACCCGCAATCGGGTTCGAGCCAGTTCGGATCGTCCGGGGAGCAACCGCCGCTGCCGGAGATCCCACCGCCGTCCGCGGCCGAGATCAGGCTCGACGAGGCGCGGAACTTCCGCGACATCGGCGGCTATCGGACTACCGACGGCAGGACCGTCCGGACAGGCCTGGTGTTCCGTTCCAACAAGCTCAGCTCGCTCAATGAGACTGATCTGGCCAAACTCACCGCCGCGAACCTGACCCTCGACGTCGATCTGCGTAACACCTCCGAACGAGCGGAGGATCCCGATCGGATCCCCGCCGGGGTCACCTACCAGGTCGCCGACGTCGTCAGCATCGACCATGGCATCGCGTTCCACGAGTTCGTTCCCCTGACCCTCGGTCGCGCGTTGATCGACGGCGCGGTCAACGGAACCTCGAACATCGGCCAGAGCATCGGCTACCCGTTCATGGTCAACTACCGTGGCTCCGATGTCGCCTTCCATGATCTGCTGACGGCGATCGCGAACAACTCCGACGGCGCAACCGTCTACCACTGCAGCGCAGGGAAGGACCGCACCGGTTGGGGTACCGCGATCCTGCTGACCATCCTCGGTGTCCCGCGTGAGGTCATCAGTGCCGACTTCATGGCGTCGAACACGTACCTGGGCCGGGACGACGCGGTGGACCTGTCGTGGCTCGATGCGGCGTACGCCCAGGTGGACCGACTCTACGGTGGTATGGATACTTACGTACGGGAGGGCCTCGGCGTCGACCAGGGCACTATCGACTCTCTGCGTGCCAAGCTTCTCCTCTAAGCGCAGCCCCACACCTCGACTTATTGCCCACTCGGACCCTCTGCTGTTCCAGTGCGACCAATGATTACGGGAACGCGCAATTGTGTGGCGCTGCTCCTGCGGTGGGCTCGAGGTTGCGGTCTCCATCATCAGGCCGCATGCCAACACCAAGTGGCGCAGGAACTTTGCTCACAAGAAGCACGCCCGATCATGCACTCGACGCTGGCCAATTGGTCAGCATCGAATCGAGAGCCTCGAGGATCCTGGACCAGCTTTCGGCGCTGTCCGGTGCACTGTGGCTGAACGATCCACCTAACTCCAGGCTGGCATATCCATGGAAAACGCTGCCTAGCAACCGAACTGCGTGAGTCTGGTCGAGGTCGTTGAGGTTGTATCCGCGCAGAATCGATCGCATCATCTGCGAGTGTCTGAAGCCCGCGCTCGCTGCTGCGTCCTCCGGGGTGAGGCGCATCTGTGACGCGGCGTACCGGCCGGGGTGTGCCTTCGCGTAGTCGCGATAGACGTTCGCGAAGGCGGTCAAAGCGTCGCGGCCGGACCGACCGGCCACGGCGTCGGCAGCCTGGTCGGCCATCTCCTCCAAAGCGAGCAACGCGATTCTGGTTTTGAGGTCGTTCGAACTTTTCACGTGGGAGTACAGGCTTGCGACCTTGACGTCGAACTGCCTGGCGACTGCCGATACGGTCACGTGCTCGAAGCCGACCTCGTCGGCCAATTCCGCGCCCGCCATCGCGAGGCGGTCGGCTGTGAGTCCTGCGCGAGGCATGTCAATCGGTCCTGTTCGTTGGGAGGGTAAACCACTTGCCTAAAGAGTATAGGCAAATTACTATCAGCAGTAGCAAACTTCCGTAAACGATTTTCAGGTGAATGAAATGCACAGCCAGAGCAGCTGGATTACTACCGAAATTTCCGAGGACATCGTGCGCGGAGCCCTCGAAATCGAACGGACCGAACGCGGTGTGCTGACGCACCGCCTACCTGCCACGGCTCGCACGCAATTCGCTGACGGGCAGATGGCAATGGCGCAATCACAACCGTCCGGAGTGCGGCTAGTATTCCGAACCAGCGCCACGAGCATCGAACTCGATACTCTGCCCACGAAAATGATCTACACCGGCGCTCCGCCGAGGCCGCAAGGGGTGTACGACCTGCTCGTCGACGGCGAACTGGCCGGGCAAGCAAGCGCTACGGGCGGCAATACGGTGACGATCGACATGGCTACCGGTACCGCTCAGAGGCAGTCCGGACCTGTCAGTATCATCCGTTTCGCGGAGCTGCCCGCGCGATCCAAGACCGTCGAGATCTGGTTGCCACACAACGAGACCACCGAACTTGTCGCATTGCGAACCGACGCGCCACTCGAACTCGCGGTTGATACGAAGCGCCGCGTGTGGCTCCATCACGGAAGCTCGATCAGTCAAGGATCCGGCGCTGAAAGTCCCTCCGGCACTTGGCCTGCTCTTGCAGCCTCCGTCGGCGGCGTGGATCTGATCAACCTCGGGTTCAGTGGCAGTGCTCTGCTGGACCAGTACACCGCCCGCGCGATGCGCGACACTTCTGCTGACCTGATCAGCATCAAGATGGGCATCAATCTGGTCAACTCCGACGTGATGCGCCTACGGGCCTTCACATCTGCAATGCACGGCTTCCTCGACACGGTTCGCGACGGTCATCCAGTGGCGCCGCTGTTGGTCGTTTCGCCCGTCTATTGCCCGATCCACGAGGACACACCGGGGCCTGGTGCCTTCGACTTCGACGCTCTTGCCAGAGGCGAAATGCGATTCGTTGCCACCGGAGATCCCGCCGAGCGGGCATCCGGGAAGCTGACGCTGCGCTCGATTCGGGAAGAGTTGGCGCGCATCGTAACCCAGCGGTCAGTCGATGATCCCAATCTGCATTACGTCGACGGGTGTGATCTCTACGGTGCCGCGGAGAACGAAGAGTTGCCGCTTCCCGATCAGCTCCATCCGGACGCTGCAACGCATCGTCTCATCGGCGAACGCTTTGCCCAACGTGTATTCGCAGACGGCGATGTATTCGCCGGCGAGGTGTAATCGCGCAATCTGATTCGGCTCACACCACCACTCACATCACGGTGAGCCGAATCAGCGGGTACTTGCGATCGGACTTGCTCTGGTACTTGGCGATTCGGGGCTGGGCGGTGGCCACTTGGTGCCACGCTTGCTCGCGATCGTCGCCTTCGAGTTCGTGAGCTGTGACTGGTACGGGATTTCGGCCGGGCATCTCGATAGACACTCGATCGGGATGCGCCACCACATTCGAGTGCCAGTCCGGGTTTCGACCGCCGCCGCCCGAAGCCACGATCAACAGACCGCCCCTGCCGTCGGACAGGTGCATCAGCGGAGTCTCTCGGGGTTGCCCGCTGCGTCGGCCTACCGTGTGCAGGATGAGGACGTCCATTCCCATGAACGTGCCTTTCCCGCGCCGAATCTTGCGATTCGTGCGGGCGTTCGCGTTCCGCTGCATCCACCGTGACAGTGCGCCGGGACCGCCGGACTTCGGTTCGCTGTGATTCCCGATGGGATCTCTCGGTGTTGGATCCGTCTGTGCCATGGTCGGCTACCTCCAGTTTGTCGGCGTGAGCGTCGTTTCGACAAACCTATGAGGATTGCGGGCTCGGTGCTTCTCGATTTCTGATCACTGTGTTTTCCGGTCACTGTGTTTTCTGATCGGAGTTCACACGATTTGACCCTGACGTAGCGTGAGGGCTCACGATGACTTCATGACCGACACCTACCCTGCATTCGACATCAGCCCCGTCCCTGTCCCTACGACCGATGCCGTGCCTCCGGAACAGTTCCGAGGTCTCTACGGTATGCCGATGTTCGTGTCTGTTCCGACTTCGGATCTGGCCGAATCGGCAGACTTCTGGATCCGCGGGCTCGGTTTCTTCGACTTCTTTTCGGTGCCTGATCGACTGACGCATCTGCGGCGCTGGGCATTTCAAGACGTTCTGCTCGTGCCCGGCGAGCGAGCAGATTCGCCACCGTCCATCAGCGTGAGCTTTGCGTGTGTGCTGAGTCAGATCGACCAGATAGCAAAGGCGTGTGAGGAATTGCGGCCCGGATGCACCAGCGGTCCAGACCTGAAGCCGTGGAATTCACTGGAGTTGGAGATCGTGACACCGGAGAACGCGCGTGTGATCATGACGGCCGCTCGTCCGTACGACCCGAACAGTGCCGAGGCCGAGCATCTGCGAGGTATGGGAATTGACGGACCCGACGACTGAACAGAAGTCTGACGCGGTGGTCTCGCGCACCGCGTCTGTCAAACTGGATGCCGTGACGGATCAACTCTTCGGAGACGAGGCAGACAATGCTCTTACCGTCGGTGCTGCCGCATCTCGGCTGGGCATAACTGTACGTACCCTTCATCATTGGGACGCAATCGGTTTGGTGTGCCCATCCGGGCGCAGTGACGGAGGCTACCGGCTGTACACCGACGCCGACCTCGGCCGAATTGGTCGCGTACTTGTCTACCGCGACGTGGGCTTGTCGCTCGACGAGATCGGGATACTGCTCGAATCGCCGGCAGCCCACGTGGACGAAACACTGCGCGGGCAGCGCGCCGAGTTGCGACAACGGATTGCCGACTTGGAGCAACAGGGCGAGTCCTTGGATCGCATCATCGATGCCAGGAAGTCCGGTGTGCTGTTGCCGGCAGACGAGCAGGTGTCGATCTTCGGCCGACACTGGCAGCCGTCATGGGGACCGGAGGCGCACGAGCGTTGGGGTGACAGTGCGCAGTGGGCGCAGCACGCGGAACGGTCGGCAGGTAGGACCGCTGAGGATTGGCAGAAGATCGCCGACTGCGTCGAGGCGCTCAACGAAGATCTGGCGTTGGCGTGCCGTGCGGGTGTCGAACCGGGAAGCGCCGAGGCGAATTCGCTGGCAGAACGCCACCGAGCGTCGATCGGGGTCTACTTCGACTGCACACACTCGATGCAGGTGTGTCTGGGACGGATGTACGTGGCCGATCCGGGATTCTCCGAGTTCTACGACGCGCTGTTCTACGAGACGGTCGAGACCGGTCTGACCGCGTGGCTCCGCGCTGTCATCGATGCGAACGCTCTGGCCCATGGAGTTGTCCCCGAATCGGCGACATGGGTGTGAGTGAGCTGGTGGTCGCTCGTCAGTCCAAAGACGCGCAGGCAGTGCACCACGGTCGGCCGTCGACCCCGGGGGCACGATGGGGTACTGCGATGCGCGCGGCCAAAATGCAGCTTTCGTTGTCGTGATAGACGTCGAGATCCGAAGGAACCGTCGAGTGGAACGCCGGGACCTTCATGTCTACCTCCGTTGTCACTCGCCAGAGAGTTGGCTCGTTGCGGTAATCCTCCCACCCCAGCGATCATCTCGCCTGTCGGAAGAAGCAGGTGTCAAGGCGGGGGCCGACACGTGCTGTCCTCGCCGCGCGATCATGGAGCCGCACAGCGGTTTACAGGTGTGAGAGCCTGATCACCCTTCCGGCCGAACCGATGCGCACTGCGCGCGCGGTGTGATCTTCGACGGCGCTCACCGCAGAGAATCGCACAGGGATAGGCTGGACGAATGCGTGGAGAGTACAAGGTTCCTGGTGGAAAACTGGTCGCGGTCGACGTCGACGTGGCGGACGGTCGGCTGGCCGAAGTCGCAGTCTCGGGGGACTTCTTCCTCGAGCCCGACAGCGCGCTCGACGACATCAACGCAGCGTTGCGGGGAATGCCAGCCGACTCGGATGCAGAACAGTTGGCACAAGCCATCTCCAGTGCGCTCGACGAGTCCGTCTCGATGATCGGCTTCACGCCGCAGTCGGTCGGTATTGCGATCCGGCGCGCACTCGGTCACGCCACGAGTTGGGCGGATCACACGTTCGACCTCATCCCACCGGTGGTTCTGGACCCAGCGATGCACGTCGCGCTGGACGAGGTGATCGCGCGTGAGGTGGCATCGGGTGAGCGTCCGCCGACACTGCGATTCTGGGACTGGGACTCGCCCTTGGTCGTGATCGGATCGTTCCAGTCCGTGCGTAACGAGGTCGACTCCGAGGCTGCCGCGCGGCACGGCATCGGCGTGGTGCGCAGAATCTCCGGTGGCGGCGCGATGTTCATGGAACCTGGCAACTGCATCACGTACTCGTTGGCAGTACCGGCGTCGTTGGTCGAAGGTTTGAGTTTCGAGCAGTCCTACGCGTTTCTCGATCAGTGGGTGATGGGAGCGCTGGCCGAGGTGGGTATCAACGCTCGGTACGTGCCGCTCAACGACATCGCCTCGGACAAGGGCAAGATAGCCGGCGCCGCTCAGAAGCGATTCGCGTCCGGCACCGTGCTCCATCACGTGACCATGGCCTACGACATCGATGCGGAGAAGATGACGCAGGTGCTGCGAATCGGGCGAGAGAAGATGTCGGACAAGGGAACCAAGAGCGCAGCCAAGCGGGTCGATCCGCTGCGTTCTCAAACCGGAATGACGCGTGCAGCGATCCTGGAGTCGTTTGCGCAGCACTTCCGCGGCCAGTACGACACCCGTGACAGCGACTACACGGACTCGGAGTTGGAGCAGGCGCGCAAGCTGGTGGACACGAAGTTCAGCACCGAAGCGTGGACTCACCGCGTCCCGTGACGCCGTTGTCTCGAGACACCGACAAACCGGGGCGAGACCCCAGAGGTCTCGCCCCGGTCGACCTAGCTGGCCGGAGTCGTTGAGTTTGCCCCGAGAAGTTCAGCGTCGTCGTCGACGACGGAGTTCCTCTTCGGAATGGTGAAAGTTGCGCTCACACACAGGATTGCGATGACGAAGCACGCCAGCGTGTACCAGAGGTTCCCGACTGGATCTCCAGCGCTGGTGGAACCGTCGACTGCGTCGAAGAAGTCCGGAAGCGCACTCGCCCACAGTACGGCCATGACAACCAGGTACACGACGCTGTAAATCTGGACGAACCTGTTGGTGTGTGCAGGAGCGTTCGATTCTGCCGAGCGCAGGTTTCTCCACTGGCGGACGAGAACCACGATCGCGACCACTGTGAGGACGGCGAGTTCCGCCGCATAGAGGAACCCACGAACGGTGTCACTGCCCATCCCGAAGACCGTCGCCGGGAGCGGGAGAATGAACGTACCCAGCGAGGCCAGCAGGCCGATCACGATGGTGCGCCAAACCAACTGAAGCCCGGAGAAGTGCTTGCCGGCATCGACATGCCGTCCGACGAAGTACTGGACGCAGAATGCCAACGACATCGGCCACAACGCGGCGAAGACGACCACGCTGGGGAGTGGAACCGCGTCGAACATGGGTTGGTTGATCGGGTTCGACGTCGACCACTCCCACCACCGCAACTGGGGTCCGAGGTGATCGAAGATTTCGTAGAATGCATGGTGGACGAAGCCGACGCAGACTGCGCCCAGCAGTGGACCGTATTTGCGGAAAACGCCGAGCATTCTGACTATTTCGAAGGCCAACGTCGCCATGAGCGGGTAGATGGCAATGATGTACAGCGGCAGTCGACCCCACATGAAGTCGACGGTGAACACGTTGTGCGCGAACATCGTGTCCACTTGTTCTTCGATGCCGAAGGCTGCCGGGAAGTACAGCGGAGGCTCGATGATGAACAGGTAGGCGGTGGCGCCGAACCAAAGGACCAGGTTGGTGGGGTCGCCGTTGCGGCGCAGTCGCACGATCGCCAAGACCAGTGCGAGTACCGAGCCGACGATGATCGTCCATTCGAGTACGGGCAGGGTCCAGTTCTCGAGGGCCGCCGGGTTACGGAACTCGACGAGTCCACCTGCTTCCTGACAGGAGAAACCGAGTTCTGTTGCCAGTTGGGCAAACGTGGGGGAGCAGTGCTCTGCCATCAGTTGGCCCCTGACGTGATCGACTCTTGTGCCTGAGATTCAGCGGTGTACCAGCGTGTGCAGTCGTAGCCGTCGTCGTAACGCTTGAACCACTGGTCGGCCAGTGCGGGGAGCTTCTCGTGGTCCGGGTTGTGATTGGGCATCTGGCTGCGGAAGACACCGCCGAGCGCGACGAGTTGTTCGCCGAGTTGTAGGTGATCGAAGGCGCGGGGCATGGTGCCCTTGGTCAGGTAGGGCGCAAACGACGTCAGAATCTTCTGCTTGGTGCGGTGCATGGCGAACATCGACAGTGAGTCGACTTGCCGTTCGGAGAGTGGAACGTGCTGGTTGAACCCTGCACAGGCGATGCGAATCACCTTCATGACGTGCGCGAAGATCGACGGCGCCATTCGCATCCGGTAAAGCTCGCTTCCGACAACGGAATTGAAGATGATCAGTGCCGAGCTGCGATGCTCGACCTCCTCGACGAAGTGCCAGATGAACAGTGACGCGACGCGGTCGTCTCCCGGACGGAACAAGGTCGCCTCGTTGTCGAGCATCAGTTTGAACACCGGTGTGAAGGTCGCCTCCAGATCTGCGGTGTACGCGAGCCGGTAGTTCAACGAGGTCGCCTCGGTGAGCAGATCGAATTCACCGATCACGGCGTCGAGTGTGTTCTGCAGTCCGGGGTATCGCCTGATCAGAGCTTTCACATGTTGGCGGTGGGCGGTCGAGTGGTGGCCTTCTTGACGCATGAATGCCACGGCTTCCTCGGCGACCTCCGGATCGCTGATCCGCGACTTGGTTTGCATGATCATCTTCACGATCATTTTCTCGAAACCGATGGCCAGGAACGAGACCGCGTTGGACATGCTCGACCAGGCCGGATTCTCCGGGTTCCACAGGAAGGGAACGTCATGATCCTCGAATCCGAAATCCATCTTTCGGGGCTGAAGGTTGGTCACTTGTCGAACCTCGTCTTTCGGAGGGGCTGGTCAGGTGGCCGCTCTGGCACTCGAAGCCACGTGTGGCGGTAATCATACATATTGGTGTGCAGTTGTATGTTCACTTTTCGATGACGAACGTGAATTCGAGGAACGCAGATGCAAAACCTGCCTGTGTTAGCCTGTGGCTCTTGGACTTCGAGCGCAAAGACATGGTTCGAGCCTCGTTCGAGCGAGGAAGTGGGCAGTGGCACGAAGGCGTGGGTGGGGCGGCAATCCACCGGTCAACGACGAAGATGCGTCTCGTCGAATTGTCGAGGCCGCGGTCGAGCTGATCGGTCGGACGAGTTCGGAAATCAGCATCGGCGACGTCGCGGAGTCACTGGGCGTGATCCGGCAGACCGTGTATCGATACTTCCCCAGCGCCGACGCTCTGATGCGGGCAGCGGCGATCGCGTCGGTCGACGGCTACCTCGATCGACTCACCACACACGTGAGCGGCATCGAAGATCCCGTCGAGGCGATGACCGAGGGTGTTCTCTACACACTGACTCAGGTCCACCGAACACCGCATCTCGGCATCCTTCTCACAAGCACGAATACGAGTCTGCACCCGGAGGGTCTGACCTCTCAGGAGGCGCAAGCCTTCGGAATGGCGATGATCAACCGCTTCGACGTGGACTGGGTGCATTACGGCTACGACGACGCGTCACTTCAGGAACTGGTCGAATACGTCCTGCGGACGATGCAGTCGTTTTTCCTCGCGCCTGGCGACCCACCGCGGAGCGATGAGGAACTGCGGCGATACCTACGGCGCTGGATGGGTTCTGCGATCATCGCCCAGGCAAATTCTGTCAGCGATGACCCGATCAGCGCAGAACTATCGTCAAAGCAACGGCACTGACGCACGCGGCGATGACGACGGTCAGCGCGAACAGGTCGGCGAGCTGAGGGCGCTTGGGGTACGCCGCAATCAGTCCAGTGCCCCCGCGAGCGGAGATTGCTTCGCCCATTTCGGCAGACCGCCGAATTGCCACGGACATGGTTGTGGTGATCAGGTCGACTATCGAATTGTCGGCCGCGCTGTTCACCACAGCTTTCGGGCGCAGTCGTCGCGCCGCTACCAGGGTGAGCATCTCGTCGATCAACAGCGGAAGTGAACGAATGCAGAGGGCGGTCGCGATGGCCCACTCGTCGACCGGGATCTTGAATATTCGCAGCGGTCTACCGAGCGTTGCCAGTGCCGGCGCCACGTCACTCATCGACGTGGTCCACGCCAACATCAGTGAGACGCAGAGCAATACAAGACCGAACGTCACAGCTTGCAGGTAGATGAACACCGCGTCGATGCCGATCGGAAGGTTGATCAACGCGCCGAGCAGGATCAGCGCCCACAACCACCACGGAGGCCGGGGAACTGCAGTCGGGGGGATGCGTCCGATCACCGCGGTCAGCAACAACAATCCCAGTACGACGCCGATCGCCGGCCAGGACGGCGCGGCCACGACCACGATGCTGACGAGAACGACGGCAACGATCTTCGTTCCGGCCCACAATCGGTGGATCGGCGATGAAGTCGGGACTTCGCGCAGAAGTGTTGTCACGTCGTCGATCCTTCCAAGGCGCTGCTGGCGGCAGGGTCGAGGATGCGACCCTGCGACAGTCGAATTGTTCTGCTGCAGACGGCATCCATGCCGTCGACATCGTGGGAGATGACGACTACTGCGGTTCCGTTCCGACGAATCCACCTGAGTACGTTCAGGATTTCGTGTCGGCCGGGTGGATCGAGACCGGCCAATGGTTCGTCGAGGATGAGTACGCGGGGTTGGCGGACGAGGAGACCGGCCAGTACGACGCGTCGCATCTGTCCGCCGCTCAACTCGTCGATACTGCGGCCGGCGATGTGACGGTCGAGTCCGACGGCGTCGAGCGCCCAGGAGACTTGCACCGATCCGATCTCCGGACCGCCGGCGGCCTCGATGTCTTCGGCGACGGTTCGGCGTTGCAGCTGCAGCCTCGAGTGTTGGAACGTCAGACCGACAGTGCCGAGCTGACGCGAGACGGGTTTGCCGTCGAAGACCGCGGTTCCCCGGCTCGGTGCGATCAAGCCCGCCATGATCCAGGCCAGGGTCGATTTACCGGAACCGTTGCCGCCCAGGACCAGTAGCCCGTCCCCGTCTCCGATGGTCAGATTCACGTCCGAGAGTGCGCGCCGCGACCACGGAGTCCGGTCGTTGTAGGTGTGGGTGACATCGGTGAGTTGGAGGACAGTTCGAGTGCCGGCCGGCCACGGCGCAGACGGCGGACCCGCGAACGTCGACGTCATCCAACCGGGTTGGTGATCGATCTGCCGTCCGCGTTGTAGTTGAATCACCCGATCTGCGTTGCGGGTGTCGGCGTGGTGATGGGTGACCAGCACCACGGCCATCGGATGGCGCCGGGGCAGTTCGGCGAGGAGCGAGACCAATTCCTCCCGGCCGGCCTGATCGACCATCGCGGTGGCTTCGTCCGCGATCAGCAGAGCGGGGCGACGAGCCAGAGCGGCAGCAACCGCCAGACGTTGCATCTCGCCGCCGGACAGCCCTGAGGTCTCGCGCATGCCCATGCCCGCGAGTCCCACCTCGGCCAGCAGTGCATCGACGTCGGGATGCGACTCGGGCGGAAGCCCCCAGACGACGTCATCGGCGACGCGGGTTCCGAGGATCTGGCTCTCGGGACGTTGGAGGACGACGGCGGTTCCGCCGTGTCGACCGAGACCGGCGGACCCGGGCCTCGTCAGGGTCCCGACGGTCGGTGCGCGACCGGCGAGCAACCGGGTGAGTGTGGACTTGCCCGAGCCGTTGTGGCCGACGACGGTGACGAACTCTCCTCGTCGGACCGTGAAGTTGACGTCGACGAGCGCCGGCGTCGATGCACTCGGATAGGTGAAGCCCACGTGATCGAAAGTGACCGGTAGCGGGTCGATCGGACGGTCGTCGGGAGCTGTCTGGAGCGGGTCGGCCGAGGGGAGTGCGGCCAATCGATCGAGGACGGCACCGAGGACAAAATAGGAGACGACGGTGCTGAGGACGATTCCGGAGCTGATCGACAGGCCGATCCACAACCACCAGTAGTCGATGATCGAGCCGATGCTGTTCTCGATCCATTCGGCTGCGCCGACCAGCGTCGGGGCACGCTTCAAGATTGCGGCCACGCCCAGCGCGGTGTTCTCCAGCGAGGTCAACAACAAGGTGCGCAGGGGCGCGAGAACAAGCAACAGGACTATGGAGAACAACGCCAGCGCGGGTCCGATGACAAGCGACGACAGCAACGCGGAGATGAAGCCGAGACCGCGCCGCTTGACCGTACCGATGATTCCGCCGAGGAGAGCGCTCAGCGCGACCGCCGCCGCAGATCCCGAACCCGCTGCGACGAAAGCGACCGCAGTAGCCGAGACACCGGCCGTCATCACGGCGCGGACTCGAAAGCGCTGGGCAACAATTCCCATCGGAACGGCGGCCACGAGGTTGAGGGCGCTGGCCATGGGGATGACCGTGGCAATGACGGACAACGCGACCGTGAATCCGGCCATGACGGCACCCGTTGCCAACTCGAGTGGTCGAAGGTTGCCGGTTTCGCGGACTTGCGGACGGTTGCTCACTACGTCCAGTGTGCCAGTGGTGACATAACTCCCGCCCGACTGATGGTGAGCGCATCGGCACGATTGCGTAGGCTTCACCTCAAACAATGCATCGGACGGAGCGTGGAAGACGTGAGTGCAGCACCCATCAGGGTCGGGGTTCTGGGAGCCAAGGGCAAGGTCGGTCGAGCGATCTGCGAGGCAGTGGAAGCTGCTCCCGATCTGGAACTTGTCGCTCAGGTCGATACCGGTGATCGCATCGAGACGTTCGTCGACACCCGCACTCAGGTAGTCGTCGATTTCACGCACCCCGACGTCGTCATGGGAAATCTGGAATTCCTCGTGGCCAACGGAATTCACGCCGTGATCGGCACCACCGGTTTCGACGAGTCCAGGCTTGCGACTGTGCAGTCCTGGCTCGACGAGCAGCCTGCAACGGGTGTTCTGATCGCCCCGAACTTCGCCATCGGTGCTGTGTTGTTGATGCGTTTCTCGGCTGCCGCGGCGCGCTTCTTCGATTCCGTCGAGGTCATCGAACTTCACCACCCCAACAAGGCAGATGCTCCCTCGGGCACCGCATACCGAACGGCCGCCATGATCGCCGAAGCTCGCGCGGAAGCAGGCGTCGGACGCAGCCCTGACGCCACCACGACCGAGCTCGAGGGTGCGCGCGGAGCCGACGTCGACGGAGTCCGGGTTCACTCCGTGCGGATGGCCGGACTGGTCGCGCATCAGGAAGTGATTCTCGGAACTCAGGGCGAGACGCTGACCATTCGCCACGACTCGATCGACCGGAATTCGTTCGCGCCGGGCGTTCTGCTCGGTGTCCGCCAGATCGGGTCACGTCCGGGCCTGACGGTCGGTATCGATTCCTTCCTCGATCTATGAACAAGACCACCCGCACCCTCGCGCTGATCGTTGCGATCTGTATCGCGCTCGCGGTGTACTTCGTATTGCTCGGCCAGCGCGGAATCCAGCTCATCCAAGACGGAGGCGGCGCCGCGATCGGTCTCGGGATCGGCGTGCTGATCCTGCCGTTCCTGGGGCTGTGGCTCGTCATCGCCACCCTTCGTGCCGGCTTCACACACCAACGCCTCGCGCAGCAGATTCACGACGAGGGCCTCGCTGTCGATGCGTCTTCACTTCCGAAATTGCCTTCGGGCCGGATCGAGCGGGCGGCTGCCGACGAGTTGTTCGCTCAGATCAAGGTCGACTGGGAAGCGGACCCGGACAACTGGAAGCAGAACTTCCGACTCGCTCGCGCCTACGACTATGCCGGTGACCGAAGCCGGGCGCGGGAAACCATGCGCCGCGCAGTGGAACTGGAACGTCGGTCGCGAGGCAAGTAGTTTCTCCCTGCTGTGAACAGGGGTCTGCTGGGATGCTACCGCTCCGGAACTGTTGCGGGAGAAGACGGATCCGGAGTGGTGGGGTCGAATGGCGGCGGGTTGTTCGGGTCGAAGCTAGTCATCGGCACCGAACACGTCGCGCCCACTTCGGGATACGTGTTCGGGTTGACTCGTAGCGCCGAGACGAATTGATCGATGCGAGCGTCCTCAGCGTTGTCGAGTTTGAGTTGACGGCCCCAGGACTGCAGCGAGATCGGCGAATCCAGGGTCGGATACGGCGACATCAAGGTGTAGCTCATGCCTTCGACTCGCTGTGCCAAGCGCGCCTGATCCTCACTCGAGACCAGGTCGGGGTTGTACGTGATCCACACTGCCCCGTGCTCGAGGGAATGGACCGCATTCTCGGTTCGAATGGCTTGCGGGTAGACAACTCCGGTGCAGTTTGCCCAGACCGAATCATGGCGACCACCGAAGGGCGGTGAATGTGTGTACGCCACACGTTCGTTCGGCCGTACGTGTTGAGCTGCCGGGTAGTCGACCGTGACAACTCCGTCGATGGATTCGGACGGATCCGGATTGTCGACGCTCGGAACAAACGCATCCGGTCGAGGTGTTCCTTCGAGAGAATTCGCGCACGAAGCCAGCGCGAGAACTGTCGAGATCGCCACTGTTGCTCGAAGTTGTTTGTTCACTCGGCCATGATAGCGGCGCCCGTCCGCTTTCCCGAGACGTGAATCGACTACGACCCGAGAGAGCTTGTGGTTCCGCCCGAGCGCGCGATGTCACTGGCGCCTCGAAGAATTCGGAGCGGAGGCAGCGGCCCTTGGTATGCCTCGGAGCCACTGATCAGATCACCGGCCGCGTCGAACGCGATCGCTTCACCTTGTGGCTCGTCGGGAAGGGGCACACGAATAGGCGTGGTGGTCAAGGCTTTCGCGACATCGCCGTCGGGAGCTGTGTAGAGGTAGACATCGGTGTAGGTGCGCAGCGCTACCACCGTGCCGTCTTTGCTCACGGCGCCTCCGGTGACAGCCATCGTTCCGGCGTGGGGGACCGGCCCACCGGAAGTGAGGGTGGGAGAAAATCTGAGCTGACCTACCTTGGCCAACATGGTCGGCGACGCCGTCCTCGGATCCTGAACCTGCTGTCGCTCAGCGGTTGTGTAGACCACGCTTGCGCCCAGGTAATCCTTGGTGACGATGACGGGAAGCCCGTTGCTCTGGATCAGCAGTGTCTCGGCATCGTGCGCCCCGTCCGGATAAACCAGGGGGTAGGAGGTCGCGGCACCTGAAGTCGGATCGAGTTCGATCAGCCCGATCGACGTTCGTACCGCGTTGTTGTCGCCGATGTCTGCCAGCCACAGGTGGCCGTCGGGAGTCGACGAGAGATCCTCGACATCGACACGAGGGGTGCCCACGCTGATCCAGCGCTGAACGTGGCAGTTCGAATCGAGTTCGGCGACTCGATCATCGGAGCCGCTGTCGCCGATTGCGTATATCCCGGCCGCGGTGACGGTGAGTCCGGACAGCTCGGAAAGGCCTTCATCGGTGGGTGTGCACAGTACGTCGAAGACGCGCGGGGCCTGTTGCGCCGCCGCCGGAACAGTGTGAACGCCGACGACTGCGGCGGCGAGAAGAACCGATCCGGCAGCCGCAGCGACTGAATGGGCGAGCGGGCGATTCCACATCACGATGCAGTCCTCCGGGCCGAAGAATCGGGACTTAGTGCCCAGAGAATACTGGACGTCCGTCTCACTTTGTCCGAATTCCAAGAAATCGCGCTTGCCGAGACGTCGTGATGCGTCAGTGATTCGCTGAGTGAATGTTGGTGCAGGAGGGGATACTCGACTCACCGGAGATCGGCGGCAACGAGCAGGAAGTGACGAAGCGATGGCGAAGCGTGATTCCGAAAAGCAAGGCGCAGATTCCCCGTCTCAGTTGATCGACCAGCGAATCGAGGAACTCGGAGACTGGCGGGGCGAGATGCTCTCCCGGATACGAACTCTGATCAAAGAGGTGGATCCGGATGTGTTGGAGGAATGGAAGTGGCGAGGAGTTCCCGTGTGGTACCACGCCGGAATGATCTGTACCGGTGAGACTTACAAGAGTGCAGTGAAGGTGACTTTTGCCAAAGGCGCATCACTCGACGACGCCTCAGGTCTCTTCAACTCCAGCCTCGAGGGCAATACGAGACGGGCGATCGATTTTCACGAAGGTGAAGCCGTCGACGAAAAGGCGTTCAAGGCACTCGTTCACGCCGCGATTGCCCTGAACACCTCGAAGAAGTGATGCCTGGTCAGAGCTGATGTTCAGCGAGGTCGAACGCACTGAGTAACGTGCGGAATTTTGTACTGGTCTCTCTCAGCTCGATTTCCGGATCGGAGGAAGCGACGATTCCGCCGCCTGCGTACGCCCGCGCTGAGAGGCCGTCTGCTGCAATCTCGGCGCAACGAATAGCCACCATCCACTCGCCGTCTCCGGTTCGGTCGCACCAGCCCACGGCACCGGCGTAGAACCCGCGGTCCCCTTCGGTCGCGGTGATGTGCTCGCGTGCGGCGCCCGTCGGTGTTCCGCAGATGGCGGGGGTCGGGTGCAGCGCCATTGCCAGCTCGAGCGAGGTCAGGCTCGGATCGGCCAGGACACCTTCGATCTTGGTCCCGAGGTGCCACAGTTGCGGTGTCCGAAGGAGTTCCGGTGCGCTGGGTGCAGTGAATGATGTGCACAGTGGTCCGAGTATCGCGCTGATGGAGTCGACTACAAACGCGTGTTCGGCGAGATCTTTGGTCGACGCGCGGAGTTGCTCGGCATTCGCCTCGTCCTGATCTGAATTCGGGTGCCGTGCAATCGAGCCCGCCAACGGGTGGCAGGTGACGACGTCGCCTCGCCGTTCGATCAGAACCTCGGGCGTCGAGCCGACCAGCGAACGCCCGCGGTACTTTCCTCCGGCGGGGGACAAGTCGACGCAGAAACCGTTGTGCGCGTGATCGAGTGCAATCAGTTTCTCGGCCAGAGCGGCGGGAAAGATCGTGGACTCGGCCTCGATGGTCAGGGAGCGTGCGAGGACAACTTTGTCGAGTTCGCCTGCTCGAAGACGTTCGATGGCGCCGCGGACTCTGTCGGTGTGGATCTGCGCGCTGGGTTCGAATCCGGCTACCCGCGAAGTGGGTAGCGTCGGTACGTTCGAGTGATATAGATCACCGCGGACTCGTGTGAAACTCAGTGGCGCGGTGAGGGCGGACGCCGTCTCCGGTGAGAACGGCAGGGCGCCGACGACCGAGTCGATGCGCCCCGTTTTGAGGGCTTCAGCGGCGTCGAAGGCCGAGTCGAATTCTTCGACTACTCCCGAAGTGCGGATCGACGTTTGCCTACGTGAGAGCAGGAAAACGGAGTCCGTTTCATCGTCAGTCCGGTTGTTGCGCAACGGGAATTCGGAGACTTCGGCGAGTGCTGACATTGACACCCTTCCAGTTCGACAGGATTACTTGCTATGTTGAGGCTAGCCTTAGTTTGGGTGAATTTGTGTCGTGAGCATCCGGGTTGTGTACTTCCGTACCGTTATGGTTAGGCTGGCCTAAAGTAAAGGCGTGCGGACGGGGTCGACACGAGGGGTGGGTTGGCTCGATCTGAGCGCGTCGACCACTACTCGAGGAGACCGATGAGCAACACCGTGGACCGTGACCAGATCGTGCGCGACGTCGCCGAGGTTCTGTCGATGAGGGCAGAACAACTCGGCGACGACGCGGACCTGGGTGACGAAGGACTGGACTCGGTTCGCTTGATGACGCTCGTCGAACGATGGCGAGGAGCGGGCGCGGATGCCGACTTCGCGGAGTTGGCAGAAGAACCGACGATCAATGCCTGGGTTCAGGTGCTGTGCCCGCAGTGAGCGATCGCCGAATTGCCGTAGTCACCGGTGCGGCGGCGGGGATCGGCGCCGCAGTGGCCCGGACTCTTGCGCGCGACGGGTATTCGCTGGCACTTCTCGATCGCGACGACGTCGAACTGAAGCGGGCAACTGCGGAATTGGCAGAAACAATCGTCGAAGGCGCCGATATCGAGAGTCACGTCGTGGACGTGACCGATCGGCAGGCAGTCGACGCGGCAGTGGCCTCCACGATGGACACGTTCGGCCGGATCGACGCGCTCGCGCACGTCGCCGGAATTCTCGACACCGGATCGGTGCTGGACTCCGATCCAGACCAGTGGCGGAAGATATTCGGCGTCAACGTATTCGGATTGCTCAACGTTCTGCAAAGTGTGGGACTGGAAATGCGTCGCCGGCGGGCTGGGTCGATCGTGGTGGTCTCGTCCAACGCGGCCGGTGTCCCACGTATCGGGATGGGTGCTTACGGTTCGTCCAAAGCTGCTGCCACCATGTTGGTTCGAACCGCGGGCCTGGAGTTGGCTGTCGACGGGATTCGCGTCAACGTTGTCGCTCCGGGTTCCACAGACACAGCGATGCAGCGGTCTTTGTGGTCGGACCCTTCCGACGATTCGGGTGCCGACGCTGTCATCGAAGGCAATCTGGCGGGCTATCGCCTGGGCATTCCGCTCGGAAAACTTGCCACCGCAGACGATATCGCGGACTCGGTGCACTTCCTGCTGTCCGACCGGGCGGCCCACATCACCATGCAGGCGCTGTACGTCGACGGCGGAGCGACGCTAAAAGCGTGAGATGTATTTGCTGACAGTACTTTCGAAGAGGAGTCACTTGCATGACATCGAGGATCGCTCGCGAGCCCTTGGCGCCCGTCGCACAGTATCCACCCGAATTGGTGACGCATTATCGGGAACGAGGCTACTGGACTGACGAGACGCTGGCCGGATTCATCACGGCCGCGGCCGCACGGCATCCCGACAACGAAGCGGTGGTAGGCAGCGATGCCACCGGGGCACAAACACGGCTGACGTATTGCGACCTCGATCGTCGCAGCTCGGCAGTGGCCGGAGGCCTGTCCGGGTTGGGTGTTCGCGCCGGTGACCGTGTGCTTCTGCAGCTACCGAACATCGTGGAATACGTCGAAGCATTGTTCGGTGTGTTGAAGCTCGGCGCCCTGCCGGTATTCGGGTTGCCGGCGCATCGCCGAACCGAAATCGGATACTTCTGCCAGTTCGCTGATGTCGCTGCCTATATCGTCGCCGACCGTCATGGCGGGTTCGACTACCGCGCACTGGCGCGTGATGTGAACGAAGGCCTCGAGACTCCGCCTGTTGTGATCGTGGCCGGTGACCCCGAAGAGTTTGTCGGTTTCGATTCGCTGCGCGGATACGAGGTTCCCGTTCTTGCCGACGTCGATCCGTTGTCGGTCGCCTTTCTTCAGCTTTCCGGTGGCACGACCGGTGTTCCGAAGCTGATTCCGCGAACGCACGCCGACTACCTCTACTCGGTGCGGGCATCCAACCCGATCTGCGGCGTCGACGATTCGACGCGCATGTTGGTGGTTCTCCCTGCTGCGCACAATTTTCCGATGAGTTCGCCGGGCATCCTGGGTGTCTTCCACGCGGGCGGCACCGTGGTTCTGGCGCCGGACACCATGCCGTCCACAGCTTTCGGTCTGATCGAATCAGAGCGAGTCACGCACGCGTCGCTGGTTCCACCGATCGCATTGGCCTGGATGGCCGCCCCCAGCAAGGCAGATCACGACCTGTCGAGCTTGCGGGTTCTCGGCGTCGGCGGAGCGAAGTTCAGCGCCGAAGCTGCCGCACGCGTACCCACGGAGCTGGGCTGCACCCTTCAGCAGGTGTTCGGCATGGCTGAGGGTTTGGTCAACTACACCCGCCTCGACGACACGCAAGAATTGATCGTCAGCACGCAGGGCCGGCCCATTTCACCGGACGACGAGGTTCGTGTAGTCGATGACGATGGCGCGCTCGTCGAGCCCGGAACCACGGGGCACTTACTGACTCGGGGGCCGTACACGATCCGTGGCTATTACCGGGCGGATGCGCACAATGCCGAGGTCTTCGACGCCGAAGGTTTCTATCGCACCGGCGATCTGGTCAGCGTCACCGATTCGGGACACCTGATTGTCGAGGGCCGCGCAAAGGACCAGATCAACCGCGGCGGTGAGAAGGTGGCCGCCGAGGAGATCGAGAACCACCTGCTCTCGCATCCTGCTGTCCACGATGCGGCCGTCGTCGCTGTTCCCGACGAGTACCTGGGCGAGCGAACCTGCGCCGTTCTGGTGATTTCCGGAGATGCACCGACCGTCGGCGAGATCAAGCGATACATACGAGGCCGAGGCGTTGCGGCGTACAAGGTTCCGGATCGAGTGGAGTTCGTGACCGAGTTCCCCGTCACCGGCGTCGGAAAGACCAGCAAGGCGGCCTTGCGCCGTGTTCTCAGCGAATCGATTGCCGCACAGACTCTGTCGAGTTGATCGGTTCCCACCCCCCACATTTTCGAGGAGATTCATCATGGCGCTACCCACAGCAGTGCGATACGAGATGCCCACCGAGTTTCCGCAGAATCGGGTCGACTGGACTCTCGATCCTTCCCGAGCGGTGCTGCTTCTGCACGACATGCAGGAATATTTCGTGAACGCGTACGACCGAAGCGTCGACCCGCTCCAAACCGTGGTTCCGAACATAGACCGGCTTCGTTCGTCGGCGCGAGCTGCCGGAATCCCGATCGTCTACACCGCGCAACCCGGAGATCAGGATCCCGAGGAGCGTGCGTTGCTGTCGGATTTCTGGGGACCGGGTCTGAAGGCAGATCCCGCTCACACCGACGTGATCGCCGAGTTGGCTCCGCATCCGGACGACGTGATGCTCACAAAATGGCGCTACAGCGCCTTCATCAAAACGGATCTGCGTGAGCGGCTGCACGAGAGTGGGCGTGACCAGCTGATCATCACCGGAATTTATGCCCACATCGGTTGCCTGACTACCGCTTTGGACGGGTTCATGCAAGACGTGCAGATCTTCTTCGTGGGCGACGCGGTGGCCGACTTCTCCCTGGGCGAGCATGTCGGCGCCCTCGAGTACGCGGCCGGGCGCTGCGCCTCGGTCACCCGAACCGATGACCTGGTCAAGGCGATGAGCGCGGAAACGGTTTCGGCGTAGGCGTGAACGGCGACGGGTGCGCCACCCGTCGCCGTATTGTCAGGTGTGTGAAGACTTTGTTGGTGGTTCACCACTCGCCCTCGCCGACAACCCACGAATTGTTGTATGCAGTCCTGGCCGGGGCTCGCGATCCCGAGATCGAGGGCGTCGAGGTGAAGGTGGTGCCGGCGTTGGCGGCGACGGTGCCCGACGTCCTCGCTGCTGACGGCTATCTTTTCGGTACCACCGCCAATTTCGGTTACATGTCGGGCGCGCTCAAGTACTTCTTCGACACCACGTACTACCAATGTCTCGGTGCGGTGTCGGATCGGCCGTACGGCCTGTGGGTTCACGGCAACAACGACACTGCTGGTGCCGTGTCGTCGGTGCGCAAACTCGCGACAGGGCTCGGATTGGTCGCGGTGGCGGATCCACTCGAAGTGACTGTCAGCGTGGACAAATCTGTCCGCGATGGTTGTTATGAACTGGGCGGAACCGTCGCAGCAACGCTGATGGACTAGCCTTCCACTTTCTCGTTTCGGTTCACGAAAGAGACTGTCCCGCAAGTGGTTGTAGAAGCGCGTGTCCTCTGGTGAACGCGTCGGGAGCCGTCGGTTCTCGGGTCACCGGCGAGGCGGATTCCCCGATTCATTGACATTTAGTTTAGGCTACCCAAAACGACGTTAGGTCACCCTTGGGTGACGTGTGTCCACAGACGAGGGGATCAGTGTGAGCGTTCTTCCAGGTTCGAACTCCGGAGCGGCAAACGAAGCTACGTTTGCTCTCACAGGAGCTCAACTCGGGATTTGGAACGCACAGAGGCTTGATCCCGAATCTCGGAGCTATCTCGTCGGCGAGGTGCTCGAAATCTCAGGCGACGAACCGATCGACACCGAACTTCTGACGGCCGCCATCAGGGCGACGATCGGCGAAGCCGAAACCATGCGGCTGCGGATGATCGAGACGGCGGACGGCCCGCGTCAGTACATCTCCGACGAGCCGGTTGGCGTCATCCCGATCACCGACGTCCGTGACGAGCGCGATCCCGTAGCCGTGGCGCACGCACTGGTCGACGCCGAGCGCAGCCGAGCGTCCGAGTACTGCCGCTTGATGGTGGAGCGCCCGCTTTACACGTACTCGCTGATCAGGCTGTCCGATCGCGAGATCTGGTGCATCCAGCTCTATCACCACCTGATCGTCGACGGATACAGCGCAGCCATGATTTCGCGTCGTGTCGCCGCGCACTACACGGCGGCGAAGAAGGGAACCGACGTCGCACCAACGCGATTCGGTTCGATGAGTGCGTTGGTCGCCGAGGACGAGGCGTACCGGGCGGGCAACCAGTTCGTCGAAGATCGTGACTACTGGCGTGATGTCCTGACGCCTTTGCCCGCGTTGGACGGGCGGGGCCAGCAGGTCACCGGTCCAGCGGAACGAACGATCCAGGTTCGCGAGGTCATCAGTGCCGATGCCCTCGGCCGCCTCAAAGAGGTGGCAGACGCGACGGGAACAACGTGGGCCGAGACGCTGATCGCCTGCTACGGCGCGTTTCTCCACCGGTTGCTCGGTGAGACGGATGTTGTCATCGCGATGCCACTCATGGCGCGCGTGGGGCGCACGGCACTCAAGACCCCGGCGATGGCAGTCAACGTTCTGCCTCTCCGGTTGACGATTCGCAGCCACGATCGACTCGGTGACCTGAGCAAGCAGGTGGCCGCCACGATGAAAAGCCTGCGCGCACACCAGCGCTACCGCGGTGAGAATCTTGCTCGGGACCTGGGCGTCGCAGGCACCGGCGCACTGCTTCACGGGATCGGAATCAATCTCAAGGCTTTCGACTTCGCCCTCGATTTCGCCGGCGCTGTGGGTGTACTACGTAACGTCGCCGGAGGTCCGCCCGAGGACCTGGGTTTGACGGTCACCCCCATCGCGGACGGCGAAGTTCTCCTCGGGTTCGAAGTGGACGCGCGCACCAACACTCGGGATTCGGTTCAGCGTCGCCTCGCTGGTTTCGTGAGCATCGTCAACGCGATGGTGGGGGAGGGAGACCCTGCCGTCGGACAGGTGCAGATGATGCCGGCACCCGAAGCTGCGCGGATCCTTGCCGGCCGTGAAATTGAACCTGTGCCTGGCTCCGTCGCCCTCGTCCCGGACGTCTTCGACCGCATCGTCGCCGATCATGCGGATGACACGGTCCTGGTGTGCGGTGAGGAACGTCTGACAGGCGCAGAACTCGGTGGCCGCGTCCACAAACTCGCCCGGTTGCTTCGGGCTCGCGATGTCGGCCCGGACGACATTGTCGGACTTGCGCTTCCGCGTACCTCCGAGATGGTGGTGGCTCTGCTCGCGACACTGAACGCGGGCGCAGCGTACGTGGCCCTGGATCCGCAGCACCCGGCCGAGCGGTTGCGGGATCTGATCGACGACGCGCAACCGAAGGTGGTGCTCACCACTTCCACACTGGCTGAGCAACTCGTCGGAGATTCTCGACCCGACCCGCTCGTACTCGATTCCGCCGCAGTGCGCGAAGAACTCCGTGCCCATTCCGAGCTTCCACTCGAACTCGGTGAACTGGCGACGGCGCGGCATGTCGATCACCTGGCGTACGTCATCTACACCTCGGGATCGACAGGCAAGCCCAAGGGAGTGCTGGTCAGAAGCGGTGGATTGGCGCACCTGCTTCACCACCACCGCGCCACCATCTACCGGGACACCGCCGAGCGCGTCGGAAACCGCCAACTGCACACCGCGCATACGGCGTCGTTCGCCTTCGACGCGTCTCTCGATCAACTGCTGTGGCTGCTGTGTGGTCATCGGGTGCACGTATACGACGAAGAACTGCAGAAGGACGCCGTTGCCCTGGTCGCGGCGTTCGAGCGAGATTGCGTCGACGTGGTCGACACGACGCCGTCGATGGCGGCAGCGATGGTGGACAACGGATTGCTGCGTACGCAGCGGTTGCAGCTCCTCGTCGTGGGCGGCGAGGCGGCACCGCCCGCACTGTGGGACGCGATCATCGAATCCGGCGTTCCCGCTCGAAACCTCTACGGCCCCACTGAAACGACGGTCGACGCGATCGCGACCACGGTCGAAGGTGCCGGACCGCGTATCGGGTACCCGCTCGCGGGAACCCGCGCGTACCTGCTCGACAGCGCGCTCGAACCGGTCGCCGACGGTGAACGAGGTGAGCTCTATCTGGCCGGACCGCAATTGGCCAGGGGATACCTCGGTCGCGCCGGAGCGACCTCCGAGCGTTTTGTCGCAGATCCCTTCGGGGCTCCGGGAGATCTGATGTACCGCGCCGGGGACGTCGCGCGCTGGGTA
Organism: Rhodococcus erythropolis R138; assembly: GCF_000696675.2. Lineage (NCBI taxonomy): Bacteria > Bacillati > Actinomycetota > Actinomycetes > Mycobacteriales > Nocardiaceae > Rhodococcus > Rhodococcus erythropolis. Next base: position 4,219,579 of record NZ_CP007255.1, on the reverse strand, counting down.
CCCGGGCGGGGATACGACTTCATCGGTCGTAGTGACAAGCAGGTGAAGATCCGCGGACATCGCGTCGAGTTGAGCGAGGTCGAGGCTGTTCTCGGATCGGTGCCCGGAATCGGCGCGGCCGCCGCGCTGATCCGTACGGATGGAGGACGGCCCAGCCTGGTCGGCTACGTTGTAGCCGCCGCCGGTACGACGCTTCCGCCGCAGGAAGAATTGCGCCGAGACCTCGCCGGTCGCGTACCGGATCATCTGGTTCCCGCCGCAATCGTCGTTCTGGACGAACTACCCGTCACGGTGAACGGAAAGCTCGATCGTGCGGCACTACCAGCCCCGGCCACCGAATCGGAAGGTCGCGCTGCATCCACACCACACGAGGAAATCCTCTGTGACGTGGTGGCCGAGGTGCTAGGCCGCGAGCGCGTCGGTGTGGACGAGGATTTCTTCGGCCTCGGTGGTGACAGCATCACGGCAATCAGTGTCAGCAGTCGCCTGCGGGTGCGCGGACTGGTCGTCGCTCCGAAAGAGCTACTGGCACAGCGAGATCTGGGAACCATCGCCGCTGCGGCGCGTGAGATTGCCGATGACGCCGACGCCGTAGCCTCGGTTGCGGACGTGGCGACCGGCACCGTGATCGCTCCGCCGATCGTTCGGGCACTGATCGACAAGAATCCGACAGACGAGGCAATCGCGGGCTACACGCAGTGGACCGCAGTGCGCATCGACGACGGCCTCTCGCTTGGCGACCTGCAGTCCGGCGTGCAGACGATCCTCGATCACCATGACGCTCTACGTCTGCTCCTGCGCCGTGACAATGACAGCGGCACTACCGAATTGATCGTCCGAGACGTCGGCGCGGTGCGCAGCGAGGGGCTCGTTCACGAGGTGTCCGACACCTCCGAGCCGTCCCGGATCAGAGAGCTCGCGGAGGCGTCGGCGGCGAGTCTCGACCCACGCGCCGGTGAACTCCTGCGAGTCGTACTGGTCAATACCGAGGCCGGTCGACCCGACCACTTGATCGTCGTGGCTCACCATTTGATCGTCGACGGTGTGTCCTGGCGAATTCTGCTTCCAGACCTCCACGAAGCTACCGATGCAGCGCGCGAGCGTAGGTCGGCCCGGCTGGGTGCTGGTGGAAGTTCGTGGCGCCGATACGCGGGGTTGCTCGCAGAATTCGGGACCTCGGGCAGCATGGCATCGGAGCTCGAGTACTGGAAGTCCGCGTCGGTACAGGCGGACGACGAGCCGATCGGCAGTCGTCGTCTCGACCCGAAAGTCGACCTCACCGCAACCGCCTCTCGCACGACAACTGTTGCACCCCCGGCTGTCACCGACGCGCTGTTGACCACGCTTCCGGCGGCGTATCGAGCCAAGGCCGACGAAGTGCTTCTCGCGGGTTTGATGCTTGCCTTGCGCTCATGGCAGCACGGCCGCGGCCTCATCGGGCTGCCCGCGCAGACAGTCACCGTCGAAGGCCATGGCCGCGACGCGCTCACCAGCGACACCGACTTCGCCGGAACCATCGGGTGGTTCACCAGTGAGTTCCCCGTCCGGGTTCCCACCGATGCACTGCTCACCGCAGACGATCTTGCCGACGCACTGAGCGGCGGAGCAGCTGCCGGGCATCTGCTTCGTGCGGTGAAGGAAGCAAAACGCGCCGTACCCGGAGGTGGAGTCGGCTACGGAGTTCTGCGGCATCTGGATCGCGACACCGCACCTGACCTTTCCGCGTGCGCTACACCTGAACTGTTGCTCAACTATCTCGGCCGCTTCCCGTCCCTACCCGGAACCGGATGGCGATTGCCGGAGCAGGATCCATTCGCGGTCATCGAACCGGCGAGCAAGGCAATGTCGGAGGTGCTGGCGCTCAACGCATTTGTCCGAGAGGACGACTCGACGACGCTGGCAGTCGAATGGACTGCGGCGGGTTCAGTGCTCGACGCCGCGACGATCGTCGAGCTGCAAGAGCATTGGGAACGTGCGCTCGCCGCCCTGACCGCGCATGCCGCGCTCTTCGAGGGTGGTTTGACGCCTTCCGATTGCTCGGCGACGATCTTCGGCCAGGGCGCGGTGGTAGATCAAGCCGGGATCAACGAACTCGAAGCCGTCCACGGACCGCTTGCCGATGTACTTCCGCTCTCGCCGCTACAAGAAGGCCTCCTGTTCCACGCGGTCCGTGACGGCGAGGCAGACGTCTACACCCTTACTGCACGCTTCGACCTCTCCGGCCCGTTGGACGAGGTGAAGTTGGCCGACGCGTTCGAGACCGTGATCGACAGGCACCCGAACCTACGCGCAGCTTTCCACTACGAGCAGTTCGAACGGCCCGTTCAGATCATTCCGCGCGGTGCAAAAGTCGAGTGGCGTTCGGTCGACCTGACCTCCGTTCCAGCTGACACTGCATTCCGCTCTGCAGATCAGCTCGAGGACGAGGCCGCCGATTACGTCTTCGATGTCAGTACACCGCCTCTGCTGCGTGCGCTGCTGATTCGGCTGCCCGGCGGGGTGCACCGTTTGGTCCTCAATGCGCATCACCTGCTCACCGACGGGTGGTCGACTCCGATCGTCCTGCGCGAGCTGATGAACGTCTACCACGACGGCGATGCGCACCTTCCTGCGCCGACGCCGTATCGCGACTACTTGGCATGGATCGCCGGCCGTGATCAGGACTCTGCCCGCGCAGTGTGGAGTGAGCGTCTGCGTGGGCTCACCGCGCCGACTCTCGTTGCCGACGCAGGGGCGCCGCGAAGTGTGCCCGTCGCGCTCGAGGTTCCTCTCGCGACATCGGACGCCGAAGCGCTGATCGAACTCGGTCGTGCGCGAGCGCTGACGGTCAACACCCTGGTTCAGGGTGCGTGGGCAGCGGCGCTCGCCGAAGCGTCGGGACAGTGGGACGTCGTGTTCGGGGCCACGGTGTCCGGCCGACCTGCCGAACTCTCCGGGGTGGAGGGAATGGTCGGGTTGTTCAGCAACACGATTCCGGCCCGCCTCGACATCGTCGCGGATCAGCCCTTGCTGGATCAGTTCGTCGGTCTGCAGAACGCGCAGTTCGACATCGTGGACGTCGAGCACACCAGTTTGGCCGAGATCGAACGCATCGCCGGGATCGGTCAACTGTTCGACACGCTCCTGGTGTTCGAGAACTTCCCGAACTCCGGTGCGGGACAGCCTGCATCGCACACACTTCGAGTCGAGGGATTCACCAACCGCGGAGTCACGCACTATCCGATGACGTTGATGGCGCCGCCGAGCACCGGTCTGGATCTGGTCCTGTACCACGATCCGGCAGTTGTCTCCGAAGCCACGGCGCAGCGAATGGTCACACGGCTCGCGGAGATCCTGCGTGGGTTGCTGACCGAGCCGACAGCTCCCGCATCCGCGGTGCTCACGGTTGTCCGACAGGCAGCGTCCGTTGCCGATGCGGTGTCTGTCACGAAAAATGTGGCTGTCACGAAAAAGGTGGCCGCGTCCGATCCTGCGATCGATGTCGATCCCGCGGTCGTCGATGCAGTGTGCGCCTGTGTCGCAACGGTGTTGGAGATTCCCGACGTCGATCCGGGTGACAATTTCTTCACTCTCGGCGGTCACTCGCTCACTGCGATGCGGTTGGTGGGAAGTCTGCGGAAGCTGGGAATTCGCGTCGTCGTCTCCGATGTCTTCGACACCCCGACCCCCCTCGGTCTTGCCGTGGCCGCACGCGTCGATCAGAAGAAGTTCTCGCCGGATTCGGTTGCTGTCGTCGATCGACCCGCCGTGACCGTGGCGACGTTCCGCGCCCCGGCAGTGTCGGGAAATCCTGATCACGAGCGGTATTGGGTTCGCACGCTCGCGGGCTTGCCCCTCGAAACGGACCTTCCCTACGATCGCCCGCGCGGCGAAGCGTACCGCCCGCACACCTACGTTCGTCAGCTACGCGATGCGCGGTTCGGTGACGGATCAGGATTCGACGCGGTGCTGTTGGCCGCAGTGGCGGCGACGCTGAACGGCTTCGGTGGTGGTCGGGACCTTGCGGTCGGACTCTTCTCGGAAGGGACTGACAGCCTGATTCGGGTCGATCTGTCCGGTCGGCCGAGAATTGCCGATGTCGTTCGACGAGTCGAAAACGCTTTCTCTGAGGCACTTGCGCATTCCGAAGTCAGCCTGGACCGAATCGCCGATCTACTCGGGCGTCCCGCCAGCAGTCTGTTCGCTGCCCGTGTCGGTCACTCGCCCCGAGCGAGCGTCGACCTCGAATTCGTCCGAACCGCAACAGAACTTCGATTGACGGTTGATGCCGGGCTGTTCGACGCCGCGACTGCGGATGCATTGCTCGACGGTGTGATCGCGGTCCTCGGTCACGAAAACAGCACTGTCGTCGCGGATCTGCGATTGTCGGAAAGCAAGTCGGATCGCGATCCGGGCCGACGCGCGACGCCGCCGTCGGGGATCTCGCAGTTGTTCGCTCGACACGTCAGCCGTCACCCCGACGACGTCGCGGTGGTCTCCGGTGAGGTCGGAATTACCTACGGGGAACTGTCGGCGCGCGTCGACGAGCTGGCCCGCGAACTTCTCGCGGCCGGCGCCGGACCCGAGAAGGTAGTCGCCGTCGCGCTCGATCGAGATGCGGATCTGGTGGCCGGACTGCTCGCGGTACTGCGTATTGGTGCGGCGTACCTGCCACTCGACGTCGACTACCCGAGTGAGCGGCTCGAGTTCATGATCGAGGACGCGGCTCCGGTGTGTGCCCTGACCAGTATCGACAGCGCCGGGCAACTTCCGTCGACGGTCGCCACGAGTGTCTTCGTGGACGGTGAGTTCACCAACTCGGGTGTTGTGCTTCCTTCACCGCCCGCGGCGGGCGATCACCTCGCCTACATGATCCACACCTCCGGTTCGACGGGTCGCCCCAAGGGCGTGATGGTCTCGACGGGCAACCTCGCGGCCTTCGCGGACACGGTACTCGAGGATTGCTGGATCAGGCCGGGCGATCGCATCGTCGCGGTGACAACGGTGTCGTTCGACATCGCCGCACTCGAGTTGCTGTGCCCGCTCGCAGCGGGCGCGACTGTCGTGATCGCAGACCGCAGGACGGTTCGCGATCCGGATGCGTTGTCGGCGTTGATCATCGCAAGCGATGCGACAGTGATGCAGGCAACGCCGGCGCTGTGGCGAGTGGTCACCGAACACGAGAACGCATCCGGACTCGCCATGGTGCGAGCCCTGGTGGGAGGGGAAGCCCTCCCGCAGGATCTGGCTGACGATCTGGTGGCCAACGCTGCTTCGGTCCGGAATGTCTACGGACCCACCGAGGCCACGGTGTGGGCGACATCTTCGGTCATCACAACCGGTGACCGAGTCACGATCGGTCAGCCCTGGACCGACGTGCACGTGCGAATCCTCGACGACGACCTGCGTGAGGTTCCGGAAGGCGTTGCGGGCGAGCTGTATCTGGGCGGTGCGCAGGTGGTCCGCGGATACCTGAATCGCCCCGATCTGACCGTAGCTCGGTTCGTTGCCGATCCTTCTCTACCGGGGGCACGCCTCTACCGCACCGGCGATCTGGTCCGACGCAGGCGAGGGGTTTTGCACTTCCTTCGTCGTGCGGACGATCAGGTGAAGGTTCGCGGTTTCCGCATCGAGCTCGGCGAGGTCGAAGGCGCGCTCGGATCGGTGGCCGGTGTGTTCCGCGCGGCAGCCACCGTCCGTGTCGATGCGGCGGGTACCGGAAGTCTGCACGGATATGTGGTTCCCGAAGGTGGAACCACGCTCGATTCGGTACTGGTGCGCAAGGAGATTGCGCGGCTGCTCCCCGAGCACATGGTGCCGCAGAGCATCACGGTGCTCGAAGCACTCCCGCTCACCCTCAACGGCAAGGTGGACCGAAAGGCATTGCCCGACACCGCGCCGGATCGTGTGCCGAGCCCACTCGTAGCCGTCGATGCGGATCGTCGGGCACGGCTCGAGTCGCTGAGCCCGGGCTGGCAGGACGTGCTGCCACTCGGTCCCTTGCAGGAAGGCATGTACTTCCAGTCGGTTCTCGACGGCGCCGGCGGTACGGATGTCTATCACATGCAGCCGCGATTCGAGTTCTCCGCCGATGCTGCCGTCGACGTTCGCTCACTCCGAGCAGCGGGGGATGCGCTCTTGCGGCGCTATCCGAACTTGCGGGCCGGCTTCACACACGCCGGTTTCGACGCTCCGGTGCAGTTCGTGCCCAGGGCAGCCGAAATGCCTTTCCGCGAGATCGATCTGAGCGCAGTTGCGACCGAGGACATCGATCGCGAGGTTCGCGCCGTCGACGAGGCCGAATTCGGCACGCTCTTCGACTTGAATGCACCACCACTCATTCGAATGGTGCTGGTCTGGTTACCGGGTGGGGGAGCGCATCTCGTCTTCACTCAGCACCATCTGCTGACCGACGGTTGGTCGCAGACCTTGATGTACGCGGAGTTGTTTGCGCTCTACGAGTTTGCTCGCACTCACGGCACGGACCCGGTTGGACTCGACGGCGCGCTCGACAAGCCTGCGGACTTCCGTGATCACCTGCGATGGATCGCCGAAGCGGATCGCACGGACGCCCTCTCGTCCTGGAAGGACTACCTCGCGGATCTCGAGCAACCCACACTCGTGGGTGGTGCGGGATCAGGCGGACGCGCTCCGTTGCCGGTGTTCACCCGGGTTCAGCTCGAACAGAGCATCACCGAGCACGTTCGCGAGCTGGCCAGACGTAGCGGAGTGACGCTGTCCACCGTCGTTTCTGCGGCGTGGGGCCTGGCATTGCGCGCCGTGACGGGGCGTGACGACGTGGTCTTCGGATCGACGGTTTCGGGACGTTCACCCGAGGTCGAGGGCGCCGACCGCATGGTGGGCTTGGCGCTCAACACCATTCCCGTGCGTGTCCGGGTCCGGCCAGGCGAGGAGATCTCGGCGTTGCTCGGACGCCTGTTCCGTGAACAGGGTTCGCTGCTGGGGCATCACCATCTCGGGCTCGGCGACGTGCAGCGAAGCGCTGGGTTCGCAACACTGTTCGACACGTTATACGTCTTCCGCAACACGCCTCGTGACGAACAGGCACGTCGAGACACGTTCGGGCGCAGTGGAATCGTCGGGTTCGACGCAGTGGACGGCACCCACTATGCGCTCACGCTCGACGTGGATCCGGGTGCCGGGGATGCGCCGATGGCGCTCACTCTCGAAAATCGTCCCGACCTGATTCCCCACGACGTGGCTCGGGACGTTCTTTCACGCACCATCACGATCCTCGAAGTGATGGCGAATTCCGATACCGCCACGGTGGCGGACACGGCGGTTCCGCTTTCGCGCACCCCCGCGGAATTCGCTTCGGAGCACATTGTGATGCCGCGGCCGGACCAGGCCGGCGGTAGCGTGGACGCCTTGCTCCGCGAAAGGGCAGCGGCAACTCCGGACGAGACGGCGCTGGTCTTCGGAGACGTCACACTGAGCGCAGCCGAGATGAACACTCGAGTGGACAGGCTGGCACGGATACTCGCTTCGGCGCTGGGGCAGTCGGTGCCAGGCGCGGGATCGACCCGTGTTGTGGCGCTCGCACTTCCGCGTACCGCCGATCACGTCGTAGCGATCTTCGCGGTCATGAGAACCGGAGCGGCATACCTTCCCTTGGATCTGGCTCACCCGCCTGCACGCCTGCGCGAACTGATCCTCGACAGCGATGCGGCGCTGGTGATCACCACGACTCAGACGCGTGACCTCGTTGTTCCGGATGGACAGGTATGTCTGGTCCTCGACGACCCGGACGTAACAGGGGTACTCGACGGGCAGTCCCCGGCACCTGTAGTCGACGACGCCGCGGTGTGCGGGCCGACCTCACCGGACCAGCCTGCCTACGTCATCTACACCTCGGGCAGTACCGGAAAACCCAAGGGCGTCGTGGTGGGTCACCGCGGGTTGACGACGATGTATCACAATCACAAGGCCGAGATCTTCACTCCGACCGAAAACAGTGTGGGTGGCCGACGTTTGCGCATCGCGCACACAGTCTCGTTCTCGTTCGACATGTCATGGGAGGAACTGTTCTGGTTGCTCGCGGGGCATGAAGTTCACGTGATCGACGAGCAGGCGCGACTGGACCCCGCGTCTCTGGTGAAGCATTACCGCGAAGTCGGTATCGACGTCGTGAATGTAACCCCCTCGTATGCACGGGAACTGATGGCCGCCGGTCTCCTCGACGGGCAGCGGACGCCTGTATTGGTGATGCTCGGAGGAGAAGCTGTACCTGCCGAACTGTGGTCGCGATTGCGCGATCAGGACGGTGTCGACGGGTACGACCTTTACGGGCCGACGGAGTTCACGATCAACGCGATGGGATCCCCGGTTCAGGGGAGCGAGACACCGTGCTTGGGTCGTCCGATTCTGAACGCGTCCGCGAGGGTACTCGATTCGGGGCTGCGGGAGGTTCCGATCGGAGCGGCGGGCGAGCTGTACATGTCCGGTGACGGAACGGCGATGGGTTACCTTCACCGGACCGCGCTGACATCTTCCGTATTCGTCGCGGATCCCTACTCGGTCGGTCACCGCATGTACCGCACGGGTGACGTCGTTCTGCGTCGCCGCGACGGCGAACTCGAATATCTGGGTCGCGCAGACCATCAGGTCAAGATCCGAGGCATTCGGATCGAATTGGGTGAAGTGGAATCCGCGCTGGCGTCGTTGCCGGGAGTGTTGAGAGCGGCAGCGTCAGTCCGTAGCGAAGGCGGTGCGCCGCCGCGACTGGTCGGGTACGTCATCGAAGAACCTGGCGCTGATTCAACCGATCTGCGAGCTGCGTTGCGGGAACGCGTACCGGCGCACCTGGTTCCGTCGGACATCGTCGTCGTGGATTCGATCCCGCTGACGCCCAACGGAAAACTGGACCGCGGTGCGTTGCCGGCACCCCCCGCCCGAGCAGCGGCCCGAGCACCGCGAACCGAGATGGAAAGGCAACTGTGCCAGGTCTTTGCGCGCGTACTCGGCGTCGAGGCAGTCGATCCCGAAGAGAGTTTCTTCGATCTCGGCGGCGACTCGCTTCGAGCCATGCGACTGGTGGGGGAGATGGAGCATGACCTGTCGGTGAGCGTCGGTGTGGGAACGCTGATGGCCCGTCCGACAGTTGCAGAACTTGCAGCACACCTTGACGAGTCGGCGTCCGAAATCGATCTGAGTCGCGATCGCCTCCTGACACTGCGAGCCGAAGGCAGCGGAGAACCACTGTTCTGCGTGCATCCGGCCGGTGGATTCGCTTGGCCCTTTGCGCCTTTGACCGGTGTTCTCGAGGCTGACCGTCCACTGTTCGGCCTGCAGCTGCCCACAGTTGCCGGTGAGCCACTCGAACCGACGAACGTGGACCAACTGGCAGCGATGTACGTCGAGTCGATTCGGGGTGTTCAGCCGAGTGGGCCGTACCACCTGCTCGGCTACTCGTTCGGTGGCAACGTCGTTGCCGCGATGGCGGCTCAGCTGGTCGATACCGGCGAGAGGGTGGAGTTCGCCGGTCTGATCGATACTCATCCACTGGGAGATCGTGACGATCGTGGTCGTGACGATTCCGACGACCGAGATCTGGCCGCCGCCCTGCCACCCGAGATCCTCACTCAGGCACCGGGACTGGTCGAGGCTGTTCGGGCGGGTTTTGATGCCACTCGTTTGCTCGTCGCCCGCTCGACTGACACAACCTACGACGGACCGGTTACTCTGATCACCGCCGACGCCGAGGCGTCCGGACAGCTGCTGGCCGATCGCTGGCGCAGAGTCCGCGGGGACCGGGACATGGCAGTACACCATCTGCCGTACGACCACGCCGGATTGGTGACCCCAGCCGGGTGGGCGGCAATTGCCCCGCTGCTCGACAGCCATTTGTCGAAACGCACGGCCACATAGTTTGAAAACCACACAGTTGAAACACAATGGGAGCTCAATGATGAAGTCCACACCGCCCCTCGCGATACGGAGTTGGCGACGATTCGTCGCCATCGCAGGGTTGCTGATCGTCGCACTCGTGGCGATGATCGGTTGCAGTAGCGATTCGAACGACGAACCGACCAAGGCTGCAGAGCCCACGACGCGCGTGATCGAAACCGAAAAGGGCTCGGTCACCGTGCCCGCGTCGGCGGAGCGCATCGTGGTTCTGAGCGGGGGTCTCGCCGGATACCTGTACGCCCTGGACGCACCGGTGGTTGCCACCGATACCCGCGTCCTCGGTGTCACGAACCTCGACGGTGGATTCCCGCCGGCATGGTCGGATGCCGCAAAGGCGCAGGGCACCAAGGAATTGCCGGCCGGCGAGCAGCTCAACATCGAAGCCGTCGCGGCGGCTGAACCCGACCTGATCATCGGCGGTGGACAGGGCATCACCTCGGTTCAGGCCGAGGAACTCTACGACCAGCTGACTGCTATCGCACCCACCGTGTTGGTCCCCAAGACGGTTGCCAACTGGGACAAGCAGCTCGAGATCGTCGCCGATGCCGCAGGTCGTTCGGACAAGGTTCCGGCACTGATCAGCGCGTACGACGACAAGGTCAAAGAGGTCAAGGGCAAGATCAAGGTTCCCGAGGGCAACGTCGTCTACATTCTCTCGCTCGCCAACAACAAGCCGTACCTCGTGCCGCCGACGGCAGCGCTCCCCGCAATGCTCGCCGAGCTCGGTTTCAAGGCCGACGACGTCATGGCCAAGGCCGGCAACCCGCAGCTCTTCGGCTCGGGTGACTCGTTCGAGGTCAGCCCGGAACTGCTCTCGCAGGTCGCCGATGCTCCTGTCACCTTTGTGATTCCGGTGTCCGGTCGCCCGATGGCCGAACTTGCCACCGATCCGCTCTACTCGCAGCTGCCGTCCTTCAAGGCAGGCACGACGTTCGAGCTCCCCGCCACCAGCTACCGTCCTGACTATGACGGCGCAATGGCTACGCTCGACCTGATCGGCCAGACCTTCGCATGACTCGATTCGGTGGGCTGGTGATCGATGTTTCACCGTTGCGGACCAGCCGTCCATTCAGGTACGCGTTTTCCGCGCGATTGATCTCGCTGCTCGGGATCGGACTGCTCGTCGTAGCCGTTCCCGCGCAGACGTACCAGCTCACCGGCTCGACCTTGCAGGTTGCCGGAGTGTCCACGGCGATGGCCATCGCCATGTTCTTCGGCAGCCTGTTCGGCGGCGTGCTCGCTGACCGTTACGACCGGCGACGCACCATCCAGTTGGCCCGCAGTGCTGCGGGTCTCGGCTTTGTCATTCTCGGGTGCAATGCGCTCTTGCCACACCCGTCGATGTGGGTCATCTACGTCGCGGCAGCTGTCGACGGCTTGGCGGGCGGTGTCAGCAGCTCGGCCTTGATGGCTTTGATGCCGACGTTGTTGCCGCGCAACAAGATGGCTGCGGCCGGCGCTTTGGTAGCGCTGACCACCGACATCGGGACGATGATCTCGCCGGCAATCGCCGGCGTGATCATCGCCTCCGGCGGCATCCCCGCGACATACTTTGTTGCTGCGGTGGCCACCGCAGCAACTGTCACGTTGTTCCAAGCCATCGGCCCTTCCCCCGCACCGGGCACGAATCACGAAAGCCCGATGCGCGCGCTTGTGACCGGCGTGAAATTCGCCGGCACGCACACAGTCATTCGCGGCATCCTGATCAGCGGACTGTTGGTCATGTTCGTCAGCGGGCCGATGGTGTTGCTGCCTGCCTTCGTCGACCAGGTTCTCGGCGGCGGACCCACCATGCTCGGTCTGCTCTACGGCGCCCCCGCTGTCGGCGCTGTGGTCGGTTCCCTCACCAGCGGGTGGACGGGACGAGTCCACCGCAACGGCGCCGCGATGTTGATCTCTGTTGCGCTGATGCCTCTCGGCCTGGTGGTACTGGGTGCGTCGGGAGCAGCGATTGTCGCGTTCCTGGGCCTGGCCGGATTCGGCCTCGGCCGCGCACTCAACGACATTCTGAGATTTGCAGTCCTTCAACAGAACACGCCGGACGAATTGCGCGGACGCGTGTCCAGTCTGTGGATGGTGCAAGCCGTCACGGGTACGGCGATCGGTTCGATGGCAGCCGGGTTCCTCGGGCAGTGGCTCGAGCCTGGCGCCGCGCTACTGGTCTTGGGGCTCGCCGGTGTGACACTGGGCCTGGTGCTCCTGGCAGCATTGGGTTCGGTGCGCCGGGTAACTTCGGAGATCAACGAAGTCGATCTCTCCGAAAACACTGTGCCGGTGGGGAATGCTCCGCCGGAAAAGGAAGGTAGTTCATGAACCGAGGAGACCACCTCGCGACCATCGCCGAAGTTCTGGCGGGAACCACCGGCGCAAAAGTGCCGTACCCCATCGGCATTCGCGAACTCGAAGTTGTTCGCAGCGAAATGGTCGGGACCGGACTGTTGCGTCTGACCTTGGGTGGACCGGAGTTGGCGGGCTTCGAATCGCACGCTCCCGACGAGCATGTCCGCCTGGTTTACCCGGATGCAGACGGAACTTTGCGTCTACCCGAACGCGACGGATTCAGCCTGAAGTGGCCTCGTCCATTGCCGATCTCGCGTGAGTACACCGTCCGTCGATACGACGCCGAGGCGGGGGAGCTGGACCTCGACTTCGCGCTCCACGAAGGTGGGTACGCCTCTGATTGGGCTCAGGCGGCCACCGTCGGCACTCGGGTGCACGTGGCAGGTCCGCCCGGCGGCGTCGTAGTTCCATGGACTTACGACCGCTATCTGCTGGCCGGTGACATCACCGCCCTTCCTGCCATTGCTCGTTGGCTCGAGATGATGCCCGCTGCTGCCGCCGGGTGGGTGTTCGTCGAGATCACCGACCCTTTACAGGAAATCGAACTCACTGTTCCGGAAGGAGTCGAGGTGCGATGGTTGCACCGCGGTGACGTCCCAGCCGGTCACTCGGATCTGCTCGAGCAGGCAGTCCGGACGGTCACCGTGCCCGAAGGTGAGCGCCTGTACGCCTGGATCTCCGGTGAGGCCACCAGTCTCAAGCCGATTCGCAGATTCGTACGCGACGAACTCGGCCTGAGTTCGGGCGACCACCTGATCACGGGCTACTGGAAGCGCGGAGTCGCAGACTTCGACGAGGACGACGACGACCACTGAACATCGGTTGACGCCGGTTTCGGCATCGTCACCGCGACAACGAGTCCGACAATCGCAACGATTGCCGCTACTCCGAAAGCCGTGGCGAATGCCGAGTGCTGGGGAAGGCCGCCGGATGAAGTCGCGCTCGCGATGATCCCGGCGGCAATTTGGGTTCCCACAGCAGAACCCAGCGATCTGGCGATCGTGACTATTGCCGTCGTGACACCTACGCGGTCTGCCGGTGCGCTGTCGGCGGAGATGACGAACACTGCCGTCGACGCGGCGGCAACGCCGGTACCCGCAAGGATCAGCACCGCAACGATCTGCCACATCGTGGTTGCAAAGACCCCGACGGCGCCGCTGAGGCCGAGAAAGGCAACTCCCGCTACCGCAATGGCTTTCGTGCCGACCCGTTGTGCGAGCTTTCCGGAGATCACCGACGCGATGACCGCTGCGCCGTAGCCGACGCACAGCAGGAAGCCGATGGCGCTGGTCGACGCACCGCGGCCGAATCCACTCTCCTCCGGCACGGCGAGTTGTTGCGGAAGTAGATAGACAACAGCGCCGTAAGTGAACCCGAAAACCACGCCGACGACCACGGCGCTCCACATCGAACGATGCCGCATCATCGTCAGGTCGACCATCGGCTCGGTTGTCCGGCTCTGATACCTGGCCCAGATCGTGAACACGGCAGCGGAAGCGAGAAGCAGCAGCATCGACGTCGGTGCGCCCCACCCGTTGCTCGATGCGCTCGCCAGCCACGCCGTCAGCGTCAACAACCCCAGCGCCAATCCGCCCGCTCCCGGCCAATCGAGGCGGCCGCCGACGTTCGACATGTGATCTCGTGGTGCGCTCACGGCAAAAGCAATTGCCCCGAGCAAAACGAACGCGGTCGGAACTGCATACATCGCGCTGCGTGAGACGTTTTCCGCGACGGGCCCGGCCAATACGACTCCCAGAGCGCCGCCGGCCACGACGACAGCCCCGAGCAAACCCGTGGCCGTCTTGAGTCGGTCCGAGGACAAAGTGCGTCGTAGGACCACGAAGCTCACGGGAAGCAACCCGAGCCCGAATCCCTGGAGAAACTGGCCGAGGACGAACAGCGGGAAGATCGTTGCAAGAGCGGACACGCTGCCGCCCAGGACGACGATTGTCGTGATCGCGAGCAAGGTGGGGCGGGCGCCGTACACGTCGGCTATTCGCCCGGCCATCGGTGTGACGAGAACAGTGCTCAACGTCAGAGCGACGGATGCGAGCGCTCCGACGTCGGCCGTCACTCCGAAGTCTCTCTGTATCAGGGGGAGTGCGGGGACGATGATGCTTTCGAGCGCGGCGACGGCAGCGATCAGCAGGGTCAGGCTTGCGATAGTTGCTACCGGTCGCGGCTGATTTCCGGAGATGCTCTCTGTGGTCATCGTGCTCTCTTTCGATCGGGGAGTGAGGGGCTTCTGGACACGACGAAGCGCCGCCCCAGCAAGAGTCCGGAAGGGTTGTGGCACTGGGTATATAGGTCAGTGCGGTAGAGCGTCTTGTTATTTCGTTACGCGTACCGTTATTGTGGAGAAATGTAATCGGATTCAGCGCACAAAGCAAGAGCCGGATGGGGCGGAATTGGCGCGAAGTATCGCGAGACCACAACCGGCAGACTTTCGCTGTTGTGGTCGGTCAGGGTCAGGTGATGTGACGATGAGGCGTATTTCTCGTCGAACATGACGCTGGTCACCAAAAGGGCTCTGCCAGCAGGGAGTTCATCTGCCGGACACATCCAAGGTCCCCGTTTGAATGCCGGGTTTGTTAGCTTTCTGCCTGTGACGCGACGTCACGGAAAGTTCACGAATCACGGAGGATCATCATGGGTTCTATTTCAACGATCATCGGCATCTTCGAGCTCTACAAGCTGCTCGAGCCGCTGCTGAGTTCGCTGAGCTGATTCAGGTGTGATTTCGCTGTCGAGCCGGGGCGCCGAGGGACTCGGCTCGGCAGCGGATCTCGAGGATCCGGCGCGATCAGGACCCGTGGAACGGATGTCGGCACCGGCAGAATTCCATCGCTCCGGTGTAGTGGTCCATCACCAGGATTTCTGCACACCGAGCGGGCTGCGGTGCGAACCTGAGGCAGCGCTCGATCCAGCCGCGCTCGAGCGAAGGGGCCGGGTGCGCGCAGTTCCCGCATCGGCCGGGACGTTCGGCGACACGTACGGAACCGTGGTGCTCCGGGGGCATGCCAAACATCTTGGTGGTGCGATGATTCCAGGGCAATGGTTCGGCTCGAGCGGAAGCTATGTCACGAAAGCGCCGGCGGCGATATGCGAGGACCGAACGCGTTGAGGCGGCGCTACCTGGCTACCTGGCTACCTGGCTACCTGGATACCTGATAATCCGATTGCCCAGACTGAGTTTTTTTGGTGCAAGCTGCGGCTACTGCGCTGACGCCCAGAAATTCTCGGACTAACTGGGCAACGATCATGTGGTGGTAACCGCGAACAGAATCCGATCCGGCTCGCGTTGCATACGGGTGATCGCGACGCGGCCCCCGATCCAAGCACCAAGTGCACCAATCGCAACAGCGACAGGGATGGCGAAATAGTTCACCGGGTTCGGTAGCAGCGCCCCGAGTAGAACGCCGGGCGCCGTTGTCGCGGCGAAGATGACGATGGCGAGGATGATCAGTCCGAAGGACGAGCCGTTGAAGGACCCGCGGGTGTTGAAGGAGAACGTCTTCTTCATCTCCGGAACCGGGTAGGGCGCTTTGGCGGATATCGCCACTACCAATCCTGCACCGACTCCCATCATCGAAATGCCGACGGCGATCGGCACGGCCAGTCGGTCGGTCCCGAGGTCCCCGAAGATCCGTACAGCAGCTGTTGCGACGACCACGAAGGGTGTCATCACGATTGCCCACGCGATTTGTCGGCCCCGGACGTCAGCGGCAGCGGCTTCGGGGATCATCACCAGATGCCAGATCGATGCGCCGTCGAATCCGTACAGATTCGATCCGGCTGCCATTGCCAGGTAGATCAGGAACCAGGCACCCCATGCGGCGGAGAAGGGGATCGATGACGAGATCAGCGGTCCGAAGCCGGAGACCAAGGTCATGATGGCAACGGAGAGCAGTTGTGTTCGTCGGCGCATGTCTCCGTGCCAGAGCGAAATCTCGCGAGAGATGACGGTGCCCAGTCGGGATGCGCGCCAACCGGTTCGAATGTCGCGGCCCTGGTTCTTCAATTGCACGGAAGTGGCGCCCGCTGATTCTGCGACCTTCCCGTTGAAGTAGCGAACGACCAGGCGTTGCCATGACCACAGCAGTGCGAGATCGGCCAGCACCAGGGCGAGGACTGCTCCGGCGGCGAGGAGCCAGGCGCCTCCTGCAGCTGCGTCGACACTGGTGATTCCCCACGCGAACGGTATCGAATGCGCGACCGTGAGCGGCCACGTGACGTCGCCGTCCACGACCGTGCCGAGGCGACTCTGCAGCGGAAATTGCAGCAGATACAGTCCGCCGAAGAACGTGCCGAATACCAACAGTCCCAGTTCGCGGCTGCGACGACTCCGCAGGAGCTGCGACATCGCCAGCATCGCGACCCGTGAGGTGCCGACAATGAGCAGGACCGTTGCGGGCCAAGCGATAATGGCCAATGGCAGTGCGGCAGGGTGGTGTGTAGCGGCATAAATTGGAATCGCTGCTGCAGCCAACGCGGTAATCGGCACGGTCATACCGACCAGCGACGTCGAGAACAGTGCTCTGGCGAGTCGGACGGGTTCCAGGGGGAGTAGTTGGAACTGTCTGGGGTGAAGATTGTCATCTGACAGACCAGACATGATCGGCATCAAGATCCACATCACGCCGATAGCCGACAGTGCGAGACTGGTTGTGCCGCTGACGAGTTCGGAAGAGCTCGCGCTCGTCCCCGAGGCTTGCAGGCACAGCAGAGCTGCCCCCAGAACGCCGAAGAGTGCTGCCACGACTTTGATGACGGCTCTGCCGCCGGTGAATTGACGTTTGTAGAGGGTCACGCGCATGCGGAGAACAGTGCGCCACAGTGAGGTTGGGGCGCTGCGCGTCGTCGGCAAGCTCGTAATGCTCATGCGCGCATCCATGACAGTCCGTCGGGATTGGGACTGCGGCTGCCGACAAGGCGAACGAATGCCTCGTCGAGTGTGTTGCCTGCGCGCACCTCGTCGACCGTTCCTGAAGCCACGACGCGACCGTCTGCGATGACTCCGATGTGAGTACACAGTTGTTCGACAAGGGCCATCACGTGACTGGAAAGAATGACCGAGCCACCTGAGTGGACGAACGAGAGCAGAATGCTCCGAATTCCGGCCGAAGAAATGGGGTCGACAGCTTCGAACGGCTCATCCAGTACCAGTAAGCGAGGGCCGTGCAACAAGGCCGAGGCCAACCCGATTTTCTTCGTCATGCCCGCTGAATAATCGGCGATGACCGTTCCACCTGCATCGGCGAGATCGAGCGCGGCCAACAGTTCGTCGCGTCGTGACGCGATGACGTCCTCTGGCATGCCGCGCAGGCGTCCGAAATAGGTGAGTAGTTCATGGCCGGTGAACTGGGCGGGTAGCGCCAGACCGTCGGGTAGAACGCCGAGCAGACTCTTCGCTGCGACAGGGTCGTTCCACACGTCGTAGCCGTACACCAGGCTGCGACCGTAGTGCGGGCGAAGCAATCCGACAGCCATCGACAGTGTGGTCGTTTTTCCCGCACCGTTAGGGCCCACCAGGCCGAACAACGAACCTGAGGGCACCGCGAGGGAAAGGTCGTTCACAGCAACTTTCGCGCCGAACGCCATGCAGAGGTGTTCCACCTGTAAGGCCATCGGTCCGGGAGGCAACTGGCCTGTCTCGGGGAGAGGGTGCATCGATCGAGGGTAACTGTCCGGAGCCCTGTGCGCGGAGACAGAGCGGAGCGATGCAGGCTGCGTGCACCGAATGTCATTGGTAGGTGGTTGGTCGCGGCATGAGTCGCTGGTTCGCAAGCTGAGCGGATGGCAGGAGTCGAACCTGCGTGGACGGTTTTGCAGACCGCTGCCTTGCCGCTCGGCCACACCCGCATTGATCCAATTATGTTCGTAGTGAACAACAGTCGCCAGGATTGTGATCAGGGTGAATTGATCGCCATGTGACGGATTGTGGGGAAGGCGGTGAACTGGCGGGCTAGGCGCGGGAGAACACCGCGACCAGGAATTCGGAATTGTCCTTGAACGGGCGCAGGTCCCACGTGGACAGCAGCAGATCAGCCTCGAGGCCACTCGCGGCCGCGTCGGCGAGAAACTCGGGGAACTCGTAGCCACGGCCGGCACCGAATCCGATGACCACTCGGCCGCTCGGAGCGAGATGACCAGCAAATCCTGACAATACTGCGTGCCTGGTTGACGGAGCGAGAAACGCCATCACGTTGCCTGCCGACACGATGACGTCGAAATTCGCCTCGACACCGCGGGCCGGTAGATCGAGCTCGGAGAGATCGCCGACAAGCCACGTCGGGCCTGGGTGGTCCTCCTCCGCGGCAGCGATGAGAACCGGGTCAACGTCGACTCCGACAACCACATGCCCGACGTCGTGCAGATAACCGCCGAGTCGGCCCGGCCCGCACCCTGCATCGAGAACCCGGCCACCGCGTCCGAGCATCGCGTCGATCAAACGTGCTTCCCCGACAATGTCCTTGCCGTCCGCTCTCATGGAACGGAAACGCTCGACATATCGTGTGGAATGCGTCGAGTCGGCTGCAGTGATCTCTTCCCACTGGCTGGGGATGCGCTCGTTCGGGGCCTGTGCAGTCATCTTTCGAGGGTACCGACAGCTCACCGGGTGCCGACGACCGTCCCGTCTGCGGCATATCCGACGAGAGTTGGACGCGGGAAGGTGAGCGAGAGGGGAATCCATCCGTAGAAGCGGTCTTCGGCAAGAATTGTCGGATAGATTTGGCCGTCTGCGGTGTGAAGTTCGGCCCGAACGGCACCTCCCGCCCCTGCGTCGTAGGTCGCCTCGTGCGAACCGGCCTCGTACCCGGCGCCGCCCCCGAATGAATCTGCGCCGTACAAGTCGCCGTTCGATCTGCAGCCGTGTCCGAGGCTGATGAATTTCGACGGACCAACCTTGTCGGTCTCGGATGACGTCTCGAAAACCGGGGCGACGCACCTCCAGCCATCAGCGCCGTGGGCAACGAAGACGCTGAACACGGTTCCGTCAGGTCCGGGGACGGACCCGACCCGCTCGGCGGTGGACGGATCTATTCCGCCGTTGGTTCCCGGCATGGTCTGCCAACCCGAGTACATATCCGTAAACGGTTTTGGCATCATCGCCGTGGCAGCGGCGCAGCCCACCATTCCCGCTGCACAGAGCATCGCGACGAGAGCTACGGCGCCTACCCGGCGGCGTGGAACTCTGGGTGTTCCAATGTTGTTTTCGTCAGCGATGATTCGGATGCGAGCGGCAACCTGGACGTTCTCGGGCCAGAGCTCGGCGGAAAGAGAATCGGTCGGCCGCAGCTTCTCGAGGGTGGTCAGCAGATCTTTGCTCATGGAGTACTCCCGTGTTCGGCGGCAGCGCAAGGTCGGGCGGTGTTCATCGGGATCGCGGTGTCGGATTCTGAAGCCAACCCGGTGCTTAATCGACGCCGAGCGCGAAAGAGTCGAACATGCATGGCTGGAACCGAACACCCGGCGACCCGCGCTGCTTCGGTGGCGGTCAATCCGTCCCAGGCAGTCAGGAGTAGGGCTTCACGCTCGGCGACGGTGAGTGTTGCCAGTGCTTCGAGCAGTTCTGTGCGGTTGGTGACAGTGACGTCGGCGCCCGGCGTCGATGCCGCGATCTCTTCGATTCGTCGCATCTTCTCGGTCAACGCATCGTGGCGCCGAACGCTCCGACGGTTGTTGTTCACGGTGTTTCGAGCCACCACCAACAGCCATGGAAGTGCCTGTTCGGGCACCTCGTCCAAGCGTCGCCAGGCAACGAGGAACGTCTCGGAGACAACTTCCTGTGCGCTGTGATGATCAACGTGGCGGCAGGTGTACGCGAACACCCGACCGGCGTAGGCGTCCCACAGGACGGTGAAACGCTCTTCGTCGCTCGGTGGTGGCCCGTCCTCGGATTTCGGCGTCATAAGAAGAGATGTCCGGCTGGTGGCTGATCCTTACAGCGTGGGCGCCAATGGACGGTATGCCGTGTTACTCCGGCCGAGGATTCCGACGGTCAGGAGCAACAACGCAAGGATGTACAGCGTCATGATCCAGATGCCGGCAGCGGCAGGCTGCCACTTGTTCGCCTGACCGAGCAGGATCAGGGCATCAGAGGTGAGGAACAGTGCGCCGCCGATACCGGTGATCGTGTTGTAGGCCAGTGCGGTGGACGCGGTTCCCACCAGGATTGCGGCGTACACAGGGACGGCAATCCGAAGTGCCGGTTCGAGACCGGTCCAGGCGTACGACACAAGGGCAATTCCGGCAACGGCGTACGCGCACAAAAACCATGGCCGCCTTCGTATCTCCCGAAGCGCGCCGTGCGAGAGAAAGAATCGGATGAAACAGACGTGACCGATCGCGAAGGCGGCCATCCCGATGACAAACGTGGAGTCCCAGATCAGGAACAGGTCTCCGAAAGCGCAGGCAATCAGCGCAGCAGCAACAATCCTCGGCCCGCCTTGGTCGACAACCCAGGCAGCCAGAATCGGCGCGAGCATGACCTTGGTGATCCCGTCCCAGGGCGCAGCATCAGCGGCATTCAGGATCAGATGAAGAATCGCCACCGCGGAAAACCCGACAAACCATGGCGACCGGAAGGTACTCGGCAGTCCGGCGTCGCGAACAGATTCACGCATCGGCTCAGTGCACGAAGTCCGCTGCACGCTCGGCGAGATCGAGCGCCGGCTGGGGGAGTATGCCGAGGATGAGCGTTACACCGGCGCCGAGGCCGATCACACTGCTGGTCAGTGCACTCGGCACCACGACGGTCGGTGCGTCTTCCGCCGATTCGGTGAAGAACATCAACACGATCACTCGCACGTAGAAGTAGGCGGCGATCGCGCTGCACAGGACGCCGACGATCACGAGAGGCGCGGCCCCACCCTCGGCGGCCGCGCTGAACACCGCGAACTTTCCGATGAACCCACTGGTCAACGGAATCCCGGCGAAAGCCAACAGGAACAGTGCAAACACAACGCCGACCAATGGTGAGCGTCTGCCCAATCCGGCCCAGCGCGACAGCGCAGCGACCTCACCGTCAGCGTCCCGGACCACACTGACGACGGCGAACGCACCCACGGTGCTGAATCCGTAAGCCAGAAGATAGAACATCGCCGAGGCGAGGCCGGCATCCGAGTCCGCCACCACGGCGGTCAGAATGAATCCGGTGTGCGCGATCGCCGAATAGGCCAGCATTCGCTTCATATCGGTCTGCGTCACGGCAACGATCGATCCGACAACCATCGTGAGAATCGCGACCGCCCACATCAGTGGGCGCCAGTTCACGTATTCATTGGGCAGGGCCACGTAGAAGACGCGAAGGATGGCGCCGAACGCGGCAATCTTGGTCGCAGTTGCCATGAAACTGGTGATCGGCGTCGGCGCCCCTTGATAGACGTCGGGAATCCACGAATGAAACGGCACTGCACCGACTTTGAACAGCAACCCCACTGCCACCAGGGCCGTTCCGAGCCAGAGGAAGGCGTCGGTGCCCGACCCGATGCGTGCTGCGTCGGCGATACCGGAGAGCGTGACCGTCCCGGCATAGCCGTACAGCAACGCAATTCCGAAAACGAAGAACGCCGACGAAAATGCCCCGAGCAGAAAGTACTTGAGCGCAGCTTCCTGGGAGAGCAGGCGACGTCTGCGTGCCAGACCGCACAGGAGATACAGAGGCAGTGAGAACACTTCGAGCGCAACGAACATCGTCAGTAGATCGTTCGAAGCCGGAAACAACAACATACCGCCGACCGCAAAGAGCGTGAGCGGAAAGACTTCGGTCTGGGCGATACCGACCTTCACTGCTTCTTGCTCCGCAACACTTCCCGGGACGCTCGACGCTTGAGGGGTGAAACTGCCGAGCGCGTCATGTTGCGCAATCACTTCGGCAGTGTTGCCCGAGCCTCGCTCGGCAATCAGCAGTACCGCGGGGATCGACACAAGAAGGATCGTGGCCTGCAAGAACAGCGTCGGTCCGTCGACCGCAACAGAACCCATCATCGCCGTCGACCGCGTGCCGGCGAGCAGAAGCACTGCCACGAACGCAGCCGCCAAACCTCCGACACCGAGAACGAGTTGCACTGGGTACCGAATACGCCGGGGTGCAAAGGCTTCGATGAGTACCCCGACCACCGCAACACCGAACACGATCAACATCGGCGCGAGCAGGCTGTATTCGATACTGGGTGATGCCGCGTCGGCCGAGCCGAGGATGGTCACGTCGTTGAAGGAACTCATTTGTGGACACCTCCTTCGTGGTCGGCGACGAGCGGCGTCGGTGCCTCGTGGACGACGGTGCGGCTCACTGCAGGAGTGATGACGTCCAAGGCAGGCTTGGGGTAGATGCCGAGGAGCAGGAGGAGTGCGATCAGAGGGGCGACCACCACGAGTTCGCGTCGCGCGAGGTCGCGGATCGTTCCCTGCCCTTCCTTCACCGGTCCGCCCATCATGCGCTGATAGAGCCAGAGTATGTAGATCGCGGACAGTACAAGCGCGACAGTCGCCGCGATAGCGGCCACGTGGTAGCGCGAGTACGTTCCGATCAGCACCAGGAACTCACTGACGAACGGCGCGAGACCCGGCAGCGACAGTGTTGCCAACCCCGCAACGAGGAATGTGCCGGCCAGGACGGGTGCGACTTTCTGGACGCCGCCGTACGCTGCGATCGATCGTGTACCTCGCTGCGAGACCAGGAAGCCCGCAATCAAGAACAGCGCGGCGGTGGAGATTCCGTGATTGACCATGTACAGCGCGGAACCTGCCTGGCTCTGGCTGGTCATCGCGAAGATTCCGAGAATGATGAAGCCGAAGTGTGAAATCGACGTGTAGGCGATCAGTCGCATGACGTCTGTCTGCGCGATCGCCAGTATTGCGCCGTAGACGATTCCGATCACGGCGAGCGTGATGATCCACGGTGCAAAAGTCGACGACGACTCCGGGAACAGTTGCAGGCAGTAGCGAATCATCGCGAAGGTGCCTACCTTGTCCACGACCGCCATCATCAACACTGCCGTCGACGGAGTCGATTCCACCGCGGAGTCCGGCAACCAACTGTGCAGCGGCCAGAGCGGTGCCTTGACCGCGAACGCGAACATGAATCCGAGGAACAAGGCGTTGAGCACCCCGGGTCCGACGCCGAGTTCACCGCTGCTCGCCGCGGACTCGATCGCTCGGAAGTCGAAAGTGCCGCTGGTGAAGGGACTCTCGTCGCGCGTGGTGACCACGTACAGGCCGATGACCGCAGCGAGCATAACCAGGCCGCCGAGGAGGTTGTAGAGCAGAAACTTCACGGCTGCGCGAGATCTGCCCACTCCGCCGAACCCGCCGATGAGGAAATACATCGGTATCAGCATTGCCTCGAAGAAAATGTAGAACAGGAGAATATCCAAGGCGCTGAACGAAATCATCACCATGGACTCGACAACAAGGATCAGCGCGAAATAGGTGTGCGGCATCCGCTTGGGTGATGCCGGGTCCGCGGGGACGTCGTTCCAGCCCGCGATCAGTAGTAACGGCACCAGCACTGCGGTGAGAAGAACCAGAACGAGTGCGATTCCGTCAAGTCCGAGTGTGTAGCTGGTACCGAAAGCCGGTATCCAGCTATGGCTTTCGACGAACTGAAACTGCTCGCCGCCGCGGTCGAATGCAACTCCGAGACCGCCGGCGATCACCAGGACTGCCACGGACACTGCCAGCGCGAGAGATTTGGCAAATTGGTACGACCGTGCAGGCAGAGCGAGGACAACACCCGCTCCGATGAGCGGAAGCAGCCAGAGCGCCGTCAGCGCAGGGAAGCCGGCATTGTTCACAGAGTCGCTCACCGCCGCTTCGATCACCACAGTGTCACCGCCATCATTGTCGCGACCACGAGTGTTGCTCCGACAAACATCACCAGCGCGTACGAACGAACGAACCCGGTCTGTAGCTTCCGCGTGAGCGTGGACAACCCGGTGACGACCACCGCAAAGCTACCCACGACGCCGCCTATTCCCTTGGTGTCGACCACTTCCAGCGACTTGGTGAGTTGTTGTCCCGGCTTCATGAACACCGCCTCGTTGAAGGCGTCACCGTACAGATCACGGCGAGCCGCAACGGTCAACGGAGAAACCGGAGTCGGTGCCACCACGGGAATCTCCCGGGTGGCGTACTCGCGATAAGCAATCGCGACGCCGGCGGCAACTGCGAGCAGCGCCAGCGCGGTGATCGACCATGCGGGTATCGGCGGTTCGACGTGATGGGAGCCGACTACCGGTTCCAGCCAGTTCTGCAAGCTGGACCCGATGGTCAGGAGCATGCCGGCCCCGACGGATCCCACCGCCAGAATGATCATCGGAGACGTCATCACCGCCGGAGATTCGTGAGGTTTCTGGTTCTCCCAGCGGGCCTTCCCGAAGAAGGTCATCAGCATCACGCGGCTCATGTAGAAGGCAGTGAGCGCCGCACCCAAGAGCGTGACGATGCCAAGCACAACACCCTTGACGCCGCCCTCGCCGATTGCAACCTCGATGATCTTGTCCTTGGAGAAGAACCCGGCAAACGGCGGAACACCGATGATGGCAAGATATCCGAGCCCGAACGTGACAAAAGTCAGTGGCATGAACGCCCGGAGTCCGCCGTAGCGCCGCATGTCGGTTTCGTCGTTCATCGCGTGCATCACGGAGCCGGCGCCGAGGAACAGGCCCGCCTTGAAGAATCCGTGGGTGATCAGATGAAGGATTGCGAAGGCGTATCCGGCTGGTCCGAGACCCGCGGCCAGGACCATGTATCCGATCTGACTCATGGTCGATGCGGCGAGCGCTTTCTTGATGTCGTCCTTCGCGCAGCCGATGATCGCACCGAACAGGAGCGTCACGGCACCGACGATGACAACCACGAGTTGAGCGTCGGGCGCGAGATCGAAGATCGGATTGGAGCGCACGATCAGGTAGACGCCGGCGGTGACCATCGTGGCCGCGTGAATCAGAGCCGAAACGGGGGTAGGGCCCTCCATCGCGTCGCCGAGCCACGACTGCAGCGGCACTTGCGCCGACTTCGCGCACGCAGCGAGGAGGAGCATCAGACCGATCGCCGTCAGGACACCTTCGCTTGCGCCGGACGCGTCGCCGAAGACATTGCTGAACGAGAGCGAGCCGAATGTGCTGAACATCAACATCATTGCGATCATCAATCCGATGTCGCCCACCCGATTGACGACAAAAGCCTTCTTGGCGGCAGTCGCCGCCGACGGCTTGTGCTGCCAGAAGCCGATCAGCAGGTATGACGCCAAACCGACGCCTTCCCAGCCGACGTAGAGTCCGAGGAAGTTGTCGGCGAGCACCAGAAGCAGCATTGCAGCGAGGAAAAGATTGAGGTACGCGAAGAACTTACGACGCTCGGGGTCGTGCGCCATGTATCCGACCGAGTAGATGTGGATCAGCGAACCTACACCGGTGATGAGCAGAACGAAACACATCGACAGTTGGTCCAGTTGCAGTCCGAACTCGACCTGAAGACTGTCGACCGGGACCCAACTGAACAGGTGCTCGGTGACGGTGCGGTCGGCGGTGTCACGGCCGAGCATGGCGATGAAAGACACCACTGCGACGACAAACGACGCGATAGCCATGACGCAGGCAAGCAGGTGACCCCACGTGTTCGTGCGACGACCGGCCAGCAAAAGGACAGCGGCGCCGCACAGCGGCAGGGCGGGGAGCAACCAGATGGCGGACGTGATTCCTCCTGACATATCAGTACTTCAGCAGGTCTGCGTCGTCGACGGATACAGAACGCCGAGATCGGAAGATGATCATGATGATTGCCAGGCCGACGACTACTTCGGCCGCAGCGACCACCATCGTGAAGAAGGCGAAGATCTGGCCGTCCAGATTGCCGTGCATGCGCGCGAAGGTCACGAACGCCAAGTTGGCGGCGTTGAGCATCAATTCGATACACATGAACACCACGATGGCGTTGCGGCGCAGGAGGACTCCTGCAGCTCCGATCGTGAACAACAGGACGGACAGATACAGATAGTTCTCGGGATTCATCGCTGAGTCTCCTCACCGGTGCTCGGATCCGGGGAACGTGGAGTGAGCGCGCTGCTGACCGAGAGCGTCGAGAATGTTCCGTCCGGCAACAAGGCCGGCATGTCCACTGCGTTGTGACGTGCGTACACGCCGGGACTGGGGAGTGGAGTGGCCGAGCCCTTTTCGGGATTGTCTTCATCGCTACCCAGGTACGCGAATCGTTGCTGCGAGAGTTCGCGTTGGCTGAGTGTGGCTCCGATCTTCTCCCGGTGCGCGAGCATCATTGCGCCGAGTGTCGCCGTGATCAGCAGTGCACCGGTCAGTTCGAAGGCCCAGACGTAGCGGATGAAGATGAGATCGGCGAGTGCGTCGATGTTGCCCTGGTCGAGTCCGGTGAATCCGGTGAAGCCCGAGATCGACGCATTTCCGAGGCCGCCGATAAGGAGTAGCCCGAATCCCACGCCGATCACGATCGCGCTGACTCGTTGTCCGCGTAGCGTTTCGACCAGGGAGTCCGAAGAATCCACGCCCACCAGCATCAGGACGAACAAGAACAACATCATCACCGCGCCGGTATAGACGACGATCTGGACGACACCCAGGAACAGTGCGCCCTGGACGATGTAGAACACGGCCAGAATGATCATCGTCATCGCAAGGAAGAGTGCAGAGTAGACGGCCTTGGGCGCGGCGACGACACCCAAAGCGCTGATCACCGCAAGGGTTCCGAGGATCCAGAACTGCACCGCCTCGCCGGTGGAGGTCGATGTCATCGTTCCCTCCGCCAGGATCGTGGTCGTGACCGCCGCGATCATTTCTCGGTCTCCGGGTTCGGCTCTCGCTCGGATACTGCTTGTTCGGGTGCTGCTGTGATGTCGCCGCGGTAGTAGTCGTCCTGAGTTGTGCCGGGACGCAGCGCGTGTGGTGGCGCTGTCATGTCGGGTTTCAGGGGCGCGAGCAGTCGGTCCTTCTCGTAGATCAATCCAGCTCGATTGTCGTCGACCATCTCGTACTCGTTGGTCATCGTGAGGGCCCGAGTGGGGCAGGCCTCGACGCAGAGGCCGCAGCCGATGCACCGCAGGTAGTTGATCTGATACACCTGCCCGTAGCGCTCTCCGGGGGAGAACCGTTCTTCTTCGGTGTTGTCAGCACCCTCGACATAGATCGCGTCGGCGGGGCAGGCCCAGGCACACAGTTCGCAACCGATGCACTTCTCGAGTCCGTCCGCATACCGGTTGAGTTGATGGCGACCGTGGTATCCGGGCGCGGTGGGGCGCTTCTCCTCCGGATAGAACTCGGTCTCGGGTTTCTTGAACATGGTCGAGAGCGTCACTCCGAAACCCGCGATAGGTCCGAGGAATTCAGGCATGGGAGTCCTCCGATGTGTCGGAAACATCTGTGCGTCGCGGCGGTGGCACGTTCTGACCAGGCAGTTTTTGACCAGGCAGTTTTTGACCAGGCAGTTTTTGACCAGGCAGCGGTGGAACCGGGAAGCCGCCCGACATTGCATCGAAAGGCAAGGTCCCCGAAGCGGTGACCAACGCGGCAGTTCGGCGTCGGCCGCGGTAGATCCCGGCCAACACGATCAGGAGCGCAGCTCCGAGAACCAGTGCGACGCAGAGAAGTACGACCCAGGTGTTGTAGCCCTCGTTGCGGAACGCACGAACGGTCGCGATCACCATCACCCATACCAAAGCTGCTGGGATCAAAACCTTCCAGCCGAGATTCATGAACTGGTCGTAGCGCAATCGAGGAAGCGTGCTGCGCAACCAGATGAAGACGAAGAGGAAGCCCCACACTTTCGCGACAAACCACAACACCGGCCACCAACCGGAATTGGCGCCGTCCCAAAGATTGAACGGGAACGGTGCGTGCCACCCGCCCAGAAACAGCGTGGTGGCCAGAGCGGACACCGTCACCATGTTCACGTACTCGGCCAGCATGAACATCGCGAACTTGAGGGAGGAGTACTCGGTGTGGAACCCACCTACCAGCTCACCCTCGGCCTCGGGAAGGTCGAAGGGAGCCCTGTTGGTTTCGCCGACCATGGCTGTCACGTAGATCAGGAAGGACGGCAGGAGGAGAAAGACGTACCAGGCTCCCTGTTGGGCGTCGACGATGCCGGACGTGGACATCGTGCCGGCGTAGAGGAAAACGGCAGCGAAAGACAGGCCCATCGCTACCTCGTACGAGATGACCTGAGCGGTCGATCGAAGTGCGCCCAGTAGGGGATACGTCGATCCCGAAGACCAGCCGGCAAGGACGATCCCGTACACACCGATAGAAGTGACGGCCAGGATGTACAGAACGCCGACCGGTAGATCGGTCAGTTGCAGGGGTGACCGGGTTCCGAAAATCGACACCTGTGGACCGAACGGGATGACAGCAAACGCCATGAAGGCGGGCACGACCGCGATGACGGGCGCGAGGAGGTAAATCGGTTTGTCGGCGCCGGTCGGTGTGATGCCCTCCTTGAGGGCGAGCTTGATTCCGTCAGCGAGGCTCTGGAGCATTCCACGGGGGCCGACGCGGTTCGGTCCGACACGCATCTGCATGCGTGCCATGACCTTTCGTTCCGCGTAGATCGCCACCAGCGGGGTGAGTACGAGGAACACGAAGATTG
The DNA here is from genome assembly GCF_000696675.2 of Rhodococcus erythropolis R138. Taxonomy (NCBI): domain Bacteria; kingdom Bacillati; phylum Actinomycetota; class Actinomycetes; order Mycobacteriales; family Nocardiaceae; genus Rhodococcus; species Rhodococcus erythropolis. Next base: position 4,190,716 of record NZ_CP007255.1, on the reverse strand, counting down.
CGAGAGCCTTGCCGATCACCAACCACCACGGGTCGTGCCCGAACGCCGACAGGTCGACCGGAGCTGCGACCGTCCCGTACTCGTGGGTGTTCATTGCGCTCCCGCCTTCGCAATCTTCACCACGGACCCCGCGGTGACGCAGAGCGTTTCGTAGATCGTGCTACCCGGTGAATTGAGCGGGAGCCAGACTGTTCGAGGCGGGAGGTCGGTGATCTCCAACGGTAATGTGATGGAACCGGATTCAGTCGACACCGCAACGTGATCGCCGTTGTCGGCGCCGATCTCGGCAGCGGTCTCGGCCGACAAACGCACGAGCGACGGCCGTGCCGTACCCGCCAGGTTGGGCTCGCCGTCTTGCAATCGGCCGTTGTCGAGCAACATTCGCCAACTCGACAACACTGCCTCGCCCAGTGCCGGTGTGGGCATGGTGCCTGACGGGACCTGAGGCGAGGTGGGGCGCGATCCGGACCAAGCGCCGAGGCGGTGTATCTCCGAGCGTGCGGAATCTGCGTCGGGTAGGCCCAGATCGATGCCCATCTCGGCTGCGATCGCGTGGAGAACGCGCTGATCCGGCATTACTCCTGTCGTTCTCAACGCGGTGTCGAACACGCGCTCGCGGCCTTCCCAGTCGAGGAAGGTTCCGGGCTTCTCGGCGACCGGTGCCACCGGGAAGACGACGTCGGCGAGTTCGGTGACTCCGCTGTGACGGATCTCCAAACTCACAACGAACCCTGCGGCTTCGATCGCGGCCCTTGCCCTCGCCGGGTTCGGGAGATCACTCAACTCGACGCCGCCGACAAGAAGCGCAGCAGTCGTCTGCCCCGGATCCAGCAGACTCGCGGCGTCGCGACCGTCGGATGCCGGGATGGAGGCCCCCCACACTGATTCCACCTCCTGACGTGCTGCCGGGTCCGCAACGGGGCGTCCGCCGGGAAGCAATCCCGGTAGCGCGCCGGCCTCGACGGCGCCGCGATCACCAGCGCGGCGTGGTACCCAGGCCAAAGAAGCTCCCGTCGATTCGGCGAGTCGCAGCGCCGCGGCGAAGCCGCCTGCTACCGCACTCAGTCGCTCACCCAGCAGGATCACAGCACCGGGCTGCCGGAGGAGCTGACCCTCCTCACTGCCGGGGTGGGACAACGAATCCATCAGAGCTGCTTCACTTCCGGGAACGGTCCGAAGTAGACCACCGCCCATCTTCTGCAGGCCGCGCGTAGCGAATGGCGCGCTGGAGAGCACCGTCGTCTTGCCGAAACGTGCGGCCTTGCGCAGTCGCAGGAAGATGATCGGTGACTCCTCCTCGGGCTCGAGAGCTACCAGCAACGCGGTCGGGGCAGATTCGAGGTCCTGGTACGTCACCGACCCTTCAAGTGTGCGGCCAGCGACGTGAGCTGAGAGGAAATCTTCCTCTTCGGCTGAGTGAGCGCGGATTCGGAAGTCGATGTTGTTGGTAGCGAGAGCAACTCGCGCGAACTTACCGTAGGCGTAGGCGTCCTCCAAGGTAGAGCGTCCGCCGACGAGTACGCCTGCGTCACCGCGGGCCTGCGCGAAGGATCGCGCAACGAGGTCGAGTGCCATAGGCCACGACGCCGGAATCAATTCGCCGTCAGCATTGCGGATCAGGGGAGTGGTGATCCGATCACCTTGGGTCGTGTACGTGAAAGCGAAGCGCCCCTTGTCGCAGTTCCATTCCTCGTTGACGTCGGGGTCGTCCCCGGCGAGACGACGGAGAACCTTTCCGCGACGGTGGTCGGTGCGCTGAGCACATCCGTCGGCGCAGTGTTCACACACGCTGGGGCTGGACACCAGATCGAACGGTCGCGCCCGGAATCGGTATGCCGTACTGGTGAGCGCGCCGACCGGGCAAACCTGGATGGTGTTGCCCGAGAAGTAGGACTCGAAGGGCTCGTTGGCGTAGATTCCGACCTGTTGAAGCGCGCCGCGCTCGAGGAGATCGATGAACGGGTCGCCGGCGATCTGACTCGAGAATCGCGTGCACCTGGCGCAGAGGACACAACGCTCGCGGTCGAGGAGGATCTCGGACGAGAGGGGGATGGGCTTGGGGTAGGTCCTTTTCTCCTCACCGAACCGGGATTCGGTGCGACCGGTCGACATCGCCTGGTTCTGGAGCGGACACTCGCCGCCCTTGTCGCACACGGGGCAGTCCAGAGGGTGGTTAATGAGCAGGAGTTCCATCACCCCGCGTTGCGCCTTCTCGGCCACAGGCGACGTGAGCTGTGTGGTGACGACCATTCCGTCCGCAACCGGTGTCGTGCAGGACGCCACCGGCTTGCGTTGACCCTCGACTTCCACGATGCACTGGCGGCAAGCACCGACCGGGTCCAGAAGAGGATGATCGCAGAACCGCGGAATCTGGGTGCCGATCATCTCCGCAGCGCGAATGATCAACGTGCCCTTGGGGACCTGGAGTTCCCGGCCGTCGATGGTGAGGGTGACGAGATCGGTCGGCGGTGCCGCATCGGTTCCAGTGGCGGCGTCGGCTGCAGTCATGAGACGAACGCTCCTGTCGCGAGAACGGACCGGTGAGGATCGAACGGGCATCCGTTACCGTCGAAATGCGCTACGTATTCCTCGCGGAAGTACTTCAAGGAAGACATGATCGGGCTGGTCGCTCCATCACCCAACGCGCAGAAGGACTTTCCGAGGATCGTGTCCGAGATATCGAGAAGTTTGGTGAGATCGGCCTCGGTTCCTGTTCCGCCTTCGAGCCGTCGCAGGATCTGCACCAGCCAGTACGTGCCCTCGCGGCACGGCGTGCATTTACCGCAGGATTCGTGAGCGTAGAACTCGGTCCATCGCAACACCGCACGCACGATGCAGGTTGTCTCGTCGAATATCTGCAAGGCCTTGGTGCCGAGCATGGATCCCGCGGCGCCGACGCCTTCGTAGTCGAGTGGGACATCGAGATGTTCGTCGGTGAAGATCGGTGTCGAGGATCCGCCGGGAGTCCAGAATTTGAGGGTGTGTCCAGCGCGGACCCCGCCTGCGTATTCGAGCAGCTCGCGCAAGGTGATCCCGAGTTCAGCCTCGTACTGGCCGGGTGTGGTGACATGACCCGAGAGCGAATACAGCGTGAATCCCGGTGACTTCTCACTTCCCATCGACCGGAACCACTCCGGGCCGCCCAGGACGATCGACGGAACACTCGCGATGGACTCGACGTTGTTGACGACGGTCGGGCAGGCATAGAGACCGGCGACAGCGGGGAACGGCGGCCGCAGTCGGGGCTGACCGCGTCGTCCCTCCAACGAATCGAGGAGGGCCGTCTCTTCCCCACAGATATAGGCGCCGGCTCCGGCATGGACGACGAGATCCAGATCGAAACCCGAACCGAGGACGTTGCGGCCCAGATATCCAGCCGCGTAAGCCTCGGCGACAGCGGTCTGTAGGCGCCGCAGAACCGGGACAACCTCACCTCTGACGTAGATGAACGCCTTTGCTGCTCGAATTGCGTACGCCGCGATGATCACTCCCTCCACCAACGTGTGTGGGGTCGCCATCATCAACGGCATGTCCTTGCATGTGCCCGGTTCGGACTCGTCGGCATTGACGACGAGGTAGTGAGGCTTGCCGTCTCCTGGCTTGTCTTCGGAGACCTGGGGGATGAAGCTCCACTTGAGGCCTGTCGGGAAGCCCGCGCCGCCACGTCCGCGCAGGCCCGCGTCCTTGACGGTTTCGATCACGGCGTCGGGGGGCGTTGCCAGCGCTTTGCGCAGCGCCTGGTAGCCGTCGCGGCGAAGGTAGCTGTCGAGGGTCCATGAATTCGGTTGATCCCAGTATCGACTCAGGACGGGGGCGAGTGTCATGTCACTTCCCTTCGCCGGGAGCGTCGGCCGCGGAAGCCGAGCCGGGTGGGTTGTCGTCGAGAGATCGGCTGATACGTAGTCCGGCAAGAGTTGCATCGCCGACGGTCTGCGCTTCGGCTGCCTCGATTCGCGTATCCGGAAAACCAGCCAGAGTGCGCGCAGTCTGCCGGAACGAGCACAGCGTGGCACCGCGATCGGGTGTCACGCGCTCTCCGGCGCGGAGCGCATCGACGAGTGAGCGCGCCGATTCCGGGGTCTGATTGTCGAAGAACTCCCAGTTGATCATCATGACGGGGGCGTAGTCGCACGCCGCATTGCACTCGATGTGTTCGAGGGTGATCTTACCGTCGGACGTCGAGATGGAGTGTCCACCTTCATCTCTGGAGCCTGTCGAGCCCAGGTGCTCTTCGAGTGCCGCGAGGATGTCGTCGCCGCCCATGATCGCGCACAGCGTGTTGGTGCAGACTCCGACCAGATACTCACCCGTCGGCCCCCGGCGATACATGGAGTAGAAGGTGGAAACTGCGGCGACCTCGGCGCCCGTCAAACCCAGCTTGGCACTGCAGAAATCGATCCCGGCCGGGGTGATGTACCCGTCCTCGGATTGCACGAGATGAAGGAGCGGCAAGAGGGCGGATCGACTGGTGGTCGCGACGGCGTCAGGCTCACGGTAGCGAGCGATGACGGTTTCGGCGTCGGCGTCGAGTCGGGCGAGTACGTCGGGTGGATAGCTCGATCGTGCGCCAGGGCGTACCAATTGCGTGGGCTCCTCCGGGCGCGGCCCGAGTTCGATGAACACGCGTGACGAGCTGTTCGGGCCGGTCATCGGTCCACTCCGCCCATGACGGGATCGATACTGGCAACCGAAGCGATCACGTCGGACACCATGCCTCCCTCACACATCGCGGCTACTGCCTGAAGGTTGGTGAACGACGGGTCCCGGAAATGGACGCGGTACGGCCGGGTTCCCCCGTCGCTGACCATGTGCACCCCCAGTTCGCCACGCGGAGACTCGACGGCGACGTACACCTGACCTGGCGGCACGCGGATACCCTCGGTGACCAGTTTGAAATGGTGAATCAGACCTTCCATGGAGGACTCCATGATCTTGGCGATGTGCTTCTGCGAGTTGCCGAGGCCATCCGGTCCCACAGCGAGATCGGCAGGCCAGGCGATCTTCTTGTCGTCCACCATGACCGGGCCCGGTTGTAGCTTGTCGAGGCACTGCTCCACGATCTTGAGGGACTCCTTCATCTCCTCGACGCGGATGACGTACCTTCCGTAGCAATCGGATCCGTCGTGTGTCACTACGTCGAACTCGTAGTTCTCGTAGCCGCAGTACGGCTGCGCTCGACGCTGATCGTGGGGGAGACCTGTGGCGCGAAGGACCGGCCCCGTCACCCCGAGCGCCATACAGCCGGTGAGATCGAGATATCCGATTCCCTGGGTACGTGCTTTCCAGATGGAGTTGTCGCTGAGCATCAGTTCGACGTCACGTAACCGTTTCGGTAGGACCTTCAACAATTCCCGAACCTTCGCGACCGACCCGTCGGGTAGATCCTGAGCGAGACCACCAGGCCTGATGTAGGCGTGATTCATCCGCAGTCCGGTGATCGTCTCGAACACATCCAGAATCAATTCGCGTTCGCGGAATCCGAACAGCATCGCCGTTACGGCGCCCAGTTCCATTCCGCCGGTCGCCAGGGCCACGAGATGTGAGGAGATCCGATTGAGTTCCATCATCATCACGCGAATGACGGTGGCTCGCTCAGGAATGTCGTCGGTGATGTCGAGAAGTTTCTCGACTCCGAGGCAGTACGCGGTTTCGTTGAAGAACGGTGACAGGTAGTCCATTCGAGTAACGAAAGTGACGCCTTGCGTCCAGTTCCGGAATTCGAGATTCTTCTCGATTCCGGTGTGCAGGTAGCCGATTCCACATCGAGCTTCCACGACCGTCTCACCCTCGATCTCGAGAATGAGGCGCAAGACCCCGTGAGTGGACGGATGCTGCGGGCCCATGTTGACCACGATCCGTTCCGCCTCGCCGGTTCGCTGGCGGGCGGCCGCGGTGACGATGTCGTCCCAGTCCTGACCCGATGCCGTGACGACGGTTTCCGTCGTGGCACCGGAGTTGCTTCCTGTCGTCTCGTTCATCAGTTGTACGACCTACGCTCGTCGGGAGGCGGAGTCTGGGCGCCCTTGTACTCGACCGGGATACCGCCGAGCGGATAGTCCTTCCGCTGGGGGTGGCCTTTCCAGTCGTCGGGCATCTCGATGCGGGTCAGGGCCGGATGACCGTCGAAGACGATCCCGAAGAAGTCGTACGTCTCGCGTTCATGCCAGTCATTGGTCGGGTAGATCCCGACGATCGACGGAATATGCGGATCGGAATCCGGCACAGATACTTCCAGCCTGATTCGGCGGTTGTGCGTAATCGAGGCAAGTGGATACACGGCGTGCAGTTCACGACCGGTGTCCTGCGGGTAGTGCACTCCGTCGACACCCAGGCAGAGCTCGAAGCGAAGGTCCGGTTCGTCGCGCAGTCTTCGCGCAACCTGCGGCAAGTGGGAGCGTTCGACGTGCAGCGTCATCTCGTCTCGAAAGATCACTACACGCTCGACTGCAGCGGCGAAAGTGCCACCCGCGCTGCTCAATGCCGCGTCCAACGAATCCGCGACTGCATCGAAATAACCGCCGAAGGGTCGAGAAGCCTTGTCCTCTAGAGAGATCGGAGGGGCAAGCCTGCTGTAGCCCGAGGTGTCGCCAGTGCCGCGGACCCCGAACATCCCTCTCGCGCCGGTGTTACCCGAGGTCATCGCAGCAGCCCCTTCATGTCGATGGTGGGGGTGGATGCCAGTGCGGCGCGCTCGGCTGCCGCGCGTGCCTCTTCGCGGTTCACGCCGAGGGGCATTTCCTGGATCTTTCGGTGCAGTTCGATGATCGCGTTCAGGAGCATCTCCGGCCGCGGCGGACAGCCGGGCAAGTAGATGTCGACCGGCACGATGTGGTCGACGCCCTGAACCACTGCGTAGTTGTTGAACATTCCGCCGGACGACGCGCATACACCCATGGCCAGAACCCATTTCGGCTCGGCCATCTGGTCGTAGACCTGACGAAGTACCGGGCCCATCTTTTGACTGACCCGCCCGGCCACGATCAGAAGGTCTGCCTGTCGCGGCGACGCGCGGAATGCCTCCATGCCGAACCGCGCCAGGTCGAAGCGACCCGACGTGGTTGCCATCATCTCGATGGCGCAGCACGCGAGCCCGAAGGTGGCAGGCCACAGTGATCCTTTGCGGGCATAACCTGCCAGGCCCTCGACCGTGGTCAGTAGAAATCCGCTGGGGAGCTTTTCTTCGAGACCCATATCCGACTCTTTTCAGTCGTAACAGCTGCGGTGTGACCGGTTTTGTCTGACTCGTGTGTGCTGTTCCTGTGTTCGCTGAGCTAGTCCCAACCGAGACCGCCTCGTCGCCATTCATATGCGTATGCCACCGAGACGTTGACTATGAAAAGGCCCATCGCCGCGAGGCCGAACAAACCGAGCGAATCGAAATGCACCGCCCACGGATAGAGGAAAACGATCTCGATGTCGAAGATGATGAACAGCATTGCCGTCAGATAGAACTTGACGGGAAACCGTCCGCCACCAGCGGTACGGGGTGCCGGTTCGATTCCGCATTCGTAGGCTTCGAGTTTCGCCCTGTTGTACCGCTTCGGGCCGACCACGGACGCGAGAACAACCGACACCACAGCGAAGGCCATCGCGATGACCCCGAGAACGAGAATGGGGATGTAAGCGTTCATCTCACCCGAACTCCTCTCCGCTGTGCGGATGTCCGCCTAGCCCGAAGGTGCCGTTAACCCGAAGGTGCCGTTAACCCGAAGGTGCCGTTCGATTTCGATACTGCCAGCAATTCGACACTTATGTGACCTGCGACACCCACACTAGGGGAGGCCTCCGACATTGGGTTGATTTTCGAGGTGCCGAGTTTCGCTCTCGAAAGTCCGAAGTAGTCGGCGCCGCAACGAATCACCGCTGCAACGGGTGCTCACCGGCTCAGTTGCCGACGCAGAAGTGCGATGACGGTGGAAGAGAGTTCCATCGGATCTATCGGCTGCGGCACTGAGGCTTCCGCTCGCGACCACGACGCCAGCCACGCATCGTCGGGTCGACCGGTCAGTACGAGGATCGGCGGACAGTCGACGATCTCGTCCTTGAGTTGTTTCGCGACGCCCATGCCGCCCGCCGGACTCGCCTCGCCGTCGAGGATGGCGAGATCGATTCCGCCGGCATCGAGCTTGTCGACGACGATCGGCGCGGTCGCGACCTCGACGTAGTCGATGGTGGGCATCGAAGGGTGTGGGCGCTCTCCGAGAGCGAGCCGAACTTGCTCGCGGGTGTGTGCGTCGTCGCTGTAGACGAGGATGCGCACGGGTGCCATGGAGTTGGGCTCTGCGGTCTCGGCGGACACGCGGCCGACGTTACTCCGGGCGGTCCACGGCTACCGGCGAATGTTCAACATCGGCAAGAACTTCCGAGAAATCGCAGCTGGGCTTCACAGCAAACGGCCCCTACCCGGCGATGAACGCCGAAGTAAGGGCCGCCTGAATTGCGTGTGCGCTCAGAAGTTTTCGACGAACTTCGTCAGGCCCTTGCTTGCTGTTTCCAGGGCCGTCTTCTGCGCCTTCTTCACCAGGAAGCCCGGCAGCGGGATCTTGGGATCGATGGTCAGTTCGAAGGTGACCTTGGTTCCACCGTCGGTGGGAGTCAAGACGTACGAGCCGTCCTGCTGGTTCTGCTGGCCGCTCTCGACGAGTGTCCAGGTCACCTTGTCGTCGCCCTCGAAGGTGTAGTCGACTACCTGCTCGTCGTTGATTCCCAGAATGGACACGGCCATGCGAACGCGATGGGGTCGACCGTCGTCGTGAGTGCTCTCGATGGTGATCTTCTTGTGCGCAGACGACCACTCCGGCAGCCGATCGACGGCAGCTACGGCCTTCATCACCGTTTCCGGATCAGCCTTGATCTCGAATTCCTTGACGCCCGAAACGGCCATGAACGTGCTCCTTCTCGCCTTGCGGCAACGGTTCGTGATTACTGCAGTTGCGCAATTAGATCATCGGCGATCAGGGTGGCGTCGAACTAGTCCATGCCGTTCTTGCGCATCTGGTCCCGCAATGCGCCCTGAACGGCTTGTGAAACCCACGAGTTGAGGGAGACTCCGTTCTGATTGGCTGCCTCCTCGGCGCGGGCTTTGATCTGCTCCATCATCCTCAACGTCACTCGGCTGATATCGCCGCTGACGTCGTCGAACGAGTAAGTGGAGTCCTTTCTTTCATCGTCTGCCTTCTCGTTTCCGCCCTCGCCGCCGGTCGAATTCGTCGGGCGGACGACGTCGGTCACGATCTCGTTGCCGTCGAGATTGACCCTGACCTCGCGGCCGTCGAGTTTGGTCCCGATCTCCTTGGCCAACTCCGTCGCCGCGGCCAACAAGACCAGGCGGACCGAGGGTTCGATGGCGGCGGACAACGACGCCGCAATCCGGCGCGTGTGATCGTCGCCGAGTTCGGCTGCGGTGACGAGGTCATTCTGCAGCTTCGCGGTGTACTCCGAAATGTCCATGACACCAGAGTGGCGTCAAAAGTGACGTCAGTCAAGGATGTGATGACGTCACTCGATCTCGGGGGTGGTCGACCGCTATAGAGTTGCCCAGCACCTGAGGCGAACGGCGCCCGGGTTTCGTGCTGGTCGTTTCGTGCTTGTCGAGGAGTGGGTTGTGCCGAACACGGTGTCGCTGAAAGTGCAGTTGGTGGCGAAGTCCGAGTTCTTCCCGCCCGAGGACATTCCGTGGGAGACGGACGCGGATGGCGGCGAAGCACTCGTCGAATTCTCCGGCCGAGCCTGCTACCAGAGTTGGTCCAAGCCGAATCCGCGAACCGCAACCAACGCCGGCTACCTCAGACATCTGCTCGAGGTCGGACACGTTTCGGTGCTAGAGCACGCGACGGTGAGCTTCTACATCACTGGTATCTCGCGCTCGTGCACTCACGAATTGATTCGTCACCGGCACTTCTCGTACTCGCAACTCTCGCAGCGATTCGTTCGCGAGAATGATGCGAACGTTGTCGTGCCTCCCGCGGTCGAAGGTGATCCTGAGCTCGAAGCACTGTTTCTGTCTGCCACCGACGAGAGCCGTCGCGCTTACGGCGAACTGCTGACCGCCCTCGAGGGGAAATTGCAATCAGTGCCCGGTGCCCCGATGCGTGGGAAGCAAGCCAGGCAAGCTGCGCGCTCGGTGCTGCCCAACGCAACCGAGACGCGCTTGGTCGTGACCGGGAACTATCGGGCCTGGCGGCACTTCGTCGAGATGCGCGCCACCGAACATGCCGACGTCGAGATCCGGCGAGTCGCGATCGAGTGCCTACGTCAGCTTCGTGACGTCGCCCCAAATGTGTTCGGGGACTACGAGATTCTCCGCGGAAGCGACGGATCGGAAATCGCCGTCAGTGCATTTGCGGCCGAGTCGTGACTCGTGTGCAGAAGTAAGAGCTGAACCGGGTAACCTTCTGACCATGACCTACGGTGATTCCGCTTCTCTTGTCGAGCGTCCGTTCGGCACCATTTCCGTTGCGATGGTGACCCCGTTCACTGCCGACGGGAAGTTGGACGTCGACGCGGGAGTGCGCCTCGCAGCCCATCTCGTCGACAACGGCTGCGACGGCCTCGTTCTTGCCGGCACGACCGGTGAGTCTCCCACCACCACCGAGTCCGAGAAGCTCGACCTGCTCCGCGCAGTGATCGACGCCGTCGGCAACCGCGCGAAGATCGTTGCAGGCGCCGGGAGCAACGACACCGCCCACAGTGTCGAACTCGCCCGTGACGCGGCTCGCGCCGGAGCGCACGGTCTGCTCGTCGTCACCCCGTACTACTCGCGTCCGCCCCAGGCCGGACTCTTTGCACACTTCACCGCCGTCGCCAACGCGACCGACCTGCCCGTCATGTTGTACGACATTCCGCCCCGCTCCGTCGTCCCCATCGAGACCGAAACGATCCGCCGACTCGCCGAGCACCCGCGGATCAAGGCCGTCAAGGATGCCAAGGGTGACCTCAACGCCGGCGCAGAGTTGATCGGCACCACCGAGCTTCAGTTCTTCTCCGGTGACGACCCGCTGAACCTGCCGTGGCTCGCTGTCGGTGCTACCGGCTTCGTCAGCGTCATCGGCCATCTCGTTCCGGGTCGCCTCCGCGACCTCCACACCGCGTTCGTGTCCGGCGACATCGCCCGCGCACGCGAGATAAACCTCAGTTTGATCCCTGTGATTCGTTCCGTTGCCCGCCTCGGCGGTGTCAGCGCTTCGAAGGCGGGTCTGCGACTCATCGGAATCGATGTCGGAGAACCACGCCTTCCGCAGGTTGCACCCACTAAAGAGCAGATCGACGGTCTTGCCGCCGATCTGCATGCGGCAGGAGTTTTGTAAATGACCCGTCCCCCCCGACGTCGTAGTGCCAGTCGTCAAGCCGGTCCGCCTTCGCCTCCGGCTCCCGAAACGGCCGCGAAGGCCGCACCGGTAGAGGCACCAGCTGCGCCGGCGGCAGAAGCGGCCCCCGCCGCAGCCGCCCCGCCCAAGAAGGCCGCAGCAGCCAAATCTGCAGCGACCAAGTCCGCAGCCACCAAATCTGCTGCACCCAAGAAATCGACCGAAGACAGGTCGCCACGCAAATCTGCCGGCGGCAACCGTCCGGCAGCGTCGAAGGCGGGCAACGGGCGCGGAAACAAGCGCCCCGAGAACCGTCCGGCCGTCGATCCCACAGGTCGCCTCGGAACACCCCCGAAGGCGCCGGCATCAGGTCTGCGCATCGTTGCTCTCGGCGGCATCGGCGAAATCGGTCGCAACATGACGGTGTTCGAGCACCGCGGCAAGTTGCTGATCGTCGACTGCGGTGTGCTGTTCCCCGAGGACCAGCAGCCCGGCGTCGACCTGATCCTCCCGGACTTCCGCTACATCGAAGACCGTATGGACGACGTCGAAGCCGTCATCTTGACTCACGGCCACGAGGACCACATCGGTGCTCTACCGTTCTTGCTGCGCCTGCGCGCGGACATTCCGGTCATCGGCGCGAAGTTCACTCTCGCCCTCGTTGCCGCCAAGTGCCGCGAGCATCGCCTGCGACCGAACCTCGTCGAGGTCGTCGAAGGAAACACCACCACTCACGGCCCGTTCGACTGCGAGTACTTCGCCGTCAACCACTCGATTCCCGACGCGCTCGCAATCGCGATTCGCACCGACGCCGGAGTTGTACTGCACACCGGTGACATCAAGCTCGATCAGCTGCCTCTCGACGGCCGCCTGACCGACCTCGCCGGTTTCTCCCGCCTGGGCGACGAGGGTGTCGACCTGTTCCTCGTGGACTCGACCAACGCCGAGGTCCCGGGATTCGTCACGCCCGAGCGTGAAATCGGGGGAGTGCTCGACAACGTCATCGGCAAGGCGAAGCAGCGCGTCATCGTGGCATCGTTCGCCAGCCACGTGCACCGCATCCAGCAGGTCGTCGACGTTGCCGCTCGGTACAACCGTCGCATCGTCTTCGTCGGCCGCTCGATGGTCCGCAACATGCAGATCGCCCAGGATCTCGGCTACCTCACGGTGCCAGACGGCCTGGTCGTCGACATCGACACCGCCGCCACCCTTCCCGACGATCGCCTCGTTCTCATCTCCACGGGTTCGCAGGGTGAGCCGTTGGCAGCGCTCTCGAGGATGGCGCGCGGCGAGCACCGCCAAATCAACATCCGGGCCAACGACTTGGTCGTTCTCGCGTCCTCCCTGATCCCGGGCAACGAGAACTCCGTTTTCGCCGTGGTCAACGGCTTGGCCAAGCGTGGTGCCACCGTCGTGACTCAGCAGAGCGCCAAGGTTCACGTCTCGGGCCACGCGTCCGCCGGTGAGCTGCTCTACCTGTACAACGCGGTTCGGCCCACCAACGCCATGCCCGTCCACGGTGAATGGCGCCACCTGCGTGCCAACGCCGCCCTTGCCAAGGCCACCGGCGTTCCGGAAGAGCGCATCGTGCTGGCCGAGGACGGCGTCGTGGTCGACATGGTCGACGGCCTCGCCGAGATCGTCGGACGCGTACCGGTCGGACACGTCTACGTCGACGGTCTTTCAGTCGGCGACGTCGGCGAGCCGACGCTCTCCGATCGCCTCGTACTCGGCGAAGGCGGCTTCATCGCCATCACCATCGTCATCAACGAGTCGACAGGACGCGCAGTCAGCACTCCCGAGGTGTCCGGTCGCGGCTTCTCCGACGATCCGACGGCACTCAAGGCCGCCGCGGATCTCGTGGAATCGGACCTGGCCCGGTTGGCGAGCGAAGGCGTCATCGACGCTCATCGCATCGCGCAGTCCGTGCGCCGCGTCGTCGGACGCTGGGTCGCGGACAAGTACCGCCGCCGTCCGATGATCATTCCGACGGTCATCGCGGTTCCGTAGATTCGGCACAGCAGGTCGCTTCCGCTCGAACCCGGTCCGGTTCGAGTACTTTGGCGAAGGTGACCTTCGCTCATGACGAACGACTCGCCCTGGTTGACAGCATGGTCGAGTTCGGCCCCGATGCTCCGACACTGTGTGGGGAGTGGACCAATCGTGACCTGGCAGCACATCTGATTGTCCGGGAGCGGCGTCTCGACGCCGCTCCCGGAATCATGTTGAGCCCTCTTGCCGGTCACACCGAAAGCGTTCGAAAGGCCGCAGCGGCGCGTCCGTGGGAGGAGATCCTCGACGACGTTCGGAGCGGGCCGCCGCGATGGTCGCCGATGTACTGGCTCGACGCGCAGGTCAACACCACCGAGATGTTCGTTCACCACGAAGACGTACGCCGCGCACATCTGAACTGGGCGCCGCGTCCGTTGTCGGAGGGTCGGCAGGCTCAGCTGTGGAAGTACGCACGCCAGATCGGCAAGATGGGCTACCGCAAGGCTGCTGTCGAGGTAATTTTCGAACTTCCCTCCGGCGAGAGTGCGGTCGTCCATAAATCCGGCTCTCGCAGTGTTGTCTTGCAGGGCGAACCCGCCGAGTTGCTGCTGCACGCTTTCGGTCGCAACGAAGTGAAGATCGAAGCCAAAGGTGAACTGGCCGACGTCCAATCCGTGATGGCGCTCGATCGCAGTTTCTGATTGCCTTTTTCTACCTGAGTAGCGCTCGACCGACGGGTTGCGAAGATCACGTTTCGCACTCGCGACCAGTGTTGCTGGTGTTGCGGATGGTCCAGATGGGGTCGCACAGACTAGCCTGAACTCCATGGCAGGTAAGTCGAGCGCCCGGGGATCCAGTACAAGCACGTCCACGTCCAGGGCATCGACCAGGTCGTCAGCCTCCACTCCGAGTGCGCGCACGACCGCAAAACCTCGCACCTCGCGCACCACACGGACGGTGTCGACTCCTCGGAACGTCACGACTTCGGCCAGGGCTGGTGGGCGCCCGGCCTCGGGCAAAGGCTCCAAGCCAGCGCCCAAGAAGGCCTCCGGTACGTCGTCGGCCGCGCGCCGCCCGGTATCGAAAACGTCTCAGCGGGCCAGTCCGTTGGCGGCCGTCGGCAAGGGAATAGGAGCCGGGTGGTCCCTGGCTGCCCGCGGCGTCGGCGCCACCACACGCACCGTCAGTAAGGTCGGCGAGATCGAAGCCGGCCACCGCCGCGACGGAATAGCGCTCGGCCTGATCGCATTCAGCGTCGTCATCGCCGGCGGCGTCTGGTTCAAGGCCGGTGGTCCGATCGGCGGCGGCATCGACACCCTTGTGCGCGCTATCTTCGGCGCGGCCTCGGCCGTGCTCCCCATCGTCGGCGTCGGCCTCGCGATCCTGTTGATGCGCACAGAACCGAAACCTGAGATCCGCCCCCGACTGATCATGGGATCGTTGCTGGTCGGTCTGCCGGCGCTCGGCCTCTGGCACATCATCTCGGGTTCACCGACAGACTCCACCGGTCGCTCCAACGGAGCAGGGTTCGTCGGGTACGTCGTGGGCGGCCCGCTCACCAACGGGCTCACCGTCTGGCTGTCTGCGCCGCTGCTGGTCATCGCCGCCGGATTCGGAATCCTCCTTCTGACCGGAACCACGCTGCGTGAGGTGCCGAGCAAGTTCCAGTCCTTCTTCGGTGCCTCGTATCGCTCGGACGAATACGGCGACTACGGATCCGAATTCGACGAGGACGGCGAGCACCACTACGGCGAATCTGCTTACGATCCTTCACTGTTCGACGCCGACGGCTACCCGGTCGACACCTACGCCGAGCCACCGCTCAAGCCCGCCAAGCGGACCAGCCGACGCGCACCGATCGACAACTACCCGACGGACGAGTTCGAATCCGGCGACAAGAAGACCGAAGTACTCGGTCTGTGGAACGCCGACGACACCGCAGTACCCGACGAGCCCGTCGTGGCTGCTGCCGCGCCCGTCGTGGAGACTCCGGCGCCGCGCCCCAAGGTGCCGGCCCGTTCCGTCCCTATCGCCAAGCCTGTGCCGAAACCCGAACCGGAGCCGGAGGAGAAGGAACACTTCGTCACCGATCGGGTCACCGACGGCGACTACAACCTCCCTCCGACGACGTTGCTGATCGAAGGGGACCCGCCCAAGCTCCGCAGTTCTGCGAACGACGCGATGATCGAAGCGATCAGCGAGGTCCTCGAACAGTTCAAGATCGACGCCGCCGTTACCGGATTCACCCGCGGCCCGACAGTGACGCGGTACGAGGTCGAACTCGGCCCGGGCGTCAAGGTCGAGAAGATCACCGCGCTCGCCCGCAACATCGCCTATGCAGTGGCTACCGACAACGTCCGCCTCCTGGCCCCCATTCCGGGTAAGTCCGCGGTGGGCATCGAGGTACCGAACTCCGACCGCGAAATGGTTCGCCTCGCCGACGTGCTGAACGCGCCGAGCACCCGACGCGATCACCATCCACTGGTGATCGGTCTGGGCAAGGACATCGAAGGTGACTTCGTCAGTGCCAACCTCGCGAAGATGCCCCACCTTCTGGTGGCAGGTTCGACCGGCTCGGGTAAGTCGAGCTTCGTGAACTCGATGCTCGTCTCGTTGCTCACCCGAGCAACGCCGGAAGAAGTACGGATGATCCTCATCGACCCGAAGATGGTCGAGCTCACGCCGTACGAAGGTATCCCGCACCTGATCACGCCGATCATCACTCAGCCGAAGAAGGCCGCGGCAGCGCTGGCCTGGTTGGTCGAGGAGATGGAACAGCGTTACCAGGACATGCAGGCCAACCGGGTGCGTCATATCGACGACTTCAACTCCAAGGTCAAGTCCGGCGAAATCACCGCCCCTCTGGGCAGCGAGCGCGTCTACCGTCCGTACCCGTACATCCTGGCAATTGTGGACGAGCTGGCCGACCTCATGATGACCGCTCCCCGCGACGTCGAAGAAGCGATCGTCCGCATCACGCAGAAAGCCCGTGCTGCCGGTATCCACCTGGTGCTGGCAACGCAGCGCCCGTCCGTCGACGTCGTCACCGGCCTGATCAAGACCAACGTGCCGTCTCGTCTGGCGTTCGCGACGTCTTCACTGACGGACTCGCGAGTCATCCTCGATCAGCCAGGCGCCGAGAAGCTCATCGGTATGGGTGACGGCCTCTTCCTGCCCATGGGTGCGGGTAAGCCGACCCGTATGCAGGGCGCGTTCATCACCGACGAAGAAATCTCGGCGGTCGTCGACTTCGCGAAGAACCAGGCGGAGCCCGAGTACACCGAAGGTGTCACCGCGCAGAAGGCCGGGGAGAAGAAAGACGTCGACCCCGACATCGGCGACGACATGGATGTCCTCTTGCAGGCCGTGGAATTGGTGATCACCAGCCAGTTCGGTTCGACGTCGATGCTTCAGCGCAAGCTGCGAGTCGGGTTCGCCAAGGCCGGCCGACTGATGGACCTCATGGAAAATCGTGGCGTCGTCGGACCCAGCGAGGGCTCGAAGGCCCGCGAGGTACTCATGAAGCCTGAGGAACTCGACGGTCTGCTGTGGTCGATTCGCGGCGGCGACCCGGATGAGGCACGCGCAGACGAGTAGGGACACCTCGGCGGACAAGCCGTCGACAGACGACCGGAGGAACCCGTGCATGTGACGCCGTTGGCTTGGGGAATCACGATCGTGGTGATCCTCGGCCTGTTCGTCTTCGACTTCTTCGCCCACGTCCGCACTCCGCATGCGCCGACCTTCCGGGAGTCCGCGTTCTGGTCGACTGTCTACATCTCGATCGCCATCGTCTTCGGCCTTGTTGTGATGTGGATCTGGGGCACCACGTACGGCGGTGAGTACTTCGCCGGCTATGTCACGGAAAAGGCGCTCTCGGTCGACAATCTGTTCGTCTTCGTGATCATCATGTCGACCTTCGCGGTGCCACGAGAGTTCCAGCAGAAGGTATTGCTGATCGGCATCGTCCTCGCGTTGGTGATGCGCGGAATCTTCATCGGTGTCGGTGCCGCCGCCATCAACGCATACAGCTGGGTGTTCTACCTCTTCGGTGCGTTCCTGATCTACACCGCGTACACCCTGATCCGCGATCACGGGCACGAGAAGGAAGCCGAGGAGAAGCGCGACAGTCGCATCATCTCGCTCGTGAAACGGGTGCTGCCGACTACCGAGGAATACGACGGCGACAAACTGATCACCCGGATCGACGGCAAGCGTGTCGTGACTCCGTTGTTGTTGGCGCTCATCGCAATCGGCTTTGCCGACGTGCTCTTCGCGCTCGATTCGATTCCGGCGATCTACGGTCTGACCCAGGAACCGTATCTGGTCTTCACCGCCAACGCCTTCGCGCTGATGGGCCTACGGCAGCTGTACTTCCTGATCGGCGGGTTGCTCGAACGGCTGGTCTATCTCTCGTACGGGCTCTCGATAATCTTGGCGTTCATCGGTGTGAAGCTGGTACTTCACGCGTTGCACGAGAACACGCTCTCGTTCGTCAACGGAGGTGAACACGTCTCCGTGCCGGAAATCTCCACGGCACTCTCACTCGGAGTGATCATCGGAGTATTGGCGGTGACGACGGTCGCGAGCCTGTTGAAGACTCGCGACCGGGCCGGGGAGTAGGCCGACGCTCTCAGGCGCTGAACTGACCCAACACCGGAACCCACTCGGTGATCCGGACCTTCTCGATCAAATCGGCGATCGCGAACGGGTCGTGGGTGAAGAGGAGTGAAACGGTGTCGGCGTCAGCGGCGTCGACGATGATCAGCGCGCCGTTTCCATCTGCAAACGGGCCAGATGACAGAACGATCGAGCGGGAAACCAGATCCGCGAGCCAGGCGCGGTGATCGCTGCGGACTTCGTCGCGCTGAGGGGTCTTCTCGGGTGCGTAGGTGTATTCGACGAGGAACAACGACATCGTGAACCGCTTTCGGAGGCTGATGATCGAGACAGGTGTGTTTGAAGAGTCTGAACGGTTCAGAGAGTCAGGAGCATGCGAGTATTGCCGAGTGTGTTGGGTTTCACATAGCTCAGATCGAGGAACTCGGCGACGCCGGCGTCGTAGGACCGACACATTTCCGCATAGACCTCGGCGGTGACGGGAGTGCCGTCGATCTCCGCGAATCCGTGACGGTGGAAGAACTCGGTCTCGAACGTCAAAACGAACAACCGTTCCAACTCCAATTCCTTGGCGACCTCGATGAGTTTGTCGACGACGTGGAAACCTGCGCCCTGCCCTTTCGCAGTCGGATCGACTGCGACGGTGCGGATCTCACCCAGGTCCGCCCACAGCACATGCAGTGCGCCGCAAGCGATTACCTGGTCACCCCGCTCGGCGACCCAGAACTCCTGGACTGCCTCGTACAGCGTCACGAGATTCTTCTCGAGGAGGATCTTGCCGGCGTAGATGTCGATCAGACGCTTGATTTCGGGGATGTCCGACGTTCGCGCGCGACGCACGATCAACTGGCTCTCGGTATAGGTCGGCGCGGTCGAAGTCATGTGGTGCACATTAGTCAATGGCCCTACCGATATTCTAAGTCGCGTGCCTGTCCGCCCCACGCAATTCCCGCGCCGCTCGGCTGTATCCCGGGTTCGGCTCACCGCCTGTGCGGTGATCCGATGAGTACCCCGCGCGATCAGACCGACGCCCATCGCGCCGCCGTCGGCCCGTCCGACGGCACACCTGTCGCGGACAACCCGGTTCCGTTGCTGAACATCGCGAACATTCTCACGATGGTCCGGATGGTTCTCGTTCCGGTGTTTCTCGTTGTTCTGTTCGTCGACGGCGGACACTCGACGTGGTGGCGTCTCGGGGCGATGGGCGTGTTCATCGTCGCCGCGATCACGGATCGGATCGACGGCCAATTGGCTCGGAAGTACGGTCTGGTCACCGATTTCGGCAAACTCATGGACCCGATCGCGGACAAGGCGCTGATCGGAGCCGCGCTGATCGGGCTCTCGGTTCTCGGCGATCTGTCGTGGTGGGTGACCGGAGTGATCATCGCCAGGGAACTCGGAATCACGCTGCTGCGGTTCGCGGTTCTGCGGCACGCGGTCATCCCGGCGGGCAAGGGCGGCAAGCTCAAGACCCTCGTGCAGGCCGTTGCGATCGGGTTCTACCTCTGCCCGCTGCCGAGCAGTTGGGACATCGTCAGCGGGCTGCTGATGGCCGCTGCCGTCGTGCTGACGGTGGCGACGGGAATCGAATACATCGTGCAGGCGATCAGGCTTCGCGCCGGAGTTCGCGCAGTCGAGTCATGACCGACCCGCTGCTCGGACTCGGAGTGGTCGAACTTGTCGAGGCCCTCGGCGCCGCGAAGCAGACTGTCGCCGCCGCCGAATCTCTGACAGCAGGGTTGTTCACGGCTGCAGTCGCGTCGGTGCCGGGGTCGAGCGCGGTGCTGCGTGGGGGGCTGGTCGTGTACGCGACCGACCTGAAAGCAACACTGGCTGGTGTGGATCCAGGCCGCCTGGCAACGGACGGCCCCGTGTCCGAGAGCACGGCGGTGGCATTGGCGCTCGGTGCCCGGACGAAGTGCGGTGCGGACTGGGGTATCGGTCTGACCGGAGTCGCCGGTCCGAGTGAGCAGGACGGACACCCGGTCGGAACAGTGTTTCTCGGTATCGCCGGCCCTGACGGAACCGAATGCGAACCGCTCGCGCTCGGCGGCGAACGGTGGGAGATTCGGACAACCGCGGTCGCGACTGCCGTGTCGCGGTTGCGTGATCGTGTCGTAGAGCGTGCGGCACGATAGGCTCGGGAACCAATCGGATGTGTTCGGACGTTGACGATTGTGAAGACGTACGACCATGCACGATGAGGTCACGGATGAAGGAGGAGCGAGATGGCGCTGCTATTGCGTGAGGCAATCGGTGACAGTCTCCGGCGTACGCGCGTTTCGCAGAGCCGCACGCTACGTGAGGTCTCGAACAGCGCGCGTGTGAGCTTGGGCTATCTGTCCGAAGTGGAACGTGGACGTAAGGAAGCATCGAGCGAATTGTTGGCGGCGATCTGTGATGCGCTCGCAGTCCCACTGTCCGACGTGCTGGTCGACGTGAGCGAGACCCTGGCCACGAAGAAGAGCGCTCCGGTAGCTGGTCGGCAGGTTGCCGAACCTGCCGTGTCGGCTTCCGGCTCTGTCTCGGCTTCCGGTTCGCCGACTATCGCACGCGACACCCGCGTCGTGATTCCGGCACCGAACGCTCGAAGGTTGGCGGCGGCGTAGCCACTACCGGCCGTAACCGATAGATTTTGTACGTAACCGCCGGTTTCCAGCAGGTGGGGTCAGAGCAGATAGGGCGCAGCCCTTGTTTCGGTGCGCGACGGTCGCGCTCCGGGTCGCGTTCGGCGCGGCGCATCAGATGGAGGCAGGATCAAACCAATGGCTAATCCTTTCGTCAAGGGCTGGAAGTACCTGATGGCGCTCTTCAATTCGAAGATCGATGAGAAGGCAGATCCAAAGGTTCAGATTCAGCAGGCGATCGAGGACGCACAGCGCCAGCATCAGGCGTTGTCCCAGCAGGCTGCGTCGGTGATCGGTAATCAGCGTCAACTCGAGATGAAGCTCAGCCGTCAACTCGACGAGGTCGAAAAGCTCAACGCCAACGCGCGCCAGGCAGTCAACCTCGCCGATCAGGCCGCTGCTGCCGGCGACAACGACAAGGCGATTCAGTACACGAACGCTGCAGAAGCTTTTGCGGCCCAGTTGGTGACGGCCGAGCAGGGCGTCGAGGATCTGAAAGCACTGCACGACCAGTCCTTGCAGGCAGCCGCTCAGGCCAAGAAGGCCGTCGAGCAGAACGCGATGACACTGCAGGCAAAGGTTGCCGAGCGCACCAAGCTGCTCAGCCAGCTCGAGCAGGCCAAGATGCAGGAGCGCGTGAGCGAGTCCCTTCGTTCCATGGACAGCACGCTGTCGGCTCCGGGCAACACACCCAGCCTCGATGCTGTGCGCGACAAGATCGAACGTCGCTACGCTGACGCACTCGGCTCGGCCGAGCTCGCCCAGAACTCCGTTCAGGGCCGCATGATGGAGGTCCAGCAGGCCTCGGTCCAGATGGCAGGGCACAGTCGCCTCGAGCAGATTCGGGCATCCATGAAGGGCGAGGCGCTGCCGTCCGGCGGCGCAGCAGCCACTCCCGCGACTCCGTCCGTCGAGAAGCAGCCCCCGGCTGCCGGTCAGACCGGGCAGTAGCCGAATCCTCGATGTCGGCAGTGATGCTCTGATGTTTTCTTCACGAGACGGTCGATCTGGGCGTGAGCCCCGGTCGGCCGTTCCCGTTTCCGTATCCGGCGCTTTCGGAGCCTTGGGACGCACCGCGGATACATTGCGCGAGGTCGGGCTTTCGGCGGCGGATGCCGCTCGGCGATGGCAGGACCCGCGGGCCAAGTTCGAGCGCAAGCGTGCCCGTGCGCGCCGACGCGCTCAGCGTTGGGGTTTCATGTCCGGGGGATCCGTGGTCGGCACGGCCGGCCTCGCCGTCGCGTCGGCTCCAGAGTGGTCGGTGGTCGTGGCAGGCGGGGGAGCGGCACTGTTCGCGGTTCCCGCCGTGATCGCGGTCGGCCGCTACCGTTCGATGAGTTCCGGCCCACCGCCGTCAGCGCCGATTCGCCGGCGGTTGCCACCGTCGTCGTCTCGCGCGTTCATCCCGATGTCGCGCCTCATCGGCGCCGAGACTTCGCTGTTCGAGATCTTGAGTGTGCTCAGACGCGCCGACACCATCGACCCCGGTGAGTTGGACGAAATCACTGTTACCGCCGATTCGGCACTGAGAGCGATGTTCGCGGTGTCTTCGGATGTCGTCGCGATGGAACGCGCCGTGGCCGCGACGCCGAAGGTAACCGAACCTCTTGATCCCACCATCGACGGCGCAGTCCGTGAGTTGCAGTCGGGGTTGGATCAGTACGAGGATCTGGTGACTTCGGCAGCTGCTCTGACAGCGCCTCACAGCCCGTCGGCGCTCGTGGGATTCAACCGAGAGCTTTCGGCGCTGCACGCGGCCGCCGAGCGGCTCTCGGCGCTTGCCGACGCCATCGGCGAGGTGGACGACATCACCCGCAAGTACAACTGATCGGCCCTCGCGCCGATCAATGCTCCCTGTTCGACATCTCAGTCGTCGGCGCCGCGTGCCGCCAATGCTTCGCCCATTGCGTCCGCGGTCATCAGGGTGCCGACGATGACCGGCACTGCGAAGGATCGCAGCGAGAATCCGAGCCCTCGCGCCTTGCGTGCCTCGGACACCTGTGTGATGACCTCGAACATCAGCGGGATACACCGGATCGTCATTGCGAGGAGCAAGGCGATCCGTTCGGGATTGACGCCGAAGCGTCGCAAGGGTGTCAGAAATCTGGTGATCGCGTCGAGCATCTCGGAGATCCGTGTGGTCAGACCCATGATCGCCGCGAAGGCGATCGAAATGATCAGAACCCCGCAAACGACGGCCGCTCGCTGCCATCCCGCGACTATCAGCTGGAACGCCCCGATGAAGAGCAACATCCACAGCGCCGGACGCAGCTGCCGGATCGCAGTCATCGGAGGAATGCGCGCAATCGCGTACAGGGTCACAACGACGATCGTGGGAGCTGCCAGTTGCCACGGCTCACGCACGAAGATCGAGACGGCGAGAATGGCCACGACCAAGGCGAAGAGCTTGATCCCCGTCGGCATCCGGTGCAGGAGTGAGCAGCCCGGACGGTAGACGCCGAGAGTGGTCACGAGACCAACGACCGGTAGTGATCGATGGAGTCGGCGGGGGAGCCGTCAGCGACGACGCGTCCTTGGTCGACGACCAACACCCGTTCGAAGGATTCGAGGAGATCGAGTTGGTGGGTCACGACGATCAGTTGCTGATCGAGTGACTCGAATACCGAGCTGATCAGCCGAGAGTTGCGAAGGTCGAGGAGCGTGGTGGGTTCGTCGGCGACCAGTACGTTCGGTTCCGTCACCATGATGGCTGCGAGCGCGAGGAGCTGTTTCTGCCCGCCCGAAAGCTGGTGGGTGGGATGGTCGGCGTGCCCGGCGAGGCCGTAGCGTTCGAGCACCGAGGCCACCTTTGCGGCGCGCTCGGCTTTGCCCAATCCGCTACGGCGGAGCGAGAATTCGATGTCCTCTGCAACCGTCGGCATCACGATCTGGTGGTTGGGATCGGTGAAGACGAATCCGACCTGCTTGCGTACGTCGCGGCCCTTCTTCGCCGTGTCCAAGCCGTTGACTTGGACGCGTCCTTCCGTTGGAACGACCAGTCCGTTGATCATGCGAGCGAGGGTCGACTTGCCGCTTCCGTTCGCACCCACGATTCCGATTCGCTGCTCGCTCAGTCGCAGATTTATCTGCTGCAGGACCGTTCGTTCACCGAAGCTGTGTCCGACGTTCTCGAAGACGATCTCACTCATCGGAGATTAATTCGCCACCACGGTCTTGTTCGACGAGATCACCGAGTCGCGCAGTAGTGCCGGGTATGCCCGATGGACCTGGGACGCGACCAACGCGGTGACGACCGCTTTTGCGGCGTCGAGAGGAATGAAGGCGGCGTTGGCCGACCATGCGGCAACGAAGCTCATGTGTCCGCGGACCATCATTCCGACGATGCCGAACGCGTAGAGAATGACGACGCCGCCGAGAAGGTTGATGCCGATGCCCGCGATGATCCGGTACTTGGGCAGCATCTTGGCAGTCAGCCATCCGATGACAAACGCCGTCGGGATCCAACCGATGAGGAATCCGGCCGTCGGGCTGGAGAGGGACACGAGTGCGGTGCGACCGCCGGCAAGGACCGGTAGCCCGACCAATCCCAGGGCAATGACCGTCAGGACGGCGAGAACACCCTTGCGCGGTCCGAGTAGAGCGCCGGCCATCATGACGCCCATGGACTGAAGTGTGATCGGTACACCGGAGATGCCGATGTTGATCGACCCGGGGAGGCCCAGCGCGATGATGAGTGCGGCGAAGACGGCTACATGCGCGAGATCGCGAGCGGGGAAACGGGTCGTAGACACTGCGGACGTGCTCCTTCGGCATACGGGATCGAACTTCGCGAGTTTACGCCAGGAGCAAGCTCCGATGGGTTGGACACCTGACCTGCGTGAGGGCCGGTCTCGGGGTGAACCCTGATCTTTACCTGAACTTGCCGCTGAGCTGCTGCTTTGTCACGCCAGACCTGTCAGGCTGGTTCTACGGACGACGCAGCACCTGTCCGATTCGACTGATTATTCAACGGCACGTTGGAGGCAAGCATGTTTTGGAAGATCGTTTTGGCCGTCGTACTGGTGTGGGTCGCACTCGCGGTGGTCGGTGCGCTGATCAAGGGGCTTTTCTGGGTTCTGGTGGTCGGCGCTGTCGGCTTCGGAATCTATTTCCTGGTGAAGGCGATGTCGGGAAGTGACGACAATTCGCCCGCTTCGCGGTTCTGACGGGCAAGATCTGCCCTATGGAAAACTTCCCCGAGGACTGGCAGCGCGCGATTGTCATCGTGGCGCATCCCGATGACATCGAATACGGCGCAGCCGCAGCAGTGGCGCAGTGGACCGATCTCGGCAAAGACGTGCGATATGTCCTGGCCACGCGCGGCGAGGCCGGAATTGCCGGTCTGTCGCCCGAGGAGTCCGGCCCGGTCCGCGAGGAAGAAGAGCGTCGCTCGGCCGCGATCGTCGGTGTCAGTGAGGTGGAGTTCCTCGGCCTGCCCGATGGTCGTCTCGTGGAAGGCTTGGAGTTGCGCTCGACTCTCGCCGCAGCAATTCGTCGTCACCGCCCGGAATTGGTGGTGACGATGAACTTCTCCTATACCTGGGGGCCTGGCTACCTCAACAGCGCGGATCACCGAGCGCTCGGGATCAGCGTCCTGGACGCGACCGCTGATGCGGCGAACGAATGGATCTTTCCGTCATTGACGGCGCAGGGACTGGCGCCGTGGTCCGGCGTTCGGTGGGTTGCGGTCAACACGATGACTCCTACACACTGCGTCGACGTGACGTCGACGGTCGATCGCGCCGTGGATTCGCTCGCAGAACATGCGCGATATCTGGCGGCGTTGAGTTCCACGCCGATCCGGGAACAGGCGCGCGCACAGATCGACATGGTCAGCGGACCGAAGCCTGGATTCGACGCCGAGCGCGCAGTTGGTTTCGAGTTGTACTATTTCTGATGATCTCTGAGCGAGAGAACTCGCAAGTCCCGACGGGATTACCGGTGACTTGTCCGGTATTGTGTTACACACGATGGTAATCCGTAACGCAGATGGCCCAATTGTCCCTCGCAAGGCAGACGGTCAGCGCATCCCCAGCCGCGAGATCGACGACGTGATTCTCGACGCAGCAAGGTCGTGTGTCCTCGATTTCGGAATGCAGCGAACCACACTGGCGGAGATCTCGCGTCGCGCCGGCGTGAGCCGGCCGACCGTCTACCGGCGATGGCCGGACACGCGAGCCGTCGTCGCGGATCTGCTCACCCGGGAGATTCGATCGGTGCTGCCCGAGGTGACCTTCACCGGGTCTGCGGCCACATTGCTCGTGGAAGCGATCGGGGACGTCGTCGGCCAGATTCGCGACCATCCGCTCTTCGTGAAGATTCGGCACGCTGATCAAGAGTTGCTCACCACCTACATCGTGGACCGACTCGGCGCGAGCCAGAAGTCGATTCTCGAACTGATCACTTCCGTCGTCGCTGCCGGTCAACAAGACGGTTCGATTCGCGAGGGAAGCGTCAACGAGATTGCGGCGATGGTTCTACTGATGGCTCAGTCCGTCGTCATCTCCGCACCGACTCTCGAGCCGGAACTTTCCGCCGACGCGTCGGTCGAGCAACTCAGACATGCGGTCGCTGCGTATCTGGCACCTGCAAAGAATTCGGGAGAATAGCTGTGGACCCTCGAGATTCAGCAGGCAGTGATTCAGCAGGCGGCGATTCAGCTCTCAATGCACAGCGGCGTACTCGTGAGCTCGAGCAGTTGGCGAACGGCGATTCGGTTGACGTCCTGGTCATCGGCGGCGGAATCACCGGTGTCGGTGTCGCTCTCGACGCCGTGACTCGTGGGCTCAGTGTTGCGCTGGTCGAAAAGCACGACCTCGCGTTCGGCACCAGCCGCTGGAGTTCGAAACTGGCACACGGCGGCCTTCGGTACCTGGCTTCCGGCAATGTCGGTATAGCGCGTGAAAGTGCGGTCGAGCGCGGCATTCTCATGACGCGCACCGCGCCGCACCTCGTTCGCGCCATGCCTCAACTCGTACCGCTGTTGCCCGAAACGTCGTTCTTCGGGAAGGCCCTGGTGCGTACCGGTTTCCTGGCCGGTGACGCTCTGCGCATGTCGGCGCGAACCCCGGCTTCGGTTTTACCCAGATCACGGACGGTCAGCGCTGCGCGGGCGCGCGAATTGGCTCCCGCGGTCAAGCAGGAGAACTTACGCGGCGCCTTGACCGCGTTCGACGGGCAGCTCATCGACGACGCCCGCCTCGTCGTCGGCATCGCCCGAACCGCAGCGTCCCACGGCGCGCGAATCCTGACCCGCGTCGGTGCATACGACGTATCCGGAACGTCGGCCACCTTGCGCGACGAGTTGACCGGGTCCGAGTTCTTGATGCGTGCCCGCGTCGTGGTCAATGCGACCGGTGTCTGGGCTGATCAGGTCGACTCCAGCATCACCCTGCGCCCCAGCCGCGGGACGCACCTGGTGCTCGATGCAGCGCGATTGGGGAACCCCACGGCAGCACTGACCGTGCCGATTCCCGGCGAGACCAACCGTTTCGTCTTCGCGCTGCCCGCGCAGCTCGGCCGGATCTACCTCGGGTTGACCGACGAAGCAGCGCCGGGACCGGTGCCCGACGTACCGACGGCGTCCGAGGACGAGATCGACTTCCTGCTCGACACCGTGAACACGGCGTTGGAAGTTCCGCTGACCCGTGAGGACGTCTTGGGGACCTTCGCGGGTCTGCGTCCGTTGCTGGACACCGGTGAAGGCTCGACGGCCGACCTCTCGCGCAATCACGCTGTAGTCCGTTCGGACTCGGGCTTGGTCACGGTGGTGGGCGGAAAACTCACGACGTACCGCAAGATGGCCGAAGACGCCGTCGACGCCGCGGTCGAGGTCGGATCGCTGAGCGCCGGGGCGTGTCGGACACGCGCGTTGCCGCTGGTAGGCGCTGCATCACCGGTGGAATTGAAAAAGATCAAGGCACCGGCGTCGTTGGTGGCGCGATACGGCACAGAGGCCGAGGTCGTGGCCGCGGCGAGCAGCGATCGACTCCGATCGGTTGCGGACTTGGAGATCTGCGGCGCCGAGTTCGATTTCGCGGTATCGCATGAAGGCGCACTCGACGTCGACGACGTCCTTGATCGCAGGACGAGAATCGGATTGGTGGCTTCGGATCGCGAACGCGCACTGGGTGCGGCGGAACAGGCCTTTCACTCGGTGTGACACTCTGATCCGGTGCGTGTAGCCGTTGTTGCCGGGCCGGACCCGGGTCATGCTTTTCCCGCAATAGCGTTGTCGCTGGCGTTGATCCAGGCCGGCGACGACCCGATTCTGTACACGGGGACCCGGTGGGTCGAGGCAGCGCGAGCGGCCGGCGTGGAAGCCGAGCCTCTCAAGGGCTTGGCCCCGCGGCCGGGAGACGACGATCTTGATGCAGGCGCTCGGATTCATTCGCGCGCCGCCTATATTTCCACCGAACTGCTTCCCGACCTGAAATCCGTCTCCCCGGATCTCGTCGTCTCCGACATCCTCACTGCCGGAGGCGGATTGGCCGCCGAACGACTCGGCATCCCCTGGGTGGAACTTTCGCCTCACCCGCTGTACTCACCGTCGCGGGGGTTACCGCCGATCGGCAGTGGGCTCGCGCCCGGCATCGGAATTCGTGGTCGACTTCGCGACACCCTGATGCGCGCCGCAACAGGACGTTCGATCAAGCAAGGGTTGGCGCAGCGCTCGCAGGCCCGTGTCGGCATCGGGCTACCCGCCCTGGATCCAGGCCCGCATGCTCGCCTGATCGCAACACTTCCGGCACTGGAAGTGCCACGTCCCGACTGGCCGGAGCACGCTCACGTCGTCGGCCCGCTTCTCTGGGAGCCGACCGAGGTGATTCTGGATCCACCGCCAGGTGACGAACCGCTGGTTATGGTGGCGCCCTCCACGGCGCACACCGGCGCAGTGCGAATGTTCGAGGGCACGGTCGAAGGACTCGGCGGAGCCGGTGTGCGGCTGATCGCGTCGATGCTCGACGGAGCCGAAGGCGAGCATCCCGATTGGGTTCGTGCAGGTCTCGGACGCCAGGACGCGATGCTGCGTGACGCGTCGGTGTTGGTGTGCGGCGGCGGGCACGGCATGTTGGCGAAGGCCTTGCTGGCCGGCGTGCCGACGGTCGTCGTTCCCGGGGGTGGGGACCAGTGGGAGTTGGCCAATCGCGCTGCGCGGGCAGGGACGTCGGTGATCGTGCGGCCCGCAGATGCCCGCTCGATTCGCGATGCCGTGCTGCAGGTGCTCTCCGACAAACGATTCGCGGAAGCTGCGATGTCCGCTGCCGCGACTGCGTCGCAGGTCACCGATCCGGTGGCGGTGTGCCGACAGGTGGTCAACGGCGGTGTGACGGCGTGAGCATGTTGCGCCTGAATGCAGGTGCACCGTTCTGTGGACTACGGTGGCGGCTGTGCGGTTGACCGAATTTCATGAAATGGTGCGCGAAGAGTTCGGGCAGGTACGAGGCGACTCGATGCTGATCGACCATGTACTCCAGAGTCTCGACGGAATGACTGCTGCGGAGGCCGTCGAAGCAGGTTGGGAGCCTCGCGAAGTGTGGCGTGCGCTCTGTGTGGAGTTCGACGTACCGCCCGCCCGCCGCTGATTTTTTCGGCGTGTCGAACGTCTCCCATCTTCTGTTCGAACACGTGTTCGTCTATGCTGAAGCTGTTCGGTGGTGACGCTCCTTTCGTAACTGCGAACTTTCGGTTATCGACAAGCACGGTTATCGACAAGCACAGTGATCGACAAGCGCGAAAGCAAGATCGAAAAGTCTGTCGGTGGCCGGATCTACTCTGATCGCAACACACCAACAGGGTCGGCTCAGGCAGGCGCTGAAGAGACGGAGTCTGCTCAGGCAGGCACTGAAGACTGAAACAAGGATGGGGATCACGATGGCACCACAGGCACCTGATCGGGACAAGGCACTCGACCTCGCGTTGGCGCAGATCGACAAGAACTTCGGCAAGGGTTCGGTGATGCGCCTGGGCGAGGGTGTTCGTCAGCCCATCGCCGTCATTCCCACCGGTTCCATCGCGCTCGACGTCGCGCTGGGTATCGGCGGACTGCCGCGTGGCCGCGTCATCGAGATCTACGGCCCGGAATCTTCGGGTAAGACCACCGTGGCACTGCACGCAGTTGCCAATGCTCAGGCCAACGGCGGCATCGCGGCGTTCATCGACGCGGAGCACGCACTCGATCCCGACTATGCAGCCAAGCTGGGCGTCGACACCGATGCACTCCTGGTCTCGCAGCCCGATACGGGTGAGCAGGCTCTCGAAATCACCGACATGCTGATCCGTTCGGGCGCCCTCGACATCGTCGTGATCGACTCCGTGGCCGCTCTTGTTCCTCGCGCCGAGATCGAAGGCGAGATGGGTGACAGCCACGTCGGTTTGCAGGCTCGACTGATGAGTCAGGCACTGCGCAAGATCACCGGTGCCATGAACAACTCGGGCACCACCGTCATCTTCATCAACCAGCTTCGCGAGAAGATCGGCGTGATGTTCGGTTCTCCCGAAACCACCACCGGTGGTAAGGCACTGAAGTTCTACGCTTCGGTCCGCCTCGACATCCGTCGTATCGAAACTCTCAAGGACGGTACCGACGCAGTCGGTAACCGCACTCGAGTCAAGGTCGTCAAGAACAAGGTCGCGCCGCCGTTCAAGCAGGCCGAGTTCGATATTCTCTACGGCCAGGGCATCAGCAAGGAAGGCTCGCTCATCGATATGGGTGTCGAGCACGGGTTCATCCGCAAGTCCGGCTCCTGGTACACCTACGAAGGTGACCAGTTGGGTCAGGGCAAGGAAAATGCTCGTAAGTTCTTGCTGGAGAACACCGATATCCGTGACGAGATCGAGAAGAAGATCAAGGAAAAGCTCGGTATCGGTGCTGACGTCACTGCAACCGACGAAGCTCCCGCCGACTTCTGAGTTCAGTCATGAGCTTCGACGACGGTGACAACGGCGAGAATGCTCGTGAAGAGTACGGCGCTCCTCGGCGTCGATCCCGTCAACGATCCGAGAAGCCGTCGCAACGCGCAGAAGGTGGGACAGAGGCGCAGGCCAAAGATGCTTGCCTGCGCCTTCTGACCGACCGGGCGCGCAGCCGCTCCGAACTGGAAACCAAGCTGAGCGGACGCGGCTTCGAACCCGAGATCATTACCAAGGTCCTCGATCGACTCCAGGAAATCGGGTTGATCGACGACGCGGACTTCGCGAACCAATGGGTTCATTCGCGGCATACGTACTCGGGCAAGGGAAAGCGTGCGCTTGCAGTCGAGTTGCGGCTCAAAGGAATCGACCAGGACGTCGCTTCCGAAGCGTTGTCGCAGATCGATCCGGAAGATGAGCGCGAGCGAGCAGCGGAGCTGGTTCGGCGGAAGCTGAAGAACAAGCCCGTCGATGATCGTGACAAGGTCACGCGTCGACTGGTCTCGATGCTGGCACGCAAGGGATATTCAGCTGGGATGTCGTACGAGGTGGTCAAAGCCGAGATGGCGGCGGTCACCGACTTGTAGCGAAGTGCAGCATTCAGAACAACAGGGCGGGGGTACCACCGAAATTCGGTGGTACCCCCGCCCTGCTGTGTATTCGCGCTAACGCGGCTGGATTCGACTCACGGCTCCATCTGATTCACGGCTTGGTCAGGTCCATGCCCGGAACCGAAACGGCTGGGTCGGCGGACGGAGCCGCGATGGGGCCCTTGCCCTTTCGCTTTCCGGAACGCAGGCGCTTCTCCACCTTGGTTGCCAGGAAGGTCAGAGCCGAGTTGAGAGCGATCATAATCGCGGCGACCACGATGAGCGCCGGCAGGAAGTTTCCGTAGAAGGTGCCGAGCTGTTGGGCCTGACGCACCAGCTCGACATACCCGATCAGGTAACCGAGGGCGGAGTCCTTCAACGCCACGACCATCTGTGAAATCAGTGCCGGGAGCATGGCGGTAACCGCCTGGGGGAGCAGGATCGTCACCATGATCTGCGTCTTGCGCATGCCCAGTGCCTTGGCGGCCTCACTTTGCCCTCGTGGGAGTGAGTTGATTCCGGCACGGACGATCTCGGCGATCACTGACCCGTTGTACAGAGTCAGACCCACGACGACTGCCGCGAGTGCGAGGTACTTGGACTTGAAGACCTCGTATTCGGCGAACACCTGATACGAGAAGATCATCAGAATCAGAACCGGTACTGCTCGGAACAATTCGACGATGACGCCGCAAATCTTCCGAATGATGTTGTGCTCGGAGAGTCGGCCGATACCCAGGGCAGAACCGAGGATGAGCGCGAAGACGATGGACATCGCAGCCGCGATCAGCGTTCCCCGGATGCCGGGTATCAGATACGTTGTCCACGACGTGGATTCGAGGAACGGATCCCACTTCGCTGCTGTCAGCTGGCCCTTTTCGTCGAGTGCGCGGTAGATGACGTAACCGATTGCGACCATGAGTGCAGCGACGACAAGGGATGCGAATCGGTAGAGATTTCGCGCTCTGGGACCTGGCGCGTCGTAGAGGACTGTTGCGCGGTTGCTCATCGTGAAACCTCGAATCGCTTGCTCAGCTTGCCGAAGATCAAGCCCATGGGAAGTGTCAGGATCACGAAACCGACAGCGAAGATTCCACCGACGACGAAGATCGCCGCTTCGTTTTCGATCATCTTCTTCATCAGCGCTGACGCTTCGGATACGCCGATCACCGCGGCGATGGTCGAGTTCTTGGTCAGTGCGATCAGCACGCTACCCAGCGGTGCTGTGACCGCGCGAAATGCCTGAGGCAGGACGATCAGCCGAAGATTTTGTGCAAACGACAGACCGAGTGATCGGCCCGCTTCGGCCTGGCCGACCGGAACGGTATTGATTCCCGATCGAAGTGACTCACACACGAACGCGGCGGTATAGACACTGAGGCCGAGTACTGCGAGTCGGAAGTTGTTGTCTGTCAAGAACGTCGGTGAGTCCGACTTGGCGAGATTGACTCCGAGCGTCTGCGACAGACCGAACAGACAGAACAGCAGAATCAGTGTCAGGGGGGTGTTGCGGAACACGGTCACGTACGCGGTACCCAGGAATCGGGCGACCGGAACCGGTGACACGCGCATGGCCGCGATCAGGACACCGATGATGACGGCGCCGATCGCGGAGAAGAACGTCAGCTGGATCGTGGTCCAGAAGGCTTCCAGAATCTGGTCGCCGTACTTGCTCAGAAGGTTCACTTGCCGTCTCCCCAGATCACGGGATCTCCGTTGGTGGCGTCACGCGCTGCGGCTCCCGAAGTGGGGAGCCGCAGCGAGATTGACGGTGAAAAAAGCAGGTCAGTAACGATCAACGGTGGGCGGGGCCGGGATCGGGTAGCCCGAAGCACCAACGGTGTTGTTGAAGGCTTCTTCCCACGCGCCGGTGGAGATCATCTTCTCGATGGCATCGTTGATCTTGCCGCGACCCTCGGAATCGTCCTTGGCCAGGCCGACACCGTACTTTTCGGTCGTGAACGGTTCTCCGACGACCTTCAGCTCGCCCGGGTACTGGGCAGCGTAGCCGGCGAGGATGATGTCGTCGGTGGTGACAGCGTCGACAGCGCCGTTGCGCAGAGCCTCGACACAAGCGGAGTAGGTGTCGAGCGGCTGGAGCTGGACGTCCTTTGCGTAGTTGTCCTGGATGTTCTGCGCCGGAGTCGAACCCGACACCGAGCAGAGCTTCTTGCCGCCGGTCAGGGAATCAGGGCCGGTGATGTCGGTGTTGTCGGAGCGAACGAGCAGCGACTGGCCTGCGATGAAGTACGGGCCGCCGAAGCTGACCTTTTCCTTGCGCGTGTCGGTGATCGAGTATGTCGCGACGATGTAGTCGACCTCGCCG
Organism: Rhodococcus erythropolis R138; assembly: GCF_000696675.2. Taxonomy (NCBI): domain Bacteria; kingdom Bacillati; phylum Actinomycetota; class Actinomycetes; order Mycobacteriales; family Nocardiaceae; genus Rhodococcus; species Rhodococcus erythropolis. Next base: position 4,157,343 of record NZ_CP007255.1, on the reverse strand, counting down.
TTCTGGATCAGGGTCTCGCGCTGGGCTGACGGAGATTCCTTGAAGGTGATGCCTTCGGGCTTTACGCCGAGTTCGTTTGCGATGTAACGGGCTACCTCGACGTCGAAGCCGGAGAAGGTGCCGTCAGGGTTGCGCTGACCGAGGCCGGGCTGATCGAACTTGATGCCGACGGTGAGAGTGCCGTCGGAAGCGCTCTCGGTGATCGACTTGTTCTCCTCGCCGCCGCCACAGGCCGTGGCAGCGAACGCGATGGCCATGATTCCGATTCCGAAACGGACGGAACGATTGATCTTCATGAAGATCCTCTCAGTTGTCGACACACGAACAGTGCAGTCGAGATGAACGGTGCAGCCGAGGTGAACGGTGCAGTCGAGCAAGTTGTCTTGTGGACGAGGACAGGACTGTCGGAGGGGAGACTGTAATCAGTGCGTGAGGATCTTGCCGAGGAAGTCCTTGGCCCGATCCGACTTAGGATGGGTGAAGAACTCTTCGGGCGTGGTGTCTTCGACGACCTGGCCGTCAGCCATGAACAGCACACGATCGCCGGCTTTGCGCGCGAAGCCCATCTCGTGCGTGACCACGAGCATGGTCATGCCTTCCTTCGCGAGGGAGGTCATGACGTCGAGGACTTCGTTGACCATCTCGGGGTCGAGAGCGGAGGTGGGCTCGTCGAACAACATCACCTTCGGCTGCATCGCAAGAGCGCGAGCAATGGCGACACGCTGTTGCTGACCGCCGGAAAGCTGCGCCGGGTACTTGTCGGCCTGATTGGCGATACCGACACGTTCGAGCAACGCCTGCGCGGTCTTCTTGGCTTCGTCCTTTTTTGCCTTGCGGACCTTCATCGGTGCGAGCATGACGTTCTCGAGGATCGTCTTGTGCGCGAACAGGTTGAAAGACTGAAAGACCATCCCGACGTCGGCACGAAGCGCGGCAAGTGCTTTGCCCTCTTCAGGGAGCGTCTTGCCGTCGACGGCGATGGTGCCGGAGTCGATGGGTTCGAGGCGATTGATGGTGCGGCACAGAGTCGATTTACCGGAGCCCGACGGACCGAGGACGATCACCACTTGGCCCTTGGGTACCTCGAGATTGACCTCTTGCAGGACGTGAAGTTCCCCGAAGTGTTTGTTCACCGAGGTCATCGAAATCATGGATGTGGAATCGCCGGAGGTGGTCGGCGTCGTCGCATCGTCGGCTTGGGTCATAAACGAGAACCTTAGGCGTAGTTTGCGTCGACGCCCGTGATTTCGCCATGGTTCTTGCCATATGTAATGGAAATTTTACTGTGACGACGTTTGTGTCGCGTTTCGGCTGTTTATCAGGGCGTTATTACACGTCGTAGTGGACGTGAGCTAGGCTGAAGCGTGTCACTGATCGACGAAATGTCCCCTGCACTTCCGGAGCCGACTGCAGTTCCGGAGGCAACTGCTACGCCTGTTCGCACCTACGAGGTGCGGACGTACGGCTGTCAGATGAACGTCCACGATTCCGAGCGACTGTCCGGTCTGCTCGAGGACGCCGGGTATTCGAAGGCGGAGACCGGAACCGATCCTGATCTTGTCGTCTTCAATACGTGTGCGGTCCGCGAGAACGCGGACAACAAGTTGTACGGCAACCTCAGCCAGCTCGCCCCCAACAAGGAGGCGAACCCCGACATGCAGATCGCGGTCGGTGGGTGCCTGGCGCAGAAGGATCGTGACACCGTCGTCAAGAAGGCACCGTTCGTCGATGTCGTCTTCGGCACTCACAACATCGGCTCGCTTCCTGCGCTGCTCGACCGTGCGCGTCACAATCAGCGCGCCGAGGTCGAAATCCTCGACGCACTCGAGGCGTTTCCTTCGACACTGCCAGCCAAGCGCGAATCTGCTTATGCAGGTTGGGTTTCCATCTCGGTGGGCTGCAACAACACGTGCACGTTCTGCATCGTTCCGGCCTTGCGTGGCAAGGAAGTGGATCGACGTCCCGGCGACATCCTGGCCGAGGTGCAGGCACTCGTCGACGAGGGTGTCTCGGAAGTGACCCTGCTCGGACAGAACGTCAACGCCTACGGCGTGTCGTTCGCCGATCCGGAACAACCGCGCGATCGCGGAGCCTTCGCTTCCCTCTTGAAGGCATGTGGACACATCGACGGCCTCGAACGGGTCAGGTTCACATCGCCGCACCCGGCAGAGTTCACCGATGATGTCATCGAAGCGATGGCAACCACTCCCAACGTCTGCCCGCAGTTGCACATGCCGTTGCAGTCCGGTTCGGACAAGGTTCTCAAGGCGATGAAGCGCTCGTACCGCAAGTCGAAGTACCTCGGGATCATCGAGAAGGTGCGCGCCGCAATGCCGCACGCCGCCATCACCACGGACATCATCGTCGGGTTCCCGGGGGAGACGGAAGAGGATTTCGAGGAGACGCTGGACGTCGTGCGTAAGGCGCGATTCTCCAACGCCTACACCTTCCAGTACTCCAAGCGCCCGGGCACGCCGGCGGCGGAGATGGCCGATCAACTCCCCAAAGAGGTTGTCCAGGAACGCTACATGCGATTGCTCGCGGTTCAGGAAGAAGTGAACATCGAGGAAAATCGCAAACTCGTCGGCACCGAGGTAGAACTGCTGGTGGCTGCGGGTGAGGGCCGCAAGAATGCAGCGACTCACCGTCTCAGCGGTCGCGCGCGAGACGGCCGCCTGGTGCATTTCCGACCCGAGGGAAACCTCGACGGCACAATCCGACCCGGCGATGTGGTGACGGTCGTCGTCACCCACGGAGCCCCCCATCACCTCGTGGCAGATGACGGAGTGCTCACACACCGTCGGACCCGCGCCGGTGATTCGTTCGAAAAGGGCATCACACCGAAGACCCCGCCCATCGGCGTAGGTCTCGGACTACCGAAGATCGGTGCCCCAGCCCCACAACCCGTCCAGATGGGATGCAACGCATGACCTCGCAACACGAGAACAAGACACCTCAGCCGGGCGACGACGCCTTCGAGGGCTACCGCAAGGACCTCGACGACGCGGAACGCAAGGTCGCGGGGGAAATCGATCCGGGTGCGCGCGCCATGGTTGTCGCGGTTGCGGTGCTCGTGCTGGTCGGCACACTTGCACTGCCCCATGCGGGAGTTGCGAACGGCTGGGATGTGCTCGCGTACAACCAGGACGCGGAAAGTGAACGGATTGCACTGTTCTCACGCTTGTTCGTGTGGTTCGTTGTCATCTTCGGCATCGGATTCTCGATGCTCGCACTCGTGACGCGGCGCTGGAGTCTGGCGTGGGTCGCGCTGGCCGGTAGTGCCGTGGCGAGTGCGCTGGGAATGATGGCCGTCTGGTCACGTCAGACCATTCCCGCCGGATTCAACGTGGCAGGACCGTCGATCGGGCTGGTCATCGGATGGTTTGCCGTCGTGTTCTTGACGTTCCATTGGCTCAAGGTGGTCTGGACCCGAACCAACATTCAGCTCGCTGCCGAGGAACAACGCCGGATCGCTGCGGCTGAAGCCGAGAAGCATCAGGAATGGAACGTCGGCTGACACGGAAGTTCTCTTAGCCAATAGCGCAAGACAACGCCGGCTGACTCCTTTCGGAGTCAGCCGGCGTTGTTGTCAAAGCAGCTCGTCGTCGATTACTCGCTGACAGCGCTCTCGGCTGCTTCGGCCCACTCACGCCACTGCTTTGCCTGAGCGAGAGCCTTCTCGGCGTCCTTCGTCTTGCCGGCAGCCTGAGCCTTGGCGGCCTGCTCCTCGAACTGGCTCACCCGCTCCTTGAACTGCGCGACCCGGGCAAGTGCTTCCGGATCGGTACGACGCCACTCGGCGTCGACGGCGTCGCGCACCTTGGTTTCGATGGCCCGAAGCTTCGCTTCGAGTTCCTGCATCCGGTCGCGCGGCACCTTGCCGATCGCGTCCCACTTCTCCTGCAGGTCGCGCAGCGCTGCACGAGCGTTTTCGAGTCCGTGTGCCGGATCGATGTTCGCGTTCGCAGCGAGCAGCTCTTCCTTTGCAACCGCGTTCTGCTCGAATTCGGCGTCGCGCTCGGATGCAGCAGCGTTGCGTGCGGCGAAGAACACGTCCTGAGCGCCCTTGAAGCGCTTCCACAGGTTGTCGTCGGCCTCGCGCGGCGCGCGGCCGGCAGCCTTCCACTCGCTGAGTAGATCGCGGAATTCTCCAGCGGTCTGTCCCCATTCAGTGGAGGTCGACAGCTTCTCGGCGCGCTCGACCAGTTCTTCCTTCGTCGAACGGGCGCTCGCACGATCACGATCGAGTTCGGCGAAATGCGCTCCACGCCGTCGGTTGAAGGACTCGCGAGCCTTGGAGTACCGCTTCCACAGTGCGTCGTCGACCTTGCGGTCGATTCCGCGAATCGTCTTCCACTCGTCGAGAATCTCGCGCAGTCGATCACCCGCGGTCTTCCACTGGGTCGACTCCGAACCGATCTGTTCGGCCTCGACTGCGAGGGCCTCCTTGCGGGCGGTGCTCGCGGCGCGAGACTGTTCCTTCTCTTCCTTCGCGTGCGCTGCGGCCTCGTCGGACCCGGCAACGATCACGTCGAGTCGGCGGGCCAAAGCGTCGAGGTCCCCGATCACGGCAGCGGTGGAGAGGGATTCGGATAGAGCGATGGCGGCAGCCTTGGTCTTCTTGGCGTCTCCGGCGCCCGACGTCAGACGAGCCTCGAGTAGTGAGACCTCGGTCGCGAGGTCGTCGTAGCGACGACCGAAATGGGCGAGGCCCTCGGTGGCGTCGCCGGCCTGCCACGAACCGATCTGGCGTTCACCGTCAGCGGTCTTCACCCAGGCGGTTCCGTCTTCCTCGACGCGGCCGAACTTGCTCGGGTCGCTGGCCGGCGCGGCGGTGACGGCATGCGAGGCTGCCGGGCCGGGGCGAGGTGCTCCGGGGCGGGGCGCACCGGGGCGTGGTCCACCAGGTTTGGGAGCACCGGGTTTGGGTGCTGCCGGGCTCGGGCTGGCCGAACTGCTGTCGGCGCCGGGGGTGGGTTCACTGTTCTCGGTCATCGGTCCTCGTCTCTGCCGCGCGTCACGGCTGCCTGATCGCATTCCTGGTTCCATTGAACCCGGTACTCACGTTCTCCGACTATTGAATCAGGTAAGAGGGTGTGAGGTCGCCACCTCGGGGTCGACTAGCGTGGCAACTGTGTTGACTTCCGCTGTTCTTGTCCCCTCGGCGCCGTTACTCGTGCCGGAATTGTCCGGTGATTCGGCCGAGTCTGCTCAGGTGCGCGCCGCGGCGACGGCCGCCGTGCGCCGGCTCTCTCACGAGGCGGTTCACTGGGTGGGCGTCGGTGTCGGCCCCGAGAATGCAGAACCCGAGAATGCAGGCGAACTCTGGCGATCGGGCGTCGGACGTGGGCAGATCGGTACTTTCGCGGGATTCGGCGCCGATGTCCGGACGTCCCTGGACGCGGATGCGGCAGGTGAACCGCTGCCATCTCTCGAACTGTGCGCCCTTGTTGCCGGCTGGCTGCGTGCCCGAGCGGACGTGGAGATCACCGTCGACATGCACGTCGTCAGTGCAAAGGCGTCGGTGAATGAATGTCGTGAATTCGGGCAGCAGCTGCGCAAGCAACTCGACAGCGACAACCGACCGCAAGGGCTTCTGATCGTGGCTGACGGTGCGTCCACGCTGACGGCAAAGGCGCCCGGAAGCTTCGACGAGCGCGCCGCGGGCGTGCAATCAGCCATCGACGATGCCCTGACCGCCGGTGACCCGGAGGCGCTTCTTGCTCTCGATCCGCAGCTCTGCCGGAGTGTCGGAGCCCAGGGGCGTGCGGCGTGGCAGGTCCTGGCCGGTGTCTTCATGGACTCGTCTCGGTCAACCACGACACGTTCGGTGGTCGACTACAGCGACGCGCCGTTCGGCGTCGCTTACCACGTCGGGACGTGGCGGCCGTGAACGTCCCTGAAGGACTTCGCCCGATCGCAGTTGTCGGTCCGACCGCGTCGGGAAAGTCCGATCTCGCGTTGGCACTGGCCGAAGAATTCGGCGGTGAGATCATCAACATCGACGCGATGCAGCTCTATCGCGGCATGGATATCGGGACCGCCAAACTGACGCCGGCCGAGCGTCGCGGGATTCCGCATCACCTGCTCGACGTTCTCGACGTGAAGGAGACCGCCACCGTCGCGCGTTATCAAAGCGACGCGATCGCGATCGCCGAGAATCTGATCGCGGAGGGCAAGGTTCCGGTGATCGTCGGCGGATCCATGATGTACGTCCAGTCCCTACTCGACGAATGGTCCTTTCCGGCAACGGATCCCGAAGTTCGCGCGAAGTGGGAGGCAGTGCTGGCCGACGGTGGGGTCGGTGCGGTGCATACGGCGCTTGTTGCTGCTGATCCGGTAGCGGCGGCGTCGATACTGCCGACGGACGGTCGGCGGATGGTTCGGGCGCTCGAGGTCGTCGAGCTGACAGGTCTGCCGTTCGCGGCCTCAGCTCCGCAGATCGGTGACCCTCGTTGGGGAACCCGCATTCTCGGCGTGGATCGGGATACGGAAGAACTCGACACACGGATTCGGTTGCGAACCGAACTGATGTTTTCAGGCGGACTTGTCGACGAAGTCGCCGTACTCGTCGAGCAAGGATTGCGTGAGGGCGTCACAGCGCCGCGAGCCATCGGCTACGCACAGGTGCTCGCACATTTCGACGGTGAATACGATCTGGCCGAAGCACTCGAACGGACGTTCATCGGGACGCGGCGCTACGTTCGCCGCCAACGATCATGGTTCCGTCGTGACGCACGCGTGCACTGGCTCGACGGTGCCGATCCGGAGCTGGCTCGCTCGGCCTTCGCTGCCCTTGCATATCGCGGCCTGTAACACGATCGCCCCGATCAGCTATCTTACAGTTAGCTCTTTCGCGATCCATTCCTTTCGCGATCGACGGACTGGAGGACAACGAACATGGCGCAGACCGGGACACACGCGCGACCGAGAGGCCGACGCGCGGGTCGGCTGCCGCTTCTCCTACTGCTCGTCACATTTCTCGCGGTCGGCGGGGTGCTCGTCTATTTTGCGGTGAGTGCGGCCGGGAAGCCCATCAGCGCACCTGTTCCCGAAGCACCCTTCGACGTGGGAGCTCCAACCGATCCAGGGGCGAGTTGGGCGCCTGCGCCAACGGATCTGCCGCCGAACACGCTCGCGATTCCCGATCTCGATGTGCGAGCCGACATCGTGACCAGTGGGTTCGGCACCAACCGCGGAATGATCCTTCCGCACCCTGACAAGGTTTCGCATTTCACCAACGGTGTGCAGTTCGGATCTTCGGAGGGCACCAATCTTGTTGCCGGCCACGTCGACGACGGTGATCGCACGCACGGCGCCTTGTGGGCGCTGCACCAGATGAAGCCCGGAACACCGGTCTACGTGAGCGACGACACCGGAACGATGTTCACCTATCACGCAGCGAGCCTGAAGCTGTACGAAAAGGTGGCTTTGCCGGCCGAGTTCTTTTCCGAAACGGGTGCGCCCAGGCTGGTCCTCGTGACCTGCGGCGGCGCAACCGTGCCCGACCCCTCGTTGCCGTCCGGATTCACGTACGAACAGAACGTCGTGGTCACCGCGTCACCTGCGTGAGTCGGTCGGTAGGTCCGGATAGGATGGCGACCATGGATTTCAGTAAGGGCCACGGCACGCAGAACGACTTCGTTGTTCTCCCTGACCTCGACGTTCGGGTCGATCTCGAGCCGGCGCGAGTTTCAGCGTTGTGTGATCGTCAGCGTGGCCTCGGCGCCGACGGCATCCTTCGTGTCGCCCGGGCAGGCGCACTTGCGGACGCGGGCGTGCTCGGTGCGCTGCCCGACGGCGTCGCTGCCGAAGACTGGTTCATGGACTACCGCAACAGCGACGGCTCCATCGCGGAGATGTGCGGAAACGGAGTTCGCGTATTCGCCCACTATCTCAAGGCCTCGGGCTTGGAGAGCAAGGACGAGTTCGTGGTCGGCAGTCGTGCCGGAGCGCGTCCGGTCGTGGTGCACGGCTACGACGCCACACATGGTGACGTGACCGTGGCGATGGGCCCGATCAAGGACCTCGGCACCAGTTCGGCAACAATCGACGGCCGCGTCTTCGCCGGCGTCGGCATCGACGTCGGTAATCCGCATTTGGCGTGTGTCGACGAGCACGTGACGGCAGAAGTTTTGAGTGCGCTCGATTTGAGTGTTTCTCCGGGCTTCGATCCCGGGTTCTTCCCGCACGGGGTCAACATCGAGATCGTGACGCCGATCCACGACGGTGGGGTCCACATGCGCGTACACGAGCGTGGTGTGGGCGAGACTCGTTCCTGCGGAACCGGAACGGTCGCAGCTGCGGCCGCGGCGCTGAAGTTCGACGGCCGCGACGAAGGCTCGGTGCTGGTGCGCGTGCTCGGCGGCGAAGTGCAGGTCACCGTCGAAGGCGGCGAAGGGTCGTTGCGGGGGCCCTCGGTTCTGGTGGCGAGCGGGACGATCAGCGATGCCTGGTGGCAGTCGCTCGTGTGATATCGCCCGCGGGAAATACGCCTGCAGGAAATACGGATGCACCGTGGCCAGGTTTCGTGGGACCATGGATCTTGTATGACGAACACACATGAAAACGAAGAGTCCACCGCTCACGAGCAGTCCGAGTACGCGCAAGCCGAATACACGGCAGCGTCCGCATCGGGCAACCCGTCGACCGGTGAGATGCAACTCGCAGATCGCGGCGCCCTGCGCCGCGTGGCCGGTCTGTCGACCGAGCTCGAGGACGTCACCGAAGTCGAGTATCGCCAGCTTCGACTCGAAAGAGTTGTCCTGGTCGGCGTCTGGACGCAGGGAACTGCCGAGCAGGCCGAGGCGAGCATGACCGAGCTGGCCGCACTGGCAGAGACGGCCGGCTCCGAGGTCCTCGAAGGACTGGTTCAGCGCCGCGACAAACCCGACGCTGCCACCTACATCGGTTCCGGCAAGGCTCAGGAACTGCGCGAAGTAGTCCTGGCGACCGGCGCCGACACCGTCGTCTGCGACGGTGAGCTGACGCCGGCGCAGCTCACGGCGCTGGAGAAGATCGTCAAGGTCAAGGTCATCGACCGGACGGCTCTGATTCTCGACATCTTTGCTCAGCACGCCACTTCTCGTGAGGGTAAAGCCCAGGTGGCTTTCGCTCAGATGGAGTACATGCTCCCGCGTCTGCGTGGTTGGGGCGAGTCGATGTCGCGCCAGGCCGGTGGCCGTGCCGGCAGTAACGGAGGTGTGGGCCTGCGTGGTCCCGGTGAGACGAAAATCGAGACCGACCGTCGCCGTATTCGTGAGCGCATGGCAAAACTGCGCCGCGAGATCAAGGGCATGAAGGCCGCCCGCGACACCAAGCGCACACGTCGACTGCAGAGCGACATCCCGTCGATCGCCATCGTCGGATACACCAACGCGGGCAAATCGAGTCTGCTCAATTCGCTCACCGGATCCGGTGTGCTCGTGGAGAACGCGTTGTTCGCCACCTTGGACCCGACAACTCGTCGCGCAGCACTCGACGACGGCCGCGAGTACGTACTCACCGACACGGTCGGCTTCGTGCGACACCTTCCGACTCAGTTGGTCGAGGCATTCCGCTCGACTCTCGAGGAAGTGACAGACGCGGATCTGCTTCTGCATGTCGTCGACGGTTCGGATCCGTTGCCGACAGAACAGATCAAGGCTGTGCGGGAAGTCGTCACCGATGTTCTGCGCGAGACGGATTCGAAGGCTCCGCCGGAGTTGATCGTGGTCAACAAGATCGACGCGGCAGATCCGGTTACCTTGACGCAACTACGTGGTCTGCTGCCTGGTGCCGTGTTCGTCTCGGCGCGGACCGGTGAAGGAATCGCTGAACTACGAGCACATCTCAGCGAGGTGCTGGTTCGGCCGGAGGTCGAGGTCGACGTGCTGGTGCCGTACACGCGCGGTGATCTGATGGCTCGAATCCACTCGGACGGAACGATTTTGGAATCGACTCACGAAGAGGCGGGAACGCGGGTGCACGCACGCGTGCCACAGATGTTGGCCTCGGCATTGGTGGAGTACGCACCTAGTGCGTAGTTTCGGGGCCGTGGTCGCGGTGCTTGCTGCGACTACGGCAACCGCACTGCTTCCCGGAGCGCTCGCACAGGCGTTGTCGTTCGAACCGAGCGAGTTCGCCCCACTCTGTACACCTACCGATCCTGCGCTCCAGGAGTTGTCGGGGATGGTCGTCGTCGACGATCGGATCTACGCGATGGGTGACGGCGGCAGTGACGACTTCGTATTCGAAATGGACCTGAACTGTGTTGTCCAGAAACAGATTCCGGTCCCGATCGATCCATACGACGTCGAAGATCTTGCGGTGAGTGGTCGAACGCTCGTTCTGTCGGATACCGGCGACAACCTCCGAACCCGCGACACGGTGGCGTTCATCACGATGGACCTCGATTCCGGTAACGGTACGTTGCACCGCCTCACGTACCCGGACGGCGCGCACGACACCGAATCGATTCTGCTCGACCCTGACGGCCATGTGTTTGTCGTGACCAAGGAATTGTTCGGCTCCAGCAGTGTCTACACACCCGTCGGGGATCAGAAACTGAGTGACTTGGCGCAACCCGGCCCGACGCCGCTCGAGCGCGTCGGAGCCGTATCTCTCGGACCGGAGAAGCCCGTGTCGGTGATGTTCACCGGGGGAGCGGTGTCGTCGGACGGTTCGGCGATCGCGCTTCGGAGTTACTCCGATCTGTACCTGTACGAGGTCGTGGACGGCGGAATCGGCGCGACGCTCACCGATACCGAACCCCTGCGGATCCCGCTCCCGACGGAGCCTCAGGGCGAGGCCGTGGCATTCAACGACGCGGGCGATGTTCTGATCGGATCGGAATCTGCCGGCGGAGCTTTGCCGCCGGTTCACGTGATGCGCGCGCTCGTGGAAGCGACCGAATCGACGGCTGACTCGTCTGCCGGTTCGGTCGGCGTCGGGGTCGATCCATGGACATTCGTGTGGGCCGGATTGGTCGCGGCAGGATGCGCGCTCGGAGGCGCGGCGTTCGTGAGATCTCGACGACGCCGCTGATTCCCACCAATTCCACGAATTCGCAGACTGCCGGTAGATGTGGATACTGGAACGAATGCACGGGCATCAACTCCTGACGCGGCTCTCGCGTATGTCACTCGAGCACGGACACATCACCGCAGCGCTGCTCGTTGGTTCCGTCCTCGTCGGCGTCGGCACGCTGCTTTTGCTTCGTTGGTTGCCGCGTCGGGCCGTGCTTGTCGCACTGGGCTTGTCAGTGGTCGGGTCCGCCGGCGGCGCGATGTTCGTGTGGCTCAGTTATCGACCGTTGCCCGCGCAGCTACCCCTGTCGAGTTTTGTGTGGATAGCGTTGGCGATATTCGGAGTCATCGGCGCGGCGCTTGTTCTCCTTCGGCGTCCAGGACTGGCCCGCGGCCTTTCTGTGACGGTGTTGGCCGGTCTGGCCGCGATCGTCGCGGTGGGTCAGGTCAATGCCCAGACCGGCACTTACCCCACGCTCGGATCACTGGTCGGGCACTGGCCGGTCGGCTCGGTCGAGCACGTTGCTTTCGATTCGCTCCCCGGGGCCGAACCTTGGCTACAGCGGGGACTTCCCACCGAAACTCATTGGGAGGTTCCGGTGCGGATGCCGAGCAACGGCGTCGTGACGGAAGCGTCGATTCCGGGAAACATCTCGGGTTTCGACGCGAGGCCGGCGACGTTGTATCTCCCGCCTGCCTATCTTGCCGATCCGCGTGCCGAGTTGCCCGTACTGGTGTTGGTGGCGGGTGAGCCCGGCAGCCCCAGCGACTGGCTGGACAGTGGCCGTCTCGCGACCACAGTCGACGCCTATGCGTCGAGGCATTCCGGGCTTGCTCCCGTCGTGGTGGTGCCCGACGCGTTGGGGGACTACGACGCCAACCCCGGCTGCATGGATTCTGCGCTCGGCAACGTCGCGACGTATCTGGACCAGGACGTCCCGAACTGGATCGAATCGAACCTTCAAGTGAATCCGGACGCTGCGCAATGGGCTATCGGTGGGTTCTCCTACGGCGGGACGTGCGCGATCGAGATGGCCGTGAACTTCCCGGACCGATACCCGTCGTTCCTGGACTTCTCCGGGCAGGACGAACCGTCGACCGGTGATCACGAGGACACCGTGGCGGCCATGTTCGACGGTGACGAAAGCGCGTTCGACGCGGTCAACGCCCGAGACCTGATGGCGCAGAATCGGTATCCGCAGTTGTCTGGTGTATTCGTCGCGGGTGAAGACGACGACATCTACCGCCCTCAGCAGGAGATCATGTTCGAGGCTGCGCGCGCCGCCGACATGAACGTGGACTACTACACCCTTCCCGGCGGGCACTCGGGTGATGTGTGGGGCACTGCTCTGGAACTCGAAATGGACTGGCTGGGCCGGACACTCGCACTGACTCCGTGAGAGTGTCCGGCCCGCTACACAGCACCGACTGACATCAGGTCAGGCGTCGAGATCAGCGGCTACCAGTTCGGCGACCTTGGCGAGTGCGTCGGCGTCGTCGGACTCGATGGTGACTTCGGTGTCCTTGGCGGCTCCGAGCGTCATGATCATCAGTGCCGAACCTGCATCCACCGGTTCGCCGTCGGCGACTGCGAGGGTGACCGTGGCGCCGGAGGCTCCGACTGCTTCGGCGATGAGAGCGGCGGGGCGGGCGTGGAGGCCGACTGCGGAACCGACGGCAACTGTCTTGCTGGGCATGGGATCTCCTCGTTGTGAATCTATCGGTGCGGACGTTGTGGGGTCTTTGGGCGGATTTGGTGACAACAGTGGTGACTGCAGTGTTGCTTGCTGTCGATCATGCCGCAGCGGGCACGATTTCGGGGTCGAGTTCGGCATCGGACGGACCCTTGCGGAAGAACTCCTTGGCTCCGACGACGGCGAGCGCAGCTACCACGGTTCCCGCGGCGAGCGAGACCAGGAACCAGCCGATTCCGCCGACTGCGAAGAAGACGAAGATCCCGCCGTGCGGGGCGCTGAGAGTGACGTCGAAAGCCATGATCAGCGCACCGGTGACGGCGCCGCCCGCCATCATCGAGGGGATCACGCGAAGCGGGTCGGCAGCGGCGAACGGAATCGCGCCCTCGGAGATGAATGCCGAACCCAGCAACCAGGCAGCCTTTCCGTTCTCACGTTCGGCTTCGCTGAAGAGCTTGGGACGCAGCACCGTCGAGGCAAGTGCCATGGCCAGTGGCGGAACCATACCGGCAGCCATGACTGCCGCCATGATGCGCAAAGTGGCCGGGTCGTTGACGTTGAGTCCGGCTACAGCGAAGGCGTAAGCCGCCTTGTTGACCGGTCCGCCGAGGTCGAAGCACATCATCAGGCCGAGAATGATGCCGAGGAAGATGGCCGAGCTGCCGGACAGTCCGTTGAGCCAGTCGGTGAGACCGGAGGTGATCGCGGCGAGCGGACGACCGAGGACGATGAACATCAGTGCTCCGACAACCAGCGTCGCGAACAGCGGAATGATCACCACCGGCATCAGGCCCCGCAGCCACTGCGGGACGGCGATCCGGCCGATGTAGAGCGCGACGACACCGGCGATGAGACCACCGACCAGGCCGCCGATGAATCCGGCACCGACAAACACGGCGACCGCGCCGGCTGTGAAGCCGGGAGCGATGCCAGGCCGGTCGGCGATAGCGAAGGCGATGTAGCCGGCCAACGCGGGCACCAGGAAGCTGAATGCCAACGAACCGATCTGGAACAGCACTGCGCCGAGATAGGTGGCCAGACCACCGTCGGGAAGGTTGGTGATCGAGTTGTTGAGAACGATGTCCTTGGCAGGACCGGAGATCTCGTATCCGCCGAGCAGGAAGCCGAGTGCGATCAGCAGACCGCCGGCCGCGACGAACGGGATCATGTAGCTGACACCGGTCAGGAGGACCTGACGGAGGTGGGTGCCGAACCCTACGGAACCGGCATCGGAATCCGCGGCCGCGGCGGCGGTGCCGTCCACGGTGGCGGCGGCGGGATTCTCGGAGGCGCGCAACGCTTCTGCAAGCATCTTGTCCGGCTCGTTGATCGCCCGCTTCACGCCGGAAGCGACAACGGGTTTGCCGGCGAATCGTTCGCGGCCCTTCACTCCGACGTCGGTGGCGAAGATGACCGCGGCGGCTCCGGCGATGACGGAAGGGTCAAGCGGGGTGCTTCCGCTCGAGCCCTGCGTTTCGACGTGAACCTTGACCCCGGCGCGTTCACCCGCGGCGACGAGCGAGTCCGCAGCCATGTAGGTATGAGCGATTCCGGTCGGGCACGCGGTGACCGCGACGATGTGACGCTCCGCGGGCGTTGGAGCCGGTGCCTCCTCGGTGGCGTGTTTCCCGGTGGAAACAGGAGGAGTGGGTGTGGCTGCCGCAGCTTTTGCTGGAGCATCCTTCGGCGCGGGATTGAGTACCTCGTCGACCAGTCTCACGATCTCGTCCGGCGTCGACGCCTCACGAAGCGACGTGACAAACGCGGGTCGGACGAGCGCTCGGGCCAAGGACGAGAGCAGCTTCATGTGCTCGGCTCCGGCGCCTTCGGGTGCCGCGATCAGGAACACCAGATCGGCGGGGCCGTCGGGTGCACCGAAATCGACCTTCGGATCCAGTCGAGCAAATCCCAGGGACGCGGACGAGACGGCCTCGGCGCGGCAGTGGGGAATGGCGATTCCGCCCGGCAGTCCGGTCGCGGACTGCGCTTCGCGAGCGAGTGCGGCATCGACCAGCCCCGCGGCGTCGCTCGCTCGTCCCGCTGCAGTCAGTCGCGCTGCGAGAGAACGAATGACATCTTCCTTGGTCGTACCCAGGTCGGTGTCGAGTGAGATCAGTTCGGGACTGATGATCTCGGGGCCGGAACCGCCGGCTGCGTTGGTATCGGACATGTCAGGTTCCTTAGGGCGTCAGGCGAGTTCGGTGGGGACGGGGATGGGAGAGGAGGCATCGGCTGCAGATACCGAAACCGCTGCCAGATCGATCTGTTCGGGCGTGGGAAGAGTTGTGCCGGGAAGGGAGGCAGCGGCGCTTCCGTAGGCGACCGCGTGACGTAACCGCTCGGATTCCGAGCCGCCTCCCGCTTCGGCGAGGATGTAGCCGGCCAGCGAAGAATCGCCTGCGCCGACGGTACTGACTGCGACAATCGGGGGAGCAGTGGCGATCCACGCGCCGTCGGCGGTGACGAGGACAGCACCTGCTGCGCCGAGCGTGGCGAGCACACTGCCGACGCCGCGGTCGACCAATCGCCGCGCCGCCGTGACTGCAGGCCCGGGATCACCGTTCTCGGCAGCACGTTCGAGGACGTGGCCGTCGACGCCGGTCAGTTGTGCGAGTTCCTCGCCGTTGGGTTTGAGCAGGTCGGGTGCCGAGCCGGGGAACGCTTCGGCGAGTGCCGTCAGCGGGGCGTCCGAGGTGTCGACCGCCACCTTGCACGGGTGATCGCGCAGCGCCGCGACGAGCTCGCCGTACCACCCGAGCGGAACGCCGGGGGGCAGTGAGCCGGACAGCGCGAACCACAGTGCGGTATCGGCGCGGACAATCAACTCCTGTGCCAGGGCGTCGAGCGTCGAACCGGACAGCGTTGCGCCGGGTTCGTTGATCTTCGTCGTTGTCCCGTCCGGTTCCGCGATGGTGATGTTGGTGCGAGCCAGACCCGTTGTGGCGACACCGATGTGGGGAATCCCGCCGGCTGCCAGCGCCGAGAGCAGAGGGTCACCATCGTTTCCCGGTAGAACCGCGAGCACGTCGAGGTCGGCTGCGGCGAGAACACGCGCGACGTTGACCCCCTTGCCGCCGGGGTCGCTGCGAGTGGAGTGGGCACGTAGGACGGAGCCTCGTTCGAGCCGTTGCTCGAGTTGCACGGTCCGATCGATACTCGGGTTGGCTGTCAGTGTGACGATCATGCGATCACCACCTCGATTCCGTGGTCGTGGAACTCGGATGTGTCTGTGGGACTGATCTCTTCGTCGGTGATGAGGACGTCGATGCTGTCGAGTGGGGCGAAGCTGATCAAGTGCTCGCGGCCGACTTTGGTGGAATCGGCCACCACCACAACGTGATTGGCGGATTTGACCATTGCTCGTTTGACGGCGGCCTCTTCGCTGTCCGGAGTGGAGAGTCCGTGCCCGACGCTGATCGCGTTCGTTCCGATGAAGGCGACGTCGACTCGCAACGTGCTCAGCAGGCGTAGGGCGTCCTCGCCGACCACGGCTTGAGTCACCCCGCGTACTCGACCGCCGAGCAGTATCAGGGAAATCGAGTTCATCGATGCCAGGCGTGCGCCGATCGGGACGGAATTGGTGACGGCTGTGAAGTCGTTCTCGGTCGGCAGTTCGGGGATCATGCGGCCCGTGGTCGTGCCCGCGTCGAAGATCACGCTGCCGCCGGTGGGAGGGAGGTAGGTGACCGCGCAGCGGGCGATCCGGTCCTTCTGTTGCGCGCGGGTCTGATCGCGTTCCGCCATGCCCGGTTCGGTGACGTGGAGGGATCCGGTGGGAACGGCGCCGCCGTGTACACGCCTGATCTGTCCGATCCGCTCGAGGAAGGCCAGATCGCGACGCACGGTCTCGGTGGTCACACCGAAGGTCTCCGACAGAGCCGCCACGGACATGCGTCCGCGCTGCGACACCATGGTGCCGATCGCTTGTTGGCGTTCTTCCGCGTACACGTGCTCTCCGATTCCGAAGTGTGATCCGACGGTGCGTTGTGGATCACAGTGAATGTTGCTTTATGTTGTTTTACGCCCGAGTGTGTTGACATGTCAAGACTTGGGAGTAATCTTCGTCACAACGAAGGTGAGGGCTTTACGCGCTCGAGGTGATCCGGTGAGACACCGGGCCCATCGCTCAAGGAGGACAGATGACCGAACAGCTCAACCGAATCACCGTGCACGGCACCCCCGTGGTGCCTGGAATCGCCTACGGACCGGCGATCTGGCCGTCCAGCCGACCAGAACTCGTCACCGATGCGCCGGCACTCGACGAGGCCGATCGAGAGGCCGCCGCAGACGCCTTCGTCGCAGCGGCGAAGGCTGTCGAGAACCGCCTTCTCGGACGGGCCGCCGAAGCTACCGGCGCGGCCGCAGAGGTCTTGCAGGCCAACGCGGCGATGGCAGCTGATCGTGGCTGGATCGGGGCGGCCAAGAAGTCGATCGCCGGCGGAGTGCCCCCGGTGCAGGCTGCGATCGCGGCGACGGAGCAGTTCGTGGTGCTGTTCACCAAGGTCGGCGGTTTGATGGCCGAGCGCGTCACCGACCTCGAGGACATCCGCGACCGCGTGATCGCCGAACTCTCCGGATTACCTGAACCTGGAGTTCCGATGCCCGAGACACCGTCGGTGCTGTGCGCGGACGATCTGGCTCCTGCAGACACCGCGGGCCTCGATGCATCCAAGATCATCGGACTCGTGACCATCTACGGCGGCCCGACCAGCCACACGGCAATCATCACGCGGCAGTTGGGCATCCCGTGCATCGTCGCCGCGAAGGAATTGGAATCCATCTCGGCAGGAATACCGATTCTGATCGACGGAACAACCGGCGACGTGATCGCGGAGCCGGATCCCGGGCACGCGCGTGAGCTGGTCGAACAATCCCGGATCGATCGCGAACGCGTCAGCACCTGGACCGGACCGGGCCAGACGGCGGACGGCCGGCCGGTAGACGTTCTCGCCAACGTTCAAGACGGCGCGGGCGCTCGCGCCGCGGCGTCGACTGCTGCGGCGGGCATCGGGCTCTTCCGGACCGAACTCTGCTTCCTCGGCCGTGAGACCGAACCGACCGTAGACGAGCAGGCGGCGATCTACGCCGAGGTTCTCGAGGCCTTCGCAGGAAAGAAGGTCATCATTCGCACGTTGGACGCGGGTTCGGACAAGCCGCTCAAATTCGCCAACCATCAAGAGGAAGCGAATCCGGCACTCGGCGTTCGTGGGGTCCGAATCGCCTGGCAGGACATGGGAATTCTCGACCGCCAGCTCGACGCGATCGCATCAGCTGCGGCGTCGACCAACTCGTCGCCGTGGGTGATGGCACCGATGATCGCCACCCCGGCCGAGGCGAAACGTTTTGCCGATGCGGTGCGGGCACGCGATCTTGTTCCCGGTGTGATGGTGGAGATCCCGGCGGCGGCGCTGTTGGCCGACCAGATTCTCGAACACGTCGAATTCCTCTCGATCGGTACCAACGACCTCGCTCAGTACACGATGGCCGCTGATCGGATGTCCTCCGAACTCGCCGACCTGGCCGATCCATGGCAGCCCGCGGTGCTCGCCCTTGTCGCACGTACGGCCCAGGCAGGTCAGGCGGCAGGCAAGCGCGTCGGCGTCTGCGGTGAGGCGGCCGCCGATCCACTGTTGGCGTGTGTTCTGGCCGGACTCGGAGTTTCCTCGCTCTCCTGTGCTGCGGCGTCGGTCGCGGGTGTGGGCGCGAAGGTCGGATCCGTCACCATGGCGCAATGTGAGGCGGCTGCGGCAGCGGTGCTGGCAACCGGTGATCCGGTGGCAGCGCGCAAAGCGGCGGCTGACGCAATCAGCTGAACTGGTTTGATCGGTCTCGGTCGGAGACCGAGCGCCTGACCTCTAGTATTTCGACCTGTGATCGAACGAGAAACAATGACCGGGGCCGGCGGAATCGGCTGGACTGTCCACGGAGACGGCAAGCGGATCGCCGACGGAGCCGTCGTGGCGCCGGACGAACGACTGAGTTGGCCGCGCACCATCGGAATCGGGATGCAACACGTCATCGCGATGTTCGGAGCGACACTGCTCGTTCCGACCATCACCGGCTTCCCCGTCACGACGACGCTGTTGTTCTCGGGTATCGGCACCGCGCTGTTCCTGCTCATCACCCGGGGCCGGATCCCCAGCTATCTCGGTTCGTCCTTCGCGTTCATCGCCCCGCTGACAGCGTCGGCAGGATCGGGCCCGGCCGCGCAACTCGGTGCCGTCATGGCCGTCGGCATCGTGTTGATGTTGATCGGCGTCGCCGTACGTCTGATCGGCAGCCGGGTCATCGACGCCGTCATGCCGCCGGTGGTGACGGGCGCTGTCGTCGCGCTGATCGGTCTCAACCTCGCTCCGACGGCGGTCGGCTCCTTCGAATCGCAGCCGCTGATCGCCACGGTGACGCTCGTTTCGATCCTGCTGGTCACGGTCGTCGGTCCCGGGCTGCTCGGCCGGCTGGGCATTCTGGTCGGCGTCGTGATCGGCTGGGTCTTCGCCGCGGTCATCGGCGGACTCGACAGTGAACGAGTGTCCGCTCTGCGCGAAGCGGACTGGTTCGGGCTGCCGAGTCTGCACGGACCGTCGTTCGACTGGTCGGTGATCGTGCTCGCGCTCCCCGTGGTGATCGTTCTGGTCGCCGAAAACGTCGGACATGTCAAAGCGGTGTCCGCCATGACGGGTAAGTCCCTCGACGATCTGGCCGGCAATGCACTGTTTGCCGACGGTCTCGCCACTACCTTGGCGGGCGCCGGTGGCGGATCCGGAACCACCACGTATGCCGAGAACATCGGTGTCATGGCAGCGACGCGTGTGTACTCGACCGCCGCGTACTGGGTAGCCGCCGCTACCGCTGTGATCCTGGCATTTTCGCCCAAATTCGGCGCACTGGTCTTCACGGTTCCGAACGGCGTCATCGGCGGCGCAACGATGGTTCTCTACGGCCTCATCGGCATTCTCGGTGTGCGCATCTGGATGGAAGCGAAGGTCGACTTCACCGATCCGGTCAACCTCACGGTCGCCGCGGCAGCGTTGGTCGCCGGCATCGGGAACTTGACGCTGACCATCGGTTCGGTCGAGTTGGGCGGCATCGCCTGGGGATCGATCGGCATCCTCGTCGCGTACCCGATCATGCGATATCTCGCCAAATTCCGTACTTCGAGTAACAGATAACCGCTACAGTCACGAATCGTGATCGTTCGGGTCATCGACGGGTATCGCAACAGGTTCTACCGTCGGAGGCAGTGACGTGGGCCCGCGCACTTCGGCGTGCCCAGTCTCAGCGAATACACCCCAGCGGGTATATCCCCAGCGGGTACATCACTGAAGTGCCATATATCGAATTGCAAGGAGTCGGCGTGGAGCGCACCCTGTTCGAACCGGAACATGAACTCTTCCGGGAGTCGTACCAGAAGTTCTTGGCACAGCACGTGGCACCGAACCACGAGAAGTGGGAAGAGCAGAACATCGTCGATCGTGACGTCTGGGTCGAGGCCGGAAAGCAGGGCTTCCTGGGAACTGCGGTCCCTGAGGAATTCGGCGGCGGCGGTGTCAAGGATTTCCGCTACAACGCGATCATCACCGAGGAAACCACCAAGGGTGGGTTCAGCGGTATCGGCTTCACGCTGCACAACGACGTCGTGGCACCGTACCTCCTGGAGTTGAGCAACGAGGAGCAGAAGCAGCGTTGGCTACCCGGATTCGCGTCGGGTGAGCTGATCTCGGCGATCGCGATGACCGAACCGGGTACCGGTAGCGACCTGCAGGGCATCAAGACGAAAGCGGTTCGCGACGGGGACCACTGGGTCCTCAACGGTTCGAAGACCTTCATCACCAACGGAATCAACGCCGACATCATCATCGTTGTCGCGTGCACCGACCCCGACAAGGGTGCTCAGGGCTTCAGCCTCCTCGTGGTCGAGCGGGACATGCCTGGCTTCGAGCGTGGACGCAACCTCGACAAGATCGGCATGAAGGCTCAGGACACCGCCGAACTCAGCTTCACCGACGTACGCGTTCCCGCTGCCAACCTGCTGGGCGAGGAGGGAATGGGATTCTTCTACTTGATGAAGAACCTTCCCCAGGAACGACTCTCGATCGCCGTCGTTGCCGCTGCCGCAATGGAATCGGTTCTCGAGAGCACGATCCAGTACTGCCGCGACCGCAAGGCATTCGGCAAGTCGATCGGCAGCTTCCAGAACACCCGATTCGTACTGGCCGAATTGGCAACGGAGACCACGGCAGTGCGCATCCTGGTGGACAAGTTCATCGAGCAGCTCAATGCCGAGAAGCTGACCGTGCAGGAAGCTGCGATGGCGAAGTGGTGGACCACCGAAGCCCAGGTCAAGCTCATCGACCGCTGCCTCCAGCTGCACGGAGGCTACGGCTACATGAAGGAATACCCGGTTGCAAAGGCGTACATGGACTCTCGTGTGCAGACCATCTACGGTGGCACAACCGAGATCATGAAGGAGATCATCGGACGTTCGCTGAATCTCTGATTCGGGTGATGGACCGCTGATCGTCACGAAAAGACTCTGGGCCCCGGCTGATGCCGGGGCCCAGAGTCTTGTGATCGAGGGTGCGAGCGAACTCAGATCTTCCGCATGACGGTGACAACCTTGCCCAGGATGACGGCGTTGTTGCCGGGAATCGGCTCGAAGAGTTCGTTGTGCGGCATCAGCCACACCTCCTTCTTCGTACGCTTGAACGTCTTCACGGTGGCTTCGCCGTCGATCATGGCGGCCACGATGTCACCGTTCTCCGCCACGTTCTGCTGACGGACCACAACCCAGTCGCCATCGCAGATCGCTGCATCGATCATCGACTCGCCGACAACCTTGAGCATGAAGAGCGAACCCTGGCCGACGAGTTCGCGGGGGAGTGGGAACACGTCCTCTACCGCTTCCTCGGCAAGGATCGGTCCGCCGGCAGCGATGCGACCCAGGATGGGGACGAACGCCGGCTCCGGTAGCGGGTCGGCACTGTTGTACTCGCCGGAATGCTTCGACACCGACGCGATGGCGGTATCGGCCGCAACCTCGTCGAGACCTCGAACATCGACTGCACGAGGGCGATTGGGATCGCGTCGAAGGAAGCCCTTGCGCTCCAACGTTCGCAGTTGATGTGCGACCGACGACGTGGAGGTGAGCCCCACCGCATCACCGATCTCGCGAATGCTCGGCGGATACCCGCGCTCCGTCACCGAATCGCGGATGACTTCGAGAACGCGCCGCTGACGCTCGGTGAGCGTCTCGCTCGACGGAGACGGAACTGCAGAAGCTCCTGCCTCCGCGGCTGTGCTGGAGCGATCGTCCTTCATGGCCTGTTGCCTCCGTGTCTGATGAAGTCGTGTCTGAAGAAGTCGTGTCTGTAAAGGCTGTGTCTGAAAAAGCTGTGTCTGAAAAAGTGCCTGGTGCAAATCGCGCAGAAACCTGTCGGTGCCTCCTGCCAACATTCGAGCTGTCGACAAACACGGAGGCTTTCGCAATTCCCGCTGTGTGGTCTGACACGAATCTAGCCGGATTTGCTCGCGGTTTCAAACATCTGTTCGATTCGTGTCGCTTGAAGTAGAGACATTGTCGTCCAGGCGTGGTAGAAATTCGAACATGCGTTCCATCGAACGCATGATCGAACACATCGATCGGTGTCGACCAGCGGAGGTCACGATGGGTAACGCAGCACTGAGAAGCAACAGGGTTTTCGACGACGCGATTGGTGACGACGCGATTGGTTTCGACGGCACGTCGGCGTTGAAGTACCACCCCTCGTTCTATGGGCCCGATGGTGGATCCGACGCTGACGGTGTGTCGTTCGAACGGCGCGGCACGGCCGAAATGCGGGGCGTGGCCAGGAATGTCGACAACGAACCGCAGGCGGCCGTCGTTCGTCGTGTTCCGGCGGTGGGCGCGGTTTCAGGTTCGCGTTCATTGCGTGAATCTCCTCGCCGGTGGGACGGCGAGCACGATTCGTCACGCCCGTACGGAGGAAGTTTCGCGCACCGAAACAGAGTCGGTGTCTCACGGGTCGAACATGAAGTGGCTGCCGAGGACGTCAGTTGGAAGACAGTGTTCCTTGGCGCCGTATTCACTGCACTGGCAGTGTTGGCGTTGGTGGGGATCGGCGCTTTGTCGAGTGGTGATGTCGCTGCGACAAACGGTGCGACCGAAGTGGTTCGTGTTGCTGCGGGTGAATCCCTCAGTGATATTGCTGCCAAGGTTGCGCCTGGCCAGGCTGTCGGCTCGGTGATCGAGCAGATCATGGATCTCAATGCGATGTCGAGTTCCGGACTGTCCGTTGGGCAAACGCTGATCGTGCCGGCCTCGGGCCGCTGACCGTACCCCGTGCCAGGCGGGGGCGTACCGAGCGTGAGAGCAGTCGGTTCACAGCGAGTAAGCTGTCCACTTGACAGTCCCACCACCTCGGGTGGTCGCGTTGAGTACGTGGATCTGCTCTGTAAATCGTCGGAGGATTTGCAGTCGGTAGCGAATCTGAGTTGCGGCCATTTCGGCGACAACGAAGGAACCCCGATGCATTGCCCGTTCTGCCGGCACCCTGATTCCCGAGTGGTCGATTCGCGCGAGGCCGACGAGGGCCAGGCGATCAGGCGGCGCCGTTCGTGCCCCGAGTGTGGCCGCCGATTCACCACGGTTGAGACGGCAGTTCTCTCGGTTGTGAAGCGCAGCGGCGTGACGGAGCCGTTCAGCCGAGAAAAGGTGGTCAAAGGAGTGCGTCGCGCATGCCAGGGCCGCCAAGTGGACAACGATTCGCTGAATTTGCTGGCCCAACAGGTCGAAGATGCCGTACGTGCTTCGGGTTCTGCCGAAATTCCCAGCAACGAGGTAGGGCTCGCGATTCTCGATCCGCTTCGAAATCTCGACGAGGTTGCATACCTGCGATTCGCATCGGTGTACAAGTCCTTCAGTTCTGCCGCGGATTTCGAACGTGAGATCACCGACATGCGCGAACATGCCGAGACCCGTGCTGCCGACAAGGCTTCCGGCGCCGAGACCGTTTCCGTCGACTGAGGCCTTTGCCTTAGATAACGCTGAGAGCACAAAGCGGCCGTAGGTAACGCTGAGAACACAAAGCGAACAATCGAACAAATCGGGCAAGTTATTCGCTTAGTGTCGACCAAGTACGTTCGTCCGCATCTCGGATCTTCACGGAGGCGTTATGAACTTAGTTGCAGTTCTCGGAGTCGTGAACAGCCTGGTAACCCTCGGGTTCGCCAACACTGTTGCCACCTTTGGTGGTTTCCTCACCAACGTCAACATTCAGACAATCTACTGATCGCGCAATTCTCGCCGAACGTCAACGCTTGATCGCTTCGATAGCTTTCAGGACTCGCTTTTCGGAAATCGGTGTGGGTGTACCGAGGGACTGCGC
This sequence comes from Rhodococcus erythropolis R138, assembly GCF_000696675.2. NCBI lineage: Bacteria > Bacillati > Actinomycetota > Actinomycetes > Mycobacteriales > Nocardiaceae > Rhodococcus > Rhodococcus erythropolis. Next base: position 4,133,259 of record NZ_CP007255.1, on the reverse strand, counting down.
AAACAGGCTCACGCGCAGTTCTTCGATCATCCAGCTGATCGAGTCGACATCTCGAGCAGTACGACGCTCTTCGGGAAGTGAACTCAACAACCGGTCGTACGCTGCGTACACCCGGTCGAGGACGTCCATCGCCTGCTGATCTCGTTGTGCACTTGCGGGTAGAGCTTCGAGACGGAATTTTGCTGCGGCAAGATACCGCGGCAAATCGCGTAGGCGGGCCGAGCCCAATTCGGCGACAAATCCCGGAAACAGCAGTGAGGTCAACTGTTCTCGGACGTCGTCTGCTGCTTCGCCGCGGGAGCGGTCCAGAACGACGCTCAGTTGGTGTGCTTGTTCGAGGATCGGAACAATCATGCGCAGGATCGCGGAGACGCGTCCGGCCAGTTCGGAGCGTGCGATCTTCACCAGGGCGTCGAACGCCTCAGGCGTGCGTACCGGTCCGCCGTGGGCAGCTATCACTTCGTTGGCAGCTGCCACCCGGCAATCTTCGACGAGGGCCTCCAAGCCGCCGTCCGGATTCTGGCCGAGAGCCAGACGCTGAGTGTTCGACAAGCCGGCGGTCACGGCCTTGAGTTGGGTGGGAACGGCCGCGAGAAGAAGCGCCCGAGTGCCTTCCCGCATCGCCTGCGCCTGCGCAGCCGGCGTACTCAGGACACGAACGGCAACTCCGCCGTTTTCCGGCACCAGTGCTGGGTAGCCGGTTACCTGCTGTCCGCCGATGGAGCGAGTAATGGTCGGTTCCAGTGCGCCGAGCGTTTCGGATGTCCAGACGGTTGCCGCTGCCCGTTCCGTACCGGTTGCCGCCTTGGCCACTTCCTTCTGTACGCGCGGGGCGAGCGTGCGTCGTAGTTGCGCCAGATCCTTACCCTTCGCGAGAACCTTGCCCGATTCGTCCTCGACGACAAATGTCATCCGAAGATGGTCGGGCAGCGCGGCGGGATCGAAGTCCTTGGCGTCGATCTGGATCCCGCCCAAGTGCGAGAGTTCGCGGGCCATTGCGGTCATCAACGGCTCGGATCGAGGTTTGACTGCTGCCAATGCTGCGGCGGCGTAGTCAGGTGCGGGCACGACAGCGCGTCGGATGTTCTTGGGCAACGTCTTGATCAGAGCAGTAACCAGATCGACGCGCATACCGGGGACCAACCAGTCGAAGCCGACCGGCTGAAGTTGCGCAAGCAGGCCGACCGGGATGTGCGCGCTGACGCCGTCGTCGTCCTTTCCGGGCTCGAATTGGTAAGTGAGCGGAAACTGCATGTCGCCCTGGCGCCAGGCGTCCGGGTACTCGCCGCCCAGTACTGCAGCCGCGTCGGAGTTGACCACCGTTTCCGGCGTGAAAGTCAGCAGACTCGGATTCTTGCGCCGCTCGGTCTTCCACCACTGGTCGAAATGCTTGGCGGATACGGCTTCCTGGCCGATACGTTCGTCGTAGAACTCGTAGAGGGTTTCGTCGTCGACGAGGATGTCGCGTCGGCGCGCGCGGTTCTCGAGTTCCTCGACGTTGTCGAGGAGTGCGCGGTTCTCGTGGAAGAACTTGTGGTTCGTCTGCCATTCGCCCTGCACGAGCGCATGGCGGATGAAGAGATCGCGAGAGGCCTCGGGATCGATTCGTGAGTACGTCACTGCGCGGCCTGTCACCAGGGGAACTCCGTAGAGAGTGACCCGCTCGTATGCCATCGCCGAACCGCGCTTGGAGGACCAGTGAGGTTCGGAATAGGTCCGTTTCACCAGGTGCGGGGCGAGTTTTTCAGCCCACTCGGGTTCGATACGCGCGGACATGCGCGCCCACAGCCTCGACGTTTCCACGAGTTCGGCGGCCATGACCCAGCGTGGTGGTTTCTTGAACAGTCCCGATCCGGGGAAGATCGCGAAGTGGCTGCCCCTGGCGCCCAGGTAGTCCCGCTTCTCGCCCTCGCGTAGCCCGATGTGTGAGAGCAAACCGGCGAGGAGTGACTGATGGATCGCGTTCTCGCTTGCGGGTGTCTCACCCACGGTCCAGCCGAGGCCGCGGGTGATCTGCCGGAGTTGCCCGTGCAGATCCTGCCATTCGCGGATGCGGAGCCAGTGCAGGAACTCGTTGCGGCACATCTTGCGAAACTGGTTGGAGGACAGGTCGTTACGTTGTTCGCGTAAGTAGTCCCACAGTTTCAGGTATGCCAGGAAGTCGGAATTCTCGACATTGAACCTGGCGTGCTTTTCGTCGGCGGCTTGCTGGAACTCGGCGGGCCGTTCGCGAACGTCCTGGATGGACAACGCCGCGACGATGACAAGGGTTTCGTGAAGGCAACCGTTGTTCTTGGCTTCCACCAGCATTCGTGCCATCCGCGGATCCACCGGAATCTGGGCCAGCTCGCGGCCGACCGGCGTCAGTTCGGGGTGGCTTGCCTCGGAACCTCGCGCGATGGCGCCGAGTTCTTCGAGCAGTCCGATTCCGTCCTTGACGGCGCGCTGGTCCGGCGGTTCGACGAAGGGGAAGGCGGCGATGTCGCCCAGACCGAGGGCCGTCATCTGCAAGATGACGGATGCGAGATTGGTCCGCAGGATCTCCGGCTCGGTGAACGCCGGCCGTGACTCGAAGTCCTCCTCGGAATACAGTCGGATGCAGATTCCTTCGGCGACGCGGCCGCAACGCCCGGACCGCTGACGAGCTGACGCCTGCGAAATGGGCTCGATCGGCAACCGCTGAACCTTGGTGCGCACCGAATATCGCGAAATGCGCGCGGTTCCCGGATCGACGACGTACCGAATGCCGGGAACGGTCAACGAGGTCTCGGCCACGTTGGTGGCAAGGACGACGCGTCGGCCGGTGTGCGGCGAGAACACTTTGTGTTGCTCGGCAGCAGACAGCCGCGCGTACAGCGGGACGATTTCGGTGTTGCGAAGACGCCGATCGCGTAAAGCGTCTGCGGTGTCGCGAATTTCGCGTTCGCCGGAGAGGAAGACCAAGATGTCGCCTTCGCCCTCCGCGCTCAGCTCGTCGACCGCCTCGCAGACCGCGTCGACGGGATCGCGGTCGAAGGTGATGTCGCCGGACTCGACGGTCAGTGGCCGGTAACGCATTTCGACGGGGAATGTTCGCCCGGATACCTCGACGATCGGCGCGGGCTTACCGTCGACAGCGAAGTGCTTGGCGAAGCGCTCGGGATCGATGGTCGCCGACGTGATGATGACCTTGAGATCGGGTCGGCGGGGGAGCAGCTGAGCCAGGTAACCGAGGATGAAGTCGATGTTGAGGCTGCGTTCGTGCGCTTCGTCGATGATCAGCGTGTCGTAGCGTCGGAGCATACGGTCGCGCTGAATTTCGGCGAGGAGAATGCCGTCGGTCATGAGCTTGACGTAGGTGCGGTCCGAGACCTGGTCGGTGAACCGCACGGTGTATCCGACGGCGTCGCCGAGTTCGGTGTCGAGTTCTTCGGCGATACGTTCGGCAACGGTGCGTGCTGCCAGCCGGCGAGGCTGTGTATGTCCGATCAGGCCGCGGACGCCACGTCCGAGTTCGAGACAGATCTTCGGGATCTGAGTTGTCTTACCCGAGCCGGTCTCGCCGGCGACGATGACAACCTGATTCTCCGAGATCGCGGTCGCGATGTCGTCCTTGCGCTGACTGACGGGCAGAGCTTCCGGATACGAGACTGCGGGAACATTGGCGGATCGTGCCGCCAACCGTGTGCGCGCCGTTTCAATTTCCTCGGCCAGCGCCACCAAAGCGTCTGGTGTGCGGGCACGGTCGAGTTTGCGACGGAGTCGACTCTCGTCGCGGAGTGAGACCTGCGCCAGCGCGCTCTTCAGGTCACTCCGCTTGGGGGAGAGTGGGGCCGGTGGTGTTGTAGACATGCTGATGACAGCCTATCGAACGCGTTCACAACTACCGCTCGCAGATCGTTTTGATGTGCAAATATCGACCAGTGACGACAAATACCGCAAATGAGGCTGCTGCACCGGTCGCGTCGACGCCTGTTGCCGTGCGAGTACTTCGCCTGTTGTTCGCGTTCTACGGACTCACGGCGCTGCTGTGGATTCCGATTCGAAACGCCGACGGATTCTCGTTGTCGAACTATCTGAGCTACTTCACCATCGAGAGCAACATCCTTGCGGTGATCGTATTGCTGGTCGGCGCCCTTCGGGATCCGCAGTCTCGGACATGGCAGTCGGTTCGCGGTGCGGTGACGCTCTACATGGTGATCACCGGAATCATCTACGCCGTTCTACTGGCGAATATCGACGTCAATTTGAACGACGCGTGGATCAACTCGGCGCTCCACCGCATTCTTCCGCTGGTGATGCTCCTCGACTGGGTGTTCTTCGCTTCGAGGCACAGGATCTCCGAAATCCGCTCGCTGCAGTGGCTGCTGTTTCCAGTGATCTACGCGGTGTACACGTTGATTCGAGGGCCGATCGTCGACTGGTATCCGTATCCGTTCATGGATCCTCGCCACCAGGGCTATCTGGCCCTGTTCATCGGATTTGTCGTACTGGGCATCGCGATGGCCCTGATGGCGTTGGCGGTCAATGCCGTCGGACGGCTGGGAGCCGGGCTACGCGGACGGAACGCTGCGAAGTCCTAGTGGATTGCCGGAGGCGAGCACCTGCTCGAGGCGGTCCACGTTCGGGTGCTTACCGGGGTTCGCCCGCGCGTCCTCGGTGTGTTCGGCAAAGATCGTCAGTCCTGCCGAGGCGGCTTCGGGTGTGAGCGCGCCGTAGACCTGAGCGAGATGGTTGTACACCTTGACCGAGCCGGACTTTCCGGGCTTGTTCTCGACGGTGTCGATGACGGTTCCGTCGGCGTCGAGTACCTCGATGGCGGCCAGATGATCGATGGTGGGCAGTGCGGCGAGATTGTCGGCAAAAGTCATGGTCGACAGATTACGTGTGTACCCGGAAATGCCTGTGCCCGGCGAGCGCCGTCGTGCGCCGATTCCCGGTGTCGATATAGTCGCAGCACATCGTTTGCACACCAGCATCGTTTGTATTCGAAGGGGACAATGATGGCTTCGGCATTGTGGCACGGGTTCGCGGACATGGGCGCTGTGGAGAAGAACGGCGCGTTTGTCGTCTCTCGCGGTGAGGGCGCGTACATCTGGGACCGCGAGGGCACTCGGTATCTGGATGCGACGGCGGGCCTGTGGTTCACCAATGTCGGGCACGGGCGCACGGAGATCGCGGATGCGGTGGCGGCTCAGTTGTCGAAGATCGCTCATTTCTCCAACTTCGGTGATTTTGTTCCCGAGACCACGCAGGTGTTGGCGGAGCGGTTGGCGACGATCGCGCCGGTTGCCGGGAGCAAGATCTTTTTCACTTCGGGTGGTTCGGATTCGGTGGACACTGCGGCGAAGCTCGCTCGCCGGTACTGGCACGAGGTGGGGCAGCCGGAGAAGGCGATCATCGTCGGTCGTCAGAAGGCGTACCACGGAATGCATGTTGCGGGAACAGCTCTGGCGGGTATTCCGGTGAACCGTGAGGGTTACGGCGAGCTGATGGCGGATGCGGCCACGGTCGGCTGGGATGATGCGAAGAGTCTGCTCGAGTTGATCGAGAGGATCGGTGCGAACAAGATCGCCGCGTTCTTCGCGGAGCCGATCATCGGTGCCGGTGGGGTGTATCTTCCGCCGGAGGGGTACCTGGCCGAGGTGCGCGACATCTGCCGCGAGCACGACATTCTGTTTGTCGTCGACGAGGTCGTGACCGGTTTCGGTCGTATCGGCGGCGAGTGGTTCGCGTCTACTCGTTTCGATTTGCAGCCCGACATGATGACCACGGCAAAGGGTTTGACGTCCGGTTACGTTCCGATGGGTGCGGTGTTCATCGCGCCGCGGGTGGCGGAGCCGTTCTATGCGGGTTCGTGGTGGCGTCATGGTTACACGTATGGCGGGCATGCCGGTGCTGCTGCGGCGGCGATGGCGAACCTCGACATTCTCGAGCGTGAGAATTTGCTTGGGGAGTCGAAGCGTCTGGAGGCGTCGTTGCATACGCATCTGCAGCCGTTGGCCGAGCATCCGCGGGTGGCGGAGGTTCGTAGTGGACTGGGTGCGGTCGCTGCGGTGCAGTTGGCTGATCCGGCGGAGGCGTTGCCGTTCGTGAAGACGTTGCGTGAGCACGGTATTTCGGGTCGCGCGGCGGGTCAGGGTGCGATGCAGATTTCGCCGACGTTCGTCATGACCGACGATCAGGTCGCGGAGATGGCAGCAGGGATCCTCGCAGCTCTCGGATGAGTTCAGTTGCGGCGCCGGAAGAGTTTCTCGATTCGGCGCCGCACAGCGTTGGGTGCAGGTTCGAGTTCCAGAACCTCTTGTTCCGACTGCTTGGCGTAGGCCTGGGTGTACCGCTCGTGCAGTACCGAGCGAATTTCGTCCGGAGAGTAGGCCCGACGCTGGCGTTCGCCGCGCGCAACGAGAACCCCGGTGGCGGCAACGCCCATTGCACCGGCGAGGCCGACCAGTTTCCAAACGTGCGAGGCGCGCAGAGGAGTAGGGAGTTTCATCCCTCTACGCTAGAGGCATGGACCGACGATTGCTTTCGCAGGTGAGTCTCGAGGAGGCCGCCGCGGCGACCCGCACGGGCGACATCTGGATCTTCCGCGGAGAGTCGACGGCGGACCGGGCCATCCAGACGCTGACCAACAGCCCGGTCAACCACGTCGGAATGTCGGTCGTGATCGACGACCTTCCGCCGCTGATGTGGCATGCGGAACTCGGTCACTCGCTGCAGGACATGTGGACCGGACGCTTCCAGCGTGGTGTCCAACTGCACGATCTGCGATCGGCGGTTCAGGTCTGGGGCGCCAAGTACGGGCAGCGTGGATGGTTGCGCCAGCTCGACCACGAAGTCACCCGGGAGCAGGAAGACGCTCTGCTCAAGACGATCGCACGGCTGGACGGTACGCCGTTCCCGTCGACGGCGAAGCTTGCCTCACGCTGGTTCGGAGGCCGAATCCCGAAGCTGCGCAAGAAGTCCGACGTGTCCGCAGTGGCCGTCGAGAGCGCCTATTGCGCCGAAGTGGTTGCCAAGACCTATGAGGCGATGGGTCTGCTTGTCGGTAATCGTCGTATCAACTGGTTCGATCCGGGCAAGTTCTGGAGTGGAGATCAGTTGCCCCTCGCGCCGGGAGTTGCGCTCGGTGACGAGATCTCGGTGTCACTCAGCGCACGTGACCTCGAGGCCGGACGCAATCCCGCCGGGTACTCACAAGGTTCGTGACGGCTCGGCGACGACGCGGCCGCCGACTTCGAGCCACCCTTCCGGAGAGAAGGTGGTGTGAAGCACCGATCCGCGTCCCTGGGTGATGAGCAGTGATTTCCTCAATCGGTCCGTGATGCGCAGCGCTGCAGATCCGGTCGCCTCGTCCTCGGCGATTCCCATCACCGGTGCGAACATGCGTGCGCGGATGGCAGCTTCGAGCTTGTCCTGCCATGCCCACAGATACGAATGATCCGCCTCGTAGTCGGACGGATCTGCGTCGATGACGTCGTCGACCGTGTCCATCGGATAGATCGCGAATTCCGGTGCCCATTCGGCACGCGCGCGTACCCACGTCAAAGCGCCGGATTGGCGGACGTCGACACTGCCGGCAGGAACGTCGAGGGCGCTCACGCGACGGCCCTGTTCGCCCAGCCACCACGTGGCACCGACGGTCGGGTGTCCGGCGAAGGGGAGTTCTGCTGCCGGAGTGAAGATCTGGACCCGCGCACGTGAGGCGCCGTCATCCGGAACGTCGATGAAGATGGTCTCGCTGTAGTCGAGTTCCTTCGCGACGGCTTGTCGATCCGATTCTGCAACCGTGGACGCGTCGACGATTCCCAACGGATTCCCGTGCTTGCCGTTCTCGTCCGTGAAGACCCGGACCACACTCACCTCGATACCCATCGGTCCACCCTAGCGCGCGAAAAGCCCTCCCCACCTTCACGGTGGGGAGGGCTTTTCGAACTGCACTCAGGTCCGAGTGATCAGACCTGTGCGGCAGAGAGGATCTCGTTGGCTTCGACAGCCTGTGCGACGCCCGCGACGATGGAACCGGCGCGGATCGCTTCGAAGATGACCTCGCGGTCGACACCTTCCTGGCGGAGGGTGTTCTCGTGAGCTTCGAGGCAGTGGTTGCAGCCGTTGATCGCGGACACTGCAAGCGACCACAATTCGAAGTCGGCCTTGTCGACGCCCGGGTTGCCGATGATGTTCATCCGCAGGCCGGCACGAAGGTCGTCGTACTTACCGTCGAGGTAGCCCTTGGTGCGGTAGAAGACGTTGTTCATGCCCATGATCGACGCTGCGCCGAGAGCGGCGTTGTACGCCTCTGCCGACAGGTTGTCGGCCGCCTCGGAAGCAATCTCCTTGAGCGTGGACGCAGACTTGGTGGCTGCGGCCGTTGCGAGGAGCGTTCCCCACAACTGCTGCTCGTTCAGGACCGTCGTGCGCGCAATGGAACTCAGGTTGAGCTTGAGGTCCTTCGCGTACTCGGGAAGCGAGTTCTTGAGGTTCTCGACGCTCATACTCAGACGCTCGCAGTCAGGAGCTCGCCGGCGTTGATGGTCGGGTCGCCCTTCTTCCAGTTGCATGCGCACAGCTCGTCGCTCTGGAGAGCGTCGAGGACGCGGAGAACCTCGTCGACGTTACGGCCGACGGAACCGGCTGTGACGGAGACGAACTGGATCTCGTTGTTGGGGTCGACGATGAACGTCGCGCGGTCTGCAACGCCGTCGGCGTTGAGGACGCCGGTGGCCTCGGCAAGCTCGCGCTTGAGGTCCGAGAGCATCGGGAAGGGGAGGGTCTTGAGCTCTTCGTGCTGTGCACGCCACTGGAAGTGCACGAACTCGTTGTCGACGGAAGCGCCGAGAACCTGAGCGTCACGGTCTGCGAACTCTTCGTTGAGCTTGCCGAATGCAGCAATCTCGGTGGGGCACACGAAGGTGAAGTCCTTGGGCCAGAAGAAGACGATGCGCCACTTGCCTGCGTAGTCGTCACTGGTGACGGTGGTGAAGTAGTCATCGGGCTGCTGGGCATCGACCTTGGACAGGTCGCCGCCGATGACAGCCGTGAGGTTGTAAGCGGGGAACTGGTCGCCGATTGTGAGCAGAGCCATGTGTCTCATTCTCCTACGTGTCTCGTGAACAGGAATTTCTTGCGCACACGATCCGGCTGTTCGGACTGTGACGGCCGAACGTGCTGGATCGAGAGGGTTTGTCACCGTCAGCGGGTCGGACGGTTTCGACTGGAGTGTCGAGGTTGTGACCGGCGCTTTTTGGTATGAGTCCATTCTGCATCAAACCGTTCAAAAGGTAAAGGTGATGGGTGGCACTACACTGATAGGCATGTCTGATCAGACTTATCAACCTTCCTTGTCACAGCTGCGTGCCTTTGTGTCGGTGGCCGAGTACCGGCACTTCGGTACTGCCGCAGCACGTTCCGGTGTGAGCCAACCCACACTGTCGCAGGCGCTGGCGGCTCTCGAGGCGGGACTAGGGGTCAAACTGATCGAACGTAGTACGCGGCGCGTGCTCGTGACCGCGGACGGACAGCGCTTGCTCGGTCAGGCGAAGCAAATCCTCGAGGCTGCCGACGGTTTCGTCGCGAGCGCGGCCGGCTCCGGCGACTCTCTGACCGGACCGCTACGCATCGGGTTGATCCCGACCGTTGCGCCGTACATTCTTCCGGGGTTGTTGCCGGAGCTGCGCGAGAAGCTACCGTCGTTGGCGCCGCAAATAGTCGAGGATCAAACGGCGCGCTTGCTGGATGCCCTGCGATCGGGAGCGCTCGACGTCGCGGTGTTGGCGCTTCCTGCCGGAACACCTGGCCTGGTGGAAGTTCCTGTGTACGAAGAGGATTTCGTGATGGTCGTGCCGAACGATCATTCCTTGGCCGGACGTGTCGATCTCACGGCGGACGTGCTCGACGCGCTGCCGTTGCTCTTGCTCGACGACGGCCATTGCCTGCGCGACCAGACGTTGGATCTGTGCCGTTCGGTAGACGCCCATCCGCTTGCCGGCGACACGCGGGCTACCTCTCTCGCGACAGTCGTGCAATGTGTGGCCGGGGGACTCGGGGTGACTTTGGTCCCGGAATCGGCTGTTGCCGTGGAGGTTCGACGCGGGGACTTGTCGACGGCGCATTTCGCCTCGCCGGCTCCAGGTCGCACGATCGGCGTCGTGTTCCGCTCGTCGAGTGGCCGAGCAGAAGGATTCCGTCAGCTGGCCGAGCTGGTCCGTTCGGTCAGCCCGACGGTTCCTCGATGACGTAACTCGTTCGACGTCGACGTGAAAGCTAGTCGAGAGAGCCTTCTTTCACGGCAATGACGGCTCCGGGATTGAGAATTCCCAGCGGGTCGAGCGCATCCTTGACCTTGCGATTGAGGGCCATGACGTCTTCACCCAACTGTGACGGCAGCCAGTCGCGCTTGAGTCGACCGACCCCGTGTTCGCCGGTGATCGTGCCGCCGAGCGCGATGGCGAGATCCATCACCCGTCCGAATGCGATCTGTGCGCGTTCGGACATGTCCGGGTCTGCGGGGTCGAAGACGATGAGCGGGTGTGTGTTTCCGTCTCCGGCGTGCGCCACCGTGCAGATCAGGACGTCGAGGTCGTCTGCGATGGCTTCGACCCCGGTTACCAGCTGCGGGAGTGCGCGCATGGGAACGCCCACGTCTTCGAGAAGCAGACTTCCCATCGCGAGCACTGCCGGGAACACTGCCCGCCGTGCCGCCGCAAAAGCGTCACCTTCGGCCTGGTCATCGGTGGCGAATACTTCGGTGGCTCCGTTGTTTTCGCACGCCTGAACAATCGTCTCGATTTCCAGCACGCCTGCCGCGCCGGGTGCGTCGGACTGCGCGAGCAGCAGTGCGTGAGCCTTGCGGTTCAGACCCATGCGTACCGAATCCTCGACGGCATTGATGCTGGCATGATCCATGAACTCGAGCATCGCCGGACGCATGTTGCTGGTGATCGCCAAGACCGCGTCCGCAGCTTCTTGTACCGAGTCGAACGACGCGACGACGGTTGATGCGGGCGGCTGCGCGGGAATCAAACGCAACGTGATTTCGGTGATGATGCCGAGAGTTCCCTCACTGCCCACGAACAGTTTGGTGAGGGAGAGTCCGGCGACGTCCTTGAGAAGTGGACCTCCGAGGCTGACCGCTGTCCCGTCTGCCAGCACGACCCGGAGTCCGAGAACGTAGTCGGTGGTAACTCCGTACTTGACGCAGCAGAGTCCGCCGGCGTTGGTGGCTGCATTGCCGCCGATGGAACAGATCTCGAAGGACGACGGGTCAGGTGGGTACCAGAGTCCGTGCTCTGCGGCTGCTTTCTTGACCTCGGCATTCATCAAACCGGGCTGCGTAACCGCCACACGGGCGACCGGGTCGATCGTGATCTGTCGCATTCGCTCGGTGCTGACCACTATGCAACCGTCGACGGCGCTGGATCCACCGGAAAGGCCCGAGCCGGCACCTCTGGGAACCACCGGTACGCGGTTGGCGGTTGCCCAGCGCATCACTGTTTGGATGTCTTCGGTGCACGTTGCGCGAACCACGGCAGCGGGATGGCCGGCGGTCGGGTCGGCGGCCCAGTCCTGGCGGTAGCCCGCGGTCACATCCGGATCCAGCAGGACGGCTCCCTCGGGGAGTGCCGCTACAAGTTCGTCCAAGGCGTACGAATTTTCGACCGTCATCACTCCATCATGCGTCCGGCAGCGCCGCTGAGGTCCTGACTTGGTCAGATTTGGGCGCGGCACCGTTGCCCTGGCCCCTACCGGGCCGCATCTTCTGGCCAGCCGGGGTAGTTGGGGAGGACGAGGGGTGGGGCGAAGTCGGTGCTCATCCGGAGTCGATTCCCGTCGTGACGCGATTTGAACCAGTCAGAGCAAGTCTCCTGTTGCACACGGTCGCTGGTGGAGCTGGTGAATTTGTCGACGATCCAGCCGCCGAAGACGTCCCCTTCCGGTGCATTGCGGGGCCCTTCGAATCGAGGGTAGGGGGTAGCCGTAGAAGCGGTGTTGTGCATCCAGATCTCGTAACTACTGCTCGGGAGTCGCGACGAATCCGGTTTGCGGCCGTCGTAATCGGTATCGTAGGCGTCGGAGCAGGCGTAAGCGACGACGGTCGAATCGCCAGGGTATCCGGCGGGAATTGTTTGAATACTCAAGATCCGGTTGATGCTGGTACCTCGGTAGACGCGTGGTGGTGTGTCTGCGGGTTCTCCGTAGCGGCGATCGCTCGAGACCGTTCCACGAGTGTTCGCAGTGATTCTCGAGAACCCGTGGTAGGCGTCGCTGCGATCGCCACCACTGTCAACGATGTAGTCGGATTCTATGAATGCTCGGATTATGGTGGCCTCTTCGCTGAAGAGGTCGATGCCGGGGTCTGCGAGCCATTGGTTGTGATAGTCGGTCATGTAGCTCGGTAGTACATAGACGTTTGACGCGGCGGGCGTGGTTGTGGCGCTGACGTTTTCGGTTGAGTTGGGTGCCGCGCAACCCGCGATACATGATCCCATGCTGAATGCCAGTGCAAGAGCGGTTGCGGCGCGGTGGTTTCGCCTTGTAAACGCAGGAAATCTATCCGACATCGTCGAGTCCGTCTCTCATGTTGGTCATGAACGTATCGCGATTGAATCCCCGAAACGTCAAATAGTCCTGCAGCGTGCTGTCGAATTTGCCGTTTAGACCCAGGGTCTCCAGATCGACTGGTCTGAGGGATTCGCTCGGATCGCCATTGACTCGAAAACCGTTCAGTTGCTCGAAGTCTTTTCTTCCGTAGGCGTTGTCGAGTGCCTGAACCAATCGGTAATCGAGAAGGGTCGTCGAAGCCGAACTCTGGTCTGTGAAGTTGAGTTGTGCCGGAGGAACTTCGACCGGGGAGCCCAGGACGTGATCTTTGAGTTCGACTCCCAGCATGCTGACTGCAACGCTGGTCGGTGGTCCGAAGCCTGGGATCATGGCGGCACCGCCGGAAATCAGCCAACCGAGTTCGTCGTATGTTTTCCCACGTCTGCTGATGATGTCCTGTTGCGCCGCCGCAGCGTCACCGGTTCGGTTGAAGGCTTCTTCCTCCAGAGCGCCGTCCATCAGTGCCTGGACGCGTCCCGCATATATTGCATATTGCGAAGAACCCGCGGCGATGTCTCCGCTCATGCTGGTTTCGACGAAGGTCCCTTGGAGTTGGCCCGCGGCTCCGAGCATGTTCGCATTGAAACTTGCGGCTGCGTGGGGGTCGCTGTCGATGATCGCGATCACCGATTTTGCATTGGCGAATCTGTCGTCGTAGGCATCGAGATTTTCGAAACCGAGGGTACCGGTTTGATCGGGTTCCAATCCGACGAGATTCCCGATGTACGGGGTCACCGCGGAACCAATGGATTGCGTCAACGCGGGATTCACTTCTCCGATGGATCTGTTGTCCAGGCCGGCGATGTCGAGGTAGGCACCTTTGTTGTCGGCGAGATTGTGGGCGAGCGCAAGGGCAGAGGCGCCGGCCCGTTCGGCAACAGCTGGGTTGGAGTTGGTGGCGTCGGGTCCGATCCAATCGGTGAGGCCGCTGACGGCTCGTCCGTCATCGTTCCATTCGCGGGTGAACAGATTCACCACGTCGTCCTGATGAGCAGGGGTGGTGAGGAAGTCGGCGTTCGAAGGTATGTCCCGAGTGGCAACGTCGAGGGCTTTGGTGAGGCTGGAGTCGAGCTCATCGTTGCTGACGGGCTGGCCGTCGTCGTCGAAGACCAATCGCATCGGGGCGCTCGATGAAGTTTGCGATTGGAGAGGGGCGAGATCTGCGCTGCGATCGAGCAGTGCAGAACTCAAAGCGCTGCCGGATTGCGTCGCCGGGTCTGCATTTTGAAGTATGTCCGTGAGTGCATTCGAATCGTCGAAATGGTTGACGTTCACGGTGGTGGAGTACCCACCGGGTTGGAGTTGCGAGCTGTACGCGGGGTCGCTGAAGATTCTGCGGACGTCTGGCGGAAGGTTGTCGAGGCTGCCCGCGTTGCCGTTGCCGTCGGTGACGTTGGGATTGGAGACGGTGAACATGCCCGAGGCGAGGGCGCTGGGGATTCGCGCGTCGGCGGGGACATTCGCATCGGGGAAGTTGACCGTGCGGAATCCTTCGGCTCCTGCACCGATATTCTTCAGCTCGTCGAGGTTGGTATCGGCGTAGAACTCACGTAGGTAGGCGAGTTGTTCCGGGTCGACGACCACGGGCCCGCCGGCAGCAAGTTGCGCTTGTTGTTCCGGAGTGAAAGTCGTCGCGGCGATCAACCGTTGCTTGGCCGCCTCGCTCTCGGGTGTTGCGCCCGGGGACTGCGCGAGAATGTCGGAGTCGTGGGCTCCCTGACCATCGAACCGAACGTGATGTGAAGGGGTGGTCGACGCTGCATCGGGGATCCCGAAATCGGCCTTGCGGTCGATGAGCGAGGTGCCTGCGGCGGTGATCTCCGTAAGGATTCTGGCGGCGCTCGCGTCAGTCTCGTCGACGTCCGTGAGTGCCGTGCCGATGCGCCACGAGTGATATTCGAGGCGGGCTTCTACCCCGCGCGGATCTGTGCTCGCCAGAGTTGCGGGCGTCGCGGTGACGGAACCGTCGTCAGAGACGGTGAAACCGTCGGCGCTCGCGTCGTCGACGCGGCTGACCAGTGTTTCGCGGGTGTACCGGAGGTTTGCCGATTGCGCTGCGACACAGCGCCCGGCGTCTCCGACTATCGCGACGGCGTCTCGCCCGAAGGCATGCTGCTGGGTTGCCGAATCCCATGCTGCGGTCGCCGCGCTGCCGCTCCAATCGCTGGTTGCGGTGTCCATGATGCGGTGCGCGATGTCGACGTTGCTGTCGAATACGTCATGTCCGCGGCCCAGGGAGCCGGCGTAGTTGTCGAGGGCGTCCAGATTCCAGGATCGGATCTGCGAGATCGACAGTGTCATCGCACGTCTCCCGAATCCTCGATCCGTGCGCCGTTGGCGATGTCGACCCGGGCGAACACTCGTGCGGAGTTTTCCAGTTTCGTGCGGGTAGCAGTGATCCCCGCACCGATCGCGCGGCCGAGTTCGTCGACGGTGACGACGTTGTCGGCTATGGCTGCAGCGAACGCCGACCCGGCGGCTCCGGCCGATGCGGCGGTAGCGGCCTCCGAAGCCGAGAATCCACCGAGTTCCTCGGCAGATGCCGTCAGCCCCTCCGCAGCACTTGCCAATTCGGCTGGATCAGCTGAAAAAGTATCCACACCCATGAACGAATCCCCCCGAATTCATCTGCGAGATCACAGTGAATCGAGGATAGAGCATGCCAGATGACCCGACCTCGAGGGGTGCGTCATCGTCCTCGCGGTCGAGGGGGTTGTGTGAAAGCCCTAGCGGCCCTTCTGCTTTCCGGAGAACCGGCCACCCGAACTCTTGGTCCCACCGGACTTGCCGCTGCCTGATTTGCCGCCCGCCTTGGCCTTACCGGAACCGGCGTTGCGTCCGGATATGTTCTTTGCGGTGCCGGCGCCCTTAGCTTTCTGCCCGTTCTTGGCAGCTTCTGCGCGACGCTCGCGGGCCGCGATCTTGGCCTTGACGGAGCCCTTGATCTTCTCCGCCGGCTCACCGTTTCGGCCGCGGGAACTCTGCGCCGTTCGGCCCCGCACGATGCCGATAAGTTCCTCGACCAGATCTGTGGTCTTGGACTCCATCCATGCCAAAGCCACAGGAGCCTCGGGCGCACCGTCCACCGGACGGAAGGTCAGGTCCTTGCGATGGTGGAACCGCGCCAGCGAATGGGGAACCACGACAACTCCGACGCCGGCGGCCACCAACTCGATGGCGTCGGCGATGGTCGCGGGTCGCTCGGCGGCGGTCTTTCCGGGACGGGTCGGCCAGTCGAGTCTGTCGTCGAGAGGATCGAGCACTATCTCGTCGGCCAGATCGTCGACGGAAATCTGATCGACAGTAGTGAACACGTGATCTTTCGGTACCACCACCACCGGGGTTTCCGCATACAGCGAGATGGCGCTGATGCCGGTCCGGTCGATCGGCAGGCGAACCAACCCTGCATCTGCTTCACCTGCGCGAAGTGCAGCTTCGAGTTCGAGAACCGGGAACTGAACAAGTTCCAGACGCACCTCGGGGAGCCGCTCGTGCCACACCCGGACCCACTTGGTGGGCGTCACCCCCGGGGCGTACGCGAGTCGAAAAATTGCCTGACTATCCGCGTCTGTCACCAGGCAAGGCTACCGCCTTGGTAAAAGCACCCGTATCGGCTGGTTACTCTTGTTGCATGACGTCGAACAAAACTCCCCAGACGATGAAGCCGACGACGGCTGCCAAGAAGCTGGGTGTGTACCTGGAAGCAACACCTGCGCAGTTCCAGGAAGGCGACGTGACTCGTGACGAGCTGACTGCTCTGCAGACCGATCCGCCGGAGTGGCTGCTGGAGCTGCGACGCACCGGACCGCACCCTCGCCCGGTCATCGCCGCCAAACTGGGCGTATCGATCGCCGGCCTGGCCCGCGGCGGCGTCGAAGAAGCACTCACCACGGATCAGATCGCCGCACTCCTCGAAGAGAAGCCTGATTGGCTCGAAAAGGAACGCGCTGTTCAGGCCGACGTGCGGGCCGAAAACGTTCGCATCAAGGAAAAGCGCGCTGCGCGTCGTAACCAGCCGCGGAAGGCTCGAAGGGGCTGACGCCCCCCTGTGCGCCTTTCCGGTAGCGATGACTACCGGAAAGGCGCACAGGCGCTAGCCTTCTACGACGCTCAGCTCGTCGAACACGATTTCACCCGCCGCATCCGATTCCGGGATGTCGACGACGGCAAGCAGCGCCCATCCGTGATCGCCCTCCGGATCCTCGAGCACCTGCCGCACCCGCCAGAACTCTCCGTCCTCAGTGACCTGGAAGAGCGCCGGACCGCGCGCCGACGGCCCGGTTCCGATGGTTGCGTACTCCTCGAAGTACGGCAGTAGTTGCTCTTCCCACTCGGCGGCCTCGATACCGTCCTCGAGGTTTTCCAGCTCGTTCCACTGTCGACGCGACGCGAGATCGATGCGTCGGAACATCGCATTGCGCACCATGACGCGGAATGCGCGCGGGTTCGCCGAGATGGGACGGGGAATGTCGGCGCCGAACGCAACCTCTTCCGTGTCTGCCTCGGCTCCGGGGTCGGTGAGTGACTCCCACTCGTCGAGCAGGCTCGAGTCGACCTGACGGATCAGCTCGCCCAACCACTCGATGATGTCTTCGAGTTCCTCGGTGCGCGCTTCGGTCGGGACGGTTTGCCTCAGCGCGCGGTAGGCGTCGGCGAGGTAGCGCAGGACGAGGCCCTCGGACCGGGTAAGTCCGTAATGGCTGATCAATTCGGCAAACGTCATGGCGCGTTCGATCATGTCGCGCACCACGGACTTGGGGGAGAGGGCGAACTCGGTGATCCACGGGTGGCCACCCCGGTACATTTCGAAAGCCGGGAACAGCAAGTCCGACAACGGTTTCGGCCAGGTGACCTCTTCGAGAAGCTCCATGCGCTCCTCGTACTCGATGCCGTCCGCCTTCATCTGCGCCACCGCTTCGCCGCGTGCGAAGTGCTGCTGCGCCATCAGAACCTGACGCGGATCGTCGAGCGTCGACTCGATGATCGAGACGACATCGAGTGCGTAACTGTCGGATTCGACGTCGAGAAGTTCGAATGCCGCCAAGGCGAACGGTGAGAGTGGCTGGTTCAAGGCGAAGTCGCGTTGCAGGTCCATCGTCAACCGAGCCATGCGGCCGTACTCGTCGGGTTCGTCGAGGCGTTCCACGATGCCGGCGCTGAGCAATCCGCGATACAGCGAGATCGCTTTGAGGATGTGCTTGCGTTGCGCCGGACGCGATTCGTGGTTGTCCTCCAACAGATGCCGCATCGCGTCGAAGCAGTTGCCCGGGCGGGCAATGACATTGAGCAGCATCGAGTTGCTGACCGAGAATCGCGATACCAACGGTTCGGGCGATGCCGCGACCAAGCGGTCGAACGTCGCTTCGCTCCAGGACACAAACCCCTCGGGAGCCTTCTTGCGTTGAATCTTCTTGATCTTCTTCGGATCGTCGCCGGCCTTGGCGACTGCCCGCAGATTCTCCACTTCGTGTTCCGGTGCCTGGACGACAACGGTGCCCATCGTGTCGTAGCCTGCACGACCCGCGCGGCCGGCGATCTGATGGAACTCGCGGGCCTTCAGATGCCGTGTGCGGACGCCGTCGTACTTGGCGAGACCGGTCAGCAGCACTGTGCGGATCGGGACGTTGATTCCGACGCCCAGAGTGTCGGTACCGCAAATCACCTTGAGAAGCCCGTCCTGCGCGAGAACTTCGATGAGCCGTCGGTACTTGGGCAACATGCCAGCATGGTGAACGCCGATGCCGTGCCGGACCAGGCGCGAGAGTGTCTTTCCGAACCCCGTGGTGAAGCGGAAACCGCCCAGCGCTTCGGCGATCGCTTCCTTCTCGGCCTTGGAACAGAAGTTGACGCTCGTCAGTGCCTGGGCGCGCTCGAGCGCGGCCGCCTGCGTGAAATGCACGATGTAGACGGGGGACTGGTTGGTGGTCACCAGATCTTCGATGGTTTCGCCGACCGGCGTGGTCGCGTACGAGAACATCAAAGGCACAGGGCGTTCCGTGCCGGAGACGACGGTGGTCGGCTTCCCGGTGCGACGCGTCAGATCCTCGGAGAAGAAGTCGACCTCACCGAGAGTTGCCGACATCAAGAGGAACTGCGCGTGCGGCAACTCGATGAGCGGAACCTGCCACGCCCAACCTCGATCGGGTTCGGAGTAGAAATGGAACTCGTCCATCACGACTTGGCCGATATCGGAGTTCGGGCCCTCTCGCAGTGCGAGATTCGCGACGATCTCTGCCGTCGCACAAATGATCGGCGCCGACGAGTTCACGGCGGCGTCGCCGGTCATCATGCCGACGTTCTCGGCACCGAAGACCTCACACAGCGCAAAGAACTTCTCACTCACCAAGGCCTTGATCGGCGCTGTGTAATAGGTGCGCTTGCCGAGCGACATCGCATAGAAATGCGCGCCGATCGCTACCATCGATTTACCGGACCCGGTCGGCGTCGCAAGGATCACGTTTGCACCCGAGACCAACTCCATGACGGCCTCTTCCTGGGCAGGATAGAGCGTCAAACCTCGTTCGAGGGTCCACGAAGAGAAGGCGTCGAAAACGGAATCAGGATCCGCGTTGTCGGGGAGAAGTTCCGTCAGCAGCACTCGTACAGGCTAGCCGCAACCGCGGATCAGGTTGCGCTTCGCTCGTCCGAGCCCATGGCGTCGAGCACTGCCATGCGGGTGGACGACGTTCCCGTGATGGTGTTCTCGCCGACGCCGGAGATCAGCATGTGACGCCAGCGGGCCTCGTCGAAGACGAGTGGTGCGGTGCTGGAAAGAAAATCTTCAACGATCTGCAGGAAACGCATCGGATCGTCGCGGAACGGGAAGTGGCCCGAGCCGCGGAAGATTTCGAGACGTGAGTTCGGCATCGCTGCGTGCGCGAGGTGAGCGTGGGAGACGGGAATGACGGAGTCGTCGTCGCCCCAGATCAGTTGAACCGGCAGATTCTCGGTCAGATAACAGCGGTCGAGCATCGTGACGACCTGTCCGCGCCAGTCCACGACTGCCCGCAGCGTACGAAGGTAGGCCTCGTAGGCAGTGGGGTCGGGGAGATCAGCGAGCACTCGAATCAGGTCTGGCGTGTCGTGCAGCATGGTGCCGGGGCGCAGATTCGAACCGTGAACGACACCGGCAAGGTTTCCGGCCATCCGGACGAGCGGCATCGCGCCAGGTATCCGGAGCAGTTTGACGACCTCGTTGACCACCGGAACGGACATGAGGCGCAGCAGTGGGTGGACGTCCT
Source organism: Rhodococcus erythropolis R138 (assembly GCF_000696675.2). Classification (NCBI taxonomy): domain Bacteria; kingdom Bacillati; phylum Actinomycetota; class Actinomycetes; order Mycobacteriales; family Nocardiaceae; genus Rhodococcus; species Rhodococcus erythropolis. Next base: position 4,113,436 of record NZ_CP007255.1, on the reverse strand, counting down.
TGGTGACGCCACCGGCCGAGACCAGCACGAGGCGATCCACCATGTGTGGGAATTGGTAGGAGAACTGCATCGCGACGCCGCCGCCGAGCGAATGCCCGATGACGGTGACGTGCTCGATGCCGAGCGTCGACAGAAGATCACGCATGCCGTTGGCATACGCGGCTACCGAATAATCGGCGCGCGGCTTGTCGGAGCGGCCGTGACCCAACAGGTCAGGTGCGATGACGGTGTACTTCTTGGCGAGGTGGGGAATGATCTCGGTCCACGTCGACGAGTTGTCGCCGATTCCGTGCAGGAGCAGTACTGCCGGACCCTCGCCGGCTATCCGAAATGCGCGTCGGTAGCCGTGAATCGTCCGGAACATCATCCGCGGTTCCTCGTCGGGGACCGGTCGGAGCTGACGGTTCCGTGGTCTGCTCATGTCGCCTCCTGGCTCGGCGTGTGACCACGTTGACTGTCTGCTCCAGTTGTTGAGCCGTCAACGAAAATCACACAGAGTTTGAGGCTATCCGACGGATGTGTCCTGAACAACAGCCCAGGTAACGGAGGGGTTGCGGAATGCGCACAATGTCGAATTATGCGCCCCGCCCGTCACATTTTCGTCAGTTGTCGCCTCGATCGAGGTCTCCAGCTGAGCCGAAGTCGTCATTTCCTGCCTGTTCGGCCAGGAACTTTTCGAACTCTGCGCCGATCTCGTCACCGCTGGGAAGGTCGGCCTCGCCGGCCAGAAGGGACGACTGTTGTTCCTGAGCGGCGACAAAAGTGTCGTATTGACGCTCCAAAGCGTGGACTACAGTCTGAACTTCTTCGTTCCCGGCTATGTGCTCGTTAACCTGTTCCCGAACGCGCGCCGCGGCCTCACCCAGTGCAACCAAGGGCAATTCCAGATCCGAAACCTCGGAAACGTTTTCGAGCAAAGTCTCTGCGGCGCCCGGGTAGTCCGTTTGCGCGAGGTAGTGGGGGACATGCACCGAAAAGCCCATCGCCTCGTGCCCGTGCTGAGACATACGAAGCTCGAGGAGTGACGATGCGCTGCCGGGAACCTGCAGTTCACCTGACCAACGCTGATGGTCCTGGATCAGGTCCTTGTTGGTCGAATGTGCTGTCACACCCAGCGGTCGGGTGTGCGGGATTGCCATCGGAATCGCGTTGAGCCCGATGGTTCGACGCACTCCCAGCTGTTCGGACAACAGACGAACGGCTGTGGTGAACCGCTCCCACTTGAGGTCCGGTTCCATCCCTGCGAGCAGCAGGAACGGCGTGCCGGCCGTATCGCGCAGTGCGTACAGATTGAGCGCCGGAGCGTCGTAATCGGAGAAATGATCGGCCTTGAACGTCATCGTTGGTCGACGTGAGCGGTAGTCGATCAGCTCGTCGACAGCAAACGACGCGACAAGCTCGGTTTCCAGGCTTTCGCGCAGATGCGTCGTCGCCAACTTCACGGCGTGACCGGCGTCGGAGTAACCCTCGAGTCCGTGAATCAGGATCGGTCCCTGGCCGTCGGCAGCCGCCAACTGGGGCGCCGGAAATTCCAGCTCGTACATCCTCGACTGTTCGTCCATCGCAGTCCCCTTCGCTCTTCGGTCTTGATCTCAAGTGTCCACTATCGGCGCACGCTCGACAGCATCGGAGTCAGGTGCCCGACAGCACTGGATCAGACGTTCATCGGTAAGAACACCGAGTCGGTGACCGATCATTCCCGATCCGACGAGCCGGGCGTTCGCTGAGAGCGAAGCCGAGCGGTATCTTTCGACACTTGGCCTGGGCGTTCGCTAGATGTCGGGTGCGCGGCTTCGGACATGGCAGAGTGGAAGACAAGGTCGGCACGGCCGATTTGTCCGAAATGCATTGGTCGATTGTCGGGATCGGTCGAGGTCGAGTGCGGAGGCTTACATGCGGGTGTGTCCACGATCGTCCAGGCGAGTGGCCGCATGCTCCCTTGCTGCGGTGGCCGCCGTTGCACTACTCGCGGGCTGCTCCGGGTCGGTCCAAGGTGCACCCGTTCCGGACTCCGCGCCGGCGACTGCCGGTGCGACCGACAGCGGCTCAGCGGCGCCGAGTACGACGACTGCACCCAAATCCTCGACGCCGAAATCCACCTCTCCGAAAACGGCGGCACCGTTGTCCGAACTGCTGCTGACTCCCGAGGAATTTCCCGAGCCCTTCGGCGCCGTTGTGCTGCCCCCGCAGGCCGTTCCGATGGCAGCGCCGGATCTAGTCGGCGTCCCACGCGGTGCCACCGTCGATCCATCCGAATGTGAGCCACCGGAACAGGATTACGGTCCGAACGGGACCGTGATGGCGGTCGGGACCGACAATGCGACGAGGGCAACGATTTCGGTCGAACTCACGAAGGTCGACGCACCACTGGACGAGTTGGAAGCGCAAACTCGCCAGTGCCCGTCCATGACTGTCACTGCGAACGGCGTCACCACTACAGTGACGACGGAAATTCTTCCGCCGTCGCCGATCGATGCCGACAAGACGATGTCACTTCGCCGCACCGTCGTGTCCCCCAAAGCCGCAGCCGGCGATCAGACGATGCTGACATTGATCGCGCAGGTCGGCGACGTACGGGTAGCAACAACACTGATGACGTTCGGTTCTGCGACGCCCTCGACGGCACCTCTGGATCAAGCGTTCACCGCAGCCGTACAGAAGGTCAAAGCAGGCAAGTGATTTCGCAGCACACGGGTCCGACACAGAGCGGACCTTTTCGGTGCGGCGCGATCATTCGTCCCCAACTGACTCGATAATCCACAGACGAATTCGACGTCGCTGTTTTCCCTGGTCGAGTGGATGGCGGCATCGGGGCGATCGGCGAGGGTCTGTGCATGACCACATCACCTCTTCCAGGAGAATTCGAATTCTCCGACGACGACCTGGCCCTTTTCGGACGCGTTGAACGTGTTTCCGATCCAGGCGAATTGATCGCGGCAATACCCGCCCTCCTGGGATTCCATCCGTCCAATTCCGTCGTTGCGCTGTCTTTGATGGGCGCTTCCGCCTCGACGCTCGGCCCGGTAATGCGACACGACTACTTTCCAAGCGTCAAAGGAAAGCCCGCGAGGCAGATGAGCGCGGCGCTGCGCCAGTTCGCCGCCGTGTGTGACGCGGAAGGAGCGCGTGCGGTCGTTCTCGTGGTGATCACCAATTGCTCGACAGCTGAAACTCTCATCGACGAAACCATCGAGCTGGTCGAGGTATTCGAAGACATGCTCGGCGGAACCTGCGTCGAGCTGGCTGACGTATTATGCACGGCCGCAATAGAATCTGACCAGCCGTGGACGAGCGTCACGCGTTCGATTCACTGCGGCACCCTGCCAGACCCGGCATCTTCGTCGGTCGCGGCGGCGCAGGTGTTGGGCGGGAGGGTCATTCGCCGTTCGCGTGAGGAACTGGTCCGGTGGGTACACGGTGCCGCTCGCAATCATGACGCGATTGCCCGACTGATCGCGAGCCGCCGAGAATCGAGTGAGTACAGCGGGGGATCAGGCCGTGATGCCGCAGTTCAGCGCCGGGTCGATCTGGTGTTGGAACATGTCCGCCGTGTGGAGGCGGGCACTTACTACCCTGACCCGCAGGAATGCGCCGATCTGGTGGTCGCTTTGACGGACGTTCACGTGCGCGACGTGGTGTTGGGTCTGGCGATCACGTCGGTTGCCGCACATGCCGAGCAATTGTGGCTCGTACTTACCCATGAAGTACCGTCTCCCGAACGAGCTTGGCCGGCAACACTTCTCGGGTTCTTTGCATACGTGCGCGGCGACGGGCCCCTGGCAGGTGTTGCGCTGTCGGCCGCACTGTCGGCCGATTCGGAACACACCTTGGCCGGATTGCTGGATTTATCGCTGCAATCCGGTGTGCACCCCGATGGGATCCGTGACCTTGCGGCCGTCGGATTGTCCATCGGGGAATCGCTCGGAATTACCGGCTTGCCGCCGGCACTGCCGAGCGGAAGCTAGCGAGCAGCGTGTGAGCGGTCGCCCAGATCCTGGAGGAACTGCCACGCATCGGCGACTATGACGTCGAGATCGGTACGCGTGGGCGTCCAACCCAACTCGGCAATCGCCTTGTCGCTCGATGCGATCAGTACGGCCGGATCACCCAGCCGTCGTGACGCGTCTTCGACGTTGATCGGCAGGCCGGTGACCCGCGCACAGGCAGCAATCACCTCGCGCACGCTGAAGCCGGCACCACTTCCGAGGTTGTAGATGCGGTGCTCGCCGGGAACCGAGGATTCGAGCGCCAGCAGATGCGCTTCGGCGAGGTCAAGCACGTGTATGTAGTCGCGTACCGCGGTGCCGTCCGGCGTGGGCCAGTCGGTTCCGAATACCGAGATCTTGTCTCGCTGCTCGAGTGCGACCTGAAGGACGAGCGGAATCAGGTGGGTTTCGATCACCCGGTTCTCGCCGGCGGACTTGTACGCACCCGCGACGTTGAAGTAGCGCAAGCTGGTAGCGCCGAGGCCGTGGGCGATCGAGTACGAGGTGATCGCATGATCGATCGCGAGCTTGGTCGCGCCGTACGGATTCGTAGGGCGGGTCGGAGCGGTTTCCACGATGGGGGACTGCTCCGGCTCGCCGTACGTCGCGGCGGTGGAAGAGAACACGAGCCGGGGAGTGCCGGAGACACGAATCGCCTCGAGCAGTTCGATGGTCGTGACGACGTTTCCGCGCCAGTACTTTTCGGGGTGCAGCACGGATTCGCCGACCAGCGACTGCGCGGCGAAGTGAAGTACGCCGTCGAAAACCGGTGAACCCGCACTGCCGAGGATGTCGGCGGCCAGCGCCCCCACATCCCCTTCGATGAACTCGGCACCGGCAGGCACCGCGTCGGCATTTCCGGTGGAGAGGTCGTCGATGACGACAACTTCGTGTCCACGCTCGAGCAACACAGTGCTGCACACACTGCCGACGTAACCGGCGCCGCCGGTGACCAGGAGTTTCATCTAGTTCCTCAGACCTGCTTGACCTGAACGGCGTGAGCCATTTCCTCGGACAGGTCGAACCCGCTGTGACCCGGCACGATGATGGTCACCGAGCCCGGACGGGTTTCGACCGTCACCCTGGCGTCGGGAACGACGCCGGCGTCACGCAGCTGCGCGATCACCTCGGGATCGGACTGCACGTGCTCGGCGAGTCGCCGAACGACCACAGCTGTCTGTGCGCCGTGCGGAATATCGGTCAGGCGCACCAATGTTTCGGTGGTGGCAACCGGGCCGTCGAGTCCCAACTGGTCCAAGCCCGGAATCGGGTTGCCGTATGGCGACGTCGTGGGGTTGTTCAGAACGACGACGAGCCGACGCTCGACCTCCTCGCTCATCACGTGCTCCCAACGGCATGCCTCGGCATGTACGTCTTCCCATTTCAGACCGATGACGTCCACCAGTAGGCGCTCTGCCAACCGGTGCTTACGCATGACAGAGATCGCGAGATCGCGACCCTTGTCGGTGAGTTCCAGATGTCGATCGCCGGCGACCATCAGCAAGCCGTCGCGCTCCATACGCGCAACTGTCTGGCTGACGGTGGGTCCGCTCTGTTCGAGCCGTTCGGCGATCCGCGCCCGGAGTGGGACTACGCCCTCTTCTTCCAAGTCGTAGATCGTCCGGAGATACATCTCCGTGGTGTCGACTAGATCCTTCACACTCAACCCCTTCGTCAGTTGATCATTCTACCGTTCAGTTCGTGGTTCCGGTGCCGCCTCCACTGCGGCGAGTCCAGCGCGTGTCCGAATTGGATTCGTGTCACTCGATCTCGGTCTCCGAAGCGGGCCGCGAGTGTGGTGTGCGGCACGAAACGAGAAGGAAGTAGCGTGATCCCATGACCGCGTCGATCAGATCTGACGGGGACCCCGCGGCGTCTCGAGCGAATCGAGTCGTGGTGTGGAGTCCGGAGTACCTGAGCTATCGGTGGAGCGCCGATCACCCGATGAATCCCACTCGCCTCGATCTCACGATGGCACTCTCGCGAAGCCTCGGACTTCTCGAGGGCATCGAATTTCTCGAACCGAGCGCCGCGTCCGATGCCGACCTCCTCAGAATCCACACACCGGCATATCTTGCAGCGGTCAAAGACGCGGGTAACTCTGCGAACAACGGTGTGAGCGGCCAGGATGTTCCCCACGGGCTCGGTACCGAGGACAACCCGGTCTTCCCGCACATGCACGAAGCAAGTGCGATCCTCGCCGGCGGCTCGCTGGCCGCAGCGCAGGAAATCGCTTCGGGACGTACGCGTCGCGCGGTCAGCATCGGCGGCGGCATGCACCACGCGATGGCGGATTGGGCTTCGGGATTCTGCGTCTACAACGATGCGGCTGTGGCGATTTCGTGGCTGCTCGACAACGGCTACGACCGCATCGCCTACATCGACGTCGACGCTCATCACGGCGACGGAGTGCAACATGCGTTCCTCGGGGACCCGCGGGTGCTCACGGTCTCGCTGCATCAGCACCCGGCAACCTTGTGGCCGAACACCGGATGGTCGAGCGAGGTCGGCGACGGGGCCGCCGAAGGTACTGCAGTGAACATCCCGGTGCTTCCCGGAACCGTCGACGCGTTGTGGCTGCGCGCATTTCACGCCGTCGTCCCGGGAGCCATTGCAGCCTTCCGCCCGCAGATCATCATCAGCCAGTGCGGAGTCGACTCGCACCGCGAGGACCCGCTCGCGGACCTCGCTCTGACCGTCGACGGCCAGCGAGCAGCGTTCCTGGCAATGCGCGATCTTGCCGACCGCTACTCCGAGGGCCGGTGGCTGGCAGTCGGCGGCGGCGGATACGGACTGGTTCGCGTCGTGCCGAGGGCATGGACTCACCTGATCGCTGCCGCGCTCGATCGCGAGGTCGACGTCGACACAGCTGTGCCTGACGAGTGGAAGGAATCGACGAAGCTGCGAGCGCCGAGCGTCGACCTCCCGCCGACCATGGGCGACGGCGGAGATGTCGCATACACCCCGTGGGACGGCCCGGGTGGTACACCGGAGACAGGTGTCGCCTCGGTGGACCGTGCACTCACCCGAATCGACTCGGCGATCATCGCCACACGCCGTGCTTCGTTCCCGCTACTCGGACTCGACCCGGAGGATCCCCGTGACTGAACAGTCCGATACCGATGCCGGCGGCGCGAGCGACCAGGCGCCGAAGACCGACCCGGCTCACACCTATCCCCATTCGTGGGTAGTCGACGTTCTCGCCTCCGACGGCGGCGCGGTGGCGTTGCGACCCATCGTTCCCGAGGACGCGGACAAGCTCGTCGAATTCCACGGCAAACTCTCCGAGCGGACCCGGTACCTGCGCTACTTCGGCCCGTATCCCACGATGTCGGCGCGCGACGTGAAGAACTTCACGACGGTCGACCACCACAACCGCGTCGCCTTCGTGATGATGCTCGGCGACGAGATCATCGCGGTGGGTCGCTACGAGCGACTCCTCGACGTCGGTGACGGAAAGTCTGCCGAGGTCGCCTTCGTCGTCGCCGACGCACACCAGGGGCGCGGCCTCGGCCCGATCCTGCTCGAATACCTGGCAGCAGCAGCGGCCGAGAACGGCCTGACGATGTTCGTCGCCGAGGTCCTGTCCGAGAACCGCAACATGGTGACGGTGTTCCGTGAGGCGGGGTATCAGGTGAGCCGCTCGTTCGACGGTGGCGTGCTGCGCCTCGAATTCGCGATCGACCCGACGGAAGCGCTTGTTTCAGTACGTAATTCGCGTGAGCGGGCAGCTGAGGCCCGCAGCATGGGAAACGTGCTGAGTCCACGATCGGTGGCAGTGATCGGCGCATCAGCGGACCCCGCCAAGGTGGGTAACGCGGTGTTGACCAACCTGCTGCGCGGCGGATTCACCGGACCGGTCTACCCCGTCAACGCGGAGCATCGCTCGGTTCACGGGGTGCGGGCGTACCCAACTGTTCGCGACATTCCTGACGACGTCGATCTCGCCGTCGTGGCTGTACCTGCGGAATCGATCAATTCGGTACTCGACGACTGCCTCGACAAGGGCGTCAAAGCGCTGGTGGTGGTCTCGTCGGGCTTCAGTGAGAGCGGTCCGGACGGACGCTCGTCCGAACGCAAACTGGTCCATGCAGCACGCGCTCACGGAATGCGCCTCATCGGTCCGAATGCGCTGGGTGTCGCGAACAACGACCCCGCGATCTCGTTGAATGCGACTCTCGCGCCGGTCTTGCCGGTGGCAGGCAACGTGGGTTTCTTCTGTCAGTCCGGCGCGCTCGGTATCGCCATTCTCGACGAAGCCGCGCGCAGCCGAATCGGGTTGTCCGCCTTCGTTTCTGCCGGCAACCGTGCGGACGTCTCGGGCAACGACCTTCTGCAGTACTGGGATTCCGACCAGTCCACCGAAGTGGTCCTTCTCTACCTGGAGAGCTTCGGCAACCCGCGAAAGTTCTCCCGGATCGCCCGCCGAGTTGCGCGGAAGAAGCCGATCGTCGCGGTCAAGAGCGGTCGGCACGCGGTTCCGCCGGTTCTCGCCGCCACCGGAGTCGAGATCGACGATTCGATCGTCCGCGCCCTCTTCGAACAGGCGGGCGTCATCCAGGTCGGCTCCATTTCACAATTGTTCGACTGTGCCTTGCTCTTCGGATACCAGCCGTTGCCGGCCGGTCCACGGCTTGCTGTCATCGGCAACTCGACCGCGCTCGGTGTCCTTGCCGCGGACGCCGCCCGCAGTGAAGGTTTGCAGGTCAGCGACCCGGTCGACCTTGGCGCCCAGGCGAGTCCGGAACTGTTCGCCGCTGCCGTGCGCGACGCGTTGGCGTCGTTCGACGTCGATGCCGTCATCGCCGTCTTCGTTCCTCCGGTTGCCATTCCGGTCGAGCCGTTCGCGAAAGCACTCAAAGACGCCGTCGCCGGCTCGGACAAGCCGATTCTCACGACGTTCCTCGCAGCGGAGGGTGTGCCGGACGTCCTGGCGGTCCGCGACGAAGTCGGAAACCCGACCCGCGGTTCGGTGCCGTCCTACCCAGGGCCGGAGCGCGCCGCACTGGCGTTGGCGAGGGCCTGGCGTTACGCGGAGTGGCGCAGCAAGCCTGCGTCGAAGGTTGTTCGCCCCGCGGGAATCGACTCCGAACGAGCCCAGAAGATGGTGGCCGCCTGGCTTGAAAACTCGCCTGGCCGTTGGCTTTCGGACGTCGAAGCAGCAGCTCTTCTCGAGTGCTACGGGGTTGCAGTCGTCGAATTCCGTTCGGTCCTGAGCGAAGACGAAGCTGTAGAGGCAGCGGATGCTGTCGGCTACCCGGTCGCGGTCAAGGCAACCGGCGAAATGTGGCGCCACCGACCGGATCTGGGCGGCGTCAGGCTGGATCTGAGTGGACCTGAATCGGTGCGCCTCGCTTACCGAGATCTTGCGGCCGCGTCGGGTGAACCGCTGCTGCACGTGCAGAAAATGGCAACCAAGGGCATCGGGTGTGTGGTTGGTGTCCAAGACGACCCGTCGTTCGGTTCGCTGATCTCGTTCGGTCTCGCCGGTGTGATCTCCGATCTCCTCGGGGACCGTGCCTATCGCGTACTGCCGCTCACGGAAGACGCTGCTACGGAGTTGATCGACGCACCCAAGGCAGCGCCGCTGCTCTCCGGATATCGAAATGCCGTTCCGGTCAACAAGGGTGCCTTGGTCGATCTGGTCCAGCGGATCTCGGCGCTGGCCGACGACATTCCGGAAGTCCGCGAACTGGCCTGTGAGCCGGTACTTGCTTCGGCTACCGGCGCGGAGATCACCGATTCGCGAGTACGCATCGGGCCCGAGCCGAGCGCAATCGACCTGGGGCCCAGGCGTCTGCGGTAGATACAGCGTCTGCGGCAGGTACAGCGTCTGCGGTAGGCGCTGCGGTTGCGGTAGACACAGCGAACAACACCGGCCATCGCACATTCCCGAGGGGGAGGGAATAAGCGGTGGCCGGTGCTTTGTGCGGTGCGTCAGCGCGAGTGGTGTGGCGCGCTGACGCACGTGCTGTGTTGTTTGATCAGCTGGCGTAGGACCGCAGTTTCTCGGCGCGATCGCCGACGCGGAGCTTGCCCATGACCTCACGCTCGATCTGACGAACCCGCTCACGCGAGAGGCCGAAGAGCTTGCCGATCTGATCGAGTGTGCGAGGCTGGCCGTCGTCGAGACCGTAGCGAAGTCGGATGACCTGCTGCTCGCGCTCGTCGAGCGTCCCGAGCACGCTGCGCACATCGCTGTGCAGCAGACCGGCGATGACGGCGTTCTCCGCCGAAGTCGCCTCGGAATCTTCGATGAAGTCGCCCAAGGGAGCTTCTTCGTCGTTGCCGACTGGCATGTCCAGGCTTACCGGGTCGCGACTGTGGTCGAGCAGGTCCGCGATCTTGTGGGCGGGAATGCCCGACTCTTCGGCCAACTCGTCGTCCGTCGCTTCGCGCCCGAGCTGCTGGTGCAGTTCGCGCTTGATGCGGGCGAGCTTGTTGACCTGCTCCACGAGGTGGACTGGGAGCCGGATGGTGCGGCTCTGATCAGCCATTCCGCGCGTGATCGCCTGACGGATCCACCAGGTGGCGTACGTCGAGAACTTGAAGCCCTTGGCGTAGTCGAACTTCTCCATGGCACGGATGAGTCCGAGGTTGCCTTCTTGAATGAGATCGAGGAGCGGCATTCCGCGGCCGGTGTAGCGCTTGGCCAGCGAGACGACGAGTCGCAGGTTCGCTTCCAGGAGGTGGCTACGGGCCGACTGTCCCTCGCGAACGATCGTTGCGAGATCCCTCTTCTTGGCGACTGTCAGGCGCTTTCCCGTGGCAAGGACGTGGCTGGCGTACAGCCCCGCTTCGATTCGCTTCGCCAGTTCGACCTCGTCTGCTGCTGTCAGCAGTGCAGTACGACCGATCCCGTTCAGGTAGACGCGGACCAGGTCTGCGGCCGGGCTCTGGGCGTCCAGATCTGCGGCGCTCGGACGAATGCGAGTAGTGGTGCTGGGGCTTGTCATGACTTGCCTCCCTATCGGCGGTCTCTCACACAGTTCAACGTGTGAGAGTTCCGGGAAAGTTCCCGCGCCGATTTCCGCTAGAACGCCGTGACCTGCAGTTATTTCCCAGTCGTCCTGAGAAGTTGCTGAGAACACAAAAATCTGCAACTCACCGGGAACTCAGTTCGTGACGGGAAGCACCAACCCGTGCCGGACAAGCGAGACCAGCAATGTGACGACGGCCTCACGTAGCTGGTCCGGGTCTTCGCCGTTCGCCGCGGCAAGAAGTTCGACCAGTTCGTCGACCACCAGTCCGTCCGCTCGGAGCCCGGCCAGCAGCGCAGCACCGAGCTCGTCGATCTCATGCTGCCAGTGCGGTCCGTTGCCGCGGTGCACACGCGTGACCACTTGCTGCCATCCCTCGTCGCCGGGGAGGTAGACGCGTTCGAGAGCCGTGTCCGGATCGAGGACGAATCGCTCCTCGAGGACGTCGTGTTCACGCAACCAGGCAAGACGGTCGAAGTAAGCGAGCGCCTCGGCCCCGAGCGGGTCCGAGAAGCCGTGCATGAGGTCCTCGGCCATCAGGTCGGTGGGGGAGTCGGTGCGGCGAAGGAACACGAAACCGAAGCCGACGCCCTCGACATCGGCTTCTTCGAGGTGATCCAGCCAGGCGTTTGCTCTCGATGCCGATTCCGGATCTCGCGGATCCTGCCCGCCGTCCTTGAGCCACGTGCCGACGTACAGAGCTGGGTCCGCCACGTCGCGCTGCACCACCCAGGCGTCGACGCCGTGCGCCGGCAGCCACGACGCGATCCGCGAACGCCAGTCGTGTCCTTCGATGTGCACCCACGAGGCCAACAGTGCTGCCGTGCCGCCGGGGTTCAGATAGTCGATCGAGCGCGAGATCATCAATTCGCTCGCACCGTCGAGATCGAGGCCGGAATCGCGGTAGGTGTGATGGACGCGTGCCTCGCCGACGACAAACGGGGGATTGGCGACCACCTGGTCGAAGGTTCGACCCTCGACGGGTTCGAACCAGGACCCCTGAAGCAGTTCGACGTCCAGTCCGTTGAGCGCCATGGTTGCGGCCGTGAGGTCGACGGCGCGTTGATTGATGTCGGTTGCGGTGACCGAATCGGCGTATGTGTTCGCGTGCAGGGCTTGGATGCCGCATCCCGTACCGAGGTCGAGCACGCTGCCGACCTTCGCGGTGGGCGTGGCCTGCAGCAAGGACAGTGACGCATGTCCGACGCCCAGCACGTGATCGGCCGTGGCCTTCTTGGGACGGATTCCGCCGTCGAGATCCGAGATCACCCAACGGTCGCCGTCGCCGACGTCTATGGGGCGAAGATCGACCGCGGCCCGCACGAGCGGATTCTCACTGTCGAAGTTTTCACCTTCGAGCAGGCCGGCGTCGACGCACTGCGCAATTGTCAGCGGAGTCAACGCCGCGGCGACGTCGCCTGCTGGGCAATCATCGGCGAGAAGGAACAGTCTGATGAGAACGCCCAGGTCCCCGAGTTCTCGGGTGGCGCGGCGCACGGGCACCGGCTCACTTCGGCCGAGAGCGGCGTGAACTTCGGGACCCAATGCCTCGAGCATGGTTCCCGTGTCGAATCGATTGCGAAGCAGAGCCTCACGCAGCGCAGGGGTGATGGACAGGAGCGTTTCGCTTCTCACCCCGTCATTCTCGCAGGCGGAACTTGTCAGCCTTCGATGGTGTGGTGCGTCGCGGATTCGATCTCGCCTGCGGTCTTCTTTCGTCCGTCGTATCGGCTCGGTTCGTCCTTGGTGCGCGGTGGTCGGTCGTTGGCGATCAGGACGGCGATCCAGGGAAGCGGAATGGATGCACCGATGATGAGCATCGAGATCCAGGCGTTGGCCCAGATGCCGTACGCGATCGCCGCGAGGATCAACGCCGGGAACCGGAAGGACATGATGATCATGTACTTGCGCACTCGGGCTTTGTGCTGTTCTTCGACGGACTTCTGCGCTTCGGTGATCAGTACGGGATTATCGGGAGTCCCGGCCTCGTCGGACCTGCCGAACGCGCCATTTCGTGCCATGACTCCACTGTTCCACTCTCGGCCGACAATTGCACACGACCCGTGGGTCGCACCGCTGTGACGGAGACGGCATTATTGGAGGGGTGAGCACTCAAACCAAGGAACGTCCCGACGTCTCCACCGACGAAACGACCGACGACGACACCCCGAAGTTCTTCCACTACGTGAAGAAGAACAAGATCGCCGAGAGCGCCGTCATGGGAACCCATGTCGTCGCGCTGTGCGGCGAGGTGTTTCCCGTGACGAAGTCCGCCAAGCCGGGATCACCGGTGTGCCCGGACTGCAAGAAGATTTACGAAGGGCTCCGCAAGGGCGACTGACCTCGGGTCACGCGCGCGGGAGTACTTCCGGAGCTCGGCGGATCGACAGCCTCGACGCAGTCGGCCGCCGGGCTCTTCGCGTCTGCCTGCGGTTCATCGCAGGGATCTTGGTCGGCGCACGAGTTCTGGCGCGACTCCGTTTGTCTGCTGCGGGGCCGCCCGTACGACGGGACCGTGGCCGGATCCGCTTTGTCGCCCGAGATGCGGATCGGGCTGGTGGCCAGGTGCCAGGTCAGGTTGGTGACCGGACCGGTCTCGTCGTCGGTGTTCTGAGCCGCAAGCCACTCTCGCATCTGCTCCATCCGAGTGGCACGAGCCGGCCAGAACTCCTGAACCGTCGCGTTGAACTCGGCGCCGAGGACGACGGCAAAACCGAGGAAGAACGTGAAGAGCAGAAATGCGATCGGCGTTGCCAGTGCGCCGTACGTGTAGCCGGTGCTGGTGACAAATCCCAGGTACCAGCGCAATCCGGTACTGGCGGCCATGAAGAACACACCGGCGACCAGCGCGCCCGCGAGCAGTCGATGCCACGGCAGCGACTTCGGCAGAGCGACCTTGTAGAGCGTCGTGAGGCCGATGATCACCAGCAGACCGACAGCGGGGTAGTAGAACGTGTCGACCAGATTCGATCCGACCACGTACCAGGAGGCCGGCAGTGCTCGCCCGACGAGCGTCGGCCCGAGAGCTACCAGCGGCAGGATGAACACCGCCATCACCAGGAACATCACGTAGAGCAGCAGGGCGAAGATGCGCTGCCAGATGGGATTGCGCGCATCCTGCTGACCGTGTGCTTCCACGATCGAGTCGACGAACGTACTGATCGCCGATGATCCCGCCCACAGGGAGAGCAGGAAGCCCACCGAGATGATCTCCGGTCGTCCGCGCTGAAGGACGTCCGTCACCGTCGGGCGGATGATCTGGTCGACGACGCTTTCGCTGAAGATCGTTCCGCTGAACGTGACGATCTTGGATTCGATGATCTCGACGGTGTTGGGTCCGAACCACCCACCGATGTAGCCGATCATTCCGAGAAGGCCCAGCAGCAGGGGAGCCAGTGACAGCGTTTGCCAGAACGCGGCCGTAGCCGCCTTTCCGAAGATGGAATCGTCCCAGGCCTTGCTCAGTGTGCGACCGATCAACTGCCCGGTGCGGCGTAGCGGATGCCATCTGCGGTGGTGCAGATCACTTCCGCTCGACTTCTCGCCTCGCGCTTCACTCATGATGTCTCCAGCATCCCTGACGACACACCCGGTTGCCCAACCATGGCGCCGACGTGTCGCACATTTCTGAGACAATTCGCGTGCAGGTCGGCAGGATACGAGAGCAGCGAAACCTCGCCGGCCGAAGTGAGAACGGCCATGAGTACGCGCTTCGAGTGCGGCTTTCGTCGGTGGCGGCGGCTAGGCTCGTCGCCGGACATTGATGAAAATTCGAGGAGCGCGAGACAACAGTGCGATTCCAGTGGAGGCGCGGCCTATGACGTCTGAGACCGTGGCAGCCGAGTTCGGCAATTCGCCCGAACCCGCCGGAGCTCAATCCGCGGGAACCCAACCTGGCGCCCCTACCGGTTCCCTTCGTGCATGGCAGCGCCATGCACTGACCAAGTACCTTTCCAGCAGTCCGCGTGACTTTCTGGCGGTCGCAACGCCGGGAGCAGGTAAGACCACCTTCGCTCTGCGGGTAGCTTCGGAATTGCTCCGTGACCGGACGGTCGACCAGATAACCGTCGTGGCGCCGACCGAGCACCTCAAGCACCAGTGGGCGGAGTCCGCTCAGCGATCCGGCCTGGCATTGGACTCGCGGTTCTCCAACTCGACCGGCCAGACCTCGAGTGACTATCACGGCGTCGTGCTGACCTACGCCCAGGTTGCCTCGCACCCGTCGAAGCACCGTGTGCGCACCGAGGGCCGCAAGACGCTGGTCATCCTCGACGAGATCCACCACGGCGGCGACGCCAAGAGCTGGGGCGACGCCATTCGTGAGGCGTTCGGCGACGCGACCAGGCGTCTCGCACTGACCGGAACTCCGTTCCGCAGTGACGACAGTGCCATTCCTTTTGTCGAGTACGAGCCGGACAAGGAAGGTCTGCTCCGCTCGAAAGCCGATCACTCCTACGGATATTCGGATGCCCTCAAGGACGGCGTGGTTCGCCCCGTCGTGTTTCTCGCCTACTCGGGCGAGGCACGGTGGCGAAACAACGCCGGCGAGGAATTCACCGCTCGGCTCGGCGAGCCGCTGAGCGCCGAGCAGACGACTCGGGCATGGCGTACGGCCTTGGACCCTGCCGGCGACTGGATTCCTGCCGTGCTGCAAGCAGCAGACACCCGTTTGGCGCAGCTGCGCAGTACGGGTATGCCCGATGCGGGCGGACTTGTCATCGCGACGGACCAGACAGTGGCCCGCGAGTACGCGAAGGCGTTGACAGCGATCACCGGCGAACAGCCGGCCGTCGTGCTGTCCGACGACCCCACCGCGTC
This sequence comes from Rhodococcus erythropolis R138, assembly GCF_000696675.2. NCBI lineage: Bacteria > Bacillati > Actinomycetota > Actinomycetes > Mycobacteriales > Nocardiaceae > Rhodococcus > Rhodococcus erythropolis. The sequence goes on along the minus strand of NZ_CP007255.1, from coordinate 4,097,652 downwards.
CAAGCGAATCGCCGAATTCGGTGCGAGCGACCAGAAATGGATGGTCGCGGTCCGCATGGTGTCCGAGGGCGTCGACGTTCCCCGTCTGGCGGTCGGTGTGTACGCGACCAGCGCGTCGACCCCGCTGTACTTCGCTCAGGCGATCGGGCGCTTCGTGCGTTCGCGTCGTAAGGGCGAAACTGCCAGCGTCTTCCTGCCGTCGGTGCCGGTGCTTCTCGACCTTGCTGCACAGCTCGAGGCTCAGCGTGACCACGTACTCGGCAAGCCGCATCGTGAGAAGGACGGCCTCGAAGACGACCTGCTCGCCGATGCGAACAAGCAGAAGGACGAGCTGGGCGAGGAGGAGAAGGCGTTCACGTCCCTGGGCGCCGATGCCGAACTCGACCAGGTGATCTACGACGGATCGTCCTTCGGTACCGCGACATTCGCCGGAAGTGACGAGGAAGCCGACTACCTCGGTCTGCCAGGCCTACTCGACGCCGATCAGATGCGGGCATTGCTGCGTCAACGCCAGCAGACACAGGTCGAGGCCAACTCGGCCAAGGCCGCCGCACCGCAACCCACGGCGGCAGTGGTATCCGATCGAGCGGCCACGGCAGATCAGCTCGGAGCGCTCCGCAAGGAGCTGAACGGGTTGGTGGCGATGAACGTTCACCGCACCGGCAAACCACACGGCATCATTCACGCGGAACTTCGCCGAGTGTGCGGAGGCCCGCCGACGGCCATCGCGACTGTCGATCAGCTGACCGAGCGCATCGCGATCCTACGCAGCTGGTAGCAGCCGATACCGGTCCCGTACGCTTCGCGTGCTTGCGGCCCCGGAACGGCAGAACGGGCGATCACAGTGAATGTGATCGCCCGTTCTGGCGTTCATGGCGCGCCTCGTGAAGAGGCCACCCCCGGCTGACAGGTCAGATTGCGGGTTCGCTTTCGGAGACGACGGCATTCATCTCGCGAAGTCGATCCGCGTGTTCGGTTGCGTGGTGTCCGCAGAAGAGAAGCTCGCCGCCGGTGGGAAGCACGGCGCGTACGCGTGCTCCGGCACCGCACCGGTCGCACCGGTCGGCAGCGGTCAACTGTGGGCTGGTCAGTGTTCCGGGCATGACTCCTCCGTACTGGCTTTGCGGCATTCGGGCCGCGTGCCTGGGGCCTGGTCCGCCGCGTCGGAATGGCGCGGTAGATCCACTCTTACAGACGTTTGGGGTTTACGGGTTGTTCCCGAAGGCGTTTCTTAGTGTTGTGTCTCACTGGAAATGCGCTGGGCAGGCATTCTCGGGTGAAGATTGTTCGCTGACAGCTGATTCGAATCGCCGACCTCAGCCCGATATTCTGGGCGGATGAACCCGGGACGCGAACCACTTGTCGACGAGAGCGTCGAGTTGCTCCACATGTGCACGCGCGAGGAATGGGCGCGGGCACAACAGCACGGCGAACGTATCCCCGACGGATTCGAGGCGGAGGGATTTGTTCACATGTCGACTCCGGCGCAAGTTCATCTCCCGGCGAATCGGATCTTCGCCGGCCGCGACGACATAGTCCTTCTCGCCATCGATCCGGCCCTGCTCGGTGGTCAGGTCAAGTACGAACCGGGCGTCCCTTCTGACCCGGAATCGATGCGATTCCCGCATCTGTACGCCCCGATTCCGGTCGCAGCCGTCACCGCTGTCGTCGAGTATCTTCCGGACGAGAACGGCGTGTTTTCGCCGGTTCGGTAGGTCGCCGGTTCGCTCGCCGCGAAGTGCTCCCGGCGGATTGTGGCCCTCACGCGATGCAGGTCGCCGATCGGCGCTACCGTTGGTATATGAACGTAGAAGTCACCCCACTACCGGGGATCGGGACGCGCAAGGATTTTGTTCTGTCTTCCGGTCGTCGCGTGGGTGTCGTCACCCATCGGGACGGTCATACCGACCTCATCGTGTCCAAGGCAGACGACCCTGACGCGTGTGCTGCCTCGCTGCCTCTGACCACCGAGGAAGCGGCAGCGCTCAGCAATCTCCTGGGTGCCCCACAGCTCGTTGCGCAGCTCGAAGAAGAGCACCGTGACCTTCCGGGCATTCGAACCAAACAGCTCTACATCAAGGACGGTTCGCGCTACGACGGGCAGACCCTCGGGGACACCGGCATGCGCACGCGTACCGGAGTCTCCATCGTCGCCGTCATGCGTGCCGGACAGGTCAGCCCGTCCCCGAACCCCGACTTCACCTTCACCGGGGGAGATCTTCTCGTAGCAGTCGGAACGCCGGACGGTTTGGCCGCAGCGGCAAAAATCTTGGCCAACGGCTGACTGGCGCGTGGACACAACCACCCTCGCACTGATCGAACTCGGCGCGGTCTTCTTCGCGCTCGGACTGCTCGGACGACTCGCTGCTCGCGTGGGGATGTCGCCGATCCCGTTCTACCTGATCGGCGGCCTGTGCTTCGGACAGGGCGGTTTCATCCAACTCGGAGACATCGGCGAGTTCTCCCATCTGGCAAGTGAGATCGGGATCGTCCTGCTCTTGTTGCTGTTGGGGCTCGAATACACCGCGGCCGAGCTCGTGACCGGTCTCAAACGCTCACGCGTAGCGGGCATCGTCGACATCGTCCTCAACGCGACTCCCGGCGCGGTGGTCGGCTTGATTCTCGGCTGGGGCGTCGTGGGGGCGACGGTCATGGCCGGCGTCACCTACATCTCGTCTTCGGGAATCATCGCCAAGGTGCTCAGCGACCTGGGGCGCCTCGGTAACCGCGAAACACCGGTCGTGCTGTCGATTCTGGTGTTCGAAGACCTGGCGATGGCGCTGTATCTGCCGATTCTGACCGCGATGCTTGCGGGCGTCAGCTTCATGGGCGGGCTCGAAGCGGTCGGGATCTCGTTGTTGGTCATCACCGTGGTTCTTGTTGTGGCCCTGCGATACGGGCGGTACGTCTCCGCGCTCCTCGACAGTCCCGACAGTGAGACGCTCCTGCTCAAGCTGCTCGGTGCCGCACTGTTGGTTGCCGGCATCAGTTCGGCGATGCAGGTGTCGGCGGCTGTGGGCGCGTTCCTCCTCGGGATCGCGATCTCGGGGTCGACGGCGCACAATGCCAGTCGCGTGCTCGAGCCCCTTCGAGATCTGTTCGCTGCAATGTTCTTCGTGGTCTTCGGTCTCAACACCGATCCCAGTTCCATTCCGCCCGTCCTCGGGTGGGCTGCGATCCTGGCCGTCGTCACCGCGATCACCAAGCTGATCACCGGCGCCTGGGCGGCCAGACGTCAGGGTGTCGCGCGAATGGGTCAAGCCCGCGCCGGTGCCGCCCTGATCGCCCGCGGTGAGTTCTCCATCATCATCGCCGGGCTGGCGGTGTCCGCGGGTGCGGTCGACGCCGAACTGGCGGCATTGGCAACGGCTTACGTGCTCCTGATGGCGGTCATCGGTCCAGTGGCGGCAAGAGTTATCGAACCGGTTGCCTCGTTGTACATCAAGGTTCGTACGAAGTCCTGATTGCGGCCCTATTCTGTCCGGATGTCGAACAGAATCGCCCGTCCCGCCGCGACAGTCCTGTGCGCGGTGATCCTCTCGTGCGGTCCGGTGCCGGCGCTCGCCGGGGGAATACCCGCGCTCGAACAAGCCGGACCTGCAGTTGCGCAGGTTGCCGCAGACCGATCGCTGCATCTCGAGGGTGCGTCGAACGCACGTGACATCGGCGGCTACGTCACCGAGGAGGCGCGGACCGTTCGGTGGGGGAAGGTGTTTCGCTCGAATGCCCTCGACAAGCTGACGCCGTCGGATCTCGCGTCGTTGAGCGAACGCGGAGTGGAATCGGTGGACGACTTCCGCACGGTCGTCGAACGGACGCTCTCGCAAGACCGCATTCCGAACGGGGCACGAACCAACTGGTTCGACGTCATCGGAACCAACCCCGCCAACCTCCCGGCCCTGGTGGACATGCCCACGATGTACGCGTTGATGGCGACCGATCCGGGGGCGAGCCGCGCATTCCACGACGCTTTGGTGAACGTCGCGAACACCGAGGGTGCAGTCCTCTACCACTGCTCGGCGGGCAAGGACCGTACCGGCTGGATGACTGCGGTTCTTCTGACCCTCCTCGGCGTGAGCCGCGCCGACGTGAACGCCGACTACATGCTCAGCAACCAGTACCTCACCGGACCTCGCACCGGGAGTGCGTTCATCGACGGCGTCGAACAGTCGTGGCTGGACACGTCTTTCGCCACGGTGGATCGGGTGTACGGCAACTTCGACAACTACGTCCGGGACGGCCTGCAGTTGAGCGACGGGGACATCGCACAACTCCGGGACACGCTCTTGGCCTGAGGCGGCAAACGAAGAAGAGCCGCTCTCCGGAAATCCGGAGAGCGGCTCTTCTTCGCGTAGCTGGTGTGACTAGTCGAGGTAGTCGCGCAGAACCTGCGAACGCGACGGGTGGCGCAGCTTCGACATCGTCTTCGATTCGATCTGACGGATACGCTCACGCGTGACGCCGTAGACCTGTCCGATTTCGTCTAAAGTCCTCGGCTGGCCGTCGGTGAGGCCGAAGCGGAGGCGAACCACGCCGGCTTCGCGCTCGGACAGCGTCTCGAGTACCGACTGCAGCTGATCCTGCAGCAAAGTGAACGAGACGGCGTCGACTGCGACAACAGCTTCGGAGTCCTCGATGAAGTCACCGAGTTGGCTGTCGCCCTCGTCGCCGATGGTCTGGTCGAGAGAGATCGGCTCACGCGCGTACTGCTGGATTTCCAGCACCTTCTCCGGCGTGATGTCCATTTCCTTGGCAAGCTCTTCCGGCGTGGGCTCACGGCCCAGGTCCTGGAGCAGCTCACGCTGGATACGGCCGAGCTTGTTGATGACCTCGACCATGTGCACCGGGATGCGGATGGTGCGAGCCTGGTCGGCCATTGCGCGGGTGATGGCCTGACGGATCCACCACGTGGCGTAGGTCGAGAACTTGTAACCCTTGGTGTAGTCGAACTTCTCGACTGCACGGATCAGACCGAGGTTGCCTTCCTGGATGAGGTCCAGGAACGCCATGCCGCGGCCCGTGTAGCGCTTGGCCAGCGAGACGACCAGGCGAAGGTTGGCCTCGAGGAGGTGGTTCTTGGCGCGGTTGCCGTCGCGGCAGATCCAGCTCATGTCGCGTCGCTGAGCTGCAGGCAACTTCTCGCCCTTGTCAGCAAGATCCTGCATGATCTGCACGGCGTAGAGGCCGGCCTCGATGCGCTTGGCCAGTTCGACTTCCTCTTCGGCGTTGAGGAGTGCGACCTTGCCGATCTGCTTGAGGTAAGCGCGAACCGAGTCGGCGGACGCCGTCAGTTCGGCGTCCTTGCGTGCCTGGCGAAGAGCCTCGGACTCTTCCTCGTCCCAGACGAAGTCGCCGGAAGCCTTGTCCTTCTCGGACGGCTCTGCAGCGGTCTCTTCGTCTTCGCCGACTGCTACGACCTCGACGACATCGGACTCGACCTCGGCAAGGTCGCCGTCCGTGATGTCGATGTCTTCCAACTCGACATCGCCGTCTTCGGCATCAGGATCGCCGGCCTTCTTGGGGCTGGCCTTCTTAGCTGCTGCCTTCTTGGCCGGAGCTTTCTTGGCCGGAGCCTTCTTTGCTGCTGCCTTCTTGGCGGGAGCCTTTTTCGCCGGAGCCTTCTTGGCTGCCGGAGCGGTGACGGTGGCCGCCTCCACGGCTGGAGATTGTGGCTCTGACTCTGATGGAGAATCAGCAGTCTGACGTGTATCGGTGGCTGCCACGTACGCCCTTTCGTGACGGTGTCGTGCGGCGTCACGCCAGAGTGGTGATCCGGCGGAGAGGTCAATGGTTGTTGGCCGGCGCGCAGCCGGACTTCACCATTGTAACGACTCTCAGGAAACTCTTACGTCACGGCGGGCCGTAACAGGTAGATTTTCCGCTTTTCACGTGCAGGTTTTCTCATCCGGCGACGGGGGCCGGCCTGGTCAGTCCGACCGACGCGAGCGCAGCTCCGGCGATTCCAGCGGTGTTGAGGAGGGTGGCGGGGACGACCTTCGTGCGGTTGGTCAGGTGCGGAATCCACTTCTCGTGCTTGCGGCTGATTCCGCCTCCGGCGATGAAGAGATCAGGCCACAGCAGGTTCTCGAAGGTGGTCAGAACTCGGGAGACCTCGACCGCCCACTCCTTGTAGCTCCAGTCCTTTTTTTCCTTCACCGACGACGCCGCTCGATGCTCGGCTTCCTTGCCGTCGACCTCGAGGTGGCCGAACTCGGTGTTGGGCAACAGAACTCCGTTGTGCAACACGGCAGATCCGATTCCGGTGCCGAAGGTCAAGAGGATCACGACGCCGGAGGTGTCCTTGCCCGCGCCGAACGAGTCCTCGGCAATTCCGGCGGCGTCGGCGTCGTTGAGGACGGTGACTTCGCGCCCGCCCAGGGCCTTGCCGAAGAGCGAGGCCGCGTCGGTGTCGATCCAGGACTTGTCGATGTTCGCGGCGCTGCGCGCGACGCCGCCGGTCACGACAGCGGGCAACGTGATGCCGACCGGCCCGGTCCACTTTGCCTGCTCGACGATCTCGGCCACAGTGCCCGCGATCGCATCGGGAGTGGACGGCTGCGGGGTCAGGATCTTGATGCGGTCACCGATCATTTCCCCGGTGCTCAGGTCGATCGTGCCGCCCTTGACGCCGCTGCCGCCGACGTCGATCCCGAAACCTGTGGTTGTCATCGTCCTGCGCTCCTGAGTGTCGAATTCGAGGTCACGATCTACCGTTGCAAACACTAACCCGAACAAGGACTCGGGCGCGTGCGACTCCAGGCGTTCGAGTGGTGCCCCTCGGTAGAGATGTGTTGCGATGGTCCGGTGCGCCCTTCAGAAAGAACGTTGCCCGACTTTTCCGCCGATTCTCTGGACCCCGCACAATTGCGGGCAGTTGCCGTAGCCGTCGCCGAACGCGCAGCCGAACACGTCCGCGTGCGTCGGCCCGAGGTATTCGGCCTGGTGGGTTCCGGTGCCTCCGAGGGTGGTTCGGTTGCTGCGAAGAGCACGCCGACCGATCCCGTCACGGTGGTCGATACCGAAACCGAACAGGTGATTCGCGACCTTCTGGCGCAATTGCGCCCTGCAGATTCGATCTTGGGTGAGGAAGGTGGCGGAGACACCGACGATTCCGCGGGAGTTCGATGGGTTGTCGATCCCATCGACGGCACGGTGAATTTTCTCTACGGAATCCCCGCATTCGCCATTTCGGTGGCCGTACAGATCGACGGGATCTCAGTGGCCGGGGCTGTCGTCGACGTGTCGCTGGAAACAACGTATTCCGCGCACCGGGGCGGCGGCGCAACCATGGCCACGGCCGACGGCGTCGTCAGCGAACTGCACGCCAATGAGGTGACCGAACTGTCAATGGCTCTGTTGGCCACCGGTTTCGGCTACGGAGCGGATCGCCGAAAGGTGCAGGGCACCTTGATCGGGCAGATCCTGCCGCAGGTTCGCGACATCCGACGCATCGGTTCGGCTGCTTTGGATCTGTGCATGGTTGCCACCGGCCGGGTCGACGCTCACTTCGAGCACGGGCTGAGTCCGTGGGACTGGGCCGCGGGCTCCCTGATCGCTTCCGAAGCGGGCGCCGTGATCAACGTCCCGGCGCCCAATTCCACTTCGGCCGACGGAGATGTCGTCTATGCGGTGGCTCCGGCGATCGCCGAGCAGTTCGCGCACATGCTCAGTTCGATCGGCGCAGATCAGCCGATTCCGAGCTGAGGCCGAACCGGGTTTGTCAGCAGCGCGCCGTGCGCGCTGCTTTGAGCAGTGCGATGTCCATCGGAGCGACTTCGGCGTTTGCGGGCTGCTCGGCCAGAGCATGCAGGATCGCGGTGGCGTCGGTGTTGGGGGTCAGGGCGCCCTTGTTGTAGGTGCCGAGAGCCAGGTCGACGGTGTCGTCGCCGCGGCCGTCCTGGACCAGTTCGGCGCAGGGGGCGACCAGCCAGACGGAACTGGCGGCGGCGAGGCCGTTCGCTCCGAAGCGGATCTGGCCCTGGCACTCCATGTTCTGGTCGACGTAGACGGGGTCGTTTCCGACCTGGACGTCCGGCGCGCTGGAGAAGCCGAACTCGCTCAGTTGCGCTGCCACCTGGGCGGCCTGACCGTGTTCGCCGTTGGCGTTGAACACACGAACCTTGGTGGCCGCCAGGGGAGCGGGATCCACGTCGAGCAGCTTCGAACGGTCGACGACGGTTCCCAGCGGTAGTGGCGCCGCTGCCGAGGGATCGGAGGAAGGCTGCGGGAGGTTGCAGGCGACGGTGTCACTGACTTCTGCCTCGGCGCTCAGGATGCGGACCCACAAGACACTGCCGATCAATGCGAGTACCGCGAACACGGCGATCACCGGCCACGCGCGCCGACGGCGGAACGGACGTCCCTGGTCATCGGTAGAGCTGCCTTCGGTGATCAGAGAAACCACGGTATCCCTCGACTTTCTTGACGAAACTTCTACTTCGCCATCGGGCCGAGCGGCGCCGGCATGACGTTCGGTGCCTACCTTAGAGGGCTTGTGTGACGACACAGCCGAAGCGCGGCTCGACGCGTCGGGCCGCTGGCGATCGCCCAACGGTAGTTGGGCAACTAGCGGGCAGTTTCTACCCGGATCCGGTCTGAAAATGTCGCCGAAAGGTCACAGCTTGCTCTTGCCTTGGTGACAATTCGCAGTCATTTTTCGGAAATTTCCGATTCGGTTACTACTTTCGTGCTCACGTCGGCTACTGTCTGGCGGCCCAGGTCGTTCAACTGGGCATCGGCCGGACGCCGAAATGACAACCAAATGAGGCGCAGATCACGTTCTCGGAAGGAACTTCCGGGCACTAATTCCAGTCCTGCAGCGTTATGCAGCGACAGGGAATGATCTGGATGCCACGGCGGTTTCCATGCGCATCAAGGATCTACCGGATTCTCGGCGCACACGGGACCGGGATACACGAAGAGGATGGGGTAGACGAGATGGCAACTGACTACGACGCACCGAGGCGTACAGAGTCCGACGAGGTTTCGGAGGACTCTCTCGAGGAGCTGAAGGCGCGACGCAACGAAGCGCAGTCAGCCGTCGTCGACATCGACGAGACGGACACCGCGGAGTCCTTCGAGCTGCCGGGTGCCGACCTTTCCGGCGAGGAACTCTCGGTTCGAGTTGTTCCGAAGCAGGCAGACGAGTTCACGTGTTCGAGCTGCTTCCTGGTTCATCACCGCAGCCGCCTGGCCAGTGATGCCAACGGACAGCTCGTATGCATGGACTGCGCTGCCTGATCTCCCTTCCCGGTGGTCGACCCGTCAGCTCGCGGGTCGACCAAGGGTCGGGAAGTACTGCTTTGCTGTGACCGCGCTGGTCAGCGATCCAGCGCAGCCAGCAGATCAGCGGGACGACGTGTGCTCACCAGCCAGTACGGCGTGGGATCCTCCGGGTCGTCGAGCACGATCAACACCATTGTCTTGACCCATGGGCGATGTTGGACGAACGCCGACGGATCGAGTTGGCGCCCCATCGCCGCACTCTTTGCGGAAGCCGGCACTGCTGCCGCCCGCGAAATCAGTTCGACCGGCAGGTGGGCTCGACCCACGTGCAGTTCTTTCACCCCTGCTGTCTCCACCACCTCGACGCGCATCCGGCTGAGCCAGAATGCCGCCCAGATCGGGATGGGGAGCAGCACGACGTACGCCAGGTACGAGAGAAGCCCCGGGCGGCCCATGTGGACCTCGGCCGCGAGGAGTCCGGCTACGGCCAGCCCGGCGATCCACCACCAGATCGGCACCCACAGGCGCTCGGAGAACAGCGTCGTGGACGGGGGCGTTGTGGTGGCGACGTCAGGTCGAGATGTTTCGGGCACCTGTCAAGGATAGTCCGTCGCTACGAGTAGTCTTGGCCCACGTGAGCGACCATCTCTCCATCGCCTTGAAGCGACTGGATCCAGACCTGCCCGTTCCACAGCGTGCGCATCCCGGAGATGCGGGTGTGGATCTGTGCTCCACCAGCGATGTCACCATCGAACCCGGCCACCGAACACTGGTCGGAACGGGGATCGCGATCGCTTTGCCGGTGGGCACCGTCGGGTTGATCCATCCGCGTTCCGGACTTGCCGCAAAATCGGGACTGTCGATCGTGAACGCGCCCGGAACCGTGGACGCGGGATACCGGGGCGAACTCAAGGTCTGCTTGATCAATCTCGATCCGGCCACAGCCATCGACATCCGCCGCGGTGACCGAATCGCTCAGCTCGTGGTTCAACGAGTCGAACTTCCGGTTTTCGAGGAAGTCGAGTCGCTGGACGACACGACCAGAGGAACCGGAGGCTACGGTTCCAGCGGCGGTCACGCGATACTCGATACCGATGCGCCTGGCGCGGTCGTCGGAGAGGGAGTCTGAATCATGTTCGGACGCAAGAAGAAGACAGACGTCGACGAGGAACCCACCAGCTTCTTCGGTGACGAAAACGACGAGTCGGTGGAGATCGACGAGGTCGAAGACGATCTCGACGTCGCCGGCGACGAGTTCGGTGACGAATCGGAAGGCCCCTACGACATCACGGAGATCGATTCCGACGATCCGACGGCAGGCCGTGACGGTCAGCGCCTGGATCTCGGTTCCGTTCTGGTGCCGATGCCGACCGGCGGACAGTTGCAGGTCGAGATGGCACCCAACGGTTCGCCGCAGGCCGTGCACCTGGTCACCGAACATGGCCGCGTCACGGTTGCTGCATACGCCGCCCCGAAATCACCCGGTCAGTGGCGTGAGGTCGTTGCCGAACTCGCGCAGTCGCTTCGCGACGACAATTCTGCGGTGAGCGTCGAGAACGGCCCTTGGGGCCGGGAACTGGCTGCCGTGACGGCCAACATGGACCTGCGGTTCATCGGCGTCGACGGTCCGCGGTGGATGGTGCGCTGCGTGGTAGCGGGTCCGAGCGGATCCACCGCCGCGAACACCCCCTTGGTGGCAATCGCACGCGACATCCTGCGAGACACCGTCGTCAACCGAGGATCGGAGCCGCATCCGGTGCGGACACCGCTGCCCGTCGTGCTCCCGCAGGTACTCGCCGAGCAGTTGGCGGCCGCACACGAGCAGCAGTTGGCAACAGCGCAGCAGCAACAGGTCGCCGCCCAGCAGCAACAGCAGTCAGCTCCGCCCGCTCCGCCGGCACCTCCAGCGCGACCGACCCCGCCGCCGCGTAGCGGCGAATCCGGTTCTGCCATGCAGCAATTGGGTCAGTAGCAGGGTTTCTTTCAGGCGCTCGCGGTGGTATCGGATTCGATCGCCGCGAGCGCTTTGATGCAGGTGGCCCCGAGAACTGCGGGGTCGCGCCCGATCATGTCGAGCGTCGTCGTGGCGACTGCGCCGCGGGGGAGTGCATTCGCCCAGGCCTGCGCCACTGCCGCGGGATGAACCGGATCGTCCACCGCCGAAGCGATGCCGACCGGAATGCCCACCGCCTGTAACGCGCTCTCGCTGAGCGAGTGGTACGACGCCGCCTCGTCGAGCGCGGCCGGGAGATCGGGCCATTGAGAGCGCCAGGAGCGCTCGAGTTCGGCTCCGAGCCACGCCGGACTCGACGCGAGCATCGCTGCGATCACCGCCTCCAATCCTTCGGAGCGCAGTTGTGCTGCGGTGAACCTCGCGCTCGCTGCAGCGGGTGCGTCGTCCGCCGACCCGATCCAGGCCGGAAGCGCTGCCAACACACTCACGGTTCTATCGGGGTTCTCGGCGGCCCACTGGAGCGCCACGGCGGCCCCGATCGAGACGCCTCCGACGATGATTCGGCCGTGGGTGTCCGCGGCTCGGTCCATCGCGTCCAGATAGCCGTCCACGACACGCCGAGGGTCCGGTTCAATTGCGACGATGCGCACACCCAGAGCCGCTAGCGGCGCCCGGAATGCGCGGTCTGCGAAGTGGGCGTCAGAGCCTGTACCTGGGAGAACGACGGCAACGGTCGCCGATTCTGAGTTCTGCATCTTTTGATCTTGCCCGGTGCCCCCGAGACGCGGACTGACCGGTGTGGTTACACGCTCGTAATGGGTCTACAGTGGCGATCACACAGCCCTTCACGTGACGCGAAACCCTTGCGTCACACATGTTCGCAGGAGCGCGCAATGGCACCCGCCGCCGCAGGATATTTTCGTCGACTGACCCAGCGTCTGACCGAGGACGTCGACCAGTTGGACGCCCAGGAGATGGCCGAGTCCAACAAGGCTTCCGGAGGTCAGAAGGCCTGCGATTGTCGTCGCGGTGAAGAAGTCACGATGGTGGGCCGACTCCGCAGCGTCGACGCGTGTCCCAAGTCGGGAAATGCCAGCATCGAGGCCGAGTTCTTCGACGGCACCGAGGTGATCAATCTCGTCTGGATCGGGCGTCGCCGGATCCCGGGAATCGAGACCGGTAAGACCCTGCTGATCCGCGGTCGTGTGGGCGAGCGTGACGGTCGCAAGGCGATCTTCAACCCTTACTACGAACTGCGCGGCGAATAGGCGCGTTTCCCGCATTTACCGTGCAACTCGGTGACTGTGGCACCCTCGACAGGTGACTGAAACACAACAGCGATCGGTAATCGACCAACTCGGCGGGCTGAGTGGTCTGATCTATTCGTCTTTGCCGATTCTGATTTTTGTCCCGGTCAACAGCATCTGGAACCTCACCGCGGCAATCTGGGCCGCATTGGGCGTCGCTGTCGCTCTCGCGGCCTGGCGCCTTTTCCGCAAGGATTCCCTCCAACCCGCAATTTCCGGGTTTCTCGGAGTCGGAGTTTCCGCGTTCATCGCCTATCGCACCGGCGATGCCAAAGGATATTTCCTCTTCGGTATCTACACGAGCCTCGCCTACGGTGCGGTCTTCCTGATTTCCATCCTCGTGCGCTGGCCCCTCGTCGGAATCATCTGGGGTTATCTCAACGGGCACGGCAATCTGTGGCGCAAGCACAGCTCCGCCGTCCGGCTCTACGACATCGCGACGGCGGCGTGGGCGCTGGTCTTCGGTGCACGGTATCTCGTTCAGTCACAGCTCTACGACACCGACCACACCGGATGGCTCGCAGTCGCGCGTATCGGCATGGGTTGGCCATTGACCGGTTTGGTGCTGCTCGTGACGGTCTGGGCTGTGCGGAAGGCCGATCGCATCGTCGAGCCGGAACCGGTTGTGGAGCCCGAAAGCAGCGAGCCCACCGCAACGGACGCAGGGTCCGAAGAGGTGGGCTCGGTGAATCTGACGAAGCCGCGCGAAGACCGCGATCTCAGCTGATCAGGTCCTGGTACTCGGGGTGCTTGTCGAGAAACTTCACGACGTACGGGCAGACCGGGTGAACCTTGAGACCACGGGCGCGTAGGTCGTCCAGAGCCTGGCGGACCAGAATCGCGGCCAGCCCGAAACCTTCGAAGGCCGGGTAGATCTCGGTGTGGTTGAACGAGACGACGTCACCGGACGTGGTGTAGTCCTCGATGCCGGCGAGGTCGCCGTCTGCATGGATCTCGTACCGGCTCTGGGCTGGATTGTCGGTGACTACGGTGTTTTCGGGTGCTTGTGCCATGTGATTCCCTTTCGTCGTCAGTGTGTTCGTCGGTCAATTCTCCAGGCGGAGTGCAACGCGCAACTGATCCTCGGCGTCGACGGCCGCGACGAACAGGAGTTCGTCTCCACCTTCGATGGGATCGTCCATCTGCGGGACGATCACACGCCCACCCCGCAGAATGGTGACCAGTGCGCAGTCCCGCGGAAGTTCGAGCTTCTTGACGGCTTTTCCGGCAAGAGGTGTGTTGTCGGGCAACGTGATCTCGACGAGATTGGCCTGCCCCTGCCGCAGTGTCATCAGTTTGACCAGGTCACCGACGGAGACGGCTTCTTCGACGAGCGAAGCGAGCATCCGCGGTGTCGAGACGGCGACGTCGACGCCCCACGACTCGTCGAAGAGCCATTCGTTGCGGGGATCATTGACGCGGGCGACAACTCGGCGAACGCCGAACTCGGTTTTCGCGAGCAGACTGAGGACCAGGTTGGCCTTGTCGTCTCCGGTTGCGGCGATCACGACCTCGTAGGACTCCATCGACGCGTCCTCGAGGCGGCTGAGTTCGCACGCGTCCGCGTGTACCCACTTCGCCTCGGGCACCGACTCCGGTTCGATGTGATCGAGTTTGCGCTCGATCAGCATGACGTCGTGTGAGCTTCGAATCAGCTCTCGCGCAATGGAGCGGCCTACGGCGCCGGCTCCGGCGATGGCGACCTTCATCGAGAACTTCCAATCACGTTGTAGTGCAACACAGTCGCAGGCTTGTTGTGAGGGGCGGCGTTCGGATCAGTCATCTGCGGCCTCCGTCAGTCGTCACTCGGCGGCGGGTTGCCGGCCAGTGCGATCGCTTCGGCGACAGTTCCCGATACCGCGGCGATGTAGACCTGGTCGTCGGCCTGGATGACGGTCTTGCGATCGGGGAGCACGCCGGTTCCGAATCGGATGATGAAGGCGACTCTCGAACTGGTCGCGCTCTCGAGTAGTGCGATCGGCTTGCCGGCCCAATCCTCGTGCAGGGCAAGTTCGGTAATCGCAACAGTGCCCGAAGGATCGCGCCACTTCGCGGTCTGACTTTCCTTGGTCAGCGTGTGCAGGAAGCGATCCGTCGACCACGGCACGGTCGCGACGGTGGGGATGCCGAGGCGCTCGTAAACAGCGGCACGCTTGGCGTCGTAAATACGCGCGACGACGCGTTCGACGCCGAAAGTCTCGCGTGCGACTCGCGCCGCGATGATGTTGGAGTTGTCTCCCGAGGACACCGCAGCGAAGGCGTCGGCCCGCTCGATGCCCGCCCGGACCAGCACGTCACGGTCGAACCCCATTCCCAGAACCTTGGTTCCCGGGAAGTCGAGATCGAGACGCAGAAACGCACTCTGATCGCGGTCGATGACGGCGACCTCGTGTCCGATCCTGGTCAGAGACGCGGCGAGGGAAGAACCCACTCGACCGCACCCCATGATGACGACATACACGCCCTACTCCGTTCATGGACCCTCATGGCGCGATTGCACGCCGAATCGAACGGTACAGCCCCTCACGGGAAGAGCAAGTACAACGGTCGCCTGCGTGCCGGGTGTCACGACAAAAGGTGAAGTTGGGGCTCTGATGACTCCGAATCGGGCGAGACGGCTTACGCTTTGCACGTGTCTAAGCTCTCGACCGCTACCAAGCGGCTCCTGCTCGGTCGGCCGTTCCGAAGCGACAAACTCGGGCACACGCTGCTACCCAAGCGAATTGCACTACCGGTCTTCGCGTCCGACGCGATGTCGTCCGTCGCGTATGCCCCCGAAGAAATCTTCCTGGTTCTCTCCGTCGCGGGTATTTCCGCGTATGCGTACACACCCTGGATCGGATTGTCCGTCGCCATCGTCATGGCTGTGGTGGTGGCGAGTTACCGCCAGAACGTCCATGCATACCCGTCCGGTGGCGGCGACTACGAGGTCGCGACGGTCAACCTCGGCCCGACCGCCGGTCTGACCGTCGGTAGTGCGCTGATGGTCGACTACGTGCTGACGGTCGCCGTGTCGATCTCGTCGGCGGCGTCGAACATCGGCTCGGCTCTGCCGTTCGTCGCGCAGCACAAGGTGTTGTTCGCGGTTGCGGCGATCGTGTTGCTGACCGCGGTCAACCTTCGCGGTATCCGTGAATCCGGTACCGCGTTCGCAATTCCGACCTACGCATTCATCGTCGGCATGTTCCTGATGCTCGGGTGGGGATTCTTCCGGATCTACGTTCTTGGTGAAGACGTGCACGCGGAATCGTCGTCGTTCACACTCAACGCCGAGGATTCGCATCTGTACGGAATTGCCTTCGCGTTCCTGATCGCGCGTGCCTTCTCCTCGGGCTGTGCTGCATTGACCGGCGTCGAGGCCATCAGTAACGGCGTACCGGCGTTCCAGAAGCCGAAATCGCGCAACGCGGCCACGACCTTGCTGCTGCTCGGGTCGATCGCCATCGTCCTGTTGATGGGCATCATCATCCTGGCTCAGAAGATCGGCATCGTCTACGCACACAATCCGCAGGAACAGCTGGTCGGTGCGCCGGAGGGTTACCACCAGAAGACCTTGATCGCGCAGATCGCCGAAGCCGTGTTCAGTGGTTTCCCGATCGGATTCTTCTTCATGGCGATCGTCACGGCACTGATCTTGGTTCTGGCCGCGAACACCGCGTTCAACGGATTCCCGGTACTCGGATCGATCCTGGCGCAGGATCGGTACCTACCGCGTCAGCTGCACACGCGCGGCGACCGACTGGCATTCAGCAACGGAATCCTCTTCCTCTCCGGTGCTGCGATCGCATTCGTCGTGGTGTTCGGCGCCGAGGTCACCAAGCTCATCCAGCTGTACATCGTCGGCGTCTTCGTCTCGTTCGTGCTCAGCCAGACGGGCATGATCAAGCACTGGACTCGGCATCTGAAGTCCGAGACCGACAAGGCACAGCGGGCCCGGATGCAGCGCTCGCGAGTGATCAATTCGATCGGTCTCGCAATGACCGCCACCGTCCTGATCATCGTTCTGATCACCAAGTTCGCTGCCGGCGCCTGGATCGCCATCGTCGCGATGGTCGCGATCTTCATCGTGATGAAGATGATCCGCAAGCACTACGACAGCGTCGCAGCCGAGCTCGAGGAGCAGGAGTGGGACGGCGTACTGCCCAGCCGCACGCACTCGATCGTGCTCGTCTCGAAGTTGCACATGCCGACGATGCGAGCTCTCGCCTACGCGCGAGCCACGCGACCGGACACTCTCGAAGCCATCACGGTCAACGTCGACGAGCCCGACACCCGTGCACTCGTGCGTGAGTGGGAGAAGAGCGACGTGACGGTTCCGCTCAAGGTGATCGAGTCGCCGTACCGCGAAATCACCAAGCCGGTTCTCGATTACGTCAAGCGTGTACGACGCGATGCTCCGCGTGATGTCGTCACCGTCTTCATTCCCGAGTACGTCGTCGGACACTGGTGGGAGCAGATCCTGCACAATCAGAGCGCGCTTCGTCTGAAGAGTCGTCTGCTCTTCCAGCCCGGCGTGATGGTGACCAGCGTTCCGTGGCAGCTGAGTTCGTCGGCAAAGGCAAAGCCGCTGGACATCGAGAAGACCGCAGGCGCCACGCGTCGCGGTTACGACACCGGCGAGAAATGATCACCGGCGAAAAATGATCGGCAACATCGAAATGGCAGGCGTAGTTCGTTGAGTGAGAATTGGACCGGGCAGACCTTCGAGGTCGATCTGGGCAACCCCGGTCACGGCGGGTTCGTCGTCGCCCGGCACGAGGGACGGGTCGTGTTCGTCCGTCACGGTTTGCCGGGGGAGCGGGCGCTGGTCCGGGTGACGGAGGACAAGGGCGGATCGTTCTGCCGCGCCGACGCGATCACAGTTCTCGACGCATCTCCGCATCGCATCGATCCGACATGCCCGATCTCCGGCCCGGGCGGGGCGGGCTGCTGCGACTACTCGCATGCGAATCTGAGTGTCCAACGTGAGATGAAGACCTCGGTCGTGCGTGAGCAGCTTCTGCGACTGGCTCGTGTCGAATCGGACGTCGCGGTAGAGGAACTACCTGGAACCGGAGACGGAACGGGTTGGCGCACGCGAGTCCGGTTGGCGGTGGACGGGCACGGGGTCGCGGGATACCACGCGTACCGGAGCAACCGGATCGTCACGGACCTGCGCTGCACCCAGATCGATCAGAGCGCGTACGACGGTCTCGGCGGTGCGCAATGGGCGCCAGGGAGCGAGCTGCAGGTCGTTCTCGACGCTGCCGGTCAGCGGCACGTCGTGGAAATTGCCGCACCCGCGGTGTCCAAGACGGGACGGCGGACGCCGGGGCGTCGCGGCGCGATGGCACGCCGAGCGGCGAGCGGCGGCCCGCGAAAGACCCGAGTGGCTATCGGATCGGACACAGTGATCGAGCGCGTCGGCAATCGAGAATGGGCGCTGGCCGCGACCGGTTTCTGGCAGGCCCATCGCGGCGCTGCGAACGCGTACTCACAGGTGGTCGGGGAGTGGGCCGGAGCCGCTACCGCGGACACGGCGTGGGATCTCTACGGCGGAGTCGGGGTTTTCGCATCCGTGCTCGCCGACCTTGTCGGGCCGTCCGGCGTGGTGGAGTCAGTCGAATCTTCGGCGCGCGCAGTCGCGGACGGGCGGGCAGCTCTGTCCGATCTCGGTCAGGTGCGCTTCCACAGCGCCCGCGTCGAGAACGTCATCGCGGATCTGGAGCGTTCGCCTGCCGTCGTCGTGCTCGACCCGCCACGTGCGGGAGCCGGCCGTCCGGTCGTGGAAGCTCTCGCCGCAACGGGCGCTGAACGGATCGTGCACATCGGGTGCGACCCGGCGTCGTTCGGCCGCGATATCGGTCTCTACCTGGAGCAGGGCTTCAGAATCGGCGGCCTCCGGGCGTTCGACGCCTTCCCTCAGACACACCACATGGAGTGCATCGCGCTCCTCGAACGCTGACGCGTCCCGAAATCTTTCCCTGAAACGGTGTGACGCTTCTCGCGTTCAGAACAGTTGCTTGCATTACGCAACTAATCGTATAGTTTCGTTCTGCAAGTAGTTTTCCGTTTTCAAGTCACGGCTCGTTCGGGCCGCTCGAATTCAGGGGTAGGCAATGTCGGTACAGCCGGAGACGGCCCAGGCGCTCGTCGACACGATCTTCATGTTCGGCAGATCGCTGCGAGCCGCGGTCACCACCGGTGCAGACAGCCTGCTGCCGCCTGCGCTGGTCAGTGTGTTGTTCATGCTGGCAGCGCGTGGGGAGTGCCGACAGAACGAATTGGCCGTCGATCTATGTGTCAGTCAGTCGTCGCTCAGCCGACAAATGTCGGATCTGGTCGACGCGGGGTATGTCGAGAGAAATCCCGATCCGGCTGACAAGCGGGCGTTCCGCATCCGAGTATCGGAAGAGGGACACGACGTTTTACGGAGAACCACGCAGCGGCGTGCGGCGCGTTTGCGCAACATGCTCGAAGACTGGAGCCAGGAAGAGGCCATGGCCGCAGTGACATCGCTGCAACGTCTCAACGAGACGTTCGGCGCATCGAATCGGCAGGCCTCACCGGCAGTTCCGCACACGGGCGTAGAAAGTATTGGGAGATAAGGCACATGGCAGCAACAGTAGGAGAAACCCGGGCAAGTACCGGAGGTGACGGATCGGCTCGCGAAGCGGGCGCGATGACTCACCGCGAAATTCTCGAAGCACTCACCGGACTGATCGCAGCGCTGTTCACCGCGCTGCTCAGCAGCACCATCGTTTCGACAGCGCTTCCCACGATCATCGGTGAACTGCACGGAACTCAGACGCAGTACGCCTGGATCATCACCACGGCACTGCTCGCCACTGCGGCATCGACGCCGATCTGGGGCAAACTGGCCGACCTTTACAACAAGAAGGTCCTGGTCCAAACCGCGATCGTCATCTTCGTGATCGGCTCGGTTATCGCCGGCGCGGCGCACAATGTTCCGTTGCTGCTCGGTGCACGTGTCATCCAGGGCATCGGCATGGGCGGCCTGACTGCTCTCGTCGTAGCCATCATCGGCACGATCATCCCGCCGCGAGATCGCGGTCGCTACTCCGGATACATGGGTGCGGCAATGGCCGTCTCGATGTCCGGTGGACCGATCCTCGGCGGCGTCCTCGTGGACACTGCCGGCTGGCGCTGGTGCTTCTACGTGTGTGTTCCGTTGGCAGTCATCGCACTGTTCCTGCTTCAGCGCACACTGCACGTCGAGACCGTGAAGAAGGACAACGTCTCCATCGACTGGATGGGCGCCACCTTGCTCACCGCCGGTGTCAGCGTCCTGCTGATCTGGGTTTCGTTTGCCGGTCAGGACGACTACTACGCCTGGTTCTCGAAGGAGTCGGCTTTCTTCGTCATCGGTGGTCTGGCCCTGCTCGGCCTGACGATGTTCGTCGAATCCAAGGTCAAGGATCCGATCCTGCCGATCAAGATCATCACCGAGCGCACAACTGCTCTCGCGATCATCGCCTCGATCGCAGTCGGTGTCGGCCTCTTCGGCGCGACGACCTTCCTGACGCAGTACTTCCAGACCGCACGCGGATTCGATCCCACCGAAGCCGGATTGCTCACCATTCCGATGGTCGCAGGCATGCTCGTCGCCTCCGTCGGCTCGGGACAGCTGATCACCAAGTTCGGTCAGTGGAAGCCCTTCATCGTCGCCGGCGCGGTACTGCTGCTGGTCGGTTTCGGGCTGCTGTCGACGATCGACCACGCCACCAGCCTCTGGACCATCGGAATCTTCATCGCCATCGTCGGTCTGGGTACCGGCATGTTGATGCAGAACATCGTGCTCGCGGTGCAGAACACGGTCAGCGTCGAGAACATCGGTGCGGCCAGCAGTATCGTGGCGTTCTTCCGCACGTTCGGCGGCGCGATCGGCGTGTCGGTGCTCGGTTCGATTCTTGCGACTCGCGTCAAGACACTGACAGTCGATTCGGTCTCCACCTTGCCGCCCGAGCAGCAGGCAGTAGCTGGAAAGAGCCTCCAGGACGGCCTCGACCTGAGCAATATGCCTGACTTCGTCTCGCAGATCGTTCGGTTCGCCTACGGCGACGCGACAGGACGGATCTTCCTGGTCGCAGCCGTCGTCGCTGTGGTCACGCTCGTGTCGGTCATCTTCATCCCGAACCGTCCGCTGCGCACCACGATCGACATCGCGACTCCCGACGCCGAGCAGAAGTACGAAGAAGAGCGCGAAGAGAAGAACGAAGAGAAGAACCTCACTCGCTGATCCGCATGCCCGGCTGGTCTACCGCCGGCCGCGTCTTCTGAACAGTTCTGTCACGCCATAGCCCATCGAACGCGGACAGAGATCGATTCTTCGATCTCTCCGCGTTCGACGGCTATCGGGGCCGAATCCGCTTTCATCGCCGCGACACGTCCGCGCATCGGCACGATCTGGTCGAAGTCCTCGAGCACCTCGAGAACTTCGACCAGATCTTTGTCTGCCAGGTCCGCGAACTGTCTGGCTTTCGATTCGGCTGCCGTCCATGCCAATTCGCGTGCTTTTGTCGCCAGATCGCTGCGGTCGTCGAGGTCGAACTCGAGCCCGTCGAGCCGAATCGCGTCGCCGCCCACCGATACACACGCCGCGATGACGGCGGCGGGGGAGTTCGCCGCTTCCGGCTCCAGCTCTCGCAGTACGACTCGGAAAGTTGTCGATGCGGTGAATCCTGTTGTCTCCTGGCGGCCTCCGTCACTCCAGTGAGTCTGCGGATGGACGCTCAGCCCGGCGGTGGTGAGGTCCGCTCCGCGCACACCGCGCGCGTGCAGGGTCTCGGTCAGAGCATTGGACAGACGCGCGACGGCGTCGAATGCGTCGGAAACGGCCGTCTGTGTCACCGATACTCCGATCGTCAGCCGCACGATGTCGGGAACAGCTGTTGCAGTGGCAGTTCCGGTCACCGTGACAGTGGACGGTTCCGAGGTGAGGGCGGTGGTCGGCATGTGTACTTCCTATCCGATTCGTCCGGCGGATATGACACTCCGCAACATCAGGTCCAATTGCTCGTAGGCGCCCGCAGCCAGTCGTTCGAGAAGCGCAAGTTTCAACTCGGGTGCCTGTGCGGTCAGTTCTGCATATCGCTCCGGAGTCAGCACGGCCACGGTGACCGTGGAATCGGCGCGGATGTCGTTGAGGAACGGAGTGTCGAGGAACATCGTCATCTCGC
Organism: Rhodococcus erythropolis R138; assembly: GCF_000696675.2. NCBI lineage: Bacteria > Bacillati > Actinomycetota > Actinomycetes > Mycobacteriales > Nocardiaceae > Rhodococcus > Rhodococcus erythropolis. The sequence goes on along the minus strand of NZ_CP007255.1, from coordinate 4,075,987 downwards.
CGAACGTCATTCCGGCGGAGAGCGTCGTGATGCGGTGCTCGACCCCGTGCGCGTCGGTGAACATGGTGCTGACCTGGCCACTGAGAATCAGGTAGAAGCCAGACGCCGATTCACCTCGGCGGGCGATCTTCTCGCCGCGGGCATAGGTACGAGTCTCCAACTCTGCCGAGAATCCCTCGATCTGTGCCGCGGACAGAGCATCGAGAACTGGGTGGTCCTCGATCGAGATCGTCGACGCCTGCCGTTCGGCCTCACAATGCACCGCAAGCAACGTGTCTTCGCACCACTGCATGGCGGAATCGAGATCCGCAAAAACCCGACCACTTCTTCTGGCGGGGTCGATGCTCGAACTTCGTTGTCCCAGCAGTCCTTGCGGATCGACGACGGCCACCGCACAAGCCTGCTCGGCCAGTTGAACCTGCAGCGCAGTGATCATGCGTACTGCGACGTCGCTGGCGTCGTCGACACGGCGGACGTCGATGACGACAACTTCGAGGCCCTCGTCCACCGAGCCGATTTCGCGGACCGCCGATTCGGCACCGGTGAAGAGGAGATCGCCGTGCAGTTCGTAGACCCGGCTGCGCTTGCCGACGTCGTCGAGCACAGCCTGTTCGGTCGGGGTTCGTCGTACTCGCGACGGTGCTTCGATGACGCTGTATCTGGCCCGGATCGACGAGCGTGACGCCCGCGTCACGTGGAGGAAGTGCAGTTCGAGTTCCTTCGACAGTGCCCGGGCAGACGCAACTCCGCGAACGCTGTTTCCGTGAACGTCGAGCCTGGGGGAGTACACCGCGATGCCGATCTGGCCAGGCAGAACCGCCAGGACTCCGCCGCCGACGCCGCTCTTGGCCGGCAATCCGACCTCCACCAGCCACTTTCCGGCGCCGTCGTACATGCCGCAGGTCGCCATGACGCTGAGGACCTGCTCGACGCCCGCGGGCGCCAGCGCACGCTCGTGGGTGAGCGGATTGACTCCGTTGTTCGCCATCGTCGCAGCCATCAGACTCAGATCGCGGCAGGTCACGTCGATCGAGCACTGACGGAAATACAGGTCGACGGCCTCGTCGGGATTGCCGGTGATGACGTCGAAGGATCGCAGCATGTGTCCGATCGCGCGGTTGCGGTGACCGGTGCGCGCCTCGGAGGTGTAGACCGACTCGTTGAATGCCAGTTCGCGGCCCGCGTACCTCGAGTACGCCGAGCGGATGCGCTCGAAGCGGGCCTCGGGATTCGGGCCGGCGACCAGTGATGCAGCGGTGATCGCCCCGGCATTGATCATGGGGTTTCGTGGCCGTTCGGTGAGCGGGTCGAGGCTGATTTCGTTGAACGGCTCGCCGGATGGTTCGACATCGATTTTCGCGGCAACCGCCTCGCTTCCCCGATCGGCGAGAGCCAAGGCGTAGGTGAAGGGTTTCGAGATCGACTGAATGGTGAACGGGATTCGCGAGTCACCGATCTCGTAGACGTAACCGTCGACGGTGGCGATGCAGATTCCGAACGAATCGGGGGCGACCGCCGCGAGTTCGGGGATGTAGTCGGCCAACTCGCCCTCGTCGAGTGATCGGACTTCGTCGAACACTCGCGTTATCAGGTCTTCGACCACAGTTCCCATATGTCGACCTTAAGCCGACATGGCGGTCGTTTTGTGGAACAAGAGTTGTCGAGTCGATTGCGACGGATCCCATTTGTCTGTGATTGCGATCACGAGCGATCCGTGGGATTTCGCTGTTACGCGAAGTCACACCGGATTCGGGCCGAGTCCGCGTGTCGGTTCGCCGGAACGCTCCGTAGACTGGCAGCACTGTCGCGAAGACAGCCGCGGCGCGCACCGGTGCAGCTGTGAAGCACGGAGGGAGCGATCTCGTTGGGTGTTCTTGCCCGCATTCAGGGTCCTGACGATCTACGTCAGTTGAGCCACGCCGAGATGACGGAGTTGGCCGACGAGATTCGTGAGTTCCTCGTGCTGAAGGTCGCTGCGACCGGTGGTCACCTCGGGCCCAACTTGGGCGTCGTGGAGTTGACCCTCGCACTGCACCGAATTTTCGACTCGCCGCAGGACGCGATCATCTTCGACACGGGCCATCAGGCCTATGTGCACAAGATCCTCACCGGTCGTCAGGATCAGTTCGACACTCTGCGTAAGCAGGGCGGACTGTCCGGGTATCCGTGCCGCGCCGAGAGCGAACACGACTGGGTCGAGTCCTCTCACGCTTCCGCCGCGTTGTCCTATGCCGACGGCCTCGCGAAGGCCTTCGCGCTCACGGGCCAGAATCGCCACGTTGTCGCCGTCGTCGGTGACGGCGCCCTGACCGGCGGAATGTGTTGGGAAGCCCTCAACAACATCGCAGCCGGAAAAGACCGTTCGGTGGTGATCGTCGTCAACGACAACGGCCGCTCGTACGCGCCGACCATCGGCGGCCTTGCCGACCATCTTTCGGCACTGCGCACCGCGCCGAGTTACGAGCGCGCCCTCGACAGTGGCCGACGCTTGGTCAAGAGACTGCCCTGGGTGGGGCGCACCGCGTACTCCGTCCTGCACGGAATGAAGGCGGGTCTCAAGGACGCGGTCAGCCCTCAGGTCATGTTCACCGATCTGGGTATCAAGTACCTCGGACCGGTCGACGGACACGACGAAGCCGCCATGGAATCGGCGTTGCGCCGGGCGAAGGCCTACGGCGGACCGGTCATCGTGCATGCCGTCACTCGTAAGGGCAACGGTTACGCACACGCCGAGAACGACGTGGCCGACCAGATGCATGCCACCGGCGTCATCGATCCCGTCACCGGTCGCGGCACCAAGTCGTCCGCGCCGGACTGGACGTCGGTCTTCTCGGCCGCATTGATCGAGCAGGCTTCACGTCGTGAGGACATCGTCGCCATCACCGCGGCGATGGCCGGGCCCACCGGCCTCGCGGCATTCGGTGAGAAGTTCCCCGATCGGATTTTCGACGTCGGTATCGCCGAGCAGCATGCGATGACCTCGGCCGCCGGTCTTGCACTTGGCGGCCTTCACCCCGTCGTTGCTATCTACTCGACCTTCCTCAATCGGGCTTTCGACCAGTTGTTGATGGACGTCGCACTGCTCAAACAACCGGTGACAGTCGTGCTCGACCGCGCCGGGGTCACCGGAGTCGACGGCGCCAGCCACAACGGCGTCTGGGATCTTTCGCTGCTCGGAATCATCCCGGGGATTCGCGTCGCGGCACCGCGTGATGCAGACACACTGCGGGAAGAGTTGGACGAGGCGCTTCTCGTCGACGACGGCCCAACGGTCGTACGGTTCCCGAAGGGTGCTGTACCCGAAGCGATTCCGGCAGTGAAGCGACTCGACGGAATGGTCGACGTCCTCAAGGCCAGCGAGAGTGAGCGAGGCGACGTGCTCCTCGTCGCGGTGGGCCCGTTTGCATCCTTGGCGCTCGAGATTGCCGAGCGGCTCGACAAGCAGGGCATCTCGGTTGCCGTCGTTGATCCGCGATGGGTTCTGCCGGTCGCGGATTCGCTGGTGAAGATGGCGGACAAGTACGCCCTCGTGGTCACCATCGAAGACGGCGGTCTGCACGGCGGCATCGGTTCGACGGTCTCGGCCGCGATGCGTGCCGCCGGAGTGCACACGTCGTGCCGCGACATGGGCGTTCCCCAGCAGTTCCTCGATCACGCCAGCCGCGAAGCCATTCACAAGGAACTCGGACTCACGGCTCAGGACCTCTCCCGCAAGATCACCGGCTGGGTGGCGGGGATGGGCAGCGTCGGCGTCCACGTCCAGGAAGACGCGTCCTCGGCTTCGGCTCAGGGCGAAGTCGCGCAAGGCTGACGACTCGTCTCACGATAATCTCGAAAAGCGGTGGCCCTCGGATCAATCCGAGGGCCACCGCTTTTCGGTGTGAAACCGTGAGATCTCGCTACTGGACGGATTCGAGTGTGCTGCCTCGCGTTTCCTTCACGAATCGCAGGACGACGAACAGTGACAGCGCTGCCATGACGGCGTAGCCGGCATAGGTGTACGACAGATTCCAATCGGCAAGTGCCGGGAACGTCCAGGAGACCAGGAAGTTCGCGACCCAGTTGGTGGCGGTCGCAATTCCGACTGCTGCAGCACGCACGCGGTTGGGGAACATCTCGGAGATCAACACCCAGACCACCGGGCCCCAGGACAGAGCGAAGAAGAATACGAATGCGTTCGCACCGATAAGTGCGATAGTCGCGTTGGCTCCGGTCAGCGTGGCCACAGATTCGCCGATCTCGTTCTTGGTCACCGTTGCCGAATGGAAACAGAACGCCGCGGTGCCCAGTGAGATGGCCATACCGGCGGAACCGACCAACAACAGCGGCTTTCGACCGACTCGGTCGATGACGGCGATGGCGACAAACGTACCGACGATGTTGACCAAGGCGCTCACGACGCTGATCAGAAGGGAGCGGTCGGCACCGAATCCCACTGCCTGCCACAGGGTGCTGGAATAGTAGAAGATCACATTGATACCGACCAGCTGCTGCAGTGCGGCGAGTGCGATGCCGACCCACACCAGGTGGGAGACGCCGAGCCGCTTCGAGAAGAGTTGACGGACCGTTGTTTTGGCTTGCTTCTCGCTGAGCGAGTCGCGGATCTCGTTCATCCGCTCGGTGACGGCGTCGTGATCGCCGCCTTCCAGGTCGGAGATGATCTTGCGAGCGCGATCGTCCTTGCCCTGCGCTACGAGGAATCGCGGCGACTCGGGAATCGTGGTCGTCATGATCAGATACAGAACTGCGGGAACGGCTTCGAGCATCAACATCCACTGCCAGGCCTCGAGGCCCGCGATCTGATTGCGATCGCCACCGGCCGCGGCCTGGAGTGCGTAGTTGACCAACTGCGACACGGCGATTCCGAGAACGATCGCCAATTGGTACATCGAACCGAGACGGCCGCGAATCGCAGCGGGAGAGATCTCCGCGATGTACGCCGGAGCGATGACCGATGCGAAACCGACGGCCAGGCCGCCGACCACGCGCCAGAACGTGAGGTCGTAGACGCTGAACGGAACTGCGGAACCGACGGCGCCGATTATGAACAACACCGCGGCTATTTGCATGACGCGGATGCGGCCGAGGCGATCTGCGAGTGTGCCTGCGATCCAGGCGCCGAGTGCTGCGCCGAGCAGAGTCAGTGAGACCGTGAGCCCGGTGCCCGAGGCGCCGATGTCGTACTTGTCTCGGATCGCACCGACTGCCCCGTTGATGACAGCGGTGTCGTATCCGAACAGAAAACCGCCGAGCGCGGCGGCGCCGGCGAAGAGCACTGCATGTCCGACGTCGGCGCGAGTAGCGCCGGATCCACCGCCGGAGGCGGTTCCGCTGAATGCCATTCCTGCCCCCTCAAAGGCCCTACGGTCGACACCCCGATGCGTCGATCCATCCGCGAGCACTCTGCACGCTACGCCCACCGGACGAGATTTGGCGGGGACTCACGCGCCGTTATCCAGCTGAGTCCATTCCCAGGTCGAAACAACCGGACGCAGAGACAAGGTATTGATTGCAGTGACTATGCAAACAATAATGTCGATGCAGGTGAGGGCGGTTTACTTACCCGCGCGACTCTCGGCTTTGGCTGCGATGTCCTCGAGATCCTTTGGCATGAATTTCCGGGTCACTCGCGCGCCCAATCGACCGAAAACCGCTGTGAAGATCTTCGAGATACGTGAAGTGGATTCGGATTCCCCGGAGAAGTACATCTCGAGGATCGTGGCCGTGGCGTCAGGCTTCAGAGTGAACCCGCTCGTGTAGTTCATGCCGTGGGAGTTGGCTTTGACGACCGTGCGGGCGGGAGCGTCGACTTCGGTCACCCACATGTCCACGGTTGCTTCCTTGCCCATCATCTTCCGAGTCTCGCGCCATTTGGTGCCAACGGCATATCCCTCTCCGGCGAGCCGTTCGATACGGATCACGCCGGAGAGGGTGTCGTGAAAATCCCGTTTCTAGGCGGCCGCGCGCTTTGCGGCTTCACTCAACGTCGGTGTGATCTGGCCGAGGACCCAAGGCGTGCTCAGGACGTTGACGTTGCTCAGTCCGCCGATGACGCGGGTGTCGCTGAGGAATGCGGTGGATCCGCGTTTGACCGCGTCGAGTCCACCGACTGCGGGTATGCCGGACGGATCACCGGAGCCGTCGGTGAAGCCGACGATCACATCGGCGTCGATGTCGGCGATATTCTCGTAGGAGATCGTCTTGAAGAACGATCCACCTGCATTGTCCGCGGCGAGCTTCTCGACGCCCGGCGCGTTGACGAATCCGAGTTCCGTCAGCACCTGGACCCGCGGGTCGGTGGGCAGATAGACGTTGATGTTGCTCGAATCGGTGTCGAAGTTGACCACTGCCAATGTCTTTCCGGCGAACTCCGGGTGGGCTGCGGCGGTATCGGCGAGAGTCGCGTCGAGGCCGTCGACGAGCTTCTCGGCCTCTTCGCTCTTGCCGACGATGCGGGTCTGGTCCTGCCAGGACGTCTGCCACGCTGCGCCGGGATAAGCGGCCGTCGGTGCGATCTTGCTCAGTTGGTTGTAGACGGATTCCTCGAAGCCCTCGTACGGCGCCAGGATGACGTCGGGGGTCAACGACGCGATGGACTCGATCGGCGGTTCTCCGCTGGCCGGCATGTCGAAGAGCGTTGTCTTGTCCGCGTCGAAGTAGTCCTGGGCCCAGGGCATGACGCCGTTGTCGTCCGCACCGTAGGTGTACTTGGGCTGTCCGACCGGAGTCAGATCGAGTGCGTACAGGATGTCCTGCGCGTTCCATCCGAGGGTGACGAGGCGCTCGGGCTTCGAGTCGATGGTCGTGGTGCCGAAGGTGTTCTCGATGCTGACGGGGAATCCGTCCGTACCTTGGGATGTCGTGGATGTGCCTGAATCCGAGGAGCACGAGACAAGTGCGGTGACCGCGATTGCAGCCGCACCGAGGGCAGTGAAGCCCCGAAGAGAAGTTTTCATGAAGGGCAGCCTAACCTACTGAATTTCGGCAGCCAAACGAAACCGATTGTGCCGTTTATGCAGGTGGGGGTCGGATCTGGACCGCGTTTCTCAGGGCGCCGTTTCGGTGGGCGATACTTTCCTCGTGCGATCTCAGCAGAAGATTCTCGGCGCCGCCCTCGGACTGATCGAAGGTGGCGGATTCGAGGCTGTGAACATTGCCGCAGTTGCCACCGCGGCCGGTGTCTCGCGCCAGACGGTGTACTCGATTTTCGGTACACGTGAAGAGGTCGTCTCCCAGGCGATGGGCGGTCTCGCTGTCGAGGTTCTCGGGGAGATCACGGCACAGGTGGAGTCGGTCGACACGGCGTGCGACTACGTCGTCGAATTCATCGTTGCCGCGCGAACTGCCGTGCGTGCTCATCCGGTGCTCGCGACTCTGCTCCTCGCCGAGCGGGGAAACCCTGTCTTCGATCTCGAAATGATGAGTCGAGCAATACCTTTCGCTGGTCAGATGCTCGCCCCTATGGTCGAACGTGGCCTCGCCACGGAGGCGGAGTTGGATGAGATAGTGGAAATTGCCGTGCGACTGGGGCTTTCGGTTGTTGCATTCGACAGTGACCTCGTCCATTCCGATGACTCCTTGCGGGCCTTTCTCTCGAGGTGGCTCGGGCCCGCAATCCGGTCGACCTCGTAGTTCCTCGCCTGCTCCGCCAAAACCTTGACACTCGAGCGTCAGAGTGTCTAGTTTTGGCGTGCCCGGAATTCTCTGGCGACATTCTTCGAGGGAGCACCAGTCATGTCCGGAGTAAAACGTAGATCGTTCTTGGCCGGTACGGCCGCCGTGGGAGTCGCGATGATGGCGCCACGCACTGCCAAGGCTGCAACAGGGATTCCGCTGACACGTGAAGTGCACCGTGTCGTGGTTATCGGTTCGGGGTTCGGCGGAGGGGTGACGGCACTTCGCTTGGCCGAGGCCGGGGTTCCGGTCACCCTGCTGGAGAGAGGGATTCGGTGGCAGACCGGGCCGAATGCCGAAACTTTTCCGCATCCCGCCAGTCCGGACAAGCGTATCCTCTGGTATCAGTCCAACCCGACTCTGTTCGGCAGGCCGGCGATCTTCGAGCCATACGCGGGTTTGTTGGAGACGGTGACCGGTGAGAACATGACCGCGATCTGCGCAGCCGGGGTGGGCGGCGGATCGCTTGTGTACCAAGGGATGACGCTGCAACCGGAAGAAGCGGTCTTCAACACGCACTTTCCGGAGGAGCTCGATTACGCACGAATGGACCGCGTCCATTACCCGCGGGTGGCGCGGATGTTGCAAGTGGAAACTGCACCCGACGAACTGATTTCCAGCCCGAACTACGAGGCGGCACGTGTATTCGCGCGTAACGCAACGCGTTCCGGTCTACCCGTGTCGAAAATTCCGATGCCGATCGACTGGAACTACGCGTTGGCCGAACTGAGGGGTGAGATGAAGCCGTCGTACACCAACGGTGACGGCGCGCTCGGTGTCAACAACGGGGGCAAGCATTCGGTGGATGTCACCTACATTGCGGCAGCGGAAGCGACCGGATTGGTGAATGTGGAGACTCTGCACCAGGTCACCGATGTCGAGCGGGCGGCCGACGGACGGTGGCGTGTGTACGTGGACCGGACCGACATTTCCGGCAAGATTCTCGAGAACAAGATTTTGACGACGGATGCGCTCGTGATGGCTGCCGGCAGCATGAACACCACCAAACTCCTGGTCCGCGCCGCGGCAACGGGGCGGATCACGGATCTGCCCGACGAACTCGGCGCGGGGTGGGGGACCAATGCCGACCGGATCTACATCTGGTCGGATCTCGCGGAGAATTTCGGTGCGACGCAGGGCGGGCCGGTCGTCTACGGCAGCCGGAACTGGGACGACCCGCATAACGCGTTCACCGTCATTCAGGCGTCGTTCCCGCCGGTGGCGTTCGACGCTCACAGCACGGTGATGGTCGGATTCGGGGTCAGCAGCGACCGAGGTCGGTTCGTGTACGACTCAGCGCGAGGCGAGGCGGTGCTCCGTTGGCCGAGGGATGGCGACTCTGCGATCCAGCAAGGCCACATCGGACCTGCGGCCCAGCAGATCGCGGCAGGAGGACTGCTCACCGACACCAACGCGTTACTGCCGTCCACCTGGCATCCCCTCGGCGGTGCCTGCATGAACTCGGTGTGCGATCTTGATGGTCGGGTTCTGGGCCAGCGGGGGTTGTACGTGCTCGACGGAGCTCTGTTGCCGGGGAACTCCGCTGCGTGCAATCCGTCGATGACTATCGCCGCCGTCGCGGAGCGTGCGCTCGAGAACATCGTGAAAGACGATGTGGGAACCCTATTCTGAACCTGCGCAAACGCTACGGACGGCGTACCCGAAGGCACGCCGTCCGTGACGGGTCGATCGACTGACTCAGACGCTGGCAACACCAGGCGCGAGGAAGCGCTTGCCGTTGACAGCCTCGGAGGTACCGGTCCGGTCCAGGTACGGCGTGATGCCGCCGTTCCAGAATCCGAACCCGCCGCCGAGCAGCAGGCAGAGGTCGATGTCCTCGGCTGCCGCTACGACGCCCTCGTCGAGCATGATCTGAATTTCTTCGGCAAACGCACGACGTGTGCGCTCGAGGACCTCTTCCGAAGTGGACACCTTGTCACCCTGCGGCCACAGTGCGGCGACCTCGGGATCGACGGCCTGACCGTTCTCGCCCCAGGTCCACACGCCGGGCTTGCGAGCCTCGACGAGTGCTTCGAGTCCAGGTGAGCTCTTGAACCGGTCCGGGTAGGACTCCTGCAGGGTCTCACCGGTGTGCAGAGCCACTGCGGGTCCGACGAGGGCCAGCAAGGTGAACGGCGACATGGGCATGCCGAGTTCGGCGATGGCGTTGTCCGCGACGTCGAAGGGGGTGCCTTCGTCGACGGCGGACATGACCTCACCCAAGGTGCGGGTGACGAGACGGTTGAAGACGAAGCCGGCCTTGTCGCCGCACAGGACAGCAGACTTCTTCAGTGACTTCGCGGTGGCGAAAGCCGTTGCGAGAGTGGCATCGTCGGTCTTGCTGCCCTTGATGATCTCGAGGAGGGGAAGAACGGCAACCGGGTTGAAGAAGTGGAAGCCGACCACACGCTCGGGATGCTCGAGGCCGGACGCCATCTCCGTGATGGAGAGTGAAGACGTGTTGGTGGCGAGGATGGTTTCGGGAGCGATGAACTGCTCGAGTTCCGCGAAGACCTTCTTCTTGACGTCCATGTTCTCGAAGACGGCTTCGATGACGAAGTCGGTCTTGGCGAACGCGGCCTTGTCGAGGGAACCGGAGACGAGCGCCTTGAGGCGGTTCGCAGCGTCGGGGGACAGGCGTCCCTTGCCCTGGAGCTTCTCGATTTCGGTGTGGACGTAACCGACACCCTTGTCGATGCGCTCCTGGTCGATGTCGGTCAGGATGACCGGCACCTTGAGCTGGCGGACGAAGAGCAGCGCGAGCTGGCTGGCCATGAGACCGGCACCGACGATGCCGACGCCGCTGACCTTGCGGGCGAGCGAGCGGTCGGGTGCTCCGGCGGGGCGCTTGGCGCGCTTGTTCACCAGATCGAAGGCGTACAGACCTGCACGGAGCTCGTCGGTCAGGAGGAGATCGGCAAGAGCCTCGTCCTCGGCCGCAAAGCCCTTGTCGAGTGAAGCCGCATCCGTGATGTCGGTACTGCGAGCCAGTTCGAGCAGCTCGACGGCCTTGACGGCGCCGGGAGCGTTGCCCTTGGTCTTGCCGTCGACGATCGCCTTCGCACGAGCGATCGCGTCGTCCCAGCCCTGGCCACGGTCGATCTCGGGGCGAGCGGGGGTCACTGCGCCGGCGAGGACCTGCGACGCCCAGGCGAGGGACTGCTCGATGAAGTCGGCAGAATCGAGAACGACGTCGACGACGCCGAGTTCGAGTGCCTTCTTGGGGGAGAGCACCTTGTTCTGGTTCAGCGAGTTCTCGATCACCACGGTGACGGCGTTCGACGGGCCGACGAGGTTGGGGAGCAACTGCGTTCCGCCCCAACCGGGGACCAGACCGAGGAATGCTTCCGGAAGACCCAGTGCGCCCGCATTGGCGGCAACCGTGCGGTAGTGGCTGTGCAGGCCGACCTCGAGGCCGCCGCCCAGAGCGACACCGTTGATGAAGGCGAACGTGGGAACGGACGACTCACGCAGGCGTCGGAACACCTTGTGACCCAAGCGGCCCAGCTCGAGTCCCTGCTCGCGAGAGGTGATCGCGGGAACACCCTTGAGGTCCGCGCCGGCGGCGAAGATGAACGGCTTGCCGGTGACGGCGATGGCAACCGGGTTGGCTGCGAAGGCTTCGTCGAGGGCGGCGTCGAATGCTGCGAGTCCGCCGGGACCGAAGGACGACGGCTTGGTGTGGTCGAAGCCGTTGTCGAGGGTGATCAGTGCAAACGGGCCCTCGATGCCGGGGGCCGAGATGATCTTCGTGTAGGCGTTCGTCACGACCTCGTCGGCGAATGCTGTTGCAATATCAGACATTTAGTTAACCCCTGCCTGGTAGTCAGCGTGGTTCGGGTTCTCCCAGATGACGGTGCCGCCCATGCCGAGTCCGATGCACATGGTGGTCAAGCCGTAGCGCACGTCGGGACGCGTCGCGAACTGGCGGGAGAGCTGCGTCATCAGGCGAACGCCCGAGGAAGCGAGGGGGTGGCCACACGCGATGGCGCCGCCCCACTGGTTGACGCGCGGGTCGTCGTCGGCGATTCCGTAGTGCTCGAGGAACGCGAGGACCTGAACGGCGAACGCCTCGTTGATCTCGAAGAGTCCGATGTCCTCGATCTTCAGGCCGGTGCGTGCCAGGAGCTTCTCGGTGGCGGGAACCGGGCCGATACCCATGACGGCGGGGTCGACGCCCTGGTAGGCGAAGCCCACCATGCGCATGCCGACCGGCAGGCCGAGCTCGGCTGCGGTGTCCTCACCGGCGAGCAGTGCTGCGGTGGCACCGTCGTTGAGTCCGGCGGCGTTACCGGCGGTGATGCGTCCGGCCGGGCGGAACGGCGTCTTGAGCTTCGCGAGATCTTCGACGGTGGTTCCGGGGCGCGGCGGCTCGTCTTCGGTGGCCAGACCCCAGCCCGCGGAACTGCGGGTGGCGACGGGGACCAAAGTGTCGGCGATGAAGCCGGCCTTCTTGGCAGCGTCGTACTTGTTCTGGCTGTTGACGGCGTAGGCGTCCGTGCGGTCCTTGGTGATGGTCGGGAACCGGTCGTGCAGGTTCTCGGCGGTGTTACCCATCACGAGGGCGCTCGGGTCGACCAGGCGGTCGGCGAGGAAGCGCGGGTTGGGGTCTGCGCCCTCACCCATCGGGTGGTGGCCCATGTGCTCGACGCCACCGGCGATCACGACGTCGTACTGGCCGAAGCCGATGCCCGACGCGGTGGTGGTGACGGCGGTCATCGCGCCGGCGCACATGCGGTCGATGGCGAATCCGGGAACGGTTTCGGGGAGACCGGCGAGGATCGCAGCGGTGCGGCCGATGGTCAGGCCCTGGTCACCGGTCTGCGTGGTGGCTGCGACAGCCACTTCGTCGATCCGTGCGGGATCGAGCTGCGGGTTACGGCGAAGCAGCTCACGAATCGCCTTGACGACGAGATCGTCTGCGCGCGTGTCGGCGTACATGCCTTTCGGGCCGGCCTTGCCGAACGGGGTGCGAATGCCGTCGACGAAGACGACGTTGCGTTGGTTGTTTGTGGATGGAGCCACGCGAATTCCTCCTGATGGAGCTGCCCACCACTCCGAAGTGCGGTGAGACGTTGGTTCGGCGATCACGGCCAGGCGTCCGGCCTCGTATCGAGCGTACTACTGCCCATTACTGACCGGTAACTTAACGTGCCGAATTGCTCCAACCTCACACCGGGGTCAGGTCAGGATTCAGGCTCTTCTACTTCGGGCTCGGCCGGGACCACGGAGTTCAGTGCCTCGGCGAGGACGGGAACCGTCAAAGTGCGTTGCCAGCCACGTGCGCCACCGGAAGTGAGCTTGGTCTCGATTGCGGTCTCGACCTCGGCGATGTCGGAGTCGGGTTCCAACTTCCAGTCCCAGCACAGGCGCCTGACCAGGTCGGGTTGGAGCAGATTCTCCACGGGCACCGACACTTCCTTGCTCAGGTCCGACAGTGCTGCCCGAGCCGCCGTCAGTCGATCGGCCGCCGCCGGGTCCTGGCGAGCCCACCGACCGGCGGCAGGGGGTCCGACGATCGGCGGGGTCTTCGGCGGAAGCTCGCTGTCCGGGAGCCTGCGCGCAGCTTCCAGCGCGTCCATCCACACACGCGAATACCGGCGTTGACGTGGTCCGCCGAACACGGGAAGCGAACGGAGCGCATCCAGCGACTGAGGATCTTTGAGAGCGGCGTCGATGATGGCGGAGTCAGGGAGAACCCGGCTCGGCGACACGTCGCGCTTGCGCGCGAGATCCTCACGCGCCTGCCACAGCGCCCGTACTGCCGCCAACTGCCGAGTGGTCTTGAGCGAGGTGATGTGCGATGTACGACGCCAACGGTCGGGCTTGGGCTTGGGCGGGCCGGCCAGACGGATGTACTCGAACTCCTCCTTCGCCCACTCGAGCTTGCCCTGGGATTCGAGTTCGGCTTCCATGGCGTCGCGCAGTTCGAGAAGCACTTCGACGTCGAGGGCGGCGTAGTTCAACCAGGCGTCCGGCAGCGGACGTGTCGACCAGTCCGCGGCCCCGTGACCCTTGCGAAGTTCCACCCGCAGGGTTCGTTCCACTATCGCGGCGAGTCCGACTCGTTCGAACCCGGCCAGTCGACCGGCCAGTTCGGTGTCGAACAGCTCGGCCGGTGTCAGGCCCAGTTCGGCGAGGCCGGGGAGATCCTGATCGGCCGAGTGCAGCACCCATTGCAACGGGTTGATCGCCTCGGCCAACGGCTGCAGGTCCTGCGCTGTCGGAATCGGGTCGAGCAGGAACGATCCCGCTCCTTCGCGTCGGAGCTGGATCAGGTACGCCCGTGCCGAATAACGGAATCCGGATGCCCGCTCGGCGTCCACGGCGAGCGGGCCGTGGCCGGAGGCCAGCGCGGCCGCGGCGTCGGCGACACCGGCGGCAGTGGTGATGACGTCCGGAACTCCGTCACGCGGAACGAGCAGTGGAACTACGTCGGAGGTGGGCTCGGTTGCATCATCGGTGACTTCGGACATGGTCACTGACTCTACGTCGCAGTCGGGGCCGGGGTTGTCACCTCAGCGTCGAACAGTTCGTCGAGTGCGGCTCCGAAACCTTGCGCGAGCTGGTCCAATTCGGGTGCCAGATCGGAGCAACTGACGATGCCGACGTCGAGTTTTCCGTCGAGTGACATCACCGTCACGTTGAGTCCTGCCCCGTGAAAGATCGGGCCGAGCGGGAACATTCCCTTGATCTGGGCGCCGAGGAAGTAGAGCGGGACCGGCGGCCCGGGCACGTTCGAGACGACCAGGTTGGACACGACGGGGTGACGCTCGGCGAGTTTGAGCGACGAGTACACCCGCATGGCGGCGCCGAACACCGCTGGTGATGCGAACTGGGACCAGTCCTGGAGGATGTTCGCACCCAGAGCCTCGTTGTGGTTCTTCGAGGTGGCGTTGTAATCGCTGATCGCGTGCAGACGCTCGACCGGATCGCCGATCTGGGTGCCCAGCTGCGTGAACATGCCCGAGATCTGGTTTGTGCCCGGCCGATCGGATTTACCGTGGACCGATACGGGGACCATCGCGACGAGGGAGTCCTCCGGCAGTTCGTCGCGGTCCTCGAGGTAGGTCCGCAAAGCACCCGCGCACAGCGCGAGAACCACATCGTTGACCTTTACGCCGTGACGGTCTTTGACGGCTTTGACCTTCGCGAGATCGAGCTGGCTGAAGGCGACGTTGCGGTGACCGGTGATAGCGCCGTTGAACGAGGTCCGCGGCGCGGTGAACGGAGCAGGCATCGCTTCACCCTTTCGTGCACGCGTCACCCACTTGGGGAGCATCGCGATTCCGCCGGGGACCAGACGGGCAATTCTTGCGGGTCGGGCGATGACGGCCATGAGTCCGCCGATGGCGATGTCCAGCGTTCCCGCGTCGCCCGCACCCTGTGCGGTGGGATCCACGAGCGCCGGTGAATCCGGTTCGAGACTGCACAGCTGAGCGAGGATGTTCGCGCCGGTGACGCCGTCGGCAGCGCTGTGATGAATCTTCGACATGACGGCGATCTGTCCGTCGGCAAGTCCCTCGATGACCCACATCTCCCACAGTGGGCGGGAACGATCCAGCGGTTGGCTCGCGATGTGTCCGGCGAGTTCTGCCAGTTCCGCGTGTGTGCCCGGAGCAGGTACCGCGGTCCGGTGGCAGTGCCGCTCGATGTCGAAATCGTGATCGTCGACCCACACGGGGTAGTCGAGATTGAGGCGGGAATCTTTGAGTTTGCGCCGGAAGGTCGGCATCGTGGCCATCCGCGAGTCCAACTCGCGAAGCAGCTTCCGGTAGTCGTAACCGCCCGGAATGGTCGAGGGGTCGAGCAGTACGAGTCCACAAACGTGCAATAGCTGGGTCGGTGTTTCCAAGTAGAGGAAGGTCGCGTCGAGTCCGCTGAGACGTTGCATGACTCATTTTAGAACAGGTTCTAGTATTTTTCCGGGGGAATGCGTAAACGAGTAGTGGAGTTAGTCGCCCTGCCGCGACAGCGTGGTTATCCCGGCAGGCGGAAGTCCTGCCGCGTACGCGAGAACTTCACAGAAAGCCTCGACGTGGTGAGCCAATTCCGATGACGTTGCAGTCCAGGATGCTCGTAACTCGAGTTGGTGGGCTCGCGGCGGGCCCGCGATGTCGCCGTATCGCACGGAAGTTGTGGCTGTGACCGTACCGCCCAGGGCCACAAAAGGTTCCGGTCCGGCTTCGAGTGCGTCCACCAGCCAACTCCAGGCTACTTCGGGAAGTAGTGGATCCGCGGCGACGGCTTCGTCAAGATCTGCCTGTATGTAGGCCACCAACCGCATGGTGCCGTTCCACGCCTCGTCGCCGTCCGGATCGAACAACAGGATCAGGCGGCCGAAAGCGTCGCCTTCGGACTGCTCGGCCACGACGTCGGAGTCCGGGTGCAGAACCTCGGCTCCCACTGCGTGGCTGTACGGAGCGAGACGCTGCGGCGGACGGATGGGACCGACCTCTATCTCGGGCCGAACCCGCGCAGCGGTCATCGCCTCCACGGCGGCACGGAACTCGGCCGGGTCGGCTGTCGATCCGGATGTCGTCACAGGTCAGGACGTTAGTCGGGGATAAGGGCGGGTAGGTGGAGGCGCGCCGACCGAGTGTGGTTCGGGTGTGTGGCCGCTCACGAACCGCTCGGGTGTCCGATCCCGAGTGTGGGACATGGCAGCATTGAGTCGATCGAAGACACACGTTGGCGGAGAGCGCGAGGACTGATGAGCGGGTTGGACAACATGAATTCAGGCATGACCGGGTCGGCGGAATACAGCGCTCGGCGAGTTTTGCCCGACGCACCGTTGCTCGCCGCGGCGACCGGACGCACTCCGAGTCGACGGCCGGTGTGGTTCATGCGCCAGGCCGGACGTTCGTTGCCGGAGTATCGCGAGATCCGCGCGGGGATCGGCATGTTGGAGTCGTGTTTCGATCCGGCGCTGGTCTGTGAGATCACGATGCAGCCGGTGCGCCGTCACGATGTGGACGCGGCAATCCTGTTCTCGGACATCGTTGTTCCGCTCAAGGCTGCGGGAATCGATCTCGACATCGTTGCCGGCGTCGGACCGGTGGTTGCCAATCCGATTCGCTCCATCGCCGACGTCGCAGCCCTCCCTCGATTGGTTCCCGAAGAGGTCGGGGCGATCGCGCAGGCCGTTCGACTTCTCACCACCGAGTTGGGCTCGACTCCGCTGATCGGCTTTGCCGGAGCACCGTTCACCTTGGCGTCGTATCTGGTCGAGGGTGGTCCGAGCCGGAACCACGAGAAGACCAAGGCGCTCATGCACTCCGATCCGAAGACCTGGCACGCGTTGCTCGGAAGCCTGGCAGACACCACGATCTGCTTCCTGCAGACGCAGCTCAAGGCGGGTGTCGACGCGGTTCAGCTGTTCGACTCGTGGGCCGGCGCGCTCTCGCTGGCCGATTACCGGGAATTTGTTCTCCCGCATTCCGAACGGGTGTTTGCCGAGGTTGCCGCTGCCGGCGTTCCGCGTATCCACTTCGGTGTCGGAACCGGTGAACTTCTCGGCGCGATGGGGGAGGCAGGTGCCGACGTCGTGGGTGTCGACTGGCGGATTCCGCTCGACGTCGCGGCCGGTCGTGTCGGTCCGGGCAAGGCGCTGCAAGGCAATCTCGATCCCGCTGTACTGTTCGCGGGCCCCGAGGTGATCGATCGTGAGGTGCGCCGGATCGCCGCTGAAGGTGACCGCGCGATCGAAGCCGGTGCCATCGGCCACATCTTCAACCTCGGCCATGGAGTTCTTCCCGACACCGATCCCACGGCGATCACCTCGGCGGTGGAGCTGGTGCACTCGCTGTGACAACCACTCGGCCGTCGGTCGCGGTGATCGGAGGCGGAATCTCCGGTCTGGTTGCCGCGTACCGGCTTCGGCGCAGTCTGGGCTCCGTTGCCGACATCACGGTCGTCGACGACTCTCCGCGACTGGGCGGGAAGCTGCGAACGATTGATCTGGGTGGTGGCCCGATCGACATCGGCGCCGAGGCGTTCATCGCCCGTCGGCCCGAAGTCCCTGCGCTTCTCGCCGAGCTGGGACTGACCGATCAGATCGTTTACCCCGCGGGGTTGAGCCCGTTGATCTGGTCCCAGGGCTCACTGAATCGACTTCCTGCCGGAACCCTGATGGGAATCCCGGCATCGTCCGAGTCGGTGAGAGATCTAGTCGACGAGCAGACGCTGTCGCGCATAGCTGCCGAACCAGGCGTTCCGTTCGAGTGGACCCGCGGTTCCGATTGCAGTGTTGCCGAACTGGTTTCAGGGCGATTCGGTGATCAGGTGGTCAGCCGATCGGTGGATCCGCTTCTCGGCGGGGTGTACTCGGGCCTGGCGGAGACCATCGGAGTGCGTGCAGCTTTGCCGACACTCGCTGCGGCGCTCGATGCGGGCGCTCAGAGCCTCACGGATGCAGTTGCAGCCGCAGTGCCGACACCTACACCCGGACCAGTGTTCGGAGCGCTCAGGGACGGTTACGGCATCTTGCTCGATGCGCTGCGGCAGGCCGCCGACGCGACGTTCGTCCGCGGCGAGGCTTCCGGGTTACGCAGGGACGGGAAAGGTTGGAACGTCGATCCGCTCGGCAGCGTCGACGCGGTGATTCTGGCTGTTCCGGCGCCGCGCGCAGCGGTGCTGTTGGCCGGCGTCGATGCGGATATTGCGCGTATCGCGTCGCGGATCGAACTGGCGTCGTCCGCGGTGGTGGCGCTCCGCTTGCCCGGTCAGGTCGACCTTCCGCAGAATTCGGGGATCCTGGTTGCCACCGACGCCGACCTGACCGCCAAGGCGTTCACGCTGTCGAGCCGAAAGTGGACGCACCTCGCTGATCGCGGCGAGCATCTCGTTCGGGTGTCGTTCGGTCGATTCGGCGCATCGGAGATCGTTGACCGGCCGGATGGTGAACTGATCGAACTTGCGCGCGCCGATCTCGAGACCGTGACCGGAATCACCGAGGAGCCAGGAGCGAGCTTCGTACAGCGGTGGCACGGCGGTCTTCCCCAGTACTCCCCAGGTCACACGGAAATCGTGGCTGAAATCGAGTCCGGGATGACGCAGTTCGACGGCCTCGAAGTGGCCGGGTCGTGGCTGCACGGCGTCGGGGTTCCGGCGTGTGTCGCAGTCGGCACGACGGCGGCTACACGGATATTCGAGCGAGTGGCACGATAGACCCATGGCACGCCTTGATTTCGACAAACTGAACTCTGAAATCCGTTACCTCATGTTCTCCGTGTTCCAGGTGGAACCCGGTGTGCTGGGCGATGATCGGGAAGCTGCGGTCAAGGACGCCCGCTTGTTCTTCGAGGGTCTCGAAGACAAGGGCGTCGTGGTTCGCGGCATCTACGACGTCGCCGGCTTGCGCGCCGACGCGGACTTCATGATCTGGACCCACGCGGCCAGCATCGAGGAACTTCAGGCCGCGTACGCGGATTTCCGCCGCACCACCGTCCTCGGACAGGCCAGTGCTCCCATCTGGAGCAACTCGGCGGTGCACCGCCCCGCGGAGTTCAACAAGAGCCACGTGCCCTCGTTCATCGCGGGTGAGGATCCGGGCGACTACATCTGCGTTTACCCGTTCGTCCGCTCGTACGAGTGGTACCTGCTCCCCGACGAGGAGCGTCGCAAGATGCTCGCCGATCACGGTATGGCTGCTCGCTCGTACAAGGACGTTCGCGCCAACACGGTCCCGGCCTTCGCTCTGGGGGACTACGAGTGGATTCTCGCGTTCGAAGCGCCTGAGCTCATCCGTATCGTCGATCTGATGCGCGATCTGCGTGCCACCGAAGCTCGCTTGCACGTTCGCGAAGAGGTGCCGTTCTTCACCGGGCCGCGCGTGGACATCGAGAAGCTGGTCCTTTCCCTACCCTGATCTACTTCGAAAGTAGTTTCTGTGACAACTGCACCGAACCGGCGTCGTCAACACATGTCCCATTGGGGAATGTTCACCGCCGAATCGGTCGCCGGCGAGGTGACCGCCGTGCATCCGTACGAGGGTGATTCGAATCCCTCGCCGATGCTCGGGAACCTCGCCGGTTCGGTGCGCAGTCGGGCTCGCGTTTCGGGCCCGGTGGTGCGCCGCGGTTGGCTCGAGAACGGGCCTGGTCCCAGCGACCGACGGGGAGCGGACGAGTTCGTCTCGGTCTCGTGGGACGAACTGACCGAACTCCTCTCCCGCGAGTTGCGTCGCGTGGTCGACACGCACGGGAACAACGCGATCTTCGGCGGCTCGTACGGCTGGGCCAGCGCCGGTCGATTCCATCACGCGCAGAGCCAAGTTCACCGATTTCTGAATCAGCTGGGTGGATACACCAAGTCGGTCCACAGCTACTCGCTCGGTGCCACCGGCGTCATCATGCCGCGTGTGGTCGGAACACACTGGAAGTTGTTCGCGCGCTCCACGTCGTGGGACGTCATCGCCAAGCACTCCGATCTTCTCGTCTCGTTCGGGGGAGTACCGATCAAGAACACCGGCGTCAATGCCGGTGGTACGAGCGATCATCCGACGCGCGGGGCGCTCGACGCATTTCGTGCCCGCGGCGGAAAGATCGTCTCCTTCAGTCCGTTGCGCGACGACGTCGATGGTGACTGCGAGTGGATCGCACCCGTTCCGGGAACCGACGTGGCAATCATGCTTGCCCTGGCGTTTGTCCTGGCGTCGGAGGACCTGCACGATCGCGATTTCCTGAACCGCTTCTGCGTCGGCTACGAACGCTTCGAGGATTACCTGCTCGGACGTGCCGACGGTGTACCGAAGGATCCGCGCTGGGCGCAGAAGATCTCCGGGGTGCCGGCGGAGTTCATCACCGACCTGGCTCGGAGAATGGCGTCCGGCCGGACGCTGGTGACCGTCACGTGGTCGTTGCAACGCATCAAACACGGTGAGCAGGCACCGTGGATGGGCGTGACACTCGCCGCGATGCTCGGCCAATTCGGGCTTGCGGGTGGCGGTTTCGGCCACGGCTACGGTTCGATGAACGAGCCGGGTCTGGCTCCGGTGCCGTATCCGTTGCCGACCTTCTCACAAGGTGTGAATCCGGTGCCCGATTTCATTCCGGTGGCCGCGATCTCCGATCTCTTGCTCTCGCCCGGCGAGGAGTTCGACTACGACGGCAGGCGCCTGACCTATCCGGATATTCGGTTGGTCTACTGGGCCGGTGGCAATCCGTTTCATCACCACCAGGATCTCCCGAGGCTGCGACGGGCATTTGCGCGTCCGGACACGATCGTCGTTCACGATCCCTACTGGACGCCGATGGCCCGCAACGCCGACATCGTTGTCCCGTCGACAACGTCGCTCGAACGAAATGACCTGAGCTGCACACGAAATGATCCACTTCTGGTCGCGATGCAGCAAGTAGTTCCACCTTTCGCGAACTCGCGAGACGACTACGACACGTTTGCCGCTCTGGCTTCTGCGCTCGGATTCGGGGAGCAGTTCACCGAGGGGCGATCCTCACAGGAGTGGATCGAGCATCTCTACGGTCAATGGCGGCCGTTCGTCGATGCAGACGGCGGCAACACACCGACGTTCGAGGATTTCTGGTCGGACGGGCACTACCGGATGCGAACCGAAGACAACCTCGTGCTCTTCGGTGACTTCCGCGAGGACCCCGAGAAGTATCCGCTCTCGACTCCGAGTGGGAAGATCGAGATCTTCTCCGAGACCATCGAGTCTTTCGGCTACGACGACTGCGCCGGCCATCCGCGCTGGTACGAGCCCGACGAGTGGCTGGGTGGACCACGGGCCACGCAATTCCCGCTTCACTTGATCGCCAACCAGCCCAAGACGCGGCTGCACAGCCAACTCGATCACGGCGCTGCGAGCCAGGCATCGAAGATTCAGGGACGCGAGCCGATTCGTATGCACCCCGATGCAGCGGCCCAGCGCGGCGTGTCGGCTGGGGACGTGGTGCGCGTATTCAACGATCGCGGGGCGTGCCTGGCTGGTGTGATCGTCGATTCGGATTTGCGGAGCGACGTCGTCCAGTTGTCGACCGGGGCGTGGTACGACCCGCTCGATCCTGCCGATCCCGATTCGCTGTGTGTTCACGGAAATCCCAACGTTCTGACGCCGGACGTCGGCACGTCTTCGCTTTCGCACGGGTGCACCGGCCAGCACGTTCTGGTGCAGATCGAGAAATTCGAAGGTGTTCTGCCGCCGGTCAAGGCGTTCGATCCGCCCGTGCTTCGTTCGCGCTGACGGAACCGATCGGCCACCTCCCGCGTCGAACCTCGTGAGCGCCTGAATCAGGTGTCACGATCTATCGGAGGTGGGGGCCATCGTGAGTGGGGCGGATGTTGGTTCGATGAGGGGACAGGTCGAAGTTCTTCGGGCTCAGATCGATTCGATGCAGGTTGATCTGTTGGAGCGAACGCGATCGCTGGCGGATATGCAGGAGAAGATCGCACGAGCAACGGCGAGCGCGCGCTCGAGTGATGGCAGTGTGGAAGTCGTCGTAGACGCTTCGGGGGCGACCGTGGGAGTCACCCTCTCCGGGAGCGCTTACGGCAAGCATTCGCCGGTAGCGTTGGGAAATCTGATCCTGGCCACGGCCACATCTGCGGCGGAGGACATGCGCCGACAGATTGCCGAGATGTCGAGGCCGTTCACCGAAGCGGCCAGGATCGATTTGCCCGACCTCGTTCCCGGTGTGCTCGGATTGCGTGAGATTCTCGCGCCTCGTCCGGCGTCGGTGCCGGTCGGCGGCGACGAGCACTGGGACCGCACCGTTCTGAGGAGCTCCGGCAATGTCTGAACTGGACGTGGACGTGGCCGCGATGGGAAGTGCTGCACCAGCATTCGAGGTGGTCGCTGCCGATCTCGACGAGGCACGGAGTGCTCTGGAAACAGTGGCCGGCGCCGAAGAGGGGTGCTGGGGCGCTGACCAGTTCGGAACCGCATTCTCGGACGCGTATGTTCCCGGTGCGGAGTCAGCAGTCGGCGGGATGACACTGGTCGCGGGCGCGCTCCGCGAATTGACTGCCACGCTGATCGAGATCGCCGATCGTTTCGAATCGATCGACACCTCGCTTGCCGACGACATGGCGGGTGGGCTCTGATGGGACTCGAGATTCCAGGCTGGTTACAGGCGGTTGCGTCGGTTGCGGTGGGCAGTGACTGGCCGCAAGGAGACGAAACGGCACTGTGGAGGTTGGGTGATGCCTGGTCAGGCGCGGCTGATCGGATCGAGGCTTCGGCCGCTGCCGGTGGTTACGGATTGCAAACAGTACTGGCATCGATCGACGGTCGAGCCGGCGACTCGTTGTCTCGGTATTGGTCGGAGGCCGGGGGAGTTGCGGAGGTCTTCGAGCGGTTGTCCTCTGCCGCGGCCGAACTGGGTCAGTCATGCACCGATACCGGCACGGACATCGAGTACACCAAACTGTCGATCCTCGCGGCGCTGGGCGCACTGGCGCTCGAGATTGCCGCCATGGTGGCGGCCGCTGTCCCGACACTGGGTGCGAGTACCGCCGGAATCGTGGCGGCGGAGGTGGCAACAACACTCACGGTCCGAATGCTGTTGCAGCAATTGTTGATACGAGTGATCGAGGCTGCAGCAGTGGAAGCTGCCGCTGCCGTCTTCTCCGGCCTCGCCATTCAACTCGGGCAGATGACGATGGATCATCGCCAGTCGATCGACGGTGGCAAGGTCGTGACCGAGGGGCGCGACGGTTTCATCAAGGGACTTGCGAACGGAGGGTTGAAGACGACGCCGGATCGTGTCGGCCCCGACCCGAACCCGCTCCCGACCGGTTCGAGATTGCAGCAGATCGCGCGGGGGGCTTTCGACGATGCGGTATCGGGAGCGTCCGCTGCGATCGTGACGAAGGAAGTCACGGGCGGCGATGCCTCGTTGACGGACATCACGTCCGGCGCGATCGGTGGTGGGATCGGGTCAGTCAAGGACGGTCTTGTCGCTCGAAACGAGGACCTGAACGCTGCTGGTCTGAGCCCGACTGCGCTGAACTGGGACTTCTGAGTTGAAGTCTCGAATCGTGGGCTACCAGTGACACGGGGTAGCCCACGACCTGGCTACTGAGCGACACGGGGTAGCCCACGACCTGGCTACTGAGCGACACGGGGCAGCCCACGACCTGGCTACTGAGCGACACGGGGCAGCCCACGACCTGGCTACTGAGCGACACGGGGCAGCCCACGACCTGGCTACTGAGCGGGCTTGAGAACCAGCGAGATCGAGTTGATGCAGTACCGCTGATCGGTCGGCGTCGGGTATCCCTCGCCCTCGAAGACGTGACCGAGGTGGCTGTGGCACTTCTTGCAGATGACCTCGACACGGCGCATCCCGAGTGAGCTGTCTTCCTTCAGGATCACGGCATCCGAATCCGCCGGATCGAAGAAGGACGGCCACCCGCAGTGCGATTCGAACTTCTCGGTGCTGCGGAACAGTTCGGCTCCGCACGCTCGGCAGGAGTAAACGCCTTCCGTGGTGGTGTCGGTGTACTCGCCGACGAAGGGGCGTTCGGTGCCGGCTTGGCGCAGGACGGCGAACTCCTCCGGAGTCAGCTTTTCGCGCCACTCGCTCTCGGTGTACGTGACCTCAGGTGTGCTGTCGATGCCATCGTGTGAAGAACTCATGCCTCCACGCTAATGCTTTGTCGCCGTTTCGGCTTCGTCGGCAGGTGAGACGGTATCGAGCGGGGGATCGAGGAGGTAGGCGGGATCGATTCCGCGATCCAAGCGGCCCTCGCGACGCGCGACCAGATACCGGTATCCGAGGACACAGAAGATCACGATCAGCAGAAGGCTCCAGCCGAGGGTGCTCTTGGTGTATTCGGCTGCCCGGCCGAAGGTCGGCCAGCGGTTCGACCACCAGCTGTCGAACGTCATGAAGCCGTAGACGGCGAGCCACGCCGGCCAGTTCCGCATGACCGAGTTCTTGAGCACCACGGACATCAACAGCGGCAACAGCATCATCGAGTAGTACATCTGGCCGAGCGATGGCAGCAGGAACGACGCGGTCATGATCACACCGGTCGCGGTGGTGAGGAAGAAGAGTTCGTCGTTGCGGTAATAGCGGTACAGAAGCCACAGAGAGACGACGACCATGGCGGCCAACACGACGCGCAACAGCAGGATCAACCATTCGGGCAGACCGAAGTAAGCGCCGTTTCCGACAATCGAACTGTTGAAGTAGTCACGAGATTCGAGCAGGTACGGCACGGTGCGGCGGACGAAGTCCATCGGATCCGACGCAAGCGGCCATGCCACGACCGTGAGAATGAACGGGATGCCCAGGGCGGTGACGAGCACCTTCCACTGACCGCGAACGAGCGGCAGCAGGAGCAGTGGCGCGAGAGTGGGTTTCACTGCGATGGTGAGACCGATCGCGGCGCCGGCCCACAGATCCTTCTTGCGCATCAGCAGCAGGAGGAAGGCAACTTCGCCGAGCAGTACGAGGCCGTTGATGTTGGTGAACACCAACGTGTTGGTGACCGTCTCCGACATGAAAGCACCGAGCACCAGAATCGGCGCCGCGATGGAACTGATCGTCAGGTCGAACAAGCGCAACAGCAGGTAGAGAGCCACGAGAATGGCGACGGCATTGACACCGATGAACAGCCACCGCGAGCGCTCGGGATCGAGGATCGCCAGGGGTGCCATCAACAAGGAACCCGATGGTGGGTACAGATAATGGGGGTCTACGGAGTTGAAATCTGCGGTGTAGACGTCGCGCCCGTTCCAGAACGCCAGCGCGGCGTTGTAGACCGGTCGGAAGTCATCGGTGATGGCGCCGTTGACTGCTGTGACGATGACACGATTGAGCACGGTCATCACGGCGATCGGCCACAAAACGAAGTTGACGACTTGTTGGGTTGTCCGCCCGGTACGCGGCTCGAGCTGTCGAAGGAACACTTCGGCACGGTACACCGGAGCAGGGTGTGATCGGGGGATGCACCCCTTTTCGGTCGTGGTGGACAAGCGCCCGAGTCAGGCCGGGCACACGCTTCCGTTGCTGGGCAGGGAGGCGTCGGTGAGGTATGCCCTCATCGCCTGCTGCGCGCAGGTGGATTGTGCCGCGGGGTGACCCGCACCCTGCCAGTCCAGGGTTGCGAAGCGCGACCCCGCGTTGGTCACGACGCCGGTGACGGTCGAGAGTCCGGAGTTCCCGACGGCCGGGTCGCCCTGACCGCTCAGCACGAGGACGGCGGGCTTCAACTGATTCGGCAGGGGAGAGTTGGCGGTCGACGGCCAGCTGGCGCATGCGAGCAAACCGAGCGCGGCTTCTCGACCGAATACCGGATAGTTGGTGCCCCAGGTGTCCGCCAGTTCGCGGACGCGCCCGATCCCCGGCCACTGCATGCCGTCGGTGCATCGTCCGATGAACTGGCCGTCACCGTCCACCTCGTTCTCTGCCCGGGCGGCGCGCTCTCGAATCGGCGAAGCATTGCCGGTACCGAGCGCGGACAGAGCGTCTGAGAGCGAGCGGGTCTCTTGCTCACGGTTGGTTCCGGCAGTCCACAGGCTCGCCGAAATCGCGTTCGACACCGCAGCGGCGGACAGCGGCTGGAATTCATCGGCCCGAGCGCGCTCCATCAAGTCCGTGACCGCTTTCTTCGGATCAGGTCCGAGCGAGCACCCCAGCGCCACACATCGCTGAGCGAATGCGGTCAACGCCGCTTCCTCGCCCTGCACGCGGCTCTCTGCCTCGGTGGCAGCGTCCGTGGCCACCGGAGCGGGAGAATCGAGGATCAACCTCGCGAGGTTGTCGGGGTGGGCTGCCGCGTAGCTCAGCGCGATGTCCGAGCCGGACCCTGCCGACCACAGAGCGATGGTCTCGACGCCCCACCGCGTACGTAGAGCGTCGATGTCCTCGGCCGCGGAGTCCGCGCCGAACTTCAGTTCTTGAGGATCGAGATAGTCGGTACAGGCGATGGTTGCATCGTGACCGAGAGCGGCGACCGCGTCGGCGGCGTCGCCGGTGGAGTCCGCGTCGAACTGGCCCAGATCGTGAAGGCCGCGCCGAATCTCCGGCGTCATGCAGTCGATTGCGGTGGACCTGTCGATTCCGCGTCGATCCAGGGCAACGACGGGGTGGTCCGCGAGCACCGTCGTCAAGCCGGACGTAGCGAGCATGGCCAGAGAGTTTCCCGACGAACGGTCGGTGCCGGATGTGAACACGATCGGATACGCGTTGGCAGGCGTCGAGGATGTCCGAGCGCGGGTCAAGCCGGCAGTGAAGTTGCCGTCGATGGCGCCGGTCACGTCGATGGGGGCACTGAATTCCGCGCATTCGAGGATGACGCCGACGCTCGACGCTGCGAGAGCCTGGTCGGCGAGTGACGTGCCGGTGCAGTCTCGCCACGGTATGTCGTCGGTCGGGACGCCGGGGTCGACCGGCGGCGCATCGGGTGACGGTCCCTCGCTCTGGGCAGGGCTGCCGTCGGTGCGGCCTTCGACCGCGACGGCGGGCCGAAGCGACGGCCCGGCGCCGCACGCACAACACGTCGCGAGGACGACGGCCATCAAAGCAACTCTGCGCATGCCGACCAGAGTGCCAGGTTCACCGACGTGGCTGCTGACGAACCCATCGAGTGAGGATCGTGCCGTCCGAGTCGCCGAGAATGTGAGCGGGACGCATCGACGTGGGCATTGCATTGGGGGAGAGCGAGATTCGGCCGACTTTGCTCCCCACCAGTTGAGGTGAAGTGGTGATGCAAAGTTCGTCGACGGCATTGTCCTCGATCAACTGCCCGAAAAGTGACGGCCCTCCCTCACACAGCACGCGACGGAGCTTGCGAGCCGACAAGGCCCTGTCGATGTCGCCGCTGCTGACATTCGGTGAGTCCGTCACCTCCACCTGCGCTCCGACCGATCTCAGCGCTGAAATCGCTGCGCTGTCCGCGGCGCTACCGACAACAAGAATCGGCGGAATTTCGGTATCTCGTAGGAGCCGGCTTTCGGGGTCGATCGACGCGTGCGCCGAGACGACGAGGATCGGTGGGACCGGAGCGAGGCCGCCCGCCTTTCGTCGCGCCCGGGCTGCGTCCGAGATCTGCACACCCCCGTAGTTCTCGGCTCGCGCTGTGCCTGCGCCGACCACGACGACGTCACAAAGTTCGCGCAAGATCCCGAATACCGACTTGTCTGCAGGTGTGCCCAGTCCATGGCTCACTCCGTCGACGGAGACGCACCCGTCGATGCTGGAAACGAAGTTCACGCGCATCCAGGGTTGGGAGAGGTTCTCCGGATAGGCGTACAAGCCGCGGAGTTCGTCTTCGTGGCCTGGTGTGAAGTAGGTCGCAATATCCATACGGTGCACATGAGAGATCACATCACGTAGATACCCTTGACGGATGCATGAACGTCTTGTCGATCGCAGCCCGGTGGTACCCGCCGATCAACTGGTAGCTCAAATGGTGCCTCCCGCAATGTTCGACGAGGTGAGTTTTGCCTCCTACATTCCTGATCCGAAGGAACCGAGCCAGGCAGCTGCTGTCGCCAAGGCCGAGGAATTCTCCAAGCGCGTAACCAAGATCCGTAGTGGTGGACGCCGCGGACTGTTCGGCAAGAAGACCCAGGCGACCGGCGCCGGCCTGTACCTCGACGGCGGGTTCGGTGTCGGTAAGACTCACTTGCTGGCGTCGATCTTCCACAGCGTTCCGTCGCCGAAGGCTTTCGGAACCTTCGTCGAGCTGACACACGTCGTCGGCGCTCTCGGCTTCAACAAAGCGGTCGAAGCGCTCGCCGACCACAGCGTTCTCTGCATCGACGAGTTCGAGCTCGACGATCCGGGCGACACCATGCTCGTCTCTCGCCTCCTTTCGGAGCTTTCCGCGCGCGGCGTGTCGATCGTCGCGACGTCGAACACGCTTCCCGGCCAGCTCGGTGAGGGTCGCTTCGCGGCTCAGGACTTCCTGCGTGAGATCAAGAAGCTCGGCTCGATCTTCGAGACGATTCGCGTCGACGGCCCCGACTACCGTCACCGCGATCTCCCGCCCGCACCGGAGCCCATCTCCTCGGAGGAATTGGTCTCTCGGGCCGAGGCGATCGACGGCGCCACGCTCGACAACTTCGACGAGCTGTGCAAGCACCTCAGCACACTGCATCCGTCGCGCTACAACAAGTTGGTCGAGGGGGTGAAGGCGGTCTTCATCGACGGCGTTCACCCGGCCACGGATCAGTCTGTTGCACTGCGCATCGTGGTTCTTGCCGACCGCTTGTACGACGCGAGCATCCCGGTCACCGTTTCCGGCGCACGCCTCGACGAGATCTTCACCCCCGAGATGCTTGCCGGTGGGTACAAGAAGAAGTACCTGCGCGCGACCTCGCGTCTGCTCGCACTTTCTCGTTTCGAGGTCGCGGCCGGCTGATCAGCAGGCCTGTCAGCTGACGGGACGCTCCATCACGAAATCGTGGTGGAGTTGTGCCCCCACGAGAAACGTCTTCGTGCCGACCTGGGTGAAGCCATGTTTGGCGTAGAACTTCTGGGCGCGCAGATTTTCCTGATTGACACCCAGCCAGATCCCGGCACTTCCGCTGCGTCGTGCATGGTCGACAACCGCGTCCATCAGGGATGCTGCCGCGCCGGTTCCGTGGTTTCCCGGAAGCACGTACAACTTGCTAAGTTCCGTCGTCGGGCGAAGTGTCACAGCAGCTTTGACGTCCGGGTCGGCGGGCTCGTCGTCGACGAGCATCGCGTAGCCGACGATCGCGCCGTCGCGAATGACCTTGAGAACGGTTCGTGTCGGGTCCGTCAGATACTCGGAGAACTTGTCGACGGATAGGACGTTGTCGATGAAGGCACTGATGTCGTCGTCGGATGCGCCCGGCGGACAAGCCAGCGGAAACGTCACCGCTGCCACGTCGGCGATTGCTTCGGAATCCCAGATTCCGGCCCGGTCAACGGTGATCGTCACGTCAGTTTCTACCTCTCGCGCACATGATTCGGTTGATCAAGTACACCACCTTCGTCGAGCGTGATGCTCAAGCGGCGTTCTCGGCGACCGGCGTCGTGGCTCGTTTCGGTGCGAACGCGGGAGCAAGAACTATCAAGATCGCGCAGAACGCCAGCGGAATCAGGAACCCGATTCGAAGGTCACTGAAGGCAGCGACCGCGCCGACGATGCCGCCGCCGACCACCGTGCCGACGTAGTTGAAGAGGTTGATTCGTGCGATCACCGCGTCGACCTGATCCGGGGGAGCCATCCGTCCGGCGGCGCTGAAGCAGATCGGGGCGATCACCGGTACGCCGAGGCCGACGATCAGGAAGCCGGCGATGGCAACGGCGGGAGATTGCGCGAGGACAACGATCGTCATGCCGACCACGCCGATGAGAGAGCCGATCCGCACGACGGTGGTCTCACCGAACTTGCCGACCCAGTAGTCGCCGGTCAGTCGTGCGACCAGTGCCGCGATTTGGTACGCCGCCACGGAAAGGGCGGCCGTCCCGGCGTCGGCGAGCAGTTCGTCCTTGACGTACAGCGTCGACCAGTTTCCGACGCTGAAGTCGACCGCATAGAACAATGCCATCGCGACGCCGAGGAGGACGAACGCGCGGGTGGGTACGGTGAATTTCGCGGTGCTCGTGATGTTTGCATCGGCAACCGGAGACTCGGAGCGATCGAGCAGTTGCGGGCCGAAGGCCAGAAGCATCAGTCCGACAACAACTCCCGCGATCACCTGCGTTATGCGGATCGAGATGTCGAGGCTTGCGGTAGCAGAGATGAACAGAGCGCCGACAATCGCTCCGACGCTCCAGGAAGCATGGAACGAGGAGAGGATGAAGCGACCCTTGGCGTGTTGGATCGAGACTGCCTGCATGTTGGCGGCGGCGTCGACCATGCCGAGTCCGATGCCGTAGATCGCCAGGAAGACGAAGAACATCGCCGCGTTGGGCGCAATTCCGGTTGCCCCGCCGAAGACTGCGATGACGGCGAGTCCGGTTCGCAGAGTCATCTTGCTCGACGTTCTCACGGCCAGAATCTCGGCGAGCACGCTGCCGAGCCCGGCGATGACGGACACGGTGACAACCGCAACCACAACCAGTGTCTCGCTCAGCTCGAACAAATCCTTGTACTGCGGCAGCTGCGTCAGAATGGCGGCGAGCAGAAATCCTTGAAGTCCGAAGGCCACCGAAGTGGCGATCCGAGCCCTCGTCAGGGT
The DNA here is from genome assembly GCF_000696675.2 of Rhodococcus erythropolis R138. Lineage (NCBI taxonomy): Bacteria > Bacillati > Actinomycetota > Actinomycetes > Mycobacteriales > Nocardiaceae > Rhodococcus > Rhodococcus erythropolis. The sequence continues at coordinate 4,045,188 of NZ_CP007255.1, read as the reverse complement.
GCGGGTGTTATCCGTCATCAAGCAGGGCCTTTGTCTCGTTCGTTCGGTTAGGCCGAACGGTACTGGATCTTGATACTGGTCGAGTGTCCAACAAAGCTGCGTGTTTTGCACGGTTCTTTGATTAACTGACCGACATGACTCGGCAGCCGACACCAGAATTTCCGTCTTCCTTCGTCTGGGGAACCGCCACCGCGGCCTACCAAATCGAAGGAGCTGTGGCCGAAGACGGTCGCGGACCGTCGATTTGGGACGAGTTCTGTGACCGCCCCGGTGTAGTCGTCGGGGGCGACACCGGAGCGGTTGCTGCCGATCATTATCACCGCTGGGAATCGGATATCGAGTTGATGAAAGACCTCGGGCTCGACGCTTATCGGCTGTCCCTGTCGTGGTCGCGAATTCTGCCCACCGGATCGGGGGCTGTGAATGCGAAAGGGCTCGACTTCTACGACCGCCTGATCGATCGACTGTGTTCGGTGGGAATTGCTCCTGCCGTCACTCTCTTTCACTGGGATCTGCCCCTCGCACTGCAAGAGCAGGGCGGCTGGATGAACCGAGACACCTCGTACCGGCTGGGGGAGTACGCCCAGGTCGTCGGCGAACGGTTGTCCGATCGTGTCGGAATGTGGATGCCGCTCAACGAACCGGTAGTGCACACGCTCTACGGTCATGCCCTGGGAGTTCATGCCCCCGGCCTGGCCTTGGGGTTCGAGGCTTTCCAAGCCGCACATCACCAGCTGCTCGGGCACGGCCTCGCTGTCGAAGCGCTTCGGGCAACCGGATGCACGAACATCGGAATCGCCTCGAACCATGCACCGGTGCGTGCCGCCTCGGATTCCCCGGAAGACGTGATGGCTGCCGACATCTACGACCACGTCGTCAATTGGATGTTCGCCGACCCGGTTCTGGTCGGGAAGTACCCCGCCGACGAATTCGCTCAGCTGCTCAGCGGTCCCGTCGACGAGGACTTGAAAATCATCGGGGCGCCGCTCGACTGGTACGGGATCAACTACTACGAGCCGACGATGATTGCCGCTCCGGTGGAAGGCCAAGGGACCGAAGGTGTGCTCGAGGTCGACCTGCCGCCGGGCCTGCCCTTTGCGCCTGTCGCGATTACCGGTTATCCCACAACCGATTTCGGATGGCCGATCGTTCCCGAAGGGCTGGGTGAGATCCTGCGGACGTTCCGAGCTCGGTTCGGTGACGCACTGCCGCCGATCTACATCACGGAAAGCGGATGTTCATTCCACGACGCACCGGATGCCGCAGGCGTCGTCGAGGACGAAGTACGAATCGACTACCACGACGCGCACCTTCGCGCCCTCCGATCGGCAATGGACGACGGTGTCGACGTCCGTGGCTATTTTGTGTGGTCACTCCTCGACAACTTCGAATGGGCTGCGGGATACAAAGAGCGATTCGGCCTGGTACACGTCGATTTCGACACCCAGAAGCGCACACCGAAGACCTCGTTCGAGTGGTATCGCGCCCTGATCGCCGAGCATAAATCGGCTCAGGTCTGACCTGTGCGGAGGCGGTCCGGGTTGCATTCTCGAACCGGGCCGCCTAGCCTCGTCTCTCATGAAGCGAATTCTCGTAGTAAGCCGCCGTAGCGGGGTCTGAATCGGACCGACCCCTCGCTGCGGGTCGTCTTGCTACCAGTTGGTCCTCCACTTCATTCTAGGAAGACCACGATCATGACTTACAACTTCGCCTTCGCTTCTGATTCTGCCTTCGGTTCTGATTCTTCTTCTACCGCTGCTGATCCTTTCGCGGCGCGTCACGGAAAATCTCTGCCAGTCGGCCTGCGTGCCGAATGCTCGGCGATGTCTTGGACCGAGTTCGAGTCCACGTATGCGGCTATGAGCGGCCCGATCCGTTTGGGCGCGTGGTCCTCCGAGAAGATTGCGCCGGGTCGTTGGACTTTCGAAGCGACTCTCGGTCTGGGGGAGCGCATCCAGAAGGCTTCCGCCACCTCGACTGGCGCGATCTCGGCCATGACGTCGATGCTGCACGACGCGGGAATCTCGCTCGAGATCCTGTCTTTCCATCAGCACCAGATCGGCCACCGCACGGCGACGTTCATCTTTACCGAGTGCGACGGCCGTCGGAGCTGGGCGATGGGGATTGCGGAGTCGTCGACTGAGTCCTCGCTGCGCGCGATGACTTCGGCAGCGAACCGCTTCTCTCACTGATCAGTTACAACAATCTGATCAGCTACATCAACCCCAGTACTGACGTGGATTCCCGAGAGGGCTTGCGTCTGTACTGCGGTAGATGTGTTCGGCGCTCGAACGCAAAAAGCCGGAACCCTGAGGTTCCGGCTTCTTGCAATTTCAAATGGTGCGCGATACTGGGATTGAACCAGTGACCTCTTCCGTGTCAGGGAAGCGCTCTCCCGCTGAGCTAATCGCGCGGGTTCTGGAGAAAAATGGAGCGGACGACGGGATTCGAACCCGCGACCCCAACCTTGGCAAGGTTGTGCGCTACCAGCTGCGCCACGTCCGCATGAGCAATGAACTCCGTTACCGGAACTCAGTACTTTTCTAACTTATCAGACCTGCAAGCAGGTCTTGACCATCAGGCCCGAGGGCCTGACGTGGTGCGCGATACTGGGATTGAACCAGTGACCTCTTCCGTGTCAGGGAAGCGCTCTCCCGCTGAGCTAATCGCGCGAGGTGGAGACGGGAATCGAACCCGTGTGCACGGCTTTGCAGGCCGTTGCCTCACCACTCGGCCACTCCACCGTAAAAGGTTGAGTCACACCTCTCGAGCGGACGACGGGATTCGAACCCGCGACCCCAACCTTGGCAAGGTTGTGCGCTACCAGCTGCGCCACGTCCGCATCGCACCGTGTTGCTTGGGGAGCTGCTCGCTCTCCTCGGTGCGTTGGAAACATTAGCCGACCGTGTCGGATACACACAAATCACCAGCTCAGTGGCGTGTTCGGAGTCGAATCGGCCCGTCGCGCGCGTTGCAACTGCCCGTCTTGGCGATGAATACGGTCTGAAATCAGCTCGAATTCGGAGATTTCGGGGTCGCCTGGGGCAAAACGAATGCCAACCTGGTGATTCGTATTCATCGCGCAGCCGTGTTAATGTTCCAACTCGTTCGAGCGCATGCGTTCGGATGACTTACGGTCCCGTGGCTCAGTGGGAGAGCGTCCGCTTCACACGCGGAAGGTCGCTGGTTCGATCCCAGCCGGGACCACAGAAAAACACTGAAGGCGTTCCCGATCATCGGGGACGCCTTCAGTCGTTTGAGAGCACAGTCGTTTGAGAGCACAGCTGTTCGAGGGCACGGTTGTTTCGGCATGCAGACCGTCGACGCAGGTCGCCGGGCGACGATTTCGGTAGCCTGGTCGAAGAGACATTTCGCGACCGAAAAGGTGACCGACTTGAGTACCGAAAAGGTCGATTCTCCCGTCGACGATTCAGACCTGTCCGTCTTCCAAGACGCAGAGTCCCGCTGGGAGCGGTGGCGCGCTGGAATCGCCGCGCGGCCCACCCTCAATCTTGCGTACCGCATCGGCGTCGGAGTCGTGGGCACGATCGTGTTCGCAGCAGGCATCGTGGCTATTCCGTACCCCGGGCCCGGTTGGCTCATCGTCTTCGCCGGCCTCGGCATACTGGCGTCGGAGTTCGCGTGGGCACATCGACTCCTTCATTTCGCGAAGGCTCGATACGACAGGTTCATGGAATGGTTCGGCAAGCAGTCGCTGTTCGTCAAGGGGTTGGGCGTTCTGTTCACCACAGTGATCGTCCTGGCGACTTTGTGGGTGCTCGGCACCTTCGGCCTGATCGGGACATGGGTGGGCCTGGACTACTCGTGGCTCGAGTCGCCACTGTGAGCTGAACGCGGCCCGGTTTCCTTCACTCGGTTGTCTCACCATGTCGGTAGGGCCGATAACATGATCGTGCGCGTGCTCGCAGTGGGTACGACGCCTGTCTAACTTGTCGCAATACCTTTAGGAGCACATCGCCGTGACCAGTCCCGCGCCAGAGCACTCAGCCGCCCCACTTCGGGTGCCCGCGGGGACGACCGCCGGGACTGCAGTGCGCGAAGCCGGATACCCCACGAAGGGGCCCGACGTGATCGTCGTTGTCCGCGATGGCGAGGGAACGCTCAAGGATCTGTCGTGGACACCTGAGGTCGATGTCGACGTCGAGCCGGTGGCAGCATCCACCGAGGACGGCCGCAGCGTCATCCGGCACTCCGCGGCCCACGTCCTCGCGCAGGCGGTTCAGAAAGAATTCCCCGACGCGAAGCTCGGCATCGGTCCGCCGATCAAGGACGGCTTCTACTACGACTTCGCAGTGGATCGTCCGTTCACTCCGGAGGATCTGGCCAAGCTCGAAAAGCGTATGAAGCAGATCATCAAGGGATCGCAGCGTTTCTCGCGTCGAGTGGTCGATTCGATCGAGGACGCTCGGGTCGAGTTGGCCGACGAGCCCTTCAAGCTCGAACTGATCGACGACAAGTCCGGTATCGACGATCCCGAGATCATGGAGGTGGGTGGCAACGAGCTGACCATCTACGACAATCTCGATCCTCGCACCGGCGACAAGATCTGGTCCGATCTGTGCCGCGGCCCGCATATTCCGACCACCAAGCACATCCCGGCCTTCAAGTTGACCCGAAGCTCCGCCGCCTACTGGCGTGGCAACCAGGACAACGCCGATCTGCAGCGTGTCTACGGCACCGCGTGGGAGTCCACCGAGGCTCAGGACGAGTACCTGGAACTGCTTGCCGAGGCCGAGCGTCGTGATCACCGCAAGCTCGGTACGGAACTGGACCTCTTCAGCTTCCCCGACGAGCTCGGTTCGGGTCTGCCGGTGTTCCACCCCAAGGGCGGCATCATCCGCACCGAGATGGAGAACTACTCGCGCAGCCGCCACATCGAGGCGGGCTACGAGTTCGTCAACACTCCGCACATCACCAAGGGGCATCTGTACGAGGTTTCCGGTCACCTCGACTGGTACCGCGACGGCATGTTCCCGGCGATGCACGTCGACGAGGAACTGAACGAGGACGGCACCGTGCGCAAGCCGGGCCAGGACTACTACCTCAAGCCGATGAACTGCCCGATGCACAACCTGATCTTCCGTGCTCGCGGACGTTCGTACCGTGAATTGCCGTTGCGGCTCTTCGAATTCGGCTCGGTCTACCGCTACGAGAAATCCGGCGTCATCCACGGCCTGACCCGTGTGCGCGGCATGACCCAGGACGACGCTCACATCTACTGCACCCGTGAGCAGATGCGCGACGAGCTGACCACCACCCTGCAGTTCGTTCTGAACCTGCTCAAGGACTACGGCCTCGACGACTTCTACCTCGAACTGTCCACCAAGAACCCGGACAAGTTTGTCGGTAGCGACGACGTCTGGGAAGAGGCGACCGCAACGCTCGCCGAGGTCGGTGAAGCTTCCGGCCTGACGCTGGTGCCGGATCCGGGCGGAGCCGCCTTCTACGGTCCCAAGATTTCCGTTCAGGTCAAGGACGCCCTCGGCCGCACCTGGCAGATGTCGACCATCCAGCTCGACTTCAACCTGCCCGAGCGGTTCGAGCTCGAATACACCGGCAACGACGGCGTCAAGACTCGTCCGGTCATGATCCACCGCGCGCTGTTCGGCTCGATCGAGCGGTTCTTCGGTGTCCTGACCGAGCACTACGCGGGCGCGTTCCCGGCGTGGCTGGCGCCGGTGCAGGTCGTCGGAATCCCGGTGGCCGAGGCCTTCGCCGATCACCTGTTCGACGTCACGAAGAAGCTCAAGGCAGCCGGTGTTCGCGCCGAGGTCGATTTCAGTGATGACCGGATGCAGAAGAAGATCCGTAACCACACCACGCAAAAGGTCCCGTTCATGCTCCTCGCGGGCGAGCGTGACGTGGAAGCCGGCGCGGTCAGCTTCCGTTTCCGTGACGGCACCCAGATCAACGGAATTCCCGTCGACGACGCCGTCCGGATCATCACCGAGTGGATCGGCCGCCGCGAGAATGCCTCGCCGACAGCCGAACTGGTGCAGCCAAGCGTGGCGCAGTGAGCGCCCCCGGTGACGATGGTCCGGGTTCGCTGATCGACCACGGCGTCGGCGATCCTGATCATTTGCAGCGTATTTGGTCGCCACATCGGATGTCGTACATCACCGAGGCGCCCAACACCCCGGGTACGACGGGTGAACCGTTCATCGACATTCCGAAAATGTCGGACGAGGAAGGGTTGATCGTCGCCCGCGGTGAACACGTCTACGCGGTCTTGAACCTGTACCCGTACAACCCGGGTCACCTGATGGTGGTGCCGTACCGCAAGGTCGCGGCCCTCGAAGACCTCACGCCGGAGGAGAGCGCCGAGTTGATGGCGTTCACCCAGCGTGCGTTGCGGGTGATCAAGAGCGTGTCGAATCCGCACGGATTCAACGTCGGTCTGAATCTCGGTGCTGCCGCGGGCGGTTCGCTGTCCGAGCACCTTCACCAACACGTAGTGCCACGTTGGGGCGGCGACGCCAACTTCATCACCGTGCTCGGTGGGGTCAAGGTGATGCCGCAATTGCTGCGGGAGACCAGGGGACTACTCGCCGGTGCCTGGCAACAATAGGTTGATGCATCCGGCTTCATGGCAGGATGCATTGCTGCAACGAGTTCCGAACCGGAACTCACGACGGGGAGGGTTCCTGCGGTGTTGAGCTTCTTCGGGCGCGCATCGGTGTCCAAGGTGACGGCACCTATGGGGAAGGCGCTGGTCAAGACCGGTCTGACGCCGGACTCGGTGACGGTGATCGGCACGGTGGCAAGCGTCGCCGGTGCGGTGACGCTGTTTCCGTCCGGACATCTGTTCTGGGGAACCTTGTTCATCTGGTTCTTCGTCATGTTCGACATGCTCGACGGCGCAATGGCTCGTGCTCGCGGCGGCGGAACGCGGTACGGGGCGGTACTGGACGCGACCTGCGACCGCGTGGCCGACGGCGCGATTTTTGCCGGCCTGGCCTGGTGGGCGGTCTACCACGAGAACAGCAAGTGGCTGCTCGTCGCGACGCTCATCTGCCTCGTCACCTCGCAGGTCATCTCGTACGCGAAGGCGCGCGCGGAGGCGAGCGGGCTGACTGCGGACGGAGGGTGGATCGAGCGCCCGGACCGACTGATCATCGTGTTGGTCGGATCTGGCCTGACAGGTATGGGTCTACCGTGGGCGATTCACATCGCGATGTGGGTACTTGCCGCCGGAAGTATCGTGACGGTCTTCCAACGAGTGCTCGCGGTGCGCAATTCGCCTGGCGCCCGGGAACTTCTGCCGATCGCCCCGGCGGCATCGACGGTCGAAGGCGCGCCGAACACCGAGGGCGATCCCAAGCCTGAAGGTGAGGCCGAGCAGTGAGTTTTTCCGAGCGCGCAACCGATCTGGGATATGCCGCGGGTTGGCGGCTGGTGAGAAGCCTGCCGGAATCGGTGGCGGTCAAGCTGTTCGACGCCGGAGCGGATTTCGCGGTACGCAAGGGCGGACCCGAACAACTCAGGAAGAACCTCGCGAGAGTTCTGGGCACGACGCCGGCGGAAGTTCCGGATCAGTTGATCAAGGATTCGATGCGCTCGTACGCCCGGTATTGGCGTGAGGCGTTCCGTCTTCCGTCGATGGATCTGGTCGCGACAGGTAAAGCGCTGCATGCGCTGGTCGAGGGCCAGGATCATCTGGAAAAGGCAATGGCGGCAGGTAATGGCGCGGTATTGGCGCTGCCCCACAGCGGTAATTGGGACATGGCCGGCGTGTGGTGTGTTCAGCAGTGGGGTGGGTTGACCTCCGTTGCCGAGCGGCTCAAGCCCGAATCCCTGTACGAACGGTTTGTCGAATACCGCGAGAGTCTCGGTTTCGAGATCTTTCCGCTCAGCGGCGGGGAGCATCCACCGTTCGTCGAACTGTCCAAGCATCTGCGCGAGAACAAGATCGTGTGCCTGCTGGGGGAGCGCGATCTGGCGAAGAAGGGTGTGCCCGTCACCTTCTTCGGAGAACCCACTCGCATGCCCGCCGGCCCGGCGAAGCTCGCGATCGATACCGGCGCGCCGCTACTTCCGGTCCACTGCTGGTTCACTCCCGACGGTTGGGGTTTCAAGATCGACCCACCGATCGACGTATCCGGCGGAGTCGGCCCGGCCACGCAGGCACTTGCCGACCGTTTCGCGGTCAACATCGCAGCGCACCCCGCTGACTGGCACATGCTTCAGCCGCTGTGGCGCTCCGACCTCTCCGAATCGCGGCTCGCCCGCATGGAGGGTGAATGAAGATCGGCATGATCTGCCCGTACTCCTTCGACGTCCCCGGTGGCGTGCAGGCGCACGTGGTGGATCTGGCCGAGGTGCTGATCGAACGTGGTCACAAAGTGAGTGTGCTTGCGCCGTCGTCCGATGACGACGAGTTGCCGGATTTTGTGGTTTCCGCAGGTAAAGCCGTCGCGATTCCCTACAACGGTTCTGTTGCGCGGTTGTCCTTCGGCCCGACGGCGAACAACCGCCTCCGCAAGTTCATCGCGGAAGGTGACTTCGACGTTCTACATATCCACGAACCCAATGCGCCGAGTCTGTCCATGCTCGCGTTGCGTATCGCGGAAGGCCCGATCGTCGCCACCTTCCACACGTCGACCACGAAGTCCTTGGTGCTGAGCACTTTTCAGGGTGTCTTGGCTCCGTATCTCGAGAAGATCAGCGGCCGGATCGCAGTCTCGGAGTTGGCGCGTCGTTGGCAGGTCGAGTCCCTCGGATCCGACGCCGTCGAGATCCCCAACGGCGTCGATGTCGCAGCGTTTGCCGAGGCCGATCTGTTGCCCGGCTACCCGCGCGAAGGTGGAACCATTCTGTTCCTCGGTCGCTACGACGAACCGCGCAAGGGGATGGCCGTACTACTCGGTGCGTTGCCGGAGTTGGTCGAGCGTCACCCGGATCTCGAAGTGATCGTGGTCGGACGCGGCGACGAGGAGAAACTCCGCAAAGAGGCGGGCAAGTACTTCAAGCATCTCCGCCTGCTCGGGCAGGTCAGCGATGAGGAGAAAGCGTCGGCGCTTCGCAGTGCGGACGTCTACTGCGCGCCCAATCTCGGCGGTGAGAGCTTCGGGATCGTGCTGGTCGAGGCCATGGCGGCTGGCACTGCCGTCGTGGCCAGTGAGTTGGACGCTTTTCGCCGTGTTCTTCGCGACGGTCAGGCCGGCTTGCTGGTCCCCATCGGGAACTCCGATGCCTTGGCCGAGGCAATCGATTCCGTTCTCGGTGACCCGGATCGACGACGCGCGCTGGTCAACACCGCGACAAGTGTTGTTGCCGAATACGACTGGCCGGTGGTGGCCGAACAGATCCTGCGTGTCTACGAGACCGTCACGGTTGGCGGCACCGGCGTACGCGTGGTGGGTTCATGACCTTCTCCGCTCTGACGATCTTCATTCTCGGGCTCGTCGCTGCCGTCGTCCTGGTCGTCGGACTGTGGGCGTACGGGACGGCGAACCGACTCGATCGACTGCATGTGCGTTCGGATCAGTCGTGGTTGGCGCTCGATGCGGCTCTGTCCCGTCGTGCCGCGGTTGTCCGCGCGGCGGCTGTGGACATGAGCGCCGACGACGCCCGCAGATTCGTCACCTTGGCGGACGCCGCCGAACGGGCGGATCGTCAGGATCGCGAGCTTGCCGAGAACCGGCTGTCCAATGCTCTCGCTGCCTACGGCACGACGTCGCTGCGACCTCAACTGGTGGCCGAGTTGGCCGATGCCGAGGCGCGCGTGCTGATCGCCCGGCGGTTCCACAACGACGCGGTGCGAGACACTCTCGCGTTGCGTACCCGACGACTTGTTCGCTGGCTACATCTCGGCGGAACGGCGCCACTGCCTCAGTACTTCGAGATCTCTGAGCGCACGACAGCGGCGGCGGTGCCCGAGGGAATCACCGTGGATACGTCACGGACCTCTGCCCGCGTGGTGATGCTGGACGAGGACGATCGGGTGCTGCTGTTGCGCGGGCACGATCCCAAGATCCCGAACACTTACTTCTGGTTCACCGTCGGCGGCGGGCTCGAACGCGGCGAACATCTGCGAGCGGCCGCGGTTCGTGAGATCGAGGAGGAGACCGGATTCGTCGTGGCGCCGGAGAATCTGCGAGGTCCGCTTTGGCGTCGGGTGGCGATCTTCCCGTTCGACGGTGAGCTGATCCGTTCGGAAGAGCTGTTCTTCGCTACGCGCACTCACGGCTTCGAGCCGGTCTTCCAAGGCCACACGGAATTGGAGCAGCGTGCGATTACGGGTCATCGCTGGTGCAGCGCCGACGAGATCCGCCGACTGGCCAAGTCCGGTGAGCCCGTCTACCCGTTGGATCTGGCAAACCTCCTGGTGGAGGCCGCGACGATTGCGGACGGTTCCGAGGATCCGGAAGTGCGTTCCATCCGCTGATCGTTCGGTCGTTCAGTGCTCGCGGGCAGTTTAAGGCCAGCAATGGCAAATTGGATACGGAATCGAAGGCCGGTTCGTCCTAGAGTTTTGGCCAGAGGCCTCCGAGCGAATGAACTCGTGTGTTCGCCGTGCCTTGTTTCTTTCGTCACGCCACTACTGCAGGAGTTTGCTGTGAGCACCCCCGACTCTGCCCCCGCCACCGCCATCGGCACCGCCCGCGTCAAGCGCGGCATGGCTGAAATGCTCAAGGGCGGTGTGATCATGGACGTGGTCACCGCTGAGCAGGCCAAGATCGCCGAAGACGCCGGCGCCGTCGCCGTCATGGCACTCGAGCGGGTCCCCGCAGACATTCGCGCACAGGGCGGCGTCTCGCGCATGAGTGACCCGGACATGATCGACAGCATCATCTCCACCGTCAGCATCCCCGTCATGGCGAAGGCACGCATCGGTCACTTCGTCGAAGCGCAGATCCTGCAGAGCCTGGGCGTCGACTACATCGACGAGTCCGAGGTCCTGACCCCGGCCGACTACGCCAACCACATCGACAAGTGGAAGTTCACCGCTCCCTTCGTGTGTGGCGCCACCAACCTCGGTGAAGCGCTCCGTCGCATCAACGAAGGCGCGGCCATGATCCGCTCGAAGGGTGAAGCCGGCACCGGAGACGTCTCCAACGCCACCACACACATGCGCACCATCCGCGGCGAGATCCGCCGGTTGACCTCGCTGAGCGAGGACGAACTGTACGTAGCCGCCAAGGAACTCCAGGCCCCCTACGAACTGGTCGTCGAGGTCGCCAAGGCCGGCAAGCTGCCTGTCACCATGTTCACCGCCGGCGGCATCGCCACCCCGGCAGACGCTGCGATGATGATGCAGCTCGGCGCCGAGGGCGTCTTCGTCGGATCAGGTATCTTCAAGTCTGGCAACCCGAAGCAGCGCGCCGAGGCAATCGTCAAGGCCACCACGTTCTACGACGACCCGGACGTGCTCGCCAAGGTCTCGCGCGGACTCGGCGAGGCAATGGTCGGCATCAACGTCGACGACCTGCCCGTCGGACACCGCCTCGCAGAGCGCGGTTGGTGACAGCAGGTTCGACGACCGGGCTCAGTGCCTGAAAGTCTTCACACAAGAAGGGCGGCGGTTGCATTGGCAACCGCCGCCCTTCGGGGTGTGGCGGACCGTCAGATGCTGTCCGATACCTCGAACACGAACTCGACCTCGACGGCACTGTTTCGGGGGAGTTCGGCCACGCCGATCGCAGAGCGGGCGTGCTGTCCAGCGGTACCGAAGATCTCGGCCAGCAGGTCGGACGCACCGTTGATCACCTGGGGTTGCTGCGAGAATCCGGATCCCGAAGCAACAAATCCAACGACCTTGACGACCCGAACGATGCGGTCGAGACCGACCAAGGCATCAACGGCCGCGAGTCCGTTGAGAGTGCACAACCGCGCCGCCTGGGCGGCGTCTTCGACGGAGACGCCCTCGCCCAACTTGCCGATGCACGTCGTAGTGCCGTCGACGAGCGGCAATTGCCCCGACGTGTAGACGTATGACCCCGTCTGAACGGCGGGAAGGTATGAGCCTGCGGGGGTGGCAACAGGCGGGAGGGTCAGGTCGAGTGCGGCGAGTCGTGCGGTCCAGGTACTTGCGTCGTTCATCGGTTCCTCAATGGGTTCTTTTGTCCGGGAATGGTGTTCGAGTCTGTCATCGGGAGTCTCGGCAAGTCCAAGTCGTATTTGCGCCCACCCCATCACTTTTGGTGATATTCGCCATGGATTTTCGGTCAATCGGGATTGTTCGGACTGATTCCTGGAAATCATGGATATCGAACGTATATTCGAATAATGTTGAGGAATGTTCGATGACGGAGTAGGAAGTTCGGGTACCGCAGCGCTGCTGTCCGGTGCTGAATCCGACTGCGCCCTCATCGATCTCATTGCCAACCTGCATGCGCGCGAATCGATGCTCGTGGAACGGAAACTCGCCGCCATTGCTGAGTTTTTCGAGCGTCGCAGCGCTGACCACACCGATAATGGTGCTTGGTCGTCTACCGCTCACGAACTGGCTGAGGCCGAGCTCGGCGCGGCATTGACCATGGGCCGTGCCGCAGCGGGAAAGTTGATCGGTCTCGGCTTTTCTCTCAAGACTCGCCTCCATCGCACGCGTGCCGCCATGGCGCGCGGAGAACTGGATCTGTATCGAGTCGGATTGATCGACTCCGCTACGGCCAACGTCGCTGACGATTTGATCGACGAGGTGGAACGGCAACTCCTCGAAAAGATCTCGGCGCCACCGATGCCTGGCGGTACTGGCTTGACCGGTCGCCGATTGACAGCGGCTATCGACCGGATCGTCGCCGTGGTGGATCCCGAGGGGATACGCGAACGTCGACGCCGCGCCCTGGCTGATCGGTTCGTGGGTGTGAGCGCTGCCGAGGACGGAATGGCGCGGATATTGGGGAGTATTCCGGCGGAGGAAGCACGGGCTTTCGACCGTCGGTTGCGGGAGTTGGCAATGTCGGTGTGTCGGCACGATTCCCGTAAGTACGAGCAACGACGAGCTGACGCATTGGGAGCGTTGGTATCCGGGTCGACGATTCTGCCGTGCGATTGCGGCCTGGACGATTGCCCACAAGATCGAAGCGGGATTGTCGTGGTGCGTCGGCCGTTGGTTCACGTGGTCATGCTGGAATCAACGCTTCAGGGCGGTGACGCACCAGGTGCAGACGAACCCGCTCACCTCGACGGTTATGGAGTGATCAGTGCAGAGCATGCGCGTGACATCGCCGCGGCTGCGCTGATTCGGAAGGTGAAGGTACCAGCCGATGCCGCGCTCGAGTCTTCCGGTGAGGGCGAGCCAGTACCTCCACCCGTTGTTCCTTCGGCGTCGGTCTACCGCCCCGGCACTGTCCTCGACACCTGGGTGCGGGTGATCGCAGGAAGCTGCCAGTGGTTGCACTGCGATGTCGCTGCATGGAATTCAGATCTTGATCACACTGAGCCCTTTGATCATCGCAATCCCGCTCGTGGTGGAAAGACCGTGGCGTCGAATCTGAGTGCGTATTGTCGAAACCATCACCGCCTCAAGCATTCCGGTCAGTGGTTGCACACCTCGAACCCGGACCGGAGTGTCATGCTGACCTCCCCGACCGGACATTGCTACCGAACCAGGCCGTCAGGTCTGCTGGCGGGAATGCTCGAGCCTGTACTGCCCGAGGGTGGTCGGCGTCGGCGCACACGTCTGGAGAACAAGGCCTCTCGTGTGTGGGGTGAGCGCCGGCGTCAGCGGATACGGATGCACCGGCGGATGAAGAAGGCCCCGAGGAGGACCTTCGACGGCGGAGACGATCCACCGCCGTTCTGAGTCGATGCGCCCCGTCGCTCAGGGTTTTCGGATGCCCACTTTGGTGGCCGGGGGTGCGTCAGGCATTGTGTGAAGGTCGGTAGACGTCGGTACACGGGAAGATGTGGAGCATCGATGGCGAGGATCGAAGAAATTCTGGAGTTGGAACGCCTCGAGCGTGACATCTTTCGAGGAATCATCGCGGAGACCACCCTGACCCGCACTTTCGGCGGCCAGGTCGCCGGCCAGGCATTGGTGTCGGCGGTACGCACGGTCGATCCGGCCTATTCAGTTCATTCGTTGCACGGGTACTTCCTGCGTCCGGGCAATCCGATGGAGCCGACGGTCTTTCTGGTCGATCGTGTTCGGGACGGTCGATCGTTCGCGACCCGCTTGGTCACCGGAATTCAAGACGGGCAAGCCATTTTCACGATGTCGGCATCCTTCCACGTCCAAGACGAAGGCATCGAGCACCAGGACGAGATGCCGCCGGTCCCTGACCCCGAGACCTTGGCCATCGCCCAGGATTCGGAAGATCCCGAGACTGCGTGGTTGGCTCGCGAGTGGTCCGATTGGGACCTCCGGATGGTGCCGAAGGCCGACATCAACAAACGTCCAGGCGCTGCCGCACAGCAGCAAGTATGGTTCCGTTCCCGCGAGGCTCTCCCGGACGACCCGGTATTTCACGTGTGCACGCTTGCGTACATGAGCGACATGACGCTGCTCGGATCTTCCCGAGGCCCTCACATGGACGTCGCCATGCAAAGCGCCTCGCTCGATCACGCCATGTGGTTCCTGCGGCCGTTCCGGGCCGACGAGTGGCTGTTGTACGACCAGACGTCGCCGTCAGCGGGCTTCGGTCGCGCATTGACGCAGGGACGAATCTTCGACAGCCGAGGAAACATGGTTGCTGCAGTCGTCCAGGAAGGCCTGACCAGGCTGTATCGCCCGAAGTGAGGTCGGCCGAAGTGAGGTCGCCCGAAGTGAAATCAATCGCAGCGAGACCTTCACGGGCGAGACCGCACCGCAGGCCGGGCCGGATGGTCGTACCTGACCTCGAAATCGACCTCCTCGGACACCTCTGATCGGTGTTCGAGGAGTGCGTCGACGGTCCACAGATCCGCCTCCGGTGTGTGCCGCCGCATGGCAGGTTCGCTCATGTCCAGGCGGACGCTGACGTCGAACTCCAGCCCACGCCCGAGCAACATCGGACCGGCGATCACGATGACCGCGCGCTCATGGACGGGGACGCGGGTCGAGCGAGCCGATCGATCGGTGGGTTCGTCCCAGAGTTTCGGCAAGAACGCTCGTTTGGTGCGGGCGGCGGTGATCACTTCACGATCGAGTGCCGGATAGTCGAACCAGATGGTGCGGTAACTCAGCGCATCCTCGTGACCGAACTCGTATCGCAGCGAAGCCGGCCGCACGTAGTCGTGCAGTGACACAACAGCACTCGGCCTGCTGTGCGACTCGACGGCGGCCCGGACGAGTTCCGCGAGCCGAGACGGCTGCGCACAATCAGGTCCGTCGATCGCTACTACCGCCACCGACGGAAATGATCCGGTCAGCGTTGCGATCTGCTCGGCCAGGGCGAGGGGAGTGGACGGGATGAATGTGCTCACGCCCACCATGGTGCCGTGCCCGCTCGCCGAGGCGATATTGTAAACCGTCATCGCGCCCACTGCGGCGGTCTATTTCCGGAGGACTCATGGTTGGTATCGAGGAGATCCTCGCGCTCGAACACCTGGAGAAGGACATCTTCCGTGGTGCGGTCCATCCCACTGCACTTCAGCGGACGTTCGGCGGGCAGGTTGCCGGGCAGTCTCTGGTTTCTGCCGTGAGCACCGTCGACGAGAGCTACCACGTGCACTCGTTGCACGGATACTTCCTGCGCCCGGGCAACCCGAAGATTCCGACGGTCTACCTGGTGGACCGCATCCGCGACGGGCGCTCGTTCTGCACCCGCCGGGTGAACGCAGTCCAAGACGGCAAGACGATCTTCACGATGTCGGCCTCGTTCCACGTCGAGGACGAAGGTATCGAGCATCAGGATCGGATGCCTTACGTTCCGGCGCCGGAGGACTTGCAGGACGCGCAGACCGTTCCCAAGTTGGCGGAATCGCAGTTCTACCAAGAGTGGAAGAACTGGGACATCAGAATTGTGCCGGCCGAGCAGAGTGCGTCAGCGCCGGATCTCGCCGCACAACAGCGCGTGTGGATGCGCTACCGCGAGGCTCTGCCGGATCGTCCGCTGTTGCACATCTGCACGCTTGCGTACCTCAGTGACATGACCCTGCTCGGAACTTCGAAAGTCCCGCACCGGGGCGTGAAGACGCAGACTGCTTCGCTCGATCACGCGATGTGGTTCCTGCGTCCGTTCCGGGCCGACGAGTGGTTGCTCTACGACCAGACATCGCCGTCGGCAGGTTTCGGTCGCGCGCTCACTCAAGGGCGTATCTACGATCGCGATGGCAACATGGTGGCAGCGGTGGTTCAGGAGGGTTTGACGCGTCTGGAACGCGAACCCGACAGCCGTGAGAACAAGACAGGAACTGTGTGATGACGCGTCCGTTGATCGGTGTACTCGCCCTCCAGGGTGATGTTCGCGAGCACCTTGCTGCACTTGATGATTCGGGTGCGGATGCCGTGGGTGTCCGACGGCCGGAGGAGCTGGACAAGGTAGACGGAATCGTGATTCCGGGTGGCGAATCCACCACCATGAGCCGGCTTCTGCAGGTGTTCGAACTGTTGGATCCGCTGCGTGAGCGTCTTCGCGGCGGGCTGCCGGCCTACGGTTCGTGTGCCGGCATGATTCTTCTGGCGAGCGAGGTACTCGACACCCGGCCGGACGCCGAACATCTCGGCGCCATCGACATGACGGTGCGCCGCAACGCTTTCGGCAGACAGGTCGATTCTTTCGAGTCCGACCTGGAGTTCGAGGGCATCATCGGAGATCCCATCCGCGCCGTCTTCATCCGCGCGCCGTGGGTGGAGCGAGTTGGACCGGGCGTGGAGGTCCTTGCACAGGTTCCCGCCGCCGCGGGGGAGGCCGCGGGCCGGATCGTCGCGGTTCGGCAGGGCTCGGTGATCGCCACTTCTTTCCATCCCGAGGTCACCGGGGACCGTCGAGTGCACGAGATGTTCGTCGATCTGGTTCGCGGATAACTCGAGTAGTCAGCCTCGGCCGAACCTACAGCTCCAGTTCGCGGGCAAGGATCGCCGCCTGGACGCGTGAGGTGAGGTGCAACTTCGACAGAACTCGTGACACATGAGACTTCACCGTCGGAGCACCGACACCGAGTTCACGCGACAGTTCGGCATTGGACATACCCGTCCCAAGCAGCGCGAGCACCTCGCGTTCACGATCGGTGAGCTCGCTCAATCCCAGCGGTTCGGTGGGTTTGGGTGCACGCTGAACGAACTCGCCGATCAGTGCACGCGCCGCGCGAGGAGCGAGCACTGCATCTCCAGCCGCGACGTTGCGGATAGCGCTGGTCAGCTCGTCCGCGGTCGCAGTCTTGAGCAGAAATCCCGACGCGCCGGCGCGCAAGGCCGCGAAGACGTATTCGTCGAGGTCGAAGGTGGTCAACACCAGAACCCGGCTGCGGGTCGTCCCGATGATCTGACGCGTCGCCTCGATGCCGTCGGTGCCTGGCATCCGGACGTCCATGAGTACGACGTCGGGTTGATGCGTGCGGGTGACGGTGATCGCCGACGCTCCGTCACCGGCTTCTGCAACGACATCGATGTCGTCGTGCTGCCGCAGGATCATCGCCAGGCCGGAGCGGATCGCGGCGTGGTCGTCGACCAGGGCGACGGTGATCACCGATCCGTTCCGTTCGGTGCGGGGACCGGTAGCTGTGCGCATACCGTCCATTCTCCGTCGACCGGAAGTGCGTCGAGTGAACCGCCCAGCAGCTCGGCGCGGTGACGCATGTTTGCAAGTCCGCGCGTTCCTGCTCGCGGATGGGATGTGTCGGGACCGACGGGGTTTCGGATCTCGATCTGTAATGCATTGTGCTGGAGAGAGATCGACATCGAGATCGGCGCACCGGGCGCATGTTTGAGTGCGTTGGTCAAGGCTTCCTGGGTGATCCGATACGCCGTGTGATCGACCACGCTCGGCAAGGCGGCAGCATCGACGTCGATCGCAACGTGCACAGTGCCGCCGGCTGCCCGAACTGCGTCCAGGACGACGGGCAACTCGGTCAGCCGCGGGGGAGAGGAACGCGGGTCCGGGGTCTCGTCGTCCCCGGCGTGGAGCAGTTCGATCATCGACCGCATCTCGGAAAGGCCCGCGAGACTGCTCGATCTGATCGCCCCGATCATCTCCCGCAAGCCGTCGTCTGGTTCGCCCCGTTCACCGGAGAGAGCTGTGGTGGACAGTGCCGCCTCCGAATGGATTGCGATGGCGGAGAGGTGGCTTGCGATGACGTCGTGCAGATCGCGCGCCATGGTTGCTCGTTCGTGAGCGACTGCGGCCTCGCGGTCTAGAGCGGCGAGTGCTTCGTGGACTCTGGAACGCTCGCGTTCGGCCTCGGTCAGTTCGACTTGTCGACGGATGACCAGTGCCCACCACACCGGCGTACCGAAGAACAGTGCCGTCACCACGCCTGCCCCAGCCGCAGCGCGGACGTCCTGGGTGGACAGGTAGACGAGTGCGGTGAGCGCGGCAACCGTCACCGCGGTCAGAGAACACACCACTCGGCCCAGCCGCGCCGTCCCGTACAGAACTGCGGCGTAGGTGAGATCCGAGAGGACCAGCCACATCGGCAGAGTGGGTCCCAGGGCAGCGTCGACCGCGACGATGACGGCCCCCGCCGCCAAAGCTGTTGCCGGACGCACCCGCCGGAACGAGTCGATCGCACACAGCAGAGCCAGCATCCCGATCCGAACCCCGGCGGGAACGTCGCCGACACCTCCGACATCGGTCCACATTTGGTACAGGCCGACCAGGTAGAGGAGTACCCCGATCGCGAACAGGCCGAAGGCGATGAGCGGATCGTTCCACTTGCCGACACTCCGACTTCTGGTCACCACAGACTTATCAGAGCACATCGGGGCGCCTGACTTGTCATACCAAATGATGAGGTCGGCGTTGTTCCGATGGCTGATGTGCGGATTCGATAGAGAAGACAGGCTCGACGTATGAAAATTCGCTTCGAGTTGATGATCGGCATTCTCTTGGTCGTCGGTGGCGGCTGTCTGTGGCTGTTCGCGCGTGACGCCGAGTTCTTCTGGTTTCGCGGCGGACCACTCGGCGTGATCCTCGCGATCATCGGTGCCTTCGACATCGTGAATGCAGTCCGAACGAGGGAGACAGCGATACCCGAGCGCCGAAACGACTGACGTGAAACTCGTCCTGCTCACCACGCTGGGCGGGCTCGCCCTGCTGGACAGTACGAGCATCGGAACTTTGGTCGTCCCGGTCTGGATGTTGTTGATGCCGGGACGACCGCAGGTTCGCAGGCTGCTGACGTATCTGGTGGTCATCACGACGTTCTATTTTGTTGTCGGGGTGGCAGTCTGGACGACGGCACGGGCAGGTATGCCTGTCGTCGCCCCGCTGCTCGAAACCCCCGCCGCCCGCGGTGCGCAGTTGATACTCGGTATCGCGTTGTTCGCGTGGAGCTTTCGATTCGATTCCGAGAAGAGGCGCACATCCGGTCAAGCCGATCGAACCCATGTTTGGCGAGAGCGGGTGCTCGGCTCGGCCAGTTCCGCGAGAAGTGTTGTACTTCTGGCAATTGCTGCCGGGACCGCCGAATTGGTGACGATGCTGCCCTACTTGGCGGCGATCGCGATGATCACCGCTGCTGGGCTGTCCGCAGTCACGTCTGCGTCGATACTTGCCGGATACTGCCTGATCATGGCCACTCCGGCAGTGCTTCTGTTGTGCGGGCGGATCGTGGCCGGCGACCGACTGGACAAGCCGCTGAGCGGGGTGGACTCGTTCATCTCACGCCACGGCGACAGCGCGATGGGTTGGGTGTTCGGCATTGCCGGCTTCTACCTCGCCGGCAATGCCGCTGCCGTGTTGTTCGTGAATTGACGTTGTTCGTAAATTGACGTTGTTCGTGAATCAACCAGCCTGAACCAACGAATTGATCAGCTTCACACCGTCTTCCGGGTGATCGACGGTTACGGCGAACAGTCGTCCGTTCTCGAGAGTGACCACGATGGCCTCACCCGAGCGGAGAGTGACGGCTGTTCCGCGCGGTGTCATTCGGTAACCCCATCCACCCCATTCGGCCGGACGTATCGCGTCGACTGATGCGGACTTCACCTTCGAGATGGGGATCTTCTTCCATCGAACGCCCCAGGAACTGATGCCGACACCGTGACGGTCGACGCGCACGGTGACCGACGCGAATGCTGTGACGGCGAGGGTGGACACACCTAGGATCACGGCAACCCACCAATCCGAGTACGCGGCAGTCGCGATCACGAGAACTACGAGGCCGGCGGTAACGATCCACGGCCAGACGCTGCGGACCTGCCCGACCCACACTGCACGTTCGGAGGCCGTCAGCGGAGTGTCGAGCGTCGGGGTCGGCAGTGGCGACTCCGGGCCGCTTCGTTGCTGGTCAGGCAGCGCGTATGCCAGAACTCCTACGAGTACCGCCGCGATCGGCGCAAGAATCCACCAGCCGATACGCGCGTCTTCCGGCGACCCGGCGTCGATCGTCAAGGCGACGCTCAGAATCCAGATCGTCGCCAGTGTCGCACTCGAGATCGAGGTTACGGCGAGAAACAAGGGCGCGTTGTCGCTCGAACGGGCCGCGACGACACAGGCGCAAACGACAGCCACCAGTGAAATCACCAGCGTGATGGCGAAAAACGTCGTCGTGGTGCTGAACCCGTCCGGGGTCGATCCGGACCAATGGCTCGCGACGGTTTCGGGAAGGCGGTCACCCCACGCGAAGCGTGCGAGAACCAGAATCAGGGTCGGGATCAGAGTCAGCGAAGCTGCTGTCCAGAGTCGGATCTTGCTGGTCGTCATTGTGTGCTGGTCTCCTTGATGAGGTCGAGCATGTGCGCAGTATCGAGTCCGAGATTGCGGGCCTGCCGTACGAACTCGCGCGCAGATTCGTTGAGAGCTGTTCTTCCCGAGTCGAATTCGGCGCGAATGACGGCGCCACGTCCGCGTCGGAGGTCGATCAGGCCTTCGTCGCGGAGTGTTGCGTACGCACGAAGAACCGTGTGGAGATTGACGTCGATCGACTCGGCGAGAGCGCGAGCGGACGGCAGGCGGTCACCTGGACCGATCTCACCGCGGATGACCGAGCCACGAACCCCGGCTGCGATCTGCTCCGCGAGTGGAGTTGTGGAGGCGTGATCTATTCGGACCAACATGTTTGCATTCTATGCAAACAATGCGCGGTTTGACTAATTCGTGTCGGGGGATGCAGCGAGTTGTGACGTGGGACGGGTAACATCGGCAGAGCTGAAAGACGCGCATTCGGCGTGCGCAACGCAGCAGGAAAGGGGCTTGAATCGCATGAGCGGCCACTCAAAATGGGCCACCACCAAGCACAAGAAGGCTGTGATCGACGCACGTCGTGGCAAATCCTTCGCGAAGCTGATCAAGAACATCGAGGTGGCGGCACGAACCGGCGGTGGCGATCCCACGGGCAACCCCACCTTGTACGACGCCATCCAGAAGGCGAAGAAGACGTCTGTTCCCAATGACAACATCGAGCGTGCGCGCAAGCGCGGCGCCGGTGAAGAAGCGGGCGGCGCAGACTGGCAGACCATCATGTACGAGGGCTACGGACCCAACGGCGTCGCCGTTCTGATCGAGTGCCTCACCGACAACCGCAACCGCGCAGCCGGTGAAGTTCGCACCGCGATGACCCGTAACGGTGGCAACCTCGCTGACCCGGGTTCCGTCTCCTACCTGTTTGCTCGCAAGGGCGTCGTCACGCTCGAGAAGAACGGCCAGTCGGAGGACGACGTCCTGATGGCTGTGCTCGACGCCGGTGCCGAGGAGGTCACCGATCTCGGTGAAACCTTCGAAATCGTCAGTGAGCCACAGGATCTGGTTGCCGTCCGTTCGGCACTTCAGGAAGCCGGCATCGACTACGACTCCGCTGAAGCCGATTTCCGCGCTTCCGTCGAGGTTCCCTTGGATGTCGACGGCGCACGCAAGATCTTCAAGCTCGTCGACGCGCTCGAAGACTCTGACGACGTGCAGAACGTCTACACCAACATCGATCTGTCCGACGAGGTTCTCGCGGCTCTCGAAGACTGATTGCTTTTCAACTCAACCCGGCCCTGACGTCCGCGTCTCGGCCGGGTTGCGTGTTGATGCGGGGTAGTAGGCCCGCGCACCGCTAAGCTATCGAACAGCTGTTCGGTATGGAGAGGTGTGACAAAGTGCGCGTGCTCGGAGTGGACCCAGGCTTGACTCGCTGCGGGTTGGGTGTGGTCGACGGGAGCAACGGCAGGAAAGTGCGCCCCATTGCCGTCGACGTGGTGCGGACCCCGCCCGAGATGGACCTCGGGTCTCGGCTACTGCGGATCTCCGATGCGGCGGAACTGTGGATCGAGCAGTACAAGCCGGAGGTCGTCGCGATCGAGCGTGTGTTCGCGCAGCACAACGTCAGCACCGCGATGGGCACGGCGCAAGCAGGCGGAGTTGTCGCGCTCGCTGCCGCCAGACGCGGTATCCCGGTGTGTTTCCACACGCCCAGCGAGGTGAAGGCCGCCGTTACCGGCAGCGGTAACGCCGACAAGGCGCAGGTCACCGCGATGGTGACGCGAATCCTGAACTTGAAGACGGCGCCGAAACCGGCTGACGCCGCTGACGCTCTGGCGCTCGCGATCTGTCACTGCTGGCGAGCACCGATGATCGAGCGAATGGCCCGCGCCGAGGCGATGGCCGCTGAACAAATGCGTAAGTATCAGGCAAAATTGGCCGAGATGAAGAAGGCAGGTTCACGATGATCGCGTCGGTACGCGGCGAGGTACTCGATATTGCGCTCGACCACGCGGTCATCGAAGCGTCAGGTGTCGGCTATCGGGTCAACGCCACCCCGGTGACTCTCGGTGCACTGCATCGGGGAAGCGAAGCGCGACTGTTCACGACGATGATCGTTCGCGAAGACTCGATGACGCTCTACGGTTTTTCCGATACCGAGTCGAAGGACCTGTTCAGCCTCCTGCAGACGGTTTCCGGAGTCGGACCGCGCCTGGCGATGGCAACTCTTGCAGTTCTCGAACCGGATGCATTGCGGCGGGCGCTCTCGGAAGGCAACCTGACGGCGTTGACGAGGGTCCCCGGTATCGGAAAACGCGGCGCTGAGCGCATGGTCGTCGAACTGCGCGACAAGGTCGACGCCGTCGCGACGACGGCCGGCGCGGCTTCCGGTGTCGCCGTCGGCAGTTCGATCCGTGATCAGATCGTCGAGGCTCTCGAAGGTCTGGGCTTCCCGATCAAGCAGGCCGAGCAGGCCACGGATTCGGTCCTGGCGGAATCGCCCGAGGCCACTACGTCGGTAGCGCTGCGTTCTGCTCTGTCGCTGCTCGGTAAGACTCGATGAACTTCGACCCGATCGACGATTTCGACGACGAGTCGCAGGTCTCTGCCGAATTGGTGGCGGGAGACGGCGATGTCGAAGCGAGTTTGCGTCCCAAGAGTCTCGACGACTTCATCGGGCAACCCCGTGTTCGCGAACAACTGCAGCTCGTGCTCACCGGAGCAAAACTTCGCGGCAGCACACCTGATCACATCCTGATGTCCGGTCCCCCCGGACTCGGCAAGACGTCGATGGCGATGATCATCGCGGGGGAGTTGGGCTCTTCTCTGCGGTTGACGTCCGGACCGGCGCTCGAACGCGCCGGAGACCTGGCCGCGATGCTGAGCAACCTCGTCGAAGGTGACGTGCTGTTCATCGACGAGATTCACCGAATCGCTCGTCCGGCCGAGGAGATGTTGTACCTGGCGATGGAAGACTTCCGTGTCGACGTCGTCGTCGGTAAGGGGCCGGGTGCCACGTCGATTCCTCTGGAGGTTGCACCGTTCACGCTGGTCGGTGCGACTACACGGTCAGGTGCGTTGACCGGTCCGTTGCGCGACCGCTTCGGGTTCACCGCTCACATGGATTTCTACGAACCCGAAGAGCTGCAACAGATTCTGATGCGTTCGGCCGGAATTCTGGGTGTCAATCTCGAAGTTGACGCCGGCGCCGAAATCGCACGACGCTCGCGAGGGACGCCGCGTATCGCGAACCGATTGCTGCGCCGGGTTCGTGACTTCGCCGAGGTTCGCGCCGACGGAATCGTCACGATGGACGTCGCTCAGGCGGCCTTGGCTGTTTACGACGTGGACCAGTTGGGCTTGGACCGTCTCGACCGATCCGTACTGAGTGCGTTGGTGCGGTCGTTCGGCGGCGGGCCAGTCGGCGTGTCGACGCTTGCGGTGGCCGTCGGCGAGGAACCGTCGACGGTGGAAGAAGTGTGCGAGCCGTTCCTGGTTCGGGCCGGGATGATCGCCCGGACGCCGCGAGGACGCGTGGCTACCGCCGCTGCCTGGACTCAACTCGGAATGACACCGCCGCCGGATGCCGCAGCGGGCGGTATCGAGGTTCGTGTCAACGAACCGCAGGCCACGTTGTTCGATCCGAACGGAGAGTGAATTTCGACTGGAAAGGCCTACTTGAACGGCCGATCTGTCAGGAATCCTCAGCAACTAATGGCACACTGGTGTATTGCGTAGGTCCATCCGGGACCATCGCGGCGTAAAACGTGCAACACAACCGAGGTTGATCAACACATGTCGAGTTTGCTTTTCCCACTCTTGATCCTCGCACTGCTGGTGCCCATGTTCCTGGGCATGCGCAAGCAGAAGAAGGCTTTGGCTGCCACTTCCGAGATGCAGGACTCGCTGCAGGTCGGCGATCGAGTGCAGACCACGGCCGGGCTCTATGCCACGATTGCTTCTCTGGACGACGACACCGTGGACCTCGAGATCGCCGACGGTGTCATCACCACCTGGTCGCGTCTGGTCATCCGTGAGCGCGTTGTCGAGACGACCGAAACCGACGAGTACGACGACGACTCGGTTTCCGAGATCGAAGAATCAGCTGCTGACACCGAAATCCGGCTCACCAAGGAGTCCTGACTTCGTCGACCTGGCACGTGTTCTAGAGTTGTGAACTCGGACACACGTCCAGATCGGTTGGTCTGTAGTAGTTCTTTCATCGGAGTAGTTCTTTCACCAGCAGCTCAGTTCATCCCGTTGATCAATCGTTGCAGTTCGAACGCCGCAGCTCGGGTGGTCGTCGACCGCCCGAGCCCTGCATTTACTGAAGCTCTGCACCTACTGAGGAGACTTAAAGATCGTGGCACCTTCCACCGGAACGGTGCATCCGGTCCGCTACCTGGCCCTTTTCGGGGTCCTGGTGGTGGCACTGTATGCCCTGGTGTTCTTCACTGGAGACAAGTCGGCCACGCCGAAACTCGGCATCGACCTGCAGGGTGGAACGCGCGTCACGTTGACCGCTCGTACCCCGGACGGCAGCGCTCCCAGTCAGGACAGTCTCAAGCAGGCTCAGGAAATCATCGAGACCCGCGTCAACGGTCTCGGCGTTTCCGGCTCCGAGGTCGTCGTCGACGGTGACAACCTCGTCATCACCGTTCCCGGCGACGACAGTGCGCAGGCTCGCTCGCTCGGCCAGACCGCCCGTCTGTACATCCGCCCGGTGACGGGTTCGATCGACGTCGCCACCCGTGACGCGAACCGGACAGCTACCCCAGAGGTGCCAGCGGCTGAAACTCCGGCCACTGATGCTCCGGCTCCCGAGGCGCCGGCCGACGGGACCCAGACGCCGCAGAACCGCCCGTTCCTGGCTCAGGACCCGACCACTCCGGAGGCAACCCCTGCGCCGGAGACGACAACACCGGCTCCCCCCGTGGACGCATCGAGTGACGGCACCGACGAAGGCGACGCAGCAGCAGCGGAAATCGCCGCAGCGCGCGCCCTCCGACAGAGCAGCGATCCGACGGTGCAGCAGCAAGCAGTGGCGAACCTCGACTGCTCCGTCGCGGATCCGCTCCGTGGAAACGACGACCCGACTCTTCCGCTGGTTGCGTGCTCGCAAGACGGACTGAACATCTATCTTCTCGGTCCTTCGATCATCGACGGCCAGGAGATTGCCGACGCGTCTTCGGTCTTCAACTCGCAGCAGTCGCGCCACGAGATCAGCCTCTCGTTCAAGACGACCGGCAGCAACACCTGGGCCGAGTTCACCTCAGCCAACATCGGCAAGCAGGCAGCGTTCACGCTCGACTCGAAGGTCGTCAGCGCCCCCACGATTCAAGGTGCAACGCCTGCGGGTAGCGCGACCTCGATCACGGGCAGTTTCACTGCGGAGAGCGCCAAAGAACTTGCCAACACTCTGAAGTACGGTTCGCTTCCGCTCTCGTTCGCAGCCTCCGAGGCCGAGACGGTCTCGGCAACGCTCGGCCTGGCCTCACTTCAGGCGGCATTGATTGCCGGCGCGGTCGGTCTCGTTCTCGTTCTGCTGTACTGCCTCGTCTACTACCGGATGCTCGGCGTCCTGACGGCGTTGTCGCTGATCCTCTCCGGAGTCATGGTCTACGCGATCATGGTTCTGCTCGGTAGATACATCGGCTTCACACTCGACTTGGCCGGCATGGCTGGTCTGATCATCGGTATCGGTATGACCGCCGACTCGTTCGTCGTGTTCTTCGAACGCATCAAGGACGAAATGCGTGAGGGCCGTAGCTTCCGCTCCGCGGTGCCACGCGGTTGGGCGCGAGCGCGCCGAACAATTCTGTCCGGCAACGCGGTGAGCTTCATCGCGGCTGCAGTTCTGTACGTGCTGGCGGTCGGACAGGTGCGAGGCTTCGCCTTCACCTTGGGTCTGACCACCATTCTCGACGTGATTGTCGTGTTCCTCGTGACGTGGCCACTGGTCAGCATGGCGTCCCGTTCGGCGTTCTGGTCCAAGCCCAGCGTAAACGGTCTCGGCGCAGTGCAAGAGGTTGCCCGCGAACGTAAGGTTGCCGCCGCTGCGTCGGCTAAGGAGACACGAGCATGAGCGAGTCCAACAACTCCCCGGTGGGGTCCAACAACAGTTCCTCGGCCGAGTCCGCCGATGCCGCAGCCCGGTCGGAGATCACCGACTCCGGCGTCGATCAGGGCGCGATGCCCAAGCACAGTTGGCTCTCGCGGCTGTACACGGGAACGGGTGCGTTCGAGGTCGTCGGCAGGCGTCGTTTCTACTACGGACTGACCGGCGCTCTGGTCGCCATTGCGCTGCTCAGCATCATCCTGCGCGGCTTCACCTTCGGTATCGATTTCGAGGGCGGATCGCGCATTCAGTTCCCGGCCGAGGGTGGAGTCGAGACGTCGGAGGTGGAAACCGTCTACTCCGACACACTCGGGTTCGAGCCGGTCAGCGTGCAGACGGTCGGCTCGGGTGCCAGCGCCACCGTACAGATTCGGTCGGAGACGTTGAACGCGACGCAGATCAACGATCTGCAGTCGGCGCTCTTCGACGAGTTCCAGCCCAAGGACAAGAACGGGAACCCGTCGGCGCAGGCCATCAGTTTTGCGGACGTGAGTGAAACCTGGGGCGGCCAGATCACCAAGAAGGCGCTGATCGCGCTGATTGTGTTCCTGGTGATCGTGAGTATCTACATCGCCATCCGCTTCGAGCGGGACATGGCGGTAGCCGCGATTGTCGCGTTGTTCTTCGACATCATCGTCACTGCCGGCGTCTACTCGCTCGTCGGTTTCGAGGTGACGCCCGCGACGGTGATCGGTTTGCTCACCATTCTCGGCTTCTCGCTGTACGACACAGTGGTGGTGTTCGACAAGGTCGAAGAGAACACACGCGGTGTTCTGCATCTGACGCGCCGGACGTACGGCGAGCAGGCCAACCTCGCGGTGAATCAGACCTTGATGCGATCGATCAACACGACCGTCATCAGTGTGCTCCCGGTGATCGCTCTGATGGTTGTCGCGGTCTGGATGCTCGGCGTCGGCACGCTCAAGGACCTTGCGCTGGTTCAGCTCGTCGGCATCATCGTGGGTGCGTACTCCTCGATCTTCTTCGCGACGCCGCTCCTGGTGTCGATGAAGGAACGCTGGGGACCCGTTGCCGCGCACACTCGTAAGGTGCTCTCGCGCCGGGCTACTCTGGCCGAGAAGGGTACGCAGACGGTTGCCGTCGGCGCACCAGTTGCACGCCGTGCGCCGGTTGCTCCGCAGCCGGGTGTGCGGCCGACCGGAAAGCGAAACAAGAAGGGGCACTGAACATGCTCCCAAGAACACGCACACTGGTTCGATCGATGACGTTCGTTGCGGCCACCGCTGTGGCTGCCGGTTCGTTGGCGGCCTGCTCGGAAAGCGCCGAGCAGGTTCCGTCCATCGGATATGCCATCGACAACTCCATCTCCACGTACAACGCCAACACGACAGCTGGATCGGTGTCCGGGGCGATGGCCGCGTTCGGCCGGGTGCTTCCCGGCTTCACGTTCACCGGCCCGGCCGGAGCTCCTGTGTCGGACACCGACATCGGAACGGCGTCGGAGTTGCCCGGTGACGTGCTCACGGTCTCGTACAAGCTCAATCCGGCGTCGGTGTACTCCGACGGGATTCCGATGTCCTGTGACGATCTGGTCCTCACCTGGGCGGCGTCGAGTGGCAAGTTCACCAAAGACGTCGATGGTGCTGCGAAGCCCATGTTCGACACGGCGAACAATCTCGGTTACGCGGACATCGACCGGATCGACTGCCAGAGCGGGTCGAAGGACGCGACTGTCTTCTTCAAGCCCGGGCGATCGTTCACCGATTGGCGGTCGTTGTTCGGTGCGACTGCATTGATGCCTTCACACATCGTGACGCAGCGCGCCGGAGTCGGCGACGTGGTGAGCGCGGTGAATGCCGGTGACACCGACGCGTTGTCGAAGATCGCCGACTTCTGGAACACCGGGTGGAACCTGACTCCAGGTCAGGTGGACACCTCCGTACTGCCTTCCGCTGGTCCGTATCGAATCGACTCGTACAGCGCCGACGACGGCCTGGTGCTGGTCGCGAACGAGCGGTGGTGGGGCAACAAGCCGGCGACCGATCGCATCGTCGTCTGGCCACGTGGTGTGAATCTGACCGAGGATCTCGACAAGAACTCGATCGAGGTCGTCGACGTCGCTTCCGGGTCCGCCGGCGAGCTCGGTACTCCGTCCGGGTTCGACGTCCAACAGATTCCGTCGCGGTCGATCGAGCAGTTCGTTCTCGCGACGTCTGGTTCGCTGGGCGACGAAGCCGCCCGTCGAGCGTTCGCGCATTGTGTTCCGCGGACAACTCTGTTCGAGAAGTTCGGGCAGACGGATAACGCGCCGCAGGCTGGTCTGGGTTCCGGCGTGGTCGATTCGCGACTGATGGCGCCGGATTCACTCGTGTACAGCGACGCCGCTGCGGTCGACGGTGACCGGTACGCCAATGCCGACGTCGATGCCGCGAAGACGTCGTTGTCGGAAGCCGATCTCGACCAGTTGACCGTCCGGGTCGGGTACCTCGCACCTGACCCGGTGCGGGCGCAGATCGTCTCTGAAGCGAAAGCCGCGTGTGCTCCGGCGGGAATTACGATCGAGGACGCGAGTACCGACAGCTTCGATCCTGCGAGTCTGCAGTCCGGGGGAGTCGACGCTGTGCTTTCCGGCATGGCAGGCAAAGTCGGGGCAGGCGGAACAGCGAGCATGATCGACGCGCGCGGAGCGTTGCGATCGGGCAACGGCGCAAACCTCGGTACGTACGGAAATGCACGGATCGATCAGATCATCGATCAGTTGAACGTGGATGCGAGCACCAGTGCGCAATTGGGACTCTCGGTGGAGGCGGAGAACATCCTGTGGACCCAGGTGCCTACGATTCCACTGTTCAATCAACTACGAACTGTCGCTGTAGCTCCAGGCATGTCGGCAGTGTTGGTCAATCCGACTCGGGCCGCTACCGGCTGGAACATGGACAGATGGGTATTACGCAGATGAGCGTCTCGAATGGTGTTGCCTTGCACACGCCTGAAGAATTGATCGCAATCCACCGGGCTGCCGGAGACGCCGTTGTTCGGCTGACCCGTTGGGCGGACAACTTTCCCGGGCCCGGGGTTCGGTTCGCCGATCTGACTCCGGTGTTCGCCGACGCCGAGGGGTTCGGGGCCGTGCTCGACGCCCTTGTCGCCTGTGCTCCGGACGCCGACACGATTGCCGCCGTCGATGCTCGCGGTTTCCTGCTCGGTGCCGGTGCGGCCGCGAAGATGGGTGCCGGGGTGGTGGCCGTGCGGAAGGTCGGCAAACTGCCGCCGCCGGTACTCTCTCGTTCGTACAGCCTCGAGTACGGATCCTCGACTCTCGAGATCCCCGCAAACGGCTTCGATCTCACCGGGCGGAATGTTCTGGTGATCGACGACGTTCTGGCTACCGGAGGGACACTCGAGGCGGCTGTACAGTTGGTTGAGTTGGGTGGAGCGAACGTCGTCGGCGTCGCAGTGGTGCTCGAGATCGAGGAACTGCGCGGTCGAGATCGCTTCTTGAAGTACCCACTGACATCCCTGGTGAAGGTCTGAGTATTAAAGTTGTCTCCTGGGGGTCGAGTTAGACCTCCAGGGCAATTACCCGATGCAGGGCGGTTGCCTCAACCAACTCGGTGGTAGGAGGTGGCGACATGACGTCGAATCTTGATCGATCACAGAACTCGGGTGCAGTGTCGCAGGAGACGGGTGCAGATCCGGCTCCGGAGACGACACCATCGAAGTCCGCGGTGCCCGACGATTCGGGATCTGCGCAAACTGCCGGCAATCGGGGTGGGCAGAACCTGGCCGTGCCCGCTTCCGCCTCCCGTAGGGTGCGCGCTCGGCTTGCTCGGCGCATCACCGGTCAGCGCAACGCCACCATCCGCCCGGTGCTCGAGCCGTTGGTCAGCCTCCACCGTGAGCTGTATCCGAAGGCCGACCTCGCGCTGCTCCAGCGTGCGTACGACGTCGCCGAGGACAGACATTCGAGCCAGCGTCGCAAGTCCGGCGATCCGTACATCACGCATCCGTTGGCCGTCGCAAGCATTCTGGCCGAGTTGGGTATGGACACCACCACCCTCGTCGCAGCCCTGCTGCACGACACCGTCGAGGACACCGGGTACTCACTCGAAGAGTTGACCAAGGACTTCGGTGACGAGGTCGCTCACCTCGTCGACGGAGTCACCAAACTCGACAAGGTCGTTCTGGGCACCGCCGCCGAGGGCGAAACCATCCGCAAGATGATCATCGCGATGGCGCGGGACCCGCGCGTGCTCGTGATCAAGGTCGCGGATCGTCTGCACAACATGCGCACGATGCGATTCCTGCCGCCCGAGAAGCAGGCACGTAAGGCGCGAGAGACTCTCGAAGTCATTGCGCCACTTGCACATCGACTTGGAATGGCGACCGTCAAGTGGGAACTCGAGGACCTCTCGTTCGCCATCTTGCACCCGAAGAAGTATGACGAGATCGTTCGACTGGTCGCCGATCGCGCGCCTTCTCGTGACACCTATCTGGCCAAGGTTCGCGCCGAGATCAACTCGACTCTGTCCGCCTCGCGGATCAACGCCATCGTCGAAGGCCGGCCCAAGCATTACTGGTCGATCTATCAGAAGATGATCGTCAAGGGCCGCGATTTCGACGACATCCACGATCTGGTCGGCGTCCGCATCCTGTGTGAAGAAGTGCGTGACTGTTATGCCGCGGTCGGCGTTGTCCACTCACTGTGGCAGCCGATGGCCGGACGCTTCAAGGACTACATCGCACAGCCGCGCTACGGCGTCTACCAGTCACTGCACACCACCGTCGTGGGACCGGAAGGCAAGCCCCTGGAGGTCCAGATCCGGACCCAGGACATGCACCGGACCGCGGAGTTCGGTATCGCCGCGCACTGGCGGTACAAGGAGACCAAGGGTAAGCACGCGGGCGACATCGCCGAGGTCGACGACATGGCGTGGATGCGTCAGCTACTCGACTGGCAACGTGAAGCGGCCGATCCGGGGGAGTTCCTCGAATCGTTGCGTTACGACCTCGCGGTCAAGGAGATCTTCGTCTTCACGCCAAAGGGTGACGTGATCACGTTGCCTGCCGGATCGACTCCCGTCGATTTCGCGTATGCGGTGCACACCGAGGTCGGGCACCGATGCATCGGTGCCAGGGTCAACGGCCGGTTGGTCGCGCTGGAACGAACTCTCGAAAACGGCGAAGTGGTGGAGGTCTTCACGTCGAAGGCTGCCACCGCCGGACCGAGCCGAGATTGGCAGACGTTTGTCGTCTCGCCGCGTGCCAAGGCGAAGATCCGTCAGTGGTTCGCGAAGGAACGCCGCGAAGAGGCGCTCGAGTCCGGCAAGGATCAGATCGCGAAGGAAGTCCGCCGTGTGGGACTTCCGTTGCAGCGGTTGATGAATGCCGAATCGATGAGCACGATCGCGCATGAACTTCGCTATCCCGACGTCTCGGCGTTGTACACGGCGGTAGGCGAGAGCCAGGTGTCTGCGCACCACGTCGTGCAGCGACTGGTTGCTCATCTGGGCGGCGTCGGCGCCGTCGAGGAGGAACTGGCCGAGCGTTCGACGCCGTCGACCATGCCGGTGCGCACCCGCAGTACGGGTGACTCCGGAATTCTGGTTCCCGGAGCACCCGGCACGGTGGCAAAACTCGCAAAGTGTTGCACGCCGGTTCCGGGCGATTCGATTCTGGGCTTCGTCACGCGCGGTGGGGCGGTGAGCGTGCACCGTACCGACTGCACCAACGCCAACTCGCTCCACGATCAGTCCGAGCGAATCATCGACGTCGAATGGGCACCCTCAGCGACGTCGGTGTTCCTGGTCGCGATCCAGATCGAGGCGCTCGATCGTCATCGGTTGCTTTCCGACGTCACCAAGGCGTTGGCCGACGAGAAAGTGAACATCCTGTCGGCCTCGGTCACCACCTCAGGTGACCGAGTGGCGATCAGCAAGTTCACCTTCGAGATGGGCGACCCGAAGCACTTGGGTCATGTGCTCAACGTGGTTCGCAATGTGGAAGGCGTCTACGACGTCTACCGCGTGACCTCTGCTTCGTAAACTGCTGTGCGCCTTTATTAACCGCGGGCGGTTAATAAAGGCGCACAGTCGGTCAGGCGACTACTGCAGTCTCGATGGTGATCGGGGTGTTGGGTGCGCCGCCACCGGTTGCACCCATGCCTCCGTCGTCGCCGTCGGCTGCGATCTTCTCGATCGTCGCCAGGCCGGCGTCGTCGATCTTTCCGAAGACCGTGTAGTTGGGCGGCAAGACCGAATCCTCGTAGACGAGGAAGAACTGGCTGCCGTTGCTGCCCGGTGCACCCGAGTTGGCCATTGCGAGCGTGCCGCGGGGGTAGACGGCAGGCAAGGAGAGCGCCGGATCGTTAGCGGAGTACGCAGTGGTCGGGTACTCGTTGTCGAATCCGTAGCCCGGTCCGCCCGTGCCCTTGCCCGAGGGATCGCCGCACTGCAGGATCTGAAGACCGGGTGTGGTGACCAGTCGATGGCACGGGGTGTCGTCGAAATACTTCTGCTCGGTCAAGCTCACGATGCTGTTGACCGTGCATGGGGCTTCTGCCCGGTTCAGTTCCATCCCGATCGGGCCGGCCGTAGTCGTGAGCGCGACGTTGACGGTTCCCTCGGTGGACACGCCCGTGGAGTTCGGCGGATTGACGGTCTTTGCAGCGCCCGCCGCGCTCGGGTACGAGCAGTCGACAGTCGCCGACGCCGGAGTCGGGACAGGCGGGAGTGCGTCGAACTGTGACATGTCGAGCGGCGGCATGGCAGCCGTTGTCGTCTTCGCCTTGGAGGTACTGGACGGCGAGTCCGAGCTACCGGAATCACTGGAACAACCAGCCAGAAGCAGCGCTGCGGCGCTTGCGGCGGCAATAACTACAGGAAAGCGCATCACAGGATTACGTCGCATCAGTCGAGCCTTACTGTCTTGATGTCGGTGGTCAGATTCGGCTTGCCGTCGCCCTCTGGTGTCGATCCGCCGGCCGCGACCTTGTCCAAAGTGGCGAGACCGGTCTCGTCGATCGTGCCGAAAACCGTGTACTGCGGCGGGAGTTGTGAGTCGCCGTAGACGAGGAAGAACTGGCTGCCGTTGCTACCGGGTGCCCCGGTGTTGGCCATCGCAACCGTGCCGCGCGCGTAGGTGACGGGCTCTTGCGCTGCCGGGTCGGTGGTGGCGTACGCCGTGGTGGGGAACTCGTTGTCGAATCCGTAGCCCGGTCCGCCGGTGCCGGTGCCCGACGGGTCACCGCACTGCAGAACCTGGAGCGAGGGGCTCGTCGTCATGCGGTGGCAGGTGGTGTCGTTGAAGTAATCCTGCTGCGCCAAGCTCACGAAGCTGTTGACCGTGCACGGAGACTTCGTTCCGTCGAGCTTGAGCCCGATGTTTCCCTGCGAGGTCTCGACGCTGATGCTCGGCGTCGCGTCCGGCGCGGTGGTGGGAATCCCGTCGGTACGCGGAGGGTTGTTGGCCTTGGACGCGGTAGCGCCGTCAGCCGGGTACGAGCAGGAAACCGTGTCGGCCAGCGGCGTCGACAGACCGGCCGGCATTGCACCCGCAGTCTGTGGCGTGAGGCTCGAATCGTCGGCAGCAGTGTTGGTGGTGTTCGCGTCGTCGTCACTGCGATTGCTGAACCAGATGAGTCCACCGACGACGCCGACTACGACGACCACGCCGAGCGCAGTTCCGGCTATCGTCATCTGCTTGCGCTTGCGGGCACGTTCTGCGCGACGTTCGAGCTGACGCTCGAGCTTGCGTTTCGCCGCCTCGCGGCGTTGCTCGTTACTCGGCACTGCTGTAGTCCTCCGTATCGCGGGTGGATCGTGGTCGGCCCACCGAGCGACACCCTGGGGTCGGCTTCGGCAAGCGGCTCTACTCGTCGTCAGAGTCTCCCATTGCAACCTGAGAACTTACTGGCGGGGCAGCAGCTTAGGCTGTAACCGACAGCGTGTTGTTCGTTTCCACCCTTCGAAGAGGAGTTGCCCCCGTGCTCGTCACTGGTTTTCCGGCCGGGATGTTCCAAACCAACTGCTACATACTCGCTCAGGACGACGCGTGCGAATGCGTAGTCGTCGATCCGGGTCAGGATGCAGCCGAGCCGCTCTTCGAATATCTCGACTCCAAGGACATGTCGGTCAATGCAGTACTTCTGACCCACGGTCACCTCGATCATGTGTGGTCGGCCCGCGAGGTCTGTGAGCGGTACTCCGTGCCCGCCTACATCCATCCCGAGGATCGCTACATGCTCAGCGATCCGGCACGGGGGATCGGCCCGACGATGAAGGAATTCATTCAGGGCATGACGTTCGTGGAGCCGGACGAGGTGATCGAACTGAGCGACGGAGACAAGATCACCGAGGCCGGAATGACGTTCGTGGTGGACCACACGCCCGGGCACACGCAGGGATCGGTGGTGTTCCGCACCCAGGCGAACACCGAGAGCGGGCCCGTGGACTTGGCGTTCACAGGTGACACCCTGTTCCAGGGTTCCATCGGGCGCAGCGACCTGCCAGGCGGAAATCACGAGCAGTTGCTCGCTTCGATCGCCCGGAAGCTACTGGTACTCGGTGACGAGACCGTGGTCCTGCCCGGGCACGGTGGCAACAGTTCGATCGGCGCCGAGCGAAGCTCGAACCCGTTTCTCGTTGGACTCAGCGCACAAGAATAAGGAAAAGTACCTCTCGTGAGTAAAGCCAGCACCTTCTCTGCACCCAAGGGAATTCCGGACTACGTTCCGCCGCAGTCAGCCGAATTCGTCGCCGTTCGTGACGGTTTGACGCGCGCCGCCAGGTTGGCCGGGTATGGCCACATCGAATTGCCGATCTTCGAGGACACCGGCCTGTTCGCGCGCGGTGTCGGTGAGTCGACCGACGTCGTCAGCAAAGAGATGTACACGTTCGCCGATCGCGGTGACCGTTCGGTGACGTTGCGTCCCGAGGGAACCGCCGGCGTCATGCGTGCCGTCATCGAGCACAGCCTCGACCGTGGACAGTTGCCGGTCAAGGTCAGCTACGCGGGCCCGTTCTTCCGCTACGAGCGCCCGCAGGCCGGCCGCTACCGCCAGTTGCAGCAGGTCGGCGTCGAGGCCATCGGGATCGACGACCCCGCGCTCGACGCTGAGGTCATCGCGATCGCCGACGCCGGATTCCGGTCGTTGGGGCTCGACGGCTTCCGCCTCGAAATCACCTCTCTCGGCGATGACACCTGCCGACCGCAGTACCGCGAACTGCTGCAGGAGTTTCTCTTTGCACTCCCGCTCGACGAAGACACGCGTCGACGCGCCGAGATCAACCCGCTTCGGGTGCTCGACGACAAGCGCCCAGATGTACGTGAGATGACGGCCGGCGCACCGCTCATGCTCGATCACCTCTCGGAGAGCTGCAAGGCGCACTTCGACGAGGTACTAGCGCACCTCGACGCCTTGGGAGTTCCCTACGTCGTCAACCCGCGCATGGTCCGCGGCCTCGACTACTACACCAAGACGACCTTCGAATTCGTGCACGACGGACTGGGCGCGCAGTCCGGAATCGGTGGTGGTGGTCGTTACGACGGACTGATGGAACAGCTGGGCGGACAGCCGCTCTCGGGGATCGGGTTCGGAATCGGCGTCGACCGCACGGTTCTCGCGCTCGAGGCCGAGGGTAAGTCGGTTGCGCCGCCGGCACGTGTCGACGTCTTCTGTGTACCGATGGGAGCCGAGGCGAAGGCGGCACTGGTGAAGATCGCACACCAGTTGCGTGCCAATGGGATTCGCGTCGACCTGGCGTACGGAAATCGTGGCGTCAAGGGCTCGATGAAAGCGGCCGATCGCTCGGGTGCCGCAGTCGCCTTGGTTCTCGGCGAGCGCGAGCTCGAAGAGGGCGTTGTCGTTGTCAAACAATTGGCGACGGGTGAGCAGGAGACGGTGCCGCTCGACCAAGTTGTCGACAAGCTCGGGGATCTCGTTGAGCACTGAGGCTGAACCGGTTTCGCTCGATCTGGTTCCCGTGGCGTTGATCGCGCCGCGGCTGAAGAAGTTCGCCGTTGTTGTGGTGGTCTTCGGTGTGGTCGTCGGGTTGATCGTCAGTGTGTTCTCGACGGTGACGGTCGGAGTGATCGTCGGTGCCGTCATCGCGGTTCCGACGTCACTGGCGATTCTGATGACGCTGCGCCGACATATCACCTTGTATGGCAACAGGATTCGAGCACAAGCTGGTTTTCGCACCAACGACGTCGACGTGGCCGAGGTGCTCACGGCGGCGTTGACGGTGCGATCCGGCCGGATCAGCGAGGTCAGCCTGACACTCGGTGACGGTCGGTCCACCGTGCGAATACCGCTGGCGCTCTACACGGCAGGGGGCGGGCGCGAGTTGGAGATCCTTGCACTCCGCAAGCTCGCCGACGCCCTGGCGGCCAGTGAGTTGGTACCGGCTGCCGCGTTGTCCTCGGTGCTGATCGAACAGTTGCGTGCCGAAGCCCGCGGCGCCGGACTGGCCGAGCGTCCGCTCTACCGCGCCGTCGAACTCGTGACGGCGGAGGGACGAGTGCCGAGAACCACACTGACAGACCACGAAGTGGCCGGATTACTCGACTAGCGTGGAAACCGTTCTTACAGCGTTGTAGAACGGACAGTCGTGAAAACGGCAGGTGAGGAGTCGGCAATGAGTATTGCGCCCGTAACCGTCACGGTGACCGGAGCGTCGGGTCAGATCGCCTACGGCATGCTTTTCCGCATAGCTGCGGGGGAGATGCTCGGCGCTGACGTACCGATCAAACTTCGACTGCTCGAGATTCCCGCCGCCGTGTCCGCTGCCGAAGGCGTCGCGATGGAGCTCGAAGACGGCGCATTTCCCTTGCTGAGCTCCATCGACATCACCGACGATCCCGATGTCGCCTTCTCCGGCGCGAACGTCGGGATGCTGGTCGGTGCACGTCCGCGGAGCAAGGGGATGGAGCGCGCCGACTTGCTGAGCGCGAACGGCGCTATTTTCACAGCGCATGGGAAGGCGATCAACAACAACGCAGCCTCGGACGTCAAGGTGCTGGTCGTCGGAAACCCGGCCAACACCAACGCTCTCATCGCGATGAACAACGCGCCGGATGTACCCGATACTCGGTTCAGTGCGCTGACGCGCCTCGACCACAACCGAGCGATTGCGCAGGTGGTGAAGAAGACCGGCGTTCGTGCGTCGTCGGTGCGCAAGGTGTCCGTCTGGGGAAACCATTCGGCGACGCAGTACCCGGACCTGTCCCACGCGACCGTCGCGGGTGAGCCTGCGCTCGCGGTGATCAACGACCGAGACTGGGTGGAGAACGATTTCATCCCGACTGTGCAGGTACGAGGCACCGCCATCATTGCTGCGCGTGGATCGTCCTCTGCGGCAAGTGCGGCCAGCGCGTCGATCGACCACGTCCGTGACTGGGTGATCGGAACGGCCGAAGACGACTGGGTATCCATGGCCGTCTGTTCGGACGGTTCCTACGGGGTGCCCGAAGGATTGATCTCGTCCTTCCCGGTGACCTGTGCCGATGGTGAATTCGCTATCGTTCCGGATCTCGCGATCGACGACTTCTCACGCGAACGGATTGACCTGTCCGTCAGCGAATTGGAGCAGGAGCGTGCGGCGGTACGGGAGTTGGGCTTCGTTTGAGGTTGTAATGCCGCCCCGGCCGGGGAGTCCCGATCAGAGATCTCGGAACAGGTACTGATCGGGATTCTCGGCACCGAGCACGGGCGGTGACACCATCGGTAGATCGTCGACCATCGAGTTTTCGTCACCGGCGCTGACGAGATACCCCGGAGTCGTGCGTGACGACTCGTCGTCCCGCGTTCCGCGAGGACCGCCGCCCATCATGCCGCCCGGCGATATGCCGCTACTGCCGACCGCCGAAGATGGTGCACCCAGGCCGGGCGTTGCTACCGGAACCGGTTGAACTGCAGCAACTCCCGCTGCACCTCTCATCGTTCCACCGGTAGTGCCGCTTCCACCCACCCATGCTCCGCCGGAGCTCGCTGTCGCACTGGGCGACGGCGACCCGCCGGCTGCGAGTGACGTCGACGAATTGCCTGCGCCCCACAGCTTGTCGACGCCGGTCGGAAGTCCGGCGCCTGCCTGCGCTGCCGAGGTCCGAACGGCGTCGGCGCCTGAGTGGGTGGAGAACGGTGCGTCGCCGGCATCGGTCGATCCAGACAGCGGCGATCCAGACAGCGGCGATGCCGACACGGCTGATGCCGCCAGAGGTTGGGCGATCTGACGGGCGGCGTCGGCGAGCGCCTCCGGAGTGGCAAGGTTGGCGAGAGCCTCACCGATCGGTGGAGTCGGCACGGGGATCGACCCGGCAAGGGCGTTCATGGCAGCGGTGTGCCCGAGCATTTCCCCGCGAGTCTGTGTCACCGCCGCGACGGCTGCCTGCATGTGTTCGGCTGCGGAGGCAATCAGCATCGCCTGTCCTGGTGGTGTCCACGCGATCGGTGCAGCAGCTGCAACCGTGGTCGCGAAGGACTGCGCGATCGCCGCGAGATTCGCGTTGCCTCGCTGCACCGATTCCGCGGCGGCAGCAGCGGTTTTCGATATCGCGGTTCCGCGTTCGCTCAATTCTGCGCCGCTGTTCTGGGCGGATCGCGACAGTTCGGTCGCGGCTTCGCTGCCGGTGCTGTTCCAGGTCTGGCCCACCTCGGCGACCGCGCTTTGGGACAGTCCCATGGCTTGGTCGATGAGAGTGGACGCCTGGTTGAAGATGCCGACGGGATCGATGCCGGCAAAAGTGCCGGTGCCGAGGCTCTTCCCGAGTTCGATCAACGGCGCGAACAGATCTTCGATTCCGGGTAATGCCGGAACCGGTATGCCGGCGAGCATCGATTCGACCGTGTTGTTCGGCAATGCCGGGGCCGGAGCACCACCTTGAAGGAATTCGAGGACCGTCGTCGAGTCGTCTTCGGTGTTCATGCGATCGGTCTCGATGCGATCGCTGTTCACGCGATCGCTGTTCACGCGGTCACGTCCGTCGATCCAGCGATGCCGGCCAGATCTGACGCGGTTGAAAGATCTGTGGTGTCGTAGGCCTGAGCGGCTGCACTCGCCGTTGCTGCGTTGCCGGCGTAGAAGGTCGCCAGTGCTGCAACATCTTTGGTGTGAGTTGCCTGGGCGCGCGCGAATGCCGCGAGAAACTCGATGCCGACAGGACCGACGGCTGGTGCGACTGCCGCGATGTTGGCGCCCAGATCGACGGCGGCGGCCTGCGCGATGTGTCCTGCAGCTTCGGCCGACGTCGAGCCGTACCTTCGGATGTCGTCAGTGACGACAGTCAATTCGCTCATCATTACCCCCCAGTTGGTAAGCGTCGTGAGAACTGTATCGGAGAGAAGCGGCGCCGGAGGGGAGTGGACACGGCTCACCCTGCGCTTTCCGGACAACCTGGACGAAGTGGCAGAGATTACATTCTGATCCGGTGTTGGTATTGCGGGTGCGATCGATTTGGCACACTCGAACCATGCGAACCGCTTCGGACGTCATCCTCCGACTCACGTCCGATCCAGCTCGCTGTGGACTGGTGATGGATTTCGACGGTGTGCTTGCACCTATCGTCGACGATCCGTCGGCCAGTGCGCTCCTGCCCGGTGCCGAGGAGGTGCTCGCGACTTTGTCGAGGCACTTCGGCGTGGTGGGCTTGCTCTCGGGACGGCCGGCGTCGTTCTTGCGAGAACGACTGAGTCTGGATTCGGTTGTTCTCATGGGTTCCTACGGCGTCGAGACCTGGACGGAGAACGGAATCGAAGTGCTTCCGGCCGTCGCTGCGTTCAGTGATGCCGTCGCCGAAGCAGAAGCCGAACTGCGTCGCCTGTTCGACTCTCAGTCAGTTCCTGGCATCCACGTCGAGAGCAAAGGCCTTGCGGTGGCTGTGCATTGGCGTCGGGCCGCGGATCGAGCGGTCGCGCAGCGCCTGGTGGAAGCAGCGACGACAGAAATCGCGAGCCGGACCGGGTTGCGGCGTGAGCCCGGCAAGTTGGTCGAAGAATTGCGTCCACCCGTTGAGGAGGACAAGGGGACAGGCCTTCTTCGCGCGATCGCCACCGCAGGCGTCGACGTCGTCGCGTACGCGGGCGACGACCGTGGTGACCTACCTGCCTTTGCTGCTGTCCTTGCCTCGGGTGGAGAAGCGTTGGTGGTCAAGGGCGATGACATTGCACCGGAAGTGGCTGCTGTCGACGGCGTCCAGTTCGACGGCCCGCCGGCATTCCTCGATTGGATGAAAGAGCTTGCCGCGCACCTGGAACGCTGACACGTGAGGTCAGTCTGCCAAGAACTCGACCAGCGCGCGGTTGACCTCTTCCGGATTGTCCTGTGTGCATTGATGTCCGACGCCGGTGATCACCACCCGGCGAATCAGGTCCGGTAGTTGATCGCTCAGGGCGTCGTAGATTCGATCGAGTTGGCGCGGCATGTCGACCTCTCCCCGCATCAGGAGGGTCTCCTTTCGGGGTGCCGTATCCACCGGGCAGAGTGACGCGAACCCGCTTGTTCCCAGATCCAGCCAGGTCTGCCGTCCGGCGGCCAGCATGCAGTCTGCAACGTATCTGCGAGTTGCGGGATTTCGACTCGACCACCGGCCACTGTAAAAGGCAAAGGGACCCCACGGAATCCGTCGATACAAATGCGTGCCGATTTTGATCGCCGAGGCAGCGGCTCCACTCATTTCCCGGTGCTGGCCAGGGCTGCCGATCATGACGAGCTTGTCTACTCGATCCGCATGACGATGGGTGAACTCCTGCGCGATGTTTCCGCCGAACGAGTGTCCGACGATGCTTGCGCGATCGATTCCGAGCGAGTCGAGCATGACCTTCACGTCGTCGATCACAGTGTCGAGAGTGGCGCGGTGGCCTTCCTCGAGAATCGACAGCCCTTGACCGCGTAGGTCGGGCAGCACCAGGGAATAGGCGCCCGCGAGTTCCGCGACCTGGTTGTCGAACATTCGATGATCAACTCCGGCGCCATGCAGGAAGACCACGCATTTCCGATCGAGCGCCGGCGTGCGCCACACACGCATTTCGGTGCCCGGAGTGGAAATAGTCTGGGTTGTCAGAGTCTGCATCGCTGTCCGTTGCCTCAGTTCGTTGCCGAATCAGATAGAAGTGAGCCTATCCTAAGTTCTGTGAACCGCGGTTGTGGCAACAAGAAACTGGCCGCACCGGAACATCTCCGGTACGGCCAGTCTTGGTGTTAGGTCAGGCGTCGCGCTTGTTGACGACGGCGATGCTGATTCCGAAAACCACCAGCACAAATGCTGCGAAGTAGAACAGGCTTCCCCAAGGGCCCCAATGGAAATTGGTGCTCGAACCCGAAGAGAGGAAGTGGTCGGCGTTGGCGAACGGGAGGAACGGTGTGACGTTCCTACCGAAGGATCCGAACATGCCGAACAGGCTCTCGATGAGCAGCGGCCAGAGCAGGAGCAATGCAATAGCACCGGCAGATTGCCGCAGGAGTGCTCCGACGGCGATGGCAAGGACAACGCAGAGGAAGGCGAAGATCGGTACGCCGTAGACGGCGCGCCAGGCATCGGCGTTGTCGAGTGCCAGATTGGTGGAACCTTCAGAGCCTGCAGCAGCTTTGGTGATGAATACCGCGCCGAGCATGAGAACGAAGGACAGCGCCGCGCCGAAGGCGCCGATCAGGCAGGCTTTGGCGATCAGGACCGAAGCCCGGCTCGGGATGGCCTGGAAGGTGGTGCGGATGATGCCGAAGCGGTATTCGCTGGTAATCGCGAGGGCCGCCATGATCATCAGGACCATGACGCCGAAGCCGGAAACTCCCAGTCCCGCTTCATTGAACGTGGGGAGGAACTTCTCGAAATCAGGAGTTCCTGATGCGGCTTCGTCGTTGTACGCCTGGATGCTCGAACTCGACGAACGCCCGATCATCCAGGCGACGCCCAACCCTAGGACGATGATTGTGATCGTGCACCACAGCGGCGACTTGGTCGTGGTGATCTTGATACGTTCTGCACTGAGAACAGCCATTACAGTGCACCTCCCATAGCGTGCTGTGTGTTTGTGTGGTGGGCTCCGGCACCCGGATCGATACCGGATGCGTGGTACTGGACATCGTCTCCGGTCAACTTCATGAACGCGTCCTCGAGCGACCCCTGCACAGACGCCAACTCGTGCAACACGATTCCCTGCGAACCAGCCAGACCCCCGATCACATCAGTGGTCGAATCCACCACCACCAACACCGGCTCCGATCCTGAATGCTCCTCGCGGACAGTCAGTCCGTGGGCAGTCAATGCGGCATGGAGAGCGTCCAATTGTGGGCTGCGCACGCGCACCGTCGACTCCGACGAGCGATCCACGAACTCCGCGACCGTCGAATCCGAAATCAACCGTCCCCGACCGATCACCACCAACTGCTCCGCCGTCAATGCCATCTCCGAGAGAAGGTGACTCGACACCAGCACCGTGCGGCCCTCGGCCGCCAACCGCTGCATGAACTTACGAATCCAGACGATGCCCTCCGGATCGAGACCGTTGACCGGCTCGTCGAACAACAACACCTTCGGATCACCCAACAACGCACCCGCCAACCCGAGACGCTGCGACATACCGAGCGAGAACCCGCCGGCCTTCTTGCCCGCCACCTCGGACAATCCGACCAACCCGAGCACCTCGTCGACGCGGGACTTCGGGATCCCGTTCGAAGCGGCCATCCACTGCAGATGCGCCCGCGCACTGCGATTGGGATGCACCCACTTCGCATCCAACAACGCGCCCACCGTCCGCAACGGCGTCTTCAACTCCCGGTACGGCTTGCCGTCGATCAACGCCGCACCCGACGTCGGCTGATCCAAACCCAGAATCATCCG
This sequence comes from Rhodococcus erythropolis R138, assembly GCF_000696675.2. Classification (NCBI taxonomy): domain Bacteria; kingdom Bacillati; phylum Actinomycetota; class Actinomycetes; order Mycobacteriales; family Nocardiaceae; genus Rhodococcus; species Rhodococcus erythropolis. The sequence goes on along the minus strand of NZ_CP007255.1, from coordinate 4,001,547 downwards.
CATCGTCGTCGACTTACCCGCACCGTTCGGGCCCAGAAAGCCCGTCACGATGCCCGGCTTGACCGTGAACGACAAATCGTCCACCGCTTTCGTCGGTCCGTAAACCTTGGTCAATCCCCTCAGTTCAATCATGATGAGAACTGTGCCCTACGGCGCTGACCAGCACATCGGTCCGGAGGATGACATGGACCCTGAGATGTGGAGACGGCAGTTCAGGGAAAACCCTGTCCTCGACCGGAAGTCGGAACTGCCGCGGCATGAGGGTAGGGCGCATCGAAGTCGCCGTCGAACAATCGCCAGTAGAAGTCGTTCATTCTCGCAGCGGCGGGCGCGTGCCGGGTCAAGATCGCGGCCACCTCCGGTGCCACATCACCTGGGACATGACCTGTGGCGCATCGTCGTACGTACTGGTTGCGGGCGACTGGTCCGCCGTGTTTCGGTCTCGGCACTCCGCAGACTTCGGTGACCAGCCAGTTGACCAGAAGCATGGCGGCGTAGTCGGCGTCATGGGTGGCATGGCGCCGGACGAAGTCATGTTCGGTAGTCGACAGGTCGAAGTGTTGGGATGTGGCCAGTCCGAAGTCGGTGAGGTAGATCCGCTCCATATCGGTGCGCATGTTGCCGAAATGGCCGTCCATGTGCAGCAACTGTCGATCGCGTAAGAACGCCACGATCTCCGAAAACTGTCGCTCGACTTCGGCAGCTTTGGCGGCCGGGTTGTCTTGCAGCCAATCCGAGATCGGGTGTGCGATGTACTCGCAGAACAGTACGAGGCTGCACGGCGCAGTGGCGAGTGCTTCGAGGCGGACCCGCGCTTCACTACTGGCGCAGGCGGTGGGAACGGAAGCGATGTCGGCGTGTTCGAGTGCAACCGGCGATCGACCGGGCAGCACCCGCCAGTGGTAAAGCATTGGGAACGACTGTGTTTCGCCGGCCAGAACGGCCTCGGTGACCATGACGTTCGCGGCCAGCTCTCGCCAGGCGTTGAAGCTCGGGCCCCCAATGCCGTACTGGCAGAACGTCGGCAAGTCGAAATGGTTGGAAGTAGAGCCCACGTCGGCGAGTTCCTGTTCGGTCAGTGGGATGCGTTTGGTGAAGACCGGAACGCTGTCGAACCTGTTTTCGCAGACACCGACGAGTCCTGCGGCGCCGCCCACGCCTACGCTCGAGACTCGAGCGGTGTCGACCAGTCGGGCCAGTTCGACATCGTTCCGGGAAGACAGGAATGCTGATAGTTTCCGGTGGCGGTCAATCCTGACGTCCGTCATTCCGCGACTGTGCCACAGGCTCGTCCGGCTTCGATTTCGCGGAGCCGTCTGTCGAAGTCACCGATTCTGGCGGTGTCCTCGTAGTAGTCCTCCTGCTCGACGATTCTTCCCCACTTGGTTCGAACGAGAAGCACTGTTCGATTTTGATAGATGACGGCGCCGTCCGGGCCACGGGCTCGGTCGTCGAATCGGGCGAGCAGTGTCATGCGCCAGAGCGGACCACCGAAATACGCTTCGGTGACCGCGCCTTGAAGCCCCGCGTCGACAAATTCCTGGAGAAACGTCTCGATTTGGTCCCGTCCGGCATGCACTCCTGCCCACCGATGATCACCCTCGGCGAATCTGAGCACCGCGTGGTGGTGATAGGAATTCAACAGCGGCCGGTAATTGCCGGAATTGAGTGCACGTACGTCGCGTCGGAACTTGAAGATGAGTGCTTTGCGCAGAAGTGATCGCGAGACGATCGCCGTTCCGAAGCCCGCCGCGAACCATCGTTTCATCTTCGAAGCTTGTCGTGGCATCGAATGCCCTGTCAACGAAATGCCGGGGTCTGCTGATATCTGACAGAGAATTGGATATTGACAGTGACTGTCACAATAGGTGAGACTCGCATTATCGAGAATGGCCGGATCTCGGCCGAGGCGGGAGGACGTTGCTGATGTCACTACGGGAGAGACAACGGTTGCAGGTGCGAGCAGACATTCAACGTGCGGCATTCGATCTGTTCGCGCGTGACGGTTTCGAGGATGTGACCACCGAGCAGATTGCGGCAGCAGCGGGGGTGTCGGCGAGTACGTACTTCCGGCACGTTCGTAACAAAGAGGATCTGCTGTTGGACCCGGTCAGGCAGGGCGGTGCCGGGATCGTGACACTGCTCGAGGATCGCCCGGCATCTGAGTCGGCTGATCTTGCGATCTCGCGGGCAATCCTCGAGCGTTCCAATGCTTTCGAGTCCGCGGAGATCGATCAGTGGCGAGCAGCGTTCCGCACCGCGCCGCACCTGATGGATCGAGTCGCGCTGATCGCGCCCGAGCATCGTGATCGGTTGGTGGAGTTGGTGGCACAACGAATGCAACTCGATCCTGAAAATGACAGCCGACCAGGACTACTCGTTCACTTGATGTTGGCGGCGGCGGAGTTCGGCTATCGGCAATGGATACGTAACCCCCAGAAGCGTGGGGCATCACTTCCCGTGTGCGTCGAGGGGGCACTCGACGCGGTTCAGGGATCCCGGTGGCGCACGCAGGATGACGATGACATGAAAGGTCGTGACCAGTGATGAACGAGAACTCTCGAAACTCCGAGCTCTCGGTAGTGGATGTACCAGCGGTGGATGTGATCGTTGTGGGATCGGGGGCTGCCGGCATGTCCGCAGCCATCACTGCAGCCCGCAACGGACTCTCGACAATTCTCGTGGAGAAGTCGGAGTACTGGGGCGGTTCGTCGTCCCGGTCCGGGGGCGGAGTGTGGATTCCGGGAAACTCGATACTTCGCCGCGAGGCGCCGGCGGATGATATCGACTCTGCGCGAACATATCTGAAGAGCATTGTCGGAGAGGATGCAGACACCGACCGTATCGACACGTATATCGATCGAGGCCCGGAAGCCCTCGATTTCCTGATTCGGCACTCTGCACTCGAGCTCGAATGGGTGAAGGGTTACTCCGACTACTTTCCCGAGGCACCTGGCGGGCTTGCAAGCGGCCGCTCGTGCGAGCCGCGCCCGTTCGACGCGCGAGCTCTGGGCGACGATCTCGCGACCCTTCATCCGCCGTACATGAAGGTGCCGCTCAACATGGTTGTCCAACAATCTGATTACCGTTGGCTGAGCACGGGGGTTCGGCATTGGCGGGGGCCGGTGCGAATGCTTCGGGTGGGAATGAGATCCCTGGTCGCAAAAGCTCGGAAGAAGAAGCTGATCGGGCTCGGGCCGGCGCTCATGGCGGAACTGATGCTCGGAGTTCGGGACGCCGGAGTGACGGTCGCGCTCGGAACGAGGCTTGTGGATTTGGTTGCCGACAATGATCGTGTCGTGGGTGCGCGACTCGAGTCCGGGGGAGTGCAGAGAACCATGCACGCTCGATGCGGTGTCATCCTCGCGTGCGGCGGGTTCGACAACAACGACGACATGCGAGGCGAGTATCAGCGCCGGCCGAGTAGTGCGCAGTGGACTCTCGGGGCACCGACCAATACCGGAGACGGTATCCGTGCAGCTCTACGCGTCGACGCGGCAATTTCGTACATGGACGACGCGTGGTGGGCCCCGTCGATTCCGCTACCCAAAGGCCCGTGGTTCGCCTTGGCGGAACGCTCGTTGCCTCGAAGCCTGATGGTCAACGCCAGCGGTCAGCGCTTCATGAACGAGTCGCTTCCCTACGTCGAAGCCGCGCACGCCATGTTCGGCGGAAAGTACGGCCGAGGTGAAGGACCCGCTGAAAACATCCCCGCTTGGCTGATCTTCGATCAGACGTACCGTGACCGTTATCTGTTCGCGGGAGTGCCGGCGCGCAGGCCGATACCTCGGTCGTGGATCGAATCGGGTGCGATCGTGCGAGCTGGATCGATTGCCGAACTCGCTGCCGAGATCGGAGTGCCGGGCGATGCGCTGTCCGCCACCATCACACGATTCAACAGTCACGCGCGCGACGGAGTCGATCGCGACTTCGGCCGTGGGACAAGCAGATACGACCACTACTACGGCGACTGCACCAACAAGCCCAACCCCAGCCTCGGAGAACTCACGAAGGGTCCGTTCTATGCCGCGAAGATGGTGCCCGGAGACCTGGGGACCAAAGGCGGCATCAACACGGACGCTCGCGCGCGAGCGTTGCGCGCCGACGGTTCGGTCATCGACGGGCTCTACGCAGCAGGTAATACCAGCTCGCCGGTCATGGGTCATACCTATGCCGGTCCAGGTGCAACTATCGGTCCCGCAATGGTTTTCGGATATCTGGCCGCGCTCGATGCGGTCGGACGATCCCATGACGGTCGTGAACTCGACACCGAAGGCAGGAATAATGGTTTGGCAGATCGCCGTGGGTAGGGTTCCCTTGAGAGCGTGACCCACCTCAACATCGCCGACGTCGACTACTTCCTTCCTGATGGTCGACAACTGCTCAGCGGTGTCAGCTTTCGGGTCGGAAACGGTGCAAAAACTGCACTGATCGGGCCCAACGGGACTGGTAAGACGACATTGCTTCGCATTGTCGCCGGAGACGCCGTCGCTGACGAGGGCGCTGTCACTCGATCCGGAACACTGGGCGTGATGCGGCAATTCGTCGGCCAGGTTCGCGACGAGTCCACCGTGCGCGATCTTCTGTTGTCCGTCTCTCCGGCGCGGATCCGGGATGCAGCACTGGCGCTCGATACGGCAGAAAACGCGATGATCGAGCGCGACGAGGAATCAACTCAAATGAAGTATTCGCACGCGCTGGCCGATTGGGCCGATGCGGGCGGCTACGAGACCGAAGACTTCTGGGACAAGGTCACTACCGCGGCTCTCGGTGTTCCTTATGACCGTGCGAAGTGGCGCGCGGCCAACTCGCTCAGCGGTGGCGAGCAGAAACGGTTGGTTCTCGAAGCACTGTTCGCTGGGCCCGACGACGCACTCCTGCTGGACGAGCCGGACAACTACCTCGATGTTCCGGGCAAACGATGGCTGGAAAAGACGATCTCGGAATCGTCGAAAGTGGTTTTGTTCGTCAGCCACGACCGCGAACTGATCGCCAACGCGGCCACCCACATCGTGACGCTCGAGCCTGGAATCAGCGGCGCAACGTCGTGGACCCACGGCGCTGGGCTGGCCAGCTACCACCAGGCCCGCGAGGATCGCAACGCTCGATTCGAAGAACTGCGTCGACGCTGGGACGAGGAGCACGCGAAACTGCGTGCCCTGGTTCTGCGATTGCGTGAAAAGGCCAAGTTCAACGACGGCGTCGCTGCGCGGTATCACGCCTCGCAAACCAGGTTGGCGAAGTTCGAGGAGGCAGGGCCACCCGAAGCGATTCCACTTCAGCAGAAGGTGACAGTTCGGCTGGCGGGCGGGCGAACCGCCAAGCGCGCGTTGGTATGTCAGGATCTCGAGCTGACCGGATTGATGAAGCCTTTCGACACCGAGATCTGGTACGGAGATCGGGTTGCCGTGCTGGGCTCCAATGGATCCGGGAAGTCACATTTCCTTCGTCTCTTGGCGGGTGGTGGGACCGATCCGGGGACCGAGCATCTGCCCGTCGAGGCGCTCGACATCGCGCCGGTCGAGCACGGGGGTACTGCGACGCTGGGTGCCCGGGTACGTCCCGGATTGTTTGCGCAGACCCATTCCAGGCCTGATCTGACCGGGAACACGCTGCTCGAGATCCTGCACATGGGCGACGAACACCGAAACGGAATGGGGCGTGAAGCGGCGAGCCGCGCGCTCGACCGTTACGGATTGTCCCAAGCAGCCGAACAGAAGTACGACGACCTGTCCGGCGGACAGCAGGCGTGCCTGCAGATTCTGCTCCTCGAGCTTTCCGGCGCCACGATGTTGCTGCTCGACGAGCCGACCGACAACCTCGACCTTCATTCGGCTGACGCGCTCGAACAGGGCATCGCACAGTTTGCCGGCACCGTCATCTCGGTAACCCACGATCGTTGGTTCGCGCGCGGGTTCGACAGGTTCCTGGTATTCGGATCGGACGGGAACGTGTACGAGAGCGAGTCTCCGGTATGGGACGAGGCCAGGGTCGAACGAGCGCGCTGAGATCGAGTAGCCGCTTGCTATCTGGGGAGTGGCGGCAACTCGTTGAGCATCGCGCGCAGGAGGCCCGGATCGCTGCGATCCGATCGAGGTGGGGGACAGCGCGAAAGATCGAGCAGTGTCGGGAAGCCCCACAGAACGCGACCTGGATCCACCCTGTCCACCGCCGAGTACCAGTGGGTGAGCGGCTCGGCGAGCGCCGCGTGAAGCTCGAAATGCCGTCGTCGGCGGCTGGGGTCTCCTTCGCGCTGCAGTCGAAGTTGCTTCGGTGACGGTATCGAGATGACGGTCAGATCCGCGAGACCCAGTTCGAGGCGCGTAAAAGCCGTCTCGACTGCCTCGAGCTCGTACTCGAATCGCTCCCGAGGTGCGGCGCCCACCGCGGCGAGACACCAGCTGTAGTGCAGTTTCAGCGGGTCGCTGTCGCAGAGCGCGATCCCGGTTCTCGATTCGAGTTCTTCCGCTTGCGACCATCGCTTCGAATTGACCGTTGCCCAGTAACTTGCCTGGACGTCGAGATCCGTGCCGTCCGGCTCGCGCCCCGTGGGCTGATACTCGGCGACGAATCCTTCCGCTGCGGTTTGTCCACCGAGTTGGGTTCGGCACCAGGTGGTCTTGCCGGCGGCGCTGGGTCCTTCTACTGCGACGATCACCAGTTCATTCTCCATAATGATTGGGGCGGTTGGTTTTTGCTCGTTGCCAGGACTCTCTTAACATTTGAATGGGGCTGTTTTGCGTTCCGACACGCCCGTTTCGGTGCGGTGGGTCACAAAATCGCAGTGACGGTTGCCACATAACGGACGGATAACGATCGGTATGGTTGAAGCTCGAATCAACTAGTTGACCTGTGGTTATTTCTTGAATCTCGACTGAATCTGGTACGGCAGTGCCGGAAAACTGCCCCGTGACCAATCCGTGACCATCGCCTACGGTCGTTGACAGCCCGAAACTACCGGGCAAACACCGACCCGCAACTGCGTGCTTCTGCCCCGCGGGTCCGGTACTCCCGAAACCTTCGCGGGGCAGGAGTGAAACAGGCGAGTCGATCGACGAGACGTGAAAGCGTCCGGGCCGACCTCGTCCGCGGTAGCGGAGAGGATTTACCCAATGACCAGCATCACCTTCAAGCGCGCCCTCGGCGCAGTTGCAACCGCAGGCGCAGTCGTCGCAATCCCGCTCGCCATGAGCACCGGCACCGCTTCGGCAGCCGGCCACGACTGGTCCGGAGTCGCAAACTGCGAGTCCTCCGGTAACTGGGCCGCCAACACCGGAAACGGCTTCTACGGCGGACTGCAGTTCACGCAGAGCACCTGGAACGCGTTCGGTGGATCGGGCAACGCTGCCAACGCCAGCCAGTCTGAGCAGATCCGTGTCGCCGAGAACGTTCTCGCAGGCCAGGGCGTCGGCGCATGGCCCGTCTGCGGTCAGTACCTGACCACCGGCACCACCGCAGGCAACTACGAGGCCGCAGCAGCCCCCGTCACCGCTGAGGCTTCCGTCGAGTCGGCTCCGGCAGCAAGCACCGGAAGCGGCAACTACGTGGTCAAGGCAGGCGACACCCTGTCGAAGATCGCTGCTGCACACGGCATCTCGCTCGAGAACCTCGCCAGCCAGGTCCCGAACATCAACCTGATCTTCCCGGGACAGTCCCTCTCGGTCTAGTCTCGTGGCCGTTTAGGTCCTCATTGCGTCGAAATTGTCCGGAGCTGATGCAGCCCCGGACAATTTCGGCGTTTCTGCGTTCGCAATTAGCTCTGCCGCTTCCGTGTGGATGGGATCAAGATCCTGGCGCCACCCCAGAATGTGCAGTGCCGACCCGGCGATGACGGCGGCGTTGGGGATCGGGGTGCCTTCGAGTGCGTCGGCTCGCGCGCTGATCACGCTTTCCACCAGGCGAAACGGAAGCTCGGCCAGGTGAGTTGATGCTGGATCGTCAATCGCGTCGAGCACTGCCTGGGCGAGGGCCCGGTATTGCTCGCGAAGCCGATCGCGATCGGCTCGGAACGACATGAACCTGTCGCTTCTCAGTTCCGGCAAGAGATAGAGGACGCCGAGGTTCCACCGTCCGGTGATCAGTTGGGCCGCGTCGATGTACGAAAGCGCGTACAGCTTCACCTCGGGTGAGGTGCCGCGTGGCCTGAGAGTCTCCGCGAAGTCGAGCGCCGGAGTCACGGTGTCGGCGAGCAGTGCAACCAGGATGTCGTCCTTGGTGGCGAAATGGTTGTACAGCGACGCCTGACGCATTCCGACTGCTTCGGCGATGTGGCGTGTCGACGTCGCGGCGAAGCCTCGGGTGGTGAACAGTTCAGCGGCTGCATCCAAGATCTCCGCCCGGGCAGTCCCACCCGGGCGTCGGCGAGCGGTCAGGCGGGGTCGTCCGGGGCCGGCGTTGGTCACGCCTTCCATAGTGGCAGGCTCTGGCCTTACATGCGGGGTGGCCGTCGCTGTGAGCATTCGGTCACGTGCTCGAAACGTACTCAACGAGCCTGTTACAGAATCAGGCGAATCGTATACGCGGGCGTCACCTGCGGCGAGTGGATTTCGCGAAAACTATCAATCGACAGTTATTCGCCTCTGAATCGCTTCGCCGAAGGAGTACGCCGTTGAGTGCAACCACCCCGGCTGCGCAGCCCACCACCGCATCCGCACTCGCCTCTTCGCCTCACGACGACGGTGACCTCGCGGAGTTCGGCTACGAGCAGCAGCTGCATCGATCGCTGGGAAAGTTCGCGTCGTTCGCCGCGGGCTTCTCCTTCGTTTCCATCCTGACCACGATCTTCCAATTGTTCGGCCTCGGTTTCGGTTTCGCGGGTCCGGCGTTCTTCTGGACCTGGCCCGTCGTCTTCATCGGTCAGTTCATGGTTGCTCTCAACTTCGCGGAACTTGCTGCCAGATATCCGATTTCGGGCGCCATCTACCAGTGGTCGCGGCGGATGGGTGGTGAAATCGTCGGCTGGTTCGCGGGTTGGTTCATGATTCTCGCTCAGATCGTCACCGCGTCGGCCGCCGCGATCGCCTTGCAGGTCGTGCTCCCGAATGTGTGGAGCGGGTTCCAGATCATCGGTGAGGACAGTGCACTCACCTCCTCGAGCGGTGCTGCCAATGCCGTGCTGCTCGGATCGGTACTTCTGGTTCTGACCACCTTCATCAACTGCATCGGCGTCAACTGGATGTCGCGTATCAACAACATCGGCGTGACCTGCGAAATCGTCGGTGTCATCGCGGTGATCGGGATGTTCTTCACCCACGCTCAGCGCGGACCGGACGTCGTCTTCGACACCGGCAGTGCCGGCGGTCAGCCCGGATACGCCTGGGCGTGGATCATGTCCGGACTGATGGCTGCCTACGTCATGGTCGGCTTCGGTTCGGCAGGCGAACTGGCCGAGGAGACCCGCAACCCCCGACGCGTCGCACCTCGTACGATCCGCCTTGCACTCTCCGCTTCCGCACTCGGCGGCGGCTTGATGATCCTCGGCGCGTTGATGGCAGCGCCCTCACTCACCGACGGACGCCTGGCCACGGAAGGTTTGCCGTACGTACTGACCTCCATTCTGAGTTCGCCGTGGGGCACGGTCTTGTTGATCGACGTCTCGATCGCAGTGTTCGTGTGCACCTTGGCCATTCAGACTGCTGCTTCACGGCTGATGTTCTCCATGGCCCGCGACGGGCGGCTTCCTGCCTCGCAGGTACTGGCAAAGGTCAACCCCCGCACCGGAACACCTATCGCGCCGTCCGTCCTCATCGGTCTGGTCTGCATTGCCGTCCTGGCCGTCAACGTAGGCAACTCGGCAATTTTCGCAACCCTGTCCAGCGTATGCATCATCTTGATCTACTTGGCCTACCTCATGGTGACGGTGCCGCTGCTGGTTCAGCGTCTCAAGGGATGGCCTCGCACGGCAGTCGGCCCCAAGTTCGACGCCGAAGGCAAAAAGCTTTTCTCCCTGGGCATCTGGGGAGTTCCGGTCAACATCGCCGCGGTTGTGTACGGCGCGCTGATGGTGATCAACCTGTCCTGGCCACGAGCCGAGATCTTCAACCCCACGGGGGAGTACCCCATTCTGCAGTGGGCCGCGCCCATCACGATAGCGCTGGTCGTGGGGCTGGGAGTCGCTTGCTTCCCACGTGGCCGCGCCACCCCGAATCCCGTCACGATCGGAGCCTGACCATGAGTACTCAGACCACCGCCGGAGCGCGCGAGCATGCCCGGTCCCAGGCCGGAACAATCACAGACTCCATGCCGGTGTTGCCGGCCACCCGCTGGCCGAACCCGCCCGACGACGTCGCTCCCGAACGTCTGACCTGGGCTGAAACAGTGCCGGGTGGGCGATACACGACCAAGGTTCTCGCCCGTGGAACCCGATTGCGACTTCGCGACATCGTCGGCAGCGCCTGTGCAAACATCTTGCTCTACCGCGCCGACGCCCCCTGGGAGCGTCTCAACGTCGCCGATACCGTCAAGGTGCCATGGCAGGCCTATCTCGGTGTCGGGCACCCGTTGCTCTCCGATCAGGGGCGAGTACTCGCGACGGTGGTCGCCGACACGTCGGGTCACCACGACGCGTTCTGCGGAACGACGTCACGCGCTACCAACGAGGCGAAGTACGGGCAGGGTTCGCTGCACAGTGCCTCACCCGCCGGTCGTGAACTGTTCACCGTCGCTGCCGCGAAGAACGGACTCGGGCCGCAGGACATTGCGCCGCCGTTGTCCTTCTTCCATGGTGTCCGCGTCGAGGCGGACGGCGCTCTCACCAGTACGGGTTCCGCCGGCGCCGGCGCGACGGTCGACCTTCTGATCCACCTGCCGGTCATCGTGATGATCGCCAACACCGCGCACCCACTCGATCCGGCGCTGGAGTTTCCCACCACGTCCCTCGAAGTGCTCGCGTGGAACGCGGCCGACGAACTCGGCAGCCTTGACGATCTCGGGCCGGAATACCAACGCGCAGTGCTCAATACCGGAGACGCCTGGACGGCTTCGAACCTGGAGGAGATCGCATGACCACCACCCTGGATGTCCCCGCCCTCGTTCCCGGAACGGTGATCCTCGACGAGATTGCTGAAGCGTTCGGGCCGTGGTCCGCAGTTGTCCGCGCCGGCGACGTCCTGACCATCGTCGATCTGCACGGAAATCAAGCCGTCGACACACTCGTCTATGCCAGTGACGATCACAGCGTTCGGTACTCGGCAGCAGCGACGGTCACAGCGCAGCAGAATCTGTTTCTGACCACAGGATCCGTGCTCCGCAGTGACGACGGAACTCCGCTCATGACCCTGGTCGCGGACGAGGTCGGAAACCACGACACCGTCGGCGGCGCGTGCTCACAGGAATCGAACACCCTGCGATACGGCCACCACACCAAGCACCAGCACGCGTGCGTCGAGAACTTCCTCGTCGAGGGCGCAAAATGGGGGCTCGGTAAGCGGGACCTGGTGTCCAACATCAATTTCTTCATGAACGTCCCGGTCGACCCCGACGGCACACTCGGAATCGTCGACGGACTGTCTGCGCCAGGCAAGCGGCTCGCGTTGCGTGCCGAACGCGACGCGCTCGTCCTCGTGTCCAACTGCCCGCAGATCAACAACCCGTGCAACGGCTTCGATCCGACGGCCGTCCGCATGATCGTCACACGGCCGGAGGCAGACGAATGAACGCAAAACTGACCATCGTGCGTCCCGGAATGTTGACGACGGTTCAGGACTATCCAGGGCGCGTCGGGTACTGGCAGATCGGTGTCCCACCGTCGGGCCCGATGGACGACCTGTCGTTTCGGTTGGGAAACACCGCACTCGGAAATCCCGAAGGCGCACCCGGCATCGAATGCGCGATGGCCGGACCTGCGATGACGTTCGACGAGGACACCACGGTGTGCGTCACGGGCGCTCCGGTGTCTGTGACCGTCGACGGCATCGCCCACGGTCAGTGGCGTCCTGTTTTCGTCCCCGCTGGAGCGGTGCTCGACGTCGGAACGCTCAGCGGCCCAGGACTGCGCATCTACGTACTCGTACAGGGCGGAATCGAGACCGACGACTATCTCGGCAGTGCGTCGACCTTCACCCTGGGCAGGTTCGGTGGACACGAAGGTAGGACTTTGCGGGCGGGGGACGTTCTCAAACTCGGACAGGCGAGCGGCGCAGCGGGAGGTGTTCCCGCCGAGCATGTTCCGGCGATACACACGTGCTGGGAACTTGCGGTGACCGAGGGCCCGCACGGGGCGCCGGAGTTCTTCACCCGCTCCGACATCGACACGCTGTACGCGACCGAGTACGAGGTCCACTTCAACTCCGACCGCACCGGAGTCCGGTTGATCGGTCCGAAACCTGACTGGGCCAGAACCACCGGCGGCGAAGCGGGACTTCACCCTTCGAACATCCACGACAACGCGTATTCGATCGGTGCACTCGACTTCACCGGCGACACGCCCATCCTCCTCGGGCCCGACGGACCGAGCCTCGGCGGCTTCGTCTGCCCGATCACGGTGGTGTCTGCTGATCGCTGGAAGCTTGGACAGTTGGCTCCCGGGAACAAGATTCGCTTCGTGCCGGTCCGCGCCGAACGGGCAGCCTCCCGCCGTGACCTCGGAGTATCGCGTCGAGCGTCCAATTCGGTTGTGCATTCCTCCGGTGGTGACGGCGACGACGGCGTCATAGCCCGCCGTGACGGCGACACCGCGGTCACGTACCGGCGCTCAGGCGATGACAACGTGTTGGTCGAATACGGCGACATGAATCTCGACCTGGCGCTACGTGCGCGTGCACATGCACTGCATCAGCGACTCGAAGCCGAGAAGCCGGCCGGACTACTCGATCTCACCCCGGGAATCCGCAGCCTGCAGGTCCGCGTCGACCCAGACGTGCTGCCCGTCGGCAAACTGATGGGAATGCTCGCCGAGGCGGAGGACACCTTGCCTGCGGCCAACGAACTCGTTGTGCCCAGTCGCACTGTGCGGATGCCACTGTCGTGGGACGACCCGGCTACGCGCGAAGCGATCCAGCGGTACATGCACGGAGTGCGTGCGGACGCGCCGTGGTGCCCGTGGAATATCGAGTTCATCCGCCGGATGAACGGTCTCGAATCCGTGAACGACGTGTTCGACACCGTTTTCGGCGCCGAATACATGGTGCTCGGACTCGGCGACGTCTACCTCGGAGCTCCGGTCGCGACGCCGCTCGACCCACGTCATCGCCTTGTCACGACCAAATACAACCCCGCCCGCACCTGGACCCCCGAAAACGCCGTCGGGATCGGTGGGGCGTACCTCTGCATCTACGGCATGGAAGGCCCGGGCGGGTACCAGTTCGTCGGGCGTACGACGCAGGTGTGGAATCACCGCCACCCCGCGAAGTCGGGCCCGTTCGAGGAGGGCACTCCGTGGTTGCTGCGATTCTTCGACCGGATCTCCTGGTACCCCGTCGAGCCGGAAGAGCTGATGGATCTGCGCGCGGACACTGCGGCCGGCCGCGGCGGGGGAGTCGAGATCGAGGACGGCAGCTTCTCGCTGGCCGAGCATCAGGAGTTCCTTGCGTCGAACTCGCGCTCGATCGAGGAGTTCCGCGCGATGCAGTCCGTCGCATTCGGAGCCGAGCGTCAGCGCTGGTCCGACGCAGGAGAGTTCGCGCTACCCGGTTGATGGTCGAGTGAGCACCCTTTTCTTCGAGTGAGCACCGCTTCCAGCGTGTCGGAAGCGGTGCTCACTCAGCAGTAACGGTGTTCAGTCCGCCTGGAACGGGCAGCAGATGTTTGCGTCAGCGAGTCAGCGCGCGATTGAACAGATCGATAAACGGGCGAGGCGACGGGGTCCCGGTGGGCCGGAAAGGCGCAGAATCCCTGGACGCGGATACCCACTCGGTTCTGCTCACCCGCGACAAGTCGAGCTGATATCGGGTGTCGGCGGCGAGTCGGTGCAGGAAGAGTGTTCCGGTTCGCCCGTTTCCTTCCCGAAACGGGTGGGCATGATTGAGCGTCGAGTACACCGATGCGAGCGCGAACGACGCAGCGCCGTGATCGAGCGCTATCCAATCGACGGCGGCGATGATCTCTTCCACCTCGGACAGGTAGTTCCGAATCGCCGAGACCGGGGCAAACGTTGCCGCACCTTTCCTGATGTCAACGGTTCTGATGTGTCCGGCCCACTGGTACAGATCTTGGAAAACGTGCTGGTGAAGTAGGAGAAGTTCGGCTGTGTCTCGCGTGTGCGGTACGAGGTCGCTGCCGAGATGCGCCTCACCCAGACGAAGCGCGGTCGCCGCGAACTCGAGTGATTGCAGTGCGGCGGGATCTCGCACGTCGAAATTGTTCTCGAGCACCGATGTACCGCGATAGACGTACGGCGCTGATCTTCGCCAGCGGATCCGCGGGGGAATTGGTGACGACAGGCCGACGGCTCGCGCTAATTCCTGCTCGAAATACTCACGCCGAGAAAGCATCCCGATCATGACGGCCTCGAGTTCCGCGATCTGCTCGTTACTCGGATCCCAGCCTTCGAGGCGCTCCGCCGCCAGAACCTGTTCGAGCGCAGTGCGATTCACGGGTCGATGTCGGGTAGCGCCGACGCGGACGCGGCATATTCGAGTCGTCGTTGCACACCTGCGACCTCGCGCACTGCATTGCTCAGCAAGCTCCGCGAGAGCGGAGTGAGTTCGGAGATCACGACTTCGTCGGTCGGTGGCCGACCTGCCGCGAACTGATCGGTCTGGTGGCGGACACGAATCTGCTGCAACACCTCGAAAGATTCGATCAGTACCTGGGCGTCGTCGTCGAGTAGGAAACCGCTTCCCGCTGCAGCCTTGAGGCGTTCGAGTGTCGAACTCGTGCGGGCGCCCACGGAAATCCCCGCCCATCGAGCGATGTTCACGATCGGTTGGACGGCGCTGGCTTTGAGGTCGACGGTTCCGGTCCGACGCGTCATCACGTCCTTGAACGAATGGAGCTTTGCCTTGTCTCCGACCGCTTCGCGAAGGAGCAGTCGCATGACGGCCGGGTGCAGTCGCAGTTGATCCAACGCCGCAGGGCGAGGATCCAACGCCGGATCGCCTGCGACGACGCGGGCATCCGCCAGCATCGACAACATGACCAGGGCTTGGTCCTGGTACGGATTGGATACCCATTTCCGCAGCGCAGTGCGCCATTGTGGGAGCGTCCGAGCAAACCTGGCCTGGGTCGCGACGGCGTTCTTGGTGTCGCGAGGGAACCCGCAGAGATCGAGGATGTCGTGGATGGTCTTCGCGGCGTCGGCTCCCTCGTGATGAGATTCGCCGCCCCACACCAGCGCACTGTCGATATCCGAAGAGGGGAGCGCTTCACGCCTGGCGACGCTGCCGAGCGACAGCCACGCGAAATCCGGTCGCTCGTCTCCGCCCACCACCAATTCGATGGCTCGCCTGACCGTCACGTCGATCAGCACGGCCAGCGTCGCGCCGATGTCGAGCGGTGAGACCCGTGAGGCCACCAATTCCGTCACCAGAACAGGGACCGCGCGGGCTGTTTCGACGAGGTGGGCGTCGTCCTGTGCTGTGGCGAGCGCTGCGCGCAGTTCGAAACCCTGATTGGTGGCCGAAGTCAGGAGGTCGCTGAGTTCGAGCACACCCATCAGTGCGCCTGCCTCGGTCACGACCGGGAGATGGCGCAATCCGTACTCGAGCATGTCGGTCACGGCGTCGGCGCCCAATCGATCCGGATCGACTGTCACTGCTGACGGCGTCATCACTGTTGATACCGGCTGATTGCTGTCGATACCACCGACTACCACGCGAGCGCGTAGGTCACCTTCGGTGAAGATTCCGAAATCGCTTGTCTCCGTCGGGATCACAACAGCACGGCGGCCCGCATCGGTCATCAACTTCGCGGCCTCGCGGATGGTTGCCTGGCCGTCGCAGACAATTGCGGGCCCGCGCAACAGGTCTCGCACCCGGCGCATGGCGGGACTCTGGATGCCTTGCCCCGCCGAGTGCCCCGTCATGGGGTCATTGTCGCAGGTGTGTCCGTTTCAGGCAGCGGAGGGTGAGATGTCAGAGACCGCCGAGTCGCGAGAGTACGTCGAGAGCGGAATCCGTAGTACGCCAGAGTGCGTCGATCTCCTGTTCTGCGCCGGGACGTGTCTGCGGATTCTGGAGGGCGAATCCGTTGGCCAGTGTGATGGTGTTGTATCCGCTGTCGGCGGCGCGGAGCAGCAGTTCCGAGGGCTGCGAGTTTCCGGCCAATCGGTCGAGTCCTTCGCCGACGAAGTAGAACCGCCAGAGCGGCCCCAGATCGGCGTCGTACTCGGCCTTGGTGAGGGTCACGATCGAACCACCCTTGACGGCAATGGAATCGACGATCTTGTAGAAATCCGTGACATCCTCCGCAGTGGTTCCGGACGTGGCGACGGCGTGAGCGAGGTCGACGGTGAGATGCGCGTTGTAGCCGGCCATGGCAACCCGTGCTGGACTGGCGTCGCACTGACGTGTCAGGGCGAAGTAGTTGGTCCACGCCGGATCGGTGGGAGTACCGGTGAACTCCGCATGGACGTTCACCAGGTACCTGCGCAGCAATTCGAAGCTGACGGAATGGGCCCACTCGTCATCGGCGAAGGCCGCAGGGTCTCGCTGCAGCGGCATCACCGCCTCGTGTTCGACAGCGTCGAGGCCGATGGAGAACAAGCCTCGCCAATCGTGGTGTGAGACGAGGATCGACGTGATCTCACGATGACGTTCGACAGCGGTCTCGAGCCGAGGCAGTCCGGCACCGTTCAGCGTCGTGACGTCGCTGAGTTCGGCAATCCGGCCCACCTCGGCATTGCTCAACTGGCTGCCGCAAGCCGTCGAAAGACTCTCGCCCGGATCTGCGAGTGCAGAACCGGGCGAGAGGAAAGCGGCGGTGATGCCGAGCGCGAGCGTCAACGGATACAGCCGCATCGGTTTCATCGGCTCAGACTAGGCGCCCATTTCACAAATGTCCGGATTGGCGATCAGCTGAGAACCGCGTCGGCCTCGATCTCGATGAGCAGAGCGGGGTCGATCAGCGAGCTGACCTCGAGGATGGTCGTGGCGGGACGAATCTCGCCGAACACTTCACCGTGCGCGAGAGCGGCCTGCTCCCACTGCGTCATGTCGCGCAGGTACATGCGAGTGCGGATGACGTCGTCGAGCGAGGCGCCGGCCTCGGCAAGTGCTGCCTTGATAGTTTCGAGCGCTGCGCGGGTCTGATCTGTGAGGGTCTCACCAGGAGCGGTGGTGCCAGAGACTGCGATCTGGTTACCGATGCGCACGGCACGGGAGTAACCGATCTTGGGTTCCCATTCGGAACCGGACGAAATATTGATTCTGTTCGACATGCCCCGAATTCTGCCAACAACTTCCCGGCCGTGGTGAGGCACGGTCGGGTATTCGCTCCATCTTGACATACCTTAGAACAAGTGTTCGACTTGGGGCCATGAGGTGGTCGGGTCAGGCATTGGATGCAGATGACGGAGCGCTACCCGGACTCGAACGGGCCGGGTTGGTTCGCTCCGTGCAGACTCCCGAGTTCGAGGGAATTACGTTTCACGAGGTGCTCTGCAAGAGCGCGCTCAACAAGATGCCCGAAGAGTCGACGTTGCCGTTCAGCTTCACCGTCAACGCTTTTCGTGGTTGCTCGCACGCATGCCGATATTGCTTCGCGAGACCGAGTCACGAGTACCTCGACCTCGACGCCGGCGCGGATTTCGATTCCCAAGTGGTCGTGAAGACGAACATTGCCGCGGTGCTCCGCAAGGAATTGGCGCGAAAGTCCTGGAAACGGGAGGCAGTGGCACTGGGTACCAACACTGATCCTTATCAGCGAGCGGAGGGCCGATACCGCTTGATGCCCGGCATTATTCGCGCGTTGACCGAATCGGGAACTCCCTTCTCGATCTTGACGAAGGGAACTCTGCTCCGACGGGACCTGCCGCTGTTGAAGATGGCGGCGGCGCAGGTCGACGTCGGAATCGGAGTGTCATTGGCGATCAACGACGCTGCACTTCAGAAGCAGATCGAGCCTGGTACCCCGTCACCGCGGGCGCGTCTCGAGATGATCCGGGCCATCACCGACGCGGGATTCTCGTGCAATGTCATGGTGGCGCCGGTCATTCCGTTCCTCACCGATTCCACCAGTCACCTCGACGGTCTGTTCGAGGCACTGTCCGAAGCCGGTGCGACGAGTGTGACGGTCTTCCCGATGCACCTGCGGGGGAGTACTCGGGGTTGGTTCATGAATTGGCTTGCTCAGGAACATCCGGCACTCATCCGTCGCTACCGCGAGCTGTACGGGCGGGGTGCGTATGTCACTCCCGAATACAAGCGTTGGCTCGCAAGCCGTGTCGAGCCATTGGTCGAGCGTCATGGGTTGGGTGGTCGTTCGGAGCATCGAGACGTCAGTGCGGCTGGCAGTGAACCGCGTGAGGCGCCTCGGGAACTGGTGGGTGCGGGAGCAGCTCTCACTTTGTTCTGACGGCCGCGGGCGCGTAAATCGGAGGCGCCCCGGACGTTTGCCGGGCTACATTCGCCTGGTGCTACTCACACTGACGTCCACCCCGACCCCGCAGACTCCTGATGCGACCGCGTTGAGCTACCTGCTGCACAAACATCCCGACCGCGTGCAAACCTTCGACTTGGCGATCGGCACCGCCACGGTTCTGTACCCGGAGGCCTCGGCCGAAAAGACCACGGTGGCAGTGATTGTGGACGTCGACCCCATCGAACTTGTGCAGAGTAGGTATCGCCGCGGCAAGAGTGGCGACAACTTTTCGCTGGGGGAGTACGTCAACGATCGGCCGTATGCGGCGTCGTCCATACTCTCGGTTGCTCTGTCGAAGCTGTTTCGGACCGCGTTGACGGGAACGTGCAAGTCGCACCCGGAACTCGTCGGAGCCGAACTCGCGTTGACCGTCTCGATTCCGGTGGTTCCGTGTGGCGGCGATGCGGAATTGCCTCGTCGGCTGTTCGAGCCGCTGGGCTGGGACGTGACCGCGATACCGGTGCAGCTTGATCCGCACCTACCGACGTGGGGAAACTCCGACTTCGTGTCGCTGACACTTACCGGGGAACACACGGTGCAGAGTGCCCTACGGCACCTCTACGTGCTGTTGCCCGTCCTCGACGATGTGAAGCACTACTGGGTGGGACCTGACGAGGCAGACAAATTGATCCGCGTCGCTGGAGAGTGGTTGGCGTCGCATCCGGATTCCGTGCTGATCATGTCCCGCTACCTGGCTCGTCGACGCGACCTGGTCGAATCGGTGGTCGATCGACTGATTCCCGAACAAGCCGAGGCGCAGATCGAAGCACCGAGACCGGATCCGCCGCTGGCACGCCTTCGCGTCGACGCAGTTTTGGCGACGCTTCAGCGACTGCACGTGAGAACAATTGTCGATATCGGTTGTGGCGAAGGTAAATTGCTCGAGGCGCTGATGCCGCACGCTCAATTCGACAAACTTGTCGGCGTCGATGTGAGCGCGCGCGAACTGACACGGGCGCAACGCAGATTGAAGTTCACCGAAAAGTCCGACGTCCAGCGTGAACGTGTGTCTTTGATGCAGTCGTCCGCGACGTACCGCGACGCACGCTTGAAAGGCTTCGACGCAGCCGTGCTGATGGAGGTGGTCGAGCACGTCGACACGGCGCGCCTGCCGGCGCTGGTCAGATCGGTCTTCGTGGACGCAGAACCGCAGTATGTGCTGCTGACTACTCCGAATGCCGACTACAACGTGCTGTATCCGGCATTGGCCGCGGGAGAGTTCAGGCACCCCGATCACAGGTTCGAGTTCTCACGGACCCAATTCGACGACTGGGCAACCGAAACGGCCCGAGTCCACGGCTATTGCGTGGAGTTCGAATTTATCGGAGCAATTGATCCGGTCCTCGGCGGGCCGACACAGATGGCAATCTTCACGAAGGAGGCACGAACGTCATGACGGTGTACGAGATTCCAGATCTCGCCCTGGTAGTACTCATCGGCGTCAGTGGCTCGGGAAAGTCGACCTTTGCGGCGCGCCACTTCGGTGAGTACGAAACCCTCTCGAGTGACACATTCAGAGGATGGGTCAGTGACGATCCGAACTCACAGGAGTCGACGTCCGATGCTTTCGAAGTGCTGGAGTTCGTCGCGGCCAAGCGTTTGCGACGCGGACGCCTCACGGTGGTCGACGCGACCAACGTCCAGCCCGCTGCGCGCAAGCGACTCGTTGCGTTGGCTCGCGAGCACGACATACTGCCGGTGGCAGTCGTGCTCGATGTTCCGGAATCGGTCTGTTCTGCACGAAACGACGCACGCTCTGATCGGACGTTCGGACGCGACGTGATTCGTCGCCAGCACCAACAGTTGACTCGCTCGCTCCGCGGGTTGGGTAAGGAAGGTTTCCGTTCGGTTCACATCCTCAGAGGTGAGGACGCGGTTTCCGAAGCCACATTCTTGCGCCACCCGCTCCGCAGCGATCTGCGTGTCGAGCGTGGTCCGTTCGACGTCATCGGTGACATCCACGGATGTCGAAGTGAGCTCGAGACGCTCCTCGTGAAACTCGGCTACACCGTCGACTTCGGGACGGATGGCAGAGCTGTCGATGCGGTGCCGCCGGTCGGGCGAACTGCCGTCTTCCTCGGTGACTACGTGGATCGGGGACCGGATTCGGTCGGTGTGCTGCGTCTGGTCATGGGGATGGTCGCGGCGGGACATGCGATAGCGGTTCCGGGTAACCACGAGAACAAACTCGTCAAGGCGCTGCGCGGTAAGAAGGTCACGCCGAGTCACGGACTCGCCGAGACCCTCGAGCAGATGGCCAGCGAGTCGGCGGAGTTCCGCGAAAGCGTCGTCGACTTCTGTGACGGTCTCGTCGCGCACCTCGTCCTGGACGACGGCAAACTCGTTGTCGCGCACGCCGGTCTCAAGGAGGACTACCACAACAGGGCGTCCGGCCGAGTGCGAAGCTTTGCGCTCTACGGTGAAACCACCGGTGAGACGGACGAATTCGGCCTGCCCGTTCGATACCCGTGGGCGCAGGACTACCGAGGATCAGCGATGGTCCTCTACGGTCACACTCCGGTGCACGAGGTGGAATGGATCAACAACACCGCGTGCCTCGACACCGGCTGTGTGTTCGGTGGATCCCTCACCGCCCTTCGATACCCGGAACGAGAGATCGTGTCGGTTCCGGCGGAGCAGGTTTGGTACGAGCCGGTGGTACCGCTGGCACCGCCGACTCGTGATCCGGATGTGCTCGATCTCGCCGACGTCCTCGAAACAACCGGCGTCGACACCGAACTGCGCGGTCGAGTGTCCGTTCGCACCGACAACGCTGCCGGCGCCTTGGAAGTGATGAGCCGATTCGCCGTCGCGCCGCAATGGCTGCGGTACCTACCGCCGACCATGGCGCCCTGCGCGAGCGCCCAATCCGATGATTATCTGGAACACCCGTCGACCGCGTTCGACGCATACCGGGCCGGCGGAATCGGAACAGTGATCTGCGAAGAGAAGCACATGGGTTCGCGGGCAGTGGTGCTCGTGTGCCGTGATCGATCGGTTGCTCAGTCCCGCTTCGACGCACCGGATGCGCTCAGCGGGATGGTGCACACCCGCACCGGCCGCCAGTTCTTCGACGACGACCTGACTCAGCAGTTGATCGACGACATCGCCGCCGCAGTCACCTCCGCTGCGTTGTGGGAAGAGTTGGGCACCGACTGGCTGCTCCTCGACTGCGAATTGTTGCCGTGGAACGTCAAAGCGGAAGGTCTGCTGCGCTCGCAGTACGCGTCGGTCGCGGCGGCCGGGCGATCAGACCTCACAGCTCGCGAGGCCGTGTTGGCGCGGGCCGGGTCGCGGGGCCTGGACGTGGCGGAGATGTTCGAACAGACAACTGTTCGGGCCGCCAGTATCGAGCGCTTCGGAGAGGCGTACCGACGGTACGTGTGGCCGACGAACGGACTGGACGGCGTCACCATCGCGCCGTTCCAGATTCTGGCGACCGAGGGCCAGTCGTACGGGGAACGGGATCACGAATGGCACCTCGGTATTTCGGACCGCCTGGCCGCGGCCGACCCGAATCGATTTACCACTACACGTCGCCTGGTCGTCGATCTCGGTTCCGAAGACTCGGTGTCCGAAGCGACGAAGTGGTGGGAGTCGCTCATCGGTGACGGTGGTGAGGGGATGGTCGTCAAACCGCTGGCGAATCAGATTCACGGACCGCGGGGGTACAACGCGAAGGTTCAGCCGGGGATCAAGGTTCGCGGCCGGGAGTACCTGCGATTGATCTACGGTGCCGACTACCTCGAACCGTCGACGCTTGCGAGATTGCGTAACCGCAACCTCGGACACAAGCAGTCGATGGCGCTGCGCGAGTACGCGCTCGGCATGGAGGCGGTATCCAGGCTCGTCGACCGTGAACCTTTGTGGCGAGCGCACCAGGCCGTGTTCGCAGTGTTGGCTCTCGAATCGGAGCCGGTCGACCCGCGGTTGTGACGGCCGGTGCCCGGGCTCGGATTGATACCGTCGGGTATGGGTGTGATTGCGCGCTTGGACGGTTTCAACCGACGCCATCCGTGGAGTCACAACGATCACTACGGCCGGTGGGTTCTACGTAATCTGCGCGGAGTCAGGTCGGGTCGCGCTCTCGACGTGGGGAGCGGGACCGGCAATCTGATCGACCTCTTGCGGCGGCGGTTCGACGTGGTGGTCGGTGTGGAACCCGACCTGACCTGACGACGTCGGCCGCCGTGCGCGCAAGGTCGACGACGAGAACGTGATCATCGAAGCACGGCGGATCGAGGACTTTGCATCCGAGGCGAAGTACGACGCGATCACAGTCGTCGCGGCGTTGCATCATCTTCCACTCGAAGAGTCGATGAAGCGGCTGAGCGGCCTGCTCGAACCGGGCGGCCGGCTCGTCGTGGTCGGGTGTTATCGATCGACCACAGCCACCGACGCACTCCTGTCGGTGTTGGCGACCGTGTGCAATCCCGTCGTCGGCGTCGTCAAGCATCGACGGGTTGCCTCCGAGCCACTGAAGGCGATGACGGCTCCCACCGCGGAACCGGGTGAGTCGATGGCTGACGTCCGACGCGCGGCCGCGTTGTGTTTGCCAGGTAGCCGGATCAGGAGACGACTGTTCTGGCGATACACCCTGATCTACGACGCGACCGTCGCTGCCGCGTCGGTGGGGGAGTGAGTAGACCGCTGCGGTTCGCGGGGAAATGCGCGTCGGCCGAACCCGACTATCACCAACGAACCGATCATCAGAGTGGCCCCGATGCCCGCCAGATGTGAGAGCCCGCCACCGTCGACGACGGCCGCACCGAGCAGAGCGCCCGTTGCAATCGCGATCTGGAACACGACGACGTAGATGGCCGAGGCGCGGTCGGTCCCGATCGGGACGGCGCGCAGAACCGAGGATTGGAGGCAGATCGGAACGGTGGTGAACGCCGCACCCCACAAGATCGTGGCGACGACGGCGAACGCTCCCATCGACGGCGCCAAGAGCCAGAAGATGGCCAGCGCGCCTGCCACCGTCGCGATCGAGATGAGCGTGAAGAGACGCGGTCGGCGGTCGTAGTACTTGCCGGCGACCCACACTCCGACTGCGCCGGCGGCGCCGTAGACCAGAAGCATCGCGGTACGGATGCCACCGGACGAGCCGAGGCTTTCCTCCACCAGAAGTGTGAAGAACGTGTACGAAGCGAACTGCCCCAGGGCGGCAAACAGCGTTGCCGCGCAGATGACGGCGAGTGCCCGTTTCATCGCCGGTGTCGGCTTCGGTTTGTCTCGCTTGCTCCGATGGTGTTGATCGACCGGCATTTCGGGCAACGCACGATGCAGTGAGAAAGCAATGACCACTGCCACCACACCGATTGCCGCCGACGCAGTCCGCCAACCCCAGGATTGGCCGATCGCCGAAGACAGTGGACCTCCGAGAACAAAAGCGAGAGACGTACCGGCATACACCATCGCGATTGCCTTGCCCTGTTGTCCGCGCGGAACCAGAGTGGCTGCGACCGGGGCAACGACAGCCCAGAACACTCCGTGCGTCGCAGCGCAGAGCAATCGTCCGATCACCAGCATCGGATAGTTGACGGCCAATGCTGCGACCAGTTGCGACACCGCGAGGGTGGCCACCGTCAGAACGACGACGCGTCGTCGCGGCCAGGTTTTGACCGCTCCGATCAGCGGAAGCGTCAAGACCGCGACACCGTATGCGTAGAAGGTCAGCAGTAGGCCGACACGCCCTTCGGTGACGTCGAGGTCCGTCGAGATTTCGCTGAGCAGTCCGACGGGGAGCATTTCGGCCGTCACGTAGGCGAAGGCTGCTCCGGCCAGTGTCATCAGCCGTAGCGTGGTTGCCTTCGGCAGTCGAACAGTCATGTTGTGTAACGATACATGTATCGATACACACCTGCGCAATGGATATTCTGCACTCGCTATGCTGATGCTCATGGCCATACGTGCGCAGCGTTCGAGTCGACCGACGATGGCCGACGTCGCCAAGGCCGCAGGCGTGTCGGTGATGTCGGTGTCGTACTCCTTCGCACAGCCCGAGCGCGTGTCTGAATCAACGCGAGCCAAGGTGTTCGCCGCCGCCGAAGAGCTCGAGTACGCGGGCCCTAACCGGGCGGCGCAGTCCTTGCGGAGCGGGAAATTCAACAACATCGCGGTCGTCTTCAGCGAGAAGCTGACGTACGCCTTCGAAGACGCAGTAGCTCGGCGATTCCTCTCGGGAGTCGCCGAAGCGTGCCTGGATGCGAACGCCGGGCTGATGATGCTGCCGAACTCGGGGAAACCTGGAGACGTCGACAGAGTTCGCGACGCGGCAGTAGACGGCTTTGTCGTCTGGACCACCGTCTTCGACGATCCCATCCTCGACGCGATTGTCGGCACCGGAAAACCCGCGTGCATCCAGGGTGGGCCGTTGCACGAGGGTGTGGATCTCGTCGGGATGGACGATGTTGCCGGCGCCGTTGCGATCGCGGCAGTCGGGTTGTCGGGGGCGCAGCGGCCCGCGGTGATCAGCCTTCCGTGGGATCGTGAGCGTCGGTCCGAGATTCGGATGGACGTGGATCCAGGTGAAGCGTTCTTTCCGGTGTCCCGCCATCGGCTCGAGGGCTACGAGCGCGCCGTACGCGACGCGGGCCTCGATTGGCCCTCGGTGCGGGTGGGGGTCGTCACCGTCAACGAGCGGAGCGAGGGTGCGCGGATGGCTCGGTCCCTGCTCGACGTTCCCGAGAGCCGAAGGCCCGATGTCATCTTGGCGATGAGTGACGAACTGGCGCTGGGGGTTCTGGACGCGATCCGTGAACTCGGCCTCGCGCTGCCCGACGATGTCGCAGTCGTCGGATGGGACGACACAACAGCCGCATCGGACGCCGGCTTGACCACAGTTCGCCAGTCCCTGTTCGATCAAGGACGCAATGCAGCTCGCGTGGTTCTCGGGCTGGACGATGCGGTGGAGCCGGTCGAGTGGTCGGTGCGTCGGCGAACTTCGACACGATGATTACGCCGGTAGTGGTCGACGCTCTGCGTCTTCGGTGGTTCGTTCCTCTGGAACTCCTCGTGACGACACAAATGCCCGTCAGGCGTGGACCGATTTCGACGAGAATGCCTCAACTACCGGAGTGGTTCGCCGTCTACGGCTGATGTCGATGGAGTCCGACATGCTGCCCGACCCGAAGTTTCCGCACGGCCCGAACTGGGGTTGGGCATCGAGGCAATTCGTGTCCGGGTCCGAGCGGTTCTACGAGTTGGCCCGCGCGCCTCGCGCGTTGCGCTCGTATCAGCTGACCGATCGTGAATACGGGCCGCTGCGCGAGGACTTCCTCCTGGTCGACCTCGAGACGGCTGCTTGATCGTTGGGACCTGACACCGTTTTCATTCAGTGGACACAGACACCAGCTGATCGGAACCAGTGTCTGCTCGAGGAAACCGGTGCCAGGTGCTTCGACTAGCGCGCTCTGCCGACCACGTTCAGTGCGTATTTACCGGGCGGCGCCCCGACATGCTTGACGAAGTGCCGCGACAGGTGGGATTGATCGTGGAATCCGACGTCGACGGCCACGTCCGCCAATTCGCGCCCGGCGAGGATTGCGCGTCGCGCCAGATCGATTCGACGTCCCGTCACGTACTTGTGAGGCGGAAGCCCGAAATGCTTCGCGAAGTTCTTGATCAGATACGTGGGGTCCCGTTGCAGGATGTTCGACGCTTCCCGCATCGTGATTCCCGTTGTGAGTCGCGCATCGAGCAGGTCCCGAAGTTGATCGGCAACGCGTTCGTCAACGGTCGGCGTGTGACGGGATCGACCTGTGGCCGGTGTGAGGATCTCGTTCAATCTTTCAGCGAGGAACCTCAGGCGACTTTCGGCTTCGAGTGATTCGCCGTCCGGGCCGAGTGCAGAGTGCAGTTGATCGATGCGGTGGCGCAGCAGAGGGTCTCGAATCTCGGGGCTGTCCACCGCCGGGCCTATGAGGACCTCGCCGAGAACTGACGTGTCGAGGTAAAGGATTCGTTGACGAAATCCGGCCTCGGTGACCGGAACTCCGTCGTGTGCGATGCCTGGCGGCAACAGAGTCACGATCTCGGGTGCTGCGCCATGAGCGCGATGATCGAGGTCGTATGCAATCGTGCCGCGGTCGACGAGCATCAGAGACCACTGATCGTGCGTGTGTTTGGGATAGGCGTGTCCGACGAAATCGGCATGGAAGACCTCGGTGATTCCCGCGAGGCCCGGTGCCCACGCGGTGATCTGTGCGCCGCGGGGATCCATGTCAGAAACGTACAAGACGCAGCTGCCTCGGGTGACGAAGAGTGGCGGGGTCGTCATCGCGATGGTGTCGCGCCCGAGGGAGGAACAACATGAACAGTTCGGCAACAGCGGTATCGCTCCGCGAGAAGTTCGGTCAGTTCACCGAGCACTGGTCGCCCAAGAAGATTGCGGTCCTCAATGATTACGAGATCAAGATCGTCAAGATCAAAGGTGAATTCGTCTGGCACTCCCACACCGACACCGACGAAATGTTCCTGGTGACGAAGGGGCAGATTCGAATCCAACTCCGAAACGGAGATGTTCCACTGGGGCCCGGTGAACTGTTCGTGGTACCTCGCGGAGTCGAACATTGCCCGATCGCCGAGGAAGAAGCGGAGGTGATGTTGATCGAACCCGTCGGCGTGGTGAATACCGGGAACGTCGGAGGGGCGCGAACCGCAATGCTCGAGGACTTTTCGTAGTTACCGGCTCTTCCAATCCAGGGGATTGGTACGCAACGGCAGGGCCATTCCCGATCTCCAGAGCGTCGCCGCGCGAGAGTGCGGACGGAGCTCGACCTCGCGCCGCATCGATTGCGCGAACTCGTCGGTGAACCCTGTTCGCGGGTACTCCGCGATTGTTGCATCAACAGTTGCTCGCGGAATTTCGGGCGCACGCCGACCGGCAACGTCGAAATGCGCTGCGGCATGCAGTAGATAGGCGTCAGCGCCCGCGCCGCGGTCGACGGTCAGATCCATGTGTAGACGGATCGCTTCGCCGATTCGCCGTACCGACCTCTCCGAAGTTCCCACTCGGGTCGCGAGTTCTTCAGCGTCTGCGGCACTGATGTAGGTGAAACACCCGTGCTCGGCCGATCCTTCTGCGCCCAGTCCGACATCGTGAAGGGCGCACGCAGTGAAGAGATCTTCGGGGTCGTACTCGATCGCATCGATCTGCGCGAAGGCGTCGGCCCAGATCCAGCAGCGCAGGCTGTGGTTCAAGACCGCGGGGGAGAGGGTTCCTCTGGCGTGATCGAGCGCTTCGCTGCACAGCTTGGTGTCGGGGAGTGGGCGTTTGCGCAGCTCGGGTGTGCGAGTGGGGTAGCGGCCGAGCCGCAGTCGGAGCATCGACGGAGCACTCATGGCCTGCGCAGCAGCCGCGCGGGCCATGAGTTGTATCTGCTCGAGGGTGGTCAGCTCACCAGGGCGCATCGAATTCCTGTCTGAGGTAGGGGGCAGCTGGATATGAATCTAGTTGTCAGCTCTAATGCTTCGTTCGATATGAATATCTGTCGACGACGGAAACAAGGAATTATCCGAACAATGTCGATCCATTCGCACCAATCAACGGTTGAACCCATTCGGAAATCTCGCCGCTCACAGCAATCAAGTTTCATCACGCAAAGACGGCGGGGGTGGCTCAGATGACGCCGAACCCGACGATCCCCGGGACTTCCGACGGGACGATGCGATGGAGCATGACCTTGTTGTTCTCGTTGCCGCCGACGGTCGTCAGAGTGCCGCCGTCGTTGACCAGAACGACGTTGACGTGTTGGCCGAAGGGGCTCGAGTCGCCGTACAGGATCGTGTCGCCGACCTTGGGCTGGTAGTCCTGACCGTAGGGGACAAACGCGTCGACGGACTCGTAATACTCCTGCAGCGTGTACACCCCGGGGATGCGCCACGACCCTGAGTTGGGGTTCGAGAACGGCGTGCCGATCTGGTTCATCGACCAGCTCACGAAATCGGCACACCACGATTCCTCGACGCCCTCGGCGTACTTGGTGCCGGGACTCCCTGACTCCCACTCCTGCTCGAGGACGCCCAGTAGCGCACTCTGCTGAGCGCTGAGAATGCTGTGGTCGACGGCCGGGAACGAATCGAGATTCTCGCCGGCAAGAGCGTCGTCGCCGCGCGCGAACCACCACAGTGCGCCGGCGACAGCTACGACCACCACAACGCCGAATACGCCCAGAACAGCGAGAGTGCGTCTGGGCGTATTCGGTGCGTGCGACATCACGCCACGATAGTCAATTACTCGAGCGGGGGTGCCGAGCGATCGATCGTCGTCGCGAGTGGCTTCTCCTTGACGAAGAGCAACAGGACAACTGCCGCGATGACCAAGGGGACGAGGTACAGGAAGATCGGCGCCAGCGCGTCGTTGTACGCACCGACGATGATCTCGCGAACCTGGCTGGGCAACTTCCAGAGGATTCCCGGGGTCAAGGAGTTCTCGTCACCACCGACCGCGCCGCCATTCGCGGGGAGTCGCTCGGCCAGGAGATTGGTCAGACGCGAGGCGAACAGGCTGCCCACGATCGCGCTGCCCAACGACGCACCGATCTGACGGAAGAAGTTGTTCGACGCGGTGGCCGTTCCCACTTCGGCCGCGGGGAAGGTGTTCTGCACGATCAAGATCAAGATCTGCATGACGAGGCCGAGGCCGATACCCATGAGTGCGATGTAGCAACCGAAGACCAGCAGTGAGGTCGACGGCGTCAGACGTGAGAGCAGGACGAGAGCGACTGCGACGATGGATGTTCCGACGATGGGGAAGATCTTGTAGCGGCCGGTCTTGCTGACCAGCTGACCGGATCCGATGGAGGCGACCAGCAGGCCTGCCATCATCGGAATCATCATCAGTCCTGCTTCGGTGGCGTTCTTACCGGTCACCATCTGGATGTAGGTCGGCAGGTATGCGAGCGCACCGAACATCGCGATGCCGATGATCAGACCCGCGACCGTGGTCAACACGAAGTTTCGTTGAGCGAACAGGTGCATCGGAATTACCGGTTCGTCAGCACGCTTCTCGACGAAGACAAACGCCACTGCGGTCACGATGCAGCCGATGATCAACCCGATGATGACGCCTGACCCCCAGGCGTAGGTGTTGCCGCCCCAGGTGGTGAACAGGATCAGACAGGTTGCGGCCGTTGCGACGAGGACCATTCCCAGATAGTCGATGCGAGGTTTGCCGAGGTTCGGCTTCCGCAGGTGAAGGAATGCCATTGCGCTCGCGATTGCGAGGAGCCCGAGGGGGATGTTGATCCAGAATGCCCAGCGCCAGCCGATGCCCTCGGTGAACCATCCACCGAGAAGGGGGCCGGCAACCGAAGCCAGTGCGAACACGCCGCCCATCGCACCCATGTACCGGCCGCGTTGCCTGGCCGGGACGACGTCGGCGATGATCGCCTGGGACAGCAGGATCAATCCGCCGCCGCCGAGTCCTTGCACGGCTCGACCAGCGATGAGTGTGGTCATGTCGTGGGACAGACCGCCGATCACCGAACCGACGATGAAAATGCTGATGGCGCCGATGAAGAGGCCCTTGCGGCCGATCAGGTCACCGAGTTTTCCGTACACCGGCATCATGACGGTCGAGGCGAGGATGTATGCCGTCGTCACCCAGACCATGTGGTTGACGCCGTTCAATTCACCCACGATGGTCGGGAGCGCGGTGCTGAAGATCATCTGGTCGAGCGATGCCAGAAGCATCGTGATCATAAGCCCGACAAAAACGAGGATGATCGACCGTTTGTCCGGCGCGGCCTCGGTATCGGTATGCGTGCCGTCGGGCTCGACGGTCGCAGCTTCTCGAGTGGACATGTAGTTCCTTAGTTGAGTGACAGCTGGTGCGAGAGAGTGTGGATCAGCTCTCGGACCTGAGTATTCGAGCCATCAGGAGTAGCGCCGGATCAAGCAAGTCGGTTCTGGGGCTTGCCCGTTCACTGTTCTGCCATTTTCGGAAGACGTAACGCATCGCGGCGCCTGCGGTGATGACCGTTGCCGTGGCTTCGTCGGCAGCGGCTGTATCCGAGTGCAGGCGGCGATACTCGGTTCTGTGCGACAACTCCCGCGTGAGGATCCGGGTGAGCGTGTCTTCAAGATTGTGGAAGGTGGCCAGATGTTGTTGCAACAGCGTGGGATGACGTTCGAACAATTCGCGTCGATGCGCGAGCAGATCGGGTCGCTCGTCGACGATCTGCATCGCCGCCTCGAATACCGCGAGGGCGCCGCGCAGCGGATCGTCCGGGTGCTCGCCGATGAGCGTGAGCATGGTTGCCTCACTTGGCACGACGAGCATGAGCCCACCGATCGCTGCGTCCTTGGTGGGGAAGTAGTTGAAGAACGTGCGGGTCGACAGATTGCAGGCCTCGCAGATCTTCTCGACAGTCACTTCGTCGTAGCCGAGGTCGAGGACGAGTTCGACGGCAGTGTGCTCGATCAGCTGCCTCGTCGCAATTCGTTTTCGTTCGCGCAATCCGAGAGTTTCGGTTCCCATTTCATCCATAATTGCACAGAGTGCAAAGTTTCATCGAATGCAATATTTCGCCCAAGAATGCCTCATGAAATGCAAAAATGGGGATCGGGTGCCTGGTGGATAGGATGAACCGCGTGGAAGAAACCTTGCCCCCTTGCCCCGAATGCGCCGGCGAATACACCTACGAGATGGGCGCGTTGATGGTCTGCCCGTCCTGCGCGCACGAGTGGGCGCCGACCGATAGTGCCGGCGAGGACTCGGGTGTGGTGAAACTGGGTGTGGTGAAAGATGCCGTAGGAAACATCCTTGCGGACGGAGACACGGTGACGGTCGTCAAGACACTCAAGGTGAAGGGCAGTCCGACCGGCATCAAGTCAGGTACGAAAGTGCGCAACATCCGCCTTGTCCAGGGCGTTGGCGACCACGACATCGACTGCAAGGTCGACGGCATCGGACCGATGCAATTGAAGTCGAGTGTCGTCAAGAAGGTGTGACCGGACAGCGATAGATGTCGGCTCGAAATCCTGTTCAGTTTCGACGGTTCGATAGCCACAATCGAGGAGATCTTCGACCGCTCGAACGAATGGACCGAACTGTGCCGAACTCAATCTGCCTGACGCCCGCACTCGATAACACCACACTCGATACAGACGAGCAGTGGGAACGCATCGTCGATGCGCTGACACGCAGGGGATTCCTCGGCGCCGGGCTCGGTGTCGCAGCCGCGACCTTGCTGGCAGCGTGCAGCAGCGACGAAAGCGGCTCGGCGCCAAGTGGTCTCGTCACAGTGCAGGATGAGACGGGCAGTGTCGAGATTCCGTCGGATCCGCAGCGAATGGTCATCGCCCACGTCAGCGCCATGGCGACGGTCCTCGACCTCGGTGTGCCGCCGGAGAAGATCGTCGGCGGCTTCTTCGGTCTCGAAGGGGTGGGCGGCGACGCGGTGTTGCGCACGATGCCGGAGGCGGCGAACATCCCGAACCTCGGCACGGCGGGAACGTGGAACAAGGAAGCGATCATCGGCGCGTCGCCAGATCTGATCGTCATGCTCCTGACCGCCGGAAATGCTTATGCGGCAAAGTCCTACGACGAACTCTCTGCGACCGGTGTTCCAGTGTTCGCCGGCTTCAACGGGTACCTCACGTGGGACGAGATGAAGAAGTTGGTCACCTCGATGGGCGTCGCGGTCCGACGCGAAGAAGCTGCTGCGGAATTGAACGCGAGAACGGAAGAGCGCCTCCTCGCAATCAAGGATCGGCTCTCGGCCCTCGGCTCGCTACCGTCGGTGACGCTGCTGCGTACCGGCGAGAACGGTGTCGTCTACAACCAGGTCGACGCTCTTCTCGATGCTCTCGGGTTCCCGGGCGATCGAGCTACATCGGAGGAGTTCACCCGCACACTCACAGCGGAGCAACTCGATCAGGTGACCAGCGACGTGATCATCGTGGGTGCATTCCAGGACCAGCAGGACGTCCGCGCGCAGTTGGCAATGAACCCGCTCTGGGAGCGTCTTCCCGCTGTCCGCTCGGGGAACGTCCATTACGTCGACGACAGCCTGTGGGGCTCGGGCTATTCTCCTCGCGCGACCGAGCTGCGACTCGACGACATCGAGCGGATCTTCAGCTGACTCCGTCGTGTCACCTCGACTTATCGGTGCATTACCTCGAGAATCATGATCATGGACAAAATCAGGTTCTTCGAGCTTGTCACCGAATGGTTCGAAGTACTCGGTGTTGTCGCCATGGTCCTCGGGTTCGTGTTCGCATTCGTGATCGCGGGGCGCGCCTGGAGTCGAACGCGCGACGGTAGTTCAGCGTTTCGCACTCTGCGCGAGACGATGGGTGCGGTCATCCTTCTCGGGCTCGAGATCCTTGTCGCCGCTGATCTGGTGAAGACTGTGACGTCTTCACCGTCGCTGACCGACGCCGCAGTTCTGGGCATGATCGTTCTGATTCGGACCGTGTTGAGCCTGTCGATTCAGATCGAGATCGACGGGGTACTTCCGTGGCGCAAGGCGTTGGTGTCAAGTCCGGAACTCCTGGTACGCGCAGCGCGCGGATCAGGAGGCCGAACGACGCCCGACGCGTCGAGTTCGTAGCGATAGCCGTTGCGAGTGAAAGGTCGGGCAGATGACAGCAGTGCGTACCGAGCATCCCACTGTCGACGAGAGGCGGGCGCGCGGCCGCCAGGCGCGTAGAGATACGCCATTGGCCGCGCTCGCGGATCTGACAGAGAGTGACCGCGATCCGATATCACTGCTGGAATTGCAGGCGAAGTCGCGGGTACAGGACCTGGTGCCCATCCGATACGGGCGCATGTCGGCGTCCCGGTTCTCGTTCTTCCGTGGTGCTGCCCTGGTGATGACGGACGACTTGTCCCGAAGCCCTGATTCCGGCCTGAACAGCCAACTCTGCGGCGACGCACACCTGAGCAACTTCGGTATCTATGCGACGCCCGAGCGAAAGCTCGCGTTCGACATCAACGACTTCGACGAAACGTACCCGGGGCCGTTCGAATGGGACGTGAAACGGCTGGCCGCCAGTTTGGCGATCGCAGCGAAGGACAACGGATACTCCGGCAAAGAGCGTAAGAAGATCGTTCGCGGGTGTGCGGCCGAGTATCGCGAAACCCTGATCGCTCAGGCAGGATTGGGGAACCTCGCAGTTTGGTACGCGCACATCGCACCCGAAGACGGACTGGAAGAACTTCGCGTCGATTTGAAGAAGCGAATGCTCGAGCGGACCCAGGCGACGTTGGACAAGGCTCGTCGCCGAGACAGCGCTCAGGCTGCCGGCAAATTCACCGAAATCGTCGACGGGAGAAGGCGGTTCATCAGTGACCCGCCGCTGATCGTGCCGGCAGAGGAATTGTTCGCGGGCACCGACCTCACTCAGATCGAGGAGTTGCTACGTCAGCGCGTTCGTTCCTATCGAAGCACGTTGCAGTGGGACCGTCGGGTGTTGCTCGAAAGCTTCGAGATGACGCACATCGCGCGGAAAGTTGTCGGTGTCGGGAGCGTCGGAACGCGCGCGTGGATGATCCTGATGAAAGGCGTCGACGACGACGATCCGTTGATCCTGCAGGTCAAGGAGGCGCAGCCGTCCGTTCTCTCGGCGTACGTCGATGGCCCCACCTTCTCCAACGAGGGCGAACGAGTAGTGAACGGGCAGCGCCTGATGCAGGCCACCAGTGACATCTTCCTGGGGTGGGAGCGCGGACCGGGACTCGACGAGGATGAGCACGACTTCTACATCCGCCAACTTCGGGACGGCAAGGGATCAGCGGTCATCGAAACCATGAAACCTGAAGGGATGGAACTCTACGGGCGACTATGCGCGAGGGTCCTGGCCTATGCGCATGCTCGCTCGTCCGATCGGATTGCGATCGCCGAATATCTCGGTGACGGAACCGAATTCGATTTCGCGATCGGGGAGTTCGCGGCTGCCTACGCCAAACGCAACGCACGCGATCATGCCGCTTTGCTGACCGCGATCGACGACGGTCGCGTGTCAGCAGAGCGGGGAGTGTGACGACTCAGGCGAACACGCCGTCGAGCCAGGCCTGCCACGCTGTCGTTGCTGATCCACCGTCAGCGCCCTCTGCGAAGAGGTGGTGGGCCGCGTCGACGGTGCCGCCGAAGGCGTTTCGTCCGTAGAACCGCAGCAATGCGTCCTCGGTACGCAAGCCGATGAACCAGTCGTTGATGTAGTCGACAATCGCGTCGACGGTTCCGATTCCGGGGACTTTCACCGACGTGGCGTCACCGACAGCGGTGCCCGAGGTGATTCCGAGGGCGCTGCGAAGCGTTCCCATCGCTTGCGGCGAGGACGAGGATTCCGGGCCTTCGGCTGAGACATAGGTGACGGGTTTGCCGGCGAAGTACCGCACGTATTGGCCGAGACTGTGCAGGTAGAAGTCCGTGTGCTTACTCGCGCCGTCGTACTGGTTGTCCCAGTCCTCGGCAAACACTCCGGCGTGGACGTAGCGGACAACGGCGGTGCTCTCGTCGCGGGCCTCGACGACGTACTCGAGGTTGTTGAACCAGCCGTCGGGGCCTTGCATGTGGATGGCTAGCTCGCGGGGCGGCTCCCACGTCGCGATGATCGGGCTGTCCGGACTACTGCCGTCCGCAGGGATTTCGAGCGGAGACGGGAACATCCAGCCGGCCGTCTCTGCCGAGATTGCGGCCCAGATCTGCTCGGGAGTTCCGGGGACGACCACCTCGCGGCGGATTTCGAATTTCTCGGACATCGCTACTGCTCCGTTTCGGGTGTGGTGACGTGGGGTGTGGTGAGACTGGGATGCAGGGCGACAACCAAGCGGTGTTTGCGCCCGGCTTCGGAATTGCCGTCGTGGTATTTGGCCACAAGCGAGTTGACCGACTCGCCGAGTTCGCCGGCGAAGGCGGCGCGGTCGGCCGCCGTGGCAAAGGTGATGTCGCTGTCGATGGCAAAGGACGCCAACGGTTTTCCGGCCGCAGTTGCGCCGGCGATCAGTTCGCCGACCTCTCGGACGATCCGCGCCGCGAGAGTGACGAGCCAGCGCGCCGAGAGCTGATCCGGGAACCGGCTCGGGTCCGGCGCGAGCGCGGACATTGCAGCGGGGGAGATGACGTACGACGCGGCGCTGGCCTGCATGATCCGCTCCGTCATGTTTCCCCGCTTGCGCTCCTCGACGAGTTCGACGAGTCCGTGTTCCTCGAGAGTGCGCAAGTGGTAATTGATCTTCTGGCGCGTCAAACCCACTCGGGGTGCCAGCGAGGATGCTGATGCCGGAACTGCCAGTTCAGCCAGAATCCGTTGGCGGATCGGATCGAGCGAGGCCTCGGCAGCTGCGGGGCGATCGATGACTGCAACTTCCAACATGAGAAAACCATCCCACCGACAACTAGATCTGTCAAGACAGAAAAAATTGTCGGCGGGATGGTATTTCGGGGGTTCTCTACCGCTTCAGATCGGGCGGATTGTTCAGATCCCGCGCCGAGTACGTGTCACACGACGAGATCTGGCCCGTCTGGTATCCGGTCATGAACCACGCCTGACGCTGTGCCGACGATCCGTGTGTCCAGCCTTCAGGGTTGACCCGACCGGTCGTGGACTTCTGGATACGGTCGTCGCCCACCGACGAGGCGGCGGACAACGCGTCGCGAATGTCGTCTTTTGACAAGGGCTTCAGGAACGGTTGACCGGTCGCCTGATCGGGAATCGTGTCGGCAAAATGCGCCCAGACGCCTGCGTAGCAATCGGCCTGGAGTTCGGTGCGAACCGCACCCGACTGCTCACCCTGCGGGTCGGCCTGCGCGCGGCCGATGTCGCCGAGCTGATTCTGGATGTGATGTCCGAACTCGTGAGCGACCACGTACTCCTGTGCGAGCGGTCCGGCACTGGAACCGAAACGGTCGACGAGCAATTGGAAGAAGCTCGTATCGAAGTACGCCGTTTGGTCCGCCGGGCAGTAGAACGGACCGACATCACTCGACGCCTGGCCGCAACCGGTGTTGACCGAACCGCTGAACAGAATGACTTCGGGTCGCACGTACGCCGTGCCGGTCTGCTTGACCAACTGCTGTTCCCAAACGTCGTCGAGGCTTCCGACGGTCAGTGTGACGCGGCAGTTCACATCGGCGTTTGCCTGAGCGCCGGTGCACTCGTCGACCGACGACAGTCCGGTCGACGAACTCGAAGTTTCGGTGGACGTGCCCAGTAGTGAGCCGGGGTCACCGCCGAACAACAGCGCCAGGATCAGAACGATGATGCCGCCCGCGCCACCGCCGATCGCGATCTTGCCGCCGCGGCCACCGCCGCCCCCGCCGCCTTGAACCTGAACGCGTCCCGCTTCGCCGCGGGCCCCCTCGTTGAAGGTCATCTATGTCCGCTTTCTGCTGTCGTGAACAAGTGCTTGCCGTCACTTCTGGAGATAGCTTCGCATGCGATGCGGGTCCGCGTTTCCGCTCTGCGCAGTTCGCTCCGTAGGATCGCAGGCAAAGTAGTCGGTCATCGGTTATTGGAAGTAGTTCGAAAGGAATCCCGTGCTGCGCACACATCTCGCCGGTTCATTGCGACCCGAGCAGGCAGAGCAGACCGTAACGCTCACCGGTTGGGTAGCCAGGCGTCGTGATCACGGCGGAGTGATCTTCATCGATCTCCGTGATGCATCCGGAGTTGCGCAGGTA
The DNA here is from genome assembly GCF_000696675.2 of Rhodococcus erythropolis R138. Taxonomy (NCBI): domain Bacteria; kingdom Bacillati; phylum Actinomycetota; class Actinomycetes; order Mycobacteriales; family Nocardiaceae; genus Rhodococcus; species Rhodococcus erythropolis. The sequence goes on along the minus strand of NZ_CP007255.1, from coordinate 3,964,396 downwards.
GTTTTCCGGGCAGGTGACGTGGCCGAGCAGGCGCACCGTCTGCGCGCGGAATACTGCGTTCGCGTAACCGGAACGGTCGAGGTTCGCCCCGAGGGCAACCAGAACTTCGAGATCCCCACCGGAGCAATCGAGGTCAACGCCACCGAACTCGAGGTTCTCAACGAAAGCGCACCGCTGCCGTTCCAGCTCGACGATCAGGTCGGCGAAGAAGCACGCCTCAAGTACCGATACCTCGACTTGCGTCGTGAAGGGCCCGGATCCGCAATTCGCTTGCGTTCCAAGGTAAGTGCCGCAGCGCGCGGCGTTCTCGCGCACCACGAGTTCGTCGAGGTCGAGACTCCGACGCTCACGCGTTCGACGCCAGAGGGTGCCCGTGACTTCCTCGTACCGTCACGCCTGCAGCCCGGTAGCTTCTACGCACTGCCGCAGAGCCCGCAGCTGTTCAAGCAGCTACTCATGGTCGGCGGCATCGAGCGCTACTACCAGATCGCGCGTTGCTACCGCGACGAGGATTTCCGCGCCGATCGTCAGCCCGAGTTCACTCAGCTCGACATCGAGATGGCTTTCGTCAACCAGGACGACATCATCCTGCTTGCCGAGGAAATCCTGACGGCGCTCTGGAAGCTCGTCGGCCACGAGATCAAGACGCCGATCGATCGCATGACCTACAACGAGGCAATGCGTCGTTACGGCAGCGACAAGCCGGACCTGCGTTTCGGTATCGAACTCGTCGAGTGCGCGGAGTTCTTCAAGGACACGACCTTCCGCGTCTTCCAAGCCGAATACGTTGGCGCCGTCGTGATGCCCGGTGGTGCAAGCCAGCCGCGCAAGCAGCTCGATGCCTGGCAGGAGTGGGCGAAGCAGCGCGGCTCCAAGGGCCTGGCGTACGTGTTGGTCGGCGAAGACGGCACTCTCGGTGGTCCCGTTGCCAAGAACCTGACCGACGCCGAGCGTGAGGGCCTGGCCGCTCACGTCGGAGCCCAGCCGGGCGACTGCATCTTCTTCGGAGCGGGCGCGACCAAGTCGACGCGCGCTCTCCTCGGCGCTGCCCGTGGTGAGATCGCCCGCAAGAAGGATCTCATCGATCCCGACGCGTGGGCCTTCGTGTGGATCGTCGACGCTCCGATGTTCGAGCCGACCGCCGACGCCACTGCATCCGGTGACGTTGCTCTCGGCCACTCCGCCTGGACCGCCGTGCACCATGCGTTCACGTCGCCGAAGCCGGAGTTCTTCGACACGTTCGACACCGATCCGGATTCCGCTCTCGCCTACGCCTACGACATCGTCTGCAACGGCAACGAGATCGGCGGCGGCAGTATTCGTATCCACCGCAAGGACATTCAGGAACGAGTGTTCAAGGTGATGGGTATCTCCGAGGAAGAGGCGCAGGAGCAGTTCGGCTTCCTTCTCGACGCCTTCGCCTTCGGCGCGCCTCCGCACGGCGGAATTGCTTTCGGCTGGGACCGCATCACCGCACTCCTCGCCGGCATGGATTCCATCCGTGAGGTCATCGCGTTCCCGAAGTCCGGTGGCGGCGTCGACCCGCTGACGGATGCTCCGGCACCGATTTCTGCGCAGCAGCGCAAGGAATCGGGTATTGATGCGAAGCCCGAGAAGAAGTCAGAGGACAAGAAGTCCGAAGGCGACACCGTCGAAGCCAAGTAGAGCCGACACCGGATCGCCATGCTGCATTTGCGGGTGATCTGCCCGACCGAGCGCACCGAGCAAGTTCTCGGTGCGCTCGCGTCGCAGCGGGGCGCGACACACATCGTCGTATTACGTGATGTCGCGGTTCATCCCGCCGGCGACATGGTGGAGGCCGACGTCGCCCGTGAGGCGGCCAACGACGTCGTCGATGCTCTGACCGCTCTCGGCGTCGCCGAGGACGGCGGAATGACGCTCGTACCAGTCGAGACGGTGTTGTCGGCGGCGGCGCGCAAAGCTGAGCGCGACGTGCCGGGTGATCCCGCGGATTCCGTCGTGTGGGAGGAATTGCTGTCCCGCACTCGGGAAGAATCAACTCTCAACGGATTGTTCGTCGCGTTCCTGACGATCGCATGTCTGCTCGCGGCAATCGGCGTTGTCACCGACTCTCAGATCACGATCGTGGGCGCCATGGTCGTCGGCCCGGAGTTCGGGCCGCTGGCCGCGCTGGCTGTGGCACTCGTACGGCGGGATCGACGGTTGCGTCGACGTTCGATTCTCGCGCTCGCCGTCGGATTCCCCATCGCGATGGGCGTGACTCTCGCCGCAACGTTCGTGGTGAAGTTCTTCGGGTGGATGGACGTCGTGAGTCTCGAATCGCTCCACGAGGTCGATTTCGTCTACAAGGTCGGGCCCATCTCGTTTGTCGTCGCGCTTCTTGCCGGTGCGGCTGGAATGCTGGCACTCGTCTCGTCGAAGTCCGCTGCCTTGGTCGGAGTGTTCATCTCCGTCACCACGGTTCCTGCCGCCGGTTTCGCGGTAGTTGCGGCAGCAAACGGAGAATGGCGGATCGCCGGGTTGTCGTCGCTGCAACTGGCTGTCAACCTGGTCGGGATCGTCACTGCCTGCGTGCTCGTCCTCTGGGTCAGAACCCGGGCCGACGAGGAATTCGAAGCAGCGTTGAAAGGCATTTCTCGATTTGTCGACGAGGACAAAACTCCATGACATCGCCGGTTCGGAGTTCTGCTCACCGACAGCAGAATTCTCGCGAGAACTGTGTGCCGGTGTGGCGATTAGGGACTTTTGTCATCACCGCAGGTAGGCGGCAATTTCTGTCGCTGTGAGAGCTTGAATTCGCCGCTGTGAGTGGATGAGCTGGGCATGATCGGAGTCACTAACGGGTAAGTTGGTCGGTGATGACCGCATTACTGGCAGACCCCGTTTCCGAAGTCGTCGCAGCTGCTGAGCAGTTGCTGACACGCCGCACAGGGGCACCCGTAACCCTGGTGGATCCAGTCGATCTCGGGGGGAGTGGCCGCACCGTCGTGCTACGCGTACGTGTCGCCGAGAACCCGTTCTCGCTGCCTCGAACGCTGGTGATCAAGCAGGTCCGCGACAACTTCCAGGGAGCCACCAAAACCGCGATTGCGCTCCCCGCCGCGTCCGAAGGTGACTTCGACGTCGAGACCGCTTTCCTTCGTGAAGCGGTGTCGTATCAGTTCGCCAACGCGCTTGCCAAGGACGCACGCCCCGGCGCCGAACTGTTGGCGTCCGACCTCGATGCTCGCCTCTTGATCCTGAGTGATCTCGGCGACGCCACCGCAATCAGCGTCCGACTCGAAGACTCCGACCCGGACACCGTCACTCACACGCTGATGGCCATGGCGCAGGCCATGGGGCGCATGCACGCCGCGACCGTCGGCCGTGAGGACGACTTCACCGCACTGCTGCGTCGAGCCGAGGTCGCCCATTGCTCCGATGAAGTGGCGGATCAGGTGGGACGCGCAGTGGCCGGTGTTCCCGCGATGTTGGTGGAAAGTCTCGGCATCGATGTGAGTTCGGACATTCTCGAGCAGGTTCAGCACGCGCAGACACTGTTCAGTGGCGGTCGATTCCGCGCCTTCAGTCCGTCGGACCTGTGCCCAGACAACATCATCGTCAACGACGACGGCGTGCAGTTCCTCGACTACGAGTGGGGTGGCTACCGGGACGCCCTCCTCGACATCACCTACGCGTTGGTGTCGTTCCCCGGTTGCCTGTGCAACATCGACCTGACCGAAGAGCGGGCGTCGGCGATGGTCGATGCCTGGCGGGCCGAGGTCGTCGGGATGTGGCCGGCCCTGGCCGACGAGGCCGAATTGGGGCGCAGGATCGTCGAGGCCCAACTCATCTGGGTCTGGCTCAGCACCTATCTGTACCTGCCCGAGGATCATTCACGTATCGCCGCTGTCCGCGAGCACTATCTCTCGATTCCACGCGCCGACGCACTGGTGGGCCGCTGGGCAAGGCTCGCGCGTTCGGCGAAGCTCGCCGGCAACGACGCCGTCGAGGCACACGCCCGCGACGTCGTGGCGGCGCTGCGCACCGAGTTCAGTTGAGTCTCTGACTGATCACACGCAGAAGGGCGCCCGTGCATGCAGCACGAGCGCCCTTTTTCGGTCGAGTCCGCTCAGTTGTCGGAGACCAGATCGTTCTCGGACAGGTCCGTCGCCGCGAGCGCCGTCGCCAGATCAGGATGGCGGAACGTCGACGTCACCTGGTCGGCCACGACTCGGAAAGCCGAGGCCAGGGTCGCGGACTTGTCCGGTTCGGCCGCCCACGTTGCGGTCTGTTCGACGACGACCACGCCATGGTGGACGTACATCTTCCCGGGGACGAGCGTGATGCCGGCGTTGGTGGCCCACTCGCGCAGGGCAGCGAGTCCCTGGCTCGCGCCCTTGGGGCCGCCTACCTCGATGTCGTCACTCGACAACTGCAGAAGTGTGTCGATGTCTTGGGAGTTGAGTGCATCGTGCCACGCGAGGACGGTGGCGATCTCGGAGGTGCTCATGGCGACAACGCTATTACAGCGCCTTTGCCGAGGACGTGAGGGCTGGCGGAACTGCGGGTTGTGTCAGGCGTCGGTGGTCTCTAGTAGCGTCGATTCGTGAGCGATTGGCAAGCGGAAGACAGTGTGGGGGCGAAAGACGGCGTGGTGGCGGAAGACGGCGTGGTGGCGGAAGACGGCCTGTTCGAGGCAACTCCGGAGGAATCCGCGATCGTCGACGAACCCGATGTCGTGTCTGTCGCCGAGCGCGCATTGTCCTCGGTGCCACCCGGTGCTCCTCTGGCTGTCCGCATGCGCCCCCTCACTCTCGGTGAAGTTGTCGGTCAACAGCACCTGCTCGGCCCTGGTGCTCCGCTGCGCAGAATGGTCGAGGGGTCCGGCGCTGCATCGGTCCTCCTGTACGGACCTCCCGGCACCGGCAAGACCACGCTCGCGTCGTTGATCTCGGGCGCTACCGGCCGTCGGTTCGAGGCATTGTCTGCCCTGTCCGCCGGCGTCAAGGAAGTCCGCGGTGTCATCGAACTTGCCCGCCGTCGTCTGCTGAACGGCGAACAGACCGTCTTGTTCATCGACGAGGTCCATCGTTTCTCCAAAACCCAGCAGGACGCCTTGCTCGCCGCGGTCGAGAACCGGATCGTGCTCCTGGTCGGCGCGACCACCGAGAACCCGTCCTTCTCGGTCGTCTCCGCGCTGTTGTCGCGCTCGTTGGTCCTGCAACTGCAATCGCTCACCGCTGCGGATGTCCAGGAACTGCTCGAGCGTGCGGTCGCCGACGAGCGCGGGTTCGGGGGAGCGATCGCGATCGACGACGACGCGATGGAACACCTCGTTCGTCTGGCGGCCGGTGACGCACGCCGAGCCCTGACGGCACTCGAGGCCGCTGCCGGAGCTGCACTGGACACGGCCGGTGACTCTTCGGGCCCAGTGGTGCTCGACCTAGCGACCGTCGAGGCCAGTGTCGACAAGGCCGCGGTTCGGTACGACCGTGCCGGAGATCAGCACTACGACGTCATCAGCGCCTTCATCAAGAGCATTCGCGGCTCCGACGTCGATGCCGCCCTGCACTACCTCGCTCGGATGCTGACCGCGGGCGAAGACCCTCGTTTCATCGCGAGGCGTCTGGTGGTTCATGCCAGCGAGGACATCGGCATGGCGGACCCGATGGCGCTGCAGACTGCCACCGCCGCTGCCCAGGCAGTGCAGCTGATCGGTATGCCGGAGGCTCGTCTGGCGCTGGCACAGGCCACCATTCATCTGGCGACGGCTCCCAAATCGGGTGCGGTGATCGCCGCTCTCGGTGCGGCCATGGCCGACGTGGCCGCCGGAAAATCCGGACTGGTACCGCAGCATCTGCGTGACGGGCACTACAAGGGTGCCGAGCAATTGGGCAACGCAGTCGGATACAAGTACCCGCACGACACACGTGATGGTGTTCTGCGGCAACAGTATCCACCGGACGATCTGGTGGGTGTCGACTATTACCAGCCCACCGCACACGGCAACGAGCGAGAGATCGCCGATCGGGTGAGCAAACTCCGCCGAATCGTTCGTGGCTGACGCCTGCCAGGTTCCACCGGTCGACGCGTTAGTCTGGACACCCATAGCTCGACGCTCTTGAAGGTAAGGACCGGTTAGTGCAAACCCACGAGATCCGCAGGCGATTCCTCGACCACTTCGTCAAGGCCGGCCACACCGAGGTGCCCAGCGCCTCGCTGATTCTCGACGACCCGAACCTTCTGTTCGTCAACGCGGGCATGGTTCCGTTCGTGCCGTTCTTCCTCGGGCAGCAGACGCCGTCCTACTCGCGCGCGACGTCTGTGCAGAAGTGTGTCCGCACCCTGGACATCGAAGAGGTCGGCATCACCACCCGCCACAACACCTTCTTCCAGATGGCGGGCAACTTCTCCTTCGGTGACTACTTCAAGAAGGAAGCCATCTCCCACGCCTGGCAGTTGCTGACAGGTTCGGTCGAGGACGGCGGATACGGCATCGATCCCACGCGCTTGTGGGCAACCGTCTATCTCGACGACGACGAAGCGTTCTCGATCTGGCGCGACGAGGTCGGTGTGCCCGAAGAGCGCATCCAGCGCCGCGGCATGAAGGACAACTACTGGTCCATGGGCATTCCCGGACCGTGCGGCCCCTGCTCGGAGATCTTCTACGACCGCGGCGCCGAGTACGGCGTCGAGGGTGGCCCGGAAGCCGACGAGGATCGCTACATCGAGATCTGGAACCTCGTGTTCATGCAGAACGAGCGCGGCGAGGGCACCAACAAGGGCGACTACCCGATCCTCGGACCGCTGCCGAAGAAGAACATCGACACCGGCATGGGCGTCGAGCGCGTTGCGTTCCTCCTGCAGGGCGTCGAAAACGTCTACGAGACAGACCTTCTCCGCCCCGTCATCGACAAGGCTGCCGAGCTGACCGGCAGCGTGTACGGGACCGATCACACTTCTGACGTCCGTTTCCGCGTCATCGCCGACCACGCACGCACCGCCGCGATGTTGATCGCCGACGGTGTGAACCCCGGCAACTACGGCCGCGGCTACGTCCTGCGCCGGTTGCTGCGTCGTATCGTGCGCTCGGCCAAACTGCTCGGCAGCGAGCAGCCCACCATGCGCGAGTTCATGATCGTCGTCCGCGACACGATGGCGCCGTCGTACCCGGTTCTGGAAACCGACTTCACGCGCATCGAGAACGTTGCCGTCGGTGAGGAGACCGCGTTCCTCAAGACGCTGGCTTCGGGGTCGGCCCTGTTCGAGAATGCTGCCGAGACGGTCAAGTCGTCCGGAAAGTCGGTCATCGCCGGCGATCAGGCGTTTGCACTGCACGACACCTACGGCTTCCCGATCGACCTCACGCTCGAAATGGCATCCGAGGCCGGTCTCACCGTCGACGAAGACGGCTTCCGCACGCTCATGGCCGAGCAGCGCAAGCGCGCCAAGGACGACGCTCAAGCGCGCAAGCACGCGCATGCGGACCTCACGGTCTACAAGGAACTGCTCGATCGAGGTGCCACCGAGTTCACCGGTTTCGACGAGCTCGTCTCCGAGGCTCACGTCCTCGCACTGATCGTCGACGGTGTCCGCGTGCCGGTCGCGAAGGCCGGTCAGGACGTCGAGGTCATCCTCGACCGCAGCCCGCTCTACGCAGAGTCCGGTGGACAGATCGCCGACATCGGTTCGCTCACCGCGCCGGGTCTCGAAGCCAAGGTCAACGACGTGCAGAAGATCGCCAAGAAGGTCTGGACGCACAAGGTGACGGTGCAGAAGGGCGAGATCACCGAGGGCGACGTCGTGCTCGCGCACGTCGACGCCGAGTGGCGCAAGGGTGCAACCCAGGGGCACTCCGGTACCCACATGGTGCACGCGGCGCTGCGTCAGGTGCTCGGCCCCAACGCGGTGCAGGCGGGTTCGCTCAACAAGCCGGGTTACCTCCGCTTCGACTTCTCCTGGCAGGGCGCGCTGTCCGACTCCCAGAAGCAGGACATCGAGGCACTCACCAACGAAGCCGTGGCGTCCAACTACGCGGTCAACACATTTGTCACGGATCTCGACAAGGCCAAGGCGATGGGTGCGATGGCACTCTTCGGTGAGAACTACGGCGACGAGGTTCGTGTCGTCGAAATCGGCGGTCCGTTCTCGATGGAACTGTGCGGCGGTACTCACGTCGGAAGCTCCGCCCAGATCGGTCAGGTCACGCTGCTCGGTGAGCAGTCGGTCGGCTCCGGAATCCGACGCGTCGAGGCGTACGTCGGTTTGGACTCCTACCGCTACCTCGCCAAGGAACGCGCTCTCCTCGCCGGACTCTCCTCCTCACTGAAGGTTCCTTCGGAAGAGGTACCCGCCCGCGTCGAGGCGCTCGTCGAGCGACTCAAGGTGGCCGAGAAGGAACTCGAGCAGACCAAGGCCAAGGCTGTGCTGGCGTCGGCAGGCGAGTACGTCGCCAAGGCCAAGCGCATCGGTAGCGTCCTGGTCATCGCCGAGCCTGCTCCCGCGGGAGTCGGCGGCAACGATCTGCGCAGCCTCGTCACGGACATCAAGGGCCGACTCGGCTCCGAACCCGCCGTTGTAGCTCTCCTCGGTGACGTCGACGGCAAGGTCCCGTTCGTGGTCGCATCAAGCAAGGCAGCCCAGGGTCTCGGTGTGAAGGCCGGCGAGCTTGTCGCGTCCTTCGGTCCCAAGATCGGTGGCCGCGGCGGCGGAAAGCCCGACATGGCCCAGGGCTCGGGTTCGGACTCCGCCGGAATCCCGGCAGCGCTCGATGCGATCCGGGACAGAGTCGGAGAGCTGGCGGGCGGCAGCTGACGGTGGTGGCTACGCAGCAGGGTCCCGATCGCCCCGGCATCGACGATCCTGGTCGCGGGCGGCGCATCGCCATCGACGTCGGCAGTGTTCGCATCGGCGTCGCGTCAAGCGACCCCGACGGCATCCTCGCGACACCGGTGGAAACGGTTCCACGCTCGAAGGAGCGTGGGCCCGACGCGCCGGATATCCGGCGCATTATCGCCATCGTGTCCGAATACGAGGCCGTTGAGGTTATCGTCGGACTGCCACAGACGCTGCGCGGTGAGCAAGGTAAAGCCGCCGGTATCGCGACTGCATTCGCCAAACGACTGCAGCGGGCCGTCGAACCGATCCCGGTGAGATTGTCCGACGAACGACTGACGACCGTCACGGCTGCGCGCAACCTCCGCGAAAGTGGAGTCAAGGCACGTGGCCAGCGGCCGATGATCGATCAGGCTGCGGCGGTGGAAATCCTGCAAGGCTGGCTGGACGAGCGGAGTAGAGCTGTGAAACCAGGGGAGTCGTCGAAGGACGCTGCACTGGGGGGCGATCTGTGAACGCGCGGTGGGATGAGGGCGGCGGAAGCCGGCCCACCAGTTCGTTCGACTTCGACAACGACGAGACCATGGTCATGCGTGCGTTGCCGCAGAACATCGATCCGCCGCATATGTCGCGAGCGGAGGCACGCAAGCAACGCGAAGCGCGCAACAAGCGCGCCAAGCGAGGTAAGAAGGTTGGTGTTCTCGCTCTCCTGGTGTTGGTGATCGCGGTTCTCGGTGTCGGTGCCTACGGTGCCCTCTGGTACATGGATCGCAACAAGGCCGCGGAGGACTTCGCCGGCCCGGGCGGCGCACCCGTGGTCATCCAGATCAACAGTGGAGAAACCGCATCGGAGATCGGTGCGACGCTGGAGGCGAAGAACGTCGTCGCGAGTTCCGCTGCTTTCTACAACGCTGCGATCGCCAATCCGTCGGAGATCCAGAAGGTACAACCCGGCTTCTACCAGGTGCCGGTGCAGAGTAGTGCCGCGAGCGCACTCGACAGTTTGGTTGCCCCGGACTCCCGAGTCGGCAGTGTTGTCATCGCCGAAGGGCGTCAGCTGCACGACAGTTCGGACGCGCAGACGGGCTCGCTCAAGAAGGGCATCTACAACCTCATTTCCGAGGCGAGTTGTGTCGGCCCGGTTTCCGCTCAGAAGTGCGTCTCGACGGACGAATTGAACACTGCGGGAGCGTCTTCCGATCTGGCTTCGCTCGGCGTGCCGGACTGGGCGATGTCGTCGGTCAAGAGCGTGCCGGACAAGGACCGTCAGCTCGAAGGCCTGATCGCCGCCAGCAGTTGGGATTTCGACCCCACTGCGACGCCGACCGAGATCCTGCGTTCGTTGGTCGAGGGCAGCGCCGCTAAGTACGAGGCCACAGGGATCCTGACAGCAGGCAGCGGAGTCGGAATGTCGCCGTACCAGTTGTTGGTGGCAGCGTCGCTGGTCGAACGTGAGGCATTGCCTGGCGACATGGCCAAGGTCGCGCGGGTGATCGTCAACCGACTCGCAGTCGATCAGCCTTTGCAGTTCGACTCCACGGTCAACTACTCACTCGACACCACCGAGGTCGCCACGACCGATGCGGACCGTGAGCGCGTCACGCCCTGGAACACGTACGCAATGCCCGGTCTGCCTGCGACGCCTATTGCTTCACCGAGCATCGACGCGCTGAAGGCCGTGGAATCTCCGGCGGCCGGTGACTGGTTGTACTTCGTCACGATCAACAAGGAAGGCCAGACGCTCTTCACCAAGAGTTACGAGGAGCATCTGGCCAACATCGAACTGGCACAGCAAAGTGGGATTCTCGACAGTGGACGGTAGTACCGCGACTTCGCTCGCGACGCCGCGTAAGGCGGCAGTTCTCGGAAGCCCGATCGCTCACTCGAAGTCGCCGTTGCTGCACCTTGCTGCGTACGAGGCTTTGGGTCTGAGCGATTGGACCTACGAGCGGATCGAATGCACCGGCGAGCAGTTGCCTGCCCTCGTTGACTCACTCGGCCCCGAATGGGTCGGCCTCTCCGTGACGATGCCGGGCAAGATCGCAGCACTCGACTATGCCACCGAACGCACACCGCGAGCGGTGACCATCGGCTCGGCCAACACCTTGGTTCGCATCGAGGGCGGTTGGCGTGCCGACTGCACGGACGTCGACGGAGTCAGCGGTGCGTTGATCGCCGGCGGCGTCGGCGATCTCAGCGGCACTTCGGCGGTAGTCGTCGGCGCGGGCGGCACCGCGCGGCCGGCATTGGTCGCGTTGGCCGACATGGGAGTTCGGGCAGTCACCGTGGTCGCGCGTGATCCGGGACGTGCGTCCGGGGCCGTCGAATGCGGCGGCGCGGTCGGGTTGGACATTGATCTGGTCACCTTCGACGACGCACGACTCGGTGGGATCTGTGCCGAATCCTCGGTCTTGGTCAGCACCGTTCCCGCAGAAGCGGCCGCGCCTTTCGCCCAGCAACTGGGGAGGGCACGATTTGTCCTCGACGCGATCTACAACCCCTGGCCGACGCCACTCGCTTCGGTTGTCGAGGCGGCTGGTGGCACGGTGATCGGTGGCCTCGAGATGTTGCTCAATCAGGCCTTCGGGCAGGTAGAGCAGTTCACGGGCAAGCCCGCTCCGCGAGAGGCGATGGCAGCCGCTATCGCTTAGCTCTGTTCACAGTGTCGAGGTAGTCCACAAGGCGATTCGTAGAGTGCCGCTGGTGAACGCCAGACACCAAGCTCGAAACCATGTGGACGTTGGTGGTCTTGGCAGGCGCTGGGGTAGTCGCTGGTGCCGGTGCTCGGGCGATCGTCGACAGTTGGTTGCGACGACACGGTTATCGACCAGTCGTGGCTCTCTGTTGTGTGCCCCAGTGCGGTGTCGCCACAGGTTGGGTTGCCGTCGGCGCACTGAATACCTCGGTGGTGCAACTGATCTCAGGTCTTGCCGTGGTGTGGTGGTGCGTCGCAATCTCGACTGTCGACCTGGCCGTGCGCCGGCTGCCCAACAGTTTCACGCTGCCGGGTTACGTCGTCGTGATGGTCTACGCGGCGGCGTCGGGAACGGTGTGGGTTGCTGCAGTGGGATCGGCACTGTTCGCCGGAATCCACCTCCTGGCGCACGTGATGTCGCCTGGTTCCATGGGTCTCGGCGATGTGAAGCTCTCTCTTCCGTTGGGCGCTCTGACCGGATTGGTGGGCGCTGACGCCTGGCTGTGGTCGTTGGTGTCTGCATCGGTGCTCACCGCAACCCTGGGTGTCGTGATCGAACTGCGAAAACTGGGCCGGCGACAGTCGGAGCCGGTAGCCCACAATTCGCCCATCGCGCACGGTCCCTCGATGTGCCTGGCAGCCTGCGGTTCGACGGCGTTTGCCTGGTTGACGTGACGAGTGCAACATCCGCGGAAAACCTTGCGTTATTGACTGTTCAACGACGGACCGTGATCTGCAGGAAAGACGTAACCGTCGGTTTCATAAAGGCGGGTATCGCAGGCGCGCAGTCCCAGTATGCGGCGAGTCGGACTTGCCGAATGTCCACTCCCTGACGTTGACTGAGGCTTCGGAAATGGGACAAAACGAATCTCGTTTCGCACTCGATTATCGGGGGAACCTATGCGCACAAGGCTTTTCGTCGCTGCGGCAGCCTGTTTGGCGGCTGTGGCTGCAGGGGCGGGCGTCGCCGGCGCCGCGCCTGCACCTTCGTCGGTGGCACTGGGCGGGGGCTCAGGAATCCTGCTGCCGGACGTGGATCATTCCGATCCGGAGCAAGTTGCGGCGTGCACGTTGACCGCGGTCGGATACGACAACGCCGGCTCGCTCGTGGCACTCACCGCCGGACACTGCGGAGTTGTCGGGGACCGGGTGTTCGCCGAATACCTGCCCGAAGCCGGCCCCATCGGTCGGTTCTCCTACTCGAGTCCGGTCTCGGATATCGCGGTGATCGATCTCGACGACGCGAAGGTAGCCCCGCTACGTACCGTCGGCGGCACGACGATCAACGGAATCGGCGCTCCGCCTGCACCGGGCACGATCGTGTGCAAGGAAGGCCGTTCGACCGGCAACACGTGCGGTATCACCTGGGGCTACGACTCCGTCTACGGTGAAATTGTCGAGCACACGTGCTCGATTCCCGGAGACTCCGGTGGACCACTCGTCGTCGGCGATCGCCTGGTGGGCTTGATCAGCAACGGCTTCGAACCGTACTGCTTCGAGCCGCTCCCGCCGCCGTTCCATGCTCCCGACAACTCGGCGGACATCAACATCGGTTTGGCTGACATCAATGCCAACGGTGGAGGATTCCGCCTGTTCTAGACCCGCAGGAACCTCTGAGATGGCCCACACGTATCGTGCGTGTGGGCCATCTGTGTTCACCGGGAGGGCCACTGTGACAACTGAGGTCCGCGACGTGGAAAGATGGTCGGCGTGCTGCGTTGGATAACTGCCGGAGAATCCCATGGTCCCGCCCTCGTCGCGATGCTCGAGGGCATGGTCGCGGGGGTCGAAGTGACCTCTGAGGCCATCTCGTCCGAACTTGCCCGTCGTCGACTCGGTTACGGCCGTGGCGCGCGGATGAAGTTCGAGGCCGACAAGGTCACCATCATCGGTGGTGTCCGCCACGGATTTACGCTCGGTGGCCCCGTGGCCATCGAAATCGGCAACACCGAGTGGCCCAAGTGGGAAACCATCATGTCCGCCGACCCGGTCGACCCGGACCTGCTCGCCGATCAGGCTCGCAATGCTCCGCTGACGCGCCCGCGTCCCGGTCACGCCGATTACAGCGGCATGCTCAAGTACGGCTTCAACGACGCGCGTCCCGTCCTCGAGCGCGCCAGCGCTCGCGAGACCGCAGCCCGTGTAGCCGCCGGAACAGTCGCACGGTCGTTCCTGCGTCAGGTATTCGGTGCCGAGGTCGTTTCACACGTTATTTCCATCGGTGCTTCCGAGCCTTACGTCGGGCCCGTGCCGGAGGGCAAGGATCTGGACGCGATCGACGCGAGCCCGGTCCGTGCCTTCGACAAGGCCGCCGAAGAGTCGATGATCGCCGAAATCGAATCGGCCAAGAAGGACGGCGACACCCTCGGTGGCGTCGTCGAGGTCGTCATCCACGGGCTGCCGGTCGGACTCGGCACCTTCGTCAGTGGCGCCGAGCGTCTCGATTCACGACTTGCCGCTGCCCTCATGGGAATTCAGGCCATCAAGGGCGTCGAGGTCGGTGACGGCTTCGAGACCGCGCGCCGTCGTGGCAGCGAGGCTCACGACGAAATCCGCCCGGGCCCGGACGGCATCGTGCGCTCCACCAACCGCGCAGGCGGTATCGAAGGTGGCATGACCAATGGTGAGGCCCTTCGAGTTCGCGCCGCGATGAAGCCGATCTCGACGGTTCCGCGCGCTCTGGCGACGGTCGACATGGAGAGCGGCGAGGAAGCGGTTGCCATCCACCAGCGCAGCGATGTGTGCGCGGTTCCGGCCGCCGGCGTCGTCGCCGAATCGATGGTTGCGCTTGTCGTGGCTCAGGCCGCACTCGAAAAGTTCGGTGGTGATTCCATTGCTGAAACCACTGCCAACTACCGTCGTTACGCCGAGGGCATCGCAGCCCGACCGCCTCGATAGGACTCACGTATCGATGAAGCCGAAGGCTGTACTCATCGGTCCGCCCGGTGCCGGCAAATCGACCATCGGTCGACGTCTCGCGCAGGCACTCGAACTCGAATTGGTCGATACCGACGCCGAGATCGAACGGACCACGGGTAGAACGATCCCGGAGATCTTCACCCATGACGGAGAGCCTCGGTTTCGTGAGATCGAGGAATCGGTGGTTCGCGACGCGTTGCAGGCCACCGACGGAATCGTCTCGCTCGGCGGTGGTGCGATCCTGTCCGATCGCACGCGCGAACTGCTCCAGGGTCACACGGTCATCTACCTGGAGATCAGTGTCGCCGAAGGGCTTCGCCGCACGGGGGCGAACAATCATCGTCCGCTGCTGGCCGGCGGAGATCCCAAGGTCAAGTACCAGGAGCTGATGAGGCGTCGTCGTCCGCTGTACCGGCGTTCGGCCACGATTCGGATTCGGACCGACGGCCGAAGCCCGGCGCGTGTCGTCGGGCAATTGGTGTCGAAACTTCAAGACAAATGAACAACCGGAGCGGAGTAGTGGAGCAGTGACCGAACCCGTACGTGTAGAGGTGAAGACCGCAAGTCCCTACCCGGTCGTGATCGGCCGCGGCCTGCTCGGTGACCTTGTTGCCGAGTTCGACGGCGCGCGCACTGTCGCGATCTTCCATCAGCCGCCGCTGGCGGAGACCGCGGAGGCTGTACGGGCTGCATTGGCGGAGAAGGGAATCGACGCTCACCGCATCGAAATCCCCGACGCCGAGGACGGTAAGGATCTTGCCGTCGCGGGCTTCTGCTGGGACGTGCTCGGCCGGATCGGCCTGACTCGCAGCGACGCGATCATGAGCTTGGGCGGGGGAGCGGCGACCGACCTCACCGGCTTCGTAGCGGCTACGTGGATGCGTGGTGTCAAGGTTGTTCACGTCCCCACCACTTTGCTCGCGATGGTCGACGCAGCAGTGGGCGGCAAGACCGGTATCAACACCGAAGCGGGCAAGAACCTCGTCGGTTCGTTCCACGAACCGGGAGCGGTGTTCATCGATCTCGCGACGCTCGAGACTGTGCCGCACAACGAGATCGTTGCAGGCATGGCCGAGGTCATCAAGACCGGATTCATCGCCGACCCGGTGATCCTGGACCTCATCGAAGCCGATCCCAAGGCTGCTCTCGATCCGTCGGGAACTGTTCTGCCCGAGCTGATTCGGCGCTCCGTCGAGGTCAAGGCCAAGGTCGTGGCCGCGGATCTGCGCGAGTCGGATCTGCGCGAAATCCTCAACTACGGCCACACCCTCGGCCACGCGATCGAACGTCGTGAGCGCTACAAGTGGCGCCACGGTGCCGCTGTCTCCGTCGGCCTGGTCTTCGCTGCCGAACTCGGACGGCTCGCGGGCCGACTCGACGACGCCACCGCCGATCGTCACAAGTCGATCCTCGATCTCGTCGGGCTGCCGACGTCGTACGACGGTGATGCGTTCGGCGATCTGATGAAGGGAATGCAGACCGACAAGAAGAACCGTGCCGGGTTACTCCGTTTCGTGGTCCTCGACGGCCTCGCCAAGCCGGGCCGCCTCGAAGGGCCGGATCCGAGCCTGCTGGTCGCGGCGTACTCCGCGATCGCCCGTGATCCCAGGCCGGCCGGCGGAACGGTCCTGCTGTGAGGATCAACGTCGTCAACGGACCCAATCTGGGGCGTCTGGGTAAGCGTCAGCCCGAGGTCTACGGCGCGACCACACACGACGATCTGATCGAATTGTGCGTCGCGGCAGGTAAGGACCTCGGCGTCGAGGTGATCGTCCGTCAGGGCGATCACGAAGGCGATCTGCTCGGTTGGATCCACGACGCGGCGGACGCGGGGGAACCGGTGATCCTCAATGCCGGTGGCTTGACGCACACGTCGGTGGTCCTGCGAGATGCATGCGCCGAACTGACCGCAGGTCTCGTCGAGGTGCACATCTCGAACGTTCATGCGCGAGAAGAGTTTCGGCACCATTCCTACCTGAGTCCGATTGCGACCGGCGTGATCGTCGGACTCGGCGTCGCCGCGTATCCGCTGGCGATCAGGTTCCTCGCCGAGCGAGGCTGAACGAGGGAAGTCGAAAAGCCGACCACACGAATGCGGCCCCGAGGAAAATTTCCTCGGGGCCGCATTCGATTGTGTAGACGGCGGGCGTTACTGCTCGCGCTTGCCCAGATCGATCGCTGGGAAGACCGCGGTATCGGCGTCGGATTCCTCGACGGACATGGCGGCTCCGCTGTATGCGTGCTGCTCGGTGGGGGAGTCGTAGCCCTCGCTGACGGGCACCGGTTCGTGGTGACGCTCGTGGGACGGGGTCTGCGGAGCGGTTCCATTCTTGCGCTGCTCACGACTGACGAAGAAACGTCCGACGGTGATGGCGATCATGGCAGGGACGAAGATGAGAAGGATCGTGAACGCCGCACCGGAGGTCACCTCGAAGAACAAGCCCTGCTGAGTGAGTTCGAGGGAGGGGACCAGGCTGAGTGCCCAGCTGGCAGCGCCGGCGACGAATCCGCCGACCAAAGCAGCTTTGAGCCACAGCATGGTCAGATCGGCGCCGTCCTCGGGTTCGGGGAAGTTTCGGCGGTCGCGAATGCCGTCGATACCACCCCAGATCGCGGCGAAGACGATGACGATCAACAGGGACAGCCAGCGCAGGGTGGACCCCTGAAGTGGCCACTGTGCGATTGCTGCACCGAGCAACGCACGAAACACAACATGTATCAGGGCCATGCCGAGGCCACGTACCAACCACGCATTCATGGGTACAGCCTAACTAGAACCCATTACACCTTGTGGCCTAACCCACACTTATTGCTGTAACCGTGAGTTTCGAGTTGATCGGCAGGTCTGCGAGGGCGGTAGGTTCGAGGGATGCCGGTCGACTTCAGAACACGCCGTGAATCCCTCAGACGCCTCCTCGCGGAGCGCGAACTCGACGCGATTCTCGTCACAGATCTCCTCAATATCAGGTACCTCACCGGTTTCACCGGTTCCAATGCTGCGCTCGTCGTCAGTGCGTCCGATTCGGAGTCCGACGAACGCGCGACGGTGATCTGCACCGACGGTCGTTACGTGACGCAGGTGGCGGAGCAGGTTCCGGACCTGCGCGCTGAAATCGCCCGTTCGAGTGCTGCGCACTTGATCGAGAAGTCGACGATGCCCGTTCTCGCGTTCGAGTCACACGTCGCGACGTTCGCCGAACATCGCGCATGGACCGAGGCAGCACCGAAGATCCGGTTCGAACCGGTGAGTGGACTCGTCGAACAGTTGCGCATGGTCAAGGACGTGCACGAGGTGGAGTTGTTGCGCGCCGCATGCACTTCAGCCGATGCCGCGTTGGCGCAGTTGATCGCTCGCGGCGGTCTGCGACCTGGCCGAACCGAACGAGAGGTCGGTCGTGAACTGGAAAACCTGATGCTCGACAACGGCGCAGACGGTATTTCCTTCGAGACGATCGTGGCGGCAGGCGTCAACTCGGCGATTCCGCATCACCGACCGACCGACGCGATCCTGGCGTCGGGCGACTTCGTGAAACTCGACTTCGGCGCACAGGTCGGTGGGTACCACTCGGACATGACCCGGACGTACGTGCTCGAGTCCGTTTCCGATTGGCAACGGGAGATTTACGAACTCGTCGCGCGGTCACAAGCTGCCGGTTGCGATGCCCTCGCTCCGGGTGTCGAATGTGCGGCCGTGGACGCCGCCGCCCGTTCGGTGATCGACGATGCAGGCTACGGCGAGTTGTTCCTGCACGGCCTCGGCCACGGTGTCGGCCTCGAAATCCACGAAGCACCGGGAATCGGCAAGCTCGGCACCGGTACACTTCTTTCCGGCGCGGCGGTGACCGTCGAGCCGGGCGTGTACTTCTCCGGGCGCGGAGGTGTACGGATCGAGGACACGCTCGTTGTTCGTGAGCAGGGGCCAGAGCTGCTCACACTGACCGCAAAAGACCTTACCGTCGTCTGAGACGGTTTCCCGACCCCTAGGAGACGCGAAGCAAGTGGCTTCCACCAGTGATTTCAAGAATGGTCTGGTTCTGCAGATCGAAGGCCAGCTGTGGACGATCATCGAGTTCCAGCATGTCAAGCCCGGCAAGGGCCCTGCCTTCGTGCGCACCAAGCTCAAGAACGTGCTCTCGGGCAAGGTAGTGGACAAGACGTTCAACGCCGGTGTGAAGGTCGAGACCGCCACGGTCGACCGTCGTGACATGACCTACCTGTACCACGACGGCAGCGACTACATCTTCATGGACGGCGACACCTACGACCAGGTGTCGATCAGTGAATCCACCGTCGGCGACCAGTCGCGTTTCCTGCTCGAGAACATGGCCGTCCAGGTCGCGACCCACGAAGACGTTCCCCTCTTCGTCGAGCTTCCGGTCACGGTCGAGCTCGTCGTCAAGCACACCGATCCGGGCCTGCAGGGCGACCGCTCCACCGGCGGCACCAAGCCTGCCACCCTCGAGACCGGTGCCGAGATCAACGTGCCGCTCTTCATCAACACCGGTGACAAGCTCAAGGTCGATTCCCGTGACGGCAACTACCTCGGGCGTGTGAATTCCTGAGTGTCCGGCACACATAAGAAACTCGGTGCACGCCACAAGGCGCGCAAGCGTGCCGTCGACTTCCTCTTCGAAGCCGAGGCACGTGACCTCGATCCGGTCGCGCTCGCATCGGAGCGTTCCGATCTGTCCGTCAAGGACGACGCGGTAGCACCCGTCGCGGCCTACACCGTCACGTTGGTGTCCGGCGTCGCGGAGAATCTGGACCGGATCGATCAGGTCATCTCCTCGCATCTGCAGGATTGGACGCTCGAGCGTCTGCCCGCCGTCGACCGTGCGATTCTGCGTATCGCCGTGTGGGAGCTCTTCCATGCGACGGACGTTCCGCCGGTTGTCGCCGTGGACGAGGCCGTCGAACTCGCGAAGCAGCTCTCGACGGACGACTCTCCGGGATTCGTCAACGGAATCCTCGGTCAGGTCGTTCTCGTTGCGCCGCAGGTTCGATCGGCTGCAGCTGCGACCTCGCAGCGCGCGCAGGAATCGGATTCGGGTACCGAGTAGCAAGTTCTGTTCCACCACCGCCGTGCGAGTGTCACCGTGCGCGTTGTGTGTCTGCACACAACCGGTCGAAGTCGCTGCTCGCACGGCGGGATCAGGTCTGTCGGCTGATAGGGTGGGGACCGTCAGACATCCTTTAACGATCCGTCCAGTGAGGCGGAGAAGGAGGTCGCTGTATGAGCGTGCCCGAAGGGTCTCGCCCATCCGATCTTGCAGGTCCAGGCAGCGCCAAGGCATCCGCTGGTGCCGAGGCAAGTAGTGAGACCCGTGAATTGTTGTCCGCCCAGGATGTGGGCCGGACCATCGCGCGGATCGCTCACGAGATCATCGAGAAAACCGCACTCGACGGACCCGAGGGAACAGCCCCTCGTGTGGTCCTGATCGGCATCCCGACGCGCGGAACCACCCTCGCCACGCGACTGCGCGCCAAGATCGAAGAATTCTCCGGTGTGCGTCTTCCCATCGGATCTCTCGACATCACGCTCTACCGTGATGATCTCCGCACCAAGCCGCATCGCCCGCTCGAGCGCACGTCCGTCCCCGAAGGTGGCGTCGACAATGCTCTGGTCGTCCTGGTGGACGATGTCCTCTTCTCCGGTCGCACCGTGCGCTCCGCCCTCGATGCGTTGCGCGATCTCGGTCGCCCCCGGGCCGTCCAACTCGCAGTGCTGGTCGATCGCGGTCATCGCGAACTGCCGCTGCGCGCCGACTACGTCGGCAAGAACGTCCCGACCGCGAGGTCAGAAGACGTCAAGGTTCTCCTCCAGGAACACGACGGCAGGGAAGCGGTAGTCATCTCCGGAGGTAAGAGCGCGTGAAGCACCTTCTTTCCATCGCGGACCTCGATCGTGAGTCCGCGGTAGAACTTCTCGACGAGGCAGAACGCTTCGAGCAGGCGCTGCTGGGCCGCGAAGTACGCAAACTCCCGACGCTGCGCGGACGCACGGTCATGACGGTGTTCTTCGAGAACTCGACGCGCACCCGGGTGTCCTTCGAGGTGGCCGGTAAGTGGATGAGCGCGGACGTCATCAACGTCAGCGCATCGAGTTCCTCGGTGTCCAAGGGCGAATCCCTGCGCGATACCGCGATGACCCTGCGCGCGGCCGGTGCTGACGCCCTCATCGTGCGGCATCCGGCTTCGGGTGCCGCCCATCAGATCGCCAAGTGGACCGGAGCGGCCGACGACGGTGGCCCGGCAGTCATCAACGCAGGTGACGGCACGCATGAGCATCCAACTCAGGCGCTTCTCGACGCTTTGACCCTTCGCCAGCGCCTCGGCGACATCGAGGGCAAGCGGATCGCGATCGTCGGCGACATTCTGCACAGCCGTGTGGCCCGGTCCAACGCGCTGCTGCTCTCGATGCTCGGCGCGGAGGTCGTCTTGGTGGCGCCTCCGACACTGCTGCCGGTCGGCGCGCACACGTGGCCGGTCACGGTCTCGCATTCGCTCGACGCCGAACTGCCCGGACTCGACGCGGTGCTGATGCTGCGGGTTCAGGCCGAACGCATGAACGGCGGCTTCTTCCCTTCGCAGCGCGAGTACTCGATCAACTACGGCCTGTCCGAGAAGCGACTGGCGATGCTGGCCGACTACGCGGTGGTCTTGCACCCCGGTCCGATGCTGCGCGGCATGGAGATCGCATCCGCCGTCGCCGATTCCTCGAAAACTGCTGTACTGCAACAGGTTACCAACGGCGTACACATGCGCATGGCTGTCTTGTTCCGACTGCTGGTCGGGTCGGAGGACGGTGCGCTGTGACCAGAAACGAGAACGGAGAATCACCCGTGAGTGTCCTGCTCCGCGGAGTCCTGATCTACGGAGAAGGTGAGCCCACCGACGTCCTCGTCGGCGACGGCACGATCCTCGAGATCGGCGTGGACCTCGATCCGGCCACGGCATCCGAGGTGATCGATGCCGGCGGGCAGATCCTGCTTCCCGGCTTCGTGGACCTGCACACCCATCTACGTGAGCCTGGTCGCGAAGACACCGAGACCATCGAAACCGGAAGCTCCGCGGCCGCTCTGGGTGGATACACCGCGGTCTTCGCGATGGCGAACACGAGCCCCGTCGCCGATTCGGTGGTCATCACCGATCACGTCTGGCGACGCGGACAGGAAGTCGGCCTCGTCGACGTCCACCCCGTCGGCGCAGTCACCGCAGGCCTGGAAGGCAAGCAGCTCGCCGAGATGGCGACCATGGCGGCAGGCGTCGGCAAGGTCAAGATGTTCTCCGACGACGGTCACTGCGTCTACGACCCACTGATCATGCGTCGCGCGCTCGAATACTCCAGCTCACTGGGCGTCCTGATCGCGCAGCACGCGGAAGAACCGCGTTTGACGGTCGGTGCGGTCGCCCACGAGGGCCCCACGGCCGCGCGTCTCGGCCTGGCCGGTTGGCCGCGAGCAGCCGAAGAATCGATCGTGGCCCGTGACGCACTGCTCGCGCGTGACGCCGGCGCCCGCGTTCACATCTGCCACGCATCCACCGCCGGAACCGTCGAACTCGTGAAGTGGGCTCGCAGCCAAGGGATTTCGATCACCGCCGAGGTCACCCCGCATCACCTGCTCCTCGATGATTCACGTCTCGAGACGTACGACGCCATCAACAAGGTCAACCCGCCACTTCGTGAGGCCAGCGATGTTGCTGCCCTGCGCAAGGGTCTGGCCGAGGGCATCATCGACTGCGTGGCCACCGATCATGCTCCGCACGCCGAGCAGGACAAGTGCTGCGAATTCGCGGCCGCCCGCCCCGGAATGCTCGGCCTCGAGACCGCGCTCTCGATCATCGTGCAGACGATGGTTCAGCCCGGCCTGTTGGACTGGCGCGGTGTTGCGCGGGTCATGAGCGAGCGCCCGGCGGCGATCGTCGGACTCGACGATCAAGGCCGTCCCATCGAGGTGGGGGAGCCCGCCAACCTGACATTGGTCGATCCGTCGGCCGAGTGGACGGTCCACGGCCCAGACCTGGCGAGTGTCGCGCATAACACTCCGTACGAGTCGATGACATTGCCCGCACGGGTCACGACCACACTGTTACGTGGCCGCATCACCGCACACGACGGGAATGTGCGGCTGCGGAGTAGCGAGGAGTAGCGCGTCATGGACAGAGCACTGTGGATCATCGGTCTGGCGATCTTCTGGGTCGCAATGATCGGCCTGATGTACGTCGGTTGGCGTGGACGCGCTCGACGCCAGAAAGACAAGATCGGCGAACTGCCGACGGTACCGGCAACCCTGGGTGAACTGCTCGTCCTGCCGACCACCGGCCTGTACGTCGGTAGCACCATCGCACCCAGTTGGCAGGACCGCATCGCCGTCGGCGACCTCGGTTTCCGCGCCACCTGCGAGATCAGCCGCTACAGCGGCGGAATTCTGGTCGAGCGTGACGGTGCGTCGGCCATCTGGATTCCGGAGAAGTCGATCCGCGCGATCCGCACGGAGAACGGTCTTGCCGGCAAGGTCATGAGCAAGGACGGCGTCCTGGTGATTCGCTGGGAATTGCCGAGCGGAACCGAGATCGACACGGGCGTGCGCGGTGACGACAAGACGGTTTATCCGGACTGGGTCAAGCCGGTAACTGCTTCGAACAAGACTGCTTCGAACAAGACTGCCTCGAACAAGACGAATGACAACGAAGACGCAAGCTCTGGCGACATCGAGCAGAACGGAAAGAACGCATGAGCGGCTTTGGCAACAGCCCCGCAGTACTGGTCCTCGAAGACGGACGGGTGTTCCGCGGAACCACCTTCGGTGCGGTTGGACAGACCCTGGGCGAAGCGGTGTTCAGCACCGGCATGACCGGCTACCAGGAAACGCTCACCGATCCCAGCTACCACCGCCAGATCGTGGTCTCCACCGCGCCGCAGATCGGCAACACCGGCTGGAACGACGAAGACGACGAGTCGGTCGGACCGACCGGCGAGAGTGCCGGCGCCAAGATCTGGGTTGCCGGGTACGTCGTTCGTGACCCCTCGCGCGTCACCTCGAGCTGGCGTGCAACCGGTTCGCTGCAGGCCAAGCTCGAAGAGCAGGGCATCGTCGGAATCGCCGGGATCGACACTCGTGCCCTGGTTCGCCACCTGCGTACTCGCGGTTCGATGAAGGCAGGCGTCTTCTCCGGTGAAGCCATCGCCGCCGATGACGAACTGGTCCGACGGGTTCAGGATCAGCCGACCATGCTCGGCGCCGATCTTGCCGGTGAAGTCAGCACCACCAGCGGCTACGTCGTCGAGCCGAAGGGCGGGGAGGCGCTGTACACGGTTGCCGCGATCGACCTCGGTATCAAGACCAACACCCCGCGCATGTTCGCCGAGCGCGGTATCCGCGTCCACGTGTTGCCGTCCAATGCGAGTCTCGAACAGATCCTCGACCTGAAGGCCGACGGAGTGTTCCTCTCCAACGGTCCCGGTGACCCGGCCACCGCCGACGGCGCAGTGCACCTGACAAAAGAGGTCATCGGACAGGGCTTGCCGCTGTTCGGTATCTGCTTCGGTAACCAGATCCTGGGCCGCGCCCTCGGCCTGAGCACGTACAAGATGAAGTTCGGCCACCGCGGCATCAACATCCCGGTGATCGAGCATCAGACGGGTCGCATCGCGATCACCGCGCAGAACCACGGCTTCGCACTCGAAGGTGAAGCCGGCCAGGAATTCGACACCCCGTTCGGTCGCGCCGTGGTAAGCCACACCTGCGCCAATGACGGAGCCGTCGAAGGTGTTCGCCTGCTCGACGATTCGGCCTTCTCGGTGCAGTACCACCCGGAGGCGGCAGCCGGCCCGCACGACGCTGCGTACCTCTTCGACCGCTTCACCAGCCTGCTCTCCGCACGGAAAGAAACCGGAGTCAAGAACTAATGCCACGCCGTACAGATCTCAAGCACATCCTGGTAATCGGCTCCGGTCCGATCGTCATCGGTCAGGCCTGTGAGTTCGACTACTCGGGCACCCAGGCTTGCCGCGTCCTCCAGGAGGAGGGCCTGCGCGTCAGCCTGGTCAACTCCAACCCGGCCACCATCATGACGGACCCCGAGTTCGCCGACGCCACGTACGTCGAGCCGATCACGGCCGAGTTCCTCGAAAAGGTCATCGCCAAGGAAGCGTTGCAGGGCAACAAGATCGACGCCGTCCTCGCGACGCTCGGTGGTCAGACCGCTCTCAACGCCGCTGTGGCGCTGCACGAGCAGGGCATCCTCGAGAAGTACGACGTCGAGCTGATCGGCGCCGACTTCGACGCCATCCAGCGCGGCGAGGATCGCCAGAAGTTCAAGGACATCGTCGCCAAGGTCGGTGGCGAATCTGCGAAGTCCGCAGTTTGCTACACGATGGACGAAGTACACGCCACGGTCGCCGAACTCGGTTACCCGGTTGTCGTGCGTCCGTCCTTCACCATGGGCGGCCTCGGTTCCGGCATGGCGTACGACGTCGACGATCTCAACCGCATCGCCGGTGGCGGTCTGGCCGCGTCGCCGACGGCGAACGTCCTGATCGAGGAATCCATCCTCGGCTGGAAGGAATACGAACTCGAGCTCATGCGCGACAGTCGCGACAACGTCGTGATCGTCTGCTCCATCGAGAACGTCGACCCGGTGGGTGTCCACACCGGAGACTCGGTCACCGTCGCTCCCGCGATGACGCTGACCGACCGCGAGTACCAGGCGATGCGCGACCTCTCCATCGATATTCTGCGTGAGGTGGGCGTCGACACCGGCGGCTGCAACATCCAGTTCGCGATGGACCCGAAGGACGGCCGCCTGGTTGTCATCGAGATGAACCCGCGCGTTTCCCGCTCGTCGGCGCTGGCGTCGAAGGCGACCGGTTACCCGATCGCGAAGATGGCCGCCAAGCTTGCCATCGGCTACACGCTCGACGAGATCGTCAACGACATCACCAAGGAAACCCCGGCTTGCTTCGAGCCGACACTCGACTACGTCGTCGTCAAGGCTCCGCGGTTCGCTTTCGAGAAGTTCCCCGGTGCCGACGGAACCCTGACCACCACGATGAAGTCGGTAGGCGAGGCCATGAGCATCGGCCGCAACTTCACCGAGGCTTTCGGCAAGGTCATGCGTTCACTCGAGACCAAGCGTGCGGGTTACTGGACCGGCGCCGACATCGAGACGGAGAGCCTGGACGCCCTGCTCGCCGATCTGAGCGTTCCGCAGGACGGCCGCATGTACGGCATCGAGAAGGCATTCGCCCTCGGCGCAACTGTCGAGCAGCTCTTCGACGCCACCAAGATCGATCCGTGGTTCCTCGACCAGTTCCAGCAGATTCACGAGCTCGGTGAAAAGCTTCGCGCTGCAGAGTCTTTCGACGAGGCTGCCCTGCGTCAGGCCAAGTACCACGGCATCTCGGACCGCCAGATCGCGGCTCTGCGCCCCGAACTCGGTGGTGACACGCACGCAGGTGAGGACGCCGTTCGCGCTCTGCGTGATCAGCTGGGCGTGCGCCCCGTCTACAAGACCGTCGACACCTGCGCCGCAGAGTTCGAGGCCAAGACGCCGTACCACTACTCGACCTACGAGCTTGATCCCGAGGCCGAGTCCGAAGTTGCTCCGCAGACCGAGCGACCCAAGGTTCTGATCCTCGGATCCGGCCCCAACCGCATCGGCCAGGGCATCGAGTTCGACTACTCGTGTGTCCACGCTGCCCAGACGCTGTCCGAGGCCGGGTACGAGACCGTCATGGTCAACTGCAACCCCGAGACCGTCTCCACGGACTACGACACCGCTGATCGCCTGTACTTCGAGCCGCTGACATTCGAGGACGTCTTCGAGGTCTACCGCGCGGAGGCGCAGTCGGGCACCGTTGCCGGCGTCATCGTCCAGCTCGGCGGCCAGACCCCGCTCGGATTGGCGAAGCGCCTCGAAGCTGCCGGCGTTCCCATCGTGGGAACCAGCCCCGCAGCCATCGACCTGGCGGAGGACCGCGGCGAATTCGGTCGCGTGCTCACCGAAGCCGGTCTGCCTGCCCCGAAGTTCGGTACCGCCACCACGTTCGACGGCGCCCGCGAGATCGCAGCAGGCATCGGCTACCCGGTGCTGGTGCGTCCGTCGTACGTGCTCGGTGGACGCGGCATGGAGATCGTCTACGACGAGGCTTCACTTGCCGACTACATCTCGCGTGCCACGGAGATCTCCGACGACCGCCCGGTCCTGGTCGACCGCTTCCTCGAAGACGCGGTCGAGATCGACGTCGACGCTCTGTGCGACGGCACCGAGGTGTACCTCGGCGGCGTCATGGAGCACATCGAGGAAGCCGGCATTCACTCCGGTGACTCGGCGTGTGCGCTCCCGCCCATCACTCTGGGCCGGGCGGATCTCGAGAACGTCCGCCGTTCCACCGAGGCTCTCGCAAAGGGCATCGGCGTCAAGGGCCTGCTCAACGTCCAGTACGCACTCAAGGACGACATCCTCTACGTGCTGGAAGCAAATCCCCGCGCCAGCCGTACGGTTCCGTTCGTCTCCAAGGCGACGGCCGTCCAGCTGGCCAAGGCATGCGCCCGCGTCATGCTCGGCGAATCCATCGCCGACCTGCGCGCAAGCGGCATCCTGCCGGCGACCGGCGACGGTGGAAACACCCCGGCCGGTGCACCGATCGCGGTCAAGGAAGCTGTGTTGCCGTTCAACCGCTTCCGCCGCGCCGACGGTACCGGCGTGGATACCTTGCTCAGCCCGGAAATGAAGTCCACCGGTGAAGTCATGGGAATCGACTTCGACTTCGGTACGGCTTTCGCCAAGTCGCAGACGGCCGCCTACGGGTCGTTGCCCACCACAGGCGCGGTGTTCGTCTCGGTCGCCAACAAGGACAAGCGTTCGCTGATCTTCCCGGTCAAGCGCCTGGCAGATCTCGGATTCACCATCCTTGCCACCGAAGGAACCGCAGATGTGTTGCGGCGCAACGGTATCGAGTGCAAGCAGGTGTACAAGCAGTCGGGTGAGGATGTTCCGGCCGGTGCCGAGACCATCGTCGACCAGATCCGCAGCGGCGAGGTCGCCATGGTCATCAACACCCCGTACGGCAACAACGGTCCGCGTGTCGACGGCTACGAGATCCGAAGCGCAGCAGTCGCGTCGAACATCCCGTGCATCACGACGGTCCAGGGCGCCTCGGCCGCCGTGCAGGGCATCGAAGCGGCCATCCGCGGCGACATCGGGGTTCACTCCCTGCAGGAACTGCACGCAGGTCTTCGTCAGCCGGCACAGCAGTCGTGAGTCACAGTTGGGGGCATCGTCTCCGGTCCGCGATCGCGGACCGGGGGCGGCTGTGCGTCGGTATCGACCCGCATCCCGCGCTTCTCGACGCGTGGGGACTGCCACGTACCGCCGAAGGTCTGGAGACTTTCGCCGAGATCTGCGTCGAGGCCTTCACCGGTGAGGTTGGACTCGTCAAACCTCAGGTTGCGTTCTTCGAGGCGTACGGAAGCGCCGGCTTCGCCGTGTTGGAGCGGACCATCTCGGTTCTTCGCGATGCTGGAACGCTTGTCGTCGCGGACGCCAAGCGCGGTGACATCGGTTCGACGATGGACGCGTACGCGCAAGCCTGGTTGGGTGATTCGCCGTTGGCCTCCGACTCGGTCACCGTTTCGCCGTACCTGGGATTCGGGGCGTTGGCTCCGACACTCGAACTGGCAAGGCAGAACGCACGCGGGATCTTCGTGCTGGCACGAACCTCCAATCCGGAAGGCGGCGTACTTCAACAGTCGTCGGCCGACGGTGTGAGCGTGGCTCAGTCGATCGTCAACGCTGCGGTCGACGCGAACGCCGACGGACGCGACACCGTCGGACTGGTGGTCGGTGCAACTCGGGACCACGGTCTGGACCTGTCGCAGTTCAACGGCCCGATTCTCGCTCCGGGGCTCGGCGCGCAGGGTGCGACGGCAGCGGATCTCGCAGACATCTTCGCGGGATCGACCGAGCTCCTGCTGCCGAACACTTCCCGTGGGGTGCTCAAGCATGGTCCTTCGGTATCGGCACTTCGGGAGGCAGCAATGCGTGACCGAGACGAGATCGAAGCCGCATTGGCGCACTGATCCGTGAGTGACCTCGAGGCTCGTTCGAGCGGTGGAACCCGGTGGTACCGTCCGTCGGTGAATCGTTGGTGGCAGATCGGACTTCTCGTCGCGGCGTGCGCGCTGCTCGCCACCGGGTTCCAATCCGTCACCGGCGTACACGGCGACGATCTCGCCGTGTACCGGACGGCAGGTCAAGCCGTCCTCGACGGCTCGAACCTGTACGACGAGTCGTTCAACGCGAGACTGCCGTTCACTTATCCGCCCTTCGCTGCGCTCGTCGCCGTTCCGGTCGCCTTGGGTTCCTGGGGTGCGGTCCAGTGGGGATGGAGTTTCGTCAGCCTCCTGATGCTGGCCGCGATCATCGTGCTCAGCTATCGCGAAGTCCCGTTCACACGTAGGCGGCCCGTCGTCGTCTACGTAGGTTTCCTGGTCCTGTGGACGGCGGCATCGCCGATCTCCGATCACCTCGGGTACGGGCAGGTCGGTTTGTTCCTGACACTCCTGTGCCTGATCGACGTGCTGGCTCGACCACGGTGGATTCCCGAGGGTGTGCTGGTGGGGATCGCCGGGGCCGTCAAACTGGTGCCTCTCGTCTACATCGGTTACTACGTGATCACCGGGCGTTGGAAAGCAGTTGCGGGCGGCCTCGCCGGCTTCCTCGGCGCCACGGCACTCGGCTTTGCCGTTCTCCCGCGACAGACGATCGACTACTTCGGTGACATCGCCTCACTCTCGGGGCGCGTCGCGGTCGGTGACCCGTCCGTGTTCGGTAACCAGTCCGTGCGTGGAATGGCCTTACGGCTACTCCCCGAGGGCCTGGTGGGTCCGGCATGGCTCGTCGCCTGTGCAGTGTTGGGTGTCCTCGGAATTGTCGCGACGCGGCGCGCTCAGCGCCTGCGAGGTGATCTTGCCGGTTTCACGGTGGTTGCTCTGCTGGCGGCAATCGTGACTCCCATTGCCTGGACCCACCACTTCGTGTGGTTGGTGCCGGCGGTGGGTGTGCTCCTCGTTCCGATCAAGTCGGGCGTGGGGGAGGACACCCGATCGGTACCCGCGTGGTCCTGGATCGCGATCGGCCTCACCGCTGCGGTCGTGCTGTTTCGGCTTCCTCGGGTCGGCGCGGACATGGATATCCCGGTCGTCGGCTTCGTCCTGGAGAATTCATTGCTCTGGGCGAGCCTCGCGGTAGTACTCGCTCTGGCCGCCCCCGGCGTGAGCCGCACCGAACCGGACACGGTCGATGCCGACGATCCGAAATCGTCGCTGCCGACCTGAAAACAGGCCGCGACACGCGCATGGGCGTCGAAAATGCTCGAAATTTTTGGATGTGTCGGCGACCACGTTCATTCCCGCAGGTAACGATTTCGCACACACGCATGGGGACGTCGCATCTGATGTATCGAAATGCTTTGTGTTACAGTCTATTTCGGTACTGTACGCACGTTCGTGTTGCGTCGAATCCGTCTCGATCCAGCCGAAAACGGCGATGATGTGTGACATCGATTCGACGCGCATAACCCACCGCGATCTGCATCGGACCGCGGGGGGTGGGTTAGCAATTCGCGCCAGGCGTGAGTACGGTCGCTATCGCTGCTGGTTATCAGCGGAATAGACAAAATTTGCACACGACGAGACGGAGGAACCGTGGCCCTTCCCCAGTTGACTGATGAGCAGCGCGCTGCTGCTTTGGAGAAGGCAGCTGCTGCCCGCAAGGCCAGGGCTGAGCTCAAGGAGCGCCTGAAGCGTGGCGGCACCGACCTCAAGCAGGTCCTCAAGGACGCCGAAGACAACGAAATCTTGGGCAAGATGAAGGTTTCGGCACTGCTCGAGGCGCTGCCCAAGGTGGGCAAGGTCAAGGCTCAGGAGATCATGACCGAGCTGGAGATTGCACCGACCCGTCGCCTTCGTGGCCTCGGTGATCGGCAGCGCAAGGCTCTGCTCACCAAGTTTGACTTCGAGGCCTGAGCCGACAAGTGATGATTGCTGACGCGGCAGTGTCTGATGATTGCTGACGCAACAGTGTCAGAGAGCAAGACCGCAGTGCGGAGGGGTCGGCTGGTTGTACTGGCCGGCCCTTCGGCTGTCGGTAAGTCCAGCGTCGTTCGCGAGCTGAGAACTCGGTTGCCTGAACTCGTTTTCAGCGTTTCGGCGACCACTCGCGATCCCCGTCCCGGTGAAGTGGACGGCAAGGACTACCGATTCACCTCCCGTGAAGAATTTCAACGGATGATCGACTCCGGTGAACTTCTCGAATGGGCGGAAATCCACGGCGGTCTACAGCGCTCCGGCACCCCCGCAGCTCCGATCGAAGAAGCGCTCGAAGCTGGAAAGCCCGTACTCGTCGAGGTCGATCTCGCCGGAGCACGAGCTGTCCGCCAGGCGATGCCCGAAGCTCTGTTGGTGTTCATGGCTCCACCGAGCTGGGACGTTCTGGTGCAACGGCTGACCGGACGGGGAACCGAAACGGAAGACGTCGTGGCACGCCGACTCGAGACGGCCCGAGTGGAATTGGCCGCACAGGACGAGTTCGACACGGTCATCGTGAACGAGGATGTAAGCCGTGCTTGCGATGAGTTGGTATCCTTGTTGGTTGGGAACTGATTCCGCACCCTTCGGGAACCGATTTCCGCCCCGTTTCTCAGATATCCGGATCGATAAAACTAGTTCTTCAATGAAGATCTAATTCAGGAGACACAAGAGTGAGCAGCACTTCAGCCGCGTCCGCAGCAGGTCAGGGCGCTCTGCCTGCCTACGACACCCCGCTCGGCATCACCAACCCGCCGATCGACGAGTTGCTCGAACGCACCTCTTCCAAGTACGCCCTGGTCATCTACTCGGCCAAGCGTGCGCGCCAGATCAACGACTACTACAACCAGCTCGGTGACGGCATCCTCGAATACGTCGGACCTCTGGTCGAGCCCGGTCTGCAGGAAAAGCCGCTGTCCATCGCGTTGCGTGAAATCCACGCTGATCTCCTCGAGCACACCGAAGGCGAGTGAGCACCACGTCTGCCGCACCCGAACCTCGTTCGGGTGTCGGGGGAGTGTCCGACGCGCCCACATCGATACGTAAGCGCATTGTCGTCGGTGTCGGTGGGGGTATCGCCGCGTACAAAGCGTGCTCGATCATCCGCAGCTTCACCGAGAGCGGTCATCACGTCCGCGTGATTCCGACCGAATCCGCTCTGGAGTTCGTCGGCCGCGCCACGTTCGAAGCACTCTCCGGCAACCCGGTTCACACCGGCGTCTTCAACGACGTCCCGCAGGTTCCGCATGTCCGCCTCGGACAGGAAGCCGATCTCGTTGTCATCGCGCCGGCAACCGCTGATCTGATGGCGCGAGCTGTCATGGGCCGCGCAGACGACCTTTTGACAGCCACCTTGTTGACCGCACGCTGTCCGGTCGTCTTCGCCCCCGCAATGCACACCGAGATGTGGGAGCACCCCGCAACGGTGTCCAACGTGGCGACACTGCGCT
Source organism: Rhodococcus erythropolis R138 (assembly GCF_000696675.2). Taxonomy (NCBI): domain Bacteria; kingdom Bacillati; phylum Actinomycetota; class Actinomycetes; order Mycobacteriales; family Nocardiaceae; genus Rhodococcus; species Rhodococcus erythropolis. The sequence continues at coordinate 3,932,441 of NZ_CP007255.1, read as the reverse complement.
CGCGCGGCGTCCACGTGATCGAACCTGCCTCCGGGCGTTTGACCGGAAAAGACACCGGAGCCGGTCGACTTCCCGAACCCGACGAGATCGTCGGGTTGGCATCGTTGCTCCTCGAGCGCTCGGACGCGTTGCCGCGCGACCTGGAAGGTCGCCGCATTCTGGTCACCGCCGGCGGTACTCGCGAGCCGCTCGATCCGGTGCGCTTTCTCGGTAATCGCAGCTCCGGCAAACAGGGCTACGCGCTCGCCCGTCTGGCCGCACAACGCGGCGCTCACGTCACGCTGATCGCCGGTTACACGGCCGATCTTGCCGACCCCGCCGCTGTCGACGTCGTGCACATCAAGACGGCCGAAGATCTCCGGTTGGCAGTGGAGAAGCACGCACCGGGACACGACGGAGTCGTCATGGCTGCAGCTGTCGCGGACTTCCGCCCCACCACCGTCGAAGGCAGCAAGATCAAGAAGGGCGCAAACGAACCCGACTCGATCAGCCTCACCAGAAATGCCGACATCCTCGCCGGTCTCGTCGAAGCGCGTCGTGACGGCGATCTGGACGCTCGAACGGTGATCGTCGGATTCGCCGCAGAGACCGGTGACGCCCACGGTGACGTTCTCAGTTACGCCCGCTCCAAGCTTGCCCGCAAAGGTTGCGACCTCCTCGTGGTCAATGCGGTCGGCGAGGGCAAGGCGTTCGAGGTCGATCACAACGACGGTTGGCTGCTCGGTTCCGACGGCTCGGAGTCCGCGCTCGAGCACGGATCCAAGGCTTTGATGGCCAGTCGAGTACTCGACGCCCTGGTCAAGCTCTTCCCCGAGTAGCGACACGCGCCCGGTGGTGAGAGTTACCCCACGATAATCGGGTGAGCACAAGGGTGTTGCGCAGGCGGTCCAACCGTTATCGTCGGCTCAGCCCCCAGCTAACAAAGCATGACAAAACGGTCACCGAACGGTGATTCGGATACTTCAATAAGCTGTAGTCAAGAACTCAGTCGTCGAGAGGGAGATCTGTGAGCAAGTCCGGCAGTCGGCTATTCACCAGCGAGTCCGTCACCGAGGGGCATCCGGACAAGATCTGTGACGCGATCAGCGACTCGATCCTCGACGCGCTGCTCACCCAGGACCCGCGCGCCCGCGTGGCCGTCGAAACTCTGGTCACCACCGGCCAGGTTCACGTAGCCGGCGAGGTCACGACCACTGCGTACGCAGACATTCCGAAGATCGTGCGCGACACGGTCCTCGAGATCGGCTACGACAGCTCGGCAAAGGGCTTCGACGGTAACTCCTGTGGCGTCAACGTCGCGATCGGCGCTCAGTCGCCCGAGATCGCGCAGGGTGTCGATCACTCGCACGAGGCTCGCGTCGACGGAATCAGCGACGACGAGATCGACCGTCAGGGTGCGGGCGACCAGGGCCTGATGTTCGGCTACGCCACCACCGACACGCCGGAACTGATGCCGCTGCCCATCGCGTTGGCTCATCGTCTCTCTCGCCGGTTGACCGAGGTCCGTAAGTCCGGCGTGCTGCCGTACCTGCGCCCGGACGGCAAGACCCAGGTCACCATCGAGTACGACGGTGACAAGGCTGTCCGTCTCGACACCGTGGTCATCTCCACCCAGCATGCCGCTGACATCGACCTCGACAACCTGTTGACGCCCGATCTTCGCGAGAAGGTGCTTCACTCGGTGCTGACCGACGTGAACCTCACCGATCTCGACACCTCCGATGTTCGTCTGCTGGTGAACCCGACGGGCAAGTTCGTCCTCGGTGGCCCGATGGGTGACGCCGGTTTGACCGGCCGCAAGATCATCGTCGACACCTACGGCGGAATGGCTCGCCACGGCGGCGGCGCGTTCTCCGGCAAGGACCCGTCAAAGGTCGACCGAAGCGCTGCCTACGCCATGCGTTGGGTGGCCAAGAACGCTGTTGCCGCAGGTCTGGCCGACCGCATCGAGGTTCAGGTCGCATACGCCATCGGCAAGGCAGCTCCGGTCGGACTCTTCGTCGAAACCTTCGGCACCGAGAAGACCGATCCGGCACGGATCCAGAAGGCGATCACCGAGATCTTCGACCTGCGTCCGGGAGCGATCATCCGCGACCTCGACCTGCTGCGTCCGATCTACGCGCAGACGGCGGCATACGGTCACTTCGGTCGCACCGACATCGACCTCCCGTGGGAGAGCACCGATCGTGCCGACAAGCTGCGTAGCGCAGCTGGTCTCTGATCACTGACGTACAGACGGGGCGCGGGTGGGCGCGGAAAGAGTAGCGGCAGAAGTCGATCCGGTCGCCCGGGTGCTGCCGATGCTCCCGCTCGCTCACCTCGACCGTGAATTCGACTACCTCGTTCCTCGTGAACTCGAAGCGGATGCGCAGCCCGGAGTCCGGGTGCGCATCCGCTTCGCTGGTCGTCTGGTGGACGGTTTCATCGTCTCGCGCGAGGCGACCAGTGACCATCAGGGGAAGTTCGGCTGGCTCGAACGCGTCATCTCGTCCGAGCGGGTCCTGACGGCAGAAATCGCGCAAGTCGTCGATCGTGTGGCGGAGCGTTATGCCGGAACCCGCGCCGATGTTCTCCGTTTGGCGGTACCGCCGCGCCACGCGAAGGTCGAGGCGGAACCGTGGGAGCCCGCCGAGCCGCCGTCCGCTCCTGAACCGATCGAAAATGGTTGGCATCTCTACAGATTCGGTGACGCCTTTCTGTCCGCGATTCGCGAGTCGAAAAGCCCGCGTGCGGTCTGGCAGGCGTTGCCTGGTGAAAACTGGCCACTGCGCCTGGCCGAATTGGCCGGGGCTGTAGCGGCAAGTGGTAAATCCGCGATTCTGGTTGTGCCCGATCAACGCGACCTGGACCGCGTCGTCGCCGCATGTACCGAGCTCTCCGGAGCGGATGCAGTGGTGGGTCTGTCCGCAGGCCTGGGGCCGGCCATGCGATACCGAAGGTGGCTCGCTGCACTGCGCGGGACCGCCCGGATCGTCGTCGGCACGCGGAGTGCTGTTTTTGCGCCGACGCCCGAGACCGGTCTTGTCGTCGTCTGGGACGACGGCGACGACAACTTGTCCGAGCCGCGGTCGCCGTATCCACATGCCCGCGAAGTTGCCGTCCTGCGTGGCTACGTCGCCGGGTGCGCCGTCGTGATCGGTGGGTTCTCCCGTACGGCAGAATCGCAGGTACTCGTCGACTCGGGATGGGCGCACGATCTGGTCGCTACGCGGGACGTCGTTCGTGCTCACGCACCCAAGATCACCGCGCTTGCCGACAGCGATCAAGCCTTGGCTCGCGATCCGGGAGCCAGAGCGGCTCGTTTGCCCGCTATTGCATTCGCGGCCGCCCGGCGCGCTCTGGGTGAGGGCAACGGAGTCCTGGTGCAGGTGCCTCGGCGGGGGTACGTACCGACCCTGGCCTGTGGAAAGTGCCGTGCCCCGGCACGGTGCCGTCGGTGCAACGGCCCACTGGCTCTTCCCGCTGCGGCAGGTCCCGACGGCGCCGGGACACCGGCGTGCCGCTGGTGCGGGGTTGCCGATGCCGCCTACCGATGTCACGCGTGCGGGGCGAAAGCGTTGCGCGCGGTGGTGGTCGGTGCCGGCCGGACCGCCGAAGAACTCGGGCGGGCGTTTCCCGGTGTAAAAGTTGTTCTGTCCGGGGGCGGTGATGTGGTCAAGGAACTGCCACACGGGCCCGCGTTGGTGGTCTCGACAGTGGGTGCGGAGCCGGTGATGACCGGCGGCTACGGCGCCGCGCTCTTGCTCGACGGTTGGGCACTGCTCGGCCGGCCCGATCTGCGCGCCGCCGAGGAAACACTCAGACGCTGGATGTCGGCTGCTGCCATGGTGATTCCGCTGTCCGAAGGCGGTGAAGTTGTGGTTGTCGCAGACTCGGGTATCCCGACGGTGCAGGCGTTGGTCCGATGGGATCCGGTGGGGCACGCACAGTCTCAATTCGAGGAACGGGACGAGGTCGGCTTTCCTCCGGCCGTTCACATGGCTGCGATCGACGGTGGATCCGCAGCGATTGCGGAGTTGGTGGACTCAGCTGATCTGCCGGCAAGTGCTGTACTACTCGGACCAGTGGAATTGCCTGCGGGGGAGAGGCTTCCGTATTCCGGTGAGGACGAGAGCGGTGTCGCGCCGGAGCGACTGCTGGTCCGCGTTCCACGCAAGGACGGTCGCGGCCTTGCGGATGCTCTGGCACATGCGAGGGCCGCGCGCAGTGCGCGGAAGTCATCGGGTCCGGTCCGCATTCAGATCGACCCACGCCGCATCGGCTGATTTTCGAGTTCTCAGAGGCATGCTTGTGTGCAGCAAAAATCTTGCACAACCTGATATGGCGATATATCGTCGAACTATCAACGATAGTGATGGAGGTTCGACGATGGATGCAAGTTTCCCGAACGAGGGGATGTTCGGCCGACGCGGCTTCTTCGGCGGTTTCGGCCGTGAGCAACGGCCACCATTTGTGATGTGGGTGCCGACGGACGACGGCGCGCCGGGCGATGGTCCCGGCGATCGAGACGGTGGACGACGCGGTCGACCGCACGAGCGGCCGGGCTTCGGTGACATGCCACGCAGAGGCCATCGGCGGGGGCGTTTCGGTCCAGACGGCGGACCCGGCCCCGGCTTCGGTCCGGGCGCTCAGTTCGGTCGCGGGCGAGGACGTGGCGGACGAGGTCGTCGTGGAGATGTGCGCGCTGCGATTCTGTTGTTGATCGCGGAAGAGCCGATGCACGGCTACGAATTGATTCAGCAGATCGTCGAGCGCAGCGGCGGCGTCTGGAAGCCGAGTCCGGGTTCCATTTATCCCGCGCTGTCCCAACTCGAGGACGAGGGACTCGTCATCATCGAAAAGGTCGCCGGCCGCAAGACCGCCAAGCTGACCGAGGAAGGCCTCGCGTACGTCGAGGAGCATCGCGCCGATCTTGGGGCACCGTGGGATGACGTTCGTCTCAGCGTAGGGGAGCCGGAGCAGGACCTTCGTGAACTGATCGGCCAGCTGATGGGCGCGGCCGGTCAAGTGGCTGCTGTAGGCACACCAGCGCAGGTCAAGGCCGCAGCCGACGTGCTTGTCGAGGCGCGCAAGTCGCTCTACCGAGTGCTTGCCGGTGATGACGCCGATGAAGGCGGCAATTGAGACGTCGGATACCTACTGTTCGGTAGGGTATGCGCCCCGAAGTTTCTGGTGTTACGGTCAGCTCCCTCGTAGGATCAGAGCAGGAGCAGGAACAATGGCTGGCGTCAAACGGTCTGTGGGACTGACATTTTCGGTAGCAGTGGCGCTGCTGATCGGAGCACCGCCGGCGATATCGGCTGCCGCACCGACGCTCCCGTCTGCGAGTGCCGACGCGATGGACGTTCCTCTCGACATCGGTCCGGGTCAGGCGACTCGTTCCGTTGCCACGGCATATGCGCATGCTCATCCAGGATCCGCACCTGCCGGGTCGAACGATTTCGCCTGTGAGCCGTCCGCCACGCATCCCCGACCGGTTGTACTCGCCCACGGAACCGACACCGAGGCGTACGCGGATTGGGCGGCCCTGTCGCCGGCACTGGCAGCTGACGGCTATTGCGTCTTCGCCCTCAATTACGGCGGTGCGATCGAAGAAGAAAACGGGGACATCGCACACGAGACTTACGGCGTCGGCGACATAGTCGGTAGTGCCACCGCGTTCGGTTCTTTCGTCGATCAGGTGCTGACCGCGACCGGAGCGGACAAGGTCGACGTGATCGGCTACTCCCAAGGCGCGACGGTGACGCGGCACTACGTCAACAAAATGGGCGGCGACGCCTACGTCGATCATTGGGTCGGTTTGGCTTCGCCGACCTACGGCGGGGTGATGTTCGGGTTGGTTCCCATCGTCCGTGCGATCCCCGGCGGAGAAGACTTTGTCGAAGATGTCTTTTCGCGAGCTGTCCGCGAGCAGATGCAGGGGTCGGATACGTTGAACGCCCTCAACGACGGCGGTGACACCGTACCCGGAGTGCGCTACACGACTATCGGGTCCACTGTCGACGAGATGATCCAGCCGTCCTCGAACATCGCGCTCCGCGACGCCGGTGCAGAAAACATCGTCCTCCAGGATCTGTGCCCGTCGAACCTGACCGGCCACTTCCGCATGCCGTACGACCCCTTCGTGATCGACGTCATCCGGACGGTCCTCGACCCCGATGCCGAGCGGCACGCTTCGTGCAGCGTGGTGCCGCTCGGCACGGATATTCCGCAAGTGGTCATCGACGCAAATTCGTGAGCTGCAAATTCGTGAGCTGCTAACTCGTGAGCACCGAGATCACGTGGGTCGGGATGTTTACTCGGCGAGCTTGGCAGTGGCCTGCGCCCACAGGAAGAACTTGTTCGTTCCGAGGTCGCGGACGGTCTTGATGTTGAACGCTGCCTTCAAATGTTCTGCGTCCGAATCGCTTACGCCGTTGAGTGCCGCGACCGGGGCGTCCGCCAATTCTTCGACGGACTTTCCTGCGTAGGCCTTGTCGAACTTACTGTCGATGCCTGCCATCTAAGTTCCTCCGTGTGATCGGTGTATCCCGTATCAGCCTCCGCCGAGTGGCGACGACAGAGACAGTCAATACCGAGGACCGGTGAATCTGCAGGGTTCTGATCAAAGAAATTGCTGAGAAAGTGGTTCGGTGTGGCGCGAGGTAGGTCATAGCTCCCGCAGTCCTTAGACTGACAGTTCCACCCACCGACACATCCGGGAGCATTTTCGTGAGTTGCAGTCCACCGCGTTCGACAGGCCGATCGGCTGATCAGAGTCCGAAGAGCCCAACGAAACGGGAGAGCTGACATGCGCGTCGTGTTCGCCGGAACGCCCGAACCCGCGGTTCCTTCGCTGCGTCGTCTCATCGAGTCTGCCAACCACGAAGTGGTAGCCGTCGTCACGCGTCCGGACGCTGTGGCGGGCCGCGGTCGCAAAGTCACCCGCTCGCCGATCGGTCTGCTTGCCGACGAGCACGGCATCCCGGTCCTGACCCCGGTCAAGGCGTCCGATCCCGACTTCGCAGCCGAACTCGCCCGCCTGGAACCGGACTGCGCACCCGTCGTCGCCTACGGAAACCTGTTGCCGCAGAACGTCCTCGACATTCCGAAATACGGTTGGGTCAATCTGCATTTCTCGCTGCTTCCGGCGTGGCGCGGCGCCGCGCCGGTGCAGGCTGCGATCAGTGCCGGTGACGAGGTGACGGGCGCCAGTGCGTTCCGTTTGGAAGCCGGCATGGATACCGGCCCCGTGTACGGAGTGATGACCGAGCGGATTCGCGACACCGATACGGCAGGCGACCTGCTCGGGCGTCTGGCGGAAAACGGCGCTGCCCTGCTCGAATCGGTACTCGACGGCCTGGAGGCCGGAGAGATCAACGCGGTTCCGCAGTCTGCCGACGGCGTCTCGTACGCCCCCAAGGTGACTGTGGACGCGGCCCGCGTGCGGTGGGAATTGCCCGCTCGCACGGTGGACCGGCACATCCGAGCAGTCACACCCGCGCCTGGGGCATGGACGATGATCGGTGATCTTCGAGTCAAGGTCGGCCCGGTCACCGTTACGGACGAGACCCTGGCAGTCGGTGAGATCTCGGTACGCAAGGATGGTCTGTACATCGGTACCGCGACCACCGCGGTACGACTCGGGCAGATTCAGCCCCCGGGCAAGAAATTGATGTCGGCAGGGGACTGGGCACGCGGTGCCCGACTCGACGCGGAGGTACGAGCACAGTGACCGAATCACGACGACCGGCACGGCGGACACAGGGTCCCGGAGCCAAGAATGCAACCGGTGGCAAGAACACCAAGCCGAAGCAGGCCAAGCGGCCGGATCCGGCAACCGCCGGGCTCGATCAGCCGCGACTGGCTGCGCGCGACGTCCTGCGCGCGGTCCGTGAACGTGACGCATACGCGAACCTGGTTCTGCCCGGGCTCCTGCGTGACCGCAAACTCGACGCACGCGATGCGGCGCTGGCAACCGAACTCGCGTACGGCGCGGCACGTGCTCAGGGCCTCCTGGATGCGGTGATCGCGCATGCGGCGGGTCGGCCGATCGAAGAGATCGACGGAACCCTGCTCGATGTACTCCGACTCGGCTCGTACCAACTACTGCGTACTCGTGTCGCACCGCACGCTGCTGTTGCCACCTCGGTCGACCTCGTTCGCGCCGAAAACGGCCAGGGCCGAGCAGGATTCGTCAACGCGGTCCTGCGCCGTGTTTCCGAACGCACCCAGGACGAGTGGGTCGAGCTGCTAGCCCCGAAGGACCCGGTCGGCCGACTCGCCTTCGAGCACGCGCATCCCCTGTGGATCGCGCAGGTATTTGCCGACTCGCTCGGCGCTGCAGCCGGAGAGCTCGAAGACGTCCTGATCGCCGACGACGCCCGCCCCGCCGTGCACCTCGTCGCCCGCCCCGGTGAGATCTCCGCCGAGGAGCTCGCACTGGTGACCGGCGGCGAGATCGGGCCGTACTCGCCGTACGCCGTGCATCTCGACGGCGGTGACCCCGGACAACTCGAGGCGGTCCGCCAAGGCCTGGCAGGAGTGCAGGACGAGGGCAGTCAGCTGGTTGCCCGCGCCCTCAGCATTGCTCCTCTCGAAGGTGAAGACTCCGGACGCTGGCTCGACCTCTGTGCAGGTCCAGGAGGAAAAGCGGCACTTCTCGGTGCTCTTGCCGGCATCGAAGGTGGTCGACTCGACGCCGTCGAGCCGGTCGAACACCGTGCCGAGTTGATTCGCAAGACCACTCGCGAGCTTCCCGTGGACGTACACGTGGCGGACGGCCGCGAATCCGGGCTCGAACCCGGATACGACCGCATCCTCGTCGACGCTCCCTGCACCGGGTTGGGTGCGCTGCGTCGGCGCCCGGAGGCACGTTGGCGTCGCCAGCCGTCCGATGTGGCTCCGCTCGTGAAGTTGCAGCGTGAATTGCTCGCTGCTGCAATCGAACTGGTTCGCCCCGGCGGAGTGGTGCTGTACTCCACGTGCTCGCCGCACTTGTCGGAAACGCTGGCAGTGGTCGCCGATGCGGTGCGGCGTCATGGCGTCGTGGAACTCGACACCAAGGAATTGGTGCCAGGTGTCCCGGACGTCGGCGACGGATCGTCGGTTCAGTTGTGGCCGCATCGACACGGCACGGACGCTATGTTCATGGCCGCTTTGCGCAAGCCGCTGGCCTGATCGGATGACTTCTGGGCATCGGTAGTCGTATGGTGCCTACATGGTTACGTGGGAACAGGTTGTAGTACTGGGTTCGGCTCTTCCCTCCGTGGAAGAGTCGACCTCGTACAACACCCCGGCACTCAAGGTGGCAGGTAAAACTTTTGCGCGGCTCCGCACCGAAGCGGAGGGCGCTTTGGTCGTGATGTGCGGTCTGGACGAGAAGGAGGCGCTACTCGCCAGTGGCGAGGCGGCTTTCTTCACCACAGATCACTATCACGGGCACGGATCGATCCTCGTGCACCTCGAACTGATCGACGAGGTGCAGTTGGGCGAGATGCTCGAAGATGCGTGGCGGATCAAGGCGCCCGCCAAGGTGCGAAAGCTCCGCACCGTCGTCAAGAACTGATCGGATTTCACCGGCTCCGATGTGCATGCACGGTCGGCGATGAAGCACAGCCGATGTGCATGCACGGTCGGCGATGAGTCACAGCTAAACTCGGCGGCGTGGCTTCCCCGATGATTGCACCGTCCATTTTGTCCGCAGATTTTGCTCGACTCGCCGATGAAGCGACTGCCGTGTCCGGCTCCGACTGGCTTCACGTCGACGTGATGGACGCGCATTTTGTTCCCAATCTCACGCTGGGTCTGCCGGTGGTCGAGAGTCTGCTGAAGGCGACGGACATTCCTCTCGACTGCCATCTCATGATCGAGAATCCGGAGCGCTGGGCGCCGCCGTACGCCGAGGCCGGTGCGTACAACGTCACGTTCCACGCCGAGGCCACCGACGACCCGCGTTCGGTTGCCCGCGATATTCGTGCAGCTGGTGCCAAGGCGGGGCTGAGCATCAAGCCTGGAACCCCGATCGACGACTACCTGGAAATCCTCAAGGACTTCGACACCCTCTTGATCATGAGCGTCGAACCCGGATTCGGTGGTCAGTCCTTCATGCCTCAGGTGCTCGACAAGGCACGCGCAGTTCGAAAGCTCGTCGACTCGGGTGAGCTGACGCTCCTCGTCGAAATCGACGGCGGCATCAACGCTTCCACGATCGAGCAGGCCGCTGAAGCAGGGATCGACTGCTTCGTCGCCGGTTCGGCGGTGTACGGGGCGAGTGATCCCGGTGAGGCGGTGCGCAAGCTACGCGCGCAGGCCGCCTCGGCGTCGCCGCACCTGACGCTGTCGGTCTGAGCCGCTCGATGGCAAAGGGTGGACAGGCGTCGACGGCTGATCTTGACGCCGCGATGCAGATTGCGCTGGCCGCAGCCGATTCTGCGCGCGGATTCACCAGCCCCAACCCGCCGGTCGGCGCTGTCATCCTCGCCGCCGACGGCACCATCGCGGGCGTCGGTATGACGCAACCGCCCGGTGGACCGCACGCGGAGGTCGTGGCTCTCGACGAGGCTGGCGATGCGGCACGTGGTGGAACGGCCGTGGTGACACTGGAACCGTGCAATCACCAGGGGCGAACCGGCCCTTGCTCGCAGGCATTGATCGACGCCGGGGTCTCGGCGGTCGTCTACGCAGTCGGTGATCCCAATCCCGAGGCTTCCGGCGGCGCAGCGACGCTCATGCGCGCTGGAATCAGCGTCACGGCCGGACTGAGAGCACCCGAGGTGGAAGCTGGTCCACTGCGAGCCTGGCTGCACAAACAGCGCACCGGTCGCCCGCACATCACGTGGAAGTACGCGGCCAGTCTGGACGGACGCAGCGCTGCCGAGGACGGAACGAGTCAGTGGATCACCGGTCCGCAGGCGAGGGCGCGCGTGCATGCTCAGCGGGCGCAGATCGATGCGATCGTGGTCGGCACCGGCACCGTGTTCGCCGATGATCCGTGGCTGACGGCGCGTCAGCCCACCGGTGAGCTCGCGGCGCATCAGCCCGTACGCGTCGTCGTCGGAAAGCGTGAAATACCTTCGACGGCAAGCGTTCTCGATGACACCGCACCGACTTTGGTGCTCAACACCGACAATATCGACGAAGTAGTCGAGGCGTTGGGGGAGTACACAGACGTACTGCTCGAGGGTGGGCCCCGTCTGGCCGGAGCATTCCTCGCCGCCGGATATGTCGACGTCATCGAGGCGTACATCGCTCCGATACTGCTCGGCGCGGGCGCTTCCGCGCTCGTCGATGCCGGAGTGCACACCATCACCGACGCTCACCGATTCCGTTTGGAGTCCGCGGTAACGATCGGCCCCGATATTTTGTTGAGTCTGGTTCCGGAGAGTTCTGCTCCGGGGAACGAGGAGTAGGGCGCGTGTTCACAGGAATTGTGGAAGAACTCGGCGAAATTGTCGCCAAGGAAGAACTGGTCGATGCTGCACGCTTCACGGTGCGCGGGCCACTGGTCACCTCCGACGCCGGTCACGGCGATTCGATCGCGGTCAACGGCGTGTGCCTGACGGTCGTCGATGTGCTTGCCGACGGTTCGTTCACCGCAGACGTCATGCAGGAAACGCTGAACCGCTCGAGCCTGGCGAAGTTGGATGTCGGCTCTCGCGTCAACCTCGAGCGCGCCGCGGCGCTGAACAGTCGACTCGGCGGCCACTTGGTTCAAGGGCACGTCGACGGAACTGGCCACGTCATTTCCCGCTCGCCTTCCGAGAACTGGGAGGTAGTGCGGATCGCACTGCCGGACTCCATTTCCCGATACGTGGTGGAGAAGGGTTCGATCACTGTCGACGGAGTCTCGCTGACGGTCTCCGCGCTGGGTGGCGACCGCGGGTTCGAGTACTTCGAGATCTCGCTGATCCCGACAACGCTCGAGTTGACGACGCTCGGAACCGCTGTGGTCGGTACGCCGGTCAACCTCGAGGTGGACGTGATCGCCAAGTACGTCGAGCGGCTTCACTCTGCCGGTCGGTAGGACCAGGCTGATCGGACCCGTCCGATTGGTCGTAGGGTTGTCAGTGCATCCGTCGGATGCACTTGTTGTATTCGATGATGTTAAAAGTCAAGACTTTGGAGTGCGAGCACGTGACCAGGTTCGACAGTATCGAGCGCGCAGTAGCAGATATCGCTGCAGGTAAAGCTGTTGTCGTCGTGGACGACGAGGATCGCGAGAACGAGGGCGACCTCATCTTCGCCGCCGAGAAAGCCACCCCGGAACTGGTGGCGTTCATGGTCAGGTACACCTCCGGCTACCTGTGCGTGCCGCTCGACGGTGACGATTGCGATCGGCTGGGCCTGCCCCCGATGTACGCCACCAACCAGGACAAGCACGGCACCGCCTACACCGTGACCGTCGACGCCCGTGAGGGAATCGGTACCGGCATCTCGGCGTCGGACCGCGCTGCGACGATGCGTCTGCTCGCCAACCCCGAATCCGGTGCCAACGATTTCACTCGTCCCGGCCACGTCGTTCCGCTCCGCGCGAAGGAAGGCGGAGTGCTGCGTCGTCCGGGCCACACGGAAGCTGCAGTCGACCTCGCCCGCATGGCGGACCTGCGTCCCGCCGGCGTCATCTGCGAAATCGTCAGCCAGAAGGACGAAGGCGCGATGGCTCAGACCGACGAGTTGCGAGTCTTCGCCGACGAACACAACCTTGCTCTGATCTCGATCGCGGACCTCATCGCGTGGCGTCGCAAGCACGAGAAGCACGTACTGCGCATCGCCGAGGCGCGCATCCCCACCCGCCACGGTGAGTTCACCGCTGTCGGCTACACCAGCATCTACGACGAGGTCGAGCACGTTGCGCTGGTGCGCGGCGACATCGCAGGCCCCGACGGAGACGGTAGCGACGTACTCGTCCGCGTTCACTCCGAGTGCCTCACCGGCGACGTCTTCGGTTCGCTGCGGTGCGATTGCGGCCCGCAGCTCGACGCCGCACTGGACATGGTCGCCCAGGAAGGCCGCGGCGTTGTCCTGTACATGCGCGGACACGAGGGTCGTGGCATCGGCCTCATGCACAAGCTGCAGGCCTACCAGCTCCAGGACGCCGGTTCCGACACAGTCGACGCCAATCTCGAACTCGGGCTACCGGCGGACGCCCGCGACTACGGCATCGGTGCGCAGATCCTCGTCGATCTGGGGATCTCGTCGATGCGTCTGCTGACCAACAACCCGGCCAAGCGTGTGGGTCTGGACGGCTACGGCCTGCAGATCACCGATCGCGTTCCGATGCCGCTGCGCGCGAATGCGGAGAACCTCACCTACCTGCGCACCAAGCGCGATCGGATGGGTCACGATCTGATCGGACTGGACGAGTACGAGGCGAACCAGAACACCGCACAGCCGGGAACCGCACTGTGAGCGGCGAAGGTCAGCCGAAGCTCGCGATCGCCGAGGCCAAGGACCTGAAGCTGGCGATCGTTGCCGGGCAGTGGCACGCGACGATCTCCGAGGCTCTGATCGCCGGCGCGCAGCGCGTCGCGCAGGAGGCACAGATCAAGGACGTGACACTGGTCCGTGTCGCCGGTGCGATCGAACTGCCGGTCGTTGCGCAGGCATTGGCTCGCACGCACGACGCCGTCGTCGCTCTCGGTGTTGTCATCCGCGGCGGCACGCCGCACTTCGAGTACGTGTGCGACGCGGTCACCGCGGGCCTTACACGCGTCTCACTCGACGAAAGCACTCCCGTGGGGAACGGTGTCCTGACCACCGACACCGAGCAGCAGGCTCTTGACCGTTCGGGGCTGCCGGGTAGCGTCGAGGACAAGGGCGCACAGGCCTGCGCCGCCGCACTGGACACCGCAGTGACCCTGCGCCATCTCCGAGCACCATGGACCGAGGATTCGTTTCGATGAGTACACCCGGCGACAACGAGAACTGGGAACTGATTGCGTCACCGCGTAAGTCGACGCGATACGCGATCGGAGTTGCTGTCCTCCTGGTGATCGTTCACGTCACACTTGCACTCCTGCTCCGCCAGGGGTCCACCGGCGTGTACTTCCGCGCCGCGGACCAACTTGCGATGGCAGGCATCGGCACCATTCTGGCTCTCGGTGTACTGATGTTGACGCGGCCCCGGGTCAAGGTGGGCAAGCAGGGAATCGCCGTACGAAACATCTTGGGCGAGAAGATCGTCGACTGGGATCTGTTCGAGGGACTCTCGTTCCCCGACGGCGCCGCCTGGGCACGCATCGAATTGCCCGACGACGAGTACATGGCAGTGATGGCGATCCAGTCCAACGACCGCGAGTACGCCGTCGACACGGTCGGCAAGTTCCGCGAACTGGCCGACCGCTACGCACCGGTCGCGCACAAGAGCAACTGACGTCTTCCGACCGGTTCGGTGCCCGCATCCTGCGCGTTTCCGAGTCGGTCGGTGGCGGCGACTAACCTGAAACCGTGCCGGATCCCTCGACTTACCGCCCCGCTACCGGAACCATTCCGGCTGCGCCGGGCGTCTACAAATTTCGCGATCCGCATGGTCGGGTCATTTACGTCGGAAAGGCGAAAAGCCTCCGTTCACGTTTGAACTCGTACTTCGCGGACGTCACGACACTTCATCCCCGTACTCGGCAGATGGTGACCACCGCCGGCAGCGTCGAGTGGACCGTCGTCAGTACCGAAGTCGAAGCGCTTCAGCTCGAGTACAACTGGATCAAGGAATTCGATCCGCGGTTCAACGTGCGGTACCGCGACGACAAGACGTATCCGGTTCTCGCCGTGACGCTCAACGAAGAGTTCCCGCGGCTGTTTGTCTACCGCGGTCCGCGGCGCAAGGGCGTCCGCTACTTCGGTCCCTACTCCCATGCCTGGGCCATCCGCGAAACACTCGATCTGCTGCTGCGAGTGTTTCCCGCACGAACGTGCTCGTCCGGAGTCTTCAAACGACACAACCAGATCGGCCGGCCGTGTCTGCTCGGCTACATCGACAAGTGCTCGGCGCCCTGCGTCGGGCGAGTCAGCGCCGAGGAGCATCGTCAGATCGTCGAAGATTTCTGCGACTTCCTCGCCGGCCGCACGGACAAGCTGGTCAAAGATCTCGAAAAGCGCATGCAGCAGGCTTCAGAGGACCTCGACTTCGAGACCGCGGCCCGTCTGCGTGACGATATCGGCGCTTTGCGCAAGGCGCTCGAGAAGCAGGCCGTCGTACTCGGTGACGGCACCGACGCCGATCTCGTCGCCTTTGCAACCGATGATCTCGAAGCCGCCGTTCAGGTGTTCCACGTGCGCGGCGGACGCGTGCGGGGTCAGCGTGGATGGGTCGTGGAGAAGGCAGGCGATGCCATCGACTGGGCCGCACTCGACGCCGAGTCCGACCTGCCGATCCTGGTCGAACAGTTCCTCACCCAGTTCTACGGTGAGCAGGCGGCACTCGACCCGGGAGCGGGCTCCGAGGCCGGGATCAGCGCCGTTCCCAAGGAAGTTCTCGTGCCGGTACTGCCTGCCAACGCGACCGAGATCCAGGCGTGGCTGAGCAAGCTTCGGGGATCGCAAGTGCAACTGCGGGTTCCGCAACGCGGCGACAAGAAGGACCTCGCCGAAACGGTCCAGCGAAACGCGAAAGAGGCTCTGGCGCAGCACAAGCTCAAGCGCGCCGGCGATTTCACCTCGCGTTCTGCGGCGCTTCAGGGCATCCAGGAAGCACTGGACCTGGACTCGGCTCCGCTACGAATCGAATGCATCGACATCAGTCACGTCCAGGGAACCGACGTCGTGGCGTCACTGGTCGTGTTCGAAGACGGGCTCCCGCGTAAGTCGGACTACCGCCATTACGCGATCAAGGAAGCTGCCGGCGACGGTCATTCCGACGACGTGGCGAGTATCGCAGAGATCACTCGCAGGCGGTTCCTCCGACACAACCGCGACCTGGGCATTCTCGCTGCTTCGGCGTCGACCATGGACGCGGACGGTGGGGATCTGGCTCCCGAAGCGGCGATCGACCCGGCGACGGGCCGGCCTCGGCGGTTCGCCTATCCACCCAATCTGTTCGTCGTGGACGGCGGCGCCCCCCAGGTCACGGCCGCAGCGGCGGTCCTCGACGAGCTGGGGGTCACCGACGTTGCGGTAGTCGGCTTGGCCAAGCGACTCGAAGAGGTATGGGTACCGGGAGAAGAAGATCCGGTCATCCTTCCCCGAACGAGCGAGTCGTTGTACCTCCTGCAACGCATCCGAGACGAAGCCCACCGCTTCGCGATCACGTTCCATCGCAGCAAGCGCTCGAGGCGGATGACGGCTTCGGCTCTGGACTCGGTCAAGGGGCTCGGTGAAACTCGCCGTACTGCTCTGGTGGCTCACTTCGGTTCCGTGGCGAAGCTGAAAACGGCAACGGTCGAGGAGATCATGCAGGTCCCCGGTATCGGTGAGACCACAGCCACAGCAGTTCTGGCCGCACTCGGCACGGATTCGGCTGCAGCCGATGCGGGTGCTGAAGCTCGAGCGCTGCCAGCCGCGGTAGGGGATGATGAGCTGGACAAGGAATCCGAATCGTCTGTTACCTCTGCTGACGCGCCAAGCGCCGAATCCGGTAGCGGTGACGAGGGCTCCGAGTCGCGAGAATTGTCCATGCCGACGACGGGGCCGAGTGCACAGTGACTACCGACAGCGCCAAAGACAGTCGAACGATGGATTTCCTGCTGGTGACGGGATTGTCCGGAGCTGGTTTGAGTACCGCTGCCAAGGTGCTCGAAGACCTCGGCTGGTATGTCGCGGACAATTTGCCACCTGAGCTCATTTCCCGGATGGTCGGTCTGAGCTTGACCTCCGATCCGCCGGTCGATCGTCTCGCCGTCGTGATCGACGTGCGGAGTCGACTCTTCACCGGCGATCTCGGGTGGGTGCTCACCGAACTCGAGGCGGAGCCGATCCACACTCGGGTGCTGTACCTCGAAGCATCCGACGACGTGTTGATCCGACGGTTCGAACAGGTGCGCCGCAGTCATCCGTTGCAGAACGACGGCATCGACGGCACGTTGTCCGAAGGGATCGCAGCCGAGCGTCGGCAGTTGGCCGTGGTGAAGGCGGCCGCCGATCTGGTCATCGACACGTCGGCGCTGAAGGCACATCAGTTGCGTCAGAAGATCGAAACGGCGTTCGGGAACGATGCCAACCGCACGATGAAGGTGACGGTCCAGTCGTTCGGATTCAAGTACGGCCTGCCGATGGACGCCGATCTCGTCTGTGACGTTCGATTCCTGCCCAATCCCCACTGGATCCCTGAACTTCGCCCGCACACCGGTCAGGATGCCGACGTCCGCGACTACGTGTTGTCCCGCGAGGGTGCGGAAGACTACCTAGACACCTACCGACATCTGGTGGATTTGACGATCGCCGGATATCGGCGAGAAGGAAAGCGCTACATGACAATTGCGGTCGGGTGCACCGGCGGTAAGCACCGAAGCGTGGCCATGTCCGAAGCTCTCGCGAGGCGTTTGGGTTCCGAGGACGACATCTCGGTCAGCATCGTGCACCGGGATCTGGGGCGCGAATGAGTGAACCGACACATAGCTCGCGGGAGAAGCCAGATGGGCCGGCCATCGTCGCGCTCGGCGGCGGGCACGGATTGTTCGCCACGCTCCAGGCCGTCAGACGCCTGACGGTCGACGTCACCGCAGTGGTCACGGTCGCCGACGACGGTGGTTCGTCGGGCCGGCTGCGCGCCGAACTCGGCGTCATCCCGCCCGGCGACCTCCGGATGGCGCTCGCGGCTCTCGCGTCGGACGAACCCGAGATAGTCGACTGGACTCGGACCATTCAGCATCGCTTCGGCGGTGTCGGCGCACTTGCCGGGCACTCGGTGGGCAATCTCATCCTGGCCGGACTCACCGAGGTGCTCGGCGATCCGGTCGTCGCGCTCGACGAGATGGCGCGACTGCTGCGAATCCGTGGCCGCGTGCTGCCGATGTCGCCGATCGCGCTCGAGATCGAAGCCGACGTTCAAGGACTCGAAGAGGACCCACGCGTCAGCCGCTGCATTCGTGGACAGGTCGCCGTCGCGACCACGCCGGGCAAGGTTCGGCGTGTGAGACTGCTCCCGTCCAATCCGCCCGCGTGTCCCGAGGCTGTGACTGCGATCGATCGTGCCGATCTCGTGGTTCTCGGCCCGGGATCGTGGTTCTCGAGCGTGATCCCGCACGTACTGGTACCCGAACTTGTCGAATCACTGTCGTCGACGAATGCTCGAAAGGTGCTGGTGCTCAATCTCGCACCCGAGCCGGGGGAGACCGCCGGATTCTCCGCAGAGCGTCACCTGCACGTACTCTCCCAACACGTGCCCGATTTTCGGGTCGACTACGTGGTGGTCGACTCGGCGTCGGTACCGGCCGGGCGTGAACGTGAACATCTGCAGCGTGCGGCGGATCAATTTTCAGCCGAAGTCAGGTACGCGGATGTCGCGGACACCTCACCGGGCGCAGCGCATGTACACGATCCGGCAAAACTGGCCGATGTACTGGCTGAACTGTCGAGCAGTGCGGCAGTAGGGGATTCGACACAGTCTTCCCTGCAAGAACAGCAATCCGAAGAACAGAGGGAGAACACTTCGTGGCAATGACAGCGGAGGTCAAGGACGAACTGAGCCGGTTAGTGGTGACTCAGGTCAGCTGCCGCAAGGCAGAGGTCTCCGCGTTGCTGCGCTTTGCCGGTGGGCTCCACATCGTCGGCGGCCGGGTGGTCGTCGAAGCAGAGGTGGATCTGGGCTCCACGGCGCGACGTCTGCGCCGGGAGATTTTCGACCTGTTCACCTACAGTGCCGATGTGCACGTACTCAGTGCGGGCGGGCTTCGAAAATCCGCTCGCTACATCGTGCGTGTGGCGAAGGAGGGTGAGGCCCTCGCGCGCCAGACGGGACTGCTCGATCTTCGCGGGCGCCCGGTTCGCGGCTTGCCTGCGCAGGTCGTCGGCGGAAGTGTCGGCGACGCCGAAGCAGCTTGGCGCGGTGCGTTCCTCGCGCACGGTTCCCTGACCGAACCCGGCCGTTCGTCGGCGCTCGAAGTGAGCTGCCCCGGCCCGGAAGCTGCACTTGCTCTGGTCGGAGCTGCGCGGCGTCTGGGGATCTCGGCGAAGGCACGTGAGGTTCGCGGAACGGATCGTGTGGTGATCCGCGACGGTGAGGCCATCGGCGATCTCCTGACCCGAATGGGAGCCCAGGACACACGCCTGGTGTGGGAGGAGCGACGGATGCGACGCGAGGTCCGCGCCACCGCCAATCGTCTCGCCAATTTCGACGACGCAAACCTGCGACGCTCTGCTCGCGCTGCCGTTGCGGCTGCTGCGCGCGTCGAGCGTGCGTTGGAGATCCTCGGCGAGGACGTGCCCGATCACCTCGCGGCGGCGGGCGCACTGCGCGTCGAGCATCGGCAGGCGTCCCTCGAAGAACTCGGCCAGTTGGCCGACCCGCCGATGACCAAGGACGCCGTTGCCGGACGTATCCGTCGCCTGCTGTCCATGGCTGATCGCAAGGCGAAGGAAACGGGCATACCCGACACCGAATCCGCAGTGAATGTGGAGCTACTCGAAGAGGGGTGACCTGCCCTCCGTCAGGGTGGGCTGCGCACGTTCGGGCCACGCGCATTAGGGTATGAGTCACATCGACCGATGAACCCCACGTCCGCGTCGTGCACACACGGATTCGGAGTATGCGTGGGTCAAGTTGCACACCAGAATCATGGTCAAAGGAGCGAATTGTGACTGTCCGGGTTGGCGTAAACGGTTTCGGCCGTATCGGACGTAACTTCTTCAGGGCGGTGGATGCGCAGAAGGCGCTCGGAACCACCGATATCGAGATCGTGGCAGTCAACGACCTGACTGACAACGCGACGCTCGCTCACCTGCTGAAGTACGACTCCATCCTCGGCCGTTTGCCGTACGACGTGTCGCTCGACGGTGACGACACGATCGTCGTCGGCGATCAGCGCATCAAGGCCCTCGCACACCGCGGCCCGTTGAACGAGCTTCCCTGGGGCGAGCTGGGCGTCGACGTCGTCGTCGAGTCCACCGGCATCTTCACCGACGCCGCAAAGGCCAAGGGACACCTCGAAGCCGGCGCCAAGAAGGTCATCATCTCGGCTCCGGCCAAGGGTGAAGACATCACCATCGTGATGGGCGTCAACGACGACAAGTACGACGGCAGCCAGAACATCATCTCCAACGCGTCGTGCACCACCAACTGCCTCGGCCCCATCGCCAAGGTTCTCGACGACGAGTTCGGCATCGTCAAGGGTCTGATGACCACGATCCACGCGTACACCCAGGATCAGAACCTGCAGGACGCTCCGCACGCAGACCTCCGTCGCGCCCGCGCAGCTGCCCTCAACATCGTTCCCACCGGCACCGGTGCAGCCAAGGCAATCGGCCTGGTTCTCCCGCAGCTGCTCGGCAAGCTCGACGGCTACGCGCTGCGCGTGCCGATCCCCACGGGCTCGGTCACCGACCTCACCGCGAACCTGAAGAAGTCGGCCACCGCCGACGAGATCAACGCCGCGATGAAGGCTGCTGCCGAAGGACCCCTCAAGGGCATCCTGAAGTACACCGACGCACCGATCGTCTCCTCGGACATCGTCACCGACCCGCACTCGTCGATCTTCGACTCGGGTCTGACGAAGGTCATCGACGACCAGGTCAAGATCGTTTCCTGGTACGACAACGAGTGGGGCTACTCCAACCGCCTCGCCGACCTCATCGGCCTCGTCGCCAAGTCTCTCTGAGCGGAGTTTCGATAACAGTGGCAGTTCAGACGCTGAAGGATCTGCTGGACGCTGGGGTCGAGGGGCGCACCGTACTGGTGCGTTCCGACCTCAACGTCCCGTTGGATGGCGGAGAAATCACGGACCCGGGCCGCATCGTCGCGTCCGCTCCCACCCTGCGGGCACTTGCCGAGGGTGGAGCGAAGGTCATCGTGACCGCGCACCTCGGGCGCCCCGACGGTCAGCCCGATCCCAAGTTCTCCCTCGCACCGGTTGCTGCGAAGTTGGCCGAAATCCTCGGTCGCAACGTGCAACTCGCCGGTGACGTCGTGGGACAGGACGCGCTGGCTCGTTCCGAAGGACTCACCGATGGTGACGTCCTGATGCTCGAGAACATCCGTTTCGACCCTCGCGAGACCAGCAAGGACGAAGCCGAGCGGGTCAAGCTCGCCAAGGCTCTCGTCGAGCTGGTCGGTGACGACGGCGCATTCGTCTCCGACGGATTCGGTGTTGTTCACCGTAAGCAGGCGTCGGTCTTCGACGTCGCGAAGCTGCTCCCGCATTACGCCGGTTACCTGGTCGGCGCCGAGGTCGAGGTGCTCGCCAAGCTCACGCAGGACGCTGCGCGTCCGTACGCGGTGGTGCTCGGTGGCTCCAAGGTCTCGGACAAGCTGGCCGTCATCGAGGCACTGGCACCGAAGGTCGACACTCTGGTGATCGGCGGCGGAATGTTCTACACGTTCCTCGCGGCTCAGGGTGTCTCCGTGGGCAATTCGCTGTGCGAAGAGTCCATGATCGAGACCTGCAAGGGTCTCCTCGACCGGTACGCCGACGTCATCCACATCCCTCAGGATGTTGTCGTCGCGGACTCCTTCTCGGCCGATGCCGAGTCGAAGATCGTTCCGTTCGACAAGATTCCCGACGGTTGGATGGGGCTGGACATCGGACCGGAGTCGGTCAAGCGCTTTGCCGCGATCCTGACCGGCGCCAAGACGGTGTTCTGGAACGGCCCGATGGGCGTGTTCGAGTTCCCGAAGTTCGAGGCAGGCACCCGCGGTGTCGCCGAGGCAATCGTGGAGGCAACCGAGAAGGGCGCCTTCAGCGTCGTCGGTGGCGGCGACTCCGCAGCGGCCGTTCGTCAGCTCGGTATCCCGGACGAGGGCTTCTCGCACATTTCCACCGGTGGTGGCGCTTCCCTCGAGTACCTCGAGGGCAAAGAGCTGCCTGGCATCGCAGTACTGGAAGGCTGATCCGACATGGCACGTAAGCCGTTGATCGCCGGCAACTGGAAGATGAATCTGAACCACCTCGAGGCTATCGCCCTGGTGCAGAAGATCGCTTTCTCCTTGCCTGCGAAGTACTTCGACAAAGTGGACGTCACGGTCATCCCGCCGTTCACCGACATCCGTAGCGTCCAGACGCTGATCGAGGGCGACAAGCTCCTCCTCACGTACGGCGCGCAGGATGTCTCGGCTCAGGACTCGGGTGCGTTCACGGGTGAGATCAGCGGCTCCATGCTGGCCAAGCTCGGATGCACCTTCGTCGTGGTCGGCCACTCGGAGCGTCGCACCCTTCACGGTGAGACCAACGAGACCGTCCTCGCCAAGACCAAAGCCGCTCTCAAGAACGGCCTCACGCCGATCGTGTGCATCGGTGAAGGCCTCGAGATCCGCGAAGCGGGCGATCACGTTGCCTACAACGTCGACCAGCTCAAGGGTTCGTTGGCGGGCCTGAGCGCGGAGGAGATCTCCAAGATCGTCATCGCGTACGAACCTGTTTGGGCTATCGGTACCGGCCGTGTCGCTTCTGCCGCTGATGCACAGGAAGTGTGCGCTGCGGTACGAGCAACAGTTGCCGAACTTGCCGACGCCGAGGTCGCAGCCGGCGTTCGCGTTCTGTACGGCGGCAGCGTCAGCTCCAAGAACGTCGGAGAGATCGTCGGCCAGACTGACGTCGACGGCGCTCTGGTCGGCGGCGCGTCGCTCAAGGCTGACGAGTTCGCGACACTGTCTGCGATCGCTGCAGGCGGTCCACTCCCGTGATGTGATCGGGTAGTGAGCTGGAAACTGCAGGACACTGTCACTGCATGACACTGAACTGCGGGCGTGTGACCGAGTAGGTCACACGCCCGCAGTTTTTTGATTCGCCGGATTCAGCTCACGAGTTTGGTTTCCAAAGCGCCGACGAGTTCGGGAGCAAGGTCCAACCCGGTGGTCAGATAGTTCTCGACGGTCCCGTAGTGGTGCTCCACCTGCTCGAAGGCAGCGCCCAGGTAACTTGCGTCGACGGACAGCAGCAACCGGATCACCTCGCCCTTGTCTGCATCTGTGGCGGCGGCGATCGTTGCGACCGTCGCATCGATGTACTCGGCCGAGTACGTATTCGTGAGCAGGTAGTCCGCCATGATCGTTTCGCGCGGTACACCGGCGAGTGTCTGCAGTAGTGCTGCTGCCCAGCCTGTTCGGTCCTTGCCTGCCGTGCAGTGGAAGAGTTGCGGCCCGGCGGTAGTGGCCAGGGCGGCGAACAACTGCGAGAATCCGCTGCGAGTGACGGGGTCTGCGACAAAGCTGCGATTGATGTTCTGCATGAAAGCTGTTGCAGCGTCCGCTGTTCGGAGAGCCATCGCTTCGGCGTGGATGTTGCCGGACAGGATGGGAATGTGGGCGTACATCGCCGGCGCAGGCACGGTGTCGGGAGTTTCGTTCGCTTCGGTTTCGGAGCGCACGTCGTAGACGGCGGTCAGCCCCAGCGATTCCACGATCGCAAGATCCTCAGGCGAGGGCGTCAGCACGTTTGCGCGGTAGAAAACTCCGCGGCTCATCGCCTGTCCGCTGGTCGTGACGTACCCGGGGCCGGCCACGTCGCGGAAGTTGTGAATCGAAGCCAGACGTGGTGTGTCAGGCAAGGGTATGTCGGGCAGGGCAGTGTCGGAAAGCATGGAGCCGGCCTTTCGGAGGTAGAGTCGCGTCAACTGAAAAACTACTGAATCGGTATCTCGACAGTGTGATCGATGCCACTGACCAAGAGTCGTGCCTGGCCGGGTGCAAAGTCATGTGCGAGGCGGGTATGTGGTCAGGCTATCTGTGCGCGCCTGTATGGTGTTATCGGTTGTAGTTGTCCCTATTGGATTGGTGGACGTAGACAGACATGAAACTGTTCCTGGATATCCTGCTGGTCATCACCAGCTTGCTCCTCATCGCCTTGGTGCTCCTGCACCGCGGTAAGGGCGGCGGTTTGTCGAGTCTGTTCGGTGGCGGTGTCCAGTCCAGCCTGTCCGGATCGACTGTTGTCGAGAAGAACCTCGACCGGTTGACGGTCTTCACCGCGTTGATCTGGCTCATTTCGATCGTCGGCATCGGCCTGGAGATCAAGTTCGCCTGATTCTCGGCTCATGACTTGCAGCCGGTAGTTTTTCACACACGAATTTCAGACACGGAACCCCGCCTATCGAGCGGGGTTCTTTGTTTCGGTCGATAATTGAGTGATGACTGAAACCGCGTCGCATCGAGAAACACCGCGAGAGGCCACCGAGCCGCTGCGCGAAGACATCCGGCTTCTCGGCGGAATACTCGGACAAATAGTGCGAGAGCAAGCCGGCGACAATGTTTTCGATCTGGTCGAGCGAGCCCGTGTCGAGTCGTTCCGAGTCCGTCGGTCGGAGATCGACCGCGCCGAACTGGTGTCGCTGTTCGCCGAAATCAGTACGGACGACGCCATTCCCGTCATTCGTGCGTTCAGTCACTTCGCGCTGCTCGCCAACCTGGCCGAGGACATCCACCGCGAGCGTCGACGGGCCATCCACGTCAACGCGGGTGAACCGCCCCGCGACAGCACTCTCGCCGCCACGTACACCAAACTCGATGCAGCCGATATCGATTCGGCTACCGTCGAAGAAGCGCTGCGGGGCGCCCTGGTCTCACCCGTCATCACCGCTCACCCGACGGAGACTCGACGCCGCACGGTGTTCGAGACGCAGAGTCGGATCACCGAGTTGATGCGATACCGCGAGCGCACGGCGCTGAGCGTCGCAGAAACCGCTGATGTCGATCTGCAATTGCGCCGTCAGATCCTGACCCTGTGGCAGACGGCTCTGATCCGGCTCAGCCGCCTCCGTATCCAGGATGAAATCGAGGTAGGCCTGCGCTACTACGACGCGGCGTTGTTCGAGGTGATTCCGAAGATCAATGCCGAGGTCCGCAAAGCTCTACGAACGCGTTGGCCGGACGCCGGGCTCCTGCCGGAACCGATCCTGAGGCCGGGTTCGTGGATTGGCGGTGACCGGGACGGCAATCCGTACGTGACCGGCGAAATCGTCCAGCGCGCCACGTCGCGCGCTGCGGCGACTGCTCTCGAGCATCATCTCGAGGAACTCGAACATCTCGAGCGTGAACTGTCGATGTCGGCGCGGCTGGTGTCCGTCACGCCCGAACTCGATCTGCTGGCGTCTACCTCCGGCGACGATTCTGCATTCCGGGCCGACGAGCCGTACCGTCGCGCGATTCGCGGCATCCGCGGGCGATTGAGCGCAACCGCACTGACGGTGCTGGGGGAGTTGCCCGCCCACGGCTCCGACGACGGACTCGAGGCGTACACCGACCCGGCACAACTGCAGAGGGATCTCGGAATCATCGACACCTCGTTGCGTCGTTTCGGCGACGAGACCATCGCCGACGATCGACTCGATCGGCTCCGAGAAGCGGTGGAGGTGTTCGGCTTTCACCTGTCCGGTCTGGACATGCGGCAGAACTCCGAGGTACACGAAAGCGTCGTCGCAGAACTTCTGGCGTGGGCCGGAGTTCACTCGGACTACACGTCCTTGCCGGAAGCCGATCGAGTCGAATTGCTGTCGGCCGAGTTGACGACGCGGCGACCGCTGACTTCGCCGGACGCCGAGTTCAGCGAATTGACCACCAAGGAACTGGCCATCATGGCGGCCGGCGCCAAGGCGGTGCGGGTTCTCGGAGCGGGCGCGGTACCCAACTACATCATCAGCATGTGTACCTCGGTCAGCGACATGCTCGAAGCTGCGGTGCTGCTCAAAGAGGTTGGGGTGCTCGATCCGGGCGTCGGTAACGAGCCCTCCTGCCCGATCGGAATCGTCCCGTTGTTCGAGACGATCGAGGATCTGCAGGGCGGCGCCGACACATTGCTGGCGACGCTCGACATCCCGATCTATCGTGCGATCGTCCGTTCGCGCGGTGACAGTCAGGAAGTGATGCTCGGGTACTCCGACTCGAACAAGGACGGCGGGTACTTGGCCGCCAACTGGGCGCTGTACCGTGCCGAACTCGACCTCGTCGATGCCGCGCGTAAGAGCGGAATCAGGTTGAGGCTCTTCCACGGCCGCGGCGGAACCGTCGGACGTGGCGGCGGACCGAGCTACGAAGCGATTCTCGCGCAGCCCCCCGGCGCAGTCGCTGGTTCTCTGCGAATCACCGAGCAGGGTGAGGTGATTGCGGCCAAGTACGCCGAACCGCGTCTGGCGCATCGCAACCTCGAAACACTCATCGCCGCGACTATCGAGTCGACGTTGCTCGACGTCGAAGGTCTTGGCAGCGACGCAGATGCGGCCTACGCGGTGTTGGACGAGTTGGCGGCACTCGCCCGTACCGCGTACAGCGAATTGGTGCACGACACACCAGGATTCGTGCAGTACTTCGAAGCGTCGACACCGGTCGCCGAGATCGGAGCACTCAATATCGGCTCTCGTCCGGCCTCTCGCAAGCAGACCAAGGCGATTTCCGATCTGCGTGCCATTCCCTGGGTGCTCTCGTGGAGTCAGTCTCGCGTAATGCTTCCGGGTTGGTACGGAACCGGCGCCGCGTTCGAAAGATGGATAGACGGAGACGACACTCGGCTTGCCACGTTGACGGCCCTGTACGAGAAGTGGCCGTTCTTCCGAACCGTGCTCTCGAACATGGCCATGGTGATGTCGAAGTCTGATCTCGGTTTGGCGGCCCGCTACGCGGACCTCGTGCCCGACGCCGAACTGCGCGATCGAGTCTTCGGAATGATCACCGACGAGCACGAACGCACAATTCGCATGTACAAGGCAATCACAGGCAACGAGAACCTCTTTGCCGACAACTCGGGCCTCGAGCGTTCGGTTCACAACCGGTTCCCGTACCTCGAACCACTCAACCATCTACAGGTCGAGCTGATCCGTCGGTACCGTTCCGGCGACGAGAGCGATCAGGTGCGTCGGGGTATCCAGCTGACGATGAACGGCCTTGCCACTGCGCTTCGTAACAGTGGCTAGGTAACAGCGGCTGGTTCTGCAGGTTTACCAGGGTGTGCGTGCGGCGACTCTAGAGCTGTCGCACGCACACCCAACGCTGCGCACCGGACCGAACGGGGACCGCAGTGGATCTGCAATTGGACGGACGAACTGCCGTGGTTACCGGCGCGGGAAAAGGTATCGGGTTGGCGATCACTCGGGCCTTGGCGGCCGAGGGAGTCCACGTCGTCGCGGGCTCGCGGACGCTCTCGCCGGAACTCGAATCGCTGCAGGCCGGCGGCGCCGTCACCTTTGTCGGCGTCGACCTCGCGAGTGTCGAAGGATCTACCCGACTGCTCGAGGTTGCAGCAGCGAGGGGCGGCGTCGACATCTTGGTCAACAACGTCGGCGCCGTCACCCCGCGAACGAGCGGCTTCGCGGCTATCACGGACGAAGAGTGGGCGTCGTCGTTCAATCTGACGTTCTTGTCGGCTGTACGCACTGTTCGCGCTGCGCTGCCGGAGTTGATCCGCAGAGGTGGCGGAAGCATCGTGACGATCAGTTCGGTCAACGCATTCTTGCCTGACCCGACGGTGATCGACTACAGCGCCGCCAAAGCGGCGTTGACCAACTTCTCGAAGTCGTTGTCGAAAGAACTGGGAGGGAAGGGGATCCGCGTCAATACCGTCAGCCCTGGTCCGGTGCAGACGGAGTTGTGGCTCGGCAAGCACGGAGTGGCCTCGACGCTGGCGAAGGCGAATGGTTCAGCCGCCGACGATATCGTCGAAAGTGCGGCCGCCGGCGCCGAGACGGGCCGCTTCACCTTTCCCGAAGAGGTAGCGGACCTGGTGTTGTTCCTCGCCAGCGATTGCGCGGGGAACGTGACGGGCGCGGATTTCGTGATCGACGGCGGTCTGATCAAGACCTTGTGATCATTGCTGCCTGAAACCTGATCATGTGCGCGACGGTCGACGACGTGATGCACAGGATCACTGCGGACGCGATGACCACCCACAGTCCCCACCCGATGGACGGTCCGGCGGTGTGCCCTGCGACCTCGGTACTACGTCGCACAATGGACGCGGCGTTTCCGACGGCAACGATCAAGACGGCGATTCCCACCAGCGGTCCCGTGCAGTGATTCTTCATCTCGGGCGTGACGTCCCGAACCATGAGGGTGATCAGCGCGGTTACCGCGCCCAGAGCGAGGACGAGTGTGATCACTCCGCATTCGTCGGTACCACTGTGGTCGAGGGCGGAGGATGACGTCCACGGGCCGAGGCTTCCGGCGACGATCCCGGCGCACGCCCACAGCGATCCGATGAGGCTAGGTCCGAAACGGTCGGGCATGAGGGAGGGAATCGTGCGGGTCGACGGCGGCTGAAACCCGAAGGCGCGTTGGTGATCCGGCTGATTGGGTGTGAACGTCACGCGACGGACCACCTTTCCTCCGCGCCGTCGTGGCGCCCAATCCAATGCCTTTTCGGAGTCTAGGGCCGCCCACTTCACTTTTTGCCGAATCGAGCGAAATTGATCGAACCGGCAGTACCAGTCAGTGCACGAAGTCCAGAGCTTCCTTGATCCACGCATTGAACTCGACGTTCGAACTCGTCCCGGTTCGGTCGACGACGATCCATCCCTTGCTCATCGGCTTACCCCGCATCTCGGGCCACGGATACGCTCAGCCAGCGCCTTGTCGTATGCCATGGAGGCCTCCTGGGGTGGAGTTCCAGGTTAGATCAGGTGGCGCAGGTACGTCTGCGGGTCGTGAAGGAACCGCTGCCAGTTCGAGACCAGATCGAGGTCCTCCCAGCTCGCGGCTCGGATTCCCCATTCGCCGATCTCGAGCAGATTGGCGTTCGGCAGTGCCGCGATGATCGGCGAGTGCGTCGCGATCACCGCCTGCGCGCCGGATGCCACCAGCTCACCGAGCAGTGCGACCAGCGTCAAGGTCCCTTGGAATGAGAGTGCGGCATCGGGTTCGTCGATGAGATAGAAGCCGCCGTCGGAGGTCCTCGACGACAAGATCTCGAGCAGCGCCTCACCGTGTGAAAGGTGATGGTAAAGCGGTTCAGGTCGCCTGGGATTGGGGTTGTCCTCCAAATACGTGTACAACCCGTGCAAGGTTTCGTCTCGGAGGTAGTACGCCCACTTCGACGCGCCGGGGCTCCGCTCGACCACAAGGTCGAGGCCGCTCGGTTCACTCGATCTGGTCTGATGTCGCGTATTGGTAGACCCGCCTTCGGCATTGAGACCGAGAACGGCGGCAAGAATTTCGATGACGGTCGACTTCCCCGCTCCGTTTTCGCCGACCAGAATGGTGACACCCGGTGGAAGTTCAAGACCGTCCCGAACGATCTGCGCAACCGCGGGCACCGTCATCGGCCAGCTGCCTACGTCAGCGCCCGACGATGTCCCGGCCTTGATGCGTCGGATGGGTTGTCTCTGCACGGCCATACGCTCTCACAAGGCTCCGACGGGAACTGAGGTTAGTGGCGCTGCGCGAGCAATTCGACGATTCGAGCCACGAGATCGAGGGGGATCGGTTTGTTCAACGGGAACTTCACGGTTGATTTCGCAGCCCGGTACGGGTCGACGGACTTCTCGAACTCTGCGTCACCTGCCGGGAGTGGGTACATCGAGATGTGGTGTTTCCAGCCTGCGAAGTGAACCAGGTTCTTCCCATTCACCGTCATGGTCGGCATCTGATAGCTGATGGTTTCATCGAGGCCGGGAACAGTGCTGTGGATCGTCTCGCGGATGCTCCCGAGGGCTCGCTGCACGTCGGTGGGAAACGACGCGATGTATTCGTCGATCGTCGCGAATTCGGCCATGAAACGGATCTTAATCACTGTCGGATTCAGTTGGCTCGCCAAAAATCGGGGCGGCTGCCGTCGGTGTCGGTGAACCCGTATTCCGTTCCGAGTTCACCTGAACTGACCGATCGCTGATTCCATCGCTTCCGATTCGAATCGGCGGCGAGGGCGGCGATCGCACGTCCTGTGAATCTTGGTGACTCGGAGCGGGCAAAATCCGGAGGTGCAGTCGGACCATCCCGCTCCGGCGACAAAGCGTCACGCCAATTCGATTCGCCGACACCAAAATTGTCGAGCATCATCTCCGATCGCAGGAACCCCGGAGTGATGGCGACGGCAGTACAGCCGAACGGGGCAAGTTCGTGGCCTTGCGAAAATGCAAGCCTGTTCACGGACACCTTCGCCAGGTCGTAGAACACCGAGATGCGATAGTTCGATGCGTTGTATTCGGTAGTGCCGTCGGTTATTTCGGCGACCAGTCCGCCTGGCCGATCGATCATCAGCGGCAGGAGGTGGTGCGACGTGGTGATGTGGGTGTCGATCGCCAGGCGCAGAATGTGAAAGCCCTTGTCCAGATCGTGTTCCCATACTGGCGTGTTCCACTCCGCCGGCCCACCCTTGAGTAGTTCCGCGCCCCAGATGTCATTGACCAAGATGTCGATATGTTGATAGTCGGCGCGCAAGCGTTCGGCGAGATCAGCCACTTGTTTGCTCTTGAGATGATCGACGGCAATCGGCACGCCGACGCCGCCCAGTTCGGTGACAAGCTCTGCCGTCTCCTCGATGGTTTCGCCGCGCGGATAGTCCGACTGAAGTATTCCGGCAGATGTGCTCCGGCCAGTGCAGATGACGGTTGCACCGGCCTCACCCAGGGCTGCGGCGATTCCGCGTCCGGCGCCCCTCGTCGCCCCGGCAACAACAGCCACTCGCCCGCGAAATGCATCCGGATTCGGTGTCCACGACATTGTTCGATTGTTCTCGCCTGGATTGCTTCGTTCAAGAGTGAAAGCGATCTGCGGAACCGAACCCTACTTCGCGGCGTCCAAGGTAGTAATCGCTCGAAAGAACGAGACAGGGGGAGAGATGAATCATTGTGCAGGGCAGAGTGCCCGTTGGAGACAAGGGATCTCGGGATTGAGTTCCGTTCCGTCAAAAGGAAATTCGCATCGGATCCGGACTCAGCGGGTAGTCATGACTCGCCACTGTGAAAATGTCCTCGATGTACCACCGGGCCGGGAATCGCCTGAAGACGATTCCCGGCCCGGTGTGAAATCAGATCCGTGAAATCAGATCAGAGCTGCGAGGCAGCGTCCGTATCGAGGAACCAACGCGTCGCCACCAAACCGGTGGCGCCGGCGGACGGCCAGTCCTCGGACGAAGCACCTCCGACAGCTTTGGCAACGGCCTCGGCCTTTGCAGCACCCGAGACGAGCAGCCAGACCTCTTTGGCACGCCGAACAGCAGGCAGCGTCAGGGTGATCCGTACCGGTGGCGGCTTGGGGGAGTCCGTCACCGCGACAACGAAACGAGCTTCCTCGCGAACGGCGTCGGTATGCGGGAACAACGAGTTGACGTGTCCTTCTCCACCCATACCGAGCAGGTGCACGTCGAACGTCGGAACCTGATTGCCGTGTGCCTGAGCGCCCAGCAGTTGTTCGTACGCCGTCGCCGCCCCGTGCGGATCACCGTCGTAGATACCGTCGGATGCGGCCATCGCATGCACCCTGTCGGGATCGACCGGCACGTGATCGAGAAGCGCCTCACGAGCCTGGACTTCGTTCCGCTCGGGATCGCCGGACGGCAGGAACCGTTCGTCGCCCCAGTACAGATCGATCTGCGACCAGTCGATGTCGCCGGGAGCGTCACGCAACTTCTCGAGAAGTGCGATCCCGGTTCCGCCACCCGTCAGCACGATGGATGCGAACCCGCGAGCCTTCTGGGCGTCAACGATTGTCGTGACCAGGCGTGCGGCAGCGGCATCGACCAGTTGGCCGGCGTCGGAAAACTTCTCTACGACAACATCACTCATAGGTCACCTTCTCCAAACCAGCCAGCGCTTCTTCGTAGATCTCGTCCGGATCGAGCCGACGCAATTCCTCGGCGAGGCAATCGCGCGTCTCTCGACGACCGAGCGAGACCAGCGAGTCGGGCTGACCGGTGCGGATCAGGGTTGCGGTCGTACCCTCCTGTGGGCGGCTGATGGAGATGCTGCGAGTCTCCAGCTTCAGCTCGACGGTGAGCTCACCCGTACGTCGGATGACCGGACCGTCGATCTTGGCTGCCAACCAACCGGCGAGAATATCCAGTGCCGGTTCGGTTTTGAGACCGGAGACCACCGCTGAGGTGATCTTCTCGTGCGGCGGCTGATCGAGAGCCGACGCGAGCAGTGCGCGCCAGTAGGTGACGCGACTCCAGGCGAGATCGGTGTCACCGGCGGTGTACGACGCGAGTCGTCCCTTGATGGTGGCAGTCGGATCCGGGGCACCGGTGGCGTCGGTGATACGACGGATCGCAAGCTTTCCGACGGGGTCCTTCGCCGGAATCTCGGGTGCCTCGAGGGGCCACCACGCGACTACCGGTGTGTCGGGGAGCAGGAACGGGATGACGACGCTGCTCTCGTGGTCCGCCAGGGGACCGTAGAGGCGCAGCACCACGACCTCAGAGGCGCCGGCATCCCCACCGACGCGGATCTGAGCATCGAGCCGAGGCTCGCTCTGCTCGTCGCCACGCAGAAGCACGATGACGCGGCAGGGGTGCTCGCGGCTTGCTTCGTTGGCGGCCTCGATTGCGGCCTCGGCGTTCCCGGTGTCCCTGGTGCAGACGACAAGCGTGAGCACACGTCCCAGGGTGACAGCGCCGCCGGTCTTACGTACCTCGACCAGTTTCTTGCTGACCTGGACCGTGGTGGTGGAGGGCAAATCGAGAATCACTAGGGTCGCCTCCATTCGCGTCCGGTGCGTTGCATCATTTCGTCCGCAGACGGTGGTCCCCACGTTCCAGCCTCGTAGGGTTCCGGCTTGCCGCCGGCTGCCCAGTGTTCGAGGACGGGATCGAGGATTTCCCAAGACAATTCGACTTCGGCATTGACGGGGAAGAGAGACGGCTCGCCGAGCAACACGTCGAGGATGAGTCGCTCGTACGCCTCCGGTGACGACTCGGTGAAAGCCTGACCGTACGAGAAGTCCATGTTGACGTCACGGACTTCCATGCTCGATCCGGGAACCTTCGAGCCGAACCGCATAGTGACGCCCTCGTCAGGCTGCACGCGGATCACGAGTGCGTTCTGGCCGAGATCTTCGGTCATGGTCTTGTCGAACGGCAGGTGTGGTGCGCGCTTGAAGACCACCGCGATCTCGGTGACGCGGCGGCCGAGACGCTTGCCCGTGCGCAGGTAGAACGGCACGCCCGCCCAGCGACGGGTGTCGACCTCGAGGGTGATGGCGGCAAAGGTCTCCGTTGTGGAGTCCGCTGCGAAGCCCTCTTCTTCGAGGAGTCCGACTACCGGCAACCCGCCCTGCCAACCACCTTCGTATTGTCCGCGGGCAGTGGTCTCGTCGAGTGGTTCGGCCAGACGCGTTGCCGAAAGAACCTTGATCTTCTCCGCCTGCAGATTGAGCGGTTCGAAGCTGATGGGTTCTTCCATCGCCGTGAACGCGAGCAATTGGAGCAGGTGGTTCTGGATCACGTCACGGGCCGCGCCGATGCCGTCGTAGTACCCGGCACGGCCGCCGAGGCCGATGTCCTCGGCCATCGTGATCTGGACGTGGTCGACGTAGTGCGCGTTCCAGATCGGATCGAACAACTGGTTCGCGAAGCGCAGAGCCAGGATGTTCTGGACCGTTTCCTTGCCGAGGTAGTGGTCGATACGGAAGACCGTGTCCTCGGGGAACACCTTGTTGACGACGGCGTTCAGTTCGCGAGCGCTCTCGAGGTCGTGACCGAACGGCTTCTCGATGACAACTCGTCGCCACTGACCGTCCTCGGCCTGCGCGAGGCCCGACGCCGACAGTTGCTCGAGCACCTGAGGAAACGCGTTGGGCGGAATCGCAAGGTAGAACCCGTGATTGCCGCCGATACCACGTTCGTTGTCGAGCGTGGCCAACGTCTCGGACAGGTTCTGGAAGGCCTCGGCCTCGTCGAAACTGCCCTCCACGAACCGGATACCTTCGGCGAGCCTCTCCCAGACGTCCTGACGGAACTTGGTGCGAGCACCGTCCTTGACTGCTTCGAGGACGACGTTCGCGAAGTCCTCGTCCGTCCATTCACGCCGGGCGAACCCGACCAGAGCGAATCCGGGCGGCAACAGTCCACGGTTGGCGAGGTCGTAGATGGCTGGCATGAGCTTGCGCCTGGCGAGGTCGCCGGTAACGCCGAAGATCACCAGGGCACAGGGCCCCGCAATGTGCGGAAGCCGTTTGTCGGTGCTGTCCCGAAGGGGATTCACCCAATCTGATGCCGCCGCGGAATCGCTCACAGGCTCAGCTCTTCTGGGTTGCTGCGCGAAGCTGCTCGGCAGTTGCGTCGAGCAACTCGTTCCAGGACACCTCGAACTTGTCGACGCCCTCGGTCTCGAGGACCTTGAACACGTCCGCAAGATCGATGCCGACAGCTGCGAGCTGATCGAAGACGACCTGCGAGTCCTGAGCGGTGCCCGAAATCGTGTCGCCCGTGATCTCACCATGGTCGGCGAGAGCGTCGAGCGTCTTCTCCGGCATGGTGTTGACCGTGTTGGGCGCAACCAGCTCGGTGACGTAGAGCGTGTCCGGGTAATCCGGGTTCTTCACGCCGGTCGACGCCCACAGCGGGCGCTGAGCCTTGGCGCCATCGGCCAGGAGAGCCTGGAAGCGCGGCTGCACCTCGAAGATCTGCTGGTACGCGTTGTACGCCAGACGAGCGTTTGCGAGTGCAGCCTTGCCACGAAGCTCGAGAGCTTCCGGCGTGCCGATCGCCGTGAGGCGGTTGTCGATCTCGGAATCCACACGGGAGACGAAGAATGAGGCGACCGACTCGATGGACGAGATGTCGCGGCCGGCAGCCTTGGCGGTGTCCAGACCGTCGAGGTACGCGCCCATGACAGCTTCGTAGCGCTCGACCGAGAAGATCAAAGTGACGTTGACGCTGATGCCTTCACCGATCACCTTGGCGATGGCGGGGATACCGGCCAGCGTCGCGGGGATCTTGATGAGGACGTTCGGGCGGTCGACGATCTTGTGCAGCTCGATCGCCTGCGCGACAGTCGCGTCGGTGTCGTGCGCCAGACGAGGATCGACCTCGATGGACACGCGGCCGTCGACGCCGTTCGAGGCCTCGAACTGCGGGGCCAGGATGTCGCACGCAGCGCGCACGTCGTCGGTGGTGACGGCCGTGATGGTGGCGTCGACATCGGCGCCGCGCTCGGCCAACTCGCGAACCTGAGCGTCGTAGGCCGAGCCCTTGGACAGTGCCGCCTGGAAGATCGACGGGTTGGTCGTGACACCCACGATCGACTTCGTGTCGATCAGGTTCTGCAGGTTGCCGGACTGGATGCGATCTCGCGAGAGGTCGTCAAGCCAGATGGAAACGCCTGCAGCGGAGAGCTTTTCGGTATTCACGTTCTGTGTCATCGAGATCATCCCTTCACAGATGCGAGGGAGCGCTGCGCGGCTTCGACAGTCGCGTCGGCGGTGATGCCGAACTCCCGGTACAAGGTCTTGTAATCGGCGGAAGCGCCGTAATGCTCGAGCGAGACGGCCTGGCCGGCGTCGCCGAGGATGCGCCACCACGGCATTGCGATACCGGCTTCGACGGACACGCGTGCGCGGACGGCGGGCGGAATGACCTCGTCGCGGTACGCCTGATCCTGCTCGAGGAACCAGTCGAGGCACGGCACGGAAACGACGCGGGTTGCGACGCCCTGAGCTTCGAGGGTCTCGCGAGCCTCGGTGGCCAGATGCAGTTCGGAACCGGTCGCAAGCAAGATGACCTCGGGCGAACCGTTGGCAGCGTCGACGAGGACGTAAGCGCCGCGCTTGACGCCTTCGGCAGCCTTCTCCTTGGTGCCTTCGAGAACCGGGATGTCCTGGCGGGTGAGCGCCAGAGCCGTCGGGCCCGTCTTGTTCTCGAGTGCTGCCTGCCATGCGAACGAGGTCTCGTTGGCGTCACCCGGGCGGACGACGGCGAGGTTCGGGATCGCACGAAGAGCAGCGAGGTGCTCGACCGGCTGGTGAGTCGGGCCGTCTTCGCCGAGACCGATCGAGTCGTGGGTCCAGACGTAGGTGACGGCAGTCTTCATCAGTGCAGCCAGGCGAACCGCCGGACGCATGTAGTCGGAGAAGACCATGAAGGTTCCGCCGTACGGACGGGTGGGCCCGTGCAGCGCGATGCCGTTGAGGATCGAGCCCATCGCGTGCTCACGGATACCGAAGTGAAGCGTGCGGCCGTAAGGCTGCGCAGTCCAGTCGCTCGTGGAGATGGAGAAGGGGCCGAACGAATCTGCGCCCTTGATGGTGGTGTTGTTGCTGCCGGCGAGGTCGGCGGAACCGCCCCACAGTTCGGGCAGGATCGGTCCGAGCGCGTTGAGTGCCGAACCGGAGGCCTTGCGAGTCGCAACGCCCTTGGCGTCGGCCTCGTAGGTCGGGAGAGCGTCGGCCCAGCCGGCAGGGAACTCACCGGCGAACAGGCGGTCGAAGAGTTCCTTGCGCTCGGACTCACGTGCGGCCCACGCGTCGAACTCGACCTGCCATGCCTTGTGTGCGTCGGCTCCGCGCGAGACGACCTCACGGGCGTGAGCCAGAGCGTCGGCGTCGACGTCGAAGGACTTGCTCGGATCGAAGCCGAGGGCTTCCTTGACCGCGGCGACCTCGTCGGCACCGAGTGCAGAGCCGTGAACGTCGCCGGTGTTCATCTTCTTCGGCGCCGGGAAACCGATGATGGTGCGGAGCAAGATGATGGACGGACGATCGACGACGGCCTTGGCTGCGGCAACCGCGTCGAGGATGCCGGAGACGTTCTCGCCGCCATCGACGTGCTGAACGTGCCAGCCGTATGCCTCGTAGCGCTTTCCGACATCTTCGCCGAGAGCGATGGCGGTGTCGTGCTCGATGGAGATCTTGTTGTCGTCGTAGAAGACGATCAGGTTGCCCAGTTCCTGGACACCGGCGAGTGACGACGCCTCGGAGGTAACGCCTTCCTCGATGTCACCGTCGGACGCGATCACGTAGATGTGATGGTCGAAGGGGGAGGAGCCGACCGGGGTCTCCGGATCGAACAGCCCGCGCTCACGACGCGCCGCCATGGCCATGCCGACTGCGGACGCAAGGCCCTGGCCGAGCGGACCGGTGGTCATCTCGACGCCGACGGTGTGGCCTACCTCGGGGTGACCGGGGGTCAGTGCGCCCCACGTGCGGAGAGCTTCGAGGTCAGCAAGCTCGAGACCGTACCCCGAGAGGTAGAGCTGGGTGTACAGCGTCAAGGACGAATGGCCACAGGAAAGAACGAAGCGGTCACGGCCGACCCATTCTGCATCCGAAGGATCGTGGCGCATGATGCGCTGAAAGAGGGTGTATGCCAACGGCGCCAAGCTCATTGCAGTTCCGGGATGGCCGTTGCCGACCTTCTGAACCGCGTCGGCGGCGAGCACGCGGGCGGTATCGACAGCCTTGGTGTCCAGGTCGGTCCAGTCCGAGGGGTGGACGGGTTGCGTGAGGACGTGGATCTCGTCTGTGATCGACACTGGCAGATGTCTCCTGACATGGTGTACGTGGATTGCGAGGGTGGGGTGTCCCTCCACTGCGTAACCCAGCCTAATGGTCCTGGCTGTCCGGGTCGATTCGGTTCCTCAATGGCTGCGGTCTACCATCGTTCGTAGTAGAGGACAGTGTCAGCAGTGTGTCGTGAACAGTTAGTGCGGTAACGCGTGGTGCAAGGAGAGAACGTGCGGACAGGGCAACAGCCGAGCGGACATGGCTTCGGCAGCCCAGGTGCCGCCCCGCGGGCGACCAATACCGATACGGTGTGGGGTCGCGCAACGGGCAAGGTTCTGGCTTATATCGCGCTCACGAAGCCGCGAGTTATCGAATTGCTGTTGGTGGCAACCATTCCGGCAATGCTGCTGGCCGATCGCGGAACGGTCGACATCGTTCTGATCCTCAGCACCCTCTTCGGTGGCTGGATGGGCGCAGCGAGTGCGAACTCGCTCAACTGCGTCGTCGACGCCGACATCGACAAGGTCATGAAGCGCACCGCGAAGCGTCCGTTGGCCCGCGAGGCGGTGCCGACCCGTAACGCACTCG
Source organism: Rhodococcus erythropolis R138 (assembly GCF_000696675.2). Lineage (NCBI taxonomy): Bacteria > Bacillati > Actinomycetota > Actinomycetes > Mycobacteriales > Nocardiaceae > Rhodococcus > Rhodococcus erythropolis. The sequence continues at coordinate 3,894,430 of NZ_CP007255.1, read as the reverse complement.
TCTTCGGACTTCTTCTCGGACTCGCGTCGTTCCTGTGGCTGTGGTGGCGAGCCAACCTCCTGGCCGGCATCCTCGTCGTGATCACGATCGCGTTCTACGTCCTCATCTACACGATGGTTCTCAAGCGTCGTACCTGGCAGAACGTGATCTGGGGTGGCGCAGCCGGATGTATGCCCGTCCTCGTAGGCTGGGCCGCTGTCACCGGGTCGCTGAGCTGGCAGCCCGTCGTGCTGTTCCTGATCATCTTCTTCTGGACGCCGCCGCACACCTGGGCGCTCGCGATGCGATACAAAGAGGACTACAAGGCGGCAGGTGTTCCCATGCTTCCGGTGATCGCCACCGAGGAGCACGTCACCAAGCAGATCCTGTTCTACAGCTGGGCGATGGTCGTCACGACGCTTGTCCTCGTCCCTGCGTCGGGCGTCATCTACGCCGCAATCACCATCGTCGCCGGTGCGTGGTTCCTGCTCATGGCTCATCAGCTGTACCGCAGCGTTCGCGGCGGTGCTCAGGTCAAGCCGCTGCGCCTGTTCCTGCAGTCGAACAACTATCTTGCGATCGTTTTCGTCGGCCTCGCTGTCGACTCGGTTCTCGGACTCCAGACGATCAGCGACATGCTCAGCTGATTCTGCTGTGCGCCTTTATTAACCGCGGGCGGTTAATAAAGGCGCACAGCACTTTGCTAGGGGATCAGAACGATCGACCCGGTCGTTGCTCTACCTTCCAGATCCCGATGGGCTGTTGCCGCATCGGCGAGGGGATACTCGGCGCCGACGCGAATATCGAGCTTCCCGGCCGCAATGGCGTCGAAGACATCGCCCGCCCGCCAGGTCAGTTCCTCACGAGTGCGAATGTGATGCGCGAGCGTCGGACGCGTCAGGAACAGCGAACCCGATGAATTGAGCCGCTGCGGATCGACGGGCGGAACCGGGCCACTGGCCGCACCGAACAATGCGACAGTGCCGCGAATACGGACGGAAGCCAGGCTCGAATCAAAAGTTGTCGCGCCGACGCCGTCGTATGCCGCCGCTACTCCTTCGCCGCCGGTCAACTCCCGGACTCGCGCTGCTATGTCCTCGTCGTACCGCAGGACCTCCGAGGCACCGGCGCCGCGCGAGAGTTCTTCCTTCGCATCCGACGACACAGTCGTGATGACCTTCGCCCCGAGGCTGACGGCCATCTGCGTCAGGATCAACCCGACGCCGCCCGCGCCTGCGTGCACGAGCACGGTGTCGCCGCTCTGGATCGGATACGTCGACTTCGCGAGGTAGTGCGCCGTCATCCCCTGCAGGAGCGCCGACGCTGCGGCCGATGCCGGGACACCATCGGGCACCTTCACCGCGACTGCGGCGGGAACAGCCACCTTCTCGGCGTAGCTGCCCGTGGCGGCCGCCCACGCGACACGGTCACCAACGGCGAATTCGGTGACGTCGGAACCGACAGCTTCGACGACGCCGCTGCCTTCGTCGCCGGGAATATAGGGGAGCAGGCGCTTGTACTGGCCCATTCGGAAATACGTGTCGATGAAATTGATGCCGATCGCTTCGGTTCTGACGAGTAGATCGCCTGGGCCGGGTGTCGCTTCGGGTTGTTCGGTCAGAGTCAGAACCTCTGGTCCGCCGGTCTCGGTCACGTAGATGGCTCGCATGGTTTCTGTTCTACACCCGGGACGGCCGACGCTCAGTCCATGCCTGGTGTCGCTTCCGGGCTACCGACCAGTATTGTCGAGTCATGAGCACCGATACCGAGAAGTCGGACGCCACCCCGTCCGCGCCGGAACTGCCGAAGTCCACGGTGAACGCCATCACCAAGTTCGTCGCCGAGCACGGCGGCACCGCCAGCGCCGTCATTCAGCCGGTCGGCCTGGCCGGCGTTCGCATCACTCTCGTGGGTGCCGACGGCATCCTCGGTGATCAGGTCGTCGAGGACCTCGCCACGGCCAATGCCGTCGTTGCGTCCTTCGACACCGTCACCGTTGCCGAGTGGGAGCGTGAGCTGACGAGCATCGTCACCCCCCAGGAAGGCCACTTCAAGAAGATGGCCGGTTGGGTCGCCAACCAGACTCGGTTCCCGAAAGCACGCAACGAAGCCTGAAATGACGTGTGGGGCGTAGGAACACTTCTTGGTGTTCCTACGCCCCACACGTGTCTTGAAGCGTCAGAGGGCCGGTATCGGCGAATCGGTCGGCGTGTACTGGCGGGTCTTACCCGCAGCCCAAACTGCTGCGGTCGCAGCCGTGCACAGTCCCGCACCGGCGACGTGCATGATCACCAGAACTTCCGGCACATCGGTGAAGTACTGCACGACCCCGATGAGCGCTTGGGCGAGGATCAGTCCGAGCAGGACTTTCAGACGGATCTTCACGGCCGCAGATGTCCCGACCGCATATAGACCGAATGTCAGACCCACGACCAGCGCGAGATATCCGACCAGCAGCTGTGAGTGCAGATGAACAAGCGTCACGATCTCGACCTCCAGGCGCGGAACCGTGCGGTCCAGGCCCTTGTCGCCCGCGTGGGGACCCGCACCCGTCACGAGAGTTCCGGCGACCAATACGCCGGCGAGCGCGACACCTGACAGCGCGGTAAGCCAGCGCAGCGGCTTCGGCATCACGACCAGAGTTGTTGCCTCGTCGGGTTCCGCGATCTTCGCGTACATCACCGTGGCAACCCAGACCATCAGCATCGACGCAACCAAGTGAATGGCGACCGTCCACCACAGGAGACCTGTGAGGACGGTGATACCGCCGATCACTGCCTGAACGACAGTGCCGAGCGGCATCATCCAGGCGTAGACAAGCACCTCTTTGCGGCGGCGAGCGCGAGTCACCGCGAGCACGATTGCGGCAGCGACGATGACGACCAGGAACGTGAGTAGGCGGTTGCCGAACTCGACGGCTTGGTGAATCACCGCGACCTGTCCGTGGCCGACCGGGACGAAGCTACCGGGGAAGCACTGCGGCCACGTCGGGCAACCGAGTCCCGAGTCCGTCACGCGCACCACCGCGCCGGTGACAGCGATGCCGCCCTGCGTCAGGATCACGATGAACGCGATGATTTTCTGCGTTTTCAGCGAGGGGAGAGGTAGTCGATCCACCAAGCGTAAAAATCCGGCATACACACGATTCACCACGCCAACGATCGTAGTTCCCCATCAACTACACAGTGTCGTTGGGGGCAGGCGTTGAAGCAGGCGCGAAGCGAACTGCGCAGCCGTGGGGGCCAGCTCGCGTCAGTTCGCGCGAACGCGCACGATTCCCGAGATCGTTCCCTGGAAGTACTCGCCCGACTCGGTGATGAGTGCCGACATCTGCAGGGTGTCGTTGAGGATCGTCGACGGCAGCGGAGTCGAACCGATCTGTGACCCGTCCTTCGAGTCGATCACCGCGAACGAGTACCCGTCGAGCGGAGAGGTGCTCGGATTACCGTCCCGCGTGACGGTGTAGATCGAGCCGTCCGCCGTCGAGAGGTGCGGTACCGCGGAGCTGCGAATCGTGTTGTCCCACACGACATGGCAGCCGACCGGATCGATGTCGACCCGGGTCATTCCGCCGTTGAAGGGTGCCGTGGCGGGGACCGCTGGACCGGCACCTTCAGGAGTCGTGGGGTACGGGTATCCGTAAGTGCCGGCCACGTAGACCGAATGACCGATGCCGACGGGGGAGTTCTCGCTGCCACTCGGTGAGCCGTCCTTGCTGGCCGCGGACAACACCGGCTGCGTGCACACCTCGGCGCCCGTGTCAGCGCGATAGACATGCAAGCTCACCGTCGGGTGGGCGTTGTCGACGATGGTCAAGAAATCGCTGCCCGTCGACGGGCCGAAGTATGTCGGAGTCGATCCGGTTCCCCAGCTGAGCTGACCCGGATTGCGGGCCGGCCCGCGGTCGTACGGCTGACGCCAGTCGATGACGACTTCGTCGCCACTTCGCTTCAGTTGGTAAAGCGCGTGGGTCGTTGCGACGGCAGTGCCAGTCGGGGAGGTGGAGATGCTGTTCTGCACCTGTTCACCCTCAGGGAGCGCAATGCTGTGCGCGATTCGATCCGTGCCGACATACCCGACGGTGCCGTGCCCGGTGGCGAACCAGACATTGCCGTCCCAATCCGGGGCGAGGCCGGTGACGTTGTCGTCGGCGGCAACCGCACCACTGAGATCGATGACATCCGCGAGTTCCAGCCGCCAACTGCCGTCTGGATTCTGCGCATGGGAAATGCGGACCAGTTGACGGTTTCCGTCGACGGCTACGAGACGGTTCTCGTTGTCGAGGTAGGCGTAGACGCCGCCGAGCAGGCTGCCCTTCGCGAGCGGCAGTTGCGCGACCGACCGTCCCAAGGGTGTGGCGTCGGCCTTCGGATCGATCAAATGGATGGTCGGGATCTGGCCGATCATCGTCGTGCAGAGCGAGACGATCATGCCGTCGGAACCCTGGAGGACCGTCGGGCAGGCGGCCATCATCGGGAAAGCTGTCACCTCGTGTGGGCCGGTTCCTGGACCAGGCAGCGGCGTGACGTCGGACGAGCCCGCGTCACCGTGCATGGTGGAAGTACCGACGGGACCGAGGTGCGGATTTGCAGGTGCGAGTGGACCGGACACCGAAGGGGTCGCCGTTGCGGGTCCGGCACACAACATCACTGTTGCGGCCACACAGCCGACGATCTGAGCTGTCCGTCGTGTACTCACGTGAACTTGAACCACCTTGCTGCGCAGACTCCGGCCACTGCGGCCCAGACGAGAAGTACGAGAATCGAGAACCAGTCCATCGAGGTGTCGAGGGCCGCTTCGAGTGCGTGTGCCAGTGCGCCGGACGGAACAATGCGCACCAGCGTGTGAACAGCGGTCGGGAGTTCACCGCTGGCGAAGACCACACTGCCGATGCCCACCATGATGAACCACAGGATGTTGGCGAGCGCGAGAACGATTTCTGCTCGCAAAGTACCGCCGAGCAGGAGGCCAAGCGCGGCAAATGTGACAGTACCGATGGCAATGACCACTGCGCCGAGTACAAGTTCGACGAACGACGGACGCCACCCCAACGCCAAACCGATAGCGCCGAGCAACAGCGACTGCAGCGCCACGACGATGATGACGGCAGCGCTCTTGCCTGCGATGATTCCCCACCGCGGTAGAGGCGTTGCACCGAGTCGTTTGAGCGCGCCGTATCGGCGATCGAATCCGACGGCGATGGCCTGTCCGGTGAACGCCGTCGACATCACGGCAACCATCATGACACCAGGGAGCACGGTATCCACCCGAGAATCGCCCAAATCGCCGATCGGAAGCAGACACAGTCCGATGAGCAGGGTGATCGGGATGAACATGGTGAGCAGCAATTGCTCACCGTTGCGGAGCAGAAGTGTTAGCTCCAGTTTGGTCTGCGCCGCCAGCATCTTGGCCGCCGAATTGGGGCGGGGATCCGGCGAGAAGGTGCCTGGCTCGAAGCGGTTCTCGGCGAGCCGTCGGTCTCTGGCAACGCTGATGGGACTGCTCTGGCCGTTCGACGCTGTTTCGTTCATGACCTTGATCTCCGTCATCCCCTCAGTTCCCGGCCCGTCAATTCGAGGAAGACGTCTTCCAGACTCCGTTGATCGACGCGAATGTCGTTGATCAGCACGTCCTGATCGGCACACCACGTCGCAACTGTTGCCACGGTTGCCGGATCGATTGCACCTTCGACGACGTAGGTGCCTGGGTTGGATTCCTCGATGCGGAACCCGGCGAGTGAACCGGCCAGCGAATCGAGGCTCAAACCGGGAACCGTCGTCAGACGGAGTTGTCCTTCGGCGCCCTTGCTGGTGACCTCGGCCGGCGTTCCCGACGCGACCATCTTGCCGTGGTCGATGATGACCAGTTCGTCGGCGAGTGCTTCGGCCTCGTCCATGAGGTGTGTGGTGAGCAGGACGCTCACGCCGTCGCGTCGCAGAGCGTCGATGAGTTCCCACACCAGCAGGCGCGCCTGAGCGTCGAGCCCAGCGGTGGGTTCGTCCAGAAATACCAATTCGGGGCGGCCGACCAGCGCGCACGCCAGGGACAGTCGTTGCTGCTGGCCTCCGGAGAGACGGCGGTACGGGGTCTTGCGCGCATCGGTGAGGCCCAGTTTGGAAAGGAGCCAGGCGGGATCGAGCGGGTCGGCCGAGTATGCGGCCACGAGGTCGAGCATTTCTCCGGCCTTGGACCCGGGGTACGCGCCGCCGCCCTGCAGCATGACACCGATTCGCGAGCGGACTTCACCGGAGTCGGCGATGGGATCGAGACCGAGCACTCGAACCGTGCCGGCATCGGGGGTGACAAACCCTTCGCACATCTCGACGGTGGTTGTCTTACCGGCTCCGTTGGGGCCGAGCAGGGCAACGACCTGGGCCGTCTCGACAGTGAGATCGATACCGTCGACGGCTCGAACACCGTCGAAGGACTTGACGACACCCTGGATCTGTACCGCCGGCGTCGACGATCTGGAGGCTCTCGAGGTCACGGGGAATCAGCGTAAGCCCCCGCCGAGTTGTCTTCGTCTACCGGTCCGCCTTTCGTGATCTCCGCTACTGGCTTGTCGCTACGCCAGGGGAGTGAATTGCGGGTGAAGACGATGAGCGTTCCGGCGGTGAGGATGGTCGCGATGACGGCCTGCACGATCATGAACGGAAGGTATTCGGCGCCGTTGGACATCAACATGACGCTGACGATCGAGGTGAAGACGACGGCAGGGATGCGGAAAATCGGTGCGGTGGCCCACGCGGCCAACGGAAGGATCGCCCACAGCAGGTACCACGGCTGAACGACGGGGAACAGGAGAACGATCGCTCCGAGTGCGATGCCGAGTCCACCGACCGGGTGTATGCGGCCCATGTACACCGAGATCATCATCCGTGCGGTGACGAGCATGGCGACGAGAGTCGCGATGGGCCGCGTGATCGTGAGGATCGCCGTCGTGTGATCGCCGAGTCCGAGCAGTACACCGGCCAATCCCGTGCCGACGCCCAGGAGCGTCGGGATGGACATCCAACTCCGGACTGCGGTGGCGGTGTCGAGGGTGTTGATCCAACCCATACCGAGCCCACTGGCCACGCTGATGACAAACGTGACGACAGCGGCAACGATGCCCAGGAGAATCGCGGCTCCCGCCAGGGCTTTCCAGGTTCCACCCCAACGCCGAGCCAAGGCCATGCCGACGAATCCCAGTGCAAGCAAGGACGGAATCTTGACGGTCGACGACAACGCGATCAAACCTGATCCCGCAACGAGATAGAACAGCGCTCGCCCACGGATGGGCCCGGACCCTTCGACTGCGCGGAGGGCGATCTCGATTCCGGCGAGCATCAACCCGAGCATGAGCGCTTCATTGTGGATGCCGGCCACCAAGTGGAAGAGCAACAGCGGGTTCGCGGCACCGAGCCAGAGCGAACTGACGGCAGAGACACCGCATCGCTTGGCCAGTCGAGGTATCGCCCACACGATGAGCGCGACGCCGGCCAATGCGAGCAAGCGGTGCAAGAAGATTCCGGCCACGATGTTGTCGCCGGTCAGTGAGCTGATCCCGCGTCCCAGCCACAGGAAGAACGGTCCGTACGGAGCTGGGGTGTCGCGCCAGATCGTCGGAACCGTGCGGGTGAGAACGTGGTCGACACCCAGTGCCGCCTTGGGACCGATGGCGTACGGATCGAGTCCACGGGCCGCGATTTCGCTTTGAGCCAGATACGAGTAGACGTCGCGGCTGAACATCGGCGGTGCGACCGAGAGCGGCAGGATCCACAGCAGGAGTGTGCGGTCCAACTGGGAACGGGTCATGCGCCGCGGTGCGCCGGAACGGCTGCGTATGTCCCCGACTGCAAATCGGCCCATCATCAGCCAGGCGAGAACGACGAGCACGGTTCCGGTCATCGTCATGGTGAGTGAGACCGTCGGCATACGTCCGGGGAGGCTGAGGACTCGAAGTCCTGCGGTCGGATTCTGCAGGACGGGTTGTGCGCCGGCGCCGAGCGCTCCGACTGCCATCAAGACCGCGCCGGTCGCGCCGAATCGGCGGATCCCTCGCAGTTGTGCGGTTTCCTTCGCGTTCAGGCCCGGGCGCTCGTCCTCGTCGCCGTGCAGCACCGCGGCCATACTCTGCCGGGGAGCGGATCCGAAAGGTCGAACGCCGATTGTGGAAAGCGCGAGTGCCTTGGGTTTTTCCAGCAGGATCGCGCGCGCCGATCGCGCGGTCGTCGTCTTCTCGGGGGTCTGCGGCACACCAGGCAGCGTAGCGGCTCCATCCAGCCGGACAGACAAGCACAAACAACGTACGTTGTCCGGATATTCCCGAATGTAATGCAGGTTGCCCTTAGTAGACCTGCGAAAAGAATTCCGTCACACTTGTGTTGTGAAAAGAAATGCGTCAGACCCACGAAGCAAGGAAGTTGCAGGTCAGCCCACTGTAGCGGCCTCGCCGAGTGCTGCCGCAAATCCGGTTACGGTGAGCGTCGAAGGTCAGACGCGGGCGGCAGTGGTCAAGCTGCTACTCGAAGAAGGCCCCATTACCGCCTCCGAAATCGGCACACGCCTCGGTTTGAGTGCCGCAGGTGTCCGACGTCACTTGGATGCGTTGATCGAGTCGGGCGAAGCCCGTACCGCTTCGGCGTCGTCGCTGCGTCAGCGCGGACGAGGTCGTCCCGCCAAGCAGTTCCAGATCACCGCGACCGGTCGCGGCCGCCTCGGCCACACCTACGACGATCTGGCGGGAGCCGCGATGCGGCAACTCCGTGAAATCGGCGGAGACGCGGCAATCGAGGAGTTCGCCAAGCGTCGGGTCCAGGCGATCGTCGGAGACGTCGAACCGGCTGATCCGACAGATGTCGACAACGTCGAGGCGACAGCGGACGCAATCGCCGAAGCCTTCAACGCGGTGGGGTTCGCAGCGTCGACCCGGCCGGTCGGCAACGGCGTGCAGATCTGCCAACACCATTGCCCGGTTTCCCATGTGGCAGAAGAGTTTCCGGAACTGTGCGAGGCAGAGCAGCAAGCATTCCGGCAATTGCTCGGGACTCATGTCCAGCGTCTGGCGACCATCGCCAACGGTGACTGCGCCTGCACGACGCACGTGCCCCTCGTGTCCACCGGGAGTAGATGACCGGACCACAGTGTTCTACCGAGCGTTGCCACCGTGCAGCGTTCGAATAGAGATTTTTCAGCTAGTTCTTCAAAGTCAGAACTGCTCGACCACAGCGACCAGCCCTCGCTGAACCCGAGCAGCCGTCAAGAAACAAGACTCCGGAAGGAGCTCGCATGACCGTCACATCAGACCAGGCGACTACCACTGCGGCAGCAGGCACCGAGCCGCTCACGCAGGAAGAGACCATCGCGTCCCTCGGTCATTACGGCTACGGCTGGTCCGATTCCGACGAAGCCGGAGCCAGCGCGCAGCGCGGGTTGTCCGAGGCTGTCGTGCGGGACATCTCCGCCAAGAAGAGCGAGCCCGAGTGGATGCTCGACATCCGCCTCAAGGCGCTGCGCACCTTCGACAAGAAGCCGATGCCGAACTGGGGCAGCGACCTCGAAGGTATTCACTTCGACAACATCAAGTACTTCGTCCGGTCCAGCGAGAAGCAGGCCGAGTCGTGGGAAGACCTGCCCGAGGACATCAAGAACACGTACGACAAGCTCGGCATCCCCGAGGCGGAGAAGCAGCGCCTCGTTGCCGGCGTCGCAGCTCAGTACGAGTCCGAGGTCGTCTACCACTCGATCCGTGAGGACCTCGAGGAGCAGGGCGTCATCTTCCTCGACACGGACACCGGTCTCAAGCAGCACCCGGAGCTGTTCAAGGAGTACTTCGGATCGGTCATCCCGGCCGGCGACAACAAGTTCTCCGCGCTGAACACCGCCGTGTGGTCCGGTGGCTCGTTCATCTACGTTCCGCCGGGAGTCCACGTGGACATCCCGTTGCAGGCGTACTTCCGCATCAACACCGAGAACATGGGTCAGTTCGAGCGCACCCTGATCATCGTCGACGAAGATGCCTCCGTGCACTACGTCGAGGGTTGCACCGCGCCGATCTACAAGTCCGATTCACTGCACTCGGCCGTCGTCGAGATCATCGTGAAGAAGGGCGGCCACTGCCGCTACACGACCATCCAGAACTGGTCCAACAACGTCTACAACCTGGTGACCAAGCGCACCAAGGTCGAGGCAGGCGGATCCATGGAGTGGGTCGACGGCAACATCGGCTCCAAGGTCACCATGAAGTACCCGGCCGTGTGGCTGATGGGCGAGTACGCCCGCGGTGAGGTTCTCTCCGTTGCGTTCTCCGGCGAGGGCCAGCACCAGGACACCGGCGCCAAGATGCTCCACCTCGCGCCGCACACGTCCTCGACCATCATCAGCAAGTCTGTCGCCCGTGGTGGCGGACGTGCGTCGTACCGCGGTCTGGTGCAGGTCAACAAGGGTGCCCACGGCTCCAAGTCGACCGTCAAGTGTGACGCTCTGCTGGTCGACCAGATCAGCCGAAGCGACACCTACCCGTACGTCGACATCCGCGAGGACGACGTCACCATGGGTCACGAGGCCACCGTCTCCAAGGTCAGTGACGATCAGCTCTTCTACCTGATGAGCCGCGGACTGACCGAGGACGAGGCGATGGCCACCATCGTGCGTGGATTCGTCGAGCCCATCGCGAAGGAACTCCCGATGGAGTACGCGCTCGAGCTCAACCGCCTTATCGAACTTCAGATGGAAGGGGCTGTGGGTTAGTGACCACGCCAGAGACCGGAGTCATCGGAGCTGTTGCCGGGGAGAACCCGACCGCTCCTGTAAAGGGTGCAGCCACAGGCTCACCTATCACGAACAAGGGCGAGCAGTTCTCCTCGTTCGACGTCAATGCATTCGAGGTTCCCGGCGGACGTGACGAGATCTGGCGGTTCACCCCGCTGCGTCGTCTCCGGGGACTGCATGACGGCAGCGCCGTCGCCAACGGACAGGTCACCGTCGAGGTCGACGGGGGAAGCGACATCACCGTCGAGACCGTCGGCCGTGACGACGCGCGTCTGGGCAAAGCCGGCGTTCCCGCTGATCGCATTGCAGCGCAGGCGTATTCGAGCTTCGAGACTGCAACGGTCATCTCGGTGGGCGCCGAGGTCGAGGTCGAGAAGCCAGTCGTGGTCACCATGACCGGCCCCGGAGTCGACAACGTCGCCTACGGACACACCCAGATTCACCTGGCACAGTTCGCCAAGGCGACGTTCGTGATCGACCAGCGCGGCAGCGGAACCTTCGCGGAGAACATCGAATTCGTTCTCGGTGACAGTTCGCAGCTGACCGTGGTGGCCATCCAGGACTGGGCGGACGACGCAGTTCACGTGACGTCACACCACGCTCGCCTGAACCGCGACGCAGTGCTTCGATACACCTCGATCAGCCTGGGCGGCGACCTGGTTCGCCTGTCCGCCACCGTCAAGTACGACGGACCGGGCGGCGACGCCGAACTGCTCGGCCTGTACTTCGCCGACGCCGGCCAGCATCTGGAACAGCGTCTGCTGGTCGATCATTCGCAGCCCAACTGCAAGTCCAACGTGGTCTACAAGGGTGCGCTTCAGGGCGATCCCGGATCCGGCAAGCCCGACGCGCACACCGTGTGGATCGGCGACGTTCTCATCCGCGCCGCAGCGGAGGGCACCGACACGTTCGAGCTCAACCGCAACCTGGTGCTGACCGACGGCGCCCGCGCCGACTCGGTTCCGAACCTCGAAATCGAGACCGGTGAGATCGTCGGAGCCGGCCACGCAAGTGCAACGGGACGTTTCGACGACGAGCAGCTGTTCTACCTGCGTGCTCGTGGTATCCCGGAGGATCAGGCTCGTCGTCTGGTCGTACGTGGGTTCTTCCACGAAATCATCAACAAGATCGCTGTTCCCGAGGTGCGCGATCGCCTCGAAGCCGCAGTCGAAGCCGAACTCGCAGCCGTCGGCTCCTGACCGCCCCGCCTGCGACACCACCCCGTCGCTACGCTCGCCCGCCTCATCTTGAAGGAATTTCATGTCTACCAGTGACAACACCACCACCTCGGTCCTCGAGGTTCGTGACCTGCACGTCGAGGTCGCCAACTCCGATGCCAACGCCGAGCCCATCCAGATCCTCAAGGGCGTCGACCTGACGGTCCGCTCCGGCGAGACCCACGCGATCATGGGCCCCAACGGCTCCGGCAAGTCGACTCTGTCGTACGCCATCGCCGGTCACCCCAAGTACCAGGTCACGTCCGGCTCCATCACCCTCAACGGTGAAGACGTCCTCGCAATGAGCGTCGACGAGCGTGCACGTGCCGGGCTCTTCCTGGCAATGCAGTACCCCGTCGAGGTTCCCGGCGTTTCCATGTCCAACTTCCTGCGCACCGCCGCCACGGCCGTGCGAGGCGAGGCTCCCAAGCTTCGCCACTGGGTCAAGGAAGTCAAGGAAGCCCTCAGCGAGCTCGAGATCGATCCCTCGTTCATCGAGCGCTCGGTCAACGAAGGCTTCTCCGGTGGCGAGAAGAAGCGCCACGAGATCCTGCAGTTGGGCATGCTCAAGCCGAAGATCGCGATCCTCGACGAGACCGACTCCGGCCTCGACGTCGACGCTCTGCGCACCGTCTCCGAAGGCGTCAACCGCTACAAGGAGCGCGAGAACGGCGGCGTTCTGCTGATCACGCACTACACGCGCATTCTGCGCTACATCAACCCCGACTTCGTTCACGTGTTCGTCGGTGGCCGCATCGTCGAGTCCGGTGGACCGGAGTTGGCCGACGAGCTCGAGACCAACGGCTACGTTCGTTTCACCGCGGACACCGCAGCTACCCAGGGAGCGTAATCACGATGACCACCTCGGTGCGCGAGCTCGACGTCACAGCGGTTCGGGCCGACTTCCCGATCCTGGCGCGAACCGTGCGCGACGGAAAACCTTTGGTGTACTTGGATTCCGGCGCTACCTCGCAGCGTCCGGTCCAGGTTCTCGATGCCGAACGGGACTTCCTGACCACCTGTAACGCGGCAGTACACCGGGGTGCTCATCAGCTCGCAGAAGAGGCGACGGACGCGTACGAGAATGCTCGCGCCACCATCGCTTCTTTCGTGGGCGCGGATTCGGACGAGTTGGTGTTCACCAAGAACGCCACCGAGGCTCTCAATCTGGTGACCTACGTTCTCGGTGACGATCGCTTCGACCGCCATGTCGGTCCTGGCGACGAAATCGTCATCACCGAACTCGAACACCACGCCAACCTCGTTCCCTGGCAGGAACTTGCGCGCCGAACCGGTGCGACGCTCAAGTGGTACGGCGTCACCGACGACGGCCGGATCGATCTCGATTCGCTGGAGCTGACAGACGCGGTGAAGGTCGTTTCGTTCACCCACCAGTCCAACGTGACCGGCGCGATCGCGCCCGTCGAGGAATTGGTGCGACGAGCACGCGCCGTCGGTGCACTCGTCGTGCTCGACGCGTGCCAGTCGGTGCCTCACATGGCCGTCGACTTCCACGAACTGGGAGTGGACTACGCGGCGTTCTCGGGTCACAAGATGCTCGGCCCTTCGGGGGTCGGAGTTCTCTACGGCCGTCGTGAACTGCTGGCAGCGATGCCTCCGTTCATCACCGGCGGATCGATGATCGAGACGGTCACCATGGAGGTCAGCACCTACGCGCCGCCGCCTCAGCGTTTCGAAGCCGGCGTACCGATGACCTCACAGGTGGTCGGACTGGGCGCTGCCGTGGATTACCTGAACACCTTCGGGATGGACGCCGTCGCCGCGCACGAGCACGTGTTGGTGGAGGCTGCTCTCGAAAAGTTGTCGGCGATCGAAGGTCTGCGCATCATCGGACCGCAGACGTCCGAGAACCGCGGCGGAGCGATTTCCTTTGTCGTGGACGGTATTCACGCCCACGACCTCGGACAGATCCTCGACGACGAGGGCGTCGCGATCCGCGTCGGACACCATTGCGCGTGGCCGCTGCATCGTAAGTTCGGTGTCGCTGCGACGGCCCGTGCGTCGTTTGCGCTCTACAACACCACCGCGGAAATCGATGTTCTGGTTGCAGCGATCAAGCGTGCGCAGGAATTTTTCGGTGTCGCAGGGGAGTTGAACTGAATCATGCGCATGGAGCAGATGTATCAGGAAGTGATCCTCGATCACTACAAACATCCGCACGGCCGCGGACTCCGTGAGCCGTTCGGCGCCGAGGTGCACCACGTCAACCCGACGTGTGGCGACGAGGTGACGTTGCGCGTCCAGATATCCGAGGACGGAACGGTCTCCGACGTCTCGTACGACGGGCAGGGTTGTTCGATCAGCCAGGCGTCGACGTCGGTGCTGAACGACCTCGTCATCGGGATGCAGGTCACCGACGCACTGAAGACGGTGACGGCGTTCAACGAGATGGTGAGCAGTCGGGGCACCGTCGAAGGGGACGAGGACGTTCTCGGCGACGGCATCGCGTTCGTCGGTGTCTCGAAGTATCCGGCACGCGTGAAGTGCGCCTTGCTCGGATGGATGGCATTCAAGGATGCTGTAGTCCAGATTGTCGACGGCAGTGCTGTGACGACGGCGGACAGCAGCAGTGAATTGGTCGACACGACTGAAGGACAGGGATCATGACCGAGACACAACCAGTGCAGGACGCCGAGGTCGGCGCTCCGGTGAATCCGAATCCCGATTCCACTGCGGAATTCGGTGGCGCACAGGGCAGTGGCACTGTCCCGTCGCCTGAGCGACTCGACGAACTCGAAGAAGCGATGCGCGACGTCGTCGACCCCGAACTGGGAATCAACGTCGTCGATCTCGGCTTGGTCTACGGACTCTTCGAAGACGACGGTGTCGTCACGATCGACATGACTTTGACGTCGGCGGCGTGCCCGTTGACCGACGTGATCGAGGACCAGGCGCGCGGCGCACTTGTGCGTAGCGATCTGTGTACCGACATGAAGATCAACTGGGTGTGGTTGCCGCCGTGGGGACCGGACAAGATCACCGAAGACGGACGCGAGCAACTGCGCGCACTCGGCTTCACGGTCTGACAAGCAGCCTCGCTGCACGATCAACTGAATACATTTCACCGGAGCGTCGGTGCCCGTTCGTCGGGTACCGGCGCTTCGGTTTGTTATATAGGGCCGTTTTAGCCATGATATTCAGGACAATAGTCCCAAATGGTTGTTTGATGAATATTTGCTGGAAGCTGACTGATCGGTAACATCGCAGCTGATTGTCACGATGTGATCTCCGGCGGGCGATTTGCCAGTTTCCACCCGAGCTTTCCAATGTATTCGTCTCATTTCGAAGTGCCCCGATCAGTTCGAAGCGTCCAGCGGACGCATATACCTGTTTGCATCATGATCAAGTTGTAAGAGGGAGATTCGTGTGGATGGCAGTCCCGACCGAGGAATCGTTTCCGCAGCTCGTCCGGACGACGAACTCACCTTCCCTCTTTCTGCCGCGCAACTTTCCCTGCTTGTCGCACAACAGCTTCGACCCGAGATTCCCGTCAGCATCGCTCAGTACGTCGACGTGGACGGCCCGCTCGACATCGAGCTGCTGACCGCTGCCAGTAAACAGACCGGCCGTGAGATCGGCTCCGGATACCTGCGCCTGGTCGAGGTGGACGGGGTTGCGCGTCAGTGGCTCGATCTCGACATGGACGACTCCCTCGACGTGGTCGACCTGCGCGCCGAATCCGATCCGGAATCGGCGGCGCGAGAATGGATGCGCAAAGAGCACACTGCTGCCATCGATCCGTTCACCGATCGCCTGGTCAGGCTGGCAGTCCTGGTGCTTCGCGACGACCATTACTACTGGTACAGCCGTATTCATCATGTGGCGCTCGACGGTTTCGGCGCGATGTCGATGATGAACCGCACAGCCGAGATCTACACCGCCGCGGTGCGGGATCTGCCAGTTCCCCCAGCGGTAACTGCCCCCCTCCAATCGTTGGTGAAGGCAGAGGCCGACTATCTGGGCTCTTCCCGGTGGGAACGCGATCGCGACTACTGGAACACCAAGATGGCCGACAAGCCGGGCGGAACCTCGCTCGCGTCCTCGACTGCTCCGTCGCAGGCGTGGTCACGCCTACGGTCGGCGACGGTACCTACGGAACTGCGAAGCTCCCTCGAACGGCTTGCCGTCGCTCACGACGTGACTACGTCGTCAGTGGTGATCGGTGCACTGGCGGCTTACCTCGCCCGGGCCACCGGGACCCGCGACGTGGTCCTCAGCCTGCCGGTCTCGGGGCGGACGACAAAAGCTGCTCGCAGGTCCGGCGGAATGATGTCGAACGTCGTCCCGATACGTGCGAGTGTCGATCCGCACTTCGCGGTGGGAGACTTGCTGCACGAGGTGAAGATCGAACTCACCGGCGCACTGCGTCATCAGAAGTACCGCCACGAGGACCTACGACGCGACCTCAACGCCGGTGATCACAGCATCGCCGACGGACGCGGCTTCCACGGGCCGTTGATCAACCTCATGCTGTTCCACTCGGGAATCACTCTCGGGGACGCGCACGGCGAACTGAACGTGATCTCGACCGGGCCGATCGAAGACCTCTCGGTCAACGTCTATCAGACTTCCGCAGCCGAAGAGATCCAGATCGACTTCGCCGCGAACCCAGACCTCTACACCAACGAGGACATCACGCGTCACCACCGACGTTTCCTCGAATTCCTCGAATTGTTCTGCGCTGCGGAATCGGGAACTCGATTGATGGACATCGACCCGGACGCCGCGGGGAAGTGGATCGCCGAAGTTCAACACGCCCGCAACGTCGAGTACTGGTCTTCGACATTGTCGAACCCCGCCGAGGATCTGGGTTTGCCGGTCGTCGCCGGATCCGGTCGGACGTCCACGCCCCTCGAGATCGAGGCAGACCTCTGCCGCCGCCTCGAGACGATGGCGACGACGATGAACACGAGTCTGTTCGTGCTGTTCCAGTCTGCGATGGCCGGACTGCTGCGCCGCGTCGGTTCGGCTGACGAGGTGTCGATCGGCGTCTCGGTCCGCGGGTACGGCGCCTCGAACCCGGACGATTTCGTCTCGATGTTCGCCAACCAGTTGGTGCTTCGCTCGACGGTGTCGAACACCATGACGCTCAACGACCTGGTCGGTGCGGTGGACACCGTCGCAATCGAAGCTTTCGAACACGCAGACATTCTTCTGTCTTCGGTAACCGCCGCACTCGGTGACGGCCGCTGGGTGGAGACGGGCCCGTTGTTCCGGGCGATGGTCTGCTTCGAGGAGCCGCTGGATGCTCACCCGAGATTTCCGGGGCTCATGGTCGGTGCGCCTATCGGATCGGATCTGGCCACCGTGCCGGAACTGTTTGTCTCCCTGGCGATTCCGACTGGTGAGCATGCCGATTTCGATCAGCCGATCTCCGGTGTTCTGGATTGGCTCGGCACGAAGGAGCAAGCCGAGGACCTCGCCGACCGTTATCTACGAATCTTGACCGCGATGGTCGGTGCTCCGCACTCGGCGCTCGGCTCAGTGGATCTGCTCCGCCCGGACGCGCGCCAGGCGCTG
This sequence comes from Rhodococcus erythropolis R138, assembly GCF_000696675.2. NCBI lineage: Bacteria > Bacillati > Actinomycetota > Actinomycetes > Mycobacteriales > Nocardiaceae > Rhodococcus > Rhodococcus erythropolis. The sequence continues at coordinate 3,876,941 of NZ_CP007255.1, read as the reverse complement.
GTGCCGCCCGTTCTCCCGATTACCCCGGTCCGAACGCTCTCCGACATCCTTTCCGATCGCATTCGGGCGACCCCGGAAGCGATCGCCGTTGTCGCAGGTAGCGAGCGCGTGTCGTACCGCGAACTCGATCGACGATCGAATCAGTTGGCGCGCAAGCTCGTCGAGCATGGCGTGCAATCCGAGTCGTTGGTCGGAATCATGCTGCCGAAATCCGTGGACATGATCGTTGCCGCTGTCGCGGTAGTGAAGGCCGGCGGCGGATACCTCCCACTCGATCGTGCGCACCCCGCCGAGCGTTTGGCATACGTGGTCGAGGATGCGCAACCGGTGTGCGTCATCTCCGATTCCACTTTCCCGAACTCCGCCTTCCCGAATTCTGACGTGGTGGTCGTCGGGGTCGACTCCGACGAGTACTCCGGTGAGGGTCTGGAAACCGATGAGTGCCCGCGCGGGCACGGAGTCGACAATCTGGCATACGTGATCTACACCTCGGGGTCGACGGGCCGACCCAAGGGCGTCTCGGTTACTCACGCCACCGTGGTGCGATTGTTCGAGAACACGCAGGTCGAATTCGGATTCGACGGCAACGACGTGTGGACGATGTTCCACTCGTTCGCCTTCGACTTCTCGGTGTGGGAAATGTGGGGCGCGCTGCTCCACGGTGGAACGCTGGTTCTGGTCGATCACGAAGTCTCACGCGACCCCGATGCCTTCCGCGCGCTCGTCGCCGCAGAAGGCGTCACCGTGCTCAATCAGACGCCCTCGGCCTTCTACCAGTACATCGAAGCCGACCTTCGGGCCGATTCGGCGACCCGGCTCCGGTACGTGATCTTCGGTGGCGAAGCCTTGGATCTTCGTCGCCTCGGGCGCTGGTATGACAATCACGCGGGCTACGACAATCACGACAATCACACGGAATCCGGGCCCGCACTCGTCAACATGTACGGCATCACCGAGACGACGGTGCATGTCACCCATCTCGAAATCGACCGGGCGAGCGCGAGTGCGGTTACCGGCAGCCGGATCGGTGACGCGATCGACGGACTTCGTGTGTACCTGCTCGACGAGCATCTCTCCCCGGTCCCGGTGGGGATTGCGGGGGAGATCTATGTCGCCGGCGGTCAACTCGCCCGTGGCTATCTGGGCCGACCAGACCTCACCGCGGGCCGGTTCGTTGCCGATCCGTTCAATGCCGGCGGACGACGGTTGTACCGGTCCGGTGACCGCGCACGATGGATTGCGCCTGGACAACTCGAGTACCTCGGACGCGGCGACGCGCAGGTCAAGATCCGCGGATTCCGGATCGAACTCGGCGAAATCGACTCCGTCATCCTCGGCGCGCCGGGAATCGACGACGCCGTGACCGTCGTGGCTCCGACGCCGGCCGGCGGCGCTCTCGTGACCTATGTGACCGCTTCGGACGCCGTGGACGCCGAAGCCCTTCGCGCGCACGCCGCCGAAGCCCTCCCGACCTACATGGTTCCCGATGCCTTCATGGTCATCGATTCGATTCCGTTGACCACCAACGGAAAACTCGACCGGCGTGCGCTGCCGTCGCCGATCCTCGCCTCCACCAAGGTCTTCCGGCCCCCGACGACCACGACCGAGGGCAAGGTAGCCGCGGTTCTGGCTGACATCCTGGGTAGTGGACCGCTCGGGCTCGACGATAATTTCTTTCATTTGGGCGGAAACTCGCTGGTAGCGACGACGGCTGTGGCGCGCTTGACCGAAGCCACCGGAGTTCGTATGCCGCTGCGTGCGCTCTTCGACCATCCCACGGTGTCCGGGATCGCGGCGACGATCGAGCGTGCCGCCCAGACCCCGGACGCCGACGGTATCCAGGTCGTGGCCCGGCCGGCGGTACTGCCTCTTGCTCCCGCGCAGCAGCGACTGTGGTTCCTGAACCGCGTCGCACCGGAATCAGGTGCATACAACATTCCGTTGGCGGTGTCGTTGCGCGGCGACGTCGATCCCGACGCACTGAGCGCCGCGATCGTGGACGTCGTGACACGTCACGAATCACTACGCACCGTGTTTCCTCAAATCGGGGACAACGCAACGCAGAAGGTTCTGGGCCTGGGCGAGGGTATCGCGGGGCTCGAGTCGATCGAAGTGGAACGCGAGAATCTCGAAAGAGTGATCTTCGAATTCTCCTCGGCGGGTTTCGATCTGGTCCGCGAACGCCCGGTCCGATACCTGCTGATCACTGTCGCCGACGATGAGGAAGGCGATGACAAGGACGGCGATGACGAGCAAGCAGTTCTCGTCGTAGTTCTGCACCACATGGTGGCCGACGGCTGGTCGCTCGCGCCGTTGGCTGCTGATCTCACCGGCGCTTACGCCGCCCGCGTCGGCGGCAACAGCCCGCAGTGGGCACCCCTTCCGGTGCAGTACGCCGACTACACGCTCTGGCACCGAGAACACCTAGGCGACGTGGCATCCACCGATTCGCTTGCCCACTCACAGATCGCGTTCTGGAAGCAGCAGCTGGCGGGAGCGCCCGAGCAACTCCACCTGCCGACGGACCGTCCGCGCCCACTCGACCCGACCATGCGCGGGGCCGGAGTCGACATCAGAATTGGCGCTTCCACTCATCAGAAGCTCGTTGTACTTGCCGGCGATCACGACGCCACGCCGTTCATCGCCCTGCACGCGTGCTTCGCCCTGCTTCTGGCCAGGTACAGCGGCACGGACGACATCGTCATCGGAACACCGGTGGCAGGACGAGGGGACAGATCTCTCGATCTGCTCGTCGGCATGTTCGTCAACACTCTGGCCTTGCGGACCGTCGTCGATCGGGACGCGACGTTCGCCGCACACCTGTCGCAGGTCAGGGCCGTCGACGTGGATGCCTTCGACAATGCGGACGTGCCTTTCGACGTCGTCGTGGACGCGCTCGAACTCGACCGCTCGCCTGCGCACCATCCGGTCTTTCAAGCTGCCATCACCTCTCGGATAACCACCGCTCACACAGCCGAACTGGCCGGGGTGTCGATGACGGCGCGGGCAGTCGAGACGGGGCTGACCAAGTTCGACCTCGAGCTCACCGTCACCGAACGTCACGAGTCCGGGACCGCAGCTGGAATCGATGCCACGTTCACCTATTCCACCGACCTGTTCGACAACGCGACCGTCGAAGCCTTGGCGCGAAACTTCGTGACCCTCGTGGAATCGGCAGTGTCGGAACCGACTGCACCGGTTGGTGACCTTCGTGTACTCGGATCCCGGGAGAGTGCCGCGATATTGCCGCGGCGCGGCGTGGCTTCGGTGGGCGAATCGACGCTGGCGCAGATCCTCGGGGCTACCGCGAGGACGTATCCCGACGCGATCGCCCTCGAAGACTCCGAGCGCTCACTCTCGTACGGGGAGCTGGAGCGTCGATCGAATCGGATCGCTCGATACCTCATGGACCTGGGCGTCGGCCCCGAGACACCGGTCGCACTGGCCGTCGCCCGATCGGTCGACTCCGTGCTCGCAGTCTGGTCGGTCACAAAAGCCGGCGGCGTTTTCGTCCCGGTCGATCCCCGTTATCCCGCAGATCGAGTTGCGCACATGCTCGAGGATTCGGGTGTGCGGATCGGAATTCGGTCCGCCGAGGTTGCGGCCGGTCCGGCAACCGGCGGGAACGTCTCAGTCTGGATCGACCTCGGCGACGCGGACACGGTTGCAGAATATGCCGCCTACTCCGACGCCGCGGTGATCGACGCTGACAGAACAGCGTCGATCACCGCGGCGTCGGCTGCGTACGTCATCTACACCTCCGGCTCGACCGGAGTGCCGAAGGGCACCGTCGTCACTCACGCAGGTTTGGCCAATCTCGCTCGCGAACAACAGGATCGGTACCGGATCACCGCCGGGTCGCGAACTCTGCATTTTGCGTCACCGAGCTTTGACGGCGCCGTACTCGAGCTACTGCTCGCCGGTTCGACCGGCGCGACGATGGTGATCGCCCCTCCCGACATCTACGGAGGGGAGGCGTTGAGCGAGTTCCTCCGAAGCCGCGAGGTCACTCATGCCTTCATCACTCCGGCTGCTCTGGCGACCGTCGATCCGGCGGGCGTGACGGCACTGGAATGCGTAGTCGTCGGCGGCGACGTGTGCACCCCGGAATTGGTCTCGAGCTGGGGCAACGGGCGCAGACTGCACAACGGATACGGTCCGACCGAAACCACTGTCATGGTTGCCATCAGTGACCCACTCTCACCGGGCGATCCGATCACCATCGGCGGTCCCATCCGCGGAATCGACGCCGTGGTGCTTGACGCTCGGCTGCAACCGGTCCCGATCGGCGGCGTCGGCGAGCTGTACATCGGTGGGCCGGGGCTTGCACGTGGTTACCACCTTCGTCCCGCGCTGACGTCGGATCGTTTTGTCGCGCATCCGTACTCGACGTCCGGTGCGCGGATGTACCGAACCGGTGACCTGGTCCGTTGGACCAAGGACCTGACCCTCCGCTACGTGGGCCGCAGCGATCATCAGCTCAAGATCCGCGGGTTCCGCATCGAACTCGGCGAGATCGACGCTGCTCTGATGGATTCCCCTCTCGTTCACTTCGCCACGACGATTCCCGTCGAATCCGCCGCAGGCACCACTCTGGCGTCGTACGTGTTGCTCAGCGGCGACGCTGATATCGAGTCGCTCTTTGCGGCACTCGCCGACACGCTGCCGCGGTACATGATTCCGTCATCGATCACCCCGATCGACGCGATTCCGTTGACTCCGGTCGGCAAACTCGATCGGAGAGCATTGCCGACGCCGATACCGCGCGAAGTCCTCGGTACGGGTCGTGAACCCGAGGCCGGGCTCGAACGCACCGTCGCCGACGTGTTCGCTTCACTGCTCGACGTACCCGAGGTCCGGGCCGGAGACAGCTTCTTCGATCTCGGTGGCAACTCACTCGTCGCGACGCAGGTGTCCGCGCGGTTGAGCGCAGCGACGGGACTCGCTGTGGACGTGCGCTCGATCTTCGAAGCACCGACCGTCGAAGCGCTCGCTGCACGTCTGGCGGCGAGCGCCGAAGAATCAGACGATCGACCTGCCCTGAGCGCCGGTGCTCGCCCGGACCGACTACCGCTCTCCGCTGCGCAACAGCGGCTGTGGTTCGTCAATCGCTTCGACCCGCAGTCCGCGGTCTACAACATTCCGTTCGCGATCCGGATCACCGGAGACATCCACGGCGATGCACTCGAGGAGGCGCTTGCGGACGTCATTGCACGCCATGAGGTGCTTCGAACGATCTACGTCGACAGCGCAGACGGCCCGAGCCAGGTCATCCGAGCAATTTCCGACGTGCAGTTCTCCGTCGAGCGCTATTGCGGATCCGAAGGTATCGAATCCGCGACGACGGAGTTCGCGGCGCGTGGGTTCGATCTCGGTTCGGATCTGCCGATTCGGGCCATGCTGGTGCGCGAGGACACTTTCGCTCACGTACTGGTCGTCGTCATCCATCACATCGCCTTCGACGGCTGGTCCCTGACTCCCTTCGCGACAGATTTCGTCGCGGCGTACTCCGCACGCGTCGTCGGAGACGCCCCGGTTTTCACACCGCTCGACGTGCAGTACGCCGACTACGCGGTGTGGCAGCAAGACTCGCTCGGGCAGATCGACGACCAGGAGTCTCTGGTTGCCCGCGAGCTGACCTTCTGGACCGCTGCCATGGCTGGTGCCCCGGACGAGGTACTGCTACCGGTGGATCGCCCACGCGGATCTGTCACCACGACCGCCGTCGGATCGGTGCCGATCGTCATCGACGCGGCGACCGGGGAGCGGCTCGCCGCCTTGGCAAGGCGCAGTGGCACGACGCAATTCATGGTCGTACACGCGATCTTGACGGTTGTTTTGGCGCGTCTCGGTGCTACCGACGACGTGGTGGTCGGTACTCCGGTGGCAGGCCGCGGCCGACCCGAACTGGATTCCCTGATCGGGATGTTCGTCAATTCGCTACCGCTTCGCACACCGGTCGATCACCGAGCGTCGTTCACCTCCCTGCTCGAGGTCGTCCGTGAACGCGACCTTGCCGCCTTCGCGCACCCCGAGTTGCCATTCGAGGTGCTGGTCGACGCCCTCGATCTCGACCGGTCAACTACGCGACACCCGCTGTTTCAGGTCATGCTGTCGTACCACCAGAATGTGGTCTCGCCGCAGGTAACCGTCCACGACGCCCATCTCGAGGCGCAAGCGCTCGAACCGTCCGTCGCTAAGTTCGACCTCGAGTTCACCCTGCTGGCAGGCGATTCCGAGAACGCGGAGATCACCGGGTCGCTCAGGTTTGCCGAGGCGCTCTTCGACATTTCCACCGCGGAAACGATCGCCGCACGTGTGCAGTCGGTGGCCCGCGCCGTTGCCGCAGACCCGGACACCGCGATCGACGACATGGAATTCCTCAGCACCCTCGAGCGTGCGTCGCTGATGCCGGTACGAGGTCCGGCGTGGACCAGTTCGCGCACCTTGGCCGAAATATTGACGCGGACCGCCACCCGTTCAGGCGATTCGGTGGCCCTTCGATCTGGTGACACCACCGTGCTCTACCGAGATCTCTTCTCCCGTGCATCGGCGCTTGCCCGCCGTTTGACCATGGAAGGTATCGGCGCCGAAGACATTGTGGCGATAGCGATTCCGCGTTCGATCGACTCGATCGTCGCGTTGTGGGGCGTTTCCTTGACCGGCGCCGCGTTCGTTCCGGTCGATCCGCGATACCCAGCCGATCGCATTTTGCACATGCTCACCGACTCCGGAGCCACTCGCGGAGTGACAACGGAAGCGGTGATCGAATCACTGCCCCGTCCGGTTCCGTGGATGACGATGGACGACATCCACGGCGACGGTGTCTGGCAGCCGGTTCCTGCCGCGCCGATCCGAATCGACAACCTCGCCTACATCATCTACACCTCCGGATCGACGGGAAAGCCCAAGGGTGTCAGCGTCACTCACCGTGGCCTGAGCGCATTGGCCGCCGAGCAGACGGCGCGCTACGGCATCGCGGCGCAGTCGAGGACGCTGCACTTCTCCTCACCGAGCTTCGACGCATCCATCCTCGAACTGCTGCTCGCCGTCGGTGAGGGCGCGACGATGGTGATCGCATCTCCCGATGTGTACGGCGGCGAGGACCTCGCAAAACTGATCACCGATCACCAGGTGAGCCACGCGTTCATCACGCCGGCAGCGCTGGCCTCGGTCGATCCCACCGGGCTGGACGTCTTGCAGTCGATCGTTGTCGGCGGCGAGGCCTGTTCACCCGAACTGGTCCGCAAGTGGGCACCGGGTCGCCGGTTGTTCAACGGTTACGGGCCGACGGAAACCACGGTCATGGTGTGCATCAGCGATGCCCTGACGGTGGGGGAGACCGTGACCATCGGTGGACCCGTCCGGGGCGTGTCCGCGGTAATTCTCGACGGCTCGGCTCAGCCGGTACCCGTCGGGGTCACCGGTGAGCTCTACATCGCCGGCCTCGGACTTGCCCGCGGCTACCTCGACCAACCCGCGTTGACGGCGACGCGATTCGTGGCAGCGCCGTTCGGCCCGGCCGGCGCCCGCATGTACCGGACCGGTGACCTGGTTCGGTGGACGCCGCTCGAGACGATCGAATACGTCGGACGCTCTGATCACCAGGTGAAAGTACGCGGATTCCGCATCGAACTGGGCGAGATCGACTCCGTCCTCAGCGATTACCCCGGCGTCGAGTTCGCGGTCACCGTGGGCATCGACGCAGCTTCCGGTGAGACGATGTTGGCGTCGTACGTAGTACTCGGCGCCGATGCGGTCGAGATGGACGAACTGCTGAACCATGCGCGCCGCTCACTGCCCGCCTTCATGGTGCCGTCGGCGATCACCCCGATCGAGCACGTTCCGCTGACCCCCGTCGGGAAACTCGACCGATCGGCGCTGCCGGCGCCGACACTGCGTTCGTCCGAGCGGAGTGTCGAGCCGCTGACCACCGCGACCGAACTCCAGGTTGCCGGCGTCGTGGCGGAACTGCTGGGTATCGAACAGATCAGTGCGTCGGACAGTTTCTTCGAACTCGGCGGCAACTCACTGCTCGCCACCAGACTTGCCCAGCGACTGGGCGAATCGTTGGGCAGGCAGGTACCTGTCCGAATGCTGTTCGAGCACCCCGAAATTCGGGAACTTGCCGCCGTGCTCGACACATCCGCCGGGGCGAAGGCGCTACCACCGATCACCGCCGTCGACCGCCCCGAGCAAGTTCCGCTGTCCTACGCGCAGGCCCGCATCTGGTTCCTCAACCAGATGGATCCCGGCTCACCCGCGTACAACGTCCCTGCCGCGATCTCCCTCGACGGTGCACTCGACGTCCCAGCCCTCGAAGCTGCGGTCCTCGACGTGATCGAAAGGCACGAAATCCTGCGCACGGTGTTCCCCGACTCCGACACCGGCCCACACCAGGTGATCCAGGATGCATTCACCTCGCTGGAGTACGCAAATGCGGACACCCGTGAACCGGCAGAGCTCGCCAGAGAATTCGCGTCGCGTGGATTCGACATCACGACCCAAGCTCCCGTTCGCGCGCTCCTGCTCGAGTCGACGCCGCAGCACCACACACTTGTCATCGTGATCCACCACATCGCGGCGGACGGATGGTCGATCGCGCCGTTGATGAAGGACGTGCTCACCGCCTACGTCGCGAGAAGTTCGGGACGCGCTCCCGAGTTCACCCCGCTCGAGGTGCACTACGCGGACTTCGCCATCTGGCAGCGGGAAGCGCTGGGCTCTGTGAACGAATCCGAGAGCGTGCTCGGGGCACAGGCGTCGTACTGGCGGGAGACGTTGCGGGGAGCACCTGAGCTGATCGACCTTCCGAGCGATCGAGCGCGCCCGCTCACCCAGTCGTTGAGCGGCGGCCACACCGCGGTCTCGCTTCCGGCGCACACCCGGATCGCGGTCGAGGCGGTCGCCGGCTCGAATGCGGCGACGCCGTTCATGGTGTTGCACGCTGCCTATGCCGTGCTGCTGTCCAGGCTGAGTCGAAGCACGGACATCGTGATCGGATCTCCGGTCGCCGGGCGAGGACACCGAGTTCTCGACGACCTCGTGGGAATGTTCGTGGGCACGGTCGGACTGCGCACGACGGTCGATCCCGGGTCGACGTTCGTCGACGTTCTGCGTACTGTCCGCTCCGTCGATCTCGACGCCTTCGCCCACGCGGACATTCCGTTCGAGCAGGTCGTGGACGTGGTGGCGCCGACCCGGACCACCGACCGTCATCCGGTGTTCCAGACGATGATCTCGTTCCACGGCGCCCACCCGACGACGTGGGACCTGCCTGGACTTGCCGTTCGTGCCCACGAGATCACACCGGACATCGCCAAGTACGACCTGCAGTTCACCGTTGTCGAACAGACCGTGGAGGAAGGCGGCGGCTACGAGGCCTCCCTCACCTACGCGAAGGACCTCTTCGACACCGATACGGCGGAGTCGTTTGCGGTGATGCTGGAAACGGTCATCGAGACACTGACTGCCCAGCCCTCCGCCGTCGTCGGTGACGTGGATCTTGCGGGACGTGGCCTGCGTGCGTTGCCCGGACGTCCGGCCGGCGATGCCTTGACCTTGCCGGAGTTGCTGCTTCGCGGCGCGGCCGATCCGCATGCTCCGGCAATCGTCGACGTCGCGGCTTCCGCCACGCTCACGTACGGCGAACTCGACCGACGCTCCGACGCAATGGCGTTTGCGTTGATCGCTCGCGGGATTGCGCCGGAAATGATTGTGGCACTCGCGCTTCCGAGGTCGGCCGACTATGTGATCGCGCTCTGGGCCGTAGCGAAAGCCGGCGGAGTGTTTCTTCCCGTGGACCCGGCGTACCCCGCCGAGCGGATCGAGCACATGCTCACCGACAGTGGGGCGGTACTCGGTATCACCAGGGGTGAGTATGTGGCCGGCCTTCCGGGCGCCACGTCGTGGATCGAGCTCGACGCGGTCGAATTCACCACCGAAATCGAGGCAGCCCATTCCGAGACACTGCCGGACGCGCCACTCGAGTTCGACAACCCGGCCTACCTGATCTACACCTCGGGCTCGTCCGGAAAACCCAAGGGCGTATTGGTCACTCACGCGGGATTGGCCGCGTTTGCCGACGAACAGCGGGAACGTTTCGGCGTCACCGCGCACTCTCGCGCTCTGAGCTTCGCCTCGACGAGCTTCGACGCGTCGGTTCTCGAGCTCCTTCTGGCATTCGGCGCCGGCGCAACGATGGTGATTGCGCCTCCGACGGTTCTCGGCGGTGTCGAATTGCACGAACTGCTCGACGAGCAGACGATCACCCATGCATTCGTGACTCCGGCCGCCCTGGCGACTGTCGATCCCGCCGGTCTCGACCATCTCGAGGCCGTCGTTGTCGGTGGCGACGCCTGCACCGCCGACCTCGTATCTCGGTGGGCGCCGAGGCGCCGAATGTTCAACGCGTACGGCCCGACCGAGGCCACCGTCGCAGTCACCATCAGCGATTCACTCGTCGCGGGGGAGTCTGTGACGATCGGCGGTCCGATCCGCGGTGTGGATGCGATGGTTCTCGATTCCCGACTGCACTCGGTCCCCGGACAGGTCGTCGGTGAGCTCTACGTCAGCGGCGACGGTCTCGCCCGCGGGTACCTCGGCAACCCCGCGCTCACGGCAGCGCGGTTCGTCGCCGACCCGCACGGACCCGAAGGCTCTCGGATGTACCGCACCGGAGATCTTGTGCGTGAAGATCGCGCACGGTCGCTTGTCTATCTCGGACGCGCGGACCACCAGGTCAAGGTCCGAGGGTTCCGGATCGAACTCGGTGAAATCGACGCGGTGCTGGCGTCGGAGGCGTCCGTGCATTCGGCTGTGAGCGTGGTCGTCGGCGACGGCGTCGACGCTCGGATCGTCGCGTACGTCGTCCCGGCACACGGGGACGTCGACGTCACCGCACTACGACGCCACGCAGGCACATCCCTGCCTGCGCACATGATCCCGTCCGCTTTTGTCACGATCGGTGCAGTCCCGACCACACCGGCGGGCAAGCTGGATCGCGCAGCTCTGCCTGCGCCCCTCTGGGAGTCGCCGAGTGGACGCAGTCCGGAAGGCAGCGACGAGATTGCGATCTGCGCTGCTTTCGCGGAGGTACTCGATCTCGCCGACGCAGACACGTACGCCGATTCGAGCTTCTTCGAACTCGGCGGAAACTCGCTCATGGCAACGCGTTTGGTCGCTGCCATCAAGGAACGCACCAGCATGACCGTCCCCGTCGCGTGGATATTCTCCGACCCGACGCCGGAGGCATTGGCGCGCAGACTCTTCGAACTCGAGGCAACAGTTGTGACAAGTGACGCGGATACCTCCGCACTTGCAGTAGTCCTGCCACTACGCCCGGAAGGCCGCGCCGAGCCACTGTTCTGCATCCATCCGGCCATCGGATTGGCCTGGTGCTACGGGGCACTCGATCGGTACGTCGATTCCAGCCGGCCGCTCTACGGCCTGCAGTCGCCGATTCTGACGGACCCCGAATTCCGGGCGGAGCTGATCGAGGATTTCGCGGCGCGGTACGTCGAGGAAATTCGCGGAGTTCAGCCGCACGGTCCGTATCACCTGCTGGGGTGGTCGATCGGGGGATTGATCGCTCACGCGGCGGCGGTGCAGTTGCAAGCAGCGGGTGAGAGCGTCGCCGACCTGATTCTGCTCGACAGCTTCGTTCTCGAAGACCCGACGATGGCGGGCGCGCAGCCTTCTCTCGCCGAACTGATCGGCGGGTTGGGGATCTCGGTCCCGGACGCCGACGAGCGTGATCTGACACCGGAGGACGCCGAAGCGCTCTTGCATGAGTCCATCGGCGATCACCCTTTGGTCTCGAGCGATCGGATCGAGCGACTGTTCGAGGAATACTCCGCAGGCGCGGAGCTTGCCCACCGGTACCGCCCGGGCAAGTTCGTGGGCGATCTGCTGTTCTTCTCGGCACAGACCGACACCTTCGACCCGCTGCGCACGGCGTCGGCGTGGCGACCGTTCGTGTCCGGGGTGATCATCGACCGTCCGGTGCCCACGTCACACGCCGAAATGTTCGCCGAGGCAGGTCTGGAGGCGATCGGGCCCGTGATCAACCTGGCGGTAGGAACGGGTCGTCACGCGGCCCCGGACGTCGACGCCGAGTTGGACGCTCTGATCGAGATCCAAGACGTGCGCGGCTGACCTCAGGCTCGTTTCTTCCTCGGCGTCGTCGACTTCGACGAGCCGGCCTTGGAGGCGTTCGACTTCGCTTCGTCCACACTGCGCTGCAGTGCGGCAACGAGGTCGACCACCTCTGCATCGGTGCCCTCCTGGTCGACCTCGGCGGCGGGGATGACCTTCTTGCCGCCGTTCTCGATCATCTCGTCGAGCAACTGCCGCAGTTGGAGCTGGTAGTCGTCGGTGAACTCGGTCGGATCGAAATCGCCCGCCATGCTCTCGACGAGCGTCTGCGCCATCTTCAGTTCCTTGGCCTTCGGCTTCTCCACGTCGTCGAGTGAAGGGAACTCTGCTGCGCGAACTTCGTCGGGCCACAGCAACGTCTGGATCACGAGGACGCCGTCGCGAGCGCGCATCGCGGCCAGGCGCGTCTTCTGTCGCAGAGTGAAATGCACCAGTGCCGTTCGATCACTCTCGGTGAGCACAGTCGAAAGCAGGACGTACGCCTTCGGCGACGCCGAATCGGGTTCGAGGAAGTAACTCTTCTCGAACAAGATCGGATCGATCTGATCGTTCGGCACGAATTCCAGCACCGGAATCTCGTGCTTCTCCGCGGCCGGGAGTTTGTTGAAGTCCTCGTCGCTCAAGATGACGCGCGATCCGTCTTCCGAGTCGTACGCCTTGTCGATGTCCGCGAACTGAACCGTGTTTCCGCACTCGGAACACACACGGTTGTACTTGATGCGGCCACCGTCTTTTGCATGGACCTGGTGAAATCGGATGTCGTGGTCCTCGGTCGCCGAGTACACCTTGACCGGAACGTTGACCAGACCGAAGGCTATCGAGCCTTTCCAAATCGAGCGCATGCCTCCCATGATGGTCGCCCCCAGCCGATTGCGCGAGGCAAACGCTCACGGTTGATCCCGAACCGTTGCGTCCGGGTGGGCCGGTTCGAGGCGCGGCGAGCGGGTATCCGCTCCGAGAATCCGACTCGCACACCTGGGGGCATACTCCGATGAGTATCCGAACCTACCGTCGACGCGTAGCAGCAGCGCTGGCAATTTCACTGGTTCCACTGCTGTTTGCGCCTTGGCCCGCGAACGCAGATCCGGCACGCACCGTAACCATCAGCGTCCACTCCGATGCGATGGGCCGCGACATTCCACTCGAGGTGATCCTCCCCGCCGACACGAGCGCCCCACGGCCCACGTTGTATCTGCTCAACGGCGCCGGTGGTGGCGAGGACAGTGCAACGTGGGAAGGACGGACCGATGTCCTGGACTTCTTTGCCGACAAGAACGTCAACGTCGTGACGCCGCTGGAAGGAGCGTTCAGCTACTACACCGACTGGCAGAAGGACGATCCCGTACTCGGACGCAACAAGTGGCAGACGTTCCTCACGCGTGAACTGCCGCCAGTCATCGATGCGCAGTTCGGTACCAACGGGGTCAACTCCATCGCGGCGATCTCGATGACCGCGACCTCGGTACTCAATCTCGCGATCTCAGCCCCAGGGCTGTATCGGAGTGTCGGGGCCTACAGCGGGTGCGCGGAGACTTCCACCCAGCCGGGTCAGGACTACGTGCGACTGGTGGTCGGTGCGCGGGGTGGCGCTGATCCGACAAACATGTGGGGACCGTTCGACGGTCCGGGATGGCGCGAGAACGATCCCGTCGTGAACGCGGAGAAGTTGCGGGGGACCGAACTGTACGTCTCCACCGGATCCGGGCTGCCAGGTCCGCACGACAACCTTCAGGCGCCCGATGTGAACGGAAACCCCGGAGCACTCCTGAATCAGATCATCGTCGGCGGCATCATCGAATCCGCGGTCAACGGGTGCACACACGGATTGGCGGACCGACTGAACGCACTGGGCATCCCCGCGACCTTCGACTTCAAGCCGAGCGGAACCCACTCGTGGGGTTACTGGCAGGACGACCTCCACAACTCCTGGCCGATGATCGCCGGCTCGATGGCAGCGCAGTAGTCGGTGCGGATCTAGTCACCGGAAAAACGGCGCGCGCATCAACGTCTTTCTCACGTGCCACGGTGACGATCGGAACAGTGTTGCCATCACCTTCGCCGTCGCGGCCGCGTCCCGCCGATCGGAAAGGTATGACCGCTGAGCCTCGACCGGTAGATCGAAGAACTTGTCGAAGAATGTGGTGACTTCGCCCGAGTCGAGGGTGAGAAGTGCGTTCAGACCAACGCGGCGGAGAGCGGATACCGCCTTGGCCGAGCGAGGCCAGAGTGCCGCGTTCGGATCCTCACCGTCGGCGATTGCTTTCGCGACAGTGTCGGCCTCGGCGAGTGAGGAGGCAACGCTGTATCCGGTTCCCGGATGCATCAGACCGCCTCGCCCGCCGAACCGGAGGACAGCGTCCGGGGACGAGTCCTTCGGGCCTTCGACTGCAAAACGGACTCGCTCGATCGGCGCGTCGTCGGGGACTTCGCAGCCCCGATTGTGAAGTCGGGTGCGCAGACGTGTTTCGAGTTCGCGCAACCCCAACGCCGGCCGGCCGACGAGGCAGGTCTCCTCGAGGAGGACTCGCTCGTCGTCGAGCGGGACCGCGTAGAGAAACGACGGAGTGTCGGCGTCGGAGGTGCCGTTGTCTGTTCGCCAGTCCATGAACCAGGCCTCGCTGCCGCCCAGAATCGGATCGGCCAGAGCTCGGTCCACGATCATTCCGAAGGCCGTCTGCTGCGCGGTTGTCACTGCCAGATCGGTGCCTCGGGCGTCGACGACGACGGATCCCGTCAGCTGCGATCCGTCCACGCACACGACGGTGGTGGTGGACAGTGTTTGAGCGCGTAAGCCTCTGACCTTTGTGGATGTGTCGGAGAGAAATGATTGCAGTAAAGGTGTATTCAATACGCAATAGATGCGATCAAGCGTTTTCTGCCCGCTGGTCCACACGCTCGGGCGTTCGATTCGGCTCGCGATCACCTCGTCCGGCAGCCACGACGGCAGCTCGTCTGCCCACGCCGAGTACGTCGGCGTCCACACCCGATGAGGATGCGGATCGACAACGACAACGGTGAGTTGCCGGGCGATACAGCGCGTCGCGAGTGCCCGCCCCGCCGGCCCTCCGCCCACGATCACCACGTCGGCGGAGGAGTCGAGTGTGCTCATGATCGGCGCACTACATCGATCCCGTTGCGAGCAGACCGCCGTCGACCCGGACCGTTTCGCCGGTGATCCATGCCGCCGCGTCGGAGACGAGGAAGCCGACCAAGCCGGCAACGTCCTCGGGGGTGCCGAGCCGCTTCATCGGGTAGCCCGCCGACGCCTTGTCCTCGCCGGCAGCGACCAGGGCTGCCGCGAACTGCGTCTTGACGATCCCGGGTGCTACGGCATTCACACGAATCTTCGGTCCCAGTTGCCAGGCCAGTTCTTCCGTCAACCGGATGAGCGCAGCCTTCGACGCGCCGTACGCCGCGATGACGCCCGTCGACCGGATCCCGGCCACACTTGCCAGGTTGACGACGGCTCCACCGTGTTCGCCCATCCACGCCCGATGTGCTTGTTGGACGTAACCGAGGGCGGCAACCACGTTCACGTCGAAGATCTTGCGCACGGCGTCGAGGTCCGCCTCCATGAGCGAACCGAAGACGGGATTGATTCCGGTGTTGTTGACCAGAATGTCGAGCGAACCGAACTCGGCGACGGCGCGGTCGACGGCACCGGATCGGGCCTCGGCATCGGCTGCGTTGCCCGCGAATGCGACGACCTTGCCGCCGTGCCCCAGATCGGACAGTTCGGATGCAGCAGCCTCGAGGGGCTCCGGCTTGCGGGCTGTGATCAAGACGTCGGCGCCGCGAGCGAGGAGTTCGGCGGCGACAGCTTTGCCGATTCCGCGACTTGCGCCGGTGACGATGGCGGCGCGGCCTTCGAGGTCGCGAGGACGAGTGCTGTTTTCGCTAGTCATGTCCCGAACGTTAGCGGACTCACACGCTCCTGGTCGGAACGACCGTCAGGTCACGGTAAAATCGATAGTTCTTGTGTCTGTAGTCAGGCATTGTTTACCCGTATTCGTCGTTTTTCCTGAGGAGTTTGCTTGATTACCGCCACTGACCTCGAAGTTCGTGCCGGTGTCCGCACCCTTCTCACAGCTCCCGGGCCTTCGCTGCGCATCCAGCCGGGCGACCGGATCGGACTCGTCGGACGTAACGGTGCCGGAAAGACGACCACTCTGCGCATCCTCGCCGGTGAAGGTGAGGCATATGCGGGAAGCGTCGTACGCACCGGTGAACTCGGATACCTCCCGCAGGACCCCAAAGAGGGCGACCTGAGCATCCTCGCCAAGGACCGGGTTCTCTCTGCCCGCGGCCTCGACACGATGCTCCGCGAGATGGAGAAGCAGCAGATCCTGATGGGCGAGGTGCTCGATCAGGAATCTCAGGACCGCGCGGTCAAGAAGTACGGCCAGCTCGAGGATCGATTCTCGGCCCTCGGCGGCTACGAAGCCGAGAGCGAAGCCGCCCGTATCACCAGCAGCCTCGGCCTCGAGGACCGTATTCTCGGGCAGCCGCTCAGCACGCTGTCCGGCGGTCAGCGTCGTCGTGTCGAATTGGCGCGAATCCTCTTTGCCGCCTCCGACGGCAGCGGCGCCCGCTCGGACACGACTCTGCTGCTCGACGAGCCCACCAACCACCTCGACGCCGACTCCATCACCTGGCTGCGTGGATTCCTCCAGAACCACGAGGGCGGACTGGTGGTCATCAGTCACGACGTCGACCTGCTCAACGACGTCGTCAACCGTGTGTGGTTCCTCGATGCCGTCCGCGGTGAGGCCGACGTCTACAACATGAACTGGAAGAAGTACCTCGACGCTCGTGCCACGGACGAGCAGCGTCGTCGCCGCGAGCGCGCGAACGCCGAGAAGAAGGCCGGTGCGCTGCGGATTCAGGCTGCGAAGATGGGTGCAAAGGCAACCAAGGCCGTCGCGGCTCAGAACATGGCCAAGCGAGCCGACAAGTTGATGGCGAACCTCGATGCCGAACGTGTCTCGGACAAGGTTGCGCGGATTCGTTTCCCCGAGCCCGCCGCTTGTGGCAAGACTCCGCTGATGGGCAAGAACCTCACCAAGGTGTACGGCTCGCTCGAGATCTTCACCGGTGTCGATCTCGCGATCGATCGTGGGTCTCGTGTGGTTATCCTCGGACTCAACGGTGCAGGTAAGACCACACTGCTCCGCATCCTCGCGGGCGCGGAGAAGGCGGACGCGGGTGAGCTGATCGCCGGCCACGGACTCAAGGTCGGCTACTTCGCTCAGGAGCACGACACCCTCGACGACGACGCGTCCGTGTGGGAGAACATCCGCCACGCTGCGCCGGATACGGGGGAGCAGGAACTGCGTTCTCTGCTCGGTGCCTTCATGTTCACCGGCCCACAGCTCGAACAGCCGGCCGGAACGCTCTCGGGTGGTGAAAAGACGCGTCTGGCTCTGGCCGGTCTGGTGTCGTCCGCTGCCAACGTTCTGCTTCTCGACGAGCCCACCAACAACCTGGACCCGATCTCACGCGAGCAGGTGCTCGACGCGCTCCGCAGCTACACCGGTGCCGTCGTCCTGGTCACCCACGATCCGGGCGCTGCCGAGGCACTCAACCCCGAGCGGGTCATCCTCCTGCCCGACGGCAACGAGGACCACTGGTCGCAGGAATACCTCGAGCTGATCCAGCTCGCCTAACCCCCTGTGAGTGGTTAGGGAGTCCCCGCACTCCTCAACCACTCACAGGGGCGAAGCCCCTCAATCTCGCCGCCGCACCGATTCCTCGACCAGATCGAGAACAGCTGACAGGTTGTCGACGCCGTGGCCGGAGGCGATTCTCGCGACCAGGCCGTCCATCACCAGATCCAGATACCCGATCAGAATCTCGGTGGGAACGTCGTCACGGAGCCGCCCGGCCGATTTCTGTCTGGCGAGGCGCGCACTGGTCGCTTCCGTCAGTTCTACGGAGCGCTGTGACCACTTCTCGCGGAAGTCGGCGTCATTGCGCAGTCGACGCGCTATCTCCAGTCGCGTTCCCAGCCAATCGAATTGATCGGGCTGCGCGAGCATGTCCCGCATGACCTGGACGAGTCCCTCTTCGGCGACGACATCTGCCATCCGGCTCGCATCCTCGCTTGCGAGAGCGAGGAACAGGCCGTCCTTGTCCTTGAAGTGATGAAAGATCGCTCCTCGGGACAAACCGGTGACTTCTTCGAGACGGCGAACTGTGGCGCCGTCGTAGCCGTATTCCGCAAAGCAGCGGCGGGCGCCGTCAAGGATCTGACTGCGCCGTGCCGCGAGATGGTCTTCACTGACCTTGGGCACGTTGTTGTCCTCGTCTCGCGCTTTCTTTGTGCTCTGAACGCACGTGGCGGACTCAGCACCTCGCTGAGTCCGCCACGTGGGTTAGAGCAGGGCTCGGTTGACTAGCCCCGGATCATGTTGCGAAGCACGTACTGCAGGATGCCACCGTTGCGGTAGTAATCCGCTTCGCCGGGGGTATCGATGCGTACGACTGCGTCGAACACGACCTTCTCGCCGTTCTCGCGCGTCGCCGTGACCTTCATGGTCTTCGGGGTGACGCCCTCGTTGAGCTTCTCGACGCCTTCGATGTCGAAGGTCTCGGTGCCGTCGAGCTTGAGCGAACCTGCGGACTCGCCGACCGGGAACTGCAGCGGGACAACGCCCATGCCGATGAGGTTGGAGCGGTGGATGCGCTCGAACGACTCGGTGATGACGGCCTTGACGCCGAGCAGGCTGGTGCCCTTGGCTGCCCAGTCACGCGAGGATCCGGAGCCGTACTCCTTGCCGCCCAGGACGACCAGCGGGATGCCGGCTGCCTGGTAGTTCTGCGACGCGTCGTAGATGAATGCCTGCGGTGCGCCTTCCTGCGTGAAGTCGCGGGTGTAACCACCGGAGACGTCGTCGAGGAGCTGGTTACGCAGACGGATGTTCGCGAACGTTCCGCGAATCATGACCTCGTGGTTACCGCGACGCGAGCCGAGCGAGTTGTAATCCGCACGCTCAACGCCGTGGGAGTCGAGGTACTGCGCAGCGGGGGTACCGACCTTGATCGGACCTGCCGGGCTGATGTGGTCGGTGGTGACCGAGTCGCCGAGCAGTGCGAGGACGCGAGCGCCCTTGATGTCCTTGACCGGAGCCGGATCCATCGTCATGCCGTCGAAGTAAGGTGGCTTCCGCACGTAGGTGGAGTTCACGTCCCACTCGAAGGTGTCACCCTTCGGGGTTTCGAGGTTCTGCCAGCGGCTGTCGCCCGCAAAGATGGTTGCGTACGACTTGCGGAACATGTCCTGGTCGATCGAGGACTTGATCGTCTCTTCGATTTCCTGCGTGGACGGCCAGATGTCCTTGAGGTAGACGGGGTTTCCGTCGGTGTCGTTACCGAGCGAATCGGTCTCGAAGTCGAAGTCCATGGTTCCGGCGAGGCCGTATGCAATCACGAGCGGCGGGGAAGCCAGGTAGTTCATCTTGACGTCGGGGGAGATACGTCCCTCGAAGTTACGGTTACCCGAGAGCACCGCGGTGACCGAGAGGTCGTTGTCGTTGATGGCCTTCGAGACTGCCTCGGGCAGGGGTCCGGTGTTACCGATGCACGTGGTGCAGCCGTAACCGCCGAGGTAGTAACCGAGCTTCTCGAGGTACGGCCACAGGCCGGCCTTCTCGTAGTAATCGGTGACGACCTGCGAACCGGGAGCCATGTTGGTCTTGACCCACGGCTTGGTGGCGAGGCCCTTTTCGACGGCGTTGCGTGCGAGCAGTGCAGCACCGAGCATGACCGACGGGTTGGACGTGTTGGTGCAGGAGGTGATACCTGCAACAACGACGGCGCCGTGGTCGAGAACGAACTCACCGGCGTCGGACTTGACGACGACCGGCTTGCTCGGACGGCCTTCTGCACCGTTGGCAGCAGAGAGAACGTCGACCGCTCCGTCGTCGGCAAACGACAGAACCGCGGGATCGGAAGCCGGGAAGGACTCTTCGACGGCCTCGTCGAGCTGGGTGTGCTCGGTCGGGTAGTTCTCTTCCACGTAGTTGTGGATGTCCTTGCGGAACGCAGTCTTGGACTCCGACAACAGGATTCGGTCCTGCGGGCGCTTCGGGCCGGCGATCGAGGGAACAACGGTTCCCAGATCCAGCTCGATGTACTCCGAGAAGACGGGTTCCTTGTCAGGGTTGTGCCACAGGCCCTGTTCCTTGGCGTACGCCTCGACGAGAGCGAGCTGCTCGTCGCTGCGGCCGGTGAGGCGCAGGTACTCGATGGTCTCGGCGTCGATCGGGAAGATTGCTGCGGTGGAACCGAATTCGGGGCTCATGTTGCCCAGCGTTGCGCGGTTCGCGAGCGGAACCTCGGCAACACCGTTGCCGTAGAACTCGACGAACTTGCCGACGACGCCGTGCTTACGGAGCATCTCGGTGGCGGTGAGCACGACGTCGGTTGCGGTGACGCCGGGCTTGATCTCACCGGAGAGCTTGAAGCCGACAACGCGGGGGATCAGCATGGAGACGGGCTGGCCGAGCATTGCTGCCTCGGCCTCGATGCCGCCGACGCCCCAGCCGAGCACGCCGAGGCCGTTGACCATCGTGGTGTGCGAGTCGGTGCCGACACAGGTGTCGGGGTATGCCTGTCCGTTACGGGACATGACGGTGGGCGCCAGGTATTCGATGTTGACCTGGTGAACGATGCCCATTCCCGGGGGGACGACCTTGAAGTCGTCGAATGCGCCCTGGCCCCAACGGAGGAACTGGTAACGCTCGCCGTTGCGCTCGTATTCGAGGTCGACGTTGCGCTCGAGTGCGTCGGCCTGGCCGAAGACGTCGAGGATGACCGAGTGGTCGATGACCATGTCGGCGGGGGAGAGCGGGTTGACCTTGTTCGGGTCGCCGCCGAGGGTGGTGACGGCCTCACGCATGGTGGCGAGGTCGACGATGCAAGGAACGCCGGTGAAGTCCTGCATGATCACGCGGGCAGGCGTGAACTGGATTTCGATGCTCGGCTCGGCTGAGGGATCCCAGCTCGCGATTGCGCGGATGTGATCCGCGGTGATGTTGGCACCGTCTTCGGTGCGGAGAAGGTTCTCGGCGAGAACCTTCAAGGAATAGGGCAATTTCTCGGTGCCGGGGACGGCCGAGAGGCGGAAGATCTCGTAAGAGTTCTCACCGACCTCGAGGGTTCCCTTGGCTCCGAATGAATCGATACTGGTGCTCACGTCTGCTCCACTCGTCTATGAGGGTCGCTACCGACGGGGCTGTGTCGGCAGCTGAAGCGAGGTACTTCGGCCGGGAAGATCCTCCGTAGCTCACGCCAATCGCACAGTTCGCGTGAGAACTGTCCGAACATCGGAGCTGCAGTAGAACCTGTCCTGACCGGTGGTACCTCTTGGTCCAAGTCTAACAGTACGCTTGTCCTGTGAGAATTCAGGGCAAGTTGACCGAAACAATCTTCATGCAGACTGCGGGCCTGCGCAACGCAGGCTTGGCTGGGTGACCACACCCACAGTTACCGCTCGGGCGGCACGCGCGGCGGTTGCGTGTGACGCCTGGTGGCAGTCGACCTGAAGTAGGCTGCATGCAGGCCCGTCGCGGGTCGGCCGCCGAAAAACGACCTCGGAAGAACTCCCCGCATCTCAGCGGTGGACGGAATCCGAACAGCACCCGGATGAGAGATGTCTGCTCCTACCAATCACGCTTTTGCGCCTGTGCACGTGAAGTCCCCGTTGCACGTCGCTGTTCCGTCGGATGTCGATCTCGACGACGTGCTCGCGGACCTTTCGACGGACGGCGTCTCCGCCCCGGAGTCCGATGTTGTGGGGCTGACTGCGGTGGTGACCGACGCCCGTGAACGTGGTGTCGACTTGAGCGTCGTAGTGGTCGACGCAAATCCGGGCCGGCCGTCCGATCTTCGCGACCTGGCCACGACGGTCGGCAAAACCGAAGGCGGCACGGTTCTCGTTCTGAGCCCAGACTGGATGGGTAGCTACAGCGACTCGATCAGTCGCGTGCAGCTCGAAACCGCGCAGGACCGATCTTTCGGAGAAAGCGCGAGCGTGACCGCGGACCGCTTCTCGCACGAGATCGTGGCGCCGGGTCCGCCGTGGACGCTTTACACGGGCCTTGTCATCGCACTGGTTGCGGTTATTGCCGGAATTACCTTTGCCGTCAAGTGGCGGCGAGAGCCGGAAAACGCGCAAACCGGACATATCGCTTCGACTTCAGAAACGGCGACATCTTCCGACCACCGGGCCGATTCCGTCTGACCTTGGTCCTTTTGCGAGATTTTCAGTAACTCGTCGAAAACAGGTACTCACCGCTGTTTGCGGTGAGTACCTGCCCTTTTTGGTACCTGCATGCCATTAGACCAGCTCAAATACCGTTTGTGTTATTTGTGGCTAAAGTTTCCAAAGAACGCTTGAGTGTCGTACGGTACAACTGGCACTTTTTGGGGAAGAAGTGTCGCAGACAGGCTGATGTTGTTCGACGCGTACTTGTCGGTTGCCTTGTTCTCGAGGTGTCGACGGTGGCGTTCGTACGGCACGTCCAGGTCGACGAGCAGCTCTCGGGCTGTGGGCGACCGGTGCTTGGTCTGCGCATTCCCTCCCCGCACGGATCGGCGACCCAGCGGGCCGTGGCGTTACACGCGAGGGAGAGTTATTTGTGAGGCAAGTAACACGTGGCGGCGAGTCCCGTCGTGGTCCTTCCCGTAAGTCGATGCGCCTGGCGCAACTGGTCATCGGATTCGGCGTTGTCGGGTCCCTGATCGTCGGTACGCCCGCCATGTCCTCGGCCGTACCACCGCCGCCGCCGAATCCGAGTGACTCGGACATCGCTGCGGCCGATTCGCAGGTCTCGTCGAGCGTCGGCACCGTCAGCGCGCTCATCAATCAAGTCGCATCGGCCAACGAACAGTTGTCGGCACTCGACAACGAAGTTGCGATCAAGCGTGAAGACGTCAACAAGACGCTCGTGGATCTGCAGAACGCTCGCGGCGCCGCAGACACCGCAGCGCAGGCCGTCGGCGTCACCAAACAAGCTCTTAAGGACGCGTCGGCGCAGATCGAGGTCGCTCAGACGGACTTCGACAAGTACGCACGCTCGAGCTACGTCAAGGGCACCAACACCGCGTCCATCTCGTCGTTCCTCGACGCCAAGGGCCCGGGCGATGTCCTCGACCGCGCGCAGGTCCTCAAACTGCTCGCCAATACGCAGAGCGCAGTGCTTGACGGTCTCCAACGAGCACGTACCGAGCAGGCGAACAAGGACTCCGCGACCCGCCAGGCAAAGCAGCAGGCCGACGCCGCCGCCGAGGTCGCGGCACAACTGAAGGATCTGGCCGAGCAGGCGATTCAGATCGCGCGCAACGCTCTCGATCAGCAGGTTGCCAAGAAGGCCGCGATCGAAGCCGAGCGGAACTCCGCTCAGGCTCAGCTCGACGCCGCCCGCAATGCAGTCGCAGGTTTGCAGGGCCAACGCCAGGCGTATGCGACGTGGGACGAGCAGCGTCGCGCCGAGGAAGCTCATCAGAAGGCTCTCGAAGCTGCCGCCAAGGAAGCTGCCGCACAGGCTGCTGCCCGCGCAGCTGCCGACCAGGCCGCCAAGGATCGAGCTGCAGCACTGGCAGCGGCTCAGCGTCCGCACACCGCTGTGGAAGACCCGACTCCGACCGTCATCCCGGACGACGACGACACCTGGACTGACGAGGAAACCGGGACCGACGAGGAAACAGGCACGGACGAAGAGACCGGTACCGAAGAGGAAACGGTCACGACGCCCAAGCCCACCACCCCCAAGCCGACGACGCCGAAGCCCAGCACGCCGAAGCCTTCCGTTACCGGAAGCGCTGCAATCGAATCCGTCATCGACCGCGGAATGTCTCAGCTTGGCGTGCAGTACGCCTGGGGCGGAGGCGACGAAAACGGTCCGACGCGAGGCATCCGTGACGGCGGCGTCGCCGACAGTTACGGCGACTTCAACAAAGTCGGGTTCGACTGCTCGGGCTTGATGATCTACGCCTTCGCCGGCATCGGAATCTCGCTGCCGCACTACACCGGCTATCAGTACACCGCGGGCACGCAGGTTCCGTCTTCGGAGATGAAACGCGGCGACATGATCTTCTACGGCCCCAACGCCAGCCAGCACGTGGCGCTCTACCTCGGTAACGGGCAGATGCTCGAGGCACCACAATCCGGTTCGAGTGTCATGGTCTCCCCGGTTCGCTGGGGCGGAATGACGCCGTACGCCGTCCGACTGGTGTCCTGACCGTCAGAGGAAATGCCGCTGACACCCGCATTGTCAGGGAACTATCAAGTTCCCGACGTGGTGTTACGGCATCGAGCGCAACTACCTGGAATAGTTGACGGGGAACACGTTACTGTCGGTACTTTTCTAGGTGAAAGCGATGGATTCTTGGTGACCTCACGTGAAGATTCGGTCGGAACGGTCGACGTAAGCAAGGCGAGCGGAAGTGCGGACGGAGCAGCACCTTCCCTAGCAGCCGACGTTCAGACCTTGGAACGAGCGATCTACGAGGTCAAGCGAGTCATCGTCGGGCAGGACCGGCTTGTCGAGCGCATTCTCGTCGGACTTCTCGCCAAGGGTCACGTCCTCCTCGAAGGCGTACCCGGTGTCGCCAAGACGCTGGCCGTCGAGACTTTCGCGAAGGTCGTCGGCGGTTCGTTCTCCCGCGTCCAGTTCACCCCCGACCTGGTGCCAACCGACCTCATCGGCACGCGCATCTACCGTCAGGGCCGCGAGGAGTTCGACACCGAACTCGGACCCGTCGTCGCCAACTTCGTGTTGGCCGACGAGATCAACCGTGCCCCGGCCAAGGTGCAGTCCGCGCTCCTCGAGGTGATGGCAGAACGCCACGTCTCGATCGGCGGCAAGCGCTACCACATGCCCGACCCGTTCCTGGTGATGGCGACACAGAACCCCATCGAGAACGAGGGTGTCTATCCGCTCCCCGAGGCGCAGCGCGACCGCTTCCTGTTCAAGATCCTCGTCGACTACCCGACAGTGGAGGAAGAGCGCGAAATCGTCTACCGGATGGGCGTGGCAGCCCCGGAGCCGCACCAGATCCTCGGTCCGGAGGAGTTGGTCAGGCTCCAACGCGTCGCCAGCAACGTCTTCGTCCACCACGCGCTCGTCGACTACGTTGTCCGGGTCATCGCCGCTACGCGTACGCCGCGTGAGGTCGGACTCGAGGACGTCGCGGGCTGGATCGCGTACGGCGCCTCACCCCGCGCGACGCTCGGCATCATCGCCGCGTCGCGGGCTCTCGCTCTCGTCCGCGGCCGCGACTACGTCGTGCCGCAAGACGTCATCGAGGTGATCCCGGACGTGTTGCGCCACCGCCTCGTTCTCTCCTACGACGCCATGGCCGACGAGGTGACTCCCGACGCGGTCATCGCCCGGGTGCTGCAGACCGTCGGACTGCCGCAGATCGCCGCGCGGCCTGTTCCTACCGTTCCCGGTCCGCCTCAGCAGGGCGCACCGCAGGCACCTCAGTTCAACGCACAGGGCACCGCGAATCCACAGGGCACAGTCAATCCACAGGGAAACGGCGCGCCGATCGCGACCGCTGAGACGATGAGTCGCCCGCAGTGACCGAAGGCCGCGACGGTGGCCAGGCGACACCCGCCGGATCCACCGGTTCTCCGCCGTCGTTCCGATCCGGCGAGCTCAGCGATCCCAAACTCACCGCTGCGCTGCGCACCCTCGAGCTGACGGTTCGTCGTCGCCTCGACGGTGTGCTGCACGGCGATCACCTCGGCCTGATTCCCGGCCCGGGTTCGGAACCGGGTGACGCCCGCGAGTATCAGCCGGGCGACGACGTGCGGCAGATGGATTGGTCCGTGACCGCGCGGACGACGCACCCACACGTGCGCCAGTCGGTCGCGGATCGTGAGCTCGAGACGTGGCTTGTCATCGACCTGTCTGCAAGTCTCGACTTCGGGACCGCCGGATGCGAGAAGCGCGACCTGGTTGTCGCCGCAGCCGCGGCGATCACTCACCTGACCAGTTCGGGCGGTAACCGCGTCGGCGCCATCATCTCGACGGGCGCCCAGACAACTCGAATTCCGGCCCGCGGTGGGCGCATTCACGCACAGGCGATGCTCCGCAAGATCGCGACGACTCCGCACGCTCCGGACGGGGTACGCGGTGATCTGGTCGGCGCGATCGAAGCGCTCAGACGCCCACAGCGTCGGCGCGGACTCGCGGTCGTCATCAGCGACTTCCTCGGGCCGATCGACTGGGAACGCTCGCTGCGCGCCATTTCGGGACGTCACGACGTGCTCGGCGTCGAGGTGGTAGATCCGCGCGACCTCGAACTTCCGGACGTCGGCGACGTGGTGCTCCACGATCCCGAGTCCGGCCGGACCAGAGAATTCACCACGACGCCGCAACTGCGCGCCGACTTCGCCAGAGTCGCCGCCGAGCACCGCGTCGAGGTCAGGCAAGCTCTACGTCGTTGCGGCGCACCGCTCATGTCCCTGCACACCGATCGGGACTGGATCGCCGACGTCGTGAGATTCATCTCGGCACGCCGACACAGTTATGGTGCCGGCGCCGGAACTGGGGGCGTTCGTTCGTGAGTCTTTCTCAATTCACCGCACCGTGGTGGCTGCTGTTCCTCGCTGTCATCGCCGCGTTGGTGGTCGGTTACGTACTCGTGCAGAAGCAGCGGGCCAAGCACACACTTCGGTTCACGAACTTCGCGCTACTGGAGAAGGTCGCGCCTTCGCGGCCCGGGCGGTGGCGTCATATTCCGGCGATTCTGATGGTCATCGCATTGGTGTTCTTCACCGTCGCCCTTGCCGGTCCGACGGCAGACAAGAAGGTCCCGCGAAACCGTGCCACGGTGATCCTCGTGATCGACGTGTCGCTGTCGATGCAGGCCACCGACGTCGAGCCGACGCGATTGGCAGCAGCGCAGGAAGCTGCGAAGTCGTTCGCCGACGGTCTGACTCCCGGCATCAACCTCGGGTTGGTCGCATTTGCCGGAACGGCTTCGGTTCTGGTGTCGCCCACCACGAATCGTGACGCGACGAAGGTCGCCATCGACAACCTCAAGCTCAGTGAGCGGACGGCGACGGGCGAAGCGATCTTCACCTCATTGCAGTCGATCGACACGCTGTCGGCTGTTCTCGGCGGCAGCGATCAGGCGCCACCGGCGCGCATCGTGTTGCTGTCAGACGGTAAGCAGACCGTTCCCGAGAACTCGGACGATCCGCGGGGCGGATTCACCGCTGCCCGTCAGGCCAAGGACAAGGGCGTTCCGATCTCGACCATTTCCTTCGGAACGACATACGGGCGAGTCGAGATCGAAGGAGACCGAATCCCCGTCCCGGTCGACGATGCGTCACTGAAGGAGATCGCCAACCTGTCCGGCGGAAGTTTCTTCACGGCATCGAGCCTCGAAGAACTGCGCCAGGTGTACGACACGCTCGAAGAGCAGATCGGTTTCGAGACGACACGAGGCGATGCGAGTCGACCGTGGTTGGTCCTCGGCGTCGTGTTCGCGACCGCTGGTCTGACGATTGCCCTGGTACGCAGGCAGCGTCTGCCCTGATCGAGAGCAGTTCCGAATTGTCCAAATACCGCTGGTACGCGGCCCGCAGAGAATTGATAGGTTGATCGCCATGTCTACCCCTCCCACGACAGTGGTTTCCGAACGGACCGTCACCACACCGCGCTCGGTGCTCGTCACCGGCGGTAACCGCGGAATCGGCTTGGCCGTCGCTCAGCGGCTCGCCGCAGACGGCCACAAGGTAGCCGTCACGCACCGCGGTTCCGGTGTCCCCGAAGGGTTGTTCGGCGTCGTTTGCGACGTCACCGACACCGAGTCGATCGACCGTGCATTCAAAGAGGTCGAAGCGCACCAGGGGCCGGTCGAGGTCATCGTCGCCAATGCCGGCGTCACCGACGACACACTGATCATGCGAATGAGCGAAGAGCAGTTCACGAGCGTCGTCGACGCGAACCTCACCGGTACGTTCCGCCTCTCGAAGCGTGCGACCCGGTCGATGCTGCGCGCGCGTTTCGGACGCTTCATCTTCCTCGGTTCGGTGGTGGGTCTGGCGGGACAAGCCGGCCAGGTCAACTACGCCGCGTCCAAGGCAGGCATCGTCGGTATCGCTCGTTCCCTGACAAGGGAACTCGGCTCGCGTTCGATCACCGCCAACGTCGTCGCACCGGGTTTCATCGAGACCGACATGACGGCAGCACTGGGCGACGACGTGAAGGACAAGGCCACCGAGTTCATCCCGTTGCAGCGGACCGGAAAGCCGGAAGATGTTGCAGCAGTTGTCAGTTTCCTCGCCTCCGACGATTCGGCATACGTCTCGGGTGCAGTCATCCCCGTCGACGGCGGACTCGGCATGGGGCACTGACCCGCTTTTCGCACACACACCTTTCTCGTACGTCTGAAATCAGGAGGACATCTCATGGGCGGTTTGCTCGAGGGTAAGACCATTCTTGTCACCGGCATCATCACCGATTCGTCGATCGCGTTCCACGTGGCCAAGGTCGCGCAGGAGCAGGGTGCGAAGGTGCTGATCACCGGATTCGATCGTCTGCGCCTCATCGATCGCATCGCCCAGCGACTGCCGCAGCCCGTGCCGCCGGCAATCTCGCTCAACGTCCAGAGCTCGGAGGATCTCGCATCTCTCGCCGAGCGTGTGCGCGAGCTGGCTCCCGAGGGTATCGACGGCGTGGTCCACTCGATCGGCTTCGCTCCCCGCTCCTGCCTGGGAAGCCCGTTCATGGACGCGCCGTGGGAAGACGTGGCGGTCGCACTCGAGGTGTCCGCATACTCGTACAGCGCACTGGCCAAGGCCTTGCTGCCGGTGCTCAACGACAACGCGTCCATCGTCGGAATGGACTTCGATCCGGCACGCGCAATGCCCTTCTACAACTGGATGGGTGTCTCCAAGGCAACCCTCGAGGCCGTCAACCGTTACGTGGCCAAAGAGGTGGGCGTCCGCGGCATCCGCTCGAACCTGGTGTCCTCCGGCCCGATCAAGACCCTGGCCGCCAAGGCCATTGCCGGCGACAGCACCGGTCCGGGCGCGGAGTTGGACAAGCTGAACACGGCATGGGACGGTGCTGCGCCCATCGGCTGGGACGTCGACGATCGCGAGCCGGTCGCCAAAACGGTCTGCACCGTTCTCTCGGATTGGTTGCCCGGCACGACCGCGTCGATCATCTACGTCGACGGCGGCTTCCACGCGATGGTCGGCTAGTAGCACCCCTTCTACTACACAGGTGAGTACCCGGGTGACCCCCGCCGAACGGCATCACGCAAGATTGAACTCATGACCGCAAGTATGGACATGCAGTTCGATGCTCTTCTCGTTTTGTCGTTCGGCGGTCCCGAAAAACCCGAAGACGTACGACCGTTCCTCGAAAACGTCACGCGCGGTAGGGGAGTGCCACCGGAGCGGCTCGACGCCGTTGTCGAGCACTACATGCATTTCGGTGGAGTTTCGCCCATCAACGCGCTCAACCGAGACCTGATCGAACGGGTCGAAGGTGAGTTGGCAGCAGCCGGCGTGGACCTGCCCGTGTACTTCGGCAACCGCAACTGGCACCCGATGGTCGAAGACACCGTCGCCAAGATGCGCGAGGACGGTGTCCGCAATGCCGCCGTGTTCGCCACGTCGGCGTGGGGCGGTTACTCGGGGTGTCGGCAGTACCACGAGGACATCGTCCGTGCCCGTGAAGCCGTCGGTGACGGCGCACCGACGCTGACAAAACTTCGCCAGTACTACGACCATCCGCTCGTCGTCGGCGCGTTCGCCGACGGTGTGCGCGCGGCCCGCGCAGAGTTGCCCGAAGCGACTCGCGATACCGCGCGCCTGGTGTTCACGGCGCATTCGGTCCCGAGTGCCGCAGACCGCAATGCAGGGCCGCCGGCAGAGGGCGGAAACCTCTACAGCCGACAGGTTGCCGAGGCTGCGAAGTTGGTTGCCGAGGCCGTCGGCGTCGAAGATTTTGATCTGGTGTGGCAGTCGCGATCAGGCCCGCCGCAGGTTCCGTGGCTCGACCCCGACATCTGTGATCACCTGGATGCGCTGTCCGCCAAGGACGTTCGCGCCGTGATCGTGTGTCCTGTCGGTTTCGTCTCCGATCACCTCGAAGTGGTGTGGGACCTGGACACCGAGGCCAAGGACAAGGCGGCCGAGCTCGGTATGGATTTCGTGCGCGCAGCGACACCCGGCCGCGATCAGCGTTTTGCGCAGCTGGTGCCCACGCTCGTTCGGGAGCTGGCCGACGCCGAGCAGCCACTGCGATTGGGGGTCGAGCCGCTGCTCGGCTCGACCACCAACGGTCTCTCGTGTGCGGTGAACTGCTGCGCGGCCGTTCAGCGCCCCCGCTGACGAAAGCTTTCCGACGCTCAGGAGTTCGGCTGCTTCAGCTTTCCGCAGGGTCCCGGAACGGTGGACGTGCTGCGTGAGGTGAGGAGCGTCTCGACGATCTGTCGATCCTCGGGGCTCAGTGACGGGTCGATGTAGTTGAGCTTGGGCGCCCCCAGTTCGCGGACTCGCCCGGCGAGGGTCGCTACAAATGACACTCGTTCTTCGTCATCGTCGTTGACGTCGTGGATCTGCAGCACCGACACCGGAAACTTGCGCAGCGTCACAGGCAGGAAGCGGGCGCCGAGCACATGGTCGACGTTGAATCCCGCCCACTGCCCCTGGTTGGCTTCCACGCATTCGGCGTCGGAGTGAATTGCGCTCTCGCCGATGTACTTACGGGCGGGGAGCATCTTCTTCGGTGCTAGTTCGGATGCACCTTGCTGCAGCACGGGAAAGTCGCCGTCCGAGTACAACCAGGGTTGGTTGGCCATCGAGATCAACCGGCCGGCGTCCAGATCCGGGAGATAGCGAGACTTGAGGAGAAACGCAACGCTGTCGACCGAGATGCCCAGCAGTTCGGCGGCCTTCTGTCGGCTCATCGCAAACGTCGGGGCATTCTTCGGGGCGATCTGGATCAAATTGACCATGCGAACTCCTGTAAGTGTTCAATTGTTGCGGGTTTGGTACAGCTGACATGACAATTCGCCGATTATCAACCTCTAGCTGATTTCCGACTTGTAGATGAGTCGGTTGTCACCATCCGAGTTCACGCAACCGGGGATCTCCGATCCCGAAGTGGTGGCCGATTTCGTGGATCACGGTTCGGCGAACTTGCTCGATCACCTCGTCTTCGGTGCTGCAGATCGCACAGATGGCCCTGCGGTAGATCGTGATGCGGTCGGGGAGGACGCCGGCGTACGTGGTGGTTCTCTTGGTCAGTGGGATGCCCTGATACAACCCGAGCAACCCCGGTCGTCCCCCTTCGAGTTGAACGGTCACCGCGACGTTGGCCATCTCCGCACCCAACTTCGGGGGCAGACTGTCGAGCGCCCGCTTGACCATGTCCTCGAACTGACTGTCGTCCACGTCGATCATCTGCCCATTGTGCGTGCGAGGGCGGGATCCGGGTGTGTCCATGTGGAAACAGTGCAGCTTACGGCTATGTTCATTGCGTGGCCGAAGACCTCTATCACCGTTACGAATTCACATTCATCGTTCAGATGCTGACAGTCTCGCAAGAGCAGGCGATCGAAGAGAGCTTGGGCGGAAAGGTCGAGGACCGGCGTGGACTGCAGTTGCTGACGCTCACCTCGGAAGGTATGCGAGCGGCGACGACGGCTATCACCGTGGTCGACCAGTTGGTGGCTGCAGGCGTGCGTCCCCAGCGGACGCATCCCGATTTGGTGTCACGTCAGGACATTGCCGACCGTGCGGGAGTGACGAGGCAGGCTGTCGGACAATGGGTGCGAGGGGTCCGGCAGGCGGCCACTCCCTTTCCGATTCCGTACAACTCGGTCGCCGGGGGGATCTGGTTCTGGGGCGATGTCCTGGATTGGTTGCGCCGTCAGGGGTACGGCCAGGACACCGGTTTGCGCTACCCGACGCTGGACGAACATATTCGCATCGACCGCCATATCGCGATCAATCACAAGACTGCGGGTTGACCGATCAATCGGTTTGCCTGAAAATAGCTATTGAAACAAACCGACGGTAGGTATAAAGTCCCTAAATACCTCAATCAATCTATCGGTGCGTCGGTCCTGCTCTGGGGGGGAGTTCGGTCTGCGCTGCAGATACCCGAGCATGCGAGCAGGAATCCATGGTTTCGACCCCCGAAGTTAGACCGATGCCCAAATCGGCCGCACTCACGACTTCTGTGGCTATTTCCAGCGCTGGAGCAACGACGAAGCTACGCGAAGATGCAACGGGCAGGGGTCGTCTGCGAGCGGCGACGGCGGCGCTGTTCCGGCGCTCACGCCCACGCGCGGCTTCCGCGCCACCGTTGAGCGTGCTTCTTCTCGTCACCTCCGACAATGGTCTCTCGCAGCGGGCTGGTCTTGTTCTTCGCGAGGCGGGGCACCAAGTCCGCACCGCCGTCGTCGCCGACGCGGACGCAGTGCTGGCCGCGACGTCTGCGGGAGATTTTGATCTCATCATCTGCCCGTTTCTGAAAGCCTATGTACCGGAATCTATTTGGCAGCGGTGGACAACGATCATCATCCATCCCGGCCCGCCCGGTGATCGCGGACCGTCGTCGCTGGACTGGGCGATAACGGATGGCGAACCGATCTGGGGAGTGACCGCGTTGCAGGCCGCCGAGGAACTCGATGCCGGAGCGGTGTGGGCGTGGCGGACATTCGAACTCCAGAGCGGTGTAACCAAATCTTCGGTATACAACGAGGCAGTCACCGACGCGGCGATGGAGTGCATTACGGAGGTCGTCGAACATTTCCGTACTCCTGACTTCAAGGCGATCCCATCGGACCGAGTTGCGCGGCCCGTGGCATCGGCCCGATCGAGGCCCAGCATGAAACAGGCCGATCGCGTTTTCAGCTGGGAGGAAGACGCGTCGAGCATCGTCCGCGCCGTCAACGCCGCCGACGGGTTTCCCGGCGTCGCCGTTCAGTTGGGGCTCGACCGGGTCTACGTCTACGACGCTCACCCCGATACCCACGTCGATGCAGCGCCCGGCACAATTGTCGAGTACT
Organism: Rhodococcus erythropolis R138; assembly: GCF_000696675.2. Lineage (NCBI taxonomy): Bacteria > Bacillati > Actinomycetota > Actinomycetes > Mycobacteriales > Nocardiaceae > Rhodococcus > Rhodococcus erythropolis. Next base: position 3,843,734 of record NZ_CP007255.1, on the reverse strand, counting down.
TCCACCAGGCGATACGTGTCGCCACCGGTGCGGGCTCCGTATGGATCGGACATGCGCGGCTCGTCGGCGCCGGCAATGTCAAACTTCCGTCGACCGCGGTCGTACGTCCGGACGTGTTCGTTCCACAGGTCTGGGAGAGTCGTTACCCCGAGACCGACTATCACCGCGACGGCGAAATCGGATATCTCTCGTTCCGCTTCTACAACGGTGCTATGAGTACGAAGCAATGCGCCCGACTGGCCGCCAGGCTCCGCTGGGCGATCGCGCAGGACACCAAGATCCTTGTCCTGACGGGTGACTACGACAGATTCAGCAACGGTATCCACCTCAACGTCATCGAGGCAGCGTCGGATCAAGCCGGAGAAGCGTGGGCCAATATCAAAGCCATCAACGAGATCGCGAAAGCGATCGTCACCTGTACGGAACAGGTTGTGGTGGCGGCATTCACAGGCAACGCCGGTGCCGGCGGGGTCATGCTCCCGCTTGGAGCCGACGTAGTCGTGGCCAGGGACGGTGTGGTTCTCAATCCTCATTACGCCACGATGGGCCTGTTCGGCTCGGAACTGCACACGTACACATTTCCGGCTCGGGTCGGCGAGGAGCAGGCCCGCAGCCTGCTGGCCGAGTGCAGTGCGATCGGTATCCGTCGAGCCTTGGACATCGGACTTGTCGACGCGATCGGCCCCAGACGGCCGGATCTGTTCGAGGCGTGGTTGCTCGAGGTCGCCACCGACTTGCTCGAAGGAGATCGGATGGAATCGATGCTGGAGCGCAAACGTCTTCGACTGGAACGTGATCCGGTGGAGCCCTACGAGGAGCGTGAGCTCGAAGAGATGAAGATCGACATGTTCGGTGACCGCAACGGGTTTGCCGAGAAACGCCGGAACTTCGTGCTCAAGCTCTGATCGACACGCTGTTCGCCGACGCGACACGGGCAGTGCGAACGACGTCCCACAGTCGTCGCAGCAGGTCGTCACGCCTCTGCGCAGTGGACACGCTCGGGGCCTGATTGGTCGAGACCGACGCAGCGACGGTAAGAATGGCTGCCACGTTGTCGGCGGTGTCGATCACCTGTAGATGCCGAGGTGACAGTGTCGACGGCCAGCGGTACCCGGCCTGGGCCTGCAGCGCTTCGGCGACCAGCGTACGAGCGTCGCCCCCAGGCATTCCGGTGGCTACGGCCGGAAGCCCGCCGAGCACCTCCGCTGCGTCCCGAACAGCCTGGCGCAGTTCGTATTCGGCTTCACGGAGTCCGATCGATTCGGCGCTGCCCGCCACAGCGGGAATGGAGAAAACCGTCCACCGCAAGACGTCCGGACCTTCCTGCGACGGCACGAGGCCGACTCCCGGCTTGCCGACGGCGCCGATCTGTATCCCCTCACCCGTTGCGATCGCAGCGCGTGCGAACTCGGTGCCAGTGGGCAGGCCACGTACATCGCCGGCCGTAGGAAGGACCAGGCGGACTTCAGCAGCCTCCGAGCGGGCGATTCTCAACAGGGTGGACACACCCGAAGCCGTGACTCCCGGCCACTCGAGATCGTGGCGGACCGCGGTTTCCGCATCGGCGGCGCCGATCAGGTGCATCGGCGCCCACGCGGCAAGGGCGTCGATGACGTCGTCCGGCGCAGCGTCGCCCGCGAGCCATGACGCTGCCCACACGGTGAGGGTTGCGCTGGGAGAACTCATGACCGTGAAGTTTAGTTCGGCGTGGCGACATGCGCGGCCCCGGCGTTGTGACCTAGCGTGATCCGGCGTGAGCGGTGGCAACGGATACGGTGACATTTTTGCGGGTCATACCCGCAAACAGAAGCGCGTGACGCCTGAAGTGGCGGCCGAACGTGATCTTGTCGTCGAGGATGCGGCGACAGGATTCTGCGGTGCGGTAGTCGGTTTCGAGCGCACGTACGACGGCGATTTCGTGCGACTCGAGGACGGGCGTTCCCGGACGCGGTTGTTCGCGATGCGCGAGGCGGCCTTCCTCATCGACGGCTCACCGGTCACCCTCGTTCGCCCGGCCCCCAAGCCCGCGTCCACCAAACCCGCACGATCGGCTTCGGGTTCGACCCGAGTCGAAGGCTTACGTGCACGCACGGCACTGCCCAGCCGGATCTGGGTGGAGGGAGTACACGATGCTGCCCTCGTCGAGCGGGTGTGGGGCCATGACCTTCGCGTCGAAGGTGTTGTCGTCGAACATCTCGAAGGGCTCGACAATCTGGGGGAGCGGCTTGCCGAATTCGGGCCGGGCCCCGGCCGCCGTGTCGGTGTCCTCGTCGACCACCTGGTCACCGGTTCCAAGGAAACCCAACTGACTCAGGGCCTCGGCCCGAACGTGTTGGTGACCGGACATCCGTACATCGACGTGTGGGAGGCCGTTCGTCCCAAATCTGTCGGAATCGCCTCCTGGCCGAAGATTCCACGCGGCGAGGATTGGAAGACGGGAATCTGCCGCGAACTGGGCTGGGGGACACCTCAGGAGGGCTGGCGGCGGGTCTACAACTCGGTCGAGAGCTTCCGCGATCTGGAAGCTCCCTTGATCGGTGCCGTCGAACAACTTGTCGATTTCGTTACCGAGCCGAACTGACGTAGCGGCGGCCTGGGTCACACATTCTGGTTAGATGGTGTTGTGGCTGCACTTATTTGGCTGATCGGAGCACTGGTGCTCGCCGGGGCCGAAGCGCTGGTGGGGGATTTCTTCCTGCTGATGCTCGCCGGTGGGGCGCTCGCTACTGCCGGTGTCAGTGCTGTCACCGACTTCCCGGTGTGGGTCGACGCCGTCATGTTCGGAGTGTTCTCCGCCGCCCTCGTCCTGGGTGTGCGACCGATCATGTTGCGTCGCTTCGGTAGTCCGCCACCGACCCCGACCGGAATTCAGGCACTCGAAGGTAAGCACGCTCTGGTTCTGGAAGAAGTGGGCGAGCATTCCGGGCAGGTCAAGTTGAACGGCGAGGTGTGGACTGCCAGGCCGTACGACACCACCGAGGTGTACCCGCCGGGCACCAAGGTGACGGTGATGGAAATCAACGGCGCAACAGCAGTCGTCTGGAGGGGACCTTAATGGCAGCACTCATAGTGCTCGGTGTGTTGGTGCTATTCGTGATCTTGGTGGTCGCGAAGTCGGTAGCACTGGTACCGCAGGCAGAAGCCGCGGTGATCGAGCGGCTCGGTAGGTATTCGAAGACGGTGTCCGGCCAGCTCACATTCTTGATCCCGTTCGCCGATCGTGTGCGCGCCAAGGTGGATCTTCGTGAGCGGGTGGTCTCCTTCCCACCGCAACCGGTGATCACCCAGGACAACCTGACACTGTCCATCGACACGGTGGTGTACTTCCAGGTCACCAATCCGCAAGCTGCGGTGTACGAGATCAGCAATTACATCGCTGCCGTCGAGCAGTTGACAACCACGACGCTGCGAAACGTCGTCGGCGGAATGACCCTCGAAGAGACGCTGACCTCGCGTGATTCCATCAACGGTCAGCTTCGTGGTGTCCTCGACGAGGCGACCGGCCGCTGGGGCCTGCGAGTGGCCCGCGTCGAACTCAAGAGCATCGATCCTCCGCCCTCCATCCAGGAGTCGATGGAAAAGCAGATGAAGGCGGACCGCGAGAAGCGCGCGATGATTCTGACGGCTGAAGGCCACCGCGAATCCGCTATCAAGACAGCCGAGGGTGCCAAGCAGAGCCAGATTCTTTCCGCCGAGGGCAACAAGCAGGCCTCGATCCTCAACGCCGAGGGTGAGCGTCAGTCCCAGATTCTTCGGGCTCAAGGTGACCGCGCGGCCAAGTACTTGCAGGCCCAAGGCGAGGCCAAGGCCATCGAGAAGGTTTTTGCTGCTATCAAGTCCGGTAAGCCGACTCCGGAATTGCTTGCATACCAGTATCTTCAGACGTTGCCGCAGATGGCGCAAGGCGATGCGAACAAGGTGTGGCTCGTGCCCAGCGACTTCGGTGACGCACTGAAGGGATTTGCGAAAACGCTTGGCGCGCAGGGGCAGGACGGTGTCTTCCGTTACGAGCCGCCGGCCGCCGAAGAGAATCTTCCCAACCCTGAGGACGATTCAGCTGAGGTGGCGGAGTGGTTCGAAACGAAATCCGATCCGGCTATCGCAGAAGCAGTCCGTGCTGCTGAAGTTGCTGCACGTACTCCCGTCGAAGATCCGGCGGCTGCGGTCAGGCACCTCCGTGAAAGTGCGCCCGAGCAGCCCGGATTCGTAGATCCCGCGCTGCCGCAGCAGAGTGAAAATCCTTGGCCCGGTCAGCTACCGCTGCCGTCCGAACGCGAAGAGTTCCAGCAGAAGTACCCCTACCAGGATCAGCCGCCGGAGGGCGGCCAGCGCCGGTAGGCTCCTCTCGTAGTAATCGGGACGGGCACTCGTCACCTACGTGATGAGTGCCCGTCCCGTTCCGCATACAGCGATCGCCCAGAGGACACTGACGAAGGTTCCCATGATGAACTGCTCGGACGCGTGAGGTTCGCGAAGTTCCGGGTACCGTGCGAGCCCCTTGACTGCCAAGACGATCGCGATCCCCTCCGGCCAGGTTGCGAGAATCGACGCCGCCACCGCGAGCCGTTCGAGGATGCCGATCACACGTCCGCCGCGAAGAGGTCCGGCGTCCGGTGCCGGGCTCCCGTCCGGTTGGCGACGAGCGATCTTGAAGGTGGCAAGTACCAACGGTGCACCGGCCGTGGCGGCGGCAAGTACGCACAGGACAAGCGTCGCCCCGAGAGCGAAACCGGTGACCGGGGTCGTTCGGGTCGATGCCAGTGCGGCAACACCCAGCGCCGGAAGAGCCACCACGGACGACGCCCATTCGGGGACTTCCAGTCGACCACGACTGAGCGGTCCCAGTGCCGCCGCAACTGCTGGTGCCGCGGCGGCGACGGCGAGCGCGATCAACGCCAGAACGACCATGTATTCGAGCCCCCTGCTGTGTCGACGAGTTTGTACCGGTGCGAGCGTGAGCAGTCTAGGGCTGGAGTCTGACCAAAAGTCGTTCTGCGAGTCTGCGCCCGGCGAGTTCTGCGTGCCACCCGGCTGTCAGGAGTCGCTTGGACATGGCTTGCTTGGTGATTCCGAGGTGGGCTGCCGCGCTGACCTGAGTGAGTCCGCTGTCCATCAGAGCGATGGCTTCGCGTCCGTCCTTCGTCTGTCTCGTGACAATCGTTCCGAGCAAGGTGAACGCGGCATCGACATCGGCGGCGAGTTCGTCGCGTGAGCTATCGGCCGGCGCCTGTTCGACAGCAATTCTGGCCGGAGCTCGCTTGGCTCGCTCGACGGCGATCCGAGCAGCTTCGAATGCCGGTCCTCGTCCGGCCCGGGTCTGCCGTGGGAGAGGCTGCTCGACGGGACCGATCCCGATCCCGACACTCCAGTGCTCGCGCCGAATCAGCTCGAGTGCGACGAGGACGAGTAGCGCCGGATCGTCGGTCACCGCTTGAATCTCGTCGCCCGCAGTGCGCTCGAACGGCCGCAGGAGCCTGCGATCGGCCATGTCGTCGATGATGTCCCCGACGCGGTCGACATCGCGTCGGCTACCTCGCTGATCCACTGTCAGTACGAACATCAGTCAATGCTAGATAGTTGACTTTCAATAGTCAATCGTTTTGGGTTGACTCAATCAAATCAACCTCTTGAGGTTGACCATTGTCAACGATGGTTTCGCCCGGTGAAGGCTGACGGCGAGCGTCGAACACCAGACCGGCGATGCCGATCGCAATGCAGATCCCGGACAGAATCAGGAGACGAGGATCGGCTTCGCCGGAGAGCGCATCGCCCAGAACGACAATCCCAACAGTGCCGGGCAAGATGCCGACGACGGTGGCAAGGATGTAGGGCACGATCCGGATCGACGAAATGCCGCAGCAGTAGTTCACCACCGAGAAGGGGACAAACGCGATCAAACGCAGAGAGCCGACGGCCAGCCACCCCCGCTTTTCGATCCGCTCGTCCACCCGCCGGATCGTCGGACTCGAAATCCGTTGCCACACGACGTCACGGCCGATGGCGCGGACCAGGTAGAGGGCCAGAACGGCGCTCACAGTCGTTGCTGCCACGGTAAGAGCGATGCCGGTCACCGAGCCGAAAAGAACCCCCGCACTGAGGGTGAAGACGGTGCGCGGGAACGGCGCGACGGTGACTATCGAATGAACCAGGAAGAACACGAGGGGAAACGCCGGGCCAACCGAGTCCGCCCACTCTCGCACCTGGGACACCGTGGGATGTGGGGCGAGGAGGGCTGCGAGGAACAAAGCGAGCACTACCAGGACTATTGCGATCAATCTTCGGTCCAGCAGGCGTCCCATCACAGGTCACAAGGCTACCTGCGAACGGTGAACCGGGCCGACTGCCGACCCGCAATCGTGAGTCGAACATCGCCACGGGGGCGGGAAAGCGACGTGCTCCAGGCGACAATGAAACGGCGCTGTGACGAAAACCACTAGGCTTTCGGAGTGGCCTTCACCTGTAGTCCCGGCCAGTGAAACGAACTCGCGGGTAACCCGTAAACATGCTGAACAATCGCTAGGTAAGGGCCGGTCACACGTGCACGAACGACCGAATCTGCACGTCGTCTGACCGGTCGGAAAGTGGCCGCGAACAGCCCTGTGAAGAACATGACGTGATCCTCACGATATCTGGGCTCAACCGCGGGTTAGCATCACAGAACTAACGAACAAATCCGATTATCGGTAAAGCGCTCACGCAAAAAATGAGAGGGAGCGGACACAGTGTCATTAGCTTCAGAAGCCGAGGCTGTCGAGCAGGCGTACGCGGAGTGGCAGCGCTCCGTAGCCGGTGTGCTCGCCAAGTCCCGCAGAGTCGATGCGGCAGAACTGGGCCCCGAGCCACAGAAACTGCTCGAAACCGTCACCTACGACGGTGTCACTGTCGCACCGCTCTACAGCCCACGCGACGAGCGTCCCGAGCAGAGCTTGCCGGGCACGTTTCCGTACGTGCGTGGCGTCGACGCTCACCGTGATGTCAATGCCGGTTGGTTGGTTTCCGCTGCATTCGGAACCGCTTCGGCGGCCGAGACTAATCGCGCCATCCTGGACGCCCTCGAAAACGGAGTCAGCGCACTCTGGTTGAAGGTGGGCGCCGACGGCGTTCCGGTCACCGACCTCGCCGCTGCGCTCGAGGGCGTTCTTCTCGACCTCGCACCGCTCACGCTCGACGCAGGCGCCGAGGTGAACGATGCAGCCCGCGCACTCTTCTCTCTCCTCGATGCTCGCGACGAAGCCGGCGACGGCGTCAGTGATCGCAGCAGTATCCGAGTTCACCTCGGTGCAGCGCCGCTGACCAGTTCGTTCTCCGGCGCAGCCGACGTCGAATTTGCAGGCGCCGTCGAGTTGGCCGCCCTCGCTGCAGCTCGCGCGGAAACCGTGCACGCGATCACCGTCGACGGCACGGCCTTCCACAACGCGGGTGCCGGCGACGCCGAGGAACTCGGAGCCGCGATTGCCGCCGGACTCGAATACCTCCGCGCACTCACCGCAGAGAGCGGTCTGACCATCGGTGCTGCGTTGTCGCAGTTGGCTTTCCGCTACTCGGCAACCGACGATCAGTTCCAGACCATCGCGAAGTTCCGCGCCGCACGTCTCGTGTGGGCCCGCATCGCTCAGGTCTGTGGAGCTTCCGACTTCGGTGGAGCGCCGCAGCACGCAGTCACCTCCGCCGCGATGATGGCTCAGCGTGATCCCTGGGTGAACATGCTGCGCACGACCCTCGCCGCATTCGGCGCCGGCGTCGGCGGAGCAGATGCAGTGACTGTTCTTCCGTTCGACGTCGCCCTGGCCGACGGCACCCTCGGTGTCAGCAAGTCCTTCTCCTCGCGCATCGCGCGCAACACGCAGTTGCTTCTCCTCGAGGAGTCGCACCTGGGCCGCGTGCTCGATCCGTCGGCGGGCTCCTGGTACGTCGAGGACCTGACGCAGCAGATCGCCGCCACCGCGTGGGAGTTCTTCCAGGAAATCGAAGCAGCCGGCGGATATCTGGCGGCACTCGAAGCGGGAATCGTCTCCGGTCGTATCGCTGCCACGAAGGCCAAGCGCGACTCCGACATCGCACACCGTAAGACCACGGTCACCGGTGTCAACGAGTTCCCGAACCTCGGCGAAACGCCGCTGTCCGCCGAAGCCGTCGAGCCCGGCCAGTCCGTCGCCCGCTACGCAGCTGCATTCGAAGCGCTTCGTGACCGTTCGGACGCGTTCCTCGCCGCCGGCGGCGCCCGTCCCACTGCGCTTCTCGCGCCGCTGGGCTCGGTTGCAGAACACAACGTGCGCACCACGTTTGCGTCCAACCTGCTCGCTTCGGGTGGTATCGACGCAGTCAACCCCGGCCCCCTCGAGGTAGGCGCAGAAGCCATCTCCGCAGCCGTCAAGGCTTCCGGTGCCACCGTCGCGGTGCTGTGCGGCACGGACAAGCGCTACGGCGAGAGCGCCGCAGCGGCCGTCGCCGAACTTCGCGCTGCAGGCATCACCAAGGTGCTGCTCGCAGGACCGGAAAAGGCAGTCGCCGACGCGACCGGCGATTCTCGCCCGGACGGATTCCTAACAGCCCGCATCGACGCAGTGTCGGCTCTGACCGAACTGCTCGACTTCATCGAGACGGGAAGCTCCAAGTGACGACACGAGAGGTCAAGCACGTGATCGGCAGTTTCGCCGAGGTCCCACTCGAGGACCCGCAGTCTCCGGCACCCACACCGCCGTCGGTCGAGCAGGCACAGGCGCTCATCGAAGAGGGCGCAAACGCCAACAACTACGCCGCCGAGCAGGTTGTCTGGTCCACCCCGGAAGGCATCGACGTCAAGCCGGTGTACACCGGTGCGGACCGCACGGCCGCCGCCGAGTCCGGTTACCCGCTCGACAGCTTCCCGGGCGCAGCGCCGTTCCTGCGTGGTCCGTACCCGACCATGTACGTGAACCAGCCGTGGACCATTCGCCAGTACGCCGGATTCTCCACTGCCGCGGAGTCGAATGCGTTCTACCGTCGTAACCTCGCGGCCGGTCAGAAGGGCCTCTCGGTTGCCTTCGACCTCGCCACACACCGCGGCTACGACTCCGATCATCCTCGCGTTGCGGGTGACGTCGGAATGGCCGGTGTCGCAATCGATTCCATCCTCGACATGCGTCAGCTCTTCGACGGAATCGACCTCTCGCAGGTGTCGGTCTCGATGACGATGAACGGCGCTGTGCTCCCGATTCTCGCGCTGTACGTCGCCGCGGCAGGCGAGCAAGGCGTCACCCCGGACAAGCTGGCCGGAACGATCCAGAACGACATCCTCAAAGAGTTCATGGTTCGTAACACCTACATCTATCCGCCCAAGCCCTCGATGCGGATCATCTCGGACATCTTCGCGTACTCCAGCGCGGAAATGCCGAAGTACAACTCCATCTCCATCTCGGGCTACCACATCCAGGAAGCCGGAGCGACGGCCGATCTGGAACTGGCGTACACCCTTGCGGACGGCGTCGAGTACATCCGCGCCGGCCTCGACGCCGGTATGGACATCGACAAGTTCGCACCGCGCCTGTCCTTCTTCTGGGCCATCGGCATGAACTTCTTCATGGAGGTCGCCAAGCTCCGCGCCGGACGCCTCCTGTGGGCCGAGCTTGTTGCCAAGTTCGATCCCAAGAGCGCGAAGTCGCTCTCGCTGCGTACCCACTCGCAGACCTCGGGCTGGTCTCTGACCGCGCAGGACGTCTTCAACAACGTTCCGCGTACCTGCGTCGAAGCCATGGCTGCCACCCAGGGCCACACTCAGTCGCTGCACACCAACGCACTCGACGAGGCCATCGCACTGCCGACGGACTTCTCCGCCCGCATCGCCCGTAACACCCAGTTGCTGCTGCAGCAGGAATCCGGCACCGTGCGTCCCATCGACCCGTGGGGCGGCTCGTACTACGTCGAGTGGCTCACCAACGAACTCGCCAACCGGGCTCGGAAGCACATCGAAGAGGTCGAGGAAGCCGGCGGAATGGCTCAGGCCATCAACGAAGGCATCCCGAAGCTGCGCATCGAGGAAGCTGCCGCCCGCACCCAGGCACGCATCGACTCCGGTCGGCAGCCGCTCGTCGGCGTCAACAAGTACGTTCCCGACGAGGTCGACACCATCGAAGTTCTCAAGGTCGAGAACTCCAAGGTCCGCAAGGAACAGCTCGAGAAGCTGGTTCGCCTTCGCGCAGAACGTGATCCGGAAGCCGTCGAGGCCGCACTCGCGAACCTCACCCGCGCTGCCGCATCCACCGAAGGCGGCATGGAGAACAACCTCCTCGCCCTCGCTGTTGTCGCCGCCCGCGCGATGGCTACCGTCGGCGAGATTTCCGACGCCCTCGAAAAGGTGTACGGACGCCACCAGGCCGAGATCCGCACCATCAGTGGTGTGTACCGCGACGAGGCAGGAACGGTGAGCAACATCAGCAAGGCGATGGAACTGGTCGAGAAGTTCGCCGAGGACGAGGGACGTCGTCCCCGTATTCTCGTCGCGAAGATGGGCCAGGACGGTCACGACCGTGGCCAGAAGGTCATCTCCACGGCCTTCGCGGACATCGGATTCGACGTCGACGTCGGACCGCTGTTCCAGACCCCCGAAGAGGTCGCCAATCAGGCGGCCGACAACGACGTCCACGTAGTCGGTGTGTCGTCGTTGGCAGCCGGTCACCTCACCTTGGTGCCGGCGCTGCGGGAGGCTCTGGCTGCGGCCGGTCGACCCGACATCATGATCGTCGTCGGCGGCGTCATTCCGCCCGGTGACTTCGACGAACTCTACGAGGCCGGCGCTGCTGCCATCTTCCCGCCCGGCACCGTCATCGCCGACGCTGCCAGCGGATTGTTGGAGAAGCTCTCCGCCCAACTGGGTCACGACCACAGCTGAGAAGGGGGTCACTGAAGATGGCACGTCAGCCCATCGACATTGATTCCCTCGCCGAGGCGGTGCGCGGAAATCAGCGTGCCGGCCTCGCTCGGGCGATCACCCTCGTCGAGTCCACTCGCGACGACCACCGGGCACTTGCGCAGCAGCTTCTGCTGAAGTTGCTGCCCGAGGCCGGGGGAGCGCACCGGATCGGCATCACCGGCGTTCCCGGCGTCGGCAAGTCGACCTTCATCGACGCGCTCGGAATGTACTTGCTGGGCAAGGGACATCGGGTTGCGGTGTTGGCGGTCGATCCGTCGTCCACCCGCACCGGCGGCTCGATTCTCGGCGACAAGACACGCATGGCTCGGCTCACCGTCGAACCGAATGCGTACATCCGGCCGTCACCGACGTCCGGCACGCTCGGTGGCGTTGCCAAGGCAACCCGCGAGACCATCGTGCTTCTCGAAGCTGCCGGTTTCGACGTCATCCTGGTGGAGACAGTGGGTGTCGGCCAGTCCGAAGTCACTGTTGCCAACATGGTGGACTGCTTTACGTTCCTGACCCTCGCTCGTACCGGTGATCAGCTCCAGGGCATCAAGAAGGGTGTCCTCGAGCTCGCAGATCTGGTGGCGGTCAACAAGGCCGATGGCAAGCATGAGCGCGAGGCAAAGGGTGCTGCCCGCGAACTTGCGGGAGCGCTTCGCCTGATCTACCCGCACGACGCCATCTGGAAGCCGCCCGTCATCACGATGAGCGGTCTCGAAGGTGTCGGGCTGGACGAGTTCTGGGGAACTGTCACCAAACACCGTGAGGTGCTCACCGAAGCAGGACAGTTCGAGGAGAAGCGTCGCAAGCAACAGGTCGATTGGACCTGGACGATGGTCAACGATCAGCTATTACGCAGGCTCTCGAGCAACGATCGGGTGCGCGCGATCCGGGCCGACGTCGAGCAAAGCGTGCGTGACGGTTCGCTGACGGCAGCGTTGGCGGCGGGGCGAATTCTCGACGCGTTCGACGGAAGCAACTAGGGCGAAAAAACAAAATCCCGGGTATCCGAGCGCGGATACCCGGGATTTCTTCTGTGACGAGTTATCGTTCGCGTTTGACCGCAGGCTCGGTGAGTTCGTTCTCGACAGCGAGTTCGACTCCCGTGAAATCGCCTTCTGCCTCGGCTGGGGTGAGCGTGGACCGCTTCCACGCGTAGAACAGCAACGCTGCCCACGCGCCGAGAATGGCCAGGTAGCCGGCCACTGTGACCGCCCCGGTGATGTCGAAGGATTTGAACAGCTTCTGTGCGTTGGTCAACACGATGACGCCGCCCACCGCCGTTCCGAGCAAGGTGGCAGGTACGCGGCTGACCAGCCACGCCGCGAACGGGGCAGCGATGACACCGCCGAGCGCAAGACCGGCGACAACGAGGAGGTTTCCAGCTGACTCACGACCCAATCCGACAAGAAATCCCAGCGACGCGGCTGACGCGACCAGAAACTCCGAGGCGCTGACCGAGCCGATCACGGTGCGCGGCGCGGTCTTGCCCCGCGAGAGCAGCGTGCTGGTGGTGATCGGACCCCAACCACCACCGCCGGATGCATCGATGAAACCACCGAACAGGCCGAGTGGGGACAGGAAACGTGCAGTGTGCGGAGTGGTGCGAGCATCCGCGACGGCCGGTGGGCGGACCGAAAAGCGAAGTGCCACATAGATACCGATTGCCAGCAGGATCGTCGCCGTGATGGGGACTGCCGCTTCGGTGGACAGACCCGAGAGCACGGTTGCGCCGATGAATGCACCGACTGCGCCGGGCACACCGAGCTTGGCGACGAGCTTCCAGTCGATGTTCTTGAACTTCCAATGCGACACACCCGAAGCGAGGGTGGTGCCGACCTCGGCCAGGTGAACAGCGGCGCTGGCCTGAGCCGGACCGAGGCCACCGATCATCAACAGAGTGGTTGCGGTGACGCCGAAGGCCATACCGAGGGCGCCGTCGACGAGCTGGGCGCCGACGCCGACAAGGGTGAACAAAAGAAGGTTGAACATGAGAAGACAGACTCCGAGCGAAGAAGCGACAAAGTCAGGGGTGCAGGCAGCGAGAATCGCCGCTCAGCAACACGCCTGATCGAAGCATGCGCTACGACGAGTGGGCCAGAACGCCATCAATCCGAGCGCAAATGCCGGGGAGGCATCGTGGCTGGAAATCTGCACGTCAGGTCCTTTGTTCTCGTTCGTTGGTGTTCTGTCCATGCGAGCATAGCCGGTGCCCGGCTCGGTCAACCCACGACGCGGGCGTAATTTCCCACTCGGTGGACAAGTCGATCAAAGAATTCCGCCGGATCGGTGCTGATCGCGATATCCGCGTTGGGCTCACGCTTCCAGTGCCCGACCCAGTCCGCGACCGTCGTTCCGATCAGCAGTGGACTCTCGGTTTCGACATCTACCGTTGCCGGCTTCAGCGTCGCCAAGCTCGGATCGAGCGCGACGGCAGCAGCAAAGGGATCATGCATGTGAGCAAGAAAGCCCTGGTCGTATTCACGATGGAATTCCATGTAGAACCGGATCGCGTCGGACATATGCCTGATCACGCTGTTGGACGCGGAACTGCGGACGTCGGGGCCGTCGTCAGGCGAGATGATCTCTTCCGGAGTGCTCCCGGCAGCGTCGGCGAGCCGACGCACATGTTCGGGGAACATCTCGATGGATTCGGTGACGTTGAGGCCGCAGATGATCGGGCGCCGGTGCGCGGGTACGACGGAGAACGCGTCGAACACCTCCTTGGCGGCGTGCGGGTCCACCGAGACGTTCCACTCCGCGGTCGGCGTCGTGTTGCCCGGATAGTTGAACGACCCACCCATCACGACCAGTCGCTTCAGCAGAGACGGCAGATCGGGTTCACGTCTGATCGCCAGCGCAAGGTTGGTGAGCGGCCCCGTCACCAATCCGGTGAGTTGTCCGGGGTACTCACGGACGAGATCCACCCAGAGGTCGGTGGCGGTTCGGACCGAGCGCTTGCGACCCGAATCGGGGAGGACGGCATGCCCGATCCCTTGCGGACCGTGAGTCTCCTCGGTGGTGCGCAACGGGATGACCAGTGGCTCGCGGGCGCCGAGTGCAACCTCGATGTGCGGGGCGCCGCAGAGCGCAAGCCAGTTCAAGTTGTTGGCCGCGACCTGTTCCACCGGAACGTTGCCGGCGGTGCTCGCTATCCCCAGAATCTCGGCTTCGGGGCTGGCAAGGAGATAGAGAAGCGCCAACGAGTCGTCGATGCCGGTGTCGACGTCGACGATGAGCTTGTGCGTATCACTCATCGGTGGCCACCAGGATCGTCGGTGAATGCAGGACAGGGAAGTTGACCGACCGAGCGATGAAGCACTTCGTGTGTGCGGGGCCGTGAAGCTCCTCGGCCTTCTCGACCATCGACGCCTCCGCGACCAATACCGTCGGATTCAACGTCACTTCGATGAACTGGCCGCCGCCATCGGATTCCTCGATCATGCTGCCGACCGGCTGATCGCTGTAGTCGAGAACGACGACCCCAGCGGCAGCTGCCAGACCGAGGTACCAGAGCATGTGGCATTGGGCGAGGGAGGCAACGAGCAGTTCCTCGGGGTTCCATCGCTGCGCGTCACCGCGGAACGAGGGATCGGAGCTGCCGAGAAGTTCCGGCTTTCCGACCGCGGATATTGCATGATTGCGCGAATATCCCTGCGTGCTGGACGTTCCGGTTCCCAGATCGCCCGTCCACTGAAGGTCGAGTGTGTAGGTATGTGACTTCACAGGTCCATCTTGCCCTGAATGTGCCGGTCCCTCAGTGTGCCCACTCCGCGCGATCCGATCCCCACGGATGGGCTGGTTCGGGGTAGTCCTCGAACTCTGCCAGCGCGGGTCGTGCGGTGGTCACGTCGGCATGGTTGACAACAACATTCAGGCCGGGACCGGTCGGTAGACCGGGATGGACGGTTCGGCCGGGTGCGTCGAGAAGACGGGCGCCGGTGCTGGCCAATGACACGTCGACATCGCGGCCACGGCCGTCCTGCGAGCGCAGCATCAACGCGTCGAGGATCCCAGCTGCCAAGAAGTATCCGGTCGAGTGGTCGAGGGCCTGCGCTGGAAGTGCGCCCGGTTTCTCGCCGCCCTCGAGGAACGAGATACCGGATGCGGCCTGCACGATGCTGTCGAAGCCGCGGCGATTCGCCCACGGACCTTCCCATCCCCATGCGCTGACGCGCCCGTGAATCAGGTGGGCGGGAAGATCCTGCCCGATGAGTGCTTCGAGTGCGCCCGGACGGTAGCCGGTGACCAGTACGTCTGCGGTGTCGAGGAGTTCGCGGAATGCCGCCGCTTCCGCCGAGGACTTCAGGTCGAGAAGCGCCGACCGCTTGCCCTGGCCACTGTCGAGGTGCTGCCATCCGATCTCGGGGATCGCCGGAGGGTCGATCCGCAGAACGTCAGCGCCGACCAGCGCGAGGGCACGGGTCGCGACCGGGCCGGCGATGACGCGGGTCAGGTCGAGAACACGTGGGCGCGTCGGATGCGTGCGGGGTTTTCCCTCGTCGCGTACTCGGATGGATACCAGAGGCTCAGACCTCGCAGCTGCGCACTGCTCACTCAGGCGCCACTCGGTCTCGGTACGAACACGGACCGCGATGGCGCCGATCTCGGCGGCCTGCTGCTCGATCTCGATGGCGCTGAGTTCGGATATCCGTTGCGCCACTGCATCTTTAGATGATTCATGGTCGAGTTCGAGGATGGCGAGCAGGCGGTCGCGATGGTGTGGATAGTTGCCGTGCGTGCGGACCCAACCGTCGCGGGCGGCAAAGAACCCCGAGTATTCGGAGAATCCGTTGATCGGTTCGCCGCCGATCCGGAACAGTCGATCGCTCGAGAAGGACGCGGCGATGCGCTCGGGATCGAGGGTCCAGTGTCCGTCGCCCGGGCCGGTTGACCGATGAATTGCCGAGGCGAAGGCCGCGACTGAGCCTGCAGCGAGGTCGAACACCGGCAAGTGCGCCGCAAGGAAGCCCGCCGAGTCCGGGCATTCGATGTGGCCGCGTCGGTCGTCGGTGTGCACCCCGACGTCACGTTGGTATTCGTCGAGATAGAACCCGTACCCGTGATCCATGTGGCGCCTTTCGGCAGTTCAGTGGCCGAGAAGCTCCCGGCACTTCTCTGCCAGCGTATCGCGGAGCGGCGCAGCACGATCCGCCAACTGTTGTTGCTGACGCACGTATTCGGCGCGGCCCGCGGGAGTTTCGATACGAATGGGGGAGTACCCGTACTCGGCGAGGTCGTATGGGCTCGCGCGCATGTCGAGTTCACGGGCCAGGAGCGCGTGTTCGAAGCACCGCATCACCAGATCGGAATCCACGAGTGGCAACAACTTGAAGCTCCACTTGTACAGATCCATACCGGCGTGCAGGCAGCCCGGCTGTTCGTGATCGATCTGAGTTTCGCGTGCAAGCGGGAGCGAGTTCTTGGGGGCCGCGTCCGGTGTGAAGAACCGGAACGCGTCGTAGTGCGTGCATTTGAGTGGCAGGGATTCGACGACCGCGTCGGTACCGGCGAACCCGAGCCGCAGCGGCACTGACTGGTGACGGATCGCGTCCTCGCCGCCGCGATAGACCATCGCCCATTCGTGGAGGCCGAAACAGCCCAGCACAGCGGGCCGCGCAGACGTCTGATTCAACAGATTCCACACGAATTCGACTGTGTGACGCCGACGCTCCAGCACGGCGGCCTCGACCGTCGCGGTACCCGAATCGTCGACGCGGTAGCCGGAGAAGGCTGCGTATTCGCCGGCGTTCTCGAGTGCGACTCCGTACCCGGGGTGCCAGCGGCGCAGTTGCGCGGGCTTGAAGTTGTAGTACGTGAAGAGGAAGTCGTGCACCGGGTGAGAGATACCGGCGCTACGACGCGCTCGGTGCGGCTCGACGAGCTTTTCCACCTCCTCGAGGTGAAGTGCCCGCCGAACCGTCCACTCGCTCTGCGCGAGTGCGAGTGAATGCACCGAACGTGTCATCGATCAGCTGTTTCTTTGTCCGGGAACAGCATCTGTGCCGCGGTGCGTGCCGTCGCGAACCGTTCCGACGTACTCCTCGAGCAGATCCTCGAGCGCGACGATACCGATCACGACTCCGTCGGCGTCCGTGACTGCGCCGAGGTGCGAGCTGGCCCGACGAAGGCCGGCCAACGCTTCGGCCAGCGGCGTGCTGAGCGGAACGATGGGCAACGGGCGGATATCCGACGTCGGAACGACGGTGTCCGGCCCGGCAGCTTCGTCGAGCACCTCGTCGAGCACATCCTTGAGGTGCACGTACCCGGCCAGCGATCCATCGCTCGCTCGGACCGGGTAACGCGAGTATCCGGTCTCGATGACCGCACGCTCGATCTCACCCAGTGTTGTTCCCGACGGCGTGAGGGGAATGGTCCGCACCTTGTCGAGAGTGATCAGGACTTCGGAGACGGTGCGATCTGTCGATTCGAGTGCCTGCTTCAAGCGCCGGTGTTCTTCGGCGTCGATCAGACCCTCGGACCGCGATTCACCGATCATCGCGGACAACTCCACCGCCGAGACAGTGACGTCGAGTTCGTCCTTGGGCTCGACGCGCAGGAGCTTGAGCACTCCGTTGGCGCACAAGTTGTAGAACGCGATGATCGGCCGAGCGATCTTGATGAACGCCAGATGCACGGGAACGAGCAGCATGGCCGTCTTCTCGGGGCCCGCCAACGCGATGTTCTTGGGCACCATTTCGCCGAGGAGGATATGCAGCACGACGACCAGCGAGAGCGCGATCGCAAACGAAATCGGGTGCAGCAATCCGTCGGGAAGGCCGACGGCTTCCATCGGCACCTCGAGGAGATGCGCGATGGCAGGTTCGGCGACCTTACCGAGGAGGATCGAGCAGATCGTGATGCCCAGCTGAGCTGCCGCAAGCATCAGCGAGAGGTTCTCACCGGCCTTGATGACCGTGAGTGCCCGCTTCTTACCCTGCGCGACAAGTGCCTCGAGGCGGTCGCGTCGTGCGGAGATCAGCGCGAACTCCGCACCGACGAAGAATGCGTTACCGGCGAGCAGCACGACGGTGAGGAGTACACCGAAGAGGTTATTCATCGTCGGACTCCTTCGTGTCGTCGTCTGCGGATTCGGGTTCGACATGTGCCGGGACCGGCGTGATGGTCACTCGGTCGATACGACGGCCGTCCATACTGGTCACTCGGGCGATCCACTTTCCGCGGGAATCACCGGACGAGTCGACGTCGGGCAATTCCACTTCGTCACCCTCGTCGGGGATTCGGCCCAGTTCGGTGAGCACCAGACCGCCGAGCGTGTCGTAGTCGCCTTCGGGCGCGGTGTATCCGGTTGCCGACGTGACCTCGTCGATGCGCAACAGGCCGGAGCACGACCATCCGTCGCCGACGCGCTGTACGTCGAGTTCGGGTTCGTCGTGTTCGTCGCGCACATCACCGACGATTTCCTCGATGAGGTCTTCCATCGTGACGATGCCGGCTGTTCCGCCGTATTCGTCGACGACAAGAGCGACCTGCATGCCGTCGGAGCGGATCCGCTCCATGACGGTGTCTCCGTCCAGGCTCGACGGCACGACGGGAACACGTTGAGCCAGACTGTCGACGCGCGTCGTGCGCCTGCGCTCGGCCGGAACGGTGAACGCGTGCTTGATGTGTACGACGCCGACCGTGTCGTCGAGATCGCCGCGAACGACGGGGAAGCGCGAGTAGCCAGTTCGCGACGCCGTCACGATCAGGTCTGCGACGGTGTCCGAGAGTTCCAGCGATTCGATCTTCACTCGCGGAGTCATCAGCTCTTCTGCGGTGCGGTCACCGAACTGCAGCGAACGGTCGACGAGCATCGCCGTGCCCTTGTCGATGGACCCGCGCTGCGCGGACGTCCGCACGAGGGACCCGAGTTCCTGCGGTGATCGCGCCGAGCGCAATTCTTCCGCGGGTTCGATGCCCAGGCGTCGCACGATCCAGTTGGCGGTTCCGTTGAGGCCGTTGATGGCCCACCGGAAGATCAGCGAGAAGCCCGCTTGCAGGCCCGCAGTCGCGCGGGCGGTGGGCATCGGCTTGGAGATTGCGAGGTTCTTCGGTACGAGCTCACCGAAGATCATGGAGAACGAGGTCGCAATCACGAGCGCCAGGATCAAAGACGTTGTCGAGGCAGCGGATTCGCTGAGCCCGACGGCCTTCGTGACCGGTGTGATGAACCGTGCCAGAACGGGCTCGGCCAGGTAACCGGTGATCAGGGTTGTGATCGTGATGCCCAGCTGAGCGCCGGAGAGCTGGAACGAGAGAGTCTTGTGCGCGTGTTGAACCTGCCGCGAGCGTCGGTCGCCGCCACGAGCAGCTTCGTCGACGGTGCTGCGTTCGAGCGCGGTCAGTGAGAATTCGGCCGCCACGAAGAGGGCGGTGCCTGCAGTCAGCGCAATGAAGCCGACCAGGCTGAGAATGGTGAAAACGATGTCCATGTGTCATCGCCACCTGAGGTGTGCACGGGGGCCGCCGGGTTTGTCTCCCGGCTCGCTAGAGGAGCCCTCCGAACCAGCGGAATCAGACGATTCCTCGGATAAAACGACGGGTGTAGCGCCGGGTAAGTGTGTGGGTGCCTCGGGCACCGTGTTCCTCTCGTCGAAGCCGAGTATTTCTCGGCTGTAGTGGGCTCGGTCGGGTCGCCGATGGGCACCCGACCGAGTTTTGTTTCCTGTTTACGGATCCAATGATACCGGCGGGTGCCCGGGAGTAGGGACCCGAGCACCCGCCGACTGTCATAAAACGTGGTTCACCAACCAGACGGAAGCGGCCGTCCTTCGGCGAATCCGGCGGCGGACTGCACTCCCAGAACTGCCTTCTCGTGCAGCTCCTCGAGTGAGCGCGCACCCGCGTACGTGCAGGTACTGCGCACGCCGGAACAGATCTGATCGATCAGGTCCTCGACTCCGGAGCGCTCGGGATCGAGACGCATCCGCGAACTGGAGATGCCTTCCTCGAACAATCCCTTACGGGCGCGATCGAAAGCCGTTTCGGTGGCGGTGCGAGCGGCAACAGCGCGCTTGGAGGCCATACCGAAGCTCTCCTTGTACGCGTTGCCCGCCTGATCGACTTTGAGATCGCCGGGGGACTCGTACGTGCCGGCGAACCACGAGCCGATCATGACGTTCGACGCGCCCGCCGCGAGGGCGAGTGCAACGTCGCGAGGGTGGCGAACGCCGCCGTCGGCCCAGACGTGCTTGCCGAGCTCACGTGCTGCTGCAGCACATTCCGCGACGGCCGAGAACTGTGGGCGTCCGACGCCGGTCATCATGCGAGTCGTGCACATGGCTCCGGGCCCGACGCCGACCTTGACGATGTCCGCGCCTGCGGCGATCAGATCACGGGTTCCCTGTGCGGACACCACGTTGCCTGCAACCAACGGGACGCCGAGGTCGAGCGCCTTGAGGGTGGTGAGCGCATCGATCATTCTCTGCTGGTGACCGTGAGCCGTGTCCACGACGATCACGTCGGCACCGGCGTCGACGAGTGCCTTGGCCTTGGCGCCCACGTCACCGTTCACACCGACCGCCGCAGCGACTCGGAGTGCGCCGCGATCGTCGACTGCGGGGTCGTAGATGCCGGCACGAATCGCGCCGGTGCGAGTGAGGACGCCGGCGAGGGTTCCGTCCTCGTTGACGATGACGGCCAACGGATCGTGCTTGGTTTCGAGCAGTTCGAAGACCTCACGCGGTGTGGCGGTGACCGGGGCGGTGACGAAGTCGGTGATCGCGACGGTACGTAGGCGAGTGAACCGATCGACATCCGCGCAGGCAGCCTCGGTGACGACACCGAGAGGCTTGCCGTCCTCGACCACTACGACTGCGCCGTGTGCACGCTTGGGTAGCAGCGCCAGCGCATCGGAGACGGCGTCGTCCGGACTCAGCGTGACCGGCGTATCAGCGACGAGGTGGCGGCTCTTGACGAACGCCACGGTCTCGGCGACAGCGTCAGTGGGGACGTCCTGCGGAATGATGACCAGTCCGCCGCGGCGGGCGACAGTCTCGGCCATGCGGCGGCCGGCGACTGCGGTCATATTGGCGACGACGACGGGAATGGTCGTTCCGGATCCGTCGGAAGAATTGAGATCGACGTCGAACCGAGAGGTGACCTCGGTCCGGTTAGGGACGAGGAAGACGTCGTCGTAGGTCAGGTCGTATGGGGGGCGTTGCCCTTCGAGGAACTGCACGTTTCACGAGCCTACCGTCGATTCCGCCGTAGCGCCCTCGGTATCGCGCGCTTGTGAGCGGGAGAGGGCGATCGTGGTCATGATCATGACGGCGACGGCGCACCCGATGAGAGCAATTCCGGGACCGTCGACGCGGAGGCGTTCGTCGAGAACCGTCATCCCCAGGAAGATGGCCGCGATCGGCTCGCCGATCGTCAGGGCGGGTAGTGACGCCGACAGGGGCCCGACCTGGAAAGCACGCTGTTGGAGGTAGACCCCGATTGCGCCCGAGGCGATCAGCGCCCACGTCTGCCATGCCGAAATCACCCCGACGACGCCGTGTCCGAGTAGGTCGGTGACGTACTTGGTGAATGCGACGGCCACGCCGTAGAAGATTCCGGCCGCGGAGCCGAGAAGCAGAGCGCGCCAGCCACCGTCGAGTTTGGACAAGCCGCCGATAGTTGCGACCACGGCCACTGCGACCGTGATCGTCAGGGGCACAGCCCAATCCGACCACGGAGCGTTGCTGTCTCCCTCGGTGGGATCGCCGACTACGAGGAAGATCGCCAAGGAAATCGCGAGCATGATCGCCAACGACCACGCAGAACGGGTGATGCGAATTCCAGAGAACCTGGCCGAAAGTGGCAGCGCGAACAGCAGCGAGGTCACGATCAGCGGCTGCACCACCAACACCGAACCCAACGACAGTGCAACGGCCTGCATGACGTAACCGCCGCCGTCACCGATCAGCCCGGCCCACCACCGAGGACTGCGAATCAACGACGCCACCAACGCCTCGCCCTCCGGAACCGCAGACGCGGCGCGCTGCTGAGCGACGGAGGCACACGCGAAGAGAAGCGCGGCGACGAGTGCGCAGAGAACAGAGATCAGTGGAAGATCACCCATTCCCTCAGTGTGCGCGCTTGCCCGCCCGATTTCCGGCAGACGGCTTTCCTGCGCCGGGTGCGCCGCGACGCGGGGTCAAGCCCTTGGACGCCAGACGCTCCGAACGGGTCGGGACCGGAGTGCCGTCCGCACGGATCTTCTTCACACTCTTCGGATCGGTGACGCGCCGCGAGGAAGCCGCGCGCTTG
Source organism: Rhodococcus erythropolis R138 (assembly GCF_000696675.2). Taxonomy (NCBI): domain Bacteria; kingdom Bacillati; phylum Actinomycetota; class Actinomycetes; order Mycobacteriales; family Nocardiaceae; genus Rhodococcus; species Rhodococcus erythropolis. Next base: position 3,821,584 of record NZ_CP007255.1, on the reverse strand, counting down.
TCTCCGTCCTTCTTCATCCGGCCTCCGGCAGCGGTCCGGCCTGCAGTGTCGTGTTCCTGACGGCCACGCTTGGCGGTGTGCTTGACGGCGACCGTCGTATCGGGAGCTTCGACCGGTATTCCCGTCGGCTCCATCGCGCCGGTGATGCGCGTGAGCTCCAGATCGTCAGGACGAACCCGCACGCCGTGAACCTTGATACCTGCCTGCTTGGTCAACTTCTCGACCGAATCACGTTCTTCGTCGGTGACGATGGTGACGACGACGCCCGATTCCCCGGCGCGTGCCGTCCGGCCGGCCCGGTGCAGGTAGTCCTTCGCCTCCGCCGGGGGATCGACGTGAACGACGAGCGTCACGTCGTCGACATGGATTCCGCGCGCGGCGACATCGGTGGCGACCAGGACCGGTGTCGTCCCGTCGGAGAACGACGCGAGGGTCTTGGTCCGGTTGTTCTGCGTCTTGCCGCCGTGCAGGGCGCCGGCCGAGACACCGATCAAATGTAGTTGCTGCGCAAGACGATCCACACCGTGCTTGGTCTTGACGAACATGATGGTCCGCCCCGCCCGTGAACCGATATGTGCGACAACGGATCTCTTGTCGTCGCGGTCGACGAAGAGCAGGTGATGCTCCATGGTCGAGACGGTGGCAACCGGGGGAGCAGTCGAGTGCGACGCCGGATTGCGCAGGTAACCCGCGACCAGATCGTCGACCTTGCCGTCGAGTGTTGCCGAGAAGAGAAGGCGCTGACCGTCTTTCGGTGTCGTGTCGAGAATCTTCGCAACCTCGTCGATGAAACCCATGTCTGCCATGTGGTCGGCTTCGTCGATGGTCGTGATCACGACGTCGTCGAGAATCACCGACTTCTGCTCGAGTAGGTCGAGTAGGCGCCCTGGGGTCGCGATCAGCAGATCGACGCCGCGTGCAAGGATGTCGGCCTGACGCTTGATCGGAACGCCACCGACCGCATTTGCCACACGCAAACCGATCTCGGTAGCAGCGTCGTCGAGTGCCTTGTGGATCTGGATCGCCAGCTCACGGGTGGGAGCGAGCACCAAACCGCGCGGACGATTCCGCTTGCTCGCCCCGCCCTTGAGGCGCACCAGCATCGGAAGCCCGAAGGCCAGAGTCTTTCCGGAACCCGTCGCGCCGCGCCCGAGGACATCGCGGCCGGCAAGGACATCGGGGATGGTTGCCGACTGAATGGGGAAGGGGGCATCGATGCCGCTTCGGCGCAACGCGTGCACCATCACGGCGGGGATTCCGAGGTCGACGAACGAACGCCCTTCGGTCGAGGTGGGCGAGTCGATCGTCGATTCCTGCATTTGTCCAGGCTACCGGGTATCGGTAGACGCAGATGACCGCATCTACCGATACCCGCTGTGAATCAGGCCTCGATTTCGCTGCGGTCACCGCTCCACAGTGTGTGGAACTTGCCCGGCTTGTCGATGCGCTCGTAGGTGTGCGCGCCGAAGAAGTCGCGCTGCCCCTGAGTCAGGGCGGCCGGCAGACGCTCCGCGCGGAGACCGTCGTAGTACGAGAGCGAAGACGCGAACGCCGGTACCGGAATGCCGAGCATCGTCGCGGTGGCGACCACACGGCGCCAGCTGTCGATGCCTGCCTCGATGGCCTCACGGAAGTACGGCGCCAGAATCAAGCTCGGCAGGCTCGGATCCGCGTCGAACGCGTCCTTGATGCGGTTGAGGAACTGCGCACGGATGATGCAGCCACCGCGCCAGATCGTCGCCAGGTCGGCAGGCTTGAGGTTCCAGTCGTACTCGGCGCTGCCGGCAGCGATCTGATCGAAGCCCTGCGCGTACGCCACGATCTTCGACGCGTACAGCGCGGCCTGGATGTCGGCGGCGAACTGCTCGGCGTCAGCAGGCTTGTCGCCGAGAGAGCCGGCGGCCAGACCCTGCGCCTGAGCTGCGGCGCGCTGATTGCGGCTACCGGACAGTGCGCGAGCGAAAACGGCCTCGGCGATACCGGTGACCGGCACGCCCAGATCCAGAGCGGACTTGACCGTCCAGCGGCCCGTGCCCTTCTGCTCGGCAGCGTCGACGATGACGTCGACCAACGGCTTGCCCGTCTCGGCGTCGACCTGGCGGAGCACCTCGGCGGTGATCTCGATCAAGTAGGACTCGAGCGTGCCCTTGTTCCACTCGGTGAAGACGTCTGCGACCTGACCGGCGTCGTAACCGAGTGCGTCGCGGAAGAGGTTGTACGCCTCGCCGATGAGCTGCATGTCGGCGTACTCGATGCCGTTGTGCACCATCTTGACGAAGTGACCGCTGCCGTCGGGGCCGATGTGCGTGCAGCACGGGGTGCCGTCGACGTGAGCGGAGATGGACTCGAGAAGCGGGCCGAGAGCCTCGTAGGACTCCTTCGGGCCGCCGGGCATGATCGACGGACCGTTGAGTGCGCCTTCTTCGCCACCGGAGATACCAGCGCCGACGAAGTGCAGACCGCGGGCGCGGATCGCTGCTTCACGACGGATCGTGTCGGTGTAGAGCGAGTTGCCACCGTCGATGATGATGTCGCCGGGCTCCATGGCGTTCGCGAGCTCTTCGATCACGGCGTCGGTCGGGGCACCGGCCTTGACCATGATCAGGACGCGTCGCGGCTTCTGCAGTGCGGCAACAAACTCCTCGACGGTCTCGGTGCGCACGAAATCGCCCTCGGAACCATGCTCGGCGATCAGGGCATCGGTCTTCGCGATGCTGCGGTTGTGCAGGGCAACGGTGTGACCGTGGCGGGCGAAATTGCGGGCAATATTCGAACCCATGACGGCCAGGCCGGTGACGCCGATCTGAGCTCGGGGTGATTCGGTGCTAGTGGTTGACATACTTACAGCTTTCCCTCTCGGTCCGCGGCTGTGAAATCCTGCGCTGTGCGCAGCCGAAAACGGTGCGGCCGCGACGCGCGTGAACATCAGACCGTGCATACAAAACACGGATGCAGATCACTTTAATTGCAGTGACCTGCATCCGTCTCGATACAGCTTCCGGCACAGCCGGAAGGTTCTCAGTGTTCAGTTGTCGAGCCGCAGCTCAGCGCAGGTATTACCGCTGATCGCGCTTCGGGCCGTCGAATCCGTCATAGCTACGACGGTCGGTGCGGCTGCGGAAGCCGCCACCGCTGGTCGAGGCTGCACGGTTGTCGCCGCCGTCGCGGTTGCCCTGGTATCCACCGGAAGAGCGGTTGCCCTGGTAGCCGGTCGAGGGGCGGCTGTCGCGATCGCCGTACGAGCGGTTGTTGTCGCGGCTGCCCTGGTATCCACCACCGGACGAACGGTTGCCCTGGTATCCGCCGCGGCTCTCGCCGTCACGGCTTCCCTGGTATCCGCCCGACGAGCGGTTGCCCTGGTAACCCGTCGACGGGCGGCTGTCGCGGTCTCCGTAGGACGGACGGCTGTCACGGTTGCCCTGGTAACCACCGCTGGAGCGATCACCCTGGTATCCACCGGAAGAGCGGTTGCCCTGGTAACCGCCGCGGCTCTCGCCGTCGCGGCTTCCCTGGTATCCACCGGAAGAGCGGTTGCCCTGGTAGCCGGTCGAGGGGCGGCTGTCGCGGTTGCCCTGGTAACCACCGCTGGAGCGATCACCCTGGTATCCGCCGCGGCTCTCACCGTCACGGTTGCCCTGGTATCCACCCGAAGAGCGGTTGCCCTGGTAGCCGCCGGAAGAGCGGTTGCCCTGGTAGCCGCCACGGCTTCCGCCACGATCACCGAAGGAACGCTCGCCACGAGAAGAGCTCTCGCGCAAGGGTTCTCCGGTCGGCTTCTTGGCGCCGGTGATGCGAGCAAGTTCAGCAGAACCCGGGGTGACGGCAACGGCTGCGGCATTGACGCCGGCCATTCCGGTCAGACGCTTGAACTGACGCTTCTGGTTGGGCAGCACGATGGCGACAACGGTGCCCTTCTCGCCGGCGCGAGCGGTACGACCAGCGCGGTGCAGGTAGTCCTTGTGGTCGGCCGGGGGATCGACGTGAACGACGAGGTCGATGCCGTCGACGTGGATACCGCGCGCTGCAACGTCCGTTGCGACGAGGACCGGGGTGCGGCCGTTCTTGAAACGCTCGAGGACGCGGGTGCGCTGGTTCTGTGCCTTGCCGCCGTGAAGCGACTCGGCAGCGATGCCGACTGCGCGGAGGCGATCGGTGATTCCCTCGCAACCGAGCTTGGTGCGGGCGAACATGATGGTGCGTCCGTCACGGGCACCGATCTCGGCGAGGACGGAATCCTTCTGCCCACGATCGACGAGGAGGACGTAGTGCTCCATCGTGTCGACGCTTGCGCGGCCGTCTTCGGTGGAGTGTGTGACGTGGTTGGCCAGGAACTGACGAACCAGCGACTGGACCTCACGGTCGAGGGTTGCCGAGAACAGCAGACGCTGTCCGTCTGCGGGGGTCTCGCCGAGGATCGAGCGAACCTCGGGCAGGAAGCCCATGTCCGCCATCTGATCGGCTTCGTCGAGTGCGGTGATTTCCACCGAGTCGAGGATGCAGGTGCCCTGACGCAGGTGGTCGCCGAGACGACCCGGCGTTGCGACGAGGACGTCTACGCCGCGGCGAAGCTGATCGACCTGCTTGGCGAACGGCGTTCCACCGACAGCGGGACGAACCGTGAGTCCGAGTGCGCCGGCGTAGGAGTTGAGGGAGTCGACCACCTGGAAAGCAAGCTCACGGGTGGGGACGAGCACGAGTGCGCGGGGACGCTTTGCGGCCGGGCGATCTTCGTGGCGTGAGAGGCGGGTCAGCATCGGCAGGCCGAAGGCGAGGGTCTTACCCGATCCGGTCTGTGCGCGGCCGAGAACGTTGGTTCCGGCGAGCGCGTCCGGGATGGACTGCGCCTGGATGGGGGACGGGACGGTGATGGAGTTGCGCGCCAATGCGGCAACAAGCTGCTCGGGCAGGCCGATCTCGGCGAAGGTGATACCCGGCTCGGTGGCGACTGCTTCTTCGGCAGCGGGGGTGTTGACGGTGGGGTCTTCGATGTTCTCGGAAGACGACATTTGGACAGCGTTGGTCACGCGGAAACCTCTCCGGACTACGGGCACGTCGCGGAGCGGAAGAAGCCATGCTGAAATACACGACACAGTTCGCAAAGGGACGAGCCAGGGCACATGTCACCTGGCAATCCGAACGCATACTGCGGGGAATTGGGCTGTGTGCCGTTATATGTTGACGGACCACGATGGTGGCCGTGGTCCACTCTACGCCACCGGGGACACCGAAGTCAGGTAGCCCCGCCTGTGACCTGCACTACTACACGGGGTTGCGCAGGTCAAGACTCAGTATGCGTTGAAAAGCAGTCGAAGTTCGGTGAGCCAGGGCACAGCCACCGCAACCGTGGGAACAACGAGAATCGCGACCGCCCCTAGATACGCAAAAACTGCGATGCGGGGATCTGCATCGTCGGCCGAGAGGCGCTGCACTCGGATGAGCGTCGACGGGCCGCCCGCTGCCATCGCTCCGCGGGGTGCCGTCGATCCGGCACACGCGACAAGTGCCCGCGCGAGAGGGGTGGGACCGGTAGCCCGCACAGCTGAATCGTCGGCGAGCAACTCCACCAGGAGTTGTACCGATCCCAGAGCCGACTTACTACGGACGAAACGGGGGAACGCGTGGTTGACGGCCGTGAAAGCCTCGAGGACCAGATCGTGACGAGCTCGCAGGTGCGAACGCTCGTGCGTCAGGATTGCTTTGACCTCGGCATGATCGAGGTTCTGCAGAGTGCCTTGACTGAGTACCACGCGTTGGCGCAGACCTGGCAGGCAGTATGCGATCGGTTCGTCCACGTCCAGCACCCGCAGATCGGGTGTGCGTTCCACCGACGCGGGCATGGCGCAGTCGTCGAGAAGGTCCACCAACACGCGGTGACGTGCACGGCGACGTCGGGTTCTCACAGCGACCTGGATTATCGAGAAGATCAGCTTCGCGCCGATCAGAAGCGTCAGGGCAAAAACAACCACGTACAGAATCCACAGCGGGAGCCCGAGTGCATCGATTTCGGCGGTCGGGGCCGTCGTCGGCCTACCGTCAGCGCCGGGAACGAGCAGCTGGCTGGCAATGGCCAGGCCCGAGCTGAATGCCGACAGCACCGCAGCAATTGCGACGGCTTGCCACAGAACCAACGCCGCGCGTGGAGCGCGGTAAGGCCACGTGGAGCGGCTCAGGAGTGCGGGAACCGGACCGGCCAGCAACAAGGCAAGCAGTCCGAAAACCAGTGCAGTAGTGGCGTTCATGTCCTACACATCATGCACGACGAAATCAGTTCGGCCTAGAAATTCCGGGCTGCGCAGCCTTTTTCGCGGACTCGCGCACCTCGAGGGCAGCGAGCGCTTCGCGGAGAGCATCGGCTTCGTCAGCATTGACCTGTCCCACGAAGTGGACGAGTGCCGCAGCGCGACCGCCGGACTCCGGAGCCTGGGCCAGAGCGTCGACCATCAGGCTCGCGACCAGTTCTTCGCGCTTGTTGACGGGAAGATAGCGATGGGCGCGATCGTCACGCTGCTGAATCACCAGATGCTTCTTCGCCAGGCGCTGCAGAACGGTCATTACCGTCGTGTACGCCAATTCGCGATGTGTCGCGAGTGCTTCATGCACCTGTCGCACAGTTTGCGGTTCCGATGTGGACCACAAATGATCCATCACCGCGCGTTCGAGTTCACCTAGACCTGCCATTCTTCGATTCTACGGACTTCCACGACGAAATACGTACTACTGGTAGTAGTAACCGCCTCGGTGGGGGTGTGGTATTGGCCATAGTGATCTGCGTGACGGTTACGGTGGTGTGAGACGACCAAAGTCCCGACAATGACGATGCCCGATAATTGCAAGCCAACAGTCGATCCGCAGAAAGTAGCCGCACGTAGATGACGATCGACAGTTCGCCGGGCACCGAAGAATCGACATCACGGGCGCGGGTAGTCACGCAGAAAGCTGCCGGCATCATCCGTTTCGGCATTCGCGACGCACCCTTGACGGTCGTCCTACTTCTCACCATGTGGATACTGGGCGCCGTAACCGGCAGCATCGTTCACGGACCGTCCCGCGATCTCGAGCACACGATCGGTGCGGGAATGGGCTCGATCCAGCACGGACATGTCTGGATTCCACTGAGCTCCGCGCTGTGGGCAGGAAACCTGCTCGGGTACATCGGCGCGAGCGTGCTCCTGATTGCGGTCGCTGCACCCCTCGAACGGCGGATGGGAACGATCAAGCTGGCGATCGCCGGCGCAAGCACTCAAATCTTGGGAGTTCTGCTCGGGCTCGGCTGGGCATCCTTCGTGAAAGTGTTCGACGCCAATTGGGGGTTCCGCCTCCATGTCGGCTCCGCTGTCGGCGCGAGCGCGTGGATCGTCGGCGCCGCGATGGCCGCCAGCTCGAACATGGGGACATTGTGGCGTCGCCGCATCCGCGTCGGAACCCTGGCTTTGACCATCACCTTGGCCCTGTTCAGTGGTCAGCTGCAAGATGTCATCCGATTCTTTGCCGCTGTGGTGGGTTTGGTCATCGGACAGTGGATCGTCGGACGATCGGCTCGCGGTGAACGCATCGCCGGGACACAGCGAGAGGGCCGCGTCCTGGTCGCCATCGTCGTCGCGGCAAGTGCGATCGGCCCGATGATCGCCGCGCTGTCCCCACAGGCGGTTGGCCCACTCGCCGTACTCCGCGATCTCTTCCGTGGTGTTCCCTGGACTGTCGCAGAAGTACGTGAGCTGTGCGCCGAATCCGCGTCGGATCCGGACTGCCGACGCGGCCTCCTCGAGCTGAGACTCTCGGGGATCGGGCCGACTCTGCTCTCGTTGATGCCGTCGATTTTTGTGCTGGTGTTGAGCGATGGGCTCCGTCGTGGCCGCAGATTCGCCTGGATTGCGACTGTCTGTGCTCAGGTCGTCTTACTCGTCCTCTCGATCGGGAACTTCGTCATCAGGTTCGTCGACGCAGTCGACAGTGACAGCTTGTTCTACGGAATCAGCGATCCGAACGTGTATCGAACTCTGGTGCCGTTCCTGACACCGCTCTTCGTGCTGATCCTGCTGATCGCCACACGTCGATACTTCGACGTCGCGGCCCCGGCCAAGACGTATCGACGTCTCGGTGCTGCGATCGTGACCTTGCTCGCGGTCCTCGCCGTGATCTACGTCGGCGGCGGAATGCTCGCCAGGCACGGGTTCGACCGCGAGCCCACGGTCACGATGCTGCTCGCGGACTTCCCACAGCGCCTTGTACCGCCGGTGTACCTGCAGTTGATCGACCCGCGCCTGCTTCCCGTGGACATCGAGTCGACGTTGCTCTTCGAGTGGACCGGCGTCGTGTTCTGGGGCGTTGCCGCCGTGTTGGTATTCGTGAGTTTCCTCAAGCCGGTCAAGACCGCCGATCCCAAAGCCGCCGAACGAGCGCGATCCATGTTGATCGCCGGTACCGGCAGCCCGTTGTCGTGGATGACGACGTGGAAGGGGAACACTTACTGGTTCAGCGCGGACGGTTCGAGTTACGTCGCGTATCGCGTCATCGCCGGCGTTGCTCTCACCACAGGTGATCCGGTCGGTCCTCCAGATCGCATGCGCGCGGCGATCGAGGGGTTCGCCGAGTTCGCGTCGTCGAACGGTTGGATTCCCTGCTTCTATTCCGTGACCGACGACGCCCGAACCATCACCGATTCGATGGGCTGGAGCGGTCTACAGGTCGCCGAGGAAACCGTGCTCGACCTGGGACAAGTCGCGTTCACAGGAAAGCGGTTCCAGGACGTGCGCACAGCACTGAACCGGGCGAAGAAGTCCGGTATCACCGCCGAGTGGATTTCCTTCCCTCATGCACCTCTCGCGATCAAGGATCAGATGGTCGCGATCTCGGAGGAGTGGGTAGCGGACAAGGGGATGCCCGAGATGGGATTCACCCTCGGCGGACTCGACGAGGTCGACGACGAACAAGTGCGATGCCTGATCGCGGTCGACGAGGATCGCACCGTGCACGGTGTCACGTCGTGGCTACCGGTGTACCGCGACGGCAAAGTCGTCGGGTGGACACTCGACTTCATGAGGCGACGCTCCGAAGGGTTCCGTCCCGCGATGGAGTTCCTCATCGCTTCCGCTGCACTGAAATTGGAGGAGGAGGGCGTCGAGTTCCTCAGTCTGTCCGGTGCACCGCTGGCAACAATCGCCGGTGACTCCGAGAGGAATGCGAACGAACCGGAGGCCACGACTTTCTCGGCGATGATGGACAGCGTGCTCGACCTACTCGGTCGCACCCTTGAACCGGTGTACGGATTTCGATCGCTGCTGGCCTTCAAATCGAAGTTCCAGCCGCGGTACGTGCCGATGCACATGACATTCGCCGATCCAGCCGCGTTGCCGAGCATCGGCAACGCGGTCGGACGGGCATACCTGCCGACCGTGACGATCGGTCAGGGATTCAAACTCGTTCGGACGATTCTGGGTCGCTGATTCGCGATCGTCACGCAGGCTTTGCCGGCCCGCCGACGGCACCGAACACGTGCCGGGTTCCGATCGGAACGATCAGCGGCCGATCCGAGACGGGATCGTCGATGACCGCAGCTTCGAGACCGAACACCTCGAGCAGAAGTTCCGCGGAAATGATGTCCTTGGGGACACCAGAAGCGACGACGGCGCCGTCGCGCATCACGATCAGATGATCGCTGTATCTGACCGCGAGATTGAGGTCGTGCAGAACCATCACCACGGTGCGCCCCATTTCCTCGTGGAGTTGATCCACCAGGTCGAGGACTTCCATCGAGTGCGCGAGGTCCAGATAGGTAGTCGGTTCGTCGAGAAGCAGGATGTCGGTTCCCTGGGCGAGAGCCATCGAGATCCAGGCTCGCTGACGCTGACCGCCGGACAATTGATCGACGGGCCGATCGGCGAGATCCGAGACACCGGTCAGCTCGAGCGCTTCGGCGACCTCGCCCTCGTCGTCCGCGGACCACTGCCTGATCCACGACTGGTGCGGGTGGCGCCCACGTGAGACCAAATCGGCGACGGTGAGCCCTTCCGGCGCAACAGGAGTCTGGGGGAGCATTCCGAGCACCCGCGCGACTTCCTTGGTCTTCATCGAACTGATCGCCTTGCCGTCGAGGATGACCGATCCACCCTTTGGCTTGAGCAGACGACCGAGCGCGCGCAAGAGCGTCGACTTGCCGCAACCGTTGGGTCCGATGACCGTCGTGATCACGCCGGTGGGGATCTCGAGATCGAGTCCGTCGACGATGATGCGATCCCCGTACCCGAGCGTCAGATTCTGCGCGACGAGACGCGAAGGAGCATCGGTGGACTGGGCGATGGTGGTCATGCTGTGACCTTCCGATTGTTACGAACCAACAGGTAGAGCAGGAACGGGCCGCCCAGTGCGGAAGTCACGATTCCGACGGGGAGTTCCACAGGCAGAATTGTTCGAGCGATGACGTCGCTGCCTACCACCAGTACAGCACCGGTCAGCGCGGAAGCCACGATGGGCGGGCCGGCGGAGCGCACCAGACGCATGGCGACCTGTGGCGCAGCCAGGGCGACAAAGCCGACCGGACCTGCTGCTGCGGTCGCGATGGCGGCCAGTGCCACGGCGGAAAGCAACAACTTGGCCTGTGATGATTGCAAGCGAACACCGAGTGAGGTTGCGTTGTCGTCGCCCAACCGCAGCGCTCCCATGGTGAACGATGCGATCACCGCGTAGCCGCCGACTACTGCGACGGCGATTGCGACCGGCCACATCTGATTCCAGGTGGCACCGTTGAGTGAACCGTTGAGCCACACCTGTGCGCGAGAAGCGTCGTTGATGTCCGCCGAGATGAGGAGCCATCCCGTCGCTGCCACCAGCATGGCGTTGATGCCGATACCGATCAGGATGAGGCGGAACCCCTCGACGCCCTTGCGCCACGCCAAGGCGTAGATCACCACTGCTGTCAGTAGGCCGCCGCAGAGCGCAGCCAACGGAATCCCCAGTGTGGCAAGCAGTCCCACGAACGAGCCACCCCCGCCGAGTACGATGAGTGCCACTGCGGCGGCACTCGATCCAGCCGTGATTCCGAGGATGTCGGGGCTGGCGAGGGCATTGCGCGCAATCGTCTGGGTGACCGCACCGGCAATGCCGAGTGCCATACCGATGAAGAGCGCGGTGAGCGACCGAGGAAGTCGAAGGTCGAAGACGATCAGGTTCTGTGTCTTGCTGCCATTGCCGAGCAGGACCGAAATGACATCGGGGATCGAGATCGGATAGTCGCCTCGCCCGATGTTGATGCAAAGCAGAAGGAACAGCGCAACTGCGAGGGCAATGCTCACCGACACCGCGAGTGGGCGGTAGACGAGCGAGAATCCACCGAGGCGGATCGACTTACGTGAGGGGACGGTCCGGGGGAGTACCCGGAGTTCCTGCTTGAGCGTCACAGACTTGCCAACTTCCTGCGGCGTACGAGAGCGATGAAGAACGGAGCGCCGAACAGGGCCAAGATGATGCCGACCTGCAACTCACCAGGGCGCACGACCACGCGGCCGATGATGTCCGCGGTGATCAACATGACCGCGCCGAGTAAGCCCGCGTACGGGACCAGCCAGCGGTAGTCGGGTCCGGTGATGGCCCGGGCCACGTGAGGGACCACCAAACCGATGAACGCGATCGGACCACATGCCGCGGTGGCGGCGCCGGTCAGCAGGGTGATCGCGACGATGCCGAGTGTGCGACTGAACGCGATGTTAGTTCCCAGTGCTTTTGCGACGTCTTCACCCAGGCTGAGGACGTTGAGCCCCGGCGTACTTGCCAAGGCGATGACCAATCCGAGTATCAGGAACGGCAGGACCTGCCAGAGAACGTCGAACCCGCGACCGGACACCGACCCGACAACCCAGAAACGGTAGGCGTCCAGGCTCGTCTGGTCGAGGATTATCACGGCGTTGGTCATGGCTTGCAGGAAGAATGCGACGGCCGCGCCCGCCAGAGCCAGACTCAGAGGACTTGCGCCGCCGTTTCCGATGGAAGACAAGCCGAAAACGACGATGCTGGCGACGAAGGATCCTGCGAACGCGAACCAGAGGTATTGACTCGGTGCCGTAAAGCCGAAGAGGTAGATCGCCATGACCACGAAGAACGCCGCGCCTGCGTTGAGGCCGAGTAGACCGGCATCCGCCAACGGGTTGCGCGTGTGTCCCTGAATCAAGGCACCGGCGATACCGAGTGCAATTCCGACAACAAGACCCAAAATCGTTCGTGGGGCGCGCAACGTCCGCACGATGATGTCCGTTTGAGTTCCGTCCGAATTGAAGAGCGCGTGGAAGATCTCGGCGAACGTCAGTGGACGAGCACCCACTGCGATACTCGCGAGCATCACAAGCGCGAGCAGCACGGTGAGGACCGCGAGTCCGATCAGGCGGCGCCGGCGAGTTGCACCGACGCTGTTGTCGCGTGCGAGTTCTTCGAAGCCCTCGTCTCGGGCCGTGCTTTCTCGGACCACCTCGATGCCGCTTCGGTCGAACGGTCTGCGCAGAGCCCGGCGGACACCGATGGGCTGTTTGGTGGTCGCGTCACGCGTGACCAGGCCAACCCATCCCTTCCCCGAGGTCCGACCGGTTGCCCCCTCACGGAATCCGAGGTTCCACACAAGGAGACCGACGGCGATGGCTATTGCTGTCCCGCCGAAGACTGCTCGATCGGCCTCGCCGCCACCGTTGTCGTCACGGAGCGACTGGACGATGTACCAGCCGACGATCAACGGAAGTAGGAACACCGCCGCGTCGAAAAGTCCAGCCAGGACACGCATTCGGACAGGAGCGGGGCCGCGCGGCACGATGCGCCGTCCGTACGTCTCGCTGGGTCCTCGGGGATGTCCGTTCCCGAGAGATTTGATCATCGTCACTGGCGGTTCGAGCTCCTGGTCTTGGTGCGCAGGGAATTCGCATCTTAGGTTACGGAACCCTATGCGGGTGCGCTTCCTGCGGGGGACGTTCCTGTGAATATGCGGTGCCCAGCGTCACAGTTCTTTACTCTTGAATTATGGTGAGGCTAACCTACATTAAGAACCACAAGACAACTTCGGCCGATTGGAGTGCACGGTGACCATCACCTTGACCACCCAGCATGCGGATGTTCGTGAATTCGAACTCCGGTCGAACGCATTGAGCCGCACCAGCGTTCGCCTACGAGCACTCAACCCTGACTATCCGCGCGTCTACGCGGTTGCCGCCATGGCGGGCGAAGGTAAACGGCGTTGGTGGCAACTGAGCGAGGGCCTGTGCGGGGATCGGGTGCATCAGATGTTCGCCCGTTCACTTCAAGATCTCGACAGCGCCGAAGCTGCGGCGATCCAGGTTGCCACGTCACTTATTCATGCCGTGGTCGGCAGGGTGGCCGCGTCGATCGTCTCCGAGGGGTCCGCATGGGACCCGGGGCTCGAGAACCTGTTCATCCACATGGACAGCGACGGCGGGATCGACTGGGCCGGCGTGGTCGACGAAACGCTGCGCGTTGCGCCCAACGGACGGGAGTCCGGCAGTGACGGCGTCGTCGACATGCCGTGTGAAGAAGCGCTCCTTGTCTGGACCGCGCACCGTTGCCTGACTTCACTCCGAGCGATTTATGACGCCGTCGCCAGGTGTGCGCCCGTCGACCAGTTCAGATTCTGGGGCCTGGTAGGGGAGTCGATCCTGGGTGCAGCGGCCTACGTCCCCATCTTGGCCGGTGAGGGCGAATCGGCCGCTCAGCGTCGAGGGCAGGGACTGCTGGACGCCTTTGTCGCCGCCGGGCTGCCGGTTCGTGCGCGCCGCAAGGTCTCGCTACGCCCTCGTTGGAACCAGTTCGACGAAGGGCTTGCTAAATTAGGTCAGCCTTGCCTATGATTGTGGAAGACCTCGCAGAGAGCTACACGACGCGAGAGTGACGAAACTGCCGGACCGCGCCGGAGTCCTGAGGGCTGCAGAGACTCCCGGTCCTTCCCACGGCGGGTTTCCCATCGAATGATGGGAAACCCGCCGGTTCTTTTTCCAGACCTGATTCCAAGCTCGAGTTACCTCTCGTGTAATCAGGTAGGGAGTGGCAGCCACACCGGCGCCAGAGAATCACAGATGGAGATGGCATGGTCGACACTGCTGAGACCGCAGAGATGATGAAACGGCTCGGGACGGGCTTCGACGCCACCATCGGCCTGGAATACACCGAACTGAGCCCAGACCGTGTGAGGGCGCAATGGACGGTCAAGCCCACGCTGCACCAGCCCGCCGGGATACAACACGGGGGTGTGTACTGCTCGGTGGTGGAGTCTCTCGCCAGCGTCGGCGGCACCGTGTGGCTGGGCGAGCGAGGACACGTAGTCGGAGTCAACAACAACACCGACTTCCTGCGCGCAACGCGGGAGGGCACTCTCACCGCCGAAGCCACCCCGATTCATCGCGGACGCACCCAGCAACTCTGGGAAGTTCGCATCACCGACGAGAACGGCCGACTCGTTTCCAAGGGACAGGTTCGCCTCGCGAACATCACCGAGGTGGCGAAGATCGGAAACTGACCACGCGGCAGTCGATCAAATGACGAAGGGCGGCTGTGGAGTTGAACTCCACAGCCGCCCTTCGTCATTCGCCCAGGCGCTGATCGATCAGCCGGCGGCCTTCTGCTGCTTGCCGGCAGCCTTCTTGGCTTCGCCATTCGACGTGCTGCCGGACTCCGTCGCTTCCTTGTTCTTCTTCTCCAACTCGCCCATCGCGTTTCGCGCGAAGACCTGCTGCTCGGTGGACGCCATCTGAGCACGGCCACGCCCGAAGAACGTCACTGCCCACGACAAGAGCGTCGAGGCGCGTGAACGGAATCCGACGAGGTACAGGAGGTGAATTGCCAACCAGGCAACCCACCCGATGAAGCCGCTGATCTCGAGCTTGCCCACCTTGGCTACCGCGCTGAAGCGCGAGATCGTCGCCATACTGCCCTTGTCGAAGTACTTGAACGGAACTCGTTCCGACGGGGACTTTCCATCCAGTGACGCTTTGATCTGCTTGGCCGCATACTTGCCGCCCTGCATGGCGACCTGAGCCAGTCCTGGAAGCTTGTCGAGCGACATCATGTCGCCGATGACAAAGACGTTGGGGTGTCCGGGAAGCGACAGGTCAGGATTGACCATCACTCGGCCGGCGCGGTCGGTTTCTCCGCCGCTTTGCTCTGCAAGCTGCTTGCCGAGGGGGCTGGCCTGCACGCCGGCGGACCAGACCTTGCACTGCGACTCGATGCGGCGAAGCGTGCCGTCCTTTTCCTTGATGATCAGACCGTCGTTGTCGACGTCGGTGACCATTGCGTCGAGCTGGATCTCGACGCCGAGCTTCTCGAGCGTCTCGGCAGCCTTGCGGCTGAGCTTCCCGCCATACACGGGCAACACGGCAGGGGCGCCGTCGAGGAGCACGACGCGCGCTTCACGAGGATCGATCTTGCGGAAGGCGCCGTCCAGCGTTCGACGGGAAAGCTCGGCGATCTGCCCGGCCAACTCCACCCCGGTGGGGCCGGCGCCGACCACGACGAAGGTGAGCAAGCGCGCGCGCTCGGCGGGATCGTCCGACAGTTCGGCCTGTTCGAAGGCCCCGAGGATTCGTCCGCGCAGTTCGAGGGCGTCGTCGATCGTTTTCATTCCGGGGGCGAACTCCGCGAACTGATCGTTGCCGAAGTACGACTGACCGGCACCTGCCGCCACGATCAGACTGTCGAACGGCGTAACCGTGACGCGTTCGAGCAGACGCGAGGTCACGGTCTGATTCTCGAGATCAATGGTCTCGACCTCACCGAGCAGCACCTGGGCGTTCTTCTGCTTGCGCAGCACCAGTCTCGTGGCGGGAGCGATGTCACCGACCGAGAGGATGCCGGTCGCAACCTGATAGAGGAGCGGCTGAAACAGATGGTGGGTTGTACGCGCGATCATCGTGATGTCGGCATCGGCTTTTTTGAGAGCCTGAGTGCCGAACAATCCTCCGAAGCCGGAACCGATCACCACTACGCGGTGGCGGTGCGGTTCAACCGACTGGATGCTCATTCCGTACTCCTCGAGTTCTAGGCGACAGTCCTACGGTAGTCCCACCGCGGCCGAGCTTCTCTGCGAGCAGTCCGACGCGCGCCGGTGTGTCCGAATCGATCAAGCAGCCTCCGGCGGCGATCACCCCGAGACGCGTGTCATCCTCGCGCCGGGGGTGTTCACCACTTTGTCGAGGTGTCAGCTACTGGCGGACCGACAAAATGAACAGTGCGATGCACCCGCCGACGAAAACCAGGATCGACAGAGCCACCGAGGCATACCCGACACCCACTCCAATTGCTGCCCAGTCCATGTGCTCAACCTCTCTTGCGGTGTGATCCGGGATTCAGATCACATCTGCCTGAAGACATCACACCCTATTTATCCCTACTTCCGAAACCCGGCACGCCCAACCATTGACATGCAAGCAAATGCTTGCATATCGTGAAGTTGTGAACGACCGGATGAATGCAGCCTTCAAAGCACTTGCCGATCCCACGCGAAGACTTCTGCTGGACCGCCTGTTCGTAGCCAACGGGCAGTCGCTCGGTGAGCTGTGCGAGAGCCTCGAGATAAGTCGCCAAGCTGTCACGCAACACCTCACGGCGCTCGAGGATGCAAATCTGATCAGCACGGTGCGGCAGGGGAGAACGAAACTTCACTATCTCAATCCCGTTGCGCTCGAGGAGATTCGAGAGCGATGGATCAAC
This sequence comes from Rhodococcus erythropolis R138, assembly GCF_000696675.2. NCBI lineage: Bacteria > Bacillati > Actinomycetota > Actinomycetes > Mycobacteriales > Nocardiaceae > Rhodococcus > Rhodococcus erythropolis. The sequence continues at coordinate 3,804,892 of NZ_CP007255.1, read as the reverse complement.
AAGTTCGAGGTACCGCGCCTGCATGCGCTCAGTGCCGTCAAAAAACTCGCGGAGGAAGCCATGACCGACAAGCCCAGTTTTGTATATGTCACCTACATCGCCAGTACGGCCGAGAACGTCTGGAAAGCACTCACGGACGCGGGGGCCACTGCAGAGTATTGGGGACACAGCAACGTCTCCGACTGGCAGCCGGGATCGACGTGGGAGCACCGCCGGATCGACGGTTCGAACATCGCGGATGTAGTCGGCACCGTAGTCGAAAGCAGCGCACCGTCCAGGTTGGTCACCACCTGGGCTGATCCGAACGGCGAACCGGGCGTCGATATCTCGCGGGTGAGTTTCGACATCGAAGCCTTCGGCGCGATCGTGCGATTGACCGTCAAGCACATCGATTTGGCAGACGAATCGGCTCGCATGGAGGTAGCGGGCGGATGGTCGGCGGTGCTGTCGAATCTGAAGTCCTACCTCGAGACCGGAAATACTCTTCCGGTGGCGCCGTGGGAGATGCCGGTCGGTTGACGGTTGTCGACCGGGACAAACGAGTCCCCTGAACAGGAGGGGATCGCCGTACTTCTGTCCGAACAGTCGGCGCAGTCCGGACTCGAATTCGCATACCCGTCAAATATCGGCGCGTTCAGTCTGTAAAGTTGCCGGAAGGATGCTAGCGTTTTGCCCGACATCGAGTGAGGACGACCTCGTCTCGGACGCATGGGAGAAACGCTATGGGCGGCGACGCTTTTCAGAATGTTCCGGTTGATCGACGCAAGTTCGTCAAGACAGTTCTGGCGGCCTCGGCGGTAACTGTTCCGGTCGTGACGTCGATCAGCCTCGGTGGTGCGGCACCGGCCTTCGCAGCCGGTGACACGCCGAACCTCTCCGGAGCTCCTACTCGAGGCCAGCAGAATCCGAATCAACCAGGCGGCGAGCAACCAGGCGGGAATCAGCCCGGTGGTAATACTCCGGGAGGGAACCAGCCGGGCGGAAACGAGCCGGGCAACCCCGGATCGTCGGGAAGTTCGGGATCGTCGGGAAGTTCGGGTAGTTCCGGGAGTTCGGGATCGTCTGGAAGTTCCACAGGTTCCGGATCAACCGGTAGCTCGTCAGGCTCGGGTGGAACGACGACCGCCAAGCCCACCGGGCCGACGGAGCCGACAGAGCCGACCGTCCCAACTGTCCCAACTGTGCCGACCACTCGCACCGAGCCGACGTTCCCAACCAGCCCGACCAAGCCGACAGATCCCACGGAACCTGCGTAACCGACGTAATCGATACAACGCCACGGGTTCCCAGGGAGCACACCGATGCCCGAGTTCGACGAAGCCCTGCACCGCGCTCTGAAGAAGCTTCAGAGCGCGGTGCCAGTACAGGTGAAAGAAACTCCGCCGCACGGAGAATCTGCCGACCTCACCATTGCAATCGCGACCTACGACGATTTCGACGGCGCATACTTCACGATCCACTCGATCCTGGTCCATCATCGCGAGATTCTGGACAGAGTCGAATTCGTCTTGTTGGACAACAACCCCGAGGGGTTGCCGGCGCCGATGCTCGAATCGTTTGCCGGTTACATCGATCGGTTCCGCTACATCCCGTTCACCGACGTTCGATCGACTGCGGTGCGGGACGTCCTGTTCCGCAAGGCCACCGGAAAGTATGTCCTGGTCCTCGACTCCCACGTGATCCTGGCACCGGGATCGTTGTCGGCGTTGCTGGCGTATTTCGATGCAAATCCGGAAACTGACGATCTGATCCAGGGACCGATGCTCTCCCAGGATTCCTCGCACATCGCGGCCACCCACATGGACCCCAAGTGGCGCAACGGAATGTTCGGCTCCTGGGGAGTTGATCCGCGAGCGAAGCAACACCCTGACGTGCCTTTCGAGATCATCATGCAGGGCCTCGGCTCATTTGCCTGCAGGCGTGAGGCGTGGCCGGGATTGAACTCGCACTTCACCGGATTCGGCGGTGAGGAGGGATACATCCACGAGAAGTTCCGGATCAACGGCGGAAAGGTCGTCTGCCTTCCGACATTTGGTTGGCACCATCGATTCGAGCGCCCGGCGGGTGTCCCGTATCGAATAAATTGGGAAGATCGCGTTCACAATTACCTGCTCGGTTGGAGTGAGGTCGGATGGGATCTCGACTCACTCCATCGTCAGTTCTCCAGGTACCTCGGTGATTCGTATCCCGAGATTCGTCGCCGTGCCGAACTGAGCGTCCAGCGACCCGAGTTGGTCTTCGGCGGGGTGATCGTTCTCAGCGACGACGGCCGAGTAGCACCGTGGCGTTCATGCCTGGCGGAGGCCGAGTCGATCGAACTGACCATTCACCGTGCCATTCCGGCGGAGGACGACGGTCCGGATGGGTGGAGGACGGCCTCAGCGTTCGTCGCCGGACTCGACAAGGCGATTCTGCTGGGCTGGAAGTCGGTGGTCTTCCTGGACGAGGCTCGCGTGATCGAACCCGCGGTTATGTACAAGCTGCGGAACATAACAGACGACCTCCCCGCCGAAGCCGATGCGGCCGTCATCCACGCACACGGCGAAGACCTGGTCGGGGCTGCACTGATTGTTCGCGCCGCGGCATACCGAACCTTGCGAGACGAACTCTCTCGGAGCATGGACGGACCCGTGCGGTCCGACTTTTCACTGGCGACCTATCTGCTCGAGCGGGGCGCAGTCGACGTTGTGCTCGATCGCCCACTGTCGCCTGCCCGAGTAGGGGGAGAACCCACCCCGGCTGTCGAGGGTTCGAAGTCGGACCTCGGTGTTGTCGTCGTGAATCTTGACCTCGATATCGACAGATGGAAGGCGTCCTGGCATCGATTCATTCGCTTACCGCGCGTAACAGCGGTGGAGAGAGAATCAGCTTTCGAGGACGTGATGAATCAGGAAGCGGCCTTTGCCGTCTCGTGGCGTCGCGCGGTTTCTCGGGCGACCGAGAAGAGCTGGGATTCGGTCCTCATTGCAGCTGACGACGTGAGTTTGCTGGATGCGGCTGCGTCGATCCTGGACCACGCACGTGAAGATCTCGATCACCGCGATTGGGATGTCGTCCAACTCGGACACGACGCGAAATCGGCCGACGGAGCGCTGATCGACGGTTCGGTGCTCTTGCGCACCAGTCCGGAGAACCGTGGAGTTCACGCCGTCCTCGTTCATTCGCGCGCCTTCGAACGAATTCTGGACGCGATTGCGGATCCGGAGGTAGACCCCGAAGCATTCGAAAAATGGGCGGGCCACTACCAAACTTTGGGCAACTACCTGGTGGATGCGAACGCCGGGGGAGCGCTCACGTGTCTGACGCTCGCACCCGGCATCGCCTCCACACGCAGCCTGATTCGTTCGGGCGCAATCGAATCCGAATACTCACGACGCTTCTCGCTCTGACACCACCCCAAACGCAAATAGCTCAACACGAATATCGGACTGGTTGGAACAAGGAGATATCTTGACGGAACTACTCGAAGACGCGAGGCCTCAGCGCTCACAGACGGTGGAGAGCAATGATCTCACCGACGGTGTCGTGCTGTACGACAGTTCCAGCGAGGTTGCCCATCACCTCAACCCCGTCGCGACTTTGGTGTGGGAACTGTGTGACGGCCGGACCGTCAGTGACATCGTCCAGGCGGTGTCGGAGGTACTCGAGATCCCTGACCATGACGCGGAGTCGGTGGTCAGCGAGACCTATGGACAGCTGAGCGCCTCGCGTCTGCTGGTGTGAGAATCCCGTGACAGGCAGCCACGTACCACAATTCCGAACGCACTACCTATGGGTTGATGCGATCGTGCGCGGCCCTGCCATACCCGAACTCGGTGTCATCGAGCATCGAATTGCCAGCCCCTGGCCTGCGGACCACAACATCGAAGTTCGGATTCAGCGGAATCGATCGACGTTCGGTCGCTGGGACGCCACCATCGACTCGACCATCGGAGGCAGAAAGGAACCGCTGATCGGTCTCGACGGACTCCACCTCGCGGAGAACGTTTACCGCACTGTGCACCGGGATGTCATGACGGCCGCAGATACCGAACTGTGGACACGCCTGCATGCCGCTCTGGTCGACTGCAACGGTGTGAGGGTGGCGATCGCCGGGCACTCCGGGGCGGGTAAAACCACCTTGGCGCTTGCCCTTGCCTTACGGGGTGCACAACTGCGAGCTGACGAAGGGGTCTTCATTCGCGGTACCGAAGCGGTGGGCTTGCCGCGCCGGGTCCACCTGAAAGCCGGTACGTTCGACGTTCTCCCGGACATCAAGGCGCACGATTCGCTGTATCTCCCGTATACCCCTTCGGTGTGGGCACTGGACCCGTCGACATTGCCCGCTACTCCCAACGTCGATTCGGCGGTTCGCGGAATCGATCTGGTGCTGATTCTCGATAAATGGGACGGGGGTCCTACTCGTGTCGCGCCGATGCCCGCACCCCAGGCGATACAGTCGCTGGCCGAGCAATCCGCTCTGTGGTCCGACAATCACGGACTGACCCTGAGAAACATCGCTGCCCTGCTCTCGAATGCCCCGTGCTACAGAATGATCCGGCACCACGGCGACACCGGCGCCGACACCGTGGAGGAACTGGTGGCGTCATGCGTGACACCCGGTACCTGATTTCCATGTTGGAACCCGAGCGCGGGGCCGACGTCATCCGTTCGTGTTCGCAGCAAGATTGGCCCCGAGTCATCGACGCCGCTGCCAGGCACAAGGTGCTGCCGCTGCTGGCCGCCCGCGCAGTCGATGCCGGCTTCGCATCGGTCCTGCCGGCGAGTTTCGCCGAAATGCTGTCGGAATCCGCAGCTAGCGCGTCGAGTCCGGAATTGACGCTGAGCCTTGTCCATCACCGAAACGCGCTTCGTATCGCGGACCTCGATGCGCAGCGCGTAGAACTGCAAGAGTTGTTACACAGCAGCGGATTTCCGACTGTCGCGCTGAAAGGTGCTGCTCTTCTCGAGCGAAGAATCTGGCCGAACCCGGCGGCACGACGGATGACGGACATCGACCTCTTGGTCGTAGATCCCGCACACGCCGTTCCAGCCAACGACGCGATCATCGACTTCGGCTATCGAATGGTTCGCCCGGACGAGGTGGCAGGGGATTCCATCGATCACGACGATCATCAGGAACCAGCGCTCCTTCGCGACGACCGTCACGGCTCCGTCGAAATCCATTCACACTTGCTTCCGCGGTTCGCCCGTCACGCGTTGACCCGCGAGTCCGCGGTCCGAGGACTCAGCGCGGAGACCGAAGGATCCAGACTTGCCCTTGCCGATGTCACGCTTCATGTCATCGCTCACGCGCGGCTTGCCGATCGCGCCTTGATTCGCGCTGATCTGGCGTTGAACAGCGTCTTCGACGTGGGGTACCTGTTCGACTCCGAGCCGTCACTCCCGGCGATGCTCGCGCGACGCCGATTGCCGCGCGATGTCCGTCGCGCGGTGAACGTCCACTGGGCTGCGGTGGAATCGATCTTCGGAGTGAATACCGGGGTGACGAATACGTCGGCGCGTTGGTGGTGGCAATGCACGCTGTGGTTGGCCGATCGCCCACGTCTGCACTCGCTCTACCGCGATCTGGTCATGGTGCCGCTCTTTCTCGACCGTGATCGGCTTTCCATCCGGGACGGGCGCGACCTACGTGGATGGGACTTGGCACGCTCACGCGTATCCCACTTCGTCCGTCGTGCGAGGGCTGCCGTCGAAGATGCCGGGGGAGCAGCGTGAAAGTACTGATCACCGGCGGAGCGGGATTCATCGGAAGCACCGTGGCGTCGAAGTGCGTCGACGCCGGGATCGATGTCGTGATTCTCGACAACCTGCTGACCGGCCGTGCCGAATTTGCGCACAGATTCCCGTTCTACTGCGGCGACATCGCGGACGAGAAACTGCTCGACAGGATATTCGCAGATCATCCCGATATCGTTGCCACAGTTCACTGTGCGGCCTTGATCGTGGTCGGAGATTCCGTGAGTAGCCCGGCGCGGTACTACGAGAACAACGTATCCAAGTCACTGACACTGGTATCGAGTGTCCTTCGGAACGGCTGTGAGCGCTTCTTGTTCAGTTCCTCTGCTGCGGTGTACGCGCCGAGCGACGGTGGGTGTGTCGACGAACATTGGCGGATCGCACCGCAGAGTCCCTACGCGCACAGCAAGGCTCAGTTCGAAACGATGCTTGACGACATCGTGGCGGCCACAGGATTATCGGCAATATCTCTACGCTACTTCAACCCTGTCGGGGCAGACCCGGAGCTGCGAAGCGGACCAGCGTCGGCGCGCCCGACCCACGCACTCGGAAAGCTGTTCGAATCATATTCGACAGGAACGCCTTTCAGGGTTACGGGGACGGATTGGCCGACGCGCGACGGATCGGGAGTGCGTGACTACGTTCACGTCTGGGACCTTGCAGACGCTCATGTTCGAGCACTCGAAAGGTTCGACCGGGTCACCGCTGATTCATCACGCATGACTGTGGTCAACTTGGGCAGCGGGCGGGGGACGACGGTGTGGGAATTGGTACACACATTCGAGAACGTGCTCGGCGAAGACGTCGACGTGGTCGCTGCCGACCGACGCACCGGTGACACTGCCGGCGCCTATGCGTCGAACGATCGTGCGTTACGACTACTCGGGTGGGTTCCGACGTTCACCTTGGAACAGGGGATCGAGGACACTGCACGGTGGCTGACCGTACGGGCGCACCTGCTGAATTCTGCGCCGCTGAGCGTCAGCTTGGTGGCTCGCCCTCGACGGTGATGTTGTTGCTTCGTAGCCAGAATGTAGCGTCCGGATCCCACCCGGCGAGCACGGTGGCCCCCGAGTTGGCCGACAACGGGATCGCGATGCCTGGCGTGGTCAGATAGGCCATCAAGGTCAAGTGGATGGCGTCGTAATCTGCGGCGACCGAAACCCAGTCCGGAATGAACCAGTCACGGTATTCACCGGTCGTGTCGTACCAAACGGAGCGACGTGAAGCGCGTAGAGCGGACAAGCTGACGGGGGACGTTCGAATATCCATTACTTGACATAATGTAGATTATCGGCAAATTGTCGACCTGGCGATATCGGCTCATGATCCGTTTCCTGCGTCGTTGATCCGTAGATGTATCTGTCGACCATTCGCGTGCTTCCGCCCTGAACCGCTGGACGCATTGCGTCAGCTGATCATCTTGGCGTGCCCGTCGTCGGACAATCAATCGTCGATCGCCGTCCGACCCCGGCCGGCCACCGAGCAACCCTGCCGCTCAGGTGTTCAGGCCGCGCGGCAGGCCGCCTGACGCGGGTTGATGTTGATGGATGAGTCTCGCCCACTCCCAGCCACCCGTCCCCAATTCGTCACTGTGACGTATTGGGGACGACAGGCTGCGAGCGGGTGCAGTTCCATTGTCATCGCCACGGACTACTATCGCCGCATGTGTTTTATTTCGACCGGTCGCTTCGAATGATCAGTGGCCGCGATGAGTGACACACCCAAGGCCGTGCACCGCTGGCTTGCAGTGCCAGACCAGTTCGACCGATTCACGCGATTCTTGCGCGACAACGGAATTCTGATGCCGACTCGGATAGGCATCGGCATATTGGTTTTCCTCCTGGGAGTCACGATTCTGCTGAAGCGACTGGGCACCCATTCGGTACAGACCATCGGATTTCCGTTGGACGTCGTCATCGCAGTGCTCGTGATGATCGGCGGAACAGCGCTGCCGTTCACCGCGACGACCCGGGAACGGTCGTACCTTTTTGTCATCGCGGGCGACCTCGCTGTCGCGGTGATCGTGCTGGCGGAGGCCAATCCGGATCAAAGGCTGCTGGGGTGCCTCGTCTTCGGACTCGTCGGCTCGTACATAGCGTTCTTTCACAATCTTCGAGCGCAGCTGTGGCACCTGCTGTTTTCCGGGGCGGTCATCGTTATCGCCAGCATTGGCGTGTTCACCGATGTACCTTCCGGCCTCTCAGACGTCCTGGGACGCATTGCCTTTGCCATCCCTGTCATCACCGTCATACCGGTCGTCACGCAGATTGCTCTGGCGCTCCTGAGCAACGACGCTCAAAGCTCCGAACTCGATCCGTTGACGGACCTGCTGAATCGGCGCGGACTCTCACGGCGGACTTCCGAACTCCTGCAAGCGAAATCCAGCCTCGACCAGTCCTTGCTGGTGGTGGTGATCGACATCGACAATTTCAAACACTTCAACGACACCTATGGTCACGACGTCGGCGACCGCGTCATCCTGCGCACGGCGTATCGACTCCACGACTGGGCCAGATCGGACGCAGCGATCGCTCGTATCGGAGGTGACGAGTTCGTCGTCGTTCAGATCATGCCGTTGCCGTACGTCGGCGACTTGCTCGCACGGATCGCCCCCATCATGAACTCCCCTACGGGCGAACCACTCTCGACGACAAGCATCGGCATAGCCATACACAACGGCGGCTGGCCAGACGTGCAAGCAGCAGAAAGCGGCGTTCACGATCTACATCGCCTAGCCGATTCGGCGATGTACGAAAGCAAGAGGATGGGTGGAAATCACGTCCACTCCATCGTTCTCACCGATCAACAGCCACAACAGTCAGGCGGTCGGTCAGTCGTCTGATTCTTCGATCAGATGCATCGCGGCTTCCTCCGCCGACGCTGCGCCGCCGTCGATTCCGACGTCTCCGGCAATGAGTTCGCTTTCCTCGTCCTCGTATCGACCCTCGTCTTCGGCAACGAGACGCCCGACGCGGCGATTTCCGACTTCGTCACCGTTCGGGAATTCTTCTTCCCGTTCGAATTCGTCGGCATCTGCCGGATCCTTCAGGGGATCTCCCAGTGACGCGTACGGATCCGGTTCTTCCTCGGCCAGGCGCTCGTCGAGGGTCTCCCCCGCCGATTCTTCACTGCCGGTCAACCCGTGGGCGTCCAGGCCCAATGGGCGTTCCGGTGGTGAGATTCCCTCGTCGAGAATGTCGTCCACGCCTCGATCGATCAGGGTGTCTTCGGGTTGAAGCTGGTCGTCGGGATCGAGACTGTAATCGCCATTGCCGGCCGCGCCGGTGTCATCCGTGTCGCTCATACGATCAACGATGCCACGGGCACACCGAGTTGGCCATGTGCCGCGCCTGCTCGATACATCACTCCGGAGACATTCAGCACGAACGCGGGGCCGGCACTCCGTCGAACCGGTCCTGCAGGTACTCGAACGCGGTGGGCAGACCGAGGACCGCAGTGGTGAGGTGGTCCGGGCTGGGGAACAGCTGAGATTGAACCGTGGCTCCGGCGGCGCAGTACCGAGAAATCGTGTTGACCACCGAATCGATGGGGATAAGGACGTCGTCGGGCGTGTGCCATTCGAATACCGGGGCAGTCGGCACACCCGGATAGAGCTCGACGCTGTTGTCGTCCATAACCTTTCGCACTTCGGGGCTGGACAACAGAGAAGTCGACGTCGACACCTGGGAAGCGCTGCGTCCTGCGCCAACTCTCAGGATGTCGTTGGTGCACGCGTTGGTGAGTTCGGTCCGCATCGACCGACCGAGGTCATTGAGTTGGTTGCTCAGCGGAAGGAGGTCGGGGTACTCGCGTTCGAGGCCCATTGCTGCGGCGAAGGCGAGGCCGAATGCCGGGTGCGGATCCTGTCCGAGGCCGTTGGCCATCTTGGACAGATTCATCGGAACGCCACCCTCGGCTACACCGACGAGGTTGACCTCGGGTGCGTAGCTCGGGGCCAGTGCGGCCGCCCACGCGGTGGCCATGCCGCCGCCGGAGTAACCGGCAATACCGACTGGGCTGGCGCCACTACGCAATTCGGGGATTTTCTGAACGGCGCGGATACCGTCGAGCGTGATCTGTCCGCCCAGGCGCGCGGCGCCGTAGGCGCTGTTGGGTCCGAGATGGTCAGGAAGGGCAATGGTCCATCCACGTTGAAGCGCGACGTTGAGGATGGGCGCTTCACGGATGACGATGTTGGGATCCGATGCGTAAAGCGCGCGAGATGGCGCACATCCCGTTCCGAGTGCGTTGACGATGTGCTGATAGGAGAGCAACGGGCCGTCTTGCGCTTGATTCGGCGGGACCAGGATCGTGCTGACCGCGGCGATCGGCTTGTTCTCGGAGTTCGTGGACCTGTAACTGACCTGCCAGATCGCGACGCCGGGAAAGGTCATCAGGTCAGGGGCCCGGCGCACAGAGATCGGCGTGCCGGCGGTCCCCTCGGCCGCTGCTTGCGAATAGAACGGGTCCGGGTCAGGCGCCGGATATGCGGGATCTGCTTGTGCAGTCCACCCGGAGAGAAGTGCGGCAGTCAGTGCAGCAGCAGTCAGCATCGATCCGGTAAACACGCGTCTGGTTCGCAGTTTCAACGTTTTCCCCTCGTCCGGACCCACCCGGGGTCCATCGCCCTGTGTGTTTCACTCATACCCATGTCGAACCTGGTTCAGACACCCCACTGAGCGATAACTTCCCGCAATCGTACAGCTATGGTTGCCGCCGGACCCGGTTCGATCATCTGGTTGTGTTCACAGTCGACTTCGGTGACTCGGATGTCGCCTTGTACAAACCTTCGCCATTCGGCCACGTCGTGTCCGTTCTCCGTAGATCTTCCGGCTACGAAGAACTCGATGGCCCCAAGATGGACAGGCGGTTGGTGCCGATTCGTCAATTCGACGGAGTGGGAGTAACCGCGACTGATCCGCGCTAGATGCTCCGCTTCGATTCCGATTCCGGCGCCCAGGGTCTGCTCCAGCAATTCCGCCGCTTCTTCGAAGGTTTCGACGGTCTCGGATCCCGCCGGCATCGCGAGCCCGGCCAGTAGTTCGGAGACCGAGAGTTCCGCGGGCTGATCGGAATCCGACGACGGATAGCTGTCGAGGATCGACAAAGTCACGTCACGTCCGCTCCGAGTGAGACTGTGCGCCACGGCGTGTGCGATGACGCCGCCGAGCGACCAGCCGGCCAGATGGATCGGGCCGGTCGATGCCACGGCTGCAATGCGATTCGCGTAGTCGTCGGCGAGTTCGGTCAGCGAGTCGAAGCTGGGTCCTCCGCTCAGGGACGGTAGCTGAAGACCGTATACGGGTTGATCCAGCTCGAGGTGCTTGACGAATTCTGCATAACCCCAGGACAATCCGATACCCGGATGGACGAAGAACAGTGGTGCTCGATCGGATCCGGCGCGCAGCGTGATCATCGGGGCGAGCAGATCCGAAGAATCGTCCGGCGAGTGTGCGTCCATTCCGTCGGCCGCACGGGCGACACCGGCCGGTGTCGGATCCAGGAAAAGCGACTGCAACGGCACTCGCATCCCGAGGCGCTTCTCGAGTTCGATGGTTATTCGAGTGGCGACGATCGACGTTCCTCCCAGTTCGAAGAAGTCGTCGTCGACACCGATGTGCTCGTGACCGAGCACTGCCTCGAAGATGTCGACGACCGTTCGTTCGGTGTCATTGGTCGGCGGCGCGTACGGGACTGTACGACGCTCGAAGCTCGGCGTCGGCAGTGCTTTACGGTCCAGCTTGCCGACCGGTGTCACCGGAATTCGGTCGACGACGACAATCGCGCCGGGAACCATGTGCGCAGGCAGGCGAGAAGACAGGTGGCGGCGAAGCTCCCAGTCGTCGACGGTCTGTCCTTCCACAGGCTGGATGTAGGAGGCGATCATCGTCTCCCCCGACGGTGCTTCGTGCCCAAGTGTTGCGGCGAAGTAGACGGATGGGTGTGCCATCAGGACTGAGTCGATTTCGCCCAGCTCGATGCGGAATCCGCGGACCTTGATCTGGAAGTCGCTGCGGCCGAGGTATTCGAGTGTGCTGTCGGAGCGCCAGCGCACCAGGTCGCCTGTGCGGTACATCCGCTGGCCTGGTTCGCCGAACGGATCGGCGACAAATCGGTCGGCGGTGAGGTCGGGACGATTGTGGTACCCGCGGGCGAGTCCGGGGCCGGTCACGTACAGCTCCCCGATGACTCCCACTGGCACGGGCTTGAGGTGCCCGTCGAGGACCAGGCCGGCAAAGCCGATGGCCGGTCGGCCGATGTTGATGTCCTTGCCCGGCCGCATGGGTTCACTGACGCTGGCCTGGATGGTGGATTCGGTAGGTCCGTATCCGTTGAACATGCGGCGGTCTCGGCCCCAGATGTCCACGAGTTCGGGTGGGCAGGCTTCGCCACCGACTGCGAGCACGCGGAGTTCTGGCAGCGCGGAGCTTTCGATGGAGCTGAGCGCGGTCGGCGTGATGAACGCGTGTGAGACGTGTTCGTCGGCAAAGATTTCGGCCAACTCGGATCCGCCGAAGACCGTGGGTGGGATGACGACCAGGCAGGCTCCGCTGCCGAACGCCATCATGAGTTCGAAGACCGAGGCGTCGAAGCTCGGTGATGCCAAGTGAGAGATACGCGAATAGGGCTGGACGTTGAATCTCTGATGTTCCTCGGCGTTGAGGTTGGACAAACCGAGGTGGGTGACGATGACGCCCTTCGGCTTCCCGGTTGAACCCGAGGTGTAGATCAGGTAAGCGGGATGCCCGTGATGCAAGGGGATCGTGCGGTCGAGGTCGGTGATCGCGGCGGCGCTCTGGCCGTCGATCTCGTCGACGGTCTCGCCTTCATCGAGGACCATCCACTCGACCGTGTCGGGAAGTTGACTGCGGTGAGCGTCGTCGGTGATGCCGAGTACGGCCCGCGAATCGTCGAGCATGTGGTTGATGCGATCGTCTGGATAGTTCGGGTCGACCGGCAAGAATGCTGCTCCGGTTTTCGTAACCGCCCAGATGGCGACGATCTCCGCCGTGGACCGCGGCAGCCCCAGCGCCACAAAATCTTCGGGTCCGACACCGCGCCGGCACAACGCTCGAGCCAGCTTCGTCGATTCCTCGTCGAGCTCGCGGTAGGTCATCGACCCCTCGCGACTCGAGAGAGCTGGAGCATCCGGGTTCGAGGCGACTGCCTCGGCGAGGATCTCCGGCCACACCTGCACGCGAGTCGCTGCTGCACCGGATGCCGGCACCAGGGCTGCTGTTTCGTCGGCGGCGAGGATGCCGATGTCGGCGATACGTGTTGCGGGTTCGCGTCCGACAGTGTCGAGGATCAGACGCAGGCGGTCGGCAAAGCGCCGAATGGTGGCGGGTTCGAAGAGATCGGTTGCGAAGTCGAAGGCAGCGGACATCCCGGCCGGGGCGCCGGACTCGTCGAACTTCTCGTCGACGATCAGTTCGAGATCTTCCTTCGCGTATTCGGTTTCCACGGTGAGGCCTTCGATATCGAGGCCGGGCAAGTGGAAATGCGCTGGTTCGTTGTTCTGAAGTTCGAGGGCGACCTGGAACAACGGTGAGTACGACGTGGATCTGGTCGGATTGATGACGTCGACGAGCCGTTCGAATGGCAGATCCGAGTTCTGGAATGCGGCCAGATCGATTTCCCGGATGTGTTCCACCAGTTCGGCAAACGTGATGTCGGGGTCGACGCCTGTGCGCAGGACCAGCGTGTTGACGAACATTCCGACGAGATGGTCGAGCGCTGCCTGACCGCGGCCGGCGATCGGTGTGCCGATGGTGACCTCTTCGGCGCCGGACAGTTTCGACATCAGCACGGCCAGTGCGCCGTGCAGAGCCATGAACATCGTGACACCGTTTGCCCTGGTGAGGTCCGCGAGGGCGCGGTGGGTGTTGGCGTCGATGTCGAAGGTGAATCGGTCACCGTGGAAGGTCTGTTGTACGGGCCGCGGGTGGTCGGTGGGCAGTGCGATGACGTCGTCGAGGCCGGCGAGTTGCTCACTCCAGTAGCGCAATTGGCGACTGATGACGGATTCCGGATCGTCTTCCGATCCGAGGACGCGGTGCTGCCACAACGTGAAGTCCGCGTACTGCACTTCGAGTGGCGCCCAAGTGGGTTCGGTTCCTGCCGTGCGCGCCAGGTAGGCCGTCATCACGTCGCGTGCGAGCGGCGCCATCGACGAACCGTCGGCGCAGATGTGATGGACCACGACAAACAGAATGTGAACGGGTTCATCGGTGTCGAGCCGGAAGAGCGCGACGCGCAGCGGCAGGTCCACCGACACGTCGAAGCCGGTCGTGGCGAGTCGTTGCATGCGCTCTGCGAGTTCGTGCTCTCCCAACGTCATTTCACGGACCGGCGGTACGGCCTCGTCGGCGGTGAGCACTTTCTGAATCGGATCGCCGCCGACGGCGGGGAATACCGTCCGCAGGGTTTCGTGCCGCTCGACGACGTCGGCGATCGCCTGTTGCATGGCGGTGACGTCGAGGTCACCGGTGAGGCGAACAGCTAGTGGGATGTTGTACGCGGCTGAGCGTGTGTCGAACTGGTTCAGGAACCACATGCGCTTCTGCGCCAACGAGAGCGGGACGTTACCGTCGCGCTCCATGGGAGTGAGCGGCACAGTGCCGACGGCAGTGACAGCGTCGGAAAGCCGTTCGGCGAGCTGAGCTGTCGTCGGTGCCTCGAAGAGCACGCGCACCCCGACGTCGATGTTCAGTGCGGAGTTGAGCCGCGAGACCACGCGAGTGGCGATCAGCGAGTTGCCGCCGAGTTCGAAGAAGTTGTCGTCGACGCCTACCTGCTCGACGCCGAGTACATCGATGAAGGCGTCGGCGATCCGACGCTCGAGGCTTGTGCCGGGAGCCCGGAATTCCACGCCGGTTCCGGTGAACTCCGGGGTCGGCAACGCTTTTCGATCGAGCTTGCCGACCGCGGTGCGCGGTAGCTCGTCGACGATCATGATGCTGGCCGGAACCATGTGCGAGGGAACACGTCCGGCGAGGTGCGCGGTGATCTCTGCGCCGGTCAGCGTCGACCCTTCCTCGACGGTGAGGTAAGACGCGAGAACGGTTGCGCCGGCCGGTCCGTCGACGCCGAGTGTCACGCAGTTCGTGACACTTGCCATTGCAGTGATCTGGGCGTCCACCTCACCGAGTTCGATACGGAATCCGCGAATCTTGACCTGGAAGTCGCTGCGCCCGACGTACTCGATGGTGTGATCGCTTCGCCAGGAGGCGATGTCACCGGTGCGGTACATCCGGTCGCCTGGCTTGCCGAAGGGGTCGGCGACAAATCGCTCGCTGGTCAGGCCGGGACGCCGGTGGTATCCGCGAGCCAGTCCGATGCCGGCGATGTACAGCTCGCCGGGAGCTCCGACGGGCACCGGTTGCAGGCGCGAATCGAGGATCATCTCGTGCACACCGCGGATCGGGCCACCGATCGTGATGGGTGCACCCACTGTCATGGGTTCGCTGATGTCTGCCATGACGGTTGTCTCGGTGGGGCCGTAGGCGTTGACGAATTCCCGCCCGGGTGCCCACAGACCGACGAGGTGCGGTGGCAGAGCCTCTCCCCCGACGACGACGTGCCGGAATTCGTCCAGGCCGGCCGGATCGACGGTGGCGAGTGCCGCCGTGGTGACGAACGCGTGAGTGACGTGTTCGCGGCGGATCAGACTTGCCAGTTCGGCGCCGCCGTAGATGTCGGTCGGGACGATCACCATGGTTGCTCCGACACCGAATGCCTGCAGGTACTCGAAGATGGCTCCGTCGAAGCTGGGGGTGGCGAAGTGCAGGGTCCGAGAGTGGTGATCGGCGTGGAATCGACGTTGCTGATCGAGCGCGAAGCTGTCGAGTCCGGTGTGGGTGACGACAACTCCCTTGGGTCGGCCGGTGGATCCCGAGGTGTAGACGACGTAGGCGGCGTTGTCCATGACCACCGGTGCAAGCCGTTCGTCCTGGGCGATCGGCAGCGTGCAGCTTGTGGCGACGTCGTCGTCGAATGCTTCCTCTCCGAGCACCAACCAGGACACGATGGGTGGCAATGTGTCGATGGCGTCGACGACGGTCAACCCGAACAACACCTCGGAGTCGCTGAGCATGTGTTCGATTCGGTCGGCCGGATAGGTGGGGTCGACGGGGACGAAAGCTGCGCCGGTCTTGGCCACTGCCCACACCGCGAGTACTGATTCGACGGACCTTTCGATGCCGATGGCGACCGATGTCTCGGGCCCGGCGCCGCGGCGGATCATGGCTCTGGCCAACTGGTTCGAGCGTCGGTCCAGTTCGATGTAGGTCATGGAACGGCTGCCGGCCGAGAGCGCGATGCGGTCGGGATATGTGGCGGAGACGTCGGCGAGTATTTCCGGGAGCGTACGAGCGGAGCGACCCGGGGATCCGAAGACCGGCGCAAGATCACGGCTCTCGAACTCCGTGAGAACCTGCAGGCGGGCCAGCGGCTGATCCGGTGCCGACGCCAGCTGCTCGAGGACGATGCCCACGCGCTCGGTGATCTTCGCGACTTCGCGGGCGGAGAAGTGCGTCGGCAAGTACTCCATCTTCAGGTTCAGCGTGTCACTTTCCGACGCGACAACGGCAATCGGATAGTGCGCCGAGTCGCGTCCGTCGATGCCGAGGACGTGCATTCCCGCGATGTCGGTTTCGGCGGTCAGGGCTGCCTCGTCGACGGGATACGACTCGAATACCGTCAGGGTGTCGAATGAACCGGCGGCGCCCACTGCTCCCGCGATGTCCGACAGTCCGATGTGGTGGTGGTCGAGTAGTGACGCTTGCTCGGATTGGACGCGAATGGCCAGTTCCGCGAGGGTTTCTCGGGCGTCGAGGCGGATTCGGACGGGCACTGTGTTGATGAACAGGCCGACAATCGATTCCACACCGGACACCTGTGGTGGGCGTCCGGAAACGGTTCCACCGAATACGACGTCGTCGCGGCCGAGGAGTTCGGCGAGCACGATTCCCCAGGCCACTTGGACCAGGGTCGCCATGGTCAATCCGCGGCTTCGCGCGAACGCCCGAAGGGTCTCGGCTCGTTCGGTCGGCAGCGAGTACGAGTGAACGTCACTGGCAACGGTTTCGGCGGCGGTGCTCGCTTGCGAGAGTTGGGTGGATGAGTCCACTCCTCGTAGCGCTTCCTGCCAGGCTCGCAGAGAAGAGTCGGGGTGCTGCTTCGAGATCCAGGTGAGGTAGTCGCGATACGACTGAACTCTGGGCAGAATCTCGGGGTCGCCGTCGGTTGCGTAGAGAGTGAGCAGGTCTCGAAGTAACAGAGGGGTTGACCAGCCGTCGAGCAGGATGTGGTGGTTCGTCACGACGAAGCGTGCTGTGTCCGGTCCGAATCGTACGAGCATGAACCGGATCAGGGGTGCTGTTTCCATGTCGAAACGCTGAGCGCGATCACGCTCGAGCAGCTGAGCGAACGCGACTTCACTGTCCTCGGTCCCGGACAGGTCGATCTCGGCCCAGCCGATCTCGACACCGGAACGGATTACCTGCAGCGCCCGCCCTCCCGGCGCGGAGACAAATCCCGCGCGCAAGCTCGGATGACGATCAACCAAGGCCTGCGCGGCGCGACGCAGGCGCGGCGCCTCCACCCGACCCCCGAGCTCGAGGGTCAGTTGCACCATGTACGGATCGATTTCCGTTTCGTCGAACTGGGCGTGGAAGAGCATGCCCGACTGCAGCGGTGACAGTGACCAGATATCGGTCAGGTCGGGGAACCTACGCTCGAGCTGTTCGATGCTCTGCTGATCCGCGGTGACGAGATCGAGATCGGTGGGCGTGAGCTCGCGTTCGGAGTGTTCGTCCACGTATTCACTCAACGATCCGAGTGCTCGGGACCAGAGTTCCGCCAGTTCCGTGACTTCGGCTTCGCTGAGGATGCCGCGGGGGAAGGACCACGTTGCGCGCAGAATCGGACCGTGCGCGGTGTCGGTGGTGACGGCATTGATGTCGAGCACCGACGCGGCGGCAAGATCTCCGCTGTGCGCTTCGTCGAGCGTCACTTCCGAGATCGGCAGCCACGGCACCTCGCCGTGCTCGGGATCCGAGCCGGCAAAACGTCCGAGGTAGTTGAACGAGATCTCAG
This sequence comes from Rhodococcus erythropolis R138, assembly GCF_000696675.2. Taxonomy (NCBI): domain Bacteria; kingdom Bacillati; phylum Actinomycetota; class Actinomycetes; order Mycobacteriales; family Nocardiaceae; genus Rhodococcus; species Rhodococcus erythropolis. Next base: position 3,787,051 of record NZ_CP007255.1, on the reverse strand, counting down.
GTGTGGGCAACTCCTGTAGTTCTTCGTTCCGGTCGAGGTACTTGAGCATCCCGAACCCGATGCCGTTGTCCGGCAGACCGAGCAGCGTTTCCTTGACGACTTTCACAGCGGAGGCCGCGGTTGATCCCCCGGACAGTGCATCGACGACATTGAGTCCGGTGAGATCGATCCGGACGGGGAACAAGGTGGTGAACCAACCGACTGTGCGCGAGAGGTCTGCGCCAGGCGCTGCGTTCTCCTCGCGCCCGTGTCCCTCGAGATTGACGAGCACTTCCCCGCTTCGCTGTCCGCGCGATCGACGCCAGGCGGTGACGGCGATCGCGAGAGCAGCAAGCAGCCCGTCGTTCACCGAGCCTCCGAAATGTCGTGGCACCGCCGAGATGATGTTCTCGGTCACCGAGGTCGGTACGTCGACGCTGACGCGGTCGACGGTGGCTCCGACGTCGACCGCGGGGTCCAGCCCGCGCGTTCCGAGCATTGGTTCGTCGGTCCGCATCCTCGACCACAGGTCGATCTCGTCGCGTCGATCTGCGGCGGTCTCGGCGAGCGCTGTCGCCCAGCGACGTATCGACGTTCCGCCGGGCGGAAGAATCGGTGTTTCTCCGTCGAACGCCGACGCATATGCCGTGACCAGGCCGGGGACCAGCATTCGCCAGGACACACCGTCGACCGCGAGGTGATGAAGTACCAGGAGCAACCGTCCCGCCTCAGGCCGGTTGCCGTTCGCGCTGACCGGATCCAACCAGACTGCGCTGATCATCTTGCCGTGCTCGGGATCGAGTCGGCTGGATGCGTCCTGCATCGCGGCTTCTGCCGCGCGCAGGAATTCTTCGCCGCCGGTGGACACGATGGGGGTTCGGTGCAAGATGTCGGAGGCTGCGACGGTGCCGGGTTCGCTGATCTCGAGTTGGTGAGTCACGGCCTCCAGACGTGCCCGCAGTACGTCGTGGCGGTCGAGGATCGTTTGTAGTGCGCGTTCCAGCGCGGGGCCGGACACATCCGCGGGCAGTGCGATCAGCGCGCTCTGGCTGTAACTGCGGATCGTGCTCAGGTCACCGCGACTGCGTTCGACGAGCCACTCCATGATCGGTGTGAGCGGTAGCGGGCCGGCTCCCCCGCCGGGTAGCTCGGTGAGAACCGGTGCCGTTTCCGATGATTCGATGAGGAGGACCTTGGTGAGGCCGGCCACGGTTTTCGCTTCGAAGACGTCCCGCGGAGTGAAGATGAGGCCTGCGGACTTCGCCCGTGAGACGAGTTGGATCGACATGATCGAATCGCCGCCGAGGCCGAAGAAGGAATCGTCCACTCCGATACCGCCCCGCCCCAGAACCTCTCCGAAGAGGTCCGCGAGGACCGCTTCGGTGGCGGTGGCTGGTGCCCGCGTCGCCTCGGTTGTTCCCGTCACGGTGAAGTCCGGAGCCGGGAGGCTGCGTCGGTCGAGCTTTCCGTTGACCGTCAGTGGAAGCGATTCGAGGACGACGATCGCGGTGGGCACCATGTACTCCGCGAGTTCGGCGGCGACGAAGTCGGTCACCGTCGCTGAATCGACGGTACTGCCTGTTTCGGCGACCACGTACCCGACGATCCGCGGTGACGCTCCCTCTGTGCGAACAAGTGCTACCGAGGCAGCGACGCCGGGGCAGCGGAGCATTGCGGCTTCGATCTCTCCGAGTTCGATGCGGAAACCACGCACCTTCACCTGGAAATCACTGCGGCCCACGTACTCCAACTGCCCCGCGTCGTTCCACCTCGCCAGGTCCCCGCTCCGATACATTCGATCCCCCGAACTACCGAATGGATCGGGAAGGAACCGCACCGAAGTCAATGCGGGTTTCCCGAGGTATCCCCGAGTCACCTGGTCACCGGCGACGTACATTTCGCCGACAACACCTGGTGGCACCAGGTTCAGTCGCCGATCGAGTACGTAGACGGACAATCCTGGTACTGCTCGCCCGATGATGCTCGCCGACGCGTGCTCGCTGTCGTTGCGGTCGAGTGCGATTCGACTGACGTGCACTGTCGTCTCGGTGATCCCGTACATGTTGACCAGCGTCGGCGCCGTGTCCGCACGACGGTCGTACCACTTGCGCAATTGCCCGAGATCGAGCGCTTCTCCACCGAAGACGACGTAACGCAGTGCAAGGTCGGGGTCCGTGCCGTTCGGTGAGTACGCACGGTCGGCTTCGGCGAGTTGGTAGAAGGCGGTGGGTGTTTGGTTCAGCACCGTCACTCGCTCACGGCGGAGCAGTTCGTGGAACATGTCCGGCGATCTGGTCGTGTAGTAGTCGACGACGACCAGCCGGCCACCGTGCAGCAACGGCCCCCACAGCTCCCAGACGGAGAAGTCGAATGCGTACGAGTGGAACATCGTCCACACGTCCGTGTTGTCGAACCCGAATGTCGGGGAGGTGTTGTCCATCAGAGTCAGAACGTTTCGGTGGCTGACCTGGACACCTTTGGGGCGCCCTGTGGATCCGGAGGTGTAGATGATGTACGCGATCGCGTCGGGCAGAAGTGGTGTCGTCCGGTCCGCGTCGGTGATGCGATGTGGCGCGGAGTGATCGAGGCGTACCGCGATCTCCGGCGATCCGAGTTCGACGATGTCGATGCCGGATTCGATGATCTCCGAAGGTAGGTCGCTTCGGAAGTCTCCGGTCGTGACCAGGCATACCGGCCGCGCGTCGTCGAAGAGGAATCGCATGCGCTCGGCCGGGTAGGTGATGTCGACCGGCAGGTATGCCGCCCCGGTTTTGATGACGGCGACGAGGGCGAGCACGAGATCGGTGGTTCTGGGCATCGCAATGGCAACCACGGATTCCGGACCGATACCGCGGCCGATCAGGAGCCGCGCCAGGCGGTTCGCGCGCCCGTCCAGTTCGGCGTACGTCATGGCGCCGTCGCTGTCGTTGACCGCGGTCGACGACGGATGTGCTGCAACAGCTTCGAAGAATCGGTCCGCGATGTTGTCGGCCGGAGCCGGTTCGGCGTGAGTGTTCCACTCGGTCAGCATCTGTCGACGCTCGCCGGCGCCCACGACGTCGATGTCACCGGTAGGAGTCGACGGGTCTCGGGAGACCGCCTCGAGGAGGGTGAGCAGTCTGCGCGAGAACGACTCGATCAATCCATCGTCGAACAGGTCTGTGGCGTAGATGAATTCGGCGTCGATTCCATCCGTTCCGCCATCCGCGTCGTAACGCTCGGTGACCGAGAGTTGCAGATCGAACTTGGCGACGGGTAGGTCGAACTCGACTCCCGAGACCGACAGACCTGGCAGTTCGAGTTGCGGTAGCGCGTTGTTACGGAACTCGATGAGGATCTGGAACAACGGAGTGTGCGACGTCGAGCGTTCCGGGGCGAGTGCGTCGACCAACCTTTCGAAGGGCAAGTCGGTGTGTTGGAACGCGCCGAGGTCGCCTTCGCGAACCTGGGCGAGTACGTCCTCGAACGACGCGTCGGGCGTGATCTGTGTCCGCAGCACAAGAGTGTTGACGAACATTCCGACCAGGTGATCGAGTTCGGCCTCGCCGCGCCCGGCGACAGGTGTACCGATGGCGATGTCCTCGGTACCGGCCAGGCGTGCCGCAAGTACCGCCAGTGCTGCGTGCACGACCATGAACATGGTGCTGCCGTGCTCGCGGGCCAGATCGGTCAGCGCCCGATGGGTCTGCGGCGATACCGCGAACCGGTGAACAGAGCCGACCATGGACGGCTTTGCCGGACGTGGGAACGACGTCGGCAGGGCGATCGGCTCGCCCAGTCCCGCGAGTCGGTCCTTCCAATAATCGAGCTGACGGGTCAGAGCCGAGTCCGGATCTTCCTCGGAGCCGAGCACTTCGTGCTGCCACACAGCGAAGTCGCCGTACTGCACGGCCAGTTCCGACCAGCTCGGCGCACTGCCGGCGCTGCGGGCCGCATATGCCGCTGCCACGTCCGCTGCCAGGGGGTTCATCGAGAACCCGTCGGCGACGATGTGGTGGACGACGATCACGAGTACGTGCCTGCGCTCGTCCCCGTCGACGCGCAGGACCGCGCAGCGGATCGGAACTTCGGCCGAGGCGTCGAAGCCTGCCGAGGCCAGCTCGAGGATTCGATCGGACACTCTGGCAGCAGTGACGATTTCCGGCTCCAGGATCGGCATGACCTCGTCGCTGGACATCACCTGCTGCACAGGCTGTCCGTCGATCGAGGGGAACTTCGTCCGCAAGCTCTCGTGGCGACCCAATACGTCCGCTACCGCGGCCTGCAATGCGGCGAAGTCCAGATCGCCGTCGAGGCGCACTGCCAGGGGAACGTTGTAGGCCGGCGAGGTCACGTCGAACTGGTTGAGGAACCACATCCGCTTCTGTGCCAATGACACGGGCAGTGGATCCGGGCGAGATCGCCGAGTCAACGGTGGTCGGGGGTTCTCGCCGCGGCCGACACTCTCCGCCAGACGAGACAGCTGCCGAACTGTCGGAGACTCGAACAATCCTCGAACGCCGATGTCGGTGCCGAGAAGTGCGTTGACGCGGGCGATGACGCGGGTCGCGGTCAGTGAGTTTCCGCCGATATCGAAGAAGTGAGTGTCGACACCGATCGGGGACACTCCGAGCACGTCCTCGAAAACGCCCACCACCAGCCGTTCGAGCTCGGTCGCCGGTGCAGCGAGTGTTTCGGGATCGGTGTCGAAGCGAGGCGCAGGAAGAGCAGCTCGATCGACCTTGCCGACGCCGGTCAGTGGTAGCTCGTCGAGCACGACGACGCTCGCGGGCACCATGTGTGCCGGCAGTAGCTCCCGTGCCGCCGCCCGGATGTCCTCGGCGCTCACCGGGCGTTCGTCGTCGCAGACGACATATGCCGCCAAGGCCTGCTCGTCGGAGGGTCCGCGCACCGCCAATGTGACCGCGTACTCCACACCGGGCAGCTGACCCAACGCCGTGTCGACCTCGCCTAGTTCGATACGGAACCCGCGGATCTTGACCTGGAAGTCGCTGCGTCCGAGGTACTCGATGGTGCGGTCACTGCGCCAGCGCACCACGTCTCCGGTGCGGTACATCCGCTCCCCCGGCTCGCCGTACGGGTTGGCGACAAATCGTTCGCTCGTCAGCGATGAACGCCCGTGATAGCCGCGCGCGAGTCCAACTCCGGCGACATACAGTTCGCCGGGAACTCCGACGGACACCGGTTGAAGTCTGCGATCGAGGACGACCTCGCTGAAGCCGCGGTTCGGCGGCCCGAGATAGACCTTCTCACCGGCTGGGATGGGGTCACTGAGGTTGCAGGAGATGGTGGTTTCGGTGGGTCCGTAGACGTTGACGAACGATCTTCCCGGCGCCCAGGTGCGCACCAGGTCCGCCGAGGGCGCCTCGCCACCGACCGTGATGGTGGTCAGTTCGTCGAGTCCCTCGGGATCCACCGACGTCAGCGCTGCGGGCGTGATGAACGCGTGCGTGACATGTCCCTCTCGGAGAACGTCGGCCAGTTCGGCCCCTCCGTAGACGGTGGTGGGAGCTACGACCAGTTCGCCGCCGACGGCGAAGGCGAGCAGATACTCGAGAACGGAGGCGTCGAAACTCGGCGAGGCGAAATGCAGTGCGCGTGAATTCTCCGTGAGACCGTAGCGATGACGCTGTTCGTCGGCGAAGTTCTCGAGACCGGTGTGCGTGACGACGACACCCTTGGGCCGGCCGGTCGAGCCCGAGGTGTAGATGAGGTAGGCAGTGTTCTCCAGCCGCGGGGTTCCCCGGCGCTCGTCTTCGCGTAGCGGTGACGTGGACACTCCGGAGAGCCGAGTGGCGTTCTCCGGGTCGTCGAGTTCGAGCCACTTCGTTGCGCCACCGCCGGCCGGTGCGTGTGCAGCCGTGGTCATTCCGAGCGATGATGCCGAGTCCTCGAGCATGAACGAGATCCGGTCACTCGGGTAGCGAGGATCGATCGGCACGAAGGCGGCGCCGGTCTTGGTGATCGCCCAGACCGCTGCGACGGATTCGAAGGACCGTTCCACACAGATCGCCACCCGTGAGTCCGGGCCCGCGCCTTCCGAGATGAGCACGCGCGCCCACTGATTCGACGCCTCGTCCAGCTCTCGATAGGTCATCTTTCTGTCACCACAGGACAGTGCGACCCGTTCGGGGAATCTGCTCGCGGTGTCCGAAAAGATGCGATCGAGTGTCCGTACCGAGCGGCCTTGCCGGCCGCGCGCGGGAACCAATTGCTGCACTTGCGAATCCGGCATCAAACGCAGTTTCGCCAGCGGAAGATCCGGTTGTGCGGTGATCAGTTCGAGGGTGCGGAGCAGCCGGTCCGCGATCGCGTCGATGTCGTGATCGCCCAGGACTCCCGGGAAATACTCGAATTTGAGCCGCAGTCGCCCGTCTGCCGCAGAGGCAACGATCGCGAGTGGATAGTGCGCGGCATCCTCGGCGTCGTGGACGTCGAGAACGTGCATTCCGGCGATGTCGGTGCCCGAGGAGAGTCCACCGCGGTCAACGGGATACGACTCGAACACAGTCAGCGTGTCGAACGATGCAGCGGCCCCCACTGCCGAAGTGATGTGCGAAAGCCCCACATGATGGTGATCGGACAACCGCGCCTGTTCCGCTTGGACACGAACGCACAGCGCTGCCAGTGACTCTCGCGGGTCGAGGCGAACTCGGACGGGGACAGTGTTGATGAACAAACCCACCATCGACTCGACGCCGGACACCTGGGGTGGTCGGCCGGAGACGGTTCCACCGAAGACGACGTCGTCGCGGCCGAGGAGTTCGGCTAGCACGATTCCCCAGGCCACCTGGATCAAGGAGGCTGTCGTCAGGCCACGGGAGCGGACGAATCCACGCAGAAGTTCCGTCTCACGTTCTCCGAGGGCTGTGGTGGTCGAGCGTGAGGTGGCGCCGTCCTCGTCGACGGCGTGAGTTCCGGTGAGCAGCGTCGGGTCGCCGAGTCCGCGGAGTGCTTCGCCCCAGGCTTCGATCGACACGCTGTCGTCGCGAGTGCTAATCCAGCTCAGATAGTCCCGGTAGGGGTGCACGCGTGGGATGGCACTGTGATCACTGTCGGTGGCGTAGAGCGTCAGTAGGTCACGGACCAGCAGCGGCATCGACCATCCGTCGAGGAGGATGTGGTGGTTGGTCAGGATCAACCGATACGCGTCGTCTCCGGTTCGCAGAAGCAGGAACCGCAGCAGGGGCGGCGTGGCCATGTCGAAGCCTCGCACCCGATCCGCATGGAGGAGCTCGCGTATCTCGGTTGCCTGTTCGGTGGGGGCCAACGGAGAGATGTCGATCTCGGTCCACGGCACGTCCACGTCGGCGCTGATCACCTGCACCGATCGCCCACCGGTGTCGGTCGTGAACGCAGCTCGCAGGTTCTCATGACGGTCGAGCAACGCCTGTGCGGCGCGGTGCAACCTGGACGCGTCGACGCCGTCGAGTTCGAGTGCGAGTTGGACGGTGTACGCGTCGACTGTGTGTTCGGCGTAGCGGGCGTGGAAGAGCAGTCCGGATTGCAGCGGTGAAAGGGACCAGACGTCGGTCAGTGTCGGGAACTCGCGCTCGAGGTGGTCGATGGACTCCTGGTCCAGTTCGATCAGGTCGATGTCCGACGGTGTGAGTCCCCCGCGTTCGCTGTGTTCGGCGTAGGTGGCCAGAGCGCGCAACGACTGCACCCAGAGTTCGGCGATGGCGCGAGCATCGCGCTCCGCCAGCACGCCGGTGGGATAGGCGATAGTGGCACCGATGTGCGGTGCACCCGAGATTTCGGTGGTGACGACATTGACGTCCAGGACCGAACCCACGGGCATCTCGGACCGAGCTGCCGCTTCCAGATCGACGTCGCGGGCCAGCGCCCAGTCCCCCAGCGACTCTCCTGCCTCGGTGCCGGAAAAACGACCGAGATAGTTGAACGAGATCTGCGGTTGACGGAGATCTTCCAGTTCCGCTCGGCCCACCTCGTCGAGATAACGCAGAACTCCGTACCCGATGCCACTGTCCGGAACTCCCAACAGTTCTTCCTTGACCCGCTTGAGAACCACCGCTGCCTCGGGGCCGCTGCTCATCACGTTCGCGATGTCGATGTCGGCGAGGTCGATTCGCATCGGGAAGACACTGGTGAACCAGCCGACGGTGTGCAGGACGTCCGCACCGGGCACCACGTGAGCCTCGCGTCCGTGACCTTCCATCGAGACGAGCACGTTGTCGGTTCGTATGCCCTGTGCCTGCCTCCACTGCGTCAGTGCCAGCGCGAGAGCAGCAACGAGACCGTCGTTGACGGATCCACCGAAGAGCGCGGGAAGCGTGGTCAGGACTGTGTCGGACAGTTCGACGGGCACGTCGGCGACAACTCGGCCGACCGAATCGAACGTGTCGAGCCGCGGGTCCAGCGGCCGGGTTCCGATCAGGGGGTCGTCACCTTCGAGGATCGAACGCCACCGCGGCAATTCGACTCTTCGATCGGGCGCGATGTCACGGAGCGCATGCGACCAACGACGAACCGACGTGCCCGAATACGACGGCTCCGGCTCCTCGCCGGCGTCGATCCGGTGGAAAGCGGACGCAAGTTCCGGTACGAGCACGCGCCAGGACACACCGTCCACCGCGAGGTGGTGGATCACCAGGAGCAACCGGCCGGTGTTGCGTACGCCGGACAACCAGACGACCCGCACCATCTCGCCCCGGACGGGGTCGAGTTCTCGACGTGCATCACCCAGGGCGGCGACGATCGCCGCGTCGAACACTGCGGAGCCCGGCTCGGCCTCGACCTCGACTACCCGGCAGATGTCCTCGGCTGCAACAGATCCCGGATCGTCGACAACGAGCCCGCGCTCGCCGTCGAGTTCGAGACGCGCGCGAAGGATGTCATGACGATCGAGAACAACTTGAAGCGCTGCGGTCAACTGCTCCACACTGCGAAGCCCGTGCGGCGCATTGAGAAGGGTCGCTTGGGAGAACGAATCGAGCCCCTGCAGATCGGAGCCGAGCCGGTCGAGCCACCACTGTGCCACCGGCAACAACGGCACGTGGCCGACGCCGCCTCCGGGAAGTTCCTCGAGCACCTCGGGTTCGTCGTCCTTGGTCGATGCCAGCAAAACCGCAAGACCGGCGACCGATTTCACCTCGAAGACGTCACGCGGGGTGAACACGAGCCCGGCGTCGCGGGCACGGGCGACGAGCTGAATCGACATGATCGAATCGCCGCCCATCGAGAAGAACGAGTCGTCGACGCCCACCGATTCGACACCGAGGACATCGACGAACAAGGCGGCCAGCGTGCGCTCGGTATCGGATTCGGCAGCCCGCGAGCGCGCTTGGGTTGCTCGCAGGTCGGGAACCGGCAGGGCTCGGCGGTCGAGCTTTCCGTTGGCAGTCATCGGCAGTTCGTCGAGAACGACCACCGCCGCAGGAACCATGTACGGGGCCAGAGCCGAGCCCGCGAACGCGATGACGGCCTCGGGATCCACAGTCTGAGCATCGTTGGCGGGCACGACGTATCCGACGATTCGCGCGGCGCCTCCGTCACGTTCGAGCGTGGTCACCACGGAATGCGCGACCCCGGGGTAACGAGCCAGAACTGCTTCGATCTCGCCGAGTTCGATGCGGAACCCACGAATCTTGACCTGGAAATCACCTCGGCCCTGGTACTCGAGTTCGCCGTTCTTGTTCCACCTGGCGAGGTCGCCGGTGCGGTACATCCGTGTGCCCGCACTGCCCGCGGGATTGGGCACGAAACGTTCGGCGGTGGTGCCGGCGCGGTTGCGGTAACCGCGGGCGAGTCCGTCGCCACTGACGTACAGCTCCCCCGTCACTCCGACCGGGACGCGGTGCAGGCGATTGTCGAGGACCCACGCAGCGATGCCTGTCGACGGGCGACCGATCGTCACTCGATCGGCCGGGGACATCGGCTCGGTGATGCTGGCGACGACCGTCGATTCGGTCGGTCCGTAGGCATTGATCATGATCCGGTGATCACTGACCCAGGCGGCGACGAGATCGGGCGGGCAGACGTCGCCACCGGTTCCGATGCAAACCAGCTCGTTCAGTTCGCTCGGATCGACCGTGGCCAGAGCGGCCGGGGTGATGAAGGCGTGCGTGACGTGCTGATCGGCGATCAGGCTCGTCAGTTCGGTTCCGCCGATGATGCTCGGTGGAGCGATGACCATCGTGGCCCCGGCACCAACGGCCATCAGGAGTTCGAGAATCGAGGCGTCGAAGCTCGGTGAGCTGAAATGCAGCGTGCGCGAAGTCGATTCCACCCCGAATCGAGTACGTTCCTGTTCGGCGAGTGCCGAAAGCCCACGGTGAGTGACCATGACACCTTTGGGGACGCCGGTGGAACCGGAGGTGTAGATGACATAGGCGGGATTGTCCAGAGACACCGTCCCCGCCAGTTCCGAGGCCTCCAGCCGCTGATCTCCGAACTGTTCGAGGGTTGCCAGTGTCTCGGCCTGATCGAGCAGAACTGCGTCTGCCTCGTCGGGGACGACACCCACATGCTCGGCGGTGGTGAGGACGACGCCCGCTCCCGAGTCGTTGATCATGTGATGTACGCGGTCGACGGGGTACGCCGGGTCGACGGGTACGAATGCGGCGCCGGTCCGGGCAACCGCCCAGATCGCGACCACGGATTCCAGTGAGCGTGGCAATGCCAGGGCGACAACGGATTCCGGACCTGCCCCGCGGCCGATCAACAGTCGTGCAAGCCGATTGGCCCGGCGGTCCAGATCGGAGTACGTCAGATGTCGGTCGCCGAAAATCAGTGCAGTTCTCTGCGGTTCGTCGACGTACTTCCGCTCGAGCAACGTCGAGAAGTGAACCTGGCCGGGAAGTTCCGGTGCAGACACGACGCTCATCGTGTCGGTGTCGACCACGAGATCGATGTCGCCGACCGGCGTGTGCGGTGATTCGGTCACCGCACCGAGGATCCGAACAAGATATCGAGCGAAGCCTTCGACCGTCGACTCGTCGAACAGGGCGCTCGCGTAGGTGAACCCCGCCTCGATTCCCGCCGGCCGGCCGTCGTCGTCGAATGTCTCGGCAAGCGTGAGTTGCAGATCGAAATTCGAAACGGCGGATTCGAGTTCGAGGACCTCGACCTCGAGGTCCGTCAGACGAACTGCTGGTCGACTGGTGTTCTTGAACTCCAGCATCACCTGGAACAACGGTGAATGCGAAGTCGACCGCTCCGGAGCCAGTGCATCGACGACGCGCTCGAAGGGGACGTCTGCGTGAGCGAAGGCGTCGAGGTCGGTGCTGCGAACTCTGGCCAACAGATCGGTGAACGAGGCTGCGGGGTCGACATCGGCGCGCAGCACCAACGTTCCGACGAACATACCGACCATCGGATCCAGGAGGGCATTTCCGCGTCCGGCGATCGGCGAGCCGATCGTGATGTCTTCCATGCCGGACAATCTGGCCACGAGCACCGCGTACGCGGCGTGTATCGCCATGAACATACTGCTTCGGTGTTCGATCGCGGTTTCGCTCAGACGACGATGAATGCCGGCATCGATGTCGAATCGAACGACGCCGCCCGAGAGATCCTGTACACGCGGCCGCGGGCGATCTGCGGGGAGCGCGAGAAGCTCGGGCACACTTGCCAGCTGACGTGTCCAGTACTCGAGCTGGCCGGCGAGGGTGCTCTCCGCTTCGTCTATCCGTCCGAGAGCCCTTTCCTGCCAGATCGCGAAGTCCGCGTACTGGACCGGGAGAGGAGACCAGTCGGGTGCCTCACCTCGATGCCGTGCCGAGTACGCGCTCATCACGTCGAACGCCAACGGTGCCATCGAGAATCCGTCGGCGCAGATGTGATGGACGACCACAGCCAGGACGTGATCTTCTGCGTCGACCTCGATCAGTTCCGCCCTGATCGGTGGAGCCTGCGTCACGTCGAAGCCCCTCGCGGTGACGCGTTCGATCTCCCCGAGTACCGCTTCGGTGCTCGCGCCGACAATCGGTAGCGACCCCAACGCTTCACCGGGTTCCACGATCACCTGCGCCGGCACTCCCTCGATCATGGGAAACAGCGTGCGCAGCGATTCGTGGCGATCGAGCACATCGGTGATCGCGCCTTCCAAGGCCGCAACGTCCAACCGGCCTCTCAGCCTGATCGCTATGGCCACGTTGTACGCCGCGGAGGTGACGTCGAATTGATTGACGAACCACATGCGCTTCTGCGCCAGCGACAGCGGAATCGACTGCGGCCGCGGCAACGCCTCGAGCGGAAGAACGGTTGCTCCCCCTCGCGCCGTTGCGCACTCGACCGCCAACTGCGCAACGGTCGGCGCGTCGAACAACTCTCTGATCGACAGGTTCAACGACAGTGAATCGTTCACGCGCGCCACGGCGCGGGCAGCGACGAGACTGTTTCCGCCGATCTCGAAGAAGTTGTCGTGAACACCGACGGCCCCGGATTCCAGCAGCTCCTCGAAGATCGCCGCCAACTGTGCTTCGAGCGGTGTTCGCGGCGCCAGATACGTCTGCGAGCTGTCGAAGCTGGGAGCGGGCAGAGCTTTCCGATCGAGCTTGCCGGTCGAGCCGAGCGGAAACACGTCGAGGGCGATGACCACTGCGGGAACCATGTAGGCGGGAAGGAGACCTCTCAACTCGGCGCGCATGCCGTCCGTGTCGATCGAGGTGCCGGTCTCGGCGATGACGTAGCCGACCAAGCTGTCACCGACCACGTCGTCGTGATGGACGAGAGCAGCAGCTTGCGTGACACCGGGCAGCCTGAGCAACGCTGCTTCGACCTCGGCGAGCTCGATGCGCTGGCCGCGGATCTTGACCTGGAAATCGCGTCGACCGACGTAGTCGAGCAGCCCGTCGGCGCGCCACCGGACGACATCACCGGTTCGGTACATCCGGGTGCCAGCCGGGCCGTACGGATCGGCCACGAATCTGTCGGCGGTGAGATCGCTGCGCCCGAGGTATCCACGCGCCAGTTGCACTCCCGCCAGGTACAGCTCGCCGTGAACGCCGACCGGAACGGGATGCAGCCGCCCGTCGAGGACATAGAGCTGGGTGTTCCACACAGGAGCACCGATGGGAACGGTGACGGTCATGTCTGGGGTGAATTCGGCGGCGCTCACGTCGACGGCGGCCTCGGTGGGTCCGTACAGGTTGAACAATCCTGCAGAACTCAGACGGGTGAGCGCCTCCGCGGTGGTGGGAGCGAGAGCTTCACCGCTGCAGAACACCTGACGCAGGCTTGCGCACTGCCCGGCAGTCGCGACCGCGACGAATTCCGCGAGCATCGACGGAACGAAGTGCGCCGTCGTGACGCCTTTTTCGGCCATCAACGCCGACAGGTACCCGGGATCACGGTGCCCCTCCGGTTCCGCGATCACCAACTGCGCACCAGTCTGCAGGGGCCAGAACAGTTCCCACACCGAGACGTCGAAGGTCACCGGAGTCTTGTGCAGCACCACGTCCGACGCGTGAAGTGGGTACGCGTCTTGCATCCACAGAAGGCGATTGACGATCGAACGGTGTGATACTGCAACGCCTTTCGGCCGACCGGTCGATCCGGACGTGAAGATCACGTATGCAGCATTGTCCGGGAGGAGGGGTCGGATCCGATCAGCGTCGGTGATCGGCACCGTCGTGGACACGGGACGATCGAGATCGACGTCGACGATCGGGACTCGCGCGGGAAGTGCGCCGTGGTCCTGGGGCCGGCTCAGCACACAGATCGGTGCGGCGATGTCGAAGACGTACGCGATACGTTCGGCCGGATGGTCGGGGTCCACCGGGACATACGCCGCGCCGGCACGGATCACGGCGTGGACCGCGACGAGTAGTTCGGGTGACCGGCGAATCGACACCGCGACGCGCATGTCCGGGCCGACACCGTGGGCGATGAGGGTTCTGGCAAGTTCACTGACCCTCGCGTCGAACTCCGCATACGTCAGTGTCCGCTCGCCGTAGATGAGCGCGGCCCCCTCGGGCGTCCGGGCTGCCTGCTCCGCCACCAGGTCGGAGAGGGTGGTGATCGGTACGGCGTGTTCGGTGGCATTCCAGCGCTCGAGGACCAGTTCCGCCTCGCCCACAGCTGTGAGATCGACGTCGCCGACGATTGATTCGGGGTCGGCCGCTACCGCGTCGAGGAGCATCGTGAAGCGATCAGCGAGGCCCGACATGGTGTCCGAGTCGAAAAGTTGGCTGGCATAGTTCAACTGGCCGTCGAGATGGTCGCCGCGGTCGGTGAGAATGACCTGAAGATCGAACTTCGCTGCACCCGTGGACAGTTCGTCAACAGTGACGTCGAGCTCGGGTAAGGTGACCTCGGCGGGAGCAGCGCCTTGCATCACCAACATGACCTGGAACAGCGGTGCCTGGCGCTCTGCGAGGGATTCGACGAGTACGTCGTACGGCACTTCGGTGTGCTGCAAGGCCGCCACGTCGACGTCCCGGACGCGGGTGAGAACTTCACCGAAGGTGAGTCCCCCGTCGAGAACCGTCCTCAGCACCACCGTGTTGACGAACATTCCGACGACGTCGTCGAGGGCGCGCTCGCTACGCCCGGCCACCGGGGTGCCGATCGTGATGTCGTTCGCTCCACATTCTCGACTGAGCAGGACGGCCAGCGCGGCGTGGATCACCATGAACACGCTGACGTCGCATCGCGCCGCGATCTCGCCGACCCGGCGGTACGTCGCGGAGTCGATCCGGAAATCGAGATCTCCACCGCGCAGCGAGACACCTGCAGGCCGCGGGTGATCCATCGGCAGTTCCGCGAGCTCACCGCGTTCGGCGAGCGTGTGCGACCAGAACCGCAACTGCTCGGCGAGAATTGAATCCGGGTCGGATGCTTCGCCGAGCGCTCCTCGTTGCCATTCGCTGAAATCGCCGTACTGCACTTCGAGCGGCAACCACGCCGGTACACGCCCGCTCGCCCTCGACGCGTAAGCGACCATCACGTCACGAGCCAGCGGCGCCATCGACAGGCCGTCCGCTGCAATGTGGTGAACGACGAGGACCAGGGTGTGCTCGCGTTCGTTCACCTCGAGCAGAGTGGCGCGGATCGGCACCGATTCGCTGACGTCGAATCCCGTTCGTGCCAGTTCGCTCGCCCGCGCTGCGGCCGCTGCGGCAGGCACCGTTTCCACCTCGAGATGATCGAACATCTCGTCCACACCGAGAACGTGCTGGACCGGACCACGGGCGCTCTCGGGGAAAACGGTCCGCAAGACCTCGTGCCGAACGATCACGTCCCGCAGTGCGGTGAACAGTGCGTCGACGTCGAGATCGCCGGTCATCGAAACCGCGATCGGAATGTTGTACGCCGGCGAACTCGGATCGAGTTGATTGGTCAGCCACATACGTTGCTGAGCCAGAGATACCGGTATCCGGTCAGGGCGATCGATACGCGTCAGTGCTGGGGCGCGCGTGTTCCGCGAGTCCGCGAGGTCTGCGCGAGCAGCCAGAGCGGAGACGGTCGGCGCCTCGAAGAGGTCGAGAACGCTCAGCGTCGTCCCGAGTGCTCCGTTGACCCTCGACACGACTCGGGTCGCGATCAGCGAGTCACCGCCGAGGTCGAAGAAACTGTCGTCTGCTCCCGCCCTGGTGATGCCGAGCAGATCGCAGAACACCGCAGAAATTCGCTTCTCGGTCGAGGTCTCGGGGGCACGGTATTCGGCCGTGCCGCCAGCCGAATCGATGTCCGGTAATGCTTTCCTGTCGATCTTTCCGGCGGGAGTCAGTGGAATGGAATCGAGTACGACGATCCGCGACGGAACCATGTGCGCTGCCAACGAGGATCCGGCGTGGGCGATCAATTCGGAGTTGTCGATGTGCGTGCCCTCAGCCGCCGTGACGTACGCCGCCAACAGTGTTTCCCCACTCGGGCCCGAAACTCCGGCGGTGACGGCCTGCGCGACGCTCGGATGGCGGCGCAGTACGTCGTCGATCTCGCCGAGTTCGACGCGGAAACCGCGGATCTTGATCTGGAAGTCGCTCCGTCCGAGGTACTCCAGCTCACCCGCGCCGTTCCACCGCGCGAGGTCACCCGTGCGGTACATGCGCTCTCCCGCAACGCCGTTGGGGTCGGCGACGAATCGTTCGGCCGTGATCGTGGCTCGCGCGTGGTATCCACGCGCCAAACCGATACCGCTCACATAGAGTTCGCCGGCGACACCGATCGGCACCGGTTGAAGCCGCGAATCCAGGAGGACGGCCGCGGCGCCGCGCATCGGCTTTCCGATCGTGACGGGAACATCGCTGCTCAGCGGTCCGGTCAGGGTGGCGACGACGGTGGTTTCGGTCGGTCCGTACGCGTTGAACATCGAGCGTCCGTGTGACCACTGATCTACCAGCGCGGGCGAGCAGGCGTCGCCGCCGGTCACGACCACTCGTAGATCCGGTAGGCCGGCGGGATCAACAGTTGCCAGCGCGGCCGGGGTGACGAAAGCGTGTGTCACCCGGCCGACGCGCATCACCTGGGCCAGTTCGTCGCCGCCGTACACGGTGGGCGGCGCTATCACCATCGTCGCCGCGCCGCCGAAGGCAAGGAGAAGTTCGAGTACCGAAGCGTCGAAGCTCGGCGACGAGAAATGCAGGGTGCGGTCGCCTGGTTCGACTCCGAACCTGATTCGTTCTTCGTCGGCGAAGCTGCTCAGCCCGCGGTGACTGACCACGACGCCTTTGGGGACGCCGGTAGATCCCGAGGTGTAGATCAGGTAAGCCGGGTCGTCGTAGCGAACGCGTGAGCGACGTTCGCCATCGTCGAGCGGTGCGTCCGAGCGGTACGCGTTCGGTTCGTCGGTGCTGAATTCGTCCAGAAGCAGCCAGTCCACCGAATCGGCGAGCCCGGCATGGTGCTCCCCCACGCTGATTCCGACAACAGCTCCCGAATCGGTGAGCATGTGCCGAATACGATCCTCGGGGTAGTGCGGATCGATCGGAAGGAAAGCGCCGCCGGTCTTGGCCACTGCCCACGTCGCGGTCACCGATTCGATCGACCTCGACAGTGCAAGGGCGACGTAGGTGCCTGGGCCGACTCCCCTGTTGATCAGTTCGCGGGCGAGTGTGTTCGACTCGGCGTCGAGTTCCCGGTAGCTCACCTCACGATCACCGAAAACGAGCGCCGGGGCATCGGGGTTCACAGCCGCGGCCCGGCGGAGGATATCGGGCAGGGTCAACGGCGCGGACGCGGTCGCTCCCCGTGCCGGCATAAGGAACTCACGCTCGAACTCGTCGAGAAGATCGAGATCTCCGACCGACGTTCGCGGGGCTGCCGCTGCGCCCGCAAGGATCCGCACCAGTCGCGAGAGGAAGGCTTGGACCGTGGATTCGGCGTAGTGCTGCGTGGAGTACGCCACCTCGAGGGCGCCGGTATCCGCGTGGACGTCGATCGCCACATCGAGGCCGGCAATCGTGGTCTCCTGCGAGCCGTCGTTGAGATGGACGTGCAACTCGGGCAGCTCGGGGATACCTGCCGCCGATCGAACCAACAACGTGTCGCGTTCTCGAGCAAGAAAACTCACGAACTCGTCGAACGGCGCCGCCGGATCGACCTCGCAGCGCAGCGGCGAAGTCCCCCACTCGGTCCTCGTTCCGATCAACACGTCACGGCGCTCGGTCGATCTCGACAACAATGCCGCAAATGCCGCGTGGACAACGGCAAAGAGTGAGACATCTTCCGTACGTGCAAGTTCGGCGACCGCGGGATCGAGCGGGAAGCTGAGCCGATTCGTAGTGGTCGGCTCCGATTCTGCGTCGATTCGCTCGAGCCCCAGCGCCGAACCCTCGTCGGAGTCCCCCAGATATCCAGCCCAGAACCTTTCGGTTTCCCTCCGCTGCGCACTGCGTGCCCCGGCCTCGGCGCTTGCCGGATGAATCCGGTTCATCGGCGTACCGGCCGGTGCTGCTGTCAGTTCTGCGACCAACTCGGTGAACGCCCGGTGGTGTTCAACCAGTTCGTCGTGACCGTAGCGATTGGGGTTGCCACGAAAGTCGATCAACGTCTGAGCTGGGTCGCCACTCTGGTACACGTTGACCAGGAGATCCTCGACGGGCCCCGACGTGACGATGTGAAACTCGCCGGTCAGTGATCCCAGTGTTATCTCCTGCCGGAAGAGCATCACATTCATCATCGGACCGGACAGTCGTGCATCGCCGACCGCCAAGCCCGCATCGCGCCTGATGTCTTCGAGACTGCATCGCTGATGACGAAGCGCGCCGAGGAGTTCGAGTTGGACCCGCCCGACCAGATCGTCCACGCTTTCGTCGGGGTCGACGTGGATGTGAAGGGGCGCGACGTTGACCAGCATTCCGCCGGAGCGTTGCAGCGGTGCCGTGGTCCTCGCCGAGACCGGCAGATTTATCAGAACGTCGTCGTAGCCGGTGTTGCGAGACAAATAGCACGCCAGTGCCGAAATCAGCACCGCCGCCGCAGTGGCACCGGAACGCGAATTCCACTCGTCCAAGGCAGCAAGGCTGTTCGCCGACATCGCGGCACTGACGAGTTCGCTACGCGCAGTCGGAGGTCCCTCACGCGTCGCCAACGTAGAACCGTGCTCGACGCCGGACACTCGCTGGGCCCAGTATTCGCGGTCGGCCTCGAACCGACTCGATTCGCGGTACTTCTGATCGAGTTCGGACAGCGTCGTGACGTCGAGCGCCTTGTTTACCGCAGGCTCCCGGCCCTCGACTGCTGCGGTGTAGATCGCGGCAATTCGATTCACTATCGTCATTCCGCTGTATCCGTCGAGAGCAACGTGGTGAATCCTGGTGTACCACAAGTAGTCTCGATCGCCAGTTTGGAGAATTGTCATCTCGACGAGACGATCACGCGTCAAGTCGAGCGTCGTCGCGTAATCGTTGTCCATCCACTCCGACGCAGCCTGCCGAGGGTTCTCACGCTCGCGGAAGTCGAAGTAGTCGATACCCGGATCGATCGTGAAGTCCACGATCTGGCACGGCTCACCATCGGGGTACATCAACCGCAGAAATGGCGACTCGAACTCGTGGGCGGCCTCCACTGCAGCGCGGCTGAGCAGTTGCATGTCCAGGTCGCCGTGGAACTCGATGTACTGCGCAATGAAATACGGCACCGTCGGGTGAAGTTGCTGCGCAAACCACATACTGCGCTGCACCGCTGACAGGGGAAACGCCCCTGCCGGCAGGCTTCGCGATCCGGTCAGCGGATCGATCCTCTTGTCGGTATCCATCACGACCACCCCCACACAGCGTTGTGACGATCAGCGCCGGGAACTGTGGCTCGGGGATTGAAGAGAAACATCGCACCGCCTCGATATCGAGTGGAAACCATGTGGCGATCCTGCGAGAGCGCAGCCGAAGGTCATCGACCTCGACGAAGGGTCGCTTCGAAGTCCGAACCTCCCCGAAGGTCCGAACTCAGGATCAGAATTTGTCGTCGTCAGGCGTCAGGCGCACCGCAGTGCTGCGGTGCTCAACGCAAGGCTAGAAACCGGTTGCCCACACCTGCTTCACCGGAAACGTTCGGCTTCACGGGCAAGTTCGGTCAACCGTTCACACAACTGTGCGAGTTCCGAACTTTCGGCTCCCTCGGCAACAGCAGTCGCCACATCTTCGGCGGCGCAGCGAACCTCGAACATCCGATCCACCAGTTCGACGGCCTCGACGGCGGTCAAGATGACGGCGTCAGCCGGGATCGTCGTGCCCTTGACGGCATTGCGCTGCTCGTACGCGCGCTGGCGACAAGACTGGCTGCAGTACCGGCGACGACGACCCACTCCCGTCACCGCGACCTCGCGGCCGCACCACACACACGGGTTTCCGGAACGCGCAGTCTGCGGTGATCCGACGCGTGTGCTCTCAGCCATGAGTCGACACTGTACTCGAGATTCGGACGCCTTCGATGAACGCGCGCGGTACCCGGTAAGATGGAGAGGTTGCGTCTTCTCGCCACACGGGAACCAATCGGGTGCTCGTGGCGTTGTAGATGAGTGTGAGCGTCTACTCCCCAAGTCAGGGCGCCCACCAGCGGTGACGAACGAAGAGAGGACACCACCATGGCAGATCGCGTACTTCGAGGTAGCCGTCTCGGAGCTGTGAGCTACGAGACCGACCGTGACCATGACCTCGCGCCCCGTCGTATGGCCAAGTACAAGTGCGAGAACGGCGAGATCTTCGACATCCCGTTCGCGGACGAAGCCGAGATCCCCGGCACCTGGTTGTGCCGCAACGGCCTCGAAGGCGCCCTCATGGAGGGAACTGCCCCCGAAGCCAAGAAGGTCAAGCCTCCCCGCACCCACTGGGACATGCTGCTCGAGCGTCGCTCGGTCGAGGAACTCGAAGAGCTCCTCAAAGAGCGTCTCGATTTGCTGAAGGCCAAGCGTCGCGGCGCATGAACTAGCACTTCGATCAAGACCGTCCGGTTCTACACCGGGCGGTCTTTCTCGTTCTACGGGGAGTGATCGTTCACAAGTCGACGTCATACTTCGGCCCTTCTTCGACGTGGCAACTTCAGGATGCTTCGCGGTCCTCAAAGGCACTTCAGGACAACGTCATTCAGCATCCAGGCGCACTCGCGAGCCGACAGTGCGCAAATCCTGGACTTGCGCTGAAGAACCATCGGCACTGCTTCGTGCACCAGTGTGAGCTGTATCCCCCACCCCGCGACACACCAAACTTCGGTACCCCGCTCACGCCGACTGGGGTGTGGGTAAATGACTTACGGTGCTGAACGGTACTTCCGCTACTTCGCGGTCACCGAGCGATATTCTGTGCTGCGGTTCCTTGGCGGAGGCGGGTGATTTCGTTGCGTGATTCGACGACCTGGGAGCTGTCGTCGCCCTTGCTGACAGCAAGGTCGCTGCACAGATCCAGCGCGGCACGAACGATATGTCGTCGTTGGCGACGTTCGGTGCGAGTGGGTGCGGCTTTCGCGTAAGTGCGTTGTTGTCGCCATCCGCCGGCGGCTGTCACCTCGGCGTCGGTCAGGACGCCGGACTCGATTTCCGGGGCGAGAATGTCACGGACGAAGTGGGACTCACGTGGGTGCGCCCAGACGAACGCGATCCACAAGGCAGTGAAAGCGAAGACGATGTCGCCGATCATGATGACGAACACGAGCGAACTGCTGCCGCCGGCGATCGCGAGCATCGAATCCCACACGCCGTGGATCAGGATGGGTGCCACGATCAACGCCAATCCGCGTCCGATCCGCCGGGGCTGGGCCGGGGTGCCGATCAGATAGATCACGCCGGCGCAGAAAAGGGCTGTAAAGAGGGGATGAGAGACGATGTCGGAGTAGGTGCGGGTGGCGATGGAACCGATCAGGCCGTCGGTTTGGTGGGCGCCGAAGCCCTGCGTCGCGCCGGCAATCGAGTACAGAAAGTCTTCGCTGGTCTGAAATCCCAAGCCGATGAAAGCGCCGAGGAGCAGGCCGTCGGTTGCGGTGCGCACCAGTCGCGGTGCAAGCGCGAGGAGGACGACGATGCCGATGCCTTTGGCGGTTTCCTCCACGAACGGTGCAGAGAGGCCCGCATGCCAGTCCTGAGCCCATACCTGCCCGAAAATCTTAGTGTAGAGCGAGCCGACTGCTCCGTTCGCGGGTACTGCGATAGTGAACGTTGCTGCGGTGGCGCCCCAGATGAAGCCGGTGACCACTAGTCCTACGGGTTGGCGTTCGTAGCGGTCGATGTGCCGGAACCACCATGTCCAGACCGCGGCACTGATGATGCCGACGATGCCGGCAACGAGGAGTGCGCGCCCGAAGTATCCGGCGAAGGGGGCGAACATCTGCCAGCCTTTGACGAGGCCGAATCCGCACATCCACAGGTATATCCAGAACACGACGTTGCGTGGTTGGAAGAAGTGAAATTTCTCGCCCCAGGCCGTCGTATCGAATGCGCGGGAGCGGGTTTCGAGGAGATCGCTGCTCACTTGGTGTCTCCCTCATGTGTGCCGATGGAGGCGATCATGTCGGTGATTTCTCGACCGCGGGCGGCGATCTGATCGGGTGGGCCGACTACCTGTACCCGAATTCCCTCGCCGTCGGTGACGAATGTGGTCACCGATCCGGCGGACCGCGGAGTGTCAAAGCTGACCTGGACGCCGCTCAGACCCCCGTCGGTGCTGATCGGCTGGCGTGTACCGGAGACCGCAAGCACGGAACTGCCGTTCGTCGCAAGACTCACGGCATCTGTTTGGGAGAGGAGCTCGTCGGCAGTTCCACTGAATGTGTCGGCGTCGACGCTCACGGTGACGGTGCCGCCGGTCAACGTCACACGTGGGAGCGAATCGGACGCGCCATGTTGGTCGGTTCGGAAACCACTCTCGACATTCCAGCCCGCAGGTGCGGCGAAGGAGACCGTTTCGGTCACGGCCATTCGGTCTCCGGCGCCGGTTGGATCTTCGGAGGAGACAGCGGAATCGATGGCGGGCACGATCACGGTCCAGAGCATCCACACCCCCAAGATCGCGAGGGCGTGTGGGAAGACGCGTGTGTCGAGTCCGAGGAAGCGGTGATCCGCTGGTGGACGTCGTCCGTGTATGGGCTCGTGCTTGTGTGCAGTACTCGAAATAACGCTCAATTTCCCTCGTTTCCATTGCACGGCAGGTGCACTGACTATCGCAGAAACGGACAAATTCCGTGCATCAGCCGGCACCTGCCGGTCATCGAGACGATCGTGCACCAAGTTCCCGTCGGCGCGAGATCACCGAGAGCTCCTAGTCGACGGTGAACCGTCGCATCGCCAGATGTCCGAACACGCCGACCAGAATCAACGTGACGCCTGCGGTCACGGATACGGAGTCGGTCACCAACCCCGCGATGCCGGTCACGGCTACGAACACCGGCAAAAAGTCGAACAGCCTGAAAATCGACTGCGGTGGTTCGGTTTCGAGGCCCTGAGCCTGAGCGGCCTTGTTCGGCGCATACTCGGGGTACCACTCGGTGAAGGAGATCGCGAAGAAGGTTCCGAGCAACTGCAGAATCCATCCGGTCCAGAAGTTGTCTCCGTCGTGCAGCAGTGCGTCCCCGAACAGGCCCACTGCGGCCGACCATGTGAAGGCGAGCGCCCACACTGCGGTGATGACGTAGTTGATGCGCAGAAACAGTGGCGTCGTCCAATACTCTTCAGGCGTCGACTCTTTCGCGTACTGCAAAGTGAAAGGATTGCGGAGCAGGATCGATCCGAAGGCAAAGACCACCAGCGCGATGTTGGTCAGTTCGCCTCCCCAGAGTTCGAACCACCGAATCGTGTTCGCCGACGCGAGGAGGCCGATGGCCGCCAGAACGCCGAAGAACACGACGTCGAAGACCTCCAACAGCTTCACCGTGCCGCCGCGCCGGTGACTGGCCGCCAAGATCAGCAGCGACAACCCGAGCGCGGCGGCCGCGGATTCCTCGAACCTTCCCGGCCCGGAGAGCAAGGACAGCAGGATCCACGGTGACAGCCCCGCGAGCGGTGACTGCAGCACCGCGTCGACGACACTGGTCTTGCGAACTGCAGTCTGGGGCTCGGTCTTCTCAGGCTGGGCCTTGTCTGGCTCAGTCTTGTCTGGCTCAGTCTTGTCTGGCTCGGTCACAGGAGGCCGCCTTTACGCAGGAACGGGTGGCACAGCGAGTACCCGCGTAGGCGCCCCTCGGAACATCGGCCGCCCGATATCCGTTGCTCGGGTCAGATTGCCGCAGTCTCCTCAGGTGATTGCTCGGCCCGATCTCGGCGCCGGGCTACCAGCGCCATGGCAATCGCACCGACCGCGATGATGCTGAGCACGATCTCCGGCGCCGGACCTACTCGGGTAGCGAGGGTGGAGCTGGTCGAGAGCGGCACCTTGGCCACAAGTGCCGCCGGCACGAACAGGTCGGTCTGCGACGTCACTGCCCCGTCGGGAGCGATGATGGCGCTGACACCACTGGTTGCGGCCACAACGACGGCACGGCCGTGCTCGACTGCCCGCACACGGGACATTGCCAGCTGCTGATACGTCATCTCGGTGTCCCCGAAGGTGGCGTTGTTGGTCGGTACTGCCAGCAGCTGCGCACCATTGCGCACCGATTCCTGGAACGCCCGGTCGAACGCAACCTCGTAACAAGTCGCGACGCCGATCGGTACACCCGCTGCGTGGACAACGCCGTTGCCCTCGCCGGGCACGAAATTGCCCGCACGATCGGCGTACGAGGAGAAGTTCCGGAAGAAGCTTCGGTATGGCAGGTATTCACCGAACGGCTGGATGATCTTCTTGTCGTGCTGTTCCTGAGGACCATTGGCGCCGTCCCACACGATCACTGAATTGGTGGTCGTACGATCGGCATTCACGAGTACGGTGCCGACAAGAATCGGGGCTCCGATCGCTTCGGAGGCTCGGGTGATGTCGGCCGCGGCATCTGCGTTTCGCAGTGGGTCGATGTCCGAGGCATTTTCCGGCCAGATCACGACGTCAGGCTGATCGACGCGGCCCGCGTCCACCTCGGCTGCCAGTTTCACGGTTTCGGTGACGTGGTTGTCGAGGACCTGCTTGCGTTGCGAGTTGAAGTCCAAGCCCAACCGCGGAACGCTGCCCTGGATCGCGGCGACGGTGATCGTTCGGTCGCCGGAATCCATGGTGGCAAGAAACGGCGACACCACGAGAGCAACGATCACGGGCACGATGGCGGCGGCAACGGCTCCGAAGAATCCTCGGTCCCATCGTTTTGCCGCGACAGCGACGACGCCTGCTGCCAAGCCGGTACCGGTCAGGGCCACCGCGAAGCTGAGCAGCGGCGCACCGCCGATACTCGCGAGTGGGAGGAGCCACCCTTCGGATTGACCGAATGCGAGCCTGCCCCAAGGAAATCCGCCGAAAGGGACGCTGGAACGAAGCCACTCGGTAAGCGTCCAGGTCGCGGCAATCCACAAAGGTGCCCAAGGCAACCTCGCCACCAGTACCGCCAGCAACCCGAACAGTCCGATGAACAACGACTCCACCGCGGCCAACGCGATCCACGGGACCGCGCCCACGAACACACCGATCCACGGAAGCAACGGCACCAGGAATCCGAGACCGGCCAGGTACCCGTAACCGAAGCCGGCACGAAGACGCAATCCGCCTCGACCGAAGTTCGTCAACACGCACGTCAGAAGAGCGATCCCGACTGGCGCCAGAAACCACAGCGGACGAGGTGGGAACCCGGCGAAGATCAAGAATCCGCCTGCGGCTGCGTACAGCGAACGTAGCCATGCCGAACCGGTGAGCACAGCGCTCACGCGGGAGCGATCGCTGCTGGGCGCCTCTGCGCCGGCCTCACTCACTCGTCGAGCCGCGCTGGTAGACGACGCGTCCGCGATGCACCGACTTGATGCAGACCGGAATCGGCGCATCTTCCGCCAGCCTGGGCAGAGCGGGTACTCGCGAGCGCGGATCGGTAGACCATCGCTGAACCGAATCGGCCGGTGCACTGACTTCGAGTTCGCCTGCCTCCCACAACACGTAGGAGGCCGGTGCACCCGGATTGAGCGTTCCCGCGGCGCCGTCCCGCACTCCGCCCGCGCGCCAGGCGCCGCGCGTTGCGGCGGAGAAGGCCGCACGCGGTGAGATTCCACTTCCGTCGGTGCGGTGCTGGACAGCGGCGCGCAGCATCGCCCACGGCTCGATGGGGGTGACCGGGGCATCGGAGCTGAATGCGAGCGAGACACCCTTACCAGCAGCAGGTGCAAACGGATTCAACGCTGCTGCGCGGTCGACTCCCAGGCGCGTGGCGTACAGACCGTCGGTACCGCCCCACAGTGCGTCGAACACCGGTTGGACGCTCGCGATGACGCCCAAGGCCGCGAAGGTTTCCGCGTCGGCCATCGACATCATTTCCGCGTGCTCGAGGCGGTGACCCAACGCGGCGACCTTGGGGCCACCCAGTTCGTCGGCGACCTTGCGGAACGCGGCCGCTGCCGACGAGACGGCACCGTCACCGATGGCATGGAAGCCAGCCTGGACACCCGCGAGGGTGCAGGCCCGGATGTGTGCGGCGATCGCGTCGACGTCGAGATAGGCGTTGCCCGTCGAATCAGGTTGGTCTGCATAGGGTTCGAGCAGCCACGCGGTATGCGAACCGAGCGAACCGTCGATGAAGAGATCCCCGCCGAGTCCGTCTGCTCCGGTTTTGTCGAGGAGTGCACGAGCATCCTCTTCGGTGTCGACGCGCTCACCCCAGTAGCCCCGAACCTCCACTCCGTGGTCGTGGGCCAGTAGTTCCTGGAAATCGGTCAGTCCCGAGATGTCCGGTCCCCCGCACTCGTGCACTGCGACGATCCCGCGGGAGGCGCACAGATCGAGCGCCGCGGTACGCGCAGACGCGCGCTGAGATTCGGTCAGCAGGTTCCGAGCCGCATTGCGCGCCAGGTGGTGTGCGTCGAAAGTCAGCGGGCCGTCGGCCGAGTATCCGGCAGTGTCGGCGAGGCCGGAGATCCCGTCGCGCAATGCGCTCGAGCACGCGGCCGAGTGAACGTCGATCCGCGAGAGATACACCTTGCGGCCAGGGGCAGCCGCGTCGAGATCCGCGGTTGAGGGCGGCGTCTGATCTGCCCACTCGGTGTCGTCCCAACCGTGTCCCCAGATGACTGCGTCGGGATGGGCAGTTTCGGGGTTTGCCGCTGCGAATGTTCGTACTCGCGAGAGGCATTCGTCCAGTGAGGTCGCGCCCACGAGATCGAGACCGACGAGATTGAGTCCCAATGCAGTGATGTGGACGTGGGTGTCGACGAACCCGGGAGTGAGAAACGCACCGCCCAGGTCTTCGATCTCCGCGGCGGGGTGCAACGCCCGTCCGGCGCGCTCGTCGCCGACCCAGACGACGGTGCCGTCGGTGATGGCGATCGAGGTCGCGTCAGGTGCAAATGAACTGTAGATCCGGCCGTTGACCAGCAGACGAGTAGTCACGAGCACCCAGTCTGCCTGTTAGTACTGCGGCCCCCGCGAACGGGTGGGTGTATCCGTGTCCAGAATCTCACCCTCGAGGACCAGTTCCTTGCCGTTGCTTGCTACGTACTCGGTGGTTTCGGGTGTCTCGACGATGATCTCGCCGTCGATCACCTCGCCGTTTCCGCGCATGCGCGCCGCGTAGCCGACGGTTCCGGCGAAGGCGTCACCACCGGCGGCAAATGCTGCTGCGCGCTTGCCTGCCAGGAGCACCGCAAGCGGGCGGAGCGCCCACCGGGTCGGCGGAATCAGAAGCAGAAGGCCCAGAACGGAAGTCACGAGTCCGGGTACGAACATCAACGCGGAGCCCGCCGCGACCAAGGCGCCGTCGGCGACCGCCAGTGACGGCGATCCCTCACCCCTCGTTGCCTTGCGGAATCCGTCCATGACTCGTCGCCACTGCGAACGCATGAGGATCAATCCGACAAGCGAACCGGCGAGAAACAGCAGCACTGTCCAGGCGACACCGATGGCGTTGCCCACGATGACCAATGCGGCGATCTCGACGATCACGTAGAGGAGGAATACGGCGGCGATCATGACGTCCCCTTTCAGACGGTCTATCCGTTCAACGCTCGAGGGGCCGGATTTTCTCCCGACAACGACGCAGAGGTGCAAAACAGGCGAGTGCCGTGAGTCACACGGGCTTTCTCTCGCGCACGTGCGACTTGCCTGGCGTTAACTAACGCTCCGCTAACGATTCTAAACCTCAAGTTGACGTTGAGACTATGCGCGTGGTCAAGTCACTTCGGGCCGCATTTCCCGGCCTCATGAAATGAAGGAGCCCGACATGAGCCGACTCCCCGGCAAGACACTCGCCCGACGCATTCCCGCTGCCATCGCCGGCACTGCCGCCGTCGTGGCACTCACGGCCGGCAGCGCGATGATCAGCGCGGGAACCGCGGCCGCAGAACCGGTAGTACCCGAAGGAATTGCCGCGCTGATCGCACAGGCCGCAGCCATCTCCCCCGAAGCCTCTGCTGCTGTTCAGCAGTTGATCGGCACGGCGGGCGCTGATCAGATCACGACCGCCCTCGATCTCCCGGACATCGGCGTCACCAAGCCGCAGTCGTTCATGTACCCCGCACCGACGGTCGGGTGTGGCGTGGCCGGTGAACCTGTCACCGTCACCCTCAGCTCCGCACAGGCCGGTCCGAACTTCCCGTTGCCGCCGTGGGTCGAGGCCGACCATCTCCGGTTCCAGGCAATCACGGGTTACGTCGGCATACCAAAGACCTCAGGGTTGAGTGTTGCCTGGATCAACGTCGGCACCTTCAAGGGTGGCATCGTCCCGTTGGACGAGAAGTTGCCCGTACTCGATACGCCGTTGCTCTCGAAGGTCGTCGACACCGGCGACGGCAAGGTGTTTGCCGCTCTCTTCGGCAATGTCGATTACGCAGACGGGAAGACCTGCATCGTGCTGCCGACAGTGGGCGCTTTTGATGCCTGAGCAGAGCGAAACGCTCGCTGCCTGACAGGCGGCTGGCCTACGCGCCCGGAGTCACCAGTCCGGTCTCGTAGGCCAGCACCACCGCCTGCACACGATCACGCAGATCGAGTTTGGTCAGAATGCGTCCGACGTGCGACTTGATCGTCGATTCGGACAGGTACAGCTGCTGTGCGATCTCGATGTTCGACAGTCCCGTGGCCACGTGCCCGAGGACTTCGCGTTCGCGTTCGGTCAGGACGTCGAGAACCACCGGATCGCGTCGCGGCGCCGGACCGTCCACGATGAACCTCGACAGCAGACGACGTGTCACCTTCGGGGAAACAACCGCATCACCGGCCGCCACGCTGCGGATAGCCGACACGAGGTCCTCGGGCGGGGTGTCTTTGAGAAGAAACCCACTCGCTCCGGCACGCAGGGCGCCGAGCGCGTGTTCGTCCAGGTCGAACGTCGTCATGACCAGGACCCTGGATTCGATCCCGGAGGCAAGAATCTGCTCCGTCGCTTTCACACCGTCGACAATCGGCATCCGCACATCCATCAACACGACGTCAGGCTTCAGTGCCACCGCCGCTGCGACCGCCGCGGCTCCGTCACCGGCCTCACCGATGACCGAGATGTCCTCATGTGCTTCGAGCACCATGTTCAGGCCCATCCGCATGAGTTCCTGGTCGTCGACTAGCAGCACGGTGATGGGCACGGCGTAAACCTATCGGGCCTGAGACGTCGGTGCCAATGCGATTGCGGCGAGCCGGTATCAATCGTGGATCTCGAGCGGCAACTCTGCGTACACACGCCAACTGCCGTCGGGGCGTCGTCCCGTCTCGAGTGTCCCGTGCAGTACCGCCACCCGCTCACGCATGCCGACCAATCCGTTGCCCGAACCGTGAGCGAAGGTCGAGCTCGACGTTCCGTTGTCGACGACCTCGAGCAGTACCGCGGTCTCGGTGCGGCGCACGGTGACCCGGGCCTTCGGGTTCGCGCCGGCGTGGCGGAGGACATTGGTCAATGATTCCTGAACGAGGCGATGAATGCCCAGGCTGACCGATGGACTGACGTCGTCGAGCTCGCCGGTCAGCTCGAGGCGCACGCCGAGACCGGCAGCACGCATCATCTCGACGACCTTGGCGATGCCGGCCGTTCCGTGTTGCGGCATCAAATCGCTACTGACCTCGGTGCGCAGAAGCGAGACGGTCCGGCGAAGCTCGGCAAGCGCGTCACGTCCGGTGCTGGAGATGTTGCCGAGCGCCTTCTTCGCCAACGCCGGATTGGAATCGACGGCGTACGAGGCGCCGTCCGCCTGAACGATCATCACGCTGACCGCGTGTGCGACGACGTCGTGGAGTTCGCGGGCGATCCGGGTTCTTTCCGTCGCCACCGCATCCTCGGCGCGGCGGTCTCGTTCGTATTCGGCCACTTCGAGTCTGGCGGCCACTTCCTCGTCGTAGGCACGTCGCGCGCTCAAGAACTCGGCGGTGATCCAGGCCAATGCATAGAGCAGCGTCGCGATGATGATCGTCAGGATCACGTCTTGGCGGATGACGAGCAACGAGAAAGTCATGTCCAGGGCAAGGAAGCACGCGAATATCGCCCCGGTACGCCGATCGACGTACGCAACGAGTGTGTAGAGCGAAACTCCGAGCGCCAGCAGGCCTGGATGTTCCGCAGCCGGATCCCCGGTCGCCCACATCATCAGGGTCGCGAAGTACGACATCGACAATATGGATGCAGCGGACACACGCGGATATTTGCGACGCCACACGACGGGAAGGCAGATCAGAAATCCGACGACGAGCTGAGGCCACCGCTCCTCACGCGGCGAACTGACGAACGTGACTACCTCGAGCGCGAAGAACACGAGCGCCAGCGCGCTGTCCGCGATCATCGGCTTTCCTCGCAGCCACAGGCTGAACCTCCGCATGTGCTCAAGAGTGTCACAGCTGTGAAAGAGTCACCGCCGTGGATATTGCTGATTGGGGACTGCTGATGACGGCAGCAACGGCGGCGGGTTGGGTGGACGCCGTCGTCGGCGGCGGCGGATTGATTCTGTTGCCCGCGCTCTTTCTGGTCGCCCCGCAATTGACCCCGCAGGCCGCACTGGCCACCAACAAACTGACGGCATTCACCGGGACGAGTGCTGCGGTGTACACGTTCTCGCGTCGAATCCCGATGGAATGGCGGCAGATGGCGCCGGCAGCCGCCTTGGCTGCGGTGACGTCCGCGTGCGGGGCGGCGGCCGTTTCACTGATCGACAAGAAGTACTTCGTTCCGATCGTGATGGTCGTACTCGTCGCTGTCGCCGTCTTCGTGACAATGCGGCCGACGCTGGGCACCACGATCGCCACTCATCGTCCGACGCAGCGCAAGACCGTCCTCGTCCTGCTGCTCTCCGCCGGACTCATCGGGCTTTACGACGGTCTGCTCGGACCCGGCACCGGCACATTCCTCATCATCAGCTTCGCCACCTTCCTCGGAACCGAATTCGTTCGGAGCGCGGCCATGGCGAAGGTGATCAATCTCGGTTCCAATTTCGGCGCGCTCGCCTACTTCGCCGTCACCGGGCATGTCTGGTGGAGTTTGGGTTTGGCGATGGCGGTGTGCAACGTTCTCGGCGCGGTCATCGGTTCGCGGATGGCGCTGAGCAAGGGATCCGGATTCGTCCGGATCACGCTGTTGGTGGTCGTGATCGCCATGGTGATTCGCCTCGGATGGCAGCAGTTCGGTTGAGATCGGCGGTCGTCGGCTAGCGTCGTGTGCGTGACCGTCACCCGAGATGTCGATGCAGATTTCCTCGCCCTCCCGCTGCGAGCTGTCGCTGATGCGGCGCTGTCGGCAGCGAGAACAGCCGGCGCTCAGCACGCCGATGTTCGTGTCCACCGCGTGCTCACACAGTCGATCCGCTTGCGCGACGGCGTAGTTCAGGCGGTGTCCGACGGAGACGAGATCGGGGTCGCCGTCCGTGTGATCGTCGACGGCACGTGGGGATTCGCCTCGCACGCCGAGGTATCCCCTGACGTCGCGGCTGCGCTGGCACGCCAAGCGGTCGAGGTTGCGAAGGCATTACGCTCGCTCAATCGGGATCCGGTCACCCTCGCCGACGAGCCCGTCTACGCCGACGCGACGTGGGTGTCCCCGTACCTCGAAGATCCCTTCGCGACACCGACGGCCGACAAGGTAGCGCTGCTGGTCGACTACTCCGGACGGCTTCAAGCCGCTGACGGCGTGGATCACGTCACGGCGAGTGTCCTCCAGGTCAAGGAGCAAACTTTCTACGCGGATCTGGCCGGTTCGTCGATCACCCAGCAACGGGTGCGTCTGCACCCCGAATTCGAGGCTACCGCCGTCGACAAATCGGCCGGCAGCTTCGAATCGATGCGCACCTTGGCGCCGCCGGTAGGTCGCGGATGGGAGTACCTCGGGGCGGAGAGCACATGGAACTGGGGTGAAGAGCTCGCGCAGATCCCGGAGTGGCTGGCCGAGAAGACCAAGGCGCCCACTGTCGAAGCAGGTCCGACCGACCTCGTGATCGATCCGACCAATCTGTGGCTCACGATCCACGAATCCATCGGACACGCCACCGAATACGACCGGGCGATCGGCTACGAAGCGGCCTACGCCGGTACGTCGTTCGCGACGCCGGACAAGCTGGGAACGCTGAAATACGGAACGCCACTCATGCACGTGACCGCCGATCGTAACGAAGAGCACGGCCTGGCCAGCGTCGGATTCGACGACGACGGCGTCGCCTCTCAACGGTGGGATCTGGTGGCAGAGGGAACACTGGTCGGGTATCAACTAGACCGCGTGTTCGCGCCGAGGCTGGGGCTGACGCGTTCCAACGGTTGCTCGTACGCCGACTCCGCACATCACGTTCCCATCCAGCGAATGGCCAACGTCTCGCTCTCCCCCAACCCTTCTACGGACACCTCGACCGCAGACCTGATCTCGCGAGTCGAGAACGGCATCTACGTCGTCGGTGACAAGTCCTGGTCGATCGACATGCAGCGCTACAACTTCCAGTTCACCGGTCAGCGGTTCTTCAAGATCCGTGACGGAAAGCTCGACGGTCAGGTACGTGACGTGGCGTATCAGGCGACGACGACGGATTTCTGGGGCTCGATGGAAGCCGTTGGCGGTGAGTCGACCTGGCGCCTGCAGGGCGCGTTCAACTGCGGCAAGGCGCAACCCGGTCAGGTTGCGGCGGTCAGCCACGGCTGCCCGTCCGCTCTGTTCCGCGGAGTCAACATCCTCAATACTCGTTCGGAGGCTCAGCAGTGATCGATCCGCAGCAGGTCGTCGAGCGTGCATTGGCCGCGAGGACGGTAGACGAATCGTTGGTGATCGTGACCGATGCGAGTGAGGCGTCGCTGCGGTGGGCCAACAATTCGATGACCACCAACGGAGTTTCGCTGTCCCGGACGTGGACGGTGATCTCGATCGTGCGCGAGGGTGACATCGCGAAGGTGGGCACTGTCAGTTCCAGCAGTGTCGATCCGGAGCAGATTTCCGCACTCGTACAGGCAAGCGAACAGGCTGCGCGCACAGCCACTCCGGCTGACGACGCGTCCGACCTGATCACGCAGTCGGCGGCAGAGACCGACTGGGACCTGCCGGCCGCCCTGACCGACATCGGTGTCTTTGCGCAGTTGGCTGCCGACCTGTCCACGGCCTTCGACAGTGACGACCAGTTGTTCGGCTTCGCTCACCACCAGTTGCACACCACCTGGCTCGGAACTTCGACGGGCGTGCGACGTAGAACGGCTCAGGCCACCGGCTCCGTGGAGATCAACGGCAAGCGCGGCGACGCCAGCGCCTGGGTCGGATCCGGAACTGTCGATTTCACTGACATTTCAGTGCCGAACCTTTTGTCGCAGTTGACCACTCGACTCGACTGGGCGGAAAATTCGGTCAGTCTGCCCGCCGGCCGCTACGAGACGATTCTTCCGCCTTCGGCTGTCGCGGACCTGATGATCTATCTGATGTGGACCATGGAGGGGCGCGGCGCCGAAGAGGGCCACACCGCACTTTCCACCACCGGTGGTACCCGGATCGGCGAGAAGCTCGGATTGCCACTGACACTCACCTCCGACCCCGGCGCCGAGGGCTTGCAGTCCGCGCCGTTCGTGATCACGACGTCGTCGAGTGAATCCGTCTCACTGTTCGACAACGGTATGGAGATCGAACCCGTCGACTGGGTCCGAGACGGCGTCGTCAATGCGCTGGCGTACCCGCGCCACGCTGCACGAGAGTTCGGTCGACCTGTCGCAGTTCCCGGCGACAATCTCATCCTGACCGGTGGTGACGCCACCTCGATCGAGGACATGATCGCAGGTACCGAGAAGGGTCTACTGCTCACAACCCTCTGGTACATCCGTGAGGTGGATCCGACGACGCTGCTGTTGACCGGACTCACCCGTGACGGGGTGTATTTGATCGAGGACGGCGAGATCGTCGGCGCCGTCAACAACTTCCGTTTCAACGAGAGTCCGCTCGATCTCCTGCGGCGGGTCACCGAGGCTGGACGCACCGAGATCACGCTTCCCCGCGAGTGGAAAGACTGGTTTACCCGCACGGCCATGCCGCCGATGCGGATTCCCGACTTCCACATGTCCTCGGTCAGCCAGGCGCAGTGATGACGAAGGTCGTGATCGCCGGCGGTACCGGCGCTCTCGGCCGCCGAATCAGCGACGATCTCGCCGACCGCGGGTATGACGTCGTGGTCCTGACTCGGTCACCGAAACCCGGCAGGCACAGGCAGGTTCAGTGGGACGGTGTCACGGTAGGCGACTGGGCAGGAGAACTCGACGGCGCCGCGGTGATCAACCTCGCCGGCGAGTTGGTCGATCGCCGACCCACCCCGGCAAACATCGCACTGCTCACCAGTTCCCGAGTCGATCCGACCCGCGCACTGGTCGAAGCGTCGAAACTACTGGCGCACCCTGTTCCGGTGTGGATCCAGGCGAGCACGCTCGCAATCTACGGCGACGCCGGAGAGACCCGACTCGACGAGGCTTCCCCACTCGCTGACGGACCACCTCAGATGACCGACGTCGCAAAGGACTGGGAGGCAGCGGTCGAGGGAGCAAACACGTCACGAGTAGTGATCCTGCGAACCAGCGTCGTGTTGGAGAAGGGCACACCGGCGCTCGAGCGACTCCTGTTGCTCGTACGTCTCGGTCTGGGCGGACGCGTTGCGTCAGGTCGACAATGGACAAGTTGGATTCACATCGACGACTGGCTGTCGATCGTTCGTTGGGCCCTCGAACCCGATTCGGCTGCCTCGGGGGTGGTCATCGCGACTGCCCCGGATCCCGTCCGCAATTCAGAACTGATGGCCGGGCTGCGCAAGCACCTTCACCGGCCACCTGCGCCGCCGACGCCCGCTGTCATGGTCAGATTCGGCGCGTTCCTGCTGCGCAGCGACGCTGCCTTGGGCCTGACGGGTCGTCATGCAGTGTCGAAAGTGCTGACGGACAACGGCTTCCCCTTCACCTATCCGCGGTTCGATTCAGCATTGGACGATCTGCTCGGCAACTGACGCGCGGTCAAGCTGCAGTGATGGCAAGTCCGATCGTTCCGGTCTTGCCACGCCGCAGGAGACTGCCTTTCATGGTGATCCAGCCAAGGATTCCGTAGCGACGCGCGATCGCGTCGCGAGCATGATCGGTGCCCGGCGCGTCGAGGATCTCGGCGACGGCGGCAACCGGTTCACCCTTCGGATTTCCCCGCGCGTCACACGCGGCGACTGTGACCGAGGGGTTTCGCTTGATGCGCTTGACCTTGTAGGAATCGGTGACGGTCCACATCAGGAGCTTGTCGCCGTCCGGCGCGGCCCAGAGCGGCGTCGCCACCGGCGTTCCGTCCTTGCGGAAGGTAGTGAGTAGGACGTACTTGGCCTCGGAGACGCGCTTGAAGTCGGAGTTCACTCCTCGAGGATAGGGGCGGGAACCGCTCACTGGACACCGATGAGCCTCGGCGACCATCCGGCGACCTTCCGCAATCGGCTGAAGCATGCCACTTATGCACGTTTTATCCGGTTTCTGTGCGCATTCAACATGCCGTTTCGTCCCCAAACTCCATCTCGAGTTATTCTGAGGCAAATCGTCGAACTGGGGAGTCGAACAAACACATGCAGCGTCGTGACATGCAGCGTCGTGACTTTTTCAAAGCGGCCGGAGTGGGGGCAGCAGTTGCAGCCGCGACACCGCTCATGTCGACCTCGATCAGCCACGCCGCCCCCGCGCCTCTGCGTGCGCTACCGATGGGTGCCGATCACTACCGCGCACTCGTCCCCGAGTTGTTCGTACCCTCGCCCACTCCCCCGGAACATTCCGAAGCCATCGTCATCGGGTCAGGTTTCGGCGCCAGCGCGACCGCTCTCCGGTTGGCGCAGAGCGGCACCCAGGTCACCATCCTCGAACGCGGACTCCGATGGCCGCATGATCCGCAGCGGGAGATTCACACCTCCGACATGCTGGCCGACGGCCGCGGAGTTTTCCGGCGCACATCGTTCACCAACCTCACCGGACTCCCGGTGGTGTGCGACTACTTCAGCGGCGTCCTCGATGCCACCGACTACGAACACATCTCGGTCTGGCGCGGCGCTGCAGTCGGCGGTGGTTCCATCATCTTCACCGGCGTGATGATCGCGCCCGAGCGCCGATTCTTCGACGCAGTCTTCGGCAACTCCCTCGACTACGACGAGATGGCGTCCACCTGGTACCCCAAGGTGCGCCAGATGCTGCGTCTGAGCCCGTTGCCCGAAGACATTTACCAAACCCCGAATTTCGGCCACTCGCGTCGTTGGGATCAGGACGCTCGTCGTGCCGGATTCGATCCGCAGCGGATCGACGGGATCTGGAACTGGGACGTGGTGCGCTCAGAACTCGACGGCCGAACCCGAGCCTCGGCCACTGTCGGTGACAGCAACATGGGTAACTCCAACGGCGCGAAGTTCGACCTCACGCAGAACTACATTCCTGCCGCCGAAGCCACCGGACGAGCCACCGTCTGTTACGGACATCAGGTGCTCGCGATCAGTCGCGAACGTGATGGACGCTACGTCGTCGACGTCGAATCGACGGATCCGACGGGTGGCGTTCTGGCCCGGAAGACTCTTACCTGTGACCGTCTGTTCCTCGGCGCCGGTTCGATCGGCACCTCCGAACTGTTGGTACGCGCCCAGGCGACGGGCGCGCTGCCGAACCTCAACGAACACGTCGGTAAGGGCTGGGGAACGAACGGCGACGCCGGGATGGTGCGCTCGTTCGGCTTCAGTGACGGCACTGCGCAAGCCGCACCGTCGGCATCACGCATCGTCGACGAGTCGGGAATGCCACTCTCCCTGGAAAACTGGTACGTCCCCGGGCTACCCGTCAACATCGGCATGCTCGGAACCTTGGGTATGACCCTCGATTCGCAGCGCGCCGACTTCGCCTACGACAGCGACTCCGATCGGGTGGTGCTGAACTGGCCGAAGAACGGCAACGACGCCACCGTCGAGGCCCTGCGCGCCGTCCAGAACAAGATGGCCTTCGCCGGCACCACGCTGCCGTCCGCCTTGCCGTTCGCGAAGGACGTCAATTCCTCGTTCACCGCGCATCCCCTCGGCGGTGCGGTTCTGGGCAAGACCACCGACGGCTACGGGCGAGTCAAGGGCTACGACGGCCTGTACGTGATGGACGGCGCTGCCATTCCGGGCAGCACCGGCACCGTCAATCCATCACTGACCATCACTGCTCTGGCGGAGCGGAACATCGCTCAGATCATCAAGTCCGGACGCTGAAGCACTTCGGCGCCCGGACCTGCCGGTGATTCTCGAGGTTTACTCCCCCTCGAGTTCGCCTTCGGTTTCGAGGTACACCTGACGCAAGCCGTCGAGTGTCTTCTGCTCGGGGTGCTCCCACATGTTGCGCTCAGCGGCTTCGAGGAGCCGCTCGGCGATTCCGTGTAGTGCCCACGGATTGGATTGCGTCATGAACTTCTGGTTCTGCTCGTCCAGAACGTAGGTCTCGGCGAGCTTTTCGTACATCCAGTCCGCGACCACGTTGGTGGTGGCGTCGTACCCGAAGAGGTAGTCGACCGTGGCCGCCATCTCGAAGGCACCCTTGTACCCATGACGGCGCATCGCGTCGAGCCAGCGGGGATTGACCACGCGCGCCCGGAAGACACGTGCGGTCTCTTCCGAAAGTGTGCGTGTGCGAACCGATTCCGGCCTAGTGCTGTCGCCGATATATGCCTCGGGCGACTTTCCGGTCAGCGCGCGCACGGTGGCAACCATGCCGCCGTGGTACTGGAAGTAGTCGTCCGAATCGGCGATGTCGTGCTCACGTGTGTCGGTGTTCTTGGCCGCCACGTTGATTCGACGGTAAGCACTGCGCATGTCGTCGGCTGCCGGGATTCCGTCGAGCCCACGGCCGTACGCGAAGCCGCCCCAGTTGGTGTACACCTCGGCGAGGTCGTCGTCACCGCGCCAGGTCTTGGAGTCGATGAGTTGCAGCAGTCCGGCGCCGTAGGTTCCGGGCTTCGAACCGAAGATACGGGTGGTCGCACGCCTGGCGTCGCCGTGCTCGGCAAGGTCGGCCTGTGAGTGGGCGCGCACGTAGTTCTGCTCGTCCGTCTCGTCCAGTGCCGCGACCAGCTGAACGGCGTCGTCGAGCAGTGCGAGCACGTGCGGGAACGCATCACGGAAGAATCCGGAGATGCGGACGGTGACGTCGATGCGCGGGCGGCCGAGTTCTTCGAGATCGATGACTTCGAGGTTGACGACGCGTCGGCTTGCTTCGTCCCAGACGGGGCGAACACCGAGGAGCGCGAACACTTCGGCGATGTCGTCGCCGGAGGTACGCATGGCGGCGGTTCCCCACACCGACAGACCCACCGAGCGCGGGTATTCGCCGTGATCGGCGAGATACCGAGCGGCGAGCGACTCGGCCATCGCCTGACCGGTCTCCCACGCCAGGCGTGAAGGAACTGCCTTGGGGTCGACGGAGTAGAAGTTACGACCAGTGGGAAGAACATTGATCAGGCCGCGGAGCGGTGACCCACTCGGACCCGCGGCGATGAATCCGCCGTCGAGCGCGTGCAGGACCTGCTTGATCTCGTTGTCGGTCTGCCGCAGACGCGGAACCACTTCGGTGGCCGCGAACTGCAGGATCTTCACGACGGTCTCGTCGTCGCTGAGTTGTTCTGCCGCAGCGGGGTTCCAATCGGCGTCGTACATGCCGCGAACCAGTGCGTGCGCCTTTTCCTCGACGTCGTCGACACGGCTGCGCGACTCGTCGCCGTCTTCGCTGAGCCCGAGTGCTTCACGCAAACCGGGGACGCTCTGTTCGCCGCCCCACATCTGACGGGCTCGCAGCATGGCGAGGACCAGTTCGATTTCGGCGTCGCCCTGGGGTGCACGGCCGAGAATGTGCAGACCGTCGCGGATCTGGACGTCCTTGATCTCGCACAGCCAACCGTCGACGTGCAGGAGCATGTCGTCGAACACGTCTTCTTCAGGCCGCTCGGCGAGGCCGAGGTCGTGGTCCATCTTGGCGGCACGCATCAGTGTCCAGATCTGCTGGCGAATAGCCGGGAGCTTGGACGGATCGAGTGCGGAAATGTTGGAGTGCTCGTCGAGCAGTTGCTCGAGGCGGGAGATGTCGCCGTAGCTTTCGGCACGGGCCATCGGCGGGATCAGGTGATCGACGAGCGTCGCGTGAGCACGACGCTTGGCCTGTGTTCCCTCACCCGGATCGTTGACCAGGAACGGGTAGATCAGCGGCAGGTCGCCGAGCGCTGCGTCGGTGCCGCAGTTGCTGGACATGCCGAGCGTCTTGCCCGGCAACCATTCGAGGTTGCCGTGCTTGCCGAGGTGCACAACGGCGTCGGCGCCGAATCCGCCGTTGTCCGGGGTGGCAGCGATCCAGCGGTAGGCCGCGAGGTAGTGGTGGCTCGGCGGCAGATCCGGGTCGTGGTAGATCGCGACAGGCTTTTCACCGAATCCCCGCGGCGGCTGAACCATGAGGACGATGTTGTTGAATCGCAGTGCCGCGATAACGATTTCGCCGTCCGGATCCTGCGAGCGATCGACGTACAGCTCGCCGGGCGCTGTGCCCCAGTGTTCCTCGACTCCGCTGCGCAACTCTTCGGGCAGGGTGGCGAACCAGTCGCGGTACTTCGCTGCCGAGATGCGGATCGGATTGCCCTCGAGCTGCTCGGCAGTGAGCCAGTCGGGATCCTGTCCGCCGGCCGCGATCAGGGCGTGGATCAGCGCATCGCCGTCCTTGGCCGCCAGGCCGGGAACTGCGTCAGGGCCGTCGACCGGACCGAGGTCGTAACCGGCAGAACGCATTTCGGTGAGCAGATCGATTGCGCTCGCCGGAGTGTCGAGGCCAACGGCGTTGCCGATGCGAGCGTGCTTGGTGGGGTACGCCGACAGCATCAACGCAACACGACGCTCTGGCGTCGGAATATGACGCAACTTGCCGTGACGCACCGCGATGCCGGCCACGCGGGCTGCGCGCTCCGGATCAGGCATGTACGTGGACAGTCCGTCGGAATCGATTTCCTTGAACGAGAACGGCACCGTGATGATGCGCCCGTCGAATTCGGGGACCGCAACCTGCGTCGCGACGTCGAGCGGCGACAATCCGTCGTCGTTGGCATCCCAGGTGGCGCGGCTGCTGGTCAGGCACAGTCCCTGCAAGATCGGAACGTCCAAAGCGGCGAGTGCTGCCACGTCCCACGCTTCGTCGTCGCCGCCCGCCGATGCGGTGGCGGGCTTGGTGCCGCCGGCAGCAAGAACCGTCACGACCATGGCGTCGGCGCGGCGGAGCGTGCTCAGAAGTTCGGCTTCTGCGGTTCGCAGAGATGCGCAGTAGATCGGCAGCGCGGTGCCACCGGCCTCGGCGACCGCGTCGCACAACGCCTGGATATACCGGGTGTTTCCGGCCAAATGCTGGGCGCGGTAGTACAGAACTGCGATGACCGGACCGCTCGCCGAGTCGAGATCGGGCGCGAAATCAGCGATGCCCCAGGAAGGCAGGTGAGCCGGCGGCTCGAAACCGTGGCCGGTGAGCAGGACGGTGTCGGAGAGGAAGTGGTGCAGCTGTGCCAGATTCTGTGTGCCACCCTCAGCCAGGTAGTTGTGCGCCTCGGCAGCAACACCGGCGGAGACCGTCGAGCACTCCATGAGGTCGGCATCCGGCGCGTGCTCGCCGCCGAGAACGACTACGGGGAGTCCGGAGGCGAGGACCATGTCCAGGCCGTCTTCCCAGCTGCGACGGCTGCCGAGGATACGAACGATCACGAGGTCGACGCCGTCGAGCAAGGGCGGCAAGTCCTCCGAGACCAGCAAGCGTGAGGGGTTGGCCCAGCGATAGGAGACGCCGTCGCCGGCTTCCTGGCTGGCGCGGGCGCTCAGCAGATCGGTATCGGACGTGGAGAGCAGAAGAATCACGGGTGAAGCCTTCCTGGGGTTTCGCGCCCCGTGGCACAGATCTGTCATCGACGGCGGTTGAGGGTCTGACTCGTGTTTCCGAGCGGAAACACGTCCCGCTCGAGCAACACTCACAGTGGCGCGACCGCACCGGACTTTCACCGGTTTCCTCAACTGCCGTCACTGGTGGTGGTGATGCTACCGGTCCGCAGAAGGCACTCATGACAGGTCGTACCCTGGAGCCATGCCCACGGACCGTTCACAGCCAGACGCGTGCCCGGGTGCACTGCAAGTTCACCACGCCGCCGACGGCGCACTGGCACGCGTGCGCCTACCCGGCGGACTCCTCACCCCGGTCCAATTGCAGACGCTCGCCGACGCAGCGCGCGATCTCGGCAACGGGCAGATGGAACTCACTTCGAGGGGCAACGTCCAACTGCGCTCGGTCTCGGATCCCGAAGCCTTCGCGTCGCGAATCGCGTCGGCCGGCCTGCTGCCGTCCGCGACGCACGAGCGAGTGCGCAACATCCTCGCGTCCCCACTGTCCGGCCGTATCGGGGGCGTAGCCGACATTCGTGAACTGGTCCACCGTCTCGATTCGGCGATCCAAGCGGATCAAGCATTGGCGGATCTGCCAGGGCGAACCCTGTTCACCCTCGACGACGGGCGCGGAGACATCACCGGGCTACGGGGCGATTTCGGGCTCCATGCGCGCAGCGCCACCGAGCATTCACTGGTGCTCGCCGGTCACCACACCACTCACCGCGTCCAGGCGGACGACGCCGTCGAATTGCTCCTCGAGGCGGCTCGATCATTCCTCGACGTCCGCGACAAGCACTGGCGCCTGGCCGAGGTTCCGGACGGAATCGAACGCACCCTCGAGCAGCTGGGTCTGAGCGCCGAGTCCACCGGTGCGGCGGACCTCACGCCGGATGCACGACCCACCATCGGCTGGCTCGAGCAGCGCGACGGGACCGTAGCCCTGGGCGGAGGCTTGCGATTCGGGCTGCTCGACGCTCGGCTGGCCGAGTTCCTGGCCGCCGTCGACAAGCCCGTCGTCGTGACGCCGTGGCGATCGGTGCATATCTTCGACCTCGACGAATGGGCTGCCGAGCAGGTAGTCCGGGTGTTGGCGCCGATGGGGCTGATCTTCGACGAGAACTCACCGTGGCTCGACGTCACCGCCTGCACCGGAAGCCCGGGATGCGAGAAGTCGCTCGCCGATGTGCGCACCGACGCCATCACCGCGGTAGAGCAGGCAGAACTGCCAGTCGTCGGGCGCCAGCACTGGGCCGGGTGCGACCGCAGCTGCGGACGTCCCCGCGGGGACGTAGCGGATGTGATTGCGACGGGTGACGGTTACCGGGTGAATCCGGCCGATCGGTGATGCCTCTATCGTGTGGCACATGATCGAGTACATCCGTGACGGCGCGGAAATCTATCGCCAGTCCTTTGCCACCATTCGGGCCGAAGCCGACCTGAGCCGTTTCCCGGCGGATGTCTCGCAAGCTGTAGTGCGCATGATTCATGCAAGTGGCCAGGTCGATCTCGTCGACGACGTCGCCTTCACACCGGGTGTCGTCTCGGCTGCGCGCGCAGCTCTGCGCGACGGCGCGCCGATTTTCTGCGACGCTCAGATGGTGGCTGCCGGCATCACGCGCAAGCGTCTGCCCGCCGGTAACGACGTCATCTGCACCCTCGGCGATCCGCGGGTTCCCGTGCTGGCGTCGACCATCGACAACACTCGCTCGGCGGCTGCTCTCGAACTGTGGGGAGCCAAGCTCGAGGGCGCTGTTGTCGCGATCGGAAACGCACCCACCGCACTGTTCCATCTCCTGAACCTCATCGAAGCCGGCGCACCCCGTCCGGCCGCCATCGTCGGAGGTCCGGTCGGCTTCATCGGCGCTGCCGAGTCGAAGGAAGCCCTCATCGAACACGCCAGCGGGATCGATCATCTCGTTCTCCGCGGCCGACGCGGCGGTAGCGCGATCACCGCGGCCGTCGTCAATGCGATTGCGAGCGAGGTCGAATGAGTGCAGGCAAGCTCTGGGGTGTAGGTATCGGCCCCGGCGATCCCGAATTGGTGACCGTCAAAGCCGCTCGCGTCATCGGCGAGGCCGATGTGGTTGCGTTCCACTCCGCGAGGCACGGCAAGAGCATCTCCCGCGGAGTTGCAGCGCCGTACATGCGCGAAGGACAGATCGAAGAACACCTCGTCTACCCCGTGACCACCGAGACCGTTGATCATCCCGGCGGATACCAGGGCGCGATGGACGAATTCTACGAAGCGGCTGCCGAACGGTTGGCAGTTCACCTCGCGGCCGGTCGAACCGTCGCGTTGCTCGCCGCCGGCGATCCGCTCTTCTACAGCTCCTACATGCACATGCACAAGAGGCTGGCCGATCGCTTCGACGCCGAGGTGATTCCCGGTGTCACCTCCGTCAGCGCGGCATCTGCTGCACTCGGAAAGCCGCTGGTCGAGGGTGAAGAAATCCTGACGATCCTGCCCGGAACATTGCCGCAGGCTGAGCTGACCAGGCGGCTCAAGGAAACCGACGCCGCTGCCATCCTCAAGCTCGGACGCACGTTCCCGCCTGTCCTGCAATCGCTCGAGGATTCCGGCCGCTTGGATGAAGCGCACTACGTCGAGCGCGCGAGCACCACACGTCAACGCGTCGAATCCGCTGCCGAGGTCGACCCGGACGGA
This sequence comes from Rhodococcus erythropolis R138, assembly GCF_000696675.2. Taxonomy (NCBI): domain Bacteria; kingdom Bacillati; phylum Actinomycetota; class Actinomycetes; order Mycobacteriales; family Nocardiaceae; genus Rhodococcus; species Rhodococcus erythropolis. The sequence goes on along the minus strand of NZ_CP007255.1, from coordinate 3,743,618 downwards.
GTTCCGTACTTCTCGATCGCCATCGTTCCGAGCCCGTCGAACAACCCTCGACCCGCAACCGAGTCCCGCGGCGAGGTGGTCGTGGTCGGACTCGGGCCGGGCGACACCGCCTGGACCACACCCGAAGTGGCGCATGAGCTTTCGTTGGCCACCGACCTCGTCGGCTACGGCCCTTACGTCGATCGCGTGCCGACGCGTCCGGGCCAGCGGCGCCATTCCAGCGACAACCGCGTCGAAGCCGAACGCGCCGCGATGGCGTTGGACCTGGCGAAGAACGGCGCCCGTGTAGCTGTCGTCTCGTCGGGAGATCCCGGCGTATTCGCCATGGCTGCAGCAGTTCTCGAAGTTGCCGCCGAAGACCAGTGGCGCGGGGTCCCGGTCCGCATCCTTCCCGGTATGACGGCGGCAAACGCTGTCGCCAGTCGCGTCGGCGCTCCCCTCGGGCACGACTATGCGGTGCTCTCGTTGTCTGATCGCCTCAAGCCGTGGGATGTCGTCGCGCGCCGTATCTCGGCAGTTGCAGCCGCAGACATGGCATTTGCGGTCTACAACCCGGCGTCGAAGTCCCGGACGTGGCAGGTCCAAGCCATGAAAGACCTCGTGCTCGAGCACCGCTCCCCTGAGACTCCTGTTGTCATCGGGCGCGATGTTGCCGGCGCCGAGGAATCAGTTCGCGTCGTAACCCTCGGCGAGCTCGAGCCTTCCGAGATCGACATGCGGACGCTGCTGATCGTCGGCTCGTCGATGACGACGGTCGTCGAAACCGGTTCGGGCCGTCAAGTGTTCACCCCGCGGCGGTACCCGGAGTAACCACCACTCGGCGATAGCATGGCGTCATGCCCGTCAACCGGACCCGGAAAGCCAGATACGCGCGCAAACGCAAACGCCGAATGGATCTGGTGGAGCACGACTTGTCCGTGGAGCAGTGGTCCGCGCTCAAAGCGGCCTGGGGTGGCTGCGCGTACTGCGGCGAGCCGGACGAGTCGCCGCAGCGTGACTGTGTGCTGGCGATCTCCCGCGGTGGGCGCTACACGCTCGACAACATCGCACCGGCGTGCCGCTCGTGCAATGCAAGCAAATGCAACAGCGAGGTCACTCTCTGGTTGCGGCGCAAGGGGTATGACGAGAAGGCCTTCCTCCTGCGTCACGCGGAGATAGGTATCGAGATGAGGGCGCAGTTCTCGGAGCAGTCGTGACGACCCCGCACGAGTTGCGCCCGATACTCGACGAGTTGATGGAGTTCGAACCTCTGTTTCACCGAACTCGAGTAGCGATGTCGCGAGCCGAGTTCGATGCGATCGTCGACCCGGAGTTCCGGGAGATCGGAGCCTCGGGTGCTCGATACACCCGCGATTACGTGCAATCGGTAGTCGCGAGCCGGCGACTCCGCGGCGAAGTGAACGACGCCGCCGAACTCGGGTGGAGGGTTGACCGGCCAGCACTGAGCAGGATCGCGCCTGACACGTATCTGGTGACGTACCGGCTGGCGCAGGCGCATCGTGTCACCGAGCGATCATCCATCTGGCGGTTCGCCGAGAATCGATGGAGCGTGTTGTTTCATCAAGGCACAGTCGTAGAAAGTGGTCTGGAAGCGTGAACAGCTCCCGACTCCGCCTCGGGAGAGAGAATTGCACGGTGTGGGCACTTACACCTTGCGCACTCCGCTGACCCACGGTGATACTAGATGCAGTATCAATATTGCATGGGGAAGAGAGACAAGCTGCTCGCGCAAATGCGGACCGCGCCGCAGAACGTCACCTACGACGAACTGTTCGCACTCTGCATCGATGTCTTCGGTCAGGCCAGGCAGAACGCCGGGTCTCACGCCAAGTTCCAGACGCCGTGGCCGGGACCACGCATCAACATTCAAAAGGGTTCGGGCGGTAAGGCCAAGCAGTACCAGGTAGGGCAAGTTCTGGCAGCAATCGAACGCATGGAAGGAGACTCGCCGTGATCCCCGCAGTGGAGCACTACACATACCGAGTCGAGTGGTACGAACCCGACGGAGAGTTCCTGGGAACCTGCACGGAGTTCCCTGGCCTGTCGTGGCTCGCGGATACTCAAGCAGCCGCCCTCGACGGCATCCGTACAGCGGTGGCCGAGACGCTCGCGGACATGGCAGAGACAGGTGAGCGGATCCCCGAACCGCTGAGCGAGCGCGGATATTCGGGCAAGTTCCAGGTCCGGATCACCCCGACTTTGCACCGCAAGCTGGCACGAGCAGCCGCCGAGGAAGGGGTTTCCCTCAACGCGTTGGTCTCCGAACGTCTCGCGTCCGCGTAATCAACGGGGCACCGAGGGAACGTCGATCTCGCAGTAAGCCCGAGCGCTGGAGCGTGTTGTTCCAATCAAGTCACAGCGGTTGAAAGGGATTTGTAAGCGTGAACGAATCGATCCACAACCCCACCATTCCGCTTTGGGCGGACATCACCTTCACCGTCTTCGTTCTTGCCTGGATCTTCATCACGATTAGCGTGCTCGTGGCGATCGTGCGCACCGACTTCGACCGCTCGGGCGGCAAATTCTGGTGGTCGGCACTGGTGATCGCGGTGCCTGTACTCGGTGCGCTCGTCTGGTTGCTGTTCGGACGACCCCCGCGTGACTCCAGGTCCCGAACCTGATCTACACCGACGGCCCGGCAGTAGTCTGAGTACGGTCCGGTGCTGTCACTCTGCGCATATCAGGGGAGAACAACGAGATGAGACCACTTCGATACTCGATCAACGTCACCCTCGACGGCTGCTGCCATCACGAGGCGGGGCTCCCACCCGACGAGGAGTCGATGCGCTACTGGACCGCCCAGATGGAACGAGCCGACGCCCTTGTATTCGGCCGGGCGACCTACGAGATGATGGAGTCGGCGTGGCGGCGGCCCGCAACGGGCACATGGCCTGACTGGATGGACGAGTGGGAGATCCCGTTCGCCGAGACCATCGACGAGGCGAAGAAGTACGTCGTGTCGAGCACGCTGAGCGGGGTCGATTGGAATGCCGAGCTGGTGCCGGGCGACTTGGGGCCAGCAGTTCAGCGACTCAAGGAGCAGCCCGGCGAAGGCCTGTGGGTTGGCGGAGTGACACTCCCCCTGGCATTGGCAGACCTGGGACTGATCGACGAGTACGAGTTCCTTGTTCAACCGGTCCTCGCCGGACACGGACCGACGTTGCTCGCGGGCCTGCGCGAGCGCATCCAACTCGAGCTCGTCGACCGCCACGAGTTCCAGTCGGGTGCAGTCGCCGTGCGATATCGGCCCGCTCAAGTACCGACATGACGTGAATGCGCGAAGAGCTGCAATCAACCATGTTCGGTGTTCGGTATTGACCGAACACCGAACATGCTGAAACGATACACGCGTGAACAACCAGGCTTCCGCCGTTGAGGCTTTCGTGATCGACGCCTTCGCAGAATTAGGCATCGACGCCCAACCACCAATCCGCGAACCCGGCACCGGCATCGACCTTGTGCTGGACCCAGACGGTCTTGCCGTCCCAATCCAGATGAAGTACCGCTCTCTGGTCACCGACCAGGTTGCCGAACGACTACTCACCGAAAACCAGTCCACGGACACGACATTGTTTGTCGTATCGGACCGCCTCACCGAAACCGCGCGCGCGATCCTCGTCCAGCGACGCTGCGGCTACCTCGATCTCCGCGGACGACTTGCCATACGTACAGGCAGCATGGTCATAGACGCCGAAGTAAAGACGCTCCAGAAACGCCTTGAACGGTCGGAAGCACTCGGCGGCAAGGCCGGCCTCGAGGTCGCAGTTTCAGTGCTCATGCATCCCGAGCGAACTTTCGCGGTGCGTGAGCTCGCGCGGGAGTTGGGTCGTTCCCCCAGCACGGTCTCGGAGATACTGGCTGCCCTCCGCCGCGACGGTTTCGTCGATGCGAGGAATATGCCGACGAGCACCGACCTGTTCTGGCAGGTCGCCGAGCGCTGGCCGAAACCCCGCGTTCACTTAGCTGCGCTCCCGTCTCGGGACGATGCAACTTTGATGCGACCACTGCGGCTCAATCTCGACACAATCGAGAAGGAACCGGGTTGGGCTTTGACCGACTCTGCGGCGGCCGCTATGTACGGTGCGCCCTTGGCATTCCGCTCAGACCAAACCCTCGACTTCTTTGTCCCCGACCCTCCGACCCTCCGGCGCGCTACTACCCTGCTGGGAACTTCAGCCTCTGCGATGCAGGCGAAGGCCACGTTGCGGGTCGCGCCTGTACCCGCAGCCGTGAATCACCGCGTCAATTTCGACTCCAATGCGCTCGAATGGCCACTGACACATCCGTTGTTCGTCGCACTCGATCTCGCCCAAGACGCCGGACGCGGCCGGGAGATCTTGGACGCATGGACACCCGACGTCCGGTGGACCCGTGTCTGGTAGCCGAGTTACCTTTGCCGGTGATGCGATGGCCGCCGTAGTTCAGGGTATTATCGAGGTCCGGTCACTGCTCGGGGGGCCGCCTGTCATCGTAGGCGGACTCGCTGTATTGTCGCGGTTGTCGAATCCCCACCGAGCCACGGTCGACCTCGATCTTGTGGATCGACTTCTCGGCGATATCCCCCAACTCGAAGTCCTGCGTTCTGCCAACGGCGCTGAGCCTGTCGAGCCGGCAGCCGTCTTACTGCCCACGCCGTACGGATCAGTGAAGGTCGACGTGCTCGAAGTCCGTCAGATCGAGATCGACCACCCCAGCGACGATCCTGGCGATCGTCTCCACGCTTCAGCGCACGCGTGGGCCAACGACACCGCCAGCGACATGACCATCGCGGTGATCCGGGCCCACGGCAATCTTGTCGAGGTCACCACCCCAGTTGCCGAGCCGGGCCCACTTATCGCGATGAAACTTCAGGCGGTGATGAATCGTTCCGGAGACAAACAAGGCACTGACCTTCTCGACATCGTGCACCTCGCGCTCGACGCAGCCACCCGCCCCGCGGCGATGGCGCAAATCAGCTCCGTCGATATTGCCGTTGCCCGCGACATCGCCCTTCACGTCAATCTGTGGTTCAAGGAGAGACGAGAGCAATCTCTCCAGCGGATCCGAGCAGCGGGCGACCGAGATATCGCCGCCGACGACTTCGATCTGGTCGCCGAATTGCTAACTGACGCAACAGATCATCAACGCTGACCACAAACGGGCTATGTCGGACGCGGGAACCGGCCCGGGTGACATTAGTGAAAAACTCCCGTAAGTACGGTGTCGACGTGTTCGACGATCTGCTCACCGACTGGGCCTGTGTCCTCCCCGTTCTGAGCGCGTCGCGGAGTCCGGGCGGTCACGCCATACTGTTCGACTTCGTATCGGCGTCCGACACCGCCGGACGCCGATACGTGTTCACGTCAGCTCGCGGAAACGCCAACGCTCCCGCCGAGGTGGCGGGCGAAGAACCGAGCCGAACTGTCGCGCTCGTAGTCGGGCACCGGATAGTGCCTGCCCGAGTAGGCGTGCAGCGTCTTCTCCTTCGAGCCGAAGGCATCGAACAACGCCACCCCTGACGTGCGGTCGTAATCCTTGTCGTCCCAAGGGATCCGGTACTCGACCGGGACCGTGAGCTTTCGCGCTGCCTCGAGGAGGGAGCTGTCCACAAAAACTCCCCCGAAGCTCACGGCAGCGATCCTGGATTCGACCGGGGCCAACATGAGCCCGGTCACGACCCCTAGCGACACGCCGCCGAAGCCGATCGGAGCGTCGGCGTTGACGTCGGGCAGCGTTTGCAGAGCGTCGATGGTCGCCTGCCATTCCGGCACTGCACGCTCCGCCAACGATCGGTTGTACTCGACGACGATCGGGGCGATCGGCTCGTGGGCCGCCCTAGCCTGGCGGATTGCCTCGCCCCACTGTTCGTCCTGTGTGCTCCGCGGCCGGTCGCCGTGTCCGGGCGCGTCGATCGCGGCGACTGTGAACCCGTGGGAGCTCACACTGTGGAGTGCGCTGGCAATCAGTCCGGGTGCCTTCTTGTGCATGCCGCCGGAGTGCCCGGACAGCAGAAGGGGTGATTCGACAGATCCGGACGCGGGTGACCAGAGCACACCGGTGATGTCATCCAGAATGAAATGGCGTTCGACGACCCCGTTCAACGTCGTCTCGGAAGTGAATTCGATGGTCTGAGAATTGGATTGCATGGTGTTACCTTTCGGGATTGCCTACTCGAGGCGCTCCCGGCGACACCTACGTCAATCGCCGATCCGTGAACACGAGTGGGAGCACCCACATGGTTACAGCGTTCATGGGTCTCACCTCCTGGCGTGTTGTCACGGTCTCGCACAAGCTATCAATCCGAACCGAAGCTCGTCCAATCATTTTTCCAGCGCGCCCGACCGCGGTCATACCCGCGATCGGTCGACGCTCTCGCGGACGGCACGGATGTAGCGGCGCGTCACAAACGCCTGAACTCGACGTCCGATCGGAGCGCCGAGACGCACCCACCACGTTCCAGGCTTGGAGAATGCGACGATCTCGATACGAACCGCTTGGCTGGTCTCGTCGAACTGGACGGCGAACAATTCCTCCCCGCATTCGGGGTGGCCTGCGCGGGTTCCGTACGCGAAGCCCTTGCGATTGGGGTCGTCGACGACATAGACGATCCGAACCGGAATAGTCACCGGACCGAGTCCGAAAGTCGCATCCTGACCTGCCACCGCGGTCGGGGCTGCCGAGCGGACGGTAAGACCGGCTCCGCGGTGCATTCCCCATTCCAGGACGGTACGAGCTGCAACCGCGAAATCTTCACGTCCGGATCCGACCGTCGCGATCTCGTGAACGTGGTGATAGCCAGCGGGGAGAACGCCTGCCGTCGCGCCCACCTCGAGGTACGTCAGTCCGCTCGGGCCGGACGCCATCACTGCTCGCGTCGGTGGCTGAGGATGTTGATCACGTGACCGTCGGGGTCGGTGGCGAAGAACCTGCGCACACCCCACGGCTCCTCGGTGACGGGATAGACGATCGTGTCGCCGCGTTGCACTGCGGCCTCGTACGCCGCATCGAGATCGTCCACCTCGACGGAGACGTCCGGCACGACGGGGGCATGAGCGTCGTGCGTCATGATGCTGATCTGCAAGGACGGATCCGTCGGCGAAGCCAACGTCACGATCCACCCGTGATCCATGACAACTTCGAGGCCCAGCACTTCGGTGTAGAAGCGCTGCGCGGCCTCGAGCGAACTACTCGACAGATCCGAAACTATCCGCGTGACGGCCATGTCCCGGAGGCTACGCCGCCGCCGGAGTCCACCGCGACTTGACGAGGCGCTCGATGTCACCGGAAAGTTCGTCGCTGACGATTCCCGGAAGCAGGATCTGCCACATCTCGTCGACACGATCCGGAAGGTCCGAGCGTCGGGTGAGAACATTCGAAACCAGCTGTACCCCGGTGAATGCCGAGGGCATGAACCTGCCGAACGATTCTGCGCTGACCGATTTTCGGATTTCACCTTCCGCCTGAGCTCTGGCGGTGAGATCCGTGATTGCCGAGATCCATTCGGCGTACGGTTCCACCGGCCCCTCGTACGTGCTCAGTTCCAGCGTCAGGCGAATGCCCGCGCGAACGATCGGCTCGTCGACAATCTGACGTGCCATTTCGTGCGTGAGCATGATCATCTGTTCCAACGGGTCCTTGCCCGTCGCGGAAATCGCCTGCACCGATTCGATCGAGAGCCGATGCTGTTCGGCAATGATGAATTGCGCGAGCTCGTCCTTCGACGCGAAATGGAAGTACAACGCGCCCTTGGTAGTACCGGCCCCCGAGACTATGTCGGCCATGCTGGTGCTGCCGTAACCAGTCTTCTCGAACTGCGCGGCCGCGCCGGCAACGATTTGCTGCCGAGTCAGCTCGGCGCGTGCTTGCTTGACCACTGAATCCCTCTCGTCCTCCAAAGGCCCCCGCCCAGCAAACCCCACGGTTCGCGCCACACTCCAGCTATACCCAAAAACTTCACAATTGCCCCACATTACCAGCGCTCCTTCCATTGCTTCAATTACGAATGCAACAAAGGCGCTGGTCAGACGTCCGATTTAGAGGGAATCTCCTCTCCCCAACGTGCTTTCGTCAACCCGCGCACGGTCCACCAACTCTCCGACGAGGAGCGTCAACTCCATCATCTGGTCCGTGATTTCCTCACGCAACTGCGTTGCATCTGCCTCGGAAATCGCGCCGGACTTGGTATCGAAAGACATCAACAACTCGATATTGGTGCGAAGTGCAGTCAACGGAGCCAGAAGGTCCTGGCCCGCTTCGGTGATCAGACTTCTCTGGCGCGCCCGCGATTCCGACAACGTCCCGAGCATCCGATTGAAACTGACTGTCAACGACGCCAACTCGTCGTCGCCGGTCACCGGAATCGGCGCAAGATCATCCGTTTCGGCAACCCGCCGCGTTGCCGCAGTGAGTCGCGCAATTGGCCGTAATCCTGTGCGTGCCACAGCATCTCCGGCCGCGTAAGCGAGTGCGATACCGGCCGCCCCGAGTGCCGCCAACACCACTGCGAGTCGCTTGAGGACCGAACGTGTCGGCCCCAAGGATTGCGCGACAACCAAAGTTTGGCCCGCAACCGAGGGCTCGACAAGAATTCGATACGCATCGACGGTTGCGATCGTCTGCGACGAATTGCCGTCTGCGATCGACCTGATGGCGTCTGCGCTGGTGCTGAACGGTGGCAGACCGGGAGTCGCCGTCACCAATGCGCCGTCGGCAGTGAGAAGCCCCACCGCCTGGATGACCGCTGTATCCGCGCCGGCCGTCAATCCCAGAACCGGTGTGACACCGCCGAAATTGACGGTGTCGGTGATCGCGTCACTCGTGCGCTCGAGTTGTCGATCGACGTTGCCTTGCAAATACGCGTTGAACACGATGTACACCGCCGATGCCGACACGATCACCGCGATCGCCACCAGGCCTGCAGTCAGCAATTTCACGCGCGCATGGAGCGTCCGCACGTGAATTCCCGATGGTTTTCGACGGCTCATTCCGGGAACCGACACTCTCATGCGCGGTCCCGCAGTGCGGCGTCGAAAGATCCCAACATCCCTCCAGTATGGTCACGGAACCTTAGACGAACCTGAAGCGAACGCGATGTCGGCCTCACAGCGCCGTTCCACTACCGAAAGCCGTGAGCCAGTCCACCGCCCCGGCTTCGGTGTCGAATGCCGGAGCGGTCGCCGGGATCGGTGGTCGTTCGACGACGATCACCGGGATCGACAATTGCCTGGCGGCGGCGATCTTTGCGTACGTCTGCTCGCCGCCACTGTTCTTGGTGATCACGACGTCGATGCCGTGAGTTCTCATCAGATCGACTTCCGCTTCGACGTCGAATGGGCCACGTGCGAGCAGCAATTGCGAGTGAGGCGGCAATGTCCCTGAAGGCGGATCGATGGAACGCACGAGAAACGAGACGTCCTTCACACGGTCGAACGCCGAAACTCCTTGCCTCCCGATCGTCAGAAAAGCGCGTGAGCCGACCGTCGGCACCAATTCTGCGGCGTGATCGAGACTGCGTACGGGAAGCCAAGTGTCGCCGAGTTGCTCGCGCCACGGGGGGCGTCGGTACATGGCGTACGGAACGGAATTCGCGAGGCACGCGTCGAATGCATTTTTGGTGATGCGAGCGGCAAACGGATGTGTGGCGTCCAGCACTGCACGAATATCGTTGTTCGACAACCACTCCGAGAGTCCTTCGGCTCCCCCGAACCCACCGATGCGCACTTCCCCCTCCTGCCATCGAGGATCACGAACCCGGCCGGCCAGCGATGTGACAACTTCGAGGTCGGCTGAACCGGCCAACCGAGAAGCGATCACTCGACCTTCACCCGTGCCGCCGAGCAGGAGCACGCGACGACGAGTACCCGTCGGGGTCAGTGTGTGCTTCTCTCACGCGCCGCCGAGTAGAGATAGCTGTCCGGGAATCCTTCAGCAGTCAACACTCGGCCCACGATCACAACGGCCGTCTTCGTGATGCCGGCTGTATGAACAAGTTCGACGATCGTCTTCAAAGTGCCTCGAACAACGATCTCCTCGGGCCGCGAGGCGAAGGCGACGACCGCCACCGGGCAGTCCTCGCCGTAATTGTCGGCCAACTCGGATGCGATCTGTTCGATGCGATGAGCGCCGAGGTGAATCACCATCGTGGCGCCGCTGCGGCCCAGGGACCGCAGATCCTCGCCCTCCGGCATTGCCGTCGACAAGGTGGAGACTCGGGTGAGAACAATGGTCTGCGAGACGCCTGGGACGGTCAACTCACGCCTCAGCGCGGCGGCGGCCGCGGTAAATGCAGGAACACCGGGAATCATGTCGAAATCGACACCCGCGGCGTCCAGGCGACGAGCCTGCTCGGCTACCGCGCTGAAGATCGACGGATCACCGGAATGCAGACGCGCGACGTCCAGCCCGGCGGAATCCGCTTCGACAAGGATTGCAGTGATCTCGTCCAGGCTCAGGCGAGCGGTGTCCACGACCTGCGCTCCGACCGGGCACCACTCGAGCAACTCCGCCGGGACAAGGCTGCCGGCGTACAAGCACACAGGGCTCGCAGCGATGATGCGTTGCGCGCGGACAGTGATCAGATCTGCCGCACCGGGACCCGCACCGATGAAATGAACGGTCATTGTGTGGATTCCTCCGGCGTATCTGTGTCTGCGCCTGCAGACGGCTGACTTTTTGTGACGGACCATTGGACCACCGGAAGTTGTGGTCGCCAAACGTTGAACGCGCCCAAAGGCTCGGCGCGCTGCACCTGAAAGCGTCGCAGCGTCCCACCATGGCGACTCATCCAGCCGAGCAGCAACGATTCGGACTCGGCAGTCACGGCGTTGGCAACCAGACGCCCGCCCACGCTCAACTGCTCCCAGCACGCTTCGAGCATTCCCGGTTGCGTGACGCCGCCGCCGACGAACACCGCATCGGGACGCCGAACCTCTTCCGCAAACGCCTCGGGCGCGGTCCCTTTCACTGCCAACGCAGGCACGCCGAGATTGAGTGCATTGGCACCGATCTGCGATACCCGGCTCGCCACCTTCTCGAATGCTGTTGCAGTGCAACGCGGGTGGGTTCTCATCCACTCGATGGCGACGGTTCCCGACCCTCCGCCGACGTCCCAGAGGTGTTCTCCCGGCGCCGGTGCGAGTGCACACAACGTCAATGCGCGGATCTCCTGCTTGGTCATCTGACCGTCGCCGACAAACGCAGCATCCGGTAGACCCGGGATTCGAGTCAGCCGCAACGGGTGATCGACCGAGATGCACTCGACGGCCAGAACGTTCAACGCGTCCACGTCCTCGTCCGCGTGGTCCCACTCGTCTGCCACCGTGACGGTCCGCGATTCCTCGGCCCCGCCCAGCTGGGCCAGCACAGTCAGAGTCGATCGTCCGAAGCCCGCGGCGGACAACAGACGAGCCACCTCCCCCGGTGTCGAGCGCCCGTTGCTCAGAACCAACAGGCGTGCGCCATCGACCACTGCCGCCAAGACGGTCGCCGAGTCTCGGTTCACCAGGCTCACGACGTCGACCTCGGCCGATGCCCATCCCATTCGCGCGCTCGCCAACGCCACCGACGACGGGTGCGAGATCACTCGCACGTTGTCCGCGCCGAGCAGCCGGACCAACGTGACACCGAGGCCGTGGAACATCGGGTCACCGCTGGCGAGCACACATACTTTGCGGTCCGCGTTCTCTGCGAACATCGACGGCAACGCCGGAATCATCGGAGACGGCCAGGTGAGCCGGGTGGGCGCACGCCGTGCCCCGAGATGTGCCGCCGGGACCAAGTCCAGCTGGCGCGGCGACCCCATCAGGACCTCCGCACCGAGGATTGCACCCTGCGCGCTCTCGGACAGCCCTTCCCAGCCGTCGGCGCCGATGCCGACGATCACCACCGGGTGTGCGGTCATCGCGGCATCCGGCGCCAGATCGTCTGAGGCAGAAGCCGCATGACGAAGAACACCGGCTGCAGAATTCGCGGAACCCACACCCGAGTCGCCCCGGAGTTCAGTCCCCGTACGACGGCGTCGGCGACCTGCGACGGAGTGCTCGACATCGGGGCAGGCGACATTCCCTCGGTCATCTTCCCGATGACGAACCCTGGCCGTACCAACATCAACTGCACGCCCGAACCGTGCAGCGCGTCGCCCAGACCGCTGGCAAAACCTTCCAAGCCGGCCTTTGCGCTCCCGTAGACGTAGTTGGCGCGGCGAACCCGAACGCCGGCGACGGACGAGAACACCACGATCTTTCCGGTTCCCTGTCGGCGCATGATCTCCGCGAGGTGCGTGAGGATGCTGATCTGCGCCACGTAGTCGGTGTGCACCACCGCGACCGCATGCGCCGCGTCGGTTTCGGCACGCGCCTGATCGCCGAGAATTCCGAAGGCCAGCACTGCAACCGAAATCCGACCGTGCTCGGCGACTACGGCGTCCAGGAGGTCTCCGTGCGTGTCGACGGCGTCGGCGTCGAACTCGACGGTGGAGACGCCGACCGCTCCGGCGTTCCTGAGCATCTGCTCCTGCTCCGACAGCTCGCCGCTGCGTCTGGCAGCCAGAACGATGTTGCGGCCCGGCGCGAGCCTGACCGCGATCTCGAGGCCGATCTCACTTCGTCCGCCGAGGAGCAGTACCGTCTCGATGTCATTCACGTTCGCACCCGCAGTCACCGCTCCAGTGTCCTGGATTACCGTCGTGGCATGACGCTCACCCCCTCCACCACGCCATCGGCACAGCAGACTCTCACCGAAGACGGGCTGAAGTTCGTCGGTGAATACCACCTCGCGACACTCACGACGTTGCGTCCGAACGGCACCCCACACGTCGTGGCCGTCGGGTTCACCTGGGACCAGGAAGCCGGAAAGGCGCGCGTGATCACCAGCGGTGGTTCACAGAAGGCGATAAACGCAGCGCGTGGCGGATACGCCGCAGTCAGTTCGGTCGACGGTGGTCGCTGGCTCACGCTCGAAGGGCCGGCACGCGTGCTCGCCGACGAGGACTCCGTGGCCGACGCCGTTCGGCGCTATGCCGAGCGGTACCGCCAGCCACGGGTCAACCCAGCGCGCGTGGTCATCGAAATCGACGTCACCCGCATCCTCGGGTCCGCGGCGTTCAAGGAAAGCTGATCAGCCGAGGACAGTCAGGCCGTGCGGACGGTTGTTGAACGACTCGCAACCGTCCGCGGTCACGACGACGATGTCCTCGATACGGGCACCCCAACTGCCGCGGAAGTAGATTCCCGGTTCGATGCTGAAGGCCATACCTTCGACGAGTTCGATGGTGTTGCCCTCGACGATGTACGGCTCCTCGTGCACGGACAGCCCGATACCGTGACCGGTGCGGTGAACGAAGACCTCCGCAAGACCTTGTGCGGCAAGCACTTCGCGGGCGGCAACGTCGACGGATTCTGCGGATACTCCTGGCCGCACCGAATCGACGGCAGCCTGCTGTGCCGCTTCGAGTACCGCGAACTGCGCTGATACCTCGGCGGACGGCTGTCCCATGCTGTACGTGCGGGTGGAATCCGAGTTGTAGCCGGGCTCGACCGGTCCGCCGATGTCGATCACGACGACATCGCCGCTCTCGATCACCCGGTCCGAAACCTCGTGGTGCGGATCGGCGCCGTGCGGGCCTGATCCGACGATCACAAACGCGGCCTCGGTGTGCCCCTCTTCGAGAATCGCCTCCGAAATCGCCTCGCCCACTTCGGCTTCCGTACGGCCGACGATCAAGAACTCGGCCATGCGGGCGTGAACACGGTCGATCGCCGCACCGGCCCGTCGCAACGCCTCGATCTCGGCGTCGTCCTTGACCATCCGCAATTCACGCAAGACGCCGGTAGCGAGGATCGGCAACGCGCCCAAGGTGTCTGCGAGCGGGATCAGGTGCAATGCAGGCATCGCATCCGTCACCGCAACCTTGGCGCCGGTCGGGAGTTGCGCCGCCACAATCGCATACGGGTCGACACCGTCGACCCAGTCGAGGACGGTCAGCCCGAGATCGCCCACCGCCGATTCCTTCAACGACGCCAACTCCAAGCGAGGAAGCACGACAGACGCCTTCGCCGTATCCGCAGCGATGACCAACGCGGTCAAGCGCTCGAAGGAGTCGGCCCGAGAACCCGTCAGGTACCGCAGATCCGGGCCTGGAGTCACCACCAGACCGTCGAGCCCTGCTGATCGAGCCAACTCCGCGGCGCGAGCGATACGTGCGCCGTACACGGCGCTGGAGAATCGGGAATCCTGTTCGGCTGGAGACGTCATGGCTTACAGGTTAGTGCCGACTGGCAGGATGGTGACCATGAGTGGGCCATTGCTTCTCCTCGACGGTGCCAGCCTGTGGTTTCGTGCGTTCTACGCGCTGCCCGAGTCATTCGTCGACCCCGACGGAAGACCTGTCAATGCCGTGCGCGGTTTCACCGACATGGTGGCTTCCCTGATCACCAAACACCAGCCGAGTCGTCTCGCGGTGTGCCTGGACTTGGATTGGCGACCGCAGTTCCGCGTCGATGCAGTCCCGACGTACAAAGCGCATCGCGTCGAAGAAGGCTCTGACGGTTCGTCCGAAGAAGTTCCGGACACGTTGACGCCTCAGGTCGACATGATCATGGACGTGCTCGCAGCAGCAGGAATCGCGACGGCGGGTGCCGTCGGACTCGAAGCCGACGACGTGCTGGGAACGCTTGCCGCCACCGAGCGCGAAGATCTCACCGTCGTCGTCAGTGGTGACCGAGACCTTCTGCAGGTCGTCACCGACGAGTACGTGCCCGTTCGTGTCCTCTATGTGGGCCGTGGCTTGTCCAGGGCCGAACTCTTCGGACCGGTCGAGGTTGCCGAGAAGTACGGAGTACCCGGTGATCGTGCGGGCGAGGCATACGCCGAACTCGCGGTACTGCGCGGAGACGCCTCCGACGGTCTACCCGGCATCAAGGGTGTCGGTGAGAAGACTGCGTCGACGCTGATGCTGCGCTACGGCTCGTTGGCCGGACTTCGCGCGGCCGCAGCTGATCCGGAATCCGACATGGCCAAGGGAATTCGCGCAAAACTCACCTCACCAGAGGCCATCGCTTACCTTGATGCTGCGTTGCCGGTAGTACGAGTGGTTCGCGACGCGGACGTTCAGTTCTCGAAGGACGACCAACTCCCGGCGACCCCTGCCGATCCCGCACGCTTCGAGGAAGTGGCGGCCTCGCTGAACATCGAGCGCTCGGCCGGACGGCTTGCCGCCGCGCTCGCGGCTGCGGCGGCAGGCCGTTCCGACCAGTAGAGCGTCAGCTCGGGCGGCTGACCTCGTACGTGCCGTTGTCGTCGACAAACGTCACAGTCACGTTCGACTTCACACCCGCGATCGAAAGCGTGCAGGTGAACTTGTTGCCTGACTTGACTTCCTGGTCCGCGGGGCACTGAACGTTGCTCACGTTCTTTGCCCCGTAGGACTCGGTGACGATCTTTTCGACGCCGGCCTGAGCCGCGCTCTGATCGAGTGTGTTCTTGCCGAAGACACCGAACACCAGGGCCACCACGACAGCAGCAAGAACGACGAGAACACCGATCGCACCGAAGATCAAAGGCTTCTTCGACTTACCCGACTGGTTTCCGGGCGCACCGGGACTCGGGAACGGCTGAGCCTGGTTCCACTGATTCTGCTGTCCCGGCGCTTGGCCGGGAGCGGCGGCGCCCCATGCCTGCTGAGGTGCGGCAGCAGGCGGCTGACCCCAGGCCTGGGTTGCGTCAGGTGCCTGCTGTTGCCCGGGCTGACCCCACGGCTGAGCGGGAGGCTGCTGCTGGGGTTGTCCCCACGGCTGTTGCTGGCCGGGTTGTCCTTGTCCAGGTTGCTGCGGCTGACCGTACGCAGGCTGACCACCAGGCTGCCCGGGCTGGCCGTAGGCAGGTTGTCCCCACGGCTGTTGCTGGCCGGGTTGTTGACCGGGCTGCGGTGTTTGACCAGACTGACCCCACGGCTGCTGCTGGCCGGGCTGCTGACCAGGCTGCTGCTGACCGCCCGGCTGCTGAGGATTCTGCCCCCACTGCTGCTCGTTCGGCTGCTGCTGATCACCAGGACCCCATTGCCGATTCGGATCGTTCGGTCCGTAAGGCCCGCTCATGTTCGCCTCCCACTCGAAATACCAGTCTGCGAATCAAACCACATAGTTGCGGTCATGCTGCGTCGACAGCAACTACCCCGCGACGAATTGCAGCTACCGCCCGCGCCGCAGTCTTCGCGACGTCGGCATCCGTCGATGTCAGGCGGACCTGATCGAGCAGATCGATCACCTGACGACACCAACGTACAAAGTCACCCGCAGACAACGCACGGCCCTGCACTCCGGCCGCGATCAGTGCGTCGACAAGCGAGTTCTCACTCGCCCAGTGATAAACGGCGGTGACGAATCCGAGATCCGGTTCCCGCGTCGGCGGCAGCTTGTGACGAATCTCGTCCGACCGCAGTTCGCTCCACAATCGTTGAGTGTCGTTGAGGGCGTGACGAAGCGCCGCTGTCGGCACCCGATCAACGGTGTCGCCGTCCCGACGTGATTCGTAGACCACCGAGGAGACGACGGCCGCCAACTCGGCCGGGCTGAGACCTGTCCACGCCCCGGTCCGCAGGCACTCGGCGACCAGAAGGTCGCTTTCCGAGTAGATGCGGCTGAGTCGTCGTCCGGATTCGGTGACTTCGGGCGCTGCTTCGGCAGTCATGTACTCACGCTCTTTGAGTAGCGCAATGATGCGGTCGAACGTCCGCGCCAACGAGTTGGTGGTGGCCGCTGCCTTTTCCCTCATCGACTGCGTTTCCCGGGCCAGTCGGTTGTAGCGCTCACCGATCCGGCTCAGATGTTCACGATCGGGCCAGCTGTGGCACGGATGCGAGCGAATAGCGCGTCGCAAAGTAGCGACCTCGGCGTCTTCGGACGCGCCCGCCTTGTGGCGCTTCTTCCGCCGGGGGGCACTGATCCCGGTACTACGCAATGCCGAGGCCAGATCGCGCCGGATCCTTGCGGTGTGGTGATCGACATGCTTGGGCAGGCGCATCTTTCCCAGAACGTCGGCTGCTTCCGGGAAATCACCCGAGGAGAGTCGGCCGGCCCACTGATCGGCAGTCAAAACCAGCGGACGCGGGTCCTTCGGATCGTTGTCCGGGACGAGGACCACTGCCACCCCGGAATGACGACCGATGGGAATTGCGATCACGTCACCGCGGGCGAGTGCACGGAGGGACTCCACCGCATCTCCGCGTCGGTCTTCGCGGCCCTTACGTTCGAGCGCGCGCTCGCGCGCACTGAGCCGCTCACGCAACGACGCGTACTCGAAGTATTCGCCGTCCGCACCGCCGAGTTTCTCCTGCAAACCCTTCAGCGCTTCTTCGTTCCGCTCGATGCCACGCACCAGGCCGACCACCGAGCGATCCGCTTGGAATTGTGCGAAGGAACGCTCGAGCAGCTTCCGTGAATCGGCCGCGCCCATGCGTTCGACGAGGTTGATCGACATGTTGTACGAGGGGCGGAACGAACTGCGGAGCGGGAACGTCCGGGTCGACGCCAAGCCGGCGACATCCGTGGGCTCGACCCCGGGCTGCCACAGAACCACAGCGTGCCCTTCGACGTCGATGCCGCGTCGGCCTGCCCGACCGGTCAGCTGCGTGTACTCCCCCGGTGTCAGTTCGGCATGCGATTCACCGTTGTACTTGACCAGACGTTCGAGGACCACCGTGCGTGCCGGCATGTTGATGCCGAGGGCCAGCGTCTCGGTCGCGAAGACCGCCCGCACGAGACCCTTGACGAACAGTTCCTCGACTGTCTGGCGAAATGCCGGCAACATGCCGGCATGGTGAGAGGCCAGTCCGCGTCGCAGTGCCTTGCACCAGTCCCGATATCCGAGAACTTCGAGATCCTCCTCGGGTAGTTCCCCGGTGTGTTTCTCGATGATGGTGTCGATCTCGCGAACCTGCTCCGGCGAAGTCAGATCCAGTCGGGACCGCAGGCACTGTGCAAGAGCCGCATCACAACCGGCGCGGCTGAAGATGAAGGTGATCGCCGGGAGCAGTCCGGACTGGTCCAGCTGCGCGATGACGTCAGGTCGTGGCAAGGGTCGGAAATCGTTGGAACTCTGGTAGCTGCCACGACGCCCGCGGCCACGCGGCTGCCAGCTCTCGACGCGTTCGAGAGCCTGACGCTGCTTGACGTGGCGAACCAGATCCTGATCGACGAGCACGGTCTTCGGCCCAGCGGCAGGATGACTGCGGCTGTCGAAGAGATCGAAGATCCGTCGACCGACCATGATGTGCTGCCACAGCGGGATCGGCCGCGTCTCGTCGACGACCACGGTGGTGTCGCCGCGGACGGTTTCCATCCAGGAGCCGAATTCTTCGGCATTGCTCACGGTCGCCGACAAACTCACCAGCCGAACATCCTCGGACAGGTGCAGGATCACTTCCTCCCACACCGCACCACGGAACCGGTCCGCCAGGTAGTGCACTTCGTCCATGACTACGTGCGAAAGCCCGCGCAGTGCCTCGGAATTTGCGTAGAGCATGTTCCGCAGGACTTCAGTGGTCATGACGACCACCGGTGCGTCGGAGTTGATACTCGAATCACCCGTCAGCAGGCCGACCTCGCTCGGGCCGTACCGCTCGACGAGTTCTGCGTACTTCTGATTACTCAACGCCTTGATCGGCGTCGTGTAGAAACACTTGCGGCCCGCCGCGAGAGCCAGGTGGACAGCGAACTCGCCGACCACGGTCTTGCCTGCGCCGGTCGGCGCGCAGACAAGGACTCCGTGGCCCGCTTCGAGCGCAACGCATGCCTTCACCTGGAATGGATCGAGTTCGAACTTCAGGCTGGACGCAAACGTGCTCAGTTCACTCTTGTTCATAACCACCTCGTCAGGGTTTCACACGCCGCCGACGTGGTGGCACGGCGCTCAGAGGGTGTCAGTGAAATCCTGACCGGGCGCGTTGTCGCCGCCGGTGTCGGATTTCTCCGCAACCGGAGCCTTGGACTTGGACTTACGTCCGAACAAACCACTCGATTCGGCCTTGGGTTTGGTCGGATTGTCGAAAGCCTCGTTCAGATCGGACGGAGACGAGATGGAGGACGCTTCCTCGTCGGACAGTGCGCCCCAGTCTTCACCGGCTCGCTTGGCCTTACGTTTGTCGTTGAGGCGAGCGATCTGAACAGCGACCTCGAAGAGAAGCGTCAGGGCCAGCGCGAGCGCCAGCATCGAGAACGGATCCGAACCCGGCGTGGCGACTGCAGCAAATACGAAAAGCCCGAAGATCAATCCTCGACGCCAGGCCTTCAAACGCTCGTACGTCAGAATGCCGGCAAAGTTCAGCACGACGACGAGCAGTGGAATTTCGAAGCTGACACCGAAGATGAGCAGCAGGTTGATGATGAAGCCGAAGTACTCCGAACCACTGAGCGCGGTGATCTGGACGTTGTCACCGATGGTCAGGAGGAAGTGCAAAGCCTTCGCCACGACGAGGTACGCCAGGATCGCGCCGAGAATGAAGAGTGCGGCACCGGCGGTGACGAATCCGACCGCGTATCGACGTTCTTTGGCGTAGAGCCCCGGGGTGATGAATGCCCACAATTGGTAAAGCCACACTGGGCAGGCAAGAACGATGCCGGCGGTGAGCGCCACTTTGAATCGCAGCATGAACTGCTCGAACGGCCCGGTCGCCAGCAATCGGCACGCGTCGTCGGTGCTGAGGTTGGCGCGACTCTCGGACGGAAGCTCGCAGTACGGTCCACGAAGCAGATCGCCCAGACTCTCGAGACCGAGTATCGAGTGTGAGTACCAGAAGAAGCCGAACGCCGTGGTGATGATCACGCCGAGGAATGCGAACAACAAACGAGTCCGCAATTCGTACAGGTGGTCGACCAACGACATGGTGCCGTCTGGGTTGACCTTCCGCTTGCGGTTACGCGGATCTAACGGAATACGCACTGTGCATCCTGGTCTTGGTCAGCAGACAACCGGGGTGAACGAATATTTCACCCCGGCTAGAACGCAGTGTGTACTAGAGCGGCTTGACTTCGGTCGGCTGCGCAACAGGTGCTGCTGCACCGTTTGCGACCACCGCGGTGTTGGCCGTCGGCAACTGTGCCGGAGCAGGCTGTGCGACCGGCGCGCTTGCGGGCGCCGCATCGTCGTTCTGCATTTCCTTGACTTCGCTCTTGAAGATGCGGAGTGAACGACCCAGACCGCGTGCTGCATCGGGAAGCTTCTTCGACCCGAACAGAATTACGACGACAACAGCGACAATCAGCCAATGCATCGGCTGCATTGCACCCATAACGACCTCCCATGATCAGATTCCTCGATGCTACCGGACACAACCGGCGCTCGGAGGTGTCAAAGCACTTACTTCAGCTACCTTTTACCTGTTTGTTTCCTGCGAACCCACTGAACGCGCAGTTTCCCCAACTTTTACGAACCGATTACGTCGTAGGCGTCGAGTGCCGCAACGGCCCGATCATGGACTTCAGAGACCAGTTCCGGCGGATGAAGGACCCGAACTCCCTCACCGAATCCCAACACCAGCCTTGCCATCCATTCGAGTGTTCCGAAACTCATCGTCGCCTCGACCGACCCGTCACCGTTCACGTGCTCGACGTCCATCGGGTAGTAGTCGAGCATCCACACCCACTCTTTGGTGATGAACAACCGTGCTTCCGGAAGGGAACCGTCGCCGCTGAACAACTCGAGATTCGAATCCTCCTCGAGGGCCTGCGGCGGCGGGTCGGCCGGCTCGTCGAGTTGGACGGCGGCATCGATCCGATCGAATCGGAACAACCGCACACCCTCGGCCTGACGGCACCAGGCCTGGAGGTAGCTGTAGTTGTCGACCAACACGATACGAACGGGATCGACGATGCGCTCGGAGACCGCGTCACGCGAGGCCGAGTAATACGTCAATCGCAGGGCGGTCTTGTCTGCGAGCGCGGCTCTGACCGTCGCGGCGATCGGGTCTTCGGCGATGTCCGGCGCCGGCGATGTATCCCGGTCCTGACCGATAGCTCGTGCCGCGGCCGAGCCTGCTGCGTCCTCGATCTTCGCGATAGCGCGCTGGGCCGACGACGGATCGACCATGCCCGGCATTTCCACCAACGACCGAAGGGCGATCAGCAATGCCGTCGCTTCGGTAGAGGTGAGGCGCAGCGGGCGATCGATCCCGGCCGAGAACGTGACCTCGATACTTTCCTCGGAGAAGGACAGGTCGATGAGATCGCCGGGACCGTACCCGGGCAGTCCGCACACCCACAGCTGATTCAGATCGGTCATCAGTTGAGTCGTGCTGACGCCGAGTTCCTCGGCCGCCTCGGCGGGACTGATGCCCGGATTCGCGATGAAGTACGGCACGAGGTTGAGCAGCCGTGCCAACCGCGATGACAGTCGATTGCTCATCAGTTGTCCCCCTGTCCGTCATTGCTGGTGGCCGGGCTCGCCGCGGCGGCGCGAAGCTTCGCGACGACCTCAGCACGCAAATCCGGTGGATCCAACACCAGTGCATCCAAACCGTGACCGGCGATCAACCGAGCGGTCCATTCCCAGGATCGGACGGGAATGGCCAGCACGCTGCCATCACGATCGGTCAGCCGCCGATCGGACGACGACGTCGCAAGCCGCCGAAGCTCATGTGCGCGGCCGTCTGCGACCCAGACCGTGGCGGTTCCGGTGACGACTCCCGATCCGGTCACGCGGTCGACGACCTCGCGAAGATCAACACCTTCGGGTTTGTGAACCGAACCGGCCGGGCCGAACTCCCTGACATCGTCACCGATCCGGGAGAGCCGGAAGGTCCTCACCGCATCACGGTCGACGTCGTGCCCGACCAGATACCACTTGCCGTTGTGCGTGACTACGCCCCACGGCTCGACGGTGCGCTCGGTGAACGGTTCGTTCAACGCGCCGCGGTGCTGAAAATGAACTGCTCGTCCGGCGTCGACGGCTGCAAGCAGCTTGCCGAGCGCGGGCTCCGAACCGCGGGTGCGCGCGGGAATCGCCGTGACCGGCGCGGCACTGACTTCTGAGTCGACCTGGACGCCGGCCGCTCGGAGTTTGAGTAGTGCACTCTGGGCTGCCGAAATCAGTTCCGGCGACTCCCACAACTGCACGGCGACGGCAACCGCAGCAGATTCCTCGCTGGTGAGGTCAACGTCCGGAAGCTCATAGGCATTGCGATTGATCCGATAACCCTCGACCGTCGAGAACCGTCCTGCCAGACCGGTTTCCAACGGGACACCCAGGTCACGAAGTTCGTTCTTGTCGCGTTCGAACATGCGACTGAACGCTTCGTAGTTCGCGGAATCGTTGTACCCGGCCACACTGTCGCGGATTTTCTCCGCCGTGAGGAACTGTCTGGTGGACAGCAATGCGATCACCAGGTTCATCAACCGCTCGATTTTTGATGTCGCCACGCCGAAATCCTAGTGGCTATCCGATAACCGAACGCGCGCCGGACACTTTCGTGCCCGGCGCGTCGCCGCAAAACAGACCTGCCGTGTTGTAAATCGTGAAAGTGGGTGACCTACATCGAAGCGATCAAACGCTCGACACGCTCGTCGACGGAACGGAACGGATCCTTGCAGAGCACCGTTCTCTGCGCCTGGTCGTTGAGCTTGAGGTGAACCCAGTCGACCGTGAAGTCCCTGCCTGCGGCCTGGGCGGCAGTGATGAAGTCGCCTCGCAATTTGGCGCGCGTGGTCTGCGGCGGATTCTCGACGGCATCGTCGATCGTCTCGTCCTCGGTGACCCGCTTGACCAAGCCCTTTCGCTGCAGCACGTCGAAGACACCCCGGCCGCGTTTGATGTCGTGGTACGCCAAGTCGAGCTGCGCGATCTTGGGATCGGACAGGTCGAAACCGTGACGGTCCTGGTAGCGCTGGAACAGCTTGCGCTTGATGACCCAGTCGATTTCCGTGTCGACCTTCGCGAAATCCTGAGCTTCGACGGCATCGAGGGTGCGACCCCACAGGTCGACTACCTGCTCGACCTGCGGGTCCGGTTCGCGGTTACGCAGGTGTTCGACTGCCTTGGCGTGGTATTCGCGTTGAATGTCGAGGGCACTGGCCTGACGACCACCAGCTAGACGGACAGGCTTTTTACCCGTCACGTCGTGACTCACCTCGCGGATGGCACGAATCGGGTTGTCCAAAGCGAAATCGCGGAACGAAACCCCGGCTTCGATCATCTCGAGCACGAGTGCTGCAGAACCGACCTTGAGCATCGTCGTTGTTTCGGCCATGTTCGAATCGCCGACGATCACGTGCAGTCGGCGGTACTTCTCGGCGTCGGCATGCGGTTCGTCGCGGGTGTTGATGATCGGACGCGAGCGCGTGGTCGCCGACGAGACACCTTCCCAGATGTGTTCCGCACGCTGCGAGAGGCAGAACGTCGCGGCCTTCGGCGTCTGCAGCACCTTGCCGGCGCCGCAGATCAACTGGCGCGTGACGAGGAACGGCAACAAGACATCCGAAATGCGGGAGAACTCACCGGCGCGCGCGACGAGAAAGTTCTCGTGGCATCCGTACGAGTTTCCGGCCGAGTCGGTGTTGTTCTTGAAGAGGTAGATGTCGCCGCCGATCCCCTCCTCGGCGAGTCTCGCCTCGGCGTCGATCAGCAGTTCTTCGAGCACTCGCTCACCGGCACGGTCGTGATTGACCAACTGGATGAGGCTGTCGCACTCTGCGGTCGCGTACTCCGGGTGCGAACCCACATCCAGGTACAAGCGGGCTCCGTTACGGAGGAAGACATTGGAGCTGCGACCCCACGACACGACACGACGGAAGAGGTAACGAGCAACCTCGTCGGGGCTCAGTCGCCTGTGCCCGTGAAAGGTGCAGGTAACGCCGAATTCCGTCTCGATACCCATGATTCGTCTCTGCACACTTCGACACTACAACCAGAATGCGAGGTTCACCCGTGTACTTCGATCGCGTCGTAAGTCACGACTCGACAACGTCGGGCGGCGGCATAGTGTGACGGTGTGAGCCTTATTCGCCGAAAAGTTGTCCGAAGCGACGTCAAAGTCATGGAAAGCACTGGAGCACTGCGCCCTTCCGTGCTCGACCCGACCATGCGGTTTCTCTCCAGAGCTGCCGATCACGGCGTTTTGTGGATGGTTGTCGCGGCCTTGCTCGCGATGATCGGTGGCCGCCCCAGGAGGGCAGCGGCACGTGGGATGCTCGCGCTGGCAGGTTCGAGCGCGCTGGCCAACGGCATACTCAAGCCCCTCTTCCCCCGCCGGCGCCCACCGGCGCGTGTCTGGCTGAGCCCGAAGCGAGGCGTCGACATTCCGACGTCGTCCTCGTTCCCCTCCGGGCATTCGTCTTCTGCCGCGGCATTCACCGCGGCAGTGGCCATGGAGTCCCCGGCGGCGGGCGCCGCACTCGCGCCACTGGCCGCAGCAGTGGCGTACTCACGCGTTCACAACGGAGTGCACTGGCCGTCCGACGTCTTCGCAGGCCTCGCGGTCGGCGGCGCAATCGCTGCCGGCACACGTCGTTGGTGGGCGGTGCGAGACGAAGAACCCGCCGAACTCGGACCCGAGTGTGTGGTTCCCGCGCTCGCGCGCGGAGAAGGCTTGTTGGTCTTCACCAATCCTGGTTCAGGCTCCGAGGACGACGGGATCGTGGAATCGATTCGAGAACTGCTGCCGGAGGCCATCGTCTACGAGTTCGACGCGGACATCGACTTCGACATGCAGATCGATGCCAAGATCCCCGAACTCTCGCCGAAAGCGTTAGGAGTATGCGGCGGCGACGGAACAGTGGTCACGGTCGCGACCGCGGCGACAAAGCACGAGCTACCACTTGCCGTCTTTCCCGGCGGAACGTTGAACCATTTCGCCCGCGACGTCGGGGCGGTGAATGTCGAGGAGACCGCACAGGCAGTCGAGTCCGGTCAGGCGGCATTTGTCGACCACGCGGTGGTGCGCACGGATTCCGGAGTGACTGCACGGTTTCTCAACACAGCCAGCCTCGGAGGATACCCGGACGCTGTGCGTCTGAGGGAAAAGTGGGAACCGCGTTTCGGTAAGTGGCCGGCCGCTGGTGCTGCAATGATCCGGGTTCTCGCAGCGGCAGAGCCGATGACTGTCACCATCGACGGGAAGCGGACCACCATCTGGATGCTGTTCGTCGGAAACGGGCGATACTCCCCCGCTGATCAGGTGCCGATGTCGCGTCCGGAGATGAACCGTGGACTGCTGGACGTCCGCTACTTGCGCGCGGACAAGAAGTTGTCGCGTTCACGCCTGCTGTTTGCTGCTGCCACAGGAACATTGGGCAGCTCGCGGGTCTACGTTCGCGAACTCGTGTCCTCGATGTCGGTTCGAGTGGCCGATTCACCGGTCGCCATCGCCACCGACGGTGAAGTGGTGGCAGACGCGCGCCGGTTCGATTTCGACACCGAACCGGGCGCGGTGGCCGTCTACAGAATCACTCAGTAACTCCAGACCTGCAGTAACTCCCAGACCGACGCAGCAACTACGAGGGTGCGTCGCCGTTTGCCGGCGGCGCGTCCTCAGTTGCTGCCGGAGTTGGAAGCATCTCTTCCAATGCCGAACCAGCGATTCTTTTGAACGCACGGCGTGGACGGTTGCTGTCGAGAACGGCAACCTCGAGTGCACTCACATCGAGTGTTCGCGGTTCCGCCTCAGTGGTTCCGGCCGGCGCCGGACCGCCCTTTTGAAGCGCCCCGACCGCGAGCCGCACCGCGGATTCGAGGTCGAGGTCTCGCTGGTAGGACTCGCGCATCGCCGTCACGATCGGTTCGGTTGTACCGCCCATGACCACGAATTCCTGCTCGTCCGCGATGGAACCGTCGTACGTGATCCGGTAGAGCTGAGCCGGCGTACTACTCCCGAAACGGCCGATCTCGGCAACGCAGATCTCGACCTCGTACGGCTTGGGCTGCTCGGTGAAGATCGTTCCCAAGGTCTGTGCGTACGCATTGGCGAGGGAACGCCCCGTGACGTCCCGACGGTCGTACGAGTACCCACGCATGTCGGCGTGGACGATGCCCGCGCGGCGCAGATTCTCGAACTCGTTGTACTTGCCCACTGCCGCAAATCCGAGACGGTCGTACAGTTCACTGACCTTGTGCAGCGCCCTCGACGGGTTCTCGGCGACAAAGAGCACTCCGTCGCGGTAGGTGAGAACGACGACGCTGCGTCCGCGGGCAATTCCCTTGCGCGCCAATTCCGAACGATCGCGCATGATCTGTTCGGCTGATGCGTAGTACGGCATCGTCATAGCGCAGACTCCCCTTCCGGACTCGCTGTCGCAGTACGAGCCGCGACGATCTCCCTTGCGATCTCGGCAGCCTTGGCCGTCGACAACTCCACGGCACCGGCCGAGGTGATGGTGACCGCTGTCGGATAGATCCCGCGTGTCAGATCAGGACCACCGGTAGCCGAATCGTCATCTGCCGCGTCGTACAGCGCCTCGACTGCGAACCGAAGCGCGGTGTCCTCGTCGATTCCCGGGGAATACAGCTTCTTGAGCGCCGATTTCGCGAACAGGGAACCGGATCCGACTGCGTGATAGCCCGCGCGCTCCTCGTATCGCCCACCGACGACGTCGTAGGAGACGATGCGACCTGCCCTCGACGGATCGACCGCGTCCAGGTCGTAACCCACGAGCAATGGCACGACCGCCAAACCTTGCATCGCTGCTCCGAGATTTCCTCGAACCATCGACGAAAGTCGATTAGCCTTGCCGTCGAACGTGAGTGGGACGCCTTCGATCTTCTCGTAATGTTCGAGCTCGACCGCGAAGAGCCGGACCAGTTCGATTGCGATCCCGGCCGTACCGGCGATACCCGCAGCCGAGTAGTCGTCCGTGACGTACACCTTCTGCACGTCACGGCTGGCGATGAGGTTGCCCATCGTCGCTCGGCGATCACCCGCGAGCAGAACTCCACCCGCATAGCTGATCGCGACGATGGTGGTGCCGTGCGGAGCTACGTCTCCCCCGCCCATGACAACACCTCCTGTGTCGGCGAAGCGGTTCTGCGGAAGATGCTCCGGTGCATGCACCCGAAGGTATTCCGAGAATGACGACAGATTCGAGCCGAAGCTCAACCGTGTGTCCCCGTCGGTGATCCGGGGCGCGCGATCCACCGTCACTGGCCGCCCTTCTGGACATAGGCACGGACGAAGTCCTCGGCGTTCTCTTCCAACACGTCGTCGATCTCGTCGAGCAGGTCGTCGGTTTCTGCAGCGAGCTTCTCACGACGTTCCTGGCCGGCACTGCCGTCGCCACCAGTGGTTTCGTCGTCTTCGCCGCCACCGGCACGCTGCGTCTGTTCTTGAGCCATCGCCGTCGACCTCCTTGTGTGAAGGGAGCTCTCGCGAGCATCCTGTTCGGCCCAGCAGAGTCGGTAACTGATCCCGCTCGGACCTTCACCCTACCGAGCGGCACCGTCAGGTGTGGAGAGACGCGACGGCGAGCCGCATCGGCTGTTTCAGTGAGTGAGCTGATCAACCAGTTCCGCGGCGCTGTCAACGGAGTCGAGCAACGCTCCGACGTGCGCTTTGGTACCTCGAAGCGGCTCGAGGGTGGGGATGCGGATCAACGACTCGCCGCCGAGATCGAAGATGACCGAATCCCAGCTCGCGGCCGCGATATCGGCACCGAATCGGCGTAAGCACTCGCCACGGAAGTATGCGCGAGTGTCGGTGGGAGGGTTCGTGACCGCGTCGAGAACCTGCTGTTCGGTGACAAGCCGCTCCATGGAGCCGCGAGCAACCAGACGGTTGTAGAGGCCCTTGTCGAGTCGCACGTCGGAGTACTGCAGATCCACCAGATGCAATCGCGGAGCCGACCACGCGAGTCCCTCACGATTGCGGAAACCTTCGAGCAGGCGCAGTTTGGCCGGCCAGTCGAGGATGTTCGCGCACTCCATGGGATCGCGCTCGAGGAGATCGAGAACCATCGCCCACTTGGCGACGATATCGTCCGCTCGCGGATCACGATCCGCCTCGCGATCGAGGAACTTCGAGACACGTTCGAGGTAAATACGTTGCAGCGCAAGCCCCGTCAGTTCGCGACCGTCGGCCAGCGCAACGGTCTTGCGAAGGGTGGGGTCGTGGCTGATGTGGTGGACGGCGGTGACCGGACGTGCCAGTTGCAGATCGGTGAGGTCGACGCCCGCCTCGATCAGGTCGAGTATCAGCGCGGTTGTTCCCACCTTGAGGTAGGTCGACATCTCCGCGAGGTTCGCGTCACCGATGATGACGTGCAGCCGGCGATACTTGTCCGCATCCGCGTGCGGTTCGTCGCGGGTGTTGATGATTCCGCGCTTGAGCGTGGTCTCGAGGCCTACTTCGACCTCGATGTAGTCGGATCGCTGCGAAAGCTGGAATCCGGCCTCGTCGCCGGACTGACCGAGACCCACACGACCGGAACCGCAGATCACCTGCCGCGACGCGAAGAACGGCGTCAAGCCGGTCACGATCGAGGCGAACGGGGTGTCACGCGAGCAGAGGTAGTTCTCGTGCGTGCCGTACGACGCACCCTTGCCGTCGACGTTGTTCTTGTACAACTGCAACCGTGGGGCACCCGGCACGCTGGAGGCGTGCCGCGCAGCTGCCTCCATCACTCGTTCGCCGGCCTTGTCCCAGATCACGGCATCGAGCGGGTCGGCGACCTCGGGGGCCGAATACTCCGGATGGGCGTGGTCGACGTACAACCGTGCCCCGTTGGTGAGAATCATGTTCGCGGCGCCGATCTCGTCCGCGTCGATGACCGGTGCGGGCCCGCTCATTCGCCCCAGGTCGAAGCCACGGGCATCTCGCAGCGGAGATTCGACCTCGTAATCCCAGCGTGTGCGCTTGGCCCGTGGCACGCCCGCTGCGGCGGCGTAGGCAAGCACCGCCTGGGTTGAAGTGAGAATCGGATTCGCCGACGGCTCACTGGGTGAAGATATTCCGTATTCGACCTCGACACCGATGATCCGCTGCATGACACAAGAGCCTATGTGATTGCGGCGCGGCACCCACAGGCGTGGCACAGTTGGAGGAATGCACCAACCTCTCACCGCAGACCTGAATCCCGCGGACGAGGTAGTCGCCGTGTACGACCGGACGGGTAATCCGATCGGCCGAGCACCACGTTCCGTCGTCTACTCGGGTGGGCTCTGGCACGCGAGTGCGGGCGTCCTGGTTCGCACCGGGGACGGCTCCCGCATCTACGTCCATCGCCGAACCGATACAAAAGCGGTGTTCGGGGGCTATCACGACTGTCTTGCCGGAGGTGTCGTTGATCCAGGTGAGACGCCGCAGGAAACCGCGATCCGTGAAGTCGGTGAAGAACTCGGAATCTTCGGAACAGCAGATCAGCCACTCCAACTGACGGAGATCGCTCGAATCTCCTGGGACGGCGAGTGGAACAACTCTCCGTTGCGCTGTCACCTGTTTGCGTTCGAACTCAGATACGACGGGCCGATGGCACATCAACCCAGCGAGATCGCCGAAGGTTGGTGGTGGACGCCGAAAGAACTCGGCGCCCACCTGCAGGACCCGTCGTGGCCGTTCGTTCCGGACTCACGCGCGCTGCTGGCCGACTATTGCTGGAGCTGAACACCGCTGGAGTTGAACACCGCTGCGACTGAACACTGCCGCGACCGTGATCAGCCCGGGGTGATGGCCGAGAGCCAAGCAGCAAACGCGCTGGGGTTGCGGGTCTGCGCGAGAACGCGTCCTGGGCCGGTGAAGTCGAAGACAAATCCTTCACCGGACTTCATCGACTGAATGGTGCGCCCCTGAACGGCGCGCCGCATGTTGAAGTTCATCCCGAGGTCGTAGGCGACCACGTGACCGGTATCGATCGTGACCGTCTCGCCTGGCTGCAAGTCGATGACGTCGATCGCGCCGTAGACGGCCAGCACTACTTCACCGTCGCCACTTGCCCGCAGACCGAATCCACCCTCACCGCCGAAGAGGTTGGACATGCCTCCCCATTTGGACTCGACGGTCACGCCGTAGGAGTTGGCCAACCAGGTTCCACGGTTGAGGAAGAACGGGCGATCGGACGTGATGGTCAGTGGGATCAGATCGCCGGGAAGCACGCCGGTCACGTCGACCCAACCACCTTGCGGCGGAGCGGTATACGTCGTGACGAAAAACGACTCCCCACTGAGCATCGACCGCTTGAGTCCCTGCAGGACGCCGCCCTGCGCCTTCGCTTCGAGAACTACGCCGGCGGAATGCGCGAGCATTGCCCCGCTCTCCACGCGCAGCGGTTCGCCGGGCGCGAGGTAGCAGCGAGCGACAGTGGACGACGGATTGTGTCGAAGATGTATCTGCACGGCGGGACTCTAAACCAGCACGACCGACCGGTCCAATCGCAACGGAGGGAACGGCAGCGACGCACAGATCGGGCCGACGACTCCCGAGGAGTGGCCGGCCCGATCGGTGTTGGTTTCGCTACAGGTACTGGCCCGTGTTCGACTCTGTGTCGATCGCGCGGCTGGCACTGGCGTTCTTACCGGTGACGAGAGTGCGGATGTAGACGATCCGTTCACCCTTCTTGCCCGAAATACGTGCCCAGTCATCAGGATTGGTGGTGTTGGGCAGATCCTCGTTCTCGGCGAACTCGTCGACGATGGAATCGAAGAGGTGCTGCACACGCAAGCCAGGAGCACCGGTGTCGAGTACCGACTTGATCGCGTACTTCTTGGCGCGGTCGACGATGTTCTGGATCATCGCACCCGAGTTGAAGTCCTTGAAGAACAGAACTTCCTTGTCGCCGTTGGCGTAGGTGACCTCGAGGAAACGATTCTCTTCGCTCTCCGCGTACATGCGATCGACGACGCGAACGATCATCGCCTTCAAGCATGCGGTGCGATCGCCACCGAACTCGGCGAGGTCGTCCGCATTGATCGGCAGACCGTCCACCAGGTACTTCGAGAAGATGTCCTGAGCGGATTCCGCGTCGGGGCGCTCGATCTTGATCTTCACGTCCAGTCGGCCGGGACGCAGGATGGCCGGGTCGATCATGTCCTCACGGTTGGAGGCGCCGATGACGATGACGTTCTCGAGCCCTTCCACGCCGTCGATCTCGCTGAGCAGCTGCGGAACGACCGTTGTCTCCACGTCGGAAGAGACTCCCGAACCACGGGTACGGAAGATCGAGTCCATCTCGTCGAAGAAGACGATCACCGGCGTCCCCTCGGACGCCTTCTCACGAGCACGCTGGAAGATCATCCGGATGTGACGCTCGGTTTCGCCGACGAACTTGTTCAGAAGTTCCGGGCCCTTGATGTTCAGGAAGTAGGACTTGGCGTCCTTGCTGTCCTGACCGCGAGCTTCGGCGATCTTCTTGGCCAACGAGTTGGCGACGGCCTTGGCGATGAGCGTCTTACCGCAACCAGGCGGACCGTAGAGCAGTACACCCTTCGGCGGCCTCAGCGAGTATTCGTGGAACAGGTCCTTGTGGAGGAACGGGAGTTCGACGGCATCACGGATCTGTTCGATCTGACGCCCGAGACCACCGATGTCGTCGTAGTGAACATCCGGAACTTCCTCGAGAACCAGATCTTCGACCTCGGCCTTCGGGATGCGCTCGAAGGCGTACCCGGCCTTGGTGTCGACGAGCAACGAGTCGCCCGGACGCAGTTTCCTGGTCGGAGAATCGGCGTCGTACGCGATGATGTCGGCTTCGGGGTCGGCGAAGACGGCTGCCAACGGTGCTGCGAGCCAGACGATGCGCTCTTCGTCGGCATGACCGACCACCAGTGCGCGCAAGCCGTCGTCGAGTACCTCACGGAGCGTGCTGATCTCACCGACCTGCTCGTAGGTGCCGGCCTCGACGATGGTGAGTGCCTCGTTGAGGCGCACCGTCTGTCCGAGGGCAAGGGTGTCCGTGTCGATGTTCGGTGAGCACGTCAATCGCATCTTGCGACCCGACGTGAACACGTCGACGGTCTTGTCCTCGTGTACCGAGAGAAGGACTCCGTAACCGCTCGGCGGCTGACCGAGTCTGTCGACTTCTTCACGAAGTGCGATGAGCTGCTGACGGGCCTCCTTGAGGGTGTCCATCAACTTGCTGTTTCGGATGGACAGCGAGTCCACCTTCGACTCCAGCTCACGCACCTGCTCCGGCGATTGTGCAAGTTGTCGGCGCAGTACTTGTGCTTCCACTCGTAGCGCGTGGAGTTCTTCTGCTGCCGCAACCGAATCCGGGTTCTCTGTCGAGCTCATGTGCGTCTCCTCCCAGTGCGATCCATCAACGCTACCGGCATAAGGCCCCAAGTGTCGCCAGACACGGTGCGCGAGTGCGAATTCACACGTGAGTACGGACCGTGCCGACTGGTCTCGAGCCAGGTTTTGGTCATGTTAGCCTTGCCTACAAGATGGAGACAGCGCCTGTCTCTCTTTACAACGAAAGGTAACGCTGTGATCATCCGCAAGACTCTCATCAGCGCTTGTGCCGTCGCTGCCGTCCTGACCATGGGCGCATGCAGCTCGGACGACAACAAGGATTCGACGGCTGCAAGCTCGACTTCGGTCGCCGCCTCGAGCACCACGGCCAAGGCCTCGGCTTCCGCCACGACGTCAGCTGCCGCTGCCGCAACGGCTCCGACGGCCGAGGAGCTCAACGCTTCGCTCGTCGCTCTGATCGATCCGGCCAAGCCGATCGAGGAGAAGACCGCTCTGGTGGTCGACGGAACCAAGCGTCAGGCCAACATCGAGACGATGAGTGCTGCGCTGGGCGGTAACCCGGCCTACGCGATCACGTTCAACGTGGACAACGTCAAGGTCGACGGTCAGACCGCAACCGCAGACGTCGCCGTCGTCAGCCCGCACGGCGCCGCACCCGCCACCCCGTGGACCTGGGAGCTCGAAGACGGCTCCTGGAAGCTGTCCGACACCTCGGCATGCGTGCTCCTGGAAATGGGCCGCGCTTCCTGCACCGCATAACTTCCAGCTACGACAAGAGCGGCGATCCGGAATCCGGATCGCCGCTCTTGTTGTTTTCGTGTGACTACTTGGCTGCCGTGTTCGAGCCCTTGCCCGCGCGCCGCTGCGGCTTCGGGGTGACCGTTCCTTCGGCCAGACGACGAGCGCTCACGAGGAACGCGGTGTGGCCCTGCATCCGATGCTCGGGACGCACCGCCAAACCGACGACGTGCCAACCGCGCACGATCGATTCCCACGACCGTGGCTCGGTCCAGCATTCCTGCTCACGCATCGCTTCGACGACTTTCGAGAGCTGAGTAACGGTCGCGACGTAGACGATCAACACGCCGCCTGGCACGAGCGCCTTCGAGACGGCGGGCAGGACGTCCCATGGAGCCAGCATGTCGAGTACGACGCGATCGACCTTGCCGCCGTGTGCTTCCGGATCGAACTCCGCCAGATCGGCGATGGTCAGTTCCCAGTTCGGCGGACGTTCACCGAAGAAGGTCTCGACGTTGCGAACCGCGTGTTCGGCATGATCGTCGCGGACCTCGTAGGAGATGACCTTGCCCTCGGGTCCGACGGCACGCAGTAGTGAACACGTCAGTGCGCCGGAGCCGGCTCCGGCTTCGAGCACGCGTGCTCCTGGAAACACGTCGCCTTCGTGGACGATCTGAGCTGCGTCCTTCGGGTAGATGACCTGTGCACCGCGCGGCATGGACAGCACGTAGTCGACCAGTAGCGGGCGCAGGGCGAGGTAGGGCGTGCCGTTGACCGACTTGACGACGCTGCCCTCGTCGGCGCCGATCAAATCGTTGTGAACGATTCCGCCCTTGTGGGTGTGGTACTCGCGGTTCGCCTCGAGAACGATCGTGTAGTGGCGTCCCTTGCCGTCGGTCAGCTGGACTCGGTCGCCGACGCGAAACGGCCCCGACGGCCGCTTGCCCGGCGCAGTGAGATCAGCTTCTGGAAGCTCTTGTTCGGGAATCTCGGCGACAGCGGACTGCACAACCTCATCCACTTCGGTCGTGACTTCTTCTGGTTGCAGCTCGTTCGCCATGCGCAGATGATCCCTGTTCGCTTGTTTCCGGTGTCCTCGCCACCGGCTCCGACGGAGTTGTCGGACCAACCGCATAGCCTGCCAGGTGTGAGCTCTGTCGAATTGCCAACCCCCACTCCAACGGGTGCAACATCACAGGAGCGCCCGCGTAGTCGGCCGGCGCTCTCTCCGTCGCGTGCGGGTGACTACAAGCAATGCCCCCTGCTCTACCGGTTCCGAGCGGTCGACAGAATTCCGGAAACACCTACCAGAGCCCAGGTCAGAGGCACCGTCGTCCACGCGGCCTTGGAAGCGCTGTTTGCACTCCCGACCGGTCACCGGGTTCCCGATCGCGCAGCCGAACTCGTCCGTCCCGCGTGGGAACGTGTCAGTGCCGAGTCTCCCGAGGCAGCTGATCTGATTCCGGAAGACGAGCTGGACGCGTTTCTCGGCGAAGTCGGCAAGCTCGTCGCGACGTACTACACGCTCGAAGATCCCACTCGATTCGATGCCGAGGCGTGCGAGGTCTACGTCGAGACCGAGTTGGAGAACGGCGTTCGACTCCGCGGCTTCGTCGACCGGATAGACGTTGCACCGACCGGTGAGGTGCGGGTGGTCGACTACAAGACCGGAAAGGCACCCCGCGAGTTCACCGAGTCCAAAGCGCTCTTCCAGATGAAGTTCTACGCGCTCGTACTACTGCGCACTCGCGGAATCGTTCCCGCGCAACTGCGCCTGATCTATCTGGCCTCCGGCTCGATTCTCACGTACGCCCCGGATCACGACGAGCTCATTCGATTCGAGCGGACCCTCTCCGCCATTTGGAAGGCGATCCTCGCGGCAGGTGCGACCGGAGACTTCAGACCCAAGCCTGGCAAACTGTGCGACTGGTGCGATCACAAGTCACTGTGCCCCTCGTTCGGCGGAACACCACCGCCGTATCCAGGTTGGCCGGACCTGCTGAGCACCGAACCTGTTGCTGCAAAGGAGAATTCATAACATGACGGACAGTTCGTACTACCGCTACCTCGGAACCACGGAGGAAGGGCACGAGCGGTTCGCGAGCACGCAGGCGACTGTCAGCATCTGGGGCCCGACACTGCAGCACGGCGCTCCCCCGTCGGCGCTGTTGGTACGAGCACTCGAGCGGTGTGGTGCGCGCGACGAAACCCGTCTGACGCGCGTCGTCGTCGAGATTCTCGGGCCTATTCCGATTGCCGACCTCGAAGTCCGGTCGTGGATCGAACGCCCCGGTCGCCGAATCGAATTGATCGTCGCCGAGCTGTGGGCAACCACCGCCGACGGATCTGCCCGCGCGGTTGCGCGCGGTACGGCATGGCGGATGGAGACCGTCGATACCGGCGAGGTCGTCCACGTAGTCGATCCCCCGCTCGAACCCCGTGACAGCGGCACCCCGGGCGTTCTCGAGGGTCTCTGGAGCGTCGGCTACCTCAAGACCCTCGACTGGTCCTGGATTGCTCCGATCGGGTGCGTGGGAACCGGGAAGGTCTGGGCGCGCCCCAAGCCCGAGCTGGTCGAGGGCGAGAAGATGTCTGCCCTCGAGCGTTTGTTCGCGGTGGCCGACATCTCCAACGGCGTCGGCGCCAAGCTCGACCCTGAGCACTGGACGTTCCTCAACACCGATCTCACGGTGCATATCTTCCGTGTGCCCGAGGGCGAGTGGGTCGGTGTCGCCGCCGAAACCACGACCGGTCCGGATGGCGTCGGCATGTGTGCGGGAGTGCTCTACGACGAGCAGGGTGCCGTCGGCCGTATCGCCCAGACTTTGCAGATTCGCGCCCGTTCCTGATTTCCAGGAACGGGCGCGAATGCGCGTAAATCTATTCAGGCAGTGATCAGAAAGCGCGTACCGAGCGGATGTTCGACGCGAGGATGGCCTTGGCGCCGAGTTCCGCCAAGGCATCCATCACCTGGTTGTGTCCCTTGATCGGAACCATCGCGCGAACCGCGACCCAGTCGGGGTCAGCCAACGGCGAGAGGGTCGGCGACTCCATACCCGGAGTCATCTTGATCGCGTCGTCGAGGATGGTGCGCGGGCAGTCGTAGTCGATCATCAGATTCTGCTGCGCGAAGACAATTCCGCGTACGCGTTCGATGAGCTGATTGCGTGCGGGATCGTCCTGCGGAGCGCCGGTGCGCTCGATCAGGACACCTTCGGAATCGCAGAGCGATTCACCGAAAGCAACGAGGTTGTGTTGGCGGAGAGTACGACCCGACCCGACCACGTCGGCGATCGCGTCGGCGACACCGAGCTGAATCGAAATCTCCACTGCTCCGTCGAGACGGATGACGGTTGCGTCGAGTCCGCGATCGGTGAGGTCCTTGCGGACAAGGTTCGGGTACGACGTCGCAATGCGCAGGCCGGACAGATCCTCAACGGCCCAGTCCTTGCCTGCTGGTGCTGCGTAGCGGAACGACGAACGGCCGAAGCCCAGTGACAGACGCTCGGATACGGGAGCGCCCGAGTCGCCGGCGAGATCACGACCAGTGATGCCGAGATCCAGCTCACCGGAGCCGACGTAGATCGCAATGTCCTTGGGACGCAAGAAGAAGAACTCGACCTGGTTGGCAGGATCGAGGACCGTCAGATCACGGGAATCGGTGCGTCGACGGTAGCCGGCCTCGCTGAGAATTTCGGCGGCGGACTCGGACAGTGAGCCTTTGTTGGGAACTGCTACGCGCAGCATGGTGGATGTCCTTTCGGAAGGTGTGGGTGACGTGAGACGACATGAATCGGAAGCCCTGGACGAGCGAGATGGCGAACATCTCGCTGGTCAGCTCCGATCACAGATGTCGGTACACGTCCTCGAGGGTCAGTCCGCGACCGACCATCAACACCTGCGTCCAGTACAGCAGCTGGGAAATTTCCTCGGCTAGCTGCTCATCGCTCTGGTATTCCGCAGCGATCCACACTTCACCGGCTTCCTCGATGACCTTTTTGCCCTGAGCATGCACACCGGCGTCGAGGGCGGCGACAGTGCCGGACCCCTCGGGGCGAGTAGCAGCACGCTCGGTCAATTCGGCGAACAAGGATTCGAAGGTCTTCACGGGTACACATTCTTTCACGAGGACGGAAGCGGTTTGCACACGCCCACGAACAGCGGTGTTCACAGGCCTGCGTCGAGGCTGCGCGAACTCACGAACCTGCGAGTCTGCCCGGTGATCGGATCCGGGTATTCCAACGCCCGCGCCAACAATCGCAACGGAGTCGAGAAGTCGCCGGGCACCGCGGGAAGGTACTCGGGGTAGTAATTGTCACCGACGATCGGGACGCCCAGCGAGTTGAGGTGCAGCCGAAGCTGATGGGTACGGCCGGTCCGTGGGAGCAACCTGTATCGACCGAGAGTCCGGCCGGCCGAGTCGGTGATCGTCTCGATCAGTTCGATCGAAGTCTCACTGTTCGGCTCGCCATCGATCTCGGTAGCCGTCATCTCGCCGTGAACTTTGTTGATGCAGCTACGCACCGTGCGAGGGAAAGTCAGTTCCGGATCGAACCCTGCAATCGCCTCGTATTCCTTGACGATCCGCTGCTCGGCAAAAAGTTCCTGGTACGGCCGTCGTAGGTCCGGTGTCACCGTGAACACGATGACACCCGCCGTCATTCGGTCGAGGCGGTGAACGGGCGCAAGGTCCGGAAGATCCAGATCACGACGCAGTCGCACGACGGCGCTTTCGACGATGTGCGCTCCCCGCGGAATGGTCGCCAGGAAGTGCGGTTTGTCGATCACGAGAATGGAGTCGTCGCGGTACAAGATCTTGATCTCGTGCGGAACCGGAATCTCGGGGGCCGGCTCGCGGTAGAAGTACACGAAGCGGGTCGGCTGATAGGGCGTTCGACTCGTGATCTTCCGCCCGTGCTCGTCGACGACGTCTCCGGCATTCACGAGGTCCGCCCACAGGTCCCGCTCCCCCGGGTGCTCGCCGATCAGATGCTCGAGGACGGTATGCGCCGACGACTCCGCCGGCATCCGCAGCCGGTCGGGTCCGAGACCGTTTCGGATCGGCAACGGTGCCTTGGGCACTGCTCAGTCCTGCTCGAGGTCTGGTGAACAACTCTCGCAGAGCAATTCGAGGGTGCGGCCGTCGCCGTCGATCCGATTGCGGTACCGCGGTGTCGGAGTACCACAATCGACACACACGCCGAGTGTCTTGGCTTCGGATGAGAACTCGATGTTCATCCGCTTGTCGAACACGTACAGGGAACCATCCCAGAGGCCGCGGTCGCCGAAAGTCTCGCCGTAACGGACGATTCCGCCGTCCAACTGGTAGACCTCGTCGAAGCCACGTGAGCGCATCAGCGAAGACAACACCTCACAGCGCACTCCGCCAGTGCAGTAGGTGACTACGGCTTTGCCCTTGAGATGGTCGTATTTTCCACTGTCGAGTTCGTCGACGAAATCGCGGGTGGTGGCGACGTCCGGAACTACCGCATCCCGGAAGCGGCCGATCTCGGCTTCGAATGCATTGCGGCCGTCGAAGAACACAACGTCGTCACCGCGACTGTCGACGAGTTCGTGTAGTTCCTTGGGCGCCAGATGAACTCCGCCACCGACAACACCGTTCTCGTCGACTTTCAGCTCGTCGGGGGCTCCGAACGTCACGATCTCCGAGCGAGCCTTGACGCTGAGGCGAGGGAAGTCGTTTCCGAGTCCGTCCGACCACTTGATGTCAGCGGTACGGAACGGCTCGTAGCCACGCGTTCCGCGGACGTATCGCTTGACATCCTCGATGTCTCCGCCGACCGTCGCATTGATTCCGTGAGGCGAGACGATGATCCGGCCCGTCAGGTTGTTGGACTCGGCCAGGCTGTGCTGCCACAGCTTGATCGCTTCCGGGTCCGCCAACGGCGTGAACTGGTAGAACAGAACAATTTTCGGAATAGCCACAGCAAATCCCGCCTAACGTGCCGCGCTCGAGTGAACGTCGTGAAGATCGTGAATGGACAAGTCCACCAGAGACTCTCGAAACACGCGTCCAGGCCCCTCCGGGACATCGACCTCACACGGAACGACGAGCACCGCGCAACCCGCGGCGCTTGCCGACGCAGTACCGGTCGGCGAGTCCTCGATGGCGAGGCACTGCGCCGGCTCGAGTCCGAGTAGATGCGCTCCGCGCAGGTACGGATCCGCCGCCGGTTTTCCGTTGGGAACCTCGTCGCCGCACACCGAGTGGTCGAAGAATTCACGGCCGAGCATGCCGAGTGCCCGATCGACCAGTACTCGCTCGGTGTTGGTGACCAGTGCAGAACGCAGACCACCGTCACGCACGGTCGCCAGTGCATCGCGAGCACCCGGCCGCCAGGTCACGCCGTCCTCGAACAGATCGCCGACGCGGGTGTACATCCAGTCCTTCGCCTCGGCGACGGCATCGGGATGCTTCTCCAGGCCGAGCGCGTCGAACACCGTCGCCAGAGCGAAGGGGCTCGACGCACCGATGACGGCGATGCGTGTCGCTTCCGTCATCGGTCCGCCCAGGCGTAGGGACAACTCACGAAGCGCGATGTCCCACAGCTTCTCCGAATCGAGCAGGGTGCCGTCCATGTCCCACAGGACACCACCGAGGGTCGATTCGGATACCTCGGTCAACAACTCAGACATTGAAATACTTTGCTTCCGGGTGGTGCAGGACAAAAGCGTCCGTGGACTGCTCGGGATGCAGCTGCAGTTCCTCGGACAATTCGACGCCGATTCGCTCGGGTTCGAGCAACGCCACCAACTTGGCACGATCCTCGAGGTCCGGGCACGCGCCGTATCCGAACGAGTAACGAGCGCCGCGGTACTCGAGATCGAAGTAGCCGGCAACCTCGGTCGGGTCCTGCTCCGCGACGGTTTGCCCCTCGGGGAGCACAAGCTCTTCACGAACGCGTCGATGCCAGTACTCGGCCAGAGATTCCGTGAGTTGGACGCCGATTCCGTGAACCTCGAGGTAATCACGGTACGAGTTCGACGCGAACAACTCGTTGGCGAAGTCCGCGATCGGCTGACCCATCGTCACCAACTGGAACGGAAGAACGTCGACCTGATCGGTCGCTTCTGCTTCCTTACGCGAGCGCACGAAGTCAGCGATGCACAGGAAACGGTCGCGATGCTGACGCGGGTAGGTGAACCGGAACCGTTCAGGTGCATCCGGTTTCGGTTCGGTGAGCACGATGACGTCGTCGCCCTCCGAGATCGCCGGGAAGTAGCCGTACACAACCGCGGCGTGCGCGAGGATGCCCTCGGACGTCAGCCGATCGAGCCAGTACCGGAGCCGCGGACGGCCTTCCGACTCGACCAGTTCCTCGTACGTCGGACCGTCGCCCTTGCGCTGACCGCGAAGGCCCCACTGGCCGAGGAAGAGAGCGCGCTCGTCGAGCAGCCCCGAGTACTCGGACAGAGAGATTCCCTTGACGATGCGCGAGCCCCAGAACGGCGGTGTCGGCACCGCAATGTCGGTAGCGACATCGGAACGCTCCGGCAGGACGAC
Source organism: Rhodococcus erythropolis R138 (assembly GCF_000696675.2). Classification (NCBI taxonomy): domain Bacteria; kingdom Bacillati; phylum Actinomycetota; class Actinomycetes; order Mycobacteriales; family Nocardiaceae; genus Rhodococcus; species Rhodococcus erythropolis. Next base: position 3,703,221 of record NZ_CP007255.1, on the reverse strand, counting down.
GGGAACCGCTGCAGCTTTACGCTTTTCGGCGATGCGCTTGGAACGCTCGTGACGAGCCTTACGCTCGGCAGCCTTCTCGCGAGCAGCGATGGCCTCTGGGCTGTCCGGCGCCGGGCCGCCGCCGCGCTTGGTCGTCATGATCTGGTCCATCAAGTTCAGACCCTCGAAAGCGTCGCGGGCATAGCTGACGTCGCCCTCGTACACCTCCTGCAGATCGTTCTCGACGTACGAACGCGTCAGCGCGGCACCACCCAGCAAAACCGGGAACTGTTCCGAGACACCGCGAGAGTTCAGTTCCTTGAGGTTGTCCTTCATGACCACTGTCGACTTCACGAGCAGTCCGGACATGCCGATGACATCGGCCTTGTGCTCGATCGCAGCATCGAGAATGGTCGCGATGGGCTGCTTGATGCCGAGGTTCACGACGTCGTAACCGTTGTTACTCAAGATGATGTCGACAAGGTTCTTGCCGATATCGTGGACGTCGCCCTTGACCGTCGCAATGACGAGGCGACCCTTGCCGTCGTCGTCCGTCGCTTCCATGTGCGGCTCGAGGAACGCAACTGCTGCCTTCATGACCTCGGCGGACTGCAGAACGAACGGCAACTGCATCTGTCCGGAACCGAACAGTTCACCGACGGTCTTCATGCCCGAAAGCAGTGTCTCGTTGATGATTTCGATCGGGGACTTGACCGTCATCGCTTCGGTGAGATCGTCGTCGAGGCCGTTGCGCTCGCCGTCGACGATGCGACGCTCGAGCCGGTCGAACAACGGAAGTCCGGCGAGTTCCTGCGCACGGGACTCGCGCGCCGACGCAGCCGAGACACCCTCGAACAGAGCCATCAGCTTCTGCAGCGGGTCGTAGCCCTCGCTACGACGGTCGTAGACCAGGTCGAGTGCGGTTTCACGCTGCTCGTCCGGAATTCGCGCCATCGGCAGAATCTTGGACGCGTGAACGATCGCCGTGTCCAGACCGGCCTCGGTGCACTCGTGCAGGAACACCGAGTTGAGGACCTGCCGTGCCGCCGGGTTCAAACCGAACGAAATGTTCGAGATACCCAGGGTGAAGTGCAGTTCCGGGTACGCAGCCTTGAGCTGACGGATCGCTTCGATGGTCTCGATGCCGTCGCGTCGCACCTCTTCCTGACCGGTGGAGATGGGGAAGGTCAAGGCGTCGACGATGATGTCGGACTCGGCGAGTCCCCAGTTTCCCTTGATGTCCTCGATCAGACGCTTGGCGATGGCGACCTTGGTCTCGGCGGTGCGAGCCTGGCCCTCTTCGTCGATGGTCAGGGCGACGACCGCCGCGCCGTGCTCCTTGACCAACGTCATGATCTTGTGAAAACGCGATTCGGGGCCGGCGCCGTCCTCGTAGTTGACGGAGTTGACAGCGCAGCGGCCACCGAGGTGTTCGAGACCAGCCTGCAACACGGCAGGCTCGGTGGAGTCGAGCATGATCGGCAGCGTCGAGGACGTCGCCAGACGGCTGGCCAGTTCCGACATGTCGGCGGCACCGTCGCGGCCCACGTAGTCGACGTTGAGGTCGAGCATGTGTGCGCCGTCGCGGGTCTGGTCCTTGGCGATGTCCAGGCACTTCTGGTAGTCCGAGGAGAGCATTGCCTCACGGAAAGCCTTGGAGCCGTTGGAGTTCGTGCGTTCACCGATCATCAGGATGCTGGCGTCCTGCTCGAACGGCACCGCCGAGTACAGCGAAGAGGTACTCGGCTCGTGGATCGGGGTGCGCTGGGCCTTCTCGACCTGACGGACCGCGTCGGCGACCGCGCTGATGTGCTCGGGTGTCGTACCGCAGCAGCCGCCTACGAGGCCGAGTCCGAACTCGGAAACGAAACCACTGAGGGCTTCGGCCAATTCGTCGGCGGTCAGCGGGTACTCGGCGCCCTTGGGGCCGAGCTGCGGCAGACCGGCATTGGGCATGACCGACACCGGCAGCGTGGAGTACTTGGAGAGATGTCGGAGATGTTCGCTCATCTCGGCCGGCCCGGTGGCACAGTTCAGGCCGATCATGTCGATACCGAGTGGCTCGAGTGCCGTCAGCGCCGCACCGATCTCACTGCCCAGGAGCATCGTTCCAGTTGTCTCTACCGTCACGTGCGTGATGATCGGCAACCGCAGTCCGAGTTGCTCCATCGCGCGCTGACTGCCGAGAATGGCAGCCTTCACCTGAAGCAGGTCCTGGCAGGTTTCGACGAGGATGGCGTCGGCGCCACCGTCGATCATGCCGAGCGCAGCTTCGGTGTACGCGTCACGAAGGACTGCGTACGGTGCGTGTCCGAGGCTGGGGAGCTTGGTTCCCGGTCCCATCGAGCCGAGTACGAATCGGGCCATGCCGTCGCGGCCTGGTCCCATCTCGTCCGCTACTTCACGGGCGAGAGCAGTGCCTTTTTCCGCGAGTTCGCGGATCCGGTGAGAGATGTCGTAGTCGGCGAGGTTGGGCAGGTTGCAACCGAAGGTGTTGGTCTCGACGGCATCGGCACCAGCGGCGAAGTACGCACGGTGGATGTCTTTGAGCACGTCGGGACGGGTGTCGTTGAGGATCTCATTGCACCCCTCGAGGCCGAGGAAGTCGTCCAGGGTGAGGTCCGCGGCCTGCAACATGGTGCCCATCGCTCCGTCGCCGATGACAACGCGCTGTTTCAGCGCATCAAGCAGGGCAGAGTTAAATGGGGCAGACATGCCGTCCAGAGTAGTGGGCGCACCGACAAGCTCTGGCCGTAGGCTGGGTGGGTGAGTCCAAGTGAGTTCCCCGTCACTCCCGACGGCCCGGTCGATTTCGACGATTCCGCGGCCTTCGAGAGCCCTGACGGCTTTGCCGTCGACAGCAGCGACCGCCTCGAGGGCGATATCCCTGTCCTACGTGATCCCATCCTCGTTGCAGCTTTCGAGGGCTGGAACGACGCCGGTGACGCAGCCAGCGGTGCGGTCGAACATCTCGAGCTGATCTGGGATGCCCAGCCGCTCGCCGAACTCGATTCCGAGGACTACTACGACTACCAGGTCAACCGTCCCACGGTCCGTCAGGTCGACGGTGTCACTCGCGAAATCGTTTGGCCGGCAACACGTTTGTCGGTCTGTTCACCTCCAGGCAGTGAGAGCGACATCGTCCTTCTCCGCGGGATCGAACCCAACATGCGGTGGCGCAGTTTCTGCGAGGATCTGCTCGAGTTGATCGACCAACTGAACGTCAAGACCGTGGTCATCCTCGGAGCCCTGCTCGCCGATACTCCGCACACCCGCCCGGTGCCGGTCACGGGCACGGCGTACAGCAGCGAATCCGCGGCACGATTCAACCTCGAACAGACCCGATACGAAGGCCCGACAGGCATCACCGGAGTTCTTCAGGACGAGTGCGTTCGTGCTGGTGTACCCGCTATTTCGTTCTGGGCAGCGGTTCCGCACTACGTCTCGCAGCCACCCAACCCGAAGGCCACAGTGGCCCTCCTTCAACGAGTCGAGGATGTTCTCGACATCGAGGTCCCCCTCGGTGAACTCCCAGCTCAGTCGGAGGATTGGGAGGAAGCGGTCAACGAAATGACCGCGGACGACGAGGAAATCGGCGAATACGTGCGCACCCTGGAAGAGCGGGGAGACGCCGAAACCGACATCAGCGAAGCAATCTCCAAGATCGACGGCGACGCCATCGCCGCGGAATTCGAGCGCTACCTCAGACGGCGAGGACCCGGCAGCTTCGGACTGTGAGCAAGAACACTCCAGAAGAAGGTGGAAGTACACAGCGCCCACTGCGCCTCCGGCTTCAACTGATCGCGCTGTACGCCGGCGGGTTCCTCGGCCCGTTCGGCGGCGGCGTGGTTGCTTCGATCCTCCCCGAGATCGGTGACGATCTAGGGGTCGGACCGTCGGCGGCCGCCTCCTCCCTCACCGCGTACCTGCTCCCCTTCGCCGCTCTGATGTTGGTGTCGGGGACGCTCGGGACACGGTGGGGCAAGGTCCGGACGGTGCGGATCGCATACGGCGTCTACGTCTTCGCGTCGTTGGCATGCTTTCTCGCCCCGACACTCGAGATCTTCCTGGCCGCCCGGGTACTGCAGGGCTCCGCGAACGCATTCACCACGCCGCTGTTGCTTGCTTCGTTGGCGGCCGCAACTCCGCAGGCTCGATTAGGTCGAGCCCTCGGTGCCTTCGGCGCATTCCAGGCTGCAGGGCAGTCGTCGGCTCCGTTGATCGGCGGACTGGCGGCCGAATTCGACTGGCGTCTGGCCTTTCTCGTCATCGCAGTGGTCGCGGGCATCCTGGGAGCCGTCGGGCTCCCGAAGTCCGAAGCACCGGCAGCGACCACTCCCGCCCGTCTCCGCGATGCATTACGCCCCGAAGTGCTCCGCATCGGTATCGCTGCATTGCTCGGCTGGGGCGCCCTCGGTGGACTGAGCTTCCTGCTCGCCTTCCGCTTCGAAGACGAGTTCGGGCTGTCCCCCACCGTCCGCGGCCTACTGCTCACCGTCTTCGGCGTGGCCGGCATCCTCTCGGCCCGGCGCATCGGAATCCTCATCGATCGCATCGGCGCACGCTCCTCCGTGATGATCGGTGCACTGGGCGGAGCAGTTCTGGTCTCCGTCGTCGGCCTTGCCGGCTTGGTGCCGGTGATCGCGATCGCATGGTTTGTCGCAGGTGTCGCGAGCCAGTTCGTCCTTGTCGGCGTCAACGCGGCGGTGCTCGGATCCGCGGGGCCCAACCGTGGCGGCGCTGTCTCGGTCGTCCAAGCGATGCGCTTCGGCGGCGCCGCTCTTGCTCCCCTGGCCCTGACACCGATTTACGACTCTTCGCCTGCCGCGAGCTTCCTGATCCCCGCACTATTGCTCGCCGTCGTCGCTCCCCTGATCATGCCGAAGCAACGCTGATCGGTCTCGGCAGTTTCGAATTTGAAGTTGTGTAGGTAGTGAGTTTCTCGGCGAAAGCGACCACCGTTGTCGCGAGGCTGTCAGGGCGAACATTGTTCGGAAAATCTTGTGTTTCCGTCGTCGACAGATATTGATACCATTGGAACATGAGCGAATCTGAGTCGGAACCGGAACGGCCGATCGACATTTTTCGGCGATCGGTTGCCGTCATCGAAGAAAATTTGCCTCCTACCTGGTCCTTGTCGACACAGCGCTCCCTCGACCTGTCCGAGGCGCCACTCCGACTCGACCTCCGCTCCCCTGACGGTTCGGTGGCCAAATTCGGCGTCTACGCCGCTCACGGTGTCCTGAGCAGTGACGTTCCCGGTATCGCCGATCGCTTCCCCACCGGTCAACCCGGCTTCGTGTGCGCAAAATATCTCTCCGAGCCGGTCCGCCGGCAGCTCGATTCCCACGCGATCTCGTACGCAGACGCCACGGGCAATGTGTCGTTGACCGCTGATCGACCCGCCGTCTGGGTGCGTGGACGCGGAGCCGACGCCGATCCGTGGCGGGGGCCCGGACGTCCTTCCGGACAACTGACGGGCGATCCGTCAGCTCGCGTCGTGCGTGCGCTTGCCGATTTCGCGGCGCCACTGGCGATCACTGCCTTGGTGCGCCTGGCCGGTGCGTCGACGGGAGCAACCTATCGGGTGGTTCAGACACTGTCGGATCGTGAACTGGTGACCAGGCTCCCCCGCGGTGGGATCGGTGACGTCCGCTGGCCGAAGATGCTTCGTGAATGGGCGGCTGAAGCCGGCGCCAAAGCGCCGACGCCTCACGGCTTTCACGCGCCGGACGGGTTGGAAGCACTCTTCGATCAACTGCGTCAGCTCAGCGGTCACATCTACGCCGGTACCGCCTCGGTGGCCGCGGCACCCTTTGCTCGGTACGCGCCCACTCGACGTGCCCACTTCCATGCCGACAACGTCGATCAGTTCGCCGACGCTCTCGGACTACGGCGGGTGGAATCCGGCGGTGACGTGTGGATCACCGCTCCCCTCTCACCGTCTGCCTTCGACCGATTGCTCACCCGCGACGGCATCCGCATCGTCGCCCCCAGCCAAGCGTTCGCCGATCTGCTGGTCGGCCCGGACTCCGACGAGGCGGCGGCCGAGCACCTGCTCACATGGATGATCGAGAACGAATCGCAGTGGCGACGCGCCGCATCCCCTGCTACGGATCGCCCGTAGGAAAAAGAGGGGGCGTCTCTCGCCTACCCTGTCATGGTGGAAGAAACGAGTGCGCCCGATTACGCCGCGTACGCCGACACCAATCGACTGAAGCTGTTTTCGTTCACGATCGCGGAAAAACGGGCCGAGTACCTCTGGGTACTTCGTGCCTTCGACCATGCTCGCGCCAACTACACCGTCCTGCTGCATGCCGGAGCCGTCGCGCAAATCCTCGAGAAGATCGGTGGATCGGATCCGGCGGCCGATCTGTCGGCAGCAGAGGTCACTCCCCTGTTGGATCAGCTCCATGTGTGGGAGATCCTCGAGCGCAGCTACGACGGCACCCGCGCGGCCACGCTGGCCGAGTACCGCAATCGCCACTTCGTCTACCAGTTCGGTCAGGCCGGATACCAGGTCTATCGATCAGTCGAAGACGTACTCGCCGCACGCCTGGACTCGGCCTCGCTCTCGCGCCTCGCTCTGCCGGACCTGCTCGCAGACATGTCCGAACTCGCCGAGGCCAACCGAAGCTCCGACGGCGACCTGATCTTCCGCAAGCTCAAGCGCCTCGACTCGACACTCTCCGACATGGCCGATCGAGCCGCGCACTTCTATCTGACCCTCGGGGACCTCGTACGGACCACGGAGATCACTCCGCAGGCTTTCCTCACGCACAAGGACGCTCTGCTCACGCACATGCGGGAGTTCAGCTCCGATCTGGCGCGCTACGCCCCCAAGCTCAAGGAAGCGATCGAGCACGTCGAATCCACCGGGGTCGATCGCATGATCCGTCTCGCCGCCGCCAGTGACGAACGGGTGTTCGTCCCGATCACCGAACGCGAAGACGACTGGGCTGCGCGTTGGCGAGGATTGACCGCCTGGTTCGTCTCCGCGGAATCGGGGATCAGCGAGTCCGAGCGTCTACGTGAGGGCACGATGAGCGCGATCGCCGCGGTTCTGGCGCTCCTTCGCCGCGTCACGGAAACCCGTCGCGGCGGCGTCAGCCGCGAGAGCCAGCTCCGGCACCTCGCCGGCTGGTTCGCCGCCACGCCGTCCGAAGACGCAGCTCATGCTCTGTTCCAGGCAGTGTTCGACCTCGGCCGTCCACGCCACCTCTCGATGGTGCATCCGGACGCCGACATCATTTCTCACTCACGTTCGTGGTGGGAGGCACCGCCGGTCGAGATCGCGCGAACACTCGCCGAAACCGGTCGCCCGCCCTCACCCGGATTGCCGAGCAAGGTCGCCCGCAACGACGGCAGCATCCGCCGTCTGCGCGAAGAGCAATTGGCGGCGCAACGTACGCGCAGCGCCGCGGCGCAATCACTCGCGTCGAACGGCGTCTATCAGCGTGAACTCAACGAGCAGGAGACCGAAGTTTTGCTGAGTCTGCTCAATGCAGCACTGACCGCGCGTGTTCCGGTGGTGGGACGCGTCAAGAGTTCCACCGGTAGTGAGAACGGGGTGAAGCTGACGCTCAGTCCCTCGGACGGTTCGACCACCATCAAGACCGCCCGCGGGCGTATGCACCTCGACGGCATCGAGGTCAGTGTTCGATGAGAGCTCGCGAGATCACGCCCCTTGCCCTCGACTCGTATCAACGCGCGGCGCGAGTGATCCTGTCCAACCACCTGATCACCTCGACGTACCCGGATCGAATTGCGTTGCCGCTCTTGCGCCGTTGGGCCACCGAGCTGCGTGACGACCTACTCGAACTGTTCGGCTACCGCCTCGAGGTGACGGAGACCACCGCGCGCCTGTTCACGGTGTCGGATCGACTCAACCCGTCGGCACCGGCCCGAACTGCCTCCGAGCGAACCTTCGATCGCACGCGTTACGCCTACCTGGCACTGTGCCTGGCCGCGTTGGGCCGCGCCGGGAACCAGATCACGTTGTCGGAGTTGGCCGATCACGTCGCGGCCGACGCTGCACAAGTCGACGGCGTCGAACTCTCCACCGATCGTGCGTCGGACCGCGACGCCTTCGTCGACGCAGTGGGCTGGCTCGGCGTCAGAGGCGCCATCGCCCTCGCCGACGGTGACGCAAACGGCTGGGCGTCCAATCCCGAAGCGGGAGAAGCGCTCTACGACATCGACCGTTCCGTCGTCGTGGCCCTGTTCCGTCCGCCGCGCGCCCTGCAGCACCTCCACTCCATCCGCGGACTCCTGGCCGCCGACACCTCGAGCGCTGCCGAGGACGACGGAATTCCCGTGGACGCGAAAGAGATCGGACGCCGAGTGCGTCGGGCTCTCGTCGAGCGGCCGGTCGTACTGGCGGGTGAACTCGATCAGCACGAATTGATCGCGTTGGCGCAGCCCAAGACCGCGTCGGAAGTCGAACTCCTGACGGGGTTGGTGGCCGAGCGTCGCGCCGAGGGAATCGCGATGATCGATCCCACCGGTCGCCTCTCCGACGTCCGCTTCCCGAGCACCGGAACGATCGCCCAGGTAGCGCTACTCCTCGCCGGCGAGATTGCCGACCGCGTGCTCGACGTCGACGCTCCGGAGCTGCCGAAACTTCCGATCCCGCACGTGTCGGACGATCACCTGATCGAACAACTCGATGCCGCCATCCCCGAGGCCGGGATCTTCGAGGACCTCGCCGACGAGGACGACGATTTCGTGCTGCCTGCCGGCGAACCGGCCGAGCCCCCGGAACCCGTCACGTACCCGATGATCGACGACGACTGGCTCGCCGACAAGGTCACCGAGTTGGTGGACCAGTTCGGACGCACGTTTGCAGCGCAATGGCAGGCCGATCACAACGGGCTGCGCAAGCAGGCGCTCGGGTTGCTGCAACGTCTGCGCCTGACGCATGCGGTCGACGGCGGCGTACTGGTGTTGCCCGTCCTGGCCCGGTACCGCGACGTCGTGGTCTCCGTACGCGAACGCAATCCTCAGATCGACTTCGCGGTAGACAATTCCGCACCGGATCCGGTCGACGAATTCGGCCCCGAATCTTCCACCAACGGCGAACTATCAGAGGTAGAGAACGTATGAGCAACGCCCGCTTCCGACCTACTCGGGCTGGAATCATCAACCTCTGGGATTACCGAGACCAGGAGTTCTCGTTCGCCGACGGTCGACTGGTCCTACGAGGGCCAAACGGATCCGGCAAGACCAAGGCCCTCGAGGTCTTGTTCCCGTTCGTTTTCGACGGCCGCATCGAACCGCGGCGCCTCAACCCCTTCGCCGGTGAAGAGCGCACGATGAAGTCCAACCTGCTCTACCGGGGCCAGGACAGCGCGCACTCCTACGTGTGGATGGAGTTCTGCCGCGGCTCCCTCGAAGATCCCGAGTCGGTGACCGTGGGAATCGGCATGCGGGCAACCCGCACCAACGACAAGGTCACCCGCTGGTACTTCGTCGCCGACGGCCGCGTCGGAGTCGACTTCTCGCTGATCGGCAACGACGATCGTCCTCTCACCAAGAAGCAGTTGGCCGAACAACTCGGCAGCGATTCCATCACCGACCGTCCCCTCGACTACCGCACCGCGATCGACGCGCGAATGTTCGGTCTCGGAGTGCAGCGCTACGACCAGCTGATCAATCTCATTCTCACGCTTCGCCGTCCCCAGCTCGCGAAGAACCTAGATCCGAAGGGCCTTTCGCAAGCGCTCACCGACGGCCTCCGTCCACTCGACGACCAACTCGTCCTCGAAGCTGCGCGTTCGTTCAGCGATATGGAAGAGGTCGGCCGCGCGCTCGAGGGGCTCGCAGCCGCCGATCAGGCAGCGCAGAGTTTCATCAGCGTCTACACCAAGTACCTGCGTCAGCAGTCTCGCGGAGAGATCGAACAGGTCAGCACCCGCCTCGCAGCGGTCACCAGAGGCGTTGCCGCCATGGACGAGTCGTCGCTCGCCCAGACCCGCAGCCGTGAGGCCCGGGCAGCAGCCGAGGAGCGCTTCAACCAGGCCGAGCAGGCACTCGAGAACGCGCGCGCCAATGTCGAAGCGTTGCAACGCTCGAGCGCCTACGAAGGCAAACAGCAACTCGACGATCTCGCCCAGGCCGTCTCGACGCTCAAGCTCTCGACCGAGCAACAGGCAGACAAGTCGAGGAAGGCGCAGGCTGCACTCGCGCAACGCGGCGACGAAGCCGACAAGGCTGCATCGTCGGTCAAGCGTGCAGCCGAGGCACTCTCACGTGCCGAGGACGAACTGCAGGCAGCCGCCGAGGACGCCGGCATCGTCTGGACTCCCCTGCCCGACGGCTCACGCAGCGACCAGATCACCACAGCAGTGCGTGGCCATGCCGAGGAGCGTGACGGCGACGTACGCGTAGTCCGCACTGCGCTCGCGACCGTCGAGAAGGCCGCTACCGAACGAACCCGGGCCGAAAACAGCTCGCGCCGTGGACAAGAGCTGCTCGAAGCGTCCAAGGCCGCTGTGCTCGAAGGCGAAGCTGCCGTGGAACTCGCACGCAGTCAGTGCGCCAGTGGGCTGCGCGCGTGGTGGACCGATCACTCCTCCCTGTTTTCGGCTGTCGGCGCCGACACCTCGCTGTTCGAGGCTCTCGACGCGGCGCTCGCCGAAGTCGGCGACGAGGACGCTCCGGCGCTGTCCGCAGTTCTCACCGAGCACACCGAGGCAGGCACCGAGACGCTGCGCGAGCGACGTCGTGAGGCCGAAGCTGAAATATCTGCATCACACGCCTCCATCGCAGCTCTGAAATCCGAGCGCAAGGCCGTCTCGGCGGAACACGACGACGCTCCGCCGGCCTTCCACGCACGCACCGACAACCGCAGCGATCTGGGTGGGGCACCGCTGTGGCAGCTGGTGCGCTTCGCCGACTCCGTCGAACCAGACGTGGCCACGGGAATCGAATCCGCACTCCAGGCGGCAAATCTGCTGGACGGCTGGGTCTGCCCGGACGAAACGATTCCCGATCACGTCAGTGAGCAGTTCCTGACCGCTCTGCCGGTCAAGCAGCGCCCGAAGGGACGAACGCTGGCCGACGTCCTCGAGGTCGAAGGCAATGCCGACATTCCCGACGCTCGGGTACAGGACATTCTCGGGTCGATCAGTCTCGTCGAGGCGCCGGGCGACTCCGATGCCAGCGTCGCGATCGGCGTCGACGGGCGCTTCTGGCAGGGCGTCGCGCGGGGCCGGCACGTCAAGGCCGACGCCGAGTACATCGGCACGACAGCGCGGGCGCGTCGACGCGAAGCTCGGATCACCGAGATCGACGCGGCTCTGGAAGAACTTGCCGCGGCAGTCGATGCAGCCAAGGCACTGGTGACGCAGACCAACGAGCAGCTGAGCCGAATCAACTCTGCGGCAAAGGAATTGCCGAAGACAGGATCGATCCTCCGCGCACTCAAAACCGTCACCGAATCCGCCGGTGCACTCCGCACTCGCTCGGAGGCCACGGAAACCGCGCAACGCGAACTCGATGCGGCGATCGCCGATCTGGCGGCGAAGGAAAAGCAACTCCGGGCGACGGCGTCGCAGCACCGGACCCCGCATATCGGCCGTGAACTCGACTCCCTCGCGGCGGCGATCCGTCATTTCGAGAAGCAGGGCGAACTGGCGCTGCGCTGCCGACGCGAACATGCCAAGGAAGTCGAACTCGAACGCGAGTCTCGCGACCGTCTCGACGAATCACGCGCCAATGCGGAGGAATTCGCCGAGGAAGCCGCCATCGCCGAGGAGAGTCTGCTTCAGCAGGTCCAGCGCCTCGAGACACTGCGCGACACCCTCGGGGCCAGCGCCGAGCAGATCGACCTCGACCTGGCAAAAGCCCGCGCGAAGATCGAAGAATGCAAGGTCGAACAGCGTGCTGCGCGAAAGGCGTACGACGCTGCGGTACTCCAGATCGGCACGGCAGAGGGTGCGTACAACACCGCCGTCGAGACGTTGCGCCACACCCTGACCGAAACCCGCAGTGATGCAGAGCGACTCGCACCCTATGCTCGCCCGGACCTTCTCGAGTTGTTGGGCGTCAAGGAACATCTGAGCTGGCCGGCAAGTTCAGCGGCGTGGATGAGCCCCGATCAGTTGGTCTACCGCATCCAGAACGAAGACCGCAGCGAGGACGCGGCCCACCCGCCCGTCCTCCCCGAAGACGTCGACAAGTTGTACCGAGCGCTCGAGGCTGCGACCTCGGCGGTACGCGTCACCGACGGAGCCCGCAAGGCAACCCGCACGGCACTGACCTCGGCGTTGCAGGACTTCGACGCCCAACTCGCGGCGGCCGGACAGGACTACCGCCTGCAGTGGGATGCACCGGACGGACTGACCGTCGTACGAGTGCAGGACGATCAGGGCTATTCGTCGATCGGTGAATTCGCAACGCGGATCCACGATGCTCGTGGCGATCAGGAGCAGTTGCTCACCGAATCCGAGCGTCGCATTCTCGAAGATGCCCTGCTGACCGGATTGGCTCAGCAGATCCACGAGCGCACGGTCGACGCACGCGTGTTGATCGCACAGATGGGCACGGAGATGCGTGAGCGTCGGATGTCCTCGGGCAACACCATCGGCGTTCACTGGGTGCTCGCCGACAACCTCGACGACAGCTCGCGGGCGATCTCCAAGCTGCTGGATCGAGACGCGTCGGCCCTCGGCGTCGATGAACTGGCTACTCTGCGAGCTCATTTCGCGACCCAGATCCGTACCGCCCGCGCGGCGCACCCCGAACGCTCGTACCCGGAAATCCTGTCCTCGGCGCTCGACTACAGGCAGTGGCGCGTGTTCTCGTTCACCCTCATCAGCGGTGAGGGCAAGGAAGACCGCCTTACCGTCGCGCGGCACAGCGCGCTGTCCGGTGGCGAGCAGTCGGTTTCGCTGCACCTTCCTTTGTTCGCCGCGGCGCACGTCATGCTGGACTCGGCCGACCCGCACGCCCCGCGTCTGCTGGCACTGGACGAGGCCTTCGCCGGTGTCGACGACAACGGACGCAGCGAGCTGCTCGGCTTGAGCGTTCAGTTCGACCTGGATCTCTTCATGACCGGCTACGACCTGTGGATCACGTACGCAGACGTCCCCGGCTGTGCGCACTACGACCTCGCGCACTCCACGGCCGAACAAGCTGTCAGCGCCGCGCTGCTGGTGTGGTCGAACGGTGAGCTACTCGCCGAGCACGACGGAACGGATCTGGCGCGGGCATTGGGCTCGCCGCTACGGCGCCGGGTGCCGACACCAGCCGAAGGTGCGTTGGACTACGCCTAGAAACTGCTGTGCGCCTTTATTAACCGCCCGCGGTTAATAAAGGCGCACAGCAGGGATTCAGCGAAGCGAAATACCCAGCAGGGCGTCGACGGCATCGGCGAACTCGCCGGGTGCCTGCGTGTCGGATCCGCCGCCCTCGATGGCGCGGCGTGCCCAACCGTCGAGCGCGTCGAGCGCCTTCGGGGTGTCGAGATCGTCGGCCAAATGCTGACGCAACCGCGCAACAGTGTCGGTGGCTGACGGCGCGGAATCGAGAGCCGCTGCCTCGCGCCATACCTTCAGACGCGACTGAGCATCCTCGAGGACCTGATCGGTCCACGCGCGATCCTGGCGGTAGTGGCCGGAAAGCAATCCGAGACGAATTGCTGCGGGATCGACCCCTTCACCGCGCAGTTTCGAGACGAAGACGAGGTTTCCGCGACTCTTCGACATCTTCTCGCCGTCGAGGCCGATCATGCCGGTGTGCACGTAGTGCCGCGCGAAACGGCGATCCCCCGTTGCCGATTCGGCATGTGCTGCCGAGAACTCGTGGTGCGGGAAGATCAGGTCGCTGCCACCGCCCTGGACGTCGAAGCCGGAGCCGATGCGGTTGAGAGCAATGGCCGCGCACTCGATGTGCCAACCGGGGCGCCCCGGTCCGAAGGGTGAGGGCCACGAAGGCTCGCCCGGACGCTCCGCCCGCCAGACAAGAGCGTCGAGCGGATTGCGCTTTCCGACGCGATCGGGATCTCCGCCGCGTTCGGCAAAGAACTTCTCCATCGTCGCGCGGTCGTAGCCCGACTCGTAGCCGAACTGCTCGGTCGCGTCGGCGCGGAAGTAGACGTCGGGGAACTCCGCGTCGTCGACGATGTACGCGGCGCCGGACGCTACGAATTTCTCCACCAACTCGACTACTTCGTTCACCGATTCGACGGCCCCGATGTAGTCCTTCGGCGGAAGCACGCGCAGCGCTTCCATGTCCTCCCGGAAGAGCGCGGTCTCACGCATGCCGAGGACGATCCAGTCCTCGCCGTCGCGATTGGCCCGCTCGAACAGCGGGTCGTCCACGTCGGTCACGTTCTGGACGTAATGGACGTCGTGTCCGGCGTCGCGCCAGATGCGGTTCACGAGGTCGAACGTGAGGTAGGTGGCGGCGTGACCGAGGTGGGTGGCGTCGTACGGGGTGATGCCGCAGACGTACATCGTCGCTTTCTTGCCCGGGGTGACGGGGCGAACCTGACGGTCGGCTGTGTCGTACAGCCGCAACGGCGGCCCCTGACCGGGAACGGACGGGAGTGCGGTATCGGACCAAGACTGCATGCTGCCGAGCCTAGTGGAGACTGCTCTGAGGCTGGGAAGGTGCTGGCTGATCCTGCTCCGGTTCGGGCGTCGACGCGAGCTTGCTCGGCCACCAGATCTTCTGACCGATGTCGTAGGTCAGGGCCGGGACCAGCAAGGATCGGACGATCAGAGCGTCGAGCAGGACACCGAACGCCACGATGAACGCGATCTGCGCGAGGAACAACAGCGGGATCACCGCCAACGCCGAGAAGGTTGCTGCCAGAACAACTCCGGCAGACGTGATCACCCCGCCGGTCACGGTGAGTCCCCGCAGCGCACCCGCCCGAGTGCCGATCTTCAGCGCTTCCTCACGCACCCTCGTCATGAGGAAGATGTTGTAGTCGATTCCCAGAGCCACCAGGAACACGAACGCAAACAGCGGGACCACCGGATCCGCGCCGGGGAACCCGAAGACGTGGTCGAACACCAGCGACGAAATGCCCAGTGTCGCAGCAAACGAGAGCACAACGGTGCCCATGAGAAGCAGCGGTGCGAGAAGCGAACGCAGCAACAGGGAGAGAATCACGAACACCACGATGATCACCACGGGAATGATGAGTGTCCGGTCCCGTGTCGAGGTGGTCTTCGTGTCGAGGTCGGTCGCAGTGACGCCACCGACCAACGCGTCGGCGCCGTCCACGGAGTGAACTGCATCACGTAGTCGCACGATGGTGTCTTCGGCCTCGAGTGAGTCGGCAGCGTCAGTCAACGTCGCCTGCAGTGAGACTCGTCCGTCGACAACCAGAGGGACTCCCCCGTTCTGTACGACGCTTACGTCGCTGACGCCCTCCACGCGACTGGCTGCCGCGACGGCGTCCACCTGATCCGCATTCGCGATGACCACGGCCGGGGAACCCGAACCCGCGTCGAAGTGCTCGCCGAGAATCTCCTGGCCTGCAACCGAATCGACGTCGAGCAAGAAGATGTCGGACGAAGAGACACCGCTGGCTTTGAACTGCGGCATCATCAGCGCGAAGATCACAAGCACCAGCGTCGACGCCACCCAGAAGCGGCGCGGGTGCCGTCCGATTCGAGCAGCGAGCCCGGCCCAGAACCGGTGATCGTTCGCCTCGTCGTGGTGCTCGCGGTCGGCGTCGAACTTCGGCTTGGTCGGCCAGTACGCAGTCCGCCCGAACAGAACGAGGACAGCGGGTAGGAACGTCATCGATGCGAGGAAGGACGCGGCGATACCGATGGCGGCCACCGGACCGAGTCCGCGGTTCGAGTTCAGGTCGGAGAGCAACAGGCACAGAACGCCCGCGATGACCGTTCCGGCAGACGCCGCGACGGGTTCGAGCGTCGCGCGCCACGCAGTCCGCATTGCTGCGTACTTGTCCTTCTCGATCCGCAATTCTTCCCGGTAGCGAGAGACCAGAAGCAGCGCGTAGTCGGTGGCGGCACCGAACACGAGGATGAACAGGATGCCCTGGCTCTGACCGTTCAGTGCGATGACGTCCGCGTCGGCGAGCAGATACACGAGCAAGCTCGACAATCCGAGTGCGAAGATCGCCGAAAAGATCACCACGAACGGCAGGATCGGACTCCGGTAGACGATGATCAGGATCAGGATCACGACGGATCCGGCTACCAACAACAGCAGTCCGTCGATACCGGCGAATGCTGCCGACAGATCCGCAACCTGCCCAGCGGGGCCGGTGACCTTGACTGTCAGTCCGTCAGGGCTCGACTCCAGCGCCGCGCGCAGCGCTTTCACGCTGTCCTTGACCTCGAGGGTGCTGTCGACCGGCAGGAACATCTGCAACGCCTGGCCGTCGGCCGACGGGATCGGCGGCGATGACGCGTCACCGAATCCCTCGGTACCGACAAACGAATCGACGGTCTGGGACAGGAAGGTGGAGTCGGTGGGCTCGAGGCCACCTGGTCGTTCCGCCACGACGATGGCCGGCACGAAGCGGGTGTCCGTGAAGCTCTCTTGAAGCTTTGCCACTTCGGTGGCTTCGGCCGACGCCGGCAGGAACGACGTGTTGTCGTTCTGCTGCACCGTGCTGAGCTTTCCGGCGAACGGGCCGCCGAATCCTCCGATTGCCAGCCAGCCGATGACGAGGAGAGCTGGCACAATCCATCGAAGGCGACGAACAGGACGATTTTGTACTGGTGTGCTCACTGGGTCTCCAGGGATCGGCAGCAGAGAGGACTTGCCGACTATTTTGTTCAGCATGCTGAGTAATTGCAAACGGAAGGCAAAAACATGAGCAGCGACGGCCTGGACGACTGGCCAACCGGCCGGCTGTTGTCCACCGCTGCGCGGCTGGTAGAGCACTCGTGGGAGAAGGTTCTGCGGTCTCAGGACATGACGCACGCGGGCCTGATCGTGCTCCACTCGATCGCCGGTGGGGCGGCGTCTCAACGCGACATCGCGAAGAACGCCCGCGTCACCGATCAGACGATGAGCCGCACGATCGACCGTCTCGAACGAGCGGGTTACGTCACGCGTGACACCGATCCGCGGGACGAGCGTCGGCGCGTGATCGCGATAACCGACGCCGGAAGACTGACGTACGAGCGACTACTGACGCTCGAGAAGGAAGATGCGGCGTTGACCGTCGGCGTCGGGGACGTCGCCGCGCTGCGCGAACAACTACTGCGATTGGTTCGCTCACCCGGATTGAAGACGGCAACTCGCGAACAGCAGGAAACGTCTCGAGACTAGAAAGCCGGCCAGGGAATCGTTCGATGGCCGTTCGGTTCGGGCATTACCGCGGACTCGGCGAACTGCATCGCCCGGACCGCCAAGGCCACGATTTCCTCTTCGGTGATCAGTTCGGACAACTCGTCCCGGAGATCTCCATCGAGAGTTGTCGCGAATTCGGCGACGTCGGCGATCAAAGCACCGGGTACGGGCTGCCCGGCCCACCCCCACAACACGGTCCGCAGCTTGTTCTCCGAATGAAGACAGATTCCGTGGTCAACGCCGTACACCGACCCGTCGACGCCTTCGAGGGCGTGACCACCTTTGCGGTCGGCGTTGTTGATGAGGACGTCCAGAACGGCCATTCGCTGCAGCCGTGGATCGTCCGCATGGATCAGAGAGACTGGTTCGCCCTCCGAGTCGAAGGCCTGCAGGACCTCGAACCACCCTGGCGGAACATTGCCGGGACTGCACAGGTCGACCATCTCGAGTCCGCCAGATCCATCCGCGCGGCGATCGACGGTGTCAATCCAGCGCTGCACCATGCCTGGTCCGAAAGGGCCGTCCCGCAACACTGTTCGCGGAATCACTCCCCAGCCCAGCGCCTCGGACACGCGGTACGACGCAACCTCACGCCCGGCCAGTGTGCCGTCCGGGAAATCCCACAGTGGGCGTTCACCCCGCACCGGTTTGTAGACCACACGGGTGGACTGCTCCCCCAGAGTCGACTCGCACACCAGCGTGGCGTTGCTTGCCGTGGTGATCTGGCCGATCAGGGTCAGATCACCCTCGAGCAGAACGTCCGGCACTCCAGGTTCGGACACGACGTCAGACCTCGTCGTCGTCTGCGTCGTCGATCGCAAAACCGAAGGACTCGCCGCGCCGGTATCCGTTGGTTCGGATGCACACGTGCCCCTCGGGCGCCAGCGGCTCACCACACAGAGGGCATGGCGCGCGTCCCGCCGCGATGACGCGTTCGGACCGCAGCGAGAATTCGCGCGCTTGCTCCGGGGTCAGGAACACACGGACCGCGTCCGGACCGTCGTCGGCGTCGTCGAGGACAACCGATTCGTCGAACTCCGTCTCGCTGACGGCAAGCAACTCCACGACGACCGCGCCGGCATCGGCATCCCAACCGAGCCCCATCGTGCCGACCCGGAACTCCGCGTCGAGCGGTGTGACCAGCGGGCTGAGATCGGAGACATCGTCGGCCTGCGGCGGAACCTCGGTTCCGAAGCGTCGATGTACCTCTTCGAGGAGAAGGCCCATGCGATCGGCGAGGACCTGAACCTGCTGCTTCTCGAGCAGCACACTCACCACCCGTGAATCGTGCACGGCTTGGAGATAGAAAGACCTGTCACCGGGCTCGCCCACCGTTCCTGCGACAAATCGGTCAGGAGTGCGAAATACGTGAATCGCGCGCGACATTGCACCTCCTCGAGTTCGAGCAGAACATCACTGAATACCCATTATCCGTCACAGCTCACGCACCGACCTCTCCACCGGGGACGGACTCCTGCGCGGGAGCCGAACCGTTGGTCGCGGCCTTCGCTGCACTGATCGCTGCGAGAACGTCTCCGGTGTCGTTGACTCGAAGAACGAACGGCAGTGTGGCCGTGTAGCGAATCACGCTGACCGAGGCCGGCTCGGCGACGATCCGCTGGAACGAATCGAGGTGCATCGCAAACGCGTCGGCGAGAACCGATTTGATGACGTCACCGTGTGTGCAGGCGATCCAGACGACGTCCTTGCCGTGCTCTTCGGCCAGCCGTGCATCGTGCTCTCTGACCGCGGCAACGGCTCGCGCCTGTACCTGGGCCAGCCCTTCACCGCCGGGAAAGACTGCGCCGGAAGCGTGGCGCTGCACCACTTTCCAGAGCGGTTCTTCCAACAGCTCCTTGAGCGGGCGACCCGTCCAGTCGCCGTAATCGACCTCGATGAGGCGATCCTCGACCACCGGCGTCAGATCACGGTCGACGGCAATGGGGCCGACCGTCTGCTCGCACCGCAACAGCGGCGAGCGGACGATCTCCGCGATGTCCAGACCGACCAGCCGATCGACGACGCCTTCGGCCTGTTTCCGGCCGTGGTCGTCGAGTTCCACACCCGGCGTTCGACCGGCCAGGGTATGGGCAGTGTTGGACGTCGACCGCCCGTGCCGCAGTAGGACAACTGTCATTCCACAACCCTAATGGGGCGGTGGCCGCACGGACGGGTGGTCGACGTCGAAACGGGCTCTATGTCGCGGACACGACCCCTGTGGCCAGCAGCGCAAGGACGACTACGCCGAGAGCGATTCTGTATCCGACGAACCAGTACATGGAGTGATCGACAACAAATCGAAGCAGCCAGGCGATCGCTGCGTAACCGACCGCGAAAGCGATGACGGTTGCCACCAGCAACTGCGGACCGCTCGCGTTCAGACCCTCACCGGCCGGCTCGAAGGCATCCGGGAGGCTGAACAAACCGGAGGCGAGAACCGCCGGGATCGCCAGCAGGAACGAGTAACGGGCCGCGGCCTCGCGGGTGAGTCCGAGGAAAAGACCGGCACTGATCGTGCCACCCGAACGTGAGACACCCGGGATGAGCGCTAGCGCCTGAGCCGAACCCATGATGATGCCGTCGCGCGCTGTGAGCGATTCGATCGGGCGCGTCTTGCGTCCGTAGTACTCGGCAGCGGCGATGACGAGCGCGAACACGATCAACATCGTGGCAATCAGCCACAGATTGCGTGCGCCGGTACGGATCTGGTCTTTGAACAGAAACCCGAGGATGCCGACCGGAATGGTACCGATGATGACGTACCAGCCCATCCGGTAATCGAGATCGCCCCGGTGCTCGGCATTGAACACACCCCGGAACCAGGCAGTGATGATCCTCACGATGTCGCGCGCGAAGTAGATCAACACAGCCAGTTCGGTGCCGAGCTGCGTCACCGCGGTGAACGACGCACCGGCGTCACTGCCGAAGAATATCTCCGACACGATTCGCAAATGTCCGGAAGACGAGATGGGCAGGAACTCGGTCAATCCCTGCACGAGGCCCAGGATCACGGCCTGGAGCCAGGTCATCGCTTCGCCCATCACTCACCGATCCCGGCTGATTCGAATGGGGTTACTGCACACAGGTTTCGTGTGTCGGGTTCACGTTTCACCGGCGCCACGCTACCGGGGCCCACGGCGCCGCGCCGCGCCCGGCACGTCCGTGTCCGAATACCCCGACTCGAGGCGAGCGCCTACTAGTCTGCACGTGGTGAGATCTCTCGGGTGCCGCACTTGCGCACACGAGTCGGGCGCGAGATGCAGGCGGTTATGAAGCACAGATCTGTCGGAACGAGCGGACTTCGGGTCTCGCGACTTGGGCTCGGCACACTGACATGGGGACGCGACACGGACGGCGACGAGGCTGCGGCGCAGCTGCTCGCATTCGCCGAGGCCGGCGGAACCTTGGTCGACACCTCGCCCGCATACGGCGCCGGTGCGGCGCAACGGATCCTCGCCGAGTTGCTCGACGACGTCGTTCCACGTGACGAACTCATCATCAGCTCGAGCGCCGGCATCGATCCCACTCCGATCGGCACCGACCGCGTCGACTGCTCGCGGCGCGGATTGCTCCGCCAGCTCGACGCGACTCTTCGTGAACTCGGAACCGACTTCCTCGACATGTGGCAGGTCGCAACCTGGGATCCGCTCACGCCCGTCGACGAGGTTGCAGCAACCCTCGACTACGCGGTCTCGAGCGGCAAGGTGCGGTATGTGGGCGTGCGCGGCTACCTCGGCTGGCAGCTCGCGACGGCCGTCGGAGCCGGTGGCGCAACAACACTCGCCGCGACGCAGGCCGAGTACTCGTTGCTCGCGCGCGGCGTCGAGGAAGAATTGTTCGCAGCGGCGGCCCACCACGGCGTCGGAGTGTTCGCCGCAGTACCCCTGGCGGGCGGTGTTCTGACCGGCAAGTACCGCGACGGCATTCCCGTCGATTCCCGCGGCGCCGACGAAGCACATTCGCAGGATGTGCAGAGTTATCTGACCGATTCCTCGATCCGGGTGGTCGACGCCGTCGTTACCGCCGCCGACGGTCTGGGTACTTCCCCACTGGCGGTGGCACTGGCCTGGGCGCGCGATCGCGCCGGGGTGGCCAGCGCCGTCGTCGGCACGCGGGATCTCGCCCAGTTGACAGGAGTACTGGCAACCGAAGAATTGGAACTTCCGAAAGCGATTGCCGCGGCTCTCGACGATGTGAGCGCTTGATCTGTCCCGCTGATCGAAATACCGAAGGTATCGTGTTGGCGAGGGCAGGCTAACCTAGTAGGCAACGCTTGACTACAGCCTCAGGAGAATCAATGACCACGCTCGACGTAGACAGCCTTTCCGCAGACGCAGGCCCCGCCTTCTCCGAACGAATCAAGACCGAGACGGACGCAGCACACCGCGAGACGGAGCAGTCCCGATTCGTAGGCGCGCTTCTCGGCGGTGAGCTGACCACGGCTGGCTACGCCGCTCTTCTGGGACAGACGTACCTCGTCTACACGAGCCTCGAAGAGGCCGGCCGCACACACGCCGACAACGAGTTGGTCGCTCCGTTCCTGTCCGAGGATCTGTTGCGGGTGGCTTCGCTCGAAGCCGATCTCGAGTTCCTCGGCGGACCGAACTGGCGCGACGAACTCGTGGCCTTGCCGGCAACCGAGCGTTACATCGCCCGCCTGAAGGAAGTGGCGTTCGACTGGCCCGCCGGCTTCGTCGCACATCACTACCTGCGATACATGGGTGACCTCTCGGGCGGACAGATCATCCGCCGGATGCTCGAGCGCGCCTACGGATTCGAGACCGACGGACTTCGCTTCTACATCTTCGAAGGCATCCCCAAGCCGAAGCCTTTCAAGGACGACTACCGCTCGAATCTGGATGCGCTGCAGATTCCGGCCGAAGAACAGCAGCGTTTCATCGACGAGGTGAATCTGGCGTACCGCCTCAACGGTGACCTGTTCGCCGACCTCGAAGGCGACATCGAGAGCTACCTCGTCAAATGATGAAGCGCTTGGCCGCGGCGGCACTGGTCGCAGCAGCCGGTTTCGGTCTGGTGGCTTGCGGATCCAGCGACAACTCCACGACATCTCAGGGTGCCCGGACCGCAGTACTCGAAGATTCCAGCCCGGTTCCCGTGTCCGACAACCCGACCGCAACGCTGCCCGTGACGGTGAAGAGCTTCGACGGCGTCGACGTGACCATCACCGACAACAGCCGGATCGTTGCGGCCGACCGCTACGGGACGCTCGCAACGACAACGGTGGCGCTCGGCCTCGGTGACAACCTTGTCGGCCGCGACACCGCCGCCAAGTTCCCCGCGGTCGCGGACGTACCGGTTGTCACGGTCGGCGGCCAATCGCTCAATACCGAAGCCATCCTCGATTTGAATCCCACCGTGGTTCTCACTGACACGAGCATCGGGCCCAAGAGCGTCCAGGATCAGTTGCGCGCCGCCGGTGTTCCCGTGGTGTTCTTCGACCCGACCCGAACCCTCGACGGTGTGCCGGGGCAGATCCAAGCAGTCGCCGACGCGCTCGGCGTTCCGGCCCAGGGCGCAGCGCTGATCGATCGAACCGAATCGGAGATCGCTGCTGCGCGCGATCTGGTTCCCAACGACGGCGATCCACTGAAGATCGCGTTCCTCTACATGCGCGGATCGGCCATCACCATGATCGGCGGTGAAGGTTCGGGTGCCGATTCCTTGATCGAGGCCCTCGGCGCCACAGATGCGGGTACCGCCTCGGGCATCACACAACAGTTCGTACCCATCACCAGCGAAGCGCTCATCGCCGCAGCGCCTGACGCCCTGCTGATGATGACGGACGGATTGGCATCGATCGGCGGAATCGACGGCCTCGAAAAGGTCCCTGGCATCGCTCAGACGCCGGCCGGAAAGAACAAACGAGTAGTCGACATGGAGGACGGTGTCCTGCTCAGCTTCGGGCCGAACACCGGACGCGTCATGGCGGCACTCGCCGAAGCGATCTACGAGCCCGGTGGATCGTGAGCAAAGATTTGTGAGTGCTGATTCGTGAGTACAGAAACAGGTAGTTCCGAAGCAGGTAAGTCTGTGTCCGCAGCCGAGGATTCACACGATGTCGGGGGCGCCGACAAGTCGGCGTCTGGCCCCGCGTCGCGGTCGCGGGTGAGTGCGGTTCTGGTCAGCTTGACTCTCGCCCTGGTGATCGTCGCAGTGCTGTCGGCGTGCATCGGTCAAGTTCCGACATCGCCTCTCGAGGTTTTGGGCAGCATCCTGCACCGCATCGGGATCGATCTCGGTCCGATGCCCGCCCATCCCAGCGGTGAAGTGACTTTGTGGGAGGTTCGCTTCCCCCGCGTCGTGCTCGCCATCTGTGTCGGCGCGGCGCTGGGATGTTCCGGTGCGCTCCTGCAGGGTGTGTTCTCCAATCCACTCGCGGAGCCCGGGGTGATCGGAGTGTCCGCGGGCGCTGCAGTTGGCGCGAGCGCTGTCATCGTCGTCGGCGGCACGTTCGTGGCCGGCTGGGCCGTTGCTGCGGCAGCGTTCGTCGCCGGGCTGTTCACCACCGCGGCGGTCTACCTGCTTGCGCGCCACGAAGGCCGAACCGAAGTAGTGACATTGGTGCTGACCGGCGTCGCGATCAATGCGTTCGCCGGCGGACTCATCGCGTTCTTCACCTTCGTCGCCAGCCCGTCCGCTCGCGATCAGATCGTGTTCTGGCAACTCGGCTCACTCAACGGAGCGTCGTGGAATGCCGTCATGATCGTGGCGCCGATGACCGTTGTCGGAATTGCCGCGACGGTCATGATCGCTCCGCGTCTGGACCTTCTCGCACTCGGTGAACATGCAGCTCGTCACCTGGGTGTCAACGTCGAACGGCTGCGCCAGTTCGCGGTTCTGATCGTCGCTCTCCTGGTCTCGGCGAGTGTTGCCTTCACCGGCATCATCCTCTTCGTCGGACTGATCGTTCCGCACCTGATGCGCATTCTTGTCGGCCCCGGCCACCGCGCGCTGATTCCGGCGAGCGCCCTTGCCGGCGCACTGGTTCTGCTTGTCGCAGATCTCGGCTCGCGGTCGCTGATCGACAACGCAGACCTGCCCCTCGGAATGCTGACCGCTCTGGTTGGCGGCCCCTTCTTCTTCTGGCTTCTCCGACGAACACGCGCGCAACAGGGCGGGTGGGCATGAGCAGCCTCGTAAGAAACTGGCGCGAACTGTTCGGCCGCGTCACCCCCGAACCGGAAAGCCCTGGCGTCGGTGATGTCACCCTCGAAGCGCGCGACATCACCGTCGAACGCGGTGGTCGACACATTCTCGAAGGCGTATCCATCGAAGTCCGGGCAGGCGAGCTCGTCGTCCTCGTCGGACCGAACGGCGCCGGTAAGTCGACTCTTCTTGCGGCGTTGGCCGGTGATCAGCCCGTCATCGCTGGGCGGGTGGACGTCGAAGGCACCGACCTCACTCAGTGGGCGCCGATCGACATGGCGCGCCGACGCGCGGTTCTCCCCCAGAAACACACGATCGGATTTTCGTTCAGCGCTCGCCAGGTCGTTCGCATGGGACGTGCGCCATGGGCCGGAACGCGCCGAGAAGACCGCGACGGCGCTGCTATCACCGCGGCGATGAAGACCTGCGATGTCGAGGGGTTCGCCAATCGGCCGTTCGCCGTGCTGTCCGGTGGCGAGCAGGCGCGGGTCGCTCTTGCCCGGGTACTGGCACAGGAAACGTCGACCATCCTGCTGGACGAGCCGACTGCAGCACTCGATCTCGGACACCAGGAAGCGGTGATGTCCGTGGCGCGCGCTCGCGCTGCGGACGGCGATGCCGTCGTCGTCGTTTTGCACGATCTCGCGTTGGCAGCGGCGTATGCCGACCGAATCGTCGTACTCGAGAATGGACGCATCGCCGCCGACGGTCCCCCGGAATCGGTGCTACACGAAGGGCTTCTGACCCGCGTCTATGGTTATCCGGTCGAGGTGTTCCCGCATCCGACAACCGGAGCAACGCTGGTTATCCCGCGCCGAGAATTCACCGAACAGAATCGATGATCGATCCCAGCCTGTTCAGGACTGCTCTCACCGTCGGCAGGCTGCGACCCTCGCCCTGACGAACGCCGTCACCGACGTCCGGATGTGACCAATCAGTCTCGGTCGAGAGAACTGCGTCGCGCACCACACCGGCGATGCTTCGCTCGTCGGTCAGATCGATGTCGGTGACCGATCGCTCCGCCGTGGCGACAACGTCCGAAGGGGTCGGCACACTGTGCTCGCAGTATTCGCCGTAAACCTCGACGAACAGCACGCTCTTGCGTACGCGGAACGCGAAAGTTCGACCGTCGGACCTGCCGAAACCGTGTGCATGAGCGCCGACGGTGAGGTCCTCGATCTCGAAGCCCGGCCGCGCCGGTTCGGGCGGCTGTGCGCCGGAATCGGTGGGTTCTGTGGGAATCACAATGATCTCCTCGGTGATTGCAGCGTCAACCGCAACCGCTGTTCGTACGGTATCGCGTCAAGGGTGTGAGCGGAATGGTCGGTAGTTCCTCGACGCGATGAACGGCGCCCGACTGCGATCAGGGATGATCGATGACAGTCGCACTGCGTGAAGAACAGATGACAAGAAAAAGAGGAACTACACATGGCTCGCCTAGGGATCCGCACCACTGCAGCAGCAATGGGGGCGGCGGTTCTGCTGGTCACAGGATGTTCTTCCGGAGATGGCGGAGACGACCTCATCACGATCGATCCCGCTACTGCAGCGGTCTCACCGGCCACCACCAGCACCCCGGACGGCGTGGTTCACCCGTATTCAGGTCTGATCGATTCCATCACATTCGACCCGATCACGCGCAGCGCTGTTCTGGTTGCCAACGACCCACGATCGGTGCTGGTCGTTCCTTCGGACAGTTTGGCCGGCGCCGACCCCGCCTCCGCAGGTCGTCCGATAGCTCTGGATTCAGACGTACGCGACGTTTCGATCGGCTCCGACGGTAGCGCTCTGCTGGCGATGGATCGCCAGGTAGTGAAGCTGAATCTGACATCGGGTGAACAGACGTCCATACCGGTCGACGGCCAGGCGAACTCCGCGGTCGAGCTGACCGACGGCCGCATCGCGATCGGCACGGACAATGGTTCAGTTCACATCGTCGACCCGAAGACCGATCAGTCACAGACGGTTTCGGGGTTTGCATCCGTCGACGAACTTGCGGTGACCGGCGACAACCTGAGCGCCCTCGATCACCGTCAGACCTCGCTGACGGCGATCAATCTCGAAGACGGCAAACTCGGCGTCGCTCTTCGCGCCGGTGAGGGCGCAACTCATCTGGCCACCGATCGCTTCGGACGCATCCTTGTCACCGACACCACCGGCAACGAACTGCTCGTCTTCACGGCCGATCCGCTCCTGATGCACCAGCGCTACCCCGTCGGCGAGTCGCCATACGCCGTCGCCTACGACGAGACCGCGGATCGGGTGTGGGTGACACTGACCGCGACCAACGAAGTGGTCGGCTTCGATCTGTCGTCCGGCATCCCCGTGGAGACCGGACGGTTCAAGACGGTGCGACAGCCGAATTCGTTGGCCGTAGACTCTTCCAACGGCAATCTGATCGTCGGATCGGCAACCGGTGACGGGCTGCAGGTCATCCCGTCACGGGAGAACTGATGGAAAAGCGTACGCGCGGGATCCCCGCGCAGTGGGAGACGTCGGACGACAAGTTCGACTATGTGCCGCTCCGGCTACCGCCGAACGTTTCGCGGGTCACGGCGTCGATGCGCCTGGCGATCTCCGCCGAGTTCGGCGGGTGGGAACTCTCCCGAGTCCGTCTCTACCCCGACGGCAGTCGTCGCGTGCTCCTCAAGCGAAAGAAGACGCCGCTGCACGTGACCGATCCGGACGGCATTCAGCACTGATCGTTCAACAGACGACCAGAACCCGCCGCTATCGAAACCGCTGACAAAATCACACCATCGAAGAGCTGGAGAATCGTGTACCAACTGCTGCTGAGCCTGATGTTCCGGGTCCCACCGGAACGCATCCACCACATTGCCTTCACCGCGATGAAACTGGTGACACGGTTCGCTCCCCTTCGCTGGCTGGTCGCAAGAGTCCTTGTCGTCGAAGACCCGGTTCTGCGCAGTCAGGCTTTCGGTCTGACGTTCCCGGCACCTCTCGGCCTGGCCGCAGGATTCGACAAGGACGCCACCGGAGTCGACGCCTGGGGCCCGTTGGGCTTCGGTTTCGCCGAGGTCGGAACAGTGACAGCCCAAGCTCAGCCCGGTAATCCCGCGCCACGTCTCTTCCGACTTCCGGCCGACCGCGCTCTGATCAACCGAATGGGCTTCAACAACCACGGCGCTGGTCACGCGGCGAATTTCCTGCGACAGCGCCGCGTCACGGTGCCGATCGGTGCCAACATCGGCAAGACCAAGATCGTCGAAGCTGCCGACGCCGCTGCCGACTACACGGCCAGCGCCCAGCTTCTGGGTCCGCTGGCCGACTTCATGGTCGTGAATGTCAGCTCGCCGAACACACCCGGACTCCGTGATCTGCAGGCCGTCGAATCTCTGCGCCCGATCCTGCAGGCCGTGCTCGAAACCGTCAGCGTGCCGGTACTGGTGAAGATCGCGCCCGATCTCTCGGACGAGGACGTCGACGCTGTCGCCGATCTGGCAGTCGAACTCGGGCTTGCCGGAATCGTCGCGACCAACACCACGATCCGCCGCGACGGTTTGAAGACCCCGGATGCCGAGGTAGCTGCACTCGGCGCTGGCGGGCTGTCGGGTGCACCGGTGGCCGACCGCTCGCTCGAGGTGCTCCGGCGCCTGTACGCCCGAGTCGGCGACAAGCTGACCATCATCTCGGTCGGCGGTATCGAGACAGCCGACCAGGCGTGGGAACGCATCCTCGCCGGCGCGACGCTGGTGCAGGGGTACACCGGCTTCATCTACGGCGGACCGTTCTGGGCTCGCAGCATCCACAAGGGCATAGCCAAGCGCGTCCGCGCAGCCGGCTTCTCGTCGATCGCCCAGGCTGTGGGAGCTGAGAACCCTCGCTAGAAACTGCTGTGCGCCTTTATTAACCGCCCGCGGTTAATAAAGGCGCACAGCAAAGTGACTATTCGACCTCGAACGTCCCGGTCAGGGTTGCACGCGCAATCGCGTGATGGAACACGTTGAAACCGAGGAACGCCGGCGACGAGTCAGGGGTGACTCCGTCGAGCGTCTCCACGTCGAGGGCATGCACCGCCACGATGTAGCGATGCGGACCGTGCCCGGGAGGCGGGCCTGCGCCGATGAAACCGAACCCGCCACCGTCGTGGCGGAGGGTGACGGTTCCGGCGGGCAGGACATCGCTGTCCGCCGCGCCGGCACCGGCCGGGAGTTGGGTGACGGAAGCGGGGATGTTCGCCACGGCCCAGTGCCAGAATCCTGACGCCGTCGGTGCGTCCGGATCGAACACCGTCACCACGAAGCTCTTCGTCTCGGCCGGAAAGCCGGACCACGAGAGCTGCGGTGAGATGTCTTCGCCACCGGGAACTCCGAAGGCTCCACTGGCCTGAGCAAGCTTCAGCGGCTGGCCCGCAGTGATGTCGTCACTGGTCAGCTCGAAACTCGGCAACTTCGGCAATGGTTCGTACGGATCGTGCGCCATGCGAATCCTTTCTGTGACAAGAGAGCTCGATGTGCGTCGAGCTCACGGATCTATCTACGTGCTCGTCAGGAATTGAGCAGGAAATGTTCCAGAACACGTGTCCCGAACAGTAGTGCGTCCACCGGAACTCGCTCGTCGACGCCGTGGAACAGCGCACTGAAATCGAGCTCGGGCGGCAACTGCAACGGCGCGAAGCCGAAGCAGCGAATGCCCAGTTTCGCGAATGCCTTCGCGTCGGTTCCGCCGGAGAGCATGTACGGAACTGTGCGAGCCTCCGGATCATGGGCGAGGATCGCCTCGTTCATGGCGTCTACGAGGTGGCCGTCGAATGTTGTTTCGTACGAATCGAGCTTGGTGATCCACTCGCGGGTCACGTCGGGGCCGATCAGCTGGTCCACCGTGCGCTCGAATTCAGCCTGCCGTCCCGGCAGCACGCGGCAGTCGAAGACTGCCTCGGCAGTCTGCGGAATGACGTTCGCCTTGTATCCGGCCTTGAGCATCGTCGGGTTCGCCGTGTCACGGAAGGTCGCCCCGATGATGTTGGCGATCGTCCCCAACTTCGCGAGAGTCCCGTCGATGTCGGGTGATCCTGGATCGAAGTCCAATCCGGTCTCTTCGCCGACGGCGGTGAGGAACTCGGCAACCGAATCCGAGATCACGATCGGGAACTGATGAGCAGCGAGTCTCGAGACCGCGCCGGCGAGTGTCGCGACTGCGTTGTCGTCGTGGAGGAAGGAGCCGTGCCCGGCGCGTCCCTTGGCCGTCAGACGCATCCAACCGAGGCCCTTTTCCGCAGTCTCCACGAGGTAGAGCCTGCGGTCGGTTCCGTCCGGCCGCGGAACCGTCAGCGAGAAACCGCCCACCTCACCGACGGCTTCGGTCACTCCCTCGAACAGATCCGGGCGGTGCTCGACCAGCCACTGGCATCCGTACTTGCCGCCCGCTTCCTCGTCCGCCACGAAGGCGAACACCAGATCACGCGGCGGTACGACGCCTTCCGCCTTGAACTGCCTGGCGAGGGCCAAGATCATCCCGACCATGTCCTTCATATCCACGGCTCCGCGCCCCCAGACGTAACCGTCCTGGACGGTGCCGGCAAAGGGATGGACGCTCCAGTCGGCGGGCTCGGCCGGAACGACGTCGAGGTGACCGTGAAGCATCAATGCGCCTCGACCCGACTCAGCTCCCTTCAAGCGGGCAAAGACGTTCCCGCGTCCGGGTGCACCGGACTCGACGTATTCCGTCTCGTAGCCGACTTCTTGAAGCTGCGCGGCAACCCACTCCGCGCACGCACGCTCACCCTTGGTGGTTTCGAGTTCTCCCGTGTTCGAGGTGTCGAAGCGGATGAGAGAACTGACCAGTTCGACTACTTCTGCTTCGGCTCTGCTCGGATTCGGATTATTCGGGGTTGTGGTCATTCCACTTTCCTACCATCGAATCAAACGACGCGGGCGACCGGAATGCCCCGCAACCTGGCGATTTGGGGCAGCTCACCTAATCGGATATTCTTTCCCAGCACCGAGAAATCGGGGCCGAGTCCGAGTGGCGGAATGGCAGACGCGCTAGCTTGAGGTGCTAGTGTCCTATTAACGGACGTGGGGGTTCAAGTCCCCCCTCGGACACTCGAATACAGCAAAAAGACCCCAGCCTGATCAGGTTGGGGTCTTTTTGCTGTGCGCCTTTATTAACCCCCGGCGATTAATAAAGGCGCACAGCAGTGGGGCGATTTGGGACCTGGCGATGGCATCGGATACTCTTTCCCAGCACCGAGAAATCGGGGCCGAGTCCGAGTGGCGGAATGGCAGACGCGCTAGCTTGAGGTGCTAGTGTCCTATTAACGGACGTGGGGGTTCAAGTCCCCCCTCGGACACTCTGTGTTGAGACAGACAGGAAAAGCTCCGGTTCATCGAACCGGAGCTTTTCTCGTAATTGGCGAAGTTCCCGCACCAGGGAACAGTCCGCGCGAGCGGCGATCGAGATGGAACAGAAGTTCGAAGTGGATACAGACACCAAGAAGTCGGATGCACTGCAGGCAGATTCGCTGGAAACAGCCGATTCAGAATCTGCTCGAGCCGAACTCACCGGACTCGACCCCGCAGAACTCGAAATCTGCCTGAAGGTCCTTTCCGAAGCCGCCGAACTCGACGACGAGCATCCCGATTCGATCACCATGCAGCGCGCTGTCGGCCATCTGTTCAAGCGACTCAAGAAGAAGCGCCGCCTCGCCTCGCGCGCAGCCGTCAACGAAGCGGACCGCCAAGTAGTCGCCGCGACTGCCACAGGTTCACCCGATCGCATCGACGACGAGACCGCGGGCATTCCGATCAAGTCGAACACCGCCGGCGCTTCCGCCGGCACGCTCATCAAGGCGCGACCGTGCTACATCTGCAAGCAGCGCTACACCGCAGTCGACGCCTTCTACCACCAACTGTGCCCCGAGTGCGCTGCCACCAGCCGCAGCAAACGTGATGCGAGCACTGATCTGACCGGCCGACGCGCACTTCTGACCGGCGGCCGCGCGAAGATCGGTATGTACATCGCGCTGCGCCTGCTGCGTGACGGCGCACATCTGACCATCACGACGCGATTCCCCAACGACGCGATCCGCCGATTCAAGGCGATGGAAGACAGCAACGACTGGATTCACCGTCTGCGCATCGTCGGCATCGACCTCCGCGACCCCGCCCAGGTTGTTGCACTCGCGGATTCCGTTGCCGCACAGGGTCCGCTCGACATCCTCATCAACAACGCCGCGCAGACCGTCCGACGCTCCCCCGGTGCCTACGGCGCTCTGGTTGACGCCGAGTCCGGAGCACTGCCCGCCGGTGAACTCCCTGATGTCCTGACCTTCGGCAAGACGAGCGACGCCCACCCCGCGGCTCTGGCCGGATCGCTGTCGGACGTCGCAAGCATCACCTCCGGAAATCTGTCCGCCGACGCGGTCAGTTCGCTCGCACTCGTCGCCAAGTCGGCTTCACCCGATCGCATCGAGCAGGGCATCGCCATCGACGCCGGCGGGCTGCTGCCGGACCTCGCGCACACCAACAGTTGGGTCCAGACCGTCGAGGAGGTCGATCCGATCGAGCTTCTCGAAGTCCAGCTCTGCAACTCGGTCGCGCCCTTCATCCTCGTTTCACGCCTGCGCCCGTCGATGGCCGCGGCAGCTGCGCGACGCAAGTACGTCGTGAATGTCTCCGCCATGGAAGGCCAGTTCAGCCGCGCGTACAAGGGCCCTGGCCACCCGCACACCAACATGGCCAAGGCAGCACTGAACATGCTGACCCGCACCAGCTCCAAGGAAATGCTCGACGACGGCATCCTCATGACCGCCGTCGACACCGGCTGGATCACCGACGAACGCCCGCACTTCACCAAGATGCGGTTGGCCGACGAAGGTTTCCACGCGCCGCTCGACCTTGTCGACGGTGCAGCCCGCGTCTACGACCCAATCGTTCAGGGCGAGTTGGGCGTCGACCTGCACGGCTGCTTCCTCAAGGATTACAAACCCTCGCCGTGGTGATGGGCGGCACCCCGCAGTGGTGACAGGCAGCACCTAGGCGCCCCGATGTGGCGATCTCGTCACCGCCAAACCCCCGTGTCGAGTAGCTCAATTCAGGTAGGGCACAGCATTGCAGGCGATAATGGACTGCGAACCTGCTCACCGACTCGGAGGAACCATGACGATCGCCGTCGTACACAAGGACAGCCCGGAAGGCCGCGCCGCAATCGTGGCCGCCGCACGGGAATCCGTGGGTCGAAGCGAGGAACTGCTGGTTCTGCACGTCCTGGACGATGTCAACATCGGGGACACGGCCGACACCGGAGACACCGAGGACGATCGGGCCGCTCTTCGCGGCGAGATTCAGTCAGCGCTCGACGCCGGTGGATTCTCGGAGACGAAGTGGGATCTGCGCACCACCGAGCACGACGGCGATCCGGTGACCGCGCTCGTGAACCTGGTCCACGGCGCGGGTGTCGAGCTCCTGATCGTCGGAACACGCCGGATGTCCCCCATCGGCAAGTTCCTCCTCGAACGCCCGCTGCAGCGTCTCCTGCTCGAAGTGGAGGCTCCGATCCTCGTCGTCAAGGAACCCCTCCCCGCCGAGTGACCTCGGTCACATCACTTTCGAGTGCGCGTTTGTAGGCTGGCTCCATGACTGGAACCTCGCCCGCCCGAGAACTCGACATCATCGTCTACGGAGCGAGCGGCTTCGTCGGAAAGCTACTCGCCGACTACCTCGTCAAACACGCTCCCGAAGGCACGAAGATCGGCCTCGGTGGCCGCTCCCTCGAGAAGTTGGCAGCCACTCGCGCCGATCTGGGTACCGCCGCTGCCGATCTCCCCCTGATCATCGCCGACGCCGACGACGCCACCGCATTGAAAGCGCTCGCGCAGCGAACTCGGGTCGTCGCCACCACGGTCGGCCCGTACGCCAAGTACGGTCACACCCTTGTTCACGAATGCGCCTCCGCCGGAACTCATTACGTTGACCTCACCGGTGAGGTGCTGTTCCACCGCGAGAGCATCGACGCCAACCATGAGCTGGCGGTCTCGACCGGCGCAAAGATCGTCCATTCCTGCGGATTCGATTCCATCCCTTCCGATCTCGGAGTTCACGTCCTCCACGAGAAGGTCACTGCCGACGGCGCCGGTGAGCTCACCGACACAACGCTGGTGGTCACGGCGCTGCGCGGCGGAGTGAGCGGTGGCACGATCGATTCGCTTCGCAATCAGATCGACGTGTCGAAAGACGATGCGCGCCTAAGGAAACTCGCGGCCTCGCCGTATTCATTGAGCCCCGATCGTGACCGCGAGCCTGACCTCGGACGACAGAGCGACGTGAGCGTGGTCGACGGCAAGAAGATCGATCCTTCGTTGAAGGGTTGGAAGGCACCGTTCGTGATGGCGTCGTACAACACACGAGTCGTCCGTCGCAGCAATGCGCTACGAGAGTGGGCGTACGGCAAGAAGTTCAAGTACAGCGAGGTGATGAGCGTCGGCTCATCGGTGGTGTCACCGGTAATCGCGGGCGGTGTCGCAGTCGGCCTCGGCGCGCTGGTCGCCGGACTCGCTCTACCTCCGACGCGTTTCCTTCTCGACAAGGTATTGCCTGCGCCCGGCGAGGGCCCGAGCGAGAGCACCCAGAGGAAGGGGCACTTCACGCTCGATGTGTTCACCATGACCACGACCGGCGCTCGATACACCTCACGAGTGAAGGCGAAGGGCGACCCGGGATACAGCGCGACGGCGGTAATGCTCGGCGAATCTGCGTTGTCATTGGCGAAGGACCAACAGGATCTCCCCCCGGCCACCGGCGTTTTGACTCCATCGACAGCGCTCGGCGACGTCCTGGTCGAGCGTCTACGCAAGGCCGGTTTCGAGATTTCCGCGCGCAAACTCTAGACAGAACGAATTTCACTTGATCGTTTCAGCTCTTCGCGCCCGATTATCGCAGCTCAGGGCGCGGACAGCGGTGGGAATACTCCCAGGTAACATTGATGTTGGTTCATGGCATCCATATGTGGTGCTCCGCTTTCGGAAAAGTGAGGCTATTCATGACTGAGCGCGTTCAGGTCGGCAGTCTTCAGGTTGCCAAGGTTCTCTACGACTTCGTGGTCGAGGAGGCTCTTCCCGGCACCGGTGTAGACGCCGAGACGTTCTGGGCCGGCGCCGACAAGGTCATCACCGAGCTCGCACCGAAGAACCGCGATTTGCTTGCCAAGCGTGACGATCTCCAGGCTCAGATCGATCAGTGGCATCGCGATCATGCCGGCGCTCCCGTCGACGCTGCCGCATACAAGGCGTTCCTGCAGGAGATCGGCTACCTCTTGCCGACGCCTGCCGAGTTCTCGGTCACCACCGCGAACGTCGACACTGAGATCACCTCGACGGCCGGCCCGCAGTTGGTCGTGCCGATCCTCAACGCGCGCTTCGCTCTCAACGCGTCCAACGCCCGCTGGGGTTCGTTGTACGACGCGCTGTACGGCACCAACGCCATCTCGGAGGAGAACGGCGCCGAGAAGGGTTCCGGCTACAACAAGGTCCGAGGCGACAAGGTCATCGCCTGGGCGCGTGAATTCCTCGACGCGGCAGCACCTCTCGCGTCGGGGTCGCATGCAGATTCGACCAAGTACGTGATCGACGGCAGTGAACTGAAGATCACGTTGGCAGACGGTACGGTCACCACCCTCGCCCAGCCGGAGAAGTTCGTCGGCTACCTCGGCGAGAAGGACGCACCGACGAGCATCCTGCTGCTCAACAACGGATTGCACGCCGAGATCCAGATCGACGCGTCCTCCCCGATCGGCAGCACCGACGCCGCCGGTGTCAAGGACGTCGTTCTCGAATCGGCCGTCACCACCATCATGGACTTCGAGGACTCGGTCGCCGCTGTCGACGCCGACGACAAGGTTGTCGGTTACCGGAACTGGTTGGGCCTCAATCGCGGTGATCTGTCCGAGGAGATCAAGAAGGGCGCCAGTTCCTTCACTCGTACGCTCAACGGCGACCGTAAGTACACCGCCGTCGACGGCAGCGAACTCAGCCTGCACGGTCGTTCGCTCCTGTTCGTCCGCAACGTCGGTCACCTCATGACCAATCCCGCGATCCTCGATGCCGACGGCAACGAGGTCCCCGAGGGCATTCTCGACGCTTTGATCACCAGCACCTGTGCAGTGCACGGCCTCTCGATCAGTGACGCCAACGGCCCGCTCGACAACAGCCGCACCGGCTCGATCTACATCGTCAAGCCCAAGCAGCACGGCCCCGAGGAAGTTGCCTTCACCACCGAACTGTTCGGCCGCGTCGAGCAGGTCCTCGGGCTTCCCGAGAACACGCTCAAGGTCGGCATCATGGACGAGGAGCGTCGCACGACAGTCAACCTCGCTGCCTGCATCAAGGAAGCCGTCGACCGCGTCGTGTTCATCAACACCGGCTTCCTCGACCGCACCGGCGACGAGATCCACACCTCCATGGAAGCCGGCGCGATGGTGCGCAAGGCCGAGATGAAGAAGCAGAAGTGGATCGGTGCGTACGAGGACTGGAACGTCGACACCGGACTGGCCTGCGGACTGCAGGGCAAGGCGCAGATCGGCAAGGGCATGTGGGCCATGACCGAGCTGATGGCAGACATGCTCGAGCAGAAGATCGGCCACCCCAAGGCCGGCGCCAACACCGCGTGGGTTCCTTCGCCGACCGGCGCAACGCTGCACGCGACGCACTACCACCGCGTCGACGTGTTCGCTGTTCAGGACAGCCTGAAGGGCAAGCCGCGTGCGAGCGTCGACGACATCCTGACCATCCCGCTCGCTCCCAGCACCGACTGGACGGACGCGGAGAAGAAGGAAGAGCTCGACAACAACTGCCAGTCCATCCTCGGCTACGTCGTCCGCTGGATCGACGCGGGTGTCGGCTGCTCCAAGGTTCCCGACATCCACGATGTCGCGCTCATGGAGGACCGCGCCACCCTGCGCATCTCGAGCCAGCTGCTCGCCAACTGGCTGCGTCACGGCATCGTCAGCGAGAGCGACGTTGTCAGTGCACTCGAGCGCATGGCCCCGGTTGTCGACCGTCAGAACGAGGGCGACGCCGAGTACCGCAACATGGCACCTGATTTCGATTCCAACATCGCGTTCCAGGCTGCCAAGGAACTCATCCTCGAAGGCGCGAAGCAGCCCAGCGGATACACGGAGCCGATCCTGCATCGCCGCCGCCGCGAGTACAAGGCTGCCAACGCCTGATTTCACCTTCTTCGAACTCGAAGCTGAACCCGAACAGCCTCGGCACCGCTACCGGTGTCGAGGCTGTTCGCGTAGGCCCCGAAGATTCGTCACTAGACTGGCCGAGGACACAGTCCGTTCAGCAGACATTCTTCGAGTGACCAAGGTAGGGCAAGGTACGTGGGCGAACATCGCGGCGGGTCAGGCGCCAGAGGTATCAGCAAGGGGCCGATTCTCGTCGTCGTGCTGATCGTCTTGATCGTTGCAGGCTTCTTCGGGTGGAAGGCCCTCAGCAACCGGATCGACGATCAGGGCCAGCAGGCAGCAGGTACGTGCGTCGAAGGCAACAAGACACTCGACGTCACCGCGGATCCGTCCATCGCCCCACAGATCGAGGAACTGGCCAAGCGGTACACCCAGACCTCTCCGGTCGTGCGCGATCACTGCATCACCGTCGTGGTGCACGGTGCGCCGTCCGCGTCGGTCTCGACGGCACTCGAAGCCGGTCCGGCGGCATCCTGGGACGACGCAGCATTGGGACCGCGTCCCTCCCTGTGGATCCCGACGAGCTCGTTCGAACTCGCGCCGCTGGCGGGCAAGGCCGTGATCAACGGTGATCCTCGCTCGCTCGCGAGTTCCCCGATCGTTCTGGCAGCCGGCCCCGAGACCGCGGCAACATTGGTCGGCGCAGCATCGAGTTGGAAGTCATTGCCTTCCGATCTGACGGTCGCCCTGCCGGTCGGAAGCACCGAAACCTCGATGGCCGCACAGGCGATCGCTGCCGACGTCGCCGATGCGGGTGCCGGTCCGGTCACGACGGATCAGGCGAAGTCCGCGCAGGTCAACGCTGCGCTCAGTGCGCGGGCGTTGCAGTTCCAATCCTTACCGACTCCCCCCACGTCCACCGCCGAAGCCCTCGGAGCACTGAGCGCCGGAACACCGGATTCGGTGAAAGCCGTTCCGGCCACGGAACAGTCGATAGCGCAGAGCGCGAACGCAGCGATGACGACGTACTCCCCCGCCGGCGCAACGCCAGTCGCGGACTATCCGGCGGTCATCGTCTCGGGCAGCGGGATCGACGAAACCGCCTCGCGCGCAGCGGCACAGTTTGCCGATTTCATGCGTGAGCCGAATCAGTCACAGTTGTTCGTCGGCGCCGGTTTCCGGGTCGAGGGTCAAGATCTTCCCGATCTCGGTGCGGCGTCTCCGGCCAAGATCTCGTCCACGTTGAAACCGGCTTCGGCCGAAACCGCAGCTGCGCTCGGTGACATCGTCGCCAATCCGGTCTCTCCGCGTAGTGCCACCATCCTGATGGACACGTCAGCGTCGATGGGGACCGACGACGGTGGCACTACCCGCTTGGCGAACGTTGCCGCGGCAGTGAACACCCAATTGGGTCGCAGCCCTGACGCTTCGGACATCGGCCTTCGCGAGTTCAGCACGGGCACCGACGGAAAACCGTCCGAGCGCATCCTGGTTCCGGGCGGTTCACTGTCCGAGCCGAATCGGCGTGCCACCATCACCGATTTCCTCAACGGGCTTCGGGCCGGCGGAAAGACCTCCAAGTACCCGGCGCTTGCCAGCTCCTACAAAGCCGCCGTGGACGGTTTCGACGCGGGGCGAGTCAACTCGGTGCTGCTGATCACCTCGAGTACGCCTGACGAATCCACCACGACGCGAGCCGAACTGCTCAGCGCGATCGCCGCTGCGGGCAATCCGTCGCGTCCGGTACAGGTCGACGTGATCGTCGTCGGTGCGGGCGACGACGTCTCCACACTCCAAGACGTCTCGGATCGGACCGGCGGAACCTTGGTTCGCGTCGATTCGACGTCCGACCCCGCTCTCGCGGCCACAGTGACCAAGATGCTGTCCTGATGGGGCGCGTCGCGGTTTTTGCAGTCCTTCTCGCCCTTCTGACCTGGTTCCTGCACCGCCGACTCGTTCGCGCCACCGGCATCCCGAGGCGATGGGCTCGTCTTGCCGACACTGCGCTTGTCGTCTTGGCGGTCTCGACGCTCATCGGGGTCGGCAGCGGCGAAATCTTCCCGACGTCCTGGGCGCGACCGATCGGATTTCTCGGATGGGTCTGGCTGGCTTCGTGGCTGTACCTGATTCCCGGACTGCTCGTGATCGGCCTGTTTGCCGGGATCAGTCGACTACGTGCACGCCGCACGGATACCACGACCGAAGTCGACCCGGCCAAGCGTCGTACGTTGCAGTTGGCTACAGCAGCAGTCACTCTCGCGGCGATCGGCACCGCCGGCTACGGCGTCTACGAGGCGTCGGGCCCCAAGATTTCACGCGTCCGCGTGCCGCTTGCTCGCCTGCCCGAGGGCTTCAACGGATACCGGATCGCCTTGATCACCGACCTGCACGTTGGACCGGCCCGCGGGGTCGACTTCACCCGCAAGGTGGTCGAAATCGTCAACGCGCAGAATGTCGATCTGATCGCGATCGGCGGCGATCTCGTGGACGGCACCGTCGCAAAAGTTGCTCCCGATCTTGCTCCGCTCGCCGATCTTCAGGCGCCGGACGGAATCTTCGGAGTCAGCGGAAACCACGAGTTCTACGCGGACGACGGTGGCAAATGGCTCGACGTGTGGGAAACATTGGGGATCACCACACTTCGCAACAGTCGCGCCTCGATCCAGCATGACGGCGACACCATCGACATCGTGGGCATCCACGACTACACGTCGCCGGCCCCGTACGAGCCGAACCTTACTGCCGCGCTCGCAGGTCGCGATCCGAATACTTTCGCCTTGCTTCTCGCGCACGAACCGCGTCAGGCGATCGAGGCGTCCGAGATGGGTATCGATCTGCAGCTGTCCGGGCACACTCACGGCGGTCAGATGTGGCCGCTGAGGTATCTCGTTCCGCTGCAGCAGCCTTCGGTGCAAGGCTTGGACAAGGTCGGAAACACAGTGCTGTACACGACGCGTGGCGCCGGGGCTTGGGGCCCGCCGGTACGCGTCGGCGCACCGCCGGAGATCACCGTTCTCGAACTCGTACGCGAGAGGTGATGATCTCC
The DNA here is from genome assembly GCF_000696675.2 of Rhodococcus erythropolis R138. Taxonomy (NCBI): domain Bacteria; kingdom Bacillati; phylum Actinomycetota; class Actinomycetes; order Mycobacteriales; family Nocardiaceae; genus Rhodococcus; species Rhodococcus erythropolis. The sequence continues at coordinate 3,663,593 of NZ_CP007255.1, read as the reverse complement.
GGCGGGCACACGCCTTAGTTGCCTGCGAACGCTTCGATCGGCGGGCACGAGCAGACCAGGTTGCGGTCGCCATGTGCACCGTCGATACGACGCACGGACGGCCACACCTTCGGGCGAGCCTTGCCTCGCGGGAAGACGGCGATCTCACGCGAGTACGGGTGATCCCACTGCGCTGCAATGCTTCCGGCAGTGTGGGGAGCACCGCGTAGCGGGTTGTCCTCCACCGTCCACTCGCCGGCGCCGACGCGATCGATTTCGCCGCGAATGGCGATCATCGCCTCGCAAAACTCGTCGATCTCTTCGAGGTTCTCGCTCTCGGTGGGCTCGACCATCAGTGTGCCGACCACGGGGAAGCTCATGGTCGGTGCATGGAAACCGTAGTCGGCCAGACGCTTTGCCACGTCGTCGACGGTGACGCCAGTGTCCTTGGTCAACCCACGGAGGTCGAGGATGCACTCGTGCGCGACCATGCCGTTCTCGCCGGTGTAGAGAACCGGGAAGTACTCGTCGAGTCGACGCGCGATGTAGTTGGCCGACGCGATGGCGGTCAGGCTGGCGCGGCGCAGGCCCTGAGCACCCATCATCCGGATGTAGGTCCAGGTGATGGGCAGAATGGACGCACTGCCGTACGGCGCTGCCGAGATCGTTCCTCTACCACCGAGTTCGGGGGCCATCGGGTGTCCGGGCAAGAACGGCGTCAGGTGCGAGCGCACACCGATCGGGCCGACGCCGGGTCCGCCGCCGCCGTGCGGGATGCAGAAGGTCTTGTGCAGATTCAGGTGGCTGACGTCGCCGCCGAATCGGCCCGGACGGGCAAGGCCGACAAGCGCATTGAGGTTGGCGCCGTCGACGTACACCTGGCCACCGGCGTCGTGTACCGCTGCGCAGATGTCGGAGATCTCGTGCTCGTAGACACCGTGGGTGGACGGGTAGGTGATCATGATCGCGGCGAGACGCTCGGCATGATCGGCGATCTTCGCGCGCAGATCGTCGACGTCGACGTCACCGTTGGGGCGGCACGCAACAACCTCGACGCGCATCCCGGCCATGACGGCAGACGCCGCGTTGGTGCCGTGAGCGCTCGACGGGATGAGGCAGGTGTCGCGGTGGTCGTCGCCCCGGCTGAGGTGGTAGTTGCGGATTGCGAGCAGGCCTGCGTACTCCCCCTGGCTGCCGGCGTTGGGCTGGAGGCTGACGTTGTCATAGCCGGTGACCGCGACCAGCCAGTCTTCGAGATCCTTGACGATCTTCAGCAGACCGGGTGCATCCGACGTGGGCGCGAACGGATGGATCGCGTTGAACGCCGGCCAGGTGATGGATTCCATCTCGGCGGTCGCATTGAGCTTCATGGTGCACGAGCCCAGCGGGATCATGCTGCGATCGAGGGCGATGTCCTTGTCGGAGAGCGCGCGCAGGTAGCGAAGCATTGCCGTTTCCGTACGGTAACGGGTGAAGGCTTCGTGCTGCAGGTAGTCGGACGTGCGCTCCTGAGCAGCCGGAACCGAGTTGCCCTCGGCTTCGATGGCGACAACAGCATCCTCGATACCGAACGCGTCGAGCACGGCAAGGACGTGGTCGGCGGTGGTGGCCTCGTCGCAGGAGATACCGACATGATCGGCATCGACCAAACGCAGGTTGATCCCGGATTCCTTGGCCGCAGCGACGACGTCGGCTGCCTTGCCCGGAACCTGAGCCAGCACGGTGTCGAAGAACGAATCGTGGACTACGGTCACGCCGCCCTCGCGCAGGCCGTTTGCCAACGCGTGTGCGCGGGCAGCGACGCGCAACGCAATCGCCTTGAGCCCCTCGGCGCCGTGGTAACTCGCGTACATCGCAGCGAGGATCGCGAGGAGCACCTGCGCGGTACAGATGTTGGATGTCGCCTTCTCACGGCGAATGTGCTGCTCACGTGTCTGCAGCGCGAGGCGGTATGCCTTGTCTCCGTCGGCATCGATGGAGACGCCGACCAAACGGCCGGGCAGCTGACGCGCGTGCTTGGAGTGCACGGCCAGGTAACCGGCGTGCGGTCCGCCGTACCCCATGGGAACACCGAAGCGCTGGGTGGTGCCGAAGCACGCGTCCGCACCCAGTTCACCCGGCGAGGTGATGAGCGTCATCGCAAGAAGGTCGGCGCCGACGGCAACCAGTGCGCCGCGCTCGTGAGCCTGCGCGATGATCGCGGTGTAGTCCACGACGCGTCCCGAAGCGCCCGGGATCTGTGCGATGACACCGAAGAAATCACCCTCGGGCAGTCCGGCAGTGAGATCTGCGGAGACGATCTCGATGCCGAGCGGCTCGGCGCGTGTCTCGATGACGGCGAGGGTCTGCGGGTACAGGTCCGCGTCGACGACAAAGCGTGGGGACTTGCTGCGGTTCGCGCGGCGCAGGAGCGTCATGGCTTCGGCAGCGGCGGTGGCCTCGTCGAGCATCGACGAGTTGGCCAGTTCCATGCCGGAGAGATCGGCGACCATGGTCTGGAAGTTGAGGAGGGCTTCGAGGCGGCCCTGGCTGATCTCCGGCTGATACGGGGTGTACGCGGTGTACCAGGCCGGGTTCTCGATGATGTTGCGCAACAACACCGGCGGCGTCAACGTGTCGAAGTAGCCGAGGCCGATCATCGACGTCGCGACAGTGTTCTGGGCTGCGAGTGCAGTCAGTTCGGCAAGTGCCTCGTGCTCTCCGACCGGAAGCGGCAGAGCGTCGAGTCCGGCCGCGATGCCGTTCGGGGCAGCGTCGAGGATGACGGAGGGAACGGCCTTGGTTGCCAGTTCGTCGAGTGAATCGACACCGACGAGTTCGAGGATGCGCGCGAGTTCCGCGGCGTTCGGACCGACATGGCGGTCGGCAAATATACGGCTTGCAGCGTCGATCACGACAACTCCCAGACAGATCGGAGGATCAGGACACACACCGAACTGCGGTGCGTTCCTCCCCCTCTGTCGCATGCTCGATTCCCGAGCGCCTGAGAGATTCGGTAGTGATCCGCCGATAGACGGAAGCCACAGCCTTTCCCCGTCGGCGGGTGGGTTGTCCCACCGCTTTCCAGAGGCGTCGGAGCCCGTACGGTCCTTGGTGCCTGAGAGATTGACGGGGAGGTATTGCTCCTTCGGCGCCCTGATCCCGCTCACGACTGGCCTTTGAGACAAAGACTGAAACAAAGACAAGTTCGGTGAATCGGTATCCGAGGCTCTCCCGTACGCCGGCGACGCAGGCCCAGTCTAGTTGACCGAAACGCCTACCTGCACCGTGGCATCCTCCAAAGAGATGTGACGTGCGTTATCCGGTTTTGCGGCTGGCGCGATTCTTGCGTCGCGAAGCCAACTCGTCTTCCGGGTTGGGATCGCTTTCGCCGCCGTCAGCCCGCTCGGCTGGGAAGTCGGCGATCGTTCCGGTGAGTTCACGCATCGCTCCACTGACGGCGATGCCGAATACGCCCTGACCACCCTGGAGGAGGTCGACGACCTCTTCGGGAGACGTGCATTCGTACACGGTGGTGCCGTCGGAGAACAGGGTGATGTTGGCAAGATCGCGGACGCCGCGCTTACGGAGGTGATCGACGGCAACGCGAATGTTCTGCAGTGAGATGCCGGTGTCGAGCAGACGCTTCACGATCTTCAGAACGAGGATGTCCTTGAAGGAGTACAGACGTTGGCTACCGGATCCGGCAGCGCCGCGGATTGACGGAACAACCAACGACGTCCGTGCCCAGTAGTCGAGTTGGCGGTACGTGATCCCGGCGATCTGGCACGCACTGGGTACTCGATATCCGACGAGGTCGTCGGGGATGGAATCGTCCGGGAACAGGCCTGGCTGCAGCTCTTCGGAAGACATTTCTGCAGTCGGCTCGGCACTATCGGCTATGCCCGTTCCGCGCTCATTCGACTGTTCTTCCACTGCCGTCTCCCTCTCGCTTCGCCATCATGTAACCAACCTGTGCTATCAGCAGTCACGAGAATCCCGTGCCGACCGAACTTTCAGATGTGAATCCAAGGCAGGTAATTCCATGAGTGGACTTACCCAGAGTACGCCTCGATCGACAAGGCGAGAAGATCTCCACCGCACGCAACGGTAAGACCACGAGGGTGCTCGGTCAACGCAACACGCCGACCGAGACTCAACCTCTACTTGAGAGTTGAAGACTAAAGCCTGATTACGGACAAACAGGACTAACCGTCAGTGGCTTTGAAGTCGTCCGGCGAGATGGTGTCAAGGAATTCCTTGAACTTCTCGACCTCGTCTTCACGCTCGTCGGGAATGACCAGACCGGCCTCGGCGAGAACAGCCTCCGACGCGAAGATCGGAACGCCGATGCGCAGGGCCAATGCAATCGAGTCCGACGGACGTGCCGAGACGGTGGTCTGCTCGTCGAAGACGAGATCCGCGTAGAAGGTGCCCTCTTGCAGGTCCACGATCCGCACTTCCTTGAGGCTCCGACCGAATGATTCGATCAAGATCTTGATCAGGTCGTGAGTCAGCGGTCGCGCCGGCTCGACTCCCTGTTGTTCGAGAACAATCGCGGTAGCTTCGGTTTGCCCGATCCAGATCGGCAGGTACCGATCGCCGTCGGACTCTCGCAGCAACAGGACCGGCTGATTCTGAGGCTGCTCGACACGAACTCCGATCACACGCATTTCGCCCATCGAGCTTGCCTCCAACCTGACGTGATCCAGCCGACCGACTCCGATGCGGTCGTACTGAAATTCTATTCGAGTGTGCCCCGCTGATCGAGGAACTCAGCGATCGAGACTTCCCCGAACCGCCGACTTGACCAGACATGTGTGCAATGTCAGCGACAGCGCAGCCAGTTCCCGGACCATTTCCTCGGCACGATCACGTGCTCCGGCGTCACGACCCTTGGCAACCGGTCCGGCGATCTGGGTCACGAGTCCCGCTTCACGATCAGCAGCCAACTTGAACGCCCGCAGATGACGAACCTCCAAGCCGTACTCGGACATCGCCTTCGCGGTGCGCGCCAGCGTCACGGCGTCCTCGTCGAAGAAGCCCGCTGCGCCGGGAACGACCAAACCGGTACGGATCAGATCGGTCAGAAACCGATCGTCGATGTCGGCGCGAGCGAGAAGGTCCTGACGACCGACTCGAACTTCGCGATCGACCCGGAAAGCCTCGGGTGAGACATCGCCCGTAGCGATCGACAGGACGCGAGCACGACGAGGCGCAGGAACTTCTGCACTCACCGTCGCTGCGCCGCTGTCGATCGCTTCGAGTTGTTCTTTGATCACTTTGAGCGGCAGGTACTGATCACGTTGAGCGGTCAGCACGAAGCGAAGACGCTCGCAGTCCTCGACAGAGAATCTGCGGTATCCCGACGGTGTCCGTTGTGGGCTGATCAAACCCTCGGACTCGAGGAAACGGATCTTCGAAATCGTCACGTCGGGAAAATCTGGACGCAACCGATCCAGCACGGAACCAATCGACATTCCGGGCTGGCTCTGCTGCCGCACTGCCGTCATTAGCTACCCGCACCTGCTGACGACTCGCCGACCTGCGAACCGCCGGCACGAGGGCCGGTGAGGAACACCAGACGGAACTTGCCGATCTGAACCTCGTCACCGTTCGCGAGAACTGCCGAATCGACAGGCTCACGGTTGACGTAGGTGCCGTTGAGGCTTCCGACGTCGACGACGTGGAAATCTGCATCTTCCTGACGGAACTCGGCGTGACGACGGCTGACGGTCACGTCGTCGAGGAAGATGTCGCTGTCCGGGTGCCGACCTGCCGACGTCGTCGGCTGATCGAGCAAAAAGCGGGATCCTGCATTCGGTCCCCGCTTGACCACCAGAAGGGCGGCTCCGGCGGGAAGGCCTTCCACGCCCGAAACCGGCTGCTCGGCGGCCGGTGCTGCAGAGGAGGTGTTGTCGAGCTCATTGAGGAAGTCCGCACGGAAAACCGAAGTGGTCTCCGCCGGCGACTCCCCATAGCCCGCGTCGTTACCGTTCTCGCTCACTGTTTCTCCTCCTGGGTCAATCATCCAGATCATGAATCACTGGACTACGCAGTGCACTTTCTTCACGAGCATCTTTCACAGTCACGTTCGATACGGCCCTGCGCCCCGACTCGGCACATGCGTACCTAACGACCGTACCCTGCGCAGACCGCCGCGTGCAGCGAGACAGGCCGCGACACAACACGAGTTGGCCGGTCCACGCGCAGGTTTTCTACTCGGACGTGAGTCCCTTGTATGCCTCCGCGTCCAGCGTTGCCGCGAGTGCGGCGTCGAGTGTGGCCTCGTCGGCGACCTCGAGCTCGACCAACCAACCCGTGTTGTACGGATCGGTGTTGACGAGGTCAGGCTGTCCGTCCAATTCACCGTTGGCTGCAAGAACTTTCGCAGTGAACGGAGCAAAGATGTCGGAGACGCTCTTGGTCGACTCGACCTCACCGAGCGATTCACCGGCGGTCACGTCTTCGTCGACAGCAGGAAGCTGGACGAACACGACGTCACCGAGCTGCGACTGAGCAAAGTCGGTGATACCGACTCGAACTGAGGTCGGGCCGGTCCGCTTCACCCACTCGTGCTCCGCGGTGTAGCGCAGATCGGTAGGTGTATCGAGCTCACTCACAGTGGCTTCCTTTCACAGGCCGTCCGAAAGTCGGACGCAAAAGATCAATTTCCGGGTTGAGCGTATTGGCGCGGATTCAATTGTCGCAAGACGGAGATCGTGACCTGCTGCGATTGGTCGACTGAGGAAGTTCCGCCGTTGCGTGCGACGTTGTCGAAAACGCCTCCGGGAATGTTCAACGCTGCTGCCAACGTCGGTGGATCCCCGATCGCGGTCACAGTGTACGGCTGCTCGATCCGGGTTCCGTCCAATTCGATCTCGCCGCCGCGCCCGCTCACCCACGAGTTCACGCCGATACGAATGGGTTCGCCGTTCGCACCTGCGATCGAGATGGCTTCGGCCCCGGCAGCGCGTAGTTCCTGGATGAGATCGAGAATCACTTCGGAGCCGACGCCCCCTGCTGGATCCGTCAGGGTCATCGTCACACCTGGTCCGGTAGCAGGAGCGGTCCCCACCTGAATGGAGAGCGAGGTCAGCCGCGCCCGCGCCTCGTCGAGCGCTGCTCCGGTGTTGCCGCCGGCTTCCAAAGTGGCAAGCGATTCCTGAAGATTCGCGACTTCCTGCCTCAGCGCGGCTTCACGCCGATTCAAGTTGTCGAGAACCACCAGGAGGTCGGCAGGGCGCGCAGCGTCGAGTGAATCTCCGGCCACGGTGCTGCGTACCTGTGTGGCAATCGCGACACCGAGCACACCCAGAAGCACGGCGGCGAGGATCGCGAACACCACGTTCGTGCGATGTTTCGACGGCGAACGCAACTCGTGACGACCTTCACCCGTAGTCGTGACTGGTGGTTCTTCGGGGTCAGTCGTGGCGTGGTCGGACATGGCTCACGCTCCGAACAGTCGTCGTCGCAATGCCGCTGCGTTGCCGAAGATCCGGATACCCAACACGACGACGATTGCCGTCGAGAGTTGAGTACCCACACCCAACTGATCGCCGAGCCAGACGATCAACGACGCGACGAGCACGTTGAAGACGAAGGAGACCACGAACACCTTTGCGTCGAAGATCTCGTCCAGATACGCGCGTAGTCCGCCGAAGACGGCGTCGAGTGCCGCAACGACAGCGATCGGAAGATAGGGCTGGATGACGTCGGGGACCTGCGGGCTGAAAACGACGCCCAAGACGATGCCGACGACCAGTGCTGCGAGTCCGTACAGGGCGGAACCGGCCTTCATCGAACTCCTTCTGTCACTTGGGTTCTGTGGGTTCTGTTGCCACCCGGACCGCACGAGGCGTCGCGGGCGGCAGTGTCAACGAGTCGTCCTCGGCCACTGCGAAACCGACTCCGTACAGTTGCGAGACGCTCGACATTCTCACGTAGGCGTCGCTCACGACGAACTCTCGCTGCAGCGCGCGCGTGTCGCCGATCGCCTCGACGCGGTACGGCGAGAAGACAGGTTGGTTGTCGACGAGCATCGCGCCGCCGGCCTGACGGATGGTCACCGTCGGCCCGATTCGCACGCCGCCGACGGCGATTGCCTCCGCGCCGCCAGCCCACAGGGCGTTGACGACGGTCTGCAGATCGCGATCGAGGACAACTGTCTTACCACCGACGCTGCGCTGGGACGCATCCGAGAGGTTCGGGCGCCCGGCCGGGTCCGTCAACGTCACCACCAGCCCCTCCCCGTGAACAGCTTCGGCTCCTGCGCCGGATTCGACCGCTCGCAATTGATCGAGGACCGCGCTGCCTCTGGCATCGCCTTCGAGCGCCAAGCCACGGGCGGCGTCGACGTCGCCGCCGAGTGAATCGCGGGACGCGGCCAGCGAATCGATTCGATCCTCCGCGTCACGGACCTTGGCGACCAACTCGCTTCGAACCTCCTCGGTGCCGGTCACCTGCTTGGTGGCCTGAACTGCAGAGACCGCGACAATGAACCCGATCAACAGTGCACCGAGGGCCAGCCACGGCCCCGTCTTCGAGGATCTATTCGTCGTGTGCTCGTGTTGGCGTTCGAATGCCGTCGCTTCGTAGCCCGGATCGAGATGTTCGGTCATGAGCGACCGAAGCAGCGACGGTACCGGGTTACGACGGACGTCCTCCCCGGTCGACTTCATCGGCGCACGACCTCGTGCGTTCGCGCAACGTCAACGGCTTTGAGCACGTAGATCGCGGCAGTCCACACGTACAGGACGGTTCCCCAGATCAGGAAAGCGAAACCGAAGGCATGGGTGAACGGTCCGATGGCCCAGTCTCCATGCCCGGCAAGAATCAACGGCAGAGCGAACATCAGCAGGAAGGTCGCGGCCTTGCCGAGGTAGATGACCTCGGGCGGCGGCAGTCCACGCCGGCGGTAGATCGGCAACGTCAACGCGAGTAGAAGATCACGGCCGATCAAAATCGCCGCGACCCACCAGGGAATGAAATCGCGGGCAACGAAGGTGACCAGTGTCGTCACGACGTACAGGCGATCGACCAACGGGTCGAGAAGCGCTCCCAGACGCGAGGTCTGCCCGAGCACCCTGGCCAACTTGCCGTCGAGCCAGTCGGTGAACCCGCTGAGCATCAGCAGCGCCAATGCCCAGCCGTCCGAGTGCGTGACGAGCAGCAGGTAGGCGAACAGCGGCAGAGCGAGTAGACGCACGATACTGAGCACGTTGGGAACAGTGAGAATCCGATCCGTGGGGACCAGTTCTTGTTCGCCAGAGTTCACTGCACACACCTCGCGTCTTTCGATTGCCGTGCGGCCAGCTTTCCACAGCACGACGGACTATTCGCCGAGGCGCCGTAGCCCGAACTGTCCCGAGCGTGTCGAGCCGACCTTATCGCCAGGCGAACACCGGCTGCTCGAGGTTGTCGATGCGCGTGTTCCGTCCGTTCAGCACTTCGCGGAACTGATAGATGACGGCTCCGGTCGGCGCATGGATCAGGCTCGTTCGGAAAGGCCATTGGATAACCGGGTTCGGTGATTCCTCGATGGTGACGAATCGCGAGTCCACGTCGAGTTCCTCCGACGTCACGGCATACACCTGGGCCACCTCGTCGGGATTGGGTACCAGTCCCCCGATGTCCTCACCGGACCAGACGACGAACGGTCGGATCACAAATCCCGAACGGGTGACGTAGTCGTCGAGCCGGCCGATGATGTTCGACTCAGGGACGTCGACGCCCAACTCTTCGGACAGCTCCCGAACCGCTGCTTGTTCGGAAGACTCACCCGGGTCGACGCTTCCGCCTGGCAACGCGAACTGACCGGGGTGAGCGCGCATCTTGCTCGGCCGCTTCGTCACCGGGAACACGGGTGTTCCGTCCGCAGTCCGCATGACGACGATGACCACCGACGCCGAGCGCCTTCCGTCCAATTCGACCGACCGAGGTTCGAAAGCGGCAAGTGAGGCGACCAGGTGGTCCCGATTCAGTAAATCTCCGTTCACCATGGCTCGACAGTAGCGCCACGAGACTGAGACCCCCAGCCAGTCTCGTCCATTTTGACCGCTTCGCCTGATTATCGGTCTGTATTCCTGTCATGCTGAACAGGCAGAATCCACCGTGCGGCATGGCGAGAAGAGAACCTCGATGGCTGAGCAGTCCCAGACCCCCACCCCGCAGACCGACCAGAGCGCGCCAGGCGCGCCGAATCGGGCCTCTCGCTTTGCCTCCGACGCGCTGAGCGTCCTGCGGCGCGTGCCGTTCACCTCGATCGTCGTGCTCACCATCACCGTCGTCGGGATCGCGACCGGCGCCTTGTGGAATCACGTCCGTACCTACTCGTGGTTCGACGACATCGCCTACGGAGTCCCTGCCTTGCAGGAAGGTAAGTGGTGGACTCTCGTCACGGGTTGGTTCTTCGGATTGACGCCGGGTCAGTATGTTTCGATCATCGTCGTTTTTGCCTTCGCGGTCGGCTGGTGCGAGTGGCGCCTGGGAACCAAGAACGCGGCCATCGTCACGATCAGCGGTCAGTTGGCGGGCGAACTGGGTGCATCGCTCCTCCTCTGGGCGGGCAGCCACACCGATTGGGATTGGGCTCGCAACCTCGCCACCCACCGCGACGTCGGTGTCACCACCGCAATCATCGCCGCACTCGCCGCGACCACCGCAACTCTGCGCTCGCCCTGGCGAATGCGAGTGCGCGCCATCCTGTGCGCGTACATCGCGATCGCCTTTCTCTTCGAAGGTCGCCTCGCCGACGTACAGCACCTCATCGCGGTTGCGATCTTCCTTCCGGTCGGCGAAAAGTTCTTCGGTGACGGAGAGCGCGGCTTCATCCCCCGAACCCGACGCGAGATCCGTCTGCTCGGATTCATCGGCCTGCTCCTGATCGGAGTGGTCGAGATCGCCGTGTGGTTGTTCCCCGGCAGTGGACCCTTCGGGCCGACGGAAGCCGAAACCGGTTCGGGCTGGACCGCATTGGTCGACGTGATCATCGTTGCACTGATCGCGGATCAGTTGCGACGAGGTCGCCGCTGGGCCTGGTGGGTTGCCGTGGTGTTCGGCTCTCTGACGGTCTTGGCCACCGCCCTCGTCCTCGGTTCGGTCATCTTCTTCGACTACGAAAGCGCCGGAGCCGTCACGGTCGGTACCGCGCTGCTCTGGCTTCTCGAACTCATCTTGCTGATCAAGGGCCGTCACGCTTTTCACGTGCCGATGCGGCGCAAGATTCGAGGCGGACCGCTGTCCGGGAACGATCCTCGCGCCACTGCTCGGGAACTGCTCAAACAGCACGGCGGCGGAACCATGTCGTGGATGACGACGTGGGACGGCAACAGTTACTACTTCGGCGAGTCGGGTGAGAGCGTCGTTGCATTCCAACGGCATGTCGGTGTCGTCGTAGTGCTGGCCGATCCGATAGCGAGCCCCGACCGACTTGCCGCGGCGGTCGACGAATTCACGACGATGTCCGAAGCCAACGGCCTCACTCCCTGCTTGTTCTCCGTAGGGAAGGAAACAGCCGATGCCGCCACACGGCGCGGGTGGCGCACCGTTCAGGTCGCCGAGGACACGATCGTCGACCTGCCGGAATTGCAGTTCACCGGAAAGTCCTGGCAGGACATCCGCTCGGCGCTCAACAAGGCCAAGAAGGACGACATCACCTTCCGGATGACAACACTGGCAGACGAGCCGTTTTCCGTCTTGGCTCAAGTGCGCGCTATATCCGAGGAATGGGTGGGCGACAAGGGACTCCCCGAGATGGGGTTCACCCTCGGCAGCGTCGAGGAGGCGCTCGATCGCGACGTCCGGGTCGGTTTGGCCGTCGACCCGACGGGAAGTATTCACGGCGTCACCTCGTGGTTGCCGGTGTACGGCGAAGGCGGCGTGGTCCGGGGTTGGACGCTCGACGTCATGCGTCGACGCCCGGACGGCTTCCGGCCGGTGGTCGAGTTCCTCATCGCATCGTCGGCCCTCGAGTTCAAAGAACAAGGTGCCCAATTCGTCTCACTGTCCGGCGCGCCACTGGCCCGCAGCGACGACGGCGCCGACGCCGCATCGATGGACCGCCTGCTCGACATGCTCGGAGCCGCGATGGAACCGCTCTACGGCTTCCGGTCTCTTCACGCATTCAAGAAGAAGTTCAAGCCGAGATACGAACCCGTTTTCCTGTGTTTCCGCGACGAGGCCGACCTGCCTCGAATCGGAATCGCGCTCACGCGTGCTTACCTTCCGGACGCGACAGCTCCTCAGCTGATCAAGCTCGCCACCAGCAAGAGCTGACGCCGTGCGGTCCTGGTTCGAGCACACGGTCGTCGACACCGGCAGACTCCCACTGTTCTTCCTTCTGCTCGCCTTTGTCCTGACGTTCCTGTTCATTCGGTTCAGCGTTCGAATGATCCGAGCTGAGGTCTCGTGGTGGCCGGGCAATGTCACGCCCGGTGGAATGCACATCCACCACATGGTTTTCGGTTTGATGATGATGCTCGTGTCCGGCTTTGCCTTCATCGCTCTGGCCGACTATCACACCCCGATCGCCAACTGTGTTCTTGCGTCGGTGTTCGGTATCGGCAGCGCGCTGGTCCTCGACGAGTACGCACTCGTGCTACATCTGCGCGACGTCTACTGGGCCGAGGAGGGTCGCTCGTCCATCGACGCGGTGTTCGTTGCCATCGCGATCTCGTTCCTTTTCCTTCTCGGAGTCCACCCGATCGGGTTCGCGGGAGAGTTCGACCCGTATGAGCAGGACCGTAGCCTGGCGACGTTGATCGGCGTTGTCGTCGCGATCGTGATCCAACTCGGACTCGCCGTGATCACGTTGATGAAGGGCAAACTCTGGACCGGCTTGATCGGACTGTTCTTCACCCCGCTTCTGTTGGTCGGAGCAATTCGATTGAGTCGCCCGGGTGCGCCGTGGGCGCGTTCGCGTTACCGCGACAAGCCCGCGAAGATGAGCCGGGCAGTCGCCCGTGAGCAGCGGTATCGCGAGCCGATGATCCACGCGAAGATCTACGTTCAGGAAACGGTGTCGGGAAGTTTCGGTTCCACTCCCCCGCCCCCACCACCGCTCCCCATCGTCGACACCACGACGCCTACGACGAAAGTCGGACTATCACGGCGGCTTTCGGACAGAATTCGCTGGCGCCGAACTCGCCGACGATTACGAACAGTCCCGGTCTGGCGCCTCCCCGTGATCCTCGTCGTTCTGTCCGTCGTCACCGCGAACATCCTCGTCGGGATCGACGGAGACCTGGTGAGCGACGGCGACGTCGGTACCATTTCCGAGGGCGTGGACGCCGGGGCCACCGCAACGCTGCTCAGCGTCATCGCCGGCGGGATGATCACTCTCACCGGTCTGGTGTTCACGGCCATCACCCTCGCAATGCAGTTCGGCGCCTCGCAGATTTCGGTGCGGGTGGTCCCGATGCTTGCGCAACAGCGAGTGATGCGGTGGTCGATCGGCATGTTTCTGGCCACGTTCGTCTTCTCCTTGATCATTGCGCTCGATCTGGCGCTCGATTCGGAGAATTCCTCACCGACCATCTCCACGGCGATCGCACTCCTTCTGGCATTGGCCAGTGCGATCCTGTTCATCGCGTTGGTGGCGAAGGTCGGGTCGATCCTCAATTCCAGTCGGTTGCTGCGTTGGATAGCGGCCCAGGGTCGCAGCGCGACGATTCGTGCCTATCCGCTGTACGAGGACTTACCTTCCGGCGCACCGAAACCCAGTCAGCCGCTCCCCTTCCCCCAACCGCGCGAGTCCGAAACCTCCGAGAGCGCCGACGCACTGGTGATTCGCCTGCGCCACCTCTCACCCGACGGCCGGATTCTGCTGGCGATCGATCTCGCACGACTGCAGCGGTTGGCGAGCCGCTGGGACGTCTCGGTCGAGGTCGTCCCCAGCATCGGCGAGTTCGTCGCCCAGAACGCGCCCCTCTTCGAGGTACGCGGACCGTCGCTGAAGGTACGTCCGGACACCTTGATGTCGTGCTTGATCTTCGGTGACACGCACAGCCCGGTCGTCAGCCCCGGTGCAGCGCTTCAGTCGATCGTGGACATCGCGCTCAAGGCACTGTCACCCGCCATCAACGACCCGGGCCGAGCCGTGCAGGCTCTCGACCACATCGAAGATCTTCTGGTACTTCTCGCCCCGCGGGTCCGCTTCGACACGTCAACCTCGGATCTCACGCTGATCCGAGGGCAGCAACGCACCTGGACCGATTACGTGTCCGTCGCCACCGACGAGATCCGGCACTTCAGTACCAATTCCGCGCAGGTCCAGCGCCGTCTACGCGCGGTATTCGCGACCTTGCTCGAAGCCTGCCCGCCGGACCAGCACCCTCCGCTACTCGAGCGCGTCGACGCACTCGATGCGCAATTGACCCGAGAATGGACCGGCGCACTCGACCTTCGGCTCGCGAGTGTGGCAGATCCGCAGGGATTGGGCTCCGAAGCCGGGGCGACCGGAAGAATTCACCCGCTGATCATCGGGTCTTCGGAACTTCCAGACGAACGTTCATCCGGGCAGGCCGAGTCGCGTTCCCAGCCAACCTAATTGACTCGCCAATCCAGCCGACCACACCTGGAAGCTGTGTCCTCCGTCGACCTCGGCGTACTGGACGTCCATCCCTGCGGCTTTTGCGGCTTCGTAGAGCGTTTGAAGACCTGGGCGGTAGTCGTTGTCCTGTTTGCCGACTACGAACACTCCGGCGCTGTCGGGGAACTTCTTCTCCCGGAGCAGATCCTGCGGATTCACTGCCACGAACGCGGCTTCGTTACCGCCGAACGCTGCATCGACCGTCTGCTTCCGATCACCGAGGGTGGGTTCGATCTGACCGGACAGATCCAGGAACGTCGGATACACCGCGGGGAAGTTCGTTGCCATCTGGAACGCGCAGGTACCGCCGTAGGAAAGTCCCCCGATCGCCCACTTCCTCGGGTCGGGATCCACCTGGAGGTTCCCGCGCACCCAGTCGGGAACATCGTGCGAAAGGTACGTTGCGACGTTCCCGAGTTGGGAATCGACGCAGAGCGGATTCGCCAGTTCCGACCCGGTCCCGTCAGCAACGACGACAACGGGAGCCAAGCCCGAATGCGCAGCGGCGTAGGCGTCCATGGTCTGGACGAGACGTCCGCCCTGTAACCAGTCCTCGGGCGCGCCTGGTTGGCCGGCAAGCAGGACCAACACGGGCAACTCCGGTCGTGGGTTGGTGAAATACGCGGGCGGTAGGTAGATCTCGGCGTCGCGGGCGCTGAATCCGGAGACCGTCCCCGCAATCGTGACCGTGCTGACCTTGCCGGCCGACGGCATGTCCGCTGGAGCCTTCCATTGCGAAACCGGTACCGCCCCGTCCTTGCCGTCGTCCAGGTCGGCGAGTGAAACCTTCTCCGCGTCCGAGAGTCCCAGCGCTGTTCCCAACGTCGGATACGACTGGAACTGCAGATTCACGTGAGCCGCGCTCGACACGACCACCAGGAGCACGGAGACCACGGTGAGCACGCGGCCGTCGATCCGCGTCGCCGCAAAGACCCGCGAAACACCCAGCAGCACGCCGAGAATGCCCAACCCGATCCACACGTAGACCGGACGGGCAATCGGATCGGGGAACGGGTGCCACACCTTCTCGATCAGCCAGTACAGCACGAGAGTGATCGCAATTGCCGCGACGATGCAGACCGGAATCGAGATCAGCACATGACGCCTCGATCTCGAGAAGATCAGCCACAGAAGTGCCAGAATTCCGAGCACCGTCACCATGGGCGGAACCGGGCCCGTGACCAGCGAAAGATCCGTGATCGTGTGCACGTCGTCTCCCGTCGCAGCCCTGTTTAGACAATATCCAAGAACAGGACATTTCGGAGCTGATGGCGTCAGATCACTGCGTTCGACGCCTGGGCACGTAGGTCTCGGGCCAGGTGATCCCGACGCTCGAGAACAAGCCTCCGCAGCGACGCGGGCGCCTCCGCATTGGCCTGGATCCAGGAATCGACAGCAGAGGTGTCTTCAGCTGCCGGGAAGAGCCCGTTCACCAACCGTCGCGCGATCTCGATGCTGCGTTCGGACCACCACTTCCCCAGGGACGAGAAGTACTCGACCGCATATCCCTCGATCAACGACGGGTCCGTGCCCGAACGGAATCCGGCGATCGTCGCATCCAGGCGGTCGTTCGAGAGTGAGGCATCGGTGGTCGCCGACGCCCAGGCAGCCGCCTTGGTCTCGGCATCGGGAATCGACGCCGCGGCGCGGACATACGCCGTTCGACCCGCTGACGTGCTGTCCTTGCTCAGCTCACCGTCGAAGTCGCTCACACTCGCATGCCCGGTCGCGGACAGGGCGATCCACAATGCCCACCGCAGATCAGGATCGAGAGCCAGTCCGACCGGTCCCGGGCACGTGCCGTCGAGTATCGACCGCAACTCGCCGGCGCGAGCATCGTTGACCGCTGCGGCGGCCGACAGAGCCCGTGCCCATGCCAGCTGTCTTCCGGACTCCGGTTCGGCTTCGAACAACGCCTTCCAGGTCGTTTCCAACCAGCCCGCACTGACATTGGGCCGCAAGCTTTTCGGAACGTAGTGAAGAACCGCGTATTGGGCATCGGTCAGGATCGCGCTGAGAATCGCAAGATCTGTCTCTGCGGGAGCGAATCGTTCCACCATGTCGAGGTATCGGAACACCGAGAGCTGCGCATCGCGCACCGAGTTCCACAGCGAAGACCAGATCACACCGCGCGCAAGCGGATCGCTCACGCGGTCCAAGGACGCCTCGACCGTGGACAGAGATTCCGCGTCCAGTCGCACCTTCGCGTAGGTGAGGTCTTCGTCGTTGAGCAGTGTGAGCGCTCCGGGCGGAAGGTCGACCGGCGTGCGGGATTCGGTGATGTCGAGTTCGACGCGTTCGGTGCGAACAAGATCTCCGGACTCGTTGTAGTCGTAGATTCCGACTGCGAGCCGATGCGGCCTCGGGTCCGTCTGGACCAAGTCTGTTCCGTCGAGCGACAGCGTGGACACTCCGGTGGTCTGCAACCAGATTCGGGCCCATTCGCGCACATCACGTCCGGAAGTCTCCGCGAGCACGTCGAGCAGATCAACAAGCGTGGTGTTCCCGAATGCGTGGGCCTTGAAGTACCGTCGTGCCGCTTCGAAGAACGCGTCACGGCCGACGAACGCCACGAGTTGCTTGAGGACACTGGCGCCCTTGGCGTAGGTGATTCCGTCGAAGTTCAGCTTTGCAGCTTCGAGATCGACGATGTCGGCGACGATGGGATGCGTGGTCGGCAGCTGATCTTGGAGGTACGCCCACGCCTTTCGCTTGATGGCAAATGCTACCCAGGCATCGGTGAAGCGAGTGGCTTCGGCGCTGACCAGCGATCCCATGAAGTCGGCGAAGGATTCCTTGAGCCACAAGTCATCCCACCAGACCATGGTCACGAGATCGCCGAACCACATGTGCGCCATTTCGTGCAGGATCGTGTTGGCGCGACGCTGATGCTGCTCGTCGGTTGCGGTGCCGCGGAACACGTACGCCTCGGTGAAGGTCACCAGTCCCGGGTTCTCCATGGCGCCGAGGTTGTACTCGGGGACGAAGATCTGGTCGTACTTGCCGAACGGATACGGATAGTCGAAGTGCTCGGCGTAGAAGTCCAACCCCTGACGGGTGATGTCGAAAACGTTGTCCGCGTCGAAATGAGGAGCCAACGACGCCCGGCAAAAAGCGCCCAACTCGACCGTGAGTTCGCCGCGACTCCACGACGAGGCCACGCGGTGATACGGCCCGGCCGCGATCGCGGTGATGTAAGTCGAGATCGGCAGCGTCGGTGCGAAAGTGACGCGTTGCGCACCGTCGACGGAGAGCGTCTGTGTCGCGGGCTGATTCGACAGGACTTCCCAGCCGTCAGGTGCTGTCACCTCGAATGTGAAGGGCGCCTTGAGGTCCGGTTGCTCGAAGCAGGCGAAAACACGCCTGGCATCGGCGGGCTCGTATTGCGTGTACAGATACGTCTGATCGTCAGCGTCGTCGACAAATCGGTGCAGCCCTTCACCGGAACGGCTGTAGTGGCCGTGAGCTGCCACCCGAACGACGTTCGATCCGCCGAGTCCGCGCAGCACAATCCGGGATCCGTCGTACTCCACCGGAATCGACGCACCGTCGACCTCTACGGAATCGACTGCAGCACCGATGAAGTCGAGCCACGTGGACTCCGCCGACGACGTCAGATCAATTGTCGTGACGGTCGAGAAGGTCTTCGCGGCAGAGTCCGCCGCCGATCGCAGATCCAACTCCACCCGGTACCCGGTGACGTCGATGGTTCGAGATCGTTCGGCGACTTCGCTTCGATTCAGGTTCGCAGTACTCACGCACTCGATCCTGCCAGGCCGCGCGCGGCGATGTGAGCCGCAGTGTGCCTATCCCTTGAAAGCGCCCTGCCAGACGGTGTCGAACGGCGTGTGTGCCGAGACGCGGCCTTCGATGCCCGCCGTGACGAACTTCTTGGCCAGAGCGACGGCTTCTCCCACGTCGGCGCCCTTTGCCAGTTCGGCGGTCACTGCGGCGGCCAGCGTGCAACCGGCACCCGAGACGCGCTCTTCGCCGACCTTGGGGGCCGAGAGAACCGTCACGTCGGTCCCGTCGAACAACACGTCGACGGCGTCGTCACCGGCGAGTTCGACACCACCCTTTGCGAGCACGTACTTGGGTCCGAGGTCGTGGATACGACGTGCGGCCTCGATGAGGTCGTCCACGCTTTCGATGCTGTCCATTCCGGCGAGGGTGCGTGCCTCGAACAGGTTGGGTGTGACGACGGTGGCGAGCGGGAGGATCGAATCACGAAGTGCTGTATCGGTATCGAGAGCCGCGCCGGGCTCCTGGCCTTTGCAGATCAGGACCGGGTCGAGGACGACGTGGCGCCAGGACTGCCGACGCAGGCCCTCTGCCACAACCTCGATCGTGGCGGGCGTGCCCAACATGCCGATCTTGACGACGTCCAGATCGTGAGCCGCAGTGGCAGCCTCGATCTGATCAGCGATCACGTCAGGAGCGATCGGCACGAAGCGATGACCCCAGTTGTTCTTGGGATCGAACGAGACGATGCATGTGGTGGTCGCTACGCCGTAGACGTCCAATGCCTGGAACGTCTTCAGGTCGACCTGCAGGCCGGCACCGCCAGTCGCTTCGGACCCAGCGATGACATAGGCGAGGTCAACCACAGCACAATCTCCTTATTCGGACTTTCGAAACGTGCGTGGATGGCCACGAACGCGGGGCTCAGTTTATCAACCGTTCCGACGTCTGGTTTTCGGCTATGCGGGCACCGGAGTTCCCCACGCGACGTCGTTGTCCTCGTAACCGAAGGGTGGACCGACGAACTCGCCCCCGCAGGTGATCAGCGCGAGGGTTTCCGGTCCGTCGAGGCTGTTCAATCGCTCGACCGGCAGCTCGCCGTCCTTGCCGTAGTGATCGACCGCATCGATACGGTAGTTCCAGGTCTGTCCCCCGGCGCCCGCCACGGTCACGATCGAGCCGATTTCCAGTGTCGAGAACTTCTTTCCGAAACCGTCACCTTGATAGATGTCGTTGATGTGTCCGGTGATCACCACGGTGCCCGCGCCCGAACCCGGGAATGCCGAATCTGCCCACCATCCGATCTCACTGACATCCTCGGGCGGAATGAGCGAGCCGTCTGTCGTCGTCTTGATCGACAGAACGTCAGCGGTGCTGTCGACTATGCGAAGCGTGGTCG
This sequence comes from Rhodococcus erythropolis R138, assembly GCF_000696675.2. Taxonomy (NCBI): domain Bacteria; kingdom Bacillati; phylum Actinomycetota; class Actinomycetes; order Mycobacteriales; family Nocardiaceae; genus Rhodococcus; species Rhodococcus erythropolis. The sequence continues at coordinate 3,643,905 of NZ_CP007255.1, read as the reverse complement.
GGACATCCGGACCGTCGACCACAGCGCGAATCTCTGGCGGCAAATCTTGTTGGCCGGTCGCGAGGACGCGGCTCGGCGAGTCACCGTCGTCGGAACATCCGCCGATCAAGAGCATTGTCGCCACTACTACAGCGGCCCATGTGCGACGGACCGTGAATCCAGGTGCCGCTGTCACGGGCGAGAAGTCGGGCCGGACGGAATCTGGGAAATTGGTACGCGGTTTCCTACGTCACGACCGGGAAGTGCGTCACCGGAATCCCCACCGTTCCCACCGGAACCGTCACCACCGCCATTCCCGCCGCCGCTTCCATTCCCACCGCCGGGGCCCGGGCCGGGGCCGGGGCATTCACCTCCCGGATCGGTGGTGTCGCCTGCCAAGACAATCTTGACTGCCGAGAGGTTGACCGTCTGGTTCCGTGCCACTTGTCCAGGCGTTGTGACGTCGAATGCGAGCTTGGCACGAACCGGAATGACCGAGCCGTCGTCGGCATCGGTGACCGTTGATCCTGAGCGACCGAGATCTTGGGTCAACGTCATTCTGGAGATCAGATCCTGATCTCCGGTCAAGCCGGCGCCGTCGATCCGAAGGGTCCCTCGGACGGGACTTCCGTGGGCTCTGATCGTCACCGCTGCGCGAAACTCGAGAATGTCTCCCGGCACTGTCCGCCAAGCCTCGATCGAGTTGATCTTCGTTCCCGGCGAACCAGTCGAGATGTCGTACCAACCGTCGATCACTGCCGGATCAAGTGACATCGAATTGTCGTTGATCTCGGGAGTGCACGCGTGGGTCAGTGCGACTGGTGCTGCCGATCCCACCGCGGGAAGTGCCGTCGATACAACAGCTGCCAAGACGAAGGCCGTCGCGGAGATGCCCGCGGAACGCCTGCCGAAGATCGTCATTCTCTCGCTACTCTTTTCCGCGGACCGTAGCTTCCGGTCAATTCAGTCAAAATACCAGTACAGATGGACAAATAGGTCGAATTCCGTGCCGAATTCTTCTTGTTTTCTGTGAACTTCGGTTACGAGCAATTCCTCCGCACACGCGTTCCGGCAAGGGGTACATCGCATCAACAGGGGCCAGAAGTTACATTTCGCCCGTACATCGGAGCAGAACGCACTGATTTCTCACCGAACCGGACCGGCATTTCCGTTTCACGACAGTCGGCCGGTGGAACAACGATCGGTACAACGTGCCGGGCACGTGTCCGGTCACCCCACCGAATCAAGGGAAACCGCCATGTCGGATACAACGTCAGTCAAGCAGGGTTTCGCGGTAGGAACATCAATCGGGGCAGCAGTCATCCTGGTGACGGTCGGTATCGTGCAGTTCTTTCAAGGACTCGCTGCCGTCGCCGAGAACGAAGTGTTCGTAGTCGGGATCGACTACGTCTATCAATTCGACCTGACGACGTGGGGTTGGATCCATCTCGTGCTGGGCGCGCTCGTCGCTCTCGTCGGTCTCGCACTGTTCACCGGAACGGCGTGGGCGCGGGTATCGGCAGTCGTGATCTGTGCGATCTCGATCATCGCGAACTTCTTGTGGCTGCCGTATTACCCCTGGTGGTCGACTCTCATCATCGCCCTGAACATCGTCGTAATCTGGGCTGTGTCGACATGGAAGCCCGCCCAGACGACGCACGCCGCTGCGCATGCACCGTCAACGCCGACTCAATCTGTTTGAGTTGAAAGCATGTGTAGGTGGATGGCGTATTCGGGAGAGCCGATACTGGCCCATGACTTGCTGTTCAGGCCACAGCACTCGCTGATCGACCAGAGCCTGCATTCTCAACTCGGGGCAACGACGACGAATGGTGATGGCTTCGGAATCGGTTGGTACGGGGAGGGGTCCCAACCAGCAGTGTTCAAGAGCATCGAACCCGCGTGGAACGACTCGAACCTGCGCGAGGTCAGCTCTCAACTGCGCACCCCTCTCATGTTCGCCCACGTGCGCGCTTCGACGGGAACTGCGGTGCAGCGCAGCAACTGCCACCCATTTCGGCACGGCAATTGGTTGTGGATGCACAACGGTTCACTACGCGGATTCCACGACATGAAAAGGGAATTGGTGACTGCCATCGATCCGTCGCTCTTTCCGGATCTCGAAGGATCGACGGACTCGGAAACCTTGTTCTTCCTCGCGCTGACGTTCGGCCTGACCGACGATCCGTTCGAAGGTGTCGCGAGGGCCGTCGGATTTGTCGAGCACACGGCTCGCTCGCAGGGAATCGACAATCCGGTGCAGATGACCGTTGCCACGTCGGATGGCATCTCCACCTGGATCTTTCGCTATTCGAGCGAGAACCGATCGAGGTCACTGTTCTTCTCCACCGAGATCTCCACGTTGCGCAAGCTCCATCCTGAGGTGGATGCCCTGCACCATCTGAGTGAGGAGACCCGAATCGTTGTATCCGAGCCTCTGCGCGACCTTCCTGGAGCATGGAACGAGGTTCCCGAGTCCGCCGCAGGCGTCATTCGGCCCGGACGGGACGAGATGCGGAACTTCGCGCCGATCCCACCCGCCTGAGTTTGCCACACAACCAGCATAGCTGTGAAATAGCTTGCATTCGAAGCGCTTTCACGAAAACTTAGAAAACGAAAACTCGGCGCGCTAGTCACGCGAGAGGATGAGCCGGAACGCCAGGCGAGCCTTCTCTGCGTCCGGAGTGCCACCGGTGAGCAAATCGTTGTAGATGAACGACTCACCCACGCGAACCAGCAGATATGCCATGTCCTCGACGGGCAGGTCGGGCCGAATCTGCTCCGGTATTTCGGCTTCGATCAGCCTCCGCACGGATTCGACCATCGTCCCCTGAATCGGCCCGAGTCCAGTAGTGAGTATGCATAGCGCCTTTTGCGGCTCGCGAGTCAAATATGCCCGGAAGAATTCGGTCTCGATCGTCGCCCGCGCATGGTAAGTGAGGACGTCGACAACCCTTGACGCTCCGCTTCCGCCGCACTCCGCGAGGCCCATTCGCCACGTTCGACGCGCCAGAGAATCGAGCACGTCCCCGGTAATCGTGTCGCGATTCCCTGCGCGCCGGAACAACGTAGTCCGATCCACGCCCAACTCGGTAGCCAAAGCATTCACATCGAGCGGTTTTCCGGCTGCGAACTGTCGGCGGGCAGCGCTCAACGCCTCCGCGCGAACGTCACGTGTCTCGGCCATGCAGTGAATGTATCCCTGACGACGTGCTGGTCGGTAGCCGGAGACAGTAAACGAGAGCCATCAACGACAATCGTTGCAACATTCATTGACTTTGTTGCAGGTGAGTGTTTATGGTTCCCCGGTACGTGATTCCAGTCACAACAATTCAGTTGTTTACGGAGGAATGCGATGAACGATCACCAGTGGACGACTCGACGATGAGCCCACTTCTGCAAGTCCGAGATCTCACGGTTGACATTGGGACAGAAACGATTTCGAACAAGCTCCTCGACGGAGTGAGCTTCGAGTTGGGAGCCGGCGAGGTCACCGGCCTCGTGGGCGAGAGTGGGAGCGGAAAGACGCTGACCGGACTCGCTCTGCTCGGGCTCTTGCCACGCACGGCGACAGTCAACGGAAGTATCCGCTTCGAGGAACGGGAACTTGTCGGCCTGCCCGCCGCCGAGTTGAGGAAAATACGCGGTCGCGACGTCAGTATGGTGTTCCAGGACCCGAGTTCGGCTCTCAATCCCTCCGTCAGCATCGGTCGCCAGATCGTCGATGTGTTGAAGGCCCACCGCGACATCACGAAGGCCGACGCGGAGGACGTAGCTACAGATCTTCTCCACCAGGTCGGTCTGGCAGACCCGAACAGAACCTTGAAGTCGTACGGATACGAGCTTTCCGGTGGGATGTGTCAGCGGGTGATGATCGCGATGGCCCTGGCGTGCGGTCCGAAGATGCTGATCGCAGACGAACCGACAACAGCGCTCGACGTGACGATCCAAGCTCAGATTGTCGATCTCCTTCGAGAACTGGCCGAACAACGCGATCTTGCCGTGTTGTTGATCAGTCACGACCTAGCGGTTGTCGCCGAGGTCGCGGATCGAGTAGTCACGATGTTTCGCGGCGAGATCGTTGACGTCGCGCCGCGGGACGCGCTGCTTCGCCGGCCCGCGCATCCGTACACGTTCAGCCTTCTCGAGGCGGCACGATCGACCTTCGAAGACATCTCCTACCGATCACCCAAGTTTCGAGGCGATTTCACCACCAGCGCCCGTGCTGACGGCGTGGGTTGCCGATACGTCGCCCGGTGCAACTACTCCGAGGAGCGTTGCGCATCCGATCATCCACTTCTGATCGGATCACCGGAATCGGCAACGAGATGTCATCGCAGTTCCGAACTCCAGTTGCTCGGACTGGTGAGCTGATGCGCAACACCGACATCATCGTCGATGTTCGGAATCTGGCCGTCGAGTACGGACGAGGGCGCAAAACTCTTCGAGCGGTCGACGACGTCAGCTTCTCCGTGCACAGAGGTGAAACCCTGGCGATCATCGGTGAATCAGGGTCGGGAAAATCTTCGACGGCCCACGCTCTGGCCGGCCTGGTCGGTACGGCCGCAGGCTCCATCACGACGAACCTCGACAGCCCGGCTTTCGGCAAGGGCGGATCGTCCCATCTCATCTTTCAAAATCCCACGTCGGCATTGAACACACGGATGGCCTCTTGGGCTTGCGTGGCCGAGCCGATGGCGCCAGGACGCGTACGCATCCCGCAGTCGTTGCGGCCGAAAGCCGTCGAGCTGTTGCGTCGGGTCGGTCTCGGCGCCGAGCTTGCCGACCGTCTCCCGACCCAGCTCTCCGGCGGCCAACGCCAACGCGTGACCATCGCTCGCGCACTTGCCTCCAAGGCACCCTTGATTCTCTGCGACGAACCTGTTGCTTCCCTCGATGTTTCACTGCAGGAAGAGGTGTTGCAACTTCTTGCCGAGCTCCGGGATGAGCACGACCTCACGTACATCTTCATTTCGCACGATTTGGGTTCGGTGGCACGGATCGCCGATCGCGTCGCGGTGATGTACCTCGGGCGAATCGTCGAGATCGGACCGGTTGCCACGGTCCTGAGGACTCCGTCGCACCCCTACACGCAGGCACTTCTCGCCGCGGCCCCGCACATCGAACTCGAGCGCCGCAGTCGTCGAAAAGCATTGGTGCGCGGGGAGTTACCCGACCCGCGTAATCCACCCTCGGGCTGTCGATTCCGCACCCGCTGTCCGTTTGCGATGGATCGCTGCGCGTCGGAATCGCCGGCACTTCGCGCGGCCTCGAATTCCGCACACAGCTCCGCGTGCCATCTATCGTCCCCGGCCACATCGACCGGCATCTCGAACCTGCCGCAGTAAATGCGTGCCGCGTCAGTCTCCCCATTCCGAGAAGACCAAAGCGAAAGTCCACCATATGAATCCACGTCTGTCTTTGCGATCCCGATATCCGATCACACGCTTCCAGAATCATGGGAAGCGTGGACCCCATGTCCTCGTGGCTGCGTTCGCACTTTCTGCCCTCGTGCTCAGCGGCTGTTCGAGCAGCGCCACCGGTACCGCCGGCGGTACCGGACCTGCTGATCCGAACGCCGAACTGAAGGTCGCGACTTCACACGTCCCAGCTTCGCTCGACCCGTGTGCGGGAAACATCGGATACGACATCGACTACCTACAGTTGATGTATGCACCACTGATCGATGCTGAACCTGCCACCCAGAAACTGCGGCCCGGAATCGCCAGCGAGTGGGGTTTCTCCGGACCGGACAACCTCACGTTCGAGATGACGTTGCAGAACGGCTTGACCTTCCACGACGGAACAACTCTCGATGCAGCAGCAGTCAAGGCAAGCATGGAACACTGCTTGAGTCTCGGAATCGTTTCCGTCCCGACGATCAAGAGCGTCGAAGCAACGTCCCCGGATCAGATAAAGATCTCGTTGAGCGCACCTACCTCCGGCTTACCAGGGTGGCTCAACGGCAGACTGGGAATGATTGTCTCCCCCACTGCACTGACAGCGGCCGGGACGGACTTCGCCAACAAGCCTGTAGGCGCCGGGCCGTACACGTTCACCAGCGCAGTCCCGAACAGTTCGTACACATTCAGTCGATTCGACGACTACAAACCGGCAGGTCCTCCCAACCCCCAGCTCGCCAAGATCCAGATCCAGGTGATCTCCAACCCCACAGCGCTGACAAATGCCCTTACATCGAACGCCGCGGATTTTGCATACGGGCTCACACCGTCGAGTGCTCCGATCCTCGAACGGAATCCCAACCTGAACGTCAGTCACGACCCGAGACTCGGAGTTGCGCTCGTAGTGATCAACAACAAGAACCCCGTGGTTAACGACGTCCGGGTTCGTCTGGCGATGCAGTATGCGCTCGACCGCAAAGCAATTGCGCGAGCTGCACTGGACAGCGCGGAAGGTACTGCGGCCTTCGGTCAATATCCTCCCGGTTCGCAGTTCTACGACGAGGAAACCGAAGATGCATGGCCGTACGACCCGGAGAAGGCCAAATCGCTGCTAGCGGAGGCTGGGTATCCGAACGGGGTCACCGTGCGCGGATTAGCAGGCAATCTACCGCCGTACTCGACCAACGCGGTCCTTGTCGGAGAACAATGGGAGAAGGTCGGCATCAAGGTCGACTTCGTCGAAATGAGTGGACCTCAGGCGATTACGGAGTTCGTCGCACACAACAGCGCGGACGTCTTCAGCGTGGGATGGCCCACGCGAGCATCCGCACCGCTCAATTTCGAAGCCTCGCTGGGTTCGCGGTCGTACTTCCGGCAGAATTCCGTCCCCAACGAGGAGTTGGAGAAGTTGATCGCACTGTTGAACAACACGTATGACGAAACCGCTCAGCTCGACATCGTCAAACAGATCAATCAAGTCGTGATCAAGTCCGCTGAGTACGTACCGTTGTACTTCACTCCCGACGTGGTCGCCTACACGAAGAACGTCCACGGGGCCGTTCCTGCACTGAACGGCTCCCCCAATCTGACGTACCTCTCGAAGTCATGACGACGACCGTTGTATCGCAAGAGAATTCGTTGGCCCCCGAGCCTGAGAGAGTTCCGACCCGAAACTCTCACCGATCGCCGGTGAATCCTTACATACGGATGATCGGCGTCCGGTTCGCACAGATTATTCCTACCGCGATTATCGCTAGTTTCATAACCTTTGCCCTTATCCGGATAATCCCCGGTGGACCAGCCGAGGCACTTCTCGGTCCGAACGGCAGTGATGAAGCGATCGCGGCACTCAACGAGCGCCTCGGATTGAATCAACCTCTGCTGGTCCAGTACTGGAACTGGGTGGTGTCGGCTCTGCACGGAGATCTGGGAACGTCGCTACAGAACAGCGCCCCCGTCGGCCCACAGATCCTTGCGCGCCTGCCGGCGAGCGCCGAGCTCGTTGTACTCGCACTGTTACTGTCCGCCGTCGTCGCCATACCGCTCGGTGTGTGGACCGCGACGCGGCAGGGACGACGCAGCGATGGTCTGACTCGCACGGTTTCGGGGATCGGACTCGCGGTACCGGACTTCTTCCTCGCTATCGTGCTGGTCGATGTCTTCGCCCTCGGTTTGGGAGTTCTACCGGTGCTCGGCTGGGTTCCTCTCGAGAACAGTGTGATCGACAACCTGAGCCATTTGGTTCTACCTGCAACGGCGCTCGCTGCCGGCGCAGCATCGATTGCGGTTCGGCAGACCAGGGCTGCGATGATCGAGACACTGTCAAGTGACTACGTGCGAACTGCACGTGCGATGGGTATCGACGAGCGGAAGATCGTGTGGCGCTACGCGCTACGAAACATCGTTCCCACGATTGTCACTGTCTATGGATTGCTCGCCGTGGCGATGCTGGGTGCGACGGTCATTCTCGAGCAGATCTTCGTGCTGCCGGGCCTCGGGAGCGCTCTCGTCATTGCGATCGACACGCGAGATTATCCGATGCTTCAAGGCATTGTGTTGCTGTTCGTCGTGATCGTGCTTCTCGTGAACATCCTGGTCGACGTCGTCAACAACATGATCAGCCCACAATTGAGAAAGGGAACGATCTCGTGAGCCAACTCGCGCTGACCACCGCAGGCGAGACCCGCTCCAAGTGGGCTCGCCCTCGACTGCACCCCGGATTATGGCTCAGCTACTGCTTTCTCGGAACGCTGATAGCGGCGTCCGTCTTGGCCTCGTTCGTGGCTCCGCACAGTCCGACCGATCAGAACCTGACCAACACGTTCGCCGGTCCGAGTGCACAGCACCTGCTTGGCACTGACGGCTTCGGTCGTGACGTGCTCAGTCGATTGATCTGGGGAGGACGCTCCGCCTTCTTCGGCGTCGCGATCGCTGTCGCTGTCAGTCTGCTGTTGGGAATTCCGTGGGGGTTGATCGCCGGATATTGGCCACGTTGGATCGGCGCGTCACTCCTCCGGGTGGCGGACGCATTGCTGGCATTCCCAGGTTTGGTTCTCGCAGTGGCTATTACCGGTGTTCTGGGACCGAGCCTGATCACGTCGATGTCCGCCCTCGGAGTCGTCTATGCACCCACAATTGCAAGAATTCTGGCTGCCGGGGTCAGCGAAACGAGGAACCGAGACTTCGTTCTGAGCGCGAGACTCTCAGGATGCCCACCGCACGTAGTGCTCGTGCGTCATCTTCTTCCGCACGCAATCGGGCCGGTTGTCGTTCAGGTGACCGTGCTTACCGGCCTGACTTTTCTCGCGCAGGCGGCACTCTCATTCCTGGGGTTGGGAATACAGCCCCCCACTCCGAGTTGGGGCGGTGACTTATCCGATGCGTACCTGCACATCTTGAGTGCACCACAACAGATTCTCCCCTCCGGCATTCTGATTTCACTGGTCGTCCTGGCCGTCTACCGAGTGGGTGATGCCGTCCGGGACCGCATGTATGTCAGAGGGAGATAGCTGGCGTAGAACAACCATCCGACTCGACTGTTCGAAGACCACACCACCAGCATGAAGGAATATCGATGACCTCGATCGCACCAGAAACCGCGCGCCGCGTCTTCCGTGGAGCCGAACCGATACACGGCATGATCTACTTCACCCCTTTCGGCGTGGAAGCATATGCCGCACTGGGCTTTACACACCCTCGAATGGGTTACTTCGCTTCGCGGTCTGCGCCCATGGGCGCAGTAGCGGCTGAAGTCACCATCGCTACGTTCTTCAACTTCAACCCAGCACTGGTACACGCGGTGCTGCCGGAAGCCTGGACAATCGCCACCCCCGAACAGATCCTCACCGCTCGACTCGACGCTGTCGACCGTTCGCTGCGCAAGGCCTGGGGAGAACATGTCGACGGCACCGAAGTTCGCGAAGCTGCCGAACTCGCACGTCGAGCCGCGGAACGCGCCTGCAACAGACCACAAGGGCGACCCCTGTTCGGTGGGCACGCATCATTGCCGTGGCCTGATGAGCCTCATCTCGTGTTGTGGCATGCCCAATCCTTGCTCCGGGAGTTTCGCGGAGATTCTCATGTCGCACTTCTTCACACCGAAGGACTCAACGGTGTCGAAGCGTTGGTAGTCCACGCCGCAACCGGTGATGTTCCTGCTGCTGCTCTGCAAATGAGCCGGGCATGGGACAACGATCAGTGGGCGGAAGGCGTCGCCAGTGTGCGGGCGCGTGGATGGCTCGAAGACGGTCCCGAGCTTCACCTGAACGAGGTGGGTCGTGATCGCCGGCAGAGGGTTGAGCATCAGACTGACGTGCTGGGGTCGTACCCGTACGAAGCGATCGGTGAAACCGGATGCAGTCGACTCCTCGAAATCTCGGAACGTCTCTCCGGTGAAGTGATCGATGCAGATCTCGGATTCCCGGCAGCTCTGGCAGCGCGTCGCCGATTGCGTGCGTGACAACAAGCGGTGAGTGTCGAACGTGGCTGGTGGTAATACGACGAGGGCGTTACCACCAGCCCGTTCACCGGAATTCGACTGAGCCCCGAACCTGCGCAGCAGGTCGTCATCCGAATGAGACTGCCGTTGTGCCGAATCCTCGCGCAGGATGGGTCAAGATGGCTTGATGTGGAAACAGGCACTCGGGTTTGCTTTGTTCGGTGCGACCGTTGCCATCGTCACGGCGGCGCTGACACAAGGATCGTCACAGGCGTCGGCCACGATCACCCTCTTTTCGGGTGGCACGACAATCTCGGGCTTCGCGGGTGAATCGCAATGGACCTGGCCCATCGAGGCTGCGGTGATCGGCGCCGTTCTGGGCGCGCTGACCGGGCTCGTACTCCACCTCGCGGGTGTGCGAATCTCCGGAGGTCAGGACAATCGAATGCTTCGAACTGTGGTGGCAGGCCTCGTGGGAGTCACGCTTGGGTTGACGCCCCTGTTGGTCTTGATCAGCATGGCATTCACCAGGTCGGTTGACATCGGATGGTCCCCGCTCCTGGTTTATGCCGTCAGCGGTTTCCTGGCCTACGGTCTGGCGGTCGCCGCCGTGTTCGGAGTTCTTCGCGCTGCCGGGGATCGACTTACTACGCGCACGGCGCAGGCGGTGGCGGCGATGCTTCCGGTCGGGGCGTTGGCGGCGACGACTGTAGGTGTCGGTACTGCGTGGAGGCTGGGCTTTTCCACCGCCGCTCCCACCTGGATCGCGGTCGTACTGCTGGTGGTTCTCGTATTGGCCATGACGTTCGTTGCGGCCCGGGCGTGGGCCCTACGGATTCAGCCTCGTGACTTACCAGAAGGCGCATAGGCAGTGGGACGATTGATTCGGACGGGTGCGTCGAGATGAGGGGCGAACGAATCTTCGCGGGACTCGTTGTCGGCCTCCTACTGGGGCTGTTCGGCTACCTGCCATTGGTACTCCTGTGGCAGCACTTCGCGGATGTCCCGCAGCAGCAGCTTTATCCGAACCGTTCGTTCACGTCGTTCGGGCCCAACCCACCACCGCTCACCTACTGGATAAGTTGGGCGGCGCCTGCCGCCGTGTTCGTCTTGCTCGGACTTGTGACTATTCCCAGCCGCACCGGCCGGCAATTTGCATTGCCATTAGTGCTCGCGTTCCTGCCGGTCGCGGCAATGGTGGCGTGGTTCTGGATCTCGATGGAACTGTTCTTCAGCCCCGACTGATCACTCACTCGACCGCGGATCGAGAACTACACCGCGCGCACGCGCAATGGCGCCCTTGTTGCGCAATGCGATCCCCTGATGCACCGCAGCAAGTACCAATGCCAGCACTGCCGCAGGGAGGCTCCCCACCATCGAGAGCAGAGAAGGCATATCCGAGCTGAAAGCGGTAAAGAAACCCACTACTGCAGCGCAGAGCATTGTCGCCGAGACGATCCAGGAAACTAATGGTCGCGGAATCACGGCTGGAATGACGCACAGGGCCACCGGTAAGGCGAGCACCAAGAAGAGCTCCCGCCCGAAATAGTCGTGAATCGAGCGGTAGCAATCAGCAGAACTGAGCGGGCCGAGACCTATTTCGCAATCGGTGATCTCGTAGAGCGGCCACTGTGCCGTCGCGGATCCTAGAATCCCGGTGGCAACCGCTAGTACAACCCACGCGATCCGAATCCCCGTCATACGAAGAGATCATGCCAGTAAGGAAAATTGCGCTCCGAAGCAGAAAGTAATCAAATCTCGAAATGGACAAAACGACCTCTTGCGTCGGAGCGGTTCTCGACAGGAGTGGCACAACATGTTCGGCGTGCTCAACTCGCAGGTTGGGTTTTGAGCCTGATCGGGACATTCCGCGTCGTTGACAACTATTGGGAGACAGCACCTCTTTTGAGGGCGGGTATCGCAGTCGCTGTACTCGGAATAGTTAACTGCCTGCCGAGTTTGACTGTCACTCTGATGCACAATCGACGGCCGCAACAGGCTTCAAGTTTTCGCGCATGTTTTGTGGAAGGGTGCTTGCATGGCAACACAACCGCATGGCCAGTCCATAACCCCGGCGTGGAAAGTATTCACGGCCATCGGTTTTGCAGGTGTTGTGGGCGCTGCCGTGACGTACTTCCGAGACGGGTCCACTTTGGCGATCATTGGCGGGATGGTCATCCTCGCGATTGGCCTGCCGCTTACTGTCTGGTCCTTCCTGCGAATGCTGCGTGAGAATCGAGGACATCGCCTTCATTGGTGGAGAACACCGCCGGTCAATCCGAGGAACGTCGACCTGTCTCGTGCTGTCGGCATTCCGACTACAATTTTCGGTGCATTGATCATTTGGCTGAATACAGCAGGTTCGGCGCCGTGGTGGTTGGCAGCAATCTTTACCGCCATTCTGATCGCGCTCTTCGGAGCAACCGTTGCCGTCCACAATATTCGCCTCAGTCAGCGAACCTGAGCTAGCCTTCCGCGCATGCCGGTTTCTGCGGATGCTCGCGAGCGCCTTCGGTCTTACCTGGATCCAGAGAACGAGATCCGGTACGTATTTCCAGCAGACGTTCTGATGAGCGCGAAACCGAGTGTGTTTGTCGTGGTGAGCCGAAAGGCGATCACCGTGTTGTCGACGAGCTTTCGGTCCAGAAAAGTGCCGAGGTCGATCCTCACCCAGTTTCCGAGAATGACCGTTCTCAGCCCGGTCGATACTGCATCCACACCGCACTTCACTGCGGCGGGCATTACGTACGAGATCGACGAAGAATATGTTGCAGTCGTGAATGCTGCCGACGCGGAGCTCACGTCACCGCAGGACTTCCCACGAGATCCGTTGCCGAACCTGTGAGGCACATACAAAAAAGGCAGTTTCTCATTTCTGAGAAACTGCCTTTTTGATCTAACTTCGGTCGGGCTGACAGGATTTGAACCTGCGACCACTTGACCCCCAGTTATGTAAGTAGGACTCACCTAGGTTTTTCTCGATTCGCTACCGTTTGCAGTAGCTAACGTCTGAACTGCATAAATGGTAGCAGAAACGAGAGGTCGACCTGTTCAACTTTGACTCCTAAGTGACCGCACTGCGGTCTCTCTGCGGTCCATCCGGCGAGACAACCACAAGCGCTAAAAGAAGGCCCCCACGCTGCTCGAGACAACAGTGTGGGGGCCTTCCACTCAGAACTGCATCCCTTGTTACTCCGTAATCGGTCCATGAATAAACGAGAGTGTTTGAGTTGTTTCATCTGAGTTCACCGGATGAGGCACAGGGTCCTCTCGGTGGGTTTTCCCTAGCGTGAGCCGGGGAAGTTTGGTTAGGCGGGCACGAGTCCGGCCTGCGCTTCATAGAAGGTGTTGACGGTCGGTCGGGCACCGTTCACCACCGAGTAGGCGACCCACCAGGTTTCGCGGTGCGCCTTGTTAGGGTCTGCACTCAGATGAGGGCGTCCGAATCGGTACGACCGTGGGTCAACAAGTTCACCAGCCGTAAGAATTTCGTGTCGCCGCAGGACGTCGACGTCCTCCCACAGTCCGAGCATCTCCTGCGCCAGCGCTTCCGCCGTCGTGTACGCCTCTGCGACCTCAGGGGTGCGTTCGGCGGGGTTGGGACCGTGCTGAACGATGACCGGTGCGATGTCGCGCAATTCGTCGACGATCCGTTCGCACCATGGCCGGAACAGTTCCGGAACGAGAACATCCCCAACGTCTCGCATCGCCGCTGTGGCTTGCTTGTTGTAGCGGAACCGAACTGCGTTGCTGAGCTGCTGCAGGTTCCTGTCCGTACCGACCGCGAGGGTCTGCAGGTGATTGACGACTTCTGCAGGGGCGAGAGACTGTTCGATCAGTCCGTCAGCGATCCTGCCGAGGATCGCCGCTTTGGCTTCGTCGTTGGGCGTGAACTCTCGGAGTGCCGCGAGGATCAGTTCCTGCGATTCCTGCAGGTCGAGCAGCTTCCGGTGCAACGCGACGACGCGCTTTCCCGGTTTGATCTTCACCCCGGCGAGCAGCCGTTCGACGATGGACAGTGCAGCGGAAAGGTCGTACACGTGATGCTGCGGAGGAGTAGCCATTTTGGTGCCTGCTTTCGCGGTAGACGGTGTGGGCCGGGCTGATGTTTGCGGTCAGCGACGCTCGAGGATTCGGTCGCGCATCGAGCCAGCAGTGAGGTCGGTGGGGGTACACGCGCACGCCAGGTCCACCAGCGCGATGTCGGTCAACTCCCGCGCACGTTGGGCGTCGACCTTTTTGCGGGTGCGATGCAGCGGACGGGTGTCGGCCTGCAGCTTCGTGAGGATCGGCCGGTAGCGGGCCATCGGCTGCAGTCGAGTCAGTCGTTCGTAGACGGGGCTGAGACCTTTTCGCGATCCTGCAAGGTACGCGAGGCAGCGCAGCAGGTGGTCGTCGGGAAGTTCCGGGACCGGCCTGGTGATGATCGCGGGAACCTTCGTCATTTTCGGACGTTGTTCCACGCGATCCTTAGCTTTGCTAACCATATTGATGAGACTAGTTGTCGGCAGCGGCGAAAGATAGACCGGTCAGCTAATTTGTGCCGAATTCGACTGCCGTTCGGTGACATTCACCGAACGGGATGACGGTGTCGGGATCGTGGAGCGGGCCATTGCCCGCAAACCTGCAGCTCGGAGGCTGTTTCCAGATGGAAACCTCCGGAAAGTTTCGCGCCGCTATGTGTCGATATTTGTCACGCTCGCGCGGAATCGGATCGAAGTGAAAGCCTGAACACCGAAGGTGCATAGTGTCTTTCGATACCTTAAGTCAGATGGTCGTCAACACAGCTGAACTCAGTAGCGGTCCGTTCGGCAAAGCGAATCCCCGACGTTCGACCGGAAGTTCAGGGCGATTGCGGCAGGACGGTCACCCGCTCCGCGCGCGTGTACATGTGCGCGCGAGCGGGCGAGTTTCCTAGCTAGCCGCGATCGTCGATAGTCGCGTCAGGGCTGGCAGAGCCTGTGCATCGAAAGGCCCTGTCCGCTGACCGAAATATGTCATCGTTCGTACGCAACTCGTGTAGAACGCGTATGCCGGTATCTGCACGTACTGCGCCATCTTGTCGAGGTCAACTGTTACCGAGTAGTCGCCTACGCCATCGCGATGCGAGCCGTTCGGCTCATACTGCGTATGCACCCCGCTGTTCAGGTTCGCGTGGATTGAAGCTGAGTAGATCCGATAAAGGAACTCTGCAGATAGCGGTATGTCTAGGTGGTCAACCAACTCGCGGAGCATTCGGGTATCAGTAGGAGCCAATTCGCCCACGAAATGACGCCCCTTCTTCGTCTTCTTTGGCGTCAAACCCGCTGACTGTGCTGCACGTCGAATGTCTTCGATCTCCTTCTCAATCTCCGCACGAAACACATCATCATTGTCTTCGTCCGCGTACATTCCGCGCTCTTGCAATGCACTCAGTTTCAGGTTCATGCTGCGCCGAATGCGCTCCGTCAGATCAATCTCAGGGTCGAGCATCCAGTACGTGGTTGCACTTGCGGTCAGCACGGGTCGACCTAGTGACACCGGGCTGTATGCCGTGCCATCGGCAGCGATAAGATGCGCGCAACCACGAAGGTGGTCTTCTGCGCGACCTAGAAATCCAATCGCTTGAGAGTGAAGATTTCGAAACGGCATTCGACTCCACTCACCCGCGAACCGCCGCTCAGCGTTGCGGTCGTCCCATGCTTGGCAACGGGACTTGTACGGTGGCCCAAGATCGCCCTGATGTTTGCGATATGCGTCGACAACCGTCAGCACCAATGTGCTCAGTTCTTCGAAGGTAGCGTTCACTGAGCGACCGTATTCTGAACAGCTCGAGATAACCACGTGATTATCCCCGTCGCCGCTTGCCTACGTCAGTGACGTTCGGCGGTTTGAACTGGACGTCGGGCAGGTCCAACAGGCGTTGATAATCCCAATGCTCGAGGGTGGCCGCGATCTTGTCGCCCACCGTGTCAATCTCATTCAGCACCCACTTCATTGCATCCCCGATCAGATGCTGAAGGTTCTCGAGGTCGGTGCCCCCGTTCTCCGTCTGGACGAACATTCCGAAGCACACTGCCTGCAGGATTTTCTTCTCACCGTCTTCAGGTCCGATCACGACCCCCGGCTTCGCCTGAGCGAAGGCGTTTTCGTCGTGGGCGATGTGCTTGTCCCGCAGGGCTTTGAAGTGCCGGAACACCGCGTCAGCTTCCGGTGCTGGGTAGATATCTTCCTTCAGCAGCCGGAACCGACCTGCGTGGGACGTCCCGAAGCATTTCGACCACGCCACGATCGCAGATCGCCACAACGCTTGCCTGATCACCGGCACTTGAATTTCGGGTAGTTGCAACGCTGTAGCGCATTGGTGAGCGAACTCGAGGTCTTGACGGTGAAGCAGAAGGTGACTGAGCCGTTTCGCATCTTCCCCCTCGATCTGGGCGAGCTTGACGGCTGTCGGGAACCCTTCGACTTGAATCCGTCCGTCCTCGAATCTCATGCCTTCCAACGTCATGGTGGTGAGCGTAAAGGGTCACCGATCAGCCCCGCCACGGAACGCGGCCTGTACGTGCTCCAGGACCGCGAATGTGGGCTTCCCGTCGACCAGTGCAGGGCGACGACTATTCGCGGCCAGAGCACTCCCTGGGGTGTTGCGATGACGCCATGCCGGGCACGTCGGGTCGTGGCTGACGGTGACGTGAACGAACCCGAGCGGGTCGACGGACGGCGGGCCGAACATTCCTGTGCAGTCGACGCAACCGGCATGTCCACTGCGCGCGAAAACCTCGATGATCGGTTTGGTCGTTTTCATGGCTTCCTCTCCACATCCGCTCGGTGCGGATGAATGCTGTTGGCTGAAATATCAACGGGTGGGGTGTCTTTCGGTACCTCAACCCACTTGCTTGTCGACGTAGATCACTTCGGTACCGCGTTCTGAACCGGATCGAATCTGGGAAGTCCGACCTTGGGTTCTAAGCGGTCTCAGCTCTGTGGCGTTGCCGTCCTGCAGGGTCGGCTTAGCTGGTGCCCTCCAGGGCGTCTCCGACCGTGCGAGGCCCCTCTAATCAGGCCCCTCGAGTCGGGCGGTTCTGATGGTCGGCGTCGCTTTGGGCTTACCATCTGTCGGCATCGCCGTTAATTGCACGATCGCGCATAGTTGCAGCGAACTAACGTGCTGGTCAACACCGCATTTTCCACCGATGGCCGGGTGAAATTCGCCGGCCATTTTGGTGCCGCTGTACTGGGGTCTCGAGCCGGGACAGCGGCACATCCTGCCGTTGACTTGGCATGCCTAGCTGGGCGCCTTGCGCACCTCTTGCCCCCTCCGCCCTGCAATGGTGCCGCGAACTTGGATCAGCCCCGTATACGTAAGCGCTGAAAGCACGTTGTCGAAGTGCTCTTTGTCGGTTCCGTGGATGAGCTTCTTCACAGTCGATGTCCGTCGCCATTCGCCACCGTCTGTGTGCCTGAGGATCAACCTCGAGACGCGCGTATATGTTGCTTTGTCTTTCACAGTGAGTGCCTCTCTCTTCGTCACCCCTGCAGCGGTCGCTCGATGCGGCCATATGGACCCGCCCTATGGATGCCGTCCTAGGAACCCCCTCTTGCCCCCCCCCCCCCCCGAATAGGCCCCGTAGTTCAGGTTTTCCGGGCATCCCGTCCTCCCGTTCCATCCCTTAAGGGATGGAAACGTCGGAACGCTACGGAATTGGCGCTTCGTTCCAGACCGTTCCGGGAACGAATTTTCATATGTTGACCTGCTCGTATAGGTGAAGAATTTGGGGCCGCTCCGCACCGTTCCGGCCGTTCCGGGGAACGTTCCGTGAGGGGGTACCGTTCCGCGCCATTCCGGAACGGTTTTCCGGCGTTCCGGAACAGCACCGAATCGGCTCCTTCCGGCTCTCATTCGAGCGCTTTCGGCATCTCGTCGGGCACTGTTTTGGGACGCTCTTTCCGTAGCACTAGAGCCTGACGGACTTTCTCAGAGTTGACGTTCTGGCCGTGCGCCTTCAACAGTGCCTTCGCCTTCGCATTTGAAATGTCGTCAGGTGCATCCAACTCGTCGAGGGCGATATTCACCGCCTCGACTTCACTGCTGACAGCGTGTATCGGTCCCCATGCGATCGCCCCGGTCCCCGACTTCCCGGCGTTCAGTTCATGCCTCAGCGGACTGTCCACGCGACGGAGTTGGACTGATTCAGCGTGCTCACCAAGCCTGGACCGCTCGAGGTCCAACGTAAGGTTGTTGCGGTTACCTGCTTCGGCGGTCAACACCCAATGCGTGTCGATGTCGGACATCTTCTGCGAGCTACCTCGGGCACCCTGTTTAGGGTCCTTACCTGTGTGGTCGAGCCGGATGATCGTCGCGTCCGGATACGCTTTACGGATGGGCATGATCGTTAACCGGTAGAGGTCGGACCACGGTTTCGAGTCGTTCTCATCGCCATCCACTGTGCGACTGATGGTGTCGATGACGATGACATCCGGGTTGATGCCTTCGATCAATGCGTGCAGCTCCTGCGCACCTTCACGTGTGTTCAACGGGTGAAAATCCGGGTACGAAAGAATTTTCAGATGTTCGCTGATGTCCTTAGATGCGAAGCCCATCTTCGTCAGGGTGCTGTGCATCCAACGGTCCCCGTTCTCGAAGTCGAGGTACAGAATCGTCGGCGGTTCGAAGGTGATCATGGGATCGATCGCTGACCGTCCCATCGCCCAATGCCCGGCCATCCAGTACGTCAG
Organism: Rhodococcus erythropolis R138; assembly: GCF_000696675.2. Lineage (NCBI taxonomy): Bacteria > Bacillati > Actinomycetota > Actinomycetes > Mycobacteriales > Nocardiaceae > Rhodococcus > Rhodococcus erythropolis. The sequence continues at coordinate 3,625,368 of NZ_CP007255.1, read as the reverse complement.
GATCGATTTACCGGCCTTCGCTGCAGCCGTCAGTCCCACGTAGCTACCCCGCGCGATGATGCCCTCCTCGAGCCACACCAACGGCTCCGGTGGGTCGGACATCAGGACGTCGAGGTCAACGGTTGGGAAGCGCGCGAGCGCAGCGTCGATCAGTAGCTGTCTGGCTTCCATCTCCGCTGGCGCTGCGCTGCTGGTGGTCGCTAGTTCGCTCCCAGGACTGTCACCGACCCCGATCCCGGACATAACGGCATCTGTACCGACACCTAGCACCGACGCCTGCAGCGGTGGAAGGCTGGTCATTGGAAGTTCGGTGACGTAATGCTTGCGGACATACTTTTCGGTGTCGTAGCGCAGCATTTCAAGATGAGTGGCGTACTTCGCCTGAGCTTTCCCGAGTGCCCACTTCAGCTGATCGATATATTCGCGTTCCGCGCCATCCTGATCTTTCACGTTCCCGCCGCGCGTGTCGTCGGTGCGCAGTGCGACGAACGCGTCGCCTGCAGCGTCGATCGCGTCGGCAGCGTTGACGTACCCGAACAAAGCCATTTCGATCAGGCTGATCAAACCAGGTAGCCACGCGTTGTGCAGACCCTTAGTGTCGGACTTCTGCCGCATGAAACCGACGTGGTCGTCGATTATTTCCGGGTGCGACGCGTTGGTGCAGTTCTCACGAAAATAGGTGATCGAGTCGAGTGTCGCCTCGGATACCTCGATGACGGTGCCGTTCCACGCCACCTTGTCTATGCGGGATTCGAGCCACTGCGCCAGCTCTTCGGACATCTCGGGGATAGTGCCGACACGCTTCCAGCGGTAGGCGCGGCCGAGCGATGCCCAACGGTGCTTCGACGGGGCTGATACGGCGATCGCGTTGCCGTGCCTGATTTCACCGGCCGAGTCCATCCCGTCGATACCGGGAATAGCGGACGTGTGCCCGAAGTGGAACCCCTGGCGGGGCCGGAAGTAGTAGTGACCGCGTCGGTGGTCGATCGTCGACGACGACTGGAAGGGGGCGTCCTCAAGCTCGTCCCAGAACCGTTCGGGGATGTTCTGTGCGTTGTCCGCGTCGACGATCAGGATGTCGGGTCCGGCGTGGACGCCGAGACCGAGCGTGTCGAACGGAACCCACCTGTAAATATCTGTCTGCGTGACGACACCCTCGAGTGTCGTCGTGTCCGGTTCGGTGAACCACTTTTCGATGACCTCGGGATCGGTCGTCGATTTGTTCTGCCAACCCCGACCGAGCAGTCCGCCCGGATTCTTCGACGCGTCTTCGCCGGGCTTGTTGGCCGTCGGCTGACTCGTCAGCGGCAGAACTCGGAGACCAGCAGCGGCCAGAGCCTGCGCCGCCTCGAGCAATGTGAGGTCATCGGAAAGCAGAGTTTCGGGCAGTACGTACGTCGGTGCAGCAGCGCTGACCGATGCGGGGGCAGGTTGAGTCACGGTGCTCTCAGGGTCCTCAGCGCTGGCGGCGCTTCTGGGTGTCGCATGGTCGAGGGTGTTGCGGGCGTCGGTCATGCTGTCGCCTCGCCGTGCTCTGCCAGCCACGCTGTCTCGAGCTTCGCGACCTTTCTTTTGGCCGCATATTTGCGGTTCCGGCCGTCACGGCACATGATGCAGACGCGCCAGCCGTTAGGCGCGGTGTAGAGGTTGTCCCCGAATAAGGGGTGCCCACGGTCGCAGAAGATTTTCGCGGCGTTACGGGCTGATGGGCCGGAACCGAGCAGGATGTTCATACGACGGGTTATCTCGTCCAAATGGTCCGGGTTGACGCACAGCGGCGTACGGCACGTGTGGTCGATCTGATGTCCCGGCCGGATGGCACGGCCATGTTCGAGGGTCCAAGCGAGCTGGTGACCGTAAACAGTCCTGCCGTTGAGCGACAGCGTCGGGTAGCGCCCGTTGTGAGCGCCCTGCCACATGTGGCAGCCGGTGCCGTCGACCACTATCTTCGCCGTGAACCGGCGCTCGAGACGTTCCCGTTCGTCGGGGGTCATGGCGGTCACGATCGTTGCCATCCACGGCTGACTGCCATGCTGGTGAGGTTGCCTAGGCATGAAAAAGGCCCCTTTCAGGTAGTTGGTTGGCAGTCCCGAAGTCCGGGGTACCGGTCGTTCTGTCACCTGTGGGGGCTGGAGATTGGGTAGAGCGTTAAAGCACTCGCTGCAGATGTGGCAGCTATGTCCGTCGCTCTTGCGGAAAGAAACTCCGCAGGGCAAACCGGTTGAGGGCTTTGCCGAGCTGGTCGATCACTTCGGCTTCGGACAATTCGCGCGGATGGATCACGCCGACGACGCGGCTACCCCTGCTGTCGGTGGGCAAGGTCGTGACGAACACCCATCCGGGCATGAGGTCGAACACTCCGTCGAAGGGGAAAGCGAATGCGCCGTGCTCGTCCCGAATGCGCTTGGTGACTTCGTCCACCGCGAGCCCGATCCGGGTTGCGTTGGACCGGAACCGAAGCCTGTTGTCGAACGTTCCGAATCGCGGGTTGTGCAGAGCGATGAAGCAGTAGTTGGGCATCGGGTCCGGGGCGATCGGTGACGTAGCGGTGAACGTGGATGTGTTCGTCATGATTCGTGCCCTTTCTTGGCGGGGCCGATGTCGCGTCGGGTCATCGAGTACTCGAGTAGTGAGCCGAAGTGGTCGACATCTTTGCGACGTGGACGGAGCGAGCGCAGGACGCCAGCTAGGGCGCGTGACCTGGGCGTATCATGATGCATGTGAGTTTCCAATCTCTCTAGGCGGAGTGGGGCTTGCAGGGTGATCAACCCAACGGAATGCCGCGAGCTACGGTTCGCGGCATTTTGCTTATGTCAGTGCCCCCCGCGTAGCGATGCCTCGAAACGGGCGTTGTTGTATGCGCGCAGGTCACCCAACCTGCACGTAATGCGCCCGTTGCGTAGAAACGATGCTGGGCCTCGGCGGTTCCCATCCGTGCGATCTTGGCGGCATGTTGTTACCGCTTTGCCGATGAACACCGCCGTAGCGTGAAGTGTCACGAGAGCACTGTCCGGTGTCGACTCATCAATCTCAGCCGGATCAGTGATCAACCTCTGATAACTGCCCGGCAGCTGTGGCGAGGCTTGCACCATTTGTTCGACCCTTTCGTACGGTTTTTCGACCAGAATCCACTGATCGCTTGCCGTCAACAGACAAGCACAGGCGTCATGGTGCCACAACTCCCATAAGTACGAATTATGCTGTGCCACAAGCACTTAAGGTACGTCAGACATCCAGCAACGGGAGAACCTACACCCACCGTGAGCTGCATATCTGCTTATTTGTAACTACCGATTGGCCAAGTGGACATGCACCCAATATCAGTGGTGTGATCTATCCCACAATGCAGCTCAAGGTTAAGTGGTCACATGTTGATCAGACCGTTGCTAGGTTTCTCGGTATGACAGATTCTCCATCCACCCAGAGCACCCACCGACAGACCAAACGAAACAGACGCGCTGGTGTCATTGACCGCTGGCACACCCACGAAGATCTTGTCGACGAGAACCGTGAACCGATCCATACCGCTTGTAAGTGCAGGACAACGAAGAAACCAAGCGCGCGGCATGGCAAGGGCCTGCAGTATCAGGCGCGGTGGGTAGACGACAACGGCAAGGAACAGGGCAAATCGTTCCGAACCAAAGCAGAGGCAAAAGCCTGTGCAGACAGCGAGACAGCCAAGCTGGAAACAGGCCGATACGTCGACCCAGCCAAGAGGGGGACGACGGTCGCTGAGATAGCCGACTCGTGGGCGCACCGTGAGTTCAAAGCAGTCGGGACCCGCACGACCTACCTCACGTTGGTACGCGCCTATATCTTGCCGACATGGGGTTCGACGCCGATAGCGGAGGTGAAACACTCTGCCGTTGCGCGCTGGGTCACGACGCTCTCCGCTACCGGAAGCAAGACAGGATCAACTCTGGCACCTTCCACGGTGCGTCAAGCTCACAAGGTGTTCTCGCAGATTCTCGTCTCCGCAATGCGTGACGGATTCATTCATGCGAACCCCGCCGACCACGTCCCGCTCCCCCGACTGCCGCGCAAGACTCCTAAGTTCCTGACCCCCGTAGAGGTCGAGCGAGTCGCTTGCGCTGCAGACTATCGAGCGGCCACCAAACGGCCGGGTTCGCGTACCGACCTAAAGCCTGTTGCGGAGTTACCGACGGACGACGACGGTGTGCCGGTCATCCCCCCGTCACCGCCAACCACGAACGGGTTGATCGTGCGATTACTCGGCGCGACCGGTCTACGTGCTGGAGAACTGTTCGGATTGCGCGTCGGCGGCATCGACCTGGTGAATCGAAAACTTCACGTCGTGGAGGGCGTCGTCGAGGTCCACAAGCTCGGCTTGGTCGTCGGTGAAACCAAATCCCACCAGGAACGCTGGGTGCCGTTCCGCTCGTCGCTGGTGGAGCCTCTGCGGGTTCAGATCGCAGACAAAAAGCCAGATGAGTTCCTATTTCAGTCAGCAAAGGGTGATGCGGTGCGACTGCGGAACTGGTCCCGTCGCTACTTCTCCCCCGCTGCAGCCTTGGCGGGCGTATCCGACGACGTAACGGTCCACTGGCTACGGCATTCAGCGGCCACCCAAGCTCTCGCTGAGGGCATGAACCATGTCGATGTCCAGCTCATCCTCGGGCATGCAAGTCCAAGCATCACCATGGATGTCTACGCTCACGTCGACCCAACCAAGCTCAAAGCCATCGGTGATGACTGACTGCGGTCTATTGCGGTCCGGAAAAACTACTGCGGTCCGACTGCGGTCCAGACAGCAGTAGAGGCACTACCCAATGTTCTGGATAGTGCCTCTGATCTGCGTCGGGCTGACAGGATTTGAACCTGCGACCACTTGACCCCCAGTCAAGTGCGCTACCAAGCTGCGCCACAGCCCGTCCCACGCCCTTGTTTCGGGCGCTTGGAAAGATTACATCAGGGACGGGCCGAAGTACCAATCGGCTGGTCAGAGCCGTTTCAGTACCGAATTGGACGCAGAATCAGCGGCCCTTACGGTCACGCTTCTCGCGCACTCGGACGGATACGCGGATCGGGCTGCCGTCGAAGTTGAACTCTTCACGCAGACGCCGCTCGATGAAGCGGCGGTAGCCGGCCTCGAGGAAGCCCGTGGTGAAGAGAACGAATGTCGGCGGGCGTGTGCTTGCCTGAGTCGCGAACATGATGCGAGGCAGGCGACCACCACGCATCGGCGGTGGCGTTGCTGCCACAACTTCCTTGAGCCAGGTGTTCAGGCGACCCGTGGGGATGCGCTTGTCCCAGGACTCCAGAGCCGTGTCGAGAGCCGGCACAAGCTTCGCCACGGCGCGACCGGTGTGGGCGGAGATGTTGACTCGCTGAGCCCACGGAACGCGGACCAGATCGCGGTCGACTTCCTTGTCCAGCATGAGTCGACGGTCCTCGTCCACGAGGTCCCACTTGTTGAATGCGATCACCAATGCACGACCCGTGTCGGCCACCATGCTCAGAACACGCAGGTCCTGCTCGGTGATCGGCTCGTGCGCGTCGATCAGCAGGATCGCAACCTCAGCGGCCTCGATCGCGCTCTTCGTACGCAGCGACGCATAGAACTCCGCGCCGCTGGCATGGCTGACGCGCTTGCGCAGACCAGCCGTGTCGACGAAACGCCAAGGGCGACCACCGAGTTCGACGATCGAGTCGACCGGGTCGACGGTGGTGCCGGCAACATTATGCACGACGGACCGCTCGTCACCGGACAGCTTGTTGAGCAAGCTGGACTTTCCGACGTTCGGCTTTCCGACGAGAGCAACACGACGCGGACCGCCGCCGGGGATACCTTCGCGAGGGGTTTCCGGCAGCTTCTCGAGAACCTCGTCGAGCAGGTCGCCGGTACCGCGTCCGTGCGTCGCACTCACTGAGTACGGCTGACCGAGGCCCAAGGACCACAGCGCTGCAACCTCGGACTCGGTGCGTCCGTCGTCCACCTTGTTGGCAACGAGGATGACCGGAGTCTTCGAGCGGCGAAGCACTCGAGCGACAGCTTCGTCCGTCGTCGTAGCGCCGACAACGGCGTCGACGACCAGGAGAATGGCGTCAGCCGTTCCCATGGCCAATTCGGCCTGGCGGGCAACGGCCTGCTGAAGACCCTTTGCGTCGGGTTCCCATCCGCCGGTGTCCTGGACGAGGAAGCGCCGTCCGGCCCAGTTCGCCTCGTACGAGACGCGGTCACGGGTAACGCCGGGGATGTCCTCGACTACCGCTTCACGACGGCCGATGATGCGGTTGACGAGCGTCGACTTGCCGACGTTCGGTCGACCGACAACAGCCAAGGTCGGGACGGCAATGTGCGCTTCGCCTTCGCCGTCCGCTTCGAGATCGGCGTAATCCCACTCCGATTCCTCGGACCAAGTTCCGTCACCGGCATATTCGGTTACCAGATCGTCGCTCACTGCACTGCTCCAGTTCTGTCGCTGACCACCAACAGCAACTTGGCGATCACATCTTCAATTCCCAATTCGCTCGTATCCACCAGGATGGAATCCTCGGCAGGGCGCAACGGCGACACTGCCCGAGTCGAATCGAGATGGTCACGGCGCTGCACATCAGCCAGCACCGCTTCGTAATTGTCTTCACGGCCTTGGCCGACGTTCTGCGTATTGCGCCGTGCTGCACGGGTTTCCGCCGATGCGGTCAAGAAGATCTTGACGTCTGCATCGGGGAGTACGACGGTTCCGATGTCGCGACCTTCCACGACGATCCGCTCCGCTCCGGCCGCCAGCTCACGCTGAGTGGCGACCAGCAGGTCGCGAACCTCGGGTACGGCCGACACCGCGGAGACAGCTTTGGTGACCGCGTCGCCGCGGATCTCCTCGCTGACGTCCGCGCCGTCGAGGTGCACCTGCTCGCTGCTCGGATCGGTACCGATGGACCACGGCAATGCCGCAACGGCGGCAGTGATCGCGGCGGAATCCGCCAGATCAATTCCCTGACGAAGCACGTGCAGGGTCGCGATCCGGTAAATGGCTCCGGTGTCGAGGTAGCGAGCACCCAAACGCTGCGCCAACGCGCGAGAGACGCTGGACTTGCCGGTTCCGGACGGTCCGTCCATCGCGACCACCAGCGGCATGGACGAATCGGTCACAGGCCGACCGCCTCGTACAGTCCTCCGACCTCGCTACGTCCGAGGACGCGCTGCGTTCCCGGACGCTGATCGCCGAGAGCGACAACTCCGACGTTGGTGCGAACCAGACGGACAACGGGGTGACCGACGGCATCGAGGAGGCGACGCACGATGTGCTTGCGACCCTCGTGCAGTACGAGCTTGACGAGCGTCTTGCCCTCGTTGATCTCGAGCACGGTGAACGCGTCCACCTTGGCCGGACCGTCATCGAGAGTGACACCGTCACGCAGCTGCTTGCCGGTGCTGCGCTCGACAACGCCGTGAACCGTGGCGAGGTACGTCTTCGGAACCTCGAACGACGGGTGCATCAGGCGGTGAGCCAAGTCGCCGTCGTTGGTGAAGAGGAGCAAGCCTTCGGTGTCGGCGTCGAGACGGCCGACGTGGAAGAGCCGCTGACCCGACTGAACGCGCTCGGAGACGATGTCACCGACGCACGGACGACCGAGATCGTCGGACATGGTGCACTGCCAGCCACGCGGCTTGTTCATCGCGAGGTAGACGAGGTCCTTCTGCACGACGACGCGGACGCCGTCGACACGAACCACTGCGTTCTCGGGGTCGACACGCAGACCCTGTTCGACCACGATGCGGCCGTCGACCTCGACGCGACCCTGGTCGATCAGTTCTTCAGCTGCACGGCGTGATGCGACGCCGGCCTGAGCCAGCACCTTCTGCAAGCGGACGCCGTCGCCCTTCGGCGGGCCGTCGTGCTTGGTGATCTCGGCGTGCTGATGACGTGCAGGCTTGGCGTTGGAGACCAACGGGTTCTGAGAGACGACACGCTGCGGCTTCTCGGTCTTCGGCTTGCCACGCTTGTTGGTCGCCGGCGGTGTGGGAGCTGCCGGGCGCTTGCGCGGAGGTCCGTCGAACTTGGATCCACGAGGTGCGTTCGACCATGCGCCGCCGCGAGGAGCGTCGGGGCGTGCGCCGCGCTGATCGTCACTGCGACGGTCGGCGCCACCGCGCGGTGCCCGACGGGCGTCTACGTGGGGGGTCCGGCGGTCATCGCTGCGGGGTCCGCGGCGGTCGTCAGTGCGCGGTCCGCGACGGTCGTCGTTGTAGCCACCACGACGGTCGTCCGTACGTGCGGGGCGACGGTCATCGCTGCGCGGAGGGCGACGGTCGTCGCTGCGCGGCGGGCGACGGTCATCGCTGCGCGGCGGGCGACGGTCATCATTGAATCCACCGCGACGGTCGTCCGTGCGGGGACGGTCGGATCCGGCGTTGCGGTCGTATCCGGAGGTACTGCGGGAAGTGTTGCTGCGTCCACCACGGGGCGCTTCGCTACGTGCGCCGCGAGGGGCGTCGCTGCGACCACCACGGGGGGCATCGCTGCGTGCGCCGCGGTTGTCGCGGGAGTTGTTACGGTCCGGTGTGCCATCTCGGCGAGCGGGATTGTTCACTTTTTTCCTGTCAGTTTTCTACTGTTTCCCGAGCGTGGTCGGGTCTTTCTCGGTGCTGACGACGGCCGGTATTCCGGTCAGTCGTCGACTTCGGTGTCCACTACCTCAGTGGGCACGTCTGCCTTGTTCATTCTCGCAAATCGCGGATCGGATTCCAGGCTTTCGCTGATGTCGTCGATGAGATCGACATCAGGCAAGAGCGGGGCCAACTCCGGGAGCTCGCTGAGCGAGGCCAGCCCGAGCCGTTCGAGGAACAGTTCGGTCGTGGAGTACCGTGTCGCGTTGGTGTCCGGGTCAGGCCCGGCTTCCGCGATCAGTCCGCGGGCAAGGAGGGTGCGTACCACCCCGTCCACGTTGACGCCTCGTACCGCACTGATCCGCGCACGAGTCAACGGTTGACGGTATGCGACTACGGCCAAAGTTTCCAATGCCGCCCTGGTCAATTTGGTGCGTGCGCCGTCCAATAGCAGCTTTTCCACGTACGGGGCAAACTCTTGTCGCGTGTACAGACGCCATCCGTCGCCCGCGTAGCGAAGGTCCATTCCGCTGCCGCGAGCGGTCAATGCGGCCGACATCGACGTCAGGCGTTCTTCGACGCGGTCCGGCGCGGTTCCGGTGACAGATGCGAGTTGGTTCACTTCCGCCGGCGAATCCACGACAAGCAGAAGCGACTCCAGCACTGCGTCGAGTTGATCGTCGTCGAGGTCGAAATCGGGTGCAGACTCTTCGGGCTCCGAGGCGGGGTCGGCAGGCTCGATAATCTCGTCTAGCTGCGAAGACTCTGATTCCGTCGGTTCGGCATTCATCCGTAGTCCTCCTCTGTGACCGGCGCGGCCGGGTCGTCTCCGGTCCAACTCACCATCAGCGGTCCGAGAGCCTCGGATTGCTCGAATACGATGACCTGCCGGCGATACAGCTCGAGCAATGCGAGAAACCTTGCCACTATCTCGACGGTGATTTCGCACTCGGCAACGAGGTCCCCGAATGGTGTCCACTCCCCGATGCCTCGCTCGCGCAGCAACTCGAGAATTCGCTCGGCCTGTTCGGGTATCGAGATATTGGACACATGGAGGTGATCGAGGCCCACTGTCGGCACCGGACGCGGTGTGAACACCGTCGCCGCGATCTCCGCAAAACGCTGAGGGTCGACGCCCAACAACACCTCGGGCAGGAGTTCGGTGAACTGATCCTCGACGGCAACCGAGCGCGGATAGCGCCGCAGCGCTGCTTCCTCCAACTCACCGAACAGCGCCGCAACCTGTTTGTACGCCCGATACTGCAGCAGTCTCGCGAAGAGAAGATCGCGTGCTTCGAGAAGCGCCAGATCCTCCGCGTCCTCGACCTGCCCGGCGGGCAACAATCTGGCCGCTTTCAGATCCAGGAGCGTAGCTGCGACGACCAGGAATTCCGTCGTCTGATCAAGGCCCATCGCACTGCCGAGTTCCTTGGTGTACGCGATGAAATCGTCCGTGACGGTGTGAAGGGCGACTTCGGTGACGTCGAGCTGCCGTTGATTGATCAGGTTCAACAGCAGATCGAACGGGCCTTCGAAGTTTCGGAGAGTGACTCGGAAACCGGCAGCCTTGGCTGCGGTCTGAGCGTCGGTCGGCACGTTCGGATCGATCGAATCCGGCTCGACTTCGACCGGATCTTCTTGCGATGCAATCAGTTCCACTAACGACCAGACCGGTGAATGACCTCGCGGGCCAAGGCTCGATATGCCTCGGCGCCAGCCGATTTCGGCGCCCACGTCGTGATCGGCTCACCGGCGACGCTGGTTTCGGGGAATCGAACGGTGCGGTTGATCACCGTGTCGTAGACGACGTCGCCGAACACCTCGACCACTCGCGCCATCACCTCACGAGCGTGCAGGGTCCGGGCGTCGAACATCGTGACGACGATGCCGGCCAACTCGAGCTTCGGATTGAGACGGTCGTGCACCTTTTCGACGGTGTCGTTGAGAAGTGCCAGGCCGCGCAGGCTGAAGTACTCGCATTCCATCGGAATGATGACCGAATCGGCGCACGCCAGCGCATTCACCGTGAGCAGGCCAAGCGACGGCTGGCAGTCGATGAGCACGTAGTCGTACCGATCGAGAACCGGGTGCAACACGCGTCCCAAAGTCTGCTCACGCCCGACCTCGGTGACCAATTGAATCTCGGCGGCCGAAAGGTCGATGTTGCTGGGGAGCAGGTCCAGACCGTCCACCCGAGTGCGCATCAACACGTCGTCGATGGACACACGCGGTTCGACCAGGAGATTGTGGACGGTCAGTTCCAGGTCGTGATGCTGAACGCCCAGACCAGCAGACAACGCTCCTTGGGGATCGAGATCCACCAGGAGCACTCGGCGACCGTATTCGGCCAACGACGCACCCAGGTTGATGGTTGACGTCGTCTTGCCGACGCCGCCCTTCTGGTTGCACATCGCGATGATCATCGCGGGTCCGTGATGCGCCAACGGTGTCGGTTGGGGTACCTCGCGGACCGGCCGGCCCGTCGGACCGAGTTCTTCCGTGGAAACAGCAGGGGTTTCCGCAGGTGGAGAGGCTACTGGCGTCGTATCTATTTCGAACATCGCCTCTGGTTCGGAGGGTACAGCTGGTGCTGATTCGTTCACGCGCTCGAAGAGTTGGGCATTGACATGCGGCGGCGCGGACTCCGCCGCTGGTGGCTGCGATGTCGACACGGTCCGATGCTCCCCTACTCTTTCGGCGGTTGCTCTCGGCGCCGGCAAACCTCCGAAACTGCGGTGGAGGCCGCTCGCGCTCCTTGAACGCTACCGCTTACATCACCGAATGGTCTCGCAGACACGCATGAGCCAACCAACGCCTAACGGGCGCGTGGGTGTGCCTGAGCCCACACTTCGCGCAGCGCTGTGACGGTGACCAGTGTGTAGATCTGCGTCGTGGTTACCGAAGCGTGACCGAGAAGTTCCTGCACGACGCGTACGTCCGCGCCGCCGTCGAGCAGGTGTGTGGCAAACGAGTGCCTGAGCGTATGGGGTGAGACGTCCGCCTTGATCCCGGCCGACGCGGCCGCGTCCTGAAGAATCTGCCATGCACTCTGACGCGAGAGGCGTCCCCCGCGAGCGTTGAGAAAGAGGGCAGGAACACCACGCGTCGCGAGGCTGGGGCGCCCGCGGACGAGATACGCGTCGACGGCGGCGATCGCCGGCCTGCCGACGGGGACGATCCGCTGCTTGCCGCCCTTGCCCTTGAGCAGCACGGAACGGGTTTCGGTGTCGATGTCGTCGACGTCCAGATCGATCGCCTCGGTGATGCGTGCTCCGGTCGAGTACAGAAGCTCTAAGAGAGCGCGATCCCTCAGGTCGCGGGGCCCGTCACCGGCCGCACCGCCACCCGAAGCGTCGAGTAGGGCGATCACGTCGTCGAGCGGCAGAGCCTTGGGCAACTTGCGTCCGGGCGTCGGCGGCTTGACCGTTCGAGCCACATCGACACCGACCAGGCCCTCGGCGGCGGAGAACTTGTGGAATCCGCGGACCGCGATCAGGGTCCTCGCTGCCGAACTGGCGGCCAACGGTACGACGCCGGCATCTTTGTCACCCAGGCGCAGATGAGTCACGAATTCGGTGACGTCGTTTTCCGTCACGCCCGCGACGTCGTCGATGCCGCGCCCGTTCAGGTACTCCGCATACCGATTCAGGTCGCGGCGATACGAAAGCAGAGTGTTGCGCGCAGATCCTCGCTCGACCGCTAGATGGTCGAGATACGAGTCCACCTGTCGGGCAAGCACTTCAGGCTCGCGACTTGCGTTCTCCGAATGCGCGAGGACGATCGGGCCACGGTGCGTCAGCCGGGCGCAGCGGCTTTCCCGTCGCGCGTGCGGTAGCGATCGCGAGAATGCCCGACACCGCGGTGGCATTGACGATGTCGCCGCGCAGAGCCATGTCGACGGCGTCGGCGAGCGGAACTCGCGAAATCTCGAGATCGGCTTCTTCGTGTTCGGGATCGTCGCGCTCCACCTCGTGCAGCCCCTCGGCGAGGAAGACGCGAACCGCCTCGTCCGTGAACCCGGGTGAGAGAGCTACATCGACCAGCACCGACCATCGATCGGCGCCGAGTCCGGTTTCTTCGCCCAGCTCGCGCGCTGCCGCCTCGACCGGGCTCTCCCCCGCAGCGTCGAGCAGACCAGCGGGGATTTCCCACAACCGGTGCCCGAGCGGGTGACGGTACTGGTGAATCAGCACCAGGTTGTCGTGCTCGTCCAGTGCCACGACAGCAACGGCGCCGTGGTGTTCGACGACTTCCCGATCGGCACGCTGACCACCAGGCATCGCAACGGTGTCGACGCGCAACGCGATGATCGCGCCGGTGTAGACCGTCTTGGAGCCGAGGGTGTCGAATTCGTGCCGACCGGGATCGCTCATCTGTGGCTAGACCTTTTCCACGTTCTCGACTGCAGCGTCGAGCGCCGTCTCGGTGGCAGCGGTGTCGATCTTCTCGTCACCGTGGACGTCGACGGGCAGGCGCTCTTCGAGCTTGTACGTCAACGCTGCTTCGACGAAGGCGGCGAACAGCGGGTGCGGGCGCGTCGGGCGGCTCTTGAGCTCCGGGTGTGCCTGGGTGGCAACGAAGAACGGATGCTGCTCACGCGGGTACTCGACGAACTCGACCAGGTGACCGTCCGGCGAGGTTCCGCTGAACTGCAAGCCGGACTTGGCAATCCGGTCGCGGTACGTGTTGTTGACCTCGTAGCGGTGACGGTGACGCTCGGAGACGTCCTCGGTTCCGTAGGCCTGAGCGACGACGGAACCCTTGGTCAGCACGGCCGGGTAAGCACCCAGACGCATTGTGCCACCGAGGTCGGCGTCACCGGCGATGACGTCTTCCTGATCAGCCATCGTGGAGATGACCGGGTGCTTGGTGTCCGGCTCGAACTCGGCCGAGTTGGCATCGTCGAGGCCGACGCTGCGAGCAGCTTCGATGACGACGCACTGCAGACCCAGACACAGACCCAGCAGCGGCAGCTTGCGTGCGCGTGCGAAACGGATCGCGCCGAGCTTGCCCTCGATGCCGCGGATGCCGAAGCCGCCCGGGATCAGAACACCGTCGACGTCACCGAGAGCGGCCTGCGCTCCGGCTTCGGTCTCACAGGCGTCCGACGGGACCCAGGAGATCTCGACCTTGGACCGGTTCGCGAATCCACCGGCGCGCAGAGCCTCGGTGACGGAGAGGTATGCGTCGGGCAGGTCGACGTACTTGCCGACCAACGCGACCCGCACGGTCTCACGCGGCTGGTGAACACGATCGAGGAGGTTGCCCCACACGGTCCAGTCGACGTCGCGGAACGGGAGACCGAGCTGGCGAACGACGTAGGCGTCGAGGCCCTCACGGTGCAGAACCTTCGGGATGTCGTAGATCGAGGGAGCGTCGGGCGTCGAGATGCAGGCGTCGACGTCCACGTCGCACATCAGCGCGATCTTGTTCTTGAGGCCCTGCGGAACGTCACGATCGCAACGAAGGATCAGCGCGTCGGGCTGAATGCCGATGCTGCGCAACGACGCAACCGAGTGCTGCGTGGGCTTGGTCTTGAGTTCTCCGGAGGGGCCGAGGTACGGCACGAGGGAGACGTGCAGGAAGAAGACGTTGTCGCGGCCGACATCGTGGCGGACCTGGCGAGCGGCTTCGAGGAAGGGCTGCGATTCGATGTCGCCGACGGTTCCACCGATTTCGGTGATCACGACATCCGGGCGGTGTCCCTGCAGATCCGGGCCGCTCATCTCGAGGATGCGACGCTTGATCTCGTCGGTGATGTGCGGGATGACCTGAACGGTGTCACCGAGGTACTCGCCACGGCGTTCCTTGGCGATGACCGTCGAGTACACCTGGCCGGTGGTGACGTTCGCCTGACCGGACAGGTCACGGTCGAGGAACCGCTCGTAGTGCCCGACGTCGAGGTCGGTCTCGGCACCGTCTTCGGTGACGAAGACCTCGCCGTGCTGGAAGGGGTTCATGGTGCCCGGATCCACATTGAGATAGGGATCGAGCTTCTGCATGGTCACGCGCATTCCCCGCGCGGTCAACAACTGTCCCAGGCTCGAGGCGGTCAAACCTTTGCCGAGCGAGGAAGCTACACCTCCGCTGACGAAGATGTGCTTGGTGGCGGTACGCGTGTTAGTGCGTGACTGTGGCAAAGGGGCTCCCGTGACGACTGTGCAGGGCTTGGTCTGATGAAGCATGCTGGGGCCTGCCGACCCACGGGATTTCACGGTAACACCTATCGGGGGTCGGTGCCTACAACGCGCCGACTTTCCGCCCCCGATGTGACCGGCGTATCAATACCGGGGTGTTCAGTTGGTGGGTGCGCCGACGGTAACCGCCGCCGCTCCCGGTCCCGTGCCGTAGCGGCCGGCGCCGCCGTTCAACTGTTCCTGAAGTGCCAACGGCGTCGTGATCTTGCCCGATTCCCGGTCGATGTTGTCGATGGTCGTCAAGCCCGCTGAGAGCGCCGCGTCCGCACGTGCAACGGCAACCGGACCACTGCCCTCGGCCGAGCCAGGCCGGCCCGCGAGAATCGTTCCTGCGCCGCGTCCGTCGAGAGCACCGGCAAACCGGGCGATGACGGCGCCGCGGTTACCCGTGGCTGCGTCGGATTCACTCTTGTTGTCGCCGGTGAGAACCACGGCGAGCTGAGCCGGCTTGACCGCTCCGTCGTCGTAGCTGATGAAACCGGCGCTACGCAGCGAGTCGAGCGCGAGATTCATCTCGTCCGGAGTGCTCTGCGGTTCGCTGTTCTGCCCGTTGAGAAGCAGGACCGACCCGAGTAGATCACCTGCGAGACTGCCCTGATCGACCGCACCGGTCTTGAGGGTGATCCCCGCAGGGATGACATTGGTGACGACGGTCCGCAAACGGTCACCGCCGGTGGCGTCGACAAACGAATCGGTGAGCGAGACGCGTCCGGTCACGGCGCCGCCGGCGGCAGTGACGAGTCGGTTGACGCCGTCGAGATCACTGGGATCCGCGTCCGGTGCCGTGATGACGACGACGGTGCGACCAGCGAGACTGTCACGCACGACGCGACCGCCGACAGCGGCATCGAAGCCGTCCGCGGAATTGAGTTGCTGTTGAAGCTGATTGGACTGTTGATTGAGGTCTTCGATCTCGTTCTGCAGGTCCGCCTTGTCGTCACGCAGACCGGACAGCAATCCACTCGACAGCATTCCGGAACCGAGCACCACGCCGATCGCGAGTGCCAGAAAGATTGCCGCTATGGAAATTGCATGTTGACGCATCGAAATCACTTGAAGAGCCCCTGAACCCACAGCGCGAAGCTGTTCCACGTTGCGATTGCCCAGTCGAGAACTTCACTACCGGCATTGGACACGACCAGGGCGACGATCACTGCCACCAGGGCGGCAAGCACCAGGAGCGCGATCGCGCCGCCGGACACTCGACTTCGATACAGCGTTGCCACAGCCTTGGCGTCGACCAGTTTCGGTCCAACCTTGAGCCGTGTCATGAACGCCGACGGATTGCTTTCACGACGCCCACGGTCGAAGAACTCGTCCAAGGACACCACGTTGCCGACCGTCACGATCAGTGAAGCTCCGTGGTGATCGGCAAGCAGCAGCGCAAGGTCGGTCGGTGAGCAGGTCGCCGGGAACGTCATCGCCCCGATACCGAGATCCTGGATTCGGGAAAGTCCCGCCGCATGACCGTCCTGGTCTGCAGGCAGAACAACTTCCGCGCCGGACTTGAGCGTGGAACTGGTGATTTCCTCCGGGTCGCCCACGATCAGATCGGGGCGGTATCCGGCCTTGCTCAACACGTCCGCACCTGCGCCGACACCGATCAGGATCGGCGAATACTCCTTGATGAAGGGCTTGAGGTTCTTCAGATCGGTCTCGCGTTCGGGGCCGTCGGAGACGACCACGACATGGCGGTCCTTCAAGTCGATATCGATGTCCGGAACACCGATTCCGTCGATGAGCAACGGGCTTTCGGTGCGGATGAACTCGATGGTGTTACCCGAGAACGCTTCCAAGTGATCGACCAGGCCGGTCTTGGCCTCGATCATCCGGTCGGAGATTTCGGCCTCGGTCTGCTCTTCACCCTTGACGAGGCTCTTCTCGCCGTTGAAGATCTCGCCCTCGTGCAGGCGGATCTTGCTTCCGTCCTTGATGTTCTTGAAGACATCACCGTCGACGGCATCGATCAGGACGATGTCGTTGGCGACGATCACTTCCGGTCCGAGGTTGGGGTACCGCCCCGAAATCGACGGCGACGCGTTGACCACGGCCATGACTCCGGCTTTCACCAGAGCATCGGCGGTCCGGCGATCGATGTCGACTTCGTCGAGGATCACGATGTCTCCAGGACCGACACGGCGCAGAAGCTTCGCCGTGTTCCGATCGGCCCTGGCGATGCCACTGATCCCAGGCAAGGATTCGGTGTTACGTGAGAGCAATCCGGGCATCTTCATGGCTTCGATGATGAACCTGAAACCGCGTTGACCGGTGGAGGCGCGCCGACAACTACCACATCAGTCACACCAACACCACAGAACCTTCAATCTGTGACGCGGGCCGCATTCGCGATCTCGAGCAGTTCTTCGGCGTGCGCACGACCGGTTTCGGTGTCGTCCAGCCCTGCCAACATACGGGCCAATTCGACCACCCGATCCGAATCCGACAAGGTCCGCACGCCACTGCTCACCACTCCGCCTTTGTCGTCGACCTTGTCCACCACGAGGTGGGTGTCGGCAAACGCAGCAACCTGCGGAAGGTGGGTGACAACGATAACCTGATGCGTACGAGCAAGTTTCGCCAATCGGCGGCCGATCTCGACAGCAGCGCGGCCACCAACCCCCGCGTCCACCTCGTCGAAAACCATCGTCGCACCGGTGTCGCTACCAGCGAGAACAACCTCGAGCGCCAGCATGACGCGTGACAGCTCGCCACCCGAAGCGCTCTTGCTGATCGGAAGTGACGGTGCCCCACTGTGCGCTGACAGGCGAAATTCCACCTCGTCGACGCCGGCAGACCCGGCATGCAGGTCTACTCCCCCGACACTGAGCGGCGCCGAGTCCTGCGGGCCGGCAGGCTGCGAACGCACAGTCACTTCGAGGCCCGCACGTCCCATCGCCAGACCGGCGAGTTCCGCGCTGACGGCTTTGGCGAGCTTTGCCGCCGCCTTGACTCGCGCGGCGCTCAGCTTGGTAGCGGCTTCCGCGGTCAGGCCAGCCGTCTCCTCGACCTGCTTGGCCAACAGTGACAACGCATCCGAGGACACGTCGAGTTTGGATAGACGAGCGCGAGCAGTATCTGCCCATTCGAGAACACCGTCGACATCGGCGGCGTACTTGCGAGTCAGAGTCTTCAGTTCCGATTGCCGCGACAACAAAGAGTCCAGAGCACCCGGGTCTGCGGGCAGCCCGGACAGGTAGGTGTTCAGGTCACCGGCAACGTCGGTGACGACGGCAATAGCGTCGGCCAACCGGGAACCGAGGCCATCCAGATCGGCGTCGGTGACCGACTCGATGCGCGCCCTCGCTTCGGACATCAGGTCTAGCGCCGGCATGACACCGACGTCGCCGCTTGCCATGTCGTCACTACCGGCGAGCGCAGCGTGCGCCTCTTCCGCAGCCGAGCGGAGCGAATCGAGTTCACTGAGTCGACGAACTTCGGCAACGATCGCCGTGTCCTCGCCGGGCTCGGGTGCCACGCCGTCGATTTCGTTGAGCGCGAAGGTCAACTGATCTGCTTCTTGTGCCAGTTCACGAGCCTTCGACGTGCGCTCGATCAACTCCGAACGAGCATCGAGCCATTCACGACGGTGTTTGCGGTACCTCGTCAGCAGCGTTCCGATTGCCTTGTCCCCGAAGCGGTCCAGCGCGTTGCGTTGCTGGTCGGGACGAAGCAATCGCAGCTGATCGTTCTGTCCGTGGACAGTCAGAAGTGGGTCCGTGAATTCGGAGAGAACTCCCGCCGGCACGCTTCGTCCGCCGAGATGAGCCCGAGACCGCCCATCGCTGCCGACTGTCCGCACGGCGATGATGGTCCCGTCCTCGTCGCGCTCGGCGCCGGACGATTCCAGGATTCGGACGATCTCACGCTCGGTGGCCGGTGAGACGTCGTCGGCGATGAATCGTCCTTCGACAACGGCTCGCGACGCGCCCAACCGCACTCGACCGGCATCCGCTCGCGCTCCGCTGAGGAGGTGCAAGCTGGTGACGACCATCGTTTTACCTGCGCCGGTTTCACCGGTCAGGACGGTCAGGCCCTCGTGAAACTGGGCGCTGGCCTCGGAGATCACACCAAGACTGTCGATACGGATCTCTGCGAGCACGATTAAGGCTTCCTTCCTCGCCATCCGGTAACCGGAAGCTCGAACTTGCGAACCATCCGATCAGCGAAAGGCGCAGAGTCCAACCGGACCCACTTGACGGGAGTGGCGCCGCGAACGATCTCGACGCGAGCGCCGGCAGGCAGTTCCAAGGTACGACGGCCGTCGCAGAAGACCAGGCCGTCGTGGCTGCCTGCGACGGTCTCCACCGCGATGATCGAATTCGGGCTGGTGACCAACGGCCGCGCGAACAGCGCATGCGCGTTGCTGGGTACGACGAGCAATGCTTCGAGTTCGGGCCACACGACGGGGCCGCCTGCGGAAAATGCATAAGCGGTCGAGCCTGTGGGAGTGGACACGAGAACACCGTCGCAACCGAACGCGGACACCGGTCTGCCATCGACTTCGAGGACAACTTCGAGAACTCCCAGACGCGAACGGTTCTCGATACTGGCCTCGTTGAGCGCCCACCCGCGGTCGATGATCTCGTCGTCCACCCGAATCACGACGTCGAGTGTCATACGGGACTCGACGCGATATTCCTTGCGAACTACCTGTGCGAGAGCCTCGTCGAGATGCTCGGCCTCGGTCTCTGCCAGAAATCCGATCCGTCCGAGGTTGATGCCCAGTACAGGAATGGACGCTTCTTGAGCGAGTTCGGCGGCGCGCAGAAACGTGCCGTCGCCACCGAGAACAAGTACCAACTCGCATCCAACGGCAGCATCAGGGCCGGGATGAACAACCGTGACGTCGAGACCCGGCGCAGAGAAACCCTCTGGTTCCGTCATTGCTTCGATGCGCGAGCTGTCTGCTTCGTCGACGAGGACTCGCAGTCCAATTCCCGCGCGCTCGAAGATCTTCCCGACCCGCTTGGCAGTTTCCGTGATGTCACGTCGACCAGGGTGTGCGACAAGAAGGATCTCGCGCGACTCGCCGTTCGTGACCGCGTTCACTGGGGCCCTTCCTCTACAGCCTTGCGAATCATGTCCTCCACCGTAGGAATTCCCTCGGTGTTCGTCTCGGCGTCGGTATCCGTCTCTTCGTCGCCGGATGTACCCGACTTTCGAAGCCACAGGAAATACTCGACATTTCCCGACGGACCGGGCAATGGGCTGGCCACGACACCTAACGTCCGCAGACCTACCTTTGCAGCAGCCTCCGACACGTCGAGCACAGCGGAGATTCGCAGTTCCGGATCTCGTACGACGCCACCGGCACCGACGCGGTCCTTGCCCACCTCGAACTGAGGCTTGACCATCGGAACCAGGTCCGCGCCGTCAGCGGTACAGGCGACAAACGCCCCGAGTACCAGTTTGAGAGAGATGAACGACAGGTCCGCGACAACGAGATCGACAGTTCCGCCGATCGTCTCGGCATCGATAGCGCGAACATTGGTTCGGTCGATGACATGCACTCGGTCGTCGGACTGCAGGCGCCACACCAATTGGCCGTAACCGACGTCGACGGCGACAACTTCCTTCGCACCGCGTGTCAGCAGAACGTCCGTGAACCCGCCGGTGGAAGCGCCGGCGTCGAGGCACCGGCGACCTTCGACCGTCAATCCTTCGGTACCGAAGGCGTCAAGGGCACCGATCAGTTTGTGAGCACCGCGCGACGCCCACGAAACTTCCTGCTCCACCTCGACGACCCGAAGTGGCGTTCCGGCTTCGATCGCCGTCGCGGGCTTGGTCGCAACTGCTCCGGAAATGAGAACTCGGCCCGCGGAGATCAGTTCTTGCGCATGATCTCTCGATCGTGCCAGACCGCGACGGACCAATTCGGCGTCCACCCGTGCTCTACGTGCCACGTCAAGCCCTGTCCACAGAGGCGAGTGCCTGGACGAGCACCTCGTGTGCCTGTTCCAAAATATGTGCCTTCTGCGGAATCACACCTGCTCCGTGATGATCGTTCGGATCGTGTTCGATGCCGCCGAGGCGTGCCAGCAAACCGTCGACGTCAGAACGTATTCGTTCCGGATCGACGGTAGGGCGTGACCCGGGCAGCGGTGATCCGTTGCTCGAGTTTCCGGGGTGCGGTGTCGGCGTGCTCATCGGGCACAACGTTAGTGCATGACTCTCCGTTGCGCATACACCCGCACCCCCGCGAGTCGAACACATATGCGAGAAATCAGGCCAGCCAGGAAGCAAACAGATCCGCCACGCCGGCATCCGACGCTTCCAGCGTCTGGAACGACGGATTAGCCCATGCGACAGGCGCAACCGCACGTAGAAGTGACATTTCGTCCCCGACAACCGGGCCGTCGACAACCAGCGCCGACCCGTTCACGGAGACAGACCACTTGGAGTCCGCACCGACCAGCGATTCGACAGCCGGCTGATTGAGCGAATCCAGAGTTGCTGCAATGTAGGTGGGGCGCTGCTCAATCGGAGCCCGCAGTACGTCGCCCGGCGTGCTCACACCGGTCATTACCAACAGTGAGTCGATCGAAACAGCATGTGCGCCTTCGATATCAGTGTCCAAGCGATCGCCGACGACCAGTGGACGCGAGCACCCACTGCGTGCAAGCGCATCCTCCATCAGCGGAGCAGCAGGCTTGCCTGCCACCAAGGGTTCCTGCCTCGTGGCGGCGCGCAGAGCCGCCACCATCGAGCCGTTGCCGAGCACCAAACCTCGTTCCGACGGCAGTGTGGTGTCCAGGTTTGCAGCCACCCACAGCGCCCCGGCCCTGATCGCCAAGCATGCCTCGGCGAGGATCGACCAGTTGGTCTCCGTCGAATGTCCTTGGACGACTGCAACCGGGGAATCCGCGAATTCGCGCACCGGAAGCAACCCGACGCGCGTCACCTCGTCGGCCAATGCATCGGTACCGACGACGAGTACAGCGGCACCGGGTTCGAGACGCTCAGCCAACAGACGCACCGCCGTCTGAGAACTGGTGACCACGCGATCGTCTTCGGAATCGAAACCGAGTTCGGTCAGATGCGCGGACACTGCCGAAGGCGAGCGACTCGCATTGTTGGTCACGTAGTACAAAGCCTGCGCACCCTGACCCAACGCAGCCTGGGTGCCGGGAATCGCATGAGCTCCGGCGTACAGCGTGCCGTCGAGATCGAGCAAAAGTACGTCGTACTGAGTACGAAGCACGGTCACTGATCTTCTCCGGTCAACTCGGCCACCCGTTCTTCAGCATCCGTGTCACCCTCGAGGTCTGCAGCTGCAGCATTGAGGAACCACTTCAATCCGTCTTCGACACGACCTGCTGCAACGAGGGCATCAGCGTACGCATAGAAAAGCCGAGCCGCCGCTTCACCGGTACGCGCTGCGTCCAGATCCTTGGTCTGCAGTGTGACAACTGCCTGATCGAACTGACCGAGATCCATGCGGGCGCCGGCGACCACGATCCTCAACTCCGAAGCCTCGTCGCCGGAAAGCAGGGCAGCCTCGTCGCTACGGCCGAGCTCGATGGCGCGTTCGGGTCGACCCAAACCGCGTTCGCAGTCGGCCATGACAGCGATCAGACCCGGTCCACCAGCCATTCGACGGGCAGCACGAAGCTCGGAGAGAGCTTCAGCCCATTCACCGGCGTGGTACGCGGTGATTCCAGCAGCTTCACGAACGACCGCAATTCGGCCGGCGCGCTGACGAGCAGCACGAGCGTGGAGCAGTGCAAGTTCCGGGTCTTCGTCGACAAGCTTGCCTGCCATGACCAGGTGACGCGCAACTGTGTTGGCGTTGTCCTTGTCGAGGCTGAGCAGATCCCGACGAACGGCCGGATCCAACTCGGTGGGCTCTACGTTGTCGGGCAAATCCGGTTCGTCAGGTCGTGCTTGCTGACGGTTGCGGTCGCCGTCGCGTCCACGAGGGGTGAACCCACCCTCGCCGCCGCGACGCTGTCCGCCGTTGAATCCGCCGCCACGGTTACTGTTTCCAGCACCGCCACGGTTGTTGTCTCCGGCACCACCGCGGCGGTCTCCGCCTGCAGCGCCGCGTGATCCACGCCCGTCGTTGTCACGACGGGGGCCACCTGATCGAGGCGCTCCTCCCCCACGGAAGGACCGACGCTCGTCGCCATTCTCCGACACAGTCATTCCTCTCATACAACGCACGAAAGGGGACCCAATATGTTGGGTCCCCTTTCGGTTAACGGGTGTTCGGCGGTGTCCTACTCTCCCACACCCTGTCGAGTGCAGTACCATCGGCGCTGAAGGGCTTAGCTTCCGGGTTCGGAATGGGACCGGGCGTTTCCCCTTCGCTATGACCGCCGTAACTCTATGAAACTGTCACAGTAACCAACTTCTGATCACCTGGTTTCACCGTGCACCAACCCGAACCCGTTACCGGGTGGATGGATGACGGAGAAAACAGAGTTTCTCATCAGTATCTGTGTGTTGTTTCAGATACCGCACAGTGGACGCGTAGCTTCTTTGTGGTAAGTCCTCGGCCTATTAGTACCAGTCACCTGCATGCATTACTGCACTTCCAGTTCTGGCCTATCAACCCGGTGGTCTGCCGGGGGCCTTACCCCCTCGAGGGGGTGAGAAACCTCATCTTGGAACAGGCTTCCCGCTTAGATGCTTTCAGCGGTTATCCCTTCCGAACGTAGCTAACCAGCGGTGCTCCTGGCGGAACAACTGGCACACCAGAGGTTCGTCCGTCCCGGTCCTCTCGTACTAGGGACAGCCTTCCTCAAGTTTCTAACGCGCGCGGCGGATAGAGACCGAACTGTCTCACGACGTTCTAAACCCAGCTCGCGTGCCGCTTTAATGGGCGAACAGCCCAACCCTTGGGACCTACTCCAGCCCCAGGATGCGACGAGCCGACATCGAGGTGCCAAACCATCCCGTCGATATGGACTCTTGGGGAAGATCAGCCTGTTATCCCCGGGGTACCTTTTATCCGTTGAGCGACACCGCTTCCACTTGCCGGTGCCGGATCACTAGTCCCGACTTTCGTCCCTGCTCGACCTGTCAGTCTCACAGTCAAGCTCCCTTGTGCACTTGCACTCGACACCTGATTGCCAACCAGGCTGAGGGAACCTTTGGGCGCCTCCGTTACATTTTGGGAGGCAACCGCCCCAGTTAAACTACCCACCAGGCACTGTCCCTGAACCAGATCATGGTCCGAGGTTAGAGGTCCAATTCGATCAGAGTGGTATTTCAACAACGACTCCACGATAACTGGCGTCACCGTTTCACAGTCTCCCACCTATCCTACACAAACCGAACCGAACACCAATACCAAGCTGTAGTGAAGGTCCCGGGGTCTTTTCGTCCTGCCGCGCGTAACGAGCATCTTTACTCGTAATGCAATTTCGCCGAGTCTACGGTTGAGACAGCTGAGAAGTCGTTACGCCATTCGTGCAGGTCGGAACTTACCCGACAAGGAATTTCGCTACCTTAGGATGGTTATAGTTACCACCGCCGTTTACTGGGGCTTAAATTCTCAGCTTCGCTCCCGAAGGAACTAACCGGTCCTCTTAACCTTCCAGCACCGGGCAGGCGTCAGTCCGTATACATCGTCTTACGACTTCGCACGGACCTGTGTTTTTAGTAAACAGTCGCTTCTCACTGGTCTCTGCGGCCCCACCCAGCTCAGACAGTAAATGTCGTCACCAAACAGGGCCCCCCTTCTCCCGAAGTTACGGGGGCATTTTGCCGAGTTCCTTAACCATAGTTATCTCGATCGCCTTAGTATTCTCTACCTGACCACCTGTGTCGGTTTGGGGTACGGGCCGTGTGAAAGCTCGCTAGAGGCTTTTCTCGGCAGCATAGGATCACTGAATTCGCCTCAATCGGCTACGCATCACGTCTCAGGCTATGTGTGACCCGGATTTGCCTAGGTCACGCCCTACACGCTTACACCAGTATTACCACTGACTGGCTCAGCTACCTTCCTGCGTCACCCCATCGCTTGGCTACTACCAGATCAGGTCCCATGCATCCACCAACTCGAGACCCGAAGGTCTTCTCGTGGCTTCAGGATGGTTAGTATCACTGATTCACCATGGGCGCGTTCACACGGGTACGGGAATATCAACCCGTTGTCCATCGGCTACGCCTGTCGGCCTCGTCTTAGGTCCCGACTCACCCTGGGCGGATTAACCTGGCCCAGGAACCCTTGGTCATTCGGCGGACGAGTTTCTCACTCGTCTTTCGCTACTCATGCCTGCATTCTCACTCGTGTGGCCTCCACGGCTAGGTCACCCTGCCGCTTCCATGGCCACACGACGCTCCCCTACCCATCCACACACCTGCCAGAAAATCCTTGGATCAACTGGGGGCTATTGCGTGAATGCCGCAGCTTCGGTGGTGTACTTGAGCCCCGCTACATTGTCGGCGCAGGATCACTTGACCAGTGAGCTATTACGCACTCTTTCAAGGGTGGCTGCTTCTAAGCCAACCTCCTGGTTGTCTTCGCGACCCCACATCCTTTTCCACTTAGTACACGCTTAGGGACCTTAGCTGGCGATCTGGGCTGTTTCCCTCTCGACTACGAACCTTATCGCCCGCAGTCTCACTGCCGCGCTCTCACTCACCGGCATTCGGAGTTTGGCTGATTTCGGTAAGCTTGTGGGCCCCCTAGACCATCCAGTAGCTCTACCTCCGGTGAGAAACACGCGACGCTGCACCTAAATGCATTTCGGGGAGAACCAGCTATCACGGAGTTTGATTGGCCTTTCACCCCTACCCACAACTCATCCCCTCAGTTTTCAACCTAAGTGGGTTCGGTCCTCCACGACGTCTTACCGTCGCTTCAACCTGGCCATGGGTAGATCACTCCGCTTCGGGTCTAGAGCATGCCACTACGATCGCCCTATTCGGACTCGCTTTCGCTACGGCTACCCCACACGGGTTAACCTCGCGACATGCCACTAACTCGCAGGCTCATTCTTCAAAAGGCACGCCATCACCCCCAACAGTAAACTGTTCGAAGGCTCTGACGGATTGTAAGCGCACGGTTTCAGGTACTATTTCACTCCCCTCCCGGGGTACTTTTCACCTTTCCCTCACGGTACTAGTCCGCTATCGGTCACCAGGGAGTATTCAGGCTTATCGGGTGGTCCCGACAGATTCACACCAGATTTCACGGGCCCGGTGCTACTTGGGTTTCCATTACAACAGTCACAAAGTTTTCGTGTACGGGATTCTCACCCTCTACGACAGGCCGTTCCAGACCACTTCCACTAACCCTGTGATTTCTTACTGTTGGCCTGCTCGGCAGAACAGACAAAATGAACCCCACAACCCCACGAATGCAACACCTGCCGGCTATCACACACCCATGGTTTAGCCTCTTCCGCTTTCGCTCGCCACTACTCACGGAATCACGGTTGTTTTCTCTTCCTGTGGGTACTGAGATGTTTCACTTCCCCACGTTCCCTCCACACGCCCTATATATTCAGGCGCGGGTAACACGACATCACTCGTGCTGGGTTTCCCCATTCGGACATCCTCGGATCACAGCTCGGTTGACAGCTCCCCGAGGCTTATCGCAGCCTCCTACGTCCTTCATCGGCTCCTGGTGCCAAGGCATCCACCGTACGCTCTTCATTACTTACAACAAAGATGCTCGCGTCCACTGTGCAGTTCTCAAACAACACACAACCCCAGAACTCCCGTGAGCACCAGCCGAACACCAACCAAGTCACCTCAGTTACCTATTCGCGGTATGACCCACATTCCAGTGTTGTCGTTACTTCCTAGAGAGGAAACACTCGCGTGTTCTCTCAGGACCCAACAGTATGTCGATATATTGCACTCGCCGGCAGATCATGTGATCTGCCGTGATGCGAGGAAGTTTGTCAGCGTCCACCCATGAGCTCCTGCCGGACCACAAGTGGATCCGAAACAGGCTCTGCCAACCAACCATCCACCTGTGTGAACATTGGATTGGAGAATGCTCCTTAGAAAGGAGGTGATCCAGCCGCACCTTCCGGTACGGCTACCTTGTTACGACTTCGTCCCAATCGCCGATCCCACCTTCGACGGCTCCCTCCCACAAGGGGTTAAGCCACCGGCTTCGGGTGTTACCGACTTTCATGACGTGACGGGCGGTGTGTACAAGGCCCGGGAACGTATTCACCGCAGCGTTGCTGATCTGCGATTACTAGCGACTCCGACTTCACGGGGTCGAGTTGCAGACCCCGATCCGAACTGAGACCAGCTTTAAGGGATTCGCTCCACCTCACGGTCTCGCAGCCCTCTGTACTGGCCATTGTAGCATGTGTGAAGCCCTGGACATAAGGGGCATGATGACTTGACGTCGTCCCCACCTTCCTCCGAGTTGACCCCGGCAGTCTCTTACGAGTCCCCACCATAACGTGCTGGCAACATAAGATAGGGGTTGCGCTCGTTGCGGGACTTAACCCAACATCTCACGACACGAGCTGACGACAGCCATGCACCACCTGTATACCGACCACAAGGGGGGCCACATCTCTGCAGCTTTCCGGTATATGTCAAACCCAGGTAAGGTTCTTCGCGTTGCATCGAATTAATCCACATGCTCCGCCGCTTGTGCGGGCCCCCGTCAATTCCTTTGAGTTTTAGCCTTGCGGCCGTACTCCCCAGGCGGGGCGCTTAATGCGTTAGCTACGGCACGGATTCCGTGGAAGGAACCCACACCTAGCGCCCACCGTTTACGGCGTGGACTACCAGGGTATCTAATCCTGTTCGCTACCCACGCTTTCGTTCCTCAGCGTCAGTTACTGCCCAGAGACCCGCCTTCGCCACCGGTGTTCCTCCTGATATCTGCGCATTTCACCGCTACACCAGGAATTCCAGTCTCCCCTGCAGTACTCAAGTCTGCCCGTATCGCCTGCAAGCCAGCAGTTGAGCTGCTGGTTTTCACAAACGACGCGACAAACCGCCTACGAACTCTTTACGCCCAGTAATTCCGGACAACGCTTGCACCCTACGTATTACCGCGGCTGCTGGCACGTAGTTAGCCGGTGCTTCTTCTGCAGGTACCGTCACTTGCGCTTCGTCCCTGCTGAAAGAGGTTTACAACCCGAAGGCCGTCATCCCTCACGCGGCGTCGCTGCATCAGGCTTTCGCCCATTGTGCAATATTCCCCACTGCTGCCTCCCGTAGGAGTCTGGGCCGTGTCTCAGTCCCAGTGTGGCCGGTCACCCTCTCAGGTCGGCTACCCGTCGTCGCCTTGGTAGGCCATTACCCCACCAACAAGCTGATAGGCCGCGGGCCCATCCTGCACCGATAAATCTTTCCACCACCCACCATGCGATAGGAGGTCATATCCGGTATTAGACCCAGTTTCCCAGGCTTATCCCGAAGTGCAGGGCAGATCACCCACGTGTTACTCACCCGTTCGCCGCTCGTGTACCCCGAAAGGCCTTACCGCTCGACTTGCATGTGTTAAGCACGCCGCCAGCGTTCGTCCTGAGCCAGGATCAAACTCTCCGTTGAAGACTCTAGATATCACCAACCCGAAGGCCGGCTAATCAGTCATAGACAAAAAGAGTCAAATCACTAGCAAAAAAACTCAACTAGCAAAAAATGTGTCGGCAACCATTCAGACGGAAGAATGAACAATCACCGACGAAAAATACTCACACCCCGAACATCAGAACCGAAACCCGAAGGCCCGGAACATCATCCGACATGCGAAGTACCAAAAAAATATTTGGCACTGACATTCATCGACACACTGTTGAGTTCTCAAAGAACACGCACACACCATCGCTTCAAACTGGTTGAGAGCTCCGGGGCAAGGGTTACAATCTTAGCTTGTTCGCTCCCAGGAAGCAAGTTCCCGTCGAGCGTGAATGTCTCCGACTTCGTCCAACCGCGTGTCCCCGGCCTCTCGGTCGGGGTTGGTGTCCGTGTCGCTCTGACTTGGACAAAGTTACGCGAATGAAAACTGAGCGTCAAACGTGCAGGTCGCAGGTGTTCGTCAGGTTAAATCCGCTGGTAGCCCGCCCGCAGGCGGGCCACCAACGGCCACAGGAGCCCCGCGAGACAACTGTGACCCCACACACGTCAGTTCGAAAGTATTTTCACGCCGGCGAAATTGCGCTTTCCGCGCCGGACGACCAACCAGCTGCCGTGAAGCAGATCGGATGCGGCGGGCTCCCAGTCGTCGGCCGACACCTTCTGGTTGTTCACCGAAGCGCCGCCTTCCTTCACTGCGCGTCGAGCAGCTCCCTTGCTCTCACACAAACCGCTCGTCACAAGCAGATCGATGATCGTGCGCGGCTCCCCCGGCGCCAATTCGCTGACAGATGCTTCCTTCAGCGCCGCGGCGAGCGTCGACTCGTCGAGTTCCGCCAATTCCGCCTTGCCGAACAACGCCTGGCTGGCGAGCTCGACGGCGCGAGTGTTGTGTTCTCCGTGAACCAAGGTCGTCATCTCCGCAGCCAATCGCTTCTGCGCTTCGCGCGCATGCGGACGCTCCGCCGTTGCCGTCTCGAGTTCCGCGAGTTCGTCTGCGGTCAGGAACGTGAACCAGCGCAGGTACTTGATCACGTCGGCGTCGCCGGTGTTCACGAAGTACTGGTACCACGCGTACGGGCTGGTCATCTCGGGGTCGAGCCACAAGCTTCCGCCACCGGTCGACTTTCCGAACTTCTTCCCATCAGCCGAGGTCACCAGCGGAACGGTCATTGCGTGAACACTCTCGCCGTCGACACGACGGTTGAGTTCGACGCCCGCGATGATGTTGCCCCACTGATCGGACCCACCGACCTGCAGAGTGCAGCCGAGATCGCGTCGCAAGTGCAGGTAGTCGTTGGCTTGGAGCAGCATGTAGCTGAACTCGGTGTACGACATCCCGTCCGACTCGAGACGACGCTTCACGGTGTCACGCGCAAGCATGACGTTCACGGAGAAGTGTTTGCCGACATCACGCAGGAAGTCGATGGCCGACATCTTGCCGGTCCAGTTCATGTTGTTCTCGATGACCGCACTCGTCGGTGAATCGTCGAAATCCACGAATCGTTCGAGCTGACCACGGATGCGACCTGCCCAGTCCGCAACGGTATCGGCGGAGTTCATCGTCCGTTCCCCGACGTCACGGGGATCACCGATCAGGCCTGTTGCGCCGCCGGCAAGAACGATCGGACGGTTACCGGCACGCTGAAACCGCTTGAGCGCGAGGAGCGGAACCAGGTGACCTGCGTGCAGGCTCGGTCCGGTCGGGTCGAAGCCCGCATACAACGTGACCGGTCCGGCCTCGAGATCTTTACGCAAAGCGTCGAGATCAGTTGATTGGGCGATCAGCCCACGCCAGGTCAGTTCGTCGAGAATATTCTCAGTCACGGACTCGATCATCCCATCTTCACGAAATGACCGGCGCTCGCGGGCTTCGGCGGTACGCGGACACCGCTCGCGAGTCCGGAATCCAGAGGCGCCACGGGACCTCGGCCGCAGTACTGACCCCCACCCGCGGTCCACTGACCCATTCCTTCGACTCCCCCAATTCGAGCCGAACCCGCGAGGCAGGGTTGAACACGTCTGTTCCGTTGTCCGCCAACGTGATTGCAACGGAAGCGCCGAGATTACCTGGCCCTCTGGCCCATTGGTGAGATGGTCGATCCGGCGATCTCCGAGCAGACACCACATCGTGACCGGCCTCGATTTCGGCCGCTCGGAGCAGAACACCACCCGCGACACCATCCGGGCCGTACGAGATGTTCATACAAAAGTGCATTCCGTAGCTGCGGTAGACGTAGAGACGGCCCGCCCGCCCGAACATCACGCTGTTCCGCGGCGTTTGCCCCCGATACGAATGTGCTGCCGGATCTGGCCAGGGCCCGTCCTTCTCCCCTCCGTACGCCTCGACCTCGACAATCCTCAGCGAGATGTCGTCGACGATCAGGGTCGAGCCGAGAATTGTCAGGCCCGCTTCCAACGGGTTCTTCACATTTTCCAAGGTCTCGATACTCACCCTTCGATTGTGCCCACGCCGTTGACTCATCGGTCGGCCGAGTCGCATAATTCAACAAGTGATGAATTATCGAAATGAGGCGAACCGTGACCACCACGCCGGCAATAGACATCCGCGGACTACGAGTCATTCGCGGCAAGCACGAAGTTCTTCACTCACTCGACCTGCAGGTTTCGGCAGGATCGATCACCGGACTGCTCGGCCCGTCCGGCTGCGGCAAGACAACCCTGATGCGCGCGATAGTCGGAACCCAGATCGTCGAAAGTGGTGAGGTCAGAGTCCTGGGCGACCTCGCGGGGTCCGTTGCTCTTCGCCGCCGGGTCGGATACGTCACCCAATCCCCCAGCGTGTACGGCGACCTGACGGTCACTCGAAACGTCCAGTACTTCGGCGCTCTGTACGGCAAGTCCGGCGTAGACGTCGCAGCAGCGGTCGACGCCGTCGGATTGAGCCGATACGCCGACCAGACCGCCGCCGATCTGTCCGGAGGTCAACGCGGTCGAGTCTCGCTGGCATGCGCGTTGGTGGCATCACCTGATGTGTTGATCCTCGACGAACCGACCGTTGGTCTGGATCCGGTGCTTCGTGTCGAATTGTGGGAACGATTTGCCGACCTTGCTCGCAGCGGAACCACCCTGTTGGTCTCCAGCCACGTCATGGATGAGGCCGACCACTGCGCTGAACTGATCCTGATGCGAGACGGGCATCTCCTCGCTCAACTCACACCCGATGAATTGCGCGCCAAAACCAGATGTGAACGGCTCGAGGACGCCTTTCTCGAGCTGATTCGGACTTCACCCGTCGGAGGCGAAATATCATGAGCATCAGGATCTTCGGTGCTACGACCGTACGCATTCTGCTTCAGCTCCGCCAGGACCATCGCACGGTGGCCATGATCTTGTTGGTCCCGTCGTTGTTGATGATTTTGCTGTATTTCCTCTACCAAGACGTACCCACGCCGCCCGGCCAGGTTTCGCTGTTCCAACGGGTGGCGATCACCATGTTGGGAATCTTGCCGTTTGTGGTCATGTTCCTGGTCACGTCCATCGCCATGCAGCGCGAACGCAGTTCAGGAACACTCGAACGCCTGCTCACCACCCCGATGGGCAAACTCGATCTTCTGGCGGGATACGGCGCGGCATTTTCGCTCTCGGCCGCCGCTCAGGCGGCTCTCGCGTGCGCGGTTGCTTTCGGATTTCTCGGACTCACCATCGCCGGCAGTCTTGCCTGGGTCATCGTCATTGCAGTTCTCGGCGCAATACTCGGCGTTGCGCTCGGCCTGTTGGCCAGCGCATTCGCGAAGACCGAGTTCCAAGCGGTGCAGTTCATGCCGGTAGTTGTGGTCCCCCAACTGTTCCTCTCTGGACTCCTGGTGCCCCGCGATCAATTGCCGACCTGGCTCGAATGGATCAGCAACGTCCTCCCCTTGAGCTACGCCGTCGACGCACTTCAGCAAGTGTCGATGCATGCCGACGCGACGGGTCAGATGTGGCGTGATCTCGCCGTCATGGCGGGCTTCGCCGCCGCAGCGCTCTCGCTGGCCGCGGCAACACTCGATCGCCGCACTCCATGACCGACAACGACACGGCGCCTGCACCTGCACCGATTCGTTCGGGGCGACGACCGGGCAAGTCGGAGACTCGCGCGCAGATCCTCGATTCGGCGCGACGGGCGTTCTCTCAGAACGGTTTTCGACGAACAACCGTTCGATCGATAGCTGCGGCCGCTGACGTCGATCCGGCCATGATTCATCATCATTTCGGAAGCAAGGAGCAGTTGTTCACCGCTGCGATCGCGCTACCGATCGATCCAGTCCAGGTATTGGGACCGGTTCACGCCTCTCCGACCGAAAATCTCGGCGAAAATCTACTCAGAGCAGTGATCGGGTTGTGGGAATCGGAACACCAGCCGGCGATTCTGGCGGCTTTTCGATCGGCGGTTTCCGGCGACGGAGCGCAGTTGATCCAGAGCTTTCTGCTCGATGTCGTATTGCGCGACATCATTCCGCGGGTGGACACACCACCTGGTAGCGGCTTGATCAGAGCGGAGTTGGTGGCATCTCAGATGGCCGGCCTGCTGGTCACGCGATATGTGCTCGGACTCGAACCACTCGCATCATTGTGCGTTGACGCGTTGGTACCGCTGGTGGCTCCGAACCTCCAGCGGTACCTGACCGGTGAATTACCGATCTAGCCTTCAGCCCGCGCGAGCAACTTCTCGTGCTCGTCGTCCGCCACATCGCGTGCTTCGTCGATCAACAGAACGGGAATGCCGTTCTCGATCGGGTATGCACGCCGCAGGCGCGGGTTGTAGAGCAACTCGTCCCCGACCAGCAACAGCGGGCCTTTGTCCTGGGGGCAGGCCAAAATGCTGAGCAACGTCGAATCAATAGCCACGTGAGTCCTCTCGAACCGATCAAACAGAATGTCCTCAGGCTACCGTGCTCCGGTGCCCACCCTCGTCGGCATCAACTGCGCGGCAATTGCCTTGGTCAGCCGCTTGTACGACTGCGTCTCGGAATCGAGGAACCAGGTCCGTGGTCCTGGCGCCGGCAATCCGGCCGCAGCTAATGCAGTGGAACTCGGACGGTACGACGAACCCACCGGGATCTCGTCAACCACGTGCACGATATCCGGGCGCGCATCAAAAGCGATGCGCGAGAGAGCCTCCGCAAGCTCGGCGGAACGGAACTGCCGCCCCGGACGCCATGTCACGGCAGCGACCGCCAGCTGATGTGGCGCGTCACCGACGCCGTATGCGACGGCAAGATCCACCCGCGCCACACTCGACAACGCGTCGACGATCGGCTGGGTGAACACGGGACCGCGGAGCGTCGAAATGACCGTGTTCTTGTGATCGATCAGCCAGTAGTCGCCGTCGGCGTCCCGGCGGAAGAGATTCTCCGTGGGAATCCACGAATCACCCGCTTGGAAGAGTCCCCGCATGGCTCCGCCCGAGAGATCGGCAGTGAATCCCGCGCGCCCGAGTAGCAACCCGACTTCGTCTTCGGCGCACTCACGGACAAATCCGTTTCCGTTTTCGAGGAGCCGACCACTCAGCGGGTCGTATGCCGCCAACCGCACCTGCGCGCTACCCGGCAACGGGCGGCCCTTGGAACCAACTTTGGAGCCCGCGACATTGGCAAGAATCACGTCACCTTCGGTCGACGCATAGAACTCGAGTACCTGCGCGGGGTCGAACGCCTCCGTGGTCCGCTTCCACAGCCCGTGAGGCATTCCCGAACCGATGAACAGTCGGACCGGATGGCTACCGTCGATGAGAAGAAGATCCTCGTCGAGGATCTCGCGCATCATCGACCACGTGTAACTCACGACGGTCACACCGTAGCGATGGATTTCCTCGACGAATCGAGCCGGATTCAGTCCGCGTGAGAGCGCAATCCGTGAGCCACCGGCCATGGCGCCACCGATGGTCGCGAGCAGACTCGACGAATGATGGAGTGGTGCAAGGCAGTACACGGTGTCACCGCGATCGAGATCTGCCGCCGTGGCCGTTCCGAAGGCAGACAGTGCCCACCGGTAGTTGGTGATCTGCTTGGCTTCGAGCACACCGCCCGATTCCGCAAAGATGATGAATGCGAGTTCACGGGCGACGCCGGGATCCGGCCGGTACCAACCGGGCAGATTGACCTTCGTCGGATCGATTTGTTCGAGATCGATCACGTCGTGTGACGGATCCACCTCGAGTCCGCGGGCATCGCCGCCGCCGAGTACCAAGACCGGCCTACCGGTAACCACCGCAGCGTCGACGTTCTCCGGATCGGTGATGATCCGATCAACCGATCCCAGCTTGACCGCCGCCGAGATGTCGGACCCCGGCGGAAGCATGACGGCAACGGCACCAAGGCGCGACAGGGCCGCGATGGCCGCGAGCGCGCTGGGGCGGGTCTCCATCAGGACACCGACGTGCGCTGCCGGACGCACTCCCACGGAAATCAATCCACGCACGACATTGTCGATGCGGGCGTTGACCGCTTCGTAGGTGTGCACACGATTGTCGAAGAGGAAGCACTCGCCGTTCGGTGCTTTTCGACGCTGCTCCGCGAGCAATTGGCTCAGCGAGATCTTGGTGTGTGGCTGAATTTGGTTGAGTCGCGCAAGACGTGGCAACGCGCGTGCCGCTTCGCCGGACAATTCGAAAGTCCCGCGCAACGCACCGGCTGCAAGGTCACTGATTCCCTTGGTGACTCCTGCACCTACTTCAGCGACCGAGGCGACAGTGTGGATGATCCGATTGCTGATCGACACACCGGTCTGGTCTTCGAGGTCGGCGCCGTAGACCATGTTCGCGATACGGTCCGGGAGGGGTCCACCCGTCTCGGTCCACTGCACGAATTCACCGGTGGTCGGCCAGGTGTGATTGGCCGCGGTGGAACCGACAACCAATCCGAAATGACCTGCGCGCAAGGTAGATTCGTAGACCTTGGCCCGCGGCGCTGCCTGGCTGATCCCACGAACCGCCTGAGGTTGACCAATGTCGTCGACCTCGCCGACGAATGCCAGGATGGGGCAGGTGATCTCGGCGAGCGAGACCAATTGATCCTTGATGACAAACCCACCGGTCATCATTCGGTTGTGCACGATGAACTGCTTGAGCAGTTCGGCAACCGCGGGCCCGGACCACGCGACCCAACCCTCGGTCGCGAGGAAGCGTCGCTGCTGCTCCCTCGGCAGCAAAGCCTCACGGTCGTGCAGTTGAAGCAGGAAGTCGACGCGCATCTTCAACGTCTTCACGGGATCGAGCAACTGGAACCCGGTGCGAGCCATCCACCCGGTGACCGCCAGGCGATTGAAGACGTGATCGGCGAGGAAATCCGCACCCTTGGTGGCCAGTCCGGCCGGGATACCGAAGGGCAACGCGGCGAGTGTGTCGACCGGACTGCCGAAGGTGATGACGCTGGCGATGTTTCGACTACGCCGATACGCGGCAGCTTGATAGGCGAACATGCCGCCCTGCGAATAGCCGGAGATGTGAACATCTTTACCGGTGTGACGGTGGATGTGGTCGATGATGTCGCTGAGAGCGATGATGTGATCGGCGAGATTGCGATCCCAACCGCCCTCTTCGGAGTCGGGCGAACCAAAATCGACTACCCAGGGGTCCAGGCCCATCTCGTGCAGAATTCCCACAGCACCCTGGTCGCGGGTCACGTCGTACACGTTCGCCGACATCATCATCGGCGGGATCAGCACGATCGGTGCACCAACGGTTTCCGGATCGCTGTCCGGGAAGTAGCGGCGAAGCCGGTACATCGCTGCGCGCTCGACGATCTCGAACGGCGACGTGGTCGCATCCGTTTCCAGCCCACCCAACCGGACGACCTCGAGGCCGTTTTGTGCTGTCGCAACCACCCGACGAATCGGGCCCAGCACAGACTTGGAATTCAATCCCACCATTTCACTCCCAAGTTACTCACCATGTGACGTCAGTCTCATTTTTCCCGCGCGCAACAAGCCTACTGACGACGAATACGCGTACGCGGTCAGGGAGCAAATTCTGCTCCCTGACCGCGTACGACCGAAGGACTACTGCCGAAAAGAGAGAGGAAACACTCGTGACCGCAAGGTCAGAGGGTCCATTCCCGCAGCGACTGGGCCACTGCTCGGACTCCGTCCAACTGTTCTGCTACCCGCACCCCCGCGGTGCCGCCTCGCGCATTACGCGAAGCGATGGAACCCTCGACTGTCAGCACCTCACGAACAGCGGGTGTCAGCGCGCTGTCGACGCCGGCCAGTTCCTCGTCCGTGAGATCTTCGAGTCCGACGCCTCGCGCTTCGGCGACACGCACACACGCTCCAGCAGCCTCGTGTGCAACCCGGAACGGCACGCCCTGGCGCACCATCCACTCCGCGATGTCGGTGGCCAACGTGAACCCTGCCGGAGCAAGTTCCGCCATACGCGCGGTGTGGAACTCGAGAGTCTGCACCAGGCCGGTGATGGCCGGGAGCAACATCTCCAGCTGCGCAACCGAGTCGAAGACCGGTTCCTTGTCCTCTTGCAGATCGCGGTTGTACGCCAGCGGCTGAGCCTTGAGCGTCGCCAGCAGGCCGGTGAGGTTACCGATCAAACGACCAGACTTACCGCGCGTGAGTTCCGAGACATCCGGATTCTTCTTCTGCGGCATGATCGACGAACCTGTCGACCACGCGTCGGCAAGCGTGATGTAGCCGAATTCCGGTGTGCTCCAGATGATGATCTCTTCCGCCATGCGTGAGAGATCGACACCGATCATCGCAAGCACGAACGCTGCCTCGGCCGCAAAATCACGCGAAGCGGTTGCGTCGATCGAGTTCTCGGCCGAGCTGTCGAACTTCAATTCCGCTGCAATGGCTTCGGGGTCGAGACCGAGCGAGGAACCGGCGAGTGCACCGGAACCGTACGGGGACACCGCAGCTCGTACGTCGAAGTCGCGAAGACGTTGCACGTCGCGCAACAGCGGATGCGCATGGGCGAGCAGGTGATGTGCCAACAAGACCGGTTGAGCAGCCTGCAGGTGCGTCTTGCCCGGCATCACGGCATCCGGGTGAGCCCCGGCCTGAGTCGCCAATGCGTCGACCACGTCGAGAACGCCGGTGGAGATGCGGCGAACCGCATCCCGAAGCCACATTCGGAACAGCGTGGCCACCTGGTCGTTTCGCGAACGACCAGCACGCAGGCGTCCGCCGACCTCAGGCCCGACACGCTCGATCAGACCGCGTTCGAGTGCGCCGTGTACGTCCTCGTCCGAATCACTCGGTCCGAAGGCGCCACTGGCAACATCTGCCGCCAGACGGTCGAGACCGTCGAGCATTGTTGCGAGGTCGGCCTCGCTGAGCAGGCCTGCCTTGTTCAGCACGCGAGCATGCGCCTGCGACGCACGCACGTCGTACGGAGCGAGGACCCAGTCGAAGTGAGTCGACTTGCTCAGCGCCGCCATGGCAGCGGCCGGTCCGGACTCGAACCGTCCGCCCCACAGCGCGCCTTCGTTGGTGCCGTGTTTCTGAGCGTCTCCGTCACCGTGAGCCGTCATGGCTCAGAGTCCCAGATCGCGCTTCGCGGCGACCTTCGACGACAGACCGTGGATCTCGACGAAGCCCTTCGATGCGGACTGGTCGAAGCTGTCGCCCTCGTCGTACGTCGCGAGGTTGAAGTCGTAGAGCGACTCCGGGCTACGACGACCGTTGACGGTGATGGCTCCACCGTGCAGGAAGAGACGAATGTCGCCGGTGACGCGCTCCTGCGTCTTGTTGACGAACGTGTCCAGTGCGTCCTTGAGGGGCGAGAACCAGAGGCCGTCGTAGACCAGCTCGGACCAACGCTGCTCCATCTGACGCTTGTAGCGACCGAGTTCGCGTTCGAGGGTGACGTGCTCGAGTTCCTGGTGCGCGGTGATGAGAACCATGGCGCCGGGAGCTTCGTAGATCTCACGGCTCTTGATGCCCACGAGACGGTCCTCGACGACGTCGAGGCGACCGACGCCCTGAGCGCCTGCGCGCTTGTTCAGTTCCTGGATGGCTTCGAGAACCGACACCGGGCGGCCGTCGATGGCAACCGGGCGACCCTTGTCGAAGCTGATGATGAGCTCGTCGGGCGCGTTCCAGTTGACCGTCGGGTCCTGGGTGTAGTCGTAGACGTCCTTCGTCGGTGCGTTCCACAGATCCTCGAGGAATCCGGTTTCGACGGCGCGGCCCCAGACGTTCTGGTCGATCGAGAACGGCGACTTCTTGGAGACGTTGATCGGGATGTTGTTCTCTTCGGCGAAGGCGATGGCCTTCTCGCGGGTCCAGGCGTAGTCGCGGACCGGTGCGATGACCTGAAGGTCGGGCGCGAGGGCGCCGAATCCGACCTCGAAGCGAACCTGGTCGTTGCCCTTACCGGTGCAACCGTGCGAGACGATGGTGCCGCCGTGCGAGCGTGCAGCTTCGACGATGTGCTTGACGATCAGCGGACGGCTGATGGCCGAGACCAGCGGGTAGCGGTCCATGTAGAGGGCGTTGGCCGCAATGGTCGGCAGGCAGTACTCGTCCGCGAACTCGTCGCGGGCGTCGACGACAACGGATTCGACTGCGCCGCAGTCGATCGCGCGCTGACGCACGACCTCCATGTCCTCGCCACCCTGCCCCAGATCGATGGCGACGGCGACAACTTCAGCGCCGGTCTCCTTACCGATCCAACTGATGGCAACAGAAGTGTCCAGCCCGCCCGAGTAGGCGAGTACGACGCGATCGGCCATGGTTTTTGTGCTCCTTCGGTTGAAAATCTCTATCAAAGAATAAGGGGTCAGGCGAGCGATTCGATCATGGCCGCGAGTTCCGCTCCGGAAAGCGGTTCTCGGGCCACCACGAAGATGGTGTCATCTCCGGCGATCGTTCCCACGATGTCGGGCATCGAGGACCGATCCAGTGCGCTCGCGAGGTAGTGCGCGGCTCCCGGCGGTGTCCGGAGAACCGCCATGTTGCCGCTGAAATCGGTGGAGACCAACAGCTCACCCAACAGCCGTGAGAGGCGGTCGGTACCGCCGGACACACCGCGTACCGGGTTCCCGTCCTCCGGCACCACGTAAACACCGGCGCCGCCGTCGGCGGCACGCAGTTTCACCGCTCCCAGCTCTTCGAGGTCACGCGAGAGGGTGGCCTGCGTCGCTTCGATGCCCTCGGCACCGAGCAACGCCGCCAACTCCGTCTGACTTCGGACGGGGTGCGCCGCCAGCAGCGCGATGATGCGCGACTGGCGACCGGCCCGAGTGGGAGCGACGCTCACGCCTGGTCCAGTTGGGTTCGCTGTTCCAGCAGCCACACGAGCAACGCCTTCTGGGCGTGCAGACGGTTTTCCGCCTCGTCCCAGACGACGCTCTGGGGTCCGTCGAGAACCTCGTCGGTGACCTCTTCGCCGCGATGGGCCGGCAGGCAGTGCAGGACGACAGCCTTCGGATCTGCTTTGGCGAGGAGTTCCTTGTTGATCTGGAACGGACGGAACGGTCCGACCCGATCGAGCCCGTCGTTCTCCTGACCCATCGAGGTCCAGGTATCGGTGACCAACGCGTCGGCACCGACGACGCCGGCCTGCGGGTCCTGCGTCAGCGTGATGGTCGCGCCGGTTTCCGCGGCGCGTGTGCGCGCTGCTGCTACTACCCAGTCCGCCGGTTCGAAGCCCGCGGGACTTGCGATGGTGACGTCGATGCCTGCGGTGACTCCGCCGAGCATCAGCGAGTGAGCCATGTTGTTGGCGCCGTCGCCCAGGTAGGTCAGCTTCAGTCCCTTGAGCTCACCCTTCTGCTCGATCAGCGTTTGCAGATCGGCCAGAACCTGACAGGGATGAAATTCGTCGGACAACGCATTGACGATGGGAATCGTTGCACCCGTTGCCATTTGCTCCAAGCGCTTCTGGCCGAACGTGCGCCACACGACGGCGTCGACATAGCGGGAGAGTACGCGTCCGGTGTCCGCCAACGTCTCTTCACGACCGAGTTGGGTACTACGCCCGTCGACGACGACGGCGTGGCCGCCCATCTGCGCGATGCCCATCTCGAACGAGAAACGTGTACGCGTCGAGTTCTTCTCGAAGATGACGCCGACTCCGCGAGGACCCTCGAGTGGACGCCGAGCGAACGGGTCCTTCTTGAGAATCGCAGCGAGTTCCAGAACTTCGGCCTGCTGCGCAGGAGTCAGATCGTCGTCCCTGAGAAAGTGTTTCACCACGGTAGTCACTTCTCCCCCGGCTGGTCAGCCGATAGTGCACTGTCGAAGATGGCAGGTAGTGCTGCCACGAAGGTTTCGGCCTGCTCATCTGTGAGGATGAGCGGCGGCGCCAACCGGATCACTCCGGGTTGCGCTGCATTCACAAGGTACCCGGCTTCGCGCGCGGCATTTTCCACTGCCGGCGCGACGTCCTCTGTCAGCACGACACCCAGCAACAGTCCTGATCCCCGTACGTAGTCGACCAACGGATGGCCCAGATCTTCGATGCCCGCCGAGATCGATTTGCCCAAGCTGTCGGCGCGTGAGATCAGGTCTTCCGCTGCAATGGTTTTCAGCACGGCAAGCGCCGCCGCAGCGCACACCGGATTGCCACCGAACGTCGTACCGTGCTTGCCCGGTCCGAACAACTCTGCCGTTGCCCCGGTCGCGATGCAGGCGCCGATCGGCATTCCGCCGCCGAGTCCCTTCGCAAGAGTGATGACGTCCGGCACGATGCCGACTGCCTGATGTGCGTAGAACCAGCCGGTCCGGCCGATGCCGGTCTGAACTTCGTCGAGTACGAGCAGCGCCCCGCGTTCGGCGGTGATCCGCCGAGCCTCGACTAGGTATCCCTCGGGTGGCACCACGACGCCACCCTCACCCATGATCGGTTCGAGGAACACAGCAGCGGTGTCGGAATCGACTGCCCGCTCCAGTGCCTCGACATCGCCGTACGGCACGAACTCGACACCGGCGGGCATCGGTTCGAACGGCGCCCGTTTGGCCGGCTGACCCGTCAGAGCGAGTGCCCCCATCGTGCGACCGTGGAAAGAGCCCTCGGCCGCGATGATCTTCTTCCGGCCAGTGGCGCGAGCGAGCTTGAAGGCAGCCTCGTTCGCCTCGGTACCGGAGTTGCAGAAGAACGCGCGCCCGGTGACGTTGCCGAGATGAGCGAGCAACTGCTCCGCCAACTCGACGACCGGCTCGCTGGCGTACAGGTTGGAAACATGGCCGAGTGTCGACAACTGAGTAGTGACGGCTTCGACGACGGCCGGATGTCCGTGTCCGAGGATGTTGACGGCGATTCCGGCAAGGAAGTCGACGTACTGCTTGCCGTCGGCGTCGGTGAGTACGGCGCCGTCACCGCGGACGAGAGCAACCCGGGGTACGCCGTAATTGTTCATCAGCGAAGCGGACCACCGCTGCTGCAGATCGATCGTGCTCATGAAGTAGCTCCCTGCTGGGGACCGGCGACCGAGGAGCCGGGCACGACCATCGTGCCGATTCCTTCACCGGTGAAAAGTTCGAGTAGGACTGAATGTTCGAGCCGGCCGTCGATCACGTGCGCCGACGGCACACCTCCGCGCACCGCGCGAAGGCAGGCCTCCATCTTGGGCACCATGCCGGCATCGAGAGTCGGCAACAACTGGGCCAGGGCGTCGGTGTCGATTTCGGTGGCCAGCGAGGATCGGTCCGGCCAATCGGTGTACAGGCCTTCGACGTCGGTGAGGACAACGAGCTTCTCGGCACCGATCGCCTCGGCCAGTGCGGCAGCGGCGGTATCGGCGTTGATGTTGTGGACGACGCCGTCGGCATCGGGCGCGATGGTCGAGACCACCGGAATGCGTCCTGCCGCAATGAGATCGAGTACCGCGTCTGGGTTCACGGTGGTGACGTCTCCGACCAGGCCGATGTCGGTCTGCTCCCCCTCGACCGCAACAGTGCGTCGAGTAGCGGTGAACAGGTGCGCATCTTCACCGGAGATACCGACCGCGTACGGACCGTGCGCGTTGATCAGGCCGACGAGTTCACGGCCCACCTGACCGAAGAGCACCATCCGGACGACGTCCATCACCTCGGGCGTCGTGACCCGGAAACCACCGCGGAACTCACCCTTCATGCCAAGGCGTGCCAGCATCGCGTTGATCTGCGGGCCGCCGCCGTGCACGACGACGGGGTGGATGCCGACAGTCCGCAGGAACGCCATGTCCGCGGCGAAGGCGGTCTTGAGTGTCTCGTCGATCATGGCGTTTCCGCCGTACTTGACCACGACCACCTTGTCTCGGAATCGCTGCAGCCACGGCAGCGCGTCGGCGAGGACATGCGCCTTCTGATGCTCGCTGATCACGGGATACGTCTCGGTCATGACGAGTACGCC
This sequence comes from Rhodococcus erythropolis R138, assembly GCF_000696675.2. Taxonomy (NCBI): domain Bacteria; kingdom Bacillati; phylum Actinomycetota; class Actinomycetes; order Mycobacteriales; family Nocardiaceae; genus Rhodococcus; species Rhodococcus erythropolis. The sequence continues at coordinate 3,582,803 of NZ_CP007255.1, read as the reverse complement.
GAGTTCTCTTCGACGTACGCGTGCGAGAGGTCCGTGGTGCGAATGCTCACGGACTCGTTGCCGATTCCCAGGTCGATGTCAAGTTCGATGTCGATCCCGCTCAGGTCCACCTCACGCGCTCCCGGAGCGCCGACGCCGTCGATGCAGACGGGACTCCCGTTGAAGGACACACTGATTCGATCGGGATCGAGCTCGATGGGAGCGATACCCACTGCTGCGAGGACGCGGCCCCAGTTCGGATCGGATCCGAACAGTGCCGTCTTGACCAGGCTGTCGCGGGCGATGGTGCGGGCGCCGATCAACGCATCGGACTCGGACGCTGCGCCGCGAACCGTCACCTTGACCCGCTTGGTGACGCCCTCGGCGTCTGCCATCAACTGATCCGCGAGATCGTCGCACACTGCGAAGACCGCGGCGTTGAGTTCGTCCTGGGTCGGTGTGACACCGCTGGCGCCGGAGGCCAACAGGAGCACCGTGTCGTTCGTGGACGTGGCGCCGTCGACGTCGAGGCGATCGAAGCTCAGGTGGGTGGCGGCGCGCAGAGCGGTATCGAGCTGCTCGGCCGTTGCGACAGCATCGGTCGTGACGACGCACAGCATCGTCGCCAGTGCGGGCGCGAGCATGCCTGCACCCTTGGCCATTCCGCCGACGTTCCACTTGTTCGCGTGGTGCAGCGACGCCTGCTTCGGCACGGTATCGGTGGTCATGATCGCGTACGCCGCGTCGGTACCGCCGGAGATTCCGCCGGCGAGTTCGTGCACTACCTCGGTGACACCGGGGATCACCTTGTCCATGGGCAAGCGGTCACCGATCAGGCCGGTCGAACAGACGGCGACCTCGATCGCGCCCGTCTCGGTTCCCCAGTTGCTCAGTGCCGAGGCAACTTCCTCGGCAGTCTTGTGCGCATCCTGGAATCCACCCGCGCCGGTACACGCGTTTGCGCCGCCCGAGTTGAGCACGACCGCGCGCAGCTTGCCCGTCGTCAAAACCTGCTGAGACCACAGCACCGGAGCAGCCTTGACCTTGTTCAGGGTGAAGACGCCGGCAGCGGCCAGATCGGGTCCCTCGTTGAGCACCAATGCGAGGTCCGACTTGCCACTCTTCTTGATACCGGCAGCAATTCCGGCACCGCGGAATCCGGCAGGTGCGGTAACGCCCTGTGTGCGGAGCAGACGTCCCCCGGCGACGTGAACCACGTCTGCAACTGTCGCGTCAGGCTCGGTTGCGTTGTCGATCTGCTGCGGATTGTCGGTGCTCACGGAGCTACTCCCACGGTAGAGAGACCTGCGGTCTCGGGTAGGCCAAGGGCGAGATTCATCGATTGCACCGCGCCACCGGCGGTGCCCTTGGTGAGATTGTCGATTGCCGAGATGACAACGAGCTGACCGGCGTCGGCGTCAACGGTGACCCCGATCTGCACGGCATTGGATCCGATCACGGCACCGGTCTGCGGGAAGACTCCGGCAGGCAGCACGTGGATGAACGGCTCGTCGTTGTATGCCTTTTCGTAGATTTCGCGCGCTTGCTCTTCGGTGGCCGTGGTGGCTGCCGTGCAGGTCGCGAGGATGCCGCGCGGCATGGGCGCGAGGACTGGAGTGAAAGAAACACTGATGTCCTTGCCGCCTGCGGCCGAGAGATTCTGAATGATCTCAGGGGTGTGGCGATGGACACCTCCGACACCGTATGCCCGGACGGAGCCCATGACCTCGGAACCCAGCAGATCGGCCTTCGGCGCCCGGCCGGCGCCCGAAGTACCACTGACCGCAACCACGTTCACGTGTGAGTCCACGATCCCCGCGGCAACGGCGGGGGCCAGCGCGAGGCTCGCTGCCGTCGGGTAGCAGCCCGGAACGGCAATGCGGGTTGCGCCTACCAATTTCTCACGGGCACCGGGCAATTCAGGAAGACCGTATGGCCAGGTACCGGCATGAGTGCTCTTGTAGTACTTCTCCCAGGCTGCGGGATCCTGCAGCCGGAAGTCCGCGCCGCAGTCGATGATGACCGTCGACTCGGGCAGCAACTTGGCGTACTGAGCCGAATTTCCGTGTGGGAGACCGAGGAAGACGACGTCATGACCCGAGAGGATTTCGACAGTGGTCTCTTCGAGTACCCGCGAAGAGAGTGGGAGCAAGTGCGGATGATGCTCACCGAGCGTCGAACCGGCGTTGCCACCGGCGGTCAGCGAACCGATCACCAGACTGCCGTCGGCGTAGGACGGGTGCCCGAGGAGCAGACGCAGAACCTCACCACCCGCGTACCCACTGGCGCCGGCAACGGCGACTCTGATCGGCTTGCGTGCGTTCTCGGTCGTACCACCTTCAGTCATGTCACACAGTATGCATCATTGTGCATCGGAATGCATAATTACTTACCCATGGATCGCCGGATCTCCTCGAGCTTGGCTTTTGCGGCCTTCTGGCGCTCGTCCCACTGCTCGTCGACGGACTTTCCGGCAGGACTCTCGTGTGCCAATTCGGCCGAACCTATGGAAGTACCGAAGCGCCCCTCTATCTTCTCCCGAACACGGTCGAAAGTGGGGACTCCCCCTTCGGTGTAGTCGGGTTCGGGAATTCTCGGGTCGGTCGCAAGTACCACCGGGACGTCGATGATCTCGTCGACCTCCACAACGGTGTCGGGCAGTTCGACTTCTTCGGCGTCGGTGATCGTGTTGTCGTCCTCTACACGGTGCGGCTCGAGGCTCGCGGCAGCGGTGTCCACCACGGAAAGAAGGACCGACAAGCTCGGACGACGCTCGACCACTGCGCGAACGACCGCGAGGAAGTCCTTGTCGTCGAGTGCACTGGCGGCCTCGACCACCTGGTGCACGGAACCATCGTGCTCGGACCCATCATGTTCGGGCCCATCATTTCGTGACACTGTCAGTCCCTTCTCGAAATGCCGACGGACAACTCCGATCCTTCCACGACTGTCTGCCGAAGGGGTCAGCGTGAGGCGAGGTAAGCGGCAAACGCGTCCTCGCTCGAATATTCGGGGACGTACCCGAACTGTTCCTTGAGCCGCCGATTGTCGAGAACGGGTCGGTACTGGAGAAATCCGACGCGCTCCGGACCGTGTTCCGTTACGCCCAATCGCCGTCCGACGCGTAGAACGCCTCGCAACAGCCATGCAGGAAGCGTCACCGTGCGCTTGCCCATCCGGGAAGCCAACTCGTCGACGGTCAACGAGCCGTCGCCCGCGACGTTGAAGATGCCCACTTGGTTTCCGGTCACGGCCTCCGCAAAAGCGCCCGCGACATCGGTGTGCCAGACAAACACGAAGGGGCTGTCGCTCCCGGCAACCTTGAGCAGCTTGCGGCGATCGAACAACGCGGTGATCTGATTGTCGACGCTCTCACCCAAGATCGTGCCGATCCGGAAGACAACTTGTTCCAACTCCGGGTGTTCGACGCGATATTCGGCGAGCATCTCTTCGACCATGCGTTTGTGGCGACTGTAAGTGAATTCGTCGTTGCCTCGGACAGGTACGTCCTCGGTGATCCACGGTGGGTTGTCGGAGTGGTAGCCGTACGCCGCTCCGGACGAAGACACGACGATCCGTCCAACCCCGTGTTCGACGCAGGCCGCGAGCACGTTTCGTGTCCCGTCGACGTCGACGTGGTACTCCTGCTCTGCAGTCGTGTTCTTGCCGGGATTCACGATGGACGCAAGGTGGATCACGACGTTCGGTCGGTACTGACCGAACACCCGCCCCAATTCTGTGGGGTCGCAGACGTCCGCCCTAACGCGGCGGATGCGATCGTCCGGCGTGTCCTTGACGGTGAGGTCGACACAGACGACGGTGATGCCCTGCGCGATCAGTGCGTCGATGACAGCGGTACCCAGGAACCCGTTCCCGCCCGTGACGAGTGCGACGGTCATGCCGGTACCGCCTTTCGGGCGCGTCGCTTGGACCAGATCGTCGCCAGAGCCAGCCCGGCGATGATGTCCCAGATCCCCCACCAGCCGGCCACGACGGCCATGCCACCGAGCCCGTCGAAGAACGTGAACACCAGGCCGAGCCCCAGTCCGGCATTGCGGATGCCGACCTCGAAAGAGACGGCGCGACGGCTGTATTCGTTCAACCCGGTGACGGCGCCGCAGAAGTATCCCAGTGCGAGGGCAACCGTGTCGTGCAGGAAGACCGCGAGCAGTACCACCCCGATGTAGTCGACGAAGTACGACGCATTCCCTGACACCCCCGCGACGATGAAGATCAACAACGCCACCAACGAACCGTTTTTCACCCACGGCTGCGCTTTCGCGGCGATCTCCGGGAACTTTTGTGCCGCCCAGATGCCGAGAACGAACGGCACGCCGATGATCAGGGCGATTTGCGCGACCATCTCGAGCGCATTCAGGTTCACGGACTGCAACAGATCGTCGGTCTCCGGGCGTCGGCTCCCCCAGAACGCGAGATTGAGCGGCATGAGGAAGATCGCGAAGACGTTCGACACCGCCGTCATGGACACCGAGAGTGCGACGTCGCCGCCCGCCCGGTGAGTCAGGACATTCGAGATATTGCCCGGCGGGCAGCACGCCACCAGGATCATGCCGAGCGCTACCGAAGGAGCGGGCGAGAGAATCAGCGTCAGCAGAAAAGTCACTGCCGGCAGCAGCAGGAACTGGGCAGCGATACCCACCGCCATCGCCTTGGGTTTGGTGAGCGCACGACGGAAGTCGTCGACCGAGGTGTCGAGGGCGATCCCCAGCATGATCGCGGCCAGCACCACGTTGAGGATCATCAACGATCCCGGGTTGAAGTTGAGCACCACGTCGTCGATCGGCATCACTGACCTCCCTTCGTCAGAGCGGCATCGAGCAGTCCGATGTGCCGTCTGATCGCCGATCGGTAGGCGTCCTTGTTCACGTAGTAGGCCATTCGTCCCAGCTTCAGGTACTTGTATCCCCCGGACAGATCGGGAGGAGGGCCGGCCGCCGCTGCCGAGAATTCGCGCGCCGCGGCGGGGGCTTCGGTGCGTGCGGTGATCAATTTGGCCACCAACTCGGCCTGCTCGTAACGGCCCTGCCACCCGAGACCGGATGCTTCGACCATGCCGAGCACAAAGAGATTGTCGTGACGGCGACTCGCGACGTTGAGGAACAGGTCCGGGGCAGCGCCCGACCAGTCCAGGTCCTCGCGCGCGATGAAGGGATAGTCGAGGTGATACCCCGTGGCGCAGAGAACGACGTCGTAGTCGGCAGACGATCCGTCGACAAACCGCACCGTCTTCCCCTCGAACCGGTCGACGTCAGCGCGCACGTGCACGTCACCGTGCCCGATGTGGTGCAGGATCAACGAGTTCACGACCGGATGCGATTCGTAGATCTTGTAGTCCGGTGCCGGAAATCCGAACCGCACCGGATCTCCCGTGAACTGCTTGAGTACCAAGGTGTCGACGCGTTGTTTGATCCACGGCGGCAAAGGCTTTCCCTGATTCAAGGTGTCCGAGGGTCGTCCGAACAGATACTTGGGGACGAAGTAGTAGCCTCGCCGAACGCTTAAATCGACGCACTCGGCCTGGTGGACGGCATCGACGGCGATGTCGCATCCACTGTTGCCCGCTCCGATGACCAGTACCCGCCCTTCGCGGAAGATCTCGGCGCTGCGGTACTCGCTCGTGTGCATCAACGTGCCGGTGAAGTTGCCCCGGAACGTCGGTATGTTCGGCTTCGACAGCGTTCCGTTCGCGATGATCACGCCTCGATACCGCGCGACTGTCGTCTCACCGCTGCGACTACGCGTGGTGACCTTCCACAGCGAATCGACCGGCGAAACGTCGATGACGGTAGTGCCGAAGGCAAAGTGCCTGCGAAGATCGTGGGTATCGGCGTAGTCGCGGAAATACTCGGCAAGTTCGACGTGGCTCGGGTAGTCGGCAACCGAATCCGCCATCGGGAACTCCGCGAATGCGGTGGTGCCCTTCGACGAAATGAGGTGCGCCGACTCGTAGACGGTGCTGTGCGGGTTGTCGATGTCCCAGAGCCCACCGACGTCGTCGTGGCTCTCGAAGCCGTCGAACGCTATTCCGGCTCGATCGAGGTTTCGCGCGCCGGCCAATCCAGACGGACCCGCTCCGATCAGCGCGTACTTGGCCTCTGTGCTCATGGGTCGAGCGTCGCAGATAGTTCGAATCTTGCGGCAATGTGCAGGATAATGACGTTATGAGCGCACTCGATGCCGACAACGATCGCGGGATAGATGAAATCGATCTGAGGATAATCAATGCGCTGCAGCTCGCACCGCGATCGAAGTGGCTTTCGTTGGCCGGCCCACTCGAACTCGACGCCGCGACTCTCGCCCGGCGTTGGAATCGACTGTCCGAATCGTCGTTGGCCTGGGTCACGGTTACTCCGGGGCCACAGGTGCTGGGCACCATCGTCACAGCGATCATCGAAATCGATTGCTCACCAGAACTTCTCGACACCGTCGCGGCACGTCTCACCGTCTTGGCCCACGCCGTGACCATCGAAGTATCAACAGGTAGAGCCGATCTGCTCGTCACAGCCGGTACTGCGGACTTGGCGTCGATGTCGCGCTTCATCTCGGAAGAGATCGCAACGATCGACGGCGTACTCGCGACACGAACCTCGATCATCACACGCTGGTTCACCGAAGGTGGGCGATGGAGACTCAATGCGCTGGCACCGTCCGAGAAGGGTGTACTGACCACCAGCGAAAACCGTACTGCCGTGCGCGCTCGGTCGACCGGCATTTCCGAACAGGATCGCAAGGTTCTCACGATCCTCGCCTACGACGGGCGCACTCCCATGAAGGAGTTGGCCGACGCGATCGGTGTCAGTCCGGCTGCGTGCAAACGCCAGATCGACCGGCTCACGTCTTCGGGGTTGGTGGCGCTGCGGTGTGAATTTGCCCGGCCGCTGGCCGGGCTTCCCGTGCTCGCCACACTGTGGTGCCGCGTCGAACCCGAACTTCTCGATACTGCGGGCCGATTACTGAGCCGAGCGCCGGAAGTCCGAAACTGTTTCGCGGTGGTGGGCGCCGACAATCTGGTGGTTCAGTTGTGGCTGCATTCTCCTGCAGAACTCGATGCATTCGAAATTCGTCTGCGCAAGGAGATTTCGGGGCTTTACGTCACCGAACGATCCATCGTGCTGCACCTGCGCAAACTGCTCGGTCACGTACTCGATCAGGACGGGCGCAGAACCTCGACTATCGCCCCGGATGTGTGGTTGCCGAGCCGCACCGATTCACCGGAAAACCGATAACACAACAGAGCCCACGACCACCGGGAGTGGACGTGGGCTCTGTGATCAGTTGAGTAGATCAGCCGCGCATCTGCGCACCGACTGCCTTGGAGGCAGCCTCGACCGCGGCATCGCGAGCCGCGCTTGCCTCGTCCTCGGTCAGTGTCCGGTCGACACCACGGAATCGCAACGCGAACGCGAGCGACTTGCGGCCTTCACCGACCTGCTCGCCCTCGAAGACGTCGAAGAGGCGAATGTCTTCGAGAAGTTCGCCGCCGCCGGAACGCAGAGCTTCCTGGACCTTCGCCGCAGGAATATCGCGATCGACAACAACCGCCACGTCCTGGAGCACTGCGGGGAAGGGCGAAATGCGCGGCGCCGGCAGGTTCTCGACCAACGGCAAAGCGTCGAGGTCGATCTCCAGTGCACAAGTGCGCGCAGGCAATCCCGCACGCTCGAGAACAGCCGGATGCAGTTCGCCCGCATGACCGACTACGTTGCCGTCAATGACAACCTCGGCGCAACGGCCGGGATGCCACGGCAGGTACTGCGCCGCACGCAGTTCCACCTCGACGCCTGCTGCAGCTGCAATGACCCGCACTGCTGCAAAAGTGTCCGAAGCCTCGGCCTGACGGCCAGGACCCCAGGGGCCGCTCGGCTCACGCAAACCACTCAACACTGCAGCGATGTGCACGGGCTGAGCCGGCAACGACGCGATCAGGTTCGCGATCTGCTCGTCCGTCGGGCGACGATCCACCGGCAATGCATCCACCGGCTTGGTATCGGGGCCCGGCAGGACAACCTGCGCGATGCCGTACAGCGAAAGATCACGCTGACCGCGAGAAGCGTTGCGAGCCAGGATCTCCAGCAGACCCGGGAGCAGCGTGGTCGCCAACTCCGGACGATCGGCTTCGAGCGGGTTGAGGACCTTGCTGGTGTTGCGGCGCGGATCATCCGCGTCGAGGCCCCAGACGTCGAAGACGTTGGTGGGCAGGAAGACCGGAGGAAGTACCTCGACGTAACCGGCGTGAGCCACGGCCTTCGACACCGTGCGCTTACGCCGCTGCGACGGAGTCAATCCGCGTCCGGCCGGAGCGGCGGGAAGCACCGACGGGATCTGCTCGAGACCTTCGAGGCGAAGAACTTCCTCGACGAGGTCCGCAGGCTGCACCAGGTCCGGACGCCACGACGGCGGCGTCGCGACCAACTGGCCGTGTCCCTCTTCGCTGACGCCGACCTCGACGTTGCAGCCAACCTGGGTGAGGCGGCGAGCTGCGGTGCCGTTGGGGTACGTGACTCCGGCGACACGATCGGGCAGGTCGATATCCATGCGAATGGCAGCGCGAGGGGCGACATCGCCCACGTCGGTCAGGACCGGCTCGATCCGTCCGCCGGCAATCTCGACCAGCAGAGCGGCTGCGCGGTCGACGGCCGCGAGCGGAATCGCCGGATCGACGACGCGCTCGAAACGCTTGCTCGCCTCACTCGGCAGCTTGTGCCGGCGCGCCGTCTTGAAGACTGCGAGCGGATCCCAAGTAGCTCCTTCGAGGAGGATGTCCGTCGTTGCCGTTCCCACCTCGGTGGTTGCGCCGCCCATGACGGCAGCCAGCGAGATGACTCCGGAATCGTCAGCGATGACAACGTCTTCGGGATCGAGCGTGCGTTCGACGTCGTCGAGCGTCGTCAGCTTCTCCCCCGCCTTGGCGCGACGGACCACCAGGTCGCCCTGCACCGAGGTCGCATCGAACGCGTGCAGAGGTTGACCGAGTTCGAGCATCACGTAGTTGGTGACGTCGACGGCCGGCGAGATCGGGCGAACACCCGAGAGCAGAAGTCGACGCTGCAGCCACCACGGGCTCACTGCCTGCGGATCGATACCCGTGATCTTCCGCATCACGAAACGCGAAGCCTTGGACTCCGGTTCGAGGCGCACCGGCCAGGCTTCACCCTCAGCCGGGTGCGCGGGAACCGAAGCGGGATCGGCGTATTCGAGATCGAAGCCGCACGCGAGCTCTCGCGTGAGACCACGGACCGAGAAGCAGTAGCCACGGTCCGGGGTGATGTTCAGTTCGATGATCGTGTCACCGAGACCGAGCAACTCGTTGCCGTCGGCGCCGGGTTCGGCGGTACCAGGCTCGAGCACCAAGATGCCCGAATGGTCTTTGCCGATACCGAGTTCCGAGACGGAGCAGATCATGCCGTCGGACACCTGGCCGTACGTCTTGCGAGTGGCGATTTCGAATCCGCCGGGCAGCACCGCGCCGGGCAGCGCAACGACGACGAGGTCACCCTCGTTGAAATTGCGTGCGCCACAGACGATGCCGCGAGGCTCGGGTTCGCCGACCTCGACCTGGCAGAAGCGGATCGGCTTCTTGAACTCGGTCAGTTCGGTGATGGAGACGACCTTGCCGACGACCAACGGGCCGTCGATCGCCTCGAGTGTGTCGAGTTCCTCGACTTCGAGTCCCACCCGGACGAACCCGGCGTCCAGCTCTTCCGGGGTCACCTCCCAGTCCGGAGTTGCCCGCTGCAGGATCTCGGTCAGCCAGGATTGCGCTACTCGCACGTCTGCTCAGCTCTCTCGTTTGTCGATAAGTCTTTGTGAAGGTTCCGCGGACCGGATCGGTCAGCCTGCGACACCGAAGGGCAGCGTGAAACGCACGTCACCTTCGACGATGTCGCGCATGTCCGGGATACCGTTGCGGAACTGCAGGGTCCGCTCGAGGCCCATGCCGAATGCGAAACCCGAGTACTCGTCGGGATCGATACCGCTGGCGCGCAGAACGTTCGGGTTGACCATGCCGCAGCCGCCCCACTCGACCCAGCCGGCGCCGCCCTTCTTGTTCGCGAACCAGACGTCGACCTCGGCCGACGGTTCCGTGAACGGGAAGTAGTTGGGGCGCATACGGGTACGCGTCTCGGGGCCGAAAAGGGCACGAGCGAACGCGTCGAGAGTCCCGCGCAGGTTGGCCATGGTCAGGCCCTTGTCGACGGCCAGGCCTTCGACCTGCGAGAAGACAGGCGTGTGGGTCGCATCGAGTTCATCGGTGCGGAACGTGCGGCCCGGGCACACCACGTAGATCGGCACCTCACGCGAGAGCATGGTGCGGACCTGCACCGGCGAGGTGTGGGTACGCAGCACCTGGCGAGAGTTCTCAGGTGCCAGGTGGAAGGTGTCCTGCATCGTGCGCGCAGGGTGATCCGGCAAGAAGTTGAGTGCGTCGAAGTTGAAGTGCTCGGTCTCCACCTCCGGACCCTCGGCAACTTCCCAACCCATCGCGACGAATACGTCGGCGACCTGCTCGGAAATCAGGCTGATCGGGTGACGAGCCCCGACGGGGTGGCGATCGGAAGGCAGAGTGACGTCGATTGCCTCGGCAACCAACACCGCAGCGTCACGCTCGGCGAGGAGAACCTCACGACGAGCGTCGTACGCGTTGTTGATCCGAGTGCGGAAGATGTTGACGCGCTTACCGGCGTCCGCCTTTTCCTTGCCCGGAAGGCTGCCGAGTCCCCGGCGCGCGAGGGCGATCGGGGACTTGTCCCCCAGGTGCTCCACCTTGACGTGCGCCAGCGCGTCCAGGTCAGCGGCGTCCGCCAGCGCCTTCTCGGCGTTCTCAGCCGCAGCGGTCAACGCCTCTTCGGTGAGTACACTCGCGTCGACCTCCGGCGGTGTCGCGCCCTCATTTTTGGCCACGGCTGTGACGCTCCTGTCGCTTCTCGGTTTACTTCTCGTACTGCGTGCTTCTTGTACTGCTTACTTCTTGTACTGCGAGCGAGCATTCGAACTCGCTCGAGCATTGTCTCTGCTCTTGTATTGTCTCAGGCTTCCGCAAATGGGATTCCGTGAGGTCTTCGCGTGCGTTTTCAGCCGTGATCGGTGGCGCGATTTTGCACCCGCGCGCTTGCGTACAGGCAAATTGCCGCCGCTGTCGCGAGGTTCAAGCTTTCGGCGCGGCCATGGATCGGAATCCTGACCCGATGATCAGCCTGCGCGGCGATCGCCGGATCGAGACCGTGAGCTTCGTTCCCGAACAGCCAAGCCGTCGGCTTGCTCAGCAACTCGTCGGCCTCGTCGAGATCGACCTCGCCGTCAGCTGCAGTCGCGAGAATCTGAATGCCGGCTGCGCGAATCTGCTCGATCACCGACACCGTGTCTCGATCGCGGACGACTGGCAGGTGAAAGAGGCTGCCCGCCGACGAACGAACGACCTTGCCGTTGTGCGGATCGACGCTGTCACCGGCGAGGATTGCCGCATCGGCACCCACTGCGTCGGCGATGCGAATGACGGTGCCCGCGTTACCTGGTTCGTTGACCTCGACCGGCACTGCGAGCAGGCGGGTCTCCTGATGGACGGCTGCGCTCAGCGGTACATCCAGTAGATCGCTGACGGCAACGAGACCGGGCGGCGTGACGGTATCGCTCAGAGCTTTGATTGCTCGATCGGTCACAAGAGCAACACGAACTCCAGCGGTCAGCGCCCGATCGATGACGTGCTGATAGCGCTCGGCTGCGTCCTCGGTGTAGAAGAGGTCGTGTACCGGGCGGGCCTCGCCGTTCGAGAGTGCACCGTTCAACAGTTCGGTGACCGAGTTCTCGCCCTCGACGAGGAAACGTCCTGCTTTGCGTCGTTCTGCTGTGCGCAGGAGCTTGACAGCAGAAACGACCCGCGGGGTCCGCTCGGTGAGCGGGTCCACGGGCCGTTGCTGTGATGCGTGAATCAGGCTGCTTCTCCGGCAGGAGCGTTCACGTCAGCCGGCAGAGCGGCCTTCGCGAGTGCGACCAGGCCGGCAAAGGCCTCGGCATCGGAGACAGCGAGCTCGGCCAGGATCTTGCGGTCGACCTCGACCTCTGCCAGACGCAGGCCCTGGATGAGGCGGTTGTACGTGATGTCGTTTGCGCGAGCTGCAGCGTTGATACGCGTGATCCACAGCTTGCGGAACTCGCCCTTGCGCGCACGACGGTCGCGGTACGCGTAGGTGAGCGAGTGGAGCTGCTGCTCCTTGGCCTTGGTGTACAGACGCGAACGCTGTCCACGGTAGCCGCTGGATGCAGCAAGAATTGAACGACGCTTCTTCTGGGCGTTGACCGCCCTCTTTACGCGTGCCACTTGAAAAATCCTGTCAATCTAGGGGCTGAAAGTACGGCCCCGGGTGGTCAGTAAGGGGGCGACTCAGATGCCGAGCATGCGCTTGATGCGCGGAGCGTCGTCAGGGCTGACAACAGCGACACCGTCGAGACGACGGGTAACCCTGCTGGACTTGTGCTCGAGAAGGTGGCGACGGCCGGCCTTCTGGCGCATGAGCTTTCCGCTGCCGGACACCTTGAATCGCTTCGAGGCGCCGCTGTGGCTCTTCATCTTGGGCATGGAGTCCTCAGTTCTTGTTACGTGGTGGATCTTGGGAAATCGACTAGCTGGCCGGAGCCTCGGGAGCGGCATCGCCGGTCGCCGGTGCTTCCGGAGCTGCTTCACTGGAAGCCGGTGCGGCCGGAGCCGGACGCGGAGCAGCCTGAGCCACTGGCGCCTGAGCGCTCTCCTGCGCCTTGACGCGAGTCTTGGCGCCCTTGTGCGGTGCCAGGACCATCGTCATGTTTCGGCCGTCCTGCTTTGCCGAGGTTTCGACGAATCCGAGATCTGCGACGTCTGCTCCCAGACGCTGCAGAAGGCGGTAGCCGAGTTCGGGGCGTGACTGCTCACGTCCGCGGAACATGATCGTGACCTTGACCTTGGAACCGGCTTCGAGGAAGCGAACGACGTTGCGCTTCTTGGTCTCGTAGTCGTGGTCGTCGATCTTGGGTCGGAGCTTCTGCTCCTTGATGACCGTCAGCTGCTGGTTCTTACGTGACTCACGTGCCTTCTGTGCAGCCTCGTACTTGAACTTGCCGTAGTCCATGATCTTGCAGACCGGTGGACGGGCATCAGGAGCTACCTCGACCAGGTCGAGGTCGGCCTCAAGGGCCAAGCGGAGTGCATCTTCAACACGCACGATGCCTACCTGTTCCCCGCCAGGTCCGACCAAACGAACCTCGGGAACGCGGATACGATCGTTGATGCGGGTCTCAGTGCTGATGGGGCCTCCTAGGTTGAACGGTGCGGTCTTCATGACCGCACGCAGCCCGTACCGCCCGCACCCCAACAAAAAAGCCCCGCTGTGATGATTGCTCATCCGCGGGGCCCGATGTCGACCGATCACATAAGATCCAGCTCACGCCGAAACCTATCTCCTCGACTGAGCGAGGAACCTGACGAAGAATTGATCTCCGATAACAGGTGACCGGAACCACTGAACTGCAGTTTCACCTGCCGTGCAGAGGTGGGAGTCGGACTCCACTTGCTGCCCCCGAACAAGTCGGAGGCGGTCGTTGCAACAAGAGTAACAGGTCGCCACAGATGAAAGAAATCGGTGCCGCTCCCAGTGCTGCCGCGAGAGGCCCGATTCAACACCACCACGGCCTGATGGAATCCTTACAACCATGAGTGAGAACTTCGAGGCAGATCAGAACACCGACGGCGCGAACCCCGACGTCCGCGAACTCTCCGAAGTTCCCGCGGTCGAGGTCATCAGCCGCGCCGCAGTGATGCTGATGAGTTCGGCTGCCGAAAAACTCGGCCTCTCCGACGCCGATCCGTCTTCCAGTCCCTATCTGGACCTCGACGAAGCTCGTCGAGTCATCACGGCGCTTGCCGGACTCGTGACTGCGTCGGTCGAATACCTCGGCCCCCACGCCGGACCCATCCGTGAAGGCCTTCAAGCCCTGCAGCGCGCATTCCGTGAGGCCTCCTCGCACCCGGACGAGCCAGGAAAGGGACCGGGCGAGAAGTTCACCGGTCCGGTCTACTGAGTTGGCAACCGCCAACAAAACTCAACCGATGCCCGAGGACGTCGACGCATTCATTTCACGCGTCGACGACCGCAAGCGTGCCGACAGCGTGGAGTTGATCTCCTTGCTGTCGGCCGCGACCGGCGAGCCTGCCGTCATGTGGGGCTCGAGCATCATCGGTTTCGGGGCACGGCACTACCGGTATGCGAGTGGCCACGAAGGTGACACCCCACTGATCGGGTTCTCCCCCAGGGCCACCGCGCTCACGTTGTATTTGTCGCTGAACTTCGACGACTACACCGACACACTGGCGCGCCTCGGCAAGCACAAGATCGGCAAGGGCTGCCTGTACGTCAAACGGCTGAGCGACGTCGACATGGCAGTCCTGACCGAACTGATCGCGGATTCCGTTGCCGCAGCCCGCAACATGATCGACTGAACAGGTCACCTTCGTGGGGCTACAGGCCGAGCGTCTTCGGGCGGTTGGCCGAACAGGGTCGAATCCCGTGGTGGGAAGTGATCGTTCGTGAGCGTGGCCCGACGCATTCGATCGAGTCGAAACCACCGCACCGCGTCGCGCTGGCGACACCAGCCGATGAGAAACCACTGCCCACGGTCCTGCGCCAGAATGTGCGGCTCAACTGCCCGCACCGTCTCCGCACCGTCCCCATCCACGTAGTGCAACGACACGACGCGACTCTGTTCGAGCCCCTGCTCGACGGCCCGCCGGTTCGTGCGCGAATCCGCTACTACCCCGCCGTCGCCGCGAATCCACACACGGCCACCGAGTTCGGCGACCTTACGACGACTCTCCTCGTCCATCACGTCGAGCAGTTTCGCCAGAGCTGCTCGTCCGTCCGGCGCAAACGGGGCGTCACCGGCCGCCGTCAAGGCCAACGCGATTGAAACTGCTTGCGGAACAGTGAAATTGACCGGCGGTAGCGTGGCGCGACCTACGAGTCGGTATCCACCCCCGGGGCCCGAGCGCGCCTCGATCGCCGCGCCCGACATCATCAGAGTCTCGATATCCCGCTTGATCGTCCGGGTGGTGACACCGAATTCCTCGGACAATCGGGAACACGTAGCCCCTCGATCGCCCTGTCGCCGAAGCTCTTCGACGAGAGCGTGCAATCTCGCAGCTCGATTCACGTTCACCAGTGTCGCAGATTTCGATACCAAACAGTGACATAATTGGTGACACTCTGTTGTCACCAACCTGATTGCACAGTGAGTCCATGAAAACTCACATCGTTCTTGTTCCCGGATTCTGGCTCGGCTCATGGGCTTGGGACGCAGTCCTCCCCCACCTCGAGCGCTCCGAAACCACCCGCGTGACCAGCCTGACGCTGCCCGGACTCGACGCCGTCGATGCAGATAGATCAGCGGTCACCTTCGACGCCCACGTCCGCGCAGTCATCGACGCTGTATCGGATTCAGACGAACGTACGGTCCTGGTCGTGCACAGCGGCGCCGGCCCGGTGGGATACGCGGTAACCGATCGCATCCCGGATCGGGTCGCGCGGATCGTCTACGTCGATTCAGGTCCCATGCCCGACGGCGCGGCGCTGCGACCGGATCTGGCCGCTGACGTCGTCGAGATACCGCTGCCGACGTGGGCAGAACTTGAAGCAGACGGCAGCAGCCTCGAAGGACTCGACGAGAAGGCTCTCGAGGCGTTTCGCGCCAACGCCGTCCCCGAACCGGCCGGGCCGGCGCGTGAGCCGATTGTCCTGACGAACGAAAAGCGCTACCAGGTGCCGTCAACCGTCGTTTGCAGCACGTTCCCGTCCGCGGTGATTGCCCAGATGGCCGACGGAGGTCATCCGATGGCCGCAGAACTGGCGAAACTCCCCGTGACGTACGTCGACCTCCCGACCGGCCATTGGCCGATGTGGTCGCGCCCCGAAGACGTCGCCCAGGTGATCCTCGAGGCCGCCGCTTCCTGATCGACAAAGCAGTGATGCCGGATCGGATTCCGACCCGGCATCACTGACCGACTTCTACTTGCTCACCTTCTACTAGCTCACGGAAGCAGCTTTCTTCCGTGGCGCCGCCTTCTTTGCGGCAACTGCCTTCGTTGCACGCTTCTTGGTGATCGGCTTGGCCTTGACGGGCGCGTGCTGTGCGGTGAGAACCTCACTGAGGAACTTGCCCGTGTAGCTCTCGGGGACCGCGGCAACGTCCTCCGGGGTACCTTGCGCCACAACGGTTCCGCCGCCGGATCCACCTTCGGGCCCCATATCGACGACCCAGTCCGACGTCTTGATCACGTCGAGGTTGTGCTCGATCACGATCACGCTGTTGCCCTTGTCGACCAGACCGTTGATCACGATCAGGAGCTTGCGGATGTCCTCGAAATGCAGACCCGTGGTGGGCTCGTCGAGGATGTACACCGTGCGACCGGTGGACCGCTTCTGCAACTCGGCGGCCAGCTTGACGCGCTGCGCCTCACCACCGGACAGGGTCGGAGCCGGCTGACCCAGTCGGACATAGCCCAGTCCGACGTCGACCAGCGTCTTGAGGTACCGGTGAATAGAGGTCACCGGCTGGAAGAACTCGGCGGCTTCCTCGATGGGCATGTCGAGTACCTCGGCGATCGACTTGCCCTTGTAGTGGACCTCGAGCGTTTCGCGGTTGTACCGAGCGCCGTGGCATACCTCGCAGGGCACGTACACGTCCGGCAGGAAGTTCATCTCGATCTTCAAGGTTCCGTCGCCGGAGCACGCCTCGCAGCGTCCACCCTTGACATTGAACGAGAATCGGCCGGGCTGGTAACCGCGGACTTTCGCTTCCGTGGTGGCCGCGAACAGGGTTCGGATCTTGTCGAACACACCGGTGTACGTCGCCGCATTCGATCGCGGAGTCCGGCCGATCGGAGACTGATCGACCTGCACGAGCTTGTCCAGCTGATCGAGACCGTTGATTCGTGTGTGACGGCCAGGCACCTGGCGTGCACCGTTGAGCTTGTTCGCCATGACGGTCGCGAGAATGTCGTTGACCAACGTCGACTTGCCCGAACCGGAGACACCGGTGACAGCGGTGAGAACACCCAGCGGGAAACTCACGTCGATGCCGTCGAGATTGTGCTCGCGAGCTCCGACGACCGTGACCTGGCGTTTGCGATCCACCGGCCGACGAATGGCCGGAACCTCGATGAAGCTGCGACCCGACAGGTAGGCCCCGGTCAAAGACTCTTCACACGTCAGCAGTTCTTCGTACGGTCCGCTGTGGACGACCTTGCCGCCGTGCTCGCCGGCGTACGGTCCGATGTCGACCACCCAGTCGGATGTACGGATCGTGTCTTCGTCGTGTTCGACGACGATCAGCGTGTTGCCGAGGTCGCGCAGGCGCGTCAGGGTTTCGATCAGTCGCCGGTTGTCACGCTGGTGCAGGCCGATGGACGGCTCGTCGAGTACGTAAAGCACGCCGACCAGTCCGGATCCGATCTGTGTTGCCAAGCGAATTCGCTGGGCTTCGCCACCGGACAACGTGCCCGCGGCTCGCGAGAGGGAAAGGTATTCCAGGCCGACGTCGAGCAGGAAGCCGAGGCGCGCCTGAACTTCCTTGAGGACCTGACCCGCGATTGCTTCTTCACGCGAGCCGAGAGTGAGGCTGTTCAGGAAATCCGCGCAATCGGAGATCGACAGTTCACAGACCTCGGCGATGGACTTACTGCCGAAGTCTCCCGCCGCGATAGTTACCGACAGGATTTCGGGGCGCAGGCGAGCACCACCACACGCCGGGCACGGGGTGTCGCGCATGTACCCGTCGTAGCGTTCCTTCATCTGATCGGATTCGGTCTGCTCGAGGCGGCGATGCAGGAAGGGCATCACACCTTCGAACTCCGCGTAGTAAGAACGGGTACGGCCGTACCGATTCTTGTACCGGACGTGCACCTGCTCCTCACTGCCTTCGAGGATCGCTTTGCGGGCCTTCGCCGGCAACTTGTTCCACGGCGTCTTCATGTCGAATCCGAGGATGTCGCCGAGGCCGGACAGCAGGCGTCCGAAGTACTCGGAACTCTGGCCCATCGACCACGGCGCGATTGCACCGTCTTCGAGACTCAGGTCAGGATCGGGAACCACCAGATCCGGGTCGACCTCCTTGCGGATACCGAGGCCGGTGCATTCCGGGCAGGCGCCGTAGGGCGAGTTGAAGGAGAACGAGCGCGGTTCGAGATCGTCGATCGCGAGTGCGTGGCCATTCGGGCAGGCCAGCTTCTCGGAGAAACGACGCTCACGATCAGGTGCATTTTCTTCACGGTCGACGAAGTCGAGGACCACGATGCCTTCGGCCAATCGAAGTGCGGTCTCGACCGAGTCGGTCAGGCGCTGCTTCGAGCTCGCCTTGACCTGCAATCGGTCGACCACTACTTCGATGTCGTGCTTTTCCTGCTTCTTGAGCTTCGGCGGATCGGCCAGCGAATGGACGACTCCGTCGACGCGCACGCGCGAGTAGCCCTGGGTGTTGAGCTGATCGAAGAGATCGACGAACTCGCCCTTACGAGTACGGACCACTGGTGCGAGGACCTGGAACTTGATGCCCTCCTCCATCTCGAGCACCTGGTCGACGATCTGCTGAGGCGTCTGACGTGCGATCTTCTCACCACACACCGGGCAGTGCGCCGAACCTGCGCGGGCATAAAGGAGCCGGAGGTAGTCGTAGACCTCGGTGATCGTGCCCACCGTCGAACGGGGGTTGCGGTTGGTCGACTTCTGGTCGATGGACACCGCCGGCGACAATCCCTCGATGAAATCGACATCGGGCTTGTCCATCTGACCGAGGAACTGACGCGCGTATGCCGAGAGTGACTCGACGTAGCGACGCTGACCTTCGGCAAAGATCGTGTCGAACGCGAGGCTGGACTTGCCGGAGCCGGACAACCCGGTGAAGACGATCAGGCTGTCTCGCGGGAGGTCGAGATCGACTCCTCGCAGATTGTGCTCACGCGCACCCCGCACGATCAGGCGATCCGCCACACCAATTCCCTTCATTGTCAATCGTCCGGGGCCGTCCCCCCGGAGAAGTCTCGAGTGGCCTCGCAAACGCGAGTCCTCGAGCGATCGTCATCGTAAGCCGAGCCACCGACACGTTTTTCTCACCAGGCGAGCCCATCGCTCTACCTGCCCCTATTCGAAGGTAGCCTGCGTTTCATGACGAATCAGCCCATCGTGATCGACGACTCCTACACCGGTCAGGTCTCCCCCGATTCTGCCCCTCAGCGGCGCACAGTCGACGGTGCCGTCATCACGAAGATGTCGGTCGGCCCCATGGACAACAACACTTACCTCGTCGTCTGTTCCGCGACCGGGAAATCTCTCCTGATCGATGCGGCCAACGAGGCCGAGAAGATCATTGCGCTCATCGAACAGGAAGCACCTGTTTTCGATTCCATCGTCACCACCCATCAACACGGCGATCACTGGTTGGCTTTGCAGGACGTCCACGCTGCCACCAAGGTGCCGACCGCCGCTCACCCTCTCGACGCGGAGGTCCTTCCCGTCACCCCGGACGTACTCCTCGAAGACGGCGACAAGGTGACAGTAGGCAATCTGAGCCTCGACGTCATCCACCTGTCCGGCCACACGCCCGGTTCCATTGCGTTGGCTCTGACCGAACCGAACGGGCAGGTTCACCTCTTCACCGGCGACTCACTCTTCCCCGGCGGCGTAGGCAAGACCGCCGACCCCGAGAAGTTCACTTCCCTGCTCGACGATGTGGAAAACAAGCTGTTCGGAAGGTACGACGACGCGACTGTCGTCTACCCCGGGCACGGCAAGGACACGACGCTGGGTACCGAGCGCCCGCACCTGGCGGAATGGCGCGAGCGCGGTTGGTGACGTTTCACCTGTTCCGTACTGGACCCCGCTAACCGACTTCCTGACTATCGACCTGTTCACCGTCGACGCGAAGTCGCGGAAGCCAGGTCGACAGAGTCCGGCCGAGTCCTTCGACCATCCGTTCCCCGAACACACACAGCGTGCGTTCCCACGGATGGCCGAAGGTCCCTTCCGTGAAGTCGTCACGACTGAATATGTAGTAGTCGCCGTTCGGATAGATCGGGACACGCCACTCCGCCAACTCTTTCGCGGCAGCATGCGCCTCCGCGTCGAAGGTGTAGCCCGGATGCTGCCAATCCAGAACGACAAAGTTGGGATCGTCGTTCCAATCGGTGACAAAACAGCGCAACGCTTCGGCGTTGATCGCATCCACGCGAGCGGCCCACGCCCCTGGAGTCGCAGCTGGCGCCGCACCCAAATCGAAGACCACGGACGGGATGGGCTCGGCGATGGCGGGCCAAGATCGTGCGTCGATGCCGGGAGTGAACCCAAAGCGCACACGAAAGATCGCCCAGTTTCTCTCGTTCTCCTCATCCGACAGCTGTCCCCAGCCGGCAGGAAGGGTCGAGCCGAAGTTCTGAGTCATCTTGGTGGTCACAACACCATCGTGCTCGAACGGTGCGCATTGTGTGACACCTTCGAACACGCCGTATGCGGATACGCGGTAACGGATACTTCAGAACGGTGTGTCCGGATCGGTGGAGAAGTCATCGACGCAGTACAGCGCGCTTCGGCGACCAGGAATCCGTCAACCGGGTCAGGCGTCGCGGGATCGCCGAACCGGACCAATTCCTTGTGAGATCGCTAGGGTGGAAAACGAACCTACATCGGGAGGCTTGAAACATGCTGGTACGTCGAATTGCTCGTCCACTGCTTTCCACGATCTTCATCGCCGGGGGAATCGATGCTTTGCGCAACCCCGCTCAGCGAGCAGCCAAAGCGTCACCGCTGATCGACAAATCCGTCGAGACGCTGCCAGGAGCAGTGACGCAGAAGGTGCCTGCTGATCCGGAAACACTCGTCAAGATCAACGCCGCCGTCCAGATCGGCGGCGGTGCCCTGCTGGCCACCGGCAAGGCGCCGCGTCTCGCGTCGTTGGTCCTCGCGGGGAGCCTGGTACCGACCACGCTTGCCGGTCACGACTTCTGGAACGAAACCGATCCGTCACTGCGAGCGATGCAGCGGACCAACTTCATCAAGAACGTCAGCCTGCTCGGCGGACTGATGATCGCGTCCGTCGACACAGAGGGCAAGCCGTCGCTCGGCTGGCGTGGCCGCCGCGCCGCGAAGAAGGCTCAGACGTCTATCGCCGCGGCACTTCCGTTGGTCGCATCGCAGACCGATCACACGAGCGATCGCGTCGAACACGCTCTGTCGGTGGCGTCCGAACGCGGTTCCGAACTTGCCGAAACCGCAAAGGCTCACGGCACGGATTGGCTCGAACTTGCCAAGGAGCGCAGCTCCGAGTTCGCGGAGATCGCGAGCAAGCGTGCCGCGGAATTCGGAGAGGTCGCCAAAGAACGCGGCCCGGACATCCTCGAAGTCGCGCAGAAGCGCGGCTCCGAACTGGCCGAGACCGCACGTGAGCGCAGCGCCGAACTGGCAGAGCTGGCGAGCAAGCGCAGCTCCGAGTTCGCCGAACTCGCGCTCGAAAAGAGCAACGAGTGGGCAGAAACGGCGTCGGAGCAGACCGAGGTGCTGGGTAAGCGTGCCCGAAAGCGCGCCGAGAAGGCGCTCGAAAAGGCTCGCGCCAAGAAGGACGAATTGACGCACTGAGTGCACCGAAAAACACGGTCAGGCCACCTTCGGGTGGCCTGACCTGTATCTATGCGGCAGTTCATCTGGGGGAACTAGACTGTCTTGGCGCTTTTGCAGCGCGTGAATTTCTCATCAAGCCTAGGAGATCCTTTGCCCGACGCGGACCCGTCACTGAACGAGCAAGAGCTCGAGCAGCAGTACGTGACGATGTTGTACTCCCGTCTCGACGATCTTCGAAAGTATGCCCAAACTCGCTTGAGCACGGTCCTCCTCGAGACCGGCGGAACCCCGCAAGCACGCAGTGAACGCGAATCCTTCAATGCCATGTACACCGAGGATCTCGCCAAGTACGACGCAGCCGAGAACGGAATGTGTTTCGGACGCATCGACTTCGACGACGAGCGACGCTACGTCGGCCGACTCGGAATTCTGGACACCGACAACGACTACGAAACGCTACTGCTCGACTGGCGAGCTCCGATGGCACGACCGTTCTATCTGGCGACGCCCGCGGCACCTGAGGGCGTCAAGCGACGACGCCATATCCGCAGTCGGAGCCGAACAGTCACCGGAATCAACGACGAATACCTGGACCTCGACGCTGCCCGAGCCGCCGGCGTGGTGACCGAAGCCGGCGGCGTCGCCGGTGAGAGCGCACTCCTGGACGCGCTGAACGCAGCGCGTACGGGTCAGATGAACGACATCGTCGAGACCATTCAGAGTGAGCAGGATGCCATCATCCGCTCCGAGCACAAAAGCGTTCTGGTGGTCCAGGGCGGTCCGGGTACCGGCAAAACCGCAGTCGCCCTTCACCGTGCCGCGTTCCTGCTCTACACCTACCGCCAGCAACTGGCCAAGGCCGGTGTTCTCATCATCGGGCCGAACGCGACGTTCCTCGACTACATCAGCCAGGTCCTTCCTTCACTCGGTGAGACCGGAGTTCTGCTCTCGACGATCGGGGACCTGTACCCCGGAGTGCGTGCGACTCGTACGGATTCCCTCGCCGCCGGTGAGATCAAGGGTTCCCTCGCGATCCTCGACGTACTCAAGAACGCCGTCCGGGATCGGCAGGAAGTCCCGTCGAAGCCGATCACCCTTCGATTCGACACGTACGACTTGAAGCTGGATCGCAAGACTGTCACGAAGGCTCGCGGACGTGCTCGGTCGTCGCGTCGCCCACACAACCTGGCGCGCCCGATCTTCGTGGCAGCAGTCATCGAGGCGTTGGCACTGCAGATGGCCGAACTCATCGGCGGCAACCTCGTCGACGGCGGCTCACTCCTCAGTCGGGACGACATCGCCGACATTCGCGACGAGATGCGTGAGGACGCGGACATCATGTCCGCCATCGGAAAGCTGTGGCCTGAATTGTCGCCGCAGCAAATCCTCGCGGAACTGTGGACCTCTCCGGCAAGGTTGGCCAAGGCAGCGCCGCAACTCGACGACGCCCAACGCGACGAGCTTCTGCAGAGCGTCGGACCGGGTTTCAGTGCGGCAGACGCTCCCCTCCTCGATGAACTGGCCGAGATCCTCGGAGTCGACGATGCCGCGGAACGCGAACGCGCACAACGTGAATGGCGCGCGCAGATCGCCGACGCCCAGGGCGCCCTCGACATCCTCACCGGCTCTGCACCACAGGATCTCGAAGACGAGATGGACCCCGAGATCTTGATGGCGTACGACTTGATCGACGCCAGCCAACTCGCCCAGCGCCACGATCAGGGCCAGCGCCAGACCACGGCAGAACGCGCTGCCGGCGACCGAACCTGGACCTACGGTCACGTGATCGTCGACGAAGCCCAAGAGCTCTCCGAAATGGCGTGGCGAATGCTGATGCGGCGCATACCGAATCGCTGGATGACGTTGGTCGGCGATACAGCTCAGACCGGTGATCCCGCGGGAACCTCGTCCTGGCAGAAGATTCTCGAGCCTTACGTCGCCAAGCGCTGGAAGCTCACCGAACTGACCGTCAACTACCGAACTCCCTCGGAGATCATGGATGTCGCGCACCGTGTGCTCGAAGAGATCGACCCGGAGCAATCCGTGCCCCGGTCGGTACGCGACAGCGGATTCGCGCCGTGGGCACACAAGACCACGACCGAAGAATTGGAATCGACCGTGCGCCGTTGCATCGAGTCCGAGTCGCATCCCGGTATCACCGCAGTGATCGCCGGTTCCGAGGTCGTTGCCGATCTGGCGGGCATTGCGAGTGAGACCGTAAGTGTCCTGTCGGTCAAGGACGTCAAGGGACTCGAGTTCGACACCGTGTTGATCGTCGAACCTGCCGACATTCTCGACGAGTCACCACGCGGAATGAACGACCTCTACGTCGCGTTGACCCGCGCTACCCAGAGGCTCGGCATCATTCACGTCGAGTCGCTCCCCGCGGTTCTCGACGGCGTCGCGGCAGCAGAGTTGGCCTTCGATTCGTGAGCCTCACGGAGTAGGTTCGTGCGTGACACCACGAATCGTGGTGTCACCCCAATTTGTGTCGACGACTGAAGGAATGACCCCTCGTGCTTGGCCTGCCCGCAAGTTCCGCCGCACCCTTCCACAAGATCGCTCGCGTGGTGATCGGTGTCGGGATGCTTGCGGCGGTGACAGCCGGTTGTTCAGAGGATGATTCGAGTTCAACGGCTGCTGCAGGCAGCGACGACATCGCTGCTGTTGCTGCCGCACCGACCGAAAAACCGGTAGACGATGCACAACGGCTGCGGGCGGCGCTTGCATCTACCGGGGTCAAGCCAGCCTTTTCCGACGACATGTTGCAGGCGCTCGGTGACGGTGTCTGCCAGCAGCTCGCGGCCGGCACGGATCGAGCGATGATCATCGCGAATCTGCGGACGGTATCGCTGAACGGCGCGAGCGAACCGATGGTCACCACCGGAAACGACTCGGCCGCATCGACAACGCCCCCCAGCGCCGATCAGCTGGCTGAAGTGTTCGTCGATGCGGCCGAGGCCGACTACTGCCGGTAGGTCAGCGAACGGTGTGCACGATCAGGACATCGGATGTCGCCTTGCGCGCCGCATCGGAAGGCACCGATCCGAGCAGACGCCCGGTCAGTGTGTTCAATCCGCGATTTCCGACGACCAGCAAGTCGCCCTTGACCTCGTCGAGCAAAGCGAGAAGCGATTCGACGGGAGCGCCGACGATAGCGCGCTCGACAACATCCTTGGCACCCTGGGCATGTGCGCGCTCACGAGCGGTGCGAAGGATCTCGTAGGTCGGAGCGGAACCGGTGACCTGGTAGGCCTCGTTACCCAACGCATCAGCGGCAGCGCTCACGTCCTTGGGATCAGCCGGGTAGTACGCACATGCGATGACGAGCTGAGCGTCCGAGCCACTGGCAATGGCGGCAGCTCTGTCGACTGCCTTCAGTGACGACTCGGAGCCATCGGTTCCTACGACAACGGTCCGGTAGGCACTCATTCATTCCTCCATGGTTACGGGACGGACGGACGGTACGGCCGGCACCGAGCGCAACGCTGTTGCGCCCGCTCGACAACCGCTGCGCTGACATTAGCGGGATTGTGCCGCGGATAGTGTTATTTGCAGTACACGCCACAAGCCCACAATGAATGTGATTCTTCGTCACAGACACATTTGTGCGGCGGTGACCACTCAGCGAAGTTTGCCGAAGCGGGGCCCGAACAGCGCCGCCGGAAAAACTTCCTGCTCGACCAGGGCGGTACGCCACGGCGTCGCCAATTCCAGCAACCGCTTGGCACCCTCCTCACCCAGCGCATCCCACGGAGCCAAAGCGAGGTCGTCTGTCAGGTCTTCGACGACGTCACGCAGTTCCTGCCCGTCCTCGGTCAGTGCACCGGACGAACGATCCAGCAGTTCGCGGTCCTTCAAACTCTCGACGGCCTCGTCCCACTGTTCCTGCGACCATCCGCGGCGAGTCTGCGCGAACTTGCGCTGAAACCCGATTCCCGTCGCGGTGTGCGTGATCAACGCGTCCAGGCCGTTCAATCCCGCGGTCTGAAGAGCCGCAATGTGGCCGTCGCCGCGATACTCACGCAGCAGTGTCAGCGCGTGCCAGAAACGCAGGTGCGGTTCGGTCGGCCAGTCGAGCGACGCCCAACCCGCGTACAGGGGGCGGCCGTCCACTCCGGGGATGTTCTGAGCCGCGATCGACACGAGTTCGGCGGCCTCGGCCATGTCTGCCGATCCTGTCATGTCCGCACCGAACAGGCGGACGTACGCCGCGTCGATTGCCCGATACCGCGCGGCGACAACCTCTGTGGGCCTTGCCAATTCCCAGGCACGTGGGATGACGCTGGCGATCAGTTCGGGATTGAAGTTGAAGAAGATGGCCGTGACGACAGTCGCGGGTGGAGCGCCGAGCGGTGCTGATCGCCCCGCGAAGTACACCATTCGGCCGGGCTCCAACCCGACGCCGACAAGCTCCTTCTCCGTCTCCGGGACGAAGTACGCCAACGAGTGGAGAAGTTCGAGAGTCCGCGCGGTCTTGCCTGCAGTCTGTGCATCCATACCTGAAACCGTAGCGGTCGAGAGCACGAACCCACGCGAGGCGACCTACTTGAGACCCGCGGCGTCCATCCCTCGGAGCTCCTTCTTCAAATCCGAGATTTCGTCTCGCAATCGCCCAGCCAACTCGAACTGAAGGTCGCGTGCAGCGTTCATCATCTGATCGGTGAGTTCCTTGACCAGATCTGCCAATTCGGCCCGAGGCATCGATTTGGTGTCGCGCCCCTCGTACACACCGGCACTGACCGCACGACCGGCCTCACCCTGCGCACGCCGACCACGCGTCGCATTGCGACCCGAACCACCGACGTCCACGGACGCCGCAGTGTCCTCTGCCTCCTCGTACACCTGATCGAGAATGTCCGCGATCTTCTTGCGTAGAGGTTGTGGGTCGACGCCCATCTTCTCGTTGTAGGCGACCTGCTTCTCGCGCCGCCGCTCGGTTTCCTCGATGGCCTGCGCCATGGATGCGGTGATCTTGTCCGCATACATGTGCACTTGACCGGACACATTTCGAGCCGCTCGACCAATCGTCTGAATAAGGCTGGTGGAGCTACGGAGGAAGCCTTCCTTGTCGGCATCGAGGATCGCGACCAGCGACACCTCGGGGAGGTCGAGTCCCTCACGCAGGAGGTTGATGCCGACCAACACGTCGTACTCGCCCAGGCGGAGCTGCCGGAGCAGCTCGACTCGCCGGAGCGTATCGATATCCGAGTGCAGATACCGGACGCGAATTCCGAGTTCGAGAAGGTAGTCGGTCAGGTCTTCCGACATCTTCTTGGTCAACGTCGTGACCAGCACGCGCTCGTCACGTTCGGCACGCTCACGGATCTCGTGAACGAGATCGTCGATCTGCCCCTTGGTGGGTTTGACGATGACCTCGGGATCGATCAATCCGGTCGGGCGAATCACCTGCTCGACGAACTCACCGCCGGACTGACCCAACTCGTACTTACCGGGCGTCGCCGACAGGTAGACGGTCTGACCGATCCGCTTACTGAATTCTTCCCAAGTCAGAGGGCGGTTATCGGTTGCCGACGGTAGCCGGAATCCGAATTCGACCAGGTTGCGCTTGCGCGACATGTCGCCCTCGTACATGGCGCCGATCTGCGGAACGGTCACATGTGACTCGTCGATGACCAGTAGGAAATCTTCGGGGAAATAGTCGATCAAAGTTGCGGGGGCAGTCCCGGGGCCACGGCCGTCGATGTGGCGCGAGTAGTTCTCGATACCGGAGCAGAATCCGACCTGCTTGATCATCTCTAGGTCGTACTGCGTTCGCATGCGCAGACGCTGAGCTTCGAGAAGCTTGCCCTTGCCCTCGAGTTCCGCGAGCCGCTCTTCCAGTTCCGCCTCGATGTCCTTGGCTGCACGCTCCATGCGTTCAGGACCGGCGACGTAGTGCGTCGCCGGGAAGATGCGAACCGTGTCGACCTGGCGAACGATGTCCCCGGTCAGTGGATGTAGGTAGTACAGCGCCTCGATCTCGTCACCGAAGAATTCGATGCGGACCGCCAGCTCTTCGTAGGAAGGAATGATCTCGACCGTGTCGCCGCGCACGCGGAACGAACCTCGCGTGAACGCCATGTCGTTGCGGTTGTACTGAACGTCGACGAGCAGACGGAGGAACGCGTCGCGCGGTACCTCGACACCGACGTCGAGCTGAATCGAGCGATCGAGATACGACTGCGGTGTACCGAGGCCGTAGATGCACGACACCGAGGCCACCACGACCACATCCCGTCGTGACAGAAGGCTGGACGTTGCCGAGTGGCGAAGCCGCTCGACGTCGTCATTGACCGACGAATCCTTCTCGATGTAAGTGTCCGTCTGGGCGATGTACGCCTCGGGTTGGTAGTAGTCGTAGTACGAGACGAAGTACTCGACCGCGTTGTTGGGAAGCATTTCCCGAAGCTCGTTCGCGAGCTGAGCCGCCAAGGTCTTGTTCGGAGCCATCACCAAAGCCGGGCGCTGCAGCTTTTCGATCAACCACGCTGTTGTCGCGGACTTACCGGTACCGGTCGCACCGAGGAGGACAACGTCCTTCTCTCCCTCATTGATCCGTTTTTCAAGCTCGGCGATAGCTGCCGGCTGATCGCCTGCCGGTTCGTACGGGCTGACGACCTCGAAGCGCGCGTCTGAGCGCTCGATGTCACCAACCGGCCGAAACTCGGAATGCGCGACCACGGGATGTTCGGAAGCAAACGCCATGAAACCAGGGTAGGCGCACCCACCGACACAATGCCTGCTCGTCCGCGTTCAGCCGAAAATGCAGTTCGGCGGTAGGTTCTTCGACCATGAGCGAGGAACGTCCCCACATTCACCGGCCGAAGGTCGAAACCTTCGACATCGCAGCTCGCACCAACGTCGATCCCAAGGGTTTCGTTCGCCCGGTCGAGCACTACCGCGAAGAACCGTGGGGGCTGTACATGGCGCGCCACGCCGACCATCCCCGGTTTCACTACCTGGAGTCCTGGATCATTCCCGAACTCGGAATTCGAGCATCGATTTTCCACTTCACACCAGAGCATGTCCGCGACTGGGATTTCTATGTCGACATCGGCGACTTCACCCGCGGTGAGCAGGTCTGGACATCCGAGGACCACTACCTCGACCTGATCGTGCAGACCGGACGCAGCATCGAATTGCTCGACGTCGACGAATTGCTCGAGGCGAACACCGCCGGGATTCTCGACCCGAAGACGTCAGAGCGCGCGATGCTGAACGCGGCCCGCGCTATCGACGGCATCGCCGCCCACGGTCACGATCTCGACGCCTGGCTCACCTCTGTGGGCATGCCGGTCACGTGGCGCTGAGCGGTTAGAGGGACCAGCCTGATTTCTCGGCCCACTCCCACGCCCGGTGGAAAGCGGCGTCGAACCACGGCGTCTTGACTCCCAGGTAGGCGTCGATCGCAGCGGCGTAGTCGTCGATGCCTGCGGCACTCTCGGCTGCCTTGACCTTGAGTTCTGCATACTCGGCACGCGCCGACGCATCGGCGCGAAGCCAGTCGCGGAAGAGGATCGCGAACTGCTGACCGGGCCAACCGTCCACCCGAATGTGAATGTTCGCGCGGCGCCCTGGATCGGCACTGCCGTGAATCCGCTTTGCCCACACCGCCGGATCGGTTTCACCACCGAGGTACGACGGTTTCGGGTCGTCGGCGACGATGTGCTCGATCCGGGGGAACCCGGCAGCGGCCAGATCTTCCGCGAGGTCGTCGGCAACGCCGAGGTGCTCGACAGTGATCTGAATGTCGATCACGTCCTTGGCATCGAGACCAGGCACCGCGGTCGATCCGATGTGATCGATACGGCGCGCGCGGTCGCCGGACGCCAGCGACAACCGGCCGATGATCCGTTCGGCCTGTGCCGGCCACGACGGGTCAGCTGGAGCCAGCTCCGGCAGTGCACGTACTACCGTGCGCTCGCGGAGGTTCTTCTCGAAAGGTACAAGTCGATTCGCCCACAGGTCGCGGACCACGTCGTCGAGTGAACCCGGCTCTCCGCTGTTGTCGAGCCACACGTCGGCAACCGCACGACGCTGATCGTCATGAGCCTGCGCTGCGATGCGCGCACGAGCGTCGGATTCCGGCATACCGCGTGAGCCCACCAAGCGTCGAACTCGTTCCTCCTCGTCGACGTAGACGATGACGACCAGGTTGAACGCCGGCGCCATCGAACCCTCGACCAACAGCGGAATGTCTTGAACGAGCACTCCATCCGACGGCGCAGACGAGATCTGCTCCATCGTCCGCGCACCGATAAGTGGATGGAGGATGCCATTGAGAGTTCCGCGTGACGTGTCGTCGGCAAACGCCAACGAGGCCAGCGCGGGGCGGTTGAGGCTGCCGTCCTCGGACAGAATCCCGTCGCCGAATGCATCGACCAGAGCGGCCAGGCCAGGAGTACCGGGCTCGACCACTTCTCGGGCGATCAGGTCGGCGTCGACGATGACGGCTCCCAGTTCGCTGAGGATTTTCGACACTGTCGACTTACCGGCTCCGATGCCTCCAGTGAGGCCTACTCTCAACACACTCGACAGTCTCTCATCTCCGCGCCCGAGAGATTGAGACACGCCTACCGATCGAACACGCCGGGGCGTTCGAGGCTCAAATACCACAATTTCGGTGACCGTGCGGTTATGTTCTAGCGAACGCACCTGTACCTGCACCTTCTCGAGAAAGTGGACGCCATGCGAGCAGATCGCGACCATCACGGTCAGCACCGCCTCGGAATGCCGAACGGCGTGCACTGCATAGAGTTTCCCGAAGTTGCTTTTGCCCTGGCAGAGCACCGTCGTACGTGGTTCACGATGCTCGTGAGCCAAGGCCGACACAGCTTCGCATCGATGCGTAAGCGCACAGCCGAAGCGACCGCCACCTACTGGGTGCCTGCTCCCGCAAACTGAGTTTTTTCACGAAGTAAAAAATGACCGGCAACCCTACGGTGCCGGTCATTTTTGCGTTCACTCACTGAATTCTTCGCGTGCCACTGATACCTGACCGAGAAAGAACCCCGCCCCTGCAAGTGCAGGGACGGGGTTCTTCACAGATCTCGCTTGATCAGATCAAGCGGTAATCCTTATGCGTTGCCCGACAGCTTCTCGCGAAGTGCGGCGAGCTGCGCATCGCTGGCAAGCGATCCGCCAGCGGACTCTGCCGGAGCGGAGCCGGCAGCAGCCGGAGCCTCAGCATCGTCTGCAGCAGCCGTCTCCGAGGAGTAGCCGGCAGCAGCGGTGGCAGCCTCAGCGGCCTCGTCTGCAGCGGTCTTCTCCATCTGAGTGGTGTGCATCTTGTGGCGACGCTCAGCCTCGGCGTAGCGGTTCTCCCACTCTTCGCGCTGCTTGTCGAAGCCCTCGAGCCATTCGTTGGTCTCGGGATCGAAGCCCTCGGGGAAGATGTAGTTGCCCTGCTCGTCGTACGAGTCGGCCATGCCGTACTTGGACGGATCGAACTCGGCGTTGTAATCCTCGTTGGCCTGCTTCAGCGACAGCGAGATACGACGACGCTCGAGGTCGATGTCGATGACCTTGACGAGTGCATCGTCGCCGACGCCGACAACCTGGTCCGGAACCTCGACGTGGCGCTCAGCGAGCTCCGAGATGTGAACGAGGCCTTCGATTCCCTCTTCGACTCGCACGAATGCACCGAACGGAACCAGCTTCGTGACCTTGCCGGGCACGATCTGGCCGATGGCGTGCGTGCGGGCGAACTGACGCCACGGATCTTCCTGCGTTGCCTTGAGCGACAGGGAGACGCGCTCGCGGTCCAGGTCGACGTCGAGAACCTCGACGGTGACCTCGGTGCCGACCTCGACAACCTCGGACGGGTGATCGATGTGCTTCCAAGACAGCTCGGAAACGTGAACCAGACCGTCTACGCCGCCCAGGTCCACGAATGCACCGAAGTTGACGATGGAGGACACGACGCCCTTGCGGACCTGGCCCTTCTGGAGCTGGTGCAGGAATTCGCTGCGAACCTCGGACTGAGTCTGCTCGAGCCATGCGCGGCGCGACAGGACCACGTTGTTGCGGTTCTTGTCGAGCTCGATGATCTTGGCCTCGATCTCCTTGCCGACGTACGGCTGGAGGTCGCGGACGCGCCGCATTTCGACGAGCGAAGCGGGGAGGAAGCCACGAAGACCGATGTCAAGGATGAGGCCGCCCTTGACGACCTCGATGACGGTGCCCTTGACGGCCTCGTCCTTCTCCTTGAGCTCCTCGATGGTGCCCCAGGCACGCTCGTACTGAGCGCGCTTCTTCGACAGGATCAGTCGACCTTCTTTGTCCTCCTTGGTGAGGACGAGAGCCTCGACCGCATCTCCCACGGAGACGACCTCGTTGGGGTCGACGTCGTGCTTGATGGAGAGCTCACGAGAAGGGATGACACCTTCGGTCTTGTAACCGATGTCGAGCAGAACCTCGTCGCGGTCGACCTTGACGATGGTTCCTTCGACGATGTCACCATCGTTGAAGTACTTGATCGTGGCATCGATGGCGGCGAGGAAGTCCTCGGCGGAGCCAATGTCGTTAATGGCAACCTGCGGCGAGGTGACGGTTGTGGAGGGCATATGTTGAATTGCTCCGGACGAGTTGTGGTCGGTTGATGGATTTTGTCGGACGAGATGCGCAACTGTGGCGTACAAATGTTGGAAGTACTTTTGTGAAGTACTAGATCGAAGTACCCAGCTGCATCAATAACGAACAACCGAATACCGGATCACATTCCACACCACGGAAGCGCACCGCGAGCTCCCTCGGTCCAACTGATTCCGAGACCTTGGTAAAGATCCCGTATAGACAATCGGTCGGATGACAGACACTCGCGTGAGTAAGACTACGCGTCGGCTATCTTGCCGGGCAAACCCGGGTACCCTGCGCCCGCATCGCCCGTTCTACTGTGTTGTTCATGTCTGACGAGCGCCATGCCGCCGCCAATTCCATTCTCGGCACCAGCGGTGTCGGCCGGGTCCGTGTCGATTCCAGTGCCAGCGACCGTGCCAGCCGTGCGTGGTGGGACGCCGACGCCGACGATTACCACCGAACCCACGGCGAGTTTCTGGGCGTGAACAGCGCGGAAGGTGAATTCGTCTGGTGCCCCGAAGGGCTGCACGAGGGCGATCACCACTTGCTCGGCGACATAGTCGACAAAGACATATTGGAAGTGGGTTGCGGCTCGGCGCCGTGTGCCCGATGGCTCGCCGGACACGGTGCCCGGGCCGTCGGTCTCGACATCTCGATGGGGATGCTCGCCCGCGGGCAGGACGCGATGAATGCCGGCGGACCGGCAGTCCCGTTGATTCAGGCAAGTGCGGAACTCCTGCCGTTTGCCGACGAGAGTTTCGACATCGTCTGTTCCGCGTTCGGCGCCGTCCCGTTCGTTGCCGATTCGCAGCGAGTGATGAACGAAGTCGCCCGGGTTCTGCGTCCCGGCGGATCGTGGGTCTTTGCCGTCAACCATCCGATCCGATGGATCTTCCCCGACGATCCCGGGCCGAAGGGCTTGACCGCGACCCTCCCATACTTCGACCGCACCCCGTATGTCGAGGTCGATGACAACGGAGTCCCCACCTACGTCGAGCATCACCGCACCATCGGCGACCGGGTTCGTGAGATCGTCGCGGCCGGACTTCAGGTGCGCGACATCATCGAGCCCGAATGGCCGGAGTGGTTGGACCGCGAATGGGGACAGTGGAGTCCCCTGCGCGGCCAACTCTTTCCGGGCACTGCAATTTTCAGCGCGGTCAAACCCTGACGGCTACAGCAGCTTCGACAGGAACGCCTTGGTGCGATCGTGCTGCGGATTGGCCAGGAGTTCCCGGGGCTCGCCTGCCTCGACCACAACTCCGCCGTCCATGAACACCAATTGATCTGCGACCTCGCGGGCGAAACCCATCTCGTGGGTGACGACCACCATCGTCATGCCTTCTTTGGCCAATTGCTTCATCACGGTGAGAACTTCACCGACGAGTTCGGGGTCGAGCGCGGATGTCGGCTCGTCGAACAGCATGAGCTTCGGGTCCATCGCGAGAGCGCGGGCAATGGCAACTCTTTGCTGCTGACCACCCGACAACTGGGCCGGGTAGGCGTTGGCTTTGGCGCTCAACCCGACCTGATCGAGGAGGTCCTTCGCTCGTTCGACAGCCTTCTTCTTACTGACGCGCTTCACCTGCGTCGGCGCTTCGATGATGTTCTCGAGAGCGGTGCGGTGCGGGAACAGGTTGAAGTGCTGAAACACCATCCCGATGTCGCGGCGTTGTTTGGCCGCTGCTCGCGGGTGGAGTTCGTACAGTTTGCCGTTCTTCTCCGAGTAACCCACCAGGTCGCCGTCGACGTACAGTCGGCCGGCGTTGACCTGCTCGAGGTGATTGATGCAGCGCAAGAACGTCGACTTGCCCGACCCGGACGGACCGACCAGGCAGAGGACCTGGCCAGGGTCGATTTCGAGCGAAATCCCTTTCAGGACCTCCAGTGCGCCGAAGTTCTTACAAACTCGGTCTGCTTTCACCATGGGTGTCATTTGCGTTCTCCTCCGGGGGTATCCGGAAGCGTTTCCACTACCGTAGCTTTTCCTTGCGCGTCGGCCAGTGCCTGAAGCTGGCGTGTGGTCAGTGCTCGGGTTGCGCCCTTCGAATAGTGACGCTCGACGTAGTACTGCCCGATCATGAGCAGACTCGTGATCGCGAGGTACCACGTTGCCGCCACCATCAACAGGGGAATCGGCTCGAAGTTGGCGCCCGAGATATCGCGCGCTCGACCGTACAACTCGAAGCTGTAAGGGACCGCCGTCACGAGCGAGGTGGTCTTGAGCATGCTGATGACTTCGTTACCGGTCGGCGGAATGATGACGCGCATCGCCTGCGGTAGAACGGTTCGGCGCATCGTCTGACTCCACGTCATACCCAATGCAACAGATGCTTCGGTCTGGCCCTCGTTGACCGAACTCACGCCGGCACGGACGATCTCGGCCATGTATGCAGCCTCGTTCAGTGCCAAACCGATCACCGCAAACAGAAACGCTGCCTGCAAGTCTTGGAGATTGATGTGCGCAAACTGATGTACGAAGGGAATACCGAGATCGATGCTCTTGTAGATCGACGGGAACAGGCCCCAGAAGACCAACTGCACGTAGACAGGGGTTCCTCGAAAGATCCACAGATAGCCCCAGGCCGCGGCACGAAGCACCGGGTTGGGAGAAAGTCGCATGACTGCCAAAATCACACCGAGGACGATCGCGATCACCATTGCCAGCACCGTCAGCTGGATCGTTGTCCACGCACCAGCGGAGATCCGTTTGTCGAACAGATACTGACCGTAAGTCCCCCATGCAAAGGCTTCGTTGGTCGCCGCGCCGTAAACGAACAGTCCGAAGAGGACCACGACGACGACCGCGGCAATCCAACGACCAGGTCTGCGTAGTGGAATCGCCTTGATCGGCACCGGATCGCCGGTCTCAGTTGTTGTCATGTTCATCAGCTTTCCGCGCCGTTGATCTTGGATACTTCGATGACGCCGGCCTCGACACTCCAGGTCTGCGCGATCTGTTGATAGACGCCGTTGTCGATCAGGTACTGCATTGCTTGCTGCAGAGCGGGCCCAAGGGCGGAACCCTTCACGATCGGCCAGCCGTACGGCGCCGAATCAAAGGGTTCTCCGGCAGCTTCCATCCGGCCCTTGCTCCGTTTGATCGCATAGCCGGTCACTGGCGAATCAGCGGACAGCGCGTCGACTCGACCGAGGATGAGCGCGTTGGCCGCGTCGTCCTGGCTGTCGTACTTGATCTTGTCGATCGGGGGCTTGCCCTCGGCCACGCATACCTCGCTCTTGGCAGGCACCTCGTCGATGTCCTCGGTGGTCGTGGTCTGCACCGCCACCCGAAGCCCGCATGCGTTGTTCGGATCGACTGGCTTGTCCGGCCGTTGCGCCCACTGGATACCTGCGCTGTAGTACGTGACGAAGTCGACCGTCTTCTCGCGTTCCTTGGAGTCGGTGAACGAAGACATGCCGAGGTCGTAGCTTCCCGACTGGATAGCGGGGATGATCTTGTCGAAGTCGGCTTGGTTGAAGACAGCTTCGACACCGAGCACGGCGGCAACGGCATTCATCAGGTCGACGTCGAAACCGACGATGTTGCCGTCCGCGTCCTTGAATTCGTTTGGCGCGTACGGAATGTTGACGCCGACCTGCAGCTTGCCCGAATCCGTGACCTTGGACGGCAGAAGTGCGGCGATCTCGGGCACCTTCTGGACATCAAGTGGCGGCCCTTCCGGAACGAGACCCTCGTTGTTGGTGACACATCCGCCGCACAGTGCGACGATCAAGCCCACCAACAGGACTCGCACCACGTTGGTGCGGATACGCCCGCCACTGCTCGAGCCATAACCCACGCCACGTGGCCTTGGTGCCCGTGCGTTTTCATCGACCACGACTCTGCTCTCCACTCGTCGATCGCCGCACTTGCAACGTCCATCCGAAATTCAGTCGAACGGTAGGTTACGGCAGGAGTTCCACCGTCGCCGACTTCGCAAGATTCCGGCCTGTCGTACAAGAATCAGCGACGCAGAGTGTGTGCGTACACGACTTCGGAAAATTCGCTGGTCGATGCCAAACCGCCGAGGTCGGCGGTCGCGATACCCGACGCGATGGTCGTGCGAACCGCGTCTGAAATGCGGCGTGCCGCCGCAGACAACAACCGATCTCCGCGCGCATCACCGAGCCAGTCGAGCATCATCGCACTCGAGAGGAACAGTGCCGTCGGGTTCGCCCGGTTCTTCCCGGCGATGTCGGGTGCTGCACCGTGCGCAGCCTGAGCCATGACCTGCGTCTCGGAAGCGTTGATCGACGGCGCGGTTCCGAGTGAACCGGACAGCTCGCCCGCCAGATCCGACAAAATGTCGCCGAACATGTTTTCGGTCACCACGACGTCGAAGTCTCCGCCGCGTCGAACGAGGTGCGCCGCCATCGCGTCGACGTGCTCGTCGTCGACGACTACGTGGGGGTACTCCGCGGCGACGGTTCGGCAGGCGTCGCGGAAGAGGCCGGTGGTCAGTGTCAGGACGTTGGCCTTGTGGACGATCGTGACGTGATTGCGCCGACGCGACGCCAATGCGAAGGCAGTGCGTGCGATCCGTTCGCATGCAGCGCGGGTGAACACACCGACGGCCAGGGCGATGTCTGGCGTCGGCATGAATTCGCCGCTGCCCACTGCCATGTTCCGATCCGCGTACAACCCCTCGGTGTTCTCGCGGACGATCACCAGATCCATGTCGGGGACCATCGCCTTGACGCCGGGGAACGCTGCTGCCGGTCGGATGTTCGCGAATAACTCGAACTTTTTCCGGATGACGCCGCCGGGGGTGAGTTGTCCGCGAAACCTCTCGGGATACGACGCGCTGTCATGGGGTCCGAGGATCCAGCCTTGCAGCTGCCCCAACGCATCGATGGTTTCGTCGGGAATCGGCGTGCCGTGAGTGTCGATGGCCGTACTCCCGAGCGGAAGCTCGACCCACTCGACGGGTGGAGCGTGAACCGATGACAGCGCCGCATCCACGATCTGCCGTGTCGCCGGGACGATTTCGTGGCCGATTCCGTCGCCGTGCATGAGTCCCAGCCGCATGGCCGGAGTACCGATTGCGCTCGCACCTGTCATCAGGCAATCATTGCTCACCATGGTCCAGTCGGTGGAATTGCTCCTCGATCCGGTGAGTGAGTCGGCAGTGCGAGCACAATGGCAGCTACTCGCCGACGCCGGATTACCGAGTCAGGCCTCTCATCACAGCCCGTCCAACCGTCCGCACATCACGCTGTTCGTCGCCCGTGAGATCCCCGCGGAGATCGACGAACTGTTGGTGCGGCGCTTCTCGGCCCCGGACTTCGAGGTCCGGCTGGGTGGCTACGTCGTGTTCGGCGGCAAGCAGATGGTCTTGGCGCGCTCGGTTGTTCCTTCGCGTGCACTCCTTCACCTGCACCGAGAAATAGCCGAGTCAACAATTGGCTCGACGGCACTTCCCGCCCACGTCGAGCCCGGCGCGTGGACGCCTCATGTGACGCTCGCCCGACGCGTCGAACCTGCACGTCTGGGTGAAGCCATCGCCCTGCTGGGCACCGACGTGA
Organism: Rhodococcus erythropolis R138; assembly: GCF_000696675.2. Classification (NCBI taxonomy): domain Bacteria; kingdom Bacillati; phylum Actinomycetota; class Actinomycetes; order Mycobacteriales; family Nocardiaceae; genus Rhodococcus; species Rhodococcus erythropolis. The sequence goes on along the minus strand of NZ_CP007255.1, from coordinate 3,545,067 downwards.
TTCAAGGGCGCAGCGGCGGGATCAGGCGCTGGGACGGCGAACAGAAGACGGAATGGTTACTGACACCGCCGGTGTGACAGAGCGGGTTGCACGTCGGGTCACCAGGATTCCCGCGATCACCGCCAGCGCACCAACCGGCTGATTCCAGCCAACGCTTTCGTCCAAGACTATTGCGCCGAGAGCGACGCCCACCACTGGACTGAGATAAGTGACGGTGGACGCCGCAGTCGGCCCCCACCCCTGAACGACATTGGTGTTCCAGATGAATGCGAGCCCGGTCCCCAGTGCGCCCAGAGCGATCATCGACAGGACAACTGCCGGCGTGAGGTGCATCGGCGTGTTTGCGACGACCGGAGAGGCCAGAACCATCACGAAAGCACCGATACTGATCTGCACAAGCGCGACCGTACGAGTGTCGATGCCGAGAGGAAGCACGAAACGCCTGAGGTAGACAAACGAAATACCGTACGACGCAGTCGCTCCCAGGCAAGCCACCTGCGCACTGAGGGTTCCGCCAACGCCGAGATTCCACGGCGCCAACACGATCAGCACTCCACCGAATCCGAGAAGCAACCCCAGCGACTTGTATCGCGTCAGCGTCTCCCCCGGCAGAAAGGCAAGGGAGACAGCCATAGTCATCAGTGGCGTGGTGGCGTTGTAGATGCTCGCGAGTCCCGAGGACATGTCCTGCTCCGCCCAACTGAACAGCAGCCACGGAACGATGCATTGCGTCGCTGCGAGAAAAGCCAGGTGCTTCCAGACACGAAATTCCCTCGGTAGGCCGATCCGGCTGACCGCTGACACGAGAACCAGCGCGAGCGCACCGAAGACCAAGCGCCACAGAACTACCTGCGTGAAGGACAGACCTTCGAGCCCGATCTTCATGAAGAGGAAACTGGCTCCCCACACCACCGCAGCTGCGGTGTATTGAAAGGCCAGACTTGCCCTCAAAGGGTGAAGTCTCCGTGCGGACTGACGTCGTGACGAGTGTCGGGCGTTCGGCCGGCAAGAGCTAGTACGTTCAGGACCAGTAGGACCAAGAGGCTGACGACGATGATTGCCATGTGTCCAGCCTGACGGAATGTCCCACGTGGCAGTAGTGGCAGAAAAGCCAGACTTGGACGATTTTCTGCCACTTTCCCGTTTTTCTGTCACACTCGAAAGATGCTCGCGAAAGTGGTGGTCCCACTGATGCCGATGACCGAGGCGTTCGAACTCGGCGTGGCATGTGAAGTCTTCGGCTTCGACCGATCCGACGACGGCCTCCCCACGTACGACTTCTCGCTGATCGCCGCAGTTCCGGGCCCGATCCGAACGCGGTTCGGTTACAACATCGATGTTCCGTACAACCTCGATTCTCTCGACGACGCCGACCTCATCGTCGTTTCCGCCGGCGGAACCTACGACGCCGGCGACGCGTACATGTGCTCACCGAGTCCCGACTCGAGTGTCGATCCCCTGCTGGTCAAACTCAACGAGGCCGTAGTTCGGGGCGCCAAGGTGGCGAGCCTGTGCACCGGAGCGTTTGTCCTCGGCGCGGCTGGCCTACTGGACGGAAGGCGATGCACGACGCATTGGCGGCACGCAGAGAGGCTTGCCCAGACGTATCCGGAAGCCAAGGTCGATCCGGACGTGTTGTACGTGGACGAAGATCCGGTGTTCACCAGCGCAGGCACCGCGGCAGGAATCGATCTGTGCCTGCACATCGTGCGAAAGGAACAGGGTTCTCGTGTCGCCAACGGCATCGCGAGAAGGATGGTGGTGCCACCCCACCGTGACGGTGGGCAGGCCCAGTACGTCGCCACTCCCCTCACCTCGACGCCGAGTGCAACCCTTGCCCCACTCCTCGACTGGATGACGGAGCATCTCGCCCTCGACCTCACTGTCGGAATGGTCGCGGCCCGAGCGAACATGTCCGCTCGCACATTTGCCCGCCGTTTCCAAGCGGAAACGGGAACAACTCCCGCCCGCTGGCTCAGCGATCAGCGAGTACTGGCCGCCCAGCAACTCCTGGAGAATTCGGACCTCTCCGTCGATGTCATCGCGGAACGCGTCGGTTTCGGCGGCGGCGCCGTGCTTCGCCAGCACTTCATCCGGCTTCGCTGCACCACGCCCCAGGCCTACCGCCGGACGTTTCGGGCGACCGAGAACGCAAGCTGAAATCGGCTCAGGGAAGAATCAGCGGTTCCGGGGCGTTGCACACACCAACAGCCCGCACAATGGAAAGGACCCCTGTGGCCACCCAGACACTCACCCAGCAGAACTTCGACGAAACGATCAACGGCAGCGACGTCGTCCTCGTGGACTTCTGGGCCTCCTGGTGCGGCCCGTGCCGCCAGTTCGCACCGACGTTCGAAGCCTCTTCGGAGAAGCACGCCGACGTCGTTCACGCCAAGGTCGACACCGAGGCCGAGCAGGGAATCGCAGCGGCCGCCAACATCCGCTCCATCCCCACGATCATGGCCTTCCGCGAAGGCGTACTCGTGTTCAACCAGGCCGGCGCTCTTCCCGCCGCTCAGCTCGAAGAGCTCGTCACTCAGGTCAAGGCACTCGACATGGACGAGGTCCGCAAGCAGATCGCAGAGCAGACCGCTTCAGCTGAATAGCGAAAGAGAGCGCGCTCCGAATCGAATTCGATTCGGAGCGCGCTCTTTTCGTAGCCAGGCTGCCTTGGCGCCGACTCAGTGAGCCGCGCTGTCCCAGCTTCGACCGGTTCCCACCGAAACGTCCAGGGGTACCGACAACTCGATGGCTGTGGCCATCTTGTCCTTGACCAGTGCGGTGACTTCCTCCAACTCGGAGGCGACCACTTCGAGCACCAATTCGTCGTGCACCTGCAGCAGCATGCGCGACTTCAATCCGGCTTCGGCGAGAGCCTTCTGAACATTGATCATCGCGACCTTGATGATGTCGGCTGCGGTGCCCTGGATCGGCGCATTCAGGGCAGCACGTTCGGCCACCTCACGACGCTGACGGTTGTCGCTGTTGAGGTCCGGCAGGTAGCGACGACGGCCGTAGAGCGTCGAGGTGTAGCCGTCCTTACGTGCCTGCTCGACCACCGCGTGGAGGTAATCCCGCACGCCGCCGAAACGAGCGAAGTACGCATCCATCTGCTGCTTCGCTTCTTCGGTCGAAATCTTCAGCTGCGACGCCAATCCGTAGGCACTGAGCCCGTAGGCCAGACCGTAGGACATCGCCTTGACCCGGCGACGCAGTTCAGGAGTGACCTCTTCGATCGGAACTCCGAATGCGCGCGAGCCGACAAAGCTGTGCAGGTCCTCACCGGTGTTGAATGCCTCGATCAGTCCCTCGTCGCCTGACACGTGCGCCATGATGCGCATTTCGATCTGGCTGTAGTCGGCAGTGAGCAGAACGTCGAAACCTTGCCCGACTACGAATCCGTCGCGAATCTCGCGCCCCGCGTCGTTTCGCACCGGGATGTTCTGCAAGTTCGGATCGGTCGACGACAGACGCCCGGTCGCGGCAACCGTCTGGTTGAACGTCGTGTGGATGCGACCGTCTTCGGCCACGGCCTTGAGAAGACCGTCGACGGTCACCTTCATACGCGTCGCATCACGGTGCGCGAGAAGGTGTTCGAGGAACGGGTGTCCTGTCTTGTCGAACAGACCCTGCAACGCCTCGGCGTCGGTGGTGTAGCCCGTCTTCGTCTTCTTCGTCTTGGGCATGTCGAGTTCTTCGAACAAGACCACCTGCAGCTGCTTCGGCGAACCCAGGTTGATCTGCTTGTCGATCACCTCATACGCGGAGTTTGCGGCGTCGGCGACCTGGGAGGCGAAACGGCTCTGAAGATCGTGCAGATGCGCGCTGTCGACGGCGATGCCGGTGGCCTCGATCTGAGCGAGCTCGATCGTCAACGGCAGTTCCATGTCGGAGAGGAGCGACTTGGACTCGATCGACTCCAACTCGGTGTCCAGTGCAGCTGCCAAGTCGAGAACGGCCTGAGCGCTGAGCATCGCGGTCTCGGCTGCTTCGGCATCGAGCTGTTCGGTGTCGTCGAGCAGTGAAAGCTGTTCCTGGCCGGATGTTTCGGCGCGCAGTTCACGCTTGAGGTAGCGGAGCGAGAGGTCGTCGAGATTGAAGCTGCGCTGGCCCGGCCGGACGAGATATGCGGCCAGAGCAGTGTCGCTGGTCAGTCCACCGAGCGTCCAACCACGCCCACGCAGAGCATGGATCGCCCACTTGGCTTCGTGCAGCGCCTTCGGCTGCGATGCATCGGCGAGCCAATCACCGAGAGCTGCTTCGTCTTCCGGTGTTGCCGTCGACGCCGCGATGTATGCACATTCACCGTCGGAGGCCGCGATCGCGAGTGCAGTGACGTCGCCGGCAAACGGAGTTCTGGTTCCGAGCACCGTGACGCCGTGACGCTCACCGGTTCGCGCGTGGGCGTCGAGCCACGCGGCAACCGCACCCGGGGCAAGTGCGTCGCCGCTGACCTCGAACCCTTCCTCTGCTTCGGGCTCGGACGACGACAGGGTCGCGAACAGTCGATCGCGGAGAACCTTGAACTCGAGATCGTCGAACAACGCATGAATCTTCTCGCGGTCCCACGGGGCCAACACCAACTGCTCGGGCGTGTACGGCAACGGAACGTCGCGAACCATCTCGGTGAGCTGACGATTGAGCAGGACGTTTGCAAGGTTCTCGCGTAGCGAGTCGCCTACCTTGCCGCGGACCTTGTCCACGTTGTCTACCAGTCCCTGCAGGTCGCCGTACTCACGGATCCACTTGGTAGCGGTTTTCTCGCCGACGCCGGGGATACCGGGGAGGTTGTCACTCGGGTCGCCGCGCAGGGCAGCAAAATCCGGATACTGCGACGGAGTGAGGCTGTACTTCTCCTCGACTGCCGTCGGCGTGAATCGGGTGAGCTCCGAGACACCCTTCTTCGGGTAGAGCACAGTGACGTTGTCGGTCACCAGCTGCAGCGAGTCGCGGTCGCCGGTCACGACGAGAACCCGGTATCCGAGTGCCTCCGCCTGCGTGGTCAACGTGGCAATCACGTCGTCGGCCTCGAAACCTTCCTCGGCCATGACCGGGATGCCCAGCGCGCCGAGAACGTCCTTGGTGATGTCGATCTGGCCCTTGAATTCGTCCGGAGCCTTCGCGCGCTGCGCCTTGTATTCGGGGAACAGGTCGGCGCGAAACGTCTGACGCGACACGTCGAAAGCCGCGGCCAAGTGGGTGGGCTGCTCGTCACGAAGAAGGTTGATCAACATCGACGTGAAGCCGTACACCGCGTTGGTGGCCTGCCCACTGTGTGTCTTGAAGTTCTCTGCAGGCAGCGCATAGAAGGCGCGAAATGCCAACGAATGCCCGTCGAGAAGCATCAGAAGAGGGCGATCGTCCGCCTTGCCGGCGGTGCCGGCTGAAGCGGTGGACGTGCTGGACCGAGTTGTGGTTGCGGGGCTCACGGTTCATCAGTCTAGGGATCGCGACCGACATCGACGCCTTCGCCGTTGTTTACGCAGGAACAGACACAAGAATCGGACAATTGATGCAGCCTTCGGCCTTCGATACGGAACCGAAACATCCCGGAAATCTCAGAACCCCATCTGAAGTGAACGGAGCCGTTAGAGTCCGGAAATCGCAGCAACGAAACAATCCCTGTGCTGCGCGGCACCTTTGTCCAGACGCGCTATTCCCGACCCGCTCGGAGGACGTACGTGGCCCCACCCGTAGTGAAACGGCAGACCCTCGCGACACTCAGCCGACTACTGGCCTTTGCATTACTGACGTTCTTCGCATTACTCAGCCTGGCCGGAACTGCTTCGGCTCAGGAACCGACCACTTCCCCTACACCGCCGACCCCGACAGCATCCGCAACACCGACAGCACCGGTTCCCGACAACGCTGTCCCCGTCAGCGGCAATCTCAACAACGGCGGCACACGCCTCGAGGGCGTCACCGTCCGTGCGCTCGATTCTTCCGGTACAGAAGTCGCCACCGGAGAATCGGCATCGAACGGCCGTTGGGAACTGGCCGTGGCACCGGGCACCTACACCTTCGAGATCGTTGCCGACACACTTCCCGACGGGGTCAGTGTGCAAGCCGCTGTCGAACGCGAGGTGGTGGCCGGCCGCGCGAACACCGTGATCTTCTCGTTCGGCGAGGTACGTACCGCCTCGAATGTCAGCTTCGGCGAGAAGCTGATCCGCACGACGGTCGACGGTCTGCGGTTCGGCCTCGTGATCGCGATCGCCGGTGTGGGTTTGAGCCTGATCTACGGCACCACTGGCCTGACCAACTTCGCTCACGGCGAGATGGTGACGTTAGGAGCCGTAGCTGCCTGGGTGATCAACACGTCCTTCGGCGTTCCGCTGATTCCCGCCACGATCCTCGCGATCTTCGTCGGCATCGGCATCGGCCTGCTGACCAACGGAATCGTCTGGAAACCACTGCGTAAGCGCAAGACCGGGTTGATCGCGCAATTGGTGGTCTCGATCGGTCTCGCGATTTCATTGCGCTACTTGATCCTGATCTTCTTCTCCGACCGCGCCGAACCGTTCGACGACTACCAGGGCCAGGTCGAGAAGAACTGGGGCCCGATCGCACTGACCGACGCCAACGCGATAGTCATGATCGTCAGTCTGGTCGTCCTGGTCGGCGTCGCACTGCTTCTGCAGAAGACTCGCATCGGAAAGGCCATGCGTGCCGTCTCCGACAATCGTGACCTCGCCGCTTCGTCCGGTATCAACGTCGAGCGCGTGATCATGTTCGTCTGGGGGCTCGGCGGCGGATTGGCCGCCCTCGGCGGTGTGCTGTTCGGTATCTCCGAACTCGGCGGACGCGTCCAGTGGGAAATGGGCTTCAAACTGTTGCTGCTCATGTTCGCCGGAATCACCCTCGGTGGTCTGGGAACCGCGTACGGGGCGCTACTCGGCTGCGTCATCGTGGGACTTCTGGTCCAACTCTCGACGCTCATCATCAACCCCGATCTCAAATACATCGGCGGACTTCTCGTCTTGATCGTGATCCTCGTGGTTCGCCCCCAGGGCATCCTCGGATCCAGACAAAGGATCGGGTGACGAACATGGACATCATGGGAGCTTTCCAGGTTTCCTTCGCCCAGTTGATCGGGCCGTCGGCAATCTTCTACGCACTGCTGGCAATCGGGCTGAACCTGCACTTCGGCTACGCCGGACTGCTCAACTTCGGTCAGATCGGTTTTGCCCTCCTCGGCGGCTACGGCGTCGGCATCATGACCGTGACCTACGACCAGCCGTTGTGGCTCGGCATCCTCGTCGGTCTTACCGCAGCCGGGCTCCTCGCGCTCGTGCTGGGTATCCCGACGCTGCGTCTGCGCGCCGACTATCTCGCCATCGTGACCATCGCCGCGTCGGAGATCCTGCGTCTGATCTTCCGCTCGACCGCGTCGGATTCGGTGACCGGTTCCACCAATGGCCTGTTCGGTTTCGCAGACCCGTTCACCGCACTGAGCCCCTTCGACTCGGCCAAGCAGTACTCATTTCTCGGCGTGAAGTTCTACGGAGACGACCTCTGGTCGATGGTCGTGGGGTGGACGCTGGTCTTGATCTTGTGCGGATTTGTCTACTTGTTGACGCACAGTCCGTGGGGGCGCGTCCTCAAGGCGGTTCGCGAAGACGAGGACGCAGCGCGATCGTTGGGCAAGAACGTCTTCGTGTACAAGATGCAGGCGCTGGTTCTCGGCGGCGTGATCGGTGGTCTGGCCGGTGTGTTCAACGCTTTGCAGACCAAGTCCATCAACCCGGACTTCTACTCGACCGCGCAGACGTTCTTCGCGTTCGGCGCACTGATTCTGGGCGGGGCGGCAACGGTATTCGGCCCGGTGGTCGGCGCAATGTTGTTCTGGTTCCTCCTCGCCATACCTGATGCCTTGCTGCGTCAGGCGATCTCCGGCGAAAATCCGCTGCTTTCACTCACGGAACAGCAAGTCGGGGCCACCAGGTATGTCCTGCTCGGATTGATGATTGCTCTCCTGATGGTCTTCAGACCGCAGGGAATACTGGGTAACAAGCGGGAGGTGCAACTCAATGCTTGACGCCGATACCAGAGCACAGATCTTTGCCGACGTTCCTCACCTTCCCGGATCGGCGAAACCCGACCCGGTGTTGGTCGCTGACAACGTCTCGCGGACGTTCGGCGGTCTCAAGGCCGTCGACGTCGATCACCTCGAGATTCAACGAGGGTGCATCACGGGTCTGATCGGTCCGAACGGTGCCGGAAAAACGACGCTCTTCAACCTTCTTACCGGTTTCGACCGGCCGGACACCGGTACGTGGTCGATGGACGGTCAATCGCTGGGCCGCATGTATCCCCACCAGGTAGCCAGGAAGGGAGTGGTACGGACGTTCCAGTTGACCAAGGCGCTCTCCAAACTCACCGTGCTGGACAACGTACGACTCGGCGCCACCGGCCAACGAGGTGAACGCATTTTTGCATCCCTCGTTCCGTGGATCTGGAAAGGGCAGGAACGCGAGATCACCGAACGCGCCAACGAACTCCTCGCACGATTCAAACTCGACACCAAGGCAGACGACCTCGCCGGTTCACTCTCCGGTGGGCAGCGCAAATTGCTCGAAATGGCTCGCGCACTCATGACCTCGCCCTCGGTGGTGATGCTCGACGAACCGATGGCGGGGGTCAATCCTGCTCTGACGCAAAGCCTGCTCGGACACATCAAATCATTGCGCGACGACGGAATGACGGTCGTGTTCGTCGAGCACGACATGGACGTGATCCGAGATATCAGCGATTGGGTGGTGGTCATGGCGCAGGGCAGCGTCATCGCCGAATCCACCCCGGACGAACTCTCGTCCAACACAGCCGTCGTCGACGCATATCTGGGCAGCCACCATGACCAGGCCCTCGAGTTCGACGACAACGGAAATCCGGTGGGCGAGACGGCCGTTCTGGCCGCCGCCCTGGCTGAAGCCGAGGTCGAAACCCTCGAGTCGGGCGGGGACCTGTCGGAACCCGACGTCGACAACCTTCCGGCCGATCTCGCCGCGACGCTGGAATCGAGTCCCGAGGAACCGCGCGGAAGGCACGAGAAGCCATGAGCGAGAACCACGCACGTTCACTCACGCCTGCAGAGTTCGCCGCGACGGCCGAGGAGCATCAGCGACTGTCGGCAGGTGCCCTGCTCCGCGCCGACAACCTCGTCGCGGGCTACATTCCCGGCGTCAACATCCTGCGTGAATGCAACTTCTTCCTGAAGGAAGGGGAAATCGTCGGGATCATCGGACCGAACGGCGCAGGCAAATCGACACTCCTGAAATCACTGTTCGGACTGATACCGGTACGCGAAGGGTCGGTCACCTTACGCGAGGACAACATCACGTCTGCGCCCGCTCACGTCCTCGTTCAGAAGGGAGTCGGGTACGTCCCTCAGACACAGAACGTCTTTCAGACTCTGACCATCGAAGAAAACCTCGAAATGGGCATTTATCTGCGGCCCAAGGCATTCGCGGAACGATTCGCCTTCGTGAGTGAACTGTTCCCTCTTCTGAGTGAACGACGAAAGGTGAAGGCCGGCGCACTCTCCGGCGGCGAACGCCAGATGGTCGCGATGGGCCGGGCCCTGATGATGGATCCGTCGGTGCTGCTGCTCGACGAACCGTCCGCGGGCCTGTCCCCCATGTTCCAGGACGAGGTGTTCATCCGCTGCAAGAAGATCAATGCTGCGGGTGTCTCGGTCATCATGGTCGAGCAGAACGCGCGCCGCTGCCTTCAGATCTGCGACCGCGGCTACGTACTCGATCAGGGTAAGAACGCGTACACCGACACCGGCGCCAATCTGATGAACGACCCCAAGGTGATCGAGTTGTACTTGGGAACGCTCGCTGGCAGCAAAGAGAAGTAGAACAGACACGAGAATGGGCCAGGGTCTCTCGACCCTGGCCCATTCTCGTTGGCTGCTTACTTGCCCACGACCACGAATCCTTCTGTGGTCAGCGTGTTCTCAGGGCCGAACTTGAGCTTTCCGTACGAACCGATGGACGGTTCTCCCGAATCGTTGAAGTCCAACTCACCGGTGATGCCGTCGTAGTCGATGTCGGTTCCCGCCTTCACCAACGGCAGGCACTCGACATAGGACGTGCACTTGGTGCCACCTTCGGTGACGCTGTTGATGTTGGCTGCAATGTCGGTACCGGCCGTCGACTTCGCCTGCTCGGCAGCGAGCGCTGAGATCACCACCGCGTCGTACGACTCTCCGGCGTAGTTGAAGTCGATCAGAGAGGGGTTCACAGCCTTCAGACGATCCTGGAAGGCAGCTCCGACGTCCGTCAGGGGCGTGGTTCCCTGCATGGTGTCGAGCAACGGCTTCGCCACGGATTCGCCGAGCGCGTTACCCATGTTGCCGTCGACGCCGTACATCGCCATTCCGTCCGACGGGCCGATGCCCACTTCGTGCATGCGCGTGATGATCTTCGCCGACTCCTCGAAGCCCACCAATGCCACTGCATCCGGATTGAAGTTCTTGACTTGATCGACTTCGGAGTTGAACGACTGCGCGTTCGGGTCGTAGATGATCTTCTCGATCTGATCGGAGGGGACGCCCGAATCGATCAGATTCTTTTCGATGTTGTCCGCCAGACCCGTCCCGTACGGGTCGTTGAGGGCCATGATCGCTACGCGCTGACCACCGTCGTCCGAAATGAGCTGTGCGACGGCCTGAGCCTGCAGTACGTCCGTCGGAGCGGTGCGGAAGTACATGCCCTTGTCGGGGTAGCAGACGAATTGGTCCGAGGTGTTGGCAGGCGAGAACATCACGACGCCTGCGCTGGCGATCTTGTCGATCACCTTGAGCGAGACCGAAGACGACGCGGCGCCGACGATGACCTGAGTGCCTGCAGCCAATTCACGGTCGACGGTGGTGTTGGCGGTGTCCGTTGTGGTGTCACCCGAATCGCCGGGAATCAGCTGGACCGGTTGGCCGAGAACGCCTCCGGCAGCATTGACGTCGTTGACTCCCAGCTGGGTGCCCGCGACCATCGGCGGCCCGAGGAACGACAAGCTGCCTGTATCGGGAAGAAGCGTACCGATACGCAGCGCTTCCGTGGACGGGGTGGCGCCGGCCTTGGCCTGCTCCGGGGTGCAATCAGTCGTGACGGATGTCGTCGCGGCGGAAGCGCCGGACGTAGAGCCACTCGAAGACGAGTCATCCGACTTGTCCGAGCTACAGCCTGCAAGTGCCAGTGATGCCGCGCCGAGAACTGCAGCAGTACGCACAAGTGTTCGTCTAGCCATCCCACGCTCCTAAGATCAGCCGGTGCTCGCGCCACCCGAACTGGCGCTCGCTGTGGGATCAGACGCTAGACCTTGGAACCGTTTCGCGATCCTTCAAGAAAGCCCTGTGACCTGACTGTTATCTGAAGGCGCACAGTGTTTACACGGCTGTAGCGCTGCGCGACGTTTCGACGGTCGACGCAGCCACTCAGTGCAGCCGGATAACCCGGACACTTTGCTCAAGCGTCCGGTTCACCGCCCAGAGTTTCCAGTACGACCTGTGCGACCGCCTTCATCGTGGAGCGCCGATCCATCGCGGCGCGCTGAATCCACTTGAACGCCTCAGGTTCGGTGAGCGCTTGGCGAACCATCAGAACACTCTTGGCTCGCTCGATCAGCTTGCGTGCTTCGAGCCGGTCGGAAAGATCAGCGACCTCACGCTCGAGCGCCGTCACCTCGCGGAAACGACTGACCGCCAATTCGACAGCGGGAACGAGGTCACTGATCGAGAACGGCTTGACCAAGTAAGCCATGGCGCCGGCATCGCGTGCGCGCTCGACCAACTCGCGCTGACTGAACGCTGTGAGAATGACAACAGGAGCGATCCGCTTGGCGGCAATCTCCGAAGCGGCGTCGATGCCGTCTCTCCTGGGCATCTTCACGTCCATGATGACCAGATCAGGCTTGAGCGACTCGGCCAACTCCACCGCAACCTGCCCGTCACCGGCCTCACCGACGACGTCGTAGCCCTCTTCGCGGAGCATCTCGACCAGATCCATGCGGATCAACGCCTCGTCTTCAGCGACGACAACACGACGGGGTGCGAGCTGATTGCCTTGCGGCTGCGGCGAATTCATGGCCACCATCCTCCTCCATCGAACCGCCCCGACACGAGACGCGAACGATTAGAGGGTACCGGTGTTTGACATTGAAATCGCATCTTCTAATGTAGTCATCGCAACAAGCCCTCGTATCCCAATTGGCAGAGGAAACGGATTCAAAACCCGTCCAGTGTGAGTTCGAGTCTCACCGAGGGCACCACCTGCCGCAGTTGGCCGTACCGCAAGGTTTCGGCATTCGGCTGTACCCCAGATCGACCGCAGTTAGATTCGATCCATGAACGGTCGTCGCCTGATTGCTCTGCTCGGAGCCATATCTGTTTTCGCGCTGCTCACCGGGTGTCAGACTGACGACCAATCCGACACTGCCGGCGAATCCAACACTGCCGGCGAATCTTCCACCCAGACCGTCCTCGATGCTGCAACACAGACAGGCACCCTTCAGGTCGGCACTCCCCCGATCGATGCCCCACCAACCGAGATCTCCACGCTTGCTCCGTTCCCGAACAACACGGAGATCCCTTCACCGAATCCGCGCGTCGACGTGACCGAGATCGAAGTGACCGATCACGATGGTTTCACCCGAATCACCTACCGATTCGACGGAAATGGATCAGTGTTCTGGAAAACCGAATATGTCAGCGAAGCAATCCGAGCGGGTGACAGCACAGTCGTGGACGTCGGAAGTCGATCGATACTTCAAGTCGACCTGATGGGAGTCCAATCGGATTCGTCGCTCAACTCCGTATCTCACGAGGGCGAAAACATCACGCGCATAGACAGTGCGGCCAGGAACAGTGCGATCCTGCAGTCGTTTGTCGGCACGGTCGACATCCGTCCGGCATGCACCGTATCGACATCCGATTCACCGTCCCAGTTGATGATCGACATCCCCACGGCAGACAGCTGACTGTCGAATACCCAATTGCGCGCTCAGCTCAGCCATTCCAGCGCAGCGGTGCTCGACGCGGTAATTCGGTTATCGAGGGGCGGATGAATACTCCGTCTCGAAACCGAGGTCTCACAATCGATCCGAGGCGATTGCTGGGTCCGGTCCAACACGACTGTCATGATTCTCACTCCATGCCCGAACTTCCGCTGCTCGAACTGCTGCTGCCAGTGTTTGTTCCAGCAGGACGGCAACCGTCATGGGGCCGACGCCACCCGGCACCGGTGTGATCGCACCGGCATGTGGGAGCGCAGCGGCGTACTCCACGTCTCCGACGTTGCCCTCGTTGTACCCCGCATCGATCACCACTGCCCCAGGCTTGATCCACGCCCCTTTGATCAGTTCCGGAACACCGACGGCCGCGATGACGACGTCTGCCGAGGCGACGTGGGCGGCCAGGTCGACGGTTCGCGAATGGCAGTACGTCACCGTTGCGCCTCGACGCAGGAGGAGCATTCCCATCGGCAATCCGAGTATCGGGCTTCGGCCGACCACGACAGCATGCTTCCCGGAGAGTTCGACGCCTGTGGCGTCGAGCAGGCGCAGGATGCCACTCGGTGTACATGATTCGAATCCCCCACCGGTCAACGCCATTGCCGCGAACGCTGCCGAGGTAACGCCGTCAACGTCTTTGTCGGCCGAGATGGCATCGAACGCAGCCCGTTCGTCGATGTGGCCTGGCACCGGGTGCTGCAGCAGTATGCCGTCGATCGAAGGGTCCGCCGACAGCGCTCTCAGCACGTCGACTAGTTCTTCGGTGGTTGTACTCACCGGGAGTTCGACCGTCCGCGACGTCATTCCGACGGCGACAGATCGTTTGGCCTTCATCTGTACATACGCCTTCGAGGCCGGGTCCGCTCCCACGATGACGGCGGCCAGGCAAGGAACGTGCCCCGTCTCATCACGAAACTGCCTGGTGCGCACTGACAGGTCGGCGAGCGCAGCATCGGCAATTGCGCGTCCGTTGATTATTCGAGCGGCCACGTTCTGGCTGGGCAGATTTTCGGTAGACATGAATCCCCCTTCACACAAGATGTGTGAAGCACCCAGGCGGTCGATGCCTCGCGATGTGCACTCCCCGGTGGTGATTCCCACCCGCGCCAGTCGTGCGTGGTCAGCGTACCGCGCGTTTGTCTCACTGCCACGAAACACATCCGGAACGCCGCTCTCAAAACGAGACAAATCGACATAACCTATCAATAGGTAACGATCTGACCTGCAGTTATTCCATCCTAAGCAATTAGATGGCACGATGGGGGCAACCGCACGGGCACCAAGCATTGGAGGCACCGATGGACAACGGCAAGATAAACCTGACCTATGACGGTCGGGTGTCACTGAGCTTCCAACTGGCAATTCCGCACGCACCGGACAAGGTCTGGAAAGTGATAACGGAACGCGAGTACCTCGACGCCTGGTTCCCGGCGGACGTCGATTTCAATCTCACTCCAGGCGCGGATCTGCTGTTCAAGGTGACCCCGGAACAAGTCGAGCGATTCGGACTGCCCGCAGATCACGTGACGCGCGGGACGGTCATCAGCGTCCACCCGCACCGAATTCTCGAATTCCTCTGGGACGCAGATACTCTGCATTGGGAACTGGCACCGGACGGCACCGGCGGTTGCTGGCTGACCCTCACCCACACGATGGAAGACGAAGAGTCCGCGTACGCCCACGCCGCCGGCTGGCACGCGGGCTTGGAAGTTGTTGCGGCCCAACTCGATGGACGCGAAGTCGACTGGTCTCCGTGGGACCGCGCCGACGAACTCTCACCGCAATATCGCAAGTCTGCTTGATTCTGGGCCCGAGTTCAGTCTCGGGCCCGCATCTCATTCCCCTTTACGCGGGAAATGCCTGATCATTCCTTCTTGGACCACCGTCGCCAACAGCAGTCCTTCCACCGAGAAGTACCGTCCGGTTGCCAGACCGCGCGATCCTGCGGCGACCGGCGATTCGGTGGCGTACAGAACCCAGTCGGTGAACCGGAACGGGCGATGGAACCAGATCGAATGATTGACCGTCGCCGCGACGATACGATCATGACCCCAGGACAAACCATGAGTGGTCAGAATCGAATCGAGCACGGTGGTGTCGGACGAATATGCCAGCGTCGCAGCGTGAATGAGCGAATCGTCCGGCAGATCACCGTCGGGGCGCATCCACACCCGATTGTGGTTGAGTTTCTCGCCGGTGCCCTTGAGGATCCACGCCGGATCGTTGGCGTACCGCATGTCGATCGGCTTGAGCGCCGCACTGAAATGCGGCAGTTTTTCCTCGTACCCCACCAGATGATCGCCGATGGGAGGCAACGACTCCGGAAGTGGAACATCCGGGATCTCGACAGCATGGTCGAGCCCCTTGCCGGAGTCCTGGAACGCCGCGAGCATCACGAACAATTCGTTCTCACCCTGATAGGCAGTCACCTGACGGTTGGCGAATGCCCTCCCGTCACGATGACGCTCCACCCGGTACTCGATAGGCGCCTTCACATCTCCGCCCCGAATGAAATGGGCGTTCACGGCATGGATGGGGCGATCACCGTCGACAGTCCGTCCGGCGGCCATCAGTGCCTGAGACACCAATTGACCGCCGAACGTCCGCGAACCTACCTGTTTCGGGTGGTATCCACGGAACGCGTCGTCACCGATCTGCTCCAGATCCAACAGACCGAGAAGAGTACCGAGGTCGGTGGACGCGTTCGCGTGGGTCACTCAGTGGTCCTCTTCGCCGATACGGTGGACGTGAATGAGGTTGGTGGAACCGACAGTTCCCGGAGGGGATCCGGCAACGATGACCACGAGGTCTCCCTTGACGTACCGCCCGAGGGAGAGCAACGCACTGTCCACCTGACGCACCATCTCGTCAGTGGTGGCCACCGCATCGACCAGGAACGTCTCGGTTCCCCACGTCAGCGTCAGCTGACTGCGCACCGCAGGCAGCGGTGTGAAGGCGAGCAACGGCAGCGGCGTGTGCAGACGAGCCAGTCGACGCACCGTGTCACCGGACTGCGTGAACGCAACCAAGGCCTTGGCGTCGAGACGTTCGCCGATGTCGCGTGCTGCGTACGAGATGACTCCGCGCTTGGTGCGCGGGACGTGGGTCAACGGTGGGACACGGGTTGATTCGTTCTCGACGGCCTCGACGATGCGGGCCATTGTGCGAACGGTTTCCATGACGTACTTGCCCACCGAAGTCTCGCCCGAGAGCATGACTGCGTCGGCGCCGTCGAGAACGGCGTTGGCGACATCGGATGCCTCTGCGCGAGTGGGACGTGAGTTCTCGATCATCGACTCGAGCATCTGCGTCGCGACGATGACCGGCTTCGCGTTCTCACGAGCAATCTGGATTGCGCGCTTCTGAACGAGCGGGACCTGCTCGAGCGGCAACTCGACACCGAGGTCACCGCGGGCGACCATGACGGCGTCGAACGCGAGCACGATGGCTTCGAGATTGTCGATGGCCTCGGGCTTCTCGAGCTTCGCGATGACGGGAACGCGGCGCCCGACTCGATCCATGATGGCGTGAACCAATTCGACGTCCGCCGGTGAGCGAACGAAGGAGAGTGCAATGAAGTCGACACCCAGCTTGAGTGCGAACTCGAGGTCGGCGATGTCCTTGCCCGACAGGGCTGGAACGGAGACGTTCATACCGGGCAGTGAGAGGCCCTTGTTGTTGCTGACCGGACCGCCTTCGGTGACCCGACAGACGACGTCGTTGCCGTCGATGGACGTGACGACCAGGCCGACCTTTCCGTCGTCGACCAGCAGTCGATCGCCGGCCTTGGCGTCGCGCGCCAATTCCTTGTACGTGGTCCCGACGCGATCGTGCGTTCCCTCGACGTCGTCGACGGTGATACGAACCTCTTCACCGTTGGCCCAGGTGGTCCGCTCGTCCTTGAATCGGCCGAGGCGAATCTTGGGCCCCTGAAGGTCGGCGAGAACACCGACGGCCTTTCCGGTGGCGTCCGACGCGGCGCGGACGCGAATGTAGTTTTCTTCGTGATCGGCATGCTCGCCGTGGCTGAAGTTGAGGCGCGCCACGTCCATGCCGCTCTCCACGAGCTCACGGATGCGGTCGCCAGAAGCTGTCGCAGGTCCAAGTGTGCATACAATTTTTGTCCGTCGGTTCACGGCTCGAGCCTAGTCGCTACCCCACCGCACTTCTATCCGGCATTTGCGACCTGCACTTTCTGTACTTACTCGATTCAGTTGGTCAGCTCACGAACAGCGGAAATGCCTTTGGATGAACCGGAGCCGGAAGCGCCGACTCGCCTGTGAGAAACACGTCGACGGCACGTGCGGCCGACCGTCCCTCGGCAATCGCCCAAACGACCAGCGACGCCCCGCGATGCGCGTCGCCGCAGACGAATACGCCGGGTGTCCGGGTCTGCCACCCGACATCACACTCGATTCTGCCGAGTGGATCGGTGCCGACATCAAGGTCGGTGAGCAGTGGGGCGGTTTCGACGCCGTCGAAACCCAGAGCGAGCAGGACCATCTCGCACACCAGATCCGTCGCGTCGCCGGTCTCCACCAGGGTCCGTTGTCCGTCCTTCGCTCGTGACACGGCTACCGGAACCATCCGGATTGCGCGGACCGCACCCCCACCGTCGTCGAGAAATTCCTGCGCCGCCCATCGGAATCGTTTGTCACTGCCCTCCTCGTCTGCCGGCGAGCTGCGTAGGACCCGCGGCCACAACGGCCATGGGTCGCGATCTCGATCGCGGCGTGCCGGAGGTGGGACGTGGTAATCCAATTCCGTCACCGAGAGGGCGCCTTGGCGATGCACCGTGCCGAGGCAGTCGGCGGCCGTGTCGCCGCCACCGATGATCACGACGTTCTTACCTCGCGCCGAGATGCTCGAGGCTCCGTCACCCTCGCATTCGTGGTTGGCCGCACGCAGGTACGTCATCGCACGATGGATTCCGCGAAGACTACGACCCGGTACGTCTGTGTCTCTGGCACGGTCAGCCCCGACCGCCAGGACTACCGCCTCGAATTCCGTCGAGAGGTCGTGCGCGCTCACGTTCACTCCGACGGCGCAGTCGGTGACGAATCTGGTCCCCTCGGCGGTCAGTTGTTCCAGCCGCCGGTTGATGAGGGCCTTGGGCAACTTGAATTCCGGAATTCCGTAGCGAAGCAGTCCCCCGATCCGATCGCTCCGCTCGAACACCGTGACACTGTGTCCGGCTCGTGTCAGTTGTTGAGCCGCGGCCAGTCCCGCCGGTCCCGAACCGACAACCGCAACACGGTTTCCGCTGTGAACTACCGGTGCCTGCGGCCCCAACCAACCCGACTCCCAGGCGTTGTCGACGATTGCCTGTTCGATGCGCTTGATGGTGACACCCCCCGACGTGTGCTCGTCGTCGAGTGCGAGAACGCACGCCGTTTCGCACGGTGCGGGGCACAGATGTCCGGTGAACTCGGGGAAATTGTTGGTGGAATGCAAATTCTCCGAGGCTTCGGACCACCGTCCACGCCGAACCAGGTCGTTCCATTCCGGAATGAGATTGCCGAGCGGACACCCCACGTCGGCCGAATGGCAGTACGGCACAGCGCAGTCCATGCAACGCGAGGCCTGTGCAGATACGTCTCGATTTCGCACGACGGGATCCAGCGACTCGTATACCGACGCCCAGTCACCGACACGCACATCGGTCGATCTGGTCGGTGAGCCGGATCGTTTCACGTTGAGGAACCCGCGTGCGTCAGGCATGAGCCGGCTCCACCAGTTCGTTCTGTTCCACGACCTTCCGGTAGTCGACAGGCAAAACTTTGGTGAATCTCGGACTCTGGCCAACCCAGTCGTCGAGCAGTTTTGCCGCCACCGGCGAGCCGGTCGCAGCCAAATGCTCGCCGAGAATTTCGACCAGCTGACTGCAATCTTCCGCCGAAGGTCGCTCCAGAACGACCATGTCGCCGTTGACCTTCTCTGCCTTCACGTCGAGTACGAAGGCAATTCCGCCCGACATTCCCGCAGCAAGGTTCCTACCAGTTGGGCCGATGATGACGACGCGACCCCCGGTCATGTACTCGCACGCATGGTCTCCGACGCCTTCCACCACAGCGACCGCGCCCGAGTTGCGCACCGCGAATCGTTCCCCGACACGCCCCCTGGCATAGAGCGCACCGCTCGTAGCTCCGTACAGCAGCGTATTGCCGGCAATCACCTGATCCTCCGCTACGAAGGGCGCGTCCTCACTCGGCCGAAGCGCGATTCGTCCACCGGAGAGCCCCTTCCCCACGTAGTCGTTTGCATCGCCGACGACGACCAGCGAGATGCCGGGCGGCAGGAACGCACCGAGTGACTGGCCTGCCGTTCCACTGAGCACGACCTCGATGGTGCCTTGAGGTAGCCCGACGGCGCCGTAACGTCTGGTCACCTCTGCGCCCAGCCTCGTTCCCACCGCCCGATCCGTATTGTGTACTGGCAGTTCGATATGCACGGGTCGAGCGTCCTCGAGTGAGTTCGCGGCGCACTCGATCAGGGTGCGTTCGAGTTCGCTCGAAACAGGTACACACGGCGGGTAGGCCGCGCCGGTCGGCGCGGCCGGAACGTCGAAGAGTGGTGAGAGGTCCAACGTGCGACTCTTCCAATGCGCCACCGCCGGAGACATTTCCAATACGTCTGCGTGGCCCAGAGCGTCGTCGATACTTCGAAACCCCAGTTCTGCCAACAAACGTCGTACGTCGTCGGCGATGAAGCGAAAGAAGTTCTCGACGTACTCCGGCCGGCCGGTGAATCGCTCTCGCAGTTCGGGATTCTGCGTCGCTACTCCGACGGGGCAGGTGTCGAGGTGACATACCCGCATCATGACGCAGCCGGCCGCGATCAGTGGCGCCGTGGAAAACCCGTACTCCTGCGCCCCCAGCAACGCGGCGACGACGACGTCCCGCGCCGTGCGCAGACCCCCATCACACTGGACGACGATCCGATCGCGTAACCCGTTGAGCACCAAGGTCTGCTGAGTTTCGGCCAGCCCGATCTCCCAGGGCGTACCAGCGTGGTGGATGGACGAGAGTGCCGCCGCCCCCGTCCCGCCGTCGTGACCGGAGATCAGCACCACGTCGGCGTGCGCTTTGGCCACACCTGCCGCAACAGTCCCGACTCCGACTGCGCTGACCAACTTCACGTGTATCCGCGCACGATCGTTTGCGCATCTGAGGTCGTAGATCAATTGGGCGAGATCCTCGATCGAATAGATGTCGTGGTGCGGGGGCGGAGAAATGAGCCCGACTCCAGGTGTCGAGTACCGGGTTTCCGCGATCCACGGGTACACCTTGGACCCCGGAAGCTGCCCTCCTTCACCGGGCTTGGCACCCTGGGCCATCTTGATCTGAATGTCGGTGGCGTTGACCAGGTAATCGCTGGTCACCCCGAAGCGCCCACTCGCGACCTGCTTGACTGCGCTTCGACGCTTGTTGTCGCGCAACCGCTCCGGTGACTCTCCGCCCTCACCGGTGTTGGAACGTCCGCCGAGAGCATTCATCGCAACCGCCATCGTCTCGTGAGCCTCGGCAGAGAGGGAGCCGTAGCTCATCGCACCGGTGTTGAATCGAGCGAGAATCAACTCGACGGGTTCGACCTGACGGAGCGGAATCGGCGGACGAATCCCACGCCGAAATCGAAACAGCCCCCGAAGTGTTCCGCCCTGCGCACTCAGTCGATCGACTTCATCGCTGTAGCGACGAAACATCTCACTTCGCCCCGTCCGGGTCGCATGCTGAAGGAAGAACACGGACTCGGGTGTGAACACATGCAATTCACCACCGCGGCGATACCGGAACTCTCCACTGCTGCTCAACTGACGATGCCGCACCGTACGATACGTGGCCGCGTGACGCATCAGAACTTCTCGCGCGACTTCGGTGATACCGATCCCGCCGATCCGGCTTCGTGTGTTGCAGAAGTATTCGTCGACCAATCCTCGGCCCAAGCCCACGGCCTCGAATACCTGTGCGCCCGTGTAGGAGTGAACCGTAGCGATTCCCATCTTCGACATCACTTTGAGCACGCCGGAATTTGCCGCTCTCAGATAGTTGTCCGATGCCATTTTCGAATCTATCCCGGGAAGTTCGTCTTGCTCGCTGAGTGCTTCTACCGATTCGAGAGCAAGATACGGGTGGACAGCCGCCGCACCGTAGCCGATCAGCAGCGCGATGTGATGAACTTCGCGCGCGTCACCCGACTCGACGACGAGGGAAACCTTGGTTCGCAGGCCATGACGAACCAGATCGTGGTGCACGGCAGATACTGCGAGCAATGACGGAATGGGAGCCTGCTCAGGGCCCGATCCACGGTCGGAGATCACCAGAATCTCGATTCCGGCTGCGGCGGCCGTTCGGGCGCACTCACGAAGCCTCTCGACGCCTTCGGCGAGACTGCCTCTCGGATCGAAACCTCCCCGTAGGACAGCGCTTCTCGGAGTTCTTGCGTCGCATAGTTCGGCGACCTTCGCCATCTTCCCCGGTCCGATCACCGGTTTATCGAGAACAATCCTTCGGCACGACAGCGCCGACGCCTCGAACAAGTTCTGCTCAGCGCCGAGGGTGACACCAAGCGTAGTGACGACTTCCTCGCGAATCGCGTCCAAAGGCGGGTTCGTCACCTGAGCAAAGAGCTGGACGAAGTAGTCGTACAACACCTTCGGCCGATCCGAGAGAACGGCGATAGGTGTGTCGACTCCCATCGATCCCAACGGCTCCGATCCTGAGCGAGCCATTGGAAGGAGAACTTCCTGCAAGTCCTCTGCCTGGTATCCGAAGAGCAGCTGCCTTTGCAACAGCGGAGCCGGATCGCCTCGGGCAGGCGCCGACTCCGGGATTTCCTCGAGATCGACCAATCCCCCGTCGACCCATTCCCGGTAGGGGGCTGTGCTCGCGAGTTCGGATTTGATCTCCGCATCGGAAACGATGCCACGGCGAGCGGTGTCGACGAGGAACATTCGACCCGGTTCGAGGCGCCCCTTCTCCAACACCTCGGACGTCGGAGCGTCGAACACACCGCTCTCACTCGCCAACACGATACGGCCGTTCCTCATCCGCCACCATCGCCCTGGGCGAAGACCGTTGCGATCCAACACCGCCCCGACAACAGTGCCGTCGCTGAACGTCACCGACGCCGGACCGTCCCATGGTTCCATCAGGCAAGCGTGAAATTGGTAGAAGGCCCTCATCTCGTCTGGCATCGAAGAATCGTTCTCCCAGGCACCGGGAATCATCATCGCGATGGCGTGCTGCACACTGCGGCCCCCGAGCGTCAGAAACTCGAGCACTTCGTCGAACGACGAAGAGTCGGATCCACCCGGTGTACAGATCGGATACATGCGATCGATGTCCCCACCTAAAAGTGCGCTCCGCAACATCGGCTCGCGAGCGCGCATCCAATTCCTGTTTCCCACAATCGTATTGATCTCGCCGTTGTGAGCGATGCAGCGATACGGCTGAGCAAGTGACCACGACGGAAAAGTGTTCGTGGAGTACCGACTGTGCACGACCGCCAAGGCAGTTCGCATTCTGGCATCGCGTAGGTCGGTGAAGTAACCGGGTAACTGCGTCGGCGTGAGCATGCCCTTGTACACGATGGTTCGGGCGGACAACGAGGGGAAATACACCGCATCATCGGCCGAATGAATTCGCTCGACTTGTCTCCTGAGCGCAAACACTCGTCGGTCCAAGGCAATTCCGCCCACACTGCGATCTCTTGGCTCGGCGCACGTCACAAAACATTGACTGATGTACGGAGCGCACTGCGCGGCAACGGTTCCGACGCAGTCACGGTCGACTGGGACCGCCCGCCACCCGATAATCCGCAGTCCTTCTGCCGCTGCGTACCGGTGTATCCGAACTACCGCGCGCCGACGTGCTTCCTGATCCACCGGGAGAAAGCAGTTTCCGGCTGCGTAGGTGTTCTCACCCATCGCGTTGGGTGGTGGAAGCTCGAACGCGGTCACCGCATCGAAGAATTCCGTCGGCAGCTGAAGAAGGATGCCCGCGCCGTCACCACTGTTGCACTCGCGCCCGACCGCGCCACGGTGGGTGAGATTGGCCAGGACCGCGAGCGCCTCGTCGACAATGGAATGCAGGTGACGTCCAGAGGTGTCTGCTACCACGGCTACACCACATGAATCGGTTTCCTGATCGGGGTCGTACAGGCCTCGAGGATCAGGTATTCGAGAAAACGGCACTCGGCGACCTCCACACGGTCATGCAGCCGACGTTCGCTAGTTTATCAGCACATAACCGCAGGTCGCGAGAGTAAAACTGTGGCCCCCTGACGACGAGCGTCAGGGGGCCACAGTTCCGAACATCGTTTTCGATCAGCTACGCAAAGGTCGGTTGTACT
Organism: Rhodococcus erythropolis R138; assembly: GCF_000696675.2. Classification (NCBI taxonomy): domain Bacteria; kingdom Bacillati; phylum Actinomycetota; class Actinomycetes; order Mycobacteriales; family Nocardiaceae; genus Rhodococcus; species Rhodococcus erythropolis. The sequence continues at coordinate 3,521,706 of NZ_CP007255.1, read as the reverse complement.
GATCGCGCACACTGCCGGTCAACATCATGATGCCGTCGATGAGCGGCCAGACGCCACCGATTCCACACGTCAACCAAGTGACCGCGATCTGTGCGACAGCCATGCCGGGCTGGTTGAGGTAAAAACGTCCTGCTCCGAAACCGCCGAGCAGAATGCCCAGCAATCCGGCGGTCGTCTTCGACTTGTCCGAATACGGTTCGCCGGTCATCGGGTCACGTCCGTACGGTGCGGACGGGTCGACAAGGCCGAAGCCAGGCTGAGGATAACCCTGACCTTGCGGGTATCCCTGCGCCTGACCGTAACCGGGCTGCGAATATCCAGGCTGGGGGTAGCCCTGCTGCTGACCGTAATTCTGGCTTCCCTGCGGCGGAGCGGCGGGGTAGCCCTGCGGCGGAGCCGCGTAGGGATTCGGAGTCTGATCTGCCGGCGCACCGTAAACGGGACCGTCCGTCGGGGTTTGGGTCGGCCTCGAGTAGTCCGGCGCCGGATAGTCGGTCGCCGGATAGTTCTGGGCGGCGTAGCTTTCCTGCGACGTGTACGGCGCCGTGGGCTGATTCGGGGTGGAATCAGAATCGGCAGTGGGGAACGCTGTAGTCGATTCGGTTCCGGTCGGCGGCGGGTAGATGGGGTGGTTTCCCCAGCCCGGGCCGTTCCCGACTCCCGAATACGTGTCCCAGCCTGGACCGGTGCCGGTGGTCTCCGTCGACGGAGTCTTTTCCGTTGGCGCCGAGGTTTCCGTCAACGACGCATCTGCCGTCGCGTCGTAGTCGAACGGCGACCCGAACTGGGGTGGAACCGGCGGCTGCGATCCTGACGAGTCCCCCGACTCGGACGGTTCCGGATTCTTGTTCAAGTTAGGCAACGTACTTTCCTTCGATTCGACGACGGTACGTAATAGCTTTTGTTATCGGGCCACGAGACGGGTTCGGCCTTCGCGTGGCCGGTCCCCCACAGATCTTTCCTCGGTTCGTGCTCCCGGATCATCCTCGTAACGGCCGGCGAACACCGTCCCGCGCATTGCCCGAAAGTATCACGATGCCGTCGACGAACGCCCAGATCCAAATTCCGATGGCAAATGGAATTCCGATGAGGAACGCGGACATGAACAGCGCGAAGAACATGCCGAGCAGTTGGCACAGTCCAATGCCGACGCTCCCGATGTAAAGACGACCGACTCCACAGATTCCGAAGAAGCCCAGCAAGATCTGCAACAGTCCAGCTGTAGCTTTCGACTTGTCGGAATACGGTTCCCCCGTTACCGGGTGCCGACCGTACGGCGCATAGGGATCTCCGAACCCGTACATCGATGGAGCGGGCAGTGGCTGCTGATATCCGTACGGATTGGGCGCGCCGTAGACCGGTCCCTGATCCTCGGGGAATCCCCCTTGCGAATAGGGACCTGTCACGGCTTGTCTTTCTTCGACAGCTTCACCGCGTCCGACGACTCATCCGACGCTGCCGTGGAGGCGCTTGCCTCACTGGAAGCGGATTCAGCAGCATCGGATTCAGAATCTTCAGCGTCGGCGCCTTTCGCGTCGGCCTTCGCCGAATCAGTTTCGGTAACTGGCGCCGCGACTCCTGCTTCGCCGGCAGCTACCGCAGCGACGTAGTCCTTCGACTTCAAATCAGCCGGATCCTCACGACCCTTCTTCGCCAGGAAGAAGTAGGCCAGTGCGGCGAAGAACACGATCCCCGAAGTGAATGTGTTGACTCGAATGCCGGCGATCTCGTATGCGAAATCGTCGCGCATCAGTTCGACGACAAACCGGCCCAGGCAATAACCCGCGACGTACAGAGCAAACAGGCGTCCGTGACCGATCTTGAATCGGCGGTCGACGAGGACCAGCAGGATCACGATCAGGACGTTCCACACAGCTTCGTAGAGGAACGTCGGGTGAACGACCCGAATGACTTCTCCGTTGGAGACACCTGCCAGTTGATCGAGCTGGCCGGAGGAGTTCACACGCTCGAAGATCTCGAGGCCCCATGGGACGGTGGTCTCGCGACCGTACAACTCCTGGTTGAAGTAGTTGCCGATACGACCGATGGCCTGCGCGAGCAGGATTCCGGGCGCAATCGCATCACCGAGCGCGGAAACCGGAATGCCGCGTCGACGGCAGCCGATCCACGCACCGATGCCGCCGAGGAACACAGCTCCCCAGATTCCGAGGCCTCCCTGCCACACCTTGAGTGCATCGAGAGGCTGACCGTTCTCGCCGAAATAGGCGGGCCAGTCGGTCAATACGTGATAGAGCCTGCCACCGATCAGACCGAACGGAACAGCCCAGATCGCGATGTCGAGAACGGTCCCCTTCTCGCCGCCGCGGGCGACCCAACGACGATCTCCCCACACGATCGCGACGATGATGCCGAGGATGATGAAGAGCGCGTAGGCGCGCAGCGCTACCGGTCCGACGTACCAGACGCCTTGGGGCGGGCTGGGGATATAGGCCAGTAGGTCCACAGTTGAGGTCACGACGCCACGGTAGCCGAGCGGACGCCCTCGGCGAGTTCTTCGGTGAGCGAGCGAACCGCTCCCAAGCCGTTCTCGACCGCGGAGACCAGAGCCGAGCCGACGATGACGGCATCGGCGTATGCCGCGATTTCGGCAGCTTGTGCGCCGGACCGAACACCCAATCCGACGCCGACGGGAATGTCGGAATGCGCGCGGATTCGTGCGGTCAGTTCCGGAGCCATCGACGACACGGCGTCGCGAGCGCCGGTGACACCCATTGTCGAGGCCGCGTAGATGAATCCACTACTCGCGTCGAGTGTCATCGCGAGCCGTTCTTCCGTCGAGGACGGGGCGACAAGGAAGATCCGGTCGAGGTGGTGCTCCTCGGATGCTTCCATCCAGGCGCCTGCTTCTTCCGGAATGAGGTTGGGGGTGATGAGTCCGAGCCCGCCGGCGGAAGCGAGGTCTCGTGCGAACTTGTCGACGCCGTACTGCAGTACCGGGTTCCAGTAGGTCATCACGACGGCCTTGCCGCCGACCGAACTGATCTGCTCGATCACGGTGAAGATGTCGCGAAGGCGAACGCCGTTGGTGAGTGCGGTTTCGGCTGCACGCTGGATGGTCGGACCGTCCATGACCGGATCGGAATACGCGACACCGACTTCGATGATGTCGCAGCCACCGTCGACCATCGCCTTGAACACGTCGATCGATTCGGGAACGGTCGGATAACCGGCAGGCAGGTAACCGACGAGGGCGGCACGCTTGTCAGCCTTGCACGCTGCAAAGGTGGGTGCGAGGCGTGATGGTCGTTCGCTCACTTGTCCGAGCCTTCCGTGTTGTCGTTCTGGTCTGCTGCATCAGCCGGAGCGGTTGCCTGACTCGAGGCGCCGTCGAAGAGACCGAACCAGCTTGCGGCGGTGTCCATGTCCTTGTCACCGCGACCGGAGAGATTGACGACGATGATCGCGCCCTCGCCGAGTTCCTTGCCCAGTCGGAGCGCGCCGGCAACGGCGTGGGCGGATTCGATGGCCGGGATGATGCCTTCGCGGCGCGAGAGCAGCAGTAGAGCATCCATCGCTTCGCTGTCGGTGACGGGTTCGTAGGTGGCACGCCCGATATCGCTCAGGTAAGCGTGCTCGGGTCCGACGCCCGGGTAGTCCAGACCAGCAGAGATCGAGTGCGATTCGATGGTCTGACCGTCTTCGTCCTGGAGCAGGTAGGAGTAGGCACCCTGGAATGCGCCAGGGGTACCGCCGGCGAACGTTGCTGCATGCCTTCCGGTTTCGACACCGTCGCCGGCTGCTTCGTAGCCAACCAGCCGTACCGACAGATCGTCGATGAACGGGTGGAAGATTCCGATTGCGTTGGAGCCGCCTCCGACGCAGGCTGTGACTGCATCGGGCAGGCGGCCGGTCAGTGCCTGAACCTGGACGCGTGTTTCGAGGCCGACCACTCGCTGGAAGTCGCGAACGATGGTGGGGAAGGGGTGCGGGCCTGCCGCGGTACCGAAGCAGTAATAGGTGTTGTCCGCGTGGGAAACCCAGTCGCGCAAGGCTTCGTTGATCGCGTCCTTGAGCGTGCGCGAACCGGTCTCGACCGAGACGACCTCCGCGCCGAGCAGGCGCATGCGTGCGACGTTCAGTGCTTGACGTTCGGTGTCGACAGCACCCATGTAGATGACGCACTCGAGACCGAGCAGTGCACAGGCGGTGGCCGATGCCACACCGTGCTGTCCCGCTCCGGTCTCGGCGATGATGCGGGTCTTGCCCATACGCTTCGCCAGCAGAACCTGACCGAGAACGTTGTTGATCTTGTGAGAACCGGTGTGGTTCAGATCTTCACGCTTGAGAATGATGCGCGCGCCGCCGGCGAACTCGCTCATTCGCGTTGCCTCGAAAATCGGCGACGGACGCCCGGTGTAATCGCGCTGCAAGCGATCGAGTTCGTTCAAGAACGTGTCGTCCGCGCGAGCCTTTTCGTACTCCGCAGTGACTTCCTCGATAACCGCCATGAGAGCTTCCGGCACATGCCGTCCGCCATAGACGCCGAAATGCCCTCCGGCATCCGGGTCGTGAGAGCGCTCGGTGAGTCCCGCGCTGGCCGGCGGCAGATTGCCGCCCTTGAATACTGCACCGGAGCCTGGTTCCTGAGTACGTGAAGTCACCCCACCAGTCTGCCCCAACGGTGTCGCTGGTCACCGCCCGGGTGCATCAAAGCACGCCGGGCGGGTGAAGCGCTTTATCGAGACGGTTTGGGGCAGGACGGGTGTGCACCGGCATTGACCAGATCTGCGACGGCCTTACGCGGGTCGCCGCTGGTCACGAGGCCTTCACCGACGAGCACTGCGTCGGCGCCCGCACCGGCGTACGCCAACAGATCGGCAGTTCCGCGAACACCCGATTCGGCGATCTTGATCGTCTCGGTCGGCAGACCGGGAGCAATGCGACCGAAGGTGTTCTTGTCCACCTCGAGGGTCTTGAGATTGCGCGCGTTGACACCGATCACCTTGGCGCCGGCTTCGAGCGCGCGGTTGGCTTCTTCCTCGGTGTGTACCTCGACGAGGGCAGTCATTCCCAGAGATTCGGTGCGATCGATCAGCGAGGCGAGCGCCTGCTGTTCGAGTGCCGCGACGATCAGCAAGATGACGTCGGCGCCGTGAGCGCGAGCCTCGTGAATCTGGTACGGCCCCACGATGAAGTCCTTGCGCAGCACCGGAATGGTGACCGCTTTACGGACTGCGTCGAGGTCGGCCAACGAGCCGTGAAAACGGCGCTCTTCGGTGAGAACACTGATGATGCGTGCGCCACCGGCTTGGTAAGCCGCGGCAAGCTCTGCGGGATCGGCAATGTCGGCCAGCGCACCCTTTGACGGGCTCGCTCGCTTGACCTCGGCGATGACGCCGATGCTCGATTCCAGAAGTGCTGCTGCAGCATCGAGTGCAGGCGGTGCAGCGGCCGCAGCAGCCTTGACTGCAGCGAAGTCGAGTACGGCTTCGCGGGCGGCGACATCAGCGCGCACCCCGTCGAGAATCGAGTCGAGTACGGTCATCGTGGCCCGAATCCTTTCTGGGCAAGAGCCCGATGTGAGATACGTCATCAGGGTGGTCTCAGCCTAGTGGGACGAAATTTTGCTACTCCGCCGGGGTACCCACGCAGGTGAGGGTTCAGTCTTACTCAGTGCGACGACCCCGGTTTCGCACCGTTGCCTCCCCCAACTCCGTCGTCCCCGTCAGCCACTGTCGGGTCCTCTCCGGCATCGAGCGCGTCCCACAACATCCGTTGTGTCACAGGCTCGTCCGACGCGGGTGTGTCTCCCTGACCGAGCTTGGCTGCAGCTTCGCGGCGGGCGGCAGGGTTGTCGTACTTCGACGACAACCCGCCTCGCACTGGAGGTTTGCGCATCAGAAGTACTGCTGCGCCGAGCGCCGCCACCGCTCCGAGCAACGCAAGCAAGGCAGGCAGTACCGAAACAGTCGTCGAGAGATCTTCCGGGTGACCGGACAACTCGGCCAACTCCACCGCTCGGTCCGAAGAGGCTCCGGACACCAACAACTGCACCGCCGGAACCGCTACCGCGACGGCGACGAGTGCCACCAACAGTCCGACCACACGAAGCGCCCAACCTCGCACCGCGAACGACGCCGCGATCGCCGCCAGAAGCGCGAGCGCGAGCGGAGTCATCGCCGCCGCCCAGGTGCTGCCGTCGAGGTCCGTCGTCCGCTCCAGCGTCTTGCCGTCGCTCGAGGTCAGATGAACCCACGTCATTCGTGAGCTGCCCCACAGAGCTGCTGCCGACAGTGCAAGCAAAAGCGTCCTCGGCACAGCGGTGCCACGAGAAGCCCTTGTAGGCTGCTCCGCTGCAATCGACTCGTTCTCACTCACTGATCGTCACCTCCGATGGTGCGCAGGGTGTGCGCCGACGCGATGGCGCTCAGCACTGCCATCGCCTTGTTGCGGGCCTCGGTGTCCTCGTAGACCGGATCCGAGTCGGCGACGACGCCGGCGCCCGCCTGGACATATCCGATCCCGTCCTTGATCAATGCCGTTCGGATCGCGATCGCGGTGTCGGCGTCGCCGGCGAAGTCGAGGTAGCCGACGATGCCGCCGTAGATACCCCGCCTGGTGGGCTCGAGTTCTTCGATCAGCTGCATCGCACGCACCTTGGGTGCCCCTGACAGGGTTCCAGCGGGGAAGCATGCGGTGACCGCGTCGAGAGCGTGCTTTCCCTCGGCCAGATGACCGGTGACGGTCGATACGAGATGCATCACGTGGCTGTACCGCTCGATGTGCCGGTAGTCGTGCACCTTCACCGTGCCCGGGCGACAGACACGACCCAGATCGTTTCGCCCCAGATCGACGAGCATGAGGTGCTCGGAGTTTTCCTTCTCGTCGGCGAGGAGGTCCTTCTCGAGCAGGATGTCGTCCTCCTCTGTGGCACCGCGCCATCTGGTTCCAGCGATCGGGTGTGTCGTCGCGACGCCCTCGGCGACGGTGACCAGTGCTTCAGGGCTCGAACCGACGATCGAAAACGCCGTCTCTCCGTCACCGTTCGGCACGTTGAGCAGATACATGTACGGGCTGGGGTTCGACGCGCGCAGCATCCGGTACACGTCGATCGGTGCTGCAGTGCAATCGATCTCGAATCGCTGCGAGAGAACTACCTGGAATGCCTCGCCCGCTTCGATGTCGCCGATCAACTTTTTGACGTCGACACCGAAGCTCTCGGTGGTGCGTTGACGACGGTAGTTCGGAGTCGCTTTCGAGAATGTCGACACCGTCGATTTCGCCGGCGCCGCGAGAGCGCGAGTCATCGCGTCCAACCTGGCGACCGCGTCGTCGTACGCCGTGTCGACACGCTCGTCGGTGCCGTCCCAGTTGACCGCATTGGCGATGAGGGTGATCGCCCCTTCGTGGTGATCGACAGCGGCGATGTCGGCAGCAAGCAGCATGACCATCTCGGGTATCTGCAGGTCGTCGACCGCGGAGTCACCCAATCTCTCGAGGCGCCGCACCGCGTCGTAACCGAGGAACCCGACCATTCCGCCGGTCAGCGGGGGTAGGTCGGGAAGTCGCTCCGAACGAAGTAGTTCGAGGGTGGCACCGAGTGCATCGATCGGGTCACCGCCGGCCGGAGCACCGGCCGGAACATTGCCGTACCAAGCCGCCTCTCCGTCCACGACGGTCAGTGCAGCCGGACTCCCGACGCCGATGAACGACCACCGCGACCACGAACGACCGTTCTCGGCCGACTCGAGCAAGAAGGTGCCTGGACGATTGCCGGCCAACTTCTCGTACGCCGAGAGCGGAGTTTCGGAGTCCGCCAACACTTTCCGAGTGACCGGAACGACCCGGTGCTCAGCTGCGAGGGCACGGAACTGCTCCCGAGTGGTGGTGGAATCGGACGCGTCACCGACGATCGCGGTGTCGGACGACCGTGCGGACATGGAGGTGGGCTCGCCGTGCATGCCTCCATCATCCCAGGCTCCCCCACACGGTCGTCGTGCGCGGGTAACCTCGGCCGAATGAAACCAGGCCAACTCGCCCCCGATTTCTCGCTGCCCGACCAGGACGGAACTCCGCGCTCGCTGACGAGCCTGCTCGCGAACGGCCCCTTGGTCCTCTTCTTCTACCCGGCAGCCTCGACGCCGGTGTGCACCGCCGAGGCGTGCCACTTCCGTGACCTGGGCAGCGAATTCGCCGCGGTGGGCGCTTCGCGGGCAGGTATCAGCACCGATACGGTCGAAGCTCAGTCCACCTTTGCCACCGCACAATCCTTCGACTACCCCCTGCTCGCCGACACCGACGGCAAGGTAGCCGAACAGTTCGGCGTCAAGCGCGGACTCCTGGGCAAGCTGGCTCCGGTCAAACGCTCGACCTTCGTGATCGACACCGACCGCACCGTTCTCAAAGTCATCTCGAGTGAACTTCGCGCCAACACGCACGGCGACCAGGCACTCGAGTTCCTTCGCAATCGAAGCTGACTCACCTGGGCGAAATGATTCTCTGAGCAACCTGATTCTCTAGGCGACCTGAATCGAGCGCTTCGCAAGTCCCATCCAGAATCCGTCGATCACCTGGGTGGGCACCTGCTCCGGATCGGACGACGCACCGAGCGTGACGAACAACGGGGCGAAGTGCTCGATGGTCGGATGCGCGTACGGCATCCCGGGAGCTTGGGCGCGGAAGTCGATCAACGAATCGACGTCTCCGGCAGCGAACCTCTCCCCTGCCCACGCGTCGAATTCCGCCGACCATCCCGGGGCCTGCGCCTCCGGTGACGGATCGCGCAGGAACGGCAGCCCGTGCGTGGTGAATCCGGATCCCACGATCAGTACACCTTGCTCACGGAGTGGCCGTAGGCGTTCTCCGAGATGGAGCAAACGCTCGGGATCGAGGGTTGGCAGCGAAATTTGCAGTACCGGGATGTCTGCGTCCGGGTACATCACCGTGAGCGGCACGTAGGCACCGTGATCGAGTCCTCGATTCGGCTGCTGAACCACTCGTTCGTTGTCCGGCATCAACGCGGCGACCTGAGCTGCGAGTTCCGGAGCGCCGGGAGAGTTGTACTTCGCGCGGTAGAACCTCTCGGGAAAACCACCGAAGTCGTAGATGAGCGGGGTGCCCGTGGTCGTCGAACCGATCGTCAGCGGTGCTGATTCCCAGTGCGCCGAGACGACGAGGATTGCCGTCGGCCGCGGAAGATCGCCGGCCCACGCCCCCAATTGGTCGACCCACAACGCGCTGTCCACCAGCGGCGGAGCACCGTGGCTGAGATACAGCGCAGGCATGGTTGTGGTGGACATATGGGCTCCTCGGGATAGACATTCGTCGTTAAGTTGAAGGTTCAACCTAATATAGGACTCAACACTTGCGTCCCGCAACTATTCCCCGCAATATTCTTCTGGACATGCGTCTGAGACGCTGTACACCAGCACGCTCCGTGCACGAAGAATGCTCGACCCGAAGGAGAAGTCACCGATGAGTGAACCGACCGCGCAGCCCGACGCGCAGTCTCAGACGAAGTGGCTCACAGCCGAGCAGCAGGAAGCCTGGCTGACACTGATCGCTCTCGTGACACGGTTGCCTGCCGCACTCGACACTCAACTGCAACGCGATTCGGCACTCACCCACTTCGAATATTTCGTGCTCGCCGCACTCTCGGACGCCCCCGACCACAAGCTCCAGTTGTCGGTACTGGCCCAGCGCGCGAACGCTTCCCTGTCCCGCCTCTCGCACGTCGTCACGAAGATGGAGAAAGCCGGCTGGGTGAAACGGGAAGTCATTCGCGGCAGCCGCGGCTCCAACGCAGTACTCACCGACGAAGGAATGACAAAGGTCGTCGCGGCCGCGCCGCCACACGTCGCCTCGGTTCAAGGTCTCCTCTTCGAGGGCCTCGATGATCGCCAGGTCGCCCAGCTTTCGTCCTTGGGGACTGCAATGCTCAGCCAACTGGACAAGGGAATCGCCGCCGGACTCGGCAAGGCCTGACCCCTTTCCCGACACCAGCGGTCTGATCCTTACGACGGCGGCTTCGTGAGGTCGAGTGCAGCCAGGTGACTGAACAGCATGCTCGCTCCTATCGGGTTTCCACCGCCGGGATACGTAGTCCCGCTGGCCGCTGCCATCGTGTTGCCCGCCGCGTACAATCCGGCAATCGCCGTACCGTCGGCTTTGAGCACCCGCCCGGTTGCGTCGGTACGTAGACCACCTTTGGTCCCGAGGTCGGAGATACCGAAAGCGGCAGCGTGAAACGGTCCTTGGTCGATCGGTACGAGCGGTGAAGCCCCCTCCGAAAAGGCACGGTCGTACGCAGTGTCTCCTCGGCCGAAGTCCGTGTCGACGCCGGTCGCCGCAGACTCGTTGAATCGCTTCACGGTCTGCACCAGTTCCGCTGCGGGAACATCGATCTGGGCGGCGAGGTCTTCGAGCGTCTGGGCACTCTTCCACAACCCAGCATCCACATACTGCTCCGTCTGCGCCATGGGCACGTTGGGCGCCTTCACCGGCGGCACTGCACCTTCCCTGTTGTCGTAGATCATCCAATACGGTGTGGTTACTTTTCGTGCCCGCATGTGTTCTATGACGGAGCGACCCAAGCGGTCGTACGGCGCAGACTCGTTGACGAATCGACGACCGTTGTCGTCCACGAAGATTCCGCCGGTGAACCACAGCGCAAACGCGGAGCGGCCATCCGGATGGGTGAGCCCCGGCGACCACCAGGCCTCCCCCATGAGGTCGGTATCGGCGCCCACGGCGATAGCCGCCTGATGCGCCTTGCCGAGATTGCCGGGACAACCCATCGTGTCGAGCGCAGAGCCGGGAACACCGAATTCGGCACGCAGGGTCTCGTTCTGTTCGAATCCGCCCGCGGCCAGAATCACTCCTCTGCGGGCTCGGATGGTTCGACGCCGACCACCTTGTTCGACGACCGCGCCGACGACCGATCCGTCCTCGACGACCAATTCTTCGAGAGTGGTGTTCAGGTGCATGGCGGCGTTGGCGAATGTCGAAAGTGCCAGCAAGAATCGACCGATCAACGACTGCCCGCCGACGAGGTACGCCGGCAACTCTTCTCCCAACCGCTCCGTCGCGAGCGGCGATCGAAGTGAATCACGAAGCACACCAAGCTTCTTAGCGTTCATCGGTTTGGGAACGATGTGTCGACCGCTCGCGCGAGCCTTGGGTTTTTCCCCGAAGTAGTCGGGCCACGGCAGTATCTGGAACTCGAAATTCGAGTCCTCTTCGAGATAGTCGATCAACCCGGCGCCGCCTCGAACGTATGCCTCCTGGACGTCGGCAGGTGTCCGATCACCCACCACCGAACGGTAGTACTCCAGCGCATCTTCGATGGTGTCGTCGTCCCCACCCCGGCGAAGAACGGCGTTGCACGGGAACCACATTCCGCCGCCGCCCGAGTACGCCGTTGTTCCGCCGTACTTGTCGGTCGCTTCGATCACAATGACGTCGAGGCCTTCGCGTGCTGCCGTGTACGCGCCGGCGAGTCCGCCGCCCGATCCCACAGCGAGTACGTCGCATGTCTCGTCCCACTTCGCCATAATCAGCCTCTCCGATCCTGGGCACATTTCCGAACGTGTTCTAGAAATCGTTCTAACACATGGACTTAGCGATCGCGGGGGATCGAAATTCTGTCCCACCGAGCGGGAGCGAGACATGACACCGAGCGGGAGCGAGACATGACACCGAGCGGGAGCGAGACATGACACCGAGCGGGCAGCGAGACATGACACCGAGCGGGGAGCGAGAACGAGCAGCGATAGCGCACACTTTGCTCGCACGGGTCTGATCCCGTAGTGTCTGGACACATGTCTGGTAAGACCAAGTTCGAGTCCACTCGTCGACGGCTCACACAGCAGCAAGCCGAAACCGTCGATCGATTGACCGCGGCAGCGATCACGGTCCTGCGCGACAAAGGGTTTGCCGATCTGACTGTACGAATGGTGGCAGCGGAAGCCGGTGTCGCCGCAGCCACGGCGTACACCTATTTTTCGTCCAAGAGTCACCTTGTGGCAGAACTGTTCTGGCGCCGACTCGACGCAGTACCGCACGAGCCCTCCCCCGAGGCGGAACGAGAAGCGCAGGTCTGCTCGGTCCTTCGAAGCGTCGCACTCCTCGTTTCCGACGAACCGGAGCTGGCCGCGGCCGTGACCACGGCGATGATGGGCAACGATCCCGACGTCGAACACCTTCGGGGACGTATCGGCAAGAACATCCGCGAGCGGCTCATCGAGGCGCTGGGGCCGTCATACGATCCCGACGTACTCGAAGCACTCGAAATCTCCTGGTCCGGAGCGCTTGTCCGAGCCGGCATGGGTTACGAGTCCTATTCGCAGATCGCAGACCGGCTCGAAGTCACTGCCAGGCTGATCATGGCGGGCCGCGACAACCTTCACTAGACGGGGGTCATGGCACTCACCAGCCATGTGCCGTCGACTCGATCGAGTGTCACCTCGACTCGGCTCGACGTCGACGCTGGTGCCGGCCGCGCGATACTCGTCGTGATCTGATCGACGAACAGGAGCAATTCTGCTCGGTCTGCAGCAGCGGAGAGCACTCCGACGTCGACTACTCGCGCCTTCGTGCTGATTCCTTGCTCCTTCGACTGGGGTGCAACGGTTTTCGATCCGAATTCGGCGAAGCGGTCCTGAAATGTTCCACTTGCGCCCTCGGCAGCATGTGCAAGATCCTCGTCCACCGTGTCGCTGTTGTAGGTCAAGAGATTCTCGACGAGCATCGGCGCCACACCGATCACCTCGACACGTGCGGTTTCAGCGGCTGCCGAACGGTGGTGACTCCAGAGCAGAGTCCCGCCGGCTCCCACCAAGATCAGCGCTGCAAACGCCAAGACCACGCGCTTCACGGGACGAACTCCACACTCGACATCAGTACCCGACCGTCGACCTCTTCGACACCGACGCGAAGACGGTAGGTTCGCGCCGAAGACTCTCCCGCCGAATTGCCGACCTGAGCCGATGCCGCGATCAGTACCACCCCCGAGGTTCCGGATTCCGATGCCAGGGCGGCGGTGTCGACATGACCGTCGGAATCGACGGCGAAATCACGGATCGATGCGACGAACGCAGATTCACCGGACTTCAGTTCGTCTGCAAAAGTTCCCGTAGTCAGCGACTTCAGCTCCGCGAGATCCTCGTCGAGCGTGGCAGAGTGAACGTCGATCAGAGCAAGGGTTCCTGCGACAGCACCGTCGACGAACCCTTGACGCTGGGACTCTCGCACGCGGTCCGATCGAACTGCCAGACAACCGAAGACGACAACGACGCTCAGAGCCGCGAGTGCAATCCAGACCAGGGCAGTGAGTACACCGCGCTTCCCTCGGACCGGATCCAGCACCTCACCTCTCAGCGATTCGTCGGCGTCAGCAACTGTTGCCACGGCTCCCCCTCCCCCGGACCGGAGTCAGCCGGAGCCAACTCCGTGTGTTGATAGTCGACTCCGTCAGGCCCGGTGTACAACTCGCCGGGCGCATTGGTCCCCGACGGCACGTACGCTTCGGGGCTCCGGCAGATCTCCGGGCTCGGTGCTCGTTTGCCCGGTACCTCCATGCAGGGAATGTTCCGAGATCCACGAACGGCGAAGACCGAGTTCTGTGGCACTTTGCAGTACAGATCAGCCGGGGTGTCCGGCACACTCGTCTGGGTCGGGTCCCGTCGCTGATCCGCAGGAAGGTAACCGGTCGAGCACGCCGCAGGGTCCTGCGCTTGGAGGTGGAAGTTGACGTTCGCGGCGCCGTCCACCTGCCCGCGTTGTACGACGGTTTCCTGTGCCGCGACCAGTGGCGGCAAGATGACGAGCACCTGTTCCAACCCGGCGTTGTACGTCAAAGCCACCTGAGCGGTGCTGGTGAAATTGGCAAGCAGCACAGGCAAAGTGGGTTTGAGGCCTTGAAACAGCAGGTCGGCTTCAGTCGCGAAGCCCGGTCCGGTCTCGAGGATATTGCGCACGGACCCGTCGGCGACCTCCAACTGTCCACTGAGCTGAGCGACACTGGACGCCCACTGGCGAATCTGATCGCCCGTCACCACCTGTGTCTGCAGGAGCGGATCCAACTGCTGTACGAGCGTCGTAGCCGGCGTTGTGGCAGCGGCCATCTGATCGACGAACGAGGTGGTCGAATCCAGCAGACGAGCCAGATCCTCTCCCCTGCCTCCGAAAGCTGCCGCGGACTCGTCGATCACCGATCGCAACTTGTCCTGCGGTACGGATGCGAGCATCGCCTGCGCCTGATCGAGGACCGGTCCGATCTCGGTCGGGATCGTGACAGCGTCGGGGCCGATCACGTCTCCGTCGGCCAGAAAGGGTCCGTCCGCGGTGCTCGGTTGCATGTCGACGTATTGCTCACCGATTGCCGACACGCTTCGCACCGCTACTGTGAGCCCGCTGGAGGGAACGGGAACCGCACTCTCCAAGGATAATTCGGCGCGTACCACTCCCGGAGAGAGACGCACCGACCTGACCTGACCGATGGTGTCGCCGCGATAGGTCACGTTCGCGTTCCGATACAGGCCGCCGGCGTCGGGCAGTTCGACTGTCACCGAATAGCGCCCGATGCCGAGCATGGTCGGAACTCTCAGGTACGAGATAGCCGCTGCGCTCATGCCTATCACCGCCAGGATCGCGAAGATCGTCAATTGCCTTCGCACCAACTTCGTGAGAATCATCGTCCACCGTCCTGGTCGGTCCGCCCTGTACCACTTGGGGCGGCCCGCCCGGTGTCACTTGGGGCGGCCCGCCCGGTACCCAGAGGCGCGGTCAAAGGATCGACCAGTATTCCGTTCTCCACCGGAGTTTGCGGCGCCCCGAACGGAGTACCGAAGCCCAGACCTGACTGAAGGCGATTACTCGTGAGGTCGATCAGCGCCCACAAATTGGTGTAATCACCGCGCATTCCGTCGTCGATGGTCGTCTGGGGGAAGGGGAAGGTACTCAGATTGCCCAAATTGTTGATCAGGTCCGGTCCTGTTTCGACCACCTTCTGCAGCGTCGATTCCAAGGCGCTCAAATTGGCTTTCAAATCGTCGCGGGTCCGGTCGACCAGATCGGTCCCGACGTCCCCGAACCTGCCGACCGCATCGAGGGCGGTGGTCAGGTCGACGCGTTGGGCGCTCAGTTCCGCCAAGGCCGGATCAAGGGTCTCCAACGCCTCACCGAGAACGTCTCGCTGAGCCGTGATCTCGCCGGCGAACACGTCTAGATTCTCCATGGTCGTGACTATCGCCTCGCGTTGACGGTCGAGTGTCTCGGTCACGGTGTCCATCTGGCTCAGCAGGTCGCGCGCCGCATCGGTCCGCCCGCCGAGAGCAGTGTTCAGTTCCGTGGTGATGCTGTGAATCTGGGCCAGCCCACCGCCGTTGAGCACCAAGGACAGTGCCGTCAACGCTTCCTCGGTGGTGGGATAGACACTGGCCGATGCAAGGGGAATCACGGATCCCTCCGACAACCGCCCTTCCGGCGCCACCTCGGTGGGCGGCGCGAGCGCGACGTGTTTGGATCCGAGCAGACTGGTTTGGCCGATCTTGGCAGTCGCGTTGGCGGGCAGCGACACCGAACCGTCGAGCGCAACCGTCACCCGTGCGTGCCAGTTGTCGGTCTCGATCGCACTGATACTTCCGACTGTCACGTCGTTGACCATGACCGGAGAATTGGGACTGATCGACGTGACGTCCGGCATCTCGATCACGACCGAGAAACTTCCCTCACCGCGGCCGGCCGCGCCCGGCAGCGACACCGAATTCAGCCCGCTCCATTGACAACCCGTCAGAACGAGCACGGCGCTCGCCGCCACACACACTGTTCCCCACCGGCGGCCAGTCATCGTGATCCTGTCGACGGCATGAGCAAGCCGGTCAGATCAGACGCCACCGGCACCGTCGGAAAGCTCAAGGCGCCAGTCGGTTCCAGATCAGGCTCGCTGTACACCAGTTGGTCCGGAAGAGCCCCGAGCGCCCGGGTCGGATTGATGCTCAGGTCCGGGTAGTTCGCTTTGATCGTGTTGAGCAACGGGCCGAGGTATTCGATGCACAAATCCGCGCCCTTCTTCGAGGTGTCGTTGGCCAGGCCGGCGATTCCGCCGCAGATCAAGTCGATCGGGTTGCCGACGTTCTGGAATGCGGGCACACCCACCATCGCTCCTTGGGCCGGCCGGTAGACGTTGTAGTAGTTCGACAACGCTGTCGGAGCCAGATGCAGTACCTTCTCGAGACCTGCGCGCTTGTCGACCAATACCTGGGACACGTCGGCCAACTTCGCGATCTGCTCCGTCAAGCCGGTTCGGTTCTGTTCGACAAACCGCTGTACGTCGACGACGGCGGCGTCCAGATCGGCGAGAGCCGGAGCCAATTGCGTCCGGCTCTCGGCGAGCACACTCGAGACATTTGCCAGTCGTCCTTGGAACTGAACGATCTGTTCGTCGCTTGCGGCGAGTGCGGTCGTGAAGGTCTGCAGGCCGCGGATGGTGCCGAACAGATCGGCTCCGCCTTCGTCGAGTGTGCTCATAGCCTCCGAGAGTTCGGTCACCGAGCGCCCCAGCGCTTCCCCGTTGCCGGCCAGTGCGGATCCGGCACCGTCGAGGAAGTTGGCGGCGGGACCGCGATCGTCCCCGTCGGGACCCAAAGCATCGGCAGCCCGGCCCAGCTGTTCCTTGATCTGGTCCCACTCGACCGGGACGGCTGTTCGCTCGAGCCCGATCTCCGCACCGTCATTCAGTGCGTCGGCGCCGTCCGTCACCGCCGGCGTCAACTGCACGAAGCGGGCCGAGACCAGTGACTGGGCAACGATCACCGCTTTCGCGTCCTCGGCGACGGGAACCTCGCGCGCCAATTTCAGTTCGACGCGCATTCGATCTCCCTGTGGGGCGATCTCGGTGACGCGGCCGACGTCGACCCCCACGACACGAACGTCGTCACCGACATACAGGCCGGTCGTCGAGGTGAAGTAGGCGGTCACGTTGTAGTAGCGCAGATGTTGCACCGCAAGGTATCCCGACACGACGACGATCGCCGCGCCGACGACGCTTCCACCGACTACGCCGATTCGACGCCAGTTCACCGGTTTGCGAACTCGTAAGGCACCCATCATCGAACCTCCGGAATCGGTAGCGGCGCAGGTGGTAGCCCGAACATCGCGTTGATCAACGGTTGGGTGTATTGCGCCGGTACCAGGTTCTGGACGTAGGCGTAATAGAAGGGACCGCTGGCCACGGTGTCGCCGAGCGTGCCCACGTACGTACCGAGACCGTCGATTCCCTGAGAAAGGTTGTCCTTGTTGTTCTGCAGAATGCCGACAACCGTGTCGAGTTTGCCGAGGACCGGTTGCAATTGCGCCTCGTTGTCGTGGACGAGTCCGCTCAGCTGGGTCGACAACGCCGAGATGTTCGTGATCACTTCCCCCAGCGCCGCCTGTCGCCGATCCAGTTCTCCCAACAAGGCGTTGCCGTCGACGAGTAGCGCGTTGACCTGTGGTCCACGCTCGGCCAGCGTCCCGGCGACGTCGTTTGCATCGGACAGCAAGGTGCGCAACATGTCGTCGCGTCTATTGACGCTGTCGGAGATCCGTGCGACACCGTCCAGTGCCGGTCTCAGGTCCGGCGCACTGTCGGACATCACCTGTCCCACTGCGTCGAGCGATTCGGAGAGTTGGTCGAGATCGATGTCCTCGACCGTCGTGGTGAGGTCACCGAGCACGTCGGGCAGCGAGTACGCCGATCTTGTTCGCTCGACCGGGATCTCGCCGCCGACCGCGATCCTTCCCGTACCGTCCAGATCGAGCGATACCGCTCGCTTGCCGAGCAACGACATCGTGGTGACGGCTGCCGACGTGCTTTCTCCCAAACCGATCGAGCCTTCCAGTGTGAAGTCCACGCGCGCGAGTCCGTGCTCGACCTCGATCCGGTCCACCGTTCCGATCTTCACTCCAGCGGCGTTGACTTCGTCTCCCGGCGCGAGACCGCTGGCGTCGGCGAACACCGCGCTGTACCCGACGCCCGATTTCAGGAACTGCAGATTCTGATACTGGAGCGATGCCAATACGACGGCGGCCGTGACGACCAATCCCACGACCCCCACGCGTACGGCCTGGCTCTGTGCCATCTCTCTCATCGTGGTGCGCACCTTCCGGTCGTCTGATCCACCAGGTCGACAGTGAGCGGCGTACCGTCGGCACCGTCGACCTTCAGTGCAATTCCGCACAGATAGAAGTTGAAGAACGACCCGTACGAGCCGACTCGGATCAGCTGCTTGTAGTTCGAGGGCATGGACGCGAGAATCCGATCGAGCTCACTTTGTTGCTCGATCAGCGGATTCAGGCTTGCGTCCAGCTTCGACAGGTTTCCCGCGATGTCCGGGCGAACTCCGGCGAGGAGATCGGCGAAGGTGCCTGATGCGGTGTTCACACTCTCGACGGCAGTCCCGATCATCTCCCTGTCCGCCGCGAGCCCGCTGACCAGCTGTTGTAGGTGATCGAGAGTGTCACTGAACTGACCACCGCGGCTGCGCAATTCACTGAGCACACCGTCGAGGTTGCCGATCACTCGACCGATCAGTTGGTCGCGGTCTGCGAGAGTGTTCGTGATCGATCCGGTGTGCGCCAGCACCGATGCCACAGTTCCGGACTGGCCTTGAAACACCTCGAGCAAGGACATCGACAACGCGTTGACCTGCTCCGGGTCCAGGGCTTGAAACAGCGGCTTGAAACCACCGAGTAGCGCATCGAGGTCGAGTGCCGGTGCGGTGCGATCGACGGGAATGCTCTCGTCCTGTGGCTGCGGTTCCGCGATCCCCGGATCGTCGAGCAGTTCGAGGTATCGATTACCCACCAGATCCTGATATCGAACAGCGGCTCTGGTCGATACAGTCACGGTGTCACCCGTATCCACACTGAAACTCACGTGGGCACGGTGATTCCCACCGAATTCGACGGAGCCGACAGAACCGACCGGCACACCGGCGATGCGCACCTTGTCGCCGGCTCTGAGCCCGGAGGCGTTGACGAACTCCGCCGAGTACGACCTCGCGTCGCCACCTCGCATCTGGCCGAACACGAGGATCAGCCCGGCGTTGACGAGGATCATCACCAGAACAAAAATTCCGAACTTGACGGTGTACCCACGAACTTTCATCGGATCTCCGTCCCGAACAGGTAGCTCATCAGATCCGGGACCGTGTTCATCGGTTGTCCACCATTCGGCTGACGCTCGGGCGCAAACGGATTCACCCCGGTATCGGTCACCAGGTACGGAGCATTGACGTTCGGGTCGCGCAGTGGAAGACCCATACACTGCGGGCCACCTGTTGCCGCGACCTTCGGAAGGTCGTCGGGATATCGGTACGGTTCGGTTCCGGCGATCAGACCGATCGACATCTTGATTCCTGGTTGTCCGTTGTAGGCGCCGTCGCCGATCTTCTTGCTCTCCTGCAGTCCGTGGAACATGCAGGGAATCACCGGGGAGTATTCCTCGAGCAGTGCGGTGGTCGGCCGCAGTAACGACAGAACGGTGTCGATACCGTCGGCGTTGGCTCCCAGTACATCTTCTCCGGTGCGGGCGACCCCGATCACGTTGAGCAAGAGGAGATCGAGATTCTGCTGCTCGTCGAGAACAGTGGTTCCCGTCGTCGTGAGCGAGTCGAGGGTGTCCATCAAGTCGAGAACAGCGTCGCGGTAGGTCTGTGTGACGGCTGGTAAATCAGTCAACACATGATCGAGAGCCTCACGTGCAGTGTTGAATTCGAGCAACGAGGAATCTACTTGTTCGAGTGCGACCCCGAGCCGTCCGCCGCGTCCTTGCAGAGCAGTCGAGAGGGCACCCAATGTCGAATCGAGCTTGCCCGGGTCCACCGTCCGGAGCACGGTGGTGAGTTTCTCGAACACCGTGTTCAGCTCGACAGTCACCCGGGATGCGTCGATCGTCGCCCCGGCGGCAAGTCGCGCGCTGCTCGGCTGCTCCGGCGAGGACAGGCTGACGAACTTCGCGCCGAAGGCCGTGTTCGACGTGATCGCCACATCCACGTTTGACGGAATCGATTCGAGCGCTTCGGGATCGATCGACAACGACAGTTGTGCGGTAGCGTCGTCAGTCGGCGTGATGGACTCCACCGAGCCCACGGTCACCCCGGCCATCTTCACCCGCGCGCCCGGATCCATCACGAGCCCCGCGCGCTCCGCGATCACCGTGATCGGGACGCGAGCGACAAACACCTGGTTGAAAGACGCGACCGACAAAGCGATGACCCCGACGATCGCCGCAGCCAAGCCCAGAGCAGCCAACTTGTAGCCGTATC
The DNA here is from genome assembly GCF_000696675.2 of Rhodococcus erythropolis R138. NCBI lineage: Bacteria > Bacillati > Actinomycetota > Actinomycetes > Mycobacteriales > Nocardiaceae > Rhodococcus > Rhodococcus erythropolis. The sequence continues at coordinate 3,501,439 of NZ_CP007255.1, read as the reverse complement.
TGTGCACGCAGTCCCCCTAACCGGACAGATTGAAGTTGCCGGAACCGCCGTAGAGCGCGAGTGAGACGAGCAGGGTCACCGCCACGACGCAGATCAGCGAGAGCCGAACCCCGCGGCCCACTGCAGTTCCCACGCCCGACGGTCCCCCGGACGCGTTGTATCCGTAGTACGTGTGGATCAGCATCACCAGTAGTGCCATCACGAGCACTTGAACGAAGGACCATGCGACGTCGACCGGATCGAGGAACGTCGTGAAGTAGTGGTCGTAAAGACCGGAGGATTGACCGAACAGCACGACCGTGGTGAATCGTCCGGCCAGAAATGATCCTACGAGCGCCAGTGAGTACAGCGGCAAGATCGCGATCATCCCTGCGGTGACGCGGGTGCTGACGACGTACGGGACCGAACTGATCGCCATCGATTCGAGGGCGTCGATTTCCTCGCTGATGCGCATGGCACCGATCTGCGCGGTCGAACCTGCTCCGATCGTGGCCGACAGGCCGATTCCCGCGATGACCGGCGCAGCGATACGAACGTTGATGAAGGCGGAGAAGAATCCGGTGAGCGCTTCGACTCCGATATTTCCCAGCGAGCTGAAACCTTGGATCGCAATGGTGCCGCCCGAGGCTAGGGTCAGAAATCCTACGACCGCAACCGTGCCGCCGATCACTGCCAAAGCTCCGGTGCCCATGCTGATCTCGGCTACCAGCCTCAACACTTCTTTCGGGTGTTTGCGAATTGCCCACGGGATGTGAGCGATGGCGCGCGCGAAGAAGACAGCTTGTCGCCCGACGTCGTCGATCGAGCGTGACGTTCGAGCCACCCGCGCCCGCGTGCGTCCGAACTTGCCGATTTGTGCCAGCGAATCCGACAGCGTCACCTCGATCACCCCGCCGTCAATCGGATGCCGACCGCGGTGACGATGGTGTTGACGACGAACAACGCCATGAATGCGTACACCACCGTTTCGTTGACGGCCTCCCCCACGCCTTTCGGCCCACCCCGTACCGACAGTCCGCGATAGCAGGCCACCAATCCCGCCAGCATCCCGAACAGTGCAGCTTTGACCATCGACAACGCCACCTCGGGCAGGCCGGTCAGCAACGTGATTCCCTCGACGAAGGCGCCAGGGTTCACGCCCTGGAGAAACACCGAGAAGGCGTAACCGCCGGCGATGCCGATGACGCAGACGAGTCCGTTGAGCAGCAAAGCCACCACGGTCGACGCGACCACCCGCGGAATCACCAACCGATTGATCGGATCGATCCCGAGCACCTCCATGGCGTCGATCTCTTCACGAATCGTTCTCGATCCCAGATCGGCGGCGATGGCTGTCGCGCCCGCACCTGCCACGATCAGCACCGTCACCACCGGACCGACCTGAGTCACGGCACCGAGCGCGGCCCCGGCGCCGCTGAGGTCGGCGGCACCGATCTCGCGGAGAAGGATGTTGAGGGTGAAACTCACCAGGACCGTGAACGGCACGGCTACCAACACTGTCGGCACGATCGACACCCGGGCGATCATCCAACTCTGCTCGAGAAACTCCTGCACCTGAAAGCGGGTGCGGAACAAGCTCACTGCGACATCGGCGCCCATCCGGTAGAACTGGCCGAGTTCGCGCATCGGGCCCGCAAGTGCAACTCTTCCGCTGTACACGTCAATGCCCCGAAGGACATGACGTGGAGTTGCCGTAGTCGACCTTGAATTCCTTGATCCCGTTGAGCCAACCGGACGAGAGCCTGCTCGGATCGCCGAGCTTGCTGATGTCGGGCATGTGATCGGCGATCTTGCCGAAGATCAGATCGACCTCCATTCTGGCCAGGTTGGCGCCGACGCAGTAGTGCGGTCCGGTTCCTCCGAACGCGAGGTGCGGGTTCGGGTCTCGGGTGATGTCGAAGACGTCGGGGTTCTCGAAGACGGTTTCGTCGAAGTTCGCCGAGCCGTAGAGCAGTACGACACGCTGCCCCTTCGCAATCGTAGTGCCGGCAATCTGTGTGTCCACCACTGCTGTTCGTTGCATCGACGTCAGTGGCGAAGCCCAGCGGATGATCTCGTCCGCGGCGGTGCGCGGACGCTCACGCTTGTACAGTTCCCACTGATCCGGATGCTCGAGAAATGCCATCATGCCGAGTGTCGTTGCGTTGCGCGTCGTTTCGTTGCCTGCGACAGCCAACATGATGACGAAGAAACCGAACTGTTCCGGGGTGAGTTTCTGTCCGTCGATGTCGGCATGCACCAAGCGCGAGATGATGTCGTCGAGCGGTTCCTCCCGTCTCGCCTCGGCCAGTTGATAGGCGTAGCCCAGGATCTGCGCCGACGCCATCCGCGACTCGCCGGCGAGCGACTCGTCGTCGTATCCCGTCATCTGATTCGACCATTCGTACAGCTGACGGCGCCCGTCCTGCGGTACACCGATCAGCTCCGAGATCGCCTGCATCGGTAACTCGCTGGCGACCTGGCTGACAAAATCACCGCTACCTTCCGCCACGGCAGCCGACGCTATGTCTTCTGCCCGCGCTTCCAGCCCGGCCCGCATCGCTTCCACCGACCGCGGAGTGAACAAGCGCGCCACCAACTTGCGCAGCTGTGTGTGCTCAGGGGCGTCCTTGTTGATGAGGACGTGTTTTGTCGCCTCCAACTCCTCCGCCGAGATGTTGTCTTCATGCCGCGGAATGCAGCCGTTGACGTTGCTCGAGAACTCCTCGCTGCGCAACGAGACGTCGCGGACGTCTGCGTGGCGGGAGACAACCCAACAACCACCGTCGTGAAATCCGCCGGTACCCGGTTCCTGGGCGTTCCACCAGACCGGAGCGCATCGTCGTAGTTCGGCGAACTCGGCAAGCGGGACGCGCTCGCCGTACAGATGCGGGTCGGTCACGTCGAACCCGTCGGGAAGGTCGATCTCAGGCATTGCAGATGCTCCTTTACGGATGGGTGCCGGGTGCCGGGTGTTGCGTGTGAGCGCTAGTCGATCCGGTGGACCGGGTCGCTGTTCTGTGAGAACTCCTTGGCCCAGCGGTAGTCCGGCTTGCCGCTCGGCGCTCGAACGACCTCGTCGGCGATCCAGAAGGAACGCGGAATCTTGTAGCCGGCAAGCTGAGTGCGGGTGTGTTTTTCGATGGAATCGAAATCCGGTTCCACACCATCGCGGACGCGGAGGACCGCCGCCACCCGATTGCCCCACCGCTCGTCGGCAATGCCGATCACTGTTGCGTCGTAGATGTCGGGATGGGCCTTCACCACTGCTTCGACCTCTTCCACGAAGACTTTCTCACCGCCGGTGTTGACCACCATGTTTCCCCGGCCGAGGAGAGTGACCGAGCCGTCGTCCTCGATCCGCGCTCGGTCTCCGGTCACCACTGCCCGCGCGCCGTTCACCTCTCGGAATATCTCCGCCGACTTCACCGGATCGTTGTAGTAGCCGAGTGGGACGTTGCCGAGTTTCGCCAACCATCCTTCGGCCCCCGAACCCGGCTCCAACACACGGTTGTCGTCGTCGACGACGACCGTGAATCTGTTGGCGCCCACTTTGGGTCCGCCACGCTGCTCGAGCCCTTTGGTTGCGAATCCGATTCCGCCGAAGCCTGTTTCGGACGATCCAACCGAATCGGAGATCATCAGATTCGGAAAGACGTCGAAGAACGCGTCTTTGACCGATCCGGAGAAGAGCGCAGCGCCGGAGGCAAGAACAGCCAGGCTCGACGCATCCGGTTGCAATTCGTGATGGGCTTCGACCAGTGGACGGCCCATGGCGTCGCCGGTGATGACCATGACCTGGGGCCGATACTCGGCGACGACTTTCCAGACCTGCGCCGCATCGAACTTCGGTTCGAAGATGACGGTGTTTCCGGAGAACAGAGCGTTGAACGTCGGCATCAGTGCCGAGGTGTGGATCAGCGGTGGAAGCATGCACCACCGCATCGGTTCGGCTGCCGCGGCGCCACCGCGCGACTGCTGGTACTCGTCGGCGATCGGCTCACCCGAATAGAAGTCGTAACCGCCGGCCAACACGCGCCAGATGTCTTCCTGCCGCCAGACGACGCCTTTCGGTCGTCCGGTTGTTCCGCCGGTGTAGAGAACGTAGACGTCGTCGCCGGAACGCTCGGGAAAAGCATGTTCACCTACGCGCAGCGGGGATTGGTTGCCGAGCGCATCCTCGTACGCCACTGCCCCCGGAATCGACGGTTCGTTCCCGAGAGCGAGTTCGTCCGCCACCTCGATCACGTACTTGACCCGCGGCGCGGACACCAACGCCTCGGCGACCCGCTCAGCGAAACCACGATGGAATACCAACGCCGTGAGATCCGCATTCTCGTACAGATAAACCAATTCGTCGCTCGTGTAGCGGTAGTTCACCGTGATGGGAACGCCGCGGATCTTGAAGGCCGCGAGGACAGCAACCATCGCCTCGATCGAGTTGTGCAGTTGAATACCGATGTGCGAACCGACACCCAACCCGACGGACTGGAAGTAATGCGCCAATCGGTTGGCCCGCTCGTCGAGCTCACGGTATGTCACCTCCTCGCCGGAAACGATCAGCGCGAGGCGATCGGGCATCACATCGACGGAATGCTCGAACAGGTCTGCAAACGTGTACGCCATAGGTTGAGTCCTTCGGGTTCGGCCGGTCAGACGACGAAGAGAGGCAAAGGGATTCCGCGATCTTCGAATACGAATGCCGCGCCGGTACTGACCTTCGTAATGGCGACTTCGACGCATTCCGGAGCGGGCGCTTCGGTGATGTCGACGGCCAGAAGGAGCCCCGCGGCATCTTCGGCCACCACTCTCACGGTGAAGTGAGGATTCACGCCGCGGACCAAAGCCTGGAGGGGATCGAGGTGCTCGCTGCCGAGCAAGGTCGGCCAACCGCCGTCGCGGTCGACAAGAGCGTCTCGCGAGATCCACAGCTCCAGAGCACCGCCGTCCGGTCGGATCTCACTCTCCACATACTGCTTCGGATTCAGCAATGGATGCACGGACAGGACCAATGCCAACGATTCCAGAGTCGAAGGAAGCCCGAGCGCATCTCGAATACGCTGTGCCGCAACTCCCGCGATTCCGGTCAATTGCTTTCGCGTGATCTCGCGCGCCTTGTCTTCGTCGGCACGGCGGCGAACCGCTGCCAGAAAGCCCAACGCCAACAGATGATGCTGCACGCAGATCTCCTCTGCGATACGAACCAAGGCTGATCGCGAGAAGTCGGAAAACCTCAGGTCGGACAACAACGGACCCGAGTAGTCCGCCCTACCGTCCCCACCGTGATCGATCGGGCTCAGCTCGACCGTCACCGCGGCGGTGCATCCGATCTGCTCGGTGTGCGCGGTCATCACGGGAGGCGTGTGCGACGGGTCGATGGAAACGGTCCAGGCGCAGTGCGGATGTCGGTCCGCGGGCCTGCGCGGTGGTCGGTGAATCGGCCGGATCTGGGCGTGCGGGTTGGTCGCGATGGCCGTCGCATCGAAAGTCGGATCCTCGATGTCGTGACACATCGAGGTCACGAACTCATCGCCCAACGGCTCGACGTCCATGAGTGCTCCGCAATGATCGAGCCAGAATTCACCGTGCAGCGGATCGTCGACCCGGTATCGAAAGTCCATGAACTGTGGCGGAGCGCCGATGTCGAGTTGTAGCCCTTTGAAGATCGTCACGACGTCGTCGCCCTCGTATCCGAGGGCCTTCTGCATGCGGCGGGTGTACCAGGGACTGGCCGATTCCCACTCCTCGACGGCCACCTGCGCCATACCCTCGCGTCCGAATTCGACGATCAGATGCGCCATGCCCGAGCGATCGATCAGCTGCCCACACAGGAGCAACTCGGGCACCAACACGGCAAGGTCGCGCTGCGAGAGTGTCTCGAAGGAATCGCGTACCGTCATCGGACTCACCACAGCGAGACCGGCGCGGTGCCCACCGGATACCAGCCCGGTAGCGGGTCGCCCGAGATCGATCGCTGGACCCGGCCCTGCATCCCCTTCGAGAGAGCGTTGTTGCCGATCATCTCCATGAACAGTGCCGACACGTTCCCGAAGTCGAAGAAGTCACGCTGCCAGGACCATTGGAAGTCCCCGCCGTAACGGAACCAACTACCGCCGATACCGTAGACGGAGTAGTTGCTCCCGTCCTCACGCTTGGCATCGGAAATCTGCTTCCACAAGCCGATCACGTTTCCGCTACGTTCGTCGATCACAAAGTCTTGATACGGGTACTCCCAACCTTCGAGGCCCTTCATCTCGAGGCCGAGCGCGACTTCGCGAATCTCCTCGCGCCCCACTGCCATGAAATCCTGCTTGGGACCGTAGTTCCACCCGTACGTGGCGTCCTCGGTGTACATGTCCGCCAACGGTTTCCAATCACCGGCGGCTTCGGCCTTCTTGTTCGCCTCGATCCAGCGTTGGACCATCTCGTCGAGCTCTGCGCGGTCGAAACCCGTCATCTGAACTTCCTCCCTCGAGTACTTGAATTCGCTGCAATCAATCGACAATCCGCTGTAATCAGTCGACAATTCTCAGGGCGCCGGTCGGGCAGTACCTGACCGCCAGCTCGGCTTCACCGCGGAGCGACTCAGGTGGGTCCGAGTCCAGAAGACTGACCTTCCCCCGCTTCGGGACGACAAAGATCTCCGGTGCCTCGAGCTCACACGCCGCATGGCCTTGGCACAGGTCGAGGTCTACTTCGACGTGCATGATCACCCCTCACGCCCGGGACGTGTTCTGCGCCGGTACCTCACCGCGCACGGCTGCTGCAACTGGACGACCATCTTGCTGTGGTCGTTTCGGTAGGACTCCGACGGCTGCGCCATCTCGAACTCGAAGTCCCGCAGCAGGATCGAGAAGATCGCTTTGAGCTGCATCTGGGCGAATGCAGCACCGACGCAGCGATGCCGGCCGGCTCCGAACGGAATCCACGTCCAGCGGTTGACGATGTCCTCTTGATTCGGGTCGATGTACCTCCCGGGATCGAAGGTGTCCGGTCGGGGGAAGTCCTCGGCGATTCGATTGGAGATCGCGGGCGTCGCAGCGACAAGATGGCCCTCTCGGATCTCGAAGCCGCCCACTTCGAAATCTCCACGTGCCACCCGCAACAGGATGATCAACGGCGGATGCAGTCGAAGGGTTTCCTTGACCACGGCCTCGAGAACCGGAATCTGGCGCAGGGCATGAAAACTGATGTCGGCGCCGTCGGAGTACAGATTGTCGAGTTCGTCGACGACGTCCGTCATGGTGTCGGGATGCCGCAACATCTCGATCAGCGACCACGCTGCCGTGCCGGAAGTCGTGTGGTGGCCGGCGAACATCATCGAGATGAAGATGCCGGTGATCTCGTCGGCACTGAACCGGAGGTCGCCGTTCTCGTCCTTGACCGAGACCAACACGTCCAACATGTCGCGGTCCTCCTTGCCCTGCGGAGGATTCGCGATGCGCCCGTTCATGATGTCCTGTACCAGAGCGACCAACGCCAACCGGGCCTCGTCGCGGCGGCGGAAACTCTCGATCGGCGCGTACGGATCCACGAAAGCCAATGCATCCGTTCCCTGTTCGAGTTCGTGATACAGCTTGGCGAAGCTATCGTCCAGTTCGTCGCGGAACTTCTTGCCGATCAGGCACGCCGACGAGGTGTAGATGGTCAGCTCGGCGAAGAAGTCGAGCAGATCGATCTCGCCTTCGTCTCCCCACTGCGCGACCATCGCCTCGACCTCGCGGCCGATCGTGGCGGCGTGCCCGCGCATCTGTTCGCCGCGCAGAGCCGAGTTGTGGAGCATCTCCTTACGCCGCTCCGGGCTGGCATCGAAGACGACGCCTTCACCGAATATCGGCTTCATGAAGGGGTAAGCCGCTTGTTGGTCGAGATCCTCGTCGGTGGAGCGGAAGAAGAACTCGTTTGCCTCAGCTCCGGACAGCAGGATCACCGTGCGGTCGGCAAGTTGAAAGGCGCCGACGTCACCACATTCCTCACGCACCCGGCGCATGAGCGCTATCGGGTCGGTTCGCAGTTCCTCGAGATGCCCGTGCGGGAGATCCCCGCCGGACACCCGCGGCGGCTCGGGCAGTGTTCGCGACGTCTCCTGCACTCCGTGCGTCATGTCGTCTCCTGTGAGTTCGCAGTGGGAAGTTTGTCCAGTGGTGCCTCGGGCTGAACTTCGACGAGCACGATGTGTGCTCCTCGCGGCGCCGACACAACGGCGACGATGGCATTGGCGATGTCCGAGGCGCGCAGAAAGTAACCATGGCGGGCGAACCCCCACTTACTCCACGATTCCCCAACCGGTCCGATGATCTCCGGCGTCGTGTCCATCCCCATGCCGGTCAGTGTCGGCCCGGGTCGCACGATCGACGCGCGAATGCCTGTTCCTTCGAGCTCCATTCGCATCTGGCGCCCCATTGCTTCGAGCCCGGCCTTGGCCGCGTCGTAAGCACCCATGAGTGGACGCTGGCGCTCGGCACAATCCGAGCCGATCAGTACGAAGTCACCGCGCTGTCGTTGCCTCATGCCGGGGAGTACGCGATGCGCCAATCGCTGCGCACCAACGAGGTGGACTTGGATCTGCCGTGAGAACGCCTCTGGATCCATCTCGTCCGCAGCCCCGAATTCGAGGTCACCGGCACCGGAGACGACCATTTCGGTGGGACCGTGGACTGCCTCTGCGGCCGAGACGAATCCGTCGACCGAATCACCGTCCGTGACGTCGAGGAAGTGGGCGAACGCTTCACCACCATTGCTGCGGATCTTCTCGGCGATGGCTTCGCATTCGGTGACTCGACGCGCACCGAGCGCAACCGGATGGCCGAGTTCGGCCAGGGCATACGCAGTAGCGGTGCCGATTCCCGACGATGCACCACTGATCAATGCCGGCCGGCGAACTGGATTGGGTTCGAAACGAGGCATCAGCGCACCTGCACTTTCACCGGCAGGGCCGCAAAGCCCCGGACGTTTGTCGAATGAACACGCTCGATTCCGGACTCGTCGACTTCGTAGTCGCTGACCCGACGCCCGAACTCTGCGAGGGCGATCTTGGCTTCGAGCTTGGCAAGGTGGGCACCGAGACAGAAGTGCACGCCACCACCGAAACTCGCGAGTTTTCCCGACGAACTCCGGCCGATCTGGAAGCTGTCGGCATCCTCGAAGACGTCGGCGTCTCGGTTGGCCGATCCGATCAGGAGCAGGACCTTCTCCCCCGCCGGAATGGTGCGTCCGTGATATTCGAGGTCGACAACCGAAGTCCGAGCCACGATCTGGCTCGACGTGTCGTAGCGAAGAGTCTCTTCCACCCATTCCGAGGCTCGTTCGGGATCGTCGAGAACCGGTGTGATCTGCTCCCGGTGGTGCGAACCCCAGTACAGAGCGTTTCCGAGAAGCTTGGTCGTGGTCTCGTTTCCGGCCACGACCATCAGAAACATGAATCCGAGGATCTCCTGGTCCGAGAGTTTGTCTCCGTCGATCTCGGCATCGAGCAAGGCCGAGGTCAGATCGTCCGTCCGCGATCGGCGACGCTGCGCGATCATCTCCTTGTAGTAGCCCATCAAACTGATCGAAGCCTCCACCGCAGGTTGCGGCACGTCGAGAACACCCGCCTCTCGGTGCACCACCAGATCCGCCTTGCGCCGCAGTTCGGCCCTGTCGGATTCGGGAACCCCCATGAGTTCGGAGATGACGTCCATCGGCAGCTTTCCCGCCACCTCCGTAATCCAGTCGAACTCCCCCGCGCCCAACGCAGGTACCAGATGTTGCTTCGTGAGTTCGAGGATCCGGCCGTCGAGCTCCGCAACCCGTCGCGGTGTGAATCCGCGAGAAACCAACTGGCGCAACCGCATATGGCGGGGATCGTCCATCGCGAGAAACGACATCACATAATGCGCGTGTGGACCGTAGGCTGCGGGGTCGAGCGATACCCCGTTGGCGCTCGAGAGACGCTTGTTGTCCTTGAACCCGTCGACCACGTCCGCATATCGCGACAACGCCCAAAAGCCAACGTCCGGATTGTGATACAACGGTGATTCTTCGCGCAGACGCTTGTACGTCGGATACGGATCGTCGTGAAAGTGGTAGTCGTACGGATTGAAGACCACCGGATCGATCAAAGCTTCTGTCATGATTTCTCCAGGATCAGTAGAGCTGAGGCCTCGAGGCGTCCAGCGATTTGCGCGTAGGTTCCGTAGCCGATCCCTGCTCGCAGAAGCGCCCCGGCATAAAGCATTTCGAGCGCTTCCAACACTTCGGGTTCGCCATTCGGATCCAACGCCGAAGCGAGTCGTTGATGGATCTCGAGTCCGATCCGCCCGCGAAGATGTTCCACTTCAGGATCGGATCCGAGCAGTGCATTGGTCACGGCGGCCGATACCTCCGGTTCGTCCGCGAGAAGCAGCGCGATGTTTCGAAGTACAGACAGCACGTGCGCGGTGCGATCCAACCCTGAGCCATCAGGCGCCGACGAGTTCTGAAGTCTTCGCCAGAAAACCTCTGCGACCAGATGCTCCTTGGACGCGAAATACGTGTAGGCGGTCGCAGTTCCTACACCCGCTTCGGCCGCAACCGAACGGACAGTCAGTCCGGAAAACTCTTGTTTGCGTAGAACTTTCACTGTTGCTTCGGCAAGCCTGGCCACAGTTTCCGCCTGTTTGCCCGTGAGGCGCCTGCGAGTGGATTCATAGACAATCGATCCCCCGCCACTTGAATCGCCCCGTTTGCTGGACACGTGTCTGGACGTTACTACAGCACCCTGTCCAGGGCAACGAAATGGGGAAACTTCGAAAATTCACCACTCACAGGCAGCCACGAAGCGAAAAGTTCTACTACAGACCGATCTTCATCCCGGCACCAGCGTCCACGCGCAGTTGCTGGCCGGTGACGAATCGCGACTCGTCCGAGGACAGGTACACGACCGCATGCGAGATGTCCGCGGGCTCGACCCACGGGGTCGGCATCGCCTGCATGAACGGGAACGTCACTGCCGCATCCTCGGCGGTCGGATTCTCGAGGTCGGGACGGAACGTCCGGTACATCGGCATGCTCTGCAACATGTCGGTGTTCACGTTGGTCGGATGAATCGCGTTGACGCGAATGGAACTCGGCCCGAGAGTCAGTGCCAACGAACTGGTATATGCCTGAATCAGCTTCTTGGCCAGTCCGTATCCGTCGCCACCCGGACCCTGGAGCGCCTGCTGCCCGTTGAATCCGGTCTGTGGCACCAGACCGGCAACAGAGCCGATCGCGATGATCGAACCCCCTTCGCCGAGGTATTCCATCGACGCGTGCACTGTATTGACGACACCGAGAAAGTTCACATCGAACGCGTCGACGAAACCGGCAGTCGACACGTGCTTGCCGAGCGGACAGATACCGGCGTTCGCCACGACGACATGCAATCCGCCCAACTGACCTACCGCCTCGGCAAGTGCCGTTTCGAGTCCGGCGCGATCGCGGACGTCCACACGTGCCGTCACCACCTGCTGTCCGGTCTCTTTCACCAGTCGAGCCGTTTCCTCGAGATCGGCAGGACTGGCGAGCGGGTATTCGTTGCTGGCGATGTCTGCGCACAGATCGAAGGCGATGACGTGCGCGCCCTCCCGTGCGAGATGAACGGCATGACTGCGCCCCTGACCTCGAGCAGCACCGGTCACCAGCACCACTTTTCCGTCAACTCTGTTCATTTCGACCTCTCTCCCGTGAATGTGAAGGCGTGTACGTGAAGGCGTGCATGTGAAGGCGTGGTTGTGAATGTGCGGTGAACCGTAGCCGCGCCGCCCCGGACACGAGGCGCTTTTCACCGAAGCAGATCCCGAGACGCTCTCGAAATCTCTTATGCCCCAGAAACCATTGCCTCAACCACGAGTGTGAACTAGAGTCCAGACACATGTCCAGAAAGAGAGGGTTCGCGTTATGACGCTTCGACCCGCAGACAGTTCTGCACTTCTCGTCGACGGAAAGCTGGTTCCCGGATCCGGTGGAACCTTCGAAGTTTTCAACCCGGCCACCGAGGAACTGATCGGCCGTGCGGCCGAAGGCACCACCGCGGACATGGATGCGGCCATTGCCGCGGCGCGCCGTGCGTTCGACGAGACCGAATGGGCACGCGATCACGGGTTTCGCGCTCGCTGCCTGCGCCAACTGTGCGACGCACTCCAGTCCCACATCGAGGAGTTGCGTGAGATCACCGTCGCCGAGGTGGGCGCGCCCGTCATGCTGACGAGCGGTCCGCAACTCGAAGGCCCGATCGAAGATCTTCGCTACTGGGCCGATCTGATCGAAACCTATTCGTGGGAACAAGATCTCGGGCACGCGTCACCCATGGGGATTCCGACCCATCGCCGCGTGCTCAAGGAAGCGGTCGGCGTCGTCGGCGCAATCACACCGTGGAACTTCCCGCACCAGATCAATTTCGCCAAACTCGGCCCCGCCCTCGCGGCCGGCAACACCATCGTTCTCAAACCCGCGCCGGACACGCCCTGGTGCGCCGCGCTGGTCGCCAAGGTGATTGCAGAAGAAACCGAGATCCCGGCGGGCGTCGTCAACGTGGTGACGTCGACAGATCACTCTCTCGGCGCGCAGCTGTGCAGCGATCCGCGCGTCGATCTCGTGTCTTTCACCGGTTCCACCGCCACCGGACGCACGGTGATGGCCACGGCCGCGCAAACCCTCAAGAAGGTCTTCCTCGAACTCGGAGGCAAGTCCGCATTCATCGTCCTCGACGACGCGGACATCAAGGGTGCATGCTCGGTTGCCGCGTTCTCCGTGTGCGTTCATGCCGGTCAGGGATGCGCACTCAGTACCAGACTTCTTGTGCCGCGCGCTCGGTACGAAGATGCTCTGGCCGCGGCCTCCGCCGCGATGGCGGGTATCCGAGCCGGTGACCCCAGCGCGCGCGGAACGGTGTGTGGTCCGGTCATCTCCGCGCTCCAGCGCGCCAGGGTGGAGAGCTACCTCGCCCTCGCGGTCGAAGAGGGCGGCACGATCGTGACGGGTGGAGGCCGACCCGACGATCACCAGAGCGGCTTCTTCGTCGAACCCACTCTCATTGCCGGGCTGGACAACTCGTCTCGCGTAGCGCAGGAGGAGATTTTCGGGCCCGTTCTCGTGATCATTCCGTACGACAACGACGACGACGCTATCCGGATTGCCAACGATTCCCCCTACGGCCTGTCCGGGTCGGTGTGGGGCGCCGATCCCGATCGTGTCGCGCACGTCGTTGCCGGTGTCAGAACCGGAACGCTGAGCGTCAACGGCGGCGTCTGGTATTCGGCCGACGCACCGTTCGGCGGCTACAAACAATCCGGGATCGGCCGCGAAATGGGCCTCGCCGGTTTCGAGGAATACCTCGAAACCAAGCTCGTCGCTTCACCTTCCTGACATTCCACACCCTCACCCCACACCCTCACCACAGAATCATCACCACGAAAGTAGGTCGACATGGGACGTTTCGACGGTCGCACCGCGATAGTCACCGGAGCAGCGCAGGGTATCGGAGAGGCGTATGCCCGCGCTCTGGCCGCGGAGGGGGCCAACGTGGTCGTGGCGGATCTCAATCGCGAACTCGGTGAAGCTGTCGCCAAGCAGATCACGGCGGACGGTGGAAGTGCCGTGTTCAAGGACGTCGACGTCGCCGACGGGGAGTCGACTGCGGCACTTGCCGACTTCACGATCGAGCAGTTCGGTAGCATCGAGCATCTGGTGAACAACGCTGCCATCTACGGCGGAATGAAGATCGATTCCCTGTTGACGGTGGACTGGGACTACTACCGAAAGTTCATGAGCGTCAACATGGACGGCGCATTGCACGTGTGCCGGGCGGTGGTACCTCATATGCGCGCGAAGGGCGGTTCGATCGTCAACCAGTCCTCCACAGCAGCATGGCTGTACTCGAATTACTACGGACTCGCGAAAGCCGGCGTCAACAGCCTGACACAACAACTCGCGACCGAACTCGGCTGGTCGAACATCCGGATCAACGCCATCGCTCCCGGTCCCATCGACACGGAGGCGACTCGAACCGTCACCCCCGGCAACATCGTCAAGGACATGGTGAAGCGAATCCCGTTGCAGCGCATGGGAACGCCGGAGGATCTCGTCGGCATGTGCCTGTTCCTTCTCTCCGACGACGCAGGCTGGGTGACCGGGCAGATCTTCAACGTCGACGGAGGCCAGGTGTACCGGTCATGACGGAATCGGCGCCGAAAGCCAGCGCTTCGAAAACCAGACTGGGATACATCGGCCTAGGCAACATGGGCGCGCCGATGGCGCAGCGCCTCCTGGACTGGCCGGGCGGACTGGTGGTGTGTGATGCCCGCGCAGAAGCGCTCGAACCGTTCACCACTGCGGGCGCGAGCGCAGCATCGACGCCCGCCGACGTTGCAGCGCAGGCGAGCATCATCTCCGTCACGGTGCTCGACGACGCGCAGGTACGCGAGGTTGTGTGCGGGCCGCACGGGATCCTGTCGACCGCACAGCCAGGCACTGTCGTCGCGATTCACTCCACTATCTCGGACACCACGGCGGTGGAACTCGCTGACATCTGTCAACAGCGTGGTGTTCTGCTGGTCGACGCGCCGATCAGTGGCGGTGCCGGCGGCGCAGCGCAGGGCAGGCTGGCAGTGATGATCGGCGGCTCCGACGAGGCGTTCGAAGCCGTCCGCGAGCCCTTCGGATCCTGGGCCGAGCTGGTGGTTCACGCCGGTGACGTCGGCGCGGGAACGCGAATGAAGCTCGCACGCAACCTTCTTCACTTCGTCTCGTTCACCGCCACGACCGAGGCCGCGCGACTCGCCGAAGCAGCAGGACTCGATCTCCGCACGCTCGGAAAGGTCGTCAGGCACACCGATGCGATCACTGGTGGCGCGGGCGCGATCATGCTCCGCGACACCACCGCACCGGTCTCGGAGGACGACCCGTGGTTCTCGATACTGCGGCATGTTCGCAATCTCGGGGAGAAGGACTTGGCCTTGGCCATCGACCTCGGAGATCGGCTGAATCTCGACCTGCCGCTCGCGCACCTTGCGCTCGCCGGACTCGGTGCCGGTCTGGGCGTCGGGAATGACAGCGAAGACAGGCCGGCCGAACCTTCAAAGGCATCTTCGGCATCTACTACTCGGGAGCACGCATGACCGACACCACTCGCCTGACCGATGCCGGTGGAACCGACGAAAGCCGCATCTCCGAGGCCCGCGCTCGTGGCGTCGCGAAGATGAACGAGGTGTACGGCTGGGAGCTTCCCGCCGACGTTCCCGGCGACTTCTTCGCGGTCACCGCCGACCACCTCTTTGCTGACATCTGGACGCGACCGGGACTGTCCGTGCGTGACCGACGACTACTCCTGATCGGTGCCATCACCGCCCAGGGGCAGAACGATGTGGCAAAGATCCAGATCAACGCTGCTCTCCACAACGAGGAGTTGACCGAGCAGCAGTTCGAAGAGGCCGCGATCTTCCTGTGCCACTACGTCGGCTGGCCGCTGGCCACGGGACTCAACAATGCGCTGATCGCCGTGAAGGCCGACAGACGTAAAGCCGCGCGCGCCAAGGAGAAGGCCGCAGCCGATTCCGCGAAAACGGACACCGACTGACTTTCGATCGAGATACTGCCATCAGGGCATCAATCACACCCACCGATTCCCCCCACCAACCAACCAGAAGAACGAAGGATCCGAATCCATGGCCGAGGCCAGCTCAATCCGTCCGCAGTCCGCCGCAAGCATCGAGCAGTGGGACTTCGAGGCTGACGTCGTCGTCGCCGGCTACGGCATTGCCGGAGTGAGTGCTTCGATCGAGGCCGCGCGAGCGGGCGCCGACGTGTTGGTGCTCGAGCGCACGAGCGGCTGGGGCGGCGCTGCGGCGCTGGCAGGCGGATTCATCTATCTGGGCGGCGGGACCCCGTTGCAGCAGGCACTCGGGTTCGAGGACTCCCCCGCCAACATGAAATCGTTCATGATGGCCGCACTCGGGCCCGGCGCCGACGAGGAGAAGATCACCGACTACTGCGAAGGCAGTGTCGAGCACTACAACTGGCTCGTCGACAACGGTGTGCCGTTCAAGGAGAGTTTCTACGGCCAACCCGGCTGGGAAACACCCTTCGACGACGGACTCATGTATTCCGGCGGCGAGAACTCGGCACCGTTCAACACGATCGCGACACCGGCCCCTCGCGGGCACGTGCCGCAGATGAGCGGCAAGCGCACCGGGGAGAAGGGCGGTGGTTTCATGTTGATGAAGCCACTGATCGAGACGGCCGAAAGCCTCGGCGTACGAGCAGAATACGACATGCGAGTCCAGCGCCTGGTCGTCGACGGCGATCGAGTAGTCGGCATCATCGCCAAGCAGTACGGCAAGGAAGTGGCAGTTCGAGCACGCACGGGTGTCGTACTGGCGACGGGAAGCTTCGCCTACAACGAAGCGATGATCCAGTCGTACGCCCCACGGCTGATCGGGCGCCCCGGTGCGGCTATCGAAGAGCACGACGGCAAGGCCATCCAGATGGCGCAGGCACTCGGCGCCGACCTCGCACACATGGACGCAACCGAGGTCGCATTCTTCGGCGACCCCCAGTTGATGATCCGCGGCATTCTCGTCAACGGACGCGGCCAGCGCTACGTCAACGAAGACACGTATCCGGGAAGAATCGGCCAGGAGACGCTGCTGCGCAACGAGAATCAGGCCTACCTGATCATCGACGAAGCTTCCTACGAAGAGGGCTGCGCCGCCGACAGTTCCACACCGTTCTTCAGATTCCAGCCCAAGTGGGTGGCCGAGACCGTCGAGGAACTCGAATCCGACATGGGCCTGCCGGAAGGCACCCTTCAGTCGACGGTCGAGGTCTACAACCGGCACGCCGCCCGTGGTGAAGACCCGGTACTCGGTAAGAAGAAGGAGTGGGTCAAGCCGATCGGCTCACCCGTCGCTGCGCTCGACCTTCGCAATTTCACCGCCGGATTCACGCTCGGCGGTCTGCGCACGTCGATCAACTCGGAGGTCATCCACGTCTCCGGCGAACCGATCCCGGGTTTGTTTGCCGCTGGACGCTGCACCGCCGGCGTCTGCGCCGGTGGATACGCCTCCGGAACGTCCCTCGGTGACGGCAGCTTCTACGGGCGACGCGCGGGAATCAGCGCTGCCAAGGGCTGAGCGTCTCTTCTCAAATGTCAGCATCCTCAATGTCAGCATCCTCGCTGCGACGTTCGAGGAACAACGTGTCACGCCACCTGCCACCGAGTTGAGCGATACGCGAGCGAGTGCCGACGATTCGGAATCCGACGGCCTGATGCAAGGCGACACTCGCCCGGTTCTCCGGGAAGATCGACGACTGCACCGTCCAGATCTCACTGGCGTCGGCGGCTTGCACCTGTCGGCGAAGCAGCAGCTTGCCCACGCCGCGCCCGCGAGCGCCACTACCGATGTAGATGGAGTTCTCGGCGACCCCGCGGTAGCAATCACGCGAGGACACCGGGCTCAGGCTCGCCCAGCCTTCGACTCGGCCGTCGATCTCGGCGACCCATCGATGATCGGGCAACCATTGCGCGTCGAGCTTCTCGGCTGACGGCACCGACGTGGTGAACGTCGCGGTTCCGGTGTCGATTCCTTCGCGGTAGATCGAGCGCACGGCATCCCAGTCGCCGGATTCCATGCGGCGCAGCACCACATCGTCGGGAAGAACTCCCAGTGTGTCTTCGACCGGGCCACGCGCAGCCACGACGGCGGCCGCTGCCATCAGATCGGAGTATGCCGTTCCGGCAACACTGACAACCGAAGTGCCTTCACGCACCGAAGCCTCGACAAAACCGACCTCGATCAAGGCCTCGAGGTGAGCACTCAGCGCCGACGGCTCGAGTGATGCGGCGTGTGCAATCGTGTCGACGTCGATCGGACCGCCGGCAGCGAGTCGGAGCACTCGCAGCCGCGTCGGATCACCAAGGCACGCAAACCTGCGCGCAAGTACATCGGTGTCGAGGGGCGCGAGTGTTTCTGAACTCATGTGGCGACTATAACGCCGCTGACCTGCAGTTCGGTCGGCTAGGTGGGGCGAGCGGGCCCCGAAGTGAGAAACAACTCAGCCGCCGATCCTCGGGTTCACCGGCTAACGCGCACCGATCGACTCGGCAATCATCGACCACGAGTTGTGAAGATCGTCCTGCCAATAACCCCAGGAGTGAGTGCCGGTTGCCCGGAAATCATAGGTGGCCGGGATGCCCAGGGAGTCGAGCCGCTCGGCCAAACGCTGGGTGCACTGGTTCGTCCCGGCCTCGATGACTCCACCCACGATCACCTGGTTCGCCAGAACGCCGAGGTCGCCGTTGACCATCGGTCCGCCCAGATTCTCGTGTGGGCCGGGCAGGCCCGATCCATTGCTGATGTAGAGGTCGACGCCCCGCAATCTCTCGGCGTTGACCACAGGATCGTTGGCTACCCAGCCCGGACCGCCGGGAGGACCCCACATGTTGTCCACGTTGCCGCCGCGAAATCCGACCACGAATCTCACGTAGTCCTGACCGGGTTGAGTACTCGTCTCGGCGCACCCGCTGAAAGCACCGACGGCACGGTAAACGGATGGCGCCGCCTCGGCCAGGCTCAGAACCGAGGTACCTGCCATCGACAATCCGGCAACGGCATTCACACCCGTCGTCCCGAGCGTGGCATCGACGATCGGTGGCAACTCCTCGGTGAGGAACGTGGTCCACTTGTTCAGCCCGAGAACAGGATCGGGCTTCTCCCAGTCGGTGTAGTAGCTGTAGGCACCGCCGATCGGGTTGACGACGTTGACGTTCTTGTCGCCGAAGAAGTCGACGACGTCTGTGCGTGTCTGCCAGGTCGCCGTGTCCTCGCCTCCGCCCGCGCCGTTGAGCAGGTAGAGAGTCGGCCGGGGCGCACTCGTGTCTGCCGGCCGAATCACCTCGAGTGGGATCACCTTGTCCATTGCAGCGGAGTAGACGTACATCGTCAGCTGACGGGCGTTGATTTCCTCGACGTGATCGAGAGCTGAACCACCTGGAGGGGATGTTCGCGCCTGATCAGCCGAGGCAAGCGCCGCTTCACCGAACAATCCCGTCCATGCGACGAGGGCGACGACCAGTATCGCCCGAGTACGTCCGATCCTTCTCATTGCCGCTCCTCGTGCTCGATTGCGGTGCCCGGCAACAGCTCGGTGGCGCTCGCTTCACGGGCGTGCGGCTCGGTGGCTTCAAGTTGTCATGCCCGTTCGGAGTATCCGGAAAACATCGAGAGCACCCGAGCCATCTCCGGTCCGATGACCGCCATGGCCGGTGCCTCGATCATCTCGTTGTGTCCGCATCGCACCGGTACCTCCACGATCCGGCCCGTCACGAGCGGACGCCATTCCTGTGGCGACCTCTCCCGCGGAATCGTGTCGTCTTTTCCGTCAGCCGGGAAGATCAGCAGGTCTCCCTCGTAGATCTGGGGAACGAACTGGTGCGTGATTCTCTGCGAAGTCTCGTACCCTCTGGCAATCCGCTCGAGGTCCCGACCGTCGACTCCCGTCTCGGGCCCGAGCCTCCGGGCCAACACGGCCGCCGCCTCGTCGAAGGTCAGATCTCGGTCGGTCTCGATCTCGAGGCCGAGTCCTCGCAGTAGGTCTCGGACGTCGAGTGCGGCTGACGCAGGGGCATCGCCGTTGTCGGGGTAGCTGTCCATCATCGTCAGTGTGGCAACTTCGCGGCCGGACGATTGCAGTTCGACGGCCATGGCGTGCGCGATGACTCCGCCGAGGGACCAACCGAGCAAGTCGTACGGCCCGTCCGGCGAAACGGCTTCCATCTCTTCGACGTAGCGATGCGCCAACTGTTCGATCGACTGATAGTCACCGTCGTCGCTGAGTGCGGGTAGCTGAAGTCCGTACACCGGTCGGTCCTCGGGCAGATACCGCACCAAGCCGGCGTACCCCCAGGACAGGCCGATACCAGGGTGCACGCAGAACAGCGGTCGCCCACTTCCTTCTGTCCGCAGCGGAACAACCACGGCGAGAAGCTCTTCCATGCCGGCGTCCACTGTCGGCATGTCGAGGCGTCGAGCGATTCCAGCGGGTGTCGGGTCGAGGAACATCCACTGAAGCGGAATTCTGCGTTGGAAACGGGAGTGCAGTGCGCTGACGATTCGGGTGGCTACCAGGGAGGACCCGCCCAGGTCGAAGAAGCTGTCGGTAGTGCTCACCCGGCTGACACCCAGAACCTCGACAAACGAGTCGACCACGGCGCGCTCGGTGTCGGTGACCGGCTCGCGGAACTCGGCTGCAGCCGAACTGAATTCGGGTTCCGGTAGAGCCTTTCGGTCGAGCTTGCCCACCGGTGTCATCGGAATCCGCTCGAGAAGTACCACTGCCGACGGAACCATGTGCGAGGGAAGTCGGTCGGCTGCGTACGCCCGTATCTCGTCGCTGTCGGAGGCGTCGGCAGCTGACGCACGCACGTACGACACGAGGACCGTTTCACCCGACGGTCCCGTGTAGCCGATAGTCGCGGCGAAGTCCACCGACGGATGGCGTGAGAGAACTGCATCGATTTCCCCGAGTTCGATCCGAAAACCACGGACCTTGACCTGGAAGTCGCTGCGCCCGATGTATTCGAGTGTGTGATGCACTCCATCGCCGGACCCAACGATTTTGGCACTGTCACCGCCGGATTCACGCCAACGCACGACATCTCCGGTGCGGTACATCCGGCGCCCCGGCGATCCGTACAAGCAAGCGACAAATCGTTCCGACGTGAGCGACGCCCGATTATGGTACCCACGTGCCATACCTGGGCCGATGATGTACAACTCCCCCGGCACGCCCACCGGTACGGGCTGCAAACGCTCGTCCAGCACCAGGAAGCCGAAGCCCACTGCCGGCGAGCCGATGTTCACTCCCGCACCGGGTTTCATCGAATCGCTGACACTCGCCTGCACGGTGGTTTCAGTCGGGCCGTAGCCGTTGTGCAGCCTCCGACCCGGCGCCCATTGCGCGACGACCTCCGGCGGGCAGGCCTCGCCCACCAGATCGAGAACACGGAGCGCCTCGAAACCGTTGTCCCCCAACGCCGCCAGCGCGGTCGGTGTAATGGTGGCATGAGTGACCTGCTCGCGCCGGAAAACATCGGCCAATTCGGCGCCACCGTACACAGCAGGCGGAACGATCACGACTTGCGCCGAGGCGCTGAATGCCATCGTCAACTCGAAGATGGAAGCGTCGAAACTCGGCGATGCCAACTGTGAGACATGAGAGTCGTGAGTGACCTCGAACCTCTCACGAGTTTCGGCCGTGAAGCTCGCCAAACCTCGATGAGTAATGTTCACTCCCTTGGGTTTCCCGGTAGATCCCGAGGTGTAGATCAGGTAGGCCGGATGATCGAGGTTCAGTTCACCGGTTCGATCGTCATCGGTGATCGGTTCGGGCGACAGCGCGGCTACCCGCCGGGCGAAGTGTGGGTCGTCGAGTTCCAGCCAGGGAACAACGTCGGGTAGCTGAGTTCGGCTGGACTGAACGGTCAAACCGAGCGAGGCTCGGCAATCGGCGAGCATGTATTCGACGCGCTCGCGCGGATAGGCCGGATCGACAGGCACAAAAGCCGCTCCGGCTTTGGTCACCGACCAGATCGCCACCACCGATTCGATCGAGCGAGGCATTCCCAGTGCCACGAAGGTCTCCGGGCCCACACCGCGACCACACAACTCCCGGGCAACACGATTCGACCACTCGTCCAGGTCGCGATAACTGAGCTGCCGGTTCTCGAGCGACAGGGCCACCGAGTCCGGATCGATCGCCACGGCGTCCGCCAACAACTCAGGCCACAATTTCGGAGGTACTTCGGGGAGCCCATGCGCCGGCATCAACTCGCGACGTTCAAGATCGCCGAGTAGATCGATGTCACCGATCGGTACCTGCGGATTCCGGGTCACGGCCTCGAGTACACGAACGAACATGTCGGCAAACCCGCTGACCGTACCGGGGTCGAAGAGATCGGTGGCAAAGTCGACGGCTCCGCTCATCCCTCCCGGTGCACCGCGATCGTCGTACTCTTCGGCGAGGAGGAATTCCAGGTCTACCTTCACTACCTCGAGTTCTGGGTCGATCCCGCGGACTTCCAGTCCCGCCAGCTTCAGAATCGGCCGATCGTTGTTCTGGAATTCCAGCGACACCGAGGAAATCGGTGCATAGGCGCTCGACCGTTTCGGCCCGACCGCGTCCACTACCCGCTCGAAGGGAACGTCGGAGTGCGCGAACGCGGCGACGTCGACTTCGCGGCAATGCGCAACCAACTCCCGGAACGATTGAGCCGGGTCGACCTGTGTGCGCAGTGCGAGCGTGCCGACGAACATGCCCACCAGATCATCGAGGGCACGATCTCCCCTGCCGGCGATCGGCGTTCCGATCACGATGTCGTCGGTGCTGCCCAAACGTGCCAGCAAGAGCGCGAGCGCTGCATGCACAGTCATGAATGCAGTGGACTCTTGCTGCCTCGACACGCCGCGGATACGGCGGTGAAGATCACTGCTGATCGAGAAGTGAATCCGCGAGCCGTGAAAACTCTGTTGTGTCGGCCGGTCTCGATCGAGGGGAAGTTCCAAGAGGTCGGGAGCGCCTGACAGTGCGCGTCGCCAGTAAGCCAACTGCTCGGTGATCACCGACCCAGGGTCGTCGCCGGAGCCGAGAATCTCCCGTTGCCAGAGCGCAAAGTCGGCGTACTGGACTGGAAGCGGCGTCCACTGGGGTTCCCCGCCGTACGCGTGGGCCTCGTATGCAATCATCACGTCTCGGGTCAGTGGAGACATCGAGAAGCCGTCAGCCGAGATGTGGTGCACCACTACGGCAAGTACGTGTTCGCGCTCATCGATGGTGAACAACGCTGCCCGCAGGGGAATTCGTGCGGCGACGTCGAAACCGGCCGAGACCATTCGGGCAAGCTCGTCACGGAGATGATGTTCGTCGGTCACCGATGTCTCGGCCAGTTGTGGGAGCGCGGCGCTTTCGGTGGGCACGATGTGCTGGACCGGTCCGTCGCCGTGGACCGGGAACATCGTTCGCAGCGATTCGTGGCGGGCGATGACATCGGACATCGCTGATCTCAAGGCCGGTTTGTCGAGTTCACCGCTCAACCGCACCACGAGCGGAATGTTGTAAGCAGGAGAACTGGTGTCGAGTTGATTGACGAACCACATCCGCTGCTGAGCAAACGACAAGGGGATGTTGTCGGGTCGGGGGCGCGGTTCCAGTCGCTCCGACCGTTCGGCGACCGACTGGTCGATCACCGTGGCCAACTCGGCCACCGTCGGCATCTCGAACAGGTCCCGCACGCCGACGGTAGCTCCGAGCACCGCCCGTAGCCTCGCCGCGACCGAAGTGGCGCTCAGAGAATTTCCACCGAGCTCGAAGAAACTGATGTCGGTACCGACTCGTTCGAGGCCGAGCACCTCGGCGAACACGTCCGACACTGCCTGTTCGACCGGGCCGACAGGGAGACGGAAATCCCCTGTGGTCGTCTCGATTTCGGGTCTGGGCAATGCCGAACGGTCAACTTTTCCGACAGCGGTCAATGGTATGTTCTCCAGCACCGTGAGAACGGCAGGCACCATGTGCGAAGGCAAGCGCCGGGCCACGGCGCGAATCAGGAGCCTGGTGTCCAGTCGACCCGCGGTGGGCACGACGTACGACACGAGTCGGGTGTCTCCGGTGGGGGCGGAATCGGCAACCGTAACGGCAAATCCGACGTTGGGCTCCGACATCAGCACACTGTCGATCTCACCGAGTTCGACACGGAAGCCTCGAACCTTGACCTGGAAGTCGCTTCGCCCGACGTACTCGACACACATGTCCGCCGTCCATCGCACGATGTCGCCGGTGCGGTACATCCGCGTTCCTGGGTCGGCCGGATTGGCAACAAAGCGCTCTGCCGTCAACCCCGGCCTTCGGTGATATCCCCGCGCCACGCCTGGTCCGGCCAGATACAGCTCGCCGGGGACCCCGACGGGAACCGCTTGAAGTCGAGCGTCGAGCACCAGTTCACTGACGCCACTGACAGGTCCACCGATCGTGATGCGTTCCCCGGCGGTCATGGGCGGACTGACGTTGGACATGATCGTTGCTTCGGTCGGTCCGTACGCGTTGTACAGGCGGCGGCCAGGTCCCCAGCGAGCGACGAGATCGGGTGGGCACGCCTCGCCCCCGAATACGACTTCCGAAAGTTGTTCCAGCCCAGCCGGGTCCACCGTTGCCAATGCCGCCGTGGTGATGAACGCGTGCGTGACGGAGTGCTCGGCCAGAAGCTGCGCCAGGTCCTCGCCCCCGTAGATCCCGGGTGGAGCGATAACCATCGTCGCCCCGGCGCCGAAAGCCTGCAGATATTCGAAGAGCGACCCGTCGAAACTCGGAGTGGAGAAGTGCAGCGTGCGTGATTGTGGAGTTGCGCCGTAGCGTTCGCGTTGGTCTCGGGCGAAGTTGTCGAGCCCTCGCTGTGTGACCACGACTCCCTTGGGCACGCCGGTCGACCCCGAGGTGTAGACCACGTAAGCAGCTGAATCCAACCCGATCGGACGGAGTCGGTCGTTGTCGGTCAACGGGCTCCCCGAGAATTCCTCGCACTTCTTCGTGAAATGCGGATCGTCGAGAATCAGCCACTCCGCGATATCGGGCAATCGATCTCGGCCCGCGGTGGTGGTCAATCCGAAGCTGACCATCGAATCGATCAGCATGTGATTGATCCGCTCGTCGGGATAGGCGGGATCGATCGGCACGAATGCAGCGCCCGTCTTGGCGACGGCAAGTATCGACACCACGGACGTGAGAGAACGTGGGACACCGACTGCTACGTAGTCCTCGGTTCCCAGTCCTCGCGAGACCAGCACGCGAGCAATGCGATTGGAGAGGATGTCCAGCTCGCCGTAGGTCAGGCTGCCGTCCGCCGATTCCACGGCGAGCGCGTTCGGATCACGCTGGGCTGCCGCATCGAAGATCTCCGGGAAGACGCGCGACGACCCACCAGCCGTGCCACGGGCCGGCACCAATTCGGCACGTTCGGACGGGGCGAGCACCGACACCACAGCCAAGGGGCGATCCGGCTGGGCACACGCTTCGAGTACACGATGCAGTCGTCCGGCGATCTCTTCGATGTCGGCGGCACCGAAAACCTCGGGTAGGTACTCGAATTTCAGGCGGAGTCTGGTGTCGACCGATGCCACCAGGCTGAGCGGGTAGTGGGCAGCGTCCTTGGCTTCGACATCGATGATCCGGATCCCCGCGATATCGGTATCGGACGAAAGGCCCTGACGGTCAGCGGGATACGATTCGAAGACAGTCAACGTATCGAATCCGGTCTCCGGCCCCGTGGCTAGTTGGATCTCGGAAAGCCCGAGATAGTGATGATCCGACAGCTCTGCTTGCTCGGCCTGGATCCGCGCGAGGAGTGTGCCGATACTTTCTCTCGGGCGCAGAGTGATTCGGACCGGAATTGTGTTGATGAAAAGCCCGATCATGGTTTCGATCCCGGTCAGCTCGGGAGGTCGACCCGACACCGTCGCTCCGAACACCACATCGTCTCTCCCGGTCAGTGCAGCGAGGACGATCCCCCACGATGCCTGAACAATTGTGTTGATCGTCAGCCCGAGTTCACGCGCCATCCCGCGAAGTGAGGTTGTGAACTCCTCGTCCAGATCGAACACCCACTCGGCCGCCATGGTGGAGAGTCGACGAGATCGAACCGCCGGAGCCAACAGCGTCGGTCCTTCGACTCCGCTCAGCGTCCTCGCCCATACAGCTCGAGAAGCTTGCTGATCGCGGCGGCTCATCCAGGTCAGATAGTCGCGATACGCGCGCGCGTGAGGCAAGGCCGCCACTTCACCGTCAGCGGCATAGAGCGTCGCCAACTCCCGGATCAGCAGTGGCATGGACCAGCCGTCCAGAAGGATGTGATGGTTGGTGAGCACCAGCGTGAACTTTTCGGGGGCGAGAGCAATCAGCGTGAATCTGATCAACGGCGCCTGCGCCATGTCGAACGGGCGCGCTCGGTCCTCCGCCAGTGCTCGATCAAGATCCTGATCTGTTGCACCAGTGAGGTCGATTTCCTGCCACGGCGCTGCCACGGTGCTTCGGACCACCTGGACGGCACGGCCGTCCGCGCCGTGAAGGAAGGCGGTACGCAGGTTCTCATGCCTGTGGAGCAGCGCGTCGGCGGCGCGATGCAGGCGCTCCGAATCGACTGCGCCGGCTAGATCGAGAGCCACTTGTACGAGGTATGCGTCGACCGATCGTTCGGCAAGTTCGGCATGGAACAACAACCCCGCTTGCAATGGAGAGAGCGACCATACGTCGGTCAGGTCGGGGCACCGGCTTTCGAGGTCGTCGACCGCGTCCTGTCGAAGATCGACCAGATCGAAGTCCGAGGGTGTGAATCCGCCGCTGTCCGTCGCGTACTCTCCGAGCCCGACCAATGCGTCGAGCCACCACTGCGCCAGTTGCCGAACATCATCCGCGCCCAGAATGTCCGGTGGGAACGTCCAGCTGGCAACGAGCTGCGGGCCGTCCTCGGTATCACTGTTGTCGGTGTCGCTGTCGTCGACGGTCATCACGTTGACCTCGAGGACGCCGGCGAGTGGGAGATCGACGGCCGTAACCGTCCGCAGGTCCTCGTCACGGATCGGTACCCATCCCGCTGAAGCGTCGGCCTCGGATCCACCGACGCGTCCGAGATAATTGAAACTGATCTGGGGCTCCGGAAGTTGCGAAAGGGTGTGTGCCGTTTCGCGGTTCAGATAGCGCAGCAGCCCGAAGCCGATGCCGCGGTCCGGCACCGCCCGGAGTTGTTCCTTGACGGCCTTGGCAGCGACGCCCGCGGCCGGGCCGCCGGCGAAGGCGTCGCTCGGATCCACTCCGCTCAGATCGATCCGCACCGGGAAGATCGACGTGAACCATCCCACTGTGCGAGCAAGATCTGCCCCGGGAACCACCTGTTCCTCGCGTCCGTGCCCCTCGAGGCTGATCAATGTCTCCGGATTGTCGATCCCGCGGTCCATGCGCCAGCGGACCATCGCAAGTGCCAAAGCCGTCAACAACCCGTCCTCGACGCTCCCGTGAATCGCCTGCGGCACTGTCGTCGACACGGCCTCGGTCAATGCCGTGGGAACTCGTACTTCGATGTCGGTGGTGACCGAGGCGGTGTCCCTCTTCGTCAGGGCGCGCACACCCAGAGTCGGATCGGGACCCTCGAGCACCTCTCGCCAATAGTCGAGTTCAGCAACCCGATCCGGCTCGCGCGCGGCGTCGACGAGGCCACGTGCCCATCGACGCATCGAGGTCCCGACCGGAGCCAGTGACGGGTCGACGCCTGATTGCACCTGCGCACAAGCAAGTGCAAGATCGGGGATCAGGATTCGCCAGGAAACACCGTCCGTCACCAGATGGTGCGCTACCAGTAGCAACCGTTTCTGGCGCTGTCCTTCCTTTTGAATCTGTCCGTCGGTGTCGAGCAGGACTGCCTGCACCATCACACCTGTCTCCGGGTCGAGCCGCCCCAGAGCTGCGTCGAGTTCTGCCGAGACCGTCTCCGCGGCAGCACCCTCCAGGCTCACGTGGCGTACGACGGTCTCCGCCCGCACCGTACCTGCTGGCGCAACGTCCATCCGCCGAGCGGATTCAGGATGCAGCGTCGCCCGGATGCCCGCACGGAGGATGTCGTGGTGGTCCAGCACGACCTGCATCGCCTGTGTCAGCGTGACCTCGTCGAGCGTGGCAGGAACCGCGAGGAGAACAGATTGTGAGTACCGCCGAAAGTCTCCGCCGCGATCGAGCATCCATTCCGCGATCGGTGTCAACTCGATCTCCCCGACGCCGCCACCGGGCAACTCGTCGAGAACAGCGTGACCGCCAGACGTACCGGCCGTCTCGGACAGCGCCGCAACGGTTTTGCGTTCGAATACCTCGCGTGGTGAGATCAAAACTCCGACAGACTTGGCTCGCGTCACCAACTGGATGGACATGATCGAGTCACCGCCGAGAGTGAAGAACGAATCGTCGACCCCCACCTCGTCGAGTCCCAGAACCTCGGCGAACAGGCCCGCAAGGATGCTTTCCGTCTCGGAGGCGGGGCCACGACTCACGGTTGTCTGTAGCCCGAAGTCAGGTTCAGGCAACGCTTTCCGGTCGAGTTTGCCGTTCACCGTCAGCGGCAACGCCTCGAGAACCGTCACGACAGCGGGGACCATGTGTGCCGCCAACCTCTGTGAGAGATACTCGAGCAACGCCGCCGGAGAGACAGTGGCAACGGCCTCCGGCACCACGTAGCCCACCAACCGGTCTCTGCGGGCCACCACCGCCGCCTGAGACACGCCCACTCCGGAGAGCAGCGCAGCCTCCACCTCGCCGAGTTCGATTCGGTACCCCTTTACCTGCACCTGCAGATCGTTTCGTCCGAGGTACTCCAGCTGCCCGCTGTCGTTCCAGCGCCCCAGGTCACCGGATCGATACATACGCGCCCCACTGACGGTGAGGTCGGGAATGAACCGCGCGGAGGTCGGACCGAACCGGCCGAGGTATCCGCGTGAAACCTGATCGCCGCAGACATACAGTTCACCCACCACACCGGGCGGCACCGGGTGCAACCGCTGATCCAACACATACACACGCAATCCGGGCAACGCCCGACCGATCACCGAGGCCGATCCGTCACGCGCCAGCTCACGATCGAGCGGTAGATGGCTGACGTGCACCGTGGTCTCCGTGATGCCGTACATGTTGACCAGATCTGGTGACGAAGTCCCGCGGCGGGCGTACCAGCGCGTCAACTGTCCGAAGTCGAGGGCTTCTCCACCGAAGATCACGTAGCGCAATGACAGGGCAGCGCTCCCGATACGCCGGTCGGCTTCCGCCAATTGATAGAAGGCAGTGGGAGTTTGATTGAGCACCGTGACACGTTCGTGCCGTAGCAATTCGAGGAATGCCTCTGGTGAACGGGCCGTGAAGTAGTCGACCAGTACGAGCCGGCCACCGTGGGCGAGTGCGCCCCACATTTCCCAGACCGAGAAGTCGAATGCCTCGGAATGGAACATCGTCCACACATCGCCGCTGTCGAAGCCGAAGAGCGCTCGGGTGTTTGCCAGCAACGTCACGACGCTGCGGTGGGAAACCTGCACCCCCTTCGGACGCCCAGTAGACCCCGAGGTGTAAATCACGTAGGCCACCGAATCGGGTCGGAGCGGTAGCAGGCGGTCTTGGTCGGTCACCGGAAACGGAGAACTCCTAAGCAGCGCTTGGAGAATCGCCGGGTCGTCCACGGCAATCACTGGAATCTCGTTGTCTGCGATTGCGTCACTGTCTCGTATGTCGGCGCCGTCGGCCCCAGTGGTCAGCACACACTTCGGCGCGGAGTCACGCAGCACGAAGTCCACCCGGTCGACCGGAGAAGTCAGGTCCACCGGTAGGTATCCGCCACCCGCCTTCACCACCGCCAGCAATGCCACCACCAGGTCGATCGAGCGGGTCATCGCGACTGCCACCAGGGTTTCCGGCATCACACCCTGAGCCACCAACAGTCGAGCGAGGCGGTTTGCTCGCTCGTCGAGTTCGCGGTAGGTGACGGACAATCCGTCGCAGCGCACCGCCACGGCATCACCGGACGTCAGCACCGCACGATCGAAGAGATCCGACAGCGAATCCTCGCGTGTTCCGACGCCCGAGACCGAGGCCGAGGCCGATGGCGCAACCAGCATCTCGCTGTATTCGCCGGCCAGAAGTATGTCGATGTCGCCGACGACTGCCGACGGATCCTCGATCACGGCGCCGATCACTCTCTCGAAGCGCTCCGCGATGCGCGTCACCGATACTCGATCGAAAATATCTGTTGCATAACGGAAACCGGCGCTGATACCGGCCGGCCCACCGTGCTCGTCGACGTGTTCCATCACACTCAGTTGTAGATCGAATTTTGCAACCGCGAGATCGATGTCGAGCGAGCGAGCCGTCAGTTCCGGCAATTCGAAGCGCAGTCCCGTATCGGTCTGGAATTCGAGGAGTACTTGAAAGAGGGGTGAATGCGCGGTGGAACGGTCGGGCGAGAGGTCATCCACCAACCTCTCGAAGGCAATGTCTGCATGGTCGAGTGCACCGAGATCCGTTGACCGCACCGCAGCCAACACCTCGGCAAAGGTTGCTCCGGATTCGACGGGTGTGCGAAGCACGAGCGTGTTGACGAACATCCCGACCACATCGTCGAACACCGAAGCACCGCGCCCTGCGACCGGAGTGCCGATCACTACGTCGTCCGACGCCGAAAGCCGTGCCAGCAACACCGCGAGCGCCGCATGCATCGCCATGAACATGGACGCACCATTCTGGTGTGCGAGGTCGGTCAAAACTCGATGGATCTCGGGTGAGAAGTCCATCGAAACCACCGCGCCCTCGGTAGACCGTTTCGGCGTTCGTGGTCGATCGAGAGGGAGCGGCAAGACTTCTGGAATATCCGACAGCTTCGCTGTCCAGTAATCGAATTCATCCGACGTCGACGTTCCCGGACCAACTTCTGCGTCGAGGATCTCCCGCTGCCACAGGCTGTAGTCGGCATACTGGATGGGCAGTGGCTCCCAGTCCGGATTCTGCTCCTGAGCACGGGATGTATAGGCGCGCATCAGGTCACGTGCCAGTGGCGCCATCGAGAAACCGTCCGCGGCGATGTGGTGGACGACGATCGCAAGAACATGCTGCTCCGGCCCGATTCGGAGTAACCTCACGTGCAGCGGGAACTCTTCGGCCACATCGAATCCGACGTCGAAGAACGCGTGCAAGTCCGTAAAAAGCCGCTCGCCGGGAATCGGCACGGGGTGGATTCGAGGAGCAGCGAGCGCTGGTTCGGCGATCACCTGGTGGGGCCCGTTCGCGGACGTCGGGAAGATCGTTCGAAGGGTTTCGTGCCGTTCCACCACATCACCCAGTGCGGCTTGGAGCGCACCCGAATCCAGGAAGCCGTCCAGTTGTAGTGCGACGGGGATGTTGTAGAGCGGAGACGAGGTGTCGAACTGGTTGACGAACCACATGCGCGCCTGTGAGAGCGATAGCGGAATGTGTTCTGGCCGGGTCTTACCCGCGATTTCTGAAATCCTCGAACCTTCCCGCCCCGAACCTTCCGGCCCCGAACCTCGCAGCACAGCTTGTAGCTGATCGATCGATGCCGCCAGATCAGCGACCACGGGAGTGTCGAACAAGGCCTTCACACCGACATTCGTGCTCGATTCGGATCTGATGCGCGCTGCGACGCGAGTGGCGCTGAGCGAGTCTCCACCCAGTTCGAAGAAATTGTCGTCGGCGCCCACCTGGTCGAGATCGAGCACCTCGGCGATGGCTCGAGTGACCATAACTTCGGCTCGTGTGCTCGGCGTCCGATAGTCCGCGGCTGTAAAAGTAGTGTCCGGGAGGGCTTTACGATCCAACTTCCCATGCACCGTCACCGGAAACTCCCCCAACACCACCACCACCGACGGCACCATGAACCCCGGAAGAGACCTCCGCACCCCCTCCAACACCACCACCTCATCGACCACCACACCCACCTCACCCACCACAAACCCCACCAAAAAATCCCCACCCACACCCGACCGCAACACCACCACCGCACCAGCCACCCCCACCTGAGCAGCCAACACCGCCTCCACCTCACCCAACTCCACCCGCTGCCCCCGCACCTTCACCTGAAAATCCGTGCGCCCCACAAACTCCAACACCCCACCACACCCCCACCGCACCACATCCCCCGTCCGATACACCCGAGCACCCACCACCCCCGACACCGGATCCGCCACAAACCGACCCACCGTCAAATCCACACGACCCTCATACCCCCGAGCCACCTGCACCCCACCCACATACAACTCCCCCACCACACCCACCGGAACCGGCCGCAACCGCGAATCCAACACCAACACCCGCGTATTCCACACCGGCCGACCAATCGGAACACCCACCCCCACAACACCATCCACCACATGAAACGTCACATCCACCGACGCCTCCGTCGGCCCGTACAAATTCACCAACTCCGCACCACACACCCCCGCAAACCGCCCCGCCAACACCGACGACAACCCCTCACCCGACACAAACACCCGACGCACACTCGAACACCCCACCACCACCGAAGGCTCCCCCACGAACACCTCCAACATCGACGGCACAAAATGCACCACCGACACCCCCCACCGCTCGATCACACCCACCAAATACACCGGATCACGATGCCCACCCGGATCCGCCACCACCAACCGCGCACCCACCATCAACGGCCAAAACAACTCCCACACCGACACATCGAACGACACCGGCGTCTTCTGCAACACCACATCCCCCACACCCAACGGAAACTCCCCCTGCATCCACAACAACCGATTCACCACCCCCGCATGCGAAACCACCACCCCCTTCGGACGACCCGTCGACCCCGACGTGAACATCACATACACCGCATGCTCAGGCAACAACACCCCCAACCGATCACCCACCCCCACCGGATCACCCGAAAACCCCGAAACATCAACACAACCCACATCAACAAACCCCACCCCCACCGGCAAACACCCACCATCACCAACCCGCGACAACACCACAACCGGATCCACCACCCCCACCACAAACCCCACCCGCTCCACCGGCGCACCCACATCCACCGGAACAAACACCCCACCAGCCCGCACCACCGCAAACACCGCCACCAACAACTCCACCGACCGCGACAACACCACACACACCCGCGACTCCGGACCCACCCCCAACGAAATCAACAACCGCGCAAAACGATTCACCCGAACATCAAACTCACCCCACGACAACACCACCCCACCACACACCAACCCCCCACCACCCACACCAGCAAACCGCCCATCCAACACATCCACCAACGTCAAACCCCCCACCGCAACCCCCACACCATCCCAACCACCCACCACCAACCCACGCTCACCGGCGACCAACACGTCGACCTCACCGACCGGTGTATCCGCGTTCGCTGCAAAGGCGGCAAGAATTCGCGACATTCGCTGTGCAATGGTGCCGACCGCGGCGCGGTCGAATGCCGCCGGCTGATACCGCAGGCTCACCTGCAGCGTCGGTTCCGCGACCGACAGCACGGTGAGCGGGTAATGCGTGGCGTCGCGGGCATTCACAGCGGTGATGCGCATACCGGCTATGTCGGTGTTCCCGTCCATCCCCGAGGTATCGATCGGATACGACTCGAAGACCGACAGTGTGTCGAACAAATTGCCTGTCCCTACGGCAGATTGAATCGCGCCGAGTCCGACATAGTGATGATCGAGCAGATCTGTCTGCTCGCCTTGTAGTCGCGCGAGCAGCTGTGCACACGTCTCGTCCGGATCCAGCTGCACGCGGACAGGCAATGTGTTGATCAGCAGCCCCATCATGTTTTCCACACCAGGCAATTCAGGTGAGCGGCCTGAGACTGTGACGCCGAAGACTACGTCTTCGCGGGAAAGCATTCGAGACAACAGGACACCCCACGCCGCTTGGATCACCGTGTTCATCGTGATCCCGCTCCGCTGGACGAGCGCACCGAGTCCGTCGAGCACCGAATCGGGCAGATCGACGGCGACCTCTTCGGGTACCACCTGATCGGCGGTCGGCGCCGAAGCCGCCAACAACGTCGGCTCGTCGACGCCTTCCATGGCGTCCTCCCAGACCGCGAGCGAGGTCTCGATGTCGCGGTGCGCCAACCATTCCAGATAGGTGCGGTACGACGGAGTCTGGGGCTGATCGGCTGGGACGCTCTCGACCGGGAGACTGTCGTCCGCGTATCTCATCAGCAGCTCGCGTACCAGCAACGGCATCGACCAACCGTCGAGAACGATGTGATGGTTAGTCACCACCAACACACACCTCGTCGGCGAGGTTCGCAGCAGCGTCAGCCGAAGCAGCGGCGGCGAGGCGAGGTCGAAGGGTGCACTGCGATCCTCGTCGAGGCGGCGCTCCAGCTCTGCTTCGGTTGCCGATCCGCAATCACTCAGGTCGACCTCGGTCCAGGGAATCACTGCATCGTCGAGAATCAACTGCACCGGTAGGCCGTGTGCGTCGTAGACGAACGCTGCACACAGATTCGGGTGGTTTGCCAGTAGTCCGGCAGCAGCGCCGCGCAAACGCTCGGAATCAACCGCTCCTTCCAGCTCGACGCACAACTGCGCTGTGTAGACGTCCGTCGACGTAGCCGCCAGTGAGGCATGGAACATCAGCCCGGCCTGAAGGGGCGACACCGACCAGACATCACGCAATCCGGGGAAGTCGTTCTCCCAGCGTTCGATCTGTTGTTGGTCCACGGAGACCAGGGGAATGTCCGACGGCGTCAGACCGCCCGCATCAGGTCGCGACGCGTGCGCGGTGAGTCCGTCGAGCGCACGACGCCACAGTTCCGCGAACTCCGCGATGTCAGACCTGTCGAGCACTCCGCGGGGAAAGGTGAAAGATGCTGTCAGGCAGGGCCCGTCGACATGGTCCTCAACCGCCGCGTTGATGTCGATCACGGACGCCACAGGCATGGACCGATTCTGGGTTCCGCCGAGCTTTCGATTGCCCTCCACCGGCAGCCAGTCCTGTGTTCCGTCAGAGGAGCTGATCCGGCCCAGATAGTTGAAACTGATCTGAGGAGAACGGAATCGGCCGAGTGGTTCGCTCTCGCCCGACAGGTAGCGCAACATCCCGAATCCGATTCCATGATCGGGGATCGCACGCACGTATTCCTTGACGGCTTTGAGAGCCCGTCCGGCGTCGGCGCCACCTGCCAGTGCGTCGTCGACGTCGATTCCGCCGAGGTCCACGCGCACCGGGTAGAGCGTGGTGAACCAACCAACGGTGCGCGCGAGGTCTGCGCCAGGAACCGCTCCTTCCTCGCGGCCGTGTCCTTCGAGCGTGATCAGGGCGGCAGCGGTATCCATACCGCGGCGTCGTCGCCACTCGATCGAGGCCAACGCAACAGCAGTGAGGAGTCCGTCGTTCACGCCGGCGTGAAATGCCGCAGGAACCGTGGTGAGTAGGTTCCTGGTCACCGGAGGCGCGATGTCCACTGTGACGGTGTCGACCGTGCCGTGGACGTCGATCGTGGGATCGAGTGGGCGCGAACCGATCAGCGGGTCATCGCCGTCAAGGATCGTTTTCCACATGTCCCGTTCGACGCTCCGATCGCCCACGTGCTCGACAAGCCCGTGCGCCCACCGCCGGAACGACGTTCCGATCTGTGGCAGTTCGGGCGTGACACCGGCCCGGAGTTGTGCTGTCACCGTCGCCAGGTCGGTGACCAGAATGCGCCACGAGACGCCGTCGACAACCAGGTGATGAATCACCACGAGTAGTCGGCCCCGCTGGTTCGACAAGTCGGGTTTGTCGACCAGGTCGAACCAGATCACGCGCACCATGTCGGCCGCGGCGGCATCCAAGCTGTCGGCAGCGGCCTCGAGCTCTCCCGACGCCAAGGCCCTGAAACGTTCGTCGTCCACCGAACCGACAGCTACTCGATGGATCAGTCCTTCGGCCGAGATCGAGCCGGGTGGTAGGACTTCCATGACCCGGTCGCTCTCGTCCAAGCGTGCTCGCAGCATTCCGTGGCGGTCCAGCAACTCCTGGACACCACGGACAAGGAGGTCCTGGGTGAGATCAGCGGGAGCTGTCAGCAAGAGCGCCTGGGAGAACCGTTTCAATTCACCGCCACGCAGCCCGCCACTGCTACGGTCGAGCATCCACTGCGCCACCGGGCTCAGTGGAACAGTTCCGACAGCGGACCCCGGTAGCTCCGCGAGCACATCAGGACCGTCCTGCTCCACGTGCGCCGACTCGGCAAGCGCGGCAACAGATTTGTGGTCGAATACGTCTCGGGGCGAGATGATCACACCAGCATCGCGAGCGCGGGCCACCAATTGGATGGACATGATGCTGTCTCCACCGAGCTCGAAGAACGAATCGTGCACTCCTACGGTGCCCAGGCCGAGAACCTGCGCGAACAGAGCGGCAAGAAGATTCTCGGTTTCCGTTCGCGGTGTCCGGTCGGGTGTGGCCGTGGACGAGAAATCGGGTGCCGGAAGCGCTGCGCGGTCCAGTTTTCCGTGAACCGTCAGCGGAAGTGCGTCGAGCACCACCACCGCCGCAGGCACCATGTACGACGGCAGACGCTTGCCTGCATGCGCGAGGACGTCTCGCGGATCGACACTCGCTCCGCGATCGGGAACCACGTATCCGATCAACCGATCCCTGCCGTTCAACCGATCCCTGCCGTCGCCGTTCCAGACGCCCGTCACCGCCTGGGCCACGCGCGGGTGCGTCTGCAGTGCCACCTCGACTTCCCCGAGTTCGATGCGGAACCCACGGACCTTCACTTGGGCATCGGTGCGCCCGAGATACTCCAGCCGTCGGTCGGGCGTCCACCGCACGCGATCGCCCGTGCGATAGATCCGCGTTCCCGGCGCACCGAAGGGATCTGCGACAAACTGCGTGGCGGTCAACGGGGATCGCCGGTGATAGCCGCGAGCGAGAGCCGGCCCGGCAAGATACAACTCTCCCGCGACACCTACCGGTACCGCTCTCAGACGCGAGTCCAGCACTACCTCGCTGAATCCGCGAGTAGGTGCGCCGATGGTGACCGGGTCGTTCGGAGCCAGTGCCGCACTGATGCTCGACACCACAGTTGCCTCGGTAGGACCGTAGGCGTTGAACATCTTTCTGCCCGGCGCCCAGCGGGCCACCAATTCCGGCGGGCAGGCCTCCCCACCTGTCACGACACAACCGACAGTGGTGAGTCCGTCTGGGGCGACGGACGCCAAAGCCGCCGGAGTCACAAAACAATGGGTGACGCGCTCGCGCTCCAGTAACGCCGCCAGCTCCGACCCGCCGTAGACGGTCGGTGGCACGATCACCATCGTGGATCCCGCACCAACGGCCAACATGAGTTCGAGAACCGAAGCGTCGAAACTCGGCGAAGCGAAGTGCAGAGTTCTGGATCGGGTCGTGGCGGCGAATGTCTCGCGCTCCTGGAGAGCAAAGTTGCTCAACCCGCGATGAGTGACCGTCACACCCTTGGGTGTTCCCGTTGATCCCGAGGTGTAGATCAGATAGGCCGGATTGTCGATTCGAATCCGTGCCTTCCGATCCTCGTCGGTGACTTTCGATGGCGAGTACGCCCACAGCCGTTCCTCGAAACCAGCATCGTCGAGGACCAGCCACGGCACGAGGCCGGACAATGCTGCGTGGTGAGCTCGGGTCGTTATCCCCCACGCTGCACCGGAGTCGCCCAGCATGTACTCGATACGTGCAGCAGGAAGTCCCGGGTCCACGGGAAGGAATGCCGCACCTGTCTTGGCAATGGACCACACCGCCAGAACGGACTCGACGGAGCGTGGGAGACACATCGCCACCACCGTTTCGGGACCCACTCCGGATTCGATCAGCATGCGGGCCAATCGATTCGACTGTGCGTCTAGTTCGAGATAGGTCACTTCACGTTCCTCGAACACCAGCGCGACGGCGCCGAGATCCTGGGTGGTCGCCATATCTGTTGCTGTCGTGAGCAAATCGGGAAGGGTCTGAACAGCGGTGGAGATCACACCTCGCACGGGTACCAGTTCGGCTGACTCACGGGCGTCGAGGATATCGACATCTCCGATCCGCGATTGCGGATCCGTGGTGACGTACTCGAGAATCCGTTGCAGGCGGTCGACGAAGCCCCCTACTGTTTCCTCGTCGAAAATATCTGCGGCATATCCGAATTCAGCACGAATACCATACGATTCACCGGCGGTGCCAGTGTTCTGCGCCACCGTCAACTGCAGATCGAAGGTGATGGTGTCGATCTCGACACCCACGTCGGTCACCTGCAGGTCGGGAAGTTCCAGTGTCGGTCGCTCGATGTCTTGGAACTCCAACATGACTTGAAACAGGGGCGAGTATGCCGTCGAACGTGAAGGATTCACTATCTCGACGACTCGTTCGAACGGCACGTCGGCATGAGTGAAGGCGCTCAGATCTACGTTTCGGACCTGGTCGAGGAACTCCCCGAAAGTCGCGCCGCGGTCCACTGCAGTGCGCAAGACCAACGTGTTGACGAACATACCCACCAGGTCGTCGAGTTCGCGCTCCCCACGCCCGGCGATGGGAGTTCCGACGGCTACGTCCTCCTCATCGCTGAGCCTCGCCAGCAGCACTGCCAAGGCTGCATGCACAACCATGAAGACGGTGGCGTTATGTTTGCGCGACAGGGCAACCACACCGGCATGAACCTCCGGACTGAACGCGAACCGAATCCGTCCGCGTCGAAGCGAACGCACATCACCGCGCGGTCGATCGGTCGCAATGTCGAGAACTTCCGGTGCACCCGCAAGATTCTCGACCCAATAGGCGAGCTGTTTCGAGATCAAAGACCGAGAGTCGGATTCCGAACCCAACCAACCACGTTGCCACAACGCATAGTCGGCGTACTGGATCTCGAGCGGCGCCCACCGAGGAGCCTCACCGCTCACACGGGAGGTGTATGCGCTCATGAGATCTCGGGCCAGCGGTACCGTGGAGAATCCGTCGGCGGCGATGTGGTGAATCACGATCACCAGGACATGCGAGTGGACCTGGTCGTCTCGCCGCAACAAGGTGGCGCGCATCGGGACCTGCTGCATGACGTCGAAACCATCCGAAACGATCTGCCGGCAACGCTCGCGCAGCTCTTCCTCTCCCCGCACAAGTATCGGTGCAAGATCCGATACCACCTGTGAGGTAGACATGATCACTTGACGCGGGCCGTCATCATTGAGAGGAAAAACAGTGCGCAAGGACTCGTGCCGCTCGACGACGTCGACAAATGCCGCGCGAAGTGCACTCAGATTCACTGTGCCGTCGAGCCTCAACGCGCACGCGACGTTGTAGGCGGCGGACTCGGGGTCGAACTGATTCGCAAACCACATTCGCTCCTGCGCCGGCGAAAGTGGGATATCCGTCGTCGTACCCCGCGGCCTCAACGCCGGCTTGGCCCCCTCTCCTCCGCGACACTGCGCCAACTCGGCCAGCGCTGCAACGGTAGAAGCATCGAAGACGTCGCGGATGTCGATCCGTTCGCCGAGAACAGAATTCACTCGCGCAACCAACCTGACTGCACTCAGAGAGTTCCCACCAAGGGCAAAGAAGTCGTCGTACACGCCCACCGTCGACGTTCCCAACAGATCATCGAAGATTGCGGCAACCGTCTCCTCGACCGGCGTTCGCGGCGCAACATACTGCAGCGATCGAGGTTCGAAGTTGACGTCCGGGAGGGCTTTACGGTCCAACTTCCCATGCACCGTCACCGGAAACTCCCCCAACACCACCACCACCGACGGCACCATGAACCCCGGAAGAGACCTCCGCACCCCCTCCAACACCACCACCTCATCGACCACCACACCCACCTCACCCACCACAAACCCCACCAAAAAATCCCCACCCACACCCGACCGCAACACCACCACCGCACCAGCCACCCCCACCTGAGCAGCCAACACCGCCTCCACCTCACCCAACTCCACCCGCTGCCCCCGCACCTTCACCTGAAAATCCGTGCGCCCCACAAACTCCAACACCCCACCACACCCCCACCGCACCACATCCCCCGTCCGATACACCCGAGCACCCACCACCCCCGACACCGGATCCGCCACAAACCGACCCACCGTCAAATCCACACGACCCTCATACCCCCGAGCCACCTGCACCCCACCCACATACAACTCCCCCACCACACCCACCGGAACCGGCCGCAACCGCGAATCCAACACCAACACCCGCGTATTCCACACCGGCCGACCAATCGGAACACCCACCCCCACAACACCATCCACCACATGAAACGTCACATCCACCGACGCCTCCGTCGGCCCGTACAAATTCACCAACTCCGCACCACACACCCCCGCAAACCGCCCCGCCAACACCGACGACAACCCCTCACCCGACACAAACACC
The DNA here is from genome assembly GCF_000696675.2 of Rhodococcus erythropolis R138. Taxonomy (NCBI): domain Bacteria; kingdom Bacillati; phylum Actinomycetota; class Actinomycetes; order Mycobacteriales; family Nocardiaceae; genus Rhodococcus; species Rhodococcus erythropolis. The sequence continues at coordinate 3,461,524 of NZ_CP007255.1, read as the reverse complement.
CGACGCACACTCGAACACCCCACCACCACCGAAGGCTCCCCCACGAACACCTCCAACATCGACGGCACAAAATGCACCACCGACACCCCCCACCGCTCGATCACACCCACCAAATACACCGGATCACGATGCCCACCCGGATCCGCCACCACCAACCGCGCACCCACCATCAACGGCCAAAACAACTCCCACACCGACACATCGAACGACACCGGCGTCTTCTGCAACACCACATCCCCCACACCCAACGGAAACTCCCCCTGCATCCACAACAACCGATTCACCACCCCCGCATGCGAAACCACCACCCCCTTCGGACGACCCGTCGACCCCGACGTGAACATCACATACACCGCATGCTCAGGCAACAACACCCCCAACCGATCACCCACCCCCACCGGATCACCCGAAAACCCCGAAACATCAACACAACCCACATCAACAAACCCCACCCCCACCGGCAAACACCCACCATCACCAACCCGCGACAACACCACCACCGGATCCACCACCCCCACCACAAACCCCACCCGCTCCACCGGCGCACCCACATCCACCGGAACAAACACCCCACCAGCCCGCACCACCGCAAACACCGCCACCAACAACTCCACCGACCGCGACAACACCACACACACCCGCGACTCCGGACCCACCCCCAACGAAATCAACAACCGCGCAAAACGATTCACCCGAACATCAAACTCACCCCACGACAACACCACCCCACCACACACCAACCCCCCACCACCCACACCAGCAAACCGCCCATCCAACACATCCACCAACGTCAAACCCCCCACCGCAACCCCCACACCATCCCAACCACCCACCACCAACCCACGCTCGGGCGCACCCAGAATCTCCGTATCACCCACTGGGGCAGTTGGATCCGATACGACCGACCGCAGTAGGCGGACGAAGCGCTCCCCGAACTCGGTGACTGTGGTGCGCTCGAAGATATCGGAGGCGTAGGTGAAGGCGGCGTCGAAACCCACCGGGATTCCGTCCTTGCCACGCTTTTCGGAGAGCGACAATTGCAAGTCGAATTTGGCGACACCGATGTCGACTGAAACAACATCGACACCGAGTCCTGGTAGTTCGAGGTGAGGATCTGCGGTGTTCTGAAATTCCAACAGAACCTGGAAGAGCGGTGAATGAGATGGTGAACGCTCCGGAGCAACTGCATCGACGACTCGCTCGAACGGCACCTCGGTTTGCCCGAACGCTGCCAGATCAACTTCGCGAGTTCGTGAAAGGATTTCCTCGAAAGTCGCGGCGGAATCAACGGCGGTTCGCAGGACGACCGTGTTGACGAACATCCCGACCAGATCGTCGAGGACTTGCTCGGCGCGCCCTCCCACCGGAGTGCCGATCGTTATGTCCGGCGAGGCGCTCAGCCGTGCCAACAGAACCGCCAGCACTGCGTGCATCACCATGAACGGTGTCGCGTTGTGATTCCGAGCGAGTTCGAGGAGGTCACTGTGCACGTCTGCGGGCACCGAGAATAGGACCGATTCACCGCGCATGGATCGTTCCGCCGGCCTCGGTCGATCCAGCGGAAGGTCGATCACGTCAGGTAGACCGGACAGGGTGGACGTCCAGTAGTCCAACTGCTTCGCCTGGAGCGTGTCCGGATCGGCGTCACTGCCGAGCAGTTCGATCTGCCATTGGCTGTAGTCGGCGTACTGCACAGGCAAAGGCGGCCAGTCCGGTGCCCGACCGGCAGCCCGCGCCGCGTAGGCGCGGGTCAGGTCGCGGGCCATCGGCTCGAGAGATGCTCCATCCGCCGAAATATGGTGAACCACCAACGCGAGGACATGAACGTCCGGAGTGATTCGAAAAAGGGAGCCGCGCACGGGCACGTTCGCGCTCACGTCGAACCCCTCGCGAGCGAGATCGGCGATGCGCCTGTCCAAGGCTTCCTCGTCAACGGATACTTCCCACGCCATCTTCGACGTCACACGTTCCGAAGGAACCACCACCTGATGTGGACCGTCGACCGACGATGGGTAGACGGTGCGAAGCGATTCATGTCGATCGACAACATCTCCCATCGCGAGTTTCAGCGCAGCCACATCCAACGCCCCTGACAGTCGGACCACCATCGCGATGTTGTAGGCCGGGGACGAAGTGTCGAACTGATTGACAAACCACAGGCGTTGTTGCGCCAGAGACACCGGAATCTCGTCCCTGTACGAATGTGCCTGCAGGATTGGACGCTTCGAATGCGAGGGATCAACGCCGGAGGACTTCGCGTCACGCACGTGGAGAGCCAGTGATTCGATCGTCGGTGCTTCGAACAAAGTCCGCACCCCGAAATCGATTGCTTCAGCTGCGTTGACTCGTGCGATCAGCTTTGTGGCGATCAGTGAGTTCCCACCCAGCTCGAAGAAGTCGTCACCCGCACCCACCGCCTCGGCACCTAGAACGTCGGCAAAAATCTCGGCCAGCAGTAGTTCTTCGGCGCCCTCGGGCGGTCGAAAGTTGTCCGACCGAGCATCGAACCGAGGTGCCGGTAAGGCAGCGCGATCGACCTTTCCCGATGGAGTTACCGGCAACTCGTCGAGAAGAACAAAGGCCGCAGGAACCATGTACGACGGCACACGGCTCGCGGCGTACTGCGTCAGATCGGCAGTCGAGAGCGCACTGCCGCCGGCAGGCACGACGTACGTGGTAATCATCGTTGTACCGGAGGGAGCCGCACGCGCCACGGTAACTGCATTCTCGACCTGCGGACACGACTGCACGACGCTGTCGATTTCCCCGAGCTCGATACGGAATCCGCGAACTTTCACCTGGAAATCGCTGCGACCGACGTACTCGAGTGCACGGCCACGGCGCCGCCGCACCAAGTCCCCCGTTCGATACATCCGCCGGCCCGGGAGACCGAACGGGTCGGCCACGAATCGTCCTGCGGTCAACGCATACTTCCGGTGATATCCACGTGCGAGCGCGTCTCCCGAGATGTACAGCTCGCCCACAACACCGTCGGGGACGGGGTGCAATCGCTGATCGAGCACGATCTCCTCGAAACCGCGGAGCGGACCGCCCACTGTGATGTTCTCCGACGACACCATCGGCTCGCCGATGTTCGACATGACGGTGGTCTCGGTCGGCCCGTAGGCATTGCACAGCCGTCGGCCGGGAGCCCACCGCTGCACAAGATCCGGCGGACAGGCCTCACCACCGACCACCACGTCGCCGAAGTCCGAAAGGCCCTCGGGCGAAACTGTTCCGAGCGCCGCAGTAGTGACAAAACCATGCGTGACACGCTGGGATTCGAGGAAGCGAGACAGCTCGTCACCGCCGTAGATCGTGCTCGGTGCAATCACCATGGTCGCTCCGGCACCGAAAGCCAGCAGGTATTCGAAAATCGAGGCGTCGAAACTCGGGGTCGAGAAGTGCAATGTTCGCGCATCCTGGGTCGCACCGAACCGCGAACGCTGTTCGGCAGCAAGCGCTTCCAGTCCACGATGCGAGACCGTCACCCCCTTGGGGAGTCCGGTGGAACCCGAAGTGTAGATCACGTATGCGGGATTGTCGGGGCGGATCGGGTGCACCCGATCGACATCGGAGATGGAGCGGACGGACAACCGCGTAAGTCGGCCACCGAACGCAGCGTCGTCAATCGCTAGCCAGGAAATCGAATCCGGCAAGCGATGAAGTTCGGAAACGACCGTGAGCCCCAGTACGGCGCCGGAATCGGTCAGCATGAAGCGAACACGTTCACCCGGATAGGTCGGATCCACCGGCACGAATGCCGCGCCGGCTTTGGTCACCGCCAACATCGCGACAACCGATTCGATCGAACGCGTCAAACCCAGCGCCACACTGTTTTCCGGACCGATGCCGCGGTCGATCAAGACTCGGGCCAACTTCGACGAACGCTCGTCGAGTTCTCGATACGTCAACTCGCCATCGAGATACGACAGGGCCACGCCGTCGGGGTGTGTGCGCGCCGCACCGTCGAACAGGTCGGCCAGGGTGCGGTGCGAAGCGCGAGGGTCACTGCGGACAGGCTGCATCGCGGATCGCTCGTCGTCGGACAAGATGTCGATGTCGCCGACCATCATTGCCGGATCTGTGGTGACGGATTCCAGGACGCGCGCGAACCGCAAACCGAGGCCACGTACTGTCTCGGCGTCGAACAGGTCGGTGGCAAACGCGAGCGTCACCGTGATTCCGGACGGCGTACCCACCTCGTCGAACAGTTCGACTGCAGACACTCCGAGATCGAAGCGGCCGAGGTCGGGAGGGTGCTCGTCAGCGCTGGCGACGGACTCGAACGTCACCTGTATCACCGGCGCATACGCAGGTACATCCTCCACCTCGAGCGACTGCGCCACCTGCTCGAGCCGTATCCCACTGTGCGGCAGCGCAGTACTTCGGACCTCGACGACACTGCCCACGAGCGCCGTGAACGGCGTCTCCAGATCGATGCGACTCCGGATGGCAACGATGTTCGCGTCGGATCCCGTCGGCGTACCGATTACCACGTCCGAAGCCCCGGACAATCGGCTCACCACTAGCGCGAAGCCCGTATGTAGGACCGCGCGTGTGTCCGTCCCGAGATCACTTGCCATTTCTGTAATCCGCGCGTGGGTGTCTGCGGCGATCACGACCTCAACCTGTGCACTGTCCAGCGATTGCGTTGCAGGCCTGGGTCGATCGAAGGGAAGTTGCAACAGTTCGGGCGCCCCGGTGAGCTCATGTCTCCAATATTCGAGGTGCCGCACTTCGCGTTGTCGTCGCTCGCCCTCCCGTGCCGTCGGGCCGTGAATGTCTGCGAGTTCGGCACCGGAATCAGACGCGATCAACTCTTCCAGTAAGCCGACAAAATTCCGGTGGTGCTCGCGTAAACCCGCCTCCTCGTATCGGATCGGGTTTGCCCGGAAGTCGACACGCAGCCTGTCGCCGCTCGGATACACGTTGACCAGAAGGTCTTCCACCGGCCCGGAGGTGACGATGTGATACTCCCCAACCACCTCGCCCAACTGCACCTCCTGGCGAAACAGCATGACGTTGACCATGGGTCCGGCATATGAGTCTTCGCCTTCCAGACCGCTCGTCACGCCTGCGTCCCGACGGATGTCGTCGAGGCTGCAGCGCTGGTGCCGCAATGCACCCATGAGCTCATGCTGGACCTGGGCGAAGAGTTCACCGACGGTGTCGACGGCTGCGATGCTGATGAGCAGCGGCGCGACGTTCACCATCATGCCGCCCGAGTCCCGCAACACCGCCGTAGTCCGTCCGGACATCGGAACATGAATCTGGACAGTCTCTTTCGCCGTCATTCGCGAGAGGTACAACGCGAGCGCAGCGATGACCGTTGCAGCGTGGTTCTCGGATTCGTGGAGAAGGGCACAGCTCCGGTCCGACATCAGTGTGCTTTCGAGTCGGCTCTCGATGTGTGCGGGCCCAGAAGCCTCCGCCAAGCTGGATCCGGCACCGACTGTATTGCGCCCTGCCCAGTACTCACGATCGGCAGCGAATCGATCCGACTGTCTGTACCGCTCGTCGATGTCGTACAGCGTGCGCAGTGTCGCGGCACGACTCGGCTGCAGATCTTTTCTCGCCGCCGAGGCCGAGTACCGATGCGCAATGCGGTTCATCATGGTCATGGCACCGAAACCGTCAAGCGCGACATGATGGATACGGCTGTACCACAGATAGTGCGCGTCACCCACGCGCAGCACAGCGGTCGCGACGATTCCGTCGACTGCCAGGTCGAGCCGCGTCCGGCAATCTCGACGCATCCACTCGAGCGCAGCCTCGAAGGGATCCTCGGTCCAGCGGAAGTCGACCAAACCGACCGAGATTTCGGCCTTCTCGTCCACGTACTGCATCGGCCGACCATCGACCTCGATCACTTTGAGCATGGGAGATTGAAACTCGTAAGCAACTGCCCGCGTTTCGCGATCCAGTAATTCGACGTCGAGTTCGCCGCGCAACTCCACGTAGTGCGCTATCAGAATCGGGACTTCGGGATCGAATTGCTGAGCGAACCAGGTTGCCCGTTGGGCGGCCGAGAGCGGAAAAAGCGTCTCATCAGAAGGGTCGGTCCGACTTACCTCGAAGGGTTTCACAGCGCCCCGCCCCGCATGATCTCCGCGGCCGCCGAGTGCGTAGCCGCGTCCGAATCAACAGCGCGAAAGCAAGAGGCTGATCGCGCCTCTCAAGCAGTCGTACCCAGAATCGGCAAGCGCATGCACCGCCCCACCAGTCGATGTCACGTACGTATCGCTCATGTTTCGCGTGCCCGATATGTACTAAAAGTGTGAATGTGTCTCGTCACCTCGGTAATGTCCCACTCCGAGAAGACACATCCCCCGAGGGGAGCAGGCGCATGGACATCACCACCATTACCGACGTGATACGCCGACCACCGGATCGCCCAGGGGACGTGTGGCGTCCCGGCGACGCCTGGCTCGCGGGAGGAACGTGGCTGTTCTCAGCGGAACAACCCGACACACGTCGACTGGTCGACCTCACCGCGCTCGGTTGGACACCACTGGAGGTCGGCGCGACTCATTTCCGTGTCGGAGCTACGTGCACCGTTGCCGAACTGTATGCGTTTGTCCCGCCGGACAATTGGCGTGCGAGTCCACTTATTCGTGTCAGCTGCGAGTACTTCCTCTCGTCTTTCAAGGTGTGGAATTCGGCCACCGTAGGCGGCAACATCTGTATGTCGCTTCCCGCCGGACCGATGATCACGCTGGCAGTTGCACTCGAGGCTACTTTCACGCTGTGGGCCACCGCCGGAACAGTGAGGACCGTCGACGCGTGCGACTTCGTGACCGGTGACCACCAGAATGTCCTGGAGCCGGGCGAAGTTCTTCGGAGCATCGAGTTCCCGGTGCACGCGCTCACCAAACGCCACGCCCACCGCCGCTTCAGTCTCACGCACCTCGGCCGTTCGACGATCTTCATGATCGCGACGCAGACTCCGGGAGCCGACGACTTTCACCTCACCATCACCGCCGGCACTACGCATCCGATCCGGCTGACGTTCGACACGATGCCGGACGAGCACTCTCTGCGACGAGCTGTCGACTCCATTTCGGCCGACAGTTGGTTCGACGATCCCAACGGAACCCCCGACCACCGCCTGCACCTCGCCCGTCACTACGCCGACGAGCTCCGAATCGAACTCACGGGGAGCCAGTCATGAGCTACACGGTGAACGACCGGAAGTTCGACGAGGAACCGTTCCCAGGACAGTGTCTCCGGACGTTTCTTCGACACCTCGGACACCACGGGGTGAAGAAGGGTTGCGACGGCGGGGACTGCGGGGCGTGCACAGTGTGGCTCGACGGAGCGCCGATACACAGCTGCATCACGCCCGCCTTTCGCGCCGACGGTCGCGCGGTGACCACGATCGAGGGACTCGGCACGCCCGAAGATCTCCATCCGATTCAGCAACAGTTCCGGGATGCACCCGGCTTTCAGTGTGGGTTCTGCACCGCCGGAATGATCATGACCTCCGCGGCGCTCACCGACGCGCAGAAAGAAGACTTGCCGCGAGCGCTCAAGGGAAACCTGTGCCGCTGCACCGGTTACCGATCCATCGAAGACGCGGTCAACGGTGTCGGCGCTGTCGAAGTTGCCCTCCCCGGACGGGCGGTCGGGACCAGCGTCGGGGCGCCGGCGGCCACCGACGTCGTGACCGGCCGAGCCGAATACACTATGGACACCGCGATCGACGGCATGCTGCACCTGAAAGTGCTGCACTCGCCCCACGCGCATGCACGCATCACCTCCATCGACACCACCGAGGCGCTCGCCGTCCCCGGTGTCCATCGCGTGTACACCTGGAAAGACGTGCCGCGCAAGCTCTTTACAACGGCAATTCATACCGACCACCTTGTTGATCCGGACGACACGTACATCCTCGACAACGTCGTGCGGTTCGTGGGTCAGCGTGTGGTGGCCGTCCTCGCCGACTCGGTCGTCGCTGCGGAAGAAGGCCGTCGGAAGGTGAAGGTCGTTTACGAGATCCTGCCTTCCGTGTTCGATCCGGAAGAGGCCATGGCCGACGGCGCTCCAGCCCTGCACGGATCCGACGATCCCTTTGTTCGAGATCCCGAGCACAACATCCTGCTCGAACTTCACGGTCACGTGGGCGACGTCGAGGCCGGGTTCGCCGAGGCCGACGTCATCCACGAAGGCACCTACTTCTCCCCGCGAGTGCAGCACGCACATCTCGAGACGCACGGTTCGATTTCATGGATGGAAGACGGACGCCTTCACGTTCGCACGAGTTCGCAGTCCCCCTCCATCGCCAAGGTCAAACTCGCCCATCTCTTCGACCTCCGCCCGGATCAGCTGCGCGTGTTCTGCAAACGCGTGGGCGGCGGGTTCGGAGGAAAACAGGAAGTGATCAGCGAAGATCTGGTGGCGCTCGCCACCCTGGACACCGGTCGTCCCGTCTGCCTCGAATTCACCCGAGAAGAAGAGTTCACCACCGCGTCACCGCGTCATCCGATGAAACTCACAATCAAGCTCGGAGCAAAGTCGGACGGGACACTCACCGCGTTCCACTATCGCAACGTCTCGAACACCGGTGCATACGGAAACCACGGCGGAGAGACACTCTTTGCCGGCGGCGCGGCAGTCTCGCTCTATCGCTGTGCGAACAAGAAGTTCGATGCGTATTCCGTGTACACCAATAACGTCCCGAGCGGCGCTTTGCGTGGGTACGGGATGACTCAACCGGCCTTTGCCGTGGAATCGGCCATGACCGAATTGGCCATCGCGCTGAACATGGATCCGCTCGAACTGCGTCGACGCAATATCGTCCGACCTGGCGATTCACTCGTCGCACTCGAAGGCGGCCCGGACGACGTGATCTTCACCGAAGACGGACTGGGGCAATGCATCGATTTGATCGACGCAGCGTTGAAGCGCCAACCGGTTCCCTCGCTCGGAGACGATTGGCTGATCGGCACCGGTACTGCCAGTTCACTACATGAGACCGCGCCACCCACCGAGCACATTTCCGAGGCTTGGCTCACCCTCGGCGAAGACTGTGTATACGAACTTGCTATCGGCACAGTCGAATTCGGTGAGGGAACTTCTACGGCCCACGTGCAGATCGCCGCAAATCAGCTGGGCACAACACCGTCACGTGTACGAATCATTCAGTCGGACACCGACCGAACCGGTTTCGACACAGGCGCTTTCGCCAGCGCCGGCCTGTTTGTCGCTGGGAACGCGGTACTCCGCGCGTCGAATGCGCTCCGCGATCGACTACTGGCCTTCGCCGCACATCACACCGGCGTCTCGATTGACCTGTGCTCGATGGACGACGACAAGATCGTCTGCGGTAGTACTCGATTAACACTGCAAGAGTTACTCGAGGCTGCACGCCCGCGCGGGATCCGATTCACCGAAGCACGGAAAGCGTACGGGTCGCCGCGCAGCGTGGTGTCCAACACTCATGGCTTCCGGATCGCCGTCCATCGCATCACCGGCGAGATCCGCATCCTCTACAGTGTCCAAGCCACCGACGCTGGGGTGATCATCAATCCGGCGCAGGTGCGGGGACAGATCGAAGGTGGCGTCGCCCAGGGCATCGGCTTCGCACTCACCGAGAACTTCCACGTAGACGCAAACGGCGCGATGACGAACCCGAATCTACGTAACTACCGGATCCCGACCTATGCAGATGTCCCACGCACCGAGGTGATCCTCGTCGAGTCATCAGACTCCGTCGGCCCACTCCGCTCCAAGGGCATGGCGGAGTGCTGCATCAATCCGGTTGCCCCTGCTTTGGCGAACGCACTGCAGGATGCCACCGGGTCACGATTCCGGTCACTACCGCTCACCCCGGAACGCATCTACTCAGGCCTGAACCGATGACCGCGAACACATCGGCGGACAGCGCCGCTACGGTCATCATCGGCCAGCGAGTGCGTGCCGGACTGGAGAAAGAATTCGAGGTCTGGCAGAAAGATCTCAACCGGGCGGCCGCAGATTATGCAGGCTTCCTCGGGGCAGAAATCGCGGCTCCGACGCCCACCCAACCTGATTGGGTGATCGTGTACCGATTCGACTCCATCGCTCATGTTCAAGCGTGGATCAACAGCGCGACGAGGCAGGACTACCTCGACAGCGGTCGTCAGTTCTTCGACGGCCCGGCCACGCAGCAGGTAGTGAGCGGCGGGATCAGGCCTCCGGACCCACTGCTGACTGTCGTAGTGACGCACCGAGTAGGTGACGACAGTATCGACGAGTTCCTTGCCTGGCAGGATCGCCTTCGGGAGGTGGAGAGTGCTTTCGACGGATTCCGCGGCACCGAACTGTTTCGCCCAGTCGACGGTGTGCAGGATGAGTGGACCCTGCTGTATCGCTTCGACAATGCTGCCCATCTCGACACGTGGCTGACTTCCCCTGAGCGACAACAGCTTCTCGCCGAGGGTCGCAAGTTCCACGACTTCGAACTGCGAACCGTGGACAATTCGTTCGGCAGTTGGTTTGCCTTCGACGAGAACGGAAACGAGGCCCCTCCACCTTCGGAGACAAAAACCTCGATCGCGGTCTGGGTCGGTCTCTACCCGACTGTCGTCTTGCTAACTTTGGCGCTGTCACCGCTGAAGCTGCCACTCTGGCTCGGATTGTTGATCGGCAACCTGTTGTCGAGCTTCATCATGAGTTTCTTCACGATGCCGTACTACGTGAATCGGCTCCTGCACCGTTGGCTGCGTCCACCTCCAGGGATTCCTGTCGCAAAAACCAACGCGCAAGGGGTGGCGATCGTCGCTGCGGTGACCTTGTTCTGGGTGGTCGTCTTCTATCTGGTGACTACTCAGTTCTGGTCGCTGCCCTGAGCTCTCCAGAACGCGAAATGCCAGCGCATGTACCGGGGCATGATTCTTCCCCGGTGCATACGCTGGCATTTCCAGTTATGCCCGTTCAGGCGGCCGTCGGCGGGCTGTTCCCGCCGATCGGCTGCTGATACGGATCAACCGACATCGGCGGATAGAACACCGACTTCCGATCCGGTCCGATCTCCACCCGCCACTCCGTGTGGTGCATCGTCCGATGATGATGACCGCACAACAAGATCAGATTGTCGAGATCTGTTGGGCCACCATCGTTCCAGTGAACAATATGATGAGCATCGCACCACCCCGACGGCGTCCCGCACCCCGGAAACGCACACCCACCATCCCGAACCGCCAACGCCCGCCGCTGCGGAACCGTCGCCGTTCTCGCTTCCTTACCGCACTCGAGCGGAACACCATTCTCATCCAACAAAATCCGCGTCACGGTGCAGTCGCACGCCAACATCCGGGCAGTGTCGATACTGATCGGACCCACCCAATCCGTCCACGCAAACCCGAGTTCCTCCGTGGACGGCAGCAAGTCCTTCAAGGCCTGCAGATCCGTCATGTCTTTCGCCGACGCAGTGATCGTGATGTGCGGTTTCACCCCGCCCTCGATCGGACCCAACCCCGCCCGCTCGTACCGGCGCAGCAGTTCGCAAAACCCGTCCGCCCGTCGCAGCGCAGGAGTACGCGTGTCCTTCACGCCGTCCTTCTCCGGCGTCGGAGCCGACAAACTCGACAACAACGTGATCAACCGCGCCCCGTTCACCGCATCCAGATCACCCTTCACAGACACACGCCCGTACAAGCCTTTCGAGGCGTAGAACTCGTTACGCTCCGAATCCTCGCCGACCGGAACACCGTCCTCACGCTTGCCGTACTGCTTCTCGATCCGCCGAATCGCCGCCCGCACCGCATCACAATCCGCGATGTTCTTCGACGCCAGACCAAGCAGAATCCCGCGAGCCTTGTCCACATCTGCCAGAGTCATGTTCTTCGGTGGATGCTGACAAAACGACGCCACCTGACGGGCTTTCAACGCATCCACGTCACCCCGGTGAAACGCATCGCCGACAACGGGTTCGAGCATCAACAACCGCGCCAACCCGACCAGCAGACTGCACTCACCGATCTCGAGATTCGTCGAACCATGCAACCACTGCGCGATCGCCCGAAAACCCTTCCCCCCGAGAACCTCACGGGAAAACACTTCCACGATCAACAACACCATCCGCGACTGCAACTCGTGTCGGACACGCACCAGATCCAGAACCTCACTCTTGAGGCCCTCGCCATCCAGCTGCCACGCTTCCCGACTGTCCATACTCAAAGTCTAATCGAACATACTTTCGAGATCCAGAGACATAACGGACAGGTTTCAAGAAACATCGAACTCGAGACCGGTTGATATATAACTACTTTCAGAAAATCTCAAAACCTGATCATCGACCACCGAGCGGCAGAACTCCCCCGCCGACGGGATAGGGCGGCAGCGTTCCCACAAGCGTCGGTGTCAATGTGGTCGCAGACGGATCGGCACGACCGAGAGTGAATTTCCGAACTTCGGCACCCGTTCCGTTGCTGCCGCTGACGAGGAGATCCGCGCCGGTAGTCGTGCTCGTCGTGGCCACTCCCACACCCGACCCTGGATCGGTGAACGGGTCGAAAGCTGCAACCTCCCGAAATGCCACGTCCGTCGAATGGTGATCTGGACTCTCGAGGTACATCTCGGGTGCACCGTCGAGCCTGGATCCACTCGAGAAGACGCGGATTGATCCGTCTCCTCCGAGCATGCCTGCCACTATCGACTTTGCGCCGCCCTCGGCGCCGGCCACCCAACCCGTCGACAGAGACACCCCGTCGCGGTAGCCCTGGTCGAAGGCCAAGAACTGTGATGTCGTTACCGGACCATCCGTATGACCTGCGTGTTCATCGGAGTCGCCCTGCGCAGCCGCCGTCGGTTCGTACAGGTCGTAGCGGAACGTCTTGATCAACGGCTCCTCGCCCGCACCGGGTGCTGTCACGATGCTCGCTCGACCGGAGTGACTGTCGACCATTCCGGTTGCGAACGTGACTCCGCTACTCGATCCCGGGTACGGCGAGAACGAACCGAATTCTGCGGGTGCGGACCTCTTGTCCGCCGGAAGGTCGGTGGAGTAAATCTTGACCTGCGACTCCATCCCCGGGCCTGATGCAACGATGATGTTGTCTGCCAGTGCATTTCCGTCGATGTCGACACCACCGACGTTCACTCCACCGCGGAAACCCACATCGAAGGGCGCAAATCTTGCCAACTCGTCGGTGAACGGCACGCCGCCGACTGCGTTGTACGCCACCACTTCCGGAGCCGAGCCTGCCCCTGTTCCAGCGACCAGATCAAGCACCATGTCTCCGTTCACGTCCGCCATCGCCACACTCGGGGTGCCTTCGAACGACGGGAAGGGCGTCACAGCGGTGATCAGTTTGTCGCCGTTGGCATCGAATATCTGCACCTTGGCGGGCACGCCGGCCGAACCAGGTATCGCGACGGTATACGTCGATACCTCGGGAATCACGTTGACGGTAGCCATCAAACCGTTGTCCTCGTGATTGAGTCGGTGGCAGTGAATCACAAAGGTTCCGGTGTACTCGGTGAACTTCGTTCGCAACGTCACTGACGCAGGCTCGAGAGCATTCTCATTCTCGTCAGTCACCGGAGCAGGCACGTTCACATTGTCGATCCCCCAGGGCTGAACCCCTGTCGTCGTCCCTGCGACGGGATCAACGACTTCCATCACTTGGAAGTCGTTCACGTGAATATGCATCGGGTGTTCGTCGTTGTTGAGGTTCGTGATCTTCCATTCTTCAACGGAATTCAGCCGCGGTTGAATCAGCGGGATGTTGGGGAACGTGTTGTCGGCGAATTCGTAGGTGAAGGCCTTCGGATCGCTGTTGCTGGCCTTCTCGTTTCCGAACCCACCGGACACTGTGAGGTTGCGGGTCACGTCGGGCGTCATCGCTGCTGTATCCACGAACGAGGTGTAGGTATCGAGCTTCTGTCCGAACTCGAAGGGAGTCGTCTTCCCTTCGCCCTCGTCTGGCGTCGCGCGGATCAACTGCTGAGTCGGGAACGTGAAGAATCCGTCCGCGTAACTGATCACCGACGGGTCGACGGTGACGGTTCCGAGTTCGGCGGGCGGATTGTCGGTACCGTTGTTGGTATAGAGAATTCCCGGATTGCTCACCGGTTTCGCACCTTCCAGCGGTGGCATCTCCAGCACCAGATCGCCGGACTCCGGCATCGTCACGGCGATTGCATAGCGCGAGGCCGGCGGAATCACCAGCCTGGTTCCGTCCCCGTCCACGGGTGGCCTGACCTCGTCGAACGGGTTTCCGTCCTGCCCCACGATTGCGAACTTCGGATGGGTGCCGGTTGCGGTTTCCGTCAACGTAACCGGCATGTAGGCAAAGTCGCTGATGTTGGCAAGCACCCAGATCTCGGTCTGCCCCGGCTTCAGTTTCAGCGACGGCTGGAACTGACCGTTCACGGTGTACTGCACATCGCGTTGGTTGTCCGGCAGTGAGGGATCGGCCGGAACACTCGTCGATTCACCCACGAAGCTCTGCAGATTGCCTGGAACGAATTGATTCTGTCCACGATGATTGGCCGGGGACAACGGTCCCGCGTACCAGTTGGTGAAATACTGCGCGCCCTCGGTGGTGTCCGAGAAATTCACCGGAGCAAGGCTCGGACGGTACGTCCCGTCGGCTAATTCGGTACCGGCGGGTGGCGTCAACGTACTGACGAATTGGGGCCAGTTCGCGTCGTTGAGCTGCCGGCCCTTTCCTTTGCGGTCGAATACGAAGTTGTACTGCAGTGCCATATCGCGAATCGGAACGTCGTTTGCCGTCACGACAGGCAAATTCCCGTCCGGCCGGCCGATTTCCAGTAGCCCGGCCAAGCCCATGTACGTCTGCTGGGCGGTGAGGGTGTGCCGGTGACTGTGGTACCAGTAGAGACCGTTCGGCATCGTCCCCGGAATCGCGTAGTCGTACACGTTTCCCTGGCCGGCGGGAATGTTGAGCAACACGTTGTCCGCATTGCCGTCCGGACTCACGTGCACTCCGTGCGTGTGCAGATTCAGCGGAGCCGACGTCAGCGCCGGCGGATAGATCGGCACGTCCCCGCCCGCCGGTGTGAATGCCGGATCGTAGAAGTCCTCGATCGTGAGATCCTGCAAATCGTTGTCGTAATGAATGATCAATCGCTCTCCGGGATTGACGCGGAGAGTCGGCGCCGGATAGACGTCACTCGCCGAGGTCGATCCGTCCGACGCCGTACCGCGGATGACCTCGTACCCGAAGAGCAGAAAATTCGACACGGGCGCCGAAGCGGTATCGAGCGGAATCACTCCCTGATGAGCGGACAAGCGCACCTCGAGAACACCATCTCGGCTACTCAGTTTCACCGGCTCCCGGTAGTCGACGGCGGTTCCGTCCGAGCCGTAGTTGGCGCCCACCTCGGGCGCCGATTCAGCGGACGTACACGCGGCCAACGCCATCGTCATGGACACCACTACTGCTGCGGCTAACGACCTTCCTCGCAGTGCGATCACTGGTTTCCCCGTTCCATGGTGGCGTGAGATACGTCCGATCAGCGCTCATCAGCCTATCGAGAAAACATCGGCTGAACAGTACATTCACGACAAATTGCCCACCTAGTGCCCGCTCGAGCGCTGCACCTTGCAAGCAGTCTCAGCAAACCGATCAGAAATCGAGAAGCACAGCCAAGGGGCCCGCAATTACGTTGAAACACATGAACACACCACAGAAGTCCACTTCCGACCACACGTCGTCAATCCACACATCAGCAGGGAGCGCCCGGATGACCACCGCGCAATCCGTGATCCTCGACGTACCCGACCTCGTCGCAGCCGAAGCCTTCTACAACGCTCTCGGCGTCGGAGATCGAATCCAGCTACGCGAATCGAACGAACCGACAACCGGGTTTCGTGGGTACACCCTTTCGCTCGTCGTCTCCCAACCGAACATCGTCGACGCCTTCGTCGGCGCCGCACTCGCAGCCGGTGCCGCCGTCTTGAAGCCGGTGAAGAAATCCCTCTGGGGATACGGCGGAGTCCTTCAGGCTCCGGACGGTTCGATCTGGAAGATCGCCACGTCGTCGAAGAAGAACAATGAACCCGCCACCCGCACAATCGACAGCCTCGTGCTGCTGCTCGGCGCCGAAGACGTCAAGGCCAGCAAGCAGTTCTACCTCGACCACGGCCTCGAGGTGTCGAAGAGCTTCGGCCGCAAGTACGTCGAATTCACCAGCGCAGCAAACAATGTCACGCTGGCACTGTACGGCCGAGGCGCCCTGGCAAAGGACGCCGGGCTCGCTCCCGAGGGCACCGGATCGCACCGAATCACCATCACCGGTGCGTCCGAACCCTTCGCGGATCCTGACGGTTTCGCCTGGGAAAGCACCCATTCCTGACGCAGGCGGTGTCTCGAGAACACGCCCGCCCGACTCAGGACATCCGACGAATCCTCTCCAAGTTGTGCGACATCAACGGACCAACGGTCTCGAGAGCGGCGGGCGAGGTGATGTCCCAGTGAGTGCACTCGACGGGGTGATTCACGATATCCCCGCTGACATACGCACGCCATGAATCGACTCCACGGTTCAGCCATGGATCATCCAGCGCTGCAGTGAAGTACAGCACGTCGCCATCGAAGATCCCCGGCTGGTGAGCCTGCATCAACGTGTCGTTGTGCCGGGCCGCGAAGACAAGCCTGCCGACATCTTCCGAAGTCAACTCGCCCATGGCGTGCGCGAACTCGAGTCCCATGTCCGCGTCGTCGTCAGCGTCCGAACCTTCACCGTCTTCAGCGGCATGGGCGAAGCTGTCCAGCATCACCAACGAATCGACCGACTCGCCCGCTGCCTGCAATAGCACCGCCATCGAGTGTGCGATCACGCCACCGAGCGACCAACCGGCAAAGTGATACGGACCTTCAGGCTGGATTTTTCGAACTTCCTCGAGGTACCTGGCGGCGGTGAACTCGATGGACTCCGGCAGCGGATCCGCGGACGAGACTGCTGGAGTTTGGATCCCGTACATCGGAGTCGCCGAATCGATGTACGGCGCCAAGCCGGCATAGCTCCAGGCCAGGCCGACGATCGGATGGACGAAGAACACAGGCGGCCGATCACCGGTCGTCCGAATCGGGAACACGACGTCCAGCGCGCCGGAAGATTCTTGTCCGGAGTCGACACGAATCGCAATCGACGCCGGAGTCGGCTCGGTCATCAACCACTGCAATGGGATCTCGCGAGCAAGCGACATCCGCAGTTTGGTCACTACTCGCATCGCCGACAGTGAGTTCCCACCGAGTTCGAAGAAGTTGTCGTCGGCGCCGACGTCAGCGATCTCGAGGACCTCCGAGAAGGCAGTGGCCACAGCGATTTCCGTAGGCGTGCTCGGCTCCCGATACACGATCTTCGACGCAAAATCAGGGGTCGGCAATGCCTTCTCGTCGACCTTTCCTGTCGGTGTCGTCGGCACCTTGTCGATGAAGACGACAGCGCTAGGGATCATGTGACGTGGCAAGAACTCGGAGACAAAGGCGACGACCTGATTCACCTCCGGCGCAGTCCCCGGCGTCGGCACGACGTACGCGACCAACGCGGTGTCCCCGGACGGTGTCCTCTTGCCGCGGGTCATGGCCACATCCACGTCCGGGTGTGCGTGCAGGGCCGAGTCGATCTCCCCGAGTTCGATGCGATGACCACGAATTTTGACCTGAGTGTCGGTCCTGCCCCGGTACTCGATGGTGAGTTCGGGTGTCCAGGCGGCAATGTCGCCCGTGCGATACAGACGATCACCCGGCCGGCCGTGCGGGTTGGCAACAAATCGGGTTGCCGTGAGCACAGACTGGTCATGGTATCCCCGGGCGAGAGCCGGCCCGGACACGTACAGTTCGCCCGGCGTCCCGATCGGCACCGGGAGCAGTCGCGAGTCGAGGATCAGAGTGTCGAATCCACGCACGGGTGATCCGATCGTGACTGGTTTGCCCGCGACGAGATCACCGACGGTGGAGATGTCGGTTGCCTCGGTAGGCCCGTACCCGTTGAGCATGGTTCGACCACGCTGCCAACGGTTCACCAGTTCGGCAGATACCGCTTCCCCGCCCACACCGAGAACCCGAAGCTCTTCGAGCCCTTCCGGTTCCATCGACGTCAACATCGCCGGAGTGATCAGTGCGTGAGTGACCCGACGTCCGATCATGAACCGGGACAACTCTTCTCCGCCCAGGATGGTGGGCGGTGTGACGACCAGAGTCGCCGCCGCGGACAGCGCCGACATCATTTCACCCACCGACATGTCGAAGCTCGGCGAGGTGTTGTGCAGGAATCGTGAGTGCGAGTCGACGCGATAGTGCTCACGACGCTCGGCGGCAAGATTCGCGAGACCACCATGCGTGACCACGACGCCCTTCGGTTTGCCCGTGGATCCGGACGTGTAGATCATGTAGGCCGGATTGTCGATGCGAGCCGCTCCCGCGATACTCGACTCGGGTAGCTCTTGGATCGCGGTTTCGAGTGCGTCCAGATCGAGCCAGCGCACCGAATCGGGAAGTTGATTCCCACCTCGGCTGATGCCGATGACAGCACCGGAGTCTGTGATCATGTGTTCGATCCGCTCAACCGGATAGTCAGGATCGACGGGCAAGTAGGCGGCGCCGGTCTTCGTCACTGCCCACACCGACATCACGGACGCTGCCGATCGCCGGAGTGCCACGGCTACAAAGGTTTCCGGACCAACTCCGTGATCGAGCAGGATGGAAGCAAGGCGGTTCGACCAGGCGTCCGCTTCACGGTATGTCCACGCACGCCCGTCGGCCCAGATCGCGATTCCGTCGGGGTTCTGTGTGACGGCGGAAGCGATGAGATCAGCCAGGGTTGCGCTGGGCGCAGCCGGCAGGCCCGATACCGGGACAAGCAGGCGACGCTCGTCGGGCCCCAGAACATCCAGGATTCCGGCAGCGGTGTCCGGCAACTCCACGAATGCACGCAGGATCCGAAGCATCCTCTCGCGCAGAACCTCGATCGTCGGCGCATCGAAGACATCCTGCTGATACTTGAGCGTGAATGAAATGCCGTCATCAGCGACAACGGTAAGTGTCAACGGATAGTGGGTCGCATCGTCACCGGTGATCGCAGTAACCGTCATGCCGTCGATCGAGCTCGTTGCAGCGATACCTTCCGTATCGACGGGGTACGACTCGAAGACGGTCAACGTGTCGAAGTCAGCGGCATTTCCGACGCTCTTGACGATCTCCGTCAGTCCGAGTTGGTGGTGCTCGAGAAGCGCCGCCTGTTCTGCCTGCAGCCGTGAGAGCAAGGAACGCAAAGACTCCGCGGGGTCGATCGTGACCCGGACGGGCAGCGTGTTGATGAACAGGCCGACCATCGACTCGACATGATCGAGCTCGGGAGGACGACCCGACACGGTTGCACCGAACACGACATCCGTTCGACCCAGCTGGCGCGCCAGCAGAATTCCCCAACCGGCCTGCATCATGGTGTTCAATGTGACGCCGTTGTCGGCGCTGAAGGCACCGAGCTGCTCGGCGAGTTCGGGCTCCACCTGAGTCACAACCGACTCGACGGTGCCGGCACTCGAACCAGCAGACCGTTCCCCGGCGAGCAGGGTCGGCTGCTCGAGCCCGGACAGCGCCTCGGCCCACGCCAACTCGGATTCCGCAGCGTCCCGAGAATTCAACCAGGACAGGTAATTACGATAGGACGCTGCGCGGGGAAGCACCGACTCGTCGCCGTGCGTTGCGTAAAGAACCATCAGGTCCTTCATCAGAAGCGGCATCGACCACCCGTCGAGAAGAATGTGGTGCAGTGTCACTGCAAGCGCGTGTCGACTGGGATCTCGTGTGATGAGCGTGAACCGAAGCAATGGCGGTGTTGCCAAATCGAAACGCTCGGATCGATCACGCGCGAGGGTTCGCTCGTAGACAGCTTCGCGCTCACTCGCAGGCTCGGCACCGAGGTCGACCACACGCCACGGGACATCGACCTCACCGAGAACGATTTGCGCGAGTTCGCCGGACAGATCGGCGACAAAGGCGGTCCGTAGGTTGTCGTGACGGTTCAGCAGAGCAGTCACGGCCCGGTTCATTCGTATCGGATCGACAGTTCCTGTCAGCTCCAGAACCATCTGGGTCTGATAAACGTCGGCACTGTTGCCGGCGAGCAACGAGTGGAAGGCAAGTCCGTGCTGCAACGGCGACAGTGGCCAAATGTCACTGACCAGCGGATACCGGTCTTC
Organism: Rhodococcus erythropolis R138; assembly: GCF_000696675.2. NCBI lineage: Bacteria > Bacillati > Actinomycetota > Actinomycetes > Mycobacteriales > Nocardiaceae > Rhodococcus > Rhodococcus erythropolis. The sequence continues at coordinate 3,441,366 of NZ_CP007255.1, read as the reverse complement.
CCAGACATCGATGTCCTCTTGAGAGACCGTCACCAACGGAACGTCGGAAGGCGTCAGGCCTCCCCCAGCGCCTCTGCCGACGTGGGAGACCAGGCTCCGCAGCGCGCTCGCCCAGTACTGCGCCAAGCCTCGGACGTCCGTTTCGGTCAGGAGGCGTCCGGCGTAGGAGAACGTCGCGGACAACTCGGCATCACCCGAAATGTCTGTGACTATCGCGTTGATGTCGAGAACTGCGGCGGCAGGCATGTCGGGGTTTCCGGGGCCTTCGATGTCACCGACATCCACGGACGGAGTCCACCCCAAATCGGCGAACTCCTCCGGGACGTTGCCGGCAGACACGCGACCGAGGTAGTTGAAACTGATTTGCGGCATGCTGTCCGGCAGTGGTGTACCCGGGTCGCTGCCGGTCATGTCGCTGCCGGCCGTATCGCTGTCGGTCAGATATCGGAGGACCCCGTAGCCGATGCCACGACCGGGCACGGCGAGCAGTTGTTCCTTGACCGACTTGACGGCCCGACCCGCCGCGACGCCGCCGCGCATGGCGTCGTCGATGTCGAGCGCACCGAGTTCGAGGCGCACGGGATAGACGCTGGTGAACCAACCGACGGTACGCGAGAGGTCAGCACCGGGTGCAGTCTGCTCTTCTCGCCCGTGACCTTCCATCTGGATGAGCGTCGATGTGGTGTGCACGCCTCGTTCGCGACGCCACCGAGTGACTGCAAGCGCCAGAGCTGTCAGCAAACCGTCGTTCACGCCGCCACGGAACGCGGCCGGAAGCTCGGTCAGCAGTGCCTGAGTCGTCGACGCGTCGACGCGCACCTCGATGTCGCGGACAGTTGCGACCAGATCGAGCGAGGGGTCGAAGCGCGCCGATCCCAGATCCGGGTCCTCGCCGTCGACGATTGCCCGCCACGTCGGCAGGTCTGCCGTCGCCCCAACTGCACTGTCCTGCAGCGCATGTGCCCAGCGACGCATCGACGTGCCGACAGGTGCCAGCTGCGCCGGCGCACCATTGGAGATCTGTGCCCACGCGGTCATGAAGTCCGGCACCAGGATTCGCCACGACACTCCGTCGACGACCAGATGGTGCATCACGACGAGCAGTCGCCCGGTCACCTTTTCCTCGTCACCCACCGGCGCGAGCCAGACGCACGCGAACATCACACCGCCGCGCGGATCAAGTTCTCGTCGAGCCAGTTCCACTTGGGATCGTGCCAATTCGGTCAAGCTTTCCGCGCTGTCGACGGCAGCGGGATCGAAGTCGACCTTCCGCACACGTGCGGCCACGTCCACGCTTCCGGGCTCGGCCACGTGCAAAGTTTTGCTGTGCAAGGTCGACCGAAGCATGTCGTGGTGATCGACGACGGCGGCCACCGTGGCGACGATCCCCGCCTGATCGACGCCGACTGGCAGATCCAGTGCGATCGACTGTGAGTAGCGATCGAAGTGATCGGTGCTGCCGAGCACCATGCGCATCACCGGCGTCAGCGGCAACTCTCCGACACCGTTGCCCGGCAGTTCGGCAAGTACCCTCTGCGCCGGCGCGTCAGATCGCAAAACGACCTGTGCCAGCGCGGCAACAGTCTTCTGTTCGAAGACGTCTCGTGGGGTCATCACGAGACCACGAGCCTTCGCTCGGGAGACCAGTTGGATGGATGCGATGCTGTCGCCGCCGAGCCCGAAGAACGAATCGTCGACGCTCACCGCCTCGACACCGAGCAGGTCTGCGAACAGCGAAGCGAGGATCTCTTCCGTCTCGGACGCGGGTGCTCGATAGCGCACCTTCGACGCGGAGAACGTCGGAGCGGGAAGAGCCTTGCGGTCAAGCTTTCCGTTCACGGTCACCGGTAGAGCGTCCAGCACGACATACGCGTCGGGCACCATCGGTCGTGGCAGCGCGGACTCCAGATAGCGCCTTACGGACTCGGTATCGATCACGCGCCCAGCTTGCGGCACCAGGTATGCCGCCAGCCGCTTGCCCAGTGCAGTCTCGACGACAAGCACCACGGATTGCGCGATCTCGTCGCACTGTGTTGCTACCGTCTCGATTTCACCGAGTTCGATGCGTTGACCTCGGATCTTGACCTGACTGTCGATCCGTCCGCGGTACTCGATGGTGAGATCGGCCGTCCAGGCAGCGATGTCACCGGTCCGGTACATGCGCTGTCCAGGATCACCGTGGGGATCGGCGATGAATCGTGTTGCGGTGAGAATGTGTTGGTTGTGGTAACCGCGAGCCAAAGCTGGCCCCGCCACGTACAGTTCACCAGGCGTACCGATCGGCACCGGTCGCAGTCGAGTGTCCAGGATCAGGGTCCGGAATCCGCGCACAGGTTTACCGACCGTGACAGGTTGTCCCGCTTCGAGGTCTGCAACTGTGGAGATGTCGGTCGCCTCGGTCGGTCCGTAGCCGTTGAGCATCGTTCGCCCTGGCTGCCAACGATCGACCAGTTCAGCGGATACCGCTTCACCGCCCACACCGAGAACGCGAAGATGTTCGTGGTCGTGGGGGGCGATCGTGCTCAGAACGGCCGGGGTGATCAGAGCGTGAGTGACTCGTTGCGAGTCCAACAACTCGGCCAAGTCGTCACCACCGATCGTGGTCACCGGAACGATCACCAATGTTGCTGCAGCAGAGAGCGCGGAGATCATTTCGCCGACAGCCATGTCGAAGCTGGGTGACGCGGTGTGCAGGAACCGGGCGTCGGGCGTGATCTGGTAGTGCTCACGCCGTTCGGCCGCCAAGTTGGCGAGACCGGAATGAGTGACAACCACGCCCTTGGGCTTGCCCGTCGAACCCGACGTGTAGATCATGTACGCCGGATTGTCGATCCGCACCGGCGGCCAGCTCGCGCTCACCGGGGCTGCCGCCAGTTCTTCGGCGATGTCCTCGAGAACCAACCATTCGACGTCGTCGGGCAGGAACTGACGCTGCTCGGCGATCGTCACACCCAACCTCGCTCGAGAATCTTCGAGAATGTGGTCGATGCGATCGGCCGGATAGCTCGGGTCGACCGGCAGATATGCGGCACCCGTCTTGGCAACCGCCCAGACTGCGAGGACGGATTCGAGCGATCGTGGAAGAGCCAGCGCAACAAATGTTTCCGGTGTGATGTCGCGTCGCAGCAGGACGTGAGCGAGGCGGGTCGAGAGTTCGTCGGCCTCGGTATAGGGGACGGCGCGGCCATTCCACAGGAAGGCGATCCCCGTTGGATTCGACGAGACCGCAGCAAAAATCAGCTCGGACAGAGTCGCGGGATGCGCCGCCGTAAGTCCTCGCACCGGCACCAGTAGGTTCTGCTCGTCCCGATTCAGGACGTCGATATCCCCGATTACTCTCGCGGGATCCCGCGTCAGCTGCTCGAGCATCATGACGAATCGGTCGGCGAACGACGCAGCCGTGGAACGGTCGAACAAATCCGTCGCGTAGGTCAGCGAGCCACTAACCGCTACCGACTCGGTGTCTGCGCCGCTGGTAGATTCCGTGGTCTCGAACAACGTCAAGGCAAGATCGAATTGAGCTGGAGTGACGTCGAATTCGACGGCGGACACCCGCAGATCAGGAAGCTCGAACGTGGCGTCTTCGATATATTCGTAGGCAAACGTGACTTGGAACAGCGGTGTGTGAGCCTGTGAGCGAACAGGTTGCAGAGCGTCCACCAGTCTCTCGAAAGGCACATCGACGTTGCCGAACGCACTCAGATCTCGGTCACGCACCTGGTCGACCAACTGCGCGAACGTCAGTGCGGGGTCGGCCTCCGTTCGCAGGACGACCGTGCCGACGAACATTCCGATGAGATCCTCGAGAGCCGCTTCGCCTCGTCCGGACACGGGCGTGCCGACGATGATGTCGGTGCTCGCCGACACTCTCGCCAACAGTGCCGCATACGCAGCGTGAATCACCATGAACACACTTGCGTTGTGGTGATCGGCGACCTCACGAACGCGATCCATGATCTCGGACGCGATGTCGAAGCGAACCATCGCACCGTTCTGGGTGGCCACCGCCGGTCGCGGTCGATCGGCCGGAAGCTCGAGCAGTTCCGGAATCCCGTTCAATGTTGATTTCCAGTAATCGATCTGAGTCGATGCGATGCTCTTCGGGTCAGCCTCGTCACCGAGGAGCACCCGCTGCCACAGCGCAAAGTCGGCATACTGGATCTCCAGCGGCGCCCAGAACGGGGCCTGGCCGGTCAACCGTGCCGAGTAGGCGATCATGACGTCGCGAGCCAACGGCGTCATGGACACGCCGTCCGCACTGATGTGATGCACCGACATCACCAGTACATGCTCGAATTCCTCGACGCGGTACAACTTCACGCGAATCGGCACGGAAGCAGTGACGTCGAAACCTTCGGACATGACCTCGAGAATGCGAGTGTCGAGGTCGCCACGGTCGACGTCGATCGGGCTCAGATCGAACTCGACGTCCTCGGGTGTCAGGATCACCTGGACGGGGCCGTCACCGTTGTCGGGGAACACTGTTCGCAGCGACTCATGGCGCGTCAGAACATCACCGAAGGCGCCGCGAAGCGCCGGAACGTCAACGGTGCCGGCGAGTCGGATGGCCAACGGGATGTTGTATGCCGCAGATTCGACATCGTACTGATTGAGGAACCACATCCGATTCTGTGCAAGTGAAAGCGGGATCTGCTCCGGACGAGTCTGCACCTCGAGGGCAGGCCTGTCGGCACGCTCTGCATTGTCCAGTGCAACAGCAAGTTCCGCCACAGAGGGGTGATCGAACAACGTCCGAAGCGGCAACGCGGTACCAGCGTGTTGGTTGATGCGGCTGACAAGTCTGGTCGCATTGAGCGAATTACCACCCAACTCGAAGAAATCATCATCGACACCAACCCGCGACTCACACCCCAAAACCACCGCAAAAGCAGCAGCCACCACCAACTCCGAAGCAGAACCAGGCGCCCGAAACACCCGCACACCGAAAACAGGCTCCGGCAACGCCTTCCGATCCAACTTCCCCGCACTCGACAACGGGAACTCGTCAACAACAACCACCACATCCGGAACCATGTACGACGGAAGCACCAACCCCACCGCAGCCCGCGCCCCCACCGAATCCACCGAAACTTCCGCATCGACCGAGGACCCAGCCGTCACATACCCGACCAGACGACTCCCCCCATGCACCACCACCACAGCACCAGAAACACCCGGCAACGCACCCAACGCCGACTCGATCTCACCGAGCTCGATCCGCACCCCACGAATCTTCACCTGAAAATCCGACCGACCCAAATACACCAAAGACCCAGCAGCACTCCACAACACACGATCACCAGTGCGATACATCCGAGCACCCACCACAAACGGATTCGCCACAAACCGATCCGACGTCAAATCCGGACGCCGATGATAACCACGAGCCAACTGCGCACCATCGAGATACAACTCGCCCGCAACACCCACCGGCACCGGACGCAACCGCGAATCCAACACATACCCACGCGTATTCCACACCGGCGTCCCGATCGGCACCACCCCCGACACCGAACCCACAATCCGATGCGCCGTCGTCGTAATCGCCGCCTCCGTCGGACCATACGTGTTATGCACCGCAGCCGACGTCAACGAACCCAACGCCACCGCAAGCTCCGGCGACAACTCCTCACCACCGGCAAACAAATGCCGCAACGAACCCAACGCACCACCAAAACCATCAGCCACCAACGCCGCAAGCACCGACGGAACGAACTCCGCCACCGAAATCGCATGCTCGACCATCACACCCGCAAGATAATCCAACTCACGATGCCCACCCGGCCGCGTCACCACCAACCGCGCACCCACCGTCAACGGCAAAAACGACTCCCACACCGACACATCGAACGTGAACGGCGCACGCGCCATCACCCGATCATCAGCACCCACCCCGTACTCCCCAGCCAACCACGCCAACTGATTGACAATCGCCCCATGACTGACCGACACCCCCTTCGGCCGACCCGTCGAACCCGACGTGAACATCACATACGCCGCATTACCCGACCGCAACGGCGCAACCCGATCACCATCAGAAACCCGACCACCCGAAAACCCACCCACATCAAGACCATCGAGAACAACAACATCCACACCCACAGGCAACACACCCACAAACGCAGAAACAGTCAACACGAGCTGCGGCGCAGCCGAATCAACCACAAACCCGATCCGCTCCACCGGCAACTCCGGATCAATCGGCACATACGCACCACCCGCAGCAACAACCGCATGCATCGCCACGATCATCTCCACCGAACGCTCCACCGCAAGACCCACCAAAACATCCGGCCCCACACCACGCCCGATCAACCACCGCGCCAACCGATTCACCCGCACACCGAACTCGGCATACGACAACACCACATCACCGAACACCACAGCCACACGACCCGACGACACCTCAACCGAAGCCGCCACCAAATCCGCCAACGTCACACCGTCAACACAACGATCCGTCTCATTCACACCCCCCAACACCAACCCACGCTCCACCACAGACTCCACCTCGAACATCTCGACGATGGTGGACGTGTCCGCCACTGCAGCGCTCACCACTGCGACGTATGCATCGACCAATCGCGCTGCGGTTGCCTCGTCGAAGAGATCGGTGGCATAGGTCAGATGTAGGTCCAGACCCCCGCGAGACCCGTCGGCGGTGAGTGCTTCGTTGAACACGAAGTCCAGGTCGAACTGTGTAGTGGTCACGACGTTGTCGACTTCGGCGATACGTATGCCGTCGAACTCGAGTTCGGTCAATGCGATGTTCTGCAGGGTCAAACTGACCTGGAAAATGGGCGAGTACGACTGCGAACGAACCGGATCGAGTATTTCGACCAGGCGCTCGAACGGAACGTCGGCGTTCGCGAACGCCTGGAGGTCGAATTCTCGAACCGATTCGAGCAATTCCGCGAACCGAGCGCCGGGCGACACCACGGAACGTAGTGCGAGGGTATTGACGAACATGCCGACCAGATCGTCGAGTGCACGTTCTCCTCGGCCCGCAACAGGAGTTCCCACAACTACGTCGTATTCACCGCTGTAGCGCGAAAGCACAACAGCGAGCGCGGCATGCAACACCATGAACGACGTAGCGCCGTTGTCACGCGCGACCTTCTCCAGTTGCGCGTTCACCTCGGGGCTCAGATGGGCCGAGAACATGGCTCCACGGCCGGAGGCTTCCACGGGACGAGGTCGGTCCAGCGGCAGATCGATCACCGACGGTATTGCGTCGAGAGCGCTGCGCCAGAAGTCCAACTGTCGTGTGACGAGTGAGGTCGACGATTCTTCCGAACCCAACGTCTCGAGCTGCCACAGCGCGTAATCCGCGTACTGCACCTCGAGCGGCGCCCACAACGGCTCCATACCTCGGGACCGCGCCTCGTACGCCACCATCACATCACGCGTCAACGGACCCATCGAGAAACCGTCACCCGCAATGTGATGCACCGTCATCGCCAGGACGTACTCAAACTCGTCGAGCTGGAACAGATGAGCTCGCATGGGAATTTCGGACGTGACGTCGAAAGTGGCGCCGAGGACTTCGGAAACTCGTACGAGGAGAGCACTTTCGGACACATACTCGATCGTCATGTCCACGGCCGCGTCATCCGGCGAGAGAATTCTCTGGAAACCGATGCCGTCCACTTCAGGGTAGACCGTCCGGAGAACTTCGTGGCGCAGCACCAGATCACCCACTGCCGCACCAAGCGCCGATACGTCGAGGGCGCCGGAGAGGCGAAGGACCACTGGCATGTTGTATGCCGACGACTCAGGTTCGAAGCGGTTGAGGAACCACATCCGGGACTGAGCCGGTGACAACGGGACCGCCGACGGGCGTACCCGGGCTGTCAGGGCCGGCCTACTCGAGGATGATGAGGCGTCGAGAACCGCAGCGAGTTCGGCTACCGTCGGCGAGTCGAAGATGGCCCGCAGCGGTATGTCAGTGCCTCGGTCTGCGTTGATGCGGCTGACGAGCCGGGTCGCATTGAGCGAATTACCACCCAACTCGAAGAAATCATCATCGACACCAACCCGCGACTCACACCCCAAAACCACCGCAAAAGCAGCAGCCACCACCAACTCCGAAGCAGAACCAGGCGCCCGAAACACCCGCACACCGAAAACAGGCTCCGGCAACGCCTTCCGATCCAACTTCCCCGCACTCGACAACGGGAACTCGTCAACAACAACCACCACATCCGGAACCATGTACGACGGAAGCACCAACCCCACCGCAGCCCGCGCCCCCACCGAATCCACCGAAACTTCCGCATCGACCGAGGACCCAGCCGTCACATACCCGACCAGACGACTCCCCCCATGCACCACCACCACAGCACCAGAAACACCCGGCAACGCACCCAACGCCGACTCGATCTCACCGAGCTCGATCCGCACCCCACGAATCTTCACCTGAAAATCCGACCGACCCAAATACACCAAAGACCCAGCAGCACTCCACAACACACGATCACCAGTGCGATACATCCGAGCACCCACCACAAACGGATTCGCCACAAACCGATCCGACGTCAAATCCGGACGCCGATGATAACCACGAGCCAACTGCGCACCATCGAGATACAACTCGCCCGCAACACCCACCGGCACCGGACGCAACCGCGAATCCAACACATACCCACGCGTATTCCACACCGGCGTCCCGATCGGCACCACCCCCGACACCGAACCCACAATCCGATGCGCCGTCGTCGTAATCGCCGCCTCCGTCGGACCATACGTGTTATGCACCGCAGCCGACGTCAACGAACCCAACGCCACCGCAAGCTCCGGCGACAACTCCTCACCACCGGCAAACAAATGCCGCAACGAACCCAACGCACCACCAAAACCATCAGCCACCAACGCCGCAAGCACCGACGGAACGAACTCCGCCACCGAAATCGCATGCTCGACCATCACACCCGCAAGATAATCCAACTCACGATGCCCACCCGGCCGCGTCACCACCAACCGCGCACCCACCGTCAACGGCAAAAACGACTCCCACACCGACACATCGAACGTGAACGGCGCACGCGCCATCACCCGATCATCAGCACCCACCCCGTACTCCCCAGCCAACCACGCCAACTGATTGACAATCGCCCCATGACTGACCGACACCCCCTTCGGCCGACCCGTCGAACCCGACGTGAACATCACATACGCCGCATTACCCAACCGCAACGGCGCAACCCGATCACCATCAGAAACCCGACCACCCGAAAACCCACCCACATCAAGACCATCGAGAACAACAACATCCACACCCACAGGCAACACACCCACAAACGCAGAAACAGTCAACACAAGCTGCGGCGCAGCCGAATCAACCACAAACCCGATCCGCTCCACCGGCAACTCCGGATCAATCGGCACATACGCACCACCCGCAGCAACAACCGCATGCATCGCCACGATCATCTCCACCGAACGCTCCACCGCAAGACCCACCAAAACATCCGGCCCCACACCACGCCCGATCAACCACCGCGCCAACCGATTCACCCGCACACCGAACTCGGCATACGACAACACCACATCACCGAACACCACAGCCACACGACCCGACGACACCTCAACCGAAGCCGCCACCAAATCCGCCAACGTCACACCGTCAACACAACGATCCGTCTCATTCACACCCCCCAACACCAACCCACGCTCCACCACAGACTCCACCTCGAACATCTCGACTCGCCGATCCGGTTCTGCGACAGCAGTAGTCAAGACCGATTCGAAGGCGTACATCAGGCGTGAGGCGGTGGATTCCTCGAACAGATCAGTGGCGTAGGTCAACTGAACGACAAGCCCTGCCGGTAGGCCGTCGTTGTCGAACTGTTCGGCCGCAACAAAATCGAGGTCGAACTGAGTGCTCACCACCGCAGGTTCGATGCTCTCGATGTGCAACCCGTTGAGAGTCAACCGTGAATCGAGATGGTTCTGTAGTGCGAGGCTGACCTGGAAGAGCGGTGAATAGGACTGCGAACGAACGGGATCGAGTACCTCGACCAGACGCTCGAACGGAACGTCGCCGTGCGCAAAAGCCTGAAGATCGACGTCGCGGACTCGGGACAGCAGGTCGGTGAACTCCTCACCTGGATCGACTCTGGTGCGCAACACGACGGTCCCCACGAACATACCGACGAGATCGTCGAGCACGCGTTCGCCGCGCCCGGCGGTCGGCGTCCCGACGGCAAAGTCGTAACTGCCGCTGAACCGTGACAGTACGACGGCCAGAGCAGCATGCAACACCATGAACGGCGTAGCGCGATGCCGTCGTGCCAGTTCGGAAATTGCCTGTTGCAGAGCAGGTTCGAGATGCACGCTCAGAAGCGATCCTCGTCCGGAGGCCTCAGCCGGGCGGGGCCGATCCAACGGGAGTTCGAGGACGGCGGGCGCTCCCTCGAGAGCGTTCCGCCAGAAGTCCAACTGTCGTGTGACGAGTGAGGTCGACGATTCTTCCGAACCCAACGTCTCGAGCTGCCACAGCGCGTAATCCGCGTACTGCACCTCGAGCGGCGCCCACAACGGCTCCATAGCTCGGGACCGCGCCTCGTACGCCACCATCACGTCACGCGTCAACGGACCCATCGAGAAACCGTCACCCGCAATGTGATGCACCGTCATCGCCAGGACGTACTCGAACTCGTCAACCTGCAACAGCGAGGCTCGAACGGGGATCTCGGACGTGACGTCGAACGATACGCCGAGAACATCGGCCAGCACGCTGTGGAGCGAATCCCCCTGCACCGTGACAATGTCAAGAATGTCGAGAGCACGAGGTTCCTCGACGACCTCCTGGTAACCCGTTCCGTCGTACTCCGGGTACACGGTTCTCAGGACCTCGTGGCGAGCGATCACGTCGGCGACACTGGCGCGCAACGCCTCGACATCCAATGGACCTGTGAATCGCAGAACCACCGGGATGTTGTATGCCGACGAATCGGGATCGAAGCGATTGAGGAACCACATACGAGTCTGCGCAGCGGAGAGCGGAATCCTCGCCGGCCTCGGCTGCGAACCCAGCGCGGGCCGCCGCGAAAGCTCGGCAGTTTCCACCACTGCAGCCAACTCTGCGACAGTGGGCGACTCGAAGACCACACGCACCGGCAAGTCCGTGCCCGCCGCGGCGTTGATCCGCCCGAGCACCCGAGTTGCACTGAGCGAATTGCCGCCGCGTTCGAAGAAGTCGTCGTCGATGCCCACCTCCCCCGTGCTTCCGCTGCCGAGAACCTCGGCAAAAGCGGTCGCCACCGACAGTTCGGCCGGTGTCGTCGGTGCACGGAAACCACGTGCCTCGAAGACTGGCTCCGGTAGCGCATGTCGATCTACCTTGCCTGTACTCCCCAGCGGCAGGGAGTCGAGCGTCATCAGCGTTGTCGGAACCATGTAGCCGGGCAGGGTGGCGCGCAGTCGTGCCAGAATCGCTGAGCTCTCGATGTCCGAGCCAGCTGCCGCGGTGACGTAGCCGACCAGGTTTTGCTCACCGGTGGCCGACGTCGTGACCGTGACCACCGCATCGCGGATCGGTCGTTCGGCGCGCAACGCTGTTTCGATCTCGCCGAGTTCGATGCGGAAACCTCGGACCTTGACCTGGAAATCTGCACGCTCGAGGTATTCGAGGCTGCCCGCGGCATTCCACCGAACCAGATCGCCGGTTCGATAGAGACGCTCTCCCGTTCCATTCGGGTCGGCGACGAAACAGCTCGAGTTCTGCCCCGCATCCCCGATGTACCCGCGCGCCAGCTGAACTCCAGCGAGATAGAGCTCACCTGCGACACCGACCGGAACCGGGTGAAGCCGCTCGTCGAGTACATGCAGGCGCGTGTTCCAGGCGGGGGTTCCGATCGGAACTACGGCAACGTCTGCATCGCTCGTTCGGTGCGCTGTGACGCTGACCGCTGCTTCCGTGGGTCCGTACAGGTTGTAGACCTGCGCCGAACTCTGCTCTCGCATCTGCTTGGCTGTCTGTATCGGGAGGGTCTCGCCGATGCACAGAATCCTGGTGAGCGAATTCGGCAGTCGGCGCTCGGACACACTGAGCAGCGACAACATCGAGGGGACGGCATGCAGTGTCGTGACGTGCTCACGCTCGATCAGCAGCGTGAGGTACTCGCCGTCCTGCTGTGCCCCGGACTCGGCGAGAATCATGCAGGCGCCGGTTTGCAACGCCCACCAGTATTCCCAAACGGATAGGTCGAAGGTAGCTGCAGTTTTGACGAGTACGCGGTCGTGCGCGCCGAGCGGGAATTGATCCTGCTTCCACAAGAGTTGGTTCGTGATCGCTCGATGGGAAATCGCCACGCCCTTGGGCTTTCCGGTGGATCCCGAGGTGTAGATCGCGTACGCGATGTTGTCCGGTCGCAGGCAGGCGAGGCGTTCGCTGTCCCGAATCGGTGCTGCGTCGTTTCCGTCCAGATCGAGAGTTTCGATGTCCACGACGTGGAACTGCCCGTCGAGCGAATCGCGGGAAGTGCTCAGAACAACTGCGGGCGCTGCGGATTCGAGGATGTGAGTCGTGCGTTCTGCCGGCTGATCCGGGTCTAGTGGAACGTAGGCCCCGCCTGCCTTCACCACTGCGTACATGGCAACGACCAGTTCGACGGAGCGCCGCAGATTGAGCGCGACAGTCACTTCCGGGCCGACACCGATTCCGATCAGATACCGTGCCAGCCGGTTGCTTTCGGCGTCGAACTCGGCGTAGGTCAGGCGACGGTCACCGAGAACCAGCGCTTCGGCGCGCGGTGTTCTGCGTACCTGGGCGTCGAACAGATCCGCGAGGGTCGTCTCTGGAACGACGGTGTCGGTGCGGTTCCACGTGTTGACGGTGGCGGCGATCTCTTCGTCGCCGAGCAGAGCGACGTCGCCTACCGGGACGTCCGGGTTTCGACCGATCGAATCGAGAACGCGCAGCAGACGGTTGGCGAATGTCGCCACTGTGGATTGGTCGAACAGATCCGTTGCATAGGTGAACGACGCCGACATCGAACCCGAGTCCCCAGGGGTGACGGTCAGGTGCAGGTCGAACTTCGCCGTCTCGACTGGGGCACCAACCGCCGCGATCTGCAGTCCGGGTAGCTCGAACATTGTCGGCGTGAGGTTCTGAAAGGACAGTGCCACCTGGAACAACGGATGGCGGGCCGTCGATCTGACCGGATCGATGATCTCGACGAGCCGCTCGAACGGTAGGTCCGCGTGCGCGAAGGCTGCGAGATCCTGATCGCGGGTGTGGTTCAGCAGGTCCGTGAACGGTGCTGCCATGTTCACCTGGGTTCGCAATGCCAAGGTGTTCACGAACATCCCCACGAGTGCATCGAGCGACTCGTGCCCTCGTCCCGCGATAGGCGAGCCGATGGTGATGTCAGCACTGTTGCCCAACCGGGCAAGCAGTGCGGCGAATGCCGCGTGGACCACCATGAACAGGCTCGCGCCTGATCCGACAGCAAGATCACGCAGTCGATCGGCGGTATCCGAGCCGATCGTGAAGTGAATCTCCTTGCCGCGGTAGCTCTGACGGGGCGGACGTTGCCTGTCCGTCGGCAATTTCAACAGGTCCGGAATTCCGGCGAGCGCAGAGGTCCAGAACTGAATTTGTCTCTGAGCATCGGCGGAGGGATTCGCGTCCGTGCCGAGCAGATCATGTTGCCAGAGCGCGTAATCCGCATACTGCACGGGCAACGGTGTCCACTGTGGAGCTTCGCCGCGAGACCGCGAAACGTAGGCACCCATGACGTCGGCGGCCAGGGGTCCGAGCGATGATCCGTCCGATGCGATGTGATGCATGACGACGGCGAGCACATGTTCGGTCTCGGAGATTCGATACAGAGCGGTCCGCAGTGGTACGTCAGTTGTCACGTCGAATCCGGTGCCGGCAAGAGCAAAGAGCCGCTGCGACGCTTCGGCTTCGGTGACGTCATGCGGAACCAGATCGAGATTCACCGAAGACTCGGGCAGGATTTCCTGGCGAGGACCGTTCGGGGAATCCGGATAGTAGGTACGCAACGACTCGTGGCGTTGGACCACGTCACGAAGCGCGAGAGCCAACGCCGGCGCGTCCAGGGTTCCGCTCAGACGAAGCGCCAGGGGCAGGTTGTCCGTGGCAGCCGCGGTGTCGAATCGATTGAGGAACCACATCCGATTCTGCGCCGGTGAGAGCGGAATACGTTCAGGTCGCGGTCGTGCTTCCAATCGGGGCTGATCATCACGTTCTGCCGAGTCTGCCACCAGTGCAAGTTCTGCGACGGTCGGCGCCTCGAACAGCGCCCGAACCCCGAGTTTGATCCCGAACGTGGCGTTGACTCGGGCAATCGCCCGAGTCGCGCTGAGCGAGTTTCCACCCAGCTCGAAGAAACTGTCTTCTGCGCCGACGGTACCGGTACCAAGAACGTCGACAAAAGCGCTCGCGACACGAATCTCTGCGAGTGTGGTCGGCACCCGGAACATCGCCGAGGCGATGAACTCCGGAACGGGAAGTGCTGCGCGATCAAGCTTTCCGGCCGGAGTCAGGGGTAGCAGATCCAGCAGGATCACGGCACTGGGCACCGAGGCACGTGGCAGCACCGCGGATACGGCTTCGAGGACGGACTCCGCCGACACCGCATCTGTGGTGGTGACGTAACCGACGAGTTGATCGCCGAGAGAGTCATGTCGGTGAACAGTGGCGGCAGCAGCGCTCACTCCGCGAACGGAGGCGAGCGCTGATTCGATCTCCCCCAGTTCGATGCGGAGCCCGCGAAGCTGAACTTGGGCGTCGGATCGTCCGATGTACGCCAGTTCGCCCTGCTCGGTCCAGGCGACGACGTCGCCGGTCCGGTACATCCGCGCGCCCGATGCACCGAACGGGTTCGCCACGAAGCGTTCTGCGGTCAATGCCGCGCGCCGGTTGTACCCACGTGCCAGGCCGGGTCCCGACAGATACAGCTCGCCCCTGACACCGACGGGGACGGGATTGAGGGCGGAATCGAGGACCAGAACGTGTGCGCCTTCGAGCGGAATACCGATCGTGACGGGCGAGAGTGACGTGTGACGGTGTTGCTCGCCGTCACCGACCAGAGCTGCAGTGTCGTGGAGAGCCCCGGTCTTGGTGATGACGATGGTGCTCTCGGTCGGCCCGTAACTGTTGAAGAGTCTTGTCTGGCTGGGAAAACGGTCGAGTAGCTGCGGCGGAAAGACGTCGCCGCCGAGCACGACGACTTCGAGATCCGACAAAATGCCTGCGTCGACGGTGGTCATCGCAGCAGGAGCCGTCACCACATGGGTGACGCGATGACGCCGGATCACGTCGGTGAGTTCCTCGCCGGCAATGACGGACGGCGGTGTGATCACCATCGTGGCACCGGCGGTGAACGCGAGGATCATCTCGAACATGGACGCGTCGAAGCTGGCCGAGGACAGTCGCAGTACCCGAGAACCGCGCGATACCGCCAGATCAGTGCGGGTCCGAGCGGAGAACACGGACAGTCCCCGGTGAGTGACAGCGACGCCCTTGGGGAGACCGGTCGAGCCTGACGTGTAGATCAGGTAGGCAACATGATCCGCGTGCAATGGGCGGATCCGATCGGCATCGTCGACCTGCGCTGCGAGGTAGCGATCGAGGTCGAGATAGTCGATCTCGATCGTATCGATTCCGTTCGGAAGTGTTGGCGCCGTCTCGGAGTCGGTGATCACGACCAGCGCTGCAGAGTCTGCCAGCATGTGTGCGATGCGCTCGTCGGGATACGTCGGATCCACCGGAACGTACGTTGCTCCGGACTTGGCAACAGCCCACAGTGCGAGGATGGACTGCGTCGAACGTGGAAGAGACACCGCAACAGCTGTTTCGGGGCCTATCCCACGTTCGATGAGGAGCCGAGCCAGCTGTGAGGATCGCACATCCAGCTCGCTGTACGTCATCTCACCGTACGACTCGGAAACGATTGCCACATTCGCGGATTCCGAGTGCAGGGTCAACAGATCTGCCAGGGTGCGAACCGTTGGCGCTGACGGACCGAATGCCGAAGTAAGTCTGGTGTATTCGTTCTCGTCCAGAACGGCGATATCCGCGATTGCCACTTCCGGAGTCTCGACAATCTGCGCGAGAATCCGGTGGAACCGCTGCGCAAATCCGTCCACGGACGTGCCGGTGAAGAGGGCTGTGGCGTATGTCCAGGTGAGATTCAACGAATCTGCGTGCTGGACCATCGTGATCTGGAGGTCGAACTTTGCCGCCGCGACTGCGTTGTCCACGGCTTCGATCTCGAGACCAGGCAGCGTGAACGCAGCGGTTCCCTCTTGCTCCTGAGACAGAGCCACCTGGAAGATCGGCGCGTGGGCCTGGGAGCGAGCGGGTTGCAGTATGTCGATCAGCCGCTCGAATGGTAGGTCGGCATTCTCGAACGCAGTGAGGTCAGTGGCTCGCACCTGCGCCAACAGATCGAGGAACGACATCGCCGGGGTGAGACGGCTGCGTAGTGCCACCGTGCCGACGAACATTCCGACCACGTCGTCCAGCGCTTGTTGGCCGCGTCCGGAAATCGGTGTCCCGATCACCACGTCGTCGGTCGCACCGAGGTTGGACAGGAGCACCGCGAGGGCCGCCTGGAGCACCATGAAGGTCGTGGCGCCCTGTGTGCGGCCCAACTGCCCGAGTGCAGTGACCATCGCGGGCGCCAACACCAGTTCGGTGTTCGCTCCGCGCAGCGACGCAATCGCCGGCCGCGGGAAATCGGCCGGAAGTTCGAGAAGCTCCGGCGCGCCGGCCAACTGGCCACGCCAATACTCGGCCTGCGCCGAAGCAAGACTGGTCTGATCACTTTCCGAACCGAGGACCTGGTGTTGCCACACGCTGTAATCCGGATACTGAACAACCAACGGGGCCGGTGACGGCTCCGTACCCGAACGGCGCGCCGAGTAAGCCAGAACGAGATCCCGTGCGAGCGGCGCCACTGACGCACCGTCCGCGGCTATGTGGTGAATCACGGCGACCAGGATGTGTTCGTCAGCCGAGAGCTCGAACAGGTTTACCCGCAACGGGATTGCTCTGGTGACGTCGAACCCCTCGTCCACAGCGCCGACAATCTGATCGGCAACCTGTTCCGGAGAAACCACCGTGTGACGAAAAGGAACGTCGACGTCGTCGAGAATCCGCTGGAAAGGCCCTTCGGCATCGTCAGGGAATATCGTCCGCAAGGATTCGTGGCGAAGAACGATGTCCGACAGAGATTCTCGGAGAGCCACTGAATCCAGCCGGCCGCGCAGGCGAAGGACGAGCGGGATGTTGTACGCGGGCGAGGCAGGATCGTATCGATTGAGAATCCACATTCGCGATTGCGCCGGCGAGAGCGGGATTCGCTCGGGCCGAGGCCCGGCGGCCAGAGCGGGCCGCGTTCCGCTCTGCGCTGCATCGACTGCCACAGCGAGGGCCGCGACTGTCCTGGCATCGAAGAGAACCCGAACCGGGAGGGTGACTGAGAGCTCGGTGCCGACCCGTCCCATCACTCGGGTAGCACTCAGAGAGTTTCCACCGATGTCGAAGAAGTCGTCCGTCATGCTGACCTGGTCGACTGCCAGGACGTCACCGAAGATCCGGCCGATCAACTCCTCCGTCTTCGTGACGGGTGCGACATACGCATTCCGGCGCATCGTCGGGGCAGGCAGCGCGCGGAAATCGACCTTTCCGGCCGGCGTCAACGGAATTTCCTCGAGAACGATCACAGAGGAAGGAACCATGTGTGCCGGCAGTCGACTGGAGACGAAGGTGCGCACTTCTTCCGGATCCAGATGACCACCGACCACGTACGAGTGCAGCCCGACGGTGTCGTCTGCTGTCGTCACCGCAGTTCGTACACCGGAGTGCGCACCGAGCACCGCGTCGATCTCACCGAGTTCGATGCGGAAGCCGCGAATCTTGACCTGCGAGTCACTGCGGCCGAGATACTCGAGTTCCGTTCCACGACGTCGCACGAGGTCTCCGGTGCGGTACATCCGCAGCCCCGAACGTGAGGGGTCGGCAACAAATCGAGACGCTGTCAGGTCGCCGCGATGGTGGTAACCGCGGGCAAGTCCACGCCCGGTCAGATACAGCTCACCTGTCACTCCGTCCGGAACTGGACGGAGGCGAGAGTCGAGAACATGTGCGACGGTGCCGCGAACAGGACTACCGATGGTGATCCGATCAGTCGCCGACATGGGCCCCGCGAGGGTAGCCATGACGGTGGCCTCGGTGGGACCGTATGCGTTGAACATCTTTCGCGCCGATGCCCACTGCGCGACCAACGCGGCGTCGCACGCTTCACCGCCGACGATCACCGCACCGAGATCCGGAACCTCTGCCGGTTCGATCGTAGCCAGGGCAGCCGGGGTCACAAATGCGTGACTGATCTTCGATGCCCGCATGAGGGCTGCGAGTTCGCTTCCGCCGTAGATGCCGGTGGGAACAACAAGCATCGCGGCACCGGCACCGACAGCCATGGCCAGTTCGAGCACAGATGCGTCGAAGCTGGGGGAAGCGAAATGCATCGTGCGACTGAGGTTGTCGAGTTCGTATCGGCAAACCTGCTCGTCGACCAGCGCCGCGAGACCCGCATGGGAGACGGCGACGCCCTTCGGAGTGCCGGTGGATCCCGACGTGTAGATGACGTACGCGGTGTGGTCCGTGCGAATCGGTGACGTGCGCTCGGAATCGAGGATTCGCGTGTCACTGACGTCGTCGCGATCAAGCGACGCCACGACTTCTTCCGTCAGCGTCAGGATCGCGCCCGAATCAGTGAGCATGTGCTCGATTCGCTCGGCCGGGTAGCTCGGGTCGACGGGTACGAACGCGGCTCCGGTCTTGGCAACGGCCCAAGTGGCGAGTACAGAAGAGGCCGATCGTGGAATGGCGATCGCCACTACCGATTCAGGGCCGATCCCTCGCGCTACGAGTGCCCGCGCCCACCGATTGGTACGCCGGTCTACATCGTCGTATGAGAGTTCGAGGTCGCCGCAGAGTATGGCCGGACCACCGTTGGATTTGCTGACCCCGGCCGTGAGGATCTCCGGCAGCGTCAGCTCCGTCAAGACGACCGAATGAGCAGTTTCCTGACGTTCGATTTCTGGCAGCGTCCGCAGATCGAGGTCACCGACCACTGATTCCGGTTCGGCGACAACAGCGTCGAGAATGGCGACGAACCGATCCGCGAGCTCGCGCACAGTCGATTCGTCGAAGACGTCGAGGGCATAGGTCCACGTCGTGGTCACCGCCCCGTCCCGGCCCGGCGTCGAGATGTCCAGTTGGAGATCGAATTTCGAGATCGGAGCATCCAACGGGACCTGAGAGACGGCAAGGCCGGGAAGCTGCACGGATGGAGTCGGGATATCGCCGGTCGCGAGTACCACCTGGAAGAAGGGGTGGTGCGCCGTCGAGCGAGGCGGGTCGAGCACCTCGACGAGACGCTCGAACGGAATATCTGAGTGGGCAAATGCCGAGAGGTCGGCGTTACGGGTCGATTCGAGCAATCCGCGGAACGAAGCCGTCGGATCCACCTGAGTCCGGAGAACCACGGTTCCGACGAACATGCCGACGAGGTTGTCGAGGGCCTGATCGCCGCGTCCGCTGACCGGGGTGCCGATCGCGATGTCGGACTCCCCCGCCATCCGAGACAGCAGTACCGACAACGCCGTGTGCAGCACCATGAACGGTGTGGACCGAGTGCTGCGAGCCAGGGATTCGACGGCGCGGTGCGTCTGCGCCGAGAGGGTCGACGACACCGTCGCACCTCGATAGGACGCGACTGTGGGATGCGGCCGATCCGTCGGGAAATCGAGGCGGGTCGGGACGTGCGCCAATGCAGCACGCCAGTATTCGATCTGGCGCGCTGCCTCCGATTCCGGATCGTCCTCGTTGCCGAGAGAATCGATCTTCCAGAGCGTGTAGTCCGCGTAGTGAACGCTCAACGGCGACCACTGTGGCGCGGTTCCCGCGAGCCGTGACGCGTAGGCCGTCATCACATCCGCGGCCAGTGGTTGCATCGACCAACCGTCGCCACTGATGTGGTGGACGACGAGTACAAGAATATGCTCCCGACCAGACGTCCGGAGAAGCGAAGCCCGCACCGGAACCTCGGTGGTGACGTCGAACCCGGCACCGACCAATTCGCCGATAGCCGCGACGGGGTCACTGACATCCGCGGGTTCGAGAGCAACTGGCGCGTCGTCGAGAATGCGCTGGTAAGGACCTTGATCCGAATCCGGATAGAGAGTGCGCAGCACCTCGTGCCGGTCGATGACATCGCTGATCGCCTGGCGCAAAACCTGAACGTTCAGGTCGCCGGACAACGAGAGTGCTGCCGCGATGTTGTACGCCCCGGATTCCGGATCGAATCGGTTGAGGAACCACATACGTTGCTGGGCCGGTGAGAGCGGAATCCGGTCCGGTCGAGGGCGCAGTCCGAGCTCGGTGAACCTGGACGGCGCGCTGCCGGCGACGAGTCCGGCCAGCGCACCAACTGTCGGAGCGTCGAACAGGTCTCGGACACCCAGAGTCGATCCCAGTGCCGAGTTGATCCGTGCCACCACCCGCGCAGCCGTCAGAGAGTTGCCACCGAGCGCGAAGTAGTCGGCGGTGAGGCCGATTTCGCTCACACCGAGGAGTTCGACAAAGATCGCGGCAATGGTCTTTTCGGGTTCGGTGACGGGAGCGACGTACTCAGCTGCCGCCGAATCCGGTTCCGGCAGCGCACGCCGGTCGAGTTTTCCGTTGGGGCCCAGC
This sequence comes from Rhodococcus erythropolis R138, assembly GCF_000696675.2. Classification (NCBI taxonomy): domain Bacteria; kingdom Bacillati; phylum Actinomycetota; class Actinomycetes; order Mycobacteriales; family Nocardiaceae; genus Rhodococcus; species Rhodococcus erythropolis. Next base: position 3,420,629 of record NZ_CP007255.1, on the reverse strand, counting down.
GGCATCGACGTCAAGAACACGAATGCGGAGGGAACCATGTAGGTAGGCAGCTTCGCCTGCGCGTGCGCGCTGAGAAGGGCACTGTCGATTGCCGAATCAGCTGTCACGTAGGCGATCAGACGATCCTGACGGACGACGGTGGCGGCCGAGAGAACTCCCGACAGTTCCAACAGGACCCCGTCGATTTCTCCGAGTTCCAAGCGCTGCCCGCGAAGCTTCACCTGGAAGTCGGTACGACCCAGATACTCGATCTCACCGGTGGAGTTCCACATGACGAGGTCGCCGGTCCGATACATCCGGCCGGGACCGAAGGGGTTGGCTACGAAACGATCTGCTGTCAAGTCAGAGCGTTGCACGTAGCCGCGGGCGAGTTGGACTCCCGCGAGATAGAGTTCTCCCGCCACTCCGATCGGGCTCGGCGCGAGGCGGTGGTCCAGCACATAGGTCTGAGTGTTCCAGACCGGAGCGCCGATCGGCACCGGACCTGTTGCGGCGGCATCCGTCTGGTGGAAAGTGACATCGACGGCAGCTTCGGTGGGACCGTAAAGATTGTGCAGACGTGCACCGAATCGTTCGTGGAAGCGAACGACCGTCGCACGCGGAAGTGCCTCGCCGCTGGCGAACACCTGACGAACGGATCGAAGTTGTGCGAGATCTCCGTCGACGAGGAAGACGTCGAGCATCGACGGGACGAAGTGCAAGGTGGTGACACCTTCGCGAGCGATCAGCTCGGAGAGGTACCGAGAATCGCGATGTCCATCGGGTTCTGCAACTACCAGTCGCGAGCCGGCGACGAATGGCCAGAACAACTCCCACACCGAGACGTCGAAGGTGGCGGGTGTCTTGTGCAGCACGACGTCGTGACGGCCGAGCGGATATTCATGTTGCATCCACAGCAGGCGATTGACTATCGCTCGATGCGACACTGCAACGCCCTTGGGCTTTCCGGTGGACCCGGATGTGAAGATCACATAAGCAACGTGATCCGGCGATACACGACCGAGACGCTCGACGTCTGCGAGCCGCTCGGTGGAGTACCCCGACAGATCGATCTCGTCGAGAAGTACGGGGTTGACCCCATCGGGCAGCGATGTGGCGTCGGCCGCGACCGACAGGACGACCGACGGTGCTCCGATGTCGAGCAGGTACCGGATCCGCTCGTCCGGATGCTGCGGATCGATCGGAAGATACGCACCGCCGGCTGCGATGACGGCGTGCACTGCCACCACGTACTGCGCGCTCCGGTGCAGAGCGATCGCGACCAGTGACTCCGGCCCGACGCCGCGTTCTACGAGGTGACGAGCGAGAGAGTTGACCTGGGACCGAAATTCTCCGCGACTGATCGTCGTGCCCGCGAAGGTCAGTGCAGCATCGGCCAAGTCGGCGATACCCGAGTCGACGATTTCCGAGTCGGCGATTTCCGAGTCGGCGATTTCCGAGTCGGCGCCGAGTAGGTCGAGAAGCGTCTTGTCAGCGATGACGTTGGCAGTGTCGTTCCACTCGTCGAGTACGAGCCGTCGTTCGGCCGCGTCGAGATAGTCGATGTCCCGGATGCGGATTTTCTCGCCAGTCATCGCGCCCAGTATCGATGCAAGGCGTCGGCCGACACGCTCTGTTGCGTCGTGGTCCATCGAATCGGGTGCGTACTCGATGGTGAGGTGAAGGCTCGGTTCGAGGACCGTGATCAGGGCGAGCGGGTAGTGAGTCGCGTCGGCGACCTCGATTCCCGTAACTCGCATCCCGGCGATATCCGTCGCGGATTCGAGCGCCGAACGGTCGACGGGATATGACTCGAACACCGTCAACGTGTCGAACATCGCGCCGGCGCCCACGGCCGACTGCACCTCGGCCAGGCCGACGTGGTGGCTGTCGAGCAGCCGAACCTGCTCGGACTGAACGTGTTCGAGGAGTTCGGACACCGAACTGTCCGGGTTGACACGAACGCGAACAGGAACTGTGTTGATGAACAACCCGAGAATGTCTTCGACCCCGGTCAGCGACGCGGGTCGACCCGAGACGGTGGCTCCGAACACGACGTCGTCGCGTCCGAGCATGCCACTGAGCAGTAGACCCCACGCAGTCTGGACGACAGTGTTGACCGTGACGCCGCTGCGCCTGGCCAACTCGAAGATCGCCTCGGTCGACGAGGCTTCCAGCGGGACTTCGACATCCACGGGAACTGCATGCACGGAGGACTCTGCGCGGTGTGGTGCGATCAGCGTCGGTTCGTCTACTCCCGACAGTGCGCCGATCCACCTGTCCAATGCCGCGCCGTTGTCTTGTTCGGCGAGCCAGTGCAGGTAGGTGCGATACGACCGAGCGGGAACCGGCAGCGACGCGTCGGCGGCGTAGAGCGACAGAAGATCGCGCACCAACAACGGCATGGACCAACCGTCGAAGAGAATGTGGTGATTAGTCACGATCAGGTGCGCCGAATCCGCACCCTGGCGTACCAGGACTGCACGAAGCAGTGGGGGTGCGCTCAGATCGAACGGTGCCGTGCGCTCGAGTTCCGCGACGACGTGCGGATCATCCCCGAGCACCTCCCGCCATGGAGTTGTCACGGAATCGAGAACGAGCTGTGCTGCAACGCCGTTCGAGTCGTACACGAAAGCAGTCCGAAGTGCGGTGTGGCGCTCGAACAATCTCGAAAGCGACCGCTGTAGTCGATCGCTGTCGACGATCCCGGCGAGGGACAGAACGATCTGGCCGGTGTAGACGTCGACGGCATCGGCGGTGAGGCCGGCGTGAAACTGGAATCCGGCTTGCAGCGGCGAGAGCGACCAGATGTCCTCCAGGTGGCCGAACTGCTTCTCCCACAGTTCTATTTCGTCCTGCGAAGCCGAGACCAGAGGAACGTCTGACGGTGTGAGGCCGGCATGATCACCGACGGAGGCGGCAATCTTCTCCAGTTCGACGCGCCACGCCGTCGCGAGCTCCGCGACTGCAGCGGGTTCGAAGATACCTTCGGGGAAAGCAAATGACGCCGAAAGGAACTCGCCTTCCGGACCGTCCACGACGGCGGCATTGATGTCGATCGCATAACTGACCGCGAGATCGCTTCCGCTGCCGTTGTTGAGATCGATTCCGGCGTCGGGAATCCAGCCCGCGGCCCGCAATTCGTCACCGAACTCCGCGGTGGACATCTTGCCCAAGTAGTTGAAACCGATCTGCGGTTCCGGGCCGGTCAGCATCCCTGCACGTCGGAGCAGCCCGTAACCGATACCGGACCCCGGCGTGGTTCTCAGCTGTTCCTTGACGGATTTCACGACCGCCGGCGTGTCCACTCCGAGTCCGGTGAGATCGATCCGAACCGGGTACACCGCCGTGAACCAGCCGACGGTCCTGGACAGGTCGGCACCGGGCAGCACGGCTTCGTCTCGTCCGTGACTTTCGAGCGAGACCAGCATCCGCTGTGATCCGCTCCAGGTGCGCAATGCCAGGGCAAGCGCACTGACCAAGCCGTCGTTGACACCGGTCCGATAGTGCGACGGTACCGCGCGCAACAGGTGATCTGTTGTGTCACGGTCGATGTCGACCCGGACCCGACGCAGTGACGACCCTCGGTCCCGTTCCGCATCGAGAGGACGCGAACCGATCGGCGCACCATCGGAGTCGACGACCTCACGCCAGTACTCGAGTTCCGCCGACGGTGACAGCTCGGTGAGTCCGTGCGACCAACGCCGCAGTGACGTTCCGACGGGCATCGGTACCGGCGTGCCACCGTGAACGATCTGTTGCCAGGCTGCAGCGAAGTCCGGAAGGAGAATCCGCCACGAGACGCCGTCGACAACCAGATGGTGGATGACGACCACCAATCGGCCCGAATCGTGCGTCGAGTCGAGCCAGACGATCTGAGCAGTATCGCCGCGGTACGGATCGAGCCTCGACGCGGCGTCCGCGGTCGCCTGGGTGAGAGCTTCCTCGAACTCGGGGGTTCCGGGTAGCGCTTCGGTGACGGTCCGACGAACCCATGTATCGACAGCACAGCCAGGGGCAATGTCGAATCCGGAGTGGTCGGGCAGCAAACGCGCACGAAGAGCGTCGTGTTGATCGACAACTACTTGAAGAGTTGCCGCGAGGCGCGAGAGATCAAGTCCGACAGGAACACTGACCGACACGGCTTGATAGAAGTTCTCGATGCTGCCGGCCGTGCCCAGTATCTTGGCTGCGATCGGGGTCAGCGGGACAAACCCCACTCCCTTACCCGGCAGTTCTTCGAGTACGACCGATTCATCTGCCGGGAGTGCGATTTCGGCCAATCGCGCCACCGTCTTGCGTTCGAACACGTCGCGAGGAGTGAAGACAACTCCGGCGGCTTTTGCTCGAGAGACGAGCGAGATCGCGACGATGCTGTCTCCACCCAGCGCGAAGAAGGAATCGTCGACGCCGACTCGCTCGACGCCGAGTACCGACGCAGCGGCGTCGGCGATGATGCGCTCGACCGGACCGCTCGGCGCCCGGTAGTTCTGAGCCGCCGAACGAAATTCCGGTTCGGGTAGCGCCTGGCGATCGAGCTTGCCTGCCGGGGTCAGTGGCACTTCGGCCAGCGGTATCAGCTGGGACGGCACCATGTGAGCGGGCAGGAATCGAGATGCGTGTGCGATCAACGCTTCTTCGTCGAGATCGTGTCCCGGCTTGATCTTCACATACGAGTACACGGTGCCGCCGGCAAGCGTCACCACGAAATCGACGGATTCATGGCGTGCGAGCACAGCGTCGATCTCACCGAGTTCGATGCGAAGTCCATTGACCTGCACCTGGAAATCGGAGCGGCCGACGTACTCGAGTTCGAGAGTCCGAGTCCAGCGGACCACGTCTCCGGTGCGGTACAACCGAGTTCCGCCGCCGAGAGGATCGGCGACAAAACTCGCAGCGGTGAGAGCTGAACGTGAGTGGTAGCCCTGCGCCAATCCGGGGCCACCGAGATACAGTTCACCGGCCACCCCGGCCGGCACAGGTCGCAACCAGCGGTCGAGAACCATCAGATGCGCGCCCTGAATCGGAGAACCGATCGTGATGGCCTCGTCCGACGCCAGCGGGGGTGTCGTGGTGATGACGATGGTCGACTCGGTGGGGCCGTAACTGTTGTAGAACCGGCAGATCGGGCCGAAGCGTCGAACCAGGTCCGGCGGGCACACGTCACCTCCGACAACCACAGCTTCGAGATCCGGAAGATCGGTGGCGTCCACCGTGCCCAGAATTGCCGGCGCACTGATGATGTGGGTGACGCGCTCGCTGCGCAGCAGTTCTGTGAGCTCGCCGCCGCCGTAGACATCTGCCGGAGCGATGACCATCGTCGCCCCGGCACTGAACGCCTGAACCATTTCGAAGACGGAGGCGTCGAAACTCGCGGACGAGAATCGCAGAACTCGCGAATGCGCACCGACGCCGAGTTCGGGGCGACCCCACGCGGTGAAATCGACCAACGCATTGTGCGTGACGGCAACACCTTTCGGTGTACCGGTGGAACCGGACGTGTAGATCAGATAGGCGATGTGATCGCTTCGCAACGGCGCCGTGCGGTCAGAGTCGTCGACGACGGACTCGTCGCCGACAAAGCTGAAGGCGTCGATCGAGATGCAGTCCGGATCGACGGGCAGCATCTGATGGACAGTCGAATCAGTAATTCCCACAACAGCATTACTGTCCCCGACCATGTGACCGATTCGTTCGACCGGGTACGTCGGATCGACCGGAACTGATGCAGCGCCGGTTTTGGCAACCGACCACCACGCGATGACGGCATCGATGGATCGAGGCAGCGCGATCACGACACTGGTGCCAGGACCCACTCCGCGCCGGATCAGCATTCGAGCGAGTACGTTGGAGCGACGATCGAGTTCGCGGTAGCTGAGCTGCTGGGTACCGCAGCTCAGTGCGATCCCCTCAGACGATGCCGCGACGCCGCGGGCGAGAATCGTGGGCAAGGTCATCGGTGCCAGTGCGTCAGGGCCGCGTGCCGGAACGAGCGACTTCCGCTCGGCTTCGCTCAGGATCTCGAGATCGTGAACACGAGTGTCCGGCAGCGCTTGCGTGTACCGGGACAGCAGTTCGACGTATCGGCGGACATGGTCGCTCAGGACATCTGCGGTGTACAGATGGGGATTGGCTTCGAAATCGATTCGCGGCGCCTCTCCCGAGGCACTCGGATAGATGTTGACCGACAGGTCTTCCACCGGCCCTGTCGACAAGACGTGGAATCGACCAGTCACCGACCCCAGGACCACTTCGGGGTGAAAGTTCATGATGTTGATCGCGGGACCGAAGAACCCACGCTCGGCACCGACGCCTCGATCGCGTCTCATGTCCTCGGTGCGGTACCGCTGATGTCTGAGCGCGCCGGTCAGTTCGAGCGAGGCAGCCGCGCTCAATTCGGCAACCGTGGTCGAAGCGGTCACCGCGAGGCGCAGCGGAACGACGTTGGAGATCATGCCACCCGAACCGCGCAGAACCCTGTTCGTTCGCGCGGTCACCGGCAAACTCAGCACTACGTCTTCGGTGCCGGTCACCCGGGCGAAGTAGAGCGCGAAGGCAGCCACCGCCGCCGCCGAAGAGAACTCGTCCGCCTTCGCCGTCGCGTTCGAACTGTCGAGTGTTCGGCCGACCACGACCGCACCCGGTGTGGCGTCCATCCGCTTCCCGGCCAGACTTGCCACGGCCGGAAGCTCTGCTGTCTTGGCTGCCCAGTAGTCCTGATCTCGGCGGAATCGCGGCGAGTGCCGATACTCGGCCTCGGCGTCGTGCACGGCCAGAAGATCGGTTGCCGACGATTCGGGGACTGAAAGGCCGGCGACCTCCGCTGAGTAGAGCTCGGCGATGCGTGTCATGAAGTTCATGGCGCCGTAGCCGTCGAGGACTAGATGATGGATCCGGCAGTACCAGAACTGGCGGTTCGCGCCGACGCTCAGGACGGCTGACTTCACCAATCGATCGGCGAGTAGATCAAAAGGTCGGGTGTACTCCTGCCGCATCCACTCGAGTGCGGCTGCCTCCGGCTCGCGCTCACCGCTCAGATCGACGACTTCGACGCTCTGACTGAGCTCGGAATCGATCTGCTGAAACGGTTCGCCGTCGATCTCGAGCAGTTTCAGCATCCCGGAGCCGAACTCATGCGCTGCTGTGACGCAGGCACTTTCGAGCACCGCCGCGTCGAGAGTCCCGTCGACTACGACATACTGCGCGATCGTGATCGGCACATCAGTGCGCAGTAGCTGGGCAAACCAGATTCCGCGTTGCGCGCTGGTCAGCGGAAAGGGCTCGAAACGTCGATCAGCATGCACAGCGTCGTTCTCTCATCTGCCGAAAAAAGTACCGACGGCCTGCATCGATTGCCGTGGACCTGCGGCGCGAGACGACCGTGCCGACTACCACTCGACACAGTCCGCCGATTGATCAAAGATAGGGTTGCATAACCTTCCCATCTCGTCAAATGGCAAAACAAGTTCCCATGCGATCACATAAAGGATTCCGCCAGGTCTGTTTCTGCAGATCAGACCTGGGATTCGAGTGCGGTCTCAATATTCGGTGCGTCATGCGCCGGGTACGCATGCACCAAGGCGGTAGCGAGTTTGGGTACCGCGTGAGTGAGCGAATGCTCGGCGCTGTGTGCAATCGCGTGAGCTTCGGCAAGCGTTGCCCGGGGATCGATGTCGAGTTCTGCATCGGCATGCAGTCGGTGTCCGATCCACCGCATCTTCAGATCACGAACACCGAGGACTCCGGGTTCGTGCATCAATGCATGCTCGGCGCCGTCCACCAACTCCGGTTCGACGCCGTCCATCAACCGCCGGAAGACGTCTCGCGCTGCAGTCCTCAGCACCGCCACGATGGCCACGGTGATGACAAGGCCGATGATCGGATCTGCCAACGGGAAACCCAGCGCAACTCCCCCGGCCCCCAGAAGGACTGCGAGCGAGGTGAATCCGTCTGTCCGAGCATGCAATCCATCGGCCACCAGGGCCGCTGAACCGATTTGCCTGCCGACCCTGATCCGATACAACGCCACCAATTCGTTTCCGATGAAACCGATCAAACCTGCCGCCGCTACCCAACCGAGGTGCTCGATCTCGACCGGGTTGATCAATCGCCTCACCGCCTCGACACCGGCGATCACTGCCGACAGTGCGATCATGGCGAGCACGAACAGTCCGGCCAAATCCTCCGCACGCCCGAAACCATAGGTATAGCGCCTGGTTGCAGCGCGCCGACCGAGCGCAAAGGCAATCCAGAGTGGGACTGCCGTGAGCGCGTCGGAGAAGTTGTGAATGGTGTCCGCCAGCAGCGCCACCGAACCCGAGATCGCCACGATCGCAACCTGAGCAACTGCGGTGACTCCGAGCGCGACAAGACTGATCTTGACCGCCCGGATGCCGATTGCGCTCGATTCCAATGCGTCGTCAACACTGTCGGCAGCGTCGTGACTGTGCGGGGAGAACACTTCGCGGACTGCCGATCGAAATCCCTTCGGCCCGTGGCCGTGTCCGTGGCCGTGGCCGTGACCGTGGGACGTCTTTGGTTCGTGCGTCATGACGCACCTTCTTCTTGATCGCTACGATCGACCTTCGCCGAGCGCTCCGGGTGTATCTCCCGAAGCTCACCTTCACTACGGTGATGCCCCGGCAATCCTGGTCCGGCATGCTCGGCATTGAAGACCGCATCCGTAACCAGTTGGCGCACATGGTCGTTCTCCAGACGATAGAACACCGTCGTACCATCGCGGCGCGTTCGTACCAACCTTGCCATGCGCAATTTCGCCAGGTGCTGCGACACCGAGGGCGCCGGCTTGCCGACGCGTTCCGCCAGTTCGTTCACCGAGCACTCGCGGTCTACCAATGCCCACAAAACCTGCACACGGGTTGCGTCGGCCAGCATGCGGAACACCTCGACTACGAGGTCGACTTGATCCTCGGGAAGCTTGCGGCGACAAACACCACTATCTGCGTTCATACGTAGATAGTAGATCATGCTGGACGCCGAAGATGACCTCTCGTCGATTCACCAGTTGTGCAAAGCTTGGCGGCAGAGCCCTTCGCCACTCGCAGACCGGGAGACAACGATGAGTACCGACGATTGGAACGCAGGAATCATTGCGGAGTTTCGGGAGAACGAGGGCAAGGTAGGTGGCCCCTTCGAAGGTGCGCCCATGGTGTTGGTCCACCACACAGGACGCAAATCCGGACGCGATTTCGTGAGTCCCATGATGTATCTGGCAGACGAGCAGGATCCGAAGACCATCTACGTTTTTGCATCCAAGGCCGGTGCCCCGACCAATCCCGACTGGTACTACAACCTCGTTGCCACCGACCAGGCAGAGGTCGAGATCGGCACCGAAACATACCCGGTCTCCGTCAGCGAAGTAACCGGCGAGAAGCGTGACCGCATCTACGACGAGCAGGCCAGTCGATACCCGGGATTTGCCGAATATGCGGAGAAGACAGCTGGGATCCGCACAATCCCGGTGGTGGCACTGACTCGCGCGTAAATCCAGGTAGCGCCTCCCTGTCGTTTCCATTCGGAAACGGCAGGGATCGTTTGTACGGAATCACGACACTGAAGACGCTTTGACCTCAGCCTTCGAATGCCGTCCGAGCAGCACGTATCCGACCCAGGATCCGACAACCACTGTCGCCGCGAGCGCCTGTACCAGGCCTTCGATACTCGCCGGATAGAACACGCCGGTGATGTAGTGCGAGATGAATCCGGTGGACGGCAACTCCGCGATACCGGCCATTCGGCGGGCCCAGTTCTCGAGATTGGTCAGCGGGCAGTCATATCCGACCGCTATCGAACCGGCTCCCCAGACGACTGCAAGAAGGTGAAAACCGATGGTACGACGCCACTTCCACGCCACGAACCCACCCAGCACCACATAGAGGACAAACGCGAAGTGGACGAACACCGTCACTACTTCGATGAGCCGATACACCATCGTCGCCTCCGCTCGTGGCGCGGAAGTCCCGCAACAACCAGACTAATCCGATGTTAGTCCTCGCAGAGGTGATCTACCCGGTGTATGCAGCGGTCGTGCGAGCAGCGGCGGCTGCGGCCGCATCCGGGTCGTCGCCCGATGCGATCGCAGCTTCGGCCCACAGTTCACTGCTTCCCGCGATGAATGCCCTGGCCTCGTCGCTCGCCGACCACTCAGGTGTCTCGAGTGGCGTCGCGATCCCCAGTTCCACGTGTCGAGCCAGCCCGAGCAGTCCCATGTCCCACCCGACACCGACGGCACCTGGACCGTACTCGGCCCACCGATCCGGCTCCACGTCCGCGGCATGTTCGAAATCGAACAGCGTTGCACCACTGCCCTTTTCGGCGAGATTTACAGTCACATAGCTCACATCGCCGCCATATTCCCAGGTGATGCGAAGAGTTCGAGGAGCTTCGCACGCCAAAATCTCGCCGCCGGCGTTGCCCTCGAGCTGATAGTGGCCGCCGATCATGGCTTCTCCCGCGACCGGCATGAACCATTGGCGAATGCGGTCGAACTCGGTGATCGCCGCCCAGACCGTGCCTATTGGTGCCGCGAGAGTCCGCGACATGCGCAGCATGCGCGTTTTCCCCTCGTCTCCGCCGAACGGGCCCAGTTCTCGCGCCACCAACTGCAACGAATCAACTGCTTTGTCGACCATGAGACTCCTCGGTTCGAGCGAAACTTTCAGCTCAGGCGCTGCTGTAGATGTACCGATACTTCTTCTCCAGCGGCACTCTTGCCGATCGCCTTGCAGAGCGCCACGCGCAGCGGAAGCCAGTGTGGACCGTCACCGGACGGCATCAGCGTCGCCTCGAAGGGATGTTCACCATCGAGAGTCCCGACTACCTTCACAGCGCGCCTCGTTCCCAGAAGTTCCGCCGAACCAGGCACCGTCAGAAATGTCGCAAACGCCCCGTCTTTCTCGATGGGTGAGGTGAACGAGTAATCGAGCGGTTGTGGAGTCTTGTCAGCGGCCATGTCGCGTCACTGTTCCGCAGCGAGTAGGACGTCGGTGTCGAAACACGTGTGAGTGCCGGTGTGGCACGCGGCTCCCTCCTGATCGACGATCAGCAAGACCGAATCGCCGTCACAGTCGAGTCGCACTTCGTGGACGTACTGGGTGTGCCCCGACGTCTCACCCTTGACCCAGTATTGCTGGCGCGAGCGCGAATAGTACGTCCCCTTACGGGTTTCCAGTGTTCGTGCGAGCGCTTCGTCGTCCATCCACGCGACCATCAGCACATCACCGGTCGACTTCTCCTGCGCAACCGCGCTGAACAGTCCGGCGTCGTTTCGCTTCAGCTTCGCCGCGATTGCGGGATCAAGACTCATATGACGTTTATACCTTCCACCTGTGACTTCCGTGGAATTCCCCTGCTTGGTCGCCGTAGAATGGAGGTTTCTTCGCTTCTCGCTCTGGAAGAGGATCCGACATGAACCATCAACGTCATGACGGCCCACACCCGGAGTACACCTGCCACCTCGTGAACGCGAGCACCGATCGCGTCCCGACCCGCCACATCGTTGTCGGGATCGGCGCAGGCCTGAGCAGCAAGAATGTCGTCAGCTACGGATTGACGCTTGCCGCCAAGGAGGATTCAGCACTCCACGTCGTTCACTGCATCACGTCCGAGGACTTGCCTGTCGAAACCGACTCACCACAGTTCGAAACGCGTCTGCACGACGAGATGGTGTCGCAACGCGAACAGACAACCTCGACACTTGCCTCGCACACGGACACCTGGACATACGACTGTACCTACGGCGACCCGGCCGGTGTCATCCTCGCGACCGCGGACAAGTACGACGCCTTCACCATCGTGATCGGCTCACCGCGAAAAGGCGCTGCCTCCGCGGTGAGCCAACTGATACACAGCTCGGTCTCTTCCCGACTGAACCGGCAGAACCGCTATCCCGTGATATCGGTTCCGAGCGGAGTCAGATCGGCGAGATAGCCGAACACGGGGCATGCCCGCCTAGCTGATCGAATAATCCTCGAGCGGAAAGCGTTTCGCTTCGACAAACGCATTGCGTGTAGACGTGGGCCGCAGGATCGCAGCCTCCCCGTGCTGATTGAAGTAGTAGCTCCGCGCAGTCTGGCAACTGCCGCCGTAAAAGACGGAGTCCGCGAGGTTCTCCGTCATCCGGTCCAGGAACTCGGCGTTGGCGGTTTCGGTGACCTCGAACGTCTCCGCGCCACGCCGCTTCACCTCGCCGAACAGTCGATCCATGTGCTGCATCTGGGATTCGATAGTCGTGAAGTAGGACAACCCGCTGTACGAGTACGGACTGGCGAGCGTGAGGAAATTGGGGAAGTAGGGAACCGCGACCCCCTCATAGGCCTGGAAACGGTTGTCGCGCCACCACTTACCGAGGTTTCGGCCCTCACGGCCGACAACCTCGATGGCCGGAAAGTTCACATCCCAGAGGTTGAATCCCGTTGCCAGCACCAGCGTGTCGATCTCGGTCTTGCGGCCGTCGGCCGTGACGATTCCGTCGGCAGCAATGTGGTCGATCGACGTGGTTTCGAGGTGCACGTTGTCTTTGGTGAAGGTACGGAAATAGCTGTTCGAGAATGTGGGTCGCTTGCACCCGAAGTCGTAGTCCGGTGTGAGTTGCTCGCGGAGATGCGCGTCACGGACCTGCGACCGCAGAAACGCTCGTGATGCGGCTGCAGCGCCCTTGTTCAACAGTTTGACCTGCTTGTAATGCAGGACCGCACTGACCATGATCATTTCGAGTATCGACGAACTGGCAGCGCGGGCGATTCGCTGGGTGAGCGGAATGCGCGAGAACAGCTTCTGCACTGCGCTCGGAATGGGGACGTCGATCTTGGGAACGACCCAGATCGGGGTGCGTTGGTAGACGGTCAACTCTGCGGCCTCCCGCGCCACCTCGGGGATCAACTGCACGGCGGTGGCGCCGGTTCCGATGATTGCAGTCTTGGTGCCCGACAAGTCGTAGGAATCGTCCCAGGCGGTGGTGTGGATGATCTTGCCCGCAAATTCATCGATACCGGAGATGTCCGGTCGATGGGGCTGCGAGAGGAAACCCGTCGCAGTCAGGAGGTACTTGGCAGTGATGTCCGGTGCCCCCTCCACGGAGACCACCCAGTGCGAGGAATCTTCGTTCCAGCGGGCTCCGTTGACCACGGCACCGAACGTCATGTGCTTCCGCAGGTCGTACTTGTCCGCGACATGATCGGCGTACTTCTTGAGTTCGGCACCCGGTGCGAAGAGCCTGGACCAGTTCGGATTGGGCTCGAACGAATACGAGTAGGTGACCGACGCGATGTCGACAGCCAAACCGGGATAGCGGTTGACGTGCCAGGTTCCACCCAGATCGTCCTCACGCTCGAGGATCGCCAGGTTGTCCAGGCCCATCCGCTTGAGTTGAATGGCCGCACCCATTCCGCCGAAGCCCGCCCCCACCACTACTGCGTCGTACTGCACTGCCATCGGAGAATCCCTCTCATGAACTGCACACCCATGAACCACGCACCCGTGAACTGCACATCAGAAACTGACACGTCATTCCGTTATTGAGAACGGTATCATTCCAGACGTGACGAAGGCCATGACCCGAGCGGAACGAAAAAAAGCGGAATTGCGCCGCGAGATCATCGACGCATCATTCGAGTGCTTCGCGGAACGCGGCTACCACGCGACCGGAATTGCCGATATCGCAACAACTCTCGGAATCGGTCATGGCACGTTCTACCGATACTTCGAGAACAAGCGCGACATCATCGACCACGTCATCGACGATCTGATCGCAAAGATCATCAGCGCACTCGCCGTCGAAAATGCCCCTGACGCAGCAAATACGTTGGACGAGTACCGCGCCCAGGTCGGTCGCATCGCCGAAGCGCTCCCCCGCATCTTCTTCGACGACCCGCGCATTCCGCGGGTTCTGCTCTTCGAGACGACAGGCGTCGACGCCGATCTCACTGGCCGGATGCTCGATCTACTCGACCAGTCGGCATCGTTGACCGCGGCGTACCTGCATCACGGAGTCGAATGCGGCTATCTACGCGCCGACCTCGACGTCGACAACACTGCGCAGGCCGTCAACGGCATGATGCTGGCAAGTGCGATTCAAGGATTGCGAGCCGATTCGTCCGTCGACTGCACCACGCTGAACCAAGCCATCAGCCGCCTCATGTTCGACGGAATCCGCGCCGAGAACGCCTAGCGAACGACGATTCCCTCGGCACGCATCGCATCCTTGACCTCCGGGATGCTCAGATCGCCGAAGTGGAAGACACTCGCTGCGAGAACTGCGTCTGCGCCCGCTTCGACTGCCGGGGCAAAGTGCTCGACCAGGCCGGCACCGCCACTGGCGATCACCGGTACGTGGACTGCTGCCCGGACAGCGCGGATCATCAGAAGGTCGAAGCCCGCTTTGGTGCCGTCGGCGTCCATCGAGTTGAGCAGGATCTCCCCCACTCCCAACTCGGCACCACGCTCGGCCCACTCGACAGCGTCGATGCCCGTGCCGCGCTTGCCCCCGTGCGTGGTGACCTCCCACCCCGACGGTGTGTCCGGCTGCCCCTGCGGAACGGTGCGGGCGTCGACCGAGAGGACGATGCACTGCGAGCCGAAGCGCTCACTCAGTTCCTTGAGCAGTTCCGGGCGCGCAATCGCCGCGGTGTTGACGCTGACCTTGTCGGCACCGGCACGCAGCAGACGATCGACATCCGCGACCGTGCGCACTCCACCGCCGACGGTCAGAGGAATGAAAACCTGCTCGGCAGTACGACTTACGACGTCGAGCATCGTGCCACGATCCGACGTGGAGGCGGTGACGTCCAGGAAGGTCAGTTCGTCGGCGCCCTGAGCGTCGTACGCTGCCGCGAGTTCCACGGGATCTCCGGCGTCGCGAAGATTCTCGAAGTTGACACCCTTGACCACTCGTCCGGCGTCGACGTCGAGGCACGGAATCACACGAACTGCGAGGGTCATGACTGTGGTCCTCCTGAGGACGAAGCGCGCGGATCACCGAGCGCGTTGAGGATATCGAGAATCTCACCGTGGATGCCCGGGGCGGCAGCGAGCACCGACTCCGATTCTACGGTCCACGGGTTGCCGGCCAGATCGGTGACCACCCCGCCCGCACCGCGAACGAGAGCGACCCCGGCCGCGTTGTCCCACGCGTTGCGGCCGTAGACGATCGCTCCGCCCAGGATGCCGGCCGCCGTGAAAGCGAGATCGACTCCGGTGGAGCCGTGTATCCGGATCCGCGAGGACACCTTGCTGATCTCGGCGAGGAGGTCGAGACGGAAACTGCCGGGGATCCGGCCGCGACTGTTGACGTTGAGGGCACCCAATCCGACGATCGACGACGCCAGATCGGTTGGCTCCAGCGGCGGTACGGCGATTCCGTTGACCAACAACGGACCGCCGGCACGAGTGGCGTACGTGTGACCGATCAACGGAAGCCAGGTCAATCCGAGTACCGGGACACCATCGTCGAGAAGCGCCAACAGTGTTCCGGCAGTGGGCAATCCGGCCGAGTAGTTGAAAGTACCGTCGACGGGGTCGAGAACCCAGACGAGCCCCGAACCGACGTCTGGGCCGCCGAATTCCTCGCCGTGCACCTCGATGCCGGTCTGCTCGAACAACTCCGCGGTCAACCGCTTCTCGAGCGCAAGATCGACCTCGGTGGCAAAATCACCCCAGCCCTTGCGGACCGCACTCGGGGCGCCGACACCGGCGACGAACTGATCGTGGACGCCATCGAGAAGCCGACCCGCAATCGCGAGAAGTTCGTCGAGGTCACGCGTCGGAGTCATCTGGAAAATCTATCCGGAAACTGCTGCCAGCGCTTCGGGGAGAGTGAAGCGACCGGCATACAGCGCCTTGCCCACGATCGCGCCCTCGACACCCTGATCAACCAGGCTGGAAATGGCGAGCAGATCCTCGATGGTCGACACACCACCGGAGGCGACGACGTGAGCGTCGGTGACAGCGCAGACCTGACTGAGAAGTTCGAGGTTGGGACCGGTGAGTGTGCCGTCTTTGGAGACGTCGGTGACGACGTAACGGGTGCAGCCGTCGCGATCGAGACGGGCCAGGGTCTCCCACAGATCGCCGCCGTCGGTGACCCAGCCGCGCCCACGGGTGCGGTACTGGCCGTCGACCAGACGAACGTCGAGTCCGACGGCGATCTTGTCGCCGTACTTGGCCAATGCACGGGCACACCACTCGGGATCTTCGATAGCGGCGGTTCCGAGATTGACGCGGGCACAGCCTGTGGCCAGTGCAGCTTCCAGGGAAGCGTCGTCGCGGATTCCTCCGGAGAGTTCCACCTTGACCGTCAGGTCGCCGATGACGCCTGCCAGCAGTTCGCTGTTGGACCCACGCCCGAAAGCGGCGTCGAGGTCGACAAGATGCACCCATTCGGCACCGTCGTTCTGCCACGCAAGAGCAGCGTCGCGGGGCGACCCGTAACCGGTCTCACTTCCCGCCTCTCCTTGCACGAGGCGAACAGCTTCACCGTTGACAACATCTACAGCAGGCAAAAGGACCAGGCTCACGTGCGGTAACCCTAGTAGGTCAGGACCTCGAACCGTCTTCCGGGTCACCGAACGCTTTTCGGGTCATCCGCTTGGATACGACGCCCATTGCCGCGATCGCAGCAACGACCCCCACGAGACCGATCGCGAGACCGACACCCGGCGAGGGTTTGAGCACGACGATGACGACGGTGGCGACCGCCAACGCAGCCACAGCGGCGCCGAGCGAGAACAACGCCAGACGAGCGAGGGAAAAGTCGTCGCCGCGGTTCGGGCCGGAACTCCCGGTCACAAACTCTGCACCCAGTTGCTCAGCAACTCGGCGCCTGCGTCGCCGGATTTCTCCGGGTGGAACTGCGTTGCCGACAACGCACCGTTCTCGACGGCAGCGAGGAACTTTCCGCCGTGATCTGCCCACGTCAGCTTCGGAGGTGCGATGTGCTCGGACGGCGCGAGTTCCCAACTCTGCACACCGTACGAGTGAACGAAGTAGAAGCGGGTGTCGGCGTCGATACCCTTGAACAGCGTGCTCGACTCCGGAGCCTCCACGGTGTTCCAGCCCATGTGCGGCAAAACCTCTGCTTGCAGCCTCTCGACGGTGCCAGGCCATTCGCCGCAGCCCTCCGCCTCGACACCGAATTCGACTCCGCGGTCGAACAGAATCTGCATGCCGACGCAGATACCCAACACCGGTCGGCCACCGGCCAAGCGTCTACCGATGATTCGGTCACCCTGGACTGCGCGCAGACCTTCCATGCAGGCCGCGAACGCACCGACGCCGGGCACCACCAGACCGTCCGCCGCTAATGCAACCTTCATATCGTTGGTCACCTCCACCTGCGCCCCGGTGCGCGCCAGTGCGCGAGTAGCGGAATGCAGGTTGCCGGAGCCGTAATCGAGTACAGCAATCGTGGAAGCGCTCATGCCCCAACTCTATCGGGCAACCCTGTTGCCGATCACTTTGCCGCCTGCGGCCAGTGCCGGGAGTAGAGCGACAACGACCGCGGAGACCGCGAAGACCCACGCATAGCCGGCAGTCGTGGCCACGAATCCCAACGCCAGTGCACCGATTCCGGTGCCGGCGTCGTAGCCGATGTTCCAGATCGCGCTGGCGGATCCGAGTTGCCTCGGGCCGGCAGCCTGAAACGCCATGACCAAGGATTCGTTCTGCACCGCCCCGAACCCGAGCCCGAAAAGGACCGCCGCGCAGAACAAGACCGGCGTCGACCCGCCGTCGACGTTGATCGCGAACAGCACCAATCCGATGGTCGACGACGCCAATGCCGGCGCGAGTGTCCGACCACTGCCGAGACGATCGGCGATCAGGCCCGCCGAGTACCGGCCGATCAACATCGATCCACTGGCGGTCGCCAACACCACACCTGCAACGGCCGCGCGCTCCGAGATTGCGATCGGCAGTAGAGACGACAGCCCGCCGAACGACGCGGACACACACGCCAGAGCGAGCACCGGGACCAAGACGACGAACACACTCAACCGGGCGGATTCGCCGGTGGGCTGGGCGAAGATCTTCGGCAACCCGGCAATGGCCACCAGCGCGAGTGCCGGGATCAGCGCACCGAGAACGAACACCGGTGTTGCCGACCACCGTTCCATGATCGCAAGCCCCAGCGGAAGCCCCGCCATTTGTGACGCTGCGATCGCGATTCCCTGAGCGCCGGTGGCACGGCCCAGAATTCGTTTGGGCGCCAACTCCGCCACGAGCGCACTGCCGGCAACAGTCAGCATGCCGAAACCGATTCCTCGCACCGCGGAAACCGCCAGGACGGGGCCGGCGTCGGCCGAGATCAACAGCACCAACGACGGTGGACCGAGGAGCAGACATCCGACCGCCAGCACGCGCCGGTATCCCTGCGTCCGCAACAACCGAGGCACGAGCAGTTGCGTCACGACTGTGGCCGCCATGAAGACACCGGTCACCGATCCGGCGAGCGCATCCGATCCGCCGGAATGCGCAACCAGCAACGGCACCACCGGCAAGAGCAACGACCAGCCACCGAAAGCTGCCGCCGCCATGATCAGGACACCGATCATGCCCGGAGTGCGAAGCAACCCCGGCGATGGAGCAGGATCTCGCGTCACAGACGCAGTCACTTTTCGCGTCACAGACGCAGTGCGCCCGCTACCGCCGCCAGAACCGCCAACGCCAGAAGGATTCCCGACGCAAGCTTGTTGACCTTGAACATCGAGTAGGCGCCGCCCACGGCAATACCCGCGCCGATGAACAGCAAGTAGGTGAAGAGGACGCTCACAGTGTGCCCTTCGTCGACGGCACGCCACTCACGCGCGGATCCGGCTCGACCGCCTCACGCAGAGCGCGCGCAACGGCCTTGTACTCGGCTTCGGTGATGTGATGCTGATCGCGGCCGTACAGAACCCGAACGTGCAGTGCGATACGTGCATTCAATGCGATCGACTCGAACACGTGGCGGTTGATCACCGCGTGATACGGAACACCCGGGTACCCGCCGATGACGGAATGCACCATGTAGTCGGGCTCACCGGTGTGCACGCAGTACGGGCGACCGGAGACATCGACCGACGCGTGTGCCAACGTTTCGTCCATCGGGATGAAAGCGTCGCCGAAACGACGGATGCCCTTCTTGTCGCCGAGAGCCTGGCCGAGCGCCTGGCCGAAAACGATCGCGGTGTCCTCGACGGTGTGGTGGGCGTCGATCTCGACGTCACCCTTCGCCTTGACGTCCAGATCGAAGCTGGCGTGCGTACCCAAGGCATTGAGCATGTGGTCGAAGAACGGAACGCCGGTGGAGACGTCGACGATGCCGGTCCCGTCCAGATTCAGTTCGACGACGATGCTTGATTCCCGAGTTGTTCGTTCGATCCGCGCGATGCGATCGCTCATGCCGTCTCTCCTGAATTCGTGTCGACCAGCTGGGTGCCTGCGATTTCGTCACTGGCCTTGATGAACGCGTCGTTCTCGGCTTCGAGTCCCACGGTGGCCCGCAGATATCCGGGGATGCCGATGTCGCGGATGAGAACCCCGCGGTCGAGGTATTCCTTCCACGCCTGTGCGCTGTCGGTGAACTGACCGAACAAGATGAAGTTCGCGTCACTGGGAATCACTCGGAAACCGGTGTCCGCCAGTGCCTTCGACACCCGATCACGCTCGGCGGACAAGGCGTGGACACTGCCGAGGGTCTCGTCGGCGTGACGCAGTGCGGCACGTGCCGCCGCTTGCGTGACCACCGAGAGGTGATACGGCAAGCGCACCAACAACAGTGCGTCGATGAACGCGGGAGCGGCGGCGAGGTAGCCGAGTCGGCCACCGGCAAACGCGAAAGCCTTGCTCATGGTGCGGGTCACAACCAGCTTGGCCGGGAACTCGTCGATCAGCGTCATCGCGCTGGGGGCAGCGGAGAACTCCGCGTA
The DNA here is from genome assembly GCF_000696675.2 of Rhodococcus erythropolis R138. Classification (NCBI taxonomy): domain Bacteria; kingdom Bacillati; phylum Actinomycetota; class Actinomycetes; order Mycobacteriales; family Nocardiaceae; genus Rhodococcus; species Rhodococcus erythropolis. The sequence continues at coordinate 3,400,728 of NZ_CP007255.1, read as the reverse complement.
CGCCTCGTCGACGATCACGATGCCCGGCGCCACGTCGAGGATGCGTCGTAGTTCCGCAATACCGACGCTGTGTCCGGTCGGGTTGTTGGGACTGGTCACGAACACGACGTCCGGTCGACGTTCCTCGATCACTGTGACGGCAGCATCCACGTCGAGTGCGAAGTCGTCCCGACGGAAGACCTCGACCCACTCGGTATCGGTACCGTCGGCGATGATCGGGTGCATCGAGTACGAGGGCACAAAACCCATCGCGCTACGTCCCGGACCTGCGAAGGCCTGCAACAGCTGCTGCAGAATCTCATTCGATCCGTTTGCCGCCCACAGATTGTCGACGGTGACCGGTACACCCGTCTGCTTCGACAGGTACGCCGCCAGATCCGTCCGCAACGCGACAGCGTCACGGTCGGGGTAGCGGTGCAGTTCCTTCGCGGCTTCGCGCACGGATTCGGCGACATCGTCGATGAGCGCCTGCGTCGGCGGATGCGGGTTCTCGTTCGTGTTGAGCTGAACCGGCACCGTCAACTGCGGTGCGCCGTATGCCGACTTTCCACGCAGGTTCTCGCGAATCGGAAGGGCGTCGACCGTAATCGATTCTCCAGGAGCACTACTCATCGCAGAGCCTCGAATCGCAGACGCACAGCCTCGCCGTGAGCGGGCAGGTCCTCCGCGTTGGCGAGCGTGATGACGTGTCCGGCAACGTCTTTCAGAGCCGACTCGGAGTAGTCGATCACGTGGATCCCACGCAAGAAGGTCTGCACGCTCAGACCGGAGGAGTGACGTGCACACCCGGCCGTCGGCAGAACGTGGTTGGAGCCTGCGCAGTAGTCGCCGAGGCTGACCGGCGCCCATGGGCCGACGAACACGGCACCAGCGCTGGTGACCTGAGCTGCGACACCGGTTGCGTCCTCGGTCTGAATCTCGAGGTGCTCGGCCGCATAAGCGTTGACGACGCGCAGACCAGCGGAAACATCAGAAACCAGCACCGTGCCCGACTGGCTGCCGGTCAGTGCCGTGGTGACGCGTTCGCGGTGCTTGGTGATCTCGAGCTGCGCAGCCAGAGCCTTGTCGACCGCGTCGGCCAATTCGACGCTGGTCGTGACAAGAACGCTGGCGGCCATCACGTCGTGCTCGGCCTGACTGATGAGGTCGGCAGCAACGTGGACCGGGTCAGCGGTGTGGTCGGCGAGGATCGCGATCTCGGTGGGACCGGCTTCTGCGTCGATGCCGACCAGTCCGCGGCACAGACGCTTGGCCGCAGTGACGTAGATGTTGCCGGGACCGGTGATGAGGTCGACCGGGACAAGCTCGGTTCCATCGGTGTCGGTTCCGCCGTAGGTAAGGAGGGCGACGCCCTGCCCGCCGCCGACGGCCCACACCTCGTCGACGCCGAGCATGGCTGCGGCGGCAAGAATGGTCGGGTGCGGCAATCCGCCGAAGTCGGCTTGGGGCGGCGAGGCGACAACAAGCGACCCGACGCCGGCCGTCTGAGCCGGCACGACGTTCATGACAACGCTCGACGGGTACACGGCATTGCCGCCGGGTACGTACAGCCCGACGCGCTCGACCGGCACCCAACGCTCGGTGACCGTGCCACCCGGAACGACCTCGGTGACGGTGTCCTTGCGACGCTGATCGGCGTGCACCTTGCGGGTGCGCTCGATCGCAACCTCGAGGGCTTCCTTGACTGCGGGGTCGAGTTCACGAAGTGCGCGCTCGAGCTCGGCTGCGGGTACACGAACCGAAGCCGGACGAACGCCGTCGAACTTCTCGCCGAACTCGAGGGCGGCTTCTGCCCCGCGATCACGAACAGCTTCGACCATCGGGCGAACCTGATGCAGCACCGCGTCCACATCCACTCCACCTCGGGGAAGCGCGGCGCGAAGTTCGGCCGTGGATGGGGTACGACCACGCAGGTCGGTGCGGGCAAGCATGAGAGTTCCTCTCGTACGCAAACGGGGTGCCTGTGCAAGCGGCAGCAAACCGGTCCGGCATTACAGGCCTGAACAACGCGCCTGAAACACAGAACTGATGTCAATTATCCAGGATAGGCGCACCCCATTTTTCACCGGTCCACCTGCGACGCTCACTGCAGGTCCGGCGCCCGCCGCCGGGCGAGTTCGATCAGCTCGTCCCTTCGGTCGGTCGCCACCGAGATTTCGCGTCCGTCGTGCAGACGAAAGCGGACCCCGGCGCCGGGTGACGCGAGAATTACCCGCATACCTGGGCCGGTCATTCGATAACCGATTCCGGAGCCCATCCCGATATGTACTGCAGTTGCAGACACAACTTCGTCCCACCGAAATACCTGACGCAGCCCCGGAGACAGCGCGATCGACACTCGTTCGACGTCTGTGGTGATGATCACGCGCACCTTCCACATGTACGCGGCCAACCCGAAGGACAGGACCGCGGACAACACGGCGCCGACGTAGCCCGCCGGGTCGTGTTCCACGATCGCCGCGAACCCGCAGACAATCACCAGGACAATTCCGAGGATGACGCACAATGCGGCCGTCGAACGCCGCAGAAGTGGGCTCAACGAAATGGACTCGTGAACTTCGTGCACAGCACCCCCGCCTCGATCGCCGACAACCCCCGCACCGCGGAACGGCACCGGGAACACGACCATCCCATTACTCGCGCTTTTATAACAAACACGTCACGCACAGCTAGGGTCCAAAGTCGTGACAGACAGTGACGTGGCCACGACCGCACCTCCGGCCTTGCCGACCCCTCAGCGATCCAGCGGACCGAACCGAGCACGGATCGTTGCGATTGTCGCATCGATCCTCGGCATAGTTTTGTGCGGATCAGTGCCGTTCCTGCCGATCGAGCAGGACACAGCCGTCGTCAACTGGCCGCAGGCCGGGTCGACGAAAAGCGTCGAGGCGCCATTGGTCTCGTACACACCGCTGCGCATGGAGGCATCGATCCCGTGCGCGTCGATCAGCGAGTTGGCCGCCACCGGCGGAACACTCGTCTCGACGGCTCCCCCGGGTGCCGCCGATGCGCGCCGCTACGGATTTGTTGCCACTGTCTCCCCCGAATCCGCCGACGCTCCCGCTCAGGTCGACGTTGTCCTGCGCGATCAAGTGCTGCTCTCGACACCCGTTGCTGATCTACAAACTGGATGCGCACTCACGCTCGCCGCCGAGCCGACCCGAACCACCTTCAGCGCCACCGGTTCCGAACCGCGCGTCATCGAGGGCGACAGCCGACCACAGGTAGTCGGCGTCTTCAGCGACCTCGATTCGGCATCAGCCGGTTTGAACGTCTCGATCGAGGCGGACTCTCGCTTCACGTCGAGCCCGTCGGTGATCAAGACTCTCGCCATGATTCTCGGGGCACTCACGGCTGTCGTGTCCCTCTTCGCGCTGCACCGCCTCGACAACCGCGACGGCCGGGGCACACGCAAATTTCTGCCCGCCCGATGGTGGAAGTTCACCGTCCTCGACGGTGTCGTCGTCGGAACTCTGGTGCTCTGGCACTTCATCGGCGCTACCACCACCGATGACGGCTACCAGTTCACGATGGCCAGGGCCTCCGAGCAATCGGGCTACATGTCCAACTATTTCCGGTGGTTCGCGGTCCCCGAGACCCCGTTCGGAACGCCGTACTACAACATCCTCGGACTCCTGGCGCACGTCAGCACTGCAAGCCCCTGGGTTCGTCTGCCTGCTCTGTTGGCAGGCATCATCACCTGGCTCGTCATCAGCCGCGAGGTCGCGCCTCGACTGGGAGCCGCAATTCGCGGAAACCGGCTCGCCCTGTGGACCGGCGCGCTTGTCTTCCTCGCGTTCTGGCTTCCGTTCAACAACGGACTGCGCCCCGAACCGATCGTTGCTCTCGGCGTCCTGCTGACGTGGTGCTCGATCGAACGCGCAGTCGCGACGAGACGACTTCTGCCGGTCGCAGTCGCGATTCTGATCGCCGGATTCACCTTGACCGCCGGGCCTTCCGGCCTCATCTGCTTCGCCGCACTGATCGCCGGAATCCGCCCGATCATGCGCATCATCATCGAACGTGCCCGCACCACCGGTTACATCGCGGCCGTCGGGCCACTGCTAGCTGCCGGACTGTCGATCCTCATCCCCGCGTTCGGCGATCAGAGCCTCGCCGCCGTCATCGAGATGCAACGCGTCCACTCGATCTCACCGAACCAGCCCTGGTTCGACGAGTACCTCCGCTACCAATACCTCTTCAACATCTCCGTCGACGGTTCTCTGACTCGCAGATTCGGTGTGTTCGTCATGGTTCTGTGCCTTGGCGTCTGCACCGCGATGATGCTGCGCAAGGGCGGCCGGATTCCCGGCTTGGCCGCCGGTCCGTCACGCCGCGTCGTGGGGCTGACGATCGGCGCACTGCCACTGCTGATGTTCTCGCCGACCAAGTGGACGCACCACTTCGGAATCTTTGCCGGACTCACCGCCGTTCTGGCGATGATGACGGCGGTCGCCGTGGGTACAAAACTCCTGCGCTCGCCGCGCAATCGGGCCCTCTTCGCGGCAGCCGTACTGTTTCTCCTGGCTGTCGCATTCACCGGCAGCAACAGCTATTACTACGTGTCCAGCTACAGCGTTCCGTGGTGGGACAAGCCGGTGTCCATCAGCGGACTCGGCGCGAGCACCGTCCTCCTCGGGCTGACGGTGCTGATGCTCGGCGTCGCCGCGTGGTACTTCTTCCGTGAGCCGTACACCGCCGGGAAGGAACCGTCCGCGAAGCACGCTCGACTGCTTGCCATCTCGCCACTGACGATTGCCGCAGGTGCCATGGTCCTCTTCGAGGTGCTGTCCATGGCCAAGGGCGCGATCACCCAATACCCGGCCTATTCGGTGGGCCGTGCAAACGTCGACGCCGTTCTCGGCCAACACTGCGGACTCGCCAACGACGTTCTGCTCGAGACCGATCCGAACGCCTCGATGCTGACGCCCCTCTCGGGCAGCGTCGCCACAGCACTCTCCGCCGGTGGGGCTACGGGATTCGATCCGAATGGCGTCGCCTCCGACCTTCGAGCAGACAAGGAAGCCACGGCTACCGGCGGCGCGAACACCGTCGACACCTCCGAGGACACCGCCGGTAACTCGGCCGGAACCGGCGGAGGCGCCGGACAGACCGGGGTCAACGGCAGTTCGGTCGCGTTACCGTTCGGTCTCGACCCGGCGACAACACCCGTCATGGGTAGTTACGGTCAGCCCTCCCCCGGCACGCTGACCAGCGACTGGTACCAACTCCCCGACGTGGGCGAGAACGCCACACGCGGCGATATCATCTCGATTGCAACCGCTGGTCGTGTTCGGTCGGTCGACAAGGACGGAATCGTCACCTACGGCCAGAACGTCGAGGTCGAATACGGAACAGCGCGTGGCGTCGACGATGCCGAAACAGACGCGGTGGAAACACTCGGAAAGATCGCGCCTCTCGACATCGGTCCGGCACCCTCATGGCGGAACCTGCGTGTGCCGCTGGACCAGATTCCCGTCGAAGCCAACAGCATTCGACTTGTCGTCAGCGACTACGACAGCAAGCCCGACCAATGGGTGGCCGTCACCCCGCCGCGGGTTCCGAAGACCCAGAAGCTCAACGACGTCGTCGGTTCACAGGCGCCCGTCATGCTGGATTGGGCTGTCGGACTGGCATTCCCGTGCCAACGCCCCTTCGATCATCGGGTCGGTATCGCCGAGGTCCCCGAGTATCGGATCCTTCCCGACCATTCCGGCGCGCTCGTGACCAGCGCCTGGCAGGACCACTACGGCGGTGGACCGTTGGGGTGGATCGATCTGCTCCTGACCGCTCAGACCATTCCGTCGTACCTCGACAACGACTGGGCTCGCGACTGGGGTTCGATCGAGAAGTACACACCGATCGATCCGAGTGCAGTGCCTGCCCAGGTCGACGAAGCGACCGTTCAGCGCTCCGGGACGTGGAATCCGGGATCGATGACCATGGTTTTCTGAGCGGAATTTCTGAGCGGCTGGGTCACTGAGTGACACGGTCCAGTCGCGGGCGGATCGGACGAAACGCCTGCGACTGGACACTTGTATGACTTAGTCTCCCAGGCATGGGAGCCCTGTCACGGTCTATTACGCCTGCACTCATGGCACTGACGTGCCTGCTCGGGGCGCTCGCCTTTCCCACTCGCGCCTCGGCGGAGGTACCGGATGACTTCCTCTGGGGCGTTGCCACCTCCGGATTCCAATCAGAAGGTTCGTCACCGGACAGCAACTGGTCTCGATACTCCGATTCCGGACGAACCCACGACAAAATCGGTGATTCGGTCAACTTCCGGCGTCGCTACGCCGAGGACATCGACCGGGCGGCCGATCTGGGATCGAAGGTTTTCCGATTCGGCGTCGAGTGGGCGCGAGTTCAGCCCGCCGCCGGGAGCTGGAACGAGGCCGAATTCGCGTACTACGACGACGTGGTGGCTCACATCCGCGCGCGGGGCATGACTCCGATGATCACGCTCGACCACTGGGTGTATCCGGGATGGGTTGTCGATCAAGGCGGCTGGACAAATCCGAAGACGGAAGCCGATTGGCTGGTCAACGCAGAGAAGGTAGTCGAGCGGTACTCCGGAATCGGGGCGCTGTGGATCACGATCAACGAGCCGACTGTGTATGTTCAGCGTGAATTGACCTACGGCGGAATCGCACTCACCCAGGCACCGTCGATGTTCGATTCATTGGTCCGAGTCCACCGGGCGATCTACGACCGCATCCATGTTCTCGATCCCGGTGCCCGCGTGAGCAGTAATTTCTCCTTCATTCCCGGCGTGTCCGAGGCGATCGATTCGGTATTCACGGATCGGGTGCGCGACAAGCTCGACTTTCTCGGGATCGACTACTACTACGGTGTGGCCCTGAACAATCCGACTGCCGCGTACGCCGCACTCGACGAGTTCTACAACGTCACACCACAACCCGAAGGCCTCTACGACGCATTGATGCGGTACTCGGACAAGTATCCGGAGCTCCCCCTCTACATCGTCGAGAACGGCATGCCCACCGACAATGGAGCGCCGCGCACCGACGGTTACACACGCGCGAATCACTTACGCGATCACATCTATTGGATGGAACGCGCCCGAGAAGACGGTGCCGACGTGATCGGCTACAACTACTGGTCCATCACCGACAACTACGAATGGGGTTCGTACCGACCTCGATTCGGCCTCTACACGGTCGATGTTCTCGGCGATCCCACTGCGGCGCGAATCCCGACCGACGGCGTCGACGCCTACCGCCGGATCATTCACGAGAACGGCGTCGGGGCCGACTACGTGCCCGTCATGGCCCCGGCTTTCTGCTCGCTCGTCGATCCTCCCCGCAGCTGTACGGCTACTCGATGACGGCCGTTTTCCGAAATTCCTCCACACCTCGTCGTTAGGATGTCCCATGCGAACACTGCGAAATATCGCCGGAACTGCCGCTGCCACGGCTGCCCTGATCCTGGTTGCCGGAGGCGCTGCGACAGCAGCCCCCAACCCGGCCGATTCACCCCGCGAGGCGCAAGCACGCGCCTACATCGACGCCCTGGTCTCCCATGACGTTTCCGATGTTCATTTCGCCCCGGATGCGACGCGCGTCGAAGCCGGACTCAAGACGGGGTTCTCCGGACCACAGATGTCCGCCGACCTCGAAAACGGTATCCAATACCGCGTTATCCAGGGCGTACGAGACCTCGAGATGTCGGAAGCCGGGGACATCGTCTCGACCACCTATCTGCTCGACGCGGGAATCGGTGGCACTCGCCTCATGACCGTGGAGATTCGTGAAACCTTCGAAGTCCGTGACGGTCTCATCCACGACGTCGTCGCCGACATCATCCCGGTGTCTGTGTCGTGACGCGCGCCCGATAGCTACTGGGCGGTGCACCCGAGACTCGGGTGCACATCGCTGCGAAGGCAGCCGGCGTCGAGTATCCGAGTTCAGCCGCAACGGCTGTCACACTGGCACCGGCAGAGAGTTTCGGGAGCGCGTGAAGAATGCAGGCACGCTGCATCCACGACGACGCGCTCATCCCCGTTTCCGAGATCAGCAAGCGGTGCAGTGTTCGTTCACTGATGTGGAGTTGCTCGGCCCACCGCGTGGGCGAGTCGTGGATCGACGGGCCGGCGAGATACCGCGTGCACAACGCCCGCAATCCCGGGTGCCGAGGCAGCGGGAGTTCCACAGGTAGGGGCGCAAGATCGCGAAGTTCGTGCAGGATCAGCTGAAATACCGCGGCGCCGCGTCCGTGCGCGGGGAAGTCGTCCTCCACGTTCAGCTCGACATCCATTTCGACTGCAGCGACGAGCAGCTCACGCAGGAGCGACGACACCGCGACGACTCGGCACCTGACCGGGAACCACGGCGCTGCGGACGGTTCGATGTAGAGGCTTCGCGTGCTGACGCCGTCCATTGTCACGGCATGAGCGACACCGGCGGGAATCATGACCGCATTGGACGGCAGAACCGTCCACTCACCGTCATCGGTTTCGACGTTCATCGCACCGTTCACAGCGAAGAGAAACTGGGCTCGTCGATGTTCGTGGGCGGCCAGCACGTGACCTGGTGGGTAGTCGGTTCCGATTGCGAGAACACCGCGAGGTGAGTGATCGACGTCGTTGATCGAGATGTTGCGCACCGGAGGAACCTACCGAGTCCGTGTCTGATTGACAATGGAACATGGCGAACCTTCGAATGTGCGCCAGCGGAGAAATCGCTACCGTTCATCAAGTGCTTCACTACGCCCTCATCCTTCTCGCTTTCGGCGCCTTGACCGGAGTCACTACCGTTCTGTTCGGATTCGGTGGCGGGTTTGTCACCGTCCCAGTCGTTTACGCTGCATCCACACTTCGGGCGGACGTCACCGATCCGATGCATGTCGCCGTCGCATCCTCGGCGGCAGTGATGGTGGTCAATTCACTCAGTGCCACAATCGCATTCAGGAAATCAGGACGGCTTCGGGCGGAGTACATCAGACCACTGATGGGCCCCGTCGCAGCCGGAGCAGGCCTCGGAGCGGTTGCGGCAGGTCACGTCGACGACGGCGCCGTTCGGATTCTGTTCGTCCTCTACCTCGTGGTCACAATCCTCGACAGCCTTCTGCGACAAGGGTTTCTGACACCACCTGAACCTCGAGAACATCTTGACCGTCACGGCGTCCGCGCTGTCGGGATAGGCATCGGCGCCGTCGCAAGTTTCCTCGGAGTCGGCGGGAGCGTCATGACGGTTCCGATGATGCGTCGCGGCGGAGTTCCGATGGCCGACGCCGCCGCGAGCGCCAACCCGTTGAGCTTGCCTGTCGCCGTCGTCGCGACTGCGGTGTACGCGGCCTCATCAGGGCACAGCACCGCCTCGGATCTGTCAGCGGGCAGAGTCGGCGCAATCGACCTTCTCGCCGTTTGCGCGTTACTGGCCGGCTCTCTACCTGCGATTGCACTGAGCCGGCGAATTGTCGGCGCCATCCCGGACCGGATCCATGCCGCCGCCTACATCGCTCTACTCGCAGTAGTCACGGCGGTGATGATCGCGGCTTAGCGGACGGCGTACCGCAGATAGATGACGCCGCCGTCGAAGGTTTTCTCTTCGAGCAGCTGCAGGTCCAGTCGCCCGCGCGGAAGGGCAGGCAATCCGCCTCCTACGCTGACCGGGCAGACGAACAGTCGGCATTCGTCGACCAGCCCCGCCGCGAATGCACTTGCAGCGATCGTCGGCCCGCCGATCGAGATATCTTGTACCGCTTCGCTCTCGAGCGCACGAACGGCGTCGGCGTCGAAGTCCCGGGAAATCGTTGTGCGCGCCGTCGACACCTCGTTCAGCGTCGTGGAGTACACGATTTTATCGATGCCACCCCAGATCTGAGCGAACTCGACTGTCGCCGCCTCGATTCCGGCAAACTCGTCCGGCACCGAAGAACCTACCGATGCGGAAGTACCTTGAAGGTCCTCGTGTGCCGTTGTCTCCCAGGGAATCATCGTCTCCCAGGGAATCATCGTCTCGTACATCCGGCGCCCGAGCAGGTACGTGCCGACTCCCCTCTCGAGCTCGTTGACGAACGAATGGACCTGCGCGTCGGGAACCGCCCAGTCGAAGTTCCCCTGCTCATCAGCCACATACCCGTCGATCGAGCAGATCGCCGAGTAGATCAGGCTCACCATCGGTCCACGTGCAGCACGTTGTCGACCGGTTCACGGGCGGCGGGTTTGAACGTCTCGCCGGTGAAGTACGCCGTCGGGATAAGCGCCGCCTGATGGAATCCGGCCGGAATACCCAGCAGCTCGGCAACTTCCGCTTCACGCTGCAGGTGCAATGTCGTCCACGCCGTACCGAGTCCACGTGCCCGTGCGGCCAGAGCGTAACTCCACGCGGCCGGGAGTAGAGAACCCCACAGACCGGCCTGGTTCCCCTCCGGCAACGTCTTACCCGCCTTGATGCACGGAATGAGAAGAACCGGCACCTCGCCCATGTGCTCACCGAGCCACGCGACGCTGGTGCCTACTCGCTGTTGGATCGGCGCGCGATCGGGATCATCGGCGAAGAGTTTTGCCGCCGAACCGTGAGAAGCAAGGTACTCGTCGGTGACTTCCTTGTAGATCTGCCCGACTGCTGCACGCAGTGCCGGATCGGTCACCACCATCCACTGCCACCCCTGGCGATTCGAACCGGAGGGCGCCTGCAGGGCGATCTGGAGGCATTCCTTCACCAGGTCCAACGGCACGGGACGGGTCAGATCCAGACGCTTTCGAACCGTCCGCGTTGTGGTCAGTAATTCGTCGGGTGTCAGGTCGAGTACGGGATACGACGTCATCTCCCGATCATTGCACTGTCGCGAGCAGTGAGCAGGACAGTCCGTCTACACTTTTCTGATCCCGTGCGTGCTGGTTGTCGGGAGTATTCCCCGATCAAAGGACTTTCGACATGAGTTGGCACGTCTGGTTGGCGTTCTTCGGAGCAAGTTGGGTGATCAGCCTGTCACCGGGGGCCGGCGCCATTGCGTCGATGTCGTCAGGGCTTGCCTACGGCTTGCGGCGCGGATACTGGAACATCTTCGGGCTGCAGTTGGGATTGCTGCTGCAGATCGGAATTGTCGCGGCCGGGGTCGGTGCAATTCTCGCCAGTTCGACCGTGGCCTTTTCCTTGATCAAGTGGTTCGGTGTGGCATACCTCGTCTACCTGGGAATCAGGCAGTGGCGATCGGCGCCCACCGAGGTGGAGACCGACGAGGCAACCGCGAGCAGTTCCGGCCCGATGATGATGCTTCGCGGTTTTCTCGTGAACGCGAGCAACCCGAAGGCTGTCGTTTTCATGCTCGCAGTGCTCCCACAATTCCTGGACCCGTCGGCACCGCTGCTTCCGCAGTATCTGATCATCGCCGCCACGATGTGCGCAGTCGACGTGATCGTGATGACCGGATACACCGGGCTGGCCGCACGAGTGCTCACCCTGATGCGATCCCCCAAACAGCAGCGAACCACCAATCGAGTGTTCGCCGGCCTGTTCTTCGGAGCCGCCGGCTTCCTCTCGAGCATCGGGCGTGCAGCAGCTTGATCGGTCACACGGCTTGATCGGTCACAGGCCTGCAATCAAGTTGACGACGGACGCCACGATCACCGAACCGAAGAGGTACGACAGCAATGCGTGGCCGAGCGCCATCGCGCGCATGTCCGACGACTTCAAGTTGGTGTCGGAAATCGCGAAGCTCATCCCGACCGTGTAGGCCACGTAGGCGAAATCGCTGTACCGCGGCGGTTCTTCCTGATTGAAATCGATTCCGCCGTCGGGGCCCGAGTAGTACAGCCGCGCATAGCCGAGGGCGAACAGCGTGTGGACCGCCAGCCACGAGATCACGACGCTGCCTACTGCAACCGATGCCGCCACGACTTGGTAGTGATGTCCGTCGGGTGCCGCCAAGAGCAGGAACGCGATACCGACCAGGCTCGCGACGGCAGCGCCGAGAATCAGCAGGTGTGCGACGTTGCGAGCCGGTTCTTCCCGCGTTGCGTGGCTCGCGGTGAGCGTCGCATCGAAGGGCCAGACCAGAATCCACGTCCAGACCGTGAACACCATCGCCGCGACATCCCAGCCGATCAGGAAGGCGAACCGGGGGTAGCCGACCAACGCCGTGACGACGCCTGCAGCGACACCGAGCACCAGACCTGTCGACACTCTCAGCGCTGGCCCGGCACCCAGCTCACTCCGCGGAACCGGGTTGATCGGCAGGTCGTGCGATCGATCGTTCACGGGCTCAGTCAACCACCGTTCGCAGTGAGACGGTGGTTACGCCGCAAGGTAATCGAGAAGCAGGTGTCTCAGGCGTTGCACGCACCGGCCAATGGCTTTCCGTTGAATCTGTCCAGCACGTACTGCAATCCGACACCGAAGTCCGCTACGGCCGGCGCGAGGTGATTGTTACCGCTCCCCGGATTCACTGCAGGCAGGGTGTCGGTGAACAACGTCGCCTCGGCCCCGCGCGCGCACCAGTCCTGAACCAGGCGCCGGGTTTGCTCGTACGGGATGAAATCGTCGTTGAGCGCTCCGTTGACCAGAATCGGCGAGGCCGGGGTTCGCCGCCCGATGCGTTGTTCCTCGATCACCTGCTGGATCTCCGGTACCGATTCCACCACGTCGGCAAGTGGCCGGCCGTCCGTGGTCCACGACGCCGTCGACTGCTTCCCGTACTTGGTTCGGGAATCGATGAGGCATTGCCCGGCGACGTCGGCGAGCACGGACCGGCCGTATTCGTTGAGTCGAGATTCGATCGGCTCTCGGGCGGCGGGATATCGGTCGAGGACGCCGTTGATCGTGTAGCCGATCGCGGCCATCAGGCCGGTACCGTCGATATGACGCAGAACGCTTGCCAGGTCTGCCGGGGGCGCGCTCGCGTAACTCCCGGCCAGATTCAACTCAGGCGCGTATTCGGGTGCCAGTTCGGTTGCAGCGGCAGTGGCGCCGCCGCCCTGCGAATGGCCCCACAGCGCTATCGGATCGTCCTCTCCTGTGTTCGCCAAGGCTCGGGCAGCGCGTGCACCGTCCAACATCGCATGGGCTTCCTCGGCGCGATTGACGTAGGTATGGATGCCGGGTGTTCCGAGTCCGATGTAGTCGGTGACAAACACGCGAACGCCATGGGCTAGGAATGCGAAAGCAAATGCTGACTCGTAGTTGACACCGAAACTGTCCACACCGGCACCGTAGTTCGACGGATTCCTGGGTTCCGCCAGGCGGAGTTGACCGGCAGTGGGGAACATCCTCGACGGCGCGCACTGATCACCTTGGCCCTGCGTGCCCGGACCGATCACGACCGTCGGGCGCGGGCCCGCGCCTGACCACGGGGCAGCCGGCTCCAGGTATGAGCCCGACACAGCAACATTGGATCCGTGGGTGTCGGTACTCGAATACAGGATCCGGGTCCCCACACCAGGCACTCCGCCGACGGCACCGGCCAGCGGCAGCGGTTCCGTCCGAATCACCGAGCCCGGATCACCGACGTCGCCCGGAATCGCGTCGTAGAAATCGTTCACAGGTTCGGCGTTCGATATCGGTGTGAACAGTAGCGAGGTCGACAACAGCGCCGATACCGCAACGGCCGAAATCTTCAGTGCCGCGAGGACAACCTTCCGGGTGCTCATGGAAATCCAACGTATAGGCCTCAGTCGACGCGCGGACCGGTTTCGATCTGCGGGACTTCAATCGATCGATACCAACTGCTACGCGAGCGGGCCATGCCACTGGCCCCCCGATCCCCTGGTTTCACGGCCAGGACCTGATGAATCGTAAGCCTGTGCGGCTCCTCGAAACCCAGGGCACTGGCAGCGAGATACAGCAACCAGGTACGCACGCGGGGAGCACCGACCTGTAGGACCGATGCGTCCCAGTTCTCGCGAAGGTTCTGTACCCACGCGCGCAGCGTCAAGGCGTAATGCTCGCGCAACGCCTCGCTGTCACGCGTCTCGAAACCTGAAAGTTCGAGCGCATCAATGGTTTTGCTCAGCGGAAGGATCTCACCGTCCGGGAAGATGTACCTGTCGATGAAACTGCGTCCGTCATCGACGTTGTCCGACAAAGACTTCACCGCCGCGATGGCGTGATTGAGCAGACGACCCTGTGGCACGAGCAGGTCGAAGAGTTTTGCCGTGTACCTCGGCAAATTGGCCAGGCCCACATGCTCGGACATGCCGATGCTCGAAATCGCGTCGTACGGGCCGTCGTCGACGTCGCGATAGTCCTGCACCCGAATCTCGATACGATCGGCCAAACCCGCGTCGGCAACTCGTCCCTTGGCGTACTCGACCTGCTCGTTGCTCAGTGACACTCCGACGACGTCGACGCCGTAGTTCTGGGCAGCGTGCAGTGCCATCGATCCCCAGCCACAACCGACGTCGAGCAGTCGCATTCCCGGCTTCAGATCGAGCTTGCGGCAAATCAGATCCAGCTTCGCGTACTGAGCAGCTTCGAGGGATTCGACCCCTTCCGGCCAGTACCCGCACGAATAGACCATGCTCGGCCCGAGAAACATTTCGTAGAAGCGGTTCCCGACGTCGTAGTGATGGGAGACCGTGGCCGAATCGCGTGATTTACTGTGCCGCTTGCCTCGCTTACGACGCATCTCGATCGACGGAGGCGATGGCGGCGGACCCACCGCCCCCAAGCCGGCGAAAGTACCGGCGGCGCGCACCAGTGAGCGCAACGGCAACGCCGACAAACGATTCTCACCGAGCCGCGTGACCAGATCCGGGACATCGAGGAGCGCAAAGATATCGCCGTCTACGTCCAGATCGCCGGACACGTATGCCCTCGCCAGTCCCAATTCGTTGGGAGAGTACAGGACTCGGCGTAGGGCACGCCGATTCCGGAAATGTACCCGCGCAGCGGCGTCCGGCGGACCTGCCTCCGAACCGTCCCAACATCGCACGCGAACCGGAAGCGGAATCCCGATCACTTCCTCGAAAACCGTCAAAATTTTGGTCGCGGCACCAGTCACAGATCAACCCCTCCGACAAAAGATGGTTAGCCGATGACAGAAAACTTACGCCCGATTCGCGAATCTTTCGCGCCATTTGTCCGAGTTTTGGGCAGTGTTCATCGCAGTTTCGGTATTCATCGAGGTTTCGGTATTCATAGCGGTGTCAGGGCTCCACCAGCCCGGCGAGGAATTCCACCAGCAGTCTCTTAGTCACCTCACGTGGCAGCGATTCCACTGCCGCGAGGACGGCCGCCATGTCCAAGGGAGAATCAGCAGAACCCCGAGGATCCAGCCCCGCCGACCTCAAAGCTGCCGCGACAGCGTCACTGGGCAACGCAAGAACATCGGCGACGGTGACATCGCCACGTTCGAATGCTCCGGCCAACTCTGCCAGTGCCGGCGGCGCCTCGGCTGCCGCCAAGCCGCGAACGTCGTCGGCACCGAGGACGAGCGCATTGGTCAACTCGCCGAGCACAGACTCCGTCACCGGGGTGACGGTGAGGTGGGTTGTTCGAGGCAATACAGTTCCGTCAGGCTGCGTCGACGCCGGCTGCCCTTGAAGGACGAAGCCGCGGGCACCGACAGCGCTGACCCAGCGATGCGGATCGACTCGACGTTCGAGGGGCACCGAACCATCGGCGGCGACCGCGAACAGCGGCCCCACCGGCGAGCCCACGACGCGAAGCCCGTCGATGCCCTGGACCGTGTCGATCAGCGCACGGGTGGCCCGCCGCGCACGGGACACCAGTTCGGCGTACCCGGATTGCCCGAGAACTTGCGAAATCGCCCACGCTCCGGCCAGTGCAGCAACGGATTTGGAACCGAGAAGCGTGGGATTGACCACCGGATACCCCGGCCAGTCCGTGAGCCCGAAATACTGCTTGCGATGCAGGTCACGCCCACGGTGCAGCAAGACCGAGACGCCCTTGGGTGAGTATCCGTACTTGTGGAAGTCGACCGACATGCTGGTGACACCGGGCACCTGGAAATCCCAGGGCGGCAGATCACCCCACCACGGCAACGCAAGCCCGCCGATGCAGGCGTCGACATGTAGTGGAATCGAATGTGCACGAGCAACTTCCGCGACGTCGGCGATCGGGTCGAGCGCCGCGAACGGGTAGTTGGGCGCCGAGACGACGATCAGAACCGTGTCCTTCCGAACTGCCGTCGCAATATCTTGTGCGCCCACGCGCCCCGACGTGGAATCTACGGGTACCAGGACGAGTTCCAGTCCGAGTAGGTGCGCTGCCTTGTGGAAAGCGGCGTGCGCGGTGGTCGGAAGAACCAGCGAACCCTCACCCGGCGGGAGCCCGCGGAAGTCGCGAGCTGCCTTGACGGCCAACACACAACTCTCCGTTCCGCCGCTGGTGACATTTCCGACGACTACGCCTCCGGCGCCTGTGTCTGTGTCTGTATCTGCGGCTGGGTCTGAAGCTCCATGGAGGAACTCGCGAGCGAACGCAACCAACTCACGCTCCATCACCGCCGTGGACGGGAACACCGTCGGGTCGAGACCGTTGACCGGCTGAACCAATCGAGCTGCGTCCGCTGCCAACTCGTCGAGGGCTGCGAGACCGCTGTCGTACACGTACGACAGAACCCGGCCTCCGTGCGTCGGGGCGTCCTGCTCACGAAGCGAACGCAGCCGAGTCAAGATGTCGGCCGCCCTCTTCTCGAGGTTTGTGCTCTCGACGAACTTGCCCTGAAGTTCCTCGGCCTGAGTGGAACTCATCGTTCACCTACGTTCTCGTGAGTGGATTCTTGTTCGGTGCGGTAATTCCGCAGTACGACCAGGCTGATCGCAACCAGGATCGCCGGGACGACCGAGAAGCCAAGGGCTATTCCGGTCAGCGCTGATTCCGGTTGCACGACAGTCTCGCCCGCAGTTTTCGAAACGAAGCCGGTCACCGCGAGTACACCCAAGAACACCGCGGGCCCCAGGGCAAGGCCTGCGGTTTCCGAGGCTGTCCAGATGCCACTGAGCGAACCACCACGTTGGCGTCCACCGATTCGCGCGTCGTCCTCGATGACGTCAGGAAGCATCGCCAACGGGAAAACCTGCATGCCGGCATATCCGACGCCGGCAAGGGCGACGGCACCGTAGATCCACGAACCGGCGTTGACAGCCGCAAGGGTCAACAACGCCGTCGCGACGACAAACAGAACCGAGGACACGACGTAGCCGCGAAGCTTTCCGTACCGATGCGAGAACCGGTACCACAGCGGCATGACGACGAGAGCTGGTCCGACGAGTGCAACGAACAGACCGGTGAGCGCCCCTTCGCTGCCCATCACATAGGTCGCCAGATATTGCGCACCCGCCAACATCACAGCGGTGGCAAGTGCTTGGAGCACGAAGACGATGACCAGCAATCGGAACGCGCGGGTACGTCGTATCGCGTCGAACCCGTCCCGGTACTGCGAGAGCAACGATCCGACCGGCGCGTCCGCGTGAGTCACCGTGTGGCGCGCCGCTCCGCGAACTGCCCAGATCATTGCCCCACACATCAGCGCCGACACCCCGATCGCCATGACCAGATAACCGCGTGCTCCGCCCCCGGCAGCGTCGCGAAGTTCCGGTCCACCAGCGCCGATGACCAGAATTGTCAGGGCCAACACCGCAATTCGAACCGATACCAAACGAGTGCGTTCGTGGTAATCGCCGGTCAACTCGGTCGGCAACGCGATGTACGGCACCTGAAAGAGGCTGTAGGCACTGGCCGCGAGCAGGAAGAAGACGAGCACCCACAACGCCCCGACTCCGGGGCCCGCAGACACGGGGGCTGAGAACGTGAGAATGAAGAGCAACGGCAGTCCCAGAGCGCCTGCGAGCATGAGTGGCACTCGCGTACCAGTTCGATGAGAGCTTCGATCGCTGATCGACCCGATCAGCGGATCGATCAGAACGTCGGCGATTTTCGGGACAATGACCACAAGCGACGCGAGCGCCGCGGCCACGCCGAGCGTATCGGTCAGGTAGTACGCCAGTACCAGACCTGGAAGCACACCGAATCCACCCGTGCCGACACTTCCCGCTGCGTATCCGGCCACCACGCCGCGCGAAAGCCTGTCAGGCGATCTACCTTCACGAAGACGTACCGGTTTGTCTGTAGTCACCGTCCACACACTAATGTCACGACTCCGTACCGCGAGGGCAAAAGAATCTCGATGACCAGAAGTCGCTCACTCGGACGGGCCGGGCATGCCAGACTGTGAACCGATTCGTACACGAACGAAAGCCTGAAGACGATGGTTGGTCCACTGACAGAGATCTGGCCTCCGTACGGAGTCACGATCACGTGTGGGCCCGTCACCTTGGTCCCTGTGCGCGACGACCATTTCCCCGAACTCGCTGCGCTGGTCCGAGCCGGCATTCACCCTGCCGAACAGATGCCGTTTCTCGTCCCCTGGACGGTGGGCACTCCCACCGAAGTGTCGCGAAGATTCATCCAATACCACTGGTCGGTCCGCGGAGCGATGACCACGGCCGACTGGAAATTCGAAACAGCCATTGTCGTCGACGGAGAAATTGTCGGCTGCCAGGCGTTCGCCGCGACGGACTTTCCCAAAAGTCGTACCGGTGAAACCGGCTCGTGGATCGGGCGCGGGTTCCAAGGCCGGGGCATCGGCACTCTTGCCCGACAGGCAATCTGCGCATTCGCATTCGACTCTTTGGGCGCACGCAGCGTCGTGTCGTCGGCGTTCACGGACAACCCCGCCTCGATCACGGTGTCGACCAAAGTCGGGTACCGCACCGACGGCACAGTAGAGGAGTTGGCTGCCGACGGCCGAATGACCGTGCGTCGACTCTTCACCCTCAGCCGCGAAGATTTTGTCGCACCGCCGTACCCCGTCGAAGTGACCGGCGCAGACGCGCTCAGGGCGATGCTCGGCATCGACTGAGCGAGCTACACGTGCACAGCGGCAACCGGTAGAACAGACACATGGAACCCTCCGACATGATGGCCGCAGTCACCTCGTCCATGCGCGACCGTACCGGACGCACACTCGAAGAATGGGTTGAGGCTGTGCGGACGTCGGGGGTCGACCCGCTCGATCAGAACGAAGTCCGCAAGTGGCTGAAAGCAGAGCACGGTGTACCGCAGAACTCGCAGTGGGCAATTGCATTCGAGACTGCCAAACAGTCGGGATGGGTGGAGCCGACCGTCGAGCAATACATCGACCAGCAGTACAGCGGCCCGAAGGCAGCACTGCGACCCATCTTCGATGCAGCCCGACGTCTGATCGAAGAGCTCGGAACCGATGTTCGAGTCGAAGGCCGCGGAACATACACGCCCTTTGTTCGCGCTCGCCAATTTGCTGCCATCGCAGCGGCCACCAAAGCCCGAGTCGACCTCGGACTACGTTTTGTCGAGGCCCCCGGTTCCGAACTTCTGGTGCCGGCCAAAGCTCCCGGGCAGTCGACTCACAAGATCGGGCTCACCAGCACCGAGGACGTGAACGACGAAGTCGGATCGCTGATAGCCATCGCGTATCTACAGAACGGCCGGTAGGACACTAACTCGCCGCCACGCAACCACTCACCGGCACGCTGCACGAAAGTCCCTGTTCTCCTTGTCGGAGAACAGGGACTTTCTTCACCGCGGGGGAAGGTCGCTGCGACGTGTCAGCTCAGGCCGAAGATCGCGCCGATGATGGTCCGAGCAGCCTCGAAGAGCGCATCAACGGACGGGACACCGATTTCAGAGCTGATGGAAAAAAGGGAACCCAACATACGATCCTCCGGAGATAGTTTCTGAATGGCTAACTGCCACAAGGAAAATGCTACGGGTTCTACTTGTGGAACGGAAGCATGGGGACCCCGGGGGTGCCAACTCCGGACCAAAGTCCCGGCACCGCAGATCTACTGCACCCCAGCATGATTGCTCTCCCCCGCTTCGGATTCGACGCCTTCAGGATTGTCGACGAGGACTTTCGCAACACTCGCCAAAGCCTCCATGCTCGACATTTCCGCGTGAGAGCAGTCGACCAGGTACGGCCGCAGCGGCCCCACCAGTTGGGACCATTTTTCGACCAGGTGACGATGTTCAGGCAGATCATGCTGCGCCACAAACAATTCCACTGAGCCGAAATAGCGCCGCGGCGTGTGGTCCCGAACGATTCGCGACAGTTTTTCAACCCGCCCCACTACGGATTCGAGAACCGTATCGGAAAGGAAATCCATACCGGTCTGCCTTCGGATCTCTGCCGCAACGTCTACGAAAGTCAATGCTGCAGTTTCAGTTTCAACCTCAGCTAGTCCGATCTGTGCAAACAGTTCGGAAGGTTTCGGAGCCGCTTGTACCGATGGCATCATCTCCGGCAACAGCGCGTCGAGCATGACAACCGAACCGACCAGATCGCCCGTCTCTTCGAGTTGGCTCGCCATCTCGAGCGCGATCGTTCCACCGGCAGACCAACCCAGTAGATGGTATTCACCCGACGGCTGCACATTCCGTACGGCATCGACATACCCCGACGCCAACTCCGCCACCGTGCCGGGTAGCTCACCTGCACCCGTTGCCTGGATGCCGTATACCCGTCGACCTTCGAGCTGACCGACGAGTCCGACGTAGCACCAGGCAATTCCGCTGACCGGATGCACACAGAACAACGGCGGCCTTAGGTCATCAGGATTGCCGCCCAACATGACGATCGTGTCCAGCGGATCCGAATGGAACGAATCACCCTCCACGACGTCGGCATGAACGAGATCCATCCGAGAGGCAAGCTCCGCCACAGTTCGATCGGTGAAAATCCATTGAACCGGGAAATCCCTGTTCAGGGTCTCACGCAAGCGCGAAGCCACTCGAACTGCACCCATGGATGTCCCGCCGAGCTCGAAGAAGTCGTCGTAGCGGCCCACCGATTTCGCGCCGGTCACGCCCTCGAATGCCTGTGCCACTTGACGTTCGGTATCCGAGACGGGTCGATCCACACTCGACCCTACCTGCGGCGAAGGAGCAGGAAGTGCCGCTACGTCTATCTTCCCCGAAGCGAGCAGCGGGACCACTCCCACCACCGTCACCGACGAAGGCAGCAGGTGCTTCGGCAGCAGGCCGGAGACAAACCCGCGAAGCTCCGATTCCGTCACCGAACCGTTTTCCGCCAGCGTTACGTACGACCGGAGTTCAGCGGATCCGTGCCCGTCGTCAGAGACGACGGTAACCGAGAAGGTCACTGCTCCATGGCTTGACAGAGCCACGTCGACCTCCGCCGGTTCCACGCGGACACCCCGCACCTTCACCTGTGCGTCGTTGCGCCCCAGGTACTCGAGCGCTCGGTCGTGACGCCTACGACGCACGAGGTCACCCGTGCGATACATCCGAGTCCCCACCGCATAAGGATTGGCAACAAAACGCTCGGAAGTCAGACCCGGAGAGGCGACGTACCCCCGTGCCACATTCTCGCCGGCGAGGAATAGTTCTCCCGCAACGCCATCCGGAACCGGTCGGAGCCTCTGATCGAGAACAAACGCCGTCGTGCCAGGTACCGGGGTGCCGACGGTGACGTCCCCGTCAGTGATCCGCGCGGAAATCGATGCCGCGATCGTTGATTCGGTCGGTCCGTATCCGTTGACGATGCGATGTCGGGGTGACCACGCCGACGCAAGGCGGGCAGAGAGCGGCTCCCCCATCGATTCGACGATCAACGGTTGCACTGCATCCGGATCGACTGTGGCCAGGACCGTTGGCGTCACGATCAGACGTGTGACGTCGGCAGCGATCAGCAGATTCGTGAGTTCCTCTCCCCCGTAGACGAAGTCAGGAGCCAGAATCAACGTTCCACACCCTGCCGCCGCCAGAAGAATCTCGATCACCGACGCGTCGAAGGTCGACGACGCCAATTGCAGGACTCGGGGGCCACGATCGAGCTCGGCGATCTCGGCGTGCGCGGTGTAGACGTTCATGATGCCGCGGTGTGAAACCTCGACACCCTTGGGTCTTCCCGTGGAACCCGACGTGTAGATGACGTAGGCGAGGTTGTCGGGATGAGCCGGCGTTGCCGATACCTCGACAGCCCCACCAGCAGTGCAGGATTCATCCATCGCCACCCACTCGACGGAGTCCGGCAAACTCTCGGATGCACCTCGCGCTGTCAAACCGACAACCGAACCGCACTCCTCGACCATCGTCTGTCGGCGCGCTGTCGGCAGCGCCGGATCGAGCGACAGCCACGCTGCGCCTGCCCGCGCTACCGCCCACAGCGCAACGATCCACAGATGCCCGCGACCGAGCGCAACGGCCACCACGTCATCGGGTCCGATTCCTCGGACCACCAACTCGCGAGTCCAGTGCGACGACTCCTCGTGCAGGTCGCGATAGGTCCAGCGCCTGCCGTTCAATTCCAGCGCGATGCCGTCGGGTGCCTGCCGCAGCGCGCGTTCGAAAATGTCCGCAATCGTCAGCGGTTCGACGTGTCGAGGATTCGCAGCCGTCAGCGCCGAGCGTTCGAGACCGGACAGCAATTCGATCTCCCCGACCACGATCTCGGGTTCACCTGTCACTGCTTCGGCGATACGTGTCACCCGCTGCATGAACAGTTCCGCCGTCGACGCGCGGAATCTGTCTGTGGCATACAGCAATCGAATCGTCAGACTGTCACCGGTGTCGACCAGGTCCCACGTCAAGTCGTAACCGGTCGACGACCCTGTCTTGTCGATGTCGAAGACGGTGATGCCGTCGATCTGCGGCACGTCGAGCGCTCGCCGATATGCCAGCATGACCGTGAACAGGGGATGCTCGTTCATCCTGCGCGGCGGATCGACCTTCGCAACTACATCGTCGAACGAGACGTCCGCGTTCGCCATTGCCTCCAGATCGACACGGCGAACCTCGTCCAGGACAGCAGCGAAGCGGTCGGAGGAGTTGATCCTCGTGCGCAATGCGACAGTACCCACCATCATGCCGGCCACGCTCAGCAGCGCCGGATCGTTCCGCAGACTCACAGCTGCTCCCACCACGACGTCGTCCGTGACGCACTCGCGAGCGAGCAGCACGGCAATCACGCTGTGGACAACCATGAATACCGTAACGCCATGCGAACGAGCCAACGCCGACAACGCGTCATAGGTGGCACCATCGAGGACTTCCGTCACCATCTCGTCGGATCGTGAAGACACCGGACTCCGGGGGTTGTCGACGGGTAGAGCCAACACATCCTCGACGCCACCAAGTGCGTTCGACCAGTAGTCGAGTTGCCGATGCGCCACGCTCAGAAGATCCTCCGGATCGCCCAAGCTCTCTCTCGCCCAGAGACTGTAGTCGCCGTAGCTGATCCCGCCGGCGGAGCGATCCCATTCCCTTCCGCGCACCCTCGCCTCGAAGGCTGCCGCGAAATCGGCAAGGATCGGGCCCATCGACGCACCGTCGATTGCGATGTGGTGAACAACCAGTACCAGGACAGTCAATCCTGCAGAATCGGCTCCTGCATTTTCGCTGAACACACGCACACGGAACGGAACATCTCGTTCGAGATCGAACGGCACAGTCGCGAAGGCCGAAGCGCTCGCACGGATATCGTCGACGCACTCAGCGGTGAGATCGACTGCAACAGAGTCTCTTTCAACCTGTTGTGGACCGAGTTCACCCGGAACAAACACAGTTCGCAACACGGCATGGTGATCGACGACGTCACCGAGGGCGCTGCTCAAAACCGAACGATCGATGTCGTCTGCCAGGACCGCTGCAAAGGTCAGGTTGTACGCAGTCGATTCCGGCTGAAGCTGATTGATCAGCCAAAGTCGTTGTTGCGAGGGCGCCAGCGGCGCCGGCATACCGGAATCACGTCGAGTCAGTTCGCGGCGCTTGCCATCGGACGCGCTCGCCGACAGCCACTGAGACATCGCTCGCGGCGACGGATTGTCGAAGACGGCGCGAACAGGCACGTCCCGCGCGAAGATCGAGGCGAGTCGACCTGCCACCGCTGCCGCGGCCAACGAATCACCACCTGATTCGAACAGGTCGTGCAGAGCGCCGAAACTTCCGGACACGTGTTCCGACATGACAGCGGTGACGAGTTCCTCCGAAACCGTCACTGCTGCATCGGGCGCCTGGCTCTCGAACACATGGCGCCGCAACGCATCTGCGTCCAGTTTTCCGTTTGTCGTCAGCGGGATCGACTCCAACACGACCACGCGGCCGGGCATCAGATACGCAGGCAACATCGCGGCCAACTCGATTGTCAGCTGATCCGCCTCCACACCATCGCCAACCGCGCACGCAACGGCGATCTCGTCGACGAGGACAACCGCCGCAGCCTCGACGCCCGTGCACCGCCGCAGAGCTGATTCGATTTCGGCGGGCTCGACGCGGATTCCTCGCACGCTCATCTGACGGTCGGAGCGTCCGACGAATCCGAGCGTGTCATCGGTGCGGCGGTGAACCAGATCACCGGTCCGATAACGGCGGCGTCCACCTGGTGCTGCGACGAACGAGCTGGCGGTGCCGGCGGGATCTCCGGCATAGCCCATCGCAAGCCCGGGCCCGCTGACGTACAACTCACCGATCCCGGCCCACGGCACCGGACGCAGTCGCGTATCCAGTACCTCTGCACCGATTCCGGCGAGCGGAACTCCGATGGTGACCCGATGATCCACCTCGGCGACGGTCGTGACCACCGTGCATTCCGTCGGTCCGTATGCGTTGAGCATTCGCGCGCGGCGACTCCATGCACGCGCGGTGGAAGGTGAGAGCACATCGCCACCGACTGCCACCACCTCCAACGAGTCGAACCGCTCCGGAGCCATGGTGTCGAGTACGGCCGGAGTGGACAACATGTGAGTGACGCCGCGTTCTGCGACGAATTCTTCGAGTGCCCTTCCGCCGAAAGCCTCCCGAGGAGCGACCGCCAAGGTAGCCCCGGCACCGATCGCCAACATCATCTCGAGAATCGCCGCATCGAACGTCGGTTTGTAACCGTGCAGCACAACCGAGTCCGAAGTCACGCCGTACTTCCGGATTGCGTCGTCGGTAAGAAGGCCCAGACCTCGGTGGGTGACTGCAACGCCTTTCGGTTCACCAGTCGACCCGGACGTGTGAACGACGTACGCGACTGAATCCGGATACTGCCGACCGGGAACGGGGCTGCGGTCGGAGAGCACTGTGCGCAGTTGCTTCAGCCGTGCCGGCGGCAGGTCGGGGTCGATCGGCACGAATGCCGCGCCCGTTTTCGAGATCGCCAACATTCGGACCAGGTACGCGATAGTCCGTACCGCCGGAATCTCGTACACGGCACCCGGTCCTGCGCCCCGAGCCACCAGTTCCCAGGCTTGGGCATCCGAGGCAGAGTCGAGTTCGGCATACGTCACCGTGCGCTGCCCGTCGTCGAGAGCAATGTTGTCAGGGAATCGCGCCGCTGTGGCGGCGAAAATCTGGGTCAGCGTCCGGGACGAATCGACCTCGACAGCAGTCCAACTGGGCGCCGCGCCCACCGCGAGATCCGAAACGAGTACTGGCACATCCTCGGCCATCGAGGTGAGCACTCTCGACAGTTGTCGAGCAACCGCGTCGGCGCTCGAAGGATCGAACGCGCTCGCGGCATAGATGAGCGCTCCGGTCAATGATCCGTCGACAGCGGGTGCGAGCGAGACGTGCATGGGGAACTTCGTTGTCGCGGTCTCGATTTCGCGAGCCTCAATCGTGAGACCGGCCACCTCCACGGCAGGGATCGCGAAGTTCTGCAGACCCAGCGCAATCTGGGGAGTTCGTCCGCCGAGCAGCTCACCAACCAATTCGGCAGGAACAGAGCTGTTTTCGAATGCTGCCACATCCGCATCGAAAGCTGCACCCAACAGAAGGTCGACCGGCACGTCCCCGTCGATCCGAAGGCGAAGAGGCACCGTATCCACGAACATGCCGACCACGCCGTCGAGCTCAGGCGTACGCCGTCCGTCGACAGCTGTCGCGATCACGACATCGGGATTTCCACTCAGCTTGGCAAGCACCACGGACAACGCCGCATGAACCACCGCAAACAGCGAGACCTTCAATCGATCGGCTCGCGCCTGCAGTGCCGAGGTGATGACGGCTGGAATCACGAAGTTCACTCGCTGCGCTACGGAATCCGGCCCGCCATCAGAGTGATCCACCGTCAGCGGCGACACAGATGTCACACCGTCCAGCGTTCGGCGCCAGAACTCCTCGACGACAGGGGAAACGTCACGTGGTGCCTCCCACGCGGCAAAATCCCCGTACTGGATCGGCAGCGGAGACCATTGCGGATCCAGTCCAGCTCGTCGCTTGCCGTAAGCGGTCAGCAGGTCGCCGACCACCGTTCGCATCGACACCCCGTCGACTGCGATGTGATGAAAGCTCACTGCCAGAATGTGCCTGACCGGTGACACCTGGAGCAGCATCCAGCGCACCGGCAGGTCTGCCGCTACATCGAAACCGCGCGAGCCGAACTCTCGCAGCAGCACCTCGACCTCGATGTCGGCGACCAGTCGCGTTTCCATTGTCAGGGGGGTCGGAGGATCCACGACCTGAACCGGTGGAGTGCCCGGATACCGGGTTCTGAGGACGTCATGACGGCCGACAAGATCCGTCGCTGCGTGACGCAGCGCGGGCACGTCGAGTTCACCGTCGATCTCGATGCAGATCGGCAGGTTGTACGCACCGCTCGACGTGTTCCGCTGGTTCAGTACCCACATCGCACGCTGGTTCCGTGACAGAGGTGCGGGCGTGGGGTCGCGCCGCGGTTCCAGTCGGACAACATCGGTCGCCGGGCCACTCTGCTCGAGCGAATCGATCCGGGCCGCCAACGCCGCAACTGTTGGATGCTCGAATACGGTCCGGAGCGGAACAACCAGCCCAAGGGAACTACTCAAGAGCGAGGTAACCTCCGCGGCCGACAGCGAGTTGCCGCCGAGCGAGAAGAAGTCTGCGTCGCGGTCGTCCTCATTCCCGCCGAGCACCGAAGTAAAAGCTTCGGCAACAAGGCGTTCTGTGGCGGTGGCCGGCCCCTGTGCACGGGAAGCATCCAGTGTCGGCGCCGGGAGACGGGCGAAGTCGACCTTGCCGTTCCGCATCGGAAGCGCGCCCTCGATTTCGACGATGACATGCGGAACCATGTACGTCGGAAGGACTTCTGCGACAGCGGCGCGAAGTTGACCCGTGTCAACTCGTTCGGCATCCGAGCTTCGCACGTAGGCGACCAACAGAGGACTTCCACCCTGGGCCGACCGAACCCCGGCGACGCAGAAATCGACGTTCGCGACAGACTGAATGACTGCCTCGATCTCACCCGGTTCGATCCGGACGCCGTTGACCTTCACCTGCACGTCGGTTCGGCCGAGATAATGCAGGCGATACGTATTGCCTTCGGATTTGGGGCTTTCCGGCTTCCACATCACCAGATCGCCGGTCCGGTACATCCGGGCTCCTGAACTGGTTGCCACGAATCGTTCCGCGGTTCGGGCCGGTTGGCCGGCGTAACCGCGCGCGAGCATTCGACCGGAGAGATACAGTTCGCCTGCGACTCCCGGCGGCACCGGTTCGAGTCGATCATCGAGCACGACGGCGTCGACCCCGGCCAGTGGATACCCGACGGATCCGTCGTGAGTGTCAGCTGACAGGTGTTCGATCGACAGTGGTTCGGTAGCAAGCGAATACATCGCGGACTCGGCAGGTCCGTATCCGTTGATCACTCTGCGTCCGGCTTGCCAGCGCTTCGCCAACGCACCGCCGAGTCGCTCGCCCCCGAACATCACCGTTGCAAGGTCCGGCAGCGACGGATCGCCGATCGAGGCGACGACAGTAGGTGTGGCGCACAGATGAGTAATTCGCTCGCGCCTCAGTGCTGATGCAAGTCCCGAGCCGAACAGTTGGTCGTCCTTCGCCAGAACGAGCGTCGCCCCGGACGCACTCGCGATGAGCACCTCGAGCAACGTCATGTCGAACCCTGGCGCTCCGCGATGGAATACGCGCGAACCTGGACCAGCCGAGAATCGACCGGGCAGGTCCTGGGCGATCACACCGAGCCCGCCGTTGGTCACCACCACGGCCTTCGGGGTTCCAGTCGTTCCTGACGTGAAAACTACGTAGGCCGCAAGGTTCTCGGAATGACGTCGGGCCCGGTCTGCGTCCTGCTCACCACCGGCGTCGAGGCCGCAGACCGCGCCGTCGCCCAGCGCTTCGAGGACATCGCGTACTCGCGCCTGCGGCTGTTCCGGGTCCACCAATGCCGGAGCCGCACCGACCTTCGCGATCGCCCACAATCGCACGATCGACGCTATGGTCCGATCGGCAGTCCAGGCAACGACGTGGTCCACTCCGACTCCCCCGGAGCGCAACTCGTCGGCTGCGACGTCCGACTGCGCATCGAGGTCTCGGTAAGTGAGTGTGTTGCCCTCAGCTTCGACCGCCACGGCATCCGGAGCGAATTCGACGCCGTATCGCAGCATCGAGGCAAGCGTCGTACCGGAACACCGAGATGCATCGGGCCGGTCGACCGCGCCGTGTGCGGGGACGAGAAGAGCTCGCTCCGCACTCGTCAACAGGTCGATTCGCCCTACCGCGACATTGGGGTCGACAGACACTTGATTCAGGAGGTGCTCGAACCGACCCGCAAAGCTCGATACCGTCAGATCATCGAATAGATCAGCGTTGTACACGAATTCGAGACCGAGACCGCCCCCGATCCCCTCGTCCGTGACGTTGAGCTGCAGATCGAAATTTGCTTGCCTGACATCGGGCGAGATCTGAGTGACGGACAACCCCGGTATAGACCACGCGGCGGAATGAGTTGTCTGGAACGAGAGCGCCACCTGGAAGAACGGATGTCGCGAACGCGATCGCGGTGGGTCGATCAGATCAACCAGCGATTCGAAAGGCATCTCTGCGTGTGCGAACGCCGCTACGTCTCGCTGACGAACCTGCTCGACCAACCGGCCGAACGACTTCGACGGATCGACTTCGGTCCGAAGAACAATCGTGCCGGCAAACATGCCGACCAGCTCGTCGAGTTCGGGTGTGACGCGTCCGGACACAACAGTGCCGACAGCTACGTCATTGCTGCCGTTGTACCTCGCCAGCAGCGCCGCGAGTGCAGCGTGGACAACCATGAACATGGTTCCGTTGTTCGATCGTGCGAGTGCTTGAAGGCCCGTCCGTACCGAACCCCAGATCTCTACCCGGCAGCTCGACGCGCGGGCGGACGTCGAACGCGGACGGTCCAGGGGTAGCGTCACCTGCTCGGGAAGGCCTTCGAGAGCCTGCTTCCAGTAGCTGGATACCGTCTCGGGAATCCCCGATTCCCGTTGCCATGCGCTGTAATCGGAGTATTCGAGCGCGAGCGGCGACCACGTCGGAGCTTGCTGGGCCGAGCGAGCGATGTACGCCGCCGTGAAGTCACGTACCAACAACTCGAGCGATCGAGCATCGGCGGCAATGTGATGGATAACAACAGCCAGGATGAACTCGTCAGGCGAAAGCTGGAGAAGTGCCGCACGTACGGGCGGATCCACGGTGACATCGAAGCCCGAACCCACCAGTTCTGCAACACGATTCTCGGTGTCGTCGCCGGCGAGTGCCTCGAGTTGAAACAGCGGAAGCGCATCCTCGGCGACGAGCACCGTCTGAACCGGACGCTCGCCGACAACCGGATATACGGTCCGCAGAGTGCGATGACGGTCGATCAGGTCGTGAATTGCCAGTCCGGCTGCAGCTACGTCCAATTCACCCGTCAGGCGCAACACGATCGGAATGTTGTAGCCGGAGGATTCTGTATCCAACTGATTCAGAATCCACATTCGGTGTTGGGAAGCCGACAGCTGCACCTCCGCAGTGCCTGGGCGCGGTACCAAAGTCAGACGAGGTACCAAAGACAACGGAGACGCTTGCCCCGCGCCGATTCGGGCAGCAGCGATGCCGGCGAGCTGATCGACGAATGGGTGCTCGAACACATCGCGGACGTCGAGGTTGCAGCCCAAAGCGGAGTTCAGGCGCGACGAAAGACGAGTGGCGATCAAGGAATTGGCCCCTTGATCGAAGAGATTCCGGACCGGATCTATATGCGGAACTTCCATCAAATCGCTCAGAATGGCTGCAACTGTCTGAGCGAAGAAGTCTCGCGACTGCCGAGACGGCTGCACTTGCGACGTCGGGTCCGGCAGTGATGCTCGGTCGATCTTGCCGTTGATCGTGACCGGCAATGACGCAAGCGGCATCAAAGCCGACGGGACCATATGTGCGGGCAACAACGAACGAGCAGTCCGCAACACACCGTCGAGGTCGTGTCCGTTCTCAGGGGTGATGTAACCGACCAAAGTCGGCCCACTGTCGAGTTCTCTCACCACCACCGTGGCCTGCTCCACCGACGTGTGAGCCAACAGCGCGGATTCGACCTCGCCCGGTTCGACGCGGTAACCGCGCAGGGCCATCTGACCGTCGGCGCGGCGAACATATTCGAGTCGACCGGCTCGCCGACGGACCAGATCGCCGCTGCGGTACATCCGCGATCCTTCGAATCCGGGTTCAGACACAAATCGGGAAGACGTCATCCCTGGTTGACCCAAGTAGCCTTCGGCCACCTGCGGACCGGCAACGTACAGTTCGCCGACAGATCCCGGCGGGACGGGCTTCAACGACGCGTCGAGCACGTAGCTGCGAAACCCTGGTAGTGGGGACCCGATCGGCGAGACAGTCTCGTTACCGGAGATGAGATCGAAATTGGTTACATGGACCGTGGTTTCGGTGATTCCGAACATATTGACACCCCGCACGTCCGGGTGCCGATCGAACCAACCCTGCACGCGCCCGACGTCGAGGCGATCGCCGCCGAAAACAATCGTCCGGAGCGGAAGCAGCATTTCCGGCGTAACTTCCGCCAACGCATAGAAGGCGGCCGGGGTCTGATTCAGAACGGTGACTTTCTCCCGCACAATCAGATCCGCGAATCTTTCGGGAGAGCGCGCGACGTCACCGTCTACGATCACCAGGGATCCGCCAGTGGTCAACGCACCCCACATCTCCCAGACCGAGAAGTCGAATGAGTGCGAATGAAACATCGACCACACGTCTTCGTCGCCGAAGTCGAAGATCTCGCGAGTCGAGGCCAGCAGAGCCAACACGTTGTCGTGAGTCACCACCACACCTTTGGGCGCTCCGGTCGAT
The DNA here is from genome assembly GCF_000696675.2 of Rhodococcus erythropolis R138. NCBI lineage: Bacteria > Bacillati > Actinomycetota > Actinomycetes > Mycobacteriales > Nocardiaceae > Rhodococcus > Rhodococcus erythropolis. The sequence goes on along the minus strand of NZ_CP007255.1, from coordinate 3,369,670 downwards.
CCGGACGTGTAGATCACGTAGGCGGCGGCCTCCGACTGTGGAACAGGCCAACCGGCCGTCGCTTCAGTCGTCTCGTTGACGAGGACGACAGCTTGCTCGGACCCAACGAACCGCCCAGCTGATTCGTCCGTCGACACAATCGCTTTCGGGCCTGCATCGGCAAGTACGTAGTGGATGCGAGCGTCGGGATACTGCAAGTCGATCGGGACGTACGCAGCGCCCGCGCGAACGACGGCGATGATGGCTACGACGAGGTCGACCGATCGAGGCAGGGCGACCGCCACGCGATCCCCGACTCCAATTCCTCGATCGATCAATACGGCGGCAAGGCCCTCCGAACGAACTCGCACCTCTTCATAGGTGACGCGAGTATCGCCACTCGACACCGCGATTGCATTCGGATGCCGGGCTGCGACGGCCCCGAAGAGGTCGGGCAGCGACTGCGCGACAATCGAAGGCCCCGGCACCCAAGCCAGCAATTCTTCGCGCTCCGCAACGCTGAGAACATCGATGTCGCGCAGCATGATTGACGAGTTCTCGGTAATCGAGTCACATACTCGACGCAGTCGCTCGACCCAGCTCTGCACGGTGCCCGCATCGAACAGATCGGCGGCATATCGGAAAGTGCCGCGAATACCGCTCGCGTCGCCGTCAATCGTACGATCTTCGCGCACAGTCACTTCGAGGTCGAAGCGAGGGTGCGCGGGAGGTAGCGGAGTGCCGTGGGCCGTCAAAGTTCCCACCGCGATCTCGGAATCCGGTGCTACGGGATCGACAGCGAGAACCACTCTGAGGAAGGAATTCTTGTCGCCTGCGGCCCCACCGACCGCGCGGTCGACCACCCAGTCGAACGGGACGTCGGCATTGGACAAAGCTGCCACGTCAGCCTCGCGTACCCGACTCAAGAACTCACCGAAGGTGTCTCCGCCGCGAAGGAGCGTTCGCAGCGCCACGGTCCCGACGAACATACCGACGGCGCCGTCGAACGAAGGGTGTGTTCGGCCGGACGTCGGGGTTCCGATGACCACATCGGACGCACCGGTGATCTTGCTCAGCGCAATCGCAAGGCAGGCGTGCAACACCATGAAGGTTGTGCAGTGATGCGCTCGAGCGATCTCGTTGAGCGCCGCGTGGACGGGCGAGGGCAATTCGAAAGTCACGTCCCGAGCCGACGACGCTAGGTCCGGCCGGCGGGATCTGTCCACGGGAAGCGCAAGAGCCGGATCAACGCCGGCGAGTGCGTCGGACCAGAATTCCAGCTGGCGACCTGCCAAGCTCTGTGGATCCGCAGGATCACCGAGAACGGTTCTGTGCCAAGCGGAATAGTCACGGTAGTCGAGCGCGGGCGAAGGCCAGATCGGCGACCGCCCGTCGGCGCGAGCGTCGTACGCGGAGATCAGGTCAGAAACGATCGTGGCGAACGAAAGGCCGTCCAAGGCTATGTGATGCGCAACCACGGTCAAGCGGTGGTCGGCATCGCTGCCGGAGGTGAGGATCAAACGAAGCGGTGCATCGGTCTCCAGGTCGAAACCTGCCGCAACCAATTCCGCTGACGCAGTATCGTATTCCTCGGACGGAACCTCGATCAGAGTCACCGGAGTCGCGGTCGCAACTTGGATCGGCCACGTGTCGTGATTCTGTTCGAACGAGAACACGGTACGCAAGACGAGATGGCGATCGGTCAGGTCGGCTACCGCCGCCCTCATCGCCTCTGTATCCAGTGCACCACTGAACGCGACCTCGAACGCGATGTTGTACGCCGACGACTGGGGATCGCGACGGTTGAGCAGCCATAGACGTTGTTGCGCCGGAGCGATTTCGACGGTGACCTCGTCCGAAATGCGCTCGGGCTCCACCACCCATTCCGCCCGGTCCTCACGAATCTTCTGGGCCAGACGCGCCGGAGTCGGGGCGCCGAACACGTCCCTGACACCAACTCGTCTACCGAGTGCAGAACTCACGCGCGCTGCAACATACACGGCGTCGAGGGAACTACCGCCCCAGGCGAACAAGTCGGAGTGCGTTCCGAGAACTCCGACGCCCAGGACCTCGGCCATCACCGAGGCAATCAATTCCTCGTCGTACTCGATCGGACGGTGCACGGTCGAGTGCTGCTCGGCGACCGCGGACCATGTCGGTTCAGGAAGCGCTGAACGGTCCGTCTTTCCATGGCTCGTGACGGGCAACGCTGCCAGAATCGTCACCGAACCCGGAAGCATCGAACGTGGAAGTAGTGAAGCCAGATGTTCGCGGACCGCCTTCTGACTCAATAGATGAGCAGTGCCGTCCTCACCTTCGGCCGCAGTCACGTACGCCGCAAGCGACCCGGATCGCTCGACCACCGCTGCTTGCGCAACACCGGGAGTCGACAGGAGCACAGCCTCGATCTCGCCCAGTTCAACGCGTACTCCACGGATCTTGACTTGTTGATCAGAGCGGCCCAAGAACTCGAGCTGACCGGCATCGTTCCATCGCACGACGTCCCCGGTGCGGTACATGCGCTCGCCGGCACCAGTGGCACCAAAGGGCGCCGCTACGAAACGCTCCGAGGTCAGCGTCGGGGAAAGGTACCCGCGCGCCAGTCCTGGTCCCATCACGTACAGCTCGCCCGCGGCGCCGACCGGAGTCGGTCGCAACCACGAATCCAACACCACAGCGGCAACGCCGTCGATCGGACGCCCGATCGGAGTATCACCGCCAGGCTCGAGTGGCTCGCTCATGAATGCCGCGACGGTCGCTTCACTGGGTCCGTACGAATTCACGATGTCGACATGACTCGACCACACATCCACGAGCGCCACCGGCGGTCGCTCGCCGCCGACGTTCAACACTCGAAGATCCGGCAGTTTCCGAGGATCCATCGTCAGCGGAACCGATGGTGTCGAGATCAGGTGCGTGACACCCTCGAGCCGCAGATAGTCTTCGAGGTCCACTCCGCCGATCAATCCGGGAGGAACGATCACGGCGGTCGCGCCGCAGCCGTGAGCAAGCAGAATCTCGAGGATCGACACGTCGAACGAGGTAGCTGCCAGGAGCGCGACGCGGGAGGAACTATCGATGTTCAGTCGCCTGGCGTGAGAACGCAGCAACGGCGCAATGCCTCGGTGCGTGACCGCGACGCCCTTCGGCCGTCCGGTCGACCCCGACGTGTAGACCACGTAGGCGGTGTCGTCCAGAGACAGGTCGGCGATAGATGAACCCGCCCCCACGCGTCGATTCGCCGGCCCTTCGACGGTCTCGTCTTCCCTGGGGTCGACGACGCAGACCCAAGCCGGCACGTTCACGAGTTCGCCACCGACCACAACGGACACGTCGGCGTCGTCGAGAATGAAAGCGACACGCTCGGAGGGTGTTTGAGGATCCACGAAAAGAAGGGCAGCACCAGCCCGCACTACTGCATGAAATGCAACTACGGAATCGGTCGAGCGCTCGGTGAGGATCCCGACGACGTCACCTCGTCCGACGCCGTTCTCCACGAGCAAGGCGCACAGTGCATCCGCGCGAGCGCCGAGCTGGTCGTAAGTGACGTCCACACCTTGCTCGCGGATCGCGACGGCGCTCCCCTGCCCTGCGCCGCCTCTGACGACCGAATCGAGCGTCGCGAATCCGTCCGTCCGCGGACCTAGCGCGGGGACCAGATCCTTCGCTTCGTCCGTCGAGAGGATGCGGAGGTCACCGAGCGCACGGGTAGCCGAGTCGAGGAATCCCTCGAGAAACCGAACGAACTGACGATGATGCATCGCCAGGTCACGTTCGCTGTAGAGGCGTGGATTGGCTTCGAAGGACAGGCGAACGTTCTCCCCCGCGATCGACGGATAAATGCTGAAGAACAGATCTTCGGTGGGTCCGGATGTGAGGACGTGAAATTCGCCGACGACGTCGCCGAGCCGAATGGCTTCGTGAAACATCATGACGTTCACGGCCGGGCCCGCCGCCTCACGGGATCTGCCCTGACCCTCCTGGAAGCCCATGTCCTCGTAGCGGAATCGCTGGTGGCGTAGTGCACCGGTCATCTGAACCGAGATCTGACGCACCAGTTCTTGTGGCGACAGATCCCGTTCGAGTTGCGCACGAACAGGCACGATGTTGGACAGCATCCCACCTGAACGTTTCGACGTCGCCGTGGTGCGGCCGGACACCGGCAAGCTGAGGACTACGTCATCGGAATCAGTCATGCGACCGAGATAGGACGCGAATGCACCGACGAGGACCGCCACCTCGGACGTAGTCCACTCGGTCGCTACATTCGAAAGATGTTTTGCAAGAGTTGGATTCAGTGTCCGCACCATCATGTGCTGCGGCATGGACGTCAGGCCGGCGCCGTCGGTGAGGCGAACCGGGCGGGGCAGGCCTTCGGACATCTCCGTCCAGTACTGCTTGTCCGATCGATACCGCGACGAGGATCGGTAGTCGACGTCGAGGTCGTGCAGTGCACGGACCCCGACACCACCGAACGGAGTCAGCGTCTTGCCATGAACCAGATGCGAATAGCGCTCGGCCACCCGCGCGGTGAGTGTCATCGCCGCATGTCCGTCGAGCACGAGATGATGGGCGTGCGAGTACCAGAAATAGTGATCGTCTGCCAGATGAAGCAAAGTCGCCGAGATCAGGCGGTCAGACATCACGTCAAGTGGCCGTGAGTATTCCGCTGTCATCCACTCGTTCGCGCGCTGAACCGGGTCGTCGTCGCTGCGTAAGTCGAGGTATGCGAGATCGTCGACGATCGAGTGATCGACAATTTGCGCCGGCTCGGCATCAGTGGCGACGAGGCGAACGAACGGCGACTCCAATTCATGACATGCCGTGTTCGTTGCCTCGATCAGAGCGTCGACGTCAACCGGCCCTCGTAGCTCCACGTACTGAGCCACCACGAACGGAGTTGACGGACTCAGTTGCTGCGCAAACCACAGCGCGAGCTGAGCCCGAGACAACGGAAAAGCACTCAACCCGTCACCTCACATTTCACCAGCCTTGTTTTTCACGAACATTCGATGGCTGATCACGTGAATCCATGGGAGCGAACACCACGAACGGCCGAACCGAACCCTACTGTCTCGTCTAAGTTTTCACCACTGGGCCAACACTGCTAGACATGTCGACGCAGCTTTCACGCACTCAAACGTCAGGAGCTTCAGCGGATGAACAACGACACGGTGGGACCAAAGTCCGACGACGATTCCGGGGCTGAACCGAGCGGCTCCAACACCATCCCACCGAGGGGCCCGGAGCGCGAACCGAAGAGGACGGTCACACTGCCGGGAGGCCGTCGAACTGCACTCGCAATCACGGGAACGGCACTGGTGGTGGGCGGTTTCGTGGCCTGGCTCGGGTACACGGCATACGAGGCGAAAGACAACCTTGAAGCATCTCGCGACCATGCACAATCGGCGAAGAGTGCACTTCTGGCCGGGGATACCGGGGTCGCAGAGTCCACCGCGGCGGAAGCCGATCGAAATGCATCCGCAGCGTACGACAACACCCATTCACTCCCCTGGAACATCGCCGCCGCAATTCCGGTCATCGGGTCGCCCTTCGACACGACGCGTCAGATGACCGAGGTCGTTCAGGGACTCACGCGTGACGTTCTCGGTCCCGCTGTCACTGTCGGAACTCCACTCGCACCAACGGAATTGGTCCAGCCTGGTGGACGCTTGGCACTCGCACCGTTACGCGAAGCGGAACCGAAATTGGCCGAAACAGCTATCGCCGCGGAATTGCTGTCGTCGCAGGCACAGGAAGTTCGCGAATCGAAGTACCTGGGCCGAGTTAACGATGCCAGAGCAGAATTGCAGTCGCAGACAAGCGAACTGGCTACCCTCCTGACGAACACCGCCACCGCGGCGCGCATCGCACCGGCGATGCTCGGCACCGACGGACCGCGCAATTACTTCATCGGTTTCCAGACCAATGCCGAAGCCCGAGGAACCGGCGGTCTGTTGGGTGGATACGGCATCGTCCGAGTCGACAACGGCGCCGCACGGGTGGACACGCTCTCCCCCAACTCCGAACTAACACTGGACAATCAACCGATAGACCTTGGTCCTGACTTCAACCAGCTGTACGGAAACAGTCGCCCGACCACCGATTCTCGCAACAGCAACCTCAGCTCGCACTTTCCCTACGCAGCGCAGATCTGGCAGTCCCTGTGGTCACAGGAGTCCGGGGGTGAGATGGTCGACGGTGCGATAGCGACCGATCCGATCGCCCTGAGTTACATCCTCGAAGCGGTAGGACCGATCAAGATGCCCGACGGAGAGTCGGTCACCGCCGACAACGTCGTGGAACTGACCGAGTCGACTGCGTACGCTCGCTTCCCTTCCGACAACAAGGCACGAAAGCAGTATCTGCAGACAATCGCAGCTCGTGTCGTGGAGAAGATGACCGGGAACATCAAGTCGCCGAGCGCACTGCTGGAAGCTCTGGGCAAGGGCGTCAGCGAGGGCAGAATCGCCGTGTGGAGCTCTCACCCCGACGAACAATCGGTTCTCGCCGACACCGTCCTCGGGCACACCATTCCCGATGATGCCGCTCCGTACGCCGGTGTGGTGATCAACAACCAAGCCGGTAACAAGCTCGACTACTACCTCACACGAGAAATCGCCTACACAGCCCAGACGTGCACCGGCGACACCCGAAAGACAACGGTCACCGTTCGACTGACAAACAACGCGCCCGACGCCGACCTGACCGAATATGTCAGCGGGATCGTCGACAACCCCGGACGACTACCCAAGGGCACCAACGTGGCTGCAGTCACACTGCTGGCAACGACCGGCGCCAAACTCGACGCAGTCTCCGTGGGCGGGCAGATTTCGTTTGCCGTCAACGGAACCGAACAGGGCCACCCGGCATTCATGACAAGGGCCGTCATTCCGCGAGGGCAGACCGTAGAGCTGAAGTTCGATCTGACCGAGCCCACAGCCGAGGGCGAAGCCCGTGTCCCTGTCCAGCCGCTGGTCGACGAGCCGAAGATCACGGTCGACGTGCCTACCTGCTGAGCCTGACCGGCAAACGCCGACGGATCCCCCTGTCATGTCGGCGTTTGCCGCCTCGTGAACTTTCAAGAGATTTGAAACTTTGGCAAAGGCTAGCCTATGCTTCCTGACGCGCCTGGAACCGGCCGTCGGCTGCGATCCGTCGGAGTCTCACTCCTCGGCGCATCGACAACGGAAGGTTCCCCATGCGATACGCCCGTGTGCGCTCACTTCGCCGAACTGTGGCCCTGAGCGGATTGGTCATTGCCGCCCTGGTAATCGGCGGATGCAGTAACAACGACACCGCAACCGAATCGAGCAGCAGCGACTTCGAAACCGTCACCATCGAAAGTGCGCTCGGAAACGCCGTCATCACCGAAAAGCCCGAGCGAATCGTGACTCTCGGTATGGGGTCGGCGGAGACCGTGATCGCGCTCGGCACGATCCCCGTCGGCGTCGAAAAGTACGCATGGGGCAGCGACGACACCGGATATCTGCCGTGGGTGCACGAAGCGGTCACGAAGCAGGGTGGCGAACTGCCAGAGCAGTTCACCGGCGGCACCGACCTCAACATCGAAGCGATCATCGCTCTCGAGCCCGACCTGATCCTCGCCCCCTGGTCCGGCATCACCCAGCAGCAGTTCGACTCTCTGAACGCGTTCGCGCCGACCGTCGCCTACGCCGAAAGCCCGTGGACCATCACGTGGGAAGAGCAAATCAACGTCATCGGCAAAGCCATGGGCGAATCCGAGAAGGCGACAGCCGAAATCGACAAGATCAAGTCGCAGTTCGCGGAATCGACTGCAGCACATCCGAACTACGCCGACGTCAGCTTCTCCTTCATCTACAACACGGGTCCAGGAACCCTCGGCGTCTTCTTCGCCGAAGAGCAGCGCGTGGCCATGGTCCGCGCACTCGGCTTGCAGGTGGATCCCGTCGTCTACACCTTGACGGAATCTGAAGGAACAGACTCCGCCGTCATCGGCCTCGAGAACGCAAACCTCCTCGACAAGTCCGACCTGCTCTTCACCTTCTACTCGGACCCGGCCAATCGGGCCGAGATCGAAGCGCAGCCGGCCTACCAGGCCATCCCCGCTGTGACTCGGGGAACTGTCATCGCTCCGACCGAGCAGCCCTTCGTCACCGGTTCCTCGATGATCAACCCGCTGACCGTGCCCTGGTCGCTCGAGCGCTACGTGCCGATGATCGACGAGTCAATCGCAAAGCTGAACAAGTGATGTAGATCAGCATCGCGCGATCGAGAAGCCCGCGTCCTATTCGGATGCGGGCTTCTTGCCGTCGCGTTGGGCTTTAAATCGCATCCACTCGCTACTCAACATTCGATTGTCGATGATCCACCCCATGTAATCGCGCATGTTGAGGACACGAATGTAGGCGGGGCCGTTGGGATTTGCGTACTGCAGTGCTTCAGTCGCGAGTTTGCGTTGATTCTCGAGATACACGTGCTCTGTTTCGAGGAATCCGCCCCACACGTCGGAATCCATGACGTAGTAGTGAGTCCGATCCCGAGGCTTGCGCGTGAGCTTGACGAACCCCCGGTCGATCAACCGGCGAATGTAAGTGGACACCGATCCGCGACTGGCGCCCAGTGCCTGCGCCAACTCTTCGGCACTGACCCCTGGCGACTCGCTGATCAACAAATAGCCCGCAATGCGTCCCTCGATGCGAGCTCCACCACCGGACTGCCAGTACACGGAGAACTGGTCGATGAACCACGTGGAGAAGTCGTCACCGCGAGCAGGGCTGGCATCGCCCATTCGTTGAGCCTCCGAGGTCTGGATACGAACAAACTGGGTACGAACGATTCGTCACTATTGTGCCAGCACCACCGTCACCGAGCCGAAATCATCAGCCCTGGAGTGGTTGCGATGAACTCGAGCTGTTCGATCGTCAAAGGCGACGCCGATGTGGAGCCAGCCGATGTCACGAACTGGGTCACCACTACTGTTTCGCCGGAGGGGTGAACAACCCGGACCGTATCATCGCCCGAGCCATCGGGATCGACCAGGCGAGTCACCGTGGTGGCGTTGGGCAACGTCAGGATCGCGCCTGGTTCCGGGACGGCCGTACCAATCGATATTTCGACATCACCGCGGCCGTCCGATGTCGAGACGACGATTCGTTCGCACGCCCCTCCCCGTCCGTAGTCATCCGGAACCAGCGAACCGAGCGGGCGTTCCAAAGTGACCTCTTCTGCGCCGAGATCCTTCCAACGTGCATCGAGCAACTGATTCAGTCGGTCGATATCCATGCGCGTCGCAGGTGGACCGGCATTCACGGAATCGGTGTAGCAGGATGCCATCGGCGGCGGCGTCGAGTCTGGGACCGGCTGTGTCACAGCGAGCCCGGGCGCTGTCGCGACCGCGATCAGTTCGTCCATCGTCAAAAGCGGACCAGTATCCGTCGAAGTGCCGGTCGACGTGTCGATGCTCGCAACAACTCTGGATCCGTCACCGAGATACGCGACTACACCGCGCTCGCCCCCGACTGCCGAACCGTCTTTGTCTTCGAAATCTGCTCGGTCCTCGAAATCTGCGATGTCGAGTACCGTTCCGTTCGCGAGATACTCCCGCCGATCCACCAGCCCCTCCAGGCACAGTGGCACCGGCTGATCCCATGCACGAACCTGAACCGAGATATCCGCAGTCCGCCCGACGCGAGTCAAGGTTCCCTTCGCCGACGTCGAACCGCTGAACTCGATCGGGTCGACCCCGTCGGGAAACGAAACGCCACGGTAATTCTGGATCGGCGCGAACTCGAGCGATTTCGATGGACTCGCAAATGCAACGTCGACATCGGAAGGCAACGATTCGAGTAGTGCGTCGCTCATGGCGGTGGCCTTCGGTCCCGAGAACCATGGATAGTCCGGGTCGTCATAACCGGGCTCACCGGTAAAACCGTAGTTGATGCGCACCGGCGGACCTGGCGATTCCACCGACTCGCAGCCGGGAATCGACGTGCCCGTGCCCTCGTTCGTCACCGCTGCGACAACAGTTCCCAATGCGACGATCGAGACGATCACCAGCCCGTCGCGCCAGGTCCATTGTTCGCGGCGACGGTTCGACTCGTGTGCGGTGCGCCCAGACATTTCTCGATCATTGCCTACGACAACAACTACGTCGCTATCCGACATACCCGCTGAGGTCGTAGATCGTGGAATTTCCCACCGTTGTCGACGTGAAATTCGCTTCGACCCATTCCTGAATAGCACTCGACGTACTGTCCCCGCCTTGGCTGTCTTTCGGGCTTCCGCCCTGGCCACTGGCGATGTAATAGTGGATCTCGCCGTCTGCCACGTACTCGATGAACTGGTCCAGCGTCGGTGCGGGATCAGAACTCCAACCGCCGATCGCCATCACCGCAGTATCGCTGGCCAACTCGTAGGTTGCTGCGCTTTGCGATCCGTTGGTCGCGGCCGACCACGTGGTGCCCGCATTGACCAACATTGCCGTCAACTCGGAAGTACTTTCGCTACCACTGCTTGTTCCTGGCCCACTCGTTGTTCCTGGCCCACTCGCCGTCGGATTACTGCTCGCGTCATCAGAGTTCGGCAGAGCCCCACCGTCTCCCTGCCCTTGGCCCCCACCCATGCCTCCTCCCCCGCCCATTCCGGAGTCGGACACGGCGCCGGTTGGTCCTGCCGTCGGGATGGACCCACCATGCGCTGTAGCGGCAGTGGCAATCGCGTAAGACGCCGAACCGGTTATCCCTGCCAACGAACCGATGATCAATCCAGCGACAGCGAGCTTGCGAAATCGACCCTTGGCTTCCACCAGAACCAGGATCGCGCCGACGACAGTGCCCGCCAACAGAATCCACTTCAGCATCGGCAGCCATTCGGCATTGCGGTGCAACAACACCCAGCTCCAAATTCCTGCGGCCAGCATCATCGCTGCCAAGCCGCAGCGTCCGATCCAGCGGGCACGCACCAACCACAGGGCGTATCCACCGACGCCGATCATCCCCGCAACAGCAGGCGTCAGCGCAACTGTGTAATAGGGGTGGATCGTTCCGGACATGTAGCTGAAGATCAGGCCGGTAGCGAGAAACCAACCACCCCACAGGATCAACGACGCACGGAGAAGATCTGTGCGCGGTGCACGCCCACGGGCGAGGAGTCCGAACACCAACGCGATCAGTGCCGCAGGAATCAGCCAGGAAATCTGGATACCCATCTCGCTGCCGAACAGCCGATCGAGTCCGGCACTTCCCCCAAAGCTGGAACCTGCACTGCCACCAGCCATTCCACTACTACCACCGGACATTCCGCCACCGGTGTTCCCGAAAAGTCGACCCAATCCGTTGTATCCCAGTACCAAGTCCATGACGCTGTTGTTGGTCGATCCGCCGATGTACGGGCGAGAATCAGCGGGCCACAGCCACACTGCCAACACCCACCACCCAGCCGATATGACAACGGACGCAGCACCGATCACCAGGTGGAACAGGCGAGTCCGCAAGCGCACCTGTCCGGCAATCAAATACGCGGCACCAAATGCAGGCAACACCATCAGCCCTTGCAACATCTTGGTGAGAAAAGCGAAGCCCAGCGCGACTCCTGCGAGCGCCACCCACATTGCGGCTCGTCGACCCACCGCCGTGCACATGGCGCGAATCACGAAGTAGCCGGCGAGAGTCATGAGCAGGACAAGCAATGCATCGGGATTGTCGAACTTGAACATCAGGGCGGCAGCGGGCGTAGCTGCCAACACAGCTCCCGCCACAAGACCCGCAGTCGGCGTCGCCACTCGTTTGACGGCCGCATACACGAGCGCAACCGATCCGACGCCCATCAACGCCTGCGGAACAAGAAGGCTGGCACTCGAAAATCCGAAGATTCGTCCGGACAGACCCATGACCCACAATGAAGCGGGCGGTTTGTCGACAGTGATGAAATTCGAGGTATCGAGGGAACCGAAGAACCACGCTTTCCAATTCTGGGAGCCGGCCTGCGCCGCCGCAGCGTAGAAGGTATTGGCGTAGCCACTCGCGGTCAGATTCCACAAATACAAGACCGCCGTTGCTGCCAACAGGACCGTCAGCGCCAATCCTGTACGGCGAGTGCGGAACCACGACGGCGAGGGCTCGGCTCGATGGGCAGTTGGTGCCGGCCGCTGAGGCGGGGCCGGATGCAGAACGGCGGTCATCAGGAAGTCCCTTCACGAGTTACTGTCCTGCCAACGATCGCGCTTTCAACCCCGGCGGTACTGGGAGCCGGCTGGAAAGTTGCTGTGAATGAATCAGGTCAGGGAACGCTCGAACAGCACGACGCTGAACCAACCGTTGTCGACAGCATCTCCGAAGTCACGACGCCCTACCTCGGCGAAACCCGCGTCTCGGTAGTAGCGGCGCAACCGCACGTTCGTTTCGACACAATCGAGCCGCAAGTACTGCGCGCCCTCCTCCGCGGACCGTCGATGGGCCCAGACGAGTAAGCGTTCGCCCAACGAGGTGCCCGAGAATTCTCGATCGATAACCAATCCGTGCACGTAGCCGGCAGGCTCGTTCGAATCGGGCCAGACCACGGGGTCTGACCAGATCAACCGCAGGGCGCCGACAATCCTCGACTGCGCCCGATCTCGCGCAACAAAGAACTCCCCTCTCGAAATCTGCTGCCCGACCTGCTCGACAGACACTTCACGTGGGCGCCACTGGATGATTCCGCGTTCTGCCAACCAGTCTTCTGCCGCGTGCCGCAGCGCCAGAATCTCCGGCCCATCGCTCTCGACCGCTTGCACAACGTCCACAACCATATGACCTCCCCCATATCTGCAGCCGTTCACAACACACGGCCTCCAGGCCCCAACCCGGGTGTTTCTCCGAGTTGAAGCCTATCGGCGTGAAGTTGTGTGCCTGAACGGGTGTCACCACTCAGTCAGGTTTTGAATGTGTTCGCCGGTCGCGGATGCTGCTGCGGGTCGATCGAGGACGGCGGGATGAACCACGGTTTGTTGTCGGCGCCGATGCGGATCACCCACTTCCCGACGAACCCGGATTTCCGGTGCATCAACCGATGATGCGAACGGCACAGCAGGACAAGGTTGTTCATCACCGTCAGCCCGCCGTTCGCCCAGTGCCGAATATGGTGCGCATCCGTCCACGCGGGCACGCACATGCAGCCGGGGAACGCGCAACCTTTGTCCCGGGCGATCAACGCCACTCGCTGCTCCGCAGAGACCAACCGTTTCCCGGGTTTCGCACCCAACGGCGCCCCGTGACCGTCGAGCAGAACAGTCGACAGGAAACAGTCGCAACTGAGGAGTCTGGTCTGCGATACCGACAGCGGCCCCAGCCAGGGCATGTGCCCGACATCGAGATCCGACACAGCCACAGCCACAGCAACACCATCGGGCGCGGGTGCGGCGGCGCAATCCCGATGCTCCGCCAAATCACGCGCGTTGATGTGCACGTTCACATGCGGACGCTGGCCACCATCGACACCGGTTTTCGCGCAGTCGAGGTAACGGCGAATCAGTTCGGTGAACCCGTCCGCCGTCCGCTTCGCCGCCGACCGAGAATCCGGGGTTCCATCGGGTGCCGGGGTGGGCATCGTCAGATTCGACAACGCCGACAACAACATTTCCCCGGTGAGAGCAGCGAAATCCCCGCGCACCACCACCCGACCATTCAACGTCGACGCGATCCGCAACTCATTCCGATCCACATCCTCGGCGGGCGGAATCTCATCCGATTCGAACACTCGCTCCAAAGTCGCGATCACGTACCGCACCTTCGTCGTTGTCGCCTCCACACCGGATGCCGCAGCCAACAACAAATCGATACAGCGAGGGAGCGCCTCCTCCGGCATGCCCTTTGGTGGTGATTCGCAGAACGCCACGATCAACACGGCATGATCGAAGGAGCAGTCCCCGACATCGAACCGGGCAGTCACCGCCGGAAACGGTCGTAGCGCAGCACCCAGGGCGGCGATCTTCTTCCCGTCCCGAACCTGCAGCATCGTGTTTGCCGCCAACCAGCAACCCACCCCGCGGCTGGCAATCACCTGATCATCCGGCCGCAACGACAACTCGTCCACCACCGCCACACGAACAGCCTCGAGACGCAGAATCTCCGCACTCGCCGACACCGCAACCGCACGCAACTCAGAAGCAGACAACCGCCACAGACGTCCGCGCAACCCCACCGCAGAACCAGACACCACATCCGACAACAAGACACTCATTGAATCCCCCGATCCCCACCCCCAAGAATACTCGAACACCCGTTCGAGTCAAGAGTGGTAGACCTCGAGCGCCCGCGCTACCGATTCGTCACTCGCAGGTAGCATCGGCAGTCTCACATGGGGAGTCGGAATCTGCCCCAATGCATGCAACACGCCCTTGATGACAGTCGGGTTCGATTCGGAAAAGAGAGCTCCTGACAGCGTCGACAACCGTCGTCCAAGATCGCGAACACTGTCCACATCTCCACTGTCCCAAGCCTTCACCAGGCGCACGAACTCGGCGGTCGACAGATGAGCGGACGCCAAGATTCCGCCTGACGCACCCAAGGCCAGAAGCGGCGCGAGAAACAGATCATCCCCCGCCAGCACGGCGAAGTCGTCCGGAAGATCCGCGAAGAGTTCGACGGCAGCTGCGTCGATACCGCCCGCGGCATACTTCACACCAACAACCCCGGGCAAATCACCCAGCTCCCGCAAAGTGCCGCTGTCCAGATCGCACGCAGTTCGGTACGGCACGTGATAGACGATCAGCGGCACGCGGCTCGACGACTGCAGATGCGCGAAATGCGCCACCACACCGGCTTTCGACGGCCTCGTGAAGGAGGGAACCGGCACCAAGGCCGCCGAGACGTCAGGCCACCGAGTCAGCCTCCCGAGCGCCTGCGCACTGCCCGCCGTGTCGTTGCTACCCGCGCCCACGATCAACGTCGCACCTCTCGCACGGCACACGCTCGCACAGATATCCAGAACGGTCACTCTCTCTTGCTCGGTGAGGGTTGCGGTTTCCGCTGTAGTCCCCAGCGCAACGAGTCCGACCGCACCTTCGGAGAGGGCCTGGTGCGCAAGCTGTTCGAGTGCGTCGGTTGCAATACGACCGTCGCTCTCGAAGGGCGTGATCAGTGGTACATGGATTCCGGCCAGGTCAACTCGAGTCGTAGTCATAGAACTCAGCCTCACCGAACAGACCTTGTAGGTCTAGTTCGCATTTCCATCGTCGAGCGTAAGCTGAGCTAATGCTCGATGTTCGTCGACTGAAGCTATTGCGCGAACTAGCGCTGCGCGGAACCATCGTTGCCGTTGCCGAGGCGCTGTCGTTCAGTCCCTCCGCGGTGTCGCAGCAATTGGCCGTCCTCGAACGTGAAGCCGGCGTGCCGCTGCTGGAACGAACAGGCCGTCGCGTCCGCCTCACGCCGGCCGGTGAGAACCTCGCACGTCATGCCGAAGTCATCCTGCAACGCCTAGAGCAGGCGTCGGGTGAATTGGTCGACGCGCGTCGTGGACTGGCGGGGCCGCTGCGCATCGGAACGTTCCCGACCGCCGCACGGGCGATCCTCCCGCCGGCATTGATCGCCCTCTCTCGCGAGCATCCCGGGTTGGAACCGATGGTTTCGGAGATCGACCCAGCGGACGTCGCCGACGCCCTACGAGCTGGGAATCTGGACTTGGCGTTGATTCACGACTACGACTTCGTCCCTCGTCCCAGCGAACCGGGCCTGACAGCGTTGCCTCTGTGCAGCGAATCGGTCTATCTGGCGTCGAACGACACCGCTACAGATCCCGACAGCACCATTACCGCGCTGACCGACTGCGTGGAGCAGCACTGGATTACTGCGATCCCCGGAACTGCTTGTCATGCAATGACCATTCGCGCGTGCCAAGCGGCCGGGTTCACCCCGAAAGTGCGACACCACATCGACGAGTTCGCCACCGTTCTCGCCCTCGTCGCTGCAGGGCAGGGCGTTTCGCTGGTCCCGGAACTCGGAGCAATCCATCCGCCACTCGGAGTGCGCCTGACGCCGATGCCCATTCGACGAAGGACCAAGATTGCACACCGAGCCGGCTCCGACGCTCACCCGGCGGTCGCAACCGTGACAAGCGCGCTTCGCTCGGCCGTCCCGCAAATGCTGGACGCCGAGCAATAGCGGCACCTACATGTCGAGCCCGAGGTCGAGCACTGTCACCGAGTGTGTCAAGGCACCTACAGCGAGGTAGTCGACGCCGGTTCGGGCGTACTCTGCGGCAACGTCGATGGTGAGACCACCGGATGACTCGAGCTTGGTTTCGGGGGCAACAGCGTCTCGGCGTTGGACCGCGATCTGCGTCTGCCACAGCGGGAAGTTGTCCAGCAGAACAAGTTCCACGTTCTCCGCCAGCACCTGGTCGAGCTGAGTGAGGTTGTCGACCTCGACTTCGCACTCGATGTCCGGCGCGAGCTCACGGACCGCACGAAGTGCTGCGACCACCGAACCGGCAGCGGCAACGTGGTTGTCCTTGATCAACGCCGCGTCACCCAATCCCATGCGGTGGTTGACGCCTCCGCCCACGTGGACTGCATATTTCTGCAGAGAACGTAGTCCGGGCAGTGTCTTTCGGCTGTCCCGCACTTTGGCATGAGTGCCGGCGATGGCGTCGACCCACTGCGACGTCGCCGTGGCGATTCCCGAGAGATGGCAGACGAGGTTGAGCATCGTCCGCTCTGCGGTGAGAAGGCCGCGGGTGGGCGCGACGACGGTGAGCACCGATTGACCTGGCGCAACCCGAGTTCCGTCGGCCACCCGATCAACGACCTCGTAGTTACCCGCGCCGATCACCTCGTCGAGAACAAGCAGTCCGACGTCGATGCCGGCGACAGTACCCGAGGAGCGTGAGACGACCGAGGCCTTCGCGACCGCATCGGCGGGAACCGTTGCGGTAGAAGTGATATCGGGGCCATAGCGCAGATCCTCGTCCAGAGCGAGCCTGACCAACGTGAGCAGTTCGTCACGGTCGAGCGGCGCGGGCAGGATCTTCTGCTCGGTCATCAATGAACTCCTGTCAACAACATGTCTGGTATTTCGAGCGCTCCATCGGCACTCATCTTGATCCGAGTGCTGCGACGCTGATTCGGATCTGTTTCAGGATAGTCGGTGCGGGTGTGACAGCCTCGGCTCTCGGTTCGTGCCACGGCTACATCGACCAACGCTGTCGCGGTCAGTGTGAGCGCCGCGTCTTCGAGGTCCCCAGCAGCCACCGCCACTGTCTGATCGGCGTCGGCAAGCGCGGCTCGCGCAGTCTGGAGACCGCCTCCGTCGCGAACCACCGACGCGTGTGCTGTCATGACGGACTGCACAGTCTCTCGTGGGAGGATTGGCATCGGCTTGCGCACCACGTTGACCACTTCGGCATGAACCTCTCGACGCTCGGCAGCTGCGATTCCGGCACGCTCCCCGACCACCAAACCCTCGAGAAGGCTGTTGGACGCAAGACGATTCGCGCCGTGCAATCCCGTGCGAGCCACTTCGCCGGCTGCGTAGAGTCCAGGCACTCCCGTTCGTCCATGGACGTCGGTGGCGACTCCACCGCACGAGTAGTGCGCGGCCGGAGCGACCGGAATGAGTTGGGTGCGTGGATCGATGCCCGCTTCGAGACAGGATGCGGTGATCGTCGGGAACCGCGAATCGAAGCCGTCGAGCTTGCGGGCGTCGAGGTAGACGTGATCGGTGCCGAGATCTCGTAGGCGTGCTGCGATTGCGCGCGAGACCACGTCACGCGGGGCGAGATCACCCAGCGGATGAACACCTGCGGTGACCGAATCGCCGTTGGTGTCGACAAGAATCGCACCTTCGCCGCGGACCGCCTCACTGATCAAGGGCCGGCGACCTACTCCACCCGGAGTGAAGAGGACCGTCGGATGGAACTGAACGAATTCCAGATCCGCAATTGCCGCACCTGCTTCGAGCGCCAACGCGATTCCGTCGGCAGTTGCGCCGGGCGGATTTGTACTGCAGGCATACAGCTGACCGAGTCCACCGGTAGCGAGCAGTACCGCGGGCGCATGGATCACTCCGAGCCCTTCCGGCGAGGAGACAATGAGTCCACACACCCCGCGCCGGTTGGTCACCACCTGGACTGCCGCTGCACCGAACAGAACGGGGAGGCCGGCAGCGTTGAGAGCCCGCTGCACTTCCGCGCCCGTGGCGTCGCCGCCCGCATGGATGATCCGACGCGTGCTGTGCCCACCCTCGCGGGTGCGCGACACCTCGCCGTCTCGCCCGCGATCGAAGACCGCGCCCAACGCGGCCAGCGCCGCAACTGCGTCGTGACCAGCTTCGACGATGGAATAGACGGCTTCCTCGTCGCACAAGCCGACGCCGGCCTCACACGTATCTGCAACGTGCGACTCGACGGAATCCGTATTCAGATCGTCGACGACTGCGATGCCGCCCTGCGCGTACTGAGTCGAGGTGTCCGTCGGACCACCCTTGCTGACCGTGAGTACTTTCAGCCCCCGCAGAGAAGCGGTGCGCGCAGCGGTGAGGCCCGCGACACCGCCTCCCACGACGACCAGGTCGGCATGAGCCTCCCAGGCGAAACGCCCGGCAGGGCTGGTCACTCGCCGCCGCCCGGATTACCGATCTCGATCATGCGCTGCACCGATTTCTGTGCACGCTTGGCCATCTCGAGATCGACGTGGACCTCGTCCTTGCCCTCGAGAAGGCAGCGAAGCAACGCGGCAGGCGTGATCATCTTCATGTACGGGCACGACGCGCGGTCGTTGACGGCCTGGAAATCGACGTCGGGCGCTGCCTTGCGCAACTGGTGCAGCATCCCGATCTCGGTGGCGACCAGAACCTGCTTGCTCTTGGTGACGCGGGCAGCGTCGAGCATTCCGCCGGTGGAGAGGATCTTGACCTTGTCTGCGGGGACCGCGCCTTCACCGGCGAGGTACAGAGCCGAAGTAGCGCAACCGCATTCAGGGTGCACAAAAAGCTCGGCATCGGGGTGAGCCTTGGACTTCGCCGTCAACTCGTCACCGTTGATACCCGCGTGAACGTGGCATTCACCGGCCCAGATCTGCATGTTGGTGCGGCCTGTGACGCGCTTGACGTGAGCTCCGAGGAACTGGTCCGGGAGGAAGAGAACTTCCCGGTCGGGATCAATCGAGTTGACCACGTCGACGGCATTGGACGACGTGCAGCAGATGTCGGTGAGACCCTTCACCTCTGCCGTCGTGTTCACGTACGAGACCACCAGCGCGTTCGGGTTGTCGGCCTTCCACTCACGAAGCTGCTCGGCATTGATCGAGTCGGCCAGAGAGCAGCCGGCACGCTCGTCCGGGATCAGCACCGTCTTGGACGGCGACAGGATCTTCGCGGTCTCGGCCATGAAGTGCACACCGCAGAAGACAATCGTGTCCTCGGGCGCCTCGGCAGCGATTCGCGAAAGCGCCAGGGAGTCGCCGACATGATCGGCGACGTCCTGAATCGCAGGCAGCTGGTAGTTGTGCGCAAGAATCGTCGCGCCGCGTTCGCGAGCCAGACGTTTGATCTCAGCGGCCCACTCGGGGGTCGCTTCGACTCCGTTGTATCCGCCGGGGCCGTCGTGAATCTGCGAGGCCGATCCCTCCCATAACGTCGTGGTCGTCATGGCGTTCTCCTTCACCGTGAACCCGGGCTCGTCACCCAGTTCAAATCCGGACGGGCTGGCCCGGATTTCCGTATTCGAGGTTTTCGACTTAGGATCGAAAACGTGCCCAATAGTAACACCACCCACGAAGTGCTTGCAGCGGTGTTCCAAGTTCGCACCTTCCCCGCAAGCATCGCCGCAGGTGACGGCGATCACTGCCCACAAGGGCGCGAAGAGTTGGCCGTGCTGCTGTGGCAGCGCGCACTCAACCCACAGAAAGGCACATGGTCACTGCCCGGGGGCACTTTGCGCGACGACGAGGACCTGACGACCTCCGCTCGACGACTCCTCGCCGAGAAGGTCGACCTACGAAAGGTCGCCCACCTCGAGCAACTCTCCGTCTTCAGTGATCCACAACGAGTGCCGGGCCCGCGCCGCATCGCGTCGACCTTCCTCGGACTCGTTCCCCTCAGCGCCGACCCACAACTTCCACCCGACACGGCCTGGCACCCTGTTTCGAAGTTGCCGGAGATGTCGTTCGACCACGGAACCGTCGTACGGCACGCGCGTAATCGACTGGCTGCAAAACTCTCCTACACCAACATCGCATTCGGGCTGGCTCCCGAAGAGTTCGCGATGTCGACACTGCGTGAAATCTACTGCGCTGCACTCGGTTACCAAGTCGACGCAACCAACTTGCAACGCGTACTGGGTCGCCGAGGCGTACTGACTCCCACCGGCAACACCGCACCGTCCGGCAAGTCGGGCGGACGCCCACCCGCCCTGTACCGCTTCACCGACTCCACCTTGCGAGTCACCGACGAATTCGCTGCACTGCGTCCCCCGAGCTGACGTCGATCAGGTTCTCAGGCAACGGCTTCGAAACTTCCGCGTTGCAGCCACGCCGAGGTCACCGCGCCGGCCGGATCGATGACCCGATTGATTGCGCCGAACCGCGTCGTCACCCGATCGAGAATCCGATCGGCCTGCCAACGATCCGTCGGATCAGCGACTATCGCAAAGAAGCGATGGGTCGGTTTTCCCGCCATGATGCGCACCAATTCTGTCACCGTCCGCGCGGTGACCGCCACGCTCCAACCGGCGTCGAGAAACTCGGTGGCGATACGCGCACCGTGCTCGAATCCGATGTCCGTGACAAGTACAACTCCCCTGTTCGGGGCGATCTCCGAAACGCTCATTGCGAAACCTCCACTCGGAATCAAACTTCTTGACTCCCATGTAAGTCCGCAATCTTGTGGCTCCCTTGTGTTGGTTCTGTGAGAACTCTGGGGATTCCGCGCGCGCCCACACATCAGGCAGATCGAGACAATCCCGCCCAGAAGACCGTCGAGGCCGCGTTCACCACATCGCCGACCGGCACGTCGCCCAACATTCCGCCCGCGGCCAGCGTCGCGACGCCATGGAACGTCGCAAAGGCAACCAGCGCAATACTTTCCGGATCGCCGGCGGCAATGTCACCCGCAGCCTGCGCTTCCGATACGAGCCGAACGGTCAGATCCATCGTCGCGTGCCCCGCGTTCACGACAGTCTCGGCCGCACCGGGTGCATGCTTGTTGCTGTACATCAGAGACAACAGGCCCGGATGCTCGAGCGCATAATCCACATAGGCGTTGGCGAGCGAGGAGAACCGGGCTCTCGCGGTCGGCGGCGCCTCCGAAACTGCTCGCTCGAGTGCACCGGTCATCCGATGGAATCCGCTTTCAGCCAAGGCATCGAGCAAAGCCTGACGGTCGCGAAAATGCTTGCCAGGGGCCGCGTGACTCACGCCCGCCTCGCGCGCAAGCTGCCGCAGCGACAACTTGTCGACGCCATCTCGCTCGAGGGTCGCTTCAGCCGACGCCAGGAGTTCCTGTCGCAGGCTGCCGTGGTGGTACGGCTGTTCGTGGGCGGGCATGGTGGCACCATATCAAAATGTTGTCATTGACAACTATGGTGTCAGTGCCTACATTTGGGATCACCCGAACCGAAGGAGCCACCATGGCCATCGACGTAGCCGGAACCACCGTCCTCATCACCGGAGCCAGCGCTGGGCTCGGAGTGGAATTCGCTCACCGCTTCGCCGCTCGCGGTGCAAATCTGGTTCTCGTCGCCAGGCGGGCAGATCGCCTCGAAGCCCTCGCTACCGAACTCCGCGTCGCCCACGGCATCACAGTCACAGTTCTGCCTGCCGACCTGGCGGCGCCCGGCGTCGGCGCAACACTGCACCAGGAGCTGACAAACCGTGGCATCACCGTCACCTCGCTGATCAACAACGCCGGTTTCGGAACACACGGAGCATTCGTGGACGAAGATCTCGAGCGCGTCACGTCCGAAATTCAGCTCAACATCGCCACACTGGTCGAACTGACGCACACCTTCCTGCCCGATCTCCTGGGCGGACGCGGAGCGCTCGTCAACATCGCGAGCACGGCGTCGTTCCAGCCGACCCCTGGCATGGCCGTCTACGGCGCGTCCAAGGCTTTTGTACTCAACTTCACCGAAGCACTCTGGGCAGAAGCTCGCGGCAGCGGATTGACCGTATTGGCGGTGTGCCCCGGCCCGACACGAACCGAGTTCTTCGACGTCGTCGGCTCCGAAGATGCTGCGGTCGGGCGCATGCAGACGGCAACTCAGGTGGTGGATACAGCTTTCCGGGCACTGGATCGACGCAACGCACCGCCGACAGTCGTATCAGGTTTGCCGAATTGGGTGTCCTCGATCAGCACTCGGTTCGCAACCCGCCGGTTGGGAGCGTTGATTTCGGGTCGACTGTTGGGTGACGTGCGAATGAAGTCCGCAGCGAACCGCCCGTCGACGTCGGCGGTATAGAGAAGCGTCGGCTGTATAGAAGCAACGGCTGTATAGAAGCAACGGCTACGGGAGTTTCGGCTGGACCTCGTCGTCGGTCTGTTCGGCCTCGGTGGCCGGATCCCCGGATTCCGGATCCCCAGATTCCGGGTGGTCCCCCACACCGAGGTCGTCGTACGGATTGAGCACTGCCAGAACCAAAGTCACGACGCACGCCGCAAGCGGCTGAAACAGAAGCACGAGCAAGGTGCCGATGTTCGGTGCACGCGCGATGATCTCCCCGACCGCCGGATTGTCGGCGGTGGGGAAACGCAGATTTGTCACGCCCGAACCCACGAGTGCCATCAGTCCGGCACCTGCCGCCGAGCCGACTATCAACCCGCCCAGGGCATACGGGCCTCGACTCAGACGCGCCAACCACGCCGCTACTGCCGACAGCACACCGACGATCAGTGCCAGCCAGATGAACACAGCACTCGCGTCGAACTGATGGAGGCTCTCACCCGTCAACGCGACGCCGCGCCCCTCGGACACCACCAACAGATGCTCGGCCGGAGCCAAGAACGCCCACACCACACCGACGAGCACGCTCACGCCCGCAGTGGTTGCGGCGATCACGATCGCGGTGCGCAGACGAGTCTGCCGAAGAGAGATCACACAGAGTGACGCTACCTGCGGGCGGCGTCGATCGAGTCGACGACACCGTGTCGGGAGCATTTCGCCCACCATCCGTCAGGGCTGACCTGAACGATCATGCGGCGCCCGCACTGCTCGCAGAAGCGAGGCGGCTCTAGCCCCATCGACGCCGCAGTCGGCGTCGGATCGTCGACACCGTCGACGATCCGACGCCCGGTGAACGGGTTGTACCGCTCCTCGGTCACCGGAGTGCTCACAGAGTGTCGTTCAGTGCTTTGATCGGCATCTGCAGATCCACCAACAAATCCAGATCCTTCTCGGCGGGACGCCCGAGGGTGGTCAGGTAGTTGCCGACGATGACGGCGTTGATTCCGCCGAGGATGCCCTGCTTGGCACCCAGATCGCCGAGAGTGATCTCGCGTCCACCCGCGAAGCGCAGGATCGTGCGGGGCAGCGCGAGACGGAATGCCGCCACGGACTTGAGCGCCTCGCTGGCGGGCAGCACATCCAGATCCCCGAAGGGGGTGCCGGGACGCGGGTTGAGGAAGTTGAGCGGGACCTCGTCCGGCTCGAGTTCAGCCAAGTTCGCGGCAAATTCTGCGCGCTGCTCCAATGATTCACCCATACCGAGGATTCCGCCGCAGCACACTTCCATGCCTGCTTCGCGAACCATCCGAAGCGTGTTCCACCGCTCTTCCCACGAGTGTGTGGTCACGACGTTCGGGAAATGCGACTTCGAGGTCTCCAAGTTGTGGTTGTACCGGTGCACACCCATGGCGGCCAGTTGGTCGACCTGTTCCTGGGTCAGCATGCCGAGCGAGCAGGCGATCTGGATGTCGACCTCATTGCGGATCGCCTCGATACCTGCGGCTACCTGAGCGAGCAACCGGGCGTCAGGTCCGCGGACGGCGGCCACGATGCAGAACTCGGTAGCGCCCGACTTCGCAGTCTGCTTGGCAGCTTCCACCAGGCTCGGGATGTCCAACCAGGCCGCGCGAACCGGCGACTGGAAGAGTCCGGACTGCGAGCAGAAATGGCAGTCCTCGGGGCAACCGCCCGTCTTGAGGCTGATGATGCCCTCGACCTCGACCTCCGGTCCACACCATTTCATACGCACATCGTGGGCGAGAGCCAGCAGGTCTTCGAGCCTGTCGTCGTCGAGTCGGAGTACGTCGAGCACCTGGCTTTCGGTCAGGCCAACTCCTCTTTCGAGAACTTGCTCACGCGCCTGGTCGAGGATGTCGACCGTCGCAGGGGCCGTGCTAATCGGGGGCGGGGTCACAGACGTCTCCTTCGAAACCAGCAAAATTGAACACCGTACAAGTTGAACGGTGTTCACGTTAGAGACGTGGTGGAATACTGTCAAAGGCGGGTCCGATCGACATTCGATCGCGAGCGCCCCACAGCGGGACGAAACGAGGGGAACAACAAGTGCAGTTGCGACGCGGCGACGTGCTGGACGGCGCCATGGCGATACTCGACGAGTTCGGACTTGCCGACCTCACGATGCGCAGGCTCGCAACGTCACTGGGTGTCCAACCCGGCGCCCTGTACTGGCACTTCCCGAACAAGCAGACCTTGCTCGGTGCGGTCGTCGACAAGATCCTCGAAGACCTCGACACTCCCGTAGACACAGAGACATGGCAAGACGCGTATTCCGAACTGGCACACAGACTTCGGTCTGCCCTGCTGGCGCACCGCGACGGCGCCGAGTTGGTCAGTGCCACCTTCGCCTCGCGGATGACAAGCAGCAAGGTGCGCGAGCACTTCGTACACGCCGGCGAAGAATCCGGGCTATCACGCGAGCATGCCCAACTCGCGGCGTACGCCCTGCTGTACTACGTGCTCGGCCACACCGTCGACGAGCAGTCCCGAGCGCAGATGGAAGAAATGGGGGCACTTACCCGAGCACCCATTTCCCCCGACTCCCCCGAGGTGATCGGCGGCGGTTCCGACGAGGACCTCCTCGACGGCGATCCGACAGTGCGCTTCCAGTTCGGCCTGGACCTGTTCATCGACGGCATCCGCACTCGCCTGAATTCGACCACACATTCAACGCGCACAGAATCGGCTCTACGACACTCCTGACAGCCGTAGTAGTGCAGTAGTGCCGGCCGCGACAATCACCACTAGTACCAACGGCGCCTTGAACCAGGCGCAGATGCCTCCGGCCACCACGCCGAGCATCCGCGCCGGCCCCGCAACGTCATGCCCGGTGAAGATCGTCGATGTCGCAACCACTGCAAGCAGCAGCACCACGACAGCACGATCGAGGGTTTTCTCGGCAAAGCTCGAAAGCTTCACCCGCGAGCGGAGCAGAACGCCACTTGCTCGCAAAGCGTAAGAGCCGCAAGCGAACACGACAATACCGATCCAGACCGACGCGGTATTCATCGAACCTTCTCCCGGAACGGTATCGTCACTGCGATACTCAGCAGCGCTACGAGCGGCGCGGTACCGGGCGGCAGGAACGGCGACGTGGCCACCGCGACTGCTGCACCGATCAGGGCGGCAAGCAGCGTCACCTTTTCCTTCAGCGCAGGCAAGACAAGGGCCAGAATGACAGCCGGAAACGCGGCATCCAATCCCAACGCGCCGGGGTCTCGGACGACGCTGCCGAGCAGCCCGCCCAGCAGCGCTCCGATCGGCCACGACACCGCGATCCCGATTCCACAGAACCAAAAAGCCGCACGCTTGCGCTCCACCGATTCCTGCGCCATGGCGACCGCGACGCTTTCGTCGTTGACCAGGTGCGCGCCGACCATACTGCGCCAGCCTGAATCTTTGTAGCGACCCGTGCCGAGAAATGATCCTGCCGACATCCCGTAGGCGAAGTTACGTGAGTTGATCAACAAGCCCGCCACAACAGCAGCGGTGGCACTGCCTCCGGCTGCGATGATTCCGATGAACAAGAACTCCGAAGACGCTCCCAGAACGAGTACAGCCAACGCCGAAAGCTGCCACAACGAGAATCCAGCCGATCCTGCCGTCACACCGTAGGACACACCGACGATGGCCACGGAGAGCCAGATCAGCACGCTCACCCGAACCGTGTCTCGATCAACTGTTCGCCATAAAGAACGCATGTATTCTATGTTGAACGAAGTGACACCGTTCGTCAAGTAGAACGACCGATCGGAGAATCGAACGATGACCAGTAATGAAACGGATACAGCGGAGACTCCTCAGAAACTGGTCGCCGTCGCACTCAAACGCGAACGTGCCCGAGCAGGCTTGAGCCTCTCGGAGGTGGCGCGGCGCGCCGACATCGCCAAATCCACACTCTCCCAACTCGAATCCGGCCTCGGGAACCCGAGCCTCGAAACACTGTGGGCACTCGGCAACGCGTTGGGTGTGCCGTTCTCACAACTCGTCGACTCGCAGGCACAGACCGTTCAATTGATTCGAGCCGGAGAAGGTCCCGCAATTGCTTCGGCAAACGCGTCGTACATCGCGACGCTCTTGGCGCCGAGCCCACCGAACGCACGACGCGATCTGTATCGGATAGTCGCCGAACCGGGCGAGCCGCGTATTTCGACTCCGCATGCGCGCGGCACCACCGAACACGTTGTGATCGGCACCGGGCGAGCGGAGGTCGGGCCCACTGCAGATCCGATCGAGCTCGGACCGGGCGACTATCTCGCTTATCCCGGCGACGAGGAGCACATCTTTCGGGCGCTCGAACCAGGGACGACGGCGATCATGGTGTCGGAACACATCTGAGCCGCGATGAGTTTCGCCGCTGCGGGAAGTCTGTATCTGGGAGGTGATGCGGCCAGAGCCGCGATTGCCGACGACAGTAACGACCGACAGCAGGAGGACCCATGTCCGGATCCAGCATCAGCAGCATTTTGCTCTCGAGCACCAACCCCGAACGCTTGCGCGACTGGTACGCCGAGGCGTTCGCCCCGAAGGTCGACCGGACTCCCGGTGAACCTGGCTACGACGTCCTCGACTTCAACGGTTTCTACGTAATGCTCGACAGACGCGACGACGTCGGTGAGACAAACCCCCAGCCGGGTCGCATGTTCCTCAACGTCGAGACCGACGACGCCCGGTCGATCGCACAGCGCATCGACGCACTCGGCGGAAACTGGCACGCTCCGCTCGAAGTCCGCGGGGGCAGTTTGTTCGCCACCGCGATCGACCCCGACGGAAACTACGTTCAGATCATCGAGTTCAGCGAGGAAGCCAGGGCCGACATGGAATCCGGAATGACGGATTCCCAACCCACCTAGTCCGACAACAGCTAGGAACGGAGACAGTCATGCTTGCGGACACCAAAGCATTCAGCGGATTTTCGGTGACAGACATCGATGCTGCAAAGAAGTTCTACGGCGAAATACTCGGGCTGAAAGTGACCGATGAAGACATGGGGCTGATTCGGCTACATCTTGCCGGAGGAACCGAAATCCTCGTCTATCCCAAACCGAATCACGAAGCGGCGACGTACACGATTCTCAACTTCGTCGTCGACGACATCGACACAACCGTCGATCAACTGACCGCACGTGGCGTGGAGTTTCTGAAATACGACGGATTCCCCCAGGATGCGCGAGGCATCATGCGTGGCAACGGCCCCGACATCGCGTGGTTCACCGATCCAGCCGGCAATGTTCTGTCGGTAATCAAGGAGTCCTGACGCGCTTAACCGCTGAACAGCTGTGACTGCCGCTGTTCAGCGGTGTCGGTGTTGGAGCGTTCTGCTGCCGCAGTTTCACGCTCGGCCGCCAGTTGCTCGGCGCTTTTTGCGTCGACAACGGGCTCCGACGCGCTGAGGTCGGAAAACAAGCCATTGCTCGATTCGTTCACATGCCACCCTTTTGCCTGGTCATCGTTGCCGCGCGCAGATAAACCTGCGTTAGAGATCGGTCGATGGCTACTTGATTACTGCCGCCCGTACGGCGCCGACAAGGCGCCGATGACCCAGCAGTTCTTGACCCAGTGTTGCACGCCTGTGTTTTCCACGAGAAATTCGGTCCAGACGGGTTGTCATCGCCCGCACGGCGGAGCAATGTGAAAGATGAGCGCGGAGCAGGTCGGCAGCACTTTCGTCGGACACCTGGCCCCTCAATTCACCGCACAATTTTTGGAGGAATCATGTTGGGAATTGCTTTGGGCCTCGGCAGCGCTGCTGTCGGAATCGGCCTCGGACTACTGGGCGCGGGAGCGGGAATTCTGCTGAGCGACAAGACCGTCAAAACTGCGCGACGTGACCTCACCGCCTGACGAGGGCGAGCGCACTGACTATTTGGACACTCGGGTCAGCACTCGGGTCAACGCGGCGATGCGCCACCCCGCGCAGTGGGTGCTCTCGCACGCCACACGTCGCCGCGGCGTGGACACAGACGCAGCCGTTCCCACCAGCGCCCAGGACGTGCTCGACCGGTTGACGGCTCTCCGAATCAGCACGTGGAGTTACGGTTTCGACCACAAGTCGATCCGTCATCTCGGACCGATGGCACAGGATTTTGCCGCAGTCTTCGGCCTGGGATCCAACACCCGTCGGATCTCGGCCGTCGATGCAAACGGCGTCTGCATGGCGAGCATCCAAGCATTGAACCGCAAAGTTCTCGCCCTCGAGACAAAGGTCAGCGCGCTCGAGAAGGACATGGACAGACTGCACGAAGAACTAGGAGGCACGGGCACGGATCGAAATGCATTAAAGGTCAACAACAGTCACACACCCCCGCCGCTCGACGAGTCCGGTAGGTCCGCAGGTCTGTAGTTTGTTCGGTGTGACCGCCCCTGATTCAGACTCCGACTCAGAACCCAACGAGATTGCCGCGCTGTTCGACGTGACGTCCGACTCCGTCGGTGACGAACATGTCGAACAGGTACTTTCCGAATTCGGCCTCGGCGCAACGGAGATCACGCAGACCGCGGCCCGCATCCGGGCCAGTCGGTCGGAATTTCGCCGACTGCGCCGTCGCGAGAACGAATTGGCGGTCCTCTACTCGAGTGCGCGTGAACTCGCGCAAGTTCGCGACGTGGACACTCTGCTCCAGCGACTCGTCAACCGAGCACACGACATCATGGGCACCGACGTCACGTACCTCTCCGAGTTCGATGTGGTCACCAGAGATCTGAATGTTCGAAAGACAGCAGGCGCCGTCTCGCCGGAGCTACAGCATCTACAGGTTCCCGCCGGCGCGGGACTGGTCAGTGCGATTGCCGAATCTCGAGCAGCCCAATGGGTTCAGAACTACAGCGACTACACGCAGTCGCGTCACGACGAGGTGGTCGACGCCGCGATAGTCGCCGAAGGTCTGGTGGCGATTCTCGGCGTGCCGATGCTCTCGGACGGCCAGATCCTCGGAGTCCTGTTTGCCGCCGACCGCCGGGAACGACGATTTACTGCCGATCAGATAGCCCTGCTCTCGGCGCTGGCGGATCATGCCTCGGTGGTCCTGCAAACCGCGCGGGCGCTCGACCGCGCCGAGGAATCCGCCGCCGAGACCGGGCGAGCACTCGACGAACTGCGGGAGCACGTGTCCGCGCGCGACAAGTCGAACATCGTCCACCAGGATCTGATCCACGCCGTTCTCCGTGGCGGCGGATACGCCCAGGTTGCACGAACCCTCAGCAGCGCACTCGAGCGCGGCACCGTCGTGGTCGACAGTGAGCTACGCCCTCTGGTCAAATCCTCGGGCGAGCAGATCACGACGGTGCCGTTGTCTCTACCTCGCGCCGTGTCCGAGGCCATCGACCAGAGTCGCCGAAGCGGCCGATGCACGTTCGTCGCCGATGACAGTGAAACCGTGATCCAACTCGTCAGCGCCATCACCGCCGGCGAATCATTCCTCGGGGCCATCTTGCTGAATCGTTCGGACGCGCCGATCGGACCTGTCGAACTCAGGACCGTGGAACGGGCCGCTCAGGTTACTGCGATCCTCGTGTTGCAACACACGGCGGCGGCAGCAGCGGATCGGCGCGCACGTGACGAACTGGTCGCCGATCTGTTGAGCACTGCGCCCGAGCGCAGGCGCGATCTCGAACGTCGGACCCGCAACCTCGGCATCTCCCTCGGCGAACTCGATACCGTCCTCGTGGTGTCGGTTGCTCCGGAACTCCGCACCGCTGCGCTCCGCGCAATCGGGCAGAGTTTGCCGGTCGGGGCTTTGGCGTCGCAGCACGCCGGATTGATCGCGGTGGTCTCGCGCTCGGGGAACCCGGCAGCCGCGGCGACCGTCGTTCACCGCCAGATCACCGGTTCGGTGGGACCTCACGCCGTGGTGATTGCGCCGGCAACGGCGGAGCGTCCCGAAGACCTCCCGGCGCGCTTCACCTCTGCCCTGCGTACTGCTCGCCTGCTCTCGGCGTTGGGCAAGACCGACGGCGCGGTCACGACGGCGTCGTATCTGCCGTACACCGTTCTGTTCGGCGAAAATCCAGAATCACTTCATCAGTTCATCGACGACGTGATCGGCCCGGTACTCGCCTACGACCGCGACAAGGACACCGATCTGACTGCGACCCTGCGCGCCCTCGTGCGCAACGAAGGAAGCCCGACCAAGGCTGCCCGCGCCCTCAACTATCACCCGAACACCGTCGTTCAGCGTCTCGAGCGCATCCGCACGCTCCTCGGTCACTCGTGGCGTGAAGACGAGAACTTCTTTCGGGTGTCCATGGCGACGAGGCTCGACGAGCTTCGGAGAGTGGGCGCCGAAGAGGCCGAGGGCGAGACCATCGACAGAGACGGTGGTGCATGACACTACAATTTCGACCGATCGATGTGTCCTGAGCACGTGGCCTGGCAGGCATCACCCTCCCTACTGTGAAGCGGAGCACAGAATTACTTCAGGAGGACCACCCCCCGTGTCAATCAACAGCCCGTCTATCAATAGCCGTATCGCCAATTTCCGGTCCTACGATGTCGCCGCACGGCGCGCCGAGATCGTCCGCCAGACGGACCTGACCGAAGCAGACATCGCGGTCTACGACGCTGCCGACGGTCTCACCATCGATCAGGCCGATCGCATGGTCGAGAACGTAGTCGGCGTCATCGGCATCCCGGTCGGCGTCGCCACCAACTTCACGATCAACGGCACGGACTACCTGATCCCTCTCGCCACCGAGGAGCCGTCGGTAGTCGCAGCCGCGAGTAACGCTGCCCGCATCGCACGCGGACTCGGCGGCTTTCACGTCTCGAGCACCCCGCCGGTCATGCAGGCCCAGATAC
Source organism: Rhodococcus erythropolis R138 (assembly GCF_000696675.2). Lineage (NCBI taxonomy): Bacteria > Bacillati > Actinomycetota > Actinomycetes > Mycobacteriales > Nocardiaceae > Rhodococcus > Rhodococcus erythropolis. The sequence goes on along the minus strand of NZ_CP007255.1, from coordinate 3,338,481 downwards.
AACTCGTCGACGTCGTGGATCCGGCGGCCGCCCGAATCCGACTCCTCGAGGCTCGCGAGGAAATCATTGCACTCGCCAACGAGCAGGACCCGAAGTTGGTCAGCGTCGGCGGTGGAGTGAAGGACATTTCGGTTCGCATCGTTCCTTCGGACAAGGCCACCTACGTGGTCCTCCATCTTCATGTCGACGTACGAGATGCCATGGGCGCCAACGCCGTCAACACGATGGCCGAGGCAATCGCGGATCGAGTCGCCGAGATCGGCGGCGGACACGTCGTCCTGCGCATTCTCACCAACAAGGCCGATCTGCGGCTGACGCGCGTTCGCGCCGTGTTCGACGCCGAATTGATCGGCGGCGCAGAGGTTGTGGACAACCTGATCCATGCCGCGCGCTTGGCGGAGCTGGATCCCTACCGCGCCGCGACGCACAACAAGGGCATCATGAACGGCATCAGCGCCGTAGTGCTGGCGACCGGAAATGACACGCGCGCAGTCGAAGCCGGATGCCACTCCCATGCAGTCAACGCCGACGGAATCTACTCCTCGCTCTCGCATTTCGAGAAGAATGCCGATGGAAACATCGTCGGCACCCTCGAGCTGCCCATGCCGGTCGGCCTCGTCGGCGGGGCCACCAAAGTGCACCCCGTAGCGCAGGCCGCAATCAAGATGCTCGGCGTCGAGAGCGCCGAGGAACTCGCCGGCATCATCCTGGCAGTCGGTCTGGCGCAGAACCTGGCCGCTGTCCGCGTTCTGGCCAGTGAAGGTGTCCAACGCGGACACATGGGACTGCACGCCCGCAACATCGCTGCCACCGCCGGAGCGCAGAAGAGCGAGATCGACGCCGTGGTCGCACGCCTGATCGCGGACAAGAGCATTCGCGTCGAACATGCCGAGAAGGTTCTCACCGAGATCCGCGGCGGAAACTGACGACAATGACCGAAACAGTTGCAGGATCACCAGTGTGGAAGCCGGCGCCTCATCGAGTGCCGGCGCCGGGACTACCGACCTCGGTCCGGATCTACGAAGTCGGGCCACGCGACGGACTTCAAGCAGAGACGGCGGTGATCCCGACCGAGACGAAAGCCCAGTTCATCGAACGCCTCGTCGCGGCCGGTTCCCGCACTGTCGAATTGACGAGCTTCGTCTCACCTCGATGGATCCCGCAACTCGCGGACGCGGAAGAATTGATGGATCGGCTGCACCTGCCGGACTCGGTACGTACGGTCGTTCTTGTCCCGAACCGCAAGGGTCTCGAGCGGGCCGTTGCCGCCGGAGCGCGCGAAGTTGCAGTATTCGTCAGCGCTACAGAGGAATTCGCTAAACGAAACCTCAACTCGACGGTAGACGGCGCTATAGCCGCGGCCACCGAGGTCACTGCCGCCGCAAGAGCTCTGGGACTTCCCGTCCGCGGCTACATCTCGATGTGCTTCGGCGACCCTTGGGAAGGCACTGTGCCCGTCGAACGAGTCGCCGACATCGCGAAGACCCTGGTCGACAGCGGTGTCACGTCACTCTCACTCGGCGACACCATCGGCGTCGGCACACCTGGCCATGTGCTCGCCTTACTCGACGCCCTCCGAGAACGTGGCATCCCCACATCGCAGATCGCCATGCACTTTCACGACACCTACGGCCAGGCGCTGTCGAACGTCTATGCGTCATTGACCGCTGGAGTATCCGAATTCGACAGTTCAGCAGGTGGTCTCGGACGGTGCCCGTACGCCAAGGGCGCGACCGGGAATCTCGCCACCGAGGACCTGGTGTGGATGCTCCACGGCCTCGGGATCGACACCGGCATCGACCTGGATTCCCTTACCGACACAAGTAGTTGGATGGCCGAACAGATCGGACACTCGAGTCCGTCCCGAGTCGTCACCGCCCTCCGCGCAGCACGTACCTGACACTCGCACGCAAGCCCCTCCCTGTACGACCCCCTGCCATGCATGACACTGGAGAAGACTGATGTCACCACCGCAGTCGGCAACGACGCCGACCACCACAACCGCGCCGACCGATCAGCAGACATACCTCGAAGTCTGGGGCGACACTGTCAACGGTCGACACCTCGCGATCTCCGTCGCAGTCGGCAGTGTCGTGGGCGCCTCGGCTCTGCTTGCGGCCCAGTCTCTGTTCGAACGGGTCGTCAGCGAACCGTCGTTGGCCCAGGCGTACAGCCTGCTGGTCGGTATCGCTGCCTGCCTGCTCGCCGGCGTCGTCTGCGGAATCTTCATCAAGCCGAAGCGGATAGTCGCCTTGGCCGCCGCCGACGCGGAGTCGATCGACGGTGTCATCGCGACAATGAGTGAGCAGCGTCAGGGTCTGGGCACTCTCGCCGACATTCCGGAGCAGAGCCGACAGGAACTTCGCGAACTCGGTCTGTACGACCACTTCGCCGCTGCCGAGGCCGAGCACGCACAGGCCTCGAAGACATCGCCCTCGAACCCGCCGAAGGGCGGTGGGCGCGCATGAGTTCGGTTCTGACCAACGAAATTCTCATCGCCGTTCTCTTCGGCATCATCGGTGCTGTCGCGTTCACGTTCATCGGATTGATCTCCGGCACAGACGAGACCGCCACCATCGCACCGCTGACTCTGCTCGTGATTCTGCTCGGCGCTCCCCCGGCGGCAGTCTTCACGTTCTTCCTCTCCGGTGCGATCGCCAAACACATGACGCATGCGGTGCCGACGATGCTGCTGGGCATTCCCGGCGACACGATGGCGATTCCGCTCTTGCCGGAAGCGCAGATGATGCGCTCACTCGGCATCCCGCACATCGCACTCCGCAAGGCGATCTCGGGAGCAGTGATCTCGGCGTTCGTCGCCGTGCCGGTTGCCGTTCTGTTCGCGACCATCCTCGCGCCGTTCGCCGACACCGTTCAGTCGATCGCACCGTGGCTGTTCCTGGTCGCCGCCATCGGCATCGCCTACGCCTCACCAGGCCGCTGGGCCGGGGTGGTCGCCCTCGTTCCGTTTGTCATCTTGATCCTCGGTGCCCGCGCGTTGACGTCGAATTACGACGTGTCGCTGAACATCAGCTACTTCCTGGCCATTGCGGTCGGGCCGCTGATCGCCGACCTCGCGCTGACCCTGGGGCCGTCGAGCCGCAAGGACATGGAGCGCAGCGAACCCAAGACCGTGGCACTGGCCCCGGACATCAAAGGATGGAAGGGATACTTCCCCAATCCTCTGAAGGTCCTCGATCGCAAGCAGATCGGTTACACCGCAGCCGCTTCCACGGTGTCGAGCGCAACGTTCGTTTTCAGCCCCGTCGCCATGACAGTTCTGATGGGTGAGCTGGTAGGTGCGCGGATCAAGAACGGCTATCACCGACTGACCACCATGGTCTCGGCAAAGAACGGTACGACGGAATCCACCTACATCGCGGAAACCCTCATCCCTCTCGTGGCCTTCGGCCTTCCGCTCAGCCCGCTGGCAGCAGGTCCCGCGGCCCCTCTGTTCAACGCTCCGCCGGTCTTCGAGACCAATCAGGAAACCGGAGTGATCAACAATCTCTCCACGTACCTGACGCAGTGGGAGTTCCTGCTCTACGGACTGCTCGCAGTGGTCACGGCAACGGTCATCGCGTACCCGTTTGCCATGAACTACGCGTACCGCGCTGCGTCAGCGGTGGTCAAGCACATCAGTCACGAAGCTGTGATCGCGGTGTTCACGGGACTGGTCGTGGTCATCAGTATCTGGGAGGGCGGCATCCTCGGGCTTCTGATCACCGTGACGGTCGGCCTGGTCGGTGGCCTTCTCGGGCGCCTGTTCAAGATTCACGGCGGTGTTCTGTTCATGGGTTACTACGTGGCGCTGTTCAGCGTTCCTGCCCTGATCAATCTGTTCTGAATCGCTGGATTCCACCAACACGTGCGGACCCGCAAGAATGCGGGTCCGCACGTGTTTCTTCAGCTAGCGACCGTGAGCGCCACGGTTCGATTGCGGTCCAGCTTCTTCGCTCGGTACAACGCCTCGTCGGCGCAATCGACCAATTGCGTCAGGTCTGCGTCGCCGTGGGGTGAACATGCGACGCCGATGCTGACCGTCGGCCCGAGTTCACCCAACACCGCCGACGAATTCTCCGCTTGTGCGCGTCGAATCATCTCGGCCGTTTCGGTCGCACCCTCGAGATCGACGCCGGCCATCAGTACGACGAACTCCTCACCGCCCAACCGGGCGAAGAGATGCTTGTCATCGAGGTTCCGCCGCACCTGATCGGCAAAACTCACCAACGCGGTATCGCCGGCGCGATGACCGAGGTTGTCGTTCACCATCTTGAAGTGATCCAGATCCATCATCAGGACGCTCACCGGACGACCAGAGTGGCGACGCGGATCGGGCGCACCCGTCACGCTGCCGCCTCGCCGCAAGAACTCGTCCCGGCGCAACGCACCGGTGAGATCGTCGTGGGTGACGGCCTGTGTGAGTGCCTCGAGCGCGCGGCGGCGCTCGAGGATCACACACGCCACCGCGATCGGCGCTACCGCCAGCAACGACAATCCGATCTGGACGGACGCACTGACGGGCGAGACGCCTTCGCTGGACAATCCGAGATGCCCGTCGGCCGTCAGTACCAACGTCCAGGCAGTTGATGCGGCGGTGAGCACCGACGTGACAAAGACATTGGTGAGCAAAGCGGCAGTCACCAGCGCCGGCATGGCAAACGCGATCGCTCCGGCGCCGCCGATCACCCACTCCAAGATGATGCAGATGGCCAGCAGCGCTGTCGGAACAACTGATCGACGCAGAAGTGTGGCAACAGCTTTCGGGTCTCGATCCACCCGCCGAAGCGAAGGGAAAGTCAGCACCAACGGGACGATGGTCATGTAGTTGACGAACTCACTCGAGAACCAGAGCAACCAGCCGTCCCACCACTGCCCGCCGAACAGCACGCGGTTCGCGATTCCGCCCACGAGCGCCGCCATCGACGCGGCCACGACAGTCATCGACACGAGATAGCCGACGGACTGAATACTGGTCAGTCGACGATCGTCGCCGCCCACCCAACGGAAGGCGTAAAAGCCACTCGCAACCCCGACGATGTTGGCCGCGTTGAGCCACACTGTGGACTCCCACGCCCCGCCCGTGATGAGGTCGGCTCCAACGTAGCCGGCTGCAGCGCAGATCCAGGTGAGCGGTGTGGCCGAGCGCGGCGATCGAAAGAGAATCCCGAGAAGCAGCGCATTGGCCGGCCAGAAGACAGCAAGCGTGCCCGGTAGGCGGCTCAGAATTCCGACCAGGCACGAGGCGAAGACGACTACGCCGACAAGCAGTGCGCGACGTACGGCCGATGACGACAACGACTTTTCGACCGTGCTCACCACCTACATTCGGCTGACCTACTCACAATTCGCCCTACTGTGCCTTGGCTATCGATGCAGACAAATCGGATGTTACGGCGTCAGATGGCCAAAGGAGATTTACCGAGCGCGCCCCAAGCGGTCTGAGCAAACTCTTGGACACTCTCGCTGCCACTTCCCGCAGGCATCAACCCGAGAAGGGGAACACCACTGACCGAGACAAGATCCTCGCGATTGCACCTCTCGGCGAGGTCCGGTTCCTGCGGCCACGAACCGATCACCAACCCGGCGCATTCCACACCGGATGCACCCAGCGCTTCCACGGTCAGAGCGGTGTGATTGAGCGTGCCCAGGCCGGACGCAACCACCAGCACTACCGGTGCTGCCAGAGCTGCGGCGAGATCGCGCGCGGTGAACCCGTCCACCCCCAACCGAACCAACAAGCCGCCGGCACCTTCGATCAGGGTCAAGTCGTGGGTGGTGTCCAGGTCGCGAGCAACTCGGACTACGTCGTCGAGCGCCAACAACGGGAGACCACTTCGACGGGCAGCAGTATCCGGCGCCAAAGGTTCGGGATACCGCGCCAACTCGACCAGCGTCACGCCGCCCCCGGTCAGACGCTCGATCTCGGCCAGATCACCCGCACCGTCCACGTCGACGCCGGTCTGGGCCGGTTTGAGCACTGCAACCGACTTGCCCGACTGCAAGGCCACCGATGCCAATGCGGCTGTCACCACTGTTTTTCCGACGTCGGTCGACGTTCCGGTCACCAGGAAAATGCTCATGCTCGGGCACCGGCCAAGACGTCGCGCAGTACGAGAGCGATCTGCTCCATCTCGGATGCGGACAGCGTCGCTCGTGCGGTCAGACGCAGCCGTGACGTTCCTTCCGGAACCGACGGCGGGCGGAAGCAACCGACATGCAACCCCTGATCCCGGCACGCCGACGCGGCATCGAACGCCCGTTGCGGATCGCCGAGAACGACCGAGACGACAGCAGATTCAGGCGACGGTGCACCGGTGACGTCGGCGAGTTCGGATGCCCGGGCCAGGACGTCGAGCGCTCGCGTCGGCTCGCGCTGGAGTACGGCGAGTGCAGCTCTGGCCGCGCCGACAGCGGCGGGAGCGAGACCGGTGTCGAAGATGAACGTTCTTGCCGCGTCGATGAGATGCGCGCGAATCTTGTTGTCGCCGAGTACAACTCCGCCCTGGCTGGCGAGCGACTTGGACAGCGTTGCCGTCACGACGACGTCAGGTTCACCCGCCAGGCCCGACTCGTGGACGAGTCCACGTCCACCGGCACCGCGCACACCGATGCCATGCGCCTCGTCGACCAGCAGGATCGCCCCGTACTCGCGGCACACCTGATGCATCTCCCGCAGCGGCGCGAGGTCTCCGTCGGCGCTGAAGACCGAATCCGTGACGACCAGCGCTCGCTCTTCCACTCTGCTGCGCAACGTGTCGGCGAGAAAGCTCACGTCCGAATGCGGAGCTACCGCAACCCGGGCACGTGACAGGCGGCAGGCATCCACGAGTGAGGCATGCGATCCCGCATCGGAGACGATCAACGATCCGGGACCCGAGAGCGCCGTCACCGCGCCGAGATTGGCTGTGTAGCCGGAAGAGAAGACCAGTCCGGAGTCCGCCCCGACGAACTCGGCCAGTTCGACTTCGAGCAGTTCGTGTTCGGTGGTGGTGCCGGTGACCAGACGCGAACCCGTGGCGCCCGCGCCCCAACGGCGCAGAGCCGCCGTTGCACCCTCGATCACGTCGGGGTGCCGCACGAGTCCGAGGTAATCGTTCGACGCCAGGTCGATCAACGGGGAGTCGACCGTGCGAGGACGGAGTTCGCGGCGCAGTCCAGCGGCCCTACGGTCCGCTTCGACGGCAGTGAGCCAATTCAGCGAGGTGTTCACTTTTCCGACCATACTTGAACACCGTTCAACTCAATGGTTAGGGTGCATCCGTGCTCACAACCGGACTTGATCCCCATGACGTCTCCGCCATCGATGCCGATGTCCTCTGGCATCCGTACGGATCATTTCCCGCGTCGACTCGTCCGCTGATCGTCGACTCTGCCCAGGGGGCTACCCTCACGCTCTCCGACGGCCGCCGATTGGTCGACGGAATGAGCTCGTGGTGGGCCGCCATTCACGGATACCGCAATCCCGTGCTCGACACTGCTGCTGCACGGCAGCTGGGCAAGATGAGTCATGTCATGTTCGGCGGACTGACGCACGAACCCGCCGCTCGCCTCGGGCGACTGCTCGTCGACATCACACCACCTCACCTCGACAAGGTGTTCCTCTCCGACTCCGGTTCGGTGGCCGTCGAAGTAGCAGTCAAGATGTGCCTGCAGTACTGGCGGAGCCTCGGAAAACCGTCGAAAAATCGTTTGATGACCTGGCGCGGCGGATATCACGGCGACACATTCACCCCCATGAGCGTCTGCGACCCCGACGGCGGCATGCACTCTCTCTGGACCGACGTCCTTCGCCCTCAGGTCTTCGCGCAGACTCCCCCGGCGGACTATCTCCCCGAATACGTGCAGGAGTTGGAAACGCTGCTGGCCGAGCATCACCAGGACCTCGCCGCGGTGATCGTCGAACCGGTAGTCCAAGGCGCCGGCGGAATGCGTTTCCACGACCCCGCATACCTGATCGACCTCCGTAACCTCTGCGACAAATACCAAGTCCTCCTGGTCTTCGACGAGATCGCGACCGGATTCGGACGCACCGGTGAACTGTTCGCCGCCGATCATGCCGGCGTCAGTCCCGACGTCATGTGCGTCGGCAAGGCACTGACCGGCGGGTACATGAGTCTGGCGGCAACGCTGTGCACCACGGAGATCGCAGAGACCATCACTGCCGGCGAGGGCGGCGGACTGATGCACGGCCCCACCTTCATGGGCAATCCACTCGCGTGCGCTGTCGCGGTCGCGTCGACCGAACTTCTGCTCGCAATGGACTGGCGGCGTGACGTCGCAACCCTCGAACGTAGCCTCGCTCGCGGCCTCGCCGAAGCCGTCACAATTCCCGGGGTGGTGGACGTTCGAGTCAAAGGCGGAATCGGGGTGATCGAACTCGAGCAGCCGGTCGAGATGCAGAGCGCCACCGATGCGGCCGTCGACGCCGGGGTCTGGCTTCGACCGTTCCGCAACCTCGTGTACGCGATGCCTCCGTACCTGTGTTCGGACGCGGAGGTGGAACAGATCACAGCCGGAATGCTTGCAACCGCCCGCAGCCAGGCGAAACGGTGATCAGCGGCGTAGACAGTCGACAAGATTCGATCGGCTGCACCCGATAGGGTCTGATTCATGGATCAACCGCCGAGCGCGCCCTCAGCCACTCCCATCCCGGTATGGCCTGGCAGTGCGTACCCACTCGGTGCCACCTACGACGGCGCGGGGACCAATTTCTCGCTCTTCTCCGAGGTCGCCGAAGCCGTCGAACTGTGCCTGATCGCCAAGGACGGCACCGAAACCCGCATTCGGATGGACGAGGTCGACGGTTACGTCTGGCATGCGTACCTTCCGTCCGTGTCCCCCGGCCAGCGATACGGCTACCGCGTGCACGGGCCGTACGATCCGGCTGCAGGTCTGCGCTGCGATCCGAGCAAACTCCTGCTGGACCCGTACGGAAAAGCGTTCGACGGAGACTTCGACGGAGACCGTTCACTGTTCTCGTACGACGTCGAGTCGGCGGCGGACCCCGAACCTGCTGGAGACGACGAAACTCCTGCCGTGGAGCCGGAAGAAGCCACCGACGAAACGAGTTCGGAAGCCGAATCGGGCGAGGTGGGCCTCGAAGACGAGTCACCCACGGACGATCAGGAATCGGACGAGAGCCTCGACCCAGAACCCTTCGATCCCGAACCGCTCGTCGACGAACCCGCTACCATCCCTTTCCCCCAACATGATTCGCTCGGTCACACGATGTCGACCGTCGTCATCAATCCGTTCTTCGACTGGGCGTCCGACCGCTCGCCGAAGCGTCCGTACCACGAGACGGTCATCTACGAAGCGCACGTCAAGGGTATGACCGCGACGCACCCCGGAGTTCCGGAGGAATTGCGCGGCACTTACGCCGGACTCGCGCATCCGGTGATCATCGAGCACCTCACCAATCTGGGTGTCACGGCGATCGAACTGATGCCGGTCCATCAGTTCATGCACGACCAGGTGCTGCTCGATCAGGGACTGCGAAACTACTGGGGCTACAACACCTTCGGCTTTCTTGCTCCGCACACCGACTACTCCTCGGCCGCCAAACCCGATGCGGCCGTGGCGGAATTCAAGGCAATGGTGCGCAGTTTCCACCAGGCGGGTATCGAGGTGATCCTCGACGTGGTCTACAACCACACCGCCGAGGGCAACCACATGGGGCCGACCATCAGCTTCCGCGGAATCGACAACGCCGCCTACTACCGACTGGTCGACGGCGACGAAGCGCACTACATGGACTACACCGGAACGGGCAACAGCCTCAATGCCCGTCATCCGCACACCCTGCAATTGATCATGGACTCGCTGCGGTACTGGGTCACCGAAATGCATGTCGACGGTTTCCGCTTCGACCTGGCCTCCACACTCGCCCGTGAACTGCACGACGTGGACCGCCTTTCCGCCTTCTTCGACCTGGTGCAACAGGATCCGATCGTCAGTCAGGTGAAACTGATCGCCGAACCGTGGGACGTCGGCGAAGGCGGTTACCAGGTCGGAAACTTCCCAGGCCTGTGGACCGAATGGAACGGTAAGTACCGCGATACCGTCCGCGACTACTGGCGTGGTGAGCCGGCAACGCTGGGCGAGTTCGCTTCCCGCCTCACCGGATCCTCTGATCTCTACGAGGCGACCGGACGCCGCCCTGGCGCGAGCATCAATTTTGTCATCGCCCACGACGGTTTCACCCTGCACGACCTCGTCTCGTACAACGAGAAGCACAACGAAGCCAACGGCGAGAACAACAACGACGGCGAATCGCACAACCGATCCTGGAACTGCGGCGTCGAAGGCCCCACAGACGACCCGAAAATCCTCGAACTGCGTGGACGTCAGAGCCGAAACATCCTGGCTACGCTGATGCTCAGCCAGGGCACCCCGATGCTTGCCCACGGCGACGAGATGGGCCGAACTCAGCAGGGTAACAACAACGTTTACTGCCAGGATTCGGAACTGTCATGGATGGATTGGGCTCTCGCAGAAACCAATGCGGACCTCGTCGAGTTCACCAAGCGCGCAATTGCCTTGCGCGCCAAGAACCCGGTCTTCCGGCGTCGTCGATTCTTCGAGGGCCGACCCATTCGAAGTGGCGATCAGGGCCGAGACATCGCCTGGCTCACGCCGTCGGGCGAGGAGATGACTCCGGCCGACTGGGACAGCGGTTTCGGTAAGTCGTTGGCCGTCTTTCTCAACGGCGACGCGATCCCGGAACCGAACTACCGCGGCGAGCGTGTCACGGGAGATTCGTTCCTCCTGTGTTTCAACGCTCACTACGAAGATCTCGAATTCTCCACCCCCAACGCGGACTACGCGTCGGAGTGGACCGTCGTACTCGACACCTCGGTCCCCACTGGTGAGAGCGATACCGTGATCAAGGCCGGAACAACATTGGATGTAAAAGCGCGAGCATTGACGGTACTTCGCAGAACCGCCTGAGGGAGACGTGCACATGGCCCCGATAACCAGCACCTACCGACTGCAGTTGCGACCGGATGCATTCACTCTTCGTGATGCGGCCGCACAGGTGGACTACTTCGAGGCATTGGGGGTCTCACATCTTTATCTCTCCCCCATCCTCACTGCGACGTCCGGGTCGACGCACGGCTACGACGTCACCGATCCGACAACCGTGTCCGAAGGACTTGGTGGCCGCGAGGCTTTGGTGGAGCTCTCACGCGCGGTTCGATCAATTGGGATGGGCCTGATCGTCGATCTGGTCCCCAACCATGTCGGTGTCGCCAAACCTCGCGAAAATGCTTGGTGGTGGGACGTTCTCACGCACGGGCAGTCGTCGGAGTACGCGGACTTCTTCGACATCGACTGGGCAGACGACAACGGGGCCGACGGCAAACTCTCGCTCCCGGTGCTGGGCAGCCAGGACGATCTCGACGCACTGACTGTCGAGAAGGATGGTGAGGAAACACTTCTCGCGTTCTACGAGCACCGCTTCCCTGTCGCCTCCGGCACCGAATTCGGATCTCCACAGGAGGTCCACTCCAGGCAGTCGTACCGACTCGTACCGTGGAACGCCGGAATCATCAACTATCGACGGTTCTTTGCCGTCAACGACCTCGCTGCACTGCGTCAGGAGGACCCCAAAGTCTTCGAACTCTGCCATCGGCAATTGAAGTCGTGGGTCGACGAAGGACTGATCGACGGCGTTCGCATCGATCACCCGGACGGACTCGCCGATCCGGCGGAGTATCTGGGGCGCCTGCGGGAACTGATCGGACCAGATCAGTGGCTCGTGATCGAAAAGATCCTCGGCCATACGGAACCACTCGATCCGCTGCTCCCGATCGACGGCACCACCGGATACGACGCACTCAATCAACTGGGCGGCATTTTCGTCGATCCCGCCGCCGAACTCGAATTGACCGAACTCTCCGCAGATCTGACCGGCGACGACGGGGACAGTACGTGGTTGCATCACACCGAACGTCAGTTCAAACGCGACACCGGGCGCGGTGACCTTGCACCCGAGGTTCGCAGACTCGTGCGCGCAATCCGACGCGAAACCGGAAGTCGTTGCAGTGAAACCGAACTGAACGACGCCGTCGTCGTCGCGATCGCTCGGATGCCGGTGTACCGATCCGACTACAGTCCCCTCGCCGGTTTGGCCGCTCGTATCGTCGGCGACATGCACGAATTGGCTCCCGGACATGAAGCAGCGTTCAACGTGCTGGCGCAGTCACTGGTCAACGGCGGTGAAGGGGCAGTTCGCTTCCAGCAGGTGTGCGGTGCCGTCATGGCGAAGTCCGTCGAAGATCGACTCTTCTATCGGACGGCGCGACTGGTCTCACGTCAGGAAGTCGGCGGCAACCCGGCATCGCTTGCCGTCTCCGTCGCCGAATTCCATCTCCACAACGCGGACCGAGCGAAGCGGTGGCCCCGGGCGATGACGAGTCTGTCCACTCACGACACCAAACGCGGCGAGGACGTGCGGGCACGGATCGGTGTTGTGTCTCAGGTGCCGACCCTGTGGTCCCGGCTGATTCGCGACTGGGAAAACGTCTGCCCCAGCCCTGATCCGCTGACCGGATTGTTCTTGTGGCAGAACATCATCGGCGTGTGGCCGGCGGACGGCCGCTCCGCAGCCTCGGTTCCAGAGCTGCGCGAGCGTTTACACGCCTACGCAGAAAAGGCCGTCCGCGAGTCCGGCGCCAGGACTTCCTGGAACGATCCGGACGTCGGCTTCGAGTCGGCAGTGCACCGCTGGATCGACGAAGTGATCGACGGACCTGTCGCTGATTCGGTCAGCGAATTCGTCGGCCGGATCGCGCGTCACGGCTGGTCGGACTCTCTGGGTCAAAAGCTGCTCCAACTCCTCGGGCCCGGCGTTCCCGACGTCTACCAGGGCACGGAGCTGTGGGAGGACTCGCTGGTCGACCCGGACAACCGTCGCGTTGTCGACTACGGAGCGAGGCGATCACTGCTCGAATCCGGCGCCGCGCCGATCGACGCAACAGGAACCGCAAAGTTGCACCTCGTTCGCACGGCACTGACACTGCGGCGGGAGAACCCCTCGTGGTTCGATCACGGTGAGTACCGGCCGGTCTTCGCTTCAGGTTCCGGATCCGGTCATCTGGTCGGCTTCTCGCGCGGCCCGGCAGGTGATCCGCCCATGGTCGTTGCTCTGGCGACGCGACATTCGCTCGGACTCTCGTCGCACGGCTGGCGAGACACACGAATCGACCTTCCCGAAGGCGAATGGCTCGACGCACTGAGCGGACAACCCGTCACGTCCGCAGATGCGCGCGATGTCTTCGCCGACGGACCATGTGCCCTGTTGACCAGGGTGTGCTGAGCGGTTTCCGCTGACTGGACATTCACCCCCGAAGAGAACTTCGTCGCGCTAACTTCCGAAGAGCAGATCGTCACCACTATTCGGAGGTTTGAGCATGACTGCCAATCGATACACCGGAAAAGTTGCCTTCATCACCGGAGCAGCCCGCGGTCAGGGGCGGGCGGAAGCTGTCCGGCTGGCAGAAGAGGGCGCAGACATCATCGCCGTCGACGCGTGTGTTCAATTCGAATCCACGTCTTACGCCGGCGCCACCGAAGACGACCTGGCCGAGACAGTCGAACTGGTCAAGGCTCTGGACCGACGAATTGTCGCTACCAAGACCGACGTCCGCGACTTCTCTGCGCTGTCCGCGGCGCTCGATGCCGGCATCGACGAACTGGGGCGCCTCGACGTCGTCGTCGCGAACGCCGGAATCTGTTCTGCCAACATGTCCTGGGAAATCACGCCCGAGCAGTGGCAGGAAACGCTCGACGTCAACCTGACCGGCGTCTTTCACACCGCCAAGGCAGCGATCCCGCACCTGATCAAGCAAGGCACCGGTGGCTCGATCATCTTCACCAGCTCCGTCGCCGGCCTGCGTGGGCTCCCCTTCCTCGGCCACTACGTCGCGAGCAAACACGGCATCACCGGTCTGGCCAAGACGATGGCCTCAGAATTGGGGCAGTACAACATTCGGGTCAACACCATCCACCCGCACGGCGTGGAAACCGGAATGCAGATGACGGACATGCGGCCGCTCATCGACGCCAACGCTCACACCCTCGGTCCGATCTTCATGCAGACCTTGCCCGACCCGGTCAGCCAGCCGGAGGACATCGCCGCAGCCGTCGCGTTCCTCGGTTCCGACGAGGCCCATCACATCACCGGTATCGCGATGCCGCTCGATCTGGGCACCTTGATCCGCTGATCGAATCTTCTCGAGTTTTTCCCGTCCTCGGGGAATATCGCTTCCCCGAGGACGGTTGCGCGAGACATGACCAAAACTGTTGTAGCGCAGACGTACGGCACGCCCGAGGTCCTGGAGCTGGTGGACATCGATTTACCGGCACCGAAATCAGGCGAAGTCCTGGTCGACGTGAAGGCGATCGGCGTCAATCCCTTCGACTTCAAGCTCTACAGCGGTGCTTTCGGCACTGATCCCGAGAAACTTCCGATCCGCCTCGGCGGCGAGGCAGCGGGCGTCGTCTCGGCGGTCGGCGACGGCGTTACCGGTGTTGCAGTCGGCGACGAAGTGATCGTCAGCCCGGGCAACGGTCTTTACGCCGAACAGGTAGTCGTTCCGGTCTCCTCGATCACCGCGAAGCCCGCCGGCATCAGCTGGGAACAGGCGGCCGGACTCCTTCTCGTCGGCGGAACTGCAGTCGACGCCCTCGACACCATTCGCGTCGGCTCCGGGGACACCGTCCTCATCCACGGCGCGTCCGGTGGCGTCGGCGCTATTGCGGTTCAGCTCGCCGCAGCACGCGGTGCCACCGTGATCGGCACTGCGGGAACATCGAATCAGGACTACGTGCGCTCGCTCGGCGCCACGCCGGTGCTCTACGGCGAGGGCCTCGAAGCCCGCGTTCGTGAACTCGCACCGAACGGTGTCGACGCCGCTTTCGACACCGCCGGAACTGACGAAGCCGTCGATACATCTCTGGCGTTGGTCACCGACAAGAGCCGTATCGTCACCATCGTCGCGTTCGGACGCGCCCAGACCGACGGCTTCGAGTCTGTCGGCGGAGGCAATCCGGCAAGTGCCGAAGCACGTTTGAAGGCTCGCTCCGAACTGGTCGAACAAGCCGGGTCCGGACACCTCACCGTGAAGATCGCCAAGACCTTCCCGCTCGCAGACGTCGCACTCGCTCACACCGAGTTGCAGAGTTCTCATCCCGCCGGGAAGTTCATCCTCATTCCCTGAGGTTGCCCGAGGTTCCCTAAGCCTGAACGGCGAGTGGAACCAAGAGGGTAGTGCCGAACGCGACGAGCACGGATTCGCCTTCGCGTTCGGCATGTACCTCGGCAGTGACGAACACCTGCTTGCGCCCAGCCTTGACCGAGCGTGCCGTGGCGACGAATGCCGTTCCGACTCCCGGGCTCACGAAATTGACCGCGCAGTTGGACGCCGCCACGACACCAACCTGTGTAAAGGCAGCAAATCCGCACGCAGTGTCGATAAGTCCCGCCACAAGCGCAGCGTGCAAGTGTCCCGAGTACTGGCCGAGATCCTCACGCCATTCGAGCCGCAGGCAGACACGTCCTGGTTCGGCCTCCGTCACTTCGAATCCGGCCCACCGGTTGAAGGCCGCCGAGGCGTTGACTGCGCGCAACTGTTCCAGCATTTCCGAATTTTCCATGTAGACCAGTCTACATAGATTGTGGTGGATCGCTGGGGTGTTTAAGCTCCAACTCGTGGCGACTCCCCCGAAACACCGCGAAGCACTGGTACGAGCTGCAGCCGATCTGTTTCGCCGCCAGGGGTATGCGGCTACGGGGCTCAACGAGATCCTCAAGTCGAGTGGCGCCCCGAAAGGTTCGCTCTACCACTACTTTCCCGGCGGCAAAGAGCAGATCGGTGAAGAGGTCGTCCGCGTCGGCGGGCAGTTGGTCACCGACACTCTGACCGAACTCGCCGACAACCACCCGGACGCCGGAGCACTGCTGCGCGAGTATGCGCGGCTGCTCGCTGGATGGGTGAGCGATTCGGACTTCCACGAAGGCTCGCCGATCACGACGGTGTTGTTGGAACTTGCCCCCGATTCGGAGAGCGTGACAGCCGCAGGACAGGCGGTCTACCGACAGTGGACTTCGCTACTGCGCGACTCACTGATCGAGTCCGGTGTCGCACGCACTCGAGCGGAACGGCTTGCCGTCCTGGCAGTGTCCGCACTCGAGGGTTCGCTGGTGCGGGCTCGCGTCGAACGATCAGGTCAGCCGATCCTCGATTCCCTCGGCGAGGTCGCCGACGTGTTCGCCGGAGCAATCGCTGCGGCAGCCGCGCACTGAGCCGACACACCCTGAGCGAACGGCACTCTCGGTCTCATGAAGGCGCTGAAAGGTACGTTCGCTCGGAATCGGAGGGTGGGCCTGCCGGCTTCCCGCCACCACCCCGAGTGCCACCGCGGGCCGCGCCGATCCCCGCGACGACGACGCATGCGATACCTGCCACCGCCAGAAAACTCGGAACCTGTTGCAGCACAACAAGACCGATGAGCTGCGCGAAAGCGGGCTCGAGACTCATCAGCGTGCCGAATGCTGCCGTCGACAGCCGCCGCAGTGAGACCATCTCCAGAACGAACGGCACGACGGGCAGCAAGATCGCAAGTCCGAGGCCCACGAGAACCAGGTGCGGGGTCAGCCGCCCAATGGCCGAGTGGCCCACGGCAATTGTCGCGGCCAACCCGGCAACCGCCATCGACACCGCCAGCCCGTTGATACCGGCAACCTCGTCGCCGACCCGCTGGGTGAGCAGTATGTACATCGCCCAGCAGAGCGCCGCGCCAAGTGCGTACGCCACACCGACCAGATCGACTGTCCCTGCCCACGGTTCAGTGAGAAGGACTACGCCCACGCCTGCCAGAACCGGCCACAGAACGCGGCCACGCCCCCGGAGCAAAGCAACCGTCAGCGGACCCAAGAACTCCAGCGCGCTTGCCGTTCCCAGAGGAAGACGCTCGACGGCCGCCATGAACAACAGCGTCATGCCGGCGGTGACCACACCCAGGACCACGCAGGCCAGAAACGCTTTGCGAGTGAACGCGGAGGGACGGGGCCTGACGATGATCAGAAGAATGATGCCCGCCCAGGCGAGACGTATCCACGCTGCTCCGTCTGCTCCGAGCTGATCGATCAGACCCACCGACACGGCGAGCCCGAGCTGCACGCACAACATCGCCAGAACAGCCAGGCCCACTCCGGCCCGCGCTTTCGTATCCATAGCTGAATTGAACGGGACGCCAACCGTTCGTGTCCACGCGATTTTGACCTACATTATGTTCACGATTAGTGAATGATCGAACGATGGAAACCCGTCGACTCCATCTCCTCCTCGAACTCTCCCGCTTGGGTTCCATGCGCGCGGTCGCCGAAGCTCACAACCTCACGACATCGACAGTGTCCCAACAGCTCGCGGCTTTGACCGCGGAAACCGGTACTGCATTGATCGAACCGGAAGGCCGACGCGTTCGCCTCACACCTGCCGGTCAACGACTCGCCGATCATGCCGTCACCATCCTGGCAGCCGTGGATGCAGCTCGCCTGGACCTCGATCCGACCGCCGAACCGGAGGGGACACTGAGAGTCGGCGGATTCGCTACTGCCGTCAGAACCGCGATGCTCCCCGTCGCCCTGAGCCTGCAACACAGCCATCCACAGGTAGACGTGGTGATCTGCGAGTACGAACCGGCCGAGGCTTTTGCCCTACTCGAACGAGACGACCTGGACCTCGCGCTGACGTACGACTACAACCTCGCCCCCGCATCCCCGAGCTCGTTACTCGAAGCACTACCGCTCTGGTCGACGCCGTGGGGATTATGCGTTCCCGACAACGCCCACACACCCGACGAGTCCACGAAATCCGGGATCGATCTCCGTGCCTTCGCAGACACACCATGGATAGTGAACTCGCGAAATACAGCCGACGAGCGGGCCGTGCGAACCCTCGCGTCACTGGCTGGATTCACCCCTCGGATCACTCACCAGATCGACAGTCTCGACTTGGTCGAACTCTTGATCCTCAGTGGTTACGGCGTGGGGCTGATGCCACTCGAACGCAAGACCCGCGAAGGCGTACGCGTCATGCCGCTGACCGATCCGCCTGTCATCCTCACCGCCTATGCGGTGACGCGTCGCGGCCGATCGTCGTGGCCGCCGCTTCGGCTCGTGCTGGACCGTCTCACGGCCTACCGATAACTCAAATCCGATCAGCGTCGCCGTCGCGGCGCTGCTGCTTGGCAATTCGACGCTGCTCTTCCGCCCGCTCGCGGCACTGACGCAAGAATGCTTCGTCCGCCGCCGGATCCTGCGCAACGGCGCGTCCCGGACGCTCGTATTCGCCGTAACCGGTTGGGCCGACGTAACCGCGGGGCGCGTTCTGTCCGCGCCCGACCACCAGCCACAGAACGGACCCCAAGGTGGGAAGGAAGATGATGATCAGAATCCAGACGACCTTGGGTAGGTACTGGATGTAGGCGTCATCTCTCGTGATGGCGTCGACGATGCAGAAAATCCACAGCAACATCGTGATGAGGCCGAACAAGGCATAGGGCACGCTGGCGATTCCTCCCGAGAATAAAAAACCCTCGCCATGCTAACGAAAACAGACCGATTAGTACATTAGATTCTGGCGAATGTTGAACTCGAGCCATCCTCGGTATGCATCGACATCCCATCCACTGACCCGACGCAATTGCTGATGAAGCTGAGGCGAGACGAAAGCGGCAAGTATGCCCGCGGCTTTCTCGAGCGAAATCTCGGGCCTCAACAATCCGTGCTCGGACAGACCCTCGGCTATCGACATCGCATTGACGGCCGACTGATCCGACGATTCCTCGGACAGTCGCCGCATGTCGGCATCCGCACCTGACGATTCGACCGCGACCATCATCAGAGCGCCGGCACGTTCGAGCAGTCCGATGCCCTGTGCCACGATCTGGGAGACGATCCGGCGAACGTCATCGGGGTCCGAGGCCAGGTTCGGCGCGCCGAGTGGAACCTCGTCGGCATCGAGCGCCGCGGCGAGGGCCGCTTCGAAGATCTCGAGCTTCCCGCCCGGGAAGGCTGTGAACACCGTCCGGTTGGCGACGCCGGCCGAGTCGGCAATCTGTTTGACGGTTGCACTGACGTATCCGTCTCGGACAAACAAGGTCGTCGCCGCATCACGAATGAGTTCACGCGTTCGCTGTGCGGAGGCTTCACGCACGCGGGAGTGGTACTGGCGTCTGCCCTCCATTGCGCACACTTTAGCCGCATTCGATGCAACGGCCATGCATGGAAAGAATCGTGCAGTTCAGGAGCCTTTTCCGGGGTGATCTATCCAGCCGTCGCTACCGGGAAACACCAACGCCTCGTGCCCGTTGTCGTACCTGACCAAATAGGGCGGCCCTCCGTCCTCCCCGTGGACTTCGAGGACCTCGGCAGTTACCTCCGCCTGCCCAACCACGCGCCCCTGGACATGGAGACGGTCACCCACTTCGGCATGCATCACTCCTCCTCGCTGCCCGCTCGCGCGGGCGCAGACCAACCACTGACGTTGTTCCCGCGATACCGACTTGGAAACCCTGGGCAGGTTGCCGTCGTGAGGAATCGCATATTCACCGAAGGTGACAGCGAGGGGTGAACAGTGGTTCACTCATGGGTGAATTCCCGTTCACCACCGCCGCGTGAAGGACCCTCTCTTGGCATTGCACTCGTCTCCGACCACTCGCCGTTCAAGTCGGCTCATCACCGCAATTCTCTGTCTTTCCGGCACCGTGGTCGCGCTGCAGCAAACGATGGTCATTCCGTTGTTGCCCGATTTCCCGAAAATCCTCGGCGTCAGCGCTGACGACGCCTCCTGGCTCGTCACCGTCACACTCCTCACGAGCGCCGTCGCCACTCCGATCGTC
The DNA here is from genome assembly GCF_000696675.2 of Rhodococcus erythropolis R138. Taxonomy (NCBI): domain Bacteria; kingdom Bacillati; phylum Actinomycetota; class Actinomycetes; order Mycobacteriales; family Nocardiaceae; genus Rhodococcus; species Rhodococcus erythropolis. The sequence continues at coordinate 3,318,570 of NZ_CP007255.1, read as the reverse complement.
TCCCGCCTGGCGGACATGTTCGGAAAACGACGCATGATGCTGATCTCGATGACGATGATCGTGGTCGGATCACTGGTCGCGGCGATCGGCGGCAACTTTGTCGCCCTGCTGATCGGACGTGGTCTCCAGGGTTTCGCGATCTCGATGATCCCCGTCGGAATCAGCATCATGCGCGACGAACTGCCCAAGGAGAAGGTGGCGTCGGCAACAGCCTTGATGAGTGCCACTCTCGGAATCGGCAGCGCACTCGGGCTCCCCCTGTCCGGGTTGATCTTCGAGCATCTAGGCTGGCCCGCCATCTTCTGGCTCTCGGCAATCGTGGGCGTCCTGTTGATCATCGCGGTAGCCGCCGTCGTCCCGGAATCGAGTGTTCGCACCCGCGGCAAATTCGACTTCCTCGGCGCGGTCATGCTCTCGACAGCACTCACGGCGATCCTCCTCGCCATCTCCAAGGGGGCTCGTTGGGGATGGACGAGCGAACTGACATTGCTCATGTTCGTCATAGGAATCGTGACGCTCGCACTGTGGTTCCCATACGAACTCCGGGTCACCCAGCCGATGGTCGACTTGCGAACGTCGGCCAAGCGGCCCGTTCTGCTGACCAACGTCGCCTCGATCCTCGTCGGCTTCTCGATGTATGCGAACAACCTCTCCACCACTCAGCAACTCCAGATGCCGAAGATCTCCGGCTACGGCTTCGAACTGGGAGTGATGGCGGCCGGACTGTGCATGATTCCGGCAGGCCTCGCGATGGTCTTCTTCGCTCCCGTCTCCGCGAACATCACGAAGCGATTCGGAGCCAAGATCACCCTGATCGTCGGCGGCACTGTGCTCGCGCTCGCCTACATCGCGCGCGTGTTCCTGACCGGCTCGATAGCACTGATCATCATCAGCGCGGCGGTGGTCAGCATCGGAACTGCAATCGCCTACTCCGCGATGCCGATGCTGATCATGCGATCGGTTCCGATCACCGAAACCGCGTCCGCAAACGGCCTCAATTCGCTGCTCCGCTCAGTCGGTACGTCCACATCCAGCGCAGTGGTTGCCGCCATGCTCACCTCGATGGTCATCCCGTCCGGGCCGGGTGAGGGCCTTCCGTCGATCGACGCCTTCAAGAACATCTTCTGGCTGGCCGCCCTCGCCGCCGTGGCTGCTGCCGCTGCCGCTGCGTTCATTCCTCGCCGCGGCGCAAAACCGGAAACGGCGCTTCGCCCGGTGACCCCGGAAGGGTTCGAGCTTCCCGACGCCGCCGTGTCCGAAACGGAAATTGTGGTTGCCGGTCGTGTGGTCCGAGCCGACAGCCGACCGATCCGGCAGGCTGTTGTCACCGTGATGGATATGGAGGGGCGACCGATCGACTGGAGTCGCGCCGACAACGAGGGCAACTTCTCCCTCGCACTACCCCGGCCCGGACGGTACTTGGTGGTGACGAGTGCCGACGGCTGGTCCCCTCGGTCGCAGGTGATCGCTTTCGACAGCGCGCAATCGACGCACACCGTCGAACTCGGTGACCGCCTCACCATCTCCGGCAAGGTCGGAGTCGACGGCCGAACAACCTCGGGAACCGTCGTCACACTCACGAAACCGACCGGCGAATTCGTCGCATCCACCGTCACCGACGGAACCGGGCACTACGGAATCGCACTCCCGACATCCGGCCGGTACATCCTGACCGCGCTGACCGAGAGTGGACACGGCACATTGGCTCGTCAGATAGCGGTCATCGCGCAGTCCACCGTCGTCGACTTCGACGTACCCGTCGATGCCGAGCCGTTGACGACAGTATGAGCAACCAAACGCATGGCGATCGGGTACCGAGGCGAGCGGCATGAGCAGCGGTGAAGCCAGCATCCTCACAGCAGCAAAAGCCTTGTTCGCGGAACGAGGTTACGCATCGACGACCATCAAGGACATCGCGGTCGCGGCCGGTTACTCCCCTGCCCTGGTCATGAAGATCTACGGCAGCAAAGCTCGGTTGTATTCGGCTGCGATCCCGTCCGCACCTCCGATGGACGAGGATCCGAATGCCGACGCCACCGGAAACATCGGCTGTCAACTGGTCGAGAAACTTGTCGCTCGTAGAGAATCCGACGAAACCGATCCGTGGGCAATGCTCGCAGTACACGTTCACGAGGCGCCAGATCCGGACGCCGCCCGGGCAGAGATCAAGGAACGATACGTTCACGGGATCGCGCGACGCATCGGCGACACCGAGCCCGGTTTGGTTCGCAGTCAGGTCGTCGTCTCACTGTTGCTCGGACTTGCCACCGGCATGCGGACGCTCGAACTCCTCGGTGAGGATTCGTTGTCGTCGAAGGACCTGATCCGGCGCTACGGAAGTCTGATTCAAACAGTCGTCGACGAAATCGAACCGGTATCCGAGCACGAATCGGACATCAGTGGCACGGTGGAGGAATGACTACCTACCGATACCTCGACGCCGATCGAAATCTCCTCGAAGAGAAAGATTTCGAAACCGAGCAGGACGCACAGGAATACCGACTCTCGGTCCTCGGTGCCGAACACATCGAGCCCGCGGGCGAATGATCCTGTCGATTCCCCGATCGGTCAGGGAGACTTCGCGGCAGTGGTGAGTTCAGCGATCAAGGCTTGAACGCGACGCTCGATTTCGTCACGGATCGGGCGAACCGCTTCGAGGCCCTGTCCGGCCGGATCGTCGAGAACCCAGTCTCGGTAGCTCTTGCCGGGGAAGATCGGGCACGTGTCGCCGCAGCCCATGGTGATGACGACATCCGAATCCTGGACGGCGTCAACGGTGAGGATCTTCGGAGACCGAGCTGAGATATCGATACCGCGCTCTGCCATCGCCTCGACCGCTGCCGAATTGACGGTCTCGGCGGGTGCGGATCCGGCGGAACGGACCTCGATGGCGTCGCCTGCGAGATGGCTCAGGAATCCCGCGGCCATCTGAGATCGGCCGGCATTGTGGACGCAGACGAACAACACCGATGGTTTGCTCATGACCTCGCTCTTTCTCGACTGGATGAAACCTCTTCGACTGCAAAGCGTTTGCGTAGAGCAAGGGAGACATAGACCAGCCCGACGAGCACCGGTACCTCGATCAGCGGGCCGACAACACCGGCAAGAGCTTGCCCCGAGGTGGCGCCGTAGGTGGCGATGGCTACGGCGATCGCGAGTTCGAAGTTGTTGCCCGCGGCGGTGAACGCCAGGGTCGTCGTGCGTTCATAGCCCAATCCGATTGCGGCGCCGAGGATGTAGCCTCCGCCCCACATGAGCGCGAAGTACGCCAGCAGCGGCAACGCGATCCGGACGACATCCCAAGGCTGGGAGGTGATCTGTTCGCCCTGCATCGAGAAGAGCACGACGATGGTGAACAGCAGACCGTAGAGCGCCCAGGGGCTGATCTTGGGGATGAACTTGGTGTCGTACCAGTCGCGGCCTTTGGCGCGTTCGCCGAAGAAGCGGGACAGAAAACCTGCCAGCAGCGGGATACCGAGGAAGATCAGGACCGATTTCGCGATCTGCCAGGGCGAGGTGTCGATGGTGGTCTGTTCGAGGCCGAGCCACCCGGGCAGGACCGAGAGGTAGAACCAACCGAGCACGGCGAACATGATCACCTGGAACACCGAATTGATGGCGACCAGCACCGCGGCGGCTTCGCGGTCTCCGCAGGCCAGGTCGTTCCAGATGATCACCATCGCGATACAGCGAGCAAGACCGACGATGATCAAACCGGTTCGATATTCCGGCAGGTCAGGCAGAAACAGCCAGGCGAGGGCGAACATCAGCGCCGGGCCGAGAACCCAGTTCAGGAACAGGGAGCCGGCGAGGAGTTTCTTGTCCCCGGTGACTGTGTCGAGGCGGTCGTAGCGGACCTTCGCCAGGACCGGGTACATCATGATCAGCAGGCCGAGGGCGATCGGCAGGGAGATGCCGTCGATCTGCACCTTGTTCAGGGCAGTGTTCACACCCGGGATCCAGCGTCCAACCAGCAGGCCGACGACCATGGCCACGCCGATCCAGACCGCCAGATAGCGGTCGAGGGTGGAGAGTTTTCCGACGACTGCGGGGTGTCCGGTGGTGGCAGCGGTGTTGCTCATGCGGTGACCTCTGCGCACGCGTCCGCGACACTCACGCTCGTACCTTCAACCAGTAGAACGGCGGAAAGCTGTTGCAGCGCAGCCGGAATAACCCAGTAGTACACCCACGTCCCGCGACGTTCACAGTCGAGCAACCCGGCCTGACGCAACACCTTGAGGTGATGCGAGATAGTCGGCTGAGACAGATCGAACGAGTCGGAGATGTCGCAGACGCAGGCTTCACCACCCTCGTGACTTGCCACCAAGCTGAGCAAGCGGAGGCGAACCGGATCGCCGAGGGCTTTGAACATCCGCGACAGGTCGCCGGCCCAATCCTCGGTCAGCGGTTCACGGACGAGCGGGGTGCAGCAAGCCTCGGACTCCGGTGGCTCTTGATTCGACATTCTTCGATATTGACAGATATCGAATCAACGCGCAATCGAGTGCCCGGTCGGCCGGATCCCGGACTCACCCCTCGGCGGTCACCGCACGTCGTTCGAGCAGAACGGTGTCACGCCACACACCGTCGAGCTGGGCAATCTTCTCGCGGAGACCGATAGTTCTGAACCCGGCCGAATGATGCAGCGAGATGGAGGCGCGATTCTCGGGGAATATCGACGTCTGCAGTGTCCAGAGGTCGTCGACATCAGCGGCCATGACTTGCTTGCGCAACAACGCCTTTCCGACACCCCGACCACGCATTCCGCCCGCGACGTACACGGAGTTTTCCGCCACCCCGCGGTAGCAGTCACGCTCGGAAACTGGACTCAACGCAGCCCAACCGACAACAACACCCTCGATAGTCGCGACCCACCGATGCTTCGACAGCCACCGTTCGTGGAGATGCTCACGCGAGGGGACCTCAGTAGCAAAGGTGGCATTTCGGGTGTCGATACCCTCGCCGTAAATACGGCGAACCGCATCCCAGTCGTCGTCGATCATGGCCCGGACAGAGACATCGTCGGGCAGATCACTCGGACAGCAAGGACGCGGAGCAAGGACTCCCATCACCACGTCCGCCGCCTGCGGCAAGGCAACGCAACACGTCGGATTCACCGCGACGACCGTGCTCGTCCCCTCCTTACGCATGGTCAGAAAACCCACATCGGCGAGCTTGCGCAGGTGGTGCGACACCGTCGGTTGTCCGATCCCCAACGCTTCGGCGAGCGCTCCGACGGTAATACCACCGACCGCGCTCGCCACCCGGTGAAGCAATCGGACGCGCATCGGCTCGGCAAGGCAGGCGAACCACTGCGCGTAGGTATCGGCATCGCCCTGCGCGAGGACGGAAGAACCAATCTGATCCGGGTCCGAATCACCGACGCGCACCGTCGGAGTCTGCAGCGATGTCATCTAACCACTATATCGACAGCTGTCGATGGTTGCCTACATTGATGATTGTCGATACAGTTCCGCATAGATCGATACTCGTCGATGAAAGGTGCGAAATGAATCCCCTACCCGTTGTCGTGATCGGGGCCGGCCCGATCGGCCTGGCAGCCGCAGCAGATCTGCGCGAGCGCGGACTGACACCCCTTGTGTTCGAGCGCGGAAGCACAGCCGGTGCTGCGATCTCCGAGTGGAATCACGTGCGACTGTTCTCCCGGTGGTCCGAACTCGTCTCCCCCGCCGCGCAGCGACTCCTCGAGCAGAATGGATGGCGCTCTCCCGCCGCTGAGACGTACCCGACCGGCCGGCAATGGCGCGACCTCTACCTCGGGCCACTCGCCTCAGCACTCGGCGACGCCATCCAGTTCGACACCGAAGTGATCGGCGTAGCCCGACGCGGACGTGACCTGGTCGTCGACGCCGGCCGCGATACCGAACCCCTCTCGATTCATCTGCGCCGCCGTGACGGAACCGAGGACCGCGTGTTCGCCCAGGCGGTTGTCGACGCATCCGGCACCTGGGGTACTCCCAACCCGCTCGGCGGTGAAGGTCTTCCCGCCCTCGGCGAGGGCGCTGTGGGCACTGCGATCAGGTACCGGGTTCCTGATCTCGACGATCCCGCTGTGCGTGCACAGTTTGCCGGAAAACACACGGTCATCGCGGGGAGCGGCCACTCTGCGCTGACGGCGATCGTTGCGCTGTCGGGGTTGGCGGAGCAGGCTCCGAGCACCCGCATCATCTGGGCGGTCCGCCGAGGAAACGTCGGCTCAGCGTTCGGTGGCGGCGAAGCTGACGAACTGCCCGCGCGCGGCGCCCTGGGACTGCGCGCAAAGAAGGCCGTCGAGGACGGACTACTGAGAGTGGTCACCGGCTTCCGCACCGCAGAGGTGACAACAACCCCTTCGGGACAACTCGTACTTGCCTCCGATGCCGGTGATCGCATCGAGAACGTGGACAACGTCATAACGCTGACCGGATTCCGCCCCGATCTTTCCTGGCTTTCGGAAATTCGACTCGGCCTCGACCCGGTCTTACAAGCACCGGTCGAGTTGGCTCCACTGATCGACCCGAACGTCCACTCGTGCGGCACGGTGTACCCGCATGGCGCGAAGGAGCTTCGCCATCCGGAGCCAGGCGTGTACTTGGCAGGAATGAAAAGCTACGGCCGGGCACCCACCTTCCTGGCGATGACCGGCTACGAGCAGGTTCGCAGCATCGCCGCCGAACTCGCCGGCGATCACGACGCCGCAGCCCGCGTCGAGCTGATCCTTCCGGAGACCGGAGTCTGCGGCGGTGCAGGTGTTTTCGACGAAGCTGACGCAGACGCAGCTGACACCGGGGAAACCGAAGCCGGATGCTGCGGCGCACCCACTCCGGAACTGATCACGCTATCGGCGCCGTCTGGCAACACCTGCGGATAGAAACAGTCCATGACGACGGATCCACCCCGCCGGGCTGCCACATCCGACCGAACAAGGCATGCTGATCGTGTGCATACTTTCGAGGTCTGGGCGCCCACGCCGGAATCGGTCCGGGTCGAAGTCGATGGCATCACGCACGACATGGAGCGGACCGACGACGGGTGGTGGCGAGGCGAGGTCGACTGCGACAACCAGGCTCGCTACGGCTTTGTCGTCGACGGTCAAATACTCCCGGATCCGCGGTCACCACGCCAGCCCGAAGGCGTGCACCTTCTCTCCCAACTGCACCAGCTCGACGAGGCGTCCTGGACCGACTCTCAGTGGACCGGACGGCAACTCCCGGGATCGTCGGTCTACGAACTGCACATCGGAACGTTCACCCCCGAAGGAACTTTCGACGCCGCGATCGAGCGTCTCGATCACCTCGTGGACCTCGGCGTCGGGTTCGTCGAGATCATGCCGGTCAACGGTTTCAACGGAACTCACAACTGGGGCTACGACGGTGTGCTCTGGTACACGGTCCACGAGATCTACGGTGGCCCGGACGGGTTACAGCGCTTGGTGAATGCAGCCCACGAACGTGGACTCGGCGTGATCCTGGACGTGGTCTACAACCACCTGGGCCCGTCGGGCAACTACCTCGAAAAGTTCGGCCCCTACATTGCCGATGGAGCGAACACCTGGGGCCGAACGATCAACATCGGAGGCCCGCAGTCGGGCGAGGTTCGCGAATACATCATCGGGAATGCCCTGCGATGGATGCGTGATTTCCACATCGACGGTCTACGCCTCGACGCCGTCCACGCGTTGGTCGATCACACCGGAACGCACATCCTCGAGGAACTCGCCGTCCGAACGGAAACACTGTCGGCCCATCTGGGCCGACCGCTCACGTTGATTGCCGAAAGTGATCTCAACGACGCCACTCTGATCACGCCACGAGCGGCCGGCGGGTTCGGCTTGGACGCGCAGTGGGACGACGACATCCACCACACCATTCACACAGCCGTCTCCGGCGAACGCCAGGGTTATTACGCCGACTTCGGATCCTTGGAATCCCTTGCAAGTACATTGCGGCGCGGGTTCTTCCACGCCGGAACGTATTCCTCGTTCCGTGGGCGGGTTCACGGCCGGCCGATCGACATCACGCATCAGCCCGCCAGCGCTCTGCTCGCATACACGTGCACCCACGATCAGATCGGCAACCGAGCGATCGGCGACCGCCCGAGCGCCTATCTGACGCCAGGACAATTGGCAATCAAGGCAGCACTGGTCCTGCTCTCGCCGTACACGCCGATGCTGTTCATGGGCGAAGAATGGGGAGCCACCACTCCGTTCCAGTTCTTCACCTCGCATCCGGAACGGGAACTCGGCGAGGCCACCGCCAAGGGCCGTAAGGCGGAGTTCGCGGCACACGGCTGGAACAGCGACGACATTCCGGATCCGCAAGATCCACAGACATTTCTGCGATCCAAACTGGACTGGGACGAGCGAACCGACGAGACATGTGCTCGCGTCCTGGCGTGCTATCGCGATCTACTTGCCCTGCGCAAGAAGCGAATCGAGATCACCGACCCCTGGCTGGGGCACCTGCACGTCGACTACGACGAGGACGACCAGTGGATCACCCTGCGCCGCGGCGCATTACAGATCGTGTGCAATCTGGGAACGGACGCGGCCTCGGTCCCAGCCGGCGGAACCCCCATCCTCTGGTGGGATCCGCCGACACAGGACGAGACCGCGTCCGCAACAGTCGTGCCTGGGCACTCGTTCGTCGTACTCGAAAGCTGACTACCCGGATTCTGCAGGAGCTAGCGCTTCGCGTTCTACCGTTACACGCGTTACCGCTTCGCGTTCTCTGGTGTACTCCGCAGCATCCGCAATACCAATGCGGCACTGACGAACAGAACCAAAGCGGTTGCACCGGCGGCAACGTGCATACCGTCGACAAACGCCGCCTTCGCGGAATCGGCAAGCACCGAACCGAGTTCACCAGGTAGGTACGTCGCCTCCTGCAGCGCACCGCCGAGGGTGCCCTGCGCAGCGTGCGCCTGATCTGCTTCGAGCATGGACGTGTCGATTCCCTTGCGGAAGATCGCCATCACCACGCTGCCCAGGATCGCCACACCGAGCGCGATACCGAGTTCGTACGCAGTCTCCGACACCGCGGACGCAGCGCCGGCACGCTCGGGTTCCACCGAACTGACCACAAGATCCGACGTCAGGGTCAGTGCGACACCGACACCTGCACCGGCCAGACCGAAGCCGATCACGAACATCAACGGGCCGCTGTCCACCCCGAGGGCGAGCAGCATCGCAGCACCGATACCGGCAACCGCGAGGCCTGCACTGAGCACGTGAGACACCGACCACCGGCGAATCAACCAGGCCGCCGCAACCGCGGTGAATGCGCTGAGCAACATACCCGGGAGCATCAGCAGGCCGGCGTCGAGCGCCGAGTTACCCAGCACCAACTGCAGGTACTGCGAGCCGAAGAACAGGACACCGGCGAGTGCGAAGATCGAGAGCAGGTTGGTGATGACGGCGGTGGAAAACGACGCATTGGCAAACAGTTTCAGATCCAACATCGGATCCTTCAGCATCCGCTGACGACGCACGAACACGTAGCCGGCGGCGAGACCCACAAGGCCGATCACCAGCAACGTGATGCTGACGCCGTGCACCACGGATTCCTTGACCGCGTACACCAACGGCAACATGGTCGCCATCGACAGACCAGCGCTGACGAGGTCGAATCGACCCGGGTTGGGGTCTTTCGACTCCGGGATCAGGATCGGGCCGAGTACTACCAGCGCGATCATGACCGGGATGTTGATCAAGAAGACCGAACCCCACCAGAAGTGCTCGAGCAACCAACCACCGACCAAAGGGCCTGCCGCTGTACCTCCACCGGCCATCGCGCCCCAGACACCGATTGCCTCGGTGCGCTGACGCGGGTTGACGAAGATCGTGCGGATCAGACCGAGGGTGGCCGGCATCAGCGTTGCACCGGAAATACCCTGCAGCACGCGGGCGGCAATGAGCATCTCGGGACTGACAGCAAGAGCGGCGATGATCGAGGCGAGACCGAAGCCGACTGCGCCGATCAGGAGCAGTTTTCTCCTACCGATCCGGTCACCGAGCGTACCCATGGTGATGAGCAGACCGGCGAGCACGAACGAATAGACGTCGATGATCCACAGCAACTGCGTGCTGCTCGGCTCGAGGTCGGCGCTGATGAACGGAAGCGCAAGATCGAGCACCGTGCCGTCGACTGCGATGAGCAACACAGCAAAGGCAAGGACTATCAAGCCCGCCCAGTCACGCTTTGTCGCCCGAACCTCGTCGGGATTGATTGCAGACGTCTGATCTGCCGACACTGACATTGCTCCCCTGCGACTTTCTCTGAGTTCTTTCGAAAAGATTTCACTGAACCGTCCAGCCGGTACAGTAGGTCTACGGTAACAGTGAACCGTCCAAGCGGTAAAGTTATTTCCGGGTAGGGTCACATCACATGGCTGCCGACACTCGCGATCGAATTCTCGACGCACTGGAGAAGCTGCTGCTGGTCAGCGGCGTTGCCCAAGTCACGCTCGAAGGCGTTGCCGCCGAAGCCGGGGTTTCCAAGGGCGGACTTCTCTATCACTTCCCCAGCAAGGAAGCACTCCTCGCGGCGATGGTCCGCAGACTCGGAGAACGCTCGGATCAGCAACTCGAAGACGCCGTAGCAGGCGGTACGACGGTCACCGAGTTCTATCTACAGATCCCCGATGCGAACGAAAGCGAAGAACTCTCACTCTTCCGGTCGATCATCGCGGCACTGAGAACAGTCGACGGACAACACGACGAGATCCAGAAAGCCGTTACCCACGTGATGCGCAGCTGGGACAAAGGCCTTCAGACCGAGATCGCCGATCCCATACAAGCCGAGATCATCCGACTCGTCGGCGACGGTCTGTACTTGGCGGCCATGCTCGGGCTCCCCCAGCCAGATCCCGAATTGCATCGACAGGTGGTCGAGCGACTGCGGCCCTGACCGGGGGCGTCCCTTACGTCAGATAGCGGTACGCCGGGCTTCCCGGCTCGAGCCTCTCGGACTGCATCGGCGCGCGCTCCATCCGCTCGAGCAACGCCGCCAACCCGTCGGCGGAACCGAGTTCGATACCCACCAACGCGGCACCCGTCTCGCGATTGTTTCGCTTGACGTACTCGAACAGCGCGATGTCGTCGTCCGGCCCGAGCACGTCCGAGAGGAAGCGACGGAGCGCTCCCGGTTCCTGCGGAAAGTCCACCAGGAAGTAGTGCTTGAGCCCGAGGTGAACGAGCGAACGCTCGAGGATTTCGCCGTAGCGGGAGACGTCGTTGTTGCCACCGGAAATCAGGCACACGACGGTCGAACCCGGCTCGAACGTCAAATTCTGAAGTGCCGCAACGGAAAGCGCTCCCGCGGGTTCGGCGATGATGCCCTCGCTCTGATACAGCTCGAGCATCGCCGTGCAGATAGCGCCCTCGTCGATCTGATTGACGACAAACGATCCCGAACCGGACCGTGTCTGAAGTTGACGAGCCACGAGCGGCAACGAAGCGTGCGACACCACGGCGGCACCCAGACGTGAGACGACCTCGTAGGGAACATCGCCGATCCTCTTGACCGCTGCCCCGTCGACAAATGGATCGACGTCGGGAAGAGTCACCGGGCCCCCGGCAACGAGAGCGGCCGTCATGGACGCCGCGCCGGACGGCTCGATCCCGACGATCGACGTCTTGGGCGATCGCTCGTGCAGATAGGTGGCTATGCCCGCGATGCAACCGCCGCCGCCGACCGGCACGACGATCGTGTCGAGAGGTGCGTCCAGTTGCGTGAGAATCTCCGCTGCGATGGTTCCTTGCCCCGCAGCGGTGCGCACGTCGTCGAACGGGGGAACCATGGTTGCGCCGGTTTCGGCTACGTCCTCCGCGGCCGCAGCAGCGGCGGCGTCATAGGTCTCACCGATCATGAACAGTTCGACAAACGCTCCACCGTGGGCGCGGATGCGATCACGCTTCTGCTTGGGGGTATTTGCCGGAACGTAGATCCGACCCTTGATCTGCATCGTTCGGCACGCGAAGGCAACACCCTGCGCATGGTTACCGGCACTGGCGGTCACCACGCCGGCCGCGCGCTCGGCCTCGTTGAGCTGAGCGATCAGGTTGTACGCGCCACGAATCTTGTACGAACGAACGCCCTGGAGGTCCTCGCGCTTGAGGTACACGTGCGCGCCGGTCAACGCCGAAAGACGGTCGCTGTACTGCAGGGGTGTCGCCGCAATGACGTGCTGAATTCGCTCGATGGCCGCGTCGATCTCCTGCGCGTCGAGCGCGGGGACGGTGGACTTCGTTACTACGACATCGGGCGAGTTAGACACTCCGCCATTTTCGCACGTCGGGGATCAACCTTCCCACCACCCCGCCCCACATGGTCTGCGAGGCAGGGCGGCGGGTAGGTCAGCCGCGAGGATCCAACTGTGAGGGACGTGGCACGTTCCGCAGGTTCGACTTGGCCATCTGCACAGCCTCGCCGACGCCGCCGTTCATCACCATCTTCGACATCGCCAAAGCGAAGCCCTTCATCTGACCACCGGTGATGGTGGGCGGCAACGACAACGCCAGCGGATCGGTCACCAGATCAACCAAGGCCGGACCGTCGTGATCGAGCGCGGCGCGTAGGCCCGCTTCGATGTCCGCGGGATTCTCGATTCGGCGCGAGAAGATACCGAGCGCAGCAGCAACCGCCGCGTAGTCGACCGCGGGCACGTCGACCCCGAAATCCGGAAGGCCGTCGACCAGCATCTCGAGCTTGACCATTCCGAGCGTCGAGTTGTTGAACACCACGATCTTGACCGGCAACTTGTACATCGCGACGGTGACCAACTCACCGAGCAGCATCGACAATCCACCGTCGCCCGACACCGAGATGACCTGACGCCCCGGACTCGACCATGCCGCACCCATCGCATGTGGGAGCGCATTGGACATGGATCCGTGCAGCGCCGAGGAGATGAAGCGTCTCGATCCGTTCGGATTGAGATAGCGCGCCGTCCACACGTTGCACATCCCGGTGTCGGCGGTGAAGATTGCGTCGTCGGCCGCCAGATCGTCGAGGATCGAGGCCGCATACTCGGGATGAATGGGTGTGCGCTGCTTGACCGGATCCGTGTACGCACCAACCACTTTGGTCATCAAAGTGTTGTGCTTTGCGAGCGTATCCTCCAGGAACCCGCGGTCGGTCTTTCGATCGAGTTGCGGAATCAGTGCGCTCAAGGTGCTCGCGACGTCACCGTGCACCGCCAGGTCCAGGCTGGTTCGACGCCCCAACCGCTCGGCCGCGATGTCGATCTGAGCGGTACGAACGTCATCGGGCAAGAACTGGTCGTAAGGAAAATCCGTACCGATCAGGAGCAGGAGATCGGCGCCGTGGATACCGTCGTGCGCCGCACCGTAACCGAGCAATCCCGTCATCCCGACGTCGTACGGGTTGTCGTACTGGATCCATTCCTTGCCGCGCAGCGAATGCCCGATGGGAGCCCCGACGGTTTCGGCCAGCGCCAACACCTCGGCGCGTGCGTCTCGCACGCCTGCGCCGGCGAAGATCGCAACCTTACGCGAGCCGTTGATCACATCTGCCAACGCCTTGACGTCACCGGCATCCGGAACGACTGTCGGCCTTCGGGTTTCGACGAGCGTCGGCGGGGTGCCTTCTGCCGGACAATCGGCGATGTCCCCGGGAAGCACGATCACCGAGACGCCGTTTCGAGCCACCGAATGCTGAATCGCCGACTGCACCACGCGAGGTGATTGGACTGCCGTGCTGACGAGTTCGGTGTAACTCGAACATTCGATGAAGATCCGCTCGGGATGCGTTTCCTGAAAGTAGCCCATTCCGATCTGGGCACTGGGGATGTGTGAGGCGATCGCGAGGACCGGGGCGCCCGAACGATGAGCGTCGTACAGGCCGTTGATCAGGTGAAGGTTTCCGGGACCGCAGGATCCGGCACACACCGCGAGTTTTCCGGTGATCTGGGCATCCGCTGCGGCCGCAAACGCAGCTGCTTCCTCATGACGGACGTGTATCCAGTCGATTCCGCCCTTTTCGGAACCACCGGTGCGACGTACCGCATCGACGATGGGATTGAGACTGTCACCGACAATTCCGTAGATCCGACTGACACCCGCGTCAACGAGCTGCTGAACCAATTGATCTGCAACGGTTTTCGGACTCATCAGACCTCCATGACACACTCACGGGAGTCGGGATCGCCGACCCCCGCGAGTGACGATTTGCTTGTGGTTTATGCAGTGCTTCTTGTGGACTGCCGTTTCGTGAGGACTGCAGTGCGTTACTTGGGTTCGAGCACGAACACCGGGATCTCACGATCGGTCTTCGTCTGATAATCGGCGTAGTCGGGGTACGCAGCGACAGCGCGCTCCCACCAGATCGCCTTCTCGTCTCCGGTGACTTCACGAGCAACCAGGTCGAAGACCTGCGTCGCGTCACGCAGCGTGACGTGCGGATCGGCTTTGACGTTGTAGTACCAAACCGGATTCTTCGGAGCGCCACCAAGCGAAGCCACAACGGCATACGAGCCGTCGTGCTCGACGCGCATCAGCGGCGTCTTCCTGACCTTGCCGGACTTTGCCCCGACGGTCGTGAGAACGACGACGGGCATGCCGTTCATGTCGTTTCCCTCGGTGCCACCGGAGTTCTCGATGCGTGCGACCTGATCGGCGGCCCACGACGCTGGACTGGGTTCGTACTCACCTGTGATTGGCATGTGTACCAGTGAACACCCACTCGAGCACCTTGGCCACCGAACCACACCGACCAGGTCCGTCGTCGGCACACTCCCCTGGTTGATCGATTAAGTGAGCTGCCGATCAATAAAGTTCGCTTGCCCGAACTCTCATCTCTGGTTACTCTGAAACCACAGCTTCGAACAGCCGTATCGCTAACCAGGCCGCAGCGAGAACAGACTGCACCGAGAAAGGGACGAGATGACTACCGCAGATATCTCCACTCGCGAATCACGCCCCTCGTCCGACCATTTCGTCGATCTGGCCGGGACTCGGTGGCCGCTGTACAAGATCGAAGCTCTCGCGGTCGGTTTTGTGCTGTTCGTGGCCGCCGGAGCTGTCACCCAGTCGATGCAGGTAGCCGTACTGACTGCCGCAACAGCAGCCGTGGTCACCTGGTGGGCGCGTCGCGTGTACTACTCACGCACCACCTGATCACCCCACTCCCCGATCTCCCGCGAACCACGAAGGGACCTTGCTGCTGATGCAGCAAGGTCCCTTCGTTCGGTTCAGATCCGCTCGATCGGCGGTCAGACCGTCAGACAGCTCGGCCCGAGTAATGCCTTCAGGTCGCCCATCAAAGCCGAGGATGGTTCGACCCGAAGGACGTCGTCGACCTTCCACAAGCTGATCTCGGTTCCACCGATCAGCCGAACGTGAACGTCGGATGTTCCGGGGTGCCTCGTCAGCACCTGCTTGAGAGCACTGAGCTTGTCCTTGGTGCATTGCCGAAGCGGCAGCGAGACCGACAGGGGGCGCGCGACCCCGATCGCCGAAATATCAGGCACCGCAAGGTCGTTGCCGATCAGCGACATCCGATCGTCTCGGATCGAAACGCGAGCCTTGACCAACACGATGGCATCCTCGGCGATGTCCATCCCGTACACGGCGTAGGCCTGCGGGAAGAACAGCACCTCGATTCCACCCACGAGGTCTTCGAGCTGCACGATGCACCAGGTCAGACCGTTCTTGTTGACCCGACGGTCCACCGAGGCAATGATTCCGCCGAGAGTTACCTGGGCACCGTCCTGAACGCCGCCTTCGAGTATCGCAGCGATGGACGTGTCGGACTGCTGGCGAAGAATGTGCTCGACTCCGTTGAGCGGATGGCCGGAGACATACAGCCCCAACATTTCTCGTTCGAGTGCCAGGCGATGCTTGGAGTCCCACTCTTCGTCAGGAATCTTGACGTCGAACACCGAGGTGATCGACTCGTCCGCCTCGGCACCGCCGAAGAGGTCGAACTGTCCGATCGCCTCTGCCTTCTTGGTGCTCATCACGGAATCGATGGCGTCGGCATGAACCAACATCAGGCCCTTGCGCGGGTGACCCAACGAGTCGAAGGCACCGGCCTTGATGAGAGATTCGGTGACCTTCTTGTTGCAAGCCATCGCGTCGATCTTGCCGAGATAGTCGGAGAAATCGGTGAACTTCGATTTCTCGGTGCGCGCCTTGATGATCGAGGCAACGACGTTGGCGCCGACGTTGCGCACCGACCCCATACCGAAACGGATGTCGTCGCCGACCGTCGCGAAGTCGACGCGTGACTCGTTGACGTCCGGTGGGAGAACTGTGATGCCCAACTTGCGGCAGTCTGCGAGGTAGATCGCGGACTTGTCCTTGTCGTCACCGACGGAGGTCAGCAGACCTGCCATGTACTCGGCCGGGTAGTTCGCCTTGAGGTACGCAGTCCAGTACGACA
This sequence comes from Rhodococcus erythropolis R138, assembly GCF_000696675.2. Classification (NCBI taxonomy): domain Bacteria; kingdom Bacillati; phylum Actinomycetota; class Actinomycetes; order Mycobacteriales; family Nocardiaceae; genus Rhodococcus; species Rhodococcus erythropolis. The sequence goes on along the minus strand of NZ_CP007255.1, from coordinate 3,302,167 downwards.
CGAGTCCGTAGCCGGCGGAGTGCGACTTGTTGAACGCGTACCCGGCGAAGGGAAGGACCGTGTCCCACAGCGCCTTGATGGCGGCTTCGCTGAAGTTGTTGTCCAACATGCCCTGCCGGAAGCCGGCGTAGGCCTTTTCCAGCTCGGACAGCTTCTTCTTACCCATGGCGCGACGCAGCAAGTCGGCCTGACCCAGGGTGTAACCGGCCACCTTCTGCGCCAGTTGCATGATCTGCTCCTGGTAGATGATCAGGCCGTATGTCTCCGAGAGGATCTCCGCGAGCGGCTCCTCCAGCTCGGGGTGAATCGGCTTGACGTCTTCCAAGGCGTTCTTGCGCTTGGCGTACGAGATGTGGGCGTCCACACCCATCGGTCCCGGTCGATACAGCGCCAATGCGGCGACGATGTCGCCGAATCCGGTGGGCTGCATCAGTTTCAGCAACTCGCGCATGCCGCCGCCGTCGAGCTGGAACACACCGAGAGTGTCGCCGCGGGCGAGCAGTTCGTATGTTGCCGCATCGTCCATCGGCAAAGTGTCGAGGTCGAGGTCGATGCCGCGGTTGGCTTTGATGTTCTCGAGCGTGTCGCCGATAACCGTGAGGTTTCGCAGACCGAGGAAGTCCATCTTGAGCAGGCCGATAGCTTCACACGAGGGGTAGTCCCAACCGGTGATGATGGCGCCGTCCTGGGCGCGCTTCCAGACCGGGATTGCGTCGGTGAGCGGTTCGGACGACATGATGACCGCGCAGGCGTGCACACCGGCGTTACGGATCAGCCCTTCCAGACCCACCGCGGTCTTGTAGATCTTCGCGACGTCCGGGCTGGAGTCGATGAGCGCTCGAACCTCGACTGCCTCCTTGTACCGCTCGTGCTTCGGATCGGTGATACCGGAAACCGAGATGTCCTTGGCCATGATGGGCGGCGGGAGCGCCTTGGTGATCTGATCGGCGATGGCAAAGCCCGGCTTGCCGAACTGGACGCGAGCCGAGTCCTTGATGGCAGCCTTGGTCTTGATGGTGCCGAAGGTGATGACCTGGGCGACCTTGTCGTTGCCCCACTTGTCCGTCGCGTAGCGAACCATCTCGCCGCGACGGCGATCATCGAAGTCGATATCGATATCGGGCATGGACACACGCTCGGGGTTGAGGAATCGCTCGAACAGCAACCCGTACGGGATGGGGTCGATGTTGGTGATACCCATCGCGTAGGCCACCAACGAACCGGCAGCCGATCCACGGCCGGGCCCGACGCGAATTCCGACGTCCTTGGCGTGGTTGATCAGGTCGCCGACCACCAGGAAGTAGGCCGGGAAGCCCATTTCGTTGATGACGCCGATCTCGTAGTCGGCGCGGGCGAGGTACTCCTGCGGAGGTCCGCTCGGGAAGCGGCGATCGAGTCCGCGCATCACCTCGGCGCGCAGGAAGGTCTGCTGCGTGTGACCCTCCGGGACCGGGAAGATCGGCATGCGGTCGTGGAACGCCCACACGTCCTCGTACGACTGCACACGCTCGCCGATGGCCACGGTGTTGTCGCACGCCCCCGGTACTTCGTTGTCCCAGATGGCGCGCATCTCGGCAGCGGACTTGAGGTAGTAGCCGTCGCCGTCGAACTTGAAGCGCGTGGGGTCGGACAGCGTCTTGCCGGTCTGGATGCAGAGCAGCGCCTCGTGGTTCTCGGCGGCGTCCTTGGTGACGTAGTGGCAGTCGTTGGTGGCAAGCGGCGGGATACCGAGTTGCTTGCCGATGTCGAGCAGACCCTCGCGCACCCGGCGCTCGATCGAGAGACCGTGATCCATCAGTTCGAGGAAGAAGTTGTCCGGTCCCCAGATCTCCTGCCACTTCGCGGCAGCTTCGAGAGCCTCGCGATCGTGACCGAGACGAAGACGCGTCTGAATCTCACCCGAAGGGCAACCGGTGGTGGCGATAATGCCCTCGGCGTGCGCCGCGATGAGTTCCTCGTCCATGCGAGGCCACTTGCCGAGCTGTCCCTCGATTGACGCGAGAGAAGACAGCTTGAAGAGGTTTCGGAGCCCCGTGGCGTTCTCGGCCACCATCGTCATGTGCGTGTACGCACCGCTACCGGAGACGTCGTCGGACTTCTGGCTGCGATCACCCCAGAGAACTCGTTTGGTGTTGAAGCGGGATTCGGGTGCGATGTACGCCTCGATGCCGATGATCGGCTTGATGCCGGCACTCTTGGCCTCGTTGTAGAACTGGCTGGCGCCGTACATGTTTCCGTGGTCGGTCATGCCGACAGCGGTCATTTCGAGACGAGCGGCCTCCTCGAACATGGCGCCGACCTTGGCCGCACCGTCGAGCATCGAGTACTCGGTGTGATTGTGAAGATGTACGAACGAGTCAGCCACGTGCGCCTCTCTGAAGGTCTGGGAGCGAGATCGAGTGTATGCCGCGTTGCCGACACGTTCGGCGACCGCCATCGTGGAGTCGCAGTGTGCCGCCTCCGATCACGTGACCGGAACCTCAGGTTCGGCGCTCGACCTCATCGAACGCCGCGAACGTCGACTGGCGACGAAGGTATCTGTCGTGAAGATCACCAGCGCAGCCCAGATCAGAACGAAGCCGATCCAGCGTGAGGCCGGCATGTCCTCGTGCATGACGGCCACACCCCACGCCATCTGCAGCGCCGGGGTGAGGTACTGCAGCATGCCCATCGTCGCCAACGGAACTCGCTGAGCGGCGACGCCGAACAGGAGCAGTGGCAGTGCGGTGACCGGGCCGGCGGCAAGCAGCAACAAGCTGTGTCCGGCGCCGCTGCTGATGAATGCACCGGCCCCGGTCAGGCCTAAAAACACGAGGTAGCCGACCGCGAAGGGTGCGGCGACGACTCCCTCGGCAGTCAAACTGGTTCGGGGATCGAGCGGAACCACCTTCTTGACCAGCCCGTAGGTGGCAAACGAACCGGCGAGCACCAATGCGACGATCGGCGGTTTACCGAAGTCGACCGTGATCACGACAACTGCCGTTGCGGCGAGGACGAGGGCGGCGATCTGAGCGCGGCGCAATCGTTCGCGGAAGATCACGACGCCGAGCAGCACGGTGACCAGTGGGTTGATGAAGTACCCGAGGGCCGCCTCCACGACGCGACCTGACACCACGGCATAGATGTACGTCCCCCAGTTCACCGCGATCGCCGCTGATGCCGCGGTCACCAGCAGCCAGGTGCGTGCGCTGATGCCGCGAAGCGATCCGAGGCGACCGGCAAAGGCCAACACGATCAGCATCAACAGAAGGGTCCACACCACTCGGTGCGCAAGGATCTCGACCGGATCGGCGAAGTCGAGTAGTCCGAAGAATGCCGGGAACGTTCCCCACAACAGGAACGCCGCCACACCGTAGAAGATCCCCGAGGACGAACCGGACCTAGCGCGTTCGTCCTTGTTCACGGAACCGGAGTTCACGGGACCGGGCCGTCGTCGGGGCCGGGAGCAACGACGTCCACGTACTCCGGCAGCAAGGGACGAACGGCAGCGAACCACAGCGAGGCGTCGGACGGCAATGCTTCCACTGCACGGACGTTCGAGTCATGTTCGATCGCTTCGAGTCCTTCGGGAGTAGCTCGCACCAGCACGCCCACCGCGCAGGCGCACCCGGCGGACAATTGCTTCGCCGACGCGAGCGCCACCTGTTGCTGACGATCGGTGTCGCCGCCGAGCGAGATCAGTCGCGTGGCTGCAACACCGGGCGATCTGCGCACTGCTTCGTCGTTGTCGGGAACGGGCACGGACATGAGCGGCGTCTGGACGCGCTCGATCGGAACTCGGAACATGACCCTGGACACGCGAACGCCCGAGACTTCAGCGCCCGGCACCTGAACACTGCTGGTCGACGTGATGACCTCGTCGACGGTGAGTGCCTTCGTGAACGAGACCAACGCCCACACCGGCCCATCGACCGACGCGACAGAATCTCGCGCTCGGTCGAGGTAGTCCGGCACAGCTTCCCCGCTGTCCGGACCGAGAGTGTCCGTCGTGATCGGCGGGGTCGGCACGGGATTCGCGAACCCCACGCCCACCACCGCCGCCACACCGACCACCACCGCGACGACGGCCAGCGCGGGGGTAAGCCCGCGCGGTGTCATGAGGACCGGAGAACTTCGAGTGCGTGTTCGAGATCCTTCGGGTACTTGCTCTTGATCTCGACCCAGCGACCGTCCGCCGGGTGGGCGAAGCCGAGCGAGACTGCGTGCAGCCACTGGCGTTCGAGACCGAGCCTCTCGGCAAGTCGGGGGTCCGCGCCGTAGGTCAGGTCGCCGCAGCACGGATGGCGCAACGCCGAGAAGTGGACACGGATCTGGTGTGTGCGACCGGTTTCGAGGTGCACGTCCAGCAGACTCGCTGCCTGGAACGCCTCGATGGTGTCGTAGTGCGTGACGCTGGGCTTGCCGTCGGCCGTGACCGTGAATCGCCAGTCGTTCCCGTGGTGGCGTCCGATCGGGGCGTCGATGGTTCCGCTGCTCGGGTCGGGGTGTCCCTGCACGAGAGCGTGGTAGCGCTTGTCGATGGTCCGCTGCTTGAAAGCGCGCTTGAGCAAGGTGTATGCGCGCTCGGAGGTGGCAACCACCATGACACCCGACGTTCCGACGTCCAGACGGTGGACGATGCCCTGACGCTCGTGGGCACCGGACGTCGAGATACGGAAACCGGCCGCGGCAAGTCCGCCGATGACCGTCGGTCCCGTCCACCCGACGCTGGCGTGCGCGGCAACTCCGACGGGCTTGTCGACTGCAACGACGTCGTCGTCGGCGTAGAGGATCTCCATCCCCTCGACCGGTGTCGCCTCGATGGTCAGGGGCCGCGGCGGTTCGGGCAGGACAACCTCGAGCCACGACCCTGCGGTCAGACGATCGGACTTGCCGACCGCCACACCGTCGACGAGTACCGAGCCTTCTTCCGCGAGTGTCGCGACCACGGTGCGCGAGAGTCCGAGAAGGCGCGCGAGGCCGGCATCGACCCGCATGGCGTCGAGGCCGTCGGGCACGGGCATCGAACGGGATTCCCTCACTTGGTTTCTCCCTCGGCTGCGGCCTTCGATTCGGTGAGCTTCTTGTCGTCCGCCTTGTGATCACGCAGGCGTTCACCGTTGGGTTCGAAGCCGAAAAGAGTCAGTACGACAAGCAGGATCGCGCCACAGACGATCGCGGAATCCGCGATGTTGAACACGGGCCACCAACCGACGGAGACGAAGTCCACCACATGTCCGCGCATGATTCCGGGAGAGCGGAAGAATCGGTCGACGAGGTTACCCAGCGCGCCGCCGAGCACGAGGCCGAGACCCAGCGCCCACCACGGCGATCGGAGCGTGCGACCGATCTTGATCACACCGATGACGACACCGATGGCGACGAGGGTGAGGATCCACGTCATCGACGTCGCCATCGAGAACGCTGCACCGGGATTGCGCACCATCGTGAATGTGACCACGTCACCGATGATTTCGATCGGCTGCCCCGGCTTGACCGCGGCGACGGCCCACACCTTCGTGAGAATGTCCGAGAGCAGGATGACAGCGGCGATGGCAATGAGCATGGTCAGCCGGCGGGGCTTTGCGACCGGCGCAACCGCCAGGTCACCGTCTTCCGATTTCACGGCTTCCGGTTTCACGGTTTCGGGCTCGTCGGCCTTCGAGATTTCGGTAATCGGCTGATCCTCCGCGTTGACATCTCGGTCTGGGTGGTCTGTACTCACGCAACCATCATCCCTCATGTTCACCGCACCGGGTCACGCACTCTGCAACTGCGGCTAGCCTGGAGCGCGTGCCACTGCTGTCCACGACCGGCCGACGAGTTCCGTTCGCCCTCGCTGCCCTCGCTCTCACCACCGTTCTCACCGCTTGCGGCGACTCGGATCAACCTCCCACCACACCTACCTCGTCGCCGAGCGAAGTCACTGTTCCGGTGACCGCCGCCACCGTCGAGGTACTCGATGCGGGAAGCGAACCGCGCGAGGTGTTGCGCATGAACTTGCCTGTCGGCACCACGCAGACGGCGACGCTCGTCACCCAGGCGGTCGTGAGTCAGCAGATCGATCAACAGCCGGCACAAGATTTCTCTTCGCCGGAGATCACGATCCCGCTCTCGGCAAACGTGACCGCTGACGATCCCACCGCTGTCGTGGACCTGACGCTGTCGTCGATGACCTCGCCGGATGCAACGCTGCAGGCAGCGCTGAGCGGGGCCGACGGATCTGCGGCCGGATTGTCGGTCACGGATTCGGGCGCCATCACCGCCCTACGGTTGAAGCCGTCCGCCAACTCGGCCAATGCTGCCCGCGCTGCAATCGAACAGGCGCTCGGCCAAGCGGTCTACCGGACCGTTGCACTCCCCGACGCTCCGGTCGGTGTCGGCGCACGTTGGGTGGTTCGACAACAAGTCAGCAGTGAAATCCTGCTCGATCAGACAACCACCGTCACGCTCACCGCGCGCGAGGGTAATCGGCTTTCGCTCGCGGTGGACGTATCGCAGACCCCGCAGAGCCCGGTCTGGAACCTGGCCGGTGACGCCGGAACGCTGAACATCGATCAGTACGTCATGGCCGGCTCCGGAAACCTCACCGTCGACCTCTCACTCCCCTTGCCGATCGACGGACAGATGACCGTCGGCGGCGACCAGGCGTACGGAGATCCGGACAGTTCCTCGGTGATCCGGCAGACCATCTCCAACAGCATTCGGTGGGAATCGTGACACGCCGATCGCTCGCACTGGGCCTGACAGCAACGGCGGCACTGTTCGTCGTCACCGGTTGCGGCTCGGACGACTCTCCTAGTGCTGACACAACTACGCAGGTTTCCGCCCCACAGGTCGGCTTGACGCCGTTCACAGCTGCTCCGGCCGCATCGCTGAGCGGGGCACCTCTCGACCGTGATGCGCTGCAACGAGCCGCGCTCACCCTCTCCGAACTACCTGCGGACTTCGACATAGTTCCCGACCCGGTCGACGACCTCGGCCTCGCACCGGCGCCGGAGAGTTCGGAGGCGGACAAGTCGAGCACCGACCCCGCCGTCTGCGCCCAGGTTCTGGCGCCGATAGCCACCCAGGCTCCCGAATCGGTCGCCGACCTCTCCGACATGTTCACCGGCCCCGATTTCACGAGCATCGATCAGGACTCTGCTTCGTACGCCGACGGCACCGCGGCAGCAGCAGCTTTCGAGAAACTTCAGACCACGCTGGCCGGGTGTGCGGAGTATTCGGGAACCGATGCCGACGGAACGAAAATCACCTATCGCGTCGGCGGAGCGTCGGGCCCGAACGTCGGCGACGCGTCTTTCGCTTTCCGAATCATCACGGAGAGTGGTGGTTTCACCTTGGTTGCCGACGCGATCGTGGCCGCAGTCGGGACGACGTTGACTCAGGTGTCCGCGACGGCGCCGAGTGCGATCGCCCCCGATGTTCTGCACTCGATGGCGTCGGCCGCCGCCGATCGCCTGCGCGCACAAACGCCCTGACAACGAGCGGATTAGTCCCGTCTCGGCCTTACGCGAATGATTCGGGACCACAGACCCTTTGACAACTGCCCGTCCACACTGAACGGTGAGAGTAGGTACGAAACAGACCAACGCGACACACTGATGTGAGGAGCCAGAGTTCATGCCGGAACCCAGAAGGTCAGATCACACCGATTACGTAGCCGTCAATCCGATCTTCTCGAGGCCTGGCGAGGATTCGGTTGCATCGAAGTACACACTCGAACCCGACGGCATGCTTCCCGAGACCGCCTATCAGATCGTCCACGACGAAACGATGCTCGACGGCAATGCGCGGCTCAATCTCGCGACGTTTGTCAGCACGTGGATGGACGACCACGCCACCAAGCTGTATACCGAGTCGTTCGACAAGAACATGATCGACAAGGACGAGTATCCACAGACCGCCGCGATCGAAACCTATTGCTGGCGCATCCTTGCCGACCTCTGGCACTCGCCCTCCCCCAAGGACGCAATCGGTACCTCGACGATCGGTTCGTCCGAGGCGTGCATGCTCGGTGGCCTGGCGATGAAACGACGCTGGCAGCACGCACGAAAAGCCGCGGGGAAGTCCACCGAAAAACCAAATCTCATCATGAGTTCCGCCGTCCAGGTGTGCTGGGAGAAATTCTGCAACTACTGGGACGTCGAGGCGCGCTACGTGCCGATCAGCGAGGAACACCGGACCCTCGACGGTCACGATCTGGACAAGTACGTCGATGAGAACACCATCGGCGTAATCGCGATCATGGGTGTCACGTACACCGGGATGTACGAGCCGGTCCTGGAAATCTCGAAGGCACTCGACGCGATCCAGGAAAAGACGGGACTCGACGTTCCCATCCACGTCGACGGCGCTTCCGGCGCAATGATCGCCCCGTTCCTACAGCCGGAACTCGAATGGGATTTCCGGCTCCCGCGCGTGCACTCCATCAACACCTCGGCGCACAAGTACGGACTCGTCTATCCCGGCCTCGGCTGGGTGGTCTGGCGATCGCAGGATCTACTTCCCGACGACCTCGTGTTCAAGGTGAGCTACCTCGGCGGCAGTATGCCGACCTTCGCGCTGAACTTCTCGCGGCCCGGTGCTCAGGTGATCCTGCAGTTCTACTTGTTCCTGCGTCTCGGCCACGACGGCTATCGCGCGATCCAGCAGTCCTCACAGGACGTGGCGAAATTCCTCGCCGAAGGAATCGGGAAGCTCGACGCCTTCGAATTGTGGAACGACGGTTCCGACATCCCGGTCTTCGCGTGGCGCCTCGCCGAGGGCCACACGTCCAACTGGACGCTGTACGACCTGTCCGACCGGCTGCGGGGCAAGGGCTGGTTGGTGCCGGCCTATCCCATGCCGGACGATCTCTCGGATCTGACAGTGCAGCGCATCGTGGTTCGTAACGGACTGAGCATGGACCTGGCAGCCAATCTGCTGCGCATCATCGAAGAGGAAACCGCGTTCCTCGACGAACTCGACAGCCCGATGCCGCGGCCACGCGTCACCGAGGGATTCCATCACTGACGACGCTCACTGCATGAAGAGCGGCCGCCGACTCCCTTTCGGGGGTCGACGGCCGCTCTGGTGTTTCAGGTGTTGCGCAGAGATCAAGCAGCGCAAGCAGGCGAGGTCAGACCTGCAACGCCGACGATCTGGCAAGCGGTGGTCTTCGAGAGCTTCCAGACGCCGTCCTCGTAGACGAACGAAGCCTGCAGACCCTGCTGCAGCGGCTGGCCGTTGACGACGATGTTCAGCGAAGCTGCGGCCGTCTCGCTACCCGTGTCGGTGACCGGGTCGAGGATCTCGACCTGCGCGCCGGCAGCCTTGGCGGCAGCGGCGACCTGGTTGATCAGCTCGGGATCCTGCTCGGCGCCCTGGACGAGGTTGACCTTGTCTGCGGCCGGAACGGTCTCGTCGAGTGCCTGAGCGACCTTGCCGTTGAGCTCAGCAGACGTCGGGAGCTCGGGAGCTGCAACGTCCGTGGTGCTGGTGGTGGCCGTCGCACTCTTGGACGTCGTGGTGGGTGAGTCGGTCTTGTCATCCGAGCCACAAGCGGTCATCGTCAGGGCTGCTGCGATCGCCACGGCTGCAACGGTCATCTTCTGAAGCTTCAACTTCTCAGTCCTATCCATTCGGGTGTTCACATTCGAGCGTCAGTCGAACATCGTGCTTGCTCGAGGATCGTCGACAACATTACCCAACGGTAAGCGGAAAAAGTCTAAGGACATCCTCAGAGAAGGCTGTCGACCGCATCTGCTACCTCGAGCACCTCATCCGATTCGGCGAAGGTTTTGGCTATTCCCGTTCCGCTGGAACGGGTTTCGAAGCGAACTGTCACCACTCCGTGCCCGGCGCCTTGCACCCAACCGTGTCCGTATTCTGGATGCTTCACGTCCAAACCAGGGTGCCAGTAGCGCTGAGGGACGCGTGCGGCCACCGGAACGTCGAGTTCGGCCTCATCGAGGGCGCCCGTGAGAGTCTCGACCGGATAGCCGGGAACATCCTGATCCAACTCGGGAAAAAGTGATCCTTGCCGAACGGTGGACAAACCGGCGAATCCCACACCGACGAGGCGAATCGGCCCCAATTCCTGCGGGTCGATGACCTGTTTCTGCGCAGTCGCGACAAGGATTTGGCGGTCGATGGTGGCAAACGGCAACGTCACGGATCGCGTCAGAATGCTCATATCGGACTTCTTGAGCTTCAGTACGACGGTGCGAGCTGCTCTTCCGTCCTTCTCCAGCCTGGAAAATGCTGCGCGACCACTACTTTCGACGGCCGCGCGCAGTTGCGCCATAGTGACGATGTCTGCGGCGAACGTGGATTCCGCGCTGATCTGCTTGGATTCGGCACGCTCCGCGACCGGCCGGTCGTCGATCCCCTGCGCGAGCCGATGCAACCCCGGTCCGACAGTGGTTCCGAGTATCGACGCCACCTCCGCTATGGGAGTGCGGGCAAACCCTCCGATGGTTTCGATGCCGAGACGCTTCAGCTTTTCCTCGGCAACAGGGCCGATCCCCCACAGCTTTCGCACCGGAAGTGGATCGAGCAACTCGTGCTGCATCCCGGGAGGAATCACTGCGACGCCGTCGGGCTTTGCCAGTCCCGACGCGATCTTGGCGACCTGCTTACCTGCGCCGGCACCGATCGAGGCGACCAACCCGGTCTCGGCTTTGATCAACGCCCGCAGGTCCTCACAAAACGCGCGGACCTCGTCGGCGCCGACTCCGGCCAATTCCACTGGTTCGCCGAATGCCTCGTCCACCGACAATTGCTCGAGGATCGGCATACGAAGGCGCAACGCGTCGAAGGTGCGTTTACTCAGAACTGAATACAACGACATCCGCGGTGGCAATACCACCGCTCCGCCACCGACCATCCGGCGTGCTTGGTGCATCGGCATTGCCGAACGCGCACCGAAAACTCTCGCTTCGTAACTTGCCCCGGCCACCACTCCGCGCCCGCCCAAGCCGCCGACCAGCACCGGCCGACCTCGCAGCGTGGGACGCGTCAACTGCTCGGCGGAAGCGAAAAACGCATCCATGTCGAGATGCAGCACCCACCTGCGACTTCGTGTGGGATCACCTTGATTCATCGGGCGTTACGGTTCTCTCAAAAGTAGGTGCAGAATTTACGTCCGCGCCTTCTTCTTGGGCGACTTCTTCTTCGGCAGGGGTAGTACGTCGGCAGTCCGTTGAATGAAGGCGTGCAGGTGATCGAGGTCCTGCAGCCGTTCCTCCGTCACCCGGTAGTAATCCTTCGCTCCCGGGTACGGCGGAGCCAGATCGGCCTCTGATCCGAACTCGGCACTGACCTCGGTGGGTTTGACGAACAGAACGTCTCCGCAGATCAAGCCCACGATCTTCTCGTCGCAATACAATCCGTACTCGCCGAACATCGCCCTTGCCCGCACGTCGAGCGGTTCCAACTGCTCGAGAATGCTCGCCACGGTTTCCTTGCTCGTACTCATGAGAGCAAACTACTCCGGCACCCTGACATACAGACATTCATCGGGGAGCCGGAGTAGTTACGGCGGTATTAGACCTTCGTGATCGCGGCGCGGATACCGTCACCGAGATCGACGGCGTCGTCTCCCGCTTCACCCACCGAGAACGAGGTGGCCAGAACCTCACCGGCGATCAATTCGCGATGACGCTCCGCCCACTCCTTGCAGTCCTGCGGAACCTCGAGTACGACGTTGATCCGGTCCGAGACGTCCAAACCGGCGGCACGACGCGCATCCTGCAACTGACGGATACGGTCCTTCGCCCAGCCCTCGGCTTCGAGTTCCTCCGTCACGACGGAATCGAGTACGACGAGTCCCGCACCGTCTGGCAATGCCGCCGTCGAATCAGGCTCGGCTGCAACCAGTTTCTGCGTGTACTCCTCGGGCAGCAGTTCGATGCCCGCCGCAACTACGACGCCGTCCGCGTTCTCGGTCCAGTCGCCCGCCTTGACCGCCTTGATGACAGTCTGAACGGACTTGCCCAGACGCGGTCCTGCAGCACGCGCGTTGACCGCGATCTCGAAGCGCCCGTGCACGTCGACGTCATCGGTCAGATCGACCTTCTTGACGTTGACCTCGTCGGCAATCAGTCCGAGGAACGGACGCAGACGCTCGGCATCCGGCGCCGCAACCGTGACCTCGGGCAGCGGAAGACGAACTCGCAGATTCTGCGCCTTGCGCAGGCTCAGCACCGTGGAGCACACGGTCCGGACGTCGTCCATCGCCGCTACCAGCTCGGGGTTCGCGGGGAGCTCCGACGCCTCGGGCCAATCAGCCAGGTGAACCGAGCGCTCCCCGGTCAACCCGCGCCAGATCACCTCGGACACCAGCGGCAACAGCGGCGCAGCGAGACGCGTCACGACCTCGAGCACTGTGTGCAGGGTGTCGATCGCGTCGCGATCCTCGTCCCAGAACCGCGAACGAGACCGTCGCACATACCAGTTGGTGAGCGCATCACAGAACAACCGAAGCTCGTCGCACGCGCCGGCGATGTCGTTGACCTCGAGGGCCTCGGTGATCACGTCGCGGGTGGTAGCGAGCTTGGCCAGGATGTACTGATCGAGGATGTTCTCCGAATCGGTACGCCACACACCGGATTCCGGCGCGTACAACTGCAGGAAGCTCCAGGCGTTCCACAGCGGGAGCAACGCCTGACGTACGCCTTCGCGGATGCCCTGCTCGGTCACGATGAGGTTTCCGCCGCGCAAGATCGGCGAAGACATCAGGAACCAGCGCATGGCATCGCTGCCGTCGCGGTTGAACACCTCCTTCACGTCCGGGTAGTTGCCCTTGGACTTGCTCATCTTCAGTCCGTCGTCGCCGAGCACGATGCCGTGCGCAGCAACGGTTTTGAACGCCGGACGATCGAAGAGTGCGGTTGCCAGCACGTGCAGCGTGTAGAACCAGCCGCGAGTCTGCCCGTTGTACTCGACGATGAAATCGCCCGGGAAATGGCCCTCGAACCATTCACGGTTCTCGAATGGGTAGTGCACCTGCGCGTACGGCATCGAACCGGATTCGAACCAGCAGTCGAGCACCTCGGGAACGCGGCGCATCATCGACTTCCCGGTCGGGTCGTCGGGGTTCGGGCGGACCAAGTCGTCGATCATCGGGCGATGCAGATCGGTCGGACGGACGCCGAAGTCTGCCTCCAACTGATCGAGCGAGCCGTACACGTCCGTACGCGGGTACTGCGGATCGTCCGACACCCACACCGGGATCGGGCTGCCCCAGTAGCGGTTTCGGCTGATGTTCCAGTCTCGTGCACCTTCGAGCCACTTGCCGAACTGGCCGTCACGGATGTGCTCGGGCACCCACGTGATGTCCTTGTTCAGCTCGACCATGCGATCTCGGAACTTGGTGACCGCGACGAACCACGAGGGGACCGCCATGTAGATCAGCGGCTGCCCACTGCGCCAACTGTGTGGGTACGAGTGCTCGATCGTCTCGTGCCGCAGCAGCTTTCCGGCAGCCTTGAGGTCCTTGATGATGACCGGGTTGGCGTCGAACACCATCAGACCCTCGTACGGCGGAACCATCGAGGTGAACTTTCCACCCGGATCGAGCGGCTGTACGACCTCGATACCGTTGGCCGTGGCCACGTCCATATCCTCTTCACCGAAAGCCGGTGCGAGGTGGACGATTCCGGTTCCGGAGTCGGTTGTCACGTAGTCCGCCGAGAGCACGACGTGCGCATTCGGATGTCCGAGGAAGAAGTCGAACGGCGGTGTGTACGACAGTCCGACCAGTTCGGCGCCCTTGTGACGGGAAACGACCTCGGGGTCCTCCCCCAGCTCACGTGCGTAATGAGCTACCCGTGCTTCTGCGAGCACGTACCGCTTTCCGTCCTCGCCGAGCACCTGGACGTAGTCGACCTCGGGATGAACCGCAGTGGCCAAGTTGGACGGCAGTGTCCACGGAGTCGTGGTCCAGATGATCGCGTTTGCGCCGTCGAGGGGTGAACCCGGAGCGACCAGCGGCATGTCGACCGTGACTGCAGGATCCTGACGCATCTTGTACGCATCGTCGAGGCGAGTCTCCTGATTGGACAGTGGAGTCTGCTCGTACCAGCTGTAGGGCAGCACACGGAAGCCCTGATAGATCAGGCCCTTGTCGTGCAGCTCCTTGAAGGCCCACATGACGGACTCCATGAAGTCGACGTCCAGGGTCTTGTAGTCGTTGTCGAAATCGACCCAGCGCGCCTGGCGGGTGACGTAGTCACGCCACTCGTCGGTGTACTTGAGCACCGAGGCCTTGCAGTACTCGTTGAACTTGGCCAGACCCATGACTTCGATCTCGGCCTTGTCCTTGATGCCGAGCTGCTTCTCCGCTTCGAGCTCTGCCGGAAGGCCGTGGCAATCCCAGCCGAAGCGTCGTTCGACCTTGCGTCCACGCATTGTCTGGAAGCGCGGCACCAGGTCCTTGACGTACCCCGTCAGCAGGTGGCCGTAGTGCGGCAAACCGTTTGCGAATGGCGGTCCGTCGTAGAAAACGAACTCTTCGTTACCGTCCCGATTGGAAACCGACGCACGGAAGGTGTCGTCGTCGTCCCACTGTTTCAGGACTTTCTGTTCCAGTTCGGGGAACTTGACTCCGGTGTCGGCGGGGACACCGTAGTCGACTTTGGGATACCCGTTACTCGCCATGGCGATCTCCTCGTGCCAGTCGGACTCGGCACGGGGACGACGTGACGCTTGTGCGCCGACACCGCGGTACCACCCCGTTTGCACCCCGCAGATCCGTGCTTTCACACCGGATCTCGAGCTGCCACTCGATCGAGCTGTGACGGGCTCACCCGTTCGGTTCTACTGGGTCCTCGACACGTACGAAAGCGTCGACAACCGTTCTTCCGAAAGCTCCCCGGTGATTGCCGGATCACAGCCTGGTATTCGTGTTGGACAGTCTAATACTCGTCCTGGACCTTGTCGGAACTCGCCCTAGGTCTTGTCGGGGGTACCCGGCGACCCGCCGTGGTTTCCCTGATTGTCGTCGTTGGCAGTAGCTGCATCATCGGTCGAGGAATCCGAGGAACTCTCGACTCGACCGTAAGGCGACGACACGCCGCTGCCCGATATCGGGTCATCCAACGAAGGAACCGCCTTCCTGCTGGTCAGCGCACTGACCAGCAGGAGGACGGCACCTGCTACACAAATCGCGATACATGCCCACGCCCAGATCAGCGACCCTGTGGTCAGGGCAACGATCAGGAGAGCGAAGCCAACTCCCGCGAGAACCAACGTCACGACCAGCACGTATCAACCTTTGTCCGGTCCGATAGCTGAGCCGACGAGGCGCTCTCGGTCAGCTGTTTCCCTTGGCGAAGGACGGGCTGTAGGAATCCTGTCCACCGTCGACCGGAACGGCCGAGCCACGCTGTTCGAGCTCTTCGAGCTGCGATTCCAGGTAGGACTTCAGGCGCACCCGGTACTCACGTTCGAACGTCTTCAGCTGCTCGATACGGCCCTCGAGGACCGAACGCTGCTGGTTGATGGTCGCCATGATTTCGGTGTGCTTCTTCTCGGCGTCTGCCTTGAGAGCGTCTGCCTTCTCCTGAGCCTGGCGAAGCTGGGTCTCGGAGCGAGTCTGAGCGTCGGTCAGCATTGCCTCCGACTTGTTGCGCGCATCCGCGATCATGCCGTCGGCCTTGCTGCGAGCCTCGCTCATGAGCTGCTCGGAGTTGGTGCGAGCACTGCCGAGCAGCTGCTCGGATTCGGTCTTGGCATCGTTGGTGAGGCGATCCGCCATCTCCTGAGCCAGTCCGAGGACCTTCGCGGCCTGCATGTGGGTGTCGCCACTCTGCGGCGCTGCAACGGCAGCGGCGGCGGGAACCGGAGCTGCAACGGGTGCAGGCTTGGGCGGTTCGACAACCCGAGCGGGCTCCGGCTTGGGCTGCGCTGCGACGGGTGCTGCCTGCTGAGCAGGTGCCGGCGACTTCTTGGCAGCCGCGAGCTCCTGATCCAGCTCACCTACGCGCTGGCGCAGGTCCGCATTCTCTTCGATGAGCTGCGACAGCGCCTGCTCGACGAGGTCGAGGAATGCGTCGACCTCGTCCTCGTTGTAGCCACGCTTGCCGATAGGCGGCTTGCTGAACGCAACGTTGTGCACGTCAGCTGGAGTCAGTTGCGGCATGGAAGGATCCCTTCACGCGTCATTTGGCGGTCTAGCAAGCATTCAGTTGCAACACAGTCTACGTAGTGGCGAACCACCGGATGAGTTATGGCTTCCATTCTGGCATACCACTCACTCGGACTGCGCTCAGCGAACAACCGACATCAGGATGATGACGATGAAAAGCAAGACCATGATGGATAGATCCAAGCGAACTCCACCGAGGTTGATCGGGGGGATCAACCTGCGGAGCAGTTTCACCGGAGGATCGGTGATCGTAAAAATGGTTTCGAGAATGACTGCGACCAATCCGGTCGGTCGCCAATCTCTGGCAAACGAACGAACGAACTCGACGATCACTCTGCCGATCAGCAACAGCCAGAAGACAACCAGCACCAGATAGATCACAGAGAGAAGCGCGTCCACACCCTCACTCTGCCTGACTTCTGCGGTGTGTCCAAAACAGACACACCGCAGCAATTCCGGAACCGGCCCGCATCGAGTCCGTCTTGTAACGGCCGGCGATGGGTCCGAATGCGGCGTCCGCCGAGACGGGCCGCCGTTCGAATGTGCTCACGTCACCCCTGCTCAGGGGCCGGACTGCGGTCGAGACCATCATTTCTGGCTGTAGAAACCCGTCTCCGCGATACGACGGCGTTCCTCAGCGGAAACGTCGATGTCAGCCGGTGAGAGAAGAAACACTTTGGTGGCTACCTTGTCGAAAGAACCACGCAATGCGAACGCCAGGCCGGCCGCGAAATCGACCAGACGCTTCGCGTCGGCGTTGCTCATGTCGACCAGATCCATGATGACGGGAGTGCCGTCGCGGAACCGCTCACCGATGGTGCGGGCCTCTGCGTAGCTCTGCGGACGCAATGTCGTGATCTTGGCGAGCGGGCCGCCGTCATCGACAACAGGCGCACGTCGCGCTTCGGGACGCTCTGCACGGGCGTCGACCGCGAGGTTTCCACGGCTTGCCGGACGCGGCGCCATCGCCGGGCGGCTACTGCGGCTGGGAACGGTGTCGACGCGGGGCCGGGAATCGTAGCGATCGAACTCCGCGTCCTCTTCGTCACGACGACTGGGCGCGTAGCTCGCCTTCGAGAAGGCAGGTTCGACGAACTCGCGGTCGTCGCGCTCGGCATAGCCGTCGTGACTACGACGGGGTGCGCGGCGAGCCTGATCGGGCTCCTCCACGTATTCGTCCTCGTAGTCATCGAGGGGAACCATGCCGAAGTAAGCCTTGAACTTATGCAGGTTGCTCATTGATCGACCTTCCTTGGCGCGGCGGAATCAATCCGACTGCGACCGGTCGCAGCGGTGTGGACGGGTTGGGCGATCACCTGAGCGATCACCTCGAGATTACTGGTCGTGAGCCGAGCAGTGCGGTTCCGACACGCACGCACGTTGATCCGTGGCGCACTGCGGCCTCCAGATCACCGGTCATGCCAGCCGAGAGTTCGGTTGCCCGAGGATGCGATTCGAGAATCAAAAGATGTGCCCTGCGGAGGATTTCGAACTGCTCGTCCGGATCTGATCCAAGTGGCGGGACGGCCATCAGTCCCGCAAATTCGAGACCTTCGGCTGATTCGATCCGCTCGGCGAGAGGAGTTAGCTCTCCCGTGGGAACTCCGCCACGCGCAGGGTCTCCGTCGAGACTTACCTGGATGAGCACCCGCAGCGGCGCTTTACGCTCCCCGTCGGACAAAGCTCCGAGCGCCGCCCGATCGAGTGCATCGGCCAGTCGTGCACTGTCCACCGAGTGAATTGCGTAGGCCCACTTCGCTACCGAACGCGCTTTGTTGCGCTGCAACTGCCCGATCATGTGCCAACGAACCGGATCGTCGATCGCGCCGCTCTGAGCAGCGCCGTCGAAGTCCGCGACCTTCTCCACTGCTTCCTGCTCACGAGACTCACCGAATTCACGGCAACCCAGTTCGTACAGGATTCGGGCGTCGGACGCCGGAAAGAATTTGGTAACTGGCAGCAGTGCTACGTCGGAAACTTCACGACCGGCGGCAAGGCAGGCGGCCGCCAGCCGCGCACGCACCGAGTCGAGTGCCGTCGATATTTCTGTCAGCCGCATATCCGTCTGGCGCATTTCTGCCTAGACGGTTTCCTGCGCTGCGGGCGCTTCCATCCAGATCACTGCAGCTTGACGCCCGGTCAGAGATTCTCGGCGATGACTGAACAACGCGCGATCCTCGATCGTGCACCGCGGGTCCTCGGCAACACCGGACACACCCGCGGCGAGCAGCTGCTTACGCAGTCCCGCACGCAGATCGAGTCCCGGCGTGCCCTTCTCGGTGCGAGTTGCGCTGCCCGGCAAGTGCTTTTCCACGTCCGCACGCATCGCGGCGGGAACCTCGTACTGGCGTCCGCTCGCTGCCGGGCCGAGGAAGGCACCGATACGTGAGACGTCCGCGCCCTGTCGCACCATCTCCGCGAGGACACGCGGGACGATACCGATGCGGGCACCGATCCGTCCCGCATGAACTGCCGCGATCACACCGGCCTCCTCGTCGGAGAGCAGAACGGGAACACAGTCTGCGCTGAGGGTGGCGAGCGCCAGGCCGGGAACGGTGGTGACCAGAGCGTCCGTCACGGGAATCACTTCGTCGGTCGGTTCCGTCACGACAGTGACGTTGCGCGAGTGGATCTGTTCCATCCACACGAGATGGTCAGGCTCGACGCCTATTTCGCGTGCCAGACGACGGCGATTCGCCTCGACGGCTGCCGGATCGTCTCCGACGTGATCGCCGAGATTGAACGACTCGTACGGCGACGCGGAAACACCACCAGCTCGGCTGGTCACGACGCGGCGAATGCGGGTGCGGGTGGTCGACTTCTCGGTACTCAAGATAAGTGTGCTCACAAACGTCGAAAGTTGTCGTCCGGCTCAGACGTGACCGGACATCCAGTCAAGAACAGGGTACCCAGAAATTCCGGGCACCCTGTTCTCGAAACTGTTTGTAGCCCTGCGTCAGCGACGCATGAAGACAGGCACATCGACGTCGTCGTCGCCCTCGTCTTCCTGGACCGGCGCATGGCGTGGGCCACCGATCGGAGGCAAGCTACCCGAACCCGTCGTCTCGCGCGCTGCGGAAATCGGCTGCTCGCCAGCAGGTTCGGCGGCCACCGGTGACCGGCCGACCTCACCCGCGCGCCCGGCGCCGATAGCTCCACGTCCCTGTGCGGTCGACTCCACGGGACGACGAGCCGGAGCTCCTCCGTCGAATCCCGCAGCGATGACCGTCACACGAACCTCGTCACCGAGTGAATCGTCGATGACCGTTCCGAAGATGATGTTGGCGTCGATGTGCGCGGCTTCCTGCACCAGCGAAGCCGCCTCGTTGATCTCGAACAGGCCCAGATCGCTACCGCCGGCGATCGACAGGAGAACGCCGCGGGCGCCTTCCATCGATGCTTCGAGGAGAGGCGAATTGATCGCAGATTCCGCCGCCTTGATCGCGCGTCCCTCACCACGTGAGGATCCGATGCCCATCAACGCACTGCCTGCACCGGACATGACACCCTTGACGTCCGCGAAGTCGACGTTGATCAGACCCGGGGTGGTGATGAGGTCGGTGATGCCCTGGACACCGTTGAGGAGAACCTCGTCGGCGCTGCGGAAGGCGTCCATGAGGCTGACGGCCGCGTCACCCAACTGGAGCAGGCGATCGTTGGGAATGACGATCAGCGTGTCGCAGGACTCCCGGAGCGCCTGGATTCCGGTATCCGCCTGTCCCCCACGACGCTTGCCCTCGAAGGAGAACGGCCGAGTCACGACGCCGACGGTGAGTGCGCCCAGCTTCCGGGCGATGCTTGCCACGACAGGGGCACCACCGGTTCCGGTGCCACCACCCTCGCCTGCGGTCACGAACACCATGTCGGCGCCCTTGATGACCTCTTCGATCTCGTCCTTGTGATCTTCGGCTGCCTTGCGACCCACTTCAGGGTCAGCACCGGCGCCGAGGCCACGGGTCAATTCACGACCGACGTCGAGCTTGACGTCGGCGTCACTCATCAGAAGGGCTTGCGCGTCCGTGTTGACCGCGATGAACTCGACTCCCTTGAGTCCCTGTTCGATCATGCGGTTGACTGCGTTCACGCCGCCGCCGCCGATGCCGACGACCTTGATTACGGCGAGGTAGTTGTGCGGGGGCGTCATCGGCTCTCGCCTTCCGTGTCGTGTTTCACGCTGCTTGTCAGTGCTGCTGTCTTTTTACTGCTGCTGTATTTGTTACTGCTGGTGTATTTGTTACTGCTGGTGTTCGAGATAAACTCTAAACCTCAACCACAGGGTTAGAGTTATGTCAAGTATTCGATCTGAAACGAAACGCTATGCACCGTCGTCGCGTTCCGCCATTAGGCGCGCCGAGACACACCGAAGTATTTGCCACGCACCGGCGCACGGGTGCACCGTGCGCTATCGGACCGTCGGAAGATCAGGACTGGACACGTCGTACGTCTGCCCCGGTTGAGTCAACAGAGGAAGCGTCACGGCAGCCTTACGATCCGAGTGCTCGACACCGCCCCAGTTTACGACGCGACCGTCGAGCAGAGTCAGCGTGACACTCGAAATCGACCGAGCGGCAACCTCTCCCACCTGAAATCTCAGATCCGGCGGCAACACCGACAACACCTCGAGCGCGGCAAGCGTCGGCTCGTCGTTCCATCCCGGCGTCGGTGTCACCAGACGCGGAACCCCCGGCGGCGGGACGCCCATCTCGAAGTCGACACCCTTCTCGTCCAGCAGGTGTGCCCCCTCGGGTGAGTCGACGAAGACAACCGGTACCCGTTCGGTCACGGTGACGCGAATGGTCGACGGATACATCCGCTGCACTCGGGCGGAGGCCACCTTCGGAATCGTCGCTACACGTGCGGCGGCGGCGCCGGTGTCGACCCGCATCAACGGCTGACCGGTCGGTACTGCCAGGAGCGAAAGGATCTGTTCCTCACTGACCGTCGTCGCACCGAGAACTTCGGTGCCCCGGACCGAGAGCACCGGAGACAACCAGGCCGTCAGCGCAATTCCCACCACCAGCACGATTGCCAGCGGTGCCACGATCAGCGGTCGCTTGAACCACTTACGAGTCGGCGTGGGTTCGGGAGCTGGCTCCGTCGACCGCGTCGAGTATCGCGATTCGGTGCGAGTACTGCGCCGACGCGTACTGGTGGCTCGCCTGGCCTGAGGATCTCGACGCCCGCGACGACTTCGTGCGTCGGGTGTCATCGCGGCGCGGGATGCGGCGCCGAACGCAAAGCATCGAGGATCTGTTTGCCGAGCATGGTCACGTCACCGGCGCCCATCGTGATGACGATGTCGCCGGGGTGAGCCAACGCCGCCACCTGCTTCGGTGCCTGCGACAGATCGGGTTGATAGTGAACAGGTTTGGTGACCGATTGAGCGACAAGCGCACCGCTGACTCCCGGCATCGGCTCTTCGCGAGCACCGTAGACATCGAGAACCACTACCTCGTCGGCCAAGTCCAGTGCCTGCGCGAACTCCACGGCAAATGCCGCTGTGCGCGAATAGAGGTGAGGTTGGAAGACCACGATCACACGTCCGGCTGCCGAATTGGTCGACGACGAATCATCTTCCGGTCGAACCAGATCCGCGGCCGCGCCGAGAACCGCGCGAACTTCGGTCGGATGGTGGGCGTAGTCGTCGAACACCCGGACACCACGCTCGCGGCCGGTGAACTGGAAGCGGCGGTGGACGCCACCGAATCCGGCGAGCCCCTCGACGATCTCCTCGGTCTCGGCGCCCGCATCACGGGCGGCCAGCAGGGCGGCAAGTGCGTTGAGCGCCATGTGCCGACCCGGCACTGCCATCCGCACGGTTCGCGCGGCGCTCTCACCGGCCAGTTGGAACTGCAGGACTCCCCCGACGTCGTGTGCATGGAAGCCCAGTAGTCGGACTCCGACCTCGACGCCGTCGACAGGCTCGAAGGCAGTGCCCGCTTCTACTTCCTGCGCATCCGCTGATCCGTAACCGAGCACACGGATGTCCGAACGACCCGAGGCCACGATTCGCTTCGCGAGATCCGCAGATCCCGGATCGTCGAGGCAAGCAATCAAGAGTCCACCCGGACGTAGCTTGTCGACAAAATCGTCGAACACCTTCACATACGCTTCGACGCTGCCAAAGTAGTCGAGGTGATCGGCCTCGATGTTGGTCACGACGATCACGTTGGGGTCGTACTGAAGCAGCGACCCGTCGCTCTCGTCCGCCTCGGCGACAAAAACGTCACCGCTGCCGTGATGGGCATTCGTGCCCGCCTCGTTGAGTTCGCCGCCAACGGCAAACGAGGGGTCGAAACCGCAGTGCTGCAGGGCGACCACGAGCATCGAGGTCGTCGACGTCTTGCCGTGTGTTCCCGAAACCAGGAACGTGCGATTGCCCTGCATGAGTGATGCAAGGACAGCCGGCCGAAGAATCACCGGGATTCCGCGGCGAGCGGCCTCGACGAGTTCCGGGTTGTCCTTCGGGATAGCTGCGTGCGTCGTGACGACGACGGTCGGTCCACCTGGCAGCAGGTCGAGAGCATCGGCGTCGTGGCCGATCCGGACCTGTGCCCCGCGTGCACGAAGCGCCAGGACTCCTCGGCTCTCCTTGGCGTCCGAACCCGAGACAAGGCCCCCGCGGGAAAGCAGAATTCGAGCGATGCCGGACATACCGGCACCGCCGATTCCGACCATGTGTACTCGCTCGAGGTGGGCGGGCAGCGCGGTCATCGGTTTCCCCTTGCGTTTTCCTGGACGGCGTTTTCCTTTGCCGCGATGTCGAGCACGATCCGTGCGATCTCGGTTGCCGCCGTGCGGTGCCCGACATTGGCAGCGCCACTGCTCATCTTGTCGAGACGCGCGCTGTCGCTCAGCATCGGGACGACGGTGCCGGCGACGAACGTCGGCGTGAGCTCGTTGTCGGAGACGATGATCGCGCCGCCCGCTGCGACAACGGGTTTCGCGTTGAGTTCCTGTTCACCGTTGCCGTGCGGCAACGGAACGTAGACGGCCGGTAGTCCGACCGCCGAGACCTCGGCGACCGTCATCGCGCCCGAACGACAGATCGTCGCGTCGGCTGCGGCATACGCGAGATCCATCCGCGAAAGATAAGGAACAGCCACATACGGTGCCGTCTCCGAGTACTGCGTGACCTCGAGGGAGTTCTTGGGTCCGTGTGCGTGAAGGACCGAGATCCCGGCCTTCGCCAGTTCTTCCGCTGCTCCGGACACCGCGTCGTTGAGCGACTTCGCGCCTTGCGATCCGCCGAAGACGAGCAGAACGGGACCGTCCTGAGGCAGTCCGAAGTACTCGCGAGCTTGCGAGCGGAGTCCCGCTCGATCGAAATTGGCGATCGACGCGCGAACCGGGATGCCGACGATCTCGGCGTCCTGATCGCCGCGGTTCTTCACTCCGGAACCCGGAACAGCGGCAAGCACCCGCGTCGCCAGGCGAGCACCGATCTTGTTCGCGATGCCGGCACTGGCGTTCGCCTCGTGGATGACGATCGGAATCTTGCGGCGGCGCCGAAGAACACCGCCACGTGCGGCAAGATACGCCGGAAGCGCGACGTAACCACCGAAACCGACGATCACGTCGGCGTCGACGGAATCGAGTACCTCACGGGTCTTGCGCACCGAGGCGAGGATGCGTGTCGGCAATTTCACCAGATCCATCGTGGGCTTACGAGGAAGCGGAACCGGCGGAATGAGCTCGAGTGTGTACCCGCGGGCAGGCACCAAGGTGGTTTCGAGACCACGTGCTGTCCCGAGTGCGGTGATCCTGGTGTCGGGCTGAGCGGCCTTGACCGCGTCCGCGACCGCAAGTGCGGGTTCGATGTGACCAGCCGTGCCTCCCCCTGCCACCACTACCGACAGAGCCGATTTGTTGCCGCTCACCTACGAATTCCTCGCTCTCGAACTTCTCGTGGATCTTGTGCCCTACGTGTCGGCGCCTGCCGACGCTGACCATTCTGCCCTCCCGCGGTGCGCTTCCGTGACCCAGCGGCCGCACCTCGGTTGGAATCCGAGGAAGGGCGAGCGCCTTGATCTGCCCGCTTGCGTCGATCGCCCGTCTCGATCGCGCGCCGGCCGTCGCGTCCGCGTGCCGGTTCGATCTGTCGTGCGGGCTTCGGTCGACGGATAGGCCGGCCCCCTGACGGCGGGTGGTACAGCACCGGCTTGGGCAGTCTGAGCAACTTCGAGATCTTGCCGTCCTGCCCGGAGTTCAGAGCGGCAACTGCTTCTGGCTCGTGGCGCGCTGCATTGGCGATGACCCCGAACATGAACAGCGTGATCGCCAAGGACGAACCACCGGCGGAGACCAAGGGCAACTGGAGTCCGGTCACCGGTAGCAGTCCGATGACGTAACCGATGTTGATCATCGCCTGGCCGACGATCCAGGTAGTTGCGGTGGCCGACAGGAGCCGCCAGAACGGATCGATGCTGCGGGCTGCGATCCGCAATCCCGTGTACACGAATACAGCGAACAAACCGATCACCACAGCGCAGCCGACGAATCCCAACTCTTCGCCGATGATCGCGAAGATGAAGTCGTTGTGCGCGTTCGGTAGGTAGTTCCATTTGGCGACGCTCTGCCCGAGTCCGCGACCGAAAAAGCCGCCGTCTGCGAGCGAATACAAGGCCTGCTTGGCCTGATAGTTGTTGCCCTGCAGGTCATCACTCTTATTGAAGAAGGCCTGGACTCGGTCGGATCGATACCCGGCCGTCATGGCCAGGACAGCGGCGCCGACAACGCCTGTCAGCGCTATCGAGCCGAAGAGTTTCAGTGGAAGCCCGCCGAACCACAGCAGGGCCCCGACGATGATTCCCAGTGCGATGGTCGTACTGAGGTTCGGCTGCGCGACGACCAAGGCGAAGACCAGCATCGCAGCGGGCACGAGCGGAATCAGGATCGACTTCACGGACCGGTCGTCCGGACGCCTCGAGGCCAACAGATGCGCGCCCCAGATCGCCAAGGCGACCTTCATGATTTCCGATGGTTGCACCGAGAATCCACCGACGTTGAACCAGCGACGCGCACCCTGCGCTTCGGTGCCGATTCCCGGAATCAGAACGAGTACCAGCATGATCAGCACGACGACGAACAGCGGAAACGAATACTGCCGGAGCACTCTCGCCGGGATCCGCAGCGCGACGTAGAAGAGCACCGCCCCGAGAATCGCGAAGATCAACTGCTGGGTGAACAACGAATATGCCGAGCCACCGGACACGTACTGCTCGACGCTCGACGCCGACAGAACCATCACGAGCCCCAAGACAGTCAACATCGTGGCAATCGTCACCACCAGGTGGAACGACGCCAACGGCCGCGCCAACCAGGCACCGATTCGGGTCTTGGGACCCTTGGTCATAGCAAGTTCCCGGCTTGGCCAGGCGAATCCGTGAACGGATCGGGTAATGCGGCTACGGCGGCGGCGAAACTGTCACCACGATGTCCGTAGCTGGCGAACATGTCCAAGGACGCGGCGGCCGGGGCAAGTACAACTGCATCACCGGGGGACGCCAACTCGGCAGCTTCGACGACCACTGCGGCCATGACGGCATCCGCGTCGGCACCCGACGGCAGCCGGATGGTGAGAGTCGAGTTGCTGCTGTTTTCGCTCACCGCTTCATCGTCCCCCGACAGCACGTGCACCACGGGAACATCGGGCGCGTGTCGCGCCAGCGCGTCCTCGATCACACCGGCGTCACGGCCGAGAAGAACGGCGCCGGACAGTCTCGGTCCCACTTCGCTCACCAACTGCTCGACGCTTGCACCCTTGAGCAGACCGCCTGCAACCCAGACGACGCGGTCGTGCGCGAGTATCGACGGCCTGGCTGCGTGCGGATTGGTGGCCTTGGAATCGTCGATGTACACAACGGACCCGACACGACCGACCAGGGCCCCTCGGTGTGGGCCGACCTTGTGTGCGGCCAGACCGCGTTCGACGACGTCGGCCTCGAATCCGAGTGCCCGCGCCAAAGCGGCAGCGGCCAGCGCGTCCATGACGCCTGCCGGGCCGGCCGGATCTATGGAAGCTGCTTCGGCCAAGCGGACGTGATCGCCGAAAGCGTTGTCCACGAGGTGTCCCGCTTCGACACCCAGTTCTCCTTCGCCCGGTTCACCCAATCTGAACCCGGTGACAATGTCTGCAGTTGCGCGAGTTCCCAGTTCGGAAGCGATTGCGTCATCGAGGCCGACCACCGCGACCTTTCCACTCAGCGCCCGCGACTTGGCCTCGGCGTACGCGCTCATTCCGCCGTGCCAGTCGAGGTGATCCTCGGCGACATTGAGGACGACGCCGGCATCCGGACGCACCGAAGGCGCCCAGTGCAATTGGAAAGACGACAGTTCGACAGCGAGGTACTCCACGCGCGGCGACGTCTCGGCGAGTGCGTCGAGTATCGGAAGCCCGATGTTCCCGCAGGCTCGGCCGACAACTCCGGCGGCGTCGAGAATCGAGGCCAGCATCGACGTCGTCGTGGTCTTTCCGTTCGTCCCCGTTACGACGAGCCACTTACGGGGTCCGCCGAAGTGCCCGCTGTGGTCGACGCGCCACGAGAACTCGACGTCTCCCCAGATGGGAATCCCGTGACCGGCGGCCGCTGCAAGGATCGGTGCGTCCGGCCGAAAGCCCGGACTGGTGACGACGAGCCCGTACTCGGTGATCGAATCCGGAGCATCCTCGATCGAGGTGGTGGTCACCATGTCCGCGCCGAGCTCGGCGCAGCGCTCCGCGAAGTCCAAGGTCGAATCGGCGACTGTCACGACAGCGCCAAGAGCGACGAGAGGTTCGATGGTCGCTTGACCGGACACCCGCCCTCCGGCGACCAGCACTCGCGTACCGCGGAGCCAGGACAGGTCGTTCTCGGAATCCGCTGAGCTGGTCATGGTTTTCAGCCTCCGAGCGCTGCGAGGTATTCGCTGTAGAAGAGGGCCAGCCCGATAGCCGACGCAATAGCCGCCAGCAACCAGAATCTGATGATGACCGTGGTTTCAGCCCACCCGGCGAGTTCGAAGTGGTGATGGAACGGTGCCATTCGGAAGACCCGCCGTCGGCTGGACCGGAACACCGCTACCTGGATCACCACCGACGCGGCCTCCGCGACGAACAGTGCACCGATGACGACCATCAACAGTTCCGTGCTTGTGGTGATCGACAATCCGGCGAGCATGCCGCCGAGGGCAAGAGAACCGGTGTCGCCCATGAAGATCTTGGCGGGTGCGGCATTCCACCAGAGGAAACCGATGCACGCGCCGGCGCCTGCCGCGCAGAGCACCGCGAGATCGAGCGGGTCTCGGACGTCGTAGCAACCCTTACCGGGATTCGTCTCGCACGAGTAGCGGAACTGCCAGAACGTGATGATGACGTAGGCGCCGAGAACGAAACTCATCGCTCCGGCGGCCAATCCGTCGAGGCCGTCGGTCAGGTTGACGGCATTGGACCAGGCGCTGACCAGTAGGTAGCAGAAGGCGATGAAGACCACGGAACCGAGTGAGACGGTGGCGATGTCGCGAACGTACGACAAATGAACACTGCCCGGAGTCAGCCCGTCGTCACCGCGGAACTGCAGGGCCAAAATTCCGAAGGCAATGGCAGCGACGAACTGGCCGACCAGCTTCGCTGTCTTGTTCAGTCCCAGATTGCGCTGCTTGCGGATCTTGATGAAGTCGTCGAGGAAACCGACTCCACCGAGCGCGGTGGTCAGACCGAGAACGAGTAGGCCGGACGCCGACGGTCCCTCCGCGTTGTCCATGCCGAGACCGATGAGGTGTGAGCCGAGATAGCCGGCCCAGATTCCGGTCAGGATCGCGACGCCGCCCATCGTGGGAGTGCCGCGCTTGGCCTGGTGACTGGCTGGACCTTCGGTTCGGATCTCCTGCCCGAAACCTTGTTTCGAGAACGCCTTGATCAGGATCGGCGTGAGCATGATGGAGACCGCCAGCGCGATGCCTGCGGCGAGAAGAATCTGGATCACTGCGAATCCCCGCCGTTCTCGCCATCGGTGTTCGCGTCACCGGTGTTGTCGCTGGGCGTTGCGGCCAGAATCGCTTCGGCGACCGTCCACAGTTCAACCGACTTGGACGCCTTCACCAGGACGAGATCGCCCGGTTCAAGTTCCGCTTCGAGAATGGCGATTGCCGCAGCTGCGTCTGGCACGACGACGGACTCGTCGCCCCACGACCCCTCCATCACCGCACCTTGATGCATCGCACGCGAGGTGCGGCCCGTTCCGACGACGATCAACTTGCTGACATCGAGTCTGACGGCCAGGCGACCGATCGCGTCATGCTCGACGACCGATTCCGGCCCGAGTTCACCCATCTCACCGAGCACAGCCCAGCTACGGCGACCGAAGTGCCGATCCGATCGCGCCATGGACACCAACGCTTTGAGCGCAGCGCGCATGGAATCGGGATTTGCGTTGTAACTGTCGTTGACGACGGTGACGCCGTCGGCGCGCTCGGTGACTTCCATCCGCCTCGCTGACGCTGCCTTCGTGCCCTCGAGGACACGAGCGATGTCTGCAACCGCGAGGCCGTTCTCGAGTGCGACGGCCGCAGCGGCAAGAGCGTTGCTCACGTGATGTTCGCCGTGAACGGCCAGGCGAATACGCGCAGAACCCTGTGAACAGTTCAGCGTGAAGGAAGCCCGGGCCTGGTCGTCGACAACCACGTCGGTAGCCCGAACGTCGCAGTCTTCCGACTGACCGACGAATACGATCCGGGCCTTGGTTCGACTCGCCATTGCGGCGACCATGCGGTCGTCGGCGTTGAGGACCGCAACTCCACCGTCGGCTGCCGACGGGAGTGCTTCCACCAGTTCACCTTTGGCGACCGCGATCGCTTCACGCGAACCGAATTCACCGAGATGGGCGGTGCCGACATTGAGAACGACGCCGATCTTCGGCGGCGCGATCTTGGTCAGTTCGCCGACGTGACCGACCCCACGGGCCGACATCTCGAGGACCAGGAAGCGGGTCTTCTCGTCGGCGCGGAGCACAGTCCACGGCAAACCCAGTTCGTTGTTGAACGAGCCTGGTGGGGCGACCACCTCACCGCGCTCGCGAAGCAGCGCCGCAATCAGGTCCTTGGTCGAGGTCTTGCCTGCCGAACCAGTGACACCGACCAGCGTCAGCCCGCCCCCCGAAGCCGACCCCTCTGCTGCCAGTTCGTCGACCACGGCCCTGGCCAGGAGGCCGAGGGCATGCAAGACGGCAGCCCCGGATCCGTCTGTGTCATGTTCGAGCAACATCACAGCGCTCGGACCGTCGTTCGGTACCGACGGGACAACTATCGCCGGAACCCCGACCGGCCGCGCTGCTAGCACCGCCACCGCACCGGCGGCCACCGCCGCTTCCGCATGGTCGTGACCGTCGACGCGTGCGCCGGGGAGTGCGAGAAACAGTCCACCTGGACCAGCCTTGCGCGAATCGAATTCGACGGTTCCTGTCACCTGAGTCGACGGATCGTCGACGTCATGCAGGGTTCCTCCGACGATCTCGGCGATCCGAGAGAGCGTCATCGGGATCATTGCTTGCCTCCATGTGCTGTGTTGATCGCGAATCGGCCGATCATTTCGCCCAACACCTCGCGGTCGTCGAATGGGTGTTTGACCCCGTCGATTTCTTGACCCACTTCGTGGCCTTTGCCTGCCACCAGTACTACGTCGCCTGGCTGCGCCCACCGGACTGCTTGCTCGATCGCGAGCGCCCTGTCCCCCACTTCGCGAATCTCGCCGCGTTCGGATTCGGGAACGTCGATGGCGCCTTGCATAACCGAAGCGCGAATTTTCGCGGGATCCTCGGTGCGCGGGTTGTCGTCGGTGACGATCAGCAGGTCTGCGCCCCTCGCACCAGCTTCGCCCATGAGGGTGCGTTTGCCGGCGTCGCGGTCCCCGCCCGCACCGACGACCACAGCCACTCGGCCGGGAACCTGATTGCGCAGGGTGGCGATCACGGCTTCGAGCGCTGCCGGTTTGTGGGCGTAGTCGACGACTGCCAGGAAGCTCTGCCCACGGTCGATCCGCTGGACCCGTCCGGGGACATCCACCGTTCCGAGTGCTCGAACAGCAGCGTCCGGATCGAGTCCGGCCGCGAAGCTGACAGTCAGTGCCAAGGCTGCGTTGGCCACGTTGTATCGACCGGGGAGGCGAAGCGAGACGGGCCACGATTGTCCGTCCGGTCCGACCAACTCGAAGGTCTGCGAGCCGTCCTCGGCAACCTGGACGGCGCCGACCTTCCACTCGGCCTCGGCCGTCGAGGTCGAGACCGTGGTCACCGCATCGCTCTCGTCGGTCGCGGCCAGCTCAGCCATCCGTCGACCCCATACGTCGTCGACGCAGACGACGGCATGCTCGGCTCGCACCGTCGACTCGGGATCGAACAGCCGAGCCTTGGCCTGGAAGTACTCCTCGAAGTCCCGATGGAAATCCAGGTGGTCCTGCGAAAGATTGGTGAACGCGCCGATGTCGAAGCGGATGCCGTCGACGCGTCCGAGAGCGAGCGCGTGACTGGACACCTCCATGACGACGGTATCGATCCCCTGCTCTGCCATCACGGCGAACAGCGCATGGAGTTGCGGAGCTTCCGGCGTGGTCAGAGCGCTGGGTACTCGGCGGCCGTCGATCCGAGTCTCGATGGTGCCAACCAGACCGGGCTTACGGCCGGCTCCGGCAATCGCCGCTTCGAGCAAGTACGACGTCGTCGTCTTGCCGGATGTGCCGGTAATGCCGACGACCTGCATCTTCTCCGATGGCCGGCCGTAGATCTCCGCTGAGATCTCACCGAGCACATCCCGCGGGTTCGGATGAACGAGAACCGGGACGGACCGGTCGGGCGCCTTGCCGGCGGCCTCGATCAATTCGAGACCGGCCTCGTCGGTCAAGATCGCGGTCGCACCGCGCCCCAGAGCGTCGACGGCGAACTGAGCGCCGTGCGTCCTGGCACCGGGCAGAGCGGCGAAGAGGTCATCGGCCACGATTCCCTGCGCACGCAGGTCGACGCCCTTGACGACGACCTCCGACGACTGTGATCCCGGTTGCCCGACCCATTCGAGGCGAGCCCCGGACAGTTCGGAGAGCGCCGTGATCGCGGTAGCAACCGGTTGTGTCGGACGCGTCCCGGGAGCGCCGTCCGAGTTCGACGATTGCAAACGATTCGGCACTGTCACTCGACTCCTGGCAATTGTCGTTGTTCTATCGCGGTCGTTGTTCTATGGCGGTCGCAGCGCAAGCAAAGTTCGGCGTACTGCGATGAATGAGGTTACTGCGACGTTTGAGATTACCGTGTCCGGGATTCACCCGAAGACCCTGTCGAAACCGACACACCGCAATCAGTCCGCCTGCAACACCAACTTGCGACCGGGGTCCGGCGACATCGGAACGCTGTCACGCTGCAGCATCCACGACGCGATGTTGTGGAACAACGGTGCTGCCGATTGACCGCCGCCGCCGTCCACACCGCGAACCGGTGCGTCGAGCATGATTCCGATCACGAATCGGGGGTTGTCCGCGGGCGCGATTCCCGCGAAGGTGATCCAGTAGTTGGAGTTGGAGTAGCACTTGCACGCGGGATCCACCTGCTGCGCGGTGCCGGTCTTTCCGCTGACCTGGTATCCCTCGACGCCCGCGGCAACACCAGTTCCTCGCTGGTTGCCGGTGTCTTCCTGAGTGACCGACCGGAACATGTCCCGAACCGTCGACGCTGTCTGGGCGCTGACCACCTCGACACCCTCGGGCTGCGGCGTCTCGGTCCGAGTGCCGGAAGAATCGACAGTCGACTTCACGATTCGCGGAGGAATTCGCACACCGTCGTTGGCAATGGCCTGGTACATCCCGGTCATCTGCAAGGTTGTCATCGAAAGACCCTGCCCGATCGGCAAGTTCGCGAAGGTTCCGCCGGACCACTGATCGCGACTCGGGACGCTGCCGGCGCTCTCGCCGGGAAGTCCGACGTCTGTGCGTTGTCCGAGGCCGAACCTGTTCAGCATGTCTGCGTAGCGATCCTCGCCCACTCGCTGAGCGAGCATCAAGGTGCCGACGTTCGAGGACTTTCCGAACACACCGGTAGAGGTATACGGGGCCACACCGTGATCCCACGCATCCTTGACTGTGGCACCGGACATCGTGATGCTGCCCGGGACTTGCAGAACTTCGTCCGGAGTTGTCTTACCGTCCTCGATGGCCGCTGCTGCGGTGACGATCTTGTTCACCGATCCGGGCTCGAACGGCGTACTGACCGACGGATTGCCCATTTCGGCTGTCGGCGCGTTCTTGTCGATGCCGATCGCGGGGTTGAAGGTGCTGTCGTTGGACATGGCCAACACCTGTCCCGTCTTGGAGTCCATGACCACAACCGAAGCATTCTTGGCGCCCGACTTGTCCTTGGCGATCTGGACCTGCTGCTGAACGTAGAACTGGAGGTCCGAATCGATGGTCAGCTCGACACCCGAACCGTTGACGGCCGGTTGCTTGTCACGCCAGCTACCAGGGATCACAGCGCCGTCGGAACCGCGGTCGTACGTTTCGGATCCATCGGTTCCGGCGAGCGTGGAGTCCATCGAATCTTCGAGGCCGAGCAAACCGTGCCCGTCCCAGCCGGTCGCGCCGACGAGATTCGCCGCCAGAGAGCCACCGGGGTACTCGCGGATGTCCTGTCGCTCGAGGCCGACCTCCCGGAACTTGTCCGAGATCTCGGCAGCAACCGCCGGATCCACGCTGCGGGCGAGGTACGTGAAAGTCTCGTTGCTGTTCATCTTCTGAAGCAGATCTTTTTCCGGAACGGTATCGCCGAGCTTGGCGTGGATCCCGGCGGCGATCTCGGCGAGGCGATCGCTGACTTCCGGCGCCTGCTTGTCACCCTCGGCGCCCTGCTCGATGCTCTTGGCGCGCGCTTCCTCGAGTTCTTTGCGTACTCGCACCGGCTGAAAAGTCAGCGCCTTGGCTTCCATGGTGAACGCGAGGGGGTTTCCGTTGCGATCGGTTATCGAGCCGCGTACGGCCGGATCGACCTGCGTCGTGGTTCGTTGATTCGCAGATTCCGCAGCCAGGCTCGGCGCATCGATTCCCTGAATCCACAAGAGCTGCAATGCCGCAACGGCGAGCGCACCACACATGGTGATACGACCGACTCGCTGACGAAACGGAAATGAGGCAGTGGCCGAGCGGCGCGGACGCCGACCGGGGTTGTTACGGGAGTTCTGACTCACCGACGTTCCTCAGGCGGAGCAGGCACCGCCGTCGTGGTGGCGGGTGCTGTCGTCGTGGGGATCACAGGAACCAATTGTTCACTCTGCGCGAGGTTTCGCGTGTTATTCGGAACGCTCGGCGTGGCTCCAGGAACAACCGGCGTTGTGGTGCGCGGCGGTGTCGCGGTCGGTGCGGGCACCGATGTGGGCGCATCGAGCGGCGGCATCGCGCCGGCAGTCGCGGGAGTCGGCGTTCCGACGACCTCGACCGAACCATCCGGATGAACTACCAGACGTGCAGGGTCCTTGGCGGGGACCATGCCGAGAGCGCTTGCCTGATTTGCCAACTCCGGAGCCGAGTTACGCGACTGGAAGTCACGTTCGAGCGCTGCTTTCTGCTCGACCAAAGACTGGTTGTATGCACGTGCATCACTGAGTTGGTACGAATCCTCGGCAGCGCGAGTGGTCAGCAGCAGAGTCACCGCGAGACCGATGGACAGAAGTCCGATAACGGAGGCCACGAACGGTACCCGCCCCTTGAGCATCGCCCGAGGAGAGATCGACGGGCCGACAGCAGCGGCAGTTCCGGTCCGGCCTGCCGCCCGTGCGGTGCGCTTGTCGTATGCGCGTTGCGCTGCACCGGATTTGCCCTGACGACTCATGCCCGCCTCCTGGAAATGCGTTCTGCGGCACGCAAACGCACCGGAGCTGATCGTGGGTTCTCTTCGATTTCCTGCTCAGACGCACGTTCTGCGCCACGGGTGAGAATGCGGAACTCCGGGCCCATACCCGGCAACTCGACCGGTAGACCTTCGGGACTGGTGGACTTCGAGCGGGGAACCAACTCCGCCTTCACAACTCGATCCTCGAGCGACTGGTAGGACATGAACACCACTCGCCCACCGACTGCCAGTGCATCGAGCCCGGCAGGAACGGCCGCACGAAGCGAATCCAACTCGGCATTGACTTCGATCCGCAGCGCTTGGAAGGTGCGCTTGGCCGGGTGTCCACCCGTACGCCGCGTGGCCGCCGGGATTGTTCGGTACAGCAACTCGACCAGAGCTGCACTGGTGGTGAATGGTTCACGCTCACGCTGCCGAAGGATCTCGGACGCAATCTTTCCGGCGAACCGCTCTTCGCCGTACGTGCTCAGAATGCGAGCAAGGTCGCCGTGACTGTAGGTGTTCAGGACCTCTGCCGCGGTCAGCCCGACCGTCTGATCCATCCGCATGTCTAGAGGGGCGTCGATCGAGTACGCAAAACCTCGGTCGGCTTCGTCCAACTGCATCGACGACACACCCAGATCGAAGAGGATCGCGTGAACCGACTCCGTCGACGGCAGACCTGCCTGTTCGAGCGCGTCTTCGATCCCGTCATACGTGGTGTGCACGAACGTGGTTCGGCCCGCGAATGGCGCCAGACGCTCGGAAGCGATGCGGAGTGCGTTGGTGTCGCGATCGAGACCGATGAGGTGAAGGCCCGGGTACTTGCCGAGGAAGAATTCGGAGTGGCCACCGAGCCCCAACGTCGCATCGATCATGTATGCGCCTTCGCCACCGTCACCGACGGCGGTGATGGCAGGGCCGAGAAGATCGTCGGCACGATGCAGAAGTACGGGGACGTGCGCGAAGCCATCGGCATCCGAGGGTTCGTTCACCTCGTGATCCACCATGATTGCTCCGGCTCCTACTTTCATGATTTCCGATGACTTTTCGAAAAGGTGCTGACTTTCCGAGAAGGCGATGACTGTTCGAGAAGGCGAATGCTTCGAGGTCCCTGCCCGAAGGAGAACCTGGCGCTGGGGAAGTGCGTCAGGGTCTTTCCGGGCAGAGGCCTCGCGGCATTCGCCGGGGGCTCTTCGCCTAGACGATCTCGCTGAGAGATTCGCCTGTTGCCTGCGAATAGTCCTCTTCGTTGTCTCCGAGATACCTCTCCCAGGCTGCTAGATCCCAGATCTCGAGGTAATCGACGGAGCCGGTCACTACGCATTCCTTGGACAGGTTTGCGTAACGCCGATGATCAGCCGAGAGGGTGATTCGCCCCTGGGCATCGGCGTGCTGTTCATCTGTACCGGCGGCCAGGGCACGTACATACGCCCGAGCTGCCGGATCATTGCGTGGAGCTGCCGCTGCCTTTCGAGCAAGCTTGACGAACTCGTCCCGGGGGTAGATGGCGAGGCTGTGATCTTGACTCTTGGTGATCATCAATCCTCCTGCCAGTTCGTCTCGGAACTTTGCCGGCAACGTGAGCCGACCTTTGTCGTCGAGCTTCGGCGTGAAGGTACCGAGGAACACTCGACACCTCCTGCGAGCTTGCGCTGAAACCCTCCCTATCGAGCGGATCGTGCTTCAGCTCTCCGCCCGAACCCACAGTACCCCACTTTCCCCCACAAACAAGGAGCACATGGTCCCTATTCAGCATCATTTGCTGATAAATAGCAGGTCAGCGCAGGTGGGGATACGTGGGGGAAATTTGCAACCGTGTCCCGGCCCACACTGCCGTCATATCGACCCTTCACGCCACGATTTGTCGCTCCCCCAGACAAAATCGCAGTACAAGCGCGGTTTTCGAATAGACGTGAGCGGGACGAGGTCTGGTCGTGCGTTGCAGTTCGACCAGGGTGGAGGAAAGTGGAGGGCCGAGTGGAGCGAAGTGGAGGAAGCCCGCGAGCTTGCCTAGGGGCGACCGTGGGTGGCGAGTGATTCGCTCGCGCGTCACTGATTCACTTCGATGGATTGCCGGCACACACGTACAACACCCACACCAACGGCGTGTGGCGGTCGGCAACTTTGGTTGCCGACCGCCACACGTGTGGTCGTCCGTGCCCTACAGAGGGCGTCATGTCCGAACTGCACCACTCTCGAAGTACGCCCGAAGAAGGGCGGGAGAGCTAGTCCTGCTCGAACCTGCGTTTGAATCGATCTTCCATCCGCGACGAGAATCCGCCGCCGGACTTGCGGCCGCGTCCCCGCCCGGATCCACCGGCACTACCCCTACCCGGCGGACCGGAGGGATGATTGCCACCTTCGGAAGCGGGTTCGGCTGCTGCTGCGGACTTGCGTCCACCACCCCAGAGGAACAAGACCCCTGCGCCGAACATGAACAAGAAACCGAACAGGCTGATGATCGGAAAACCGCCCGGCTTGAGCGGGAGGGCAACCCCCGCGATCAGCAGGACCAGACCCAGCACGAATAGAGCCGCTGCTTGGAACCGCCGTCTACTCGACGGCGCCCGCATACGGCCGCCCCTCACATTGGAGGCGAACTTGGGGTCTTCGGCATAGAGAGCGCTCTCGATCTGATCGAGCATGCGCTGCTCGTGCTCGGAGAGTGGCACGGTACCTCCCCCGGCACTGGAAGTTTGGCAACCACCCCACGGTGTGGGGCGGCGGGTAATCAAGTTGGACGATTACCTGTTTTCATAATACGAGCAGTTTAGGTCTCGGACCACCAACTCCGGGTACGAGTTCCGCCACAAGCGTACGTATTCGTGCCGAAGGGCCCCGATTCGGCTCCATTTGCCTGTGCGGACCAGGAAATTCCCCGGAAACAACTGCCAACACGGACCATTTGTTCACGACGCTCGCAAATGCTCGGACGCGTCCTGACCGATGAAATCTTCGACCGCCGTGAGAAAACGACCGACCTCGGCGAAGAATGCATCGGAATCGGAGTCCGTGATCACGATCGACACACCGGTTTCCACGGCCGCACGCGCAGCGGACCACCCCGCGAAGAACTTCGACCACGCTCCGAACGCGGGCGCTGCGGCGTCCATCAGAACCCACGCGTTTCCGCTTCGCTTGCGCTTCGATCCGGCACCGGCAGGAGCTGCGGCCAACACTGCCCCGGCACCACGTAGTGCTGCCAGATAGGCACACCGGAACCGGTCGGCAGGATCGCCCGCCCCAATCGCTTCCTCGAGAAGCGCATCCGCCTTCCTGAGGAGCCCCCACGCCACACCGGACTTTCCCACTTGCGCAGTGCGGTGGCTGGCGTCCGTCGCACCGAAGGACCGCTTCGCCGATATCGGCAATCGCGAGATTGCGGCATCCGACGGGCTCGACAACTCGGCCGGAAGAGTTCGTTGGCACTTCACACGATCAGGCTTTACATGCTCGGACATCGGGGCACCTCCTGCACCGTAAGGATCCAAGGCCAGGTGGGCCGGAGATGCCCGCTTCCCTTCGGGCATCTCCGGATCACCCACATCGAACATCTGTTCGACCTATTCAATATAACTGCACCCACCGACACGCCGTCAAGAGAAGAGGTGAGACCGGTCGACCCGCAGATCGCCTGGACACCACATACGGTCGACCTCGATCGTGAAGAATTCGCGAGTCGACTCCACGAGGCACTGGCCGTGTACGTCACTGCGATGGACTATCCGCGAGGAACCGAGTTCCATCGCGCACCCATGTGGCAGGAGCACGCGAACCGGCCTGGCTGGAAAGCCGTCGGCGCATTGGCGGTTCCCCAGCAACCGTCACACGAAAATCTGCCGCTGGTGGGGATCGCTTACGGGTATCGCGGGAGCCCGGACCAGTGGTGGCATCAACAGGTACTGCACGGGCTTCGGCGCTCGGGTCGCCCTCAGAGCGAGATCGACGCGATTCTGAGCGACTACTTCGAACTCACCGAACTCCACGTGCATCCGAACGGTCAAGGTCACCGATTGGGCGAATCGCTCTTGCGCCACCTCCTCGTCGATCGAACCGAACGCAGCGTTCTGTTGTCGACACCTGAGGTGTTCGACGAGGACAACCGAGCCTGGCGGCTGTACCGCCGCCTCGGCTTTCGCGACGTGCTCCGCAGATTTCGTTTTGCCGGCGACAACCGGCCATTTGCGGTCCTCGGCCGTGGACTGCCGCTGTGAGCGCATTTCTCGACGCCGTCGTCGTCGGTTCCGGACACAACGCGCTCGTTTCGGCCGCGTATCTCGCACGCGAGGGTTGGTCGGTCGAGGTTCTCGAGAAGGACACGGTTCTCGGCGGTGCCGTCTCGACCGTCGAGCGATTTCCCGGATACAAGGTGGACCGGGGGTCGTCTGCACACCTCATGATCCGACACAGCGGCATCATCGAGGAACTCGGACTCGGCGCGCACGGCCTTCGCTACATCGACTGTGACCCGTGGGCGTTCGCTCCGCCCGCCCCTGGCACCGACGGGCCGGGCATCGTGTTTCATCGCGACCTCGATGCAACCTGCCGGTCCATCGAACGAGCTTGCGGGACAAAGGACGCCGACGCGTACCGGCGGTTCGTCGCGGTCTGGTCGGAGCGCAGCCGACACGTGATGAAGGCATTTTCCACACCGCCCACCGGATCGAACCTGATCGGTGCGTTCGGAGGACTGGCCACAGCGCGCGGCAACAGCGAACTGTCGCGGCAGTTCCTCGCGCCGGGCGACGCACTGCTGGACGAGTATTTCGACAGTGAGGCACTCAAGGCAGCGTTGGCGTGGTTCGGCGCCCAGTCCGGGCCTCCGATGTCGGAACCGGGAACCGCTCCGATGGTCGGCTTCGCGGCCCTCATGCACATCCTGCCGCCCGGGCGAGCAGTCGGAGGGAGCGGCGCACTGAGTGCTGCGTTGGCATCCCGGATGGCTGTCGACGGCGCCACCGTCGCGCTCGGTGACGGCGTGACGTCGATCCGCCGGAACTCGAATCACTGGACCGTCACAACCGAGAGCGGTCGAGAAGTTCACGCTCGCAAGGTAATCGCGGGTTGCCACATCCTCACGACACTCGATCTCCTGGGCAACGGAGGCTTCGACCGAACCACGCTCGATCACTGGCTGCGGAAGATCAGGGTCGGCCCCGGCATCGGCGCGGTACTGCGACTGGCAACATCTGCGCTCCCCTCCTACCGCGGCGACGCCACGACACGGGAAAGTACCTCGGGATTGCAATTACTCGTTTCCGATCGCGCCCACTTGCGCACTGCACACGGCGCAGCACTGGCGGGGGAACTGCCTCCTCGCCCTGCGGTTCTCGGAATGAGTTTCAGCGGAATCGATCCCACGATCGCCCCGGCCGGGCGGCATCAGGTGACACTGTGGTCGCAGTGGCAGCCGTATCGTCTCAGCGGACATCGCGATTGGGCGTCGGTCGCCGAGGCCGAGGCCGACCGGATCGTCGGCGAGATGGAGGCTTTTGCACCCGGATTCGCCGATTCCGTCCTCGACCGCTTCATTCAGACTCCCCGCGACATCGAGTCGGAATTGGGGATGATCGGCGGAAATGTCATGCACGTCGAGATGTCACTCGATCAGATGATGTTGTGGCGACCGCTTCCCGAACTGTCCGGCCATCGCGTTCCGGGAGCAGACGGGTTGTATCTGACCGGAGCCTCGACGCATCCCGGTGGTGGTGTGTCCGGAGCCAGTGGTCGCAGTGCCGCTCGAATCGCACTGTCCGACAGCCGCCGGGGTAAAGCGAGTCAGTGGCTGCGTCGTTCGAGCAGGTCGTGAAGGTCACCCGCCGAACTTCACCCGCCGACACGCCCCCGCCTCGATGACTGGCTACGCCACGGCTGGCACGATGACCACTGTGCAACAGTCCACCGATCCCGCCGCCAAGCCGACCAGTCGGAAACGCTTCCTGACGGTTGCCGCGCTCGCCCTCATGCTTGTTCCCTTGCTTGCCGGGTGCATCCGCGTGCAGGTGTCGATGGGAGTGTCCGCGAACGATCGTGTGACCGGACAGGTGGTAGCTGCCGCTATTCCGGCGAACGAGGCGGACAAGGGTCCGCAGCTGACCCCGCCTTCCTCGCTGGAGGACAAGATACGGGTTCAGGAATACAAGAAGGACGGATACGTCGGCAGCCAGGCGTTCTTCAGCGACTTGTCCTTCGGTGACGTCGCCCAACTGGGCTCGATGTATGCCGAGGGATCCGGGTCGTTCCAGATCACCCTCAAGCGATCCGGGGACACCGTCACGCTCGACGGCAAGGCAGACCTGAAGACGGTTCCAACTCAGGGCGCCGACGTCCAGGTCAGCATCGCCTTCCCGGCACGGGTCGGCACGACCAACGGAACACGAGACGGCGATTCCCGGGTGTCGTGGACTTTGCCCGCCGGCGAGGTGTCGACAATGCGCGCCGAGGTCAACTACGCGGACCCCAGCACCCGAAGCTTCGCCGGGTGGGCAGGAATCATGGCCGGACTGGCGCTCGGTGTCGCGATTATCGTCGGTGCAATGGCCTGGATGGCGCGCAATCGAGCACCGATCAAGCGCGCGCCCGCCGCGAAAGCACCGGCCATGAAGACGCCTGTCACGAAATCACCTGTCAGCAGGCAAGCTGACAACAGGAATCCGAAAAACACCACGAAGTAGCGCCTGGCGGTTGCCCCCTCGATTGGTGTCGAGCGGGGCAACCGGGATCAGACGGCTTGTGCTGTCCCGACAGAGGTGTCGGGGGTGAGACCGAGTCGCTCGAGGACCTCACTGGTGGCGCGCGCGAAGTTCAACGTGATGAAGTGCAGGCACGGAGCGCCTTCGGCGATCAACCGCTCTCCCATCTCGGTGGCCAGATCGATGCCGAGTTCGCGGACCGCTGCACGGTTCTCGTCCGGACCGCTTCCGGCCGCGGCGTCGAATCGGCGTTCGAGGGCGGGAGGCAACGACGAGCCCGACAGCTCGAGCATGCGCCTCACCGAGCGCAACGACGTCACCGGCATGATCTCCGGGATGATCGGCTTGGCGCCCTGTTCTGCGTCGTATGCACTCACCCGGTCACGGAGACGCAGGTAGTCCTCCACGTCGAAAAACATCTGCGTGATCGAGTACTCGGCGCCGGCACGCAACTTCGACACCAGGTACTTCGTGTCGTACGCCAAGTCCGGAGCGCGGTAATGCCCCTCGGGGAACGACGCGACGCCGACGTGGAAGTCGCCCAGGTCACGGACCATCCGCACGAGTTCCTCGGCGTACTCGACGCCTTCGGGATGCTTCTTCCACTCGCCGAGCGGATCGCCGGGCGGATCGCCGCGCAACACGAGGATGTTGCTGATGCCACGGTCGGCGTATGCACCGACCATGGCGCGAAGTTCTTCGGTGCTGTGCGAGACGGCAGTCAGGTGAGCAACCGGCAGCAGGGTCGTCTCCTCGGCCAGTTCGCCGGTGACGCGCACCGTACGATCGCGCGTCGAGCCACCTGCGCCGTAAGTCATCGAGACGAACGCCGGTCCGAGCCGCTCGAAGGTACGCACCGCACGCCACAGGCGCGCTTCGGCGTCAGCGTCGCGCGGCGGCGAAAACTCGACCGAGAACGGAATACGGCTACCTGTCGAGGAAGCGATCCGATCGACGATCGACGGTGTTCGGGTGGCCCACCCCTCGCTGGAGCGGCCCCTGACTGGATCGAATGTCACCGGTCAAGCATATGTTTTCCAGCCGCAAACAAGCTCATCGCCCAGGACCGCGTATCCCGAATGTCAGGATCACGCAGTTCACGGCCCGAACCCCCGTTGATTCCAACCCCCACTAAGCTGGGCCTCAAGCTCGCTTCCGTGTAACCCTCCGGCGCGAGAACATACCGATCTTGGAGGCCACCCTGTCCGCAGGAACCGCGCGCGTTGGACAGAGTTCGACCAACACCGCACCGCATCCGACCTCACTCGAACTGCCAGGCATGTTCGAAGGAGCGCTCCGCGACTTCTTCGATTCACGCCGCGAACTCGTCTCGAACATCGGCGGTGGATACGAGAAAGCCGTCAGCACCCTCGAAGCCTTCGTCCTGCGCGGAGGAAAGCGCGTCCGGCCCTCGTTCGCCTGGACGGGATGGCTCGGCGCCGGAGGCGACCCGAACGGGAGCGACGCGGAGGCGGTGATTCGTGCATGCGCGGCCCTCGAACTGGTGCAGGCCTGCGCGCTCGTCCACGACGACATCATCGACGCATCAACGACCAGGCGCGGCTTCCCGACCGTTCACGTCGAATTCGAGGACCAGCACCGAGGCGAGGAGTGGAGCGGCGACTCCGCGCACTTCGGCGAGGCCGTCGCCATTCTTCTCGGCGACCTGGCCTTGGCCTGGGCTGACGACATGATCCGAGAATCCGGGATCAGCCCCGACGCGGCCGCACGAGTGAGCCCGGTCTGGTCGGCAATGCGCACCGAGGTGCTCGGTGGCCAATTCCTCGACATCAGCAACGAAGCCCGCGGAGACGAGACCGTCGAGGCAGCCATGCGGGTCAACCGTTACAAAACCGCCGCGTACACGATCGAACGCCCCCTGCACCTCGGCGCCGCACTGTTCGGTGCAGACGCCGAGTTGATCGATGCCTACCGGACGTTCGGCACCGACATCGGGATTGCCTTCCAACTTCGCGACGACCTGCTCGGTGTCTTCGGAGATCCGTCCGTCACGGGCAAACCGTCGGGCGACGATCTCATCGCCGGCAAGCGGACTGTCCTGTTCGCGATGGCGCTTGCCCGCGCCGACGCCGCAGATCCGGCGGCAGCAGAACTGCTCCGCAACGGAATCGGCACCCAGTTGACCGACAACGAAGTCGACACTCTGCGTCAGGTGATCACCGATCTTGGCGCCG
This sequence comes from Rhodococcus erythropolis R138, assembly GCF_000696675.2. Lineage (NCBI taxonomy): Bacteria > Bacillati > Actinomycetota > Actinomycetes > Mycobacteriales > Nocardiaceae > Rhodococcus > Rhodococcus erythropolis. The sequence goes on along the minus strand of NZ_CP007255.1, from coordinate 3,259,332 downwards.
TCACCGACGTCGAAACGCAGATCGACACCCTCGTCGAGGCAGCTGCGAACGCCCTCGACTCGAGCACGGCAACGGCCGAGTCCAAGGCTCGCCTGACCGATATGGCGATCGCGGCCACGAAGCGAAGCTACTGACCGTGGCAGACGTGCACCGCACTCGAACCGTCAGCTCGCCGACCGATCGAGTCGTGATCGTCGGCGCGGGACTTGCCGGACTGTCTGCGGGGTTGTATCTGCGTGGCGCCGGCCGCGACGTCACGATCCTCGAGAGCAACGGCTCGGTCGGCGGGCGAGTCGGTGTCTACCAGGGCAGTGACTACAGCATCGACAACGGCGCAACGGTGCTCACGATGCCCGAACTCGTCGAAGACGCTCTTGCGGCCGTCGGCGCCGACCCCGACTCGACAAACCCCAAATTCGTTGTGCACAAGCTCGATCCGACGTACCACGCGCGATTCGCAGACGGCACCGCTCTCGATGTTCACGCCGACCCCGAAGACATGGCTGCCGAAGTCTCTCGTGTCTGCGGGCCGGAAGAAGCGCAGCGATACCGTGCGTTGCGGCGATGGCTGAACCGCATCTTCGACGCGGAATTCGACCGCTTCATGGACGCCGACTTCGATTCTCCCCTCGGACTGGTCAATTCGCGTGAAGCAGTCAAGGATCTGAGCCGACTCGTCGCACTGGGAGGATTCGGGAAACTGGGCGGGCAGGTGGATCGCAAGATCCGCGACCCTCGCCTCCGGCGGATCTTCACTTTCCAAGCGCTGTATGCGGGAGTTGCTCCGTCTCGAGCCCTCGCGGTGTACGGGGCGATCGCTCACATGGACACCTCACTGGGCGTCTACTTTCCCGAGGGCGGGATGCGCACGATCGCCGAGTCGATGGCCGACGCTTTCACCGAGGCCGGCGGAATTCTGCATCTCGGCCGCACGGTCGAACGACTCGAGGCGAGCGACCGTCGCGTGCGTGCCGTACACACACGCGACGGTGAGAGCTACGACTGTGATGTCGCAGTCCTCACCCCCGACATGGCCGTCACGGACTCCCTCTTGCGCCCGCATACGCGATTGCGCCCGCGACCGGTGCGGGCATCGCCGTCCGCGGTCGTGATTCACGGCACTGTTTCTTCAGCCGTCGCCGACGGATGGCCCGCGCAGCGACACCACATGATCGACTTCGGCGAGGCGTGGAAGCGCACCTTCGCCGAGATCACGGCACGCCGCGGCCGCGGGCAATTGATGAGTGATCCGTCACTGCTCGTCACCCGACCGGCGCAGACCGACCCGAGCCTGGCCTTCTCGCGAGACGGCCGGATCCGTGAACCGCTGTCAGTCCTCGCGCCGTGCCCGAATCTGGACAGTGCGCCGCTCGACTGGGCAGTTCTCGGCCCGGCCTACGTGCGTGAAATCATCCTCACGCTGCAAGAACGTGGCTATACGGGACTGGTCGAGGGGTTCGATATCGATCACGTCGACACCCCGCAGACCTGGCTCGAGAAGGGCATGGCCGCGGGTAGCCCGTTCGCGGCGGCACACACCTTCACCCAGACGGGGCCGTTCCGACGCAAGAACCTCGCCCGCGGCTTCGACAACGTCGTTCTCGCCGGATCGGGAACCGTTCCGGGGGTGGGAGTACCGACCGTTCTGCTGTCCGGCCGGCTCGCCGCCGAACGTATTACCGGTACACGCGAGCGAGCCAGCGCGGTGGGCACTCGTGCGAGCAACTAAACTAGCCCCTCGTAACCGACCATTCATCCACGATTCACCGACTCGGGCGCTGCATGCGCCGATCGACACCGATCTCCTCGGGGGAGGAACCTGCACCGATGACGTCCTCTGCCGCAGCCACTGAAAGACCGTGGCACCTAAGGGCCGCCAATTTCCTTCGGACTCCCGAAGGTCACAGTGCACTGCTCGGTTTCTTCGGCGCAGTCATGATCACGTTCGGCGGATTCGGTGCCGGTAGCGTCCGGCGCCAAGATCCGCTGCTCGAGTCGATGCATCTGTCCTGGCTCCGTTTCGGACACGGATCGATTCTGTCGGCGGCCATCGTCTGGATCGGTGTCCTGTGCATGATCGCTGCCTGGGTTCGACTGGGCCGCTCGACTCTGCGCGGTGACGTCTCGTTGCGCGGCCTGCGCTACGTCGTCCCGGTCTGGACGTTTCCGCTGCTGTTCGCGGTGCCCATGTTCAGCCGTGACGCCTACTCCTACCTGGCACAGGGCGCCTTGTTACGCAACGGCTTCGACCCGTATGCCGTCGGCCCCGTCGTCAATCCGGGAATCCTGCTCGACAACGTCTCCAACGTGTGGACGACGACAACTACCCCGTACGGCCCGGTTCACCTTCTCCTTGCCGACGCCATCGTTCGGCTGACCGGCGAGAACGTCATCGCCGGCACGATGCTGTTGCGGATCACGATGCTGCCCGGACTCGCCCTGATGATGTGGGCCGTTCCCCATCTCGCGACGAAGCTCGGCGGAAACACCTCGATCGCCCTGTGGCTCGCAGTACTCAATCCCCTCGTCCTGATCCACCTGATCGGCGGCGTTCACAACGAGATGCTCATGGTCGGCCTCATGGCCGCGGGCATTGCGCTCGCTCTCGAACGCAAGCACCTGTTCGGAATTGGGCTGATCGCACTCGCCGTCGCGATCAAGGCAACCGCGGGCGTCGCACTTCCCTTCATCGTCTGGATCTGGATGATCCACGAGCGGGAGGACGCGGCCGCGGCCGGGCGAGAACCGGCGTCACCGATCCGATCGTTCGTCAAAACGGCCGGTGCAGGTTTCGCGGTATTCGTGGCGGTACTCGGATCCACCTCACTGATCGCCGGAGTCGGCCTCGGCTGGACGACCGCACTCTCGGGTTCGGCAAAGATCATCAACTGGCTCTCGCTGCCCACGATCGTGGCGCACATCGGAACCATGGCCACCTCCTGGTTCGCCGGTGACCATTTCAACGACATCCTCGAAGTCTCCCGGACCATCTCGGCGGTTGTGTTGATCGCGATCATCGCCGTCGTGTGGTGGCGCTACCGCAAGACCGAGCGCGACGCCGTCATGGGCATCGTGATCGTAATGGTCGCCATCGTCGTTCTATCCCCCGCAGCACTCCCCTGGTACTACTCCTGGCCGCTGGCAGTAGCGGCCGGTTTCGCAATGTCGCCGACGACTCTCGCAGTACTGACAGGGCTGTCCACCTGGCTGATGCTGGTGTTCCAGCCTGACGGATCGATCGGCCTCTACACCTTCCCGCATGTGGCTCTGGCCATCGTCGCTGCCGTGATCGCGGCTATGTCCTTGCAGACGGAAGACCCACTCAGACTTCGTGGACGCAAACACGAGAAGCCGATCGAAATGACGTCAGCCGCCTCGGCGCCCTCGACGTCAGAATCTGCGTGATCCGCGTGTCATGAACGCATTGTCTGCGTCCTATGAATTCTGCGAGGACGTGACGAGGGAACACGGCCGAACGTACTTTCTGGCCACTCGGTTGCTGCCCGAGCCTCGACGCCGCGCAGTTCACGCTCTCTACGCATTTGCTCGCGTCGTCGACGACGTCGTGGACGAACCCTCGGGTCCGCATGAACGAGGCACGGTGCTTGCCGACGTCGAACGTGCAGCCGTCACCGCACTCGACAACCCCACTGCGACAGGTGGCTTCCCGTCGACGGTTCCCCTCGACCTGACACGCGTACTCCCTGCCTTCGCCGATGCTGTGAAGACGTTCGACATTCCGCGTGCATACTTCGACGCCTTCTTCGAGTCCATGCGGATGGACGCCCCCGACACCGCGAAGTTTCGACCCGTCTACAACACGATGGACGAGCTTGCCGAGTACATGTACGGCTCCGCCGTCGTCATCGGTTTGCAGATGCTCCCGATTCTCGGAGTGAGCGTTCCGCAGCAGGAAGCTGTAGTGCCCGCGTCGAATCTCGGTGAGGCGTTTCAGCTGACCAACTTCATCCGCGACGTCGGTGAAGACCTCGACCGGGGACGTCTGTATCTCCCGGCGGGCGAGTTCGCCGCATTCGGGGTCGACATCGAGATGCTCGAGCACGGGCGCAGAACCGGAACGGTGGACGTTCGGGTCAAGCGCGCGCTGGCACACTTCATTGCCGTGACGCGGGGGCGGTATCGGTCCGCCGAATCCGGCATCCCGATGCTCGATCGGCGGGTCCAGCCGTCGATCCGCACGGCTTTCGTGTTGTACGGAGCAATTCTCGACCAGGTCGAGCGCGCCGACTTCCGGATACTGCATCGACGAGTGTCCGTTCCCGGACGCACGCGACTTCGAGTCGCTGCGCCGGGTCTGGTCCGGTCGGCAACCTACGCGGCGAAAAACCGCATGAGGTGAGTTGTCAGAAGGCCGGCATCTCAGAAAGCCATGGCCTGTGCGCGGCGGATGACCTCACGCGCGAGATCCCCATGCAGTGCGTCCACCGGGCGCCCCGGCAGGGAATCGTCGGCCAGGAACAACCAGCGGAGGATTTCGATATCGGTGTAGCCGCCGTCGTGCAGCACCGCCAGCAGACCGGGCAACCACTTGACGATCTGGCCGTCCTCGCCGAAGAACACTTCGGGGACACCGAGAACGCCATGCCGCTTGACTGCGATGATCTTGTGATCGCGAAGCAACTGGTGAACCTTGCTCACCGGCAACCCGACGTTCTTCGCCACATCCACCAGCTGGAACAGGGAAACCGAAGAATCCAGGACATCATCACAATAAGGAATCGCGCTCACCGCGAGAAGTTTATCCGGTCCGGCGAGCCCGCTGTGTACCGCCCGGTGCAGTGCTCGAAACCGCCGCTCCGCTTGGGTCACAGCGCTCTGTGACGTTCTCGAGACTTCCGCGTCGGTATCGCTGGCTACGATGGACGGGATGCGGCGTATCCGTAACCGAGATTTCGCGAACCGGGATTTCGTGAACCGGGATTTCGTGGTGACCGCGAATCGGCGCCCGTACGGCGGGGGCCACACTTACATGCTGACAGCTACCGCCCAGAGCACAACCACACAGAGCACAACCACACAGATCGCAAGCACGGAGGAATAGTCATTACGGAGGTCGAGGGTTGATCGGCGAAATGCTCGAGCGCCGCTATCGAGTGGACGCACCGATCGCGCGTGGCGGTATGTCGACCGTGTATCGAGGCCTCGATACACGGTTGGATCGACCTGTCGCTATCAAGGTGATGGACCCGCAATTTGCCGGCGATCCAGCGTTCCTGACTCGTTTCGAGTTCGAGGCCCGGGCCGTGGCCAGACTCAAGCATCCGTCCCTTGTGGCCGTCTACGACCAGGGCAGCGATCGCAATCACGTGTTCCTCGTGATGGAACTCGTCGACGGTGGAACTTTGCGCGAACTCCTTCGTGAGCGCGGACCGATGCCGCCTCACGCCGTCGCTGCAGTCGTGGCACCTGTCCTGGACGCGTTGGCGGTGGCGCATCGAGCGGGACTGGTTCACCGTGACGTGAAACCCGAGAACATCTTGATCTCGGACACCGGCGAAGTGAAGATCGCCGACTTCGGATTGGTGCGTGCAGCCGCGGCAGCAACCACCACCTCCAACAGCGTGATCCTCGGCACCGCAGCCTATCTGTCGCCGGAACAGGTGACGTCAGGAATTGCCGACACTCGAAGCGACGTCTATTCGACCGGCGTGTTGATGTTCGAACTTCTCACCGGTACAACACCGTTCACCGGTGATACGTCACTCTCCATCGCCTACCAACGCATCCACGACGATGTCCCGCGCCCCGGTTCACGCATCCCCGGTGTACCGGCGCAGTTCGATCGCCTGGTTGCCGAAGCCACTCACCGCGAGCCGGCACATCGTTTCGCCGACGCTGGTGAGATGGCAGCTGCACTTCGCAGTGTGAGCGAACAACTGGAACTTCCGTCATACCGCGTTCCGGCTCCGCGTCGAAGCGCCCAGCACCAGAGCGCGCAGGTTGCCCCGGCTCGGCCACAACCGGCGCCTGCGCCCCCGACGGATGTACACCCGAACTCTGCTGCGCGCCCGAACCCTGGTGCCACGACGGTATTGGCGTCCGGCGTGGCCCCGGCTGCGGCAGCCACCACGGCGCTCGGCACGGGCTCTCCTCCCCCCGGTGGCATTCAGCACACTCGCGCGGTCACCGCACAAACTGCTCGTCCGGCGACGGTCGACGGCGACTCGGATTTCGACGACGGTTCCGATTTCGGCGACGACCAACTGGGACCTGACGATCCGCACGCTCATTTTGTCGAAGCACGACGCAAGTCTCGACGAGCCACCCTGATCTGGCTGCTCGTCATCGCGGTCCTCGCGCTTGCGTTGGGCTTCGGCGGATGGTGGATGGGCTCGGGCCGCTATACAGCTGTTCCCTCGATCGACGGGCTGACCAAGGACACTGCGGTCACCGCTCTGCAGGACGCCGGGCTCTCCCCCGACGTCCAGGGTCAGTACTCCGACGCCCAACCCATCGACACGGTGATCGGGACAGACCCGGCCTCCGGCTCCAGGGTTACCAAAGGCTCGACCGTCGCGCTGCTGACTTCGCTCGGGCGTCCGACTGTCCCGCCCATTCCGGCCGGCGGCGACGTCTCGGCCCTGGGCGCACAACTCGCCGACCGTACTCTCGTCGCGGTCGACGGCGGGGACACATTCAGCTCCAAGATCCCGATCGGCGGCGTGGCGGCCCTCGACCCGGCGCCGGGAACCGAGGTTGCCGTGGGCTCCTCGGTCAAGGTCATCACGTCCAAAGGATCACCGCCCGTTGACATTCCCGATGTGAAGGGCATGTCCGAGAACGCTGCACGCGCCGCCCTCGACAAGGTAGGTATCTCCGTCAGCACCACCAGAACAACGTTCGACGACGCCGTCGAGGGCGGTAGCGTGATCGGCACAGATCCCGCAGTCGGGTCCTCCGTCAACGCCGGCACCTCCGTTGTTCTCCTCATCTCCGACTCCGTCAAGGTTCCCTCGCTGATCGGCCGCTCCGTCTCCTCAGCACGCGAAGAACTCGGCCGCCTCGGCCTCGAGATCACCGTGCGTCAGCTCACCCAGAACGACAGCTCGGTCATCATCAGCCAGAGCGTCAAGAACGACCTCGTTGCCAAGGGCACCGACATCAGCGTCGTCGCAATTCCCTGACAGTCCGCTTCGGCCTAGTCTGAATTCATGGCCACGTGGGAACCGGAGAGCATAGGGATACTCGACTTGCCGTCGGGGAGATCGATTCGGGCTCGAGGACTCCGAAATCCACTTCCTTCCGGACCTCTCCCCACCTTCGGTGTCTACCTGACCGGTAAAGAACCTCCCGCCACCGAGTGGGATTCGGTGTGGGTCCGCTGGCGAGATTTCTGGTTGCCGAGCGATCCCGACGCGCTGCGCAGCGCCTTGCACGAAGTGTGGGTGCGTTCGGAAACCGAAAGAGTCGAGATCGCGTGCGGTGGCGGATTCGGCCGCACCGGAACAGCTTTGGCCGCTCTTGCCATTATGGACGGAGTGCCGAGTAAGGACGCCACCGCGTACGTTCGCGCACGCTACTCACCTCGCGCCGTCGAAATGCCCTGGCAGCGCCGATTCGTCACACGATTCACGAAATAGCGAACGCCCCCACCTGCGCGCGCGGGTGAGGGCGTTTGCCGAAAATCAGTGCCAGTGCGAATCAGCTTCGGCGAAGCAGGGTTTCAGCCTCGCAGCATCTCGGCCACGAGGAACGCGAGCTCCAACGACTGTTGGGTGTTCAATCGGGGGTCGCAGGCCGTCTCGTAGCGACCACCGAGATCGAGATCGGAGATGTCCTGCGCGCCGCCGAGGCACTCGGTGACGTTCTCACCGGTCAGCTCGACATGGATACCACCCGGATGCGTGCCGAGGCCGTTGTGGACCTCGAAGAAGCCCTGAACCTCGTCGACGATGCGATCGAAGTGGCGCGTCTTGTACCCGGTGGAGGCTTCGTGGGTGTTGCCGTGCATCGGATCGCACTGCCAGATGACCTGGTGGCCGGTGGCCTGGACCTTCTCGATGATCGCCGGCAGCAGGTCGCGGACCTTGCCGTTGCCCATGCGCGAGATCAGAGTCAGTCGACCCGGCTTGTTGGTGGGGTCGAGACGCTCGACGTATTCCACCGCCATTTCCGGCGTGGTGCTCGGACCGATCTTGAGGCCGATCGGGTTGGAGACCAACTCGGCGAAGGCGATGTGCGCGCCGTCGAGCTGACGGGTGCGGTCACCGATCCAGAGGAAGTGGGCCGAGAGGTCGTAGAGCTTGGGGTGGTCGCTGTCGTTGTCGAGACGCAGCATCGCGCGCTCGTAGTCCAGAACCAGGGCCTCGTGGCTGGCAAAGATCTGTGCCTGGTGCAGGCTCGGATCGGTGACGCCACACGCGTTCATGAACTGCAGGCCGCGGTCGATCTCGGCGGCGAGTTGCTCGTAGCGTGCGCCCGCGGGCGAAGCTGCGACGAACTCGCGGTTCCAGTCGTGCACCTTGTGCAAATCGGCCATGCCGGCGCCGGTGAGCGCGCGAACCAGGTTCATCGCGGCGCTGGCGTTGGCGTATGCGCGCACCAGACGCGAAGGATCGTGCGCACGGACTGCCTCGTCGGCGACGAGCGAATTGATCATGTCGCCGCGGTACGACTTGAGCCCCAGCGAGTCGATGTCGGCAGAACGCGGCTTGGCGTACTGGCCGGCGATGCGAGCAACCTTGACGACAGGCATCGAGGAACCGTAGGTGAGCACGACGGCCATCTGCAGCAACGTGCGAATGTTTCCCTTGATGTGCGGCTCGGTGTTGTCCGCAAATGTCTCGGCGCAGTCACCGCCTTGGAGCAGGAATGCTTCACCACGCGCGACCTGCGCGAGACGCTCTTGCAGCGCCTCGACCTCGCTGGCCACCGTGATGGGAGGCACGCTCTCGAGCACAGTCCGCATGGCGGCCGCCTGGTCAGCGGGCCACGAGGGCTGCTGAGCAGCGGGCTTCGCGAGCGCCTCGTCGAGCTGCTTACGCAGTCCGGCAGGCAGCGGCGGGAGTTCGGGCAAGCGGTCGATCGGCACGTCGACAGTCCAGTTCACCTCTACAGGATATTCGCTCGCCCGTCGGCGCGTCACACAGGCTCTCGATCGCAGCCCAATCGGGACACTTCTCGCGCACCGAAACCTGAGTCAGCGAAGTGAACGTGCTGCCGAAATCGCGTCGAACTTCACGAGGTTGTGCCTGGCGTCGGCAAGTGCGTCATGTGCGTCGGCGGGCGCTGACGGGAGGGCAGGACTGCCGTTGTCTTCCCAGAACTGTCGGAGTTCGCGGGTGTACCGCGGCATCGACTGCGGTAGTTCGGTCATATCGCCCCACAACTGGCACAGCGCGACGTGGTCGTATGCGGCTACCCACGCCCAGAGCTCCGGAACGACCATCGGCCGCGGAACGAAGAATTTCAGAAGATCGTCGCGGATCTTCTCGCGTGATTTCCACAGCGGCGACGAAGGCTGCGGCAACTTCGGCAGCACGTTCTTGCGCACCCAACTACCGGCACGGGCGGCATCGAACTCCGTCGAGACCGCGTAATACTCTCGGCCGTCCTCGCAGACAACGCCGATGGACACGAGATCGATGGTTCGACCGTCTTCGATGAATTCACAGTCGTAGAAGTAGCGCACGTCCGAAAACTATGCCGCACGCGCAGGCTCTGGAGCCAATGCGCGTGCGGCAGGTGTGGGAAATCTCTAGCTGGCCTGTGCGTCCGGGAGCGAATCCTTGTCGGTCTTCGCGGACTCCTTCGACTCGGCCGAGGCCACGAGATCGACAACCAACTCGCCGCCTTCCGCCGGAACATCGACGGCAGCTTCGGGTTTCGTGGGCGCCTGGTTCTTGAGGCTCGCCGCGTAGATGTCCACGTACTCCTGGCCGGAGAGTTTCATCAGCTTGTACATCACTTCGTCGGTCACAGCCCGCTCGACGAAGCGGTTTCCGCCCATGCCTTCGAAGCGGGAGAAATCGATGGGTTCGCCGACGATCACGGTGACCTTGGCTGGGCGCCACATCCGTGAGCCGATCGGATTCATCTTGTCGGTGCCGACCATCGCAACCGGGATCACCTTGACGCCCGATTCGAGCGCGAGGCGCGCCATTCCGGTCTTGCCCTTGTAGAGGCGACCGTCAGGCGAACGCGTTCCTTCGGGGTAGATACCCAGCAGACTGCCCGAACCGAGAACCTTGAGACCGGCGTTGAGCGCATCCTGCGCCGCATCCGCGCCGGTTCGGTCGATGGGGACCTGTCCGACCGCGGTGAAGAACCACTTCTGGAAAGCGCCCTTCAGGCCGGAACCGGTGAAGTACTCGCTCTTGGCAAGGAAGGTGATGCGGCGGTTGACGCGAAGCGGAAGGTAGAACGAGTCCAGAACCGCCTGGTGATTGCTGGCCAGAATGGCCGCTCCGTCAGTCGGAATGTTCTCGTGACCTTTGACCGTCGGACGCCCGAGCAGCCAGAGAATCGGCCCCAGCAACACATACTTGAAGAGCCAATACCACACGGCGTCCCTCCCATTCACAGCTGAATTTCGCTGAGTACGACCTTACTGCCGACCGGTAACCCCCGCTACACACGCCCCTGGAGGATCGACCCGATCACAGTCCGGCAGACGTGGTTCCAGCGCCGTCGACCCCACCGAGATCCTGAGGCACTACCGAACGCGCCAATGCGGCGGCGCCCACCATGCCCGCAGCTTCGCCGAGTTGAGCCGAACGGATTCGTGCCAGTGGGCGGTGCTTCGCGCCGGTCAACAATGTCGCGTACTGCTCACGGGCGTCGTCGAGAAACAGTGGGGCAGAACTCGCGACGCCGCCTGCGATCACGACCAGATCGGGATCGTAGACGTCCCCGACCATCGCCAATCCGACGGCCAGCCAACGGGTGAACTCGGCAATGGTTGCCAGAGCGAGTGGGTCACCGTCCTGCGCGGCGTTGGCGATCCGGCGACCGGTGAGGGAACCCGGATCCACCGCTACTTCGCGCGCTAGAACCGTCGACGCAGCCGGGTCGGCGGCCAGCAGTTCGATTGCCGTGTCCACGAGCGCCGTTCCGCTGCAATAGCGCTCCCAACACCCACGCTTGCCACACGCACACTGACGCCCGCCTGGCACGACCTGGATGTGGCCGAGTTCGGGGGCGACGCCGTGACTGCCCCGGTACAGCTCACCGTTGATCAGCAGCGCACCGCCGATTCCGGTCCCGATTGCCACCATCACGACATTGCGGCCACCTGCGGCCGCGCCGAATCGGTGCTCCGCGAACGCCGCTGCATTGGCGTCGTGCTCGAGAACGACCGGCAATCCGAGCCGCTTACTCAAGTCACTGCCCACCGGCGCGTCCACCCAGGGCAAGTGCGGCGCGAACCGAACCGAGCTTCGATCGGAGGTGATGAAACCTGCGACCGCCAACCCCACGGCAGATACCTCGTGCCGGGTGACCAGTTCGCGTACGACGCGATCGAGGCCGTCTTCGAGAGCGCGTGCGGACTGCGGGGTCGGGGCTTGAATCATCTCGAGCACTTGTCCGTCGACGTCCACGACGGAGGCCCTGATGCTCGTTCCGCCGACGTCGATGCCGACCGTCAAGATGTCGTCCATGGTGGAGTCGGAGACCGCTTTCAAGCGGCGCGCGCTCATCGCGCCAATTCCCGCGCGAGCGGCGCCCGCTGGAGTGCGCACCCTGTATCGGTGCCTCGTGCGTCGGTGACCATTGTGTCGATTGTGCTCATCTCGGGCCGTCAGCTCTACCCGGGGTACTAAGTCAGTCCTTGACCGTCACGTTGATCGGGACAAATGCCGCCGTTCGAGTTCGCTCGGCACCTGGCGTCGTCGCTCCGCTGTCCGGTCCGCGATCCGGGCCGGACGGCCCCCCGAGAAACTCGTCGAGAATCTCGCGAAGCAATGCGAGGAACGCCGCTGCGTGACCCGCGAGAAACGCCAGTAGTTCGTGGTGCTCACCGCGAACCAGTGCAGCGAGAGCGCACACCGGGCACCAGCTGCAGCCAGTGAACACCGGCTGCGTGTCCGCTGACGCCGAGTCACCCGCAACGTCGGCCGTCGCTGCTGCAGCCTTTTGCAAGACCGGTTCCAGGCGCGTCAGAACGGTATCCGCCAGCGCGCGAAATTCCGCGACGAGGCGCTCGTGCTCTTCGCTCATACTGGCCACACCGCGGGATCCGGGCTGAACCGGATGATCAGGTAACTGCCGTCCAACTCCGCCCCGTTCACGACACAACGACGCAGCACCGACGCCAAACGAACTCTGCGTCGTACGCCGTCTGCTCCCACCAGCACATCGTCCTCCACCCGGCCCAACGACAACGACGACGGATCCACGAGCGGAAGGTACATCCGCATCACGTACACCGAATCGACTCCGGCCCCCGACTCCAACGACACCACGATGTTGTCCGCGGTGTCGACAGCGTCGATTGTGTCGACCGTGTCCGAATCCGTGCCCGTTCCACCCTCGAACGTGGCCGCGATCTCGCCCAGAGCCGCCAACCCTACCGGTTCGGCGCAGGCGCGCTCGACCGTTGTGACGGACATTCCATCAGTCGATCCACGCAATTCGTCGACGACGTGTGCCTGCGACGCCCTGATCGAAGCGAGCCATTGTGCCGCCGGCGAATCGTCGACCCCCTTCCCGGCCGACGAGTTGAACTGCGGGACAAGGTTGTTGACCACAATCCCCTCGACTCGCAACCCCGCCAGAGCCAGACCGGACAGCGTCCGGCGAGTCGCCGCGGCCGACACGCCATCGGCCGACGTCACAACGCGCACGCTGGTGTTCTCCCGATCCGAGAGGTGAACGGCGATTCGATCCACCGACGCGAGCACGCGTTCGATGACGGACACGAGTAGCAACGCTCGCATGTCCGAGCCCGTCACGGCGACCATCCGCCTGTGCCGCGGCCACAATCGCTCGAGATACTCCGACACCATCGACGGCGACCCGAGGATCCGCAGTGCTTCGGCTGCGGCCGGACAGTCCACGATCACGAGGTCGTAGTCACCGCTGCTCGAGATATCGACGATCTCGGAGAGTCCGAGTATGTCTTGGATCCCCAGGGACCCCGTCAACTCTTCCGGTTCCAACCCCTCGAACGACGAACCGTGTTCGTGATCTCCCGCTCCGAAATTTCCTGCAGCATCGATCAATCCCGACAGTCCTCGGAACTTTTCCTCGAGGAGCTCGGAAGTGTCGAGTTGCCGGACGTCGAGGCGCTCGGCGAGAGGTGTAGTCGTTCGCAGCGCCGGCACGCCCACGACATCCGCGAGAGAACCTGCCTGATCGATCGACACCAAAAGCACTCGTGCCCCGTCGGACGCAGCCGACACAGCCGTCGCCGAGGCAAGCGTCGTCGTGCCTGCTCCGCCTTTACCGACGAACAGTTGGACGCGAGATCGTTGCTCCGGCACTCAGCCCTCGACTCGCTTCTTCAGTTCTTTCAGAGCTGTGTCGGTAATGATCTTCTCGGCCTTGCGCTTGAAGAGACCGATCATCGGAATCGTCAGGTCGACCGTCAACTCGTAGGTGACAGAGGTGGTGCCGTTCGGGCCGGGCTCGAGTGTGTACGAACCGAATTGGGACTTCTGGATCTCACCCGAGATCAGCTCCCAGCTCACTGCCATCCCGTCAGGCGCCCACGAATACTGCAGTTCGTAGGTGTCCTTCACCATCCCCGCGTCGAGGACAAAACGCACTCGGTCCGCGCGGCCGCCCTGCCCCGGCGCCGTCACCTCGACGGACTTCGCCGCGGCCACCCATTCGGGGTACTGCGCGAAATCGGCGATGACGTCCATCACGGCGTCGGCAGGGGCGTCGATGCTGATCAACCCCTTGGTCTTCTCGGCCATACGACTGCGCTACCTTCCTTCGTCAAAAGTCCAGAACCTGCACAACGAGCACTGCTTCGATTATCAGTCCGGTGCTACCCCGGCGGCACGTCCTGCTTCGAGTTCGCGCTTGAGCTGGAAGGACATGACCTTGCCGTCGACCCGACGCTTTCGGTTCATCCCGGCGAGGTCGAGGTTCGCCAGATCCGACGGTGATACGCCGACCGGTTCACAGTGCAGGAAGTAGTGCGCGATCGTCCCGTCCATGACCGGTTCGAGCCACACCTCCATGGTGCCGACCAGCTGACCGGACACTCCCCAACGGAATCCTGCGGGACCGCGATCTTCCCGGACTTCGAGCGCAAGATCACTGAACCAGCGACGCCACCGCGCGCGCGAGGACAACAGTTCGGCGACCCGCTCGGGCGGGGCGGCGATGAAAGTCTGGTCTGCGACCTGAATGCTGCTCACCGAAGTAGCTTCACATATCGCGTCGGCGAAGCGTCGGGGGGTGTCGCACCACTACATACCGGACAGACTGTAAGCCTGGCCACAACTGCGTCGGACATGCGACTACAGTAGGAGACGAAAACCCTACTCGTCAGTATTTCGCAGTGTCGGAGGTATTTCGTGCCTGAGTTCAGCGCACCCCAGACGTTCACCATTCCCGAGGATGCCTCCGCGGTCGACTCGGTCTTCGCCTTCGCGAAGACGAAGCCGGCGGCGGTTGTCTACAAGCGCAAAGTCGGAAATGCATGGGTCGATGTCACTGCAGGCGATTTCGCCGCCCAGGTGACTGCAGTCGCCAAGGGCCTCATCGCGATCGGCGTCAAGCAGGGCGACCGCGTCGGCCTCATGTCGGCGACGCGTTTCGAATGGCCGCTCGTCGACTACGCCATCTGGGCAGCCGGTGGCGTGACGGTTCCGATCTACGAAACCTCCGCAGCCGAGCAGGTTCGTTGGATTCTCGAGGACTCAGAAGCAATCGACCTCATCGTCGAGAACGACACTCACGCCGCGACCGTGAAGGACGTCGCTGCAGCCGCACCCGCGCTGCGCACGGTCTACCAGATCGATGCCGCGGCAGCCGGTAAGGGTGTCGTCGAGGAATTGACCGCACTGGGCGCCGACATCTCCGACGAGGACGTCCACGCCCGCGTCGCTGCACTGAAGGCCTCCGATCCCGCGACCCTGATCTACACCTCGGGCACCACTGGCCGGCCCAAGGGCTGCCAGCTGACGCACTCCAACCTCATTGCGGAGTCGAAGGGCATCCTCGACTCCAACCTCGGGACGCTGCTCAAGACTCCCGGCGTTCGCACCCTGATGTTCTTGCCGCTCGCGCACGTTCTCGCTCGCGCAGTCAGCATCGCGTCGTTCGATGCCGGTGCAGCGCTTGGACACACGAGCGACATCCCGAACCTCGTTCCGACGTTCGGCGAGTTCAAGCCCGACTTCATCCTCTCGGTGCCGCGCGTATTCGAGAAGGTCTACAACAGCGCACGCGCCAAGGCGCACGGTGACGGCAAGGGCAAGATCTTCGACGCGGCCGCAGACACCGCGGTCGCGTGGAGCGAGGCTCAGGACAAGGGCGGCGCGGGCATCGTTCTCAAGGCCAAGCACGCCCTCTTCGACAAGCTCGTGTACTCGAAGCTGCGCGCTGCACTCGGTGGACAGTGCCAGCTGGCCATTTCCGGTGGTGCACCCCTGGGCGCTCGACTCGGCCACTTCTTCCGCGGTATCGGCGTCACGATCTACGAGGGCTACGGACTGACCGAGACCACCGCAGCGTTCGCCGTCAACACCATCGGCGCACAGAAGGTCGGCTCTGTCGGAAAGCCGTTGGCCGGCAACTCCGTTCGCATTGCCGAAGACGGCGAAATCCTCCTCTCGGGACCGGTGGTCTTCACCGGCTACTGGCGCAACGAGAAGGCGACCGCCGAGTCGATCGAGAACGGCTGGTTCCACACCGGAGACCTGGGCACCGTCGACAAGGACGGCTACATCACGATCACCGGTCGCAAGAAGGAAATCATCGTCACGGCAGGCGGCAAGAACGTCTCCCCCGCTCAGCTCGAAGATTCCCTTCGCGCACACCCCCTGATCAGCCAGGCCATCGTGGTCGGCGACCAGAAGCCTTTCATCGGCGCTCTCATCACCATCGACGCCGAGGCACTTCCCGCCTGGAACGAGCGCAACAACAAGGCCGCGGGAACCACAGCTGCCGACCTGGTTTCGGACGGCGAACTGGTCGGTGAAATCCAGGACGCCATCGACGAGGCCAACAAGCTCGTCTCACACGCCGAGGCGATCAAGAAGTTCCGCATTCTTCCGGTCGACTTCTCCGAGGACACAGGCGAACTCACGCCCACGATGAAGCTCAAGCGCAACGTCGTGCACGAGAGCTTTGCCGCCGACATCGAAAAGATCTACGCCAAGTAGGTTTTCGGCAAGCAGCTTCTCGCAGCAACGAACGGCCCGCACCGAATTCGGTGCGGGCCGTTTGCGTTCGAGTCCCGGTGGCTCAGCCGAGCAGATTACGCAGCTTCGAAGCGAGCGTGTCCCACTTCCAGTCTTCGGCAACCCACTCCCGGCCGGCTGCTCCCATCGCGGCCGCTCGATCACGATCGGACAGCACCTCGATCACGGATTCGGCGACGTCCCGAACAGAGGTGCCGTCGACCACGAGCCCGGTCTTGTTCTGCTGCACGGTTTCCGGAGCGCCACCGCTGCGGCCGACGATGACCGGAACGCCGGTCGCCGAGGCCTCGAGGTAGACGATTCCCAGTCCTTCGACATCCAATCCCGCGCCTCGCGTGCGACACGGCATGGCAAACACGTCGGCAATCGTGTGGTGAGCCGCCAACTCTGCGGCGGGCACCGTGCCGGTGAAGACGACGTGATCGTCCATCCCGGTCTTACGTGTCAATTGACGGAGGTGGTCCTCGTACGGTCCACCGCCGACTATCACCAGTACCGCCCCGTCGACGCTCTTGCGAATGGTCGGCAGCGCCTTGATGAGCATGTCCTGCCCCTTGCGTGGCACGAGCCGCGACAGGCACAGGATCGTGGGCCGCTCCCCCAGCCCGTATCGCTTGCGCAGTTCTGCGCGGGCGACCGAGTCCGGGTGGAACACCGACGTGTCCACTCCGGACGGAAGGTGCTCGAGCGCCGCTTGCGGGCCGAAAGCCGCCGAGAACCGTCCACGGGTGTATTTGCTGACAAACGTCACCGCATCCGTGTGATCGCCGATCACACGCAACGACTGCCGCGCACCGGGAATCATCGACCACCCGACCTCGTGGCCGTGAGTACTCGCGATCACTCGGCTCGCTCCGGCGCGTCGAACAACCGGCGCCAACAGCGCCAAGGGCGCTGCCGCACCGAACCACACCGACTCACAGTCGTGCTTCTTGACCAGCTTCGCGGCCCGACGAGCGACAAAGGGCGACGGCAGCATCAGTGTCGTCGGGTGCCGAACGACCTCGAAAGGCTGTGCCGCATCGAACTTCTTGTGCGAGTCGCCCCGCCACCGCGGTGCGTACACCACCAACTTGTCAGCAGGCAGGTGCCCGGCAAACGTGTGGAGATAAGACTGGATACCTCCGGGGCGAGGAGGAAAATCGTTGGTCACCAAGAGGGTCCGGCGCATCCGTCCACCGTAGGGCACGCTGTGCTTCGAGTCGTGACAAGGGCACGCAGTGCTTGGAGACTTGCGAAGCTCAGCTCGCCGCTGCAACTGACCCAGCCGCGAACTGCTCAGCCCAGATGGCTGTTGGTCCAGTCGACCCAGCCGACTCGCAGTTCCTCGGTTCCGACGCCGAGGACCGCTCGGATCCGCGAGTCGAGGTCTTCGGCCGTCATCTTTCCGGAGGCGAGGGCGCGAAAGAGGTCGGTCAGCTTCGCCTCGCCGAATCGATCAGCGATATACGCGTTGATAGACCACGCCGATTCGTACGCCAGTGAACTCACGACCGGGACACCGCCGAACTGTGTGTCGTCCGGAAACTCTGTCGGAGTATCGCCGGAGCGGACCGCTGCTGCCAGAGTCGGCGCGATCTCACCCCAGGCCCGCGAGGATCCACGATTTCCCGCGTATTCGGCGAACCCTTCCAACACCCACATCGGCGACCCGTCACGGGTTTTCGATCGGGCGGCTATGTGCATGAGCTCGTGGCGCAACACCGTTCGCCTGGTGATGTCGGTCAGCCTCGAAGCCGCGGCAGGTGAGAAGACCACCCGCTGGCCGCTCACGTCGGAAGACCCGTCCGCCGTTGCATCCGCGACCGACACTGCGGCAATCGAAGCGCCGTCGTGATGGGAGCCGACCAGTGCGGTGAACTCCTCCGCGGACCCCGCCACCATGAGCACCGCGCGCTCGGACCACCACGGCCCCCACAACTGCGTCGTGTTCTCGATGGCTGAGTCCACATCGGCCGCCAAAGCGTCGACGAACGCCTGCTGACCCGGGTGACCGATCACGAGTGCATTGCCCGCGGTATTTTCGGCGACGGCCAGCGGCCCGAAGTCCCAAGGGCCGTTCCAGGATTCGCCCGCCGTTCGGGCTCCGTCCAGTCCGACGATCGACCCGTCCGCAAGAACCGACCACTGATCGCCGCGTTTCGCGAGCGTCATGGACACTGCCTTGCGAGTGGGCAATGCGTCAACGCCGTCGAGGGCGTATCGCAACAGGACCTGCGCATTCCAGACCTCGACGTCTCCGT
This sequence comes from Rhodococcus erythropolis R138, assembly GCF_000696675.2. Taxonomy (NCBI): domain Bacteria; kingdom Bacillati; phylum Actinomycetota; class Actinomycetes; order Mycobacteriales; family Nocardiaceae; genus Rhodococcus; species Rhodococcus erythropolis. Next base: position 3,240,746 of record NZ_CP007255.1, on the reverse strand, counting down.
CCGGTGCACCGGTTCGCGGCGCCGGAGTCAGGCCGCCGCTGGGAATCTCGTATCCCCAGTCGGCAAAGTCGAGCGCTCCCGCAGCGGTGGCTCGTCGAACTTCCGCTTCGAGCACACCGGGTGCCGCAGCACTGTCGACGAACTTCGCCAGCCCCGACGGATCGTCGGACATCTGCGCCGCAGCCCATGCATCGAGAAATGCTTGTACCTGCGCGGTGCGTTCGGCGTCCTGCTCACTGGCCACATTTTCGTCGGAATCGGACCTGTTCGTCAGGAAGATCGTCAAACCGAGCACGAGCACCACGGCAACGCCGAGCGCCACGAGGGCTGGATACTCCCAACGGCGTGGTCGATCTGCGCCGACGTCGGGCGTCGTCATCGGTTCAGTCGGCACGGTGCCGAGTGTAGGAGAACTCGACTCGACGCTTCACGGCGGCTGGCCACACGCCGCTCGGGCGCAGCAAGCCGTCAGTAACGACGCGCAGTGGAGAACTCCATGCCTGCCATCGACTGAACCTTCACCGGTACGCCGAACGTCGACGCATGCAGAATGTTTCCGTCGCCGGCGTAGATACCGACATGCGAGTTGTCGCTGTAGAAAGTCACGACGTCACCGGGCTGCAACTGGTCCCTCGACACCGGTACGCCGCCCTGCGCCTGCGCCTGGCTCGAACGCGGCAGAGTCTTCCCGATTTGCTTGTAGGCCCATACGACCAGACCTGAGCAGTCGAACTCGTTCGGGCCGGTCGCGCCCCAGACATACGGGTCACCGATCCGCGTGAGGCCTGCCTGCAGAGCAGCAGCACCCGAACCAGGCGTCAAGTTAGCTAGAATTTTGCTGAGATCGACGTCCGGCGGGAATGGCGTACCGCTCAGTTGGTTACGCTCGTCGTCGGTGAGGCTCTGGAAAGCTTTGGTCACGTCGACGATCTGCGTCTGCAGTTCACTCTGCTTGCGCTGCAAATCGTCACTGAGTGCGCGGGCTTGATCGGCGGCGGTCCGCGCTTCTTCGGCCGAACGCTTCGATGCTTCCGAGGCGGCACGCGCTTCGGCAGTGGCTTGGTTGAACTGTGAGACCTGCACTGCCGCGTCGTTGGAAATCACGTCCAGCGCGGACATCTGATCGAGCAACTGCTGCGGCGAGTCGCTCACCATCAACGCAAAGAGGCGATTGGTCCGCGCACCCTGGTAATTCGCTGTGGCAATACGGTTTACCGCCGGAGCGAACTCGGCGACACGTGCCGAAGCCGCGTCGAGAAGACCCTGATCGGCTGCCGAACGCGCGTCCGCATCATTCGCGACCGCCAGCTTCGCGTCGAGGTCGATCTGTGCGTTGTGCAGCGCTTCGTTGGTCTGCTCGGATACCCGGGAGAGTTCACCGAGCTTGTCGAGCGCCTCGGTGGGGTTGGTGATGACGGGGTCGGCACCGGCCTGCATCGAAGGCCCTGCGACGAGTCCGAACGCCAGCACTCCCACTGTCAATGCGGCGCGTACTCGACTGTTGTTTTTCGATGAAACCACGGAATGCAACTCTCCGTCTCGGTGAAGCGACGTCGACCGGGACCGGTCGACGATCTGTTAGCTGGCTGTCAACTATCCACAGTACCTGTCTCGGCCGCGCAATGTCTCGATAAGGTTACGGAACGGCATACGTTTGTGTCTACTCGCCGGTAGGCGTGTCGGGGTGAAGTACCGGGCGAATTGTCGCGAAACGAAAATGTGGGCCTCGAATCAAAGATTCGAGGCCCACATTCGAAGATCCGGAGCTCCCCCGAGCTCCGCCGCCTTGCAGCGGCGGATCGTTCCGACCGTCTACCGGAGACAGCCGTCGAGCGTGTTCAGAAATCAGTAACGGCGAGCACCGTCGTACGGCATCGAGGACACCGGTGCGAGCTTCACGGGCTGACCAGCGGTCGACGCGTGGATGACATTGCCGTTGCCGGCGTAGATGCCCGAGTGCGATCCGCCGTAGAAGGAGATCACGTCGCCGACCTGAAGATCGGACTGTGAAACGGCAACGCCGGCTGCGGCCTGGTCGTAGCTCGTGCGAGGCAGGTTCAGACCAGCCTGCTTGTATGCCCACTGGACCAGACCGGAGCAGTCGAATGCGTCCGGGCCCGATGCGCCGTACACGTACGGGGAGCCCAGCTTGCTCTCTGCGGCGCGAACTGCCTGCTCACCAACACTGGAGATGGGAGCGGCCGGAGCGGCCGGTGCGATGTCGGTGATGCCCGGGATGACCGGCAACTGAGGAATAGAAACGCCCGGAACCTCGAAGGTGCCGACGCCGGGGATGGTGATGGGGTCTGCCGAGGCAGGTGCAGCGGTTGCAGCAAATGCTCCGACTGCGAGCGCGCCGGCTACTGCCAACTGCGCTGAACGCTTGAAACTCTGTGACGCCACTTAAGGGGTGCTCCATTTCTTCCATTCATCCGCCGACCGAGTTAGCTGACGGGTTCGGGCTGGGAAGATCAGCCCTACCCGCGTGGTCCGCAGCGATCATGCGTGCTGCACCCCAGGCGGGATTCACCCCAGTGGAAACTTGGGTTCCCGGTTCGGGTTCCTCGCGGAGATCCCGATTAGGCGGTTCCTGACGATGCCGGTCCTGTTTGGTCCGGCAAGACTTCGTTAGGTCTCAGGAAGGTTACGAAATGATCGCGACGATGTCGACCGCTTCGTGACAATCGCGCCCGATTCGCCGGAAATCATGCTGCCGCGCCCGCGATACGCCGGACGGGTCACGAAGAGATAACAACAGGTCTGTTCGGCGAGGCTCACCTGGCCCGCAAACCTGCGCTTGCTACCCACTGGCAAGGGTCACCAAACCCGACAATCCGATCTTCCATGCAGTTCAACGCCGATTACTTGAAACTAGAACCCGTTTCGATCAATCAGGCGGTTTCGGCGACTGATCGCCGTAGCAACACCCTCACGAATCGCCCTACCGGTAAGTAGGTAGGAGACCGCATTCGCGAGTTCCCACCGCAAGTGTGATCCTCGTCTCTCGTACTTTTGTCGGGGGTCAATCCGTTGCTTTCCCAATGGAAGTCGCAGTGAGCCGGATTCCGCGTATGCACTCTCGAATTCGTGTCGGGGGGTCCTTCTACTGTCTGCGGTGTGAGTCCCGCCTCGGCCCGAGAATTTCCGTCTCCGTCCCCGTTCTCCGACGGGGAGAAGTTCGACGTCGGGCGGCAACTGAGCTTCGACGAGCTGGACACACCGCTGAGCGAAACGACGTTTGTCGTCGTCGACCTCGAGACCACAGGTGGAAGCGCCGACCAGGACTCCATCACCGAGATCGGCGCCGTCAAGATCCGCGGTGGCGAAGTGCTCGGTGAAATGGCAACACTCGTCGACCCCGGCCGATCGATTCCGCCGTACATCGTCGAACTGACCGGAATCACCACCGCCATGCTGATCGGCGCACCTCCCATCGAACGTGTCCTACCCGCTTTTCTCGAATTCGCCGAGGGTGCGGTGCTGGTGGCACACAACGCGCCCTTCGACATCGGCTTCCTGAAAGCAGCGGCGTCACGCAGCGCACGCCCGTGGCCGGCGTTCCGTGTGCTGTGCACTGTGAAGCTCGCCAGGCGCGTGCTCACCCGCGACGAGGCGCCTTCGGTCAAACTCTCCGCACTCGCCCATCTCTTCCAGGTGACCACCCAACCGACGCACCGCGCGCTCGACGACGCGCGTGCGACCGTCGACGTCCTACACGGGTTGATCGACAGAGTCGGGAACCAAGGCGTCCACAGTTACAGCGAACTCGTCGACTACCTGCCCAACATTTCCTCACATCAGCGGGCCAAACGGTCCTTCGCCGCAAACCTGCCGCGAAGTCCGGGTGTCTACCTTTTCCGAGGCCCTTCGGACGAAGCCCTCTATATAGGAACTGCTACCGACCTTCGACGCCGCGTCCGCAACTACTTCACCGGTTCGGAGACCCGCGGCCGGATGAAGGAAATGGTCGCGCTCGCCACCCGTGTGGACCACGTCGAGTGCGCCCATGCGCTCGAGGCAGGGGTGCGTGAACTACGACTACTGAGCGCGCATGCACCCCCGTACAACCGTCGCTCCAAATTCCCCAAAAGAGGATGGTGGATCACTCTCACCGACGAGGCGTTTCCCAGACTGTCCGTGGTTCGCACGCCTACGGCCGATTCGATCGGCCCGTTCACCTCTCGCGGCGACGCAGTCGAAGTCGCCGACACCGTCGCAGAGTTCAGCCGCCTACGCACGTGCACCAAACGTCTCGGGCGCGGCGCCGTTCACGGCCCTGACTGCCCCGCTCGCGAACTGGGGGCGTGTCCCGCCTCCTGGGCACCGGAACTCACTGCGCAGGACTACGCGGCCGCCCCTGAGACTGTGCGTGGATTCTTCCGGGGAACCAACGACGCTCCCCTCCAACAAATGCAGGCGCGAATAGACGAGCTGTCCGAACACGCGTTGTTCGAGAATGCTGCTCGTCTGCGTGACCGAACGGTCGCAGTCTCTACCGCAGTGCGGCGCACTCAGCGACTCGCAGCAGTCGCGGCGATCGAACAACTGATTCTCGCCCGTCCCACCGGGGACGGCGGCTGGGAGCTGTCGGTGATCCGTTCCGGACGTCTCGCGTCCGCCGGGCTCGCCAGACGTGGAACTCACCCGATGCCCGTCGTCGACGCCATCACCGCGGCAGCCGAAACCGTCCTACCGGACGACGCACCGTTCCGCGGCGCGTCACCCGAAGAACTGGGCCTGATCGCACGGTGGCTCGCATCGGACGGTGTCCGAATCGTGTCGGCGACATCCGGCTACGTCGAACCTGCGGGCGGCGCCGGCAAGTGGGAAGCCTGGTGCCGACTCGCGCGGGCCGGTACCGAATCCGAACATCGATGACGTAACGACGGAGCGGCACCCCTAAGCTCGATCGAAACCACCGGGTCATCACAACCCACCGGGAAATCGAGGAGAGAAATGATCAACGCCATCGTCATGATTCACGCCGAGTCCGCTCGGATCCCGGAAACCGCGCAGGCCGTCGCCGACCTGTCCGGAGTGACGGAGGTCTACTCGTGCGCAGGTGACGTCGACTTGATCGCCATCGTGAAGGTACGTGACCACGCCCAGATCGCCGACGTGGTCACCGGAGGAATCAACAAGGTGCCCGGCGTTCTCCGAACCGCCACACACATCGCCTTCCAGTCATTCTCCAGCGCAGACGTCGAGGCCGGTTTCTCGCTGGGCGAGTAGCTCGTCGATCAGGCTTGGTCGGCCAGTTCGGCGGTGAGTGCCGCCCACTTGTGAAGCAGTTCAGCGCCGGCGCCGCTGTCGATCGCGGCAGCGGCTGCAGTCATCCCGGCGGAGATCGCACCCTCGAGATCGTCACCGACACCGTTGAACGCCGCGATGGCCGCTCCCGCGTTCAGCAAGACCGCGTCCCGGACCGGCCCCTTCTGTCCGGAAAGCAGCGTTCGGGCGACGGTGGCGTTGAATTCGGCGTCTCCTCCGCGCAACTCTTCGAGAGGAACGCGGTCGATTCCGAGGTCGCGCGGATCCAGCGTGACAGTTCGCACACTTCCACCGCCGACGATGTGAACCGTCGAAGTCGTCGATGTGGTCAGTTCGTCGAGTCCGTCGTCTCCACGCACCACCAACGCCGAATTACCGCGCTGCGCAAGGACTCCCGCGACCACCGAGATCAGCTTCGGAAATGCGCACCCGATCAGCCCGGCACGCGGACGAGCCGGATTGGTCAGTGGACCGAGCACGTTGAATGCCGTCGGGATGCCGATTTCCTTGCGAGGCACCGCCGCAAAGCGCAGTGCGGGATGGAAGACCGGCGCGAAACAAAAGCCGATGCCGACCTCTTCGACGCACCTCGCAACCTGCTCCGGGCCGAGGTTGATGCGAACGCCGAGCGCCTCGAGCACGTCTGCGCCACCACTCTTGGACGAAGCAGCGCGGTTGCCGTGCTTGACAACTCGCACACCGGACGCGGCAACCACGATCGAGGCCATCGTCGAGATGTTGACCGTGTTGGAGCGGTCGCCACCCGTGCCGACGATGTCGACCACGTCGGAATCGACCGGCACGCGCCGGGAGTGTTCGAGCATCGCGCCGGCGAGCCCTTCCAACTCCGCGGGGGTTTCGCCCTTCATCTTCAGCCCGACGCCGAAAGCGGCGATCTGAGCGGAAGTGGCATTGTCCGACATGATCTCGCCCATCGCCCACCGACTGTCGGCTTCCGACAGATCACTGCCGTCCGTGAGCAGACCGAGAATCATCGGCCACGACCGCACCACTGCACTCGAATCGACGTTCACGGCGTTGGATGCGTCGGTGCCGGCCATAGTGCCTTGGTCCCCTTGTCGTTCATGTGGGCTGGATTTCGAGCTGTCGTTTCGAGCTGTCGTTTCGTGCTGCCATTTTGTGCTGCCATTTTGTGCTGCCGATGACCCTCGCAGCCTAGTCAGTGAGGTAGCAAGGAAACCGAATAGGGCCGCTCAGGTCTTTCGGCGACCGCGTTTGGGCGTCGCCTCCGCAAGAATCGGGGGCTGGAGCGCGTCCCACCCGGCGACGGAACCACCGAGTCGCTGCGCCAGACCGGCCATTCGTGATCGCTCCTGGGAGCAATGCAGGGCGTCAAGGATTTGGACACGCTCGAAGATGACGCGAACCGAATTCTCGACCGCCTGAGTCACGTCCTCGGGCCGACTCGCGCCTCGCACATATCCGTCCTGAGCGACGATGTTCTCGGCATCGGCAACCGAGTCCTCCGGCAGGTCGAGATGGTGCCGCAGAACCACTTCGGACTCCGCCCGAAACTCCGGCTCGGTGGAGCCGGCACGTTCGAGAGCGGTCGAACTCGCCTCGGCGTCGTCGAAGCCCTCGGCAACGACGACCAGATCCGACCGCGCCGCGTCGAGCGGCGTCGGAATCTTCGTGCCGAAAATTCTCAGGAACCACGGTCTACTCTTGTGTGTAGCTGCCATCGCGCCAGCATATTCCGACCACGCCACCAGCGCGTTCGCCGCCCGATCCCGCGAACTCGAGCCGAGCGACGCGCCGATGGTGGACCCGAGTGGTCGTCTCTTACGACGAAGCGTCATACTTCTGTCTGTGACGAGCGCAGTAGGGACTTCAGGATCGGCAATCACCCAACGCGTGCACTCGCTGAACCGGCCGAATATGGTCAGCGTTGGCACCATCGTGTGGTTGTCAAGTGAGCTCATGTTCTTCGCAGGGCTCTTTGCCATGTACTTCGTGGCACGAGCTCAGGCGAACGGAAATTGGCCGCCGGAGCCAACCGAATTGAACCTGTATCTGGCCGTGCCGGTGACCTTGGTGCTTATCGCATCTTCGTTCACCTGCCAGATGGGTGTCTTCGCGGCTGAGCGTGGCGACGTCTTCGGACTTCGTCGCTGGTACACCATCACCTTGATCATGGGGGCGTTCTTCGTCTCCGGCCAGGGTTACGAGTACTACCACCTTGTGCACGAGGGCACCACGATTTCGAGCAGCGTGTACGGCTCGGTGTTCTACATGACCACCGGCTTCCACGGTCTGCACGTCATCGGCGGTCTCATCGCCTTCGTCTTCTTGATCGCACGTACCCGGGTCAGCAAGTTCACGCCCGCCCAGGCCACCGCCGCGATCGTTGTTTCGTACTACTGGCACTTTGTCGACATCGTGTGGATCGCGCTGTTTGCCACGATTTATTTCATCCGTTAATCAGCTGTACGCCCCAGGCAGCCCCTGACGTCCAGTTCCGTCCCGACATACCAAAGGGATACAGATGAGTTCATCCCCCCCTCCCGCATCCGATAACTCAGCGAATGCCGCGAAGTCGCGTCGCCAGCGGAAAATCCGCCGGCGCGTTACCGGCGCGCTCGTATTGATGATGGGATTGATCAGCGCAGGTTTCCTCGCTTCGGCGTTGACACCAGCTCCGCAGGTTGCGACCGCCAGCGACGATTCAGCAGCCCTGATTCGTGAAGGCAAGCAGCTCTACGACACGTCATGCATCACGTGCCACGGCGCGAACTTGCAGGGCGTGCAGGACCGCGGTCCCAGCCTCATCGGCGTCGGCGAAGCAGCCGTGTACTTCCAGGTCTCCTCTGGTCGTATGCCCGCAGCTCGCAACGAGGCCCAGGCTGCACGCAAGGACCCCAAGTTCGATGCTGCGCAGACCGACGCCCTCGGCGCTTTCATCCAGGCCAACGGCGGCGGCCCGACGCTCATCCGCGACGAGAACGGCGAAATCGCCCAGTCCTCGCTGCGCGGTGGCGACATCGGACGCGGCAGTGAGCTCTTCCGGCTCAACTGCGCGTCCTGCCACAACTTCACCGGCCGCGGTGGCGCACTGTCCTCGGGCAAGTACGCCCCGGTCCTGGATCCGGCCAGCGAGCAGCAGATCTACGCTGCCATGGTTACCGGCCCCCAGAACATGCCGAAGTTCTCGGATCGTCAGCTGACGATCGAGGAGAAGAAGGACATCATCGCCTACGTCAAGTCGTCGGGCGAGTCGAAGGACCCCGGTGGGTACGGGCTCGGTGGCCTCGGTCCGGCCTCTGAGGGTCTCGCCATGTGGGCCGTCGGAATCATCGCTGTCGTCGGTGCAGCATTGTGGATCGGAGCAAGGTCATGAGCGACGCTGGCCAGCATGGCGGCGATACGCCTAAGAAGTACACAGATGAAGAGCTCGACGCGATGTCACGCGACGACCTGGTCAAGCTGGGTACCAATCTCGATGGCGTCGATGTCGTCTACCGCCGTGATCGTTGGTCGGTAAAGGGCACCAGGGCGGAAAAGCGCGCCGAGCGCAACGTCGCCTTCTGGTTCGGCCTCGCCGGCGTTTCGGCGATCGCATTCATCGCGATCTACCTGTTCTGGCCCTGGGAGTATGCAGGTGCCGGTGACGAGAACTACGGCAAGTACAGCCTGTACACCCCGTTGATCGGCTTGACCATGGGTCTGGCGATCCTCGGCGTCGGCATCGGTGCCGTTCAGTTCACCAAGAAGTTCATCCCCGAAGAGGTCTCGATCCAGGACCGCCACGACGGTGGATCCACCGAGGTCGATCGTCGCACGATCGTCGCCGAGCTCGGCGACACCCTCGATACGTCCACCCTCCCCCGCCGAAAGGCCATCAAGCGCAGCTTGATGTTCGGCGGTGGCGCACTCGGCGTCATGATGGTCATGCCTCTCGGCGGACTCATCAAGAACCCGTGGGCCAAGGGCGACGACTCACCCCTGTGGGTGTCCGGCTGGACCCCGAACTACCCGGGCGAGACCATCTACCTGCGTCGTGACACCGGCCGTCCCGAGGACATCGTCCTCGTTCGCCCGGAAGATCTCGATGCCGGTTCTATGGAAACGGTCTTCCCGTTCCGCGAGTCCGACCGTGGCGACGAGCACGCTCTGCTCGCAGCACTGCGCGGCATTCGTAACTCGGTGATGCTCATCCGCCTCCGCACGGAAGACACCGCGCGTGTCACCAAGCGCAAGGGCCAGGAGAGCTTCAACTACGGCGATTACTTCGCGTACTCGAAGATCTGCACCCACCTGGGTTGCCCCACCTCGCTCTACGAACAGCAGAGCAACCGTATTCTGTGCCCCTGCCACCAGTCGCAGTTCGACGCACTGACCTACGGCAAGCCGATCTTCGGTCCCGCTGCTCGCGCACTTCCGCAGTTGCCTATTACAGTGAACGAAGAGGGCTTCCTGGTCGCCGACGGTGACTTCATCGAAGCACTCGGCCCGGCATTTTGGGAGCGTCGACCGTGACCACAACAACAACCAAACCGTCCAAGATCAGCGCGGCAGCGGCTGGACAAGCGGAGGCTATGGACTCCCGCTACCACCTCGCCGCAGGCATGCGCCGGCAGATCAACAAGGTCTTCCCGACGCACTGGTCCTTCATGCTCGGCGAGATCGCGCTCTACAGCTTCGTGATCCTGCTGATCTCCGGTGTGTTCCTGACACTGTTCTTCGATCCGTCGATGGCACACGTCGTCTACCAGGGCGCGTACCAGCCGCTTCGCGGTGTCACGATGTCTCGCGCCTACGAGACGACCCTGAACATCTCCTTCGAGGTGCGCGGCGGTCTCTTCGTTCGCCAGATTCACCACTGGGCTGCACTGATGTTCGCGGCGTCGATCATCGTTCACCTCGCTCGCATCTTCTTCACCGGCGCATTCCGTCGTCCGCGTGAAGCGAACTGGGTCATCGGCTGCCTGCTGCTCATCCTGGCGATGTTCGAAGGCTTCTTCGGTTACACCATCCCCGACGACTTGCTCTCGGGCACCGGCCTCCGCGCCGCCTTCGGTGGTATCACGATGAGTATCCCGATCGTCGGTACTTGGATGCACTGGCTGATCTTCGACGGCGACTTCCCCGGCGACCTCATCATCCCGCGTCTCTACGTCGCTCACGTGCTGCTGTTCCCGGGCATCATCCTGGCTCTGATCGCCGGCCACCTCGCGTTGGTCTGGTACCAGAAGCACACGCAGTTCCCCGGCCCCGGCCGTACGGAACAGAACGTCGTCGGCGTCCGCATCCTCCCGGTCTTCGCAATGAAGGGTGGCGCGTTCTTCGCCATGACCTTCGGCGTGCTCGCACTGCTCGGTGGTCTGTTCCAGATCAACCCCGTCTGGAACATCGGTCCGTACAACCCGTCACAGGTCTCGGCAGGTTCCCAGCCCGATATCTACATGATGTGGACGGACGGCCTTGCTCGACTGTGGCCGGCGTGGGAGATCTACCTGTTCGGCCGCTACACGATCCCCGCTGTGTTCGCCGTCGCCCTGATCATGGGCCTCGTCTTCGCACTGTTGATCGCGTACCCGTGGATCGAGAAGCGTCTCACCGGAGACGACGCTCACCACAACATCCTGCAGCGCCCGCGCGATGTGCCGGTCCGTACCGCTATCGGTGCGATGTCCATCGCGTTCTACCTGGTGCTCACGATCTCCTGCATCAACGACATCATCGCGTACCACCTTCACATCTCGCTGAACGCAATGACGTGGATCGGCCGTATCGGCATGGTCATCCTTCCGCCCATCGCGTACTTCGTGACGTACCGGTTCTGCATCGGCCTGCAGCGCAGTGACCGTGCAGTCCTCGAACACGGCATCGAGACCGGCATCATCAAGCGGATGCCGAACGGCCAGTACATCGAGATCCACCAGCCGCTCGGCCCCGTCGACGAGCACGGACACCCGATCCCGCTCGAGTACCAGGGTGCCGCTGTCCCGAAGAAGATGAACAAGCTCGGCCTCGCCGGCAAGCCCGGTAGCGGTAGCCTCATCACCGCTGACCCAGTCGAGGAGAGCGAGGCTCTCGAAGCCGCTCATCACGAAGCTGAGCACGAGCAGCTTCAGATCCTTCTGGACTACCAGAACCGAACCAACGGCAAGTCCGATGGTTCCAGTGGAGAACTCCACTAAGAACGACAGTTGACCAGTGAGGCCCCGAACCGGATTCCGGTTCGGGGCCTCACTCGTTCTCTGAGCGATTCAGCATGACAACCTCCAGTGGGTCACCACTCCCCCGGTTCGACGTCTGAGCGCCGACAACAGCGGGCACGACGCCTTGCTAGACCTCGAGCACAGTTGAATAGTGCTCCACCGTCGGGAACGGCTCGTAGAAGTGGTGGAGAAGTTCTCGCCACTTCTCGTATCCCGTGGACTGACGGAACCCGTTGGTGTGTGACTCCACGTCTTCCCACTCGACGAGCAAGAGATACCGCTCCGGCGATTCCAGGCAGTGCGAGAGTCGCAGCCTGATGAATCCGGGGACCTCGGAGATGATGGTTCGGGCCACATCGAACGCGGCCTCGAATCGCGCTGACTGCGACGGATCGACCTGCAGGACGGCATGTTCGAGGATCATCTACGGAGTGTTGCACGTTCTCGGTAGTCCCCTCGAGGCGTTGCCGCCTGGTGAGATACTCGGACCATGACATCCCATGCACGCGGCACCTTCGAGATCGATCTCCGCCCCGCCGATCCTGAGCTCTCCGGACGCGTCGGGCGCTTCGAGTTCGACAAGACGTTCATCGGCGGCGTCGAAGGAACATCGACCGGACTCATGCTGTCCGCGGGCGATCCGACAACCGGTGAAGCGGGCTACGTCGCTTTGGAGTTTGTCACCGGGCAGGTCGACGAAGCTGTGGGATCGTTCGCCCTGCAGCAGTTCGGTCAGATGATCAACGGAACGCAGAAGCTGCTGTACGAGATCGTGCCGGGGTCCGGAACCGGCGAGCTGAAGGGCATCTCGGGCACTCTCGAGCTAGAGATCGTCGACGGTCTGCACCGCTACGACCTCGGATACTCGCTCCACGATTGACAAAGAGCGGTTGGGTAATCGGCACCCTCGTACCGCAACTCGTAGATACGACAACAGAGGCGCCGTACCCGGGTGGGTGCGGCGCCTCTGTTGGAGTGCGGGTGAAACTAGTGCTTCTCGGGTCCGGTGTAGTACTCGAACACCAAGCCTGCAGCTGCGGCGAGCACACAGACAACTGCGACTGCGATGAGCCACGGCTGGAAGTACGCCAGCGACACTGCCGCGAGTGCAGCTGCGGCGGCAAGCAGGATCGGCCAGAAGCTACCCGGGCTGAAGAAGCCCAGTTCTCCTGCACCATCCGAGATTTCTGCGTCGTCGTAGTCCTCGGGACGGGTGTCCAGACGACGGGCAACGAAGCGGAAGTAGGTACCCACGATGAGCGTCAGACCTGCAGACAGGACGATGGCCGTCAGTCCGGCCCACTCGATACCTGTGCGTGACAGAGCGGTGAACACTCCGTAGATGATCGCGACGAGAATGAAGAACATCGTCAGGATCTCGAAGAGCTTGGCTTCGATCTTCATATCAGCACTTGTCCTTGTTCAGTGAAGAGGCTGGCCGGCTCAGTTGCCTGCAGTGGCGACGGTTGCCTGACGGTACTCGCGGTCGGTGTTGAACGGCGTGGTCGACGTAGCCACCGGCGACTGACCGATTGCCTGCAGGGCCTCGGCGGTCGTCAGACCACCCTTGCCCTCCGCGTCACCCTTACGCAGTTCGATGTACTTGGCGAAGTCCTCGGGCGAAACCGCACGAACCTCGAAGTTCATCATCGCGTGGAACGTGCCACACATTTCTGCACAACGCCCGACGAACGCGCCTTCCTTCTCGATCTCACTGATCTGGAAGATGTTGTCCGAGTGGTTCTCCTTGGGGTTCGGGAGAACGTCGCGCTTGAACAGGAACTCAGGCACCCAGAAGGCGTGGATGACGTCCGAGGAAGCGAGTTCGAACTGGATCCGCTTGCCGGTGGGCAGAACGAGGATCGGGATCTCCTGGCTGGAGCCGACAGTCTCGATCTTGTCGTAGTGCAGGTAGCTCAGGTCCTCGGTGCTGTTGCCGTGGATCGGGCCGGGAACTTCTTCGCCGTGATCGTTGACAGTGGAGCCCTCGGCCTTGGCAGCCTCTTCGGCTTCGACGTCGATGCCGTTGTACTTGGCACTGCCGTCACCGAACTCGATGGAGCGGTAGCCGAACTTCCAGTTCCACTGGAATGCCGTGACGTCTACGACGACGTCAGGGTTGTCCGTCTTGTCCAGAACATGGTTCTGGACGATGACGGTGAAGTAGAAGAGAACCGCGATGATGACGAAGGGAACTGCCGTGTAACCGAGTTCGAGAGGCACGTTGTATGCCGTCTGACGCGGGAATTCCGGCGAGTCCTTCTTCTTGCGGTGGAAGATGACGGCCCAGAAGACCAGTCCCCACACCAGCACACCCATGACGAGGGCGGCTACAACCGACCACGTCCACAGCTCACGCATGCGCGTCGCCTCCGGGGTGATGCCCGAAGGCCACCCGAAACGAAGCACTTCGTTGTCGATGGAGCAACCCGACAGCAGCAAGGCAGCAATGCCCAGAGATACTGCCAGCCCCGCTCGCCGAAGGATCCGACCTTGCGCCACGTTCACGCCTTCCTGATCGCCACAAAATTCAACTAGGGCATGCCCGGAGGGAAGGCCCAATTACTACGCAGCGTAGACCAAAGCCGGGCGCTATCCATCCTCGGGTCCTCGCCCGTGTCGCGGCGGACGTCACACAGCTCTCTCAGGTGCTGCTCAGGAACGGCTCAGGTCGTTTCGGCGACGCACATCACGTCGATTCGTTCCGCCGCGATCGGCAGGGACGTCGATCTGCGGCATACTTTCGACAAGAGTTCGTTGACCTCTCCCCGACACTCGTGTCCGGGAGCCTTCTCTACAAAAATTCTGAATCGAGGAACCGGACGCTGTGTGTGGACTGCTCGGGCTACTGACATCTGGCGGAACCAGCGAGGACGCCGTCTCGCGGGTCGACCAGGCGATGCATTGCCTTCGTCACCGCGGGCCGGACGAACACGGGACGTGGAACGACGACCACCTCGTCTTCGGGTTCAACCGCCTGGCGATCATCGACATCGCTCATTCCCACCAGCCGCTGCGTTGGGGCCCGCCGGAGAACCCGGAGCGTTATGCGCTCACGTTCAACGGCGAGATCTACAACTACCTGGAGATCCGCGCCGAACTGGTCAAGGACCACGACGCCAAGTTCTTCACCGAGGGCGACTCCGAGGCCATCGTCGCTGCATTCCACTACTGGGGTGAGGATGCGGTCCGGCGCCTACGCGGAATGTTCGCGTTCGCGATCTGGGACACCGACACACGCGAGCTGTTCATCGCGCGCGATCCGTTCGGGATCAAGCCGCTGTTCATTGCTACCGGCGCCGGCGGCACCGCGTTCGGCAGTGAGAAGAAGAGCCTGCTCGAACTCACCGATCTGATCGGCATCGGTACCGAGCTGGATCCGCGCGCCATCGAGCACTACACCGTTCTGCAGTACGTCCCGGAGCCGGAAACATTGCACAAGGAGATCCGACGCCTGGAGTCGGGCAGCTTCGCTCGGGTGCGTCCGGGCGAGGAACCCACGTTCACGCGGTACTTCACGCCGAAGTTCCCGGCCAAGCCTTTTGCACCTGGCACCGAGAAGGCGCGCTACCAGGAAATCGCCGAGGCACTCGAGGATTCGGTCGCCAAGCACATGCGCGCCGACGTCACCGTCGGTTCGTTCTTGTCCGGCGGTATCGACTCCACGGCGATCGCGGCGCTGGCGATGCGCCACAACCCCAACCTGATCACCTTCACGACCGGTTTCGAACGTGAGGGCTATTCCGAGGTCGACGTCGCTGCAGAATCTGCCGCGGCGATCGGCGCGAAGCACGTTGTCAAGGTGGTCTCCCCCGCCGAGTTCGCCGCTGCCATTCCCGAGATCGTCTGGTACCTCGACGACCCGGTAGCCGATCCGGCATTGATTCCGCTGTGGTTCATCGCGAAGGAAGCCCGCAAGCACGTCAAGGTCGTGCTGTCCGGCGAGGGTGCCGACGAGCTGTTCGGCGGCTACACGATTTACCGTGAGCCGTTGTCGCTCAAGCCTTTCGAGTACCTCCCCAAGGGATTGCGTCGGGCTGCGGGCAAGTTGTCCGAACGCATCCCGGACGGTACTCGCGGCAAGAGTCTGCTCAATCGCGGTTCGTTGACCCTCGAGGAGCGCTACTACGGCAATGCTCGTAGCTTCAACGACGCTCAGCTCCGCGCCGTCCTTCGCGATTTCCGCCCCGAGTGGACGCACCAGGACGTCACCGCGCCGATCTACGCGCAGTCACGGGACTGGGATCCGGTTGCGCGGATGCAGCATCTCGACCTGTTCACCTGGCTTCGCGGCGACATCCTCGTCAAGGCCGACAAGATGACGATGGCCAACTCGCTGGAACTGCGTGTGCCGTTCCTCGATCCCGAGGTCTTCGACGTAGCGTCACGCGTACCGCTCGATCAGAAGATCACGAAGGACACAACCAAGTACGCACTGCGTCAGGCCTTGGAAGGCATTGTGCCGCACCATGTTCTGCACCGTGCGAAGCTCGGGTTCCCGGTTCCCCTGCGCCATTGGCTGCGCGGCACCGAACTCTTCGACTGGGCACATCTGCAGATCGAGGAGTCGGGTACCGACCACATCTTCGACAAGCAGGCCGTCGTGAAGATGCTCAACGATCACCGCGAGGGCGTTTCCGACCACAGTCGACGCCTGTGGACCGTGCTGACGTTCATGGTCTGGCACGGGATCTTCGTGGAGAAGCGCATCGTG
Organism: Rhodococcus erythropolis R138; assembly: GCF_000696675.2. Lineage (NCBI taxonomy): Bacteria > Bacillati > Actinomycetota > Actinomycetes > Mycobacteriales > Nocardiaceae > Rhodococcus > Rhodococcus erythropolis. The sequence continues at coordinate 3,224,579 of NZ_CP007255.1, read as the reverse complement.
CCGCAGATCCAGGAACCGGTGTACCCGGTCAACATCTAGGCCTTCGGCCCCGTGAGTGGTCAGGGAGTCTCCGGACTCCTCAACCACTCACGGGGCGGAGTCCTACTTCGGCAGGATCGTCGCGATCTCGTCCGCAGCCGCACTGCCGTAAGCGTCGGTAAGGCGCTTGAGGGCCTCGTCGCGATTGAACACCCACTCCTGTGTTCCCACGGTCTCGAGGATCAGCACAGCGACCAAAGATCCCAGCTGAGCGGCGCGCTCGAAGCTCAGGCCAGCGCCGTGTGCGAGCAGGAACCCGGCGCGGAAGCCGTCGCCAACGCCCGTCGGATCCACCTTGCCGGTCTCGGGCACTACGTCGACGCGCACCCAATTACCTTCGGCGTCAACAATTTCCACACCCTTGGAGCCGAGGGTGGTGACACGGATGCCGACCTGCGCGCGGATCTCTTCCTCGCTCAGACCAGTCTTCTGCTGAAGCAGACCCCACTCGTACTCGTTGGTGAACAAGTACTTCGCACCGTGGATGAGCGCCTTGGCCTCGTCACCGGACAGGCGAGCAAGCTGCTGCGACGGATCCGCTGCGAACGGGATTCCGAGCAGACGGCATTCGTCGGTATGGCGAACCATGGCCTCGGGGTCGTTGGCGCCGATCAGCACCAGTTCGACTGCGCCCGCAGTCTTGGCCACTGCCGCGAGTTCGATCTCGCGGGCCTCGCTCATCGCACCGGGGTAGAACGACGCGATCTGCGCCATGTCCTCGTCGGTGGTGCACACGAAACGCGCCGTATGTGCCTTGTCCGAGATACGGACCGCACTGCAGTCGACGCCGTTGTCCTCGAGCCACGTGCGGTACTCGGCGAAGTCGGCACCGACTGCGCCGACGAGTAGCGGGGACCCACCGAGCACGCCCATGGCGTAAGCGATGTTGCCGCCGACACCACCGCGGCGAATCACGAGATCGTCCACCAGGAAACTCAGCGAAACGTGGGCGAGCTGATCGGCGAGGAGCTGATCGGCGAAGCGGCCGGGGAAGCGCATCAAGTGGTCGGTGGCGATGGAACCGGTTACCGCAATAGTCACGGATCGTGGCCTTTCAGCGAAGTGAGTACAAGAATGAAAGAGGAGCAAAAGTTCACGTTACCGCCCGTAGCGCCGTCATCGGCGCCCGAGCCGTCAGATCGGAACGGTCTGCAGGCGAGTCACCACAAACAACTGACGCGAAACCGAATGTCGGTTCCGCGTCAGTTGTTTGTGAATTGAGTTGTGATCGACAGACTCAGTTGAACGAGTCACCGCAGGCGCAGGAACCTGTTGCATTGGGGTTGTCGATCGAGAAGCCCTGCTGCTCGATGGTGTCGAGGAAGTCGATGGACGCACCTTCGACGTACGGCGCGCTCATCCGGTCGACAACCAGGTTGACGCCGTTGAAGTCGACGGTGAGGTCACCGTCGAGCGTGCGGTCGTCGAAGAACAGCTGGTACTTCAGTCCGGCACAGCCGCCGGGCTGCACTGCGATACGCAGCGCGAGGTCGTCGCGACCCTCCTGATCGAAGAGTGCCTTCGCCTTGGCGGATGCGGCCTCGGTCATCTTGACGCCGTGGGTGGCGGTCTCGTTCTGCACAGTCATGGGCTCTCCCTAATGTTCGTACCAACCCGTGAACGCTTCAACGGTACGCCGCTGCCGACTTATTCCCGCCAGTCCTTACCGGGTGCGATTCGTCTTCATCCTATCCGGTCTTCCCGACACGGCAACGGCGCGTCGACGCTTGTGGATCCTCAGCTCCGGGCGCCGCGCCAGATCTTCCACTCCCGTGCCGTGTGTTCGGCGAGTCCCTCGAGACACGCCGACGCTTCCTCCATCGCACGTTCCACCGACCCGGCGAACTCCGTCACCGATTTCGTCGCGACTATCGAGGTTGACGAATAGTCCGCCGCGTCGAGCGTCACCTGACCGGCAAAGACGAGCGTCGGAACTCCGTGCGCCGCCCCGGCCGAAGCAAGCGTCGTGACGAGTTTGCCGCGCAGAGATTGGTGGTCGAACTTACCTTCGCCCGTGATCACCAGGTCAGCGGAAGCCAATAGCGCCGCCTGGCCGGTGCGATCGGCGACGACGTCAGCCCCCGATCTCCGCTGCGCACCGAGGGCGAACAGCGCAGCACCGATACCACCCGCGGCGCCGGCACCCGGAAAATCCGACACTCGTTTTCCGGTGGCGGACTCCAACTGTTCGGCCCATCTCGCGTTTCTCGCTTCGAGGACAGCGACGGCATCGGCGTCGGCGCCCTTTTGCGGGCCGAACACCGCTGCCGCACCGTGCTCGCCGAGAAGTACGTGTTCGACGTCGGTGGCCGCGACCAACGCAATGCCCGCCGTAGCCGCCGTTGCGGCCTCCAGACCGCCCAGCGCCTCCACCAGCCCACGTCCCCCGTCGGTGCAGCAACTCCCGCCGAGTCCGACGACAATCGTCTTCACGCCTGCCTCGAGCGCGACAGCGATCAGTTCTCCGACACCGCAACTGTGCGCGGCGAGTGCGCTGTCCCGTGTCGGCGGACCTCCGAGCAGACCGAGCCCGACAGCCTCGGCGGACTCGATGTACGCCGTGTCCGAATCCAACAGCCACGCGGCGTCGACGCCCACGGTCAGTGGCCCAGGCACCCGTGCGGTCCGGATGTCGCCCCCAGCCGTGGCCAAGACGTCGACGAAACCCGGACCACCGTCGGATTGTGGCGCGGTGACGACGTCGTCTTCGGGTCGGCCACGTCGCCAACCGGCAGAAATGGACTCAGCCGCCTCGACGGCCGTCAACGTCTCACCAAACGAATCTGGAGCAACTATTACCCGCATAGCGGAAGTCTAAGAGTCCCGAATGACCCCGATGTTTCACGATCTCGCGCGTTTCAGTGCCTCGGGCGATCGGGTTTTTCAGAAAGACCGAGGTCGGTTTCCCAGACCGTGCACTTATCCAATAGCCTGGAGGTGTGAAATTGCTACGCCGCGGTGACTCAGACAACTCCGACAAACGTGACGTCGAGGGCACTGAGGCATCCTCGGCCTCCGAAGAGGCGCCCATCGAGCAGGTGGGCAAGGGCCGCCCCACACCCAAGCGTCGTGACGCCGAGGCGAAGAGGCGTGGCCCCGTTGCCCCTGCCCCGCTGACCGCGAAGGAAGCCCGCGCCCGCCGTAAGGCGACCCGCGGCTCCAAGGAGGACCGCAAGGCCGAAGCCGCCGAGCGTCGCGCATCGTCGGCAGACCGCCGCGCCCGCATGCTCGCCGGCGAGGACAAGTACCTGCTCCCCCGCGACAAGGGACCGGTTCGCGCCTACGTCCGTGATTTCATCGACGCTCGCCGCAACCTCGTCGGGCTGTTCATGCCGCTCGCGTTGATCCTCATCATGACGATGTTCGTCACGCCCGCGCTCCAGCAGATCGTCACGCTGGCAATGCTCGTGATGATGCTCTTCATGGTCGGTGAAGGCATCTGGCTCGGTCGCATGATCAACAACCGCGTCGCCGAGCGCTTCCCCGACAGCACCGACGGCGGATTCAAGCTCGGCTGGTACGCGTTCGTTCGCGCGTCGCAGATCCGTAAGCTGCGCGCACCGAAGCCTCGTGTGGGGCCGGGCGACGCAATCTGAGCGTGACGAACACGTACAGAACTTTGGTCCTCGGCGGCGCGCGGTCTGGTAAGTCCGCGCACGCCGAGGATTTGGTTTGTGCAGGCCACTTACCCGAAAGTTCGGCACCGATCCGGTACCTGGCGACAGCCAGACGTGATGTCTCCGACGCAGACTGGGAAAGCCGGATCGACCAGCACCGCAACAGACGGCCTTCCCATTGGTCGACTGTCGAAACCGCAGCTGCCGGTGACCTTGCGGCGCAACTCGAAAGCGATTCACACACAGCGACGTTGGTCGACGATCTGGGAACGTGGCTGACCACGGAACTCGATCGGCAAGGCGCCTGGGACGCTCCGCGCGGCACCGTCACTCCCGCTGCGGACAGCCTGGTCGCCAGTGTCGAGAACTATCGCGGACACCTGGTGCTGGTCAGCCCCGAAGTGGGTTTGGCCGTCATCCCCGAGACACGGTCGGGACGACTGTTCCGCGACGAGATCGGCACTCTCAACGCTCGTATCGCCGCGGTGTGCGATCGTGTCGTACTAGTGGTTGCAGGGTTACCGCTCATCTTGAAAGATACTGCTGCACAACCGGAAGGCACGATGTGAGTACCGAGGCCAATCCAGGGGCCGTTTCAGGGGCGAATCCAGATGCCAACCCTGACGTCGCGCCAGTCAGTAGCGCCGACTTCGAACCCGTCACCCCGCCCGACCGCGAGGTGCGTGCGCAGGCCGATGCGCGTCAGCGTGATCTGACCAAGCCGGCCGGTTCGCTGGGCCGACTGGAGGCTCTCGCCGGCTGGGCATCAGCCTGCCAAGGAGTTTGTCCCCCACACGCTTTCGCTCGGCCTCGCGTCGTCGTCTTCGCGGGTGATCACGGAATCGCCCGCAACGGCGTCTCCGCCTATCCGCCGGAAGTGACCGCACAGATGGTCGCCAACTTCCTCGGGGGCGGCGCGGCAGTCAACGTCCTCGCCGAGGTTGCCGGCGCCACGGTACGGGTCGTCGACATCGCAGTGGACGGCGATACCGATCCGTCCGTCGCGAACTACAAGGTGCGTAGGTCTTCCGGGTCCATCGACCGCGAAGACGCCATGTCGAACGAGGAAACCCTTCAGTCCATCGCCGCCGGCCGAGCGATCGCGGACGAGGAAATCGACGGGGGCGCAGATCTTCTCATCGCCGGTGACATGGGCATCGGTAACACGACGCCCGCAACCGTACTCATCGCAGCCCTGACGGACAGTGAACCCGTCGCGGTCGTGGGTCGAGGTACCGGTATCGACGACGCCGGGTGGATCCGCAAGACCGCAGCGATTCGCGACGCTCTCCGGCGTGCCCGTCCGCACGTTCGCGACACAGTCGCGCTGCTGCGCACGTCTTCGGGTGCCGACCTCGCCGCGATGGCCGGCTTTCTGGCCCAGGCAGCTTCGCGTCGCACCCCGGTTATCCTCGACGGCGTAGTGGTCACCGCAGCCGCCATGGTTGCCGACGAACTGGCTTTCGGCGCACGTGAATGGTGGGTCGCCGGACACCGCTCCACCGAACCCGCCCACACCATCGCATTGACCCGAATGGGTCTCGACCCGATCGTCGAGTTCGACATGCGTCTCGGTGAAGGTTCAGGTGCAGTCACAGCGCTCCCGATTCTTCAGGGCGCAGTGGCAATCCTGGGCAAGATGGCGACATTCTCCGAAGCCGGTGTCAGCACTCAGGGCAGCGCACCTGCCGACGAACCCGAGTCGATCGACCTGACCAAGACCGATACGGCGGAGTGAGCATGGCGGGCCCGCTGTCCGGAGTGCCTCTGGCCTTCTCGTGGCTGACGGTCCTTCCGGTTCGTGGTCCCTCCGACATCGACCGAACTGCCGGTCGTCGCGCCATCGCGGCAGCTCCGCTCACCGGGATCGCTCTCGGCATTGCCGCGACGTTTCTGCTCTGGGGCACAACCAGTATCGGCCTGAATCCCTATCTCGCAGGCTTGCTGACGGTCGGTGCGCTCGCTCTCGGGACACGCGGGATGCACGTGGACGGACTGGCAGACTCCGTCGACGGACTGGGTTGTTACGGTCCACCGGAGCGCGCCCGCGAGGTCATGCACAGCGGCGGTGCCGGACCGTTCGGGGTCGCGGCACTGTTGATCTTCCTTGGGCTGCAATCGGTCTCCTTCGGCGTCCTCGCTGTTGCCGACTCCCCCACGCAGTGGATCGCCGTTCTCGTTTCTGTCGCTGCGGGTCGTGTGGCCGTCGTTTTTGCCTGCCGCCGAGGTATTCTCGCGTCGAGCCCGAGCGGATTCGGTGCGCTCGTCGCCGATTCACAACCGCTGTGGGCCGCAATCGTGTGGTCGGTTCCGCTGATCGCCGCTTCCGGCTTTGCCACCGACCGGTGGTGGCTCGGCCCTCTCGTGACCGCGTCGGCGCTGGTGATCAGTGTGCTGTGCGTGCGTCACTGCGTCCGTAGATTCGGTGGACTCAACGGAGACGTTCTCGGATTCGCGCTCGAACTCACTGTGACGCTGACGGCCGTCGGCCTCACTCTCGGACTGTGATCCGACGTCGTGCGAGTAGGTGTCCTTGCGTACGAAGGTTGCCTCGCGGCCGAGATCTTCGTTTTCACCGACCTTCTCCTGATCGCGAATCGGGTCGCTGATGGAGCGCCCGCCGACCCCTTCGAGGTATCGGTCATCGCAGCGTCGGGCACGCCCGTCGTTGCGGCAGGTGGATTTTCGCTCGGCGTGCAGGAGGGGCATCACGACATCGATCACCTGGTTGTGCCGGGGTTCGACCTCGTGCCGTCCGAAGACCCTGCGACGCGTTTGTCGCTGTGGGACAGAGAAATCGAGTTCATCCGTGCGTGCGAGGCGCGCGGCGTTCGGGTGTCGTCGGTCTGCGTCGGCGCGTATCTGCTGGGCGAGGCGGGACTGCTCGACGGACGCCGATGTACGACGTCGTGGCTGTACGGTGCGGACCTCGCAAGTCGTTACCCCGGTGCGACGGTTCGAACCGACTCGTTGATCGTCCAGGACGACGGCGTCACCACCACTGCGGCGTTCACTGCCGCGCTCGACCTCGCAACAGCACTCGTGCGCGAGCATCTCGGCGACAAGATTGCGCGAACGACTACGAGAATTACTCTGGCGCCGGAAAACCGAACCAGTCAATCTCCGTACATCGTCGACTCGATGCTGCCCGTCAAACACACACAGTTCGCCGACGACGTCGGGAGTTGGTTGGTCGAACGGATGGCGGCGCCTTACGACTTGGATCTGCTGTCGGATGCTTTTCACCTCAGCACCCGAACCATGCTTCGGAAGTTCAAGGACGAGACCGGGGAATCGCCGCGCAGTTATCTGCAGCGTGCACGGATCCGAAAAGCGAAACGGTTGTTGGAATCGACCGACTGGTCTCTCGGAAAGATCCTGGGGCACATCGGCTATCAGGATCCTGGAACCTTCCGTCGCCTGTTCACCGACCGCGTCGGCATCAGCCCGGCCGACTACCGAAAGCGATTCCGCAACGGCGGCACCGGATAAGGCGTGTGGCGAGCCCGCCCGAAAACGTGGCGAACCGCCCTCTTCTGTAGTTGATCCCGCGCCGAAAGACTGTGCAGAGGAATTGTTTCGACTACTGAGAGGGCTCACCGTGCCGAACCGGAGCATGACCGAAGACGATCCGCTCGAAGACTTCGACCGTCGAACGATCACCATCGACGCAGTGGCGAAGTCCGTGTACGTGGCCGGCACCGGTCCCGCAGTAATCGTCATGCCGGAGATGCCGGGCATCAGCCCGCACGTCGCGCGATTCGCCCGCTGGGTGCGCGACGCCGGTTTCACTGTCTTCGTGCCGTCACTGTTCGGGCGCGCCGGAGCGGTCCCCACAGTGGACGAGGGGCTGACGGTGTTCAAGAGAGCCTGCGTCAGTGCGGAGTTCCGCGCCCTCGCTGTCGACGAACCGAGTCCGGCGGTCCGTTGGCTGCGTTCACTCGCCGCTTCGGCACACGAGGAGTGCGGCGGTCCTGGCGTTGGCGTGATCGGGATGTGCTTCACCGGAAACTTCGCGTTGTCGATGATGCTCGAACCCTCGGTCATCGCGCCGGTTCTCGCCCATCCGTCGTTACCGCTCGACCGACCGGACGAAACCGACAGCGGGCCCGAAGAACTCGAAGCCGTGCGCTCGAGACTCGAGGCCGAAGACCTCACGGTGCTCGCATACCGGTTTCAAGGTGACCCGTTCTGCCGCGCACAGCGATTCGCGGCCTACTCGAAGGCCCTGGGCGAGCGCTTCGTCGGAAAGGTACTGCCCGACGAAGCGGCCAACGCGACAACGTCACCATTCTTCGAACACGTCATTGCCAATCCACACAGCATGGTGACGGCTCATCTCGTCGACGAGGCGGGATCGCCCACCACCGTCGCTAGAGACGAGATTCTGCAGTTCTTCCGCGAGCGGTTGCTCGCAGAACGAACCAGCGATCAGTGAAGCTTGGTCATCCAGCCGTGGGTGTCGGCGAAGGTGCCGCGCTGAATGCCCGTGAGGGTGTCGCGCAGTGCCATCGTCACTTCACCCGGCTCGCCGTCGGCGATGGTGAACTCGCCCTCGGCGGACTTGACGCGTCCGACGGGGGTGATGACTGCTGCTGTGCCGCAAGCGAAGACCTCGGTGATTTCACCGCTCTTGCACTTGGTGCGCCATTCGTCGGTGCTGATCTTGCGCTCCTCGACGGCGAAACCGGAATCGGCGGCAAGGGCGAGCAGCGAGTTGCGCGTGATGCCTGGCAGCAACGAACCGGACAGCGACGGCGTCACGAGGCGAGCGTCGGGGCCGGAACCGAAGACGAAGAACAGGTTCATTCCACCCATTTCCTCGACGTACGTGCGCTCGATGGCGTCGAGCCAGACCACCTGGTCGCAACCCTCGTCGGCGGCTTGCGCCTGGGCGAGGAGCGAAGCGGCGTAGTTGCCGGCGAACTTGGCCGCGCCGGTACCGCCGGGGGCCGCGCGAACGTATTCGGTGGACAGCCACACACTGACCGGCTTGACGCCGCGCGGGAAGTACGCACCGGCGGGTGAGGCGATCAGCAGGTAGCGGTACTCGTCGGCGGGACGGACACCGAGTCCGGCTTCGGTGGAGAACATGAACGGACGGAGGTAGAGCGCGTCCTCGCCACCGGCTGCGGGAACCCAGTCGAGATCGACGTCGATCAGTTCGGTGATGGAATCGATGAACATCTGCGACGGGAGCTCCGGCATGGCCAGACGGCGCGCAGATGCTGCGAAACGCTCGGCGTTGGCCTCGACGCGGAACGAGCTGATCTCGCCACCCGGCTGACGGTATGCCTTGAGGCCCTCGAAGATGGCCTGTCCGTAATGCAAAACCATTGCGGCCGGATCGAGCTCGATGTTTCCGTACGGCAACACCTGGGCGTCGTGCCAGCCCTTGCCCGCGGTGTAGTCGATCGAGACCATGTGGTCGGTGAAGTGCCGCCCGAAGCCGGGCGCCGCCAAAATGTCACGGCGCTCGGCGTCGGACTTCGGGGACGAGCTCTGAACACGAACGAAATCGGCGGCACCTGTCATGGGCGCAATCCTATCGAACGTGAAAAAGCTCTCTACTTGGTGTTGGTCTCCACGAACGGAGGAGACACCACGACGCACCGAAGAGCACGACCACGGACGTCGACTTCGATCTCGTCGCCGGCCGAGACATTGGCACCGGAATCGAGGAGCGCCAACGCAATTCCCACTTTGAGCGAAGGCGAAAACGTCCCCGAGGTGGTCTCGCCGATTGCCTCGCCGTCACGCAGAACACCGAGGCCGGCACGAAGCACGCCGCGATCGAGAGCCTTGATCCCCCAGAGTTTGCGAGCCGGGCCGGCAGCCTTCTCGTCGGTCAAGGTCTCTTTGCCCCAGAATGTCGGCTTCTTCCAACCGATCGCCCATCCGCAGCGCGCTTCGAGCGGAGAAATCTCGAGCGAAAGCTCATGCCCGTGCAGCGGATAACCCATCTCGGTACGAAGAGTGTCACGAGCGCCGAGTCCGGCGGCCTGCCCACCCTCGGCGCGCACTGCCTCGAGAAGCGCACGGAACAACGGCTCGCTGTCCTCCCACCGCGGCAGGAGTTCGTAGCCGACCTCACCGGTGTAACCGCTGCGGCACACACGAACAGGCACGCCGTTCCATTCCGCATCTTCGTACGCCATGTACTCGATCTCGGTGGGAAGTCCCAGCGCCGTCAGAACCGCGACCGATTTCGGACCCTGCACAGCCAGCACACCGTAGGCACGATGCTGATCCTCGACGGTGATTCCGTCCGGTGCGAGGGCGACAAGAGCCGCAACGACGTCCGCGGTATTGGCCGCGTTCGGGACGAGGAAGATCTCGTCGTCGCTGACGTAGTACGCGATGAGGTCGTCGATGACACCACCGGACTCGTTGCAGCACAACGTGTACTGAGCCTTACCCGGCCCGATCTTGTTCAGATCGTTGGTCAGTGCGGAGTTCACGAATTCTGCGGCGCCCGCGCCACGCACGACGGCCTTGCCGAGGTGACTGACGTCGAAGAGTCCGACATTCTCACGCACAGAGGTGTGTTCGGCCACGACGCCGGCGTACGAAACCGGCATCTGCCATCCCCCGAACGGCGCGAACGTCGCGCCGAGTTCGACGTGGACGGGGTGGATCGGGCCCTGCAACAGTTGTTCGTCGGTCATGGCCCACAACCTATCGGACTTCGCCGATCGAAACATGTCCGCAGCGAGAGCTCACCCGGCCGCGACGATCGCCCCGTCCGCAAACGGCAAAGGGCCTAACATCGACTCAGGCATCCGCCAGAACCGGACGCATCGCACACTCACCTCACAGGAGACACCTTGAGCACTCGCACAGCCCGATCGTTGGGACCCGACCTCGTTCTCGCCGGCACAGTCGCCAAGCGCGCAGAGATATTGGTCGTCGGTCTGACGTCGGGTCCGGACGGCCCCGAGATCGCACTCAGCGAAGGCATCGTCGCCGAAGACGTGCTCGCCGAGATCCTCGACAGCCTCATCGCCGTCGGCGCCACCGGCAAGCCCGAGCAGCTCACCCGCGTCCCGGCACCGAGCGCGCTGTCGGTCACCAGCGTCCTCGCCGTCGGACTCGGCTCCGCCGACAAGCTCGACAGTGAGCAGATCCGCAAGTCCGCGGGCGCTGCAGCGCGCTCACTGTCCGGCATCGACACCGTCGCAACCACGCTCTCGATCCTCGATCTCGGCGCAGCCGCCGAGGGATTTGCGTTGGGCGCGTACAGCTTCACCGAATTCAAGTCGTCCATGACGGCTCCCGGTCCTGATTCGCAGCCACTGGCCCGCGTCGAACTTCTGGTGCCATCGCCGCGCACCAAGGACACCAAGGCAACGCTGGCACGGTCGGCAGCGATCGCCGAGGCCGTCGCCACCGCACGCGAGTTCGTCAACACTCCCCCGAGCCACCTCTACCCCGCCGAGTTCGCCGCGCGCGCCAAGGCACTGGGCGTCGAGGCCGGGCTCACCGTCCAGGTGCTCGACGAGAAGGCACTCGAGAAGGGTGGCTACGGCGGAATCATCGGCGTCGGCAAGGGCTCGTCACGCCAGCCGCGTCTCGTCCGCCTCGAATACGCGTCGAAGAAGCGTGGAGCCCGCAAGGTCGCACTGGTGGGCAAGGGCATCACCTTCGACACCGGCGGAATCTCCATCAAGCCTGCCGCCGGGATGGAGAACATGACCTCGGACATGGGCGGCGCCGCAGCCGTCATCTCCACCGTCGTGCTCGCCGCCAAGCTCGGTCTGCCCGTCAACGTCGTCGCATACGTCCCGATGGCCGAGAACATGCCGTCCGCAACCGCGCAGCGTCCCGGCGACGTGCTGACCCAGTACGGCGGAATCACCATCGAGGTCGTCAACACCGACGCCGAGGGCCGTTTGATCCTGGCCGACGCGATGGTTCGCGCGGGTGAGGACAACCCCGACTACATGATCGACACCGCAACCCTCACCGGTGCGCAGATGGTGGCGCTCGGCAACCGCACCCCCGGCGTCATGGGCACGGACGAGTTCCGTGACCGCGTCGCCTCCATCTCGCAGAGCGTCGGCGAGAACGGTTGGGCCATGCCGCTGCCCGAGGAACTGCGCGGAGATCTCGACTCCAAGGTCGCCGACATGGCCAATGTCACCCCGCACCGCTGGGGCGGCATGCTGGTCGCCGCTCACTACCTCAAGGAATTCGTTCCCGAGGGTGTCCAGTGGGCGCACATCGACGTCGCAGGTCCGGCGTACAACACGTCAGGGCCGTGGGGTTACACCGGCAAGGGCGGCACCGGCGTTCCGGTTCGCACGATGATCTCGGTCCTGGAGGACATCGCGGTCAACGGCTGACCACTTGCTGTGCGCCTTTATTAACCGCGGGAGGTTAATAAAGGCGCACAGCAGTTCAGGCGCCGTCGCGCAATTCCTGCTCTCGGGCCCGCTTGCGTTCGATTCGCTTACGCTCGTCGTGATCGCGCATACGCTGCGGATATCCCGTTTTTCGGACGTCATAGACGGGGATCTTCAGGTCTTGTCCCAATTTGCGGGCACCACGTTCGCCGCCGACACGACGACGAGTCCACTCCCCGTCCTTCGCGACGAGGACAACGGTCACCTCGGTCACCGTCGTCTGCGGTTCCACATATGCCTCGACGCCTTCGTGCGAGTGCGCCCAATTCGCCAGATGATCCGCATCACTCTGCGCTGCGGCCTGAGCCGCACTCGGCGGACGCTTGAAACGATCGAACAGTCCCACGGTCGTACCCTCCTCGGTACCGACGCCGCGGATGCACCCCGGCGATATGTCAAGTTTGCCAGGCGATGTCCGTTGTGCCTGCGCACGACATACCGTTTGGTCCGCTTACGACGTTACAGCCGGACCCCCAACGCATACCTACTCGCCAGTAGCCGACACACCCGAAACGGACGGCATCCCCCTCATCGGACACGCCCGGCGTATCAATGGAAAGATGAACGACGGTGACGCCGCGCCCGCGCGTCGACATCGGCAAAATAGCTACAAGTAGCCGCACGTCGCGCGCCACTCGAGCACAATGCATTACGACCACAAGTCGACAAAATTCAACAACCCGAACACAACTGTCGAGGAGTCAAAAGACATGGCCTTCTCCGTCCAGATGCCAGCCCTAGGTGAGAGCGTCACCGAGGGAACTGTCACACGGTGGCTCAAGCAGGAAGGAGACACGGTCGAAGTCGACGAACCCTTGCTCGAAGTCTCCACGGACAAGGTCGACACCGAGATTCCGTCTCCCGTCGCCGGCGTCCTGACCAAGATCGTCGCGCAGGAAGACGACACCGTGGAAATCGGTGGCGAGCTCGCCCAGATCGGTGAAGCCGGCGAAGCCGCAGCACCCGAGGCAGAGGCACCCGCCCCCGCCGCAGAGGAAGCTCCCGCCGAGGAAGCCCCGGCTGCCGAAGCTCCCGCCGAAGAAGCTCCCGCCGCCGAGGCACCCGCTGCTTCCGGCGGTTCCGCTGAAGGCACCGCCGTGACGATGCCCGCCCTCGGCGAGTCCGTCACCGAAGGCACCGTCACCCGCTGGCTCAAGGCCGTCGGCGACGAGGTTGCCGTCGACGAGGCGCTGCTCGAAGTCTCGACCGACAAGGTCGACACCGAAATCCCGTCCCCCGTCGCCGGAATCCTGCTCGAGATCAATGCGCAGGAAGACGACACCGTCGAGATCGGTGGCCAGCTGGCCGTCGTCGGATCCGGCGCACCCGCCGCGGCTCCGGCACCCAAGGCCGCTCCCGCAGCACCGGCCGCTCCGCCGGCACCCAAGGCTGAAGCACCGAAGGCAGAAGCACCGAAGGCTGAGGCACCCAAGCCTGCTGCCGCACCGGCCGCACCCGCTCCGAAGCCTGCTGCAGCTCCCGCACCGGCGGCCGCACCCGCAGCTTCCGGCGACAGCAGCCCGTACGTCACCCCGCTCGTGCGCAAGCTCGCCACCGACAACGGCGTCGACCTCGCGACCGTCACCGGCACCGGCGTCGGCGGCCGCATCCGCAAGCAGGATGTGCTCGCCGCTGCGGAGGCCAAGAAGGCTCCCGCCGCCGCTGCTCCTGCTGCAGCACCCGCGGCCGCACCGGCCGCCACCGCAGCCGCAGGCGTCCGACCGGAACTGGCACACCTGCGCGGAACCACGCAGAAGGCCAACCGTATTCGGCAGATCACGGCCACCAAGACGCGTGAGTCGCTGCAGAACACCGCTCAGCTCACGCAGACCTTCGAGGTGGATGTCACCAAGATCGTCGCCCTGCGGGCCCGCGCCAAGTCCGGCTTCATCGAGCGCGAAGGCGTCAACCTGACGTTCCTTCCGTTCTTCGCCAAGGCAGTCGTCGAGGCGCTGAAGTCGCACCCGAACATCAACGCCAGCTACGACGAGGCTGCCAAGCAGATCACCTACTACGACGCTGAGCACCTCGGCATCGCAGTGGACACCGATCAGGGCTTGCTCTCCCCCGTCATCCACAGCGCCGGCGATCTCGGCCTTGCCGGTTTGGCTCGCGCCATCGCCGACATCGCGAAGCGTGCACGCTCGGGTGGCCTGAAGCCGGACGAACTCTCGGGTGGAACCTTCACCATCACCAACATCGGCAGCCAGGGCGCGCTGTTCGACACCCCGATCCTGGTACCGCCGCAGGCGGCCATGCTCGGAACCGGCGCGATCGTCAAGCGCCCGATGGTGGTCACCGACGAGAACGGCAACGAGTCCATCGGCGTTCGCTCGATGATCTACTTGCCGCTGACCTACGATCACCGTCTGGTCGACGGCGCCGACGCCGGCCGATTCCTCACCACTGTGAAGCAGCGGTTGGAAGAAGCCTCGTTCGAAGCTGATCTGGGCCTGTAAGCAACTGCTCGGCCGACCGGGGCGTCATCTCCATCAGGAGGTGGCGCCCCGGCTTTTTCAGTACGGTCGGATATACACGGTCGGATATCGAAGCAGGCTGAATCGAAGGAGGCTTTCCGAATGCGAGTAGTCATCGCCGGCTCGTCCGGTTTGATCGGAACGGCCTTGGTGTCATCGTTGCGTTCCGACAACCACGACGTCGTACGTCTCGTGCGACGCTCGACCGCTGGACCCGACGAATCGCGTTGGGACCCGGACCAGGACCGTCTGGACCTCTCCGTCCTGCAAGGCGCTGACGCCGTCGTGAACCTCTGCGGCGTCGGCATCGGCGACAAACGGTGGTCGGGTTCCTACAAGCAGGCGATCCGTGACAGCCGCATCGTCGCGACCGATGTCCTGGCCGAAGCTGTCGCAAGTCAGAAGGTTCCCGTACTCGCCAACGCGAGCGCCGTCGGCTACTACGGCGACACCGGCGACAAGATCGTCGACGAGGATTCGCCGGCGGGCACCGACTTTCTCGCCACGACGTGTCGCGATTGGGAAATTGCCACCGAGCCCGCACGCAAGGCGGGAGCCCGCGTGGTCAATCTGCGCTCGGGCGTCGTGATTTCACCCCACGGCGGCATGCTCGGTCGGCTTCGGCGCCTATATTCGTTCGGTCTCGGTGGGCGACTGGGCAACGGTCGCCAGTACTTTCCGTGGATCTCACTCGAGGACGAGTGCGACGCGATCAAGTTCGCGCTCACGAATTCCGAAATCTCCGGTCCCGTCAACCTGACCGGTCCGGCACCTGTCACCAACGCCCAGTTCAACGACGCCATGTCCCGTGCGGTCCACCGACCGGCTCCCTGGATCGTTCCCGGGTTCGCACTTGAAGCGTTGATCGGAGAATTCGCCAAGAGTGGCATCCTCGGTGGCCAGCGCGCCATTCCCGCGGCCTTGGAAAAGGCGGGATTCTCCTTCCGCCACAACACGATCGGGGAAGCGCTGGCGGCCGCACTCGGATGATTCCGAAGTCGGGCGTAATCTCTACGTCCATGAGCAGCGCTGACGTTTCCGCCCGGTTCTCGAAACTGCCGATCGCCGTCGAGCAACTCGGTTTGATCGACTACAACGCCGCGTGGGACCGCCAGCGTGAGCTCGCGGCAGCGCGGGCAGACGACATCGGACCGGACACGCTACTGCTCCTCGAACACCCGCCGGTGTACACGGCAGGACGACGCACGGAACCCGAAGACCGTCCCGTCGACGGCACACCTGTCATCGACGTCGACCGCGGCGGGAAGATCACCTGGCACGGCCCCGGCCAGCTGGTCGGATATCCGATCGTGAAACTGGCCGAGCCCATCGACGTGGTGCGATATGTCCGACGTATCGAGGAAGCACTGATCACGGTGTGCACGGACCTCGGCCTGAACTGCGGGCGCATCGACGGCCGCTCCGGCGTCTGGCTGCCCGCCGAACTCGCAAACGGGCAATGGAAGCCCGAGCGCAAGGTTTCCGCCATCGGCGTGCGCGTCCAACGGGGCGTGGCACTGCACGGCTTCTCCCTGAACTGCAATTCGGTCCTGACCGGATTCGACAACATCATCCCCTGCGGCATCCGTGACGCCGGGGTGACGACGCTGTCGGATGAACTCGGTCGCGACGTCACCGTGGACGAAGTCACTCCCGCTGTGACCGAGGCAGTGATCGCTGCTCTCGACGGAACCATGCCCGTCACCGAACGGAACGTCGAGCGCGTCACCTTCGAAAGCGCCTCGCCTACTCCGACTTTTACTACTGTTCAGTACAGCTGACGGGCTCGCCCGAACCCCGTTGCAGTAATCACCGGGCGTAGGATCACTGTCGTGACTATCGCCCCAGAAGGACGTAAGCTGCTCCGTCTCGAGATCCGAAACGCGGAGACGCCCATCGAACGCAAACCCAACTGGATCAAGACCCGCGCAAAGATGGGCCCCGAGTACACGGAGCTCAAGGGCCTGGTCAAGCGTGAAGGTTTGCACACCGTCTGCGAGGAAGCAGGCTGCCCCAACATCTACGAGTGCTGGGAAGACCGCGAAGCCACGTTCCTGATCGGCGGCGAGCAGTGCACACGCCGCTGCGACTTCTGCCAGATCGACACCGGCAAGCCCGAAGCACTCGACCGCGACGAGCCCCGGCGCGTCGCGGAAAGCGTTCAGGCCATGGGGCTTCGGTACTCCACGATCACCGGCGTCGCCCGCGACGACCTCCCCGACGGCGGTGCCTGGCTCTACGCCGAGACCGTCCGCAAGATCCACGAACTCAACCCGGGCACCGGCGTCGAGAACCTGGTTCCGGACTTCAACGGCAAGCCGGAACTGCTCGACGAGGTCTTCGCCTCACGCCCCGAGGTGCTCGCACACAACCTCGAGACCGTCCCCCGCATCTTCAAGCGGATCCGTCCGGCATTCCGGTACCAGCGCAGCCTCGACGTCATCACCGCAGCACGCGACTACGGACTGGTCACCAAGTCAAACCTGATCCTCGGTATGGGCGAAACCCCTGAAGAGGTCACCGAGGCGATGGCAGATCTCCACGCCGCCGGTTGCGACATCCTCACCATCACCCAGTACCTGCGACCCTCGCCCCGGCACCACCCCGTCGAGCGGTGGGTCAAGCCCGAGGAGTTCGTCGCACACTCCAAGGCTGCAGAAGAGATGGGCTTCGCCGGCGTCATGGCCGGTCCGTTGGTTCGCTCGTCGTACCGCGCCGGCCGCCTGTATGCGCAGGCCATGGCACATCACGGCCGTGAACTGCCCGAGGCGCAGCGTCATCTGACCGAGGGCGGAGACGCTTCCCAGGAAGCCAGCTCACTCATGGCGCGCCTGAATCGCTGATCCACTTTTTGCTGTGCGCCTTTATTAACCGCGGGCGGTTAGTAAAGGCGCACAGCAATGGACGTATCCTGGGTACATGGCGAACGGCAGCAAATCCGGTAAGGGCAAACCCACCAAAGAGGCAAAGGCTGCAGCGAAGGCTGCCCGCAAGCAGGCTTCCAAGGAACGTAGAACTCAGCTCTGGCAGGCATTCCAGATGCAGCGCAAGGACGACAAGCTCCTCCTTCCGCTGATGATCGGCACCCTCGTCGGTGCTGCTCTGGTCTTCTTCCTGGTCGGTCTCATCTGGGGCCTTCAGTGGTTCCTGCTGCCGATCGGCATCGTTCTCGGTCTCCTCGGCGCCTTCATCATCTTCGGTCGCCGCGTCCAGAAATCGGTGTACAAGAAGGCTGAAGGCCAGGCCGGTGCCGCTGCGTGGGCGCTCGACAACATGCAGGGCGCGTGGCGCGTCACGAATGCCGTCGCCGGCACCACCCAGCTCGACGCCGTTCACCGCGTCGTCGGACGGCCGGGTGTCATCCTCGTCGCCGAGGGTTCGCCGCAACGCGTCAAGGGCCTCCTCGCGCAGGAGAAGAAGAAGACTGCCCGCCTCATCGGCGACACCCCGATCTACGACATCATCATCGGAAACGACGAGGGCCAGGTTCCGCTCTCGCAGCTCCAGCGCTACTTGAACAAGTTGCCCCGCAACATCGACACCAAGCGCATGGACAACATCGAAGGTCGCCTCGCTGCGCTCAGCGCACGCGGCGGCGGAGCAGCGCTTCCCAAGGGCCCGATGCCCGGAGGCGCGAAGATGAAGGGAATGCAGCGAACCATTCGTCGTCGCTGACACTCCCCCACAGCAAACGAAAGACCCGGGCCCATACGGACCCGGGTCTTTCTTCGTTCGAGAAGTTTGTGTCAGCGCGACTTCACGAGCAAAGTGCCGGTCGCGCGGTCCTGCATACCGCGACCGTCGATGTCGGTGATGGTCGCGGGAATGACGAACACCAGCAGCGCCTGACGCCCCAACGCGCGAACGAAGCCCACTCGGATCGGGCCTTCGATTCGCGCAACCTGAAGTCCGAGGACGAACTGCCCCGGGGTGAAGTTGAACAGAGCCACGGTGACGACACCGACGGCGAACCACACCATCAGCGTGACAGTCGAGGTCATACCGTCGAAGAAGTCTCCGGTGATGAGCGAGGCCACTCCCACGGCCATGACCCAATCCACCAACAGTGCGGCGATACGACGGCCCGAACCGACCAGCGAACCCGGCCCCTCCTGAGGGAAACCGAGGAACTCGCCACGGTACGACTGCTCACGGCCGTCCGTGCTCTTCGGCAAAGCTGCTTGCGGCCCAGAGAGCCAAGTTCCGGTGATACGTGCCATGCTGTCCAGGATAGGCGTCGCAGCACCGTAGTCCAGATTTGCCGGGTTTTAACTGTGTGGCCGGTCACATGGACTTCGGAAATCCCCAGGATGCTGCGACGCGTAACACTGCCGAAACAAAGGGTTGACGAGCGGGCAACACCAGCTCCCTACCGTCTGCCTCGACGGATTCAACCGACATCACTTGGCTGAAGCGACTTAAGGAGCACAAGCGTGGCGTTCACCACGGCCGAAGAGGTCATCAAGTACATCGCGGACGAGAACATCGAGTACGTCGACATTCGGTTCAGCGACCTGCCCGGCGTCCAGCAGCACTTCTCGATCCCGGCGTCTGCTTTCAACCAGGACGTGTTCGAGGACGGCCTCGCATTCGACGGATCTTCGGTCCGCGGATTCCAGTCGATCCACGAGTCCGACATGATGTTGCTTCCCGACGTCACCACGGCGCAGATCGACCCCTTCCGCAAGGCGAAGACCCTCAACATCAACTTCTTCGTGCACGACCCGTTCACCCGTGAGTCCTACAGCCGCGACCCGCGCAACGTTGCCCGCAAGGCCGAGGAGTACTTGGTCAGCACCGGCATCGCGGACACCGCATTCTTCGGCGCCGAGGCCGAGTTCTACATCTTCGACTCGGTTCGCTACGACTCCGGCATGAACTCCGCTTTCTACGAACTGGATTCCATCTCCGGTTCCTGGAACACCGGCGCAGAGACCAACGCCGACGGCTCCCCGAACCTCGGCTACAAGGTTCGCGCCAAGGGTGGCTACTTCCCCGTCGCTCCGTACGACCACTACGTGGACCTGCGCGACGAAATCTCCACCAACCTGACCAACGCGGGCTTCGAGCTCGAGCGCGGCCACCACGAAGTCGGCACCGGCGGACAGCAGGAGATCAACTACAAGTTCAACACGCTGCTCGCAGCTGCTGACGACCTGCAGCTGTTCAAGTACATCGTCAAGAACACCTGCTGGCAGCACGGCAAGTCCGCAACCTTCATGCCGAAGCCGCTCTTCGGTGACAACGGCTCGGGCATGCACGTCCACCAGTCCCTGTGGAAGGACGGCAAGCCCCTCTTCCACGACGAGTCCGGCTACGCAGGCCTCTCGGACATGGCGCGCCACTACATCGGCGGCATCCTGCACCACGCTCCGTCGCTGTTGGCCTTCACCAACCCGACGATCAACTCGTACCACCGTCTGGTGCCGGGCTACGAAGCCCCCATCAACCTCGTGTACAGCCAGCGGAACCGCTCGGCCGCTGTCCGTATCCCGATCACGGGCAACAACCCGAAGGCAAAGCGTCTCGAGTTCCGCGCACCCGACTCCTCGGGTAACCCGTACCTCAACTTCGCTGCACAGATGATGGCCGGCCTGGACGGCATCAAGAACAAGATCGAGCCGATGGCTCCGGTCGACAAGGACCTCTACGAGCTTCCCCCGGAGGAGGCTCGCAACATCCCGCAGGCTCCGACCAGCCTCGAGACGGTCATCAACCGCCTCGAAGCCGATCACGAGTACCTGACCGAGGGTGGCGTCTTCACCACCGACCTGATCGAGACCTGGATCTCGCTCAAGCGCGAGCAGGAAATCGCTCCGGTCAACCTGCGTCCGCACCCGTACGAGTTCGAGCTCTACTACGACGTGTGATCCGCATTGGTCGCTGACCTGGGCGGGAACCGGCTAATCTAGCCTTCCGTCCGCAGAGCGTCCGCAGTTGTTTCAGCCGAGTCCATCCGTTTCGTGATCACAGCATCGATCGCCAGGCGGGTGGACTCGTCTGCGTCCGGCCACAGGTGACCGTAGGTGTCGAGCGTTGTCTTCGCGCTCGCATGCCGCAGCCGAGCCTGGACCGTTTTGATATCAGCTCCCGAGGCGATGAGCAGCGAAGCGAGATAGTGCCGCAGGTCGTGGAATGTGAACTCGTCAGGAAGGTCGACGTCCCCCGAGTCCTTCACCGCTCGCAGTGCGCGTTCGATCAACCATGGCCCCGAGGCCTTCCCTTCGCCGTTCGTGACCATATGCGCATGGGGCCACTGCTGCACTGACGCCGACAACATGAGCGCGAGAGACTGTGGCACCGGTATAGCCGCGTCACTCCCCTGAGTCTTCAATGGCTTGTCGGGCCACTGCCGTTTCGGGTGAACCACCCCCCTGATGAAGTCGACATCATCGACAAGTACCGCGGCCGCTTCCGCGATCCGGAGGCCGGCGAACGCACCGAGCAAAATCGCCACACGAAAATGTGCCGGCATCGCGTCATGCAGCGCCCACAGCTGCTCAGTCGTGATCACGTAGACCTTGGCGCGGCCCATCGGTGGCGACGTCCGACGTGAGCACGGATTGCGTCCAAGCAACCCGTCATGAACCGCGTCACCCATGATCTGCGCCAGACGCGAATGCAAGGCATAGATGTACGAGTCCGCAAACTTGTCCGCTTTCAGTTTCGCTGTCCACGCTTTGACCGCCGATGGTCGGACAGCTGCAAGGCGGACCTCCCCGAACTCTGCGGTTATCTGCGCTATGTGAGTGCGCGCCTGCCTGACGGTCGAGTCGCGATGAACGGCGTATCCGAGGATCCATTGATCGCACCACTCCTGCACCGTCATCTGCGCATCGCGTGGTGCAACGTGAGTGCCTGTGCCGAGCGCCGTCGTGGCCTCATTCAGCCAGATCTGCGCGTCAGCTTTCCGATCAAATCCCTTCGCATGCTCGGTGCCGAGATCGTCGACATACCGGGCACGCCAACGCTTCCCCTTGCCGTCATTCGCAGATGGGACTTTCTGCTCCAGGTCATCGACTTTGATCGTCTTAGTCCAACGATCCTCGACGCCGGAACGGCGGTTACGCCTCGGAGGAGCCATTGCCGAACAATTCGCTGAATCGCTCCCGGGCCACTGACTCGCCGTAGGCTTCCTCAAGAGCTACTCGTGCCTGATCTAGCCAGAAGCCTCGAATCTCCTGATCATGCCAATCATCCACTGCAGCAAAATCTTTCTCGGAAATAAAGATGTCTTTGACTACAGCCTCCACTATCCGCTGTCCCGATCGCAGAGATGCTTCTGTGTCATAGACCCACACACCGTCGCCATACTTCGGATCAGTAAATCGGAAGGATCGCTCCATCCCTGAGGCCAACTTATCGATCCAGTCATAGAACGTGGAGACATTGCGTTCAGCAAGGACGGCCAGATCATCACTCTCGTCGCCCTCAATTGCATTCACAGCTGACTGCGACGCGCGCAAAGCCCGAAGAATTGCTCCGCGGGCGTCCCGCATAGCATTTCGCACACGAATCTCGTTGAGACTGAATTGCGTTGAATCATGATGACTCTCAAAATCATTGATGTCATCGAGTGAGAGTCCGAGAACCACCGCCAGGACCTGAGCCTCAGCCAGCTTCGCTTCGCGTTGACCCTTTTCCAGACGAGTAATTGCCGAAGGGTCAAGCTTCAGATTCCAGGGTGCTGCTGACAATTTGTCGGCCAGCCCCCTCTGGCTTAGGCCGAGTTCTTCACGTGCCACGCGGATTGCGGTGCCGAAACCCTGGTTCCTCCAACCGCTGTCGCGGCCGGCCTGCTGCGAGTCGCCGCCCGCACGTTCCGTCCATGTCGGACCGCTTCTGAAGTCACTGGCCTCGTTCTCCTGGTGCATAAATCACACATTACTGCAAAAACCAACGCAGCTCAGCTTGACAAGCGCCCTCAGCACGGTCAGCATTGAAATTGTCAATTCGACACAAAAATGCGATTGGAGCATCGAATGAGTGTTCGAGGTCTGGCGGTCGAGGTGGCCGCCCATCACAACAACGGCGAAATCGATCCCATCATCGACGCCAAGCAGGTGAGCGGGCTGACTTCAATTCCAACTGGGACGCTGCGCTACTGGGCATCCATTCACGAAGGGCCGGCCAGCTTCAAGCTGGGGCGCCGTCGTGTGTACCGAAAGAGCGTGGTCCTGACTTGGCTCGCCGAGCAGGAAAGCCAGTCCGCCTAATGCTCCGCGCACGCGCAAACAGCAAAAACGACACCGGCTACGGGAGTTGCGTTCCGTGTGTAGCCGATGCCGTTCAGAACCCCAACCCTTACGAAGGAGTATCTATGTCCACCATTGTAGTGCCCAATGTCTTCGAAAGTGAAGTGAGAGTCGGGTCACACCGCGACTCGATCGGCAACAAGCAGCGTGTCTGCGTAGGCGTCACCGAAAACGGCGGCATCGAAGTAACGCTTCCCGGGGCCGGGAACCCTTCTCTCCGCTTGTCGTTCGACGAGGCCGAGGAGCTGGCAGCCGTTCTCGGCGATTCGGCTCTGATTGTTCGGTTCTCTCACGGCGCCGGTTTTGCGGAGGTGGCGTGATGACTAAGCGACAGATCGTCAACGTCAAGCAAGAGTCCGCGCTCGACCGTGTGCTCGCCCGACATGAGGAAAGCCGAGACTTCGACATCCCGATCGACGAAGGCAAGGATCCCAGGTTCCCGGACGAACGTGAGCCGTGGGCCGATCCTGACCGCGACTTCGTGACCATCAAGGCGAAGGACTGCATGGTGATGTCGGTTCCGCTGTACACAACTCTCGGGCGTCACAACGGAATTCAGTTCACCGGTACCGATGACCGGATCCGTCCTGCCTTCGTCAGCGTGGACCTGAGACGACGCCTCTCAGAAGCGGAACCGCACATTGCCTTCGAGAAGTACGCGAAGGTCGGAGATGGCCAGATCATGGAAAGGATCAAAGGCAGTCAGGTCGAGTTGGAGGTCTCAGAGGCGGTTCGACTCGCTCACGACTTGTTGCTGCTGGTGGACCTAGCGCTCGGCACCTCCGACAACGTGAACGAGGCGGCTTGATCTGTGACTGACTCGATGCGTTACGCGTGGCGCCGGAAGGGTGTGCGCGATTTGCACTCCCCAACCGGCGCTGCGCGGCGCATCCAAAACAAGATGCGCGGAGGTGCGATAGCCGATGGGTGATTCGCCATTGAACAAGTTCACTTGGATGGAAGCGCTTCGCGGTGCAGATCTCACCCATGCCGAGTATCGAGTCCTGTTGAATCTGAGCACGTTCGCCAACGGCGACCTGACGAACGCCTTTCCTGGCCTTCCAAGGCTCTGTGAGTCGTCGCGAGTCTCCGTTCCCACAGCCAAGAAGGCGCTTCGCAAACTCATCGAGCAGGGGTGGATCGTCCTGACCGAGGAGGGCGGAAATCAGCACTGGAAGGGCAAGGCGAACGTCTATTCGATGACCCTTCCGAAGGGGGTAACTCACTTACCCCCTTCACCCCAATCCAAGGGGGTAACTCACTTATCCCCTTTGGGTAGCAAGGGGGTAAATACGGAACCTGAAGGGGGTAAACCATTTTCGGAAGGGGGTAAATTGACACCCCTCGAAGGGGGTAACTCACTTACCCCCCACCAGGTACTAATACCAGGGCATCAAACCAATGCATCCACACCAGATAATTCGTCCCTAGTCCGAAACGCGAGCGCGAGCGCACGCGGAGAGGAAGAACCGCTCGACGCTGAAGTGGTGGACGACAAACGCCGAGACGAACTCGATCCAGGATTCAGATCCATCTTCGGAAGCAGTCTCTTCAAGCCGACGCCGGCCGAGGATCCGATTCTCAAGGCTCCCGAGAAACAGGAACCGACATGGGCTCCCGAGCCTGAGTCCGAGCCTGAACCGCTGACTCCGGTCGAAGAAGTCCGTCGAATGCGCGTGGATCTGAGCCAGGACGAAGAGATCCTCGCCAAGGAACTCGCCGCCCTCGGTCACAGCAAGTACGAGATCGTGAAAGAGATCGACCGCGGTCGGCGCCGACGAAAGAACCATCCACTCCCTCGGAGAGCTGGTTAAAAGATGAGAGATCGCTTCGGAGAAGAGGAAGACGAAGTTTCGTCCGAGGTCGCTGCTTCCCATGACCCTCGGTGCCGCAACGGATGGCTCGGTGAGGATCTCGACGGCCGGATGGTGCCATGCCTGGTTTGTAAACCGCATCTACTCAAACAGTTCGACTACATCGAGGGGCTGATCCGATGAGCCGCCGCAAGAAAGAACCTCTCGAGCTGTTGGCCTCGCTCGTCGACGAACGACTCGAAGGTGCGCTCTGTACGGGCCGCGCACCGCTTTTCGATGACTTCATTGACGACGAGTCCATGGAGAGCCGCTCTCAGCGCCACCGTGAGGCGCGATTGGTCTGCATCGTATGCCCAGTGAGGCTTGCGTGCGATGCGGCCGCGAGAGAGCACGACAGCACTGGAATTTGGGCCGCGCACCTCCGCGCGCCCACGACACCCCAACGAAAGGCAGCATCATGACCAACGAGACACCCGAGACACCCGCCCTCGTGACAGTCGTCGACGACAAAGGGGTCCCCGATGCCGTGATCGACATCGACGTCATCCAGAAGGCTGCCACCCGGCTCATGTACGACATGGCCGCCAAAAGCCACGACATCGAAGCCATGAGGAAGGTCAACGAGGATTACCTGACGGAAGTCGGCCCCGAACTGTTCGGCTATGTCGCCGGCCACGCCCTGAAGTTGATGGCCGAGTGCGTCGTCGAACCGCTACTCGTCATGTGCGACAAGGCGAAGACTCCGAGGCGAGCTGATCTCGTCGCTGCCGCCAAGAATGCCAACAAGACACTCCGCTGAGTTTGCGGTGCGTGGTCAATCCGACCACGCACCGCAACCGGAAGGGAATCATCATGGCCATGCCCGACGCGGTGTACCAAATCGTTGCACCCCAGGATCTCAGCCGCACCTTTGCCGCAATCCTCCATGCCAAGCGAGGTGACATCGAGGGGGTGTCGATCGTGATCGACGAGGCTAATGAGCGTAATCGTCTGGCGGAGTTGACGTTCGCAATCCTGTTCAGTTTCGCGGACATCTTCAGGAAGAACATCGACGAAGACTTCGAGGCTCAGATGCTGGACCTCACCGCCCTGACCGCATCAGTCGGCCGCACCGACTGGCCTAGCGAGCTCGGCAGTGAGGACTGACGCTGAGCACCTCGGAGCGGGAGTGATCCTGCTCCGAGGGCAAGCCGTCCGCGACATGTATCTGCTGGTCTCGATTGCCATCCGCAAGATGACGACCGAGGGTTACAAAGTGGAGCCAAAGCTCTTTGACCTGCAACAAGAACTGCTCCACGGGCTGAACGCAGCCACTGACGAACTCAGTAAGCGGCGACAAGGCGACGTCGCGAAAGAGCCTATCCCACAACAATTATCCATAGGCAGTGCTGAAGCCGCGGAAATCCTCGGGTGCAGCAGACGCCACGTTCAACGGATCGCGAGATCGCTGGACGGTCGAAGGACGGGCGCCGGGGCCCTCGAATTCGACAGGAATGTCGTGATGGCTTACGGGGCAGGTGGTCTCGTGGCGTAGTACCCGGAGGTTTGCCTTGGCTGTTCAGTTCAACGCCGGAACCGCATCGATCAAAATCAGCCCAGATCTGAGCGGATTCCATCGAAGAGTCAAGATGCAACTCCGGTCCGAGCGGGTCGAAGCTCCGGTCATCATTGTTCCGGATCTGAATAATTTCAAGCAGCGGCTCGAAGCGGGTCTGGGGAGATACAACGCCTCACTGAAGGTGAAGGTCTCCCCAGACCTTTCGGGATTCAGACAGCAACTCCGTACAGACTTGGCGGCGACCTCAGTCGATTCCGCCGTCGCTATCCCCGTTCGCCTCGACCTGACCGTGGCGCGTGAACAACTCCGCGCCTTCCGGGTCGAGGCCAGCCGCGCGATGCACGCGGACTTCGATCTCGACATCACTGCAGCACTCGCGCAGTTGGCAGCACTTCGCGCAGCATCCCAGGGGATCGGCAGTGTCGGCGGCATCGGCTCAATCGGCACAGCTGCCTCGGGGATTATCAGCCCCATTGGGCTGGCAACCGCAGCCCTCGTTGGACTAGCCGCAGTCAGCCTCGTTCCGCTGATCGGTCAACTCGCCCAGGCCGCGGGAGTCATTTCACTGCTCCCTGCCGTAGCCGCATCTGCCGCAGCCGGTATCGCGACCATCGTCATCGGATCCACCGGAGTGTTCGACGCTTTCGCGAAGGGCTCCAAATCTGCCGAGGAAGCTGCGAAGAATGCCGCGAAGACCGCGAAGCAGCAGGCGACCGAGGCCCGGGAACGTGCGTCGGCCGCGAAGGCTGTGGCAAACGCCGAGCGTGGCGTGGAGAAGGCCGCTGACGGTGTCGCCCGCGCCGAGCGTGGCGTGGGTACAGCACTGGACAATGTCGAGCGCGCTGAACGTGGAGTTACCCAGGCACAGAAGCGGTCAGAGGATGCCCAGAAGAGCCTGACCCGAGCCCGCAAGGATGCTCAGGAGCAGATCGAGGATCTAAAACTCTCCCTAAGGGGAGCTGAACTCGACGAGCGCGGTGCCGAGCAGGCGGTCCGCCGGGCTGAGCGGCAACTCCGAGACCTCTGGAAAGACAACAAGGTTGTCACCCCAGATGACGTCGCTGAGGCGACCCTCAATGTCGATGAGGCGAAGTTTCGTCTCGACGAGGTTCGCGAGCGCAATGGTGACCTTCGCGAGGAGGTCGCTGCCGCGAATCAGGCGGGTGTCGAAGGTTCCGAGCAGGTCGTCTCCGCGAAAGAAGCGATCGCCGATGCAGATCAAGGTGTCATCGATTCGCAGAAGTCTCTGGCGGATTCACACCTTGCGGTAGCCGATGCGCAGGGTGCAGTTCTCGATGCGCAGCAGAACCTTGCGGATTCGCAGGAAGCCGTCATCGATGCTCAGCAACGTGCCGCTGAAGCGACAACAGCCAATGCCGATGCGGTCGACGAGTATGCCGCAGCCTTGGCCAATCTGTCGCCCAACGCCCGTGCGTTCGTGGAAGACACTCGCAGCCTCGGTGATGCCTGGAAGGATCTCCGACTTCAGATCCAGGACAACCTGTTCGCCGGCCTCGGTGGATCGATCACCGACCTTGCGACGAATTACTTCCCGATCCTCAAGAATGGCCTCGGCGGCATTGCGACCGAGATCAATATCGGACTCAAGGGCGCGATCGCTGATCTGTCGAGCGAGTCCAGCAAGCTCGACTGGACGAACATTCTCGAGAACACCCGGATCTCGATGCAGCCTGTCATCGACGGACTCTCGGATCTCTTTGGTGGCCTGACGAACATCGCCTCGATCGGCTCGGATTTCCTCCCCGGCCTCAGCGGTTCGTTCGCGGACACGATGAAGAGTTTCCAGGAATGGACTGCCTCCGAGGAGGGGCAGAACAAGATCCGCACCTTCATGGAGGACTCGATCAGAGCCTTCGGTGAGATCAAGGATCTGTTCGTCGAGATCGGCCGAGTAGTCGGAGGTCTGTTCAGCACTTCCGACGAAGCCGGCCAGTCAATGGTCAAGAGCCTCACTGACACGATGCGTGAATTCGCCGACTGGATGCGCACCGCTGAAGGTCAGCAGAAGATGCGCGACTTCTGGGAGGACGTTCGCAGAACGATCACCGACATCCTGACCTTGGTCAAGGAAGCCGGAATCCTGGTCGCACAGACGACGGACCTGATCAACCGAGCCTTTCCGACAGAAGGCGCGCCGGTCGGAGTCTTCGGTGCCGCTAACAGTGCCTCGAAGGGCGACTTCGGCGGAGCACTACGAAGCCTCGGCGGAGTGGCCGGCGACAGCTACGCATCGATCTTCCGAGCAGCCGGGGTTCCCGGTGCAAACGGCGGCGCCATCAACATGGGCATCGGCAACATCAAGAAGACGTGGGGCTGGCTGTCCGGACTCTTCGGGGGCGACGGCGGTGGAGACGGCAACCTCCCGTCACCCGAAAACGGGGAAGGGTTCACGCCGAACACGAACGGAAACGGAATTGCCTTCCTCCCGAACACCGTTCCCGGTCCGAACGTGGGCGGTGGCCGATCGGGTGGACAGAAGCAGTACACCCGCGAGGAGTGGGAAAAGACCTTCGGCGACGTCGAGGAATTCGACCGCAAGCTCGAAGAACTTCAGCTCAAGTCGATCGAGACTCAGCGGATCGGCAGCAGTGAGTTCGGGACCTTCGGATCGAACGCCGCTCAGGCTCTGATCTCGCTAGGCACAGGCGACTTCAGTAATTTCAAGTCCAGCCTCGGCGATCTGGCGAAGAACATCCTTGGAACTACGGAGGATGGCCAAACCAACTGGGGCAACCTCGGATCCAAGATCGGCGAGGTCGTAGGCAACATCACCGGAACCATCTTCCCGGGCCTCAAGGAAGGTCTCGGAACTCTCCTCGAATTCGGTCGCGGGATCGTCGAAGGATTCGGCGGGAACTGGGATCGGCTGAAGGGCATGGCCGCCGATCCGATCAACTGGATCATCGACAACGTCATCAATGGTGCCCTTAAAAATGCGTGGAATGCAGTATCCAGAGTCATCCCAGGACTGAAGGAGTGGGACGGAGTCGATCGAGTCGGCACCGGTGAAGTACTTGACGCTCGCGGCAACGATGGCGGCAAGACTGGGTACGCGACAGGCGGCATCCTTCCGGGTTACACCCCAGGCCGTGATGTGCACGAGTTTGCATCACCAACCGGTGGGCGACTGCACCTTTCGGGTGGCGAAGCTGTAATGCGCCCGGAGTGGACCCAGGCCATGGGCTCCGGCTACGTGAACGGCATGAATGCCGCCGCACGAGCCGAGGGCGTAGCTGGCGTCAAGAAGCGAATGCAGTACTTCGCAAACGGCGGAATCGTCGAGTCGATGACGTCGGCCGTGCAGGAGAAGTTCGGCGCCGGAATGCAAATGACCTCCGGTCTTCGCTACACCGACAACGGCTACCACTCGCAAGGTATGGCTGCGGACTTCTCGAACGGTTACTCCTCAACCCCTGAGATGCGCCAACTCGCAGGCTGGATTGCAGACAACTTTGCAGGTCGAACCATCGAGTTGATTCACGATCCGTTCAATCGCAACATCGGCGCCGGAAACCCAGTCGGTGACGGTTACGGGTTCTATGGCGCGGGCACGATGGCGGAGCACAACAACCATGTGCACTGGGCAGTCACGGAACCGGTTGGCCCTGGCGGCGATCCGGCCGACGCGGATGGCGGAGGGCTTATGGGAAGTGTGCGCCGCCTTCTTGGCGGTGCAGTCAACTCGGCTCGGTCGGTTGCAGCTTCGACATTCGACAAGACGGTGTCGGGCATCGGTGCCGGCATACCAGATTTCGGGCCGACACTGATGGGTCAACTCCCCAAGGCTGCGTTCACCGCAATCAAGGATGCGATGACCACTGCAATCAGGGGCGCCTCCGGGCCGAACGATTCAGGGTCGACACCGTTCGACATCGGAGCCGGCGCGGAACAATGGCGCTCCAAGGCGATCGAAGCTCTCCAGCGAGAGGGATTCGACGCCAGCGAGCGCAATCAGAATCTGATGCTCGCACAGATTCAGTCCGAGTCCGGCGGCAACCCGAACATCGTCCAGTCGGTTCAGGACGTGAACTCGGGCGGCAATGAAGCGGTGGGTCTACTCCAGGTCATTCCTGGAACCTTTGCGACCTACCGCAACCCGGATCTGCCGAACGACCGCACCGACCCCGACGCTTCAATGTCCGCGGCGTTGCGCTACTACCGATCCAGGTATGGCGACGACCTCGGGGCCATGTGGGGCCAAGGGCACGGCTACGCACTCGGCGGGATCATCCCCGGATACAGCCCCGGCCAGGACAAGTTCCAGGTCGGAGTTTCCGGCGGTGAGTCGATCATGCGGCCCGAGTGGACTCGCGCTGTGGGTTCGTCGTTCGTCGATGGCATGAACTCGATTGCCCGTAAGCAGGGTGTCGAGGGTGTGCAGCGGGCGATGGGCATGCAAATAGCGGGCATGTTCGCCGAGGGTGGCGTCTTCACCCCGGAGGAGCAGCGGCTCTACCTCGAAGGCCGAATCAGCCAGTTCGGAACCCAAGCGGGCGACATCGCCAAGAAGGCGCTTCCCGAGATCCTCGGAGTTCAGGGCACGCCCTTGGATCCGAACCACCGGTACTGGCAGGCAGCGATGGACATCAATGCTGCCGTCCAGGGAGCTCAGGCTGTCGCGCCTGTCGTCTCGGATCAGGCGGGGTCCAACTCGATTCAGTCCGCGATCGCCGAAGGTGGCCGCGTCATCGAAGAGCACATCCACTATCACGTGACCGACATCGATGAAGCGATCCGCAAGGAACGCATTCGGCAGAAGCAGCAAGCCACATCTTTCACCGGGCGATGAACGCCACCAGACCAACCGAAAGGGACGTCATGTCCGCAGATTTCGACCTCGCCCTAGAGGAATATCTCTACACCCTCACCGACGAAGAGTTCGAGGCTCTCGTCGCACGAACCCGAGTCACACCGCAGCAAGCCAAACGCAAAGCCGGATCCTCCGGTGCCGCAGAAGCCGAACGCCGTTTCGGAAAGGGAACCAAATGAACCACTACCTTCGCCCCATTGCCCGCTACACCTCCAACACCATCCTCGCTGAGATCGCCTCACAGCTTCCGGGATGGACCCAGGCTGTCCAGGTAGCCGACACCTGCCTGCATCGACTGCAGGCCCTGCACCTCGACCCCGAACAGTCGGACTCCGAAGCTGACATCGAGCGAATCCTCACCACCGGAGAGGTTCCCGACGACTTCGGCCAGCACCTCGCCCGCCAGCGCGCCTACATCGAAGACCACCAGAACCAACGGACAGTCCTCGACGACTTGGCCAAGCGCGCCGTGATTCAGTGCGAGAGCGTCATCTCAGGAGCTGCGCCGGCCATCCTCACCGAGCTCAATGCTCGTGTCACTGCAACCATCTCTGAGGTCCGCACGCTCGCACAGGACCTCGACGGCATCCAGTCCGCAGACGACGCCATCACAGCCGGCAAGAAGGCATCCGACGCATGGCGCCAACTACCCACGCTGCGAGCGCAGTACGACGCACTCAGGACAGCCCAGACCGTCGTGATGGGACAGAACTACGAGGGCATCCTTGAGTCTGCTCGACGGACCGGTGACAACGATCGACTGGCACGAGACACCGACATCGCCAACCTCGACGAGGTGTGGCCAGGCTGGCGCGCACAGGCAGCCAGTGATGTACCGCGGGACTTCATCTCCGGCGAGCGTCTCATCTCTGCGCCGTGGCCGGCTGATCCACTCGCACAGTTGGTATGGCTCGCCACCTCTGACGCCAAGGTATGGGTACCGACCAAGCAGCAGCTCGTGCAACTGTGGGAGGACCGCAAGCGGGCAGATCAGGAAGCCATCATCGCTGCACGCAAGGCTGAGTCGAGCCCCAATCGGAACCCCAAGCGCGGCGTCCGCATGATGCCGATGATGTTCTGACCATGGCGCAGAGCAACTGGGGCACCGGGAGCAGTCACCGCACACGCACACCAGGGCACCGCAACCGACGCTCAGCAGTCCTCGCACGAGACAAGGAACGCTGCCAGCTTCGCTACGAGGGATGCACAGGCAAGGCCACCGAAGCGGATCACATCGTGAACATCGAATCAGGTGGAGCCGAGGACATCGCCAACATGCAAGCCGTGTGCTCGACATGCCACAAGCACAAGACAGCACAGGAATCAGCAGCAGCACGCCGCGCCAACCAGAAGAAGCGGCGACACCCCAGCATCGACCAGAAGCATCCAGGGTTGCTTTGACCATTTCACTTATGCGCACGTGAGCATGATGCGAACATTGAATCTATGACATGCCCAGTGAACCCGCACACCAACGACATCTACAGCATGAATCTCTACTACGAGAACGCCAAGGTCGACGGCCGCAAAGTCGACGTCTACATGTGCTCGGAATGCGGAAGCCTCGCAGACGAAGACGGCAACTACGTCGAGGCCGGATCAGTCAAGTAGAAGCCGCAACGCTCTGTGGCTGCCGCTCCGCCCGAGTCTGAGGGGTAGGGGCAACACCTCCCTCCCGGCCCCCATCGTCAAGCCGCAACGCTCTGTGTCTCGGAACGCCTACGGGTCTGGGGGTTTGGGGCCCAGACGGGCCATATCGAGGCCTGAGACGTATCAGGGGCCACGATCACCGGTCATCCAGGGGCGCGAGGTGGGCAGTTTCAGCACCAGCGCAACCGTCAGAATGCCCTAGGAAACACCAGGTCAGAGGGATCGAGTCGTAACACCAGGTTCGATCCCTCGGCCGGCCGGTAAATCGGCGTCAAACTCGCTTGCAGCGGCATCCGAAGTGGGCAGTGCCGCAACGTAAGAATGCATGGTCAGTTCACGATCCGAACCCTTTCGCGGGAGACTGGCTAGCGCCGATTCACCGCCCCCTTGGGTGAACCGCCCTAGAGTGCAAAGGCATGACTGAGAACATCGAAACCCCGTGGATGGACGTGAACGAGGCCGCGGCTTACATGCGCCGGCATCCCGTCACCGTCCGCAAGGATCTTGAGTCCGAGCGCCTTCTCGGGTATCAGCGCAAAGCGCCGAACGGCCACTGGCGAATCCATCGCGACGACTGCGATCGGTTCCTCCGCGGCGAGACGAGTTGACCTGCTCTCGCCTCAACCGACACCAGGTGTGGAGAAGAACTCCACACGTGGTTTGCGTTGTCCTAGCAGGACTTCTCAAACCAACTGTGGTCATATCACCACGCTTTCGGCATGTTGAAGCGCATGCTCACCGGATGAGAACTCCGCATCTGCCGAAAAAAGCACCCTGGCGACAGGAAGACGAGGACCATCTCCAGAAGGTGTTGGCCACGTTCCCGCCGTGGAACTCCGAACAAATCGCCGTGGCACGTCGCTGTTTCGGTGCCGCCCAAGCTCGCATCGAGGCGAGGGAAGAAGCGGAACGGCAGCAGAACGGCAACGCATGAGAACTCCACACCTGCCCAAGCGGGCGCCTTGGACCGCCGAATATGAGGCTTCGTTCCAGAGAGTTCGCGCAACCTTCCCCGTTTGGAACTCCGAGCAGATCTCGTTGATGCGACGAATCTTCACTGCCGGCGCTGAGGCCGCTGCGCTCGACGCAGAGGAGCAGGCAAGACACCAATAGCCAGTCAGCGGCATACAGGGATAGTCATCACGACAACCCCCTGCTCTCAGTTCGACTGACATCAGGTCCAACTGTGTCGAATTTCGACACGGACCAGTTGTGACGAATTTCGACACAACTGGTTTGCGCGCTCCCACAAAAACGCCGAGGGTACTCGCTAGTGAGTACCCATCCACCCATCTGGCCGTACTTCAACTACGGTCAGGTCGCTCACTAGTGAGCGGGCTTAGCGAGATACGCAGCGCCACGACCTGATCAGTGTTGAGCACCGATCAGGACTGTCACTAGTGACCACCCTTGGGGGCGCAGTAGTGCGCCCCCTTATTCGTGGCGCCGCGGAAAAGGGGTGGATTGCGTCCGCAGTCCGTCCGCAGTAGAACTAGCAGCCCCTGACGCTACAAACGAAACCAGCAATAGAGTGCAGCTAGATCCAACAACGCCAACATAGTTGGCAATAACAAACGCGCAGAACGTAATCCGAGCTCTACTACGACGTGTGATCCGCATCCTGACGTAAGTCAGACCTGCGAGTACCGAGTCCACCCGTCCCGCTTCTGCGGGGCGGGTGGACTTGTTTCGGTCCGA
Organism: Rhodococcus erythropolis R138; assembly: GCF_000696675.2. Classification (NCBI taxonomy): domain Bacteria; kingdom Bacillati; phylum Actinomycetota; class Actinomycetes; order Mycobacteriales; family Nocardiaceae; genus Rhodococcus; species Rhodococcus erythropolis. The sequence continues at coordinate 3,190,235 of NZ_CP007255.1, read as the reverse complement.
GGGAAACCCCTCGGACAGATGATGACCGGCCTTCATACCGGACGCGGTCGAATCGCGGATCAGCAGCGAGCACGTTCGCCGATGGCCGCATTGTTGACGATATGGGCGATTCGACCTGCCCGTGTTGCGTCTCGAGCGGCACAGACTATCCACCACAGCATCTGTTTGCGGGCGCTGGGCGGAAAACTGTCCCAGTTGCTTCGAGCTTGCGGGTCCAGGTCCAGCGCCGCCTGCAAGTCAGATGGTTCCTCGAGGTCTTCGACTTGGTCGAGAATCGTCCACCAACCAGTGGATTTCGCGGCAGCAATTGCACCGCGACCAGCAGCGGTCATAAGGCCACGCGCTTCCATATCAGCTGCGCGTTCGCGGTTGAGACGGGTCCAGGAACTCTTGCGTCTACGAGGCGTGAACAGTTGCAAATTGCGCTCTTCGTCGAGGATGGTGTTGGTGGAATCGATCCAACCAAAGCAGATGGCTTCCTCAACGGCCTGAGGGTAGGGGCAGCGTGGTCGGCTGGTGGTGGTGCGCCAGGAGCACAACCACACACCTCGGCCTGACGTGTGATTGTCCGTCAGCCAAGTTCGCCACTGTTCCCGAGTCTCGGCGTGGATGATCGGGTAGTCGAACTTCCACGTCGGGGGGTGGATGGAAGCCGGCGATGATTTCGAATTGGTCACTTACTCTCCAAGCTCACAGGGGAACGGATACGTGTCTCGATAGACGAGGGGCCTGCGCGGGGAACACGTCCCCGCGGCAACCTGGACATGAATGGTTCTGTCGCACAATCCTCTTCTGACTGTCATGGTGGCGAGACCCTGAGGTGAAGGGCGAGCCGACTGACGGTGTCGGCAAGCTCGGTTGGTTCGATGACGACCACTGGGGCGGTGAGCGCAATGCGCGCAACCGTCATGGCGAGCCTGCCGAGATCTTCGCTGCGGATCTCGACAAGGCAGCGGTCCGCTGCCACCTCGATCGGTGTGTGGTCTATCCATCTGAGTACGCCCTCGAGGTCGGCGAACGTAGCTTCGATGGCGAGTTTTGCATCGTGGTGACGGGGTGGCGAGCCGACTGATCTCGCGACGAAGGCTGCCGCGTCACCGCCCGGGATCTCGCGTGGCGTGAAATGACTGCCTGCCAGCCAGGGCTCCGAGAGCCGGTCCAGTCGAAATGTTCGCCAATCCGCACGATGGTGGTCCCATGCTACGAGGTACCAACGACGTCCCGCCGTGACAAGGCGGTGCGGCTCGACGAGCCGTCTGCTGCTCTCGCCGTCACCTCGCCGGTAGTCGAAACGAACGTGCTCGTGGTCGCGACATGCCGCAGCGAGCACACTGAGTGCTTCGGGGTCGACGATGTCGTCATCTGCCCGCCGCATGGAACTGACGCTCGAATGCAGTGCCGACACACGTCGGCGTAGTCGATGGGGCAGGAGTGCTTCGATCTTGGTCAGCGCGCGCAGCGATGTTTCTTCGATGCCTCCGATGGCGGCCTCGGCGGCGTAGCGCAGTCCGACGGCTACCGCCACGGACTCGTCATCGTCGAGGATCAGGGGCGGCACGTGTGCCCCCGTTGCAAGTCGGTAGCCCCCGTACTTTCCGGACGTGGAATCGACCGGATAACCGAGGTCGCGTAGGCGATCGATGTCGCGGCGCACCGTCCGCTGCGTGACATCGAGTCGTGCGGCAAGTTCGGCACAGTGCCAGAAGCGATGGGTCTGAAGGAGCGAGAGCAATTGCAGTGCTCGGCCTGTGGGATCGTTCCGCATTTCTTCAGATTGCCAGCGATCTAGGACTTTATGTGTCCACGATGCTCCCTAACGTCGGAGCAACCGGTCGATCCAGACACGAGATCGGTAGTCAACTCAAAGGAGCATCCGTGAATCCATCCGACTTCCCCAGGCCCGTCCTCATCCAAGTCAACGGCGTGGAACTCGAAGTCTTCGAAGCAGGGCGACACAATGCCGGGAAACCCATCGTGCTGTGTCACGGATGGCCAGAGCACGCGTACTCCTGGCGATACCAGGTGCCCGCCCTTGTCGAGGCGGGCTACCACGTCATCGTCCCGAACCAGCGCGGCTACGGGAATTCATCACGTCCGACCGAAGTGACGGACTATGACATCGAACATTTGGCGGGTGATCTCATCGCACTTCTCGATCACTACGGCTACGACGATGCCACCTTTGTCGGTCACGATTGGGGTGCCTTTGTCGTGTGGGGCCTGACCCTGTTGCACCCGGACCGGGTAAACAAAGTGATCAACCTGAGCCTGCCCTACCAGGATCGCGGAGAGCAGCCCTGGATTGAGTTCATGGAAGCCGTGCTCGGCGGTGATTTCTACTTCGTCCATTTCAATCGACAGCCGGGCGTCGCGGACGCGGTGTTCGAAGACAACACCTTCCGGTTCCTCCGCAACCTGTACCGGAAGAACGAACCCCTCAGGGAGCCTCAGCCGGGTATGGCGCTGATCGATCTCGCCAGAGCAGAGACACCACTCGGTGAGCCTCTGATGAGCGATAGCGAATTGGCCGTTTTCGTCTCCGCCTTCGAATCGACAGGATTCACGGGCAGTGTGAACTGGTACAGGAACCTTGACCGCAACTGGCATTTGCTGGCGGAGGTGGACCCGATTATCCAACAGCCCGCACTTATGATCTACGGCGACCGTGACGCGATCGCGAGAGCTGAGAACCTGACAGAGTTCGTGCCCAATGTGGAAGTAGTCAATCTCGACTGCGGTCACTGGATCCAGCAAGAAAGACCCGAAGAGACCAACCAAGCGATCTTGAACTGGCTGGAGCGGCAGGATGCCACATAGTTTCAAGGCTAGGTGCGGATCTCAGTGAAAATGTCAGTCTCATTCAAGTCCGATAGGGCGTGATCCGGACCCACCTTGTGTGTGTATCAAGCGGATTGCTGAGCTCGGATGTGGACGAGTCGGTAAGAGTCGGTGGCGGTTTCGATGATGTTGCCGCCGCAAGGTGAGCCGATCCACGATGGCGGCGCAAGGTCGTGGGTCGGTGAACATTGTCGTCCAGCCGGAGAACGACGCGTTGGAGGCGATGGCGACGGAGTTCTTTTCCTCCCGTTCGGTCAACACCTGAAAAAGCAGCTCGGCGCCTCGTTTGTCGAGTTCCATGTAACCGAGTTCGTCGATGCCGAGCAGATCCCCCTCGGCCGTAGCGGGCGGTCCCGACCACCCACTGCCAGTTGGCCCAGGCCCAACCAGTTCCGGCATCGCCTGGATGAACGTTGTCGCCTGCTGCATCGACAAGAGGCTCTCGCCACATTTCAAATCGCCTCTGATCCAACAAGTTACCGGGTTCCGGAAACGCGTCTACCTCTCCGGGTCCACTTTCGGGAATCAACGAGAGCGTCGGAAAACAAGCCATGCACTCAACCCGGCGATGGGCACAAGCCAAATCCCGAAAAAGAAGGCGACTGCTCGCCACACACCGATTCGCCGGGACACGGAAACCACATCGGCCGTTCCGACAAGGCACAGGGAAATCCATATCAAGGCGAGAGTGAATCCGCCGACGTACAGAAGAACGAACGCCCCAAATCCGTCCATACAGTCCATTCCACTGTCGGCGCAGTCCTGAAGCCCCGCCGCACCGAGTAGGGAAATGTTCACAGTGAGGATGCTACGGAGCAACGCGTCCCAAACTGCCGAACAGCCCGGCAGATTCGGCGATGCGAACGCCGGCCAGCCCGAACAAAGTAGAAGCCCCACCCCCGTGGGGAGGGCGGGGCTTCATTCGATCCGGCGCTCACGCACAGTGGGAGGGTGGTGGACATGCCGGACCGACGACACGGCAGGGAGTCAAGCTGCCGCGCCCAAGCGCTGACCTGAAGGAATGCGCCTGAGATTGTGGTTACGAGAACCATCAAACCAGACAAACTGGACGCATGTTCAGGAATTGAAAGATTCGACCCCGCACGTCAGAAAAGATCTCACTGCACCCGATAGGTTTCGCTGCGGCCAGGATCAACCAACCGCCGCATGATCTCGTACGCACGGTCCGGATCCGTGTACGGCGGAATCATCATCAGAACGAGTTGACGACCATAGATGTCGTCGAGATACATCAAATCGTGAGGCTGGCCAGGGTACGGACCCCGCACTTCCAGTCCGTCGACCTCGTCCATACGACGCTGCGCGCTGCTGATCGTGTTCCAGTCGAACGCAACCCGCGCGATCGGCCCCAACCTCAGCGAAAGTGCGGATATCAGATCGTGAAGCTCCGCCGTGACGTTGGTGGTCCATGGGAACCACGCGCCGTCTACCGATGCCTTGACGGCGCCTTGACCACGAAGCAGGAACCGCGGAGTCCGCGTCGGCGACGGGAAAGGTTGCCCGACATGGCGCTGCGGCGCTTCCATTGCATAGTCGAGAGTGCTGATGTGCGCCATGACGAGGCTCCTTAACGGAGGATTCGTGGAACCGTCAGGCAGAGGCGCCCGGTCGTGGGTTCCATACTTTCAGGCTACTCCGCTGCGCAATCCCGACTACGCATCGACGGAAATGATCACGCCGGTGTCGCCATACGGGAACGGACCATTACCGATGTGACCGAGGGTGTTGAAGAATTTCGAAATAGGCACCATCACACCGTATTTCGCGTTCACTTTGCTGCGGATCTCGTCGAATTCAGGTCCGCCGCTCACCAACTGAGCGGTCCCGGCAACCAGCAAAGAGCCGTCGGCAACCTTTCCGTGGTTGTTGCACGGCACGACGGTGACGCGTGGGTTGTTCCGCAGCCGCTTGGCCTTACCCGATTTCGAGGAAGTCCAGAACCCGATACGTCCGTCCGGCAATTGGCGTATGCCTCCACAAACTCCACGACCATGCACACGAATGAATTTTCTCTGCCTCAGGCGTTTCGAAACGGACAATTATCCGGACGAAGATGAACAACAGGTGCCGAGTGGTGGAAATATCGCGGAACGACCACGTCTCAGGTCGATTTGTGGCCCGCAGGTGTTGGAACATGACTTCTCGTGAATGCGGAACTCATCGTTCTCCTCGTCGTCGTCGTAACCGCTCTGGGGTTCGACTTCACCAACGGTTTTCATGACACTGGCAACGCTATGGCCACGTCGATTGCAACCGGCGCCCTCAAGCCCAAGGTGGCAGTCGCTCTGTCTGCTTCCTTGAACCTGGTCGGAGCTTTCCTCTCGGTAGAGGTTGCTGCCACCGTGGCCAAGGGCGTGGTGAACCTCGGAAATGTGGGTGGCCAAGCGCTGCTCACCATCGTCTTCGCCGGCCTTGTCGGCGGCATCATCTGGAACCTGGCAACTTGGTTGCTCGGCATCCCCTCGAGTTCCTCACACGCACTGTTCGGCGGCCTGATCGGCGCCGCCATCGCGTCCCTCGGAATGAGCGGTGTCGCCTGGAGCGGCGTGCTCAGCAAGGTTGTCATCCCCGCGGTTCTCGCTCCCGTCGTAGCCGGCTTGGTTGCAGCGGCCGGAACCTGGCTCATCTACCGCATCACCTCCAACGTCGGTGAGGAAACCAAGGACAAGGGTTTCCGACTCGGCCAGATCGGTTCGGCTTCACTCGTTTCCCTCGCACACGGCACCAACGACGCTCAGAAGACCATGGGCGTCATCTTCCTCGCCTTGGTCGCCCATGGAACCATCTCCGCCGACGCGGACATGCCGTTCTGGGTCAAGCTCACCTGCGCACTCGCGATCGCTGCCGGAACCTACCTCGGCGGGTGGCGAGTAATCCGCACACTCGGCAAGGGCCTGGTCGAGATCGCCGCGCCGCAGGGCATGGCAGCCGAAGCATCTTCTGCTGCCATCATTCTCACCTCCAGCCACCTCGGTCTTCCACTCTCGACCACCCATGTGGCGACGGGTTCCATCATGGGAACCGGTCTGGGACGCAAGGGCGCCGAGGTTCGTTGGGGCGTCGCCGGACGTATGGCGGTCGCCTGGTTGATCACTCTCCCGTCCGCTGCGATCGTCGGCGCTCTGTGCTGGGGACTGGCCAACATCGTCGGCGGCCTGCCCGGTGTCCTGGTCGTCTTCGCTGTGCTCATCGCATTGGCCGGTTGGATGTATCTGCGCTCCCGCAAGGAGCCCATCGATCCGAGCAACGTCAACGCCGAGTGGGACGGCGGCCTGGTGCCTGCAGAGGTCCCCGGTCCGGACGCCCGCGTCACCACCGACGTCAAAGCCTGAAAGAGGGAATCGACATGGATATCTTGAAAAACACCGTCGACTCGCTCTGGCAGGTCGTACTTGTCGGCCTCCTGCTTGGCGCCGGACTTCCGGCGATCTTCGCAATCGGCCTGAAGTCCCTCGACGCCGGGCAACGTGGCAGTGGCGGCGGGAGCACTGCCGTCGCGGCTCGCAGTCCGTTGGCCGTGGCAGGCGCAGTGGTGTGCTTCGCGGTAGTGCTCATCGCGATCGTCACCGGAATCCTCTTCATCATGCAGGGCTTCCTCAGCCACACATTCGGCATCGAGATCTTCTGATCCCTTGCGCCCTCACGAGCGGAAAGACATCACCGTGACTGCACCGACTCCATCCCTTCCTCAGTCCATTCTGGAATGGCTTCGCGCCGGCTACCCCGAAGGCATACCGCCCAAGGACCGCATTCCGCTGGTCGCATTGCTACGACGCAAGCTCTCGGACGCGCAAATTCGAGACATTGCCATCGGCGCTGCACTCGCAGAACTGAGCGACGTCAACAGCGACCAGGTGATCTCTAGCGACGAGATCAGCGCTCAGATCGCCGATCTCACGAGCCAGACTCCCTCGGACGAGGACATCGCGCGCGTTGCCTCCGTCCTGGCCGCCGCCGGGTGGCCCCTCGCTGATCTCGACAACGACTGAAGCTCGATTCGTTGAGTCTTCCACCACTTCTGGTTTCGATACTCGGCTGGCTCCGTGCCGGGTATCCGAACGGCGTGCCGGAGCAGGACTACGTCCCTTTGATGGCCCTGCTCCGGCGACAGCTGTCCGACGACGAGATCGCCGTTCTTGCCGACGATCTCGTCGCTGACTTTCCGGTTCCGGTCGATCCGATCGACTTTCCGGTTCCGGTCGATCCGATCGACATCGGCGTCCTCATCACCAAGGTCACCGACGATATTCCGCACGAATCGGACGTCGCCCGGGTACGTGAACACCTGATTCGTGGAGGGTGGCAAATCGACGCGCAACCTCCGGTCGACGACGCATGACGGCACTACCTGAATCAGACCAGTTTGATAACGAAACGGTAACGGAGCCGTCGACGTCAATACAGACCACTTAGTGTCATCAGGAATTCCGTGCCTCGGGGGGCTCGGTCGGATTTCGGTGTGCAAGCACCTTTGGGGCGGGAGTAATACATGCACGAGGCTCACACAGATTTGGCGAAGAACCCAGATATTTCGAACCCGGATATTTCGAGAAACCGCATTTCGAAACGAATCAAGCGTCGGATCCTCGGCCTCGCCGCGACAGCACTCGCACTCCCCCTGACCGCAGGCCTGATCAGCGGATCAGTAGCGACCGCAGCGCCCGCGCGCACCGCCCCGGCCGGTGGATACGAGGAAGTGTTCGTCGACTCCTCGATGGGGCCGATCAAGGTTCAGATCCAGTGGGCTTCGCGCGGCGGCAACGCGGCGCTCTATCTTCTCGACGGTCTACGAGCACGCGACGACCGAAACGCATGGAGTTTCGAGACCAACGCTCTCGAGCAGTATCGCGGCGACAACGTCACCCTGGTCATGCCGGTCGGCGGGCAGTCCAGCTTTTACTCGGACTGGTATGCGAACAGCAATTTGAATCGCCAGCCGGTCACGTACAAATGGGAAACCTTCCTCACCCAGGAACTTCCCGCCTATCTGGAATCGCGCGGCGTCTCCCGAACCAACAACGGTGTGCTCGGATTGTCCATGGGTGGCAGCGCGGCACTGACGCTCGCCGCTTATCACCGCGATCAGTTCAAGTTCGCCGGATCGCTCTCGGGATACCTCAACATCTCAGCTCCCGGCATGCGTGAAGCAATCCGCGTGGCCATGGTCAGCGCAGGGTCCTTCAATGTCGATGCCATGTGGGGACCGCCATGGAACCCCGCTTGGCTCCGCAACGACCCCTTCGTGTTTGCACCCGAACTGGCTGGGCTCTCTCTGTACATCTCCGCCGCGAGCGGCCTACCCGGGCAGTTCGATCAACCTCGTCGTCCCGTCGACTTCGTGAATACCGGTAGCGCCATCGGCCTCGAAGCCCTTGCCCTGATGAACTCACGGGCATTCCAGCTGCGCATGAACTCCCTGGGAATTCCGGCAACGTACAGCTTCCCGGCCAACGGCACTCACTCGTGGCCGTACTGGGGCGCGGAACTGTGGAAAGCCCGAGGCCAGATCCTCGACACCCTCAACGCTTGGTGAACTGACAACGACTCGATCACCGACAATCGCAGGCCCCGACCGAATTTCGGTCGGGGCCTGCGTCGTTCGAAATCAGAGCGCGGCAAAGAGATCCACGGTATTGCCGTCGGGATCGAGAAGAACGGCGTAACGCTGGCCCCACACGGCATCAAATGGCTCTTTGTGTCCGGGGAAGTCGGCTGTGATGCGCTGATACGCCTCGTCGACTGCAGCGGGTGTCCCGAAATCGAAGGCCAAAGCGACGGGGTGTCGACCTTCCCCGACGACGAAGTCAGGATCGAAGCTCGCGATGGTGGACAGCGCGTCCCAGGCCAGCCGAAGCCCACTGTCGAAAGTGAACTCCACGTGTGGAGCGTCAGCGGGTGTTTCCGGAATGTCGAGCCCGAGGGTTCGGTAGAACGCGAGGGAACGCGCGAGATCGTTGGTGACGATTCCGACGAGATCGAGTCTCGGAGAGACGGACACGGTATTTCTCCTGTTTCGGGTCGAGAAGTGATCGGCGAGTGTGTGACGATGATCTGATGACCGGCACTGACACCCTCGCTCTTGACGGTAGTCGGACGGTAGCGTCGAGTCTTGAACAAAACGGCCACACCTATGTCGAGACTCGGATCACCGGTTCGGCCGGCCTCTTCAGTTGCACGTGGAAAAGCACTACCGACCCCCATGCGCCCACGGAAGCAAAGCGGATTCTTCCCGATCTCTGCGCAGACTTCATCGTCGACAGCACCGGAAAGTCGTGGCTCGTCGGACCCGCAACCGGTGCCGATCTGGTTTCGGTCGCCGCCGGTACAACCATGTGGGGCATCCGGATCAATCCGCCGGCTCTGCGGAGCCTGCTCGGCACAGCGGCCGACGCGGTGCAGGATTCGAAGATCGCCTTCGACGACATCCTCACTTCCAGACAAGCGCGGGTACTTGCCGACGCCCTTAGCCACGAGGCAGTCGACGCTCACCTACTGGGCCAGTTGTGGCGCGGACTGGAACCCGACCACGGAATCGAGCGTGGTTACTCCGCGCTCATCTCCTCCCCTTCGACTCCGATACGAGAGATCGCCGCAGACCTCGGTGTTTCCGAACGTCATTTTCGACGCTCGATCACGTCGTCGATCGGGCTGTCCCCCAAAATGATTCAGAAAGTGCAACGTATCCAGGACGTGTTGACTCTCAGCCGCGATGCAAATCTCACGCTGTCGTCGCTGGCCGGTCGCGCCGGCTACGCCGACCAAGCCCACCTCGCACGCGATACGCGTGCACTGACAGGCCTGACACCGACTCAGCTACTGCGCGAGCACCGATAACGATGAGCGAAGACCTGTTCTCCGCCCTCGATCACCTGGCTACCACGTCAACTGTCGTGATCGATCGCCCCCGAGGGTCGGCACACCCGCGTTACCCCGCTGCGATTTATCCGCTCGATTACGGCTATCTCGACGGGACCGTCAGCGCGGACGGCGACGGGATCGATCTGTTCCGAGGCTCTGCCGTCGGCAACGGCGTTGTTGCCATGGCCGTTATTGCCGACATCGACAAGAAGGACGTGGAAGTCAAGATCCTTCTCGACTGCACTGCCGATGAAATCGGCACTGCCGCAGCATTTCTCCGCGACACTTTGGGTCTCGGCACCACTGTCTTGCGGCGCGAAGTCAGCTGAGTTCGTCGAATCGCGGAACAAGATGCTCCGCAACCCACTTCGCTTCCTCGATCAGAGGCCAACCTGCCAGGATCAGTGCAGTCAAACCGGTTCGGCCGCGAAGCGTGCGTACCGAGTCCGTGATCGAATCCGGATCGCCGACGTAGTACACCGCCGATGACCCGGTGCCGAAGATGTCGAGAGGCGACCACGCTGTGATACCCGCGTACAGCCCGTCACCGACGTACAACTCCTCCGGTTCCGGAAGTCGGCCGGAAGCAATCTTGTCCGCCCAGCCCTGCCGCTGTGCGTCGCGAGCGGTGAAAGTCTTGAGGTCTTGCTTCCCCTGAGTACGACGACGCACTGCGTTGTCCAAGACATGAGCGATCTGCTCGACGCCCGTCTTCTCGAACAACGAACGGAACCGGTCGTGCGCCTGCGCCTTGGTGGGGCGAACGATCACACCGGTCAGCGCACCGAAGTCGGTGAACTCGCGCCCGGCTGCCTCCGCCGCCGCTCGTGCGGCAGAGAATTTGTCTTCGATGAACGAAGTCTCGCGCAACATCGCCAGATAGGTGTCGAGCACCTTGCCTGAATTCGCCAGGCCTGCAGGCGAATCACCGGTACCCCACAGCGGAACCTGATGCCCAGCGGGCGCATCGATACGCAGTGGTGTGTTGGGAAAGTTCGACTCCGTGCCTTCGGCGTAGATGCGGCGGAAGTCCGCCCAGTACTGCTCCCCCAACTCGTAACGCTCGTCGTGGGGCACGTTCATGTCGTACTTGGTCAGGATGTTTTCGCGTCCGTTGACCGAGTTGATCAACAGTCGGCCACCGCTGAAGGCGTCGAAAGTCAATGCCTTCTCCGCCAGCAGTCGCGCCGGCGTCATGTTCGCGTAGACGGCGACAAGGAACTTCATGCGCGTGGTGTGCGCTGCCGCCCACGTCGCCGAAATGAACGGATCGTTCGGCCAGGTGGCAACAAGCGCACCTTCGAATCCGCCGTCGTCGATGGTCTTCGCGAGCTCGATCTGCCTGGCCCCGTCCACGGGGAACAGCCCACCGGGGCTCCACGGGTAGTCCCCGTCGGCCTGGGTGAGATACCAAAATGTCTTGACGCCCATCAGTTCTGCACTCCAGCCGGCAGGTCGAACGATTCGATTCGGGCACGTGAGCGGATGGTGTCCGCATTCACGTTGTAGAGCGCGTCGAGGTACGCGACCGCGAAAGAACCAGGACCTGAGGCATTTTCCTCGGCGATCTCCGATGCCACGGCAACATGCGTATGCGCGGCAACCAATCCGTCCAGCGCGGTCGGCGTAACGGCGAGGTAGGCAGCGACCAGGCCTCCCAGAGAGCAACCGGTACTGGTCACGCGCGGCAACAGAGCGCTGCCACCGGAGACTCGGATGCCCCGAACGTCGCCGCCACCATCGCGGCCGACGATGTAGTCGACCGGGCCTGATGCCGACACGGCATCTGCATGCTTCAGAAGTGACAGAGCGGCGGGCACTGCGTCGGCGGAGTCGGAGGCACTGTCGACGCCGCGGGTGTCACCGCCGAGTCCGGCCAGAGCGATGATCTCCGATGCGTTCCCGCGGATGGCGCTGGGGTGAAAGCGCAGCAGATCCACAGCGATACCGCTCCGCCAGGGTAGTCCGCCGACACCGACTGGATCCAAAACCCATGGCGTACCGGCAGTTCGGGCCGCTTCTGCGGCTATCAGGAAGGCTTCGGCTGTCCCGTCGTCCGGCGTTCCGAGGTTGACGAGCACTCCCCCGGCGACGGCAGCGAACCCACCCGCTTCATGAACGTTGTCGATGTGAGCGTTGCTTGCGCCGGCAGCGAGCAGAACATTGGTCAAGAAGTTCGCCGAAACGATGTTCGTCAGCGACTGGACGAGCGGTACCTGATCGCGGAGTGCGTCGATCGCCGACGCGACGGTTTCGACAGAGACAGTGTCAGACATGAGAATTCCTTCAGGACGTGAGGTATTTGGGGACTGCGGCGATTCAGGACCGCGGACATCGCACATCCGGATTCGCGCCACCGGGCTCACTGCCGACAACCATCGGCAAAACCGGATCTGCAGTCCATTCCTCCAACGAACCGTCGTAGACTTTGACGTCCGCGTGGCCGCTGCGGATCAGCGCAAGTGCGGTCAAACACGCCGAAACTCCACCACCGCAATAGATCACGACAGGGCCGGTGGCGGTTGGTAGAACGTCGGCCGATTTCGACAAGACTTTCTCGACCGGAAGCATCCGGGAGTCGGAGTCGAGAAGACTCTTCGCGGACAGATTCACGCTTGACGGAATGTGTCCGCGTCGCGAGTATCGCGTCTTCTCGGTTCCCTCGTACTGCTCAGGCGCGAGAGCGCACACCAGCGTTCCGGCTTCGCCTCCGCTGGACAGCGACGCAACGCGAGGTAAATCGACCCACAGACCCAGATCCGTCACGCTCCAACGCGTCGACGCCGACGTGTGGGTTTCGTCGTCGCCGCTCGCGAGCGCGAAGCCGCGTCGAGTCCATTCGGCGAGGCCACCGTCGAGAACTCGTGCTTCGATGCCGGCGTTGCGAAACACCCACCAGAGCCGTGATGCCCAGGTGGTCGATCCCTGGTCGTAGATCACGATTGTCGCGCCCGGCTCGATACCACTGGATTGGAGATCGGAAACCAACTGCTCCGTTGGCGGGCGTGTGAAATGCAGCGCCGCTTCCCTTTCGGAGAAGACGTCCATGAGGTCGACATGTCGCGAACCCGGGATGTGCGAGGAGACCCAGCCGCCGTACCCGGATTCCGGGCGGTAGTCGCCGTCAAATCGCGCGGGAGGAAAATGAACCGTCGCGTCGAGCACGGCGACGCCTCCCTCACGCAGCATCGCGTCGAGTTCAGCGGCACTCACCAGCGGCGACGCGGTCTCTCCAGCCACTTCGGACCCTCTCCCTCGGAAACGAACAAGCACGAACCTAAATGAGTACTAGCGTATACGCAAGTACTCACTCGTCGTCGATGGCATAATCGAACGCGCTCTACTTGCATGCACAGGAATGGGGACACATGGATCTCGACGCCGATACGAGCACCACCGATCTGCTGGTGCCGGAGGCTGCGCTCGGCCGGTCCGATCAGACCTCGCGGCAGTACCTGCGCCTGCGAGCCGACATCCTGGCCGGCAAGTTCCCCCAGGGCGCTCCGCTGCACGAGACTCAATTATGCGAATCGTACGGCGCATCCCGCACCCCGATCCGGGAAGCACTCAACTGGCTCGCACACGACGGACTACTCGAACGAGCCGCTCGCGGTTTTCGTGTCCGTTCCGGCACACCCGAGGACGTCATCGAGATCTACGCGGCGCGGGTAGCCCTCGAATCGGAAGCGGCAGGCGCCGCGGCACTACGCCACAGCGATCTCGACCTTGCTCGCCTGGACGGATTACACGAGTTCTGCTGCACTGCAACCGAAGGCACCGAGGTGCGTTCCGGGAACTTCAAGTTTCACGAGGCCCTCTGGCAGGCCGCCCACAATTCCACGATCACGGCACTGCTGATCCGCCTCACCACCCAATTGCGAATCTACGACAGCGGCCCGCCGTCGAACTACGGCGAACCGGACCTGCTCAATTCGGAACATCAAGAGATCCTGAACGCCATCCGCGCCAGGGACGAATCGTCCGCGCGTGGCCACATGCGCAACCATCTCGAGCGCAGTCGCGACCAGCGGATAAGGATGTTCGCCAGCCGCTGACTTCAGACAGCCCCGAGTTCTGCACACTGACGCCTACGCCGCCGTCAGTCAGGCGGGGAGCGTGCCGATCTCGACGTCGTACACGCTCTCGGCCGGGCTCGACATCACTCGGTCCGCCATCTCCTGTTTGAGCACTGTCAGCCGTGACTCGTCTTCGGCTGTCCGGTCAGTCTTGCGGGAGAGAGTGATCAACTCGTCGACGACAAATCCCTCCCGAACAGTCAGCGTGGCGCTCGCGCCGCGATAGCCGACCCGAAAGACATACAGTGCGAGCGTATTTCCTCGTTCAGGCCGGGCCAGGGAACTGTCGACGGTGTACCGCCCTTCGGTCACTGCGCGCGTGACCAACTCGAACGCGTCGCGCACTCCTGGTCCGCCGTGTGCAGTGGTGACGACCAACTCGCGACGCTCGACAGAGCCTTCCCCGCCGAGCACACCGAGTGCGCGCTCGAGGACTTTGTAGGCATGCGCCACCCCTCCCGGCGCCTGCGGCCCGTGATAGCGCAGAGCATCGTCGTACGTGAAGTCGAGCGTCGTACCGTGATCGGTCACGATCAGCGAGTCGGTCATGATGGGCGTCCTTGCCGGTCAGTGCTGGCGGTCGATCGGATTGTTACGCGAGACGATGAGCGGATCGACCGGCGTGAAAGGAAATTGCGGCAGATCGCGTTCCGGAACACCGAACGAGGCCGAGAGAACGCCGCGCGAGAACGCGGAAGCCGTTGCACGGTAGCCTATGTCGCCCGGCGTCGGCTGGTCGAAGAAGATGAGGAAGTTGATGTCCTCGTCACCTAGAACCTCGATGTGATGGGGGTAGGCACGCGGAACGAAATACACCTGACCGGGCTCCAGTAGGTAGGTGTCGAGCGAACCGTCCGGATCGAGGACCGTCATCCGCCCGTGACCACGATGCACGTATCCCATTTCGGCAGTGACGGGATGCCAGTGTGGCTCACGCATTCCACTCTCGCGAATAGTCAACGAGTACATCGAAAGATCCTCCAGCGCCGCCCAATACTGCTTGCGTGCCACTTTCGCCTGTCCGTACGGGTATGCGAGAGGCGCGATCTGGCCGTCGAGATCGAAGAGATGCGCGTTGGGAAAGCCGGCGGTATCGGGAACGACGGCGGCGCCGTCCCGCCGAACTATCTGGGACGCATCGGCCCTACCGAAGACGTCGAAGGCTGACGCGGCGAGGTCGTAGGTATTGCCGAGCACCGCGTTCGACATTGCGCTGACGCTACTCTGCAACGAAAAGTGCTGCGGGATTGAAGTACGCAGGGCAGCGATGATCTCCGCCTCCTCCTCTCCGACATTCTCGATGTGATAAATCGCGCCGGATTCGACGTGATACATCTGCCCCGTTCGCACCACGAAACTGGCGAACTCGTCGGCATTGCCCAACATCGAGACGAGCACGGTTCCGCTGGTGACGTAGGCGATCTGGTTCGCGTTGACGTTCCATTGTGGTTCGCGGATCGCACCGGGGCCGAGAACAATTCGTTTGATCGACAGACCGGACAGGATCGGCAACGAACTCGTGTCGAGTTGCGAGATCGATCCGAGTTCGTTCTCGAAGACACTGGGACCATCGCGTAGCGAGGCAACGTGTGTGGACATGGCCTTTGATCCGTTCGACTCTTATCCTTCCGAATCGCTGACGTCAGTCCTCGATGAAGGCAAGAATGTCCCGGTCCAGGGTCTCCTGATACGAGCCGTAAATTCCGTGCGGTGCGCCCGGATACACCTTCAGCGTGCCCTTCTTCACCAGCTTGATCGCCTTCTCCGCCGCTGCGCCGATCGGCACGATCTGATCGTCGTCGCCCTGAGCGATGAGGAACGGAACGTCGATGGCTTCGAGATCGGAGGTCTGATCCGTCTCCGAGAATGCCTTGACGCAGTCGTAGGCCGCGGCGAGGTTGACCAACATCCCCTGTCGCCAGAAGTCGTCCTTCGCCCCTTGCGATACGTCGGCCCCTTCGCGGTTCGCGCCGTGGAAGCTCTCGCTGAGATCCTTGTAGAACTGCGATCGATCTCGCAGAACTCCCTCACGAATGCCGTCGAACACCTCGATCGGTGTGCCTTCGGGGTTGCCGTCCGACTTGACCATGATCGGCGGAACGGCGCCGGCGGTGATCACCTTGTCCACGCGCCCCTTGCCGTGCTGCGCCGCGTAGCGGACCACTTCCCCGCCGCCGGTCGAATGGCCCACCACGATCAGGTCTTTCAGGTCGAGCGTGTCGATCAGCTCAGCCAGGTCCTTGGCATATGTATCCATGTCGTTGCCGGTGTACGTCTTCGACGAGCGACCGTGCCCTCGACGATCGTGCGCGATGGTCCGGTATCCGGCGTCGGCGAACAGCTTCATCTCGACCTGCCACGCGTCGGAACTCAGCGGCCACCCGTGGCTGAGGACGATCGGCCGGCCGACGCCGTGCTCGGTGTAGTAGATCTCGGTTCCGTCGGAAGTGGTGATGTAGGGCATGTTCTGCTCTTCTCTGTCGAGTCGTGGACTGAGGTCTGGACGCGGCGCCCGGTTTCCTCACTCTGCGAGTGCCCACTACGGGGGCAGTCGACTCATCGATCGACAGAAATCTGCATGGGGGCAGAAGACTCCGGCCCGACACCACGAAGTGTGGTGTCGGGCCGGACCCTTCAGTCAGAGGGGGAACGATCAGTAATCGTCCTCCGTGTAGACGATCATTCCGCGCAGGTTCTTTCCCTCGAGCATGTCGGCGTAACCCTCGTTGATCTCCTCGAGCTTGTAGGTCTTGGTCACCAACTCGTCGAGTTTGAGTGCGCCGCTTCGGTAGTGATCGAGCAACTTGGGAATCTGGGACCGTGGTCCTACCCCGCCGAAGATGGCTCCCTGCAAACGTTTCTGTAGAAGGGTCAGCTCGAAGAGGCTGAGCGTCACCTGCGAATCCGCGTAGTGCCCCATTCCGACGACCACGACCTGCCCGCCCTTGCCCGTCGCGCTGAGCGCGGGCTGAATGATGTCGCCGTGAATCTCGCCCACGGTGATCACGGTGACGTCGGCCATCTTGCCCCAGGTGATCTCGCCGATCACCGGTAGCGCTTCCTCGAGGGAGGCAAACGTGTGTGTGGCGCCGAATTCCTTTGCCTTGTCGCGCTTGAACTCGACGGGATCGATCGCGATCACAAATCGTGCTCCGGCTGACGCCGCACCCTGCACCGAGTTGATTCCGACGCCGCCGACGCCGACGACCACCACCGTGTCACCGACCTTGGCTCCACCGATCGCGGTGGCCGATCCCCAACCGGTGGCAACACCGCAGCCGAGCAAGGCCGCCTTGTCGAGCGGGATGTCCTTCTCGATCTTGATCACCGACGCCTCGTTGACGGTCACGTACGGCGAAAATGTTCCGAGCAGGCACATCTGGATGACCGGCTCGTCGTTGAGGGTGACGCGGTACGTCTTGTCGGAGATCGCCTGCCCGGTCAACAGGCCGGCTCCCTCGTCGCAGATGTTCTGCAGACCCTTCGCGCAAGACGGACAACGTCCGCACGCCGGGATGAAGGCGAGAACCACGTGGTCGCCTTCTTCGACGCTCGCGACACCCGGGCCGACCTTCGTCACCACTCCGGCGCCTTCGTGCCCGCCCAAGGCCGGGTAGAAGGGCAGCGGGCTGGCGCCCGTACGCAAATGTTCGTCCGAATGGCACAGCCCCGATGCGGCGAGTCGGACCTGTACCTCACCCGAGACCGGGTCCCCCAGCTCGACCTCTTCGATCTCCCATGCCTGACCTGGCGCCTTGACTACCGCTGCCTTGACCTTCACCTGCACTCCTCGAAATTCTTCGTGATGCACGGACGACGTAAGAACGCGCCGGCATTTGTGTCGCCGATCACACTCCACCTACGAGTGTGCCTGAAACTACTCGAGAATACCGCCGGTCCGTGAGCCTTTTTGGTACTCGGCGTTACCGGAAACGCGCACGGCTAGTATCAACACAGTGGCCAAGGGAACTCGCAAGACAAGAACTCGCAGCGGTACTCCCGAGCGAGGCGAGTCCGGTCCCGTCGCCGGTACTTTTCCGATCGATACCGGGACGTGCGAACTTGTCCGCGACCAGTACTCCGACGACAGCTGGATCATCCAGATCAACGGAGTGCCCAGTTCCCACGTGAACGTCGCAGATCCGACGGTGCTCGATTTCGAGTACATGCGGTGGATCGCGCATCTGGTCGATTCCGAACGTGACAAGACCGAGCGTCTGCGGGTTCTGCATCTCGGCGGCGGAGCCTGCTCCATGGCCAGGTACTTCGCCGCCACTTACCCCGACGCGCGTCAGGTGGTTGTCGAAATCGACGGCGCCCTGGCGGAACTGGTGCGCGATTGGTTCGACCTACCGCGCGCACCGCTGCTGCGCATTCGTGTCGGTGAAGCCCGCGCCGTCACCGAAACTCTCACCGAGTCCACCCGAGACGTCGTGATTCGAGATGTCTTTGCCGGCAACACAACTCCGACTCCGCTGACAACAGCGCAATTCACCACCCACGTACGACGCGTGCTGGCACCGGGCGGTATCTACATCGTCAACTGCGGCGACACCCCGGATCTTCAGGGCGCGCGCAGTGAAGCCGCAACGATCGGTGCGCAGTTCGAACACATGGCGATCATCGCCGATCCCGCGATGCTCAAGGGCCGTCGCTACGGCAACATGATCATCGCGGGCAGCGACGTACCGATCGGCGGGCAACCCGCGCTCGCGCGCGAGCTACTCGGCGGCGGCGTGCCCGCCCACGTGTGGCAGGACGCCGAAGTCCGCAAGTTCGCCGCTAACGCGCCGGTTCGGCAGGACTGAGCGAAAACGCTACTCCCCGCCGAAGACCCTCTCCACCACAGCTTTTGCCCGTCGTGTGATGCGCAGGTAGTTGTCGAGGAACTCCCCTGCGTCGTCGCCGTATCCAGCGACCTGCGCCACCGCCGCGAGAACACGGCCCGGGCCGGGAAGCTGATCGGTCGGCTTGCCTCGCACCAGAACGAGGCAGTTGCGTGCCTTCGTCGCGGTGATCCAGGCGTCACGCAGCAGTTCGACGTCACCTTCGCTGAGCAGTTCCGCGGCGCCGATGGCGTCGAGAGTCTCGAGCGTCGACGTGTTGTGCAGCGACTCGATCTTGTCGGCGTGGCGCAGCTGCAGCAATTGCACAGTCCACTCGATGTCGGCCAAGCCACCGCGACCCAGTTTGGTGTGCGTCGCCGGATCGGCTCCGCGAGGAAGCCTTTCGGAATCGACGCGCGCCTTGATGCGCCGGATCTCGCGCACCGCCGCGTCACTGACGCCGCCTTCGGGGTAGCGCGTCTTGTCGATCATGTGCAGGAACCGCAGTCCCAGTTCAGGATCACCGGCAACCGGGTGCGCACGAAGCAGCGCTTGAATCTCCCACGCCTGAGCCCACTTCGCGTAGTACGCGTCGTACGACTCGAGCGTGCGAACCATCGGTCCGTTGCGGCCTTCCGGACGCAATCCGGTGTCGACTTCGAGCGGAGGATCCGTGCTCGGTGCCCCGAGAAGCTTGCGCACCTTGTCGGCAATGCTGTTGGCCCACTTGACCGCAACGGTCTCGTCGACGCCCTCGCGGGGTTCGCACACGAACAGCACGTCCGCATCGGATCCATAGCCGAGTTCGCCGCCGCCGAGTCGACCCATGCCGATGACGGAGAAACTGGCCGGCGCCTCGGTCCCGAGTTCGGTGACGCTGGCCTTGATCACCGCGGAGAGCGAGGCATTGAGCACCGCGGCCCACACCGAGGACAGCGCCTTGCAGACGGCGGGAACATCGAGCATGCCGAGGATGTCGGCCGACGCGATGCGCGCAAGTTCGTGTCGCCGCAGCGAGCGGGCCGCGGCAACAGCACGATTGGGATCACTGTGTCGGCCTGAGGCGGTGAGTATTCCGCGAGCGACGTCCTCGGGCTTCGGCTCGACAAGGCGCGGTCCACTCGGCGAATCCGCGAACAAGCGAATCACGTCGGGAGCCTTGATGAGCAGGTCGGGTAGGTACGCCGACGAGCCCAGCACGGTCATCAGACGCTCGGCCACCGCAGCCTCGTCGCGGAGCAGGCGCAGGAACCACGTCTGGTCGACGAGCGCGTCCGAGAGCCTGCGGTAAGCGAGCAGACCTGCATCGGGATCCGGTGTGTCCGCGAGTGATTCGAGCAGAGTCGGCAACAGGAGCGCTTGAATGCGACCCTTGCGTGAAGCGCCACTCGTCAGTGCAGTCAGATGCCCGAGAGCATGCTCGGGTGCCGTGTAACCCAGAGCGGCCAACTGCCGAACCGCGGCTTCTGGTCCCAGGACCAGCGCTTCCTTGTCCATCCGCGCCACCGATTCGAGAAGCGGGCGGTAGAACAACTTGGCGTGCAGGCGGCGAATCCGATGCGAATTCCGCTTGATCTCGGCGCGCAGGACTCCCAGGGAATCCAGCCGACCGTCTGGCCGCATGTGCGCGGCGCGGGCCAGCCAACGCAGCGCTTCCTCGTCGTCCGGCGGCGGCAGGGTGTGTGTGCGCTTGAGCTTCTGCAACTGCAGACGGTGCTCGAGCAGGCGCAGGAATTCGTACGACGCAGTCAGGTTGGCGGCGTCGTCGCGGCCGACGTATCCACCCGCCGCCAATGCGGTCAGTGCATCGACCGTGCTCTGGACATGCAACGAACTGTCGGCGCGCCCGTGCACCAATTGCAGGAGTTGGACGGCAAATTCGACGTCGCGCAAACTTCCGCGGCCGAGTTTGAGTTCACGCTCACGCAGTTCGGGGGGAACCATTTCCTCGACGCGTCGACGCATGGCCTGGACTTCGGGGACGAAGTCCTCGCGCTCGGAGGCGATCCACACCATCGGGCTCATCGCCTCGGAGTACTGGCGACCGAGCTCCATGTCGCCGGTCATCGGACGAGCCTTGAGCAGTGCCTGGAACTCCCAGGTCTTGGCCCAGCGCTTGTAGTACGTGATGTGGGATTCGAGGGAGCGAACCAGTTCTCCGCGCTTGCCTTCGGGGCGCAGCGCAGCATCGACCTCGAAGAATGCGGAAGTACCGATACGCATCATCTCGCCGGCAACGCGGCTGGCCGTCGCATCGGCCGGTTCGGCGACGAACACGACGTCCACGTCGGAGACGTAGTTCAGCTCGCGCGCACCACATTTGCCCATGGCGATCACGGCGAGCCGGATCGGACAACTTCCCTCGGGGCACACCGTTGCGATAGCCACCGCCAGTGCGGCGGTCAGGGCAGCGTCCGCGAGATCGGAAAGCTGGTGACCCACAGTCTGATACGGCACTACTGGTTCGTTCTCGACGGTCGCCGCAAGATCAGCCGCAGCCAGCAGCATCAGCTGGTCCTTGTAGCTCTTGCGCAGAGCAACAACAGCTTCCGGCCCGGTCAGGGTTGCGCGGTAGGTCAGTGAGCCTTCGGTAGCGCCCTCGTCGAGGGTGGCGCCCACGGCCTCGAGCAATGCTGCGGTGGCCTCGTCCTTGGTCGGCAGAGCGGTTCCGTCGAGCAGTTTCCAGCCGATCGGATCCGCGGCCAGGTGATCGCCGAAGGCCGACGACGCACCCACGAGTGCGAACAAGCGGCCTCGCAGGCTTTTGTCCTTGCGCAATGCCTGATCGAGTTCGCGCCACCCGTCGTCGAGCCCGTCCTTGATCCGCACAAGGGCGCGCAGAGCGAGGTCGGCATTCGCGGCACGCGAAAGCGACCACAAGAGTTCGATGCTCTCGGCGTCGACCCAACCGAGCTGACGCAACTCGTCGGCAGCGGTGGGCTCGACCAGCCCGAGTCGACCCGGTCCTGGAACTGCTGATCTCGCAGCGGGCGGTTTCACCGTCACAGACCGAGGTAGGTCTTGAGCTCGAACGGCGTCACGTGGCTGCGGTATTCCTCCCACTCACGACGCTTGTTGCGCAGGAAGAAATCGAAGACGTGTTCGCCGAGTGCTTCGGCCACCAGTTCCGACTTCTCCATCTCGCGCAGAGCGCTGTCCAAGTTGCTCGGCAGTTCCTTGTAGCCCATGGCGCGGCGCTCGGCGGAGGTCAACGACCACACGTCGTCTTCTGCCTCGGGCGGCAAGGTGTAGCCCTTCTCGATGCCGCGAAGACCGGCAGCAAGCAGGACCGCGAAAGTCAGGTACGGGTTGCAGGCCGAGTCTGGGCTTCGGATCTCGACGCGGCGCGAGGACGCCTTGTTGGGCGTGTACATCGGGACGCGAATGAGAGCCGATCGGTTGGACGGGCCCCACGACGCAGCAGTGGGTGCCTCTCCCCCGTGGACGAGTCGCTTGTACGAGTTGACCCACTGGTTCGTGACCGCACTGATCTCGTTGGCGTGCTCGAGGATGCCGGCGATGAACGCCTTGCCGGTCTCGGAGAGCTGCATCGGATCGTCAGGATTGTGGAAGGCGTTCGTGTCGCCCTCGAACAGGCTCATGTGGGTGTGCATCGCGGAGCCGGCCTGATCACTGAACGGCTTGGGCATGAAGCTCGCCCGGACGCCTTCACCGATCGCGACCTCCTTCACGACGTATCGGAACGTCATGACGTTGTCGGCCATCGAGAGCGCGTCGGCGTAGCGCAGATCGATCTCCTGCTGACCCGGCGCGGCCTCGTGGTGGCTGAACTCGACCGAGATGCCCATCGACTCGAGTGCGTCGATGGCGTGGCGGCGGAAATTCGGAGCCGAATCGTGCACGGCCTGGTCGAAGTATCCGCCCGAGTCGGCCGGGATCGGCGGAGTGCCGTCGATCGGGCCGTTCTCCAGAAGGAAGAACTCGATTTCCGGGTGGACGTAGCAGCTGAAGCCCAAGTCGCTGGCCTTGCTCAACTGGCGACGCAGTACGTGGCGCGGATCGGCCCACGACGGCGAACCGTCGGGCATCGTGATGTCGCAGAACATGCGCGCGGAATGTTGCGCACCGTCCTTGTGGGCCCACGGCAGGATCTGGAATGTCGAGGCGTCGGGCCGAGCGACGGTGTCGGCTTCGGAGACTCGAGAGAATCCCTCGATGGCGGAACCGTCGAATCCGATTCCCTCCTCGAAGGCGCCTTCGAGTTCGGCGGGGGCGATCGCCACCGATTTGAGGTACCCGAGAACATCGGTGAACCACAAGCGGACAAACCGAATGTCGCGCTCTTCCAGGGTACGAAGCACGAATTCTTTTTGGCGATCCATGCACGCGAGACTAAGCAAGCCACGTTAAATCTGTGTTACATCAGTGGTCCCGGTTAACAGAGTGATTGGTCACCATCGAATAGGCGCAGCGTACGGCGTCGCGCCGGTTAACATGTCAGACCCTCTTCCGGTGCCTTCAAGTAAACGAAGTAGTCGACGACGGCATCGTCGACGCAGGAGTTTCCGTCCAGAACCACCGTGTGTTGGGTTCCGTCGAACGTGATCAGGGCAGCGCCCAACTGCTTGGCGAGATCCACTCCGGCTTGATACGGCGTTGCCGGATCCTGCGTCGTGGAGACGACGACCAACTGAGGCAGGCCGGCATCGGCGAGCGCCTGGGGGTCGAGCGCGTGGGGGCTGCCGGTAGCCGGAACGGGCCAGAACGCGCACAGGTCGAGCGGCGCTTGACCCGTCCCGCGGCCGTCGTCGAGGAACGGCGCCGCCTCGCGGTACCGAGTGTCGGATTCGCCGGCCTCGGCGCGGTCGGTGGTTGCCGGATCGTCCACGCAGCGAATGGCGTTGAACGCGTCGTTGATGTTGGAGTAGCTGCCGTCATCTTCACGGCCTTCGTACATGTCGGCGAGATTGAGCAGCGAGTCGCCGCGTCCGTCGGCCAGACTCGACAGACCCCCACGCAGCGGCGTCCACAACTGTGGCGAATACAGAGCCTGCTGCACGCCCGTGATCGCGTCTGAATAACTCAGCCCGCGCGGATCGGTGGTCTGTGCCGGCTTCTCGATCAACGGATCGACGAGTGCCTGAAAGCGTGCCTGCGCCTGCGCCGGATCATCACCCAGCGGGCAATCCGTTCGCGAGACACAGTCGGCGACAAAGGCGTCGAACGCGCCTTGGAAGCCCTGCCCCTGCAAGACCACTTCGTCGACCGGATCCTGCTCGGGGTCGAGCGCGCCGTCGAGGACCATCGCTCGGACGTTCTGCGGAAAGGTTTCCGCGTACGTGGATCCGAGCCGGGTCCCGTACGAGAACCCGAGGTAGTTCATCTTCGGATCGCCGAGAACGCCCCGAATGACGTCCATATCTCGCGCCACCTCGTAGGTACCGACATGAGCGAGGAACTCCGTACCGGTCCGCTCAGCGCACTTGGCGGCGTAGTCCTTGCTGTCCGCCTCGGCGAGAGCGATGCCCTCCGGCGTCATGTCGACGTTGACCTCCGCACGCTCCGCGTCGGTCTCCTCCGGCGTCAAACACCGAACCTGCGGGGTCGATGCCCCGATCCCCCGCGGATCGAAGCCGATCATGTCGAAACGTTCCTGCAGTTCGGTGCCCGAACCCGATGTCGCCATCGACAGCCCGGACCCACCCGGCCCGCCGGGGTTCAGCAACAGTGAGCCGATGCGGTCGCCGGTTGCCTTCGAACGCGAGATCACCACCTTCGCGGTGTCGCCGTTCGGATTCGCGTAGTCGACGGGAACGCTCACCTCGGCGCAGTCGACCCCACGCCCCAGCGGCGCAGTTCCTTCTTCGACAAATTGGTCGCACGAACCCCAGTCGAGCGTCTGCTCGTAGAATTTCTCGAGGCCGGACGGCACCGCGGACGCGGCAGAACCAGCAGGTTCCACTGATTCGGGCGTGCCTTCCGAACTGGTGCAACCGACAACCAACACGAGCACTGCTGCGCTTCCGGCGAGGGCACCGGAGAGGCGAACGAACTTCGACATGCCATTGATGGTGCCAGGAAACCTCGGTAGCCAGCGGTTCGCCTCGGTTCGGCACCTAACTGACAGGCACGCGGCGATGTGACCCATTGCACCCCGTCAACTATTCGTGTCGGCGATGTCCGGTGGCAGACTGAACACGTCATCACCCACACCCGGGGACCCGAAGGCGATCAACGCTCAGGGCCTCGAGGCCAGAAAGGGACAACGATGTCCGAAACACCTCTCTATGGTTCTGTACCCACTGCAAGCTCTACCGATGCACCGAAGCGTAAGACGCGCATTCACCACCTCGCCGAGATGAAGCAGAACGGCGAACGCTGGTCGATGCTCACCGCTTACGACTACTCCACGGCACGCATCTTCGAAGACGCAGGCATCCCGGTGCTGCTGGTCGGCGACTCTGCCGCCAACGTCGTCTACGGCTACGACACCACCGTGCCGATCACCGTCGACGAACTGCTCCCGCTCGTGCGTGGCGTGGTTCGCGGCGCCCCGCACGCACTCGTCGTCGCCGACCTCCCCTTCGGCACCTACGAGGGTTCCGCCGAGCAGGCCCTTGCGACTGCGACACGGTTCATGAAGGAAGGCCTCGCGCACGCCGTCAAACTCGAGGGCGGCGAACGGATGAGCAAGCAGATCGCGGCTATCACCTCGGCCGGCATCCCCGTCATGGCTCACGTCGGATTCACCCCGCAGAGCGTGAACTCGCTCGGCGGATTCCGCGTCCAGGGTCGCGGCGACGCGGCCGAGCAGCTTGTGGCGGACGCCATTGCAGTCCAGGAAGCCGGGGCGTTCTCCGTCGTCATGGAAATGGTTCCGGCCGAGATTGCGGGCCAGGTCAGCCGCAAACTCACCATCCCCACCGTCGGCATCGGGGCCGGTTCCGAATGCGACGCTCAGGTACTCGTCTGGCAGGACATGGCGGGTTACACGAGCGGTAAGACAGCCAAGTTCGTCAAGCGTTTCGGTAACGTCGGTGACGAACTGCGTTCCGCAGCCGCAGCCTATGCATCAGAAGTTCGCACTGGCGCTTTCCCGGCCGCAGAACACAGTTTCTGATCCGAGACCGGCGAACGCCGCCTGTCTCTCAACCAGCCAGGGGTGCGTTCAATGATCGGTAACCGTCGAAGTTCTACTGCCGCAGCTGTAGTCGGCGCGGCAGCTCTCGTCACGGTGCTGAGCGGATGCGCGGGAGGGTCCACCAACTCTCCCGCGCCCAGCAGCACTACACCCGCGAGTTCCACCAAGACGGCGCCGGCAACAACCTCCGCGTCCGGTTCGACGTTCACCGACGCTCAGGTCCAGCAGTTGTGCTCGGATATGGAAGGGCAGCTGCAGAACTGGCGGACCGTCACCCCGACGCTCGGCAAGGGCGGACTGAACACGATCGTCATCACGTGGGCGACGCAGAACGGCATCAACCTGCTCGATCTCGCCCAGAACCGCGAAAGCATCGACGCGGCAACCTCGGCCGCGTGCCCGGACGTCCGGGGCGGCGCGATTTCCGCACTCGAGATCCCCGATCTCGCCTCCGGACTGGTGGGCTTCTGATGAGCGAAACGTCAGCACAGCCGTCGACTCTGCGGAGTCTCTATCCCCCGATCGAACCCTTTGTCACCGGGTTCCTCGACGTCGGTGACGGCCAAAGCATGTACTGGGAAGTCAGCGGAAATCCGGACGGCAAGCCGGTGGTGTTCCTGCACGGTGGCCCCGGTGGCGGTGCACAACCGGCGGTACGCCAGTTCTTCGATCCGGCCGCATACCGCATCGTTCTACTCGACCAGCGCGGCTGCGGGCGATCCACCCCGCACGTTGCCGACGGCGCCGACCTGTCGGTGAACACCACGGACAAGCTGCTGGCCGACATCGAAGCCCTGCGCGAACATCTCTCGATCGACAAGTGGATGGTATTCGGGGGGTCCTGGGGTTCCACGCTTTCCATCGCCTACGCCGAAACGTTTCCCACGCGCGTCACGGAACTGGTTCTGCGCGGGATCTTTCTCCTGCGTCGT
The DNA here is from genome assembly GCF_000696675.2 of Rhodococcus erythropolis R138. Lineage (NCBI taxonomy): Bacteria > Bacillati > Actinomycetota > Actinomycetes > Mycobacteriales > Nocardiaceae > Rhodococcus > Rhodococcus erythropolis. The sequence goes on along the minus strand of NZ_CP007255.1, from coordinate 3,163,582 downwards.
AGCGAGATCGACTGGTACTACAACGGCGGCGCGGGAAACATCTTCCCGGAGCGCTGGGACAAATTCCTCGAACCGGTACCCGAGGCGCAGCGCGGCGAAGACCTCGTCGCGGTCTATCACCAACTGCTCCATTCCGAAGACCCCGACGTCGCGGCCCGGGCAGCGATCGCCTGGTCGGCTTGGGAAGGATCGACGAGCTACCTGTACCCCCAGGCGGACAAGATCGAACAGAACTCCGAGACCAGGTTCGCCTTGGCCTTCGCTCGTATCGAGAACCACTACTTCGTCAACGGCGGATTCTTCGACGAGGGCCAGCTCCTACGCAAAAGCTCCGCACTGCACGGCATTCCGGGGACGATCGTCCAGGGCCGCTACGACGTCGTCTGCCCCGCCACCAGCGCCTGGGCGCTGCACAAGGCGTGGCCCGAATCCAAGCTCGTGATCGTCGACGACGCGGGACACTCCGCGATGGAGCCCGGCATCGCACATCACTTGGTGGAAGCCACCGATTCGTACCGGTAGCGCCCTACGCCGGGAACGTGAATTCCACCGTCCGTTTGACCGTGTCGACGGCGGTGAGTCGCACCTTTGCGCGCTCACCGTCATCGGGCGTTCCGACGCATTTCGCAATCACTGCGACCGACGGGACAAACACTTCCGCCGAGCGCTTTCCGTCCTTGGCGCGCATCACCACCGCGTCGAAGACCTCGCCGACCCGACCGTCGAGCAGCGTGGACTCGGTGAGATCGATGCACGCGCGGTCGACCTTGTTCGCCAGTGAGTCGGACCCACTCATGATGTCGGGCAACTCGGGAAGGGCGGTGCGCACCCATTCCGGTACCGGCGTACCAGCTGTGATCGCCAGACACACCTCGGTGCTGAAGCGATCGGACAGCCGGCGCAGTGGAGCCGTCACATGAGCGTAGGGCGCTCCGATCCCCGAATGCACCGTCAACTCCGGTAGCTGGCCGTCGAAGGCCGCGTAGTCTGCGCCGCGCAGCAACGACGGCGCAACCGACATCAGCGCCATCGTCGACGGCTCGTTGGAATCGAGTCCGGCAAGAATCTGCCCGACGCTTCGACCCTCCGGCCACGTGATACCCAGCGCCACTGCAGTTCTCCGCAGGGTGCGAACCGCGGACTCCTCGGCCGGCGGCAGCGTGCGAAGCAGCCCGATACCTGCGTCGATCATCATGCGGCCGGCACACATCCCGGTCAGCAGCGACACTTCTGCGTTCCAGTCGTCCGCTTCGGTGCGTGGCTCGAGCTCGATCCGCCAGCGAGCCGAGGACTCGTCCTCTGGCTGATCCCGAACCACTGACTGCTCGGGCAGTTTCAGCTCGATGGCGCCCCTGGCAACCGCCGAGGCACTGCGCAATCGTCCGAATTCCGGTAGTGCGGCGATCGACGGATGCAAGGTGCCCGCGTCGGCGTCACGTTGCACGGTCGAATAATCCAGACGCGCCACCGATTTCACCAGAGCGCGTCTCACCTGCCATGACGTGGGCTCGGCCTGGGCGTCCAACTCGATACGCCACAGTGCGGCGGGGCGAACCACGTCCGGCAGCAGACTCGCCGATCCCTCCGACAACGCCCGAGGATGCAGCGGAACGGAACCGTCCGGGAGATAGAAGGTTTGGCCACGCTTGCGGGTTTCGACGTCGAGCGCACCGCCCGGCGTCACCACCGCCGCGACGTCGGCGATCGCGTAGTGCACGACGTACCCGGTCGAGGTCTTCTCGATGTGCACTGCCTGGTCGAGGTCCATCGATCCGGGAGGGTCGATGGTCACGAAGGCGATACCCGTTTCGTCGACACGCCCGGCACCGAAACGATCCACGGCATTCTCGGCCTCGGCCTGCGCCGCGGCCGAGAATGCTCCCGGCAAGTCGAACTCCGCCCGAACCACTCCGAAGTCGATTCCCTGCACCATCATTCGACTTGCGGGCACGCATCCTCCATGATCGGTTCGGGCCGGTGTAGCAGCTGTACCGGTCCCAGTTGTTCGAGTCCCAGTTGTTCGAGTCCCAGTTATTTCAAGGCTCAGTTATTTCAAGTCTCAGTTGTTCCAGTCTTCGTCTGCCCGATCGGCGGCTTTGTTGCGTTCGGCAGCGATCTTCAATGCATGCTCGGCAGAGTCCCGATCAGGGTACGGCCCCATCCTCGTCAACGAGGACGCGCCCTTTCCCTGCGTGACGGAACCGTCGGACACGTCGAAGTACCAGAGTCGATCTTCATCAGTCATATCCACAGTGTGACATCAGAGTGAGATAGAAGCTTGTAGATCGCTGTGAGGCTGATATTCTTTCTACTTGGCCTGGCAGGTGAGAACCGGACATTCGAACGGTGAGTTCTGCTTGAATGCCCAACACAAGCTACGAACAGAAAATGGAGTGCGCATGTCCGCAATTCTTTACGATTACCTCCTCCCGCTCATGGGCCATGACGCGGCAACGTACTGGGCTACGCTGCTGGTCATCAAGCCTGTCTGACAGCTTTTCGAACAAAAGAAGACCCCCACCGATCCGGTGGGGGTCTTCTTTTTCTCACTGTGCAGATCACGGGCGGACGAGTCGGCGTGTAAGCCGGATCCTGTCCTGCGGCACCGAAGTGCCGAGTGGCGACCATCCATCTGGGCACACCGTCGCCGGGTGCCTCGAGCGGTTCACCCGCAGGCTCGGGCGAGCAGCCCTCGAACACCTGCGCAGCCGCACCGCGAGCGATGCGACCTTCAACCTTGCTCCGGGCGGGGTTTACCTAGCCACCCCGGTCACCCGAGGTGCTGGTGCGCTCTTACCGCACCGTTTCACCCTTACCTGCCTCGAAAGGCAGGCGGTCTGTTTTCTGTGGCACTGTCCCGCGAGTTGCCTCGGGTTGCCGTTAACAACCGCCCTGCTCTGTGGAGTCCGGACTTTCCTCGGCCCCAGGCCTGTGCGTGGTACACGCTGGTTCCAGAAGCCGCGGCCGCCCGGCCAACTCGTCCGCCCCCGTATGCTACCGGGCGCCTGTCGGTGGCCGGCACTATGGTCACCTTATGACTCGGTACGTGGCCCTGCTACGCGGTATCAACGTGGGCGGCATCAACATCAAGATGGCGGACCTCGCGAGAGTCTTCGGCGACCTCGGATTCCAAGGCGTGAAAACCGTCCTGGCCTCGGGCAACGTTCTGTTCGACAGTCCGAGCACCGACATCTCGTCGCTGAAGAAACAGATCGAATCCGCCCTCGCCCGCGAGTTCGGCTACGAGGCTTGGGTATTCGTCCTCGACATTCCGACACTGCAAGCGATCGTGGACAACTACCCGTTCGACCGAGAACGCGAGGGTTGGCATGCTTACGCGATGGTTGCCTCCGAGCCGGAAATCCTCGAGGAATTGAGTGCTGCGGCAGCGCAACTCGATGCCTCGGTCGAACGCGTGGTGGCCGGCGACGGAGTCCTGTACTGGGAGGTCGAGAAGGGGCAGACCGTCAAGAGCGCGTTCGGCCGGAACACCGGAAAACCGAAGTTCAAGGCGTTCACCACAACCCGAAACCTGAACACGCTCTACAAACTGCTCAAATGACGCTCGCCCCGACACGGAGCACCAACGCGTGACTCTTCTACCGATCCTGCTCGTCGCCGTCGTCCTCGTCTTCGCGATAGTGCGTCCACGTGGGCTTCCCGAGATCGTCATCGCCGGGCCGGCAGCTGTCGTCGTTCTCCTGACCGGTGTCGTCACTCTCGACGAAGCCCGCGAAGAACTGACGAGCATGGCACCCACCGTCGTCTTCCTGGTTGCCGTGCTGGTTCTCGCTCATGCCGCGGACGCTCTCGGCGTCTTTCACTGGGTCAGCCAGATCCTGCAGCAAAAATCCCTCGCCGATCCGCACCGGTTGCTGATTTACGTATTCGGCGCGGCTGCCCTGACCACGGCGGTCCTGAGCCTCGACGCCACCGTCGTACTTCTGACACCCGCAGTGATCGCGGCCGCACGATCCATCGGAGCAAGTCCGCGGCCCCATTCGTATGCCAGTGCGCACCTGTCGAACTCGGCGTCGACGCTCCTGCCGGTGTCGAACCTGACCAACCTCATCGCTTTTGCTGCAACAGGTTTGACGTTCTTGCACTTCACCGCGTTGATGGCGTTGCCGTGGGTCGTGACGATCGCTGTCGAATATCTGATCTTCCGACTGTTCTTCCGATCCGAACTCGTCCGCTCGGAAAACACAGAGCCACCGGCAAGCAAAACTTCCTCGCCTGCGCCGAGTCTGCCGCTGGTGGTGATCGGACTGACGCTGGTCGGTTTCGCGGTTTCGGGTTTCTTCGGGATCGAACCCGCCTGGATCGCTGTGGTGGGTGCGAGTGTTCTGGGAGCGATCGCTCTGGCTCGGCACCGTACGACCGCCGCCAAGATGCTCTACGCTGCCGACCTCTGGTTCTGCGCGTTCGTCCTGGTTCTCGGGATCATCGTCGCCGGAGTCGCGAACGGGCCGGTGGGAGAATGGATTGCGCAGATCCTGCCCGGCGACACCAGCTACGGATCACTGCTATTCGTCGCCGTGGTCGCTGCGCTCGCGTCCAACCTCGTCAATAACCTGCCGGCAACCTTGCTGATGATCGCGGCGCTCGGGACGGGAGCACCTCCAGGCCTGGTGCTCGCGATGTTGATCGGCGTCAACCTCGGCCCCAACCTCACCTACGTGGGCTCTCTCGCGACAATGCTCTGGCGACGAGTTGCCACCAGCGCGGGCGCACCGCCCACGCTGGCGACGTTCACTCTGCTCGGGGTCATCACGACGCCACTGACGCTGCTCGCCGCCGTGAGTGCCCTGTGGTTGGTGATCTGATCAACGGCTGATCAGCAGTCGGGGCATTTTCAGCGAAGATGTGACGTGTCGTTGACCAACCGGACCGAGGCTCCCCCGTCTGGATAGAACTCGGTGATACTCAGCGACGCCAGATCCAGATGCAACCGGTACAGCAACGACGGCCCGGCATCGAGGGCCAGCTGCACCAACGTCTTGATCGGGGTGACGTGAGAAACGACCAACAGCGTCGCGCCGCCGTAGGTCGAGATCAGGTCGTCACGCGCGGCGACGACTCGTTCTCGTACCTCGTCGAAACTCTCGCCGCCGGGTGGGCGCACAGAAGTGTCCGAGAGCCATTCGCGATGCAGGTCCGGATCGCGCTCGGCTGCCTCGCGGAAGGTGAGTCCGTCCCAGTCGCCGAAATCGGTTTCGATCAAACCTTTGTGCTCGACGACGGGAAGACCGAGCACGCGGGCCGATGCCTCTGCCGTCTCACGGGTTCTGCCGAGGGGTGAGCAGACGATGGCGTCGATACCGCCGCGGTTCCCGAAGCGTGCAGCCGCGCCGGCGGCCTGCGCGCGGCCCAATTCCGTGAGCTCAGGATTGCCGCGTCCGGAGTAGCGGCGATCGACCGACATCGCTGTCTGTCCGTGACGTAGCAACAACATTCGTGTCGGCTTGCCGGTGGTGGCGATCCATCCCGGAGAGCCGGCGATCTGCGGTTCCGACGTCTCTTCTGACGGCGCGGCGGGTGCAGCTGGTGCGGGGGCCGCGGTTTCGATGCCGGCAGCAGCGTCCATCGCCTCGTTGGCAAGACGATCGGCATGAGAATTCTCGCCGCGCGGAATCCACGTGTAGGTCACTCGCGAGAACTGCGTCGCCAACTCGGCTGCGCGTCGCTGCAGCGGAATCATGTCCGGGTGCTTGACCTTCCAGCGCCCGGACATCTGCTCGACGACCAGCTTGGAGTCCATACGGACGTCGACCGTCGACGCTCCGAGTTCACCGGCAGCGGCCAACCCTGCGATCAGCCCGCGGTACTCGGCGACGTTGTTGGTCGCAATTCCGATGCTTTCCTTGCGTTCAGCCAACACCGAGCGGGTGGAGTCGAAGACCACGGCGCCGTAGCCGGCCGGGCCGGGGTTGCCGCGTGATCCACCGTCGGCCTCGACGATGACCTGCGTGGGAGTCACAGACCGGACTCCTTGGTACGCACCATGATTGCATTGCACTCTGGGCAACGAACGACGACGTCGGCCGGTGTCGCGGCGATTCGGGAGATCTCGCCGCGGTCGATCTCGATCCGGCAAGCGCCACATCGGCGTGCCTGCAGAAGCGCCGCGCCCGGTCCGCCCAGGGTGCGCTGCTTCTCGTAGACAGCAAGGAAATCGGCGGGGAATTCACCGACAAGTCGTTCACGATCGGCGGCGCAACGCTCTTGCGCCTTGTCCAGATCGGCGACGGCGTCGTCGCGGCGACGCTTGGCGTCGATCAGCTCTTCTTCGGCCTGGGACAGCTGGGCACCGGCGTGATCGTGATCGGCCTGCAACGCCTCACGCTGCTCCATCACTTCGAGCAACTCGTCCTCGAGGAGCCCCTGACGCCTGACCAGGCTGCCGAGTTCGTGTTCGAGTTCGGTGAGCTGCTTCGCCCCGACCGACCCACTCTGCAACAGAGTGCGGTCACGATCCTCGCGCTGACGAACCGCGTCGACCTCGCCTTCGAGCTTGCGGATGTCGCGATCGATGTCGTCGATCTGGATTTCGACGGCTACGGACGCATCTTTACGGCTGATTCGCTCGGCCTCGAGACGTTCGACTTCCTTCTGCTCGGGAAGCGCTCCGCGTCGGTGGGTGATCCGAGTGAGCTCAGCATCCACCCCGGCGAGGTCGAGAAGCTTGGATTGCACCTGTGGTTCGACGTTCACGCTGTATAACTCCTGCTGTAAGTCCGATGTCGGCAGTGCTCGCGAAGGACGGCTCTCGAAGAACTGCTCTTGAATTGTTCGTGCAACCGTACCTTGCAGAGCGCTGCACTAATGCGCACTCAAACACCACGGATCGGTGCGAATTGTCGAAACCCGGCTTTCCCACCCCGGATTGTCGGCAAACGCGGCGTCGAGCACCGATTTCGCCTGCGCACACCACGGGTATTCACTAGCCCAATGGGCGACGTCGACCAGTGCCGGGCCACCGGCACGAAGATGCTCGTCCGCGGGATGATGCCGTAGGTCCGCAGTGACGTAGACGTCGGCGCCCAGCGCCGCCACCACGTCCAGATACGAGTCGCCGGAACCGCCGCACACCGCCACGGTACGAACGGTCGCGTCCGGATCTCCGGCAGCGCGAACACCCCACTCGGTCGAGGGCAGTGAGCGCGCCACTCGCGCCGTGAACTCTCGCAATGTTTCGGGGTGCTCGAGCTCACCCACCCGCCCCAGACCGAGCGAACTGGGGAACGCTGCGAGTTCGAAGACATCGAAGGCTGGTTCCTCGTACGGGTGGGCGGCACGCAATGCGCCCAGCACCGCACTTCGCTTTCCGCGTGGGGCAATCACTTCCACACGATCCTCGCGAACCTGCTCCACAGCGCCGACAGTCCCGATCGTCGGATTCGCACCGTCGGCTGGCAAGAACTGACCCGTACCGGTGACCGTCCAACTGCACTGGCTGTAGTCGCCGATCCGCCCAGCCCCGGCCTCGAAAAGTGCATCCTGCACGGCCGATGCATTCTCCACCGGAACCATGACGACCCACTTGTCGAGCGGCTGCGTCGGCTTGGGTTCGATCGGGCGCAGCACGGTCAGGCCCAGAGCCTGCGCCAACGCGTCGGACACTCCAGGGTCGGCGGAGTCCGCATTGGTGTGCGCCGAGAACAGTGCGCACCCCGCCTTGATGAGCTTGTGGACCAACGCACCTTTGGGTGTGTGAGCACCGACGGTGTCCACCCCACGCAGCAGAAGTGGATGGTGAACGACCAGAAGGTCGGCACCGGAGGCGATGGCGTCGTCGACCACTGCCTCGGTCGGATCCACCGCGAAAACCACTCTCGTCACCGCGTCCGCAGGATCGCCGCAGACCAGACCGACCGAATCCCACGATTCCGCCAGGGCGGGCGGATAAGCAGATTCCAGCACGGCTATGACGTCCGCAAGAATTGGGCCGCTCACAAGATCTCCTTCATCGCTTCGATCAGTACCGAGACCTGCTCGGCTGGACGGACGGCAACGCGCAACTGATCGGGCCCGAGTCCGGGAAAGGTGTCGCACCGGCGGACGGCGATACCGCAGGCACGCAGGTGCTCTCGCATCGAGGCGCCGTCGCGGACGTCGACGAGCACGAACGGCCCCGCAGCGGGTTCGTGCACGGCAATCCCGATCTCGGTCAGTCGCCGGGACATGTCTTGGCGGTCTGCGGCAATCGATTCGGCTTTGATCCTCGACTGCTCGACCGCGAACGGTTCGCAGCAGGCCGTGATGGCCTCGATCTGCAGACTGCCCAATGGCCAGTGGGCTCGGCCGTGAGCCAGTCGAGCGAGAAGATCCGGAGAGCCGATCGCGTACCCACACCGCAATCCGGCGAGTGCCCACGTCTTGGTCAGGCTCCGAAGCACCAGTACATCCGCCGACTCGACACCTGCGATGCTCTCCGCTTCGCCGGGGATCGCGTCGCCGAATGCCTCGTCCACCACCAGGATCCGGCCCGGCCGACGCAACTCCAACACATCGGCCTTGGGGTGAAGCACGGACGTCGGATTGGTCGGATTGCCCAGAACGACGAGGTCCGCGGATTCTGGTACCTGCGCGGCCCGAAGCTCGAAAGGCGGCTCCAGAATCACCTGCGTCACCGGTACACCGGCCTCTCGCAGCGCCAGTTCCGGCTCGGTGAAGGACGGATGGATCAGCGCTGCCGAACGAGAGCCCAGGCGCGGCAGCATCGCGAATCCCTCGGCACCACCCGAGAGCAACAACACCTCTTCGGGCCGGCGCCCGTGCCGCTGCGCGACGGTTTCGCGGGCTTTCAGTTCCGCTGCAGCGGACGGGTACGAACCGAGCGTCGACAGCCCTGCGGCCAGCCGATCCCGCAACCACTCCGGTGGGCCGGAGCCTTGAACGTTGACGGCAAAATCGAGTAACCCGGGCTCCACTTCGACATCGCCGTGATGTCGCAAGCTCTCCAGGTCAACCGTTCCGGTACTCACCCGGTCAGCCTACGGTCGAGCACCGTGCGCGGACATCACCCCTGCCGTCCGGGACAATGAATGCCGTGACGACACCACCCCTCGACCGTTTTCCTGTAGTTCTGTTCGATCTGGACGGAACCATCACCGATTCCGCTCCCGGCATTCACGGCGGCTTCCGACATGCGTTGGCAACTGTCGGCCATCCGGAGCCGACGGAAGCGATGTTGGCATCGGTGATCGGCCCGCCGATGGTCGATACCTTCAGGTCACTCGGTATGGCCCCGGCGGACGTGGATCGGGCGATCGCCGCGTACATCGAGCGTTACGACGCGACCGGGTGGCAGGAGAACTCGGTGTACGAGGGCATGGACGTCGTCCTGGGTAAGGCTCGCGCGAGCGGCACCCGACTGGCCGTCGCCACCTCGAAGTCGGAGCGATTCGCCATTCGCATCCTCGAGCATTTCGGCCTGGCCGAGCACTTCGAGTTCATCGGCGGCGCAAGCGACGACGGAACTCGTCGGGCGAAACCCGATGTGATCGCGCACTCGCTGACTTCACTCGGGATCACTCCCGTCCTCGCCGCCGACGGCGGAACCCCCGACGTGCTCATGATCGGCGATCGTGATCACGACGTGCTCGGCGCCGCGAAGTACGGCATCCCCACCGTCGTCGTCGAATGGGGCTACGGTTCCGCCGAGGAAGCGCGCCAAGCGTTTCGCTCCGTATCGTCGGCATCCGAACTGGGAGGACTTCTCGATGGCCGCCTCTGAACCACTCCGTGTGACTGAACCACTCCATGTGACGTTTGTGTGCACCGGCAATATCTGCCGGTCACCAATGGCCGAAAAGATCTTGCTCGCGCATCTGGGCCGTGAAGGCCTAGCCGACCGGGTGCGTGTCAGCAGCGCCGGTACCGAGGGGTTTCACACCGGTAGCGAGGCCGACGAGCGGACCAACGTCGTGCTCCGAGCGGCCGGATATCCGACGGGCCACAGCGCCGCGCGGGTCAATGCAGATCATCTCGCCGCCGATCTTGTCGTCGCCCTCGACACCGGGCACGAACGTGAGCTTGCTCATCTCGGCGTGCCCACCGAGCGTCGGCGCCTACTGCGATCGTTCGACCCCGAGGCGGACGGAGAATCGGTTCCGGACCCGTACTACGGGGATCAGGAGGACTTCGAACTGGTTCGAGACCAGATCGAAGCGGCCATTCCCGACATACTCGACTGGATCCGCGAGCGAGCCTGAACCCGGAGCAAAATTCACTCCCGTTCGGGCAACGGATACCGTGGACGTGTGCGAAGACTGAAATTCCTGTTGCGGCCCGGTTGGTTGGTACTGGCAGCTGTGGTCGGGCTCTTCGCCTACCTGTGCTTCACCGTGCTCGCTCCGTGGCAGCTCGGCAAGAACACGAAGACCGAGCACCGCAATGATCTGATCTCGAACTCGATCAACGCGGAGACCGTGCCGATCGGTGATGTCATCGCCGATTCGACGATCGCACCGGACGACGAATGGCGAAACATCACCGCGGCAGGTACCTATCTGCCCGACGCCGATATCCTCGTCCGCCTGCAGTCCATCGAGGGCGCGCCGTCGTACGAGATCCTGACGCCTTTCCGCCTGGACGACGGCCGCACGATCCTCGTCAATCGCGGATACGTTCGGCCGATCAACGGCGCCGAGGCACCGCCCATCGCTGCGCCGCCGACCGATCCGGTCACTCTCAACGGCCGCGTGCGCCTGTCGGAAGGCACCGCTCCCGGCCGAGTTCCGATGTTCGAGGACGGCGCGAAGCAGGTCTACTCCATCGACGCACAGCCGATCGGCGAGTTCATCGGAACGGACCTGATCGACGCGTACATCCAACTCGAACCCGACCAGCCCGGCGGTCTCGGCACGATCCCGCTCCCCCAACTCGACGCGGGCCCCTACCTCTCTTACGGGTTCCAATGGCTGGCGTTCGGCATCATGGCGCCGCTCGGTCTGGCTTACTTCATTCGCGCCGAGTGGCGCGAACGTCGCAAGGAAAAGGCAGCTCAAGCAGCTGTGGACGGCTTCGCAGCCGACGACGCCGCTGCCGAGACGACCCCGGAAGCGGCAGTGTCCGCGCCTGCCGCACCCCCCGCCGAACCGGCTCGTACCTTCAGCCGTCGCAAGAAGCCGGAGCCGGAATCAGTGCCGCTCACGGCGCAGGAAGCCAAACTTGCCGATCGATACGGCAATACCCGCTGAAATACCCGCTGACACCACAGCTGCACTGATCTGCACCGCCGACGAAAGCCTCGCCGCGCGGCGCAGATCATTCGGCGTCGGCACAGGCCCGCGGCCGAGGACGGGACGCATCTCCACCCCGTGCGCGTACTCGGTCCGACCACCCAACGAAATGCCCAACGCCCCTGCCGCCGACGCTTCCGCGACGCCCGCATTGGGGCTTGGATGAGCCGCTGCGTCGCGTTTCCACGCTGCCAGTGATTCCTGAACCGAGCCGCCCACCACCGGGGCACACGCAGCCGTCAGCGCACCGGTCAGCCGAGCCGGGACGATGTTGACCAGGTCGTCGAACCTCGCCGCAGCCCACCCGAATCTGAGGTACTTCTCGGAGCGGTAGCCGATCATCGCGTCGAGTGTGTTGGCAGCGCGGTAGACGAACAGACCTGGCACGCCCGCAATTGCACCCCAGAACACTGCGCCGACGGTTGCATCCGAGGTGTTCTCGGCAACCGACTCGAGCGCTGCACGCGTGAGGCCCTCCTCGCCCAGCACCGAGGGATCGCGTCCGCAGAGTGAAGGAAGTAGCTCACGCGCTGTCGTCAGGTCGCCGTCGACCTGTGACGCCTCCAATCGAGCGGCCATGTCGATGCCGGTGCGTGCAAGCGACGTTCCGCCGAGCACGGCCCAGGTAGCTATCGCCGTCGTACCCGTGACGGCCACCCAACCGGCCCGGCGCGACGCTGCTTCGGCTGTGAGGCCAAGTCCTGCGGTGCCGGCCAAGAGCACGGCAACATGAAGTGTTCCGGCCGCGCGCGAGTCCCGGTAGGACATCTTCTGCAGCGCGATAGCCGCGGTTCCGAAGCCGGCAACCGGATGGAACCGCCCCGGATCGGCGAATGCCCGATCCGCAACGAAGCCGAGGAGAAGCCCGGCAGCTCGCGCATTGAATCGAGATTGGGACGAACGAACCGAAATCTGCACGAGCGTAGTTGTAGCAGCGACGCTCGTTCTCTGGCCAACCGTCACATGTCTGCCCGAGCTGAGCTCTATCCGTCCCAGTCGATCGTCAGGTAGATCAAGCGGTGCATTCGGTTGATTTCCCAGACTCGGGCAATCCCGGTCGCCAGTGCGTCGCTTTGGGAACGAACCCGGATCGTCTGCCCCGGGAACAACGCAACACTGAGACTGGGCATCTCGGCGATATGTATGTGCGGACGGGTGGGATGCACGCGCGTCGGGTCGACGGCTACTTCGATCACAGAACTGGACATGCGTCCAGAATGGCGTATTGCGGACAATTCGTTGCCGAAAATGAAAAACCCCGATCTGCGTCGACATGCAGATCGGGGTTTGAATTCTTCGGTGGGCGCGGAGGGTTTCGAACCCCCGACCGCTGGTGTGTAAAACCAGAGCTCTACCACTGAGCTACACGCCCGAACTCCCGGTGAGACCCTCACCGGGAGTGCTCTAAGACTCTAGCGCGGCAAGCGCGTTTGCCCAAAGTCCGTGGTCACGGGCTTCTCCGGGGCCGTTCATCTCGGCAAAACGAATGACTCCGTCTTTGTCGATGACAAAGGTGCCACGATTCGCGAAGCCCAACTTGTCGTTGAACACCTCGTACTTCTGAGCGACTTCACCGTGCGGCCAGAAGTCCGACAGCAAGGGAAATGTGTATCCCTGCTCAGCCGACCAGATCTTGTGAGTCGGCGAAGCACCGACAGAAATCGCGAGAATGGCAGTGTCGTCGTTCTCGAACTTCGGAAGCTCGTCACGGACCTTGCAGAGTTCCCCCTGACAAGTCCCGGTGAAGGCCAACGGATAGAAGACCAGCAGAACATTCTTCTTACCGCGGAAATCTGCGAGCGAGACTTCCTGGTTGTTCTGGTCCTTCAAGGTGAAATCCGGTGCCTGGGCACCAACTTCGAGAGGCATGTGCAATTCCTTGGGAAAGTGCGGAAAGGGCCGGGTCAGCGCTTGTTGGCCGGACGAGCCTTCGGCTGAACCAGTCGACTTCCCGACCAGTCACCGAGGTTGGCTGCCGATGTCTGCGTCAAGCCGGCAGTCGGCGCCGATTCGGCGATCTCGCTGGGCTCGACATGTCCGTCGAGACCGGTCTTGGGAGTGAGAACCCACACGAAGCCTTCGTCGGCGAGGGGCCCGATGGCATCCATCAAGGCATCCACCAGGTCACCGTCCTCGTCGCGCCACCACAGCAGCACAACGTCGATGACCTCGTCGGAATCCTCGTCGAGCATTTCCCCGCCGATGGTTTCCTCAACCGCGGCACGAATGCCGTCGTCGGTATCCTCATCCCAGCCCAGTTCCTGCACCACCATGTCAGTGGTAATCCCGAGTTTCTGAGCGTAGTTCTGGGCATCCGCCGCGGCGACCACGGTGGGGTCCTCCTTTTGTTGATGGTGTGTGGCGACCCCGCACACCTACCGTTTGACGATCAATTAGGGAAAGCGAACATGGTCTGAGGCGTTAGCGCAAGCCGACCACGCCGAAAACTTTCACCAAAGATCGTCTTCTGACACACGGCGAACCTTACGCCTGCGGATTACCGCAGGTCACAGGGATCCACATTCATCGAAGATCGACTTGCGAATCGAATTGCTCGTATCGCTGATCGAATTGATTTCATCCGCCGAATGATCACTCTCGATCACGACTGCAGATGAACGTAGGTTCGCAGCCAATTCGTCGAACAGTCCGGAAAGTTGCGCTGGAAGTTCACTCGCGACCGAGTCGAACCACGAGGCGGTGTCCCTGGCCGACGAAGCAGCAGCGCTTGCTTCGGCTCTCAGGTCGGTCTCACCATGATTTCCGGCGTCGACGTAGGCATTGAACGCGACCACGTCGTTTTTCGATCGAGAGACCGCTTCCTCACAGATCGCGAAAGCTGCCTCTGCCGCATCTGCCGCCGCTTTCGACGAGGACGCGGCGGCCATCGAAATACTCACCTCGGATTGGTATGCAGCCACGTGCGCTTCATTGGGTACTGCCGATCCGGTCACCGCCGCCGAACATCCCACGATCACCGACAGTCCCACTGCGATCGATCCGACCGAGACCCACGCCCCGACCCTGCCGTAATTGATTTCTTTGTTTATTTTTTCCCACCCCTTCATACGTTCCGATCGATCCCCCAAGCCTGTGACTACGGGGAACCATCACACCCCTGCGTCACGCCGAAAAACGCTACCCGAGAGTAACCAGAGGCGAGGTGTGCCGGACCGACCGGGATGGTGAAAGATGAGGTACGCGCCATATTCACGATGGAAGTGCGTCGGACCTAACAAGGCCTCGATCACCTATGTAAGGACGCCCCACCACGCGTCCCCAAACCAATGAGGAGCACACGTTGTCTGACCTGATCCAGGGTCCCGCGTCCGGGCAGAACGCCGATTCCGGCGCCGCCGGCGAGTCGGGTTCGCCCGCGTCGAATACGCCGGGGGGAACCGACGGTCGCGTTCGCGTCATTCGCGAAGGTGTTGCGTCGTACCTGCCGGACATCGATCCGGACGAGACCACCGAATGGCTCGAATCATTCGACGGACTTCTGGATCGATCCGGACCCACGCGTGCCCGCTACCTCATGCTCCGCATGCTCGAACGCGCCGGTGAGAAGCACGTCGCACTCCCCGCGCTCACCTCGACCGACTACGTCAACACGATTCCGACCGAAAACGAGCCGTGGTTCCCCGGCGACGAAGAGGTCGAGCGCCGCTATCGCGCCTGGATCCGTTGGAACGCCGCGATCATGGTCCACCGCGCCCAGCGACCGGGCGTCGGCGTCGGCGGTCACATCTCCACCTACGCATCCTCGGCAGCGTTGTACGAAGTCGGCTTCAACCACTTCTTCCGCGGCAAGGACCACCCGGGCGGTGGCGACCACATCTTCATCCAGGGTCACGCCTCCCCCGGCATCTACGCACGCGCCTTCCTCGAGGGCCGCATCCCCGCGGAACAGCTCGACGGATTCCGCCAGGAGAAGTCCCACGCCGACTTCGGCGGAGCACTGCCGTCCTACCCGCACCCGCGGCTGCTTCCCGACTTCTGGGAGTTCCCGACGGTCTCGATGGGCCTCGGCCCGATGAACGCCATCTACCAGGCCCGGTTCAACCACTACCTCAACGACCGCGGCATCAAGGACACCACCGATCAGCACGTGTGGGCATTCCTCGGCGACGGCGAAATGGACGAGCCCGAATCACGCGGCCTCGCTCACGTCGCGGCAACCGAAGGCCTCGACAACCTCACGTTCGTCGTGAACTGCAACCTCCAACGCCTCGACGGCCCGGTCCGCGGCAACGGAAAGATCATCCAGGAACTGGAATCGTTCTTCCGCGGTGCCGGCTGGAACGTCATCAAGGTCGTCTGGGGTCGCGAGTGGGATGCGCTGCTGCACGCCGATCGCGACGGCGCACTCGTCAACCTGATGAACGTGACGCCGGACGGTGACTACCAGACGTACAAGGCCAACGACGGCGCGTTCGTACGCGATCACTTCTTCGGACGTGACCCCCGCACCAAGGAACTGGTCAAGGACCTCACAGACCAGGAAATCTGGAACCTCAAGCGCGGTGGCCACGACTACCGCAAGGTCCACGCCGCCTACGCAGCGGCCATGGCACACAAGGGCCAGCCGACGGTCATCCTGGCGCACACCATCAAGGGCTACACCCTCGGTAAGCACTTCGAGGGCCGCAACGCCACACACCAGATGAAGAAGCTGACGCTGGACGATCTCAAGGCGTTCCGCGACATGCAGCACATCCCGATCTCGGATGCCGAGCTCGAGAAGGATCCGTACCTGCCTCCGTACTACCACCCGGGCGCGGACGCTCCCGAGATCAAGTACATGCTCGACCGTCGTAAAGCACTCGGCGGGTTCCTGCCTTCCCGCAACACCGACGCTGCTCCGCTCAAGCTCCCCGAGGACAAGACGTACGACGTCATCCGCAAGGGCTCGGGCAAGCAGGAAGTCGCCACCACCATGGCGATCGTGCGCATCCTCAAGGAACTGTTGCGCGACAAGGAGATCGGCAAGCGGATCGTGCCGATCATTCCGGACGAGGCCCGTACGTTCGGTATGGACTCGTGGTTCCCGTCGCTGAAGATCTACAACCGCAACGGACAGCTCTACACCTCCGTCGACGCCGAACTCATGCTCGCCTACAAGGAGAGCCCGATCGGCCAGATCCTGCACGAGGGCATCAACGAGGCCGGTTCGACGGCATCGTTCACCGCAGTCGGCACGTCCTACGCCACCCACGGTGAACCGATGATTCCGCTGTACATCTTCTACTCGATGTTCGGTTTCCAGCGCACCGGCGACGGCCTGTGGGCGGCTGCCGACCAGATGGCTCGGGGATTTGTTCTCGGCGCCACCGCCGGTCGTACCACTCTGACCGGTGAAGGTCTCCAGCACGCCGACGGACACTCGCTGCTCCTGGCATCCACCAACCCCGCCGCTGTCACCTACGACGCCGCGTTCTCGTACGAGTTGGCGCACATCGTCAAGGACGGCTTGCGCCGCATGTACGGCGGCACCGAGGGCGTCGACGGTTTCGGTGGCGAGAACATCTTCTACTACCTGACCATCTACAACGAGCCGTACGTTCAGCCGGCCGAGCCCGAAGGTCTCGACGTCGAGGGCTTGCTCAAGGGCATCTACCTCTACAAGACGTCCGAAGCAGCCGGCCCGAAGGCACAGATCCTCGTCTCCGGTGTCGCGATGCCCGAGGGTCTGCGTGCGCAGAAGCTGCTCGCCGACGAATGGGGCGTCTCGGCCGACGTCTGGTCGGTCACGTCCTGGGGTGAGCTGCGCCGCGAAGGCGTCGAATGCGAACGTCAAGCGCTGCTCAATCCGTCCGAGGATGCTCCGGTTCCTTTCGTCACCACGGCGTTGTCCTCGGCCCAAGGCCCTGTCGTCGCGGCTTCGGACTGGATGCGGGCGGTCTCGGATCAGATCCGTCAGTGGGTTCCCGGCGACTACACCACGCTCGGCACGGACGGGTTCGGGTTCTCCGACACACGCACTGCAGCGCGTCGCTACTTCAACGTCGATGCCGAGTCCATCGTCGTTGCCGTGCTGATCGGTTTGGCGAAGGAAGGATCGATCGAGCGGTCGAAGGCCGTCGAAGCAGCGAGCCGATACCGCATCGACGACGTGAATGCTGCTCCCGAGCAGACCGGGGACACCGGTAGCGCCTAAGTCGTAGGGCAACAGTCCCAGCGATCGAAAACAGACCTACGCCCATCGCCGCGGGTGTCATCTCGACATCCGCTGCGGCGATGGGCGTAGGTTTTTCTCATGCCCGAACCTGATCCCGAGAAACCCGAAGAGGGCGTACGCCGCACTCGACCACAGTCGTCCGGGTTGCAGGCTGTACTCGCCCGCCGTCGTCAGGTTCGCGATCCACTTCCAGAAGCCTTGCTCCGCCGCGTCAAACAGTTCTCCGGTCGGCTCTCCACCGAGGCCGTGACCGTGATGGAGGAGCAGCTTCCGTTCTTCGACAGTCTCGACGCGTCGCAACGTGCCGACGTTCAACTCTTGGTGCAGACGTCGGTGGTGAATTTCCTGGAATGGCTGCGGCAACTCGACTCGGAGATCAGCTTCGGATACGAGTCGTTTCCGGTCATCCCTCAGGATCTTGCTCGACAGCTCACGCTGCGCCAGACCGTCGACATGGTCCGGGTGGCGATGGAATTCTTCGAGAAATGGCTGCCCGCTCTCGCCCGCAACGATCAGCAGCTGATCGCGCTGACAGAAGCCGTCCTGCGCTACGGGCGTGAACTCGGTTTCGCAGCAGCGACGGTGTACGCAAGCGCCGCCGAGTCGCGGGGTGCCCTGGACACGCGACTGGAAGCGCTCGTCGTCGACGCCGTCGTGCAGGGAGACACCGGCTCGGACATGCTCTCCCGCGCAGCCACCTTGAACTGGGACGCCACCGCTCCGGCCACCGTCATCGTCGGGTCTCCCCCGCCGGACGAGCGGGTCTCGGTTGCCGGCACCGTCCACGCGACTGCCGCCGCGCACGGGCGCGCTGTTCTCGCCGTGGTGCAGGGTCCGCGACTGGTGATGATCGTCAGCGGCGAGCTGAGCAGTAAGACGGAAGGCAGCCAATTCCTTCAAGACCTGCTCATGAGTTTCGCCGACGAGCCGGTGGTGATCGGCCCGACAACGCCCTCGTTGAGCGCAGCACACTTCAGTGCGTCCGAAGCTCTCGCGGGAATCAAGGCCGTCGCCGGGTGGCGCGGCGCACCTCGTCCCGTTTTCGCGACTGAACTGCTCCCGGAACGGGCACTACTGGGAGACGACGCTGCCGTAAAGGCTCTTCGCGATTTCCTGGTCGCACCTTTAGCGGAATCCGGCACAGTCTTGACCGATACTTTAGACAGTTATCTCGACTGTGGAGGTGCGGTTGAGACTTGTGCACGTCTTCTGTTTGTTCATCCAAATACCGTTCGGTACCGCTTGAAGCGAATCGCGGAAGTTACCGGCCGGGATCCTACGAATCCACGCGACGCATACGTACTACGGATCGCCGCTACCGTGGGCCGATTGACACAAATCGATCTCAAATCGAACAATTCGGTTACTTCAGTCACATCTTTAACATCCGGACAAACAAACCTGTAACCCCCGAGCGTCCAATTTCGATGGCCGGGCGCGACGTGGGATTTTGTGGGAACCCTACAAAACACTTCGCCAGAGTTCATCGCGACCGACATCTCGCAGGTCACTCGCGGCGGTGTTCTCTTAATAAGTGATTTCGTTGCTCGCCCCGGGACAGGGCTCTCAGACACCCGGCATGCTCAGCCCATGGCTGGCACTGCCCGGAGCGCAAGACCGCCTCGAAGTGTGGTCGAAGGCGGCTGGCCTTGACCTCGTCCGACTCGGCACGACCGCGACTGCAGAAGAAATCACCGACACCTCGGTAACCCAGCCCCTCGTCGTTGCCGCTGCTCTGCTGGCGTACGAGGAAATCGAATCACGTGGGCTCCTCGGCGCCGACGTCATCGCTGCCGGCCATTCAGTGGGTGAACTTGCCGCTGCTGCGGTCGCCGGTGTTATTTCCGCTGACGACGCGGTCGCGCTTGCCGCCCTCCGCGGCGCCGAGATGGCCAAGGCTTGTGCGCTCGAGCCCACCGGCATGTCAGCCGTTCTCGGTGGCGACGAAGCCGAAGTGCTCGCACGACTCGAAGAACTCGGGTTGGAAGCGGCCAACCGCAATGCGGCCGGCCAGATCGTGGCTGCCGGACTGCTCACCGCGCTCGAAGAACTCGCAGCAAACGCACCCGAAAAGGCCCGAGTCCGCGCACTGCCCGTCGCCGGCGCTTTCCACACCCGCTTCATGGCACCTGCACAGGACGCCGTCGCAGCTGCTGCCGCCAAGATCACCCCGTCCGATCCGACGCGCACGCTGCTTTCCAACTCGGATGGCGCACCCGTCTCCTCGGGCGCCGACGCCCTCACCAAACTTGCCGCGCAGGTAACCCGCCCCGTTCGTTGGGACCTCTGCTCCGCGTCGTTGCGGACAGCAGAAGTCAGCGCGATCGTGGAACTCCCGCCGGCCGGAACCCTCGTCGGAATTGCCAAGCGCGAAATGCGTGGCACACCGACGGTGGCCCTCAAGAACCCGGAGGATATCTCCGCACTGTCCGAGCTGACCTAGCTCGGACGCCCACCCGGCCGATCAGCCCGAACGGCGGCCGGACGTTTCACCCCACCTCAATCGATCAAGAAGGGAGCCACACCAGTGGCCCACACTCAGGAAGAAATCATCGCGGAACTCGGCCAGATCGTGGAGGAGGTCACCGGTATCGAGCCTTCCGAGGTCACCGTTG
Organism: Rhodococcus erythropolis R138; assembly: GCF_000696675.2. Lineage (NCBI taxonomy): Bacteria > Bacillati > Actinomycetota > Actinomycetes > Mycobacteriales > Nocardiaceae > Rhodococcus > Rhodococcus erythropolis. Next base: position 3,143,543 of record NZ_CP007255.1, on the reverse strand, counting down.
ACAAGTCCTTCGTGGACGACCTCGATATCGACTCCCTGTCCATGGTCGAGATCGCTGTTCAGACCGAAGACAAGTACGGCGTGAAGGTCCCCGACGAGGATCTCGCAGGCCTGCGCACCGTCGGCGACATCGTCGCGTACATCCAGAAGCTCGAAGCCGAAGGCGCCGAAGCCAAGAACGCAGAGTGAGCCGACCGTGACTTCCGCTTCTACCCGCAAAGGGAAATTCCCCGACATCGTCGTCACGAGCCTCGCGACGTCGACCTCGGTGGCTGGTGATGTGGATGGCACGTGGAAGGCGCTACTCGCCGGCGAAAGCGGCATCGGAATCCTCGATGACCCGTTCATCGACGAGTTCGACCTTCCCATTCGCATCGGCGGGCACCTGAAGGTTTCACCAGACGAGGGCTTGTCCCGCGTCGAAATTCGACGGATGAGCTGGGTGGAACGCCTTGCCCTCACGTTGAGTCGCACGGTCTGGAGCAACGCCGGCAGCCCCGAAGTCGATCAGGACCGCCTCGCGGTTGTCATCGGCACCGGACTCGGCGGCGGCGACACTCTCATCGACGCCGTCGACAAGCTCCGTGGCGGCGGATACCGCAAGGTGTCCCCGTTCTCGGTGCAGATGGTCATGCCCAACGGACCGGCCGCAACGGTCGGGCTCGAACTCGGGGCCCGCGGCGGCGTCATCACCCCGGTGTCGGCATGTTCGTCAGGTTCCGAGGCAATTGCTCACGCTCACCGCATGCTTGTCATGGGTGACGCGGACATGGTTGTGGCTGGTGGAGTCGAGAGCTTCATCGACGCGGTTCCGATCGCGAGCTTCGCCATGATGCGTGCAATGAGCACCAACAACGACAATCCGGCCGCAGCTTCACGTCCTTTCGACAAGGACCGTGACGGATTTGTCTTCGGCGAAGCCGGCGCACTGATGATCCTCGAAACCGAGGAACACGCAAAGGCACGCGGGGCCACCATTCATGCCCGCCTGCTCGGTTCCGGAATCACTTCGGACGGGTACCACATCGTGGCACCGCATCCGGAAGGCCTGGGCGCGGCGCGAGCCATGACCCGAGCAATCGAGATGGCCGGACTGACGAAGTCCGACATCAAGCACATCAACGCCCACGCCACTGCGACGCCGATCGGTGACATCGCAGAGGCAAAGGCAATCAACGCAGCGGTCGGCAATCACGCTGCGGTGTACGGCCCGAAATCCGCGCTGGGACACTCGATCGGCGCTGTCGGCGCCCTCGAATCAGTCCTCACGGTTCTGGCGGTGCGTGACGGGATCATCCCGCCCACGCTCAATGTTGACAGCCAGGATCCAGAAATCGATCTCGATGTCGTCAAGGGTGAACCCCGAACCGGCTCTTTCGATTTCGCACTGAACAACTCGTTCGGTTTCGGTGGGCACAATGTCGCGCTCGCCTTCGGTCGGGCCTAGCCCGAACCGCGGTTTGCACCTGTCCGCGGGTGTCGTTGCAACACAACGTCACCCGCGGACAACACCGACCTTTCGTTCCACCCAAGGCTCGTACTGAAGGAGGACGCGATGACCATCCTGGCCCCCGTGACAAAGTCCGAATCATCGACAGACCCGCGCGATCCTCTTGCGCGCCTGGAAAATCTGTTCGACCCCGGCACAACAGTGCCGCTCCACGCCCGTGACAAGTCCGGCGTGCTCGCTGCGTCCGGAAACATCGACGGCGTCCGCACCATCGCATACTGCTCCGATGCCACCGTCATGGGCGGCGCAATGGGCGTCGACGGTTGCAAACACCTCGTCAAAGCCATCGATACCGCCATCGAGGAAGAGTCCCCCATCGTGGGTCTCTGGCACTCCGGTGGCGCGCGTCTGGCTGAAGGCGTCGAAGCACTCCACGCAGTCGGACTGGTCTTCGAGGCCATGGTCCGTGCGTCGGGTCTCATACCTCAAATTTCCGTCGTGCTCGGCTTTGCCGCTGGTGGAGCCGCGTACGGTCCAGCCCTCACCGATGTCGTGATCATGGCGCCGGAAGGCCGAGTGTTCGTCACCGGCCCAGACGTAGTTCGCAGTGTCACCGGTGAACAGGTCGACATGGTGTCACTCGGCGGTCCGGACACACACACCAAGAAGTCGGGTGTCGCGCACATCGCCGCACACGACGAGGCCGACGCATTGCACCGCGCACGCCGCCTGGTCTCGATGATGTGCGAGCAGGGCGAATTCGATCAGCGGGCAGCGGAACTCGGCGACAGCGATCTGCGCGCCATGATGCCTGCGTCCGCAAAACGTGCATACGACGTTCGTCCCATCGTTCACGAAATGCTCGACAACGTCGAAGGCGAGTCGAGCTTCGAAGAACTGCAAGGCAATTACGCGCGGAGCATCGTCACCGGTTTCGGCCGGATGGCCGGACGCACGGTTGGCGTCATCGCGAACAACCCACTGCGACTCGGGGGGTGCCTGAACTCCGAAAGTGCAGAGAAGGCCGCTCGATTCGTGCGACTGTGCAACGCATTCGGCGTGCCGCTCGTAGTCGTCGTCGATGTTCCCGGGTATCTGCCTGGCGTGTCGATGGAGTGGGAGGGCGTGGTTCGGCGCGGCGCGAAGTTACTTCACGCCTTCGCCGAGGCGACTGTCCCCCGCGTCACCGTCGTCACTCGAAAGATCTACGGCGGCGCATACATCGCAATGAACTCGCGAGCACTGGGAGCCACGGCCGTTTTCGCTTGGCCCAACTCCGAAGTGGCCGTGATGGGCGCGAAGGCTGCTGTCGGCATCCTGCACAAGCGGGCTCTCGCTGCGGCACCGGACGACGAGCGTGAAGCATTGCACGACCGTCTCGCTGCCGAACACGAGGCGATCGCAGGCGGCGTCGACCGCGCTGTCGAAATCGGCGTCGTCGACGAGGAAATCGACCCGGCGAAGACTCGCAGCATCGTCACCGCTGCGCTCGCGTCTGCGCCATCTGTCCGTGCGCGGCACAAGAACATTCCGCTCTGACAACCCCGGATAGCAAGGTGGGCCTCGCCGATACGGCGGGGCCCACCTTTGTCATTCAAGTCTTTGTCGTTCAATCCGCGAGAGCACTCAGGGTTCAGGATGGACCTCGGTCAGCTGACACGCCTTCGCAGCCATGTCACTTCGGCACCTTCGCCTGAACTCCGGAAGGGTTCGAGTTCCTCGTCCCACGGTGCGCCTATCGCCCGATCGATCTCCGCGGCGATGTCTCCACCGGAATTCATGATGGACCGCAGTTTCATCTCCCCAACGACGACATCACCGTTCGCACTGGTGGATCCGCGCCACAAGCCCAGACCGGGTACATGGCTGTACCGTTCGCCGTCGACGCCATGGCTCGGGTCCTCCGTGACCTCGAACCGCAACATCGGCCACGCGCGTAGCGAATCGACCAGGCGGGCACAGGTTCCGACGGGACCTGTCCAGTCCGTCGTCGCACGCAGAAGCCCGTCGTAGGCAGGCTGTGAGGTCCATCTGAGCTTGGCAGGGCTGTCCAACGTGGCGGACAAAGCCCAATCCACGTGCGGGCACAGCGCCGCGGGCGACGAGTGGATGTAAACCACACCAGTCGTCACGTCCGCGAATTGATTCATTTCGCGCACTCGAGCCTCCTGCTTCGACGAGGGACGTCTTCCCCAACGACCTCTGTCGAGTTCGTGCAGCACGCTCGATTGAACAGTGTGCCTTGTGTTACCCGTGTTGCGCCAGTGGAAGGAGAGAAATTTGTGCTCTATCTCGAAACTTCACCGACTACGCCATCTGACAATTCAGTCCACAAAGGCTTGGCCCAATCACCGAAGTCGCGATCGGTTAGCACGATGCATGCAGTATCGATCGTGGGATCGACCCACAGGAACGTCCCGGACTGGCCGAAATGACCGAAGGTTGCGGCCGAGTTCTCGAGACCTGTCCAATGCGGACGCTTGTCGCCGCGAATTTCGAATCCGAGTCCCCAGTCGTTGGGGCGCTGAGAGCCGTAACCCGGGAGAATTCCGTTGAGCCCCGGGAACTGCACGGTTGTCGCCTCTGCGAACGTCTGCGTCGAGATCAGGGTCGGCGAGAGCAGTTCAGCCGCGAACTTGGCCAAGTCGTCTGCCGACGCCTGCGCACCGTGACCGGCAGGACCGACAAGAGCCGCGCTGGTCATCCCCAACGGCGCGAACACCGCCTCGGCAAGATAGTCGGCAAACTCGATCTCGGTCTCCCGGGAAACCAACTCGGCAAGCACCTCGAATCCCGCACTCGAGTAGATCCGCTTCGACGCCACCGGCGCCTGAACAACACGTTCGGCGAATGCCAACCCGGAAGCATGTGCGAGGAGGTGACGAACGGTCGACCCCTCCGGCCCGGCCGGCCCCTCCAACTCGACCGCCCCTTCCTCCACCGCCACCAGAATCGCGTAGGCGCACAACAGTTTTGTCACCGAAGCAAGGGGGAAAACATGCGACTGGTCGCCGCTGAAACCACGAATGCGGTCGCCCTCACCCGGATTCTTCCCGGAGAGGACGACCGCTGCCGCATTGTCGACCGGCCACTGCTGGATTACGTCGAGACTGTGAGTACTGGGCACCCGATCAGACTACTGGCACAAGAGTTGCGCTTTCGATCACCAGTCAGCTTCGGTGTAGCGGATGACGCCGCGGATGTTCTTGCCATCCAACATGTCCTGGTACCCGTCGTTCACGCCTTCGAGCGTGTAGGTCCGAGTGACCATGTCGTCGAGGTTCAGCTTGCCTGCCTTGTACATCGCGAGGAGGTTAGGCACGTCCTGACGAGCGTTGCCACCGCCGAAAATGTTGCCCTGAAGGTCCTTCTGAAGCATCGACATCAGGAACAGGTTCAGCTTCACATCCATGTCCGTCAGGTGCCCCATTGCAGTGACAACACAACGACCGGCCTTTGCCGTCAGAATCATCGCTTCTTCGACGTACTCACCCTTCATTTCGCCAACGGTGATGATCGTCTTCTGCGCCATGCGTCCGTACGTGGCGTCGATGATCGGCTGAATGGCAGCGGCAGCGCTTTCGAAAGCGTGCGTTGCGCCGAACTTCAGAGCCTGCTCACGCTTCCACGGCACGGGGTCGATGGCAAAGATGTACCGGGCGCCCGATGCAACCGCACCCTGTAGCGCACTGATACCGACGCCGCCGACGCCCATGATCACAACGTCTTCGCCGGGCTTCACATCGGCGATGTGGGTTGCCGATCCCCAACCGGTCGGGACGCCGCAACCGACGAGTGCGGCAACCTCAAACGGAATGTCCTTGTCGATCTTCACCACTGACGACTGGTTCACGACCATGTAGGGCGAGAACGTCCCTAGCAGGCACATCGGGATCACGTTTTCGCCGCGAGCCTGGATCCGGTACGTGCCGTCGCTGATGGCTTGGCCGCTGAGGAGGCCCATCCCGAGGTCACAAAGATTCTGATGTCCGGCCGAACACGCCGGACAGGTTCCACAAGCCGGAATGAAGGACAGAACGACGTGGTCGCCGACCTCCAGTCCCTTGACCTCCGGGCCGAGCTTGGTGATGACGCCCGAACCCTCGTGCCCGCCCATGACCGGGAACGACGGCATCGGGGTCGCGCCGGTGACGATGTGGTGATCGGAGTGGCACATTCCGGCCGCTTCCATGCGAATTTGAACTTCGCCGGCCACCGGCTCGCCGATCTCGATCTCCTCGACGGACCACTTCTCATTGAGGCCCCACAGGATTGCACCCTTGGTCTTCACGTCACTTCACCCTTTCATTCGCACACCCGCATCTATCTCTGTGACCATAGCCACAAATCCGCGAAATTGGAACGTGTTCTAACGAAAGATTTTGCACTGCAGGTCAGACGTCCAAATGACCTGGCACAACCGGCTTGGCGACGACGAAAGAATGACCCACTGAGTGGGACAGGCCACACGGGCGCCCGAAAGTAGAGCCGCCCCGAAAGCACGCACCCATTCGACTCCACCTCCCACCAATCGGTCGGACACAGAGCAGCGGGTCCGAGACAGGCCTGGCCATGTTCTGGTGCGTGTGAGGTTTAACCCCTCAGGTTTTGAAGGTGGTGTTGGCCGGTCGCGGGTGCTGCTGCGGGTCGATCGAGGTCGGCGGGATGAACCAGGGTTTGTTGTCGACGCCGATGCGGATTACCCACTTCCCGACGAAACCCGTTTTTCGGTGCATCAGCCGGTGATGTGAACGGCACAGCAGGACAAGGTTGTTCATCACGGTCGGGCCACCGTTCGCCCAGTGCCGGATATGATGCGCATCCGTCCACGCAGGCACACATGTGCAGCCCGGGAAGGCGCAGCCTTTGTCGCGGGCGATCAACGCCACTCGCTGCTCCGCGGTGACCAACCGTTTCCCGGGTTTCGCATCGAGCGGTGCGCCGTGATCATCGAGCAGAACAGTGGACAGGAAGCAGTCGCAGCCGAGAAGCCTGGTCTGCGACACCGACAGCGGCCCCAGCCAGGGCATGTGCCCGACATCGAGATCCGGCACAGCCGCTCCACCATCAGGAGCAGCGGGTGTTCCGGCGCAGTCCCGGTGCTCCGCCAGATCACGGGCGTTGATGTGCACGTTCACGTGCGGCCGCTGACCCCCATCGACACCGGTTTTCGCGCAGTCCAGATACCGGCGGATCAGTTCGGTGAACCCATCCGCGGTCCGCTTCGCCGCCGACCGAGAATCCGGCGTTCCATCCGGTGCCGGGGTCGGCATCGTCAGATTCGACAACGCCGACAACAACATTTCCCCGGTGAGAGCATCGAAATCACCGCGCACCACCACCCGACCATTCAACGTCGACGCGATCCGCAACTCATTCCGATCCACATCCTCGGCGGGCGGAATCTCATCGGACTCGAACACTCGCTCCAAAGTCGCGATCACACTCCGCACCTTCGTGGTCGTCGCCTCCACCCCCGACGCAGCAGCCAACAACAAATCGACACAGCGAGGCAACGCCTCCTCCGGCATCCCCTTCGGAGGTGACTCGCAGAACGCCACGATCAACACCGCATGATCGAACGAGCAGTCCCCGTCATCGAATCGGGCCGCCACCGCCGGAAACGGCCGAAGCGCAGCACCCAGGGCGGCGATCTTCTTCCCGTCCCGAACCTGCAGCATCGTGTTCGCCGCCAACCAGCAACCCACCCCGCGGCTCGCAATCACCTGATCATCCGGCCGCAACGACAACTCGTCCACCACCGCCACACGCACAGCCTCGAGACGCAGAACCTCCGCACTCGCCTCGATAGCAGCAGCACGCAACTCAGAAGCAGACAACCGCCACAGGCGTCCGCGCAACCCCACCGCAGAACCAGACACCACATCCGACAACAGAACACTCATTGAATCCCCCGATCCCCACCCCAAACAATACTCGAACACTCGTTCGAGTCAAGAGTTTCTCGAGTCAATCCACCGAGCGTCCCGGAATCACCACACCGTATTGATAGGCGAGAACCACCAGTTGCGCGCGGTCGCGGACATCCAGTTTCGTCATCGCCCGGTTCACATGGGTTTTTGCCGTGACCGCGCTGATCACCAATTCCGCGGCGATTTCGTCGTTGGACATCCCGAGGGCAACGAGGGTGACCACTTCGAGTTCGCGTGGTGTCAATTGACCGAAAATCCCGGAAGTCGAGTCGGCCCGCGACGGAGTGGAAAGGAATCGAGAAATCAACGCACTGGTCGCAATCGGCGACAACAAAGAGTTCCCACCTGCGACCGTCCGAACAGCATCGAGTAGATCCTCAGCTCGGATTCCTTTGCCGATGAAGCCGCTCGCTCCCGCCCGGATCGCCTGTGCCACATGTTCATCCACTTCGAAGGTCGTCAGGATCAGTACGTGTACGTCGGTCAAATCCGGATGATCGGCGATCATGGCGGTCGCTTCGACTCCGCTGGTGCCCGGCATGCGAATGTCCATCAGAACAACGTCGGGCCGGTGCTCGAGCGCCGCCTGGAATGCCTGCTCTCCGTCTGCCGCCTCGGCGACCACCTCCATGTCGTCTTCCGAACCGATTAGCAGCGCAAGCGTTTGACGGAAGAGCGCCTGATCGTCTGCCACTACCACCCGAATACTCACGACTCCTCACGCTCCGAACCGCTGGAGACCGAGACCAGCGGCAGTTGGGCGTCCACACGAAATCCCCCGTCCGCGCGGAATCCTGCTGAGACCTCGCCTCCCATTGCCTGTGCCCTCTCCTTCATTCCCAGCAGTCCGTACCCGGGCGGTGACGTCGAAGGCACTGCCGTTCCGGAGTTTTCGACCGACAGCACCAGAACCTCGGCTTCGTACGACAACGACACGGAGACGGCCCCTGGCAACGCATGCTTGCTCGCATTCACGAGTGCTTCCTGGATAATTCGGTACGCCGTGAGGTCTACTGCTGGCCCGAGAGGGCGCAGCGAACCCACTGCGCGCACTTCGATTTCCATTCCCGCACTAACGAATTGATCCACCAGTGCCGGTAGATCCGAAAGCCCCGGTGCCGGTTTCATCGAGCGATCACCGTCCTGAGCGTCACGGAGAACTCCGACCGTGGCCCGAATTTCATCGAGTGCCGCCTTGGACGTTTCCTCCACTCCGCGTAGTGCAGTCGTCGCCTTCTCGGGGTCTTTCCCGATCAAGTGCGACGCGACCCCGACTTGCAGGTTGACCAAGGCAATGTGGTGCGCGACAACGTCGTGCAGGTCTCGCGCAATCCGCATCCTTTCTTCGACGACGCGGTGTCGGGCCTCGTCCTCGCGCATTCTTTCCGCTTGCACCGCGCGCGCCTCGACGGACTCCAGATAGGCTCGGCGAGAACGGACCTCGGCGCCGGCGAAACTTGCCATCAGCAACCAGGCCAACAACCCCAGTGCCTCCTGCAGGAGATTGTTCCCCACTCCCAGGAAGATTGTGACGAGCATCAGCGAGCTGACTGTGCTCGCCGCTGCGAAGAAGGTCCTCCGGCGGTCACTCGTGCTGGCAACGTAGTAGAGGCACACCATCGCCGCGGAACCTGTGCCGGCATTCGGCGGCGCTGACAGTGCAATCATCAATACGCCGAGAAGTACTGCCACCGCCAGCGCCGAGAACGGGTAGCGCCTCCGGAATACGATGGTTGCCGCTGCGATCGCTGTTACAAGGACTCCCACAACTGTTACTTCGCGGGTGTCATTGCCATCGAGCGCGATGCGGTGCGCCGTCCACGTGGCAAGGAGCACGAGGATCGTCAGTGCCAGGTCGATGGTGCGCGGGTGTTCCGCACACCATCGACCCCACGTCGATGTCGAAGTCATCGATCTACCGTATCCGGGTCATACCGACAACTTGTCGCTCGTGGGTTCACTGGATTCCTTCGAATCTGCGAGCAGCGCAGTCAACTGCTCCCCCTCGACATCGACGTTCGGGACCAACCGGTCCAGCCATGAGGGGAACCACCATGCCTTCGAGCCCAACAGGGACATGACGGCCGGTACGACGGTCATACGAATCACGAAGGCGTCGAACAGAACCGCGAACGAGAGTCCGAGTCCGATCTGCATGATGAAGGCGTCGCCGCCGAAGATGAAGCCCGCGAAAACGGCGATCATGATCAGCGCCGCGGCCGTGACGACTCGGGCGCCCTGGTCGAAGCCCTTCACGACTGCTTCGTCCGGTCCGTCACCGTGGACGAACGCTTCACGCATTCTGGTCACCAGGAACACCTGGTAGTCCATCGCCAACCCGAAGACGATGCCGATCATGAAGATGGGCAACATCGCCACAACTGATCCGGTTTGGCCTTCGATTCCGAGAATGCCGGCGAACCAACCCCACTGGAAGATCGCGACCAGCACACCGAACGTCGCGCCGATCGAGAGCAGAAATCCGAGAGTTGCCTTGAGCGGTACCAAGATCGAGCGGAACACCAGCATCAAAAGAATGAAGGCGAGGCCGACGACCAATGCGAGGTAGGGAACGAGGGCATCAGCCAAGCGGTCCGAGACGTCGATCGTCAACGCTGTCTGACCGGTGACCGACATCGTGGCCCCGGTCTCGTCGGTCAGTGATCCGGCGACCTCACGTATATCTGCGACGAGCGCCTTTGTTGCCTCGGTTTCCGGGCCACTCGAGGGAACCACCGTGATGACTGCTGTATCGCCGGCCTGATTGAGTGCTGGCGGCGTCACTGCCGCTACGTCGGGCAGAGCACCGAGCTTTTCCTGGGCGCCGCTCAATGCCGCTGCCGGATCTGCGGCGTCGGCAACGTCGACGACCACCATGAGCGGACCGCTGAACCCGGCACCGAACCCCTCGGATAGTCGGTCGGTAGCCCTGGCGGCAGTTGTGTCGGGCACTGGTGGGCTCGCCAAACTCAGGTTGATTCCGAAGGTGGGGATCGCCAGCAATCCCAACCCGAGGACTGACGCGAGCAAAACCGGAACTCGACGCCGGATCACGAACTTGGCCCATCGCGAGCCCGCCCCCTCCGACTGTTTCCGGTGTGTCAGTTCACCGCCGGACGCCAGCAGTCGACGATCAGACCGACTCAGGACGCGCGACCCTGCAAATCCGAGTGTGGCGGGCAGCAGCGTCAGTGAAATCACCACTGCAACAGCAACTGCGAATGCTGCAGCCAGACCCATGCTTGTCAGGAACGGGATGTTCACGACGAACAGTCCGGCCAGTGCGATAAGGACGGTCAACCCCGCGAACACTACGGCCGAACCCGCAGTCCCCGCTGCGCGGCCCGCAGCAATTTCCGGATCATGTCCGTCACGTAGTTCGGAGCGGTAGCGCGAGACGATGAACAGCGAATAGTCGATCGCCACGGCGAGCCCCAGCATCATTGCCAGGACGGTTGTGCTCGAACCCAATTCGATGAAACCAGTTGCGATGGTGATCGTGCAGATCGCGATGCCGATGCCGATCAACGCGCTGATCAAAGGAAGCCCCGCCGCAACCAAGGAACCGAAGGTGACGGTCAGCACCACCGCGGCGATCGCGACTCCGATCACCTCTCCCATCGATTCGGCGCTGCTTTCCATCAGCACGTTGCCGGCAACATCGACTGCCAGCCCTGAATCCGAGGCGTCGTGGACAGCGGACTCGAGCAGTTCTTTCGAACTGTCCGGCAAGTCCATCGAGTCGGCGGTATAGGAGACCTGCATGTATCCGATCGTCCCGGTCGGCGACACTCCGCCGGATGCATACGGATCCGATACCGCTGCAACCTCGGGGTCCTTCCCGAGCGCAGAGACCAATTCACTGACGGATTGTCGAATGGCCGGATCGGCGAGCGTCGTGCCCGCCGGAGATTCGAAGACTATGCGAGCACTGGCTCCGCCGGTGGACGATTCCGGGAACCGTTCAGCCAGAAGGTCCTGTGCCGCTTGCGATTCTGTGCCCGGGATCGACAATGTGTTGACGGTCGGACCGGACAGCGTTGCTGCGCCTACTCCGCCCGCCACCAGCAGGACGACCCAGAAGCCCACCATTGCCCAGCGACGACGAAACGCGAGTCGCGAGAGTTTGTACAGGAATATCGACATGCGTATCACTGTGCCGATACACGACCCCGTCGCACATCGTGCACAGGTAGGCAGTTCGACGTACTGCGCTCGCAGTAGGGCGGTGGTCCCCAGTGCTAGACGGGCAGGCCCAACTCCCTTGACCACGGCGGATCCGCCCCTGGTCGTGACACGGTGACGGCTGCCGCGCGTGCGGCAAAGGTCAACGCGGCCGACCAATCTGCCTCGGAGAACGCACGCACAACGGCGACGTCGAGTGCATCGTGACGATCAAGGTAGGCCAGCAGGGCTCCGTGAACGGTATCGCCCGCACCGATCGTGTCCGCGACGTCAACTGCGGGCGCCGGCACCGAAACATCGAGTTCCTTGGTGATCAACCGCAACCCGTCACCGCCACGGGTGAGCAGTACGGCGCCGACGCCTTCGTCGAGCCACTCGGCGCCGTCGACCGAACCCAACCACTTCGCGTCGTCGTCGCTCACTTTGAGAATATCGATGGCAGGCAACCACGAACGAAATCGTCGTCGATATGCTTCCGGGTCCGAGATCACCGCCGGACGAATGTTGGGGTCCACCATGGTGAGTCGACCGCGGGCGTGTGCTTCGTGCAGCATGGCTTCGTAAGCGGAGGCCCCGGGCTCGAGCACCAGCGACAGCGTTCCGAACGAGAATGCCCGGGCAGAGGGAAGTTTCGGCAGCGCGAACTGTCGATCCGCCGTTCCCTCGAGGTAGAAGGAATACCGCGCACCTCCGTCCGCTGCAAGGTTCACGACGGCCAGAGTTGTCGGCTCGGACCCACGTTCGACTCCGGTCGTGTCGACATTCGACGCGGCCAGCGAGTCGATCATCCGATCTCCGAACGCGTCGGTGGACAAGCGAGAGACGAATCCCACGTCGGATCCGAGTCGACCCACCGCGATCGCAACGTTGAACGGTCCACCGCCCAACTTGGGTGAGAAGTTCTCCCCCACCGGAACCAGATCAACCAGTCCCTCACCACACACCACGACGGATCGTTCGCGTGTATCACTCATCGGTAGACCCTAACCTTCTCACCAGTCGAAGATGGATGTGACCTGCTCGGCACGAACGAGTTCGGGTGCCGAGCAGGTCACGATTGTGGTGGGATTCAGCTACCCACGCGCTCACCCGTAGTCGGGTCGAAGAGGTGAACAGGACCGTCCACCCGCTCGAAGCCCAGCGTCTGGCCGTACTGCAGCTTCGATCGCCCGCCGGTGCGTGCAACGAGCGAGATCGGGTCGGCTTCGGTTCCAGGCACGTGTGCGTAGATGTACGACTCGTTGCCCAGTTCCTCTACCAGGTCGATCTGAGCTGCGATTCCGTCTCCGGCAGCAACCACCTGGAATTGCTCGGGCCGAATTCCTACTGTGACCGAAGCCAGACCGGCCGCGGCGATTGCCGCCATCTGCTCGCGGTCCAGCGGAACCTCGACGTCGCCGAAACGCACCCCACCCGAACTGACCGGCGCCGTTACCAAGTTCATACCTGGAGATCCGATGAAGCCGGCAACAAACGCATTGGCCGGCCGATCGTAAAGTTCTGTCGGAGAAGCGAATTGTTGCAACTTGCCGCCCTTGAGCACTGCCACGCGATCACCCATCGTCATCGCTTCCACCTGATCGTGCGTGACGTAGACGGTGGTGGTTCCGAGACGACGCTGCAACGCCGCGATCTGCGTGCGGGTCTGGACGCGTAGCTTTGCGTCGAGGTTGGAGAGCGGCTCGTCCATGCAGAACACTTGCGGTTCACGAACGATTGCTCGGCCCATGGCAACTCGCTGCCGTTGACCGCCGGAAAGCTTGGCCGGCTTGCGGTCGAGGTATTCCGTCAGGTCAAGCAGTTTGGCCGCTTCGGCAACTTTCTTCTTACGCTCCTCGACGGGCACACCGCGCATCTTCAACGCGAACCCCATGTTTTCGCCGACGGTTTTATTGGGGTACAGCGCGTAATTCTGGAAGACCATTGCGATGTCGCGATCCTTCGACGGGACATCGGTCATGTCCTTGCCGTTGATGGTGATCGCACCGGAATCGATGTCCTCGAGCCCTGCCAACATGCGCAGGGCCGTGGACTTTCCGGAACCTGACGGACCGACGAGCACGATGAACTCCCCGTCCTTGATGTCAAGATCGAGTGAATCTACAGCGAGGGTCCCGGCACCTTCGTAGATGCAAGACGCTTTCTGGTACGAGATTTCAGCCATGACGAACTCCTGAGAGGGTGAGGAGAATTATTTGATTGCACCGAAGGACAGGCCGCGCACCAGTTTGTTCTGGGCGAACCAACCGGCCAGGATGACGGGCAATGCCGCCATGGTCGCTGCCGCGGAGAGCCGAGCCCAGTACAGGCCCTCGCCGGTGATGAACCCGACCAGGAAGACCGGAATCGTCTGCGCTTGAACAGCTGTCAGGTTGACTGCGAAGAAGAATTCGTTCCACGAGAAGATCACGCAGATCAGCGCAGTCGCAGCAATTCCGGGCGAGATCAGCGGGAGGATCACCTCTCGAACCGAGGTCCACAAACTCGCGCCGTCCATGCTGGCGGCTTCGAGAAGCTCGCCGGGGACTTCGAGAAAGAACGAACGCATCATCCACACTGCGATCGGCAGATTCATCGATGTGTACAAGATGACCAGCGCCCAGATGTTGTCGAGCAATCCGATGTCGTTGACGATCACGTACAGCGGCACGATTGCGGCGACGACTGGGAGCATCTTGGTACTGATGAAGAAGAACAGCACATCCTGCGTCTTCTTCACCGGGCGAAGAGACAATGCAAACGCAGCCGGAACACCCAGTAGCAGAACAAGAATCGTCGACATTCCTGTGGCAAATGCCGAGTTCGCCAGCGTTGTACCCAGACCGGAATCGAGGACGGCACGGAACTGTTCGAGGGTGGGAGTGAAGAACAGCTTCGGCGGGTCCGTGTAGGCGTCTGCCTCGGTCTTGAACGCGGTCAGGACCATCCAGAAGACCGGGAAGAAGAATCCGAGAGCGGCGATCCACGCCACGACCGACCACGGACTGAACTTACTGCTCTTCTTTTTCTTGACGACGGGTTTGTCGGTCGTCGCGCTTGTCGTCTCTACGGCAGTCATCACGCCGCCTCCTCGTTGCCGGTGAAGCTCTTGAAGATCAATCGGAGCGCGAGTGTCGAGACGATGATGGTCGCGATCACTGTCACGACACCCATCGCCGCAGCTTGACCTACGTCGAAGCCGAGGAACGCGCGCTGGTAGATGTAGAACGGCAGATTCGAACTGGCCACGCCGGGCCCGCCCGACGTCATCATGTACACCGCGTCAAAGGTGTTCACGAGGTAGATCGCACCCAGAACTGCACCGAGTTCGATGAAGCGGCGCAGGTGCGGCAGTGTCAGTTCGCGGAACATCGCAAACGGCTTGGCTCCGTCCACCCGTGCGGCTTCGAGGATGTCTCGGGGCATGGACTGCAAGCCGGCCAGAATGAGCAGCATCATGAAAGGCGTCCACTGCCAGATCAGATTGATCATGACGGCGGCGAGCGGAAACTTGCTGACCCAGTCGACCTGGCCGACACCGAACGGCTGGAGGACAAAGTTCACGATACCGAACACCGGGTCGAACATTGTTGTCTTCCAGAGCAACGCGCCAGCGACGGGGGTGATGAGAAATGGCGTGATCAGCAGTGTCCGCACGATCCCGCGACCGAGGAAGGCTCTGTCGAGTAGCAGTGCCAACGCGAGTCCGAGGATCACCGAAACGATGACCGTACCCACGATCATGATGACCGTGTTGACCGCGACTTCCCGAAACTGACTGTCCTTGAAAACCTCGATGTAGTTGTCGAACCCGTTGAAGTGCCGCGATCCCGGCCGGACAAGGTTCCACGACTGCGTCGAGTAGTAGAGGGTGAACAGAAACGGAATCTGGGTGACGACGATCGAAAAGATCAACGCCGGCAACAGGGGACCTCTACGACGCCAACCCTCGGCGCGGGAGATCTTCTTTTCGACACGGACCGGTGGCGCGTCGTCCACCGTAGTTCTGGGCTCGGCAACCGTAGTCATCGGTTCTCCTGATAGGTCTTGCCGACCACCTCGGCATACTGCTGGGATTGTTCGAGTGCTTCTTTCACGCTCTTCTGACCCGCGATGGCAGCACTGATCTGCTGGCTGACGCGAGTGCCCAGGTCCTGAAACTCAGGGATGGTGAGGAACTGGACGCCGGTGTACGGAACCGGTTGCACTGTCGGGTTCTTCGGATCTGCATTGTTGATCGATTCGAGGGTGATCGGACCGAATGCCTGTGCGGCCTCTTGATATTCCGAAATCTCGTAGGTCGATAGGCGACTTCCCGGAGGAACTCTCGACCAGCCGAGTTCGGTTCCGACCTTCTGGATGTAGTCCTTGTTCGTCATCCAGGAAATGAACTTCCAGGCGTCATCTTTGTTCTTTGCCGACTCCGGGATTCCGAGCGCCCAGGTGTAGAGCCAACCAGGATCGGACTTCTCGACCTTGGGGCCTTCGCATATCCGATGTTGCCGACTACCTTCGACGACGCAGGGTCCTCGAGAACCGACACAGCCGACGTCGCGTCGTACCACATCGCCGTGTTGCCTTGCGCGAATTGTGTTGCACATTCACCGAATCCGCTTGTGGCAGGACCTGGCTGACCGTGCTCCTTGACCGTGTCCACGTAGAACTGAACCGCATCCTCGACCTGCGGACTGGTCAACTGCGCATTCCAATTCTCGTCGTACCAGCGTCCACCGAAGGTGTTGATCACGGTGTTCAGCGGTGCGAGTACCTCACCCCAGCCAGGCTTTCCACGCAAACAGATTCCCGCCATCTTGGCATCCGGGTTGTCGAACTGCGCTGCCCAACCTGCAACTTCTTGCCACGTCGGGTCTTCGGGAACTGTTATCCCCGCCTGATCGAACAGATCCTTGCGGTACATCAGGAACGACGACTCCCCGTAGAACGGGACCGCGTACATACTGTCCTCGTATGACAGAGAAGTCTTGATCGACGGTATGAAGTCGTCCTCGTCATAACCGGGCGTCTTGTCTGCATACTCGGACAGGTTCGTGAGCCAACCGTTGGCGGCCCACTGAGGTGTCTCGTAGTTGCTGATCATCACGACGTCGAACTCACCGCCGCCGGTTGCCGTCGACGCTGTGATCTTGGCACGCGCCTGGTTCTCGGAAAGGCTGACGAATTTGAGGTCGATGCCAGGGTTCTCGGCTTCGAAAGCCGGCGCCAGTTTGATGGCGTCCTGCATCTGCGAGTTCGACACCATCGCGATGGTGACTGTTCGTTCGCCGGAACCACCGAGCGCACCAGCGCCCGCACATCCCGACACCAGGAGGCAGAGCGCCGCCGCGGCAGCGCCCCACACTCGTCTTCCTGTTTTCACGGATTACCTTCCTTCACACTTGCGTGTCAGTCGCGCGCTCGGACAGCGAAACTCGTGAGATCGCTAGCCTTCGAGCAGCCACTGGGCGCACTCGACGTCGGTGACGAGTACGTTTGCCAAACCTCCGTGCAATGCGCCCAGAACGGCCTGGCGTTTGTGTGTTCCCCCCGAAATCAGAATCGTCTGATCGCAGGATTTCACTGCATCGAGCGATACGGAGACCGTTCGCTCAGGCAGTGGCCCCTCCACTGGATTGCCGTCGATCGTGTAGAAACGGCCGCCGATTTCACCGACAGCGCCTCGACTTTCCAACTCGTCCAGCATGGTCGAGTCGACGAAGCTACCGGCAAACAAGGTCGTGGCAGTCGAGACGGCACCGACTCCGAAAACCATGATGTCGGAATCAGTTCCGGCTTGCAGCGCCTTCGAGATGACCGAGTCGTTTCGCATCGACTCCACAGTCGCCGGGTCGGCATATAGCGGAGCATTGAGGCGAACAGGATTGGCCTGCAACTGTTGTGCACATCGGCCGATGGTGAAGTCGACACCGGTTTGGTAGTCGGTCACCGTCATGGAGCCGTCAAGTTGTACCACAGCCGAGCACTTCGCCGCCTTGTCTGGCAAAGATCCTGCTACCGCAACGGTTTCCGGACCCCAGGTAAACCCGAGAACGCTCGACGGCTGCAGACGACGAACCAGAACTTCCGCTGCTCGTCGGCCGAGCGCGTCGAAGTCCGGATCGTCCGAGTCCGAATTTGCTTCGGGCACAATCAAAACTTCGGCCAACCCGAAGTGCTTCTCCAGTTTCGATTCCAACTCCGTGTTCACCGAACCTTCGAGCTCCGGCGGCACCATAATCTCGACCCTGACCAAACCTTGCGTCCGCGCCCTGGCCAACAGCCGCCCGGCCGTAGGCCGCGAGACGCCCAACTTCGCTGCAATCTCCGCCTGAGTAGCGCCTTCGAGGTGATACATGGTCGCTGCCCGCAAGGCGAGCCGCACATCCTCGGAAGCCGGCAACTTCGACGACTTGAGTCCTGTGGGCTGAGCCGACTGGTTCACACGGTCTCCTTGTGCATCAGGTTCAAAGTTTCTCGATCGTGAGCAAATGCTCACTAGATGTTCTTATGCTCATTAAGCTAACATCTACGCTGTGACCCACACAACAGTTTCCGGAGAATCCGTCGATCTACCTGCGACAATTCGGGCAAATGTCCTCGTTGAGACCGGAAAGATGCAGATGGTCGAGAGACCACGACCGTCCCCGAAGACGGGTGAAGTCCTCGTTCGCATCCATGCAGTGGGCGTGTGCGGGTCGGACGCGCACTACTTTCACGAAGGTCGCATCGGCCCTTACGTAGTCAACTCACCGCTCGTTCTCGGACACGAAGCATCTGGACGCATCGCCGCAGTCGGTGACGGCGTCGACCCAAGACGCATCGGGCAGCGCGTCTCCATCGAGCCTCAGAAGCCGGATCCGACCAGTTCCGAATCCAAGGCAGGCAGATACAACCTCTGCCCTCAGATGGAGTTCTTCGCGACGCCGCCGATCGACGGTGCGCTGACCGACTACGTCACGATCGGTGCCGACTTCGCCCATCCCATCGCAGATTCCGTGTCCTACGAGGCAGCTGCGCTGTTCGAGCCACTCTCCGTAGGGATCGCCTCAGCCCAGAAAGCGGGAATCACTGCCGGCTCTCGTGTGTTGATCGCCGGCGCCGGCCCGGTAGGAATCGTGACGACGCAGGTGGCCAAGGCATTCGGCGCGACGGAAGTCATCGTCTCGGACATCGATGCGGCCCGGCGTGATGTGGCACTGAAATTCGGCGCAACAACCGTCGTTGATCCTCGTGAAAGCGACGTACGCTCGCTGGCCGTCGATGCGTTCATCGACGCCTCGGGTGCCACGGCCGCAGTGATCGACGGGATTCACGCAGTTCGGCCCGCTGGGACCGTCGTTCTGGTCGGAATGGGTGCCGACGAGATACCGTTGCCGGTCCCGATCATTCAGAATCGCGAACTGATGCTCACCGGAGTGTTCCGATACGCCAACACGTGGCCGATCGCCGCCGCACTGGTCGCTGCCGGGCGCGTCGACCTGGATTCGATGGTCACAGCACGCTTTTCACTCGAACAATCGCAAGAGGCCCTGGTGGCCGATCGCATTCCCGGCAGCATCAAAGCCGTAGTCATCGTCGCCGAAGGAGACTAGAACTTTCATGGAACTCAATACGAAGACCTTGCTCGACTTCGATGCTGCACTCGAAGTGCCGACCTACGACCGGAGCAAAGTCACTACCGGCATAGTGCATTTCGGTGTCGGAGGCTTTCACCGTGCACACCAGGCCATGTACATCGATACCCTCCTGCGACGAGGTGAAGCCTTCGACTGGGGAATCTGCGGAGTGGGAGTGATGCCGTCGGACAAGCAAATGAAAGACGCTCTCCGCGCGCAGGACGGCCTCTACACGCTGGCGCTCAAGCATGCTGACGGAACCCTCCAAGGCCGGGTCATCGGGTCGATCGTCGAGTACCTGTTCGCTCCGGAGGATCCAGAGGCGGTGATCGAAAAGATGGCATCCGAATCGACGAAAATCGTATCTCTCACCATCACCGAGGGCGGATACAACATCTCGCACACCACGGGCGAGTTCGACGCGTCCCATCCCGATGTGATGCACGATCTCGAGCCGGGAACACTCCCCCGCACCACCTTCGGTCTGATTTGTGCGGCACTCGCACTCCGTCGCGACCGGGGCCTCACCCCGTTCACGATCATGAGTTGCGACAACATCGAAGGCAACGGATCGGTCGCCAGGACGGCAGTCGGAGCGTTCGCCGCTCTGAAGGATCCCGAACTTGCGGAGTGGATCGAAGAGAACGGCGCCTTCCCCAACTCCATGGTCGACCGGATCACACCCGTCACGACAGCCGAGGTGACCACCGAGATCGCCGAGACGTTTGGTGTGAACGATCAGTGGCCGGTCGCAGCTGAGCCGTTCACCGCGTGGTTCCTCGAGGACGAGTTCACCTCAGGCAGGCCACCTCTGGAGAATGCCGGCGTCAATCTCGTGCCGGATGTTCGCCCGTACGAACTGATGAAACTGCGCCTTCTCAATGCCAGCCATCAAGGCATCGCGTACTTCGGCTACCTTGCCGGATACCGCCTGGTCCACGAGGCATGCCAGGACGAACTCTTGTCAGGGTTCCTGCTCGACTACATGAATCTGGAAGCGACGCCGACCCTTGATCCGGTACCCGGCGTCGACCTCGATCAGTACAAGAAGACCCTCATCGAACGATTCTCGAACCCCCAGGTCCGCGACACGATTGCGCGTCTGTGCGCCGAGTCGTCCGATCGAATTCCCAAGTGGCTGTTGCCCGTCATCCGGACCCAACTCGACACCGGTGGGTCGATCAACCTGTCCACCGCAATTGTCGCCAGCTGGGCCCGCTACGCCGAGGGCACAGACGAGAACGGAGATCCCATCACCGTCGTCGATCAGCTGTCGGACGCTCTAGTGCCGCTCGCCCAGAAACAGTCGAGCGACCCGTTGGCCTTCATCGGGTACCGCCAAGTGTTCGGCGATCTCGTGGACGATCGCCGATTTGTCGCAAGCTTCCGAAAGACCCTCGACTCGTTGCACTCCGTCGGAGCCAGAAGAACCCTCGAGGAGGTGCGCGGGCTCTGACTACGCCGAGACGTCGTGCAGGTGATGGATCGGATCGTGAATGAAGTAGGCCGCCAACGATTCGACGGTGAACGCCGATCCGTCACTGCGGAGACCCCGTCGTTGGCGGCTACCCTCTGGCACGGTTTCGAAGGCATTCGCGACCTCCGCGGCGGCGTCGGACAATTCCGATGCCACCGTTGCCGGATCTTGGTCGTTGTACCGCTCGGCCTCAGCTGTTGCGTCTTGATCCCAGTTCTCGAATCGCGGATCGTCGAATTCGAGCATCTGTTCCAACCGCACCTTGAAGATCCTGAACACGTCGCGTACGTGGGCGGAATACTCCAGCGCTGACCATGTTTCGGTGTCCGGTCGCTCCGTCACATTCTCGCGCTCCAGTACCTCGGCCCACGAGACGGCATTGCTACGCACAAGATCTGGAACATCCGCGAACGCAACAGCGGACGAATCAAACCCGCACTCGCCGCATGGGCGTTCGAGGACCCAGGTCCAGTTCTTTGTATCCGGGGTGATCGGCATGGATCGAGAATAGTCCGCCAGGGCGGGGTCAGTCTGCTTCGATCGGCCGATGAAGCGAATCATGCTCGGTATTGCGGTTACCTTCGTGCTGACGCTCTCCGCGTGTGGCGCGGAAGTGGGCGCACCCTAGCCGCGCAACAGCAAGAGCAGGCGGTGGTCGTCAATTCACTTCATTCGAGTGCCCGGGGCGAATGTTGATCCGTATTTCCATCATCGTTTGCGGCATCTGGTTTGATTCGAAACATGCGCTCTTCGCTCGCCTTGTCCACTCTCGCTGCCGGCTTGTTGATTGCGGGCTGCGGGTCGCAGACAGTGCAGCAACCCGACACCGCAACGACAACAACCGAAACGGGCGGAACGTGGGTCCGAAGGCTCGAAGTACCAGACTCCGTCGAAAAGATCTGCCAGTCGATACTCGGATTGGCCGAAGAATTGGGACGTACTCCTAGCGATTCCGCGTCACCGATCGATCGAGTCCGCGAATACATGAGCGGACCATACCGCGACTGGAGGGGATTCGACGCTGAGGGGCGTCAGCGCATCCAGGAAGCCTTCGAAGCTGCGGAATCGGGATCTTGCGGTTGAGCAACGCGGGGCGTCCGATTCGCCTATCGCACAACGGAATTACAAACAACGACGTATGAACGTCATTCCGTTCGTGACAAATATTCGTTCGTCAGCGAAGGACCGGCCACTTCGATTTTCCAGGGTTTTCGATTCGTTTTTCGAAGATTCTGTGACGCGTTCGTGGCCGAGGCTTCGGCGAGTCTCGTCGTCCCTCAGGTGAAGGGCGCCGAGTCGACATGTACGCCTTCCGAACGCAGCAAATGCTCGGCCGCACAAATCAACAAGGAGAGGGATTCGTACGAGAGTCCCTCGGTTGCATGCATCAGCCTGTCAGGCGCCGGAATCGACCGGTCGCCCGGGGAATCCTCGGATCTCCGCGCAGAAAGCACGGTCGCGAGTTCTCGTTGATTCACCACCTGACCTGTGCTGTTCGCTCGCTCGAACATGGCATTCAGCCGCTGGACGAGTTCCTCACCTTCAGCTGATCGAATAGTGTTGCCGAACAGCCTGTTTCCATGATCCGCTATGACACCAGGCGCGATCGAGTTCTTGATTGCCACAGTATGTTCTCCGTTACGTTGGTCTGTCAGGTTGATCAGAGGTGCGACCGGGAGCAACTCGCAGAGCCTTGATCTGTGCCACCCAACGGGCGTCGCGTCCATCGACAGCAGACCAATCTCCCCCGGCGCCCATCGGCTTCCGGTAGCGCGACCTCGAAGCCGATGTTCATTTTGCGACTTATCGTTACATATTAACATCAACTGTAACTCTTCGACAAGCACTTTGTTCCGATTGCCCGGTTTGATCACGGGTGGCGCAGAACATCAAGGGTGGCCAACTTGTCGACATGATCTACGCCGCCCCTTCCATCTCCGTTCAGGCTGCAGTGATGGTCGAGCCACCGGCAAGGCACAAGAAACGACATTCCGCCGACGACCTCCCAGCGTAGGTATCGCCGCGCGTGCATCACCTGCGGTGAACTGCGATTCACAAAAGCCGCAACGCGGATAGGGGCGGCGACACAGCCCGCGAGAGCCTTCTTACCCGAACTTTTCCATCACCGTGCGAGGCAGCCGGCCAGCCAAGACTGCGCCCAAAGTCCTCGCTACTGATGACCTAAGTCCGACAATACTTTTCACGAAAAAGAGGACCCCGCGCCTGCGGGGTCCTCTTCGCTTTCCTTCAGAGCTAGAGACCGAGCGAGTGAAGGTGCTCGCTGATCTTCTCGAACATGAGCCTTTGACCTGCCGGCGTGGGATGCATGCCGTCTTCCTTGAGTAACGTCGGGTCCGACAGCCAGTTCTCGGCGAGCGCATCAATGAAAGGCAGCTTGTACTGCTCAGCGGCGGAACGGATTCGATCGTTGACATTGACAGCGGTCTCGGATGGAGGCCGGTTGTCCATGATGGGGCCGATGACGACAACCTTGGCGTGAGGAAGCCGATCTCGTAGCTGCGCATACAACTCCCGAGTCGCATCTCGCACCTCGAGCGGGTACGAAACATCGTTCCGACCGCCGGCGATGATGACGACCTCGGGATTCACCGCAACGACCTGATCAATTTTCGCACCGAACGGTAGCTTGCCTTTTTCCTCGTTTCCCTGGACGTAGCCGGTGCCACCGCTCGCAAAATCTGCCAGGTACCAGCGACGATCGAAGGCGAGCAGCGCCGGCCAATGATCTCCCGTCGTGTTCGGAATCGAGTACGAGTCCCCCAAAATTGCGACCGTGTCGAAGTCGTCGGTAGGGGCATTCAGCGCCGGCGCCGAACTGTCAGGCTGCGATACAGAGGCAGTTGCCCGACTGTCTCGGGATTGCTCGTACGCAAATCCTACGATCACCGCTACGACGGTGAAAACCATGGCACCGATGACGGCGACAGTTCGCTTGTTGGGTTTGGTCACCCCGTAAACATACGGGGTCGAATCATGTTGCCTCTGAGCGAGTGTCAAGCATCTGTCGTTCCGCTTGAATCGGCCATCAACGAAGGAGTGAAATCCCGCTCTCACAGCAGACTGGGGCCAAGCTTGCTGGAAGTTAAGGCGCGGCAAAGCATTCAGGGCACACCGTCCCCCATTCGACGGACCAAAGTCCATTTTCAAATCAACACTGCGACAAGCGGCAATCGCGCAGCTATATTTCGTCGACACTTCAACTACTTTCGGCACATCTGCACGGACGCGCGACAACACCCAGTCCCCTCGCTCGGCAATCCCCTCTATTTTTCTCATTCGAAGAAACCGGCACCAGGTGCCAGGAAGAACGTCGACATGCCGGAAACAGAAGCAAAGCGCAGCAATCGGCGACTGATCGCGATCGCAGCACTCGCAGTCGCACTCCTCGTGCAAGGCGCCTACTCGTTCGGTGTCCGCCCTGAGCCGTACCCGACAATTCGCATGCCCAGCTTCGGTGGCGTGCCCAATGCAGACGGCGAGTTCAGTGGAAGTGGCTTGGATATCACTCTCCATTACACCGACGGATCCACGATCAGTCCCAACCCAGTGGATCTCGCCGGCGATATTCGCTACTCATCCGCGAGAGCATCACTCGATTATGCGTTCCGCCCCAGCGGGGCAGGCGACCGAAACACCCGAACCGCGGACCCTGAATTGGTCGAATGGCTCCGAAACCGCAGCGTCTAAGTCGGAAGTGGTGCCATCCCGGACAGTATCGAGTTCTGCTGGCGCAAAACAATTATCGACATCACCGACGGAACCGATGCGTCAACTGACCCGTGCGAAACGACAAGGGTTGATCTCTGAGTGCCCGTGCGGGAACTCTGTTGTTCCTGCGCGACCACATCGATCAGTTGTGCGAGGCATACCGCGGGGATGCGAGGTTCCTCGCTGTCATTCGAATTCTCTTCGCGCTATATGTGATCGCGTTTCCCATCGACTACACGTGGGCGGGCGAGGTTCCCTCGATTCTGTTTCATCCGCAATCCGGTCCGTTCTCCCTGCTGTCGTCACTACCCTCCGAGAACTTCCTCGTCGGACTCGAGGTCGCCCGATTCATCCTGGCGATCGCCATCTTGGTCGGATATCGAACGACGGCCGCGTCCATCGCAATGACCCTCACGCTCATGACCGGCAGCGGGTTGGTCAATTCCTTCGGCAAGGTCGACCACTTCATTCTTTTCGAAATCTTGCCGGTGGCCATGGCAGCCGCTGGATGGGGCGCCGCATGGTCCCTCGACGCACGACGTTCACGCACACAACGCAAAGCACTTCAAACCCGCGGACTGCCCATGCTCATCTGGGCAGTGACGGTCGCCTACGCCCTGTTTACAGCGGCACTACCCAAAGCTGCGTCGGGCTGGCTGAACCCCGAATTGCAGGCAACCCGGGGCTACGTTGCGCGAGACGTCGCTGACCCCACCAAGCTCGGTCCGCTGACCCACGAACTATTCGACATCCATTCGGAGTGGCTATGGAAAGCACTCGACTACGCCACTGTCTTCGCTGAAGGCTGGTTGATCGTTGCCGTGCTCTTCCCTGTCTTGTTCAGAATCGGGATCGTCGTCTTACTCGGGTTTCACCTTGGGGTTTATCTCGCGTTGGGCATCGAGTTCGACAGCTATATCTTCGTGTATCTGCCGTTCCTGTCGGCACCTGCCGTATGGGTCACCAAGCGAGTCCTGGGCAGAAGGCCCGATATCGGTAGAACGTCGGCGCCGGAAACTCCACGTCAAGTATCTCCGGCCAGTTCGGACGCACCGTAAATCTAATATCCGGGAGCGGACCTTTCCGTCACAGTTCGTGAGTGCCCCAATCACAGGTAGGCGATCCCCAGACTCCCTCAACCTGGGGATCAAACAAACCTACTGTCTCCCAATGAAATTCCGAGAACTTCTACATTCACTGACATTCGGTTCGCAGACGGGCGCCCTAATCGCCAATTCGGCGCCGCCATTCGGACCCCACATCGCGTGTTGAGGGCAGCCGAGCCGCGGGGGGTCGGCTCGACTGCCTGCACCTACACCAGGCGAAGAAGGTTTCGTGCCAGCTATCTGCTTAACCAGCGTGCGTCGACGCTCAGGGGGTCACTGGAACGCATCGTCGTCACCTGTGGGCCGGGCTCGCGTCGGCAGGTACAGACAATTGTTCAGTGACCCCTGAGTTCGATCGTCGAAATCACCTTCGATCGCCGTGCGTAGGTACATCTAGAGCGTGACACTTCGGCTGGTTGAGCACATACGCTGAAATACCTGGATAGGTACCTACTTTTCCTTCGTCTTCCGAGTGGTCGCCATCTCGGTCACGTCCAGAAGCGTTGCACATCCGACACTGTCGGGAAATTGGTCATCTGGATCCGAGACTTTCACCTCATCTGCGATCGACGATCATGATGCGACGATTCGTTGTGTGACCACGAACGCTCGACTCAGACGCAACCGCAGGCGCATTGCCAGGCGATTCAATCCCAACAACGTGTGGGCAACTGTCCTGGTGATTGCACTTTGCGCACTAGTCGCCTTGGCGATCGTCTGCAGCATGATCTTCGACAAAAGTCATTGGGGCTGACCCGCGGGCTCACGGCACCTGAACGTGGGGCGGGCGGGGCTCGAACCCGCGACCAATGGATTATGAGTCCACGGCTCTAACCGACTGAGCTACCGCCCCATCCGGATGCGATGCATCGCGGCGAATCCGAATGTTACCGGCACATCCGACGCGGATCACAATCGGGCAGGCGGTGACGCGTTGCACTCTTTCGAGTCGAGTCTTCCAAGGTTGGTCGGCACAGGAGCGATGAGCCGATACCGTGGGAGTGCACACCCCACGGAACAGGATCACCACATGAAGCTTGCACTGACCGAATTCAAGAACTCGAAGGCCACGATCCGGATCATCATGTCCGACGGCGCGAAGCTGAACGGCACCGTCACCGATTTCACCGAAGACACTCTCGTCCTCAATTCTCCGAATGGTGTCTATTACATCAACCCCAGCCACATCATCCGGCTGTTCGAGCCGTCGGATCGCGCAGCGAAGTAAGCGCACCCGTCAAACAGTTCGACGGTTCCACCGAAAGCCCGACGCAGACACTTGCGTCGGGCTTTGGTGTATCTGTCGCCAATATCTACGCGTCGCGTTCACGGGTGCAGCGGCCATCGGCGTCACTGAAAACGACAACGGGCCTGTCCTGTTGGCCGCCATCGAAAGTG
The DNA here is from genome assembly GCF_000696675.2 of Rhodococcus erythropolis R138. Taxonomy (NCBI): domain Bacteria; kingdom Bacillati; phylum Actinomycetota; class Actinomycetes; order Mycobacteriales; family Nocardiaceae; genus Rhodococcus; species Rhodococcus erythropolis. The sequence continues at coordinate 3,116,674 of NZ_CP007255.1, read as the reverse complement.
TTGTAACTCCAGTGGCAATCGACAAGCATGTTTTCTCCTGCATGCTCGGAGCTACCAAACCCGACCCCTGCGGCCTTCCTGGCTGCGCTGGAGTTTCTCGATGCGCGTCCACAGCAGACCTTCTTCGTCGACGACAACCCGGTGAACGTCCTCAGCGCTCGACGGCTGGGAATTCTCGCAGAACAAGCAAACAAAGCGGCAGACGTCGGATCGGCACTTCGATCGGTGGGTCTGCTGCAAACGCACTAGCGGCGACGAATACAAGAAAGCCCCCCACCCGATTTCTCAGGTGAGGGGCTTTGCTGCTCCCCCGGCTGGACTCGAACCAGCAACCGTCCGATTAACAGTCGGAAGCTCTGCCAATTGAGCTACAGGGGATTGTCTTGCTCGCTTCGCCCGTTCCGGCGTTGCCTGAGAAACTGTAGCGAATCCTCCACCGAAGTACCAAATCGCCTGCCCAGCGAGTCATCAGGCAGGATGGAGTCAGGACGATCGGTGCTGGAGGGAAGCAGGAATGATGCGTTTGTTGATCGGTGTTGCAGCTGGGTACGTCCTGGGAACCAAAGCGGGCCGCGCACGATACGAGCAGATCAGCCGGGCCGCGAAGGCGGTGGCCACTAGTCCGGCCACAAAGAAGGTGTTGGACGCGTCACGGCAGAAGCTGGCCGACTCACTGAGTACTCAGCCCAAGCTCGAGCCGATGAAGCCGATCAACGAGGAGACCACGATTCTGGTCCCCCACGACCAGTTGAAGAAAAACCGCTAGGTCAGACGCTTTGGTCGCCGACAGCCTGCTCACGCAGCTGTCGGCGATACTGCTCCAGCGCCACGAGGTCTCCGAACAGTGAGTTGTACTCCTCCGGGGCCGCAGCAGGTGAAACGCGCTGAAGCTTGGATTTGAGGTCGGCAACCTGCTCGCCCACCCACGCTTCCTGCAGTCGTGCGAGCACTCCGTTGATGTAGCGCGGAACCGTGTCTTCGTCGCACGGCATCGGTTCGACGGCCAGCTCAGATACAACCGAGGCCACCGTCATGTCCTCGACGCCCTTGGTGACGACTTCGATCCACTCGGCGCCACCGAGCCCCTTGCTCGTTCCACCGGCGTCAGCCATTGCCTGTCTGATGACAACGTAGGCGGGGTGGGTGAATGTCTCGGGAGGCAACGAGTCGAAGACACTGCCGGCGATGCCAGGGTGCTGCAATGCGGCCTTGAGGACAGCTCGCTGCGTCGAGAGCGCCGGATCGTTGGGCCGGGGCCTGGAAATTCCGATCGGCAGCGCGAGCGCATCGGCAGCAGGTGCCTCGACAACCTGACGACGCTTGGGCGCCGGCGAAGATCCGCGCGTCGACGCCCGTTTGCGAGCTTCGTCACGCACTCGTCGTCGAACCGACGGAAGATCGTCCCAACCGACCCATCCGCACAACAGATTCGCATAGCTGTCGCGCAGAGTTGATTCCTTGATCTGCGCAACGACGGGAACGGTACGACGCAGTGCCTCGACGCGACCTTCAGCGGTCTCCAGATCGTGTTCGGTGAGGATGGACTTCACCACGAACTCGAACATCGGAGTGCGCCGTGCCACGAGGTCGCGAACGGCGGCGTCACCAGACTTCAGACGCAAGTCGCACGGGTCCATTCCATCGGGCGCGACGGCGACGAACGTCTGCCCGGCCATCTTCTGATCACCCTCGAACGCCTTCATCGCAGCGGCCTGCCCTGCGGCATCACCGTCGAAGGTGTAGATGATCTCACCGCGAAAGTAGCTGTCGTCCATCAGGAGTCGGCGGAGCATCGCAAGGTGCTCCTCACCGAAGGCGGTTCCGCACGAAGCGACGGCAGTCTTGACGCCGGCCAAGTGCATCGCCATGACGTCGGTGTAGCCCTCGACGACTACTGCCTGGTGTCCCTTGGCGATGTCGCGCTTGGCGAGGTCCAAGCCGAACAAGACCTGAGACTTCTTGTAGAGAATCGTTTCCGGCGTGTTGACATACTTACCCGGCATGGTGTCGTCGTCGAAAAGCTTGCGGGCACCGAAGCCGATGACGTCACCGGCGACGCTGCGGATCGGCCACAGAAGACGGCGATGGAACCGGTCGATCGGACCTCGTCGCCCCTCTTTGGACAGCCCGGCTGCTTCGAGTTCCTTGAATTCGAAGCCCTTGGACATCAAGTGTTTTGTGAGAGTGTCCCAACCTTCGGGCGCGTATCCACACCCGAACTGCAGTGCTGCGGCACCGTCGAAGTTTCTCTCGGTGAGGTAGTCGCGAGCCGCCTGGGCATCGGGTTCGCGCAGACGAGCGGCGTAGAACTCCTGAGCCGCCGCGTTTGCTGCGATCAAGCGTGCACGAGTGCCGCGATCGCGCTGAACGGACGGCCCACCACCCTCGTACGAAATCGTGTAGCTGAGCCGATCCGCCAACTGCTCGACAGCCTCGACAAAGCTGATGTGATCCATCTTCTGCAGGAACGAGTACACGTCCCCGCCCTCACCGCAGCCAAAGCAGTGGTAGAGGCCGTGGTTGGGTCGCACGTGGAACGACGGCGACTTCTCGTCGTGAAAGGGACACAGACCTTTGATCGAATCGCCACCGGCACGCTTGAGTGAAACGTATTCACCGACGATGTCCTCGATGCGAGTGCGTTCGCGAATGGCCGCGATGTCTCTGTCAGAAATTCGGCCCGCCACGTACATCAGTCTAGGCGGTCCCCCGGCACCTCCTGACAACGATATGTTGATGGCCGACTCTGCACCGCAGCGATGGGACCGACGATGACTGAAAACGCCTCGAGCTCGCACGAAGGGCGATCAGGAACCCGATTCGGCGTGTACGAGTTGCGTCGCCTCCTCGGCCGAGGCGGAATGGGTGAAGTGTACGAGGCGTACGACACCTCGAAGGATCGCCTGGTCGCACTCAAGTTGCTCCATCGCGAACTTGCGGCCGACCCGTCATTCCAGGCTCGTTTCCGCCGAGAATCTCGCACCACCGCCGCCTTGAACGAACCGCACGTGATCCCGGTACACGACTGGGGCGAGATCGACGGAGTCCTCTTCATCGACATGCGTTTGGTCGAAGGTCATACGTTGCGCGCCGAGTTGGCCGAATTCGGCCGACTCACGCCTGTACGAGCCGTCGACATCGTCTCGCAAATCGCCTCGGCGTTGGACGCCGCACATGCCCGCGGGCTCATCCATCGCGACGTCAAACCAGACAACATCATTCTCACGAACAACGGCTTCGCCTACCTCGTCGACTTCGGAATCGCATACTCACAGACGGACACGAAGATCACCACCGAGGGAAGCGCAGTCGGTTCCTATGCGTACATGGCGCCGGAGCGGTTCGGAATCGAAACGCCGACGGCCGCAGCGGATGTCTATTCCCTGGCTTGTGTCCTCTACCAATCACTCACCGGAACAACACCTTTCAACACCACAAGCATCGAGCATCTGGTCAATTCGCACCTGAACGCTCCGCCGCCACGCCCCACACTGACAGTTCCGTCGCTCCCGCAAGGTTTTGACGCCATCGTGGCTCGCGGCATGGCAAAGGATCCCGCACACCGCTATCCGACTACGGGAGCGCTCGCACTCCAAGCGCGGCAGGCCCTCTCGACGACCGACACCCCCGGTTCCGCCGGCGGATTGCACCCCACGATCGTCGGGCCGCCCATCTACACCACGGCGAATCCCGCTCACGGGAACTACACGCACATCGCGACAAAGACCAAGCGAAACCGAGCCCCGATCGCGATCGGTGCGGCTGGAGTTGCACTCGTTCTGGCCGCAGGAGGCACGGCGGCCTGGGTAATGCTGGGGAACTCGGGACCCGAATCACCCACCACTGCAGCAGCTTCCATCTCCACGTCGGCACCGGCACCCACTCAGGAGCCGGCCAGAACGCCCAAGCTCGAGCCGCTACCCACCGCCGGACTGCAGGCGACCACGACCACCCGGGCGTCGAACCCGTCCGCGAGAAATGGCGACCTCAGGGTCAGCAAGCCGATCACCGTCCCCTCGTGCAAAGGAACCGGAATCGTGGTGTTGGCCAATGCCACCGATCCGGCAACGTACGCCAGCGAGATCCAGAACTACCTCGACGCGTTCCCCGGCTCGAAATACCTACGCACAGACCAGTCCTGCCCGTCACTGCGTCAAGTCTCCGATTCGGGGACGGCGATCTACACGGTGTATCGCGAATCCGGGAACACCGAGTCGAAGATCTGCAAGGACGTTCGCGCAGCAGGCGGCGACGCTTACGGCAAGTGGCTCGATACCACTACCGACCCGTCGACGCGGATGACCTGCTGAAGGCGTAAGCGGCTCAGCCCCAGCTGGCCTGCGCGCCCAGGCTCGCTTTGTCCACCCGTTCCAGCCGACTCTCCGTGTACGACGCGATCTGATCCACCACTACCCGGACCCGAGCACCGTCGTCCGCGGCGCGTTCCCACGCGGGCAGCAGGATCGGATCGAGCCCGGCCGGCGCAGTCGCCAGCAGCCATTCCGCGACGCGATGAACACGATCACGCTGCCGATCCTGACGCGCCTTGTGTCCGGCGTCGGACATCACGTAGTACAGCGCCACGGTCTTGAGCAACGCCACCTCGGATGCGACGGCCTCGGGTATGTCGAGGTCGGCTTGATACCGCGAGAGGGGTCGGTCACCGTGTGTCAGCCGGGTGCTGGCGATCGCTGCGGTGGCGAAGCGACCCACCAATTCACTCGTGAGATTCTTCAACGCGACGGAACTTCCGAGTGTTCCGTCGAAACTTCCGACCCCGCGTACGACGGGGAGTTCGGACAACCGTTGAGCGGCGTCGATCAGATCGTCGACTACCAATCCCCGAAACTCGGAGGCCCCCAGTTCTGCCAGTGCGCGCTGCTCGGACGGATCGGCAAGCGAGCGCAGGTCGATACGGCCTGCGATCACCCCGTCCTCCACGTCGTGCACGGAATACGCGATGTCGTCGGCCCAGTCCATGACCTGAGCTTCCAGGCATTGCCGACGCTCGGGCGCCCCCTCTCGAACCCAGGCGAGCACCTCTGCGTCGTCGTCGTATGCCCCGAACTTCGCGCCGGGCTGCGGCCGTGTCCAGGGGTACTTGATGGCTGCGTCGAGTGATGCCCTGGTGAGATTGAGGCCGGCACTCAGACCGTCGGGGCGCAGGATCTTGGGTTCGAGGCTGGTCAATATCCGCAGATTCTGCGCGTTGCCCTCGAAACCTCCGCAGTCCTTGGCGACTTCGTCCAGGGCCTTCTCGCCGTTGTGACCGTACGGCGGGTGCCCGATGTCGTGCGCGAGACCGGCGAGGTCCACCAGGTCCGGATCGCAACCGAGTCCGTCGGCGATCCCTCGCCCGATCTGTGCGACCTCCATCGAGTGCGTCAACCGCGTGCGAGGTGTGTCACCGTCGCGCGGGCCGACAACCTGGGTCTTGTCGGCCAAGCGCCGCAAAGCCGCGGAGTGTTGGACACGCGCCCGATCTCGCGAGAAGTCCGAACGATGCTGCGCCGCTGCGATCTGCGAACCCGGCAACCCCGCACGCTTCGGCGCCTCGACGACACGACGTTCGAGGTCGTGTTCGGAGTATGTGCCGCCTCCGTAGGTGGTGTGAGCTGTCATGGTCTCTATTGCCCTGCCGTGTAGGGGAAGTCTGCCGAGAAGTGCGTGAGCTGATACCAGAGCAGCGCGCCGGTTTCGCGAGCGATTCCGTGCAACTGGGATTCGCGGGTGAAGACAGCCGGGCCCTGACGAGTAGGTGCGGTCCACGCCTGGAGTCCTGTGTCGCGGGCCATCGTCCGCGTTCGCAAGGAGTGCCACGGGTCACTGACCAGGACAGCGGAATTGATTCCCTGCGAGGACATCTCGGCGCTCACCGCGTCGATACTGAGAAGTGTGTCCGAACCGGTCTCCACAGCAGTGATCGCACTCGACGGAATTCCGCGATCGGTCAGATACATCTTTCCCGACGCCGCTTCGGTGTACTCGTCACCTTCTTGTTTACCGCCGACAGTGATGATCTGCGGCGCCACTCCGCGCTTGTACAGCTTGTACGCCTGCTCGAGTCGGGCCTCGAAGACGGACGACGGAGTGCCGGAATACTGAGCCGCGCCCAGAACGACTATCGCGTCGGCCGGCCGCGTGTCGTCGATGCGCGCCACCTGCCACACCCGGAACGCAGTACCCCCGACCAGAACCACGGCCATCAACACGGCACCGGCGATCAGTCGGCGCGTCCAGCGAGCCAATCCTGCCCCGAAGCCGCCCGCCCGTGAGGGTGATGGGTCGTGGGGGCGGTTACCGAAAGCAGGTTTCACTCCCGCAATTCTGCCAGTTCGCGGCGATCACCTCCGATGCCGACGCGCCACAACGGATAGATTTGCGTCATGGCCCTCGCACCACACTTCGCGCAGTTGTCCTCGGTAGAGCAGAGTCGGACAATCACCCGACCCGTTCGCCGTCGGGGAAGCGCCGCCGCCGTCGCGGCGATTTTCGCTTTGCTGGCGCTCGTCTTCAGTCCTGCGCTCGCCTCGGCAGACGCCCCGATGGTGTTGCCGAATCACATCACCGACACCTCCGGGGTTCTCGACGCCGGACAACGCAGCGACATACAAGCCGCGATCGATCAACTCAGCGAGGACCACCAGATCGATCTGTGGGTCGCGTTCGTCCCCGATTTCAACAACCTGGGTGGCCAGGCGTGGGCACAGCAGACAGCCACGAAGTCGACGCTGAGTACCAAGTCCGTCCTGCTTGCAGTTGCCACGGCGGAGCGTGCTTACTACCTCGACGTCCCCGCTGAGCTGAGCAACATCACCGATTCCGACATCGAATCGATCAATTCCGACGCGGTGGAACCGGCTCTTGCCGAGGATGATTGGACCGGCGCGGCAATTGCTGCAGCTGGAGCACTCGGCGACGCGAACAACACGAGCGGCGGAATGGGAGTCGGAACACTCCTCATCGCGGGCGGCGCTGTGGTGGTCGGGACGGGCGGCGTGGTCCTGTACTCACGTAAGCGCAAGAACGACAAGAACAAGGCAAGCGTCGAAGCCGCGAAGAACATCTCCCCCGACGACATCGCCAGCCTCAACGCACTCCCGCTGCCGACGCTCGACGAACGCGCGAAGGAGATCCTCGTCGAGACGGACAACGCGATCGCCGGCAGCCAGGAGGAGCTCGATCTGGCCCGCAGCGAGTTCGGAGATTCCGCCGTCGCACCCTTCTCGGCAGCATTCGACAAGGCCAAGGCCACCCTCGCCGAAGCCTTCGCGATCAGGCAGCGACTCGACGACGCCATCCCGGAAACTCCCGATCAACGCCGCCAGATGCTGATCGACATCATTTCCTCGTGCGGTCGAGCCGACCAAGAACTCGAAGCTCGCGTCGAGGAGTTCGACGGGCTTCGCGACCTTCTCATCAACGCCCCCGCACGTCTCGATGCGTTGACGCAGAGTGTTGTTTCTCTCAGCGTGCGCTTGCCCGAATCCGAGGCGATTCTGACCAAATTGAAGGATCAGTTCCCCGCGCCGACGCTGGCATCTGTCGTGAACAACGTCACCATGGCCAGCGAACGCCTGACGCTCGCCGAGAAGTCGATCGAGGAAGGCCGCGATGCCACCGCGCTGCCGGCCGGTAAGCAAGGCGCTGCCGTCACCGCGATTCGCACTGCCGAAGCGGCTCTCGATCAGGCACGCAAACTACTCGACGGCGTCGATCACGCCGCCGACGACATCCGAAACGCCATCGCGACTCTTCCGTCCGCGATGGACGACGTCCAGCAGGGCATCACTGCTGCGGACGCTTACCTGGCGCAGGGCGGGCAGAAGTTGGCGGACGCGAAGGCCGCAGCCCAGGCAGCGTTGGCGAATGCTCAGACGTCGAAGGACAGCGATCCGCTGACAGCCTTCAACCAGATCGTCGCGGCCGACGCCCAACTCGACGCGCTGCTTGCCGACGCTCAGGAGCAGAAGCAGCAGCTCGAACGTGCACAGCAGCGCCTTGCCCAGGACATTCTGGCCGCACAGGCTCAGGTGACCGCTGCAGGCGACTTCCTCGGAACCAGGCGCGGCGCGATCGGGGCGGAGGCGCGCACTCGCTACGCAGAGGCTCAGCGGCACCTGCAGGCGGCCCAGCAATTGCAGGCTGCGGATCCGTCCAAGGCACTGCAACACGCCCAGGCCGCGACCACCTTGGCGACGCACTCACTTCGCGCCGCGCAGAACGACGTCAACACCTGGGAAGCAAACCAACGACCCCGCGGTGGCGGCGGCGATGCGACGGGAGCGATCCTCGGCGGCATCCTGATCAACAGCATTCTGCGAGGTGGCGGCGGGCCCCGTTCGTACGGCGGACCGAGCAGCAGTGGACGCTCAGGTCGCGGTGGCGGCGGCGGTGGTTTCGGCGGTGGCGGCGGCGGCCGAACCAGTCGAGGCGGCGGCGGCCGGTTCTGACGGATCCTGTCGAGGTAGTAAAATCCCTACTTTGTTCACGACCGCACTCGTCGTACGCTTCATCCGGCAAGTCGGGATCACAGATCATACGAAGGTGTTATGGAAAGCGTCGCCCCGCAGATAACCGTCGTTGTACCTACATACAACGAGCGTGAGAACCTGCCAAAGCTCGTCGATCGCCTCGCCGCGTTGAAGATCCCGAACCTGCACGTCCTCGTGGTCGATGACAACTCCCCCGACGGCACGGGCGAGGTTGCGGACAAGTTGGGTATCGATGGTCCCATCCCGGTCGGAGTGCTTCACCGCACGGTCAAGGACGGACTCGGCCGTGCTTACGTCGCGGGCATGAGCCGGGCTCTGGCGGAGAACGCCGACATCGTCATTCAGATGGACGCGGATCTCTCCCATCCGTCCGAAGCGATCCCCGCCATGATCGAGATCCTCACCACTACCGATGCGGCAGTCGTTCTCGGCTCCCGTTACGTCGAAGGTGGCGCAGTTGCCGGCGACTGGCCGTGGCATCGCAAGGCTTTGTCCGCCTGGGCGAACTTCTACGTCAACGCTATTCTGCGACTGCACGTCAAGGATGCAACTGCAGGCTTCAAGGCGTGGCATGCGCAGACCTTGCGCGACATCGACGTCGAATCGGTGCAGAGCAACGGCTACGCGTTCCAGGTCGAGATGAACTACCGAGTTGTTCAGCGCGGCATGAAGATCGCCGAAACGCCAATCCGCTTCGAGGAACGCACCGAAGGTGTCTCCAAGATGAGCCTCTCGGTTCAGTTGGAGTCCGCTCTGGTGCCGTGGAAGCTCAAGTTCGGCAAGAAGTCTCTCTGACCTGCGCGGCTGATCGAAAATAATCGGCGGTCTGCGTGTCCGACGGGTAGAACGACTCAATCGCGATCTCTGCGAGCGTGACGTCGCGCGGCGTACCGAACACGGTGGTGGTGCTGAACATCGCCAATTCGGTATCGCCGGCGCGTACACGCAACGGAACCAGCAGGGAATTCGCGCGGTCGTCGTGCCAGTCTCCGCCGCTCGGATAGGTGCGCAACTCGTCGAGCAACGACGCCAACTGCGCATCCGCACTGACCTCCACTTCCCGCGCCAACCTGGCGAGCAGGTGGGTCCGCCACTGCGCGAGGTTCACGATCCGCGGCGCCATGCCCTCGGGATGCAAACTCAAACGCAATACGTTCACCGGTGGTTCCAGGAGGAATTCAGCGGCCCCCTCGGTCAGGATTCTCACGGCCTGGTTCCCGGCGATCATCTCCCATTGCTGATCGACCACCACGGCCGGATAAGGGTCATGCGCGTCGATGATGCGATCGATGGCCTCGCTCACCGCTGACATCGGCGCTTCCACCAACGATTTTTGCGAGTACTCCGGTGAGTGGCCACTTGCCAGCAGAAGCGTGTTCTGTTGTCGTAGAGGAACATCCAGACATTCGGACAGGTGAAGGATCATGTCCCGGCTGGGTTTGGAGCGGCCGGTTTCAATGAAGCTCAGGTGCCTGGTCGACACTCCTGCCGCTGCCGAGAGACCTAACTGAGTGAGCCTTCGCCGCTCCCGCCACCGCTTGAGTTCGGTGCCAACGTCCATCGTCTCGAAGGTCATTCTTTCAAGTTAGCGACCCGAGGTAGCCGAGACCATGACCTCGGAGGTAATCGACCCGAAGCAGTTTCGGAGGAACAGTGGTCTCAGCCGGCGAGACCGCCGGACGTTCACCACCGGAACTGATCAAGGGAGCGACCATGAGCGACTTCGACGCAATCGCCGACGCCTATATCGACATGTGGAACGAAACAGATACCACCGCCCGTAGAGCACGGATCGAGCAATTGTTCGCACCCGGCGGCCGCTACACCGATCCGCTCGCGGACGTCACCGGACACGATCAGATCGACGCGATGATCAACGCTGTGCAGCAACAATTTCCGGGCATGCACTTCACCCTCATCGGGCCGGTGGACGCGCACCACCGACAGGCTCGATTCGGTTGGGCTCTCGGCCCGGCGGGGGCCGAGTCACTGATCGACGGGTTCGACGTACTCGAACGCGACGACGACGGCCGGGTGACGCTTGTCCTCGGGTTTCTCGACAAGGTACCTACGGCCTGAATCGGGACTACCACCGACAGCGTTCGCCACGAAGGCTGTCGGTGGTCCGTGGCATCATCGTTGCCGATGAACGCCGACGGATTTACCTGGTCCACACCGATTCCCGAGTCCGAGGGTGCTGAGTACGGCGCTCACACGCTGACCGTCAACGGCCTTCCCTCCGTCTATCGATCCGCCAAGACGACGCCGACCAAGCTCGGTCAGTTCGTCACCCTGTGGCGCCGTTCCGAGGCCGGGCCCATCCGCCCCTTCGACACCCGCGACGGCGTCGCGCTGTTTGTGGTGAAGGTCTACGACGAAGAACATCTGGGTCACTTCGTCTTTCCCACCGAAACCCTCGTCGAACACGACATCGTGTCGACGAACTTCTCGGGCGGCAAGCGCGCTATCCGGGTCTATCCGCCCTGGGTCACGCCGACCAGTGTGCAAGCCGTCAGAACCCAGCGTTGGCAGAAGCAGCATTTCGGCGAGTTCCCTGATGTATTCAACTCACCTGATACGTCGCGATGATGACGCCTGTTGTCGTAGGAACACTTTCGGTGAGGGTGAACTGAGCGAGCGCAGCACCGTCGGGGAACAATCTGCGCCCGGTTCCGAGAACCAGCGGATGAATCAGCAGAGTGTAGGTGTCGACGAGACGCCGTTCGGCCAATGACGTGATCAGGTCGCCACTGCCCAGAACCACCAGATCCGGGCCATCGCTTTCCTTCAGCGCGGCGACCGCGTCGGCGGCATCGCCTTTCAACACAGTCGAGTTCTTCCACGGCAGCGGTTCACCCAAAGTTCTTGACGCGACGTACTTCTGCGTGTTGTCGAGCACCTCGGTAAACGGATTGTCCGTCTGAAACGGCCAGTACGAGGCGAAGTTCTCATAGGTTCGGCGTCCGAAGAGCAACTCTGATTTCTTCGCCATCCCCTCCCCCATTTTCTGTGCCATGACGGAATCGTTGAAGGGTGCCGCCCATCCACCGTGCTCGAATCCGCCACGACGATCTTCGTCCGGCCCGCCAGGTGCCTGCATGACACCGTCGAGAGTCACGCTGTTGGTCACGCTGAGTTTTCTCATAACTTCGATCCTGCGCCTGAAGATCCACCATGGAAAGAGAAAACGGGCGGTCCTTCTCGAATGAGAAGAACCGCCCGTCAGCTTCGAACGAATCAGGAACCGATCAGCCGCGCAGCCAGGTAGCTTTCCACCTGATCGAGGGCGACGCGTTCCTGCGCCATGGAGTCACGCTCACGCACCGTCACAGCCTGATCTTCGAGAGTGTCGAAGTCGACCGTGATGCAGAACGGTGTGCCGATCTCGTCCTGGCGACGGTAACGACGCCCGATGGCACCGGCGTCGTCGAACTCGACGTTCCAGTTCTGACGCAACTGCGCCGCAAGATCTTTTGCCTTCGGCGTCAGATCCGCATTGCGCGAGAGCGGCAGCACTGCGGCCTTGACGGGAGCGAGTCGACGATCCAGTCGCAGCACCGTGCGCTTGTCGACGCCGCCCTTGGAGTTGGGAGCCTCGTCCTCGGTGTACGCGTCGACCAGGAAGGCCATCAGCGAACGCGTGAGACCTGCCGCCGGCTCGATGACGTACGGCGTGTACCGCTCGCCCGTCGTCTGGTCGTAGTAGTTCAGCTCGGTGCCCGAGTGCTTGGAGTGCGTCGAGAGATCGAAGTCGGTACGGTTCGCGATACCTTCGAGCTCGCCCCATTCGCTGCCCTGGAAGTGGAAGCGGTACTCGATGTCGGTCGTGCCCTTCGAGTAGTGCGAAAGCTTTTCCGGCGCATGCTCGTACAGCCGCAGGTTGTCCTTGTTGATGCCGAGGCCGGTGTACCAGTCCAGGCGGTAGTCGATCCAGTACTGATGCCACTGCTCGTCCTCGCCCGGCTTGACGAAGAATTCCATCTCCATCTGCTCGAACTCGCGGGTGCGGAAGATGAAGTTGCCCGGGGTGATCTCGTTACGGAAGCTCTTGCCGATCTGACCGATGCCGAACGGCGGCTTCTTACGCGAGGTGGTCAGCACGTTGGCGAAGTTCACGAAGATGCCCTGTGCGGTCTCGGGGCGCAGGTAGTGCATGCCCTCTTCGCTCTCGACAGGGCCGAGGTAGGTCTTGAGCATCATGTTGAAGTCGCGCGGCTCGGTCCACTGGCCGACGGTGCCGCAATCGGGGCAACCGATGACATCCATCGAGACGTCGTCCGGGTTGTCGAGCTTCTTCTTCTCCGCGTACGCCTCCTGCAGGTGATCCTGACGGTGACGCTTGTGACAGTTGAGGCACTCGACGAGCGGGTCGTTGAAGACACCGACGTGACCGGATGCGACCCACACCTCGCGGGGCAGGATCACCGAGGAGTCGAGGCCGACGACGTCCTCGCGGCTGGTGACCATGTTGCGCCACCACTGACGCTTGATGTTCTCCTTGAGCTCGACACCCAATGGGCCGTAGTCCCATGCGGACTTGGTACCGCCGTAGATCTCACCGCACGGGTAGACCAGGCCTCGCCGCTTGGCGAGATTGACAACGGCTTCGATCTTGGACTTGGGTGCCACTCGATTGCTCTCCATCTGGGTAATAGATGCATGATTTTCGTGCGCTTTTCGCACCATCAGCCTATCTGGCGGCTGCCACGCACTTCCGTCCAAGGTTGACATGCATACTTGTGCATATCAAAATGAAAGTGATTTGCAATAATGTGGTGAGATGGCTATGCCCGGACATCATGATCTACCCCTCGAAGGAGCCTCGCTGTGAGCATTGCGGATACCGGCGATCTCCACAAAAGCCATGATCATTCCGACCTCGGACACACGCACGACCCGTTCGAAGCCGCACCCCCCGCGCCCGTGCCGCCCAAGGAAACTTTGGCGGCCGCCGGCGAAATTCTGCGGGCGCTGGCTGCACCCGTTCGCATCGCGATCGTGCTTCAGCTCCACGAGTCGGAGCGCTGCGTTCACGAACTCGTCGGCGCTCTCGGTGTCACTCAGCCACTCATCAGCCAGCATTTGCGCGTTCTCAAAGCAGCGGGCGTCGTCCGCGGCGAACGCAACGGACGAGAAGTTCTCTATCGACTCGTCGACGATCACCTCGCACACATCGTCGTCGACGCTGTCGCCCACGCCGAAGAAGGATGAGATTCCACCGCATGAACACCCCGGGCAGTACGACCTCGAAACGTGGACCGGCCACCGTCGGCGTTCGTTCCACGAAACAGCGCAGCGCCATCTCCGCCCTGCTCGACGACATCGACGAATTCAAGTCGGCACAGGAACTGCACGACGAACTGCGCAAGCGCGGTGAAGGGATCGGCCTGACCACCGTCTACCGCACGCTGCAGGCACTGTCCGACGCCGGAACCATCGACGTCCTGCGCACCGACACAGGTGAGTCCGTCTACCGACGCTGCTCCTCCGGACACCACCATCACCTGGTGTGCCGCAACTGCGGATTCACCGTCGAGGTCGAGGGCCCGACGGTCGAGCAGTGGTCACAGACCATCGCCGAGGACAACGGTTTCACCGAAGTGAGTCACACCGTCGAGATCTTCGGCACCTGCCGCGACTGCGCCGCCGGCTGACAGCTGACAGCTGACAGCGTCAGGGAATCAAACCCTGACGCGCGGTATCGGCGCCGGTCAGCGCGAGTAGCAACATCGTGGTCAGTGCCTCGTCGTCCAGTCCGGCCGCCGGGAACGTGTATCGCAGGATCACGTCCGCCAGACTGCCGTGGCCGAATACCGCGATCGAACCGAATTGGATGGTCCGGTTCCGCTCGGCCACCTTGCGATGCAGTGCCGCGCTGACCGGTCGGTCCCACGCGAGGACACACGTCATGGACAGCACGTCCAGACCCTCGGACAAATTCATCGCCTGGATCGAGCACAGCGCGCCGGAGTACTGGAAACCAAGCGAGCCGTCCGCAGCCACATCGACCGTCACGAAATGCGCCAGCGAGGCGGCCGCGCGTTCTTGTAGGCGGGCTGCTTCGTCGGTGGTGTCGGTCATGTTCTCCCCTGTCATTTGACGCCACCGAATCTACGGTCGCGTGAGGCGTATTCGACGCAGGCGGCCCAGAGATCGCGGCGGTCGAAATCGGGAAACAGCTTCTCCTGGTACACCATTTCGGCGTAGGCGGATTGCCAGATCAAGAAATTGGACGTCCGCTGTTCCCCCGACGGACGCAGGAAGAGATCGACGTCGGGCATGTCGGGTTCGTCGAGGTACTTGGCAACCGTCGCCTCGGTGATCTTGTCCGGATTGATCTCACCGGCCGCAACACGCTTCGCGATTTCCTTTACCGCATCGGCAATTTCGGCCCGCCCGCCGTAATTCACACACATGGTCAAGTTCATGACTGTGTTGTTCTTGGTCAGTTCTTCGGCGATCTCGAGTTCCTTGATCACACTGGCCCACAGGCGCGGCTTACGACCGGCCCAGCGAACACGCACACCCATTTCGTTCATCTCGTCGCGTCGGCGGCGGATGACGTCACGGTTGAAGCCCATCAGGAATCGAACCTCGTCGGGACTGCGCTTCCAGTTCTCGGTGGAGAAGGCGTAGGCGGAGAGCCACTCGACACCCATCTCGATGCACCCGCACACGGTGTCCATCAGGACAGCTTCACCGCGTTCGTGCCCGGCGGTTCGCGGCAGACCGCGCTCCTGTGCCCACCGTCCGTTGCCGTCCATCACCAACGCGACGTGGCGCGGGATGAGTTCGGTTTGCAGGATCGGCGGGGTCGCCCCGGACGGATGTGGGTCCGGTGGCCGGATCACCCGTTCAGCAGCAGGATCAAGCGGAGTTCGCGGTTCGCGTCGTCGAATCACGGGTTCCATCCTGCCTCACGGGCAAGTCGACCTCGACGGCTGCATGCGGCCTCGAACGCTCGATCAGCGGCAACGTCCGCAATTGACGCTCGAGATGCCACTGCAGGTGTGCCGCGACCAGTCCGCTGGCTTGCGTCCGCAGCGTCGCGGGCGCCGAATCGGTGCCCTCCCACTCCCCTCGGAGCAGGGCTTCCATCAAGTCGAGCACTCCGGGCGACGGCGTCGCAGCACCCGCCGGGCGGCAGTAGGTACAGACGGCTCCGCCTGCGGCGACATGAAATGCACGGTGCGGTCCCGGAGCGCTGCAGCGGGCGCACTCTTCGAGGGCAGGCGCCCAACCCGCATAGCCCATGGCTCGCAACAAGAACGCGTCGAGCACGAACTCGACCGGCCGCGCCTGCTCGGCGATCGCACGCAGTGCTCCCACCGTCAATCGCTGAAGCTGCGGGGCCGGCGCGCGTTCCTCGCCGGCCAACCGCTCGGCAGTTTCGAGTACGGCGCAGGCCGTGGTGTACCGGCTGTAGTCGTCGACGATGTCAGTGGCGAATGCATCGACCGTCTGCACCTGAGTGATGATGTCGAGATTCTTGCCCGGAAGTAGTTGCACGTCGATGTGAGCAAACGGTTCGAGTCTGGCACCGAATTTGGAGGTGGTCCGGCGGACACCTTTGGCCACGGCACGTACCAACCCGAACTGACGGGTGAGCAACGTGACGATGTGGTCGGCTTCGCCCAGTTTGTGCAGGCGCAGCACCACCGCCGTGTCTCGATACAACCTCACTCGACCAGTGTCCCACGTTGTACCGACGACCGATCCCGATGCCGCGCCCGATGACAAGTCGGAAATACGGCGGGTCCGTCCGGATAGACTGGCCCGATGCCGAGCGACGCAATTGCGCAACCTGTCACTACAGAGTTGACCGGTCGCGAAGCGCGGTGGGAGCGACACAACTCCGAGCGTCAGAAACGGATACTCACCTCGGCTGTCGAACTGATCGAAGAGCGCGCGGCAGGTGCCGAGGTGTCCGTCCAGCAGATCGCCGACCGTGCCGGCCTCGCCAAGTCGGTGGTGTACCGACAATTCAGCGGCCGAGACGACCTCGATCGACGAGTCCGAGCGTTTGTGCTCGGCCAATTTGCGGCGGCCCTGGATGCGTCGATGAGCATTTCGGTAGGCACTCTCGACCAGATCCTGACCCGAACCATCAGCGCCGTCGCCGAGTGGATCACCGAGCATCCACGGATTCACGAGTTCATGGGTACCGGCCCCACTGACTACGACGACGAAAGCATCGACGCGATCAGCAGCCTGAAGGCGACAATCGCCGACTCGGCGCGCACCACTATCACCGAAGTCGGTCGATCCGTGGGGATCGACTCTTCACCCTTCGATTCACTACCGTTCGCAGTGGTGACAATGGTCGAGGGCACGCTCACCCACTGGGTCCGAAGCACCGATCCGAAACCGAGCCGCGAAGAGATCATCGCCGACCTCGCGAAATACACCTGGTACATGTTCGACGGCGTTGCCCGCTCGAGCGGGCTACAGATCGATCCCCATGTCGAATTGTCCACGCTCATAGCCGAGCTGGTGTCCTCCGACGGAGGAACTTCGCGGCCGGACTAGATCCGGGTCTTGTCGGAACGCTTCGGCTCGCCGCGGTAGCGGGCGTAGTCGCCGTCGATGCGCAGCTTTCGCCACGCGCGCTTCGACACCGGATTCATCAATCCGAGTTCGTCTGCCAGGGCTCGCATTTCGCCGAAGTAGTTACCCAGGATGCGGCGTGAATGTGGGCTCCCCCAGAAGGCGCTCTTCATCACCTCGTCCGGGATTCCGAATTCTTCGGCGAATTCCTTTGGCGGTGACATGATTTCGCCCGCAAGCCAACGCATCGTGCCGGGGAAGGCGACCGATGTGATGGCTCGACTCGAACGACTGAGTCTGGGGACGTGATTGCGCAGGAACTCGTGAGCAAACGAGATGTGTCTCGCTTCTTCGGCGATGTGAATCTCCATGGTGCGGAGCATCGCCGGCGGCGTGTCCTTACCCTCGCGGATGAGATCCTTCTGGAAGTGGTCGATCGGTTCTTCACCAGCCAGAATGCCGATGAAGAAGATGACCGGGAACTTTGCTCCCAGCACTCCGATGATCGGCGACAGCCGCCGGAACATCGGACGCATACCCGGTACGTCGATGTCCATACGATTGACGAGCTCTTGGAACATCTGGATGTGATTGCACTCTTCGGTCATCTCGTGCAGGCAGTACCGGAACTCAGGCGACTGGTTGGGTAGCGCCATGATGTATTGCAGCATTCCCCGGATCAAGATGCTCTCGAATGCCGAACCCACCTTGGTCACATTCGCCTGACGCCACATTCCCATGGCGATTCGACGCTCCAACGACTGGTCCTGGTACCACTGCGTCGCTCCGAGCGGATCCGACACGGATGAGAGCACCCACCTCGGATCATGCGGATCGATCGCGAACTCTGGTGAATCCCAGTCGATGTCGAGATAGGGATCGAAACTGCGGGCAACTGAGCCCTCGGACAAAGTCTGCAGTACCTGGCGGTACGGCTTTTCCACTTCGATCGACGCTGACCGAGCCATCGGTGTCTCCTCACGGCCAGTCCGTCGATTGGAGTCGACGGACTTGAATGAGGTCAAACATAATGGGACACCGCGTCCCACGCAACCCCTTCAGGGGCCTGATTTCAGACCCGCCGCACCGGGATGATCTCGCGAACCTTCTCGTCTCGGAGATACAGACCCGCCCACATGACGATTCCGGTGTAGACGGCAAACAATGTCGTGCTCAGCAGAGGCTGTTCCGCTCGAAGGTTGGTCAACACGGCTCCGCCCAGGTAACCGGTGAGCAGAATCGCGCCGAGTATCGACGTTCGCGGAATCACGTACAGCGCAAGGCAGATCAGTTGCACCACCCCGGCCGTCAATGCCAGCGAGTCCGGCAACCCAAGTTCGGCGGAGGCGTCCTTGACGGTCTGAAGGTTGAGAATGTGAATGATGCCGTCGAAGAGCATGAAAACGACGAACAGCCCACTCAGGACGTATCCGACCTTGCGAGCCGTGGCCGAAGGTGTCGTCGTCGTGGCGTTACCGGAAACAGTTTCGTTGTGGACGGGCTGGGTGGTCATCGGAGTCTCCTGGGGCGAAGGCGAGCGGCCGGTTGCCACTTCGCTTGCAATTACGACTCCCGAGCGATCGAAAACTCATCGCGCCGGCCGTTACTACACACCCGGCGTTCGGGACGATTCACCTCACGTGGTCTGATGGACGGTGACACGGGGTGCCGAAAAAGTCGGCTGAGATCAGACCCGATGAACCTGACCAGTTAGCACTGGCGGAGGGATGTCGACATGACCGAACAGCAATTTCAGCGCGCATTGAACCTCGACGAGCAGATCGTTCTGATCACCGGTGGCGCCCGCGGGCTCGGCGCCGCACTGAGCCGAGCATTCTCCCGCTCGGGCGCCCGCGTAATCGTGAACTACAACAAGAGCCGCGATGCCGCCGAGGCCCTGGTCGCCGAACTGGGTGAGGATCGCACCTTCGCAGTCCAGGCGGACGTGACGGACCGCAGTTCCGTCGACCAGTTGTTCTCCGCTGCACGCGAGAGATTCGACGCACCGATCTCGACCGTGGTCGACAATGCACTGGTCGACTTCTCGTTCAACGGCGATGCCCGGCCGAACGCGGACACGATCACCTGGGCCGACTTCGACTCTCAACTACGCGGAGCTGTTGCCGGAACACTCAATACCACCCAGGCAGCGCTACCAGGCATGCGCGAACTCGGCTTCGGCCGAATCATCACTGTCGGAACAAATCTGGTCCAGAATCCGGTAGTTCCGTACCACGACTACACCGCTGCCAAGGCCGCACTGTTGGCACTGACACGGACGCTGTCCGCCGACCTCGGTCCGGACGGGATCACAGTCAACATGGTCTCCGGCGGCTTGCTCCGCACCACCGATGCGAGTGCCGCGACACCGGAAGCCGTGTTCGACATGATCGCGGCAAGCACTCCCCTGCGCCGAGTCACGACGCCGGACGAATTTGCCGACGCTGCACTCTTTTTCGCCTCCCCATGGTCGCGGGCCGTGACCGGCCAGAATCTGGTTGTCGACGGCGGACTCGTCAAGAACTGATGGGCGCACAGCTACGGATAGGTGCGTTCCTGCTCGGTTGCGGGCATCACAGTGCGGCGTGGCGACACCGCGACTCACCGGTCGAAAGTCTCGGTGACATCACGTATTACGAGTCGCTCGCCCAGATCGCCGAACGCGGCAAGCTGGACGCCGTTTTCTTCGCTGACGGTCACAGTGTTCGAGAACCCGAGTCTGGTGCGTCGTGGTTTCTCGAACCGATCACCGCGTTGACTGCCATGGCACGAGCGACGGCGAACGTCGGCCTGGTCACCACCATCTCCACGACCTTTTACACGCCATTCCACGCGGCACGACTTTTGGCATCGCTCGACCACATCAGCGGCGGACGGGCCGGATGGAACGTCGTGACCTCGATGTTCGACCAGGAGGCGCGCAACCACGGACTCGAGGCGATGCCCGATCACGCATCCCGATATGAACGAGCCGACGAATTTGTCGAAGTGGCCCTCGCATTGTGGGATTCGTGGTCGGAAGACGCGCTGATCCTCGACCGGGCGGGACGTTTTGCCGACGCAGGCAAGATTTCTCGCATCGATCACGACGGCAAGCATTTTCGTGTCGACGGCCCGTTGACGGTTCCTCGATCCCCGCAGGGCAGACCGGTTTTGTTTCAGGCCGGGGCGTCCGAGCAGGGTCGCGATCTGGCTGCGCAGCGCGCCGAGGCGATCTATTCGGTTGCCTACGACCTACCCAGCGCGCAGAGCTACTACGCGGACGTGAAGTCGAGAATCGAGCGCGCCGGCCGGGATTCGAACTCGGTCGCCGTCATGCCGGGGCTGGTCACCTACGTCGGAAGTACTGTCGCCGAGGCACGGGCCAAGAAGGCCGAACTTGATCGCCTGCTGCCCACCGAACAGTCGATACGCCAACTCTCGTTGTTCACCGGACAGGATTGCGAGGACTGGGATCTCGACGGGCCCGTGCCCCCGTTGCCTCCACTCGAAGCATTCAGCGGGCCGCAAGGACGCTACGCAACTATTCTGCGGATCGTCGAGAAGGACGCACCGACTGTGCGGGAACTCCTCGGGACGCTCGCTGCGGGTGGTGGCCACGCAACGATGATCGGCACACCGGAGTCGATTGCCGACGAGATGGAATCCTGGTTGGACGGCCGCGGTGCCGACGGTTTCAATCTGATGCCGCCGACCTATCCGCAGGGCCTGGAAGATTTTGTCGATCACGTGATTCCAGTGCTGCAGGCGCGTGGGTTGTTCCGACACGAATACGAGGGAGCGACTCTGAGAGAAAACCTCACCTAGTCCGGCAGTAGCGGCACCGACAGGTCCGGATCGCGTCCCAGGAGCACTCCCCTCGTGAGAGCCGCCGAGCCGAACTTCTTCCGGACGCTGTCCATCGCCGAGTCGAGGGCGGCAGTGTCCGGACCCGCGAATCCTGGACCGTCGAAGGGCAATTCGAGTTGTTCGGCGCCGTCCCGATCCAGGTTGGAGACAGCGACACCGATCAACGTGATGCCCTTGTCCGCGATCATCGGTATCGCTTCGTCCAGCAGCACCATCGAGGCGTTCAGCAATTCCGCTGTGTCGGCGGTGGACCGGCGCAGCGTGTGAGATCGAGTTGCCCGCGTGAAATCCGCGAAGCGAAGCCGGAGCGTGACCGTGCGCCCCGTCCGCTGCGCCGAACGCATGCGTCGACTGACACGGTCGACAAGGGACATCAACGACGCATCGAGTTCTGCGCGGGAATGGGATCCGCGACCAAGCGCATGCTGAGCACCCATCGAACTGCGGCCACGATAGGCGCGGACGGGGCGCGGATCTCGATTGTGCGAGAGCGCGTAGAGATGGCGACCGGCGCCGCCCCCGAGAATCGAGACGATCGAGGATTCGTCGTGCCGAGCGATGTCACCCACCGTCACGATGTCGAAGTTTCGCAACTTCTGGGCCGTGATCTTGCCGACGCCCCACAGCTTCTCGACCGGCAACGGATGCAGGAATTCGGTCTCGCCCTCCGGCGGCACTCGCAGCAATCCGTCGGGTTTCGCGAATGCACTCGCGACCTTGGCCAGGAACTTGGTGCGTGCGATCCCGACCGTGATCGGTAGTCCGACCTGCTCGGCCACGTCGCGTCTGAGGTTGGCCCCGATCTGCAGCGGGTTTCCCACGATTTTGGCGAGCCCGCCGACCTCGAGAAAGGCCTCGTCTATGGAGATTCCTTCGACCAGCGGCGACGTGTCGTGAAAGACGTCGAACACGTCTTTGCTCGCCTGCGAGTACGCCGACATTCGCGGGGGAACGACGATTGCCTGGGGACACAGTGATCGAGCCTGACCACCACTCATCGCAGTTCGAACCCCGAATGCCTTGGCCTCGTAGCTTGCCGCCAGGACCACGCCACCGCCGACGATGACCGGTCTGCCCGCCAGAGTCGGGTCGTCACGTTGCTCGACCGATGCGTAGAACGAATCGAGGTCCGCATGGAGGATCGTTGCGTCACCCGTAGGTCGACTACCCCCAGGATGATTACCGCCAGAACGAGCACCGCCAAGGTGATTACCTGGCGTTTCTCGATCCAACGGTTCATGCGACACGAACATATGTTCCCATGCGCCACCGACACAACGAAAGGCCGCAAATAGATTCCATGGAATTGATCACGAATCGGGCGTACGGTGAAAGAATGATTCCACGGAATGCATATCGGTTCGGGGTCTGCTCATGACGGGGTCGGACCTGAGCGGTCACTTCGACAACCTCGTCCGCTTCGAAACCGAACTGTGGACGGCCGTCGACCAGCGACTCCGAAGCGAGCACGACCTGCCACTGAGTCGATTCGAGCCGATGCAGATCATCGACAGGCTAGGTTCCTGTCGGGTCTTCGACATTGCCGAAGCCCTCGCGATCACCGTCGGTGGCACGAGCAAATTGGTGGATCGGATCGAGTCCTCGGGGCACTGCCGTCGACAATCCAATCCCGCCGACAAACGATCCTCACTCATCGCGTTGACCCCCGACGGCATTGGCCTGTTGCAGGGGGCGAAGGCCACGTTCGACGACGAACTGGCACGCCGTCTCGGTTCCCTGCTGACGCCCGAGGCTCTCGATCGGTTCGGCGCCACACTGGCCACGCTGCGCGAAGCCAACCGCCGACTGACACTCATCACCAAGGAGAAAGCATGACCGACACAATGCGCGCAATCGTGCTCGACGCCCCCGGCCCGCCAGAAGCATTGACGATCAGGGAGATTCCCATACCGGCGCCTACCATCGGCTGGGTCCTCATCCGTGTGAAGGCCTTCGGTCTCAATCGATCCGAACTGCACACCCGCCTCGGCCTCGCCGAAGGCGTGACGTTCCCGAGGGTGCTGGGCATCGAGGCCGTCGGCGAAGTGGTGAACTGCCCCGGCGGGGAGTTGACCGAAGGGCAGCAGGTCGCCGCCATGATGGGCGGGATGGGTCGGGTCTTCGACGGCGGATATGCCGAGTACACATGCGTTCCCGTCAGCCAGGTCGTTCCCTTCTCCAGCAAACTGGACTGGTCGACAGTGGGAGCTGTTCCCGAGATGCTGCAGACGTCGTACGGCTCGCTGACGGTGGGACTGGATGCGAAATCCGGTCAATCCCTACTGATTCGAGGCGGAACCTCCTCGGTCGGCATGGCAACGGCAGTCCTGGCGAAGCAGTGGGGGCTCACGGTCCTTGCGACCACCCGCGATGCGAGCAAAGCGTCGTCGTTGACCGCGATCGGGGTCGACCACGTTGTCCTCGACGACGGTACCGTGGCAGGCCAGGTGCGAGACATTTTCCCGGACGGTGTTGATCTGGCTCTCGAATTAGTCGGAACACCAACACTTCCCGACACGTTGCGCGCCACTCGCGTTCACGGGACCGTGTGTTTCACGGGCATGTTGTCCAACGAGTGGACAGTCAAGGACTTCTATCCGATCGACTACATTCCACGCGGAGTGCGATTGACCTCGTACGGCGGGGACGCGTCCGACCTGCCTGCCGACGTACTGCAAGACTTCCTCTCCGCTGTCGCGTCAGGCGAGGCGGTGGTACCGATCGACGAGGTGTTCGCGTTCGAGGACATCGCGCAAGCACATGCCAAGATGGAAGCCGGTACGGCTCGTGGCAAATTGGTGGTGATGATCTGACCTGGTTTCTCACACCTGGTTTCTCACACCACGAATCGATAACCCATCCCCGCCTCGGTGATCAGATGCTTGGGGTTGGCCGGGTCGTCCTCGAGCTTGCGACGAAGTTGAGCCAGGTAGACACGCAGATAGTGAGTCTCGGTGTCGTAAGCCGGTCCCCACACCTCCCGAAGCAATTCCTTCTGCCCGACCAGCTTTCCGCGGTTGCGCACAAGCATCTCGAGCATGCCCCACTCGGTCGGAGTCAGGTGCACCTGTTCACCGCGCCGACTCACCGTTTTGGCAGCCAAGTCCACCGTGAACGACGCGGTCTCGACCGACGGTTCCGAGGTATCGGCCGCCGAGGTTCCACGCCTCGCCGCTGCGCGCACGCGGGCCAGAAACTCGTCCATCCCGAAGGGCTTGGTGACGTAATCGTCGGCACCGGCATCGAGGGCCTCGACCTTGTCCGCGGAGTCGGTGCGCGCCGACAGCACGATGACCGGCGCCGTGCACCAGCCACGCAGGCCTGCAAGTACTTCGGTGCCGTCCATGTCCGGCAGTCCGAGATCGAGAATCACCACGTCCGGCGGCCGTTCCGCTGCAGCGCGCAAGGCCCCTGCTCCGGTGGACGCCGTCACCACGTCATATCCACGCACAGTGAGGTTGATGCGTAGTGCCCGCAAGATCTGCGGTTCGTCGTCGACAACCAGTATCCGGCTCATGACTCGCTTCCATTCGTTCCTGCACCGGCCAGTTCGACCATCATCGTCAACCCACCGCCCGGAGTGTCGGTGGCACTGACCGTTCCGCCCATCGCGTCGACAAATCCGCGCACCACGGACAACCCGAGTCCGACGCCGCCCGTGTTGTCGCGATCCCCCATTCGCTGAAACGGCTCGAACATCGATTCGGCTTCACCACGGGGTACACCGGGGCCGGTATCTGCGACGGTGATGACGGTGCGGTCTCCGACGCGTGCTGCTCCCACTCGCACCGGTGTTGTGCCGCCGTACCGCAATGCGTTGTCGACGAGGTTGGCGATCACTCTCTCGAGCAAACCCTGATCGGCTTGCACGGCAACAGTACCCACGTCGACGATCACACTGTGAGACCGGGAGTCCGACCGGCCGCCGATGCCTAATCCAAGCAACGCCCGGTGAACAACTTCGTCGAGGTACACCGCCCGCAACGTCGGCTTGACCACTCCCGCAGCCAGTCTGGACGAATCAAGAAGGTTGCCGACCAGCGCGGTCAACTGATCCGCAGACTCCTCGATGGTGGCCAGTAGTTCTGCCGTGTCCTCAGGTGAGAACTCGATGTCGTCGCTGCGCAAGCTCGACACAGCAGCCTTCACGCCGGCAAGCGGTGTCCGAAGGTCATGGCTCACAGCCGAAAGCAATGCTCGGCGCAGTTGATCAGCCTCGGTCAATGCAGCCGCCTTGCTCGCTTCGACCGTGAGCTTGTCCTGACGGATCATGCCGACCGCCTGGTGCGCGACAACGGTCAACACCCGACGATCACGCGCACTCAACTCCGGCCCCGACAGCATCAGTGCGTATTCGCCGTCGTTTACCTCGCATACGGAATCCGCGTCAGCTTCACGTGCCGGCGGTTCTGCACCCACGGCCGCGACTACGCCATCCTCATGATGCACCACCGAAACCCCACGTTGACGGTAGATTTCACGAGCTTTCTCGAGCAGCGTGGACAGGTCAGCACCGCGGAGAACCGACCCCGCAAACAGTGTCAGAAGTTCCGCTTCCTCCGAAGCGCGCTTCGCTTCCCGAGCCTTTTTGGCGGCAGCGTCCACCAGAACGGCCACTGCCACAGCCACTATCAGCAGCACCACCGTCGTGATGAAGTTGTCGGGTTCGGCGATCGTGAAGCTGTACCTGGGGTCGGTGAAGAAGTAATTGAGCAGCAGTCCCGATAGCAGAGCAGACAGCATTGCCGGCCCGACACCACCGAGCAGCGCGACCAGAACCACCACCACGAAGAACAACGCGTTTTCACCCTGCACGCCGGAGATCCGGTCGATCAGACCCATGAGTCCGGCTGCGGCCGTCGGAACCACCACTGCCGCAATCCACGACAGCAAGCGGTACTCGGATCGGCCGAAAAACGAGATCCGCCGACGGACGGTCGTTTCCTCATGGGTGACCATGTGAACGTCGATGCCGCCGGACTGCTGAACCACCGCGGCGCCGATCCCCTCGTCGAGGATGCGCGCCAGCCGAGAACGTCGAGACGTTCCCAGAACCAACTGTGTGGCGTTCTCCTCGCGGGCGAATTCGAGAAGCGTCGACGGTACGTCGTCACCGACAACGGTGTGAAGCGTGGCGCCGACCCCGACGGCCAACGCGCGCACCTTGCCCATCTCCGGAGCCGAGACGCCGGTGAGTCCGTCACCGCGCACGACGTGGACCACCATCAGTTCGGCACTCGATTTCGACGCGATACGGGATGCGCGTCGTACCAGCGTTTCCGACTCCGGTCCCCCGGTCACGGCAACGACGACACGCTCGCGCGCCTCCCAGGTATCGGTGATCTTGTTCTCGGCCCGGTACTTCGCCAGGGCGGCGTCCACCTGATCGGCCACCCACAGCAGAGCCAGTTCGCGTAGCGCCGTGAGGTTTCCGCGTCTGAAGTAGTTACCCAATGCCGCATCGACACGCTCCGGCGAATACACGTTGCCGTGAGAAAGTCTGCGGCGCAGCGCCTCCGGAGTGATGTCGACCAACTCGACCTGCGCCGCACTACGCACTATCGCGTCCGGAACCGTCTCCTGCTGAACCACGCCGGTGATGTGCGCGACAACGTCGTTGAGGCTTTCGAGGTGTTGCACGTTGACCGTGGACAGGACGTCGATCCCGGCTTCGAGCAGTTCCTGTACGTCCTGCCAGCGCTTGTGATTCTCACTCCCCGGAGTGTTGGTGTGTGCCAACTCGTCCACGAGGACAAGGGCCGGCCGCCGAGCCAACACGGCCTCGACGTCCAGTTCCGGCATCCGTGTTCCGCGATAGTCCACCAGCTTCGGCGGAATGATCTCGAGGTCACCGATCTGCGCCGCCGTGCGGGCGCGGCCGTGTGTCTCCACAACGGCCGCGACCACGTCACAGCCACGATCTCGACGTCGATGAGCCTCACCGAGCATCGCGAAGGTCTTTCCGACGCCGGGGGCAGCGCCGAGGTAGATACGCAATTCACCACGTTTGCGTGCCCTACCGAAAGATTGACCGACCTTCTCCGAAGAACTCACGTGACAATCATCCACCAGTCGTCGGCGCAGCACACGTAGGTGCCGTCAATCCGAGTGCCAGGTTCAATTCCAGGACGTTGACTCGCTCGGCTCCGAGAAATCCGAGTTGCCGACCGTCGGTGTGCTCAGCCACCAAGCCCCGCACCTGGTCTTCCGAGATGCCGTTGTTCGCCGCCACCCTCGCGACCTGCAGCTCGGCGTACGCCGGACTGATGTGGGGATCGATACCCGAGCCCGAACCGGTGACTGCGTCGACGGGCACCGATGCCGGGTCGACGCCCTCACGTGCCGCGATGGCTGCCCGGCGCTCGATGATGAATCCGGCCAGAATCTCGCTGCTCGGCCCCTGGTTGGACGGCAGTGCCGCAGCCGGATCACCGGTGGCAAAAGGATCCTCGTCCGAAACGGATCCGACAACGCGGTTGTGGAAGAACGGGTCCTGCTGCCCTTCGGCAACCTGCGGATCAACACCCACCCAGGCACTGCCGACCACGCAACCGGCGGCATCAGTGACCGGTGAGCCTTCGGCAGATCCGGGGCTGATCCGGCTGACCCCCCACACCGCGGCGGGATAGATCACACCGAGAACGACCGTGAGTGCAAGTAATACGAGCAAACCCGCCCACACCTGTTTGGCAAAACCGATAGTGAAACGCATGTCAGGTCACCCAATTCCAGGAATCAAACGCACGACGAGATCGATCAACCAGATACCTACGAACGGTGTGATCACACCGCCGAGACCGTAGACGAGCAGGTTACGTCCGAGCAACTGCGATGCTGTCGACGGTCGGTATCGAACACCCTTGAGTGCCAACGGAATCAACCCGATGATCACCAAGGCGTTGAAGATCACGGCCGAGACGATCGCCGATTCGGGGGTGGCGAGCCGCATGATGTTCAACGCGTCCAGCTGCGGGTAGATGCCGCTGAACAATGCCGGCAGGATTGCGAAGTACTTCGCCAGGTCGTTCGCCAACGAGAATGTGGTCAAGGCGCCGCGGGTGATCAGCAATTGCTTGCCGATTTCCACTACCTCGATCAACTTGGTGGGATCGGAATCGAGATCGACCATGTTCCCGGCCTCTTTGGCTGCCGAGGTTCCCGTGTTCATCGCGACCCCGACATCCGCCTGGGCAAGGGCGGGCGCATCATTGGTCCCGTCACCGGTCATCGCGACGAGACGTCCGCCTTCCTGCTCCTTCCGGATCAGGGCCAGTTTGTCTTCCGGGGTGGCCTCCGCCATGAAGTCGTCGACGCCCGCCTCATCGGCAATCGCCTTCGCGGTCAACGGATTGTCGCCGGTGATCATGATCGTGCGAATACCCATCGCCCGGAGTTCGGCGAACCTGTCAGCCATTCCCGGCTTGACGACGTCGGACAACGCGATCACGCCGAGGATCGAGGTGCTCTCACCGTGCTTGACGGCAACTACCAGTGGTGTTCCGCCGGCTTGGGCGATGTCGTTCACGGTATCGGTCACCGCGGTCTCTGCATGTCCACCGCCACTGACGACCCAGTTCATCACCGCATCTGCTGCACCCTTTCGGATTTGGCGTCCGGAGTGGTCGAGTCCGCTCATCCGCGTTTGTGCCGTGAAGGGAACGAACTCGGCGCGTTCCTCGTCGAGCGTCGGTTCAGCCGCGAGAGAGAACTCTGCTGCGCACAACTCGACGATGCTCCGTCCCTCGGGAGTTCCGTCAGCCAGGCTCGACAAGCGCGCTGCCGCAGCAAGATCGTCGGCGGATACGCCGGGTGCCGGGTGGAGCGCGGTCGCCCGGCGGTTGCCGAAGGTGATGGTTCCGGTCTTGTCCATCAACAGGGTGTCGATGTCGCCCGCAGCTTCCACGGCACGCCCCGACATCGCGAGAACGTTGCGCTGGACGAGGCGGTCCATGCCCGCGATACCGATTGCCGAGAGCAGCGCTCCGATGGTCGTCGGGATCAGGCAGACGAGGAGTGCGATCAGCTTGATCGGATCCTGCTCGTGCCCCGCGTACAAGCCCATCGGGCCGATGGCTACGACGGCGAGGAGGAAGATGACCGTCAACGACGCGAGCAGGATGTTGAGCGCAATCTCGTTGGGTGTCTTCTGACGCGAGGCACCTTCGACGAGCGCGATCATCCGGTCCACGAACGAACTGCCCGGTGCTGCGGTGATTTCCACGACGATCCGGTCGGAGAGAACCGTCGTACCACCGGTGACGGCGCAGCGGTCGCCACCGGATTCACGGACTACCGGGGCGGATTCACCGGTGATCGCCGATTCGTCCACGGAGGCAATACCTTCGACCACGTCGCCGTCGCCGGGGATGACCTCGCCGGCAACCACGATCACCCGGTCGCCGACCACCAGTTCGGTGCCGGAAACCGATTCGATCGCGCCGCTCATCGTGATCCGATGTGCTGTGGTGTCCTGCTTGACCTTGCGCAGGCTGGCCGCCTGAGCCTTGCCTCGCCCTTCGGCCACGGATTCGGCGAGGTTCGCGAAGATCACCGTGAACCAGAGCCACAGGGTGATCACCCAGGAGAACACCGAGGGATCGGCGATCGCCATGACGGTGGTGATGACGGAACCGACGAACACCACGAACATGACCGGGTTACGCGCCAAGTGGCGTGGGTCGAGTTTGCGTACGGCCCCCGGCAACGCGGTGATCATCTGCCGCGGGTTGAATACGCCTGCGTGTACTTGACGGGACTGCCCTGGATCAACCTTGTCGGCAGCGTCTTGCGCTACCACGGGTTTCTCACTGATACGCACGGTCATTGAAGAGCCTCCGCTAGCGGGCCCAGCGCGAGGGCCGGGAAGAATGTAAGTGCAGCAACAAGAACGACGGTGCCGGTCAACAGGCCGGTGAACATCGGGCCGGATGTGGGGAGGGTGCCCGCCGTCGGCGCCACCTTCTTCTGAGAGGCCAGCGCACCGGCCAGAGCGAGAACGAAGATGATGGGCAGGAATCGGCCCAGAAGCATGCAGATTCCGAGAGACGACTGGAACCAGTCGCTGGTGACGGTCAGACCGCCGAACGCGCTGCCGTTGTTGTTCGAGGCGGAAGCGAAAGCGTAGAGCACCTCGCTGAACCCGTGGATCGATCCCGGCGTGCCCGGATCTCCCCCGTTACCTTGATAACCGGTGGTCGAACCAAGGATCACGGTGATGGCGGTACCGATCAGGACCAGTGCGGGCATGACCAGGATCGACAGCGCCGCAAGGGTTATCTCGCGTCGACCCAACTTCTTGCCGAGGTATTCGGGCGTGCGACCGACCAACAGTCCGCCGACGAACACTGCGATCAGCGCCAGCACGAGAATCCCGTAGAGGCCGGTTCCAACCCCGCCCGGCGCGATTTCGCCGAGCAACATGTTGAGCAGGACCGCGCCGCCGCCGAGGGGCGACATGCTGTCGTGGGCCGAGTTCACCGCGCCCGTCGACGTTCCCGTGGTCGCCACCGCGAACAATGCCGATCCGGGGATTCCGAAGCGAACTTCCTTACCCTCCATCATCGAACCAGCTGCTGTGGCGGCAACACCGCGTGCGCCGGATTCGGCAGCGAGCGTCACCGCGAGCAGTCCGCTCCACAGGATTCCCATCACTGCGAGCAGGGTGAGGCCTTGCCTACGATCACCGACGAGAGTTCCGAATGTTCGTGTGAGGCAGACCGGAATCAACAGGATCGCCAGAATCTCGACGATATTGCTCAGCGGGGTGGGGTTCTCGAACGGGTGCGCCGAGTTGGCAGCCAAGATCCCGCCGCCGTTGGTGCCGAGTTCCTTGATCGCTTCCTGGGACGCGACGGGAGCTAGTGCATTGGTCACCGCATTGCCGTCGAGGCCGGTGGAGGCGAAACCGCTGTGGAACGACTGGATCACTCCCTGGCTCAACAGGATCAGGGCGATCACGAAGGAGAACGGGAGGAGGATGCGCAGAGAACCACGCGTCAGATCGACCCAGAAGTTGCCGATCTCGCCGCCCCGGGCAACCCGAATGAAGCCACGAACCAATGCGATGGCCACCGCCATCCCGACTGCGGCAGAGACGAAGTTCTGCACCGCCAGGCCGACGGGCTGAACGAAGTTGCTCATCGTCGTTTCCGGCGTGTACGACTGCCAGTTCGTGTTCGCCACAAAGGAAATCGCGGTGTTGAAGGCAACGGCAGGGCTGACGCCGGACAGTCCGTCACTCAGCGGTAGTACACCCTGAATCCGTTGGAGAAAGTACAAGAACAATGCGCTCGCCAACGAGAATCCGAGAACGCTTGCGGCGTAGCCGTACCACGTCTGCTCGGCCCGCGAGTCGATCCGGCCGACGCGGTAGATCACACTCTCGACCCGCAGATCCCGCGTCGACGAGTAAACGCGTGCCATGTAGTCGCCCACCGGAACGTAGGCAATTGCCAGAACGGCGAGGACAAAAGCGATCTGCAGGCCGGCTGCAAGAGCGGGCGACATCAGAACCTCTCAGGATCTACGAGTGCAACGAGCAGATAAATGACCAATGCCGCGGCGACGGCGATCAGAACCACGCTGACCACACCGGCAACCGTCATTTGGGAGCGCTCGCCTGTAGGGCGCGCAGCACCAGCGCGCACACGAGAAAACCACCGAGAATCAGAGCAACGTAGGCCAGATCGGCCATGAGCTTCCCTCTTCGAAATCTTTTGCCGTGCTGCTGTGCATCGCAGCCATGACGCTCGGTCGCCCTCGACCGGATGCGCTCTCTCAGCATCGACCTCCAGAGAGGCCGATTCCGTGTCTCTGACGATCCACTTACGCACTGACCTGGCGTCTTGACGCGATCTTGACGCGGAACCCACGTTCGCTAATACTGAAACAAGTTACTGTTCGTTCGAACGAACAGTTTTGCGAAGGGAACCTGATGACTTCTCGAACCGACCACGATCTCGCCCCCGGCCTTGTCGACCAGGTTGCGAGTCTGGCTTCGGGTGCTACCTCGTCCGTCGCGGCCACGGAGGCAACGCTGAGCCGGATCGAGGCCACTCAGCCTCACCTCAATGCGTTCAAGATCGTGCGGCGCGAGAAGGCACTCGAAGAAGCTGCCGAGGCCGACAGGCGTCTCGCACTCGGCGAGCGCCTACCTCTTCTCGGCGTGCCGATCGCAGTGAAGGACGACGTCGACATCACCGGCGAACCCACCGCCTTCGGTTGCCCTGGCGATTTCCCGGCCAAGACCGAGGACTCGGAGATGGTTCGACGCCTCCGCGACGCCGGCGCAGTGATCGTGGGCAAGACCAACAGCCCGGAACTGGGCCAGTGGCCGCTCACGAGCGGTTCAGCCTTCGGCTACACGCGCAATCCGTGGTCGCGTCACCACACTCCAGGCGGATCGTCGGGCGGCACCGCCGCGGCCGTCGCTGCCGGATTGGTCAGCGCCGGAATCGGTTCCGATGGAGCCGGTTCCATCCGAATCCCCGCGGCCTGGACCAACCTCGTCGGAATCAAGCCGCAGCGCGGGCGCATCTCCACCTGGCCCGACGCCGAAGCCTTCTACGGCCTGACGGTCAACGGCCCGCTCGCTCGCACCGTCGCCGACGCGGCACTGTTGCTCGACGTCGCTGCCGGCAACCATGACGGCGATCTCCACAAGCCGACACCGGTCACCGTCAGCGACGCGGTGGGACGCGACCCCGGAAAACTGAAAATCGCTCTTTCCCTTCGTAATCCGTTCACCGCCACTCCTGTGAAGCTGGACCCGGAAGTGCGCCTGGCCGTGCATTCGATCGCCGACACGCTGCGGGAACTCGGACACCACGTCGTCGTCGACGATCCCGCATACGGCCTGATCTTCGGCCTGAACTTTCTGCCCCGCTCACTCGTCGGGGTCCACGACTGGCTCGGACGCGTTCCCGACCCGACACTGGTCGATGCCCGAACACGCGGAAATGCACAGAACGGCAAGCTACTTCGTGGTGCACCACTGCGCGCGGCCCGCGCGGCCGAACCGCGGATGCGAAAGCGGATCGGAGCGATCTTCGACACCTACGACGTCGTCCTGGCACCCACGACGGCAACTCCACCGATCATGGCGACCGCGATCGACGGCATCGGTGGCTGGGACACCGACAAGGTCATGACCGGCGCCTGCCCGTACGCGTGGCCGTGGAACGTCCTCGGCTGGCCCTCGGTCAACGTGCCGGCCGGATTCAGCAAGGCCGGCCTGCCCATCGGTGCGCAGTTGATGGGCAACGAGAACACCGAACCTCTGTTGGTCTCCCTCGCTTCACAATTGGAATCGGTCCTGCGTTGGGATCAGGTCCGACCCGAGCCGTGGTGGTGACCCGATGAGTAACCGGGACGTTCGCGAGCGAATACTCGACGCCGTTCTGCACGTCGTCGGTACCGACGGCATCCCGGGTGTGAGCAACCGGCGCATCGCCGCGCAGGCCGGCGTCTCACTCGGATCGATCACGTATCACTTCGCGAGCCAGTCGGACATGCTCCGCGCTGCTCTGTCTCGTTTCGTGACAGACGAGACGACGCGCCTGCGCGCCTTGGCCGAGGAGTACCGCGACAAAGGTCTCAGCGTCGAGGATGCCGCGGCAATAGCTGAGAAGGTGACGCGAGATCTTTCGTTCTCGGCCGAGCGGATCGCGCCGTTCGAGATGTACATCGCCGCCGGCCGCGACCACGAACTCCATGAAGTGGCGGTCGAATGCTTTGCCGCCTACGACGATTTGACCGTCACGATTCTGACGGCACTCGGCGTACCGGATCCCGAATCGATTGCATCGACGCTCGTCGCCGTCATCACTGGACTCCAACTCCGACGCCTGGCCACCGGCGTCGACGAGCAGGACATCGGCGCGGCGATCCTGAGGGTCCTCCGGCCCCTGTGAGTGGTTAGGCAGTCCCTGGACTCCTTAACCGCTCACGGGGCCGGAGGCCCTAGAAGCCCAGCCGGCCGAGCTGCTTCGGGTCGCGCTGCCAGTCCTTGGCGACCTTGACGTGTAACTCCAGGAAGATCCGCACACCGAGCAGCTTCTCGATCTGCAGGCGCGCACTGGTACCGACTTCCCGCAGACGCGCTCCGCCCTTACCGATGACGATGCCCTTCTGGCTGGGCCGCTCGACGTAGAGCAACGCGTGGACGTCCAGCATCTCGCCCTGCTTCTCCGTGCGTCCTTCGCGCGGGATGACCTCCTCGATCACCACGGCCAGGGAGTGCGGCAATTCCTCACCGAGACCCTCGAGCGCAGCCTCACGGATGAGTTCGGCCATGAGCACCTCTTCGGGCTCGTCCGTCAATTCGCCGTCCGGGTAGAAGGCCGGGCCCTCGTCCATCAGACCGGCGAGGACGTCGACCAGGATCTCGACCTGTTCGCCCGACTTCGCGGACACCGGAACGACTTCGGATTCGGGGCCGAGCAGGGTGGACAGCGCAAGCAACTGCTTTCCGACGGCGTCGCGGCTGACCTTGTCGATCTTGGTGACGATGCCGACCAGCTTGGTCTTGGGCGCCATTTGACGGATCTGCTGCACGATCCAGCGGTCTCCGGGCCCGATGGCCTCGTCGGCCGGGATGCACAGGCAGATGACGTCGACCTCGGAGTACGTGTCACGAACCAGGTCGTTGAGGCGCTGCCCGAGCAATGTGCGCGGCTTGTGCAGTCCAGGGGTGTCCACCAGGATCAGCTGCGCATGCTCGCGGTGAACGATGCCACGAATCGTATGGCGCGTCGTCTGGGGGCGCGAGGACGTGATCGCGATCTTGCTGCCGACCAACGCATTGGTCAGCGTGGACTTACCCGTATTGGGTCGACCCACGAAACACACGAAGCCTGACCGGAATTCGTTCTTGCTCATAACTGCTCCTCGCTGAACACTCGCTCAGTCATCGGTGTCTTCTGTCTCTTCGTCTTCGGACCGCGGGATGCGCTGCACGAACACCGTGCTGATGCGTACCCGGCCTCGGCCCGTGTTGGTTCCCTCACCGCGCAGGATCAAACCGTCGTATTCCACCTCGGAACCGGGAAGCGGAACTCGGCCGAGTACGTATCCGATCAGCCCGCCGACGGTCTCCACCTCGTCGAGTTCGAGTTCGAGATCGAACAATTCGCCGAGGTCTTCGATGGGAAGCCTCGCGGATACGCGGAACATTCCGTCGCCGAGATCCTCGATGGGCGGCGTCTCGTCCTCGTCGTACTCGTCGGCGATCTCACCGACGATCTCTTCGATGACGTCTTCGATCGTGACCAGGCCAGCGATTCCGCCGTATTCGTCGACGAGGATCGCCATGTGATTGCGGTCGCGCTGCATCTCGGCCAGCAAGCTGTCGAGTGGCTTCGAGTCGGGAACGAAGACCGCCGGCCGCATGACGTCGCAGACGTTGACGTTCCGGCCGCCGTCGGGCAGGTGGTAGGTCTGCTTGACCAGATCCTTGAGGTAGACGACACCGAGCACGTCGTCGACGTTCTCCCCGATGACCGGCAAGCGCGAGTGACCACTGCGCACGGCCAACGACGTCGCCTGTCCGGCATTCTTGTCATTTTCGATCCACACCATGTCGGTGCGTGGCACCATCACCTCGCGTGCCGACGTGTCTCCGAGTTCGAAGACGGACTGGATCATTCGGCGTTCTTCGTCGGCGACGACGCCGCGTTCCTGCGCCATGTCCACGAGTTCACGCAACTCGATTTCCGAAGCGAACGGACCGTTGCGGAAGCCCTTACCCGGGGTCAAGGCGTTACCCACGAGGATCAGGACGCGACTGATCGGCCCGAGCAGAACACCGATCCACAGCAGTGGCAACGACGCGGCCATCGCGATGGAGTACGCATGTTGGCGCCCAAGCGTTCTCGGTCCGACGCCGATGACCACGTACGAGACGAGAACCATGATCACCGCAGTGACGGTCAGCGCCCAGCCCAACGAGAGGATGTCGATCAGACCGCCCACGAGTACGACGGTGGCCGTGATCTCGCACAAAATGCGAAGCAGGACCATCAGATTCACGTATCGCGGACGATCGGTCAGAATGCGCTGCACGCGCGCGGCGCCGGCTCGCTCTTCCTTTGCCATCTCGTCGATGCGCGCCGACGAAATGGTGTTGAGCGCCGAGTCGACGGCCGCGAAGACACCACCGACCGGGACAAGAGCAATCGCCAGAACAAAGAGCGCTATGGCGCTACTCACTACAGAACCCCCGGATGCCTGTTATCGGTCCACTCCGTCGACGAAACCGGTCTTGCCGAGCAGCTTCTGATCGCGTTCGGCGAGTGCTGCTTCGCGGTCGATACGGCGAAGGTCTTCGTACCACTCTTCGAGGAGGCTGTTCTGCAAGCCGAACATCTCCTTCTCCTCTTCCGGCTCCGCATGGTCGTAGCCGAGGAGGTGCAACACACCGTGGACGGTCAGGAGAGCAAGTTCGTGGGCCAGTGAATGCCCGGCCTTGTCAGCCTGATCCGCGGCAAAAGACGGACACAACACGATGTCGCCGAGCATCGACGGTCCAGGCTCCGGGGAATCAGGACGGCCACCCGGCTCGAGTTCGTCCATCGGGAACGACATGACGTCGGTCGGGCCCGGCAGGTCCATCCAGCGAACGTGCAGATCCGCCATCGTCGCGGAGTCGACGAGAACCATCGACAGCTCGGCCGCCGGATGGACATCCATCCGAGCGATCACGAAACGGGCAACGCTGATCAACTCCGGTTCGGAGATGTCCATGCCCGATTCGTTCGAGACCTCGATGCTCATGTGCGACGCTCTTTCCTGGGAAAAGTAGGGGTTGATGCGTCGATCAGCCTACCGTCGCGGTGAATGAGCATGTGCAGCGCGGCGCTGCGCCCGGTTTCCGACCGCTAACTCGCCGGACCGATCCGATTCGTGACGCTCGTAAGCGTCGACGATGTGGGAGACCAGCCGATGACGTACGACGTCACTGCTGTCGAGAGTGGCGAAATGAATATCGTCGATCCCGGTGAGGATTTCGGATGCCGCACGCAGACCCGAACGGGCCCCACCAGGTAGATCGACCTGGGTCACGTCTCCGGTGACCACGATCTTGGAACCGAACCCGAGACGGGTCAGGAACATCTTCATCTGCTCGGCCGTGGTGTTCTGCGCTTCGTCCAAGATGATGAAGGCATCGTTGAGCGTCCGGCCGCGCATGTAAGCGAGCGGAGCGACCTCGATGACTCCGGCCTGCATCAACTTCGGAATCGCCTCGGGATCCATCATGTCGTGCAATGCGTCGTGCAGCGGGCGCAGATACGGATCGATCTTCTCGTGCAGCGTGCCGGGCAGAAAGCCCAGTCGCTCGCCTGCCTCGACTGCCGGCCTGGTCAAGATGATCCGAGAGACCTGCTTGGCCTGCAACGCCTGAACGGCCTTGGCCATGGCGAGGTAGGTCTTGCCGGTGCCGGCCGGGCCGACTCCGAACACGATGGTGTTCTCGTCGATGGCGTCGACGTAGCGTTTCTGGTTGAGGGTCTTGGGCCGAATCGTCTTGCCCCGACGCGAAAGAATGTCGAGGGAGAGCACCTCGGCCGGAGACTCGCCGACCTCGTTGGTGAGCATGCCGATGGTTCGTCGAACAGCATCCGGTGCGATGGGTTGCCCCCGACCGGCCAGCGACGCCAATTCACTGAACACACGTTCTGCCAGCGCAACGTCTGCAGCCGTCCCCGACAAGGAGACAGTTCCGCCACGTACGTGAATGTCGGCACGAAGCTCACGTTCGATCGCGGTGAGATTCTCGTCCGTCGCCCCCAGGATTTGACGCACGGTCTCCGGCGCCAGATCCATACTCGAACGGACGGTGCGCTCTGCGGGCAGAGCGCGATCGGTGATGGTGGTTACACGGTTCCCGTCGAGTTCACTGTGTTCACTCACGTGGTGAATATGGCCTGCTTTCTGGTCCGATCAGCCCACTCGACTCGTGAGCCTCGATACTTCGAAGTCTAGCGCCAGAGTCGGACAC
The DNA here is from genome assembly GCF_000696675.2 of Rhodococcus erythropolis R138. Taxonomy (NCBI): domain Bacteria; kingdom Bacillati; phylum Actinomycetota; class Actinomycetes; order Mycobacteriales; family Nocardiaceae; genus Rhodococcus; species Rhodococcus erythropolis. The sequence goes on along the minus strand of NZ_CP007255.1, from coordinate 3,078,787 downwards.
GGCCCACTTGTTAATCGTCCCGGCCTAATCCTCGCGGCGACCGGACGGCAGCGATTCTCGGATCCATTCCGACGCTTCGGCGACGACCTCGGCACTTCTGTCCGGACTGATACCCGAGATGACCAGGCATACGGCGGCAAAGGATTCGCCAGAGTCCGTGATGAGCCCACTGTTGGCCTGATCGAACAACGTGATCGTGATCGCCTCGGTCATCGCTACCAGAGTCTCGGCCGGCAGGTATGTCGAGAAGGTGCCGTCACGCTGACCTCGCTCGACGACGCTGATACTCACGGCGCGCGCGGGCTCCATCAAATCGAGAATCCGCTGCTCCCCCAACTCTTTGCGAGCAAAACTGAGCAGCATCCGGAATCGATCACCGACCGGCCATGACAGCAATGCCAGTACGGCAGTCGCCAGATCGGGGCGCTCGGGCGGCTCACCGGCTTGGCTCAGCGCAGCAACGAGATCGGTCGACGCCTCGTCCACGATGCCGTTGATCAGCGCCTCACGGCTGTCGAAATGCGCGTACACGGTTCGTCTGACCACACCGGCAGCCTTTGCGACGTCGTCCATGCTCGCATCCGGATCAGCAGCGAACGCCGTGATCGCCGCCTCGATGATGCGATTGCGATTCGCCGCGGCCTGACTACGACGCTGCCTTCCGCCCGATTCGGCAGTTCCCGAAACGACTGTGCCCGAATGCGTCAACGCGCGTTCCACCTCTTTCGACTGCCCAACTGTGATCTAGGTCAATCATAGTTGCACATCAGTGTGCAAGTTATTAACTTACACATCAGTGTGCAAATAGATCGAGGAGTCTCTTCGATCATCAGGAACGGAGTCGCGTCATGACGACACTCATGAGCAAACCTGTCTCGGAGATGGACCAGCCGTACTCACGGCGGTGGGCCGCGCTCGGGGTGTTGTGCCTGAGTCTGCTGATCGTCGTGATGGCGAATACCGCGCTGATCGTCGCGGCGCCGGACATGACCAGAGACCTCGGGCTCACCAGCACGCAACTGCAATGGGTCATCGACGGCTACACAGTCCCCTACGCCGCGCTGATGTTGCTGTTCGGCGTGATCGGTGACAAGTACAGTCGCCGCGGAGCGCTTCTGGCCGGACTCGCCGTGTTCGCCGGCGGCGCCGTCTTCGGCAGTATCGCGGACACCACCAACGCCGTCATCGCGGCACGAATGATCATGGGCGTCGGCGCCGCGATCATCATGCCCGCGACGCTTTCGCTTCTGGTCGCGACCTTTCCCAAGGCGGAGCGATCACGCGCCATCGCGGCGTGGGCGGCGACGTCGGGTCTGGCGATTGCCCTCGGCCCGCTGTTGGCCGGATGGATTCTCGACAGCCATTCCTGGAGCATCACTTTCCTGATCAACGTCCCGATCGCCGCAGTCGCTGCCGTCGCCGCCGTAATCCTGGTGCCTCCGAGCAAGGCCGAGCACCTGGGCCGGATCGACTGGATCGGCGGAGCACTCTCGGTGGTCACCATCGGCTCGCTCGTGTACTCGATCATCAACGGATTCCACTTCGGGTGGACCGGCGGACCCATCGGCGCCGCCATGCTCGCTGCGATCGGCCTCGTCTCGTTCGTCGTCTGGGAACTGCGTCACCCGCAGCCACTGCTCGACGTCCGCAAACTCGGCCAGCGCATGGTCGGCGGCGCGACACTCGCCGTACTTCTGCTCTTCCTGGCCGCCTTCGGTGCCATCTACTTCATCTCACAGCAGTTCCAGTTCATCCTCGGATACGGCGCACTCGAAACCGGTGTTCGTCTGCTGCCCTTGGCAATTGCCGTTTCGATCGGCGCCGTGGTCAGTGGCCGGATCACTCCGCTGATCGGCGTCCGGGCATCCATCGTCGGCGGCATGGTCGTCGCCGCGGTCGGTGTTCTGATTCTCACGCAGGTAGACGGCGATTCGGGCTACTGGATGTTCGCTGTCCCACTGATCCTGCTCGGCCTGGGCATCGGCTTGAGTGAACCGCCGGCCACCGACGCCATCATGGACAACTTCTCCGAGGACGATCTCGGCGCTGCTGGTGGCCTCAACGACACCGCCATCGAACTCGGCGGCTCTCTGGGAATCGCGATCCTGGGCTCGATCCTCGCTGCGAGCTACAAGGATTCGATCGCAGGATTCATCAGCGGTATGCAGGTTCCACAGTTGACGGGTGAGCTGGCGCAACAGGCCGCGTACGCAATGGAGGTGTCCGGAGAATCCGTCGGCGGCGCTTCGTTGGTCGCCGAAGAGATGGCAGGCAACCCCTTGGCTGCAGCTCAGGCAGCGCCGTTGCTCGACGCCGCCGGCAGTGCCTACGCCGACGCGATTTCGGCGGCCAGTTGGGCGGGCGGTCTTGCACTGTTCGTGGGGGCAGTTGTCGTGGCGTTCATCCTGCCGGGCAAGAAGGCCCCTGTGCAAGAAGGCCCCGTGTCAGTCTGACGTGCTCGGAGCCAGCGGGTCTTCGGCGAGAACCAACTCGCGGGAGACCCGCCAGGACTCGGTCGAGGGTGAGAGGAATGCGTCGTGTCCTTCGCCCTCGATCACGCGCAGTGCCACGGGATCACCAGCCGCTTCGGCAGCCTTCGCATACCGGGAGCTCACCTTGGCCGGCACCTGCAGATCCTCCGCACCCGTGACGCACACAACGGGTACGCCGATCGGCAGTCGATGCTGTGGCGACGCATTGCGATACAGATCCGGGTCCGCTTCGAACGGAACGCCGAACAGATCCTCGATGAAACTGATCCGTCGTCCACGCTCGCCTGCCGACGCCAGATCGAGTGCGGCAGCCTGCGCGATGACCCGTTCAGGCCGGGTGAACGTGTCCTTCTCCCCCGCCAGCCACACTGCAAGATGTCCGCCGGCCGAATGCCCGAGCAGGCGAATCTGATTCAGATCGAATTCGGCCGAGGACTTCGCGGCAACCAGTCCGGGGATTTCGTCGTACGCCGTTTTCACGTCGGCGGACATTTCCGGCCAACCACCGCCCGCCCCGAGGCGGCGGTATTCGATGTTCCACACTGCGACGCCGTGCCGCGCGAGTTCGACGGCAAATGCGGTGCCCAGATTCAATCCGTACTGCCCGCTCCAGAAGCCGCCGTGGATCTGCATGACGATCGGGATCGGGCCGTCAACCGCCTCGTCTGGAACGTAGAGATGCCCGAACTGTTGCTCGTGTCGGCCGTACGGAATCTTGAATCGAGGCACCGAGGAAATCTATCTCAGGCGAGGGCGCTGCCTGCGGCCCAGTCTGCCCACGAGAGGGTCCAGTCGCCGTTCTGCCACACCTCCAGCGGAGCCCCGCCGGTGTTCTTGATCTCGACGACATCCCCTGGCTGCGAGAAATCGAAGAACCATTTGGCATTGGCCGCACTGAGATTGAGGCAACCGTGCGAGGTGTCGGTGTTTCCCTGCGCCCAGACGGTGCTCTCCAACTCGTGAAGATAGATACCGTCCGTGCTGATGCGGGTGGCCCAGTTGATGGATTCCTTGTAGCCCAGGCGCGAGTTGATCGGCAGACCGTAGGTCGACGAATCCATGATGACGGGATTGGCCTTGTCCATCACGGTGTACGTGCCGGGCTGGGTCCAGAACGAGAGCGTCGTGCCGCCGATCGTTTCGGTGCCGCCCATACCCATCGAGGTCGGCATTTCCTTGATCACCTGACCGTTTTCGTAGACGGTCACCATCTTGGTGTTGTCGTCGGCGACCGAGACGTGGGAGTCGCCGATCTTGAAGGACACGGTGTCGTCCTGTTGGCCGTACAGTCCGTTGCCGAGTTGCTTGCCGTAGATGTTCGCGTTCACCGAGACCGTCGTGCCTGGTGCGTAGTAATTCTGCGGACGCCAGTGAACGTTCTGACCGTCGACCCAGTACCACGATCCTTGTACGGGCGGATTGGTGGTGACCACCAGAGACTTCTCGGCCGCGGCTTTGTCACCGATCAACTCGTCGAAATGAACGGCGACGACCGTGCCGACGCCGTACGTGCCACCGTCCGAAATCGAGGCGCCACCGGTGGTGTTGATGTACGCGCGAGTCTGATTACTCGGCGCGACGGTGGTCAGCGTCGTGTTCTTGGTCGTGGCAACACCATTCGCGTCGACGGCATCGACGACAAGCTTGTAGGTCTTGCCGTATCCGAGTGGTTCGCTCGGCTTCCAGGACGTCTTGTCAGGCGTCGTGATACCGGCGACTTCCTTACCTTCGGGATTGGTCAGCGCGACGGTCGTCAGTGTTCCCTTCGCGACCTGGACCTCGATGGGATCGAGGGGGCTCACGGGGGTTCCGCCGTCGGCGGGAGTGACGGTGACGAGCGCCTCGCTGGTCGGTGTGGTGGTGACGGCATTACCGGAAGAGCCCGGGTTGTCTCCGGTGGAGACGGTGCACCCCGCAACCAGCATCATCGCCGCCGCGGCACACACCGCTCCGGCAATTCGCATATGCGCACGTGACAACATCTGGCCTCCTGAAATCCCCGAACCAACTCACGCCGAAGGCGACCCCCGACGTCCTTACGATAGTGCGCAAATCTGACACTTCGCTGAGCGCCGGATCCGATTCAGCTCGGGATCACACCAACGTCAGTGCAGTCACAACAAGATCAGTGCAGTGGCCGTGGTCTCCAGCGATCGGTCAGCACTCCGATCGCGCCGAGAGCAACAGCCCCGGCGGTCGACGTGCGCAGGACCGTCGGCCCGAGAAGCACCGGAGTGGCCCCGGCCTCCGACAACGCACTGATCTCCGAATCGTCGAGCCCACCTTCGGGACCGACAACGAGAAATACCTCGTCCGCGCTCGCCAACGGCAAGCCGGCCAACGGCGTCGTCGCCGATTCGTGAAGCACCGCAACCACAGCGCCGCGGGCAACGGCGTCGCGAACCAACGCGATCACCGCCGCCGTCTTGTGCAGATCCGAAATCTCCGGGACGAACGCGCGTCTGGACTGCTTCGCCGCAGACACTGCGGCACTTCGCCAGCGTGCGACGCCCTTGGCGAGCTTCGGGCCTTCCCATTTGGCGACACAACGCAGGGACTGCCACGGAATCACGGCGTCGATACCGGCCTCGGTGGCCAGTTCGACGGCCAACTCGGAGCGCTCGGCCTTGGGCAGTGCCTGAATCAGGGTCACCAACGGCTTGGGCTGCTCGAGAACCTGAACGTCGCTGACCAACAGTTCGAGGCGATCCTTGCCGACGCTCGTCACCTCGGCGTCGGCTACCCGGCCACGGCCGTCGGCCAACACCAAACGCTCGCCGACACCGATCCGGCGGACAGTGGCCGCGTGGCGGCCCTCCTGCCCGTCCAGAACTGCGATTTCACCGACGCCGGGAACCGGGTCGAGAAAGAAGACCGTTGCGGCCACCGTCAGCGGCCGCTGAATGCTTCGCGAAGACGCGAGAACAGACCACCGCTGTTCTGCGACGTCGTCGAAACGACCTCGGCCTCGTCACGATCGCGGAGCAGCGTGAATTCCTTGAGCAGCTTGGACTGCTTGTGATCGAGGCGGCTCGGGATGACCACCTCGAGGTGAGCGTGGACGTCGCCGCGCACTCCCGACCGCAGTTTCGGCATACCGTGACCGCGAAGAACAGCAACGTGCCCGGGCTGGGTGCCTGGCTCGATGGTGATTTCCTTGGGGCCGTCGATGATGGTGTCGACGGTGACGCTGGTACCCAGTGCTGCGTCGACCATGGGAACACGGATGGTGCAGTGCAGGTCTTCACCGTCCCGAACGAAGACGTCGTGCTGCTGCTCGACGATCTCGACGTAGAGGTCGCCGGGGTGTCCGCCGCCTGGGCCGACTTCACCCTGCGCAGTCAAACGGATGCGCATGCCACCGGCAACGCCCGCCGGAACCTTCACCGTGATGTCGCGCTTGGCCCGAACTCGGCCGTCGCCGCCACACTTGTGGCAGGGATCCGGGATGGTCTCACCGGCACCGCGGCACGTCGGGCAGGGACGCGAGGTCATGACCTGGCCGAGGAACGAGCGCTGGATGGACTGAACTTCGCCGGCACCGTTGCAGGTCTCACAGCGGACAGGCTTGGAGTCGCCGTTGGTTCCGGCTCCGGTGCAGCTGTCGCACAGAATGGCCGTCTCGACGGTCACGTGCTTGCTGACGCCCGTCGCACATTCTGCGAGGGTCAGCTTGGTGCGAAGCAACGAGTCGGCGCCGGGCTGAACGCGACCGCGCGGCCCACGACCTGCGCCGCCACCGCCGCCGAAGAATGCTTCGAAGACGTCGCCGAGGCCACCGCCTCCGAATCCGCCACCGAAGCCACCACCTCCGCCGCCACCGGACTCGAGCGGGTCTCCGCCGAGATCGACGATGCGACGCTTCTCCGGGTCGGTCAGGACCTCGTAGGCCGTCGAGATCTCCTTGAACTTGGCCTGCGCCGCCTCGTCAGGGTTGACGTCCGGGTGCAGTTCGCGTGCCAGCTTGCGGTAAGCGCGCTTGAGCTCCTGGTCTGTCGCGTTCTTGCCGACGCCGAGCAATCCGTAGTAATCCCGTGCCACGTTGAGTCTCTCGTCCTTCTCTTACTTCTAGGTTTTCCTCAGTCCTCGCGAGGAGGTGTGCCGACCAAATGTCGACGTCCGTCATCGCTCGGAGAGAACTTCGCCGATGTATCTGGCAACGGCGGCAACCGATGCAATTGTTCCCGGATAGTCCATCCGAGTGGGTCCGAGCACACCGACACCACCGAAAACGGTACCGGCCGCGCCGTAGCCAGTCGAAATCACGGAGGTTCCGCGCATCTGTTCGACCTGCGTCTCTTCACCGATCTGGACGGTGACCGTGCCGGAATTCTGAGTCGCAGCGAGCAGTTTGAGGACCACTACCTGCTCTTCCAGTGCTTCGAGCACTGCGCGCAGCGAACCGGGGAAGCCGGCCAGACCGGAGAAATCGGCGGCGTTGCGCGTGAGGTTGGAGGTTCCGCCCAGAACGAGGCGATCTTCCGGATGTTCGACCAGGGTCTCGACCAGAACCGTTGCCGACCGGATCACGGCGTCGCGCAGGTCGGCCGGAGACTCGTCGGCCAGTTCCGCCACGGCAATCGACGCGGCGGCCAGGCGCTTGCCTTCCAGGGCCCCGCCGAGAAGCGCGCGCAACCGGGAAAGGTCTTCGTCTTCGAGGACGTCCCCGAGTTCGACGATTCGCTGATCGACGCGGCCGGAATCGGTGATGAGAACGAGAAGCAGGCGCGCCGGCGTCAATGCGACCACCTCGAGGTGGCGAACCGACGACGCGGACAGCGACGGGTACTGGACAACCGCGACCTGACGGGTCAGTTGCGCGAGCAGTCGCACACCGCGGCGCAGAACGTCGTCGAGGTCGACACCCGACTCCAAGAACTCGAGGATCGCTCGTCGCTCGGGTCCGGACATGGGCTTGACGTCGGCGATGCGATCGACGAATTCGCGGTATCCCTTGTCGGTGGGGACGCGGCCGGAACTGGTGTGCGGTTGGGCGATGTAGCCCTCGGCCTCAAGGAATGCCATGTCGTTGCGCACAGTGGCGCTCGACACTCCGAGGTTGTGACGCTCGACCAGGGCCTTGGATCCCACCGGGTCCTGGGTGGAGACGTAATCGGCCACGATTGCACGTAAGACCTCGAAACGCCTGTCGTCGGTACTCGACATCGTTGCCACCTCCGTTTCCTGAACAGAACGAACACCGACATTTACACATCGGTTCCCACTGGCAGTCTAATCGCCCGAGCGCCAGAGACGGCTGTTGCCCTTACTGTGGAGTGAGATCGGCGAAGGGTCGATCGCACAACCATGGACAAGGCGGCACATGATCTTCAAAGGCGTGATGGACGGCAAACCGTATCCCGATCACGGACTGTCTCTACGCGACTGGTCGAAGTTCCCTCCACGTCAGGTTCGACTCGACGAGATCGTGACCACCACGAAGGTCCTCGAACTCGATCGCTTGCTGTCGGAGGACTCGACCTTCTACGGCGATCTGTTCCCTCACGCAGTGCAGTGGCGCGGCACTCTTTACCTCGAGGACGGCCTGCACCGAGCGGTTCGTTCGGCCCTGCGAAACCGCGTCGTGCTGCACGCGCGTGTCTTCGACTTCGACGCGATGCCCGGTGTCATCGAGGGCGTCCGCTGACGCTCACGCGACTCAGGCGCCGAGACTCAACCGACGAACGCGAGCAGTGCGGGATTCGGCTGCCCCGGCCAGGTTCCGGTGAGCGTCGCCGAGCCTGACACTCGATCTGCGTCGATCACTCTCACCACGGTCAATTCCAGTTCTCCCGCGCTGATGATCGTGTCGGTGCCGACTGTCGAGCAGGTCACCGATTCGACTTCCGGTACGTAAGCGCCGGCCGTACCGCTGCCTACTACGTGAGCCGTCACCGGGATGCAATCGGCGGAGTCCGCGAAAACCAGATCGACTCCGGCCCCACCGGTCAGAATCGCAGTCGCCACCGCGCTCACGTAGACCGGATCGCAGCAAGCGTCGTACACCCACCGCTCGCCCAGTACCGAATGATCCATGGTTGCGATCAGCGCAGTCTCCGCCCCGTCCAGCGGAGCACCACGATAAGTGAGCGGGACCTGAAGAATTCGACCGTCGGCAGAGCGGAGCAGATGCGTCTCGACTCCGACCTCACCGTCCGGGTCGTCGAAACGATAGGCGTCGACGCGTTCGAGCGTCGAACAGTCGACCGACCCGATCCATGGCTGCTTGGGCACCCACGCTCGGAGCAGGTCGTTCTTGGACGGATTCAGCTGCGCACGATGAATGATGGCCACCACGGCCACATTACGCGGCAAAGGATGGTGCCGCGTCAGGTCAGGATCGTGCGAATCACCGCATCAGCGAGCAGGCGACCACGGTCGGTGAGAACCACGTGATCGTTCTCGATCACGGCCAACCGGTCGACTACCACCTGGTCGGCCGAAAGGCGTTCGGATGCAGACAGTTCCGACAACGGAAGTCCCGTACGCAACCGCGCGGTCAACATGACGCGCTCCATGTGTTCGTCCTCGGCGGTCAGTTCTTCGCTGCCGCCGACGGGAAGTTCACCGAGGGCCAACTGTTCCGCGTACCGTGCCGGGTGCTTGACGTTCCACCACCGCACTCCGCCGACGTGACTGTGCGCGCCCGGTCCGGCGCCCCACCAGTCACCACCGTCCCAGTAGCCGAGGTTGTGACGGCACCGGGTGTCACCGGAGTCCGCGGTTTCCGCCTTTGCCCAGTTGGAGACCTCGTACCAGTGCAAGCCGGCCTCGGACAGGCGTGAATCGATTCGTTCGTATCGTGAGGCCAGCACGTCGTCGTCCGGCGCGGGCAGCTCGCCGCGCCTGACCTTGCGAGCCATGGCGGTGCCGTCCTCGACGATCAACGCGTAGGCCGAGACGTGGTCGACATCGGCGGAGAGAACCGCATCGAGTGAGGCGTCCAGATCTTGGTCTCGCTCCCCTGGCGTTCCATAGATCAAATCCAAGTTCACGTGCGAAAAACCAGCTGCGCGAGCCTCTTTCGCGGCAGCGACGGCGCGGCCGGGAGTGTGGGTGCGGTCGAGGATCTTCAGGACGTGCTGAGCCGCGGACTGCATGCCGAGGGAAATGCGGGTGAATCCCGCACTGCGGAGAGCGTCGAAGAATTCCGGCGACGTCGATTCGGGGTTCGATTCCGTGGTCACTTCGGCGCCGGACGCCAAGCCGAAGCTGCTGCGAACCGCCGACAGCACGTCGGACAGCCCGTCGCCACCGAGCAGCGACGGCGTTCCACCGCCCACGAACACCGTCTCGGCCGCCGGGGCGCCCGTCATCTCGGCCGCGAGATCGAGTTCGCGTCGCAAACCCTCCAGCCACGACTGCGGCGACGCCGAGGTTCCGAGCTCACCGGCCGTGTAGGTGTTGAAATCGCAGTACCCACACCTGGTGGCACAGAACGGGACGTGGATGTAGATCCCGAACGGCCGTTTCCCGACACCCTCGAGCGATCGCGCGGGCAAGGCGAAGGGCGTCGCCTCGCTCTGTCGAGTGGGAGTCGTGCTGGTGGCATTCACGCCTCCAGTGTCCCAGCATCCGGAACGCACACCTATTCAGCCTGCGCTGCAGGTCGGCGCGTGGCCTGAACTCGATATTTCCCCCGTTTTTCGTGGAAATATGCGCCCGAGTCGGAATTATCGAGTTGACGTGGCACAATGGTCCGCATGACCGGACTCGGAGTGCGACTTGTGGCGCGTCGCCATGTCGACTTCAAGCGTGTGTGCAGCTCGTCGTGTCTGCACCTGTGTAGCTGTTGATCTTTCACTGATCTTCCAGCCTTTCCCGCTCATCTCCATCTGCTTCACCGAAACAACTCTCTGCAGAGACACGTCGTTTCAGAGATACAGCTTCTCCAGCTGTTCGTTTTCGTGAGCACACCAGCCGGCCGCGAGCTTTCCGAGACCGAGGACAGCCCCCTCGATTTCCGACACGGACCGGTGCGTCCCGATCAGACACCGCCACAGTTCGTCGATAGTGCGTGCCGCGTGCCGATCAACCGCCCAGATCCAGGAGTTCATCGATGACGTCGACCACCGACGCCGCCACACCCGCCGATTCGGCAGCACCTGCCGAAGCCCGGCCCGCACGCGCTGCGCGTCCCGCCAAGCGTCGCGCCGAAGGTCAGTGGGCCCTCGGTTACCGCGAGCCGCTCAACGCCAACGAGCAGGCCAAGAAGGACGACAACCCGCTCAACGTTCGGGCCCGCATCGAGAACATCTACTCCAAGCAGGGATTCGACAGCATCGACAAGGGCGACCTTCGCGGCCGCTTCCGCTGGTGGGGTCTCTACACCCAGCGCGAAGAAGGCTACGACGGCACCTTCACCGGCGACGAGAACATCGACCTGCTCGAGGCCAAATACTTCATGATGCGCGTGCGTTGCGACGCCGGCGCTCTCAACGTCGAGCAGCTGCGCACCATCGCCGGCATCTCGAAGGAATTCGGCCGGAACACCGCCGACCTGTCCGACCGCGAAAACGTCCAGTTCCACTGGATCGAGGTCGAGAACGTTCCGGAGATCTGGAAGCGCCTCGAAGCCGTCGGACTCAAGACCACCGAAGCGTGCGGTGACTGCCCCCGCGTCGTCCTCGGTTCTCCCCTGGCCGGCGAATCGCTCGACGAGGTCCTCGATCCCACCCCGGCGATCGACGAGATCGTGCGCCGCTACATCGGCGACCCCAAGTACTCCAACCTGCCGCGCAAGTTCAAGACCGCCATCTCCGGTCAGCAGGACGTCGTTCACGAGATCAACGACATCGCCTTCATCGGCGTGAACCACCCCGAGCACGGCCCGGGCCTCGACCTCTGGGTCGGCGGCGGACTGTCCACCAACCCGATGCTGGCGCAGCGCGTCGGCGCCTGGATTCCGCTCGACGAGGTCCCCGATGTCTGGGAGGGTGTCGTCTCGATCTTCCGTGACTACGGCTACCGCCGTCTGCGCGCGAAGGCAAGGCTCAAGTTCCTCATCAAGGACTGGGGCATCGAAAAGTTCCGCGAGGTTCTCGAGACGGAGTACCTCGAGCGCCCGCTCATCGACGGCCCCGCGCCGGAGAAGCCCAAGCGCCCGATCGACCACGTCGGCATCCAGAAGACCCGCAACGGCCACAACGCAGTCGGCTTCGCTCCGATCGCCGGCCGCGTCTCGGGAGACATCCTGGCTCAGGTCGCCGACGCCGCGGAGAAAGCCGGCAGCGACCGGATCCGCTTCACGCCGTACCAGAAGCTGATCATCCTCGACGTCGCCGACGAGACCCTCGAGCCGCTCATCGCCGATCTCGACGCGCTGGGCCTTCCCGCCCGACCGTCGCACTGGCGCAAGAACCTGATGGCCTGCTCCGGCATCGAGTTCTGCAAGCTCTCGTTCGCCGAGACACGCAAGCGTTCGCAGGTGCTCGTGCCCGAACTCGAACAGCGTCTCGCCGACATCAACAGCCAGCTCGACGTGCCGATCACCATCAACATCAACGGTTGCCCCAACTCCTGCGCTCGCTCGCAGATCGCCGACATCGGCTTCAAGGGCCAGCTCGTCGACGACGGTGAGGGGAATCAAGTCGAGGGTTTCCAGGTTCACCTGGGAGGCAGCCTCGGATTCGACAGCGCCTTCGGACGCAAGCTGCGCCAGCACAAGGTCACCAGCGTCGAGATGGGTGACTACATCGACCGCGTCGTACGTCAGTTCGTCAAGAACCGCAACGAAGGTGAACGGTTCGCCGAATGGGCAGTGCGCGCAGACGAAGGAGATTTGCGATGACAGTGGACATTTCGCGAGCAACCGCCGACGAGCTTCGGTCCATCGCCGAGCGCGGTGCCGTAGAACTCGACGGAGCCAGCGCACAGGAACTGTTGCAGTGGACCGAGGACACGTTCGGTGACGGGGCGAGCGCAGCGACGGGGGAACGTAGCGGTTACATCGTGGCGTCGAACATGCAGGATGGAGTGCTGGTTCACCTTGCCGCACAAGTTCATCCGGGCGTCGACGTACTCTTCCTCGACACCGGCTACCACTTCCCCGAGACCATCGGCACGCGTGACGCGGTCGAGCAGGTCTACGGCGTCAACGTCATCAATGCACGCGCGCTGGCAAGCGTCGCCGAGCAGGATGTCGCCGAGGGCAAGGATCTGTTCGCCCGTGATCCCAACCGCTGCTGCGCATTGCGCAAGGTCGCACCCCTCAAGCAGACACTGTCCGGCTACAGCGCGTGGGTGACCGGCATCCGCCGCGTCGAAGCGCCCACCCGCGCCAACGCCCCCCTGATCTCCTTCGACGAGGCCTTCGGCCTCGTGAAGATCAACCCGATCGCTCCGTGGTCGGACGAGGAGATGCAGAACTACATCGACACCAATTCCATCCTCGTCAATCCTCTTGTCGACGAGGGCTATCCGTCCATCGGCTGCGCACCCTGCACCAGCAAGCCAGCCCCCGGCAGCGATCCGCGTAGCGGTCGTTGGGCCGGTGCCTCCAAGACAGAATGCGGGTTGCACGCATCATGACAGTTGACTTGACACTTTCACGTCCTCAGCTCGACGGCACACAGTTCGATACTCTCGACGCCCTCGAGTCCGAAGCGATCCACATCTTCCGAGAGGTAGCCGGCGAGTTCGAACGCCCGGTCATTCTCTTCTCGGGAGGTAAGGACTCCACCGTGCTGCTGCATCTGGCGATCAAGGCCTTCTGGCCTGCGCCGCTGCCGTTCACCCTGCTGCACGTCGATACCGGCCACAACCTGCAGGAAGTTCTCGACTTCCGCGATCACGTCGTGGCCAAGTACAACCTGCGCCTGCACGTGGCCAGCGTCGAGGAGTACATCGCGGACGGTCGCCTCACCGAGCGCCCCGACGGTATCCGCAACCCGCTGCAGACCGTTCCGTTGCTGGACGCGATCTCCGAGAACCGCTTCGACGCCGTCTTCGGTGGCGCTCGCCGCGACGAGGAGCGCGCCCGCGCCAAGGAGCGGATCTTCTCGCTGCGCAACGCTTTCGGCCAGTGGGATCCCAAGAAGCAGCGCCCGGAACTGTGGAACCTCTACAACGGTCGCCACTCCCCCGGCGAGCAGGTGCGCGTCTTTCCGCTCAGCAACTTCACCGAGCTGGACATCTGGCGTTACATCGCCCGCGACAACGTCGAACTCGCCAGCATCTACTACGCCCACCAGCGTCCGGTGTACCAGCGCGACGGCATGTGGATGACCCCCGGAGTCTGGGGTGGTCCGGCTGACGGCGAAGAGCTGCAGACCCTTTCGGTGCGTTACCGCACCGTCGGCGACGGTTCGACCACCGGTGCTGTTCTCTCCGATGCGGCTGACAACGAAGCGATTCTCGCCGAGGTTGCGGCATCACGTTTGACCGAGCGCGGCGCGACCCGTGGCGACGACCGAGTTTCCGAAGCGGCCATGGAAGACCGCAAGCGAGAGGGCTACTTCTGATGAGCGATCTGCTCAGACTGGCAACTGCCGGCAGCGTCGACGACGGAAAGTCCACACTCGTGGGCCGCCTGTTGTACGACACTAAATCCGTTCTCGCCGACCAGATCGACGCCGTTACCCGTGCGTCGGTGGACCGGGGTCTCGACACCCCTGACCTGTCGCTCCTGGTGGACGGACTGCGCGCCGAGCGTGAGCAGGGCATCACCATCGACGTGGCGTACCGCTACTTCGCGACCCCCAAGCGCACCTTCGTGCTTGCCGATACACCGGGTCACGTGCAGTACACCCGCAACACGGTCTCCGGTGCCTCGACGGCTCAGCTCGTGATCCTGCTGGTCGATGCTCGCAAGGGCGTCATCGCGCAGACTCGTAGGCACGCAGCGGTTCTCGCGTTGCTCGGTGTCCCGAAGCTCGTTCTCGCCGTGAACAAGATCGACCTCGTCGAGAACCCCGAAGAGGTCTTCACCTCGATCTCCGCCGAGTTCAACGAACTCACCAGCTCACTGGGCTGGTCAAGCGAAGACGTCGTCGAGATCCCGGTATCGGCACTGCACGGTGACAACGTCGCCATCCGCTCCGACAAGACCCCGTACTACACCGGCCCCACGCTGATCGAGCACCTCGAGTCGATTCCGGTCGACGCCGAGCCGCATCGCGTCGGCCTGCGTTTCCCGGTGCAGTACGTGATCCGTCCGCGTACCGCCGAGTTCCTCGACTACCGCGGATACGCCGGCCAGGTTGCCGCCGGTTCCGTCGTACCCGGCGACGAAGTGGTGATCCTGCCCTCGGGTACGCGCACCACCGTCACTCGTATCGACACGGCCGACGGCGAACTCGACGTCGCCCACGCCGGACGCAGCGTCACGCTGATCCTGGCCGACGACGTCGACGTCTCTCGCGGCGACACCATCGCCTCGCCGTCTGACGCACCCGAGCCGATCGGCGAATTCGACGCCACTGTCTGCTGGTTGGCCGAGAAGTCGCTGCGCCCCGGCGCACGTCTGCTGCTCAAGCACGGCACGCGCACGACGCAGGCCATCGTCGGCAGCTTGGTGGAGCGCTTCAACGAGCAGGATCTCACCACGGATCAGGGCCCGGACACTCTCGAGCTCAACGAGATCGGCAAGATCTCGATCCGCGTGGCCGAGCCGATCGTGGCCGACGACTACACAGTGAACCGCCACACCGGCAGCTTCCTGTTGATCGATCCCGCTGGTGGAAACACTCTCGCAGCCGGCTTGGTCGGCGACGTCATTTCCGCTGTCGAATTGGGCGAGCGCGTCTAAGAAGATGGTTCCGCTCATTGCTGTTGCGCACGGCAGCCGTGATCCCCGTTCTGCTCGGGTGATCGCGGCTGCCGTGGCGGCTCTTCGTGAGGCCCGGCCAGACCTCGATGTCCGGCTGGCGTTTCTCGATCTCAATGCACCGTCCATCGATCAGGTCCTGGACGGAGTTGCACACGACGGCCACACTCACGCCGTTGTTGTTCCGATGCTGCTGGGCAACGCCTTCCACGCTCGGGTAGATCTGCCCGGGCTCTTGGCCGCTGCCGCGACACGCCACCCCCAACTGACCGTGTTCCAAGCAGACGTACTAGGTCGCGATGCTCGGCTTATCGAGGCAGTGCGCGAGCGAATCCTCGAAGCGGGCGCCCGGCCGGACGATCCGTCGGTCGGTGTCGCTCTTGCGGCAGTCGGCTCGTCCGACGCGCGTGCCAACGCCGCGACCGCAGAACTGGCGTCCACTCTCCTGAGCGGAACCAACTGGTCGGGCGTTCGAATCTGTTTCGCGACATCCGCGGAACCAACAGTTGCCCAGGCGATCTCCGCTCTCGAGCAGAACGGCGCCGAACGCGTTGTCGTCGCACCCTGGTTCTTGGCTCCCGGCCTACTGACCGACCGACTCAGCGCTGCAGCAGCAACGGTAAGTCCGCGCGCGCGTTTCGCCGAAACGATCGGTGGGCACTCTCTACTGATCGAAACGATGATCGACCGTTACCGACAAGTCGCTGATGCACTACCCGACCGTCTGGTCCGCTCCGCCTGATCCGGTTTCACAGGCCGTTATCAGATTGTTACCGTAGTGTTGGATCAGTCCAGCCTGCGAAGGTTCATCCTTCGCCTGCGAAACAGATCTTTGGGTGCAATCCCCTCAGAGCGCCGCGAGAGGGAACACCATCACTCACAATCTTCGCCTCGGCACAGCCGGCACCGCCTGGGTCCTGTCGGTGCTCTACCTGCTTGTCGAGATCTTCACGGCCGGAGCCTGGAAGACGCCGTACAGCTTCGCGCGTGACTCCATCAGTTCGCTGGGCGTGACGACATGCAGCGTGGATTCGTGTTCGCCGATGCACGACGTCATGAACGCGGCCTTCATGATCCTCGGTGCGCTCACCATCCTCGGTGCAGCCTTGCTGCACAAGTACATTCCGGACGGTCGTGCGAAAAAGTGGATTCTCGGCCTTGCCGTCGTCGTTGCACTGAGCACCGCGGCTACCGGCCTCTTCCCGGCCAACGACGGGACCTTCGTTCACTGGACCGCAGTACTTCCCGGCTTCGTCGCCCGCCATGCCGTTCTCGTACTCATGGCAATTCAATTCTGGAAGCACAGCAAATGGATCGCAGTATGGTCGGGACTGTGCGCGGCCACCGGAATCGTCGGCGCCGTACTGCTTCTCGGACGAACCCTCACTTTCGGCTTGGGTGAACGCTTGACGCTGTACCCGCTGCCGATGTGGATGGCAGTCACCGGCGTCGCAGCCCTGCTCGCGTTGATGCGCCGAACCGTGTTGAAGAACGTGGAATTGACACTGCCCGGTAACGGATTCATCACCGCTCTGTTGTCGTTGCGCCCGCGTCGAACTCGCGCAGCAGTGCCTACCGACGTTCTCGCACCGCGGGAGCTGACGAGTTTGTAGCGAACCCGGGGTGACCAGGGACACACTGGTAGGGAGGCGACGCGAGGAGACTTCCATGACCAGTGCATCTGTTCGACACGGAATCGTGGCCGGCATCGACGGCTCGGCAAGCGCGGTCAACGCCGCGAGGTGGGCAGCATCGGCTGCAAAGAGATTCGACGAACCATTGCGACTGACCCACGTTCTGCCGGGACAACCCGAGTCAGGTGGCGGTACCAACGTCACTGACGAAGAGATGTTCGACCATCACCTTCGCGTCGAGGGTGCAAAGTTACTCGACGAGGCCGAGGACGCCATTCGCGACGATCACACCGACGTCACCGTCGAACGCGGCCTCGTGACCGGCACTCCCGCAACCACACTCGTCGAACTTTCGAAATCCGCTCGCATCGTTGCACTCGGTCAGGCCGGTACCAGCGAAATGCAATCGGTGTTTCTCGGATCCGACACCATTCGAGTGGTCAACCGGGCGCACTGCCCCGTGGCGGTGTTCCGCGGTACCGGCGAGCACGCGGTCGCCGACACCAGGCCCATCGTCGTCGGCGTCGACGGGAGCAAGCTCAGCGAACTCGCCGTCGCGCATGCTTTCGAGTTTGCCGCGTTCCTCGGCGCGCCCTTGGTTGCGGTTCACACCTGGAACGAGCACGCCTCGCTCGGCGGGTACTCCGAAGCCAGGCGCTTCGTCGACTGGGGTCCGTACGAACAGCATGAGCACGCTCTGCTGTCCGAGTGCCTCGCCGGCTGGACGGAGAAGTACCCCGATGTCGACGTCACGCGGAGTGTCCAGCGCAGCGGACCGATGAAGGCACTGCTCGAGCATTCAGCGGAAGCGCAACTCGTAGTCGTCGGTAGCCACGGCCGCAGCCCGTTCATGGCGTCGATAGTCGGATCGACCAGTCAGAGCCTCATCCACCACGCCCAATGCCCAGTCCTCGTCTGCCGAGAGGGCTGAACTCGTCTCGCTGTTGCCCGACCCCCACCTCTGAGCGAACGGCACTTTCGGCGCTATCAGGAGGCCGAAAGTGCCGTTCGCTCAAACAGGAGTGGGGGTGAAACAGGTCAAACAGGGCTAGCGGGTCATACCTGGCCGACGACGCTCACCGTCACCGGCTCCTGCTCCGGCGTCACCACCGGAGTCTCCGGCAGATCCGGCACCCGGGTAGCCCGGGCGTAGACCGTCTCCCCCGCCTCGAGGTGCAGAGCTGCACTGTCACCGCGGGTGACCTGAGCCGAGAACAACTCACCGGTTGCCTCGTTGCGCAGGTCGACTCGAACCTCGAAGCCGAGATACACGACGCGCTCGACGGTTGCGCGTGTGACGCCGAGGGACTCGGCCGTTCCGGACTCCTGAGCGAGAGCCATGCTCGGATCGCGGCCGAGACGGATGTCATGCGGACGGACCAACTGCCCGTTGAGCTTCGCGACGGATCCGAGGAAGGACATCACGAAGTCGTTGGACGGGCGGTCGTACAGGTCGGCAGGTTCACCGATCTGCTCGATCCGCCCCTTGTTCAGCACCGCGATGCGGTCGGCGACGTCGAGAGCCTCTTCCTGGTCGTGGGTGACCAGGACGGTGGTGACGTGCACCTCGTCATGCAGGCGGCGCAACCACGTGCGCAGGTCGGCACGGACCTTCGCGTCGAGGGCGCCGAAGGGCTCGTCGAGCAGGAGCACCTGCGGATCCACCGCCAGAGCGCGCGCCAACGCCATGCGCTGACGTTGACCGCCGGACAGCTGCGCGGGGTACCGATGCTGAAAGCCGTCGAGGCCGACGATCTCGAGAAGTTCGTTGACCTTCTTCTCGATCTCCGGCTTCGGGCGCTTGCGGATCTTGAGCCCGAACGCCACGTTGTCTCGCACCGTCATGTGCTTGAACGCCGCGTAGTGCTGGAACACGAAACCGATGTCTCGCTTCTGCGGCGAGACGCCGGTGACGTCCTTGCCTGCGATGGTGATGGTTCCCGAATCGAGTTCTTCGAGCCCTGCGATCGAACGCAGCAACGTCGACTTTCCCGAGCCACTGGGCCCGAGCAATGCCGTCAACGAACCCGAGGGAATGTTGACCGTCACGTCGTCGAGCGCCGCGAAATCACCGTAGTTCTTGCGGGCCCCGGTCACTGTGATCATGTGGTGCTCCTCTTACGGTCCAGCAGCGTCATCAGCAACAGGACAATGATGGCGATGCCCATCAGCAGCGTTGCCGCCGAATACGCACCAAAAGTGTTGTGGTCGTCGATGTATCGCGAATGCACCAGCAATGTCAGTGTCTGGGATACCCCCGGGAAGCCGGAAGAGACCATGATGACTGCGCCGAATTCACCGAGCGAACGCGCCACCGTCAACACGATTCCGTACGTCAAGCCCCAACGGATCGCGGGCAAGGTGATCCGCCAGAACGTCTGCCAGCCCGAGGCACCGAGCGTCGCGGCTGCTTGTTCCTGCTCGTCGCCGATCTCGTGAAGTACGGGTTCGACTTCCCGGACGACGAAGGGCAGCGTCACGAAAATCGTCGCGATCACCATGCCTGGCAAGCCGAAGATGACCTTGAACCCCAACGATTCGATGCCGCCGAACCAACCGTTGGCACCCCACAGAAGAATCAACGACACACCGACGACGACGGGCGAGACTGCGAAGGGCAGGTCGACCACCGACTGCAGTACGCCCCGCCCCGGGAAACGCCCACGCACGAGTGCCAGAGCCGTGACAACACCGAACACCACGTTGATCGGGACCACGATCGCCACGATGATCAGCGAAAGATTCAGCGCGGAGATCGCTGCCGGTGTCGTGATCGATTCGAGGAACGGGCCGATTCCGTTCTCGAACGTTCGCGTCAGGATCACACCGATCGGCACGACCAACAACACGAACAGGTAGACGAGAGCGATGGTCCGCAGACCGATCTTCGATCCTCTGGACACGTTCATCGGGAACTCTCCTCACGTCGCTGTCCCCGCGAGGCGAAGATTCGCAGGACGAACAGCGTCACGAATGCGATGGCCAGCAACGCTACCGAGACGGCAGCGGCGTTGGTCGGACGATCGATCTCGATCTGCTGCTGAATGTACTGCGACGTCATCTGTGTCACGCGTGGGATGTTGCCGCCGATCAGAACGACCGAGCCGTATTCACCGATCGCTCGGGCGAATGCGAGCCCCGCGCCGGAGATGACGGCAGGCGCCAGCGTCGGAAGAACGACGGAACGAAAGATCGTCCAGTTGGAAGCCCCCAACGATGCAGCGGCTTCCTCGACTTCGCGGTCGACCTCCATCAGCACCGGCTGCACCGAGCGAACCACGAACGGCAAGGTCACGAAGGCCAATGCCACGATCAGTCCGGGCTGGGTTGCATTGAGGTGGATGTCGATCGGTGACTGCGGGCCGTAGAGCGACAGCAGCACGATCGACGCCACGATGGTCGGTAGTGCGAACGGCAGATCGATCATCGAGTTGACGATGCGCTTGCCCGGGAAGTCGTCCCGGACCAGCACCCACGCGATGATCGTGCCCATCACGACGTTGATCAATGCCACGATCACCGAGACCAACAACGTCACGCGCAACGACGCCAAGGCGACGGGTGCGGTGATGGCGTCCCAGAATCCGGAGATCCCCTCGTCGAACGCGGTGGCGGTCAACGCGGCGAGCGGAAGCAGAACGATCACGGAGAGCCACAGGGTGGCCACTCCGATTCCGAGCGGCCCCACACTCCCCGTGACCCGCGCGAGTTTTCGCCGACGAGCCACGGGGGTGGGGTCAATAGTGTCAGTCACGTCAGTCTTACTTGGTCGCGTTGTCGTAGATCACTGCGATCGAACCGGTGTCCTTGGTGAACAGAGCGCTGTCCACGGCCTTCCAGCCGCCGAGGTCTGCGATGGTCCACAGCTTGGTCGGCTCGGGGAACTTGTCGGTGAACTTGGCAGCGACGGCGGGATCAACGGGACGGAATCCTGCTTCGGCCCAGAGCGTCTGACCCTCGGTCGTGTACAGGTAGTCCTTGAACGCGGTCGCCTTGTCGAGGACCTTGCTGTTCGAGATCACGGCAACCGGGTTCTCGATCTTGAAGGTCGTGGGCGGGGTGACGTGCTCGACCGGGTCGCCGTTGCCTTCGATGAACAGTGCCTCGTTCTCGTAGCTGATCAGAACGTCACCGCTGCCCTGCAGGAAGGCTTCCGAAGCCTCGCGTCCCGACTTGGGCTGGATCTTGACGTGATCGTTGACCAAGGCGGTGACGTAGTCGAGACCCGCCTGCGGGTTCTTGCCACCGTCGCTCTTGGCGGCGTACGGCGCCAAGAGGTTCCACTTGGCCGAGCCGGAGCTGAACGGGTTCGGCGTGACGACCTCGAGGCCGGGCTGAAGCAGGTCGTCCCAGTCCTTGATGCCCTTCGGGTTCCCCGGACGCGTCACGATGGTGACTACCGATCCGAACGGAATTCCGTTGTAGGCGTCCTGGTTCCAGTTCTGATCTACCAGACCGGCATCGACCAGGCGGGTGATGTCGGGCTCGACGGAGAAGTTGACGAAGTCTGCCTCGGCGCCGTCCTTCACCTTGCGCGACTGGTCGCCCGAGGCGCCGTACGAAGGATTGAAGTTGACGTTCTTGCCCTCGTCTGTCGCCTGGAAGGCTGCAGTGAGCTTGTCGAAGCCAGGCTTCGGCACGGCGTAGGCGAACAGGTTGATCGTGCCGGCGCTACCGTCGCTGGCGGCGCTGTCACCACCCACGGTGTCGCTCGAGCCACCACTGCACGCTGTGAGTACCACGGCCCCCATGGTCGCGATAGCAGTGAGAAGTGTGCGGGAACGGCGTTTCATTGCAGATACCTTCCTGAAAGGACTGACAAACGAGGGTTGGTCAAACGACAAGTCCGAGACCTCTGGGGCTGATTCCATCGGGATGTTCAGACATGGAGAGCCGACGGGCAATGAGCCCTGAATCGGGGGCGCGAGTTACGCGCAGAGAAGTTCGAGTGGGGTGCGCAGCACCACCGGAGAGGTCGAACTCAGGAAATCAACAACAGGCGACGTCAGCGACGTCGAGCATGCCGACAGCAATCAACGCCAACTGATGGCGGATTACGGGAGCTGTTGCTTCGGACACGCGGTGGACTTTAGCAGAGCACCGGCGCCCGCTCTAATCGGGAGAACTAACGGGTGAGAAGCCACGCGACGATCACGAGGAGAATCAGGGCTATCAGGGCGAGAGTGACCCGTGAGCGGGGCATCAGCTTTCCTCTACTTCTCGAGAATTCCTACGCAACCAGCCGAAGAGCGGCAGAGCGAGAACGGCGGCCAACGCGCGATCCAGACCGACGGCCACCAGGCGGCACAGCGGAACGACGACGATCAGGACCAACGCGACCTGCGGGATGAACGGGAGCCCCGCCATCCACAGCTCGAAGCTGTCCCACCAATCCGCTATCCGATCCACGCCAACACCCTATCCTTCGGACGATACGGTCCCGACAGCGTGTGGATTGGACGTGTGTCGATTCTGGCCGGATGATGGCCGAATGAGTGCTGACGACGAAGTGGTGCAGACTATTCCTCCCGCCTCCACGGGTCACCATCGAAGCAACTTTCCCCCTATCGACGACTACGCGTTTCTTTCCGATTGCGAAACCTCGTGCCTGATTGCCCGTAACGGATCTGTCGAGTGGATGTGCGTTCCCCGCCCGGACTCCCCCAGCGTGTTCGGTGCCATCCTCGACCGCAGCGCAGGCCATTTCCGCATCGGCCCGTACGGCCAGAACGTCCCGGCCGCCCGACGCTATCTGCCGGGTGGACTCATTCTCGAGACCACCTGGCAGACCGAGACCGGCTGGCTCGTCGTACGCGACGCCTTGGTCCTCGGTCCTTGGCACAACGTCGACAAGCGATCGAACACCCACAAGCGCACACCCACAGACTGGGATGCCGAACACACCCTTCTCCGTACGGTCAAATGCGTCAGCGGCACCGTTGAACTCGAGATGAGTTGCGAGCCCGCGTTCGACTATCACCGCGGCACGGCGAATTGGGAGTACACCGGAAAGGTCTACGAGGAAGCAACGGCAACGTGTCGCTCCGCCAAGCCCGGAGACCACCCAACTCTGCGCTTGACCACCGACCTACGACTGGGCCTGGAGGGTCGTGAGGCACGGGCCCGGACGCGACTGGTCGAAGGCGACAACGTGTACGTCGCGCTCTCGTGGTCGGATCTTCCCGCGCCGCAGACGTTCGACGAGGCCGCCGACAAGATGTGGCAGACGTCCAAGTCGTGGCGCGAGTGGGTGACGATCGGCAAGTTCCCCGATCACCCGTGGCGCGGATACCTGCAGCGCAGTGCGCTCACACTCAAGGGGCTCACCTACGCACCGACCGGAGCCTTGCTCGCGGCTTCGACGACCTCGCTTCCGGAAACACCAGGCGGAGAACGTAACTGGGACTACCGCTACGCGTGGGTTCGCGATTCCACCTTCGCACTGTGGGGTCTCTACACGCTCGGGTTGGACCGTGAGGCCAACGACTTCTTCAACTTCATCTACGACGTGTCGAGTTCGGACAACGGTCAGCCACATCCCTTGCAGGTGATGTACGGCATCGGCGGCGAGCGCACACTCGAGGAATCCGAACTCAACCATCTCTCCGGATACGACGGTGCCCGTCCCGTGCGCATCGGCAACGGCGCATTCGATCAACAGCAGCACGACATCTGGGGCACCATGCTCGACTCGGTGTACCTCCACATCCGCACCCGCGAGCGTGTCCCCGAAGCGCTGTGGCCGCTACTCAAGAAGCAGGTCGAGGAAGCGATCAAGCACTGGCGCCAACCCGACCGTGGGATCTGGGAGGTGCGCGGTGAACCACAGCACTTCACGTCGTCGAAGATCATGTGCTGGGTCGCACTCGATCGCGGCGCCAAGCTGGCGGAGATGCAGGGCGAGAAGAGCTTTGCGCAGCAATGGACGGCCATCGCGGACGAGATCAAGGCCGACATCCTCGCGCACGGTGTCGACTCACGCGGAGTTCTGACGCAGCGGTACGGCCACGACTCACTCGACGCGTCGCTCTTGTTGGCACCGCTGCTGCGCTTCCTGCCGGCCGACGATCCGCGCATCCGGGCAACGGTGCTGGCGATCGCCGACGAGCTCACCGAGGAGGGGTTGGTCCTGCGCTATCGCGTCGACACCACCGACGACGGATTGAGCGGCGAGGAGGGCACGTTCACCATCTGTTCCTTCTGGCTCGTCTCCGCCCTCGTCGAGATCGGCGAACTGGATCGGGCAAAGCATCTCTGCGAGCGCCTGCTCGGGTTCGCGAGCCCCCTCAAGCTGTACGCCGAAGAGATCGACGCCCACACCGGTCGCCATCTGGGTAACTTCCCGCAGGCGTTCACACACCTGGCGCTGATCAACGCCGTGGTCCACGTGATCCGCGCCGAGGAAGCTGCCGAAGCCGGAGCTTTCCAGCCCGCGCACAACGCGACCTAGACCCCCTGCTGTGCGCCTTTATTAACCGCCCGCGGTTAATAAAGGCGCACAGCAGTGCTAGCCGGCCACCGCTTCGAGCTGCGGCGTTATCGATTCGAGCGAGTACTTCAGCGACAGCGACGACGGAGTGTTCAACCCGGCGACAGTCGGATAGTCGACGATGGCCAGACCGCCACTCTTGACTGCGGGTAGGTCGGCGAACCCCGGCAGGTTCATCATGTCTTCCAGCGTTCCGCCGTTCGGCAGCAACACCACGACGTCGGCGCTCAGAGCGTCGACCCGTTCGGGGCTGAGCATCAGCCGGCCACCGGTAACGCCCGCCTCTTCGACGAGCTTGGGCGGCAACGACATTCCCAGGCTAGTGAACAATCCCGATGCGCCGTCCTTGGGATCGGCGACGATCACCAACTGCGACGTCGGGAAGACGTACTGCGACAGAAGCGCCGTCTTGCCCTTCAGGCCTGGCAGCCGCTGCGCGAGCGCATCGATCTGCCCGCTTGTCGCCTCGACGATCTCGTCGGCGCGCGACTCCTTGTCGAGAACTCGACCGAGAATCTCGACCTGGTCCTGCCACGGATCGACCTGGACGTCGGACAGACCGGCAATTGTCGGAGCGATCTTGCTCAACTGGTCGAAATCGTCTTGATCGGCGACGGAGAACCCGCCGAGAATCAGATCGGGATCCAATGCTGCAATTTCTTCTGCTTTGAGCGGGACACCGAACTGCTGGATCGCCGAGCGATCAAGTTCCTTCGCCGACGCGTCCACGCCGCTCTCCCACGGGAACAGGCCACGCTCGTCGCCCATCGGGCCGGCAGCCAGGTACCCCACCGGCTGGATTCCGAGTTCGAGCAGAGCGTCGAGCCACTGGGTGTCGGCCGCGACGATACGCGTCGGCGTCCCGGTGATCGTGGTGGCGCCGAACTTGTGATCGATCGTGGTGACCCGACCGTCCGCGATCTCGTCGGCGTCCGAGGACGAACATCCACTGATACCTACGACCAGTGCTCCCAAGAGAGCCACCGCCGAGAACTTCATCGCACGCACGAAAACTCTCCTCCACTAGTTAGTAGAGGCTTACCTTCTCATATGGGACCCGGCTGTGTCCGACCTTGCTTTCAGGCGAAACGAGAGAGCAGACGCTCCGCATCCGCGCCGATGCGTCGAACCACATCGCCGGCCGGATGGGTTCCGTGCACGAGTCCGACAGCTTCTCCGGCATAGACGACTCCGCTGTGCGGATCCGACGGGTCGTACGCCTGTGCCAGCGTCTCCTCGTCGGCGTCGACTCCGTGCCACGCGGCAGTGAACTCGTTGGCCACCGCGCGGCCACCCCACCGCTGCGGCCACGGTTGACTGCGCGCTCGGTCGAATACCGAGGTGTAAATCGTGTCGGCACTTCCGGCTTCGACGACGCGGTCGCGGGCATAGTCCGGCCCGACCGTCTCCGGGCTGGCGAGCAGCGCCGTTCCGATCATCACGCCTTCGCCACCGGCTGCCAGGACGGCGGCCAAACCGCGTCCGGTTCCGATTCCGCCGGCTGCCAGCACCGGAAGTGACGTCGCTTCGAGGATCTCCTGCAGCAGCGGCAAGGTGCCGATTCGGCCCGTGTGGCCGCCTGCCTCACCGCCTTGCGCGATCACAGCGTCGACACCTGCGGCCTCGACAATGCGAAGGTCCGCGAGCGTATTGATCTGTGACACAACGGGAATGCCCGCATCGTGGATTCGTCCGACATACGCGGCGGGATCACCGAACGACAAGGTGATCATGGTCGGCTCGACGGCAATCGCAGCGTCGAGCATCAACTCGTTCTCGGGCAGCGACCACGTCATCAGGCCGACGCCGAATTTTCCGCCGATCGAGCGGGCCACTTCGGCTTCGGCCTCGATCCACTCCGGTGTGTTGTACCGGGCCGCACCGAGCAGACCCAACCCACCGGCCGCCGAAACAGCTCCGGCGAGCGCGCCGCCCGCGCGACCACCCATGGGCGCCCCGAGAACCGGGATTTCGATTCCGAACTCTCGGGACAACCAGGTGGTGACCATGCGCTCCTACTTCTTGGGCTTCTCGCCGACCGATTCCGACGTCAGGGCCGCCACGAATGCTTCCTGCGGCACCTCGACGCGACCGATGGTCTTCATGCGCTTCTTGCCTTCCTTCTGCTTCTCGAGCAGCTTGCGCTTACGGCTGATGTCGCCGCCGTAGCACTTGGCAAGAACGTCCTTGCGGATTGCGCGAATGTTTTCGCGCGAGATGATCTTCGCGCCGATCGCGGCCTGAATCGGAACCTCGAACTGCTGGCGAGGAATCAGCTCACGAAGCTTCGACGTCATGCGTCCGCCGTAAGCACCGGCGTTGGAGCGGTGCACGATCGAGGAGAACGCGTCGACGGCCTCGCCCTGCAGAAGGATGTCGACCTTCACCAGGTCGGCCTGCTGCTCACCGGCCTCCTCGTAATCGAGGCTGGCGTATCCCTTGGTGCGGGACTTGAGGGCGTCGAAGAAGTCGAACATGATCTCGCCCATGGGCAGTTCGTAGCGCAGTTCGACGCGAGTCTCAGAGAGGTAGTCCATGCCGCCGAGCTCACCGCGACGGGACTGGCACAGCTCCATGATGGCGCCGACGTACTCGCTCGGGGCGATGACGGTGCACTTGGCGACAGGCTCGTAGACCTCGCGCACCTTGCCTTCCGGCCAGTACGACGGGTTGGTGACGATGACCTCGGCCCCGTCCTCCATCACGACGCGGTAGACGACGTTGGGCGCAGTGGAAATCAGTTCGAGGCCGAACTCACGTTCGAGGCGGTCGCGGGTGATCTCCATGTGCAGCAGGCCGAGGAAGCCGCAGCGGAAGCCGAATCCGAGGGCAACCGACGTCTCCGGCTCGTACGCCAGGGCCGCGTCGTTGAGACGGAGCTTGTCGAGAGCGTCGCGCAGCACCGGGTAGTCCGAGCCGTCCATCGGGTAGAGACCGGAATAGACCATCGGCTTCGGATCGCGATAGCCGACCAGCGGTTCGGTCGCGCCGTTGCGGGTTGTGGTGACGGTGTCACCGACGCGCGACTGGCGGACGTCCTTCACACCCGTGATGAGGTAGCCCACCTCGCCGACGCCCAGACCGATACTGGCCTTCGGCTCGGGCGAGATGATGCCGACCTCGAGCAGTTCGTGTGTGGTGCCCGTGGACATCATCGTGATCTTCTCGCGGGGACGGATCCGACCGTCGACCACACGCACGTAGGTGACCACGCCGCGGTACGCGTCGTAAACGGAGTCGAAGATCATCGCGCGGGCGGGGCCGTCTGCATCGCCGACGGGTGCAGGTACCTGCTTGATCACCTCGTCGAGCAGTTCCTTGACGCCCATGCCGGTCTTGCCCGAGACGCGCAGGACATCGCCTGGCTCGCAGCCGGTGATGTGCGCAATCTCTTCGGCATAGCGGTCGGGATCCGCGGCCGGGAGGTCGATCTTGTTGAGGACGGGAATGATCTTGAGATCCTTCTCCATCGCCAGGTACAGATTGGCCAGCGTCTGAGCTTCGATGCCCTGAGCTGCGTCGACCAGCAGAATTGCACCCTCACATGCTTCGAGCGCGCGGGAGACCTCGTACGTGAAGTCGACGTGGCCGGGTGTGTCGATGAGGTGGAGGACGAACTCTTCGCCGTCGACGGTCCAGGGCAGACGAACGTTCTGGGCCTTGATGGTGATGCCGCGTTCACGCTCGATGTCCATGCGGTCCAGGTACTGCGCACGCATCGCCCGCTCTTCGACCACGCCGGTGAGCTGAAGCATGCGATCTGCCAGCGTCGACTTACCGTGGTCGATGTGCGCGATGATGCAGAAGTTCCGGATCTGCGCAGGATCCGTGAACGTCTTGTCGGCGAAGCTGCTGATGGGAGACCCCTTAGTCGGACCGGCACCGGCCCGGATCCGGGCCACTGTCAACCCTCAGGATATCCAAGTCTCGGCGCCGCCGTACCAGGGGTTCCCACGGGTGGGTGATTATGCTCGAACGCTATGGCAAGCATGTGGAAGCAGATCGGCAGAACCCTCGGCGCCCTCGCGGTGGAGAAGGGCCCTGCGTTGCTGCGCCAGTTGCAGTCGTCCACGTCTCAGTCGTCTGCCTCGAAGCCGGGTCCGTCCGGCCGGCCGATCGCCGCGCGGACGTCTCCGACCGCACATCGCGCCCGCAAGGTCGAGTACTCCCCCGACCTCGACGGCAAGGCCGATCCGGGCGAGATCGTCTGGACCTGGGTTGCCTACGAGGAGGATCCGACCCAGGGCAAAGACCGCCCGGTGCTGGTTGTCGGCCGTGACGGCAACACGCTGCTCGGTTTGATGCTGTCCTCGCAGAGCAAACGCGAAGGCGAGCGTGATTGGCTCGCAATCGGTTCGGGCCCGTGGGACGGCGAGGGAAGGCCCAGCTGGGTCCGGCTCGACCGGGTGCTCGACGTTCCCGAGAGCGGGATTCGGCGCGAGGGCGCCGTCATGGATCACAAGAAGTTCGACGCCGTCGCGGCAAAACTTCGGGCCGACTTCAGCTGGAGCTGAAGCCGACCCGAACGATGGAAACAGTATCGATCAGCTGTCCAGACGGTTGAACCGTCCGAAGAGTGCTCGATAGATGAGTGCACCGAGCGCACCGCCGATCAGCGGGAACACGATGAACAACCACACCTGACCGAGTGCACCGTCCTGGAACGGCGCGACAGCGAGACTTCGAGCGGGGTTGACGGAGGTGTTGTCGATCGGGATCGAGATCAGGTGAATGACGGCCAGGGTGAAGCCGATGGACACCCCGGCGAGCGGCACGTCGGAGATCTGGTCGGTCGACGCGAGAACGACGAACACGAGCAGAGCGGTCAGGAGAATCTCGATGATCATCGCGGCACCGATGCCGTAACCGTCGGAAACCACCTGTCCGAGAAGATTCTTCTCGGCTGACGGACTGTGTGCGCCCCAACCGTTTGCGCCGAGTCCGTCTGCGGCCCGGTTGTACGCCGGGAGACTGTTGGCCACCGTGTAGATCACGACGCCGGCGACCAAGCCGCCGATCACTTGCGCGACAACGTAAATCGCCGCATTGACGGCCGAGATGCGCCCGATCACGAATTGGCCGAGAGTCACGGCTGGGTTGACGTGGCAACCGGAAATCGGTCCGATCGCATATACGAGGAACAGCAGGGTCAAGCCGAATGCGAAGGCAACTCCGAGATTGCCGACTTTCGCACCTGCGAAGACGGCAGTTCCGACCGCGGAGAACACGAGCACAAATGTCCCCACCGCTTCGGCCGCATACTTCTTCACATCCGAGATCGGTTCGATCTCAGTCAATTCCTGTGCAGTTGGAGACATATTCCCACCTTCTTCTCATCGAACGGTAGTAATGCTCACGCGCCTAGATTTGCCGGACTTTACGCAAGCCTGGTGATCTCCACAACAACTTCGAGATCTGTGGAGCGTCCACCGGAAAAGATTCCCTTCAAAGGCGGCACATCCGAATAGTCCCTTCCTATTCCGACCGAGACATGCTGTTCATTCACAGCTATCGCATTGGTCGGGTCATATCCCCACCACGCGCCAGTCCACGCTTCGATCCACGCGTGCGATTCCCCGACCACCGTGTCCCCGACTGCCGCATCACGTTTGGGGTGGAGATAGCCGGAAACGTACCGACAGGGAATGCCCATCGTTCGAAGCAACACCAAGGTCAGATGCGCATAATCCTGGCAGACGCCTTTCCTGGCCGACCAGGCCTCGACCGCCGACGTATGCACTCCGGTCGTACCCGGAACATATGACATTTCACCGTAAACCCATTGCGACGCAGCCACTACTGCATCTTCAGGTGATTTATCTTTGCGCAATTCCTTGGCAATTGTCGCCAGCTTACGATCACGCGGAACATATCTCGTGAAACTCAGTTGCTCGTTGAATCGATCTTTAATCGCGTTTCCCGACAATTCATCCCAGTCGACGGTTTCCTCGGGTTGAACAAACGGTTCCGTCTCCACCACCGACAGTCCGGTCACTTCCAGCTCCGTATGCGGGGCGTGCAAGTCGAAGGCGGTCACCGCGGTGCCCCAGTAATCGGTGTACCGATAGGAACGCGTTGCCGGCTGGGTTTCGACGCGCGTGAGGATCACCGTCTGCCTGGTGTCGCCGCGGGGTGTCAATCGCGCTTCGTTGTACGACGACGTCACCGGGGCGTCGTACGCATATCCCGTGGTGTGCACGACCCTCATTCGCCAGCTCACAGCTCTCCCTCCACCGTCGACTCCGCATACGCGGCGCCGGCATCCGTCCACGCGACCCACGGCGCAGCGTGGAAGTACTGCAATGCAATCGCCTCACCCAGTTCGCGACAGGTCTCCTGCCAACCGAGCAACCGTCCTTGCAGATCTTCGAGCAACACGCCCTGCGGCAGAAACTCCAGTTCGCTGCGTGCGCGGCCGAGAAGCCGCGGCGCCTCCGCCCGGATTCCGACGCGACTGCCCGGCTGCGGGTCGAGTTCCTGCAGGCACTTCTCGGCCTGCCTGATCGAATGGAACACCGAGCGCGGAAAGAGTCTGTCCAACAAGATGAACTCGACGACGCGGTTGGCGTCGAGCGCTCCGCGATACGTACGCAGATACGTGTCATGTGCGCCTGCCGAGCGAAGAACACTGACCCACGCCGGCGACGACGGGCGGTCACCGGCGCGCGCCAGGAGCATCCGCACAATCATGTCGACACGTTCGATCGACCTGCCCAGCAGAAGGAACCGGTAACCGTCGTCGCGGCTGAGCGTGGAATCCGCCAGCCCCGCGAACATCGCTGCGCGTTCCTCCACATAACGGAAGAACTCGTGTGGCCCCAGCCTGCGTGACGCGCGTTCACGCTCCGCCAGTCCGTTGTACGTGGTGTTCAGGCACTCCCACATCTCACTCGACGTGACCTCACGTGCTCCGCGAGCATTCTCACGGGCACTTGCCAGCGAGTCCACGATCGATCCAACCTGATTGCGGCTGAACGCAACCAGGTCGGTGAGCGAGCGTACGTCGAGCTTCTCCTCCGGCGCTTCGATGCCGAGGACACGCAGGAGCAGACGCGACGTGCGGTCCGGGTCGACGGTTGCGTCGTCGAGCAGTTGGTGGACGGCGACGTCGAGGATCCGAGCGGTGTCGTCGGCGCGCTCGACGTAGCGGCCGATCCAGTAGAGGGACTCTGCGTTGCGAGCAAGCATCGGTCACCACGCTCCGTTCGCTGATAGTTCTTGGTAGCTGGGCACTTCTGAGGTGTTCACTGTTGTTGCTGCTGCTGTTGAGAGGTGCTCAGTTCAGGTCCCTGCACCGGCTCCGCGGATTCCGGGGGCTCGGACACCAGTTCCTCACCGGACAGCTCTGGGTCCTCGTCCGAGCTGCGGCTGGCGAGCACCCATGTGTCCTTGCTTCCGCCGCCCTGGCTCGAGTTGACCACCAGCGAACCTTCCGGAAGTGCCACCCGGGTCAGGCCGCCGGGCAACACCCACACGTCCTCACCGTCGTTGACGGCAAAGGGTCGCAAGTCCACGTGGCGCGGCGAGAGAACGTCGTCGATCTTGGTCGGCACCGTGGACAACTGCACGAGAGGCTGCGCGATCCACCCGCGCGGGTCTGCCTTGATCTTGCGGGTGATCGCGGCCAGTTCCTTGGGGCTCGCGTCCGGTCCGAAGACGATTCCGTAGCCGCCGGACCCTTCCACCGGCTTGATGACGAGTTCGGCGACGCGGTCGAGGACTTGCTCGCACTCCTCGTCCAACCAACAGCGGAACGTGTCGACGTTCTGCAAGAGCGGCTTCTCACCGAGGTAGTAGTCGATGATCTGCGGAACATAGGTATAGACGAGTTTGTCGTCACCGACTCCGTTGCCGACGGCACTCGAGATCACCACGTTGCCCGCTCGCGCCGCATTCAGTAGGCCTGCGACGCCGAGAATCGAATCCGGACGGAAGTGCATCGGGTCGAGATACTCGTCGTCGATGCGGCGATAGATGACGTCGACCTGACGCTCGCCTTCCGTCGTGCGCATGTACACCATGTTGTCGCGGCAGAACAGGTCGCGACCTTCGACGAGTTCCACACCCATCTGACGAGCGAGCAATGAATGCTCGAAATAGGCAGAATTGGCGATGCCCGGTGTGAGAACAACCACTGTCGGGTCCGCTTCGTTGAGTGCAGCACCCGCACGCAGCGCTCTCAGCAGGTGCGTTGCGTAATCACCGACCGCCCGCACCTTGTGGGACATGAACAGATCCGGGAACACCCGAGTCATGGTGCGACGGTTTTCCATCACATAGGAGACACCGGACGGAGATCGCAGATTGTCCTCGAGGACTCGGAACTCTCCCGCCTCGTCTCGGACCAGGTCGATACCCGCGACATGGATTCGCACACCGTTGGGCGGCACGATGCCGGCTGCTTCACGGTGGAAGTGCTCGCACGAGGTCACCAGGCGGCGCGGCAACACGTGATCGCGCAGGATTCGCTGCTCGCCGTAAATGTCCGCGAGGAACAACTCGAGCGCCTTAACTCGCTGCTTGATGCCCTTTTCCAGCCGCGACCACTCCTGCGCGGCGATGACGCGCGGCACCAGATCCAACGGAAACGGTCGCTCCTGCCCGGACAGCGAGAACGTCACGCCCTGGTCGATGAATGCACGTCCGAGTGCGTCGGCACGCGCGGCAAGGTCGGCGCTGCTCGTCGGCGCCAGGGCTTTGTACACACCCTTGTACGGGGCACGCACCGAGCCGTCGGGCTCGAACATCTCGTCGAAAGCCAACTCGTAGCGACCGATGTCTGAATATCCGTCGAACACTGCGGCTGGACGCGCTCGGGTGGTGGTCGAACCTGTTTTACTCGAACTTTTCGAAGGCGGCGGCGTCATAGGGCAACATGCTGCTACAAGTGGGGCTATTCGGCAGCGCGGCGAGAAATCGGGCGCTCGGTGTACTCTTCTCGACAGACGCAACGTGCGACGGTTTGGGTTCTTGGGCCCTCGGCTGGTAATCTTGCCAGTCGGTGCATCAGTGCGCCCACAGCTTTCTCGACCGTAACCAGCTAAAGACGACAAGGATTTTACGCGTGGCCAACATCAAGTCCCAGGTGAAGCGAATCCGTACCAACGAGGCGGCCCGACTCCGTAACCAGTCGGTGAAGTCCTCGCTGCGTACCGCGATCCGTTCATTCCGCGAGGCTGCGGCAGCCGGTGACAAGGACAAGGCCAACGAGCTCCTCGTCTCCACCAGCCGCAAGCTCGACAAGGCAGCCAGCAAGGGCGTCATTCACGCCAACCAGGCTGCCAACAAGAAGTCTGCACTCTCGCAGGCTGCCAACAAGCTCTGACGTTTCCACTGTGACGGTTCGCCGTCATACTGGTTCGTCTCGATAGCCGCCAGGTCGAAAGACCAGGCGGCTATTTTGCGTACTCAATCGGATCAGAGCAAAAACCCGCCATCCATGTCTTGCACGGAATATGTGGATCGGGCTGCGACCATCTGATGATGGCGGTCAACGGGAAACGCCCTCGTAGCTGGTTGTTCACGACTGTCTTCTGGGCGGTCGTCGCTTTCGGCGTATTGGCAGCCCTGGGGATCCCTCGTTGGTGGGAATCATTGACGGTTGCAGTCGTCGGAGTCGCAGCAAGCTACGGATCGTGGAGGCGCAGGCAACGGGGCGAATTCTGGATCTTCTTCGGCGTGATGTGTTCACTCGTTGCGATTCTGGCGTTTCTCGCCACTGGACGAGCGCTTCTCACCACCGTGAAGGTGCCGGTAGACAGCATCGGCCAAGAAACAATTGTCTGCGGCAGTGTGATGAATCCGGCGCCGAACGACTCCCTACGAGTGACCGACATCAGGACTGGTGAACCAACGACACGGCCTCAGGCCATTCCGCACACCCAGTTGGAGCAAGCCTGCGTGAAACGCCTCGACTACCGGGTGGCCGAGGCCACGGCCGCCACTGTCGTCGGACTACTTCTGGCCGGCCGCGCGATCGGCCATGTTGTCCTCAGTTCTTCCGCAACGCGCACACTTTCCGCACTGCCATCTCCAGAGCGAAGGACGAGTCGACTGCGGCGCCCTTCACGTCGGCATTGAGAGCGGCGACGATCTGCATCGCAGCGCCGATCGACGTGGGATCCCAACCGCCGACTTCCTTGATCGCCTTCGTGACCTTCCACGGCGGCATCCCGAGATCCGACGCCAACCGGAACGGGTCACCGCCCCGTGCAAACGGGCCGACCTTCGCGATGGTGTGGACTGCATCGGCGAGGGCGTCAGCGAGCAGAACGTGCGCAGTTCCGATCTGGTCAGCCCATCGCAGAGCCTCGAGCGCACCCCGGGTATCGCCGACGATAACTTTGTCGGCCACATCGAATCCGGAAACCTCGGCCTTGCCCGAGTAGTACTTGTGGACTGCATCCACGTCGATCTTGCCGCCGGTATCTGCCGCCAATTGCGAGCAGGCCGACGCAAGTTCGCGAAGGTTGGAGCCGACGCTTTCGATCATCGCGGCGATCGCATCGGGCGCAACCCTGACGTCGGCGGTCCGAAACTCACCCCGGACGAAGTCGACAAGCTGACTCTTGTTCAGTTTTCCGCAGTTGTGAACCGTCGCGCCGAGCTTCTCGAGAGCCGGCGCCAACGCCTTCGCGCGACCGCCGCCCGAGTGCACGACGATCAGAACGACGCCTTCTGCCGGCTCACGCGCCGCCTCGAGAACAAGAGCTACGGCATCTTTGCCTGCTTCTGCGGCCCATTCCAGGACGATCACACGGTCTTCGGCAAAAAGAGAGGGGCTGAGCAACTCGGCCAACTCGGGAGCATTGGTGTCTCCGGCACGCATCTTGGTCACCGGGAGATCCGAAATACCCTGGCCGCGGTCACCGCGGACGGCTCTGATGAGCTGCGATACCGTGCGGTCGATCAGGAATTCGTCGTCCCCGAGAACAAGATGCAGCGGATCGACTCCAGACGGATTACTCACCCGAAGATGGTCCCACGAGGAACCGACACGATCGACACAGACCCGCCGCCCCCGCCGTACACAGCGACGGTGCCGTCGGCGTCGGTCCGAACCACCGCCCCGCCCAACGAATCCAGTTCGTCGAGAACCTCCCCATTCGGGTGCCCGAAACTGTTGCCGTCGCCGACGCTGATCATCGTCAACCTCGGACGCACCGCTTCCAGAAAAGCCGACGACGTGGTCCGAGAACCGTGATGGGGCAGCTTCAACACATCGGCCTTCACGTCCGTTCCCGATCGGAGGATGGCCTCCTCCCCCGCAACTTCGGCGTCGCCCGTCAACAGAATGCGACCCGCGCCCGTGTGCGCCATCACCACCAGCGACTGATCGTTGGCGGCGTCCGCGCCGTCCCCCGTATCGCGGGGAGTCGGAAGCAACGGTCCGAGAACCTCCATGTTCACCGATCCCAACGTCAACTCCATACCTGCCCGCAACGAGACAACCGGAACGCCGTGCGACTCGGCGGCATCCTTTACCGCCCGAAAACCTGACTCCGGCAACAACATCGACCCGACTCCGATCGCAGCGACCGAACGCCCACCCAGAACTGCTTCCAATCCACCGATGTGATCGGCGTGAAAATGACTGATCATCAGCAACGCGATGTCGTTGACGTCCAACATGTTCAGGCAACGATCCATCGACGTGGGATCAGGACCGACATCGATGACGATCACCCTGCCGTCTCCAGTCGAGAGCACAAGACCGTCCCCTTGACCGACGTCGCACATCACCAGTACCCACCCCGGAGCAATACGACCACCGCCGAACACGTGCTGAAAGACGAGGGCTAGAACAACTCCCAGAACGAGGACGCCGACCACCCATCTCGAGATCCGATTCCACAGCGTCAGGGCCGCGGCCAGTAAGACGCCCACGACGATCAGAGCACCGATGAGCCCTGACGGCACCACCACCGACGCTCCGGGAAGCGCCGCCGCCCGCTCGGACACGTACAGCAGCCACCCCATCGGCGGCCGGACCAGTGGCGTGATGAACACCGCGATCGGTGGACAGATCAGCGCACACAAGGCAATCACCGCACCGAACACCGTGATGATTCCGATCACAGGCGCCACGGCCATGTTCGCGGCAATCGTAACCACACTGAAGGTTCCCGCCATGGCGCCCACCAGTGGCGCAGACACGACAAACGCAGCACTCGAGACAGCTGTCATCTCCGAAAACCAACGGGGCCAACCTCTTCGACGAAGCACGTCCACCCACACCGGAGCAATGATCACCAACGCGCCCGTGGCCGTGGTCGACAGCGCAAACCCCCAGTCGACGGCAAGTTCGGGCATCACGACAACCAGAACGATGACGGCTGCGGCAAGAGCAGGCAGTGCCTGTTTGCGTCGACCGGTCACCAGACTGAGCAGGCCGATCAGGCCCATCACCGAGGCGCGCAGAACACTCGGCGACGGCCTCGCGACGACAACAAACGCAACGAGGGCTACCAGCGCCAAAGCAGCGCCGACGCGCGGACTGAGCGCCGCGGCTCTGACCAGCAGCAGAACCGCCCCGAGCAGAATGCTGATATTGGCGCCGGACACCGCGGTGAGATGGGAAAGCCCGGCAACGGTGAAGTTGTCCTTCACCACCGGCGACAACGCCGATGTGTCTCCGACGACGAGGCCAGGCAGCAGACCTGCCTGATCCGGCGGGAGCGCAGCCGAGCACGCAGCGGCGAAACGAGTACGCACCACACTCGCCCATCGCTGATACCAGGGCACTTCTCCAACTGCGACGGGAGGGCCTTCGGACGTGATCACCGCGAGTGTGGAATCGCTACGCCATGGCTGACTCGCCCGGCCGCGAACCGTGAGGCTCTGCCCTGGAACAACTTCGAGCCACGACGAACTGGGCGCCCGGATCGTGACCAGGCCGCCTCCGGAGTACCTGCGATTCTGGGTAGTCACCGAATTGACGGTTGCCCTGAAGAAAACCTGACCTTGACCCGCCGCGCCGGAGACCGCGTGCGGATCCTCCGCGGGTTCCACTTCGACACTCACCCACGCTCCCTCGAGGGCAGCCCGGGTCAGTGGGTGCCCCTCGACCTCGGACGCCCGCCACCCGCTGACGACACTGCATCCGGCACCGAACAGCAATGCAACCAACATGATTCGTACCCACACCGCTGATGTCCGGCGCACAACCGCGTAAGTGAGGATTGCCGCTGGAATAGCGCATGCCACCGCCAGTACCCACGCGGCGACCGCGCCGAACAGGATCCCCACCGCACTGCTCCCCCACACTGCGACGGCCGACGGTAGCAGTCGAGCGTCGAGGACCGGCGAGGCTTCCGGTTCGTTCACACCGACACCAGCACTCGCAGTTTGGCCAACCTTGCCGGGCCGATCCCGTCGACTTCCCCCAATTGTTCTATGTCCGTGAATTTTCCGTTGGAAGTTCGCCAGGAGATGATCGCCGCAGCCGTTACCGGCCCTACCCCGGGAAGGTCGTCCAGTTCGGACTCGGTAGCGGTATTGAGGTTCACCAACCCAGCCCCGCCGGACTCCCCTGCATCGGCGGGGCTGGTCCCTCCCGCAGTGGTACTCGAACTCGCTGAAACACCACCGGACTGATCGGCGGCCCCCACCACGATCTGATCACCATCGGCAAGCTTCTGAGCCAGGTTCAGGCCCACCGTCTCGGCGCCCTCGAGCACTCCACCTGCCGCAGCGAGCGCGTCGGCGATGCGCGAGCCCGAATGAAGGTTGACAAGCCCAGGCGTGCGCACGAGTCCGACGACACTGACCACCAAAGCCTCAGGCGGCTGCTCCGCTACGACGCCGGTCGGTACGGGACTGGCTGATTCACCATCGTCGGCCGTGACATTCTGCGCCGTGACATTCTGCTCCGTGACATTCTGGGGCGAGGGCAACGGTGGGACCGCCTGCAAACTCGGAGAATCCCACCACACGGTGAACAAGCCGATTGCCGTGGCCAGGGCTGCAACGATCGCCAACACCCAGGTCGCCGATCGGCTCGGGCGCCAACGTGTACCGCGCCAGCGCTCGGGCAGCCGATCGAACCGTGACGCGTCGGGTTGAGCCTCGTATTCGTCTTCGTCGAAGTCCTGAAGCCACTCGGGGGACCTCTCGAATGGCTGCGGGGACCTCTCGAAAGACGCTGAATCCTCGAAGTCGTCGACGGCCTGTCGCTGCCGGTAGTTCCCGTCCATCGCCGCGAGGCGATCACGCGCCCGCTCGCGCTCCTCGCTGATCCTCATGACAGGACGCTAACGAGAGACCACGCCGCCGAAGACGAACAATTTCAGCCTGTGGAGAACTCGCGGATTGTGGAGAAACGATCAGGCGCTCGTGTCGATCTCCGGCAGCGGACACACGACAACACCGATCGCGCCGACACCGACGTGCGCTCCGATAACCGCACTGAAGTCGGTGACCACGGATTCCGCCACATCGGGAATGCGCTCGGCCAACTGTTCCGCTATCGCGTCGGCACGCTCTCGCGCTCGCATGTGATGCACGGCTATCGCCACGCGGCCGAGACCGGCGCGCTCGACTGCCGAATCCACCAAGCGTGCAAGCGCTTTGGTAGTCGTACGTGTTTTTTCACCGAGCACGAGCTTGCCGTCCACCAGATGCAGGATCGGCTTCATCGCCAACGCAGTACCCAACAACGCGGCTGCGGTTCCGATTCGTCCGCCCCGACGCAATTGATCAAGTTTGTCGACGACGATGTAGCAGCGCCCACGGCTCGCTACGTCGACCGCCCGGCCGTACGCCTCTTCGAGTGACGCGCCCTTCTCGGCCAAGCGCGCAGCTTCGAGAGCGGGATAGCCCAAACCCATTCCGGCCGACTGCGAATCGACGATCCGGACGGCTCCTCCGAACTCCTGGGCTGCGACTCGTCCGGCTTCCCACGTTCCCGAGAGTTGCCGTGAAATGTGCACGGCGAGAACGCCGTCACCGTCGCTCATGTCCAGGGCGCGTGCATACGCTTCGGACAACTCGGCGGGCGACGCTCCGGCCGTTGTCACTCCTGACAGGTCGCTCGGCATTGCGTCGACACCCTCACGCAAGTCGCAGCCGTCACGGAGCACATGGAGCGGAACCACCTGAATCCCACATGCGTCGGCCGACTCCTGCGGGATGCAGGCGGAGGAATCCGTGACGACGACGACCGGCATTCTGCTAACCGACTTCGCTCGGCGGTGATACCAGTTGCGGCGAAACCACTTTCTTCGACTCCACCCCGCGAATCGCAGCGATCATCGCGCGGGCTACACCGACATGACCGTCCCAACCCCAGTGAATACCGTCGGGGTTGCCGTTCTCGGAAAAGACGTTGTCACGCACTGCATCCGCGAGATCGACTACGGGAACGTCTTTCTCCGTAGCCCACTCGGTGATCGCGGACACCGCGGCAGGTCGTCCGGCGTGCACGCTCGCGTAGGCATCGCTGCGGTGCACCGACGGCAGGGTCGCGATCATCGGCAGTTCCGGCCGCATGTACTCCAACGCATTTCGCGAGCTTTCCAAATACTCGACGCTCAGCTTGGGCGGAAGTGCGACCGGGCGGCCCAGAGGTGCAAGCCGCGGCTGCAGCCACTGATAACCCTCGCGCACCACGCGTCGAAGCGCGGGTGGTCGAACGTAGCGGATGGTCTCGCGGAGCGCGGTAGGCAATGGGGACGGTAGCGAGTCCATACCGCCGACTGCGAACACGACGGCGCCGGCCCGCGGCACCGCCGCCCATACACGAGGATCCTGAGTCAGTGCCCACCACGCGTCGCGGCACGTCCAGCCGATACGGGCGACCAACTCGACGTCCCAGCCGAGTTCGTCGGCCACGATGTTGGGCCAGATGCGTGGATGATCTGCCGCGAGGCCGCCCTT
This sequence comes from Rhodococcus erythropolis R138, assembly GCF_000696675.2. Classification (NCBI taxonomy): domain Bacteria; kingdom Bacillati; phylum Actinomycetota; class Actinomycetes; order Mycobacteriales; family Nocardiaceae; genus Rhodococcus; species Rhodococcus erythropolis. Next base: position 3,038,530 of record NZ_CP007255.1, on the reverse strand, counting down.
GGGGCCGAAATACGACAGCGAATCCGCGAGCACGAGGAGGACGGGGCGCTGCCCGTCGGCACTTTCAGAGGACGTCATTTGCGACACTCGCAGAAGCATTCCATACGTCGAGTCGCCACTCGATCGACTTGACGTCGCCGTGTCCGCTGAGTTGCACCCAACTGGTGTTTCCCAATCCGCCGAGGACGGCCCAGCGATCGACGGGTAGGTCGAGCAATGCCGCTGTCAGTGCCGCGATCAAGCCTCCGTGCGCCACCAGAACTACGGGCCGCTCGGCCCAGTCCGGGTGCGTGTCGAGCAATTCGTGAACTACGGGGAGGCTACGATTCGCGACGTCGATTCGGCTTTCGCCGCCGGGCGGCGCCAACGTGGCATCCGCTCGCCAGGCAGATCGCACACCGGGAGTGCGCTCGTCGACGTCATGATGAGTCAGGCCTTGCCATTCACCCAGGTGTGTCTCACGCAGACGCGTGTCGGTGAGGACCGGAAGTCCGGCGGCGTCACCGACAGCGACTGCCGTGAAATACGCGCGCCGCAGATCCGAGGACACGATCGTCAACGGTCTGCGATCGGCGATCACCGGACCTGCACTCTTGGCCTGCGTGCGTCCCAACTCCGACAGGTCGGTGTCGAGTTGCCCCTGCATCCGAGAGTCGGCGTTGTATTCGGTCTGTCCGTGACGCAGCAGGATGAGCCGGCGGACAGGGTTCGACGCCGCACTGGGCGCCGACGAAGTCACAGCGAGGGATCCTGCGCGTCCGGCTCGGAAACCGTGTCGGTCTCGAACACCGTGTTGGCATCGGCGGGGCCGGGACGGTTCTGTCCGAGGCCTTCGACCTCGACCGTCGGGCAGTCCTTCCACAGACGATCGAGAGCGTAGAAGTTGCGCTCCTCGTCATGCTGGACGTGGACGACGATGTCGGCGTAGTCGAGCAGTGCCCAGCGGCCCTCGCGGGTGCCTTCACGGCGGACCGGCTTGTGTCCCGCTTCGCGGAGGCGGTCTTCGATGTTCTCGACAATCGAGTTGACCTGACGCTCGTTGGTCGCAGATGCGATCACGAAGCAGTCCGTGATGACCAACTGTTCGGACACATCGAGCACCACCACTTCGGTGGCCAGCTTCTCGTCGGCTGCCAAGGCCGCGATGCGTGCCATGTCGATGGCTTCGGTGTTTGCACTCACTCGATGTTCTCCAGTTTCGTCTTCAGAAAGTACTTGTTGTTCTCGGCTAGCTCGATTCGGCGCCCGGGACGGCTTCCGACTTCCCCGGTGCGGGCTCCGACATCGTTGTAGCTCCGTCGCGGCGCTCCGCGTCGACAGGTCGATACAGGTTCCGCTTCGAGATGTACTGCACCACTCCATCCGGCACCAGGTACCAGACAGGGCGGTCTTCACTTGCCCGACGACGACATTCGGTCGACGAAATGGCAAGTGCCGGAATCTCTATCAACGTGACCGCGTCGGCGGGCATGGTGTCGAGGTGACCGGCCAGGTGCTCTGCATTGAGATCGAAACCCGGTCGCGATACCCCGACGAACTTCGCCAATGCGAACAACTCTTCCCAATCTTGCCAGGAAAGGATGCTGGCCAGCGCATCGGCACCGGTGATGAAGAAGAGTTCGGCGTCGGGATGGTAGGCCCGGAGGTCTCGCAGTGTGTCCACGGTGTACGTCACTTTTTCACGGTCGACGTCGACCCGAGAGACGGAAAACCGCGGGTTGGAGGCGGTGGCGATGACCGTCATGAGGTACCGGTCCTCGGCAGGACTGACGCCCTTCCCCTGCTTCTGCCAGGGCCGCCCGGTGGGGACGAAGATCACTTCGTCGAGTCCGAACCGGTCGGCGACCTCACTGGCCGCAACGAGGTGGCCATGGTGAATGGGGTCGAAGGTGCCACCCATCACTCCGAGGCGTCGAGCACGTTCCACCGATAGTCCCTTCTGCACGAGTGTCGAGCTTACGGGTCAGACCGGCAGCAGACGGGACACGACGTCGGCAAGCTGCTGGGCCGAGCGGCACTCGTGCATGCTGATGACCTCGTTGTACACCTTCGCCGCGGAGTCACCCGTTCCCCATTGCCCCTTCGGCTCAGGGTTGAGCCAGTGTGCGTGCTTGGCAACCGCAACCATCTGCGACAGCGACTGGAGGTTGGGATCGCGGTAGTTGTTGCGACCGTCGCCGAGTACCAGCAGCGACGTGCGACTGGTGATCGACTGCGCGAACTTCTCCTGGAAGACCCCGAAGGCGTGCCCGTAGTCGGAGTGGCCGTCGTAGGTGATCAGTTCGGCTTCACGCACCATCCGTGACATCGCGGACCCGAGGTCTGCGTTCGAGTCGAAGAACCGCGTGACCTCGTCGGTCGTGTCGATGAACGCGAACACCCTCACTCGTGAGAACTGCTCGCGCAACGCGTTGACGAGGAGCAGGGTGAAATGGCTGAACCCCGCTACCGAACCCGACACGTCACACATCACCACAAGTTCCGGCCGCGCTCGCTTCGGCTTGCGCTGCACCAGATCGATCGGCACTCCGCCCGTCGACATGGACTTGCGCAACGTGCGACGCAGGTCGATCGAACCCGAGCGGGAGCGGCTACGACGCACCGCGAGACGGCTGGCCAACAGACGAGCGAGTGGTGCGACGTTCTTCTTCAGTGTGGTGAGTTCGGCGTCGGAGGCCCGCAGGAAGTCGACTTCCTCGGCGAGTTTCGGAACGCCGTACGTGGCGACGCGTTCCTTACCCAAATTCTCGGCGGTGCGTCGACGCGTTTCCTTCTCGACCATCTTGCGGAAGTCCGCGATGCGCTGCGCTGCCGTGCGCTTGGCGACCTCGGACTGATAGTCGGAATTGTCCTTGCCCTCGGACCCCGCGCCTTCCTGGTTGCCGAGTAGACCTTGCAGGATCTTGTTGAGCAACGTCTCCGGGGCGACGTCGCGCAGCGCCTGATAGGCGGAGAACGACGGGCCGTTACTCGACTGGTACTGCCCGAGTTCCTCGACCATCGCGGCGGTCAGGAGTTCGGTCATCTCCATCGCCTCGTCGCTGCCGTCTGTCAGCAGTTCGGCGATCAGCTCACGCAATGCCTGTAGGTCGATCGAGCCGTCTGGCTTGCGCGGCAGTGTGACGTCGACGTCGCCTACCGCACGGTCACCGATCGCCTTGGGGAACCACAGGTCGAAGACGGCGTCGAACGTCGCCCGGTGGGTAGGTCGGCGCAGGAGCGAGCATGCCAGCCCTTCACGAAGCGCTTCACGATCGAGCAGGTCGAGAACCGACATGACCTGACCGGCGTCGACGGTCTCGGACGGGCCGACCATGATTCCGCGTCGTCGCAGAGCCTCGACAAAATCGACGAGGTGACCGGGAATCCCGTGCGGCGCTGCCAGGCCGCCGGGCGAGAGCGGCGACGTCGATCCTGCGGGAGCCATGTCAGACCTCAGTTCAGCCGAAGTTCAGCGGCGGCGCGCACCTGGTCCGACTGGTGCTTGAGGATCACGCCGAGCGTGGCGCGTACGGCGTCGTCGTCGAGCGTGTCCATGCCCAGAGCGAGAAGGGTGCGTCCCCAGTCGATGGTTTCGGACACCGACGGAACCTTCTTGAGCTGCATTCCGCGAAGAACACGAATGGTGTTGACCAGCTGCTCGGCAATCGCTTCAGGAAGCTCCGGCACCCGGCTTGCGAGGATGCGACGCTCGAGGTCGGCGTCCGGGAAATCGAGATGCAGGAAGAGGCAACGACGCTTCAGAGCCTCCGAGAGTTCGCGCGTGGCGTTGGACGTCAGCACCGTGAACGGCTTGCGGGTGGCGGTGATCGTTCCGAGCTCGGGGATCGTGACCGCGAAGTCGCTGAGCACTTCGAGGAGCAGACCTTCAATCTCGACGTCTGCCTTGTCCGTCTCGTCGATCAACAGCACCGTCGGGTCCTCGCGGCGAATGGCCTTGAGCAGTGGACGTGCGAGCAGGAACTCCTCCGAGAAGACATCCGCCTTCGTCGAGTCCCAGCTGTGGTCGACCGCGACATCACCCCTCGCTCCGCTCGCCCCGCCCGACTGAATCCGAAGAATCTGCTTCGCGTGATTCCACTCGTACAGCGCACGAGCCTCGTCGACGCCCTCGTAGCACTGCAGACGCACCAGTTCTGCGCCCGTGGTCTGGGCGACTGCGCGGGCGAGTTCCGTCTTTCCGACACCGGCCGGTCCCTCGATGAGCAGGGGCTTGCCCAGTCGGTCGGCAAGGAACACTGCCGTTGCAGTGCCCTTGTCGGACAGGTAACCCGTCTCGGCCAAACGCTCGATCACGTCGTCGACGCTCGAGAAGAACGGTGTTGTATCGGGAAGAGCTCGGTCCACGGTTAACTCCTAAAAAGGGTGGGGCAAGTCTGGTGAACTTTTCAGGCGGGTCGGGTGTGCCCGTCGCCCCAGACGATCCACTTGGTGGACGTCAGTTCCGGTAGCCCCATGGGGCCACGCGCGTGCAGTTTCTGGGTGGAGATGCCGATCTCGGCGCCGAATCCGAACTGCTCACCGTCGGTGAAGGCAGTCGACGCATTGACCATCACTGCCGCGGCGTCGACGCGAGCGGTGAACTCACGGGCAGCCGAGAGATCGGAAGTCACGATGGCTTCGGTGTGGCCGGTCCCGTACTGGTCGATGTGCTCGACCGCAGCGTCCAGGTTCTCGACGACCTTGAGCGCGACGTCGAGCGTGAGGTACTCCTTCGACCAGTCGTCCTCGGTGGCCGGGACGAGTCCAGGCAGATCGCCGTGCACGACGACGTCGTGCATCTGAAGCGCTTGAAGCAACTTCGGCACGGCCGTCTCGGCGATGGCGGCGTCGACCAACACAGTCTCCGCGGTGTTGCACACGCTGGGCCGACGGGTCTTGGAGTTGAGAAGAATCTTCTCGGCCATGAGCAGATCGGCGGCCGAGTGAACGTAGACGTGGCAGTTACCGACACCGGTCTCGATGGTGGGAACGGTGGCATCGCGAACTACGGCGCTGATCAGGCCGGCGCCGCCTCGTGGGATGACGACGTCGACGAGGCCACGGGCCTGAATCAAATGAGTGACCGTGGAGCGATCCGCACTTGGCAGAAGTTGAACGGAGTCCTCGGGCAGTCCCTGAGCAACCAGCGACGCACGCAGGGCCGCTACCAACGCTTCGTTGGACTTGACTGCCGAGGACGAACCACGAAGCAGCGCAGCATTTCCCGATTTGAGGGTGAGCCCGAAGGCATCGACGGTCACGTTGGGACGAGCCTCGTACACCATGCCGACGACACCGAGCGGAACGCGCTGCTGCCGTAGTTCCAAACCGTTCGGCAGAGTGGAGCCGCGAAGAACTTCGCCGATCGGATCAGGTAGTCCGGCAACCTGGCGCAGACCTGACGCGATGCCCTCGATCCGGTCAGCGGTCAGACGAAGACGGTCGAGCAGCGATTCCTCGGTGCCGCCCGCCTTCGCGGTGTCGATATCGAGAGTGTTGGCCGCGAGAATCCGATCGCTTGCCGCGAGTACCGCGTCGGCTGCGGCGTGGAGCGCAGCATCCTTCTGCGCCGTGGTCAGCAAAGCCAGGACACGCGAAGCCTTACGGGCTCGGCGTGCGGCGTCGTGCACGACGGACTTGGTGTCGGACGCGTTCGAGTCGACGGTTTCTGCGTTGGAAGTCACAGCGGTCATGAATACACATTAACCACCCACCTCCGCGGCCTGCTCGGCGGAACGAGGCTGTGACCACCCGGGACCATTCCGGCGGACCGCCTGCGAACATTTCGGCGGACCGCCTGCGAACATTTCGGCGGACCGCTGGGGAACAATTCCGATGCGCGGCGCTGTTGCACCCACCGACCTTCTTCTTCGAGTCAGGAGCCATCCGTGAGTGTGTTGTTCGAGCCTTTGACCCTGCGTGGCGTCACCATCCCGAACCGCGTCTGGATGGCACCGATGTGCCAGTACTCGGCCGACGTCATCGGCGACCAGGTCGGAGTGCCCAACGAGTGGCATCGCACGCATCTGGTGAGCCGTGCAATCGGCGGCACCGGCCTGATTCTCACCGAGGCGACGGCCGTCAGTCCCGAAGGCCGGATATCGGCAGCTGATCTGGGGATCTGGAACGACACGCAGGCGCAAGCCTTCGCCGAGATCAATGCGCAACTCGCGTACTTCGGCGCAGTGCCCGGAATCCAGTTGGCGCACGCCGGACGAAAAGCGTCGACGCAGGTTCCGTGGCGCGGCGGCAAGAGCCTGCCCGCCGACGACCGACTCTCGTGGCAGACGGTTGCCCCGAGCGCGGTTCCGTTCGGTCACCTTGCCGATCCGGTCGAGCTCACCACGGAGGGCATCGAGAAGGTCGTCGCGGACTTCGCAGCGGCGGCTACCCGCGCATTGAAGGCCGAATTCAAGGTCGTGGAAATTCACGCGGCCCACGGATACCTGATCCATCAGTTCCTCTCCCCCGAGAGCAACAAGCGAACGGACCGCTACGGAGGCAGCTTCGAGAACCGCATTCGATTGCTCCTCGAAATCCTGACAGCAGTCCGCGAGGTGTGGCCGGCCGAGCTACCGCTCTTCGTCCGGGTCTCGGCGACCGATTGGCTGACGGAAGAGCGTGGGCTCAAGGTCGACAGCTGGACCGCGGATCAGACCGTTGCCCTGGCCAACATCCTCTCCGATTACGGGGTCGATCTCGTCGACGTCTCCACCGGCGGCAATTCACCGGCGGCACAGATTCCGGTGGAACCGGGATACCAGGTTCCGTTCGCCCGTCGCCTGCAGAACGAGAGCCTGTTACCGGCCGCCGCCGTCGGCCTCATCACCGAACCCGAACAGGCCGAGAAGATCGTCGAGGACGGAAGCGCAGTGGCGGTGCTCCTCGGCCGCGAACTGTTGCGTGATCCGTACTGGGCGCGCCGGGCGGCACGGGAACTGAACGCCGAGGTCGGACCACATATCCCGTCGCAGTACGCCCGCGCCTTCTAGCCCGAAAATCGGCTCCCGCGCCCAACTTTGATAGCGTAAGCGTCTTACTTGCCGGTAGTCCGGAGCCCTGTGGGCTCCGGACACTGCCGCGGGCCAGAGCCGTGCGACGGGGGTCGCAACGAGCCACAGGGCACGCGGACGCTCGATTTCCCGACCGGCTCATCGGCGAGTGGGCAACGAAAAGATGCGTGCATCAGGTACGTGCCCCGCTCGGTTCGATGATTGCGCTGGGGAGCGCATGTCATGACTACACCAGAGAACTCGATCAGCGCTCTCGAAGTGGCCGAATCACCCGATGTCTGCGTCACCGACAATGCGTCCGTCAAGCGCGCTGTCAAGGCAACGATGCTCGGAAATGCCATGGAGTGGTTCGATTTCGGCGTTTACGCATATCTAGCTACCACTATCGGAAAAGTGTTCTTCCCGGACGCGAGCGGCAGTGCTCAACTCCTCTCGACGTTTGCAATTTTTGCGGCTGCCTTCATCGTCCGCCCTCTCGGCGGATTGTTCTTCGGTCCACTCGGTGACCGCATCGGACGCAAGAAGGTCCTGGCCACCACCATCATTCTGATGGCCGGCAGTACCTTCGCCATCGGCCTCATCCCGAGCTACGAATCCATCGGTATCGCCGCCCCGATCCTGCTGGTACTCCTACGCCTGTTGCAGGGCTTTTCCACGGGCGGCGAATACGGCGGGGCCAGTACGTTCGTTGCCGAATACGCGCCGGACAAGCGGCGCGGTTTCTTCGCCAGCTTCCTCGAATTCGGGACTCTGGCAGGATATGTGGCGGCAGCGGGCATCGTGACGATCATCCAGACCGTCGTCAGCGCCGAGGACCTCCTCCAGTGGGGCTGGCGCATCCCCTTCCTCATTGCCGGACCGCTGGGTCTCATCGGCCTGTACCTCCGTCTGCGTTTGGAGGAAACTCCCGCATTCCAGATGATGGAGCAGGCCGAAGAGCGCTCCCTCGCAGATGAATCCACAGGCAAGAAACTACGCGAAACTCTCGTCGACAACTGGCGTCCGCTTGTTCTGTGCATCGTCCTGGTGGCCACGTACAACATCGCTCACTACGGCCTGCTCAGCTACATGCCGACGTATCTGACCAACACGTTGGGTTACGACGAATCCCACGGACTCGTTCTGATGATCATCGTCATGATCGTGATGATGATGGGAATCAGCTACGTCGGAAAGTTCTCGGACCGCGTCGGGCGTAAACCCTTGCTGCTCAGCGGTTTCATCGGATTCTTCGTCCTGTCCCTGCCTGCCTACCTTCTGATCGGCATCGGCAACTACGTGACGGTCTTCCTGGGACTCGCAATTCTCGGCGGCTTGCTCCTGCTGTTCGTCGGGGTGTTCCCGTCCGTGCTTCCCGCGCTCTTTCCGACCGGAATCAGGTACGGCGGCTTGGCAATCGGATACAACCTCGCGGTGTCGATCTTCGGTGGAACCACTCCCCTGGTGCTGACAGCTCTCGAAAGTGCAACGGGCAGCAATCTGGTCGCACCGATGTACATGATGATCGCCGCGGTGATCGGTGGTATCGCAGTCCTGATGATCCCCGAGACCGCACGGAAGCCACTGGACGGCTCTCCGCCCTCCGTCGCCACCGACGAGGAAGCACGTCGGATCATCCGCAAGGTTCGTCGAAAGAGAATGAAGGCCGATAACCTCGAGGTATGAGCACGCCTCGAATCGTCGTCGTCGGCAGTATCAACATTGATCTGACCACGTCGGTGGCCAGATTCCCCGCTCCGGGAGAAACGCTGCTCGGCACTGCCTTTGCCACCGCGGCGGGAGGCAAGGGCAGTAACCAGGCCATCGCCGCCGCGAAGGCCGGTGGGGACGTGTCGTTCGTCGGCGCGGTCGGCGACGACGGTTTCGGTACCCAATTGCGCGAGACCCTGCAAGACGCCGGGGTCGACACCGCGTTGCTTCGTAGTGTCGACGGCCCGAGTGGCGTTGCCGCCATCACCGTGAGCGAGGACGCGGAGAACAACATCATCGTAGTCCCGGGCGCCAATTCCTCGGTCACCTCGTTGTCAGAAGCAGACCTCGACGCGATCGCACACGCCGACGTTCTATTGTGCCAACTCGAAATCCCGGTCGAGACAGTCACAGCAGCAGCCGGGCACGCACATGCTAACGGGACGACGGTCATCCTCAATCCGTCTCCTGTGCAAGAACTTCCGGATCCACTGATCGATGCAGTCGACATCTTGATCGTCAACCAGACCGAGTCGGAGCAGTTGGCCGCGGTCACCGGTCGCGTCCGATACCTCGTCACGACGCTCGGGGCCGGCGGCGCGGATCTCCGGTCGGGCGAGGAGACAATCCACGCCGACTCCCCGGCCGTGACACCCGTGGATACAACTGGCGCAGGCGATGCTTTCACCGGCGCCTTCGCCGTGGAGTGGGTACAGGGCCAGGACCGCGCCCTGCAGTTCGCTGCCACGGCGGGAAGTCTGGCGACGACGGTCCGCGGCGCGTCGGTGTCGTCACCCACTCGCGCTGCGATCGAGAAAGTGCTGAAGCGTCAGGCTTGACTCTGACACCGTGTGAGGTCGTAAACCTGTAGGTGTCGGGTTCGTGAGGGAGAAACGGGGCAAGTAGCCATGTTGAGCATCGGAGACTTCGCGAGAGCAGGTCGCGTGTCCGTGCGCATGCTCCGCCACTACGACGCCATCGGCCTGCTCGCGCCCGCGAGGGTCGACGCATCCACCGGGTACCGCTCGTACACCGCGGGCCAGTTGGCGCTGCTCAACCGCATCGTCGCACTCAAGGAGTTGGGCCTGACCCTGGCCCAGGTCCAGCAGGTGGTGGAGTCGGCAGTCACCGTCGACGAAATCCGCGGGATGCTCACGCTTCGCCGAGCAGAACTCGAGACCCGAATCCAGGAAGACACCGCGCGACTGGCGCATGTACAGGCGCGCCTACGCATCATCGAAAGTGAGGGACAGATGTCCGCATACGAGGTTGTGATCAAGTCCGTTCCGGCGCTGCGGGTCGCGGAGTTGACCGGTACCGCCAAGACGATGGATCCGTCGTCGATCGGTCCGGTGGTTCGCGGGCTGTACGAGCGCCTGTGCACCGGTTTGGATCGTGCCGGTATCGCCACGATCGGACCTGCGCTCGCGTACTACGAGGATGCCGGTGACGACGAGAACGTCGTCGTGCATGCCGCGCTACCGGTCGATGCGGATCCCGAGGGCGACTACGAGTTCGCGGTCGTCGAATTGCAGGCCGAAGCTCAGGTGGCCTCGCTGCTGCACAAGGGGTCGATGGACAACTGCCTGCCCGCCTATCAAGCCTTGGCTCAGTGGATCGACGCAGCGGGATACCGCAATGCCGGCCCCAGCCGGGAGGTCACGCTGGCGTGCCCGGAGGACGTCGACGGCTGGGTCACCGAGCTGCAGGAACCTGTTGCCAAGGCCTGAAGCCCGCACGTGTCGGCAGGGTCGTGCACCATGGGGTCCATGACCACCGCCACTGCCCCAGCCATGCGCGACGAAGCCGAGCGACTGCTCCGTGAACTCGCGGGGCCGGATGCCCGCCTACGCGAGGACCAGTGGACGGCCATCGAGGCGCTGGTGGTGCAACGCAAGCGTGCCCTCGTCGTCCAGCGGACCGGCTGGGGCAAGTCTGCGGTCTACTTCATCTCGGCGAAGCTGCTCCGGGCAACAGGTCATGGCCCCACGGTCATCGTCTCGCCCTTGTTGGCCCTGATGAGAAACCAGGTCAGTTCTGCCGAGCGTGCCGGGGTGCGAGCCGCGACCATCAACTCGGGCAATGTCACGGAGTGGGACGACATCCACGCCCGCGTTGCAGCCAACGATCTCGACGTACTGCTGGTCAGCCCCGAGCGCCTCAACAACCCCGACTTCCGCGATCAGGTTCTCCCGTCCCTGGCAGCTGATGCCGGCTTGGTAGTGGTCGACGAGGCTCACTGCGTTTCCGACTGGGGACACGACTTCCGTCCCGACTATCGGCGTATCAGGACTTTGATCGCCGAACTCGGAGAGGGCATTCCCGTCCTCGCGACCACGGCTACGGCCAACAACCGCGTCGTCGAGGACGTGTCCGCCCAACTCGGCGTCGGCGGCGAGGAAACTCTCGTACTTCGTGGCGGGCTCGAACGCGAGTCACTTCACCTTTCCGTGGTTCACATTCCCGAGGCGACGGCGCGCGCTGCCTGGCTCGCCGACATGCTCGAGACGCTGCCGGGATCGGGCATCATCTACACGCTGACGGTTTCGGCCGCTCGCGACCTCGCAAGCCTGCTCTCCGAGCGCGGTCATACCGTCGCCGCCTACACGGGCCAGACCGATCCCACCGAACGTGAATCCCTCGAGCAGGACCTGTTGGGCAATCGCGTCAAGGCTCTGGTGGCCACCTCGGCCCTCGGGATGGGCTTCGACAAGCCTGATCTCGGGTTCGTCGTCCACCTCGGCGCACCGTCGTCACCTATCTCGTACTACCAGCAGGTGGGCCGCGCCGGACGTTCCACCGACAGGGCAGACGTGATCCTGCTGCCGGGCGCCGAGGACAAGCAGATCTGGAGCTACTTCGCCTCGGTCGCCTTCCCCCGCGAGCATCTGGTCCGCAGCGTCATCGAGCACCTCGACACCGAAAAGGCCACGTCGACACCGGCACTCGAACCGCTGGTGGAGCTCAATCGCACCCGTCTCGAAATGGTCCTCAAAGTTCTCGACGTCGACGGCGCGGTCAAACGAGTCAAGGGCGGTTGGATCAGCACCGGAGAACCTTGGGTGTACGACGCCGAGCGCTACGGTCGACTCGACGACGCTCGCCAGGCCGAGCAGGCTGCAATGGTCGAGTACCAGAGCATCACCACGTGCCGAATGACCTTCCTGCGTGAACAACTCGACGATCCTGGTCTGACATCGGAGAACTCACAGTGTGGACGCTGTGACAACTGCACCGGCAATCGCTACGACACCACTGTCGACACCACCGCCCTCGACGAGACTCGGGCGCGCTTGCAGCGCCCCGGATTCGACCTGGAGCCGCGCAAGATGTGGCCGACCGGCCTGAGCAAGCTGGGCGTCAAGCTGTCCGGGAAGATCACCGAGGGACCGGAAACCGGGCGCATTCTCGGACGGATGTCGGACCTGGGCTGGGGCCAACGTCTCCGCGCGCTTTTCTACGGACCCGACGCCGAGGTACCCGATGCGGTGGTCAGCGCGTGTATCAGCGTTCTGGCCGCCTGGAATTGGGCCGAGCGCCCCACCGGTGTCATGGCCCTCGAATCCACGACGCATCCATTGCTGGTGTCGAGCCTGGCTGCCAAGCTGGCCGAGGTCGGGCGATTGACCGACCTGGGCACCCTTCGCTTGCGACCCGACCACCCTCCGGTGTCGGCAGCGAACTCCGCCTATCGCGTGTCCGGACTGGTCGATGTTTGGGAAGTTCCGGACATGAGTATCCATCAGGGACCGATACTTCTTGTCGACGCAATCGCTGACACCGGTTGGACTTTCACGATGGCCGCACGCGCACTTCGGCAGGCAGGTGCGCATTCGGTCCTCCCATTGGCGCTCGCGAGCCCCAAATAGAGAGTTTTGGCCCGAAATAGTCGCTCGGACAACACCAAAAGTTACATAATGTGAGCACGATCACATTCATGTCCTCACCTGGGGCGCAACGGGTTCCGCACGGCCCGAAACGGACATCTGCATGACTTCGACAGCAATGATTGTTACGTTCAGATGACCGATGAAGCCTGTTGATACGAGAGCTATCCCGACCACCGCGCCGGACGCGGTGTTGTTCAGAAGCCCACAGATCGATGACGGAGTCCGGCTCTGGGAGATCGCACGTGATTCGAAGGTGCTCGACCTCAATTCGAGTTATGCATACCTGTTGTGGTGCAGGGATTTCAGCGCGACGTCCATCGTCGCAGAGGTAGACGGCCGCGTAGTCGGATTCGTTTCCGGTTATACCCGTCCCAGCGCGCAGGAAACCCTGTTCGTGTGGCAAGTCGCGGTCGACGAGGACCAGCGCGGCAAGGCAATTGCTGCTCGCATGCTGTCCGACTTGATGGATCGCACTGCCCCACTGGGTGTTACACATCTGGAGACGACGATCAGCCCCGACAACGAGGCTTCGATCGCACTCTTCACTGCGCTCGCACGTCGACGCGAAGTACCGATAACCAGGCAGAACTTGTTCTCGCCCAAAGATTTTCCCGATGGACACGAAGCCGAAGATCTTTACACGATCGGCGCCTAGCGCACTTCGCGCTCGGCATACAGCATGCCCCGGAGGAACAAAGAAGATATGAATATCAACGAAGCAAGCATTTTCGAAACCCTCGAGTCCGAGGTCCGCAGCTACTGCCGTGACTGGCCTGCAGTGTTCACCAGCGCATCCGGATCCTGGATTCGTGATGAAAACGGACGCGAATACCTCGATTTCTTCGCCGGTGCCGGCGCCCTCAACTACGGCCACAACAACCCGGTGCTCAAATCGGCGCTGGTCGACTACATCATGAGCGACGGCATCACGCACGGCCTCGACATGTCGACAGTCGCCAAGCGCGAGTTCCTCGAGACCTTTCAGCGCAACATCCTCGAGCCGCGCGGCCTGGACTACAAGGTCCAGTTCCCCGGCCCGACCGGATCGAACACCGTCGAGGCTGCACTGAAGCTGGCTCGCAAGGTGACAGGACGTTCGGCAGTCATCAACTTCACCAACGCATTTCACGGAATGACACTTGGTGCACTCTCCGTGACCGGCAACTCGATGAAGCGCGCGGGCGCCGGTGTTCCGCTCGTGCACACGACACCGATGCCCTTCGACAACTACTTCGACGGCGTCACCGAGGACTTCCAGTGGTTCTCCCGCGTTCTCGATGATTCCGGTAGCGGCATCAACCGTCCCGCGGCAGTGATCGTCGAGACCGTTCAGGGTGAAGGCGGCGTCAATGTCGCTCGCCCCGAATGGCTTCGGGCGCTGGCAACACTGTGCTCGGATCGTGGCATCCTGCTGATCGTCGACGACGTCCAGATGGGCTGCGGCCGCACCGGCCCGTTCTTCTCCTTCGAAGAGGCCGGAATCGTTCCCGACATCGTCACGCTGTCCAAGTCGATCAGCGGTTACGGAATGCCGATGGCGCTCACGCTGTTCAAGCGTGAACTCGACGTCTGGGGACCGGGCGAACACAACGGCACCTTCCGTGGCAACAACCCGGCGTTCGTCACCTCCAAGGTTGCACTCGACCACTACTGGTCCGACGACGCACTGACGAAGACGACGTTGAAGAAGGGCGCACGCATCAGCGAATGCTTCGCCAATCTCTCCGATCAGTTCCCCGGCGAGGTCTCGCACCGTGGACGCGGCCTGGTTCAGGGCCTCGTTTTCGATCAGCCCGAGCGCGCCGGCAAGGTCTGCCAGCTGGCATTCGACGAGGGATTGCTCGCGGAGACCTCCGGACCCTCCGACCAGGTTGTGAAACTGCTTCCGGCACTGACGATTACCGATGACGAGCTCGAGCACGGCCTCTCCATCCTGGCCGAGGCGACACTCAAGGTCTGCAGCTAGAGGAAGGACTCTCCCATGATCGTTCGCACCACCACCGAGATCACCGACACCGACCGCGACATCACGAGCGAGGACGGCAACTGGCGCAGCAAGCGCATCGTCCTCGGCGGCGACCGCGTCGGGTTCTCGTTCCACGAAACCACCATCAAGGCAGGTTCGGTCAACGAGTTCCACTACGCCAACCACGTCGAAGCGGTCTGGCTCGTCGAGGGCACCGGCAAGCTGATCGACCTGGACAACAACAAGGAATACGATCTCGCACCGGGGTCGATGTACCTGCTCAACGGTCACGAGCGTCACCGCGTCGAGCCCGATACGCAGATGCGCATGCTCTGCGTTTTCAATCCGCCGGTCACCGGGCGTGAGGTACACGACGAGAACGGTGTCTACCCACTGGTGGAGGTCCCCGCGTAGCGTCTAGTCATGGCGACTGACACCTCTCCACGCGTAGCGATCGGCCCCGTCCCCGATGCACTGCTCGACAGCGCGGTGCTTCGGGGCGGAGGTCTGATCAGTCCGATCGACACTGCCGACGCCCTGATCTGGGCGGGCTCACCCGAAACTTTTCCGTCGGAGTTACCGGCGTCGGTCAGGTGGGTGCAGCTGCCGTCGGCGGGAATCGAGGATTGGTTCGACTCCGGTGTGATTCCGAAGGACACCGAAATCACGTGGACCTCGGCGGCCGGCGCGTTTTCGGCCTCGGTGGCCGAGCACGCGCTCATGCTGCTGTTGGCCGGAGTTCGTCACCTGCCCGCACACATCGAAGCTCGAACGTGGCGTCAGTTCGAGTTCTTTCCCAAGATCGGCACCCTTCGTGGCTCGACGGTTGCGATCATCGGCGCAGGCGGTATCGGCCGCGCGCTGATTCCGATGCTGGCCGCGCAGGGGGCGGACAGCATCGCAGTCAATCGTTCCGGTAGCCCGGTTCCCGGGGCCATCTCGACGTACCCCGCATCCAGGATGGATGAAATCTATTCTCGCGCAGATCACTTCGTGATCGCTGCGCCCGCCACCCCGGCCACCCGTCACCTCGTTGGCCGCGCGCAGTTGGCGGCGATGCAACCCCATTCCTGGGTGATCAATGTCGCGCGCGGATCACTGGTCGATACCGACGCGCTGGTCGAGGCGATCGAGTCGGAGCAGATCGGCGGCGCCGGTCTCGACGTCACCGACCCCGAACCCCTCCCGGACGGTCACCCGCTGTGGGATCTGACGAATGCGATCATCACACCCCACGATTCCAATCCGCCGGGAGTTCGCCCCGCCGCGTTTGCGGATCACGTCTCCAAGAACGTGACCCGCTTCGCGAAGGGCGAGGCACTGGCTGCCCTCGTCGACCCGGTCGCCGGATACTGAGCACGCCGCCGCAGCCTGAATGATCCGGCGAAAGCTGCCGAAAGTTACTGTGGCGAATCCGTATCCGGGAAGAAGAGCGCCCGCGCCCGGCGAGCCACCTCCTCCGCAGGTACGTCCTCGACCTTCGTGCATACGGCCCACCGATGGCCGAATGGGTCGAGAAACACTCCGTGCCGGTCACCCGAGAACGTATCGGCGACCGCCGTGACCAGCGTGGCTCCCTCGGCGACGGCCCGATCGACGAACTCATCCGTGTCCTCGGTGTAAACGACGATGGACGAATGCACCCAGCCGTCCTGCGGCGACCTGAGACCGAAGTCCGGCATCTCCTGCGAAAGCTGCAGCATCGAATCACCGATCCGAATCTCGGCATGCATGAGAGTGCCGTCAGGTGCATTCATCGCATCGACGATCTCAGCTCCGAGTGCTCGTTTGTAGTAGTCGAGTGCGGCATGCCCGTCCGGCACCGCAAGGTAGGGAGTGATCGTGCGGTAACCAGCGGGAATTGGGTTCACTGTGTTCATGTCTACGAGTATCGACAGTCGTACACGTGTTCTATTGAACATTTCGGACTTCCTCCGCGCCGCCGTCTCGCACACGCGCCTATCCTGGAACGGTGCCTACCGACAACAGCCGCCTCGACGCCCTTCCCGAGCTCCTGGCCGGCCGTCGCCTGGCAGTTCTGACGGGTGCAGGCATCTCCACCGACTCCGGAATCCCGGACTACCGTGGCCCCGATTCACCCCCGCGCAATCCGATGACGTTCCAGCAGTTCATCGGGGATCCGGCGTTTCGACGTCACTACTGGGCGCGTAACCACATCGGCTGGCGATACATGGACAGCTCGCGGCCCAACCAGGGCCACCGGGCCGTCGCGGCACTCGAGCGAACAGGGCGAGCCGTCGGTGTGATCACCCAGAACGTCGACCTGCTGCACACCAAGGCCGGCGCGCGAAACGTCATCGACCTCCACGGCACCTACGCGCAGGTTCGATGCCTGAGCTGCCAGCGGCTGATCTCCCGCACCACTCTCGCCGAGAGACTGGAGGAAGCCAACCCCGGATTTGCCGAAACTGTGGCTGCTGCAACGGGAGTCGAGATCGCGCCCGATGCAGATGCCGTGATCGAATCCACCGCACACTTTCGCGTCGTGGATTGCGCCGTGTGCGGTGGGCTACTCAAGCCGGACATCGTCTACTTCGGTGAATCCGTCCCCAAGGAACGTGTGGCCCGGGCGTACAGCCTCGTCGACCAAGCCGATGCACTGTTGGTAGCCGGGTCGTCGTTGACGGTGATGTCCGGTCTGCGTTTCGTGCGGCATGCCGCCAAGACCGGGAAGCCGATCGCCATCGTCAATCGCGGAACGACCCGAGGTGACGAATACGCCGACCTCAAGCTCGAAGTCGGTTGTGCTGAAGCACTTTCCGCCCTGGTCGAGTACGACAGCTACAGCGCCACCAAGTCGTCCGCGTGAACCACGGGACGCTGCATGTCGGCCGGTAGATCGGCGGTGGAGCGCCCCAGGATCTCCTCGATCTCCG
The DNA here is from genome assembly GCF_000696675.2 of Rhodococcus erythropolis R138. Classification (NCBI taxonomy): domain Bacteria; kingdom Bacillati; phylum Actinomycetota; class Actinomycetes; order Mycobacteriales; family Nocardiaceae; genus Rhodococcus; species Rhodococcus erythropolis. The sequence continues at coordinate 3,021,093 of NZ_CP007255.1, read as the reverse complement.
TAGCGTCGAACGCAACGACACCCCGAGCGACGGGCTTCTCCCCCGGTCCCATCAGCGACACGACATCGCCGGCGTGAAAATCGCCGGACACACCGACGATGCCGGCGGACAGCAGGCTTCGACGCTTGGACACCACCGCGCGAACGGCGCCTTCGTCGAGGTGAAGGTCACCCGATGTGTCAGCGGCGTGACGTACCCAGAATCGGCGAGCCGACAATCGCGTCGGCCGGGGCGCAAATGCCGTTCCGACATCGGCACCACTGAGTGCCTGCGCAGCGTCCGATGCTGCCGCGAGCAGCACCGGCACTCCGGAATCAGCGGCCAGGCGTGCTGCTGAGAGCTTTGACGCCATGCCTCCGGTACCGAGAGCGCCACCCGATCCGGCAACCACACCGTCGAGATCCTCGGGACTGTTGACCTCGGGAATCAGTGTGGCATCGCCCTTTCGGGGATCCCCGTCGTACAGGCCGTCCACATCCGACAACAGGATCAACGCGTCGGCGCCGACGAGATGAGCAACCAGAGCAGCCAACCGATCGTTGTCACCGAATCGAAGTTCGGTGGTGGCAACGGTGTCGTTCTCGTTCACGATCGCCACCGCGTGCAATGCCCGTAGACGATCGAGTGTCCGTTGGGCGTTGCGGTGCTGCGTCCGTCGAGCAATGTCGTCCGCCGTGAGTAGAACCTGCCCGACGGTACGCCCGTAACGGGCGAACGACGTACCCCAGGCGTGAGCCAGCGCCAACTGACCGACGCTGGCCGCAGCCTGCTTGGTCGCGAGATCCCGCGGTCGCTTGGTCAGTCCCAGCGGCGCCAGTCCGGCGCCGACGGCACCGGACGAGACGACGACTACATCGGAGCCCGCGCGCATGCGGGTCTCGATGGCATCGGCCAACAGATCAAGTCGGTGAGTGTCGAGTCCCGCCACCAGACTGGTGAGCGCAGACGACCCGATCTTCACGACGATACTGTGAGCCGACGCTATCGACTCCCTGGTGGACCCGAGCACAGTCCCGTTCCCTCTCTTCGGTTTTCGTCCTGAAATCGCGTGAGTCAGGCGTCTTCGTCGAGCAGCCCGCGGCGGACGCGACGAGCATGCTTGCGCTCGTCGGCGCCGATACGCTCCACCTGATCGAGACGCGGGTCGGTTCCACGGCCCGTACGGGTCAGATCGATACCGGCCGGCGTCATCGGCTCCCACTCGAAGCTGACGTCACCGATGGTGACGGAAGCCCCTGGCTGAGCGCCCTTCTTGACCAATGCGTCCTCGACACCCAAGCGTGCAAGACGGTCGGCGAGGTAACCAACGGCCTCGTCGTTGTCGAAGGCGGTCTGACGAATCCACCGCTCCGGGCGGGTGCCTCGGACGACGAACCCACCGGGGATATCGGGATCCTTCTCGATGGTGAAGCTGGAATCCTTGACCTTGACCGGGCGAATGACCTGGCGCTTCGGCTCGGGCTTCGGATGAGCTTCGCGGTAGTCGCGGACCATCTTCGCCAGCGCGAATGTCAACGGTCGCAGACCTTCTCGGCTCACCGCCGAGATGGTGAAGACCGGCCATCCGCGAGCTTCGATCTCGGGTGTGACCATCTCGGCCAGCTCGGCTGCCTCCGGAACGTCGGTCTTGTTCAGGATGACGACGCGCGGGCGCTTGTCGAGGTCACCGAGTCCCGAGTCGCCGGAGAGCGCGGGGGTGTACGCGGCCAGCTCTGCTTCCAGGGCGTCGATGTCGGATATCGGGTCGCGTCCCGGATCGAGGGTGGCGCAGTCGATCACGTGCGCCAATACGGCGCAGCGTTCGATGTGGCGCAGGAAGTCCAGGCCCAAACCGCGGCCTTCGCTGGCACCGGGGATCAGCCCGGGCACGTCGGCGACGGTGAAGGTGGTGTCACCGCTCGAGACGACGCCGAGGTTGGGGACCAGAGTGGTGAAGGGGTAGTCGGCGATCTTCGGCTTGGCCGCCGAGAGAACGGACACCAGCGAAGACTTACCGGCAGAGGGAAATCCGAGCAGACCGACGTCGGCTACCGACTTGAGTTCGAGAACCAGGTCACGCTCGACACCGTCTTCACCGAGGAGTGCGAAACCTGGGGCCTTGCGAGCCTTCGAGGCGAGTGCTGCGTTGCCGAGTCCGCCGCGGCCACCCTGAGCGGCGTCGTAGCGCGAGCCGACACCGACGAGGTCGGCAAGCACGTTGCCGTCGGTATCGAGAACCACAGTTCCATCCGGGACCTTGAGGATGAGGTCTTCACCGTTTGCACCCTCGCGGTTACTGCCGGCGCCCTGCTTGCCGTTGGTCGCCTTCGCGTTGGGATGGAAGTGAAAGTCGAGGAGGGTGTGGATGTTCTCGTCGACCACGAGGATGACGTCGCCACCGCGACCTCCGTTGGCACCGTCCGGACCGCCGAGCGGTTTGAACTTCTCGCGGTGTACGGAGGCGCAACCATTGCCGCCTTTTCCAGCGCTGACGTGCAGCACAACACGGTCAATGAATCGGGACATGACTGCCGGATCCTTCCTCAGTCAATTGCGGGTCTCACGCGATGAGCTGAACTTCTGGTGAGCAGGGTTGCTCGGGGTAAAACTGGCACTGCTTAAACAAACGATAGGGGCGGACCGGGTTATTTCAACCCTGGTCCGCCCCTATCGGGAGCTTGGAACGCGTCACTCTCTTACCGAAAGTAGAACCGGTGACGCACAACTAGCGAGAAAGACTAGACCTCAGCCGCAACGACGGCCGGAACGATGTTCACGGTCTTGCGTCCACGCTTCTGGCCGAACTCGACTGCACCGGCAGCGAGAGCGAACAGGGTGTCGTCGCCGCCACGGCCGACGTTGACGCCGGGGTGGAAGTGCGTGCCGCGCTGGCGAACCAGGATTTCGCCTGCGCTGACCGACTGGCCGCCGAAGCGCTTCACGCCGAGGCGCTGGGCGTTTGAATCGCGACCGTTACGGGAGCTGGATGCACCCTTCTTATGTGCCATGCTATTGACCCTCCTCGGGTGAAATTAGCTAGAAAGAACTGGTTACTTGATGCCCGTGACCTTGAGCACCGTGATCGGCTGCCTGTGGCCCTGACGCTTGTGGTAACCGGTCTTGTTCTTGAACTTGTGGATGCGGATCTTCGGGCCCTTGGTGTGCTCGACGATCTCACTGGTGACTGCGACCTTGGCCAGCTTGGCCGCGTCGGTGGTCAGGTCAGATCCGTCGACCACGAGAACGGGAGCAAGCGAGACAGCAGTGCCGGGCTCACCCTCGATCTTCTCGACCTTGACGAGGTCACCAACAGCGACCTTGTACTGCTTTCCGCCGGTCTTGACGATCGCGTACGTTGCCATCGGAGGGCTACCCCTTGCTTCTTCGAACTTGCTCGCGCTGCTGCCTGAGGCTTCAAATGCATCGCGACTGGTCTGGTTTATGTCACCTCGGCTCGGCACTGACGTACCGGGACATTCACGCGCACTCTAGGCACACGGAATCTCTACCGCCGGGTGGCGACCCTCCAAGGTTACGGGAAAGCAACCGTCAGGGTCAAACCGCCCCGCCGAGGGGTGGTGCTCACTACTCTGTACTGCTTCTACCAGCTGAAACTTCGGATAACGGTTGGATGTCCTCGCTCATCGCGAAGTCATCCAACCGACCGAAAGCCAGTAGTTCTTACTCTCCGTCTACCGGAGGACCTGCGGGACGTGCTGCTGCACGCCTGCGACGGGGTCGCTTGACGACGACAACTTCTTCCTCAGCCGGAACTTCGTTGGCCGGAGCCGGAACGTTTTCCACGACCGCTTCTGCCACGGGTTCCGGAGTCGGAATCACGAAGACCGTACCCACCTCGGGAGCTGCCTCGGCAACCGGTGCCGACGCTGCCCGCGACGCCCGGCGACTACGCCGACGACCGCGCGGAGCTGCTTCGGTCGAAGCTGCCGCCGACTCGTTGTCCACTGCGGATACTTCTTCCGCAGCAGAGTCCACAACAGGAACGTCATGGCGCTCAGTAGCAGCAGGAGTATCGATCGGCCGATCCTGTTGCCGATCGGCACTTTTGGATGCATCATCCCCCGAAGACGTACCGGTGGAATCAGACTCGATCGAGTCGGCCGCGACGGTCTCGTCGTCGTCGTGGTGGTGCGAGGCCATCGCCAATGCCACCGGATGAGCCCGCTTGACGGTCGCGTCGACAGCCGGAACCTCCGGCGCCGGAGCTTCCTGTCCGTTGGACTCGGTAGAAGGCGACTTGTCTCCGCGGCCACGCTTGTTCTTGCGCGAGGTGCCGGATTCGCTTCGCTGCGAGCCCGAACGCGATCCCCCGTCGTCCGAGGACTTCACCTCGACCGGCTCGGAGTGGACGATGATGCCGCGGCCGTGGCAGTGCTCACAGGTGGTCGAGAAGGCCTCGACCAATCCGGTGCCCAACTTCTTGCGCGTCATCTGCACGAGTCCGAGTGACGTGACCTCCGACACCTGATGGCGCGTGCGATCGCGACCCAGGCATTCGGTGAGCCGACGCAGGACCAGGTCCCGGTTCGATTCGAGGACCATGTCGATGAAGTCGACGACGATCATTCCGCCGATGTCCCGCAGGCGCATCTGGCGAACGATCTCCTCGGCTGCTTCGAGGTTGTTGCGGGTAACAGTCTCTTCGAGGTTTCCGCCGGCTCCGGTGAACTTTCCGGTGTTGACGTCGACGACGGTCATGGCCTCGGTGCGATCGATCACCAAGGTGCCGCCGGACGGCAGCCACACCTTGCGATCGAGTGCCTTGGCCAACTGCTCGTCGATACGGCGAGCAGCGAAGACGTCGATACCGTTGTTCGGCGTGTACTTCTCGAGTCGCGGAAGCAGGTCGGGCGCAACGGAGTTGATGTAGTTCTCGACCGTCGTATGCGCCTTCTCGCCCTCGATGACCAGCTTGGAGAAGTCCTCGTTGAACAGATCGCGAATGACCTTGACCAGCATGTCAGGCTCTTCGTACAGCGCCTGCGGGTTGCCGGACTTACCGGTGTCCGCAGCCGCGGCCTGCTCCTCGATGCCGGCCCACTGAGCCTGCAGACGAGTCACGTCGCGCGCCAACTCTTCTTCGCTGACGCCCTCGGACGCCGTGCGAATGATCACGCCGGCGTCGGCGGGAACGATGTCGCGCAAGATTTCCTTGAGACGCTTGCGCTCGGTGTCCGGAAGCTTGCGGCTGATACCCGTGGACGTACCACCGGGCACGTAGACGAGGAAACGACCGGCAAGCGAAATCTGTGTGGTCAGTCGAGCACCCTTGTGACCGACCGGATCCTTGCTGACCTGAACGAGCACCTGATCGCCCGGCTTGAGGGCCTGCTCGATCTTGCGCGAGTTGCCACCGAGACCGGCAGCCTCCCAGTTGACCTCACCGGCGTAGAGAACGCCGTTGCGGCCACGTCCGATGTCGATGAACGCCGCTTCCATGCTGGGGAGCACGTTCTGGACACGTCCGAGGTACACGTTGCCGACCATCGACGCGGACGCCGAGTTGGTGACGAAGTGCTCGACCAACACTCCGTCTTCGAGGACTGCTACCTGTGTAGTCGCATGCGGCTGACCGCTGTCTGCTCGATCACGCACAACCATGACGCGATCGACGGCCTCACGACGCGCGAGGAACTCCGACTCGGTCAGAATCGGCGGACGACGACGGCCGGCGTCACGACCGTCGCGGCGACGCTGACGCTTCGCTTCCAGACGTGTCGAACCACTGATGCCCTGGACCTCGTCCTTGACGCGGGTCTTGTTGCGAGGTTCGCGCTCGTGAACGACGGTGTTCGGCGGATCGTCCTCGGACGTCGCAGTCGCGTCGGTGGCGCCGTCGGTGCCGGTCTTGCGACGACGACGACGGCGGCGACGGCGGCTCGATCCGTCGGCATCGAGATCGGAATCGTCGGCATTCTCGGAATCCGCATCAGCGGTGGACTCGGACTTATCACCGGATTCTTCGCCGGCAGCGTCGTCGGTTTGCTTCTCGACTGCCGCAGGGGCAGATTCCTGCTCCGATTCGGTAGCGGTATCCGACTCTTCGTCCGAGCCCTGCTCGCCACCCTGTTCACCGCGACCACGTCCACGTCCACGGCGTCCACGACGACGGCGACGCGGCTGATCGTCGTCCTCGTCCTCGGACTCGGCGCTCTCGCCCTCGATTTGCGGTGCGGTCACAGCCGGCTCTTCGACGGCAGGAACTGCAACCGGTGCTGCCTCGGGAACGACGGTTTCGGCTTCCGCAGTTGTCTGCTTCTCTTCGACGACCGCCGGTGCAGCGGGCTCGCGGCGTGCGCGACGGCGACGCGGAGCTACCTCGGCGGCTTCGAGATCCGGCTGCAGGAACAGCGGGACCTGCGGCGCGGCGGGAGCCACCTCGGGCTGATGGGTCTGCGGCGCCTCGAAGGAAGTGAACAGATCGGACTGCTCGGCTTCCTTGCTCTGCAGCGCAGCAGCGGCGTCGAGTCCAGCGCTGATCTCGGCGACAGCCGGATCCACTGCTTCTTCTGCTGAAGGTTCTTCGGCGGCCGGTTCTTCGACAACGACCTTTTTGCGGGTGCGACGAGCCCTGACAGGCTTCTCGGCCGGAGCCTCTGCAGCAGGCTCTTCCGCAACCGGGGCCTCGACAACCGGGGCCTCGACAACCGGGTCGATGAGGCTATCGAGCTCGGCGACGACCGGCTCGATGGCCTCGGCAGCGGAAGTCAGCGAGGCGTGAATCCGCTGGGCAACGTCCCGTTGGAGACTCGACTGCGCACTGCGCAACTCGGTACCGAGCGCTGCGGCTTCGGCAAGGACCTGCTTGCTCGTGACACCGAGCAGCTTCGCCAGCGCGTGTACGCGCATCTTGTCGGGAAATTCCGGGGTGGTGCTGGAATCTGATTCGGTTGGGGATTGATCGGCCACGTAAGTCTCCTCAGCCCCCGGGCGCGTCCAACCCAGAAGTCGAGTTGTCACGCGGCCACGCGGGAGCGTGCTGTGTGTACTCGCACTCAGAAGTGAGTGCGAGATTGTAAGGTCTCGCTCCGCATGGTCCGCAATGCCCGTTATTCACTGCGAGCACATGAAGTGCCTGGCTGGATGGCCGTTGTCCTGTGCGCGAGCGCCTGATCATCCAGCGTGCAGAGGTCCAGGGATTTCCTGTTGACCTGGAGCAGCGATGAAAGGGCATCGAACCTAGGTGTCATCCGGTTGAACGTGCGTAAAACAAATTGCGGTTCAACTGAAAGCAGTATCCCACACCAACGCGCCTGCAACTGCAAAGGGCGCACCGATGTGGGATACGTGCCGAGAATTCGCTGTGGAGATGTGGGCCGAAGGCCCGTTCATGTGGGCCAGAGGCCCGTTACATGTGGGCCAGAGGCCCCGATCGAAGATTCAGATGGACGACAGCGCGGGGAACCACAGAGCGATTTCGCGCTCTGCCGACTCCACGGAGTCACTGCCGTGAACGAGGTTCTGCTGCGCTTCGAGTCCGAAGTCGCCACGGATGGTGCCCGGAAGAGCTTTGTCGACCGGGTCGGTTCCGCCGGCCAACTGACGGAAAGCAGCGATGGCGCGGGGGCCTTCGAGCACTGCGGCCACCAGCGGACCGGAGGTGATGAACTCCAACAAGCTCGGGTAGAACGGGCGCTCGGCGTGTTCTGCGTAGTGGCTACCAGCCACCTCTTCGGAAGCTACACGGAGTTCGAGTGCTGCAATTGTCAGGCCTTTGCGCTCGATACGGCTGAGGATTTCTCCTACGTATCCACGGGCAACGGCGTCGGGCTTGATCAGTACGAGGGTGCGCTCAGTCACAGCGGACAGCCTAAATGGTCAGTCCCGCTGGCCGGGAAGCAGGCCCTTGTCCATCCGGCGCTTGATGTCTCTCTGCAGGTAGACGAGGTATCCCCAGACGATCCCGAAGGTGATCGCCACACCGGCAATCGACGGGTGGACGAAGAAACCGAATAGAAGAATCACCTGCAGTGCGACGTTGAACCCCATCGCCCACGGCTTGCCCTGGACGCCGGCTCCCAGAATCATCAGTACCGCCAACCCGATGATGAATCCCGCGGAGGCCGCGGTGAGGCCACCGCCGACGACCGCGACAACCGGCAAAGCCAGCAGCACGACGATCGCCTCGAGGATCAGGGTTCCGGCCATCACTCCGCGGAAACTTTTCCAAGGGTCCTTGGTCGGAGGCCCGAACTCGCCGGCAGTGTCTCCGGACTCGGGGTCTCCGGGCTCGTGGCCTCCGGACTCGGGATTGGCATCTGACGGGGTACTCACGCGGGGTCCTTTCCGAACAGCGTGCGGGCGGCGCCTGCGGTCACGACGGATCCCGTCACCACCACACCTGCCCCTGATACGGCTTCGCCGGGTTCGGCGACCTGCTCGGCGATTTCGATCGCGACTTCCAGCGCGTCGGCAAGCACCGGCGCCACGACGACGCGCTCGTCGCCGAACTTCGCGACGGCAATGTTCGCCAGCTCCTCGACATCCATCGCCCGGGGTGACCCGTTGTGGGTGACGACGATCTCGTCGAAGACGGATTCGAATGCGGTCAAGATGGCGTCGACGTCCTTGTCCGCCATCACGCTGACAACTCCCACGAGCTTGCGGAAGTCGAACTCCGCGGCCAGTGCGGCCGCGAGAGCACGCGCGCCGTCAGGATTGTGGGCGGCGTCGAGAAAGACCGTCGGCGCACTCCGAACACGTTCGAGGCGACCGGGATTGACGATCGAGGCGAACCCGTTGCGGATAGCGTCCTGATCGAGTTGTCGGTCCGGACCGGCACCGAAGAACGCTTCGACGGCAGCGAGCGCGAGCGCGGCGTTGCGCGCCTGATGCTCACCGTGAAGGGGGAGGAAAATGTCGGTGTACACGCCACTCAAGCCTTGAAGTTCGAGCTGCTGTCCGCCTACCGCGATCTGGCGAGCAAGCACCTTGAACTCCGAGCCTTCACGCGCGACCGCGGCCTCGACCTCGACAGCACGGCGCAGCAATACCTCCATGACTTCGGGAGTCTGCTCGGCGATGATCGCGACGGTGTCCACCGGAACCAGGTCCTCGCGGCCCTTCTTGATGATCCCGGCCTTCTCCTCCGCGATTCCGGCCAGGTCGGTGCCCAGGTACTCGGCGTGATCGAGGCTGATCGGCGTGATCACCGCGACCTGTCCGTCGATCACGTTCGTGGCGTCCCAGCGTCCGCCGAGGCCGACCTCGACCACGGCGACGTCCACCGGAGCCTCCGCGAATGCCGCATAGGCCATCGCAGTGAGCACTTCGAACTTGCTCATCGCCGGTCCCCCGGCTTCCTGCGACTGTGCGTCGATCATCTGCACGTACGGCTCGATCTCGCGGAACGTGTCCACGTAGAGCCGCGGGGAGATCGGATGACCGTCGATGCTGATCCGCTCGGTCGCGATCTGCAGATGAGGGCTGGTGGTTCGGCCGGTACGACGATGCAGAGCGCTCATCAAGGAGTCGATCATGCGGGTCACCGACGTCTTGCCGTTGGTTCCCGTGACGTGCACCGACGGATAGTTGTGCTGCGGTGAGCCCAGGACATCCATGAGCGCCTCGATACGAGTCAGTGACGGCTCGATCTTGGTCTCAGGCCAACGCTTGTCGAGTTCTGCTTCCACCAGCGCCAGTTCGGCGATGTCGACCGGGGTCGGAACCGAACTCTGAGCGTCGAATTGGGACGGCTCGTACGAACTCACTTGTCGGCCAACTCCTTCAGACGTCCTGTGATGCGCTCGATCTCTTCGACGGCGATCTGGCGACGTGTCTTGATCTTGTCGACGACGGCGTCGGGCGCCTTCGCCAGGAAGGCCTCGTTCGCCAGCTTGTTGTCAGCGGTGACGAGCTCCTTCTGCGCTGCCGCGAGGTCCTTTTCGAGCCGCTTCTTCTCCGCGCCGAGGTCGATGGTGCCCGAGGTGTCGATGTCGACCGTGACGGTGCCCTGGCTCAGACGCACCTCGACGGAGATCGACGCGGTGAATCCCTCTTCGGGTTCGGTGAGCTTGGCAAGCGCCGCCACGTAGGCGAACTGGCCGTCCATGCCTGCCTCCGAGAGCCCGGACGCACGAGCCGGAACCTTCTGGGAAGGCTTGAGCCCCTGATCGTTTCGGAAACGTCGCACCTCGGTGATCAGCTTCTGGATGTCTTCGATCCTGGTGGCGGCCTGGGTGTCGACTGCCACACCGGACAACGTCGGCCAGTCGGCGACGACGACGGATTCGCCGCCGGTGAGCACCTTCCACAGGGTTTCGGTCACGAACGGAATGACCGGGTGCAGGAGGCGGAGCAGTGCATCGAGAACGTTGCCGAGCACGGCGCGGGTGTTCGCGGCGACAGCCTCGTCGGCGGCGAACTGCACCTTGGCGAGTTCGAGGTACCAGTCACAGACCTCGTCCCACGCGAAGTGGAACAAGCCTTCGCACGCCTTGCTGAACTCGTAGCGATCGAATGCGGCGTCCGCCTCGGCCTGGACCGTGTCGAGACGGTCGAGGATCCAACGATCGGCGTCGGTCAGTTCGCTTCGAGCGGGTAGCGGCGCGGGAGCAGCGCCGTTCATCAGTGCGAACTTGGTCGCATTGAACAACTTGGTCGCGAAGTTGCGCGAGGACTGCGCCGAATCCTCACCGACGGACAGGTCACTGCCCGGGTTGGCGCCGCGCGCGAGTGTGAATCGCAGGGCGTCGGCGCCGAAACGATCGACCCAGTCGAGTGGGTCGATACCGTTGCCGCGAGACTTCGACATCTTCTTGCCGTACTGATCGCGGACCAGTCCGTGCAGGAACACGTCCTTGAACGGCATCTGCGCACCGGACTTACCCGGACCGGCGGTGATCGACTCGTCCTCGGACACGTAGGTGCCGAACATCATCATACGGGCGACCCAGAAGAACAGGATGTCGTAGCCGGTGACGAGAACGCTGGTGGGATAGAACTTTTCGAGCTCGGGCGTGTTGTCCGGCCAGCCCATCGTCGAGAAGGGCCACAGTCCCGAGGAGAACCAGGTGTCGAGGACGTCGGGATCCTGGACCCAGCCTTCCGGCGCTGTTTCGTCGGGACCGAAGCACGCAACTTCACCCTCGGGGCCGTACCAGACCGGAATGCGGTGGCCCCACCAGAGTTGGCGGGAAATGCACCAGTCGTGCATGTTGTCGACCCAGTCGAACCATCGCGGTTCCTGGCTCGCCGGGTGAATGACGGTGTCCCCGTTGCGAACCGCGTCACCCGCAGCCTTGGCGAGCGTCTCGACCTTGACCCACCACTGCAACGAGAGACGAGGCTCGATGGCCTCGCCACTGCGCTCGGAGTGCCCGACGCTGTGCAGGTACGGGCGCTTCTCGGCGACGACGCGGCCCTGCTCGGCGAGAGCTTCGCGAACCTTGACGCGAGCCTCGAAGCGGTCCATACCGTCGAATTCGGTTCCCGTGTCGGCGATCTTGCCGGTCTTGTCCATGATGGTGGGCATCGGCAGGTTGTGCCGCAGGCCCATCTCGAAGTCGTTGGGGTCGTGAGCCGGCGTGATCTTCACTGCGCCGGTTCCGAACTCGGGGTCGACGTAGTCGTCCGCGATGATCGGAATCTGACGCCCGGTGAACGGATGATCGAGAGTGGTTCCGATGAGGTGCTTGTAGCGCTCGTCTTCGGGATGGACCGCCACTGCGGTATCACCGAGCATCGTCTCGACGCGAGTGGTCGCGACGATGACGTGCGGCTCGTTGTCGTCGAGCGAGCCGTAGCGCAGGGAAACCAGCTCACCCTCGACGTCCTCGAACTTCACCTCGATGTCGGAGATCGCGGTCTGCAGCACCGGCGACCAGTTCACGAGACGCTCGGCGCGGTAGATCAGACCCTCGTCGAACATGCGCTTGAAGACGGTCTGGACGGCGCGCGAGAGGCCCTCGTCCATGGTGAAACGATCGCGACTCCAGTCGACACCGTCACCGATGCGCCGCATCTGGCCCCCGATGGTTCCACCGGATTCGCGCTTCCAGTCCCAGACCTTGTCGATGAAGAGCTCGCGGCCGAAATCTTCCTTTGTCTTGCCGTCGGCAGCGAGCTGCTTCTCGACGACGGACTGCGTGGCGATACCGGCGTGATCCATGCCAGGTAGCCACAGCACCTCGTAGCCCTGCATCCGCTTGCGACGGCTGAGCACGTCCATGAGGGTGTGATCCAGGGCATGGCCCATGTGCAAGCTGCCAGTGACGTTCGGGGGCGGCAGCACGATGGAGTAGCCGGGCTTGTCGCTGGTCGCGTCGGCCTGGAAGTACCCGGCGTCTACCCAGCCTTGATACAGATCGGCCTCTACAGCGCTGGGGTCCCAGCTCTTGGGTAGGGCGTCGGCGGGGGTCTGGGGGTTCTCTGGAGCTGCACTGGTCACCACTTGATCCTAATGACTCCCCCGTCGTGAACGAATTCGCCCGTCGGCCGCCGCGGCGCACACGAACGACTGCCCCGCAGTCCGGGGTCAGCCGAACAAACGATATTCACCGATCCGCTCCGCTGACAGGATCGCTCTGAAGGACGACCGACCAACTACCTGTGGAGCAAATATGTTGAACAACTGGAGTTCTCGCCGTCCCGGCGTTCGGACCTTGGCGGCGGCCGCGACGATCGGAGCGGCGGTTGCCCTCGTGCTTCCGGCGACTGCGTCCGCTGCCCCCGGCATCGAAGAAAGTGTGCAAGGAAGCATCGACAGTGGCAGCGCCACGATCAACGGAAGCGTCGGCGATATCGGGAACGACATCGCAAACGGCATCGCCAGCGGCAGCGTGGGCGACATCGTCGGCGGGATTGCCACTGGGAACCTCAACGACGTCCTCGGCGGCCTGAACGCCGGTTCGACCAGCGCGACGGACATCGTCAACGGCCTGGCCAGTGGCAATGTCAGGGACATTCTCAGTGGGCTGGCCAGCGGCAGCGGCGGCGGCGGATCGTTTGCTCCGACGCAACGGTGTGACGCCTCGACGGTCTCCGGCGGCGCAGGAATCACCAGCACCAAGCACGAGCTCGGCCGCGGCGGACCGACGTCGTTCGTACTCGGCTACGAAACCGAGGACATCCCGGACCTGATCGAGGTGTACTACGAAGGACGGTTGATCCACAGCACCGGATACATCGGCGACGACATCAACGAGGGAACCGGTTCGGCGGTCGTCAACGTGCCCGCCGGCGGTGCATCGTCCGTGCTGGTTCGCGTCACCGGCCCCGACCACACCGAGTGGGCGTACACGGTTCGCTGCCCCGGCGCCTGAGTCCGCTCCGGATCCACGCGAAGACGATCGTGCCTCGTTCGGCTGTTTCAGCCGAACGAGGCACGCGCGCGTTCAGCCCAGAATCTCCGGCAGCGCGACATCTTCGCCGAGAACGTGCTCGGAGAGGAACGCGGTGACCACCTCGTACCAGATCTTGGTGTGCTGTGGCTTGAGCACCCAGTGATTCTCGTCGGGGAAGTACAGGAAGCGATGGTCCGTTTTCCCGTCGTCGTCGGCGGGCAGACCTGACTCGGCGAGCAGTTCGTACCAGAGTCGCAAGCCCTCACCGATCGGAACCCGGTAGTCCTTGTCGCCATGGATGACCAGCATCGGAGTCGTGATGTCCGCGACGTACAGGTGTGGCGAGTTCTCGACGGCCATCTCCGGCGACATCTCGCGTTGCCAGTACCAGGCCGCGTCCGTCGTCGGGCCGAATTGATCGAGTGCCCAGAGGCTTGCGTGGGTGACGATCGCGTCGAAACGGTTGGTATGGCCGGCGATCCAGTTGGCCATGTAACCGCCGAACGAACCACCCATCGCGCCGGTTCGCTTGGGGTCGATCTCGGGCTGCGCGACGGCAGCATCGGTGATCGCCATCAGGTCGGTGAAGGGCGCCTTGCCCCACTGACCCCACCCGCGCTGGACGAAATCCTGCCCGTATCCGGTCGAGAGTGCGGGATCGGGCAGCAGTACGGCATAGCCCTTGGCGACGAGCAGCCACGGGTTCCACCGCCAGGACCAGGTGTTCCACGAACCGAGTGGGCCGCCGTGGACCCAGAGGAGCAATGGCACCGGTGCGTGCGGTGCGGCGCCGGTCGGCAGTGCCAACCAACTCCGGACTGTCGAACCGTCCTCGGCGCGAGCGGTGATCTCGGTCAGTGTTCCCGGCAGCTCCGGCAATGCGTCGGGTCCACGAAGTGCAGTGATCTCACCGGATCCCAGATCCACCCGCACCACGTGCGGCGGCGCTTCGTACGAGGCTCGCAACGCGTAGATCGACTCGCCGTCCGGCGCCACTCGAACATCGGTGTACGCCGCGTCGTCGGCTGTCAGGCGCACCGGCTGACCCCACAGGTCGATGGTGAAGATCGGCCCTCGGCCGCCGTCGTCAGCGGTGACCACCAGCCCGGATCCGTCGGGTAGCCAGGCAAGTGAGGTAGGCCATCGATCCCAGCCGTCGGCCACGCCGGTCACGGCACCGGATCCGAAGTCGTAGAGCTGCAGAGTCATTCGCGGTGCGGACTCCGGCGTGGTGAGGGTCTCCCGGATGAACGCGAGCTTGGTTCCGTCCGGCGAGAGCACCGGGTTGTAGACGTCCGCGTCGGCCTCGTCGACAAGGGTGGTTCGGTCGCCGGTCACCGTGTCGATCCGAACCAACGTCGATCGGCGGGCGGCACTCGCATCGCCGACAGTCCACGTTGTCACGACGAAGAGACCGTCGTCGGAAATCGTGGTCGACGTCTCTCGCAGCGCCGCGCCTGCAGTTGGTGTGATGTCCCGCAACTCGACGGATTCCTTCGAATCCGTCTCGGCGACAACCAGATGCGGATGATCGGGGCCCAGGTCGTGGTCCCAGTGGCGCACCGGATATCCGGTGTGCAGCATCGCCGTGACCTTCTTGTCCTTGCGCGCCGATCGCACCTGATCGTCCTGGTCGAGGCTGATCGCCGAAGCCATGACCGAAGTCTGGGCCACGAACGTCGGCGCCGCCTTGGCCGCTGATACCGACGAGACACCACCGGGACGTGAGATCAACAGCTGAGCTTCTCCGCCCGCCGCGGGCAAGCGCCAGAGTGCGGGTTGCGGATCGCTCTCGCCCGGCACGGCTCGCGTGGCGGTGAAGAGCACGTCGCCGTCGAACGCGAAGGCAGCACCCGACTCGCTGGTCGAGCCCCAGGTCAACCGACGCGCCGGACGCCGACCTTCCGGGTCGATCTCCCACAACGAGGACACGTATTCGGCGCTCTTGTCGTCGAGAACGGCGCGCGCGCAGATCAGCAGCGAGCCGTCGGGTGACAACAACAGGCCGGACAACCTGGCCAAGGCGATGTAGTCGTCGAGTTCGTCGAACGGTGTGCCTGCGTGGAGCTCGGGAATCTGGGTCACCACTAGTTGGTATCACGCGCCCCGCGGTTGACGCATCATTGCGTAGATCGTCGGCCCGCCGCCTGGCATGACGATGTCACGGGTCACTTCGAAACCGAAGCGGTTGTAGTACGGGATGTTCGATTCCTTGCTGCTCTCGAGGTAAGCGTCGACGTGTTCACGATCGCAACGCTCCAACCGGGAGTTCAGTAGTGCTTTGCCGTATCCCCCACCGCGCGCCGCGCTGCCGGTCCCGACCGTCGCGAGATACCAGTGCGGCGAATTCGGATGTGCTCCTTCGAGAACGGAGCTGACCTCGGCCGCGTGTCGTAGCCCCCTGCCGAAGACACGCACCATTGCGGGCAGGCTCACGAGCCCGGAAATCCACGACTGCTTCCACCGCCCCGGCGGATCCCACAGAGTTGCCCCGCCGATCACGCCGTTGTCATCGGTGGCCACCTCGACACCGCCACCGGCGAAGTGGTGGTAACGAGCTTCTGCGGCAAACAGTTTCGTCAGGCGCTCAGCCCTGGAGTCCTCGTCCGGCAACATCCAGGCCATCAAAGGATCATCTTCGAACGCCTCGGCCAACACCGCCGACAGCGCCGGAATATCGGATCGGACAGCCGGCCGCACGTGTACACCCATGAGGCGAGAGTACCGCCGACTGTCCGAATCCCTGGTCTTTGAACAGCGCTGTCCTTGAACCGATCAGACGAGCAAGCCCGCGATCCGCGGCGGAATCTGTTCGAGCGCATACGGCAAGCTCAGTACGGTGCTCCACGTCATGGCTTCGGCAGCAGCGTCTTCCAGAATGATCGCGCGGCCGTCCTTCACGACGTCGAGTTCCTGGTAGATCGGGGTCTTGTCCAATTCCGCCCGAAGCTTGTCGCCGTAGCCACCACCGGCGTACCAGACGAGTACGTCGACGTCCGCGAGCGAGAGTTGCTCGGTGCTGATCTCGGCGAAGTTACCCGTGATCTGATCGGTGACAGGCGGATTCACGAATCCGAGTTCAGTGAAGAACCTCACCTTGGGGTCTTCCGGTCCGTAGACCCCGAATTGTCCCGGCCCCTTCAACGCGCCGACCAGAACGGTCTTGCCGGCAAACGCCGGATTGGCCGTCTTCACGTCGGCGAACTTCTGGTCGACGCCGGCGATCAGCTCGGTGGCCTTTCCTTGCTGCCCCAGCGCTTCGCCGATGATGGTCGTCTGGTTCTGCCAGGGGATTCCGTAATCCGCGAACTCCTTCGGCTGCGCCACCGTCGGCGCTATGGCACTGAGTTTGTCGTACTGCGCCTGAGTGAGCCCGGAGTAGGTGCCGACAATCAGGTCGGGTGTCGTGGCAGCGACCTTCTCCATCTGAATGGTGGTGCCCGCGGTTCCGATGATCTCGGGAGTCGCCCCGTTCAACAACGGCTGCGCCCATGGCCACACACCGTAGGGGTAATCGCCGTACCAGTCGAAGGTTCCGACCAAAGTCCCACCGAGGGCGAGGATCGCATCTTGATCGTTGTATCCGACACTGACGATCCGCTGCGGATCCTCGGGCAGCTCGGTAACCCCAAATTTGTGGGTG
This sequence comes from Rhodococcus erythropolis R138, assembly GCF_000696675.2. Classification (NCBI taxonomy): domain Bacteria; kingdom Bacillati; phylum Actinomycetota; class Actinomycetes; order Mycobacteriales; family Nocardiaceae; genus Rhodococcus; species Rhodococcus erythropolis. The sequence goes on along the minus strand of NZ_CP007255.1, from coordinate 3,004,167 downwards.
ATCGATCCCGCAGAGTCGCCGCTAGGGGGCGTGTCCTCGTCGTTCGAACTGGAGCAGGCTGCGGCGAATGCCAGCAACGCTCCCGACGTGCCGATCAGAAATCCGCGCCGGGTCAGCCGACCTGCGTCCGTTCGATCCATGCTCTTACCCCTTAAGTCCGCTCGTTCGGTAGGTAAGGCTAGCCGATGAATGTCGCATTCCGGTGAGTTCGACCGGCCCATTCGATGGCAGTACCGCGCCGTTCGGGCCAGTATGGAGACATGACGCGCCAGGGCCCCTCGAAAGACATCGACGAATCGGATCTCGAAGTCACGCACCCCAAGGACTACGCCGCCGGAGTGCCGGCCGTTCTGGTGTCGCTGCAACGAGGAATCGAGCAGATGGGAGCCTTGCGGACCGCCCGAACGCTCACCAGGCTCAACCAGCGTCACGGCTTCGACTGCCCGGGGTGTGCGTGGCCGGAGACTCCCGGACATCGCAAGCCCGCCGAGTTCTGCGAGAACGGAGCGAAGGCCGTTGCCGAGGAAGCAACGCTTCGCACGGTCACGCCTGAATTCTTCGCGGAGCACTCGATCGCCGACCTCGAAGGCAAGACCGATTACTGGCTCGGCCAACAGGGCCGACTGACGCACCCGATGGTCCTGACCCCGGGAGCAACCCATTACCAGCCGATCGACTGGGACGGCGCGTACGCACTGATCGCCGAACATCTGAACGGCCTCGCGTCGCCGGACGAAGCAGTGTTCTACACCTCCGGTCGCACGTCCAACGAAGCAGCGTTTCTCTACCAGTTGATGATTCGTAGCTACGGCACCAACAACATGCCCGACTGTTCCAACATGTGTCACGAGTCGTCCGGAAGCGCACTGACCGAATCCATCGGCATCGGCAAAGGCTCGGTGACGGTTCCCGACCTCGAGAACGCCGATCTCATCCTCATCGCCGGACAGAATCCCGGCACCAACCACCCTCGAATGCTCTCGACACTCGAGAAGGCAAAGGGCAACGGCGCCAAGATCATTGCCATCAATCCCCTCCCCGAGGCGGGATTGCGGCGGTTCAAGGATCCGCAGAAAGTCTCCGGCGTGATCGGGCACGGAGTCGACATCGCGGACGAGTTCCTGCAGATCCGGCTGGGCGGCGACATGGCGCTGTTCCAAGGCTTGGGGAAGCTGCTGCTCGAGCAGGAAGATCGCGCTCCCAGCACGGTGGTCGATCGCGCATTCGTCGACCGCTACTGCGCCGGTTGGGACGAATACGAGAAGCACATCCGCGCGGTCGATCTCGACACGGTACTCGAGGCGACGGGCCTGTCGATGGCGCAGCTCGAGGAAACGGCTGCCGCGCTTGCCCGATCCGAGCGAACCGTCACCTGCTGGGCCATGGGCATCACTCAGCACACACACGGAGTCGCCACCATCGAAGAAGCGGTCAACCTGCTGCTCATGCGTGGAATGATGGGCAAACCCGGTGCCGGGGTCTGTCCGGTGCGAGGACACTCCAATGTCCAGGGTGACCGCACGATGGGCATCTGGGAGAAGATGCCGGAAGAGTTCCTGGCCGCGCTCGACACCGAGTTCTCGATCTCGAGCCCCCGCACGCACGGGTGGGACACCGTCGACGCGATCCGCGCGATGAATGCCGGCAAGGCAAGCTTCTTCATGGCGATGGGCGGCAACTTCATCCAGGCCAGCCCGGACACCGCAGCCACCGAAACCGCGCTGCGCCAATGCGAACTCACCGTTCAGGTTTCCACCAAATTGAACCGAAGCCACGTCGTTCACGGGCAGACCGCAATCATCCTCCCCACCCTCGGACGCACCGACCTCGACGTCCAGGCCGGCGGAAAGCAGCTTGTCTCCGTGGAAGATTCGATGTCCATGGTGCACCTGTCGCGCGGACGCCTCACGCCGGTCAGCCCCTACCTACGTAGCGAAGTCGCCATCATCTGCCAACTCGCCCGCGAACTACTCGGCAGCGATCACTCCGTCCGCTGGTCGGCCTTCGAGGGCAACTACGACCTGATTCGCGACTCCATCTCACGAGTGGTGCCCGGATGCGAAAACTACAACACCCGGGTTCGCCAGCCGGATGGATTCCAGCTCCCACACCCACCGCGTGACTCGCGTGAGTTCCGCACGCACACCGGCAAAGCCAACTTCGGCGTGAACGAACTGCACTGGATACCCACTCCGAGCGGGCGCCTGATTCTGCAGACCATGCGCAGCCACGACCAGTACAACACCACGATCTACGGCCTCGACGACAGATACCGCGGTATCAAGGGCGGACGCAAGGTCATCCTCGTCAATGCCGAAGACATCACTGCACTCGGATTCCGCGACGGCGATCTCGTCGACATCGTGTCCGAGTGGACAAAACCAGACGGAACACTCGAAGAGCGTCGGGTCACGGAATTCCGCATCGTCTCCTACGACACCCCCCGCGGCAATGCGGCGGCGTACTACCCCGAGACAAATCCGCTCGTTCCCCTCGAACACGTTGCAGCCAAGTCGAACACGCCGGTCTCGAAGGCCGTCACTGTTCGACTCGAAGCATCAGGCGCCTGAGATGGGACGGGTCACCGCACGAACACCGGTCGTTCGAATCTCGGGTGATCGGGTCGTCACGCGCCCCGACACGCTGGCCGTCGAAGAACCACTCGAAATGAGGGTTGGCGGTCAGGTGCTGGCCGTGACGATGCGAACACCAGGCAACGACGTCGACCTCGTCCACGGATTCCTTCTCAGCGAAGGCGTCATCGGTACCCGCGACGACGTGAGCGTCGTCCGGTACTGCGACGGCGTCGACGAAACCGGCGCGAACACCTACAACGTCCTCGACATCGCGCTCGCTCCCGGAGTGCCGTTGCCCGATCACACCACCGATCGCAACACCGTCGTCAGTTCCGCGTGCGGCGTGTGCGGCAAGACGTCACTCGATGCCGTCCGAACCACCACGCGGCATCCCCTGGTCGGTGACACGACTTCCGTCACCTCCACCGTCCTGTCGGCCATGCCGGTCACGCTTCGGGAGAGCCAACGGATCTTCGAGCGCACCGGAGGCCTGCACGCAGCCGGATTGTTCACCGCCACCGGCGAACTCCTGGCGCTGCGCGAGGACGTCGGCCGGCACAACGCAGTCGACAAGGTGATCGGTTGGGCAATCACCGACGGCCGAGTGCCGCTCTACGACACGATCCTGATCGTCAGTGGGCGGGCGTCGTTCGAACTCGTCCAGAAGGCCGTCATGGCGGGCATTCCGATTCTGGGCGCAGTCTCCGCGCCGTCGTCATTGGCCGTGGAGTTGGCACAGGAATCGGGGTTGACCCTCGCCGGTTTCATCCGCGGCGATTCGATGAATATCTACTCGCACCCGCACCGAGTCGAGGTCACGTCTGATTCGCGCGCAACTGAGCCGACAGTCGCACAGCGGAGTTGACCTCCCCGTAGCCCTCGTATCCACCCACTCGCTGCACGACCTCGAAGAACAGGTCTCCCCCGACCGTCGGGGTGAACAGGTGGAAGAACTCACCGCGGGCGTCAGCGTCGTAAAGGATTCCGGCGCTGCGCATCCGGTCGAGCAGTTCTGAATTCAGGCCGAAACGTGCGTCCAGATCGTCGTAGTAGTTCGGGGAAATGGGTAGCGGAGCAAAGCCCCAGTCCTGCATGGACGCAGCGGCACCGAAGATGTTCTCACACGCGAAAGCGACGTGGCTGACGCCGCCGCGACGGACCGTCGGCAGCCCACTTCGACTGCCCTCCACCATGTTCAGTGAGATCCGCAGGGTATGTCCGTCACCGTCCTGAACGAGCGTAAGTGCCTGGCTCCGCATGAGTCCGACCGAATCGGTGACGTCCTGCCCCTCGTGCGGTTGCATCTCGAACACGGACCGCAGGAGCAGCATGATGCCGTCCCAACTCTCGGCCGGAACTGCCAGTGCCACGTGGTCGATCCCGGTGAACACTGCGCCCTGTTCACGATTGCGCTCGGCGGGCAGCGGGTAGATTTCGAATGCCGATTCCCACGCTGCAGCGCTGCCGGGGCCACGAAGGTCGATCGATGTCGCATCGGTGACCTTCAAGCGTACGACGTCCGGTACCTCGGAGTTCTCGTCGCTCGAACCGGGCAACTGCACGCGCGTCGCCGGTACTTCGAGAGCCAGAGCGCGCTCTCCCCACACTTCGGGTTCGGTTGCCCTGATGCCGATCTGAGTGAGAACCGGCAGATCCGCGGGCAGCCCGGGCGCCGTCCACACCGTGCCCGCTGTCGCGTCGACGGCAACGGTGAGCGGTCCGTGCCGCCACAACTGCAAGTCGTGATCGTGGTGCCGTCCGACCAGATGGAAACCGACGCGAGAGAGCATCGAGTGCACCTGGTCCTGTTTAGCCGGACCCGCAGCGATTCGCAGAGACACGATCCCTTCGAGCGGGGTGCGCTCCGGGGCGGTGAACAGCGTGGGTCCACCGGCGGCAGGGTTCGCGGCGGCGACCTGTTCTTCCAGATGGAGGAGCGACCGATGAGCGTCGATTGCCGTCCGCTGGGTGTCCGCGCGGCGGAATACGTCGTTGAAGATCTCGAGCGACCACGGTCCGTCGTAACCGGTGGCGTAGACATGCTGAGCGAACGCACTGAGATCGAAGCTGCCCTGCCCCGGGAAGTTTCGGTGATGCCGGCTCCACTGGAGGATGTCCATCGCCAAGAACGGAGCGTCCGCCAACTGGAGGAAGAAGATCTTCTCGCCGGGAATCTCGCGAATTCCGGCGGGATCGTCACCGCGCGAGAGGATGTGAAAGCTGTCCAGACAGGTACCGAGCGAAGGATGGTCGACGCCCTCGACGATCTGCCACGCATGGCCGTACGTGTTGACGTGGGCACCCCACGCGAGCGCCTCGTAGGCAACCTTCTTGCGGTGCTCGGACGCCAGTTCGGCGAGAGCTCCGAATTGCTCTGTCAACTGACCGTCATCGTGACTTGCGGTCGGCAGGGGCGAGGAGCACACCAGGAGCGTCTCGCACCCCAGTTGATCCATGAGCTCGAATTTGCGTTGCACTCGAACAAGATTCCGAGCAAATTGGGCCTCGTCCACCGTGTCGAAGTCACGGAACGGCTGATACAGATCGAGGGTCAAGCCCAGATCCGCAGCCCGCGTTCGCAATTCCTTCGGGGACCACGGCGAAGCGACAAAATCCGGCTCGAACACCTCGAAGCCGTCGAAGCCGGCAGCAGCGATGGCGTCGAGCTTCTCCTCGAGAGTGCCACTGAGCGATACCGTCGCGATCGACGTCCGGACCGGGGCACTCACAGCGCTGCCGCAGTCTGTTCGCCGTGCACGAGTTCCGTCATGTGCGCGAGCATCCGCTTACTGTCGGGCTCGATGCCCGTGAAGATCCGGAACGCGTCGACGGCCTGAAAGACAGTCATTCCGCCTCCGCTGAGCGTCGGGGCTCCGATCAACCTCGCCTGACGCAACAGCTCGGTCTCGAGCGGGCGGTAGACGATTTCCGCTACCCACAGATCTGGACGGAGCAGATCTGGCGAGAATGCCATTCCAGGATGAGCCGCCATTCCCATCGGCGTCGCGTGGATCAATCCGTTTGCGTTGCCGAGCACTTCGGCGAGGTCGCTCGTGTGCCGCGCCTCGACAACCTGCGCCGGAAACTGCTGCGCGAAGGTTTGTGCAAGTTCCTGCGCGCGAGGCAGGCTCGAATCGACCAACGTCAGTGTCCCGACGCCCCGGGTGAGCGCGGCATAGGCAACCGCCGCACCGGCTCCGCCGGCACCGAGCTGCACGACGCGATCGAGCTGTGCTCCGGGAAGTCCGTCGTCGAAATTTCGGCCGAAGCCCGACCAATCAGTGTTGTGTCCGATCGCCTTGCCGGAGTCGAAGAGGACCGTGTTCACCGCACCGAGTCGGCTCGCATCCGGCGAGAGCTCGTCGAGGTGCTCGATCACCAACTGCTTGCACGGGTGAGTGATGTTGAGGCCGCGGAAGCCGAAACGTCTTGCATAGGTGAGAAGTTCACCGATGTCCGACGGCGCCATTCCCATCACGTCGAGATCGAGGATGCGGTAGACGTAAGGCAGGCCCTGTCTGCGCCCTTCTTCCTCGTGCATGATCGGAGTCAAGGAGGCTCCGATTCCGGTGCCGATCAGACCGCAGAGGATCGAATCACTCATCAGTTCTTCCCTTCTCGGATGCAGACGAATTCCACTGCGGCGCTGTATCCGTCGATTCCCAATCCACAGATGACGGCGTCGGCGATGCCGGAGACATACGAGTGGTGACGGAAATCTTCGCGACTGTGGATGTTGCTGATGTGCACCTCCACGACGGGGGCATCGAGTGTGACCAGAGCGTCGCGCAACGCAACGGAGGTGTGCGAGTACCCACCGGGATTGATGACGATGCCCGCGACATTTCCCCTGGCCTCGTGGACCCAATCGATCAGTTGGCCCTCGTGGTTCGACTGCTTTGCCTCGACCACCACTCCGAACTTCTCGGCCGCCGCTTCACAGCGGGAAACGACGTCGTCCAGGGTGTCTCTCCCGTAGAACTCCGGTTGGCGCTGGCCCAACAAATTCAAGTTGGGTCCGTTGAGGACCAGAACCGGTAGAGATGGAGTCATCAGGGGCACCTCGGGGTTGACGCTCGAAACTAATGTACGAACTAGTGAGTTAGTTCACTGGACGTTACTCCCCCGACGTGAACTCGACAAGCAAAGTCGACAAACTGCTGGCAGATAGAGTGAGCACATGGTTTCCGAGCAGTCAGTGAACTCCGTGGTGTCGAAGCCGGAGAAACGACGCCGAAACAGCGATCTGACCAGGGTGAACATCATCGCCGTCGCCACCGAGGAGTTTGCCGACAAAGGCTTCGCCGGCGCCCGAGTCGACGAGATCGCAACCAAGACGCATACCACCAAGCGCATGATCTACTACTACTTCACCGACAAGGAAGGGCTGTACAAGTCGGTACTCGAGCATGCGTACAGCGTCATTCGTGCGCAGGAACGTGAACTCGACCTCGAGGGATTGAACCCCACGGCAGCAGTCCGCGCTTTGGCCGAACTCACCTTCGACCACCACGAACAGCACCCGAATTTCATCCGACTCGTGGCCAACGAGAACATGCTCCGCGGCGAGCACATCGAGAAATCCGAGTTACTCAGCGGCCTCGGCGCCCCTGCCGCCGACCTGGTCTCGCAGATCCTCCACGACGGGCAGCAGTCTGGGGCATTCCGCTCCGACGTCGATGCTCTCGATATTCACATGTTGATCAGCAGTTACTGCGTCTTTCGTATCGCCAATCGGTACACCTTCAAAGCGCTCTTCGACCGCGATCTGACCGACTCGACGCATCGTGAGCATCTACGAACAATGCTCGGCGACATGGTTGTTGCGTTCCTGACCTCGAAGGCGCCGTCCTGACCTACCCCGAAGTCCGAAAAATCCCCCTACGGTGGTGAGTGGAACTCACAGCTGCCACCGGGAGGAATGACGTGACCGAGAATTACGTAGACGGGCTTTCACTCGAGGAGAAGGCGTCGTTGACGTCCGGCTCGGATTTCTGGCACAGCCAGTCCGTTGCCGGAATCGAATCGATACTCCTGACCGACGGTCCGCACGGAGTCCGGAAACAACCCGAGGGCGGCGACGCACTCGGACTCGGCCACAGCATTCCAGCGACGTGTTTCCCACCGGCGGTCGGGTTGGGCTCGTCGTGGAACCTCGACCTCATCCGCCAGGTCGGTGAGGCTCTGGGCGACGAAGCCAAAGCCGAACAGGTCTCGGTCCTCCTCGGCCCAGGCATCAACATCAAACGATCACCCTTGTGTGGCAGGAATTTCGAATACGTCTCCGAGGACCCATTCCTCTCCGGCCGCGTCGCGGCAGCGCTGATCACCGGCATCCAGTCTCGCGGCGTCGGAACCTCGCTCAAGCACTTCGCTGCCAACAACCAAGAACACGACCGGATGAGAGTCAGTGCCGACGTCGACGAACGGACGCTGCGCGAGATCTATCTGGCCGGCTTCGAATACGCCGTAAAGACCGCGGCCCCGACGACGGTCATGTGCTCGTATAACAAGATCAACGGTGTGTACTCGAGCCAGAACCATTGGCTGCTCACCGAGGTACTCCGCGAACAGTGGGGCTTCGACGGCCTCGTCGTTTCGGACTGGGGAGCGGTCAACGACCGCGTGGCGGCACTCGCCGCGGGCCTCGACCTGGAAATGCCGCCGACCGGAACCGATACCCAGATCGTCGACGCCGTGCGCGGCGGCGACCTTGACGAATCAGTGCTCACCACTGCAGCCGAACGACTGTCGACGCTGGTGAAACGCACCGCCGCCGCGCGCACCGAAGGCCACACGTACGACGTCGAGCGTCACCACGAACTGGCACGGACCGCTGCAGCGGAGTCCGCTGTCTTACTGGCCAACGACGGAGAACTACTGCCGCTGACCCCCGGCGGGCAAACTGTCGCGGTGATCGGCGAATTCGCGTGCAGCCCGCGGTACCAGGGGGCCGGCAGTTCACAGGTGGTTCCAACCAAGCTCGACAATGCCTTGGACGCGATCCTCGACCTCGAAGGCGCCGACCGCGTCACTTTCGCACCGGGCTTCACCTTCGACGGCACTCCGGACGACGACATGGTCACCGAGGCTGTCGACGCTGCGCGCCGCGCTGACGTCGCGGTGCTGTTCCTCGGACTACCGTCCGCCACAGAATCCGAAGGATTCGACCGAACCGACATCGAACTGCCGGCTGACCAGATCGCCCTGCTGGAAGCGGTCCACGGCGCGAACCCGAACACGGTCGTCGTGCTCGCCAACGGCGGTGTGGTTTCGATCGAGCCTTGGAAGGATCATGCCGCCGCAATCCTCGAGGGCTGGCTACTCGGCCAGGCGGGCGGCTCGGCGATTGCCGATCTTCTGTTCGGCATCACGAATCCGTCCGGCCGCCTCACGGAGACCATTCCGCTTCGCCTCCAAGACAATCCGTCGTATCTGCATTTCCCGGGATCACAGCAGCACGTCCGCTACGGCGAAGGCCTGTACGTGGGATACCGCTACTACGACTCCGCGCTGCGCGAAGTGGCGTACCCGTTCGGGTTCGGGCTGAGCTACACCACCTTCGACATCACCGATACCTCCGTCGAGGCCGGTGAGAACTCCGCCGAAGTGACCGTCACCGTGCGCAACAGCGGCGACCGATCGGGCAGCACCGTCGTTCAGGTCTACGTCCACGACGCCTCGGCAAGCATCGATCGACCCGCGCAGGAATTGAAGAGCTTTGCCAAGGTCCACCTCGACCCCGACGAATCCGCGACTGTGACCATCACACTCGACACCAGGGCATTCGCCTATTGGTCCGTCGCGGCGCAGGACTGGGCGATCGAACCTGGCGACTACGAGATCCGCGTCGGCTTCTCGTCGCGGGACATCGCAACCACCGACACGATCACCCTGGCCGGGAACGTCGGCGTCGGCACGCTCGACGCCATGTCGACCATCGGCGAATGGCTCGCCCATCCCGTCGGCAGCGCAGTTCTCGGCGCCGCCATGGCTGCCGCAGCGGGCGACGGTGCACAGGCGGTCAGCCCCGAGATGATGGCCCTCGCAGGCTCGATGCCGCTCGGAAAACTCGCCACCTTCGGCCTCGGCATCACCGAGGAACAGGTGGCGCAGTTGGTGGCGGCCGCCGCGCAGCCAGGCTCCTGACCGCCTGAACTGCGGTTTCGACGTGCGAAGAGTCCGCCGGTAGATTTTTATGAACTATTTGGTTAATAATCTTGTGTAGTCGCTGTGGCGTCGGTTACATTCCTTGTATCGCTCTCCGCACAGACGTTCTCGATACGAACACCCTCGACGAACACCATCGGCGGATGTAGAGCCTCCACGACGCTTCCACTCAGGAGATGAGCATGTCAGCTAGCACGGTTACCCCGTCCGGACCCGAGGCGGGATCCTTGGCCAGGCCGGACACGACCAAGGTCAAGCGCGCCGCAACGTCGTCGTTTCTCGGCAGCATGCTCGAGTACTACGACTTCTACATCTACGCATCCGCCGCTGCACTCATCTTCCCCACCGTGTTCTTCCCGGACAGCGGACATGCGGCACTGCTTTCGCTGGCCACCTTCGGTGTCGCGTACGTCGCGCGTCCCCTCGGCGCTGTAGTCCTCGGCCATTTCGGTGACCGCGTCGGCCGCAAGAAGATCATGCTGCTCACGCTCATCATGATGGGCGCAGCAACATTCCTCATCGGATGTATTCCCAGCGCGGATTCGATCGGAGTTCTTGCACCAATACTGCTGGTCCTGATGAGAATCGCTCAGGGCATCTCCGCCGCTGGCGAACAGAGTGGCGCCAGCTCACTGACTCTCGAACATGCTCCCGAAGGTCGACGGGCATTCTTCTGCAGCTGGACCCTCAACGGCACCCAGGCCGGCTTCATCCTCGCCAGCCTCGTCTTCCTGCCCATCGCCGCACTCCCCGACGACATCCTCTACACGTGGGGCTGGCGAATCCCGTTCTGGGGCAGCCTGATCGTTCTCGTGGCTGCATACATCATGCGTCTCAAGCTCGAAGAGCCGGAAGAGTTCACCGAGCAGCAGGAGTCGAAGGCCGTCGCCAAATTGCCTGTTGCCGATCTCCTTCGCACCCACAGCGCAAATCTGATTCGCGTGATCTGCTGCGCTTTCATCGCCGTCGTCTCGACCATCTTCTCCGTCTTCGGACTCGCCTTCGCGACCACCGAGGAAGTGGGGATTCCGAAGTCGACCATGCTCTGGGTGGCCATCGCAGCCAACGCCGTGGCCTTGCTCAGCCAGCCCGCCTGGGCGATTCTCTCCGACCGGATCGGTCGCAGGCCGCTGTTCATCGGTGGCGCCCTCGGTAGCGCGGTGTTCATCTACGTGTACTTCGGCGCAATCGCCAGCGGCAACGTCCCGCTGATCTTCCTGGCCGCAATCGGATTGATGTCCGTCTTCTACGCTGCCCCGAATGCCATCTGGCCGTCGTTCTACTCCGAAATGTTCAACACCAAGGTCCGCTACTCCGGCATCGCGATCGGCACCCAGGTCGGCTTCGCCCTCGCAGGCTTTGCGCCCGCCATCGGCAACGCCCTCATGGGCGGGGACAAGACACACTGGATGCCCGTTGCCATTCTGACATCGGTGGCCTGCGTCATCTGCGCGATCTCCGCGTTCACCGCCAAGGAGACGTTCCGCACTCCCCTCAAGGAACTCGGCAACCCGATCTAGCCGAACACCCCCCCAGACACCCTGCACGAACGACTGTGTTGCACGAACGACTGTGGCCCGGCATCTCGCGAGAGATACCGGGCCACAGTCGTTTTGAAGTTTCTACGCCGTCTTGTCGCGACGCTCGCCACGCTCCGGCTTACGCGGAACGATGGTCGGAAGTACGTTGTCGTTGACGGTCTCCGCGGTGACGACCACCTTTTCGACGTCGTCACGGCTGGGGATGTCGTACATCACCGGAAGAAGAACCTCTTCCATGATGGCGCGCAGGCCACGAGCGCCGGTTCCACGCAAGATCGCCTGATCGGCAATAGCGTCGAGCGCTTCTTCGGTGAACTCGAGTTCGACGCCGTCCATGTCGAAGAGACGACGGTACTGCTTGACGAGAGCGTTCTTGGGCTCCGACAAGATCTGAACGAGCGATTCCTTGTCGAGGTTGGTCACCGACGCGATCATCGGCAAACGGCCGATGAACTCGGGAATCAGACCGAACTTGATCAAATCCTCCGGCATGACCTCGGCGAAACGATCGACCGTATCCAGTTCGGCCTTCGACCGAACCTCGGCGCCGAAACCGATACCGCGCTTGCCGACACGATCGGAGACGATCCGCTCGAGACCAGCGAAAGCACCCGCGACGATGAACAGCACGTTCGTGGTGTCGATCTGAATGAATTCCTGGTGCGGATGCTTGCGACCACCCTGCGGCGGGACGCTCGCCTGCGTACCTTCGAGGATCTTCAGCAACGCCTGCTGAACACCTTCGCCGGAGACGTCACGCGTGATCGACGGGTTCTCGCTCTTGCGAGCGATCTTGTCGACCTCGTCGATGTAGATGATTCCGGTCTCGGCGCGCTTGACGTCGTAGTCGGCAGCCTGAATCAGCTTGAGCAGAATGTTCTCGACGTCCTCACCGACGTAGCCGGCCTCGGTCAACGCCGTCGCATCGGCGATGGCGAACGGGACGTTGAGCATCTTCGCGAGAGTCTGAGCGAGGTACGTCTTGCCACAGCCAGTGGGGCCGAGCATCAAGATGTTGGATTTTGCGAGCTCAACCGTCTCACCCCGCGCATCACGGCCCTTGTCTCCGGCCTGAATGCGCTTGTAGTGGTTGTAGACGGCCACGGCCAGCGTCCGCTTGGCGGAATCCTGACCGATGACGTAGTTCTCGAGGAATTCTCGGATCTCCGCAGGCTTGGGAAGCTCGTCGAGCTTGACCTCGCTCGACTCGGCCAATTCCTCTTCGATGATCTCGTTGCAGAGGTCGATGCACTCGTCGCAGATGTACACCCCGGGTCCTGCAATGAGCTTTTTGACCTGCTTCTGACTCTTGCCGCAGAAAGAGCACTTGAGCAGATCCCCGCCGTCGCCGATGCGTGCCATCTCGTGAGGTCCCTACTTTCCATCATGTACGTGCACTCGCCGCCACTCGATCGGTCGAGACGCTCCGCAGTACTCGGTATCAGATCAGAAGTTGTCAGATCAGAAGTTGTCGGATCAGACAAACTGATCAACAAACCGATCGAACAAATCTGGTCGAACAATCGCAGAACGCCGGTCGAGAACCAGCCCGTGAAGTGACGGTACCCGCAGATCCCGAACGGGGTCGACCTGTTCTCGGCGTTTCGCCTGCGGATAAAAAAGAAAAGAGTCGAGATTTCAGCCTGGCGAGCGCTCCACCAGGCACTTCTCGACGTGTCCGCCTCGTGTCGGGAATCGGAATACAGATCCTCGACACGAGGCGGAAATCGACTACTTCTGTGCGCTGAGCTTCCGGTAAGCCAGCACGTCGTCGATGATGCCGTACTCCTTGGCCTGCTCGGCCGTGAGGATCTTGTCGCGATCGGTGTCGACGCGGATGGTCTCCGGATCCTTGCCCGTGTGCAGCGACAGCGTGCTCTCCATGAGTCGACGCATACGCTCGATTTCCGCAGCCTGGATCTCCAGATCGGAAACCTGACCCTGGATGCCGCCCGTGGCCGGCTGGTGAATCAGAATGCGCGAGTTGGGGAGCGCGAAGCGCTTGCCCGGCGTACCACCGGCGAGAAGGACAGCAGCTGCCGAAGCAGCCTGACCGAGGCAGACGGTGGAGATGTCGGCACGGACGTACTGCATCGTGTCGTAGATCGCCATCAGCGCGGTGAACGAACCACCGGGCGAGTTGATGTACATGGTGATGTCGCGGTCCGGATCCTGCGATTCGAGAACCAGCAACTGTGCCATGAGGTCGTTGGCGGAGACGTCGTCGACCTGCGAGCCGAGGAAGATGATGCGCTCCTCGAACAGCTTGTTGTACGGGTCGGACGTCTTGACGCCGTAGCTGGTCTGCTCCGTGAACTGGGGCAGGATGTAACGCGATTGGGGGCCCGACGGCGCCTGGCCGCCCAGCGAGTTAGCTCCGAAAAGATTGGTCATCAGTTCTCCAAAGTATGAATTGGGCAGCGAAAGGATGGACGAACCGGCTCAGTTGCCGGTGCCGCCGGCCTGATTCGCACGGGAGACGACGTGGTCGACGAAGCCGTACTCGAGAGCTTCCTTCGCCGTGAACCAACGGTCACGGTCGGAGTCCGCGGTGATCTGCTCGACCGTCTGGCCGGTGTGCTGAGCGATCAGCTCGGCCATTTCGCGCTTGGTGTGCTTGAACTGCTCGGCCATGATCGCGATGTCACTGGCGGAACCACCGATACCGGCGGACGGCTGGTGCATCATGATGCGGGCGTGAGGCAGTGCGTAACGCTTGCCCTTGGTGCCTGCCGAGAGCAGGAACTGACCCATCGACGCCGCAAGGCCCATACCGAAGGTGGCGATGTCGCACTCGGCGAACTGCATCGTGTCGAAGATCGCCATACCTGCGGTGACAGATCCACCGGGCGAGTTGATGTAGAGCGAGATGTCTCGCGTCGGGTCCTCGGCCGAGAGCAGCAGGATCTGCGCGCACAGCTTGTTGGCGATGTCGTCGTCGACCTGGGTACCGAGGAAAATGATGCGCTCTCGCAGCAAGCGCTCGTACACCGAGTCGCTGAGGTTCAACCCAGCGGTCGCTGAAGTCATGGCGGGACTCTGCAAAGTCTCCAGGTGATTGGAAGTCACGGTACCTGCCTTCTATGTGGATCTACTTGTGCGGTGGATCGTCTATGCGAAACACTTCTACTGACACAGACAGTAACGAAGTAGGGCGGCACCGGAGTCCCGGTGCCGCCCTACTTCGCTCAAAGCGGAAAACTCAGTGCAGTCGATCGTGGTGAAAACACCCGTCCGCCTGCGTTTTTACTTGTCTTCGCTCTCGGCGGAATCAGACGCATCCGCTTCGGTTTCGTCCTCGCTGCTGCCGAACAGTTCAGCGGTGTCGACAACGGCGCCGGAGGTGTCCTTGACACCGGCCGACTCGACGACGGACGCGAGAGCCTTGCCACGACGGACGTCTGCGAAGACGGCGCCGAGCTGGTTGGCCTGCTGGATCTGCTGGATGAACTGCTCAGGAGCCATGCCGTAACGCTGCGCCTGGAACAGGATGCGCTCGGTGAGCTCGTCCTGACCGACGGTGACGTTGCCCGCATCGGCGATCGAGTCGAGCAAGAGCTGCGTCTTGACGGAGCGCTCAGCGGCTTCCTGGGCATCCTTGTCGAACTCTTCGCGGCTGCTGCCCTGCTCTTCGAGGAGCTTGTTCAGTGCCTCTTCGTCGTGATCGAGACCGTGAACGGCGTCGTGCAGTGCAGCATCGACCTCAGCCTTGACGACGGCTTCCGGCAACGGAACCTCGACGGTCTCGAGCAGCTGCTCGAGAACCTTGTCGCGGATCTGACCGGCCTGCTCGACCTTGCGGACGCGTGCGACGCGCTCGCGGAGGTCAGCCTTCAGTTCTTCCAGGGTGTCGAACTCGCTGGCGAGCTGAGCGAACTCGTCGTCCTCAGCCGGAAGCTCGCGCTCCTTGACCGTCTGCACGGTCACGGTGACAACAGCTTCCTTGCCCGCGTACTCGCCGGCGACCAGCGTCGACGTGAAGTCCTTGGACTCCCCCGCCTTGAGGCCGATGATGGCTTCGTCGAGGCCCTCGATGAGCTGGCCCGATCCGACCTCGTGCGACAGTCCGCTAGCGGTTGCCTCGGCAACGTTCTCGCCGTCGACGGTGGCCGACAGGTCGATGGAGACGAAGTCGCCGTCCTCGACTGCGCGGTCGACGCCGGTGAGGGTGCCGAAACGCTGACGCAGCGAAAGCAACTGCTCTTCGATGGCTTCGTCGGTGATCTCGATCGGATCGACCTCGACGTTGATGGAGCTGAAGTCAGGGAGCTCGATCTCGGGGCGCACGTCGACCTCGGCGGTGAACTCGAGGAGCTCGCCGTCTTCGATCTTGGTGACCTCGATCTCGGGCTGGCCGATGGCCTTCACGCCGGCGCTGGTGACAGCCTCGGAGTAACGCGACGGCAGAGCGTCGTTGACGACCTGCTCGAGCACAGCGCCGCGACCGACACGTGCTTCGAGGAGGCGAGCCGGAGCCTTGCCGGGACGGAAGCCGGGGAGACGAATCTGCTGCGCGAGGGCCTTGTAGGCCTTGTCGAAATCAGACTTGAGTTCCGCGAAGGGCACCTCAACGTTGATACGGACTCGCGTCGGGCTGAGCTGCTCGACGGTGCTCTTCACGAAACTTCGCTCCTTCGTCTGGTCTTGCTCACAACTTGTGTTGAATCGGTACTGCTGTCTGGCGCGGCACTTCACTCCCGGACTTACTGGAGGTGAAGTGCCATGTACGTACTTGTCGGGATGACAGGATTTGAACCTGCGACCCTCCGCTCCCAAAGCGGATGCGCTACCAAGCTGCGCTACATCCCGTTTCCGATCACATGAAACACACGATACGGCCATCCGAGGCCACAAAGACAACGGGCCACAAAGGCAGCCACCATCGGTGACCGCGCACAACCCTATCGCGCTCACTACTCTCTCACGAACCCGACCGTCGTTTGTACACGGCCCGCCTGTCCGACCCCGTCAGTATGTCATCCGACCGCCGCCACATACAGCCTTGGCTGAACGAAACGTGATGACAGCCGGAATCAGAAGCCGGGCCGCAAGGCAAGACACCCCGACTCGCCGGGCATTTCGGCAATTCCCCAGGTGAACGACGGTATCGAACTTCTCCAACCCCCCGATTATGAAATCCGGTGGGGCATTGGGTACAGTTTCGTATCGCAGACGACGAACACGGCGATCCCGAGTTGTCGTATGCACGGGGATGTAGCTCAATGGTAGAGCCTCAGTCTTCCAAACTGATCACGCGGGTTCGATTCCCGTCATCCCCTCCATGAGGAGGGAAACTCCACAAAAATCCGCATCGGCCTGGCCGGTGCGGATTTTTTGTGTTCAGACTTTGTGCACTCAGGCCACTCCCCTGTGGTCCGTATCCTGGAGTTGTCCGGATCGATTCTGCTCGGGAGGCCACTCGTGACCACGATTCTTCTCATACTCGTCGTTCTGGCCGTAGTCGTATTTCTGGTCATGAAAAGCCAGCAACGCGGTTCCGGCCACAGCGCAACACAACTCGACGACGCGAAAGCCGATGCCAGGCAGGCGATCGAACGCCTCGGCGGTCAGGTCTACAACCTGACCGGCAGTGACGACGCGTCGCGCCAAGCCCTCGCCGACGCGGCCGAACGGTACAACGCCGCAGGCTCGCAGATCGATCAGGCCGCAACGCCGGTGCAGGCACGTCTCGCGAAACAGACTGCGCTGGAAGGGCTTTACTACATCCGCGCGGCGCGGGTGGCAATGGGCATGGATCCGGGACCGGAAGTTCCTTCCATCGACGGACAGAAGGCTGCGGGTTCGGTCACCGAAGACCGTGAGGTCGAATTCGAGGGCCGCAAGGTCGCGGCATCACCCAATCCGTCGTCGCACACACCCAACTACTACCCCGGTGGCCGAGTCGCCGGACGCCCGGTCCCGGCCGGCTGGTACTCCGAACCCTGGTGGAAGCCTGCCCTCGTCGCCGGCGCCTGGGGTCTGGGTTCGATGATGCTGTTCTCGACCATGTTCTCCGGCATGGCCGGGGTTCCTTACGGCGCAGAAGCTTTCGCGCAGGGTGGCGATACGGGAGCCGGCGACTCGGGAGACCAGGGTGACTCGGGAGATCAGGGCGACTCGGGAGATCAGGGCGACTCGGGAGATCAAGGTATGGACGCCGGTGACTCCGGCGCGGAACAAGGAAGTGTCGACAACACCGATTTCACCGCAGACGGTGGAGGCAGCGACTACGGGGACTTCGGAGGCGGAGACTTCGGCGGCGGAGACTTCGGCGGCTTCGACTTCTAAGCCGGCTGGCACACCGGGCACCAGAACAGGTTTCGCGCCTCCATGACGGAATGCAGGATCGGTGTGCCGCACACGCGGCACGGCGATCCTGCTCTTCTGTAAACGTAAGTCCGCGGACGATCCTTCGCGTACGCCGGATCACCGTTGTCGTGCTCGGCGCGAACGACGTGCATCTTCCCGCGCCTGACACCAACCTTCATCAATTCGACAAGATCTGCCCACATGGCAGTCCATTCGTCGTGAGAGACGAGATTCCCCGGTCGTTCAGGGCTGATTCCGTGACGAAAGAGAAGTTCGGCGCGATAGACGTTGCCGACACCCGCCAGGACCGCTTGATCCAGAAGCAGCGCGCCGATCGCCTTCTTGGACTTGGAGATTCGCACCCATGCCTGGTGTGGATCCGCGCCGCGGCGCAGTGGGTCCGGCCCGAGTCTGGCCTCGATCACGGCGACCTGAGGCGGCAGTAGGACTTCGCAGGCGGTGGGACCACGAAGGTCGGTGCCGAAATCGGCACCGACCATTCGCATCCGGACCTGGCCTACCGGTTCTTCCATCGGCAGGGCGGAGTCGGTGAACTTTCCGTACAGCCCGAGGTGTACGTGAACTGTCAATCCGTTGTCATAGGTGTGCCAGAGGTGCTTCCCCCAGGCATCCGAGGACGTGAGTACGTGTCCGTCCACCAGACGCGCGTCCTCGGCGAATCTGCCTTGCGGGCTGACGACGCGGACCGGTGAACCGACGAACTTGCGGGCATGCAACCGTGCCAGTCGATGCAGGGTATGACCTTCAGGCACGGAACAACTTTCGGATCAGGCTTGCGGCAGAGCCGGTGCGACGCCGGTCTTCTCGTACTCGGACAAGATGTCGATACGACGCTGATGACGCTCTTCACCCGACCATGCGGTGGCGAGGAAAGCGTCGACGATGGCGAGTGACTCCTCGAGGGAATGCATACGTCCACCGATGCCGATCAGCTGAGCGTTGTTGTGCTCGCGGGCCAGCTTCGCCGTTTCGACGCTCCAAGCGAGAGCGCACCGTGCGCCGGGAACCTTGTTCGCGGCGATCTGCTCACCGTTGCCACTGCCACCCAGGACGATTCCCAGGCTGCCCTCGTCGGCAACGACGCGCTTTGCGGCTTCGATGCAGAATGCCGGGTAGTCGTCCACGGCGTCGTACTCGTGAGCACCACAGTCGATAGCCTCGTGGCCGTTCGCTTTCAGGTGTTCGATGATCTCGTTCTTACGTTCGAATCCGGCATGGTCGGCACCCAGGTATACGCGCATGGCGACAATTCTCTCAGGCCCGACCAGCCGGGCGCACCCGGGTCGACGTCACACTTTCAGGAACACGCATCGCCGCGCGAGCGCACCTATCGTGGTGCCCATGTACCCCGTCAACGGCCAGGCCGCTGCACCCGCCGTTCGTGTGTCACCAGGCAGTGACGCGGTTCGCCACCCGTGGGAAATCCCGCTACTCGTGCTCGCCGTTCTGACGACAGTCGTCACCTATGTGGTGGCGATCGTTCTGATCGCTGCGGGTGATCTGTCGACGTGGATCCTCGTGGTGCTCGCGGCTCCGATCCTGCTGTTCCTCGCGCGAGGTCAGCTGTACGGATCGCAGCAGGTCAACGGAATCAAGATGACGCCTTCGCAATTTCCGGAGGGGTATCAGCTGGTTGCCGAGGCCGCGGCACGGTTCGGCATGAAAACTCCGCCGGATGCCTACGTCGTGCTGGGGAACGGACGGATCAACGCATTTGCGTCAGGGCACGGATTTCGGCGTTTCGTCGTCGTCTACAGCGACCTGTTCGAGGTCGGTGGGCAGGCCCGCGAGCCCGATGCGCTCGCATTCATCATCGGTCACGAGGTCGGCCACATCGCTGCTGGGCATGCGTCGTACTGGCGCCAGTGGGGACAGTTCGCGTCGAACTACATTCCGGTGATCGGGTCTTCGCTGTCGCGTTCCATGGAGTACACGGCAGACAACTTCGGTTTTCACATGCGCCCACAGGGCGCACCGGGCGCGATGGGTGTCCTCGGCGCCGGAAAGTATCTCGTGGGTCTGGTCGGGTTCGACGAACTCGCCGATCGCGCGACACTCGAATCCGGTTTCTTCCCGTGGTTCGTCAACATCTTGTCGTCGCATCCGGTGCTGACCTGGCGTGCGGCCGCGCTTCGCAACCGCACGCACTCAGGGCATCTGTTCTTCCGGCCCGGTCAGCTCTACCGAAATCCGGCGCTCACTACCGCTCAGTCGAACTGAGGATCCTCGTTGCGGGTCCGCTTGAGCTCGAAGAAGTGCGGGTAGCCGGCCAGCGCGACGGCGCCGTCCCACACCTTGCCTGCATCCTCGCCGCGCGGGATACGTGACAGCACGGGACCGAAGAACGCCACGCCGTTGACATGGATCGTCGGGGTTCCGACGTCGGGTCCGACGGCGTCCATGCCCTTGTGGTGGCTCTCACGCAGTGCCTCGTCGTACTTGTCGGTGTCGGCAGCCTCGGCCAGTTCGGGCGGCAGTCCGACCTCGGCGAGCGACGACTTGATGACGTCGGCGAAGTCCTTGTTGCCCTCGTTGTGAATCTTCGTACCCATGGCCGTGTACAGCGGCAGCAGGATCTCGTCACCCTTCAGCTGCGCTGCAGCGATAGCGACGCGGACCGGGCCCCAGGCCTTGGTCATCATCTCGCGGTACTCGTCGGGGAGGTCGCGGCCCTCGTTGAGAACCGCAAGGCTCATCACGTGGAACTTGGCCTCGATGTCGCGTACCTGCTGGGCCTCGAGAATCCAGCGCGAGGTGATCCAGCACCACGGGCAGAGCGGGTCGAACCAGAAGTCAGCAGTGTCCGTGGTCTTACTCGAGGTTGCGCTCACGAAGAAACTCCCTATCAGTTCATGTCGGTCAGGTTCTATCAGTTCGGGGACATACTCCCGTTCTGCCAACAATCATGAACCCGCAATCCTTCCCGCGCTTTCCCCCGGACCACCTTCCGATCGCAGTAGTGTCGAAAAGAAACGAGTACGAAGGAGTGGTTCAGTAATGAGCACCAACCGGAGATTCGTGATCGTCGGCGGCGGGCTCGCGGGCGCAAAGATCGCAGAAGCCCTGCGTGACAGAGATTTCGACGGTGAGATCACCGTATTGAGCGAAGAAGACCACCTTCCGTACGAGCGGCCGCCGCTGTCGAAAGAGTTCTTCGCAGGCAAGAAGACACTCCCCGAATTCACCGTCCACGACGGCGAGTGGTTCCGCGACCATCACATCGATCTTCGTCCGGGAACGACGGCAACGGCCATCGACCCCGCTGCGCACACCGTGTCACTTCCGGACGGTTCCACGATCAGCTACGACAAGCTCGCCTTGGCCACCGGCTCACGTTCGCGGCGCCTCGACATCCCGGGGTCCGACGCCGAGGGCGTTCACTACGTGCGAACAGTCGATCAAGCCGCTGCGCTACTGCGCACCCTGGCCGCCGACAAGAAGCTCGTCGTGATCGGTGCCGGCTGGATCGGTCTCGAAATTGCCGCGTCGGCTCGCGGTTTCGACGTCGACGTCACCGTGCTCGAGCATGCCGGCCTTCCGCTCGAATCGACCCTCGGCCCGGAAATGGGTGAGGTCTTCGCCGCTCTGCACCGCCAGAACGGCGTCGACTTGCGCACTGGCACGGACGTCAGCGCAATCTCTGTCGACGGCGATCACGCCGCCGGCGTCACTTTGAGCGACGGCACCGTGATTCCGGCCGACGCCGTGTTGATTGCTGTCGGCGCGTTGCCGAACACCGAGTTGGCGTCGGAGGCGGGTATCGACGTCGACAACGGAGTTCTCGTCGACGCCGGTCTGCAGAGCAGCGACCCCGACGTCGTTGCAGTAGGCGACATCGCGGCCGCACAGCATCCGATTCTGAATGCACGAATTCGGGTGGAGCACTGGGCAAACGCACTCAACCAACCCGAGACGGCCGCAGACACCATGTTGGGTCGGCCCGCCGAGTACGTGCGCATGCCGTATTTCTTCACCGATCAGTACGACCTCGGGATGGAATACGTGGGTCACGCACCGCACGGCGGCTACTCCCGTGTCGTCACGCGCGGCGACGTCGACAAGCGCGAGTTCCTGGCCTTCTGGCTCGATTCCGCGAACAAGGTGCTCGCCGGCATGAACGTGAACATCTGGGATGCCGGTGACGCCATCAAGGAATTGGTCGCCTCTTCGCGTCCTGTCGATCCGGAGCGGCTGGCCGATCCGGAGATTCCGCTGGCAGAAGTGTCCGCTTGAGTAAAGCCGTTCTCTTCGTGATGGGATGGACGTAATAGATCCGCACCATCTACGAGGAGATCTTTGTGGTCGCACCGAACCTGACACGCGAAACCGCAGCGCAACGGTCAGCAATCCTGACCGTCGAGAACTATCTGATCGAACTCGATCTCACCGACGGCAACGACGCACCGGGCGAGGAGACGTTCTCTTCGAAGACCACCGTCACGTTCACGGCTACGGCCGGAGCAAGCAGCTTCGTCGACATCGTCGCGGCCCGAGTCCATTCCGCGGTCCTCAACGGCACCGCACTCGACGTCTCCGACTACGACGAGTCGACGGGCATCAGCCTTCCCGACCTCGCTGCCGACAACGAGTTGGTCATCGAGGCCGATTGCATCTACTCCCACACCGGCGAGGGACTGCACCGATTCGTCGACCCGACCGATGACGCCGTCTACCTCTACTCACAGTTCGAGACGGCTGACGCCAAGCGCATGTTCGCGTGCTTCGATCAGCCCGATCTGAAGGCCACGTTCGACATCCACGTCACCGCTCCCACGTCGTGGAAGGTCATCTCCAACTCCGCGGTCGTCGAGACCCTTGCCGCCGATCCCGGCAAGCACGTTTTCCGGACCACCCCGAAGATGAGCACGTACCTGGTGGCGCTCATCGCCGGTCCCTACGCGCAGTGGACCGACAACTACTCCGACGAGCACGGCGACATCCCGCTCGGAATCTTCTGCCGCGCTTCGCTGGCCGAGTTCATGGACGAGGAGCGGCTCTTCACCGAGACCAAGCAGGGATTCGACTTCTACCACCGCAACTTCGGTGTTCCCTATGCCTTCGGCAAGTACGACCAGCTCTTCGTCCCCGAATTCAATGCGGGCGCGATGGAGAATGCCGGCGCCGTGACCTTCCTCGAGGACTACGTCTTCCGGTCCAAGGTGACCCGCTACTCCTACGAGCGTCGTGCCGAAACGGTGCTGCACGAAATGGCGCACATGTGGTTCGGCGACCTCGTCACGATGGCGTGGTGGGACGACCTGTGGCTCAACGAGTCGTTCGCGACCTTCGCTTCGGTCCTGTGCCAGACCGAGGCCACGGAGTACACGAACGCCTGGACGACGTTCGCCAACGTCGAGAAGTCGTGGGCATACCGCCAGGATCAGTTGCCGTCGACGCACCCGATTGCCGCGGACATTCCGGACCTGGCTGCCGTCGAGGTCAACTTCGACGGCATCACCTACGCGAAGGGCGCCAGCGTCCTCAAACAGTTGGTCGCATACGTCGGACTCGAGCCGTTCCTCGCCGGACTGCGTGAGTACTTCCGTGAGCATGCATTCGGAAACGCAACATTCGACGATCTGCTGGGCTCACTCGAAAAGTCCTCGGGCCGTGACCTTTCCGACTGGGGTCGACAGTGGCTCAAGACCACCGGTTTGAACATCCTGCGCCCCGACTTCGATGTCGACGCAGACGGAAAGTTCACCCGCTTCGCCGTCCTGCAGGACGGTGCGGCACCAGGCGCCGGCGAGCGGCGAATCCACCGGATCGCCATCGGCATCTACGACGACGTCGACGGCAAGTTGGTGCGAAGCCATCGCGTCGAACTCGACCTCGATGCTGTGGAAAGCACGGACGTCCCCGAACTTGTCGGCGTCGCCCGCGGTGCACTCGTGTTGGTCAACGACGACGATCTCACCTACGGCTCCGTGCGACTCGATCCCAAATCTTTGGCGACGGCGATCGAGCGGGTCGGCGACATCACCGACTCACTCCCCCGCACCCTGGTCTGGTCGGCGGCGTGGGAAATGACCCGTCAGGCCGAACTGAAGGCACGCGACTTCGTCGCACTGGTCGAGCGCGGCATCAGTTCGGAGACCGAAGTCGGTGTGGTGCAACGTCTCTTGCTCCAAGCCCAAACCGCCATCGGCTCCTACGCAGATCCGGCCTGGGCCGAGGCCGAAGGCGCGGCGAGCTTCGCCAATCGGTTGCTCGAACTCGCACGTGAGGCAGAGGCCGGGTCCGACCACCAGCTGGCATTCGTCAACGCACTCACCGGTGCAGCACTCTCCCCGTGGCACACCGAGGTACTGCGCGAATTGCTCGACGCCGATCCCTCCACCGTTGGGCTCGACGGCCTGATCGTCGACACGGACCTGCGCTGGCGCATCGTCGGGGCACTGGCAGCTGCCGGTGAGATCGACGCTGAAGGAACCGCAACTCCGTTCATCGACGCCGAAGCCCAGCGTGACCCGACCGCTGCGGGCGCTCGTCAAGCCGCGGCGGCCGCGGCCGGACGTCCGCAGGCCGCTGTCAAGGAAGAGGTCTGGGGGAAGGTCGTCGGCGACGACTCGGTGCCCAACATCACCGCACGATCGATCATCGGCGGGTTCGCTCGCGAAGGCCAGGACGAATTGCTCGAACCCTTCGTCTCCCGCTACTTCGCCGACATCGCGGCGGTGTGGGAACGACGCTCGAGCGAAGTGGCACAGACCGTCGTCATCGGGCTCTACCCGGCGTGGTCGATCTCCGCAGAATCCGTCGCGGCGGCAGACCGATTCCTCGAAGGCGACATCCCTCCCGCGTTACGTCGTCTGGTCGTCGAAGGCCAGGCTGGTGTGGTTCGTTCACTCGCAGCACGAAAGTTCGACGCGAGCTGACATGCGAAAGGCCGGTGCCCGCGTCGATTCTCACGAATCGACGCGGGCACCGGCCTGTGTCTGACAAACAGTTACGGCGCTGAAATTGCGGCTGCCATAACGCGGATGGCACTGATCAGTCCGTCGATCAGGTTGCCTTCACTGAAGGATGCAACAGCTGCCGTTGCTCCGAGCTGGGTAACGCGATCAGTGACCCGATCGGCGATTGCCCGCCCGCTGCGTACCTCGACGGTGCGCTGGTTGGGCGAGACGGCGATCAGCACGGAACGCTCGGCTTCGGGCGTGGTCGGGAACAGTGCGTCGGCACCCGCTGCCGGATCAGAACCGAGATCACCGATGTAGGCGTTGAATCGCACCTTGGTGGCCCGCGTCGCTTCGGTCATCGCGACGTCGAGCGCGACCAGATCCATGGTCTCGAACGGAAGATCGTCGGTGAACGGCTCGCCGATGCGGTGCACACCGGAAACGCGTCCGCTGGACGTGACGACGCTGCCGACGGGCAGGTCCTCGGGCGCTACTGCGAGCGCGGTCGAATGATCACCACTTGCCACTTGCGGACCCTCCGATCAGATCAGCCGAACCGGCTTCGATTGCGTGTGCACTGCCGTGATGGCCACCGCGAACGGTGACTTCGTCGACAGCACTCCACAGCACGGGAGCGTGATCCCACGACTCACCGAGATGGAACGCCGGCGGAACCGGTCCCGGCGTCTTCTTCCCGAGGAAGGACGCAGCCGCGAAGAACGCGGTGATCAAGGCCGGAATCCCAACGTATATCAGTACTACCTCGAGAATGCTCACACCAGATAACGTAGCCCAGAACGCCAGGAAGGAAAGCGTCAGGGCCACAAATTCTCGGGCAATTTCGTTTCCGTGACGACAGAACGCCGCTCAGGCTGCGCCCACGCCGACACATAGCTCAGGCTGCGCCCACGCCGAGATACGGCATCCACGCCGGATGCAATTCCTTGGTCGCCGCGAGCAGACGCCAATGCGGACCGGACGGGGGAACCAATTCCGCACGGAGAGTCCATCCGAGTTCGCTGAGCATCTTGTCGGCCTTGCGGTGATTGCAGGGGGCACAGCACGCGACGCAGTTCTCCCACGAATGCCCGCCACCTCTGCTGCGAGGAACGACGTGGTCGATGGTTTCGGCTTTGGCTCCGCAGTACGCACATCGGAAGTGGTCACGATGCATCAGTGCGGCACGGGTCATGGGGATGCGGGCGCGATACGGAACGCGCACATAGGTGCGCAATCGAATGACCGAGGGAACCTGCACCGACCAGTCCGCAGAATGGACTACCGGGCCCTGTTCGTCCTCGTGGACGGTATCGGCCTTGCCGCAGGCCATCAGTACGACCGCGCGCCTGGCAGGAAGGGCGGTCAGCGGTTCGTACGTGACGTTGAGCAGTAGCACCCGACGTTTTACCCACTCGGGCACAACGCGATCGGGAGGGAACATCTCGAGGTGAGAATGCTCTTCGGAAAAGAGTGGGTCAGCAGTGTGCGCGAACCCGTCAGGAACAACTTCCAGAACAGCCCCTAACGCGTGGTCGTTCCGCGCGCTAGTGGGCTGGAGTTGTCGGTGATTGCGTGCAGCATGTCGGTTCTTCATACGACCTCCGGGAGACTGCCCCCAAGTTGACCACGGATGATCGCGTTACGCACTCCCATTTCGAACAAAATTGCCAGGACGGCCGGTGAATTTCCGGTGAATGGGTACGCATTCCGACCCGATGCAACCGTCGTCGACCCGGAAACCGACCACTACGGCCGTCAGGCACAATGGAACTTGCCATGAATGACGTACAGCACGACGTGCAGCAGACCTTCTACGACGCCGTCGGCGGAGCCGAGACGTTTCACAAGCTCACCGCGCGATTCTACGAAGAAGTCGCGAAGGACGAGGTTGTGCGCCCGCTCTACCCCGAGGCCGATCTCGGTCCGGCCGAGCGGCGGATGCGGATGTTCCTCGAGCAGTACTGGGGCGGGCCGCACACGTACTCGGAGGAGCGTGGGCACCCGCGTCTGCGGATGCGCCACAATCCTTTCGTGATCGGCCCGATCGAGCGTGATGCGTGGCTTCGGTGCATGCACGTCGCCATCGCGTCCATCGACGAGAAGACCCTGAGCCCGGTGCACCGCAAGCAGTTGATCGACTACATGGAGATGGCTGCTGCGTCCATGGTGAACTCCGCCATCTGACCGTTTACTTCGCCTTCGGCCTGAACACACGCGCGATCCGGCGGGCCGCTCGTACCCCGAACGACACCGTGGGATGTAGCGGAGAACTCAAGATTGCGTGCTTGCGCACGTACTCTTCGACCTCCCACTCCGACCAGCTGCCCGCCCGGAAGAGTGCGGCATCGCCGACGCCCAGGGTTCGTTTCGCGATTCCGTCGCCCTGAACGGTGACCGACCCTTCGATGATGTGCACGATTTCGTCCGCATGGAAGTACCAGCGGAAGCGCCCCTTCGTGCAATCCCAGACGTGCGTAGTCGTGGTCCCGTCTTTACTCGCCGACCATTGCGCCGACCGTGCAACCGGTGTGCCGAAGATTATCCAGTCACGGTTGATCGGATCATCGTCGAGCAGTACGTGATCCAAACTGACCGCTTCGATTGCCGACAAAGTCAAGGCCAAGCCCCCTTGGTTGAATTCTCGATACTTCTCCCCCGGCAGTAACACCAAAGTTGCCACATGGAGTCACCGCGTAAATGCAAAGTACACCAAGGCTAGGTAAAGAGTCACGCTTTTGCCGTGTCCAAGTCGTGAGAGTGCCAGACGTTTGGCACTATGAACTGCTGTGAGCACCCCCGCGGATTCGTCCTCTGTAAGCCGGCCCGAAGCCCCGTGGTGGAACGAGGCGGTCTTCTATCAGATCTATCCGCGTTCCTTTGCCGATTCGGGCAGTGACGGTATCGGCGACCTCGGCGGAGTCGAGGAGAAACTCGGCTACCTCGAACTGCTCGGCATCGACGCGATCTGGTTGAGCCCGGTGATGAAGTCACCAATGGCAGACCACGGCTACGACGTCTCGGATCCTCGCGACATCGATCCCCTGTTCGGTGATCTGGCGACGATGGATTCGCTGATCACGTCAGCCCACGAGCGCGGAATCAAGGTCACCATGGACCTGGTCCCGAACCACACGAGTGATCAGCACGAGTGGTTCAAGGCAGCCCTGGCGTCGGCGCCCGGTTCTGCGGAGCGATCCCGCTACATCTTCCGAGACGGCAAAGGTGAAAACGGCAACGAACCGCCGAACAACTGGCCGAGCATCTTCGGCGGCCCGGCATGGACCCGCGTCACCGAAGCCGACGGAACACCCGGCCAGTGGTACCTGCACATCTTCGCCAAGGAACAGCCGGACCTGAACTGGGACAACCCCGAGGTCTTCGACGACCTCGCCAAGACTCTGCGCTTCTGGCTCGAGCGCGGAATCGACGGATTCCGCATCGACGTGGCCCACGGAATGGCCAAGCCCGACGGTTTGCCGGACCACGACTGGGAGCTCAACGAGCTCATGCGCAATTCCGACGACGACCCGCGGTTCAACAATCCGGCAGTTCACGAAATCCACCGCGGCATCCGCAAGGTCATGGACGAGTTCCCGGAGGCGATGACCGTCGGCGAGATCTGGGTGAAGGACAACCAGAAGTTCGGCGAATACATCCGGCCAGACGAACTGCATCTCGGATTCAACTTCCGGCTTGCAGAAACCGAATTCTCCGCCGAGTCCGTCCGAGAGGCCGTGGAGAACTCCCTCGCGGCCGTCGCCGAGGTCGGGGGTGTGCCCACGTGGACACTGTCGAATCACGACGTCGAACGTGAAGTCACGCGCTACGGCGGGGGCGAGATCGGAACGCAACGCGCACGGGCGATGATCCTCGTCGAGTTGGCGCTTCCGGGCGCGAGCTTCATCTACAACGGAGCCGAACTCGGCCTGCCGAACGTCGACCTGCCCGACGATGCACTACAGGACCCGGTCTGGGAACGATCCGGGCATGCCGAGAGAGGACGCGACGGCTGTCGAGTGCCCCTTCCCTGGGAAGGAACCGAGCCGCCTTTCGGATTCACCACCGGTGCGAGCACCTGGCTGCCGATGCCGGCCGAGTGGTCGACGCTCACCGTGGAGGCTCAGATCGAGGATGTGGACTCGATGCTCTCGCTGTATCGCGCCGCCCTCGAACTTCGTAGCGCCAGGCCGGAGTTTTCCGGCACCGACATCGATTGGTACGGCAGTCCCCCCGGCTGCCTCGCTTTCCGTCGACGCGGCGGTCTGATCTGTGCTCTCAACACCACGGAGGTGCCGATCGCACTGCCGAGCGGGCAGCTGCTGTTGAGCAGCGCACCACTCGTCGACGGTCAGTTGCCCGTCAACGCTGCGGCGTGGCTGATCTGACCGAACACTCTCGCACGTCGTCAGGCGGCGGCCCCATCGCGCTGGTGGTGGCCGTCGCCTGAACTCCTACCGCGCAACCATCAGCGGTATCGAACCACCGCGGTGACGGTAGATCGAACCAAACCGTGCATCGAGGCGCACCCACGATCTACTCGCCCGCACCCGAACCAGTTCCGACGCGTCGATCTGTTCGAGATCGATGTCCGCAGTCATCGCTTCGGATCCGGCGTGCGGAACGAATCCCATTGCGGTCAGGGCAAAAATAACTCGCATCGAGATCCCGACCGTGCCTGACGGACCACTGACCTCGAGCACGTCCTGATCGAGCAACGACGCCGGCGGACCGTGACTACTTCCATGCTCGAGCGCCAAGGCGTTGCCCCGCTGCGCCAGTTCGATCAACACCCGGGCGGGTACGTCGTCCAGGTGCTCGAAGCCGTCCATCGGCGGCAACGCCCCACGCCACGCCGAATCCATGGCGAACCCCGGATCGATCAGCTCACTTGTTGCCTGCTCCACCGCCGAGAGCAACTGATCGCCGGCAGCCGACGTGTCGTCAGGGTTGATGGTGCCCGCCACGGTTCGCGTCGCCAGAGCGTCGAAACCCGTTGACGCCCAGACGCTCAGGTGCGCATCGCCGCGTCGACGCATTCGGATGACCGCGGACTCGTCCAAACGCAAGGCGTGACCGATGAAGCCGGCCAAGTTCTTTCGCTCGGCCTCCTCGGGCACGGTCAGGACACGTTCATGCACGTTGCCAGCTCTCCAGGTACTCCCGCTCGGGCCCGCTGAGGCGGCGCAGACGTTGAGTGTCGATATCGAAGGCCGCGATCTGAGTCGATGCCACGATGGACGGCGGGACGCTGAGATCGGCGCCGCGGGGGCGAACCTCGTACGCGATGGTGAAGTCCACCGCGCGAACCTTTTCCACCCACATGAAGACATCGAGCGGTGAATCTTCGTGCCGCAGTTGCCCGCGGTACCGCACATGGAGATCGGCAATCACAGCCCCGTCACGCAGGGTGACCGTCGGGCGCGAGTCTTCGAACAACCAAGGAATCCTCGCCTCTTCGAGCAACGTCACCATCCGTGCGTGGTTGATGTGCTGGAAGGCATCCATGTCGGACCACCGAACCACAACTTCGGCGTGGAATCCTTCGCTCAACGTCCTACCTCCGATCGGGTGCCCATGCTGCGCACCATGCTACGAACCTGCCGCGCCGCCACCGAGAGCGTCGCGAGGTCAAGCGTCCCAGACTCGAAGATCTCGACGAGAGCTGCCCTCGCCCGACTCAGCCGCGAGGCGTTGGTCGATTCCCATTCGTCGATCTTCTCCTGCGGCGACTCCCCCGGCTCGCCGCCGGCCAGAACCTCCATCGTCAACTGCCGCAGCGAACTGTAGAGGTCGTCTCGCAACGCGAGCCGAGCAAGCGAGTGCCAGCGATCGCCGCGCTCGAGTCCCGAGACCGCGCTCAGCAGCCAGTCGATTCCCAGATGCGCGTCCAAGGCGTAGTACAGCTCCGCGACTTCGGTGATGTCGTGATCTGCGATGTCGGCGATATCCGCGATGTCGAGCAGGCAGTAGACGTCGAGCAGTCGGAACACGTCCAGCGCCAACGCTTCCGGAGCCCCGCGATCGATCACGGATTGAGCGCGCACGAGCAGATCGTCGAGCTGGTGGCCGGCGAGCAGCCCCGGAACCAGCGGCGCCGTCGCCCGATACGCTGCCGAGTAGCGCGCAACTTCGGCGCCGACCGCGATCGGCTGGGGCCGATTGGCCAGGAACCACCGCGACGCGCGGTCGAGCAAGCGGCATGACTCCACGATCAGCTCGTTTTCGATCTCTGCACTGACGCCGGCCGAGCGGATTCGCGACCACACCTCGTCGAGCGCAAAGACCTCTCGCACAGCGGCGTACGCGCGGATCGAGTCCGTACTGCTCGCTCCGGTCTCCTCGGCCAGGCGGTAGGCGTACGTGATTCCGCCGTTGTCGATCACTTCGTTCACGAGCATCGTCGCGACGATCTGCCGCCGCAATGGGTGTGCTTTGATCTCCGTTTCGAACCGATCGCGAACAGCGGTCGGGAAGTACTGCGGGATCTGCTGGGCGAAGAAATCGTTGTCCGGCAACTCGGTTGCGAGCAGATCGTCCTTGAGTGAAAGCTTGACGTGCGCCGTCAGCGTCGCCAATTCCGGCGACGTCAGACCCACACCGGCCTCGAGTCGACGCTCGATCTCCTTGTCGGTCGGCAACGCCTCGAGCTTGCGGTCAAGGCCACGTGCCTTGGTCAGATCCGTCAACTGACGGCGGTGAACACCGAGCATCTGCGGCGCCGTCACGCGGGAGATTCCGAGCAGCGCGTTCTGGGCGATGTTGTCCGCCAACACCAACGCCGCCACGTCGTCGGTCATCGACGCCAGCAACGGATTCCGTTCTTGCGTCGGCAGTAACTGCGAACGCACGAGCGAATCGAGAAGGATCTTGATGTTCACTTCGTGATCGGAGCAGTCGACCCCGGCCGAGTTGTCGATGGCGTCGGTGTTGATGTGACCGCCGTTGGCGCTGAACTCGATTCGTCCCAGAGCAGTCACGCCGAGGTTGCCGCCCTCACCGATCACCTTGACCCGCAGGTCTTGACCGTCGACTCGCACAGCGTCGTTGCTCTTGTCTCCGACCTGCGCGTTCGTCTCGGTCGAAGCCTTGACGTATGTACCGATTCCGCCGTTCCACAGCAGATCCACCGGTGCCGACAGAATCGCCTGCATCAATTCCGGCGGCGAGAGCTTCGTGACCCCCTCGGCCAGACCCAGTGCGATCCTGACGCTTTCGGCGATCGGAACCGACTTGACCGTGCGGTCCCAGACGCCGCCACCTTCACTGATCAGGCTCTTGTCGTAGTCGGCCCACGACGACCGTGGCAACTCGAAAAGTCGTTGACGTTCGACGAACGAGCTCGCTGCATCCGGGTTCGGATCGAGGAAGATGTGTCGATGGTCGAACGCGCCCACCAGACGGATGTGCCGACTGAGGAGCATTCCGTTGCCGAACACGTCTCCGCTCATGTCGCCGACGCCTACCGTCGTGAAATCCTGCGTCTGCGTGTCGACCCCGAGTTCGCGGAAGTGCCGCTTGACGCTTTCCCAGGCGCCGCGAGCGGTGATTCCCATGCCCTTGTGGTCGTATCCCACGGAGCCACCGGAGGCAAACGCGTCGCCGAGCCAGAAGTCGTACTTGGCGGCAACCGAATTCGCGAGATCCGAGAACGTCGCCGTGCCCTTGTCCGCGGCGACCACCAGGTAGCGATCCTGATCGTCCTTGCGCACCACTCGATCCGGCGTCACAACTTCGCCGGTGGCCGCGTGCACGTTGTCGGTGATGTCGAGCAATCCGGAGATGAACGTGGTGTAGCAGGCCTTGCCCGTTTCCAGCGTCGCCGTTCGATCAGCGGCCGGATCACCCGTCGGCAGAGGCGGATTCTTCACGACGAAGCCGCCCTTGGCGCCGACCGGGACGATCACCGCGTTCTTGACGGCCTGAGCCTTCACCAAGCCGAGCACCTCGGTGCGGAAATCCTCGCGCCGGTCGGACCAGCGGAGTCCGCCGCGCGCGACTGCGCCGAATCGCAGGTGGACGCCTTCGACCTCGGGTGAGTACACGTAGATCTCGAAAGCCGGCCGCGGCTTGGGCAACTCGCTGATCCGTGAGGGATCGAGCTTGACCGACAGGTAGTCGCGAGAGCGGCCATCGGCGTCGACGACGTAGAAATTGGTACGCAAGGTCGCCTTCACCAAGGAGAACATTCCACGCAGAATGCGATCGGCATCCAAGCTGAGTACCTCGTCGATGGACGCACGCAACTGCTCGTCCAATTCGGCGACGCGAATGTCGTCCTGTTTCTCGGGGTCGAACATCGCCTCGAACAACTGCACCAATGCAAACGCGGTCTGCGGGTGCGTTAGCGCGATTCCTTCGATGTGGAACTGACTGTACGGAAATGTGGCCTGGCGCAAATACTTTGCGTAAGCACGCAACACCACGGCTTGCCGCCAGGACATTCCGGCCCGCAGCACCAACTCGTTGAATCGGTCAGCTTCTGCCCGGCCGAACCAGACTGCACCGAATGCAGCCGTGAATCGCTTCTGGACCTCGGTCAGCGGGGCGGTACTGGTCTCGAGTGGCACCTGCGCATCGAGGTCGATCTCGACCGACGCCCGAAGGTCCGCCGGTACCGACAATCCGAAATCGTAGATCCAGCACTGAACGCCGTCGAGTCGCTGCACGACGTGCGGCCGCTCGTCGAGAACTTCGACGCCGAGTGACTGCAGCACGGGGAGCACCTGACTCAACGAGATGCCGTCGCCGCCGACGAAGAGCGTGAAGCGCCAGGCACCGGGCGCGGAGTCCACAGCGCGATAGAGCAGTACGTCGATCGCGCCTGGCGCCAACGCCTCGAGCCTGGCGATGTCGGCCAGCGCGCGTGACGGCTCGAAGTCCTCCTTGTATCCATCGGGAAGTACCCGCGAATACCGTTGCACCAGTTCCGGATCCACACCCGGAATGTCGCGAACAAGGTCGTTGATGCGGTCGTCCCAGCTACGACTGACTTCGGTCAGCAGGGCCTGAACTCGCTCGCGGTTGGCCTCGGAGACATCCAGATGAACCGGCTCACTGTCCGGATCGCGCCGGATCGTCACGTGCAACAGCGCAAGATCGTTCTCGGTAACCCGGGCGGTGTAATCAACTGTGCCTGGGCCGAATTCGCGCCACAACAGGTTTTGCATCGCCAGTCGCACCCGCGTCGTGTACCGGTCGCGAGGCAGATACACCAAGCAGGATACGAACCGTCCGAACGTGTCCTCGCGGACGAAGAGTCGCACCTGTCGACGCAGCCCGATGCTGTGCACGGCGTGGACGGTCTCGAACAAGGTCTCGGCATCGCTCGAGAACAACTCGGTGCGCGGGAAGGACTGGATGACCTCGAGCATCGCCTGCCCGGAGTACGAATGCAGGTCGACACCGGCACGCGCGATGACTTCGCGGACGCGTCGCTCGATCAGAGGAATCGCGAGGACGTTCTCGTGGAGTGCGACCACGGTGAACACACCCAGGAATCTGTGCTCCCCCACGATGTTTCCCTCGTCGTCGAGGATCGAGACACCCACGAAGTACGGGTAGACAGCGCGGTGCACCGTGGCGGGGAACGATCCCTGCGTCAGGACCAGAAGCGGTCGATCCGGGAGATCTGCAACTGGAGGCAAACTCATCGGGCCTTCGGTGACCGCGTCGGAGCGCAGCACGCCGAGCCCGCTGCCGGCGACCGTGCGCGAGCCGTCCTTCGTGCCCTCGAATCGCCGGTATCCGAGTACGGCGTAGTTTCCGTCCGCCATCCACCGGAGCAGCCGAGCGGTATCGGAGAATTCTTCGGGGGTGATCCTCCCGGAGGCAGTTTCTGCAGCACTCTCCAACTCGTCGGCAACGCGCAGTTGCAGTGCCTTCATGTCCGGGGTGTCACCAACCACCTGGCGGACGTCCGCGAGCACTTTGCCGAGGTGGGCTTCGATCGCGTCGAGATCGGAATCCTCGACTTCGGAGTCCAACTGGACGTGCATCCAGGATTCTTGGATACCGCTGTCGCCCAAGGAAATCAGATTGCCCGCGTTGTCACGTTCAACCGTCAGGATCGGATGGGCGAATTGACTGATTCCCACGCCTTGTCGGTTGAGCATCGCGGTAACGGACTCGACGAGCAACGACATGTCGTCGGTGACGATCTGGACGGCAGCGCCGAGACCCTCGGATCCTGACGGGCGGTACACACGCCATACGGCCGTGCCTGGCGTCCGCTGCCTCCCGAGCGCGAGATGCGCGAGCAGGACTCGATCCGATCGACCGTTGATGACATCGTCGCTGTCACCCTCGTCGATGTGCGTGAAAAAGGCCTCGCGAAGACGCGTCAACAACGTCGCTTCGTCGAGGCCTGTGCCCTGCTGCCGTACACGGTCTGTCATTCCTGGCTCACATCCTTGTGGGTTCTGATCGCCGCGACCAATCTCTGACTCGAGACTAGCCGCGGCAACCAGTACCTAGGGTGAACTGAGAAACGAAATCTACGATGTCGTCATCTGAACAAGCGATGCTTCGAGCACCGCACGTTCGCTGTCCGCCAGCGGTCTGGACTTTTCGGACACGGTGTCGAATCCGACCATCAACGCGTCGCCGAAGGCGCATTCGACACCCGCGTTGTCACGGATGACGTGCCGAACCGTGAACGAGGAAGTCCCGACGTGAGTCGTGAAGATCTCCACGTTCAACGGACCGGACCGATCGGTGACCGGCTTGAGGAACTCGATGGTCATCTTTCGAACCACGAGGTATCCCGGTCGGCCGCCGAGCGGCGCCAGTTTCGCTTCCAGGAACTGGATGCGAGCTTCCTGCATGTACTCGACGTAACGCGTGTTGTTGACGTGACCCAACCGGTCGGAATCGCCCCACCGGACCTGGATCTGCGCTGTGTATACGTCGGACACCGGATCAGTCCCTGGTGAGCTTGCGGTGAGTCACGCGGTGCGGGCGTGCGGCGTCGGGGCCGAGTCGCTCGACCTTGTTCGCCTCGTAGCCCTCGAAGTTGCCCTCGTACCAGTACCAAGCTGCCTCGTTGTCGCCGAAGCCACCTTCCCACGCGAGGATGTGGGTACAGGTGCGGTCCAGGAACCAGCGATCGTGCGAGATCACGACGGCGCAGCCGGGGAACTCTTCGAGAGCGTTCTCCAGCGAGCCGAGGGTTTCGACGTCGAGGTCGTTGGTGGGCTCATCGAGCAGGATCAGGTTGCCGCCCTGCTTGAGCGTCATCGCCAGGTTCAGGCGGTTGCGCTCACCACCGGAGAGGACGCCGGCCGGCTTCTGCTGATCGTGGCCCTTGAAACCGAACGAGCTGATGTACGCACGCGAGGGGAACTCGGTCTGGCCGACGACGATGAAATCGAGCCCGTCGGACACGGTCTCCCAGACCGTCTTCTTGGGGTCGATTCCGGAACGGTTCTGGTCGACGTAGGACAGCTTGACCGTCTGACCGATCTTGACCTCACCGGCGTCAGGCTCCTCGAGACCGACGATGGTCTTGAACAGCGTCGTCTTACCGACGCCGTTGGGGCCGATGACGCCGACAATTCCGTTGCGCGGCAACGTGAACGAAAGATCCTTGATCAGCACGCGGCCGTCGAATCCCTTGTCGAGGTTCGAGACCTCCACGACCACGTCACCCAGGCGCGGCGGTGCCGGGATCTGGATCTCGTCGAAGTCGAGTTTGCGGGTCTTCTCGGCTTCGTTCGCCATTTCCTCGTAGCGATCGAGACGAGCCTTGTTCTTGGCCTGGCGGGCCTTGGCGCCGGAACGAACCCATGCGAGCTCGTCCTTGAGGCGCTTCTGCAGCTTCTGATCCTTCTTGCCGGCAACTTCGAGGCGTGCAGCCTTCTGCTCCAGGTAGGTGGAGTAGTTGCCCTCGTACGGGTACAGGCGTCCGCGGTCGACTTCACAGATCCACTGCGCGACGTGATCGAGGAAGTAACGATCGTGGGTCACGGCGAGGATTGCGCCGGGGTAAGCAGCGAGGTGCTGCTCGAGCCACAGGACAGATTCGGCGTCGAGGTGGTTGGTGGGCTCATCGAGGAGCAGGAGGTCGGGCTTGCTCAGCAGCAGCTTGCAGAGCGCAACGCGTCGCTTCTCACCACCGGAGAGGTGGGTGACCATCTCTTCCGGCGGGGGGCAGCGCAGGGCGTCCATAGCCTGCTCGAGCTGCGAGTCGATCTCCCACGCGTCTGCGTGATCGAGCTTCTCCTGCAGTTCGCCCATCTCTTCCATGAGCTCGTCGGAGTAATCCGTGGCCATCAGCTCGGCGATCTCGTTGTACCGCTTGAGCTGGACCATCGTCTCTCCGAGACCGTCCTCGACGTTCTCGCGAACCGTCTTGGTCTCGTCGAGCTCCGGCTCCTGCATGAGGATGCCGACGGTCGCGCCCGGAGCCAGGAATGCCTCGCCGTTGCCCGGCTGGTCCAGTCCGGCCATGATCTTGAGGATGCTGGATTTACCAGCGCCGTTCGGTCCGACGACACCGATCTTCGCGCCGGGGTAAAAGCTCATCGTGACGTCATCGAGGATGACCTTGTCACCGTGCGCCTTGCGCACCTTCTTCATCGTGTAAATGAACTCAGCCATGACCGCCAGCCTATCGGTGTTTGTCCTATAACCCACATTGCGCGTTGGCACTCACTCCGATCCGGGTTCTGCGGACAGTCCGAGGTCATCGACCAGATTCACCGACATGCTCATCGACCCCCACGAAAACCGCGATGGGGACACCTCCGGTGTCCCCCGGACGGCTCAGATCATTGCCCGGTGGATGCCCTTCGGCTCGCCACCGAGCTGCGAGAGCGTCGACGAATGGAAAATGGAACCAGGCACATGGATCGCGTGCGCGAGACCGGCATGCGCATCACGCCAGAACCGCTGCATCGGCGTGTTCAACTGCAACGCGCCACCACCGGAACGAGCAAAGATCTCGTCCACCGCCCGCACCGCCCGCCACGCCGCAGCAGTCTGCGTGCGCCGACCGATCGCACGAAGCTCGAACGAAACTTCCTG
This sequence comes from Rhodococcus erythropolis R138, assembly GCF_000696675.2. Classification (NCBI taxonomy): domain Bacteria; kingdom Bacillati; phylum Actinomycetota; class Actinomycetes; order Mycobacteriales; family Nocardiaceae; genus Rhodococcus; species Rhodococcus erythropolis. The sequence continues at coordinate 2,966,625 of NZ_CP007255.1, read as the reverse complement.
ACCCTTCTCGGTCATGTCCCAGAAACGATCCACCGTCTCCAAGATCGCAGCCCGAGAAGCAGCGATCTCGGCCGCCGCCTCACCGATCGCGAACAGCACGTACGGATCTTCCTTGATCGGAACACCACTGACCGTCACGCGCTCACGCTGCGCCGCCATGTTGCACGCCAACGCACCCTCAGCAATACCGATCAACGACGAAGTGATCCCCAACGGGAAAATGCACGAGAACGGGAACTTGTACAACGTCTCCGTACGGCCCGCTTCCTTCCACGCCGTCCCGTCGAAAACCTTTCCCGCATCAAGAGTCCGATACGTCGGCAGGAACGCATCCTTGACGATCAGGTCCTTCGACCCCGTACCGCGCAGGCCCACGACATTCCAGCTGTCCTGGTCGATGTCGTAATCGGAGCGCGGCAACAACACGTGCAGAATCTTCGGCGGCATCAACGGCTTACCGGACTCGTCACCGACCATCGCGCCGATCATGATCCAGTCACAATGATCAGTACCGGACGAGAACGACCAACGACCGTTGAGGATGTAGCCGCCCTCGACCGGCCTCGCCACGCCCATCGGCGCATACGGTGACGCCATCCACGTATCGGGATCGGTTCCCCACACCTCTTCCTGAGCCTTGCGGTCGAAGAACGCAAGCTCCCACGGATGAACACCGACGATGCCGCTGACCCAACCGGTGGCACCGTCCATCGCGCCGATAGCCATTGCCGTCTCGGCGAATTCACGCGGATGCGCCTCGAGGCCTCCGAATTCCTTCGGCTGCAACATCCGGATGACGCCGGCGTCGCGCAAACGCTTCGCGCTGCCGTCCGTCAAGCGCATCAGCTTGTCGCCCTCGACTCCGTCGGCGCGGATCTCGTCGGCGAACTGTGAGATGTTGTCCAGAACCTGACCCATGATCTTTCCGCCTCCACTGATAGTCGATCAACGACCACTAAAGTAGAACACGTTCTAGAAACTTGCGGAAGTGAAATGGCCGACATTTCTTACACTCACACGGTCTGCAGTTCCGACGGGAGTTCGACGGCGTCGCTACCCGAGGCCGCAAGCAACTGTGCGTATCGCCCACCTTGTTGCACAAGTTCGTCGTGGGTGCCCTTTTCCACAACCACGCCCTGGTCGAGGACCGCGATGAGATCCGCATCTCGAACCGTGGAAAGCCTGTGCGCTACAACAAGAGTGGTGCGTCCGACCATCAGCTCGTCGAGCGCGTCCTGCAGCGCACGTTCAGTGCGATTGTCCAAGGCGCTCGTCGCCTCGTCGAGGACCAGGATCGGCGGATTCCGCAGAACTGTGCGCGCGATCGCGATGCGCTGTTTCTCACCACCGGAGAATCGGTAGCCGCGCTCGCCGACCATGGTGTCGTACCCGTCGTCGAGACCGGAGATGAACTCGTGGATTTGCGCGATGCGCGCTGCTTGCTCGATCTCGGCGTCGGTGGCATCGGGTTTCGCGAACCGAAGGTTCTCACGAATCGTCGTATGGAAGAGGTACGTCTCCTGCGACACCACGCCCACCAGATCGGAGACCGTCGCCAGATCGAGGTCCCGCAGATCGATGTCGTCGATTCTCACCGATCCCGCAGTCGGGTCGTACAGACGTGCCGCCAAGTATCCGAGGGTGGTCTTGCCCGAACCTGTGGAGCCGACCAGCGCCAAGGTTCCGCCGGCCGGGACCGTGAGGTCGATGTTGTCGAGAGTCTTGCTGTCGGTTCCTGGATACGAGAAGTCGACGTGGTCGAACCGAAGTTCGCCGGACATCTTGGTGCGGTCGAAGCTCTTCGACTCTTCCGGATCCGCAATGTCGATCGGCAGATCCAGGTACTCGAACACGCGACTGAACAGTGCCATCGAACTCTGCACCTCGACGCCCGTGTTGAGCAGCATCATGGTGGGGCGGAACAATTGGGTCTGCAGTGTGGTGAATGCGACGAGGGTGCCGACGGTGATGGTGTTGCCGTGATCGAGAGTGAAACCGGCAAACCAGTAGACCAGTGCGGGCATGGCCGCGAAAGTGATCGACATGGTCGCCATGCGCCACTTGCCGGCCATCATGGCCCGGAGTTCGACGTCCGCGACTTCCGCTGAACGCTCGGTGAATCGATCCGTCAGAGCCGACTTCGCGCCGGTCGTCTTGCCGAGGAGAATGCCACTGACGGAGAGAGATTCCTCCACCTGGACCGACAGATCACTGAGTAGCTTCTGCCGCTTACCCGAGATCTTGCGGCGCTCGTCACCGATCTTGCGTGCGATACGGATGAACACCGGCAAGATCGCCAGCGAGAAGATGGCGAGTCGCCAATCCAGAAGGAACAGAGCAACAATGGTGGCTGCCACGGTCGTTGCATTCTGCGCGATGGACGTTGCCGTGTTGGTGACCACCGACTGCATACCGCCGATATCGTTGGCAATGCGCGACTGAACTTCTCCGGTTCGGGTTCGAGCGAAGAATCCGAGCGACTGGCTCTGCAGATGCGAGTAGACCCGCACGCGCAGTTGGTGCATCAGTTTCTGGCCGATGCTGTTGGACATCCAAGTCTGCGCCACGCCGAGACAGCTCGTGATCACGGCAATGGCGATCATGCCGATGGCCAGAACGCTGACGAGTCCGAGGTTCTTGTCCGGGATCGCCTTGTCGAGCATTTCGCGTAGGAGCAGCGGACTGCCCAACGCCACGATCGCGCTGAGTGTGATGACCGCGGTGACGATGGCGATCTGAGTTCGATACGGCGCGAACAGTCCGAGTACGCGCTTTGCCGGTACGGAGTCCGCCGGAGTGATCTCGACAGCGGATCGTTCGATGTTTCGCATGTGATCTGGTTTCACGTTCTACCTCCTGGAGGCTTTCTCACCCTAGTTTCATATTGATGAGGTTACCTCACTATGAGGCTGACACCAACAACGCTAGACTGACGCCATGCATTCCCGAGAGCGCGAACTCACCGACGTCGTGATGTCCGTGGCACGGCTCATCCGCCGACGCCAAGTGGCAGCGCTGGAACCATTCGGTCTCTCGCCGTCGCAAAGCCGAGCGCTGCGAGTACTGACCCGAGTGGGCGAGCCGGTTCGACTCGGGTTTCTTGCCGAGCGATTGCGCATCGTTCCGCGGTCGGCGACCGACGTCGTGGATTCCCTCGAAGAGGCCGGATGGGTGCGCCGCACTCCCGATCCGAACGATCGGCGAGCCGTGTTACTCGAGCTCACCGACGCCGGCGCTACCCTCGCTGCCGACGTCGCGAAAGCTCAACGCCGCGAATCCTCGGATGTGTTCGACGACCTCGACGAATCGGAGCGAGCAACTCTCACCGAACTTCTCGAGCGAGTGGACGCGGGGCACGACTCTCGGCCCCGCGACTGCCCGAAACCCTCGGTGTGAGTCCTCACGCAGCGACGGTGTCGACTGCGTCCTCGACATTCTCCGCCGACGTCGGCTTGCTCTGACGCTCGATCTTCGAGATGCAACGAGTAAGGTCCGCGCCTACCGCAGTCGCCCGTAGCTCGAGATCGGAACGAGGCACACCCTCTTTGGTCGTGTACTCGTTGGTGCGCAACTCCCCCGCCACCATGACCGGATCACCCTTCATGATGGATGCGCCGACGCCGGTGACCAACCGCCGCCAGCAGCTGACCGTGAGATAGAGGGTCGCTCCGTCCGTCACTCTCCGGTCACCGCGTCTTTGCGACGCGTGTTGCTCGCCATCCGAAAGCTCAGCACCTCTTCGCCATTGGTTGTCTGCCGCTTCACCGGATTGGTGATGACGGTTCCGACAACCGTTGCATGCGTTTCGTACATGTCCGATCCCCCTTCGAACTCCAGAACCCGCCAACTGCCGCGGGGCCGATCATTGCGTCGGCAGTTTCGATTGTGGAACGGCAAACGCCTGGCTCGGGATTTCGATTTCCACCTGTGCATCGGCGGGACAGCTGTGGAGAAACAGCACTGCCCGAGCCAAACGGCCCGGGCAGTGTCGGAACTAAGTGCTAGTGGAGGATTCGTCGGATTTCTTCTCGCTGGGTGTCTCGTCCGCAGAGTCCTCGCTTGCAGTCTCCGCGTCAGCAGCCTCACGCGGTTTCCACCCCTCGCGGTCCCGCCTGGCCAATTCGGCGAACATGGCGTTGTGAGCAGCGAGGTCGGCGTCGTGGTCACGCTCGGCCGCACGGTCCGTTCGGCGCGCGGTCCTTCCGTCACTGCGCGACCACTGAACCAGCAGCGCGAGCATGACCACCATGAGTGGGATCTCGCCGGTCGCCCACGCGATGCTGCCGCCCAGCTGCTGATCGCCGATCAGGTCGTTGTTCCAACCGAGTCCGAGCGAGCGGAAAAACGCGCCGCCCATGACGGCGGTGGTGCTCATCAATGCCACGCCGAAAAACGCGTGGAACGGAAGTGAGCCGAAGACCATCGCCAGCTTGGTCACCGGCTGCAATTGGCGTGGTGACGGGTCTATTCCGATCGCCACCCAGTAGAAGAGATAGCCGCTGAGGATGAAGTGCAGGTTCATCAGCAGGTGAGCGCTGTGCGAGTCGACGGTCGCGCCGTAGATTCCGCCGAGATACAGCGCGTAGAAACCGCCGACGAAGAGAACTGCCGCAACGATCGGGTGGGTGATGAATCGTGAGAACGGGCTGTGCAGCGCGGTCAGAATCCACTCGCGAATGCCTGGCACGCCGTCCTTGCCCGCCGGATCGAGCGCCCGCAGAGCCAAAGTGATCGGCGCACCCAGAACCAGCAGGACTGGGCCCAACATCGACAGCGCCATATGTGCGCCCATGTGAACGCTGAAGACTGCCGGCGCGTACTTGCCGACACCGGACGACGTGGCGATCAGGAGCACCGCGCAACCGCTCATCCAGGCGATGGTTCGGCCGACGGGCCAGGAGTCTCCACGCTTGGCCAGCTTGCGCAGGCCGATGCCGTACAGAATCGCCGCAGCAATTGCGGCGGTGCCGAACATGAGGTCGAATCGCCAGTCCGTCACGAACGCCATGAACGACGGCGGGTCCGGAAGGTTGTAACCGAGTTCGACCTCGGGGATCGAGGGAATCGACAGCGGCGGAGGCGGCGGGGTACGACCGAGGCCGATCGCGAGACCGATGGTCGCCGCCATCACGATCGTTTCAGCGCCGGCAAATCGAATCAGAGCAGAGCGACTCTTCGGGTTCTCCGCCAGTGCCGGCAGCGCCCGACTCCGCTGAGCCCAACCGAAGAACCCGAGGATGATCAGTGCAACCGTTTTCGCGACGATCAATCGTCCATACGTCGTGGTGAAAACGTCGTCGAGAGGCAGACGGACAATCGCGTTGATGACGCCGCTGAATCCCATGACGACGAAGCAGATGGATGCGACCGTCGAAAAGCGTCGAGCCGCTACGTCGGTGTAATCGCCGCCGCGGCGCGCGTGTGCCAGTAGCGCGAACAACCCGCCGGCCCAGAGCGAAGCCGCCACGAGGTGCAGGATCAGACTATTGGTAGCGATGTCATGCGAGCCGCCCGAAGACGAGTGACCGGTGAGAGCAAGCGGCATCAGTCCGAGAAGACCGACCAGCAGCAGGAGCGGTGTCCACCACCAGCGCAGTGTCAGTCGGGCCAGGATCGCCAGAACAACCGCGATGATCGCCGTCCAGCGCCAGGCGCCGGCGATCTCGACCTGATCGAGTCCCGACCAGAGGTTTGCCGGTTTGATCGCTTCGGCGAACGGCTGACCCGACGTGTCGGAGAGCGTCAGAGGCACCATCATGAACGAACAGATTGCCCACACGATCGCGGCGTGCGATGCAGTTCGGACTGCTCGATAGCCGTCGACGTCGAGGACACCCGACTTCTGCGGCGGCACGAAGAACGCGGCCAGCAGCAGTGACCCGATCGCGATGACCGCGGCGATCTCCCCCAGTGCACGCATCGCGGGGAGGCCGTATGTGGTGATCGGACCTGGATCCGGGATACCCAGAAGAGTCAGTGCCTGCGACGCGGAGAATCCCACCACGATGGCTGCGGTGAGCCCTGCGATGAGTCCACTGACCACGAATATCGCGGTCGAAGAAGCGGGTGCACCGCTGTGCTGTGTGGACTCCGGTGGGGAATCTGTCGGCGCGAGGTCGGGTGTAGCCATACCTCAAGGGTAGGACCTTCGCGAACCGACTACGACAACGCGTCGGAGTTGGGCGGCGCGCGTCACATCCCGAACCCTCGAGTATGATGTTCCACGCGCCTCCGTAGCTCAGGGGATAGAGCAAGAGCCTTCTAATCTCTTGGTCGCAGGTTCGAATCCTGCCGGGGGCACCACAAGATTTGATTCACGGATAGTCACACTGCGTGGACGAGCGGCCACTGGGCAGAGCAGTCCGATACGGACCGAAACCTAGCCCACAAATTACCTGCCGTCCGCAGTAATCTGCCTCGCATGAAGAAGGCACTTCCGAAGACCCTGAAGTCACTCGCCCGGACCGTTGGAATCCTGGCACTCGCGATCGTCGTTGTATCCGTCGTCGAGCGGTTCACCGGCGCACACCAACCGACTACCGGTCCCGCCTCGTTGACCGGACCCGACCAATCGTTGTAGCCCTTCCCTTGTGACAGGGTCGACACATGACGTTCGAGGAACAGGACGAGTCGACATGTGAAAGCCGTCCGATCGCAGATGATGGGCCATTCACGCTGGAAGTCGATGGAGAAATCTTCACGGTGACGGTCCGCCCCGGGGAGCCGGGCGCGTCCGACTACGACTGGAAATCGGGGCCGAACGAGGGGTACGGGTTTTCCAGTTTTCACCGTGTTTCCTACTACAGTGTCCTCGACCGAGCGAACAGTCCATCGAACGAAATTCAGCCCGAAACTATCGATGAACACCGTGCGTCGATCCGCGACTTCCTCAGCAAGGTCAACCCGGAGACCGGATATATCGGAGACTGATCGTCAGAGTTGCCAGTAGCGTTGCCGTCATGATTACGGACCCGACGAGGCCGTGGTGGGAGACTTACAACAACAACGTCCTCTCCGCCCGCGAAAATGGCTGGAGCGAAGACGATTCCAGGCTCTCTCGCGAACTATGCGACCTACTCGATGACGTCGCTGCCGCGTTCGCCATCACGGGCGCGCAGACACCAGGGTGGCTGAGCCCATACAGCGGCGACGTCCAACCCCGCAAGGACTCGTACGAGCGTTGTACCGATCCGGAGAAGTTCCTGATCGTGGTGGCAAGAGCTCGAGCGTGGACAAAGGTCCTCGTCGATCGCGGCTGGGCACGAGAAGTACCGCCTGTGCGATGGGCGCTCCGTCCCTTGGAGTCCGGCGGGGCCGACACCGTTTTGGAGCCTTCGAGTGACGGTGCGGTTCCGCTCGTGCTGACCACGCACACTCCGGTCGACAGCGCCCACCCGTTCAATGTCACGATCGCCGCGGGCAACCCGGCTGTGGCGATGGCGTCCATTCCTGACTGTGCCTGCGACGGATGCGACAGGGGGTCCGCTGTACTGCTCGAAGAATTCGACACCTGGGTGTTGTCAGTGGTCGACGGTTCCCTCGAAGTCGACGTCACAGCCGCCTGTTATTCGATTCAAACTTCTTTTCACGGCGAAAGGCACGGGGTCCAGTACCTCGACGAACCCACAGCTTTCATTGCGGCACCGTGGCCCCCGAATTGGACGGCACGCTCGTTCGCGTCTACAAGATGAGCAGGCGCTGAGCCCTGATCCCGCCGCTACAGAACCTTCGTGAAGATCTGCGCCGGCGCTGCCGTCTCGAGCTTGTCCAGCGCCTCAACCAACCTGACGAAGTGCTCGGTATGAGTGTGGGCGTCGAGGTGCTCCTGCGATTCCCATTCCTCCGCCAACACGAGCTCGCAGTGATTGTCGGTGCGCTGCAGTAACTCGTAATTGATGCAGCCGACCTCTTTTCGGGTCTCGGTGACAAGTTCCTCGTACAACCGAAGCACTTCCGCGAGATCGCCCTGCTCCACCGTTGTTGGCACCAACACCCTGATCACAAAGACTCTCCGATTCGACTGTCCTGCAATAGCCCGTCGGCTCGAAGTCTGCCGTAGACCTCCGACAGATCGACATTTCCGTTGTGACTCGAAGTTTGCGGACAGGCGCAATATCTACGAAACACCCCCGATACCGGAGGTTCGTAGGGTTTGCCGAAGTCGGGCTCGCAATCAGCAGCGCAGCCCTGGGCCCGGGCGAGGGGTAAGCACATGAGTGGAAATGCAGTTCGCTTGCAAGCGATCAAGGACGTCGAGGCCTACACACCTCCGGTGGTCAGTTTCACCACCGACGAGACACCCGGCGAGGTGTTCGGTGCCAACGTCTTCAACAAGGTGGTCATGCAGAAGCGACTGCCCAAGCTCGTCTACAAGTCGGTGATGGCGACGATCGAGCAAGGCAAACCGCTTGATCCCATGGTCGCCGATGCGGTCGCGTCGGCGATGAAGGACTGGGCGTTGGAGAAAGGCGCAACCCACTACGCCCACGTCTTCTATCCACTGACCGGGTTGACGGCCGAGAAGCACGACAGCTTCCTCGAGCCGGTCGGCGACGGCAGTGCACTGGCGGAGTTCGCCGGCAAGACCTTGATCCAAGGTGAACCCGACGCTTCGAGTTTCCCGAACGGCGGGCTGCGCAACACATTCGAGGCTCGCGGATACACCGGCTGGGATGTCACGAGCCCGGCCTACGTTCTCGAAAACCCCAACGGCAACACACTGTGTATCCCGACCGTGTTCGTTTCGATGACCGGCGAAGCGCTCGACCACAAGACTCCCCTGCTGCGTTCACAACAGGCAATGGGTTTCCACGCCGAACGAATCCTGAAGTTGTTCGGCCACGACGACCCCGAGCACATCGTGTCGTTCTGCGGTCCCGAGCAGGAGTACTTCCTGATCGATCGACACTTCTTCCTCGCCCGCCCCGACCTCCTCAACGCCGGCCGAACACTCTTCGGCGCAAAGCCGCCCAAGGGCCAGGAGTTCGACGACCACTACTTCGGGGCGATCCCGGAACGTGTGCTCGGATTCATGATGGACACCGAGCGGGAACTGTTCAAACTCGGCATCCCCGCCAAGACACGGCACAACGAGGTTGCGCCCGGCCAGTTCGAAATCGCCCCGATGTTCGAGCGAGGCAACATCGCCGCCGACCACCAGCAGTTGCTGATGACCACCTTCAAAACCATCGCCAAGAAGCACGGCATGGAATGTCTGTTCCACGAGAAGCCGTTCGACGGTGTCAACGGCTCCGGCAAGCACGTCAACTTCTCGCTGGGCAACTCCGAACTCGGCAGTTTGCTTGTCCCCGGCGACAATCCGCATGACAACGCCCAGTTCCTCGTATTCTGCGCCGCAGTCATCCGGGCCGTCCACAAATACGCCGGCCTCCTGCGCGCGTCGGTCGCATCGGCAACCAACGATCACCGTCTCGGTGCCAACGAGGCTCCCCCGGCAATCATCTCGATCTTCCTCGGCGATCAACTGGCCGACGTCTTCGAGCAGATCGCCAAGGGCGCGGCAACATCGTCGAAGGACAAGGGCACCATGATGATCGGAGCCGACACCCTTCCCGTCCTGCCGACCGATCCGGGCGACCGCAACCGCACGAGCCCATTTGCCTTCACCGGCAACCGTTTCGAGTTCCGCGCGCCAGGATCGCTGCAAACAGTCAACGGCCCGATGGTCACCATCAACACGATCATGGCCGAGGCCTTGGACTACATGGCCACCGAACTGGAGGCCGCGGTCGCCGACGGCGCGGATTTCGACACCGCTGTCCAGAATCTGCTCACCGAGATCATCACCAACCACGGTGCGGTTGTCTTCAACGGCGACGGCTACTCGGAGAACTGGCAGATCGAGGCCGAGTCTCGCGGCCTGCCGAACCTTCGCACGACGCTGGACGCCCTTCCTGAACTGATCACCGAGTCCTCGATGGAACTCTTCGAGAAGTACAAGGTCTTCAACCACCGAGAGATGCACAGTCGCTACGAGGTCGGACTCGAACAGTACTCACTGAGCATCGGCGTCGAGGCACGCCTGGCCGCCGAAATCGGTACGACGCTGATCCTTCCGGCTGCAGTGCGCCACCAGACGGAAGTTGCGCAGAACTTCGTCGCACTGAAGTCCGCCGGCCTCGAACCGGATTCAGCTCCGCTCGAAGAAGTGTCGGCGCCCGTTGCGGCTCTGCGCACAGCGCTCGCGGCCCTGCGCGCAGCAATCGACACCGACGCCGGCGAGTCGCCATTCGATCAGGCCAAGCACGCACAGGACGCACTCCTGCCCGCCATGGCAGAGGTACGTGCAGCGGCCGACTTCCTCGAAACCATCGTCGCCGACGATCACTGGCCACTCCCGACGTATCAGGAAATGCTCTTCATTCTCTGAGCATCACCGAAATCAACGCTCACAAAACTGTGGCCTGCAACTCGATCGAGTTGCAGGACACAGTTGTCGAATCTTGCTCGGGCTAGCGGTCTTCCGGCATCGTGACTTCGAGGACGCGAGCCTCACCGGTGGTCGCGGGGTCAGGACGATCGCGCGAATCCGATGACGCCATCTGGAGTCCGTTCAAATCGGTCCGCATGTAGATGACGTTGTAACGGTCCCACGTGGTGGCGACGAATTCGAGGAACTGTCCGCTCGCCCACGGGTGCATGAATCCGCCGTACAACGCGGGCAACGTGATTCCACTCAACAGGGTCTGCGTACCACTCCACGGGCCTTGCGGTTGGTCGGCCTGACGGATCACCAGGTTGCCCTCGGCACTGGTGTACATGGCAACGTACTTGTTCAGGTAGTCGTTCCACTGCACGGCAAGTTCACTGACCGGTGCCTTGATGACCTGAACGGCATCGGTATCTCGCGGACTCCAACCGGAGCCGTCCCAGTATTCGTAGGCGCCGAGGTTTCTGATGTCGGCGCCGGCCACTCGCGCCAGGACCGCCTTACCGAAACGACCTGAGGGAGTTCCGTATTCGTACAGGTAACCATCGCGTCCGTCGAGGAAGGCGCTCTGCTGGAAGTTGGAATTGATCGGTGATACCGCCGGAATCCCCGGGATACCGAGTCCTTCTGTGTTCGCGCGAACCGTCGCCGGATCGAGCTCCCAGTTCTCGCCGTTGTCCGTGGAGAAAGCCAGAGCCGAGTAGTTGGTGGTCCAGGCTCCGGGTTCGTCCCACGACCGAACGGACATGAATCTGATGTACTGCACACCACCGTAAGAGATTCCAGCGGTCGGGATGGTGGTGAACTCGCCCGGAATGCCGAATCCCGGAATGATCTCCTTAGAATGATTGGGGCCGTCCAAAGGAGAACTGTCGATCTTCATGCCGTCGGCGATGGCGGTGTCGTTGCTGCGGAACAACACGTTGCTGCGCCAGTCGTCACCCGGGGTGTCGCAGTCGCCAACCGTATCGCCGAATGCCATCAGAACGTCGTGATCCGGCCCCGAAAGACCGTTGTCCCACATGATTCCGAGGTCGGTTCCCGACACGTTGAACCGCTCGATCGTGTTGTTGGGACTGCCTGGGCCAGTGACCATTTCGATCGCTTTGGTGCGGCCGGTCAGCACCGGCAGAGCACCGTTGGGCGCGCCGGTGATCCAGGGCAACGCGTTGGCGAGGGAGCCGGTACCGGCGGAACCACTGCCAAGTGATCCGGTCAGCGAACCGAGCGAACCCGTCATCGATCCGGCGGAACCACTTCCTCCCGACCCACACGGTCCGCCGATCGCCGACGCAGACGGTGCTGCGGCAATCGTCGCGGCAATCGTGACGACGCCTATCGACAACATCGCCGACATGGAGTGTTTATTACGCACGTGCAGCCCCTCTGATCATTTCGACTCCCGTTCGGACCACAGGCACAGTGATCCCCGACCGCAGAAGCAAACCATTTGGACTGTGTTAAGAGAGTGAAAGCTGAGCAAATTGTTATAAATCGCCCGTTCAACTGACACAAGTGACAGCTGTGTCCGATTTCACCTTCACAGGACAGTTGTCCGATACAGCAATAAAGGCGCCTAGTATGTAACGGAAATGTAAAAGAGTTCTCACAACGAGGTAGGTGAGCGGTGTCCGTACGTGACCGCGTAGCGCAGATTTACGATCAGGTTTTGGTTCGCAATGCAGGAGAGCCCGAGTTCCATCAGGCCGCCGCAGAGGTCTTCGAGTCTCTTCACGTAGTGCTCGAACGCCACCCCCGCTACGCCGACGCCGGACTCATCGAGCGGCTTTGCGAGCCGGAACGCCAGATCATCTTCCGCGTGCCGTGGACCGACGACCAGGGCAACGTTCACGTCAACCGTGGCTTCCGCGTGCAGTACAACAGTGCACTCGGCCCCTACAAGGGCGGCCTGCGCTTCCACCCCAGCGTCAACCTGGGCATCGTGAAGTTCCTCGGCTTCGAGCAGATCTTCAAGAACTCACTCACCGGCCTGCCCATCGGCGGCGGCAAGGGTGGCTCGGACTTCGATCCCAAGGGCCGCTCCGACGCAGAGGTCATGCGCTTCTGTCAGTCCTTCATGACCGAACTGCAGCGTCACATCGGTGAATACACCGACGTTCCGGCCGGCGACATCGGCGTCGGCGGTCGCGAGATCGGCTACCTGTTCGGTCAGTACAAGCGGCTGACCAACACGTACGAGTCGGGCGTCCTCACCGGCAAGGGCATCACCTGGGGCGGATCGCAGGTTCGCACCGAGGCCACCGGCTACGGCGTCGCGTACTTCGTCGCCGAAATGCTCAAGGCAAAGGGTGAAGGCCTCGAAGGCAAGAACGTCGTGATCTCCGGATCCGGCAATGTCGCCATCTACGCAATCCAGAAGATCCACCAGCTCGGCGGCGTCGCGATCGCCTGCTCGGATTCCTCGGGATACATCGTGGACAAGAAGGGCATTGATCTCGACCTCCTCAAGGAGATCAAGGAAGTTCGCCGCGGCCGCATCAGCGAGTACGCCGACGCAGTTCCGCATGCCGAGTTCATCGCCGATGGCTCCATCTGGGACGTGCCGTGCGACGTCGCACTCCCCTGCGCGACTCAGAACGAGCTCGACGAAGATGCCGCAAAGACCTTGATCGCCAACGGCGTTCAGGCCGTTGCCGAAGGCGCGAACATGCCCACCACCCCCGGTGGCATCCAGCTCTTCCGTGACGCGAACGTAGCCTTCGCGCCCGGCAAGGCGGCCAACGCCGGTGGCGTCGCAACCTCCGCCCTCGAAATGCAGCAGAATGCTTCGCGTGATTCCTGGAGCTTCGAGTACACCGACGAGCGTCTCGCCGGAATCATGCGCGGCATTCACAAGCGCACCATCAACACCGCTGCCGAGTACGGAAAGCCGGGCGACTACGTGCACGGCGCGAACATTGCCGGCTTCGTGAAGGTGGCCGACGCCATGATTTCACTGGGCGTCATCTAGAGATTTCCGCAATACAGACAGTAGTACAAAAAGGGGTGATTTCACCCTGAACCGGTTCCCGTACATCGGACTGGTCGAATCAATACCTAGGCCTCGAGGGCCCTGGGTCCGCGAGGACCCAGGGCCCTCGAGCTTGATCTGAGCAAATCGCCCGCGACGAGCACCGTAGGCGCCGGCAATGATCCCAGACGGAACTCGTGATGTCCTCCGAATCCGTTTTCCGCTCTGACGTCGAAAAACACCGTAAGTGGACGATTGTTTAGGTCCGCAGCGCGTGGGGCATATGGACTTATCTTCACATTTGTCCATTTCACAGTTGGACGATCGTTCATGTGGTAGAAATCACAACGCCTGGCGCAATTCGATCCGCAAATTTCAGCGGCGAGTATGTCCCCGAACAAGGCCTCAGCGTGTACCCCGCTTCGTAACGCGCCGAGCCTCCGGGTGCCTGTGCCAGGCGACGCACCTGTCTAGAGGAGGCCACCCATGTCCCCAGCGCTGCTGAACAACCCGGGACCGCTCATGTTGGGAGGCAAGCCCGCCTCCACAGCGGTCAACGACGTCATCCCACTGGCAAGCGATCTCGTAGATCACCTGTCCCGTGCCAACCCGACGTTGACTTCCCTCCAAACGGAGGCAGTTCGTCGGGAACTGATTGCGGTGATCGTGCAGGGGCTCCAAGTGGGGATCCAGCTGCTGGATCACCGCAAACTTCCCACCGACCAAGAGTTGGACGGCATTCACACGATGACCGTCCAACAAGCATTGAAAGGCGTGCCACTCAGCGCGATCCTCAACTTGACCAACGAGGGCATCAGCACTTTCCGCACCCTCATCCTCAGCCGGGCCGACGCCGAGGACTCCGCCAATCTCGGGGATCTCAACGAGTTCTTGTTCGCACTCGCGCAGCGGCTTCACTCGTTCATCTCGATCAGCTATCTCTCGGCTCTTCCAGCTGGCTCCCAACTCGGGGAATACTCCGCCGGCGCTCTCGTGAAAGCCATGCTGGACGGCGACGATCCCACCCAGCTTGCGTTGCAGATGGGCGTTGAACTCGCACCCCGCTATCTCGTCCTGCGGCTCCTGGTGAACCTGCCGCCCATCCGCCCGGGAGCACGCAACGGCAACCACCAGCGCATACAGGCCTACCGTGACCTCTCCGTCGCTCAATCGAAAATCGCGGCCCACTTCGGGTCGGCACTGCTCGAAGCTCCTGCACCGCAACGTGGTCTGGTCCTGATCGAGGGCACACCCGACTGGGGAACAGTGTGCGAGGTCATCCAACGTGCACGCGCAACGGTGGGGGTGGAGATCACAGCAATCGCCGAGAACGCCGCGGTACGAGATATCGCCGCCGCCCAAGCAACCACTCACGAATTGGCGCAACTCGTGCGGCGCCTGAGACTGCCGGCGCGGTCGTACCGAATGGAAGACCTCGCGCTCGAGTATCAACTCACTCGGGGTGGCGCAGGCCGCGACAGCTTGATCAATCTTCTAAGGCCACTCGACGGCAATCCGGAACTGCTGCAGACATTGTCCATACATCTCGCCAACGGCCAGCATCGTCAGCGCACCGCGTCGGCGCTCGGCCTGCACACCAACACCGTCGACAATCGAATCAAGCGCATCGCAACCCTGACCGGATTGGATCCGGCCCTGCCCTCTGAACTGCTCAAACTGCGCGCTGCCATGATCTCTCTGACTTTCGCAAGCACTGATGTGGACAATCGTCCAGCGAAAATGTGAACACTCACATCCTCGCTATTAGCTGTCCACGTGTGGCGCCTGGACCCCACTTTTCCGCTCCGAACCGGGCTATAAAAGTGTGGTGCGAATCACCGCGCAAACCAGTAACAATTAAGGGGAAACACATGATCAACGGCCAGGATAACGCTCTCCTCGGTGCCTTCTTCGACACCATCCTGCAGCTCTTCAACGCGGGCAGCACCGGCACGGGCTCGACGGATGGCGGCGGCGTCTCCTAGGACGAATCTCGGGCCCTGTGCGAGAGAATCTCTCGCGCAGGGCCCGCTCCAAGCCGCCTGACACTGTGATGGCGGTGACCACGGTGACCACCACGTCGCCACCGCTGAAACCAGGAGCAAGCACATGATCGCCGCACCAACCACAGGCGCTTTGGCCGTCGTCATGAACACCGTCCTACAGATGTTCAACGCCGGCAGCAGTTTCCTCTACACCAACAACTCTCCGATTGGCGGCGGCGGCGGCGAAACTCCCACGACGCCTGCTCCCTGATCGACTTACCCGCTCGCATCACAAAGTCGCGGCACAGACAGGAACCACTGTGATAAACCAGCACACCCTGGGCAGCCTGGTCATCGACTTCGGCTCACTCTCCCGAGCACTCGGCTTCGGCAACGGCTCTATCGTGTCGCTCGGCAGCACCGGAAGTGGCTGAAACAGCCCGCCTGACCACGTCGACGAACCCGTCGCCGCTCACCTTGCTCACCTTGCTCACCACATCTCGAAACAGAAAGCAGGTCCCCCTGTGCCTACAATTCCGCTCACCGGCGACCCCATCGTCATCAACATCATCGTCCAGCTACTGAGCGCGGGTAGCAGCAATGCGCTCGCATTGGGCGGGGTCGGTAGCAGCGGTCTCGGTAGCACCGGGCTCGGCAGCTTCGACTCGGCGAGCCTCGGAAGCGCTGCTTAGGACCTCACTTGTGATCGGTGTTCGATCCGCGTCTTCGGCCGCCGAAACAGTCCACGAAACCCACGTTGCCCTCCGTCATCTGTGACGGAGGGCAACGTGGTCGTTCAGGCGAAACGGCTCGCGATTGGGCGATCCGGTCGTCGGCCTTACTGTCTCGGCGATCGAAGAGCTGGAATCAACGCCAATCTTCCGGCGGATCGGTCTCGTCGTGCTCGATGGTCACGGACTCCGAACGATCGTCAGCCGCAGCCTTTTTCGCTGCTTCACGCATCTCGATTCCGTCGGACACCCAGTCACCGATCTCGCGCGTCACGTCTCGAACAGCCCCGGCGATGATCATCGCGATGGAGCCCACGTGGTTGGCTGCACTTTCGGTCAGTTCCTGGACCGTGTCCTTGCGGCGTTCGAATTTCCCGACCATCAGTGTGTGCCTCTCAGGCTGCAGTTCGCTGGCGCTCGACGATAACACCGGGAGGCGTCTTCGACTTGACCAAACCGGGCGGAAGAGCGAGCTTGAAGATCTTGCCCCATACCGAACCGATCTGCTTGAAGAACCCACCGGTGTTGTACGGCAAACCGTACTTCCCACACAATTCTTTCACCTGGGGAGCGAGTTCCGGATAACGATGCGCAGGCAGGTCCGGGAACAGGTGGTGCTCGATCTGGTGCGAGAGGTTGCCGGACATGATGTGGAAGAGCGGGCTTCCCTCGATGTTGGCGCTGCCGAGCATCTGACGCACGTACCACTGACCACGAGTCTCGTCGGCCGTCTCGTCCTCGGTGAAGCTCTGTACGCCGGTGGGGAAATGGCCACAGAAGATGATCGAGTACGTCCACACGTTTCGGACCAGGTTGGCGGTGACGTTCCCCGCGAGAGTGGTCACGAACAGCGGCCCCGTCAGAACCGGGAAGATGACGTAGTCCTTGAGGACCTGCTTGCCCGCCTTGTTCCACCAGCCCTTCAGAAGCGGCTTGACGTCGTGCCACTTGCGTTTGCCCTGGATGACGTTCTCGATCTCGAGATCGTGCATCATCACACCCCACTCGAAGAGCATCATCAAGGCAAAGGCCCAGACCGGATTACCGAGGTAATAGGGGTTCCACTTCTGCGCGTCGTCGATACGCAGGATGCCGTATCCGATGTCACGGTCTTTGCCGAGAATATTGGTGTACGTGTGATGCATGTAGTTGTGCGAGTGGCGCCACTGGTCGGCCGGGCACACCGTATCCCATTCGAAGACTTCGGAATTGAGCCCGGGTTCCCGCATCCAGTCATATTGACCGTGCATGACGTTGTGGCCGATCTCCATGTTGTCGAGAATCTTCGACACACTCAGCGCACCGACTGCCGCGAGCCACACCGGCGGCAGGAATCCGAGGTACATCAAGCCGCGACCTGCGACCTCGAACCCGCGCTGAGCCTTGATGATCTTGTAGATGTACTCCCGGTCTTCGGCCCCAAGCGAAGCGACGGTGCGATCACGCAAGGCGTCCAACTCGCGGCCGATCTCCTCGACCTGCTCGTACGTCAGGACGACGGGAGCGTCGTCCTTCGCATCGGAACCGTTGCCGAGGAACGGGAGGGTGGGAAGTGAAAGTCCAAACATGTCGGTCTCCAGACAGTCGTGTGGAAAATGGGACTTCAGATGTCGACGGTGACGTCGCCGACGGGAGCGCTGACGCACAGCTGGATCTTCTTGTCCGGCTCGTCGTCTGTCTCACCGGTGCGCACGTTTCGGGTACGACCCGCCTTCTTGACGGAGGTGCAGGAGAAGCAGATTCCCATCCGGCATCCGTATTCGGGATTGAGGCCCGCAGCTTCTGCTTGTTCGAGAAGTGTTTCGCCGGAGTTCTCGGCCGCCACCCCACTTTTGGTGAATGACACCTCGCCGCCGGCCTCACCCGGCTCGGCCACCGCCGGCGCGAACTCCTCGGTATTGAGCAAGTGCTCGACGTCGAGCTCACGGAACACCTCACGCACTCCCCGCATCAGACCGGGAGGCCCGCAGAGATAAGCCTGGGCGTCGATCGTGTCCGGATCGGCGATCCACGGAGCCACGGCGTCGAGGTGCCCGCGATCGAAGAAACCTTCGAGGTCACCTCCACCGCTTTCGGTGTACACGAGTACCAGTTTCACGTTCGGGTTCTGCTCGGCGATGGTCTTCAGCGCGCGCGTGTATGCCACGTCGGCATCGGTGTTCGCGTAATGCACGAACACGATCTCGCCCGAGTGCTCCTCCTCCACCAGCGTCCGAAGCATCGACATGACCGGGGTGATTCCACTGCCGCCACTGATCAACAACACCCGACGCGGGCGGTCGACGGGAAGGGAGAACACACCGTCTGCCTGCGAGAGGCTGACAACGAGTCCAGGCGCCGCGTTGGCGTACAGATACTGCGACACCAGGCCACCGGGATGCGCTTTCACGGTGAGCTCGATCAGCCCGCTGCGCGTAGACGCGCCGCCGGCCGGCGAGTAGCAGCGAGTGTGACGAACACCGTCGATCACCACGCCCAACTGCACGAACTGGCCCGCCTGAAAACCGCGCCACTGGCGAGTCGGGCGCAGCGTCAGAGTGACGGAGTCAGCGGTCGGATGGTCGACGGCGACAACCTGCGCGCGGATGTCACGAACGGTCGCCATCGGGTTGACCAACTCGAGGTACCGATCGATCTGATGTGGAGCAGCCATGGCTTCGATCAGTCCCACCAAGGACAGTCCGCGCCGAGGTGTGGACTTCGGTGTCGTGTTCTCAGGAGCAGATGCGATTGTCATGACCCTCCTCGTACTTCGATTGCCGGGTGTATCGATTGCTGGGCTAGCTTCCCCCGACGGCGTGAATTCAGTGTACAAATGTTCACCGAAGATAGTGTGACAGGTGCACACAAGTACATGTCAACAAGAATGTGATCCGAGTTACACGAGTTGCCGAAAGGAGCCGGAATGCCTGTACCTACACTCGACGTCGTGACGAAGGCCGGACCGGTGAACCCAGAGCGCAGGGAACCCGACAACAGGGAACCGGAAAGTCGTGCCGCAAAGAAGGAACGCACACGCCAAGCGCTCCTGGACACTGCCATGGACCTCTCGGCCGATCGCGGCTTCGCCGGAATCAGCTTGCGAGAGGTAGCCAGGGAAGCCGGGATCGTTCCGACGGCGTTCTACCGCCACTTCGCTTCACTGGAGGACGTCGGTGTCGTCCTCGTCGAAGAGAGCATGCGCATGTTGCGCCAGATGCTGCGCGACG
This sequence comes from Rhodococcus erythropolis R138, assembly GCF_000696675.2. Classification (NCBI taxonomy): domain Bacteria; kingdom Bacillati; phylum Actinomycetota; class Actinomycetes; order Mycobacteriales; family Nocardiaceae; genus Rhodococcus; species Rhodococcus erythropolis. The sequence goes on along the minus strand of NZ_CP007255.1, from coordinate 2,947,279 downwards.
CAAGGCGTAATCCCAGCACCAAGGACGCCGCTACGTCACTGGGCATCCTTGTGCGACAAGTGCATACACACGAGCGACAGTTTCGGTTCCTCTGCCGCGAACGCTACAGCGGCGTCAGTGAGGTACGACGTGCGATAGCCACTGAAATGCGGTTGTTCGTCAGCGAACTGACCATCGACCTCTCCAGAATTGCCGGACTGGAAAGCTGGTCGTCGGACGATCTGGAAATGGCTGCCGACCTGATCGTCTCGACGATGTTCAGCGCTGTCGTCGAACTGCTGGACGCCGGGACTGCCGGGTATCGCGACGAAGCCGCCGTCATCACACGAGCCGAGAAGCAACTGCGAGTCATCATGCTCGGAATGGCCACCTGGAATCCACCTCGAAACTGACCTCGGGTTCACCTTTTCGACGTACGGTGAGAGTCATGTCTTCCACGAGTACATACGAAATCCCCGTTGGCGACCTCACCTTCGACGTACTGATCTCGGGCCCGGACGACGGCATTCCGCTGGTAGCGCTGCACGGCTTCCCGGAGAGCGCCGCATCCTGGGGCAAGGTCACACCACTGCTCACCGCGGCGGGATACCGTGTGATCGCACCGAATCAGCGCGGATACTCCGCCGGCGCGCGCCCCGAAGGGGTGGATGCCTACAAGATCGAGCATCTGGTAGCCGACGTCGTCGGATTGCTCGACGCACTCGGCCTGTCCGACGCGCATCTGGTCGGCCACGACTGGGGTTCGGCGGTCGCCTGGCAGGTCGCCGGTCGCCATCCGAACCGGATCCGCAGCCTGACAGCCATCTCGGTCCCCCACCCCACCGCCTTCGGTTGGGCACTCCGCGAGGACGAGGACCAGAAGCAACGCTCGTCGTACATCGGACTTCTCCGACAGGAGGGCAAAGCCGAGGAAGTGTTGTCGGAGGACAACTTCCGCCGGCTGCGCGCCATGTTCGACGGCCAGATCGATCCTGAATTCGCCGACGAGCACATTCGTGTCCTGAGCGGGGAGGGCGCGCTCACCGGCGCCTTGAACTGGTACCGCGCGATGACTCGCGACTTCGGCGACATCGATCGCACCACCGTGCCGACCACGTATGTCTGGAGCACCGGCGACACAGCGCTCGGCCGCGCAGGCGCAGAACGCTGTGGTGAATTCGTGGACGCTCCCTACGAGTTCGTCGTGCTCGACGGCGGAAGTCACTGGATTCCGGAAGAGCGAGCCGAAGAGTTGGCCGAGGCAATCCTCGCACGTGCAGGATCCTGATCGTCGCGACGAATTCGGCTCTATGTATGTTGTCATACATAGAGCCGAATTGATTCCACCACCAGGAGTTCTGCGATGACCGAGACCGTTGCACCACCCCATCCGTTCGACACCGCTGTCGGATTGACGCCACTCACGGCCGGCTTGTCGACCGGCGAAACCAATCCGGCGTACAACAACATGGTCGGGCCGTTCGGCGGCGTCACCGCTGCCACATTGGTCGAATCTGTACTGAAGCACCCCGAACGCCTCGGCGATCCGCTGTCGTTGACCGTCAACTTTGCCGGTCCGATCTCCGAGGGCGCCTTCGAGATCTCCGCCCGGCCGGTGCGTACCAACCGCTCGACGCAGCACTGGTCCATCGAACTGTCTCAGGACGGAACCGTCGCCACTACCGCGACGGCTGTGTTCGGTACCAGGCGTGAAACCTGGTCGTCTACCGAGATCACGATGCCGGAAGTTCCGTCGGCCGAAAACGTTGCGCTGCTGCCGTTCCCCGAGTTCATCGCCTGGGCACAGAACTACGAGATGCGCTTTGTCGAAGGTGCGATCCCCGATCTGGAGTCGGGCGAGCACCCCGACTCGACCACGACGCTCTGGGTGCGAGATCAGCCGGCACGCGCTCTCGACTTCACGTCGCTGACCGCACTGTGTGATGTCTTCTTCCCACGAGTCTTCTTGCGCCGAGGCAAGATGGCTCCGGCCGGAACGGTCTCGATGACCATCTACTTCCACGCCGACGCTCAGACGCTGACCGCACAGGCAGACAATTCCGTGCTGGGAACGGCGCGGACCCAACGGTTCGGAAACGGATACTTCGATCAGTCGGCCGAAATTTGGGGCAGTGACGGCGCATTGCTCGCTACGACACACCAGTTGGTCTACTTCAAGGATTGACGGGGATCGCACTGTCCCCTTCCGGCGCCTTCACCATCGACAATGCGGCAAGGCCGACGCCGAGAACCACCAGCAGTCCGATGATGCCGGCACGGTCTGCACCGAAGAGCCAAGCGAACAGGCCGAACAGTGTCGGCGCCAAGAACGACACTGCTCGGCCTGTGGTCGCATACAGGCCGAACATCTGACCTTCACGCCCAGGCGGGGTGATGCGTGCCAAGAAGGTTCGTGCCGAAGACTGAGCGGGCCCGACGAACAGGCAGAGGGCGAGACCGAAGATCCAGAACATCACCGGCCCGGACACCGCGATCAATATCGCGCCGACCACGATCATCGACGCCAGCGAGACGGTGATGACCTGTTTGGGTCCGATCCGATCGTCGAAGCGTCCGGCCACCAATGCACCGATTGCGGAAATCACGTTGGCGGCAACACCGAACAGCAGGACGTCGGCCGCACTGATTCCGTAGACGTTGACAGCCAACACGGCTCCGAAGGTGAACACACCCGCCAGACCGTCACGAAAGAGTGCGCTCGCGATCAGGTACCAGATCGTGCGCCTGTCGACGTTCCAGAGTTCGCGCAGATCGCGCCACAACACCCGATAGGAGTCGAGGAACCCGGCCTTGGACGCTCCCGGATCGACCGCGGGGCTGGGCAACTCGGGAACCTTGAAGAACACCGGAATCGCGAAGACCGCGAACCACACTGCAGCCAGCAGTGCCACCATCCGGATGTTCATGCCGCCGTCGGTGGTCAATCCCAGGAATCCCCGAGTGTCGCCGTCGCCGACGATGAACCCGAAGTAGCACAGCAACAGCAGCACGATTCCGCCGAAATATCCCATGGCCCAGCCGAAGCCGGAGACTCGTCCCAGATTCTCCGGTGTCGACACCTGCCGCATCATGGCGTTGTACGGAACGCCGGCCAGTTCGAAAATCACCGAACCGATTGCGAGCAGAACCAATCCGAGCCACAGGTAGCGGTAGTTGTCTTCGACGAAATAGAGACCCGCCATCGAGAGCACGGTGATGCCGGTGAGTATCGCGAGCGAGAGTTTGCGTTTACCCGACGCATCGAAACGCTGTCCGGTGATCGGGGCGAGTATCGCGATGAAGAAGCCGGCGATCCCGAGAGCCCAACTGAGCCACGTAGTTGCCGAAATCGTGCCGGGCAGGTCGTCGCCGACCGCGTCGGTGAGATAGACCGAGAAGACGAACGTGAGGATCACGGCATTGAATGCTGCCGATCCCCAATCCCACAGCCCCCACGCGAACACTTGACTCTTCGTGGCCGCACCACCGATGCCTGCGGGTGGCTCGGCCTGCATGCTCGTGGACTCGGCGCTCATACGGCGAAGCCTAACTGCGCGCGGGCGACTCGGCGCCTCTCTCCGAAGTCGACATACAAAACCTTCTATGCACCCAAGTTAGTACGCACTTAGTTGCATACGCACCTGAGTGCATAGATACTTTTTCCATGGCACTCGAACATGCGTTGCTCGTCTCCCTGTCCGAACAGGATGCGTCGGGATACGACCTCACACGCCGGTTCGACAAGTCGATCGGCTTCTTCCACAGCGCGACGCACCAGCAGATCTACCGAGTCCTCAAGCGAATGGACGAGGCAGGCTGGGTGGAGGTGGAGGCCATCGCGCAGGACGGCCGCCCGGACAAGAAGATGTACCGCGTCAGCGATGCCGGCCGCGCCGAACTGACCCGATGGATCGCCGAGCCGTCCGAACCGAACCACCTGCGCAACGAGTTGGCCATCAAGATCAGGGCCGCAGCGCACGCCGATCTCCCCGCTCTACGACGCGAAGTCGCTCGCCACCGCGACGGCCACGCCGCCCGCCTCGACGTCTACCGACTCATCGAAAAGCGTGACTTCCCTAATCCAGCAGCACTTTCCGGCTCTTCACTGCACCAGTACCTGGTACTTCGCGGCGGTATCCGCGTCGAAGAAGGATTCACCGACTGGTGCCAGGAAGTTCTGGACGCATTGCCCACTGGCGAGTACGCCATCGAAGACACTGGCGAGTACGCCACGGAAGGACATCTTCAGTCATGACGGATACACAGTTCCCCCGCCTGCTGGAACCGCTCGACCTCGGATTCACGACGCTGAAGAACCGCGTCGTCATGGGATCGATCCACACCGGCCTCGAAGATCGCGCGAAGGACACCGACCGCTTGGCCGAGTACTTCGCCGAACGTGCCCGTGGCGGAGTCGGCTTGATCATCACCGGCGGCTACGCGCCCAACCGCACCGGTTGGCTCTTGCCCTTCGGTGCCAAGCTGACCAACCGCATCGAAGCGCGCCGTCACCGCCGGATCACCAAGGCGGTTCACGACGCGGGCGGAAAGATCGCCATGCAGATCCTGCACGCCGGCCGCTACAGCTACCAGCCTTTCAGTGTCTCCGCGTCGTCGATCAAGGCGCCCATCAACCCGTTCCGTCCGCGCAAGCTGACCGGCCGTGGGGTGCGTTGGCAGATCCGCAACTACGTTCGCTGCGCGCGCCTGGCCAAGTCCGCGGGTTACGACGGCGTCGAAATCATGGGCGGTGAGGGCTACTTCATCAACCAGTTCCTCTGCGAGCGCACGAACAAGCGCACCGACCAGTGGGGCGGCAGTTCCGAGAACCGTCGACGCATGGCAGTCGAAATCGTGCGACGCACACGCAAGGCTGTCGGCCCGAACTTCATCATCGTGTTCCGGCTGTCGATGGCAGATCTGGTCGAGGGCGGTCAGACCTGGGATGAAATCGTCTCACTGGCAAAGGAAGTCGAAGCCGCCGGCGCCACGATCATCAACACCGACATCGGGTGGCACGAGTCACGGGTGCCCACCATCGTCACCTCGGTTCCCCGAGCAGCCTTTGTCGACATCACCGGCAAACTCGAGAAGCACGTCGACATTCCGGTAGCCGCCTCGAATCGGATCAACATGCCCGAGACTGCCGAAGAGATCCTCAACCGCGGTGACGCACAATTGATTTCGATGGCCAGGCCGATGCTCGCCGATCCCGACTGGGTGAACAAAGCAGAACGTGGAGCGTCCGACGAGATCAACACGTGCATTGCCTGCAACCAGGCCTGCCTCGACCACGCCTTCGTTCACAAGCAGGTCTCCTGCCTGCTCAACCCGCGCGCGGGCCGCGAAACCACACTGATCCTCTCCCCCACTCGGCGGACCAAGAACCTCGCCGTCGTCGGTGCCGGTCCTGCCGGACTTTCCGCAGCACTCAATCTTGCTCAGCGTGGTCATTCGGTCACGTTGTTCGAGGCTTCGGACAAGATCGGCGGACAGTTCGGGATCGCACAGCTCATTCCGGGTAAGGAAGAGTTCGCCGAAACCATTCGCTACTACACCCGCATGCTGGACGTGGCCGGAGTGACGGTCAAGCTCGAAACCCGCGTCGCACCGGCAGATCTCATCGGATCCTTCGACGAAGTGGTGGTTGCCACCGGCGTGACACCGCGCGTTCCCAAGATCCCCGGCATCGAGAACTCGAAGGTGCTGACCTACGCCGAGGTCGTCCGAGAGGGCAAGCCCGTCGGCAAGTCCGTCGCCGTCATCGGCGCCGGCGGCATCGGCGTCGACGTGAGCGAATTCCTCACGCACCCCACTTCCCCCACTCTTCATCTCAAGGAGTGGAAGCAGGAATGGGGCGTCACCGAACCCGAAATGGCCCCGGGCGCTCTAACCACTCCGGTACCGGAGCTCTCCGAGCGGGAGGTCTACCTCCTCCAACGCAAGCCAGGACGCATCGGCGCCGGCCTCGCGAAGACCACCGGCTGGGTCCATCGGGCGGCCCTCAAGAACAAGGGCGTCCACGAGCTCTCGGGCGTCAACTACGAGCGCATCGACGACGCCGGCCTGCACATCACCTTCGGTGAGAAGCACGAGAAGCCCCGACTTCTCGAGGTCGACACCATCGTCATCTGCGCCGGGCAGGAGTCGGTTCGCGATCTCGTGGACGAACTGACCGTCGCGGGCGTGGTGACCCACATCATCGGCGGCGCCGACGTGGCAGGAGAACTCGACGCCAAGCGTGCCATCGAACAGGGCACACGACTGGCCGCGAAGATCTGACCGGCTACGCTGACTGATCGTGAGCCTGCCGACACCCACAACCACAGCCCGCGCCGTAGTGACCGGCGCCTCCTCCGGCATCGGAGAGGCACTGGCCGCTGATCTGGCATCACGCGGACATTCCCTGATCCTCGTTGCCCGTCGTGGCGAGGTCATGGAGGTCCTCGCCGAGAAGCTTCGCGCCGCGCACGGCGTCGAGGTGGAGGTCCGTGCATCGGACCTCTCCGACAGCGCGGCGCGTGCCGTTCTGGTCGAGGAACTCGGTGGCCGCGACATCAGCATCCTGTGCAACAACGCCGGTATCGCCACCTTCGGGCCGATCGCCGAGCTGGACCCGGCATACGAGCGCGACCAGGTCGAGCTCAACGCCGTTGCAGTGCACGATCTCACGCTGGCCGTGCTGCCCGGCATGCTCGCACGCAAGTCCGGAGCCATCCTGATGGTCGGGTCCGCGGCCGGAAACATGCCGATCCCCAACAACGCGACGTACGCCGCCACGAAGGCGTTCGTGAACACCTTCGCGGAATCGTTGCGAGGTGAACTCAAGGGCACCGGAGTGAACGTCACCCTGCTCGCCCCAGGCCCAGTACGCACCGAAACCCCGGACCCGGCCGAAGCGTCGATCGTCGACAAGCTCGTCCCGGACTTCTTCTGGATCTCGAGCGAGTACACCGCCAAGGTCTCGCTCGACGGCCTGGCCGAGAACAAGATGCGCGTCGTACCGGGCATCTTGAGCAAGGCGATGTCCGTCGCGGGCGGCTACAGCCCGCGTGCCGTCGTTGCGCCCATCGTGGGCACGTTCTACAAGAAGCTCGGCGGCTGATTCACGCAAACTTCTCAGAGCAGGCCATAGCAGACCATATAGTCGGTTAATGGCGATGCGAAGAACACTGGCAGTCGGGGCAATCCTTCTTTTGACCGGAGGGTTGCCCTTACTGCTGCCCACGGCAGCGAATGCATGTTCGTGCGCATCATCGGCTACCCCGGAAGAAGCCGTGAGCGTCTCCAGCACCGTTTTCCTCGGGACTCCGACGGAGAAAACTTCGGACGGGTTCGAGGACACCTACCTGTTCGACGTCAGCCGGGTCTACAAAGGCGATCTGGCATCGGTGACGTCGGTGGGGACACTCGCGAACGGGAACGGTTGTGGCACAAGCTACGTGCTCGGCACCGAGCAGCTGATGTTCGTTTCTGCGCCGTACGACGTCGACGCCGAGCACGAGGGGCACAGCTGCGGGCCGGCTACCGAAACCGGGTTCGACATCCAAGCGGCGGTCGAGTCCGTGTACGGCGCCGGTTACGCCCCGAGCGCCGGCGGAACTCCGTCCGTTGGTGTGTCCGCCGACAGATCGGCGGTCATCGGCGGAGGCGCCGCGGTGGCATTGCTCGCGGTGCTCGGTTGGTTCGGATGGAAGCGCCGGCGAGCACAGTGATTCGACAGGCACAGTGATTCGAGCCCCGTCAGGGCCGCGTCAACCTCGTTCGGCGGCGCGTCAAGTAAGCGTCAAGAACCGCCCCACCGGTGATCTTCGGGAGTAGATCTGAAGGTAGCCCGCAACACGGCGGGTCACCTTCAGGAGATCGACGTGACGCTACTCGAAATCTTCCCCTCCCTACGCGGCGCAATGACACCGCGTATGGATCCTGCGTTGTGGCCCATCAGTACTCGCCACGACCACAGCGGGCGTGTCTGCATCGGCGACGTCTCCCTCGAAGAGATCGCGGACCAGTACGGCACACCGACGTACGTCGTCGACGAGGCGGACGTGCGGCACCGCTGCCGCACGTATCGAGAGATCTTCCCCGACTCGGAGATCGTGTACGCCGGCAAGGCACTGATGATTCGAGCGATGGCTACCTGGGTCTCCGACGAGGGACTCGGGGTGGATGTCTGTTCCGCCGGTGAACTCGCCGTCGCGCTCGCCGCGGGCGTGGACCCCCACCGAATCATCCTGCACGGCAATGCCAAATCGGTTTCCGAACTGAGGGCGGCGGTCAACGCGGGTGTGGGCCGGATCGTCCTCGACTCCCCCAGCGAAGCGGTACGGCTCGCGTCGGTGTGTACCCACCGACAGAAGGTGTTGATCAGAGTCACACCCGGCATCGACATACACGGACACAAGGCAGTGTCCACAGGCATCTTGGACCAAAAGTTCGGCCTACCAGCGTTTTCCGAAGAACTGGAACGTACGGTATCCGTCGTCGCCAACGCGGCGCACCTGCAACTCATCGGCCTGCATTGCCATCTCGGCTCCCAGATCACCGATCCCGAACTCTTCCGCCCCGCGATCGAGACGATGATCGCACAGATGGACGACATACGACGCACGCATCGAATCATCCTCACCGAACTCGATCTCGGCGGTGGCCATGGGATCGCATACATGCCGGGAGACGCCCAACTGGATCTGACCCGCCTCGCTCACGTCATCGACGAAACTCTCGACGACGCGTGCACCCGAAACCGCTTCCCTCGCCCCGAAATCGTGCTCGAGCCTGGCCGAGCGATCGCCGCGCGCGCCGGAGTCACGCTATATCGCGTACAGAACATCAAGTCGATCAGCGGCGGTCGAACCTTCGTTTCCGTCGACGGTGGGATGAGCGACAACCCTCGGGTGTCGTTGTACGACAGCCACTACGACGTCGAACTGGTGAACCGGCATTCGAGCGCACCGCTCCAGGAAGTCACCGTCGCCGGGCGGCACTGCGAATCGGGCGACGAAATCGCCGTCGGAGCAAGGCTTCCCGCCGACCTACATGAAGGTGACGTGTTGGCAGTGCCGTGTACGGGCGCATACCACCACAGCATGGCCTCCACCTACAACAGCGTCGGCCGGCCGCCGGTCGTCGCTGTGCTGGGCGGGATTGCGCGGCCGTTGATCAGGCGTGAATCGATCAACGACCTATTGGCCCGCGAGGTCGGCATCTGACCTCGCGGGCGCCTAAGCCTCAGCGCTTGCGACGGCTACCGGTACCGAAGATGTTTCGCGAAATCTCCCGCCCTGCAGCCGAAGCCGCAGAACGCAGGAAGCTCTTCACGGCCGAGTTACCCAAGATCTGCTCGGCGATGTTGGGGCCCTCAGGTTCGGCCGGCGGCGGTGGCGGCAGATCGGGCAGCGACGGAAGATCCACGGACTGATCCGCCGTCGGAGCACCGGCCACCTTCGCCGTCAGCTTCTCGTACGCCGACTCGCGGTCGATGGTCTGGCCGTACTTCTGATTCAGCGGACTCGACGACGCTGCCGCCTTGATCGCGTCGTTGCCGATGGTGTCCATCAGCGACCTCGGAGGACGAATCTTGGTCCAGGCCACCGGCGTCGGCGCACCCTTTTCCGAAAGCACGGTCACGATGGCTTCACCGATGCCGAGTGAAGTCAGTGCCTTTTCCAGGTCGTAGTGCTCGGTCTTCGGGTAGGTACGAACGGTCTTGTTGAGCGCCTTCTGATCGTCGGGCGTGAATGCGCGTAGGGCGTGCTGGACGCGCGCGCCCAACTGTGACAGCACCGAATTGGGAATGTCGGTCGGAAGTTGCGTGCAGAAGAACACGCCGACGCCCTTGGAGCGAATCAGCTTGACCGTCTGTTCGACCTGCTGCAGGAAGGCCTTCGACGCGTCCGCGAACAGAAGGTGCGCCTCGTCGAAGATGAACACCAGCTTCGGCTTGTCCAGATCTCCCTCTTCGGGCAGCGTCTGGAACAGGTCCGCGAGCACCCACATCAGGAAGGTGGAGAACATTGCCGGACGCGCGGCCTGGGCACCGAGTTCGAACAGCGTGATCACACCGGCACCGCCGACGACACGCAGCAGGTCCTCGGTTTCGAGTTCCGGTTCGCCGAAGAAGGTGTCACCGCCGTCGGCTTCGAGGTTGACCAACGCGCGCAGAATCACTCCCGCCGTCGCGGAGGAAACTCCGCCGATACCCTTCAGATCCGCCTTGCCCTCAGCGCTCGTCAGGTGGGCGATGACCGAACGCAGATCCTTGAGGTCCAGCAGGGCCAGGCCCTGAGTGTCGGCCCAGTGGAAGATCAGTCCGAGAGTCGATTCCTGGGTCTCGTTGAGGCCCAACACTTTGCTGAGCAGGATCGGCCCGAAACTGGTGATGGTCGCGCGCACCGGGATACCGATTCCGTCCGTTCCCAACGACAAGAACTCGACTGGCATCCCAGCGGGAGTCCACGAATCGTCGCCCGTCTCGACTGCGCGAGCCTTCATCTTCTCGCTCGGATCCCCCGCCTTCGACAGACCCGAGAGGTCGCCCTTGACGTCGGCCATCACTACCGGCACACCCGCGGCGGACAGCTGCTCGGCGATGCCCTGCAACGTCTTGGTCTTGCCGGTACCCGTCGCACCGGCAATCAGACCGTGACGGTTGATCGTCGCCAATGGAATCCGCACCCGCGCGGTGGGATCTGCCACTCCGTCGATCACCACCGAGCCGAGCTCGAGTGCCCGCCCCTCGGATGAATAGCCCGCCGCGATTTCAGCTGCAGCACCGGACGGCGCCTGAGCAGCGGGGGTGGCGGGGGTGGCTCCGGCCGATGCTTCGGCCTCAGCGGCAGCCGCTTCCTTCTCGGCTTCCTCAGCTGCCGCAGCGGCTTCAGCTGCAATCCGAGCGGCTTCGGCAGCGGCAGCCTTGGCAGCTTTCGCCTTCTCCGCCGGCGTCAGCGGCGCGGCTCCTTCCTTCGGATCCACGGTCATCGAAAAGCCCTCCTCGTTGCAATGCGGCGCAGTTCTTGTCATCACCCGAACGCCGTCTTACACACGTCGAGTTTCCACCGCAGACCTTATCCCGCGCCCGCGCGCACTACTGTGTTCCTGGTGCAGGACAAATTGGTATGGATCGATTGTGAAATGACCGGGCTGCGACTCGAGTCGGACAAACTCATCGAGATTGCGGCTCTGGTGACCGACAGCGACTTGAACATCTTGGGCGAAGGTGTGGACATCGTCATCCACGCCGACGACGACGCATTGGCTGCAATGCCCGACGTCGTGAAGAAGATGCATGCGAAGTCGGGACTGACCGAAGAGGTTCGTAAGTCGACGGTCACCCTCGCCGAGGCGGAGAAAGAGGTGCTCGCGTACATCCGCAAGCACGTTCCCGTCGCCGGTACGGCTCCCCTGGCAGGTAATTCCATCGCCACCGACCGCGGATTCATCTCGCGTGACATGACGGCGCTGGACACATACCTGCACTACCGGATGATCGATGTCAGCTCCATCAAGGAACTCTCCCGCCGCTGGTACCCGCGAATCTACTTCGGCCAGCCCGAAAAAGGTCTCGCCCACCGGGCACTCGCCGACATCAAGGAATCCATCCGCGAACTCAAGTACTACCGCGGCACTGCATTCGTCGCGGCGCCCGGACCGTCGAGCGCGGAGATCGCAGCCGTCGTAGAGGGCTTGGGTCCCGCCTGACCTGCCGATTGGCTTCCTGACCGACTTTCGCGCTAGTATCTCTTTCGTCAAAGCAGCCGGGTCAAACCGGTGGCCGAGGCAATGGTGGGCGTAGTTCAGTTGGTAGAGCACCAGGTTGTGATCCTGGCTGTCGCGGGTTCGAGTCCCGTCGCTCACCCAAGCGGAACCCCCGAAGATGTCGAAAGACATTTTCGGGGGTTCTTTTGGTTTGTGCGCCGGCCCGAATCTCCCCTTCCACAGCCGGGTGGGGTGGCGACCGCGACAAATCGCCCGCTCCCGAGTAACCCGTGCCCGGGCCGAGCGAACGTACCTCTCGTCGCCTCAGATAGACCGAAAGCCACTTTCGCTCACATGGGGGTAGCTGGAAATCGCCGCAAATGGCCCAGCCGTCGATCACTCGGGCGACGGTTGCGGCTCCCAGACACCTGCGACGGTCCCCTCGCGAACGTGTCGCTCGTATGCCGAAACCTTGTCGTGGATGACGGTCAGGTTGTCCTGCAGCGCAGAGATCCTGGATCGAATCAACACCTCATGCTTTTGTAGAAGTGAAAGCCGTTCCTTCTCGTTTCCCGGCCCTGACCTGACGAGTGCGGCGAATTCGCGAATCGTTGCTATCGGCATACCCGAGTCTCGGAATCGATTGCACAGCTTCAACCAAGCGACATCGTTTTCGGCGTAGACCCGACGCCCACCTGCCGAGCGCGCAACCTCGTGAACGAGCAATTCCTCACGTTCGAAGTATCGAAGGGAATCGATGCTGATTCCGGTCTCGACAGCTACGTCACCGATTGATAGTTCACGCATTGCCCGTCTACCTTTCCTTGACCTGGAGTGCACTCCAGATTTTACGGTCGCGGCCATGAATTCCATTCAGCGCAAAATCAACACCGGATTCTCCCGAATCTCCACTGCCGACGACGTACTTGCCGGACAAGATTTAACCGGCACAACTGCATTGGTCACTGGCGGGTACTCCGGACTCGGATACGAGATTTCGCGGTCACTTTCTTCGGTCGGCGCGCGAGTTGTAGTTCTTGCCCGCCGACCAGAACAGGCACGGAGCGCGGTGGCCGACCTTCCGGGTATCGAAGTGCGAGCGTGCGACCTGTCGGACCCGAGCAGTGTCAGATCGTGTGCGCGAGAAATTCTCGAATCCCGGATCACCCCGGACATCATCATCTGCAATGCGGGGGTCATGGCCTGCCCGGAACTCCGTGTCGGCTCGGGCTGGGAATCGCAATTCGCGATCAATCACCTCGGGCACTTTGTACTGGTGAACCTGCTTGTGCCAGCCATACCCGCAAACGGTTCTCGCGTAGTCGCTGTCTCGTCGGCGGGACATTTTCTGTCGGGAGTGCGTTGGGATGACATACATTTCCGCAACGGTTACGACCGCTGGCTTGCGTACGGTCAAGCCAAGACTGCAAATGCTCTATTCGCTGTACAGCTGGCGAGCGCCGGTGCTTCACGCGGTATCACTGCGTTCTCCGTCCATCCCGGGAGCATCCTCACTCCCCTTCAACGTCACTTCTCTGCATCGGAGAAACACGATCTCGGATGGACGACGTCGAATGGCGACGCCGTGCCGGGATTCAAGACTCCCTCCCAGGGCGCCGCTACAACGGTGTTGGCAGCGACGGCACCGATACTCGCCGATCACTCCGGCGCGTACCTCCAGGACTGCAACATCGCGGACGTCGCGCAGACTGATGACATGAGCGTCGGCGGCGTGAAGCCTTGGGCTACCGATCGCGACGACGCACGCAGATTGTGGGCACTGTCCGCTGAAATGACCGGAGTGGACGCCTTCGGTCGACGCTGACGCCGAGCGAACGTACCTCCCGTCGCCTCAGATAGACCAAGAGGCACTTTCGCTCACAAAAGGAATACTGATGCAGAAATGCCCCCAACCGGACGGTCGGGGGCATTCTGACGTTCAGTGCTTCAGGGACGCACTCAGACGTCCGCGTTGCCGGTCTTCCAGACGCTCCAGGGAATGTTCCAGTCACCGAGGCCGTCGGTGCCGGAGAGCGTTCCGCCGACGGTGTTCTTGACGACGACGATGTCCCCACGCTTGGTGTTGTCGTAGACCCACTTGGCGTTGGACGGGCTCAGGTTGAGGCAGCCGTGACTGGTGTTGGAGTAGCCCTGCTGCCCGACCGACCACGGCGCCGAGTGGAAGAAGATACCGCTGTAGGACATTCGGGTCGCCCAGTCGACGGGGGTCTTGTAACCCTGCGCCGAGGTGACCGGGACGCCGTACGTGGACGAGTCCATGATCATGTTCGCGAAGCGGTCGCCGATGATGTAGACGCCGTTGTCGGTGGGAGTGCTGTCCTTGCCCATGGAGGTGGGCATGGTCATGACGGTCTCACCGTTGACCTGGAAAGTGACCTGCTTGGTGTTGTCGTCCGCCGTGGCGATGACGGCATCACCGATGGTGAAGGAACTCTTCGCGTCTTCCTGCCCGAAGACTCCCTTGCCGAGATTGCGCCCGTACACGTTGACGCTCACGTCGACCTTGGTGCCGGGTGCCCAGTAGTTCTCCGGACGCCAACGGACCTCACGATTGTTGACCCAGTAGAACGCACCTTCGACGGTCGGAGTCGTGGTGACGGTGATCGCGGCTTCGGCAGCCTTGCGATCGGGGATGTTCTCGTCGAACTGCACCGCGATGGGCTGACCGATGCCGACCACGTCGCCCTCGTTCGGCAAGACATACGGCTTGGTGACGTTGCCGGGCGCGCTGGTGGTGAAGGACGTGACCGTCGTACTGGCGCCGCCCAATCCGAATGCGCGGGCTTCGATTTTGTACTTGCGGTTGTAGCCGAGCGGTTCGGTGGTCGTCCACGACGCACCGTCGGCAGCAATCGCGCCGGCAACTGCCTTGCCGTCCTGATTGACCATCGTCACGTCGGACAGGGCGCCGTCAGCGACGTTGATCTTGACCGGGTCGCCCGGCGAGAAGCCGACAGCGCCGTCGGCGGCGGTCGAGGTGAGCTTCGGCTTGATGAGTTCGGTGAGCGGATTGGAATCGATCGGCGCCGATCCCTCGGTGCTGACGTCCTTGCCACCCGACGTGCACGCGGTGACCAGAACGAGCGCACCGAGAGACACCGCGATCATCGCCGCACTCTTCGACACTCGACCGTTCCCCCCGCGCACGGACAGACCCCACCTTTGACGACTCATCGTTCGACTCCGCTTCACAATTTCTCCGACTAACTTCCGCATCACATGCGAATCCCACTTACCGGAAGGCAAGTGGGACTTGCGGTATGACTGCGCTGCACCAATGATGCCAGGCGCGCTCGTTACCAACGGTCATGAAGGGCCACGCCGTCAGTAACGTTCAAGTATCAATCGCTCCGAACCGTCCGTTTTGTTACCGCTTTCAGCGGATTTCCTCCGATTGGACTACGGCAGCGAGGCCGCCACCTGGCGATTTGCTCCCGAACCGGCGATTCGGCTAATGTTCTGTCTCGCAAGAGCGAGCGCCTATAGCTCAGTTGGTAGAGCAAGTGACTCTTAATCACTGGGTCCGGGGTTCGAGTCCCTGTGGGCGCACTTGCAAAGGTCCCCACCTTCTTCGGAAGGTGGGGATTTTTCTTTGTGGCTTGGTGGACAGGTCGTGGTGAATAGACTTCACAGTTACCGGAACCACGGCCTGGAGGTCTGATGACTGAGCGCGAATTCACGCCCGGCGGCGAACTGGCATTTGCCGGGGTGGCAGGTCAGGCAGCTCTGATCCGGTCCGGAGCTTTGTCCGCCCGCGAACTCACCGAGACCACACTTCGCCGTATCGAGCGCCTCGATTCGACGCTCAACGCATTTGCACGAGTTCTCGCGGACGAAGCACTCGACGAGGCGACACGGCTCGATCAACGTCAGGCCGACGGCAAAACCCTGGGCCCACTGCACGGAGTCCCGATTGCAATCAAGGACGAGAACGACGTCGCCGGAACGCCGACGACGTACGGCGGTGCGGCAGCAACGCGCATCGCATCGGCCGATTCAGAGGTTGTCCGCAGGTTGCGCGAAGCGGGTGCGGTGATCGTCGGCAAGACGACGATGCCCGAGTTCGGCATCTGGCCCTTCACCGAGACTGCCGCAAACGGATACACGAGAAACCCTTGGGACACCGGCATATCCACCGGCGGATCGAGCGGAGGATCTGCGTCGGCCGTCGCGTCGGGAATGGTCGCGGCGGCAATAGGCGGCGACGGCGGCGGTTCCATACGATTGCCTTCGGCGTTCTGCGGGTTGTTCGGGCTCAAGCCGCAACGCGGTCGGGTGAGCACCGCGCCGAACCGAAACCTCTGGCGCGCACTCGGCACACTCGGGCCTCTCACTCGTTCGGTCGAGGACAGCGCGCTCGTATACGACGCAATCACCGGTACCACCGAGATCGACGACTACACAGCCGAAACGCTCCGAACCAGCTTTGCCGACGCGGCCGTCTCGGCACCCGGGCCGCTTCGCATCGCGGTGTCCACCCGGAGTCCGGTCCGGGGCGTCCGCCCGTCAGCGGAGATCGTTGCCGCGGTGCTCTCGATCGCAGAGATGTTGAGCGCGTTGGGACATCACGTCGAAGAACACGATCCCGAGTACCCGGACGCCACTGCCGCTTTTCTCCCGCAGGTACTCGGCGGTGTCCGCGACGAAGCGCTTCGTGTCGATCATCCAGCGCTTCTCGAGAAGCGCACGCGAGCGCTCGCCTCGATCGGCCGGATAGCTGCACCCGCGCGCGTCGGCAAATTCGCCTACCGCAAAGGTCAGCGAATTGCAGCGACGGTCAACCAGGTCTTCGACACCTTCGACCTTGTCCTGATGCCGACGACGCCCGCGCTGCCACGCCCGATCGGACAACTCGAAGGAACCGGCCTTCTGTCCGCAGTCCGCAAGGCGTTGCCGATCGCCGCCTACTGTTCTATCTGGAATGTCTGCGGCAACCCGGCGGCCGCGGTACCCGCCGGCTTCTCCGAACATGGACTCCCCCTGAGCGTCCAACTGGTTGCGCGAAGCGGTGGCGAATCGGCGATTCTCGCCGTCGCACAGCAGTTGGAAAGCACCGTCCGCTGGCCGGATTCACGCCCGCCACACTCGTGAATTCCGGAAGCGATGTAACCATCGTCACCACGATGAACACGCGTTTTGCAAACTCCTGAGCCTGTCGGCTAATGTTCTGTCTCGCAAGAGCGAGCGCCTATAGCTCAGTTGGTAGAGCAAGTGACTCTTAATCACTGGGTCCGGGGTTCGAGTCCCTGTGGGCGCACTTGCAAGAAGGCCCCCACCTCACCAGGTGGGGGCCTTCTTCATGTTCTGCCTTCGAAAACTCGGGTCAGCGAATGATCTTCCGGACCACGAGTAGTCCCACCACGGAACCAACTGCGATCAGCGCGTACTTCACTGCCGGCTCGTTGAGCTTGGCGAGCACCGTCTTCTTGGTGTTCTCGACCAGCCGCTTCGGGTTGGTGCGGACCGTCAGTTCGTCGAGTGTGCTCGCGAGCTGGTTACGCGCCTTCTCGATCTCGCGTTCGATGCTCTCGGTGTCCCTGGGCACGTGTCCTCCAACTTGTCTGTGTTCTGCTGCTCTGTGTGCGGGTCTGCTGTGCGGACGCAGCGCGCCGACACTTCGCTCTACCGTAGAGGAGCAGAATGCCCTCGCGCCCACCTGCCGCGCAATTTCTCGACTAACCTCGATTCCCGTGACCGAGAACAGTAGATTGTCCGCCGGCGACGTCGCGCCGGATTTCACGCTCCCAGACGCCGACGGCAACGAGGTTTCGCTTCACGATTACCGCGGCCGCAAGGTCATCGTGTACTTCTACCCCGCGGCCAGCACCCCGGGGTGCACCAAGCAGGCCTGCGACTTCCGCGACAGCCTCGCCGAATTGAACGGCGCCGGGCTGGAGGTCGTCGGAATCTCGCCGGACAAGCCAGCAAAACTCGCGAAGTTCCGCGATACCGAAGAGCTGACCTTCCCGCTGCTCTCCGACCCCGAGAAGGCGACGCTCGAAGCCTGGGGCGCATTCGGAGAGAAGAAGATGTACGGCAAGACGGTCCAGGGCGTCATCCGCTCGACGTTCCTCGTCGACGAGGAAGGCAAGATCGAGGTGGCCCAGTACAACGTCCGGGCCACCGGCCACGTCGCCAAGCTACGACGCGATCTATCCGTCTAACTCCCGTACCTGCTCAAGAACAGCGCCTCCGCGAAAGCGAGATTCTCGGTCTCCGACGGGTCGACGCTTTCGTCAGGTGCATGAATGCGGCACTGCGGTTCCTCGACGCCGATCAACGCGATCTCCGCGTCGGGGAACTGCTCGGCCAACGCACTGCACAGCGGAATCGATCCCCCTTGGCCGGCAAACCCCACTTCGCGGCCGTAGGCATCGGTCAGCGCAGACTTCAGCTGCGCGAATCCCGTTCCTTCCGTCGAGGACGAGAACGGTGATCCCGTCGATTCCGGTACGACCTCGATGTGGACGCCCCACGGCGCCGCTGCGCGGAGGTGGTCAGTCAACAACTTCTGTGCCTGCGCCGGATCCGTGCCAGGCGGGACACGAAGATTCAGGCGTGCGGATGCACGGGGCGTGATTGCCGCCGCAGAACCCACGACCGGCGGGCAGTCGATACCCAGGATGGTCAGCGCCGGACGAGCCCACACCTGCTCGGCGACCGAACCGGAACCAGTCAGCTGTACCCCTTCGAGTACCCCGGCGTCGGAGCGGAACTGATCGCCGTCGTAACTGACTCCCTCCCACTCCTGGTCGTTGGTCAAGCCTTCGACAGTGGTGTTTCCGGCGCCGTCGTGCAGCGTCGAGAGAATGTGCACCAGCGCGGTGATCGCATCGGGTGCCGGTCCACCGAAGACACCGGAGTGAATCTCACCCTCGAGCGTCGACACGTGGACCACCACGTTGGCGATCCCGCGCAGTGATGTCGTGATCGTCGGCTCCCCCACCTCGGTGTTGCCGGTATCGGCGATCAGGATCATGTCGGCCGCAAAAAGTTCGGGCCGCTCTCGCACCAGATCCTCGAGACCGCCAGTGCCCATCTCCTCGGATCCTTCGGCGACGATCGTCAGATGTGCGCTCGGATCCACACCGGCAGCGGCGAGCGCTCGCAGAGCTGTCAGATGCATGACGACGTTGCCCTTGCAGTCGGAAGCGCCGCGTCCGTACCACCGTCCACCCCGCTCGGTGAGTGTGAAAGGCGGCGAGCCCCAGAGCTCTTCGTTTCCCGGCGGCTGAACGTCGTAGTGGCAGTACAGCAGAACGGTCGGAGCACCGTCTGGACCTGGTCGACGACCGACGACGGCGGCCGAGCCGTCGGGGGTCTCGATCGCCTCGATATCGGCGAAACCCTGATCGCGGAATGCCTCCAGGACCCAATGTGCCGCGGCTGCGCATTCTTCCGGCGGGTACTGCCGTGCATCTGCGACGGACTTCATCGCCACAAGTGCACTCAGATCCTCATGGGCACGCGGCATGAGTTCACGTACCGCGGTTCGCAGTTCTTCCGTCATCGTCTCCCTCTCCTCGGCATCGAACCTCGGTGTGCCCGAAGAATCTCAGTGTGCCCGAATCGGGCGTAGGGAGTCGGCAGGATCGCCGTTGCGCCACACCGCGCAGCAACCTCTTCAGCTACTGGACAGGTGGTCACCTAGTATCGAGGTGTGGCAACAGCATCGGGACTCGTGTGCGCGCACCTGCGCGGTGCGTTTCGACCGATCACGACCGCCGAAGTAGGTGGCCGATGACACCGGATAATGCACAAGTCCCAAATTCGACAGAAAACACCGATAGCCTGGAAGACGTGCAGCCCACGACTCGTAACCGCGCGCGGCGACGAGTCGACCCAGCACTGGAGAATCCTCAGAGCCTCGAAGAACCGCAGGAACTGCTGCCGCGCAAGCGTCCGACGCAAGAGCGCAGCCAGCGTAAATTCGACGCACTCCTGGCAGCGTCACGGGAACTCCTCACCGATGTCGGTTTCGAATCGTTCACCTGCGAAGAGGTCGCGGCACGTGCTGACGTCCCGATCGGGACGCTCTACCAATTCTTCGCGAACAAGTACGTCATCGTGTGCGAATTGAACCGCCAGGACCTCGTCGGGGTCCAGCACGAGCTTGCGCAGTTCGGCGGCGAAGTACCCTCGCTCGACTGGTTGCGGTTCCTGAACAGTTTCGTCGATCACATGGCCGGACTGTGGACGTCCGATCCATCGCGCCGCGAGGTCTGGCTGGCGATGCAGTCGACGCCGTCCACGCGGGCCACCGGAGTCATTCACGAAAAGCAATTCGCCGAGACCGTAGCGAAAATGCTCGGTCCGTTGACGCCTCGTACGCGGCGAGATCGTCGCCTGATGATGGCGGAAGTTCTTGTCCACGTGGTGTATTCGATGCTCAATTTCTCGGTTCAGGACGGTCAGTCGCATGCCGACGCCGTCGCCGAACTGAAAAGGTTGATGATCGCGTATCTCCTCGTCGCCGAGAAGGAATCCCGCACGAAGGACTAGTCGAACGACAAAGAGCCGGTCTCCCCTTGGGAGACCGGCTCTTTCGTGTCCGGCAGTGCTACTCCGGGTCGGATTCGATGACCGCGAAAGCGCCCGCCATGTCCCCGTCGTGGGTGAGCGAGATATGAATTTTCACTCCGGTGAGGTGTTTGGCCACGTCACCGCGAAGCCGGATGCCCGGGCGACCCCAGGCGTCCGAGATGACCTCGATCTGATTGTGGATCATCTCCCCCAGCACCGGCGGGCTGGCGAAGAGAGCAGTTGACCATGCCTTGATCACTGCTTCCTTCGCTGCCCACCGGGCGGCGAAATGTCGTGCCGGTTCGGAGCTCCGGGTAGCGGCGTCTCGACGCTCGCCCGGTGTGAAGTTGTCGAGCATTGCCGTTCCCGGCCTGTTCAATTGCTCGGCGAACTCCGACACCGTCACGAGGTCGAAGCCGATACCCAGAACTCCCATACCGTGATTATTACTTGCAGCCGGGCAGATTCGAGCGGTACACCAGATCTGCGCCGAGTCGTGCGTCCTCGCTCAGCAGCATGTCCGCTTCGAGCTGACGCGACGCCTTTGCCGGCGTTCCGTCGGCACCGAGGCGACGATCCGCCGGGCGCTCGTAGAGGCTGTCGCCACCGCACATCGCCTTGGCGAGGCGGCGCTGACCGTCGATCGTCCGCTGCTGCGCCGCAGCAACATAGTCGGCGCGCTTGTCGGCCGGAACCGACTCGACGAATGCCTGCGGGTGCACGACTGCGATCAGGCCGGAGACGTGACCGAAGCCGAGGCTGGTCAGCAGGCCGGCACGCAGCGGAAGCTGATCACCGAACTTGAGCGGCTGACGTGCCCACACGAGGTGCTCGAACTCGGCCATCTTGTCGTCGACGCAGTCGAGGCTGCGGTTCGGCGGGACGATGCCCTGGCTCAGTACCTGGCAGAGCCCGATCAGCTGGAAGGCTGCGGCACCACCCTTGGCGTGACCGGTCAGGCTCTTCTGCGAGACCACGAACATCGGCGCACCTTCACTGCGTCCCAATGCCCCGGCGAGGCGCTCGTGCAGCTCTGCCTCGTTCGGATCGTTGGCGGCAGTGGAGGTGTCGTGCTTGGAGATCACGGCGATGTCGTCGGCGCTCACGCCGAGAGCGTTGAGCGAGAGTGCGAGCTGCGAATCCGCTCCCCCACGTCCGGCGCCCAGTGCTCCGAGTCCCGGTGCCGGGATCGAGGTGTGGACACCGTCGGCGAACGATCCGGCCCAGGCGACCACACCGAGGACGGGCAGGCCCATCTCGAGTGCCAGGTCTCCGCGAGCGAGGAGAATCGTTCCGCCACCGGCCGACTCGACGAATCCGCCGCGGCGACGATCGTTGGCCCGCGAGAAGCGGCGATCCTCGATGCCCTTGGCGTGCATGTCCTCGGTCTTGGCAGTGGCCGACATGTCACCGAAGCCGATGATGCCTTCCGTGCTCAGATCGTCGAACCCGCCGGCAACAACCAACTGCGCCTTGCCGAGTCGGATCTTGTCGACGCCTTCTTCGACGGATACCGCTGCCGTGGCGCAGGCGGCGACGGGGTGAACCATCGCGCCGTAACCGCCGACGTACGACTGAACGACGTGCGCTGCAATGACGTTCGGCAGCGCTTCCTGCAGGATGTCGTTCGGACGGTTCTCGCCGAGCAGCGTGTCGATGTACAGGCTCCGCATGGAGGTCATGCCGCCCATGCCGGTGCCCTGCGTGTTGGCGACCAGGCTCGGGTGTACCCAGCGGAGCAGTTCGCTCGGAGTGAAGCCGCCGGTGAGGAAGGCGTCCACCGTTGCGACGATGTTCCAGAGTCCGACGCGGTCGACCGAATCTGCCATGTCGGCGGGGATGCCCCACTTGGTGACGTCGAAGTTGGTCGGGATCTGGCCGCCGACACTGCGAGTCAGCTTCATCTTGCGCGGGACGCGGATCTCGGTGCCTGCCCGGCGGGTGACCGTCCAGTCTCCGGACTCGGCGGAAACCGTCGCCGTCGTGTTCTCCGGATCGGATTCGACGAAGGCCTGAGCCTCTGCCTCACTGCCGACCACGAAGCTCAGATCCTTGTCCAGGAACACGGAGGTGAGCAGCGGAGCGGTGTTGTCGATCATCGCGCCCTCGTCGACGTAGCGACGGATGCCGCAACGCTCGACGACTGCGTCGTGGTACTTGTCGGCGATTTCCGCCTCGGGTACCAGGTCACCGGATTCGACGTCGTACCAGCCCGGCTTGGGGTCGTTCTCCCAGACGATGAGTCCGGTGTTCCACGCCAATTCGAGAACGCCTGCGGCAGAGAGCTGCTCGTCGACCTCCATCTCGAAGCGGGTACGCGAGGAACCGTAGGGTCCGAGCTCTCCGGCACCCACGATGACCACGAGGTCCGCGGGGGTGACGTCCAGTTCGGGCCAGCTCGGAGCCTTGACCGAGTCGTCGATGCGAGCCGGCGTGGGCAGCGCCAGGATGCTGGACTCGTCCACTGCTTCGTCGACAGCCTCGGCGATCTCGGCAACCTCGGCAGCTTCCTTGGCCAAAGCACCCAGATCCAGGTTGGCCTCGGACAGTCCGCCGGTCAGGTCGACCTCGAGCGGAGCCTCTGCTGCAGCGCGCCGCGACTCGCGGGTTGCCGTCTTCAGCAGTTGGGTCGCCATCTCCTGGGTGGACCAGGTGCGGACGCCCGCAGCTTCGACCGCGTCGACGATCGGATCGTTGTGACCCATGAGTCCGGTTCCGCGAACCCAACCGATGACCGCGTGTGCCAACGTGACCCGCTCGGCCCAGTTCCGCTCGGCCTTCCAGCGGTTGACCACGGCAATCAGCGAAGCCTTGGCCTCACCGTAAGCACCGTCGCCGCCGAACGTTCCGCGGTTCGGCGAACCGGGCAGCACTACGTGCAGGTGCGTGTCGACATCGCTGTCGTAACCGATCTTCGACAGACCGCCGATGAGGCGCTCCACCGACCAGAGCAGCACGCGCATTTCCATTTCGGCGCGAGCGCCGGCGTCGGAGAGTTCGCCGCCGACACGCGGAGCTGCGAACGGGAAGAGCATCGTCGGCGTCATGGCCGGCTTGATGAGCTTCTTTGCGCCACCTGCATTCTCGGTGGCCTCGTTGCCGATCCAGTCGATCAGTGCGTCGACGTCGGTGTACGACGCCATGTTCGCGGGAACCACCCAGAGGGCTGCACCGGCGCGAGCGTTCTCGCGGTACAGGTCGCGGTAGAAGCCGAGACGCTGACCGTCGAGTCGTGAGGTGGTCACGAATACCGTTGCGCCACCGGCGAGTAGCTTGCCCGTGACCGCTGCCGCGATGGAACCCTTGCTGGCGCCGGTCACTACTGCGACCTCGCCTGCCCACTCGGGTGCGTCGGATTCTGTCGTCACGGCCGCATCAACGATGCGGGTGTAGACCTCGGCGAGCACCGTGCGGCCCTCGTCGGTTGCACGGGTGGCCCACCACTTGGCCTGTGCGGCGACGGTGGAACCGGCACCGATGAAGTTCTCGACCGACAACGCGGTGTCACCGAGCCAGATACGAGCGAGATCCTCACGCGCACTTGCCCAACGGTCGTCGAGCAGCACGGCCTTCTGTGCGTCGAATGCCGGAGCAACCAGACGCGGCCAGTCGGAGCCGAGTTCAGCCGAGACCAGGTCGACCAGTTCGGTGTCCTCGACCGTCGCGACTGCCGCTTCTTCGTTCAGTCCGAGCTGCTCGAGCACCAGGCGTGCAGCCGAGGCCAGAACGCCGTTGCGCCCGGTGATGTTCTCGGTGAACTCACCCAGGGCGGCTGCGTCGACGGTTCCGCCGCTTCCGCCGCCGGTAGCCGGCAACGAGACACTGACTCCGCGTGCAGAGCCGACCGAGGCAACTGCGCTGTCGATGACTGCGTCGACCGCTGCGGCGTCGGCCAGTGCGCCGGAGCTCAGGCCACCGAGGTCGCCGCCGCGGATGCTGGCGCCGTCACGGGTGCCGAGAGCCACTGCTGCGGTGACGTGGTGCGCCCAGCCGTCGCCCAGTTCCCAGACCTTCTTGACGCGGTCGGCGATGTAGCCGGGACGCTTGCCCGAGGGGCCGAAGACCTTGCGCAGGTGATCGTTGATCGAATCGGAGAGCACCGGTCCGAACGGCTTGTACGTACGGGCGAGCTTGTCGACGGTTGCTCCCAAGGAGCCCATGTCGGCATCCGCGGCACCGTCGATGGCGCCGAGGGACAGCTCGGAGCCGAGGTCGACCAGAAGCTGGTTACGACGCGAGGAGACGCCGTCGCACAGTGCCTCGATCGTGTCGGCGGGGCCGACCTGATCGGGACGGAGCTTGGTCCACAGGCTGATCAGGACCTTCGTGGCGTCGGGCGCCTTGAAGGTGAGGTCGTCCGGACGCGGTCCACCCGAGGGTGCAGCCGGCGCAGCAGCTGCAACCGGAGCAGCGGCCGCGGCAACCGATGCAGCATGCGCAGCAGGCGCTTCGATCTCGTCGTCGTCATCGACGGCGGGGTCGACGTCGGTGCCGTAGACGATCGCAGCTTCGCGCTCGACATTGAGAACCTCGACCGGGTAGCCGAAGCGGCCCGGCAGCTTGAGGGTCTGCGACGCGAGGTTCGCAACGGTCGGGGCAGCGCCGAGACCGATCTCGACGAAGCGTTCGACCCCGAGTCCACCTTCGGACTCGTCACCGAAGAGCAGGTCCTGCGTCTCGATCCAACGGACCGGGCTGGCGAACTGCCAAGCCAGCAGCTCGATCAGGATGATGCGGGACAACTCGTGAGTGCGCGTTGCGTAGCTGTCGAAATCTGCGAGGACTTCCTGCAGCGGCTCGGACGGCACCAGGTCGGCGATTTCCTGAACGAAGTCACGACGCAGCGAGAACGGCTTCGGAACCAGGTTCGGGATGTAGCGGCCGATCAGGATGTCCGGATCGATGTCGTGCGGGAGCAAGTCCTGCAGGCACACGCGGAAGTCCGCCACGCCGCCACGAAGGACGGTGGAGTGGAACGGCACGTCGATGCCGGGAACCTGGATGTATGCCCGCTTGCCACCGAATTCTGCTCGGCGACGATCGATTTCGACCTCAAGTGCGTCGAGACCGGCTACCGAACCGGCGATGGCGTACTGGCTGCCGCGCAGGTTCAGGTTGACGATTTCGAGGAACTCACCGGAAGCCTCGGCGACACCGGCGACGAAGCCCTGCACGTCGTCGTCGGAAACACCGATCTGCGACGGGCGAATAGCAGCCATGCGGTAGTCGGAGCGACCGGCTTCGTCACGGGGAACGAGCTGGTGCATGGCGGAGCCACGCTGGAAGACGACCTCGAGAAGTGCTTCGAGCGGGAAAACCTCGGCGACAGCAGCGAGTGCGTTGTACTCACCGACCGAGTGACCGGCCAGAAGGGAATCCTCGATGAATGTTCCGGACTCGCGCAGCTCGGCAACCTGGGCAACACCGAGAACGGCCATGGCCACCTGGGTGAACTGAGTCAGGTGCAGGACACCGTCAGGATGCTTGTGCTCGACACCGCGCGCCTTGACGGTCACCGGGTTGTCGCGCACGACAGCGAGAATCGAGAATCCGAGCGCCTTGCGGGTGTGCTTGTCCGCACGCTCCCAGACGTCGCGGGCGGCCTTGGAGCGTGCACGAGCGTCGAGGCCCATGCCCGGGCGCTGGATGCCCTGGCCGGGGAAGGCGTAGACGGTCTTCGGTGCGGCAGTGCGGCCGGTGGCGACCATCACCAGTTCGCCGTCGATGCGGCAGCCGACCTCGACGATTTCTGCGCCCTGGTCGATGCCGACACGGTCGACGCGGACGTCGATCTCGGCGCCGGGGCGAACCATCCCGAGGAAGCGGGCGGTCCAGGCGGTCAGGCGGCGCGGCGGGACGCGGGTCTCGGCCGGGTCGACTGCGGTGACTACCTGTTGCGCTGCGGCGGAGAGCCACATGCCGTGCACGATCGGGGTTCCGAGGCCGGCCAGCAGAGCGGCGTTGTCGGAGGTGTGAATCGGGTTGTGGTCACCGGAAACCTGAGCGAACGCGCCCATGCTGACCGGCGCGAGGATCTTCGCGTCACGGCGACGACGACGCGAGGTGTCGACAGCCGCATCGCTGATCGATCCACCGGCGCGAGCCGGGTCGGCGAGTTCGCCAGCGCCCGTGCGTCCGCGGATCGCGAAACGCTCGGTCATGGTGACGACTGCGGGGGCGTCGAGGCCCTCGCCGAGCATGGCACCGACCTCGACCTTGACCTCGACGACGCGACCGAGGTCGGTGTCGAGAACCGAGGCGACCTCGGCATTGACCACGAGAATGCTTGTCTCGGAGGGCAGCTCACCGACAAAGTCGACGGTGTGGTCGAGGTGGACCAGGTCGAGCATGCCTTCGATGACTGAAAGACTGTCGAGCTTGGCTGCGCCGAGGACTGCGAACACTGCAGGCCAGCATGCTCCGACGACGACGTCCGGAACAGCCTTGCCGCTGACACTGAGCGTGGCGGGCAGACCCGAACCGGTGACACCGGCGTGATCGGCAATGCGATCGGGAACCCACGCGACGTTGAGGCGGGCCTTGCCGTTCTTGACTGTCGGAAGTTCCTGTCCGGCAGCAACTGCCAGCAGCGCGGACA
This sequence comes from Rhodococcus erythropolis R138, assembly GCF_000696675.2. NCBI lineage: Bacteria > Bacillati > Actinomycetota > Actinomycetes > Mycobacteriales > Nocardiaceae > Rhodococcus > Rhodococcus erythropolis. The sequence goes on along the minus strand of NZ_CP007255.1, from coordinate 2,920,461 downwards.
TCGCACCCTCGGCGTCTGCCTCGGTGACAACCGGAGCGCCGCCGTCTACGACGGACTCGGGGATGGTGATCGTGATGTCGACCGACTTGTCTGCCACCAACGGAACCGAGAGCAGCACGTGCGAGGAATCGACGACGGTCAAGCTGGACCCCGTGGTGCCGTGAACTGCCTTGTCGGCAGACTCTGCACTCCACTCGTCGAGGTCACCGAGACGACGGACGGGGTTCTGGGTCAGGCGGCCGGCCCACTGGAGGTCGGGAGCCGAGAGGACGGCGTCGAGAAGTCCGGGTGCGGAATCCTGGTGGCGGCGGCTCGCGAGTGCAACCGGAGCGGTTCCGGCAGCAACCAATTCGTCGTAGGTCGCCTTCTCGAAGCGATCGAGCAGGTCACCGACCGGCTCGTCGACACGGGTGATGCCGGCGACGGCAACGGTGCCGGGGATGACACAAACCTGATCGGCGGTGTAGCGGGGATCGTGTGCCTGCCACAGGGAGTCGCTGCGCCACCAACGGCGGACGTCGCCGTCGACGACGGGAACGAAGTTGACCGGCTTGCCCGGCGTCTTGCACAACGAGGTGAAGAACGAGACGTCTGCGGGATGCAGAACCGTCGTCGAGTAGTCCGGGTACGACGCCTGCAGTGCGCAGATCGCAGCCTCGGGGCGCTCGAGAGTCTCGGCGTCGCCGAACAGTGTGGGGATCGGGCCACGGTCGACCGGGTGCAGACGCGCCTCGGTGCGCTGGAGCATCTCGCCGAAGCGAGCACGCCAGGTGATGTCGAGCCACGGGCTCGAGGTCGCCTCGACGATGGCGTCCTGAAGATCTGCGCCGCAATCGAATTCCTTCGCCGCGTCGATGCCGACGGTGAGCTCGAGGTAGCGGCGCAGCCACTGTGCGTACGTCATGGTCTCGACGTCGCCGAAGTACGGCTTGGCGGTGACGTCGAGGGCGGCGATGATCTCGTCGCGGCGCTCGGCCACTGCCTCGGAATCGCCGGCAACCTCGTCGAGGAGGCGTCCGGTGCGCGAAGCCGCGTTGTCGATCTCGTGAATGTCGGCACCGAGCTGGCTACGGCCAGAGGCCATTCCGCCTTCAGCGGTACCGGCACCGACCCAATCCGGTGTTCCGGGCGTGTCGACGAGGAGCTGCTTGACCTCGGGCGAGGTGGTGGCCTCTAGAGTCGCCATGGCTGCAGTGCCGACCAGGATGCCGTCGACGGGCATGGCCGGGAAACCGGCTGCGGCAGACCAGCGACCGGTGAGGTAATCGGCTGCTCGCTCGGGGGTTCCGATGCCGCCGCCGACGCAGATGACCAAGTTCGGACGTGTACGCAGCTCGGCGTACGTGTCGAGGAGCAGGTCGTCGAGGTCTTCCCACGAGTGGTGTCCGCCGGCGCGGCCGCCTTCGATGTGGACGATGACCGGGAAGTTCGGAACCTCGTTGGCGATGCGGATCACGGAGCGGATCTGCGCCACGGTGCCGGGCTTGAACGCGATGTTGGTGATGCCGATCTCGGACAGCTCGTCGATGAGGGCAACGGCCTCTTCGAGTTCCGGGATACCGGCGGTGACGATGACGCCGTCGATGGGAGCGCCGGCAGTACGGGCACGCTGCACCAGGCGCTTGCCACCGAGCTGCAGCTTCCACAGGTACGGGTCGAGGAACAGGGAGTTGAACTGGACCGCGCGGCCCGGCTCGAGCAACATCTTCAGCTCTGCGACACGGTCTTCGAAGATTTCCTCGGTGACCTGTCCGCCACCGGCGAGCTCAGCCCAGTGACCGGCATTGGCTGCTGCGGCAACGATCTTGGCGTCGACCGTCGTCGGCGTCATGCCTGCGAGCAGGATGGGTGAACGACCGGTCAGCTTCGTGAACGCCGTCTCGACGCCGATGCGGCCACCGGGAAGCGAAACAGGCTTCGGCGCGAATTCGCTCCACGAACGTGAGACCTCAGGCGCAGCACCGGGGGTGAGCAGATTGCGGTGTCCGCCGCGGGTGGCGGCGGCGATGATGCCGATGCCCTGCCCACGCAGCGAAGAGGACGTCATACGGGTCAGCTGATCGCTGGGCCCGAGATCGAGAATCCACTTGGCGCCGGCGGAGATTGCGCCGTCGACAGCCTCGACCCAGTCGACCGGATCGACGAGGACACCCTGTGCAAGTTCACGCGCACGGTCGGCATCGAGACCGCAACGGGTTGCCCAGCTGCCGACAAGTTCGACGGCCTCGGCCAATGCTGGGTGATGGAAGCCGATTTCGGTGTCGAGCGGATCGAAGGACGGAGCGAAGACGGAACCGCCACGCTTCTTGCCCTCTCGCTCGCGAGCTTCTTCGGCTTCGATCTGCTCGCAACGCTCTTGCACGCGTGCCAGCTGAGCGGGCGGTCCGGCGAGAACGACGCGGCGACGGCCGTTGCGAATGGCGAGGACAGCCGCGCGTTCGGGGGCAACACCCTCGGCAAGCTCGGCGACGATGGCGGCGAGACGCTCGGGATCGACGCCCGAGACCGCAACCATCGGCTTCGCGGAGGCGCCGGCGATGACGCCGCGGCGACGGCCGACCAGGCTGGCAGCAGCACCGACGAGCTGTGCGACGGCGAGGAGTTCACCGTCGTCGTTGCCCTGCGCGGCTACGGCAGCGGTGGCCAGCAGGCCCTGCGAGTGGCCGATGACGGCAGCAGGCGGGTTACCGGCTACATCCAGACCCTGAGCGGAGAGTGCACGCAACGCCGCAAGCTGCGTGAGGAAGACGCCGGGGAGTGACACCGGAGCTGCGGTGAGCGCGGCAGCGGAAGGCCCGGCGGACTTCTCACCTTCTTCTTCGTCGACGATCTCGGCTTCGAGCATCCACGCGATCGGATCGAATCCGACCGGGCGAACCACGAGGAGATCCTGTGCGACGGGCGCGAGGCGTGCGGCTGCGTCATTGACCAGATCGGTCAGAACGGGCTCCAGGCCGTTGTCACGGCTGAGCTCCTCGAGCGAGGTGAGCCAGGGAGCGCCCTGTCCACCGAAAGCGATTGCGTAGGAAACGCCGTTGTTCAGCGAATCGACGAGGGCACCTTTGCTGGTCGTGCGGGACTGTCCCCCATCGACGCCGAAACGGCGTCCACCCTTCGAGTCGCGTCCGTTTCCTGTAGGTGTCGTGTCATCGATCGTCACGCGTACGTCCTCTCCTGGTCACCTCTGCGGCGAGGTGGGATTTGCGGTGTGCTGCCCGGCTGAAGTGCTCGCGAATTCGTCGAGAGAATCGACGGAGTCAGGGCGTTCGTGCAAGACAAGGTTTACACAGAATCATGAGGATTTCCTCACGTTTGTCGGCACCCTGGAAATCTGGACTTTCGAGGCCGTGATCTTCCTCACGAGACTTCGAGAAAGTGACTCGCGAGTAGGTCGCGAACGCCCTGCCTGGGACTGTTACCGGGATTTTCAGAAACCTGAGGAACCCCTCATATTTATTGTTACCAATTCGTGACCTCCTTGACGGACGGTCGATCCCGTGCGTTCCGGGCCACCATCTGTCGGACCCCCTCGCTACGTTCAGCGCGTCCACACCGGACGACTTCTCGGGGGGAGAAATCATGAAAGACACAGACGTAGTCAGAGCGGCCGAATTCATCGGCGCTGAGCTTCCGCGCGAGGCGTGGCCGCATTGGAATCAGGGATGGCCGCGCGAGTCCGAAGCCGCCCTTCTCGATGCGATCTTCTCGTCGCGCGCCGCCTACGGAACACCGAAGACCGGAGTCCGCGCCGTCCTCGACCGTTGGCGCACACACCGCTCGGTAGCCGCAGGCGAACACCTCGACAGCTTGTCCGCTCTCGCCGCCTTCACCGACCGTGGCGACGAGCTCGCAACGATTCTCGGCAATCGCCAGCGCGTGCCGGGCAACTACTTCACCAAAGCCGAGGGTGCGGCTCGTGCGGCCAAAGCGCTCGCCGACGCCGGTTGCCGGTGCGGTGCCGACGTCGAGGACACCGAAGGCCTCCGTTCGGCAGTCGTCTCCGTTCCAGGCCTGGGCCCCAGGACCTTCGAGACGCTGGTGTTCCTGTCTGGGAAGTTGACGGCAACTTCGATAGATCTACTTGCACGGTTCGCCACCGAAGCAAGCAGTAGCGAGGAATTGTTGTCGAGCACCGACGCAGCCGAGTTGCTCGTTGCGGTTGCCGAACATCTCGATGTCGATGTTCCAACACTCACCCACGCTGCGTGGCGGTATCAACGCACGGCCGAGCAACCGCGCCGGTCGAAGAAATCCACCACGCCGCCCGCAGCGGATCCACTCGCCGAAACGGCCTGAGAGCGGGCGGGCGCATCCCGACCAGGGTGGTGTGCCCGCGAGCGATTCCACTCGCGTATCCTTTGAATTCCGCGCGCGAGTGGCGGAATTGGCAGACGCGCTGGATTTAGGTTCCAGTGTCTCAGGACGTGGGGGTTCAAGTCCCCCCTCGCGCACAACGAAAAAGCCCCGCCGGATCAGATCCGGCGGGGCTTTTTCAGTTCTTGATCAGGCTCAGCGCTTTCGAGCCTTGACCGGCGGGGTCATGTACGTCGTCCGACTCGGCGTCAGCCCCAGACGGACCGAGCTCTCCAACCACGTGATCGCCGACGCCGTCGGATCCACAACCGGAACGTGAATCCCTTTGCCATGCAGCCTGTCTCGGACTGCACTGGTCACACCGAGCATCCCGGTGCAACCGAGAACGACGGAATCGGCCTCGCCGTTCTGCACTGCCGCAGACGCCTGAGCGGCCAGTCGATCAATCAGTTCCTCCCGATCGGTGAGGCCCAGCACCGGCATGTCCACGACTCGAATACTGCCCAGCCGACTATCGAGTCCATACCGCCGAGTGAGCGATCGGAGCATCGGCACGACGTTCGGCAGGATGGTCACGACACCGACGCGATCGCCCAGACTCATCGCTGTCAGAAATGACGGCTCGAAGCCGCCGACCACCGGTGCGTCGATGATCTCTCGGGCGGCATGCACTCCGGGATCGGCGAAACACGTGATGAATACACCGTCGACGCCGTCGACTGCCGCCTCTTCGACCCGCTGCACGATCCCGGGGCCGGCCAGTGCCTCGTCGTACTCGGACTCGATGCTCGCCGTGCCAGAGAGCAGTGACACGACATCGACCGTCGTGCCGGGCGCCGCCCAGTGCTCCACCTCGTCTGTCACCGCCGGAGTCAGTGTGGTGTCGATGACCGGGCGAATCACTCTGATGTGCATGAAACACTCCCCTGCTTTCGGATACGCCCGAGGTTATCGATGCAGCACAGCTGGGAAAATGTGTTCAGTGCCTGGCGTTGCGGGTGAGGATGGGCATAGCGCACAGGCGCTGTGGCACGGCCTATACGACACGCCGTGGCACGGCTTCTACGACACGCCGTGGCACGGCTTCTACGACACCGTGTCGGAGATCGCAGGGCGAGGCACTATAGCTCTCAGGTACCGTCTTAGTGTGTCCAAGAACGCTACTAAACGCCGACCTGCGCTGATTCTGCTGGTCATCGTGTCAGCTGCCGGCTGCCTCGCGCTCGGCTGGTGGCAGTGGGAGCGCTTCGAAGCCGTCGGAGGCTCGGGACAGAATCTCGGGTACGCGTTCCAGTGGCCGCTGTTCGCGGCGTTTGTCGTGTACGCGTATCGCAAGTTCGTTCAGCTCGAAGACGTGGACCCCGAAGAGGCCGAAGCCGAGGAAGCCGCCGCGGAGCCGCGTGAGATTCCCGCCGACCTCTTGCCGCAACGCCCGCAGGCCGAGTTCGACGATGTGAACCTCGACGTCGACGACCCTGAAGCCCGCCAAATGCTGGAATACAACGACTACCTTGCGCAGCTCGCCGCTCGCGAGTCCGATAGGAGCACGACGTGAGTACCGGTTCGGAAGCGAGCATCGCTACCCCCGCAGTCAACGCAGAAAAGCAGAAGAAGGTTGCGTCGGCGCTCGTCCGATACCGCGTTCTCGCCTGGATCACCGGCCTCTGGCTGCTGTTCCTGACCGGTGAGATGGTCTACAAGTACCTGATTCTCGACAATTCGGCGGATGCACCGTCGTGGTTGTTCTACATCGGTCAGATCCACGGCCTGTTCTACATGCTCTATCTCGTGTTCACGATCGACTTGGCGATCAAGGCCCGGTGGAAGCCCGGTACGACTGTTGCCACCGCGCTCGCCGGCACGATCCCGTTCCTGTCGTTCGTGTTCGAGCACAAGCGGACTGCCCAGGTGAAGCAGGCTTATCAGCTCTGAGAGTTTCAAAAAGTAGAGCCCTGAACGCAGACGCGTTCAGGGCTCTACTTTTCGGATTCGGTTCAGCCGGCCAGTGCCGCCAGCGCCGGAACGAGCTGTACGAGCGCTCTCCCTCGATGTGACGCCGCGTCCTTCTCGGCCGGGGTGAGTTCTGCGGCAGAGCGGGTGTCGCCGTCCGGACGGAAGATGGGGTCGTATCCGAAGCCCCCGTCGCCGGCTGGTTCTCGGCCGATCACCCCGCGCCATTCGCCGCGCACGACAGTCTCGTCGCCGCCGGGGATCACCAGTGCACAGGCGGAGACGAATGCCGCGCCGCGCCGCTCGTCTGGCACGTCTCCCAGCTGAGCCAGGACAAGCGCCGTGTTGGCGCCGTCGTTGCCGTGAGTGCCCGACCATCGCGCGGACAGCACGCCGGGCATACCGTTGAGTGCATCGATCTCGACACCGGAATCATCTGCGATGCAAGGCATTCCGGTTGCCGCCGCGCCGTCACGTGCCTTGGCGAGTGCATTCTCCTCGAACGTCGCCCCGGTCTCGGGGGCTTCGGGGAACGGCGGCACCTCGTCGAGCCCGACCAGTTCGATTCCGTTCACTCCAGCGGCGTCGAGCACCCGGTGAAGTTCCTTCAGTTTCTTGGCATTTCGGCTGGCAACCAGTACTCGTACGCTCACAGCTCAGGCACCGAACTTCTTTTTGGGTTCCGGATTCTTCGGTTCGGGTAGCACCCCGGGATACGGCTCGGCCAACGCTTGACGCTGGATCTCGAAAAGTTGCTCACAACCAGCCAGAGCGGAGTCGAGCAGCTTGTCCAGCGTCGAGCGTGGGAACGTGGCGCCCTCACCGGTTCCCTGGATTTCCACCAGCGTGCCGGTATCGGTGGCCACGACATTCATGTCGACCTCGGCGCGCGAATCCTCTTCGTACGGAAGATCGAGGCGCACTCGTCCGTCCACGACGCCGACGCTGACGGCCGCTATGCCACACGAGATGGGCTGAGGGTCGGAGAGCAGGTCGGCTGCGCGCAGGTACGTCACGGCGTCGACCAGGGCCACATACGCCCCCGTCACTGCCGCGGTGCGGGTACCGCCGTCGGCCTGGAGGACATCACAGTCCAGGGCGATGGTGTTCTCGCCGATCGCGGCGAGATCGATGCAGGCCCGAAGTGATCGGCCGATGAGTCGACTGATCTCCTGCGTACGGCCGCCGACCTTGCCCTTGACCGATTCGCGGCCACTGCGTGTGTGCGTGGCGGCGGGAAGCATCGCGTATTCGGCTGTCAGCCAACCCAAGCCGGAGCCCTTGCGCCAGCGGGGTACACCCTCTTCGACGCTGGCCGTGCACATGACGCGAGTGTTCCCGAACTCGACCAGAACGGATCCGGCCGGATGACTGGTGAACCCGCGGGTGATCTTGACCGTGCGGAGCTCGTCGTCCGCCCTACCGTCTTCTCGTGTAGTCACCTTCGTGAGCCTAGCGGTCGCCCGGTCGGCACTGCATCGAATGTGAGGGGAATCAGATGTCGTAGACGCTTCCGGCGGAGACGGCATGGACCGGTCCGGAGAATTCGGATTTCGCTTCGGCGATCACGTCTTCGCGGGAGGTCCACGGCGGGATGTGTGTGAGGAGAAGTTCCTTGACGCCGGCGAGGGCAGCCACACGGCCGGCTTCCTTACCGGAGAGGTGAACGCCCTCGGGGCGATCCGGACTGTCGGTCCACGAAGCTTCGGAGAGCAACACGTCCGCTCCACGGGCGAGTTCGACGACGTTGTCGCACATACCCGTGTCACCGGTGTAGACGAGCACGCGGCCGTCGGCGCCGGTGATCCGGAAACCGTAAGCCTCGGGAGGATGATTCATCCGACGGGCGACGACGCTCAGTTCTCCGAACCTCACCGGCTCGTTCTCGGCCCAGAGCCGGACGTCGATGGTGTCGGAGATGTCATCCATCTCGCCGGCGCACTCGGCGGAGGACACTCCGATGCGGCAGGCCGTGTCGGTGGGGCCGTAAACCAGAGCCCGCCCGACCGGTGGGTTGGGGTGATAGCGACGCCAGACGAGCAGACCGGGCATGTCGAGACAGTGGTCCGCATGAAGGTGCGAAAGCAGGATCGTCACCTCGCCCGGATCGGCGTATCGCTGCAACGCCCCAAGAACTCCCGGGCCGAAGTCGATCACGAGCGGCGGAGTTCCCGGTGCCGTGAGCAGGTATCCCGAAGCCGGTGAATCCGGACCCGTGACGCTGCCGGAACACCCCAGGACGGTCATGCGCATACCGGTCATGCTGCCACGTCTACCCGTCTGGAAAAAAGCTCTTGGTGGTTTTGGCGCGTCGAAGTCACACCGCAGCGAGGGTGTGACCCACGTCCGTTCAGAAACTCGGTGGTCGGACGGCCGGCGCCGACCCTGCGCGCTTGGCCCTCTCCCCCGACGTCAGCGCCCAGGCTGCCACCACGCCGCCGATCGCTCCGAACAGATGTCCTTGCCAGGAAACCCGTGGATCGCTCGGGAGAACGCCCCACAGCACTCCGCCGTACACGACGAAGACGGCAACGCCGATCAGGATCTGTGTGAAGCTCCGCGTGAAGAACCCGCGCACCAGCAGGTAGGTGACCCAGCCGAAGATCAGCACGGACGCACCGACGTGATTCGAGTTCGAGCCGGCGAACAACCAGGTCCCGACACCGCCGATCACCCAGATGATGCCGGTCGCCGCGAGTCCGCGCGCAATTCCCGACACCAGCACGAGGAACCCGAGGATCAGGACCGGAATGGTGTTGGCAATCAGGTGAGCCCAGTCGTCGTGCAGGACCGGGGCGAACAGGATTCCCCACAGGCCGTCGAGCGTGCGCGGGGTGACGCCGGCGTTCTGGACGTTCTGACCGGAGATGACATCCACGATCTCGATCACGTAGAGCAGGATCGCGAAGCCGCCCACCAACACGGCCGACTGCTTCCACACCGAGGGCGGACCGGATTTCGGTGCCGGCGTCCGGGTGCCGAAGTCCGGATTGTTGAAATCCATCGTCATCGTGTGCGTCCTCCACGGTCGATCCGGTTTTCTGATTCGGTCACTCGCGACCAGGCTCAATTCGAGATTACCGCCGATTCCAGGAGTGCTGCCTAGAGAAATGCCGACGGAAAGAGCTCGCGGTAGCTCGGGATTCCGGCTACCGACGTGGCGTCGAGAATCGCTGTGACGATCGCACGTTCGACAACCTGCGCCGAGGCGGCACACACCGCGTCGAGTATCGGCAGATCGTTCGGGAAAGCGGCCGGAACTGCGATCTCCGAATTCGGAGTGTGATCGCCGGTGGCGAGCGCAAAGATCGTGTCGCCGTCGAGTGGCGAATGCGCGGGCCGAATCGCACGAGCCAGACCGTCATGCCCTGCGACGGCGACGCGTCGGCACCCGGCTTTTGTCAAGGCGGCGTCAGTGGCGACCACACCGATCGTGGTGTTGAGGACTGTTCCCTTGGCTGCAACGGCGTTGGCCGCCGCGAGTTCGGACGCGTCGGGAAGCCTGAGCCCGAACGACTCCGCCCCGTCCGAGCCGACGCCCCACGGCAAGCCTGTTCTCGGATCGAAGACCGAACCCACCGGGTTCGCCACGATCAACGCGGAGACCGTCGTACCCTCGGCCGGGCCGTCGGCGATCACGACGCTGGCCGTTCCCACCCCACCCTTGAGCGCTCCGGCTCTGGCACCTACCCCGGCGCCGACCGTGCCCGTGGCGAATTCGCGCGAAGCGGTGTCGGCAGCGAGGAATCCGAAGTCTCCGGTCGGACGAACGGTCCAGTCCCCCACCGGCAGATCGAAGATCACGGCGCCGGGCACGATCGGTACCACCTGACCAGGAGCACCCATCGCGATCCCGCGATCGTGTTCCTCGAGCCAGCGCATCACTCCATCGGCCGCGGCAAGTCCGTAGGCACTACCGCCGGTCAACAGCACGGCATTGACCTGCTGGACCGAATGGCTCGGGTCGAGTAGGTCGGTCTCGCGGGTACCCGGACCGCCGCCGCGGACGTCGACTCCGGCAACCACACCGGCCGACGCGAGCACGACCGTGCAGCCGGTGGCTGCGCCGCTTCCGAGAGTGGCTCCCTCGTCGAGCTTGTGGTGATGACCGACAGCGAGGCCGGCGACATCTGTCAGTGAATCAGTGGGCCCGGTCCGCGTCGTGGTCATGGCATGAGCGCCTGGACGAGGGAGTCCTGCATCCACGTCAACCAGTGATAGACGTCGAGATGCGGGGCGCGCGGGTCGTCGGGTTCGAGGCTCTCCGGGGTGTCGGCGTCGATGCCGAGATTGGTTCCGAGCGCGAGACGGACGTCGTTGAGCGAGGACAGCCACGCATCGGCCTGTTCCTGCGTGAGAACGACCTTGCCGCCGGCCTCCGGAAGCGAAGCCAACAACATGCGAGCGGACTCACGCTTGGCGTCGATGATCTCGGGTTCGTGCAAACTACGCAGCGCGCCGTTGACATTGGCGCCGGCGTCGTCGAGATCGTCACTGTCCGGAGCGACCTTGTCCGGATCGGTGCGCTGGAAGTCGGGAAGCAAACGCGCCAACACCGGATTGTCGGGCGTCTCCGAGTTTCCGGTACGAAGGCCCGTCAGGGCAGCGAGCTCGTCTTGCGGCGCCGAAGACGCGCGCTCGTCGAGAAGCCCGGTCACCGACTCCACGAGCGAGCGCAGAACCGCCGCCTCGTGGCCGTCCATCTCGGACTTGAACTTCACTCCGCCGAGTGAACTCTTCCTACTCCACGTCCGCACGCGTCGGACTCCCGTCTACGAGTTAGGCGAACAAATCGGTCGAAAAAGTGCTTTTCTCAGGTGTCGTCGCGTTGCATCGTGGCCCATAGACCGGCAGCGTGGAGGCGACGAACATCGGCCTCCATCTTGTCGCGCGAACCGCTCGAGACCACGGCCTTGCCCTCCGAATGGACCTGCATCATCAGGTCGGTGGCCTTGGCTTTGCTGTAACCGAACAACTTCTGGAACACGTAAGTCACGTAATGCATGAGATTGACCGGGTCGTCCCAGACGATGGTCACCCAGGGCCGATCTGCGGCTTCGATGGTCGCAACAGCCTCCGACTGCTCGGGCGTGGCTTGAGGAGAGGAAGCCGTAGCGCCTCTCATCGTTACGTTCGCCGAGTAAGTGCCGGACACGGTCGCGCCGCCGAAAACCATGTATCCAGGGTACGGCGCGACGAGAGGCGACAACACCCACCCACGTCGTCTCGCGCATAGAGTTGTGTGCGTGCCTACGCAAATTTCCGACATCCGCGACGCCGGTGCCAGCACCGCACTGCTCACCGATCAGTACGAACTGACCATGCTCTCGGCGGCTCTCGCCGACGGATCTGCCTTCCGCAACTGCAGTTTCGAGGTATTCGCACGGCGGCTGCCAGACGGTCGTCGCTACGGCGTCGTCGCCGGTACCGAACGCCTTCTCGACGCACTCGAGCAGTTCCGGTTCGGTGAACCGGAACTGGCGATCGTTGCGAGATTCCTCGACGACACGACCGTCGAGTGGCTGCGCAACTATCGATTCACCGGTGACATCGACGGCTACCGCGAGGGCGACTTCTACTTCCCCGGCTCACCGATCCTCTCGGTCCGCGGAACGTTCGCCGAGTGCGTCATCCTCGAAACCTTGATTCTCTCGATCCTCAACCACGACAGCGCGATCGCTTCGGCCGCAGCCCGCATGGTGAGCGCAGCGGGCGGTCGACGGATGATCGAGATGGGCTCGCGTCGCACACACGAACAGGCCGCCGTCGCCGCTTCACGTGCCGCGTATCTCGCCGGCTTCGACGCCACCTCCAACCTCGAAGCCGCGCGGCGTCACGACGTACCCAGCGCGGGTACCAGTGCACACGCCTTCACTCTCCTGCACACCACCGAAGACGGTCCGGACGAGGCAGCGGCATTCCGCGGTCAGGTCGCGGCACTCGGCGTATCCACCACGTTGCTCGTCGATACCTACGACATCACCGAGGGTGTGAAAACGGCTGTCGCCGTTGCCGGTCCCGAGCTGGGCGGGGTTCGCATCGACTCCGGCGATCTTGGCGTTCTTGCTCGTCAGGTACGCCAACAACTCGACGATCTCGGTGCTACCAAGACACGCATCGTCGTCTCCGGCGACCTGGACGAGTACGCGATCGCGGCTCTGCGCGCCGAACCCGTCGACTCGTACGGCGTCGGTACTTCACTGGTCACCGGATCAGGCGCACCCACCGCAGGCATGGTTTACAAGCTGGTCGAGGTCGACGGAATCGCGGTCGAGAAGAGAAGCACCAACAAGGCATCTCGCGGCGGCGCCAAGAAGGCACTGCGCGTGGTTCGCCCGACCGGAACGATCGTCGAAGAAGTCATCTACCCTGCCGGCTCGCCCGCTCCGGTTTCCGAGGCGGACGGCGCGACCGAACTGCTGATCCCGTTGGTTCGCGAAGGCAAGGTCGTCGAGAGCGCACCGACGCTCGAAGAGAGCCGCGCAGTTCTGAAGGCCGGGCTCGTGAGCCTGCCGTGGGAAGGACTCAAGCTCTCGCGCGGAGACTCGGCTGTGCCCGTTCGATTCTCCGGAGGTGAGCACCAGTGAGTGCAAAAGCACTGATCGTCGTCGACGTTCAGAACGATTTCTGTGAAGGTGGCGCTCTCGCGGTCGACGGCGGCGCTGCGGTTGCGGCGGCCGTCAACGATTTCGTCAACTCCCACGAGTACGACGCCGTAGTCGCGACTCGCGATTTCCACATCGATCCTGGGGCGCATTTCTCCGAGACCCCAGACTTCGTCGACAGTTGGCCGATTCACTGCGTCGTCGGGACGGCCGGCGCCGAGTTCCACCCGGCGTTCGACGCTTCCGTCGCCGGTTCGGCGATCTTCTCCAAGGGCGCCTACAGCGCGGCCTATTCCGGTTTCGAAGGAGCAGCCGAGGACGGCACGACGCTCGAGGACTGGCTCCGCGCCCACAAGATCACCGACGTCGACGTGATCGGCATTGCCACAGATCACTGTGTCAAGGCCACGGCCATCGACGCGGCGCGCGCGGGATTCGCCACGACGGTCCTTCTCCCCTTCACCGCAGGTGTGTCGACTGCCACGATCGAGTCGGCATTGGTACAGATGCAGGAGGCGGGAGTGCAGCTGATCGGGCGAGACGAGGCGTCGTCGGAAGAAGACTCGAATGCCGGGGAACTACCCCGGGAATCATCCGTGGACGTTTCTGACGTAGGGATCCATTAACCTTCGTGGGTGGCCGATCAACTCCCGAACGTTCCCGAACTGCTCCAGACAGCGGTGCGGTCGCTCGGCGGTGCCGAACGAACCAGTCAGCTGACGATGGCGTCGGCCGTGGCGCACTCGATCGACACGGGCGAGCATCTGGCCGTCCAGGCCGGCACCGGTACCGGTAAGTCACTCGCCTACCTCGTTCCGAGCCTGCGCCATGCGGTCGAGTCTGGGCGCACTGTGGTCGTGTCCACCGCCACCATCGCGCTTCAGCGCCAGCTCGTCGATCGAGATCTGCCACGGCTGGCCGATGCACTGAAGAAGCCACTCGGCCGGCGCGCCGAGTTCGCAATCCTCAAGGGCCGCAACAACTACCTGTGCATGAACAAGATCCACACCGGCGCGTCCGAACAGCCACCCGAGGACGAGTTGTTCGATCCGTTCACGGTCTCGCGTCTCGGCCGGGAGGTCGTCCGCCTCACCGAATGGTCCTCCGACACCGAAACCGGTGATCGTGACGAATTGGTACCGGGCGTATCCGATCAGGCGTGGCGGCAGGTCAGCGTCACCTCCCGCGAGTGCATCGGAAAGAACCAGTGCCCGGTCGGTGAGGACTGCTTCGCCGAGCGCGCCCGCGTCGAGGCGTCTAAGGCCGACGTCGTCGTCACCAACCACGCACTGCTCGCTATCGACGCCATCACCGGCATCCAGATCCTCCCTGACCATGACGTCGTGGTGATCGACGAAGCCCACGAGTTGGTCGACCGCGTCACCGGCGTTGCCACGGCCGATCTCACAGCTTCGTCGATCAGTGCCGCGGCCAGGCGTTGCGGCAAGATCGCCGAAGAGCAGGACGCCGACCGACTCGAAGCTGCCGGCGAGGGTTGGGCGGGACTCCTCGAGGAATTGCGTCCAGGTCGATGGGAAGGCCTCCCGGACGGGGCAGCCCCCGCACTGGCCGCGATACGCGATGCGGCCTGGTCGCTGCGCACCGCGATCGGTCCGGCCAAACCGGGCATGGCAGCCGCAGACCCCGAAGCCGCTGCAGCCCGCAACGCTGCGCTCTCGTCCGTCGACGACGTCCACGACAGTGCCGTGCGTATTCTCACCGCCTTCGACGAACCAGACCCGGCCAAGCGCAAGGACGTCGTCTGGCTGTCCTCGGACGAGTTCCGCGGATCGGTTCGGCGCTCCGTCCGGATGGCTCCGCTCTCCGTCGGTGGATTGCTGCGCTCGCGACTGTTCGCCGAATCCACCGTCGTTCTCACCTCCGCGACGCTGACCGTCGGCGGATCGTTCGACGGTCTCGCCGTCAACTGGGGCCTTCCTGCGGAATCGTCGGTGCGCCCTGACTCGGGTACGGCCATCGGCACCGAAGCACCTTCTGACGCTTCGGCTTTCCGCTGGAACTCACTCGACGTCGGGTCGCCCTTCGACCATGCCAAGGCCGGCATCATCTACATCGCCCGCCACCTGCCCACGCCCGGCCGAGACGGCCTCTCCCCGGTCTATCTCGACGAGATCGCCGAACTCGTCGAGGCCGCCGGCGGACGCACCCTCGGCTTGTTCTCCTCGATGCGCGCCGCCAAAGCCGCGTCGGAGGCGATGCGCGAACGCCTCGACACCCCGATCCTGTGCCAGGGCGACGACGCCACCGGCACCCTCGTCAAGGCCTTCGCCAAGGACGAACCCACGTCACTGTTCGGCACGTTGTCCCTGTGGCAGGGCGTCGATGTCCCTGGCCCATCGCTGAGCCTCGTCATCTTGGACCGGATTCCGTTCCCGCGCCCGGACGATCCACTGTTGATGGCTCGCCAACAAGCCATCGAATCCCATGGCGGTAACGGCTTTCTCAGCGTCTCGGCCAATCACGCGGCGCTGCTCCTGGCACAGGGCGTGGGTCGCCTGCTTCGCAGCACCGACGACAAGGGCGTGGTGGCCGTGCTCGATCCGCGTCTGGCCACGGCGAGATACGCGGGTTACCTTCGCGCATCGCTGCCGCCCTTCTGGGAGACGACCAACCCCGAAGTCGTCCGCAAGGCGCTCACCCGCATCCGCGACTCACGTCCCTGAGCCAGTTCTCACGCGGACACAATTCTGCCCCGGTACCGACCGAACGGACCGGGGCAGAATGCAATACGTCAGACGCTCGGAGTGGTCACCAACCCGAGTTCGGACGCATCGACCAACAACCGGTGATGCGGCAGCACCCGCACGGTGTATCCCACGGAACCGGAGACCGGAAGCGCAACCTCGGCTTCGAAGATCTCGGTTCCTTCCTCGGCGCCGAAGTGTGTCATCGGGAACGTCACCACGTCGGTGAGTTCCTCGCCCGGACTGACGCGTCCCAGGACTGCCTGGACCTGGACATCCGAGACCGACAAGCCGCCGAGGCGGACCTTGGCCTTCAACGAGATGGTCGCACCGATCTCCGGAGTGTCCGGCAAGCCGGAACCGTCCACCTGCTCGACGGCGACCGACGGCCACTGCGATTCGATGCGACGACGGAACTCGGCCACCTCACGCGCGCCGGCAAAATCGTCCGCCACTACCGCTCGAGCTGATTCCGCCGAAGGGGCGTAGTAGTCGACGGCGTAGTCACGAACCATGCGTGATGCCAACACCTTCGGGCCCAGATTCTCGAGGGTGTGGCGAACCCTCTCGACCCAGCGTGTCGGCAGATCGGCTGCATCACGGTCGTAGAACGTCGGCAGTACCGCGTGCTCGAGAAGTTCGTAGAGCGCGCTGGCTTCCAGATCGTCACGCCGCACGTCGTCGAGAACACCGTCGGCCGTCGGAATGGCCCACCCGTTCTCGCCGTCGTACATCTCGTCCCACCATCCGTCGCGAATGGAGAGGTTGAGTCCACCGTTGAGCGCGGACTTCATGCCGGAAGTGCCGCACGCCTCGAGTGGGCGAAGTGGGTTGTTGAGCCACACGTCGCAGCCCCAGTAGAGGTACCGGGCCATCGACATGTCGTAGTCGGGCAGGAAGACGATGCGGTGACGCACATCCGCTTCGTCGGCGAACCGGACGACCTGCTGGATGAGTGCCTTACCGCCGTCGTCGGCGGGGTGCGACTTACCGGCCACCACCAACTGCACCGGACGCTTCTCGTCGAGCAACATCGCACGCAGACGCTCGGGATCACGCAGCATCAGCGTCAACCGCTTGTACGTAGGCACGCGCCTGGCGAATCCGACAGTCAAGACGTTGGGATCGAAAACTCCAGTGGTCCAGCCGAGTTCAGCTTCGGTCGCGCCGCGTTCGAGCCACGACGCTCGGACGCGACGACGGACTTCGTCGACCAACTTGCCGCGCAACGCATTACGTGTCTCCCACAGTTCGGTGGCCGACAACTCGTGTAGGCGCTCCCAACCTCGCGCTTCTTCGAGTTGCTCCTGCCCCACGATCCGCCTGGCCACGTCCATCCACTCCGGCGCCGCCCACGTCGGAGCGTGGACACCGTTGGTGACAGATCCGATCGGCACCTCGTCGGCGTCGAATCCCGGCCAGAGACCGTTGAACATGTCGCGACTGACGATGCCGTGCAACTTCGAGACGCCATTGGCTCGCTGGCCCAGGCGAAGACCCATGTGCGCCATGTTGAAGATCGACGGATCGGATTCGCGCCCCATCCCGACGATGCGGTCGACGGTCAGTCCGGGAAGCAAACTCGATTCGTTCTCGCCGTTCGCTCCGCCGAAGTAGTGACGGACCAGATCCGCCGGGAAGCGGTCGATTCCGGCGGGAACCGGAGTATGCGTCGTGAAGACCGTTCCGGCGCGGACCGCGGCCAGAGCCGAATCGAAGTCCAGACCGCTGGTGGTCACAAGTTCCCGAATCCGTTCGATGCCGAGGAATCCGGCATGCCCCTCGTTCATGTGGAAAACCTCGGGATCGGGCAATCCGTACGCCGCGGTGTAGGCACGCACCGCGCGGACGCCGCCGATACCTGCGAGGATCTCCTGCTTGATGCGGTGATCCTGGTCCCCACCGTAAAGACGGTCAGTGACGCCGCGCAGATCCGCGTCGTTCTCGGAGATGTCGGAATCGAGCAGCAGCAACGGCACTCGTCCGACCTGAGCGATCCACACTCGCGCACGCAGCACTCGTCCACCGGGCATCGCGACGTGAATGACAACCGGTGATCCGTCGTCGGAAGTCGGGCCTGCGTCCGTCAGCAAACGAAGAGGCAACCCTTGAGGGTCGTGCGGCGGGTAGTGCTCGGCCTGCCAACCGTCGGCGGTCAGCGACTGGCGGAAGTAGCCGGATCGGTAGAGCAGTCCGACGCCGATGAGCGGCAGCCCGAGGTCGGACGCGGCCTTGAGGTGATCGCCCGCGAGGATGCCCAATCCGCCGGAGTAGTTGGGCAGAACTTCGCTGACTCCGAACTCCATGGAGAAGTACGCAATTCCGCCAGCCAACGATGTGCCCTTGGCCTGCTGGGACTGATACCAGCGCGGCGTGCTCAGATAGGCATCGAGATCGGCTGCTGCAGTGTCGAGGTCACCGAGAAATGCCTCGTCACTGCTGAGTTCGTCGAGACGGGTGGGGTTGACTTCCCCGAGCATGCGGACCGGATCGAACTGGACTGCTTGCCAGAGTTCGGGGTCGAGTCGCGAGAACAGATCCTGTGTCTCGGGATGCCACGACCACCGAAGGTTGGTGGACAGGGGGCCGAGCGCGGCAAGGCGCTCCGGAATGTGGGCTCGGACAGTGAACCGACGCAAGGCTTTCACCCCGCGAACCCTAGTCGAGTTCCTTGCACTCTGTCCGGTGGAACCGAACGCCCGAGCCGACCTGACCACCGACAGACCCGAATTCGTCGTTATCAGCACTCCAGCGTCGCACCCACTACGGTTGAACCCGGCGAAAGAAAGTTTTACCGCGATCCATCATCAGAAATGGAGCTTCCCGTGTCAGGACGCCTCGGTATCGACGACGTGGTACCCGAGATCTCGGGTAACTATCCGGCAAAGGCCGTGGTCGGTGAAGTCTTCCCGGTGCACGCCACCGTGTGGCGAGAAGGCCACGACGCCATTTCCGCCACTCTTGTCGTGCGTGGTCCGCGCGGTACCAAGCCGCTGCGCATTCCGATGGATCCCGGGACCGAACCGGACACCGTCGACGCGGTGTTCACGCCGTCCGCCGAAGGTATGTGGTCGTTCCGGATCGAGGCGTGGAGCGATCCCATCGCCACCTGGAAGCACGCCGTGGAAGCAAAGCTCGCCGTCGGGCAAGGGGCGGCCGAGTTGGCCAACGACCTGGAAATCGGTGCGCGCCTGTTCGAAAAGGCCGCGCACGAAGTGCCGCGGGGCAACAGGTCCAGGCTCGAGGCCGTCACGGCGTCGCTGCGCAGCGATCAGGCGCTGACTGCTCGCGTCGCTCCGGCCTTCGCCTCCGACGTCGCCGAACTGCTCCGCGCCACTCCGCTTCGCGAACTGGTCACCAAGGGCGAGTCCCACCCCGTCGTCGTTGATCGCAACCGTGCACTGTTCGGCTCCTGGTACGAGTTCTTCCCCCGCTCGACCGGTGGATGGGACGAGAACGGAGTACCGCAGCACGGCACGTTCCGTACCTCTGCCGAAGACCTGCCCCGCATCGCCGCAATGGGTTTCGACGTCGTCTACCTTCCTCCGATCCATCCCATCGGCGAGATCAACCGCAAGGGACGCAACAACACCCTCACCCCCGAACCCGGCGACGTTGGTTCGCCGTGGGCGATCGGCTCTGCCGACGGCGGGCACGACGCTGTTCACCCCCAACTCGGCACGCTCAAGGACTTCAAGGCCTTCGTCGCTGCGGCCCGCAAGCTGGATCTCGAAGTGGCACTGGATCTCGCGCTGCAGTGCGCCCCGGATCATCCATGGGCTCAGAAGCATCCGGAGTGGTTCAACGTCCTTCCCGACGGCACCATCGCCTACGCCGAGAACCCGCCCAAGAAGTATCAGGACATCTACCCGATCAACTTCGACACCGATCCTCGCGGTCTGGACAAGGAAATCCTGCGCGTGGTCCGTCACTGGATCAACGCCGGAGTCAAGATCTTTCGTGTCGACAACCCGCACACCAAGCCGCCCAACTTCTGGGAAACACTCATCTCGGAGGTCAAGAAAACCGACCCCGACGTCTTGTTCCTCGCCGAGGCTTTCACTCGTCCGGCGCGCATGTACGGCCTTGCCAGGCGCGGGTTCACGCAGTCGTACACGTACTTCACCTGGCGAGTTGCAAAGTGGGAGCTCACCGAATTCGGTAACGAGCTGGCGGCAAAGGCCGACGAGGCCCGACCGAACCTCTTCGTGAACACACCGGACATCCTGCACGAGTCCCTCCAGCACGGTGGGCCCGGAATGTTTGCACTGCGAGCAGCTCTCGCCGCCACCCTGGCGCCGACGTGGGGCGTCTACTCCGGTTACGAACTCTACGAACATCAAGCCGTTCGCCCCGGCAGCGAGGAATACCTCGACTCCGAGAAGTACGAACTTCGTCCGCGCCGTTTCGCCGAAGCGGCAGCGCGAGGCGAATCTCTCGAGCCGTGGATCACCGCACTCAATCGCATCCGGCGTGCACACCCGGCCCTGCAGCAGTTGCGGAACCTGCACTTTCACCACATCGACAACGACGCGTTGATCGCCTACTCGAAGTTCGACGCCTCGACCGGTGACGCCGTCCTGACGGTGATCAACCTCAACCCGTTCGCGGCAGAAGAGGGCACCGTCTGGTTGGACATGCCGGCGCTCGGACGCGAATGGCACGACCACATGACCGTGCTCGACGAGGTTACCGGCGAGCAGTTCAATTGGGGCCAGGCCAATTTCGTCCGGCTCGAGCCCTGGCGTTCGGTGGCGCACATCCTCGCGCTCCCACCCGTTCCGTATCCGGCCCGGATCTCTCTGGCCTACCAAGCTCGCAATGCGCACCGCGCAGGTGGAGGCAAGTGATGCCAACCGAAAAGTCCCCTTCGGGTATCGCGCCGGACAATCACGATCTGGAACTGTTGGCGCGCGGTGAACATCACGATCCGCACAGTGTCCTCGGCGCCCATCCCCACGCCGACGGCACCGTTCTCCGAGCGTTGCGTCCCAACGCCGAGTCCGTCAGCGCCGTCATCGGCGGCAAAACCTTTCCTCTCGAACATGTTTCGCACGGAATATTCGCGGCCCTGGTCCCCCACCCCGACCTGATCGACTATCGCTATTCCGTGACGTACCCGGGTGGCCACACAGTTCTCGCAGCCGACCCTTACCGATTCCTGCCGACTCTCGGTGAACTCGACCTTCACCTGTTCGGCGAAGGTCGGCACGAACGACTGTGGGACATCCTCGGCGCACATCCGCGTTCGTACGAGACACCGGACGGACCCGTCGACGGCACCTCGTTCGCCGTCTGGGCTCCGGCCGCCCGCGGCGTGACCGTCGTCGGCGACTTCGACGGGTGGAGTGGGCAATTCGCCCCCATGCGAGTCCTCGGCTCCACCGGGGTCTGGGAACTCTTCCTGCCCGACATCGCAGTCGGTTCGCTCTACAAGTTCCGGGTCCACGGCCACGACGGCTCGGTTCGCGACAAGGCCGATCCCATGGCCTTCGGTACCGAGGTACCGCCGGCGACGGCGTCGCGAGTGACCACCAGTTCGCACGAATGGAACGACGCGGCCTGGCTGGAAACCCGCGCTGGTGTCGACCCTTCGCAGTCCCCGATGAGCGTGTACGAGGTGCACCTCGGATCGTGGCGTCCGGGACTCGACTACCGGCAGATGGCCGAGCAACTCGCCGTATACGTCACCGAAACCGGATTCACCCACGTCGAACTGCTGCCCGTCTCCGAGCATCCGTTCGGTGGATCGTGGGGGTACCAGGTCACCTCGTACTACGCACCGACCTCCCGCTTCGGCACCCCGGACGACTTCCGCTGGTTCGTCGACCACCTGCACGCCGCAGGGATAGGCGTCATCGTCGACTGGGTTCCTGCACACTTCCCCAAAGACGAATGGGCGCTTGCCCGTTTCGACGGAACGCCGTTGTACGAGCACGCCGATCCGCGTCGCGGCGAGCAGTTGGACTGGGGCACATACGTATTCGACTTCGGTCGCCGCGAGGTCCGAAACTTCCTCGTCGCCAACGCGCTCTTCTGGCTCGAGGAGTTCCACATCGACGGACTGCGCGTCGACGCCGTCGCATCGATGCTGTACCTGGACTACTCACGTCCGGAAGGTGGATGGACTCCCAACATTCACGGTGGCCGCGAGAATCTCGAAGCTGTTGCGTTCCTGCAGGAGATGAACGCCACCGTCCACAAGAACCACCGAGGAGTCGTCACCGTCGCCGAGGAGTCGACGGCGTGGCCCGGAGTCACTCGGGCGACCAATGTCGGTGGCCTCGGGTTCAACATGAAATGGAACATGGGGTGGATGCACGACACCCTCGGATTCCTCGGTCACGACCCGGTGCACCGGACTTACCACCATCACGAGATCACTTTCTCGCTGATGTACGCGTGGAGTGAGAACTACCTGCTACCGATCAGCCATGACGAAGTGGTGCACGGCAAGGGAACTCTGTGGACCCGGATGCCCGGCAACGACTTCGCCAAGGCTTCCGGCCTGCGCTCACTGCTTGCGTACATGTGGGCGCATCCGGGCAAGCAACTGCTGTTCATGGGACAGGAGTTCGGTCAGAGCGCGGAATGGTCCGAAGAACGCGGCCTCGACTGGTGGCAACTCGACGATCAGTACACCGGCACTCTCCACCGCGGCGTCCAGCGACTGGTCGGAGATCTCAACTCCGCGTACCGACGCCATCCGGCGATGTGGACCCTCGACACCTCCCCCGGCGGATACTCCTGGATCGACGCCAACGACACCGAGAACAACGTCCTCAGTTTTCTGCGTTACGGTACTGACGGTTCGATTGTCGCCTGCCTGTTCAACTTTTCGGGCAGCGAGCACTCGAGCTACCGCGTCGGGCTACCAGAGCCCGGCCGATGGGTGGAAATTCTCAACACCGATGCCGAGGTGTATGGCGGCTCCGGAGTCGGGAACCTCGGAGCGGTCACGGCAACGTCGCGTTCGTGGCACGGTCGGCCAGCCTCCGCACAGGTGGCGCTGCCAGCTGCTGGAGCGATTTGGATAAGTCTGGAGCGTTGATGGTCGGCCGGCGAGTAGTCATTGTCACGTCGTCACTGTTCGCAGTGGCCGCACTGCTCGCCGGTTGTGCCAGCGGAACGAACGGGCACGCCGTCTCGATCTATCACGATCCGTTCCGCGTCGCCGGACTCGACGCAACAGCAGGCCCCAGCGGATTGCGCCCCGGAGCCCCCAATGCCGACCGAGCAATCACCGGCACCGACGGCGGGGACATCGACGCCCTGGCGGCCAACGCCATCACCGACATCGAAACCTACTGGGCCGCCGAGTACCCGGCTCTGTTCGACAAGCCCTTCGAACCGGTCGACGAGCTGATCTCGTGGGACCCCACCGAATCGAACGGCCCGGACTTCTGCGAGGAGACCACCGAAGAACTCATCAACGCCGGGTACTGCAGCATCGATCACACAATCGGTTGGGATCGCGAACTGCTGCTGCCCGAGGTACGAGAGAAGTTCGGTGAAGTGGCCGTCGCCTTCATCTTCGCGCACGAGTACGGCCACGCGGTTCAACGCAAAGCCGGGATCGTCGGCGGCAAACGAGATGCGGCCCTGGTGCGAGAACAGCAAGCCGACTGTTTCGGTGGTGCCTTCTTGCGGCACGTCGCGGAGGACAAGGCCGCACACTTCACGATGAACACCTCCGACGGCCTCAACAAGGTGTTGGCCTCGGCGGTCGCCATCCGCGACGAAGACCCTAATGATCCTGAGAGCCACCATGGTTCGGCGTTCGAGCGCGTCACCGCCACTCAGATCGGCTTCACCGACGGCGCCGGCGCCTGCGCGAAGATGGACGCCGACGAAATCGAGTCACGACGCGCAGACCTCCCGCAACAGTTCGCCGAAGGCAACGACTCCGGAGAACTGCCTGTCACCGAGGCAACGCTCGACGAGTTCGTGAAGACATTCCAAGCAATCTTCGATCTACCCGAGCCGCCGAAGGTCGTGTTCACCGGCGCAGACACCGGGTGCAGCGACGCCGTTGCGACCGAGCCCGTCTCGTACTGCCCGTCGACGAACACCATCGGAATCAGCGTCGACGACCTGGCCGAGCGCGGCACGCCGGGTCGCGTCGGTCGACGTGAGTTGATCCAGACCAACATCACCGGCGACTACAACGCCTACGTCCTGCTCGCGTCGAGGTACACCCTCGCGATGCAGAAGGAGAACGGCCAATCGCTCGACACTCCGCAGACTGCCTTGCGCGCCGCCTGCCTGTCCGGCGTCATCACCGCAGCGCTCAGTCCCACCAACGCTGCGGCGTCCGGAGCTCAAGTCACACTCTCCCCCGGCGACCTCGACGAAGCCGTATCGGGGCTGCTGACCGACGGCCTCGCCGCCAGTGACGTCAATGGTGAGACGGTGCCGAGCGGGTTTGCACGCGTAGACGCGTTCCGGACCGGTGTACTGGGTGGCCGGGAAGTGTGCGACAGCCGCTACACGGAGTAGCGGCTGCCGGTCCACACGTCAGTAGAGAGCGGAAGCCAACTTACGCCGGGCCGCGATGACGATCGGTTCTGCCGGGTCGAACAGTTCGAACAGCTCGAGCAGGCGCGTCCGCGCTGCGGCCTTGTCGTCGCCGGCAGTTCGCGATACCACCGAGATCAAGCGAGCGAACGCAGCCTCGGGTTGCTGGGCGAACATTTCCAGGTCGGCCGCAGCGAACTGCAGTTCGAGATTGGACGGATCAGCATCCGCAGCCGCAATCGACTCGGGATCGACGCCCTGAACCCGAGCCATGAACTTCACCTGGCGGACAGCGCTCTTGGCCTCCGCGTTGTTGGGTTCGGCGTCGAGAATCACCTGGTACGCAGCGATGGCGGCGTCGAGATCGCCCTCGTCCAGCGCGGTTTCAGCGGCCACGAAGCGAGGATCCTCGACCTCCTCCACCGGTTCGTCCCCGTCGGACACCGGCCCACTCAACTTGCCCTCGACAGCTTGGAGCACTGCGTCGAACCACTGACTGAGCTGCGCCTCTGGCTGAGCGCCCTGAAAATCGGCCAACGGCTGACCAGCTGCGACGGCAACAACCGTCGGCACCGACTGGACACCGAATGCCTGCGCGATGCGAGGACTCACGTCGACGTCGACGTTGGCAAGAATCCACTTGCCGCCGGCGCGCGCCGCCAATGATTCGAGAACTTCGGTGAACACGACCGAGGGCTCGTATGCGCGGCCACCGATGTTGACGATGACCGGCACCTGGCTCGACTTCAGCAGGACTTCGCTTTCGAAGTTCTCCTCGGTCACCTCGATCACTGCCCCGGAGACAGCAGAAACGGCCCCGTCGCCGCTGGTGTTACGCGGCGGTGGTGGGGCCGTGGCCCGCTCTTTGAAGGCGGACAAGTCGACTGCGCCGCTCATGGCGGCAGCAACTGCGGACGAACGCGCGGGGGGCCTGGAACCTGGTCGAGTCACGACTCCCAGTTTGTCACGAGTTGCGCGAAGCTACGTAGAGGGATGCAGCACTCAGACGAGCGCCGCGTTGCCCTTGGACGCCTCGAACTCCGTGGACAGCTCACCGAGCTTGCCGTTTCGCACTGCCCAGCGTTCGAATATCACGGTGCCGAACGGGGGAACGCTCGAGATCAGCGCAAGGATCGTGGTCTTGATATCCCACTTGAGCGACCACGCAGTCAGCAGAGCAACAACGATGAACACCAGGAAGCCCGCGGTGCCGTGGACCATTCCGGGGATGCGAATCGCTTCTTCGTGTCCGAGGACCCACTTGAAGAACATGGCAACCAGCAAGGCCGCCCAGGTCACAGCTTCCCACCACGCCACCAGACGGAAGCGTTTCGCGGGAGTGGATACGTCAAAGATGTTCGCCATGAGGCCATTGTGCCCGAACAACTACGACGCCCCGTAGTTGTGTGAGCAAAACCACGGGGCGTCGCAGAGCGAGAGCGCTCGTTCAGGTGTATTTAGACACTCACGCCTTGGGGACGCGGATGATGAGTGCGTCGCCTTGTCCGCCGCCGCCGCAGAGTGCGGCTGCGCCGATGCCGCCGCCGCGGCGTTGCAGTTCGAGGGCGAGGTGCAGGGCAATGCGGGCGCCGGACATGCCGAGGGGGTGTCCGACGGCGATGGCGCCGCCGTTGACGTTGACCTTGGCGGGGTCGAGGCCGAGTTCGCGGGTGGATGCGATCCCGACGGCGGCGAACGCTTCGTTGATTTCGACGAGGTCGAGGTCGGTGGGGTCGATGCCTTCCTTGGCGCAGGCCTTGGCGATGGCGCGGGCGGGTTGGGACTGGAGGGTGGAGTCGGGTCCGGCGACGACGCCGTGGGCGCCGATTTCCGCGATCCAGGTCAGGCCGAGCTCTTCGGCTTTGGTTTTGCTCATCACGATCACGGCGGCGGCGCCGTCGGAGATCGGGGAGGCGGAGCCGGCGGTGATGGTGCCGTCCTTGCTGAACGCGGGACGCAGTTTGCCGAGGGATTCGGTGGTGGTGTCGGCGCGGATGCCTTCGTCCTGCGCGAAGACGATCGGCTCGCCCTTGCGTTGGGGGATGGAGACGGGGACTACTTCGTTGTCGAAGTAGCCGTCTTTCCAGGCGCGGGCCGCGTTCTGGTGTGAGGCGGCGGCGAAGGCGTCCTGCTCGGCGCGGGTGATGTGGGCGGTTTCTTGTTGGTTGACTTGTTCGGTGAGCAGGCCCATGGCCTGGTCGGTGAAGATGTCGTGGAGGCCGTCGTAGGCCATGTGGTCGCGGAGGGTGACGTCGCCGTATTTGAAGCCTTCGCGGCTTTTTTCGAGCATGTGGGGTGCGCGGGACATCGATTCCTGCCCGCCGGCGACGACGATGTCGAATTCGCCGGCGCGGATGAGTTGGTCGGCGAGGGCGATGGCGTCGATGCCGGAGAGGCACACTTTGTTGATGCTCAGGGCGGGGACGTTCATGGGGATGCCGGCGGCGACGGCGGCTTGGCGGGCGGGCATCTGGCCGGCGCCGGCGGTGAGGACCTGTCCCATGATGACGTAGTCGACTTGTTCGGGGGCGACTCCGGACTTGTCGAGGGCGCCTTTGATGGCGATGCCGCCGAGGTCGGACCCGGAGAGGTCTTTCAACGATCCGAGGAGTCGACCCATCGGGGTACGAGCTCCCGCAACAATCACAGAACTGGTCACGATTTCCTCCGGCTGCAAAAGAGACATAGTCGTCGGTTCCGTGCGGCCTAAGAGCCAAGTCACATCCCGACGTGTACTCCTCAAACGGTAGCGCTACCGTGAAAGGTATGACACAGACCTCCCCCAGTTCTGCACTCGCACCTTTGTCGTCCGACCTCGTCGTCGCGATCGATCACGTCGGAATCGCGGTGCCCGATCTCGACGCGGCAATCGCGTGGTACACGCAGCACCTGGGCATGGTGTCGACCCACGAGGAAATCAACGAATCGCAGGGCGTGCGCGAAGCCATGCTCTCCGTCGTCGGCTCCCCCGCCGGATCCACTGCCGTTCAGCTGCTCGCACCACTGGACGAGAACTCGACCATCGCCAAGTTCATCGACCGAAGCGGCCCCGGACTGCAGCAGCTCGCCTACCGGGTCACCGACATCGACGCCATCTCCGCCGAGCTTCGCGAGCGCGGCGTTCGGTTGCTGTACGACGCTCCCCGGCGCGGTACGGCCAACTCGCGCATCAACTTCATTCACCCGAAGGACGCCGGCGGCGTCCTGGTGGAACTGGTCGAACCCGACGCGAGCCACTAGCAGACCCGACTCCAGCTCGTATGCCAGGTAGATTGTCGCCATGGCATACGAGCAGGACCGCGGTTCGATCCAACTTCCGTTCCAGATCGCACGGAAGGGATACGACCGCGACGAGGTACGTAACTACTTCGAGCGATTCGACGCGGAGCTGCGAGTTACCGCGGCCGATCGTGATGCTGCCGCTGCGCAGGCCCGCGACCTTGCCAAGCAGCTCGACGATGCACGCGACGACATCGACGACCTCCGCAAGGACGTCGACCGCCTCTCGGTACCGCCCACCACTGCGGAGGGCATGAGCGATCGCATCAGCCGCATGCTGCGCCTTGCCTCCGACGAGGCTTCCGAGGTGCGCGCGAAGGCCGAGGCCGACGCAGCCGAGATGACCTCCATCGCCGAACAGGACGGCGCCCGACTGCGCGGACACTACGAGTCGCTGATCGCCGAACTCGAGGACCGTCGCAATGCGATGGAAACCATGCACGAGCAGACCATGGCGCAGGCCCGTACCGAAGCCGCCCGGATCGTCGAAGCCGCACAGGCCGAGCGGGATCGCCTGGCTGCCGAGTCCGAGGCCAAGCGCACTCAGATCCGCGAAGACTTCGACATCTCGATGTCCGAGCGTCGCGCCAAGGTCGTCGCCGCCGTCAACGACCTGGAGTCGTCGAGCAAGGCAGAGGCCGAGCGTCGACTCTCCGATGCGTCGCACGAGGCTCAGCGCAGGCTGCAGGCCGCCACCGATCAGTCCGAGCGCAAGATCGCTCACGCGAAGGAACTCACCGAAGAACTGCGTGTTCTCCGTGGTCGAATCCTGGCTCAGCTCTTGGGCATTCGGGGACAACTCGATTCGGTTCCGGCCATGCTCGCATCGGTCAACCGGGAGAGCGAACTCCTCGATGCACCGCCCGCTCCGGTCATCGTCGAAGCCGAGGAAAATCTCGAGATCGAAGACAAGAAGGCCGACTCCGATCCGGTCGACTCAGAACCGAGTATCGACGAAGACGATGTTCTCGAGGACTCGGACGAGACCAACACCGCCGAGATCGACACCCGCGCCGTCGAGCAGCGAGCCCAGTCCCGGAACTGATCGACGCTCAGGACCACCGTCTGGTCAGGCTGCGAGTTCCGCGGCCTGACCAGCATCCGGTGTGCCAGTGTCGACGTTCGTTCGCGCCGCCCGGTTCCGAAGGCCACGTCACTACATGGGCGACACCGGGCCTGATGTCGTGATCACAACCGGGGCACCGATAGAACTTCGTCGCGTTGGAGCCGGGTATCGGCCTCACCATGTACATTTCACCGCCCGGCCCCGGTTCCTCCCGGACCAGCGCCCCGCCGAACAACACACCACTGGGTGACTGCGATTCCGCGCCCGAATTCCGAGCACGCCGAGTATCCGTTCGACGGGATTGCTTCGGCGAAGGTTTGCGGCGCGGCATGGTTCGAGTCTAAACAGCGTCAGAAAAGTCGGAACTCGGTGCTTTCTGTACCACGCAAGGCCTCGTAGTCCAAGACCAGGCAACGGATCCCACGGTCGTTGGCCAAAGTCTTTGCCTGCGGCTTGATCTGTTGCGCTGCAAAAACTCCCGTGACCGGCGCGAGCAGAGGATCGCGGTTGAGCAACTCCAGGTACCGCGTCAACTGCTCGACGCCGTCGATCTCGCCGCGGCGCTTGATCTCCACCGCCACCGATGCACCGTCCGCGTCACGGACCAGAAGGTCGACCGGCCCGATGGCCGTCATGTACTCGCGTCGTACCAATGTGTAGCCGGGGCCGAGTGTCTCGACATGCTCCGCCAGAAGTTCTTGAAGGTGTGCCTCGACTCCGTCCTTGATCAATCCCGGATCGAGACCGAGTTCATACGACGAATCGTGCTCGACCTCTTCGAGAGTGATCCGAAGCTCCTCGCCCGCCTTGTTGGTGACGACCCACAAGATGTCGTCGCTGTCGCCGGTGGTCTCGACCAACCAGCACGGCGGACTCATCCAGTTCAGCGGCTTGTACGCCCGATCGTCGGCATGAATGCTGACCGAGCCGTCGGCCTTCACCAACAGCAGTCGTCTTGCGGTAGGGAGGTGGGAGGTCAGGCGTCCCACATAATCGACACGGCAACGAGCAATAACTAGGCGCACCGGACCACCCTAAGCGATCATTACGACTACTCTCGACACACTATGCAGCGAAGCCGTGTCCCGAGTGCGCCCCTGGGGTCGTGGCTGCTCGGATCCACCGACGAAAGCCCCAGGCGCCGCCGAATCCGCGTCCAGGCACTACTCACCGCCCCTCTCCTGGTCACCAACCTGATCGGAGCGGTGCTGGCGATCGTGCTCGTCGGATTCGTGGTTCCCGGACCCGAGATCATCCACCCCGAATTCGCGTGGATCAACTTTCTTGCCGTGCCCGTCTTCATCGGGTGTGTCTTTCTCATCGGACTTCTGTGGGGCACCAAACGCCTCATGAGGGATCTCCGGTGGGCCACCGAGGATCACCGGCCAACCGAGCAGAATCAACGCGCGGCGTTGCGCGGGCCGTGGCGACTGACCCGAGTGCAAGCCGTCCTGTGGACGGCCGCGCTCATCACCTTCACGACCATGTACGGAATCGTCGACCCCGACACCATTCCGAAAGTTCTGTTCACCGTGGCTTTCAGCGGTATCACCACCTGCGCTTTCTGCTACCTGCTCAGCGAGTTCGCACTCCGCCCGATTGCTGCGCGTGCACTCGAATCCGGAGCACCCCGCAAGGCTGCCGTTCTCGGACTGACCGGCCGGACAATCCTCGTCTGGCTGCTCGGAAGCGGGGTCCCCGTCACCGGCTTGATGCTCGTAGCGGTCTTCAGCTTCATCCGACCTGCTTCGTGGCAAGCCCTCGCGACCGCGATCCTCGTCATCGGCGGGATCACTCTGTGCGTCGGACTCGGGCTGACGTACATCAACATCCGATCAGCCGCGGCCCCCATTCGGTCCGTACGCCGAGGCATGGAACAAGTCACCCGTGGCGACCTCACCGCGTCCGTCGTCGTGTACGACGGGACCGAACTGGGACTGCTGCAGACCGGCTTCAATCGCATGGCCGAGGGCCTGCGCGAGCGCGAGAGGATTCGCGACCTCTTCGGGCGCCACGTCGGACACGAGGTTGCCGCAAACGCGGTTCGCCGAAACCCGGAACTCGGCGGTGAAGAACGCGACGTTGCCGTTCTCTTCGTCGACGTCATCGGTTCGACCACGATCGCGGCCACCAACTCCCCTACCGCGGTGGTCGCTCTACTCAATCGATTCTTCGACGTCATCGTCGACGAGGTAGATGCACACGGCGGATTCGTCAACAAGTTCGAGGGCGACGCAGCGCTGGCGATTTTCGGAGCGCCGACGACACTCGACGATCACGCCGGCAGTGCACTCGCCGCCGCCCGCAAGATTCAGCAGCGCCTGCGTGCCGAAGTTCCGGAAGTGAGCGCGGGTATCGGCGTCGCTGCGGGAATTGCCGTTGCCGGAAACGTCGGTGCGCGAGAAAGGTTCGAGTACACCGTCATCGGTGATCCCGTCAACGAAGCAGCGCGACTGTCCGAGGTCGCCAAGACGGTCCCGGGTAACCTCGCCGCGTCCGGACGGGCTGTAGCCGCCGCTGACAGCGCCGAAGCCGCACAGTGGTCGATCACCGAGAACATCACCCTTCGTGGCCGCCTCGAACAGACCGAGCTCGCGGTTCCCTGCGACGCCTTGGAGTCCGAGACCATCCCGGCAGACTCTGTGCCCGTTCAGCCCTGATCTCACCGCCCACCTTGAGCGAACGGCACGTTCGGTCGATCCAAGGCGATGAACGCCACGTTCGCTCGATGACTTTCCCGCTTCCCGACGGTCTATATCGAAACAGCGGAAATCCGACGATGCCGGGGAGATGGGTACGACTATGAAACTGACGACATTTACCATCGTCACTCTCGACGGGGTGATGCAAGGACTCGGTGGGCCGGATGAAGATCGACGCGGCGGATTCGAACGTGGCGGATGGTCCGCGCCACTGGTGGACACAGAAGCCATGTCTTACCTCGTCCAGGTCTACCAGCGCGCCGACGCCTTCCTGTTCGGTCGGCGGACCTATGGCATCTTCGCCGGTTATTGGGGCGCGTTCGAGAATCCAGAGGTCAACCCGATCGCAAGCGCCTTGAATACGCGGCCCAAGTATCTTGCCTCGACAACGGTCACCTATCCGCAATGGAAGAACACCACGGCCCTTTCAGGTGACACCGCCGCAGCGATCGGCGAACTGAAAGCCAGACCCGGCGGCGAGCTTCAGGTGCACGGCAGTGGCGAATTGTGCCGCTGGCTTCTGGCGAACGATCTCGTCGACGAGATGATCCTGCTGATCGTTCCGGTGGTCGTAGGCCAGGGCACGCGACTCTTTCCCGACACCGGACCGGATATCGCACTCGAACTGGCCGAATCTCGAGCCACACCAAAGGGCGTGACGATCCAGCGGTATGTGCCGATTGGCCGGCCGAAGTATGCAACTGCCACCGCCGACGGCATCGGCTGATCCGGGCAGAGCGCCTGTCGTCGTCAGTCGTGCTCCCGCCCCCAATGGCGTGAACGTATCGTTCCCCTCGTCTGAGAGGGTGAGTGTGTCGTTCACTCGATGCGGGGTGGGGTGTTTTGGGTACGAGAAAGCCCCCCAACCATCACTGGTTGGGGGGCTTCTCTTAATTTGTGTTCGGCGGTGTCCTACTCTCCCACACCCTGTCGAGTGCAGTACCATCGGCGCTGAAGGGCTTAGCTTCCGGGTTCGGAATGGGACCGGGCGTTTCCCCTTCGCTATGACCGCCGTAACTCTATGAAACTGTCACAGTAACCAACTTCTGATCACCTGGTTTCACCGTGCACCAACCCGAACCCGTTACCGGGTGGATGGATGACGGAGAAAACAGAGTTTCTCATCAGTATCTGTGTGTTGTTTCAGATACCGCACAGTGGACGCGTAGCTTCTTTGTGGTAAGTCCTCGGCCTATTAGTACCAGTCACCTGCATGCATTACTGCACTTCCAGTTCTGGCCTATCAACCCGGTGGTCTGCCGGGGGCCTTACCCCCTCGAGGGGGTGAGAAACCTCATCTTGGAACAGGCTTCCCGCTTAGATGCTTTCAGCGGTTATCCCTTCCGAACGTAGCTAACCAGCGGTGCTCCTGGCGGAACAACTGGCACACCAGAGGTTCGTCCGTCCCGGTCCTCTCGTACTAGGGACAGCCTTCCTCAAGTTTCTAACGCGCGCGGCGGATAGAGACCGAACTGTCTCACGACGTTCTAAACCCAGCTCGCGTGCCGCTTTAATGGGCGAACAGCCCAACCCTTGGGACCTACTCCAGCCCCAGGATGCGACGAGCCGACATCGAGGTGCCAAACCATCCCGTCGATATGGACTCTTGGGGAAGATCAGCCTGTTATCCCCGGGGTACCTTTTATCCGTTGAGCGACACCGCTTCCACTTGCCGGTGCCGGATCACTAGTCCCGACTTTCGTCCCTGCTCGACCTGTCAGTCTCACAGTCAAGCTCCCTTGTGCACTTGCACTCGACACCTGATTGCCAACCAGGCTGAGGGAACCTTTGGGCGCCTCCGTTACATTTTGGGAGGCAACCGCCCCAGTTAAACTACCCACCAGGCACTGTCCCTGAACCAGATCATGGTCCGAGGTTAGAGGTCCAATTCGATCAGAGTGGTATTTCAACAACGACTCCACGATAACTGGCGTCACCGTTTCACAGTCTCCCACCTATCCTACACAAACCGAACCGAACACCAATACCAAGCTGTAGTGAAGGTCCCGGGGTCTTTTCGTCCTGCCGCGCGTAACGAGCATCTTTACTCGTAATGCAATTTCGCCGAGTCTACGGTTGAGACAGCTGAGAAGTCGTTACGCCATTCGTGCAGGTCGGAACTTACCCGACAAGGAATTTCGCTACCTTAGGATGGTTATAGTTACCACCGCCGTTTACTGGGGCTTAAATTCTCAGCTTCGCTCCCGAAGGAACTAACCGGTCCTCTTAACCTTCCAGCACCGGGCAGGCGTCAGTCCGTATACATCGTCTTACGACTTCGCACGGACCTGTGTTTTTAGTAAACAGTCGCTTCTCACTGGTCTCTGCGGCCCCACCCAGCTCAGACAGTAAATGTCGTCACCAGACAGGGCCCCCCTTCTCCCGAAGTTACGGGGGCATTTTGCCGAGTTCCTTAACCATAGTTATCTCGATCGCCTTAGTATTCTCTACCTGACCACCTGTGTCGGTTTGGGGTACGGGCCGTGTGAAAGCTCGCTAGAGGCTTTTCTCGGCAGCATAGGATCACTGAATTCGCCT
This sequence comes from Rhodococcus erythropolis R138, assembly GCF_000696675.2. Taxonomy (NCBI): domain Bacteria; kingdom Bacillati; phylum Actinomycetota; class Actinomycetes; order Mycobacteriales; family Nocardiaceae; genus Rhodococcus; species Rhodococcus erythropolis. The sequence goes on along the minus strand of NZ_CP007255.1, from coordinate 2,886,785 downwards.
CAATCGGCTACGCATCACGTCTCAGGCTATGTGTGACCCGGATTTGCCTAGGTCACGCCCTACACGCTTACACCAGTATTACCACTGACTGGCTCAGCTACCTTCCTGCGTCACCCCATCGCTTGGCTACTACCAGATCAGGTCCCATGCATCCACCAACTCGAGACCCGAAGGTCTTCTCGTGGCTTCAGGATGGTTAGTATCACTGATTCACCATGGGCGCGTTCACACGGGTACGGGAATATCAACCCGTTGTCCATCGGCTACGCCTGTCGGCCTCGTCTTAGGTCCCGACTCACCCTGGGCGGATTAACCTGGCCCAGGAACCCTTGGTCATTCGGCGGACGAGTTTCTCACTCGTCTTTCGCTACTCATGCCTGCATTCTCACTCGTGTGGCCTCCACGGCTAGGTCACCCTGCCGCTTCCATGGCCACACGACGCTCCCCTACCCATCCACACACCTGCCAGAAAATCCTTGGATCAACTGGGGGCTATTGCGTGAATGCCGCAGCTTCGGTGGTGTACTTGAGCCCCGCTACATTGTCGGCGCAGGATCACTTGACCAGTGAGCTATTACGCACTCTTTCAAGGGTGGCTGCTTCTAAGCCAACCTCCTGGTTGTCTTCGCGACCCCACATCCTTTTCCACTTAGTACACGCTTAGGGACCTTAGCTGGCGATCTGGGCTGTTTCCCTCTCGACTACGAACCTTATCGCCCGCAGTCTCACTGCCGCGCTCTCACTCACCGGCATTCGGAGTTTGGCTGATTTCGGTAAGCTTGTGGGCCCCCTAGACCATCCAGTAGCTCTACCTCCGGTGAGAAACACGCGACGCTGCACCTAAATGCATTTCGGGGAGAACCAGCTATCACGGAGTTTGATTGGCCTTTCACCCCTACCCACAACTCATCCCCTCAGTTTTCAACCTAAGTGGGTTCGGTCCTCCACGACGTCTTACCGTCGCTTCAACCTGGCCATGGGTAGATCACTCCGCTTCGGGTCTAGAGCATGCCACTACGATCGCCCTATTCGGACTCGCTTTCGCTACGGCTACCCCACACGGGTTAACCTCGCGACATGCCACTAACTCGCAGGCTCATTCTTCAAAAGGCACGCCATCACCCCCAACAGTAAACTGTTCGAAGGCTCTGACGGATTGTAAGCGCACGGTTTCAGGTACTATTTCACTCCCCTCCCGGGGTACTTTTCACCTTTCCCTCACGGTACTAGTCCGCTATCGGTCACCAGGGAGTATTCAGGCTTATCGGGTGGTCCCGACAGATTCACACCAGATTTCACGGGCCCGGTGCTACTTGGGTTTCCATTACAACAGTCACAAAGTTTTCGTGTACGGGATTCTCACCCTCTACGACAGGCCGTTCCAGACCACTTCCACTAACCCTGTGATTTCTTACTGTTGGCCTGCTCGGCAGAACAGACAAAATGAACCCCACAACCCCACGAATGCAACACCTGCCGGCTATCACACACCCATGGTTTAGCCTCTTCCGCTTTCGCTCGCCACTACTCACGGAATCACGGTTGTTTTCTCTTCCTGTGGGTACTGAGATGTTTCACTTCCCCACGTTCCCTCCACACGCCCTATATATTCAGGCGCGGGTAACACGACATCACTCGTGCTGGGTTTCCCCATTCGGACATCCTCGGATCACAGCTCGGTTGACAGCTCCCCGAGGCTTATCGCAGCCTCCTACGTCCTTCATCGGCTCCTGGTGCCAAGGCATCCACCGTACGCTCTTCATTACTTACAACAAAGATGCTCGC
>NZ_CP007255.1:2712500-2882500 GCF_000696675.2 Rhodococcus erythropolis R138 | reverse complement strand
CGACGAAACGCGGGTACCCACGGTCGATGTGGAAGATGTCGTGGACTTCGGTGGTTCCGTCCGCGACCAACCCGGCAAGCACGAGCCCGGCGCCTGCCCGAATGTCCGAAGACCACACCGGCGCACTCGACAGCACTGGAACTCCGCGGATCACAGCATGGTGACCGTCGGTACGAGCGTCGGCGCCGAGTCGGATCATTTCCTCGACAAATCGGAAACGCGATTCGAATACGTTCTCGGTGATCATCGACGTGCCCTCGGCAACCGCCGCCAAACCGATTGCCATCGGCTGCAGGTCGGTCGGGAATCCGGGGTAAGGCAATGTCGCGAAATTGACTGCTTTGGGCCGTTCACGCTGGATGACACGGAAACCGTCTACCTCGGGAGTCACCTCCGCGCCGGCTGTCCGAAGCTTGTCGAGGACCAACCCGAGATGCTTGTGATTCACCCCGCGAACGCGGACGTCGCCCCTGGTCATGGAGGCAGCGACACCCCATGTTGCGGCAACGATGCGGTCACCGATGACACGGTGCGTAGTCGGTTCCAACTTGCGGACGCCTTGAATGGTGAGCGTCGAACTTCCGCCGCCCGATACCTTGGCGCCCATTTCGTTGAGCATGTTGCAGAGATCCACGATCTCGGGCTCACGTGCAGCGTTGTCGATCACCGTTTCACCTCGGGCGAGCACTGCTGCCATCAAGATGTTCTCGGTTGCACCCACAGACGGGAAGACCAGGCGAATGTTCGCGCCGTGAAGGTCGTCTGCCTCGGCAACGACACATCCGTGTTCGATTTCGCTACGCGCGCCCAACAGGCGGAGCCCGGATTGGTGCATGTCGAGTGGCCTCGAACCGATCGCATCGCCGCCAGGAAGTGCGACAACAGCGCGTCGACAACGCGCGACCAGCGGACCAAGCACACACACCGACGCCCGAAACTGCTTGACCGCGTCAAAATCAGCGTGATATTTCGGCTCGGCCGGCGTCGTGATCCGCACTTCGGAGTCTTCGAGTTCGACCTCGCAGCCCAGCCCTCGCAAGACGTCCGCCATCAGGGGCACGTCGAGAATGTCCGGGCAGTTGGTCACCACAGTGGTGCCTTCGGCCAACAGCGCAGCGGCCATCAGCTTCAACACACTGTTCTTGGCCCCTCCCACCAGTACTTCACCTTCGAGGCGGTTACCCCCGGTCACAAGAAAGTGCTCACTCACGGTTCACAGCCTAGAGCCACAACCTCGTCGGCACCGCGCCGGTACCGTAGCCCTATGTCTGTTCACCTGACGAAGATCTACACCCGGACCGGCGACGACGGGACCACCGGCCTCAGTGATTTTTCGCGAGTCTCCAAGAACGATCCGCGTCTGGTCGCCTATGCGGATTGCGACGAGACCAACGCGGCGATCGGTGTGGCCGTTGCCCTCGGCACACCCCCGGAGAATCTGCTCGCGATGCTGCGCCAGATCCAGAACGACCTCTTCGACGCGGGGGCCGACCTGTCCACCCCTGTCGTCGAGAACCCGAAGTACCCACCGCTGCGAGTGACTCAGGCCTATATCGATCGACTCGAAGGATGGTGCGATGAGCTCAATGAGCAACTGGCGCCGTTGAATTCGTTTATTCTGCCCGGTGGAACTGCCCTGGGTGCCCTGCTTCACGTAGCAAGAACCGTCTCGCGGCGTGCGGAGCGTGCGGCCTGGTCCGCCATCGATGCGAACCCGGAAGACACCAGCGTCCTCCCCGCGAAATATCTCAACAGATTGTCGGATCTGCTCTTCATCATGGGAAGAGTGGCAAATCCTGAAGGCGATGTGCTCTGGAAGCCCGGCGCCGGGGCTTGAGCGGGACCGGTCAGGCGGTGCGTCGCCTACGGGCGCGCCCGTCCGGCCGTGATTCGACCCAGGACAGGAAAGCTGTCAATGCTCCACTGTCCAAGGCGATTTCGTAGGCCGACGATCCGTCGTTGACCTTGACCACGACGATGTCGTCGCTCATGATGTCGAATTCGGTACCCGAGGGAGAGCGACGGCTCTCGACCTCGATTCCTTGACGATCAATCCTGGAGTCCGGGCCCGGCCGCAGACTCGACAGTTTGAAAAAGACGAAGGTGCTTTCGCCGTAGCGAATGATTCCGTGACGCCACCCGCTGTCCCCCGGGGATGGCAGAACACGAAGCAGTGCAGCGGTACCGCCGCGACGTAGAACCAGCAGACGATACAGAAAAGCCGCGACGAGAACCGCGAGCAGCACAACCAGAATGATCAACACAGTCATTCCGAATGTCACTGTTCGTCGGCTCCCGTCGCGGCTTTACTCGAGTAACTTACGCGCGCTCGACGGCCCGGAGCTGACCCTTGGCGACCGCAATCGCTTCGAGGTCGCCCGAGTTCTCGGCCAAGACAGCCTTGGCTGCCTCGACGTCGATGTCCTGTGCCATGTCCGCGGACTCGGCAAGAATCGTCACCGTCGTCGCAGTGACGGAGAGGAACCCTCCGTGTACTGCAGCAACGATACGCTCGCCGTCGACCGGGGTGATCGACACGGTTCCGCCCTCGATCAGCTGGCCGAGGACCGGCTCATGCCCGGGCATGATGCCGATTTCGCCCTCAGTGGTCTGAGCGCTGACCAGCGTCGCCGAACCAGACCACAAGCGCTGCTCGACGGCAACGAGTTCTACGGTCATCTCAGCCATCGTGGACTACTTCCCGGCCATCTTCTTGGCTGCAGCTTCGACGTCGTCGAGTCCACCGCAGCTGTTGAATGCCTGCTCGGGCAGGTGATCGAACTCGCCCTTGCAGACGCGGTCGAAGGCTTCGATCGTGTCGCGGAGCGGCACGACGGAGCCGGGCTCACCGGTGAACTTCTCGGCAACGATGAAGTTCTGGCCGAGGAACTTCTGGATACGACGGGCGCGGCCGACGAGGACCTTGTCCTCTTCCTGAAGCTCGTCCATACCGAGGATGGCGATGATGTCCTGCAGTTCCTTGTACTTCTGCAGGATGCGCTTGACCTCGTTGGCAACACGGAAGTGCTCGGCACCGACGATGCCGGGCTCCAGGATGCGGGAGGTCGAGCTCAGCGGATCCACAGCGGGGTAGATACCCATCTGCGAAATCGGGCGCGAGAGCTCGGTGGTGGCATCGAGGTGCGCGAACGTCGTAGCCGGCGCGGGGTCGGTGTAGTCGTCGGCGGGCACGTAAATAGCCTGCAGCGAGGTGATCGAGCGACCGCGGGTCGAGGTGATGCGCTCCTGGAGCTCACCCATCTCGTCCGCCAGCGTGGGCTGGTAGCCCACTGCCGAAGGCATACGGCCGAGGAGGGTGGAAACCTCGGAACCTGCCTGCGTGAAGCGGAAGATGTTGTCGATGAACAACAGGACGTCCTGGCCCTGAACGTCGCGGAAGTACTCCGCCATCGTCAGTGCGGACAGGGCGACGCGCATACGCGTTCCGGGCGGCTCGTCCATCTGGCCGAAGACAAGGGCGGTGTCCTGGAGGACGCCCATCTCTTCCATTTCCAGGTGGAGGTCGGTGCCCTCACGGGTACGCTCACCGACGCCTGCGAACACCGAGGTGCCCGAGAACTCGCGAGCGATACGCGTGATCATTTCCTGGATCAGAACGGTCTTGCCGACGCCGGCGCCACCGAACAGGCCGATCTTTCCACCCTTGACGTACGGGGTGAGAAGGTCGATGACCTTGATGCCGGTCTCGAGGATCTCGGTCTTACCTTCGAGCTGATCGAAGGCTGGTGGCTTGCGGTGGATGCCCCACTGCTCGCCGTCGCGGCCGAGACCGGGGGTGTCGAGGCAATCGCCCAGGGCGTTGAACACGTGGCCCTTGACGACGTCACCGACGGGAACCGAGATCGGCTTGCCCGAGTCGGTCACTGCAGTGCCGCGGACGAGGCCGTCGGTGGGCTGCATGGAGACGGTGCGGACCAGGTTGTCACCGAGGTGCTGTGCAACCTCGAGCGTCAGCGTCTTGGCGACCGAGGGAAGCGTGATCTCGGCGTTCAGGGCGTTGAACAGTTCAGGAACAGCGCCACGCGGGAATTCAACGTCCACGACGGGACCGATGACCCGCACGACGCGGCCGGCTACGGCCGAAGCCGAACCTGCCCCGTTGTTTTCGGTTACTGCTGCGGTCATGTGCTAGTCACTTCCTGCGCTCGAGGCGAGCGCGTTGGCGCCGCCGACGATCTCGCTGATTTCCTGGGTGATCTGGGCCTGGCGAGCCTGGTTGGCCTGACGGCTCAACGTGTTCACCAGTTCGTTTGCGTTGTCCGTCGCGGCCTTCATGGCGGTACGACGGGCTGCCGACTCCGATGCCGCAGCATCGAGAAGCGACGAGAAGATACGAGTGCTGACGTACTTCGGGAGAAGAGCACCGAGAAGCTTCTCGGGCTCGGGCTCGAAGCTGAAGTCCGCGACGGGGCCATTGTCATGGTCGTCGTCGTGGCCGTTGGTCAGCATGTCGTCACCGAGTTCGATGCGCTCTTCCGACACGAAGACCTCGAGAGGAGCCATACGGCGAACCTCGGGAGTCTGCGTCAGCATCGACACGAAGCGGGTGTAGACGATATGGAGTTCGTCGACGCCCTCGATCGTGCCTTCACCGTTCGGAGCGGCAACCTGGTTACCCGAACCAGCCATGAACAGCTCCACCAGGTGGCGGCTGGCCTTCGCTGCATCCGAGTAACCCGGATCCTGCGAGAAGCCCGTCCACGCAGCACCGATGTCGCGGCCGCGGAACGTGTAGTAGCCGAGTCCCTTGGAACCGAGCACGTACACGACCGGCTCCTTGCCCTCGCTGCGGAGGAGAGCCATGAGCTCTTCTGCCTGCTTGAGGACGTTGGAGTTGTAGCCACCACACATGCCGCGGTCACTGGTGACAACGAGGACCGCAGCCCGCTTGGGCTCCGGGCGCTCGTTGAGCAACGGGTGATCGAGCGAAGCAGACGCACTCGCCAATTCGGTGAGTACCTTCGTGATCTCCTCGGCATACGGCTTGGACGCGGCGACGCGAATCTGAGCCTTGGTGATACGCGAAGTCGCGATCAGTTCCTGTGCCTTGGTGATCTTCTTGGTCGAGTTGACCGACTTGATACGAGACCGCAATTCGAGAATGCTCGCCATCGATCAATCACTCTCCCTTCGGAATTCGCAGTGTCATGGGCGCGTACGTCACTTGCTGACGGTCTTGCGCTTGACGTTGATCTGCTCGTTCTCGACCTCGTCGGCGCCCAAAGCGTCAGCCTCGGCCTCGTTCACGACCCGGCTTCCGTCGGATGCGATGAAGCCTTCCTTGAACTTGTTCGTTGCAGCGATCAGCGCAGCAGCGTTGTCGGCATCGAGTGCCTTACCGCCGTTGATGCTGGAGTAGACGCCAGCAGCCGAGTGCTTGAGGTCTTCGAGCAGTTCCTTCTCGAAGCGACGGACGTCACCGATCGGAACGCTGTCGAAGATGCCTTCGCCGGCGAGGTAGATCGAGACGATCTGGTCCTCGACAGGGATCGGGCTGTACTGATCCTGCTTGAGCAGCTCGACCAGACGGGCACCGCGCTCGAGCTGAGCCTTGGAGGCAGCGTCGAGGTCGGATGCGAAAGCGGAGAACGCTTCGAGCTCACGGAACTGAGCCAGTTCCAGACGTAGCGAACCGGAAACCTTCTTCATGCCCTTGGTCTGTGCAGCGCCACCGACGCGGGAGACCGAGATACCGACGTTGATCGCGGGGCGAACGCCCTTGTTGAACAGGTCGGACTCGAGGAACACCTGACCGTCGGTGATGGAGATGACGTTGGTCGGGATGTACGCCGAGACGTCGTTCGCCTTGGTCTCGATGATCGGCAGAGCCGTCAGCGAGCCACCGCCGAGTGCGTCGGACAGCTTCGCCGAACGCTCCAGCAGACGGGAGTGCAAGTAGAAGACGTCACCGGGGTAAGCCTCGCGTCCCGGCGGGCGCCGAAGCAGCAGCGAGATGGCGCGGTACGCCTCTGCCTGCTTGGTCAGGTCGTCGAACACGACCAGAACGTGCTTGCCCTGGTACATCCAGTGCTGGCCGATGGCCGAGCCGGTGTACGGTGCGAGCCACTTGAAGCCTGCGGAATCAGAGGCCGGAGCAGCAACGATGGTGGTGTACTCCATCGCGCCCTTCTCCTCGAGGGCAGCCTTGACGCCCGCGATGGTGGAACCCTTCTGACCGATGGCAACGTAGATGCAGCGCACCTGCTTGTTGACATCGCCGGAATCCCAGTTGGCCTTCTGGTTCAGGATGGCGTCGATGCAGACCGCGGTCTTGCCGGTCTTGCGGTCGCCGATGATGAGCTGGCGCTGGCCGCGGCCGATCGGGGTCATGGCGTCGATAGCCTTGATACCGGTCTGGAGCGGCTCTTCGACCGGCTGGCGCTCGAGCACCGAAGCGGCCTGGAGCTCGAGTGCACGGTTCTCGGTGCTCTCGATCTCGCCGAGTCCGTCGATGGGCGCACCCAGCGGGTCGATGACGCGGCCGAGGAAAGCATCGCCGACGGGAACCGACAGAACGTCGCCCGTGCGCTTTACTTCCTGGCCTTCTTGAATGTTCTGGTAATCGCCAAGGATGACGGCACCGATTTCGGTGGCATCCAGGTTGAGCGCGACGCCGACGATTCCACCGGGGAACTCCAACAGCTCGTTGGACATAGCCGAAGGCAGGCCAGAGACGTGCGCAATGCCGTCACTGGTGTCGGTCACTGTGCCGACCTCCTCACGGGAGGCCTCCGGGGAGTAGCTCGCGGTGTAGTTGTCGATCGCGCTACGGATCTCGTCGGAGGAGATCGTCAGCTCCGCCATGTTTTTCCTGCTCTCGGTGTCTGGTCTTCGAAAAGATCTGGAGTATGTGTTCGGCTGAAGGACTACTTGAGGTTCTTCCGCAGTGCTGCGAGTCGACCCGCTGCGCTGCCGTCGATAACCTCGTCGCCCACCCGGACGACCAAGCCGCTGAGGAGTTCTGGATCAACCTCGACGTGTACTGCTACCGGCTTCCCGTAGGTGCGGGTAAGAGTGCTGGCCAAGCGATCCGACTGCTCCGAGCTCAACGCCGAGGCGCTGCGAACGTGAGCAACGGTGGTATCGCGCTGCGCTGCGGCAAGATTCGACAGCTGATCGAAAGTGTCTGCGGGTGCAGACTTCAACCGGCCGACGGCCTGTCCGGCGAGTGCCTCGGTGACCGCAGTGACCTTGCCGTAGAGCAAGCGGGAGAGGAACTCACGCTTGCGGGCTGCGGGAACCGACAGATCCGAGAGCGTCTGCTCCAGGCTGGGATCCCCTGCCACGATGCGACCGAGACGGAAGAGCTCGTCCTCAACGGTGTCCAACTGGCTCTGATCGGCTGCGGCGCGGAGCAGAGCTTCGCGTCCGAGCAGTTCGAGCGAGTTGACCAAGTCGCGGGCCGCAGACCAGTCCTGGCCTGCAGCTGCCTTCACGGTGGCGAGCGCCTCGGCGCCGACCTTTCCGGAGAACAACTGCTCTGCCAAAGCCTGGCGACCAGCGGCCGGTGCCGAAGCGTCAGCCAGCGCGCTGCGAAGAGCGCGCTGGCCGTCGAGTACCTCGACCACCGAGAAGAGCTCGGACCCAGCCTGAGCAGAAGCAGCAGTTGCGGCTCCTGCAGAGACGGCGCCCAGGGCACTGCTCAGCGCAGAACGAGTCTGCGCCAAGGCTTCACGGCTCGCTGCGTACATGTTGCTCACTTCCTGGCTGAATCAGCGCTGACGGTGTCGAGCTCGTTGAGGAAACGATCAACCGTTCCGGCGCGCTTCACGTCGTCGGCGAGAGACTCCCCGATGACCTTCTCGGCCAGGTCTACAGCGGTCTTGCCGAGATCCGAGCGGAGCTCAGCGACGATCTGCTGACGCTGGGCGACGAGCTGGCTGTGGCCTGCGGCCACGATGCGGTCGCTCTCGTCCTGCGCCTGAACCTTCATGTCAGCGATGATCTGCTGACCCTGGGTACGCGCTTCCTCACGGATCTGCGCTGCCTCGGTACGAGCTTCGGCGAGCTGCGCGCGGTACTGCTCGAGCGCGGCCGCTGCCTCTGCCTGTGCGTCTTCGGCCTTCTTGATGCCGCCCTCGATCTGCTCGGTGCGTTCGGCCAAGACCTTCTGGAACTTCGGAAGAACGAGCTTCCAGAAGACAAAACCGACTACGACGAGCGCAACCGCGGACCACACGATGTCGTATGTCTCGGGCAAGAGAGGATTGTGTGTCTCCTCTGTTGCCGCGAGCACTGCGAAGGTGGCTCCCATGTCTGTCTTAGAAAATGAAACCGGCGACAAGGCCGATCAATGCGAGGGCCTCGGTGAATGCAATACCGAGGAACATGGTGGTACGAACCTGGCCGGCCATCTCGGGCTGGCGGACCATGCCTTCGATTGCCTTGCCCACAACGATGCCCACGCCGATGCCGGGGCCGATTGCTGCGAGGCCGTAGCCGATGGCTCCGTAGCCGCGCGACTTGGTCTCGACAACTTCCTGAGCGAGGTAAGCGATGCTCATGGTGTTCCATTCCCTTTCTGTTGACCTCTGCCGGATTCGGCAAGAGGCTCAGTTCTTGGTGTAGCTGGTGAGGAGGTAAAAGGTCAGTGCTCGTCGGCGTGGAGCGCCAGTTCGATGTACACCGCGGTCAGCAACGCGAACACGTAAGCCTGCAGGAAGATGACCAGCAGCTCGAAGAACGTGAATGCGATACCGGCGATGATCGACGGAACGCCGAAGATCGCCTGGAATCCGCCGGACACGAAGAAGAAGTAGTTCGTCGCGCTGAAGAACAGCACCAGCAGGATGTGGCCGGCCAACATGTTGGCCATGAGACGAACCATCAGCGTGAACGGGCGCAGGATGAAGGTCGAGATGAACTCGATGGGCACCAACAAGAAGTGCAGGGGCAGCGGAACGCCGGGAACGACGATGCTGCTCTTGACGTACTTGAAGAAGCCGTACTTCTTGATTCCGACGTAGTTGAACACGATGTAGGCGAGCGCCGCGAGTACCAGGGGCATACCGATTCGTGCGTTCGGCGAGATGTTCAGGAAAGGAATGATGCTGGCCATGTTGCTGGCGACCACGATGAAGAAGATCGTCGTGATGACCGGCAGGAAGCGCTTGCCCTGTTCCTTGCCCAGGATCTCCTCGGCGATGTTGATACGAACGAAGTCGAGCGCAAGCTCAGCGGCGTTCTGCATCCCACGGGGAACCAATCGAGGGCTGCGCATCGCGATCACGAAGAAGGCTGCGACCAGCACCGACATCAGCAGACGAATCAGCATCAGACGGTCGAGCTCGAAGGGGCCCGCGTGAATCAACACGGAGGGCGGGAAAAAATCGTCTAGTGACGGCGCATGGAATTCATCCGCGGCCAGGGTGGTGACGCTCAGCGTTCTCTCCCGTAGTCGGTCCGCAGCCATCATTGACTGCGGTTCGATCGGACATTGACGATCTACAAGTCGACAAGTTCGACTCGCGCATTCGTCAGCAGCTGGAGAACCCTAGAGGGGCCTGGCGTCTGTCGGTGTCGGCGACTCTCGTCGACTCAGTGGTCAGAATTTCGACCACCTGCGAGCACATGGCATCGTCGGCTGAGTGTAACTCGGCCCACCATTGCTCTCGCTTGAACCGAACCTTATCAAGTCATCTACGACATTGTGTAGATGGGGTACCTGGAAGTCCGATTAGTTACCTCTTGTAGTACTACTCGTCGTCGTCGACGTTGCTGCTGGGAGTGGGATCGACGTACGGAGTTTTGGTTCCGAGAACGCCGTATGTCTCCGCACCGAGCACGACGACCAGCGACATGATGATGACCAGGACGAGAGCGGTCTTGTTGTAGAAATCCATGTCCGAGAGGACAAAGAGAACAACCATCGCGAGAATCATCTTCAGCAGCCACGTGCCGAGAAGAACTGCACCGGCCGTGAGCGCAGGCAACTTCGCTGTGAGCAGCACGCCCAGCGCCGTGAACAGGATGAACCCGCCGCCGACGGCTGCGCCGATCAAAGCGCCGTAGACGCCTTCCTTGCCGGCGAAGAGCCCGCCCAGGAGCGCGCCGACCACGGCCAGCGCGATCAGCCCCATCACACCCCACTTCACGGCCGACTTCATGGCGGCGGTCGAATCAGGGATGGGTTGCGAGGCAGGTACAGGCTGCGGCGTGTTCGTCACGATGCCCAAGGGTAATGGATCGGGAAACTTGGCTAGCGACGCTGTTGCTTGCGATCGATCAGGGACGGCACCGCGGTGAAGAACAAGGCGATGACCAACCCGGCCGCAACCAGAACGACAACCAGCTGTCGATTGAGCAGCGAGGATCCGACGGCACCGAAAGCCAGAACGCTGACCCACAGGTAGATGACCAGCACAACCCGTCGGTGCGTGTGTCCGATTTGCAGGAGGCGATGATGCAGGTGCATCTTGTCCGGACTGAACGGACTGACGCCCGCTTTCGTCCGGCGGATCACGGCCAGGAGCATGTCCAGCATGGGGATGAACATCACAGCTCCGACCAGCAACAACGGCGCGAGAAGGCCGACGAGGTCGCGGGTTCCGTAGGCAGCGAGCGGAATACGACCGGACGCGCTGGTCGAGATCGCAGCCAGCATCAGACCGATCAACATCGACCCGGAATCGCCCATGAAAATGCGCGCTGGATTGAAGTTGTGCGGAAGAAAACCGAGACAAGCGCCTGCCAAGGCCGCCGCGATCATCGCCGGCGGGTAGACACTCGCGTCGCCGCCCTGATCGTGGAGCAGACCGATCGAGAAGATGAGGATCGCCAAGGCCGCGATGAGGCCCAAACCGGCGGCCAATCCGTCGAGACCGTCGACGAAGTTCATCGCGTTGATGGTCGCCACGGCGATAGCCACCGTGAACAGTCCCGATTGAATCTGATCGAGGATGATCGTGGACCCACCGCCACCACCGAAAGGGTTGTAGATGATGAACCAACTGACGCCCATCACCACAAGAACTCCGGCAGCAGTCACCTGACCCACGAACTTGGTGAGAGCGTCGAGACCCCACCTGTCGTCGATCACGCCCACGAGGACGATGACGGCGCCCGCTACGAGCGCAGCGTGTACATCTGGACTACCGAAGCCGAAACCTCTTGTGAGCGCCGGTAATTGCTGCGCGAACAGCAGACCGACAACCATGCCGATATACATTCCGACGCCACCGAGGCGCGGAATCGGCTCGACGTGAACGTCCCGATCACGCGGTATGGCGACGGCGCCGAACCGCAGCGCCAACAACCGGACTGCGCCAGTCGCCAGGTATGTCACTACCGCCGCCGTACACAGCACGAGCAACAGTTCACGGATGGGAACACCCGCTCCCCCGCCGCCCTGTGCCAGATACGTGGTCGCCTCGTAGGAAGTGATCACTGCGCGAGATCACCCGTCTGGCGGGGATAGGCAGGCTTTGCCCGTACCAGTTCGCGAACGCCGTCGGCAACTGATGCCAACTCGGCCTCCCCTGACGTGGTGGCTGGATCCGCTACGACTGCACGCGCGATCAACTCCCCCACGACGCTCATGTCGGACGTGTTGAATCCCTGGGTCGTCACGGCCGCGGATCCGACGCGGATTCCGGACGTGACGGCCGGCGACTGCGGATCGAACGGAATCGCGTTCTTGTTGAGCGTGATCGAAGCCAGTCCGCACCTACGCTCGGCGTCGACTCCGGTGACACCGCTTGCGCGCAGGTCGAGAAGCGCCAGATGCGTGTCGGTTCCACCGGACACGGTGCGCAGGCCGCGAGCTTCCAACGACTGCGCGAGCGCCGACGCATTGGCAACCACTTCCTGTGCATACCAACGATATTCCGGCGTCGACGCTTCTTTGAAGGCAACCGCCTTCGCAGCGATCGCATGCATCATCGGGCCGCCTTGAATGAAGGGGAACACCGCGCGATCGACAGCCGAGGCATGCTCGCTGCGGCACAAGATCATTCCGCCGCGCGGGCCTCTGAGGACCTTGTGCGTCGTCGCGGAGACCACGTCGGCATACGGAACACACGACGGTATCGCCCGGCCTGCCACGAGTCCGATGAAGTGGGCGGCATCGACCCACAGGATCGCACCCACCTCGTCCGCGATCGACCGGAAGGCTGCGAAGTCGATGGTTCGGGAGTACGCGGTCGCGCCGGCGATGATGATTTTCGGTTTGTGCGCCAGAGCCAGGGTGCGAACCTCGTCGTAGTCGATCAATTCGGTGGCCGAATCGACGTGATAGGGAACGGTGGTGAACCACTGCCCCGAAAAGCTGACCCGAGACCCGTGAGTCAGATGCCCACCGTGCGGCAGACTCATCGCCAATACGGTGTCGCCGGGCTTGGCGAATGCGGCGTACACCGCGAGATTCGCGGTGGCCCCCGAATGCGGCTGGACGTTGACGTGCTCGGCGCCGAACAGTGCCTTTGCCCGGTCGATCGCCAGATTCTCGGCTACGTCGACGTACTCGCACCCGCCGTAGTAACGCCGACCCGGATAGCCCTCGGCGTACTTGTTGCTCAGGGTCGAACCCAAGGCAGCCAGTACCGAGGGGCTGGTGAAGTTCTCGCTCGCGATGAGTTGAAGCCCGCCGCGCTGACGCTCGAGTTCGGCCAGCGCAACAGCCGCGATCTCGGGGTCTGCCGTGGCAAGCTCACCGAAATCCGGTCCCCAATACGTGGATTCCCCCGCGCGCTCGCCGCCGGCGCCGACCATCGTTACGAAACTCCCTCTACGAGGCTTTCCGGACTGGTGCCCAATACCTCGGCGATGGATTCTGCCGAGACGGCACCCACTCGCAAGATACGCGGTGAATTGCCGGTCAGGTCGACGATCGTGGAAGCAACGGCGTGTTCGGCCTTGCCTCCGTCGAGGTACACGCTGGCAGATCCGCCGAGCTGATCTCGGGCTTCCTCGACGGTAGTTGCCGGCGGACGCCCCGAAATGTTGGCGCTCGAGACGGCAAGCGGTCCGACATCGCGCAACAGTTCGAGAGCAACCGGGTGCAAGGGCATGCGGAGCATGACGGTTCCGCGGGTATCACCGAGGTCCCAGGCAAGTGAAGGCGCCTGCTCGACGACCAAGCTCAGTCCGCCGGGCCAGAACGCGCGGATCAGATCCCGGGCCTGGGGGCGCACGCTGTAGACGAGCCCGTCGATGGTGTTCCACGATCCGACCAGTACCGGGACGGGCATGTCTCGCCCGCGTCCCTTGGCGCGCAACAGACTCGTGACAGCTTCGCTGTCGAACGCGTCCGCGGCGAGTCCGTAAAGGGTGTCGGTAGGGAGAACTACGAGTCGGCCGGCCTTGAGCGCGTTCTTCGCGGCGGCCAAGCCTGCGGTTCGGGAATCTGTCTGACTGCAGTCGTACACGGTGCTCACTCAGCCATCCTTTCACTCTGCACTTCGGGCGTTCGATTCCGCTGCGCTTCGACGTCGGTGGCGACACGTCTGGCGACGACGAAACGCGGACGACCGGCAAGATCGGGATGCTGTGCAACGTCGCCGAACACCCGGCGCGCCGAGAACAGCGCAGCGACGCCGTCGCCGTTGGTGTCGTCGTGCTCGATGCCTGCCGCGCCGCCGATTCGAAGCCACCGCGCGATGTTGCTGATCATGGGTTTGATGACGGACAGACCGTCGGCGCCACCGAACAACGCGGTGTGCGGGTCGTAATCCATGACCTCAGGCTGCAATTGCGCGCCTTCGGGGATGTACGGCGGATTGGACACGACCAGATCGACGCCGCCCTCGAGCCCTGGCAACAGGTTCCGATCGGTGACATCACCCTGATGCAGATGGATCGGTGTATCACCGGCCGCCTCGCGGTCGGCAGCGTTACGACGCGCCCATGCCAACGCGGCGGGCTCTTTCTCCACGGCGTGAACGACGGCGTCTGGACGGGCCTCGGCGATGGACAGCGCGAGTACACCCGATCCCGTGCACAGGTCCAGAACTACCGGCGGCTTGCTTCCGCAACCTTCGAGGAACGAGAGCGCCCAACCCATGAGCAATTCGGTTTCGGGCCGCGGAATGAAGACACCCGGACCGACAGCGACGTCGATGTTGCCCATCGATGCGACTCCGATGATGTGCTGCAACGGAATCCGCTTCACGCGTTGCGCAACCAACTCGTCGAACGCGGCGATGACCTCGGGATCGACCAACGGAATCAGACCGAGACGCGTGCGTTCGACGCCGAGCAGGTGGGATGCCAACAACTCGGCGTCGGTGCGTGGGCTGGGCACACCTGCAGCGTCGAGCTGTTTTGCAGCTTCGATCAGCGCCAAACGAAGTGGAAGTCGACTCACGGGTACAGCCTGCCACGCTCGACCGACACGCGGTTCACCGAGTTCCCGGCGGGACGGAGGTCAGTCATGGTCTGCATCTACTCGGCCGCGAGACGCGCCTCTCGGTCCGCCTTGCCCAATGCGTCGAGAAGTGCGTCGAGCTCACCGTCGAGCACCGCGTCGAGGTTGTGCGACTTGAATCCGATGCGGTGATCGGTGATGCGGTTCTCGGGGAAGTTGTAGGTGCGGATGCGCTCCGAACGGTCCACCGTCCGAACCTGACTCTGGCGACCTGCCGACGCTTCTGCGTCCGCGGCTTCCTCGGCGACTACCTGCAAACGGGCTGCAAGCACCTGCATGGCACGCGCCTTGTTCTGGAGCTGCGAGCGCTCGTTCTGGCAGGTGACGACGATGCCGGTCGGAAGGTGCGTGATTCGAACCGCGGAGTCGGTGGTGTTGACGCCCTGACCGCCCTTGCCGGACGAACGGTAGACGTCGATACGCAGGTCACTCTCGTCGATCTGGACCTGCTCGACCTCTTCGGGCTCCGGGTAGACCAGAACGCCGGCGGCCGAAGTGTGAACGCGTCCCTGGGATTCGGTGACGGGCACTCGCTGGACGCGGTGAACCCCGCCCTCGAACTTGAGCCTCGCCCACACTCCGTCCGGGGTATCTGACTTGCTCTTGATCGACAGCGTGGCTTCCTTGTATCCGCCGAGATCGGAGACCGTCGCGTCGAGGATCTCGACGCGCCAGCCGTGCCGTTCCGCGTAGCGGACGTACATGCGGGCCAGGTCCGAGGCGAAGAGCGCGGATTCTTCGCCGCCCTCACCGGACTTCACTTCGAGGACGATGTCGTCGCCGTCATGCGGATCACGCGGCGCCAACTGATCGGTCAGCGTCTGCTCGAGCTGCGCGACCTCGGCTTCGAGATCGGGGATCTCGGCGGCGAAGCTGGAATCGTCGGCGGCGAGTTCGCGCGCAGCTTCCAGATCGTCCTGCGCAGCCGTGAGCTTGTTGTACGTCGACATGATCGGCGAGAGCTCGGAGAACCGCTTACCGACGCGCCTGGCAGCGGCAGGGTCGTTGTGCAGCGCTGGATCGGACATCTGCGCTTCGAGACCGGCGTGCTCCGCCAAGATGTCGTCGATGGCCGAGGGCTGGGTTGCGCCTGCCATGGTTCGCTCCGCTCTGAGTTTCGATTCCTACGGTGCGCGCTTGAAGGTATTTCGACGCCGGGACCCGGGAAACGCGCAAACCGAGTGCAGGCACAAAAAAGCCGACGCCCGATCTGCGCATGGCAGATCGGGCGTCGGCGGAACAGCTAGGACTCGGTGGCCGGGACCTTGCTGTCTGCGCGCTTGCCGTAGCGAGCCTCGAAGCGAGCGACGCGTCCACCGGTGTCGAGAATCTTCTGCTTGCCCGTGTAGAACGGGTGGCACTGCGAGCAAACCTCGACGTTGATGCGTCCGGACTCCTTGGTGCTGTGGGTCTCGAACGTGTTACCGCAACCGCAGACGACGGTGGTCGCTACGTAGGTTGGGTGGATTCCTGCCTTCATGGTGTCCCTTTCAATGGTCGCCGGGTCGACGTCGCCAATCGACATCGTGAACCGGAACCGGACTCGGCCGTTCAGTATGCCAGATGCGGTACCTCACCAGATAATCCGCGTCTCGCACGCCTCGGGGTGGCTGTACGAAGTTGTCAACGCACTGCCCCTCGGTTTTGTTCCGCCCACGCAAAAGGCCCACAACCAGCTGGTTGTGGACCTTTTGACGTCGAGTCGATCAGTCGTCGATCGCACCCGGTGCGGTCTTGGAGACCTGCATCAGGAACTCGAGGTTGTTCTTGCTCTTCTTCAGTCGATCGATCAGCAGATCGATGGCCTGATGCGAGTCCAGACCGGACAGGACGCGGCGGAGCTTGTGCAGCACCGCAGCTTCGTCCGGGCTCAGGAGCAGCTCGTCCTTACGCGTGCTGGACGGGTTGACGTCCACGGCCGGGAACACGCGGCGTTCGGCGATCTTGCGATCGAGCTTGAGCTCGGCGTTGCCGGTGCCCTTGAACTCTTCGAAGATCACGGTGTCGCCGGTGGATCCGGTCTCGACCATCGCGGTGGCGATGATGGTGAGCGATCCGCCGTTCTCGATGTTGCGGGCAGCGCCGAGGAAACGCTTCGGCGGGTAGAGCGCCGTCGAGTCGACACCACCGGAGAGGATGCGTCCGGACGCAGGCGAGGAGTTGTTGTACGCACGACCCAGACGCGTGATGGAGTCGAGCAGTACGACGACGTCCTTACCCATCTCGACCAGGCGCTTCGCACGCTCGATTGCCAGCTCGGCAACTGCGGTGTGATCTCCCGGCGGGCGGTCGAAGGTGGAGGAAATGACCTCACCCTTCACGCTGCGCTGCATGTCGGTCACTTCCTCGGGACGCTCGTCCACGAGGATGACCATCAGGTAGCACTCAGGATTGTTGGTGGCGACGGCATTCGCGATCGCCTGCAACACGCTGGTCTTACCGGCCTTGGGCGGGCTCACGATGAGGGCGCGCTGGCCCTTACCGATGGGCATCACCAGGTCGATGACACGCGTGGTGAGAATGTGCTGCTCGGTCTCGAGGCGCAGTCGCTGGTTCGGGTACAGCGGCGTGAGCTTGTTGAACTCGGGGCGCTTCTTCGCGGCCTCGACGTCGCCGCCGTTGACCGTGTCGATGCGGACCAGCGGGTTGAACTTCTGACGCTGGCTGCCCTGCTCACCGTCACGCGAGACGCGGACGGCACCGGTGATGGCGTCACCACGGCGAAGGCCGTTCTTGCGGATCAGGTTCATGGAGACGTAGACGTCGTTGGGACCGGCGAGGTACCCGGATGTACGCACGAAGGCGTAATTGTCGAGCACGTCGAGGATGCCGGCGACCGGCTGAAGGACGTCGTCCTCGCGGATTTCGGTCTCACGCGAATCGTTGGGTGCGCCACCCTCACCGCGGTCGCGACCACGGCCACGGCGCTCGCGGAAACGGCGTCCGCGGCGTCCGCGTCCACCCTCTTCGTCGTCGTCCGGTCCGTTGTTGCGGTTGTCCGTACGCGGACCGGCGTTGTTCTGGCCGGCGTTGTTCTGATTGCCGCGATCCTGACGGTCCTGGCGATCCTGGCGATCCTGGTTGCCCCGGTTGCCCTGGTTCTCGCGCTGGCCCTGGTTGTCTCGCTGGCCCTGATTGTCCCGGTTGCGCTCGCGGCGGGGACGCTCGTTGCCCTGCTCGGCGGGAGCCTGATCAGCGTCGGACTTGCCCTCGGTGCGCGCAGGACGCTCGGCCGGAGCCTCAGCCTTGGCGGTCTCGGCGACCTTCGAGGTATCGGCGGCCTTCGAGGTGTCCGCATCGGACTTTGCCGAAGGAGTGTCCTGCTCGATGCTCAGTTCACCCTGGTCGGGTGAACCTGCACGACGAGCGGCGCCGCGACGCTGACGTCCACGACGGGGTGCGCTCTGATCGGAATCCTCGGCGGATTCGGTACGCGCAGGCGCTGCCTCGGCAGGAGCGGATTCTGCCGCGGGAGCCGTTTCGGCTGCGGGGGTTTCGGTGCGTGCGGCGCGGGTGCTCTTGGCACGAGTGCGCGCAACGGGTGCGTCGTCGAGAGTGAGTTCGCTCTGTGCGGGTGCAGCCTTTGCGCTGCCGCCCTGGCGCTCCTTGATGGCTGCGATCAGGTCGCCCTTGCGCATGCCGGAAGTGCCTTTGATGCCCAGTTCACCCGCAAGAGTGCGGAGTTCGGTGAGCACCATGCCGGAGAGTCCGGCACCACGGCGCGTCTCGGCACGCTTCGTGGAGGTCGCCACCGCACCGTTCGATGCTGAAGATGACGCCTGAGAATTGTCGCCTGATTCCGACCCGGCGGGTGCAGAAGTGGCGATGAGGTCCGTATCGGTCACGGAGGTCCTTTCCTTCCCTCACTCGCACTGCGCAAAGTCGAGGGTTCGTCCCGCAGTTCGATTGAATACCGAACTCGGTGGTGCCGTACGTGGTTGCTGTCCAGAACTGCCGGCTTGTCCGCCGTCACATGATTGTCGGAAACTCTCGCCTCAAACTTTTCATGCGCTCGCAAACCTGCCCAACGCGCCTTCGTCGACGATTCACTCCCCCGTGTGTTGAACCCCAGAGATATGGAACCTCTGAGTGTTCGATCCGCGGAGGATTCAAACCTTCGGAGAAGGTACAAGCGTGAGGATCATGCCTGCGAGAATCATGCCAAGGACTGTGGACCCCGATTGGGAAGGAGTTTTGCCCCCTGGTGATGCACCGGCGACTGACGCGCACGATGTACGGACATAGCCCAGGATAGCGTCCAAACCTGAGTCCGGCAAGAATTTGGACGACTGGGTGTGTCAGTTCACTACCGATCGGTAGTGGGCGATCACCAGGACCAAGGCAGGGATCAGACCGTCGTCGTGGATACTTCGACGCCGTCGGCGATGTCCAATTCGAGCACACGTAGTCCGTCTGCCCGCGCCGCTTCGGCGAGCTCGACGGGGAAAGGCTCTGTGCTGAGCGCCAACACGGTGGGGCCTGCTCCCGAAACAGTCGCGGCAATGCCCGCCTCGCGCAGGATCCCGATCCATCGCGTCGTGAGCGGCAGTGCGGGTGCGCGCTGCGCCTGATGCAGGCGATCCTCGGTGGCTGCCATCAACAGATCGGGCCGAGCAGTGAGCGCAACGACAGCCAGCGCGCTGCGGCTCGCGTTGAACGAGGCATCCTGGTGCGGAACCAATTCGGGCAGGAGGCCACGAGTGTGTGCGGTGGACGACCGCTCCTCGGGAACCAGTGCCACAGCACGGATGTCGGGATGGACATCGAGTTTCGCCGCGGAGTAGATCGGCTCGTCGCCTTCGACGGCCGGTGGGCAACTCCACGAGACGACTGCGCCACCGAGAACACTGGCAGACGCATTGTCCGGGTGACCTTCGAACTCGGACGAGAGTTGAACCAACTGCTCTTCCGTCAAGCCGATCTCGGCATCGAGTGCGCGCGCCAGACCGTTGGCTGCTGCCAGTCCGCCGACAGCCGCAGAAGCCGAGGATCCCAACCCGCGCGAGTGCGGGATCGCGTTGCGGCACAACACGTCCAGGCCACTGGCCCACACCCCGGCCGCTTCGAGACCGCGCTCGATAGCGCGAACCACGAGATGCGAAGGACCCCAAGGTACGTCGGCAGCGCCTTCACCTTCGACGCGAATCTGAAGGCCCGAATCCGTTGTGGTGACCACGATTTCGTCGTACAACCCCAACGCCAGACCGAGGGTGTCGAACCCCGGCCCCAAGTTTGCACTCGAGGCCGGGACGCGAGCAGTCACCGAAAGGCCGATAGGCAGGGTTATAGTCATGTCAGACACCGGATTCCGCGGAGTGGTCGATGAATCCACGGACACTATGCAAGCTCGAGGGCAGCCGCGACGGCAACGGGATCGACACCGATCGGCTCGACGTTCGGCATACCCTTCAAAGCCGTGTCAGGATCCTTGAGACCGTTACCGGTCACCGTGCACACGACGGTCAGGCCCCGCTCGAGCCAGCCCTCTGCACGTGCGGCGAGCAGGCCGGCGACACTGGCTGCCGACGCCGGTTCGACGAAGACGCCCTCGGTGGCGGCGATCAGACGGTAAGCCTCGAGGATCTTCTCGTCGGTGGCGGCACGGAATGCACCGTTCGACTCTTCCTTCGCGGCGACAGCGCCGTTCCAGGAAGCGGGGGAACCGATTCGGATTGCGGTAGCGATGGTTTCGGGGTCCTTGACGGGTGCGCCGTTGACCAGCGGAGCCGCACCGGCTGCCTGGACGCCGAGCATGCGGGGCTTGACCGTGGTCAGACCGTCCGCGTAGTACTCGGAGTATCCGCGCCAGTACGCGGTGATGTTTCCTGCGTTTCCGACCGGGAGAGCGTGCACGTCGGGAGCCTTGCCGAGCACGTCCATGATCTCGAATGCCGCGGTCTTCTGACCTTCGATGCGCACCGGGTTGACGGAGTTGACCAGACCGATGGTGGGGAATTCCGCCGTGGTCTTGCGTGCCAGCTCGAGGCAGTCGTCGAAGTTGCCCTGGACCTGAATGATCTTGGCGCCGTGCATGACTGCCTGCGCAAGCTTGCCCATGGCGATCTTGCCCTGCGGGATGAGCACGGCGCAGGTCATGCCTGCCTTAGCTGCATACGCAGCGGCCGAGGCGGAGGTGTTGCCGGTGGACGCGCACAGAACTGCGCGCTGGCCACGGGCCAAGGCGTCGGTGACGGCCATCGTCATGCCGCGGTCCTTGAAGGAACCGGTGGGGTTGAGACCCTCGACCTTGAGGTAGACGTCGCAGCCGGTGATCTCGGAGAGGTGGCCGGCCGGCAGGAGCGGGGTGCCACCTTCGCGCAGGGTGACGGTCTTCCAGTTGTCACCGATCGCGAGACGGTCCCGGTATGCCTCGATGAGACCCGGCCATGCCTTGTGGACGGGGTTGACGATGCCGGTCATTGTTCAGTGCCTTCCAGTCGCAGCACGCTGGTCACAGCGGTGACGAATTCGAGTTCGTTGAGGGCCGCCACGGTCTCGGAGAGAGCCGCGTCGGTTGCTACATGAGTGACGACCACCAGACGCGCGCCGGCGCCGGCGCCCTCCTGGCGGACGACGGAGATGCTCACGCCGTGCTTGGCGAACTCGGCGGCGACTGCGGACAGCACACCTTCCTTGTCCGCGACCTCCATGTTCACGTAGTAGCGCGTGAGGATGTCGCCCATCGGGGCGACCTTGAGCTTGGCGTACTTGGACTCGCGGGGGCCGCGGCCGCCGTGAACCTTGTTGCGCGCCGCCATCACCAGGTCACCCATCACCGCGGAAGCGGTGGGGGCGCCGCCAGCGCCCTGGCCGTAGAACATGAGCCGGCCGGCGTTCTCTGCTTCCACGACAACGGCGTTGAACGCGCCGTTGACCGAGGCCAGCGGATGGCTGAGCGGAACCAGCGCCGGGTACACGCGAGCAGAAATCCGCTCCTTGCCCTTGGGCGTGACGATGCGCTCGCAGATCGAGAGCAACTTGATCGTGCAGTCGAGTGCCTTCGCCGACGCCAGGTCGGCGGAGGTGATCGTGGAGATTCCTTCGCGGTACACGTCCGCGGCAGTGACGCGGGTGTGGAACGCGATCGACGCGAGGATCGCAGCCTTCGCCGCGGCGTCGTAGCCTTCGACGTCCGCGGTCGGGTCGGCTTCCGCGTATCCGAGGCGTCCGGCTTCGGCGAGGGTCTCTTCGTAGTCGGCGCCGGTCTCGTCCATCGCGGAGAGGATGAAGTTGGTGGTGCCGTTCACGATTCCGGCGACCTTGTTGACACGGTCTCCGGCCAACGACTGTGTGAGCGGGCGGATCACGGGGATCGCACCGGCAACAGCGGCCTCGAAGTACAGGTCGACAGAGTTGGCCTCTGCAGCCTCCGCCAATTCACCGGTGTGGTCCGCGAGCAGCGCCTTGTTGGCGGTCACGACCGACTTACCGGAGTTGAGGGAAGAGAGAATCAGCTTGCGAGGGAGCTCGATTCCGCCGATCACCTCGACCACGATGTCGACGTCGTCACGACCGACCAGGGACTCGGCGTCCGTCGTCTGCAGTTCCTCGGGAATTCCGCGGTCCGAGCCGATACGGCGGACGGCAACTCCCCGCAGTTCCAACGGGGCGCCGACGCGAGCTTCGAGTTCCTCGGCCTGCTCACGAATGATCCGGACGACCTCGCTCCCGACGTTGCCGAGGCCGAGAACGGCCACACCGATAGCGCGATGCGCCGATTCGCTCGTCACTGCGATACCTCCAAGCTGAGCAGATCTTCCACTGTTTCCCTCCGCAGAATCACGCGTGAGACTCCGTCACGCACCGCCACCACGGCTGGGCGGGTGAGCAGGTTGTACCTGCTCGACATCGAATAGCAGTATGCACCGGTCGCTGCTACCGCTAGTAAATCACCGGGCCCGACGTCCTCGGGCATCCAGGTGTCCCGAATGACCACGTCACCGGACTCGCAGTGCTTACCGACGATACGTGCAACGACGGGATCAGCCTCGGAAGTTCGCGAAACCAACTTGGCTTCGTACTCCGCACCGTAGAGGGACGTGCGGATGTTGTCGCTCATCCCGCCGTCGACGCTGATGTAGCGGCGTGTCAGCGAGCTACCCACCGTGACGTCCTTGATGGTGCCGACCTCGTAGAGCGTCACCGTGCCAGGTCCGGCGATGGCGCGGCCGGGTTCGACGGCAAGCGTCGGCTCCGGCAATCCGGCCAGTACGGACTCGTTGCGCACGATGTGGCCGAGCTTTGCTGCCAGTTCGTCGACGGGCGGCGGGTCGTCGGAGGGGATGTACGAGATCCCCATGCCGCCGCCGAGGTCGATGATCGAAATCTGCTTGGTCTTCTCGACTCCGAACTCGGTGACGACGTCGCGGAGCAAACCGATCACGCGGTGCGCTGCCACCTCGAAACCGTCGACGTCGAAGATCTGCGAACCGATGTGGCTGTGCAGGCCGACCAGTCGCAAGTTGTCGGCAGCGAAGACGCGACGGACCGCGTCGATCGCCGCTCCCCCGGCCAGCGAGAAACCGAACTTCTGGTCCTCGTGTGCGGTGGAGATGAATTCGTGGGTATGCGCTTCGACGCCGACGGTCAGTCGGATCAACACGTCCTGTACGACACCGGCCTCACCGGCGACACGATCGAGTCGGTCGATCTCGATCGCCGAGTCGAGCACGACATGCCCGACGCCCGCGGCGACACCAGCGGCCAGTTCGGCGACTGACTTGTTGTTGCCGTGCATGGCAATTCGCTCGGCCGGGAAGTCCGCGTGCAACGCGATCGCCAGTTCGCCGCCGGAGCAGACGTCGAGCGAGAGGCCTTCGTCGGCGACCCAGCGTGCGATCTCGCCACAGAGGAATGCCTTGGATGCGTAGTGCACCTTGGCATCCGGGCCGAAGGCGCGGGCCATGTCGCGGCAACGCGAGCGGAAGTCGTCCTCGTCGATGACGAACAGCGGGGTGCCGTACTTCTCGGCAAGTTCACCGACCTTGACACCCGCGAGGGTCACTTCACCGTCGTCGCCGCGAGAAGCGTTGCGCGGCCACACCTGCGGTGAGAGTTCACCGAAGGCTTCGGGGCTGGCAGGACGGTCGGGCAAGCCGGGGGCCTGCAACTGCTCGGCATGCTTGGGGCCGGCGGGGTGCGCGTTCACATTTGCTCCGGTGCGGTGACGCCGAGCAGTTCGAGGCCGTTGGCCAGGACCTGTCGGGTGGCGGCGCAGAGAGCCAGACGCGCGCGGTGCACGTCGGTGGCGTCTTCGTCGCCTTGCGGAAGGATGCGGCACGCGCCGTAGAAGCGGTGGTACGCACCCGCGAGTTCTTCGAGGTAGCGGGCAATACGGTGCGGCTCACGCAGATTCGCCGCGCTCGACACGACGCGTGGGTACTCGCCGATCGTGCGGATGAGGTCACCCTCCTGCTCGACGGTGAGCAGGGCGAGGTTGCTCGCGTCGGCGGACAGACCGAGGTCCGCGGCGTTGCGAGCGATCGCCGCGAGGCGTGCATGCGCGTACTGGACGTAGTAGACGGGGTTCTCGCTGCTGGTCTTGGTCCACAGGTCGAGATCGATGTCGATGCTCGAGTCGACCGACGAGCGGATCATGACGTAACGCGAGGCGTCGACGCCGATTGCCTCGACCAGGTCGTCGAGGGTGATGACGGTGCCTGCGCGCTTGCTCATCTTGACGGCAGTGCCGTCCTTGACGAGGTTGACCATCTGGCCGATCAGCACCTCGACGGTGTCCGGATCGTCGCCGAATGCGGCCGCGGCAGCCTTGAGACGGCCGATGTATCCGTGATGGTCGGCACCGAGCATGTAGATGCAGAGGTCGAACCCGCGGGCGCGCTTGTTCTGGAAGTAGGCGATGTCACCGGCGATGTAGGCGGCGTTGCCGTCGCTCTTGATGACGACGCGGTCCTTGTCGTCGCCGTAGTCGGTGCTCTTGAGCCACCACGCACCGTCTTCGTGGAAGAGGTTGCCCGAACCCTTGAGGGATTCGACGGCCTTCTCGACCGCACCGGATTCGAAGAGCGAGTTCTCGTGGAAGTAGACGTCGAAGTCGACGCCGAAGTCGTGGAGGGTCTGCTTGATGTGCGTGAACATCAATTCGACGCCGATGGCGCGGAAGGTTTCCTGCTGCTCGTCGGCGGGCAGCTCCATGACGTCGGGACGCTGCTTCAGAACCGAGGCGGCGATGTCGGCGATGTATGCACCGGCGTAACCGTCTTCCGGAGCAGGTTCACCCTTCGCTGCAGCGATCAGTGAACGCGAGAAGCGGTCGATCTGGGCACCGTGATCGTTGAAGTAGTACTCACGTGTGACCAATCCACCCTGCGCGGACAGAATGCGTCCGAGCGCGTCTCCGACTGCAGCCCAACGGGTTCCACCGAGGTGAATCGGTCCGGTGGGGTTGGCCGAGACGAACTCGAGGTTGATCTTCTTGCCGGCGAGGGAGTCACCCGAGCCGTACGACGCACCGGCTTCGAGAACCGACACGACGATCGCGCCCTGGGCGTCCTTGTCCAACCGAATGTTGAGGAAGCCGGGTCCGGCGATCTCGGCGGATTCGATTCCGTCGGCAGCGGTGAGGGCTTCGGCGATCCAGCCCGCCAGCTCGCGGGGATTGGTGCCGACCTTCTTGGCTACCTGCATGGCAATGTTGGTGGCGTAATCGCCGTGCTCGGGGTTGCGTGGTCGCTCGACGGTAAGGGTTTCGGGCAGCACGGATACGTCGAGGCCACGATCGGCAAGGACGCTCGCTGCGGTTCCGCGGAGCAGTTCGGCAAGGTCAGCTGGAGTCACAGGTATTCATCCTATTGCCTGCACACCGGAAGTGGAGACTCGCCTCACGCCTCGCTCTCCGTGAACGTGCGCGGGGCCGCTGTGGCGTGTCGCACGCCACTCTCAAAGTTTGCCCTCAGACTCGGAAAGTACAGTGGTAATGCCCGAGCTACCACCGCGTACCTTCATGCGCGGGCGCGCCACACCTCAAGCCCACACACCGAAAGAGCCCAATCGATGCCAAGCGGTTCCGATAGTCGCGGTCCCAACAAGAACTCCGGGGCCAAATCAGCCAAGGCCATCAAGGCCGCCAACAAGAACAGTCGGCCGGCCAAGAAGGGCAAGGGCGGCGTCCCCGCTCCCCGCCAGATCCCCTGGCTGTCGATCGGCGCCGGTGTGGCTGTGCTCGCACTCATCGCCGTGCTCGGTATCAATCTGTGGCCCAAGGTCGAGGAGCGGCAGGCCCTCGAGCCGTACAAGTACAGCTCCGAGAACAAGGATCCGTCCGACAAGATCGACGGCGTCCTCAAGATCGAGTACCCGGCCGGCCAGCACGTCGATTCCACTCAGCGCGTGGCGTACGACCAGACCCCGCCGTTCGGTGGCCCGCACGACGCCACCTGGGCGAACTGCACCGGAACCGTGTACGCCGACCCGATTCGCACCGAGAACGCCGTCCACTCGCTCGAGCACGGCGCCATCTGGATCACGTACAACCCCGATCTCGTCGACCAGGACCAGATCGACAGCCTCGCCGGACGCGTCAACGGCAAGTCCTACATGCTGATGTCGCCGTTCCCCGGCCAGAGCAGCCCCATTTCTCTGCAGTCGTGGGGCCATCGCCTCGAGATCGACAAGGCCGACGACGATCGCATCGATCAGTTCATCACCGCGTTGAACCAGAACCCGAACGTCTACCCCGAGGTCGGAGCGAGCTGCACCAACCCGCTGTTCACCCCGTCGACGTCGCCGTTCGATCCGACGCCTCCGGGCGCCGACGCCATCCAGATGGACGGCACGGGCGCTACCCCGGCCACCGACGAGCAGATTCCCGCCGGTGGATAGTCCGGTGAATAGTTCAGAGACCACCGATCAGCCTTCGAAGCCGAGTCAGCGCACCGCACTGCTGATCATCGGTCTGATCGGCGCGATCGCCGTCGGTTTTGCCCTCGGCGCACTGACCAACCTCCTCGGACCCGATGCGAAGTCGTCACTGACCGTTCCGGCATCGGATTCGGTGGACGTGGGCTTCGCGCAGGACATGAGCGTGCACCACAGCCAGGCCGTGGACATGGCGTCCATCGCCCTGACGAAGTCAACGGACAACGATGTGCGCACGCTGGCGTTCGACATCTTGACCACGCAGCAGAACCAGCTCGGTCAGATGCAGGCGTGGCTGACCATGTGGGATCAGCCGCTGTCCAAGGTGGGTCCGTACATGGAGTGGATGTCGTCGGATTCGGGCTCCGGCCACGGATCGCACGGGACTTCGGCCACGATGGACATGAGTCATTCCGGGCCGGTCGACACCATGCCCGGCATGGCGTCCCCCGAGGACCTTGCGGCTCTCCGCGCGGCGGAAGGCCTGCAACTCGACACCTTGTTCCTGCAGTTGATGCTTCGTCACCACGAAGGTGGGCTTCCGATGATGGAGTACGCAGCTGCCGACGCCACCGAGGGTCCGGTGCGCAGCCTGGCGCAGACCATGGTCAACACGCAGCAGAGCGAGTCCAAGCTGATGACCGACATGTTGGCAGCTCGCGGCGCAGTGCCGCTGCCCATGAACTGAACTGCACTGCACTGCACTGCACTGAGCTGAACCGAGAATGTTCAGACCCAACTGGGCCTGGTCCTGAATTTCAGGACCAGGTCCAGTTTTCTACCTCCGGCATGTCTTCGAGGTGCTCGACGATGTAACGCGAGTGCTTTTCGAGCTGTGTCCGGCAGAACTCCGCCAACTCGGACGCCCCGGCCGGCCGACGCTTGGAGCGTCGTAGCGCCTCGATCACCAGGTGGTAGCGGCTCATCTTGTTGAGGACAACCATGTCGAACGGTGTTGTGGTTGTTCCCTGTTCACTGAATCCGCGAACGTGGAAGCGTTCGGGACTCGGACGCCCGTGAATCAGTTCGTGCACCGCACGCGAGTACCCGTGGAATGCGAACACTACGTCGGTCTGCGCGGTGAACAGGTCGAGGAAGACCCGCTCCCCAAATCCGTGGGGATGTTCGGTTGGCGTCAGCAGGGCCATCAGATCGACGACGTTGACGACGCGGGTGATCAGTTCGGGCGTGTGATCGCGCAGCAACTGTGCAGCAGCCAGGATCTCCTGCGTCGGCACATCTCCCGCAGCGGCCAGGACCACGTCCGGTTCCTGTCCGCGAGCCTCGGTTCCGGCCCATTCCCAGACCGAAGCGCCCGCCGCACAGTGCTCGTGCGCTTGCTCGAGCGTGAGGTACTGCAGATGCGGTTGCTTGTCCACGACTATCAAGTTGACGTGGTCGGTACTACGCAGGCAGTGATCCGAGATCGAGAGCAAGGTGTTGGAATCCGGCGGCAGCCACACGCGGATCACACTGGGTGCCAAGGGAATAACGGCGTCGATCATGCCGGGGCCCTGATGACTGAATCCGTTGTGATCGTTGCGCCAGCATGTACTGGTCAGCAGCACGTTGAGCGAAGCGACGGACGCCCGCCACGGCAGGTCGACGGCATGTTGGAGCCACTTGGCGTGCTGGATGAGCATCGAGACACTCACCATCGCAAACGCTTCGTAGCTCGCGAACATCCCGTGTCGACCGGACAACAGATAGCCCTCGAGCCAACCCTCGCAGAGGTGCTCGCTGAGGACCTCCATGACACGACCGTCCGAGGACAGCCCGTCGTCGTAGTCGGTGATCGGCAGTTGCCAGCAGCGGTCGGTTGTCTCGAACACGGCGCCGAGGCGATTGCTCGACGTCTCGTCCGGACAGAAGAGTCGGAAGATCCCGCCGCTGTCCTCGGTTTCCGTGGCGGCGTAGATGTCGCGCAGAAGCTCGCCGAGAACTCGTGTCGTCTCGTGGAAGGTCGAACCCGGGGATTGGATGGGAAGCGCGTACTTTTCGAGCGGCGGCATCGGGAGATCGACGCGAAGTCGCCCACCGTTCGCGTAGGGAGTGCTCCCCATGCGTTTGTCCCCCGCCGGCGAGAGCGCCGCCAGTTCCGCGGCCAGTGATCCGTTGGCGTCGAACAACTCGTCCGGACGGTACGACCGCATCCACTCTTCGAGTTGCCGCAGATGCGATTCGTTGGTTCGCACGCCGGACAACGGCACCTGGTGCGCACGATGTGTGCCCTCGACCAAGATTCCGTCGACGGTGTGCGGACCGGTCCATCCTTTCGGCGTCCGCAAGACTATTGCCGGCCACGAACCCGTCCACTCGTCGCCGCGGCGTGCGGCACCCTGCATCTCGCGGATCTTCTCGTGTGCCTGCGAGATCGCTTGATACAACTGAGGAAACACGACGTCGGGGTCGTCACCGGAGACGACGATCGGCGCCCACCCCTGGCCGCCGAGGTAGGCCTGAATGTCCTCGTCGCTGCTGCGCCCGTACACGGTCGGGCCCGCGATCTTGGCACCGTTCACGTGCAGGATCGGCAACACCGCGCCGTCGCGTCGTGGATTCAAGAACGCCGGGAGCTTCCACGAGCCGGACAACGGCCCGGTCTCGGCTTCGCCGTCGCCGATCACACAGGCCACCACGAGGTTCGGATGATCGAAGGCAGCGCCGGCCGCATGTGCAAGGGCGTAGCCGAGCTCGCCGCCTTCGTGGATGCTTCCGGGTGTCTGCACACTCACATGGCTGGGCACTCCGCCGGGAGCCGAGAATCGCCGACACATCCGGTGGATACCCTCGGCGTCGTCCGAGACTTCCGGATAGATCTCCGAATACGTTCCCTCGAGATACGTCGACGCGACCAGCGCCGGGCCGCCGTGCCCCGGGCCCGTGACGTACAGCCAGTCGGCATCAGTGGCGACGATGTGCCGATTGAGGAGCGTGTAGATCATCGACAGGCCAGGGCTGGTCCCCCAGTGTCCGAGCAGTCGAGGCTTGATGTGCTCGGCTCGCAACGGTTCCCGCAGAAGCGTGTTGTCTTTCAGATAGATCTGCGCAACGGTCAGGTAGTTGGCCGCTGCCCACCACTTCAGGTCGAGCGCGAGCTGATCTTCGGAATAGTGGTGATCGGTCATCAACGACTCCCGTACCTCACGAGGGTGCCCGAGCAGTCCGCCCGAGCCTGTGCTCAGAGCCGAGCCTAGGCGTAAAAAGCATCCGAGTCAGTCGGTACAGATGATTCGACGACCATGGTCCCCGGCCGCATCCTCGACTGCCTCCCGCGACGACGCCATGCCGAGACGGGTGCCGGTTTGGTCTTGTCCCCCCGTGATGCGCTACGCTAACGCAGCCCAATCGGCACACCGAGTATTCGGTGCGCCCCCGTAGCTCAGGGGATAGAGCGTTCGCCTCCGGAGCGAAAGGTCGCAGGTTCGAATCCTGCCGGGGGCACCACGAAGACGCAGGTCAGCGATTGATCTTCGACTTCTCCACGGTGCCGCACCAAAATAATCAGGGCAATCTATCCGACTACTGTCGATCTCATGCCTCGCATCGATCCTGCTCCCACGTACACGATGCGTCAGCTGGCTGCGTTTGTCGCGGTAGCCGAGACCGGTACGATCAGCGGCGCGGCCGAGCGCTTGCACCTCTCCCCCTCCGCCCTGTCCGCGTCGCTCACCGAACTCGAACGCGCGCTCAAAGTTCAACTGTGCGTTCGCCGTCGCTCATTCGGCATTCAACTGACCCGCACCGGTGAATCCGTTCTGGTGCGCGCCCGGGCGCTACTTCAGCAAGCCGGGGAGCTCGAATCCGATGCGCTCGGAACCGGCGGAAACGTGTCGGGGCCCATCGCGATCGGTTGCTATCCCGCTCTGGGGCCGACGGTATTGCCGTCGATGATCGCCGGGTTCACCCGTGAGAATCCCGACGCGCAGGTGGAGTTCCGCGAGGACACTCAGAATCGGCTCCAGGCACATCTCGAGAACGGCGAGTTGGACCTCGCGATCGCTTACGACCTGGACCTGTCTCCACAATTGCGCACAGTTCCGTTGGCCATCCGCGAACCCTTGATCGTCCTGGGTGCAGAACACCCACTCGCGCGGTCCGAGCGACCGATCCATCTTCCGGACCTCGCGGAACACCCGATGGTTCTCCTCGACGCGCCGCCGAGCACCAAACACGCGCTCGACGTCTGCCGCGCAGGCGGATTCATCCCGAAGGTTGCATACAGAACCGCGAACTTCGAGACGGCGCGGGCATTTGTCGGGCGCGGACTCGGCTGGACGCTGTTACTCCAGCGCCCCAAGATGGACGTCACGTACGAGGGGCTCGAGGTAGTCGTCAAGACCATCGCTTCCCCTGTCGTGCCGTCGGTGCACGTAGTTCTCGCGTGGCACCAGAACACTCGCCTCAGCCGCGTGGCACGCGCTTTCATAGAATTCGTTTCACCCTCGGAACCTGCCCAATAGTCCCACTACCAGGCAGCGGAGCTAGTTCCACGCATTTTCCGTGCAAGAACCTCCAATTCTTTCGCTTTTCAATTGTTGTGGCGCACGTCATTGTTTCTTCAAGCCACATTCATCTCGAAAGGCACTTCATGACCTCCATCGCCTCACCGACCGCTACGCGCACCGCCGCGACGGTCAAGGCGCGCAAGGCCGCCCTCGGCAGCTTTGTCGGCACCGCCATCGAGTGGTACGACTTCTTCATCTACGGCACCGCCGCCGCGCTCGTGCTCGGCAAGCAGTTCTTCCCCGGCACGTCCGATCTGGCCGGCACCCTGGCCGCCTTCGCCACCCTCGCCGTCGGATTCGTCGCGCGTCCCATCGGCGGAATCGTGATGGGCCACTTCGGCGACCGCATCGGACGCAAATCCATGTTGGTCACCTCGTTGATGCTGATGGGCTGCGCCACCGTTGCCATCGGCCTGCTACCCAACTACGCCGCCATCGGCGTCTTCGCCCCCATACTCCTGGTGACCTTGCGATTCGTTCAGGGACTCGGTGTCGGCGGCGAGTGGGGCGGCGCAGTTCTGGTCGCAACCGAAAACGCACCGGAGGGCAAGAAGGGGCTGTACGGCAGCGCACCACAAATCGGTGTTCCCGCAGGCGTACTGGTGGCCAATCTCGTCTATCTCCCCCTCGCCGCCTTCATGGACGACGATGCATTCAACTCCTGGGGATGGCGAATCCCGTTCCTGCTCAGCGCAGTTCTTGTGGGCGTTGCGATGTGGATCCGTCTCGGCCTCGAGGAAAGTGACGAGTTCACCGCTTCGAAGTCCGAAGCACCGGCGGAGTCCATGCCGATTCTCGAGGTTCTCACCAGACACTGGAAGACAGTGCTCCTCGCCGGTGGAACCTTCATCGCCACCAACGGAATTGCGTACGCGTACATGGTTTACGTGCTCAAATACGGCGAGACCGAACTCGGCTTCAGCAAAACCACGATGCTCTTCCTCCTCATCGCATCCTGCCCGTTCTGGATGGCGGGAATGGCTTTCAGCGCTCACAAGTCGGACACTCTCGGACGCCGAACCGTCTACATCCGCAGTTCGATCACCCTGGTAGTGGCGGCAGCGGTGTTCTTTCCGCTGATCGACACGGCGATCGTCCCGGTGATGCTCGTATCGATGATCGCCCTCGGCTTCACGCTCGGCTGCTGCGCCGGCCCACAAGCGGCGCTGTTCGCCGAATTGTTCCCCGCACACATCCGCTACAGCGGAGCGTCACTCGGCTACCAGATCGGCGCAATCCTCGGCGGCGGTCTGGCCCCGATGATCGCCACCGCGCTCTACGCCGCCTTCGACACCTCGTTCGCCATCACCGTCTACTTCGTGATCATTGCCGTGATCAGCTTGGTTTCCATCCTGCTACTCCCGGAACCTCAACTGATCCCGAAAAACACTGCCGCACAGAAAGCCTCGTGACCATGTCGACCTACTTTCATCCGAAGAAGTACGCACCCGAGGACTTCGCTTCCCTGGCGCATTCGGCCGACGCACTTCCCGTCGTGATCGTCGGAGCCGGCCCAGTCGGCATGGGCGTAGCCATGGGCTTGGCGCAGCGCGGCATTGCCGTCACGATTCTCGAAGCGGCCGATCAGGTCTCGTTCGGCAGTCGCGCGATCTGCGTGTCACGGCACAGCCTCGAAGTTGCCGAACGCCTTGGTTTCGGCGCCGAACTCGAAGACATCGTTCTACCGTGGGTGGGTGGTCGGAGTTACTACCGCGATCAGGAAGTACTGCAGTTCCGGATGGCATCCGCCGAGCACGACGCGCGCGGACCCATGGTCAACGTCTCGCAATCCGAGTTCGAACAGATCATGACCGACAAGTTGCTCGCCCACCCACTGGTGAACTTCCACTGGTCGTCGTCGATCGCCGGCATTTCCGGCGGTGACGACGAGGTGACACTGACCGTCTCCACCGCGTTCGGAACCCGCGAACTGCGTGCGGCGTGGGTCGTGGCTGCCGACGGTGGACGCAGCAAGATGCGCGAACTCAGCGGAATCCGCTTGCAGGGCAACAGCTACGAGGGCAACTACGTCATTGCCGACATTCATTGGGAATCGGAACTCCCGGCCGAGCGTCTGGTGTGGTTCGACGCACCCAGCAACCCGGGCTCCACGATCATCATGCACCGCCAACCACGGGACATCTGGCGCATCGACTACCAGCTCGACGCGTCGGACGATCCGGAAGCGGAGACGCAAGAAGATCGCATCCGTGACCGCATCACGCGTCACCTCGAATGGCTCGAGAGCGACATCCCCTGGACCCTGGAATGGTTCGGCTTCTACCGCGCCCATGCACTCGCCCTGGAAGATTTCACTCACGGCCGTGTGCTCTTTGCCGGCGACGCCGCGCATCTCGTTCCGATCTTCGGTGTTCGTGGCCTCAACTCTGGCATGGAAGATGCCGAGACCCTGGTGTGGCAACTGGCGGCCGTCATCAACGGAGCTGCCGATACCGCCATCCTCGACGCGTATTCGAAGGAACGTCGTAGCGCGTGGCAGCAGAACGTCGACAATGCAGGCAAGTCGACGCTCATCATGTCGCCCGGCAGTCACGGCTACCGAACCACCCGCGACGCCGTACTCGAACTCGCCACCAAGCGAAGCGAATTCGCGCACCTCATCAACCCGCGCCAGTCGAGTGCAACGCACGCCCGTCTCTCGCCGCTGACGTGGCCCACAGCTGCGGGCACCGAGGGCGTACTACCCGGGGATCCGCTGGAAGACAGAGTCGTCCAGGTCTCGGCGGACGGTTCGAAAACCTCCTTGAACAGTCTGCGCGGTACTGGATTCGGCCTGCTGGCTTTCGGACTGTCAGCTGAGCTGGTATCCGAACTCGACACGCAAGCCGAGATTCTCGCTCAGGCCCTTGCACCGGAAACCGTACGGGTGATCACCGCGGGAACTAACGACTCCACGATTCGCGATGCCGAAGGCAATCTCGCATCTGCCCTCGGTGCTCGTGTCGGCGAGATCTTCGTGATTCGGCCCGACGGATTGACGCTCTGCCGCATCAGCGATCCCACGCAATTGAACGACGTGGCCAAGCACCTCACCGCCGGCACTGCGCCGACGCACTTCGATACGGCACAGTCGGCGACAACTGCGGTGATCGACGACGAGGGCCGCCGCGAGCACGTCTGGTTGGCACTGTCGAACGCACTCGATCAGGCTGATCCGTCCGACCGCGAAGCCATGTTGGTGCGTCTTGCCTTGATTCTCGGTTCGCAAGCTACGTCGACGAGTTTCGACGCAGCCCTGAAATCTGCCGCCCGATAGTTCAGACACAGCAACTCGGCCGCGCAGGATTGTCTCCTACGCGGCCGAGCGCATTCGCGGATGAAGCAAGTATTCAGTTGACCTCGGCCAATTCCTTTTCTTCCTCAGCGCGCCTTTCACGCACGGATCTTCCCCGCAGCGACCTTCCACGTACCAGCGGCGAGACGGTGATCGCCAAGCCCACCAGCGCCACTCCGGTAACCAGGATCAGTCCGGGATGGAACTGTTCGAATCCGGCGGTACCGGCACCGGATGCGGTGTGCGATCCGGCGGTCACGAGGGCGGTAGTGAGAGCGAGTACGAGCGCCGCACCGACCTGAGCGGACGTGTTCACCAGCCCGGACGCCAAACCCTGCTCCGAATCGTCGACGCCGGAGGTGGCCTGGGCCATGATCGAGGTGTACCCCAACGCGAATCCGAGTCCGAGCAGGATGACGCTCGGCAGAATCGCCACAACGTACGACGGTGAATCGCTGCCCGCGAAGAGGAACCAGAGGTACCCGACGCTGAGCGAGGTCAGTGCCGCGATGATGAGCTTGGCACTGCCGTACAAGTCGACCAGCCGTCCGACGAACGGCGATCCGAAGGCGACGATGATGCCCGCGGGGAGCAGTGCCATCGCCATCTTCAGGGGCGACCAGCCGAGGGCCGACTGCAGGAAGATCGTCATCATGAACTGGAAGCTCAGGTAGGAACCGAAGAGCGCGATGATGGCCAGATTCGCACGAACGATGGTGCCGACGCGCAGAAGCCCAAGTCGCACAAGTGGATGAGCCACCTTCTTCTCGACGAAAAAGAACGTCGCCAGAAGCACGGCTGCGACGGCGAACGAACCCAGCGTCATCGGGTGTGCCCACCCACGGGTCGGAGCCGAGACCATCGTGTACACCGTGAGAAGCATTCCCGTCACCAGGGTGACGGCGCCGACGAGGTCGTGTCCCCCGGTATCTGCGGGACGGTCCCGCGGAATGAGGAAGTACCCACCGATCAGCGCGATGACGGCAAACGGGACCGGCATCAGGAACGTGAATCGCCAACCGGCACTGGTCAACAGCCCACCCAGGATCAGGCCCGACGAGTAACCACTGGCGCCGAACACGGAGAACACCGAAAGCGCACGGTTACGGGCCGGACCTTCCTTGAACGTCGTGGTGAGAATGGACATTGCAGTCGGCGCAGTGAAGGCCGCCGCCAGTCCCTTCACGAATCGTGATGCGATCAGCAGTGTTCCGTTGTCGACAAGGCCACCGACCAGCGAAGCGATTGCGAACACGGTCAGCGCGATCAGGAAGACCTTCCTGCGCCCGAGAAGATCGGCGGTACGTCCACCGAGTAGCAACAAGCCGCCGAATCCGAGGACGTAGCCGTTGATGATCCACTGCAGCGAAGTAGTGGACAGGCCCAGTTCATTGCCGATGGACGGTAGAGCGACGCCCACCATCGACACATCGAGACCGTCGAGGAACAACACGAGGCAGAGCACCGCGAGGATGCCCCACAGCTTGAGGGACCAGCCCTCTCCTGTGGCCGGATCCGTGGATTCCGTAGAACCCGGGGATTCCGGCGAATCGAATGGTTTGAGTGTCGAGTCTGTGCAAGTCACGTCAGCGAGAATAGATGCACCTGCACTTAATGCACAAGCATTTAATGCAATTGCACGTAATCGAGTCTTCAACTAGAATGCGGTCGTGACGTCGGAATCGGAATTGCGCAACACCTGGCGCTCGTTGTCGACCAGCTACAACGACATCGCGTGCGAGCTCGATCGCCAGATGCAGTCGGCGCACGGCCTGAGTATGAGCGACTTCGAGGCCCTCGACCGACTCATGGACACCTCGTGTGAGCGTCCACGGATGCAGGATCTGGCTTCGGAGATGTACCTGAGTCCCAGTGCGCTCTCCCGCAGCGTCGCCCGCCTCGAGAAGGCCGGACTGGTTCAGCGAGCACTGTGCGAGGCTGACCGGCGCGGAGTCTTCATCGACGTCACCGACAAAGGTCGTCAAGTACACACGGATGCCAGCAAAATTCAACTGGCCGTGCTGCATTCACGCCTGCGCGAGCAGTAGCCCTACGTCGGAGCAGCACCGCACCTCGCCCGGCCGCCGGGCGAGGACCGTTCCGGACTAGACTGAGCACATACCGGCGCGCCTTTCTGTTGCCGTCGGCGATCGACAGCAGCGCAGCCGGCACGCCTTCACGCGATCCTGGCCGAGGCAATCTGCCAGCGTTCCTGCGGCTTCTGCTAGTCCCTCAGGCGCCTGTCTGACATCTCTACCTGCTCCTATCGAGAGATACACAATTGAACAACGCACGCACCCTTGGAGTCATCGGACAGTCGAGCAAACCGGCAGAACGCCGGTTGCCGATCCATCCTGCGCATTTCGATCGCATCGATGCCGAACTACGTTCTCGGATCTACCTCGAAGAGGGTTACGGCCACCCCTTCGGCTACTCCGACGACTACCTCTCGCGTCTGGTGGCCGGAATCCGCACGCGCAAGCAGATTTTGGCGGAAACCGATGTGGTTCTGCTACCGAAGCCGTTGGTGCGTGACCTCGCCGAACTACGGTCGGGTCAGGTTCTCTGGGGCTGGCCGCACTGTGTCCAGGACACCGAGCTGACACAGATCGCGATCGACAAGAAACTGACTCTCATCGCCTTCGAAGCGATGAACTTCTGGCACAGCGACGGATCGTTCAATCTGCACGTGTTCCACAAGAACAACGAGTTGGCCGGCTATTGCTCGGTACTGCACGCCCTGCAGTTGATCGGTTCCACCGGAGACTACGGCCGCCGTCTCACTGCCGCCGTGATCGGTTTCGGTGCCACTGCACGCGGCGCTGTCACTGCACTCAAGGCGCACGGTATCCACGAAGTGGACGTACTGACTCAGCGCGGCGTCACCGCCGTCAGCTCCCCCATCCACTCGGCGCGAATGGTCTCGTTCGACAACAACAACGGCGATGTCCGCGGCAGCCACGTCATGCTCGACAACCACAGCGTGCCGGTACCGGGCTTCCTGGCCGAGCACGACATCGTCGTCAACTGCGTACTGCAGAACACGGATGCCCCGCTGACGTTCCTGACCGAGGAAGATCTCATGGACTTCCAACCGGGAAGCCTCATCGTCGACGTCTCGTGCGACGAAGGCATGGGGTTCAGCTGGGCTCGTCCCACCTCGTTCGCGGATCCGACCTTCATCGTCGGCGACAACATCACTTACTACGGCGTCGATCACAGCCCGTCGTACCTGTGGAACTCCGCGTCGTGGGAGATCAGCGAATCACTTCTTCCCTACCTGCCCACTGTGATGGCAGGAGAGACGGCCTGGAAGGCAGACGAGACCGTCGACCGCGCCATCGAAATCCGTGACGGCGTCATCGTGAATCCCGCCATTACGCGTTTCCAGCACCGTTCGGCGGACTACCCGCACGCTGTCATCGCGGAATAGGCGCCCCGATCAGGCCTGGCCGGCTGCCGCGTTGATCGGTGCCATGTCGAAATAGTCGCGCCAGGCTTTGATCTTTCCGTCCTCGACTTCGAATACCCCCATGACCGGGAGCGCTACCTCGGCGCCGTTGATGGTGAAGACGTCGACGCGCTCGTTCATGACGGTGTTGCCGTCCGCGACCTGACGCTTGATCTGAAAGTCGATGTTGCCGAAGGCACCGACAAACTGCTCGATGAACGCCCGGACGGCCTCGCGACCGACCACGGGCTCCATCGGAATGTTGTGATAAACGACGTCATCGGTGAAGTAGTCGACGATCTTTGCAACATCGGCGTCCGCCCACAGCGCACAGAAATCGGTGATCAGCTTATCCGATGTCATTGTGTTCCAGCCTCTTTCGAATCGTTTTCGTAGGGTTCGATGATTGCCAGGATGCTTTCGATCTCGCCTGCCGGTATCCCGAAGTACTCGGTGACGAAAACTGTGACGGCCGGTGCCTGGCCAGGTGTTCCGAGGTCGAGCAGATACCGCGCGACGACGCTTTCGCCCCACTCACGCAGCGCGAGTTCACGTATCGCCACGATTCCGCGATATTGCTGCCCCTGCTCGAGCTCGTTGCTGATGAAAGCGCCGGTGTCACCGGTTCGCTGACCGTTCTCGACCCGCCAGGCGTCAGCGGCGAATCGGACCTTCGTTGCGTCGTGAGTGAGCAATGCGTTCACGTATTCACGCGCCATGGCGACGCGCCCACTGACCGCAGACTCCGTGGAGTGCTTGGCAATTGCACCCAGGATCGACTCAGCCAACTCCGGTCGGCAGATCACGAGATCCGGAAGGTAGGGATGAGATTCGTTGTAGAGCAGCGGTGAACCGTCGATGCGGCTGCAATGCAGCCCGGCCGCCTGTGCGACGCCGACGGGTGCAGCCGAATCCCATTCCCACTGCCCACCGGCGTGCAGGTAGGCGTCGACCTCGCCTCGCACCACCGCCATCGCCTTGGCGCCGGCCGATCCCATGTGCACCACGTCGGCGCCGAGTTCGGCTGCCACCGCTTCGGTGAATGCGGGTGGTCGCGATCCGCTG
This sequence comes from Rhodococcus erythropolis R138, assembly GCF_000696675.2. NCBI lineage: Bacteria > Bacillati > Actinomycetota > Actinomycetes > Mycobacteriales > Nocardiaceae > Rhodococcus > Rhodococcus erythropolis. The sequence goes on along the minus strand of NZ_CP007255.1, from coordinate 2,843,921 downwards.
ACTACTACGCGGAGCGGCGAATTCGCGGGAACCGAATCGGCCTCGTCGCCACTGGAGTACACCGCTCCGAGCGCCGGCTGAGCAACCGCGGCTGCGGTAATTCCGCTACCGCGCTCCCAAAGCGCCACGTGCACTGCCCAATCCGCGTGATCCGGCAAGCCGTATTCCTTGGAGCCGTCCAGCGGATCGATGATCCAAACCCGGGATGCGTCCAGACGATTGCGATCATCGGCAGACTCCTCCGAGAGCACGGAATCCTCCGGCCGCTCGGCGGCCAACCGGTCGAGGATGTAGGAATCGGCGGCCTTGTCGCCCCGGCGACCAAGCTCACGACCGTCGTCGACACCCAGGCCCTCGGCTCGGATCCCCAGGAGGATCGCACCAGCGGCCTGCGCCAATTCCGCCGCGAGTGCCTCGTCGGCGATTCTGCTGTGTGTGGATTCGCTCACCGGTCCAACACTTCCATAATTCGCAGCGCAAGTTCGGTAGGCGTTCCGTCTTCGGGTCTGATCACCAGCTCGGCACTGGCTGGAGCCTCGTACGGATCGTCGACTCCGGTGAAACCCTTGATTTCCCCGGCCCTGGCCTTGGCGTACATACCCTTGGGGTCTCGGGCTTCACATTGCTCGATCGGGGTGTCGACGTAAACCTCGACGAACTTCAGCCCGGCGGCCTCGTGCGCCGCCCGCACTCGATCACGATCTTCGCGGTACGGGCTGATCAGGCAGGCCACTGCCACTGCACCTGAATCAGCGAACAACTGCGCCACCGAGCCGACTCGGCGGACGTTCTCGGCTCGGTCCTCGGCACTGAATCCCAGATCCGCGTTCAATCCGTGCCGGAGGTTGTCGCCGTCGAGGCGGTACGCCGGGATACCAGCGGCCACCAAGCGGCGTTCGAGTTCGACCGCGATCGTCGACTTACCCGAGGCCGAGAGACCGGTGAGCCAGACTGTGGCGCCGACAGTCGCACGTTCCTCGCGAGAAACCTCCGAACTGTGCCAGACGACGCGCGATTCCTTGAGTGTCGGACCGTTGATCATTCCGGCCGCGACGGTATTGCCCGTGGTCTCGTCCACGAGGATGAAGCTGCCTGTCACGCGGTTGCGGCGGTAGGGATCGAACATCAACGGCTGCTGCGTTTTGATCGAGATGCGACCGATCTCGTTGAGGGACAGAGATTCTGCCTTCTCGTCGCGGTGCAGAGAATTGACGTCCAGGCGATAGTCGAGCTTGACGATCTGCGCTTTCGTGGAGCGCGTGGTGTGCAGCAACGAGTAGCGGTTGTTCTCCGACAGGGTGGTCTGTTCAGTCAACCAACAGACCATCGCATCGATTTCCTGCCCGACCTGCGGCCGGTTGTTGAGCCGACACAATTGGTCCCCGCGGCTGACGTCGAGATCGTCGGCCAGCTCGATGCAGACGGCCGAGGGCGCAAACGCCTCGTCGATCACGTCACCGCCCGGCCCGTGGACTGCCTTCACCGTCGAGGTGAATCCTGAAGGTAATGCCACAATTTCATCGCCGGGCTTGAAGACGCCACTGGCAACCGTTCCGGCGTATCCCCGGAAATCGTGGAGGTCGGCATCCGTTTGCTTCTGCGGACGGATCACGTACTGCACCGGGAAACGCGCGTCGATCAAGTTGCGATCCGAAGCGATGTGTACCTGCTCGAGATGGTGCAGCAGAGAAGGCCCGTCGTACCAGGACATGTTCTCGGTCCGGGCAACGATGTTGTCCCCCAACAGCGCCGACACCGGAATGAACGTCAGATCGTGGACGTCCAGTTTGATCGCGAATTGCCGGAATTCTTCCTTGATCTCCTCGAACCGTTCCTGAGACCAGCCCACGAGGTCCATTTTGTTCACACACAGCACGAGGTGGGGTATCCCCAGGAGAGTCGACAAGAAAGCGTGCCGCCGCGTCTGTTCGAGCACACCCTTGCGTGCGTCCACCAGGATCAGGGCAAGGTCGGCCGTCGAAGCGCCGGTCACCATGTTGCGGGTGTACTGCTCGTGCCCGGGTGTGTCCGCGATGATGAACTTCCGGTGAGGGGTCGCGAAATACCTGTGGGCCACGTCGATCGTGATGCCCTGTTCACGCTCGGCGCGCAATCCGTCGGTCAGTAGCGCGAGGTTGGCGTACTCGTCGCCGCGTTCTCGACTGCTTCGCTCCACGGCCTCGAGTTGGTCCTCGAAGATCGACTTGGAGTCGTAGAGCAACCGGCCGATGAGTGTCGATTTTCCGTCGTCGACACTGCCCGCTGTAGCGACTCTCAGCAGTTGCGGCATCAGAAGTACCCCTCTTTCTTACGATCTTCCATGCCAGCTTCGGAAATCCGGTCATCAGCTCTGGTTGCGCCACGCTCCGTGATACGGCTCGCCGCAACTTCTTCCACGACAGCGGCCGGTGTTTCGGCCGACGATTCGACGCATCCGGTACACGTTGCGTCGCCGACCGTACGGAAGCGCACCAACGCCTCGTAGGACTCCTCGCCGGCGCGAAGCTCGAGGAAGCGGGTGCGTGCCAACAACATTCCGTCGCGCGGAACAACTTCGCGACGATGGGCGTAGTAGATGCCGGGAAGGTCGATCCGTTCCTTCTCGATGTACTGCCAGATGTCGAGCTCTGTCCAGTTGGAGAGCGGGAAGATCCGAATGTGTTCACCCTTACGGTGTTTGCCGTTGTACAGGTTCCACAGTTCAGGTCGCTGCACCTTGGGATCCCACTGCCCGAACTCGTCCCGGAAGCTGAACACCCTCTCTTTGGCGCGCGCCTTCTCCTCGTCTCGGCGAGCACCACCGAACACGGCGTCGAACTTGTTGTCGCGAATTCCGCGCAGCAACGCGTGCGTCTGCAGGCGATTGCGACTGGAACCGACTCCGGTATCCTCGATGACGCGTCCGGCGTCGATGTCGTCCTGCACGCTGGAGACGACAAGACGCAGGTTGAAGCGATCGACCGTGCGGTCGCGGAACTCGATCACCTCGTCGAAATTGTGACCGGTGTCGACGTGCATCACGGCGAACGGCAATGGGGCAGGCCAGAATGCCTTGGCCGCTACGTGCAGCATCACGACGGAATCCTTACCTCCGGAGAACAGGAGGACCGGCTTTTCGAAAGTCGCTGCGACTTCGCGGAAAATATGGACCGCCTCCGCTTCGAGTGCCCGCAAATGCGACAACTCGTAGGCGGGCGGGGTCTGGAGTGTTGCCATGTCTTTCGCTCCTGAGCATCACGTACTCCGTGCGGAACACCATTTCCGCATCGGTACATTTATGTACCGGACTGGTTCTAAATTGAACGCAATCACAGAATAGAACTCGTTCTACCCAAAGGTCAATGACCGGCAATCAGACGTCACAAACCGCGAACCGGACTCCGGCCACCAACTTCCGCCGTCACTGCATCCGCCGCCGCAACCAGCGCCGCAGCCCTTCGCTCGATCTCGGCGCCCGTAATCGCCCCGCCCACATAAAGTGTCAGCACAAGGGCCTGATGCCCTTCGGCGTCGTAGGTCGGGGCCGCGATGAGACTGACGGGATGCTCGTCGTCAGAGCTGATGTCGCGCCCGAGGTACACCCTCTCGCCCAGGCTCGACACCATCTCCCCGAGCAGTTCACGCACCTCCGGCGGAAGATCGTGCGTCGCAACGCCCGCCATCAACGTGTGCAGTCGCTGCCCGACTGGATCCAGACTCTCGACCAGATACCCCGCAGCGCGACACTCGCGGACCACGTTCCACAGACGCTCGCGATCCAAGCGCACCGGCAGGCTCGGCTCTTTGCCCAGCCAACTGTCCATGTCGTGATCCGAACCCCAGAGGACGTACATCAGTCCGACCGGTGGTGCGAACGGGTACACCTGACCGACCTTGGCGGCGCGACGCGCTCCGATCGGTCCGGTCACTTCGAGAACGCTGATCTGATCACCGATCACACCGGACGCCGTGCACGTCGTTCCGAACTCCGTGCTCACTTTCTCCAGATGGGTGCGGGCAATGGGTCCGACGGCAAATCCTCGCTGAGCTGCACGTCCGGCCGCGATCAAGGCCGGACCGAGCCCATAGGTCTTCGACACCTCGTCCCGAGTCAGGTATCCACGATCAGCCAGCGCCGTGAGGATTCCCAAGCAGGTGGGCTTGCTGATCTCTAGCGCGCGGGCCAGTTCCGACAGCCCGAACCGCTGATCAGGGCGGCCGACGAGGTAGTCGAGCACCTGAACCACCCGTTCGGTGGGAGGCGATTGTCTCCCCCTCGGGCGTGCTGCTTCAGGCGTCTTCTCCGGTCCACCCATTGACCACTCCCTAGAACGCGTTCTATTGTCGAAATACCCAACATCTACCAAATAGGTACATATTTGTACCACGACGCTCTGGACCGGCGACATAGTCGGAACTGTGAGGAGCCAGCGTGCTGACGGACCCGTTTGCCGAGGCGATCGCCGAAGCCGAGAAATTGATCGAGACTGCGCCGCACATCAGATCCGAACAGGATCTACTGGAGGGATACCAATATCTGGCCGGCGGAATCATCGCGACGACGCATGCCGCCTGGGCCAGCGAAAAGACCCATCCGAGTTTCATCCAGGGCACCGGACCATTCACCAAGATGGGGCTCGACAACCCGGACACCCTCTACTTCGGCGCCCGCATCAACGACGACAAGGAATACAAGGTCACCGGAAAGCGCGGCACCACAGCCGATCTCAGCTTCCAGGTGTTGAGTGGGAACTACACCAACTCCAACGTTCCCGGAAGCGAAATCGCCTTCGACGACCGCGAGCTGGAGATAGACGACGACGGCAACTTCGTCGCTTGGTTCGGCCCTGGCCCCGCCGACGGCCGAGCCAACTACTACACCCTGGCCCCCGGATCCTCGCAGCTGGTCGTTCGCGAGGTCTACAGCGACTGGAGTCAGCAGCGCGGCGTGATCCGCATCGAGCGCACCGATTCGATCGGGATCGCGCCGCCACCTCTCACCGCCGAAGAGACCGAGAAGCGTTACGCCCGGGCTGGGAAGGCACTGGTCACGCGGGTCAAGACGTGGCTCCAGTTCCCGGAGTGGTTCTACCTCAAGCTCACGGTCAACACCATGACCGAACCACGCCTGACACCGGGCGGGCTGGCAACGCAGTACTCGTCGGTGGGACATTACGAACTCACCGACGAGCAGGCGATGATCATCACCGTTCCCGCCTCCGACGCACCGTATCTGGGCTTCCAACTGGGGAGCCTCTGGTACATCTCACTGGACTACGTCAATCATCAGACCTCCCTCAACAACGGCCAGGCACAGGTCGATCCGGACGGGATGGTCCGAATGGTGGTCAGCGAGAAGAACCCCGGTGTCACCAACTGGATCGAAACCGTCGGACATCCGCGCGGCATTCTGCAGTTCCGTTGGCAGCGCGTGTCCCGCGAGCTGACGCCGCAGGACGGTCCCACCGTCGAAATCGTCGCCGTCGCAGATATTGCGAAGCACCTGCCGCATTTCGACACCAACACCATCACCGCCGAGGACTGGGCAGCGCGCATTGCCCAGCGCCAGGCGGCCATCGACAACCGAATGCTGGGGTAATCATGACCGCCTTGCTCGAAGACCGTGTAGTAGTCATCTCCGGAGTCGGCCCGGCACTCGGCCGCGCTCTGGCCCTTCGATGTGCGTCGGCCGGCGCGAGTCTTGTTCTCGCAGCACGTACGCAATCGCGACTCGACGACGTTGCGAAAGAAATAGTCGATGCCGGTGGGCGCGCCGTCACCGTTGCCACCGACATCACCGACCAGGCTTCCGCCGAGAATCTGGTGGCCGAGTCCATTGCCGCCTACGGCAAAGTCGACACTCTGATCAACAACGCATTCTCGATTCCGTCGATGAAACCGTTGGCTCGCACCGATTACCAGCACATCCGCGACAGCATCGAACTGACCGTACTGGGTGCGTTGCGCCTGACTCAGCTGTTCACGCCGGCACTTGCCGAGTCGGACGGCTCCGTGGTGAACATCAATTCGATGGTGTTGCGGCATTCGCAAGAGCGTTACGGCAGCTACAAGATGGCGAAGTCGGCCCTGCTCGCCATGTCGCAGTCCCTGGCCACCGAACTCGGCCCGCAGGGAATTCGTGTCAATTCGATTGCACCCGGCTATATCTGGGGCGACACCCTCAAGGGATACTTCGCGCACCAGGCGGAGAAGTTCGGCATGACCGTCGAGCAGATCTACGAGCACACTGCGTCGAACACCGACCTCAAGCGCCTGCCGACGACGGATGAAGTATCCGATGCGGCGATCTTCCTGGCGTCCCCGATGGCCAGCGCGATCACCGGCCAATGCATCGACGTCAACTGCGGCGAATTCCATCACTAGGAGCACCATGACTGAACGCACTCACGTCGGCACCGTCGAGGATCTCCATGCCTCGGCGACGCGGATGACCGGCCTGACGGACTTCGGCGTCGACGATTACACCGAGGCTCTGTCGGTCCTCCTCGAGTCTTACGACCGCGACGAGGATCTGACGCCCTTCGGCAGCAAGATCTCTCGGGTATTCCTTCGCGGCGCCCTGGTGGCCCGTCTCCTCAGCGAATCGGCGTGGAAGGAGCATCCGGAACACGCCGACGTCAAGATCGAGCGGCCGATCTTCGTCACCGGATTGCCACGCACGGGCACCACTGCCTTGCACCGCCTCCTCACGGTCGACCCGGCTCACCAGGGCCTCGAGATGTGGCTGACCGAGTTCCCTCAGCCTCGCCCGCCTCGCGATACGTGGGAATCGAACCCGGTCTTCGCCAAGATCGAGGAGACATTCGGTCAACACCACGTCGAGCATCCCGAATTCATGGGCGTGCACTACATGTCGGCCAGTGAAGTCGAAGAATGTTGGCAACTCTTGCGTCAGACGTTCAAGTCCGTGTCGTACGAGTGCCTGGCGAATCTACCCACGTACTCCGCATGGCTGAAGGACCAGGAGTGGTCGAACGCCTATGCACGACACAAGAAGAACCTGCAGCTGATCGGTCTGCCCGATCAGGATCGACGGTGGGTCCTCAAGAACCCGAGCCACCTGTTTGCGCTCGACGAATTGATGGAGGCGTACCCCGACGCTCTCGTCATCCAGACTCACCGCTCCCCTACGACGATCATTCCGTCGGTATGCAGCCTGGCCGCCCAGGCGACAGAGGGTTGGTCGAACACGTTCACCGACAAGGTGATCGGCGAAAGTCAGCTCGAATTGTGGGCCAGGGGGCTCGAGCAGTTCGACAGTGCACGCGCACACCACAATCCCGCGCAGTTCATCGACGTCGACTATCAGGACTTCGTCACCGATCCACTGGGAACCGTCGAGAACATCTACACGCACTTCGACATCCCGTTGACATCTACCGCCCAGCAGTCGATGGAGGCCATGCACGAGGAAAGCCGCTCGGGTGCTCGCAAACCGTCGCACAAGTACACGCTCGAGGAGTTCGGCCTGACGAAGGAACAGGTGGAGGAGCGATTCGGAACTCGCTGACCACCGCTGGTCGACGACCTTGCTGACGACTGAAGCCCCCGCCGGACGGCGGGGGCTTCAGTCCGCAACTCGGTCAGCTGCTGAAATGCTCGCCGAGCAACCGGTCCAACTCCGTCGGCGCCTCGTCGGGAATCCAGTGGCTCACACCCCGGAGAACTTCGAACCGATACGGACCGTCGACAAACGCGGGAGTGAGGGCAGAACCCTTGGGCCCGATGGCGGCGTCGCCGTCACTCCAGACGTGCAGGGTCGGCACGGTGACCCGGGCAGCTGCCGGGTTCGGCTTGGTCATCCACATCGCGCGGTACCAGTTCAGACCGCCGCGCAGTCTGCCGGGAGCGAGCATGGCGTTCAGATCGCGCCGCGCATTCGCCGGCGTCTGCCCACTCGAAACCAGGAACTTCTCGCCCAGCGAAGTCGAGGCCAGAATCTTCTCAGGAACGAAGGGCAATTGGAACGCCCCCATGTACCACGATTTCAGTCCCTGAGTGCTGGTCACCATCGCCTTGATGAAGGCCAGCGGGTGCGGAACCGACACCGTGGTAACGGTATCGAGCAAATCCGGCCGTTCGGCAGCCACCTGCCATGCGACTGCGGCACCCCAGTCGTGGCCGACCAGGTGCACCTTCCCCACACCGAGTGTGTCGATCAGCGCGACAGTGTCGGCGGCGAGTTCGGACCCGCGGTAGGCCCAGCGCGCTTTCGGCCGGGCACCGGGTGAGTACCCTCGCTGGTCCGGCGCCACGGTGCGGAAGCCGCGGGCGTGCAGTAACGGCGCGAGATGATCCCATGAGCGGGAATCCTGCGGAAATCCGTGCAAGAGGACCACGACCGGACCGTCTGCCGGTCCTTCGTCGCGTACGTCGAAGGTCAGCCCGGACCGGGAGTACGAGGTGAGGCGATCCGCCGGCGTAGTCATAGCGCCACGCTAGTCTTCGCGGCCCGTGTAATCGGAGCCTTTTCACCTGCGCGCAGGAACTGGCCTGTCTTTTCGATGCCGAATCCCAGGGCGAATTCACCTTCGCGGTAGACGAGTCGGCCGTTGATCACTGTCGCGACGGCCGCATCGTCGCTGCGGTTGACCATTCGACTGATCCCGCCGTACTCGGGAACGGTTGCCTCGAACAAGCCGTCGACCGACTCGTCGAGCCCGGCTGGATCGATGACAACGAAGTCCGCGCGGTCGCCCTGGCGTAGATGTCCGGCGTCGATGCCGTACCAGTCCGCCAGTTCACCGGTCAGGCGGTGGATTGCGCGCTCGATGGTGAGGAACGGCTTGCGGTCACTCTGAGCGTCCTTGACGCGCTTGAGGAGTCGCACCGGGTAGTTGTAGAACGCCATGTTGCGCAGATGTGCGCCGGCATCGCCGAAGCCCATCTGCACACCGGAACTCGCGGCGAGTTTCTTCGCGAACTTGGGCCGGTGATTGGCAATGGTGGTGCGCCAGCGAAGATCTCGCCCGTACTTCACCACCAGGTCGAGGTACGCGTCCACCGGGTGCACTCCGCGGATGTCACCGACCTGACCGAAGTTCTTGCCGATCAACGTCTCGTCCGGGCATCCCACGATGACCGCATCGTAGAAATTGCGATGCCAGATGCGGGGTGAGAACTTGTTGTCGTAGTCCTTACGGAATGCGCGACGGTACGACTCGTCCTGGAGCAGTTCGTTGCGCTCCACCTGGTCCTTGAGATGCAAAGCGGCGGCGCCGGCACCGAACTCCTCGAACACGACCAGGTCGATTCCATCCGCGTAGACGGTGAAGGGAACCGGAAGGTGCTGCCACTTGAAATCGGTCTTCGCGAAGCGATTGAGCAGTGGGGCCGCAGCGAGCATGAAGTACACGATCACCGGGTAGGCCTTCGAATCCGCACCGGAGAGCAGCGACGTCTTGAGCGGCTTCTTGCGTCCGATGGCGGAGCTTTCGGCGAAGAACGCCGCGACGTTCGGATGCAGGTTGATGGTCGGAGCGCTCTGCAAGATCTTTCCGCGATCGCGAAGGATGCGGTTGAGGAATCGGAACTCTTTCCACCGTGCATACGTCGACGGCAAAGAGCGAGAACGGTATTCGTCGCCGTCGATCTTGTCGAGGGCATTGGTCATCGACGACAGGCCTAGCATCCCCGCATCGATGGCGTCCTCGAGCATCGAGCCCATCCGGCCGAGTTCCGAGCGGGTCGGCTTGACCTTCTTGTCGGTGCCGCGCCCCAATCCGAGTACGTGCGTGCGGATGTCGGAGTGGCCGATGAATGCCGCGACATTGGGTCCGAGGGGAAGGGCTTCGAGTGCGGCGGTGTAGGCCGCGGGACCGGTCCAGGTCTTGTTCGCTTCGAGGATGCGCAGCACCGCGTCGTGGGGAACTGCTTCGACCCGGCTGAACAGGTCAGCGATTTCACGCGGGGTCGAATACACCGTCGACAGTGAGCAATTGCCGAGCACGACCGTAGTGACGCCGTGGCGAACCGATTCCGGAAGGCCTGGACTGACCAAGGCTTCGGCGTCGTAGTGCGTGTGGACGTCGACAAAGCCCGGGAGAACCCACTTGCCGGCCGCGTCGATCACCTCGGTGTCCGGCCCGATCTCCAGGCGCGTCGTGGACACCTCCGCGACCACGCCGTCTCGAATTCCGAGATTTCGACGCAGACCAGGAGCCCCCGTCCCGTCGAACCACAACCCGTCGTTGACCACGATGTCGAAAGCAGACACTGTCGGACTCCTCGCCTCACGTATGTGTTACCTCACGTTATAGACAGCGTTGAGTAAAAGTCAATGAACCTCCCGAACCAATACATAAGATGTCGGAATGGCCGCAGTCCCCCGCTCCCCCGAAGACCGTCAGAGGCAAATCCTCGAGGTAGCAGTACACATGTTGCGGACCGAGCCTTTCGACCAACTGTCGATGGATCGCGTCGCAGCCGAGGCCGGTGTCTCGCCGCCACTGCTGTTTCACTACTTCAAGAACAAGAAGGGTTTCCAGAACGCCATCCTCGAGGCTGCCTCGGCCGATCTCGAAGATCGAATGCGACCGGATCCCGAACTACCGATCACGTCCCAGCTGCGTTCAGGTATCGAAACTTTCGTCGATGCCGTTATCGAGCACCCCACCATTTACCTCGCCGTGATGCGGATGGCCGGCAGTGGCGACGTCCGGATGCGCACGATCTATCGCGGGATGCGCCGAACGTTCACCACATGGATCGTCGCCGCGCTCACAAATCTGGGCATCGAATCGAATGCGACCGTCGAGGCGACCATCGCCGGGTGGCAGGCATTCATGGAGGAAATAGTCGTCAACTGGATCGACGAGCCGACCCTCGAACGAGGCGAGATGGTCGACCTCTGCGAACGAGTTTTCTACCACTGCCTACCGGCGGCGGGCATCAGCGTGGAACAAATAGTGGCGGCCACCATGGCTGCGACAGCCAGTGAGTCCGGCGCAACAAAACTGTGATCTTCGCGCCGGGGTTTCACAGGTGGTCACGATTGGGTATCTTGCTTGCAGTGGCGCTGGACCACGACCCCAACACATGAAGGATCCAACATGGAGTCTGTCGAAAACGTATTGCCCGAGGGTGTCAAGCTCGAAGACGTCTTGAGTGTCCTCAAGGTCGCAGTTGCGGGCATCGGCCTCATCAGCGCACTTTCGGCATTCAGCTGATCGCAAAGCGTCATCGACAGGCCGGACTTCGGGGAGTCCGGCCTGTTTTTTGTTTCCGCTCCTGAACAATCCGTGAACTTTTCAGCAACTTCAGCGCAAAGTGGTCATTTCGACCAAAACAAGCGTCCAGTTTGCTAACTTGTGTCTGCGACACAAGGTCGTACAGAAACACCACGCAGACACAACCTTGTACATACAAACCTGTACATACGACACGGAGGACCGAAACATGGGTTCCATCAACACCCTCAGCGCCGTCATCGACATCATCAAGGTCGTCCAGCCGTTGATCGCCAAGCTCAACCTCAGCTGATTCGCTTGCACCACACCCCTGCCAGGGCGTAACTCGAAATGGGGCCGACATTGTCGGCCCCATTTTCCGTAGGTGCTCTATCTCAGCCGAGTGCCTTCTTGATCTCTCCTGCCAGTACCGACGCCAGCTGCGGCGGCACCGCATTGCCGATCATCGTGCGCACCGCTCCCCACTTACCCTCGAAGACGTAGTCGTCGGGAAAGGTCTGGAGGCGAGCAGCTTCTCGAACGGTCAACGATCGCGTGTGTTTCGGATGCACGTTGCGTGAAGCCGAGATCATCCCGAAAGTGGTTCCGACCGTGGACGCCGGCTCGTCCCACCGGAGGCGCTTGTACGTCGTGTTGTACCCGGACGACGGTCGCATGGCCGGATCTTCGTTGTCGTGCGCCGACATTCCTTCTGGTACATCACGCAGCCACCGCAAGACGTGCTCGGGATGCTCGACGGCCCAGTGCAGCGGGTCCGTCTCGCAAGCCTGCCCGGATTCCAGCGGGGCCAGGTCGACGGTGGCATCGCGAAAAGTCCTCAGCGGCGCAACACCATTCACGCCGTGAGTCTTCGGCGGAAAACGCAGCGGCCCGATACTACTGTCGCGGCGGGTCGCCACGATGAACACTCGTTCCCGGAACTGCGGGACGCCGTAATCCTGCGCATTGACCGTGTTGACCGACGCGTCGTAACCGCATGCAGCCATCTCGCCGAGAATCCGGTCGACGACCATCCCACCGTCCGGGTCCTTCATGCTGAGCAGCAGTCGCACGTTTTCCATCACCAAGACCTTCGGCTTCACCAATTCGGCGAGCTGCAGCAGGTTCCGGAAGAGATGGTTGCGCGGATCGTCGCGGTCTCGCCGGCCGGCGAGGCTGAACCCCTGACACGGCGGTCCCCCAGCCAACACATCGATGTCCACTTGTGCCAGAAGATCTTTCACCCGGGCTTCGTCGATCGCCCGAATGTCCTCGCCGAGGCACCTCGCGCCGGGGAAGTTCCGATCGAAGGTCGCACGCGCCTCCGGCACGACTTCGATGTATCCCTCCACCGAAAACCCCGCCATCCGAAAGCCTTCGGCCATACCGCCACAACCCGAGAACGCTGTCAATACGGTGGGGCCGCCGCTTCCTGCCCCCGCGACGGCACGCCTGGCCACCGAGGCGGGGTCGTTGACCGGTGTCACTCGACGCGCACGGGTACTGCCGCTCGATCGCTTCCGGGGGGCCGCGTACGTACCCTCACGCTTGGCCGCTTCCAGCGCGGAGAGGGCCGTGAGAACTGCTCGTTCCGCCGGTGGCTTCGGATACGCCTTGTCGAGTTCCCACGCGGAGACGACGGCTGACGAGACTCCCGCTTGACGGGCGAACTGGAACTGACTGATCCCCACGTCCAAGCGCCGTGATCGCAGGTCCTGTCCCGAAATCAATTCAGTGCCTCACTCATATGGTCCGCTCGCTCCGGCAGCCCAGACTATCGCAGCCGACCCCGTGAACCGGGACCTCACAAGGAAGACCGGCAGGCGGTAGGCCTGCCGGTCTCCGACACGAGCGGATGACGGGACTCGAACCCGTGTGAACGGCTTTGCAGGCCGGTGCCTAGCCACTCAGCCACACCCGCGTCAGTGAGTAACTCTGCCCTGAGTCACGGCGTCGAACCACAGTTCCGCTCAGCATGATTCGAGTGCGATCCCACCCGCCGTTCCAGTCTCTGGGAAAACTGCGAGCCCTTCGGGAACAAATCGGTCAGTCTCGATGCTGACTCCCTCGGCGGGCGCAGATCATACGAATTTCGCCCGAACGACCGAGCAGTTCGCCAGACCCAGACAACCCAGAAGGTTTCATGAGTGCCGAGAACACCGCCGTTGCCCCGCCCGTGAAGGCAGCTCCGCCCTTGGAGGCAGCCCCGCTGGAAATGAGCAGTGTCGACCGTAAGCCCAGCGTCGGGAAGATTCTTGCCCTCGGTTCCATGACTGCGCTCGGGCCCTTCACCATCGACATGTACCTGCCCGCGCTGCCGGATATCGCCGCCGATCTCGGGGTCTCGTCGTCAACGGTTCAGCTGACGATCACCGGAACTCTCATCGGCCTCGCACTCGGACAGCTGTTGGTCGGGCCGCTCTCGGACACTCTCGGCCGCAAGAAGCCGCTGCTCGCCGGGATCGGTGTGCACATCCTGGCTTCGCTGCTGGCGGTCTTCGCACCGAGCATCGCGGTCCTCGGCATCCTGCGGGTTTTCCAGGGCATGGGCGCGGCGGCCGCGGCAGTGGTCACCATGGCGATCGTCCGCGACCTCTACAGCGGTAACACCGTTGCCGTCGTGATGAGCCGGCTGATGCTCGTGCTCGGCGTTGCGCCGATTCTGGCGCCCAGCATCGGTGGCGCCCTCCTCGTCGCCCTCGACTGGCGCGGGATCTTCGTCGTCCTGGCACTGATCGGCGTCGGCACAGCGATGATCGGTGCTTTCGGACTGTCCGAAACACTGCCGAAGGAAAAGCGTCGCCCGAGCGGATTGAAGTCGGTTCTCCGCACCTACGGTTCGCTGCTCCGCGACCGCACGTTCATGGTCCTGACGCTCGTCTCCAGCGTCGGTATGGCGTCGTTGTTCGCGTATGTCTCAGGCGCGTCGTTTGTCTATCAAGATCAGTACGGCCTCAATCAGCAGGAGTTCGCACTGCTCTTCAGTGCGGGCGCGATTGCGTTGATCGGTGCTTCGCAGGTCAACGTCCGACTGCTCGATCGCTGGACTCCCCAGCAGATCACCAAGTGGGCCCTCGTGGCTGCCGTTGTCTCCGGGGCCGTCGTCATTGCCGTCGCGGTCCTGGAACTGGGCGGGCTAACCGGATTCGTGATCGCACTGTGGGTCATGGCCGGTGCCATCGGGTTCGTTCTTCCCAACGCCCCGGCACTGGCGCTCGCTCGTCACGGCGAAGCGGCCGGTACTGCCGCGGCAATGCTCGGTGCATTCCAGTTCGGCGTCGGTGCGGCCATCGCGCCGGCCGTCGGCCTGCTGGGAAACACGAGCACAGCCCTGGCCGTCACGATGACGGCGTGTGTGTCGCTCGGTCTGGTCGCTCTTCTGGCTACGACCCGAAAGAGTGATACGACCCGAAAGAGTGAATCGGTCTAACCGGCAGCGGAGAACCACTCGCTGTAGAAGGTGGCAAGTCCCAGGACGCACGAGATCGCGACGAAGATCCAGAATCTTGCGATCACGACGGTTTCCGGCCAACCGAGTAACTCGAAGTGATGATGGATCGGGGCCATCTTGAATACGCGTCGGCCGGACGATCGGAAGACCAGAACCTGGATGATCACCGACAGGATCTCAGCCACGAACAGGGCGCCGATGATGACCATTAGCAACTCGGTGTGCGTCGTGACGGACAGGCCGACCACCAGGCCGCCCAGCGCCAAGGAGCCGGTGTCACCCATGAAGATCTGAGCCGGGGCGGCATTCCACCAGAGGAAGCCGAGGCACGCCCCGCCTGCCGCGGCAGCGACGATAGCGAGATCCAGGGGGTCACGAACGTCGTAGCAACCGGCGGCAGGCTCGAGGACACACGAGTTCCGGTACTGCCAACCGGCGATGACGACGTAGGTCCCCAGGATCATGCCCATCGAACCGGCCGCGAGACCATCGAGACCGTCGGTGAAATTGACGGCGTTGGACCAGGCGAACACCAGAATGCAGAAGAAGACCACAAAGCCGATGGCACCCATGGAGAACACCGAGATATCTCGCACATGGGACAGGTACTGGCTTCCGGGGGTGACTCCGTTGTTGTTGGAGAACTGCAGGAAGAGAATGCCGAAGATGATGGCGCTCGCGAGCTGACCGACGGTCTTCGCCGTCTTGTTGAGCCCGAGATTGCGCTTCTTGCGGATCTTGATGAAGTCGTCGAGGAAGCCGACAATTCCCAGTGACGTCGCCAGCGCGAGAACCAACCAACCGGATGCAGACAGCCGCGGTAGCCGCGAGCCGAAACCGATGATGTGTGCCGCCAGGTAGCCCGCCCACATGCCGGCGATGATCGCGATGCCGCCCATCGACGGGGTGCCACGCTTGCCCTGATGACTCTGCGGACCCTCGATCCGAATCTCGTGCCCGAGCCCCTGCCGCGAAAGCACACGAATGAGAAACGGAGTCAGGAAGAGCGCGACGAACAACGAGACGCCACCCGCTACGAGGATTGAAATCACCCGTGGGACTCTACAGACGTAAGCGGCTGCGACACACAATCAGACAAGGCACCCGACCGCTTGCCAGCATGGGATGATCGAACTTATGTCTCCCCCCGCGCCGCTCCCCCTCGACCCCATCGAAGAGGCGCATCGTCAGTGGACGAAGCACGGTTGGAGCGATGTCGCCGACGGTATGGCTGCGGTCACGTCGGTGATGCGTGCGCAACAGATCATGATGGCGCGGGTCGAAGAGGTACTCAAGCCTCTCGGGCTGACCTTCGCCCGCTACGAACTGCTGACGCTTCTCACCTTCACCAGGTCGGGCGCCCTCCCGATGGCCAAGGCAAGTGCCCGACTCCAGGTTCACCCCACCAGCGTCACCAATGCCGTCGACCGTTTGGAGAAAGCGGAGCTGGTCAGACGGGTTCCGCATCCCAGCGATCGACGTGCGACGCTCATCGAGATCTCCGACGCGGGTCGCGCGCTGGCCCTCGAAGCCACTGAAATGCTCAACAGCAAAGTGTTCGCACACCCCGGACTCCAGCAGGACAAGCTCGAGCAATTGGTGACGATCCTCACTGAACTTCGCAAGACTGCGGGCGACTTCGACACCGGCGGCGCGCCCACCAAGTGGTGAACCGACGACCCGTACACACAAAGAAACTGCCCTCACACTCTCGACGAGTGTGAGGGCAGTTTCAGCTGTTCGAAAGTTCAGCGCTAACGAATTTCAGCGGTGCTTGAACTCGGCGGACCGCTTCTCCACGAACGCGGTCATGCCTTCCTTCTGATCCTCCGTCGCGAAGGTCGAGTGGAACACCCGACGCTCGAAGCGGACGCCCTCGGCAAGTGTGGTCTCGAAGGAACGGTTGACCGCTTCCTTGGCCATCATCGCAATCGGCAGCGACATCTCGGCGATGGTGGTTGCGGTCTTCAATGCGTCGTCGAGCAACTCGGCGGCCGGAACGATCCGGGCAACCAGGCCTGCGCGCTCGGCCTCTTCTGCGTCCATGTTGCGGCCGGTCAGGCACAGCTCCATGGCCTTGGCCTTACCCACGGCGCGCGTAAGGCGCTGTGAGCCACCGATACCCGGAATGACACCGAGCTTGATCTCGGGCTGGCCGAACTTCGCGGTATCCGAAGCGATGATGAAATCGCAGAGCATCGCCAGTTCGCAGCCACCACCGAGCGCGTACCCGGAGACGGCGGCGATCAGCGGCTTACGAGCGGCTGCGACGCGATCCCACGGGGTGAAGAAATCTTCGACGTATGCGTCCATGTACGTCTTGGACTGCATTTCCTTGATGTCGGCGCCGGCGGCGAAGGCGCGCTCGGAACCGGTGATCAGGATGGCTCCGATGCCGTTGTCCGCTTCGAGGTCGGCAACCGCGGCGACGACCTCGTTCATCAGCTCGGAGTTCAGGGCGTTGAGAGCCTTCGGGCGGTTGAGCGTGATGACGCCGACGCGACCCTTACGCTCGAGGATGATGGTGTTGAAGTCGGTCACTACTGTCCTTCGGTCGAACGGTCACGGATGTCGTTGATGATGGCAGAGAAGTCCTGACCGCCACCGCCCGCGGCGTGGAAGCGACTGTAGAGTTCCGCGGCCTTGAGCCCGATCTCCGCATCGACGCCGTTGTTGCGCAGCGCATTTGCAGCCAGACCGAGGTCCTTGTCCATCAGCGCGACAGCAAAGCCGGGCTGGTAGTCGTTGTTGGCCGGGCTGGTGGGCACCGGTCCCGGTACCGGGCAGTTGGTGGTCAGTGCCCAGCACTGCCCCGAGGCGTTGGACGCCACGTCGAAGAGCGCCTGGTTGCTCAGGCCGAGCTTCTCGCCCAGCACGAATGCCTCGCTGATCGCGATCATCGAAATGCCGAGGATCATGTTGTTGCAGATCTTGGCAGCCTGGCCGACACCGGCGTCGCCGCAGTGAACGACCTTGCGGCCCATCACGTCCAGCAACGGTGACGCGGCCTGGAAGTCAGCCTCGGAACCGCCGACCATGAATGCCAGCGTGCCTGCGGTAGCCCCGACGACTCCACCGGAGACCGGTGCGTCGACGCTGCGGTGACCGGCCGCTTCGGCCTTGTCGTGTGCCTCGCGGGCGTCGGCGACGTCGATGGTGGAACAGTCGATGAACAGCGTGCCCGGTGTTGCCACCGGCAGCAGCTCTTCGTACAGACCCAGAACATGCTTACCGCTCGGCAGCATCGTGATCACGACGTCGGCACCGCGAACGGCATCGACCGCCGAATCCGCTACCGATGCACCGTCTTTGACTGCCTGCTCCAGCGCCGCGGGTGCCAGATCGAAACCGACGACCTTGTGTCCGGCCTTGACGAGATTGGCCGCCATCGGGCCACCCATGTGACCGAGTCCGATAAATCCAATGGTGCTCATTAGTGATGCTCCTTCGGCGGTGATCAGTTGCCTTGCGGTTGAGGGGTGAGTCCGAGCTCGTTGTCGCCCAGCGGGGCGAAGTAGGCATCGACGGATTCAGCCGTGACATCTTCGAGGGTTGCCGGCAACCACTTCGGGTTTCGGTCCTTCTCGACTACCTGGGCGCGAATACCCTCGACCAGGTCGTGTGAGGCGAGCGCTGCCGTCGAGACCCGGAACTCCTCGTTGAGGACTTCTTCCAAGCTTGCTGCTTCCTTGGCATGTCGCAGGGATCGCAGGGTCACCGACAGTGCAATCGGGGACTTGCCGAGAATCTGCTCCGCTGCCTTCTCCGCCTCGGGGATTCCACTCGCTCGAAGACGCTCGACGATGGTGGAGACGTCGTCGGCAGAGTACGCGGCGTCGATCCAGCTCTGCTGGGCCAACAGTTCCGACACCGGAGCCGGCTCCGCGTACTGCGCCACGGCGTCGGCAACCGAAGACGACGCGAGTGCGGCGATGAACGTCTCGATGTTCTCCGACGGGATGAAGTGATCCGCGAAGCCTGCTGCGATGGCATCGCCGGCGCTCAGTCGCGCCGTGGTGAGCGCGATGTGCGTTCCGAGTTCACCGGGAGCACGCGAGAGCAGGTAAGTTCCGCCCACGTCAGGGATGAAACCGATTCCGGTCTCGGGCATTCCGATCATCGAGCGCTCGGTCACGATGCGAATGTCGCCGTGTGCGGACACTCCGACGCCGCCGCCCATGACGATCCCGTCCATGATTGCGACGTACGGCTTCGGGTAGTTCGCGATCTCGGAATTGAGGATGTACTCCTCACGCCAGAAATCGAGCGAACCGGTCTTGCCGTCCTTGGCGTCGTGGTAGATCGAGACGATGTCGCCGCCGGCGCACAGACCACGCTCGCCGGCGCCCGTGAGTACGACCGCCTTGACGTCGTCGTCGGACTTCCATTCCGCGAGTGCCTTGGCCATCGCCTTGACCATCGAGTGGTTGAGGGCGTTGATCGCCTTGGGCCGGTTGAGGGTGATGAGCCCCAGTCCGTCACGCTTTTCGATCAATACCTCGAGCTCGTCGCTCATGCTGCTCCTTGCTTTCCCTGACCTGATGCGACCACGCTTCGCGCGATGACCACCCTCATGATCTCGTTGCTGCCTTCGAGGATCTGATGAACCCGAAGATCGCGGACGATCTTCTCGATCCCGTACTCAGCAAGATAGCCGTACCCGCCGTGAAGCTGGAGAGCCTTGTTGGCTACGTCGAACCCGGTGTCGGTGGCAAAGCGCTTGGCCATCGCACACAACTCCACGACGTCGGACGCTCCGTCTTCGAGTGCGGCAGCGGCGCGCCACAGCAACGTCCTGGCCGCTTCGAGTTCGGTACGCATGTCGGCGAGCTGGAACTGCAGGGCCTGCGACTCGATCAGTGCCGAACCGAAAGCTTTGCGGTCCACCAGATATGCGACTGCCTTCTCCAGCGCCGCCTGGGCCCCACCGACCGAGCAGGCGGCGATGTTCAGCCGGCCGCCGTTGAGACCCTTCATGGCGATGCGGAAGCCGCTGCCCTCTTCACCGAGCATGTTGGCGGCAGGAACTCGCACGTCTTCGAAGATCACCTGACGGGTGGGCTGCGCGTTCCAGCCCATCTTGACCTCGTTGGCACCGAACGACAGTCCGGGCGAATCCTTGGGCACGATGAACGCCGAGATCCCTTTGGCACCGGCAGATCCGGTGCGCGCCATCACGACGTACACGTCGGAAGTGCCTGCGCCGGAGATGAACTGCTTGACGCCGTTGAGGATGTAGTCGTCGCCGTCACGAACGGCCTTGGTGCTCAAGCCGGCCGCGTCGGAACCTGCACCGGGTTCGGTCAGGCAGTAACTGCCCAACTGATCCATCGAGCAGAGTCCGGGTACCCACTTGTGGCGCTGTTCGTCGTCGCCGAACTGGTCGATCATCCACGTGACCATGTTGTGGATGGAGATGTACGCGGCGATCGACGGATCGCCCTTGGCGAGCTCTTCGAAGATCCGAGCAGCGTCGACGCGGCTCAGCTCACTGCCGCCCACGTCTTCACGAATGTAGATACCGCCCATTCCCAGGGACGCCGCCTTACGGAGGACGTCCACCGGGAAATGCTTGGTCTGATCCCACTCCACTGCGTTGGGCGCCAGATGCTCGGCCGCGAAGTCGCGGGCAGTGTCACGAATCGCCCGCTCGTCATCGGTCAGAGTAAACATGGAAGGTAGTCCGATCAGTTCATCGTGGGGATGACGAAGTGATTGGTCTCTTCCTTCTTGCCGGAAGGCCAACGCTGCGTCACCGTCTTGGTCTTGGTGTAGAAGCGGAAGGAGTCGGGACCGTGCTGGTTCAGGTCACCGAAGCCGGAGCGCTTCCAGCCACCGAAGGTGTGGTACGCGATCGGGACCGGGATCGGCACGTTGACGCCGACCATGCCGACGTTGACGCGAGCGGTGAAGTCACGCGCGGTGTCGCCGTCGCGGGTGAAGATGGAGACGCCGTTGCCGTACTCATGTTCGGTCGGAAGACGCAGTGCCTCTTCGTAATCGGCAGCGCGGACCACCTGAAGGACAGGTCCGAAGATCTCTTCCTTGTAGATGCGCATGTCCGAGGTGACGTTGTCGAACAGGGTTGCGCCGGCGAAGAATCCACCTTCGTGGCCTTCGAGGGTGAAGCCGCGGCCGTCGACGACTGCCGTTGCGCCTTCGTCGATGCCGATCTGCACGTAGTTGTTGACGCGGTCGAGGGCATCCTGGCAAACGAGCGGTCCGAAATCGACGCCTTCGTCGTCACTGCGACCGATCTTGAGCTTCGCGACGCGCTCCTTCAGCTTCGCGACAAGAGCGTCCGCGGTCTCCTCGCCGACGGGAACGGCAACCGAGATGGCCATGCAACGCTCACCGGCACTGCCGTAGCCTGCACCGATCAGGGCGTCGGCAACCTCGTCGAGGTCGGCGTCCGGCATGACGATGGCGTGGTTCTTGGCGCCACCGAAGCACTGTGCGCGCTTGCCGTGAGCTGCGGCCGTCTCGTAGATGTACTGAGCGATCGGCGTGGAGCCGACGAAGCCGACAGCCTTGATGCGATCGTCGGTGAGCAGGACGTCGACAACTTCCTTGTCACCGTTGACCACGTTGAACACACCCGCAGGCAGTCCGGCTTCGAGGAACAGCTCAGCCAGTCGCAGCGGGACAGAGGGGTCACGCTCGGAGGGCTTGAGGATGAAGGCGTTACCGGCGGCGAGGGCGGGGCCGGCCTTCCACAGCGGGATCATCGCGGGGAAGTTGAAGGGCGTGATGCCTGCGACGACGCCGAGCGGCTGACGCATGGAGTACACGTCGATGCCGGTGCCGGCACTCTCGGTGAATTCACCCTTGAGCAGGTGCGGAGCGCCGACGGCGAACTCGATGACCTCGAGGCCACGCTGGATGTCACCCTTGGCGTCGGCGACGGTCTTGCCGTGCTCGGACGAGAGGAGGCGGGCCAGAGAATCCATCTCGGCCTGAGCGAGCTGCAGGAACTTCATCAGCACGCGGGCGCGCTTCTGCGGGTTGTATGCTGCCCACACCTGCTGCGCCTCTTCGGCATTGGCGATGATGGCTTCGGTCTCGGCCTTGCTCGCGAGGGGGACGCGGGCCTGCACCTTGCCGGTGTTGGGATCGAACACGTCCGCAAATCGATCAGATGTCCCGGGAACACGCTTGCCACCGACGAAGTGCGTCAACTCGTGAACCGTCGCATTTTCAACCATTGTGCTAACCCGTTCCTTGCTCGTATGGACCGCCCAGGAGGCAGCAGTGAATATGTCTACCATCCTATAGTTGGATGTCCATGTATGTCTAGAGCCCAAGGGCTGTGCGCCTTTATTAACCGCGGGGGGTTAATAAAGGCGCACAGCGCGGAGCGCGGCTGCCGCTTCCTGCGCGACTACTGCATCGGTGACGTCGTATCCGTCCGATCCCCCACCCGGGCCACCGGACACCGCGACAACCTTGCGTGCCGAGAGATGCACCGCATCGACGCCGACGGCGGCGATTGCCGGGATGTCGTCGACGGTTATTCCGCCACCGGCCATGATCTGGATCCGGCCTGCGGCATGTTCGACCATTCGACCGATCTCGTCGAGACCCTCGCTGCAGGTATCCGCACCCCCGGACGTCAGCACGCGGGTCACGCCCAACTCGATCAGTTCGTCCAGCGCGGTCAGACGGTCGGCCACCACGTCCATCGCACGATGTACCGTCACCTCGACCCGCGCACGGTCCATGCATCCGATGATGCGACGCAGCACGACGGTGTCGATCGTATTGTCTTCTGTCAGTGCGCCGATCACGACGCCGGAAGCTCCTCCGGCCACGGCAGCAAGTACGTCGTGCTCCATCACCCACACTTCGTCGGGTGAGAACACGAAACCTCCGGCGCGCGGACGGATCAACGGGTGAACCGCGATCCCCACTTCCGACGCAGCCTCGATCACTCCGATGCTGGGCGTCAATCCCCCCGTCGGGCCGAGTGCCGCACACAACTCGACTCGAGTCGCTCCCACCGAACGCGCGATCCTCGCCCCCCGCACGTCCTGCACAGCCAGCTCCAGAACCGTCATGTCAGAAGGACTGCCACGACGGCTTGTGTTCGAGCGCATACCGGTAGTAGTCGGCAAGTTTGAGCGAACTGGCAGCAGCTTCGTCGATCACGACGGTGACATGGCGATGCAATTGCATCACCGAAGCCGGGCAGAACGCAGACAACGGACCTTCGACGGCAGCGGCGATCGCATCGGCCTTCCCTTCTCCGGTCGCGATCATCACCAGATGCCGTGCATCGCTGATGGTTCCGAGACCCTGGGTCAGCACGTGGTGTGGGACGTCGTCCACCCCGTCGAAGAACCGTGCGTTGTCGATCCGGGTCTGCTCGGTCAGCGTCTTCACGCGAGTTCTCGAGGTCAACGACGATCCGGGCTCGTTGAAGCCGATGTGACCGTCGGTGCCGATGCCGAGCAACTGCACGTCCACTCCCCCGGCCGCCGCGATGCTCTGGTCGTATCGTGCGATCTCTTTCTCCGGGCACGGTGCTTCACCGTTGGGACTCGACACCATCGCCGGATCCAGATTGACGTGATCGACGAACTCCGACCGAATCACCGAGTAGTACGACTCCGGATGGCGTTTCGGCAATCCCAGGTACTCGTCGAGCAGAAACGCCCGAGCCAGCGAGAAGTCGAGTTCGGCATCGCGATGCCTCGCTGCCAGTTCACGATAGGTTCCGATCGGCGACGACCCCGTTGCAAGTCCAAGCGTCGTCGCCCCGGCTCTGACGTAGCCTTCGACGATGTCCGCGACGGTCGAGTCGACCTCCGCGGGTGTCGGCTGAATTACGATTTCCATGATTGTTCCTTTCCGGCGGCTTTTCCGCCGAGTAGTACACGCCCCAGGCGCAAGTGACGATCGGTGACAAGGATGTCGGCTCGGCAGCCCACGGCCAGCGATCCGATCAGGTCGCCAAGCCCCAGCAGACGCGCAGGGCTCCGAGTTGCCGCTGCGACAGCGTCTTCCAGCGCGACGCCGCCGTCGAGGACAGTGCTGCGAAGCACGTCGAGCAATCTTGCAGTCCCTCCGGCGATGGCACCGGAACTGCCGTCGGTGGTCGCGAGTCTTGCCACTCCGTCGGCAACCGTGACGTCGAGCGCACCGAGTTGGTAGTCGCCGTCGTCCATTCCGGCCGCGGCCATCGAATCACTGACCAAGGCGATCTGGTCCGGTCCGACAGCGTCGAAGACCATCGACACGGTCTCGGGCGCAAGATGCACACCGTCTGCGATCAGTTCCACCACCATCTCGCCTCTCGCGGCAGCCGCCAGGCACGCCGCGACGGGACCCGGAGATCGATGGTGCAGGGGCGGCATCCCGTTGAAGAGGTGGGTTGCGCTGATCTGACCGGCCCAATCCCCTTGCACCGCAGCATCGATGCGCGCCGATGTCGTTGCCGCGTCCGCATCGGTGTGACCGAAACTCGGCACGATATTGCGATGACGCATGATCGCGAGCAACTCTTCGAAGTTCTCGGTCTCGGGCGCCAAGGTCATGGACCGCACGGTCCCCCGCGCAGCGTCACAGACGGCTTCGAGAAGGTCCGGATCGCCGGGCACGATCGCCGCCGGATCCTGGGCACCGCAGCGAACGCCGTTGATGAACGGCCCCTCGAGGTGGATACCCAGAAGTTCTCCGCGTTCGACCAGATCGGCGAGCATCGTTGCTTGTCGGACCAGATCTGCGCGCGGTGCAGAGACCAGGCTGGCCAGCATTCCGGTCGTGCCGTGCTCACAATGGTGCGCCGCAGCGCGGCTCGCACCATCGGCGTCGGTGTTCGGGAAACCAGCACCAGCTGCGCCGTGGCTGTGGACATCGATCAGGCCGGGCATGATCACAGTGTCGGTGCGTTCCGGAATGACGACGACCGGTGCGGACGCCACGTAGTCCGCAGCCGAGCCGACCCAGCTGATCTTCTCACCGTCCGCGACCACAACTCCGTCGTGAATCTTGCCGATCGGAGATCCGATCACCGTTCCCCGCAGTACGAGCCGATCGCCGACAGCAGCCGAGCCTGATGTACTCATGCTGACTCGCGAATCCGCGCGACAGCTGCTCTACCCTCGAGCGGGTTTCGCGCGCCCCGCGCCGCAGCGGCCATGTCCTTGCACACCGCCAGATCGAGAGAGGCCAGTTTCGCGCGAACTGCACCCAATGCCGGGACCGACATCGACAGACTCGTCACGCCCAAACCGACCAGAACCGGAGCCAACAGCGGGTCCGACGCGGATTCTCCGCACACACCAACAGGTTTCCCGGCGTCGGCGCCCGCCTGACCGACCATCGCGATCAGATCGAGGACCGCCGGCTGCCACGGATCGAGCAGTTGCGCCAGGCCTCCGGCCATACGATCCACGGCGCAGGTGTACTGGCTCAGATCGTTGGTGCCGATACTGACAAAATCGAGGTGCTCGAGGATATCCTTCGCTCGCAACGCTGCAGCTGGAATCTCGATCATTGCTCCGACCTTGCCGATCCCCCGCGAACGCGCAAGTTCTGCAAAGTCTTTCGCCTCGTCGGCAGTGGCTACCATCGGCGCCATCACCCACAGATCGGCGCCCGTCGCGTTGCCTGCCGCCGCGAGGGCGTCGAGCTGACTGATGAGTGTGTCGGGATAGACCGTGCCGACACGGAGCCCGCGGACACCAAGGGCCGGATTCTCCTCGACCCCGAGATCGAGAAACGGCAACGGCTTGTCCGAACCCGAATCGAGAGTGCGGACCACCACCTTCTGTCCGGCGAAGTGCCCGAGCACCGACGCATACGTCTGCGCTTGCTCCTCCACCGAAGGTGCGTCGTGGCGCCCGAGATACGAGAATTCGGTACGGAACAGTCCGACGCCCTCACAATCCGCCGCCCCGGCCCGCGCGGCGTCCTCGAGGGTTCCGATGTTGGCCGACAACCTCACCGCAAACCCGTCACGCGTGCGTCCTGGACCATGTGCCGAAGCTGACTGCTCTGCCACGAACGATGCTTCGAGGACAGCGCGCTCGCGCATTTCTGCCGAGGGATCGATGGTGACCGTCCCGGTGGTGCCGTCGAGGATGAGGAGTTTTCCCTCCGCGAGCAGATCGGTTCCCGAGCAGTTGACCACGGCCGGGATTCCGAGCGACTTCGCCAAGATTGCGGTGTGGCTGGTCGGACCTCCTTCGGCAGTCAACAATCCGACCACGTCACTGTTGCCCAACGTCGCTGTATCTGCCGGAGCGAGGTCGCGCGCCACCAGGATGTACGGATGACCGGGAGCGGGGATTCCGGGCATCGGTTCCCCGCGAAGAACGGCCACGGCTCGCTGCCCGAGATCGCGCAAATCCGTTGCCCGCTCGGCCATGTACCCACCGAGCGCCGTGAGCTTTTCACAGAATGCGTCGAAGGCAACTGCGACGGCGTGTGCGGTCGGCAACCCCGATTCCAGGTTCGCCTCGGCCGCCTTCACGATGCCCGCATCGCGCGCCATCGCAGCCGACGTCGTCAGGATCTCTGCCGACACGCCCTCGACTGTCTCTGCACGCGAGAGCAGTTCCTCCGCGACGGCGTCCAGTGCCTCACGGATCCTGATCAGCTCCGCCTCGGGACTGCCGGTGATCGGGTCCGACGCCGAAGTCGGCTCAGGCGTGGAGAATCGCAACCACGGCGCACAGACCGAACCCGCGCTCACTCCGATACCCGCGATGCGGTTGTCCACACTCGCCGTCATCAGGCTTCGTCCAGTTCGGAGGCGAGAAGCTCTGCGAGCGAACCGACCGCAGCATCGGCGCCGTCACCGTCAGCACGCAACGTCACCGAATCCCCAAATGCGGCTCCGAGAGTCATGACAGACAACATGCTGGAGGCGTCGACGGGTTCGCCGTCGCCCAGCGAGATGGTGACGTCGACCGGCAGGTCGGCCGCGGCGCGCGCGAAGAGCGCTGCGGGTCGTGCGTGGAGCCCGACTCGGGATCCGATTGTCGTGGTTGCGATCGCCATGGTCAGCGTCCTCCCAGTTCCTTGTCGAGCTTGTTTTCCAGTTCGGCGACGAGCGGGGCGTCGGTGCGGCTGTCACCTTCGGCAGCCAGTGCCAGTTCGGCCTCGAGCAGCGCGGCGTCGGGCTCACCTGCGGCCACCTCGACCTCTTCTTCTCGTCCCGGCGTGCGCAGATTCCACTTCTTGATGACGAAGCTGAAAAGGAAGTAGTAGATCACGGCGTAGCCGAGTCCGATCGGGATCAACATCCATGCGTTGGTTGCCTTGCCGAAGTTCAACACGTAGTCGAAGAAGCCTGCGGAGAACGTGAATCCGTCGTGAATCCCCAGCGCATTGACCAAGGCCATCGACGTTCCGGTCAGGAGCGAGTGGATGACGTACAGCGGCCACGCGACGAACATGAAGGAGAATTCGAGCGGCTCGGTGATACCGGTGAGGAAAGCAGTCAGGCCGGTGGAGAGCATGATGCCGCCGACGAGCTTCTTCTGAGAAGGCTTGGCGTTGCGCCAGATTGCGAAGGCTGCAGCGGGGAGGGCGAGCATCATGATCGGGAAGAAGCCGGTCATGAACGTGCCGGCAGATGGGTCGCCGGCGAAGAACCGGTTGAGGTCACCGCGAACGATCTGTCCGCTCGCGTCCTGGTAGTCGCCGATCAGGAACCACACGGCGGAGTTCAAGATGTGATGCAAGCCGGTGGGGATCAGGAGGCGGTTCGCTGCGCCGTAAATGCCGCCGCCCACAACGGTATTGGAAGCAACTGCTTCACCGACCCAGTTCAATCCGGAGTTGAACAACGGGTACACGAATGCCATCAGGACACCGACGACGAGACCTGTGATCGCTGTCAGAATGGGAACGAGCCTGCGCCCGTTGAAGAATCCGAGATAATCGGGAAGCTTCGTTCGATAGAACCGCTGCCACAAGATCGCCGACAGCAAGCCCATCACGATGCCGGCGAGCACACCGTAGTTGATCAGTGATTGATCCCCGTTCGGGTCGGTCTTCCCTTCGAGGACGATGGGCGACATCGCCTTGAACACTCCGTCGATCACCATGTAGCCGACGACGGCTGCCAAGGCAGTCGAGCCGTCGGCCTTCTTGGCCCAGCCGATCGCGATACCGACGGCGAAGATCAGCGGCAGCCACGTGAAGACTGCTTGTCCTGCCGCAGAGATCACTGCGGCAGCACTGTGCATCGAACTGAATCGCCCGAGCAGGTCGTCCTGGCCTAGGCGGAGCAAGATTCCCGCAGCCGGCAGAACGGCGATCGGAAGCATCAAGCTTCGGCCGAGGCGTTGAACCCCGGCGAACACTTTCGATTCCTTCTTCGGGGTGTCTTCGAGAGTCATCAAGGACCTTCTTCGTTCGCCGGGCCGCGTCGCGATCGGCCGCTGGTTCTGGAAATTCGGGTGTCGTGCACGTGCAGGTTTCGTGAAAATGCAGGTCACGGTTCATGCTCGGAAGTGAGGGCAAAACCGTTTTGTCGAAACTGTTGTGGAGCCGGACTTCCAACGGGTACTGTCCGGTCATAACCAGTTGTAGTTTTACCTGGTGGAGGCGAGTTGTCAACACCCAAATGTGACATACGTAACCGGGATAGCCTTGACCAGCAACTAGTCAGCCCACCTGTACGACCGTTCAACGATCACGACCAACCCGACAATCAGGAGCAGCAAATGTCGAAAGCGGAAGCAATCATCAAGGGCCTCGGCGGCGCAGAGAACATCGTCGAGATCGAGGCTTGCATCACCCGCCTGCGTACCGAGGTCAAGGACGGAGCGAAGGTGAACGAGTCCGCTCTCAAGGCTGCCGGCGCACACGGCGTGCTCAAAGCCGGAACGGTTGTCCAGGTCATCGTCGGGCCCGAAGCCGACACCCTTGCCGAGGACATCGAGGACATCCTGTGACGGTCGTCCTCGCCCCGCTGCCCGGCCGGGTCGTCGCACTCGCGGACGTCCCGGACCCGGTTTTCGCTCAGCAGATGGTCGGCTCGGGCGTCGCGATCGAACCCGCCCGCGGTCAAGGCCCGCTCACGGTCGTGGCGCCGATCAGCGGAAAGATCCTGAAACTTCACCCCCACGCGTTTGTGATCTTCGGCGAGAAGGCCACCGGTGTGCTGGTCCATATCGGCATCGACACGGTCAAGCTCGAAGGCGACGGATTCACGCTCATCGCCGCCGAGGGTGACACCGTCGATGCGGGTGATCCCATTGTCAGCTTCGATCCAGCGCACATCGACACGACCGGCTACTCGGCGATCTGCCCGGTTGTCGTGATGGATTCCAAACCGGACACCGTCGAATCCCCTTCCGTCGGTGGGGACGTCGCCACAGGCGACACTCTGTTCGACTGGTCGGCGTAACGCAAAGGGCGAGCACACCGGAAGGTGTGCTCGCCCTTTCGTTTCGAACGATGGCTATTGGTCTCCGCGCGTTTTGGGCCGCGCCTGGCCCTGCACTTCCATCTGCAACTGGTAGCGGTCGGATCGGTACCAACTGCGAGTGTGTTCGACCGGCGCGATCTCACTGAACGACACTCGATCGAAGTACAGAACCGGCGCGCCTTTACGAGTGCCGAGGAGAGTCGCGATCTCCGTACTGGCACCATCTGCACTGACAGTCTGCTCTGCCCGGTCGATCGGCTTGTCGTACTTGTCAGCGGTCGCCCGGTAGATCGAACCCGTCAAGTCCATGTCGAGTAGACCAGGCAACAGTTCCGGATTGAACCAGCCGTCGTCCACACTCACCGGCTCGCCGTCGGCGAGGCGCAAGCGCTTGACGTGATACCCCTCGGAACCCGGTCTCATATTCAGTGCGGCAGCAGTGCTTTCGGGGACCGGCCCCTGCTCACTGACCAGGACCACTGTGGTGGGGTGATGCCCCTGGGCCCTCATCTCCTCGGTGAACGACGCAAGGTGCAGCTTGGACTGGACAGCGCGGTGCGCGACAAAGGTGCCCTTGCCACGCACACGCACGAGGTGTCCGTCATTGACCAACTGGCCGATGGCCTCGCGAACAGTGATCCGACTGACGCCGTAGTCCTGCATCAGGTTTCGCTCGCTGGTCATCAAGTCGCCAGGCTGGAGTTCTTGGGTGCACTTGCGCAGGAGAATGGTGCGCAACTGCTCATGTTTGGGTATTGCGCTGTCGCGCAAATGAACGGGCATCACAGCGACTGTCCCTCCGAGAAATGAATAGTCGTCTATTCGCCGACGATAACGATCTGAAATCGCGGGCAGGTCCCGACCGGACCGGTCCAATTAACGATACTGGAATTCACGGTAGGAAACTAGCATCAGTCCGGAGTTGTCCGATTTCAACCGTCCAACCGTCGGTAGATGGACCGTATTTCGTCCAAGGCGACGTTCTGCTGAGCCATGTCCAATCCCAGTGCCGCCACCGCCTCACGCAGACGGCGGATATCCAGATCGTCTATCGCCGGTCGAAATTGCACCTTCGGTAGCGCGGGGAGGGCAGCAGCGATTCCGAACCAATTCTCGACGTCTACCGGAACAGTCGACTCGTCCTCCACTCCCCCGATCAACTGCTCCAGGTCGACCCCGCGAAGTCTCAGCAACCTCAGCGGATCGGTGTCGATCCGCTCGGCAGTCAAGAACGCCACGGCCGCAGCGTGTTTGCACGGCCAACCGTCATCGGGGCAGGTGCAGTCGAAACGGAAAGCCGACGGGCCGTCCGGTATCAGTTGGGCAGCAAGCATGTCCGGGACAGTGCCGGACACCAGCGCGGCAAGGCTTCCCGGCACTCGGCGGATCTTGGTGATGATGTCGTCGATATCCGATTGATCAAGAGTGTCGATCGACAGCGTGGAAACGAAAGGTTGAAGTTGGCTGCCCTGAACCTCGGCCGTCACCACTCCCGGTTCGATGTCGAGCGCCAAAACCTGACCCGAACGCGCATACGTTCGCCCACGCGTGACACGAGGTTTGTCGCCGATCTCTTCGACGACGCGGACAAAAGCCTTGCCCCAGAACGTTCTCCCGAACGCTGGACGAGGCTTGACCGGCGCAGGTGCCCGCCGCCGGGGCCCGGTGTACTCGCTGAAATCGGGGCCCTTACCGCGCGGACTCATTCGCCCACCGCGTCGTCGCCGAGTCGCAACAACTCGTCCAATTGCTCGACGCTCATCTCCGTCACCCAGTTCTCACCGGTCCCGACTGCAAGTTCGGCGAGTTCACTTTTACTCGCGATCATCGTGTCGATTCGCTCTTCCAAAGTTCCGACGCACACCATCTTGCGGACCTGCACGTTCTTTCTCTGACCGATGCGGAAGACACGGTCCGTCGCCTGGTTCTCTACCGCCGGGTTCCACCATCTGTCGAGGTGAACCACATGGTTGGCCGCTGTGAGATTCAGACCCGTGCCGCCGGCCTTGAGCGAGAGCACCATGATGGGCGGACCGTCTGCGCCTTGGAATGCCTCGACCATCGCGTCGCGCCCGGCCTTGGACACGCCGCCGTGGAGAAACGGAACCTCGGTGGTGAACCGGTCGGCCAGGTACGGCACCACTAATTCCCCGAACTCACGAAACTGTGTGAACAACAGAACCTTCTCGTCGTCGGCCGTGACCGACTCGACGATATCTTCGACCAGGCCAAGTTTTCCCGAACGGTGTTGCCCGCGGCGCATCACCGGCGAACCGTCGCGCAGGAAGTGCGCCGGATGATTGCACACCTGTTTGAGTTTGGTCAGCGCAGACAGGACGGCGCCTTTGCGCTTCATCCCTTCCGTTCCCTTGATCTGCGCCATCATCTCGTCCACCACGGCGCGGTACAACGCCGCCTGTTCCTCACTGAGATTCGCTCGAACCGTCATCTCCAACTTCTCCGGGAGATCCGCGATCACGGAGGGATCGGTCTTGACCCGTCGCAGCACAAAGGGGGACGTGACGGCTCGCAGTCTCGAGACGGCAAGTTGATCTTTTTCCCGCTCGATCGGCACGACAAACCGTTTGCGGAACATCTGCTCAGAGCCGAGTACCCCGCGATTGGCAAAATCGAGGATGGACCGCAACTCGTCCAGCCGGTTCTCCACCGGCGTTCCGGTCAGAGCAACGCGATGGTCCGCAGGAATGCTGCGAGCAGCGCGGGCCTGAGATGTCTTGGCGTTCTTGATGTGTTGAGCTTCGTCAAGCACCACGCGCCGCCAGTCGAGATCCTTGAGCGCCGCGACGTCGCGGGTCATGAGCGCGTAGGTGGTGATCACCAGATCACTCTCACGAACTGCCTGTTCCAACTCCGCCCCGGTAGCGCGATCCGAACCGTGATGAACGTAGACGCGCAAGCTCGGCACAAATCGCGCCGCTTCACGCTGCCAGTTTCCCACGACCGACATCGGGCACACCAAAAGTGTTGCTGTCTTGGACTTCTCGTGCGCAAGTAACGCCAACAGTTGCAGCGTCTTACCCAGACCCATGTCGTCGGCCAGTACCGCGCCGAGCCCGAGGGCACTCATGTACGCCAACCAGTCGAGACCGCGTCGTTGATACGGACGCAAAGTCGCGTTGACCGTCGACGGTACCGCGACCTGCCGCGGAGCTACCGACTGGTCGAGCAGTGCCGAAGCCCATCCGGTTGCCTTCACTTCCTCGACCGGCAGGTCTTTGAGGTCGTCGGCGATCAAATCCTTGATCAGATCGACAATCGCTCGGTCCCCGCTCGAGTGCCGCTGACTGACAAAACGAGCCGCGCGGGCCAGGACGTCTTTGTCCGCCTGAACCCACTCGCCGCGCAACTGGACCAGATCGGACTTCGCATCGACCAGTCGGGTCATTTCCTCGGCGGTGAGCACCTTGTCTCCGAGCGCCAATTCCCAATCGTATTCCAGCAATTGGTCCATACCGACCGTACGATTCTCCGCAACGATCGGAGACGCCGCCGAGGTCACCCGCACACGCAGGGATGGAGACACCACGTTCCAGGCACGCGGAAGCAGCAGCGTGATCCCTCGCTCTCGCAGGACTATCGCGCCGTGTCCGACCAGGTCCATCACGACAGGAGTGGGCAGCAACAGGTCGAGACTGTCCTCGTCGCGCGGCACGTCGCGAAAACGTGGGTAAGCCTTGATCGCCTCTTCGAGTTTGCGGCTACCGAGCTGGATACGTTTGGGATCTGCCCGGTGCAGTCGAACACGTTCGGGCGCTTCACCTTCGGGACGCAAACACACGTGCAGACGCCACAGCGCATCGTCGTCGGGATCGGAATTGTCGTCGAGTTCAGGCTCGATCAGCCGCAGAACCAGGTCCGGCTCTCCGGCGGTGAACGTCGACCCCCATTCGGCGAGTCCCTCGGCCGCTCGTACCGACACGTCGTCGAAAGCGTCCCCGGACAACACGGCCTGCCACAGCGGGGTCTGCACCACCGGATGCGAGTCACCGAGAACACGACGGACGATCGGGTCCGTGAGTTCGTTCGTGATGTCTTCGATCGTCGCCCTCGGCGAGCCGACTGACCGCTGCACCGGCGGCATGGCCACTACCAATTCGCCGATCCAGGCGCGCTGGCGTTCCCCCACCGACAACTGCCACCGCGGCCACCAACTACCCTCGGCTCGCGTCAGCGCCGGCACCACCCGGCCGGCGCGCACCCAACGGTCGATTCCTCGCGCCACGTGCACGAGAAAGTGCAGGTCTCCCGCGATTCGCTGATCGTCGGCCTTGAACCGCAGCAGGAGAGCGACTGCGTCCGGCGGCGCCAACGCAACAGCTGCGTACTCACTCTGCAAAGGCCCGCCAGGCACGGGCGGCATAGCGACATTCACACGATGACGGAACTTACGATGCAGGACAGCACTGACCGGATCTCGCGGATCGTCGGTTCCGGCACCGTCGTGCCCGTCGACCCACAGTTTGAGCCCCGATCCCGGTGACCAGAGTCCATGCAGCATCCGACCATCCAATCAGGTGCCACCGACACCGCTCTTCGACACCACCCTTCCGGACCGTCCTTCCGATCTGGCTGGGCAATAGGCTGGCAGTCATGACGACGGCATACGGCTTCACCGAGTACGGCGGACCCGACACACAGTCCTACTTCGACGTCACCCTGCCCCCACCGGGTGCCGGCCAACTGCTGGTGTCGGTCCGAGCGGCAGGCGTCAACCCAGCTGACTGGAAAGTTCGCGCGGGTACTCGAAAAGATACTGTCCCGGTGACGCTGCCTGCGGTTCTGGGCCGCGAAGTGTCTGGTGTTGTCATCGGAGTAGGTCCGCGGGTCACCGAGTTCGAGGTCGGCGACGAAGTGTTCGGCGCTACCGCTACCGGCTTCGGCGGCTACGCCGCGTCGACATTGCTCAACGTCTCGTCGGCAGCACACAAGCCGCCGACCGTGTCCTGGGCCGATGCCGCGGTGCTGACGGTTGCGGCGGGAACGGCTTACGACGCTCTCCACGATCTCGGGCTCAAGCCCGGAGCGACACTCCTGCTCCTCGGTGCCGGCGGCGGCGTTGGTCGCAGCACGACCGCGCTTGCGGTGTCTCGCGGCATCGACGTCATCGGCGTCGCGAGTGAGTCCAAGCGAACCGCGATCGAGGGAGCGGGAGCACGGTGGGTTGCGTCGGGAGACGCCTTTGCAGGCGAAGTGTCCGCGTTGTCCCCAGGCGGAGTGGACGCGGTTTTCGACCTGGTCGGCGGGGACACTCTCACTCGCGGCGCTGAGCTCGCCCGACCGGACGCGCCGATCCTGAGCATCGCCGATCCTCTGGCGGCGAGCCGACTCGGCGGCGGTGGTGTCGAACGCCGAAGAACTACAGCAGTATTCACGGAGGTCGCGGCGCTCGTGGCCGACGGGACCCTCGACCCGTCCGTGGCCGGCCGTTACCCATTCTCCCGCGCTGGGGAAGCGCTCGCTGCAGTCGAAGACGGCCATTCAGCCGGCAAAGTGGTGATCGAGTTCGGCTGATTTCTGTCGGCCCCCGATGGTTCAATCACGTTCTACGACGGGCGGCGTTGAATCACCGTCTACGACGGGCGGGGGCACAGGTGGTTGCACGGTTATCTGCGATCCTGTCGACGCTCGCGCTCGTATGTCTCGTCGCGTCCTGCGGATGGTTCGGGGACGAGCGTCTCGAGTCGGCCCCGGGCAGCCCGACACGATCGGAGCTCGAATCGCTGCTGTCCCGGACCGCGATTGTCGACAACCGACCACATCCGGGTGGATACGAGCGCGGCTGCGGTAACGGCGAGGCTTGCGTCTTCGGCCCCGCTTGGTCCGACGACCAGGACGCACCAGGTGGCCACGACGGGTGCGATACCCGCAACAACGTTCTGGCCCATGATCTCTCGGACGTGGTGTTCAAACCGGGAACACGTGACTGCGTCGTACTGTCGGGCGCGATGACCGACCCGTACTCCGGTGATCGCATCGAATTCGA
Source organism: Rhodococcus erythropolis R138 (assembly GCF_000696675.2). Taxonomy (NCBI): domain Bacteria; kingdom Bacillati; phylum Actinomycetota; class Actinomycetes; order Mycobacteriales; family Nocardiaceae; genus Rhodococcus; species Rhodococcus erythropolis. The sequence continues at coordinate 2,808,912 of NZ_CP007255.1, read as the reverse complement.
ACGCAGCCAGGCCAAGTCCGTCCAGATCGACCACGTCTTCCCACTCGCCGCGGCTTGGGACTTCGGCGCGAACTCCTGGACGCCCGCGCTTCGGATGAGGTTCGCGAACGACACGTCACTGAACCTGTTGGCCGTCAACGGCCCCGACAACCAGTCGAAAGGCGACAGCACGCCCAGTGAGTGGTTGCCGCCCGATCCTGCATACCGATGCTTTTACGCCGGCAAGTACTTGACCGTCGCGATTTCCTACGGCTTACCGGTCAGCCGGGCGGATCACTCGGCGTTGACAGAACTCGCCACTCGCTGTTGAGCTACCGGCCGTCCTTCACCACTCGACCGCTCTGAATGACGAGTGCGATGCGCTCACGATCGGCGAAGATGGACGGATCCGTCAACGGATTGCCGCGGAACGCAACGAGGTCGGCGAACTTGCCGACTTCGATGGTGCCGACCTCGTCGGCGATACCGAGAATGTCGGCGTTGATCCGGGTAGCGGAAACCAATGCGTCCATCGGGGTTTCGACCTTGGCGCGCAGGACTAGCTCCATTCCCCGGCCCGTTTGATCGGTACCGATGAGGTCCGATCCCAATCCCACTCTGACGCCGGCATTTCGAGCAGCAAGAAGCCCGTCGATCTGACCCTGCATCATCTGGCCGATCCGCGCCGAAATCGATTCGGGTAGACCTGCTGACGCCGCGCTGTCCGAGAGTGCCTGCACCACAGCCAACGTCGGCACCAACGCGACGTCGTGCTCGGCCATCAACTTGGCAGTCTCGTCGTCGATACCTGAGCCGTGCTCGACGCATTTCGCGCCGGCAGTGACAGCGTTTCGGATTCCCTCGTTGTTGTGGGCATGCACCGTGACATAGGTACCGCGCGCATTGGCTTCCTCGACGGCAACTTCGATCTCGTCGACCGTGAACTGGGTATCGGTGAGCTTGTCATGAGTCGATACCACTCCCCCGGTAACACACAGTTTGAGGAAGTCCGCACCCCTGCGGAACGTCTCGCGAACGTTCTTTCGCATTTCGTGCGGACCGTCGGAAAGCAGAGACATACAACGTAATCCGGGGATGTCATGATCGGACCAGTCCGAAGTCGGCTCCCACTCGGCCGCCAGGTGTCCGTGTCCACCTGTCTGGCACTGGATCGGGCCGCACTGAATGATCCGCGGACCCGGAATCTTGCCCGAGGCGACAACTCCGGCGAGTCCACCGTCGATTCCGCCGCAGTCACGAACAGTGGTGAATCCTCCGTCGAGGGTCGATGCGCAGGTCGCGAACATGTCTGCAGCGAGCTCGGCTACCGAGATCTGACGCCGCAGACTCGGTGCGAGATCGCTCGATCCACCGAGATGAACGTGTGCGTCGATGAGGCCGGGCGTGATTGTCAGCCCGGTGCAGTCCAGCACCTCCGCCCCCGCAGGCGGCGTTCCACCGAGTGCACTGATGCGGCCATCTTCCACGGCAACAGCGCAGTTCTCGATCGGGTCGGCGCCCGTGCCGTCGATGATCGTTGCACCGGTCAGCCATACGACAGACATATTGAATGTTCCTCCGACGTGTACCGATCGCCGGAAGATTCCGCCGACATACCGAATAGGGTTCGGTTAGTATGATGCATACCGGCTCCCGAAATCAAGGAGTTGTCATCAATCGATCAAGTCCGAGATTGCCGACGAATCCCTCACCAGGAGAATCGATGCCGCGTCCCACTCAGCCGATACTGTCCACGCGAAACATCACCGACGCGGCTCTGGATGCTGTCGACGCAACCGGCGACTTCACCATGCCCGGGATTGCCAAGCAACTGAACGTGACTCCGTCTTCGCTCTACACACATATTTCGGGTCGATCCGAGATCGTCGAACTCATGCGCATCCGCGTGATGTCGTCGATCTCTGTCCCCCACCCACCCGCAGGATGGAGCGAACGGATCAGCGCGTGGGGGTGGGCATATCGCCGAGCTGCCGTCGAACATTGGCGCCTCATCCCGCTACTCATGACACGCAGCGTCCGCACCGAGGTGACTTTTGATATTGATACTGCACTCGTTCAAGCATTTTCGGACGGGGGTTTCGATTCGACCGATACGCGTCACGCAATTTCCACGCTGGACAGTCTGGTTCTCGGATCCGTCGTGAAACTCTCGACGCCGGATGTCGCGTGGACTCAATCCTCCAACCCTAGCGAGGTCACGCGTGAGGCCGCGAACCCACTGCGAACCGACGACACCTTCGACTTCGGCCTGCGAACGCTGATCGCTGGATGGATGGCCCAGTGCGTCGTCCGCCTGTATACCGAATCCCATTCGGATCTACCTGTCACTTCACGGTGAACGACCTCGTATGCCATCCAGTGGCTCCACCGGGAATCGGCGGAGTGCGCTCTTCCACCTGAACGTTCCCGTCCAAATCCGTCGCTCTGACCTGCACGGTGTGCAAACCTGAGCCTGCATCCCACATCCACGACCATTGACGCCAGGTGTCGATCGAGTACTCCTGCGCCAGTGTCGCCGGTTGCCATTCGCCGTTGTCGACGCGAACCTCGACCTTCTCGATCCCGCGATGCTGCGCCCAGGCCGTTCCCGCCACCAGCACCTGGCCCGGCTCGATCGGCGCCAAAGCTGCCGGCACCTCGATACGCGAGGACGTCTTGATCGGTGCCTGCGCACCCCAACCGCGCTGGGTCCAATAGGCCTCAACCTTGTCGAAACGCGTCAGTTCCCACTCCGTCACCCACTTGGTGGCGGAGACGAAACCGTACAGGCCGGGAACTACTTGCCGAACGGGATAGCCGTGCTCGAACGGCAACGGCTCACCGTTCATCGCCACGGCGAGAATCGCGTCACGGCCGTCGGTGACTATCTCGACCGGGGTGCCGACTGTGAAGCCGTCGACGCTGGTCGACAGGAGCATGTCGGCGTCGGGATGGACACCGACTTCGTCGAGCAGGTCCTTCATGGGATAACCGATCCACTTCGCGTTCCCGGCCAGAACGCCGCCCACCTCGTTGGAAACACACGTCAGCGTGATGACCCGTTCGATGGGCGTTCGCGCCACCAGATCGTCGAACGACAACGTCATCTCGCGGTCCACCATTCCGTGAATCCGCAGTTCCCACGAATCCGTCGTCAATTGCGGAACGAGGAGTGCAGTGTCGATTCGATAGAAGTCGTCGTTGGGCGTGATGTACGTCGACGCACCCGCAATCGCGATGTCCGCACCCGCCGGAATCGGCGGCGCCGGGTCAGCGGCAGTGGGCACGACAAAGTCTTCACGATTCGCTACTGCTCCGGCGATTCTCTGCCCCACGAACTTCCCGGCGGCACCCGCTGCCGCAGCCACTGCCAACGCCGCACCTGCCAGCAGAAGAAACTGACGACGAGGCAACCACGAGTCGGCGACGCCAGGCGAGAGCGGCACCTCGAGTTGCGTGATCAGCAACCGCAAGGTTGCGACGCCCGCCACCACACCGACCAGCGTCGGGAACACGTACATCGCATCGGCAGTCGGGCGCTGCATCGCCGCATACACACCAACCGCGCCCAGAAGAACGAGGATGACACTGCCGATCGGGCGGCGTCGCCGTTCCAACAGCCCGGCTACCGCACCGAGCAGAACGATCAATATCGACATTCCGATGAACAGCGCCGGCTTGTCGTTGGTGCCGAAGGTGTCGATCGCGAACTCGCGAGCCCACGCCGGGGTTCGGTCGACGGTGGTCGCGCCAACTGCGTAGAAGGGCGACGCGTCCGGGTTGATCGGCAGCGCCACCAGTTCACCGATGCCCAGGACGACAGCCGCGGCCAACACTCCGGAGATCGCGTGAGCAGCCCATCTACGACGCGGTGGACGAGATTCGGTGCTCGGGTGCTCGTCGATGTTCTGTGTGACCATGTCGTCTCGGCTCTGTCGGTGCGAGTGGTGCTTCGATCGGATACCCGACATTCGGCGCTGCGGGACATCCGGATGGGTGCACTCCTCCATCAAGAACTACGCCGAACTCGCGATTAGAGTGGGGACAATGACCGTCGACCTCAACAAGGACACGCTCCTGTGCATGTCGCTCTCCGGGCGACCGAGCAACATCGGCACCAGGTTTCACAATTACCTCTACGAGGAATTGGGCCTGAACTTCGTCTACAAAGCCTTCACCACCGAAGACGTGCCAGCCGCGATCGGCGGCATCCGAGCACTCGGGATTCGAGGCTGCGGGGTGTCGATGCCGTTCAAGGAACAGGTCATCGAGCACATCGACGTCATGCACGATTCGGCCAGCGCCATCGACTCCGTGAACACGATCGTCAACGAGTCCGGAGTGCTGCACGCCTACAACACCGACTATCAGGCGGTGGCCGATCTGCTGCGTGACAACGACGTCGACACGAGCCTGTCCGTCGCTGTCGCCGGCAGCGGTGGCATGGCAAAAGCAGTCGTCGCTGCGGTGCGCGACACCGGATTCACCGACGTCACCGTGATCGCCCGCAACCAGCAAGTGGGGTCGTCGCTCGCGAAGCAGTACGGCTTCGACTGGCAGGCCGAACTCGGTGAGCTTCGTCCCCGTGTACTGATCAACGCCACTCCGATCGGTATGTCCGGCGGCGCAGAGGCAGATGCATTGTCGTTCCCCGAACTAGCAGTGCGCGCCGCCGATGTCGTCTTCGACGTCGTCGCGATGCCTGCGAACACGCCACTGATCGCGTTGGCGACCGAACTCGGCAAGACGGCGATCACGGGAGCGTCGGTCATTGCCCTTCAGGCCGCCGAGCAGTTCGTGCTCTACACCGGCGTGCGTCCGAGCGCGGAGCAGATCCAGCGAGCGTCGGAATACTCACGGGCGTAGGAACCACGTCGCCGTGAACGAGACCGGGGAGACTCCACCTCAACAACTCGCGCGGAACTTCAACGAGTTGTTGCAAGAACTGCGCGTCGCGCTCTCTGGTGTGCAGATCCTGTTTGCCTTCTTGCTGGCCGTGGCATTCACCGAACGCTACGAGGAAGCGTCGGCGTACATCCGCGGCATCCACTTGGTGACGGTGATACTTGTTGCCATCTCGTTCGGGTTCCTGATGGCACCCGCGGTCTGGCATCGCATGCTCTTCCGCCGTGGGCACCGCGAGAACATATTGCCCGTGGCCAACCGATTCGCCCTGTGCGGCATAGCCTTTCTCGCCGCCTCCATGACCGGCACGGTCCTGTTGATCGCCGAGGTCGCCGTCGGCGGAGTTGCTGCGAAGGTCTTGGCAGCGTGCGCCGCGATCATGTTCACGGCACTGTGGTTTCTCGTGCCGTCATTCATCGATCGCACCAAGAGCTGAGTCAGGCTCCGGTGTCGACGGCGCGAGTGCTGTCGTTCGACCACTGTGACCACGAGCCCGGGAACAGCGTCGCGTCGTAACCGGCGATCGCGAGTGCCGCAATCTCATGCGCTGCAGTTACTCCGGATCCGCAGTACACCGCGACACTGTCTCCGGCGCCCAGTCCGGCGAACCGCTCACGCAGGCGGGTCGCATCCAGGAACCGCCCGTCGCCGGTGATGTTCTCCGCGGTCGGCGCGCTCACCGCACCGGGGATGTGCCCTGCGACGGGATCCATCGGCTCGACCTCGCCGCGGTACCGCTCCCCCGCTCGGGCGTCGAGAAGCACACCGCCCGCACGCGTCCAGTCGCCGACGCCGTCGATGTCGACCGTCGGCATGTTGCCGCCGGTGAAAGTCACGCTGCCCGGAGTGACCGACTCACCGATACCGGCCGCCAACGGCAGTCCCGCGGACTCCCAGGCCTGTAGCCCGCCGTCGAGCAGTCGGACATCCGAGAGCCCGGCCCACCGCAGCAGCCACCAACCACGGGCAGCGGCCGTGTTGCCGGTGGCGTCGTAAAGCACCACCGAATCACCGTCGTCGATTCCCCAACGACGCGCAGCGTCCTGCAGGTCTTCGAGACTCGGCAGCGGATGCCTTCCCTTGTCCGGCGACGGCGGCGAGGCAAGTTCCTCGTCGAGGTTCACGAAGACCGCGCCGGGAATATGGCCGTCGCGAAAATGCTGCTCGCCGTTCGAATCACCCAGCGCCCATCGGACATCGAGCAATCGCGGCGCAGCGCCGGCCTCGATGAGAGCGGACAGTTCTTCGACATCGATCAGCACGGGAAGTGTCATGAACCCATCCTGACACGACCACTCATGCAACCCCGAAGAAGGCACCGAGACCCACCAACAACACTCCCGTCACCACGTCGATTCGCTTGCCGACGCCAGGACGACGCAGCTTCTTGCCGGCTCCGGCCGCCAACACCACCACGATCGCCCACCACAGTGCCGCGGCGACCACCGTCGCGCCCGCCAACATCAACGTGCGCAGCCCTGCGCCTTCACCCGGCTCGATGAATTGCGGGAGTAGCCCGAGAAAGAACAACAGCGCCTTCGGGTTCAGCAGGTTCGAGAGGAAGCCGTAGCGAAATGCCGTGGTGACCGCGATCGGTTCTTTCGCTGCCGGAATTCCCTCGTCCGAGGCTCGGGCTTTGAAAGCACTTCGAATCGCGGAGATGCCGAGCCAGGTCAGATATGCCGCCCCGGCGTATGTGAGCGCAGAGAGCAACTGTGGCCGTGTCGCCACAAGTGCGGAGAGACCAAGTGACGCGGCAGCGGTGTGAACGAAGAGCCCGGAAATCACACCGGCGGCCACCACCGCGCCGGTCCGACGATCTGCCAGAGAATGACGCAGGATCAGGACAAAATCCGGTCCCGGCGTGAACAGGACGATGGATAGCAGGGAACCGAAAGCGAGCCATTGACCGACACTCATCCGAAATACCTCACACCCGAGCTGATTCGAGACACATGTTCATGCCAGGAGTGTGCAACTGGATCCGGGAAGTTCAAAACGACTCCGGATATAGTTCGGCAGATGACGAAGAATGAGCCTCTGGATCCGGTGGACTGGAAGATTTTGGCCGAATTGCAGAACGACGCGTCGATCACCAACAAGGTGTTGGCCGATCGAGTCGGCTTGGCGACTTCCTCGTGCCACGAGCGCGTACGACGCCTACGTGCCAACGGAACGATCAGCGGTATCCACGCGGTTGTCGATCCGGCAGCCGTTGGCCGGTCGATGCAGGCGATCATCGCCGTTCAACTGCGACCACACCGCCGCGACCTCGTCGACCGGTTCACCGCCGACGCCCTAGCACTGCCGGAAACGCTTGCGCTCTTCAACGTCTCGGGGCCTGAGGATTTCTTCCTCCACGTCGCGGTCCGTGACAGTGCTCATCTACAGCGAGTATTGATCGACCACCTCGCCGCACATCCCGAGGTCTGGCACGCCCAAACGCACCTCATCTACGGCAAAGCGGTCACCTCACCCATCCGACCGGACAGGTAAATCGGGTCTGGGGCGGGTCGGGCAGAATCACTGACCATGTCGGACTCCACAGATACCACCGAACCGGAAGCCGTTCGCAGCAACTCGCAACCGATGAGCGCAGGCATCGTCACGGCCCTCGTCGGCTTCACCAGTTCGTTCGCGGTGGTGCTCACCGGCCTCGCGGCTGTCGGTGCGGACGCAACCGAGGCGGCGTCCGGACTGCTGGTTCTGTGTGTGACCCAAGCGTTGGGAATGCTCTGGCTCTCACGCCGGTATCGGATGCCGATCACCCTGGCCTGGTCGACGCCCGGTGCCGCTCTGCTCGCCGGCGCCGGAGCGGTCGAGGGTGGGTGGCCGGCCGCGGTCGGAGCATTCATCGTCGTCGGAATCGCGATCGTGCTGACCGGACTGTGGCCGACGCTCGGAAGGATCATCTCGGCAATCCCGACGCCCCTCGCGCAAGCGATGCTCGCCGGGGTTCTGATGCCGTTGTGCCTGGCGCCGATCATCGCCGTCCGGGACGCACCGGCGGCGGTCGCGCCCGTCATCCTGGTTTGGCTTGCCGCGCAGCGCTTCTCCAAGCGATGGGCGGTTCCGCTCGCGTTTCTCACAGCAGCGGTCGTGATCGGGATCAGCCTCGTCACGTCGGATCGAGTGCTCGACGCCGGCGCCATGATTCCCCGCATCGATCTCACCGCGCCGTCGTGGACCTGGCAGGCAATGATCGGCATTGCGATTCCCCTCTACATCGTCACGATGGCTTCGCAGAACATTCCCGGTGTGGCCGTGATGAATTCGTTCGGCTACACCGTTCCCTGGCGACCGTCGATGATCGTGACGGGTATCGGCACCATCGTCGGCGCACCGGCCGGTGGCCATGCGATCAACCTCGCGGCGATCAGCGCAGCCCTGGCCGCCGCCCCCACCGCACATCCGGATCCCAAACGTCGATGGATCGCTGCCTTCACCGCAGGCTGGGCGTATCTCGTTCTCGCTGCCGGCGCGGCCGCGGTGGCGGCTCTGGTAGCCGCCGCACCGGCCGGAGTCGTGGAAACTGTTGCCGGACTGGCGCTCCTGGCCACGCTTGCCGGCGCCCTCACGTCGGCGCTGAGCGAGGCGAGTGAACGTGAAGGCGCCGTGGTCACGTTTCTGATCGCCGCATCCGGGGTCAGTATCCTGGGAATCGGTTCGGCATTCTGGGCACTGTTGGTGGGGCTGATCGTGCGCGCAGTCCTACAGGGCACCACCCTGCCCTCACTCTCGCGAAAGTCCTCACTACAGTCGAAGCCGTGAGCACAGCGCAGACGCCCCCGTCGATCAGCGAGTTTCCCGTTCTCTGGCCCGTCCCGACGCGGTGGGACGACAACGATCACTACGGCCACGTCAACAACGTGACCTACTACTCGTACTTCGACACCGCGGTCAACGCCTGGCTGATGTCTTCCACTGGAACCGACATCCGCAATCTGCCTGCCATCGGCGTCGTCGCCGAGACGTCGTGCAGGTACCTGAGCGAACTGTCGTTCCCCGAGCAGTTGCAGGTGGGTATCTCCGTCGAGAAGCTGGGCACCAAGAGCATCATCTACGCGCTGGCGATATTCCACGAGGTCGAAAGCGGCCATTGGGAACCTGCCGCGACTGGTCGCTTCGTGCACGTCTACGTCGATGCCGACACCCGTAAGCCGGTGGAGATCCCGGCTGCGATCAGATCAGCAGCCGGGACCTTGACCGAAAACTAGCTCAGGCCGAGCTGATCTGCCGTCAAGACGGCGCGTGCAACGATTCCGTCGATCAGCGCGACCGTCGGGCCGCCGTGCTCGGCTTTGTTCCGCGGATCGTCGAGAATGCGTCGCAGCACGCCCTCGGCGATGATCGAGAGCTTCCACAGAGCGAGTACGTGCCAATATCCGACCGCTGACACGTCGCGGCCGGTCGCCTCGACGTAGGCAGCGACCAGCTCGTCGCGGTTCGGGAAGCCTTCCAGCGTGGACGCCATGAACGGACCGGCAACTTTGTCACCGGCTTCCGGCCAGTACGCGAGTAGCGCACCGAGATCCGCGAGCGGCTCCCCCAACGTGCACAGCTCCCAGTCGACGACGGCAACGATGCGCCCCTCGACCGGGTCGGTGATGACGTTGTTGAGGTGGAAGTCGCCGTGAACCAAGGTCACTTCGTTCTGTTCCGGAATGTTTCGGTGCAGAATCTCGGCCAACCTGTCGACGTCCGGAACATCGCGGGTCTTCGACTTCTCCCACTGCGCCGACCACCGTTTGAGCTGACGCTCGGCAAAGGGCTTGCGGCTGGCCAGATCGTCGAGGCCGGTCTCTTCCAGGTCAACCCCGTGAATGCTTGCGAGGGTTTTCGGCATCGCCAATCCGACCGCGCGACGCTCGTCCTCGGTCAACTTCTGAGCCACTGGAACGCCGTCGATCACAACGCCGTCGATGTAGCTCATGAGGACCAGCGGAGCGTCCGTGATCTCCGGATCTTCCGTGATGCCGAGGATCTTCGGAACCGGCACTTTGGTTCCCTGGAGCGAGGACAGGATGCGGTGCTCGCGAACGACGTCGTGCGCGGACGCCAACAACGTGCCGAGTGGAGGTCTGCGCAGTACCCACCGTCCTCCGCCCGCATCCGTCACGGAGTAGGTCAGGTTCGATTGCCCGTTACCGATCCTCTCGAAAGTCAGTGGTGTCGTGGCGCCGACCCCCAGTTCGGCGATCCACGCGGAAACAGCTTCTTCGTTCAAACCGACTGCAGTCACCGCACCGATGCTAGCGGTTGAATTCCGATCGGTTGGCCGTACCGACACGTTTGTTACTCGCCAGTTCGAAGTTCAGGTCTTGATACGGCAGTGAAAATACTTGCGGATTTCCCAATCAGGGGGATCCTGATGGTAGAGCGACAACTGCATACAACACATCGGGATTGTGCGGCGTACTCACGAGGCGCGCCGGGCATGAGCAGAAACCGAGGTGAGCGAAGATGATCGACAACCTCGATTATCCGGTCCAACTCATCCAACCGAACGGCGCACGAGTGTGCCGTCCCGAATTCGACCGTCTGATAACAGACATCGGGCCTGACGAACTGCTGTCGTTGTATCGCGATCTCGTCGTGAGTCGCCGAATCGACACCGAAGCTGTTGCCCTGCAGCGTCAAGGCGAAATAGGTTTGTGGGCTCCGATGCTCGGCCAAGAAGCCGCCCAGGTCGGTTCCGCGAGAGCACTCGCCCCAGACGACTTCGCGTTCACCAGCTACCGCGAACATGCCGTCGCGTACTGCCGGGGAGTTCCCCCCGAATTGCTGACCACCATGTGGCGAGGAATCTCCCATTCCGGTTGGGATCCAAAACAATTCAACGTCACCAATCCGGCGATCGTCGTCGGCTCCCAAGGGCTGCACGCCACCGGATACGCACTCGGCGCACACCTGGACGGCGCCGAGATCGCAACGATCGCGTACTTCGGCGACGGCGCCACAAGTCAGGGCGACATCGCCGAGGCGATGGGATTTGCCGCCAGTTTCCGTGTCGGCGTTGTCTTCTTCTGCCAGAACAACCAGTGGGCCATCAGTGAACCGGTATCCCTCCAGTCACGCACGCCCATCTCACATCGGGCGATCGGTTACGGCATCCCCGCGATCCGCGTCGACGGCAACGACGTCCTCGCCGTTCTCGCAGTCACGCGCTCGGCGCTCAATCGCGCACGCGAAGGCAGCGGCCCGACGTTCATCGAGGCGATCACCTGCCGAATGGGCCCGCACACGACGTCCGACGATCCGAGCAGGTACCGCGCCGATACCGACATGTCGGAGTGGAGAAGCCGCGATCCGCTCGAGCGAATGCGTCTGTTCCTCGGCCGTCGAGATCTTCTCGGAGAAAACGAACTCAGCACCATCGCGGCGGCGGCCGACGACGTCGCAGCTGGACTGCGACGCGCAACCATCGCGCTCGCCGATCCACCCCCGTCAGCGCTCTTCGATCACGTCTACGCCGAGGCACACCCACTGATCGACGTTGAACGCGAAGAGCATCGCGCGTATCTCCGCAGCATGGAAGGGGCTTCGTCATGACCGTCATGAATCTGGTGACCGCGCTCAACACCGGCCTTCGACGCGCACTCGAAGACGATCGTCGCGTTGTCATCATGGGAGAGGACGTGGGCCGTCTCGGCGGTGTATTCCGGGTTACCGACGCCCTGCAGAAGGACTTCGGCGACACTCGGGTGATCGACATGCCCCTCGCCGAATCAGGGATCGTGGGAACAGCTTTCGGTCTTGCCTTGCGCGGATATCGGCCTGTCTGCGAAATTCAGTTCGACGGGTTTGTCTACCCGGCTTTCGATCAGATCGTCTCGCAGGTGGCCAAGATCCAGTACCGCACCCGAGGCGCTGCGTCTGCGCCACTGACGATTCGGATTCCCAGTGGCGGCGGAATCGGTGCGGTGGAACATCATTCGGAGTCGCCGGAAGCGTACTTCGCTCACACCGCGGGACTGCGGGTGGTGTACCCGAGCAATCCGATCGACGGTTTTCACATGATCCGCCAATCCATTGCGGCCGACGACCCGGTGATATTCCTCGAACCCAAACGGCGCTACTGGGATACCGCCGACGTGAATACCGATGCCGCGCCCGAGCTTCCGCTCCACCGTGCCCGCGTCGCTCGCCCTGGAGACGACGCGACAGTAGTTGCGTACGGATCCATGGTCCCCACCGCGCTCGACGCCGCGCGGATCGCCGAAGAAGAAGGCCACGATCTGGAGGTCGTGGATCTGCGTTCACTCTCCCCCATCGACTTCGACACGATCGAGGCGTCGGTGAACAAGACAGGACGGCTGGTCGTCGTCCACGAGGCGCCGAAGTTTCTCGGCGTCGGCGCCGAAATCGCAGCACACGTCGCGGAACACTGCTTCTATCAGCTCGAGTCACCGATCCTGCGGGTCACCGGATTCGACATCCCCTACCCGCCCGTCAAGCTCGAGCGATTTCACCTTCCGGACGCCGACCGGATCCTCGCAGCACTCGACCGGACGCTGGCAGCATGAGTACAGGGCACGAATTCCGGTTGCCGGATCTCGGCGAGGGCCTGACGTCCGCCGATCTGGTCGAATGGACGGTCGGCGTCGGCGACACGGTGGAACTCAATCAAGTTCTCGCCCAGGTAGAGACAGCCAAAGCTCTTGTCGAACTGCCGTCGCCCTACGTCGGCGTTGTCAGAGAACTCCTCGTCGAACCTGGCACTACCGTCCCGGTCGGCACTCCGATCATCCGTATCGAGGAGCCTGCAGATTCACCGTCTCCAAGTGATTCACAATCTCCGAGCGTGCTGGTCGGATACGGACCCGCGGCCGAGAGACCGAGCCGACGACGGAACAGGATCACGCCACACTCGCAAACCGCGGCGAGTACCGAGCGTCGGCCCGCAACACCCTCGGCGCGGCGCGCGGCCCGCGAAGCCGGCATCGATCTGAGCGAAATCACCGGAAGTGGATTCGACGGTGCCGTCACGGCAGCGGACGTCGCAGACGCGCTTCGCGTGAAGGCCGCGTCGAATGAAGCTCCGCGGCCGGCCGGATCCGGTATACAGAAACAGCCGGTCTCGTCCGGCATGCGGAAACAGATGGCGTCGGCGATGGTCGCCAGTACCCGTGCCCCTCAGGCCAGCGTCTTCCTCACCGCCGATGTCACGCCTTCGATGGAACTACTCGGCAGGCTCCGTCCCTCGGACGCATTCACCGGACTTTCTCTCACTCCGCTGACTCTCGCGGCCAGGGCCTTGGTTACGGCGATCTCGTCGCACCCGATGGTGAACGCGCATTGGGACGAGGCCCGCGGCGACGCCGTCATCGACGATCACGTGAATCTCGGCATCGCCGTCGCCTCCGAACGTGGACTGTCCGTGCCCAACATCAAAAGCGCCGAGACGCTGAGCCTGGTCCAACTTGCACGCGCGGTGACCGAACTGACCGTCGCTGCCCGCGCGGGAGTGACCGACGTCCATCACCTGACCGGCGGAACCGTCACGATCACCAATGTCGGAGTCTTCGGCGTCGACGGGGGCATTCCGCTCCTCAATCCGGGAGAAGCCGTCATCCTTTGCCTGGGCACAGTGAGCGAGCGTCCCTGGGTAATCGAGCGCAAGATCGAAGCGCGGAGCGTCGCGACACTGACGTTGACGTTCGACCACCGGATACTCGATGGTGAGCAGGCCGCGAGATTCCTCTCATTTGTCGCACAGATGCTCGCGGACCCGGACCTGTTGCTGTCTCACCTGTAAAAAGGAACGAGTGAGCGTCAACCCCACCGACCGAGTAGTCCCCACCTCCGCCCTGGTACGCGCCCGGGCCGGCATCTTCGGCATCTTCGGCATCAACGGATTTCTGCTCGCGATGTGGGTCGTCCACATTCCGTCCATCGAACACCGTGTGGGAATCAGTCACTCGACGCTCGGCTCACTGCTTCTCCTTCTTGCTGTCGGAGCCATTGCCGGTATGCAATTGAGCGGTCCGCTCGCCGATCGATACGGCAGCAGGCGCATGGTCATCCTGGCGGGTAGCGGGCTGGCATTCGCCACTCTCGGCCCGGGATTTGCCACGAACACCTGGCAACTGGGCGCTGCACTTGTTGTATTCGGCTTCGCGAACGGCGCGTTGGACGTGTCGATGAACTCGCAGGCTGTCGAGGCCGAACAGTTGTACCGGCGCCCGATCATGGCGGCCTTTCACGGCATGTTCTCGGTCGGCGGCGTATTAGGGTCCGTCATCGGATTCGGCACTCTCGCACTGGATCTTCCGCCGTACGTCACGCTCAGCATCGCGTCGGCAATCGGCTTGCTCGCGGTCTGGTTGTGCTCGCGACCCCTGCTCCCTCACGTCGACGTGCATGCCGAAACCGCGTCGACTACCGGAAAGACACACGGCAGATTCTCGGCTCGCGTACTTGCCCTCGGAACCCTCGCCTTTGTTCTGATGCTGGCCGAGGGAGTGGCAAACGACTGGAGCGCACTGCAGGTCAAGGAAGATCTGGGTGTCTCGAATGCCGTTGCTGCACTGTCGTTCGGTGCATTCTCTGCCATGATGACCGTCGGCCGATTCACCGCGGATCGGATCAGCGCGGCAGTCGGCCCGGTGGCAGTGGTTCGCTACGGTGCGTTGCTCTCGTCCATCGGAATGCTGACCGTCGTGGTGTCGGGCTGGCTACCACTGACGTTGCTCGGTTGGGCCCTGTTCGGCGCCGGCCTGTCGGGATGCATTCCGCAGATCTTCACCACGGCGGGAAATCTGGGCTCAGGTTCGGCCGGCACCAACATGTCTCGCGTCGTCGGCATGGGATACATCGGATTCCTCGCCGGTCCGGCAACCATCGGCTGGGTCACCACGCTTGTGCCTCTCACCACAGCAATGTTGATCCCGTTTGCATGCGTCCTGGTCGCAGCGGCTTGTGCGGGTGTCGTTCGGCGCGATTCTCCGACCGCCTACAGACCTCACAGCTGATCCTCACGATCGGCACAGACTCAACAGGGATGCTGGTACTCGTGACCGTCTCGACCTCCACCCAGCACCCCGCTCCCTCCACAACCACTCGCTTCCTCGTCCTTGCTGCGATCGCCGTCGTAGCGCTGGGCGTCTTGTATTTCGTGCGACCCACCTCGCCTGGGGTGAGCGTCCCCGAACAGGTGCGCGCACTTGCCGAGTGGACGGTAGGCCGATTCGACGTCACCGCTGTACTCGCAGCCACTACTGCTCTGGCCGTCGTCTCGATGATCCGCGGACTGCCATACGGCATCGGCGCGATCCTGCTCCTCGGAATGGGCGCCAATCTCACCAATGCGGCATTCGGTTCCTGGCTCCCCGATGTGCCCCAGGACCTGTTGCCCAGCGGACATGTGGCAGCGGCGACCGCGCTGTACTGCTCGGCGATCTTGATCTCTGCCCCGCAGTGGCGTCCGGTAGTCGCCGGTCTCGGATTCGTGGGGGTTGCTGCGATCGGTGCCAGCGCACTGGCCGCCGAGATGAGCGGCCTTTTCGGAGTGATAGCTGGCGTTCTGATCGCTCTGGTATGGGCCTGTGCTGCAGCCATTTTGATGGCACGATCGCCCATCGCCGCGAAACGTGAAGCGCTACGCCCGGATACGGCAGCAATCGCGTTCTCAAGGCACCGGAGCATCCGACTTTAGTCCTAAATCTTTGTGATTCAGAGATTCTCGCCGTTAAGCCCTCCCGCGACGGCGGGGCATGACGTATGTTCTGAAATGTCCGAATCAAGTAGTTCCACAGCGAAGGAGTCTTTACCGTGAGCCTCGAAGATCTGAACCCGCTCGAACTGATCCAGAAGTTGATCGAACTACTTTCCGGCTTCTCTTCCGACCCCGAAACCCCCGAGGTCCCGTAAAACGTCGCCAGAGGCGCCTGTTCCGAGTTTCGTCTCGGACCAGGCGCCTTTGTCGTTTCAGCACAAGAAGCCGTTTCAGCACAGGAATCGTTGCAACACAGGGACACGAAAAAGGCGCCCACTCGTGGTTACGAGTGGACGCCCCTTCCGAGCTCGAGCGCTACAGCGCCTTGAGTTCCTCGGTTACTTCGGAGACCGACTTCTTGGCATCACCGAAGAGCATCGAGGTGCCCTCGGCGAAGAAGAGCGGGTTCTCGATACCGGCGAAACCGGAGTTCATCGAACGCTTGAGCACGATGACCGACTTCGACTGGTCGACGTTGAGGATCGGCATTCCGTGAATCGGTGAGCTCGGATCGTTGCGCGCCGCCGGGTTGGTGACGTCGTTCGCGCCGATCACCAAGGTGACATCGGTACGAGAGAACTCGTCGTTGATGTCGTCCATTTCCTTCATCGCGTCGTACGAGACATCCGCCTCTGCGAGAAGAACGTTCATGTGACCAGGCATACGGCCGGCGACCGGGTGAATGGCGTACTTGACCTCGACGCCCTTCGACTCGAGCAATTTCGCCATGTCCTTGACCGCGTGCTGAGCCTGCGCGACGGCAAGTCCGTATCCGGGTACGACGATGACCTGGTTGGCGTAGGCCATCTGGATAGCCGCGTCGGCGGCCGAGGTCGCCTTTGCCGTGCGCACGACGCCGTCGGAGGTCGGCGCTTCGCCGCCGCCACCGAAGCCGCCGGCCACGATGGCCGGGATGGACCGGTTCATGGCCTTGGCCATGAGGTTGGTCAAGATGGTGCCCGAAGCACCCACGATCATGCCGGCGACGATCATCGCCTGGTTGTTGAGCGCCAAACCTGCAGCAGCAGCTGACAAACCGGTCAGAGCGTTGAGCAGCGAGATGACGACGGGCATGTCCGCGCCGCCGATGGGCAGCACGACCATCAGTCCGAGGATGCCCGAGAGTACGAGCACGCCGACGATCCACAGTGAGCTGGTCGGGCCTTCCGGTGAGATCGCCTTGATACCGATGATTACCGAGAACGCGACGGCGGCAATGAGCAGCAGAGCATTGAGCGGCTGCTGGAGCTTACCGATTCCGATCGGACGACCAGGCAGAGTTTCCTGCAGCTTCAGGAACGCGATCACGCTGCCCCAGAAGGAGATCGATCCGATCACCGCGGCAAAAAGCGAAGCGATGACGATGTGCACCGTCGGCGACTCGCCGTGCTGGAAAGCGGTGAACCCGTCCGAGTCCAGGAATTCCGCGTACGCGATCAACGCGACCGTGCCGCCGCCGACACCGTTGAACAGTGCCACCAACTGCGGCATGGCCGTCATCTTCGTGCGCAGCGCCGGCGGGACGCCGAGCACGACACCGATGACAAGGCCGGCAGCGATGAGGATCCAGTTCCCCATTTCCGCATCACGAATGGAGATCAGAGTTGCAACGACGGCGATGAGCATGCCGACCGCGGCGATCTGGTTGCCGCGGACTGCGGTCTTCGGGCCGGTAAGGCCCATGAGGCCGTAGATGAACATCGAGAACGCGACAATGTAGAGCGCATTGACCAGGTATTCCATTACTGGTCACCATCCTTCGACACAGACTTGGCGGCCGGCTTGGCCTTGAACATCGCCAACATGCGGTCCGTGACCACAAAACCACCGACAACGTTCACGGTTCCGAAGACGAGCGCGACGAACAAGATGATCTGCAACCCGATCGAGGGATCGTGCACCTTGCCCAGGACGACCAACGCACCCAGGACGACGATGCCGTGGATGGCGTTCGTGCCGGACATCAACGGGGTGTGCAGGGTGTTCGGAACTTTGGAGATCACAGCGAAACCGACGAACCCGGACAACACCAGGATCGCGATGTTCGCCAGAAGTGATGTGTACATCAGGCGCCCTTCTCTTCACGGGTGACGCACGCACCGGCCAGAACCTCGTCGGAGAAATCAGGCGCCAATGCACCAACATTCCCCGTCGCTTCGCTCGCCCCGCCATCGACGAGCATCAGTTCGATCAGCGCGGAAATGTTCTTCGAGTACAACTCGGACGCATGCTCAGGCATGGACGCCGGCAAATTCAGCGGAGAGCAAATGGTCACGCCGTGCTTGACGACGGTTTGACCCGGCTCGGTCAGCTCGCAGTTACCGCCGGTTTCACCCGCGAGGTCGACCACGACACTGCCCGGCTTCATGCCTTCGACCGCGGCAGCGGTGACCAGGCGCGGCGCCGGACGACCCGGAACCAGAGCAGTGGTGATCACAACGTCGAAGCCCTTGATCGCATCTTCGAGTGCCTGCTGCTGCTTCGCTCGCTCGTCGTCGGTCAACTCGCGGGCGTATCCACCCTCACCCGCCGCGTCGATTCCGAGGTCGAGCCACTGTGCACCCACCGAACGCACCTGGTCGGCGACCTCAGGACGCACGTCGTACCCGGTAGCGCGGCCACCGAGGCGCTTGGCTGTCGCCAGCGCCTGCAGACCTGCCACACCCACTCCGAGCACCAGAACGGTCGCAGGCTTCACCGTGCCTGCAGCGGTGGTGAGCATCGGGAAGAACCGCGTCGACTCCGATGCTGCCAACAGAACAGCCTTGTACCCGGACACGTTCGCCTGCGAGGACAACGCGTCCATCACCTGCGCGCGGGAGATACGAGGAATCGCCTCCACTGCGTATCCCTCGATGCCGGCGGCCTTCAACTCGGCGATGCGGTTGTCCGCATTACGCGGATTCAGGAAACCGATGAGCTTCGCGCCGGTACTGATCCGGGCGATCTCTTCTGTCGACGGGGGCGCAACCTTGACCACGACGTCAGCAGTCCACGGATCGCCGATCTTCGCGCCGGCAGCGGTGTACAACTCGTCGGGAATCAACGCCCCGAGACCGGCCCCGGACTCGACGACCACGTCGACGCCCTTGCCGATCAAAGCGGACACAATTTTCGGCACCAATGCGACCCGACGCTCACCATCACTCGATTCTCGAGGGACGCCGACCGTCGGACGCACTTGTGCGCTCTTCGATGTTTCCATTTTCCATTACCTTCTGCGGTTGGTGGTTCGCCTGCTGCGACGAGCGGCAACCAGCATGTGATGAGCGGAAGATGACCCGCTTTTGGGTGAATGGTGACTGATAGTAGCCAGAGTTACCGCGGCGTAGGGAAACCGACGACGCACTTTCTCCATCTGAATCGAGTCCGAACAGTATGTTTGGACATACCCCAAGAAGCCTACTGTGAGGCCGATCACACTCGAATGGCGGGCTATTCCACTATTTGAAACGGCCGAAAGACGAAAAGGCATGAGAATGACGCGCCGAATAATCACCGTCGAGCGAGTTTACGAACCAGCTTCCGAATGTAACGCCGTCCGTCTCCTCGTCGACCGACTCTGGCCGCGCGGCGTCAAACGCGAAAACCTGCAGTACGCATCGCACCGGCATCGGATTCTCGACCCGTTGTTCTACTGACAGCAAGCAAGGACCTGCGATACAGCCACGCGCAGGTCCTTGCCGACTATCTCGCAGAATTACTCTGATGTCCTAGTATTTCACCGGAGGATCAACTGCTCACATATTGAGACCGCAACTTGTGCTTTACGAGCTTTCCTGTCGCGGTCCTAGGCAATTCGTCGGCAAAGTCGATGCTTCTCGGAGCTTTGAAATGTGCAACCTGGCTGCGAACGTATTCCAGCAATTCCTCGGCGACATGGGCACTCGGCTCGACTCCCTCCGCCAGTTGGACAACCGCCTTGACCTGTTCGCCCATTTCTTCATCGGGAACACCGATGACCGCCACGTCGAACACTTTCGGATGCAAGGTAAGGATGTTCTCAGACTCCTGCGGATAGATATTGACGCCACCAGAGATAATCGTGAATGCCGCACGATCGGTCAGATAAAGGAAACGCTCGGAGTCGATATAGCCGATATCTCCACTCGTTGTCCACGTCGGATGATCCGGATGCTGCGCGGCAGCCGTTTTCTCGGGGTCGTTGTGGTACCGGAATGGCAGAGTCTCCCGCTCCCAGAACACGGTACCGACCTCGCCGACCGGAAGATCACGCCCGGCGCCGTCACAGATGTGCACGATCCCCATCACTCCGTCACGACCGACGGAACCCGGATGCGCCAAGGCCTGCTCGCTGTTGATGAAGGTGGCGCCCGAACCCTCGGTCGAGGCGTAGTACTCGTGGATCACCGGCCCCCACCAGTCGATCATTGCCGTCTTCACTTCAGGCGGACAGGGAGCAGCAGCGTGAATGGCGACCTTCACCGTCGAAACGTCGTAACGATCGCGGGTCTCCTTCGGAAGTTTCAACATTCGAACGAACATCGTCGGCACCCACTGACTGTGCGTCACAGCGTGTTTACCGATCAACTCCAGCGCGGTTTCGGCTTCGAATGCATCCATCAAGATCACGGTTCCGCCGACCGAATTGATCACGCCACAAAAGCGCAGGGGCGCCGCATGATAGACCGGAGCCGGGCACAAATAGACTGTGTCGGAATCGAACCCGTACATCGGCGCGAACACCGCGGTGTACGGATCCATGGTGGTGTCCACCTCGCCCTCCGGAAGGTCTCCCTTGATCCCCTTCGGCCTCCCCGTGGTTCCTGACGAATACAGCATGTCAGCCCCACGTGGCTGCGAGTCGAGTGGATCGGCGGACTGAGCATCGACCGCATCCTCGTAGTCGTCGAAACCCTCGAGGGCGCCGCCGTACACCAATCGGTGACGCACGCGCGGAATCAGCTTCTCGTCCAACGGAACTGCTGTCGACGCCTGACCCGACGCCACCAGAATTGTCGCCTCGCAGTCGTCGACGATGTAGGCGGTCTCCGCAGCCGTGAGATGCCAGTTCACCGCAGTGATGTAGAGACCTGATCTCAATGCTGCCCAGTACACCTCGAACGCCCGGAGATCGTTGTTCGAGATGAGAGCGACGTGGTCCCCAGGCTTGGCACCGACACTTCGGAAGTATCGCGCCAACTGCGTCGACCGTTCGTCGAGTTCCCGATAGGTGATGGACTCACCCGTGGCCGGGCGAATGACGGCGGGCTTGTCCGGGGTGAACTGGACAAAATTTCCTGGAAACACGAAGACTCCTCTGTCGGTGACGACAACGCCGCGTGAGCCTGCTTCGGCGTCGACAATCCTGGTCTACCACAGGAACTCTGCCTCCCTCGGATGTTTGGCGACACCGACTCGAAGCATGGGAATGCCCGCTCACTTATCCGGCGCGACATACAGTGAGGAGAACCGCACCGTCCGAAACAGGAGATGTCCGCATGAGTGGTTGGCCCCAGGACGCAGTAGTCGACGCGTTGACCGAGGAATGGAAAGTCATCGACGCACTGCTTGCCGAACTCGACGGTGACCAGTGGTTGGCACCGTCCAACCTTCCGGGGTGGACGGTTCATGACATCGTGTCCCACCTGATCGGTACGGAATCACTGCTCGCGGGCATCAATCCGCCGTCGATCGACCTGGACGTGCACGCATTGCCTCACGTCCACAACGAGATTGCGGCGTTCAACGAGCGCTGGGTCGAAGGCCTGAGGCGGACGCCGCACGCGGACTTGTTGGCCCACTATCGCGATATCACCGCCACGCGAGCCGACGCTCTTCGCTCGATGACGGGCGCAGACTGGGACGCCGAGACACAAACACCGGTCGGTCTTGCGCCCTATGGCCGGTTCATGCGTATTCGGACCTTCGACTGTTGGATGCACGAACTCGACATCAGAGATGCAGTCGGCATTCCAGGCGAGGAAGGCGGATTGCGCGCGGAGACTGCATTCGGCGAAATCACCAGCGCGCTCGGATTTGTCGTCGGGAAACGAGGAAAGGCACCCGAGGGAGCACGGATCACTTTCGAACTCGAAGGGCCACTTGCCCGTTCACTTCACGTCTCGGTCGATGCGCGTGCAACGCTCGTCCCGGAGCTCGACGGTCCGGCGACCACGACCATCTCGATGAGCTCACCGCTCTTCACCCGGATTGCCGGTGGCCGCGTCCACGCGTCCGATCATCGAACCGACATCTCACTTCGCGGCGACACCACGGTGGGCGCACGCGTCGTCGACAATCTGGCGTTCACGATTTGAGAGCTGGGTGGGTAGGTCGCGAAGGTACTGAGAAGTGAAACTGTTTCTCTCGTCCTACCGTTTCGGCGACCACCGCGAGGCTTTTGTCGATCTTGTAGGCCGCGGCGCACGCATAGCGGTGATCGCCGCGGCTGCAGATTCGTGGCCCGTCAATGCCCGCAGTTCGGCAGTGACAAGCGAATTGACCCCATTGCGGGCTGCGGGCTTCACGGCAGAGGAAGTTGACGTCCGAGACTTCCTGGGTGCACCGGAAGCACTCGAAGTCCGGCTTCGCGAATTCGACTGTCTGTGGGTTCGCGGCGGAAACACGTTTGTCCTGCGAGCTCAGCTAGCCCGAAGCGGCGCAGATCGGGTCATCGAGATGCTGGTTCGTTCGGGCCTCGTGGCCTATGCGGGATACAGCGCGGGAGCGTGTCTGGCGACTCCGACTCTGATCGGGCTCGACGCGTCGGACGACCCCGCTGAAGTCACGCCTACGTGCGGTATCGACCCGATCTGGTCCGGGCTCGCGCTGGTCGACTTCGCGATAGTGCCGCACGGCGGCGATTCGTTACTCGAAGATCCGCAGGTGACCGCGCGGACGGTCGCAGCGCTGACCACTGCTGGCGCGCAATTCACCGTGCTTACTGATCAAGAGGTGATAGTCGTCGACCGCTGATCTGACGCAGACGGTTGATCTTGACGCAGACTGGGCAGTCGACTCGGCCCGACTGGATCAGCCGTGCTCTGCCACCGCGGTTCCGGCTGCCGGCGACTGACGCTCTAGCCTCGTCCACGCAATCTCCCAGCGCTTGACCGAGACCTCGTCGGCGTCCTCGAGAAGGGCGTCGAGGAGCAGGCGCGGATTTTCGCGCCATGCCAGTTCGGCGGCATGGACCTCCGCAGCCGAGAACAACCCGGACGCCTCGAGATCGCGAATCCACTCGCAGATCTCGCCCCGGTGGATCCGTGCGATGGTCTCGTATCCCAGACCTTCGTCAAGGAAGTCGTACGAAAAAATTGCGGCAAAGTAACTGTTCGACTCACGCTGCCCGAAAATCATGTGCGTTCCTTCCTCGAAGTTGTCCGACGAAGACTCGAAATCGAACCGTTGCGAAGCCGCGCCAAAGTTTTTTTGGCGAAGTTGTAACGCTTCTTCTATCCCCGACGATTCAAACGCTAACCCCCCAAGCGGGTCTTTGGGATCACGTCCGAGAAACGATCTGATGACCAAGGCAATACCCCTGGGGTTTCCGGGCGCTCGTACCCTTCGCCGACACACAATCCGCGCCCCGCTGACCTGCAATTTGCCCGTTTCAGGCCCTCCACTTAATCCATCCGAACAGATGACAAAAAACTTTGTGACGAGTCCCACATATTGGGATGTTTACGTTCGTGATGCATATGTATCACCCAATGTGGGCACAAAAGTACGGGCAAATCGGCACGTACAGACCAGTTTTCTTCCTGATCCGACACGACCAAGGTCCCTTGAACGGTCGTCCAGTTGTAGTTGCGCTAAGTAACGGAACTCACGCCGGCAAGCGATATTGCGGACCGCCTGCCAGGTAGCGTGGCTCCACAGAACGCAGACGCGGCGCGCCGCAACCGGCCGCCCTTTCGAAACGGAGCCCGAAGATGACCGAGACAGTGGCGCACAACTCCGCGGAAACGCGCTTCGAGATCCGAGTCGACGGCGAACTGGCCGGTTTTGCCGAGTACTCGGACCATTCCGGTGTCCGTGATTTCCACCACACGGTGACGTACCCACAGTTTCGCGGGCGCGGGCTTGCCGCCATCGTGGTGCGTGAAGCGCTCGATCAGACCCGGAACGAGGGATTGAAGATCCTTCCGACGTGCTCGTACGTCGAGAAGTTTGTTGCAGAGAACCCCGTTTACCAGGCATAACCGAACGAGGACGGCCCGCGAAAAATCACTCGCGGACCTGCAACCCCCGCTGCTAGCGTCGATGGTGCCGTCGTCGAAACTCTCGAAATCCTGGTCGGCACCATCTCGGGGAAGGAAAGAACGTGGTCGCCTCAGCAGATCGGCGCCCACCTGCATCCGAGGACGTAGTTACCCCCAGCTATCTCCCTCTCGTCCTCGTCAATCTCGCGACGCTGTTCTCGGCGATCGGCAACGGTATCGCCATCGTCGTACTCCCCTGGCTTGTTCTCGAACGAACCGGCCGGGCTACCGACGCGGCGATAGTTGCCGGCGCAGCAGCCATTCCGCTACTCGTGTCGAGCCTGTTCTCGGGGACATTCGTCGACAAATTCGGACGCCGTCGAACGTCGATGATTTCCGACGCTCTTTCGGCGATGTCCGTAGCGGCGATCCCGATCATCGCGGCCACCGCGGGCTTGACGATCCCGGTGATCGCGGCGTTGGCCGCGCTCGGTGCGGTGTTCGACCCCGCCGGAATGGCGGCGAGGGAGTCTATGCTGCCTGCAGCAACTCGGACAGCCAAGTGGAAGCTCGATCGCACCAACAGCGTGTACGAGGCCAATTTCAACGTCGCATATCTGATCGGCCCTGGCATCGGCGGTGTCCTGATCGCAACGATCGGGGCGGTGAACACGCTCTGGGTGACGGCGGCTGGTTTTGTGTTCTCGATCGTCGTGGTTGCCTTCATCCGCCTTCCTGGCGCCGGAGTCCCAGAACACGAACATCGTCCGAAATCGATCTGGCACGGCACACTCGACGGTCTTCGGTTTGTCTGGAACAACAAACTGCTGCGCACTCTGGCGCTGATCGACATGGCCGTCGTCGCGCTCTACATGCCGGTGGAGAGTGTCGTGTTCCCGGTGTACTTCACAGAGTTGGATCAACCGGCGCAACTCGGATCGGTGCTGATGGCATTGGCGATCGGCGGCATCATCGGCTCTCTCGCCTACGCTCCGCTGGCACCGATCATGTCCCGGCGACTGATCATGATTTTTGCCGTTGCCGTTCTCGGCATAGCGATGCTTGCCATGGCGCTTCTACCTCCGCTGTGGGTGATCCTCGTGCTCGCCGGACTGCAGGGGCTCGTCTACGGACCAGTCGGCCCGATCGCCAACTACGCCATGCAGACGCACAGCCCGGAGCACATGCGCGGACGCGTCGTCGGTGTCATGACGTCGACTGCCTACGCCGCCGGCCCGCTGGGTTACCTCGCGGTCGGCCCTCTGCTCGATCAACTCGGAATCGCGTCGACCTTTGTGGCCCTGTCGATTCCGATCATCCTGATCGCCGCAGTCTGTGCCTCCCTGCCGGTGCTTCGCGAACTGGATCGTCCGCGACACTCGACCGACGTCAGTTGAACCCCATCACGTCGTTGCCCCAGGCGACGCGCAGTCCGTGATCGGGGTCGCTGACGAGGGTGTCGGCCGAGTCGATCAACAGCGTCGACCGCTTCTCTTCCTCGTACGGCGCCCAGTGCTTCGAACCGTCGAGAGCTGCCGGCACGGCATGCCGCGCGAAGGCCAGCCATCGCCGTTGAATACGGCCGGCTACCTCCATCGCAGCCTTCCGTCCACCCAGCCAGAACGTGGGGTCGACGTTCAGTGTTCCGAAATTGCCGAATACATAGGGTAATTCGGTCGCGTGGCCCGCGCCGATCCGTGCGGCCTTGAGCATCGGCGTCGCGTGATCGAAGCGGTACACCCACGTAGGGGAATGCCTGCAGTGGGCGTCGGCGATCCACAGAGTCGGCATGCGAAACGCCGCGTCCCGCGACAGTGCCAGCGCGCCACTTGGTTTCGCGTGATCAGGGTAAGCCGACATGATCTCGGCAAGTTTGGTCGCGGAGATGTCTGGGTGATCATCCGCCAGCAGTTGCAGCATGGCCTCGACCGACTGCGCGCTCACCGGCATCAGCGGAGACTTCATGAACTTGAAGATCGACGCCTCGTCCTTGTTGGAACCGATGATCAGTGGAATTCGGTGCGCGTAACCCTTCTGGAAAGCCGCAACCGGGTAGTGCGGCACCAGATCACGATCGACAACGGGTGCCATCGCCAAAGTTCCCGGAATCCGGGTCGGAATTTCGTTGACCAGGTCATCGCTTGCCTTGACGAGCAGTTCGAGATCCGTGGTCAGCAGATCGCCTGCGTCTTCAGGGTCGATCGAGAGCAGTTCGAGAAACCGCTCCGCCACGGTCTTGGCGCGCTCGGCCCCGTAGACGGAGGTCGCGGGAGGACTCTGGGCAATCGCACGATGGAACAGACCTTCGGCGCTCGGACAGGTCATGAGCGTCGTGATGGATCCTGCGCCGGACGACTCACCGAACACCGTCACCGCACTCGGGTCACCCCCGAAGGCGTCGATGTTGTCTCGAACCCATTCGAGTGCCGCAATCTGGTCTCGCAGACCACAGTTCGATTCGAAAACGGTATCCGCGGTGGAGAATCCAGACAGGTCCAGGAATCCGAGGGCACCGACGCGATAGTTGAAGGAGACGAGAACGACGTCACCGGTTTCAGCCAGATGACGGCCGTCGTAGATCGTTTGGGCGGCGGACCCGAGGCAGTAGGCGCCGCCGTGAATCCACACCATCACCGGTCGCGGCGTGCCGTCGGGGCGCGGGGCCCACACGTTGATCGACAAGCAGTCCTCGTCGATTTTGAAGGCCCGATCGATCGGAACCGCCGGGCTCTGGCCCTGCGGCGCGATCGGCCCGAACTCACGACAGTCGCGCACCCCGTCCCACGACTCAGCGGGTT
Source organism: Rhodococcus erythropolis R138 (assembly GCF_000696675.2). Classification (NCBI taxonomy): domain Bacteria; kingdom Bacillati; phylum Actinomycetota; class Actinomycetes; order Mycobacteriales; family Nocardiaceae; genus Rhodococcus; species Rhodococcus erythropolis. Next base: position 2,782,345 of record NZ_CP007255.1, on the reverse strand, counting down.
GCGGCGCGCGGAATCTCCGTTCACCCACCGGCGCTGCTGCGTAAGGCATGCCCTTCCACGCGAATATTCCGCCATCCGGATACCCGCGGGCGTCTCCGCCGCGGGCACGGATCACGAGTGTTCCGTCCTCGCCGAGATTCGGTCGAACGTCGGTCTCCATGTCTGAATCCCCTCCCGACCCGCGCGTGTGGCAAACAAGACCAAACGTACCAACATAAGGCCGATGTGCGCCGACTACTCAACTGCCAGGTAGGCGCCGACGAAGCAGAGGCTCGGTGTTAAGGTCGCCTAGTTCTGACACGGGGTGCTCCGCATGGGCGGGGCTGAGAACACACCCGGGAACCTGATCAGGTAATGCTGACGAAGGGATGTCATGGCTACTACGCAGCCTGCATACAATTCTGCCGAAAACTCGGTGGCCACAGCGCCGTCGACGGATCGGTTCACCGATCGGCTCTGGGCCGAGACGAAGGTCCTCCGCGAGTCGATCGACTCACTGGAGTTCCTCGAACGCCTCGGCGACGGAACATTGCCTCTCGACGCGTTTCGCACGTACATCGAGCAGGACAAGCTTTATCTCGAGGGGTATTCGAAAGCGTTGTCCCTGGTCGCGGCCCACGCCCCGGATCCGCAGTCCGCGGGCTTCTGGTCGAATTCCGCGTCCACGGCAGCGACAGTGGAATCTGCGCTTCACGACGGACTTCTCACCGGTGGAATTCTTCCAGCGGGATCGGGAAGGCTCGAGCATTCGCAGGCCTGCCTGGGATACGTCTCGTATCTGACGGCGACTGCGGCAACTGCGCCTTACCCGGTCTCCGCAGCGGCAGTACTCCCCTGCTTCTGGATCTACGCCGAGGTCGGTCGCGATCTTGCCGCTTCAGCGCGCGCGGTACTCGACGCCGATCCGTCGCATCCGTACGCACAGTGGGTCACGACGTACGACGCACCCGAATTCCACGAGTCGGTGGCGCAGGCCCGCGTACTGGTCGATGCTGCGGCCGAAGCAGCCACCGAGACAGAGCGTGAGGCGATGAGTGAAGCATTCCGCATCGCCAGTCGCTACGAGTTGATGTTCTGGGATTCCGCACTCCACCAGCAGCCTTGGCCGGCGTCGTGATGTCGTTTGCGGCGCTACGCCGCACACTTGCCACGTCTGCCGCGATCGCAGCCGCATTCACAGTTCTGACCGGATGCGCCGCTGACACCGGCTCTTCCGACGGGACCATTCGGTTCGCACTCGACTGGACCCCGAACACGAACCACACCGGTTTGTACGTTGCACTCCAAGAGGGCTACTTCGAGGACGCCGGTCTGGACGTCTCGATCCTGCCGTACAACAACACCTCTCCCGACACCCTGGTCGACGCCGGCAACGCGGAGTTCGGCATCAGCACACAGAGTCAGGCCACGTTCGCCCGAGCGGCCGGCGCCGCCACGACGTCCGTCATCGCGCCACTTCAGCACCGCGCCACCGGCATCGGTGTGAAGGCGGATCGTGCGGACATCACGCGCCCGCGTGATCTCGACGGAAAGACGTACGCCGGGTTCGGTGATCCCGGCGAAGTCGAAACGCTGCAGCAGATCATCCGCAACGACGGCGGGACCGGGAACTTCACGACGGTCACGCTCGGTACGTCCGCGTACGAAGCCGTGTACTCGGGCCAGGCCGATTTCACGGTCTCCTACTTTGCGTGGGAAGGCCTCGAGGCGGAGCGAAACGGAACTCCGATGCGGTACTTCCAGTACACCGATTACGGCTTCCCCGATGCATATTCGATCGTGATCAACGGCAACCAGCAGTGGTTGAAGGACCATCCCGACGAGGCACGCAAGTTCGTCAAGGCCGTTCAACGCGGATATCAGACTGCTGCCGACAACCCGGACCAGGCCGCGCAGGATCTCATCGACGCGAACCCCGGAGCTTTCACCGACGAAGACCTCGTCCGTGACAGTCAGCGGATGCTCGCCGCCGACTACATGAAAGACGCCAACGGCGTCGTCGGTACGCAGAATCTCGAAACCTGGTCGGGTTATTCGGGATTCCTCTTCGACAACGCATTGCTCGCCGGACCCGACGGGAAGCCGCTGACCCAGAAGCCGGACTGGTCGGAGTACTTCACCAATGAGTATCTCGACGCGTCCTGACGTGAGCGGACGGCTGGTCTCGACCATGCGGCGGGCGCTTCCCGCGCTCGCCGTGGTGGTGCTCCTCGTAGCGGCGTGGCAGATCTACGTCGAGATCAGTGGGATTCGGCCGCAAGTACTTCCGTCTCCGGGGCGCGTTCTGTCCCAGGGGTGGGACAACCGCGAGATCATCTCCGGCCACGCCTGGTCGACATTGCAGGTCACGTTGGTCGGCTTCACTGTTTCACTGGTGTTGGCCTGGATTCTTGCTGTGGTCGTGGACTTTTCGCCGTGGTTGTCACGCGCGCTGGTACCACTTTTTGTCGTCTCGCAGACGCTGCCGATCATCGCCATCGCGCCGCTGATGATCATCTGGTTCGGCTTCGGGTTGTTGCCGAAGGTGTTGGTGATCGCGCTTGCGACGTTCTTCCCCATGACCATCGGACTCATCGAGGGATTTGCCGCGGCCGACCGTGAAGCGGGCGCTCTCCTGCGCAGTATGGGCAGCACTCGCTGGCAGGAGTTCCGATACGTCCGCCTTCCTTCGGCGATTCCGCGATTCTTCACCGCCCTGCGTATCGGTATCACCTACGCGGTCGTGGGCGCGGTGTTCTCCGAATACGTCGGCGCTACTTCCGGTTTGGGCATTTACATGAGCACCCAGAAGAACTCCTTCCGCACCGACCTGGTGTTGGCGGCCGTACTGGTGACCGCGTTGATCAGCGTCACTCTGTACTTGCTGACGTTCGCCATCGAGCGCATCGTTGCACCATGGGCGATGAACGAAAGGTCGCGGACATGACTGACCCGATGGTCGAGGATGCAATGGTCGAAATTCAGGACCTGACCAAGAGGTTCGACACGGCCGGAGAATCGCGTCTCGTGCTCGATTCGGTGTCCTTCCGCGCCGATGCGGGCGAATTCGTGTCGGTGATCGGGCCGAGCGGCTGCGGCAAGAGCACGATCTTCAACGTCCTGGCCGGGCTCGAATCCCCGACCTCGGGTTCGGTCCGTGTGGGCACGCACGCAACTGAATCCGAAGCAGCCGCCGAGGTGCACACCGCATACATGCCGCAGAAGGATCTTCTGTTCCCTTGGCGCTCGGTACTCGACAACACGGCCCTCAGTTTGGAAGTGCAGGGAGTCGGCAAGAAGGAAGCACGCGAGCGCGCTCGTGAGTTGTTCCCCGCGTTCGGCCTGTCCGGATTCGAGGACGCCCGGCCGTCACAGCTGTCGGGCGGTATGCGCCAGCGAGCGGCGATGCTGCGCACCGTTGTTCAGGGCAAACCTGTCCTGCTGCTCGACGAGCCGTTCGGCGCGCTGGACTCGTTGACCCGCACCGAGATGCAGGCTTGGCTGCAAGACGTGTGGCAGCAGTACCGGTGGACCGTGCTGATGATCACCCACGATATTCGTGAAGCGATCTATCTGTCCGACCGCGTGGTCGTTCTGTCTGCGCGTCCGGCAACGGTCAGGTGCGTAGTCGACGTTCCCTTGCCGAGACCACGCGAGCTGGACATGATCACCGCGCCCGAGTTCGCCGACGTCGAGCGTGAACTGCATGCCGTTCTCCACGACGAGACGCGCAAGTCACTACACCCCTAGCGGTTACTGATAATGCAGTAGTTACTGATAATGCGCTGAGAGAGTTTCGAGTTCACCTGGAGTTCAGGAGAATGCGCACCGAAACCTGACGAGGTCACGTACCATGATCCGGCACTTTCACCCAAAACGCCTTAATATCAGCAAGATCCGAACGCTCGACACGCAGTCCGTCAACGCTGCACAATTCTCCGTACTCTTCGGTAACGTACACTCGGTCGCCTACGAGACCAACGGCCAGAAGGTAACTGGACGGTAAAGCGGAATCGTGGAGGCACAGTCATCGCAACAGATTTGGAAAGGGACAGCGTGAGCACACTGCAGTCAGGTCAAAGCCTCGGAGTCGGCCAGGAACTCAAGTCCGACAACGGCGCATACACCCTCACCTTGCAGGACGACGGCAACCTGGTTCTGTCCGAGGGCGGACAGGCTGTTTGGGCCGCAGGCACCAACGGATCCGGCGCCAACCGCGCCGAGGTGCAGACTGACGGAAACTTCGTCATCTACAAGGACTCCGACGCCGTGTGGGCATCGCAGACCGCAGGCAACGACGGTGCCTCCCTCTCGGTTCAGGACGATCGCAACGTCGTTCTGTCCGCCGGTGGAAATGCTCTGTGGTCTTCGGACACTGCAATCGAGGCTCCGGCCGCCGAGGCTGCCCCGGAGCCCGCTCCGGCACCGGAGCCCGAGCCTGCACCCGCCGCTCCGGCAGCGCAGAGCTACACCGTCGAAAGCGGCGACACCCTGTGGGCAATCGCCGAGCGTTTCTACGGTGACGGCAACCAGTACCAGCGCATCGCGGATGCAAACGGCATCCCGAACCCGGATCTCATCAACGCCGGTCAGGTACTGACGATCCCCGCCTGATTCACTGCTTGACCTGGCCCTGGGTGCCGACGTCCGCGTCGGCACCCAGGGCCTTTTGTGTTCTACGCCACACAGATTCGCGTCCCGCCCAGCAGGCCCTGATACTCCATTGCGGCATCTTTTCGCCTACAGTACTTCCGTACTGCTCCCGAAGGACAGGTGTGCATGAAAGACAGAACAGTCATGATCGGCGCTGTCGCAGTGGCCGCTCTCTCTCTGACATCAGGCCTCGTTTTCGGCGGAGCAGCCGGCGCATTCGGTTCCGGCGGCCCTGTGGTGAAGCCTCCCGCTCTGGTCTCGTCGGTTTCCGTGGAGTCCGTCGCCGGGATCGAACCGGCCGCGTTCTACAGCTCGGTTGCAGTTCCCACGGTTGTCATCCCGCCGACGCCGACCTGGCGAATCGCCGACGAGACGACTGCTCCTCGTAATCAGCCGCTGGTGGTGACCGCGACAAGCACGAGCTCCGCTACGTCCACTACGACTGCAACGAGTACGACAACACCGGTCTCGTCCACGACCACCGCGTCGGCTACCGCGACCTCGTCACCGACCGCGACAGCCACGACCACCAAGACCAGCACCACCCCAGTTGTCACGACCGGGTCCACGCCGCCCGTCGTCGAGGTCTCGCCCGTTCTCGCCGGATAGTCATCGCTCTTTCGCCTGCATACCGCCTGGCGTGACGGCGGTTACAGGCACACTTCAGTCGCCGCTCTCAAATACCCGATCTACCTGCGACAACCTTCCTAGTCGTCAAGGTTCGTGGCCCGCTGCAATCCGGTCGACCGGAAAAGGACAGCAGCATTGTCGGGACCTCGCGATACCGTATAGGTCTGAGCTTTTGCGGAAGGAGGTGGCTGATGAGCGCAATGGGCTTCGATCTCGATGTCAGTGTCGACCGGGCATGGGCAGAATTTCAACGTCGCCTCGGCGATCACATTTCCATCATGGTCGACGGCGACGTGCTTGCCGTGGAATCGTCCACCGGCGACTTCGATCCAGCTGACGGCGCAGCGCCATGTGTTCAGTTCCTCGTGTGGGACGAGAACACAGTCCGCTGCGAGGTTCCTTCCAACGACTTCCTTCATCCGCGCTATCGACTCGAATATGCCGACGAACAAAAGTTGATCGCACTCGGCTGGAATCCGCCTTCCGAGAATCTCGACGATCCGAACAACTCCCCCGCCTTCTGCGTCGACAAGGCGCAGAACTGGGCCGATCAGCTCGCAGCGATGACTGTCGCTGCGTTCCGTGATGTGTTCGGTGTGCAGCACCCGGCTTTTCTATCCAGCGATCTCACCGGCAACGAGCAGACTCCGGATTTCGATCCGTCGGTTGTCGAGTCGACAGAACTTCCGACACTCGACCCCACCGCGGCCTACATGCCCAACGACGTCGACCACCTCAAGGAGTTGGTCACTCTCGCTTTGCTTCCCATGCTCGGCACGCTTCCCGAGCGGGACAGCGACGGCGACATACCAATTCGGGTCGGTTCGACGGTCATGTTCGTCGGTCCGCTTTCCGAGTCCATGGACGTGCAGTTGTTCTCCCCACTCGTTCAGGACATCAGCAACCGCACTCGTGCAGCCGAGGTCATCGCCGATCTCAACCGCAAGTGGTCGCGCATCAAGTTCGTCTTGATCGACGACCGTCTGTCGGTGTTCCTCGAGGTGGCGGGCTCACCATTCGTTCCCAAACAACTCACCGATACGTGCGCAGCCTTGACGTCGTTCCTGCGTACCGTGGACGACGAGTTCGCCGCACGCGTCGGCGGAGACCTCTTCTTCGCGAACAAGAGCGGTGACTCCTCCTCGCTGCAGCCTGATCTGACGGCCGAGGACCTGCCTCCCGAACTCGAGACCCTGCTGCATCTCGATCTGGACGTGGCCGAGGATCTCGACGCGGTAGCCGATGTCTGCGGGCGCGATCGCGATCTGATTCTTCAGCTCCTCCACATCAGTAACGAATGGCAGATTCAGCTCCGTGGTCAGGCGGTGGACGCCCACAGTCGCGGGGACGCCGAAGAGGCTGCAGGATACGAGGATCAGGTCGGTGGGTGGGAACTCATGGTCGACCGTCTTCGCGGGGCTTTGCGACTGGTGGTCCTGCCCAATTCTCGAACCGAGACGCCGGCAAAGCCGCAACCTGAGCAGATGGGCCTGTTTGCCGATCCCTTGCAACAGAGTCTCTTCGACGATCCGTCCTGACACGACGGATCGCCTTCCCTCTATTCGAAGTGGGATTTGAAGATCTGTCCGTGGACGCCCACGGTTCGATCGACTACCTGTGAGACCGTGAAATCGGCTGCGGCAGAAAGATAGGCGTAGGCCGTCGCTCGATCCATACCGCGATCGTGCTCGAGGAAGTCGAGTGCGTTGACCACCGCGCGCCGCATGGCGCCGTTGAGGTCACTGTTCTGCCCATCGACCGAACCGTTGGGGTCGGACAGGCCGATCGGAATCCAGGCCTCCTCGGTCTCGGCGAACGGGTACCCGAAAGCCACCGATGGAGCGTCACCGGAATCCTTCTTGCACACGCTGAGTCGGAACGTGCCGCGCAGCGATCCTTCCATCGCCGTCAGCGCCGCCTCACCGTCGCCCATGGCCATGTGTGGGTCACCGACGTAGAAGAGGGCGCCTTCAGCGAATACCGGCAAATAGAAGGTTGATCCGACACCGAGATGCCTGATGTCGATGTTTCCGCCGCCCAGGGTCGGAGGAATGGAGTTCGACGACGGGGACGTCGGGTCGGCATCCGAGGAATAGGCAACTCCCATCATTCCCATGAAGGGTCGCAAGGGAAACCGCACCTTCGACTGTCCGAAAGGCATCACGCCCTTGCCGTCTTCGATCGCCGTGAAGGTGGAAACACCGCCGTACTTCAACGGGTCCTTTGTCGCGCGCCCGTCTGTGGCGACCGGCGGCATGACTTCGTCCAGAGTGATTCCCGCTGGAGCGGTTCCGTCTGCTGTGACGGCGAGAGCGCCCTTGCCGTGTCTGCTCGACACAACGCCGTACGGCACGCGGGGAATGGCTTCGAGAGTCTCGATCTTGAGTACGTCTCCAGGCTGGACGCCTTCGACGAAGACCGGGCCGGTGACGACGTGCGGTCCGTCCTTGTCGAAGTTTCGTTCGGTTCGGTTGTATTCGGCCGCAACGGCAATCGCATCTTCGAGCACGTCCTTCTCGGAAACGCCTTTGCTACCGAAGTATTCGAGAGGATTGCGCCCTTGATCCTCGAGAATTCCCTCGTGCGAGAGGGCGTCGATCGTGACGGTCTGACCCGACTTCATCCGCATCACCTCGCGGGTGTGGATGTTGGGCACATAACCCCACATGACGTCCGACGGATCCGAACTCAGATAGTGGTCGCCGCTGACGTTTCCGCTGCCCGGTTGCAGAATCGGCACACCATCGGCGAACGGCAGCGCAGAGGAGGACGATCCAGCCGGCGACGCGTTCGAGTGCGCGCATCCCGAAGCCACACCGGCAACGCCTACTCCCGCACCGAGGGCAGCGACTGCCCTCATGAATCCGCGTCGGCCAAGACCTTTCGTCAGATCTTCGGCTGCGTTGCGGGCAAGAGTGTTTTCCATCGAGATTCCTCCGGAGTGCGTGACGATGTGCGACTGCGAAGAAAGCTAGACCCGATTTGTTACTCGTTCATTACCATTTCATGGCAGGGAAATACCGTTGACTGAGAATGAATTCAGCGACGGCGAAGCCGCCAGAGCGAGGTCGTCTCTCGTGCCCGGGCAGCGTGAAGCGCATCGGTTCGGTCACTGACCTTTGCGTGCGTCGGCTTGACGTCCATGCGATCGACAACAGTGAGCCCACCGGCCGCAATCAGGTCGTGTAGTTCGGATCGCGTTCGGAGACCGAGGTGTTCGGCAATGTCCGAGAGGATCAGCCACGCTTCTCCCCCGTCGTCCAGATGCGCTGCGACACCAGTCAGGAAGCCCTTCAGCATCGCTCCAGCAGGGTCGTAGACGGCGTATTCGATGGGCGAGGTGGCCTTGGCCGGAATCCAGGGAGGATTGCAGACCACGAACGGAGCGGTGCCTTCGGGAAAGAGGTCTGCTTCCACCACGTTCACCTGATCGCCGTAGCCAAGCCGCGACAGGTTGGTGCGCGCGCATTGCAATGCCCGGGGGTCCTGGTCGGTGGCCGTCACTGTCTGAACTCCACGCCGCGCCAGGACGGCAGCAAGAACGCCGGTACCTGTTCCGATATCGAAAGCAGATTCCGTCGACGGTAGCGGAGCAGACGCGACAAGATCGACATACTCCCCGCGGACGGGTGAGAACACTCCGAAGGCGGGATGCACTCGTGCGTCGAGAGCCTCGATGAAAACACCTTTGCGGTGCCACTCGTGAGCGCCGATCGCGCCGAGGATGTCACGCAACGAGCGAACCGAAGGCTCACCGGTAATCCCGAACGCTTCGGTCAACGCTACTTGCGCGTCCGGGGCTCGCCGGAGTGGCATCGACAGATCTGCGTCCAAGGGAATGAGCAGCATGCCGAGGATCTGCGCGCGGCGTCCTTGGGTCTGCCGGTGGAGATGGAAGGCTTTGGCTGGGTCGTCGGACGCTCGGCGCGGCTTGCGGTCGATGCGCGACGCGACGGCCTTCGACAGTTGGCGAGCGTTCTGAAAATCTCCGCGCCACAACAACGCCGTGCCTTCGCATGCCAAGCGATAGGCGTCGTCGGCCTTCATCGTGTCGTCGGCGACGACGATGCGCTTGGGCACCGGGGCGTTGCTCGTCGAACCCCAACGGGCCGATTGCTCGACGTCGTTCTCGGTCCACACTGCGAATTGTTCAGTCATGTAAGCCCTTCCGGCGTCCGACGCATAGCGGCCGGTCTACCGGCTGATGTGGTCCAGATCTGCAAAATCTGCTCGTCTGGTGTCCACACTAGTCGGGACCGGCCGCGCTACATGACTGCGAGAGGGATGTCAGCCCTTGGCGACGCGAGCTGCCTCGGCGATCCGAGCCTCGGCGACCGCGTCAGCAGCCTCGCCGGCGAGGATTCCGTCGTTCTTCGACTTCGCGAAGATCTCGCTGACCGTGTCGAAGATCTTCTCGACCTTGAGCTTGACCTCTTCGGCCGAGTTGCCCTTCAGCTCGCCGGCGACCTGGATGAGGCCGCCGCCGTTGGCGACGTAATCGGGGGTCCAGGTGATGCCGCGGTCGCGGAGGATGTTCTCGACCTCGGGCACGGTGAGCTGGTTGTTGGCAGCGCCGCAGACAACCTCGGCCTTGATCGAGCGTGCGGTCGTGTCGGTGAGGGTTGCGCCCATCGCGCAGGGTGCGTAAACGTCGAGATCGGCGTCGATGATGCTGTCGACGATGCTCACCTGCGGGAAGTCCGCCTTGACGCGATCGAGCGCTCCGGCGTTGACGTCGGTCGCGAGAACGGTCGCGCCGTCTGCGAGGAGAAGCTTGATCAGCTCGTAGCCGACCTTGCCTGTGCCCTCGACACCAACGGTCTTGCCTGCGAGCGACGGAGTGCCCCAATGCGACTGTGCCGCGGCGCGCATCGACTGGAATACGCCGAGGGCCGTCATCGGAGCGCTGTCGCCGGAACCGCCGACCGTAGCGTTGCGGCCGACGACGAAGTCGGTGTTACGACCGATGATGTCAAGATCGTTGGAGTTGGTTCCGACGTCACCAGCGGTGATGTAGCGGCCGCCGAGAGTCTGGACGAATTTTGCGTAGGCGCCGAGCAATTCGTCGGTCTTGGCCGTTGCGGGGTCGCCGATGATGACGGCCTTGCCGCCGCCGAGGTCCACGCCGGCAACCGCAGCCTTGTAGGTCATTCCGCGCGAGAGACGCAAAACGTCTGTGACTGCGGCAGATTCGTCGGAGTACGGGTAGAAGCGCGTTCCGCCGAGCGCGGGGCCGAGCGTCGTGGAGTGGATGGCGACGATGGCCTTGAGGCCGCTCGCGGGATCCTGGAAGAAGCTCACCTGCTCGTGGGGGTAATCGCGCAGGTAGTCGGCGCGATCGAACACGCCCGCAGTGTCGTCATGGGAAACAACAGAGTTCACGGGCTCGGCGGTGAGAGTCATTGTGGGATAGACCTTTCCGAAGGATAAACGGGGTGCAGTCGAAACATTGGGACGAAATGGCCGTTGGGTACTATTGGGGACAAATAACCCAAAGAGAATCCCGCTGAGCAATTCGTGGAACCAATGCTCTGCCTGAGCTACGATTTGGTCAATGCAAATCTCTTGAACTAGTCAATTCGATCATCCAGTGACCCATATCACTGAGGAGAGGTTCACAAAGTGCTCAGCATCGACAAGCTCGACGTCCAGTTGCTCGGACTGCTCAGCAAGGACTCGAGGATGAGTGTGGCCGAGTTGGCCAACTCGTTGGGCGTCGCCCGCAACACCGTCCAGTCGCGAATGAAGCGCATGGAATCCAACGGACTTCTCACCGGGTTTCGGCCGAATCTCAATCTCCCCGAGGTCGGTATCCCGATTCAGGCATTTGTCGGTCTGGAACTCGAGCAGGGCAAGATCAGCGCAGTCGCTCGGAGTCTGACCGAGTTGCCCGAGGTGATCGAAATTCACGCCACAACCGGTCGCGAGGATTTGCTCGTACGGGTTGCCACCTCGACGCACGCGGCGCTGCAGAAGTTGGCCGAGCAGATCGTGTCACTTCCAGGCGTCACGCATTCGACCACGACCATCGCTCTGACCAATCCCCTTCCGTATCGAATTCAGCCTCTCCTCGAGCACCTCACCAATGACGCCGGATGGGGTCGTTCGACCGCCTTCCCCCGTCAGCAGGACTAGGACGGGTGGTCGCGTCGATGCTTCCCAGTGCGCTAGTTTCATGGTTATGAGTGAGATCCAGGGACAGCGCATCGCGTTCATTCAGGCGACGTGGCATCGCAACATCGTCGACCGTGCACGCGACGGATTCACCGACGCGATCGTCGAGCTCGGCTACCCCAAGGACACGGTTGATTTCTTCGAGGTACCGGGAGCTTTCGAGATCCCGCTGCACGCCCGGCGGTTGGCCAAGACCGGCCGCTACCAGGCGATCGTTGCCGCGGGTCTGGTCGTCGACGGCGGTATCTACCGGCATGACTTCGTGGCGACGGCTGTCATCGACGGTCTGATGCGCGTGCAGCTCGACACCGACGTTCCGGTCTTCTCGGTGGTCTTGACGCCGCATCACTTCCACGAGCACGCCGAGCACGTCGACTACTTCAGCACGCATTTCGTGAAGAAGGGCGCCGAGGCTGCTCGCGCGGTCGACGCCACCGTCAAGTCGTTGAAGGCCCTGCCCACCAGCTAGTCGTTAACCAAGTCTCGCTGAGTCGAATGCCATCGACTCAGCGAGATTTTTTGTGTCTATCGAGGCGTCTCAGCGCTAGTCAGCGCTGACGCATTCGAGTCGTCGACTTCCCCGTAGCGGTCGACACATTGCTGGAAGAAGTCCCGCATCTCGGTGACCACTTGGATGTGGCTGTTCAATGACTTCTCCAACGAATCTTCACCGCCGACGGCCTTCTTGGAGAACTTCGCGGCGAGGTCCTGCCCTGACTTGAGTGTTCCCATCGCATCGAGAAACTGGAGTGACGCTGCCTCTCGTTCGACGGCCCACAATTCGATCAACAATTCAGAACACGACGCGACCAAACCTTGTGCCGCCTTGAGATCAACACTGATCTGATCTGCCTGCCAACCGCCAAAGAATCCGGTCATTTCGTTCCCCTCTAGTGTTCCGCTACCCGCAGTCAGTCCTCGCTCTAGCGCGGCAAAGCCCCCTCCAGCGCCTCGGCATATCTGGAAGCTATGGAACACATTGAATCCTCTTGTTGCTGAGAATTTTTTGCGTCGGCCGCTATCCAAATCGAACCAAGTGATACGTCCAGACCCACGTAACAACGATCGATATCTGGGTCACTGGCACTGTGAAACCGAAGCGCCGGCCGACCACCGATCGACAAAGTCTCAAACCCCGTAAAGCTTGCATTTGCCTTCGCATCGTCAAGAGAGTTCTCGCCGGAGAAGACGATCACGTAGTACCCGGACTGAGTCCACGAGCAAATCTTCCAACCCGGCTGCTCGACGCCGGCGATATCAACTTCCTCGGTCGCCGGATCAAGCCCCACTTCTTCCAGAACCGAGTCCGGGATGTCCTTGCACGGATCGAACAAACCCTCTTGGCCGGATGCAGGCTCAGCCGCCCCCTCCACGACTGAGCTGCATCCTGCCGCAGCCCACACCAACATCCCAGCCATGAGCAGTCGCCCAACCCCCACCGACCCCCGCATGGCACCCCCTGTTGATGTGGACCCACTGTATTGGATGCATCGGAGGCCGGATCGGTTCCCGCAATCTTGAAATTCCCAGGTCACGATCGCTGGTTCACTCAGAGCGCATCTCCAGCGATTGACGCTCAGCTCAGCAGTCGCATACTGGAGAGGTTGACTACAACTTCGGGAAGGCACCGAGTGAGCGCACCGAAAGCCCCGGCCAAACCAGCGATCCTCAGCGTCGACGACGATCCTGGTGTTTCGCGTGCCGTCGTTCGAGACCTCCGCAAGCGGTACGGCGAGAAGTACCGAATCATTCGTGCGGAGTCCGGCGACCAGGCTCTCGAAACCTTGCGCGAAATGAAACTTCGCGGCGATGCAGTCGCTGTGATCGTCGCCGATTACCGCATGCCCGGTTTGAGTGGAATCGAGTTCCTCGAACAGGCAATGGACCTGTACCCCGTAGCTCGTCGCGTTCTCCTCACCGCCTACGCCGATACTGATGCTGCGATCGACGCCATCAACGTCGTCGACCTCGACCACTACCTCCTCAAGCCTTGGGATCCGCCGGAAGAGAAGCTGTACCCCGTCATCGATGCGCTTCTCGATGCCTGGGCAAGCTCGAGTCATCACCCCGCCGAGGAAACAAAGGTGATCGGCCATCGTTGGTCCGAGCGATCCTCCGACGTTCGAGAGTTCTTGGCACGCAACCAACTTGCCTATCGCTGGTACATGTCGGACGAGCCGGAGGGCCAACGACTGCTCTCGGCTGCCGGTACCGACGAACTGCGGCTTCCCGTCGTCATCGCATCCAATGGGGATGTCCTCGTCGAGCCCACTGACGCCGAACTTGCCGACAAACTCGGGTTGAGTACTACTCTCTCCGAAGACTTTTACGATCTCGTTGTCATCGGCGGCGGCCCAGCGGGTCTGGGAGCTGCTCTGTACGGCGCTTCGGAGGGGCTTCGGACGGTTCTCATCGAACGGCGAGCGACAGGCGGTCAGGCCGGCCAGAGTTCGCGGATCGAGAACTACCTCGGCTTCCCCGACGGAGTCTCCGGCGCACAGTTGGCCGATCGGGCGAGGCGCCAGGCAACCAAGTTCGGCGCCGAAGTCATCACCGCTCGCGACGTCACCGGTTTGGAAATCAACGGCTCGGCCCGCACAGTGCGTTTCGACGACGGTTCGTCGGTCGACGCTCATTCGGTCATCTTGGCGACAGGTGTTTCCTATCGCCAACTTTCGGCGCCGGGGCTCGATACATACACCGGGCGAGGGGTCTACTACGGGTCAGCTGTCACCGAAGCCGCTCGGTGCAGCGAGCAGGATGTGTACATAGTCGGCGGCGCCAATTCGGCAGGCCAAGCTGCGGTCTATCTCTCCCGCGGAGCTAGGTCCGTCACCATTCTCATTCGCGGCAACTCGCTCGAAGCCTCGATGTCCTACTACCTGATTCAGCAGATCGAAAAGAATCCTAAGATCACCGTGCGCACGTGCACGGAGGTGATCGGAGCCGAGGGTGACGATCACCTCGAACGAATCACACTGCGTAACAGAGCCACCGGAGAAGAAGACACTGTCGATGCTCAGTGGTTGTTCATCTTCATCGGTGCCGCTCCCCTGACCGACTGGCTCGGAGACGTGGTGGTCCGCGACGGAAATGGCTTCGTTCTTGCCGGCCCGGACCTTCCGTCCGAAGGCGTCACCCCGGACGGGTGGCCGCTCGACCGCGCACCACATCATCTCGAAACCAGTGTCCCCGGAGTGTTTGTTGCCGGGGACGTACACGCCGAATCGGCCAAGCGCGTCGCGTCGGCCGTCGGAGAGGGCGCGATGGCCGTGATGTTCGTCCACCGCTATCTCGCTCAACAATAGGGAGATTCGATGTCCATTCCTGAATGCAGCCCCGACCTGCTCCGCACCCTGTTCCTGTTCGAGAAGCTCACCGACGATCAACTCGAATCACTGTGCCAGGCAGGCCATATCACCGAGATCGATCGAGGTCAGGTCTACCTCGAAGGTGAGCCTGCCACCTGCTTCTACGTCCTCATCGAGGGCGAGGTGGTGCTGTCCAAACTGTCGGGCGGCGAAGACATCGAGATCAACAGGACCACCCAGCGCGGCGTCTACTCGGGAGGCTGGACGGCGTATCTCGGCGATCGTGTACCGCAGGTCTACGCGGGGTCGATGCGAGTGACGACTCCTTCGACGTTTTTCGTCCTGGACGCCGACAAATTCGGCAACGCGATGCGCGAGTGGTTTCCGATGGCGGTTCATCTGCTCGAAGGTGTTTTCTTCGGCAAGAAGAACACTCAGCAAATCATCGATCAGCGAGAGCGACTCCTTGCACTCGGATCACTGTCGGCCGGGTTGACTCACGAGCTCAATAACCCTGCAGCCGCGGCGGTTCGAGCGACAGCCTCTTTGCGCGAGCGTGTCGCAGGCATGCGTCACAAACTGGGAATGGTCGCGTCGGGCACCTACGACCGCGATGCCCTCGTCACTCTCATGCGACTTCAAGAGGAAGTTGCAGAGGTTGTCGCCAAGGCGCCGACGCTCACTCCCCTCGAAGCCTCGGATCGAGAGGATTCGTTGGGTGAATGGTTCGAGGATCATTCGATTCGAGAGGGTTGGGATCTGGCTCCGACCTTCGTGCAAGCTGGTCTCGACACCGCTTGGCTCGAGAATGTTGCTGCAGCCGTTGACGAGTCCGTACTCGAAGGCGCAATTCGCTGGCTGAATTACACCATCGAATCCGAACTCCTGATGAACGAGATCGCCGACTCCACAACGAGGATTTCGACTCTCGTCGGTGCAGCCAAACAGTATTCTCAGATGGACCGCGCACCCTTCCAGACCATCGATGTCCACGAACTACTTGACAGCACGTTGATCATGTTGGGGCAAAAGATCGGAAGCGGAATCGAAGTCGTCAAGGAATACGACCTCGCGCTGCCACCGATCGACGCCTACGCCGCCGAACTCAATCAGGTGTGGACCAACCTCATCGACAATGCGGTGTCTGCCATGGACGGATCGGGAACACTCACCGTTCGGACAAGCCGCGACGGTGACCGCGTGTGCATCGAGATCTGCGACACCGGCGCCGGGATTCCCGATGACGTCATCGACAGGATCTTCGAACCCTTCTTCACGACTAAGCCTGTCGGTGAGGGAACCGGTCTCGGCCTTGATATTTCGTGGCGAATTGTGGTCGGCAAGCATCGTGGTGAGCTGCGGGTCACGTCTGAGCCCGGTAACACCCGGTTCAGAGTTTTGTTGCCCATCGCGGGCCCACCGCGGGATACGCGCGACGACTAGTCGCCCTTGCACGGCCGGTAGGCAAAGCGCACGATGAAATGACCGACTTCAGTCAGCGAGAGGGTGGACCATGACCGACGGACTTCCAGCGGGGATCGATCCGAGTGTGCCGCCCAGTGGCGCGGGATGCGTCGAATGCGATGCGAGCGGCGGTTGGTGGGTGCACCTGCGTCGATGCGCGCAATGCGGTCACGTGGGGTGTTGCGACTCCTCACCGTCACAGCACGCGAGCAAGCATGCGGCCTCGACAAAGCATCCGTTCATGCAGAGCTACGAACCCGGTGAGGATTGGTTCTGGAGCTTCGAAACCAACGAGGCGTACGACGGACCTGAATTGGCGGCGCCCACTTCACATCCCGTAGATCAGCCGACGCCGGGACCTAAGGGTCGTGTCCCAGCCGATTGGCAGCAACACATCCACTGACTCAGTTCGGTTGGTCGATCGACCTCAAAGTCGAGACGTTCGACGACTCCTGATCCAATGCGTTGACGATGCAGGCTTGAAACTGAGCCTGCATTGCCTCCACGACCGCGATATGACTCGCCAACACATCGACGAGCGCATCCGGGCCGCCAACCGCCTTTTCCTCGAACTTAACCTGCAGTGCCCGGGCGGATCCGAGAGTGCCGAAGCCTCCCACTTGCCCGAGATAGTTCGCATCGTCCGACAGTGACCTGAACAGCGAAATTAGATCATCACACGCCTTCGCCAGATCCTCTGCGACCCTCTTCTCCAGATACAAACCGGACATCACATACTCCAATTCACTACGAGTCGAATCTCTTCCGAGCGTTATTCGGGAAGCAGCGGTAACACGGTCAGACCGACCCGCTCAACCAGTGCACACGAAGTTTCGGGGCGCTGGTCACCGACTTTCGCACCCACTCGAATCATCGCCGTGGACTGAGCAGTCGCGAAGGCGATATTGCACGCGGTGTCCGCCTTGTCATTGTGTTCCTGGAACATCAGGACCTCTCGGCCGGCAAGTTGAATTCGATGTAGATCGCGCATCACCGGATTTGCTTCGACGTCCGCAAGCGAGTGTGTTGTGGAAGTCAGACGGAGGAAGAACCAAGATCCTTCCCACTTGCATATATTGAACCCATCGATATGGGTGTTGACTATGTCAACCTCTTTTGTTGCCGGGTCAACTCCTACTCTCTCCAATTCCTCATTGCTGAGAACCTCACACGGATCAAACATCCCAATCACATCGACAGGGAAAGCCTCGCCCTCGACCGTCGAGGAACAACCCCCAACCAACAGCGCGGCCGCGACCAAGACCACTGCACCCCTCACTCCCACAGCACTCCCCCTCGTTCACGACCCGCTCACAGTATTGGACGCTCCCCAGCGCCGATCGGTTCCACGACATTGCATTCCGTTGCAACCCTTCACCCACGCCGATAATCGGCCTAGCGTCGATCTACCAGGGGATTCACAACGAAGTGAGGTGCGGATCAATGAAGGCAGCACGGTTCCACGGGCAGAAAGACATCCGGATCGAAGAGATCCCTGAGCCCGAATTGCGGCCAGGAACAGTCAAGCTGAAGGTCGCATGGTGCGGAATCTGCGGCACCGATCTCCACGAGTACCTCGAGGGACCGATCTTCATCTCCGCACCCGGACACCCGCATCCACTCTCACACGAGAATGCGCCGGTCACGATGGGCCACGAGTTCTCCGGCACCGTCGAAGAGGTCGGCGAAGGTGTCACGGACGTCGAGGTCGGTGAAAATGTTGTCGTCGAGCCGTACTTCGTCTGCAACGAGTGCGCCCCGTGCAAGGCGGGCAACTACCACCTGTGTACGAAGATGGGGTTCATCGGCTTGGCCGGCGGCGGTGGCGGACTCAGCGAGAAGGTCGTCGTCGACCGTCGCTGGATCCACAAGATCGGCAACATCCCGCTCGACGAGGCAGCTCTCATCGAACCGTTGAGCGTCGCCCATCACGCAGTCGTACGCAGTGGAGCCGAAAGCGGCAACGTCGCCATCGTGGGCGGAGCCGGACCGATCGGACTCCTCGTTGCGGCAGTTCTCAAGGGTCTGGGTGTCACGACGATCGTCACCGAACTCAGCGAAGCCCGCAAGGCCAAGGCCCTCTCCAGTGGAGTCGCCGACTACGTCATCGATCCCACCACCGAAGACGTCAAAGCGCGCGTCCTCGAACTCAGCGGAGGCATCGGCGCAGACATCGGCTTCGAATGCGCAGGCGTCAACGCGGTCCTCGACACCATGCTCGACACGGTCCGGCCCGCCGGAGTTGTTGTCAACGTGTCGATTTGGGGCAAGCCCGCGACCATCGACATGCAGAAGCTGGTCCTCAAGGAAATCGATCTACGCGGAACCATCGCGTACGTACGTGACCATGAAGCGGTCATCAAGATGGTCCAGGACGGTGTCGTCGATCTGGCGCCATTCATCACCGGTCGTATTCAGCTCGAAGAGTTGATCTCCGAAGGATTCACCACTCTGATCGAGCACAACGACACTGCGGTCAAGATTCTCGTCAGGTCGTGACCGGACGGGGCACCTCCGGGCCCACCGCAGTCAGCGACCCAGGTGCCCGCCCCTTGCCCCATCCGATCTTCTCTCGGTAGCGGCCGATGTGATCGTCCTCGATCACATCGGCCGTTTCCAATGGTGTGGATTGCGGATGCACATACAACGCATCCGTCGGGCAATATGCCTCGCACATGAAGCAGGTCTGGCAATCCGATTGGCGCGCAATCACCGGGACGCCCGACGGCGTCCGGTCGAAAACATCGGTAGGACAAACGTCTACGCACTTGTCGCAGCCGATGCAGTCAGGCGCGGACACCAGCTCGATCATGACGCCACCAGTGCAGACCCGACAGATTCAGAAGTCCGGGTCCACACCGAATCCAAACCGCCGGTGAGGACGTGATGGTGCTGCGTCACATCGAGTTCGGGATAATCGTCCCGCTTGCTCATTCCCCGAGTCTCGGTCCGCGCCAACGTCGAGTGGTACATCCAGCGACCGACGGCC
This sequence comes from Rhodococcus erythropolis R138, assembly GCF_000696675.2. Classification (NCBI taxonomy): domain Bacteria; kingdom Bacillati; phylum Actinomycetota; class Actinomycetes; order Mycobacteriales; family Nocardiaceae; genus Rhodococcus; species Rhodococcus erythropolis. Next base: position 2,763,145 of record NZ_CP007255.1, on the reverse strand, counting down.
GTGATCGCGGCAGCCTGCCGCGCCGCCATCCGACCTGCAGGATCTGCGCCCAGATCCGCACTCACTGCACCCCACAGCGATTCGAGCTCACCGAGCGCTGCGGATACTCGATCACCGCTGCGGAGGTAGTTCTTGTCGAAGGGAATCAGCTGCGCCTGAGCAGCTTTCACCACATCGTCGGCAGTAAACCCGGTTCGTGCCGGATTACGCAATCCGACGGTTCCGGCTCCGCGAAGACCACTGGTAGACCCACGTCCGACCGACAGCGCATAGCGCGCAGCACCGGTTCCCGCCCACGAACCAGAAGACATCGCCCACGCGGCGTTGTGACTTCCCCCGCCGGTAAACCCTCCGCAGATTCGCTCTCGGGTCGCAGCGTCCCCGGCGGCAAACAGTCCCGGAACGGATGACGCGCAATCGTCATCGACGACGTTGATTCCCCCAGTGCCGCGCACCGTGCCTTCTGCGAGCATGCCGACCTCGAATTTGTCGGTGAAGGGATCGATTCCGCGGCGATCGAATTGCAGGAAGAAGTTGGGTTGCCCCAGCCTCATTCGACGCTGCACCTCAGCGTCGGCCCGATCGATCTGCGCGAAGACCGGCTCGTTCCGCAACGTGCTGGCGATGACGGACCTCCCCTTCGCCGAACCGGCACCTTCGAGCACGCTTCCGTCTGCGTGAAAGAACGTCGCGTACGCGTAGTAAGCCGTCTTGGTGATCGTCGATCCGGCCGCCGCGATCCCGTACGCGTTCGAGAACTCCATGCCGGAGAACTCGGCTCCGACTTCCGCTGCCATCAATGCACCGTCACCGGTATCGACGTTGGTGCCCAGCGCACCGGACAGAAACGCACAACCTCCGCTGGCGACCACTACCGCGCCTGCCGAGACGCGGTAGTCCTGGTGTTCGTGACGCTGGTATCCGGCGACTCCGCGAACTCGGCCCTCGCCGTCCACCAACAACTCCAGTGCCGGCGAATGGTCGAGGATCCGCACCCCGGCTCGACGAATCCAGGTGCGCATCCGTCGCATGTATTCAGGTCCCTGCAAGCCGGTACGTATCTGCTTGCCCGTGCTCGGGTCGACAGGGAACGGATATCTACCCTCCACCGCGAGGAGATCCATGTTGGAGTAGGTCTGCTCGAGGACGCGGTCCATCCAATGGTGGTCGGCCAGATATCCGCCGAGCGCCTCGCGTCCGGCCTTGGCCAGCTCACGGGCTGTCAAATCCGGCTCGACGTACCAAACACCCGTTCCGGATGGGGCCGTCGCGCCACTCGTTCCGCAGTATCCCTTGTCGACCAGGACGACGTCTGCACCGGCCTTGTTCGCACGCAACGCCGCCCACGCGCCGGCGGGGCCACCACCGATCACCAATACATCGGTGGAGAGTTCGAGGACGTCCGTCACTGGCCAGCTCCTGTCAGAGGTCTACGCAACACTTCTGTTGCCGCAATATTCCTCGAACGAACTACCCAGCGCCACAGTCAGAATCACTGTGAACTCAACCGCTCACCGCCGCATCGGCAGAGCGCTACGACGCTTCCCGCTCCTCGTCGGTGCACAACGCGGAGTACTTGGCGAAGGCTTCCTGCAAGGTCAGCGATTTGCGTCGCTCGGTGATGTCGCGGGGCTTTCCCTGCACAACACATCGACGCGCATGTTCGATCACAGCTTCACGTATGACGCTGGAAATGTCCGCCCCCGTGAGCTCTTGGAGGGTCTCTAGGGCCCTCAGTTCCTCTACGTCGAATCTCACCGTTACCGATCGTCTAGCCACGCTCAGGATGTTACTTGCGGGTACACCAAGATTGGTGAGTTACATATGCGTCGAGTCGAATATCTTTGCGCGCCAAACCCTTCGAATTCCGATCTACGTGGGTAAATAGTTTTCCACTCACGGCACTCATGTAATGCAACGCACACAGCGCCATCCAGCGTGCCGACGGACACTACCGCTGTCTATGCTTGCGACACACTGCCTTCGATCGGAGATACAACGCGTGAGCATCGACCACATCGTTTCCGCAGTCGACGGTGACGCTGCCGAGCGAATCAAGACAGCTCTGGCCGAGAGAGCCGCAACCTCGACGGACACGACCACGCTGGTGTTCGACGGCGTGAGCATCGAGATTCCGCCATCGGTCGGCGACGCCGTCGTGCAGCTCCTGACCTACCTCGCTGCCGGCGACAGCGTCGCCCTCGGGCCCGGCGCAGAACTCCTCACCACCTCGCAGGCAGCAGAGATCCTCGGCGTTTCGGACACGTATGTACGTAAGCTCGCCGACGCCGGGAAACTCCCGATCGAACTACGCGGCACCCACCGCAGGTTCCGCCTCGATGACGTGATGGCCTACCGCGAGCAGTTCCCCAAACGCGCCTAGCTCTTCGCGTACATTCCTTCGATCTCCTTCGAGAACCGATCAACGACGACATTGCGCTTGATCTTGAGCGTCGCTGTCATCTCACCGTCTTCCTCGGTCAGATCGCGATCGAGAATGACGAACTTCTTGATCGACTCCGCATGCGAGACAGCGGCATTGGCGTCGTCGACAGCCTTCTGCAGCTCCGCTCGAAGGTCCTTGTCATCACGTAGTTCGGCGACGGTGGCGCCGGAAGGCTTGCCGTTCTCCGACTTCCACTTCTCGAACACCTCGGGGTCGACGGTCAACAGCGCCGTGATGTAGGTCTTCCCGTCGCCGACGACAACTGCCTGCGAGACGATGGAATGCGAACGGATACGGTCTTCCATCGGGCCCGGCGAGACGTTCTTGCCGCCCGCCGTCACCAGAAGATCCTTCTTGCGTCCGGTGATGGAAAGGTAACCGTCGCTGTCGAGTTCACCGAGATCACCGGTTCGCATCCAGCCGTTGACGAATGTCTCTTCGGTGGCCTTGTCGTTCTTCCAGTAGCCCTTGAAGACGACTCCACCGTCGAGTTCGATCTCGCCATCCTCGGCGATGCGTACCCCGTTGCCGCCCATCGGCTGTCCGACGGTTCCGATCTTCTGAGCACCTGGGACATTGACGCAGTGCGCTGCTGTGGTTTCGGTGAGGCCATAGCCCTCGTAGATCGGAACTCCGAGCCCACGGAAGAAGTGCCCCAGCTCAGGAGTGAGGGCGCCGCCACCGGAGATCGCGAACCAGCACTCGCCGCCGAGAGCCTCACGAAGCTTCGAATACACGAGCTTGTCTGCCACTGCGTGCTTCGCCTTCAAGATCAGCGAGGGACCGCCCTTGTCGAGGGCTTGGCTGTACTCCTTGGCGGTGGCTTCGGCGAAGGCGAAGATCGCGCTGGGGATCTTTCCACCGGATTCCGCCTTGCGTGCTGCGCCGTCACGAACTTTTTCGAAGACACGCGGAACACCGAGGATGGTGTTGGGCTTGTACCGCTCGAATTGAGTTGTAATGGTGGCAAAGTCGGACCAGTGCGCCTGCGACGCACCAGCTTCGAACGTCGCGAGGGACACCGCGCGGGCCAGTACGTGCGCGAGCGGCAAGAAGGTCAGGACTCGGTTTCCCGGAACCGCCACCTTGCCGATCGATGCCGTGAGAATCCCGCGCACCTCGGACAGGAAGTTGCGGTGTGTGAGGATGCATCCCTTGGGACGGCCTGTCGTGCCGGAGGTGTAGACGAGTGACGCAAGATCGTCGGCCTTGATGCCCGCGAGCCGCTTCTTCAGCTCGGTGTCGTCAACGTCGGCACCCTGTGCGGTCAGCTTCTCCACAGCGCCGTCGTCGATCTGCATGACGGCTTTGAGGGTGCTTGGCGCGTCCTGAAACAGCTGCTCGTGCGCGCCGGTTTCGACGATCGCGATGACGGCCTCGGAGTCTTCGAGGATCCAGCTGACCTGCCCCTGAGACGACGAGTCGTAGATCGGAACGGTAGCGGCGCCGGCAGCCCAGATGGCGAAGTCGAAGAGCGTCCACTCGTATCGGGTCGCGGAGAGGAGTGCGACGCGGTCGCCTGCCTGCACCCCGGCTGCAATGAGACCGTTTGCGACGCCGGTGACCTGCTCGGCGAACTCCTTGGCTGTGACGTCTACCCAACCCTCTCCCTGGGGGCGGGAGAACACCGTCAGTTCGGGCGTGCGCTCGGCGTGAGTGAAGACGGTGTGCACCACAGACTCATTGTCGGAGATGGTGAACTGGGCTTTGGCGCTGTACTCACTCACAGGGTGTCATCTCCGTTGGTCTGCGATTCGATGCTGATTCTGAAGCGGTGGAGTGCGCGGGCGAAGTCTGCGACCTCGGACTCGGTCCAATCGTGCAGCCTGCCGGCGACTTGGTCGAGCCGACGCGCGTCGGCGGCGTCGAGGTATTTGCGGCCAGCCTCCGTGAGGTGCAGCGGATTGCCCTGACGAACGGATCCCGGATCGGCATACACCCAGCCTGCCTCGATACACCCGCGCACTTGGCGCGAAATGGTCGAGCGATTGACGCCGAAGACTTCGGATATCTCCGTGGCCTTGCAGCCGTCGTTGCGGCCGATGAAGGAGAGGAAGGAATGCTGCGCGATCGACGGGTGATCATCGGAATGCCGATCCCCCGTCATCAGCTGCCGCGTCAGGTGCACCAGCTCGTCATGAACGGCTGGTGGACCGGTGAGCGCCATTGCTCCGTCGTGTTGCACTGGGCAACTATAACGCTGCCCCTAGTCCCGATTGCAATATGACCGCCGCCACCGACAAGAAGTCCGTCGGTGGCGGCGTGAAAAGTTAGACCAGATCCTCACCGTTGCGGCGAGCAGTTGCCCAATCCTTGAAGAATCCCTTGCTGATGACTCCCAGCACGACCAAGACCAACGCCGGCCAGATCAGAACATAAATGGTCAGTAGGGCTGTACTCATTCGTATTCCTTCTACTTGTCTCGACGGTTACTTTCCGGACGCTCCGACAGCAGGAAGCTCGTCATCGTCGAAGTCTCCCGTCCGCTGCTTGATGAGTTCGAAATCGAACGTCTCACGCTGATTGACGGACATCGCAAAGCACACGACGGTACTGACGGCATAGGCCACCAAAGATCCGCTGAGCGTTGGGTAGTCGTGCAGGAAGCCGATTGCGAATGGTGCGGACAGCACGATCGCCAGGCCACCGACGATCTGCGCAACCTTCAGACCGAAGAATCCAAATACCATGAGCCCCAGCACCACTCCGATACCGACAACGGCAACGATGTCGGAGAGAATCCCGAACATCCCATCCATCGGCACCCAACTGAATCGGACGGGCAAGAAGGCAGCAAGAGCCACCAGCACCGACACAGTGAAGGCCTTGTTGGTGACCTTTCCCCAATAGAAGCTCGCGATAACCGGGAACACCAAAGCGCCCCACAGCGCGCCGACGAACACCAACAGGTCCAGAATGCTCAATTGCAGACTTGCCAAGGAGATAGCCGCCGCCGTGGCAACAATCATCGTTACTCGGCCGATGAGCAGCATCCGGCGAGGGTTCGCTTTAGCCTTGCCTGCGACGGCTTGGCCGTACACGTCGGTCATCACGATGGACGAGAGCGCAGCAAGGTCCGAGTCCGCCGTCGATGACAGCGCGCCGATGATCATGACAAAGAAGACAGCCAGCAAAATTCCGGGCAGGTACGACGCGGCCATCTGCGGAATCAGGTTGTTGACGTCACCATCCATCGGCTCGATTCCGAGGTATAGAGCGAGCACACCCAGCATTCCGACGCCGATGACCGTGGCGCCATATCCCACGGTTGCGGTGATGAAGGTGGGCTTGATCAGGTCTTCGCGGACCGCGAACAGACGTTGGGCAATGGTCTGGTTGCCGATTGCGTAGGCAAGAACTGCCGCGATGTACGGCGCCCCCTGTTCGAAGAAGGCAACGCTCGAGAAGAAGTTGCCCTGCTCAGCAGTAAGGTTGCTTGCCCCGGATTCGAAGGCTGCCGGGAACCCCGCCGCAAAGAAGATGAACGGCACCAAAACCGCTACCGCACCGAGCATTCCGATCAGCTGAACGAAGTCGGTCAACACCGAAGCACGGAAGCCCGACCACAGCGTGTACAGCAAAACGCCCAGCGCGACGATGAACACACCCTGGATGAAGTTGAACGGCGAAAGCAACGCGATCAGCAGACCACCAGCGAGGAAGTTCGACATCAAACTGATGAGACTACCGACGATATTGGAACCCGCGAGCATCAGCTGACTCGAGCGTCCGTGCCGCGCGTACATGACCTCGGCCAGCGTGTGGGCTTTCGGCGCTACTTTGCGAATTCGCTGGCCAAACGGATAAATGAAGAGAATCATCAACGCGCCCCATAAACCGTAGTGAATGGGGCCGGAGATTCCGTAGGTGTAGCCAGAAGTGGCGGATGCGTACATCGACGACGCCCAAATCCAGGTGGCCGTCATACTCGCGGCCGAAACACCAAATCCTAACTTGTTTCCGGCGGTCATAAAACCGTCGGCATTTTCCTGCTTCTTACCAATACGAAGAGAAATCAGAAAAGTTCCACCATAAAAAGAAATAAGCAGTGAAACAATTACCAAGGTACTGAACTGGACCATGTCGGACCCCGTCACATGCCACATCCTTCGCACATAATCGGCAGAACAAAGCACAAAACCCCTGTTCAGGATCTTTGCGCTTCGTTTCTGCACGCCCTAGGAGCGACCGCCATACCAACACCGGTCACATATTCAATTGACTAGCAACACGCACTTCGTCTTTTCGGAAACCCAACCTCCACAAAATAAATCTTCTGCGCAAGCTTTTGGCTCGACCACGCAATTTAACAACCGAGAATCGACCATAGCATGATGGCAATTTCGAACAAAAACTCCAATATTTTCCCACCCGAAAATATTCATGATTCCGCCGCAGAAAAATCATGCGCTTCCAGCGCATATAACAACTCCGCATCGATTGAAATCGATGCTCGATTCGATCGCTCAGCTACTTCGACAGGACCATCCTGGCAAACCGTCGACCCCACTCGGGATCGGCGGAAACATGCTGGTCCAGCGGATTGGAGACAATCGCCCCGATCATTCGCAAGTACACGAGCGTGTCTCGCACCATCCACGTCCAGTCGTCGTCTCCGAGTCGTGTTCCGTCTGTTGTCGACCAACCCAATGCCGTGAGGCCTTCGATCATCACTTCACTACGTTCGGACTGCGACAAGCCGGCAGCCAACGTAAGGAACAGAATTCGGCCGGCTTCCTGCGCCAACTCACCCTTTCCCAACGGCATGGCCGTCACGATGTGACGCCACAGCTCGCCTTCATACGCAAGAACTGACGCGCCGAGTCCAGTCAAAATCAATGTGCCTCGGAGTTTTCTGACCAATCGCAGTGTCTTTGCGACTTCAACGAGAACTGCCAATTGCGAGCCGCTCCCTGCCGTGACACCGATCCACTCACTGTCCCAATCGAGTTCGTCTCGGGCAGACGCAACAAGGTCGGGAGGCAGTGACCCGAACGCCGTCAAGACAATCCCACCACCTCGCGCGGAGTTCAGCAGCCACAGCAGTTGACGGGTTGCTCCTTCACGCATCACCTCGAAGTAGTTGTCGTATCCGCCACGAAGCTCCGCTTCGGCAACTGCGGCAAACAGTTTCGGCGCGGAATGAACAGACAAGCGGCGCAAGAACTTCTCGAACAGCGAGCTTCCCACAGGCGGTGACTTATGCAATGCCACTGCAATGGTGACTGCTGCATCGGACTCTGCGGGAACAAAACGTTCGGGATCGAACAGTCCATTACTCGCCTGCCCGTTCAGGAACTCGCGATACCCGATCGGACCGCCAGAATCCTCCGGCGGGCACGCCCTCGCACCGTCAAGACAAGATGGCTCAGAAATCGGCTGGTCTTCGACAATCTGCTCCAGAACCAACGTGTGACTCCACCTTGCGCGGGCGTTTGTACTCATAACGGACGTACTCCCCGACCGCGGTAACTGCCTCGTCGATCCGGACTTCGTCCTCACCAAACTCGTCTTCCTGGTATCCGTCGCGCTCGATCACCTCTGGCGCGATATACCGATCTGGGCCATTGCCCGTTGAATGATGGACACTCACCCACTGATGAGCGTGTTGATCTCCCCATCCCATCACCGCCTGCACAATCGAATGAAGCTGGTCCAGTTCGATATTCGACGGAACCGAAAACCGTCTCCAAATAGGCGGCGTGATGCAATCGATTTCGATCCGCATGACAAAGTTCGCCGCCGCCGGCCGTCGACGCTGATTCCGCATCTGCCTCGGCGTAAGGACCTTCATCTGGCTTTGCACCGCTTGATATGCAGGTACCAAACGCAGATGTGAAGCTCGCCGAACTCGCTGACCCGTCATGTATGGAGGCTAGATCTACCTACCGACATCCGAGATACTCACTGCCACAAGGTTGCCCGATTTGTCGGGGCTTGCATGACGTCGCTGGTCGGCTGTCAAGTCCAGATCAGTGCGGACCTAGCCAGGCATCTTCAATCATCCACTGCGCGGACAATAGTGTGCGCCGATTACCGTAGACCTGACACCTACCGCACGAAAACCGTGCCCAGCGCCTGATCGGACTGGCACAGAACATGAGGATCCATGAGCGACCACGACACGACCGCCGACCAGCCCCTCCACATCAACGGCGCAATTGCCTTGGTGACGGACGAGCGCGACGAGTTGGTTCGCCTGTGCGTCCAGACCCTCGCCGAACTACTGGGCAGTGAGCCTGCCACCGATGACGACGGCGACATCGTCGTGCCGGTTCACGGATTTGTCGTCTACGTGACAGTTGCGGATGACGGCCCCCAGATCAACGTCTGGTCTTCGGTTCTGACCGGCCTCGGCAATCCCTCGCACGCTGCAACCCGGTTGATCGAACTCGCGCAGGAATGGCCGCGCCTGCGCTTCGCTTTCAGCGGCGACCACCTGCTGGTCTCCACGATGCTCGACGCGGACCCCTTCGCCCCGCAGCATCTGCTGAACTTGATCGACGAGGTTCACGACTTCACTCACGAACTCGACGACGATTTTGCTGAATCCTTCGGCGGGTCCCTCGACTGCGACGCGGATGACGACAGTTACGCCGGCGACTGCAATCCCGGCGGTTGCGGAGGAGACTGCGACTGTGCGTGCGGCGCCAATACAGACGCCGCCGACGGCGATCTTGGTATTAGCCAAGTCAAATAGACTGGCCCTCTTCGATCAGTTCCGCAGAGCGCCCGCTGGCGTTTGTCACGAAGCGACATAGATCTGCGTGCGGTGCCAGTCCAGATAGACAACGTCCGGACGCTCCGCCTTGTCCGGCAAGATCAATCGATCTCTCAGAGGTGGCTTCCCGAGTGCGGCGCGAAGCGGGCTTTCGATCTCCATATCGCTCTCGACGCCGGGCGCGTAATGGAGGTTCAAGTCCTCGTCGACGGTGATGAGCCCCGTATCGAAGGCAATGTCATGTGTCGGACACGCGGTGAAGCCGTTGCGACGGTCAAGTCGCTCTTTGTCAGTGCTGTCTCGCCAGGGCTTGATATGGCTTGCAGTAAGGAGGCGCGGCCGGCGTCGGCCACCGATGTTCGCGCTAAGGCCACAGAACACGCAACGGTGCTCGTGATTGCTGAGTACGCCAGCGGCGAACCGATGCTGGCCGATCCGAACTCTGGAGGTCAGCAATCGCTGAGTGGTCGCGATGGGAATATCGTTACGCTCGCTAGACCACTTTTCGAGCGACTGCTCCAAGGATCTCTCGATCTCACTTTGGACTAACTCTTCTTGTCCCGCCAACCACAGCGTTTCGCCGTTTTCCAATTCGAGGAAGTCTGGCAACGCGTGTTCGTCAATTCCGTGGGAACGCGCCGATCGCAGAATTCGAAGGTATACGTCCTGCATCAACACGCTGTCCGAAAGCATCAACGACGCGACTTCGACCTCATGTCGCCCGCCATGACTACGTGTTCCATCCAGGTTCGCCATCTTTGCGATAAAGCTCGTGGGCCGACGCTTGAACAAACTCGCAAAATGCTGGACCGGCATTCCCGCACGATGTGCAGAAGAGCTACCGAACCGGCGATGGTCAACCAACAGCGATGCACAGAGCGACAACACGACCTCGCTCGGAACGAACGGCACCTGTCGGCTTCCCTTCGGTACCTCCTCGCGTGCGAGTACCGATTTCCATTGCGCCGCCAGCGCGGCGGGCGACGGATCAAGAAACTCGGAGATTACCGAAGGTGCCACTTTGCGCCTTCCTGGTAAGTGTCCAACCCGCAAGTTCACACACTAGCCGGCGCCGCGCGGAATCGTTCGAAGCCACTCGTGGGGGATCGCCATCCACCGATGAAGGATTCCGGCGAACGCGTGTGCCAATCTGGCGGCCCCAAGGACCACAACGGCGCACTGGGCCGCAGGCCCCTACCGGAACGCACTCCCCTTCGAGGTCAGTGCCTTCACGCGCTCGACAGTCCAGATCGCAAGCACATCCACCTTGCGCTTGCGACCCGTCTCCTTGTGCGTGTCGATCTCCTGCTCCGCGATGATGTCCTTGATACCGTCCGCATCGAGAGCTGAAAGACGCTCCAGCAGAACCGCTTCCCCGTCCGCCTTGAAGACCTCGAACGGGTCGAAAGCCCCCGGCTCCCGTTTCACCTTCGGGGCAGCAGCACGACGACGCGGCGCCGGCACAGCAGCAGGCAACGCAACCGTCGCTCCATCCGATGGAACCGCAAAAGCCTCTTCGATTGCCTTCGCAAAACGCGGAGTGCGGGCGGCTTCCTCCGCCACGACCTGAACGAGCTTGGCCAGCAACACCGATGCTGAGGCGTTGGTTGCTCCCAGTTTCAGGAGCGCTGCACCGGTTTCCTGCACCTGCACCCGACGACGCGCTTCATCGATACCCGCACTCATAGCTTCGCCTGCGCTTCCGTGAGAATGTTCTGCGTGATCGCACGCATCTGATCGAACTGACCTGCGTTGCCGTACTTCACCTTCAAAGTGCTGTACGGGTGAAACTCCGCCGACGCGGCAATCTGATTCGACTCCGCGAGATACTCCGGCAGGACGTGAGGAACGTTGGGATCGCGTCGAAGATTTCGCACAGTCGTGCGGTGCACCGCCGAGTTGGACTTGTACTTGGTGATCACCAACCCGAGTTCGAAGAGTTCACGGCCGAGTTCTTTGCCGAACTTCGCGATGTGCGTCTGGATCTGCGGAATGCCGTACGTGGAGAGCACATCCGGGATCGTAGGGATCACGTAGCCGTCTGCCATTGCCAATCCGTTGAGTGTGATCGGCCCGAGATTCGGCGGGCAATCGATCAGGACGTAGTCGTAGTACGGCATCACCGGTGCGACGGCATCCCTCAACAATTCAACCGGCTTGGTGGAGTTCCGATCAGCAACCCGAAGGGCACTGATCTCCTCCTGCAGCTCGATCAAATCGAGAGATGAGGGAAGCAGATCCACACCCGTCACTCGCTTGACCGGCGAGACTCCGCGCTGAATCGAGGCTTCGAGATCGAAGTTCGACGTGCCATCGACGGCGTCACGGAAAATGGTTGCGCTGGTCAGCCCTTGCTTGTTGAGTTCGAGCCAGTGATCCTCACTGATCATCATCGTCGTCAGATTGATCTGCGCGTCGAGGTCGATCAACAGCACGCGCTGACCGAATTCGAGCGACATGAACTCGGCCAACCCCGCGGTGATCGTCGTCTTACCGACGCCGCCCTTGAGGTTGATCGTCGCAATCGTCTTAGCCATCAGAACCCATTCCTGTCTCCCACCACAACACACCTAGTTCGCATCGACGATCGCCCCTGTCCCTGACTGCTTCACCCGAAAACCGATTCGCCCCAACGGCTCCGCCGCGTGCGGAAGCGCGTACGAGAACAACGTCGCAAAATCGCGCGAGTCCACGGGACCAGCCTGTGCCCGTTTCAACTGACGAGGAGCCGGATCGTTCGCAAATACCAGAATCAATGCACCGCGAGTCTTCCGATGAAGAGCACCCGCAAGCGGTCCGCCGTTCTTCTTCGGGCTGCCCGCAATGTGCTCGATCGCATCGCGCTCACGAACGGCCGTACCGGTGAAACCTGTTCGGTACTCGCGTTCCTGGCGTTTGCGATTGACGATCGGAAGTTTCTCGTGCCAACCCTTGATCTCGATCGGCTCCCGGGTCTTGGGGTACGGAAGCAGAACTGCGAAGTCTTCGAGCAATCCGGATTCGATTGCGGTCGAGAGCGCTTCGCGGTGGGGACCGAAATCCCACCCGTTCGCCCACTCGAACTGGTCGACGGCCTCCAACACCACATGGGCAGGCACGATGCCGTATCGCGCAGTGAACGATCGCGAAACGTCATCCTTGTCAACGAAATTGAAGGACCCTGTTTCGTCCAACGACTTCAACAATGGTGTAACCGCCTCGAAGTGCCGAGCGTTGATCGAACCGTCGCCTCGCGGGGGCTGCATCGTGAAGCTGAAACTTTCACCACCCATGCCTCGATAAACCAGATCGGCGTTGAACATCTTGTTTCGAGCCGTTGGTCTGAGCCACGGCAGCTGCTGAAACACCATCGGCGGCACATCGCGTGGAGTGACCCACGGTTCGCCCTTCTCGTTCACGCCGCTGAACCTGGTGAGCTCGTTCCGGAACTCCTGCTCATCCCGAACGATCGCCTCGAACGCCTTGTACATGTCGTAGTCCGCGCCGGCGGGTCCGCCAACCGTGCGGCCGATGAACAGGCGCACCAAGTCTCGGTACCCGGGGCGGAATCCGAACCAGCGTCCCATCTGCATCAACGTGTCAGCTTGGCCCGTGCGACGCGTGTAATAAGTGATGGTCAGGCCCTCGACTGTGAAGCCGCGACTCAGCTTTGTTCCGCCGACAAGGATCTTCCATACTCCCCGTTCCTGGAAGTCGAGGGAATCCTGTTTGTAGTCCTTCTCGGCCGCCCCGTTGACCACGATGACGGGGCTGGTTCCCTCGGAAATCTTGTCGTAGGCGGCGCCGATGAACTCCTCCAGCTCACCGAACGAGCTGGGATTAGCCAACTCGCTACCACGCGCAGCACTCACCACAGCAAAGTCCCCGGCCCAGAGCTTTTCCAGCCTCGAGAGACTCTTAGCCTGGCTGTACCCCGCCGACTTCCACAAGGCCTTGAAATCATTGGCCACAGCGTCGTGCTCGGCCTGCTTCACCGATTCGTGCACCAACATCGTGTGGTGCCGATACTGCTTGGCGCCCTTCGATTCCCGGAAAAGCTTGATCGCCCCGGTCAGGACAAACGAGTCGAGGGCCCGCAGTTGCTCGGCAGAACGATCCTCGTCGCACTCGGCCCGGAGATCCCGTACGTACGCTTTCTGGTTCGAATTGGCCGGAGTCTTGTCGTCGTCTTCGAGATCGTCGAGATCGTGGAAGTCCGCACCACCCATGTATGGGCCGGGCCGCTCGAGACTGACGATGAAGTCCGAAGGAAAGACGTTGACGCTGTCCTCCGGATCGACAAACACATTGGCAAAAGGTGTTGCGGTGTAACCGATGTACTGGGCACGCTTGAGTAGACCGAGGATCTCAGCGATCTGACCGTTGATCGCCGTCCGCTCGATCTGCTCGGTTTTCATCTTCTTCGGATCGATCGTGTTCACCGATGCCTGATCGGCTTCGTCGTCGATGATCAGGGCAGGGATCTGATCGAGCTCGGTCGGGACTTTCTTCAGATCGGCCACCAGCTTCTTGAGGCTGGAGACGTTCTTCTTCACGACCGCGATACGAATATTGCTCGGGTACAGATTCTTCGGATCATTGAGTGGAAGAGAGTGATCCACGGTTTCGAAGTGCAGTGCGCTCAAGCCCGCGAGCAGACTCTTGTAGTCAAAGGTCGAGGTGGTGAGCCGACGGATAGCCGGGATTTCGTTCGTCTTGTTCGGATCGATTTCGTGTTCGAGAAAGTTCCCGTCCCGCCAGTCCTCGTCGTTGGCGTAGTCGTCGTCCACACCGGCACTGATGTTTTGACGACCGACCAATTCCATGTCGAGGCGTCGCTGAGTCTGGCTCCGGAGAATCTCGATCGTGCCTGTCAGAACGATGACCAAGCGGTACCCAGCGTCGATCGCCTTGGCTACTACGCCACTGAAATTCGCCGTCTTTCCGCTCTGGACGTAGCCGACCACCAAACCTTTGGACTGATACGGCTCCGGCCTGGTTGGGTCGGCGAGTCGATGCACAACCTCGGTCGTTGCGATGTCCAGCTTTCCGATTGTTGCTTCGTCCCAGTTCTTGTCGGCTAGAACTCGCTTGTAAGCCCGCCAATAGAAGTCGTGCTCGCGCCGGCGCTCGGAGGTGTACCAGGGGTCCCACGGCTGCTGAGCCGCAATGACAACGGGCCCACCTTCGCGAGGGAAGCGCGCATCCATCTCGGCGTGCGCGTCTACCGGCAGTCCCAACAGGTCGTAGATCCGAGCTCGCCGTTCCGGGCTCTGCGGGGTAGTCGAACCTACCCATGTCTCAACACTTTCCGCATCCCACTGCCGCAGACGCGAGGTGAGCGCCGTTCGTACACCGACCGCACTGTCGTCGAGGAACACATCGATGACGTCCGCGATGGTCAGGCCATCCGGATAGCTCGCTCGCAGGCGCGCGTTGACCGGGTAGAGCACGTTCTCGGGCGGAAACCCGTCACCGAGTTCACGTGCAACCGCACGGAATACTTCATCACTCACTGCACTACCTGCTCCCGGTGCGCTGCCACTGCGGAAATCAACACTTCCTGCCACGCCTGCAACTTTTCCCTCTGACGAGCGCCGATTCTCGTTCCTTCGAACATCTCACTCACCAACAGGAAGACAAGAGTCTTGAGCACCGGAGCATCAGCCGGGTCAAGGCTGCGGCGTCCGAGCAGATCACGCCGAAAACGCGCATTGATCCACAAAGTACGAGTCTTGAGGTCGACTTCGAAGAACTGATCACGCGCCAAAGCTCGCCAACCCACGGCAACAGGATCATCGCCGACACTGAATTCGAAGGCGTCGCTGAAGGAATCGAGCACGTCTTCCGGAAAGCCGGATGCCGGCTCGATGACGCTGATCGGCCGAGGTGCAGAACTTCGGGCTGCCCGCACCGCGCGCTCGGCGTCGCTCAAATACGAGCGGAATCCACCGTTCCCCTCCGTGAAGACGGCCCCGTCGACGGCAGCCGACACAGTGGCATCAAGCGTCACCCCCGATTTCTCGGGATTGATTGTGATGTGCTGCAGCAGAGAATCGTTCAGATCGACGGCAATTCGTGCCAATCCGTAATCCGGTCGGCCCCGCACTATCGCGTTCCATCCACCGATCTGCAGGAGTCGATCGTGCCGATAGAAGTAGAGCCCCTGCTGGTCGCGGCCGGGGGCGCCGTGGATACGGAATTCCGGTGCATTACTCCGAGCGGGCCACACGTGAGCTTCGGCGGTTACTGTGGCACCGGCGATCGACACGGTAAGTGTCCGAGGGTAGTTGAGGTCACCGGTGCGCGGATACCGGAACGGGTCGATGGCGCTGACCTTGCGCAGCGCGCCAGCGCGTCCCGCTTCGACGTCGAAGACATCGACAGTCAGAGCAATCCGGCCGGATTCGATGAGACGGTGAAATACGACGCCGAGATGACTGCGCACGTCGTTGATGGTCTGTTCGAGCCAGCTGGTCTGCTCGTCCGCGTGTGCGGACATGAGAAAGGTTGTGATGCCGCGCCATTCGACAACAGTTCCGGTGTCGAACGGAAAGCGAGGCGTGACTGCGTCGAAGAATTCGGCGGCTTGCCGGTCCTCGATCACCGAAACTGACTGACGCCCCTGCACTGAGGCGGAGTCGATCTCGCGGCCCTGCGTCGGGTGGCCCGACTTTCGAGACCACACTCGTAGCAAACGAGCCTGACTCAACGACGCTGCCTTCATCCCCACACCGAAATGACCCAGGTCCTCGGCGGCATAGTCGCGTCGACGGCCGTAGGTCATCGCAGCATCGATGGTGTCACTGTCCATGCCGGAACCGTTGTCGATCACCATCATCGACACGATCCGTGTGCCGTCCTGAACGAACCTGATCAGCACGTGGGAGGCCGCGGCGTCGAGGCTGTTGTCGATCAGATCGGCGAGCGCTGTCGCGATGGTGTGGTGCAAGCCAATGGCGCCGGCGAGGGACTCGTCCGCCGCAAGGATCTTGGTGCCCACTATGCGGGTGCCCGCGACGTCAGTCATGAGATGCATCCTTACCGTCTGCCTCGTCGATTTCGGATGATTCGCCGCGCCTCCACGCCGCCTCCAAGAAGTCCAGAATCACGTCCTCACCACGATCTTCGTACGCGCGCAGTATCTTTCGTGGACGGTCTTCGCCGTCCAGACACACGGCTTCGGCAAGGATCCGCACCACATGTCTCTCGGCAGTTCGCAATGGCTCGCGATTGCCAACCTCTGCGAGTGCCTGACGTAGTGGGTCGATGTCAGAGTGGACGATCGCCGGTCGAACCACGCGGAAGGTTCCGTCTTGCCACAGCTCGAGCAGCACGTCTTCGCCCTCGACAGCGGAGAGTTCACGCAGGAATCGGCGGATAGTGCCGAACGTCGGCTGCGCTCCGGTCCACCGAACTGCTTGAACGCCGAGGTGGCTCTCCAACTCGATGGTCTCGCCGCGCACACAGCCCGCAGCGACCGCAACACCGGCGGGCACCGCAAACCCGGAACCCCGTAGATGATCGGAGGTCACGGTCAGTCGATACCGCCACGTACTACCTGACCGGTACAGGCGGCGAGTCAACTCTGGCGTCTTCGCAGTGTTACGTGTCCGCTTGCGCCGGACGATCCCGTCACCACCAATGTTGAACTCACTGGTTCCTTCAGCCTCTCCCGAAGAAAGCGATTCCTCCCCAACGGAATCCGCACTTCCCCAGGCGTGCAGCCGCCACACTGCGCCGTCGAGCGCCACGCGATCGTCGGCCTCGAGCGCGCGCTCGATCGACCGGTCACTGCGATCGGACTTCAGCAACTCCACAAGCTCGACGACGGACTTCGGCGATCCGACGGCTTCGAGCGCGCCGACTGCCAGATCGGAGATCCGACGCGCACGCGTCAGCGCAGACTCCGCCACAACGACAACGCCGCACCACGCAAGCCACTTCTCCAGTTCGCCGCGTGACATCGACACCACTTCGGCGACGTCGTCGAGTGCAACCACACCGTTGGGGGACTCAAAGTCTTCCAGCAAGGTCTGAGTGCGTTTCTTGGCCTCCGCGACGCCCGGAGCGGCAGCCCAACCGTCAGTCACCTCGAAGTAGTCGTCGAGACGGTCCAGAACCAACCACAGCGGAACTCCGTAACCAGGCACCTCCGCCGCGATGCTCGGATGCACGTCGAGGAGGCGATCAAGCGAAGCTACCGGCTGAATCTCGACGCGCAGGCTGGCAAGCAGGTTCCCCACCGCCGTCCCGAATCCGCACGCCGCGTTGAGTTTGACTTTCACGTCGGCCTCGATCTGCCCGACTCGCCCCGAGCCCACACCGAGCTTGGCTCCGATCGCTCCCCTGCGCTGCGGAACTCGCGCCACGATCCGCTCACACAACACCAACGACTCCCGCTCATCCAGCTGCGAGAAGAGATTGTCGATCTCGTCCATCGCGTCAGTACGGTCGGTGTCGGGCAAGTCGTTCGGCGTCAGAGCCGAGATCCGGGCGGCAACTTCCTGAATCGAGGCCGGAGATTCATCGTCGATCTCGACGGTGACGAGTGGTCTGCTGTCCTGGCCTCGGACCCGTCGCCACATTGCCAGCTGAGCGAGATCGTCGAGCAGCGCTGTGATCGCGGGTGGGGCAACTGCTTCCTCAGCGGTCTCGACGCGGGCGAGCGGAGTCGTCATGACCGCACAGACCAACAGGTTGAGCACTATGTCGTGCACCGTCTGTTCGCTAGTTCCGCGCACGCCGAAGATCTCAGCGGTCGTGTGCGTCAGTAGACCGCCGATTGCTTTGTCGGTGGTGAGCCGTGACAACGCCGTCACTGCGCGAGTATCGAGACTCAACACCTCCAGCGGGAGATCTTCACCAAGGAGCGGAAAGCTCTCTTGTAATACCGCTGCCGCGTGGTGAGCGATGTAGAGGGACGCCAGCTCGGAGAGAACCTTCTCGAGATCGACCTCGAGAACAGTGAACGACGGCGCTTCGCTGAACCACCAATCAGGCGACGGGGACAGCGGCTCGAGCAGCGCAGCACGATCGGATACGTAGTCGTCCAACCAAGGAAACAGATCGACCCACAGCGTCTGACTCAGCTCGTTCGCGGGAAGCGAGTTCACACCCAACGTCAACGCACTACTCCCACTCACGGATACCTTCATTGCAGTCAAAACCGACCGCGATGTCGGTAACAAGTTACTGCAGCTTGTGAGCGGTCGCAGCGCCGGACCTGCTTACCCGACAGTCAGACTTCTCCGCTCAGTCGACGGCGGTGAAACCCTTCGCCCGATCTTTGTCGACCGACGTCCACAGCGTCGTCGACAGTTCGGCCTTCACCAGCGGGATGACCTCCTCGGCAAAGCGGCGCAGAGTGTCCTTCTGCTGCTCGAAGTCGAGCACATGATTGACCGACACCGATTGGAAATCGTGGCCGTAGCTCTGGTGGTAATCGAGGATCTTCTCGGCGACTCGCTCCGAAGACCCGACCAACGCCGGCCCGCGGTCGACGGCTTCCTCGATCGTCCGGAAGCTCGTCGACTTTCCGACCGCTTTGGGGTCGTGCTTGCGTTTGTCAGCTTGTGCAACGGCGCCCTCGTAGATCGGACGGAACTCTTCGATGGCCTGCTCGGTGGTATCGGCGAGGAACAATCCGCCCGAACCCGATCCGACGTACGCCTTGGACGGGTCGTGCCCGTACGCCAGGTACTGCTCGCGGTAGTGGTCGATCAGCACTTTGTAGTTCTCACGAGGCTGGAAGGCGTTGGCGGTGACGATGGGGTCGCCCCACTTCGCCGCGAGTTCGACGGCCTCGAACGAGGTAGCCGATCCATGCCAGATACGGAACGGTCCGTCGTAGGGACGCGGTAGCGTCGTCGCGCCCTCGAGCGATGGTCGGTGAGTCCCCACCCACTTGACGTTTTCCTCGCTGATCAGCAGTTTGA
The DNA here is from genome assembly GCF_000696675.2 of Rhodococcus erythropolis R138. Classification (NCBI taxonomy): domain Bacteria; kingdom Bacillati; phylum Actinomycetota; class Actinomycetes; order Mycobacteriales; family Nocardiaceae; genus Rhodococcus; species Rhodococcus erythropolis. Next base: position 2,744,061 of record NZ_CP007255.1, on the reverse strand, counting down.
GGAGTTCGTAGTTCTCGGCCAGGTATTCGTACTGCTTGGCGATATCCAACCCGAGGAGCGGGTACTGAAGGACCTCGTTGCCCTTGCCGATCACGATCTCGAGGCGTCCCCGGCTCAGCTGATCGATGGTTCCGAAATCTTCGGCGACTCGAATCGGGTCGAGTAGCGACAGGACGGTGACACCCGTCGACAGCAGGATTCTGTCCGTGGCCTGCGCAATCGCCCCCAAAACGACGGTTGGCGCCGACGAAAGAACCGGCCCGGCATGGCGCTCACCCACCGAGAACGAATCGATACCCAGTTCTTCGGCGAGAACCGCCAGTTCGACGACGCGGTTGAGCCGATCGGACGGGGCAACTTCCTCGCCGGTCACTGGATGGGGTGGATTGAAAATGATGTCCAGAACCTGAAAACGCATGACCCGTCTTTCTCGATAACCGCACAGCGCGCCTGTCCCTCGGAGGCTAGTGCGCGGCGGCTCGACGGATCTGCCATCCGAGGACGCGCCCAACGCAACGAACTCGCGAAACACTCTATTCAGCAACATTTTTCGCCTCAATGAGACCATTCAGTCGATAAAACTCTCACCGATCCGAAGTCGACCGAAAACATGCCGAACTCCCGCCAGGCAGGACCTGTGTCACCGACCAATCGAGCGCACGGTAAACATGAAGTACTAAGAGTGCGTTCCCTTATCGTTAAGAGGTACTTGATATGAACGGTGCGGCAGCCATCGGTGATGGCATATTTCAGATTCCTGTCCCAATCACGGACAACCCGCTCGGGCACACGCTCGTCTACGCCATGGAATCCCCCGGCGGACTGATCTTGGTCGACGCTGGTTGGGGTGACGACAACGGCTGGCAGGGCCTAAACGCAGGGCTCGCCGAGATCGGGCATTCGGTGACCGACATCGAGGGCGTTGTGGTCACGCACTTCCATCCGGACCACACCGGACTGTGCGGACGGGTCCGCGAGGCATCCGGCGCCTGGATCGCCATGCACGAGGACGACCACTACCTGTTCGATCAGATGGCCACTGCGCGTAATGAGGAGTGGATGGCGTACCAGCTCGACAACATGGAACGTGCCGGAGCGCCCGCAGCTGACCGTGATGCCTTCCGACTGGCTGCCGCGGGTGAGTCTCCGGTGGGCCCCGAGTCCGCTCCGGACCGCCTTCTCGCCGACGACGAGATCATCGCGCTCACCGGCCGCGGCCTCCGCGTTGTCTACACCCCCGGCCACACGCCTGGCCACGTCTGCTTCTACCTCGACGACGCCGACGTCATGTTCACCGGCGACCACGTCCTGCAGAAGACAACACCGCACGTCGGCAACTTCGTGTACCCCCTCGACGAGCGTGACGCCCTCGCCGATTTCCTCGACTCGCTCGCACGGGTGCAGAACATGAACATCACCCGCGGTCTCGGCGCTCACGGCATTCCGATCGACGACGTCGGAGGTCGCGCCGGCGAGTTGATCGAGCATCACCAGGAGCGACTCGATCATCTGCTCCAGGAGTTCGCCGACGACAAGCTCACCGTGTGGGACGTCGCGGCAAAGATGAAGTGGTACAAGCCGTGGGCCGAGATCTCACCGATGGGAAAGACGATGGCGTTGTCCGAAGGTGCAGCTCACCTTCGCCATCTGGTTGCCCGAGAGCAGGTCTCTCAGGTTCCCGGCTCCGAGCCCGCGCTCTTCGCTCGCTCCATCTGAAAGATCAGGGCCGACAAGCACTCCGCTCGTCGGCCCTGATCGCTATTCCGCTTCGGCCTGATCGACTATTCGGGTCGACGCCGATCGCGGGACCACCACCACCGGAACCGGTGAGTACCGCACGATCTTCGCCGCCCGACTGCCGAGGAAGACCCGGGCCAGTGGACCTGCCTTGCTCGAGCCGACTGTCAGAACGTCACCTCGATCCCACTCGACGCCCTCGAGCGCCTCGGCCCAGTTACGACCATGGCTGATAACCGATTCCATGACGTCGGGTATTTCGGGCAGTGCACGCACGCGCTCGAAGGCAGCGTTGGTCTCACGCTCGACCACCTCGGCCCACTCGGAGATGATCGGCGAATCCCCCTCGGTCCCGAGCGTGGTCGTGTACTGCGCGTTCGCACGAACTGCAAACGCCGCCAATCTGAGTCCGGCATCGACACGCGCAGCCACAGTCGCGGCGGCGAGCACCAGATCGTCCTGATCGGGTGTGCCCGAGTATGCGGCAGTGACGCGGCGGACCACCTCACCGGGCTTGGTTCGAAATCCCCTCGGCGCCAGCGCGACCGGAACGTCGGAGCTGTGCAGCAAGCGTGAGGTGACACTGCCGAGAGCGACGTGACCGAACACCCCGGCTGTGGACGAATCCAGGACGATCATCTTGGCTTCGTGCTCGTGAACGAGATCGAGCAGGCCACTCGACGTCGACTGAGCCTCATGTACGACATAGGTCACGTCGACGTCGGAGGGCATGTCTGCCCGCGCTTTCGCCAGCGCCGCTTCGGCTTCGGCTCGCAACTGCTGGTGGTATTCGGCGTCGACACGCGCCATTCCGGGCGGTGGCGGCGAGGGAATCACCGCGCAGATCACCAGCGGTTCACCGGACGAGCGCGCCAACAGCGTTGCAAGATGGACGGTTCCGGAACTGTCACCGTCGGGTGCGTATCCCGCGAGCAGCGTCATGACTCGGACTCCGATCCCAATTCGGCGCGGTTCTTCGCACCGAGGCGCGAGTGCTTCATACCGTAGGCGAAGTACCAGATGATCGCGACGGTCACCCAGATGAGGAACACGTAGATCGTGACGGTTCGGAGGTCCTTGATGATCCACAGGCAGCCCAGGATCGAGAGGATCGGCGTCACCGGATAGCCGGGAACTTTGAAGCTGCGCGGCAGGTCCGGGTCACTGCGCCGCAGGATGATGACTCCGATCGAGACCACGAGGAAGGCCACCAGGGTTCCGATACTGGTCATTTCGGCGAGGAAGTTGATGGGAATGAAACCGGCCAGAATGCTGATGACGACGCAGACGATGATGGTGTTGGGCACCGGCGTCAGAGTCCGCGGGTTCACCTTGTGGAAGATCGACGGAATCATGCCGTCGCGTGACATCGCGAACAGGATGCGGGTCTGACCATAGATGACCACGAGCGTGACGCTGCAGATCGAGATCACCGCACCGGCGGCCAGAAGTGTTCCCGGCCAGGTAGACCCGGTCACCTGTTCGAGGATGGCGGACAGCCCGGCTTCCTGACCTTCGAACGATGCGGAATCCTGTGCACCGATCGCCACGGCGACAACGGCGATGTAGATCGCGGTGACGGACACGAGCGCAATGAGGATCGCGAGAGGGAGATTGCGACGAGGGTTCTTCACTTCTTCGCCGGCAGTGGACACAGCGTCGAGGCCGATGTACGAGAAGAAGATGATTCCGGCGGCGGACATGACGCCACTGAATCCGAACGGTGCGAAGTCGGCGAAGTGATTGCTGTTCCATCCGGCGATGCCGACCACGATGAAGAGCAACAGAATTGCGAGCTTGATCGAGACCATGATGGCGTTGGCCTTGGCCGATTCACTGGCGCCGCGGATGAGCAGAACACCGCACAGGCACACCAGGATCACTGCGGGCAGATTGATGATGCCGCCCTGCTCCGGCGCTTGTGACAACGCGTCGGGGATCTGGAACCCGAAGAGGTTGCCAAGCAGCTGGTTCAAGTATTGCGACCATCCGACGGACACCGCCGCGGCCGAGACTCCGTACTCGAGAAGCAGACACGCGCCGACGGCCATGGCCGGAAGCTCTCCGAGCGTCGCGTACGCGTAGGAATACGACGAGCCCGACGCCGGGACAGCTCCGGCCAACTCCGCGTAACAAATCGCCGTGAGTCCCGCGACGATACCGGCAACAACGAAGGAGATGATCACTGCCGGACCGGCGACCGGGACCGCCTGCGAGAGGACGAAGAAAATACCGGTGCCGATCGTGGCGCCGATGCCGAACATGGACAACTGCGCCAAACCGATACTGCGGGTCAGCTCACCGCCGTTGGTATCTGCGCCGGTCTCCTGGTCTATCTGCAAAGCCGGCTTGCGCCGAAGTACGTGTTTGACGAGAGTAGCCATCGACGCTCCTCTAGAGTGCCTGGTAGGAAACTGTTGTATCCTTATACTGCACGTAAGTGTCCTGTGACACAACAGCTGGAGCAAAGTTGCCCAGCTCACGCCAACCGTCCGGTCTGGAATGCCCGGATCGTGAACCGCCTTCGGAGAAAACGGGGAGATCATGACCGGACCGACCATCACCGTCGACCTGCGTCGTATCGAACAGAATGCGCGCGTCCTCGTCGAGGCGTCCAGCGCTCACGGTATATCGGTGGCCGGTGTCAGCAAATCTACGTGCGGCTCCCCCAAAGTGGCACGAGCAATGGTCCGCGGCGGCGTCGCGCAGATCGCCGACTCCCGTCTGGACAACCTGGCCCGCATTCGCCGCGACGGCATCACCGTTCCCCTGATGCTGATCCGCGCACCGTCGCTCAACGAGATCGACGACACGATCCGCTACGCGGACATCAGCCTCAACTCCGAGTTGACGACGATTGCTGCGCTGGGCAGAGCAGCACAAACGCGAGGCGTCGTCCACGACATCGTGCTGATGATCGACCTCGGAGATCTCCGCGAAGGGATCCTGCCGGCGGAGGCGTTGGACGTAGTCGCTGAAATCCTTCCCATCGAGGGCATCAGACTGATCGGAATCGGCGCGAACCTCGCGTGTGTCGGTGGCATCCAACCGACCGTCGACAACCTGTCGAATCTGGTCTACCTAGCCGACGAAATCACGAAGCGGTTCTCGATCGAACTGCCGATCGTTTCCGGCGGCAATACGTTCTCGCTGCCACTACTCGAGACGGGCACGATGCCCGAGGGGATCAACCATCTGCGTTTGGGCGCCAGCATCGTTTTGGCCGAATCACCTACTCCCCCCGGACTGTACGAACTGCTGAACAACGATGCCTTCACTCTCACCGCGGACATCATCGAGGCCAAGGTCAAGCCGTCGCGGCCGTATGGAGTCTCAGGGGAAGACGCATTCGGCCGACGCCCCGTCTTCGACAACGAGGACAAGCCGAGCCGACGCCTGATCTTGTCCATCGGCCGCGAAGACATCTCGCCGGAAGGCTTGACCCCGATCGATCCGCGCCTGAAGGTGATCAGCGCCAGTAGCGATCACCTCCTCGTCGACGCCGGAGAAACAGGCGACGAATACCGACTGGGTGGCACCGTCGACTTCACGATCGATTACGGCGCGCTCTTGATGGCGATGACATCGCCCTACGTCGAAAAGCGCTACGTCCTGGGCACCGAACCGATCGATGCCAATGCGACCGTCGAATTGATCGACCTCGAAACTAGCGGGCTGGCAAGCCATCTCCTCGATCACGGTCTGCGCGAGGACATGTCCGGAATCGGTTTCAGCTGCATTCAAGGAGAGAACGCCGCCGCGGATCTCACGACGTTGCCGCTGTGGCTCACTGCCGAGGCCTGGCAGAACACCAAAATTCCGATCGCCACCGAACCCGGAACTGATTTGGGTGCAATTATTTTCGCCTCCCACGGCGATATCGAACAATTGCTGTCGTCGGCGGCGGATCTGCACGGCCCCAGTTTGGAGAACACCGTCTTGGTGGGCGTCAAGAACGCCACGGTCGATCACAAGCGCGCACTCGACGAGTACGGAGTATTGCTGGTGACGATCGACGAGATCGATCGCCATGGCATGGCGGCCTTGATGCCTCGCGTCCTCGCCGCGGCGGGTCAGGGTGTGAACGGCGTCCACGTCCACTTCGACCTGGACATCATCGACGGGCGCGTTCTCGGCGTCGACGACACGACGCATCTGGGCGGCCTCACATTCCGAGAAGCGCACCTCGCCGCCGAATTCATCAGCGAGACCGGCCTGACGAGATCGATTTCGATCGGCAGCGTTGTGGGAGCGGATTCCGATCCTCTCGGCCGTCAGGCGACCTTCGTCGACGGACTGGTTGCATCGCTGCTCGGGCGCAAGGTGGTCAAAGCCTGACGTTGTCGGCAGCCCTTGCGAGAATCGTTCGATGATCACGCGGAGCTCCGGTCAGCACGTATTCATCGCACTCGGCACGCCGTGGCTCGATGCCGTGGTCGCGTTTCTCGAACCCCGTGCCCGTGTCGATCCCTGGATCATGCGCGGAAAGATGGCCATCGGCGACCTGCTGATCACTGTTCTCGACACCACTCCTCGCACGCTGCTCTGCATCGAGACCGTGGCTGCGCCCTTCGACGGCACGTCGCGGATGGAAGTCGATGAACGCCCGTACGAACTCCACGGTATGCCCACCGTTCCAGAACTCGAACAACGATGGTCCATCACGTTTCCCACGGATCCAGGGCCGGTCGACGACGCACTGGCCGACCAAATTCTCACGGCCGGCCAGTCACACTATGCGCACTACTTCGGCGACATCGACACGCTGGATCCGACGTCCACCGCTGCCCACGCCCGAACGTTGATGAACGAGCGGGGCAACTGCACAGGTTGCAGCTCACCGATGCCGTTGCGAAAGTTCAACAGCGGCGATCGCCTTCACTTTCATTCCGCATCACGGATCTTCAGGCAGGCTGAACCTGGTGACGACTACCCAGCCGTCCTGTGCCGCAAATGCACCGGAAGGATGGCCACGTCCGGGCACACCAACTTCATCGACTACATGCTGGCGAAAAATCCACCGTGCCCACTCTGCGGTGCACACAGAACCGCTCAGTGTTCCCCGGGGATGCCGGTCCATCCATTCGATCACCTACCGTGGCTCGCCGGAACAGGCTGCGTCGTGGGACCGGACACCCCGGAATGGACGTGCCGAGCATGCAATCACTCATGGGGACAGATGTTCCCGCCGGATCACCCGCAGCAGGACTGATCAGTTCGCGGCAAAGCCGGGAAGCCGGTCGATGTCTGCAACGATCGAGAACTCGGATGCATCGCCCTTGATGATGCGGCTCTGCTCACCGTGGACATCGACGGGAACGTCACCGGCCAACGTCACGCGATGCACGCTGCGCGCCTGTGTCCCGTAATCGGAAATCCCGTAATGCTGGGTTGCCTGGTTGTCCCAGATCGCCAGATCACCGGGAGCCCATGACCACCGAACGGTGTTTTCCAACTTGATGATTCGTGCCTGCAGAAGCTGGTAGAGAGCAACCGACTCCGACGGCTTCAGTCCGACGAACTCCTTGACGAAGTGACCGAGAAGCAGAGTCTTCTCCCCTGTCGCAGGATGGACCCGAACCACCGGATGCTCCGTCTCCTAGATTTCGCGAGTGAATTCGGAGTAGTTCGTCACGCGCTGAGCGTCGCCTTGCTTCACCTTGTCGATAATCTCGGCGTAGTCGTATGCATTGGTGTGGACAGCGCGCAGATTCTCGACCAATACCTTGAGCGAATGCGGCAGTTGGTTGTACGCAGCCGTGGTAGACGCCCACGTGGTGGCTCCGCCGTACTCGGGAATTGTGGTCGCGCGCAGGATCGATGCCTTCGGGATGCGATCGATGAAAGTGACGTCGGTGTGCCAGCTGCTGGCAGCGCCGTCGAGCACCAACAGCTTGTTGTCCTTGGACTTGAGAGTGGGATGCGTGGTGGTCTGGCTGCCGAGGGTTCCGGCGAATTCGTACTGCGACGTGTCGTCGAGATGCTGCTGCCCACGGAAGAACACAACCTTGTGCGCTGCCAGCGCATAGTTGATCGCGTAGGCGGTCTCTTCGGACAGATCCCCAGAGAGGTGTACGCCGTCGATGCGGGCGCCGATCAGCTCACCGACCTTGTGGACAGTGATTCCGCCGGCAGCGTAGATCTGCTCCGGGGTCTGAGTGACGCGTTCGAGTTCGGTGATGGACATGTCAAGCTCCTATGAGTCTGCAAAAGGTTGAGGTGGTGGTAATGCTGTTTGATGTCGAGACGGGTCAAACGGCAACAGTCAGGTCGGGAACCAGTGATTCCCGTTCCCGCCCGGCGCGCTGACGACGCGGATCTGGAACAGGCACCGCGGCAACCAACTGTTGTGTGTAGTCCTGGCGTGGCGAGCTGAATACCTCTGCAGCGGGGCCCTCTTCGACCAACTCCCCGCTGCGAAGTACCGCTACCCGGTCGGCTACCTGATTGACGACTGCAAGATCGTGGCTGATGAACAGACATGCGAAGTTGTATTCCTCCCTGAGATCGGCAAAGAGTGATAGAACATCGGCTTGGACGGAAACATCCAGAGCGCTGGTCGGCTCATCGGCCACCAGCAGTCTCGGTCCGAGGGCAAGTGCTCGGGCCAGCGCAACACGCTGGCGTTGACCACCGGAAAGTTCTCCTGGTGCCCGGTGAGCAAAAGACTTCGGTAGGCGAACTGATTCGAGTAACTCCCCCACCCGGTTTCGCAGCAGGGCTCCGGTGGCAAAGCGATGGACTTCGAGTGGCTCGCCGACGCTTTGTCCGACCGTCCGACGCGGATCGAGAGATGCCGCAGGGTCCTGATGAATCAAGGCCATTCCCTTGCGGAGGCCCCGAAGATTCGCGGCGGAGATCTTTCCGAGATCGGTTCCGTCGAAAGCAACGATGCCACTACTGGCCCTGATAACACCGAGCGCGGCCCGGCCGAGAGTTGTCTTCCCTGATCCCGATTCACCGACCAGTCCGACAACCTCGCCGGCCTGAACCGTCAGGCTCACCTGATCGACCGCACGAAACTCTTTGTTGCCCAGCCTCGCCGGGTACACGATGGAGGCCGCGTCGAACCGCAGGATCGGCGGGACTTGCGCGTCGCCTTCGCTATCGATCAGAGCAACCACAGGCTTCGGCTGGTCGGCCTCCGGCAGACGTGGCACGGCCGCAAGCAAAGCCTGTGTGTACGACTCACGCGGCGTCGCAAAGAGATCGAAAACGGACTGCTGCTCGACGACCCTGCCCGATCGCATCACCAGCACGCGATCTGCGATGTCCGCAACGACACCCATGTTGTGTGTGATGAGCAGTATTGCAGTGCCCGAACGATCACGCAGATTACGCAGGAGTTGCAGAATCTCGGCCTGCACGGTGACGTCGAGCGCAGTAGTCGGTTCGTCGGCGATGAGTAAATCAGGAGAACCCGACAACGCCAGCGCGATGACAACCCGCTGCTTCTGTCCACCCGAGAGTTGATGCGGATACCAGTCGACCCGACGCTCCGGTTCCGGAATCTCCACCATCCGTAGAAGATCGATTGCGCGAACTCTGGCGTCGGCACGCGAGATCTTGCCGTGTGCCCGCAGCGCCTGCGCGATCTGCCAACCCACCTTCTGCACTGGATTCAGTGCAGTCTGAGGCTCCTGGAAAACCATCGCGGCCCGAGTCCCCCGCAATTGATTGAGCGTCGCCTCGTCGGCACCGAGCACCTGTTGGCCACCGAGTTGGATCAACCCGCGGGCCTGCGCGCCGTCCGGTAACAACCCGAGAACAGCGCGTGCGGTCAACGACTTACCGGATCCGGACTCGCCGACCAACGCCAATATCTCACCGAAACCCAATTCGAGGTTGACGTGGTCGACCACAGTTGTCGACGAGCCACGGGAACCGTCGGCATCGAACTCGATCACCAGATCCCGGATGGCGAGAACTGCCTGTGCGGGTGTTGCATTCATGACTACGTCCTTGAAGTGGTGGTGGCGGTGGCAATTTCAGATTCGGCGGGCCTTGCCCAGTCCCTGGGCGATCAGCAGGAAGCTCAGGACCAACGCCGAGACGATCACCAACGGTCCGATCGCGTAGGCCGGATTGGCATCGAGGTTCGGAATGGCGCCCGCGATGATCGAACCGAGAGACGGATCCGGCGGGCGCACGCCGATTCCGAGAAAACTCATCGCACTTTCGGCGAACACCGCAACCGACATGGAGAGCGCAATCTGCACACCCAGCGGTTCTACGGCGTTGGGCAGCACATGCTTACGCAGTACCCACCACCGCCCCGCACCGATTACCTCGGCCGACTCCACGAACGGGAGTTCGCGCACCTTCAACACCGTCGTTCGCACCAGGCGCCCGAACAAGGGTATTTCAGCAGCCACGATCACCGCGATCACCGGCGCTACTCCCGGCCCCGTGATCGCGACCAACGTGATCGCCAGAATCAACAGCGGGAAGGCAAGAATCACATCGAAGATCCGCTGTGCGATGACATCTGCCACCGAATTGATACTCGACACCAGGCCTGCGAGCGAACCGATGATCGCGCCCACTGGCACCGCGACGAGCACGATTACGAGGTTGATCCGGATTCCGTAAAGAGAACGGGCGAAGACGTCACGGTTGACCTGATCTGTTCCGAACCAGTGCTGTGCACTGGCCCCCAGCAGATTTGCACCCTCGATCTGCTCGTTGGGCCCGTAGTGGGTCAACAGTGGAGCAGCAATTCCCGCTACTGCGATGACCACCAGGATCAACACACCCGCCAACCCCTGACCGTGCGTCAGAGCAGCGCCCACAGGACGAGATCGCAGAACCCTTTCGTCAACAGACTGATCGGCCACCGTCATTGCTGCCCTCCGATTCGGATGCGTGGGTCGAGGTAGGCATGCACGATGTCGGTCAGAAGTTGGATCAGAACGAAGATCGTGACCGACAGCAGGAGCAGCACCTGCACCACCGGGTAATCCCGCCGACCGATTCCCTGCTCGATCAATTGGCCGATGCCAGGCCAGGCAAAGATCGCCTCAACCAGTACGGCTCCGCCGAGAAGGTGCCCGGTCTGAATTCCGAGCACGGTGAGCATGGTTGGCAGTGCATTGCGTAATGCACTGCGTGTAACCAAGTTCCACCGTGGCACACCGGCTGCGCGAGCGGTTATCACGTACTGCTGCGCCATCTCGGTGCGCAGCGCTTCGGACAGGAACCTGGTGAGAGCGGCCGCGACAGGAAGTGCGAGGCACAGTGACGGCAGCAGCAGGTACTGGAACGTGATGTCGGGACGAGCGAGATACCCACCTGGTGGAACACCACCGGATGGCAGAACCGGAATCAGCACCGCGAAGACGAGAACCAGGAGGATACCGGTCACGAAGTTGGGCAGAGCAACCGAGAGAGTGTTGAGAAGGTTCACCACCGAGGTCAGCCATTTCTTCGGCCACACCACCACCGCAACACTGAGCACCAGACTCAACACGACGGCCAGCAGCAACGCACTTCCCGCCAGAACTGCGGTGTTCCCCAACCCCGCCAGCACCAGATCGGAAATCTGGCCCCCGAGAACGAACGAACGCCCGAGATCCAATGTCAGTACGTCGCCGATCCAGGTCAGGTACTGCGCGGGAATCGACTTGTCGAGACCGAGCGAATGACGAATGGCTGCAATCGCTTCCGGAGTTGCATCGGGGCCGGCGAGAGCCAACGCGGGGTCGCCAGGCACCAGACGCATCACCGAGAAGATCAATATCGACGCGAGGAAGAGAACCACCACCGCCGACGGTAGTCGCCCCGCAATGTAACGAATCATCGAATCCCCTACGCCAGGAATGTGTTGGCGAATTGTGGCTGGCGACCCTTTGTCCAGGCCAGACCACGAACGGTCTCGGCCGCCGATACCTGCGGCACGACAACACCGATCTCGATCAAGAACAACTCGTTCAACAGTTGCGTGCCCAATTCGGCATACAGTTTCTTTGCCTCATCGCTCGAACCGTCGGGAACCTGCCACGCACCCTCCGCTGCGGCGGAATACGCCGGCGAACTGAACTTCGAGGCATTGTGTGCAGCGTTGAACGGGTAGGCGCTGACCGTCAGGGTTGACGGAACATATTGCGCAAAAGTGTGATTGGTCAGCCAAAGTCCTTTGAACTCAGCGCCGATCAACTGCTTGACGAAGATGGATGCCTCGACAGGATCCAATTCGACGCGGATCCCTGCCTCGGCGAGATTGGCCTGCACGATCTGCGCGGCGGCTTCGAAATCCGGGCTCGCTCCTGTGTAGGTCAACGGAATGGTCGGCAGTGCACCCAGATCGCCGACCAGGGCGCGCGCCTTGTCGACATCGCGAGCGTAGGTCGCGTTCTTGGCAGCGTCGTAGGCGGGCGACGACTTCGGCCACGGCAGATTGACCGCATACCCCGTATCGCGATACACCTCACTCATGATGCGGTCACGATCGATCGCGTAGGCCAACGCCTTTCGTGCCCGCACATCGGTCAGCCCGTCGGCGGTGACGTTTGCGCCCAGGTATATCTGTAGTTCCGCACCCTCGATCGAGGTTGTCACGAACCCGCTGGTCTTGGCCAAGTTCTGTGAGTCACGGAAGGGCAACGACGCCGGAGCAACAAGAGAGACCTGTCCGGACTTCAGCGATGTCAGGCGCGCTTGGGCGTCCGGAACGATCCGCGCTTCCACGTGATCGAGGTACGGCCGCTCGGCGACCCAGTAGTTCGGGTTCCGATCGAAGGAGATGGAACTGTTCGGGGTGCGTGAGGTGAATACGAAAGGGCCCGTACCAACGAAGGATTCACCGGTCACCGCCTTGTCGAACGTTTCGGGGTCGAAGATCGGCGCTAGATCGAGAAGATCGAAGATGTTCCCGGTTCGGTGTGCGAGGGTGAGAACCAGCGTATTGGGATCCGAAGAGTCGAAGCCGGCGATGGCGGCCGCCGTACTCCTGAGCTGGGCCGAGAATTTCGGGTCCGCATAGGTGCGCAGCGAGAACTCCGCATCAGCGGAGGTGAAGCGCCGGCCGGAGTGGAAGGTGACGTCATCGCGCAGATCGAGCGTGAGCGTAAGCCCGTCGTCGGACAGCTTCCAGGCCTTGGCCAGAACTGGCTGTGGCACTACCGAATCGAGTGGATAGCGGGTCAGGGTCTCGTACACGAGCCCGGATATCGTGACACCGGCAACGGTGGTGCTGGTCAAAAGTGCCGCAGGGCTGACGTCGTCCGGTATCGCCAGTGTGAGCGTCCCACCTCGAACCGGCTCAACTGATTCACCTGTGTCCGAACGTTGTTCGCCGACTGCAGAGGAGCACGCGGCCAGTGAGCCGCTACCGAAGATGGCGAATGCGGCGATCGCACTGCCACGGAAGAAGGCACGGCGGTCGAGACCGGCCGTCGAAAGAGACGAGTTCACGGAGGTGTTGTCCTTCGTAATAGGTGCGCAGCTGTGCACTCTCAGGGCACACGCTTGCGAGAATGGGAAAGAGTGTCGTTCCGACATGCTCACTCCCGGGAATTCAGAAAAGCGAGCTGCTACGACAGTCGTTGTGGCGCTGAAGAAGTCAGAGCCGACATCGAGGAGCGACGGACACGGTGTGAAACCTCCCGGTCGGAATTAAGGCTTTTGCCTTCAGGGGATACTCAACCATTTCCCCTGATATCGGGGAAATAGTTGAACTCACGGTGATCTGAATTTCTCTCAACTGCTGCCACTGACTGGGACGCCTCGGTGTTCGGTCGGTCCACGGGCAATATCCTGCGATCCACCACAGCACCCACACGTACGGAGAACAGCATGCAACCCGAGGGCCCTGCCGAACAGATTCGTTCAACGCTCGCTCGCATCGCACATCTTGCCGATACCGGCTCGGTCGAGGATTACGTGGAGCAGTTCACACGCGAGGCCGAATGGAACATGCCGGCCAATCCCGATCGCGGTATCCCCGCACAGGTACGACGTGGCCGTGAAGAAATTGCTGCTGGAGTAGTCGAGCGCAGGGCGGCCGGAATTCAAGGGCCTGGCACGTTCACACGTCACGTCACCACGGCGATCGCCGTGAACGTGACGTCGGAAACTACAGCCCGCGCGGATGCGGTGTGGACGTTCTACGTCGACACGACCACAACTCCCAAGCTCAGTGGCGTCGGGAGCTACGCCGACGAGTTCGAGCTCGAAGATGGGCGGTGGCGACTGTCGCGACGAGTGATCTCGCGCGGCTGACGTTCAGTCTTCTTCGCCGGTGATCGCCTCACACCAGTCTTCGACCTGATCGATCCCCTCTTCCGTCCATTCCGGGCTCATGTCTTCCAGTGCATCGAAGACCACCTCGCAGGTCAGCATCTCCGGTGAACCCTCCGACCCCGCCGTCTCGGCGCCTTCAGCAGAAGCTGTGGCAACTGGGCCGGCGGCCAGCGCAACAGCCATCGCGCCTGTTCCGACCATCGCTTTCACACGCATCGGTTCTCCTCCTTCACTCTCGCTTCGGTCCTCGGGGTACCCGACTCGCCCCGCCCTACCCATCGCCGTCACTCATGTCCGACTTTCGGCGCCGACGGCATAGACTGAGCTCGTCGCCACCACGCTCTCGCAGCGTCGGGGGCGACAGATACACAGCTGGATCAGAATCGGAAGGCATCCCATTACAGAATCTCCCGCTCCGCACGACATCTACTTCGTACCCCCGGAGCAGGACAGCCCCAATCCCGTGGAACCGGCGTCGGCCGCGTCACGCGCACGGATGGGCGAGCTACCCGAGACCGTCCGATTCAAGAATCGTTTTGCCCTCGCGATCACGACCACCACGCCGCTCGAAGCGATGGTCGAAGATCTCCTCTTCATCCGCGACATCCTCGACGCCGCAGGAATCGAGTATCTGCTCGTCCGCGGAAACGACGAGCGCCCCGTGATCGCGGTGAGCTGGACCGAGCGCAAAAACCTGCGGCAGGCGCTTGTCGAGGGATGCGCCAACGCACCCTTCTATTCCAAAACCGTCGACGCGAAGAAGAGCCCAGCGCTCCTTGTCGCGGACGGTGCCCTGTCGAAAACCAACAAGTCACGGATCTTCCGCTTGTTCCGTCCGCGGGTTCACGTCGCAAGCGGCATGAACTACGGCGCGAACATCGGCGTTCAAATCGAATTGTGGTCGATTTCCGACGAAGAAATCGTCCTACCCGTCGAGAACTCACTGACACGACGAACCGTCCTCCCCGAAGAAGCTGTCCGAGGAACCGTCGAGCGATTCGGCCGGATCTGGCCGACTATCGAGAACATGTTCGCCGATCATGCCTCCGATATCAGCTTCGATATCGATCTGGTCTTTTCCTGGGTCGACGGCTCTTCCAAGGAGTTTCAGGCTCAGCGCGCCAAGCGCATGCAGAACTACATCGTCGGAGAGGGCGACGAATCAGAAGCGCGCTTCCGTCAGATCGACGAGCTCAAATACGCGCTTCGATCCATCCACATGTACGCGCCGTGGATCCGGCGGATCTTCGTCGCAACCGATTCCGATCGTCCGGACTGGCTTGCCGACGATCCGCGAGTCACGTTCATGCCCAGCGAAAAGTTCTTCGCCGATCCAAGTGTGTTGCCCACCCACAATTCTCAAGCTGTCGAGTGCCAGCTGCACCATATTCCGGGTCTGGCAGAGCATTTCCTCTACTCCAATGACGACATGTTCTTCGGTCGCCCCGTCGGCCCGGACATGTTCTTCTCCCCCGGTGGGATCAGCATGTTCATCGAGGCCGACACCAGAATCGGATTGGGACACAACGACAACGACCGCAGCGGGTTCGAGAATGCGGCTCGCGTCAACCGCCGGCTACTCCAGGACCGCTTCGGTCTGATGACCACCAGGCATCTGGAGCACGCAGCGACGCCACTACGCAAAAGCGTGATGGCCGAGATGGAACGCGAGTTCGCCGAAGACTTCGCCGCAACTGCAGCAAGCACCTTCCGCGCGAGTTCCAATATCTCGGTGACCAATTCGCTGTATCACTACTACACACTGATGAGTGGACGGTCGGTGGTACAGAAGTCCGCAGCCGTCAAGTACGTCGATACGACGGTCAAAGCCGGTTTGCGCGACATGGACTCACTGCTCGCCAAGCGCTCCATGGACTTCTTCTGCCTCAACGACGGCAGCGCTCCGGAAATCGATCTGGAACTTCGCACACGCAAGATCACGGAGTTTCTGGAGAGCTATTACCCCATCCCGGCGCCCTGGGAAGCCTAGACAAAACAAGGGCCCAGCCGATTTCGGCTGGGCCCTTGCTACTTCGGTCGATCAGCGTGCTGTCGCACGCTCCCGCTGCACCGGGATGGGCAGTCCGAGATTGTCACGCAACGTCGTTCCTTCGTAGTCACTGCGGAGAACACCTCGATCCTGCAGCAGCGGCACCACGTCGTCGACGAACTCGTCGAGGCCGGTCGGCACGAGGTGCGACCCGAGGATGAATCCGTCCGAACCGTCGTTGCTGACAAACGAATCTATTTTCTCGGCAACCTGCTGCGGTGTACCGACGATCGGTCCACGCTCGAACTGATCGATCACCACTTCGCGCAGATTCAACTTCTTGCTCTCGGCTACCGCGCGCAGTTTTGCGACGGTCGCGAAACGATCTTGGTGAATGAAGGCGCGGCCCTGGATGATCGGCGGAGCCTCGGGATCCGGAGCGATATCGGGTAGTGGTCCTTCGGGGTCGTACTTCGACAGATCGAGATTCCAGATCTGTTCGAGCAGAACCAAAGCGGTCTGGCCGGTGACCTGCTGGTCGCGAATCTCTCGGTACTTCTCGATCGCATCTGCCTCCGAGGTGCCGAGAACAAAACTCGCCGACGGCAGGATCTTGATGTCACCCGGGTCACGTCCGGCCGCGACGGCACGTGCTTTGATATCGCGATAGAAATCGGCCGCCTCGGGCAACTGACCGTACGGTGAGAAGATCGCGTCGGCATTGCCGGCAGCAAAATCGCGCCCCTGCGGCGACACCCCGGCCTGCAGAATAACCGGGCGCCCTTGCGGGCTACGCGGCACTGTGAATCGGCCGTTCACGTCGAAATGCGATCCATGAAAAGCGAATTCACCGGCATCCGGTCGCGCGAGAAAGCGCCCTGATGCCTTGTCTGCCACGATGTCGTCGCTTCGCCACGAATCCCACAGTTCACGCACCAGCGCTACGGTCTCCTCCGCACGCTCGTATCGTTGCGCGCGGTCGAGGTATCCGCCGCGGCGAAAGTTCTGGCCGGTGAATGCGTCGAACGAGGTGACGACGTTCCAGGCGGCACGCCCTCCGGACAACTGATCGAGCGTCGCGAATTGGCGGGCCAGTTCGTACGGCTCGTTGAACGTGGCGTTGATGGTGCCGGCCAATCCGAGGTGTTCGGTTACCGCCGCCAACGACGCAAGGACCGTGAAGGTGTCCGGCCTACCGATGATGTCTTGGTCGAAAATCTGTCCCGCACGCTCACGAAGGGCGAGGCCTTCGGCGAGGAAGAAGAAGTCGAACTTCCCACGCTCGGCGGTTCGAGCGGTGTGCTCGAAAGAATCGAACTCTATCTGGCTGCCCGCCTGCGGATCCCACCATGCAGTGTGATGGTTGACGCCGCCGAGGTAGGCACCCAGGATGACCTGCTTACGCTTCTGAGAACTCATGAGAATCTATTCCTCGTCTGTCAGGCGGCCGGAGTGCCGGCGGCGTAGCGGTTGGGAACGTCGATGGGTAGATCAAGGAGTCCGCGAAGATTCGTCTGCGGATATTCGGTGCGGAATACGTTGCGTCGCTGCAATTCAGGCACCAGCTCACCTGCGATGGCGTCGAGGTCGTCCACGAGGACGCCCGGCCGCAACCGGAAGCCGTCGATTCCCAACTGCTGCCACCGGAGCAGGAGATCCGCCAACTCCGCAGCAGAGCCGGTGAAGGTCAGCGCGTCCGAACGGTATTCGGCGCCGGCCTGCGCGTCGAGGCGAGCGAGCCGTTCCTTTCCGGTTTCTTCCGGCGTATCGAAGAAGACGACGATGTCGGTGAAGACCCGAAGAGGTTCGCCGGTGCGCTGCACGTGTTCTTCGGCTGCTCGCACTTCACCCAGGATTGCCGTGACCTGCTCGTCGTCGAACGGCGTCACGAACACCAGATCGGCCGTCCGCGCCGCCAGTTCGTACGCGACCCGCTGATGTGCCAACGCGGTAACGACGGGATGCCCCTGCGGCGGGCGCGGAGTCACCGACGGTCCACGGACCGAGAGGTACTTTCCCTCGAAGTCGATGTAGTGCAGCTTGTCTCGGTCGATGAACCGGCGCTGCTCCACGTCGCGGATCTCGGCGCCGTCCTCCCAGCTGTCCCAGAGTCGCCGGATTACGTCAGCCGCCTCCGCAGCTTCGTCGAACAGGTCGCGCACGAAGTCCGGGAGGACGCCTGAAACGATCGACTGACGGTCGGCATCGGTGAGCGCGGGGATGTCGCGACGCCCAAACTGTGCTGCCTCGGATTCCGACGCCGAAACCTTCACCTGCCATCCGGCGCGACCGCGCGAGGTGTAATCCAGCGTGGCAACGGCTTTGGACACGTGAAACGGCTCGGTGTGAATGGTGGTGATGGTCGGGATCAAGCCGATGTTGCTCGTGATCGGTGCCAGTCGGGCGGCCACGAGATGTGCGTCGAGCCGAGCGCGCACCCGATCAACCGCGTCGTCGACGGGCTCGAGTGGGTTGGCCGGCACCGAGAGACTGTCCTCGATGGTGACGAAATCGAGCAGACCACGCTCGGCGGTCGTCACCACGTCAGTCCAATACGACGCGCTGAACAGCTCACTCGGGCGCGAGTGTGGCTCTCGCCAGGCTGCAGGGTGCCAACCGGCACCGTCCAGCGCTACGGCGAGATGCAACGGAGCAAGATGAGAAGAGGGGGTGGAGGTCATCGGCGCATACTCCTGTTCGAGAACTACTCGGGAGCGCACAGTGCCGACCGCAGAAACCGTCAGCACCCGACTGACGGTTCTCGTGGCGACTGCCGCTTGCGACACGCACCGCGCGTATCGCCAGGTGTGATTCCGGGGCACCCCATCGGCATGAAGGGTTGCCGTCCAGCTAGCCGGTCCTTGTTGCTGGAGCTCTGCACCTACCTCGACGGTAGTGAGTACGCGACAGCCCGGCAATCACCCAGAACTGCGCCGGGGTGCCGGAAACCGCCTGCCACCTCAGATGATCGAGCGTGCCGCCTTTTCGCTCTCGAGGATTCGAATACCGGCAGCGCTGAGCCTCCGGGCTCCCTCGGCCGCGTCGACAGGCTCACCGACCGTCACGTGCGCGCCGAGTGGAACGACCGAATGAACAATTGTCTCGTCGTAGACGTGCACCAGGTTGCACCCCTGAGCCCCGTCACGACCACGCTGACCACCGACTTCCACGTTCAAGTCCTGGGTGTAACACGTCGACGACGCCACGGACACCGGAATGCCGGCGAACGTCGCCGTCGTCGAATAGTGCAGATGCCCAGCAAGAATCGCCCGGACGTCGCTGCCACGCAAGACGTCTGCCAACCGGGACTGATCGCGCAACTCCACCAGAACCGCGAGATCCTGAATGCACGGAACCGGCGGATGATGCAGCGCCAGAATTGTTCCGTCGGGCGCGGGCACCGCCAATTCTGAGCGTAGCCAATCCAATTGACGATCCGAGATCTCACCGTAGTGGTGACCGGGAACCGACGAATCCAGGGTGATCACCCGCAGTCCGTCAAGGTCGTAGACGTTGTCGACGGGATGATCGGTGGCGTCCTCGCCCAACAGCAGAGACCTGAAAGTAGAGCGGTCGTCGTGGTTGCCCATCGCCCAGATGACCTGCGCATCGATCTCGGCCGCCACGGGTTCCACGATGGCTTTCAATTCCGCGTATGCGTCGGGGTGTCCCTGGTCGGTCAGGTCGCCGGTGAATATCAGTGCATCCGGGCGTGCGCCCGAGGCCACGATCCCGCTGAGCACTTCCCGCAATCTCGTCGACGCATCCACGGCGTCGTACAACTCCCCCTGAGCCACCAGATGCGTGTCACTGAGGTGCACCAGGAAATGCTTCGGACGCGGGTACTCGGCATTCCGAACGCTCATCGGTCTCTCGCTTCCGCTTGCCGACGCTTAGGCGCCGGTGCGGCACCTACTGATCGTCGAGACTAGTCAACCGACCAACAGTGACTGATCGGGGCACGCCCGACGAACACGAAGCGAACTCCCGCGGCGACCCTCGGGATCGAGTAGTTGAAGCTGCGAGTAGTGTGTGGACAGTGTTGTTCCTGACCAGTCGGCGTTACGTCGACCTTCGCCTGCAGGCGAGCGCAATGTGTACGCGCTCGCTCTGACCTGACGCGTACCAGGAAACATTTCTTCGAATCTGCCCGGCCTCTGGTGCCGCGCTGCGTTTCGCTCCCTTGATTTTCGAAAGGCATAGTCATGCCCAGCTCCACCTCCACCGGCGTGCCGGAAAAGTCCACGTCCCGTTTTCCGTCCTGGGCGACGGCATTCGGACCGCAGATCGTCGCCGGTCTCGTACTCGGCGTCATCATCGGTCTCGTCGCCCGGGCAATGCCTGATGCAGCCGACGGCAACGTCAACTGGTTGGTCGGCACCGTGCAGACCATCGGTTCGAGTTACGTCAAGCTGCTCACCGTTGCGGTGATCCCGCTGGTGTTCACCGCCATTGTCAGCTCCATCGCCAACCTGCGCCAGGTCGCCAATGCAGCTCGCCTGGCCGTGCAGACCTTGCTCTGGTTCGCGATCACCGCTTTCATCGCTGTGATCATCGGCATCATCGTCGGCCTGATCACCGATCCCGGTTCACGGACCGACGTCGCCGCCGAAGCCGCGAAGGAACCCAAGAGCTCCGGCTCGTGGTGGGCGTTCATCACCGGACTGGTTCCGAACAACTTCCTGGGGTTGGGTGCAAAGACTTCCGTCGCCGAAGGCGTGGCGACTACATCGCTGAGCTTCAACGTCCTGCAGCTGCTCGTCATCGCCGGCGCAATCGGCATTGCTGCACTCAAGATCGGTCCCAAGGCTGCGCCGTTCCTCGAGTTCAACGCTTCGCTGCTCGCGATCGTCCAGAAGGTCCTGTGGTGGATCATCCGCCTCGCCCCGATCGGCACCGCCGCGCTGATCGCCAACGCTGTCGCCACCTACGGCTGGGATGCGATCGGCTCGCTGGGCGTCTTCACCGCCGCCATCTACATCGGTCTGGCCATTGTCTTCTTCGTGGTCTACCCCATCCTGATTGCCGCACACGGTCTCTCGGTTCGAAGCTTCTTCTCCGGTGTCTGGCCCGCAACTCAGCTCGGGTTCGTCTCGCGCTCGTCGATCGGCACCCTGCCGCTGACCGAACGCGTCACCGAACGCAACCTCGGTGTTCCGCGTGAGTACGCCTCGTTCGCCGTTCCGCTCGGTGCCACCACGAAGATGGACGGTTGCGCCGCAATCTATCCCGCGATCGCGGCAATCTTCGTCGCCGGCTTCTACGACGTTCCGCTGACCTTCACCGATTACCTGCTGATCGTCGTCGTTTCGGTCATCGGCTCGGCAGCAACGGCCGGAACTACGGGTGCGACAGTCATGCTCACACTCACACTCTCCACCCTGGGTCTTCCCTTGGCCGGCGTCGGACTGCTCCTCGCAGTCGAACCGATCGTCGACATGGGCCGTACCGCAGTCAACGTCACCGGCCAGGCACTGGTCCCGGTCATCGTCGCAAAGCGTGAGGGAATCCTCGACAAGGAGCGCTTCGACGCTCCCCGCAACGGTGATCCCTTCGCCGAGGAACTTGTCGACGCGTAACCCTCGCTGACAGCAGCAGCGTCCCCGCACCCGAGCAATACGGTGCGGGGACGCTGCTTTTCACCCCAGGTTTCACCCTTACTGAAATAAACCATTTGGTCGTTATGACCAGTATGCTCAGCCGGCACAGCCCTCCGAAGTGGAAGGGCTGCCCAGTTGAACACGAGGTCACATGAAGCTCCGCCGTCTGGCATTCAGCATCGCAGGTTGCGCCGCAATCACTCTGGTTGCCGCACCCGCCGCTCAGGCATCCACGGTTTTCGATTTCCTACCGATCGAGATCGCACGCATGATTCCGACTGGCTCTGCCGACGCAGTCCAGCCGTTCCTTCCCCCGGTCTTCGCACCGCCTGCACCGCCCGCTCCGCAAGCGCCCCAGAACCAGCCGGCGCCGCAGAACACTCCCGCACCGGCGCGGTATTACCAGAACTGCACTGCCGTGCGTAACGCCGGCGCAGCTCCGTTGTACCGGGGCCAGAACGGATATGCCCCGCATCTCGACCGGGACAACGACGGCATCGCCTGCGAGTGATCCAACGCTCGGGTTGTGGTGCACCCACAACCCGAGCACTGTTGTCGAACCGTCAGACGCCCAATGCCCGGGACAGAGTCGGCCACGCCTTGGGCAGTCGTTCACGCCAATATGCCCACGCGTGTGTGCCGTTCGGCTCGTAATCCACCTGCGCCGGAATCTTCAGCTCCTGCAACCGCGCGTCGAACATCTTGGTGCAGGCGTGCGCAGCAACCTCGATGCCGCCGCCGATCACCAGGCGCTCGAGCAGTTCAGGAGTCTGCAGCGTCTCGTCGGATCCGGGACGACCATTTGCCGTCGACACGTAGATTTCCTTGCCACGCAGCTTCTCTGCGTTGATCAACGAATCGTGTGCCTCCCACTCGGGGCCTCCTGGCACACCCCAGATGTTGGCCGGATCTCCGCTTCGCGAAGAAATCGTGGCCTGGACGGCAGTTCGGCCGAGCGGATCCATCGTGGAATAACAGCCGCTGAACACGGCAACGCCGCGATACATGTCCGGAAAGCGTTGGGCGAGCATCATTGCACCCATTGCGCCCATGGAATTGCCGGCAATCGCGTTGATTCCGTTGGTCTTGAGTCGCGCGTCGATCAGCGGTGGCAACTCCTCGGTGATGAAGGTTTCCCACTTGTGCAGTCCCAGCCGCGGATCCGGATTCTCCCAGTCCGAGTACAGGCTCGCGATTCCGCCATTAAGCATCACGACGTTGACGTTCTTGTCGGCGAAGAACGCCGGGGCGCCGCCGATCGTCATCCATCCGCTGCTCTTCTCTCCGGCGTCGACGCCCTCGAGCATGTACAGCGCTGGGCGCGGAACCGAATTGTCCGCGGGTAGCAAGATCTCGACGCCGACCTCGCGTCGAAGTGCAGGCGACGCCACCGTCAGCCTGACTGCCTGCGGTGCGGTCACCTTCTCGCCGACGATGGCCGGGACGACGATGTCGTCGCGCAGCTCCGGCTTGGGGCCCGGATCCTCCTGAAGCGGTCCTGGGATCGTCGACCCCGAACTCACGCTGCCCTCGACGCTGCCCAGACTTCCCGAGCTTCCCGAGCTCCCGGAACTCGGCGCTGCCGTCGACAGTCCGCCCAACTGCAAAGAAAGTGCACAAACGGCCAAACACACCGCACCTGTGCGCGCAGATCGGATCCACGCACGCCGCTCAGTCCTCATGAAACTCCCAAACCAGTCAAAGATGTTTCCGTGAACATACCGTGCAGTTCGGACTTTCTTGGACAAACGACCACGACAAGATCTGTCGGTCACCGCTACTAGGCTGGCCCCGTGCAACTGGATTCAGTCAGGGCCCTCGACCTCGACCGAATTCGCGCTGTCGTGGGCACAACCACCTACGAACGCGGACTTGTCTACCTGCGGCAGAATGCAGTCGAATCCATCGGATGGAACGACACCGCTGACACCTTGACCGGCGCTGTATCGGGAACTGCGCGGGAGCCGTACACCTGCACGATTTCGGTAAGTCGCAGCGCGGCCGGTACAGCAACGTTCACGCGTGGCCTCTGCACGTGTCCCGTGCGGATGAACTGCAAGCACGTAGTCGCGTTGGTGCTCGCAGCGGTTGCCGAGGCGAACAAGACTCCACAACACCTCGGATGGGACAGCGCGCTCGAGGAGTTGCTCCGACCAGACCCGGCCGGCCGCACTACACGTGGACTTGGCATTCAATTCACCACCCGAACCAAGGGCGCATCGACAAGGCTCATCATCAAACCCGTACAACCAGGAGCGAGAGGGTGGATCTCCGGCGGGCTCGCCTGGAACAAACTCGGAAGCACTTTTCAGTTCCCCGCAGATCACCTCCGGGTTCTACGCGACATACATCTCCTCCACAGCGCCGGCAACTACTACCGAAATCAAAATGCCGCGGAAATCGATCTTGCCGGGTTCGCAAGCCCGCAACTCTGGTCGCTTCTTCGTGAGGCCATCAGCGTCGGCGTTTCACTCGTTCACTCGAAGGCCGGCCTCGGCAACATCTCCCTACTCGACGATGCCAGCATCTGCCTCGACGTCCACGGTGTAGAAGACAACAACCTCCGCCTGACGCCCCGAATTCAGGCCGGTGGGCACATCGTGACTCATTCCGACTGGGGACTGGTCGGCACGCCGGCACATGGCGTCTTCGCGCTCGACGCCGCCAACGCGATCACTCTCGCACCACTGCACACGCCGATAACCCACCAATTAAGGCAGTTGATCGACTCCGGAAAATCGGTCGACATACCCGCCGAGCATCGGGATGCATTCACTTCGCGGTTCGTGTTCAAACTCGGAAACCTCGCTCCCGTCATATCTTCCGACGGCGCCTACAACCCACCGACTGTGTCCGGTCCTCGGCTACAACTGGTCGCCACGTACGCGGACAACCACCGCATCGACATCGAATCGGCATGGAAGTACACAGTCGATGCCGACGAACTGATCATTTCTACCGCAGACACAACCACCGACGAGTCCGAGATCCGCAACCACGTTGCCGAAGATGCCATTGCCAAGAGCCTCGGTGCGGCCGCGGCGAAGGCCACTCTCGCGGGAACGTTGGCCGGTCTCGATTCCATGCAGTTCACACTCGACCTCCTCCCCCAACTCGACGCGAACGACGACGTCGACCTCACCGTCGTGGGCACTCCCGCCGACTATCGGCCCGCAGACGACGCTGTCGTGATCGGCCTCAGCACGTCAGCCCCCGACGGGAGCAGCGGATCCGACTGGTTCGACCTCGACGTCACCGTCGACGTTGCGGGACAAGGCGTTCCGTTCACCACGCTGTTCTCCGCCCTGAGCAAGGGTGAGACTCACATACTGCTGCCGGACGGCGCCTTCTTCCGACTCGACGCACCTGACCTTCTCGGTCTACACCGACTCATCACCGAAGCGCGGTCGCTGCTCGATCGACCAACCGGCAAACTCGCGATCAGCAAGTTTCAAGCCGGGCTGTGGGAAGAATTGACGGCACTGGGAAGAGTCGAACATCAGGCAGCAGCTTGGAAGAAGCAGATCGCAGGATTGCTCGGCGGTTCCGGGATCGATCCCGTCGATGTCCCCGCCACGTTGACGGCAACACTGCGCCCCTATCAGGTCGACGGATTCCGCTGGCTCAACTTCCTCCGGCAGCACAGCCTGGGCGGCATACTCGCCGACGACATGGGCCTGGGCAAGACCCTGCAAACTCTCGCAATGATCTGCACTGCACGGCAATCGAATCCAGCGGCGCCGCCCTTTCTGATCGTTGCTCCCACCAGCGTGGTCTCCAATTGGAAATCCGAAGTGGCCAAGTTTGCACCAACCCTCCACACCGCTGTCATCACGGATACTCTGCGGCGCAGAAGAACCGACCTCGCAACACTCGTCGACGGGGCAGACATCGTCGTGACGTCGTACGCTCTCTTTCGCCTCGACACCGATGCGTATTCGGCGGGCGTCTGGTCCGGACTGGTACTCGACGAAGCCCAATTCGCCAAGAACCACAAGTCCAAGGTCCACCAAAGTGCGACGGCAGTGAACGCACCTTTCAAACTCGCGATCACCGGTACACCCATGGAAAACAATCTCATGGAGTTGTGGTCGCTCCTTGCGATCACTGCACCAGGACTGTTTCCCAGCCCCACCACGTTCACCGACGTCTACCGCACTCCCATCGAAAAGGAAGGCGACACAGAGCGATTGGCGCAACTTCGGCGGCGCGTCAAACCGCTGATGGTTCGGCGCACCAAGGAACAGGTGGCTGCAGACTTGCCGCCGAAGCAGGAGCAGGTACTCGAGATCGAGTTGCATCCGAGCCATCGCGCGATCTACGACACCCACCTGCAACGCGAACGGCAGAAGATTCTCGGACTGCTCGACGACGTCGACAAGAACCGATTCACGATCCTGCAATCGCTGACGGTGCTACGCCAACTCAGTCTCGACGTCTCGCTGGTCGACGAGGAAAGCGGACCTGTCCCCTCAGCCAAGGTCGACGCTCTCGTCGAGCAATTGGACGACGTCATTGCGGGCGGACACCGTGCGTTGATCTTCAGCCAATTCACCGGGTTCCTCGGTTCTGTCCGCAAACGACTCGAAGTGGAAAAAATTCCGTACAGCTATCTCGACGGTTCGACGCGCAATCGCGGTGAAGTGTTGGAGGAGTTCAAGTCTGGCGTAGCCCCCGTATTCCTGATCAGCCTCAAGGCTGGTGGCTTCGGCCTCAACCTCACCGAGGCCGACTACTGCTTCATTCTCGACCCTTGGTGGAACCCGGCCGCCGAGGCACAAGCGGTCGATCGCACTCACCGCATCGGGCAGACACGAAACGTCATGGTCTACCGTCTCATTGCCAAAGACACGATCGAAGAGAAGGTCATGGCGCTCAAAGCCAAGAAGTCGGCATTGTTCTCGAATGTCATGGACGCCGAAGGGACACTCGGCACCGGACTCGACGCCGAGGATCTTCGCGCGCTGTTCGAGTGAGGTAGCTATTCGGTCGAACCGCACCTACCCGCTCACGGTAATGTGAGTCGAGAACGGACAACACAGAACTCCCGAACGAAGAAATCCACTTCGTTCGAACGAGAGGAACCTGAATGGGCGTCACACTTGCCAAGGGCGGCAACGTATCTCTGTCGAAAGCCGCACCCAACCTCACCAAGGTCGCAGTCGGTCTCGGCTGGGATGCACGCAGCACCAGTGGTGCCGACTTCGACCTCGACGCCAGCGCGTTGGTCACCGGCCCGGAACGCAAGGTTCTTTCCGACCTGCACTTCGTCTTCTACAACAACCTTCGCTCGCCCGACGGATCCATCGAGCACACCGGCGACAACCTCACCGGTGAAGGTGACGGCGACGACGAAGTCATCAACGTCGACCTCCCGGCTGTACCGCCCAACGTCACCAACATCTTCTTCCCCGTCTCGATTCACGACGCCGATGCCCGACTCCAGTCCTTCGGGCAGGTCACCAACGCCTACATCCGCGTCGTAGATCTGTCGAATGGATCCGAACTGGCACGATACGACCTCTCGGAAGACGCTTCCACCGAGACCGCCATGCTTTTCGGTGAGCTCTACCGCCACAACGGCGAGTGGAAGTTCCGCGCAGTCGGACAGGGCTACGCATCCGGACTCGCCGGCATCGCCCGCGACTACGGCGTCAACATCTGATCTCTACCAGGACACGAAACGGGGTTCGATTCGGCTGTGCCGGATCGAACCCCGTTTCGGTTGTCTGCATCGAACGCGCGAGTTAACGCTGCAGGATCGCCCTCGCCAGGTGAGCTGCCCAGGGAGAGTCCTCTTTGGTGCCGAACTTCCCCAGCTCGTACCCCGTAGCGCCGATCAAACCGAGCACCTCTACGGTGCTCCCGGACGTGTCACGTTTGGAAGTCTGAGCGCCGGACATGAGGATGCTTGACGACCGAATCGACTCCAGTGCTCCCGCGACGAAGCGATGACGATCTGCCGGCGACAAACCAGCGGCTACGGCGAGGAGGACAAGAAGTTCCACTGCTCTCTGCGAGCCGCCCGGCGCCACCGGAACGCTGTCGACGATCACCGACCACATGATTGATGCGTCCCGCTGCGCTGACTGTCCCCGCTTCGTCAGCACAATCTGCCCTTTGTGCTTTCGCACCAGGCCAAATCTCTTGAGTACTGCGAAGAGTGATCGCCCCTTGGGAAGGTTGACAGGTCCTAGTTCGGGTTCGTCGAGCATCGCGTCGACCGTCGTGAAGAAGTCATCAGCGTCGACCCCTTCGACACCGATCAGCGTCAAGACCGCTTGAAGGCGTTGGCCCGCCTCGACGTGGACCAACTCTCCGATTGCCGACTCATCGTCAATGCCGGCTCGGGCGAGGACCGCGCGCAGTTCCGGGACTCGCGAGGGTTCCAGGCATTCGACGAGCATTGCGGTGTCGTACGGCGCAACGATCTCGTCCGGTCGAGGTATATGAAGCCGATTGTTGACCTCAGCGATCTCGAATCGTGTCGGCTCGAATTCGGTTTGCGGCCATTCGAGGGTCCATTCGTGGGAGCGCAACTTCTCCGAAGCGAGGACACCGAGGAGCTGCTCGTACTCGTCAGGCCCGACGCATTCCTCCGGCGGACACGCACCGCGACCCGCGGCACAGACAATTTGGAATCCGTCGGGCAGTACTTCCGAAGATTCAAGTGTCAGCGTGTGACTCCAGTTTCCGAAGCGTCCGTAGCGATATCTAAGTTCATCGCCCGGCGAGACCATGACCTCGTCCAGACGTACCGCAGACTCCACGATCGCCACTCGTCCGGCGAGGCGCTGCTCGGCGTTGCTTCCGGAAGCTACATACTCTTCGACCTCGCCGGGAAATCGGGTTCCTGACTTGGACCACGCGTGCGAATGACGGTCACTCCACCCCATTGCCCGTTGAACCACCGAATGCAGGTCACCCAGATTCAAATCCGACGCGACGAGAATTCGTCGCCAGATCTGAGTGGATACATTGTCGACGCTGATACGTATCGCGTATTGCGCCGGAACCGCGCGCCTCTTCGAACGTAACGATCGCGCAATCTGAATGCCCCCACGCACTCCGCCAGCTTCTTGTACAAACCTTTGCAGTTCTTCAGGTTCCGTCGGAACGAGTCGCAAATGCGACACCCGCGAGCTGCTCAACCCCACCATGACACTCAGCCTAGGCCAAAGTACTAGGGACAAAGGCACAAAATCGGAGAGTACTTCGCACCTATGAGAGGGTTCACAATCTGTACCTTGGCTAACCAGTCGCTACGTGCGTCGGCGCTGGCATCTTCCTCACCCAATTCCTGCCCTGATGGTGCCCTGATCGTGCGAACGGTACGTTCGGTCGATCTGAGGCGACGAAAGTGTCGTTCGCTCGATCCCGGACGGGGTGGTGAGCCGGCCGTGCGCCCGCCCCTTGATGGTGTGAACGGGGCGTTGGGTCGATCTGAGGCGACGGACGTGCCGTTCGCTCGATCCGGGGGGTGGTTTTTGGGGGGGGTGTTTTGGGTACGAGAAAGCCCCCCAACCAGTACTGGTTGGGGGGCTTCTCTACATTGTGTTCGGCGGTGTCCTACTCTCCCACACCCTGTCGAGTGCAGTACCATCGGCGCTGAAGGGCTTAGCTTCCGGGTTCGGAATGGGACCGGGCGTTTCCCCTTCGCTATGACCGCCGTAACTCTATGAAACTGTCACAGTAACCAACCTGTGATCCAGATCCTCCACACACCCACCACCCGTGAATATCAAGGGGTGATCGATGATGGATGATCGAAATCAAGGTATCTGTGTGTTGTTTCAGATACCGCACAGTGGACGCGTAGCTTCTTTGTGGTAAGTCCTCGGCCTATTAGTACCAGTCACCTGCATGCATTACTGCACTTCCAGTTCTGGCCTATCAACCCGGTGGTCTGCCGGGGGCCTTACCCCCTCGAGGGGGTGAGAAACCTCATCTTGGAACAGGCTTCCCGCTTAGATGCTTTCAGCGGTTATCCCTTCCGAACGTAGCTAACCAGCGGTGCTCCTGGCGGAACAACTGGCACACCAGAGGTTCGTCCGTCCCGGTCCTCTCGTACTAGGGACAGCCTTCCTCAAGTTTCTAACGCGCGCGGCGGATAGAGACCGAACTGTCTCACGACGTTCTAAACCCAGCTCGCGTGCCGCTTTAATGGGCGAACAGCCCAACCCTTGGGACCTACTCCAGCCCCAGGATGCGACGAGCCGACATCGAGGTGCCAAACCATCCCGTCGATATGGACTCTTGGGGAAGATCAGCCTGTTATCCCCGGGGTACCTTTTATCCGTTGAGCGACACCGCTTCCACTTGCCGGTGCCGGATCACTAGTCCCGACTTTCGTCCCTGCTCGACCTGTCAGTCTCACAGTCAAGCTCCCTTGTGCACTTGCACTCGACACCTGATTGCCAACCAGGCTGAGGGAACCTTTGGGCGCCTCCGTTACATTTTGGGAGGCAACCGCCCCAGTTAAACTACCCACCAGGCACTGTCCCTGAACCAGATCATGGTCCGAGGTTAGAGGTCCAATTCGATCAGAGTGGTATTTCAACAACGACTCCACGATAACTGGCGTCACCGTTTCACAGTCTCCCACCTATCCTACACAAACCGAACCGAACACCAATACCAAGCTGTAGTGAAGGTCCCGGGGTCTTTTCGTCCTGCCGCGCGTAACGAGCATCTTTACTCGTAATGCAATTTCGCCGAGTCTACGGTTGAGACAGCTGAGAAGTCGTTACGCCATTCGTGCAGGTCGGAACTTACCCGACAAGGAATTTCGCTACCTTAGGATGGTTATAGTTACCACCGCCGTTTACTGGGGCTTAAATTCTCAGCTTCGCTCCCGAAGGAACTAACCGGTCCTCTTAACCTTCCAGCACCGGGCAGGCGTCAGTCCGTATACATCGTCTTACGACTTCGCACGGACCTGTGTTTTTAGTAAACAGTCGCTTCTCACTGGTCTCTGCGGCCCCACCCAGCTCAGACAGTAAATGTCGTCACCAAACAGGGCCCCCCTTCTCCCGAAGTTACGGGGGCATTTTGCCGAGTTCCTTAACCATAGTTATCTCGATCGCCTTAGTATTCTCTACCTGACCACCTGTGTCGGTTTGGGGTACGGGCCGTGTGAAAGCTCGCTAGAGGCTTTTCTCGGCAGCATAGGATCACTGAATTCGCCTCAATCGGCTACGCATCACGTCTCAGGCTATGTGTGACCCGGATTTGCCTAGGTCACGCCCTACACGCTTACACCAGTATTACCACTGACTGGCTCAGCTACCTTCCTGCGTCACCCCATCGCTTGGCTACTACCAGATCAGGTCCCATGCATCCACCAACTCGAGACCCGAAGGTCTTCTCGTGGCTTCAGGATGGTTAGTATCACTGATTCACCATGGGCGCGTTCACACGGGTACGGGAATATCAACCCGTTGTCCATCGGCTACGCCTGTCGGCCTCGTCTTAGGTCCCGACTCACCCTGGGCGGATTAACCTGGCCCAGGAACCCTTGGTCATTCGGCGGACGAGTTTCTCACTCGTCTTTCGCTACTCATGCCTGCATTCTCACTCGTGTGGCCTCCACGGCTAGGTCACCCTGCCGCTTCCATGGCCACACGACGCTCCCCTACCCATCCACACACCTGCCAGAAAATCCTTGGATCAACTGGGGGCTATTGCGTGAATGCCGCAGCTTCGGTGGTGTACTTGAGCCCCGCTACATTGTCGGCGCAGGATCACTTGACCAGTGAGCTATTACGCACTCTTTCAAGGGTGGCTGCTTCTAAGCCAACCTCCTGGTTGTCTTCGCGACCCCACATCCTTTTCCACTTAGTACACGCTTAGGGACCTTAGCTGGCGATCTGGGCTGTTTCCCTCTCGACTACGAACCTTATCGCCCGCAGTCTCACTGCCGCGCTCTCACTCACCGGCATTCGGAGTTTGGCTGATTTCGGTAAGCTTGTGGGCCCCCTAGACCATCCAGTAG
>NZ_CP007255.1:112500-2707500 GCF_000696675.2 Rhodococcus erythropolis R138 | reverse complement strand
ACCGCAGTCAACCGGGATCTCTTCCGCAGAACGAACCCCAGCGATTCGTAGAGTCTGATCGCATTCGTATTCGATTGCACTGCATGGAGAAACGGCAGCTCGCCGCGTTCGCGAATCCCGGCAGCGACGGCACGGATCAGCGTCGTACCCAGGCCTCGACCTCGGAAGTCGCTGTCGGTGCACACCGCACTGATTTCCGTCCATCCCGGAGGGTGCAACCGCTCCCCCGCCATGGCAACAAGTCTTCCGTCGACGCGAATGCCGTAGTAGCTCCCCATCTCGACGGTACGAGGAAGAAACGGTCCGGGCTTGGTGCGCTCGATCAACGCCAGAATTTCGGGAACGTCGCCCCTTCCGAGAAGTTCGACCGACGGATCAACGGAGACTTCGAGTGCGGAACCGTCCATCTGCACCGAGCCGAACTGATCCACAACGCGCCACCCTTCCGGCGGCTGATGATCAAATCC
This sequence comes from Rhodococcus erythropolis R138, assembly GCF_000696675.2. NCBI lineage: Bacteria > Bacillati > Actinomycetota > Actinomycetes > Mycobacteriales > Nocardiaceae > Rhodococcus > Rhodococcus erythropolis. The sequence continues at coordinate 2,707,033 of NZ_CP007255.1, read as the reverse complement.
TCGTAAACCTACTGTGCCGCCTGGACCTACGAGTGTGCGTAGGTTCTCCCAGTCTTCGGCGTCCAACTCGGGCGGATGACCGACAAACGGAGCGACTGTCGGGTCGTATCGCGCAACTCTCCCTGCCCAGCGAGCGAATTGCGCATGATGTCCGCGAAGACCTTGTCGCACAGGATCGTCCAGTGGATGGATGTCGACATCCGTGTCAACAGTCTCGACAAACGACGCCAGGGTCGCCTCCGTGGTCATCGAACCTCTTCCTACCCAAGTCTTCCAGTGATGGAGGCGACCGAAACTCCCCGCCCACCTCGATCACAACGCTAGGAACACTTGCCGTCGTAGTCGCCGGATAGAATCAAGATGATTCTGACTTCCGCCCCACGCCCGGTGACGACCACGGTTCGAGGGCAGATTCTCACAAAGACTTTCGTCGCGACACCTACACCAAACGAAAGGCTGTTCGCCATGAGCCACTCCGACCCGATCAGATCTGCATTCGACCAGCTACCTCTGAAGGAAATGGACGCAGCGACGCTGGTCTTCGCGATCGAGAGCGCCGTCGACGAGATGGCTCTCCCGGGTGAAACCTTGCGGCTCGCCATGGAGGTCGCGACCCTCGCCCACCTCGATCAGTTCAGAAAGAACGGGATCAAGTCAAACGAGGATCCCTACATCGTTCATCCCCTACGAAATGTGTTGCGACTGCTTCGGTACGGATGCTCCGATGTCGAGATCCTGAGCGCAACCGCGCTTCACGACACGGTCGAGGACCGACCACACGCCGTCATCGCACTCCTCGGTGGCCGGACTGCGGACGACATGTCTGCATCCGAAGCGCAAGAACGTGCGTCAACACTCATCGCCTCGCACTTCGGCCACAGAATCTCCGAACTTGTTGAGGCAGTGACCAATCCAATCGACTACCCGCACGACAACACCACCGGCTACCAGGATCACGTCATCCGCGCGATCGCGGATCCCGCAGTGTTCCTCGTGAAGTTCAGCGACTTCGTCGACAACGCGGGAAGCGTGAAGTACCTGAGCGAGACCGACAGGCTGAGGCTGGTCACGAAGTACGAACCACTCGTGGAGCACTTCAAGCGGGCTTCGCTTGCTCTCGCCAACGCATTGCAGCTCCCTCCCGCAGGACTCGACGCGATCGCACAGCACATTGCAACCATCGAAGGCGATTTCTCGAATACAGTCCGAGGGGACATAGAAAATACTCGCCAGTAGTACCGATCAGTAATAATCGAGCAATCGGGAGAATTCTCCGAATACGCGATTTTGTTACCAGCGAGTATTCACTTTCTTGCCAATTTCATTACCATCGTGATCCGTGTCACAGGGTCGAATTCCATTGCACCGCAATGATTTAACGCTATAAGTGTAACCGTGGTTCACGTTGACTAATATTCTTCAATTCGCCCAGGTGACATGAGCGTCGACATACTGCATTCTTAGATAAACCAGGGATTCCCTGGAAGCAGACACAATATGTTGCTGATTCGTGATTGGAGCGGTTCTGAGTCCACGCCTGCAGGGTGGCGTACAAGGCACGCCGTGCCTGAGCGCAGGGGACTCTACGAACCGGAAGGGCAATCACTTGCCGACGCGCAACCGGGGGAAACACAGCGCATCGCGGCGTAGTTCACGAACCAGGTAATCCGGGTATGTGGGACACGGTCGGCTCATATCGCAACGTACGTGACGAAGAATCTCATCAAGGACGGTGGCAGTGACAATGTTCAAACGAATCGCAGTGGTCAATCGAGGTGAGGCCGCGGTCCGGCTGATCAGGGCTGTACGCGAACTGAACGCCGAACACGACTACGGCATTCGCGTCATTGCACTGCACACCGAGGCCGAGCGCCGCGCCATGTTCGTCCGCCAGGCCGACGAGGGTGTGACCCTGCGCAGCACCGGCACCGGCAGCCCGTATCTCGACTACGCCGAACTCGAGCGAGCACTCCTCGCAGCCAAGGCCGACGCAGTCTGGGTCGGCTGGGGCTTCGTGGCCGAGGATCCCGCCTTCGCCGAGATCGTCGCGAAACTGGGCATCACGTTCATCGGCCCGAGCGCCGACGCGATGCGCCTGCTCGGAGACAAGGTTGCCGCCAAGATCCTGGCCGAGAAGGTCGGCGTACCTGTCGCCCCGTGGAGCGGCGGACCGGTCGAAACGCGCGCCGACGCTCGTCGTCATGCTCAGTCCATCGGATACCCCCTGATCATCAAGGCCCGAAGCGGCGGCGGTGGACGCGGTATCCGCAAAGTCTGGGCCGAAGACGAACTCGAAGTTGCACTCGAGCGCACGCAGGGCGAAGCAGAGCGGTCCTTCGGCGACCCCGTCGTCTTCCTCGAACGCCTTGTCACCGATGCACGCCACGTCGAGGTACAGGTCATCGCCGACAACCACGGCAATGTCTGGGCTCCGGGCGTTCGCGACTGCTCGATTCAGCGTCGCAACCAGAAGGTCATCGAAGAATCCTCCTCCCCCGTCCTGACCGAAGAACAGTCTGACCACCTCAAGAAGGTGTCCGCCGAACTGGTCAAGGCAGCCGGATACCAGGGCGCAGGCACGGTCGAATACCTCTACCAGCCCGAGAACAAGCTCTTCACGTTCCTCGAGGTCAACACCCGTCTGCAGGTCGAGCACCCGATCACCGAGGTCACCACCGGAATCGACCTCGTCAAACTGCAGATTCTGGTCGCCAGTGGTGACGAATTGGTCGGTGACTGCCCGCCCGCATTCGGCCACGCCGTCGAAGCCCGTCTCAACGCCGAGGACGCGGACAACGATTTCGCGCCGGCACCCGGCACGGTTCAGCTCCTCAAGTTCCCGCTAGGCTCCGGCATCCGGGTCGACACCGGCATCGCTGCCGGGGACGTCATTCCGCCCGACTACGACTCGATGGTCGCGAAGGTCATCGCCTGGGGTCGCAACCGCTCCGAGGCACTTGCGCGCCTGCGTACCGCCCTTCGTGAAACCACAGTCGTACTCGACGGCGGCACCACCACCAAGTCGTTCCTCCTCGATCTACTCGATCGCGACGAGGTCATCTCTGCATCCGCGGATACCGGCTGGCTCGACCGCACGGGCGCCCTGACCGGCACCACTCGCCGCGCGGACGTCGCACTGATCGCCACCGCTATCGATGCTTACGACGCCGAGGAGTCCCTCGAGCGTGCGGCCTTCCTCGCCTCGGCACGCGGCGGCCGTCCCCGCGCCAACCACGCGATCGGCCGTACCGTCGAGCTCAACTACCAAGGTCAGGCTTACAAACTGACCGTCGGGCGTATCGGCCCGCACCGCTACCGCGTCGACGGAGACGCCGGCGACATCGAGGTCGACGTCGATCGTCTCGGCGACTTCGAGTCACGGCTTGTGATCGGTGATCGGCGCTTCCACGTCGTTTCCGTCGTGAGCCCGGCTCGCTATCTCGTCGAGGTCGACGGCATCAGCCACCAGATCAGCCAGGACGACGCCGGAGTGGTCCGCGCGCCGGCTCCCGCCGTCGTGGTGGCTGTACCGGTCGCGGTCGGCGACGACGTCGAAGCCGGCTCCACCCTGGTCGTACTCGAATCCATGAAGATGGAGACCGCAGTTCGCGCACCGTACGCGGGCAAGGTGCGTGAAGTTCTCGCTACCGTCAACTCTCAGGTCGATGCCGGCGCGCCGCTCCTGCGCGTCGACCAGGTCAGCGAGGAAGCTGTCACGGAGAAGGCTCCGCGAGTCCAATTCGATCTTCCGGCGGCAACTTCCGGTTCCGACGCCCGCGACGACGCATTGGCACAGCTCGAAGCACTGACCGCGATGATCAGTGGCTACGACGTCAGCGGTAAGCACGCAAATGCTGTTCTGGCCGAGTACGACGCACTTCGCAGCGCACTCGAATCCGAGGACCGCGAACTGGTACAGGCCGAACTGGCTGTGCTGACCACCTTCGCCGACATCTGCGAACTCTCGCGCAACAAGCCCACCTCGGGTGAGTCCGCGAAGGACGAATCCGTCCACAGCCCCCGCGAGCACTTCCACACCTTCCTGCACTCACTCGACTCCGAGCGCGAAGGTTTGCCGGCGTCGTTCCGCACGAGACTCGAACGGGCACTTCGCCACTACGACGTCACCGATCTGGAAGATCGCCAGGCCGTCGAGGAAGCGGTGTACCGACTCTTCCTGGCTCTGCAGCGCATGGAAGCCCAGATCCCGGTCATTGCAGCACTTCTCGAAGGCTGGCTCGTCGGCGACAAGGCTCCCGGTTGCTCGGCTCAGGAGCTCAACGAGGTTCTCGATCGACTCATCGTCGCGACGCAGGTCCGCTACCCCGTCATCGGCGACGTCGCCCGCAACCTTCGCTTCCGGTTCTTCGACGAGCCGCGCATCCGCAAGGTTCGCGAAGACGTCTACGACGGAGTACGCGGCAACCTCGCTTACCTCGAAGAGCAGCCGGACGCTGCCGATTTCGACGAGCGAATCGCCAACCTCGTCGCCACTCCCGAACCGCTCCTGGACCTGTTGGGTCGAAAGATCGACCTTGGCAACCGCGATGGCGGCCCTCTGCTCGAGGTCATCACGCGTCGCTACTACAAGATTCACTCCTTCGAAGACGTCCGCGTTTTCGAGCACGTCGACCGCCGTTTCGTGACCGGTAACTTCGACCTCAAGGGCGACGGGCTACATCTAGTCTCGACGGTGGCCGAATTCGACGCTCTCGGAACGGCTCTCGACGATGTCGCCACAATCGCGCAGGATGCTCCATCCGGTCGCGGCCTGGTAGTCGACATCTACCTCGACTGGCCGAATCAGCCCGCCGACGGCGACACGCTCGTCGAGACGCTGCGCACCGAACTCTCGCGCAACGAGACGATCACCCGGTCCCGCCGCGCGACTGTGATCATCTGCAATCCGAATGGGGAGCCGGTCCGCTGGGTCACCTTCCGCCCGATCGACGGTGAACTTGTCGAGGACAACATCATCCGCGACATGCATCCGCTCACGGGTCAGCGTCTGGACATGTGGCGCCTGAAGAACTTCAACGGCAAGCGCCTGCCGGCTCCGGAGAACACCTACCTGTTCCACCTCTCCGCCAAGGAGAACCCGAAGGACGAGCGCCTGATCGCTCTCGCGGAAATCCGTGACGTGACACCGCAGCTCGACGACGAAGGCCAGATGGTTGCGCTTCCGGCCATCGAGCGCACACTTGCCGCGTGCCTCGACGGCATCCGCCGTGCGCAGTCCCAGCGCGGAGACAAGCGTCGACTGGCAGCCAACCGCGTCGTGCTCTACGTGTGGCCGGTCGCCGACGTTCCCAGCGAACGCTTCTCCGTGATCGCTCAGAACGCAGCCCGACTGACCGTCGGCGCCGGGCTCGAAGAGATCACACTCATCACCCGCCTGAAGGACCGAAAGGGTGGCGCGCCCAAGGAAGTTGCGCTGCGATTCTCCTACCGCGCAGGTGCCGGTGTGGTCATCAACAAGACCACCCCTCCCACCGAACCGCTGCTCCCCCTCGACGCGTACGCCCAGAAGGTCCAGAGTTCGCGGGCACGCGGCACGGTGTACCCGTACGAGCTGATTCCGCTCCTGACCGGCACCAAGGGCACCTTCGTCGAGCACGACTTCGACGAAGCGGGCGTCCTCTCACCTGTCGAGCGTCCGTACGGGCTCAACAAGGCCGGCATCGTCGTCGGCCTCGTGAACACTCCGACGCCGCGCTATCCCGAGGGAATGACCCGTGTCGCGCTCTTCGGTGACCCCACCAAGGCGCTCGGTACCGTGGCCGAGGCCGAATGCTCACGTGTGGTCGCTGCCATCGACCTGGCCGAGAAGTTGAACGCTCCGGTCGAGTGGTTTGCGCTGTCCTCGGGTGCCACCATCTCGATGGAGAGCGGCACCGAGAACATGGACTGGGTCTCCCGTGGCCTGCGCCGGATCATCACCTTCACCCAGAACGGCGGCGAAATCAATATCGTCGTCACGGGAATCAACGTCGGCGCTCAGCCCTACTGGAACGCCGAAGCCACCATGTTGATGCACACCAAGGGCATTCTGGTGATGACCCCGGACAGCGCGATGGTGCTGACCGGCAAGCAGTCTCTCGACTACTCCGGTGGTGTGTCGGCCGAGGACAACTTCGGTATCGGTGGTTACGACCGCGTCATGGGCCCCAACGGCCAGGCGCAGTACTGGGCCCCCGACCTCACTGCGGCGTGCGAGATCCTGTTCCGTCACTACGCACACTCGTACCTCGCTCCCGGCGAACGGTTCCCGCGTCGCGCAGCGACGACGGACCCCGTCGATCGCGACGTACGTAGCTTCCCGCACACCCACCCGTCGAGCGACTTCGAGACGGTCGGCGACATCTTCTCCTCGGCGAAGAACCCGGATCGCAAGAAGCCCTTCGACATTCGCACCGTGATGCGTTCGGTGGTCGACCAGGACCACTCGGTTCTCGAGCGTTGGGCCGACATGGCCGGCGCCGACACCTCGGTCGTTCTGGACGCGCACCTCGCCGGACATCCGGTCACAGTGGTGGGCATCGAATCCCGCGCGATCCCACGTAAGGGGCACTTCCCCGCCGACGGTCCCGACACCTGGACGTCGGGAACGCTGTTCCCGAACTCGTCGAAGAAGACTGCCCGCGCGATCAATGCTGCGAGCGGCAACCGTCCGATCGTGGTGCTGGCCAACCTGTCCGGCTTCGACGGTTCCCCGGAGTCGCTGCGCAACATCCAGCTCGAGTACGGCGCCGAGATCGGCCGCGCCATCGTCAACTTCGACGGACCGATCGTGTTCTGCGTCGTTTCCCGCTACCACGGCGGCGCGTTCGTCGTATTCTCCGGTGCGCTCAACGACAACATGGAAGTTCTTGCTGTCGAAGGTTCGTTCGCCTCGGTACTCGGCGGCGCCCCCGCCGCCGCAGTGGTCTTCACCCGTGAGGTGAACACCCGCACCAACAACGACCCGAAGGTGCAGCAACTGGAAGCAGACTTGGCAGCAGCCAAGGACGACACGGAGAAAGCACACCTGCGCGTCGAACTGAACGCTCAGCGCATCGCCGTCCGCTCCGACAAGCTCGGCGAAGTGGCATCCGAATTCGAAGCGATCCACAACATCCAGCGGGCCCGAGAGGTCGGCTCGGTGGATGAGATCGTCCCTGCCGCAGAACTGCGTCCGCAGATCATCGCAGCAGTCGAACGCGGCATGAAGCGCGCACTCGCGCAGTAAGTTTCTCCGCACGTCGAGCGGTCCCGCGAAATGCGGGGCCGCTCGATTTGCGTCCGCACCGCGCCGGCATCAGACGCCCTCGAGCGCCTCTCCGATCTCTTCGAGGACGTGATTGTGCTGCTCTGTTGCGAGCAGATGCCCCGCCGCGATGGTGACTGCCACGGGCCACTCGATGATCTCGAACGCAACCATCAGTCCCATCACCGCAAAATAGGCGATCTGCTCGGGTCTCGGAACCGGAATGGCACCGACGATCGGTAGCTCCAACTCGAAGCTCCGTGCCGAACGGACGGATTCCACTACCGCGCGGTGATCGACGGGGTTCCTTTGGTCGACGGTGTTCTGGGACATGTCACGATTCCTCAGGATTCATCTCGGGTCGCCCGGGAGTTCGGCGACGTGTCACTTCCAGCAGCGACGCTCACAAGCGTGTCCGATTCACGGGTTTCCGCTTCTTTGATTTCCGCTTCGCTGATTTCCACGCTGTCGCGAGCGCTGACTCCCCCGGTTCGGGAGGTGTACGCGGTGCTCGTCCGCGTCGGGATCTTGCGAATCGTCGACTGACCTTCCGCGCTCTCCTCAGTTCCAGTCTCCTCAGTTGCGGCGATCCGCTCCAACACCCGCGGAGCCAGCGCCGCCAGCAGCGTCGCTGCCGACGCACAGCCCACTGCTTGGCCCCACCCAATCGGACCGAGCGGCGTGCAACCGAGAAATTGGCTCACCACCGGTGTGCTGACGAGCGTCGCCAGCGCCGCAGCGGACCCGGCAACTGTTGCGACCACCAGCGGACTGCGCGATTCGAGCAGCGTCTGCCCCAGTTGGGTGCCCACCAGGGCAACCAACGCCACCGTCGACGCTCGCCGCCGCCTGCCGCTCGTCCGGGCCAGAAGCCACGCTGCCAGCGCACCGATTGCCGTGGCACCGCCGCGGACAGCGATCGTCTGCCACAACGCATGAGTGTCCATCTGTTCGGACTTCTCGGATCCGTTCTCGGACGGGGTGCTCACCGCAAGCGCAGCAGCGGGCAAGGCGTCCGTCATCAGATTGACCAGTAGCAACTGCCTTGCGTTGAGCGGTGATTCGCCGGACAGCGCAGAACCGATCAGAGCGAATGCGACTTCACCCGCGTTGCCTCCGAGCAAAACCCCCACCGCTGATCTGACCCGCCGCCACAATTGACTGCCCTCGTCCAATGCGTCGGTCAATCCGCCGACACGGCCGTCGAGGAGCACGATGTCTGCGGCGCCGCGCGCCGGATCGCTGTCAGTCGACGCCACCCCGATTCCCACGCTGGAAACTCGGATCGCCGCAGCATCGTTCGCGCCGTCACCGACCATGGCGCACACGCGCCCGTCAGTCTCCAACGCTTGCACGATCTCGACCTTCTGCTCGGGTGTCACGCGCGCAAAGACGCTGCTGCCGCGGACGGCGTTCCGTCGTTCTGCGCGAGAGAAGTTCTCCCAGTCCGGACCGGTGACCACGTCCTCGCGCGCCACATCCATCCCCAGTTCGGTGGCGACCGCCGCCGCTGTTGTCGGATGATCCCCCGTCAGCACGCGCACTTGCTGTCCGTTGCCTTGAAGTTCTCGAACAAGTTGCATTGCTTCGGGTCTCAGCGTGTCCGAGAGTCCGAGAAGGCCGACCGCTTCCAACCCCTCGGAGCAACACTGTTCGAGAAATTCCGAGTCCTCCGCAGCGCGTCGCGCATCGTGTTCCGACAACTCGCGCTGTGCGACGGCAACCACCCGCAGTCCGCGTCCGGCCATGCTCTGAACGTGCTTCGCCGACACAGCATTCGGATCCCGCCCTGCCTCCGCCACGAATTCCGGTGAACCCTTCAGTGCGATCCGTCTGCCCAGTAGGGCCGCCGAGTACGGCCGCCCAGACCTGAACGGAACGAGGTTGAGCGCGTCGGCAGCACCGAAAACCCGAGCCTCGTCCAGAGCTTGTTCGGCCGCATCGACCACAGCGGCGTCCGTCGAATGAAACACGCGATCGTCGCGACTTCCCAGAGCACTGCGCGCCGCAACTTCCAAAATCTCACTTTCGCCCCAACCGTCGACGCGTTCGACCGCGGCCACCCGTAGCTTGTTCTCACTGAGGGTTCCGGTCTTGTCGAAGCAGACCACGTCGACACGGCCGAGCGCTTCGATCGAACGTGGAGCACGCACCAACACTCCTGCTGCAGTGAGCCTTCGAGCTGCCGCCTGCTGAGCCAGGGTCGCAACCAGAGGCAATCCCTCCGGCACGGCGGCCACGGCAACGGCCACACCTCCGGTGACGGCGCGGCGGAGACCGGTACCACGAATCAGACCCGCGACTGTCACCAACGCTCCGCCGCCGATACTGGCCGGCAGAGTCGCCCTGGTGAGTTCGCGCAGTCTGTTGGTCAGGCCCACAGCAGGTCCGGATCGGGATACACCAACATCGGCGCGCCTGATCACCGTTCGAGCTCCGGTGGCCGTGACCACGCCACGACCGGAGCCGGCAAGCACTGTTGTCCCGGCATAGGCCATGCACCTTCGCTCGGCCAGGGGCATCCCAGGGGTCGGGTCGGTCTGCTTGTCGACGGGCATGGACTCCCCCGTCAACGACGACTCGTCGACTTCCAGCGATTCGGCGCTCAACAGTCGACAATCGGCGGGCACGATGTCCCCGGACTCGAGGGCCACGACGTCACCGAGTTCGAGCGCGTCTGCCGCAGTCTCGACCTCGCCAACGTTGGTTACTCGCCGAGCTACCGGTTCCTGAGTCCGCAAAAGTCGCTGCACTGCCCGTTCCGAGTGAAGTCGTTGAACAGCGGACATCGCGGCATTGCCGACCAAAACCGAACCGACCAGGACGGCGTCTACCGGTGAACCGAGGACTGCACTGGCCGCCGAGCCGGTTGCCAACACCGGCGTGAGTGGATCCGCCAATTCTGTTCGCAACGCCGACAATCCGTCACGGATCAACCTGAAGCGTGCGGGCGCTCGCACACGAGCGTCGGCGCGCTGCGGCGTATGCCGGACGGATTCGGCGAGTTCGCGAACGACAGAATCACCGTCCATCTCATGCCAGCTATCGCTCGGAGCACCGACAGGGGCGGGAGACTGAATCACAGATCGGGACAAGGTGTATCCGGTCCACAGTCCCGCGGCCGAACCAGCCGTGACCGGCCCCGGCCCAGCCCCCCGAACTCCCGGAAGCATAATCAAGGCACCCAATGCCGAAGAACCCGAGGAGAGTTCGACGCCGCGCCTCGTCGCTGTTCGGGCAGCCGAGAGCGCATGGACGACCCGCCACGCCCCGGCCAAGTCGGTGTGGATGTCGGCACTCAAGTGCTCGCCACTCGGTGGTGAAATCCCGATGCGTAGCACTGCCTGCCCCGCTATCGCCCTACTGGACACGATCGCAACTGTCCGACCCTCGGCCACCAGTGCCGAGAGAGCTTCGCGCAGGCCGGCTTCGGGAGTCGACGGCGCCGGATAGAGCTCGTCGAATCCGCTTCGCAGTGATCCGAGCCCGTCGTCGTCGATCGTGGCCGCTGCGACTCCGCTCGCGCGTATCTCACCTATCAGTGATTCCGCCAACCCTTTTCGCACCGGTCTTACGACAACTTCGGCGCCGTCGATGCGGTGTCTTCCGACCCCGAGCGAGCCGGCGTCAAGCGCTTCCCTGGCATGTGCCCACACCACGACGCGGTCCGACTCGGACACCTCTCGTATGTCGGAAACCCGGAGCGCGTCGTCGAAAAGGACACTCGGATCGACGAGGACGGTATCGACACGATCGAGCATGCGTAGAGCCGCGGGGTCCGAAACGGCGACGTGGTGCGTCCGCCACAGACCGTATGACAAACCAGCAGCGAACGATTCGCGTGACATCCGAAGCGGCCGCGGCGCCGAAACCTTGATGCTCGTCGCAACGGTGTCACCGCCGGCAGACACGGTAGCCAGTGCAGCCCCAGCCGCCAGCTGAACCCCAGCGATCCTGTCGGCATAACGCTCCCCCGGACCACTCGGGTCACGCCTCGTGGAAGAACCGCGAGCGCCAGGTTCGAGTGGCCACACCAGCCGAGAGTTTCGCGCCGCCAGAGTTTCGCGCAGCAGCATCGTCCGCAGCCCGAAATCCACGCCCAATGACGCAGGCGCATAGGTCAGAACATCCGCGAACGACGTCGCCGACTCCAATGCGAAGTCGGTGAGCGAACGGCCAAGGCGCTGTTCGATTCGCCGACGCACCCGGGGTTGATAATTGATCGCCGACACCGCCGCCGAGACATAGGCGGAACCCGGCATTCGCGGCGCACGAAGAATCGATCCCGCTGCTGCAGGAATCATCCCGACGCCCGCCAGCGCAAGAGTGCCAGTCCGCAGCGCCACGTCACTGACAGCGGTCCGCGGAATCGTCGAACCACCGACCAACGCCAGACCCGACAACGCCAGGCGCGGCGGCAAAGTTGCCACCGACACCGCACGCCGGGCCATCGCTGAGAACATCAGTGAGTGGATCGAGTGTGCGAAGAACTGTGAGTTCGATCCTGCGACCGACTGGCCGCCTTGTGGGAGTTTCCGCTCGATTCCTTCTTTGCCGGTTCCGTCTTGGTCGCGCGCCCAACCGCCTTGACCGCACGATCGGGCCGCGCGCTCTTGCGATCCCATTCGTGAAGTACCAGGGCCGTGCCGCCGACCGCCAAGAGCACCGGCCACTCCACCAATCCCGCCGCGCCGACGGCGGCCATCGTGAGAACCGCGGTCGGCGTCGAGGAACTACCCGCACGAATTCCGTCTCGGACGCCCTCCGCCGTTCCGCGTATCCCGCCCGTCACTCCACCGATCACTCCACCACCGACGGCTCCAGCCACCGTCGTCGTTGCGTCTGCCACACCACGAACGACGCGGGTGGCTTCGTCGACAATCATCATCGGACGCTCCTATCAGCAGTCCATCGAAGAATTCAGTATTTGAGGCCATACCCAACACCGACGGCGGCAATCACGATCCGATACATTTTTCGGCGAACCTGGCGAGGGCGCGCCATCGTCAGCGCCGTGAGAGGGTACGGTGCGGGATGCAGCGACCACCTTCATCGACGGGAGTTCCACACAGTGGCGATCATCGGAAATTCGGACCTCGACATCTTCCGACTTAGCTTGGGCGGCAACCCTTTCGGATGGACGGCAGACGAGAAGACGTCCTTCGAGATCCTCGACTCGTTCGCCGAAGCCGGTGCAAACTTCATCGACACTTCCGACTCGTACACGGCGTCGGCTCCCGGCAATTCCGGCGGGGAATCCGAAACGATCATCGGGAAATGGATCACCGATCGGGGACTGCAGAACGACATCGTCGTCGCCACCAAGGTGGGTAGCCATCCCGATTTCAAGGGACTGAAGGCCGACAACATCGCGGCCGCAGCTGAGGCGTCGCTGCAGCGCCTGCAGACGGACTGCATCGATCTGTACTACGCACATTTCGACGACCCGCAGACTCCGCTCGAGGAAACTCTCGAAGCCTTCAATGCGTTGGTCGTCGCGGGCAAGGTTCGCTATCTCGGAATCTCCAACTACAGCCCCGACCGCGTCCGGGAGTGGCTGCGGATCACCGAGGAGAACGGGTACGCCGCGCCCATCGCGCTGCAACCGCACTACAACCTGGTGCACCGCAAGTCGTACGAACCCGAACTCGCGCAGATCGCCACCGACAACAACATCAGCGTCTTCCCGTACTTCGCTCTCGCTTCCGGCTTCCTGACCGGAAAGTACAAGACCCGCGCGGACATCGAAGGCAGCTCCCGCGAACGACTGACCGCCGGATACTTCAGCGACGCCGGACTCGACGTCGTCGCGGAACTGGCAACAATCGCGCAGGCACACGACAGCGAGATCTCGACCGTCGCGCTGGCCTGGCTGCTGACTCGACCTGGCATCACCGCACCGATCGCGAGCGTCAGCCGGCCGGAGCAGCTCCCGGCGCTACTGGACGCCCCGAATCTGGTGCTGTCGTCGAATGAACTGGACACTCTCGAACGGGTGTCGGCGGCAGTCGGCGCCTGAAATCAAGCAGTTTTGAGATGAGCGCCGAGGGCCGTGTTGTTGATCGTCCAGAACGACCAGCCGTCATGGCTCTCGGTGTCGCCTGAAATGTGACCGGTCACGGCATTGGCGGCCGCGGTCGGATCAGGGAATCGGCGGCCTTCCATCGGTCCGCGCATGATCTCGACGACCTCGGTGCTTTCGTCGAAACGTCCGACCCAGCGGTATCCATGGCAATCAGCCGTCATCTCGAGGCGATTGTCGACAACTTCGATCTCCTCGACACCGCTGGCGCGACGCTTCTTCGCGGCGACCGGCGACGTCTTGCGCTTGGTCGCAACCGGGGCCTCCACGTAAATGCTCGGATCCTTGACCGCGGCCAGGCCCAGCGCATCCCAACGATCGTGACCGTGCACGACGCGTCCGCGCGGAATCGCGTGATGTCCGGTGCGATTGCGTCCGGGGCTGTCCATGATCCACAGGTCGACCTCGGCACGGATGTCGTCCGCAACCTCGTTGGAGGGCAGCATGAAGAACTCGTGCGGGTCTGCAGCCAGGTCGACGAACACCCAGAACTCGGAGCGCGTGTCGTCGCTCTCGAGCGACTCGTCCTGACGCCTGGCCTGCCAGTCACCGTCGAGCTTGGAACGCACTCGGACGATTCGGCTGATGCCGTCTGCGCCCGTCACCTCGACGGGATTACGACGTGAGTGCGTGAGGCGGACAGCCTTGCCCCCACGCTGCGTAGCTTCGGAAATGAACGCATTGATGCCGCGGCTTGCGGTGTCTTCCATGATCGACCTGTCTCGAGCGGGTACGCCCGCATCACCGGATCGGCATCGGGGTCGAGCAATGAGCGAATTCTCGGCCTGTTCTTCGATCGTGCGGCCGGTCAGTACCTTCGACCTTACAGCTCCGGCGACAGCCTGACTACGGCGCCCGACGCTCGTTCCCGGAGGTCAGCAGTGCAATGTCCCCGTAAAGCGCCGCCCGGTGAGCGAACATCAGTTCTTCCACACCGTCGAATTGATCCCCGACGTAGTGCGTGTTGGCAGCCGAAAGTTCACGTGAACCAGAGCGCGCGAGTAGGTCGTCGATCCGGCTGTCGAGGCTCGCTGCATGCGCAACCGCGCGCTGCGAACTCAACTGATCCTCGGCCCGTGCGACCAGGTCACCGATCCGCGCGAGCGCCGCGACGCGCTCGACCAGCTGGTCCCAGACCGTGCCGAGCGCTTCCCTTCGCGAAGCGATCCCGGCTCGGGTTCCCTCGTCACGTGCCAGCGCAGCCGCGTCGTCCAGCTCTGCGAGTATCGAACGCAGCGCTACGGTATCGACCGCGATCTGCGTGATCTCGTCTGCCAAGTCCAGTTGATTACGTTGAATGACGAAGTGATCGGAATGCCACGCGCTGGAACTCTCGATCCGGTCGAAAAGATTCCCGGCGAGGTAAAGCAGGGCGTCGTACTCACCGGCGCATCCTTCGGGTTCGGAATCGACCAGTCCGTCGAGGACTTCCGCGATACGTCTTCCGGCATCGGCGATGACACCGGTTCCCTGGACCTTCCCGAACTGGGCGGCGAGTTTGTCGAGTGCTGCGTTTCCACTGCTGGCCACGACACCGAGACCCACCGGCAGCTTGGCCGGAACCGGCGTGCAGGTGAGCCCGGCAAAGAGAGCCTCGCGCTGCTCGACGTCGAGATGGAGACCGTCGCGGCGGTCCTTGCGGATGGCACGGACGCTGCTCGCGAAATGACGATTGGAATGCACGATCGCCGATCGCATCGACTGAACGCGCTTGTCCAGCGTCTGCACCCGCCGTTCGAGGACAACCTGAACGGGACCGATGCGTGTCGCGAGCAGTCGACGCCTGGTGCGGGCCAGCTCGTCGGTGAGATACCTCAACTCCGAAAAGCCGCCGATCTCCGGGAACGAACGTCCGACACTGCGCCGGTTCGCCAGGATCGACCGCGTCGACTCGTCCGCATAGCCGCCGGCGATCAGCAGTGCGACATCGTCGGACAACTCCGGCCGGTTCGACTCGACTGT
Source organism: Rhodococcus erythropolis R138 (assembly GCF_000696675.2). Lineage (NCBI taxonomy): Bacteria > Bacillati > Actinomycetota > Actinomycetes > Mycobacteriales > Nocardiaceae > Rhodococcus > Rhodococcus erythropolis. Next base: position 2,691,743 of record NZ_CP007255.1, on the reverse strand, counting down.
CCCCGCCGCACACCACTCCCTGACTCGGGTGGAGATGAGCGTTCGCCGTTCGGTCACCGACGCCACGACAAAGACGTCGCCATTTCCGTCTGCCATCTCACGGCCATCCGTCATCTCACGCCTCCTGCTGGGTGCCGGTTACCACTGTTCCAGAATCTGCCGACACGCGCCCGACCCCTGCTCCCGAAGTCGACGCACCTCTGCCATACCGTAGGCGGGTGACCTCCCTGCGATCAGACGCGCAAGCAGGTCACTCGCGCGCACCGCGGACTCCTCCAGCGGTTCAACCACTACTTCCCGATCTCGCGATCGAACAACTCCAGTCGTTGTTGCAGGTACGTTCCTGGACTCTCGCGGAATGGTTCGCGATGGCCGACCAACGCGGATTCCTCGCGCCCGCGGCCAGTGTTCCGCTCTTCATGGAAGCCGCGCTGAAGTATCCCGAGCACCGCGAGGCGCTCCTTCGCCTCGCCGGTCGATGCGGGCAGTACCTGGCGGAGCAGAATCCCGATTGGGCCCAATTGCGGCGGATCGGGTCACGCCGGGACGAACTGTGGCTATCGCCCGATCCGAACGACCGTACGGCCTGGTTCGATTACATACGTACGGTCGACCCGGAACTGGCGAGCGAGGAGCTCGAGATCGCCTGGGACGACGAGCCCACCGCAAACCGCCTGCACTTCCTCGATCACCTCGAGGTCGGACTGGGTGAACACGATCACACCCTCCTCGAGCGTGCACTCGACGATCCAGCCGTGCGGGTTCGTGAGCGTGCAATTCAACTACTACGGCAACTCCCCCGATCTCCTTTTGCCTCTCGCATGGTCACTCGGGCTAAGTCGTGGGTCCGGCTCGAGACGAAGCCGTTGCGACCGCGCCTTGCCGTCCGGTTGCCAGGCTCGCTCGACGACCACGCATTTCGTGACGGCATCGAAGACGTCCACTACAAGAACAAAGGCATCCGGCGCTGGTGGTTACGGCAAGTCGTGACCGCCACTCCACTGACGCTGTGGGAATCGATGGCCGGTTCGCCACGCGAGGCCCTCACCATCCCCATCGAGAAGCAATGGCGCACCGTGATGATCGAATCATGGACTGCTGCAACAGTTCTTCAGAAGAACACAGCGTGGGCGTCGGCATTTCTGGAGCGGGACGGGCGCACGACCGACCGGAGAATCGTCGCCATCGCGGACCCACGCGAGCGCGTCGAATACATCGTTGCCGGCCACGCGGACGAATACCTTTTGGGCGTCGACGGCAGCGCACTACTCGACGGCATCGACCGTCCATGGCCCCTGGCCGTCGCCGAAAAGTTGTTGAACGCCTTGGAGAACGAAGCGATGGAGCATGCTGCGACGGGTGAGGACTTGGGCATTCACTCGCGGCACAGTCACTTTTCCACTCTGCGAAGCGTGCAGGCGCGCTTCCCTTTCGAGGCGATACCACTGCTCCGCAGCGCCGCGTCCAGAACGAGCGACCCCGGCTGGCAACAAGCGTTCACCGACAGTGCGGTCAACATCGAGCAGCGTCGACTCCGCTTGGACGTCTTACGCTCTCACCGCTGAACGACGAAGGGTCGCACTCCGCGAACGGAATGCGACCCTTCGGTTGATCGTGAAAGATCAGACGACGCTGACCATCTCGTGATCAGCCACGCCGGCGGCCAACACCCGGAGATGGTCTTCGGTGCTGCCGAGGGTGTGCTCGATGGCGACGAGGCGACTCACGTAATGACCCACCGGGTATTCGGCGGTCATACCGATACCACCGTGCATCTGGATCGCTTCCTGGCCGATGAGCCGAGCCGAGCGCCCGATCTGCAACTTCACCCGCGAAGCGATCACCGGATCCACGACGCCGTCGGCAAGGGACATCGTTGCGTACAGACTCATGCTGCGCGCCAACTCGAGCGAGACGTACAGGTCGGCGGCGCGGTGCGTCAGCGTCTGGAACTTCGCGAGCGGAACTCCGAATTGCTTACGCGTCTTGAGGTATTCGGTGGTCAGGCGTAGCGCCTCTTCCATCGCTCCGACAGCCTCGGCACACAGCGCGGCCTGCTCACGGATCTGCGCGGCCTGGATCAGAGCAGAAGCGTCACCGCCCTCACCGAGTGCTTCGGCCGGAGTATCGGTGAACTCGATCTGCGCACCGCGCAACCCGTCGTGAGTGGCGTAGGACTTGCGTACCAGGCCGGAGGCATCGCTCTTGACGAGGAACAGTCCGACGCCACCGCCAGGGAGCGCAGCGCTCACGACCAAGATGTCTGCAGTCGCGCCGTGGCCAACGGGATTCTTGATACCGGTGATGGTCCAGCCGCCCTCGACCTGCGCCGCCGCGGTGGCCCGTTCGGTTGCCGGCCAACGGATTCCGGGTTCCTGATCGGCGAACGCGAGGAACGTGGTGCCCTCGGCCACTCCGGGAAGAATCGACGAGCGCTGCTCTGCGCTGCCGCCTTCGGAGATGAGCCCGCCCGGCGTCACGACCGCGTCGAGTAACGGTTCGGGGGCCAAGCGTCGACCGATCTCGGTCATGACCGCACCGATTTCCACCGGGCCCGCGTCCATGCCGCCGTCGTCCTCGGAGAACGTCAGGCCGAGCAAGCCGACCTCGGCCAACTGCTTCCAGACCTGCGGACTCCACCCTGGATCGGAGTCGATGATCGCGTTGCGCTTTTCGGCGTCGTAGCTACGCGAGAGGAGGTCCTTGGTGGTGTCGCGGAGAAGCTTCTGCTCGTCGTTCAGTTCGAAGTCCATGCCACGCCTCACAATCCGAGGATCGAGGAGGCGATGATGCTGCGCTGCACTTCGCTCGATCCGCTGTAGATGGATACCTTGCGGTAGTTCAGGTACGTCGGGGCAGTGTGCTGCGCCCAGCTCGCGGAGGCGATGTCGCTGCCCGCGTCGTACGGCAGTGAATCAGGGCCGGCCACGTCCATCAGCAATTCGACGCTCGCCTGCTGCAATTCGGAGCCACGAAGCTTGAGCAGCGACGACGCCGGGTTCGGCTGGCCGTCAGCGGAACTGGCGACCACCCGGAGCTGAGTGAGCTCGAGCGCAAGCAATTCGTTTTCGAGTTCGGCGAGGCGAGCAGCGAAGAGCGGATCTTCGAGCAGGGTCCCGTTACCGACCTTGACCTCGGCAGCGCGTGCCTTGGCCTGGGCCAGACGAACCTTCGAGAAACCGACGCGGGTGACACCGGTGCGCTCGTTGCCGAGCAGGAACTTGGCGTAGCCCCAGCCCTGGTTCTCTTCACCGACCAGGTTCTCTCCCGGAACGCGGACGTCCTCGAAGAACACTTCGTTGACCTCGTAGCCGCCGTCGATCAGCTTGATCGGGCGGACCGTGACTCCAGGCGTCTTCAGGTCGACCAGAATGAACGAGATACCTGCCTGGCGCTTGGGCGCATCGGGATTGGTACGCACGAGGCAGAAGATCCAGTCGGCGTACTGTCCCAGCGTCGTCCAGGTCTTCTGACCGTTGATGACCCAGTCGTCGCCGTCGCGGACCGCGCGGGTCTTGAGCGAAGCGAGGTCGGAGCCGGCCTCGGGTTCGGAGAATCCCTGGCACCACCAGATGTCGAGGTTCGCGGTCGCGGGAAGGAACTTCTCCTTCTGCTCCTGCGAGCCGAAGGCTGCGATGACCGGACCGACCATGTTGGCGTTGAACGCCAACGGTTCGGGGACCGACGCAAGCTGAAGTTCGTCGAGCCAGATGTTGTGCTGGACCGGGGTCCAGTCCTTGCCGCCCCACTCGACCGGCCAGTGCGGTACCGCCAGACCGTGAGCATTGAGGATCTGCTGCGCCTCGACCATACGGTCGCGCCCCAACTCCTCGCCGTGGGCGTACGCCTCCCTGATGTCCGCGGGGATTTGCGTACGGAAGAACGTCCGCATCTCGTCGCGGAACGCTAGTTCCTCGTCGGTCAATGCCAGGTTCATCGGGATTCCTTCGCACTCGAAACCGGATTCATGTTCGGTTCGACCGTACCCCGACGACACTGGAGGCGGAACAGGTACCGCGAAAGACGGCACTCGGAACCGAGCTACTACACGGTTTTGAGGACCAACAGGTAACCCCCGCCCGCGGCGTCGATGCTCGTTTCCACGTTCAGCGACGGAGCCAAACGTGACAACCGGTCGATCAGCCAGTCCGACGCTTCCTGGGCGTCGTCTTTGCCGGGGCAGCGAGCGACGGCGACGCGGCCACCCTTGCGCTCGAGTTGCTCCACGACCCCGATGATCGGGGCGGGATCCACGACGAACAGCCGATCCGGCCATTCCACAACAGGTTTGACCGCACCCTTCTTGGTGTTGCATGCGCGGTGCGCCAAGCGTTCGACGCCACCTTTTGTCTTGCCACCCTTTTTCGCGGTGTTGATGCTGTCGATGCTCGGGCCGCGCGGATCATTGACGGACATGTCGGGATCGACCGGTTCGTCACACAGCCAGCAGCGCCAGGATTCACGTTCGCCGACTTCTTGAAGGGTGCTCATGTGGCAACGGTACCGTGCGCACTTTCGGCTGCTTCCGCTACCAAAAGTGCGCACGGGGCCGAAGGCCCTACATGTCTGCAATCGCCTCCAGCGGCTTCGTCTTGGCCGCTCGGTTGGCCGGCCACAGCGCCGCCAAGACACCGACCACACCCGAGCCGATCAGCATTCCGACCACCTGACCCCACGGGATCGTGATCTTGTCGAGGCCCTGATCCGCGAGAGTGCTCACGAAGGCCCAACCGAACGCGATGCCGAGAACAACTCCGACCGCCGCGCCGTACACCGCGATGAGCACCGACTCGAGGTAGATCGTGCGTCGCATCTGTCCGCGCTGCATGCCGACAGCTCGCAGCATTCCGATTTCTCGTCGCCGCTCGACCACCGACAGTGCCAAGGTGTTGATGATACCCAGGATTGCGATCACGACCGCGAGTGCAAGCAGTCCGTAGAGGATCGCCAACAAGGTGTTGATCTGCTGGCCCTGAGTTCCCTTGAACTCCTCACGATCCTGCACCTGGACGACGACGTACTTCTCCGTGGCCGTTTCCAGCTCGGATCGCAGCGTGGTCAGATCCGCACCCGGCTTCGCCTTCACCAGCACCACGAAGTCCGGGAGACTCTCGGCCGGCATCAGTTTCCGGTACGCCTCGTCCGAGACGATCCACGAGCCGATCAGCTGGTTGTCCTCGAACACTCCCGCGACAACGGTCTGGTACTCGACGCCGCCAGGACCGGTCAACGTCTGGGTCGAGCCGACAGTCCAGCCCTTGTCATCCGCAGTCGACTTCGAGACGAGCATGTTGTTGCCGGTCAGATCGACCGTGCCCTCGAGGATCTTGTACTCGAGCACGCCTTCGATCGGTCCGTCGAACGAAGCACCCTGCTCGTCCTCACCGTCGACCTTCGCGCGCACCCCGTGCAAGGACGTCGCGCTCTGTACGTCGGGTACCTGCCGGACCGCGTCGGCCGCACCTCGCGGCACACCGATCGCGTTGGGACCGGTAAGGATGTAGTCGGCCGAGACACCCACGTCCACAAGAGCATTGATGCTCGCCTTGGCCGAGGAACCGAACACTCCGATGACCGTCACCAGCATCAGACCGAGAGTCAGCGCGAATGCCGTTGCGGCCGTACGGCGAGGATTACGCACCGCATTGGTACGGGCCAATCGCCCGATGGCGCCGAACGGCTTGGCGAACACGGCACCGAGCGCACCGACGATCGGTCGCGACAGCGCCGGAGCCCCGAGAAGAACCGCGATGATCAACGAGAACGCACCGAGTCCGACTATCAACGCAGCCCCACCACCGGTACCGCGAGAGCCGAACACGAGCAGTGCCACACCGATCACGCCGAGAATCGCACCGATCAACGTCCGCACTCGCAGTGAGTCACCGGTAGAGGCGAACTCCTCACGCATGGCCGCTACCGGCGGGATCTTCGACGCACGACGAGCCGGGGCGTAAGCGCTGAGCGTCGTGACGACGACGCCGACTACCAACGCGACGATGATCGTGCGGGCACCCACCTGGAGCGGGCCTTCCGGCAGACCGACGTCGAATGTGTTGAGCAGACTGCGCAATCCGTAGGCGAGACCGATACCGCCGAGCAGACCGATGATGCTGCCGATGAGTCCGACCACGAGCGCCTCGGTGACCACCGAACGGCCGACCTGCGCTCGGCTCGCACCGATCGCACGCAGCAGCGCCAGCTCACGAAGACGCTGCGCCACGATCATCGAGAAGGTGTTGTAGATGATGAACGTTCCGACGAGCAGAGCAATCGCGCCGAACGCCAACAGGAAGTAGTTGATGAAGCTCAGCGCCGAGTCGACCTCGGCCTTGGTCTCCTCACGAACCTGGTCGCCGGTCTGCACCTTGAGATCGGGGAAAACCTGCTCGACGCGTTGCTGTAGTTCCGTCTGCGACACCCCGTCGCCCGCGACGTCGATGTACTCGACGTGTTGGCCGTCGGTGAATAGTCCACGGGCCTGCTCGTCGGTGAAGAGCGCGCCGATGAACCCGCCGGTGTCACTGCCCGCCCCCTCGTAGATGCCGGACAACGTCACGTCCACGATTCCGCGGGCCGGTGCCAGAACCTTGGCGGAGTCCCCCACCTTCAGTCCGGCTCGCTCGGCGGCGCTGGTGTTCAGCGCGACCTGACCGGTCTGCGTCGGAGGCGCGCCCTCGACGAAGGTGTCGGGTTCGGCAATCGCCTGGCCCGGCGGTAGGTAGGACTGACCGATACTCGGCGCGCCGCCGGTCTGAACAGCGCCGCCGTCTGCGTTGATCAGGACGATCTGTCCACTGACGGCCGGGGCTACCGCTCGGACGCCGTCGACTGCGGCAAGTTTGTCGACATCCTCGACCGGAACGCCACTGGTGTTGCGCTCTTCCATCGATACCCGGACGTCGACGCCCTGGGCGGTGTTCTCGAAGATCGAATCGAAAGTCTTCTGGAGGGTGTCGGTGAAAACGAACGACCCCGCGACAAAAGCCGTGCCAAGCACCACGGAGAGAACCGTCAGCGCAAGTCGCACCTTGTGTGCCGCCAAGTTGCGCAGGGAAACCTTGCGCATCGGCGAGTTGCTTACCGAAGCCATGTGCTCAAGCCCCGGCTTCCACGTTCACGACCGCCTGCGGAGCGTCCAGACGCTTCATCCGGTCGAGGACCGAATCCGCCGTAGGTTCGCGCAATTCGTCGACGATCTTGCCGTCCGCGAGGAACACCACTCGGTCGGCATACGCCGCTGCCCGCGGATCGTGCGTCACGATCACCACGGTCTGGTTGAACTCGTCGACGGCCGCCCGCAGGATCGAGAGCACCTCCCCGGAGGACTTCGAATCGAGGTTTCCGGTCGGCTCGTCGCCGAAGATGATCTCCGGCTGACCCGCCAGCGCACGCGCACACGCCACACGCTGCTGCTGACCACCCGAGAGCTCTCCCGGCCGGTGATCGAGGCGATCCCCGAGACCCAGCTTGGTCAGGACGCTGTTCAGCCAGGTCGGGTCCGCTTTGCGTCCCGCGATGTCGAGCGGCAACGTGATGTTCTCGAGCGCCGTCAGCGTCGGCACCAGGTTGAACGCCTGGAAAACGAAACCGATGCGATCGCGTCGCAATTGGGTCATCTGTTTGTCGGAAAGCGTCGTGAGTTCCGTGTCGCCGATGAGAACGGAACCCGAACTTGCGGAATCCAGACCGGCGAGGCAATGCATCAGCGTCGACTTACCGGAACCGGACGGCCCCATGATCGCCGTGAACTCACCGCGGGCGAAATCTGCGGACACCGAACTGAGTGCGTGCACCTGGGTATCTCCGGTGCCGTAGGTCTTGGACAGGCCGACTGCGCGGGCCGCGACATCCTGGGCGTGCGAACTCATGATCGCCTTTCCTGTTCACTTCGGTACTACTTGTGGGCGTGACGGGCGCCCGTGAAAACACGGACGCCCGCAATGGTTGGTTCCATCCTGTCGGGTGTCGGGCGCGCTCGCCATCGGGGACCACCCTGATATCTGCAGCCGAGCCGGTCAGGGTCGCGGGAATGTGCTCTCTCTGCTTGTGCGCATTGACGAGAAACAGCGATACGAAGACCGGGCGCACATTAACCTTGTGACACCAATCACACGAGAGAGGCGGCCGAATGTCCGACGCCACCGCTGGAATCATTTTCGATCGGCTAGAGCACTGGGCGACGGTCAAGCCTGATCAAGCAGCGATGACCTTCCAAGGGACCGAATACACGTGGGCCCAGTGGCGAGACCGCATCTTGCGTATCGCCGCCGCCCTCGCCGAATCCGGCATCGGCGCCGGCGACACTGTCGCGTTCGTCGACAAGAATCATCTGTCCTGCCTCGAAGTCACCTACGCCGCCTCACTGCTCGGCGCCGCGAATGTCATTCCCAACTGGCGACTTTCGGGCGAAGAGCTGGATTACGTCCTCGCGGACTGTGGCGCTCGCATTCTGTTTGTCGGCAGCGAACTACTCCCCCAGATCGTCGCCATGCGCGACCGCTTGACGGCCGTCGAATCGATCTTCGCCGTCGGCGGGGAACACGACGAGTTCGAACCGTGGATCGACGAGGTCACACCGCTGCACTCCCGCCCCGAGGTGAGCCCCGATGCCACCGCTCTGGTTCTCTACAGTTCCGGGACGACCGGTCGGCCCAAAGGCGTACAGCTCACGCATCGAAACCTGTTCGCGCACAGCAACAATGTGCTCGAAATCCTGCCGGCCCACGAGGATCACCGATTCTTGATCGCGATGCCGATGTTTCACGTCGGCGGAACGTGCTACGCCATCATGGCAATTCACACCGGTGGGCGCTGTTACTTCACGAGAGAAGCCGACGGACCGTCGATCTTCGCCGGTCTCGCCGCCGGAGCCAACATCGCCTTTCTCGTCCCACCGGTCATTGCCGGAGTCCTGGCCGCAGGCGAGCAGGCCGTCGCCGCCTTCAAGGCATTCAAACGCATTACCTACGGCGCCGCCCCCATGCCCCTTCCGTTGTTGCGAGCAGCCCTCGCGGCTTGGCCGGACACCGAATTCGTCCAGGTCTACGGCATGACCGAAATGGCAGGTGTCATTACCGCGTTGATGCCGGACGTTCACCGCGACGAGTCGCAGGTCGAGCGCATGGCATCAGCAGGCACGGCGATCCCAGGCGTCGAGATGCGTGTGGTGGACCCCGTCACGCTCGAGGACGTGCCCACCGGAACGACCGGCGAACTGTGGTGGCGATCCGAACAGTGCACTCCCGGATACCTGGGCAAGCCCGAGGCGACGGCCGAAACGATTACCGCAGATGGGTGGCTGCGTAGCGGCGACATGGGCCGCGCCGACTCCGACGGCTTCGTCTTCATCGAGGACCGCCTCAAGGACATGATCATCACCGGCGGCGAGAACGTCTACTCCCCCGAGATCGAACGAGTACTGGTGGAGCATCCGGCAATCGCCGAGGTCGCGGTCATCGGCGTTCCCGACGACCGTTGGGGTGAAACCGTCAAGGCAGTCGTGGTTCTCACTGCCGAAGCGCAGATCGACGAAGCCGAACTGATCACCTACACACAGGAACGCCTCGCAAAGTTCAAGTGCCCGACCAGTATCGACGTCGTCGAGATCCTTCCCCGCAATCCCACCGGAAAGATCCTCAAGCGCGACCTCCGCAAACCGTACTGGGACAACCGCGAACACAAACTGGTCTGAGTTCGCGTGCTGTAATGGGGCGGTGACTTCGCGCCGCCCCACCACACCCAATCCGACCGATCCGTGCCCGTGCGGCAGCGGCAACGCGTTGGCCGAATGCTGCGGAAAGTACATCAGCGGTGAAGCGCACGCACCGACTGCCGAAACCCTGATGCGTTCGCGTTACACGGCCTTCGCTGTGATGGACGACGAATATCTCACGCAGACTTGGCATCCCGACCATCGCCCCACCGAACTCGATCTCGACCCCGACCAGACATGGCTCCGGTTGGAGATCCTGGACACCGAACGGGGCGGGCTGTTCGATTCCGACGGCGTCGTGGAATTTCGCGCTCACTACGCATTCGGGCGCGAGCGGGGAACGCTCCACGAACGCAGTCGATTTGCGCGAACAGAAGGCAAGTGGCTCTACGTCGACGGCGATATCGGTTAGGTAACTGCGGGCACCGCCGCCGCGGATCCCGATAACGCGAGCCCTACGATCGAGTCATGACAACGAACCGGACGAGATCATTTGCCGCTGTCGCTGCCATCGCAGTGGGCGTGAGCCTGACTGCCTGTTCGCAGGACGCGGAGACCACTCCCACGGCAGCCACCTCGGCCGTCACCTCGACCTCGAGTGCAGCAGCGTCGACCACAGAACCAGTCCCGACGGACAGCTCCGACAAGACGTCGGCTGCGGGCACCGAATCCAAGCTCACCGTCGTCGACATCCGAGTGGGCGAGCACGACGGATTCGATCGCGTCGTCTACGAAATGGGCGGAACCGGCACACCCGGATGGCGCGTCAAGTACGTCGACGCGGCGACACAGGAAGGCAGCGGTAAGCCCGTGGACATCAAGGGTGCCGCAGTGATCCAGGTCCTGATCGACGGTTCCGCCTACCCCTTCGACAGCGGAGTCGAGCAGTACTCCGGCCCCAACCCGGTCCCCGGCGTCGGCGGAGTCGTGACCGAGGTCAACGGGTCCAACGTCTTCGAGGGAGTCACCCAGTCGTTCATCGGCGTGACCGAGAAGCAGCCGTTCACGGTCACGACGCTCAGCGACCCTCCGCGAGTGGTGGTCGACGTGGCCCGCTGAGGCCGCACTTGACCTGAAGTTTGGTTGAGGTTCTACCTTCGTGTCGTACCGGCCACGTAATCTTCGTGGCCGGCGACCGGAGGGGCGAAGTCATGAGTATGGAAGTCACCGCGTGGAACGCGATGTACAACGCGATGCACGCGCAAGAAGATCGGCGCCCGTTCTCGAAGGCGACACTGAAGCGGATCGCGACGTTCGCAGTTCCACAGAAACGCAACCTCAGCTGGTACCTCGTACTGAGTGTCGTCACTGCTGCGCTTGCCGTGGCAACACCCGTCCTGGCCGGGCGCGTGGTCAACGCGATAGTCGGCGGCGACGCCGTCGACGTGGTCGTCAAACTTGCCGCCCTGATCGCACTGGTTGCACTTCTCGAAGCCGCTCTGGGCCTGTTGACCCGGTGGCTCTCGGCCAGCATCGGCGAAGACCTGATCCTGCATCTGCGCACCACCGTCTTCGATCACGTCCAGAAGATGCCCATCGCGTTCTTCACCAGAACTCGAACCGGAGCACTGGTCAGCCGTCTCAACAACGACGTCATCGGCGCTCAGCGCGCCTTCAGCGACACCTTGTCCGGAGTTGTCAGCAACCTGGTCACCCTGGTGATCACGCTGATCGTCATGCTCGGGATCTCCTGGCAGATCACCGTCCTCGCGCTGCTACTTCTCCCGATCTTCGTCATCCCCGCACGGCGCATGGGCGCAAAACTTGCAGCACTCAATCGTGAAGCAGCCAACCATAATTCGCTCATGAGCACCCAGATGACGGAGCGGTTCTCCGCTCCCGGCGCGACTCTGGTCAAGCTGTTCGGCCGCCCGTCGCAAGAGTCGGCGGAGTTCGCGGTTCGCGCCAGGCGTGTGCGCAACATCGGAGTCCGGACCGCAATGCTGCAGTCCGTCTTCGTCACAGCGCTGACCCTGGTCTCGGCACTTGCTCTTGCCCTCGTCTACGGACTCGGCGGCTTCTACGCGCTGCGCGGACAATTGGACGCAGGCGCCGTCGTGGCGATGGCACTGTTGTTGACGCGGCTGTACTCACCGTTGACCGCACTGGCCAGCGCCCGGGTCGATGTCATGAGCGCCCTGGTCAGCTTCGAGCGGGTATTCGAGATTCTCGATCTGGCGCCGCTCATCACCGAGAAGCCCGATGCACGCACGGTGCCGCAGGGCCCGGTGTCCGTCGAGTTCAAGAACGTCACTTTTGCTTACCCGTCTGCCGACAAGGTGTCACTAGCTTCTCTGGAGGAAGTCGCGATCCTCGACACCCGCGGCGGCGAGGACGTGTTGCACGACCTGTCTTTCCGCACCGAAGCAGGGCAGATGGTCGCCCTGGTTGGCACATCCGGCGCCGGAAAGTCGACCGTGGCGCAGATGATTCCGCGCCTCTACGACATCGACTCCGGTTCGGTCGAGTTGGGCGGCGTCGACGTCCGCGACCTCAGTGCCGATTCCATCCGCGAGACCGTCGGCATGGTCACGCAGGACGGGCACCTGTTCCACGAGAGCCTTCGATCCAACCTGCTCCTTGCGCGACCGGATGCCACCGACGAAGATCTGCGCGAGGTTCTGGAGCGAGCACGGCTCACCGACCTGGTTGCGTCGCTGCCCGACGGACTGGAGACAGTGGTGGGTGAACGCGGTTACCGCCTCTCGGGCGGCGAGCGTCAACGCCTGACCATCGCACGACTGCTCCTGGCCCAGCCTCGCGTCGTCATCCTGGACGAGGCCACTGCGCATCTCGACTCGACGTCGGAAGCCGCGGTTCAGGAAGCACTCGGCGAAGCACTCGCCGGGCGGACTGCGGTGGTGATCGCTCACCGGTTGTCGACGATCCGTTCCGCCGACCTGATCCTCGTCGTCGAAGCAGGCCAGATCGTCGAGCGCGGCAACCATGAGGAACTGCTCGCGCGCGGTGGCCGCTACGCCGAGTTGTACCGCACGCAGTTCGACACCAACGCCCGGAAGAACGGCGCCCTCGCACCGACGCCGATCTGATACCGCGCAGCGCCTTGCCCCCCCACACAGAAAACAGGCGCTGTCCTCCTCGCGGAGGGCAGCGCCTGTTTCAGTCTTTATGTCAGTCGTTGAAGCTGTAGGTCAGTCGTTGTAGCGATCGCGTCCGCCACCGCGGCGGTCGTCACGTCCACCGCGATCGTCCCGGCCACCACGGTCGCCACGGCCACTCGGACGTCCCTGCGGCGGGCCGAAATCAGGCTGCAGCTGGATCAGGACGCCGGAGATGCGTGTGCGACGCAAAGCTTCGAGAGTCTCGTTGGAGAGGTCGGCCGGCAGCTCGACGATGCTGTGATCCGGGCGAATGCTGATGTGCCCGAAGTCGCTTCGACGAAGTCCACCCTCGTTGGCGATGGCACCGACGATGGCACCCGGAACGACGCGGTGACGCTTGCCGACTGCAATGCGGTATGCAGCCAACTCCTGGCCCTCGGGTCCACGCGAGCGAGGAGCCGGGCCGTCGTCGAAACGACGAGGGGGACGCGGTTCACGCGGCTCGCGCTCACGACGCGGCGGTGCCGGCGGCTCGGGAGAAAGCAAGAATGCTTCGCCGTCGCGCGACTGCAGCGCCAGAGCGGCAGCGATGTCGATGAGCGGAACATCGTGTTCCTGGTCGTAGTCCTCGATCATCTTGCGGAACATCGCGAGATTCTCCGAGGCCAGGCTCTCGGTGATGGAGTCACCGAACTTGGCCACGCGCTGGGCGTTGACGTCGTCGACACTGGGAAGCTGCATCTCCGCAAGCGGCTGACGCGTCGCCTTCTCGATGGACTTGAGCAGATGACGCTCACGCGGAGCGACGAACAGCAACGCGTCACCCTGACGACCGGCGCGGCCGGTACGACCGATGCGGTGAACGTACGACTCCGTGTCATGCGGGATGTCGTAGTTGACGACGTGGGAGATTCGATCGACGTCGAGGCCTCGAGCGGCAACGTCGGTCGCGACAAGGATGTCGAGGGCGCCGTTCTTGAGCTGACCGATGGTCCGCTCACGCTGTGCCTGGACGATGTCGCCGTTGATCGCGGCAGCCGAGTGCCCGCGGGCCCGCAGCTTCTCCGCCAGGTCTTCGGTGGCCTGCTTGGTACGGACGAAGATGATCATCGCCTCGAATGCCTCGACCTCGAGGACTCGGGTCAGTGCATCGAGCTTGCGCTGATGAGCAACCTGAATGTAGCGCTGCGTGATGTTCGAGGCGGTCGACGTCTTGGACTTGACGGTGATCTCGACCGGATTGTTCAGGTACTGCTTCGAGATCCGGCGAATCGAGCCGGGCATCGTTGCGGAGAACAGGGCGACCTGCTTGTCGCCGGGGGTGTCGCGGAGGATGCGCTCGACGTCCTCCTGGAACCCCATCTTGAGCATCTCGTCGGCCTCGTCGAGAACGAGGTACTTGAGATTGGTCAGATCCAGGGTGCCCTTTTCGAGATGGTCGATGACACGACCCGGGGTACCGACGACGACGTGTGCGCCGCGGCGCAGGCCGGACAGCTGGACGCCGTAGCTCTGGCCACCGTAGATCGGCAGCACGTTGAGTCCGGGGATGTGCGCGGAGTACTTGCCGAATGCCTCGGCAACCTGAAGCGCCAGCTCACGCGTGGGAGCAAGCACCAGCGCCTGGGTCTGCTTGATCGACGTGTCGATCCGCGACAGGACTGGAACTGCGAAGGCTGCGGTCTTGCCGGTACCGGTCTGTGCGAGACCGACGACGTCCTTGCCTTCGAGCAGCGGCGGAATGGTGGCAGCCTGAATGGGCGAGGGCGACTCGTAGCCCACGTCTGACAGTGCCTTCAGTACCCGATCATCGATGTCGAGGTCGGCAAATGTTGGGGGTTCGGGGTCACGCTCAATATCACTCATTTGACCAGCAGTTTAGCGGATAGAGTATAGACACGACGACATACCGGGGGTGCATTTACGACAGATCCACCCTCCCAGCGGGTTTCGCCTAGCGTATGGAGCATGACCGAAGCCACCGTTGCCACCCCCGCCCAGACCGTTGTCGCGATTGCCCAATTCGCCCCGGGGACGGACAAGAAAGCCAACCTCGAATCACTGCGATCACTGGCTTCCGATGCAGCAGCACGGGGCGCGAAAGTTGTCGTGGCGCCGGAATACTCGATGTTCACCGCACCGAAGACGGATGAACGACTGATCGAGTCCGCGGAGGACCTGGACGGCGAATTCGGTTCGGCATTGGCGGCGGTCGCCGCGGAGTTCGGAATCTTCCTCGTAGCGGGAATGAACGAGCGGATCGACGACGTGAGCAGAATCTCCAACACCCTCGTCGCGATGGACCCGAACGGCGAACTGGTGGCGACCTACCGGAAGCTGCATCTCTACGACGCATTCGGTTACCAGGAGTCGGCCGTGATCCGTGCCGGCGACATCACGGAACCGCAGACTTTCGGGTGCGACGGCCTGACCTTCGGCCTCCAGACCTGCTACGACCTGCGCTTCCCGGAAGTCACCCGGCGCATAGTCGACGTCGGCGCGGACATCCTGCTCCTGCCCGCCCAGTGGGTGCCCGGGCCACTCAAGGAAGACCACTGGACCACTCTCGTACGCGCCCGGGCCATCGAGAACACGATGTACATCGCAGCGGCTGACCAGAGCGCGCGCGGCGGCGCGGGTGCCAGCATGATCGTCGACCCGATGGGCGTCGTGATGTGTTCACTGGGCGAGCAGGTCGGGGTTGCCGCCGCGACTGTTTCGGCCGCTCGCATCGCCGAAGTACGCGAGAAGAATCCCGCTCTCGCGCTGCGGAGGTTCACGGTCTCGTCGCGGTGACCTGCAGCGGGTAGCGTCGAACAGGTCGGGGTTCGAGCTTCTCGAGGACAACGCAGTGACCCAGTATCGGGATCGATCTTCCGCCGGCAAATTTCTGGCCGGGCGGCTCGAGTCTTTGCGTCTCGACAAGCCTGTCGTTCTCGGACTCCCACGCGGCGGAGTACCGGTCGCAGCCGAGGTGGCTGCGGCACTGAACGCTCCGCTGGACATCGTGGTGGTGCGCAAGCTCGGCAGTCCGTACAACCCGGAACTGGCGATGGGCGCCATCGGTGAGGGTGGCGTGCGGGTCCTCAATCACGACGTCATCGCAGCGGTTCGCGTCTCGAAAAGTGAACTCGCCGCCGTCGAACGCGACGAACGAACCGAATTGGAACGGCGAGCGCGACTCCTGCGCGAGGGACGGACCCCGGTTTCCCTCCACGGACGCACCGCAGTGATCGTCGACGACGGAATGGCCACGGGTGCGAGTGCCGCCGTTGCCTGCCGCTGCGCGCGCACCGCGGGTGCTGCATCCGTCATCGTCGCTGTCCCAGTTGCCTCCCCTGAAGCAATGAGAGTGATCGCGTGCTCAGCCGATCGGGTCGTCTGCCCCTTCGTTCCTGCCCTGCTGGGCGGCGTCGGTGCTGCATTCGAGGACTTTCATCAACTCAGCGACGACGAAGTGCTGACCTTCCTCGCCTGAGAGGACACCCCTCCAGCCTGAGCGCAGTCCAAGAGATCTCTGAGAATTTGTGATGTGTGCAACATTTCGCTCCTCGGTGCCGATAGCCCAAATGGAACAAAAAGAATTCGGCTTTCTGGAGGAACCGTGACCATCTCGACCGATACCGTCGACGCCGTCGCAGCTGCGTGCCGTGACCGCCTGGGCGACCCTTCCGCCTGGGTTGCGTCAGACGCTTATCGACAGAGCCTCGCCCTGTGCATCATCGAATCCGTTCAGTCCACGTCGGGTCACAGCGAAGTGACCGTCGTAGATCGCTACCTGGCCTACCGGAAAGCCCGCGAAGACAAACCCGTCACGGACGGCGCACGCGAACTACTCCGCACCTTCGAGGAAGCCGGGAGTTCGGACCAGTGGGCAGGCAAGATCGGCTCGTACAAGCGTCGCTACACGGCGACGGGTGTCCCGATCGAGGCACGTCACATCCAACAGGTCGCCGAAAAACTCCATCACTTGCGGATCAACAGCGTCGAGGACCTGCTCTCTGCTGCCGATTCCGACAACGCTCTCGATGCGGTTCACCTTGCCTGGGTGGACGCCTGCGGAGACGGTTCCGAAGTGACCTGGGCCCACCTGTTGATGTTGGCCGGAATTCCACACACCGATCTGGGTACCGCTGCCGACACGTTCATCAGCGCAACACTCGGCACCACCGAGTTGTCAGGAGACACCTCGGAGATCCTTGCAGCTACTGCAGAGCAACTCGGAGTGGATCCGGACCGATTGGACTACGCAATTCGCCGGTGGTTGTCCGTGCACGGCCGCATGCTCCAACACGTCGCCTGAGTACCTGTAAACAGGCGGTCACACTAAACTGCAGGTCAGCGCCCGACCAGTTCTACCGAATAGTAACGACAGTGCAAAATGACGACTAATGTGATGCAATGCACATCAGAAATGTCAGTAGTCACTGGAGGGGTCAATAGTGCGCGAGTTCTCAGTTCCACAGTCGTTCTCAATTCCGGAGAACGTATCCATGGCCGACTCCGTGTTCCGTCACGCCGAAGAAGACCCCACATTCGTGCCGTTCAAGAGGCCGTCGAACGGTGGATGGGTCGACGTCACTGCAGCTGAATTCGCGAAGCAGGTCTCCGCAGTTGCCAAGGGCCTGATCGCTTCGGGCGTCGAGCTCGGCGACCGCGTCGCTATCCTGTCAGCAACTCGCTACGAGTGGGTCGTTCTCGACTACGCCATCTGGACTGCCGGCGGATGCACCGTCGCGATCTACGAGACCTCCTCCCCTGATCAGGCCCAGTGGATCCTCGAGGATTCCGCGACAACACTTCTGGTCGTCGAAACGGCCAAGCACGCGGAGACTCACAAGGAAGTCACCGACGGTGCAGAAGCCCTCCGCGAGGTTCTGGTCATCGAGTCAGGTGCTATCGACGAGCTGTCCAGTCGCGGTTCGGCAATCACCGACGAAGAACTGCACACTCGTCGTCACCAGGTCACCGCTGCCTCGCCCGCGACCCTGATCTACACCTCCGGAACCACCGGACGCCCCAAGGGTGTCCAGCTGACGCACTCCAACTTCTACGCCGAGTCCAACGCCTGCCGCCTGGCGATGCCGGAGTCGATGGTCCCCGGCAAGAAGACGCTGATGTTCCTGCCGCTCGCCCACGTATTCGCGCGAGCGATCTCCTTCGGCGCTTTCGACGCCAAGGTCACCGTCGCCCACACGTCGGATCTGACGACGCTCCTCGAGCAGTTCGCCGGTTTCAAGCCCAACTTCATCCTCTCGGTACCGCGCGTGTTCGAGAAGGTGTACAACTCGGCTCGCCAGAAGGCAGTCGACGGCGGTAAGGGCAGCATCTTCGACAAGGCTGCCGCCACTGCCATCGAATACAGCGAGTCCCTCGAAAAGGGTGGCCCCGGGCTGGCACTCAAGCTCAAGCATGCGGTATTCGACAAGCTCGTCTACTCGAAGTTGCGCGCAGCTCTGGGCGGCGAGTGCGAGCGTGCAGTCTCCGGTGGCGCAGCCCTCGGCGCGCGTCTCGGCCACTACTTCCGCGGCGTCGGCATCCCGATCTACGAGGGCTACGGACTCACCGAGACCAGCGCCGCAATCACCGTCAACACCTCGAGCGCGCAGCGCGTCGGCACCGTCGGCAAGCCGATCAACGGCCATGCAGCACGGATCGCCGAGGACGGCGAACTCCTCCTGCAGGGCCCGGTCGTGTTCGCCGGCTACTGGCACAACGACAAGGCGACGGCCGAATCGATCGTCGACGGCTGGTTCCACACCGGCGACCTCGGATCGATCGACAACGAGGGCTACGTCTCCATCACCGGGCGCAAGAAGGAAATCATCGTCACGGCCGGAGGCAAGAACGTCGCACCGGCAGGCCTCGAGGATTCCCTGCGTGCGCACGCTCTGATCAGCCAGTGCCTCGTCGTCGGCGACGGTCAGCCGTTCATCGGTGCACTGATCACCCTCGATCCGGAGACTCTGCCCGGTTGGGTCGAGCGCAACGGCCTGCCCGCCGGCACCGCTATCGCGGATCTGGTGAAGAACGCCGACCTGATCGCCGAGATCGACTCGGCCGTTGCCGACGCGAACAAGAAGGTCTCCAACCCCGAGCAGATCAAGAAGTACACGATCCTCGAGGTCGACTTCACCCAGGAGACCGGTGAATTGACGCCGACGCTCAAGCTCAAGCGCAACATCATTCACGAAGCTCACAAGACCAAGATCAGCGACCTGTACGCCTGATCGATCGTCTTTCACGAGTCTGGCCCGGTTCGAATGCGAACCGGGCCAGACTCGTTTCACTGTCCGGCGGAGAGTAGTTCCTTTTCGATCTCGGATGGAAGGCCGTGCACCGCACGATCCTCCCGCTGGGTCGGCAGAGTTTCCCGTTGCATCCATTCCCAGGTATCGCGCACGGTGTCTTCGACGGGACGGCACCGCAACCCTGCCCGCGCCGCCTTGGCAGTGTCGGCTTCGAGGAAACCCGCGAACTCGCCCTCTTGCGGGACCCAACACGGCAGTTGTGTCCACGGTTGCGCTCCCGCTGCTGCAAGTCGGTCCTCGTCGATCCACACCAACTCCGCACCCGAACCGGTGGCGTCCATGCACGCCTCGAGGAGCCCGGAGGTAGTGGTGTGCCCGGACGCACTGATGACGTCGTATGTCCCGCTGATTTCGGCCGCCAGTCCGGACAGGACAAAAGATGCGATGTCGCGGGCATCGACGTACTGCAACGGTCTGGTCGGCGCTCCGGGAGCAACGACGCGTCCGCCCTCAGCGGTGCGCTGCAACCACCACGGCAACCGCCCGATGTCCTCGTGCGGGCCGAGGATCAACCCTGCCCTCGCGAGCAGCGCGTCCGGGAAGGATTCCAGGACAGCGAGTTCGGCCCCGCGTTTGGCGGACGCGTAATCGCTGTTGTCATCGGACGTCGCAGATGCGGCAACCACCGGCGAGCCCTCGTCCACGTGCAAGCCCCATTGGTAGACGGATCCACTGGAGATGTATGCGTACCGGTCGACGTGACCGTGCAAGACGCGTGCATTCTCACCGACCACTCGGGGGCTACCCGACCAGGTGTCGACGACAAAATCCCATCGACGATCACCGAGCGCCTCAACCATCGATCGCTGATCGGTGCGATCCGCGAACAGAACCTCCGCGGTAGGTGGTGGCGCTCCGGTGAGCCCCCGATGGAGCACTGTCACTTCCCAGCCCCGTGCCAGGGCGTCGTCGACGAAGGCACGGCCGAGGAACCGTGTCCCTCCGAGCATCAGCAACTTCATGACGGCCATCGTCACTCGAAAAAGCGTCGTGCAGCAACAAGTTCGTCTGGTAGCGCAATTTCCGACGAGTGAGGGTCGGACGAAGCGCTCAGATACCCCGTCCGGGATTGAGAATGCTCTTCGGATCGAATGCGGCCTTCACCGCAAGCATCAACTGGCGTTCGGTCTCGCCGACCATATCTGCCATGTACGGCGCTTTGAGAACCCCGATACCGTGTTCACCGCTGATCGTTCCGCCCAACGCCAGTGCGCCGGCAACGATGTCGTCGAAAGCTCCGCGCGCACGATCCTGCGCTCCCGATTCGGCAGCGTCGAACACGATGGTCGGGTGAAGATTGCCGTCGGCGGCGTGGCCGAAGGTTCCGATCGTGACACCGTGGCGATCGGCCGCTTCACGAATGCATCCCAACATGGACGGCAACGCCGGCACCGGCACCGCGACGTCGTCGAGAAGTACCGTGCCCAACGCCTCGAGAGCTGGCAACGCCATCCGGCGGGCGGCAGTGAACTCTTCACCTTCCACCGGATCGTCGGTGTGGAAAACCTCTCGAGCCCCGGCACTTTCGCACGCCGCGGCGCAGTCCGCTGCCTCGGCGGCCGCCGACCTACCGTCGCACTGGATGAGCAGCATCGCCCCGGCCGATTCGTCCAGCCCCATCTTCGTCAGCCGATTGACCGCGCCCATGGTGACGTCGTCCATCAACTCCATCTGACACGGTTCGGCCACTGCCGACACGGCGAGGACGGCATCGATCGCGGACTCCGCGGAATCGAAGAAGGCGACGACGGTGGTCGCGGCACTGGGCGCCGTACGCAACCGCATCGTGGCTTCGACGATGACCGCGAGCGTTCCCTCCGAGCCCACGAGCAGATGTGTCAGGTCCAGCCCCGCAACATTTTTGCGCGTCCGTGCACCGGTACGGATCACACGCCCGTCGGCGAGTACCGCCGTCAGGGCCGCGACGTGATCACCGGTGACGCCGTACTTGGCGCAACAGATGCCGCCTGCATTTGTCGCCAGATTGCCGCCGATACTCGAGATGGACCGGCTTCCCGGATCCGGTACGTACCAAAGACCCTGCTGTGCAGCAGCTTCCGCCAGGTCACCATTGATCACTCCGGGCTCCACCGTGGCGGTGCGCGCGGCAGGATCGATCTCGAGAATGCGATCCATGCCCGCGACGCTCAAGACGATGCACCCGTCGAGCGCATTGGCAGCGCCGGCCAACCCGGTACCTGCCCCTCGTGTCACCACCGGAACGGAGAGTTCGTGCGCCACCGTCATAACCGCGACGACGTCGTCGACCGTCTTCGCCTTGACCAGCGCGGCGGGCCTTCCGGCTGCAGTGAGCAGTGATTGATCCCGGACGTACGCGCCCATTCGGTCGGGATCGGTTGTCGCCCTGTCCCCCACCGCTTTCTGCAAGCGTTCACCCAACAGATCGATACTCGTGGTCATTCCGTTCGTCCTTCGTAGAATCCGCGCACATGGCGCTCGACCAAATCGGCGGCCTCGTCAGCTGCGCCGCGCTCGATCGCGTCGGCGATACCCTCGTGCTCGGCCAGCAGTGCGCCGAGCGTGGCCGCCGAGTTCTCGCGCGAGTCGAGTTCGCTCAGCAGGTAGCCGGCGATGCTGTCGCGGAGAACCGTCATGACCAACCCGAACGCCTTGTTTCCGCCCGCTCCGGCGAGCGCAACGTGAAAGTCGACGTCGGCGTCGTGGAATGCGACCGAGTCGTCGGCCCGGGTTGCGATGCGCATTCGCTCGATCGCAGCCCGGGCGTCCTCTGGCACGGCGGTGACGGTTCGCAGCGCAGCAGCTTCGAGCAGCACTCGCAATTCGACAAGATCGCCGAGCGGAACCGCGCCCACTTGCAGTGCCGTACTGAGAGCGGTGGCCGCAGAATCGGCGGTGTGCTCGTGCGTCACCCGAGGCCTGGCAGTAGAGGTGGTGTCCGCGCCGGTCAACAATCCCTGTGCTTGCAGGACACGAAGTGCCTCGCGCACCGTCGATCGACCCACCGAGAAGGTCTGCGCGAGTTCCTGTTCGGTCGGCAACGCCTCGCCGACGGGAAGCGAGCCGTCGAGTATGGCAGCACGGATTCTTCCCGACACGGCAAGGCTGAGCGGCATGCGCGACAACGGAGTCGTATCCATGCCGCGACGCTACCACCCCTTGCCTGCTTGTCTGACAAACTGTTTAATTGAGGAGATTCGTGACCCGGACCACAACAGACAAGGTGTCGACCATGACCGACAAGCTCGAATTGGATCCAGCAACCACAGCCGTCGTGCTCATCGAGTACCAGAACGACTTCACCACCGAGGGCGGTGTTCTTCACGAGGCCGTCGCTCCGGTCATGGAATCGAACGGACTCCTCGCGAACACCACTGCGCTGGTCGATGCGGCTCGGGCGGCAGGTGTCACCGTGATGCACGCACCGATCACCTTCGCCGAGGGGTACAACGAAATCACCTCGCATCCGTACGGCATCCTCAAGGGCGTCGTCGACGGCAAGGCTTTCGTGAAGGGTTCCTGGGGAGCTGCGATCGTCGACGAACTCGCCCCGAAAGACGGCGACATCGTCATCGAGGGCAAGCGTGGACTCGACACTTTTGCCAGCACAAACCTCGATTTCATTCTGCGCAGCAAAGGAATTCGCACGATCCTTCTCGGCGGCTTCCTGACCAACTGCTGCGTCGAATCGACCATGCGCACCGGATACGAGAACGGTTACCGGGTCATCACACTCACCGATTGCGTGGCAGGCACTTCGGTCGCCGAACACGAGAACGCGATCACCTACGACTACCCGATGTTCTCGCACCCCGTCACGTCGAAAGAGGTGCTCGGCGCGCTCTCCTGAGAGGACTACCTGGAATGCGCGAGAAGGAATTCACGACTGACGTTGGTGACACTGGCGTGAACCTTCTCGTGCAGCAGGTCGTGACCGGCATCCTCGAACTCGCGCATCTCGACGTTGCGCAGCGTCCGCGCCCAATCTCGGACGGGATCGACCGGGGCGATCCGGTCGTCGGTACCGTGAACGACCAGGACTGGGATGCCCGCGTCGGAGAGTTCCGCCCACCCGTGTTGCTCCACCGCGCTGCGCGGAATGCCGCACAACACCGCGGACGCGAATTCGTGATCGCGATGAGCCAGCACCGTCAGCGCAGTCACAGCACCTAACGAATGACCCATCACCGCCTGCGGAACGTCGGGCAGTTCCGCCAAGGCGATGTCAGCCAGCGCGGCTGCATCGGCAGCAAGATCGGAGAGCGGAGCCCCGACTCCCGGATCACCCTCCGACAAACCGTGCCCGGTGTGATCGATCGCCCACACGTCAATCCCCGACGCCGTCATTGCGCTCGCGAAACGGTGATACTGCCCGCTGTGCTGACCGAGGCCGTGCAGAAAGACCAAAGACACAGTGGGCACTGCGCCCCCTGCCGCCGGCCAATGCCGAAAGTGCACCTGACCGGTTCGTCCGTCGAAGAAGGGCATGCTCGTCATTCTGCACTCTCCTACGGGTATCCGCGGGCGGTGGGCGATTACTGGTGGGTTGCCTTGTCGGTGAGCGATGGCACAATCTCCGTGTGTTCCTACTCGATGATCAGATCGTCTACAGCGCCAGCGACCTCTCGGCCGCGGCCTCGTGCGAGTTCGCACTGTTGCGGCAACTCGACGCCCGAACCGGTCTGATCTCAGCCGAGGCGGCCGAGGCGGATCCGATGCTCGAGCGGACGTCGAGCCTCGGCGACTCGCACGAGCGCGAACAGCTTCAGAAGTTCATCGATCAACACGGAGACGGCGTCGTCGTCATGCCGCGACCGGAACACTCACGCGCAGGCCTGACCGCCGCCACGTTGGCCACCGTCGAGGCAGCCCGATCGGGCGCGCCAGTCATCTATCAGGGAACCTTTTTCGACGGCCGATTCCTCGGGTTCTGCGATTTCCTCGTCCGCGAAGGCAACACCTACGCGGTCTACGACAGCAAGCTCTCCCGGCACGCCAAGGTGTCGGCACTTCTACAACTCGCCGCATACGCGGATGCGTTGGAGCGCAATGCAATTGCCGCCTCCGATCAGGTTCATCTACTGCTCGGCGACGGCAGCACGTCGTCGCACGACATCGGAGACATCGCGCCGGTATTCGCAGCACGCAGAGCTGAACTCGAACGAGTCCTCGACGAGCACCGTGCTGAGGGGAAACCGACACAGTGGCTCGACGATCGGTACCTGCGTTGTGGTCGATGCGACACCTGCAGCGTCGAAGTCGAAAGTCATCGGGACCTGCTGCTGGTTGCGGGCGTCCGCGGCCATCAGCGTGAACAACTGATCGTCTCGGGGATCACGACAATTGACGAACTCGCCGCGAGCACCGGCCCTGTCGAGGGCATCCGACGGGAAACACTCGACAAACTCCGTGCGCAGGCCGCGGTTCAACTTCGTCAGGAACAATCCGGCGACGCCGAATTCGAGGTCTACGAACCCTCGGCGCTCGGCGGACTACCCGTCCCCGACGACGGCGACATCTTCTTCGACTTCGAGGGCGATCCCCTCTGGGCCGAGGACGGATCCACCGACTGGGGGTTGGAATACCTTTTCGGTGTGGTCGAAGGGCCGGCGGACGACTACGTGTTCAAGCCGTTCTGGGCACACGATCGCGACGGTGAACGCCAGGCACTCCTCGACTTCCTCGACTACGTCACCGCGCGCCGAGAAGCTCACCCCGGCATGCACATCTATCACTACGCCGCGTACGAGAAATCGGCGCTGTTGCGCTTGGCCGCACGTCACGGTGTCGGCGAGCAAACGGTGGACACGCTGCTCAGCGAGAACGTGCTCGTGGACCTGTACCCGATCGTCCGTACCTGCCTGCGGATCGGACAACGCTCGTACAGCATCAAGAAACTCGAGCCGCTGTACATGGGTGAGCACGGCCGCGACGGCGACGTGACCAATGCCGCCGCTTCGGTTGTCGCTTATGCCGACTACTGCCAATTGCGCGACGGCGGACAAGCCGACCAGGCCAGGGAACTTCTTCAGGGCATCTCCGACTACAACGAATACGACTGCGAATCCACTCTGCGCCTGCGCGATTGGCTTGCCGAGCGCGCCGCAGAACACGGCGTCGAACTTCGTGAGCCGACCGGGCAGATCAAGATTCCACTCGAGGAGCTCACCGAATCGGAGATCGCGCTCCGCGAATTCGCAGGACACAAGGCAGGTTCGGCGCGTACCCCCGATCAGCAGGCAGCTGCTCTACTGGCTGCTGCGGTGGGGTACCACAATCGTGAGCGGAAGCCGTACTGGTGGGCCCACTTCGACCGATTGGTCACACCGATCGAAGACCTGGTGGACATCCGCGACGTCATGGTGGTCGAACAGTCCGAAATCGAGGCGGACTGGCACAAGAGCACCCCACGTCAGAAGAAGTTCCGTCGACACATTCAGCTGACCGGAAGTTTCGGCACCGGAACGTCTTTGAGCCCGGGCAGTGATCTGTTCGCTCTCTACGCAACCCCCTCCCCCGATGCTGTTGCCAGCGAGAACCCCACCCAACGCGGCACCAGCAGCGTCAAGGTCACGGCCGTGGTCAAGTCCGAAGGACTCGACGTGGTCACCGTCGAAGAACTGCTCGGCGGTGACGAATACCTCGATGCTCCAGTCGCATTGGCACCTGGTCGTCCGATTCCCACCGGACGCATGGAGAAGTCCATCGCCGCTGCCGCATCCGGCGCCAGCGAGATCCTGCCCGAACTGCCACCCGTAGCAGCGGTCGACATTCTCCGGCGCAGCACCCCGAGGACACGCTCGGGTTCACCGCTCCCGCCCGTCGGCACCGACAACAACTACGCGGACGCCATCACCGCCGCACTTCTCGACCTCGATGATTCCTACGTGGCAGTACAGGGTCCCCCTGGTACGGGCAAGACCTACACGGGTGCTCGTGTCGTCAAGACACTGATCGAACAACATCAGTGGCGAATCGGAGTCGTGGCTCAGTCACATTCGGTGGTCGAGAACATGCTCGGCGGCATTCTGAAGGCCGGCGTGGACCCTGCACTGGTCGCGAAGAAGGGCAGCCGCAGCAAGACCGCAGAATGGCAGGACATCGCATCCGAAGAATATGCGAGATTCATCGCCGAGGCCGAAGGCGTCGGCTGCGTCATCGGCGGCACTGCGTGGGACTTCGCGAACACCGATCGTGTTCCGGCGGGCAGCTTGGACCTGCTCGTGGTCGACGAGGCGGGCCAGTTCGCGCTCGCCAACACCATTGCCGTCGCGATTTCCGCGCGAAACCTGTTGCTGCTGGGCGATCCGCAGCAGTTGCCGCAGGTGAGCCAAGGTACTCACCCCGAACCTGTCGACGAATCGGCGCTCGGTTGGCTCGCCGAGGGACACGGCGCACTGCCACCCGAACTCGGCTACTTCCTCGAGAAGACTTGGCGGATGCACCCGGATCTGTGTGCGCCCGTGTCCGCACTGTCGTACGAGGGCAAGCTCCATTCTCAGGAAACCGTGAGTGCGGCAAGGAAACTCGACGGACTCGCTGCCGGAGTGCACACAGTGTTCGTCGATCACCGCGGCAATTCCACGTACTCCCCGGAAGAGTCCCAGGAAATCGTTCGCCAGATCCAGGGCCTTCTCGGTACGCCATGGACCGATCCGAGCGAGTTCGATGGAACCCGGCCCCTGGAGCAGTCGGACATCCTCGTGGTCGCGGCATACAACGCCCAGGTCGGTACCGTCGAGCGCGATCTCACCGAAGCCGGTCTCACGGAGGTCGAGGTCGGGACCGTCGACAAGTTCCAGGGCCGCGAGGCCGCGGTGGCAATCGTGTCGATGGCCGCATCTGCCGTCGAGGACGTCCCGCGAGGAATGTCGTTCCTCCTGTCGCGGAACCGCCTCAATGTTGCTGTCTCCCGCGGCAAGTGGTGCGCGATCATCGTCCGATCACACGCGTTGACGCAGTACATGCCGAGCACGCCCGCAGGGTTGGTGGAGCTGGGCGCGTTCATGAGGTTGACGAGCTAGCCGAATATTTTCACACCCAAACGCTGCCCTACCCGAAGCACTGTCCTACCCGAAACACTGCCCTTCGCCGCGGTAGGTGGGAACCGAGGTTCGGGTGCCGTCGGCTTCGACCACATACACGCGGTCGAAGCGCTCGCACAGCTCGCCGGCCTTGGCGTGACGGAACCATACGCGGTCGCCGATCGCGATGTTTCCGGCTTCCTTCCCGGTGACCGGTGTCTGGACTTCGCCGGCTCCTTCGTTGCGGAGCAGTTTGAGGCCAGCGGGCCAGACCGGTGACGGAACGCGGGTGGCTCCGGCAGGTCCCGACGCGATGTATCCGCCGCCGAAAAGGGTCGTGACGGACGGCGTCGGCTTGCGCACGGCCGACAGTGCGAAGAACAGCGCCGGATCGGGACGGAAGGCACGGTAGCGGTCGAACAGGGTCGGTACGTACAGTCCGGAGCCTGCTGTTACCTCGGTCACCACAGGATCGGCCGAGCTGACCTCCAGCGACCCCGTACCGCCGCTGTTGACGATCTCGAGTGCACCCACGGCATCGGTGACGGCCGCGACCACAGCGCCCCTTCTGGACGCCAGTTCGCGTGCAGAGGCCTTCTTGACCCAACCGATCGGAGCGCTGGTGTCCGGGAGGCCGGCGATCTGGGCCTCGTAGAACATCACTCCGACAACTGAGAATCCGCGCTGGCGAGCACGCGCCGCGAGTGCGGCGACCGCGGCAGGTTCGCGCAGCGGCGAGCGTCGTACACCCAGATGGATCGGACCGATCCGCAGTGACGCATCGACGTCGAGACATACCCGGACAGGCGCATCTCCCGTCGACGCCGAACGAATGAGATCCAACTGCGCATCGTCGTCGACCATCAAGGTGATCGATTGGAGTGCGGTGTCATCGGCAGCGAGATCGGCGATGGCGCCACGATCGGCGGTCGGGTATCCCATCAGGATGTCCCGTGCGCCGAGCCCGACCAGCCACAGAGCCTCGCGCAGTGAGTACGCCATGATTCCGCGGAACCCGCCGGATGCAGTCAGTGTGTCACCGAGAGTTTCAGTCAGAACCGTACGACAACGAACCGATTTGCTCGCCACTCGCACCGGGGTTCCACCGGCGCGGCGCACCAGGTCGGCTGCATTACTGCGCAGTGTGGTCAGATCCAGAGCAGCCAGAGGCGGGTCGAGTTCTCGCGTGGCAGCAGTGAGTCGATCGAGGGTCCTGGTCACAGATGATCCAATCGTCGCGGCGTGCGACCAGTCAATCACCAATCCTGGACGTATGTCCAGGATGGCGGTTCTACTGAGGCGCGACCACTGCTTTATTGGCGATTACCTGAACCATTTCTCCGAACTCGGCAATGGTCGCGTCGGAGTCACGATCAACCAGCCAACGCAGAACAAGGCCGTCGATCATTGCAAGACTCAGTCGCGCAATCGAACTCAACGGCTCCGTCCACACCGTGCCCGATATCTTGGCGCACTCTTCGAGAAACGACACCGCGAGCTCATCCATGATTCGGTACTGCTCAAATGCAACTGCCCCAGCACGTTCGGCTCCGAGATTGCGACTACGCAGCGCCTGCGCGGTAATTTCGTAGGTCAACAACTGGCGATCCGGGGTTGCTTCGATGGTCGGCCACATTCCGGTCAGGCCGATATGCAGCAATTCCCTGAGCCCCTGCACGCCACTGAGATCCGGCGCATGGCGGACCTGCGCGAACGCATACTGCATCGACGCACTGAGCTGCAGAATGAGCGTTTCACCCATTGCCGCGATCAGCGCTTCCTTGCTCTCGAAGCAGTAATGAACGACGCCGAGCGATACGCCGGCCTCCTCTGCCACCGCCCTTACCGTCACAGAACTGACACCGCGCTGTTCCGCAATAGACAAAGCGGACTCGACCAATTGTGTGCGGCGTTCGTCCGCCGGAAGCCTGTTCAGCATCCAATGATCGTAGAACGCAAATGACAAAATCTTCGCGCAATACTTGCCTGGACGACCGTCCAAGTACATTATTGCGTAATGGCTTCGGACACTTGGCAGAACTGGGCGGGCACTCAAAGTGCCGCGCCGCGTCGCTTTGCGACGCCGACAAATACCCGTGAACTTTCGTCGTTGGTCGCCGAGGCCGCGGCGCGCGGCCAACGTGTGAAGGCCGTCGGCGCCGGCCATTCGTTCACCGGTGTCGCGGTCACCGACGGTATCCTCGTCAGCCTGGACAACTTGAGCGGAATCGACTCGATCACGCCGACCGACGACGGTGCGCTGGTCACTGTTTTTGCAGGCACTCGCCTTCATGCTCTCAACGACGCCTTGTGGCAACGCGGATATGCGATGGCCAATCTCGGTGACATCGACGTCCAGTCACTGGCCGGCGCGACGTCCACCGGCACACACGGCACCGGCGCACGATTCGGCGGTATCGCCACACAGATTCGCGGAATCGAGATCGTTCTCGCCGACGGATCCGTCGTTACCGCAAGCGCTGACGAAAACGTCGAATTGTTCGAAGCAGGCCGCCTCGGATTGGGCGCAATCGGCATCATTTCGAAGATCACTCTCGCCTGCGTCCCGCGATTCACACTTCGCGCAATCGAGGAACCCGACACGCTGTCTCACATACTGGACACCCTCGAGAGCGATCGTCTGGGCTTGGACCACTTCGAGTTCTACTGGTTTCCGCACACCGACCGTGTCCTGACGAAGAGCAATACGCGACTGCCCGGAGATACCGAACCCGATCCAGTGGGCAAGGTCCGCGCGTTCGTCGACGACGAACTCCTCTCGAACACACTCTTCGAAGGTGTCAACCGCGTTGCCACCCTGGCACCGGCCGCGATCCCGAGAATCAACAACGTGTCGTCTCGATTGCTCGGCGCCCGGGAGTTCACCGATCGCAGTTACCGAGTATTCGCGTCTTCGCGCCGGGTGAAGTTCAAGGAGATGGAATACGCGATTCCCCGCGAACACGTCACCGAGACACTCCACGAAATCGACCGCTGGATGAAGAAGTCCGGAACTAACGTCGCGTTCCCCGTCGAAGTACGTTTTGCTGCCGCCGACGACCTCTGGCTCTCGACTGCTCACGGACGCGACACCGCATACATCGCCGTACACCAGTACCACCGACGACCCGAAACCGAATACTTCGCCGCAGTGGAAGCCATCGCCCGCGCCGTCGACGGCCGGCCGCATTGGGGAAAAATGCACAACCGGACCGTCGACGACCTGCGTCCTACGTACGACCGACTCGACGACTTTGTCGCCGTGAGAGACAAGTACGACGCGAATCGTGTGTTCGACAACGAATACTTGCGTCAGGTACTCGGCGACTGACGGTCAGCGCCGCAGCAGTTCCGCTTTTCGTGCATCGCTCGCAAACGAGGCTTTGATCGAGTTCCGGGCGAGGGTGTCTCGCTCGGCCTCGGTCAGACCCAAGGCTCGGCCCAGTTCGGTGAAATTGTCGTCGACGTATCCCCCGAAGTAGGCCGGGTCGTCGGAGTTGACCGTGACGATCAAACCCATCTCGAGCATCGATCGAAGCGGATGATCCGACAGCGAATCGAACACCCGCAGACGAACGTTCGACAACGGGCAGACCGTCAGTGGAATCTCCTCGTCGACCAGACGCTCGATCAGGGCAGGATCCTCGAGTGCCCGGACTCCGTGGTCGATCCGCTCGGCGCCGAGAATGTCGAGCGCCTGCCAGATGTACTCGGGCGGTCCCTCCTCGCCGGCGTGAGCGACGACGTGCAAACCCTCGGCACGCGCGCGGGCGAACACGTCCTCGAACAGTGACGGCGGGTTGCCGACCTCCGCGGAGTCGAGTCCGAGCCCGACGATCGGAGCCTGCAGGCGAATTATCTCGGAGAAGATCTCCTCGGCGTCCTTGACGGGCTGATCTCGGAGGATGGCGGCGATTGCCGCGCTGCTGAGCCCGAACTCGCGCTCGCTCGATGCCACCGCATCCATGATCCCGTCCAGGACCTCGGTCAGCGGAACACCACGGACTACGTGCGCCTGTGGATTGAAGAAGAACTCGGCATGCTCGACGCCGGCCGCAGCCGCCCGGCGGAAGTACGCTCGCGTCAGGTCGGCAAAATCCTCCGCGGTGCGCAGGACGGCCATGTTGGCGAAGTAGAGATCGAGGAACGACTGCAAGTCGGTGAACTCGTACCTCGACTTCAGATCGTCGATGTCCTTGTACGGCAGATCCATTCGATTGCGCTCGGCAAGTCGGTAAATCTGTTCGGGCTCCAGAGAACCCTCGATGTGCATGTGCAGTTCTGCGACAGGTGTAGCCATGTCGGTGTTACCGCCCCTTCCAGACCGGGGCGCGCTTCTCGGCGAACGCCGTCGCACCCTCGCGTGCATCTTCGGATGCGAATACCGGCGCCATGACCTGCAACTGCTTCGCGAAAGCTTCATCGTCGGACCAACCGCCGGCCTTGACGATGATCTCCTTGGTGACCGCTACCGCGAGCGGTCCGTTGCGGGTGATTCGATCAGCCAGCTCCAGTGCGCCGTCGAGCGCCTTGCCCGGTTCGGTCAACGTGTTCACGAAGCCGTAGCGGTATGCCTCCTCGGCGGTGAAACTGTCGCCGGTCAGCGCCAGTTCCAGAGCCTTCTGGTACGGAATCCGCTTGGGCAGGCGCAACAATCCGCCGCCACCTGCAACCAGTCCTCGCTTGACCTCCGGGATACCGAACTTCGCTTCGGACGACGCCACCACCAGGTCGGTGGCAAGCACGAGTTCCGTGCCGCCTGCCAACGCGAAGCCCTCGACCGCCGAAATGATCGGCTTACGCGGTGGCCCTTCCGTGAATCCGAGACCGCGTCCCGGCACGAGGACGTTCTCGCCGGCCACGAATGCCTTCAGATCCATACCGGCACAGAAGTTTCCGCCGGCTCCTGTCAGCACGGCCAAGGACAGATCGTCGTCCGCATCGAGCTCTTCGACCGCGGCGGCCAACGCGTGACTGACCGCCGAGTTGATGGCGTTACGCGCCTCGGGCCGGTTGATGGTGATGATCAGTGTCCGCCCGCGCCGCTCGGTGAGAACCTCGTCCGCCATGATGTCCCTCTCGTTTGTCGACCACGCTCGCGTGACTACGCGACGTTGCGTTCGACAATACGGACGAAGCCATCGGGGTCGATCTGCGCGGTGTCGTGAGTGCAGAACCACCCCTGGGTGAACCTCGTCGAGGTCGCTTGCGGCGAGTTCCAATACCGACGCGTGACACTCGGTCCACGGCACAACAACTCGCCGAAACCACCTGGCGCATCCGGGCCGTACAACGCCACTTCCATTCCACCGAAAGCGATTCCGACGCTTCCGAGGTGGGTGGGCGCCGACTCGGTTGGCAGAATGAGACCAGCCCCACAGGTTTCGGTTTTACCCCACCCGATCACATGCCGAGCGGCCGGGAACAGAGTCAGCAGCTTGGATTCCTGTTCGGCCGTGATCGGCGACCCGCTGCAATCGATCCACTGCACCGACCTCGAACCGGCACGTGCCGCCGGTCCGAGCGTGAGCAACCGTGGCTCGAGCAAGTCCTCGGGCCGCCCGGTCACGATGTCGACGGTATGCACACTCTCACGCCAGAAGTCCCCGGCGAGGACCACCGTTCCACCGACCACCAACGTCGCGAGCACGTGCACGAACTGCCGCACCGACTTGAAGTCGTTGTCCACCAGCAGATTCCGCAACCCTTCGACGCCGTAGTCACGCGAGTGCAGAATTCCGACGATGGCAGAAAGCACGTTCTCGTTACTCAACTCGACGCCAAGCATCTCGCCCGAAGAATCCGCGGTGTACGCGAGGATCGCCATCTCGTCCGGGGCGGCGCCGTCGTCGATGAACGGAACACCGTGCGGGAGTTCCCCGTCGAGCACCAACACCGAACCACTGTCCGCGATGACGAAGTCCGCCGCGTCATCACTCAAGTGCACACCGACGGAGACCGGAACGCCGCCGGCGAGGATGACGCCGAGGCACGCCTCCATCCATCTCACCCCAGCGGCGACACGAATGGCCACACGGTCACCGATCTCGACGCCTCGCGACTTCAGCCCTCCCGCGACCCGCGACGCCTCGGCCCACAGCTCCGCGAAGGTGACCTGCTCGCCGTCGACCTCCTCGACCGCGACGCGCGAGGAGAACCGATGGACGGCGATGTCCAGTAGTTCGGACAACGACGGGTCCAGTTGGCTGTACCGAAGCACCCCGTCACCGGCGCGGGTGACGCGGGCGTCGGCGAGGAGCTGATTCGAACACGGGTATTCCACAAGCGTCGACCGCATCGATACCTCCACGTCACTGACAACTCACCGGCCATTCGACTATATGACGTGGATCACAGTTCGTGGAGGTCTCTGGCGATAATCGTCGCAAACTTACTTTCCGGAGTAGACCGCTTTGCCCGGTCCGACGTCGAGGAAACTGCGGACAGCGCCGCGTAGGTCATCGGTGGCGAACAGCGCACCGGACACCCCGGGCGTCACCGAATCCGCGTGAGCGATCCCGCCGGAACGCCAGGCCGCGACGATCTGCTTGGTGGCGTCGTGGGCTCGCGTGGGTCCGTCCGCCAGCCTGGTCGCCAGGGCACGCGCCGCAGCATCGACATCGTCGTGAACTGCATTGACGACGCCCCACGAGTGCAGGGTTACGGCGTCGTAGAGATCGCCGGTCATGACCAACTCCCGAGCTCGTCCGGAACCGGCACGCTCGGCCAAACGCTGCGGTCCACCCATGGACGGCGTCAGACCGACCACTGTCTCGACCAGTCCGAACTTCGCCTTGGGCGCCGCGAGGATGATGTCGCAGGCCAAGGAGATCTCGAATGCAGCAGTCAGCGTCAACCCGTGCGCCGCATAGATCACCGGGCACGGCAATGCCTCGAGCGGATGGCAGATCTGGGCAAACAGTTGGCGCCACAACTCCGCGCCCTGCTCCGGGTCGAGGCCGTCGAACACATGGACGTCGACGCCGGCCGAGTTGACCTTGCCCTCGGCGCGCAGAAGCACCGCGCGCGGTGGGTTTTCGGTCAGCGCCGCAACATCGGCGATGACCGCGTCGAACATGGCCTGATCGAACAGATTGAGTGGTCCGTGCGCGAACGTCAGGACAGCCACCTCGGCACCACCATCGGTGGTGAAGCGCTCGAGACGGGTGGGATGCGATTCGGGAGCAGTCATGCCGCCACACTGCCACATCGAACCGGCCTACGATCGTCGGGTGGACGGTCTGAGAAATGCGCTCGCGGACGTTGTGGGACACCGGTTCGTCGTCACCGACGCCGACGTGTTGACGACCCGTTCCACCGATCAGACAGGGCGGCACACGGGCCGTGCCTGCGCCCTGGTCCGACCGGCCGATACAGCCGAAATCGCTGCACTGCTGAACGTGTGCCGCTCCCGCGGTGTACCGGTCACCGTTCAGGGCGGGCGAACGGGCCTGGTCGCCGGCACGGTGCCCGAACACGACGACGTCCTGCTCTCCACCGAACGCCTCGCGGCGATCGGCGACGTCGATCTTGCCGCCGGGCGGATCACCGTCGGGGCGGGAGTGACACTCGCGCAGGTACATTCCGCGGCGGCCGCCGCCGGTTTGAAGTTCGGTGTCGACATAGCCTCGCGGGACACTGCGACGATCGGCGGCATGGTGTCCACCAATGCCGGTGGCCTTCACACGGTTCGATACGGGAACATGGCCGAACAGGTGCTCGGCCTCGAGGTGGTACTCCCCGACGGAACAACGGTGCGCCGGTCACCGAAAGTGCTGTCGGACAACTCCGGATACAACCTGCCCGCACTGTGGGTCGGTAGCGAAGGAACTCTAGGGGTGGTCACTTCCGTCGACCTGAAATTACGGACGATACCGACCTACCGCGTGACGTCGCTGACCGGTTTCGACACACTCGAAGACGTCGTCGAGGCGGGGCGAGTGTTGCGCACTCTCGACGGCGTCGACGCACTCGAATTGTTGGACGGGCGCGGTCTCGAACTGGCCGCACGCCATTTGAACGCCGCGGTTCCGACGGGGCGACCGTGGTACCTCCTCGCCGAGGTGTCCGCGGCCCACGATCCGCTGGAAGACCTGGCCGAGCTGCTCGAACGCATCGGCCCACCGCAGACCCCGGCCGTGGCGGTCGACGCCCACGGCTCGACGCGCTTGTGGGCGGCACGCGAATGCTTCGCCGAGGTGGTCGGATTGTTCGGTCCCCCACTGAAATTCGACGCGGCGCTACCGCTGGACTCGCTTGCCACCTTCACCGAGGACGCAACGGCGGTGATCGCGAGCCGAGCGCCCGAGGCAATTCCGATCCTATTCGGACACGTCGCTGAGGGAAACATCCACCTCAACGTCCTGAACTGTCCGAACGCCGACATCGTGTATCGCAGTGTCCTCGAACTGGTTCGCGATCACGGCGGAAACGTCAGTTCCGAGCACGGGGTGGGCTCGCTCAAACGCAACTATCTGGACCTGGCCCTCTCGGCGCAGGACATAGCCACGATGTGGGCGATCAAGCGAGCCCTTGACCCGAGCGACTATCTCAATCGCGCAGTGATGTTTCCCGACGCGCTTCGGCACTGACGGCCATCGCGTCGTCGTGCGCGTCCCCGCGCAGCGGCCGGGCGAAGCACACCGACGCGACGAAACCGATGAGCAGCACACCCGCAGGTAGCCAGATCGACTCCGACATCGCCGTGCTGAACGGTTCACGGACGAACTCGGGGAGGTGACCAACGCCGGCTTCCGAACTGCCGCCGGTCAGTCCCTGAGCCGCCAATCGTGCAGTGATCAGAGCGCCGATCGCAGCGCTGCCGAGAACCGCACCCACCTGCCGGGTGGTGTTGTAGACGCCGGCGCCCGCGCCCGCCTGCATCGGAGGCAGGTTGTGTGTGGCGGTGGCCGCGAGCGGAGACCAGATGCACGCGTTGGCGAAGCCGATCAGGCCGATCGGCAGGAGCAGTTCCCAGATCGCGACGTCGGGAGACATCACCAGTGCCAGCCAGCCCAAGGCGACGGCGAACAGCAGGAAGCCGGTGCCGGCGATGTAGCGCGGATGTGTCTTGTCGACGAGCTTGCCGATGATCGGGGCGAAGATACCGGTCAGCACTGCCATCGGAACGAGCAGCAACGCCGACTGCGTCGGGGAGAGGCCACGAACTGCCTGTGTGTAGAACATCAGCGGAAGGACCATCGACGTGATCGCAAAGCCCATCGCGGTGATGGCGACATTGGCGAGTGAGAAGTTGCGATCCTTGAAGAGTTCCAGGGGAAGCAAGGGTTCGTTCTTGTTGCGCGACTGGTAGAACACGAACACCGCGAGCAACACCACACCGGCGCCGATCAGGCTCCAGACGAATCCGTTCCAGTCGTACGAACTGCCTTCCTGGATTCCGAACACCAGAAGGAACATGCCTGCGGCGCTGAGGATCACGCCGGGGATGTCGAATTTGTGCTCGCTGGTCGGCAACGACGGAACGAGCTTCCAGGCGAGCAGGAAGGCGATGACACCAACCGGGACGTTGACGATGAAGATCCATTCCCAGCCGAGATTGTCCACCAGGACGCCACCGGCAAGCGGACCCACCAGGGTGGCAACACCGGCAACGGCGCCCCACAGACCCATTGCGGCGCCACGCTTGTTCGGCGCGAACGTGCGTGTGATGACGGCCATCGTCTGAGGCGTCATCATTGCAGCACCAAGACCCTGGAAAGCCCTTGCGACGATGAGCATCTCGACGCTGCCGGACAGACCGCACCACAGTGATGCGCCGGTGAACAGTACGAGGCCGATCATGTACAGGTTCTTCGGACCGAACCTGTCACCGAGTCGGCCCGTGACGAGCAGCGGCACCGCGTACGCCAGCAGGTACGCGCTGGTGACCCAGACGACCTTGTTGATGTCGGTGCCGAGGTCCTCCATGATCGCGGGGTTGGCGACAGCGACGATGGTGCTGTCCACCAGAATCATGAAGAACCCGATACACAGCGCCCACAGCGCGTGCCAGGGATTGACCTGCTTTTCCATCTTCAGTCCTTAGGTAGTGCGGACGAGCCTGCGGAGCCGGCCAGCCGGTCGAGAAGTTCTTGTGAGAGCCAGGGCATTTCGCCGCTCTCGATGTCTGTCACCAACGCGCCGATCCACTCTCTTTCGGCGACGGTCAGTGCGTGGGCGTAGTCCGCGCCCACCGTGAAGATTCGTGGTTTCTCCGCGGCCTTCACCGCTTCGTAGTCCACCTCGAATTTCGCAATCGTCTTGTCGAGGTGCGCGAGACGGATCCGAAGCATCTGACACGCAGTCGATGCGGAGAGGTTGTGCATCTCGGCAAGCGCGAGTGGCAACCGCGGATACTCCCGCACCGGAACCGCCAACATCTCGCGTAGTTGATGTTCGAGGGCATCACGGCCGCGGGCAGTGATCTCGTACGTCGTCCGCTCCGGGCGGTTGCCCTCACGATCGGTCCCGATCGAAGCCAGAAGTTCCTGCTTCTCCAACCGGGAAACCGTGTGATAGAGCGATCCCGGCTTGATTTTCACCAGCTGATCGCCCCGCCGCACCGAGGCGAGTTGGTACATCTCGTACGGGTGCATCGAACGCTCGGACAGCAGGCCCAGCACGGTGATTCCCAAAGGCGTCAGTGACACGTCACCCATGAGTCCCCCTCCCTGACAAGCCGTAGTTGACTGACGAGCCGCAATTGACCATTTCTTGACTATTCCACCCGAAATAGTCCACATGGAATATACGACCTCTGTCCGTCTCGATCAACCCGTTCGAATCGGACTAGCCTGTAGCGAGTGGACGATCATCACCTCGACATCATCCGACTTGCCTGGGCGCGTGAGCTGGGACTCGGCGACTCGGCACTGCGTCCGGCGCACACGGCCCGGGTCGTCGGCGACGACATCCACGTTCTCGATCTGGCAGGCTCCGGTGCGATCGTAGGGCCACAGTGGTTCATCGAGCGCACAGAGGGCATCTCCGTCGACGCACTACTGCAACCGACACGCCTCCTCGAGATCGCCGGCGATCACGGCGGGCGAATCACCGGTCCCGTCGATCTCGCTTTCCTCGGCGACTACACGGACGCGCCACCCGACGAGCAACTGCTGATTTCCCACGAGGTCGACGACGCCCTCGCCGTCGCTGCGCTGTGCCCACCCGACGACAGCACCACGGCCGACCTCGAGAACCGGACGCGGTGGTTCACCGCCGTCACCGATTCCACCGAGGTGCTCGGATGCGCGGCATACTCCGAATTTCAGGGATTCGTGGCAGATCTCACGACCCTGACTGCTCCTGCGCATCGCCGTCACGGAATCGGCTGTGCAGTAACGCTTCTCGCCGCGGAGGACGCTCTCGATTCCGGGTTGATCCCGCAGCTACGCACGAGTCGCGGCAGCGCGATCGCCGCGACGCTTCCACGTAAAGCCAAATTCGACGTTCTGGGGGCATACGCTCGGGTACACGTGCACCTGCCCAGTTGACACTCGAAATGACACTCGAACGAGAGGGACCGCAGATGAGTACGGAAGACGGCGCGAGCGAACCGACATTCGTCGAAGAGGGTCGTGAATTCAAACGCGACACCAACTACATCCCGACCCGGATCACCGAGGACGGTCGCGACGGTTACCCCGTCGAACCGGGGCGATACCGGTTGATCGTGGCACGTGCCTGCCCGTGGGCAAACCGCGCCATCATCGTCCGCCGTCTACTCGGCCTCGAAGACGTACTGTCGATGGGCATCTGCGGTCCGGTTCACGACAAGCGAAGCTGGACTTTCGATCTCGACCCGGGCGGCGTCGATCCCGTACTGAAGATCCCGCGACTACAGGACGCGTACTTCGCCCGAGATCCCGAATACCCCAGGGGAATCACGGTGCCCGCCATGGTGGAGATCGCGACGGGCAAGGTGGTCACGAACGACTACCCACAGATCACCCTCGACTTCTCGACGCAATGGAAGAAGTACCACCGCGAAGGCGCACCGGATCTGTACCCGGAGCCTCTGCGAAACGAAATCGACGAAGTGGCCGAGTACGTGTTCCGCGACGTCAACAACGGCGTCTACCGCTGCGGTTTCGCCGGTTCACAGCAGGCGTACGACGAGGCATACGACACGCTGTTCGCCCGCCTCGACTGGCTCACCGAACGTCTTGCCCGGCAACGCTTCCTGGTGGGAGACACCATCACCGAGGCCGATGTGCGCCTGTTCACCACGCTGGCGCGATTCGATCCCGTCTATCACGGCCACTTCAAGTGCAACAGAAGCAAACTCAGCGAGATGCCGGTGCTGTGGGACTACGCACGCGATCTGTTCCAGACTCCCGGATTCGGTGACACCATCGACTTCACACAGATCAAAGCGCACTACTACATCGTGCATTCCGAGATCAATCCCTCCGGAATCGTGCCCAAGGGACCGGAATTGACGCACTGGCTCGAACCGCACGGCCGCGAACAGTTGGGTGGCCGACCGTTCGGGGACGGCACACCGCCTCACCCGCCCATCCCCTCGGAAGTGGTTCCAGCAGAGCACTGGGCCACCAGATAGGTCGCGGCGGCTACTCCCCTGCGTACGTGCCGAAACTCCAGTACACACCTTCGGGATCACGGCAGGTGAACCCCCGCGAACCGTAGTCCTCGTCGCGCAATCCCTGCGTGATCGTGGCGCCCGCCGCGACAGCGCGTTCGTGGAGTGCATCAGCTGCGTCCGCGTCGTCCACGACGATGTACACCGAACCGATTCCAGGCGGCAGGCCGGCGATCGCCGAATCGGTGCGCGGCGAACCCAGCATGATGCCGCCACCGCCCGGCCAGTCGAGTTGGGCGTGGTCCACCACGTCTCCCTCGCCGTAGACGACCTTCTCCACGAAACCGAAGGTGCTCACCAGAAAGTGGATTGCAGCCCGGGCGTCGAGGTAGCGCAGTGTCGGCCAGATGGTCGTCGAACGAGATTCCGAAGTGGCGGTCATAACACTCGAACTCCTGCCTGGGAAAACTCACGAAGAAAACCGAGTCTCGTACGAGCCTATGGCCCCTGCGATCACCGCCGCTACCGAAAACTTCACCTATTCTCGAGATACGGTCCACCTCGCTTCAGAGGAGGACAACTGTGGAGGGGCAGCAATGAGCAAGTCGACGAACAACGACAGCGGGCGTATCGAGAAGGTCCTCGTTTCCGTTCTCGACAACGGAAGCCGCCTGCAAGCGCCCGCAGTGGCCAAATACGTCAACCACGTCCGTAAGGCGCACCCCGACGAGTCACCTGCTCAGATCGTCGAGCGGATGGAGAAGATGTTCATTCTCGCCGTGACCGGAAGCGGCAGTGCCGTCGGCGCCACGGCCGCGGTGCCGGGCGTCGGAACAGTCGCGTCCATCGCTGCAGTCGGTGCGGAATCGGCTTTCTTCCTCGAAGCGTCGGCGCTGCTCACATTGGCAATCGCGTCTGTGCACGGAATCTCCGTGCAGGATCATCAGCAACGACGCGCCCTGGTCCTGGCAGTCGCACTCGGCGAATCCGGCATGGAGATCGTCCAGAAGGCCACCGGGATCACGGCCAAGAACTGGGGAACGGCAATCACGAGCAAGATCCCCGGACCCACGATGAGGGGAATGAACAGCACCCTCGTGCGGAAATTCGTGACCAAGTACGCCGCCAAGCGCAGCGCACTGATCCTCGGCAAGCTCGTTCCCGCCGGAATCGGTGCGGTCATCGGCGGTGCGGGTAACCGTGCCATCGGCAAGGGAGTCGTCAAGAATGCGCGCGAAGCCTTCGGACCGGCACCGGCCAGGTGGACCGATCACCTGATCGTGATGCCTGCCGACGATGCCGCAGTGCTTCCCCAGACGGAGACACGCCGGGCCATCCGCAGATAGCCGTCCGGGCCGTAGGCTCGCATCACGTATTCGCCGCCAACCCGGGAGCAGCATTGACGAACACCGCAATGGGATCCTTCTCTGCCCCCATCGAGATTCGTGGGTTGACGAAGACGTTCAAGGCGGCGCGCGCGGTCAACGACCTGAGCTTCGACGTTCAGGCCGGCTCGATCACCGGGTTTCTCGGCCCGAACGGTTCGGGCAAGACGACCACGTTGCGGATGCTCCTCGGACTGGTGTCACCGACGTCGGGATCGGCCACGATCAACGGCACTCCGATGCGTTTGCTGTCCAACCCGGCCCGGACCGTCGGCGCAGTACTCGACGTCGGCAGTCTCCATCCGAAACGAACGGCGCTCGGACACCTCGAGATCTACGCGGCCGCTATCGGCATGCCGACTCAGCGCGCAGCGCAGGTGCTGGACATGGTCGGTCTGAGTTCGGTCGGAGCCCACAAGACCGGCACCTTCTCACTCGGGATGCGCCAACGCCTGATCCTTGCCACCGCGATGCTCGGTGATCCCGAGATCCTCGTGCTCGACGAACCCGCGAACGGACTCGACCCCGAAGGCATGGCGTGGCTACGTCAGTTCCTGCAGACCTTCGCCGGTTCCGGCCGAACGGTTCTGATCTCGAGCCACGCGCTTCGTGAAGTGGAAGCGACGGTCGACAGCGTGGTCATCGTCAGCGCCGGCTCACTCGTCTACCAAGGGACCATGGACGAACTTCGTCGCTCCCAGCGCAGTCGACTGCTCGTCTCGTGTTCCAACCCAGCGCTCCTCGCCACGGCATTGGCCGCTCGCGGAATCATCGACGCCCAGATCACGCAGGACGGACGGCTCGCCGTGGGCGGCACCGACACGTCGGTGCTCCCACCGGTGGCGTCGGCGGCCGGTGTCACGATCTTCGGTGTCGCGACCGAAGGCGCAGATCTCGAGCAACTGTTCCTCGCGATGACAACACCGCAGTACGCGGTTCCCCAGGTCGGATACCACCGCCCACCCGGTCCCGGTTCCGGACCGGGCTATTACGGCCCTGCCGCATACGGACCTTCCGGAGGACACAGATGACCACGCTCGTGCGCGCGGAGACACTCAAAGTTCTCACCTTGCGCTACTGGTGGGCACTGGCCATCGCACCGGTGGTCGTGGCCGTGCTGATTGCTGCCTCGACTCGGACGTTCGTCGAAGTTGTGGCCGATTCGGCCGACACCACTTTCGACGTCGATGTCGTGTCCACCGGCGTCAGCCTCGGTGTCTCCAACACGCTTGTCCTGGTGTTCGCGGCCGTCTTCGGAGCGCTCACCGCCGGATCCGAATTCGGCTACAAGACTCTCACCACGACGTTCCTCACAGCTCGCGGCCGCGACGGAGTTCTCGGCGCAAAACTTGCCGTCGTCGCGGTATTCGCCGTCGGCTACGCACTGGCGGTCGAAGTAGTCAGCATCGGCGCGATGTTGCTCTTCGGCCGGGACTTCAGTTTCACCACCGATCTCTTCGCCATCTGCGCCGCAGGCATTCTGGCGTGTGCGCTGTGGGCACTACTCGGCGC
Source organism: Rhodococcus erythropolis R138 (assembly GCF_000696675.2). Classification (NCBI taxonomy): domain Bacteria; kingdom Bacillati; phylum Actinomycetota; class Actinomycetes; order Mycobacteriales; family Nocardiaceae; genus Rhodococcus; species Rhodococcus erythropolis. The sequence continues at coordinate 2,649,211 of NZ_CP007255.1, read as the reverse complement.
CGGGGTGGCCCTGCTCACCGGTTCGTCGATGGCCGGTGCCCTCTCGGTCATCCTGTGGTTCGTCTTCGGTGAATGGATCGTCCGCGCCGTGCTGCTCGCGATGGATCTCGGTGGGATCGGGGCCGCGCTTCCGGTGTCGGCCACGATCGGCACCATCGTCAATGCGGCACCGTCGATCGACGTCGACGCGTTTGCGTCCTGGCCGAGCGGCCCGATGATGCTGGCCGCTTGGGTAGTTCTGTTCTGCGGGCTCGGTTGGCTACGGACCAGGACCCGCGACATCACCTGAAAAAGCTGTCTGGGGCCGGGTCTACCGTGGATCTCGATGAACACGATCAACACGGACAGTCCGGTAGCTGGAGAGGTGGATCGAGCTCCGGGCTGGATCCGCCGCTTGGCCCACGCATGCTGGTTGCACCGAAGAGTTGCGATCGGCGCGCTACTCGTTACGGTCATCGCCTCTGCGATCGACATCTCGTTTCCTCTCCTGACCCGCTATGCGCTCGACGCCGCAAGCCAGGAGAACCCGGGCAAGGTGATCGGGTTCGTCGCGTTGGCGATCGCGTTGCTCGCGATCGTCCGCTTCGCGTGCCAGTACGGCCGACGGATGCTTGCCGGCCGACTCTCGCTCGACGTTCAACACGACTTGCGGCTCGCCCTGCTCGGTTCGCTGCAACGCCTCGACGGACGAGGGCAGGATCAGATCCGCACAGGCCAGGTGGTCTCCCGGTCCATCACGGATCTGCAGCTCGTCCAGGGTTTGCTCGCGATGGTGCCGATGTCCGCGGGAGCGCTCCTGCAATTCGTGCTGGCGATCGGCATCATGGCGTGGCTCTCGCCGCTGTTGACTCTCGTCGCTGTCGCCGTCATCCCAGCAGTAGGGCTGGTGGTGTTCCTGATGCGACCGATGCTCTTCGCCGCAACATGGTCCGCGCAGCAGCGTGCCGCCGACCTCGCCCAACACGTCGAGGAAACCGTCACCGGCGTTCGCGTCGTCAAGGGATTCGGGCAGGAACAACGAGCCGTCGACCAGCTGGAGAAACATAGCCGCACGCTGTACTCCGAGCGCCTTCGCGCCGCGTGGTTGAACGCGAAATTCGCGCCAACCATGGCCGCCTTGCCCCAGCTCGGGCAGGTGGGAGTGATCGCTCTCGGCGGGTATCTCGCACTGGACGACAAGATCACCGTGGGAACGTTTCTCGCGTTCGCCACCTACATCGTGACGATGACCGGAGTCACCCGAACTCTGTCGTCGGTCATCGTCATGGCGCAGCTGGCGCGCGCCGCTGTAGAGCGTGTCTACGACGTCATCAACGCTCAGCCGGACATCGCCGATCCAGACCATCCGGTGGACCTGCCCGACGGTCCTCTCGGAGTCACCTTCGACGACGTGGCATTCGGATTCGACACCGAACGCGACGTCCTGACCGGGCTGAACCTCCGCATAGAACCGGGCGAGACCGTCGCCGTCGTGGGTCCGGCCGCGTCGGGCAAGACCGCGTTGTCCTTGCTTCTCCCGCGGTTCTACGCACCGACTTCGGGTGCGGTGACAGTCGATACCGCCGGCGAGACGTTCCCCATCGGCGAACTGCGCAGTGAGCAGCTTCGTGCCGCCGTCAGCCTCGTCTTCGACGAACCGTTCCTGTTCTCGGACACCATTGCCGCCAACATCGCACTTGGCCGCGAGGACGCCTCCGACGAGGACATCCGCGACGCAGCAGCACTGGCACAGGCAGATTCGTTCATCGAGGCACTCCCGGACGGATACGACACCGTAGTCGGTGAACGAGGTCTGACGCTGTCGGGCGGCCAGCGTCAGCGCATCGCACTTGCCCGGGCACTGCTCGTCGACCCACGGATCCTGGTCCTCGACGACGCGACCTCCGCAGTCGATGCGGCTACCGAAGCCGCGATCTTCGACGCGTTCCGGGCCAGACGGCGCCAGACCACGCTCATCCTCGCTCACCGGCGGTCCACCCTGACGCTCGCAGACCGGGTCGCGGTTCTCGACGGCGGACGGATCATCGACTCCGGAACCGTGGACGAACTGGAAGCGCGATGTCCGCTCTTTCGTGCCCTGTTCTCCTCGCCGCCGGAACTACCGGCCGAACTCGACGACGTCGACTCCGATGCTTTCGGACGTGACCGCAGCGAGCCGACAACCGAGCAGTTGTGGCCGCAGGCACCGGAATCCGAAGCCGACAGCACAGCCGCTACGACGCAGGGTGCGGGCGGACCGATGGCCGGAGCGCTCAGCGGAATCGCGGTGACGCCGTCCCTGCGGGCAGCAGTCGACGCTCTCCCACCCGCACGCGAAGACCCCGGAATCGCCCCTGAGAGCCTGCGCGAATCGAATCCACAGTTCTCACTCCGACAGATCTTGAGGCCGGTCCGCTGGGTTCTACTGGCGGTTGTCGTGTGCCTTGCCCTGGACTCCGCAGCGGCGATCGCATTTCCCTCCCTCGTCAGATACGCGATCGACCACGGAGTCGTGACCGCGGACAGCAGCACGCTCTGGATAGCGACGGCATTCGGCGCGCTCCTGGTCGCAGCGGACTGGGTCGTCGTCGCGGTCATGACGGTGCTCACCGCCCGGGCCGGCGAACGCGTGTTGTTCGGGCTCCGCGTACGCAGCTATGCACACCTACAGCGTCTAGGTCTGGACTACTACGAACGTGAATTGTCCGGGCGCATCATGACGCGCATGACCACCGACGTCGACGCGCTGTCGTCGTTCATCCAAACCGGCATGTCGACGGCGATCGTGAGCGTCCTGACCGTCGGCGGCATTTCGATCGCACTCCTGGCGACCGACGTGACGCTCGGACTGGTGGCGCTGGCCGTCATCCCACCGCTCGTGGTTGCGACCGTGATCTTCCGCAAGATCTCCTCGGTTGCCTACAGCCAGTCCCGCGAACGGATCTCGCTCGTCAATGCCGACTTCCAGGAGAACATCGCCGGTCTGCGAGCGGCTCAGGCCTACCGCCGCGAAGAAGGTGCGGCGCGTCGGTTCGCAGAACGCTCCGAAAGCTACCGCCGATCGCGGATGCGGTCGCAGCGAGCCATTTCGATCTACTTCCCGTTCATCTCGTTCCTGTCCGACCTCGCGTTGGCCGCAGTGGTGTTCGTCGGCGCGCACCAGATCGCCAACGGGTCGACGTCGCCCGGCGTACTGATCGCTTTCGTGCTCTACCTCGGCCTGCTGTTCGGACCGATTCAGCAACTCTCACAAGTGTTCGATGGTTACCAACAGGCAAACGTCGGATTGCAACGAATCGGTGACCTTCTGCGTACTCGGAGTTCGATCGAAACAGCCGACAGCGAGGATCTGATCGCGATCTCCGGACGGCTCGACGGCGCCGTCCATCTCGACGGGGTCGGGTTCCGGTACTCAGGTGCGGACGTCGACGCCCTCTCCGATTTCGATCTGCAGATTCCGCCAGGCACGACGGTTGCCCTCGTCGGCAGAACCGGTGCCGGGAAGTCGACGGTGGTGAAGTTGCTCGCCCGCTTCTACGACCCGACGTCCGGATCCGTCGACGTGGACGGAACCGACATCCGGAACTTCCACCTCTCGCAGTACCGACGTCGCCTCGGCGTGGTCCCGCAAGAGGCGCATCTGTTCACCGGCACGGTCGCCGACAACATCGCGTACGGGAGGCCGTCGGCGTCGCGCGCGGAGATCGAGGAAGCGGCGCGTTCCGTCGGCGCACTGAATTCGATAGCCGACATGCGTGGAGGCATGAATCATCCCGTCGGCGAGCGCGGCCAGGGGCTCTCGGCGGGCCAACGCCAACTGATCGCATTGGCCCGTGCCGAACTGGTCGACCCGGACCTTCTGCTCCTCGACGAGGCGACCGCGACGCTCGATCCCGCGACCGAACGAATGGTGCTCGAAGCAAGTCGGTCGGTCACCCGGAAACGGACTTCCGTCGTCGTAGCTCACCGCCTCGCGACAGCTGCCCGAGCGGACCTCGTTGTCGTAGTTGACCGGGGACGTATCGTTGAATACGGCCCGCACGATGTTCTGCGGTATGCCGGTGGTCACTACTCGGGACTCTGGGATGCATCGCAGGCGCGTGAGGGGAATAATCTGACGTCGAGAACTGTCATCGAAGGCAACCCCGTCGCGTGACAGTCGGCACGGATTTGTACCGCCGAGAGGTAGTGCGCGATCGCAAGATCACGGACTTCCGTGAGACAGCTCACAAATTGTGTGCCGCACAATTGCTCGTCACACGCTCGGGCTAATCTCATATATATAGGCGCTCTGATCGGGTACCGAAATAGAAACGAGGCGAACACCTGCCGTGAGCAGCAGTTCTACATCCCAATTCGGACAGAACCAGTGGCTGGTTGACGAGATGTACCAACGCTTCCAGGACGATCCGTCGTCCGTGGATCCCAGTTGGCACGAATTCTTGACCGATTACTCGCCGGACTCGGCGAACACGGGAGGTGGAAACGGGACTGCCTCGAACGGCAACGCGGCTGCACCCGCCGCTGTTGTAGCTCCGCCTGCTGCTCCCAAGGCCACGCCTCCCGCCCCCAAGACCGCACCTCCTGCGCCGCCTGCCAAGGCGGCCGCACCGGCCCCCGCGAAGACGGCAGCGCCCGCCGCGAAGGCAGCCCCCGCCAAGCCTGCAGCAGCCAAGCCTGCGGCCGCTCCCGCGAAGCCCGCTCCCGCCGGCGGAGCCGAGGAAACCAAGGTTCTCCGCGGCGCCGCAGCAGCAGTCGTCAAGAACATGTCGCTCTCGCTCGAGATTCCGACAGCAACCAGCGTGCGTGCCATCCCCGCGAAGCTGATGTTCGACAACCGCATCGTCATCAACAACCACCTCGCGCGTACCCGCGGCGGCAAGATCTCGTTCACCCACCTCCTGGGTTACGCGATCGTCCAGGCAGTCAACGCGTTCCCCAACATGAACCGGCACTTCGCCGAAATCGACGGCAAGCCGAACGCGGTCACCCCCGAGCACACCAATCTCGGACTCGCGATCGACCTTCCCGGCAAGGACGGCAACCGCTCACTGGTTGTTGCCGCCATCCGGAACACCGAGTCGATGAACTTCGTCCAGTTCCACGCGGCGTACGAGGACATCGTCCGACGCGCCCGTGAAGGCAAGCTCACCGGCGAAGACTTCACCGGCGTCACCATTTCGCTGACCAACCCGGGCGGCATCGGCACGGTTCACTCCGTTCCTCGCCTGATGAAGGGCCAGGGCGCCATCATCGGTGCCGGCGCGATGGAATACCCCGCCGAGTTCCAGGGCGCCAGCGACGAGAAGCTGGCCGAGATGGGCGTCGGCAAGTTGATGACCCTCACCTCGACCTACGATCACCGCATCATTCAGGGTGCCGAGTCGGGCGATTTCCTGCGCACGATCCACAACCTGCTGATCAGCGACGAGTTCTACGACGAGATCTTCCACGCGCTCGGCAACCCGTACGAGCCGGTGCGTTGGCGCAAGGACGTGCCGGAAGGCGCTGTCGACAAGAACACCCGTGTTCTCGAACTGATCGCTGCATACCGTGACCGCGGCCACCTCATGGCCGACACGGACCCGTTGCAGTTCGTCAAGGACAAGTTCCACAGCCACCCCGACCTCGACGTCATCAGCCACGGCCTGACGTTGTGGGATCTGGACCGCGAGTTCAAGGTCGGCGGCTTCCACGGCCAAGAGAAGATGAAGCTGCGCGACGTGTTGAGCGTGCTGCGCGACGCGTACTGCCGCCACGTCGGCGTCGAGTACACGCACATCCTCGAGACGGATCAGCGTCAGTGGATCCAGGACCGCGTCGAGGGCCATCACGCCAAGCCTTCGGTCGCTCAGCAGAAGTACATCCTGAGCAAGCTCAACGCCGCCGAGGCCTTCGAGACGTTCCTGCAGACCAAGTACGTCGGCCAGAAGCGCTTCTCGCTCGAAGGCGCCGAAGCCGTCATCCCGATGATGGACGCCGTGATCGACCAGGCCGCCGAGCACCAGCTCGACGAGGTCGTCATCGGAATGCCGCACCGTGGCCGTCTCAACGTGCTTGCCAACATCGTCGGCAAGCCGTACTCCAAGATCTTCACGGAGTTCGAGGGCAACATGAACCCGGCAGCCGCTCACGGCTCCGGCGACGTGAAGTACCACCTGGGCGCCAGCGGAACGTACATCCAGATGTTCGGTGACAACGACATCGCTGTCTCCTTGACCGCCAACCCGTCTCACCTCGAGGCCGTCGACCCGGTTCTCGAAGGCCTGGTCCGCGCAAAGCAGGACATCCTCGACAAGGGCGAAGAAGGCTTCACCGTCCTGCCGCTCATGCTGCACGGTGACGCTGCATTCGCCGGTCAGGGCGTTGTCGCCGAGACGCTGAACCTCTCGCTGCTTCGCGGCTACCGCACCGGCGGCACCGTACACATCGTCGTGAACAACCAGGTCGGCTTCACCACCGCTCCGGAACATTCACGCTCGTCCGAGTACTGCACCGACGTCGCGAAGATGATCGCCGCACCGGTCTTCCACGTCAACGGCGACGACCCCGAGGCGTGCGTCTGGGTTGCTCAGCTGGCCGTCGACTTCCGTGAGAAGTTCGGCAAGGACGTCGTCATCGACCTCATCTGCTACCGCCGCCGCGGTCACAACGAGGGCGACGATCCGTCGATGACCCAGCCGGCCATGTACGACGTCATCGACACCAAGCGCAGCGTTCGTAAGAGCTACACCGAGTCCCTCATCGGCCGCGGTGACATCTCGCTCAAGGAAGCCGAAGACGCACTTCGCGACTACCAGGGCCAGCTCGAACGGGTCTTCAACGAGGTCCGTGAACTCGAGAAGTTCCAGCCCGAACCGTCCGAGTCCGTCGAACTCGACCAGACTCCCCCGGCTCGCCTGACCACGGCTGTCGCTCCCGAGGTCCTCGAGCGCATCGGTGATGCGTTCGTCAACGTCCCCGACGGCTTCACCGTTCACCCGCGCGTCAAGCCGGTTGCCGAGAAGCGCCGCGAAATGGCCCGTGAGGGACATGTCGACTGGGCGTTCGCAGAATTGCTCGCGTTCGGCTCGTTGGCCGAGCAGGGTGCCTTGATCCGCCTCGCCGGTCAGGACTCCAAGCGTGGAACGTTCACGCAGCGTCACTCGGTCCTCATCGACCGCAAGACCGGCAACGAGTACAGCCCGATCGCCAAGATCGCTGCCGACGCCGAAAACGGCGGCAAGTTCATGGTCTACGACTCCGCACTCACCGAGTACGCAGGTCTGGGCTTCGAGTACGGATACTCGGTGGGTAACCCCGACGCTCTGGTCCTGTGGGAAGCGCAGTTCGGTGACTTCGTCAACGGCGCGCAGACCATCATCGACGAGTTCATCTCTTCGGGTGAGGCCAAGTGGGGTCAGCTCTCCGACGTCGTGCTGCTCCTGCCACACGGTCACGAGGGTCAGGGTCCGGACCACACCTCCGGTCGCATCGAGCGTTTCCTTCAGCTGTGTGCAGAAGGCTCGATGACCGTCGCGGTTCCGTCGACTCCGGCCAGCTACTTCCACCTGCTGCGTCGCCATCACCTCGACGGCATCCGCCGTCCGCTGGTGGTCTTCACGCCCAAGTCGATGCTGCGTAACAAGGCTGCAGTCAGCAACGTCGAGGACTTCACGACGGGCAAGTTCCGTTCCGTCTTCGAGGAGCCTGCATTCGAGAGCGGCGAAAGCGCCCGCGAATCGGTCAAGCGGGTTCTGCTGGTCAGCGGCAAGCTGTACTGGGAGCTTCTGGCGAAGAAGCACAAGGACGAGCGTGACGACATCGCAATCGTGCGCATGGAGCAGCTCTACCCCGTGCCGAAGCGTCGTCTCAAGGAGACCCTGGACCGTTACCCGAATGCGGATCAGTTCCGTTGGGTTCAGGAAGAGCCCGCAAACCAGGGTGCGTGGCCGTTCCTCGGACTGGCTCTGCCGGATCTTCTGCCGGAGACCTTGACCGGCATCAAGCGCATCTCGCGTCGTCCGATGTCCGCTCCCTCTTCGGGATCGAGCAAGGTGCACGCGGTGGAGCAGCAGGAGATCTTGGACGAGGCGTTCCTGCCGACCAACTGAGCAGTGGCGTTCCTGCCGACCAAGTAAGCAGTGGCAGTACCCAAAGGCCGGGCCCCACATTCCGCAAGGAGTGTGGGGCCCGGCCTTTCTGCGTTCGCGTCAATTCGATTGCAGCAGACCCAGATCCGGCCCGGCATCGAAGCCGACGGCGGCCAGCGCCAACGCGGGCAACGACTGAACCGTCAGGTCGATCAGTTCCTCGCGGGTGATGGCGGGCGCGCGGAGCCAACTGATGGTGGCTTCCTCGACAAACGCGATCCAACCTCGAACGGCCAACTCCACCTGAGGCGTTCGAGTCAGGCCGATCTTGGGGAGCTGATCGAGGGTTCTCTTGGCCATGATGTCGCGAGTCTGCTCGAACACCTCACGCATCTGCGGATCCCCGCTGGCGGTCCCCCGGAGCAGCGAGACGTAGGTATTGCGGTTCTCGGTCACGTAGTCGACGTACGACGCCAGCACCGATCGGAGGGTGAGCATCGGATCGTCCGACTCGCTCGGCTCCGTGCGCTGGAGCATCTGTTCACTGCTGTGTCGGACGATGGCGAGATGGAACTCGCTTTTCGACGCGAAGTAGTGGAACAGAAGCCCACGCGACACCCCCGCTTGATCGGCGATGTCCTCGACGGAAATCTGCTCGAGCGGCCGTTCGGCCAGCATGCGCGCCCCGAGGTCGATGAGTTGCGCTCGGCGTTGCGCAGGGTCGAGCCGCGTTCGCTTTACTGCGTCCATGCCCAATAGACTACTGAATATCCGTCAATAAGCTATTGACCGTGACTCAATAAAGGCATATCGTTCCCTACATGAGTCTTCCAGTTACAGATACCTCAGCACCTGCCGCGGATACTCGCCACGTCGGCACACTGATCATCGGCAGCGGTTTCGCCGGTCTCGGTGCGGCGATCAAACTGGCACAGGCCGGCGTCACCGACTATGTCGTTCTCGAGCGCGGCAACGACGTCGGTGGAACCTGGCGTGACAACAGCTACCCGGGCGCCGCGTGTGACGTGCCGTCGCATTTGTACTCGTACTCTTTTGCACTCAATCCGGAGTGGACGCGCTCCTTCTCCACCCAGCCCGAGATCTACAAGTACATCCAGTCGGTGGCCAACCGCCACAAGGTGCTCGACAAGCACATCTTCGACTGCGACGTTCTCTCAGCCCGATGGGACGAGTCGTCGGCTCAGTGGCACGTCAGCACCAACAAGGGTGAATTCGTCGCAAAGATCGTCGTCTCGGCCGTCGGTGCACTGTGTGAGCCTTCACTTCCGGACATCAAGGGCATCGACGGATTCAAGGGCGAGATTTTCCACTCCTCGCGCTGGAACCACGATGCCGATCTGACGGGCAAGCGCGTGGCCGTCATCGGAACCGGCGCCTCCGCCATCCAGATCGTGCCCGCTATCGGCAAGAAGGTCTCACACCTCGACGTGTACCAGCGCACGGCGCCGTGGATCCTGCCCCGCGCAGACCGCGAGTACACCAAGATCGAGCATCTCGCGTTCAAGTACCTCCCCGGCTTCCAGAAGTTGTGCCGCACCGGTATCTACTGGATGCGAGAGACGCAGGTCGTCGGCCTGGCCAAGGCGCCGGTCTTCATGAAGCCGCTGCAGTTCGCCGCCGAGCGTCACCTGAAGGCTCAGATCAAGGACAAGGATCTTCGTAAGAAGGTCATGCCCAACTTCCAGATCGGCTGCAAGCGCATGCTGATCTCGAACAACTACTTCCCCACCCTCGCCCAGGACAATGTCGACCTGGTGACCGAAGGCATCGAGGAGGTGACCGCCAACGGGATCGTCTCGAAGACCGGCACCACGCGTGAGATCGATGCCATCGTCGTTGCGACCGGATTCCACGTCACCGACTCCCCCACCTTCGCGGGAATCTTCGGCAAGGACGGACGCTCGCTCGCCGAGGTCTTCGAAGAGACCGGTATGCAGGGATACAAGGGCGCGGCAGTTGCCAACTTCCCCAACATGTTCTTCCTGGTCGGCCCCAACACCGGCCTCGGACATTCGTCGATGGTCTTCATGATCGAGTCGCAGATCAACTACCTGGTCGACGCGATCGCCACCATCGACAAGTACGACATCGGCACCATCGAGGTGCGCAAGGACAAGCAGGACAAGTACAACAAGGACCTGCAGGCAGCTATGTCCAAGAGCGTGTGGAACAACGGTGGTTGCGCCAGCTGGTACATGGACAAGCACGGAAACAACACCACCCTGTGGCCTGGCTTCACCTTCCAGTTCCGCAATGCCACCAAGCATTTCGACCTCGCGGCATACCGCAGCGTCGCCACCTCGGATCTCGGCGCCGTCGGCACCGCGACCACTTCACAGATCGACCTCGACGACGAGAAGGCAGTAGCACAATGAGTGATTTTGCAGGCAAGGTCGTAGTCATCACCGGAGCGGGATCGGGCATCGGTCGCGCACTCGCACTGAACCTGGCCGGCCAGGGCGCCAAGTTGGCGATCTCCGACGTGGACACCGTCGGGCTCGCCGAGACAGCCCGTCTGGTGGAGGCCATCGGCGCCGAGGTGAAGTCGGACCATCTCGACGTCACCCAGCGTGAAGCGGTTCTCGAGTACGCCGACGCGGTTGTCGCCCATTTCGGCAAGGTCAACCAGATCTACAACAACGCCGGAATCGCGTACCACGGCACCTTCGAGAAGTCCGAGTTCAAGGACTTCGAACGGGTCATGGACGTCGACTTCTGGGGAGTTGTCAACGGCACCAAGGCATTCCTTCCCCACGTCATCGCCTCCGGTGACGGGCACATCGTGAACGTGTCGAGCCTCTTCGGTCTGCTGTCGATGCCGGGTCAGAGCGCCTACAACTCGGCCAAGTTCGCCGTTCGCGGTTTCACCGAGTCGCTTCGCCAGGAAATGCTGATCGCCAAGCACCCGGTGAAGGTGACCTGTGTGCACCCGGGCGGAATCAAGACGGCCATCGCACGCAACGCCACCGCAGGCCCGGGTGAAGATCTTGCGGTCTTCTCCGAGTTCTTCGACCGCAAGCTCGCGCGCACCACACCGGAGGACGCCGCCAAGACGATCGTCAACGGTGTTCGCAAGAGCAAGCCGCGAGTTCTCATCGGGATGGACGCAATCGCACTCGACGCCTGGGTTCGCCTCGTAGGATCGGGCTACCAGCGCATCGTCGCGATCGTCGCCGGCCGAATGATGCCCAAGTCCAGCTGAGTTCGTTTCACAGCGTCGTTCGTTTCACAGCGCAGTTCGCATAAAGAGTCAGGAGCCCTGCCGGTGAGCACGTTCACCCTTCCGCTGCCCGTGGTCGCATTCTTGTTGAAGCCGTACTTCCGTCTGGCTTTCAACTCGCGGCTGCCGTATCGGATTCAACGTCTGTTGCTCGAGGCCGGGGCACCGCTACAGCAGGTTCCAGCGGGCGCCGTCGTGCGCCCGCTGGAGCTGGCTTGCCGACCGGCTGAGAAGATCACCGTCGGCGCAACCGAGCGCCCCACCGCAGTTCTCTATCTGCATGGCGGGGCGTACACGCTGGGTTCGCTGTCCACACACCGTTCTCTCGCAGCTCATCTCGCCCGTGAGTCGTCCAGTGCGGTCTTCACCTTGGACTACCGTCTCGCGCCGGAGAATCCGTATCCCGCCGCTCTCGACGACGCGGTCTCAGCCTTCATGCAGTTGGTCACCGAGTTCGACTATTCGGAAGACCGCGTTGCCATTGCCGGCGATTCGGCCGGTGGCGGTCTGGCCGCGGCGACCGCTCTGCGTCTGATCGAGCGTCACGGCGTGACCCCCGGCGCGCTCGCACTGATCTCGCCGTGGGTCGATCCCGGCGATCGGGGTGCCACCAAAAAGGCCGACCTGGTGGTCAACACAGCGTGGTCCTTCGATGCCGCCGACGCTTACCTTGCCGGCGGCGACCGTACTGATCCTGGCTACGCGCCGATGCACGGCAAGCTCGACGGGTTGCCGCCCACCAGGATTCACGTCGGTTCCGAGGAGGTCCTCTACCCGCAGATCATGACGTTCACCGACAAGCTCTCCGCTGCCGGCGTCGACGTGTCACTGGTGGAGTACGCACGACTGTGGCATGTGGCTCACGCACAGGCGTCACTGGTGAAGGAAGCAGCAGACGCCGTTGCCGACCTCGGCCAGTTCATCGCATCGAAACTGATTCGCGCCAAGGATGATTCGAGTTCAGCAGTGGGATCGAACAGTCACTGACGGGTGTCCCACCAGGTCCGTGCCACTTCCGAGGCTGACGCCTTGCCGGTCCGCACCTTCTCGATCATTGCGGCGAGATCGGTGGTGGACAGTTCACCCGCAACGACGCTGAGCGCCTTGACAGCCGAATCTCCCAGTGCGCCCGCTCGAAAGAGCGGAACGACATTCTGCGCAGCCAGAACGTGATTCGAATCAGCGAGCACTGTGACGGCATCGGATTGTGCCAGCGCTGACAGCGTCGTGGTTCCGAATACCTGTGCACCGGGTACGTCTGCCGGCGTTGCCTGATCGACACCGGCGAAGACACACTCGGCGCCCTCGGCCAACTGTTCCACTGCCCCGTCCTCGACGAATCTCGCGGAGACGAGCGGCGTCGCCGCGGCACACGAAGGAGCAAAGGCTTCTATCGTCTTCGCTCCCAACGACTGTGCGTATCCGGTGTCGAGTGCGAGGACCGCACGATCTTCGGCCATCGCATAGTCGGAGACCGAAAGACCCTCCGGCAGAGAGCGACTCAAGGCTTCGAAGACGTCGTCGGCCTTGCGGGCCGGGGATGACGGGTCGTAGTGATCGAGCAGCGCACCGGTGAACTCGGGCACCAAGGTGACTCGCGCTGCGTCCAGAGCCTCGAGTGATTGGGTTCTGCCTCCACCCACCGATTCGACGCGAGCCGACAGACCGGAAGATGAGAGCACCGTCGAATACACCTCGGCCAACACCGAACTCTCCACTGATGTGTCAGCAGCCACCACGATCTGGTCACGAGACTCCGCTCCGGCGCTTTCTACCACCGAATCACCGTTTGCGCATCCGCTGAGAATTGGCAGGACCATCAGTGCTGCAACAACAGTCGAATACTTCGTGCGTGTGCTCTTCACCGAAATCCTCACATCCAATCCCATGGATCGAAAACCGTGCCATGTCGGTACCTATCGTTACACTTGTCGGGCGATGCGCGGTAACCAGTCCTGACGCAGCCACTCGGTGGCGGCGCCGTCGAAGCCACTCGGGTGGCTTCGCCACAAGGGGATGGTTTCCGACGCCCGAAACACGGGACGCCCGAAAAACCGGAAGGACGCTCATGCGCACCTCACGATTTCGTTCCAACCGTTGGCTCGTAGCCGCGGCAACCGTTGTCTCTCTCACTGCACTGACAGCGTGCGGTAGCAGTGACGGTGACTCCAACAGCGATCCCAACGCGGTTGTCGTCGGCTCCGCCAACTTCACCGAATCCGAGACGATCGCCAACATCTACGCCGAAGCACTGCGTGTCAACGGGTTCGATGTGTCCACGTCGTTCAACGTCGGCAGCCGTGAGGCGTACATTCCGGCACTCAAGGACGGGTCGATCAGCGTCATTCCGGATTACACGGGAAATCTCCTGCAGTACTTGGATCCCGACAGCACGGCCACCAGCTCCGCTGATGTCCTCGCCGCTCTTCCCGCAGCTCTCGGGTCGGAATTGGCAATTGCGACGCCTGCATCCGCCGAGGACAAGGACGCCGTCGTCGTCACCAAGGAAACCGCTGACAAGTGGAACCTGAAGACGATCGCCGATCTGGCTCCGCATTCCGCCGAGGTCAAGTTCGGCGCTCCGGCCGAGTTCCAGGAACGTCCAGCCGGATTGCCCGGTTTGAAGTCCAATTACGGTCTCGACATCTCGGCAGCCAACTTCGTCCCGATCGCCGACGGCGGTGGACCGGCAACAGTGAAGGCTCTCTCGTCCGGCGACATCACGGCGGCAAACATCTTCACGACGTCTGCCTCCATCCCGGCAAACAACTTCGTGGTTCTCGAAGACCCGAAGAACAATTTCCCGGCTCAGAACGTGGTGCCGGTGCTGCGCGCGTCGAAGTCTTCCGACAAGTTGAAGACAGTCCTCGATGCGGTGTCCGCCAAGCTCACCACCGAAGAGTTGTTGGCACTCAACGTCCAGGTGTCCGGCGACACCAAGACGGAGCCGGCAGCGGCGGCCAAGGCGTGGGTGACGGCGCAGGGCCTCGACAAGCCGGTCTCGTAGTCACGTGATCACATTCGAGGGCGTCACCAAGCAGTATCCGGACGGCACCACCGCCGTCGACCGTCTCGATCTCACCATCGAGGCCGAGTCGTTCACGGTGTTCGTGGGGCCGTCCGGGTGCGGCAAGACGACGTCGATGCGCATGATCAACCGGATGATCACACCGACGTCGGGCAAGATCTTCGTCGACGGTCGTGACATCGAACAGACCGACGCGGTGAAGCTGCGTCTCGGCATCGGGTACGTCATCCAGAACGCCGGCTTGCTTCCGCATCGCACCGTGATCGACAACGTCGCAACAGTTCCGGTACTGCGCGGTGAGTCCCGCCGCGCAGCGCGCAAAGCCGCGTTGGGGGTACTCGAACGAGTCGGTCTGGACATCTCCCTTGCCACCCGCTATCCCGGGCAACTCTCGGGTGGGCAGCAACAACGTGTGGGAGTTGCGCGTGCATTGGCTGCCGATCCGCCGATCCTGTTGATGGACGAGCCGTTCAGCGCCGTCGACCCGGTGGTGCGTGAGGATCTGCAGACCGAAATGCTCCGTCTTCAAAGCGAACTGAAGAAGACGATCGTCTTTGTCACCCACGACATCGACGAGGCAGTCAAACTCGGTGATCACATTGCCGTCTTCGGTCCCGGCGGGCGGCTTCAGCAGGTTGCGGCGCCTCGCGACGTGTTGGCCGCACCGGCAACGGATTTTGTCGCCGGATTTGTCGGACGCGATCGCGGATATCGGGGATTGTCGTTCCGCGCTGCCGACGAGGTTCCGTTGCACCCCGTACGCACGGCCGTCGAGAACGAATTGAAGGC
Organism: Rhodococcus erythropolis R138; assembly: GCF_000696675.2. Lineage (NCBI taxonomy): Bacteria > Bacillati > Actinomycetota > Actinomycetes > Mycobacteriales > Nocardiaceae > Rhodococcus > Rhodococcus erythropolis. The sequence goes on along the minus strand of NZ_CP007255.1, from coordinate 2,634,102 downwards.
TCTGCGTCTCGAATTGGGCGAGTGGGTTCTCGTGGTCACGGACAGCGGAAGTCCACAGGGATGGATCGACGTGACCGGCGTCGAAGGCCTGCGCTCGGGACGCACTCTCGCGCAGTCGACGTCGGCCGGTGGTTCGTTGTTCTCCCCCGGCGGTGATCTACGCCAAGCACTCGATGCGGCAATCTCGTCCCCTTCCGGTATCGGCGTTGCCGTCGACGGCGAGGGCGCGGTCATCGGCGGGATCCTTGGCTCCGAAGTCGTGGCGAAATTGGCAGATCAGCGTCGACGCGAGGACGAGGAACGCAACCGAGTCGCCTTCACCGAGGGATTCGGGGCGTAGCGGCATGCGCTGGCTCATCGACAATTTCTCGACGGTCGTGGACTACTCGAAGACCCATCTGTATCTGGCGCTGCTGCCCTTGCTGATCGGTCTCCTGATTGCCGTTCCGGTCGGAACAGCGATCCGCAACGTCAGATGGCTGCGCCGAATCACGTTGACCCTGGCGAGCATTGCGTTCACGATTCCGTCGCTCGCGCTGTTCGTCACCATCCCCCAGTTGTTCGGACTCAAGACCCTTGATCCGCTCAACGTCGTGATCGCACTGAGCGTCTATGCGACAGCACTGCTCATCCGGGCCGTGCCCGAAGCACTCGATTCGGTGCCGGACAACGTCATCGACGCTTCCACCGCCGTCGGGTTCACACCGCTACGACGCGCCCTGACGGTCGAGTTGCCGTTGGCACTGCCGGTGATGATCGCGAACATCAGAGTTATTGCCGTTACCAATATTTCGCTGGTTTCGGTCGGATCGCTGATCGGAATCGGCGGGCTGGGAGTTCTGTTCAAACAGGGCTACGACCGCGACTACCCGGATCAGATCGTTGCCGGCATCATCGCGATTGTCGTGCTGGCCCTGGCGCTCGATCTGATCCTGTATCTGATCGGCCGATTCCTGACCCCGTGGACCAGAACATCGACCTCGTCGAAGGTCCCCGCCGTCGTGGCTGCCGAGGGGGAACCCGTATGAGCATCTTCACCGGAGCCTGGGACTTCATCGTCGATCCCGGAAATTGGAGCGGCGACACCGGAATCGGCACCCGCATCCTCCAGCACCTCTGGTACAGCGTTCTGGCCGTGGCGCTTTCGGCTGTTATCGCGGTGCCCATCGGATTACTCATCGGCCATCTGCGTCGCGGTGAGATCGTGGTCGTCAGTCTGGTCAACGCACTGCGGTCACTGCCCACTCTCGGCCTGCTCACCTTCCTTGTTCTTCTCATGGGCCTGGGAGTGATGCCGCCGATTCTCGCCCTCGTCATCCTTGGTATTCCCCCACTACTCGCCGGCACGTACGCCGGAATTGCCAGCGTCGACCGCGGCGTCGTCGAGGCCGCGCGGGCGATGGGTATGACCGAACTCCAAGTGCTCTTCCGCGTCGAGATACCCAATGCGCTGCCATTGATTCTCGGCGGACTGCGTAACGCGACACTGCAGGTGATTGCCACGGCAACGGTCGCCGCCTACGTCAACCTCGGCGGCCTCGGCCGGTACATCTTCGACGGTCTCGCGCTCTACAAGTACGACCGAGTGGTCGTCGGCGCAATTCTGGTCGCGGTTGTGGCTCTGGTCGTGGACGGCTTACTGGCGCTGGTGGTCTGGGCATCGGTTCCCGGGACCGGCAGGCTGCGCCGAACACCCGACCTCACTCGTCTGTAGATCGGTACATACGAAAAGCCCCGATCGGAACCTTGTGTGCGGGTCCCGATCGGGGCTTTCGTAGTCCCTCTTAGCTGGTCACGCCCTCAGCATGCGCTGCGGCCGCGACGGCTTCCGCTACTGCGGGTGCCACGCGAGGGTCGAGTGGGCTGGGGACGATTTTGTCCGCCGCCAACTCGTCGCCGACCACCGACAGGATTGCCTCGGCGGCAGCGAGCTTCATACCTTCGGTGATGCGACGGGCGCCGGCGTCGAGCGCGCCCTTGAACACACCGGGGAAGGCGAGAACATTGTTGATCTGGTTCGGGAAATCACTGCGACCCGTAGCCACGATCGCCGCGTACTTCGACGCGGTTTCGGGGTGAATCTCCGGGTCCGGGTTGGAGAGCGCGAACACGATCGACTCGGGAGCCATCGAAGCGATGAGCTCCTCGGGGATCTTGCCCGCCGAGACACCGAGGAACACGTCGGCACCTTCGAGAGCCTCGATGGCACCACCGTGCAGGTCGCGGGGATTGGTGCGGGCCGCGAGTTCTGCCTTCACGTCGTTGAGGTCGCTGCGCTCGCCCGAGATGATGCCCTTCGAGTCCAGCACGATGACGTCGCTGATTCCGGCGGCGAGCAGGATGTTCGCGCAGGCAACACCCGCAGCGCCGGCGCCGGAGATGACGACCTTGAGTGTGGTGATGTCGCGGCTCTGAACCTTCACGGCGCCCTTGAGGGCAGCGAGGACCACGATGGCGGTTCCGTGCTGATCGTCGTGCATGACGGGGCAGTCGAGGGCTTCGATGACGCGCTTCTCGATCTCGAAGCAACGCGGCGCCGAAATGTCCTCGAGGTTGACCGCGCCGAAGCTCGGGCGCAGTCGGATGAGCGTCTCGACGATCTCGTCGGGATCCTTGGTGTCGAGAACCAGCGGAATGGAGTTCAGTCCGGCGAAGTTCTTGAACAGCGCCGACTTGCCCTCCATGACGGGCAGCGACGCGCGGGGGCCGATGTCGCCGAGTCCGAGAACCGCGGTGCCGTCGCTGACCACGACGACGAGTCGGTTGGTCCACGTGTATCGATCGGCGAGGGTTTCGTCTGCAGCGATGGCGCGGCTCACCTGAGCAACACCCGGCGTGTAGGCGATCGAGAGGGCCCGCTGCGTATCGAGCGGCGCGGTGGTCTCGACCGAGAGCTTGCCACCGACGTGAGCGGCAAAGATTTCTTCGTCGGTCAACTCGACCTTGGGTACGTTGATGGCTTCAGTCACGAGGGACACGATGACACTCCTGATTAGTCCAGCCTCAAGCGGGGCTGGGTTACTGGGAAGTAATCCTTCGGACCGCTGCGAAACTACGTTCACAACGGTCAGAGATCATTTCTTCCGCGAACGACTACTGAGAAGAAGAGCATTCGGCGTGCGCGAGAAAGTGGGCCGCAATACATCCGAAGCGTCATGGTGTGGGGCGGGTGAGCCCTGGCGTATCCATGCAATCTAGGTTTCGGGAGAAATTCTGACGAAACCTGCACTTCGGGGCCGGGCTGTGGCGCCGCCTCGAAGTAACTCCAGTTTGCCACCAGAGTCGGATCACAATCAAATCCTCCAAGCGGTCGGATTCCTCACCACACTCGAACCCGAGCCGTCATCCCCACCGTGTCATCCCACCCAGTCATCCCCACCGTGTCATCCCCACCACTGCGTCACCAACAACAGCCCCGCCACCACGAGCACGACCACCGATCCGGCAACCGCCGCGATACCCCGCCTGCGGTCGCACCAGATCTGCGCGGCCAAAGCAACCACCGAGGCCGCAATGTGCGCGGTGATCGACGTTGTTCCCGGACCCGGGAATCCGCGGTTGCCGCCCAGATATGCCGAACCGATGATCACGAGTGTCAAGACCACGATTCCGGCCGCCACGGTGCCGCTCAGGGCGCGTAGAGCGCGAACCAGCAGCCATTGTCGTTTGTCGGCGGGATAGTCGTAATCGTCTTCGTACTGATAATCCTGATAATCCTGGTACCGGTAGTCGTCCTCGTACCTGTCGTCGTATGTCATCTCTTACGCTCCCGCGACGAATCCGCGGACTGATTCCGCAATGAGTTGAACTGCGATGGCGGCGAGCAAAAGACCGGCGATGCGTGCCAGCAGGCTGATGCCACCCTCACCCAGTATCCGGATCAGTGCCGTCGAGAAGCGCAGGACCACGAACAGCACGAGGTGGATGGACAGAATCGCCAACGCGATCGCCAGATACGACGCCGCTTCACCATCGGCCTGGGCGACAAAGACGATGACAGCCGCAATTGCACCGGGACCGGCCATCATCGGCGTTCCCAGCGGAACGAGTGCGACGTTGACGTCGTCGGCTCCCTGCGGACGGTTGGAGGCCTTTCCGGTCAGCAGTTCGAGTGCGATGAGAAGCAGCAGCAATCCGCCTGCGCCCTGCAACGCCGGAATGCCGATGTGGAGGTAATTGAGTATCGCCTGACCGCCGATGGCAAAGACCGAGATGACCGCAAGGGAGACGGCGGGGGCCTGCCATGCCGCTCGGTTGCGATCTTCACGGCTCTTGCGGCCGACCAGTGACAAGAACACCGGGATGACTCCGGGCGGGTCCATGATCACGAACAGCGTGATGAACACGGTGAGGTAGAGCGTGGTGTCGAGCATCAGCGCCCAAGTACCTCCACGCCGGTGGCAGCCGAGACGAGTTTGTCGAACTCGGCCTCGTCCGTGAGCTCGTCGCCGAGTCCGATCGTCTTGTTCTCGCCGTGGTAGTCCGAGGATCCGGTGACTGCCAAGCCCAGGTCGACGGCCAGGCTGCGCAGGACGTCACGATCGTCGCTGCGATGGTCCGGGTGATCGACTTCGAGACCCCCGAGACCCAGATCGGCCAGATCACGGATGTGGTCGAGCGCAAGCAATCCGCCGCGCGAACGGGCCCGTCCATGCGCAAGGACAGTTACTCCCCCGGCCGCTGCCACCAGTTCGACGGCGTACTCGAGCGGAGTGTCGTACTTGGGAACGTCGTATCGCCCTCGACTGGACAACAGGTCGGAGAAAGCCTCACTGATGCTCGACACCACTCCCGCTCGCATCAGGGCCGCTGCGACGTGCGGGCGTCCGACGGACGGACCGGCGTCAGCCAGGATCTGATCGGGATCGACGGGCAGACCGTCGCGCGCCATCATGGTCGTCATCACCCGGATACGTTCGACGCGTTCGGCGCGCAGTCGCTCACGTTCTTTGGCGAATTCGGGATGCGTCGGATCGAACAGGTACGCCAGAAGATGAACAGCGACCGGCCAACCACGCTCACCTCGACCTTCGCACGACATCTCCATCCCACGAACCAGGCTGACGCCGGCAGGCAAGGCGTGCGCCGCCTCGGCCCAGCCCGAAGTCGTGTCGTGATCGGTGATGGCGACGACGTCGAGTCCGGCGTCGGCTGCGGCGCGCATGAGGGCAGCCGGGGTATCGGTGCCGTCCGATGCGTTGGAGTGGGTGTGAAGGTCTATTCGCACTGTTCCAGTGTGTCAGCAATCGGCAACTTCATCGCGCTCCGGTGGGCGAGCCGGAAGCTGACGTACGATTACGCCGCAGCGGCAGCGCAATTCGATCACGTGTCGCCGCAGTGCCGTTCCCCTGCACTACAGACCGAGAAGGAGCGAGCGTGCCAACCATGCCGTCACTGCCGAATTGGTCGAACGGCAAATCGACGCAAGCCGATGCGCCCAAGATCCCCGTTCCGGCAGCCCGCGCGATCGTCGACTGCGCGGTCTACGTGGACGGCGTGCGGTTGCCGGGCAAGTACACGCACCGCGCCGCGTTGGCCGAGGTCCGTAGTCGAGACAACGCGTTCGTCTGGGTGGGCATGCATGCACCCGACGAAGGCCAGATGCAAGATGTCGCAGCAACTTTCGGACTCCACGAGTTGATGGTCGAGGATGCCGTCCATGCACACGAGCGCCCGAAACTCGAACGCTACGACGACGTCATGTTCCTGGTGCTGCGCACGGTCGTCTACGTACCGCACGAGTCCGTGGCGACGGCGAGCGAGATCGTCGAAACCGGCGAGATCATGGTGTTCGTCGGCCCCGACTTCGTGGTGACCGTCCGGCACGGGGATCACTCCGAACTGGCAAGCGTGCGCAAGTCACTCGAGCAGAATCCCGAGCGTCTCGCCATGGGCCCGTTCGCGGTGTTGCACGCGATCACCGACCACGTCGTAGACAGCTATCTCTCCGTCATCCAACTCGTCGAGCAGGACGTCGACAGCATGGAAGAGTTGGTGTTCAACCCGCGGAACACCGTTGCCGTCGAGCATATCTACCTGCTCAAACGTGAAATCGTCGAACTACGACGCTCGGTCACTCCACTCGGATTGCCACTGCTCCAGCTGACCCAGCCCGCGGGCGGCCTCGTCCCGAAGGAGATCCGGCGATACTTCCGTGACGTAAGGGATCACCACACGATCGTGGCCGAACGTATCTCGGAATACGACGAGGTGTTGAGTTCTCTGGTCGATGCCGCACTCGCGAAGATCGCGGTGCAACAGAACACCGACATGCGCAAGATCTCGGCTTGGGTCGCAATCGCCGCCGTGCCGACGGGCGTTGCCGGTATCTACGGAATGAACTTCGAGAACATGCCGGAACTCGGTTACAAGTACGGCTATCAGTCCATCCTGTTCCTCATCGCGTCGGTGTGTGTCGGCTTGTTCTTTCTCTTCCGTCGCAACAACTGGCTGTGAACCTCGCACGCTGACTCCCTGTACTTGCCACCGTCGCAGGCGGACAATGGATATGGGTACGCATTTTCATTCCGTTCCCGAAATTCATTTTGCGACAAGCAAATTCAGATCCAGGAGAGATGGAGGAACAACCATGCCTACAGTCGAGCAGTCTGTAGAGATCGCGTTGCCACCCAAGGACGTCTGGGAGTACATCGCCGTCGCCGAGAACTGGCCCAACTGGGAGAATTCGATGGTCGAGTGCAAACAGATCACCGACGGCCCGATGGGCGTGGGAAGCCGTTGGCACGGTGTCTCGAGAATCCTGGGCAAGCGCCTCGAGTGGACATCCGAATTCACCGAGTACGACCCACCGAGATCGTCGAAATCGACGTCCGTCGAAAGTCCGGTCAGCTTCTCGCAGACCACGACCTGCGAAGAAGTCGGTGACGGCACTCGGGTCACCTACCGACTCGACAGCGAAAGCGGACTCGGCGGCGTATTCGGCAAGATGGCCGACCCGATCGTGACGAAAGCATTTTCACGGACCGTTCGGGTAAGTCTCGAGAACTTGGCGGACATCCTCGTGCACGCCGAATGATCTGACGGACAAAGCGCCGGCGCAGCTAGAGCGAGGCAGCGGAACGGTGCGGATCGCGAATGTCGATCCCCGCCTCGGTCCACGCTTCCCGCAGTGCCTCCGCGCCGCGCAGACGCACCCAGGCGGCTTCGGTACCGGTCAGGGGGACCACACCAAGGAAGCGCACCGGATCGAACGGTTCCGGCAGCGTCAGGTCGGCGATCCCGCTGTCACCGAGAAGCACCGCCGTGAACGCGGTGTCCTTCCACAGCGGCTCGCCGAGGTCCAACAGTGCGTCCTCGAGCAGCACGACCCCTTCGACGGACGGCGCCGCAGCCAGCACCGCGAGCGTCCTGGCCACACCCGACGCGACACCCGTGCCACCGCGCAGGGTGAGCACCAACTCGGCGCGAGGACCGCGTGTGGGGTCTGCGACCAGTTCGTTGGGGTCGCCCATCGGATGACGCGAGCACCCCAGTGTGACGTAGCGGACCAGGCCGTCGGGTGATTCGAAACGCAGCACGTCCAGCGGTTCGACACCGAGGAACGTCACTGAGGCCGCGGTGGGATCCGGCCCCTCGATGCTGCTGACGAGATGGGCCCGGACGGAAGATACGACGCTGTCTGACACTCGTCCATCTAAACACCGTGCCCGCGAGGTTCGCAGCGCAGATACCTCGCGGTGGCGGTAGCGTCGTCGAAATGGTCTCCGTTCTCGCTGTCAGCGACGAGACCGTCGAATTCCTGTGGAGCAGTCAAGTTCGTTCACTCGGAGTCGACGTGATCCTGGGCGCGGGCGATCTGCCGTTTGCGTATCTGGAGTACCTGTCTGACCAACTGAATGCGCCGTGCGTGTTCGTTCCCGGAAACCACGACGTCGATCTGTCCGGATATTCGAACAAGAGATCCGGTTGGATGCGGGCAGGTATGCCGGCGCAGTGGCCCGGCCCGACCGGCGCAGTCAACGCCGACGGACGCATCGTGACCGTCGCCGGTCTGCGGATCGCGGGCCTCGGTGGTTCCATCCGATACAACACGGGCCCCAATCAGTGGTCCGAGCGCCAGCAGAGCCGACGCGCCCGCTCGCTCACCTGGCGAAACGCCTGGCAATCGCGGCTTCCCGGCGGCCGGGCGGGCGTGGATGTGCTGCTCACCCACAGCCCCGCCCGCGGTGTCGGCGACGCCGAGGATCGGCCACATCGTGGGTTCGAATGCTTCACCCCCTTGATCCGCACCCTCGATCCGACGGTCATGATTCACGGACACATCCACCCGCACGGGCGAACACCTCTCGATCTGGAGGTAGGCCGGACTATCGTGCTCAATACCGTCGGCTTCACGCTGATGGAGATTTCCCCAGGTACTCCGCCGACGATCGTGAGGCGCCGACATGGCTCGTGACACCGGATTTCCCACAGCCGACGCGGAAAACGACTTCGCTCGTCAGCGTCGACGGGCCGACGTTGCCCGTCTGGTCAGTTGGCTACGACGCGAACCGGACGACGTCAACGCGATCCTGCCGTTCGACGAGGTTGTCGCAGCGCTCGGCAAGGTTGGTGAGAAGTCTCTGGGTCTACAGGTCGTCACCATCGAATCGATAGTCGGAAGTGTCGACCGCACAGGTGATTTCGACAGGTACTTCCGTCCGACGTCCACTCATTCGCGCGCTCGTTGGGAGCGACTTGCGGTGGCGCAACGACGCGGCGAATCGGTGCCACCCGTTCAGTTGTACCGTGTCGGCTCCATGCATTTCGTGATCGACGGACACCACCGAGTGTCCATTGCGTGTGCGATGCACCAGAAGACAATCGACGCGTACGTCACCGAGATCATCACGCGCATCTCGCCGGAAGGCATCACTCAGCGCGCCGATCTGCTCATCAAGGACCATCGCCGACTCTTCCTCACTCGCGTTCCGCTGCAGGGTTCACAACGCGAAGCTGTCCAGGTCACCGACCCGTGGGAGTACGCCGAACTCAGTGAGTGCGTGGAGGCGTGGGGTTTTCGGCTCATGCAGGAAAAGGGTGAGTTCCTCGGCCGAGACACGGTCGCCCGGCGCTGGTTCGGCGAGGAGTTTCTCCCCGTCGTGCGAATGCTGAGGGGCGCCGACATGTTGCCCGAGCACACCGACGCCGAGGCGTACTTGTGGATCGCCCGGGAGCGGTACCGACTGGTGCGGCGGCACATGTGGAATGACGAGATCGTGGCCGAACTACGCGATCGAGCACCGCGAAAGCACAAGCCTGCTACGTAGCGACAGCGAACCGCACCTCTCGGGTCGGGATCTTCGGGTGCATGAACTTCAGCAACGAACGCGCTTCTTTCTCGATGGACGCGAGCGCGGTCTTCGGTTGCTGCGCAAACAGAGTCGCGCTCAACTCGACGGTCTCCTTTGCCGGCGTCACCGCTGCGAATCCCACCACCTTTCCGCGCACCAGGATGGCGGGCTTGATTATGCCGTTGACGGTGAAGACGCGAGTTCGATACTGCTCGTCCATGATTCGCGAGCGGTCGGCGTGCGAGAGCAGGATGTTGTCGAACGGAGCAAGGATTCTGACCGGCGGTGTTCCGGAGGTCGGTCGTGGCGCGTCCGGCAGGTCGAACACCTCGGCCCCTTTCGCGTCGACAAAGGTGATCAAGCCCGGACGTAGCCTCTCGAAGACTTCGGCGAGTCTCGTGAGTCCCGACCACGCTTGCGCATCCTTCACGCTCGCGGGCCCGAAGGCAGCCAGATAGCGCAGCACCATCGCGTCGGGATCTGGAGTTGAACTCACCTCTGCGCCAAGCCAATTCTCCAACGTCGTCAGTGCCGGTGCTCCGGATCGTCCCCACAGACCTCGCGGTGGGACCTGCACCATCGGCAGAAGCCCTCGAACTCCGTGCGCCAGTCCTTCGGCCGCGTGGCCGGGAAAGCGCTCTGCCAGTATCGGTCTCATCTGCATCTGAGTAAGCGGCCCGTCCGCTACCAGGTCACGCCCCGCCTGCGCAAGCGCGTCGAGATCCAACCCGGTGAGCGCCGCACGCTGAGTGCTGTTGGTGTGGAGATCGCGTTCCATGATCGTCTGAACCGTGGCCCGGAAGGGACCCGCATCGGCGGCCGAGAGGGCAAAGACCGTGCCCCGCATGGCAACCAGCCGCACCACCTGGCGCTTCTCGACAAGGGTGGAGAGGTCTTCTGCCGCAAAGTTCTTCAGCCGCGCCCACAGTGCCAGGTAGGGCGGATTCGGCGCCTGGGCCTGCAGACCTGCCAGGTGCTCGATCGCATCCAACGCGCTGACCTCGGCCCGCCGCAGCAGGAACTGCCGCGCCAGAGTCGCCAGGTTGAGCTCGCGATCGGTGATCAGTGCAGCCATCGACAACTCCTCAACGATCGTGGTCAGGGGCGGTGACGATCTCGAACGGTATCTCGACTCGCGCGAGGGTTCCGGACTCTTCACCCGGTCCGACCGAGAACGAGCCACCAGCGGCAACCACACGCAGTTCGTGCGAGAGCAGTCCGATGTGCCCGGCGGCCCGTCGTTGGGCAATCCGATCGGCGCTGATCCCCCGACCGTCGTCCGAGACCACGAGCACCGCACGGTGGTCCAGCCGCGCAAGCTCGATCCGGACGCTCTGCGCGCCGGCATGTTTGACGACGTTGCCCAGAAGCTCTCGGGTGGCGCCGAACAAGACCTCGTCCGCGGACGTGCGTAAATCGTCGTTCCAGCCCGAAGTGTCGACGTCGACCACCACTCCGCCGCGTCCCTGCGCCGAGCGCGCGAGGTCCCCGATCGCGCGGGCAAGACCCACGTGGACGAGAACTGTGGGATGCAGTTCCGAGACGGACGATCTCAGCAGCGTTGTCGCTTCACCGAGCGCTTTCCCGGCTCGCGCCAACGCGACGGGTTCCGCACTGCCTGCCAATTCGTCGAGATCCATCCGCGCCGCGAGAACGTACTGGAGCGCCCCGTCGTGCAATTGCTCGGACAGTTCTGTGCGCTCACGCTGCTCGAGCCCCATGAGTTCGGCCAGAAGGCTCGTGCGATGCCCGACGAGGTGCCCGATGGTCAACACTCGCGACCTTTGAATCCGAGTCAATCCGATTGCGCCCGCACCCACCCCGGCCAAGGCCATGGTACTCAGCAGGATCGACGGCCACGGCTCGGAATTCGAAGTCATCGTTGCCCAACTGGAAGCAAAAAACACACCGATCGTGCAGGCAACGACGCCGACACACACGTCCGTCCGCAGTTGCGTACACGCAAGAACCGGAATGACGAAGAGCCCGTTGCTCAAGATGTCGGCGGTCCAACTCTGCTCGGCTGCGAGACCGGTCAGCAATGTCAGAGTTGCGAGCACGGCGAGGTCGACGAACAAGCCGAGCCAGATCATCGTCACCGGGCCGGTGCCGCCTTTGCGGATCCACAGCGCCACGGCTGCCGACCAGAGGGCATAGGCGCCCAGAATCGCGAAACACCATCCCGCGTCGTTCATCGGCGGGACGAAGATCAGCGTCAGGGCGATGAACAGCACCAGAGCGCCGCGCACCGTCAGTTGGAGGTACGCACCGCGGTAGGCGTGTTCGCGCATGATCCGTTCGAGGTCCGGGCCGCCGGGCAGGTGCTCGGTTCGTACCGAGGATTCGTTCATCTGTCCTCCTGTGCCGCCCATCCCAGTTCCCTGTGAATGAGCTTCGCACACGAGATTTCACAATCAACCCGCAATACCGTGAATGGCACAGCATTCACCGAACCTCGAAACCACGCAGGAGTGCTCATGATCTCGACCCGAGCAAGCAAGCGCCGCATCGCCACTCGATTTGCCGTCGCCGGCGCCCTGGCAGCGGCGCCGATCGCCGTGGTCGCCGGGACAGCGCAAGCCGCCCCGGCCTCCACCCATCACGAACAATTCGGCCGCCTGGTCCCCCTACCCGAGCCGGCCGACGCAGCGCCCGGCCCCGAACAGGTACCGCTCCCCTGGGGCGCGACGTATTCGGTCACCTTGCCCGGGTAAAGGTCACAGCAGCAGATTGGCTCCCGTACCGCCGTCGAACACTGCGATCTTGGCGGGATCGAACCACAGATCGATAGACCTGCCCTGGGCCACGGTGGACTCGGACGAGAGCCTGGCAACCAGTTGACCGCCACCAGCGACGGCCGTTCCCGAATCGGCGGCGAGTTCCTCGAGTTCACGAGAATTGACGGCGGGGCCACCAGCGAGGAAATACGCGTACTTGTCGGAACCCATCGATTCCAGCACGTCGACGTCGACGGTGAACGTCCCACCGTGCGGCTTCTGCGCTGCATCGACCAGCGCCACGTCCTCGAAATGTTCCGGCCTGATACCGACCACGACGTCCTTGCCCGAGCCGCTGCCCGAGATCTTCGACTGCGCCGCCGCGGGCAGGCGAACATCGCCGATCGGCGTGCTGACGCCGTCCGCCGTCAACTGTCCGGGGAAGAAGTTCATGGACGGGGACCCGATGAACCCCGCCACGAACAGATTGTTCGGACGATCGTAGAGTTCCTGCGGCGCACCGATCTGTTGCACGATTCCGCCGCGCAGCACGACTACCCGATCGCCGAGCGTCATCGCCTCGGTCTGGTCGTGGGTCACGTAAATCGTTGTCGTACCGAGTCGCTGCTGCAGACGGGCGATCTCCGTCCTCATCTGCACGCGCAGTTTGGCGTCCAGGTTGGAAAGCGGCTCGTCCATGAGAAACGCCTTCGGGCTGCGCACGATTGCGCGTCCCATCGCGACACGCTGACGCTGACCGCCCGACAGGTTCGCCGGTTTGCGATCGAGATGCTGGGTGAGGTCGAGCACCCGCGCTGCGTCGTCGACCTTGGCGTTGATCTCGTCCTTGGACATCTTCGCCAAGGTCAGTGGGAACGCGATGTTCTGGCGCACCGTCATGTGCGGATACAGAGCATACGACTGGAACACCATCGCGATGTCGCGGTCCTTGGGGGCGCGTTCGTTGACGCGTTCGCCCGCAATCCTCAGCTCGCCGGTCGAAATGTCTTCCAGCCCGGCAATCATGTTGAGAGTCGTGGATTTTCCACAACCGGAGGGGCCCACGAGAATGATGAATTCTCCGTCGGCGATGGTGATGTCGACATCACTGACCGCCTTGGCTCCGTCCGGGTACAGCTTGGTCACCTTGTCCAGCACGATCTCGGCCACAGGCTTATCCCTTCACTGCGCCGGAAGTAAGCCCGGCCACGATACGACGTTGGAAGAACAGAACAAAGATGATGATCGGAATGGTGATGACCATGGCGGCCGCGGCGATCGACCCGGTGGGCTCCTCGAATTGTGAAGCGCCGGTGAAGTTCGCGATGGCCGCAGGGGCGGTGATGGAGCGTTCGGTCGACGTCAACGAGATCGCGAACAACAGATCGTTCCAGCAGAAGATGAAAACCAAGATGCCCGCAGTGACGATACCGGGCGCGGCCAGTGGAGCCACCACCTTCCGGAACGCCTGACCCGGCGTCGCGCCGTCCATCTGAGCCGCCTTCTCGAGTTCCCACGGAATCTCTTTGAAGAACGCCGAGAGCGTATAGATCGCCAACGGCAACGCAAATGTGATGTACGGCAGGATGAGTCCGGCCCAGGTGTCGAAGAGTCCGAGCCGTCGTTCGATGTCGAACAGCGGGCTCACCAATGAAATCTGCGGGAACATCGCGATCAGCAGTGCAACACCCACCAGCAGCTTCTTGCCCGGAAAATCCAGGCGCGCAATGGCGTACGCTGCCATGGTCCCGATCACCACGGCGATGACCGTCGAGATGAGTCCGATACCGATGGAGTTGATCAGAGCACTGGTGAAGGCGCTGGTGTCGAAGATTCCTCGGTAGTTGTCCAGGGTCCACTTCTCCGGAATGAACTTGCCGCCCTTGATCGTTCCGGCCGGTTTGAAGGACAGGCTGGCGATCCACAGGACGGGAACCAGCGCGTACAGCAAGACCAGAAGGTTGACGACGGACCAGCTGATCTTGAGTCTGGGAGTCACGGTCATGTCAGCGTCCTTCCGTATCGGATCCGGGAGCCGAAGCACCGAAAAGTTTGATGAAGATGAACGCGATCACGGCCACACACACGAAGATCAGCACGCTGATCGCGGATCCGATGCCCAGGTTGAATGCCTTGAACAGATTGTCGTAACCCAGAATCGACACCGACCCGGTGTCGTTCGCTCCCTTCGTCAGCACGTAGATGTTGTCGAAGATGCGGAATGCGTCGAGTGTGCGGAACAGCAGAGCGACGAGGATGGCGGGCTTCATCAGCGGAAGGATGATGCGTACCAACCGGGTCCACGCGCCGGCGCCGTCCACCTGAGCCGCCTTGAGAAGGTCATCGGGCACGAGCGCCAAGCCGGCCAGCAGGAGCAGCGCCATGAACGGCGTCGTCTTCCAGACCTCGGCAAGGACGATGATCGCGAGCGACGGGATCTGGTCGGTGAGCGGCGCACTGCCGTCGGGCAGGAGATTGGCGAGGTAGCCGGTCCCCGGCGTCCACGCGTAGTACCAGCTGTATGCCGCCGCGACGGTGACGATGCCGTACGGGATGAGCACAACGGTGCGGACGAGCCCCTTGCCCACGATCGTTCGGTGCATCACCAGTGCGATGGTCAGTCCGAGAACGAACTCGATGACGACCGAGACGACAGTGATCGACGTCGTCACCGCGAACGCTTGCCACCAGTAACCGTCGGTCAGCACCGACACGTAGTTGTCGAACCACACGAACTTTCGTTGATCCGGGAAGCGCAGGTCGTAGCGCTGCAAACTCAGCCAAACGGCGTAGACCACCGGATATGCGGTCACCGCGATCATGAGAATCGCGGCCGGGGCCACCAGCCAGAGACCGAGGCGACGCTCGGCCGCCTTTCCGTCCGACATCTTCGACTTCGCGGAGTGCTTCGGCTCCGGCGAGGGCGTCGCGACTGTTGGTGCAGCTCCCGAATTTTCGCTGTCGATCGTCACGGAATCAGCCCCTCGGAATTGACTGCCTTGCGTACCTGCTCGGCAAGATCGTTCACGGTCGATTCCGGATCGATGTTTCCTACAGGGTTCAGCGTGGCAGTGATGAGCGTCGAAATACTCTGATAGGCAGGAGAAACCGGACGAACCGAAGCGGTGTCCAGGCTGTCGCGAACCTCACGCCACGCCGGGTACGCCTCCTGGAACGCCGGGTCGTCGTACAGGCTCTCGAGAGTCGGCGGAACGCCACCGGCTACCGCGTTGTTGCGCTGATTCTCCTCGTTACGCAGACAGGTGAGCGCCTCGAACGCGAGGTCCGGATGCTGGCTGGTCTTGGCCACCGCTACGTTGAAGCCACCGATCGTGACCTCGGCCGGCTTACCCTCGATCACCGAGGGATACGGAGCGGCAAGGAAATTCCGTTCTCCGTTCACCGTGAGCACCGTGTTTCCGGTGTTCTCACTGGTGACGTTGCCCTTGTCGTCGATGTACGCCAGATCGCCCTTCTCGGCGTTCTCCATGATGCCGGGCAGCACGAACGGCCAGTTGACCTGGAAGGCAGATTTGCCGCTCTCCATACCCAATCGCGACGACGCTTCATCCCCCTGCGAGATCGAGGGATCCGCACCCTTCGCGGTAGCGACGCGCTTCATGACGGTCAGCGCCTGCTGGGCAGCATCACCGTCGGCCACCGTCACGGTTGTTCCGTCCGGCCCCACCACCGATCCGCCGGCACTGGCGAGAAGGGTGTTGAACCAGACCATCAATCCTTCGTATTGCTTGCCCTGCACACCGATCCAGCTGGGGCGCCCCTCCGCGGCCAGGCCTTCGGAGACGTCGATCATCTGATCCCAGGTTTGGGGTGGTTGCCCGTCCGGCATCAAATCCTTTCGATACCAGAGCAATTGGGTGTTGGTGTTCAATGGCGCCGCATAGAGTTGGTCCTGCCACTTCGCCGACTCCAGCGGACCCTCGAGAGTCCCGTTGCTGACCTCGGCCGCCACGTCGTCAGGAAGCGGCAATGCCCATCCGGCTTCGGCGAATTCGGCAGTCCACACCACGTCGAGCGTCATCAGATCGAGCGACTTGTCATTACCGGTCAGACGCCGAGCCAACTGAAGTCGCTGGTCGTCGGCACCCTTGGGCAGCGTTTTCTGCTCGACCCGGTACGCGCCGTTCGACGCCGCCGAACAATTGGCGGCGGCCTCCGCATACTGCTCGGCGCCGTCGGCGGCGGTGTAGAAGGACAGCACCACGCCGTCGTCATTGTCTGATCCACACGCACTGAGCAAGGGCGCCAACAACAATGTCGCCGCGCCGAGCAGCCCCACCCTCAATTTCTTCTTCTGCCCCGCCTGCAATCTCTTGTTCTGCACAGCCGTCCTCCTCGGGCGGCGAGACGGCACAGTCGATTCGGCTGGCCGACGCACCACACATCGGCACTTTTCCCGGAGAAGGGACCTATTTCCTTGTCCGGCAAACGGTCACGGGAAGCGAGTACTACCTCGCCCGCGTGTACATAAAGTAACCGAGATCACACAAGTTGGCAGCCCGAGCGAGAATGTCAGATGGCGAGCTTGGCGAGCAGGTCGCGCGCCGACTCCGCCGTCTTGGGCTCACACAGTACGTCGTAACGTCCGGCGACCAACTGCATCGTCGAGGCGAAGTCCCGCTGCCCACGCGTCGCGGCGTACGGGATGGTCGTGGAGATGACACCGAAGATGATGCCGCCCACGATGCCCGCGATCAGCGGAGCGAGGAACCCGCCGGTGACGATTCCGAGCACCAGGCCGAAGAAGACACCCAGCCAGGCACCGGAGACGATGCCACCACCGATCACCTTGGCCCACGTCAACCGGCCGAGAACTCGCTCGACCTGCATCAGGTTCACGCCGACGATCGTGACGTCCTGAACCGGGAATTCTTGATCGGAGAGGTAATCGACTGCGCGCTGCGCCTCGGCGTAGGTGGGGTACGACCCGATGGGCCATCCCGAAGGCGGTGTCGGCAACGCTCCACGGCGCGACCCATTCGACGATTGACCGAGCGGATTGGACATGGCTGGCTGCGCTCCTCTTTTCGGGCACGTCATCCACGCGGACGACGCAAGTACATCTACCCCTATTGTGCCCTTTACAGACCTGATTCGTTCGGCTATGCGAGCGTCAGGCGTGTTCGGGCGGCGTGAATTCCGACGTGCGCGTCATCCCCGCTGCGCGGCCCTTGGCCGAAATCACCAGTGCCATCTTGCGACTCGCCTCGTCGATCATCTCGTCGCCGAGCATGACGGCGCCCCGCCCTCCTCCGGCGGCCGAGGTGTGGAACGCGTACGCGTCCAAGATGAGTTCTGCACGGTCGTAATCGGATTGGCGCGGACTGAACACCTCGTTGGCCGCCTCGATCTGCGTGGGATGCAGAACCCACTTGCCGTCGAAGCCGAGCGCTGCCGTCCGCGCCGCCGACCGAGTGAAAGCCTCGACGTCGCGAATCTGGAGGTACGGACCGTCGATCGCCTGGACGCCGTGTGCACGTGCGGCCATCAAGATGGTCATCAAGATGTGGTGATACGCGTCACCGCGGTCGTAGCCGTCCGGTTGCTCACCGACGACCAGAGTTCGCATGTTCAAGCTCGCCATGAAGTCGGCCGGGCCGAACACGAGTGCCTCGACGCGGGGACTCGCGGTGGCGATCGCGTCGATGTTGGTCAAGCCGATCGCGTTCTCGATCTGCGGCTCGATTCCGATCTTGCCGACCTCGAGACCGTTGGCCTTCTCGACCTGCGTCAACAACAAATCGAGTGCCTGGACGTGACTCGCGTCGGGAACCTTGGGCAGCAGAATGGCGTCCAGATGCGCTCCGGCGCGGCCGACCACCTCCACTACGTCGGCATACGTCCATTCGGTGGTCCAGTCGTTGACCCGGACGACCTTGACCTGTTTGCCCCACCCGTCCTCGGCCAGCGCGTCGCCGATCGACTCTCGTGCCGCCTGCTTCGCCAACGGCGCCACCGCGTCTTCGAGGTCGAGGAAGATCTCGTCGGCGGGCAATCCCTTCGCCTTGTCGATCATCTTCCGACTGCTGCCGGGAACTGCCAATACCGATCGACGGGAACGGTTGCGTGAAGTCATTGCGGACTGCCCTTCTCGATTTTCGGTGGCGCCGTTGCAGATTTTGACGCTGGACGAATTAGCCTTGCAATCATGGCAGCAGCAGGCAAGGTATTTGCAGCCAGGCTTGCCGGCCTGGTTGTACTCGGCCCGGACGGCGAATCGATCGGTCGTGTGCGCGACGTCGTCATCACGGTCCGTATCGGACGCCAGCAACCGCGGGTTCTCGGTCTGGTGATCGAAATGTTCACGCGCAAACGCATTTTCGTTCCGATGCTCCGCGTGACAGCCATCGAGCCGAGTGCGGTCACCCTGACCACGGGCAACGTCAGTTTGCGGCGCTTCAACCAGCGGCCGGGTGAAGTACTCGCGCTGGCGCAGGTACTCGATTCGCATGTGCGCGTGGACGACCCGGAACTCGAGGAGCTTCACGGCGTCGACACGATAGTCGTCGACCTCGGGATCGAATCGACGCGAACGCGAGACTGGGTCGTCTCGAAGGTCGCCGTTCGCGGCCATCGCGGACGCCTCGGTCGACGCGCGGCGATTCACATCGTCGACTGGCAGCACGTCGCCGGCCTCACCCAGAGCGATCTCTCGCTCCCCGGCCAGGGCGTAGCTCACCTCCTTCTGCAGTACGAAGGGATGCGACCCGCCGATGTGGCCAACGCCATGCGCGAACTGCCGGAGAAGCGCCGCCACGAACTGGCCGTGGCGCTCGACGACGAACGCCTCGCCGACGTCGTGCAGGAACTGCCGGCGGACGACCAGACCGATCTGCTGATGCACCTGGAAGTCGAACGTGCCGCCGATCTACTCGAAGCGATGGATCCCGACGACGCCGCCGACCTGTTGGGCGAGCTGCCCGAGACCGAAGCCGAATCACTGTTGCAGTTGATGGACCCGCAGGATTCCGAACCTGTTCGACGCCTGCTCGAGCACTCCCCGGACACTGCCGGTGGTCTGATGACGCCCGAACCGGTGGTACTGACGGCCTCGACGACCGTCGCCGAGGCCCTTGCCCGCGCCCGCAACTACGACGTGACCCCGGCGCTGTCGAGCATGGTCTTCGTCGTACGTCCGCCGACGGCGACTCCGACCGGGCGGTATCTCGGCTGCGTCCACTTGCAGAAGCTTCTCCGCGAGCCTCCCGCCAGCCTGGTGGGCGGAATACTCGACACCGACATGCCCCGGTTGGCGCCGGACGACTCGCTGGCGTCGGTCACCCGATACTTCGCGACCTACAACTTGGTGTGCGGGCCGGTCGTGGACGACGAGAACCACCTGATCGGGGCCGTGACAGTCGACGACGTGCTCGATCACCTCCTGCCGGAAGACTGGCGTGAGGATTACTCCGACGACGAGGAACTACTCCGATGAGCGAACGGGCGTCGAGCACGACCGCACGGCAACGACTGGAAACGCCTCGCGGAAGCCGCCGGTTCAATCTCGATTTCGACGTCGAAGCTGTCGGACGCGTCAGTGAACGCATCGCCCGCTTCCTCGGTACCGGGCGTTATCTCGCGATCCAGACGATCATCGTGATCGTCTGGATCCTGATCAACGTGTTCGCGGTGGCTCTGCAGTGGGACCCGTATCCGTTCATCCTGCTCAACCTCGCCTTCTCCACCCAGGCTGCCTACGCGGCGCCGCTGATCCTCCTGGCCCAGAATCGTCAGGAGAATCGCGACCGGGTCTCGCTCGAGGAGGACCGCTCACGCGCCGAGCAAACCAAAGCGGACACTGAATTCCTCGCTCGCGAACTCGCGGCGCTGCGCATCGCCGTCGGCGAGGTCGCCACCCGCGACTACCTGCGGCGGGAGCTCGAGGAGATCAAGTCGATCCTTGCCGCCGACGGCGAACCGACCCCGAAGAAGAAGCACCGTGACTCGAATACTGCGAAACAAAGTCACAACTAGCTGAGCGTTCGCTGAGTTTTGCTGCACGCACCGTGACCGATATGTAACGTAAGTCACAGCAGGATGGATTATCACGGTGGGTACTCCGAGGCGGGAGCACCAGCAAAGGGGAATCGTGCGAGTACGCGGAATGATTGCAGCATCCACACTGGTGGGGGGACTGCTTGTCGTAACAGGTCCAGCAGCCCTCACGGCCGGAAGCGCACCATCCGGCGGGTCGCAGGTCCCCATCGCCCTCGCAGGCTCCGCCTCCGTTGCGCAGCCGGACTCTGTCGACTTCCTCCCGACGCCCCGCACCGTCCGAACGCAACGATCGGCCCCACCCAGCGATACGGTCGCCGGCGCTCCGGCAGCGCCCAACGCTGCGGCCGTCGTCCTCACTTCTCTGGGCATCCCCGAGATCGTTCTGAACGCGTACCGATCCGCCGAACTGGTGATGATGACCGAGGCGCCGGGCTGCGGCATCCCTTGGCATCTCCTGGCCGGCATCGGACGCATCGAATCCGGTCACGCCAACGGCGGCAAGACGACGTCGGTGGGTACGACGGTCACCCCGATCCTCGGCCCTGTCCTCGACGGACGGCTGGCAGGCAACGAAGTCATTCGGGACACCGACAAGGGCGCGATCGACGGAGACCCGACCCACGACCGCGCTGTCGGGCCGATGCAGTTCATTCCGGCCACCTGGGCCGGTTATGCCAGCGACGGCAACGGGGACGGAATCAAGGACCCCAACAACGTCTTCGATGCGGCGCTCTCGGCAGCGAAGTACCTCTGCAGCGGCGGCCTCAACCTGCGCGATGTCGCCCAGGAGACCAAAGCTGTTCTGCGGTACAACAACTCGGCCGCCTACGCGGCAAACGTGATCATGTGGTCGACGGCATACAAGAACGGTGTCATTCCTTCCGGCCAGCTCCCGTACACCACCGGCATCAACACCGGCAGCTCGGCGATCAACGCCGCCGCCTCGGCAGACTCCGCCGCTTCGGCCGTTCTCGCCGCTGCTGCAGCTACCGACCCGGCGGCAGGCGACAAGGAATCTGCGTCGACTCCGACCACCACCCCCCCTCTCTTCCCAGGCCTGCCCGACATGCCCGCGCTCTCACCCGAGATCCAGGCACTGATCCCGCCGGGAGTAACGCCGACCAGCCCCACTCCGGGACCCAACGCCGCCCGGAACGCGGCTCCCGGTCCGATCATCCCGCTCCCCGTCCTCACCTCACGGGGTCTCGTCTGGCCGATTCTGACGGCTGAGGGATGGCGCTGGCCCGACGACATGTGCGTGATCCTTCCGGATCCAGCAGCACTCGACGCCTTGCAGGACGGCATCCTTCTGCCGTGCACGGTCCCAGGAATGGCAGTAGCCGCCACGGCACCCGCCACCACCGACGCAGCGCCCGCGGAATCTTCGCCGCCGGCTGCCCCGTCGCCTGAGCCCGCTCCGTCACCCGCACCGGCCCCCGCACCGGAACCGGCCCCGGCTCCGGCATTCGCGCCGTTCTTCCCGGGCCTTCCCGGCATGCCCGCTCTGTAACCAAAAAATCACGAAAGAACAGTGCATATGCCCCAAACTGCCCTTCCAGATCACGGTTGAATAACGGAAGCGCAACAAATCAGGTAGCCTCGACTCCGTCAGTTGAACGGAAAACCTCCTCGCGGAGGTTCAGGAGGCATACACAGTGGGTCGGCACAGCAAGAAGACAGATTCGCACATCCGTCGAAATTCGGTCATCGCGCTCACCGGACTCATCCCTATCGGACTCGTCACCGCAGCCAACACGGCCGGCGCCGCTCCCAAGGTTCCGTTCTTCAACACCAGCTCCGCCGAAACGGTGGACACTGCCGCGCAAGCCACGCAGGAACCGCAAGCGCAGATTCTGCCCGCCGTCGAAGCAATCGCCGAGCCCGCTCCCGCCCCCGCGCCGGAACCCGCGCCGTTGGCTCCCGTGCAGGCGACTCCCCCGCTCCCAGCCTCCATGGCCGAGGGTGCACTCGGAATCCCGAGCGTGAGCGTCGCCGCATACCAGAACGCCGAGCGGATCCTCGCCGTCGAAAAGCCCAACTGCAACATGCACTGGACACTCCTCGCCGGTATCGGCCGCGTCGAATCCGGCCACGCCAACGACGGCAAGGACGCCGACGCGAACGGCAACCTCTACAAGCCCGTGATCGGCCTGCCACTCAACGGCAGCCTTCCCGGCCAGGCCGTCATCATGGACACCGACGGCGGCGCCCTCGACGGCGACACCGTCTACGACCGCGCAGTCGGCCCGATGCAGTTCATCCCGTCCACCTGGAACCAGTACGCCGGCGACGGCAACGGTGACGGAATCGCCGACCCCCAGAACCTTTTCGACTCCGCACTGACCACCGGCAAGTACCTGTGCGACGGCGGACTCAACATGCAGGACGTAACCCAGGTTGCCTCCGCGATCCACCGCTACAACAACTCGGCCGCCTACGTTGCCAACGTTCTGGCCTGGTCGCTCGGGTACTCCACCGGCATCGTGCCCGCCGCATCGGACCTGCCGCGCATCCACTGACCTACCTGGACTTACCATGGAGTCATGTCTGCACTGACCGAGTCCGACGTTCGCTCCGCGCTCGCGCGAGTTCTGGACCCAGAGATCCGCAAACCCATCACCGAGCTGGGGATGGTCAAGGGGATCTCCCTCTCCAGTGACAACAGCGTCGACATCGGCATCTATCTCACGACCGCCGGTTGCCCGATGCGCACCGAGATCACCGAACGCGTCACCAAGGCCGTCGCCGACGTCGCCGGGGTCGGTGCGATCCGCGTCGAACTCGACGTCATGGACGACGCCCAGCGGACCGAGCTCCGCAAGTCGCTTCGCGGCGATTCCGCCGAACCCGTCATCCCGTTCGCCCAGCCGGGTTCACTCACCCGCGTCTACGCCGTAGCCTCCGGCAAGGGTGGCGTCGGAAAGTCCAGTGTGACAGTCAATCTCGCGGCAGCAATGGCCGCGCGCGGGCTGTCTGTCGGCGTACTCGACGCGGATATCTACGGTCACTCGATCCCCCGCATGCTCGGCACCGACGCCAAGCCCACTCAGGTCGAGCGCATGATCATGCCGCCGGTTGCACACGACGTGAAGATGATCTCCATCGCGCAGTTCACCCAGGGCAACACTCCTGTCGTCTGGCGCGGACCGATGCTTCACCGCGCGCTCCAGCAGTTCCTCGCCGACGTGTTCTGGGGCGATCTGGACGTGCTGCTTCTCGATCTGCCGCCAGGCACCGGTGACATCGCCATCTCGGTGGCTCAGCTCATCCCGAGCGCCGAGATCCTGGTCGTCACCACACCGCAGCAGGCCGCTGCCGAGGTCGCCGAGCGAGCGGGCGCCATCGCCCTGCAGACCCGCCAGCGCGTCGCCGGCGTCGTCGAGAACATGTCGTGGCTCGAACTTCCCGACGGCACCCGCATGGACGTCTTCGGCGAAGGCGGCGGGCAGACCGTCTCCGATCGCCTCACGAAGGCCGTCGGCGCCAAGGTTCCGCTTCTCGGACAGATTCCGCTGGACCCATCCGTCCGCGAGGCAGGCGACGCCGGGACGCCGATCGTCCTCAGCGCTCCCGATTCACCCGCTGCCATCGCGCTCAAGGACATCGCCGACAAGTTGGCCGTCCGTCAGCGCGGGCTCGCCGGAATGTCGCTCGGTATCAATACGGTTCGCAACCTGTAGAACCCCCCTCATACGAAAGGGCGCCTGTCACCGATCGGTGACAGGCGCCCTTTCGTATGTCGAATCTAGGTTGCGTCGAAGTCCACAGGAGGGCGTTCGCCCGCGGTGAGTGGCTTGTCCTTCGACAGCGTCTTCGGCTCCTGCACTCCGCTCTGCGGCTTCTTGTCGAAGTTGCCCGTGAAGATAGAGTCGTCGCCGTCGAGGAGGTGCTGGGTGATCACGGCGCGCGGCGTCATTCCGCGCAGCTTGTTCAGATCTGCGAGTGGTTTACGCAGATCCTCGAAATCGGTGCCCAGTTCTTCCTTGAGCTGATTGGAAGCGCCCGAAGCATATTCGCGCACCTGCCTCAGGGACTTCGTGACCCAGGAGACCGCACCAGGAAGCCGCTCAGGTCCCAAGATGACCAGAGCCGCTACGAGGAGGATCATGAACTCGCCCCAACCGATGTTGCCAAACACAGGGTCAGCCTACTGTGTGCTCGCTCGGTGCGCGCATGTCCGGATCAACCTCACAGGAAGATCGCAGGGTCCGATCAGTCGGACACCGGCGTGACCGAAATGTCGACCTGCCGTCCGTCGCGGATCAACTGGACGTTGACCGGCTGATCGACGGTCGTCGCGTTGACCGCAACCACCAGTTCGTCGGCACTCGTCACCGGTCGGTCACCGACCTTGACGATGACGTCACCCTCGACGATTCCCGCACGTTGAGCTGGGCTGCCGTCGCGGACGTTGGCCACCGCAGCACCGCTGGTCGCGTCGTTGACCGCGGTGCGGGCATTCACGCCGATGTCGGGGTGATGAACCTTGCCGTCTCGAATGATGGTCTGCGCCACCTCGGTGACCGTATCGATCGGAATCGCGAAGCCGAGCCCGACCGAACCACCGGACTCGCTGAGCATGGCCGTGTTGATACCGATGACGCGGGCTTCGTCGTCGACGAGTGCACCACCCGAGTTGCCGTGGTTGATCGCCGCATCGGTCTGGACGGCGTCGATGACGGCGTTGGTGTCGGTGCCTTCACCCGACAAACGCAGAGGCCGGTTCAGCGCACTGACGATCCCGCGGGTGACGGTCTTGCTCAATCCGAGCGGTGAGCCGACGGCGACGACGTCGTCGCCGACCTGAACATCCTCGGATTTTCCGAGCTGAGCGACCGTCAGATTGTTGGCCGACACCTTGAGCACCGCGAGGTCTGTCTTGACGTCACGTCCGACGATCTGGGCGTCGGTCTTGGTTCCGTCGGAGAAGATCACCTGGATCTTCGCGTCCTGAGCAGGCGGTACGGCCGAGGAGATCACGTGGTTGTTGGTGACGATGTATCCGGCGCCGTCGATGACCACACCGGAACCCGTACTGCCCTGGTCACCGACGGCGACCTGAATCGACACCACGGAAGGCAACACTGCGTCGGCGACCTTCGCCACCTGCGACTCCGGCTGTTCCCCGCCGCCGGATTGAACCAGCGTGACACGTGAGCTGGTGAGTGAACTGCGGTCGGCGGTGATGACAGTGGCGAGCAAGCCACCGACAAGAGCGATGACAAGTGCCATGCCCGCAAGCGCGGCCAGTGCGGAGGGGGCGACCTTGCGACCGAACAACAGCTCACGCACGTCGAGCTTCTGGGCGGGAGGCAACCGCACCGGCGCCTCGGACTCTGCAGGCTTGCCCAGCGAGACCTCGGATTCAGGATCGCGCCACGGATCACGCGAGGGTTCTTCGTCGGGTGTGTTGTTCGCAGACGCCTCGGGATCGCGACCGATCGACTCGGTGGCGTCAGCGGGTCGACCGAACGCTTCGGCCAGAACCGGGTCCGGATTCCCGATCACGACATCGGAAGACGGGGTCGATCGCGTGGCAATCGGAGTGAACGAGCCCTCGACTCCACTCGGCCGACCGAACACCTGGCGCGAGGCCGGATCGATCTGAGGTCGGTACACCGGCCGGGGGTCGAGCACCGGCGCATCTGCCGGTCGATCCGCAGAACCGCTTGCCGAAGAATCCGCGCTCACTCCGGAGTGCCCCCTCTTTCCGTCAGTCACGTTGTCCAGTATCACTGATCCGTGCCGGGAAGCTGGCGCGCGGCGTCATTTGCGCCAGCGCGCGCGGCGTCATTTGCGCCAGCGACGGGACAACCGCTTGCTGATGGTGGAAAAGCCTGCGGGCTGATTGCCGACGGAACCGTCGGCATTTTCCGAATTGGGTCCGGTGGTCGGACTGTTGCACGAGGGAATCTGACTGAGAAGTCCAACCAGGGACAACGGCATCGTCATCTCGCCGCTTCGACGCAGCGCACCACGTGCCTGCTGCTGAGCATCGACGGCCGCAGCGCACTCGGCGCAGATCGAGATGTGATGCGAGGCCCGCAAGTAGGCCTGCATTCGGAGTTCTCCGTCGACGTAGGCAGCGATTGCCTCGCTGGCCAGATGTTCGGTCGAACCGAACTGGCGATGTGCCCGCGCCTCCGTCATTCGTCCCTCCAGGTGATTGACCACGTCCCGCTCTGTAGCTCGAACCCGACCGTCAGAAACCGACGAGTTCGGATTCGGCTGCGCGCTGCGCTGCCAGATGATCACGAATCGCCTGTCGCCCACGATGGATACGGCTACGAACCGTTCCGAGCTTCACTCCCAGTGTGGCACCGATTTCCTCGTACGACAGACCTTCGATGTCACAGAGCACAACAGCGGCGCGAAATTCAGGTGCGAGTGAGTCGAGTGCGGCCTGCAGACCTGCGTCGAGGCGCGCGTCGTGGTAGATCTGCTCGGGGTCCGGACCGGGTGAGGGAACGCGGTCGTAGTCCTCGGGCAGCGCTTCCATACGGATGCGGTTGCGTCGGCGAACCATGTCGAGGAACAGGTTTGTGGTGATGCGGTGCAGCCAGCCCTCGAAAGTTCCGGGCTGATAATCGGAGAGCGAGCGGAACACCCGAATGAATGTGTCCTGCGTCAAGTCCTCGGCGTCCTGGGCATCGCCTGACAACCGGTAGGCCAGGCGGTACACCCGGTCACCGTGCTGACGCACGAGTTCGTCCCAAGACGGCATGGAGGACTTCTCACCAGTTGCATCGAACACAGCAGTGCCGATCAATTCGGAATCCACAGCCGATTCCGTCGTCAAAACTTCCGACTCTCGAGGGCGAGGCTCGTCGTTGACCTGGTAAATAAGTTGATCCTCCTGCTCGGGATCGCGTAGTTCGATCACCGCGTTGTCCGAATCACGTAGTGCGCGATATTCGGGAGAACCAGCCGTTGCTGTGATTTGTTCCCGATCACCGAGCTGCGAAAGACCAACTTGGTAAAAATCGATACCGCCGTGCGATCTTCGATCCGGCGATGTATACACCTTTTCTCATCGCGGTGTGCACGCCATATGAGGAGCCTGAGGGATTCCTGAGAATCCTGGTGACTGCGCGCCTTGCAGCGACAATCCGAACCGCCCGATAACCTCATGAGCGTGACCCACGCCGAACAGATACTCCGCCACGTCGAGGACGTAGTTTCCGAGGACGAGATTTTGACCGCGGCGCGAGATCGAGCGCTGGATCTCGGAGCCCATCCGGTGACGCCCGCCGTCGGTGCGACGCTCGCGATGTTCGCGAGGATGCTCGACGCGAAGACGGCCGTCGAGGTGGGTACCGGAGCCGGCGTGAGCAGCCTGTGGCTTCTGCACGGAATGCGCGACGACGGCGTCCTCACCACGATCGACAGTGAACCCGAACACCAGCGGGCGGCCAAGCTGACCTTCCGCGAAAGCGGAATCGCTCCGGCACGCACTCGCCTGATCAACGGACGGGCTCTCGACGTACTTCCCCGGCTCGCAGACGGCGGCTACGACCTGGTGTTCGTCGACTGCGCCGCGATCGACCACCCCCACTACGTCCGCGAAGGTGTCCGCCTGCTGCGCTCCGGCGGTGTCATCGTTCTGCACAACGCCCTGGCCGACGGCCGCGTTGCCGACAGCTCCGCTCGCGACGCGACAACGGTTGCGGTCCGAGAAGCAGCAAAGGCCGTGACCGAGGACGAGCGACTCATTCGAGTCCTCCTCCCCCTCGGCGACGGCCTCCTCTGCGCGAGCAAGCTCTAGATCCAGACGCCCTTACCGATGGCGACGACGCCACCCTGACTGACGGCAAATCGTTCGCGGTCACGTTCGAGATCGACGCCGATGATTTCGCCGTCACCGACCACGACGTTCTTGTCGAGGATCGCGCGCCGCACGACGGCGCCCTTGCCGATGCGCACACCCGGCATCAGCACGCTGCCCTCGACGGTCGCACCGTCCTCGATCATCACGTTGGAACTGAGTACCGAATTGCGCACGGTCGCCGCGGACAGGATCGACCCCGCACCGACCACTGATTCCTGAGCGAGTCCGCCCTTCACGAACTTGGCGGGCGCGAGATTCTCGGTGGCGCCGCGGATGGGCCAGCGACGGTTGTAGAGATTGAAAATCGGGTGCACCGACACGAGGTCCATGTGAGCGTCGTAGAAGGCGTCCAGGGTACCGACGTCACGCCAGTAACCGCGGTCTCGATCGGTAGCGCCGGGAACGACGTTGTCCTTGAAGTCGTAGACCGACGCCTCACCCGCCGCGACCAAGGCGGGAATGATGTCTCCGCCCATGTCGTGGTCGGAATCGGAGTTCTCGGAATCAGCGCGGATGGCGTCCACGAGCACCTTGGTGGTGAACACATAGTTACCCATGGACGCGAACGTGGAATTTGGGTCGTCCGGTGTGCCGGGAGGATGGGCGGGCTTTTCCAGGAACTGCGTGATGCGTCCGGACTCGTCACTGTCGATGCAGCCGAAAGCGAAAGCCTCACTTCGCGGTACACGAATACCCGCGACCGTCACGCCTGCCCCGGATTCGATGTGGTGCTGCACCATCTGTTCCGGATCCATCCGGTACACGTGGTCGGCACCGAAAACCACGATGTACTCGGGGTCCTCGTCGTAAACGAGATTGAGCGACTGCAGGATTGCGTCGGCGCTGCCGGTGTACCAGCGCGGCCCGAGCCGCTGCTGGGCCGGGACCGGAGTGATGTACTCACCCGCGAACCCGGACAATCGCCACGTCTGCGAAATGTGACGGTCGAGTGAATGTGACTTGTATTGCGTCAACACACAAATACGCAGATATCCCGCGTTGACAAGGTTGCTCAACACGAAGTCGATAAGTCGATATGCACCTCCGAAGGGCACTGCGGGCTTCGCTCTGTCCGCGGTCAGCGGATACAAGCGTTTGCCCTCGCCCCCGGCGAGCACGATTCCAAGCACATGCGGCTGGCTTCTCACACCGCTAACCTATCCGCACTGGTGAACTCCCGCTAGCGAAGCAGTCCGAGAGGTCCGATCGTGTCCCCCTCCGAACGGTCGGGGATGACGCGATCGGTAGCCGGATCGACCACGGGCGGTTAGGTTTAGCGCGTGCGAGTCGCAATGATGACCAAGGAATACCCGCCGGAGATCTACGGCGGCGCAGGAGTACACGTAACCGAGCTCGTCGCTCAGATGAAGCGGTTGTGCGAAGTCGACGTGCACTGCATGGGCGCCCCGCGCGAAGGCGCGATCGTCCACTCTCCCGACCCCGCTCTCGCCGGATCCAACCCAGCCTTGACGACGCTCTCCACCGAGCTGCGGATGGCGGACGCCGCGGCCGGTGTCGACATCGTCCACTCCCACACCTGGTACACCGGACTGGCCGGGCATCTCGCGTCGGCTCTCTACGACGTGCCGCACATCCTCACCGCGCACTCACTCGAGCCCAGACGCCCGTGGAAGGCCGAACAGCTAGGCGGCGGCTATCGGATCTCGTCGTGGTCCGAACGCAACGCCGTCGAGCACGCAGACGCGATCATCGCCGTCAGTTCAGGTATGCGACTCGACGTCCTCGACGCGTACCCCGCCGTCGATCCGAGTCGCGTTCACGTAGTGCGCAACGGAATCGACACCGAGGTATGGCATCCCGGGGGATCTGCGCCGGGAGCGCCGTCCGCACTCGCGTCGATCGGCGTCGACCCCGCAAAACCCATCGTGGCCTTTGTCGGACGGATCACGAGGCAGAAGGGCGTCGGGCATCTCGTCGCGGCAGCACACCACTTCGACCCGGAGATTCAGCTCGTGCTGTGCGCCGGCGCTCCCGATACGCCGGAGATCGCCGCCGAAACGGAGAAGGCAGTGGCCGAACTCGCCGGACATCGGGGCAATGTCTACTGGGTACGCGAGATGCTCCCGACCGAGCAGATCAGGGAAATACTCTCGGCAGCAACGGTATTCGTCTGCCCTTCGGTGTACGAGCCCCTCGGAATCGTCAATCTCGAAGCCATGGCGTGTGAGACCGCCGTGGTCGCTTCCGATGTCGGCGGTATCCCCGAGGTGGTCGCCGACGGCGTCACCGGACGACTCGTGCACTACAACGCCTACGAGCCGAACGCATTCGAGGAATCACTCGCTGCCACCGTCAATGCCGTTGTCGCCGACCGAGAAGGCGCCGACGCGATGGGTCGTGCGGGCAGAATCCGTGCTATCGACGAGTTCTCCTGGGCCGAAATCGCCAAGCAGACGCTCGAGGTCTACGCGGACGCCGTCACGAGACGCTGATCCGCGTCAGATCTTGCGATAGGTCGAGACCGTCGCCGACGCAGTGACGGTGCTCGGCTGCGGCAGCTTCGCCACGGCGGCAGCCAGATCGGCGGGCGTCAGGTGCCTCGCCGACGGTCCCATCCCCACCAAGTCGAGGACGTCCTGGTGTGAGAGTGACATCGTGAACTCGACCTCGTCGCTGCTCACGCGCTCGAACAAGCCGGCCATCGACGATTCGAGACGTTCCACCTTGCGATCGTCGACCTTGACCATCTCGAGAATGTCGATCAGCTCGCGCAGATGCCTGTCGGTGGGCGTCAGGACCACCAGAACGCCGTCATCGGCGAGAACTCGATGGGACTGCGGACCGTTGCGTGGAGCGAACACACAGAGCACGTGGGAGAGCACTCCGTCTCGAATCGGAAGTGGTTGCCAGACGTCCGCGACGATCGAGCCGATCCTTTCGTGGATCTTCGCCGCTCGCCGTGCCGCGAACTTGGACACGTCCAAGGCTATTGCCCGAGAATCAGGCAGCGAATCCACGACGTGTGCGAGGTATTGTCCTGTGCCTGCACCGATTTCGACGATCCGCGCAGGATCCGCCCCTGCCGTCGTCGCGCAGGCCCGGGAAACGGCATCCATCAGCGGGCCGAAGTGGCCGGCGCCGAGAAGTCGTGCACGCGCGGCGATCATCTCGGCACTGTCGCCGGTGAACTTCGTGGCACCGCCACTGATCAGGCTCACGTAACCCTGGCGAGCGACGTCGAATCGATGTCCGCGATCGCACTCGGCGGCGCCGTCCACCAATTCCAGCTCTGCGGCGCACTGCGGGCAGGACAGTAGATCGACCACGGCGGCAAGCATTGATCCGTCCTTTCGGCTACCGGCGGTGCGCACACTTCAGGCCCCGTACCGAAACGGATACGGAGCCTGCGTGCAATCACGTGCTGTTGTTCGTACTGCTACAACCTGGACCCGACTAGCTGGTGACGTTCGTGAGTTCCACACCGAGCGCTGCAGCTTCATCCGGGGTCAGCTCGACGACGAGGCGTCCGCCACCCTCGAGTGGAACCCGCATGACGATTCCTCGTCCCTCTTTGGTTGCTTCGAGGGGACCGTCCCCGGTCCGGGGCTTCATGGCCGCCATCCTCTGCTCCCTCCAGATCTGCGCTGCATTGCTCTGCGCCTCGACTAACGGTGCGCCCCGCCAACAATCAGCGAGGCTCGTACCCTCCATTGTTCCCTATGGATGCAGGAACCGGGAATCTGAGTCACATTTAGGGGTGTTCAGTCGACCGTCACACCTGCGCCGGAACCCAGCAATCAGCCACGTGATCGTCGACCATTCCGGTAGCCTGCATGAGCGCATAAGCCGTGGTAGGACCCACAAACTTGAACCCGCGTCGCTTGAGTTCCTTAGCCATGGCAGTCGACTCGGGAGTGACCGCCGGAACCTCTGCAATTGATGTCAGTCGTCTGGTGCGTCGAGGCGGCGAGAACGACCAGAGTAACGAATCGAGGTCCAGATCGGGTGAATTCACGAGCACTCGGGCGTTGGAAATCGTCGCCTCGATCTTCGCGCGATTGCGGACGATCGCGGCATCGGAGAGCAATCTCTCCACATCCGCAACTCCGTACGCTGCGACCTTGTCCGGATCGAACCCGTCGAAGGCTTCGCGGAACGCCTCGCGTTTGCGCAGAATCGTGATCCAAGAAAGCCCCGATTGGAATGCTTCGAGGGCGAGCCGCTCGAACAGTTCGTCGCGCCCGTGCAGCGGACGCCCCCACTCCTCGTCGTGATAGTCGCGGTACAGCGAGTCACCGGGCGTCTCGACCACCCAGCCGCACCGAACCAGTCCGTCTGCCATCAGCCCTGGGAATCCTTCGCTTCGGATTCGGTCTCAGGCGCCTCCTGCGTTGCTTCGGCCTTGGCCGGAGCATCCGCCTTCACCAGAACCTCGGACTTCTCGTCACGGCCCAGTTGCGCACGCAGAGAATCGATTTCCAACCCGAGGCGATGCAGGGCCCAATCCACTTCACTCGCCTTGTATCCACGCAACACCTGCTGAAAACGCAGAGCGTCGACATCCGCCCCGGTGACGTCCTCTGCCGGGAGTACGGTCGCCGTCGTGCCAGGAGGCAGCGGCGGCAGCTCTTCCGAGCGCCCGAACACAGCGCTGGCGGCGAGGAAGATCATCGCGCCGACCAGTGCCATGACAATCAGGTACAGGAGGATCGTCATCATGAACCGATACTCCCATACCCGAGTGTGAGCGGTCAGACCCCCGCGGTGCGCACTATCGAATTCATCGGGGGTCGATCGAGTAGCGAAACCTCAGTGGTCTCGGGCACGAAAGAATCGCCGTCGACCAGGAATTGGGTCAACCCGGCACCCGAATCCTCGATCCCGCACCGCCGGAGCATCGTTCCGATGATCTGCCGGCTCATCACGCCGAGGTCGGCGAGCGGCCGGTTGCGATGCTTGCGCACACCGAGATTGACCTGACCGATCGCCGCCAGCCCCAACGTGTCGTACGTGTCGAGCAGAAGGCCGATCTCGACGCCGTAGCCGGGCGCAAACGGGACAGCGGACAGCAGCTCACGGGTGCCCGCGTATTCACCGCCCAATGGTTGCAGTACCGACGTGAGTTCGGGCCGCAGCGCAGCCAACATGGGCCGCGCAACCAATTCCGTGACTCGTCCGCCGCCGTTGGCGTCCTCCGTGCCGCTCACGCGCAGCGGACGGCGGTAGTAGCCCTTCACCAGATGGATGCCGTCCACCGTGAGCAGCGGCCCCAGCAGTTTGGGCACGAACGCCGGATCGGGATTGATGAGATCGGAGTCGACGAATGCGATCAGATCGCCGGTCGTTGCGGCGACCGAACGCCACAGCACCTCACCCTTGCCCGCGGTCGGCGGGATGGACGGGACTGCGCTCTCACGACTGATCACCGTCGCCCCCGCCGCGCGAGCACGCTCGGCGGTACGGTCGGTCGAACCGGAATCGAGAACGATCAGCTCGTCGACCAAACCACCGAGCAACGGATGAATGGTGTCGACCACCGCAGCAACGGTGTCCTCTTCGTTGAGCGCGGGCAACACCACCGAGACGGTTCGGCCACCCTTCGCCCGTTCGAGTTCGGCGACCGTCCAACTCGGATGGTCCCAACTGTTGGCTTCTGCCCATACGCGGGTCGGGCCCGCACCGGTGATGCTCATGCCAGACCTCGAACCGTACGTACCGGGGCACGGCGTCCTTGGATCGCGGCCACCATGTCGACTACTCGACGGGTGGACGCCACCTCGTGAACACGGAACACCCGGGCGCCGCCAGCCGCGGCCATTGCTGTCGCTGCCAATGTTCCCTCCAACCTCTCGGAAAGCTCCACACCAAGAGTCTCCCCGATGAAGTCCTTATTGCTCAGCGCCATCAGCACTGGCCACCCGGTGTTTACAAGAACGTCCACTTTTCGCAACAACTCGAGCCCGTGGAAGGTGTTCTTACCGAAATCGTGAGTGGGATCGATCAGAATCGCGTCACGCGGCACTCCGAGTGCCAGGGCGCGTTCTGCCGCCGACACGACCTCGGTGACCACATCTGCGACGACGTCGTCGTAGCGGACACGGTGCGGACGGGTGCGCGGAACCGCGCCACCCGTGTGCGAGCAGACGATCCCGGCACCAGTCTCGGCGGCAACCAGGACGAGGTCGGGATCCGCACCCGCCCACGTGTCGTTGATCAGGTCGGCGCCCTCGCCCCGTGCCAAACGCGCGACGCCGCTCCGCCAGGTGTCGACGCTGATGATCAGCTCGGGGTACTTGGCTCTGATCGCGGCGACGAACGGAACGACTCGCCTGACCTCCTCGTCGGCGTCGACGAGGTCACCTGGCCCGGCTTTCACTCCCCCGATGTCCACCAGATCGGCGCCCTCGTCGACGGCCCTGTCGACGGCAGCCATCGCTGACGAATCCGAGAACGTCGCGCCCTGGTCGTAGAAGGAATCGGGAGTGCGGTTGACGATCGCCATCACCAATGCACGGTCGACCGCGACCGGACGCCCACACAGGGTGGGCGCCGGACCTGGCTGCGCGGTAGAACCGGAGAGTGAAGACATGCCACTCATACTGGCATGACGGAACTCGGTCTAGCCCTTGGGTACCGAGCCTGCCGCGACCTTTCCGACGTATTCGTCGTACGAGTCCACATAACCACCCTCGCGGCCTTCGAGAACGTGCAGAGTGTCGGCGCCGACGTCGTAACCCTCGTTGCGCAATTCCACCTTGCGCGACTTGAAAGTGCTGGTGTGTTCGAGTGAGTCGACGATGCGGATGAACAGCGGGACCGCGTAGTTGGGAAGCTTGCCGTAGAGGTGAGCTGCAACTTCGCTTCCCTCGAAGCTCTGCCCGTCCCGCAGCTTGACCGCCGCCATTCCCGCGCGACCGTCGGTGCCCGGGATCTCGACGCCGTAGACAACTGCTTCCTCGACGGCCGGGTGCGAACTCAGCGCGCCCTCGACCTCCGTGGTGGCAACGTTCTCGCCCTTCCAACGGAAGGTGTCGCCGAGACGGTCGACGAAGGCGACGTGGCCCCATCCCTGCTTGCGCACCAGGTCTCCGGTATCGAACCAGGTGTCGTCGTCCTTGAATCCGCCGCGCACCAGCTTGCTGTTGCTCGCGGCTTCGTCGGTGTAACCGTCGAAAGGCGCTCGGTCGGTGACCTTCGACAGCAGGAGCCCGACCTGACCCGTGGACACCTTGCGAAGGCGACCGTCGGCTCCACGCAACGCTTTTCCGGTGTCCTCGTCGAACTCGACGACGGCGTGCGGCAACGGACAGATCCCGGCGGTCTTGTCGACGTTGAGTGCGTTGACGAACGCGATGTTGCATTCGCTCGCACCGTAGAACTCGGCGACGCGGGGAATGCCGAAGCGCTGGGTGAATTCGGCCCAGATCTCCGGGCGCAGACCGTTACCCACCATCAGCCGAACAGCATTGTCGCCGTCGGTCGGCTTGACCGGCTGGTTGAGCAGATAGCGGCAGAGTTCGCCGATGTAGGTGAACGCGGTCGCCTTGTTGAGTGCGATGTCGTCCCAGAACCGCGAGGCGGAGAACTGACGACCGATCGCGATTGTCGCACCGGACGCGAGCACCGAGGACAACGAGACCGTCAACGCGTTGTTGTGGTATAGCGGCAGGCAGCAGTACAGAGTGTCCGAGCCGCGCAAGCGCACGCCCATCAACCCGAGGCCCGACATCGACTTCAGCCAACGGAAGTGAGTCATCAAGCTGGCCTTGGGCATTCCCGTGGTACCCGAGGTGAAGATGTAGAACGCCTTCTCCTTCGCGAGCACCTCGGCGGTGACCGCCGGGTTGGCGGCATCAGCCGTCTTCGCCAGATCCGCGAGTTCACTGACGAGAAGTTGCTTCGGTCCGGCAAACCCAGCCGGCAAGGATTCGAGTGCCTCTTCGCACTCGTCGGCGACCACCAGGACGCGCGCGTCGAGCAGCGTAAGGCTGTGTGCCAGAACGTCGTCGCGCTGGTTGTAGTTCAACATGCCCGCAGCCGCGCC
The DNA here is from genome assembly GCF_000696675.2 of Rhodococcus erythropolis R138. Classification (NCBI taxonomy): domain Bacteria; kingdom Bacillati; phylum Actinomycetota; class Actinomycetes; order Mycobacteriales; family Nocardiaceae; genus Rhodococcus; species Rhodococcus erythropolis. Next base: position 2,598,240 of record NZ_CP007255.1, on the reverse strand, counting down.
GAGTTTGACGGCGGCCAACGCGATCAGCAGGGCTTCGGGGGTGTTCTTTGCCAGCACTCCGACGACGTCTCCGCGGTCGACTCCTCGTCCGCGGAGGACGTCGGCGTAGCGGTTCACCAGTTCGTTGGCCTCCGCGTAACTGGTCGCGTGGCCCTCGAACCGGATGAACGGGCGCGACGGGTGCGCGTGCGCGGCCTTCTGGAAGATCAACCCGATCGATTCCTTGGCCGAAGGCTTGCGGGTGAGCCCGGCGGCCCCCCGCGCCAGGATCGGCACCTCGGTGATCATCGACGGCAGTTTTGCCGCCAGATCCAGCAGGCCGACGGTCGAACGGGCTTCCGAACTCATGGCTCCCCTAACACGTATCCGGCGCCCATTCGGCCGCCCAGTCTGCGGCCACCTTACTGCACGGTAATAAAGCCCGCCATGCTCCAGGTCAGGGTTTCACGCAGGCGTCTGATCAGGATCTGACGCACGCGTCGAGCGCAGCCTCGACGTCCGTCCGCACCAACAGAGTGTCCAAAGCCTGACGCCCGACGAAGCCGGTCCCGTCGAGCTTGTTCAACCACTCGAGCAGGCCGGTGAAGTGCCCGACGGGGTCGAGCATCACCACTGGTTTCTCGTGCATTCCGAGGTAGCCGGCGGTCCACGTCTCGAACAGCTCTTCCAGCGTCCCGATTCCGCCCGGCAGCGTGATGAACGCGTCGGCGTGATCTTCCATCAGCTTCTTGCGCTCGCGCATGGTGTCCGTGACGATCAGCTCGTCGGCATCGACGTCGGCTACTTCCTTGTGCACCAGGGCCTTCGGAATGACGCCGACGGTCCAGGCGCCCGCCGCGCGGGCCGACTCGGCGACAGCGCCCATCATCGAGACGTTGCCACCGCCCGAGACCAACTGCCATCCGCGTCGACCGATCGCGGTTCCCACTTCTGACGCCAACGCCAGGAACGATTCGTCCACCGGACCGGACGCGCAGTAGACGCAGATCGAGTACTTCTTGTCGGAATCGGTCACCATTCTTCTTCTTTCCCCAGATCTGCGGCCTCGTCGACGCCCTTGTCGGCGTTGAGGACGATTCGTACTGCTTCTTCCACGCTGTCGGTGACGTGCAGCAGATTCACGTCGCCCTCGGAAATCTTGCCGTCACGCTCGAGGGTGCCGCGAATCCAGTCGACGAGTCCGGACCAGTACTCGGTACCGAACAGGACGATCGGGAAGCGCGTGACCTTGTGGGTCTGCACCAGGGTCAGTGCCTCGAACAGCTCGTCGAGTGTTCCGAAGCCACCCGGCAGGCAGATGAATGCCTGGGAGTACTTCACGAACATCGTCTTGCGCGCGAAGAAGTACCGGAAGTTGATTCCGAGATCCACCCACTCGTTGAGACCCTGCTCGAACGGCAGCTCGATGCCGAGACCGATCGAGTATCCGCCGGCCTCGCTGCAACCGCGGTTGGCAGCTTCCATGACTCCCGGTCCACCGCCGGTGATGACGGCGTATCCGGCTTCGGCCAAAGCCGTTCCCAGCTCACGGCCGGATTGGTACTCGGGATGATCGACCGTGGTGCGTGCCGAACCGAACACCGTCACCGCACGCGGGACCTCGGCGAGTGCGCCGAAACCTTCGATGAATTCGCTCTGGATACGCAGCACACGCCACGGATCGGTGTGGACCCAGTCCGTGGGTCCGCGCTTGTCGAGCAAGCGCTGATCGGTCGTGGTCTTCTCGTCCTTGCGCTTGCGTCGAAGCTGAACGGGCCCGCGGTGCTTGATCGACGAGCTCTGCTTCTTCGAAGCCGAATTCTTCTCTGGTGCCATGCGGCAAGGCTAACGGTCAGGCCGACAGATACTTCCTCAGCACGGCCGCGACGTCGGTGATCTGCTGCACCGGAACGTGCTCGTCGCGCTTGTGTGCGAGGTTCGGATCACCCGGTCCGTAGTTCACGGCAGGAATGCCGAGCGCCGAGAACCTGGACACGTCGGTCCACCCGTACTTCGCACGGAACTGACCACCGGCCGCCTCGATCAGGGCGGCAGCGGACGGGTTCGCCAAGCCAGGCAGCGCGCCGGGCGAGGAGTCGGTGACCTCGAATCCGAGGCCCAGGCCGTCGAACACTTCGCGCACGTGCGACTCGGCTTGCGCCTCGCTGCGATCGGGCGCGAATCGGAAGTTGACGTCCATCTCGGCTTCGTCCGGGACGACGTTTCCGGCGACACCGCCAGAAATCCGCACCGCCGACAAACCTTCGCGGTAGCCGCAACCGTCGATGTCGACCGAGCGCGGCTGGTAACGCGACAACCGCTCCAACGCACCGCCGAACTTGTGAATGGCGTTGTCCCCCAGCCAGGACCTGGCCGAATGTGCGCGAGTTCCCGAAGCTGTCAACCGAACCCGCATCGTGCCCTGGCATCCGGCCTCGATGAAACCGGCCGTCGGCTCACCGAGAATTGCGACGTCGGCCGCGAGCCATTCCGGGATCTCGCGTTCGATCCGTCCCAGGCCGTTGAAGGTTGCGGCGATCTCTTCGCAGTCGTAGAAAACCAGGGTCAGATCGTGGGCCAGGTTCTCGATGGTTGCCGCCAGGTGCAGAAAGACCGCGTCGCCCGACTTCATGTCCACGGTCCCGCAGCCGTGCAGGATGTCGCCGTCACGCCGCGAAGGAACATTGTCCGCGATGGGCACCGTATCCAGATGTCCGGCAAGCATGACGCGACTGGGCAACCCACGCGAGGTCCGCGCCAACACGGCGTTGCCGTTGCGGATGATCTCGAAGCCCGAAGTCTGCTCACGCAGCGCATCCTCGACGGCCTGCGCGATGACGGATTCGTCGTGCGAGACGCTGGGGATGTCGACCAGGGCGGCCGTCAAGTCGATGGGGTCCGAAGCAAGATCGAGGATGCTCACACGCACCAGCCTAGGCCGGTGCACCCACCACCCAGTAATCTCTAGTCCCGTGAGCGCACAGGGAGCAACAGCAGTAGGTATCGCCAACGTGACCGCGGACGGAACCGTCCTCGACACCTGGTTCCCGGCACCGGAGCTGGGAACATTCGACAAGACCGGTACCGAGAACGTCGAGGGAACAGACATTCCTTCCGATCTTGCACTGCTGGCAGGCACTGACGACGCTCGCGAGGTCTCGCAGGTCGTCGTCCGCACCACCATCGCCGATCTCTCCAAGGCGCCGGTCGACGCACACGACGTCTACCTGCGCCTCCACCTCCTCTCGCACCGTCTCGTCGCACCCCACGGCGTCAACCTCGACGGCCAGTTCGGCCTGCTCAGCAACGTCGTGTGGACCAACTTCGGCCCGTGCGCCGTCGAAGGCTTCGAGCAAGTTCGCTCACGTCTGCGCATCCGCGGCGTCGTGACCGTGTTCAGCGTCGACAAGTTCCCCCGCATGGTCGACTACGTCGTGCCGTCCGGAGTGCGTATCGGTGACGCGGACCGTGTCCGACTCGGTGCGCACCTCGCCAGCGGAACGACCGTCATGCACGAAGGCTTCGTCAACTTCAACGCCGGCACCCTCGGTAACTCGATGGTCGAAGGCCGCATCTCCGCGGGCGTCGTCGTCGACGACGGATCCGATGTTGGCGGCGGCGCCTCGATCATGGGCACCCTCTCCGGCGGCGGCAAGGAAACCATCTCCCTCGGCAAGCGCTGCCTCCTCGGCGCAAACGCCGGCCTCGGCATTTCACTCGGCGACGACTGCGTCCTCGAAGCGGGCCTCTATGTCACCGCGGGCACCAAGGTCACCGGCCCGGACGGAACCGTCGTCAAGGCCAAGGAACTCAGCGGCAAGTCGAACCTTCTCTTCCGTCGTAACTCGGTCTCGGGTGCCGTCGAGGTCGTGCCGTGGAAGGGCACCGGCGTCGAACTGAACGCTGCTTTGCACGCCAACGACTGATGACTGACACCGACGTCTCGGACGGAACAACCACTGCTCTCGGCCACGGTCTCAAGGTCCGCCATCTGACGATGATGGGCCTGGGCTCGGCCATCGGCGCCGGCCTGTTCCTCGGAACCGGCGTCGGTATCGCCAAGGCCGGCCCGGCCGTCCTGATCTCCTACATCCTTGCGGGCGCCGTCGTGGTGTTCGTGATGCGCATGCTCGGTGAGATGGGAGCTGCGATCCCGGCGAGCGGTTCCTTCTCTCACTACGCGCGCCTGGGGATCGGCGAGTGGGCCGGCTTCGTGATGGGCTGGCTCTACTGGTTCATGCTGATCATGGTGCTGGGCGCCGAGATCACCGGAGCCTCGGCGATCGTGAACGACTGGGTGCCGTCGATCCCGCAATGGGTTGTCGCCCTGGTCTTCGTGGTGTTCTTCGCCGTGGTGAACCTGGCGAAGGTCAGCAACTTCGGTGAGTTCGAGTTCTGGTTCGCCGCAATCAAAGTCACCGTCATCATCGCCTTCCTCGTCATCGGCGTCTTGCTGGTGTTCGGCATCCTCCCCGATACCGATCCGGTCGGTACGAGCAATCTGTTCGGGCAGGGCGGCTTCATGCCCAATGGGTTGTCCGGCATTGCCGCAGGACTGCTCGTCGTGGCGTTCGCCTTCGGTGGGATCGAGATCGTCACCATCGCCGCAGCCGAATCCGAGAATCCGGAACGCTCCATCGCCGTCGCTGTCCGCTCCGTGGTGTGGCGCATCAGCGTCTTCTACATCGGTGCCATCTCCATCATGGTTCTGGTGCTGCCCTGGAACGACCCCGAACTCGAGAGCGGCCCGTTTGTGGCCGTCTTGAACAAGGCGAACATTCCGGGTGTTGCCGGGTTCATGGAACTCGTCGTAGTGGTGGCGTTGCTTTCCGCCTTCAACGCCAACATCTACGGCACCTCCCGGATGGCGTTCTCACTTTCGCGCCGCGGCGACGGACCCGCTTTCATGGCGAAACTGTCGAGCACCGGAGTTCCGACCAATGCCGTTCTGCTGTCGGTGTTCTTCGGCTTCGTCAGCGTCCTGCTCAACTGGCTGCTCCCCGACGACCTACTCGGCATCCTGCTCAACGCAGTCGGCGCCGCGCTGCTCGTCATCTGGATCTTCATCGTCGTCTCGCATCTGCGACTGCGTAAACAACTCGAAGCGTCGGGCAAGCTGACAGTTCGTATGTGGCTGTTCCCGTATCTGAGCTACGCGACTCTCGCGATGCTTGGCGTCTTCGTCGTCCTCATGCTCTTCGACGCCGATGCCCGTGCACAGTTGATCTCGACCACCGTGTTGTTCCTGGTGATCGCGGCATTGGGTTTCCTGAACGCCCGCTGGCGTAAGCAGAATCAGCCCGCCTGATCCGTGTGCCTATGCATCCCGCCTGTTCACGACGACGATGCTGAGGCCGAATACGACGAGCACGAAGAGGGCGAAGTAGACCAGGCTGCCCCAGGGTCCCCAGTGGAAGTCGACGCTACCGCCGGAACCGAGAAAGTTGTTGGCGTTCATGAACGGCAGGAACGGCATGATCTTCTCGCCGATACTTCCGAACAGGTTGAAAAGATTCTCGATCAGCAAGGGCCACAACAGCAGTAATGCGATCGCACCTGCAGACTGCCGGAGCAACGCGCCCACTCCTACGGCTAGAACTACGCAGAAGAACGCGTAGATCGGTGTTCCGTAGACGACCCGCCAGTTATCGTCGCCAGACAGAGTCAGGAATCTTCCGGCGTCACCTGATGTGGCCTTCGTGAGAGCGAAAGCGCCGAATGACAATACGAGAGTCAGTACCGCTCCGAAACCACCTATGAGGCCCGCTTTGGCGATGAGCACCGAAGCGCGGTTCGGAACTGCCTGGAAGGTGGTGCGGATGGTCCCGAAGCGATATTCGCTGGTGATCGCGAGAGCCGCCATGATCATCAGAACCAACACACCGAAGCCGGTCACTCCACTGAGTGCCCCCGACACTGTCGGCATCATTGCACCGTTGGGGCTGCTGAGCGACGACTTGGCGCTGAGTCCGAAAGCTGTGGCGAGTCCCAGCCCGAGCACGATGATGATGATCGTGCACCAGAGCGGCGACTTGGTCGTGGTGATCTTGATACGTTCAGCACTGAGAACAGCCATTACAGTGCACCTCCCATAGCCTGCTGTGTGTATGCGTTCTGAGTTTCGGGGACTGCTTCGATACCGGATGCGTGGTACTGGACATCGTCTCCGGTCAACTTCATGAACGCATCCTCGAGCGAACCCTGCACAGACGCCAACTCGTGCAACACGATTCCCTGCGAACCAGCCAAACCGCCGATCACGTCAGTCGTCGAATCCACGACCACCAACGCCGGCTCCGAGCCCGTGTGCTCCTCGCGGACAGTCAGTCCGTGGGCAGTTAATGCGGCATGGAGAGCGTCCAATTGTGGGCTGCGCACGCGCACCGTCGACTCCGACGAGCGATCCACGAACTCCGCGACCGTCGAATCCGAGATCAACCGACCCCGGCCGATCACCACCAACTGCTCCGCCGTCAACGCCATCTCCGAGAGAAGGTGACTCGACACCAACACCGTGCGGCCCTCGGCCGCCAACCGCTGCATGAACTTACGAATCCAGACGATGCCCTCCGGATCGAGACCGTTGACCGGCTCGTCGAGCAACAACACCTTCGGATCACCCAACAACGCACCCGCCAACCCGAGACGCTGCGACATACCGAGCGAGAACCCGCCGGCCTTCTTGCCCGCTACCTCGGACAATCCGACCAACCCGAGCACCTCGTCGACGCGGGACTTCGGGATCCCGTTCGAAGCAGCCATCCACTGCAGATGCGCCCGCGCACTGCGATTGGGGTGCACCCACTTCGCATCCAACAACGCGCCGACAGTCCGCAGCGGCGTCTTCAACTCCCGGTACGGCTTGCCGTCGATCAACGCCGCACCCGACGTCGGCTGATCCAAACCCAGGATCATCCGCATCGTCGTCGACTTACCCGCACCGTTCGGGCCCAGGAAGCCCGTCACGATGCCCGGCTTGACCGTGAACGACAAATCGTCCACCGCTTTCGTCGGTCCGTAAACCTTGGTCAATCCCCTCAACTCGATCATGAGGACCAGTCAACCATGAAAAACCGAACTGTCGGAACTTTCGGACGCCAACGCAGAAAGCCGTTGCGTGCGTTCACTGTCGGCGCTAGTATCGAATGTATGTTCGACACTACCGGGGGGGTAAAAGTGACGACGCAAGTATCTGAACAGGCGCTATCCGAAGAAACGATCGGACAATTCCGAGCGTCACTCGTCAGCATGGATCGTTCCATCGACAACGCAGCTCGCGTGGACCTACTACGCGCACTGGAAGAGCTGAAGGCCAGTTGCGCTGGGGCCCAGGCTTTGCTGGCTGCCGATCTCGACACGGTAACCCGCAAGGACCGCGGCGAACGGGGAGTTCTGCGCTCGTACCAGGGCCGTGGAATCAACGCGCAGATTGCCCTCGCACGGCGAGAGTCGGCATGGTTCGGAACTCAGCATCTCAACCTGGCCCGCGCACTGAACGACGAGATGCCGCACACACTTCGACTACTCGTCCGTGGCTCCATCAGTGAGCATCAAGCGACAATTCTCATGCGTGAAACTGCGTGTCTCACAGTCCAGGATCGCGCTGCATTGGATCGCGAGTTCTGCTGCGACGCTGCAATCTTGGACGGATGTGGCACCCACCAACTGACAGAAAGAATCCGCGCACGCACTGCGGAAATAGACGCCGACAGTGTTGCCAGACGAGCACGCAAAGCCGTAAGAGACAGACGTGTGACGTCACGGCCTGCGCCCGACACGATGTGCTGGCTCAATGTGTTACTTCCCGCTGCCGCGGGTACCGCCGTATATGCCACGCTCGGCCGCGATGCAGATTCCGTACTTGCCGGCGGGGACAAGCGCACGCGAGCTCAAATCATGGCTGATCTCCTGGTGGAGCGGGTCACCGGAATCGGCCGCGCCACACCGACACCCGTCACCGTAAATCTGGTTGTCTCCGACCAGTCGCTACTCGGCGACGGTACCGATCCTGCCCACGTCCACGGGTACGGACCTGTTCCAGCAGCCATCGCACGTGAATGGATCACCTTGTCCGGCGAGGACTCCGAAACCATGACAACGGTTCGAAAGCTCTACGCACGCCCCGATACGGGAGCACTGACCGCAATGGAATCCACCGCGAGAACCTTCCCGAAGGGGTTGGCACGATTGATCGAACTCCGGGATCGAAGCTGCCGCACTCCGTGGTGCGACGCGCCGGTTCGCCACCGCGACCACATTCGCGATCACTCGAGGGGTGGCCTCACCAGCGCAGCCAACGGTGCCGGGCTGTGCGCGGCATGCAACTACGCGAAACAGGGCTCGGACTGGTCGGCCGAACCTGTACCAGGTACCCGGCACACCTTCACCACGACGACGCCTACCGGGCACCGATATTCGTCTGAGGCTCCGCCACTTCCGACGCCCTGGGCCGGTCCCGACGCGGCCTGAGGTCCTCGGCGTGGCTCACGATCCTCGGTGAGCCAGTGCGTTCACAAACACCTCGGAAATCTCCGAGGGGTCTCGAGCGATGTACGTCGAACCGCCCGTCACGCGGGAGATATCGGCGAGTGCCGCCGCATCGGCGTCATCGGTGATGCCGATGGTGACGATGATGACCGGACGCGCCGGATCCTGCTCGCGTGCAAGAACATCGAGCAGCTGTTCACGGCTGATGCTGTCGGGATCTTCGTTGGCACCGTCGGTCAAGATGATGACGCTGTTGACCGCTCGCGGATCGTACGATTCCTGCACCTTACGGAAGGCGGCCAGAGTCGTGTCATACAAACCGGTGGCGCCACGCTTGAGTTCGGTGAGACGGTTCGCCTGATCAGCCATCAACTTTCGCTGAGTCATGCCGTCGACGATGGTGTCGTAGCGCCTGATCGGCACTAATTCCTGAAAGTCCTGGGTTCCGTTCATACCTTGGGAGAACGCCCAGAGACCGGCAGCGACACTGTCCGGGAAGACCTGATTGCCGGCGAGAGCGGCAGCAGTGGTCAACTGCATGCGCGTCTTGCCGCCTGCTGCCGGGTAGTCCATCGACGCAGACACGTCGATCGCAACGAGTGTCCGGATCGGCTTGGCCATCAGAGCCCAAGCGCCCAGCGTTTGATCGGCCACCGACTGTTCGGAGACCGTCAAGGCCGTCACGTCACCAACTCCACCTTCGACAGCTCCACCGCCGGAAGTACGGAAACCGCTGCGTGTCAGCACTTCCTGAGCAGATTCACTGTGCAACAGGTCGGCGATGGCGTCACTCTTCTTCGCTGCCGCGTAGTGCCGATCCGGCGCCGAGGCACTGACCACCAGGGGGTAATCCATGATCATGGTTCCAGTCGCCGGTACTGTCGCGGAAATCTTCGACTCGGATTTCGTGAACTCGACTACCTGCTGCTCGGTCGAAACACCGACCTTGCCGGAGCTGACCAATTCGGTGAGCATCTTCTGCCCTACCGGCTGATCTTCGGTACGAACGCTCTCTGCTTGGGCATGGGGTACGAGTGCCGCTCGAACCGATTCGGAGGTGGCCCCGGTCTCCGCGAGGGCTCCAAGAATGGGCGCCGACGCAACCCCGGTGAACAACGGATTGCCCAGCGCGAGATCGGGAACCTGAAGCGCCGTGAGCCAACTGGCAAACTGCTCGCCACCGCCGGACGCGAGGACGACAGGCGAGGTGGCGATCGAACCACCGGCGGCAGCGACCGGCCCCTTGGCCGTCAGTGCAGCTTTGCCGACCCACGCTGTCGAATCCGGTATCCACATGTCCGGTGCGTCCACGCCCTTGCCCAGGGTTCCCGCTACGTCGCCTGGCAACGCAGAGGTGACCGTGATCCGCGAACAGCCTGTCTGCTCCGGCGACGATTCTGCGAGGATCTCCGTGACTGCAGGCGCGATCGCAGGATCTGCTGCCAGCGAGTACTCGTCGACGCTCTCGCAGGAATCGGACTGTGTTGCCTTGAAGACCACCACCCCGGTAGCGACTACCGCGACGGCAACCAACCCACCCACTGCGTAGAACCCGATCGATCGCCCGCTGTCAGGACTCGAATGCCGTCCGCCCGCCATGAAATCTGCCCTTCCGAGGCCACTCGCACTAGGACATACCGACGGCATGTGTGCGACTGGAGCTATCCCTACCGGGCGGTAGTGTAGCCAAGAACACAGAAATTCCAACTAGCGCTGAATCGCCGGAGAACCGACGAGCCCATATTCCGGGACAGCCCGACCGAAGTCGCGAACCTTCAAGCGTCGCAGCGACTTTTCAGCAAACCGCTCTTCTCAGAAGAGCTCGCGCTTCTGGACCTTGCCCATCGCGTTACGCGGCAGAGTCTCGGCGAAGCGAACCTCACGGGGACGCTTGTGCGCCGACAACTCAGCCCCGACCAACTCGACCAATTCAGCTTCGGTGACCTCGGGGCTCCCGGGCTTACGGACTACGACGGCGATGATCCGCTGACCCAGATCGGCGTCGGGGACACCGATCACCGCAACTTCGGACACCGAAGGGTGCCCGAGGATGGCGGTCTCGATCTCGCCGGCGCCGACTCTGAATCCACCGGTTTTGATCAAGTCGATGGATTCGCGGCCGACGATTCGGTGGAACCCACCCTCGTCGATGACGGCGACATCACCGGTCTTGAAGTAGCCGTCCTCCGTCCAGGACTCGGCGGTTGCGTCTGGACGGTTCAAGTAGCCGTCGAAAAGCATCGGCCCACGTACCTGTAGACCGCCGATACTCTCGCCGTCGTGTGGCACGTCGTTGCCCTTCTCGTCACGAAGACGAGTCTCGACTCCGCGCAGCGGCACGCCGACCCACCCTGGGCGTCGCTCGCCGTCGAAACGTGTGCTCAGAGTCAGCATCGTCTCACTCATGCCGTATCGCTCGATGGGCGTCAATCCTGTTCGGTCCCGTAGCTTTTCGAAGACAGGCACAGGAAGCGGCGCACTACCGGAAACCAGAAGTCGGGCACCGGACAACGCGCGGGCAGCTTCTTCGTCCTCGGCGATACGCGACCAGACGGTGGGAACACCGAAGTAGAGGGAGCCTTTCGCCCGGGCGTAATTTTCCGGCGTCGGCTTGACGGTGTGGATCACCCGGCTGCCGATCCGGAGGGGGCCGAGGATTCCGAGGATCAGTCCGTGCACGTGGAAGAGCGGAAGCCCGTGCACGAGCGTGTCTCGCCACGTCCAGTCCCAGGCCTCGGCGAGCGCGTCGATCCCGGCTGCGATGGCCGAGCGACTGAGCAGAACGCCCTTCGGTGGGCCAGTGGTACCGGACGTGTACAGGACGAATGCTGTGGACTGCGGTGCCGGTTCGGGATAGCTGTGCCACGAGCGAGCGTGCAACCGGACGGGAACTACCGGCAGAGTGTCGCAGTGGTCGTCCGTTTCACCGAGCCACGCCTGAGCACCCGAGTCACGCAGAATGTGCTCCCGCTCAGCCTTCCCCGAGTCCGGCGGTACCGGCACAACGGTGACACCGGCAATCAATGCCCCGACGACGGCGAGAATCGTTTTTGCTGTGGGAGTTGCCAATACAGCAACCCGATCGGCCTGCGCCACTCGTTCCGCGACCGAGGTCGCGGCACCAAGAATGGCACTCCGCGAGAGAACCGTGTCACCGATCGTCACGGCGTCGTCGAGGTCGTCACCGCGGGCGACAGCAAGGGGGTTCAGTGATCTCAGCAGCACCACGACAGCATCTCACAGGGCCGATGGTCGCAAACTTTCTCCTGCCCGACGCGCGTCTATCGAGTGCGGAGGGAACAGCGTCACCAGCGCCGCCCCCAAGAGCGCCCCGGAAAGAACGGCGAATCCGTGCGCATCGTCGACCGTCACCAGGGTTGCGCCGCCGACGACAATCACGGCCGTCAGAACAATCTCAGGCATTCGCGGGCGCACCAGAACACCGATCCCCGCGGCCGCCGCTGCCAGAGCAAGTGTGGCACCGGAGTTACCTGCGCCGGTCGACGGAAAGACTGCGGTGGTGAGCAAACCGAACAACAGTTGACCGAGCAGGAAGAGAGCCCAGCCGCGTGCGGCGCCCCAGAGCCGAAACGCAGGCGGTGCAACCACGGCCAGCGTCACGAGATTGGTGACGGTTCCTGCGACCCCTCCGTCCTGGACGAGCACGGAGGTCAGAATGCGCCACCATTGACCGTCGCGAATCAGTGCGGGATCACGACGAAACATCTCGAGTAGTCCTGGTATCAGCGCCTGCAGGATGGACGGCACTGCAACCATCAGCCAGAGGAGAGCTGCCGAGCGTGGGAATTCTCCGAAAACTCGACGACTTTTCAACCACACGAGCATCAGTGCAACCGAGGCGACAACGACAGCAAAAATCAGTACCGCGTCCAAGCCGCCGGTCCCTGAGGTGGTCACAGCGCGACCTTACATCGGACCGATACCGACATCAGGGAACCTGACACCTGGGAAAGCACACGGTTCAGGCGGAGAGGCGCTTTGCTGCCGCGGCGATTCGTTCGTCTGTTGCAGTGAGCGCGATCCGCACGTGCTTGCTCCCGCTCGGTCCGTAGAACTCACCGGGGGCAACGAGGATCCCACGATCGGCGAACCAACTGACCGTCGCTCGACATTCCTCGCCGCGCGTCGCCCAGAGGTATAGACCCGCCTCGGAATTGTCGACGGTGAATCCGGCGCCTCGAACAGCTTCGATCAACACGCTGCGACGCTCGCGGTACCGCTCGCGCTGGATGTTCTCGTGTTGGTCGTCGCCCAAAGCTGCGGTCATCGCCGCCTGGATCGGCAGCGGCAGGATCATGCCCGCGTGCTTACGCACCTCGAGCAGTTCCGACACCAAAGCCGGATCACCGGTGACGAACCCCGCGCGATAGCTCGCGAGATTGGACGTCTTCGAAAGCGAGTGGACCGCAAGCAAACCGGTCAGATCGCCGTCGTTGACCCGGGGATCGAGAATGGAGAGCGCATCCGCTTCCCACGTCAATCCGAGGTAGCACTCGTCGGAGACGACGATCGCGCCGCGCTCGCGCGCCCAGGCCACGACCTTCTGCAAGTGCTCGAGGCCGAGCACTTTGCCGGTGGGGTTCGACGGCGAGTTCACGAAGATCATCGCCGCCGACTCGGGACCGAGCTTGTTCAAGCCGTCGGCGCGCAGGACGCGAGCGCCTGCCAGCTTCGCCGCGACCTCGTACGTCGGGTATGCCAACTCCGGAATGACCACGAGATCGTCGGCTCCGAGACCGAGCAATGTCGGCAGCCACGCGATCATTTCCTTCGTGCCGATCGCCGGCAGGACCGCTGTCGGATCGACGTCGGGAATGTTGTAACGGCGATCGAGTGACTCCGCTACGGCCTCGCGAAGTGCGAGCGTGCCGTGCGTCGTCGGATATCCGGGTATCTCGGCAACAGAGGACAAAGCCTCCTGTATCACCGGATCAACGGGATCAACCGGCGTTCCCACGGACAGGTTCACGATGCCGTCGGGATGAGAGTGCGCCTTCGCCGTGACGTCGGCGAGCGAATCCCACGGAAAATCAGGAAGCCCAGCGGCCACCGGAGTACGAGACAAGATCTCTATTCCTCACCCATGGGAGGCAGCGCCTTGATGAACGGCGTGTCGTAGTCGACCTTGCCGAGCTTGGCCGCTCCACCCGGCGAACCGAGATCGTCGAAGAAATCGACGTTGGTGCTGATGTACGCGTTCCACTGGTCCGGGACGTCGTCTTCGTAGAAGATGGCTTCGACGGGACAGACAGGCTCACACGCGCCGCAGTCGACACACTCGTCGGGGTGGATGTAAAGCATGCGTCCACCCTCGTAGATGCAGTCGACAGGGCATTCTTCGATGCACGCCTTGTCCATCACATCTACACACGGTTCAGCAATCGTGTAGGTCACTGCCGATCTCCCTGCCTTCCTGTCGTGCATCGCCGCCGCAACACGCAGTTGCAAGGGGCCGAAAATCCGATACGACTCTCACGTACCGCGGGAACAGCCTATTATCCCCCTGCCAACCGACTCTGAGCAGGCGGGGGTAACACATTTCAGCCTACTGCGGTGATGTTCCTCGACCGAATCGCGATCCACTTCTCCCCCGCAGCAGCAGCGCGGACCAAAGCGCCGCGCTCACCGAGATAATCCGCCACGACTCCGACCACCGGAATCTTGCCGAAAATCTCGTACGGTTTCGTCCGCGACGGCCGCTTGTGCAGCTCGTCCGTGATGGCACGAAAAGTCTTCGACGTGCGCCACAAGGTGCCGATGAGCGCGAACGGGCGCCAGGTCTCGTCGGTGCCGCTGACCGACTTTTCGGCGAAATCCTCACCGGCGAGCAGATCTCGGGACTTGGTCTCACGCCGGCACAGCACCGACGCCAGGAGGTCCACCTGCTGATCCCGCTCCGTCACTCCGTGTTCACGGGCAACCGCAACGAGCACAACGGCTTGATTCGCGAATGCCAAGAGGTCCTGGATCGGCAGCCGATTGAGGAGGACGCCGAAGATGCCGGGGAACGCGACGGCAACGGTGTTGAGTGCACCCAACCGGGTCGTCCACCACTTCGAGCGCTGCTCGTCGGTCATCACCGACCACGCCGCCGTCCCGGGGAACTTGACGACGTCGAGGACCCAGGCCGCCGCGTCCAACACCATCGCTGCGGCATTTCGCTCGGGATCGGTCGGCTCGAAGGTCCGACGCTTGATACCGAGCGGATCACTGTAGGCGAGATCGAGAACCGGGTTGATCCCCCACACCGCTCGATCGAGAACCTCGACGACCTTGCGGTCCCCCAGTACGTCAGCCATCAGGCAATCGCTCCTTCGCGTCGTGCATGTGTGGTGGTTCGTTCGCGCGCCGGACGTCCGATTCCCTCGGCGATGGCGCGCAGTTCTGCGACGGTCTTCTCGGACCCGTGTTCGGAGCCTGCCATCCGCGAGATCGTCTCCTCCATCAGCGTTCCGCCGAGGTCGTTGGCTCCGCCGTTGAGCATCATCTGCGTTCCGGTGATCCCGAGCTTGACCCAGCTGGTCTGGATGTTGGGGATACGACCGTGCAGCATGATGCGTGCCAGTGCATGCGCAGCGCGGTTGTCCCGGTTGGTCGGCCCTGGCCGTGAAGCGCCCGCCAGGTACAGCGGCGCGCTCTGGTGAACGAACGGCAGCAGCACGAACTCCGTGAATCCTCCTGTACGGTCCTGAATTCCGCGAAGAACGTTCAGGTGCCCGACCCAGTGGTGCGGCTGATCGACATGCCCGTACATCATCGTCGAACTCGACCGCAGTCCCACCTCGTGGGCCGTGGTGACCACTTCGATCCACTCCGCCGTCGGCAGTTTGCCCTTGGTGAGGATCCAGCGCACCTCGTCGTCGAGGATCTCCGCTGCCGTACCGGGAATGGTGTCCAGGCCCGCCTCACGCAAAGCGGTCAGCCAATCCCTGATGCTTTCACCGCTGCGCGATGCACCGTTGACGATCTCCATCGGCGAGAACGCGTGGACGTGCATCGACGGCACGCGCTTCTTGACGGCCCGGACCAGGTCGGCGTAACCGGTGACGGGAAGTTCCGGATCGATACCGCCCTGCATGCACACCTCGGTCGCGCCGGCGACGTGCGCTTCCCACGCACGGTCGGCGACCTGCTCTGCCGACAGCGTGAAGGCGTCGGCGTCGCCCTTGCGCTGCGCGAATGCACAGAACCGGCAGCCCGTGTAGCAAATGTTGGTGAAGTTGATGTTCCGGTTCACCACGTAGGTGACGTCCTCGCCGACGGCATCCTTGCGTAGCGCATCCGCCAGTGCCACAACAGCTTCCAGGCCCGGGCCCTCCGCCGTGGCAAGGGCCAGGTACTCGTCGTCGGAGCATCCGGCCGGGTCGCGTTCGGCACTGCGCAGCGCAGCCAGCAGATCGGTGTCGACGCGAATCGGAGCACTCAGCTCGAGGACCTGTTCGCGCACGGTCTCCCAGTCGCCGAACGCACTGCCCAGGTCACTGCGGGTCTCGGTGTTGCGCCCGTCCGTGTCGATCTCGGTATTGAGATCGACGCGTCCGCTCGATTCCCACGACTCGTCCGGTTCCTGCCACGGTCGACCCACAGGCTTGGTGTCGGGCCGGGCGAGGCCGGTTTTGGGGTCCGCCAGTGCCTGCACGTGGCCCGCAATGCGCGGATCGATCCACGGAGCCCCGGCCAGGACATATGCCGGCTGAGCCGCAGTCCGTTCGGTCAGGGTGAAGCCACCTTCGGTGCTGATCTCCGCCAAGGTCGCGAGATTCGGCCACGGACGCTCCGGGTTGACGTGATCGGGGGTCAACGGTGACACCCCGCCCCAGTCGTCCACACCGGCGCCGAGCAGTGCGAGGCACTCGCTGTTCGAGACGAGATTCGGCGGACTCTGAATCCGCATCGTCGGCCCGAGCAGCAGGCGTGCGACGGCGATGGCCGCGAGAAACTCGTCGAGTCCTGCATCAGGGGTATCGCGCATCGCGGTATCAGGTTTGGCCAGGAAGTTCTGGATGATCACTTCCTGGATGTGCCCGAACGCCTTCTGCGACTTGCGTATCGCCATGATCGATTCGGCACGCTCGAGGAAGTTCTCCCCGATGCCCACAAGAATTCCCGTGGTGAACGGGATGTTCAGTCGGCCTGCGTCGGTCAGGGTGCGTAGCCGAACCGCCGGGTCCTTGTCCGGGCTGCCGTAGTGGCATTCGCCCTTGTCGGTGAACAGGCGGGTTGCGGTCGTCTCGAGCATCATGCCCATCGACGGCGCAACGGGCTTGAGCCGCGAGAGTTCCTGCCAGCTCATCACACCGGGATTCAGATGCGGGAGCAGTCCGGTCTCCTCGAGTACCCGGATCGACATCGCCCGCACGTAGTCGAGGGTGGAGTCGTAGCCGCGTTCGTCCAGCCACTGCTTTGCTTCCGGCCAGCGAGCCTCGGGGCGATCACCCAAAGTGAACAACGCTTCCTTGCAGCCCAATTCGGCGCCTGCCCTGGCAATGTCCAAAACCTCGTCCGGCTCCAGGAACATGCCGTGCCCAGCGGCACGCAGTTTCCCGGGCACCGTGACGAATGTGCAGTAGTGGCACTTGTCCTGGCACAGACGGGTCAGCGGAATGAAAACCTTCCGCGAATACGTCACGGTGTTCGGCCGACCCGCTGCCAGCAGCCCGGCATCGCGAACCTTGGCTGCCGAGGAACACAGATCGGTCAGATCGGTTCCCCGCGCCTGCAGCAGCGTTGCCGCCTCGTCGACGTTCAGGGTCGCTCCATCGCGTGCGCGACGGAGAACTCGCCGCATCGCCGACGCTGACGGGCCGGGCGACGGACTGGACGAGGCGGACGCGGAAATACCTGGCATCGGAAGCATGGTGGGTTTGCCGGAGTCATCACCAGTTCGGTTCACCTAGCGATCATGCGCCATGTGGGACGACTAGTGCCACCCGGTGCCAGAAGTAGGAGGCCTTACCGCCCCGACACGGCCTCGATCACGACGGCCGGTAGTCGTCGTCGACCGCGACCTCGACTCGTTGATCCACCACGTCAGCCACTGGCGCGTCGAGTGGAATGTCGGTCAGATCGGGTTCTTCGGGGGCGTTCGGATCTACGGGTGTCGATTGTTCGAGCGCATCTGATTCCGGAGCCTCCGGGTCGAATGTCGCATCTTGTTCGGTCATCACGTGCTCCCTTCGCAGTCGCCACACTCCACGATAGGGCCGATGTCGACAGATCGCCCCTCACTCGACCAAAGTAGTGCCCATGACTGCCCCGCAACCGCTGACCATGGCCGACCCGTTATGGCGACCCAGCGCCAAAGCCCCGAGGCTGTGGGCAATCACTGCCTCGCTGTTCTGGGTACCCGTCATCGTCGCCGAAATCGTCTGTGCCGTCTTGATACCCGGAATCCCGTCCTGGGTGGTGGGCCTGGTCTTCGCAGTCACCGTCCTGTTCGCGGCCACCTACATTCTGATGGTTCCGGCGTGGCGGTATCGCGTACACAGATGGGAGATCAGTGACACTGCGGTGTACACACGCACGGGGTGGTTCACCCAGGAACGACGGATCGCACCGATATCGCGCGTGCAGACCGTGGACACCGAACGCGGACCGATCGACCGCATGTTGGGTCTGGCAACCGTCACCGTCACTACGGCGTCGTCGGCCGGGGCTGTGAAGATCTCCGCGCTCGACCAGGAAATCGCCGACCGCACAGTGGCCCAACTGACGGAGATCGCGGGCACCAACGTGGGAGACGCAACGTGAACGAGAAGCAGTTGGGCGACCCGACCGCGATCGAAATCCCGGTCGAGGCGGAAACGGCAGCTGCCGAGGCAGCCGAGGAGGAACAGCCATGGCTCCGCCTCGACCGCCGCATGCTTCTGGTCCACCCCGTCAACGAAGTCGTCAAACTGCTCCCGGTCCTGCTCGTCTCCGTAGTTCTCGGCAGCCAATCCGGAAACCACTGGTGGGGACTCGGCGTCGTCACTCTGCTCGTCGTCTTCGGTCTGTTGCGGTACTTCACCACCACGTACCGAATCGGGCCCGTTCACGTACAACTGCGCACCGGGGTATTCCAGAAAAAGCTGCTCTCCGTCCCGCGTAGCCGCATCCGATCCGTCGACGTCGAGGCCGGGGTCATGCACCGACTACTCGGGCTGTCGATCGTGCGCATCGGGACCGGCCAGCGCGCCGGGATCGGCCACGATTCGAACAAGTTCGAACTCAATGCCCTCTCGACTGCCCTGGTTCCGGACCTACGTGCCGCACTGTTGGCCGGCGCGCAACAGGCACGGCGACTGGAAACCCCGGGCACACCGGTCGAGAACATCGCCGAACCGGTCGACACCGAGATCGGTCACTGGGAGCCCAGTTGGGTTCGCTACGCTCCCTTTTCGTTCACCGGAATCGCCATCATCGCAGCGATCATCGGCATCTCGTTCCAATACGGCATCGGCACTGCCGTCGCGAAATCGTCGGCAGTAAGCGACAGCTTCGACTCACTTGAGAGCCTCGGCATCGCGCTGCTTGTCGTCATCGCACTCGTCGTGCTGCTGGTGCTGTCGAGTGCACTCGCCTGCGTCCAGTACCTGATCGCGTTCGGCAACATGAAACTCACCGACAACGGCCGCATCCTGCATGTCAGTCACGGCCTGTTGAAAACTCGGCAAACCACACTCGACCGCGCCCGCCTCCGCGGCACGACGCTCAAAGAACCGCTTCTGCTGCGATTGGCCCGCGGCGCGCGGCTCGACGCCATCATGACCGGGGTCAGCGCCGAGAAGAAGGAATCTTCGCTGCTGCTCCCACAGGGACCACGCAGGGAAGCCGAGCGAGTGATGGCCACCGTCATCGGTGATTCACGTCAGGCGTCCGCCCCGCTGATCCCGCACGGCCCGGCCGCGCGGCGTCGCCGGTACACCAGGGCACTGTTTCTCGCGACAGTAGCGTTTCTGGTCTGCGTGGCGTGCACGGCTTCTGGTCTGGATGTCCCGATCTACGCGTGGTTCGGGGTCGCCGTACTCGCCATCGCTGGCGCTGCCCTCGCCTACGACCGATACAACGGCCTCGGCCACGCAGTCCTGCCGGGATGGTTGATCACCCGAAGCGGCTCGCTCGATCGCCAGCGCCACAGCCTCGAATCCGAAGGTGTCATCGGATGGACGGTGCGCGAGACGTTCTTCCAGCGACGCGCAGGCGTGGCAACCGTCATCGCCGCGACGCCAGCAGGCACCGGAAGCTACGAGGTGATCGATCTCCCCGCCGAGAACGCGTGGGCATTGATCGAAGCCGTCACTCCGGGCGGTGGCGACGTTTGGGCAGGTCGTCGATGATGAGCCTCGCCAGCGACCCGAGACGCGATCGCTCCGGCTGGATGGTCGGAACGCCGAGCAACTCCAGCGGGGCGGCCGTCACCGGTCCGACGCAGTAGGTCGGTACCGGTCCGCGCATAGCTGCGACGAACCGCTCCAGCTCGCCCATCTCTTTGGCCGTGCTGAGCATCGAGGAGACCGCGGGGGCACTGGTGAAGGTCAGTGCGTCGATTGCACCGGAACGAACTGCAGCGACCAACGCGCGGACCGGTGACTGATCCGGCGGCCGGATCCACCGATAGACCGACACCGGGGTGACAACCGCGCCGATGTCGGCGAGGGATGCGCTCAGGTCCGTCAACGGCTCCCATTCGGTGATGGTGCCGTGCAACTGGACCGCGACGCGTAAGCCTGCCACTCCCTCGCTTCCGAGGTGTTCCAGAACTTCCTCGGACGACTCACCCGAAGGCGACCATTCCTCACGCAGTCCGGCGCCCCGGATGGCGCCCGTCGCCTTGGGGCCGCGGGCGATGATGCGCGTCCGGGCCAGAGCTCCGAGGAACTCGTCGGTCAAACCCCACGACGCGACGGCGTCGAGCCAACCCCGAAAGCCGATTCCGGTGCTGATCACGACCAATTCCGGTGGATCGGCAATCAACGCGGACGTCTGAGTGCGCAGGTCTCGATCGTCCACCAACGGCAGCACATGGATCACCGGTGTCCGCACGATCTCCGCGCCTCGACGTTCGAGGAGCGTCGCAAATTCTTCGACACGCCGTTCTGCGGTCAAGGCGATAGTCGCACCCGCCAGATCATCTTCAGCCACAGGCTGAGTGTCCCTTATGGATGGGTTACTTTCCTACGCGCGCGCCGAGAACTATTGCGAACTGAGGGTGGCAAGCCTGTTGATCGCTACTTTGAAGAGGAAAACCGCGGCCGGAGCGATTGCGCCGACCAGCAGTAAGAACGTCAGAGGGGACGAGAGCACCAGCACGTCGCCGCCCGGACCGCCGACCATGCACACCAAGAACCCGACGATCCAACCGGCGAGCGGCAATGCGGCCATACCCGGCGTCGTAACCGTGCGGGCGGCGATCACCAATACGAGGTTCGCGGTCGCTGCCACGAGAATGCTGATCGGAAATGCGGTCGTACCGAGATGAGTCGGCAAGAACAGGACTGACAACACCGCGCACAAGAACCCGTCGAAAATCAGGACACCGAGGATGATGGGGTCGAGCCACGACAGCGACGTTTCTGTCGAAGCGTCTGTGTTGTTCTCGGCCGTGATCATGGTTTTGATAGTGGTCTATCGACGGCCAACGCGCGAGCGCGGGGTCCCTCCCGACAAGCACCCCGGCTCGCGCCCGAAAAGCACGAAGTCGATCAGGGAACCGGCGGGAACCCGAGCAGCGTCAGCAGATGACTTTGCTGATCTGCAAATGCGTAGAGCGATCCGTAATACATGTCGTGGTAGTAACCGGCCATCGGACGCAACGAATCGACGAAGGCGACGATCTGGTTCTGCAGGTCCCAGTTGTACATTTCTTCAGCCCCCAGGCTTTGCTGTTACCGAAAGGACCACCCATCCGGTGACACGCATCACACACCACTACGGCGTCGATCGCAATGCCTGTGAGCCCACGCCCAGGTCAGCTGTGCAGCCCGCCGAACAGATCGCGCTCGCGACCGTCCTCACCCACCGGACCGAGCGTGCCGGCGGCCAATACGAAATGCTCGACCGTCAGGATCGGTTGGACCACGTTGTTCGACAATGCGAACTCGGCTCCACTCGGGGCTACCGTCACCTGAGTGGCGTGGGCGCTCAATGCCCTCGCCTTCGCATCGATGACGCCTCGAACATCGATTGCCGTCGTCACGTCTGAGTCCTCGACGCTCGGCAATTCACCGGGCTCGGGCAGACGCCAGTTCTCCGGGAACTCGGAAATCGCAGCGATGCCGCGTTCGAGTCCGCTGCGCTCGGTCACGGTCCAGTAGAACTTCGGAGTCGACCACGGCTCGCCGGCCTCGGGATATGCGGTCGTTGCTGCAGCTTCCACGGCCGCTGTCGTGATCGCGTGTGCCTGGATGTGATCCGGGTGCCCGTAGCCTCCGTTGGGGTCGTACGTGATCACGACGTGCGGCCGAATCTCACGAATGACGGCGACCACCGCGCCGACTGCCTCGTCGAGTCGAGCATTGACAAAAGCACGGGGATTGGCGGCCGAAGGCGTGCCGATCATTCCGGAATCGCGATAACGACCGGCACCGGCGAGGAAGCGAGGAGCGGCACTGCCCAAAGCCGACAAAGCAGCGCTCAGTTCCGCGATCCGGTAGCCCCCGAGTTGATCGGCCTCGGCAGCCACGAGCCCTGCCCACGCGTCACCGATCACTTCGCCTTCCTCCCCCAACGTGCAGGTGAGGACCGTGACGTCGGCGCCTTCGGACGCGTAACGCGCGATAGTGCCACCGGTGGTGATCGTTTCGTCGTCCGGATGTGCGTGCACCAACAGAAGTCGCTTCGCCGACGCGGTCACTTTGCCACCCTCACCCAGTCCGTAGCGTTTCCGAATATCCCCACCTGCACCGGCCCGTCGAGGACCACGCCCTCGACTCCGGTCCCGACTGCAACCAGCGCTCGGCTCTGCACGATCGGCAAAACCGCCGCCAGATCCCACAGCTTGGGTTCCGCATCGGCGATCAACGACCCGAGATCCCCGATGCCACTGAGCGCTTCGTCGATCCGACCTTGCAACGCCGGATCACACAGCCCGGACAGGTTGCTCGGAGCCTCGACGCTTGTCGTTCGGACGGGCTCCGGAGACTGCGACGGCGTCGGTGTGGGTACCGCCGAACCTGTCGCAGGAGTGGAAGGCGCTGTCGGGCAACTGAACCGGGAGGCCAGTGAAGTTGCGGTGTCGGCGCCTGCTCGGCTCCAACCGACGATCATGTCGACGCGTCCTGTAGTCAGATCCTCGCCGTAGAGCTCCTCCGGCGGCACCGATTCGACGGTCGCCAGGATCCCCACGTCACGCAATTCGTCGGCAGCGGTGTTTGCCACGGCGATCGCGATGTCGTCGTTTTCGGGAGCGCCGATCAGCAGCGTCAACTGAGCGCCGTCCCGGACGATCGATCCGACCGTTCCAGTGCCAGTGACGATTCCGGTTGGCGGTGCTGTCAAGTAGCCGGCTGCGGTCAGCTCGCCCAGCGCCTGCTCTCTGGTCGGTTTCGGCGGCGCGGTTGGCGCATATCCCGGATCCGACGGAGCGAGGATCTGAGCTTTCACCGGGGCCGACGCCGATTCACTCCCGGCCGCCACTACGGCGAGCAGGTCCGGATCGAGCAGTCCCAGAACACCTTTACGCACCCGAACGTCCGCGAAGTTCTTACTGCGCCCATTGACGTTGATGTCGAGAGTGCGCGGAACGTAGGAGAATGCAGTACTGACACCCGGGATTGCAGAAAGCTGAATATCCGTGGCACTACCCGAATGAACTTGCGCCACTTGAGCATCGTCGGTACGCAGTGCATCCGCCAACTGCGAAGCCGTTCCTCCGCGTCGCAGAACTATCTGATCTGGATCTGAAGGCTTGCCCCAGAATCGGTCGTTGCGTTCCAGCACGATTTCGTCTCGACCACGGTCGACCGAGCGCACGTGAAAGTGGGCTCCAGACACCGGAATCCCCTCACTCAAACCGGTGCTGAAACCGCCGGGAGTGTCCTTGATCAGGTGGGATGGAAGAATATCGGTGAACAACTCTCGCCACGCCGGATACGGCGCACGCATCACGACGTTGACCGTCTTGCCACCGCCGGACGAGTTCACGTCGTCGATCATCTGATAGCCGGCGGGGTTGACCACACCGGGAACCGAGATCATCTGCTGCCAGAGATAGCGAAAGTCCTCTGCCGCAATGGGAGCGCCGTCCGACCATTGGGCTTCGTTGCGCAGTTGGTAGCGAATAGTGAACGGAGCCTCTGATGTCACTTCAGCCGAAACGAGAAAAGAATCGTCGATCGCCCACTCCGTCGCACCAGGCTGCGTCGGCGAATTGATCGGGCGAAACGCACTGGGCAACACGAGGTTGCCGACTGCGGAGTTGACCGGCGACTGATCCGCGAGCAGGTGCGGGTTGAATCCGCCTCCTACCTCGTCGATCGCCACGGTGACCTGCTTCATCGCCGGAACGACCGGAGTCGGTGTGGGCTTGACGGTTTCGGTGCTCTCGACCGGAGGCGGCGGATCGGCCGTACACGCGGTCAGCGACAACGCCGTCACTGCCACTGCCAACGCCAGGTAGCGACGTCCTGAGGCCACAGACAATTCCTTCCGTACGGGGCCGCGTCGCCCCTTCGCACTCGATTTCCGGGCAGAACTTTCGCCCGGAAACCATGAAGGCGAATGTACCTTTCCGCCGAAAACTCGGCTGAAAGGCACATCCGCCTGTCAGGTGGTAACCGACGAAAGACTACAGAGCAGCCTTGTCGCGAGACTTGCTACGCGAACGCTCGCGAGCGCGCTCGGTTGCATTGAGATGCACCTTGCGGACGCGGACGTCCTCGGGGGTGACCTCGACGCACTCGTCGCCGGAGCAGAATTCCATGGCCGCTTCGAGCTCGAGCTTGATGGGCTTCGCGAGGGTCTCCATCACGTCTGCGGACGACTGACGCATGTTGGTCAGCTTCTTCTCGCGGGTGACGTTGATGTCGAGGTCTTCCTGACGGGGGTTGATACCGACGACGTGACCCTCGTAGGTGTCCGCGCCGGGCTCGACGAAGAAGGTTCCGCGGTCAGCCAGCTGGATCATGGCGAACGGCGTCACTGTGCCGGAACGGTCCGACACGAGAGAACCGGTGTGGCGTGCACGAATCTCGCCGGCCCAGGGGCCGTACCCGTCGAAGACGGCGTTGGCGATGCCGGTTCCGCGGGTATCCGTGAGGAATTCCGTACGGAAGCCGATAAGACCACGCGAAGGAACGATGAACTCCATACGAACCCAGCCCTGACCGTGGTTCGACATCTGAACCATCTTGCCCTTGCGGTTGGCCAGAAGCTGAGTGATGGCACCGAGGTACTCCTCGGGGCTGTCGATGGTCAGCTCTTCGAAAGGCTCGTGGATCTTACCGTCGACAGTCTGAGTGACCACCTGCGGCTTTCCGACGGTCAGTTCGAAGCCTTCGCGACGCATCTGCTCGACGAGGATGGCGAGCGCGAGCTCTCCACGACCCTGGACCTCCCAGGCATCGGGACGTCCGATGTCGAGGACCTTGAGCGAGACGTTACCGACCAGCTCCTGGTCCAGGCGAGCCTTGACCATGCGCGAGGTGAGCTTGTGGCCCTTGACGCGGCCGACCAGCGGTGAGGTGTTGGTACCGATCGTGACCGAGATAGCCGGCTGATCGACAGTGATGCGAGGCAGCGCAACCGGGTTGTCGAGGTCGGCGAGCGTGTCGCCGATCATGATGTCCGGGAAGCCCGCAACAGCGCAGATATCGCCGGCAAGCGCAACCTCGGCGGGAACACGCTCGACACCGATGGTGGTGAGTAGTTCGGTGATCTTGGTCTTGGTGATGACGGGCTCGCCGTCGACCTCGCGGCACCAGGACACGGTCTGGCCCTTGCGCAGCTCGCCGTTGTGGATGCGAACCAGCGCGAGGCGACCGAGGAATGCCGACGCGTCGAGGTTGGTGACGTGAGCCTGAAGCGGCGCGTCGACCGTGCCCTTGGGGGCCGGGACGTACTCCATCAGAACCTGGAACAGAGCGGTGAGGTCCTCGGCGTCGGGAGCCTGACCGTTCTCGGGCTGCACCGTCGAAGCCTTGCCCTCGCGGCCGGAGGCGTAGAGAACCGGCAGCCCGAGCGCAAGCTCGGCAGCTTCGGCGGCCTCGTCGGAGAGATCGGACGCGAGGTCCAGGAGCAAGTCCTGAGCCTCGGAGACAACCTCTTCGATGCGAGCATCGGGACGATCGGTCTTGTTGACAACCAAGATGACGGGCAGTGAGGCAGCAAGTGCCTTACGCAGCACGAAACGCGTCTGCGGAAGCGGGCCCTCGGACGCATCGACGAGCAGGACGACGCCGTCGACCATGGACAGACCGCGCTCGACCTCGCCACCGAAATCGGCGTGGCCCGGGGTGTCGATGACGTTGATGACGGTGACCGAACCATCCTCGTTGCGCTTGTGCACCGAGGTGTTCTTCGCGAGGATCGTGATGCCCTTCTCGCGTTCTAGGTCGCCGGAGTCCATGACGCGATCGACCAGCTCGGCGCGCTCCTCGAACGCGCCGGACTGACGAAGCATGGCGTCGACGAGGGTGGTCTTGCCGTGGTCGACGTGTGCGACGATGGCAACGTTACGGAAGCTGGTGGTGGTCACGCGATGGCTCTCCTGGCTGAGTTGATTCGGCCACGCGAAAGTCAAGTCGCACGGCTCTTCTGGTGGCCGCTGCACGAGTGTGTGATCCGAATCAGGGCACGAATCGCCTGAATAGGCACCGCGGCCTAGTAAATACTACTCGCTCCGAGCGGATACTCCTGCATTGTGCGGCCTCTATCACCGCCCCCACCAGCCAATAGTGATCTGCACCACGCTGAAGCGAGTAGGATTACGACCTGGTGAAACAGGGCGTTTAAGGGTACGCTAACCTCGTTCCAAGAGCGGGCTCTCCGCCGGAGTGAAACAGGAAAGCCGCAGCGTCACATGGGAAAAATCAAGGCAAGCAAGGTCTCGAAGCTCAAGCCGAAAAAGAAGTGCTGCCGGAAGAAGACACGGTGCATCAAGTGCCCCGTCGTCATCATGCGGATGAAGAAGCTCGAGAACGAGGGCGCATCCAAGAAGGAACTGAAAGCCGGTCTCAAGAAGGCCCGCGCGGCGTAAGCGCCCTCAACTCCTCGAGCAGTTCGGGGATCCAGGCTCGATCGTTGTCGACCAGATCCATCGACAAGAGTTCTTCGGCATCGACCCATGCCAACTGAGCGTGGTCGAGCGCGACCGGTTCGCCGGACACCAACTCCGCCCGGTACGCCCGCAGGACCAACCCGGCCGACAGTTGCACATCGACGCCGATTCTTGCTCCGCATCGAACCTCTACCGCAAGCTCCTCGCGCAACTCGCGGGCCAACGCAGCCTGCGGCGTTTCGAACTCCTCGACCTTCCCGCCCGGCAGTTCCCAGCGACCGGCCAACGCCGGCGGACTCGTCCGCTGCGCGAGGAGCAGCCTTCCCCCACGGAAGATCGCACCGGCGACAACTTCGCGATCCCTTGCAGGCACATCACTCATCGCACCATGATGGAGTATGGCCACTTTGTTGTCCGACTCCGCGATCCAAAGCGCTCTCGACGAACTGCCGGCCTGGCAGCTGTCGCCAGGCTCGATCACTCGTACCGTCGATTCCGCGACTTTCCCGGATGCGATCGCGCTTCTTCAACGCATCGCGGCAGTCGCCGAGGCCGCAGATCATCATCCCGACATCGACGTTCGCTGGCGAAAGGTCACGTACACGCTTTCGACACACTCGGCGGGCGGTCTCACGGAACTGGACTTCGACCTTGCCCGTCGAATTGACGTACTCGTCGACGATTCGGTCCGTTTCGACTGATCTCCGAGTAAACAAACCTCGCAATCTGACGTAACAGTTGCATCAACTTTCACATAGATCACTTCAGTCACAGGTATGGTCGCCGTAAATCACGATCGAGGCCGGTCATGCCATAGACTCCCCCCGGTGCGTAGCTGCTCAGCAACTGAACAGCTGTACAACCCGGGGGCTCTGTACATAGAGTGACCCCTCGAGCCGTCAAACGCGGAGCTCGCCTAGGCGCCCGCGCGGTATGACTAAGGATGGGGAAACAGTGCTTCGAACCCGAGGTATGCGAAAGGCGTTCACCGCCGTCGCTATTGCCGCAGTAGCAGGACTGGCATTGCCGGCACAGGCAATGGCCGATCCGGCAGCACCGCCCGCACCCGAAAGTGTGCCGATCGAGTTCCTCGCCTCGTTTGCGCCCGCCATCATCGGCGCCGCTGCAGGTCCGGCTGACGTCGCCGGCGGCCCGCAGCAAGCGTTGCTCGACCAAGCTCGCGCGATCCTGAACTCCCCCGGCATTCCGCCCGAGATCAAAGCCACCCTCGAGAAGGTCATCACCTTCCTCGACGGCAGCGGCGGCGGCGGACCGGAAATCCCGAACGAGAACGCCCCCGTCATCGCGCAGTTCCTCTACCCGACGCTTGGCAAGGGCTGC
Organism: Rhodococcus erythropolis R138; assembly: GCF_000696675.2. Lineage (NCBI taxonomy): Bacteria > Bacillati > Actinomycetota > Actinomycetes > Mycobacteriales > Nocardiaceae > Rhodococcus > Rhodococcus erythropolis. The sequence goes on along the minus strand of NZ_CP007255.1, from coordinate 2,570,216 downwards.
ATCTCGGCCACCGCCGATTCGGTCGGAACCGCGCTTGCTGTTCCGGGCCCGGCTCACCTGCCTCCTCCCGGCCCCGCTGCCGGTCAGGCTGGATTCGTCTTCACCGCCCTCGGAACGGCTCCCGCCGTCGACGACCAGCCGGTGCCGATGACCGTAACGTGGGTCAACATCGACAACCAGCGCAGCGCCACCCAGAACCTGACCAACGCGTCGCGCATCAACCCGGATGGTCCCGCCACCTTGTCGGCTATTGCCGATACAGGTCCGGGACGCGTCCTCTCGGTGATCAGCGGTTCGCTGACCACCCAGCCGGAAGGCGCAGATCGCATCACCTGCAGCTTCCTCCCGACCGTGGGTATGTTCGCGGTCGCTTGATCGAAGTCTTGTGAAAGGGACCCGCCGAATTTCGGCGGGTCCCTTTTGCATCTCCGATCACCGTGATAGACCCGATAGATGGGACATCTACGAGTGGACATCACGCATGGCCGTCCAGACAAGGCATCGAGCCCAGACGACCAGTCGATACGGTCTCACAAGTCGAGTCGATCGATACTGTCCATCCGATCCGAGGGGTCCATTCTCTCGATCGGATCGGCGTACTCGATCCTGTCGATCGGTAGCGTCGGCTCTTTCCTCTCCATCGGAAGCATCGGGTCTACGGCGTCGGTGCTGAGTTCGGGCTCGTTCGCCAGCCTCGGGTCGGCACTGTCCGGCCTCTCACGCTGGTCACTGCTCTCCTGGCGTGGAAATCACGCAGCACCTGAGGAACATCCGAAACTTGTTGTCATTGCGCCGGAATCGGATTCGAGCGATCCGGATCGATCGCTGCGGTCCGTCTCGCACTCTCAGACCTGATTCGGTCGCGGCCATTCGCGGCCTTCCAAGGACTCGACCGAGGTATTGAATTGCCGCAGTAGGTCACCGAGCGCGAGGCGCTGCTCCGGCGTCCACTCACGCAAGACCTTTTCGACGCCGGCCGTCGAATGTTCGCGATCTGCACGAAGTTTCGACAGACCCTGCACCGTCGGCCGAACCTTTCGCGCCAGCCCACCGTCCGGATCCTCCACCCGCTCCACCAGACCCTGCCGCCTCAGCGCGCCGATCTGCCGGTTGATGGTCGAGATGTCGAGCGAGAAGGCACAGGAGAGCTCCTTGAGGCTCATCGGTTGTTGCAATTCCAGTCGTCCGAGCAGTAGATACGCGGACCGGTCCAGATGAAGTTCCGCCCGTTGAGCGAGCGCGTGATAGCGCGAGAGCAGGGTCAACTCGTACTCGATATTCACCAGTTCGGGTTCCCGATCCACACTCATATTGTGCAGAATACACACGATGTGTAGCGTGCACACTGGGGCGAACGCACCGAAACCGAACACGCCATGGCGGGAGCCGAATGTCCGTTCACGCAGATTCGTCGAGCGTCGACGAGAAATCCCCGGACAAGAAAACCACGGCCACGAACTACGCCCATTCTGGTCCCGTACTCACTGTCCTCGGGCTGTGCGGAATCGTCGTCGCCTTGATGCAGACGCTGGTAGTCCCCATCATTCCGCAGTTGCCTCACCTGCTGAACTCCACTCCCGCAGACACCTCGTGGGCGGTCACCGCAACGCTCCTCGCCGCCGCGGTGATCACGCCGATCAGCGGGCGCCTCGGCGACATGTTCGGCAAGAAGCGAATGCTGCTCGTCAGTCTCGGGATGGTCGTTTTGGGCTCGGCCATCTGTGCGATCGCACCTTCACTGATCGTGCTCGTTGTCGGCCGCGCTCTTCAAGGAGCATCGGTCGGGGCAATTCCATTGGGCATAGCAATCATTCGTGATGTTCTTCCACCGAAGAAAGTGGCCGGAGCTATGGCGGTCATGAGCGCCACCCTCGGCGTCGGCGGTGCGATCGGACTGCCGATCGCTGCGGTGATCGCTCAGAATGCCAACTGGCACTTCCTCTTCGTCACTTCGGCAGCGTTCGGGCTGATCTGCATCGCACTGGTTGCGTTCGTGATTCCCGAATCGACGGTACGACGCCCGGGACGCTTCGACTTCGTCGGAGCGTTCGGCCTCACCGTTGGTCTGATCACTCTGTTACTCCCCATCACCAAAGGCGGAACCTGGGGATGGGGCGACCCGAAAACCCTGGGCCTCCTGGCAGTTTCCGCTCTCAGTTTCCTCGTCTGGGGATGGTGGGAACTTCGACGCAACGCACCGCTGGTAGACCTCCGCGTATCGGCCCGGCCTCAGGTTCTCTTCACCAACTTCGCCTCGATCGCCGTCGGTTTTGCCATGTACGGCAATTCCTTGACGCTGCCCCAACTCCTCATGGCACCGACGTCCACCGGCTACGGACTCGGACTGTCCATGGTCGCAGCGGGACTCGCACTGGCCCCCGGTGGACTCGTCATGATGGCACTCTCACCCGTCTCCGCTCGCATTTCGGCGTGGCGTGGCCCACGAATCACGCTGATGCTTGGCGCCCTCGTCATCGGATTGGGTTATGCCTTTGCATATTTCACGGTGTCGAGCGTCTGGCAGGTCGCCGTGGCCGGAATGTTCATCGGCGCGGGCGTCGGGCTCTCTTACTCGGCCATGCCCGCCCTGATCATGGGAGCAGTCCCCATCACGGAATCTGCAGCCGCGAACGGACTGAACTCCTTGATGCGATCGATCGGCACGTCGACGTCTGCCGCGATCGTGAGCGTCGTTCTGGCCGGAATGACCATCACCGTCGGCACCGCAGTGATCCCCTCGTTCGAGGCATTTCGTGCCACGTTCCTGATTTCCATCGCCGCCGCCGCTGTGACGATGGTGTTCGCCGGATTGATTCCCAAACAGAAAGTCACGTAAGGGAATCAACCCGGCAGAGGACTCACTTCTCCGAAGAGCCTTCGATGCTGCCAGTCTGCAACTTCGACAAAAGTGTGTAGATGAAATTGATGATGATCTCCACGTGGTGCCCTCTCACATAATGGGTCCCCGACCCGTCAACGACGGTACCGCAGAACTCTTCTGCATCGAATCGCCGACAATCAATTCTGCAACGTGTTCTAATCTGAAGCGACGACAAACCGAGGAGCCCTTCATGACCTGGACGCGTACCGAACTCGAAGACGCCTTCGCGGGGTACCAGAACACCGTTGTCGAGTGCACTCGTTCCGGCGATTGGAACGCCTTCGCGGACATGTTCACCGAGGACGTCGTCTACGTGGAACACGCTTTCGGAACCCTCAATGGCCGAGAAGCTGTACGCAAGTGGGTCACTCGCACGATGACAGAGTTCCCGGGGCACCGCATGACCGAATTCCCGGCCAACTGGTTCGTCGTCGACGAGCAGCGCGGATGGATCGTGTGCGAGATCGACAACCCGATGGAGGATCCGGGCGACGGATCCAAGCACGGAGCCGCCAACATCACGATCCTGCATTACGCCGGCAACGGATTGTGGTCTCGCGAAGAAGACGCCTACAACCCGATGAACTTCCTGTCGATGGCAAAAGCATGGTGCCTCGCCGCCGAAGCGGCGGGCACCCTCCCCGATGACGCCAAGGCCTGGCTCGCCAAATTCGGCGCTATGGTGCGATAGATCCTGTCGGTAACGAGGAACCAACCGGTTGGGCCGGCCCGACCGAGCCGGCCAACGACCACTGCCCGTAGTCGCGAGTGAGGATCGAGTTCAGATCCACGCCGACGCTGTCGACCTTGCGCTTGTCGATCTCGAACTGGTGCAGGTTTGCCCTCGGGTGCACATACCCTGCGGGCGAACCCCAATTGTGCTGCCAGAACCAGGTTCCGACGCCGGCGCTGATCATTGCGTCGATCACGCGCGTGTTTCCGTAGATACCGAGTGCTCCGTTGCCGACGACCGAGGCCCACCCCTCGAGGTACGGCGAGATCAGTGTAGTGATTTCGGTACTGGTCGGGTTGTCGTCGATCGACGCGTAAATCGGCCGACCGGACGGCCCACCAGCCGCAGCGTGTAGTTCGAGGCCACGGGAAGCATGACGCTTGCCTGCCTCGCGAGCCCCGCGCCAGTCCGCCGTTCCGCCCTTGCCGAATTGATAGCAGGAAACGACTTGGAGTCCGGCCGCCGTCAACGCGTCGGTTTCCCGCGCCAGTACGGGCTTGCCGACCATCCAATCGGCTCCCGGGCGCCTATCCGAGACATATCGAATGGCGCCTGCATACCCGGCGGCCTTGATTGCCTGAGCGGACGGCACACCGGCGGCGTAATCGAGCAGGGTCCCCAGCGAACCGGCATTGGCCACCGACGTCGTACCGCTCAATGCAGCGAGTCCGGCAGCTGCCGATCCAGCCGCTGCGTACTTGAAGAGGTTTCTTCGCGAGACGTGCACAAAGCTCCGATCATCGGCGTGTCCCGCTGGAAGTGGCGGGCAGGCAAGCTATCTTCTTTCGCTCGCATTCCACCACAGTCACATCAACCCCGCCATGCACTTGGCCAACAATGCTCACATTGTCACCAAATTGGACGCTAGACAGATAGTCAGACAGACAACAGTGGCCCCCGAAGACATCGTCTTCGGGGGCCACTGAGTCGGCCTAGCGGCCGGAAGCTATCAGCTGAGCGAGGTGAAGAAGCTCAGAGCGCTGAAGAGATCAGACGCGTTGCTGAAGAAGTCGTTGAGGAAGGTGAAGGCATCCGAGAATTCTGCGCTGCTCATGCGATGTGCTCCTGTCGAAGATACGGTCCAGAGGATTGCCGCCACGTGAGTGGCTGCTGGCGATAAGAGTAGAGGTCTTCCGTTACTTCCGCGACACCAAATGTGTCCGGGACGTTACATTTCGACCCCTTCGGGACACGGACATACACACAGGTGACGCCCACCGGCAGTGATCAAACTGTCACCTACGGACGATTTATTGACGTATTCCGAACATCGTTCCCGATAACAGCTATCTCGCAGCATCAAACCTGTAGGCGGACCACAAGATTGGCAAGCCTTACTTAACAGAGGGGGCGTTGCTCCCGCTAGAGCGCGTACCAGCAGATTGGCCAAATCCCTCGCGGCAATGTGGCCACGCGAGCTTAGTCCGGGCGCAAACATTCAGCCACAGTTCGAGTTAGCGAGATCTTTACGCCGAAAACGACCATCCCGACTGACCGCGGGACCGTACCTAGCGGTCATCATGGTGACGCTATTCACACCGATTTGCGGAACTCCAGGCACCGATAGCAGCCCTATCTCGACACCAATCGGACGTTCGAGGGCACAGTGGAGTTCATGAACCTCACAAAAAAGAAATCCTGGAGTGAGCTGTCACCCGCGCAGCGCCGCGTCGCCGCCCTGCTCGCAACGATTCAGTCCCTGTTGGCGATCGCCGCGTGGACAGACCTGGCGCGACGCCCTGCCGATACGGTCAACGGCAGCAAGAAGAAGTGGGCGGCGATCATCTTCGTCAACTTCTTCGGGCCGCTCACCTACTTCCGCCGAGGCCGGATTCAGTCGAAGTAGTCCCAGAACTGCAGCCACTTCACGGAGGCGAAGAGCGTCAGAGTCACGACGTACACCGCAATTACCGCTGCGACACCGCGCCAGTTGGTGCGGGGAACGGCGCCGTCGACCGGGTCGAGCCAGTGGCGGAACCACCTGGTGACCGTCGGCATCAGGAACCACGTCATGGCGCCGACGCTGACTATCTGGCTCAACCACATCGACAGCCACGGCGGCGCTCCGATCCCGTCGAGCAGCGGACCGAGAAATCGTGACAGCGTCATCACTGTCGGATAGAGAACGAGCAGGATGATCATCGCCGTTTTCCAATTCGGCGTCGCACGGGTCTGCCCGTTTTCCGTGCGCAGAATCGTACCGAACGGTGTCGACCGCGTGGTCTCGGTGAAGTCCTCGGCCAACTCGGCTCGCAGTTTCGGCAGTGCCGCGGCCCTTTCGGGCGACGCCATCCACTCCGCCAATTGCTGCTCGGTCCGAAACCGAAGGACGGACTTCCACTGGGTGGAGTCGGTGACCGACCGCAACAACATCACCGACTCGTAGCCGGAAAATCGCGAACTGAGATCGATGAGATGGCGTTGCGTTCGCAGAAACTCGTTCTCCTTACCCACGACGACGACGTGGTCGTACACGCCGATACCGGGCGGCGGCAGAACTCCGTCGACGAGGACCAGATCACTCGTCTGTGCCAGAATTCCCGTTGCCGCAGCAGCTCTTTCGAGATCGCGGCGATCACTCGACTCCAGCCAACGGTGAAGATCGTCGGCACTGTCGAATGTGACAGACATGCCGTGCGACACCGGTTCCGGTTGATCACTGATGCCACAGCTCAGGTAGCCGTCGAATCGACCGGCGGTCTCGGCCGCACGCTCGACCCACGCCCGGAATCCCGAACTCGTTCGGTGATACCCGGTGATGGCGGTTGCGGACACGTCAGCCCGACACCCGGCGCCCTTGCACGTATACGTGCGCAATCGCGGGCTCGCGCATTGCCATCAGGAGGCCGAAGAGCGTCTGGTCGCGGGCGAGTATCGGATCATCCGAACGCGTTCCGTGGTTGACGAGCCCGGCGAGCGGCGGCCACCCGGAGGGATCGATCACCAGGAAGTCGGCCTCTTTGCCCTCGTCGAAGTTGCCGATCCGGTTCTCCATGTCCAGCGCGCGAGCACCGGCGAGTGTTCCGGTGAACAGCAGTTCGGCGGGGTGCATCGACACTCCGTCGTCGCCGGCTTCGGAGATATGAACCTTGAAGGCGTCGCCGAGGACTCGGGTGAGCAGGCACTCGTCGCCGCCGCCGAAGTCCGATCCGATCGCGATGTTGACCCCTGACGCAACGGTTCGTTTCCACGGCATGGTGCCTGAGCCGAGAAACTGCTGGGACGTCGGGCAATGTGCGATCGAGGTTCCGGTCTCGGCCATGCGTGCGAGTTCGGAGTCCTGGCAGTGCACCGAGTGCGCGAGTATCGCGCGCGGACCCAGAAAGCTCTTTCCGCCGACCTGTGAGCCGGGGAGGAACTTGCCGTCGTACGTGTCGAGATAGGTCTCGACCTCGTACTCGGCGAGTGTGGTTGCCACCTCGCCGGTTCCCGGCCGATTGTTCTCATTGAGGTGACTGTGGAAGTAGACGCCTCGGTCACGGACCGAGTCGTACAACTCCCCCAAGTCTTTCAGCGTCCGTGTTGTCACCGCGAGGGAGAAGCGAGGAACCACTGCAACGTGAATGAGTGCGGTGTTCACGTCGCCGGTGTCGGCCGCGTGCCACTTGTCGATCTCCTCGCGGGTGAGTCTGATCGCGTCCTCTTCCGAGGTGATCAGCGCGGCAGCGGACGCCGGGCCGGTGGTCTGAATCCCGCGGCCGCTGACCACTCGAAGGCCGCGATTCAGAGTTTCACTGAACAATGCGTCCTGTGCGTGCGGGAAGGCCGATCCGAACACCATCGCGGCCGTCGTTCCCGTGGCGATTCGGCGAGCGCAGAAGGCCTCGGCAGCGTGCTGGGCGAACTCCGGATCAGCGAATCTCGATTCGGAGGGAAAGACGCACAGGTCGAGCCACTCGAGGAGTTGGCCGCCGCCGTACGCATCGCCGGCGTAGGTCTGCGGGAAATGAATGTGGGCATCGACGAATCCGGGCAGCAGGAAACCCGGTCGATGATCGTGAATTTCGCCGCCCGCGAGGTCTCCGGGGAGCGATTCGAATTCTCCGCAGTAGACGATCGTTCCGGCATCGTCGATCGCCAAGACGCCGTCGGGGATCGAGACGAGCGACTGCGCCGCATCCTCAACCGTCGGACGACCGGAAATGTGGAAGACATGGCCTCGATGAAGGTGCGTCACTTACTGAGCAAAGCACAAAACTACCCGGCGCCGCGCGGCGAATGCTGTCCTTTTTGTCAGATATTGGGATCAAGCAAGAGTTGCATGCCAAACAAGAGCCGCAGCCAGCGCACCTGCACCGTTCAACGACCAATGCAGAGCAATCGGCGCAATGAGACTGCCGCTGCGATGACGAAGCCAGGTGAATACGAGACCGGCCGCAGCGGTGGCGAGAACGGCTCCGAGGATGCCGGCGACCTGGCCGACCACTCCGGTACCGAGAAAGCCGGACAGCCCCTCGTTACCACTGGTCAAACCCATCGACGACGCGATGTGCCACAGTCCGAACATCAGAGAACCGGCAGCGGCGACGCCGCGGAATCCACTGACCCGGTTCAACGTGCCGTGCAGGACCCCACGGAAAGCCAACTCTTCGGGAATGACGGTCTGCAGCGGGATCACGATCATCGACGCGATGATCGCGCCGGAAATAGTGGCGTAGCGATCCGCCATGAAGAAAGGACGTGTGAGCGGAAGCAGAGCGCCGACGGCGACAACCGTCAGTACCAGGCCGACGGCGGCAAGCGCGTACTTCGAACCTCGCCGCAGGTCACGAGGGGACAGCCCCAATTCCGCCCACCCCATTCCCCGGCGCTTGGTGAGCGCCAACAGGACGAGAGCAGAGATGGGTACCGTCGCGATGCTTGCCCAGGCGGTGGTGAAATGCGCGATCAGATTGGTTCCCACCAGCACCACGATCACAACAGCGATATCCACGTATGCATGCATCCGCGGAAAACGAGGAGCGGTCGCTTCGATCTCCACTGGACCGATCTCCACTGGGCCGCCGCTCGTTAGCTGAAAGTTCACTTTTTCCAGTGTACTGACGCACGAGAACTGCCCGCCACTGTTTGCGAACACGCTCACAGTGACGGGCAGGTCCCGAAACACCTCTGATCAGGCGCCGAGCGTGCTCGCAAACTTCGGAACGGCGTTGTCGATTGCGTAGGTCAACCCCGGTACCGAGCCACTCGAGAACGCATTGACGAGTGCCGGGTCATCGAGGATCAACAGATGTCCCTCCTGGGCCGACGGGATTGCGCGCAGCAGCGGATCGTTCGCAAACGCACTGCTGTCGAGGAAGATCGGAAACAGAACCGTGAGATCCGCGTCGAACAAGTTCAGGTTCTCGTTGGCGACCGGGATGTAGAAGTTTCCGGTGGCTTTTTCGGTGATCGCCGTCGGGATCGTGAAGCCGAGGCGCGTCATGAAGTCTGCGCGTGCGTCGCCGGGTACGTACGCGCCGTAACCGTCGGAACTGTAGGCGCCGACGGCCGCTGTCTTACCCGCAAAGCTCGGATTGGCGGCAATTGCAGCGTCGAACTTGGCGTCGAGGCCGGACAGTAGCGCCTTTCCTTCTGCTTCCTTGCCGAGAGCCTTCGCGACGAGTTCGGTCTGCTGCTCGACCGTCGTCCCGTACGCAGTGGCCAGACCCGGCGGCGGCCCGACCGTCGGCGCGATGGCGCTGAGCTTGTCGTAGGTGGCCTGCGTGTTGTCGCTTCTCGTCCACAAAATCAGGTCCGGGTCGAGAGCAATGACGTCCTCGATGCTCAGGTCCATGGTTCCGAGGATCTTCGGGTCCGTGGTGAACTCGTCCGCAATCCAGGGTCCGACACCCTTGCCACCGAACGCCATCCAGTCCGCGACACCGACCGGCTGTGTTCCGAGGGCAAGTGCCGTCTCGGCGTCCGACCAACCGAGCGCGACGACGCGCTGCGGGTTGGCCGGGACCTCGACGTCGCCGAACATGGTCGAGACGGTTGCTCCCGCCTCCGCGGGTGCGTCAGCGCTGTCGCTGCTGCAGCCGGCAAGCCCGGCGACGGCGAGCGAGGCCGCCAAGGCGGTGACTGCAATCTTCATTCGAGAGACTTTGATTCGCATGGTTACCAGCACTCCTCCAACGCTCCAGCGAGAATTAGGGAAGGCTAGCATCAGCTAACGAAGGCTGTCGCCCATCGGCCAGATCGTGTTCAGGACGCGTCTGCGGCCCGTTCGAGCTCCGCGATGTCGATCTTCTTCATCTTCATCATCGCGTCCGTCGCGCGTTGTGCCTTGGCCCGATCCGGATCCTTCATCAGTTCGAGAAGACGATTCGGGACTACCTGCCAGGACAATCCGAACTTGTCCTTGGCCCATCCGCACGGGCCCTCTTCCCCACCTTCGGTCAGCCTGGACCAGTAGTGATCGACCTCAGCCTGATCGACGCACGGAATCTCGAACGACACTGCTTCCGAGAACGTGAACATCGGTCCGCCGTTCAATCCGGTGAATCGCTGACCGCCGAGCTCGAAGCTGACGGTCATCACCGATCCCGCCGGCATTCCGGAAGGCGATCCCTCGACGTATCTTTCGATTCCCAGGATCTGCCCGGAACCGAACACCGAGATGTAGAAGTTCGCTGCTTCTTCTGCTTGGTTGTCGAACCACAAACAGGGAGTGATGGAAGGCATGTTCTGTCCTTGTCGATGAGGTTACGAATCAGGTGTACAGGGTTATAGACCCGGCCCGAAGCGGAAACTCATCGCAAGGAATTACTCAAGCCGACAACGCAGAGTCGAGCATCGGCCAGGAGCGAACGAGTTCGTCGCGCCAGTACGGCCAACCGTGCGTCCCCACCGGTTGAGCGCTGCGGGTGACATCGACTCCGCGATCGCGCAACACCTGCGTGATCTGGTCGGTGCACAGGTTCGATCCCAGTTCCATGACCCCGCCAACGACCAGTACCCGGCCCAGGGCAGGAGTATCGAGAGTTTCGTGCGGGCCTGGTAGTCCCGATCCCGAGGCGAGATACACCTTGGTGCCGCGCAGCTTGTCGGCATTGGCGAAAATGTCGTGCTCTTGCCAAGCCTCACTGCCGGCCGGACCCCACATCTGCTCCGAACGGGCATTTCCGTTGATGACCACAAGATCGGTCAACGCCTTGCCGAATCCTCCGACGGTTGTGTAGCAGCCGCTGTAGCCCGCGACCGCGTCGTACAACCCGGCCGAGCGTTGGGCCAGGATCAGCGCGGCCTCTGCGCCCATCGAGATCCCGCCGATTGCGTTGTGCCCGTTCGTTGCGAATCTCGTGTCGATCAGTGGGGGAAGCTCTTTCGTGAGGAACGTCTCCCATTTCAGACGACCGAATTTCGGGTGGTCTTCCTGCCAATCGGTGTACATGGTGCCGGTTCCACCGATGGGGAGTACGACGTTCACGTTCTTGTCGGCAAAGAACGGGACGATATCGCCGTTAGCCGGAGCCAGCCAGTTGTTCTCTTCGATCTGCCCGGAATTGCCGTCCAGGAGATACAGCGTCCCGCGCGGTTCCGAGCGGTCGGCAGGAAGCAGTACTTTCACCTGCATGGTGCGCCCCATGGCGGGACTCGCGACGTCGAGAAGAACCAAGCGCGAAGACAGTTCGGTGACACTTGTTATCTTCGGGGTCTCGTCGGCGAGCGCGGTCGAGGGCAACGCAAGTAGTGAAATCAAGGCGAGCGCGCCGACGAGAACGACGCTTCGAAGGCTTGCTCGATGGGGCCTCACACGCCGAGCGACGCGGCGATCATCGGCCACGAGTCGTGTAAGTCGTCTTCCCAGTATCCCCATGAATGCGTTCCTGCCGGCTTGAAGTTGTAGCGAATGTTGTTCATATCCAATGCGTTCGTCCTGTCCGCAAGCTGGGTGGTGCAGTAGTGAGTTGCCGCCTCGATTCCGCCACCGAGTACAAGCTGCAACGCCAAATCTCTGACGTCGTTGTCGATCCGTGGATCGGCAAGCGTGTCGTACGGACCCGGAATCCCGGTTGCGGTAGTGATGTACATCGGGATTCGAGGTAGCTTGTCCGCGTTGACAACCGGATCGTGAGCCGGCCAACCCGGGCCATCGTACGGACCCCACATGTTCTCCGCGTTGCCACCACCCACTGCGACCACGAGTTTCACGAAGTCCTGACCGATGCCTGGACTCGTCATCGCACACCCGCTGAAGGACCCGACACTGTTGTACAGCGCGGGCGCCGCCATAGCCAGATCCAGTACCGACGTGCCTGCCATCGACAAGCCGGCAAGTGCGTTCTCGCCGGTCGTTCCGAACGTCGAATCAATGACTGGCGGTAGTTCTTCCGTCAGGAACGTGGTCCACATGTTGACCCCGTTGTTGTTGCCGGATTTCGCGAGGCCGGGGTCCGGCCGCTCCCAATCGGTGTAGTAGCTGAATGCTCCACCGAGAGGGGTGACCACGTTGACGTGCTTGTCCGCGAAGAACTTCGGTGCATCGGTCCGCACCGACCACGTCGCGTCGTCTTTTCCTCCGTCCACTCCATTGAGTAGGTAGAGCGTCGGAGCGGGCGTCGAGGTATCAGCCGGCCGCAAGACCTGCAACGGAATGTCGCGCCCCATCGACGGTGAGTACACCGAGATGTCGACCAGCCTGCTGTCCACCGACTGAGCGTGACCCGGTGCCGTGAGGAGCTGGAGCCCACATACTGCCGTGGCCAACGCCACGAAGACGCGGAAAACCGTTCGCAAAGCACGAGTCTCGATCATCCGGGTCACTCTCTTCGGCAGCGGAACCTTTCGAACGGTACCGGCCGAAAGAGGCAAACCCGACGTGATCGGAAAAACTCGATCCGGTCGACCTAGTTCCGATCGACGCGGAAAGGCTCACGCACCGAGTGCGTGAGCCTTTCTCGTCAGACGACGCTTACTTGGGCGTAACCGTGCCGCCGCTGAGCGTGGTCAGTGCGTCAACGAGACGCTGACCGAGGTTGTTGACGCTTCCGATGGCTTCACCGAGAGATCCCATGAGTTTCCTCCTGCAGTTTGTCGAAATTGAAGTAACTACACCCGGAGCGGGCGTGGCAATGTCGCGCTGAATTAGGGGGTGGGGTCTTTGGAGATGGTCTCTACCGATCCCATGAAGGTCTTGAGCAGACCGTCAGCGCTGAACAGTGATCCCAGGCCCTGAACAACAGCGCCGAGAATTCCTTCCATTGAACCCATGTGAATCTCCTTGAGAGGTCAGAGGTCAGCTGCCGAAAAGCACCCGACAGTGCTGTGACAGCTGCGTCACATCTGTAATGTATCCGTGACGTGGGTAACAGTAATCATACGAACGACCAGTTGGCAAAGGATTCCGACAATGGGGTCATTATTTCGACTAATAAGGTCTGCTACTGAAAAAATTCCGGACAATCGGTCGAATTTCACCAATTCTGTCGTCGCATTGATCAACTGTCCCAAATCCTGCGGTTACCCACCAGTAAACTGAAATCATGTCTAGCGCAACCTCACTCACGCAGGTAGCTAATTTCCGGTGGCACCGTCATCAACTCGACCGAGCGGCTGCCGGTGACGCCGATCACAGCGATTGCAGCATTCTCGATCTCGGGATTCAGAACACCGGACCTGACGGAGCCGCCTGGGCCCTGCGGATCCGCGGCGTCCGCGGCGACGTCACCGAGCTCGCTCTTGCCTGGACGTTGCGCGGCGCTCCCCACTATTACCGTCGGGGCGACCTGCCTGCCATCGCCGTCGCCACGTCGCCGTTCAGCGAGGCTGATGCAGCCAAGCGCATTTACGACGCGAATCGGCCCCTGAAGGCCGCTGGCATCCCGACGCTGAGTGCCCTGCAAACAGTTGCTACTGCGATGCGGGACATCGTCTCGAAACCAACCGTCAAGGGCGAGATGTCCGCGCAATTGACCACGCGGGTCACCGAGCCCTTTCTGAGATTCTGCCGCCCGTGCAACGCCACTCATCTGTACGAGATGCCGTTCCGGCTCGCGGCACTTCAGGCAGGCCTCGAGCTACAGCCGGGCACATCTCCCCCAATGCTCGAACGCATTCCGGGTTGGCGCCGACGCCCGTACACAGCCTCAGGTTCAGACGCCGATCCCCGCTTCGACGTGATTCGCGGGTATCTGCGCTTCTACGGCCCCGCCACTCCTGCTCACGTCGCGTCGTTTCTCGATGCCCCGGTCAAGGACGTCAAAGCCCACTGGCCCGTCGATGCCGAGGAGATCGAGGTGAACGGCGAGAAGCGGTGGATTCTCGAACAAGACCGCGAAGACTTGCTCGGCTCCCCCTCCGATTCGAGTACGCGCTTGCTCGGGCCTTTCGATCCGTATGTACAGCTCAAGGATCGGGAGACCCTGGTGCCCGATCCGGCCGCCCAGAAGACGGTGTGGCCGACCCTCGGGCGACCGGGCACGGTGGTGGTCGGCGGCACGATCACCGGACTGTGGCGACCGCGGGCGTCCGGAAAGAAGCTGAAGGTCGCGATCACCCCGTGGGGAACGTGGTCACGATCGGCCCGTGCAGCAGTGGCCGAGCAGGCCGAAATACTTGCCGAATTTCGCGGCGTCGAGCTCTCCGAACTGGTCGAAGTATCTTGATCGAGCCAGTGGCATCCGGATAATTCCAGCTCACACCCGCCCCGATTCGGAGAAGGAAACCCCCAACGATAACCTGAATGCGACCTTCGCACGCACCCTTGTTCAGGAGAGATGATGGCCGACTTCCTCTATGAGGACCTGTTGCCGATCGGTGATGACACCACCGAGTACCGATTGCTCACCACCGAAGGGGTGTCGACAGTCGAGGGACCGGACGGCCGCACCTTCCTTCAGGTCGAGCCGGAAGCGATGCGCTTGCTGACCGAAACGGCGCTGCACGACATCTCTCATTACCTGCGCACGGATCACCTGACGCAGCTCGCGAGCATCCTCGACGATCCCGAAGCGTCGAACAACGACAAGTTCGTCGCGCTCGACCTGCTCAAGAACGCCAATATCGCCGCTGCCGGCGTTCTGCCGATGTGCCAGGACACCGGAACCGCCATCGTCATGGGCAAGCGTGGACAGCACGTACTCACCCCCGGCGACGACGAGAAGTCCATTGCCCGCGGTGTCTACGACGCATACACGCGTCTGAACCTGCGCTACTCGCAGAACGCCCCCATCACGATGTGGGACGAGAAGAACACTGGCAACAACTTGCCCGCGCAGATCGAGCTGTACGCCGATACTGCTGCCGGACATGAGAACTCGTACAAGTTCCTCTTCATGGCCAAGGGCGGCGGCAGCGCCAACAAGTCCTACCTGTACCAGGAAACCAAAGCGATCCTGAACCCCGACTCGATGATGCAGTTCCTCGAGGCAAAGATCCGCTCGCTCGGTACCGCTGCCTGCCCGCCGTACCACCTTGCAATCGTCGTCGGCGGCACGTCGGCCGAGTTCGCGATGAAGACAGCCAAGTACGCGTCCGCGCACTACCTCGACGAGCTCCCCACCGAAGGCGCCATTACGGGCCGCGGCTTCCGCGATCACGAACTCGAGAAGAAGGTCTTCGAGCTCACGCAGAAGATCGGCATCGGCGCACAGTTCGGCGGTAAGTACTTCTGCCACGACGTCCGCGTCGTTCGACTCCCCCGCCACGGCGCTTCATTGCCCGTCGCCATTGCGGTGTCGTGCTCGGCCGATCGACAGGCGAAGGCCAAAATCACGCCGGAGGGCGTGTTCCTGGAACAGCTCGAATTCAACCCGGGCCGTTTCCTGCCCGAGGTCACGGACGCTCAACTCGACGAAGAGACCGATGGCATTTCGGGTACCGGCAAGGGTGCTGCGGTCAAGATCGACCTCACCAAGCCGATGGCCGAGATCCTCGCCGAGCTTTCCAAGCACCCGGTGAAGACTCGTCTGTCGCTCACCGGTCCGCTCGTCGTGGCACGCGACATCGCGCACGCCAAGATCAAAGAGCGTCTCGACGCAGGTGAAGAGATGCCGCAGTACCTCAAGGATCACCCGGTGTACTACGCCGGCCCAGCCAAGACGCCCGACGGTATGGCGTCCGGTTCGTTCGGCCCGACCACGGCCGGCCGTATGGACTCGTACGTCGAGCAGTTCCAGGCCGCCGGTGGCTCGATGATCATGCTGGCCAAGGGAAACCGTTCCAAGCAGGTTACCGACGCCTGCAACACCCACGGAGGTTTCTACCTCGGATCGATCGGTGGACCGGCGGCTCGCCTGGCACTCGACTGCATCAAGAAGGTCGACATCCTCGAGTACGCCGAACTGGGTATGGAAGCCGTCTGGAAGATCGACGTCGAGGACTTCCCCGCGTTCATCGTCGTCGACGACAAGGGCAACGACTTCTTCGCCCACACCGGTGAAGTGACCCTGACGATCGGCAAGCGTCCGGGCCTGTAGACGCGTCAACAGCAAAGAGCCCCGGCGAGTTTCGATCGCCGGGGCTCTTTTGTGTCTTTGTCAGGTCCAGAGCGCGGCCACGAATACGGTTACGATCGACAACCCGCCGACGACGTGCACCAGATTCGGATTGGGTTGCCCCTTCTTCTGCTTCGCCCGGGTGATCTCGGCCAGCGCCACGATCACCAGCGAAAGCACCAGCTTCACAGCGATTTTCGCGTGAATGTAGTTCTTGTCCAGCGCGCCTTCGCCCAAGCCGACGATGATCAGGCCGGACACGAACTGCATCCTGGCACCCCACACCATGACCTCGGTGATCGAAGGAGCCTTGAGGACGGTGAAGTAGCTACCGACCAGGGCAGCCATACCGAGTAGGTGAATCACTACAAAGACGTTGTATAGAACAGACATACAAGCACTTTAACTTGTACCTTGTTCTGGCCGAACGGAACTGCGACTTCTCTCAGAGAAGTCCGGCTTCGGATGCGGCGGAACGATATTTCGCTGCCAAGGTGTCCACCGTCTCGTGTGCGTTGAGGCCACTGGGATTGGGCACGATCCACAGTTTTGCCCCCTCGAAATCACGGTCTTGGCGCCCGGCCTTCGCCTTCTTGTCACCGAAAGCTGTTCGATAGGCGGTGATCCCGGCGAAGGCAACGACTACTGGTTTGGTTGCGCGCACGATGTTTCGGACCCGGACTCCGCCTGTTGCGAGCTCCTCCGACGTCAATTCATCTGCGCGCGCAGTTGCCCGCACCGCCAAGTTGGTGATCCCCACTCCCCGATCGATCAGATGTTGTGTGTCAGCGTCCGACATACCCGCGGAGGGATCGATCGCATGCTCGATGATGCCTGCCCGCAGCAGTGCCGGATAGAACCGATTACCCGGCCTCGCGAAATGCGCGCCCGTCGCGGCAGTCCACAGTCCCGGATTGATACCGACGAACAACAGCCGACAATTCGGCCCGATCAGATCCTCGATCTCGGCGTCTCGGAAAGACTCCAGCTCGGCGCGCGTGAATCCCATGCTCCCAGTACATCAGGCCGTCACGACAGTGCTTCGCGTACCTCGTCGATCGCGTCGTGCATCATCTGCTCGTACACGTCGATGTCCGCGATCGAGGCCGGACTGCTGGTGATGCTGATCGTCACCGTGTCCCCGATCCCGTGTACGCCGTGGGTCAAGGACATGACCGGTGACAAACTCGGGAAGCCTGCTGTGAACCGAACGACGCCGCCTCCGAGCATCAGATCCGCGTCACCGCGCGCGACACTCGACACCACGGTGTTGCCGGTGACCTCGTCGGGCACTGCCGTGAAATCGTATTGCTGCACGCCCCAACGGACCAGCGGGCCGGGAACCGCGTTCAGCGCGAGATCCGAAGCTGCGCTGGACGGATGGGATGCCCGTGCGCGACGCTCGGCCATCGACGCCTTGATCCGTTGGGCTCGCTCACGGAGGTCATCGACATCCGGGAACAGCCCGACACCTGCATTGCGGAAGTGGTTGCGCGCCGTGGGTGTACCCGCCTTGGCGATGGTCACCTCAGCTCCCAGTTCCGGCGGTACCGAGCCGTCTCGCTCGGTGAGGTAATTCGCCATCGCTACCGAGATGGCTGTCATCGCTCCGACTGTGACGGATACGCCGTCGCCACGGAAATCTGCGCTGTCCCGCACGACCATGCGCACCAGTCGGTGAGGTCCAGGCGGGATGTTGGAGCGCACCTTGGGACGGCTCGCCGCCTGCGGCGCAACAACTCCCGATTCGGTGTCCGCCTGCAGCTGTAACTGCGCTCGGTGCCCAGCCCGTCCGTCGCGGAACAGCGAAACGAGTTGACCCGGCAGGCGCAATGCGGCGCGGCCCAGAATCTCGGCTGATCCGCTACGCCGCACGTCCGTCTTCTGCTGCGCGGGCGGTTGCGGCGAGAACAGCTGGCGAGCAATCGCCGACGCGCGTTTGCCGTCCGCCAGAGAATGAGCGACCTGCAGAACTGCGATCAGCGCCGGGCCGCTACAACGCGGCGCGCCGGTGACGCCGTGGAACAGGTGAAGCGTCCACGGGGACTCACGCGGGTCGACGTGGTTTTCGAGAAGCTTTTCGATTCCGTGAATACACGATGGCCACGAGTCATCCGGCAGCTCATGCACTCTCACCAACGAGGCATCGACCGGCATGGGATACCAGAGCGGATAGTCGAGATGCCACGGTGATTCACGAATCCGAACATTGAGATCCGGAATGAGCGACGCTCGTTCCACCACCGAGCGTCGTAGCTCGTCGATCGACTGGCTCTGCCCGTCGAAACAGTAGAGCAGTAGTTGATCGTTGGGGATCTTCTCCGAAATCCAGAAGGTTTGGGCATCGGTGGGCGTCATCCGTAACACCGGGAGACGGTACCACCGGCTCGTCAGCCCTTTTCGGCAGCAGCTTTCAGCTGGGACAGGCCCTTCTCGAAATCCTTTCCGACGAGCTTGTCCATGCTGAAGATGAAACCGAAGATCTTGAAGAACAGATTCTTCTTTCCAGTCATCTTCCACGTCACCTGAACTTCACCGGCATTGGGAGAGGCACCTGCATTCGGAGAGATGAGAAAGGTGGTGACGTTCTGTGCCTTGAACGGCTTGAGGAAGGCCAGGTCCAAAACTACGCGTTCGTCTGGGACGGATTCGGTTATCACCATCGAACCGGAGCCTGCCTTCTTGTTTCCGGCCCAGGCGTACGAAGCCCCGACGCCCGCGTCAGGACCCGCGTACGTGCGCTGCATTGCCGGGTCGAGACCTTCCCAGGGCGAGAACTGCGTCCAGTGGTGGAAATCGTTGATCAACGCGAAGACGACCGATGCTTCTGCCTTGACGATCGTCGTACGTTCTACCAGGAATTCGTCGGAATTCTGCGAAGCCATCGTCGATCTCCAATTCTCGGGCGTGACAAGTGTTCGGAATTATCCACGGTCGACGAGATCGGGGCGAGTCGACACTCAGTCGCGCAGACACAGGCAGAAGTGGTGACCGACCGGGTCGCGGTAGACGCGGAAAGTCTGATGCTCCGGGATGCCGGTCACCCGCTGCGCACCCAGGCTGATCACCCAAGCCTCCGCGGGGTCGAGAGAATCGACGAGCAGATCCAGATGGATTCCGACGCCGGATGTCGGCCAGTCGACCGGAACAAAATCCGGAGCAAGCTGAAACGCGAGCCGCTCGCCGGCGGGTCCTTCGATCACGTGCCAATCATCTTCGTCCCGAACGCTTTTCCAGTCGAGGACCTGGACGTAGAAGTTGGCCAATGCAGCCGGATCCGGGCAGTCCAGGACTGCGTAGTCCATACCGATGTTCGGACGCGTCACTGAGCCTTCTTCTCCTGAACTTTCTTACGCACGAACAACAACGGAAGCACCAGCGTCGCAAGTGCTGTTACCAGCCACACGACGACTGTTCCCAGAATCCACGTCGAGACACCGGAGATCGACAGATTGGAGAAGAGCGACGCCACCAACAGAGCGACAAACGTCGACACCAATCCGATTCCGCCGAGAAATGCTGGTGCGTGGCGCTTTGCCACTGTCGCGATGAACGGCGCCAGGACCGACTGCGCTATCGCAAAGATCACGACCGCAACGATGAATCCGGATGTGGGCGCCGAGAAGCCCGAAAGAATCAACGACGCAACAAGAAGCCCGACAGCGGCAGAACCCAGGAAGATCGCGGCGCGAATCAGGAAGCTGATCATTTGTTGATCCTATATGTCGGATATCGAGCAGAACAGATATTCACAATCCCAGAGATTCCTGCACCTCTCGCAATGTACGGGCAGAAGATCGGAGCCCCGAAGCCTCTTTTTCTGAAAGCGGTACCTCGAGGACTCGACCGGCACCCGCACGACCGACCATCGTGGGAAGGGACAGGCAAACGCGATCGAGTCCGTGGACACCGGTCTGCAAGGTCGATACCGGAAGAACCCGTTGTTCGTCCCGCAACACGACTTCCGCGATGAATGCGCTCGACAATCCGATGGCGAGGTTGGTCGCACCCTTTCCTTCGATGATCTCGTAGGCACTCTCGACCACAGACTTCGCGACATTCGCGCGTAAGTCGGGGCCGAGGACTCCGCCCGACGGTCCCACGAACGAGGTGGCCGGCACTCCGCCGATGGTTGCGCTCGACCAGAGCGGAATCTCGGAGTCCCCGTGCTCGCCGACGATGAAGGCATGGACGTTCTCGACCGCGACTCCGAGTTCCGTGGCCAGCAGGAATCGCAATCGGGCCGTGTCGAGCACCGTCCCTGATCCGAAAATTCGGCTGCGGTACGACGGTCCCGCAGCCTGGATCGCTGCGTAGGTCGCCACGTCGACCGGGTTGGTGACGAAGAGTAGAACCGCGTCCGGTGACACCGCCAATAGTTGTTCGGTCAGAGTCTGTGCAATCTTGACGTTCACCGCGGCAAGTTCGAGCCGCGACTGGCCGGGATGCTGTTTTGCGCCCGCGGTGACGACGACCAAGTCGGATCCCGCGGTGACCGAGATGTCATCACCTCCCTCGACGGTGCACGGCGGTGTGAACTGGGTGCCGTGGTTGAGATCGAGAACTTCGGCGCGGACCTTTGCACTGTTGGTGTCGTAGAGGGCGAGCGCGTCGGCTGATCCGCGTATCAAGCACGCGTACGCAATCGCAGTGCCGACGCTTCCCGCACCGACAACGGACACTTTTCGCCTGGACGAACGATTCGGCGTCGTCATGGGTAAATGGTGCTCGCTCGATAACGATTTCGCAGCACAACGGATTGCCAGTCTCTTCTCAGGGTTTGGAAGCCGACCTCTCAGAATTGACGTGGATCATCGCTGGCATGGCTGAGGTAACCGTTCTTGCAGTTGGCGGCACCGGCGAATCCCACGTCGGCGACCACGGCGCGCGTGTGCGCGGACTCCTCAGTGCCGTCACCGACGAACTCGACAGTCGATTCGATTCTCGCTGGGTCGCCTATCCCGCGTCGTACGGCCCGGTCGCCGACGGCGGCCTGAGCTTTCGGCACAGCACCGCGATGGGTGTGAAGGCCCTCTCGACCGCAATCGCAGAGATAGACGGCCCGGTCATGCTGATCGGATACTCACAGGGATGCACCGTGATCCGCGCGGCTCTTCCGACATTTACTTCTCCGACGACTTCTCCGACGCTGAACGGCGCCAACATCATCGGAGTCGGACTGATCTCCGATCCACAACAACCGACCGGCGTCATCGAAGGTTGCGAGGGACACGGAGTTGCCGGCGACGGACCCGAAGTCCAGCCGTGGATTCCGGTCAAGTGGATCGGGCACCCACAGGACATGATCTGTAATGCCAGCGACGACAGCTACATTCGCGACATCGCAGACTTGACGCGCTGGATGTCCTTCTCCCAGGCACGCGTGTGGGCACAAAAAGTTTGGGAACTACTTCGTAGCAATGCTTTCCAGAATGCGCAGAAGACTCGTTTCAGTCCGAAACAGTGGCGCACCGATCTACGACGCATTCGCACCGCGTTCCTCGAAGTCCTCGGCTATCTGCCGACGCGGTTGAACCTGAACCGCTTTCAGCTGGAGAACCCTCGCGGCGGTAGACACATCAGCTACGCGATCGAACCTCTCGACGAGAGCGGACTGACCGGGTGCGAGCTTCTGGCGTCGTGGATGAAGGTCCAGGCAAACGGCGTCGAGCAGCGCGTTCACGCAGCCTGACTTTTACCGTTAGTTTACCTAACGAACCCCGGCGAGCCATTCGACGCCCTTACGTTCCTTTCATGCAACTGAGCAGAATATTGTCGTGTGCCGCCGTGACCGTCGCACTCCCCCTCACCGCCCTGGCGACCCCGGCCGGCGCATCGCCAACCGGCAGTCTCGACTGGTCCGGTTCGTTCGGTAGTTCAGCACCCCAGCCGGTTTCGACGTTCGACGTCCAAGCCCACCGCGGCGGGCTCGGCCTGTACACGGAGAGCAGCCTGGCCGCGTTCTCCAATGCTCTCGAAATGGGCGTCAGCACACTGGAACTCGATACCCAGATCACCGAAGACGGGATCGCTGTCGTCACGCACGATCGTATGATCTCGAACAAGAAATGCCTCGACACCGAGCCCGCCACTACCGGCGACCCGGAGTTCCCGTACGTCGGCAAATTCGTCAACACGCTGAGCCTGCAACAGATCGAGACCATGGACTGTGGCACGCTCCCCCTTGCCGGATACCCTGAGCAGCAAAATGTTCCGGGAGCGAAAATGCAGACACTCGAAGAAGTGCTCGCTCTGGTGAAGTCGTACAACGCACCCGGAATCAAGCTCAACATCGAGACCAAGGTGGAAGCGGGAGCGCCCCACGAGACCGCCCCGCGTGAGCAGTTCGCCTCTGTAGTCCTCGATACGATCCGGGCAGCCGGATTGTTGGACAGCGTCACCATTCAGAGCTTCGACTGGGGCTCGCTCATGCTCACCCGTCAACTCGCGCCGAGTGTGCCCGTGGTCGCGCTCACCAACGGTGACTTTCTCCAGGTAGGCAAGGACGGAGCGTCACCGTGGCTCGGCGGTCTGGACATCGATGATTTCGGTGGCGACGGCATCTCGGCGGTGGCAACCTTCGGCGCCTCCGCCTACTCCCCTGTCCAAGGAACTCCCCAGGGTGGAAAGGTCGGCGACCCCGGCTTCGCCTTGTACCCGACTGCCGACATGATCGCGAGCGCACATGCGCGTGGCATGAAGGTCATCCCGTGGACCGTCGATGATCCCGCCACCATGCACGCCCTCATAGACCTGGGTGTCGACGGAATCATCACCGATTACCCCGACCGTCTCCGCGCCGTCCTGTCCGAGCGCGGTATGCCGCTACCAGCGCCTGCGGTCAAGAAGTAACCTCCACCGCGCACCGAAGCAGGTACCTGAACAGGTACTTCGGCCGATGTCAACGGGGTGTCGCCGGACGCATCCTGGACAGGTACTTGCTCGGGCGATCGGAGGTGAATCCTGATGATGTCTTTGAAGGATCAGTTGGACAACTGCGAATACCTACTTGCCGACGCGGAAATGGCCGGCGACTGGAATGCTGTCCGGCGATTCAGGGAATACCGGCTCAGGCTGGTTCGACAACTGTGCAGGCAAAGGGCTGCCGGCCTCTGCGCCTAGAGGCCCGACCTCAGCCGTATCTGAGCTGGTCCCTCTGGGCTCTGAGCTGGTCCCTCTGGGCGGTTACGATCCGCCGTCGCCCGAGTCACAGTCGGGTGCTCTCACCAATTGAGCTACAGAAGGTATGGACCGCAGCGCTTTTCGACCGCGATCTTTCTCTGCCGAACCATACGGGCCCGCATCTCGTCCGCGCTACTGATTTTCCACTCGACGATCTCTGGGCGATCACCGCTCTGAGTTGGTCCCCGCGTCCCCGCGGGGACGTCTCCGACAAGGCCACGCCGAATCACCGCTGACCAGCTGTCGATGGGATGATGACCTGCGTGCCCATGTCCCCACCGCTGCCCGTCAAGAACGGGGTTGGCCCGACGCGCCTACGCATCCCGCTCTCTGGGCCGTGGACGACGATCGCCGAGTACGTCGTAGCCAAGTTCGACCATCTGGACGCCGAAAACCTGTATCAGCGGTTCGACGACGGCGAGTTCGTGGGTATCGACGGCCAGTCGATCTGCCGGAGCACAGAACTCAGCGCGCACCGGTTCGTCTGGTACTACCGTGAGTTGCCGGCGGAGGACCCCGTGCCGTTCCACGAGGAGATCCTGCACATCGACGACGATCTCGTCGTCATCGACAAGCCACATTTTCTCCCGACCACCCCCAGCGGGCGCTACCTCCGCGAGTCGGCGCTCGTCCGACTGCGGGTTCGTCTCGACAACCCAGATCTGACCCCGATCCACAGACTCGACCGCGGCACCGCAGGGGTGGTGATGTTCTCGGCCCGCCCCGCGACGCGCGGCGCGTACCAGTCACTGTTCGAGAAGCGGCAGGTCACGAAGGTCTACGAGGCGGTGTCCGCGCGACCGTCCCGGTGGGGCCAGGATGCGCCAGCGCTCGACGTCCCTCTCGTTTACCGCAACCACATCGAAGCTCGACGCGGCGAGTTGCGGGCCGTCGTCGACGACAGCCGTGAACCCAACTCCGAGACCACGATCGAGGCGCGAGGGATGGGCGTGAGCGCCTCCGGACGTGCTGTGCTGCACACGGTTCTACGTCCGCAGTCCGGACGGATGCACCAGTTACGGGTGCATCTGGCAGCTCTCGGCGCCGGGATCCTGGGCGACCGGCGATACCCCGACCTGCTTCCCGACGCCCCGGACGATCATTCCCTCCCACTCCAATTGCTCGCGAGGGAACTCGAATTCACCGACCCGTTGACTGGGAGAGCGCGGCGGTTTGTGACACGTCGGACGCTCAGCGAGTTGCCCGTGGGGTGAGGACCAGAAGCCGGATTTAGACGTTGAAGCGGAACTCCACCACATCGCCGTCGGCCATGACGTATTCCTTACCCTCCATGCGAACCTTGCCTGCAGCCTTGGCTGCGGCCATGGAACCCGCCTCGACTAGGTCGTCGAAGGACACGATTTCAGCCTTGATGAAGCCGCGCTCGAAGTCGGTGTGAATGACGCCGGCAGCCTGGGGCGCGGTGTCACCCTTGTGGATCGTCCAGGCGCGAGCTTCCTTCGGACCAGCCGTCAGGTAGGTCTGCAGTCCGAGGGTGTGGAAGCCGGTGCGCGCGAGAGCGTGCAGGCCCGGCTCGGTCTGACCGATCGAGTCGAGCATTTCCTGGCGGTCTTCCTCGTCGAGCTCGAGGAGTTCCTGCTCGACCTTCGCGTCGAGGAACACAGCGTCGGCCGGTGCGACGGATGCGCGCAATTCCGCAACCTTCGCTGCGTCGGTGAGCACTGACTCGTCGGCGTTGAAGACGTACAGGAAGGGCTTGGTGGTGAGCAGACTCAGCTCACGCAGCAGCGAGAAGTCGAGCTTGTCCTTGACGCTGAACAGCGTCGTGCCCTCGTTGAGGAAGGCCTGGGCCTTGAGTGCCTCGTCGTGCGCCGGCTTGAGCTCCTTGTTCTTGCGAGCTTCCTTGTCCAGACGCGGGAGAGCCTTCTCCAAGGTCTGCATGTCGGCGATCACGAGCTCGGTCTCGATGACCTCGATATCGGAGGCCGGGTCGACCTTGCCGTCGACGTGGATGACGTCGTCGTCGGCGAAGACGCGAACTACCTGGCAGATGGCGTCCGCTTCACGGATGTTGGCCAGGAACTTGTTGCCAAGGCCTGCGCCCTCGGACGCGCCCTTCACGATTCCCGCGATGTCGACGAACGACACGGTCGCGGGGAGGATGCGCTCGGAGCCGAAGATCTCGGCGAGCTTCTGCAGCCGCGGATCGGGCAGCTCGACCAGGCCGACGTTGGGTTCGATGGTCGCGAACGGGTAGTTCGCTGCCAACACGTCGTTGTTGGTCAGTGCATTGAAAAGGGTGGACTTGCCGACGTTGGGCAGTCCGACGATTCCGAGGGTAAGGCTCACGGTCTGTGGATTCTACGGCCTCGCGGCGACGTGACGGGTACTCGCCCCACCGTCACGTCGCGGCAGGTGATCAGTTGTAGGTATACGAATCGACGGACGACACGATCGCAACCAGGAAGATGACGTAGAACGCGATGAACAGCACCCAGCAGATGACGGCTATGAGGAGCGAGATCTGCCCGAGCTTCTTCACCCGCTCGGACGCGTACTGCGCGCCCTGGTGATCGCCCATCGCCCACTTCGGGTAGATGTCGTGGAGATGGTTGAACGCGGCGAACGCGATAGGCCAGAAGAACAGGATCGACGCGACGGCCCATCCCGCGTTGGACTTCGGCGGACCGTACTGGGGCGCCGCGTACGTGGGTGCGGCGCTGTACTGCTGGGTCGCGCTGTACTGCTGACCGGTCGGATACTGCTGTCCGGCTGAGTACTGCGGGTCGGTTGGGTACTGCTGGCCCGTCGGATACTCCTGGCCTGCTGAATATTGCTGACCGGCTGAATACTGCTGGCCCGCCGGATACTGCTGCTCCTTCGGATCCTGCGGGTCGGTCGGATATTGCGGTTCGGTCATCATTCCCCCAAAGAGTCGGATTCGGTTCTCTATCGCAGAACCTAGTGGAGACTTACCGCTGCCGTGTCACAGTGGGCGCCTACGCTCTCGAGGTGACTCGGATGCTGATCGTGCTCTTGATATGGATAGTGGGTCTCGGCACCGCCGCGCTCGCAATTGTCGCCTCGCCCGGATGGTGGGTGATCGCTGTCGTCACTCTCGCGCTGGCGGCGATGGGCACCTATGACCTCACTCAGAGGTCCCACAGCATCCTCCGTAACTATCCGGTCCTGGGGCACGCGCGATTCCTCCTCGAGAAGATTCGACCGGAGATCCAGCAGTACTTCGTCGAATCATCCACCGATGGAATGCCATTCGATCGCGAAACGCGAGATCTGGTTTACGAGCGGGCAAAGGGAACACTGGCGGAAGAGCCCTTCGGGACCGAGCGCGACGTCAATGCGATCGGCTACGAGTTCATGACGCATTCGATTCGCGCACGGACCGCCCCCGACACCGTTCCGCGAGTTCGCCTCGGCGGACGCGATTGCACGAAGCCGTACGACATCGCTCTATTGAACGTCTCCGCGATGAGCTTTGGGTCGTTGTCCGCCAACGCAATCGAGGCCCTCAACGCCGGCGCCGCCAAAGGCGGCTTCGCCCACGACACCGGCGAAGGCGCGATCAGTCCGTATCACCGCAAACACGGCGGCGATCTGATCTGGGAAATTGCCTCGGGATACTTCGGATGCCGAACCGAGGACGGCCGATTCGATCCTGACCGGTTTGCCGAGCGTGCCGGCCTCGATCAGGTGAAGGCCATTTCGATCAAGCTCTCGCAAGGTGCGAAACCCGGGTTGGGTGGCGTGCTTCCCGGAGTCAAGGTCTCACCCGAAATCGCCGAAACCCGCGGGGTACCCGTCGGCCAGACCGTGATTTCGCCACCCGCGCACACCGCGTTCAGCACTCCGGTCGAACTGGTCGATTTCATCGCGACCCTGCGAAAACTGTCGGGAGGCAAGCCAGTCGGTATGAAACTGTGCGTCGGCTCGCGTCGTGAATTCCTCGGAATCTGCAAGGCGATGATCGAACGCGGCATCACGCCCGACTTCATCATCGTGGACGGTTCCGAAGGCGGCACCGGCGCAGGTCCGGTGGAATTCGAGGACCACATGGGCATGCCGTTGACCGAAGGCCTGATGCTCGTGCACAACGCCTTGGTGGGAACCGGTCTGCGCGCTCTCGTGAAAGTCGGCGCTTCCGGAAAGGTGGCGAGCGGTTCCGACATCGTCAAACGCATCATCCAAGGCGCAGACTTCACGATGGCTGCCCGCGCAATGATGTTCGCAGTGGGCTGCATTCAGGCCCAGATGTGCCACACAAACCGCTGCCCGGTCGGCGTTGCCACTCAGGATCCGGCACGCACCCGCGCACTCGACATCCCCGACAAGAGCGAGCGCGTCTACCGCTTCCAGAAGGCAACTGTCGCCAGCGCACAACAGATGATCGCGTCGATGGGCATCGATTCGTTCGACCAACTGCAACCGGGAATGCTCAACCGCCGCGTCGACGGTCTCACCACGCGTACCTATGCCGACCTGTTCGACTGGCTGATGCCGGGCGAACTGCTCGACTCCCCGCCGCAGAGCTGGCTCACCGATTGGATCGACGCCGACGCTCACCGATTCTGACGCCGGTCGACTCCCGCGCCACAGATCGCGCGGATTCACCCGTCTGGTCCTACAGTGACAGATGGCCCGCTGTGACGGCGGCCACACTGCACTAGTGGACGGAGTTCGACGATGAGCTTGACGACTGCGCCGGAACCAAATGTCGAGTACCTGAAAACCGATCCTGACCTGCCACCTGTCGGCGTCATCGACAAAACACCCATTTCCACCACTGCGCGCGTCGTCTTCCTCGTTCTCGGACTGGTCGGCGCGGGCTCCTGGTACATGATTGCGATCGTCCGCGGTGAACACATCAGCGCCGTGTGGTTCGTGTTGGCCGCAATCTGTACCTATCTGATCGCCTACCGCTTCTATGCGCGGTTGATCGAACGCAAGATCGTCAAGCCCCGCGACGACGTCGCAACTCCCGCCGAAATCATGGAGAACGGCGCCGACTACATGCCGACCGACCGTCGGGTGCTGTTCGGTCACCACTTCGCGGCAATCGCCGGTGCCGGTCCCCTGGTCGGACCCGTCCTGGCCGCGCAGATGGGATATCTTCCGGGAACGATCTGGATCATCGTCGGCGTGGTGTTCGCCGGGGCGGTGCAGGACTTCATGGTCCTGTGGATCTCGTCGAAGCGCCGCGGGCGCAGCCTCGGTCAGATGGCCCGCGAAGAACTCGGCCTCGTCGGCGGCGTCGCCGCATTGATCGGCGTGTTCGTCATCATGATCATCCTCATCGCGGTGCTCGGACTTGTGGTCGTCAATGCGCTCGCCGAGTCCCCGTGGGGTGTGTTCTCGATCGCGATGACCATCCCCATCGCCCTGTTCATGGGCGTGTACCTGCGGTATCTGCGGCCGGGCAAGGTTTCCGAAGTCTCCCTGATCGGCGTCGTCCTACTCCTCCTGGCCATCGTCTCCGGTGGTTGGGTAGCCGATACCGGTTGGGGCGCAGACTGGTTCACACTCTCGAAGGTCACCATTGCGTGGCTGATGATCGCGTACGGATTCGCCGCTTCGGTGCTGCCGGTCTGGCTGCTCCTGGCACCGCGCGACTATTTGTCGACGTTCATGAAGGTCGGCACCATCGCATTGCTGGCCATCGGAATTCTGGTCGCACGACCCGCGCTGAACATGCCTGCAGTGACGCCGTTCGCCTCCAACGGCGAAGGCCCGGCCTTTGCCGGTTCATTGTTCCCGTTCCTATTCATCACCATTGCCTGTGGCGCACTCTCGGGCTTCCACGCGCTGATCGCGTCCGGCACGACGCCGAAGCTGCTAGAGAAGGAAAGCCAGACCAAGATGATCGGGTACGGCGGCATGCTGACCGAATCGTTTGTCGCGATCATGGCTCTGGTCACCGCCTGCATCCTCGATCAGCACCTGTACTTCGCACTCAACGCTCCCGCGGCGCTGACCGGTGGAACACCGGAAACCGCAGCCGAATACGTCAACAATCTGCCCCTCGGCACCGCCCCCATCACACCGGACGTGCTGACGCAGGCAGCCGAGGCCGTCGGGGAAGAATCGATCATCTCGAGAACCGGCGGCGCCCCGACGCTCGCGTTCGGCATGTCCGAAGTGCTCAGCGACGTCTTCGGCGGCGACTCGCTGAAATCGTTCTGGTACCACTTCGCGATCATGTTCGAGGCTCTCTTCATCCTCACCACGATCGATGCCGGCACTCGCGTCGCTCGATTCATGCTCTCGGACTCGCTCGGCAACTTCGGCGGTCCGGCAAAGAAGTTCAAGGACCCGTCGTGGCGCATCGGTGCGTGGCTGTGCTCGCTGATCGTGGTCGCTGCGTGGGGCGCGATCCTGCTCATGGGTGTCACCGATCCACTCGGCGGAATCAACACGCTCTTCCCGCTCTTCGGCATCGCCAACCAACTTCTGGCCGCGATCGCACTGACGGTGGTCATGACGATCGTCATGAAGAAGGGCCTGTTCAAATGGGCCTGGATCCCCGGCGTGCCATTGGTGTGGGACCTGGTCGTGACTATGACCGCGTCGTACCAGAAGATCTTCTCCGACAACCCCGCGATCGGTTACTGGGCTCAGCACAACGTGTTCAAGGATGCGAAGGCAGCAGGTGAGACGGCGCACGGTTCTGCGAAGACTCCAGAGGCCATCGATGCCGTCATCCGCAACACCTTCATTCAGGGCACGCTCTCGATCATCTTCGCGTCTCTGGTGATCGTCGTGGTCATCGCCGGGATCATCGTATGTGCCAAGGCAATCCGGGCCGGTGGGCTGCCGACCACCGAGTCCCCGGAGGAACCGTCGAAGATCTTCGGTCCCGCAAGCTTCATTCCGACGCCCGCGGAGAAGGAAATCCAGAAGGAATGGGACGAGCTCATCAAAGCCGGGAAAGTCCGGGCACCCGGCGCCGCGCACGGAGGTGGGCACTGACCATGACCATGACGGCAAAACTCACCACAGCGTTCCGCGGAACGCTGTGGTGGGTTCGCTCGGTGATGGGCGATCTCGACTATCAGCGCTACGTCGAGCACACCCGACGCCACCACGCCGACTCACCGGTGATCAGCGAACGAGAGTTCTGGCGCCGCCGGCATGCAGCAGCCGACGCCAACCCGGGCGCCCGCTGCTGCTGAATCCGGTCAGGGGCAGGTGGCCTTCGCGAGTTCGTAAATGTGGCCGGCCTGCTCGTCGGTGGGCTTGTTGCCGTTGTTCTCGGCCAGGTCGGTGATCTTGGACTTGACCTCCGCCTCGTCCGTGCCGTTGGCGACCTCCGTGCACGTGGTCGTCAAGATCTCCTCGATGTCTGCGTCGTCGCGGTTCTCCGCCAATGGTGCGTAAGCCCCACGGAAGGTGGCGACGAACAGCGCCGTCTTGCCCTGGTCGATGGCGTTGCCCGCTGACTGCTTCGCCGTCTCGAGCGCCTGCTGCCCGCTCGTGACTGCCTCGCTGATCTTGTTCTGCGCGTTGTCCTGATCCTCGGTGCTACACGCGGTGAGCCCGAGAACGACGATTGCTGCTGCCCCGACTGCTGCTGCGATTCTCATGACGGAAATGTTAGTCCGCCTGGCATGCTTCAAAACACAGTATTGAAGCGCAACACACGAGTTATCGCATGCAGTCGTTACGATCAGCTCAGCTAGATCACCGGATTCTCACATCGGCGAGGAGATCCCTGCGCCGACGGAAAGGACGATCAGTGAGCGAGCAAGACAAGGGGACGTCCGCAGGGGTGCGAAAGCGCGACCGCGGCGAGATCATCGGGCAAGGGGGTATGTGGCTCGCAAAGTGGTCGTTGGTGTTGGCATCGATTTCGCTGGGCGCCTGGATTTTCGGTTGGCTGATCGAAAAGCTCTGGGTCATCATCCTGCCGGTGGCTCTGGCAATCGTCGTTGCGACAGTCATGTGGCCGCCGACCCGCGGAATGATCAAGCGCGGTATGCCACCGGCCGCGGCAGCCGGCATCACCCTGGTCCTCTCGATCGGAATCTTGGCCGGTGTGATCGCAGGCATCGTTCCGTCAGTGGTCAGCCAGGCCCCCGAGCTCGCGAACAAGACCACCGAGGGCATCAATCAGGTTCAGGACTGGCTCCAGGGTCCGCCACTGAATCTGAAGGACGACCAGATCGACAACGCAGTCCATGCCGTCATCACGAAGGTGCAGGAAAGTGGAACCGCCATCGCTTCAGGCGTTTTCAGCGGTGTGAGCACGGCGAGCTCGTTGTTGGTCACGCTCGGTTTGGTCCTGATTCTCGCCTTCTTCTTCATCAAGGACGGACCGAGGTTCATCCCCTGGCTGCACGCTGTCGGCGGCGGCCGCGCCGGTCGGCATCTCGAAGAGGTCCTCACCCGCATGTGGGACACGCTCGGCGGATTCATCAGGACTCAAGCACTGGTGAGCCTGATCGACGCGGTCTTCATCGGCGCCGGATTGCTCATCCTCGGGGTCCCGCTGGCACCGGTGCTGGCAATTCTGACGTTCATCGGTGGATTCATCCCGATCGTCGGTGCGTTTGTCGCCGGCGCCCTGGCCGTGTTGGTTGCGTTGGTGGCAAACGGCCTCACCACCGCCATCATCGTCCTGATCATCATCCTGGCCGTTCAGCAGATCGAAGGAAATGTCCTTCAGCCTGTGCTGCAGAGCAAGTCGATGAAACTCCACGCCGTTATCGTGCTGCTTGCCGTGGCCGCCGGTAGCTCGCTGTACGGCATCGTCGGCGCCTTCCTCGCAGTGCCCGTCGCCGCTGTTGCAGCAGTTGTCATCCGCTACATCGGAGAGCAGATCGACGAACGCGCAAGCGACAACGAGCCGATGCCCGCCGGCGATGCCTCGGACATCCTCGAAGATCAGGACGACGACGCCGAGTCAGAGGTAGAGAACAAAAAGGCCTGATCAGCCCGCGATCACCTTCACCGAGGAGCCTGCACGTCCGCGAATGACGTGCAGGCGACTCGGGATTCGCTGCCTCATCTCGTCCACGTGACTGACGATGCCCACCACTCGTCCTCCGTCGCGAAGCTCGTCCAACACAGCCATCACCGAATCGAGGGTGTCGGCGTCGAGGGTGCCGAATCCTTCGTCGATGAACATCGTGTCGAGAACGATTCCGCCGGACTCCGCCGCAACCACATCGGCGAGTCCGAGCGCCAAAGACAATGACGCCAAGAACGATTCACCGCCCGAGAGCGTCTTCGCCGAGCGAACGACGCCCGTGAAGTCGTCCCGGATGTCGAGTCCCAGACCGCCGCGGCGACCCCGAGATCCTGCCTCGTCACTGTGCACGAACTCGTACCGTCCCCCGGACATCCGCTGCAGCCGAACCGATGCCGACACGGCGATCTCTTCCAACCGCGAAGCGAGCACATACGCTCGCAGCGACATCTTCCGACTGTTCTGACCTTTACCAGCGATCACGTCTGCGAGGGCAGCGAGTTCGTCGTGCAGTTCACGCTCAGGTGCAACCGCCTCGTAGGCCTTCTCGAGTTGTCCGCTGAACCGTTCGAGATCCGACACACGGTTCTCGGCCAGGGAAGCGGCCGCAACAGTCGCGTTCACTACCTCGGCGCACTGAAGCGCGAGGCCGCGAGGGCCGTCCACGTCGACGGTCTCGACTTCACCCACCGCAACAACCTCGGGGTCGTCGAGGACAGTCCGGGCGGCAACCTCGAGGTCACGCGCCTTGGCGAGTTCCGTTTCGATCGCCGCGATTCGGGCAGGCGATCTCACCCCTCCGATCGCAGTCTCGACCGAATCGAATCCGGCAGCGGCCGCCGCAGCGGCCAGTTTGGCCGACAGTTCCGCCGATCGGGCCTGCGCACGAACGGCGTCGTCGCGCATTTCGGACGCCGCCGTGGCAGCGGAGGCAAGGCCGTCAAACCGCGAGCGCCGAGCAGCGATGGTCGAATCTTCTCCCACCGCAGCAACGATCGCCGCTCGAATCTGCTCGACCGTCGCTGACAGAGTCGTCCTACGCTCGGCAAGTGCCGCCAATTCGGCTGTCAGAGAAGCGGATTCCTGTTGTAGTTCGGTGTCACGCCCATTGAGTTGCGCAAGTTTTTGTGCCAGCACTCCAACCTGACCGGCAGAGTGTGTCGCCTCGTCGACGGCGTTCCGTGCCTCGGCGCGGAGCCTGTCGAGTTCTTCGGAATCGCCGTCTCCGCCGCGCGCGATCACCCGGTCGATGTCACGTTCGACGGTTACCTGGCGATCGGCCACCTTGCTGAGGGCTTTCTCGGCCGCACGCTCGGCCGCTGACGCGGCTTCCAGATCGGGCTCGGTGACCGTGACGACATCCGACTGAGCCAGCGCAGGGTGTTCACGCGAACCACACACCTGGCATGGGTCACCAGGCGCGAGTGAACTCGCCAACTCCGCCGCCATGCCCTCGATACGCTTTTGCACGAGGTCGAGCCAGCGCCCGCGAGCACTCTGATGGGCGTCGCGCGCATCCAACACCTGCACACGAATCTTCTCGGCTTGTGCACGCAGAGAAACGATTTCATGGGCCGCTGTCGCAGCATCCGACGCTTTTACGAGTGCAGCCTCGAGGCCAGGCAGAGCCGCGTGAGCGCGTTGCGCATCCTCCAGTCGTTGGCCGGCCGAGCGCACCAGTTCTGGCAGTTGTGTGCGTTCAACCGCGATGGCATCGATGCGCTCGGACAGGGAGTCTCGCCGAACTCCGAGTTTCTCGATCTCGGCTTCTGCCGCATCGGCTCGGCGAGCGTCCTCCGCCATTGCGTCCAGGCGAACGATCTCGTCACGCCAGGTCCGGATCCGAGCTACGACGCGTTGACGCTCATCGTCGGTGGGTGGCCACACCTCCGGCACGAAAATCTCCGGACCGTCGAGTGCGGAGTAGGTCGACATCGCTGTGGTCATCGATTCGAGTGCGGCAGCGAGATGCAAGCCGACAGCGTCCACATCGCCGGCGACAGCGGCCACCGGTAGTGCATGCTTGGCGGTCTCGAGTTCGGCGCCGATCACAGCTCTTTGGGAGGCGCCCGTATTGAATGCTGCGAGTTCAGCGGTCGCACGATTACGGCGAGCTACCAGATCTGCGGTTCGCTGCGCCGCCGACAGAACCCGATTAGCCTCGGCTGCTGCATCTTTCGCGGTCACCAGCTCCGCGAGACTTGCATCGCGGGTGTCCTGAGCCTCGGCGAGGAGTTTGCGCGACCATTCCAGTGGGTGTGCCTCGGCGCCCACCTCGAGTCCCGCAGCTGTCTCGACCTTCGCGAGCAGCAGCCGCACGGATTGCTCCCTGGCCGCGAGCGCGGTCGCACTTGCCTTTCGCTTGGCGTCGAACCATGCCTCGACGGAGACAAACCGCTTGGTGTCGAACAGACGCTCGAGCAGTTTGCCTCGCTCGTCGCTCTCGGCACGCAAGAATTTGGCGAACTCACCCTGCGGCAAGAGCACCACCTGGAAGAACTGATCAGCGCTCATGCCCATGAGGCGGTTGATCTCGTCACCGATGTCAGGGATGCGCGAAAGGTTTTCGCCGCGGCCGTCCAACCACGTCAGTGTGGCCTTTGCGTTCTCCGTGATCGAACCGGCGCCACGCTTCTTCGGGCGCGAATACTCTGGACTACGAACAAGTTTGATTCTGCGACCACTGATGGTCGCTTCGAGTTCCACGCGCGGCACCGAACCGGCAGGCGCATGATCGGACAGTAGCCGTTTGCCCTCGTTGCGCGCACCCGGAACCCGCCCGTACAGGGCAAAGGAAACCGCGTCGAGGATCGTGGTCTTGCCTGCACCGGTGTCGCCGTGCAGAAGGAACAGCCCGTCTGCACCCAATCGGTCGAAGTCGACCTCGACAGTGTCGGCAAAGGGCCCGAAAGAGCTGACTTCGAGTTTGTGAAGCCTCACGCGGTTTCACTCAGTTCTACCGTGGACTCCTCGGCGCGCGCGGCAGCGCTGAGCGCTTCGGCCATCAACGTGACCTCCCGCTCGGACGGGTCACTACGCACGGCCGAGACAAAGCCACGGGCGATCTCCATGTCGGTTCGACCCCGTACCGCGTCGCGATACTTGAGATCCGATTGTCCTTCCGGCCTTTGCCATTCGAGGTGAACGGCAAAGGGGAAACGTGCCTGGAGCTGCCTCATGGCATCGACGGGACGAACCGGATCAGTGAGCAAAGCGGAGACGTAGCACTGCTCGGAATCGGCGTACTTCGACTCGGTGAGAAGTTCCTCGAGAGTTCCCGTCACCTGGCTCAGCCCTCGAATCACCGGAAGATCGAGGCGCTGCACCGACGACAGACCGGCTGCGTCGAGTTCGATCAAAAGAGCAGCCTTGCGGTGGCTGCGCTCACCGAACGAATACGGCAACGGTGAACCTGAGTAGCGGACACTCTCCGAGAGCATCTGGGGCGAATGCAGATGCCCCAGCGCAACGTAGTCGACACCGGCAAACTCGCCCACTGCGACAGTCTCCACTCCGCCGACCGAAATGGAGCGTTCCGATTCGGACGCCTCACCGCCCACGACAAAGGCATGCGCGAGCAGTACCGACCGAGTCGACGGATCGGTAGCTGTTCGTTCGGCGAGGTCTCGCCGAACACGCGACATTGCCGCACCGAGGATGTCGGAATGAGTACGAGCCCGGGGCACGTCCAACTCGACGCGCGTGATCTCCGGCTCGAGATACGGAATCCCGTAAAACGCGACAGGTCCGAACTGATCACTGAGCATCACCGGAGTACCGATCTGGCCGACTCGGGTGATCAAGTGCAATCCGCCGGCAGCTGCAAAGGACGCCCCGGCACCGAGCCGCACCGCGGAATCGTGGTTGCCGGACGTGGCGACGATGACCGCTCCGGCCGCCCGGATTGCCTCGAAGCCTCGATTGCACACCGTGACCGCGTCGGAACTGGGAATTGAGCGGTCGTAGATGTCACCGGGCACGACCACGACGTCAACACCGTGTTCGCGGACGGAATCCGCGATGGAACCGAGCACACTAGCCTGATCGGCCAACAGATCGACGCCGTGAAACGTGCGACCTATGTGCCAATCGGAGGTGTGCAGAATCTTCATGAATCCGACGGTAGAGCAGCCCACCGACACTGCCGATCTCCCACGCTGACGGCTTCGACGGTGTGCCCCAACCCACGAACGTCCGGTGACCCTGCACACAATCCGTCCGGTTCGTTTGGCGAAGAACCCGAAACCATCGCGCCATCGCGTCGATAAATGCGCCAGCCACGACCCGCACAAACACGGCCGACAACGCAAGAACCGCTAATGTCGTT
Source organism: Rhodococcus erythropolis R138 (assembly GCF_000696675.2). Classification (NCBI taxonomy): domain Bacteria; kingdom Bacillati; phylum Actinomycetota; class Actinomycetes; order Mycobacteriales; family Nocardiaceae; genus Rhodococcus; species Rhodococcus erythropolis. The sequence continues at coordinate 2,533,730 of NZ_CP007255.1, read as the reverse complement.
ATGTGTCTGCAACCCAACGTGCTCGCTCCGGGGTACCGCTGGACAAGCGATCGCTCATCGTGACCGTCCCCGGCCTGCCCTGGTGGGGAGTGATCCTGCTTGCTGCCGGTGTCACCGCCGTCGGCGTACTGATCGATGCAACCGGAGGCGGCGGCGAGCTCACCGCGGTGTTCTCGACGTTCTACTTCCTGGGCTGTCTCTTCGCTGTGGTTGCCGCTTCGAACAAGGCTCTTTTCACCGCGATGGCCCAACCTCCGTTGCTGCTCTTCGCTGCGGTGCCGATCGGGCACACGCTCATCGGCAAGGACAACAGCACCGCACTGCGCGACATCGCGATCAACATCGCGTACCCGTTGGTCAACCGCTTTCCGATCATGTTGGCCGCAACCGTCGTCGTGCTGATAGTCGGCGGTTTCCGGTACTTCCTGCTCAATCAGCGTCCCACCGGGCCTGCGCGCTCGACCCGCTCCCGCCGCTCGGCGACCGCCACTCGAGAATCCTCTGCGGCTGCCACGCGAGAACAATCCGCGCCCGAGACCGGGCGTCGCCGCAGAGTCTCGGACGCGCCCGTCCCCGGGCCCCCGCGTCGCCGCGCCCCCGAGGTGGACGAACAGCCCGCTTACCGAAGCGCTCCCAGGCGCGAACCGATCGAAGACGATCGCCCGCTGCCGCCCCGGAGAAGCCCACTGCCGCCCAGGGTCGATCGCACGCACCAACCGCCTACGCGTCGCCCTCAGCCGGACAGCAGACCGACAGCAGACGACGACTACCCGTCGTACGGTCGCCGCCGGGCGCCCGAGCCCAGTCCGTCGCCCAGGCGTGAGGAGCGGATGGAGCCCTTCTTCGCTTCGGGTGACGACGTATCGCCGCCGCTGCCCCCTCGCCGCCGCCCACCCGGAGTCGATCTTCCCGCGTATCCGCCGCCGCGAGTTCGGTATCGCGATCGCGAAGAGCCCTGACAGACGAGCCCAGTAGCAAAAAATGCGGGGCACCTTCCAGATGGAAGGTGCCCCGCATTTTCTTGTTCTAGGACGTGCGCGCTGCTCGCAATTCACGGGGAAGAGCGAACACCAAGGTCTCGTTGGCTGTGGTGACGGGCTGAACGTCGTTGTATCCATGCTCGGCAAGAAGTTCGATCACGCCGCGCACGAGCACCTCGGGCACTGATGCGCCCGACGTGATGCCGACGGTCTGGACACCCTCGAGCCACGCGAGATCGACCTCACGGGCGTAGTCGACCAGATACGACGCAGCAGCGCCTGCACCAAGCGCGACCTCGACCAGGCGAACCGAGTTGGACGAGTTCCGCGAACCCACCACGATCACGAGATCGCACTCGGGAGCCATCGCCTTGACCGCGACCTGACGGTTCTGCGTGGCGTAGCAGATGTCGTCGGACGGCGGGTCCTGCAGATTGGGGAAACGCTCACGCAGGCGCGCGACGGTCTGCATCGTCTCGTCGACGCTCAGTGTGGTCTGGGAAAGCCAGATGACCTTCGACTCGTCCCGAACCGTGACTGCGTCGACCGAATCCGGGCCGTCGACGATGGTGACGTGATCGGGAGCCTCACCTGCGGTGCCCTCGACCTCCTCGTGGCCTTCGTGGCCGATGAGGAGAATGTCGTAATCGTCGCGAGCGAATCGCTTTGCTTCCTGGTGCACCTTCGTGACCAGGGGGCACGTAGCGTCGATCGTGCGCAGGTTCCGCTCGGCGGCCGAGTCGTGGACGGCCGGAGACACACCGTGCGCTGAGAACACGAGGAGTGATCCTTCCGGAACCTCGTCGGTTTCGTCGACGAAGATCACGCCTTGATCTTCGAGCGTCTCGACGACGTGGCGATTGTGGACGATCTCCTTACGCACGTAGATGGGTGCGCCGTGCTTCTCGAGCGCCTTCTCGACGGTCTCGACCGCGCGGTCGACGCCGGCGCAGTAGCCGCGAGGCTCGGCGAGGAGCACGCGCTTGGCGCTGCCCTTGCGGGTGGACGGCGAATCAGCCGAGTGCGCGATACCGAGATTGAGAGGAACAGCCGAAGACATGTGACCAGCCTACTGGCACCTCGAACGTGAGACACTCCGGCAAACGTGAACACCTCGGTTTCGGGCTCCGATCGAAGGTTCCGAAGTAAACGAGTACGGCCGTCACAGGCAAGTCGGCTACCGATTGTCGGAGCTTTGCGGCAAGCTGTGGGAATGATCCGACCACCGTTCGTGGCGCGCGTTGCCGCGGGACTCGCCGTCACCGCGATGGAAGAGGCAAAGAAGTTGCCCACCACCGCTGTCGCCCTGCCGATGACCGCCGTGAGCCAGATGCTGCAGACAAGCATGCGCGTGCAGCAGTCGATCACCTCGTTGGCGATCAAGGGCGATCAGGCATTTGCACTGATCAACTGGTCTTCCGAGGACGAACAGCCCGAGTGGGCGGTCTTCGACGAGGACGCCGACGCTCCCGCAGACTCGGCGTCGACCACCGGCGCGACCACCGCTGACACCCCGACCAACGCCGGACGCTTCGCGCTCTACTCGCTCGAGCCGACTGCCCCCATCGAGGAGCCCACACCCGGCGCCGAGTCCGAATCCGCGGCAGCTACGACGGACGGACCTGCCGAAGAGCCCGAGATCGTCACCGAACTCGACTACCCCAACCTCACACTCGCACAGCTCCGTGCGCGCATCCGGACGCTCAGCATCGACGAGCTGACCGCCGTCCTGGACTACGAGAATGCGACGCTCGCCCGCGCACCGTTCCAGACCATGCTCACCAACCGCATCACCACAGCCAAGGCAAAGTGACTTCCGCAACGCCCCCCGCTTCATCGCAGCGATCGTCCGGCGCCAGCAGCGCTGAACAGCCGTGGCCGGTCCGCACGGTTTCCGCCAAGGTCGCCGGCTGGATCGATCGACTCGGCAGCATCTGGGTCGAAGGTCAGATCACACAGATCAATGCACGCCCCGGTACCCGAACGGCCTTTCTCGTTCTGCGTGATCCGTCGGCAGACATGTCGCTGTCGATCACATGCTCACCACAGTTGTTGCACAACTCTCCGGTGCCGTTGACCGAGGGCTCGCGTGTCGTGATGTTCGGCAAGCTCTCGTTCTACACCGGACGCGGAACGGTGTCGTTGCGTGTCACCGAGATTCGCGCCGTGGGTATCGGTGAGCTGCTGGCCCGCATCGAGAGACTGCGCGCCTTGCTCGCCGCGGAGGGCTTGTTCGATCCGAGACTCAAACGGCCTCTTCCGTTTCTGCCCGGCACGATCGGCCTGATCACGGGCCGAGCCAGCGCGGCCGAAAAGGATGTCGTCTCGGTCGCCCACCGTCGTTGGCCCGCAGTGGCTATCGCGGTGCGTAACACCGCGGTGCAGGGCCCGACTGCTGTTCCCCAGATCATCGAAGCGCTGAAGGAACTCGACGCCAACCCGGTAGTCGACGTCATCATCCTCGCTCGCGGCGGCGGTAGCGTCGAGGATCTCCTGCCGTTCTCCGACGAGGCGCTGTGCCGCGCCATCGTGGCCTGCACGACGCCGATCGTCAGTGCCATCGGCCACGAGCCGGACAGCCCGCTCAGTGACCACGTCGCCGACCTGCGCGCAGCCACACCCACCGACGCGGCCAAGCGCGTCGTACCCGACGCGGTTGCGGAAGCTGCTCTGGTTGCCGATCTTCGTGACCGCAGCGCTGCGGCACTGCGCAGCTGGGTCAAGCGTGAGTCTCACCTGATCGAACAGTTGCGCACTCGACCGGTCATGGCATCACCACTGCTCGCGGTGGACCGTCGCGCCGAAGAGGTCGAAAGGCTCCAGGCCGCCGGGCGACGCGATGTGACTCGGTTGATCGACTCCGAGTCCCGAACGATCGAGCATCTGCGCGCCCGGCTCACCACGCTGGGCCCCGCCGCGACGCTGGCCCGCGGGTACGCAGTCGTGCAACGTGTTGTCGCCGACGGCGATCCGGAGGTTCTGCGCTCGGTCGAGGACGCGCCACCCGGAACCCAGATTCGAGTTCGACTTGCAGACGGCGCCGTTCGCGCCGCAGTGATGGGAAGAGAAAAATGAGCAACGCCACCGACACCGACACCGACATCAACGAACTCGGCTACGAAGCAGCCCGCGACGAATTGGTGAGCGTCGTGAAGATTCTCGAACAGGGCGGCCTGGACCTCGACGCGTCACTCTCACTGTGGGAGCGAGGCGAAGCGTTGGCCAAGCGCTGTGAAGAGCATTTGGCCGGCGCCAGGGCTCGCGTCGAAAAGGCTCTGGCCGAAGCGGACGAGTAACGTCCGCTCCGACCGGAAATCCTATGGCGTGATCGGCTGCGCTGCGCCGACCTTCTCGGCAAGAATCCGGAACTCGTCCGGCGTCGCCGCGCCCGTGAGCAACAGGCGAACATCCCCGACGTCCGTGACCCAGATCGACTCGACACCTTCGCCGCCGAAGACGTTCCACGTATCGGCGCCGACGGTCTCGACTCCGGTCGCGAATCGCTGTCCACCGGCAACGTGTGACACCAACGGGAATTCCTCGGCGTTGCTCTGTGTCAGCTGAATGTAGCGACCGCTGGTCGTGATGAATCCCACAGTGCTCGAATCTCCGCCACCGTCGCCGGAGATGATTTTGCGACTGCCGGAGTTCGGGGTCCACCCGTCCGGAACACCGGGATTACGGATGGGAAATCCGAGTTCCTTCGCGTCGTAGTTCAGAGCAGCGTCCACGTCGACGCTCGGGATAGGCCCCTGCGTCGGGCCGCCAGGACTGAACGTGCACTGGCTGGCGATGCCCGCAATGATGATGCAGAACAGCACCAACGGTACGAGAGACCAGACCATGTCTTTGTTGTCTTCGAGAATGCGGGGTTTCTTCGATGCCACACCCCCAGTATCCAGGTACTGCGCAGTAGATACGATTCCCGGTCCCCTTCGAGCGAGACAAAACGTCGCAGCGGCGACCCGACAGCGCACGTAGCCGCTCCCATCTGGGACAATGACGCCTGAAGAAACCACTGCGTCGACACACCCCGTCGACCGCGACCGCGCCAGGAGGCACCGCACATGACGGCCAGCAGCACTCATCGTGAGACCCCGGACCGTAACCTCGCACTCGAATTGGTCCGAGTCACCGAAGCCGGTGCTATGGCTGCCGGCCGCTGGGTAGGCCGCGGCGACAAGGAAGGCGGCGACGGAGCAGCCGTCGACGCTATGCGTCAGCTCGTCTCCTCCGTCTCGATGCGCGGCATCGTCGTCATCGGTGAGGGCGAGAAGGACGAAGCGCCGATGTTGTTCAACGGCGAAGAGGTCGGAAACGGCGACGGTCCCGACTGTGACTTCGCCGTCGACCCGGTCGACGGCACCACCTTGATGTCCAAGGGTATGCCCAACGCGATCTCCGTTCTGGCTGTTGCCGAGCGCGGCGCGATGTTCGATCCGTCGGCCGTTTTCTACATGGAGAAGATCGCTGTCGGACCGGATGCTGCAGATGTCATCGACATCAGCGCACCGATCGCCGAGAACATCAAGCGCGTCGCCAAGGTCAAGAAGGCGTCGGTCTCCGACATCACGATCTGCATCCTGGACCGCCCGCGTCACAACCAGCTGATCCAGGACGTGCGCGACACCGGCGCTCGTATCCGTCTGATCTCCGACGGTGACGTTGCCGGCGCCATCGCCGCAGCGCGTCCCGAGTCCGGCACCGACATGCTCGTCGGCATCGGCGGAACGCCTGAGGGCATCATCGCCGCAGCAGCCATGCGCTGCATGGGTGGATCGCTGCAGGGCAAGCTCGCACCCACCGACGACGAAGAGCGCCAGAAGGCCATCGACGCCGGTCATGATCTCGATCGGATCCTGACCACCGAAGATCTCGTCTCCGGCGAGAACGTCTTCTTCTGCGCCACGGGCGTCACCGATGGTGACCTGCTGCGCGGTGTCCGCTACTACGGCGGCGGCGCCAGCACGCAGTCCATCGTGATGCGTAGCAAGTCCGGCACCGTTCGCATGATCGACGCGTACCACCGTCTCGAGAAGCTGCGTGAGTACAGCTCCGTCGACTTCGACGGCGAAGAGGGCGCGGTTCCCCCGACGTTCTGATGGGCTCCGCCCCGTGAGCGGTTAGGGAGTCCCTGCACTCCTTAACCGCTCACGGGGGACGTAGTCCCCTACCCGCCCTCCAAAAGTGGCAATGTGGAGCCATGACGGAGAGCAACGATCAACAGTTCCGAATCGAACACGACACCATGGGCGAAGTTCGGGTGCCCATCGACGCGCTGTGGCGGGCACAGACCCAGCGTGCAGTCGAGAACTTCCCGATCAGCGGGCGCCCACTCGAGCGCACCCAGATCCGCGCAATGGGCTTGCTGAAAGCAGCGTGTGCGCAGGTCAACAAGGACCTCGGACTGCTCGACGCGGACAAGGCCGACGCAATCATCGCCGCCGCGAACGAGATCGCCGAAGGCAAGCACGACGATCAGTTCCCCATCGACGTCTTCCAGACCGGCTCGGGAACCAGCTCGAACATGAACGCCAACGAGGTCATCGCGTCCATCGCGAAGGCCGCGGGCGTGGACGTACACCCCAATGATCACGTCAACATGTCGCAGTCCTCCAACGACACCTTCCCCACCGCCACGCACGTCGCAGCTACCGAAGCAGCGGTCACCGATCTTGTTCCGGCACTGGAACATCTGCATGCTGCGCTTGCCACGAAGGCGTCCGAGTGGAAGACCGTCGTCAAATCCGGACGCACCCACCTGATGGACGCTGTGCCGGTCACGCTCGGTCAGGAGTTCGGTGGCTACGCACGTCAGATCGAGGCCGGCATCGAGCGCGTCAACGCAACACTCCCCCGCCTCGGCGAGTTGCCGATCGGCGGAACAGCAGTCGGCACCGGTCTCAATGCTCCGGATGGATTCGGCCCCAAAGTTGTTGCCGAGCTGGTCAAGTCGACAGGCGTCGACGCGCTGACTCCGGCGAAGAACAGCTTCGAAGCGCAAGCCGCGCGCGACGGACTGGTCGAAGCATCGGGCGCGCTGCGGACCATCGCAGTCTCACTGACGAAGATTGCCAACGACATTCGGTGGATGGGATCGGGTCCGCTGACCGGACTCGGCGAGATCGCACTCCCCGATCTGCAGCCGGGTAGCTCGATCATGCCCGGCAAGGTGAACCCGGTCCTGCCCGAGGCAACCACTCAGGTTGCGGCTCAGGTGATCGGAAACGACGCCGCCATCGCGTGGGGCGGCGCTGCCGGAGCGTTCGAACTCAACGTCTACATCCCGGTCATGGCACGCAACCTGCTGGAGTCGTTCACCTTGCTGGCCAACGTCTCTCGACTGTTCGCCGACAAGTGTGTCAGCGGACTGGTCGCGCACGAGGAGCACCTCAAGACACTCGCCGAATCGTCACCGTCGATCGTGACGCCCCTCAACTCGGCGATCGGTTACGAGGAAGCCGCGGCTGTCGCGAAGCAGGCGCTCAAAGAGAAGAAGACGATCCGCCAGGTCGTCATCGAGCGCGGACTCGTCCCGGACAAGCTGAGCGAGGAAGAACTCGACAAGCGTCTCGACGTTCTGGCGATGGCGAAGGTCAAGGACTGAACAAACAACAGAGTGGCGGTTTCCACTTCGGAAACCGCCACTCTTTTCCCTACACCGTAGTGGTTGCGCGCCATTCGTCGGTGCGATCGGGGCTCGCCTCGGCCAATGCCTTCAACGTCGCTTCACGATCGAAGTCCTTGCCGTACACCGGAGTTCCCGGCTGCTGACGCCAGGAATCGTCGATCGTTCCCGCATCGACAGGATCGAAGCCCAACTGATTGATCAGATCGAACACGACCTGCTTGTTCGCGTCGTCGTCGCCGGCGATGGGTAGCGCAATGCGCCCCTCTGCACCTTCGGGGAGCCCCTTCTCGAGGAGATGCTTCCACCAGATTCCGTTGAACGCCTTGAATACCGGTACACCCAGGCGCTCCTGCACCCATCCGCTTTCGGTCTGTCCGTCCTCGATGGCCGAGATCAGACCGTCACGCTGTTGCGGGTAGTAGTTGTTGGTCTCGATGACCGGGGCACCGGCGACCGCACCGCTGAGGATCCCCGCCGGTAGATCGACCACGTTCTTCTGCGGGATGCTCACGATGACCAGCTCGGCGCCCTCGGCGGCCTCGGTGCTGCGGACTGCCTTCGCGCCCGTCTCCGCTTCCAGTTCTGCAAGGGTGTCCGGTGTCCGCGAGTTCGAGACGCGCACGTCGTGACCGAGCGCAGCGAGCCTACGTGTGAGCGTGCCACCGATCTGACCGGCTCCGATGATTCCGATGCGCATGACCCTGCTCCTTCGTCGTGTGTAGTGGCGATCGCGCCACCGCTGCATTCGTCAACGACGAGAACGCACCGGGTCATTCCGTACCGACTACTTCAACTCCCGTTGATTCAATCGGTTGACGGATCGAGTTCGAGCCTGATGCGAACACTGACCGGATCGGTCTGCAATCCGCGAAAGGCCGAGGCCGTCAGCGCCGATCTGAACTTCCCCGACGTGAATGTCTTCACCCGCGCCGGGACGTCGTCGTCCGGCATGATCTGGGCTTGTCCGTCCACCCACTCGCCGCGGCGACGGATCCGAACCTTCGGCGTCGCAGAGATATTGGCGCCCCAGCCCCTGTCGATGCCGTGCTGCGCGATGACCCACGCCTCGTCGCCGTCGTAGGTGATCGCAACGGGCACTCGGCGGGTCAGACCGGTTCGGCGTCCAACCGTCTCGATCTCGGTCATCAACGACGGCATCAAACCGATCCGATTCAATCCGGTGACCAGCGGATTGGCGAAATACTTCCCGACTGCGACTTCGATTCTTCGTTTTCGTGCAACTGACGTCGGTACCGGCATGCCGTTTCCTCTCCTCCGGAGCTGGCGCTCGAAGCAACAGCTCTATACCGCACGATATAACCACTGATCCGGGAGTTTTGCCACCATGAATATCGATCAATACCCACTACCTGCACACAACACTTGACTGTGTCTGTCGGTTACATCTAGTCTCAGATTCGTTCCTATACCGATCGACATACTGGGAGGCAGTGATGAACACACCTCGAGACACCTCGTTGCCATGACCGGCCCGCAGACGCGTTGTCCGATCGCCGCAGCGCGTCGCAAGTGGGGAGTACCAAGAGAATCAGCGGCACCAGATGAATCGAACAGCTCTGCGATTGCATACGATGGCGGGATGGCCGACTCCGATTCCCGCACTCTGATGCTGGTCGGCGCCATCAATGCCTTCCGTGAACACGGGATCGCGACGACCTCGCTCACCGAGATCGTCGAACGCTCGGGAGCTCCCCGCGGGTCGGTGTACCACTACTTTCCCGAAGGCAAAGGACAGCTTGCCGGCGAAGCAGTTGCCTACTTCGGCCGAGGCGTCAGCGCCGCCATCAGTTCGATGATCGCTCAGTCTTCCCCACCGGAGATCATCGACGCGGTTGTCACAATATTTCGAAACAGCTTGGTAGAGAGCGATTTCACCTCCTCCTGTCCGGTCGCAGCCGCGGCGGTGGAGGGCGCGTCGACGCCGGCGGCATTAACTGCTGCGGGCGAATCCTTCACCTCGTGGGAATCGCTTCTCACATCGTTCTTCTGGCAGCAGGGACAGCCGTCCGAGACTGCAGCACAGTGGGCAACCGTCGTGATCGCGTCGATCGAAGGCGCGACTCTGATGGCAAAAGCTCAGCACACCACCGCGCCTCTCGATCGGATCGGCGCGCACCTCAAGGCTCTGGTCTCCCCGAGCTGACCAACCCCTCTACTTCCAACCGCTGCTGCCGTCCGCGCAGGAGCAGAGATGGCGTACAAACATGTCTCACACACTTGCACCGGCGCCCTCGGTGCCCATGATGACCAAGTCCCGTCGATTCACTGCGCTGATCTTCATCTGCCTCGCCGAACTCCTTGTCGTGCTGGACAACACAGTGGTCAACGTCGCACTGCCGACGATGAGCGTCGACCTGTTCGCCAGCGTCAGTGACCTGCAATGGATCGTCGACGCGTACACGTTGACCTTCGCCGGGTTCCTACTCACTTTCGGCCACCTGGGTGACCGCTTCGGACGCCGCCGAGTGATGATCATCGGTCTGATCGGCGTCGGCGCGATGTCGCTCGTCGGCGCTTTGGCTTCCAACCTCGAACAGGTGATCATGGCGCGCGCTGCCATGGGTGTCTTTGCCGCAGCGGTCTTTCCGGCCACCCTGGCCATGATCACGAACATCTTCACCGACGCCAGAGAACGAGCCATCGCCATCGCGGCCTGGACCGCAATGGCCGGCTTCGCGATTGCCATCGGCCCGACGGCAGGCGGTTGGCTTCTCGAGCACTTCTCCTGGCACTCGGTGTTCTGGATGAACGTTCCGGCTGCGTTGCTGGTCATCGTCGGTGTGCTGCTGGTTGTTCCGGAATCGAAGGCGCTTCACGTCGGCCGATTCGATTTCGTCGGAACAATCTTGTCGCTCCTCGGCATCGTTATTCTGGTGTGGACCATCATCGACGCGCCACATCGCGGATGGGTGTCGCCGTTCAGCATCACGGGATACCTCTCTGCAACAGTGTTGTTGGCGGCATTCGTCGCATGGGAACTGCGCACCGATGCGCCGATCCTGAACATGAATCTCTTCCGAATCCGGCGGTTTTCATTCCCCGCCTTGGCTATTGCGGTCAGCTACTTCAGCATGTTCGGGTTCTTGTTCCTGATCACGCAGTACTTTCAGGGCGTTCGCGAATACTCGCCACTCGAATTCGGCATCCACTCTTTGCCTTTCGCCGCCGCTGTTGCGGTGGGCGCCCCAGTTGCCACCTTGGCGGCACAGAAACTCGGCACGACCGCAGTGATGGTGTTCGGCCTCCTCGTCCTCAGCGGCGGCATGTTCCTGGCCGGCCAGACGACCGTCGAGACGCCCTACCTCGGACCCGTCGTGATCTCGATGGTTCTCATGGGTCTGGGCCTCGCGATTGTCCAGGGACCGGCTACGGACTCCATCATGTCCTCGGTACCCCTCGACGAAGCCGGCGCAGGCTCGGCAGTCAACGACACGACGCGTGAACTCGGTGGGACCCTGGGCGTCGCCGTCATCGGCTCGATCGTCGCCTCGTATTACACGTCCAAGGTGGCTCCGATCGTCGACGCCATTCCCGACGCCGTGATGTCGGCACAGGAGAAGGGCTTCGCTCGTGAGTCGGTGCTCAGCGTCATCGAGATCCGCTCGCGCGACATCAGTCCGCTCTTCGAGCAGCAGAAGGACAGTCTGATCTACACGATGAAGGCCGCGTGCCTGGAAGGTTTCGCCATCGCGTCGTACTTCACGGTCGGCGCAGCACTGATCACCGCGCTGCTGGTCGCGTTGTTGCTCCCCTGGAAGCCGGTCACAGAAGGCTCCATTCTCGGCAGTCTGGCGACCAAGACCCCGAAGTAGCTACAAGGTTTCCCGATTTGTCCGTATCTCAGCCCGCCGTTCCCCGATACTGGATTGACCGAGTGGTACCGACGACAGCCCTGCTAGGGAGAATCTCGTGTCCATCACCAGTAGAAACAGCTCGCGACTGTCGGCTGCGGCGATTCCGGTAGTACTGACGGTCGCCCTGCTCGCCGGATGCTCGTCCGATTCAGACACCACCTCAGCGCCCAGGCCGGTCGTCAGCGACGCCAGCCCCGGTCTCGACGCCGGGGTGCCGATCCCGGACGGGCAAATCGACGACGCGGTCGGAAAGCTCGACGGCCTCGCGAACGATCTCATGGCAAGTTCGGGTGTTCCCGGCATGGCTGTGGCCGTGGTGCACGGCGGTAAGACTGTGTATGCAAAGGGATTCGGGGTTCGCGAGTTGGGTAAGAGCGCCACCGTCGATGCCGACACCGTGTTCCAACTGGCATCGGTGTCGAAGTCGGTAGGAGCCACGGTGGTCGCCCACGAAGTCGGAATCGGGACCGTCGACTGGGACACTCCGGTGATCTCGAAACTGCCGGGGTTTGCGCTTGGCGATCCGTGGGTGACCGACCACCTCACGATCTCCGATCTCTACACGCATCGGTCGGGATTACCGGACCACGCCGGCGACGGACTGGAGGACCTGGGCTACAACCGGGCCCAGGTGATCGAGAAGCTTCGCCAACTACCGCTCAATCCATTCCGAATCACATACGAGTACACGAACTTCGGCGTCACAGCCGGCGCTGAGGCCGTTGCAGCTGCGGCGGGCACCGATTGGGAAACGCTGTCGCAGAACACGATCTACGGCCCGCTCGGTATGACATCGACGTCTTCGCGGTTCGCCGATTACCAGGCCCGAGAAAATCGAACAGTGGGCCATATCCTCGAAGACGGAAAGTACAAGGTAGGGCCGGTTCGGGACGCCGACGCCCAATCCCCCGCCGGTGGAGTCAGCTCCTCGGCGAACGACATGGCCAAGTGGTTGGACATGGTGCTGTCCGGCGGTCAGTATCAGGGGCAGCAGGTCGTTCAGACGGATGCGCTCGTGCCCGCAGTGAACCCGGAGATCGTCTCGCGCCACGCGCAGGAAATCGGGGAACGCTCCGGCTTCTACGGCTACGGGTTCAACGTTTCCGACAGCGCCGCTGGCCGTGTCACCGCCAGCCACTCCGGCGCCTTCCTGGTCGGAGCCGGGACAAATTTCGTGACGATTCCCTCCGCTGACGTCGGCATCGTCGTTCTGACCAACGGCACGCCCACCGGCGTCGCGGAGACCTTGACCGCCGAGTTCGCCGATCTGGTGCAGTTCGGGAAGATCACCCGCGAGTGGCGCCCGCTGTACGAAGCGGCGTTTGCCTCACAAGCCGATCCCGAGGGCGAACTTGCCGGGAAGACACCGCCGACCTCCCCCGCGCCTGCCCCACCGACAAACCAATTGACCGGCGACTACGGCAACCCGTACTGGGGTCCCGCACTCGTGACACAGCAGAACGGTGCGCTGACCTTGACGATGGGTCCCGCGGCGGTGACGTATCCGCTGACCCACTGGGACGGAAACACCTTCACGTTCCCGCTCAGCGGCGAGAACGCACCGGCCGGGACGGTCTCGAAGGCCACCTTCGACGGAAACTCGCTAACCTTGGAGTACTTCGATCACGATCATCTCGGTACCTTCATCCGGGCAACACCGGCCGAATAATCAGCCAAGGACACCCCATGAGTAGTTCGACAGCCACGGTGAACGCAATGTTCGCGGCCCTCACCGATTTCGACGTGGACGCAGCAGCCGAATTGATGACAGACGACATCGTCTGGCAGAACGTCTCGCTCCCCACTCTGCGAGGCAAGAAGACCGTCGTGCGAGCGCTTCGTCTGGTCACCAAGCCTTCACTGAAATTCGAGGCGGAGATGCACCACATCGTCGGCGACGAGTCCACGGTGCTCACCGAACGCACCGACATCCTGACCGTCGGGCCGCTGCGCATCGAATTCTGGGTGTGCGGAACTTTCGAACTGCGCGACGGCAAGGTCTCCGTCTGGCGTGACTACTTCAGTCTGCGAGACGTCGCGTGGGGTGTGGTGACCGCGGTCGGCCGTGCAGTCGTCGGGAGCGGGACACGAAGTAGGCTTGCTCCGGCCTGAAATCACCTGCCGAAAGCGAGCGAACCTGCCATGCCCGAGAACACCACGCCTGACTCCTTCGACGCCGGCTTGGCTGTGCGCACCGAAGTCATGGGGGCCGATTTTGTCGACGCCGCCTTCGAGCGCACCCGCGGCACCGACAGCGAAGAACTGCAGAACTTCGTGACGGCCAACGTCTGGGGTTCGGTATGGACGCGTCCCGGACTCGATCGCCGCAGCCGCAGTCTGATCAATCTGGGGATGCTGATCGCGCTGCGCGCGGAGAACGAACTCAAAGGCCACGTACGCGGAGCACTACGAAACGGCTTGACGCGCACCGAGATCGTCGAAACCGTGATCCACGCGAGCGCGTACTGCGGCGCACCGGCGGGGCTGGCGGCAATGCGTGTGGTGCAGGAAGTTCTCGACAACGAACTCGGACCGCTGCAAAACTGAACTACTGAAAACCCAAGAATCTCCCCGTGCAGACCGAAGTCCGCACGGGGAGATCGCTTCTCAGGAAGTAGGGCCGAACTCCTCGAGCATGTCGGTCACCAACTCGGCGATCGGCGACCGCTCACTGCGCGTGAGTGTGATGTGCGCAAAAAGCGGGTGCCCCTTGAGCTTCTCGATGACGGCCGCAACTCCGTCGTGCCTACCCACTCGCAGGTTGTCACGCTGCGCGACGTCGTGCGTGAGAACCACCCGCGAGCCGGTTCCCAGACGAGAAAGCACTGTCAGCAGAACATTTCGTTCGAGTGACTGCGCTTCGTCGACGATCACGAACGAATCGTGCAGCGACCGACCGCGAATGTGCGTCAGCGGCAGCACTTCCAGCATTCCGCGGGCGAGAACCTCTTCGAGAACCTCTGGCGAAGCCAACCCGTCGAGAGTGTCGAAAACGGCCTGAGCCCACGGGCCCATCTTCTCGCTCTCACTACCGGGAAGGTAGCCGAGTTCTTGTCCGCCAACGGCATACAGCGGACGGAAGACGACGACCTTGCGCTGGGTGCGGCGCTCGAGAACGGCTTCCAAACCTGCTGTCAGAGCCAAGGCCGACTTACCGGTGCCTGCCTTGCCGCCGAGAGAGATGATGCCGATGCTCTCATCCATGAGGAGATCGAGCGCAATGCGCTGCTCGGCGGAGCGGCCGTGCAGCCCGAACGCCTCACGCTCACCGCGCACCAACTGAATGCGCTTGTCGGGAGTCACCCGACCGAGGGCGCTCGACGAGCCACCGAGCAGACGAAGACCCGTGTGACACGGCAGATCTCGTGCTTCGTCAAGGTCCAGGAAACCCTCGTTGAACAGCTCGTCGATGTCCGTCGAGGCGACGTCCAGCTCGGTCATGCCCGTCCATCCGGATGGCACGACGTCGTGAGCGTGGTACTCGTCGGCAGGTAGTCCCACCGCGCCTGCCTTCACACGAAGCGGTATGTCCTTACTGACGAGGACTACGTCCTTGCCCTCCGCCGCGAGGTTCAGCGCGCACGCCAGAATCCTCGAATCGTTACTGTCCGTGCGGAATCCGACGGGTAGGACCGCAGGGTCGGTGTGATTGAGTTCGACCTGCAGTGTCCCGTTCTCGGTGCCGATCGGTACCGGACGGTCGAGGCGGCTGTATTCGATCCGGAGATCGTCGAGCATGCGGAGCGATTCTCGGGCGAACCATCCCAGTTCGTGGTGGTGTCGCTTGCCTTCGAGTTCGCTGATCACGACCAGTGGCAGTACCACGTGGTGTTCGGCGAATCGAGTGACAGCCCATGGATCGGACAGTAGTACCGAGGTATCCAAGACGTACGTGCGAAGTGCATCTCCCGAATGATTCCCGGCTGATAGATCAGCCCGGGCCGAGTGGGCAGAGACGGAGCGTGATGCAGTCACGTTGGGCTCCTAGGTCTGCGCGGCACCCGCGCAAACTCAGCTCGCTGGGCCGGACGGCTCTGGTGTCAGGTGACGCTGTGTCAGCTGAAACAAGGGCCGGGCGCCGGCCCTCTCGTACTGAGTGTTTCAGTCACGATCAGAACCTCCCGCACAAGTAACTTCTGGTTACTCGTTACTGCCGACGGTACTGCGGATCGGACACTCGCGCCACGGAACGAGCCGCACATCTGGTGAACGCCAGGTAACAAAATGCCACTCGTGTGATTCAGCGTCACTCAGGACTCGATCAGACCCCACTTCGCGGCGCGCACCGCTGCCTGAACCCGCGAATTGGTTCCGGTCTTGACGAAGATGTTCTCGAGGTGGGTGGCGACGGTGCGACGGCTGACGAACAACTCCTCGGCGATCTCGACATTGCCCGCGCCCCTGGCCACCAATTGCAGTACCTGGATCTCCCGTGGGCTCAGATGGACACGATCGAGCGCCACCTGGTCCCCCACGACGCGCGAGCAGGCCGCGCTGGACGCCGCCACCACCTCGCGCACGCGATCGACGACGCCGGAATCCGCGAAGCTCATGTGCAGCAATCCGGTCACCTCACGGCCGGAGAACCCCAATGCGACCGACGCGCCCTCGGCGTACCCGGACGGCCGCAGAACATCGGTAACCATCTCGACCTGCTCGAATCGTGGCACGTCCTGCCAGAACACTGGCACGCCCGAAGCCTCGCGAATGATGCCGAAGAGATTGCGATCGGCGACGAAGTCGTCGAGCAGGAACTCGAGCACCCTGGCGTCGTATCCGGAACTCGCCAGAGCCCGATGCCGTCCGCTCGACGGGTCCCGGTACGTGACCGCCGCAGCCGAGTACGCGAGTCCACGTGTGCGGAGTTCTTCGGCGCACAGGCCGAGAATGCCGTATGCCCCGGCCGCCGGCGATCGCGGCGCGAACATGTCAGGTCCAGCGCCGCGATCAGGCAGTACAGACGTCATCACACCAATCTAGCCAATCGTGTGAGCTAGGCCACCACCAGTGAATCGGCCGGCTTCCTGTCCGCCCACGGACGCACCGCTTCGAAGTTCGCGGCAGTCCGCAGAACCAGTGCGTCCTGGCGGTGGCGTGCGGCGATCTGCAGCCCCACCGGTCGACCGTCGGCGGTGAATCCGGCCGGCACGGTGATCGCGGGGTTGTTGAGCATGTTGTACGGGTAGGTGAAGAGCCAATCGAGCAACTGCTCACGCAACGACGCGCCCTCGAGCCACGACGGCGCGAACTGACTGAGCGGGAACGTGGCCGAAGCCAAGGTCGGCGAGACCAACACGTCGTAGTCGTTCATGAACGTGGTCCACGTGTCCCACATGACGCCGCGGAATGCGTCGGCCCGCCCGACGTCGACACCGGTGAGCCGCTCGGCCTCGTGCATGATCTCGATCAGGTTGTCGTCGACCTCGCCGCGCTGGTTCTCCCAGTCGAGCAAGTCGTATTCGGAAGCGAAACCGGGAACCCAGATGCCGTTCCACATCGACTCCGACGGATTTCCCCACTGCGGGGTGGCCTCGGTGATCTGGGCACCCAATTCCTCGAATGCCGCCAGCGCGTCGAGGCACACCGCCAGCACCTCCGGATCAACATGGCCGAGGCCGAGATTCGTCGACCACGCGACGCGAAGCCCCTTCACGTCGCCCTTCGCCGCTTCGACGTACGAGGTCTCCGCACGCTCGATCGAGAGCGGATCCGCATTGTCCGGCCCGGCCATGATGTCGAGCATCAGCGCGTTGTCGGCGACGGTCCTGGTGATCGGACCGTGGTACGCCCAGTTGTAGAACCGCCCGGCCAGAATGGTCTGCGGAATGACGCCGGTGGTCGGTTTGAGCCCGACGACCCCGCAGAGCGCCGACGGGATACGCACCGATCCGGCGCCGTCACTGCCCTCGGCCAGTGGCCCGAGGCCTGCAGCCACGGCAGCCGACGCACCGCCACTGGACCCGCCCGCGCTGTTGCCGAGCTTCCACGGGTTGTGCGTCGGCCCGTACAGGTGGTTGTCCGTGCCACCGTAGTAACCGCTTTCGGGAGTGTTCGTCTTTCCCAGGAACAGTCCGCCGGCGCCGCGCAGCCTGTCCACGACGACGGCATTTCCCGTCGCGATGTTGTCGGCCATCGGCTTCATCCCGAACGTGGTCGGCAGCCCGTCGACCGCCGTCAGATCTTTGATCGTGAACGGAACACCGTGCAGCGGGCCGAGTTTCTCGCCCGATTCCTGTTGCCGTGAGAGTTCGGCCGCGTCGCGCGTGACCTGCTCACGATCGAACTGCACTATCGCGTTGATCGACGGATTGACGGCGTCGACGCGCTGGATCATCGCTTCGGCAATCTCGTTGGGCGAGAGACTGTTCGACGCGACCGACGCCGCCATCTCGGTAGCGGAGAGCCAATGCAGATTCTGTTCGGTCATGGGGTTTCCTTCGCCGGAGGGGTGATGCTCTCAGGCTAGGAAGCGCCGAACTCGGCCACCATCGGTCATGTGACCGATGCCACAATCCGCGACTGGCAAAAACCAGCGGCCCGGCCCCTCGAAAGGGACCGGGCCGTCGGTGAAGGAATACCTAGACGTTCTTGCTGAGCAGGCCCCAGTTCTCGAGACCGTCGTACAGCGGAAGGTCGAGGGCGAGCTTGGCGACGCGCGCACGCAGCGCCGGCAGATCCGCGTTGCCGGCCAGAGCGGTACCGATGATGTCGGCGACCTCGGTGAACTCGGCATCGCCGAATCCGCGGGTGGCCAACGCTGCGGTACCGATACGCAGACCGGAGGTGGTCATCGGCGGGCGGGGATCGAACGGAACAGCGTTGCGGTTGACCGTGATGCCGATTTCGTGCAGAAGGTCCTCACCCTGCTGGCCGTCGAGCTGCGAGTTACGCAGGTCCACGAGAACGAGGTGGACGTCTGTGCCGCCGGTCAGGACACTGATGCCCTGGTCTGCGACGTCCTTGTTGCCCAGACGCTCGGCAAGGATGCGCGCACCGGAAAGGGTGCGTGCCTGACGATCCTTGAACTCTTCACCGGCAGCGATCTTGAAGGTGACTGCCTTGGCCGCGATGGCGTGCATGAGCGGTCCACCCTGCTGACCCGGGAAGACAGCGGAGTTGAGCTTCTTGGCCCACTCCTTCTTCGCCAGGATCAGGCCGGAACGCGGTCCACCGAGTGTCTTGTGGACGGTCGAGGAGACGACATCCGCGTACGGGACGGGCGACGGGTGCAGGCCTGCGGCAACCAGTCCGGCGAAGTGAGCCATGTCCACCCACAGGTACGCCCCGACCTCGTCGGCGATCGCACGGAACGCCGCGAAGTCCTGCTGACGCGGGTACGCGGACCAACCGGCAACGATGACCTTCGGCTTCTCGGCGAGGGCGATCGAGCGCACCTCGTCCATGTCGATGCGGTGATCTTCCTTGCTGACGCCGTAGGACGCGACGTCGTACAACTTGCCGGAGAAGTTCAGCTTCATGCCGTGCGTGAGGTGACCACCGTGTGCAAGGTCGAGGCCGAGCAGCTTCTCACCCGGGTTCATCAGTGCCATCAGAACAGCAGCGTTGGCCTGTGCGCCCGAGTGCGGCTGAACGTTCGCGAACTCTGCACCGAAGAGTTCCTTCGCACGGTTGCGCGCCAGATCCTCGATGACGTCGACGTGCTCGCAACCGCCGTAGTAACGACGTCCCGGGTAGCCCTCGGCGTACTTGTTGGTCAGGACGCTGCCCTGAGCCTGCAGAACCGAGCGGGGAACGAAGTTCTCCGACGCGATCATCTCGAGCGTGTCGCGCTGACGAGCCAATTCACCAGCCATCGCCTCGGCGACTTCGGGGTCGAGTTCGGCAAGTGATGCAGAGTTGACGTCGGAGCCGGGCACAGCGGTCATCGAGGAATCTCCAAGCTGGATGCGGAAACGAATGCGTCCAGTCTACGAAGTTCGCTCCCGCCGTCTCCACCCGGCACTAGGCAGCACGCAGAGAGCTGGGGACCAGCGGCTCGTCGAGCAGCCTGCGGAAGCGTTCGGTGCGCTCTGCGCCCACCGGCACCTCGTCCAGCCAGCCCCCGAGCAGCCGGTATCCCTCGACATACGTGCTGGTGTACGCCCGCCACAGCGGTGAAGACAGGAACTTGAGCGATTGGCGAGCGCGTTCCGGCGTCGACAGCGACCACCGTTCGAGGAACAGTGCCACGTCGTCGAGGCTGCGCCCCTCGTCGTGCAACATCAGAGCGGCATCCTGACGAACACTCAGCAGTTGCCCCGACGCGGCGGAGAGCCGTTGCGCCTTTTCCCCGTCGAAAGACAAGCCGAGATCGGCGTAGATGTCCTGCGCCCACAAGCCCCACTCCGGACCGACGATCGCTTCCAGCGCCAGATCTGCGAGGCCTTCGGCCATGATGCACTGCGGCGTGTTGACCAGGAACAGTGTCTGCTCGAGCTGACCCGAACCGACCAGACCGGCTTCCTTACGGCAATGCTCGGTGTGATGGCCGGGGTAGGACTCGTGCGCGATCAGCCGCGGCAGGTTGGCCATGAACTGCGGCAGATCCGAATTGATCGCAACCTTGGAGCGGTAGTCACCAAGGTAGTAGTTGAAGCCGGACCACGGCTTGTCCCCCACCACTTCGTATTCGACGGTTTCCGACGCCGGAAGCCCGAACGTGCCGCGGACCAGATCGCGCAGCGCACTCGACATTGCCTCGACGCACTCGTTCAGTCTCGCCGCGGGGATCTCGTCGGCCTTGCGATGCGCCTGCACTCGCTGTGCCAGCGGTCCCGGACCGGGCAGAACTTCACCCATCAACCGGTGCGCGTCGCTGTAGGCGTCCTCGTTTCCCTTTTCGATTCGTACGTCGAAGTACGCCTCCACCTCGTCCACGAAGCCGATGTCCTCACCCGCGAACTTGCGCCCGGAGCATTCCAGGGCGCGAAGGTGAACGTCGATGAAGTGAGCGCGCTCGGCATTCAGACCACTTCCGGCCAGCTCGCCCCGCAATTCACGTGCCGTGCGGGCAAGTTCACGCGGATCGGGCTTCGGGGCGCTCTCGATCTGCTTACGCAGCGCGGGGTCACCGGTGAACGCGTCGACGAACCCGTCTTCGAGACGGTCGAAACCCAGTCCGAGCAGCAGATATTGGCGAACAAGTGTGTCTGGATCCATAACGACCGAGCCTAGCCGCTCGCTCCGGAATGCCACCCGGCGAAAGTCCCGGACGTGGCACCGAGCACAATCCGACTATGCACTCGGATCGTGCGCACACGCGCCTGGCTTGCTCGCATAGCTGTTTCGTCCGCCGGGCCCCGGGTTCACTACATGCCGGTGAGCTGGGCTGATGGCGCGCACCAACGAATCGAGTCCCTACGTCGAGTTCGACCGCAAGCAGTGGCGGACACTGCGTAAGTCGACGCCGCTGGTGTTGACCGAGGACGAGTTGTACGGCCTGCGTGGTCTCGGCGAGCAGATCGATCTCGAAGAAGTTGCCGAGGTTTATCTCCCCCTCGCACGTCTGATCCACCTGCAGGTGGCGGCACGCCAACGGCTGTTCGCGGCCACCGCGACGTTCCTCGGTGAGAAGCATCCCGACCGTCAGGTGCCCTTCGTCATCGGTGTCGCCGGTTCGGTCGCGGTCGGAAAATCCACGACTGCTCGTGTGCTGCAAGCTCTCCTGGCCCGCTGGGACCACCATCCACGCGTCGACCTCGTCACCACGGACGGATTCCTCTATCCGACCAGGGAACTCCAGCGTCGGGGCATCATGCACCGCAAGGGTTTTCCCGAAAGTTACGATCGCCGCAAGCTGTTGCGCTTCGTCACCGAAGTCAAGTCCGGGGCGGAAGAGGTAGCGGCGCCGGTCTATTCGCATACGTCGTACGACATCATCCCGGGCCAGTACCACCTGATCCGCCAGCCTGACATCCTCATCATCGAGGGCCTCAACGTCCTGCAGACCGGCCCGCGTCTGATGGTCTCCGATCTGTTCGACTTCTCGATCTACGTCGACGCCCGTATCGAGGACATCGAAGCCTGGTACATCCAGCGGTTCCTCGCGCTACGCAACACGTCGTTCGCCGATCCGAACGCTCACTTTCACCACTACTCCGGCCTCTCCGACCGTGACGCGACCATCGCGGCGAAGGAGATCTGGAACTCGATCAATCACCCGAACCTGGTGGAGAACATTCTCCCCACCCGCCCCCGCGCAACCCTGGTACTGCGCAAGGACGCCGATCACACGATCAACCGGCTGCGCCTGCGCAAGCTCTGAGACGGCTCAGGCGCCGAACCGGCGGTGGCGCGCCGCGTAGTCACGCAAGGCTCGAAGAAAGTCGACTCGACGGAACTCGGGCCAGTACGCCTCGGTGAACCAGATCTCCGAATAAGCGCTCTGCCACAACAGGAATCCGGAGAGCCGCTGCTCGCCGGAGGTGCGGATCACCAGATCCGGATCGGGCTGTCCCGACGTGTACAGATGCCCGTCGATGCCGTCGACCGTGACGGCCTGGATCAGTTCGTCGCCGCTCAGGCCCGCACCGATCTTGTCGCGCAGGAGCGATTGGACGGCGTCGGCGATCTCCTGACGCCCGCCGTATCCGATCGCGACGTTGACATGTGTCCCGGTTCGGCCGCTCGTCCCCGCCGCCGCTTCCCGCAAGCGCCTGGACTGCTCGGGAGGCAGAAGATCGAGAGCACCGACGATCTGCACACTCCAGTTCTTGCCGGGCCCGGAGATCTCTTCGACGACGTCGGTGATGATTTCGAGGAGGGTGTCGAGCTCTTCCGGCTCGCGGCGCAGGTTCTCGGTCGAGAGCAGGTAGATGGTTGCCATCTCGATTCCGGCGGCGTCGCACCACTCGAGCAATTCGGCAATTTTGAGCGCGCCCATGCGGTGCCCGTGACTTACATCGGTGAAGCCGTTCTCGCGAGCCCATCGCCGGTTTCCGTCACACATCACGGCTACGTGCCGTGGGTGCGCGAGACCGTCGAGATGACTGAGGAGCCGTCGCTCGTAGATGCTGTACAGCAGTCCGCGCAGATTCACCGTGACATCACCATGGTGTCAAAGACTACGCCCGGCAGTGGCAGCCACATGCGAGCGCCGTCACGCTTTTTGTACGCGTCGAAAACCCGCAGGTAGGTTATGCTACTGGTGCGTAACCTACGGTACCGTAGGTTACGTAATTCGCAACAGCACGGAACGAGAGGGGTTGCACATGACGGCATTCGGGCTCGACGAGCTTCCGGTCAAACCACGCATGCGCGGTTGGATCCATCTGTGGGCGCTCGGTGTCTCCGTCGTCGCGGGCATCGTTCTCGTCTCCGTAGCCGGCGCTCAGGTGGGCGCCAAGGCGGCTTGGGCAACCGCGATCTACAGCATCACGATCTGCGGCCTCTTCGGCATCAGCGCGACGTATCACCGCATCCAGTGGCAGACCGTCAAGGGCCGTACGTGGATGAAGCGTGCTGACCATTCGATGATCTTTCTCTTCATCGCCGGCAGCTACACACCGTTCGCCATGCTCGGCCTTCCCACCCACACCGGCAAGATCATTCTTGCGATCGTGTGGGCAGGTGCACTGGCCGGCGTTGCCCTCAAGATGCTCTGGCCCACCGCGCCGAAATGGGTGGGGGTACCGCTCTACCTTCTCCTCGGCTGGGCGATCGTTCCCGTGGTCGGTGAACTGACACACCAGGTCGGTGTGGCGCCGATGGTGCTGCTGCTCGTCGGCGGAATCTTCTACAGCGTCGGCGCAATTCTGTACGCGACAAAATGGCCCAACCCGTGGCCGACGACGTTCGGGCATCACGAGTTCTTCCACGCTGCCACTGTCATTGCAGCGATCTGCCACTACATCGCGGTATGGCTCGTCGTGTTCAACTGATTCGCCAGTTCCACCACCGTCGTCACCGGCCGATCACACACGAATCCCCGACAGATGTACGCGGCTTCACCGTCGTCGACAAGGGGGCGATCTGCAAGCAGCGGTGAAGAATCCGGCGCTCCGCCGACAACTACTGCACCGCCCGGGGCAAGCCGCCGGGCATCGGCCAACAGCGAACCTTCCCCGACGACGGCAACCTGTATCGGACCACGCAACGACGCTTCCGCCACTGTGAGCCAGTGTCCCGCCGACCGGGGCGCACGCTCGAGCGGCAGCGTGGCCCTCGCCAGCGCGTCCGCCGCGGCCTGGGCGTAACGAGAGGATCGATCGGCATCGGTCAACGCCGCCGCGGTCAACAGAGCCTCCGCGACGCTCGACGCACCGGACGGCGTCGCGCCGTCCAACGGGTCTCGGGGCCGTGTGACGAGGGACTCCGCGAAATCGGCCGTGTCGAACCAGCTTCCCGGCTCGGCCGGATCGGCGAAGTGGTCGAGCGTGACGTCGAGCAACTGCTGCGCCGCATCGAGCCACCGCGCGAATCCCGTTGCCTGGTAGAGAGCCAGGAGGCCGGTGGCCAACATTGCGTAATCCTCGAGCACTGCCGTCGGGGTGCCGACAGCCCCGCCGAGGGAAGCGCGACGCAAATGACCGTCCACCAGGTGAAGGTCGAGAAGAGCGCCAGCGCACTCGGCCGCCGCCGCGATCCAGTCGGGTCGGTCCAGGGCAAGTCCCGCTTCCGTCAAAGCCGTGACGGTCAACCCGTTCCAGGCCGTCACCACTTTGTCGTCGCGGCCAGGCTGTGGACGCTGAGCCCGGGCGGCGCGTAGAGCGTCGGAGACCGTCTGCCAGCGCGACCAGTCGTCGGGGTCACGGAGCAATTGCAGCACCGACGCACCCTCTTCGAAGGTTCCGGTATCGGTGACCCGGAACAAGTCCGCCGCCCACTGCCCGTCCTCCGCACCGAGTACCTCGACCAGCTGCGTCGGCGTCCATACGTACGTGAGGCCTTCGACGCCGTCGGTGTCGGCATCGAGAGCCGAAGCGAAGCAACCGTTCTCGGTCAGCAGATCGGAGAGCAAAAATCCTGCGGTCTCCCTGGCTATGCGGGTGGCCAGGTCCGATCCGGTTCGCCGCGCCAAGTGCGCGTAGAACCGCAGGAGCAACGCGTTGTCGTAAAGCATCTTCTCGAAGTGCGGAACCACCCACTCGGCATCGACCGAGTAGCGCGAGAATCCTCCGCTCAACTGGTCGTAGATACCGCCACGTGCCATTGCTTCGGCGGTGCGCTCGATGCCGCCGAGGATCTCGCCCGAACCCGTTCGCTCGAACTGTCGGAGCAGCCCCTCCAGTAATGCCGACGGTGGAAACTTCGGTGCCCCACCGAATCCCCCGCGCGGGATGTCCTCGTCACCGAGGATCGATCGACCCGCCGCGTTCAGCAACTCGGCGTCGATAGGCGCTCCGCCGTACGGAATTCCGCCAGACGCGCGCTGAAGTTCCGTGACGATCGACTGTGCCGCGTTGTCGACCTCGTCGCGCCGATTCGTGAAGGTGTCGGCTATCGCTTCGAGAAGCTGTGTGAACGACGGCATTCCGCCGCGAGGCGTCGGCGGGTAGTACGTGCCGCAGTAGAACGGTGAACCGTCGGGAGTCAGAAAACAGGTCATGGGCCAGCCGCCCTGACCGGTCATCGCGACCGTCGCATTCATGTAGACGGCGTCGATGTCGGGACGTTCTTCGCGGTCCACCTTCACACAGACGAAGTTCGCGTTCATGACAGCCGCGATCTCGTCGTTCTCGAACGACTCGTGCGCCATGACGTGACACCAGTGGCACGCCGAGTATCCGATCGAGAGGAGGATCGGCACGTTGCGCTCGCGCGCCCACTCCATCGCCTCTTCGCCCCACTGTTGCCAGTGGACCGGATTGTCGGCGTGCTGACGCAGGTAGGGGCTCGAGGACCCACCCAGGTTGTTCCGCAGCCGTGGGTCCATCGTCGCTACCTCGTTCGTCTCAGGATTCTTGCTTCGGCTTCTTCTCGGTAGAGACGTTCGGTTCCGCCGGGCTCGGAGCTGTGATCGCTCCCCGGTCGGTGCCTTCGTCTGCCTGCTGATCGAGTTCGGGATGATCCGGTTCGAACGTTTCCGGCAGCTTCTTGAGCTGGCGGTTCATCGACCGAACCAAGAGGATCACACCGATGAGCAGCGCAAGAATCACCAGCAGGCCGACCGGAGACGACTTTCCGAACTCCGGGCCGGATGGGTTACTCGGGGTCTGAGCAAGAAATTGTGTGGTGCCGAGAACTACCTCGGCGGACAGAGCATTCACTTCTGAGCGTCCTCTTCGAGACCTGCGAACAGGTCGGTTTCCGGAATGGACGTGGTGACCCGCGTCTTGGCGAGCTCGAATTCCTCG
This sequence comes from Rhodococcus erythropolis R138, assembly GCF_000696675.2. Lineage (NCBI taxonomy): Bacteria > Bacillati > Actinomycetota > Actinomycetes > Mycobacteriales > Nocardiaceae > Rhodococcus > Rhodococcus erythropolis. The sequence goes on along the minus strand of NZ_CP007255.1, from coordinate 2,507,950 downwards.
GTGGGCCAGATCTTCTGCTGAATATCGAGCGGCACAGCGAAGAACGAACCGTTGGGATCGATCTGCGTCGCGTGCGCACGCAGAGCGTCGTCACGCTGGGGAAAGTAGTCGCCGCACGTGACCTGAGTGGTCACCCGGACCATCATGTCGCCGCGCTCGGTCTTCCACTTCTTGAGCCAGTCCGCCATCGGGAACGGCTCACCGCGACGCTCGTACTCCTCCTGGAAGAGTTCGAGGCGCTTACGGATGAATCCGTGCGAGTAGTAGACCTTCTTGATTTCCCACGGCTGACCGTCCTCGGGGAAGTACTCGGGATCGGCAGCGGCCTCGTAGGCAGCCATCGACACCTCGTGGCACCGGATGTGATCAGGGTGCGGGTATCCGCCGTTCTCGTCGTACGTCGTGACGACGTGGGGACGGAACTCGCGAATCACCTTGACCAGAGCGCGCGTCGACTCTTCGAGCGGAACGAGGGCGAAGCACCCTTCGGGCAGCGGAGGAAGAGGATCACCCTCGGGGAGCCCGGAATCGACGAAACCGAGCCAGCGCTGCTTCACGCCCAAGATGCGAGCGGCCTCGGCCATCTCCTCCTGGCGAACTTCGCTGATTCGATCGCGGACACCGGGAACGTCCATGGCCGGGTTGAGAATGTCGCCACGCTCACCCCCGGTGAGCGTCAGGACCATCACTTCGTGGCCTTCGGCTGCATAACGGGCGGTGGTGGCCGCACCCTTGCTCGACTCGTCGTCGGGATGGGCATGGACGGCCATGAGCCGGAATCCGCTCACGTGTTCGTTCACCTCAACTTCACCTGTAGCCGTTGCCGGCAGTTCACTTGTAGCCGTCACCGGCAGTTCACCTGTAGCCGTCACCGGCAGTCTTCGAGTCACACGCTGTGCACCGCTCGGATTACTCCGGGTGGTTGCCGTCAAACGTACCGACTGCCGACAAACCTACCGACGGCGCGACGGGACACGTCCTCTATAGTTCCACCCGAGAGTTCCTGGCGCAGCCGTGACCCCTTCGGTAATTCGGCGGGACACAGTCAGTTGCTGCACGACACGTGAACTCGAGTCTTCGAGAGCAGAGTGATGAGCAAACCGCTTCCCCAAGATCGGTACCCGAGCACAACTCGCACGAGCAGTCCCCGCAAGTGGATGGTGTGGGCTCTGACCGCACTCGTCATCGTCGTAGGCGGCGGAATCGCGTACTACGCGTACGGAAAATTTGCGGTCAAGGAAATCGAGACCGAGACCATCTCGTTCGACATCGCCAACGACTCCACGGTGAAGATCCGCTTCACCGTCACACGCGACGACTCGTCACGTGACGCGATGTGCATCGTGCGCGCTCGCTCGAAGGACGGATCCGAAACCGGACGACGTGAGGTCTACGTCCCGTCCTCCGAGCATCAGACCCTCGAGTTCAACACCGAGGTCAAGACGTCCCAGCCGCCGGGCATGGCCGACGTCTACGGCTGTAGCTTCGACGTTCCGGAGTACCTGACCAAGAGCTGACCTCGGAACGCATCCACCCTGCCGGACGTTTGGCGCCGGACAGGGCGGGTAGTCATGCGTGATAGAATTGCCCGATACACGGTTCCGGGTGGAACCGTGTATTGCTGCATTGACGCAAGGTTTGACGGCAAGGTTGCATCCCTGGTGGTGCTTCCGAGTCGTTGTTCGCTGCTGTTGCAGCGATCGTCGAGGGAGCCCCCGGCTCCGACTACTAGGGAGTGATCGAGATGACCGAGACCCAGGTGACCTGGCTTACCCAGGAATCACATGACAGGCTCAAGAACGAACTCGACCAGCTCATCGCCAATCGCCCGGTCATCGCCGCCGAGATCAACGAGCGTCGCGAAGAGGGTGACCTGAAAGAGAACGGCGGCTACCACGCTGCCCGCGAAGAGCAGGGTCAGCAGGAAGCCCGCATTCGCCAGCTCCAGGAGCTGCTGAACAGCGCAAAGGTCGGCGAGGCCCCCACTCAGTCCGGTGTTGCACTGCCCGGATCCGTAGTCAAGGTCTACTACGACGGCGACGAGAGTGACACCGAGACGTTCCTCATCGCTACCCGCGAAGAAGGCGCACGTGACGCCAAGCTCGAGGTCTACTCCCCGAACTCACCGCTGGGCGGCGCGCTGCTCGAAGCCAAGGTCGGCGACACGCGTGAGTACAACCTGCCCAACGGCAGCACCATGAAGGTCACGCTGCTGAGCGCGGAGCCTTACCACAGCTGATCGGCTGTACCAGCTCTGAAAAGAAGCGCCACCCGACTCGGTCGGGTGGCGCTTCTTGCTCTGTCGGCGTTGCAGTTCCGGCCCACTCACACCACGCGGCGAGCCTTCATGCCGGCGAAGATCGGGCCGACCTTCACCACGTCACCGAATGTGGGTGCGTGAAGCATCTGTCCGTTCCCGACATAGATCGCCACATGGCCGGGACCGCCTGCCTGCCAGTTGCCGAACAACAGGTCACCGGGCTGCGCCTGATCCAGCGGGACCTCGACGCCGACGCCCCACTGTGTCTCCGAGGTCCGGGGCAGAGTCACTCCGGTGGCCGCGTGGATCGCGTACGACGTCAGACCCGAGCAGTCGAACCCGCCCATCGAGGGCCCGTTGATGTTTCCGCCGCCCCACACGTACGGCAATCCGAGAAACTTCAGACCGGCCTCGACGACGCCGCCAACGGCAGCGGCGAGGTTGTTGTAGTCGAAGGGTGCGAGCATCAGAGCGAACGAGTCCTGCAACGATTTGATCTGTGCGACAAACGGAGCGGCGACCGCCTGCTCCGCGGGAACCTCGCCCGCCTTGTCGGCGGGAACGCCGCCCGCTTCGCGAACTGCGTCCGGCCCGACGTCGTAGGCAGCGAGCGCGAGGTCGACGGTATCGCCCTCGACCTCACCGGACTTCTGCCAGGACTGCGCTTGCTTCACGAGATCGCACAACCGGTATCCGGTTGTCATCACCGGATCGGCAACGCCCAGGATGTCCATCTTTCCGTCGCCGTCACCGTCCTTGCCGTATGCCGTCCACGCTGCGGTGGTGAAGCGGCCAGGCCCGCGCCCACCTTCCGGTGAGATGTCGGTATCGGGTCCGTACTTGAATCCGTTCTCGACCGAGTACAGCGAAGCGATCACCGCGGGCGTGATCTCCGAGCACAGAGCACCGGCCTTCTTGATCCACGGCGCGAACACCGCCACCGCTCCAACGGGCGCCAATGTCGCTCCCGGAAAGTTGGAGGGTACGGAAGGCACGATTCCCTCAGGTGTGTCCTGAGTTCGTGCCGGTCCGTTCCAGGCTGCAAGTGAGACTGCAGCATTCGAAGACTCGTTCTTCTCGACTTGTGCGGGCGCTCCGAGAGTTCCACTCATCACGCCCAGTGCGGTGCCGATCGACACAGCGATCGCCAGGACACCGACTGCCATCCGAACCTCCGATAAACCTCTGAAAATCTACGTACGTGGTCGTACCCGAAACTTGTCGGTGCGAACATCTACCCTTTCGAACATGCATTCGACACGGCTCAGTCTCGCGACTCCTGTAACCAATGTCTCATTTATCTCGGTGGGCGTTACGCAAATGACTACAGACACCAAGGCTTTTCTCAGGTTCGGCGTGCAAGCTGAGTGCATGAGCGACGATCGGCCACGACCCGCCCGGGGACGCACTACGGTGTATCGACCCGTTCGCCTCGCCCTCGCAGCCACGGCTGTGGCGGGAGCGCTCGCAAGCGGCGGACTTTCACTCGTTTCTTCTCCCACTGCCACGGCACTCGCGCCGGACACCTCGGCTTCTCACACCAAGAATCCCGTAGCGAAGCGGCCCGTCGTGGTCGCCGGATTCGGAACCCCGGATGCCGTCTCCAACGGTTCGTGAGCACTCCGCGCTCGGCCTCCGAGTGGCTCACGTGGGGTGTGCAGGCCCGGGTCGTCGTCACCGACCCTGAGGTCCTTCCCTCCGCGGCCAGCCTGGTTCGCGGATACCTCACCGCTGCCGACGCTGCCACCAATCGAGATCGTGCCGACTCCGAGATTCGTACCTATGTCTGCGCCGCGAGCAACGTCGACGGCGTCGCCGTGACCCCGATGTTCGCGCACTTCCTCGAAGACGCGTTGGCTGTCGCACGACTGACCGACGGCAAACTCACGCCGACGGCCGGGTCGGCAGACCCTCACTCCTGGTGGAAGATTCGCGTCGAGAACAACCGCGTGTACAGCCCGGACGACGTCGTTCTCGATCTGTCCGCGACGGCCCGCGCCAGTTCAGCGGACCACTGCGCGGCATCCACCGCCACGCTTCTCGGGTGCGGAGTACTGGTCGGCCTCGGCGGGGACATCGCGGTTGCCGGCCCGGCGCCGGAAGACGGCTGGCAGATTCAGGTTCAAGACCTGCCCGGCGACCCGACGTGCCAGGTAGCGCTTCCTTCCGACTGCGGGATCGCCACGGCCAGCACCGTCAAACCACTGCACCGCGAATCGACGGCGACGCCGATGTGGCGCACGGTGTCGGTGATTGCGCCCTCCTGCGCCCAGGCCGCCGCATTCAGTCGGGTTGCGGTCGGCATGGGCGGTTCGGCCATCGACTGGCTACATCAACTCGACGTACCCGCCAGGCTGGTCGACCAGGAGTATCGCGTAACGGTTCTGGGCGGCTGGCCTGACGAGTAAGTCGCGTCAGTTCTGCAGTCGTACGGCGTAGCCGGCACGGTCGAAGGCTGTGAGAAGTTCCGCCTTGTTGTCCGGACCCCGTGTCTCGACGGTGAGGAAGACTTCCACTTCGTCGAGCGCGAGTTCGCCACCGGTACGGGAATGGATGACGTCGACCACGCTGGCGCCGTTCGCTCGAACCACTTCGAGCAACGAGACCAGTGCGCCCGGCCGATCGTCGATGGTGATGTGAACGCCGAGGAACCGTCCGGCCGCTCGCAGACCGTGCGAGATGACGTGCGTGAGAAGTAGCGGATCGATGTTGCCGCCGGAAAGCACGGCGCACACCTGCCCTGTCAGTCCCAGCTCCTCCGGAGAGCAGGTCATCAAGGCCGCAACGGCCGCAACGCCGGCCGGTTCGACGATGAGCTTGGCGCGTTCGAGGCACAGCAGGAGCGCTTTGGACAGCGCTTCCTCGCTGACCGTCACCACGGCATCGACATGGGCGGCAACTTCGGCGAACGGAACCTCGCCCGGGCAGCCAACGGCGATACCGTCTGCCATCGTGGACATCGACGCCAAGGCGGTCGGCTTCCCGGCTGCCAACGACGCCGGCCAGGCAGCCGCCGTCTCGGCCTGCACTCCGACGATGCGGACCTGCGGGCGTACAGCTTTGACTGCTGCGGCCACTCCGGCGATCAACCCACCGCCGCCGGTCGGGACGAGGATAGTGCCGACCTCAGGCAGTTGCTCGAGGATTTCGAGCCCCACAGTCCCCTGCCCCGCCACGACGTCCTCGTGATCGAACGGGTGGACCAGAACCGCTCCGGTCCGGTCCGCGAATTCGCGAGCGGCCACGAGCGCGTCGTCGACAGTCGAACCGTGCAGGTGGACCTGAGCTCCATATGCCTTGGTGGCCACCAACTTCGGCAGCGGCGCACCCGTCGGCATGAAGACGGTCGACTTGATTCCCAGTTCTGTTGCAGACCAGGCAACTCCCTGCGCATGGTTACCGGCACTGGCCGCCACCACGCCCGCTGCCCGTTCCTCTGCGGAAAGATTGGCAATGCGGTTGTACGCACCGCGCGGTTTGAAAGAGCCGGTGCGCTGCAGGTTTTCACATTTCAAGCTCACGGCGAAGCCGGTGGTTTCGGACAACACTCGCGAGGCCACGACCGGGGTGCGTCGCATGACCGGGGCGAGCAGTTGCTGTGCAGCCTTTATCTGTTCGAGATTCACGCATGCCTCCAGAAAGTGCGCCTCCACACCCTCGTGAGGTGTGAAGGCGCACTGCAGATTCGAAGTCGAATTACTGTAGAGCGAAGATCAGGACAGCGCTTGCTCGATGTCGCCGACCAGATCGGAAGCGTCTTCGATGCCGACCGACAGGCGAACCAGATCGTCGGGAACCTCGAGAGCGGAACCGGCCGTCGAGGCGTGGGTCATCGCGCCGGGGAACTCGATGAGGGATTCGACGCCGCCGAGAGATTCTGCCAGCGTGAAGATCTCGGTGCGCGAGCACAGGTCGAGAGCTGCCGCCTTGCCGCCCTTGAGGCGGACGGAGATCATGCCGCCGAAGCGTCGCATCTGCTTGGCCGCGACCTTGTGTGACGGATGCGAAGCCAGGCCCGGGTAGATGACGCTGGCAACCGCGGGGTGGCCGTCGAGCAATTCGACGACCTTCTCCGCGTTGTCACTGTGACGCTCCATGCGCAGCGCCAGTGTCTTGATTCCGCGCAACGTCAGGAACGCGTCGAACGGGCCGGGAACGCCGCCGGATCCGTTCTGCAGGAACGCAAACGCGGTATCCAGTTCTTCGTCGTTGCAGACGAGAGCGCCACCGACCACGTCGGAGTGTCCGCCGATGTACTTGGTCGTGGAGTGCAGCGCGATGTCGGCACCGAGCTGCAGCGGCTGCTGCAGGTACGGCGACGCGAAGGTGTTGTCCACCACGATCTTTGCGTTGCCCTCGTGGGCGACCTCGGCAAGGAGCTCGATGTCACCGATATTGAGCAGCGGGTTCGTGGGCGTCTCGACCCAGACCAGCTTGGTGTTGGACTTCATCGCCGCGCGCACCGCATCGACGTCGGACACCGGAGCCGGGGTGTACTCGATCCCCCACTGCGTGAACACCTTGTCGATGAGACGGAAGGTTCCGCCATACGCGTCGTCGGGGATGACCAGGTGATCGCCCGGTCGAAGTACCGAACGGAGCAGGCAGTCGGTGGCCGCCATTCCCGAACTGAACGCTCGGCCGTAGGTTCCGGATTCGAGCGCGGCAAGGTTCGCCTCGAGCGGGCGACGGGTGGGGTTGCCCGTTCGCGCGTACTCGAAGCCACTGCGCATTCCACCGACGCCGTCTTGGGCGAAGGTGGAACTTGCGTAGATCGGCACGTTGACCGCGCCGGTCAGCGGATCGGGTTCGTAACCCGCATGCACCGCTTTCGTGGAGAAACCCTGCCAGCTGATGTTGTCGGCCTTGCTGCGTTGCTCACTCATGGTCCCCAGCCTAATGGCGCCGGCACCGGCGCAGGAATCCGTACTCAGGAATCCGAACTCAGGAAACCCAGGAGATCGTGGCGCGTGATGACACCGACCGGCTTGCCGTCGTCGACGACCATGAGTGCGTCGGTGTCACCGAGCGCCTTCGTGGCAGCCGAGACCGGCTCGCCGGAACCGATGAGCGGGAACGGCTTGCTCATGTGCTTCTCGACGGAATCCGCAAGGTGCGCACGGCCTTCGAATACCGCGCTCAGCAGATCTCGCTCGGACACGCTTCCGGCGACCTCGCCTGCCATGACCGGCGGTTCCGCACCGACGACGGGCATCTGGGACACGCCGTACTCGCGCAGGATCTCGATCGCGTCGCGCAGAGTCTCCGACGGGTGAGTGTGAACGAGGTCCGGCAGCTCGCCCGACTTGCCGCGCAGGACGTCGCCGACGGTGGGGACGTTGGTCTTGCCGTCGAGTGGGGTGCGCAGGAATCCGTACGACGCCATCCACTGATCGTTGAAGATCTTGGACAGGTAGCCGCGGCCACCGTCCGGGAGGAGGACGACGATCAGAGCGTCGGGGCCTTCGCGCTTGGCTACTTCGAGGGCAGCGACGACGGCCATACCGCAGGAACCGCCGACCAGCAGTCCCTCTTCGCGGGCGAGGCGACGCGTCATCTCGAAGGAATCGGCATCCGAGACGGCGATGATCTCGTCCGGGATGGACGGGTCGTATGCCGACGGCCAGAAGTCTTCGCCGACGCCTTCGACCAGGTACGGGCGACCGGTGCCGCCGGAGTAGACGGAGCCTTCGGGGTCTGCGCCGATGACCTTGACCTTGCCGCCCGAAACTTCCTTGAGGTAGCGGCCGGTGCCGGTGATGGTGCCGCCGGTGCCGACGCCCGCGACGAAGTGCGTGATCTTGCCGTCGGTGTCGGCCCAGATCTCGGGACCGGTGGTCTCGTAGTGGCTCTCCGGTCCGCCCGGGTTGGAGTACTGGTTGGGCTTCCAGGCGCCGGGGATCTCACGGGTGAGGCGGTCGGAGACGCTGTAGTAGCTGTTCGGGTTGTCCGGTGCGACGGCCGTGGGGCACACGACCACCTCGGCGCCGTAGGCACGCAGGACGTTGCGCTTGTCTTCGCTGACCTTGTCGGGGCAGACGAAAACGCACTTGTATCCACGCTTTTGCGCCACGAGTGCCAAGCCGATTCCGGTGTTGCCCGAAGTCGGCTCGACGATGGTGCCGCCAGGCTTCAGTTCACCCGAAGCCTCGGCTGCGTCGATCATCTTGACGGCGATGCGGTCCTTGGAGCTACCGCCAGGGTTGAGGTATTCGACCTTGGCTGCCACCGTGCCGAAGTTTTCGCCCGTGACGGACGTGAGCTTGACGAGTGGGGTGTTGCCGATGAGGTCGACGACGTGTTCCGCGATGCGCATTCGTCCATGTTCCCAGATGAAAGAAAACGGTGCGCGCGGACGTCGGGCGAAGGTGGTGCAATCCGGCTAGATTGGCAAGTGTGAGTCGAACCGGACTGAAAGCGTCGGTGGCCACGGTGGTGGCCGGATCGAGTGCAGGCACGCTCTCCTGGTTGGGCTACAACTATCTGATGTCGCAGGCGGGGGCGGCCCGTGGGGTGATCGGTCGCAATATCGCCAAGCCACCCGAGGCGGACGGGGTGTACGCACCCGGCGCCGACAACCCGGAACTCTGGTGGCGGGCCGTGCCCTTCGACCTCCACTTGATGATCTTCGGCGATTCGTCTGCGGCCGGCGTCGGCGCACTGACGGCGTCGGAAGTTCCGGGTGTGCAGGTCGCGAAGCTGCTTGCGAGTGAAACCGGGAAGCGAATCCGATTGAGCACCAAGGCCATCGGCGGCGCCACCTCACGCGGGTTGAGTGGGCAGGTCGACGCCATGTTCGTCGCCGGCCCTCCCCCGGATGCTGCCGTGATCCTGATCGGCGCCAACGACGTCACGGCCAAGAACGCAATTCATGCTTCGGCAAAACGCCTCGGCGACGCGGTACGACGGCTACGCGAGAGTGGCGCCGTCGTTGTTGTCGGCACCTGCCCGGATCTGGGGGTGGTCACGGCTATCCCGCAACCACTGCGCTCCGTGGTGCGTGAATGGGGTCATCGTCTCGCGCTCGCCCAGGCGTCCGCGACCAGAAACGCCGGGGGTCATCCCGTTCCACTAGCCGACCTGCTGGCCAAGGAATTCCTGGCCTCGCCCGACACGATGTTCTCGGCTGATCGTTTCCACCCGTCGGCGGCCGGCTACGAACTCGCGGCGAAGCAGATCGTCCCGGTTCTCGCGTCGGCTCTGGGTGAGTGGCAGGGTGGCCCGCTACCCGAACTTCCCCACGTCTCGGAGGCGGCGCAAGCTCGCACCGTCGCGGCCCGACTGACGGCAGCGGCAACTCAGTGGAAAGCCTTCGCGAGACGCACCAAACCCGCAGTTCAGCGCCCCGACGTCAACTGAGTGAGACTGCGTGACCACCATCTGGGAGCGGCAACGTAAATTGTAAGTCGAAGCTGCATTCAACTTGCCCTGCTCGACGGCGTTTCAAGCCGCCCACGAGCAGTACACAAAAGGAGTTTTCATGCCCGAGGCAGTAATCGTCTCAGCAGTACGGTCGCCCATCGGCCGCGCAATGAAGGGTTCGCTCAAGGACATCCGCCCGGATGACCTCGCAACTCAGATGGTTGCCGCCGCGTTGGCAAAGATCCCCGAGCTCGACCCCACCGAGATCGACGACCTCATGCTCGGTTGCGGCCAGCCCGCCGGCCAGTCGGGCTTCAACATCGCCCGCGTCGTCGCCGTTCAGCTCGGCTACGACTTCCTCCCCGGTGTGACGGTCAACCGTTACTGTTCCTCCTCGCTGCAGACCACCCGGATGGCATTGCACGCCATCCGCGCAGGCGAGGGCGAGGTCTTCATCTCCGCCGGCGTCGAGTCCGTCTCCAGTTTCATCACGGGCAACGCCGACGGCCTACCCAACACCAAGAACCCGCTCTTCGACGCAGCGCAGGCTCGTAGCGCCAAGCTCGCCGAGGGTGGAGTCGCCTGGACCGATCCTCGCGAAGAAGGCCTGATCCCCGACGTGTACCTGGGCATGGGCCAGACCGCCGAGAACGTCGCTTCGGCCACCGGCATCACCCGCGAAGACCAGGACCGCTGGGCAGTGCGCAGCCAGAATCGCGCCGAGGAAGCCATCGCTCGCGGCTTCTTCGAGCGTGAGATCACGCCCGTCACGCTCGCCGACGGCACCGTCGTCTCCAAGGACGACGGCCCCCGCGCCGGCACCACCTACGAGGGCATCAGCGGCCTCAAGCCCGTCTTCCGCCCCGACGGCACCGTCACCGCCGGCAACGCCTGCCCGCTCAACGACGGCGCAGCCGCACTGGTGATCATGTCCGACACCAAGGCGAAGGCACTCGGCCTGACCCCGCTCGCTCGCATCGTCTCCACCGGCGTCTCGGGCCTGTCCCCCGAGATCATGGGCCTCGGCCCGATCCAGGCCGTCAAGAACGCCCTGAAGATCGCCGGCAAGTCGATCTCCGACATCGACCTGTTCGAGATCAACGAGGCATTCGCCGTGCAGGTCCTCGGATCCGCTCGCGAACTGGGCATCGAAGAGGACAAGCTCAACATCTCCGGTGGCGCGATCGCCCTGGGTCACCCCTTCGGTATGACAGGTGCCCGCATCACCAACACCCTGATCAACAACCTGCAGGAGCAGGACAAGACCTTCGGCGTCGAGACCATGTGTGTCGGCGGCGGACAGGGCATGGCAATGGTGATCGAGCGCCTCAGCTGATCCCCTGAGCACGTCGAAAGCGGCCGCCCGGCTTCTGCCGGGCGGCCGCTTTCGTGTGGTCGTGTTTCAGGTAGTCGTGAATTTCCGAGCAAAACTCCCCAACTCGCGAATCAACGCTCGTGCAGCGTCGTCCTCACGCTGCACAGCGGCGCGGGCTTCGTCGGCCCAACCGTGGCGGAGCAGTCGCTTGGCGGCAAGGACTGCCGGTCCGATGTTGGCGGCAATCTGCTCGGCACTCTCGCGGGCACGTGCCTGTACCTGGTCGGCCGGTACGGCGGCTGTCGCCAGTCCGTAGGCGGCAGCTTCGACGCCGCTGAGCCACCGGGCCGACAGGATCAGCTCGGCGGCGCGCTGCGTTCCGATCACCTTGGGCAGCAACCAACTACTGGCAGCTTCGGGAGCTGTACCCAGCGACGTGAACGGTGCCCGCAGGCGTGCGTTCTCGGCAACGTAGACGACGTCACAGTAGAGCAGCATGGTCAGGCCGATGCCGACGGCAGCGCCGTGCACCGCGGCGATCAATGGCTTCGGGAACTCCGCCAGCGCAACGATCAGCGGCGCGAATGCATTGCCGAAGTCTGAATTGTCGGTGCCTGGTTCGGCGAGTGCGCGTAGGTCGACGCCACTGGAAAATGCCTTGCCTGCGCCCTCGACGATCACCACGGCCACGGCTTCGTCCGACGCCGCGTCGTCAAGCGCCTTGGTCAACGCTCGAAAGCCGGCCGCATCGAAAGCGTTCAGGCGGCCCGGATTGTTGAAGGTCAGCGTTCGCACTGCTCCGGCATCCGCCACCAGCACGGGTTCGGTGGTGTTTGTCGACATTCGCTCCCCTTCGCTCCAAACCAAGCAGTTGCTAGGCATCCAAGCACCGTAACCGCCCACAGACGACAAAAGAAGGGCCCCGAGTGGGGCCCTTCTTCGTGTTACGGAACGACTCGCGAACTAGTCGTTGTTGAAGTAGCTCAGCAGACGCAGGATCTCGACGTACAGCCAGACCAGGGTGACGGTGAGGCCGAATGCGACGCCCCAGGCTGCCTTCTCCGGGGCCTGTGCGCGGATCAGCTGATCAGCGGCGTCGAAGTCGAGCAGGAAGCTGAAGGCTGCGATGCCGATGCAGACGAGGCTGAAGATGATGGCGAGCGTTCCGCCGTCACGCAGTCCCAGTCCGCCGTCGACGAAGAAGCTCGCGACGAGGTTGCCGAGCGCCAGAACGACAACGCCGATCAACGCGCCGATGATCATTCGCGTCAGACGCGGTGTCACCCGAATCGCGCCGGTCTTGTAAACCACGAGCATGCCGAAGAACACGCCGAAGGTGCCGAGGACTGCCTGCGCGATCAGTGCCGATCCGCCGACGCCACCGAATTGAATATCGGTGAACATGAACGACAGCGCACCGAGGAACAGACCCTCGGCGACGGCGTACGCCAACACGATTGCCGGGTTGTCCATCTTGCGACCGAACGTCGCGACCAGAACCAGAACGAGGCCGACGAGACCGCCGCCGATGACCAGCGGGGCTGCAAGGTCGGCGTTGTTGTTGACGAGGAAGTACGACACCAGTGCCGAGATCGTCAGCACACCGAGCGTGATGCCCGTCTTGGTGACGACGTCGTCGATCGTCATGGCCCGCGAGGTGGGACCGGTCTGGTACGGCTCGGCCGGAGCGTACTGCGGCTGACCGAACTGCTGGGTTGCCTGCGAGGCGCCCGCCGTCGCAGATCCGAACGAGGCGTATCCGTTGCCCTCTTGCTTGGGCAGATTGCGGAACACCGGGTTGCTGGTGGTGCGCACCGTGATCATCCCTTCATCGTGGTGGCCTACGACGGGTGCGTCGCGGGTTCGCCGTACGGATCCGAGTTTCCGACACGGTCCGTGTACCTAACTAAAAGTAAAGCACTCGTAATTTACAACGTCGAAGCGTCGGTTTTAGTTCCCGGCGCATTTCCGGAAGATCAACACTCTTCGATACTAGGACGGTTTGACCGACTTCATCACGATGAACTTCGCGTTCTTCGCCATCGCCTCGCTCGGTCCCACCGCGGCTTTCAGCGGTTCGCGATACCCCAGATGCGCGTTGTGAACAGTCCACAACTCGCCACCCGGACGCAGGACGCGACCGGCGGCTTCGAACATCTTGAGTGCTCCGCCGGTGTGCACCGCCGCGCCGACGTGGAACGGCGGGTTCAACAGAACCAGATCGGCACTCGCACTGGGCAACGAACTCACGGCGTCGTCGCGCAGGCCGCTGACCCGATCGCCGACGCCGTTAGCAGTTGCGGTCGCCAGAGCCGAAGCGACGGCTGCCGAGGACTGATCCGTTGCGATCACGTGGACATCCGGGAACTTACGCGCGATCGCCGCCGCGAGAATGCCGCTGCCACAACCCAGATCGATCACGTCGCTCAGCGGATCGACCGCAATCTTTCCGAGGTTCTCCAGGAGCAACCGGGTGCCGATGTCCAGGCTCGCACCGGCAAACACGGCGCCGTGAGCAACGACGTCGAGGTCGAACTCGTCGAGGCGTTCGGTCATCGGGAACGTGATGGCAACATCGGCCTTCGGTTCCGATGCCTTGAGTACGCGGGACTTCTGACGCCCACGCGAGGCGCTGACGTCGGAAAACGATTCGCCGAGAACCTTGTTCATCGCCGGGGTGATGTGCTTGTCACGCCCACCGGCGAAGACACGAACCGCCGGGTCGGCGTGGAGCGCGATCAGCTGAGCGATCTCGGCAAGTTCAGCGAGGCTACGCGGCAATTGCATGAGCACGACGCGGGCGCCGCTGAGCAACTCCTCGTCCAGTCCGTGGGAGGTGAAGGCGTCACTGAAACCGAGTTCGCGCGCGTTGTTGGCGAGGGCCAACTCTCCGGTGAGCGGATCCTGGTGAACCCGTACGCCGGCGATTCCGTGAACGAGCGCAACACCGGCGGTCAGCGCGCCGTAGTGATCGCCGATCACGACGACGGTGCCCGTCGGCGCTGCGGCCAGAGCGTCGGCGGCCTCGTCGAGGATCAGACGATCAGCCGCGTCGACGGCAAAGAGATTGGGTGCCTCGACATCGGGAAATCGGCGCAGACGATCGAACAGTTCGGGTGTGTCGGACATGCCACCAGTCTTTCAGGTGGAACTACGCAACACTCAATCCCCCGACCAGCAGGTGATCAGTTCGACATCCACATCAGTTCGACATCCACTGCACGACGTTGTCGACGGTTTCGCGTTCGGTGCGGAATCCGTTCACCGGGTGGTCGGTGTCGGGGTACCCGAACGAGATCGCGCACACGACCTTGCGAGTGTCGTCGATGCCGAAGTGCTCGTGAATGAACTTGGAGCTACCCGCGAGCGCCGCCTGCGGAATGGTGGCCACCCCCAGGCTCTGGGCCGCGAGCAGGAAGCTGTTCACGTACAACCCACAGTCGACAGCGCCGTAGGTGCCCAATGCCTCGTCGGTGGTGATGATCGCGACGTGGGGAGCGCCGAAGAGCTCGAAGTTCTTCATCGTCTGTGCCGCGGAACCGGCGCGGTCACCGTGCTCGATTCCGACGCTCGAATACAGCGCCATCGCACAGTCGAACCGACGCGACTTGTAGATGCCCTGGTACTCGCGGGGGAACTCGAAGTCCGACTCCTGGGCGTTGGCCATCACGTACTCACCGAGGCCGGCGCGGAATCGCTCTGTGCCCTCCCCTTCGGTGATCGCAACCTGCCACGGTTGCGTGTTGCACCACGACGGCGTCTTCTGCGCCAGCCGAAGGATCTCCTCGATCACCTCACGTGGCACCTGACGGTCCTCGTAGGCGCGGCAGCTGATCCGGGCATCGAGCAACCCTTCCAGGCTCGTATCCACGACGATGCTCTCGGTCATGTGTTCTCTCCTCGATCAGGCTGCACTACAACACTTCGCACGATAGAACTATCGCTTCAACGCAATAGTCATCGGGTCACCTTTGCGAAGGCCGACACCAGCTCGCCGAACTCCGATATCGCCGTGTCCGGATCCGGATCAACAGCTGCCAGCGCGACCAGCACATCGGTAGCACCGGATTCGAGCAGCTGTTCGGCACCGATCATCGTCGCCGGGAGATCGATCGAACCGTCAGCCCCGCGAACAACGGTCAGTCGCCCACGGACCTGCAATTCCGCTGGATCGCGTCCGAGATCCGCCATGGCCTTCCCGATGACATCGATCCCTTCACGTAGGTCGTCGTCCGCGGCGCCCATGATCGGAATCCACCCGTCACCCCAGGTTGCGACGCGTCGTACGACGGCTTTGGAGAGCGAACCGGATACCCAGATCGGGATTCCAGCGGCTGGACGGGGCGCGCAATACACGTCGTCGAACTTCAGACGAGGAGTGTCGATGCTCGCCGGCGCCGAACTCCACAGGGCCCGGCACACAGCGAGAGCGTCGTCGAGCAACGGCCCCCTCTTACCGAAGTCCATACCGACAGCGTCGTATTCGCTTTCCTGCCAACCGGTTCCGACGCCAAGGTCGAGGCGGCCGCCGGACAGCAGATCGAGTGTCGCGGCAGTCTTGGCAAGTACCGCTCCCCCGCGAAGCGCCGCGATGACGATTCCGGTCCCCAAGCGAATTGTCTTCGTCTGTCCGGCAACAAAAGCCAGGACGGTCAGCGGTTCGAGCCAGTTGGCGTCAGGCTCGGTGGGGAACGCCGACCACGTGTATGCCGAGTTGTCCGAGCCCATCACCACATGATCGGTGACGAGGACCCGGTCGAAGCCGGCAGCTTCCGCGCTCTGACAGACCTGCACGAGTTTCCCGTAGGAGTTCTCCGCGAGAGTGGTGCCGAAATTAGGAACGTTCAGACTGAAAGTTGTCATGTGTCAAGCCTTTCGGGGCCGGTTGGTCCAGCCGCCTTCTTCGGTGGGGAACCAGCCTCCGGCAGCGTGCGAGCCGCCGTCGACGTGGATGACGGTTCCGGTGATGTATCTCGCCAGGTCTGAAGCCAGGAACAGCGCGGGGCCGGCAATGTCGACCGGCTGGCCCGGTCCACCCAGCGGCGCCCACCCCGGCCACTTGTCCCAGTCGTCGGCAGGGACGATCCTGCGATACGGCACCTGTACCGACTCGATCAGATCCGGGGCAATGGCGTTGACGCGCACTCCGGTTCGACCGATCTCCACACCAAGACTTCTGGTGAACTGCGTCAGCGCGGCCTTGTATGCCGAGTACATGGTGTGGCCCGGGATCGCTCGATGCGCCTCCACCGTCGTCAGGTTCACGATCGATCCACCGACTCCGCGATCGATCATGCCGGGAAGCAGGGCATGGGTCAGGCGCACGACGTGATCGAAATTGATGTTGCCCGCCTCGGACCAGAATCCTGGATCCGTACCGGTGAACGCTGTCGGCGGGTTCAGGAAATGACCCACATTGTTCACCAGAACGTCCGGCGCGAACTCGGTCAACGCGACGGGGACTTCCTGCGCACGCACGTCGTACTCGAGATGGTTGATCGAACCACCTGCAGCTGAGTCGAATTCGACCTCGCCCAGCGGTGCCATGTCCACAACCAGAACTGACGCGCCATGCGAGGCAAATGCTCGAACGATCGCTGCGCCGATTCCCTGGGAACCGCCTGTGACCACTGCCTTCTTACCCACCAACATCGGCCCTGGGAAGTACGCCGATCCGACCACCACGAAGACACCCTTCTGCAGTTCGATGTGAATCACTTCGGCGTACCGTCACACATCGATCGCCAAAACGGGCGCAAAGTTCTCACTCAGTGGTAGCCGCGACACCCAGCCTGCTCGGACCGCCTGGTCGCTCATTCAAATAGTCCGGAATCTCGGCTGCCCGTATCGGCATTCCCTCCAAGTACCCCTGGATCACGTCACATCCGCACTCCGTCACTATCGCGCGCTGCCTCTCCGTCTCCACGCCCTCGGCAACGGTGTCCAGCCCGAGAGATTTGGCAATCGCGATGACGGCTCGCAGGACAGCGAACCTCGAATTCGAGGGATCCGCGTCCAGCGGTGCGACGAACGCCCGATCGATCTTCAACCGATCGAGCGGCAGCCGGGCCAAGCTGGCAACCGAGGAGAACCCTGTACCGAAGTCGTCCATCGCAATCGCGATTCCGAGCGCCGAGAGCTGTACCAACACATCTCGGTCGGCGTCATCGATGACCAGCGATTCGGTCACTTCGATCTCGAGTCGGCTGGGGTGGAGGTTCACCTCGTTCAGTGTCTGGCGTACCGATTCGACGTATCGACTCGAACGCAGTTGCACCTGAGAAACATTGACGGCAACCCGAATGTCCTCCGGCCACGTTGTCGCTGCCGTGCAGGCAGCCCGCAAAACACCTGCACCGATCGGCACGATCAAGCCAGTTTCCTCGGCGACCGAAATGAAGTCTCCCGGCGAGACGAGACCTGAAGTCGGATGGTTCCAACGCAGCAGAGCCTCGAACCCGACAACAACTCCCGTCGCGGCTGAAACCTGCGGTTGATAGACCAACTCGAACTCTTCGTCGATCAACGCACGACGAAGATCCAACAGTGCTCTGGCCCGACCTGTCGCACGATCCCGCAAAGTCGCATCGAAGGCGCGAATCTGGTTCCGACCGCTCTCCTTTGCGTGGTAGAGCGCGAGGTCCGCAACAATCACCAGGTCTTCGAGGCTGTCGGCGTCGTCGGGCATCGAGCCGTACCCCAGACTGGCACGAATGCGAATCTGGTTGCCGACCAGTGAAAATGGTCGTTCGAATGAGTCGAGAATCGTTTGGAATCGTTCCTCCACCTCATCTGCACTCGCGATGTCGTCGAAGGCGATGGCAAACTCGTCACCCCCCAGTCGCCCACAGATCTCGTTCGATCGCAGAACGCTGTGCAGCCTGCTCGCAACATCGCGAAGCACGTCGTCTCCGACGTGGTGTCCCAACCGGTCGTTGATCGACTTGAAGTTGTCCAGGTCCAGAATCGCCAACCACACTCTGCGTCCGTCCCGAAGCCTCGACGAGAGCTGAGAGTTGAAGCTGTACCGATTCTTGAGCCCGGTCAGCGAATCGACTTCCGCCAGTCGCAAGATATTTTGACGCTGATGATAAGAGTGCGTGATATCGGATCCGACACCGCGCCACCCGTAGTCCGCCCCGTCGCCGCTGGCGGGGTGACCTGACATCGACCACCAGCGAGTATCGCCCCGTACGACAACTTGCATGGTGAGGTCCCGAAACGCCGTCCCGGCTTGAAAATTCGCGGTGAGAAGATCAAGGGACTTCCTGCCCGCATCTGTTCGAGATGCGCCGATCCCGATCAGGATCTCGTGCATGGTGCGGCCCCGAATCTGCGCTGCCGGTAAACCGACCTGCTCGGCAAATCGATA
Source organism: Rhodococcus erythropolis R138 (assembly GCF_000696675.2). NCBI lineage: Bacteria > Bacillati > Actinomycetota > Actinomycetes > Mycobacteriales > Nocardiaceae > Rhodococcus > Rhodococcus erythropolis. The sequence goes on along the minus strand of NZ_CP007255.1, from coordinate 2,489,641 downwards.
CGACACGGTACTGGCGATACCGCGCGAATCGGTTTCCCAGAGCCAATCCTGCGCTCCGTCTTCGAGATCGTTGAGCAACAATTCGACGAGATCTCGTTCGTCCTCGGCTACGAGTTCGGCGCGTAGCCGTCTCTCGAAGAGGTTGGCCAACAGCAAAGTTCCGCTGTAGAGCGAACCTACGAAGATGACCAGCACCCCGATCAGCACGAAACGCGATGTGCCCGGTTCCGTCCAGAACGCCCCGGCCAGCCCGACTCCCACCAGGCTGATCCAGACGACAGTGATTCCGCGAAACATCATGGTGGGAAACACGCCGACCGCGATCCCACCGATCAACGTCGAGCTCAGTACCAATTCGTCACCAGGATCGAGCATCGGGAAGAGAACGAGAGCCAAGCACGCCAGGAGCACTCCCCAGACAATGATTTCGACTGTGAGCACCACCAATTCGGTGGTCTGGGACTCTGAGACTCCCATACTCGAGCGCCGGAGCCAATAGACACTGAACCCAGCGCTCGACAACAGCATGACACTCGACCAGGCGAAGCTGAACCATCCGGCATCCACCGGCAGGAGCACCACGATCGCTGACAACGCAACCGCCGCAGTCAGAAACGACCACGGAAGTACGCGCGCGGTGAACCGCAGGCGTCGATCGAGTAAGCGGCGGCGATCGTAATCCGAGAGGTTTTGTTCCGTGCCGCTGCGACCGAGCTTGCGCACAGACGTCTCGACACGACGCCTACGGAGTACCGCCGGGTCATCCACGTCGGCCTGCTACCGCCGCTGCGACCGCGTCGACCGACATGACCCCGCCGGCGATGTATCCCTGAACAGTCCTCACCCCTGCAGCGGCCACGGACTTCAAGTCCTCCTCACCGTCGACTCCCGAGACGACGACCTCCATTCCCAGCGCGTCGACCAGATCCACGACAGCTTCGAGAATCGGCCGTCCACCAGGCGCCGCACCCGAAATGGAGCGTTCTATCCGGACTCGGGTGAACGGAAGGCCGGACAGTGATGCGAGCGAGGAGAATCCGGCACCGAACTCGTCCACGGTCAGCGCGATTCCCATGTCTGCAATGGCGTGCAATGCAGACTTGGACTCGTCGGTGATCGCCGAGGATTCGTTGAGTTGAAGCTCGAGCTGATGTGCGCTGGCGTCCGATCGTCGAAGCGAATCCCCTATCGAGTCGACAAAGGAATCCGATTCGAGCTGACGCGTCGATACCGCGACGGCTACCCGCAGGTGATCAGGAAGACGCGACGCCGCCTCGCACGCCAGCTCGAAGACGGTCGTTCCTAGTGAATAAGCCAAACCGGTGTCGTCTGCGACGCTCATGAATTCGGCGGACGTCACAGCTCCGAGGCGGGCGTTGTGCCAGACCACGCGGACCTCCACGGCCACGATCTCGCGGGAGAGCACGTCGATCCTGGGCAGCAGCTCGAGTTCGAGGTCCTTCTCCGCGACGGTGTTTCCCAGATCTTCGAGCAGGCGGGCCCGCCGATCGGCCACGGACTTCATCGAGTCTCGATATTCACGCACGGCCCCGCGCCCGGATTCCTTTGCCGCGAACAACGCGAGGTCCGCAGCGCCCATCATTTCGTCGGCGGAGGACGGCAGTTCGGCGGGGAGGTAGTACCCGATGCTGCATCCGATCTCCAACCGCGTGCCGGCCACTGTGATCGGCTCATGCAGAGTTTCGATGTAGCGGCCGAGCAGAGTACGAACTTGCGAACTGTCACCTACATCGGTGAAAAGAATCGCGAACTCGTCTCCACCCAGACGTGCGAACAGCTGTGACATCCCGCCGGCCTCGGACAGGCGATCCGCGACCTCTCGCAGAACCGCGTCGCCAACGGTGTGACCCAGTGTGTCGTTGACCGATTTGAAGTTGTCGAGGTCGAGCATCGCCAACGCGAGACCACTTTCGCTTGTGTACGGATCACGCAGCAGTCGCTCGAGCTCGGTCCAGAAGCTGTGCCGGTTCGGCATGCCGGTGAGTGCGTCCACCCGACCCATCCGCACGATCTCGTCACTCTGCAGTTTCACTTCCGTGACGTCGGAACCGACTCCCCGCCAGACGAACTCGTCAGGCGTGCGGCCGGGGCGCGGGCGTCCGGAGATCTGCCACCACCGGATTTCACCGTGCACTCGGACCGGAACGAGCACGTCGACGAATGCGGTCTTCGTGTGGCGGGCTTTCTGCAACTCCATGAGCGCATCGATTCCGCCGGGGATCCGTAGGGTGCCCAACTCCATGAACAGGTCCTGCCACGCCGTTCCCTGCAACTCGGTGGAGTCCAGCCCCGCTTCGACCGCGAGCCGCGTCGGGATTCGGTTGAACTTGCCTTTCTGGTCGGTCTCCCACACGAAGTCCCCCGCGTTGCCTTCGAAATCTTCGAGAAGCATCTGCACAACCGATCGTTCCGACGCGGCGCTCAATTCAGCTCGGTAGCGAGATTCCAGGTTGCCCGAGACCACTATCGTGCCGCCGATCAGAGCTGCGCCGTAGGCGATCATTCCAATGAGAATTCGTTCGAACTCGGGCCCCGGTTGAAGCCAGAATGCCACCCCGAGGATGACCATATTGGACAGGATCCAGGTGACCCCCACCATCCGCAACATCGCGGTGGCCACGGCTCCGGCACCGGTGATGGATGTGGTGACCGCTATCAGGATCAGGTCGCCGGAGTCATCCAGGATCGGGTACAGGACCAGGGCGAGCGAGGAATACAGGATCCCGACTACAGCAAATTCGACGATGAGAAACGCGTAGGACATCCGGTACGTGGGTGCGATCAGGTTGAAATGAATGGCGAGACCGACGCACATCCCCACCAGCCCGATCACTCCGGACAGGAATGGCCACAGGCGCGGCAACGGTCCGCTGTCCGGCGGAATCACATACAACGTCAGCCCGAGTGTGACGACGAGGTGGACAGCAGCGGCCCACGGCAGCACGCCGAAGGTGACGGCTATCTGCTCACGAGTGACGTCATCGCGCTGCGCGGGCGTCAATCTTTCTCTCTGGTGGGGTTGCAGAAGAGACAGGACCGACATCACTTACCTCCCGCTCCCACGACTCAATTCGAATCGGACGTCCGACTCAGCAATTCTCTCGTAATTAGGCACTGCGGTGCCAACCAGTACGTCCGACCTATTTCGGAGTCAGGTCTGCCCACAGACACAGTAATCAGCAAACTACTGGTCTGCCGGTAGTTGGTGCGGCAAGTTTGATGCGGATGGGTTGAAATCAGACATGAGGGACAATGGCCGGAGATCGCCGATCACGTCGGTGGAGATTCCTCGACGGGTAACACGATCGGACTCATTCGAGTTCAGACAAGGACTATCACGATGGCAATCGACTACACCCGACGTTCCGGCGAGTCCACTCCGTCGCAAGCACCGGTCAGCCTGAGCAAGATCACGCTCACCAAATCGGCACCGACGGTCAACCTCGCGAAGGCGGGTGAACGACAAGGCAATATGCGGGTGAACCTCAACTGGTCGCAGGGAGCACCACCGAAGAAGACCGGTTTCCTCGCCAAACTCGCCGGCGCAGGTTCTGGCGCGGTCGACCTGGACCTCGGATGCCTGTACGAACTTGCCGACGGGTCCAAGGGAGTAGTTCAGGCCTTGGGCAACAGTTTCGGTTCACTGACTTCTCCGCCCTACATCTCCCTCGACGGCGACGACCGCAGTGGTGCGAACACCGGCGGCGAGAACATGCACGTCAATCTCGGTGACCCAAGCGCTTTCCGGCGAATCCTGATCTTCGCGATGATTTACGACGGCGCCCCCAACTGGGCGGCCGTGGACGGCGTCGTCACCCTGTATCCCACCAACGGCCCCGAGGTGGAAGTGCGGCTCGATTCGGCCAGCAACCAGGAGCGGTTGTGCGCAATCGCTCTCATCCAGAGTTCAGGTCAGGGCGTGACGGTGACCCGCGAAGTTCAGTACATCAACGGCAGTCAGTCAGATCTCGATCGGGCCTACAACTGGGGAATGAAATGGGCGGCTGGACGAAAGTAGGTGTCGCGGGCGGGGTGTCCCCCAACCGAATGACAATGTCTGAATCGTCCACAATGTCGCAAGTTACTGGATAGTGTCGAGAAGTGGGGTCGGACATGAGGGGTCACGCTCGACACCGATAGTGGGTCGGTGACGCTATGTGCTTGGCGACACCGACGTTCGACCGGAAAGGCCCTCGATTTCCCCCGAGATCGAGGGTCTTTTCGTATCTTGCGTCACTGTTCGGACCCTTTTATTAGTTGATCGTTAAACTAAGCGTTCGTCCAACATGTACCGATGGAGAACGTGAATGTCCACGAATTCAGATCGACGCCCGCGCCTGCCCGTGAGAATCGCCTACCTCACCGCGGGAGTTCTCTTTGTCGCCGCCATGCTCCTGCTGGCAAGCGTCGTCAACCCTGACCGGGACCGCGATTTCTCCATGAACCACGTCCCCGCGGGGACGTCGGTGACCTCCGTCGTCGCCACCACTGACCTCGGCTAACGAAGGTACTGGTACGTAAGTGGCGAGCGTCACGAAGTGTGGGTACCTTCAACGCCAATGGTTCGCCGTAGGTCGGTATTGAGAGGGACGGCCAACCACCGCCCTGCCTGGTTGCCCCACCCAAGCAGGCAGGGCACCCCAGATCAGGCAGGCACCCCCGATAATTCAAGCCTCAAGTAACTGTTACTCGGGAAAGACTTGTATCAAACCGGGACGAATCGTACATTTCATCCGGCAGTCGGCCTTCGTCCGACGCCTTTGCCGTCAATGTCGACGGAACTTCTCTGAACACCACCACAAGTCGGCCACTTGTCGTGACCGCATTCGTCCTCACGAAAGGCTCGCCCATGTTCGATTTCTTCGGCGCAATCTCCGGCTTCTTCGGCCTACTGTTCGGCACCGGCTCGTCGAGCGGGAGCTCGGGAGGAAGCAGCGACGCACCCGTCGCCCCGCCTACCTGATCCACAAGCCTCACCCGGCACCAATCCGCCGGGTGAGGCTCTCGCGAATCTCTTTGAAACACAACGTAACAGCACTTCAACTCCACCGACTCTTCTGCGGATTCACGCCTACGCACTCCGGCGTCCGGACAGTTTCACCGCAGCGCCTGCAGTAATGGGTCCGATGCCCGCCATTCTCGGTCGAGGCACACCCGCAAACCTCCCAGCCGACGAGGCACGTATTGGCCGTCAGCGGGTGTCCGTTCGCGCAGCGGTCCGGGGATCGCTCGGTTAGCCGCATCTCCACATTTTCGCACACACGTTCGATACCTTGGTACTGCACACTGCAAATTCGATTGCACCGGCCGCTTCCGGTCAGCCCGAGCGCAACTATCCCTTCTGTCACTTCGGTCTGCTTTAATACGAAGGCTTTGTCGGGGGTTTACCAATGTCCGAAGTTGTCGAGTTTCTGCGAGCACACGCAGGCGAACACGGGGTTGAACTATGGGTTTCTTCAAGAAGGCGGCTGTGACTGCTCTAGCGGTCGCTGCAGTCGGAGCATCAACAGGGATCGCATCAGCTGATCCGTCAACCGACGTGAATTACGAAGCGAAGATCGTCGACAAGTCGATCGTCACCACCATCGATGCCGGGTTGTTCAAGGTGTCCGGCGACGGCAAGTCTGTTGTCTTGCAGGACAGCAAGGGAGCCGACCTTGTTTCCCTGCCTCTCGCATACAACCTCGGGGATCTGCAGTTCCCCTTCGATCGCACGATCAGTGAAGACGGTAAGACCCTCACACTGACACCGATCACCGATTCGGCGAAGGCAACACCTCGACCCGAGAGTGCGCCTGCGGCAAAGGAATGGACGCCGGTAGCCTCGCCCGAGGAGAATGATCGGGCGATTGCGCACTTCCAGAGTCAGCTCGGTCTCGGCACTCAGGTCGGCAGCCTGCTCGGCACCATCGTCGGCGCCGGAATCGGTTGCGCTGTCGGCGCTCCGCTGGGCTTGACCATCGTCGGACTCCCCGTCGCTGCGGCACTGTGCCTGGGTGGCCTCGCAACAGGAGCCGGAATCGGCGGTGTCGCCGGAACGATCCTCGGCGGCGGCGGCGCGGCTGTCGTAGCCGGCATCGATCTCGTCAACACACTGAATGCGCCTGCAGGGACGACCGTCTGGGCTCAGTAGCCACTTGCGCCACTCCAAGGAAAACCCCGCCCGTCCGTATGAGGACGAGCGGGGTTTTTCGATTCAATGTGCAGGCGGATCTACTTGGTGCCCCCAGTCGGACTCGAACCGACACTTGACGGATTTTAAGTCCGTTGCCTCTGCCAATTGGGCTATGGGGGCCTTGACGCACCCGACTGGTCGGGTGCGTCGGGAATCAGACTATCGGGTGGGTCTGAGCTATCGACATCGCGATGCCGTCGAGGATGTCGTGTTCGCTGACAACCAGTTCGGTGATCCCGGCTTTGGCTTCGAATGTCTGAGCCAACACCGTGGTGATGATCGCTCCGCCGCCGATGACGTCCACCCGCCCCGGATGCATCGGGCCGAAGGCGGCGCGATCAACCCGAGGCATGGCGGTAAGTCGCTCGCACACGTCGAAAAGTTGCTTGAACGGAATCCTCGACAGGTGCACCTTCTCGGCGTCGTACTCCGGAAGTTCCTGAGCAATCGCGGCCAGCGTCGTCATGGTTCCAGCGACACCCACCCAGGTGTGCGCCTTCTCGACGGGCACGGCCTCGAATGCCTCGGCCAATTTCGCGGTCGCAAAAGCCGTCGCCTCGGAAACCTGCTCTGCCGTAGGCGGATCCGACGGTAGGCACCGCTCAGTGACGCGCACACAGCCGATGTCGGTGGAGTACGCAGCCTGGACGCCCGACGCGTCGCCGAGGACAACTTCGGTGGACCCACCGCCGAGATCGACTACCACGAAGGGGCCCTCGGAGGGATCAAGTTCTCCCACAGCACCACCGAACGAGAGTCGCGCCTCTTCGTCGCCGGTGATCACCTCCGCTCCGGATCCGGGAATCACCGCACCGAGCACGTCCCGCGTCATCGTGAAGAAGTCTTCCCGATTCGCAGCGTCGCGAGTAGCCGACGTCGCGACCATTCGAACGGCGGTTGCTCCGGCATCGGCGATCATCGACGCGTACTCGACCAGCGCGACCCGGGTGCGTTCGATGGCCTCGGGCGCGAATGTCCCTGTCGCATCAACACCCTGACCCAGTCGCACGACGCGCATCTCGCGCCGGACATCCACCAGACGGCCGTCGTCGCCGACGTCGGCGATCAGCAGTCGAATGGAGTTGGTACCGCAATCGACTGCGGCAACACGGCGAGTCACCGGTCGGCGGTGTCGGCGTCGTCGATGCCAGGCCAGTCCGCGGGAATTGCAGTTCCGCGGAGCTTTCCGTGGCCGGCCAAGGCAACGGACTCGTCACCGAGCGGATTGACGCCGGGACCCTTGGCAAGCGAATGCGCCATCAGCACGTGCAAGCACTTGACGCGATCCGGCATCCCGCCACCGGCAAAGTCGGTTCCGAGAGATTCGATCGCGTCCCGCTCGGCAAGGTACGACTCGTATGCCCGCCGGTAGGCCGCGGCAAGTTCCGGATCCTGGGTCAGGCGTTCGGTCATTTCACGCATGACGCCGGCGGATTCCTGACGGCTCGCTTCGGCCGTCAGTCGCGGGTCGGTGAGGTAGTACAACGTCGGGAACGGTGTTCCGTCCGGAAGTTTGGGGGCAGTCTTGACGACGCCGGGCTGACCGTCCGGGCTGCGGTACGCGATCTCGATCACTCCGCGTGGCTCACGGCCCAATTGAGCGGCAACGGCGTCGAGATCCGCTTGTGAAACCTGTGGGGAATTTTCGGACGTGTTGCTCACCCGGTGGGTACTCCTTGTTCTTCTGGCTCTATCGGCGCCAACGGCATCGGGGCCGGTGTCGTCGTCTCGGGAACCACTGGCGGTTCCGAAATCGTTTGCCACAGATCGCGATACCACGGACCTGTCAGCGGTGTTTCCTTTTCCTGCTTCTTCTCGGGTTCCTTGTAGTCGCCGGGAAGCTGAACCTGAAACGGGGTCTCGCCCGGTTTGACGTACCGAAGGCGTTCTCGTGCAAGAGCTTCGATGTACGCAGGGTCGTCGAAGCGCGCGTTCTGGCCCTGCAGCTTTCGCAGTTCTTCCTCGAGCACCTGACGTTCGGCCGCCACCTGCGCGGCATCCGAACGCTGGCTGATGTACGTACGCAGCGGCACTGCCAGTGTCAGCGCCAGCATGAGCACAACCATCGCGAGCACAACGGCCCGACTGGTGGACAAGCCGAAAATGGTGTTGTCCGACTTCGGAAGCCGAGACCAGAACTTGTTGGTTCCGCTCTTCCCCCGGGCCGACCTCGACCCACGCGCCGACGCTTTCTCGGCGGCGACCCCCGGTTGCGCGGGGTCTGTCGCAGCGGAATCAACTGCTGCCGGATCGACCGAAGATGCCGGTTCCGACGCGCGTGGGCGTCGAGCGCTGTCACGACGCGCACGCGACGGTGTGTCCCCACGACGGGAACCACGACCCCCCGGACTTCCGCCGGGGGATCGTGGCTTACCGCGCTGTGCAGACACTACTGAATCTTAGATTTCCGTCAGGCCTCGAAAGCGAAGCGCGGGAACGCAACCTCGCCGGCGTAACGTGCTGCGTCGCCGAGGTTCTCCTCGATACGCAGCAGCTGGTTGTACTTGGCAACGCGCTCGCTGCGGGCCGGAGCACCGGTCTTGATCTGACCGCTGCCGACGGCAACCGCGAGGTCGGCGATGGTGGTGTCCTCGGTCTCGCCGGAACGGTGGCTCATCATCGTCTTGTAGCCGTTGCGGTGAGCGAGATCGACGGCGTCGAGGGTCTCGGTCAGAGTGCCGATCTGGTTGACCTTCACCAGGAGTGCGTTTGCCGCACCCTTGACGATGCCTTCTTCGAGGCGCTCGGGGTTGGTGACGAAGAGGTCGTCGCCGACGAGCTGGACCTTGTTGCCGATCTGATCGGTGAGTGCGACCCAGCCGTCCCAGTCGTCTTCGTCGAGCGGATCCTCGATGGAAACGAGCGGGTAGGCGTCGATGAGCTCGGCGTAGAACGCCGCCATCTCGGCCGCGGTGCGGTTCTTGCCCTCGAACTTGTAGCCGGTGCCGTCGGTGTAGAACTCGGTGGCGGCGACGTCGAGAGCGAGCGCGACGTCGGTGCCCAGCTTGAGGCCTGTCTTGTTCACGGCGATCGTGATGAGGTCGAGCGCTTCCTTGGTGCCTGCGACGTCGGGCGCGAATCCGCCTTCGTCACCGAGACCGGTGGAGAGGCCCTTCTCCTTGAGGACCGACTTCAGGGAGTGGTAGACCTCGGCACCCCAGCGCAGCGATTCCTTGAAGCTCGGTGCGCCGATGGGAGCAACCATGAACTCCTGGACGTCGACACCGGTGTCTGCGTGCGCGCCACCGTTGAGGATGTTCATCATCGGGACAGGGAGAACGTGAGCGTTGGGGCCACCGACGTAGCGGAACAGCTCGAGCCCCGAGGACTCGGCAGCGGCGCGAGCCACGGCAAGCGAGGCACCGAGCAGAGCGTTTGCGCCCAGACGCGACTTGTCCGGGGTGCCGTCTGCGTCGAGCAGCGCCTGGTCGACCGTGCGCTGCTCGGTTGCGTCGATGCCGATGATGGCCGGAGCGATCTCGCCGAGCACAGCCTCCACGGCCTTCTCGACGCCCTTTCCGCCGTAGCGTGCGCCACCGTCGCGCAGTTCGACGGCTTCGTGCTCACCGGTGGAAGCACCGGACGGCACCGCAGCCCTGGCGAAACTTCCGTCTTCGAGCAGAACCTCGACCTCAACCGTGGGGTTGCCACGTGAATCAAGGATCTCGCGAGCTCCGACCTGCTCAATACTGGCCACTGTGTGGTTCTCCTTCGAATGGGCTTCGCATTGGGGCACGCTCTGCGTGCTTGACACTTGGGCTCCGACCCCTCCGGTCGAAAGAGGACCACGATCGCGGCTGGGCCTCTGCAGTGCCAGCACCTCTGTAGTGCCAGCACACAGCCTAACCGCACGGGCCGAAGGCTTCTTTATCGACGCGCGGTCACGGTCCCGACCTGCGGATCGATCGCCGTCAGTCCGGCCGTACCCCGACTGAATACGCCGACGCACGATCACGAACGAGCGCGAGATAGTCGCCCGAGAGGTTGTACGCCATGAGCGCCTGCTGCCACCCGGCAGCGGCGGTGAGGTCTCCCCCGCGTGCACACAGGTAACGAGCGGCGGTGAGGGCAGCGTCGTCGATGTTGTCCGGGTCCACCCGGCCGTCGCCGTTGGCGTCGACTCCCCATTTGAGCCACGTCTCAGGGATGAACTGCATAGGCCCCATCGCACGGTCGTGCACTGGATCGCCGTCCATCGCCCCGCCGTCGGTGTCGGGGATCTCGGCAACTCCCGGGCCACCGTCCAGAGGGATTCCCCGAATGGCCGGGGCGACCTGGCCGAACGCATCGACCGACGAACCGTCGTAGGTCCCGTGTCGGCTCTCGACGCTGCCGATACCGGCCAATGTCGTCCACCCGATTCCGCAGCTGGGAAGCGTCTCGGCCATGACCGCAGCGGCGTACCCGTACGCCTCGAGTGCCGTGGTCCCGATCCCGATGTCGTCCGACAATCCCGCGGCCCAGTCGGCGAGTTGATCAGCACTGCGGCCGGGGGCATTGATGTCGATCGGTGGCGTCGGAGAGCCGGTACCTGGGGGTATGCCCTCCGGAATGGCTACTTTCGGTTCGTTCGATCCACACGCCACGATGCCTGCGCCCAGCAAGGCTGTTCCGGCAGCTACTGCGGCTACGACTCTCGAGAGACGCCGGGGACTTCTGCGGGCTGCGGGAGTTCGGTACACCCTTCCATCATCCACATGCGAGCGAAGTACTCCCGAATCCATTGGTAAAGAACAGCAAAAGTACAGGTCAGGGCGTGGTTCACCACCGATTGTGGAGTATCTTCTTCTGAGTTAAGGCTGGCCTAGCCTCATACGTTCGGCAGAAGCTGTCGCACTCACTCAGTCAGGAGTCGCCCGTGCCCGTGTCGGTACTCGCTGCCGCGAGCACACCATCAGTTGCCACCCAGTTATTCGGTAGTGGCCTGATCGGTCTGCGCGAAGGCCTCGAAGCGGGCATCGTGGTGATGATTCTCGCTGCCTACCTCGTGAAAGCTCAGCGCAGGGATGCACTCAAATGGGTGTGGCTCGGCGTCGCGATCGCCGTCGCAATGGTGGCGATCATCTTTTTCGCGATCCACTACGGAACGTCGACGGTCGACGGCCTGACCGCAGAGATCATCGCGGGCGTTGCCTCCCTGGTCGCCGTCGTCATCGTCACGATCATGGTCCTGTGGATGCGCACGGCTGCGAAGAACATTTCCGGCGATCTGAAAGCGGGGATGGAGAAGGCGTTGATCGCCGGCCCCGTCGCCATCTTGTCGCTGTCGTTCTTCGCGGTCGGTCGTGAAGGCGTCGAGACAGCGTTGCTCATGGTCGGATACGCCGAGAACACCGCAGGCAGCTCCTGGCCGTTGGTCGGACTGCTCCTCGGAATTCTCCTGGCCGCCGTCTTGACCGTCGCCATGTACTTCGGCGCCCTCCGTCTCAACCTGACGACCTTCTTCCGGTACACGGCGATCTTCCTCATCGTCGTAGCCGCCGGAATCCTCTCGTACGGTGTTCGCGCTCTACAGACCGGAAATGTGCTTCCGGGCGGTTCGAATCTCGCGTTCAACCTGACGCCCGGCTACGACCCGTCGACCTGGTACGGCACCGTCCTCGCCGGAATCTTCAACTTCCGCCCGGATCCGACGGTCCTGCAAGCCGTCGCGTGGGTCGTCTACCTCGTAGTCGTCCTAGCACTCTTCCTGCGTCCCCTTCCGTCGAAGCCAACCGAGCCGACGGCCCCGCCGGCGCACGACACACACGTTCCCGAAAAATCCTGAGAGGCATTGCCGACATGCGTAAATCCACCCTCGTACTGGCCACGGCTGCGGTACTTCCCTTCTCCCTCGCCGCGTGCACCGAGAAGACGACGGCGAGCGACGGCGACATCGTCGTCACGGCCACCGACGATTCGTGTGACGTCAGTGCCACCACCGGAACCACTGGCAGTTCGACGTTCCAGGTGACGAACAACGGCTCGAAGGTCACCGAGTTCTACGTCTTCGCCGAAGGTGATCGAGCGATGGGCGAAGTCGAGAACATCGGCCCCGGCCTTACCCGGCAGCTGATCGTCTCTCTCCCCGAGGCTGCGACCTATCAACTCGCGTGCAAGCCGGGCATGGTCGGAACCGGCATCCGTCAGGACTTCGTCGTCACGGGCGATTCGCAGGCGGCCACCGACGAGAGCGGACAACTCGCCGAAGCTGCCGACGGCTACCGGCGGTACATCCGCAGCCAGATCGTCGCGCTGCAGGACACCGCAGCTCAGTTCGTCGCCGCCGTCCAGTCCGGCAACGTCGACCAGGCGAAGGCACTGTTCCCGATCGCACGTACCTACTACGAGCGCATCGAGCCCGAAGCCGAGAGCTTCGGCGAACTCGATCCCAAGCTTGACCTGCGCGAAGCGGACCTGGAGCCCGGTCAGGTCTGGACGGGATTCCACCGCCTCGAGAAGGATTTGTGGGTTACCGGACTTCAGCCGGATACCAACGCAGTCGCCGATCAACTGCTCGAAGACATTCAGTATCTTGCTGATCAGGTGAACGCCGAGGACTACACGATCGACCCAACCAAGATCGCCGGCGACGCCCAAGGACTGCTCGACGAGATCTCGACCTCCAAGATCACCGGAGAGGAAGACATCTTCTCGCACACCGACCTGTGGGACTTCCAGGCCAACGTCGACGGCTCACAAGCGGCGATCGCGGCACTGAACCCGATTCTGCAGGAACGTAATCCCGAGCTCGCCCAGCGCATCGCGGACCGATTCGCCGACCTCGACGCCGCTCTGGCGCAGTTCCGGGTCGGGGACGGATTCGTGTACTACGACACCGTCACCGAAGCGCAGCGTCAAGAACTCTCGCGTAAAATCGATGCTCTGTCCGCCGAGGTCAGCCAGGTCCAGGAAGTAGTCGCGGGACAGTAGATGACTGATTCACCAGAAGGCACACCCGCTGCGGAAAACGCAGCACCGCATGCGGTCTCACGGCGCCGACTGTTCGGCGCCGTGGGGGCCGGCGCCGTCCTGGCCGGTGCCGGTGCCGTCATCGGGCGGGTGACCGCCGACGAGAATTCCGGCACCGATCACGCAGACGTGGTGGCATTCCGCGGCGAGCATCAGGCAGGCATCACGACGCCGGCCCAGGATCGCATGCACTTCGTCGCTTTCGATGTGACGACGAAGTCGCGCGACGAACTGATCACGCTGCTGCAGACGTGGACGGCGATGGCCGAACGAATGACAGCGGGTCAGGAAGCAACCGAGGACGGAGCGACCGGCGACGGTCCGTACGCGCCACCGAGCGATACCGGTGAGGCACTCGATCTCGCGCCGTCGCAACTCACCCTGACCATCGGATTCGGACCGTCACTTTTCGACGACCGTTTCGGGCTCGCAGACAAGAAACCTGCTGCCCTGCTCGATCTCCCCCACTTCCGCGCGGACAACCTCGATCCGAATCGCAGCGGGGGCGACATCGCCATCCAAGCGTGCGCCAACGATCCCCAGGTTGCCGTCCATGCGATCCGCAACCTCGCGCGAGTCGCTTTCGGGACCGCGTCGGTCAAGTGGTCACAACTCGGGTTCGGGCGAACGTCCTCGACCTCGACGACGCAGGCGACACCACGAAATCTGTTCGGGTTCAAGGACGGAACAGCCAACATCAAGGCGGAAGATCCAAACGCACTCGCCCAGCACGTCTGGGTTGATCCCACTGACGATCAGGCCTGGATGGCAGGCGGATCATTCCTCGTCGCCAGACGAATCCGCATGCTGATCGAGCAGTGGGATCGCGCAGTACTCAAGGAACAGGAAGCTGTCATCGGCCGCTCCAAACGCAGCGGAGCGCCACTCGGCGCCAAAGACGAGTTCGACGAACTCGATCTCGATTCCAAAATGGGCCACGACTTCGTCATCCCGGAGGATTCACACGTGCGCCTGGCCTCTGCCGAGGAACTCGGTGGGATTCAGATCTTGCGCCGCGGATACAACTTCACGGACGGCTCCGATGGCTTCGGCCACCTGGACGCGGGACTGTTTTTCGTTGCGTACTGCCGGAATCCGGTCGAGCAGTTTGTTCCGATGCAGCAAAACCTTTCACGACACGATGCGCTGAACGAATACATCCAGCACGTCGGTTCTGCGGTCTTCGCTTGCCCCGGCGGTCTCGCCGACGGCAAGGACTGGAGTTCCCAGCTGTTCACCTGATGCGCGTCTCCGGGTTCAGTATCTCCACGAACGCACCAAATTGACCGGTGCCCGATTCCGCTCGGTCAGTGGATCGATTGCCTTGGTCGTGGTCGGCGGCAACAACTCGGCGGTAGGTACCGGCGCGACAATCTCCGTTGTTTGGGTCAGCGGTGGTTCCGCCTGCGCAGGATCCGAGAACGGGCGCAGCACCGCCCACGCGAGGAAGCTGGTCAGTGCAACCAGCGAGAACCCAACGCCCACAAGGATTTGCATTCTCCCAAGCCCACCAGTAGGCAGCGAATCCGATTCCGTGCCTTCCTCGGTTTCACCGACACTGCGCACAACGGCCTGATCGGAAGACATGTCTACCGCATCCGTTGCGATTTCCGAGTCGGAGACGCCCGAAACCGAGACTTCCGAAACCGCCACTTCCGAAACCGCGACTTCCGAGCTGAGGTGCTCCTGATGTAAGACCTCGGCTATCAATGCTGCACCCTTGGCCGAGGCGAGCTCGGGCTCGGCCGGCCTGATCACCGGTACCGAAAACTCCCGCTCGAGTATCTTCTCCACCAGTGAAATTCGGGCGCCTCCTCCGACGAGAACCAAAGCGTCAGGGACACACCGGGCTCGAGCCGCAACTTCTCGGATCACCATCAGCGTGTCTTCGACTTCCCGCGTGACAACCGAATCAAAACGGATGCACATGGATTCGGGAACGGGCATCACCTGCGCACGACGGGAGCCACTGGCGAGGTATTCCTTGACTTCGCGGGCGTCGAACGCTGCATCAGCGTCGAGGGTTGCATCAGCCGTGGTTGCGGAGAGTAACTCCACGACTACCCCGTCGAGTCTGTCACCAGCGAGCGCCGTCGACCGCGTGGACGCGATAGTTGTCGCGGTTCCGATCTCGATCATCGAGACAGTCACCCCGGTTCGACCGATATCGAGAACTGTAAGTAACCGAAAACCCTCGGCCGCACCCGAAGTCCGTACCAGCGCAACAACGGCCACCGCTTCCGACACCGTGACAGCACCCTCGATACCTCGGGCACGCAATTCTGATTCGAGCGCCACGTTCTGCCGCTCGTCAGGAACCGCGATGACCATCCGTGACGTGTCCCCGCGAACCGCAGCAACTAGGTGAATCGCGGCTGTCCTCACCGGAGAGGCGTCGTATGCGTCTACCGTCCGAGTCAGGAATCGACCGCTCGCGGATCCGGTTTCCGGCTGAGAGTCGGCCCGAACAATACGAACCGATGCAGCGCCCAACGACGCACCGAACACTGGATCCATCGCTGTACGCACCCCCATATCCAACTCTTGCACTGCTTATTCGTCGCAAAACATACTTGCGGTATGTTATCCGTAGCGGGAAGTTTACCGGATCCTCGGGAAACCGGAGAACTACGCGAAACTGGCAAGCTGAATCAATGTGTGGAGAGGTCCTTGAACAAGTCGATGGCCAACATGACAAGCGCGATGTCCGCACTACACGTCCCTCATCTCACCCCGCTGGAGACCACCCCTCGACACTTCCGCCACCGCCAGACACCGACCGGGATTCGCACGATTGACACTTGGATTCCAGGCCCAGGCGATAGGGCTCTGTTCGCCTCGCTTCACCTGCCTTCGGATGGTGCCGTGCGCGGCGCCGTCGTCATATGTCCACCCCTTGCGAAGGAACACATCAGCGCTTACCGGGGACTACGCCAACTCGCCCAAGAACTTGCCGAGCACGGATTCCTCGCGCTTCGTTTCGACTATGCAGGACAGGGTGATTCATCCGGCCGCCAGGACGACCCGCTCGCCGTTTCGCAATGGCAAGCCAGCGTTGCGGCAGCCGTTGCGTACGCGCGGCGCGCGGGCATCGAGTCCGTTGCCGTCACAGGTTTGCGCGCAGGGGCACTGATCGCGGCGGCCACCGTCGATACGCTTGGCGACCTACGTGCGATGGTCTTGTGGGATCCGGTCATATCCGGTCGGTCCTACGTTCGCGAACTGACTTCGCTGTACCGCGTTTCGGTCGACGACGACCCTCACCACGACGATTGCACGTCCATCGTCGGCGGCGTGCTTGATTCCGCTGCGGTGAAAGACCTTTCCGGACTCGACCTCAGCACCCTCGATCCGGGTTCCTCGACGAAGGTCCTCGCCGCGATTCGCCCTGAATTCGCTGCTTCGCCCCGCACTGTTCGGATGCTCGAGCGATCCGGCGCAGAACGCATGTTCGTCGAACGCCAGAATCAGTTCGTATCCCCCAGCAGTTTCGTACTCTCGGTGCCAACGCACGACATCAAACAGATTTCGAGTTGGGTGTCACGCCAATTCGGCGAGGACAAGACTGTCGTGGACCCAGAGATCACGTCGGCGGCGCATGTCGCGACGGCTGACGACGGCGAAGAAGTCTGGGAAACCTTGGAAAGACGGTCCACCGGATCACTCTTTGCAATCTCCACCGCCTCCCGCACGACTACGAGTCACGCTGCCACTGCGGTCTTTCACAGCACCGCGAACGAACACCGGATCGGGCCGGCCAGGCTGTGGGTCGAGTCCGCTCGAACTCTCGCAGCGCACGGCATCCGCTCGGTTCGCTTCGACAGGATGGGCACAGGAGACAGCGGAACTGTCCTCACCGACGAGAACACCCCCATCGTGTCTCCGGAAGCGCGCCGCAATGTGTTGGATCTGATTGACACTCTCGACGTACCGCCGTCCCGCCGGATGCACGTCGGAATGTGTTCCGGCGCATGGATGGGTGCCTACGTGGCAAGCCAGCGCGGCGCACGGTCCGTGGTGCTTCTCAACATCGTGAATTGGTCGATCAACAATCGACGACCACCAGTGAAGAAAGCACATGTCGATGCAATGGAGTCTGACGTTGCAAACCGAATTTTCCTCGTGGCCAGAACAATTCGCAATGCCGGACGACGAGCCCAGCGATACGTGCCTTACCCGCTGTGGCTCGGTCTCGGCTTCCTCGGACTGGTCAACGCCCCTGAGTCGATGCTTCGCACCTTGACCCGCCGCGGGACGAAGACCGCAGTGTCCCTCGCGCCTGAAGACGAAGCGTGGTTCGAGGCGAACAGAGGCAGACAAGGTGTCACGCGTCTTTCGAGGTCGAAGAATCCCCCGCACGTCTTGTTCTCAGGCTCCGGTGATCACAATCTGTTCCATCGCAGTTCTCGAGAACGCGTCGGCCGGTTGATAGTTGCCTCTGCACTCGATGCGTTCGGAGACCGAAGACTCGCCGTGTCGAAGCACGACAAGGAGGGACTCGGAGCATGATGCGCACGTCTACCCGGGACGGAATTCGAACGTCGTCCTACGTATTCGTAGTCGTTGCAGCGACAACCGCGGCGCTTCTGACCGGTTGCGCTTCCGACACAGCGCCCGCCGAACCGGCTCCGACGTCCGCACCTCTTCCCTCGATCAGCGCCGACGCCGTCGCGGCCAGAGGCAAACTCGAAAGCACGTCCGCGTTCGACAACGTCGATCCACTGATAACCGGCGTGGGCGCGACTGCCCACCAGATCACGTACCGATCAACCTCAGGCACGGACGGAAGCTCAACGATCGTCTCTGGAGTCGTCTTCGTTCCGGAAGGCGATCCACCACCCGGCGGGCGGTCTGTTGTCACCGTCGGTCACGGCACAACGGGAGTGACTGCGGAGTGCGGACCTTCGATGCACCCGGATCTCCTGGGCTACGCGAGTACGATCGTCCCTTTGATGAAACTGGGATTCGTGGCAGTCATGACCGACTACCAAGGGTTGGGTCCGGCAGGCGACATCACCCCGTACCTCGATCCGAACACCAGCGCGTTCAACCTGATCGACGGAGTTCGCGCGGCGCGAGAAATGGTCCCGGACACGTCCGGGAAATGGGCAGGACTCGGCGTGTCGATCGGTGGGCAAGCCACATGGGCGGCGGCAGAGTTGTCCGGTTTCTACGCGCCCGAATTGAATTTTGTCGGATCGGTAGCGCTGGCTCCGGCCGCAGATCTTTCCAAGCTCGCCGACTTGGCCCAGTCGCAGTGGCTGACGCATGAACAGCAGATCATGATGTCGTACGTAGTATCTGGGCTGACCGTCGCTCGACCCGGCACCGATCCAGGCAACTACCTACACGGTGCGCTGTCGAGTAACTCTGAGATGTGGTTGGCATGTGCGGGCCCGGCGTTGAAAGAACGCGGCGAACAAGCATCACGACTGAATCCCGCCGATACCCTGCCGAGCTCCGACGAGGCCGGAGCAGTCCTGCGCGACTGGCTCACATCGATCGCCCTTCCGCAGCGTCCGGCCGGAGGACCACTCCTGGTCATCAACGGCGACGCTGATCAGACGATCCGCCCGCAGTGGGTGCAAGAGGCCGTCGACAATGCCTGTGCGTTCGGCGATTCGGTGCAGCACATCGTCAGGGCAGGCCAAACTCACAACAATCTGGATCCGGGGTCCGAGACCGCAGTCTGGCTCCAAGCGCGCTTCAGAGGCGAGCCACCGCCGTCGGACTGCTGACTATCGTCGAAAACTCGAATCGACCAGGTACTCCATGTTCTGAACCGCAGGAGTGGATGCGACGTCGGCATGTGTCTTCGCCGAAGACACTTCCGTCCCGTTCCGAACCACGCTGACCGAGACGGCGCCGACTGCCGATGGAACCGTGCAGATGTCCATCCCTGTATCGGCCCTGCACGTGGTCGTCGTACCGCCGACCGTAACTTTCACTTCGGCACCATCGACCAAGAAGGTCAAAACCTCGATCGTGTCGCGAACCGGGGACGACCCCGCACGCAGAATCATCGGCGATACCGAGGGTAGTGCGGGTTGCGCGGACGACAGCTGGTTCCGATAGGTGACGTACGCGATATCACGTGTAATCGCCGGTGCCGTTCCGGTCTTGAACCAGTCGACAAAATATGCGTTCAGATCGAGCAGCGCACGACCGTGCCCCTCGCTCGGTGCAAACGCCGTACCTTCGCTGTAGTCGTTCCACGAAATTAGTTGCACCCATTCGCTATCCGATTCGCGCGCAATCTGCCAGGTGTTTCGGAGATTCCCAGTGTTCTGCGCTTCGTCGAAAACCGATTGTCTGGGACGCGCATCCTGGAACGAGACCGACTGCATCCATATCTTGCCGAGAGCGTGCGCTCGGTTCACCTGATCCAGTGGCGAGCCGATCCCGGTGTCCGTCACTGGATTGAAGGAAGGGTTACGTCCACCCCACGTCGACATTCCGTAGCTTATCGACGCGAATGAATCCATATTCGTGGTGGAGTTCAGGAAGAGTGGAACGAAGGCCACCTCGATCCCGTAGCGGGCCTTCATGATTTCGAGAAACTGCGACCACCACGCCGGGTCGTGTTTCTCGGCAAGAAACGGCGAAATCACCACCCGGTTGTCCGTCAATCGAAAAACCGACGGCGATGACGCGTACTGCGACAACTCGCCTGCCAGATTCGCGGGGTCCAATGTGCCGAGTTCGCCGTTCATATCCGGCATCAGCATTATTTCGAACGCAGGATCAACCGCAGCCGAAGCGGCGAGAAGTTCGGACGGAACGGACGAAGACCACAACGGGTTCGACGACTTCGTCAGAATGTCAACCGAGAACCCACTGATTCCTGCGTCGATTGCCTGCCGCACTTCATCTTCGAGATCTCGCTGCCTCCACTGTGGGTCAGCTGAAACGGGCCGTGGTTGTGGCCGGTCTCGAAGAAACCCTCCGAATGCAGCGTATGCACCTCGTTCACCGTTCGGATTGAGATACTGAGTGGCGTAATAGTCTTCGCCCGACGGTAGGTTGTCGATCGAAAGGGGATACGGCGGGAAGTAGTGCGCAAAGACCATTTTGCCGGTCGACTGTCCGTTGTCCGGAAGCTCGACGGCGGGATGTGATGACACCGCCGCGTCAACCCTCGCGTTTGGGTCCACTCCACCAGAGAGCCTGAGGCCGGCCGCTACGAGAAGCGCTGACGACACCAGCGCAATGCCGATTGCAACTGCACGAAATTTCCTGCCCCGCGAACCTTCGATACTCACCCATTTCCGTTTTCGAGCATCGGCGTTCACCGAATCAGCCACCCCTTCTCACACACGGCCTTACGCCGCAATGTCCGGTGACGTTGACATCCCGAACCTGGAAATCGAATTCCAATTCAATTCTGCTGCACAGAATCCGAAGCTTGCGTGGGGTGACTCGACATGGAATCGGAATCGCCGCTTTCACCAGGTGATCTTACCTGCCGCTCATCGGTCGGCAACTCGTCGCTCGACCGGTTTACCTTCGGCGCGACTTTCGTCCGGAGCATCGAGCGCGGGATCGCCACCGTGGGACTGTCCAGATCACTCCGCGTGTAGCGCTCTTCGGTCTCTGCCGGCTCCCATTCGTCGAAATCGATTCGCACACCGTCGGCAATAGATTCACCGGAATCGGCCGAATCATGCTTGTCCACTTCATTCTTCCCGGTCGAGCCCATGCCCGGTTCTGTATGGACCGAATGCGCAGCGGCTCCCCGTTCGACGGGGGGCCACGCGCCGACTCGGTCATTCGATGCATCATTCACCGGAGGCTCGCTCGGCAAAGGCTTGTCGACCACTCTCACTCGGCTACGGCCCTTGACCGAGCCACTACGTCCGCCACCCGTCAGCACAGCACCCAACAAGTTCGCGCCGGCAGCGCGCAGAGTGGCCACTGCCCCTTCTACCTCGTCCACCGACGAAATACTCTGTGTTGAAACAAGAACCACACCGTCGACGACTGAGCCGATCACAGTCGAATCGGTATAGAGCGACAAAGGTGGGCCCACGACGATCGTGTATTCGAAATTCTCGGTGACCTCCAAAAGCACCTCGCGTGCTGAGACCGATGCGATGGCGTCACCGGAATCGGATCGTATCGAGCCGGCGGGCAGCAGGGTCAATGAGCGACCAGGTACCTGAACGAGCGCGTCCACGAGCGGAATTGCGCCGGCAAGAACGTCGGAAAAGCCGGCTGCCGGTTTCATCCCCAAGTATGAATCCAAGCTCGGCGACCTCAAGTCACCGTCCACCAACAGTACTCGACGTCCCGCTTCGGACAGGACAACCGCGAGATCGGCTGCGATGCACCCCGCAGGCTCCGAGTACCGAGGCGAGGCGATAAGGACCGAACGGATCGCGTCGGCACTCGGGCCGGCGAACTCGATACCTGTCCTGAGCTTGCGTATCGACTCGGCATAGGCGGTCGCGCCGTCGGCGGGGAATGTCAACGCGTGAGATCCCCGCGAAGCCGATTCCGGAACTGTCGCCAAAATCGGTACACCCGCAACGGCCGAGAGCATGGAAGCGCTTCGAACGGATCGATCGAGCCGCCCGAGGAGCACCCGGACGCCGACGCCGACGACCAGGCCACCGACGAGGCCGAACAGGGACGTCATCACGAGATTCGAACCCCCACTGGCATCTTCAGCGTTCGCCTCGGTGACCACCTGGACAGACGTATTCGGACGTCCACCACCGTTAGGGGTCTCCAACTGCCCGACATATTGTGCAAAATTCTTCGCATACGCATTGGCGATACCAGCCGATCCTTCGGCCGTCGAATCCGTGACAGAGACCTGCAAGAGCACAGTTTTCTCCACTGCTGCCGCCGAGACCTGCGAGGCCAACTCGTGTCCGCTCATTGGAAGACCCAGGTCGTCGATCACCTTGACCGCGAGATCGTCGCTCGAAAACAATTGGGCATAGGTCGCCGCTCGTTGTTGAGAAAACAGATCGCCCTGATAGGCACCGGCCGAGTCGGCGCTGATCGGCGAGCCGATGAACAGCACAGTTGTCGACGTGTACGAAGACGGACTCGAAATGGCCATGAAAACACCGAGGATCAAGCCGAACACCGCGAAGACAGGTACTGCCCACCCCCGCCTCAGGATTCGCGCGGCAGAGCTGAGTGCATTCATGTGTTCGCCTTTCTTGGAGACCGCTGTGTGCGTGTGTCTCCGTCGCGCCGTGGCGTGTGACTTGCCACCGAGTCAGTTGTTTCGGGCCGACCGCCGGGCAACACTGCCCCTCGCTGCCCTCGGCGTGTGGTGGTCAGGAGGACCGAACCTTCGATTTTCGCACCTGCGATTTCCAGATCGTGAATCTTCGTCATCAAGTCCTGCCTGTTCGTCGAATGAGACTGAACGACAAGGATTATCGAACGACACACCTTGGCCAATCGGCTCGAGTCAGCGTACTGCGTCCCGCCGGAGTCGAAGACAACCACAACGTCGAACCTGGCACTCAGATCTCGCAACATGCGTCCGAACGACTCCGACTCGAAGACTCGCTCGGGAGTTTCGGTCGGCGAACCGCTCCGGAGGAGAGTCGGCTGCAGCGGTGTCGAGATCAGAACATCGTCGAGGACGCTGTCCGACATGACGATGTCGGTGACCCCCAACTCGATATGAGCACGCGAGGATCGGAAGTTGCAGTCGACGAGAACCACCGAATACCCCAGAGCGCAAGCAGCATCGGCGATACCGCCAGCTGCGAACCTGCTGATCTCCCCCTCTTCGGCAGCGGTCACGAGCACAGGTGATGCCGGCGTGCCTGACCCGATGAGATCTCGGTTGAACTGCAGTCTCTCGAAAGAACTTCTCGATGCCGACTGAGCACCTTCCTCGGCGGACAGTCCCCTGTCACCGAGGTACGGGATGGACTCGAGCACAGGTAGACCCGTCCAGGCCGCCAATTCGTCGACACCCTGAACTGCTCTCGACCTCGCAGCAGCCAAGATCACACCAGTCACTCCAACCATCGATCCGACGACCAACCCCAGAAGAAGGTTCGGAATCGTCTGCGGGCCAGACGGGCTCGTCGGTGCTGACGCCGTGACGACAGTCAGCGGCTGAACCGTCGGGATCAAAGTCCCACTCGGCGTCTCGAGCCGCCGGATCGTCTCGTTCATCTCATCCGAAGCCGCGTTCGTCAGTTGCAGCGCCCGATCTGCACTGTCGGCGGTCCCAGAGATTTCGAGCAACACGGTGTCGGGCACAACGCGAACCGAAAGGCTCTCGACGTCACGAAGACCACTCTCGCCCAGACGACTTGCGACACGGGCCGAGAAGTCGGCACCTTCCGCCAGACGCGTGTACGTACCGGCTCGTTGCTGCGAGAACTCGTCACCTTGGAAAGGGCTCGAATCGGCATTGCCCAGAGTGGTCGGTGTTCCCCACCCTGGCGTGGTGAGAAAGAGTTCGGTCGAGGACTTGAAAGTGGTCGGCGTGAGCATTGTCAACAGAACGCCTACCAGCAGGCCGAGCACTGTCGAGATGCCGACGACAATCCACCTGTCACGAAGGACTTCGAAGAAACGGGACGGGTTCATCGGAGAATCCCACCATTGGGCGCGCCGTCGCGAATCACACCGGAGGCAGTCAGCGATTCCACCAGCTTCTGAGCAATCACTGCATTCCCCACTGCATTCGGATGTACACCGTCCTCGAATTTCAGTGATTCGAGGTCGACGTCGGCGTACCAACCGTCTGCAACGGGATCGATCACGGTCGCGGCAACCGATTCCCCGTAACTTCGCAGCGCTGACACGAATTGCTCGTATCCTTCGTACGGCACTGGTGTGACGTATGTCGGCACGATGATCACCAGACGCGCATCCGGCCATGCATCCCGGACAGCGTCGATGTACGACGTCATGACGGGAAACAAATCCATCGGACTCATGTGCAGATCGTTTCGCCCACCGTCCACGAAAATGATGTCCGCTCGATTCCGCTCGATCGACACCGGTAGTCGATTCGCGAATCGTGTTGTAGTTCCCTGATACTCCGGTGCGCCGTCGTTGGCGAAACCGGTGCTTCCCTGTGCATCGACATTGCAGTCCCACCCCATCCGGACGCAGATGATTCTCGGGTACGCCCCGAGCCCGATTCCGTTGATGCCCGCAGTGAAGCTGTCGCCGAACCACATCGATGCCGGCGCTGTGTCCGGCGGCAACTGAGGAACCGTGGTCGCTGAGGTGAGGGCGGACCGGCCGTTTTCGGCAGCCGAATTCTGACGCACGGCCAGCGCCGTCGCACAGACGACCAATACCACCAGTAGAACAAGACCCACGAGTTCCAGCGGGCGACGGGCAGAGATTCTCGACGAGAATCGGCTCGTCCGAGTCATCGAGTCGCCTCCCGTCGTGAGACGAAGAATGCACAGCCGATGATGACGAGGAAGTACGACATCGCTTGCAGCAGGGACCCTCTGAGAAGAATGATCAGGTAGAAGGGCAGGATGCAGGCAAGAATCGTCGGCGCCCTGGACTGGCGCAGCGACATTTCGATTCTTCTGTCCTGAATCCCTGCGATCAGGCCCAGAGCAACCATTCCGGCTATCAACGCGATCCACCCACCGTTGACGAACAACTCGGACCACAACGGCGCAGAAAGGTTCTTGACCGTGTAGTTGCGGCTCTCCGCGAGCAGGATGCCCGTGTCCGTAGCTTTGCCGGGCCAGATGGTCCGCGGAATCCAGAAAAGAACAACTCCGAGTGCCTGCTTGCCATCGGTAACCCCGTGCGTATTCACAAAGTTGACGGTGTTGTTGACCTGCGCAAATGCATCGTAGTCCGGAGACGTGAGCGATTCGAGAGGCGAGCTTGTCTTGAACTGTGCCGACGTGCTGTACCTGAACGCATCGGCGAGCGGAAAGACCAGGACAAGTGCCGCCACGGCAAGCAGGGCAACCACACGGAATCGAACGCGGGTCGCGAAGAGTCCGAAAAGTGCCGCCACGGCGAGTGCTGCAGTACCGAACAGATACCTCGCACTCGAGATCGGATTGAACGTCAACAACAACACGGCTCCGAGCACGATGGCGCAGAGAAGAAACAGACGATCCGCTCCGGGATTCTGATCACGGTATTTGACCACCGCGATGAATGCGACGAGCAAGGACATCATCGCGACGGCGCCGATGATGCTGGCGACCGTGGATTGCCCCAGCGACGCACTCGCCTGCTCCACCACGGCACTTCGGCTCGACAGAAGCGTCCCTACACCGAGTTTCTTGATGTAGTACGCGTTGGCGACCAGGGCGCAACCGGCAAGAATCAAAACCCGAACGGGATCCACACGCACGCTCGTGGCGTTTCCCCATCGCGTGTCTCTGATTCGACGCCAGACCGCACCGGAGAACACTAATCCCACCAGGAAGCCGACGATCCCCAGAAGGACGATCGAGACCGCCGTCGAGTTGAGGGACGGATCCACTCGCGGCGTCGTAGGAGGAATCTCTCGCAGGCGGAGCTGAGCAAGTGGGGCAAGACCCATGAAGACATAGGTGAAGACCCAGAACGACATCTCGACGAGCCGACGAAAGCCCTCGCCGACAATCCACGCGTAGCGCAATCCCGAAATCGTGGTGACGGCAAGTACCGCCATCCACACGCGCCCTGGGGGTGTCGGAGTGAACTCGACGACTGCGAAAGGCACGATGATCACCATGATCACCGCGGTCCAGATCGCAATCAGTGGTGGCATCAACGAGTCTCGCCGACTGACGTCGAATTCCGCGAACTCGTGAGGCTTTGTCCGCCCGCTGGAAATTGTTTTCACGTGGTCGTCCCGGCCAGTGCGCCTGTTCGTGTTCGGCGCAGGTCGCCGGGTTCGGAACGATCAACAGTGGACGGCACGATCGCAGGGCTTTCGCGGCCAGAGTGCTTCCGTTGGGCAGCAACCACCAGGCAGACTGCGACCAGGATGGATGAGAGCGCCAGTCCGATCGCGACTCCGACCGCGGTTCCAGTGAGGGCTGCAGCCGCACTGCAGATGACAATTGCCGTGAGACTCTGGACGATTCGCAGTTTGAGCAGTCGTCCACTGGCTCCTTGAGTGCGGTAAAGATTGTAAACGCCCGCTATCCAACAGATCGCCGCGTACTCGAGTCCGAGAAACGGCAGGACATGGCGCGCCTCGGCCCAGGACTCTCCGAGAACGACCCGGCCGAGTGCATCTGGAAGGAAGGGAGCGGCAAATCCGATCGTTGCCGCCATCGCGGATGTGAGCCACGCTGCATAGCGCAGTGTGCTCCACACCTGGCGCGCGGTGTGGCCGGCCCGAACGGATTCGGGAATGACGATCAGTGGTAGCGAGCTGATCAGCACGGCGAACGGACCCAGGACGGTCACTGCTCCGCGCAAAGACGCGGCAGCCACCGTTCCGATGAAGGCTGTGGACACCGCGACGATCACGATTGCGGCCAGTTGGTCGATACCGCTCTCGAATCCGAACCGGATTCGATGGGTCCAGAACGACGTCCACCAGCGATACAGACCAGTCAGTCGCGGTAGCGTCTGTACGCGAATCATCAGGTAAACGAGTGCAAGCGCTCCGGCGAGGGACCACAGCCAGATCATCTCAGCGATCGAAAGTGCCTCTGGTCGAAGCCAAGTCACGACAAGCACACCGAACGCCACACTGGCCCACAACGCGTCGCTGAAGAACGCATGTTCCGGTTCTCCCATCGACATCGCGGTGAACCGCAAGGCATCCTGCGCGAGGACAACCGGTGCGGCGACGGCGTATGCAATCCCCACCTGCGGTTCGTGCAGGAAAACAGAGACTCCGAGGGCAACGATCCCGACTACGATTCCGAAGAAGGCCGCACCCGAGGTCGCATGTCTGCTCTCCGTGCGAATCCTGTTGCGGCTGTATGCACTCATCAACAGCAGCGGTGTGCCCACTGCGCCTCGAACGAATCCGAGCGCAGCCGTGAGGATGGAGAAAACGAGGATCGCCAGACCGAACTCACTCACGGACGACGGGCCTGCCATCGCGAACAGAATCAACGCGTTGCTGACACTGGACAGCACCTGATCACCCGCGCTGAACAGCACGCGCAGTTTGAGACCCGCCACGTCTCTCACCTCCCCCCTTGCGCTCGCTGCACTCCGAGACTTCGATGTTCCGCGACCGAGATTTCAAGACCGAGATCGATTTGAAACCATCGGTCGGCTCAGTTCACTCAAAACAGTCTATAGGATTGTTTACTGCGAAGTAGCCGAGGAGTACGAAGTGCCTGCAGACGCACCGTGGGACGCAGGTTTCCGCTATCGCTCGCCGAAGTGAAATCCTGTTTCCATCGTGACGTCGGCACCCGACAGGCCAGCGGCAGTCTTCACCGCCGCCATCAATGAGGCCTTCGCGACATGTCCACCGGAATGACTGAACGTGCAATCGGAGACGTTCCCAGTCGCCCGAATGTTGATCGACAGCGCGTTCGGGGCGTAGGTCTGCATGCCACCGGAGTACACGAGTCGGCCATCCAGCTTCGCATACGGTCGATCGGCTGGGAAACGAAAACACGACATACTGGTGGTCAGAGGCTGTTCCACAATCTCGTCACCTTCGCCGGCCCCACCGCTGGATCCGTGCCTGTAGTCAGCTGCGCGCGCGACCACCTCGCCTACTGATCGACGGATCAGCGCCTCACCCGACCGAATTCGCGACGACAGTTCACGCGCTACGTCCGCAGGGTCATCGACCGACCAATCGGCCCGAAATGGTATGTGACTGAACGCATTCCCATCGGTGAGCCCGAGAACCGGGGAATACGAGCGAAGGTCCGCCACCACGTGATGACTCTCGTGAGCCCCACGTCCCAACGCGGCGAGTAGTGCGCAGTAGAAGTAGACCGACGGCAATTTGCGATCAGTACTGCCCTCGAGCCGAGCGAAATACCACCACGCGCGTGAATCCAATGCATCAATGCCCGACTCGTCCGGGCGAGCAACAGGACGCGGAACCTCGTTCCGCATACCGACAATCTGCCGTATCGCGCCGAAAGATGCTTTGGGACGAGCGACGGACATCCGAAGTCCGCCCTCGACGATCCTGCGCGCAGTCAACGGCCGCCGGTCCTGACGATCGGGCGCATAGTCAGGACTCAACCCACTCAATGCCAGAAAGAGTCGTTCCGACTTCGGCATGAACACGGTCTCGTCACCGAATCGGTGCGAGTAGATCAGTCCGAGCATTCCGGCACTTACAACCAACACGATTGTCGACGGGTCGACGAGGCGACTGTTGTGGAAGAAACTCACGAAGACCTTGTTGAATTCGTCGACATCGACGGTGTCGAACTCGTCGGGGAGATCGCCTGCCACGTCGTCGAGCACCAGATGCTCGGGTTCGATTTCGGATTCATCGACTCGGCGCACCAGCACGACGCGCACACGGATGTCGTCCGCGGGATCGAAAACATTGCTGATCCACACCGAAATCGCGTCGTCGACTACTGACGGTACAACTGTCGCAAACGCCTGCTGAGTATTGCAGCAGTAGATGTTCCCCCACGGATCAGACCTCATCATTTCCCCTCTGCCGCTGAATACACAACAAACCGCAAGACGGTCAAAGTGCGATCGAACATTCACGCAGACCATTGCATGAGCACAGAATTGCACATGGTGCGAGAGCGCAGAATCTGGACCCGCCCGGACGCACACCACCCACCTCGACGCAACTATCACCAGAATCACATCCATCCAGTTATTTTTCGGCTAAATCAGTCGTCCAGACGGTTGCATCTCGGAATCCGCCAGGGCGATTCGCCCATTTTGTCGAGTCCATCCAGCTGACCAGGTTGATAAACCGCCCTACTGGCGCTTAAATAGCTTGAATAAAACCGTTTGACTGTTTAACGCGCATTTTCCCAACCGGAGGTTCGTCATCAGTACACAGACCGACCAGATGCACGAGCACCCTGTCGACGATTCGGCGATTCCCGAGTTACCGACAAGTGCCACTGTCGGCTCGCTGAACATCACAATCCTCGGCATCAACTACGCGCCGGAAACCACGGGGATAGCTCCGTACATGACGGACCTTGCCGAATCGCTCGGTGAGCGCGGACACGAGGTGCACGTTGTCACCGGGTACCCGCACTATCCGGCATGGGAAATCGACGCTTCGTATCAGGGACGGTCGATAGACGAGGTCGTGAACGGCGTTCATGTTCACCGACGCCGCCACTTCGTGCCGAACCCACCGAACGCATTGGGACGAATCAAAATGGAGCTGAGTTTCGGCGCACGTGCCGCCAGCTCCGGGTGGAACACACCTGATGTGATCGTGTGTACCAGTCCGGCATTGCTGGCCACTGCGATGGTCCTCGGACGTGCTCGGCTGACGCCCAAACGTCCGGCCATCGGGGTCTGGGTCCACGACTTGTACGGACAAGGCGTCGTGGAGACCGGCGCGATGACAGGCCGCAGTGCCCGCGCAACGTCGAAGCTCGAGGCGGCTGTCGTGAAGTCCGCCGACGGAATCGCCGTCGTCCATGACCGTTTCGTCGACCACGTCGTCAACGAACTTCACGTCCCACGCGAACGAGTCACCGTCGTTCGGAACTGGACGCATGTGGCACCGATCGATGTGGACGATCTCACCGCCGCACGCACCAGATTCGGGTGGTCGCCCGACGAAACCATAGTTCTGCACACCGGAAACATGGGCGTGAAGCAAGGTTTAGAGAATGTGGTGGAGGCGGCTCGACTCGCCGACGAGCAGAATCTGCCCATCCGATTCGTTCTGGTCGGCGACGGCAATCAGCGACCGAACCTCGAAGCCGCGGCAGTGGGAGTCAATCGAATCGACTTCGTCCGTCCACTCGACGACCAGGACTTCCGTACTGCCATGGCCGCCGCTGACGTTCTACTGGTCAACGAGGCACCCGGAATCGTCGGGATGGCAGTGCCGAGCAAGTTGACGTCGTACTTCAGCAGCGGTACCCCGATCGTCGCCGCGACCGACGTGGCATCCACGACTGCTGACGAGATCCGTGCTTCCGGTGCCGGCGTCGTCACGCAGAACGGCGATCCCGCCGGCCTGCTCACCGCGGCCCTACAACTCGCGGGCGACGCGGAGACCTCCGCCAGACTTGGCGCCGCCGGGGTCCGGTACTGCGCTACCGCGGTCGGTAAAACCGCGTCCATCGACAAATGCGAACAGTGGATCCGCGACCTGGTGGCCGGCCGGAGTCAGCACGCGAGCCACTCGAAACAACACGTCACACATCTCGACGCACATCTCGACTCGGATCCGAAGACGACGAACACAGACAAGGCAGCTGACGCTCGATGACCAAACGCGCACTCATCACAGGGATCACCGGACAGGACGGTTCCTATCTGGCAGAACTGTTGTTGGCCAAAGGTTATGAAGTACACGGATTGATCAGACGCGCATCAACTTTCAACACGTCACGCATCGATCACCTCTATCAGGACCCTCACGTACAGGGCGCACGGCTGTTCTTGCACTACGGTGACCTGTCCGACGGCGCACGACTCGTCACGCTCTTGTCGAAGATCGCACCAGACGAGGTGTACAACCTCGCTGCGCAGTCGCACGTGCGGGTCAGCTTCGACGAGCCCGAACACACCGGCAACACAACCGGAATCGGGTCTATTCGTTTGCTCGAAGCAGTCCGCATGACGGGATTGCAGTGCCGTTTCTACCAGGCTTCGAGTTCGGAAATGTTCGGAGCCAGTCCGCCTCCACAGAACGAGGACACCCCGTTCTATCCGCGATCGCCGTACGGTGCTGCGAAGGTGTACTCGTACTGGGTCACCAGGAACTATCGCGAAGCGTACGGAATTCACGCGGTGAACGGGATCCTCTTCAATCACGAGTCACCCCGCCGCGGTGAAACATTCGTCACGAGAAAGATCACGCGTGCAGTCGCGCGGATCCAGGCCGGGATCGAAGATTCGCTGTACCTGGGCAATTTGGACGCGGTAAGGGACTGGGGCTACGCACCCGAGTACGTCGAGGGTATGTGGCGGATGCTTCAAGTCGACGAACCAGATGACTACGTGTTGGCCACTGGAGGAAACTTCACGGTCCAGGATTTTGTCGTGGCCTCCTTCGAACATGTTGGTCTCGACTGGCAGAAGTACGTCAAGTTCGATCCTCGTTACCTTCGCCCGACAGAGGTGGACGCTCTGGTCGGCGACGCAGGCAAGGCCGAGGACAAACTGGGCTGGAAAGCGACAGTACAGACCCCAGAATTGGCTCGAATCATGATGGACGCCGACATCGCAGCATTGGCACATGCCGGCACACCGTGGATCGACACGCCACATCTCCCTGATTGGAAGATCTCGCTCTCATGATCACGACGAAATCGATTGCACCTCTTGATCGCAGCGCCCCGACATACATCGCCGGACACAAGGGGCTAGTGGGATCCGCGCTGTGGCGCAAGCTCGAGCAGAGTGGCTTCACCGACCTGATCGGCCGCACATCTGCCGAACTCGATCTGCGAAACCGCGCAGACGTGTTCGCCTTCTTCGAAGCCACCACACCGTCGTGCGTTGTCTTGGCTGCCGCGAAGGTCGGGGGAATCGTCGCGAACAACACATATCCGGTCGACTTCATCTCCGACAACCTCCAGATCCAGACCAACGTGCTCGACGCAGCACTGCGGCACGGCGTGCGTCGATTGCTGTTCCTCGGGTCCTCGTGCATCTACCCGCGCCTGGCACCACAGCCGATCACCGAAGATCAATTACTGAACGGCCATCTCGAACCGACCAACGACGCATATGCGATCGCCAAGATTGCGGGAATCATCCAGGTCCAGGCCGTTCGCAGGCAGTTCGGGTTGCCCTGGATCTCGGCGATGCCGACAAGCCTGTACGGACCCGGCGACAACTTCTCGGAGAATGTTTCGCACGTACTTCCTGCGATGATCCGCCGTCTCGACCAAGCCAAGAAGGATGGAGTTGAATCCGTCACGAACTGGGGTTCTGGGAGCCCACGTCGAGAATTCCTCCACGTGGACGACTTGGCCGACGCACTCCTTCACCTACTCGACACCTTCGACGAGTCCGGACACATCAACGTCGGTACCGGTCACGACGAAACCATCAAAGATCTCGCAAACATTGTGGCCGAAGCAGTCGGATACGAAGGCCGAATGGACTGGGACACAAGCAAGCCCGATGGTGCACCGCGCAAACTACTCGACGTGTCCACACTGATGGCCACCGGTTGGCAACCACAGATCTCAACCCGCGAGGGCATCGAGTCGACCGTTGCCTGGTATCGCGAACACGTACGGGACTCGTCTGCAGCGGTCCGACTGTGAGCACAATCCGCACTCTGTCCGGATTCACCGGTGCCGGATACGACAAGGGACGCGGTCCGCTGGTTCAAATCTCCTGGCTCGTGATTTCCGGTGTACTGCTTTCTCATTGGTGGTGCCCCAACGGGATACGCGTTGCAGTTCTCCGGCGGTTCGGTGCAGACATCGCCGACGGGGTCCTGATTCGGCACCGCGTCCGTATCCACTGGCCGTGGAAGCTCACGGTCGGAGCAGACTCGTGGATCGGCGAGGGAACCTGGATACTCAATCTCGAACCCGTCACGATAGGGGCGAACACGGCTATCTCGCAGGATGTCCTCCTGTGTACGGGCAGTCATGATCACCGAAGTCCCACATTCGAGTTCGACAATGCCCCCATCGTCATCGGCGACCAGGCATGGATCGCCGCCCGCGCGACGATACTCCGAGGTGTAACGATCGGGGACAACGCAATCGTCGGCGCGACGGCTTTGGTGACGTCCGATGTTTCCGCCGGAACCACGATGTTGGCGCCACGGGCCGGCGCTGCACGATGAAGATACTGCAGATCGTCACTCTCTTCTCACCGGACGCCGCTTACGGAGGGCCTATCAGGGTCGCCCTCAATCAGTCGAAAGCATTGCAGGACAATGGCCATGACGTAACTATTGTCGCAGGTGAGCGTGGGTACGCGGTGCCCCCGACACGCGAGCAGGGTATCGCTCTGAAATTGTTTCCGGCGCGAACCGTGATCCCCAAGATCGGGTACGCGGGAATCGGCGCGCCGTCGATGCTTGTGTGGCTTCGCAAGCACATCCGAGAATTCGACGTCGTGCACATTCATCTCGCGCGCGACCTGGTGACCCTTCCTGCCGCCAAGTTGGCTCTTGCATACGGCATTCCAGTTTTCGCACAGACTCACGGGATGATCGACGAAACAGACAAGCTGCTGGCAAGACCGTTGGACGCTGCTCTCACGATCCCGGTCCTCAAACGCGCACGGACAGTGTTCTATCTCACCGAACGAGAACATGCAGACCTGCAGTCCGTTGTCGGAGACGGTCGCCTCAACTTGGTGGAACTCAACAACGGGATTCCGGAGGCGGAAGACCTCGAGTCGCCGCCTGTGGACAGATGCGACCCGCCCGAGGTCCTGTACCTCGCACGATTACAGGCAAGAAAGCGACCCCAGGTCTTCGTCGAAGCCGCAAAAGAGTTGTTGGACAGCGGACACACGGCGCACTTTTCGATAGTCGGACCGGATGAGGGCGAAGCAGAAGCCGTCAACCGACTGATCGACCGCTCCGGGCACAGCAGTGTCATCCGGTACGAAGGCCCACTTCCGTTCGACAAGTCTGCCGCACGATTTCGTCAAGCCGCGGTATACGTCTTGCCCTCCGTGAACGAGCCGTTCCCAATGTCCGTACTCGAAGCGATGGCCGCTGGACTGCCCGTAGTCGTCACCGACACGTGTGGCCTCGCACCACTGATTCGCGACGGTCGCTGTGGCCTCGTGATCGACAACGCCACCGAGTCACTGACTGCGGCGATCTCGTCGCTCTTGAAGGATCCCGTCGTCGCAGCAGAGATGGGCGCCCGCGCGCGAAATGTTGCTCGCGAACGACTAGGAATGCCTGCTGTTCGTGCGGTGCTCGAAACCCAGTACGGGCTCTGAGCGGCTCCCACATCTGCACTACAGGAAGTAATTGTGAAATCCACTCGCCCCAAGGTCCGTCGACGCATACTCGTTCTCAGCGGGATTGTCGGCGGACTTACTGCAATCACTGCCGCCGGCTGGCCGGTCTACGTCGATCCGGTGATCGACACACCCGAAATGGCCGACGCGATAGTTGTTCTCGGCGGTGATCACGACGGCAGAGAAGAGTACGGGCTGTCCTTGGCCGAGCAGGGCTACGCGCCCCAGATCATCTTTTCGAATCCGTATCGAAGCAATGATCCGAAGATCAACGCGATATGCGAGGGAACCTACGACTTCGAGGTCAGCTGTTTCAAGCCAGATCCGTCGACCACGCGTGGTGAAGGACAGGAGATTCGGCGTCGCGCAGAGGCACAGGGATGGAAGCGCGTCATCGTTGTGACCTTCGTTCCCCATGTCTCTCGCAGTCGCTACATCATCAACCGTTGCTGGGACGGTGACATCGACGTAGTCGCTGACCCCCGACCACTTCCGGTCTGGGTCTGGGCCGCGAACTACGTGTGGCAAACCGCCGGGTATGTTCGCGCCCAGTTCCAGGAATGCTGACTGCCTCTGGCAGGTCAGTACGCTCCGTCACTCCTGAGCACTGCGGATACGGTCTTGGTGATGATCGAGATATTCTGCGCCGCAGACCAATTCTCCACATACGACGAGTCGAGACGAACAGATTCTTCCCAGGAGAGATCACTGCGACCACTTACCTGCCAGAGGCCGGTGATGCCAGGCTTGACCAGCAGGCGCCGGGCAACCTCGTCGTCGTACATCTCGACCTCACGCCGCAACGGCGGCCGCGGACCGACAACGCTCATCTCGCCGCGAATGACGTTGAAGAACTGTGGTAGCTCGTCGATGCTCAATCGACGAAGGATCTTGCCGACGGACGTGATTCGTGGATCCTCCCGCATCTTGAACAACACGCCTCCCGCGCCTTCGTTGTCCCCCATCAGATCGACAACCTGCTGATCGGCGCCTTCCACCATGGTACGAAACTTCAACATAGGGAACGGTTTCCCGTTGAGGCCGATGCGTTCTGCCTTGTAGAACACCGGGCCTTTCGACGTGAACTTGACCGCAGCGGCGGCGGCGACCATGGCCGGCGCCACGAGGAGGATCATCAGCATCGAGAACACCGCGTCGAAAACAGCGGGCGCAAGCCGGTTGGCGCCCTGGTAGCGCGGTCGCGCAACGTGAATCAACGGGAGTCCCGCCGCCGGGCGAAACATCAAGCGAGCCTTCGACACGTCGGCTACGACCGGTGAAACCACCATGTCGACGCCCTCGGCTTCGAGGTCCCACATCAGCTTGCGTATGCCCACCTGCCCGAGGTCTTCGGTTCCGGTGACGATGACGGTGTCTGCGCCGCTTGCGCGCATTGCCTCGACCACCTCGAACTCGTTGCCCAATACCGGGACCGCTGCGCCGTCGACGACGATCTGATCGTCCAGCGCGGTCGCCCGACGCGGAATGCACGCTCCCACAACG
Source organism: Rhodococcus erythropolis R138 (assembly GCF_000696675.2). NCBI lineage: Bacteria > Bacillati > Actinomycetota > Actinomycetes > Mycobacteriales > Nocardiaceae > Rhodococcus > Rhodococcus erythropolis. The sequence continues at coordinate 2,453,976 of NZ_CP007255.1, read as the reverse complement.
TCGTAGCCTGCCGAGGAGTCCCGCACGAAGGCTCGCGTAGTGGCAACGACGGACGCGTGTCCACCGACCAACAGCACCGAGTTGCGGCAATCCCCGCTCGCACGCTTCTTTCGAATGTCGCGTCGCCAGAGGTAGCGCCCGAGAAGCAGCGCAGCGAGCCCGACGGGCAGTGCGATCATGAGATAGCTACGCGCGATTCCTACGCCGAGAATGATCCCGGCCAATGCGCCCACTCCGAAGACTTGGCCGGTAGCGAGCAGCACCTTCTCGTACTCGTCGCTGCCCTCGCCCAGCATCGACTGATGACGGCTGCGTCCGCGTGCGAGCGCGATCATCCACAGCCCTCCCAGCGCTGCAGACGCAATCACCTTGAGTGGTGTCAGCCACTCGATGGGATGCGGCCACATGCTGCCGATCTGTGCGAGCGCGATCACGAACAGAACCGTGATCGAATCGCTCACGGCAATCCGCTTCCGGTATGCCCGACGCCAGTCGGTGCCGACATGAGCGGAATCCTGCAATGCTGCCGACCGGCTCTCCACCTCAGCATGAACGCTCATTTGCCATCAGTCCTTCTAGTCATTCGAATGACTTCAGCGGGTCGAACGGATTCAGCGGATCGCTGATCGGTAGCCACTGCGAGCCTCCAGGTACGGCAACACCCCGCCGGTTGCCGTACCTCGCTGCTCGCAGTGCAGAAACGAACCGTCATCGGACCCCCCTACATAACTGCCGATCAAGGGCCACTTCGTGCGATAAAACGACCCAGTGTTGCTCATTTCGTACGTAAACATACCTTAGGTTTGTTTCAACTGCACTCACCGAGTCCAGGCTATTTCCCGGTTGCCAGATGATTACCGGGCAATTACGTCAAAGTGGGCTAATCCTCCACATTTTCGAGACGTCTTCCCTCACGAATCCGAATGTCGGCGATCAGCATGTCCAGGGCGCCCAGGAGTGCAGTGTCGGCGCGTCGGCACTGTTCGATCGAAGCTTCCAGATCAGCTTCGTCGGCGCTTTCGATCACACCGGCTTTGGCGGCCCTGCTCAGTACTTTTTCGGCGAGGAGCAACGGCGGCTGCGACCGAGCGATGCCGTCCATGGACGACGCGCGCGCCTTCTCGGCAGCCTTCAAAGCGTCCCACGCCCGCTCCTGCTCAGCGATATCGACCACTCCGGAACTGACCAGGTGCGGGCTGCGATGCACGAGTTTCGCGATCAGTGCGCCGGCCACGTCGTCCAATTCGAAAACGCCGTGAGATTGAGCGATCCGCGAGTGGAACAACACCTGGAGCAACAGATCGCCGAGTTCCTCACGGAGATCGCTCTCGTCGTCGCTTCGAATCGCGTCTAGTACCTCATAGGTCTCCTCGACGAGGTAAACCGACAGGCTCTCGTGCGTCTGGGTCGACTCCCAACCGCCGCGATTCCACAACCGGTCCATGATCGACGCCGCTTCCACCAGTCGATCGCCGTGAATGGGTTCGGCGCGAATCATCTTTACCCCAGCGGCAGACAACGCCTCGATCTTCGGCTCGGCGGTGTCCATCATCACAGTCACCGCCGCGCCGGGTGTCGTGGCCGGCAATGCGCCGCGTACCGAGTCGGGAACGTCCGGGTCGATATCGATCGCGCCGGACAGGAACGGGAGCGCCTCCAGCGGAAAGACATGCGGCCGCAAAGGATCGAGCAGTACGACGACGGGCGATTCGTTCACCGTGTGCTCACGCCTCGACCAGGACGGCACCGGCGGCGCGCCCGTCTATCGCCAAGATGAAGTCCGCGATGTATTGAAGTAGTTCGACGTCCCGCAGGCGATCCGAGCCGACTCCGCCGGTGCGAGGCAGCGGGAGTTGCACGAGCCCGGTCGTTGCCCGGTACTGCGCGCTCGGATAGATCCTCTTGAGCCTGATCTGTTTGGAATCGGGCAGTGACATCGGCGAGATCTTGAGCTGAGTTCCGGTGACGGCGACTTCCTCCAGTTGGTACTCGCGGCAGAGCAGTCGAAGCTTGGCCACCGAGATCAGCCGTCGAACCTCTTCGGGCAGTGGGCCGTAGCGATCGACCAGTTCTTCGACTACGGCAGCGATGCCGTCGGAATCAGTTGCCGCAGCGAGCTTGCGGTACCCCTCCAACCTGAGCCTGTCACTGGTGACATAGTCGGGCGGGATGTGCGCGTCCACCGGTAGGTCGATCCGGACTTCCTTCGTGCCCTCGTCCATGGTGATCGGTTTGCCGTCGGCTGCAGCCCGGAAGGCTTCGACCGCCTCGCCGACCAGCCTGACATACAGATCGAACCCGACGCCCGCGACGTGGCCGGACTGCTCTGCGCCCAGAACGTTTCCGGCTCCACGGATTTCGAGGTCCTTCATCGCGACTGCCATACCGGCGCCGAGGTCCGAATTCTGCGAAATCGTTGCCAGTCGGTCGTATGCCGTTTCCGTCAACGGCTTTTCGGCCGGGTACAGGAAGTATGCGTATCCACGTTCACGACTACGCCCGACGCGTCCGCGGAGCTGATGCAACTGCGAGAGGCCAAGCGAGTCCGCACGTTCGACGATCAGTGTGTTCGCGTTCGAGATGTCCAGACCGGTTTCGATGATCGTGGTACAGACCAACACGTCGAAGTCGCGTTCCCAGAAGCCCTGCACGGTCTTTTCGAGAGTGTCCTCGTTCATCTGACCGTGCGCGACGACGACGCGAGCCTCCGGGACGAGTTCACGGATCTTCTTGGCCGCCTTGTCGATCGAGCTGACACGGTTGTGTACGTAGAAGACCTGACCGTCGCGCAGAAGTTCACGCCGGATGGCCGCGGCAACCTGCTTGTCCGCATACGCGCCGACGTAAGTGAGGATCGGATGACGTTCTTCCGGCGGTGTGAGGATCGTGGACATCTCACGGATCCCGGCCATGCTCATCTCGAGAGTACGAGGAATCGGGGTAGCCGACATCGTCAAGACGTCGACGTGGGTGCGTAGTGCCTTGATGTGTTCCTTGTGCTCGACTCCGAATCGCTGTTCCTCGTCGACGATCACAAGCCCGAGGTCCTTCCAGCGAATACCGGTCTGCAGCAACCGGTGAGTACCGACGACGATGTCGATCTCGCCTTCGGCCATGCCGGCGATGATTTCCTTCGAGTCCTTGGCGTCGGTGAAACGGGACAGCCCTCGCACCTTCACCGGGAACGACGCCATTCGTTCGGTGAATGTCTGAAGATGTTGCTGTGCAAGCAGAGTCGTCGGGACCAGTACCGCCACCTGCTTGCCGTCCTGGACTGCCTTGAACGCGGCACGAACGGCGATCTCCGTCTTGCCGTACCCGACGTCACCGATCACCACCCGGTCCATCGGAACCGGCTTCTCCATGTCGGCCTTGACCTCACTGATGACGGTCAACTGGTCGATGGTCTCGGTGAAGGCGAATGCGTCTTCGAGTTCCTTCTGCCACGGCGTGTCCGGGCCGAACGCATGCCCCGGGGCCGCCTGACGCGCAGCGTAGAGCTGAACCAACTCACCCGCGATCTCACGAACCGCCTTGCGGGCCTTACGCTTGGTGTTCGCCCAGTCGGATCCACCGAGCTTGCTCAGCGCAGGCAACTCTCCACCGACGTACCGGGAGAGTTGATCGAGCGATTCCATCGGGACGAACAGACGATCACCCGGGTGACCACGCTTGCTCGGCGCGTACTCGATGACCAGGTATTCACGACGCGCCCCGCCGATGGTGCGTTCGACCATCTCGACGAACCGGCCGATACCGTGCTGATCGTGCACGACCATGTCCCCTGCAGACAGCGCGAGGGGATCGACCTGATTGCGGCGCTTGGCCGGCAAGCGCTTTCCGTCGCCGACCGCAGCAACGCGGTTGCCCGTCAGATCGGACTCGGTGACGATCACCATCCCCGGCGTCGAGTCGTCGCCGGCGAGTACCAGTCCGTCGTGCAGAGACCCGCGGAGCACCGCGACCTGTCCGCGGGCAGGGGTCGCTCCGCCTTCGAGCATCTTGGCGGGTACTTCGGCTTCACCGAGTCGCTCGACGACTCGGCTTGCTGTGCCGGCGCCTGCCACCACGATCGCCGCGCGACCGCCCGTGCTCACGTGTGCCCGGAGGCTGACGAACAGCTCGGCCAAGAGGTCGTCGGAACCACGTACCTGCGGTGCCGCCTGAACCGGGATTTCCAGTTCTTCACCATTTCCCGAAGCCAGCGGGCTGACCGTCCACCACGGACGGCCGGCAGCTTCGGCAGATTCGCGAACATGACGAAGCGACCGGTATGCGGAGGCACCGAGATCGACTCCCCCGCCGTTGAGGATCGACGTGTCGAGCGGTGCAGCGCCGCCGATCGACGCCGCCGTCCACGACGCTTCCAAGAATTCCTGGCCGGTGCGCACCAGATCGGTGGCGCGGGTGCGCACCTTCTCCGGATCGCACAGAAGGATGTGCGCCCCTACCGGAAGGACATCGGAAAGTAGTTGCAGTTCACCGGGTTTGAGAACCGGGAGCAGAGCTTCCATCCCCTCGACGGGGATGCCTGCCGAGATCTTGTCCAGCATCTCGACCAACGACGCGTCAGCCTGATTCTCAGCAGCGAGTGCCGCAGCTCGATCGCGAACATCAGCTGTCAGAATCAGCTCACGACACGGCGGCGCGATCACGGAATCGACGTCGACGTCCGGTAGCGAACGCTGATCGGCGACAGAGAAGTACCGAAGCTCCGATACCTCGTCACCCCAGAATTCGATACGTACCGGATGATCCGCCGTCGGCGAGAACAGGTCGAGAATGCCGCCGCGGACCGCGAACTCACCACGCTTTCCCACCATGTCGACACGGCTGTACGCCATCTCCACCAGGCGAACCAGAACAGAATCGAAATCGATCTCGGTGCCGACGCGCAACGTGATCGGCTCGATCTCGCCAAGACCCGGCGCCATCGGCTGAACGAGAGAGCGCACCGTGGTCACGATCACCCGGAGAGGCGAGCCGTACGAGGCGTCGTCTGGTCTGGCGAGTCGGCGCAGTACCTCCACCCGTCGCCCGACGGTGTCCGCGCTCGGCGACAGTCGCTCGTGCGGCAATGTTTCCCACGACGGGAACTGCGCGACGCCTCCACCGAGCATCTCGGTGAGTTCTGACGTCAGATCGTCGGCTTCGCGACCGGTGGCCGTCACCAGCAGCACCGGAGTGCGCGCGGCAAGTGCAGCGGCGATGAATGGTCGAGCCGGCTTCGGCGCCACGATGTCCAGGGCAGGCGCACCGATCGAGTCGATCACTGGAGTGAACGCGGCGTCTGCGAGGGCGACCTCGGCGAGTCCAGCGAGCGCAGTCTGGGCAGAGGACAAGGAAGTCAACGAACGCGCTCCTGAACAGTGATGACGGGTTGCGGACGCACAGCCCGAGCGCAAGATCTCCACCGAGGCAGAGTTGTGCGCCGGTTCGATTCTATCGGTGCGCGATCTCGCAGCGCAGTCCGATCCGTTCAGTTTCCCGTAACGCTCGGCTTCTTCGTCGTCCGCTTGGCCGGTGAAGATCGGGTGGCCGGGGCGCTCGGCGGTGCCACGGCCACGCTGGTGTGAGAGTTGAGCGCCCGAACCCGGCCGATTACCTTCGTTGCCTGGCTGGTTCTCCGTAGACGTACAGTCCTGCGACCGTTCGGCGCGAGGTGGAACCAGGAGTCTTCGGGCTCGAAGCCCTGCAGTTCGAGGGCAACGTATTGGGCGGAAGCATCCGTCGTGACGTCGACTACCCACTCTTCGTCGCCGACGTTGCGCGCCGTGGCGACAAGTCCGACCGACCGCTCGAGGGGCCGTGCCGGGCTCCCCAGGAGGTGCACCACTTCGTCCACCATCTCTCCGTCTTCGTCTTCGAGTGTGACGGTGACGGCGTCGTATGTCCGCGCCCCGAACTGAAAGACGTGAGTGAGGTCGGTGAAACGGCCGACAAGGCTGTCCACGGACCAGGTCAGACTCGAGTGCGATTTCACCTTGACCGGTAGCGCGACGTCGACTGGGACGACACCTGACCGACTGTGCGCTCGAAACCTGATCTCGCCGACGACAGGTTCGGCAGTCTCGTTGATCGCGTCGAGCCTCAATCCGTCCATACCGTCGTCCGTGACGAGGAGCGCGATCGGTTTGGCGCTCCTACGGAGCACGAACCACGGAGCCTTGGGGCTGCCGCTCCAATCGAGGACCCCCCATCCCGGTCCGGGCTCCAGGTCTCGCAGTGCGAGTGTCAAGGCGCCGTCGCACCGAGAATCCGGGCGACGCCAGTAGCCGAGCGTCGAGGCGAACGCCTCACATACGGCTGCTCGCCCCAGGTCGAGATAGCGTTCCGGGTCGGACCACCGGACTTCACGAGCGTCTTCGCCGAAAAGCGCGTGGACGTAGTGATCCCGAACATCCTCGAAATCCCACGACGATCCGTTGTCCCGCGGCACCGCGGCTTTCCATGCCGGGTGGTGCCCTGCGACGGCGAGCGAACCGAATTCGTTCTCGATCACGGCATTCGACGGTGGAATCGAAAATGCCAATGATTCGGTCGCAAAACGTACTCGCGCGCTGAGCACGTCGGCCAGTGGACGACGATAGGCACCCACCCCGAAGTAGTGGGCGACCCCGCTTCCGACATGCGTTGCCAATTGCTCTCCCCCGCGAGGCGCCGAGGGCGACGACGTCACGTATTCGAGTTCAGGTGCCACCGCCGAGATCAGCTCCGGCAGTCTCGAATGAATGAGCGGGATGTGTTGATCGACCAAGCCCAGCATGGTCGGCTGCTGTTCGGTCTCGCTGCCGCCGCAGAAGACTGCCAAAGCGGGATTTCCACGCACTCTGTGCAAGAACGCGGTGACCTCTGCTGCAACGAGTTCGAAGAATTCGTCGGTGTCGGGCGGATCAAGCGTCGCCAACATCATGTCCTGCCACACGAGAATGCCCAGTCGCGCGCATTCCTCCCAGAAGTGGTCGCTCTCGTAGACCATCGTCCCCGGGATTCGAATCATGTTCAGGCCCGCCTCAGCCAGGCGTTCCAAGACACGAGTGGTGCCGGCGTCGTCTTGAAGCGAGATCGGGTCGGTCGGCACCCACACCGAACCACGGCAGTACACCCGGATGCCGTTGACATTCAAACGGAATCCACCATCGGATCTGTCGGCCTCCACCGTCCGGAAGCCCACTGAACCGAGATGCTCGGAGACTCCGATCGTTTCTATCGTCACCGGATACGTGCGAGGAGCGCCATGAGTGTGCGGCCACCACAACTGCGCGTCCGGCACTTCGACGACGCCGGACACCTCGAGGAATCCGTCCGGTCCGGCAATTACAGCCAATTGTCGCGAGTGTTCGCCGACGCGCACGGTCACGTACTCCAGCGAGGCCGGCAATCCGGTGAGCCGAGCGCTGACGGCAACGTGACCGGTTGTGCCGTCAACACTCGCGTGCTTGACAGCCGAGACTACGGCGGCAACTCCCTTGTCCAACAACCGGATACCCCGCCACGGTCCCACCGGTACCGGAACGCCACTGAATACGGGAGCCATACCGAGCATCGTGGTTCGGATCCACCGAAGACCCTGTTCACGGACCATCGACGAGCGCCAACGTCCTCGAGGACGCCTCGATCTCAGAATCGCGGACAGAGAATGAAAATGAATAGCGACCTGGACGCGTTTACCAGCGCCGACTACGGCCGGAATGCTCACTTCCCCAGGCGTGAACATGGATTCAGTGGACGCGACATGGACGCCGCCGATCCAGACATCGGCAAACGCCGTCACACCGTCGAACTGGAGCAGCCACGACCCCTCACCGGTCGTGGCCACGGTAGTCACGAACCACCAGTCCGATGATGCAACAGACGATGATGAAACCGACGACGATGCAACGGACTTCGTGCGTCCGGCGTCCGTTTGCGCCGCCTGTATCGCACCAACGACTGTCCCAGGCACAGACGCTGCGGCCCACTCGGTCACGGTTTCGAGGGCACCCGGATCAGATATGGATCCGGGTTCGGTTGCAGCGCATCGCCATATCGCGCCGGCCAGCAGGTCTGCTGACGAACGAGGCACTGTTAGACCAACCTCAAGTGTCGATGCGAGTCGACGCCGATCGTGTCGGCAACGACTTCCATCGCCCTCTTCCACGACACGGCCATCTCGTCGAGTTGCTCACGCGGGTCCACCGCGCGGCCCCTGGAGGCACGCGCCATCTGAAACTGCACGCTCTTGGCCCCGGACGCCACTTTTCGGAAATCTGGCGCAGCTTCGCCTGTCCCGGAGAAACCTGCAGTGTCCAAAAACTCGCTGGCGTCGGCTGCCAGCTCCGCGCTGGCACCGCACTGACGAAGTAGCCCGAAGGACCAGAGGTGAAAGGCATCCATACCCGCCCCCTGCACCCATTCGAGGTCGTCGATCACCCGGCGTCCCAGCTCTCGCACGGGATTACCCGCCGCTCGAACCGCTACGTTCCGCCGAGCCACTTCGGCGATGTTTCCGGCGTTGGTCGCGTGAACCGGATTCAACCTGATCTGTTCGACGTAGGGCACGAACGAAGGAAGTGAGGAACGATCGAGATCGAAGACGCCGGAGAAATCGTCGCCTCGCAGCACGTAGTACCCACTGTTGTGGAAGTACTCGAGCTCGCCGGCAACGCGATCGATCCGATTGGGCACGATCGTGGTCTTGGTGTGCCCCTCGTGATAACTCGTTCCGAGAGTGTCGGGAAGCCAGTATCCGTCGACTTCAACCGTCGACAGCATTCCAACCGCGAGGTTGTCCTCGACATGGATCAGCGGTGCCCGCCAGACGTTCATCTCGGCGACTTCGATTCCGTACAGCGCGTAGATGTCCTCGGCCTTGAGCTTGAGGAACGTCCACTGAGTCCCGTCGAACCGCGATGAGAAGGCACATGCCAATGCCGGGACGGGGTCCAATCCCAGCGAATGCAACACTTCGATCCACAGATCCGTATAGCAGTTGGTCTGCGCCCACACCCGGTCGTCCTGGTGCAACGAATGGGGTTGGTAGCGATCAGGTGAAATGTCGATGAGCCGGGACATCAGATGCCCATTCGTTCGCGTACGGAGGTTGGCCACGCAGCCACATCAAGACCATGAGTCCGCAACAAGGACAACGCGATTCGCTCCATCCCGAAGCCGACGCACGAGCTGTGCGCCACCTCCCCCTCCGCCGTTCGGATGTCGAAGTTGACACCGAAATGGTCGAGATGGTTGTTCGCGGACACGATCGCCGTGCCCTCGTCGAGATCTCCGTAGAGCCGAACCGTCAGTTCCGTCTTGAGATTCTCTTCACGCTGGTTGGCTGCAAGCATCTTTCCGGCGCGTCCGAAGAAAGGATCATTGGCAATCACCGGGGTGGCGTCGAGTTCGAGCCGGCCGAGCACCTCGAGCCCCCGCTCGATCCAGTGCTCGCGATGCGCTCGCGCTGCCGCGGCGTCACCGATCGTCACGAACTCGTGCATCCGAAACGCTTGCATGCGAGCCGGATCGATCGCCGGTTCGTGCCGGAAGCAAAAACCGTAGATGTCCAGCAGCACCCCGCCTTCGGGGAGAACTCCGGTGTATCGCGCATAGGCAGGATGGCACGCTGCGGAGACGAGCATGGTCTCGGTCGGCTCGAGGTGGCGATCCCACGATTGTCCGTCGGCGCGATCGGCCAGCAGTCGCGCGTGATCGCGATTGGAACCAGCGAAGGTGTTGATGGCGCCGGTGAGGTTGGGAAACGAAGCGATGTAGTCGGTGCGCTCGAAACTGCTACGAGGGAACACCGGCGGGAACCGCAGCCGAGTCGCGGCGTCGCCTGGCCCCGCTGCAACCACCACTCGGTCGATACCGTCGACGATGTCCTCGAACACGCCGGAACGCCCGTAGAGTCCCGGTACCTCTGTCTCGACGAGTAGTCCTTCGACGAGCAGTTCGCGTTGAAATGCAGCCCGAGCCCGATCCAGATCGGTCTCGCCTGTCACAGTCTCGGTTGTCACATTCTCCGTCGTCATAGCGTTCCCCGGTATCCGATAGCCATGTGCGCTGAACCTGCCATGATTCGATCGTTGTTCACCATCACCGCTGCGCCGTGCGCGTCACGAAGGTGCCGACCGAGCGAAAATTCGGTGTCCTCGCGATATCCCGAGATGCCACAGATCAGCATTGTCTGCCCCACGATTTCCACCACCGCGGTGGAGGCTGTGACTTTCAGGTTGTTCATCGCGAGCGAAAAGCCCACCGCTCCCGTCGCCTCGAAATCGGCGGCGCCTTCCGCAGCGTGGACTGCGCGGTCGTACCTGCGTGCAGAGGCGTCGACGAGATCGGCGAATTGTTGTGCCGAAGCAGCAACTTCGGCGAGCCGCAGCGCTCCGGGGGAAGTGACTCCGGGCTGCTTGCGGGCGGCGGCACGCACGTACTTGCGTGCCTTCTCGACTGCAGCGTCGGCAATTCCCAACCACACCGAGCTCCAGACGACGTGCGAGACCGGAAGCATCGTATGGGTGGAGATATCGGAATACGGTACGTCGGCGACCATCTCGGGCGTCGAGGTGGCCCGAAGGATGTAACCAAGACTGCAAGTTCCCCTGAGTCCCAGCGTGTTCCACTCGGTGGTGCGTTCGAGCGTCAGGTCTGGGGTACGACACACAACGAGAACCTGATCGTTCGGCTGACTCTCCGGGGTTCGCCGAGCCGTCACGACTATCGCGTCGGAGTGTTCGCCGTACGAAATGACAGGCGCGTTCTTGATCAACAGCAGATGACCGCCCAAGTCTTCGACCGCGCAGTAACTCCGGCTGACGTCACCACCGATTCCCAGCTCAGTGGTTGCCGATGCCAACAGCAGTTGCTTGTCGACTGTTTCTTCGACAAACCCGCGTAGCGCTTCGGTGTTGCCGTGCTTGACCAACGAGTAGATTTGCGTCTGATGCATCGCGAAAATCATTCCGCTTGCTGCACAGCGTGTTCCGATCACACGGGCGATCTGCGACACTTCCTGCAGCGAGAGTCCTTCGCCGCCTAGTTCCCTCGGCACAGCTACCGACAGCAGCCGTTCGCTTCGCATGGCGTCGACAGCTTCACGCGGAAACCTTGCCTCGGCATCGACTTCGTCGGCCCACACCGCTGCAACTTCGTCGGCCAACCGTGTGGCCCGCTCGAGGGCTGTCCCGGTGGCGCACTGCGATTGCGGAGCGTTCATGCAGCACCCAACTCCGTCAACGCACCCTCGATCGCCTTGACGCTTGCGAAAGTACTCTTCCGCAACAACTCGTCAGGAAACTCGATGTCGAACGAATCCTCCAGCGCCAACATGACATTCACGCTCGCGTGCGACGTCAAACCCAACTCGTAAAGATCGGCCTCTCCATCGATCGTGCTCACGTCGACTGCCAGCCGACCGTGCTCGACGAGCACTTTCCGAATTGCCTGATCAATCATCAGCGATGTCGTCCTTCTTTTCGATGCGAGCGCCCGAGCGTGTTGCGATCACCATTGCGATGGCCACGTCCGCTTCGTGCGAGATAGATACTTGAAAATCGTGCAGATCCTGGGCCCGCGCGAGTTCCGCGGCATTGCCGGAGAGCGTCACCCCACAACCACCCCACTCGGCCCGAGTGATTTCGATGGAATTCCACGGGACGGGAACGTCACCCGGCCTGAGCACCTTCACAACAGCCTCTTTGGCGGCGAAGCGTGCAGCCAATCGTTGATCCCGCGCCGGCCCGGCGCACGTCTGCAATTCGTGCGGGGTGAAGGTCCGATCGAGATACCTCCGCCCGAAGAGTTCGATACTTCGAGTGACATCCACGACGTTCACTACGTCACAGCCGATCCGCGGGCCGATATCGAGCATCGGCGTCGGCGCAGTGTCACCCATCTGTTGACTCCCCATCTGGGGTCGTGCACGCCGGGCAGCCCCCTATGCTGCCCGGTGCGCCGACGCCGTCACCCTGCCCTGACAAACCTTCATTCTCAGCAATTCTTCAGCTACCGGTAGAACATACCGCAATCCGAAGATGATGGGCAAGATCAGACTTCCAGATTCCCATCAACACTATAAACATACTCTTAGTTTGTTTCGAATGCAGAACAAAGAGAACAATGTCGCTACCAGGACATTTGCAGCAAACTGGCCAAAGGAGCAGTGCGGAGAGTCAGTGATTTCAGTGATCGCTGGCAAGGCGGCGGGCCGCGAATTGCCTGAAGTACTCCACTTTCGATTCCGGGACCACGATCGGGAGTATCAGGTTCCACGATGCCTTCATGGAGTCCGAAAGCTCACGAACGGTCCCGGTCGCGGCTGCCATCAGCCGAACTCCGGACGCCACTTCCAACAGGAAACGAGCGATGTCAGCAGAATCCGCGTCCGAACGCAGATCACCTTCGTCTGCCGCACGGCTGGCAAGTTCACGGTAAATATCGAGCCACACGTCCAGAGTCGCCGGCCCGGAGCCCCGATAGTCCCCGATCTCGACCAACAAGCGGAACGTTGCTCTAACCATGGCGTCATGCGCACCGATGTCGACGATGACCGACGAAATACCGATCAGCGACTCGAGTGCGGGAGTGCGACGGTCCAACCAGAGCTCACATTTTGCGTCGAAACGCGCCGAACCCTCGTCGATCACCGCCCGCGCGAGTTCTTCCTTGGACCCGAAATGGAAGTACAGCGCGCCTTTGGTCACCTGCGACTCGGCGATGATCTCGCTCAAGCTGGCATTGGCATAACCCAGGCGCAAGAACACACCCGCTGCTCCGCGCAGCACCGAATCACGGGTGGCTTCTGCCCGTTCTTGCCTCACCATCGATCCGGCCTCCAATCACCACACATCGAACGAATCCTTGGTCTTACCCGTTCACAGCGTCAAAATGGAAGGCACGGTTCGGCATTCAACCCACCCTGCAAACAAATGAGACATTTGCCCATCAAACGATCGTGATACAGCGAACACAGCTTAGACCGCGATCCATCTCTGCGCGGCAGGCGCGCCTGGTTAACCCTCCAATTGTGGGTCGGCTTCCAGATTCGTCAGCCCATTCCAACACAAATTCACGAGGTGAGCGGCGACAACTTCCTTCGACGGAGTCCGCTCGTCGAGCCACCAAGTAGCCGTAGTGGACACCATGCCGACAAGCGCCTGTGCGTACATCGTTGCTAGTCCGGGGTCGAAACCGCGTCTGGAGAAGTCCCCCGCAAGCAGGTAGCCCACCTGACTGATCGCATCGTTGAGCAAGCTCGAATACGTCCCACTGGGCGCAACAACGGACGAATCGCGCACGAGTATCCGAAATCCGTCAGTGTGCTCTTCCACGTAGGTGAGCAAAGCCAACGCAACCCGCTCGACTCGAACTCTCGAGCGATTTTGCGAGAGCGAAGACGTGATCATCTCGAGGAGTCGCGACATCTCCCGGTCCACTACTACGGCGTAAAGCCCCTCCTTGCCGCCGAAGTGCTCGTACACGACCGGCTTGGACACGTTTGCTCGCTGGGCGATCTCCTCGATCGAGGTCGCTTCGTATCCCCGTTCGGCGAACAATGCCCGCCCGATCTCGATCAGTTGTTGCCGACGTTGGGTACCGGTCATCCGGATCCGTGTCACTCGTTCGGGAACTGGATCCCCGCCACCCGAACCGGACACCGCCGCCATTGTCTTCCTCTCGCCGACACACAAATTACTGCTGTGGACGCTCAGCCTATCGGGACTTCGGGGACCCAATCAGAGGAGCGGTTCGACCTACGGCGGGTCGGCATGCGATTATTCTTGCGCGCGTTCGGCCGCAAGGCTCGGCAATGCGTGGCAATCCGCCGTGGTGTAATGGCAGCACCTCTGATTTTGGTTCAGATAGTTCAGGTTCGAGTCCTGGCGGCGGAGCTGGTGAACAACATGCATTTTCCGAGCGGAAATGCGTGTCTTGATCGACAGCTTGATCGACAGTTTGATCGACAGAGGGAGCTCAAACCAGTGCAGACCGCCGTGATCGTTCTCGCAGCGGGTGCCGGTACACGAATGAAGTCGAAGACTCCCAAGGTCCTCCACACTCTCGCCGGACGTAGCATGCTGGCACATTCGCTTCACGCGGCAACCTCACTGAACCCCACGCACCTGGTGACCGTCGTCGGTCACGATCGTGAGCGTGTCACCGAAGCAGTCAACGCAGTCGCGGGTGAACTGGGCCGGCCCGTCACCGTCGCCGTTCAGGACGAGCAGAAGGGCACCGGGCACGCCGTCAGTTGCGGACTTGAAGGTCTGCCGGCCGACTTCGCCGGAACCGTACTCGTGACGGCCGCCGACGTGCCGCTGCTCGACGGCAAGACCATCGCAGACCTCCTCGCTCAGCACACTGCCGCCCCTGCGGCTGCGGTCACGGTGTTGACGTCGACGGCCCTCGACCCCACCGGCTACGGACGGATCCTTCGTACGACGGACGGCGAAGTCAACGCCATCGTCGAAGAGAAGGAAGCCACCGATTCGCAGCGCTCGATCACCGAGGTCAATTCAGGTGTCTACGCCTTCGACTTCGAGACTCTGCGCGATGCGCTGGCGTCTCTCGACTCCAACAACGCACAGCACGAGTTCTATCTCACTGATGTGATCATGATCGCCCGTCGCGCGGGCAAGCGTGTTCGCGCGCAGCACATCGCGGATTCGGTTCTCGTCGCGGGCGCCAACGACCGCGTGCAGCTCTCGACGCTCGCCCGCGAGATGAACCGTCGGATCCTCGAGACGTGGATGCGTGCCGGCGTCACCGTCGTCGATCCGGCGAGCACGTGGATCGATTGCGGCGTGCACATCGCACAGGACGTGACGCTCCTGCCCGGAGTTCAGTTGACCGGCACAACGTCGGTGGGCGAGGACGCCGTGATCGGCCCCGACACCACCTTGGACAACGTGAGCGTCGGTGAGCGCGCGCAAGTCGTCCGCTCCCACGGGACCGACTCCGTGATCGGAGCCGACGCGACCGTCGGTCCTTTCGCCTACCTGCGGCCGGCTACACGCCTCGGTGACCACGGGAAGATCGGCGCATACGTGGAAACGAAGAACGCGGACATCGGCGAGCATTCGAAGATTCCGCATCTTACCTACGTCGGCGACGCCACCATCGGCCATCACAGCAACATCGGGGCTTCGAGCGTCTTCGTCAATTACGACGGCGTGAACAAGAGCCGTACTGTGGTGGGGTCGCATGTGCGAACCGGTTCCGACACGATGTTCGTCGCCCCGCTCACCGTTGGTGACGGCGCATACACCGGGGCCGGAACCGTTCTGCGAAACGACGTACCGCCAGGGGCGCTTGCCGTCTCGGGTGGTTTGCAGCGCAACATCGAGGGCTGGGTTCAGAAGAATCGTCCCGGCACGCCCGCGGCCGATGCTGCAGCAGCAGCTGCACAACCTGACGGCCCTGCAACAACCTGACAGCCCTGCACTACCTGACAGCACAGATCACCACCAGATCGACCGGCAAGTACAAAAGGATGGCATGAACCAGTGACTGCGAATTGGATCGACAACCAGAAGAACCTGATGTTGTTCTCGGGTCGCGCACATCCCGAGTTGGCGGAGCAGGTGGCGAAGGAACTCGACATCCGCGTCACCCCGCAGACCGCGCGCGACTTCGCGAACGGTGAGATCTTCGTTCGATTCGAAGAGTCGGTTCGCGGCTCCGACGCGTTCGTCCTGCAGAGTCATCCGGCACCGCTGAACACGTGGGTGATGGAGCAGCTCATCATGATCGACGCTCTCAAGCGTGGATCGGCAAAGCGCATCACCGCCGTTCTTCCGTTCTACCCGTACGCCCGCCAGGACAAGAAGCACCGCGGACGCGAGCCGATCTCCGCTCGCCTGATCGCTGACCTGCTCAAGACTGCCGGCGCCGATCGCATCATCACGGTCGACCTTCATACCGATCAGATCCAGGGCTTTTTCGACGGCCCCGTCGATCACATGCACGCACACAGCCAGTTGGCCAACCATATTCGCGCGGGCTACAACCTCGAGAACATCACGGTGGTCTCCCCCGACTCGGGCCGCGTTCGCGTCGCCGAGAAATGGGCCGACTCGCTCGGCGGAGCGCCGCTGGCGTTCATTCACAAGACGCGCGATCCCTTGGTACCCAACCAGGTCAAGTCCAACCGCGTCGTCGGTGATGTCGAAGGTCGCACCTGCATCCTGATCGACGACATGATCGACACCGGCGGAACCATCGCCGGCGCGGTCAAGGTACTCAAGGAGGCCGGAGCGGGTGACGTCGTCATCGCTGCAACCCACGGCGTCCTCTCCGACCCTGCTGCCGAGCGCCTGTCGACGTGTGGCGCAAAGGAAGTTGTTGTCACCAATACACTTCCGATCGACGAGTCGAAGAAGTTCCCGACGCTGACGGTGCTGTCCATCGCACCGCTGCTGGCTCGCACCATCAAGGAAGTTTTCGAGAACGGTTCTGTGACTTCGCTGTTCAACGGCAGCGCCTAGTCTCACGCTGCTCTACGGGCGCGTACCTGTGACTTCACGGTCACTGGTACGCGCCCGTCGTCGTCTTCGTGAACACCACAGAAACAGACCACCCGGTCATCATGAAACCACCTGTGGGACACACGAATACCACCGAATACGGCATTCAGCATGATCTTGATCACGCCCACGACCAGAAACCCAGGTCGATGTTGGGGCGGTGTTCACCGCGCCGCAATCTTCGCCTAGTGTGGCTCGTCGTGATCGACGCGCAAACCCTGGAATCCCGGCCCGAATCTCATTCCCTGAATTCATCAGTTCCGACGATCCGGCGGTGGCGCCCAGGATCTTGTGTCTGGTGCGGAGACGACAACTCCGTGGACATGTTCCGCAACGAACCCCGCTGTGGAAAATGTCGTGAAAACGAAGGCATCATCGACGACGCGAAGCGCTTCCTCGGTATGTACGGTCTGCGCCCGCTCGGCGGCACGCTGCAGTCCGACGACGACGAAGAACGCGAGTACCGCGTCAACGCTCGCGAGGCTCGCCGAGTTCTGAACGAGATCCGCATGGACGTCCTTCCCGATGCGGCCGCCGTTCGCAAGGCAATTCGGCCCCGTGCCGCAACGGTTGTCGCCGACACGTCACCCGCACGGGCTTCCCGCCCCGCCAGCACGGGCACAGCGACGCGCGTTGCCGCTCCGGTCAAGACGGACACCGTGGACATCGACACGCTCCAGGCTCGCGTCCTAGGGCTTCTCGATCAGCTCGGTTCGATCGACGAGCAGATCAAGGTCGCCGAACTCGCACAAGGGTTGCCGGCGCGCGCGCGACTGAGCGATCTCAACAAGCAGAAGGCCACGGTTCTTCGCACGCTGGCCGCTCTCGAGAAGGCTCGCATCGCCGCCTCCAACTAATTCCTTCGCGTCCGTCCCACGGCCCCGTCTCCCTTGCGAGACGGGGCCGTTCTGTATGAGCAGGTACCTTTACGAATCGTGAATGACATCACCATCACCTTTGTCGTGCTTGCACTGGTCGTGGCGCTGTTCGTGATCGGCCGAATCCCGGTCGGCATCATCGCGATCGGCACTGCCCTGGCGCTCTACGCCACCGGTGTCATCACGATGGAGCAGGCGCTTGCCGGATTCGGCGATCCCACGGTGGTGTTCATCGCCGCGCTCTTCGTCGTCAGCGAAGCCCTCGACGCCACCGGTGTCACCACGTGGGCGGGCGAGAAATTGCTGGCAAAAGTCGGTGAATCCCGAGTCCGTCTCTTGAGTGCGATCATGTTGCTGGTTGCCGCGTTGACCGCATTGATCAGCGTCAACGGAGCCGTAGCCGCGTTGGTGCCGATGGTGGTCGTCTTGGCAGTGCGTCTCGGTAAGTCGACGTCACAACTGCTTCTGCCGTTGGCATTTGCCGCCCATGCCGGTTCGATGCTCACCTTGACCGGAACACCGGTCAACATCATCGTTTCCGAAGCCGCCGAGGAATCCGGGGCCGGTGCTTTCGGGTTCTTCAGTTTCACCTTGGTCGGTGCGCCGCTCGTATTGGGAACGATCGCGATCGCCGTACTTCTCGGTCCTCACGTCCTCCCCCATCGTGCGGGGACGTCGATGTCGCCTGACCTGAGTCGGCACGCCAAGACCCTCGCGAAGCAGTATCAGTTGATGGGCAAGGATGCGCCGTCCGCAGAGCCCTTGATCACCAAGCACGACGGTGTGGTCGAAGTGATAATCCCGCCGCGCTCGGAAATGATCGGCGACAGGGCTTTTCCCGGCATGGTGACCGACAGTGGCGATCTGGTGATCCTCGCGGTCCAGCGTGCCGGTGAGGACTGCGGCCCGAAGGGCGTCAAGTTGGCGGCAGGTGACACGCTCCTCCTGCAAGGCAGCTGGGACGATCTCGACACCCACACCGCGGTCGATCCGAATGTCCTCGTGGTCGACGCACCTGGTCAGATCCGTAAGCAGGCAGCGCCGTTGGGAACTCGCGCGGTCATCGCCCTCGTCGTCGTCGCGGCGATGGTCGTGTTGCTGACCTTCGGATTGGTGCCGTCGGCGATAGCCGGACTCCTCGCGGCGTGTGCGATGGTTTTGTTACGAGTGATCAGCGTGGAGCAAGCGCATCGGTCCATCTCGTGGACCACGTTGATTCTCGTCGGCGGAATGATCCCGCTCTCGACCGCGATCCAGCAGACCGGCGCAGCCGAGAAACTCGCTCATGCCTTCGTCGACGTCGTCGGTGGTGCAAGCCCGTATGTCGTCGTCGCCGGACTCTTCGTCGTGACGGCGACGCTGGGTCAGCTGATCAGCAACACCGCGACCGCGCTGATCATCACGCCGATCGCCATCTCGGTCGCCAGCGAACTCGATATCTCGGTGCTGCCCCTTCTGATGACGGTGACCGTCGCTGCCGCAGCCTCCTTCCTGACGCCCGTCGCCACTCCCGCGAACATGATGGTGATGGGACCTGGCGGATACAAGTTCGGCGACTACTGGAAGCTCGGACTCCCGATGTTGTTGTGGTTCCTGGTAGTTGCGACGGTGTTGATCCCAGTGATCTGGAGTTTCTGATGTGCTCACCGAAGGTGTTGTCGGAGGTCTACGAATCGATCGGACGAGAGGGCAGGAAAGTCAGCCGACGATCGATGTTCGCGGCGCTCGGCACTACTGCGCTCGGTGCGACCGTCGTGGCCGGCGCGGTGCAGCCCATCGCGTCGGCAGCGCCATCGGGTCGGACCATCGTCGATCTGACCCATGTACTGACGCCGGATTTCCCGGTGTGGCCGGGCGCGCGCTCGTTCGAGATGAGGAACCTGGCGAAGATCGCCGACGCCGGCGGGTCCCTGGGCTCGCTCGGGTCCTCTGGTTTCGGGGGAAACTTCTACCTCAACGAACTCCGCCTCGAGGAACACACCGGTACGCACATCGACGCGCCCGCGCACGCCAGTGCGGACGGAATCACCGTCGAGAAGATTCCGGTCGCCGACCTCGTCGTACCGATTGCGGTCGTCGATATCAGCGCCCGAGCCGCCGTCGACCCTGACGCGTTGCTCACCCTCCAGGACATCCTCGATTGGGAAGCCGTCCACGGGACGATCTCTCCTCGCAGCCTGGTGGCGATGAACTCGGGCTGGGATACCCGGGCCGGTGCCGGCGGAGCCTTCACGAATCGAGATGTACACGGCGTGCAACACACTCCGGGATTCGCCCCCGAAGCGATCGACTTTCTCGTCCGCGAGCGCGACATAGTGGCCGTGGGTTCTGACACTCTCAGCATCGACGCGGGCCGAAGCACCACCCACGGGGCTCACCGAAGCGCTTTGGGCTCAGGAAAGTACGCAGTCGAAGCCCTCGCGAACCTGTCCGCACTTCCGGCCGTCGGCGCCACGGTGATGGTGGGAGCGCCGACGCATGCGGGTGGTTCGGGTGGTCCGTGCCGGGTCATCGCCTGGTATTGAAGATCAGGGCGTTGGCGTCACCCGCAGCACCTTGTCGCCTGCTCCGTTGTCGGTGGTCACCAGGAGCGAGCCGTCCGGCGTCGGAGTCACCGAGCGCAAGCGCCCGAACTGGTTCACCAATCCGAAGGTCTGCGCGTCGACCGAGCGTCCGTCGGCACTGAGGCGGAGGAAAATCAGTTCCTTGCTCTTGAGACCACCTATTACGAGCGCACCGTCCCAGGCACCCCACGCGGCTCCGCCCGTGAAGGCAGCGCTGGCGGTAGCCAACGTGGAGCTACCCGAACGCCACACCGCCGCAATTGCTCCCGGCACTCGCACCGGATCGGTCATCGGCACGGATTCGTCGTACGTTCCGGGAAGCCGATCCGGGCGGTAGCCGTAATTTCCGCCGGGGGTAAGCAGATTGACTTCGTCGTCGACGCTTGTGCCCTGTTCAACCGAGTAGACCCGGCCGGTTCCAGGTTGCACGGCCAAGCCTTGGACGTTGCGATGCCCGAGCGTGTAGACGGGGCTGCCTGCATTCGGATTCCCCGCTGCTGGAGATCCGTCGGCGTTGATGTGCAAGACCTTGCCGCCCAACGAATTCGGATCCTGCGGAACGCTCGGCGTCGCGGTGTCACCCGTCCCGACGAACAGCGTTCCGTCCTGGGCCGCCAGAATTCGGCAACCCCCGTGACGCCCGGACGAGACCGGGATTCCTGGCAATACGGTTCCGGTTCGAGTGAGGGCGGTCCATCCGGCGTCGACGGTCCACGAGATCACTCGAACGTCCGTGACTCCCCCAGCGCTGAATCCCTGGCAGGTGTACAGGGTGCGCGACTGAGCGAAGTCGCGAGCAAGCGCGATGCCCATGAGCCCGGTTTCGGACTGAGCGTAGAGATCCGAAAGGTCAGCAGAGACTGGACCTGTCGTGTTGTCGCCTCGGCGAACGAAGAATCCACCGGACCGTTGTCCCGTCAGGATCGCGCCGTCCGGGGCTGCCACGACGTCCCAGGGGTGATCGAGTCCGTCGACGAGTGTGGTGACCGACAGCTGCGGGAGGGTGTTCTCTATGGGAATGTCCGGGTCGTCACCGCCCAGCGATCCGGTACTGCCGTTGCCGAAACTGCCGGGGTCGAAGGGGAAGGGTTGAGCCACGCTCTGCGTTACCGGCATCACCAGTACTGCAGTCAGGGCCACGGTCAATGCGGCGAGCTTCGGATGACGCACGCGTTCTCCTCGGGTCGGAAACCGTTCTGCGCCTCACTATAAACAGACAAATCGGTCTGCGCTGCCGGAACCGAGCGCACAGAAGTCCTTCCCAGACGCGGAAACCCGCGTTTCGAGTCGATTAGTGAACGCTCACGCCCGCTGCGCGCACAACAGCGCGAAGCGCTGATCCTGATCCGTCCACACCTTCCGTACCCCAAATCCCGCGGATGCGAGCTCCGCGGCAATCCCGTCCTCGGTGAACTTCGCCGAGATCTCGGTGCGCAGCTGCTCGCCCGCTGCGAAGGTGATCTCCAGATCCAGGTCGTCGATATGCACCGAGAGTTCACGAAGTGCTTCCAACCGCATTTCGATCCACTGGTTCTCGGCATCCCAGAGCGCGACGTGACGGAAGTCTTCCAAGGGAAAGTTCGCTCCCAGTTGCTTGTTCAGGACCGCGAGAACGTTGAGGTTGAACTGCGCAGTCACGCCGGCAGCGTCGTCGTAGGCGGGCACGAGAACAGCCGGATCGATCACCAATCCCACACCCAGGATCAGGTTCTCCCCCGGAGCGAGCACCGCTGCGATCCCCGAGAGGAACTCGGCTCGTTCTGCGGGAACGAGATTACCGAGAGTTCCGCCGAGAAAAGCGACCGCGCGCCGTCCACCACCGGGCAGATGATGCAGCGAACCCGTGAAATCGCTGACCACTCCGAGCACGTCGATTCCGGGAAACTCGGCACCGACTTGCTGCGCCGCGCCTTCGAGGGCCGTCACCGAAACATCCTGCGGTACATACGTTCGCAGAGTTCCGCGAGCCGTCATCGCGTCGAGGAGTAACCGCGTCTTCTCCGAGGAACCTGAACCCAGTTCGATCAGGATCTCGGGTTCGGTCAACGCCGCGATCTCGTCGGCGTACTGCGTGAGCAGGCCGCGTTCGGTACGGGTGGGGTAATACTCGGGTAAGGCCGTGATCTCCTCGAACAGTTCACTTCCACGCGCGTCGTAGAACCATTTGGGCGAGAGCCACTTCGGCGTTGCGCTGAGCCCCTCCCTGGCCTCGGCTCGCAGTGCGTCGACCGATTCGGCCGGTGTCAGATAAACCTCGAGCGTAGGGGTTTTCATTTTTCTCCCATCGGGATCGGGGTGATGATCACATGGCCGGGACGCGCGCAGACGATGTGCCGGTCCGGCACCTGCTCCCAGTCCGGGGATCGATCGAACGGTTCGGAAACGATCAGGGCCCGCGACTCGTCGACCCGCGTGTACAACGTGTGGCCCCACGCCGTGGCCCACAGTTCCTGCCCGTCGCCGAACAGGAGGTTCAATCGTGAATCCGGCGCCGCCGCAGCCACATCGTGAACGAGGCTCGTCACGGCGACCTCCGCGGGCTTCGACTTCAACCGATGCCGAAGCACTGTCCACAACAAGGCAGCATCCGTCGGGGCGGGCATCTTCAGCAGTTCGACGGCCGGAACTTCTGCCGCCAAGTCTGCGAGTGATCCAGGCCAACCGGATACCGCTCCGTTGTGACTGAAAGCGTAGGTTCCGTCGACGAACGGTGCGCAGGCACCGATCTCGACGGCCATCCCCTCCGTCGCGGAACGCACGGCGGCGAGGACGGCTCCGGAACCGATGTGGGACAACGTCTCGTCGACTGTCGGGTCCGACCAGATCGGCGAGATACTGCGGTACCGTCCCTGTCTTCCACCGTTCCACCACACCGCACCGAATCCGTCGGCATTGATGGTCCCGCCGCCGCGCATCTCGCGAGGTGCCCACGACTGTCGCATCAGTGAGTTCTCGCCGTCGTGGATGAGTTCACGAACCGAACGTGCCGGCCCGAGATACCCGAGGTGCCGACACATGTCAGGGTCTACCCGAAATCGTTCTGGCGCAACGAAAACCCGAGAAGATCTGGCGCCTGATCGGATGGTCCCAGTTACGGAACGTCCCACGACAGGCAACGCTGTCGGTCCCGAACGATCCCCCTCGCAACACCTTGTAGTCGCCGCCGAAGAATACCTCCGAGTACTCCCGATACGGGAATGCCCGGAAACCCGGATACGGATGGAAACCCGAAGACGTCCACTCCCATACGTCGCCGATCAACTGCTCGACACCCGCTGCTGACGCCCCTGCTGGGTAAGAACCGACGCCGGCGGGGCCGAGATGGCGTTGACCGAGATTGGCGAGATTCTCGTCTGCGGACACGTCCCCCCAGGGGAACCGTCGTGATCTTCCGGATTCCGGATCCCAGCGCGCGGCCTTTTCCCATTCCGCCTCGGTGGGAAGCCGTTTGCCTGCCCAGCCGGCGTAGGCCTCAGCCTCGTAGTAGCTCACATGCACTACCGGCTTGTCCGGCGGAACCGGAGCCTCGACGCCGAAAGTCTCGTGCCACCAACCCGAACTGTCGTGTTCCCAGAACAGGGGTGCACGAAGTTTCGCGTCGACGCGATGCCGCCAACCGTCGCGAGACCACAGTTCCGGTCGGGAATACCCGCCGTCCTCGATGAATTCGACGAACTGCCCGTTCGTGACCGGGAATCTGTCGATCGCGAAGTCGGTGAGATAGACCTGATGCGCAGTGCGCTCGTTGTCGAGTGCCCACGGTTCGTCGTCGGTCCCCATGACGAAGGGGCCGGCCGCGATGGTGACCTCGTCGAGTTCCGGCATGCGGGCCGCTTGCGGAGCGGGAGTCGCAACGAGTGCCGTGGGTCCCGAACGCAATTGGTGGGTCGCGAGCATGGTCTCGGCGTGTTGCTGCTCGTGCTGCGCGATCATCCCGAAGGCAAAACCGTCCACGTCGAGTTCTGTGCGACCGAACGTGCTGGCTTCGAGCACATCCCAGACCTTTCCACGGACCGTACGTACGTATTCGCGCGCCTCGGCCGGGTTGAGCAGGGGAAGTGTGGGTCTCGACGATCTCGAATGCTTGAAAGCGTCGTACAGCTCGTCTATGTCGCTACGCACCGGATCGCGGCCACCGACGTCGCGCACCAACCAGAGTTCCTCTTGATTGCCGATGTGAGCCAGGTCCCACACGAGTGGACTCATCAACGGGGAATGCTGAGCGATCAATTCGGTATCGTCGACGCAGTCGGTGAGCAGAGTCGACCGCTCACGCGCTCGCAGAAGTACGGCTTCGACCGCTTCCTTGGTGATCTCCCCCGTCATGTGTCGCTCTCACCGGGCACGATTGCGCGACAACACCGTTCGGCTGCGGCATCGAGAAGACGAACGAACTGCGGCTCCGGCGCATACGACGCGGCAAGCGACATCAGAGAGGTTGCAGCCGAACGCAGTTCGACATCGTCCAATCCGTACTCCGCCGCGTCTCGCCACCGCCCGGCCGTAGATGCTGCAGCATCACTGGCCTCCCTCATCACGGCAGGCCCGGACAGCAACGCGTCGATCGCTGCTACCGGTACTCGCCACAGATCTCCCGGCTGCGCATCGATGTAGCGAACCTCCAGATGCCCGACGGCGCGAACCGGCGGGAACAGCGTAGACAGGTGATAGTCCAAGTCTGCCCAGACGGGTCGGCGTCCGATCTCGGCATCCACAGCGCCGTCTATCCAGTCTCCGAAAGTGGCACCCCGCGGAGCCGTCCAATCGTCACCCTCGTTTCGCACACACATCAGCGGAACATCGAGCGCCCAGCCGGCGTAGTCCTGCACTTGCGGGACTGCGACCGTTCGCCAGGAATCGAGTTCGAGCCACGTCCGCATGCGTTGGGACGCCCAATCTCCCTTCGGAACCCCTTGCAAGCGTGGAGAACACGCAAACGCTGCGATGAGAGCCGGGCCCATGTCCCCGAGGAGCCGCCAACGCTGGGCGATGGACTCCGGGCTGCCGCCGGCATCGACACTGATCTGTACTGCCGCGGTATTGCACATCATCAAGGTGCCGTACGGTCCTATCCCGGCGAAGCGGGATTCCATTGCGCAATAACGCGGCAGCCGGAGAATCCGGGAAGGTGGGCGGGCGACGTCGGCCGCCGCCGAACTGATTTCGATGGAGTACGGCGCGAGGAGTGTTTCGAGAGTACGACGGTCGTCGTCGAGGCAGTCACACAGTTCGCGAGCGGACGTGCGCGGCGCTGAGGAGAGTTCTATTTGTCCGCCAGGTTCTACGGTGACGAGGCTGCCACGCGGAAGCGGTGCCGCCGGTGAATCCGGGTCGATACTGGTGGGTGCATGTCGCCCGAGTGCCCTTGCCAGAGTCGCGGCTGACGGCCTCTCTCCACCGGGAACGTGGCTGGTCAGCCACTCGAGCTCAGCTCCTACCAAGCGGGGTGGCCCCTGTTTGAAGCACACACCACCGACGTAGGCCTCGGCCGCAGGACGCGAATCCACCTGCGTGGTCTGTGCTGCTGTCAACGCTGCTGTCACCATTCGACTTCCCCTTCGGGCGGTCTTCGCGGTCGCTACCGACGATAGAACGCCAACGTCCGAGATGCACCCTTTGTGGTGTTACGTGTCGTTGAATTTCTTCAGTCGTATCCACCGGTACCCACAACCGGCCAGAACAACACCTACCCCGGAAACAACCGCGATCCACGGAAGTGTGACCACCAGAACGACACAACCAGCCGCGCCGACCGCTTGCAGCCACTTCGGATACATCCGGTCCACCCCGCGCTGGCTGTACGCACTCACGTTCGCGACGAGGTAGTAGAGCAGCACTCCGAACGACGAAAAGCCGATCACCCCACGAAGATCGGTTGTCGACACCAAAACGATCACGACAGCACCGACCACAAGTTCCGCATGGTGAGGTACCTCGAACCGTGGGTGGACTGCTGAGAGGGCAACCGGCAGATCACGCTCGCGTGCCATCGCCATCGCCGTACGGCTCACCCCCGCGATCAGAGCCAGCAGCGCCCCCGCCGATGCCGCCGCGGCACCGATCACCACTACGGGAACCGCCCAGTTCCACCCGGTCGCGCCCACTGCATCGGCCAAGGGCCGTGCCGAGTTCGCCAGCCGATCAGGCCCCATCGTCACCAACAGCACCACCGCTACCAGTGCATACAGGATGACGGCGACGGTGAGAGCAATCAGGATCGCCCGCGGAATCGTGCGGCGCGGATCGCGCACTTCCTCCCCCAGCGTTGCGATCCTGGCGTAGCCG
This sequence comes from Rhodococcus erythropolis R138, assembly GCF_000696675.2. Taxonomy (NCBI): domain Bacteria; kingdom Bacillati; phylum Actinomycetota; class Actinomycetes; order Mycobacteriales; family Nocardiaceae; genus Rhodococcus; species Rhodococcus erythropolis. The sequence continues at coordinate 2,427,744 of NZ_CP007255.1, read as the reverse complement.
GCGAAGGCGAAGAACAGCAGCCCCGCCGATTGCAGGATTCCGTACCACGACCCGAACGTGAGATCCGGGAGCTCGCGCACTGCACCAGGACCGACGACGGCAACCAGCAGCGCTACGCACAGTGCTGTCGCCGACACAGCGACGATCACCCTGGCCATGTGCGCCGTCCGCGTCACTCCGCGGTAGTTGACTGCAACCATCGCCGCCACCACCAATACCGCGACGGGAACACGCCAGGCGGTAGGCGCAACATACGTCGCGAAAGTCAGGGCCATTGCCGCGCAACTCGCGGTCTTCCCGATCACGAACGACCAGCCTGCGGCAAACCCCCACCATGGTCCGAGCTGCTCACGTCCGTAGACGTAGGTCCCACCCGACATGGGGTATCTGGCCGCAAGCTGCGCCGACGACGTCGCGTTGCAGAATGCGATGAACGCTGCAATCGCCAGGCCCACAAGCAACCCGGTACCGGCCACCGCGGCAGCGGGCGCGAACACCACGAAGACTCCGGCGCCGATCATCGCGCCGAGGCCGATCACCACGGCATCGGACGTGCCCAGCCTTCGCTCCATCGGGACAGCTTCGTTCACAGGTAGTTTGAACCACACCGACATGAACGGAAGGTGCCATGTTCGATCTCGACACGATCCGCCGCGACACTCCCGGATGCCTCGACAAGGTGTTCCTCGACAGCGCGGGATCCTCGCTCCCACCCGAGCCGGTGCTGACCACGATGATCGAGCACCTGCGACGTGAAGCCGACGTCGGCGGATACGTCGCAGCTGCTCGTCAGAGCGGCGCCCTGGCTGCTGTTCCGCATTCGCTGGCCCGGGTCATCGGCGCTCAGGCAACCGATATCGCGTTGACGGACAGCGCGACCCGCGCGTGGAACGACTTCTTCGCCTCGGTTTCGCTCGGACCTGGTGATCGAATCCTCATCAGCGGAGTCGAATACGCGAGCAACGCCATCGCCGCGCTGGGGCGGGCGCGTTCGACCGGCGCCCACGTCGAGATCATCCCGAGCGATCAGTACGGACGCATCGACCTCGACGCACTCGAGAACATGCTCGACGATCGGGTTCGCCTCGTCTCCGTCGTCCACGTCCCCACCAACGGCGGCCTGATCAACCCCGTCCGCGAGGTCGTCGAATTGGCCAGAGCCCATGGCTCTCTCGTTCTGCTCGACGCGTGCCAGTCCTTCGGCCAGTTGCCCATCCACGTCACCGAACTCGGCATCGACGCCCTCAGCGCCACCGGCCGCAAGTGGCTCCGCGGGCCACGCGGAACCGGATTCCTGTACGTCCGCCCCGGACTCGTCGACGCGCTCGAACCCGCTGCGATGGACCTGCACGGAGCGGAATGGACGAGCGAGAACAGCTTCGTCCCCGCACCGGACGCAACACGATTCGAACTCTGGGAGACGAGTGTCGCTGCGCGCCTGGGTCTTGGCGTCGCCGCCGATTATCTGCTCTCGATCGGCACCGACACGGTGTGGGCACAGATCGAATCCAGAGCAGTCGCGCTGCGGCAAGGGCTGGCATCGATTCCCGGAGTCGACGTCCACGATCGAGGAACCCAGCTGAGCGGCATCGTTTCCTTCACCGTCGAAGGTTTTTCCGAGCACCTCGTGCGGGATCAGCTTGCAGCACAGAACATCACCGTCACCGTCAGCGGTCGCGGGTCCACGCTCCTCGACATGGATGCACGCGGGCTCGACGCCGTGGTTCGCGCATCGCCGCACTACTTCGTCGACGAAGCGGACCTGGACGCATTCCTTGGCGCGGTCAGGAGATTACAAACCTCCCGTTGACCGGGACCACACCTGATCCGCGGAAGTCGAAACTGCAACTGTGTGGCGATCAGTAGTTTCGTCTTCCGAAAGGACGCTTCGCATGGCCGACCCGACCGTCAGACCGATCTCCGCTGCAGACATCACCACCTGGGACTACGAGGCCGACGTCGTCGTCGCGGGATACGGCATCGCCGGCGTCACCGCTGCGATCGAAGCAGCGCGTGCGGGCGCCGAGGTGCTCGTCCTGGAGCGGACGGGCGGTTGGGGCGGAGCCGCGTCACTGGCTGGTGGATTCATCTACCTGGGCGGTGGAACGCCGTTGCAGAAGGCGTGCGGGTTCGAGGACTCGGTCGAGAACATGAAGACGTTCATGAAGGCAGCGCTCGGCCCCGGAACCGACGACACGAAGATCGACGCGTACTGCGAGGGCAGCGTCGATCACTACAACTGGCTCGTCGACGCCGGCGTCCCGTTCAAGGAATCGTTCTGGGGTCAGCCCGGCTGGGAACCGCCGTACGACGACGGCCTCATGTACTCAGGCGGCGAAAACGCCGCACCGTTCAACGCGCTCGTCGATCCCGCGCCCCGCGGACACGTCCCGCAGATGAGCGAGAAGAAGACCGGCGAGCAGGGCGGCGGCTACATGCTGATGAAGCCACTCGTCGAGACGGCCGAAAAGCTCGGTGTCCGTGCAGAATACGATCTGCGTGTCCAGACTTTGGTGGTCGACGGCGATCGGGTCGTGGGAGTTGTCGCCAAGCGCTACGGCAAGGACGTCGCGATTCGTGCCCGCAAAGGCGTCGTGCTTGCGATGGGCAGTTTCGCGTACAACAACGAGATGGTGCGCTCGAACGCACCGCGTATCTTCGGCCACCCGGCGGCCTCGATCGAAGCGCACGACGGCCGCGCAATCCAGATCGGTCAGGCTCTGGGCGCCGACACCGCACACATGGACGCCACCGAGGTCGCGTTCTTCTGCGACCCACAGTTGATGGTGCGCGGCATTCTTGTCAACGGCCGTGGTCAGCGATACATCCCCGAAGACACCTACCCGGGCCGCATCGGACAGGCAACACTGTTCCAGCAGGACAACCAGGCATTCCTCGTGATCGACGAAGCTGCGTACGAGGAAGGCATGAATGCCGAATCGTCCAGTGCGCAGTTGCGGGCGCAGCCGACCTGGGTGGCGGAAACCGTCGAGGAACTCGAAGCCGAGATGGGGCTTCCCGCCGGATCGCTGCAATCGACCGTCGACCTCTACAACCGTCACGCGGCTGAAGGGTCCGACCCGGTGCTCGGCAAGAAGTCCGAGTGGGTCAAGCCGATCGTCGGCCCGTTCGCGGCAATCGATCTACGTGGCCGCACAGGCGGATTCACGCTGGGAGGATTGAAGACAACCGTCGATTCCGAGGTTCTGCACGTCTCGGGTGCGCCGATCCCCGGACTATTCGCAGCGGGGCGCTGCACGTCCGGTGTCTGCGCAGGTGGTTACGCCAGCGGAACCAGTCTCGGCGACGGCAGCTTCTTCGGACGTCGTGCCGGAATCAGCGCAGCGCGCTAGGTCACCACAACCCGCACGCCGTCGGCAAAGCGGTACGGCTGAGTCTGCAGAACCGCGCCGAGGTGTTTCCTCAATCTGGACACCTCGGCGCGCACTGCCACCACATGCTCGCGATCACCGAAGAGCACTTCGCTCAGGCCTGCGGCATCCACGCCAGCCGATCCCACGGCTGCCAGCGCACGCAAGATCTGAGCGTGACGCGGCGAAAGCGCGCGCGTCCAGTTTGCATCACCACGGACCGTCACCTGCGGCGATGCACCGAGTGACAGCTCGAGCTCGATCACCGGCCCGCCGACGCCGGTGCGCAACAGCCAGCCGTCACCGAGCGGCTCAGGCAGACACATCCCAAGACCTGGCACGATGACGGGCTTTCCCGCACTGGGTGCCGCCACCCGGTCAGGCGCGGCAATCCCGCTGGCGCCGGCCACCCAGCCGAACTCGTCGACCACCAATGCCGGACCCGTGCCCGCCGCGAACAATGGCGCCGCCCGCGAGCGCAGGCGATCGAGCTGAGCTGCATGCTCGCGCCACAGCGTCGCCTCCGCGAGGCGAACCGCGGTGCGAACCAGCGCGACAGTGGTGGGATGCACCGAGGCTGCGGACCCGCTGATGTCCACCACACCCAGGATCTCGCCTGTCCGGGGGTCGTGCACAGGCGAGCCGGTACATGACCAATTGTGATGCGTCGGCGCATAGTGCTCGGCCGAGAAGAGTTGCACCGCAGAATCTTCGATCAGCGCGGTACCGATCGCGTTGGTACCCACCGACTGCTCCGACCAGCGCGCGCCTTCGGCAAACCCGAGTGCGTCCGCCGCACGTTTGACGGTCTTCGCCCCTTCGCGCCAGAGCAGGACACCGTCGGCGTCGGCAACGACCACGATGAAGCCTGCGTCCTCGGCGACCTCGGTGAGCGTGGTTCGCAGTTCGGGCAGAACGCTGCGCAGCGCGGTACGCGAACGCCTCGACTCCAACTCGGAGAAATCGGCGACAGCGGACGCGCCGCAATGATCGGGCGCGAGCCCACCCGCAGCCACCCGCGACCACGATCGCGCCACGACGGTCCGCGGCTGCGCCGGTGGTTCCTGCCCCGAGAGAACTGCGTCGTGCACCCGGCTCAGAAGGCGCGCATGCTGCGACAGGTCGGTACCCGGCACGACGGCACCGAGCCGACTGCCTTCGGGAGCGCTCCCCACGGTGGTCACTCCGTCAGGCTACCGCCTTCGATGTGACGCGAACCACGTCCACACGGCCAGGTCCCCACCACCTGCGATTAGCGGCGGGGAGCAAACTCCGGTAACGTATCCAAAGTTGTCTCGGCGAGGGTGAATCGCAGCAGTTCCACACGTTGCAGGTTTACCGTGATCGACGCGGCTACGGCTCAGCTCGAGCGTTTCGCTCCTGGCCGTGTGCGCGCCTGTCCGCCTTGCCGCAGGCAAAACCACACGTCAGTAAACCGAGCACGAACCCCGTGAGTTGTAGGAGCCGTTTCATCATGTCTGAAGAAAACAACCTCGTCGCCGTCGTCCGCACCGAATTCGGCAAGGGCGCAGCTCGCCGCGCACGTCGCGACGGCCAGGTCCCCACGGTTCTGTACGGCCACGGCGAAGATCCCCGCCACCTCAACGTGCCGGCTCGCGACTTCGCTCGCATCCTCCGCGCACAGGGCACCAACGCCATCCTCACCCTCGACATCGAGGGCACGGAGCAGGTTGCACTGACCAAGTCGGTCGTCGTGCACCCCATCCGCAGCTACATCGAGCACGCTGACCTCCTCGTCATCAAGAAGGGCGAGAAGGTCACCATCGACGTTCACGTCGTAGTCGTCGGTGACGCTGCTGCAGGCACCATGGTCGCGCAGGATGCATCGACCATCTCCATCGAGGCAGACGCCCTCCACATCCCCGAGCAGATCGAGGTCTCGGTCGAGGGCCTCGAAATCGGCACCCAGATCCTGGCAAGCCAGCTCGAACTGCCCGCCGGCTCCGTCCTGCAGGCTGACGCCGACACCCTGATCGTCAACGTCGTTGCTGCACCGACCGAGGCTGACCTCGAAGAGGGCGCAGAAGCTCCCGCCGCCGACGAGGCTGCAGAAGAGGCCTGATCCTCTCGGTTCCAACAGAACTCACTGCGCGCGGCGCGTCATTCCGATTCGGAGTGACGCGCCGTTCGTGCGTAGCAGGAAAAACAAGCCAGAAAGTAGCGTCCGTTGAGCACAGATACCGCCCTCGTCATCGGCCTGGGTAATCCCGGCCCGCAGTACGAGAAGACCCGGCACAACGTCGGCTTCATGGTCGCCGGCACCCTTGCCGGGCGCATGGGCGGAAAGTTCAACGTACACAAGAAGAGTGGCGCCGAAATCGTCGAAGGTCGCCTCGCCGGCCGACGTGTGATTCTCGGAAAACCACGCTCGTACATGAATCTCTCGGGTGGCGCGGTCGCCGGTCTCGCGCGATTCTTCTCGGTCGATGCCGCGAACATCATCGTCGTCCACGACGAACTGGATCTCGATTTCGGGACCATCAGACTCAAACTCGGCGGCGGCGAAGGCGGACACAACGGTCTGCGGTCCATTTCGAGTTCGTTGACCACCAAGGACTACCTGCGCACGCGCGTCGGGATCGGTCGCCCGCCGGGCCGAATGGACCCGGCGGACTACGTTCTCAAGCCGTTCTCGTCCACGGAGCGAAAAGAACTCGATCTCGTGTGCGAAGAAGCTGCGGATGCAGTGGAGCTACTGCTCGAACTCGGGCTCGAAGCCGCACAGAACCGCTTGCACTGACAGTCAGTTACCCAGCAGGGCAGCCGAATTGGCGCGGCGGAGCTTTCCCGACGACGTCTTCGGAATACTGCCGGGGCCCAGAACCGCAACGGCGCGAGGTCGGACACCGACGTCGGCAACCACGGCGTGGACCACTTCGCGCTCGATGCGCTTGACCTCTTCCGGATCTTCGAAAGCGTTGGTCTCGACGGCGACCGCAAAGCTCTCACGCTTCTGGCCGGCATCGAGACGGATTGCGACGGCATTTCCCGGGCGCACACCGGCAACGCTTCCGGCCGCCCGTTCGATGTCTGTGGGGTACACGTTCCGGCCGCCCATGATGATGACGTCCTTGACTCGCCCGCACACCACGACCAGTCCTTCTTCGGTGAAGTACCCGACGTCACCGGTGTCGAGCCAACCGTCGGAGTCCTGCGCCGGCTTGTGACCTTCCACCGTGACGTAACCGGGGGTCACTGCCTTGCCGCGAACCTCGATGATTCCGACGCCGCGGGCCGGAAGTACCTGGCCGTCGCGGTCGACGATGCGTCCCTCGAGGTCAGGCACCATCTTTCCGAGTGTGGCGAGGGCACGAGCGTTGGGGCGATTGGACGGCACCGCCCGAGACATCGACTCGAGGAAGTCGGGATCGACGTAGTCGAGGACCTGACCTTGATCGGGATCCGGAATCGACACGGCGAGCGTGGTTTCCGCCATTCCGTACACGGGAGCGAGCGCGGTCGGGTTCAAACCGAAACGCGCACCGGCCTCGGCGAGGGCATCCATCGTGTCGGGATCCACCGGTTCGGCGCCGTTCCACATGTATCGGACGCTGGAGAGGTCGACTGCCCCGTCTTCTGCCTGTGCGAGTCGACGAGCCAAGAGCGAGTACGCGAAGTTCGGTGCGGCGGTGACAGTTCCGCCGTACTTGCCCATGAGTTCCGCCCACAGCACCGGGGTGCGCAGGAAATCCATCGGCGTGATGCTGATGACCTCGGCGCCCACCTGCATCGGAACCGTCAGGAAGCCGACCATGCCCATGTCGTGGAAGAGCGGAAGCCAGCTCACCATCACGTCGTCCTCGATGGAGAACTTGATGCGGTTGATCATCGCGTACGCATTTGTGTAGAAGTTCTCGTGCGTGATCTGCACGGCCTTGGGCGAACCGGTGGAACCTGACGTCAACTGTTGGAGTGCGATATCCGATTCGGCCGTCTCCACGGGATCGATCGACGTTCCGCCACGAAGCTCGTCCACCGTCACGACGGTGATGCCACGCTCTTCGAGGAGCGGCCTGGCCGCGTCGAATGGTGCACCCAGAATGACGGCTTTTGCGGAGATCATGTCGATCACCGTCTCGGTGTCCTGAGCCCAGACGCCCAGATCCGTTCGGGGGGTCGGCTGATGCAGCATCGTCACCGACGCACCGCGCATCCACGTCGCCTGGCAGGCAGGCGCGATGTCGACGGGCTGTCCGGCGAGAATGCCGATCGCGACGCCGCGATCGATGCCGACCTCGGCCAGGCCACCGGCCATGCGCCGAGCTTCCTGGTGGATGTCGCCCCAGGTCTGACGGAAAGCGTTGTCGGGCTCTCCCGTCACCAGGCCGCGGTCGGTGACTGCGGCGGTCGCGTACATCTCTTCGGTGAACTTGCTCAACGCAACTCCTCGGTCAGTGTCACTCTTCGATTCAGTGCAACTCTTCGCAGGACACAAATGGCTGTGTGTTCGAACACACACATACATTGATAATCAGCGATCGTTCGCCGAGTGTTACGCCGCAGTGGCTACTGCCTCGTGGTCTGCGAGTATCCTTTCTCTGTTGTGCTGCCGCACTCTCCACCTGTCCGCGCACCGGCACGTCGCCGGCACCGACGCCCACTTCGAGAGGTTCTTCGTTGACTACCCCGTCCGACTCGACCGTCCCTTCCGACTCGACTGTCCAGTCCGACACCGAAGGCCCCGATTCAACCGAGGGCGGGTCGGTCGCGGTCACGACGACGACCAAGGGCTTGTCCGCCGAGGCGGAGCGTCGCCGCACCTTCGCCGTCATCTCGCATCCTGACGCCGGTAAGTCGACACTCACCGAAGCGCTGGCACTGCACGCGAAGAAGATCTCCGAGGCTGGTGCCGTCCACGGCAAGGCCGGCCGCAAGTCGACGGTCTCGGACTGGATGGAGATGGAGAAGGCCCGCGGCATTTCCGTCAGTTCCACCGCACTGCAGTTCAACTACCACTCGTCCGAGACCCCGGACGAGCAGATCAACGTCATCAACCTCGTCGACACCCCCGGTCACTCCGACTTCTCCGAGGACACGTACCGCGTCCTGACCGCCGTCGACGCAGCCGTCATGCTCATCGACGCTGCCAAGGGCCTCGAACCGCAGACGCTCAAGTTGTTCCAGGTGTGCCGTCACCGCGGCATTCCGGTCATCACGGTCATCAACAAGTGGGACCGTCCCGGCCAGACTCCTCTCGAACTGCTCGACGAGATCAGCGAACGCATCGGCCTCACGCCCACTCCCCTGTACTGGCCCGTCGGCATCGCCGGCGACTTCCGAGGACTGTTGCGGCGCGGCGAAGACGGTGAGGCTCGCGAGTACGTCCGCTTCACCCGTACCGCAGGCGGCGCGAAGATCGCCCCCGAAGAGGTCATGGACGCCGACGCGGCGCTCGCCAAGGAAGGCTCCGAGTGGGAGACCGCGGCCGAGGAGAGTGAACTGCTCTCCGCTACCGGCCAGGACCACGATCAGGAGATGTTCCTCGCCGGTCAGACGTCCCCGGTGATCTTCGCGTCCGCGATGCTCAACTTCGGTGTCCGCCAGATCCTCGACACTCTCGTCGAATTGGCGCCGCCGCCGCGGGGCCGCGAAGACCTCAGCGGCAAGCCGCGCGAGGTCACCGATCCGTTCAGCGCGGTCGTCTTCAAGGTGCAGGCCGGTATGGACACCGCGCACCGTGACCGTCTGGCGTTCATGCGCATCGTCTCCGGCGTGTTCGAGCGCGGCATGGTTGTCACACATGCTCAAACCGGCAAGCCCTTCACGACCAAGTACGCGCAGACGGTATTCGGCCGTGAACGTTCCACCGTCGAATCCGCGTTCCCCGGCGACGTCGTCGGCCTCGTCAACGCCACCGCACTCGCACCCGGCCACACGCTGTACACCGAGAAGAAGGTGGAGTTCCCGCCGATCCCGTCGTTCGCGCCGGAACACTTCTCGATCCTGCGCGCCGAAAGCGCCGGCAAGTACAAGCAGTTCCGCCGTGCAGTCGATCAACTCGATTCCGAGGGCGTCGTCCAGATTCTCCGCAACGACATCCGCGGCGACGCCTCCCCCGTCATGGCTGCTGTCGGCCCGATGCAGTTCGAGGTCGTCGCAGCGCGCATGAAGGCCGAGTTCAACGTCGAGGCCAAGATGGAACCACTCGGCTACGCATTGGCCCGCCGTACCGACGCCGCGTCCGAGGTCGAACTGAACCGTCAGCGCGGTGTGGAGGTCTTCACCCGATCCGACGGTGTCCTGCTCGCCCTTGTCAGTGACAAGTGGCGCCTGCAGTACATCCAGAAGGAACTCCCGGATCTGACGCTCGAACCCCTCGTCGCTGCTGCGGACTGATGAGCCTGATCGAGGCGCTGTTCGACGCTGAACTGCACATCGGCAGCGCCACGATTCTCTGGCGAGAGATCATCGGAAACGCGTTCGGAATAGGCTCCGCGATCGCGGGCGCGCGACGCTCGGTATGGGCGTGGCCTGTCGGTATAGCCGGAAATGCCTTGTTGTTCACGGTCTTCATGGGCGCACTTTTCCACACGCCGCAAGAGCTCAATCTCTACGGCCAGGCCGGCCGTCAGTTGTTGTTCATCACCGTCAGCGTCTACGGGTGGACCCAGTGGCGACGTGGGGCACGTGACTCCGGTCGCGCAGTCTTGCCCCACTGGGCGACAACTCGCGAGCGAGTCGCCATGATCGCCGTCATGGCAAGCGGCACAATCGCTTTCGCCTGGATCTTTGACCTTCTCGGCTCGTACGGAGCGTGGGCGGAGGCCTGGATCTTCACCGGCTCGATCCTCGCGACGTACGGGATGGCACGCGGCTGGACCGAGTTCTGGCTCATCTGGATCGGCGTCGACGCTGTCGGCGTTCCCCTTCTATTCCGGGCCGGGTACTACCCGTCGGCGATCCTCTATCTGGTCTATGCATTCTTCGTTCTGTGGGGCTTCGCGATGTGGCTGCGCATTCAACGCCGAACTCCACAAGGGGTGTAACAGTAAACAGACTCCTGGTATGTTTGCGTCGATTAAGCAAACCAGCGGTCTGTTTACGGGCATCAGGAGCGAACAATGGAAGACAAGAATTCTCACGGAATAACGGGCCCCAACGGTTCCGGCAACGGATCGAGAGCCAGTAGTTCCGCGAGTAATGGTTCTGCGAGCAACCTTCCCACGGGTAACGGTTCTGCGAGCAACCTTTCCACGAGCAACGGTTCCAGCAGTGCCACCGCCACAGCGGATTTTCTGTCGACCGCACCCAAGCAATCGGATGCATTCACGTTTCCGCTTCCTACCCGAACCACGGCCGCACACAGCAGCGGAGAGGACCTTTCAGTGCCAGCTTCAACACGCGAATCATCGAGGACACTCGAGACTCGGAGTCGCACCGTCGTACGGCGCGACGCGATGGGTGTAGCCGCCGTTCGAGTGGCCGGTCGACTCACCCACACCGAACTCATCGCGAATCAGGCCTCACCCTCGAGCACGCATTCCTCCGATCCCACGATGGATCTGGACGAGTTGCTCACGATGCTCGGCAGCTACCTGTTGTCCTCGGGGTTCGAACATCCCGAAATCCACGCCAAGCTCGGTGGACAGTCGATCGTCGTCAACCTCGTATCGCCGGAGATCAGCGCCAGCTGAGCTCGACCCAGCTGTTCAGGGCCACAGCACTGCTCGTGTCCATGCTCGGTCCGAGCCGCGCCGGTACAACCATCGCTGATGCCGACGCCCGGAGTCTGCCTGCCAGAACTCGACAGACTCCGGCTCGAGGCACCACGCACGCCAGTCCTCCGACACGAACCCTGGGTCGTCACTGATTCTTGCTTCCGCAGCGGCCACTGCGGCGTCGTACGCCCCTAAGTCTTCGAGCACCTCGCTCTGCTTACTTGCGGTCGCCACCGCTCTCGCAGTGACGGAGCGTTCGACGAAGTCTCGGCTTCGAAGTGCGTCGTCGCCCTCGCGAACCAACCCGCGAATCCGGACCTGCTGGCCCGTCTCACGCCAGTAGAAGGCGAGCGATGCTCGCGGATTTTCTTTCAGCTCAATGCCTTTCGGCGAAGCAGCTGAACCCGAAAACCAGAACCCACCCTCGGTCACGTCCTTGAGGATGAGGAAGCGGGAATCGGGCATACCGTCACTGTCGACGGTCGCGAGCGCACATACGTGTGGCTCGACGACGCCGAAGGCCACGGCCGCACGGAGCCAGTCGAGGAACAACTCTCCCGGCTTTTCCGGAAAATGTTCAGGCGCGGGCGGCGGAGTTCCGGTCAGTGCGGGGATACCGCGAATCCACGTCCGTACGTCAGGCAGCGAAAAATCTGCATCAACCATGAGCCGACTCTAATCGCGGGCGGCCTCAGGAGACGTTGCGAACTACCGAGTCGCCGAACGACGGTTGCTGCAGCAGCGCCCACTTGTTGGACGTCAATCGGAAACTCGGCATGTCGGCGAGCGCCACCACCGATTCCCAGGTCCGCTCGTAGCTCGTGTGGGAGATTCGCCATTCACCGTCGCTGCAGCGGGTGTATCTGTCGTGATAGAAGGCCGATCCGCGAAGAAGCATGCCGTCTTCGGGGATCACCACAGTGTCCGCGAGGCACCAGATCCCGGTTGCGGTGTCTCCGTCGACGTCGATCTCGGGTTGCCCGCACTGATGTTCAGTGATGACGTGTGATCCGAGGGTGTTCTCGAGGAAGGAGACGAACGAATCTCGGGAATCGAAACTGAGTTGTTCTCCGTAGATCGCGGTGGCGTCGACGGTCAGAGTGTCGGCGAATTCGACCCACGATTTGGTGTCCAAGGCGCGTGCGTATCGGTACTTGAGTCTTTGGATGAGAACAATCGCTTCGAGATCCATGATCCCCGCCTCCCGGTGCAGCAACCACCCGTCCTATGTGTGCACATTAGCCTGTATCACGCCGAAACGGGCATTACTCTCAAAGCTAGTAGAAATGTCAGCCGATAACACGCTTTTCCAGGCCGTCGAGCATGATCGTGATCTTCTCGTCCAACCAACCTCGCCCGTGCCACGTTGATTCGTCGCCGATCCCCTCGACCAACGACTCCGACGCATTCCAACTCTCCTGATACGCCTGGCGCGCAGAACGCGAATCCGCGGAGCTCACGGTCTTGTCCATCGCCGCCATCATTGCGAACTGCGTCATGGTCACCTCGGAGATGAAGTCCACGGCCAGGACCGCGTCATGTGGTGTGAAACCCTGCGCAGTCAACGAACCGACCAGTTTCTCCACGATCTCGATTATCGCCGGTGGCGTGCCCGGAACTGCGAGACCGACCTGGGCTAGACCTGGATAGCGCTCGAACGAGGACCACAGAACGTCGCACAAATCCGTCAGAAACTCACGCCACGGACGATCCGTGTCCGGCCATACAGTCTGACGCACAACGTGATCCGCACAAGCCCGCAGCAGCGCTTCACGGTCCGCGAAGTAGCGATAAAGTGCAGAATGGCTGACGCCCAGACGTTTTGCCACACTCGGCATGGTCAATTCACTCAGATCACCAGCCAGGGCGGCCTCGACGATGTCCACTGTCGACAACGTCGGCGGCCGCCCCGTCTTCTTTCCGGTTTGCATTCTGCTCAGCCTGCCACCTGCTCAGCCCGCTACCAACCGCCATCCCGACGCACGGTGGCGCTGGTTCCAGAACGCGGCGTAGTTCCCACCGGCTGCGAGCAGAACTTCGTGGGTTCCCACTTCGACGATCGACCCGTCGTCACCGAGCACGATGATCTGGTCTGCGGCCACGACGGTCGACAGCTTGTGCGCGATCACGAGCAGTGTGCTTTCACTGGCGAGTTCCTGCATCGCACGCTGTACATGGGCCTCGTTCTCGGGATCGAGCGCGGCCGTCGCCTCGTCGAGCAGAACGATAGGTGCGCGTTTGAGGAGTGCGCGCGCAATGGAGACCCGCTGCCGCTCTCCACCGGACAGTGCCGTCCCACCCTCACCGACGCGGGTGTCCCAACCCCGCGGAAGTCGCTCGACGATTTCCGCGACGCCCGCGATCCGAGCCACGTCGAAGACCTCCTCGTCCGTGGCTTCGGGGCGACCGAGGCGGATGTTCGCGATCAACGTGTCGTCGAAGAGGTACACGTCCTGGAAAACCAAGGACAGTTGCGACATCAGATCGGCACTCGTGAGGTCCCGCACATCGACGCCGCCGACACGTACCACCCCCGAGTCGACGTCGTAGAAGCGCGAGATCAGCCGGGTGACGGTGGTTTTGCCAGACCCTGACGGACCGACCAACGCCGCCAGCGACTTCCGCGGCACCTCGAAGGAGATGTCCCGCAGCACCTGCCCACCGTCCGCGTAGCCGAAGTCGACGGCGTCGAACTGCACGGCCGTCTCCCCCGTCGGCTGCCCGCTGGTATCGGGTTCTACCAGTGGTTCCACTTCGAGGATCTCGGACATCCGACGGATTTCGTTGCGTGCCATTCTGATTGCACCGCCGAACTCGCCGATCTCACCCAGCGGTTGGATGAACCGTGCGGTCAGGCCGAGTAGCGCGATCAACGTGACAGGGTCGATGTCGCCGCCGAGCGCGAGGAATGCACCCAGGATGATCACGGCAGAGAAGACGAATTGCAGGGCGATCCCGTTGACCACGGACCCGATCACCACGAACCACAGTTGTGAACGACCCGCAGTGTGTTGCGCTTCGATCGCGTCGTCGAGCGGTTCGTACACCCCGTGTGTGCGTCCGAAAGCACGCAGGACCGGTTGGCAACGAGCGTATTCGAGCACTCGATTGTTCGATTCGACGGCTGCGGCATGTGCCCGATCGTCGGCCTTGGCAGTCATCGTCGAGGCAAATCCAGCTGCCGCGAACAGAATCGGAACGCTGACCACCAGCGCCAACCCGAGCCGCCAGTCGAAGAACAGCATGCACACGACAATGGTTGCCGGGCTGGCAATTCCGGAGATGATCGGTGTCATCAGGTGCGCAGCCGCCCCCATCACCGAGATGGTGCCCTTGCTGGCAACCTGCGATACCTGGCCGAGTCGGCCGGCACCGAACCAGCCGAGCGGCAGAGTGACGAGATGATCTCCCAGGCGCAGATGCATAGTCCTCAGCAGCGTGAGGGCCGACTCGAATCCCTTCATCGCCTGCAGGTAATGCGCAATCGAACTGATCCCAGCGCACACGGCCATAGCTGCGAGCCACCGAAGGAAACTGCCCCAGTCCTGATCGAACAGTGCCTGCACCGCCGGGACCAGTAGCGCCACTGCCAAACCTTGCATCACGCCGTACAACACTGCCCACACCAGGAACTCGCGATAACGGCCCTGATTCTGCGGGCCGAGTATCCGGAAGAGGTCGCGAATCATGAGTTGGCCTTTCCTGCTGCGTCAGACATACCAGCGATGCTGTCGGCCCGACTGTGTTCAATCGAGTCGGCCCGACTGTGACTCGCCCACATCCGGGCATAGGTTGAACCACTCGCCACAAGCTGATCGTGCGTGCCCTTCTCCACGATCCGTCCGGCGTCGAGGACCACGATCTGATCGGCGCTCACGATCGATGCCAACCGGTGCGCGATCACCAGCACGGTGCGGCCGACCGTCAAGCGCGACAACGCCTCCTGGATATCGGCTTCGGACTCCGGATCGGCGAAAGCGGTTGCTTCGTCGAGCACGAGAACAGGAGTGTCCGCGAGAATCGCACGCGCTATGGAGACTCTTTGGGCTTCACCACCCGAGAATCTGGCGTCGACCCCGACTACGGAGTCGTAGCCTCTCGGGAGCGCTTCGATTCGGGTGTCGATCTGCGCGGCTGCGGCAGCGGCCTTCACCTCGGCCGAAGTCGCCTGCGGTCGGGCAAGCCGAATGTTGTCGAGCACGGTCGCTTCGACCAGCTGCACGTCCTGCAGAACGAATCCGACGTGGCGGTACAGCTCGTCGGTCGCCACGTCCCTGACGTCGGCACCACCGATGGCCACGGATCCGGCACGTACGTCGTGGAACCTCGGAACCAGCGTTGCCAGCGTCGACTTACCCGAACCCGAAGGTCCGACCAACGCCGTCACCGTGCCCTCCGGCAGCGTCAGATCGATGTCGGTCAGAACGTCGGCGCCGTCGTCGTAGGCGAAAGAAACTCCGGAGAATCGAACTTCGTTCCCCACGGGACTTTTCGGATGATCGGTTTCCGGCAGCGCCTCGGTCGAGAACAGCGCAATCAGTCGCGCCGCAGCGGCGGCTGCCTCTCGGCGAGCCTGCATACCGAAACCGATGGTCGTCACCGACACCGGAATCACCATCGCGACAAGAGAACTGGTCAGCACATCGATGGGTGACACCCATCCGGAGTGGACGAACCACGAGCCGAGGCCAAGGTTGACCACCAGCACTACCGGTGCGCTCAATGCAATCGAGGCCAGCGCCTCGGTCCGGAGCATCGGGCGAACCCAGCCCTCGTACGAGAGTGCAAATGCCTTGGCGGCGTCGCGGTACCGGGAGTGTGACTGCTTGTCCTGACCGAAGGTCTTGACCACTGCGATACCGGTGACGAACTCGACGATGGTGTTGCTGATGGCCGCGATGCCCTCATTCATCCGGCTCATCTTGACGGCCATGTCCTTGGTCATCATCGCGTAGGCGATCATGTAGATCGGGAGCGTGGCAATCGCGACCAATCCCAGACGCCAGTCGATCGAGATCACGTAGCCGAGTCCGACGAGCGGCACTGCGATGGCTCCGGTGGTCTCGACGGCGCTGTGCGCAACCAGGTAGTGGAGATCGGAGATGTCGTTCTGCGCGGCTTTGCGCACGGTTCCGGACGAGTGGGAGGTGAACCAGCCCAAGGGAAGTCGACCGAGAGTCGCTGCGATTCGACGCCGCAGCACCGCCTGCAGATTCACATCGGCGAAGTGCGTCACGATCAACGCACCGCCTCCGAAGAACGCACGCATACCCAGACCGAAGACGACCACCCACACGATCGTCCAGACACGGGACGAGTCGACGTCACCGCCCACGATCAGCGTCTTACCCAGTTCGGCGATGGCCACGTACGGCACGATGGCGGCGACCGCGGCGATCACCTGCATCACCATCGCGATGGTGGTCCGCGTGCGCACTGGAGCAAGGAGTTCGCGAAGCGCGCTCTTGTGCTCCGCCGCTTCAGCTTTGGCTTGCGAGGCTTCGGCCGCCGCTCCTTGTGATACGTCGGCCTCTTCAGATGAAATGTCTGCTTTCGTGGCCTGTGTCGTCGTCATTTCGAGAACGCCTTCCATCGGGTAACTGCGTCGGCGTCGGATGCGATGCGTCCTTGGAGCTCCGCGCCGGTGAGTGTGCGATCGGCAAGTGCCTCGAGGTCTTCGAGGATCCAGTAGACCGCGAAGGGATAACTGCCGAACCAGAGTTCGCCGCTGACGTCTGCCGCGCGCCCGGCCTGCACCGCAGGGATCTCGTTGAACAACGGATTTGCGTGTACCAGTGCGCCGTCGTAGATGTTTCCCGAGGTCACGACCATCGCGTCCGCCGCGTGCTGCCCGACCTCCTCGCCCCACACCGAAGACGTGGCAACACCTGTGTTCGGTCCGATCTTCGCGTCGAGTTCGGCTTGTGGACGCCTGAAACCGGCTTCCTCGATGATCGAGGACATCGGCGACTGTGGAATGACGGTGTAGATGCCGCCGGAGAATCCCACCAGCACGGACAACGTCTGCGGTTGCGCCTCGACCGTTCCGGATACTTCGGCAAATTTGGTCTCGAGCCTCGACACGATTTCGCGAGCTTCGGACTCTCGACCCAGTGCAGTCGCCGCGGTATTCAGAACTTCGCGCCACGGCGCCGCATAGGCGAGCACCGTCGTCGGGGCAATCTCGTTGGCCTGAGCCGTGATCGACGTCAGCGAGCCGACGTCACTGAGCAGGATTCTGTCAGGATCGACTGCTGCGATCTGTTCGACGTCGGGTGACTCGAAGAACGTCGGTTTGTCGATGACCTCTATGCCCTCGCTCTGCAAGATCTCCTTCGCCGCCTGTGATTGCAGGGTGGCAAAGACCGTATCGGGCTTGACCCCAAGTGTGAGCGCGTTGAGTGCTGCGAACTCGTCCAGTGCGCCCCACTGCTGCCGCATCCTTCTCTCCCTGCTTTAGTTACACACTGTCTCGATTAGGGGAGCCTACAATAACTCAAGCCGTTTGTGCAGCCCTCGTCACCGGAAGTGCAAACGCCGGCAGACACGCGACAACACTGATGACTGCGCCCATCACGAACGCCGCCCCGAACGAATCACCGGAAATACCGATCGCCAGGACTGCTGTGGTCACCGGCGCACCCACCGCCGATCCCACGGTCCTGATCACGCTGTTGACACCACTGGCCGCTGCCATCTCCGATGGCGGGACGATCGAAGCAACCAACAGAGCACAGACCGCGAACCCCACGCCGTTCCCCAACCCGACGAGGGAGAAGAACAGCACGATCGCAACCACCGAACTCGGCCAGATTGCGAGTCCGATCGCGCCCGTCGCCATGAGTGCCAGCGCTGTCACCGCCGGTACTCGCGGCCCGTATCGCCGCGCCAGAGCCGGCGTCAAACGCCCGCCGAGAAAGACCAGTACAGCGGCAGGCAAGAGCGCCAACCCGGTCTGCACGACAGTGAATCCGCTTCCGTACGTGGACGTGTCCGGCGCCTGGAGGATCCGCGGCAGGCAGAGGTAGAAGATGTACGGCACGAATCCGAACACCAGAGTGAGTGCGCTGGTGATCATCATCGGCTTGTCCCGAAAGACTCGCATGTCGACAATCGGCGCGTCGTGGCGGGAATCGACGGCAATCAGTGTCGCGAACGAAACTAACGCGATCACAACCAGACCCCAGAATCCGAGCGACAGAACTCCCCAGTCGGAGGCTTTGGTGATCGCCAGGAGCAGGCTCACCAACCCGAACGCCAGTGCTCCGGCACCGGCCCAGTCCGTCGGCATACCCGGCCGGCGATGCGAACCCGGAACCACGGCCACCACCGCGACCAATGCGAGCACGATCAAGATCCCGGTGATCACGAACAACCACTGCCAACTGAGATACTCGAGAATGACACCGCCGATCACCAGTGCACTTCCGGCACCGATTCCCAAAGTCCCAGCGAGCCAACCTATCCCCGAAGACAACTCGGCGCCCAGTACCGTTCTCCGCAGCACTGCCATCGCGAGCGGGAAGCTCGCCATACTCACTCCCTGGACGGCCCGAACGACGAGCAGCACCCCGATGTTCGGCGCTGCCGCGGCGGCGAATGTGGCGAGGGCAAAGATGATCAGAACGATCACCAGAACTCGCTTGTCGCCGAACCGGTCACCCATTGCCCCGACGATCGGAGCCATCACCGCGGCCGCCAACAGATAGGACGTAAGAATCCACCCGGTCACCGCCACGGACGTGTCGAAATGCTCACCCAACACCGGCAACGCCGGTACCAGCATCGTCTGCATGAGCGAGTAGACGAGTACCGCTCCAGCCAGGGCTGCGATCATCCGGCTCCCGGATCGCGTGGGCGCCTCTGCCAAGGTCGTCATCGACACCTTCCTCCAATCATGAATCGAATCGGAACGGAACACTCCGTTCCGATTGAGTAAACCATGCATTGCTAGCCTGTGGGAATGGCGAAAGAGAATGCGAGCCTCCCCGGACGCGCCCGAGAAGCCGCAGACAACGACGTCACCGTGCTGCGAGCAGCGCGCGAGATTTTTGCCGAACAGGGTTGGAATGCACCGGTATCGGCGATTGCCGCACGGGCCGGAGTGGGCGTCGGCAGCATCTATCGCCGATACCGAGGCAAGGAGGAACTGGCGCAATCCCTGCGCGTCTGGGCGATCGATCACCTCGCCACCCTTGCCCGAGAGTGCGTGAGCACCGCGAAAACCGATGAAGCCGTATTGAAGACGTTCTTCTTGCGATATCTCACCGAATCGGTGGGACCGCTCATTCCGGTCCTCGGCGGCAGGTTGCCTGAACACGCCGAAGTCACTCGTGCCGCCGAAGAATTGGAGGCCGCCTTGCAATCCATGGTCGACGTCTGCGTCGACACTCGCGAAGTCCCGCCCGGCTTCACTGCTGCAGACGTCATGCTCATGACAGTGCATCTGCGGCCGACTCTGCCGATCGAGGGCGATCGAGCCACCGAAATACACACGCGTTATCTCGATTTCATGCTCGACGGACTTCGTGGCGGAACACCTCAACCGTCGATCACTCCCCCATCCTGGAGCGAATGGCTTCAGATGTGGCAGGGCGCCTGACCCGGAGAACACCCGAACGGAACATCAGGTTAGGCTTACCTAGCTTAGTTCGCCATGTTCGGAAGGTTTTCATGAAACTCACCCGCCGGTTCGCCGGATTCGCCGCACTACCCGCCGTCGCCGCACTCCTGCTCACCGGTTGCGGAAGTAGCGACGCATCACCTTCTACCGAGACCAGGTCCGCCGACCAGTCCTGGAGTTACACAACGGGATACGGAAACACGATCACCCTCGATCACGCCCCGGAGCGGATCGTCGTCGACGCGTATTCCGCTGCTGCGCTGTGGGACTACGGTATTCGGCCGGTCGGCATCTTCGGTTACGGCGTCGGCAATCCCGACGTCACCGATCATGCCGACGAGTCGACCATGACGGTCGTCGGCCGTGAAGGCGAACTCAGCGCGGAAGCACTTGCGGCACTGGACCCCGACCTCGTCATCGGGTACGGCAACAGCGACGACCCGACGCGATGGACTTGGTGGGACGAGCCGATGGGCAACACCGTCAACAATGTTGCACCGTTTGTCGGCGTCAAGTTCTCCGGAGCCTCGACACCGGACGTGTTGAGCGAATACGCCGCACTCGCCGAAGCTCTCGGCGGGAACACCGACACAGCCGCAGCACGCGAGGGCAAGGAAGCATTCGAATCCGGTGCAGAGCGCATCCGAACTGCCGCGGGCAAGGTCGACGACATCGAAGTCCTCGCCCTGAACGGTGACAGCTCCGAGTTGTACGCAGGCACAACGGCGCTCGCCCAGTTCGGTTATCTGAAAGAACTCGGTGTGAAGTTCACCGGACCGGGAGGCGACAAAGGCTGGGCCGACCTCAGCTGGGAGCAGGTCCCGGATTACCCGGCGGACATCGTGTTCCAGTTCGCGAAGTCGGCAGAAGCATTCGCAGTATCACCCGTGTTCGTCAAGCTGCCCGCGGTGACCGCGAACCAGGTGATCGACTTCGACGACAAGCGTCCCAACACCTACGCCAATTACGGCGCCTGGTTCGAGCAGGTTGCACAACTACTCGACCAAGCCCGCAACGTCGCCTGAATTACTGCCCAGCAGTGATTCGCCCGGCCGCTTCCTCGAGAACGTCGAGGAAGATGGCCGCGGTGAGCGCAAATCCTTGGTTGTATCGCGCGTCGCTGGTCAACACGTTGCCCGCTTGAACTGCAGGCAACCGCTGCCACGTCGGCTGCGACTTGATCGCGTCGAGCGCTTCCTGATCGCGAGCTTGGGCGATGATCACATCCGCCGGAGCCAAGGTGTCGAGTTGCTCGAACGACAACTCGAACGAGTTCTCTGCATTGTCGTCGTCACGGAAAAGCACGTCCAGGCCGGCATCGATTGCAACACTGATCCGCAGATTCCGCTGATGCACAAGGAATCCGGTCGGCGTCTGAACGCCCAACACGATCTTCTTTCCGCCCAGCTTCTCCTGCAACATGGGTCGCAGTCTCGCGAGCTTGTCGTCGTACTCCGCGATGGAAGCCTCGGCGATTGCCACACGGTCGAGTTGGCTCGCCTGCGCCATCAGCGCACCTCGCCAGTCGACCGGGTGTCCGGCGATCGGTTCGACGTCGTCGCCGACCACCAACAGTGGCGCGATCGAAGACAAGCGCTCGGTGCCGTACCAGTCACTCGTGTAGCCGATCGCAGTGATCACGATCAGATCGGGTTCGAGAGCGAGCAGAGCCTCGAAATTGGTGGAGAAATCGCCGGCTACGTTGACGAAGCTCGCGTCCTCGATGGTACGGCCGGGAAACTGGAATCCTGCCTTGGCATCGGGG
This sequence comes from Rhodococcus erythropolis R138, assembly GCF_000696675.2. Lineage (NCBI taxonomy): Bacteria > Bacillati > Actinomycetota > Actinomycetes > Mycobacteriales > Nocardiaceae > Rhodococcus > Rhodococcus erythropolis. The sequence continues at coordinate 2,406,306 of NZ_CP007255.1, read as the reverse complement.
AACCAGAAGTTCCCCGAACCGACGATCGGGTAGTCCATCATCATCGCGAATTCGAGGTCGACGCGGCCGTCCAGCACCACAACGCGCTTGGGGTCGCGCGGAACGTCGCCGCTGAACTCGCCCCACGTGTACGGGAGAGTGTCACTGGCCGAGTCCGACTCGGCATCGGAAGTTCCACACGCACTCAGCGCCAGTGCTGCAGCCACACCGGCTGCGCCACCGAAGAATCGGCGCCGTGAAATGCGGTCGACGATCTGAGCCCACTCCGAATCGGTGACCTGCGTATCCAGGACGAGTGTCATACCTTTGCTCCTTCGATGTTTCGCTGACGCTCGCGTCCCAGCGGAATGACAAGTGGTGTGTGGGAAACCGGATCGTCGATGATGCGGCACGCCATGCCGAACACCTCCTGCACCAGTTCTTCGGTGATGATCTCCGCGGGCGGGCCCTCGGCGACCACGGCGCCGTCCTTCATCGCGATGATGTGAGTTCCGTAGCGGCACGCGTGATTGAGATCGTGAAGCACAGCCACCAGCGTGTGCCCGTCGTTCTCGTTCAGATCGCGGCACAACTCCAGAAGCTCGATCTGATGCGCAATGTCGAGGAACGTCGTCGGCTCGTCCAGCAGCACCAACGGAGTCTGCTGCGCGAGAACCATCGCGACCCAGACACGTTGGCGCTGACCACCGGACAGTTCGTCGACCGGCCTTGCCGACAGATCCGTGACCTTGGTTGCCTCCATCGCCTTGATGACGGCGGCCTCGTCCTCTCGCGACCACTGACGGATCAGCTTCTGATGCGGATAACGTCCTCGCGCAACCAGATCGGCGACCTTGATACCGTCCGGGGCGATCGACGTCTGCGGCAGAAGCCCGAGCCGCCTCGCAACTTCCTTGGCCGGGTACGACGTGATCGCTTTGCCGTCGAGAAGGACCTTGCCGGTGGTCGGCTTGAGCAACCGCGACAACGCACGCAGAAGCGTCGACTTGCCGCAGGCGTTGGGACCGACGATGACGGTGAAGCCACCGTCGGGGATCTCGACGTCGAGGTGCTCCGAGATGACGCGCTTGTCATAACCGATCGTGACGTCCTCGGCGCGAAGCCGATTCGTCCTTTCAGCCACGACGGCGGCCGTACTTGTCTCGTTCACGCTGTTCCTCGTTCCTTCACCGATCACTGCTTACGTGCCTCTCGCGCGAGAAGCCATACGAAATAGATGCCACCGATGGAGACGGTGACGACGCCGACCGGCAACTGTGTCGGTGCAAAAGCTCGCTGCGCCACCCAGTCGCTGACCATCAGCAACGCGCCACCCATTGCTGCCGACGGCAGCAGGGTCACTCCGGCACTACCGGTCAATCGCCTCACCAATTGCGGAGCCGCCAGCGAGACGAACCCGATCGGTCCGGCCGCTGCTGTCACCATGGCCGTCAGAGCGACTCCGAGAACAACCAGGGAAAGCCGCGTGGGTTCGGCCCGGACGCCGAGCGCCTTGGCGGCGTCGTCGCCCATCTCGAGCATCTGCATCCGCCTGCCCAACACCAGGATCAGCGGAACGAGGATGGCCAGCACGACGACCACCGGCCACACCTGAGTCCAGCCGAGACCGTTCAACGAACCGGCACCCCACACTGCCGCGGCCATGGCGTCGTCAAGTTTCGCCTTGAGAATCATCCAGGTGTTGACCGAGCCCAACATCGCACTGATGGCGATACCGACGATGATCAACCGGAATCCCTGCACACCACGCTTGTACGCAAGGAGATAAACCACTGCTGCGGTCGCGATTCCGCCCACCAGAGCACCGACTGCGATCTCGTAGTAAGTACCACCGATGAGGAGGATGACCACAAGGGCGCCCGTGTACGCACCGGAGTTGAAGCCGATGATGTCTGGGCTACCCAACGGGTTCCTGGTGAGCGACTGGAAGATCGCACCGCTCATGCCGAGTGCCGCACCGAGCATCAGCGCCAACAGAACTCGGGGCAGACGCCATTCCACGACAACCATGTGGATACGCGCGGGAGCCTCGCCGAACAGTGCGCCGAGGACGTCCCCGATCGGCACCTGGTAGTCACCACTACCGAGGGCGATGACACCGATCGCCAGTGCAAGCGCAACGAGGATGAGGCAGACCGTGACCGTGCGGACGTCGATCCGCGCGGACCAGCCTTCTTTGGGTGAGCGCACCACCGTGGTGGGGCGCCCGAAATCGATGCTCACAGACCGCTCACCTTGCTTCGACGCACCAGCATGATCAGCACCGGAGCTCCGATGAATGCCGTGACGATGCCGACCTGAAGTTCACCCGGGCGCAGCACGATTCGGCCGACGACGTCGGAGAAGAGAAGCAGAATCGGCGAGCACACCAACGTGTACGGGAGAATCCATCGCTGATCCGGTCCGACGAACCATCTTGCGACGTGCGGAACCATCAGACCGACGAATCCGATCGGCCCGGCCGCCGCTGTCGCTGCGCCACACAGCAAGGTCACCGCGATGACACCGAGGATACGAGTACGAGTGATGTTGGCACCGAGCGAACGTGCCAGATCGTCACCCAAGGCCACCGCGTTGAGTTGGCGCGCCAACGCGAGCGCCAGGAAGAGTCCGATGAGAATGAAGGGGGCAACGGCCAGAACGATTTCCAACGAACGTCCGCTGAGTGAGCCGGCATTCCACTGGCGCATCTGATCGAAGGCGGTCGGGTTGAGCAAGGTGATGCCGGACGAGATGCCGCCGAGCACGGAGCCGATGGCAACACCGGCAAGCGTCAGCCGAATGGGCGTCGCACCACCTCGACCGATCGAGCCCAGCGTGTAGACGATCGCCGTGGCTATCACCGCTCCGAGGAACGCGAACCAGATGTACGACCAGATGCTGGTCAGGCCGAAGACCGCGACGGCGACAACCATCGCAAAGCCTGCTCCGGCATTGACACCGAGAATTCCGGGGTCAGCCAAGGGATTTCGTGTCATCGCCTGGATGAGGCCACCGGCCACGCCGAGCGCCATGCCGACGATCAGACCGAGCAGAGTACGCGGCAGCCGCAGGTCACGGATGATCACGTGATCGTTCGAGTCGTCGTAGTTCACCAGCGCGTCGATGACCGTGCCGAACGGAATGGTCTTCGATCCCACCGCAATGCTCAGAAGGAGCACGGCGGCGAGCACCACCAGGCACACCAGAAGACCCGCCATACGACGAGAGTTGGTCGATACCAGGCCGTCCGGTTGCTTCTGCTTCTCTTGCAGCGACTCGTCGATCAGTTCTTCGGTGTGTTTGTCGACGGCTCTCTCGTCAGCCGCACTCTGGTCGACGGCACTCTTGTCTAATCCAACGGTCACAAGCCGGCGCTCTCTAGAGTCTTCTCGACCTCGTCGCGAATCTCTTCCTCGTCGCGGTCCGATTCCCAGGCCGCATCGAGTGCCGCGCGGACACTCTCGTCGAGGGCCTCGTACTTCGCGTTCCAGACCTCTGCCTTGTACGTCCAGTAGCCGATGACCTTGTACTGCTCACCCGGCAACTTCAGTTCGTGGCGAAGGTACTTGCGGATGTCACGGAGCATCGTGCTCTCGCCTGCCACCCACACGTATCCGAGTTCGGTGGGCAGGTTCATCGCGCGAACCGCGTCCGGGAGCTTCGACGGTGCAACACCGTTGCCACTGCCGACCAGCCAGATGAACTCGACGTCGGCGTCCGAGGTGATCTGCTGCTTGTGCGACTCGTCCACCACCTCGACGATCGCCTTGGCCGACATACCGGCCGGCAACTGTTCGATCAGACGACCGAGTGCGGGGAGTCCGGTTGCGTCGGCGACGAACACCTGCCAGCGTGCGTCGGCCGGCGGCTCGTAGAGGCCACGAGACTCGCCGATCGCCAACTTGTCACCGATCTCGGCTTTCTGCGCCCAGTCGCTGGCGATTCCGCCCTCGTGAACGACGAAGTCGATTGTCATTCGGCTGGTTTCGGCATCGAACCGTCGCACGGTGTACGGCTGGCACGGGGATGGTTCCTCGCCCTCCGGGTACCGCCAACCGCGCGGTGCGTCCGGATCTTCCGCCGGTAGAACGAACTCGCCTGTAGCCGGGACCGGGAAGTGGAGGCGCAGGTATTCGTCACCGGTACCGGTGGTTTCGAAGGCGGTCAGCTCCTCCCCTCCGAACACGATACGAACCATTCCCGGGGTCACGTACTCCTTGTGAAGTACCTCGCCGAACACAAGACTCACAACAATCTCCAACATCGATGGAACATGAACCGGACCCGAACACGAGGATCAAATCCGACTTCCGGACATAGTTAACCCGCGCTAAGTAAGGTAGACCTTAATTTATTGCAGTGTTGTCGATGAGTCGATGCCTTCTCAGCTGCAACGGGGCCAACTACTATCGCAATTCGGCCAACGCAATACATATGGCCTGTTCACGACAAGTATTGGCACCGGTGTGACTTCTGACTACCGCCCACGATCCCTAGCGTGGACCCAGTGCCTTCGACACCACTTCTTTCGGCCGAGACAAACGGTCCCCCAACCGGCCCGGCGATCACGCCGCGCCAGGTAATCACTCGCGCGATCGCTTCCGAAGGTCGCGGAGCCAAGCTGGCGGCGGCGTCCGTCGGCTTCACCGGCCACCAGGTCGCGGAAGCGTTGGTGCCGGTAGTGATCGGTGCGGTGATCGACCGTGCTGTCGCGACCAGCGATGCCGCCGCACTCGGAAAGTGGATCCTCGTTCTCGGAATTCTCTTCACCGGCTTGTTGCTCAGTTGGCGCTTCGCGGCACGCATCTCCGATTCCGTCACCGAGCACGGTGCGCATCGCTTGCGGATGGACATCGCGCGCCGAGGCCTCGATCCGCACGGCATGTCGCCGCGGCGCATGCCTGGCGAGGTCTACTCGATTGCAACATCCGACGCGGGTTCGGTGGCCGGATTCACCCACACGCTGAGCACAAAACTTGCGGCCGCCTGCGGAGTGCTGACCGCCGCGATTTCGCTTCTGGTGATCTCGGTGCCACTCGGCCTGCTCGTCATTCTCGGTACGCCCCCGGTGCTGGCTCTCATGCAGGTGGTCAGTCGACCGCTCGAACGCCGAGCCGAGACCGATCAATGGCAGGGCGCCAAGGCCGGTGCCCTGGCCGCAGATCTGCTCTCCGGACTCCGAATCCTCTCCGGCATCGGCGCCGGAGATGCTGCAGCTCAGCGGTATCGGGGAGCCAGCCGGACTTCGTTGGAAGCAACCCTTCGCGCACAGAGATACCAAGCGATGTACTCCGCCGCCAATGTTGCGATCGCCGGTGCTTTCCTCGCCGTCATCGCGTACGTGGGTGGACGGATGGCAGCGTCCGGGAGCATCTCGGTCGGTGAATTCGTTGCCGTGGTGGGTCTGGCACAGTTCCTTCGCGGTCCGTTGATCGACATCATCTACTTCGGCGCCGGCCTGGCACGGGCGCGTGCTTCCGCCAACCGCGTCGCAGCACTTCTCGGGACCACCGAGGCTGTGACTCCCGCGGGTGCACCTGTGCCCCTGAATCACTCCGAGTTCCTGACGCTGCGCGACGTCGTGTTGGCCGGAGCGTCACCAGTCGATCTCGACGTCAAACGCGGCGAGATCATCGGCATCGTCACCGAGAATGCCGCATGGGCGGATGCGTTGGTCGACGCACTGGCGCGTCGAATCGAGCCTTCGAGCGGAACAATTCATCTCGGCGACAACGCCATTCACGAGCTGCACATCGACGAACTTCGCACTCACGTTCTGGCAGCACCGCACGACGCGGCACTGTTCATCGGCACAGTCGGCGACAACATCGACGCCCTCGCACCGATCGGTCGCCGCAACGACGAGGCCATCGCCGCTGCCGCCGCAGATCAAGTGATCTCGGCACTGCCGCTCGGCCTCGCCACCCGAGTCACCGAGCAAGGAAATTCTTTGTCCGGCGGACAGCGTCAGCGCATCGCGTTGGCGAGGGCACTGGCGAGCGAAGCGCCCGTCCTGGTGCTGCACGATCCCACCACTGCCGTCGACTCCGTCACCGAAGCGCGCATTGCTCGCGGGATCGCCGAGGTACGCGGGGCGCACGCCACAATACTCCTGACCAGCAGCCCCGTGCTGCTCGATATCTGCGATCGGGTGATCGAGCTGTGAACGAACTACTCCCCACCGCAACACCGAAACAAGCTCGCCGCGCGGCACTTCGGTTGATGGGACCCCACCGGATTTCCGCGATCGCAGCAGTCGTCACCCTGACCGCCGCGACCGCGATCGGTCTGCTCACACCGCTGGTCCTCGGCGCCATGGTCGACGCCGTGACCGACGGAGACGGCGACGCTGTCTCTCGCATCGGCACACTGACTCTCGCGTTGGTCGGCATCGCGGTTGCCTCGTCCCTTCTCGTCGGAGTGAGCAACTACCTGCTCGCCGGCGTCGGCGAGCGCGTTGTCGCCGACCTGCGCGAAGAAGTTGTCGTCCGGGTTCTCGACCTTCCGCAGAGCGACGTCGAACGCGCCGGGCGCGGAGACCTGGTCTCCCGCATCACCGGCGACGTGCGGTTGGTGACTCGGGCCGTATCCGAAGCACTTCCGGTTTTTGCCACCGCGGCACTGACCATCGTGTTGACGCTGATCGGATTGGGTAGCCTCGATTGGCGATTCGCCGTCGCCGCGGTGATCGCGGCACCCATCCAGATCCAGGCGCTGCGCTGGTACCTCTCGAGGTCGGCACCGGTCTACCGCGAGGAGCGGGAGGCAGAAGGTGCACGTGCGCAACAGCTCCTGGACTCGCTGAGCAACTCCGACACCGTCGGATCGCTTCGCCTGGCCCGGCCGCATCTCGAACAGATCGAATCTCGATCGATGGCCGCCGTCCGCCTGAGCTTGTTGACCACGCGTCTACGCACCAGATTCTTCGGCCGGCTCAACATCGCGGAGTTCATCGGCCTGTCCGCTGTGCTGATCACAGGCTTCTGGCTGGTGAAGGACGGTCAGATCAGCATCGGCGCCGCCACCGCCGCCGCCCTGTTCTTCCACCGCCTCTTCGATCCGGTGGGCGCAGTTCTCAGCGTGTTCGACGAATTGCAGGAAGGCACAATCGCGTTGGCTCGCCTGGTCGGAGTCACCCTTGCGCCCGTGCCATCCGCACCGACCGATCCGCAGGAACCTGTCGACAGCTCGGCGTCTTTGGAACGCGTCACATTCTCGTACCGAAGCGGCGACGCTCCTGTTCTGCGAGACATCCACATCACCCTTCCGGCAGGAACCGTCACGGCACTCGTCGGCGCTACCGGAGCCGGAAAATCGACAGTCGCAAAACTGGTCGCGGGGACCTACGAACCGACCGAAGGCGTCGTGAAGATCGGGACGGTGCCCCGGAACGAACTGCCACCGTCGACCTCTCGGAGCGCGGTGGCCCTCGTGACTCAGGAGGTCCACGTCTTTGCCGGCACGTTGGCCGAGGATCTGCGGCTGGCCGACCCGTCGGCAACCGACAGCGACATCATCGCAGCGCTCGATACCGTCGGCGCCTCCGATTGGCTGCGGGCACTCCCGGACGGACTCGAAACCGTCGTCGGAGACGGTGGACACCGGCTGACCGCAACACAGGCCCAACAACTTGCGTTGGCACGAATCGAATTACTGGATCCGCCGCTGCTGATTCTCGACGAGGCGACCGCCGAAGCGGGCAGCGCCGGAGCCAAGGTCCTCGACGATGCCGCTCTGGCTCTGACCCGGGGTCGCACTGCTGTCACAGTGGCACACCGACTCTCACAGGCCGTCGACGCAGATCAGATCCTGGTGATGGACGACGGCCGCGTCGTCGAGCACGGCTCTCACGACGAGTTGGTCAACCTCGGGGGTCGGTACGCGGAACTGTGGGAAGCGTGGTCCGCGCCGCGGCGTTGACCGCGACAGTTGCACCGGGCACTTCCGCCCGGTGCAACCTAACTCAAGCGTGCAGGAGATACGGCACCGATTCGGGAGTCACGCTCCCCTTGTTCATCATGCTGCCGGGTGTCCGGCCGGTGACCCGGCGGAACACTGCGACAAAAGCACTCGGAGTTTCGTATCCGACCCGCCTACTGACAACCGAAACCGGCACGCCAGCAGCCAGGTAAGTCAGTGCTGCGCGGACTCGAACCTGAATTCGCCACTGCGCAAAGGTCATTCCCGTACCCTGAGCGAACACACGCGTCAGTGTACGGACGCTACCGCCGGCCGTCAGCGCCCATTCGGACAGCGACCGCTGATCTGCCGGATTGGCGACCAACGCTTCGGCAACGAACAACGCTCGCGGATCGGTCGGCATCGGAACCTCCACCGCAGCAACTTCGAGCGGCTGCAACATGTCGAAGGCCACCCGCTCGGCGCGACTGCGCGCCTCGTCGGGCATGTTCCGCCGATGCATGTGCAGGAGTACCTCACGCAGGAGAGCGCTGACACCGAACAAGCCCGGAACACCCGACGGCGCGGCGTGCGCCTCAGGCCGAAAGTACGTGCAGAAGAACTCGGTACCTGGGCCCGCCTTCACGGCATGCAACGCCCCGGCAGGCAGCCACAGTCCGGCCGAAGGCGGCACCTCCCAGGTGATGCCGTCAGCGACAACCGTGAGCATTCCACCGGAGTTTCCCCAGATCAGCTCATGTTCAGGATGACGATGCGGGGCCCACTGCCGCTGATGAGAGAGCTTCAGAGTCACCGTTGTCATCGAGTAGGGGTGATCGATGGAACGCGGCCCCACGGGCACCGAAATTCTCTCTGCCACAGCTGTCATGAAGACGAGTATAGGACTTTCGTTAGGCATACCTAAATAGGAACCCGAAAATTGTTGACTGTGACCCCAGAGTTACACATACCAGAGTCCCCGATATCGTGACTGCAACTCCCGGCTACGGGTCGGCAACGAGAGGTACATGATGGTTGACGCATCACGAATCCCGGTCATCGTCGGCGTCGGCGATCTGCGCTGGAATCCTGCCGACGGGCACCGCGAACCTCTTGACTTGATTCACGACGCCACCGTCGCCGCATTGAACGACAGTGGACGCGCTGAGCTGGGAACACAGATCGATTCCGTGTTCGCGATCAAGACGGTCAGCTGGTCGTACGACGATCTCCCCGGGCTGCTTGCCTCACGATTAGGCGCGACCCCCACTGTCACCTCTACCTCGCCGATCGGTGGCCACTGGCCGGCGGCACTCCTCGATCGGATCGGCGCGGCCATCGCTCGCGGTGAATCCTCGGCTGCTCTGCTCGTGGGCGGCGAATCGCACGCCAGCAGCACCGCGCTGCGAAAGTCCGGAGTCGCTCCCGACTCGATCGGGTGGACCGCTGCGCCCGGTGGGCCTCCCGGATTCGATCCGGCCGACCTGGGAAGCCCTGAAATGCAGCGCGCCGGTTTCATCGTGCCGACGCGCGTCTACCCGCTCTTCGAGAACTGTTTCAGTGCTGCCGACGGCCACGGCGCCCGCGAATCGCTCGCCTGGTCCGCGAAGATGTACGCCGCCTTCTCGGAACTGGCATCGAAGAATCCCGCCTCCTGGACGTCGGAGATCCGATCGGCAGACGAGATCGGTACCGTCGGACCTGGCAATCGGATGGTCTCCGAGCCGTACCCACTGATGCTCAACGCCATGCCCTTCGTCAATCAGGCTGCGGCCGTAGTCGTCTGCTCGTTGTCGACGGCCCGCGAGTTCGGGATCGATGAAAGCAAACTGGTGTACCTCTGGGGCGGCGCTGGTGCGAGTGATCCGTTGGACATCCTCAGCCGCAACAGCTTCGACAGCTCGGCCGCGATGCATGACGCCGTACATCGCACACTCGATGGTGCCGGAGTCGGCGCCGACGCACTCGACATCGTCGATGCCTACAGCTGCTTCCCGATCGTGCCCAAGCTGTTGATCCGCGAACTCGGACTTCCCGATACCGCGATCCCAAGCGTCACCGGAGGTCACTCGTTCTTCGGCGGACCGCTCAACAGCTACACCCTGCATTCCGTCGCTGAAGTCACCAGGCGAATTCGCGACGGCGCGAACCTTGCCCTCGTCCACGCCAACGGTGGATTCCTCACATACCAGCACTGCGTACTGCTGTCGGCCACCGCTCATGCCGACGGGTACGTCGGTGACCCCGACGCACGTGCTTTGACCGCGGAAGCTCCGGAACTGATCACCGATTACCAGGGCACTGCAGAAATCGTCACTGCCTCTGTCGAATACGGTCGCACCGGGGAGCCTGAGATCGGGTTCGTGATTGCAACAACGCCGGACGGCGGCCGCGTCGCCGGTCATACCGGTCCCGAGAATGCCGCCGAACTGACCCAGCTTCGCGGTGACAACCCGCCGTCGATCGGACGGACCGTTCACATCAGCGACGAGAACGGGAAGCTCACGCTCACGTTCTGACGGTCGACAGCCGTGAGCACCGGGGCATGGTTGTGCCCCGGTGCTCACGTCTTCAGTTGTCGCGATTCACGCCGCGGTGGGCGGACTGTTCCCACCGATCGGATGCTGGTGCGGATCAACCGACATCGGTGGGTAGAACACCGACTTCCGATCCGGGCCGATCTCCACCCGCCACTCCGTGTGGTGCAGCGTCCGATGATGATGACCGCACAACAAGATCAGATTGTCGAGATCCGTTGGGCCACCATCACCCCAGTGAACAATATGATGGGCATCGCACCACCCCGACGGAGTCCCACACCCCGGAAACGCACACCCGCCATCCCGAACCGCAAGAGCCCGCCGCTGCGGAACGGTCGCTGTTCTCGCTTCCTTACCGCAGTCGAGCGGAACACCATTCTTGTCCAACAAGATTCGGGTGACTATGCAGTCGCACGCCAACATCCGGGCGGTGTCGATACTGATCGGGCCCACCCAATCCGTCCACGCGAACCCGAGTTCCTCCGTGGACGGCAGGAGGTCTTTCAGAACTTTAAGGTCCGTCATGTCTTTCGCGGACGCGGTGACCGTGATGTGCGGTTTCACCCCGCCTTCGACCGGGCCCAACCCCGCCCGCTCGTACCGGCGCAACAGTTCGCAAATCCCGTCCGCACGCCGTAATGCCGGAGTACGCGTGTCCTTGACACCGTCCTTCTCCGGCGTCGGCGCCGACAAACTCGACAACAACGTGATCAGACGGGCCCCGTTGACCGCATCCAGATCACCCTTCACAGTGACCCGCCCGTACAAGCCTTTCGAGGCGTAGAACTCGTTGCGCTCCGAATCCTCGCCGACCGGAACACCGTCCTCACGCTTGCCGTACTGCTTCTCGATTCGGCGGATCGCTGCCCGCACCGCATCACAATCGGCAATGTTCTTCGACGCCAACCCGAGCAGAATCCCGCGGGCCTTGTCCACGTCCGCCAGGGTCATGTTCTTCGGTGGATGCTGACAAAACGACGCCACCTGACGGGCTTTCAACGCATCAGTATCACCCCGGTGAAACGCATCCGCCACAACGGGTTCGAGCATCAACAACCGCGCCAACCCGACCAGCAGACTGCATTCACCGATCTCCAGATTCGTCGAACCGTGCAACCACTGTGCGATCGCCCGAAAACCCTTCCCGCCGAGAACCTCACGGGAAAACATTTCCACGATCAGCAACACCATCCGCGATTGCAACTCGTGCCGGGCGTGCACCAGATCGAGAACCTCACTCTTGAGGCCCTCGCCATCCAGTTGCCACGCTTCCCGACTGTTCATACCGAAAGTTTAATCGAACATACTTTCGATAGCCAGAGACAAAGCGGACAACTTCAGGAACATGAAGACTCGAGACCTGTTGAAGTACATCAACATTCACCTAGTCGTCCAATATCACGCGATAGAAGACATACCCCGCAAAACACACAATCGCAACAACACACAGCACGAGCAGGATGTCGAAAAAGACGACCATGCTTCACCCCCAGTGAGTTCAACCCAGTTCAAGAACTTCTCCACGCGGAGAAGAACGTATCACGGTATCTTCTCTGCGTGGAGAAATCGACGCGAGAAGCACTTCTGGACGCCGGGCTCGACCTGCTGGGCCGGGTTGGGTTTCGAGCCTGGTCGATGAGAGGCGTCGAAGACGAGGCAGGCGTGCCACACGGCAGCGCACGGCACTACTTCGCAAATCAACGTGGACTGATAGTCGAGGTGGTGCGACACCTTCTGGACGGCGATCTTCCTCGCCCAGGCGAGACGCCGAAGCAACAAGTGGCCCGGTGGCTGGGGCCTGAATCCGGCCGCACCCGGGCGCGTTACGAACTGATCATCGCGTCATTCCACGATCCCGACCTCGCAGTGGAACTGGTGCGTGGTCGGGATCGGTTTGTCGACATCTTGGTCGAACGCGGCATGACATCGTCCGATGCAACGGAGTTGGTCGCAGCACTGGACGGGATCGTGCTGGACGCACTGCTACGCGAGCAAGCACCGGAGAGTGTGGATCCAGAGCGAATCTTCAAGAAGTTCGGAGCGAAATTCCCCTAGCCGTCCAGCTCGGCGAACAGCTCCATCCACTGCTCCTCGGCGGCTTCCTTGTCCGCGATGACCTGCTTGAGTTCAGCCCCGAGCTTCTGCAGCTTGTCCGGGTCGGTGGCTGCGTCGGCGAGGGAAGCGTGCAGCTTCTTCTCGCGGTCGTCGAACTTCGCAATGGATCGCTCGAGCTTCGAAAGTTCCTTGCGTGCAGCGCGATCCGCGGCACCGTCGCGGACCTGCTTGCTCTTCGACGCACCACTCGCCGTCGAGGCCACCGACGGGTTGTCGCCGTCCCCCATCGCTGCGCGTCGACGCAGGTAGTCCTCGATACCACCCGGCAGGTTGGTGAGCTTGCGATCACCGAAGAGAGCCCAGGTGGTGTCACAGATGCGCTCGATCAGGTACCGGTCGTGCGAGATGACCACCATGGTGCCCGCCCAGCCGTCGAGCAGATCCTCGAGTTGCTGAAGCGTGTCGATGTCGAGATCGTTGGTGGGCTCGTCGAGAAGCAGAACGTTGGGCTCGGCCATGAGGACACGCGTCAACTGCAGACGGCGGCGCTCACCACCGGACAGATCGCCGACGGGGGTGCGCTGACGCGCCGGTGTGAAGCCCAGCCGCTCAGCCAGCTGACCGGCTGACACTTCCTTGTCCCCCAGCGTGATTCGCTCGGCTACGTCCTTGACCGCGTCGAGTACGCGCATGTCGGTCGGCAGATCGTCGAGTTCCTGCTTGAGCCAACCGATGTGGACGGTCTGCCCCTGAATGCGCTTGCCTGCTGCGGGCTCGAGTTCACCGGCCAGCGTCCGCAGCAGAGTCGTCTTGCCCGAGCCGTTGACACCGACCAGGCCTACACGCTCCCCCGGAGCGAGCCGCCAGGTCAGATCCTCGACGAGTACGCGGCCGTCCGGGGTCTCCAGACGCGCGTCTTCGAGTTCGATGACAACCTTGCCGAGTCGACGCTGGGCGAAGGACGCAAGTGCCACCGCGTCACGAGGTGCCGGAACGTCGGCGATCAAGGCCTCCGCGGCCTCGATGCGGTACTTCGGCTTCGATGTACGGGCCGGCGCGCCGCGGCGCAGCCATGCGAGTTCCTTGCGCGCAAGGTTGCGTCGACGCTCTTCGGAAGCGTCGGCCTGACGCGAACGCTCGGCGCGGGCGAACACCCAGTCGTTGTAGCCACCCTCGTAGCTTTCGACGCCGCCGCCGACAACCTCCCAGGTGCGAGTGGCGACGGTGTCGAGGAACCAGCGATCGTGGGTCACGACGACAAGCGCGCTGCGACGCGAGACAAGGTGCTCGGCCAACCACTGAACACCTTCGACGTCGAGGTGGTTGGTCGGCTCGTCGAGCACCAGCAGGTCGAGGTCCTGAACCAGAGCCGCAGCGAGAGCCACGCGGCGACGCTCACCGCCGGACAGGCCGTCGACCTTGGCGTCCAATGCGGACCGCTCGCCGCCGGCGCCCAAGTTGTCGATGCCGATACCCGAGAGCACTGAACGAATTCGAGCATCGCCGGCCCACTCGTGCTGAGCCACTCCGAGCGGCCCCAGGACTACTTCACCGACCGTGGAGCCGGGAGGCAACACACCGCGCTGCGTCACGACGGCCATGCGCAATCCGCCGACGCGGCTCACGCGTCCCGAATCCGGCTGCTCCACACCCGCGAGGACTTCGAGCATGGTCGTCTTGCCGCCACCGTTGAGGCCGACGACACCGATGCGCTCGCCTTCCTCCACGCCCAGGGAGACCCCGTCGAGCAACGGCTTGACGCCGAAAGACTTCGACACGTTTTCCAGATTGATCAGATTCGCCATCAGTGCTGTCCCTTTGCCGCATTGTCGAGTATTCGTGCTCCGGGAACGGGTCCGCTCGCCACGCGAACGGTGCGGCACACCCCCGCTCCCGCAAGTTCTGCGCTCACTTCCACCGCGGACTGTGCGTCGGCGCAGAGAAAGGCGCATGTCGGTCCGGAGCCGGAGACGATGCCGGCCAAAGCTCCGGCTTCGACACCCGCTCGCAGCGTCCGTCGTAGATCCGGGTTGAGTGAGAGTGCTGCCGCCTGCAGATCGTTTCCGAGCAGCGGAGCGAGCACATGAGGGTCACCGGTGGTGAGCGCGTGAATCAACTCGTCAGCGGTACCCAATCGATTCGGTGTGCCTTCGGCGCGAAGCTTGTCGAGTTCCCGGAAGACAACCGGCGTGCTCAAGCCTCCCTTGGCCAGCGCCAACACCCAGTGAAAGGTGCGGCGCGTCAAGACGGGGACAAGTTGTTCACCGCGACCGGTCCCGAGGGCAGTGCCACCGTGCAGCGAGAACGGAACGTCACTCCCGAGACGTGCCGCGAAGGCGTCGAGATCAGGCCGCGAGAAGTCGAGTTTCCACAACGAATTGAGCGCAACCAACGCGGCTGCCGCGTCGGCGCTCCCGCCGGCCATACCGCCTGCGACGGGAATGCCCTTCTCGATGACGATCTCGACATTCGGGGCCACGCCACCCTCGGCCGCCAGCATCTCGGCGGCACGCCACACGAGATTGGTGCGATCGGTCGGTACGGCCGCGGCGTCGTCGCCGATCACCCGCACGGTCAAGGTGTCCGCAGGCGCCACCGTGACGGTGTCTGCCAGCGACAATGCCTGAAAAACGGTCGTCAGTTCGTGATAGCCGTCGTCTCGCAGGTCCCCGACGGCAAGGTGGAGATTCACCTTGGACGGGGCCCGGACAACTACGGGGCGAGGAACGACGGAGAGCACAAGGAACAACAATAGGCGCTGCGAACACCTGGGCGAAAACCTGCGACCGCCGCACCCCATCCGACAGCAAGCACACCCACGCTATTTCACCGCGCGCACGCCTATCCCCAGCCCGACCACAGCCACGCTGACGGCAGCGAAGATTCCTGCCAGAACGCTGCCCGACGCGAAGTCACCGGCAAAGAGAGCCCGCTCGGCGTCTACGACGTAGCCCAGCGGATTGATGTTCACGAGGACCTTCATCCAACCTGGTGCGTCATCGAGTGGAAGCATGGTTCCCGACAGGATCAGGAGCGGGAACATCAGCGTCTGCTGAACGACCCAGAACATCCAATCCTGCTCCCGCACAGCCAGAGCGAGAGCGTACGAGAGCGCACCGAGTCCGACGCCGAACACTCCCAGCAGGACGATTCCGAGCGCAGCGCCCGCTGCATTGACGTCCAATCCGAGCGGTAGCGCAACAAGAATGATCAGAATCGCCTGCGCGGCAAGCGGAACCATCTCCTTGCATGCCCTCCCGATCAACAACGAAGAGCGTCTGAGCGGAGTCACCAACATTCGCTCGTGGGATCCCTGCTGCATCTCCATCAGAAGGTTGGAACCGGTCATCGTCGTGCCGAAGATCGCGATCATCACCAATACACCGGGGATGAACCAATTCCATACGCCGTCACCGGTACCCGGGACCCCTTTGAGCAGAGGCCCGAACAGGGCCAACAGGATCAGGGGCTGGATGAGGCTGAAGATGACGCTGACCGGGTCACGCAACATCGGCCGCAGTTCACGGCCCATCACGATCGCGCTGTCTCGAACAATGTTGCCGTGCGCGCTACGTGGGGTATCGAGTGTGATTGTCATGGCGGATTCCTGTTCGTCGTAGTTCTTCGTCGTAGTTCTAGGAAGCAACCGCGGCGGCGCTCTCGCGCAGGCTGCGGCCGGTGAGAGTGAGGAAAACGTCGTCGAGAGTCGGCCTGGTGATGTCCGCAGTGACTGCGCGGGCGCCGTGGGTATCGGCTTCACGCAGCAATACCGGTAGCGTCGAATCACCCTCGCCGGCACGGATACTCACCGAGCTTGCCTCGACCGTGACGTCACGCACAGTGACAAGTTGCTCGGCCACCGACGCCGCGATGGCGGCCGCTTCGGCACTGTCGAAGGTGAGCAGAAGATGATCCCCCGCGAGATCCGCTTTGAGTGCGGCAGCGGTGTTGTCCGCGATGACAGTGCCTTCGTCGATGACGATGACCCGCTCTGCCATCGAATCCGCTTCTTCGAGGTAGTGCGTGGTCAGCACGATCGTCGTGCCCATCTCTCGCCGCAACCGCAGGATGTGGTCCCAGAGGTTGGCCCGACTCTGCGGGTCCATGCCCGTGGTCGGCTCGTCGAGGAACAGGAGTGGTGGGCGATGGACCAGGCCCAGAGCGATATCGAGCCGCCGTCGCTGCCCGCCGGACAGCGTACTGACCTTTCGAGTACCCAATTCGGTGAGTTCGAGATCACGCAGCAATTCGTCGGCCCGGACCTGCGAGTCGCCCTTGGGCATTCCGTAGCACAACCCCTGCGTCACCAACTCGTCGCGAACCCGCTGGTTGTGGCCGGCTCCGTTCCCCTGTCCGACGTATCCGAGGCTGGAGCGCACCTCGTTTCGTGCCGCAGCGATGTCGAATCCTGCGATCCGCGCAGTACCGGAAGTGGGCTCGAGCAAGGTGGTCAGCATGCGCAACGTCGTCGATTTTCCGGCACCGTTCGGCCCAAGCAAGGCAACCAACTCGCCCTCCGCTACGTCGAGAGTGACTCCCTTGACTGCTTCCACGAGTTTCTTGCCCTGGGCGAAGTGCTTGGTGAGCGCCTCCGTCTCGATCATCGGTCTGCCGTTGTTGATGCGACTCATGATGTGCCCCAATTTCTTCTCGACTGGTCGGATGTGGACCAACCTAAATTCAATTGAGGACGCATTGGGTCCTAAATGTTTGGCAGACTTCTTGCCATGAAGGAGACATCGGCTCGCCTACTGCGGTTGCTGTCACTGCTCCAGACACGTCGAGACTGGTCCGGTGCCGAACTCGCAGACAAGCTCGCGATCACCCCGCGCACAGTCAGACGTGACGTGGACCGCCTCCGCGATCTCGGCTACCCGGTCGACGCGACGGTCGGCGTCGGCGGTGGATATCGCCTGGGAGCGGGCGCGGAGATGCCCCCGCTACAGCTCGATGACGAAGAAGTGCTCGCGGTGGCGCTCTCTTTGCAGTCCGGAGCGACCGGCTCTGTGGTCGGCATCGGCGAGGCTTCGATGCGCGCGCTGGCGAAGCTGCGGCAGATCATGCCGTCGAGGCTGCGGCACCGTCTGGAGTCGCTGTCGATCGACGTCGTGCCACGCGAGCCCGCCGCGAGCGCAGTCGATGCGTCGGTACTGTCCGCCATCGCGTCCGTATGCCACAACCACGAGCGTTTGAGATTCGACTACAGCACTCACGACGGCACCCAGAGCCGACGCGAGGTGGAACCGTACAGGCTCGTGCGGTCGGGTGTTCGGTGGTATCTGGTGGCTTGGGATCTATCTCGCGAAGACTGGCGGTCGTTCCGCGTCGACCGGATGGAACCCAAGATTCCCACCGGTCCGCGGTTCACGCCGCGGGAACTACCGGCCGGTGGCGCGGCAGACTTCGTTTCGCGCGGCGTCGCCCGGGCTTATTCCTCCACGCGCGCAACAGTTCTACTGCATGCACCCATCGAGCAGATAGCACCAATGGTCAATGAGCAGTGGGGATCAGTGGAGTCCACCGACGAAGGGCGTTGCGTCATAGTGCTTTCGGGCACTACCCTACGGTCGATCGCAATGTGGCTCAGGGCTTTCGACGTCGATTTCACCGTTGTGAATCCACCCGAACTCCGCGAGGAATGCCGCGCGATCGCAGCCGAAACGGCAGTGGCCGCTCAGCGTTATCTCGGTGCGTGAGAGCACTTTTCACCCAAAATGCAACAAGACCCCAACTCCGAAGAGTTGGGGTCTTGTCAGTACGTCATGCGTCGGTTGCCCGACTCACATGGACGTCTTAGACGATGGTAACGCCGGTGGCCTGCGGGCCCTTGTTGCCCTGACCGATCTCGAACGCCACGCGCTGGTTCTCCTCGAGAGTGCGGAAGCCGCCACTCTGGATCTCGGAGTAGTGAACGAAGACGTCAGCACTGCCGTCTTCGGGAGCGATGAAGCCGAACCCCTTCTCGGAGTTGAACCACTTCACGATGCCCTCTGCCATGTAAATCTCCTCTAACACAGTGTCAACAGGCAGTCGCTTCGACCGCCCGGGTCACTTACTACGACCGTTCTGAGACAAATCCGTGGAGGATGTCCAAACGCTCGCAACCTAACCATTTGCGAGCGTGGAAACACAAACACAAACACTTACGACCAACACAAGTAGACCACACATCCGCCCTGTTGTCTTCCCTGAGGCCTTCGTCACTGCCCAACCCGTTGACAGGCATACCCCCTGGGGGTACCTTCAGTCCCAGGGAGATACCTACACCGGGTATCCGTAAAATGAGTTTTACACAAGCGAAGGGATCTGCGATGACCACCGCCGAATACACCGTTTCCGGAATGACCTGCGGACACTGCGTCGGATCCGTCAAGGAAGAGATCGGCAACATCGCGGGCGTAACCGCGGTGGATGTCGAATTGGCGAGCGGACGCGTCGTTGTCACCAGCGATGCCCCCGTCTCCGCAGCCGACGTCGTCGCAGCGGTCGACGAAGCCGGCTACGCAGTCGTACCAAGCTGAGTCAGCCGTGCGCACCTCGACAACACTTGCCACCTACGCCGTAGGGTTGGTCGCCGTCTTCGGCGCCGCCCTCGGCGTGGGGGCCGCAATCGGAAGCCCGATAGACATGTCCACTACCCAGCACAGCACCCACGAATCAACCGCTGAATCGATGCCAGGCATGGATTCGGCGACACCCGCAGGGCTCGAAGTCTCTTCCGGCGGATACACACTCACCGACGTGACCGCACCCGGTCGAGCTGGGGAGCCGGGAACCTTGACCTTCCGGATTCTCGACAGCACCAACAAGCCCGTCGTCGATTTCGACCTCCTGCACGAGAAGAAGCTCCACCTCATCGTCGTCCGAAACGACACCAGCGAATTCCGCCACGTACATCCTTCTCTCGCCGCAGACGGCACCTGGTCGATCGACTGGACCTGGCCCGTCGCCGGCACCTACCGAGTCTTCGCGGACTTCGATCCCACCGACGGCACCCAACTGACACTCGGCCGAAACTTCGACGTGGCAGGCGAATTCACTCCTGCGCCGCTGCCCGCGAAGAGCGCGACCGCAACCGTCGACGGATACACCGTGACTCTCGACGGTGATCTGACCACTGCCGGCGGCCCGATCACGCTGAGCGTTGCTCGCGACGGAGCCCCGGTCACCGATCTCGATCCGTACCTCGGTGCCTACGGTCATCTTGTTGCGCTTCGCACCGGCGACCTCGCCTACCTGCACGTTCACCCCGAGGGTGAACCGGGCGACGGCGTCACTTCTCCCGGTCCTGACGTTTCCTTCCACGCACAGGCGCCGAGCGAAGGCACATACCGACTGTTCCTCGACTTCCAGCACGAGGGCGTGGTTCGCACCGCCGAATTCACTGTTGATGCAGGCACTTCCGCAGCTTCAGTTCCAGACAATCACGAGGGAGGGCACTGATGACGTCACCGACTGCGGTCGACAATGCTGCCAACTCGAGCAGCGTCGAACTCGCGATCACCGGAATGACCTGCGCCTCCTGCGCGTCACGAATCGAGAAGAAGCTCAACAAGATCGACGGCGTCACAGCCACCGTCAACTACGCGACGGAAAAAGCCAAGGTCACCTTCCCGGACGGGGTACCCGTCGAAGATTTGGTCACCGCCGTCGAGAATGCCGGTTACGCTGCCGCGCTCCCGAAACCGCCCAGCGCGCCAGACACCGTCGACCCGGATGCGGAAACCCCGCAGGATCGTGATCTGCGCGAGCTTCGTACCCGCCTGATCATCTCGACTCTGCTCTCCGTGCCGGTCATCGCGATGGCGATGATTCCTGCGTTGCAGTTCGACAACTGGCAGTGGCTCTCCCTCACGCTGGCCGCACCGGTCATCGTGTGGGCGGCCCTTCCCTTCCACCGGGCTGCCTGGGTCAACCTGCGTCACGGCGCCGCAACGATGGACACGCTCATCTCGCTGGGCACCATCGCAGCGTTCGTCTGGTCGCTGTATGCACTGTTCTTCGGCACCGCGGGCGAAGCGGGAATGAAACACGCGTTCAGACTGACGGTCGACCGGATGGACGGCAGCGCCAACATCTACCTCGAGGTTGCCGCGGGCGTCATCACGTTCGTGCTCGCCGGACGCTACTTCGAGCACAAGTCCAAGCGCACGTCCGGCGCCGCACTACGCGCGCTCATGGAACTCGGTGCAAAAGACGTCGCGGTACTGCGAAACGGCGTCGAAGTACGAATCCCCGCCGAAGAACTGGCAGCGGGCGACTCCTTCATCGTTCGGCCCGGCGAGAAGATCGCCACCGACGGCATCATCACCGAAGGCCGCTCAGCCGTCGACATGAGCATGTTGACCGGCGAATCCGTCCCGGAGGAGGTCGGTGTCGGAGACACCGTCGTCGGGGCCACCGTCAATGTCGGTGGAACCTTGACCGTCGAGGCCACCCGAGTCGGGAGCGGCACCCAACTCGCCCAGATGGCGGCACTGGTCGAAGACGCCCAGAACGGCAAGGCCGAAGTTCAGCGCCTCGCCGATCGAATCGCCGGCATCTTCGTACCGGTCGTCATCGCGATTGCCGTTGCGACACTGGGCTACTGGCTCGGTACCGGCAACCCCATCGAGATGGCATTCACCGCTGCGGTCGCCGTCCTGATCATCGCGTGCCCCTGTGCTCTCGGATTGGCAACGCCCACAGCTCTGTTGGTGGGCACCGGCCGCGGAGCCCAGATGGGAATCCTCATCAAGGGACCCGAGGTGCTCGAATCGACGCGCGCAGTCGACACCGTCGTGCTCGACAAGACGGGGACCGTCACCACCGGTCAGATGACATTGCTGGACACCGTGGTGGGCGAAGGAACAACCGTCGACGAGGTCCTTCGGCTGGCCGGTGCACTCGAGCATCGCTCCGAGCACCCCATCGCCGCTGCGATCGCGAAGGGTGCGACCGAAGCCGTGGGCGAATTGCCTGCGGTCGAGGATTTCGTGAACGTCGCCGGTCGCGGCGTGCAGGGAATGGTCGACGGTCATGCCGTTGTTGCCGGCCGAGACGCGCTGCTCGCCGACTGGTCGATGCCGTTGCCGGAAAATCTCCGTGACGCGAAAGCTGAAGCAGAGAAGGCCGGGCGCACCGCAATCGCGGTGGGCTGGGACGGTAAGGCGCACGGCGTCCTCGTGATCGCCGACGCGGTCAAGGACACGAGCGCCGAAGCAATCGCGCAGTTGAAGGCACTCGGCCTCGAACCGGTTCTGCTGACCGGTGACAACGCCACCGTTGCCCGCACCGTGGCGGATCAGGTCGGGATCAGCACCGTCTTCGCCGAGGTCATGCCGGCGGACAAGGTCGACGCCGTCAAGAAGCTGCAGGCGGAAGGACGCGTCGTAGCCATGGTCGGCGACGGCGTGAACGACGCGGCGGCCCTGGCTCAGGCCGATCTCGGTCTGGCGATGGGCACGGGTACCGACGTTGCAATCGAGGCCAGCGACATCACCCTGGTTCGAGGTGACCTGCGGTCGGCAGCCGATGCAATTCGACTGTCCCGCAAGACGCTCAAGACCATCAAGGGCAACCTGTTCTGGGCATTCGCCTACAACACGGCAGCGATCCCGCTGGCTGCGGCCGGCCTGCTCAACCCGATGCTCGCTGGTGCCGCAATGGCATTCAGCAGTGTGTTCGTGGTGAGCAACAGCCTGAGGTTGCGGCGGTTCAAGTAAGGGGGCAAGCCCCTGTGCGCGGTTAGGGAGTCCCTGCACTCCTTAACCGCGCACGGGGCTATTCGCCTCCAGCCAGCCGAACGAAGGCTGCTGCGTCGAGCATCTCGCCACGTGTCTGTGGCTCGATACCGGCAGCGAGGAGCCGTCGCTCGGCCTCGGCAGGCGAACCTGCCCACCCGCTGAGCGCGGCACGCAAAGTCTTGCGGCGCTGCGCGAATGCGGCGTCGATCGCCGCAAAAACCTGCTTGCGGTGTTTCTCGTCCAGCGGCCACGGCGGCTCCGCATACCGGTCGATACGAACCAGACCTGATTCCACCTTCGGCACCGGCCAGAACACGTTGCGTCCGACGGCACCGGCGCGGCGAACCTCGCCGAAGAAGTTGGCCTTGACGCTGGGAACGCCGTAGATCTTGCTTCCCGGATCAGCCGCCAGGCGATCGGCAACCTCGGCTTGCACCATCACGAGTGCGGTCCGCAGACTCGGGAGCGATGCGAACAGATGCAACAGCACCGGCACCGCGACGTTGTACGGGAGGTTCGCGACAAGCGCGGTCGGCTCGCCTGGAATCTGTGAAGGCAGCACACGCATCGCGTCCGCTTCGACGACGGTCAGTCGATCGGCAAGCTCCGGCGCTCGCTCGGCGACCGTCTTGGGAAGGCGAGCCGCAAGGTTGGGATCGATCTCGACCGCGATCACACGATCGACGACGTCCATCAGCGCCATCGTCAGCGAACCGAGACCCGGCCCCACCTCGAGAACGACATCGTCACGAGTGACGCCTGCCGTGGTGACGATGCGTCGCACGGTATTGGCGTCGTGAACGAAGTTCTGCCCCAACTGTTTCGTGGGCCGGACACCGAATTCCTCGGCAAGAGCGCGCACCTCGACCGGACCGAGCAGGGCTGCCTGCCCGCGCGGAGTAGCGATGGGTTCGTTCGATTGTTCGGCGTCTGACACCAGTAGAACTTATCCCAGTCCGAGGCGACCCGAGCACGACGGCCATGCGCCCCAGCCCTGAGTGCGCTGCGTTTGCGTCGCGATCGCGATCTGCTCCTCACGGGTTGCGAGGTCGGCGCGAGGCGCATACTTCAACCCGCCCTGCCGTTCCCACGTGTTCTGGTCGAACTGCACGCCGCCGTAGAAACCGTTGCCGGTGTTGATAGCCCAGTTGCCGGTGGCCTCGCACTGCGCGAGCGCGTCCCACGTCGAACCGTTCTCCACGGGCGGCACCTCGGTGCCCGGCTTCGTTCCCACGCGCACGACCTTCGGCTGCGCCGGTGTGGTGATCGTCTCCGATACCTGTGTACGTCCGGCCTCGACACCGTTGACGAGATTCACGGCGAACGTCACGTCACGCACGCCGGGAACGCCCGGATTCTCGACGATCGTGCGACTCTGGTTCATCGTCGGATCCTCGATGCGCTGATCCGGCGGATCGAGCGGCAAGGTCTCGACCTTGTTCTCGGTGCGGTTGCGCGTCACCGTGACCTCGAGGCCCTCGGTCAGCGGAGCGTCGGCGGCGGGAACCACCGTGTCCGACTGCTCGAGCGGAGTGCCGTTGGCCGTAAGGAACTCGCCCACCGTCGGTGCCGCGATACGCACGTCGGCCGCCGCATTTGCGCCGTCGACCAGTTTTGCGACGACCGGTGTCAAGACGTCGAGCGCGGCGCCGTCGAGCGGGAGACGCTGCGAGCGCGACGCCGACACGTGCACATCCGCTGAGACATCCAACTGCTTGAGCGCGTCGTCGACGGTCAAGGCGGTGGTCCAGAGCTTCTGCGGCTGACCGTCGACCGTCAGCGTGATCTCACGAGCACGACGGAGCACCACGGTGTCGCCGTCGGACAGCGACGCGTCGGCCGCCGGAGCAACCGCGTCCTTGTCACCGATCGGGTAACCCGCGTCCTCGAGAGCGCCGTCGACGTTGGTCGACATGGTGCTCAGGTGAATCTGCTCACCGTCGACGTCGAGGGTGATGGTCTTGTGCCGGACGACGGCCAGAACGCCACCCACGAGAACCGTCAGGAGAAGAGCGGCGATCGCCGAGTACAACAACGGCGACCTGGTCGAGTTGATCTTGGCGAACGGTGACATGGGTTCCTGAGTTCTGTGTGGAGTGTGGGCGCGTCAGCGCAGGCCCAATTTGCTGGTGCAGGACGGCCACGCACCCCAGCCCTGACCGGCGCGGACCTTCTCGCCGATCGCGATCTGCTGTTCACGTGATGCGAGGTCGGCGCGCGCTGCGTACTGACCGCCGCCGAATGCTTCCCAGGTGCTCTGGGTGAACTGAAGTCCTCCGTAGAAACCGTTGCCGGTGTTGATGGCCCAGTTTCCGGTCGCTTCGCACTGAGCAATGGAGTCCCACGTCGACGCGTTGGACACAGCGGGCGCGGAAGTCTGCTTGGTTCCGACCTTCACCACTGCTGCGACCGGTTCCTTGATCACTGTCGCGGACAGTTCGGTTCGTCCAGCCTCGACGCCGTTGACGGTCTTGACCTCGACGGTGGCCGTGCGCTCGCCGGCAACACCCGGGTTTTCGACGACGGTCTTGTCCTTCTCGAGCTCGGGATCTTCGACCTTGTTCTCGGGCGGCGCGATCGGCTGCGTCTCGACGCGAGTGTCCGTGCGGTCGCGGGTGACCTGGATGGTCAGGCCGTTGGTAACGGGTGTGTCAGCGGTGGGAACCACCGAGTCGGCCTGCTCGAGCGGCGCATTCTTGGCCGCGAGAAGATCACCGACGGTCACGGCGGCGAGCTTGATCTCGGCCGCCGGAGCACCACCGTCGCTGACGCTGACGGTCTTCGGGCTGACGACGTCGAGCTCGGTGCGTTCGAGGGGCAGACGATGCGAGCGCGAAGCCGAGACTGCGAAGTCGTCGGAAACATCTACCTGCTTCAATGCCTCGTCGACCGTCAATGCCGTGGTCCAGATGGTCGTCGGCTGACCGTCCACGGTCAGCGCCAACTCACGGGCACGGCGCAGTACGACGGTATCGCCGTCGGACAGCGAGGAATCGGCGCTCGGAGCGAGCGCGTCCTTGGGATCGACCGGGTATCCGGCGTCCTCGAGAGCGGTACCGACGCTGCTCGACATCGTGGACAGCGAAATCATGTCGCCGTCGACGTCGAGGGTGATCGTCTTGTGCCGAACCACGGCGAGCGCACCTCCGACAATGAGCGTCAGAAGCAACGCACCCACCACTGAATAGAGAAGTGGTGACTTCGTGGAGTTGATCTTGGCAAAAGGCGACACAGGAAATCCCAAGGCAGACGACGTTCGATCACAATACGGTAACGACCGAGCGTTGTATCGGCAACCAAATCACAACGAAATGCGACTTTTGTCACGGAACGGCAACGGCGTGTCGTGTGTTCTGCACTTTCCGGCTCCGATACCCGTGTATCGATTCAGCTCTGGGCGCAGTATGTTCTCGTCTGGTTCAAAGCAGTCCGGCGATCCCGGGCGCGACAGAAGAAAGCTGGGCGATAGTGCGAAGAAGATTCGACAGACCACGTAATGCCAGGTGGCCGATCCTGGCCATCCTGCTGGCGCTGATCGCAGCGCTGTTCGCCCCCGGAATCGCGAGCGCGCAACCCGGTCGCACCTACACGATCGCCACCGATCTGACATTCGCCCCGTTCGAATTCGAGAACGAAGACGGCAAACTCGTCGGCATCGACATCGATCTCCTCAACGCGATCGCCGAGGACCAAGGTTTCAAGGTCGATATCAAGCAGCTCGGCTTCGACGCTGCGCTTCAGGCCGTGCAGGCCGGGCAGGCCGACGGCGTCATCGCCGGCATGTCCATCACCGACGCCCGCAAGCAGGTTTTCGACTTCTCCGACCCGTACTTCGAGTCGGGCGTGCAGATGGCAGTCCTCGAGACCGACAACGACGTGAAGGCGTACGAGGATCTGAAGGGCAAGCGCGTCGCGGTCAAGAACGGCACCGAGGGCGCCAGCTTCGCCGAGTCCATCAAGGACCAATACGGCTTCACCACAGTCTATTTCGCCGACTCCGCCAGCATGTACGACGAGGTCCGCACCGGAAACTCCGTCGCAGTCTTCGACGACTACCCCGTCCTCGCCTACGGCATCACTCAGGGCAACGGCCTCAAGACGGTCACCGAAAAAGAGGTGGGTGCGAGCTACGGCTTCGCCGTCAACAAGGGGCAGAACGCCGAACTGCTCCAGATGTTCAACGCTGGACTGCAGAACCTGCGCGACGACGGCCAGTACGACGAAATCGTCTCGACCTACCTCGGTCAGGGCGCGTCGACGTCGGACAACTCCATCATCGGCTTGATCAAGAGCACCTATCCCCAGCTCCTCAAGGGCCTGTGGTTGACGATCGTTCTCTCGGTCGTCTCGATCGCGATCGCTCTGGTCCTGGGTGCGATCTTCGGTCTCTGCCGCGTGTCCACCAACATGTTCGTCCGAGGTATAGGCACGACCTACGTCGACATCTTCCGCGGCACACCGCTGTTGGTGCAGGCGTTCTTCATCTACTTCGGCATCCCGGCAGCCCTGCATTTCCAGATGTCCGCCTTCACCGCAGGCATCATCACGCTCTCGCTCAACGCCGGTGCGTACATGGCTGAAATCGTCCGCGGCGGCATCTTGTCCGTCGACAAGGGACAGATGGAGGCGTCACGAAGCCTGGGCATCAGCTACATGAAGTCGATGCGAAAAGTCATCATGCCGCAGGCAATTCGCACGATGATCCCGTCGTACATCAACCAGTTCGTCATCACCCTCAAGGACACGTCGATCCTGTCGGTCATCGGACTCGCCGAGCTCACTCAGACAGGGCGCATCATCATCGCGCGCAACTTCCAGTCGTTCAACATGTGGCTGATCATCGGCGTCATGTACTTCATCATCATCATGGCGCTCACCAAGCTGTCGAACCGCCTCGAGAAGAGGATCAACAAGTGACCGAAACAGCCGTCAACATGGGCAAGTCCGACACCGAGGTCAAGATTTCGGTCAAGGGACTGAAGAAGTCGTTCGGCGACAACGAGGTCCTCAAAGGCCTCGACGTCGACATCAAGAGCGGTGAAGTGGTCTGCGTCATCGGGCCTTCCGGTTCGGGTAAGTCCACCTTCCTGCGCTGCCTCAACCGCCTCGAAGACATCACCGCCGGCTCCGTGCGCGTCGACCAGTTCGACCTCACGAACAAGGACGTCGACATCGACAAGGTGCGCCAGCACATCGGGATGGTGTTCCAGCACTTCAACCTGTTCCCACACATGAGCGTCGTCGAAAACGTGATGCTCGCCCCGGTGCAGACCGGGCGATCGACCAAGGATCAGGCTCGCGAGATCGCCGTCAAACTGCTCGGCCAGGTCGGTCTCGCGGAGAAGGCAGATGCCAAGCCCGCCAGCCTGTCCGGTGGGCAGAAGCAACGCGTGGCCATTGCCCGCGCACTGGCGATGAGCCCGGACATCATGCTCTTCGACGAGGCCACCAGCGCTCTCGACCCGGAGATGGTGGGAGAGGTTCTGCAGGTGCTTCGTGACCTCGCCAAGCAGGGCATGACCATGGTCGTCGTAACCCACGAAATGGGCTTCGCCCGTGAGGTTTCCGATCGAGTCATCTTCATGGCCGATGGATACATCGTCGAAGAAGGCAAGCCGGAGAACCTGTTCGGCAACCCCCAGCAGCAGCGCACCCAGGACTTCCTGGCGAAGGTCCTGTAGGGGCAAGCCCCCTGTGCGCCTTTTTGGTAGTGGGGACTACCGGAAAGGCGCACGGGTGGTGGCCAATTCGACGACAACGGCCGTCTCCATCCAGCCACGCCGACCGGCAACCAGCGACGACATGCCGCGAAAATGTGGTGGGACCTTCTCGACTCGAACGTGATCGATGCTCCCAGGTACCAACACCCAGTGTCTGGGTTCTTGTTCGACAAATTCCCCGCGCTCGAGTCGGATCGAGAGAACGATCCCGGCAGTAGGTTCCACGTCGTCGGGAAAGATTCCTCCATGAACCGACCCGTCGAACCACAGCGAGTCAGGTATCGGGTGCAAAGCCCACGAAGATTTTTCGCCGACCACCGGCAACGGTGCACAGCACTCTAATTCCCACGTTTCGATGCGGACTGTGACCACGTTGTAGTCATTCATCTGAAATACCCCGCGCAGTAGACGGACCGGGACACGACGATCCCGGGCGCGGAGTTACCTGTCGAACCAGAATAGCGTCAGAGCTTGTAAACGCGCTCCGCTGTCGCCGTGGACGCCGCTGCCAGGGCCTGCGGATCCTCGCCGCGGATGTCTGCGAGCGCACGCACTGTGTACGGCAGGCAGTACGACTCGTTGGGCGCACCGCGGAACGGGTGCGGCGTCAAGAACGGCGCATCCGTCTCGACGATCAGCTGATCCGACGGCACCAACAGCGCGGCCTCACGCAGCGCCTTCGCATTCTTGAAACTCACGGTTCCCGAAAAACTCAACACGTACCCGGCGGCGATGCACTCCCGCGCCATCTCCGAATCCGAGGAGAAGCAGTGGAACACCACTGTCTCCGGCGCGCCTTCCTCGTTCAGCACCCGCAGCAAGTCCTGGTCGGCTTCGCGGTTGTGAATCATCAGCGTCTTACCGAGACGCTTCGCCAGATCGATGTGCCACCGGAAACCGTCGACCTGCTCCTCGATCGTGGCGCACCCTTCGAGCTTGCCTGGCCAGTAGAGATCCAGCCCGGTCTCCCCCACCGCGACGACCCGCGGATTGGACGCCAACCGTTCGATCTCGACCCTGGTGTCGGCATCCAGGACGTTCGCCCTGGTCGGATGGATTGCGACGGCTGCGTAAACCCTCGAATCCCAGTTCGCAGCGTCGACGGCAAAGCGTGCAGCATCGAGGTCGTCGGCCACCGTGACGACCCGTCCGACGCCGACGGCCTCGGCTCGATCGACTATTTCGGCCACGGTCGCAGCGTCGTGTGCGCCACACGCGTCGAGGTGCGTATGGGCGTCGATCAGAGGCGACAAGGGCTCAGGGGCATCGGGGGCGGGACGGTCTTTGCTCACGCCCGATAGAGTAAGCCCACCATGACTGTGCCTGCCTCACCCTCCCAGACCCCGCGCCCGGACTCCGCCGCCCCGGAAGGCGCGGAACGATCGCCGTTCTACATCACGACAGCGATCGCGTATCCCAACGGCGCTCCGCACATCGGCCACGCGTACGAGTACATCTCCTCGGACGCGCTCGCCCGCTTCAAGCGTTTGGACGGTCATGAAGTGTTCTTCATGACCGGTACCGACGAGCACGGTCTGAAGATGCAGCAGACAGCGATCAAAGAGGGCATCGACGTACGCGAACTCGCGGCTCGAAACTCCGACGTGTTCCAGAATCTCGACAAGGTCCTGAACATCTCGTACGACCGGTTCATCCGCACCACGGACGCTGATCACCAGGTCGCCAGCAAGGCGATCTGGGAGAAGATGGCCGCATCGGGCGACATCTACCTCGACACGTACTCGGGTTGGTACTCGGTTCGGGACGAGGCCTTCTACACCGAAGCCGAGACCACGCTTCTGGAGGACGGCACCCGTCAGTCCACCGAGACCGGCACCCCGGTGGAGTGGACCGAGGAGTCGAACTACACCTTCCGTCTCTCGGCGTACGGGGAGCGTCTCCTCGCGCTGTACGAAGAGCACCCCGAATTCATCGCCCCCACAACACGCCGCAACGAGATCGTCAGCTTCGTCAAGGGCGGCCTCAAGGACATCTCGATCTCGCGCACCACGTTCGACTGGGGCGTCAAGGTCCCGGGCGACCCGGACCATGTCATGTACGTCTGGGTAGACGCCCTCACCAACTATCTGACCGGTGTGGGTTACCCGAACGTCGATTCGGAGGAGTTCAAGAAGTTCTGGCCCGCGAGCCTGCACATCATCGGCAAGGACATCACGCGGTTCCACACCGTGTACTGGCCGGCATTCCTCATGTCTGCCGGCATCGAGCTGCCGGAGCGGGTGTTCGTCCACGGCTTCTTGTACAACAAGGGCGAGAAGATGTCGAAGTCCGTCGGCAACGTCGTCGACCCCATCGCGATGGTCGATCAGTACGGCCTCGACGCCGTCCGCTTCTTCCTGCTCCGCGAGATCTCGTACGGTCAGGACGGCAGCTACAGTCACGAAGCGATCGTGACGCGCATGAACGCTGATCTCTCGAACGAACTCGGCAATCTCGCGCAGCGTTCGCTGACGATGGTCGCGAAGAACTGCGACGCCCAGGTACCCACCCCCGGTGAGTTCACCGAGGACGACCTGGCGATGCTGGCATCGGCGGATGCCCTGCTCGCCAAGTGCCGCAGCGAGTTCGACGTGCAGGCTCTACACCTCGCGCTGGAAGCCATCTGGGGCGTGCTCGGCGAGACCAACCGGTACTTCTCCAAGCAGGAACCGTGGGTTCTGCGTAAGACCGATCCGGCACGCATGGCGACGGTTCTGTACGTGACGCTCGAAGTGGTCCGTATCGTCGGGCTTCTCGTTCAGCCGGTGATGCCCGACGCGGCGTCACGCATCCTCGATCTGCTCGGCCAGAGCGAAGAGAACCGACAGTTCGCCGACATCGCGGTACGCATCGACGCGAACCGGAAACTGCCTGCTCCGGCGCCAGTTTTCCCCCGCTTCGTCGAGGAATGAGCTAAGCGAAAGTGCCGCACGTGGGGTCCGAGATATCCGGTTACAGGCGGATGTGTCGGACCCCACGTGCACACTCCAGCCATGACGACGAATAGAACATACATTCGAACCAGCGCTTCGGCGCAGACACTGCCATGGAACGGAGCGCGGGTGTCCACTCAGGAGGTCAGCCCTCAATCCGTTTCCGCGGTGCGAGATCTCGTTTCCGAACTGTCCGCGGCGTACGACCGCGGATGGCAGCCGGCGGATCTGATTCATCTGGCGCGTCGAAGCAAAGAAGCGTCCGACGCCGATCTCGCCGCCACCACCATCCTGTTCGATGCGAAAGCGTCGCGCGCCTCCGATCGCGCACCGCTCGAATGGGTGGGGCAGTTGCAGACGATCGGCGAGCAGTATGCGAAGTCTCGACGCATCGCTTCTCGAATCACCGTGGACGACGACGTTTTTCGCTCCCTCGCGGCCGGCCTTCTGTTCCAGGATCCCTACTTCCTTGTTTCGCAGATCGTCGACGTTGCGCGATCGTGGATGCGCCTACCTCAGTGGACGGTGTTGCTCGCGCCACCATCCACCTGGCCGTCGCAACGGACCGACACCAGCTATGCCGGCGTCGGCGATACCGAGGTCGACGCCAAGGTACTCAAGCGAATTCGTGGATTACTCGCCAAAGCGGAAGCCACCAACTTCGCGGAAGAAGCCGAGATTTTCACCGCGAAGGCTCAGGAGTTGATGACCCGGTACGCCATCGATTCCGCGCTGCTCCACTCTCGCGCCGGGGTCACCGACACATCCGTGAATGCCCGACGCATTCACATCGAGAACCCGTACGTGAAGGAAAAGGTTCACCTCCTGACCGAGATCGGCGAATCGAATCGAGTCAGGACTGTCTGGTTCAGCGACATCGCACTCGCGACCGTCGTCGGCACTCCGGTCGACCTTCAGCAAGTCGACATGCTGTTCACTTCCTTGCTCGTACAGGCAACCCGTGCAATGCAATTCGCCGACTCGAGCAATCGTGGCGGCTCACGCACCACCTCGTTCCGCAAGGGATTCCTGGCCGGGTTCGCCAGCCGCATCGGACACCGTCTGCGAGACGCCGGCACCAAAGCCACCGCCGAAGCGGCCGACGCGGCATCGATGGACGTCGCGGATCTTCTGCCGATCCTGGCCACCACTTCCGAGGCCGTCGACGCCGAATTCGATCGATTGTTCCCGACAACCCGCAAAACTCGCGGACGGTCCGTCGACGCCGAAGGCTGGCACGCTGGCCAGGCTGCAGCCGACGACGCCAACCTGCGTCCCGGCGCACCCGCCGTGAACCGCTCCCGCTAGTCCTTTCGAGCGGCCAGGACCGTCTCGTACAACTCACGCTTGGAGACTCCGGCCGTTGCGACCAGAGCACACGCGTCCTTCAATCGTGCTCCCCCCTCGACCAGCCTTTCCACCTCGTCGACCAGATCGGCAGGATCAGATGCCACCAGCACTGCGCCTTCGAGCACCACCGTGATCTCTCCGCGAACGCCCTCGGCCGCCCAAGTAGCTAACTCTCCGAGAGTGCCGCGCTTCACTTCCTCGTAGGTCTTGGTCAATTCCCGGCACACGGCCGCGCGGCGATCGGGCCCGAGAACTTCCACAGCATCTGCGAGGCAGTCGGCAAGGCGATGGGGT
Organism: Rhodococcus erythropolis R138; assembly: GCF_000696675.2. Lineage (NCBI taxonomy): Bacteria > Bacillati > Actinomycetota > Actinomycetes > Mycobacteriales > Nocardiaceae > Rhodococcus > Rhodococcus erythropolis. Next base: position 2,373,808 of record NZ_CP007255.1, on the reverse strand, counting down.
GCTTCGAAGAACACACACGCTCGCTGCTCGGTTGCCAGGGCCGAAAGCCAGGTCTTGCGCTGCCCCTGCTTTCGCGGCGGGAATCCGTCGAAGCAGAACCGCTCCACCGGCAAACCCGAGAGTGCCAGCGCCGTCGTGACCGCCGACGGGCCCGGGAGACACGTGACGGCGAGGTTCTCGGCTACGCAGGCGGCAACGAGGCGATATCCGGGGTCACTGACCGACGGCATGCCTGCATCGGTGACCAGCAGGACGGTCTTGCCTTCGGCCACGTCGGCGACCAACGCGGGCAGCCGCGAAATCTCGACCTGGTCGTAGAAACTGACGATCTTCCCGGTGATGGTTACCTCGAGCGCGGACGCCAGAGACTTGGTGCGTCGTGTGTCCTCCGCAGCGACGACGTCGGCGGTTGCGAGAGCAGACCGAAGACGCGGGGATGCGTCACCGACATCTCCCATGGGTGTTGCGGCGAGTACCAAACGACCAGTCATACCTGACAGCCTACGATTGCCAGGTGACTGTGCAGACGGACGAGCGGCCAACGCCCGCCACGAGCGATCGGGTAGTGCGTAGTCCCGGCCCGCTGGTACCGGATCCTGATTTCGGCCCGACCGACAGATTGCGCGGCTGGATCGTCACCGCTTTCATCACCGCCATCGCGGCGATCACCCGCTTCACGATGCTCGCCTACCCGACCGACGCCGGCACACCTGTATTCGACGAGAAGCACTACGTTCCGCAGGGCTGGCAAGTTCTGACCGGCGGTGGCATCGAGGACAATCCCGGTTACGGATTGGTGGTGCACCCGCCGATCGGTAAGCAGATGATCGCGATCGGCGAAGCACTCTTCGGTTACAACGGTTGGGGGTGGCGATTCTCGTCAGCCCTGGTCGGGACGCTGATGGTCCTGCTGATCATCCGGATCGTCCGCCGCATGACGCGGTCCACGCTGATCGGGGCGATTGCCGGAATCCTGCTCATCGTGGACGGCGTCACCTTCGTCTCCTCACGCCTCGGGATGCTCGACATCTTCCTGGCATTCTTCGTCCTTGGGGCGCTCGGATGCCTGGTGGTCGATCGCGACCAAGTCCGCGAACGAATGGCGAAGGTATACGAGGAAGGTCGAATCGGCGATTCCGCCTGGGGTCCACGGCTGGGTTTCCGGTGGTGGCGGTTCGGCGCCGGCATCCTGCTCGGTCTGGCATGCGGAACCAAGTGGTCCGGCATGTACTTCATTCTGTTCTTCGGATTGCTCAGTGTTGCCTTCGACCTGTCAGCGCGCCGCGCATACCGCGTGCAGCGCCCCTGGGTCGGCACCGCGGTTCGCGACATCGGTCCAGCTCTGTATGCGCTGGTGGTCATTCCGCTCGGTGTGTACCTCGCGAGCTACTGGGCCTGGTTCACCAGCGAGACCGGCGTGGACCGTCACGCCGTCGGTAACGAGATCGGTGAGGGCGGCACGTGGAGCTTCATTCCCTCCGCACTGCGTTCACTCTGGTACTACAGCGGAAACGTTCTCCAGTTCCATGCCGGTCTGACCAACTCCGCCGGAAACCACCACCCGTGGGAGTCGAAACCGTGGACGTGGCCGATGGGGCTACGACCGATGCTCTACTACTACGCCGACGGCGAGCAGGTCACCGGTTGCGGGGCCGCCAGCTGCGTCAAGGCAGTGATGCTGATCGGCACACCGGCGATGTGGTGGCTGGCACTACCGATGTTGGCGTGGGCGATCTGGCAGACGTTCGTGCGCAGGGACTGGCGATACGCCGTGGTCCTGACGGGCTACGGCGCCGCTTACCTTCCGTGGTTCGCGACGCTCGACCGCCAGATGTACTACTTCTACGCAGTTGCACTCGCCCCGTTCATGGTCATGGGATTTGCGCTGGTCCTCGGCGATGTTCTGGGCAAGGCGAGCGCGTCCGTCGAGCGTCGTACCACCGGACTTCTTGCGGTCAGTCTGTACATCGGTCTGGTCGTGGCCAACTTCGTCTACCTCTGGCCGATACTCACCGCCATGCCGATCACGCCGGAATCGTGGCAAAACCATCTGTGGCTGCCTAGCTGGAAATAGTGGGACAGACGAAGGAGGCACCGAACCTGGTTCGGTGCCTCCTTCGCTTCACGATTACTCTGTCGGCTTACCGACGCGACGTCCCCGCCTCGGGCGTAGGAGAGCACGTTTCTGCTCCTTCGCCGCAATGATGATCGGGTCGTGCGAAAGATCCTTGTACAGCGAGAAGCACAGTCCGATCATGACCAGCACGAACGGCGCCGCAGCGATGATCGTCATGGTCTGCAAGCCGTCGAGCGCTTCGGAGCCACCGGTCCACAGCAGAAGCGCCGCGACGCCACCGGTCAACATGCCCCAGAAGACCACGACCCAGCGACTCGGTTCGAGCGTTCCGCGCTGCGAGAGCGTCCCCATCACCATCGACGCAGCGTCTGCGCCGGAAACGAAGAACACTGCCACGAGCAGCATGACGAGGACAGTCGTCACTCCGGCCAACGGCAGATTGTCGAGCATGCCGAACAGTTGAGCCTCTTCCGAGCCTCGGCCGGACAAGCCGATTCCGTCACGTTCCTCGCCGATGCCCGCGCCGCCGAAGATCGCGAACCAGAGCAAGCTGACAGTCGTGGGAACGGCGATGACGCCGACGATGAACTGGCGGATCGTGCGGCCGCGGCTGATGCGTGCCAGGAACATGCCGACGAACGGCGTCCAAGACACCCACCATGCCCAGTAGAAGATCGTCCACGACGAAAGCCACGCGCCCGTTTCAGGATTCGATGATGCACCCGTGCGGGCGGACATCTGGGCGAGGTCGGAAACGTATGCGCCAATGGTCGTCGGGAGCAGATTGAGAATCAGCACGGTCGGCCCGAGAACGAACACGAACAGGGCCAAGATCAGCGCGAGCACCATGTTGATGTTGGAGAGCCACTGAATTCCCTTGGCCACACCGGAAACTGCCGAAGCGACGAATGCCAGGGTCAGCACCGCAACGATGGCCACGAGCAGGAATACGCCGGCTTCTTCCATCCAGCCGACTACCTCGAAACCGGAGCCGATCTGAAGTGCGCCGAGCCCCAAAGATGCTGCGGTACCAAAAAGTGTGGCAAAGATTGCCAGGATGTCGATGACCTTGCCGATCGGCCCTTCGGCCTTGCGACCGAGCAACGGAATGAAGGCCGAACTGAACAGTTGCTTGCGTCCTCGGCGATACGACCCGTATGCAATGGCAAGGCCCACAACGGCATACATCGCCCAAGGATGAAGACCCCAGTGAAACATGGTGGTGGCCATGGCAGTTCCGACGCCACCGTCGGTGCCGGGAGGCGGAGTCACGTAGTGCGCAAGCGGTTCCGCGACACCGAAGAACATCAGGCCGATCCCCATGCCGGCGCTGAACATCATCGCGATCCAGCTGACGGTTCGGAACTCGGGCTTCTCACCGTCCTTGCCCAGCGGAATGTCGCCGAATCGACTGACCGCGAGGTAGATGGAAAACAGCACGAAAGCCGAAGCTGCGAGTACGAAGAGCCAGCCGATGTTCGTCACCAACCAGCCGAGAACACTTCCGGTTACCGAATCGAGGTTGTCGGGAGCTACGAGGCCCCACACGACAATAGCCAGCACCGCGGCAGCCGCCACGGAAAACACCACGTAGTCGGTCCGAACGCCTACTCGAGTAAAGCCCGTCTCCGGGCGCTCTTCGTTGGCCCCGGAATCTTGTTCGGATCGATCAGATTTCGTCACCATAGATGACTACGTTCGTCACTTTATGGGCCAAAAGCAAGCCGGAAGGCGGGCTCAACGTCCGTTGAACCCGCCTTCTCACCCCGATCAAGCTGGGGTTTTAACCCAACCGTTGCCCTTGCCGATCAATCCGTCGATGCTGATGCGTCCTGCGCCGATCACAGCGATCAAGAGCGATCCGACACCGAGTGCGACGACGAGTTCGTAGCCACCGTTGTCGATGAAGACACCCTTGTCCGCGTGCACGATGAAGAACGCGCCGACCATGTCGAGGAACAGCAGCGCGCCGACGAGCGGGGTCAACAGACCCGCGATGAGCAGGATTCCGCCGCCGAGTTCGATGGATGCAGCCAGAACCGCAGAAATCTTGGGGAGCGGGGCGCCCATCCCTTCGAACGCGGCCTGCGTTCCGGCGATCTTGTAGGTGAAGAACTTCTGCCAGCCGTGGGCGATGAAGATGATCCCGAGGCCGACACGGGCGATGAGGAGTCCGAGGTCACGAGCAATCGACGAATTCATGAGCCAAGACTGACAGCTTTAAGTTGAAGCGTCAACTTAAACATTGTGTCATGCACCTCTCAATGCCGACTCCACCATGGCGACGATCTCACTGTCGGAGTACCCGAGCGAGCGGACCCTATGCGCAAACGCGGTCGCCGCCTGCTCGGCCTGCGCCTGCACCGGATCGGTCCCCGAAGCGATGAATGTCCCTTGCTTTCCCCTCGTTTCGATGACGCCCTGATCGCTGAGCGCGCGATAAGCCTTCGCGACGGTGTTGGCCGCCAATCCCAGCTCCGAGGCCAACGCTCGCACCGTCGGGATCTTGGTTCCCGCGATCAATCCGCCGCCGTGAACCTGCTCGATAATCTGTTGCCGCAGTTGGTCGTACGGAGCTGTGGAGGAATCGTGTTCGATTGCGATCTTCATCGTCACCCTCGTCGTATCTTCTCGGTCACAAGCCCTCGATCGCCTCGCGGATCGTATGCGGGCCGGAGGTCAGAACCAATGTCTTGCCGACGCTGGACGGCGCATCGATGAGCGCTTCGACGACCGCGGCGACATCGGCTCGAGGCACAGAGCCTCGATCGACGGGCGGCTGCGCAAGCAATACTTCGCCGGTCGGGTCGTCGTCCGTCAGAAGGCCTGGCCGAAGAATCGTCCAATCCAGCGAAGACCTTGTCTTCAGGTCTTCCTCCGCTGCCGTCTTCGCCCGCAGGTAGGCGGCAAAAACCTCGTCGGTGTTCTCCGGTATTTCGTCACCGGCACCCATGGCGCTGATCTGAATGAACCGACGTACTCCCGCTTTCTCGGCGGCATCGGCCAACAGCACCGCCGCAGCTCGGTCGACGGAGTCCTTGCGCTCGATCGAGCTACCAGGTCCGGCGCCCGCGGCGAAGACCGCGACGTCGGCACCGTCGAGTACCTTCGCAACTTCCTCGACCGTGGAGGATTCCAGATCGATCACCACGGGGAACGCGCCGAGTGTGCGGACCGCACCCTCGTGCGCGGAGTTGCGGATCAGCGCTACCGGCCGATCGCCATGTCCTGCCAGCAGGTACGTCAGGTGCTGCGCGATCTTGCCGTGCCCGCCGGCAATGACCACGCGTCGTTCGTCCACACTTCGATGTTCCGTCATCGTTTTCTCCTCACACGTCGGTGCTTCAGGTGCAGCACTCCGGAGCGGCCCGTTGTTCCCCTGTTTGTCCCACGAGTTCGGACGCAGAGGCAGAATGACGAACATGGCATCTGCAACCATCTTCCACAATCAACGGTGCAACACCTCGCGGACCGTTCTCGGGCTCATCCGGGAAGCCGGCATCGAACCCACCATTGTCAAGTACCTCGATACTCCGCCTACCCGATCCGAGCTGGAAAAACTCATCGCCGACGCCGGCCTCGAGCCCAGTCAAGCGGTTCGCAAGCGCGAAACGCAGTACAAGGACCTCGGACTCGCCGACGCTTCCGAATCCGAGATCCTCGACGCGATGATCGAGCACCCAATTCTGATCGAACGCCCATTCGTCGTCACTGACAAGGGCACGGTGCTCGCGCGTCCGGCAGCCAAGGTGGAAGAGATTCTCTGACGTCTACCGCTCACAGCGGATCGCGGGCGATCGGGCAGGACATGCAGCGAGGTCCACCGCGACCGGAGCCCAGTTCGGAACCCGCGATTCGCAAAACCTCGATACCCGAGGCCTCCAGCCTGGCATTCGTTTCGACGTTGCGCTCGTAAGCGACGACGACGCCCGGTTCGACGGCCAACGTGTTGTTGCCGTCGTCCCACTGCTCACGCTCGGCGGTCACCGTGTCGAGTCCGGTGTCGATCACTCGAAGTTTTCCGATTCCCATGGCGTCGGCTGCCGCTTCGAGGAACGGCGTCGCACCGCGAATACTCACCCCGTCGTCTTCCTTGCGGAGGGTGAACGCTGCCAATGTGTCCTGAATGGCCGGATACATGACGACCGCGTCGGCCTCGACCATGGTGCAGACCGTGTCGAGATGCATAGACGCTCGGCGTTGCTCGATCGGAACAACCAACACCGTGTGGGCGAGACCGTCGTCGAACACGCTACGCGCCAATGCTTCTGCGCCGGCGGGTGATGTACGTTCACCGACACCGATCGCGATCACCCCCGGCGCGAGAAGCAGCACGTCACCTCCCTCGACAGGAGCCGTGTGCGACTCGTACGCGCGGCGCACGCCTTTGAATCGGGGGTGATGCGCGTAGACGAGATCCGTGATCGAGGATTCGCGAGCTCGCGCTGACAACGCCAAGGACGTGATGATGACCCGTGGCCCGACCCAGAACGACGAATCGCGGGTGAAGAGCAAGTTGGGCAGCGGGTCGATCACGAAGTCACCGCCGTGATGCATCCTGCGCACCAACGAGGTCGAGCCGGCGTCGATCGGCAGCTCGTCGAACGTCATTCCGGCAGTAAGGATCGACGACAGCTCCTTCGGCTCTACCTTTCGCAGGTACGCAGCCAGGTGTTGCCCGAGCGCGTGGCCGATCTTGCGTGCGTCGACGGCGGCCGCGATTCCCTGGATCCTCGCTGCGCCACTGACCTCGAGCGCCTCGGTGAGGAGATCGGACAAAAGCAGTACCTCGACGCCGCGCTCACGAAGGACGGTCGCAAACTGATCGTGTTCTTCCTGCGCGCGGTCCACCCACGGCAACGCGTCGAACAGCAGCTCGTCGTTGTTGCGCGGAGTCAATCGTTTCAACTCGTCGCCCGGACGATGAAGAATGACCGATCGCAATCGGCCCACCTCGGAATCGACACCGAGGGGGACGGAGCCAGAAGCGTTCATGAGTGAACACTAATCCCGTAGGCCCCACCCAGCAGGGATGAGCAGCTGCCATATCTTCCCGCGTAACGTCTGATCCGACGCAGGCGAGAGGACCACGCAATGAGTAGCACGGATCAGGCGGCGCTGGGTGGCGCCGGAATCGACAGGTTCACCGGGCGCTGGGTCGGCGCTGGAGCCGGACATTTCCCCACCATCGACGACTTCGAGTACTCCGAGGAGATCGAGTTCGCTCCGACACCGAAACCGTTTGTCACCTACTCGTCGCGCACTCGTGGGCTCCCCGACGGCCGACCACTTCACATGGAATCGGGATACCTGCGCCCGACACCTGGTGGTGAGCTCGAACTGCTGGTCAGCCAGCCCACCGGATTTGTGGAGATCCATCGCGGCACCGTCGACTCCGAAGGCACTCTCGCCTTGACCCGTCTCACGCTCGCAGCATCGCCCGACGCAAAACCGGTTCACGACGTCCGGCGAGTCATGCGCGTCCAAGGCGACACCCTGACCTACGACTTGTGGATGGCGCACGGCGACACCCCGCTGACGCATCATCTCCACGCCACCCTCCACCGGGCGACGGACCGGTAGTCGCCATGGAGATGCCGTCGTGGAAAGCCAAGGAACTTACGCCCGGCCAGCTCTCCGAGCGCAGCGGTGTCGCCGTCTCGGCCCTGCATTTCTACGAACGAGAAGGCCTCATCGTCAGTCGCCGGACCAGCGGCAACCAGCGTCGATACCAACGAGACACGCTTCGACGCGTCGCCTTCATCAGAATCTCGCAACGCGTCGGCATTCCGCTGTCGGAAATCCGGGAAGCCCTCGGCACACTTCCTGAAGGCCGTACCCCGAACCGCGCAGATTGGGAACGGTTGTCGACCGGATGGCGGCGCCACCTCGATCTCCGCATCGAGCAACTGGAACGACTACGCGACAATCTCACCGGTTGCATAGGTTGCGGGTGTCTCTCACTGGAGGGATGCGCCCTCGCAAACCCTCACGATCAACTCGCTGCCGCCGGCCCAGGTGCACGCGTTCTGGAGGTGGATTTCGGCGCCGACTCAGGCGAGAAATGACTCGACAGCGTCCCGATCGCGCCCCAGCAAGTCCTCGACGGTCTTCTTCAGCAACTTCTCGATCTGGCCGCCGATGATCGGCATCTTCACTTCGGCCGTCCCGTCGACGACCAGTCGCGTGCAGGACTCGGCGGCGGTGAGGTCGAGCGTCGTCTCGATTCGTATCGGTAGTCCGTGCGCGATCCCGGTGACCGACCCTGCGGCCTTCCCGTCAGACAGAGGCCCCCAGTGGTCGACCCGTGTCAGACCGAGTCGACTCGGCGCAACCTTGGCGACCAGGGTCGGGAGGGAGGCGGAGTCGATTTCCTCGGACACGGATACTTCGATCGATCCGTCTCCAACTTCGATGTCCGAGGTGGCATAAAGGTCTCCGAGTCGGACTTTCCAATAACTCGGGTCTGTCAAAGTTCGATGCACGTCGTCGATCGGATATTTGAATTCGATATCGAAGTGAAAACTCTTCGGCATGACTTTGGTCCCTATTCGACTAGATAAAAGTCCCGTCTGAGTTAATGCTCATCGCTTGAGCAATTTACTGAACTGGTCGTTCGCTTTTTGCATCACGAACTCGTAAGGCGGTGCGAATTTGCGGGCCCACCAGTATCCGAATCGAATGTCATTCGACGTATACACGAGGTACGTGTTCTTCTCGATTCCCCGCAGAATGCACGACGCCACCTTCTCCGGGGAGACCGCGCGCTTCTCGAACCGGTGCGTGAGCTTTTTGACCCGCGGGTCATCCCGGTCGATACCCGCGATGTCCACGGTTCCCACCAAAGGCGTCTTCACCCCACCAGGCACAACCAGACTGACGCCGATTCCGTGCCGCTTCAGATCGAATCGCAGCACCTCGGAGACCCCGCGAAGGCCGAACTTGCTCGCACTGTAAGCGGCATGCCACGGCAGTGCCAAGAGCCCAGCGGCCGAAGACACATTGACCAGGTGCCCACCCTTGCCGGCGCGAATCATGGGCGGAACGAACGTCTCCATGACATGGATCGGTCCCATCAGGTTGACGTCAACCATCGACTTCCAGTGCCGATGCTCGAGGTTCTCGATAGTTCCCCACGCTGAAATGCCGGCGATATTCATGACGACATCCATCGGAGAGAATTGAGTGTGAATCTCGGTACCGAATTTCACGACCTCGTCGTAATCCGAGATATCGAGTGCCTTGGCCAAACTGACCGTGCCCCCTCCGGCACCAACCATTGCGGCAGTCTCTTGCAATCCACGGTCGTTGATATCAGTGAGAAACAATTCGGCTCCGGCCTCGGATGCCCGCAGTGCAGTTGCGCGTCCTATCCCACTACCAGCGCCGGTGATCAGGCATTTCTTACCCTCGAGCGACCTTACTGACATGGATCGACACTCCCCCGCACTCGTACTGTGGACATGCGGGAAAGTCTACGCACGCGTTGTGCGGCCGCCCCGAAACACGCATCGGCCGTGAGCATGCCAGAACCCACGACCTCGGTGGCAGTCGCCGAACCCACCGACAGCTACAGACGCTGAGCCATCAGCTCTTGATAGCCCCTGACCGTACGGTCGAGTTCTTCCGCCGCTACATCGTCCCCACGCTTGCGTGCGTCGTGGGCTCGATCCTGGATTTCACGGATCGCGCGGCGCAGTTCGTCATCGCTCATCGTGTGTTTCATATCACAATTCTGCACCTACGCAGGGGGTTTAGCTAGCGCAGATTGCATTCCGGCAAACCGTTCAAGGTTCAACCCCGAAGTGATTCGAGCAACATCGCGAACAGTCGCCATAATTGCAACCGCATCACTCCACACCGTCACTGAACTGCGGTTTTCCTTTCGGAACACATATGAAAAACCAGGCTAACGCTTAGCTAATATCGCCAAAACGGGTAAAAGGTTTGATACTGGGCACATTAACCAAGTAATGGAAGGTTCGAATAGCGCGACCGTAGCTGCACAATCTTCGTGCGGCCGATACTCAATGTGCGCTGAGACATAGCTGAGCACTCAATGGCCGAACGAAACGAATCTCGGACACATTTGACAACTGGTCCACTAAACAGACTACGGTGAGCTACCGATCGGTTATCCGCGTGATACCGTAGGATTCACTGAACGGACAATTGCTAGCTAGAGAGGATTACGGGGCGGTTCACAATGGCTGACTTTGCAGAACGATTGAACAAACTGTTCGACAGTGTTCATCCTCCGGGGCGCAAACCCCACACCAACGCCGAGGTTGCGGCAGCGCTCATCGAAGACGGCCATCAGATCTCCAAGCCGTACATCTCGCAGCTCCGCTCGGGACAGCGCACCAACCCCTCGGACGAGACAGTCGCTGCGTTCGCCCGGTTCTTCAAGGTGAAGCCCGACTACTTCTTCAACGACATCTACGCTGCCAAGATCGATCACGACCTCGAACTGCTCTCGCAGCTCCAAGGTTACGGCCTTCGCCGCCTCTCGAGCCGCGCATTCGACCTGTCGGAAGAATCGCAGAATCTGCTCACCACGATGGCTGAAAAGCTCCGCGCGAGTGAGGGTTTGCCAGAGGTTCCGCCCGACGCGTCACGCTGATGCAAATGTGCTGAAGCACTGAAATGACATGGAGTAGGTCGACTACGAACGTCGACCTACTTTTGTCGTTTCATCGAGTTCCTTCGCCAACAACAACACCCATCGGCGCGCCGACATCTTCTCAGGTGGCGCAATCCATCTGGTGTCCAACACATCCGAGGCCAATGGATCCGCGATCCACCCCGCAAGTATTCCTGCATGGGCGGTAACTGCCCGGGGTGGTTCCTGTCCACCGACGTCGAACATCCCGGCGCCGGACTGTATGTACATCGCATCCATGATCTGGGCGATCATGTCCGATGCCCGGAGTACTGACGTACTTCCGGCACTGTCCGCGTCGACAACCTCGGGGAATCGCTTGACGAGAAGCGCGTGCATCCGCCGCAGCCGGTACAGATCTCGTCGGGCACGTAACCAGGTCTCGAGAAGCACCCACGTGATGCCGAGCGCTATCAGAACACTCGAGGCAGCGATGAACCACACCCCTGCGCCCGTCCAGATATCCGATTCGAGTGCGCTGGTGCCACCGATCGATTCGACCAGCATCACGACGACCACGACAAGCAAGATCGACGAACCTGTCACGATCAATGCGATTCCGCGCCCCAACGGCGCCCAGGCAACGTGCCGTAGCCCCGTCGAAATGACAAGGGACAGAGCGACGATGATAAAGATCAGAGCCGGCGCTGGGTATCCGAAGAAAACCGCGATCGCCACCAGCAGCCCCACCGAGTACAGCACCGTGGCGAGACCGCGCATGGCTGGACGCGACATCACCGGCCAGGCAGACACGGCGCCGACTGCGCTGGCCGCGGACAACGCGGTCCACAAGACGATGACGATCATCGCTGCGGCATGTTGCTCCGGCGCAATTCGATCGACGATGTCCCACACCGCCGGCACCATGACCGTCGACGACAATGCGACCGAGAAGCCTGCGAAGACCATCGACATTCGCAACGGCGTCGCGGTGCGCGCGACAACTCGACCCAGTCTCGCGCCGGCTGCAACCCAGACGAGAAGGGCCACAGCCCAAAAGATCATCCGATCGCCTCGTCGTACCGCAACACCGACAGCGGTGTCCCACGGCCACTCATCGTTCGCAGACGCATGATCAACATCGACGCGAACGTCTCGGCTTCCCACTCCGCGATGTCATCCATCGGCACGGGTTCGTTGCGCCGCAGAGAACGTTGACTCAACATGTAGGCGATCAAATCGTCACTGACCTCGAGCGTCGCCTCGGCGATCTCGGCACCCTCGTGCCGAAACACTATGTGCCCCAACTCATGTGCCAGAGTTCGCTCGACATTGGGTAGCCCGGGAGCCAAAACGATGACGTCGTGGTCGTCGTAGGCCCGGCGCTGACCGCACACTCCGGTGGCGAGCGGGGTTTCCAGATCGATCTCGATCGGGCGCCCACGCTCGCGAGCGACTGTCTGCACCACCGTAAGCAGTGACACAGCCTCCGACGACGCTGCTGCGTCACATACGGCATCCACCGCGGCCAGAACGCGGCGATGTGAACGTCTGTCCGGCACGACTCACGCACCTCCCTGTGATCCGGGTGCCAGGAATTCGGCACGTGCGGCAGCCAAACGTGCCTTCTGCAACGATGCTCCGCGAAAAGTCATTGCTCCCGCACCCGCCGCTACGACTGCCATTCCGCCCACACCGCCTGCGACGGCGGCAGCGTTGAGAATCGGCGGAAGGCCTTGAGTGAACGCCGTCGGGAATGCCTGCGGGTTCTCACTGGGACTCGCGACGTTCGGAGCGCTCGACGGTACCTGGGGAGCTACGGGTGCCGGTGCGGCCAGAACCTCGGGCGCCGAAGGTGCTGCGACTGCGCCCGGCGCAGCGTTCGCCGGTCCACCGGCAGAGGGTGCAGGTGCACCGCCGCCCGCTGACGGCCCCTGCGGATCAGACGGTCCAGCCGGCGGAACCGCGGCCTCCGAGGATGGCTCGGAACTCGACTGCGACTCGGAAGGGGACTGCGTCGTCTCGGAGGCTGCTTCGCTCGATGAACTCTCGGTCTGCGAAGTTGCGTTGGTCGCAGGGGAAGCGCTGCTGCTCGGACGTTGCGACGCCGAAGGGTTGGTCGAGGCCTCAGTTGTCGTGGGCTCAGTCGTCGTGGGCTCAGTCGTCGTGGTCGGCTCAGTCGTCGTCGTGGGCTCAGTCGTCGTCGTGGGCTCAGTCGTCGTCGTGGGCTCAGTCGTCGTCGTGGGCTCAGTCGTCGTCGTGGGCTCAGTCGTCGTGGGCTCAGTCGTCGTCGTGGGCTCAGTCGTCGTCGTGGGCTCAGTCGTCGTGGTCGGCTCAGTCGTGGTCGGCGTCGGAATTACCGTTGTACCGCAGTTGTGATGGTGGCAATGCCAGCCGTAGTTGCCGTTGCCGTTGCCGTTGTTACCGCCACCGTTGTTGCCGTTGTTGCCGTTGTTATTGTTGCCGTTGTTGCCGTTGTTGCCGTAGTTGCCGTTTCCGTTGCCGTTGTTTCCACCGCCACTGTTGCCGCCAGGTTGGGCGGCGACGATGGCAGGGAAGACCGATACGGCAAGGACGCCGATACCCATCAGGCACATCACAGCAACAAGCATCATCGCTAGCCGTCGTGGCTGGCTCATCGACATTCCTCCCCGACACATACGTCCGACCTGCGGAAAACTGCGGCAGACTCATCGTGCCTATCGCACCGGACACACCCTCGTTACATTTCCGGCAAACATGTATCCGCCCAAGGATCATCCCTCACTTGGAAGCTCAACGGTCCGGATCAGCGGTCGCAATCGTATGAAACGGCGCACACTCGAGCTAAATCTTCGCAATTCGGGCAGGCTCTGAAAATGCAGGAAAGGGCCGTTCAACTTTCGTTGAAAGACCCTTTTTGCTGGTACTTCTTGGTGGAGCTGAGGGGAATCGAACCCCTGACCTCTTCGATGCGAACGAAGCGCGCTACCAACTGCGCCACAGCCCCGTGCCACCGCCTCAGCGGTGCTCGGCAACTCTAACAGGAACGAATACTCCCGTTGGAATCACCCGACACGAACTTTCGGCCCGACAAGATCTGCCCAGAAGATCGACCGAGATAGGTCACTGACCGGACGCGCGACGCATCTCGGTGTGCCTGATCTCTTCTTCGTAGTGATCCAGGTGATCGAACACCGGATCTTCGTCATCGACCTCGAGGACAACCGCTCCTGGCCGGCGCAGTCGCGCCGGAATCAGGCGCAACTCTTCGTCGGTGTGCGATTCGACTCCGAGTCGCGATCGGTTGAGGCGTTCGGTACGACGGCGGCGAATCTCCTGCTCGATCCGAACCTGCCGACGTAGGTACGCCATGTACCCACCGAGGCCGCACACGGTCAGCACAAACAACCACCACACCATCGGCGAGATGATCAATGCGAGAGCGCCCGAGAGAATCGCGACGAATGCCAGGCCCAGCAATGTCCGCTGACGGAATGCGTACCGCGCCTCCCGGGCGATGGCATCCGCTTCGGGGTCGAATCCGCCTCGGCCGCGCCGAACGGGAACAAATTCTCCGACCGGTGCACGACCGCCGGTGTAGTCGTCTTCTGCGTGAGTGTCCATCTGGTCCTCCGCGTCGTAGCTGCTGCGCACTGGTTCTGGTTGCCAGTTCGGATCGCTTCGATGTCCTGCTGCCGGCCCGCGCTGAACAGGGTTGCTGTCGCCGCGGTGGAGTACTCGAGTCGCGAGCGCCGCGTCACTCGTCTGCCGGATCCTGGGGCGCTTGTTGACAAGCATCGGCACCAGGACGAACAGCCACACGGCCACCAGCCCGATCCACACGAATGAGCTAGGCATGCCGCGGCCTCCTCCCGATCACCTACCAGCACCTATGCCAGCCGTTGACGAGTCAAGGTTAACGGCCGACGCCCTCGCATCGTTGCCGACGCGCCGAACCCCACCATACTCATGTGTCACACGCGTACCGAACTGAACTTCCGGTTCAGTCCCAAAAGTCTCAAGTTCTGGTTGAATCAAAAACCACATTTTTCCGGCCGAAAGTAGGACTACTCAGCGGTAACTGCCGTTTAGCTCGCGTTTCTCACGCTCGTGGCGCCGTATTGGTCACACCCACGAAGCGCGTCCGGACCGCACCAATCTGTCGACGACGGTGGTGGGTACTTCCTCGATGGTCATTCCGACCAGAAGATGATCACGCCATTGGCCGTCGACATCGAGATAGCGCTTGAGAAGACCTTCCTCCCGGAACCCAACATTTCGTAGGACTGCGCGACTCGACGCGTTCTCCGGCCGAACGGTCGCCTCCACTCGATGCAGACCGACCTTCGAGAATGCGTGATCGAGTGTGAGCGCCACGGCCGCTGTGGCTACGCCCCCACCGGTGACGTGCGAGGCGACCCAATAGCCCACCCAGGCGGACCGCAGAGCGCCGCGCACGACATTTCCGATGGTGACCTGCCCGCAGTACTTCCCGTCAAGTTCGATCACCAAGGGAAGGATCCGGCCCTTGCGCGCCTCGGAGCGAAGATTCCCGCACAGGGACGGCCAGACAGTGATGTGGTGGCGAGCATCCCAGGGCGACTCTCCGGTGGGCTCCCACGGCTCCAGGTGCTCGCGATCGCGAATGCGGAGGCGACTCCACACAGCAGCGTCACGGAGCTTCACGGGGCGGACGGTCACCACTCCCGCGGGCACTCGCAGTGGGCCGAGATCTTCCGGCCATCCTGGATGGACTGACATCACACCCCACTCGGGTCGGCGTTACCCACGTTGGGCGAGAAAAGCTACGTCGACTTCTTCACCGATGTGCACTTCGGTGACGTCTCGATCGACAAGAACCAAGCAATTGGCTTCCGCCAAGGTCGCGAGGAGATGTGAGGACGCACCGGGCGCACCCCCGAGTGCCTGCACCAGGTACTCCCCCGTCGCTTCGTCACGCATCAGCTGACCACGCAGGAAACCCTTGCGATCGGCAATCGACGTGATCGTTCCCACCGTGCGCGCCTTCACTACTCGCCGCATCGGCTGGCGGCGTCCGAGCGCGATTCTGATCAGCGGGCGAACCATGACTTCGAATACCACCAGTGCGCTTACCGGGTTGGACGGTAGGAGAAAGGTCGGAACCTCGTCTCGTCCCAGCTTGCCGAAGCCCTGCACTGATCCCGGATGCATGGCAACGCGCTCCACCTCGAGTGTCCCCAGGTCGGCAAGCGCCTCACGAACCTCGTCGGACGCTCCGCCGCCCACGGCACCGGCGATGACAACGATTTCCGAGCGAATCAGCTGTCCTTCGACTACTTCGCGAAGACGGCGCGAGTCGTTGCCTGCGATTCCCACACGGTTGACGTCGGCGCCGGCATCGCGCGCTGCGGCGGCGAGGGCATACGAATTGACGTCGTAGACCTGACCAGGCCCCGGCGTGCGATCCACGTCGACAAGTTCTCCACCGACGCTGATGACGGAGAGACGCGGACGCGGATGGACGAGCACTTTGTCGCGACCGACCGCGGCAAGCAAACCGACCTGCGCGGCTCCGATGATGGTGCCTGCCCGAACGGCCACGTCGCCCGGCTGGACGTCGTCGCCTGCACGGCGAACGTAATCGCCCGAACGCACCGGCTCGAAGATCCGAACGCGAGCGCGACCACCGTCGGTGTTTTCGAGCGGGAGCACGGCGTCGGCCAGCGTGGGCAGCGGCGCGCCCGTGTCGACTCGAACGGCCTGACGCGGTTGCAACCGGATCGGTTGGCGTGAGCCCGCCGTCACCTCGCCGACCACCGGCAAGCTGAGGTCCGTAGGCTCGCCGTCCTCGCCGCGGAGGTCGGCTCCAGCGCCGGCGACATCGACACTGCGAACCGCGTAACCGTCGATGGCAGCTTGATCGAATCCCGGCAATGGGCGTTCGGTCACCACTTCCTCGGCACACAGCAGTCCCTGCGCCTCCGAGATGGCGACCCGAACCGGACGGGGTGCCACTGCAGCAGCGGTAACCCTGGTCTGCTGCTCCTCAACCGACCGCATCTGGTCCGCGTCCTCCTGTGTCTGGAAATTCGGTGATATCCGTCAGCTCATGATGCCTTGCCTTCGAAAAGGGACAAGCACATTGATACTGCGTTATCGGGCGAGCAACCACCGTGGCGACACGCTCAGCGGTCGAGCCGATCCGCGAGCCACTTACGCAAGGACGGACCGTAATCGTCACTGTCGAGTGCCAGGTCAACCGAAGCGCGGAGGTACCCGCCGGGGTTGCCCAGGTCATGACGCGTTCCGCGGTGCACCACCACGTGAACCGGATGACCCTCGGAAATCAGGAGAGCGATGGCGTCGGTGAGTTGCAACTCACCGCCGGCTCCCGGCTTGATGCGGCGAAGTGCGTCGAAGATCGCACGATCGAGCAGATAGCGACCCGCAGCGGCAAAGGTCGACGGCGCGTCTTCCACAGCCGGCTTCTCGACCATGCCGACGACCTTGAGGACGTCGGGATTGACCGCGTCGGGAACGATCTCGACGTCGAAGACGCCGTAAGCGCTCACTGCGTCCTTGGGAACGTCGATTGCACAGAGAACGGATCCGCCGCGCTTGGCCCGAACTCGCGCCATGATCTCCAGGACGCCACGCGGGAGTACGAGATCATCGGGCAGAAGGACCGCGATGGCATCTTCGTCGTCGTCGAGAACCGACTCGACGCAACCGACTGCGTGCCCGAGGCCGAGGGGCTGCTCCTGAATCACGGAATCGACTTCGAGCAAACCCGGCGCTTTGCGCACCTTTGCCAGGGCAGCAAGTTTTCCGCTCGCTTCCAGCTTGCTTTCGAGCACGAGATCCTCGACGAAGTGCGCAACCACTCCGTCTTTGCCCGGGGACGTCACGATGACGAGCCGCTCGGCTCCCGAGTCCGCAGCTTCACCCGCCACCAGTTCGATACCCGGTGTGTCCACGACCGGCAGCAATTCTTTCGGAACCGTCTTGGTGGCAGGCAGGAAACGCGTACCAAGTCCGGCTGCGGGAACCACGGCCGTACGGAAGGCCCTCGTGCTGCTAGCGACAACGTCTGTCATGCCAACACCTTAGCCGCCGCTTGTTACCGCTCGGTCAGCACGACGAATATCGTTGCGGGGTGACACCTCAGACAAAAGCACAATGGCGACAAATCGCACTCGCAGCACGTGATGCAGTCTCGGAGCACACTCGAAACACGGAAACTGCGGCGTTGATCACGCACATACGTTCAGTGATTGTCGACGGCTCAACCGTCTGTGCGTACGTCCCCACCCGCACCGAACCAGGATCCACCGACTTGCTCGACGCCGTTGCCGAGATCGCGCAGCGTGTACTACTTCCGATCACCGGAGAACCCGGACCGTTGTCCTGGGTTCAATACAGCGGTGCCGACGGTTTGCGCCCCGCGAAGTACGGCATTCGGGAGCCCGCCGGACCCGTCCTACCACCGGAAACCCTGTCCGACGTGGAATGCATGCTGATCCCTGCTCTCGCGGTGGATCTTCGTGGAACACGCCTCGGCCGCGGCGCAGGCTTCTACGACCGGACGCTCGGGTCGGTCGGACCACAGACTCGGCTCGTGGCAATTGTCAGAGACTCCGAACTCGTCGAGGCCTTGCCTGCCGACGACCACGACATTCCCATGGGCTGGGCATTGACGCCGCGCGGCGGCCTCACGCAACTCAAAGGCGATTGATCTGCGGGAATAGATCCCTGATTAGCGCTGTTGGCACTGTCACTTGTAGAGTGCTAAAGGCTGCGGTGTAAATACGCGGCTGCTCGAACATCACAGTGCGGAGGAAGCCCGGTGCCCACCTACTCATACGCATGTACGGAATGTGACAACCGTTTCGACATCGTCCAGTCCTTCAGCGAAGATTCGCTGACGGTCTGCCCAGCTTGCTCAGGCAAGCTCCGCAAGCTGTTCAACTCTGTTGGCATCGTGTTCAAGGGCAGCGGCTTCTACCGCACCGACAGCCGCGGCGGCTCCGGGACTGCGAGCGAGCCCGCCAAGAGTGATTCGGCACCCGCTGCGAAGTCCGAGTCCAAGTCGGACTCCTCTTCGACATCGAGTTCGTCGACCAGCACGCCGGCGCCCGCGAAGGCTGCCGCAAGCTGATTTCCACAACCTCCGGGTTGTCCACAGTTTCACATCGTTAGGGCCGGAAGCACCGCTTCCGGCCCTAACGTGCATGAATGCCGTCAGCACGTTCTCGCTCGCCGAGGCGCTCCGATCCACTGCGCGCCCAGCTCGATCTCAGCCCGAGCACCTTCGATCGCGTCGTCGAACTGACACGCGGCACACGATTCCGCACGGCGACAGTCCGCAAGATCGCAGCCGTTGCCCTGGCCGCACTCGGCGTCGTTCTCTTCTTCCGAGGCGATCCCGCGACCGATACGGTCGCCGTAGTTGTCTCGAGTCGCGATCTCACTCCCGGACAGGTGATCGCGGATTCGGATGTCGAGATCCGAGAGATCGACTCGAAACAACTTCCCGAAGGAGTTGTCTCCGATACCGACCTGGTGGTCGGGAGAACCGTTGCCGGCCCGATTCGCTCCGGAGAAACCGTCACCGACGTGCGCGTTCTCAGCCCACGGCTGGCCGGGTTGTCCGTAGGAACCGACGACGCCCGTATCGTCCCCGTCCGATTGGCCGATGCAGCCGTCGCGGACATGTTGCGCAGCGGGGATGTCGTCGACGTCCTGACCGTCGGCCCTGACACATCCCGCACTGACACATCCCACCCCGACACACCCAACGAATCAATCGCCGACAAGGCCCCGCAGATTCTTGCGGCGGGAGCAGTAGTCGCGCTGGTCACCACGTCGGAAAGTACACGTAACCAGCAGGAACAGGTGATTCTGCTGGCTCTGCCGACACCGGCAGCCAACGTCGTTGCCGCGGCATCCCTGTCCAATGCGATCACCGTGACATTCCGCTGACCGCACAAAGCGTCCGAAGCTCCTCTAGGATTTTTCCAGTCGGTTCGGTATCAACGGACCATCTGGCACTTGCCATCGGAGACTCGAGGGGACACCGACATGCTCAAGGGATTCAAGGATTTCCTGCTTCGCGGAAACGTGCTCGACCTGGCCGTCGCAGTGGTCATCGGCGCAGCCTTCACCGCCATCGTCACGGCATTCACCAGCAACATCATCAACCCACTCGTCGCTTCGATCGGCGGCGGCAACGAATACGGGTGGGGCATTCAGCTGACGGGTGACACCGCTGAGACGTTCTTGAACTTCGGCGCCGTGGTCACCGCGATCATCAACTTCATCATCATCGCGGCGGTCGTCTACTTCGTGCTGATCGTTCCCGCGAATGCGGCAAAGAAGAAGTTCGTCTCCGAGCCTGAGGACAAGGAAGCCAGCGAAACCGATCTGCTCATCCAGATCCGCGACATCCTCTCCGCCAATGCCGGTGGCGCCGACACAGGAGCTCACGCCAAGACGCTCGAATAGGCAGCGCTCACAGAACAAATCAGGCCCTCGGACATTTGTCCGAGGGCCTGATTTACTTCTCAACCGCCGTGGTGCGGGGGCCGCTGACTGCGCAGCCAGTCGTCGTCCGAGGATCGCGAGGAACCTTCAGGACCCCGCTCGTCCGACGTCGTCTCGGGAAAGACGTCCCCGAAGATGTGCGCCAGGCGCTTCTTGTCGACTGGCGGCTTCTTCGGGGTATCTGGTTGCTCCGACAAGCTGACTCAGCCCTCGAGGCTGGACAGCTCGGCGATGACGTGACTCGCCAAAGCCGTCAGGGTTGCCATGCCGTCGCGAATTGCCGGCCTGGTCGACGCCAGATTGGCGACCACGGTGCTTCCCGAAACCCCGACGAGGCCGCGGGACAATCCTGCTTCGAGCGATCCGGCCGACAGACCGGAAGCGCGAAGTGCTTCGGCAATTCCCGGGATCTCGCGATCGAGAACCTCTGCGGTCACGTCGGGAGTCACATCACGCGGGGATACCCCGGTACCGCCGACCGAGATCACGAGGTCGACGCCACCGATGACTGCGGTGTTGAGAGCGTTGCGGATCTCCACTTCGTCGGCGGCGACGGCGACCGTCGCATCGACGAGAAAACCCGCTTCGTTCAGCAGTTCCGTAACCAGTGGACCGATGGAGTCGGTGTTGTCGCCGTGGGCTGTGCGATCGTCGACGATGACGACCAGAGCGCGGCCGGCCGATGTGGCTTCGAGTTCCATGACTCCTACCGTAGTGTCCGATCCCGACGCCGTTGCGATCTGGCCGAAGATCGGGTCGATCGTCTGCTGATCGCCGGACATCATCGGCCGCCCTGCGCTGCCGCGGTTCCCAACGTGACGTCGACGGTCTTGGTCTGCCCGCCGTCGCTGTACGTGATCGAGACCTTGTCGCCGGGAGCATGTGAACGCACTGCCGCGATCAGCGAATCACCATCTGCGACAACACGATCGTCGACCTTGGTGATGACTGCACCCTTCGGGATACCGGCCTTGGCGGCCGGCCCGTCAGCAGTGACATCCATGACGGTTGCGCCGTCGGCGTTGTCCTGCGACGGTACGGTCACGCCGATCATGGCTTGAGTCGCCTTGCCGGTCTTGATCAGTTCGTCGGCGACGCGGCGTGCCTGATCGATCGGGATGGCGAAACCGAGGCCGATGGAACCGCCCTGGGTACCCGACGACGCTCCGAGCGAGGCGATCGCCGTGTTGATGCCGATCAGCTGGCCGTCCATGTTGACGAGGGCGCCGCCGGAGTTGCCGGGGTTGATCGCCGCGTCGGTCTGCAGAGCGTCGATGACGGTGTTCTGGTTGCCGGACTCGCCGCTCGTGGACACCGGGCGATCGAGTGCGGAGATGATGCCTTCGGTGACCGTGCCGGCAAGGCCGAGCGGGGACCCGACGGCCACAACCTGCTGTCCGACCTGGACGTCGCCGGAGTTCCCGAGATCGATGGGGGTGAGGTCGTTGCGGCCGTCGACCTTGATGACGGCGATGTCGGAGACGGGATCGGCACCGACAAGGGTGGCCGAGGCCTTGGTTCCGTCGGAGAACGCGACGCGAAGTTGCGCTCCCTGAGCACCGGCAACGTGGTTGTTGGTCAGGATCAGACCGTCGGAGGACAGGATGACACCGGAACCCTCACCGCCCTGTCCCTGCGCGGTGGCCACCTCGATCTGCACGACGCTCGGCACCACCTTCGAGGCAACGGCCTGAACCGAGCCGGCGGGAGCGTTGGACGTGTTGGTCGCAGTGGGCTTCGGAGCGTTCAGAGAGTTGGTGACCGTCGCGGTTCCACCGTTGCGGTCCGCGACGACGGCACCGACCACGCCACCGACACCACCACTGACCAGGACCAGGGCGAGAGCGCCGGCAACCAGCGCCATGCGTCCCGACTTCGGCTTTGTGGTGGTCGAACCGGAGTTCGGCCCCTGTAGCGGTGCGGGGATCTGGTTGTGGCCGCCCGGACCGTTCGGGCCGCCGGGGCCACCAGGGTTGGGTGCGCCGTACGGGGCGCTCTGCTGGTACGCGGCCTCATGGGCACCGTGCGGGTGGCCGAAAGCCTGCGTGGGCTGCTGCTGCGCCTGCCCGAAGGCTTCGGTGGGCCGGCCTTCGGTGGGTCGGCCTTCAGTGGGTCGGGCAAAGGATTCGGTCGGCTGGTACGGCTGCTGAGGCGCCTGCCCCTGAGGCTGCTGCGGCGGCACGGGAGGCTGTGCTTGAGGTGCTGTCGGCTGCGCCTGGGTGGTGGGCTCGCTGTTGGGCTGCTCGGGCCGGGTCGGCCCGACGTTACGGTCCTCGGTCATCGGCTCGCTTTCGTCTACGGTGACCACCGGACGGGCAGTCACAACTGTTCTGCCGACAATGCTGCCTTGCGCTGCTGAGAAGGCGCTGAGACGTGCCTGTCACTTTACCCAGAGTTCGACGTGAAAATCCGGTGTTGTCGGCTCGGCCCGAAAGACTCTCGGGCCGAACGCATTAACTCGTGACGTCAGTCACCGAAGCACGGGACCAACGGGTCTACAGAACACGCTACTCGGCGCTCGGCCCTGGTTCGCCGGGAAGCACGATACGAACAAGCGCTCCCCCACGATCGGATTCGTCGATCGCGATGGTGCCGCCGTGCTTGACGACTACCTGACGCACAATCGCAAGTCCCAGACCCGATCCCGGCATCGAACGTGCCGCGGTCGACCGGTAGAAACGATCGAACACCAACTCCCGATCCTCCTCCGGAATGCCAGGTCCCGCATCACTTACGGTCAATTCCAACAATCCTTGGCCGACCGGACGCATTTCGACGCGTACCTGTTCGCCCTTCGGACTCCATTTCGCAGCGTTGTCGAGGACGTTCAGCACCGCACGCGACAGGCCCGCTTGATCTCCGTAGACGTACCACGGAGTGGTGACCGCTTCGAACTCGATTTCGTTGCGCCTGCGCCGCGCTCGTTCGAGCGCACGCTCGACGACGTCGCTGACGTCTACGCGCTCGTACACGGTTTCGGGCGCGTCTTCGCGGGCCAGATCGACAAGGTCACCTACCAGAGTCGACAGTTCCTCGATCTGCGCGACGACGTCGGCACGAAGTTCCGCCATGTCCTCGTCGGGAATCTGCGGCGCACCGGGGCGACTGGACGCGATCAGCAATTCCATGTTGGTACGCAACGAAGTCAACGGTGTGCGCAACTCGTGTCCGGCGTCCGCGACGAGGCGCGACTGACGCTCACGGGACTCGGCGAGCGCCCGCAGCATCGTGTTGAAACTCTCTGTCAGGCGCGCTAATTCGTCGCTGCCGGTAACGGGGATCTGCGTCAGATCGTCAGTCCGGGCGACTCGTTCGGTGGCGGCAGTCAGCCTGGCGATGGGCCGTAAACCGGTGCGGCCCACGGTAGTACCCGCCACCGCAGCAAGTATGACGCCACACCCGCCGACCACGAAGAGAACCCAGGCCAGCCGATCCAGTACCGCAACGGTCGGCGCGAGCCGCTGACCGATCACCAAAGTGCTTCCGTCATGCGTCCGTTGAGCAAGCACTCGCTGACCGTCGACGGTTCGCAGCGAAGAATCCGATTCGCCACGCGCTACGGCATCTTCGGCTTCACCGATCGGCACGTCGGAACCGGGCGGCTGGTACGTGCTCAGGTCCGAGAAGATCAGGGCCACACTGATGTCGGTGGTGTACAGCGTCGCACCGGAGATGTAGCGAGGATCGAATCGCACGACATTGCTGTCGATGAGCACCGCCGCCCTGGTACGCAACTGGTGATCGACGTCCGCGTAGAGCGCACGCGAAACCACCGCGTACGCCGCAATCGCCATGACTGCGACGGCAATGGCCACCACCGACGCAGCGAGGAGCGTCACACGCCAACGCAATGACACCGAACGGGTCAGTGGCATCGGCGGGCGCATTTCGACGGACGCTTGGGTGGTGGAGGATTTCTTCGGTTCGGCGTTCTTGCCGAACGGAGCGGTGATCACGGAGGCGTCTCCCGCAGGACGTAGCCGACTCCGCGGACAGTGTGGATCAACCTCGGTTCGCCGTCGGCTTCCGTCTTGCGACGCAGGTAGCCGACGTATACCTCGAGCGCATTGCCGGACGTCGGGAAGTCGTACCCCCACACCTCTTCGAGAATGCGTCCACGGGTCAGCACGCGACGCGGGTTGGCCATGAGCATTTCGAGGAGGGAGAACTCGGTGCGGGTCAGGCTGATCGATCGCTCTCCGCGCTTGACCTCACGGGTGACCGGGTCGAGGGTGAGGTCCTC
This sequence comes from Rhodococcus erythropolis R138, assembly GCF_000696675.2. Lineage (NCBI taxonomy): Bacteria > Bacillati > Actinomycetota > Actinomycetes > Mycobacteriales > Nocardiaceae > Rhodococcus > Rhodococcus erythropolis. The sequence goes on along the minus strand of NZ_CP007255.1, from coordinate 2,349,379 downwards.
GAACGCCATCATTTCGGAATCGGCGTCCAGATCGGGCGCGGTGCGGCGAAGTAGTGCACGCAACCTGGCAAGCAACTCTTCCAAAGCGAAGGGCTTGGGCAGGTAGTCGTCCGCTCCGGCATCGAGGCCGGCGACTCGCTCGCTGACCGAATCGCGGGCGGTGAGCACGAGGATGGGTAGGTCGTCGCCGGCACTGCGAAGACGACGGCACACTTCGAGTCCGTCGAGTCGCGGCATCATGACGTCGAGCACGACGGCGTCCGGCCGGTTGGCGAGGATCTTCTCGAGTGCGTCGAGCCCGTCGACCGCGAGCTCGACCGTGTAGCCGTTGAAGCTGAGCGACCGCCGAAGCGACTCGCGAACCGCCCGGTCGTCGTCGACCACCAAAATACGCATACCGACAGTTTGGACTGAAGTGCTGAGATGCGGCTGAGAGGGTCCGATTCCGGCCTCCGGCGTGTCGCGGTCAGTCCCGGGTTCGCCTGGGCCCGGGCAGGCTCCAATGACGCCATAACGCAAGCAGTCTGAACACCGCGGCGAACGCCGTGCCGCACACCAGCGCGGCGTTGGTGGACAGTCCGGCTTGCGAGACTGTGACCACCAACGCAGCGCCGAGCAGTGCGGGAACCGCGTACAGGTCTTTGTGCAGGAGCAGCGGTACCTCGTTGACGAGGACGTCGCGGATCACTCCGCCGCCGATCGCCGCGGTCGCACCGATCAACGTCGCCGCCAGCGAACTGGCGTTGTTGTCCAGCGCGATGACGGCGCCGGTACTCGCGAACAAGCCCATCCCCAGTGCGTCGAGCGCCAGGATTTCACGACGCAGTCGATTGAGCGGCTCGTGGAGGTAGAACACGGCGAGTGAGGTGGCGGCGGCGGTTCCGAAGTACGGCCAACTGCTCAGAGAGCTGGGCGGATGGACGCCGAGGAGAACGTCGCGGACGATACCGCCGCCGATGCCGGTGAACACACCCACCGAGCACACCCCGAAGATGTCGAGTCGCTTGGTGACGCCCACCAGGGCACCCGAGGCCGCGAACGCCACGATGCCCACCAGTTCGAGGATCCTCAGCAGCACCGGCCAAGGATCGCACGGTCAGATGCGGCTCGGGTCGATCACCCCGAGCCGAACTGCTTTGACCAGTCGCCGAGGCACCCGGTGGGTCTGGCCGAAGGCCGTGACCTCGACCAGATCGGGCGCCGTCGCCTTCCACTGGGCACGACGGCTGCGCGTGTTGGAACGCGACATCTTGCGCTTGGGAACGGCCATCAGAGTGCCTTGCGCTTTCCGTAGCGCCGCTCGAACTTCTCGACGCGTCCGGCGGTGTCCATCACACGTTGCGCTCCGGTCCAGAACGGGTGAGAGTCGCTCGTGACGTCGACGACCAGCAGCGGGTACGTGCCACCGTCTTCCCATTCGACGGTGCGGTCACTCGTCACGGTCGATCGGGTCAGGAAGCTCTTGCCGGTGCTGGCGTCCTGGAAGACCACCGGGTGGTAGTCGGGGTGCATCTGCTTCTTCATTCGTTTCCCTCTCGCGTTGATTCGGTTTCGGCATAAGGTGATTCGGATTCGTCGCACGGGTCTTCGTGGAACTCTCCGAACGGGTCTTCCCAGGTGGTCCACGACGCTTCGTCGGCCAACTCCTCGTCGGTGACCAGGGCGTGCTGCAGTGTTCGGTCGATCTCGAGCGGATTCGCACCGCACGTCAGAACGACCATCGAGGTGTCACGGTCGCCGAAACGCTCGTCCCATTTCAGGGCCGCGAGCGCACGGCGCTCGGCTGGAACGCGCTCACGTTGCTGCGGCGTCATCGCGGCCAGCCAGGTGTCCGCGCTTGCAACTCGCAGGCCACCGCCCGCCGATTCGAGCCAGAGCGCTTCGCCCGGTTGAGTCGCCACCCAGACGCGCCCGCGGGAATAGACGACACCTTCGAGCAGGACGTCGATCGCCTCGTGCAGACGCTCGGGATGGAACGGCCGGTTCGCAGTGAACTCGACGAGCATCACTCCGCCGTCGTCGTCGAGCGGCGGCTGACGACGCAACAGCGGTGAGTGAGCGTCGGCCAGCTCACCGCGTCGCGCATCCGCAGGCACCTCGAGGAGCAGTGCCTCGATGTCGTCTCCCTCATCGAAGACGGGTACCCGCGGAGCAATGCGCGCGAGAACCGCGTTCAAGCGGGACCGCTGCCAGCCGTCGAGTCCATCGGACCCGCGCAGTACGAGAGCGTCGGCGAAGTCGACCTGCCCGACGACGACCTGAGCCAGGGTGCGGTCGTCGTCGAGGGCTTCGTCGCCGGTGGCGTCGGCAAGCCAGGTCTGGGCGTCGATGCACGTCACGACGGCGTCGACGCGGCAGTCACGCTGCGCCGGTCCGTCCAATTGGCCGACGACGCCGGTCACGACGACATGCTCGATCGCCCAGCACAGCGCTTCGGGTTCGAGTTGGCGGTCAAGCAGCAAGACGATCCGCTGAACCGAACTGTGCGAGTGAAGGCGACGCAGCAGCGGTAGCAAGTCTTCGCGCAGGGTGCAGGAGACGCAGCCGTGCGCGAGCTCGAGGATCGTCTCGCGTTCGGACACCGTGCCGGCAGACCCGGTGCCCCCGGTCATCGAGGTGACCGTCCGCCGGACCACCCCTTCACGGACGTGGCTCAGGTCGTGGTGAACCAGAACAGTTCCGGTTCGCAGCAACGCTCGTGCGGTGTGTGGAGTGGATTCGCTCATGCCGGCGACCAGGACCAGCGGAGTCCTGCCGTCCAGGATCGTGTTCACAGCGGGCCTTTCTGGGAATGATTGTCATTACCGAGGTTGAACGCTACATTGATCTCACCGCATTGTCGAAAACGATTGTCATCTGCAAGTTGAAAGGAACACCCATGTCGGCTCACTGCCAAGTGACCGGACGTGTGCCGGGGTTCGGAAAATCCGTCTCGCACTCCCACAAGCGTTCGAATCGTCGCTGGAACCCGAACATCCAGCGCAAGACATACGTATTGCCCAGCGAGGGTCGTCGAATCACGCTCACCCTCTCGACCAAGGGCATCAAGACGATCGACCGCGACGGCATCGAATCCGTCGTCGCCCGGATCCGCGCACGCGGCGAGAAGGTCTGAGCAGATGGCACGCAACGAGATCCGCCCGATCGTGAAACTCAAGTCCACGGCGGGCACCGGGTACACGTACGTGACCCGCAAGAACCGTCGCAACGACCCCGATCGCCTCGTACTGAAGAAGTACGACCCCGTGGTGCGCAAGCACGTCGATTTCCGAGAAGAGAAGTAGGCATGGCCAAGAAGTCCAAGATCGCCAAGAACAACCAGCGACGGGTCATCGTCGAGCGATACGCGGAGCAACGATCGGCGCTCAAGGAGACAATCCGCTCCCCGAAAAGCTCACCCGAGGAGCGCGCGAAGGCCCAAGCGACCCTGCAACGTCTACCACGCGACGCCAGTCCGGTACGATTGCGCAATCGAGACGCTGCGGATGGACGTCCGCGCGGCCACCTGCGGAAGTTCGGGCTCTCCCGGATTCGCGTGCGAGAAATGGCGCACCGTGGGGAACTGCCTGGCGTACACAAGTCGAGCTGGTAAGGAAGTCGGATGGCAGTCAAGCGTTCACCGTCGAAGAAGCCACGCCCCGTAGAGGGTCGTAAGCCCAAGAAGAACCCGTTGTTCGCAGCGAAGATCACGCATGTCGATTACAAGGACATCAACTTGCTTCGCACGTTCATCTCGGACCGCGGCAAGATCCGCAGCCGTCGCGTCACGGGCCTGACCCCGCAGCAGCAGCGTCAGGTCGCCGTTGCAGTGAAGAACGCACGCGAAATGGCGTTGCTTCCCTTCACCGCCGCACGGTAGTCATACGTGCTCGGTAGTCACACGTAGAAGTACCGAAGAGGTCGCGCAGTCAATCGGCTGCGCGGCCTTTTTGTTGCCCGGACTAAGATTTCCCGAGGTCGTTCATTCCAGTCGAGAGGTGCCCGCAGCGTGTCGGGAGTTGTTGCGGGTTTCACCGTAATTTTTGTCGTCATCGCGGTCGGGTATCTGCTCGGCCGTCTCGGTACCCTCGGTAGCCAAGGACAGTTCGTTCTCGGTCGACTCGTCTTCTTCGTCGCGACGCCTGCCCTGCTGTTCACCACCCTCGCGTCGTCCGATCTGTCGGTGATCTTCTCGCCGACGCTCGCGGTCGCGTCGGCTACTGCCTTTGCCGTCGGCGCTCTGTACGTCGTCGTTGCAAAGATCTGGCTCGATCGGCCGCTGCCCGAACTGACTATCGGCGCACTGTCGGCGTCGTATGTGAATTCGGCCAACCTCGGAATCCCGATCGCGGTGTTCGTGCTCGGCGATGCCACGTTCGTCGCGCCGCTCCTGCTCTTCCAGATCGTCGTGTACTCCCCGATCGCCTTGACGATCCTCGATCTCACGGCATTGCGGGGCGAAGCCGAAAAACTGTCACTGATCGACACTGTCACCGCTCCGTTCAAGAATCCGATCGTGCTCGCGGGCGCTGCGGGGTTGATCGTGGCGTTGATCGGTTGGGTACCGCCGAGACCCTTGATGCAGCCTTTCGAATTGATCGGCGCCACGTCGGTCCCCGGCGCACTGTTGGCATTCGGACTCTCGTTGTACGGCGTACGAGTGCTCGAGAAGGGCTCCAGTCCGCGCCGGGACGTCGCGCTTGCGTCGACCCTCAAGATCGTCGTCCAACCAGTGCTGGCTTACCTGATGGCGCACTTCCTCCTCGGCATCGACGGCCATCAGTTGTTCGCCATCGTGGTCGTCTCGACGTTGCCGACGGCACAGAACGTCTTCATCTACGCAAGCCGATATCGGCGCGGAATGGTCCTCGCCCGAGACAGCGCCTTTGTCACCACTTTGGCGTCGATACCGGCGATTGCGCTGGTCACGGCGCTACTCGCTTGAGCAGGGTTACGGTGGATTCATGCGTGTACTAACCCTCGCCGTTCTGGCCTGCCTTGCTGTGGCCGGATGCTCCGTCGGGGCCCAGACAACGGGGCCGGTTGCTGCTCCGAATCCGATGGCGGCCAACGAAGCAAGTCCCGCCGACTGGTCGCTCGGAACCCCCGTTCCCGACGAGGTCGACGACAGCGAGATGGGCACGGAGTTCGACAGCCGCACCGACATCGTGGGTGCGACGGCCACCATGTTCGAATCGTGGTCCGAGGTCGACGATCACACGGTGGCAGTCCACTTCGTGACCGGTACTCCGGAGTGCTACGGCGCGTACGCAACCGTCGAAGAGACTGATACGACGGTGATCGTCACGCTCCGAACCGGAGCATTGCCGGAGGCCGCGGACAAGATGTGCATCTTGGTTGCCGTGTTCGGCAGCCTGGACGTTCCGCTGAGCCGACCGCTCGGCGATCGTCACGTCATCAACGGCTAGCCGCGCCTAAACGGCACAAGATCACCGATCGAACACTCCGTTTCGTCAGGTGTGGTGTGCGTCTCGTCGGGACAGACTGAAAACCGACACCCGTGCACTCGCTCGTCGGCAGCTTTCGACTCGAGCGGTGCTCAACATGAAGGAGCTCGCAAGTGCCTACTCTCCAGAGAGACGTTGCAATCGTCGGCGCCGGCCCCTCTGGCCTGGCAGCTGCAACCGCGCTGCGCAAGGCCGGTTTGACCGTCGCTGTGATCGAAGCGCGCGACCGCGTCGGCGGCCGCACGTGGACCGACACCATCGACGGAGCAGTTCTGGAAATCGGCGGCCAGTGGGTCTCCCCCGACCAGACCGCGCTGATCTCCTTGCTCGACGAACTCGGCCTGAAAACTTTCGAGCGCTACCGCGAGGGCGAGTCCGTCTACATCTCGTCGGCAGGTGAGCGGACGCAGTACACGGGTGATTCCTTCCCCACGAACGACACCACGAAGAAGGAGATGGACCGTCTCATCGACGAGATGGACGATCTCGCAGCACAGATCGGCGCCGAGGAACCGTGGGCACATCCCCTCGCCCGCGATCTCGACACAGTCTCTTTCAAGCAGTGGCTGATCAATCAGTCCGACGACGCCGAGGCACGTGACAACATCGGCCTCTTCATCGCCGGTGGCATGCTCACCAAGCCCGCCCACTCGTTCTCTGCCCTGCAGGCCGTACTCATGGCCGCTTCGGCAGGCTCGTTCTCCCACCTCGTCGACGAGGACTTCATCCTCGACAAGCGAGTGATCGGCGGAATGCAGCAGGTATCGATCCGCATGGCGGAGGCCCTCGGTGACGACGTCTTCCTCAACGCACCCGTGCGAACGGTGAAGTGGAACGAATCCGGTGCAACGGTGTTGGCGGACGGCGATGTTCGCGTCGAGGCAAGCCGAGTGATCCTGGCCGTACCGCCCAACCTCTACTCCCGGATCTCGTACGATCCCCCGCTGCCGCGTCGTCAGCACCAGATGCACCAGCACCAGTCCCTCGGCCTCGTCATCAAGGTGCACGCGGTGTACGAGACGCCTTTCTGGCGCGAAGACGGCCTCTCCGGCACCGGCTTCGGCGCGTCCGAGGTAGTACAGGAGGTGTACGACAACACCAACCACGAGGACGATCGCGGCACACTGGTCGCTTTCGTCTCCGACGAGAAGGCCGACGCGATGTTCGAGCTTTCCGTCGAGGAGCGTAAGGCCACGATTCTGGCCTCACTTGCCCGCTACCTGGGCCCGAAGGCCGAAGAACCTGTTGTGTACTACGAATCCGACTGGGGCTCGGAGGAATGGACCCGCGGTGCGTACGCGGCCAGCTTCGACCTCGGTGGCCTGCACCGATACGGCGCGGATTCCCGCACACCCGTCGGCCCGATCCACTTCTCGTGCTCCGACATCGCAGCCGAGGGGTACCAGCACGTCGACGGTGCTGTTCGGATGGGGCAGCGAACCGCCGCCGACATCATCGCCCGCAGCAAGGCCTGACGGCCACTTTGCCAAGTCTCGATCATTGCCCGGCAGTCACGACTGCCGGGCAATGATCGAGAGCAGCAGTTCCGCACGAACTCTCGCTACCTCGAGTCGACAGTCGATCAAGCTCTCCACCTTCGCCATTCGGCTTCGCAGCGTGTGCCGGTGGACGCCCATCGTGATGGCTGCCGCTTCCCAGTGCCCGTTGGCCTCGAGAAATGCCCGCAATGACGCCAGCAGTTCGGTGCCGTTGTCACGGTCGTAGTCCTCGATCGGTGTGATCATCGTTTCCGCCAGAGTGTTGAGCACTTCACGCGTCGAATCGAAAGACAGCAGCACACTTCCGGTCAGCGCCGCGAATTCCAAAGGCTCGCCACCGATTTCCGCCGCAGACGCACACAGCTGCGACTGTTCGACGGCGACGGCCAGCGCTGCGACCACCCGTCGCGCACTCAGGCCCACACGAAGTGAGCGAAGATCGGACCTCGATACCCCGCCCAGTAGCTCCCGGGCGAACTGGACGTCGTCGGTTCCACGCAGCAGCACTGTGACGCGAGTGTCGTTGATCCGCGAGAACAACTGCCGCCCTGCCTTGTTCATGAACTCGGCAATCTCGACTCCGACGCGTCCCGCTACGTCGGACGTGTCGGCAAGAACTGTCAACCCTCGGATCATTCCCTCGCCGTCGGCGGCCTGCCGGATCTGTTGCCACGCCGGTGCCGGGTCGCGGTCTTCGGTGAGCAGCAGCCCGAGGGCGTGCGAATTCAACTGATCCTGAGTGGCGCGCAAGCGCGCAGGTTTCTCGAAGTCCAACGCCAGCAACGAGTTCGCGTGACCGAGCAGTATCTGATCGACGTAGCTGAGCGCCGAAGCACTGATCACCGCCAGGTATCCGTACGGCGTTCGCCCGACGCTGATCTGCTGCACCGCGATCGACGCTCCAGACCTTGCAAGCGTCACGCTGCTGGATGCGCCGCCCCCGAGAGTTGCTCGCAGTTCGTCGATCACGTCGTCCGTCGGCAGTTGAGGTGAGCTCTCGAGAACTCGTCCGGCGACGTCGAGAAGAAGCACCGTCGCCGAGGTTGCGATCGCCAGTTCACGCACGGTTGCGGCAGTTCCGCCGGAAATGACGGCACGCGTCATCCGCGGTTGCGCCCGCGACGCCCGGAGGACAGCTTCATATTCCTGCTCTGCCAACCGGCTCATAACGCGCTTGACGACGGCAGCAAACGGCGTCGGCAGCGGCACCTCGATCAGCGGGAGTCCGATCTCGTCGGCGACGGCCACCAGATCGGCCGGGACCTCGGGGTACGACAGCCCGGTTCCGAATCCCACCGCCGCTACACCCGCCGCATCGAGCATCCGGAGATAGCGGCCGCGCTTCTGCTGAGTGGACGGCAATCGGATGCCGGTGGTGAGGATGAATTCGCCGCCGGTCAACCATCGAAACGGGTCGAGCAGCTCCGTGGCGTGCGCAAATGTGATTTCGCGACCGACACCCCGCGCCCCACCTTTGAGTTCCAGCGCGAGATCCGGCTGCGCCAACATCCACCGCACAGCGATCGTCATGGGCAGGACTGTACAACTCGGCGCGTCGGGGATCAAAGATTTCACCTTTTTGGCAGCTGCCTTTACTTGTGAGTCAGCGCACACTTGCTCACACACGCCCCACAAAGTGCGAGTTCCGTGCTGATCACCTCGGCCGGAACTCGTTCGACCTCGAGAGGAACCGGTACCGATGTCGATCGTCGTACTCGAGAACTACATCAACGGTGAATTCGTCGCCTCGGCCGCGACGGAAACACTCGACCTGATCAACCCCGTGGACGAGAGTGTGGTCGGGCGTACGCCGGTCTCCACCAAGGAAGACGTCGACGCCGCCGTCGAAGCAGCACAGCGCGCATTCGAGACCTGGGGTAAGACGACACCAAGCGTGCGGCAGGCCGCACTCCTCAAACTCGCCGACGCCATCGAAGCGCACAGCGACGAAATCGTCGCAGCCGAAAGCGCCAACACCGGCCAGGCCCACCAGATGATCGCCGACGAAGAGGTCAAGGTCGGAGCCGATCAGATGCGGTTCTTCGCCGGAGCCGCACGACTTCTCGAGGGCAAGGCGGCCGGAGAGTACATGGAGGGTTTCACCTCCTACGTCCGTCGTGAGCCGATCGGCGTCGTCGGCCAGGTCACTCCCTGGAACTACCCGTTCATGATGGCGCTGTGGAAGATCGGGCCCGCCCTCGCGGCCGGCAACACGATCGTCCTCAAGCCCAGCGACACCACACCGGGCAGCACGCTGGTCCTGGCGAAGCTCTCGAAGGGCATCCTGCCGGACGGCGTGTTCAACGTCGTGCTCGGCAACGGCGGAACCGGCGCGACGTTGGTGGAGAACCCGGCCCTCGGTCTCGTCTCGATCACCGGTTCGGTGCGGGCGGGCATCGCTGTCGCCGTGTCCGCAGCGCAGCAACTCAAGCGCGCGCACCTCGAACTGGGCGGCAAAGCGCCGGCGATCGTCTTCGGCGACGTCGACATCGAGAAGACCGCCACCGGTATCGCCGAGGCAGCGTTCTTCAACGGTGGCCAGGATTGCACCGCGGCCACTCGCGTGATCGTTCACGAGTCCATCCACGATCAGCTCGTCGAAGCCCTCGTCCGGAACGCCGAGAAGCTGCGCCCCGGCGCGCCTTCCGATCCTGATGCTTTCTACGGCCCGCTCAACAACATCAACCACTTCAACGCCGTGAGCGACAAGATCGCGAACCTGCCGGCGTCGGCCAAGATCGTTACCGGCGGAAAGCGTTCGGGCGAAACCGGATTCTTCTTCGAGCCGACCGTCATCACCGGCGTCGCGCAATCGGACGACATCGTGCAGGAAGAGACTTTCGGTCCCATCCTCACCGTCCAGAGCTTCTCCGACGAGAAGGAGGCGATCACGCTTGCCAACGACGTTCGGTTCGGCCTGGCCTCGAGCATCTGGACCAAGGATCACGGTGTCACGCAACGCGTCTCCGCCGCTCTCGACTTCGGTGCGGTGTGGATCAACTGCCACATCCCGCTCGTTGCCGAGATGCCGCACGGCGGCTTCAAGTACTCCGGCTACGGCAAAGATCTCTCGGCCTACGGAGTCGAGGACTACACCCGTCTCAAGCACGTCATGAGCTCGCACGACTGAGTTGCCGCCCCTCTTGCTGTGCGCCTTTATTAACCCCCCGCGGTTAATAAAGGCGCACAGCAGATTCCTCCAATCCGGAAAAGAGCCACCATGCGCCTTATCGTCGGATACCTCGCCACACCCAGCGGTAAAGACGGGCTGGTCCTCGGGGCCCAGCTCGCGCGCAGTCTCGGCGCGCAACTCGACATCTGCATGGTCCTCCCACCGGATCGGTCACTGCCGGCCAAGGTTCCCTCGGAAGCCGGCTACGACGACATTCTCGCCGCACGTGCACACGACTGGCTCGCCGAGGCGAAAGCATCGGTGCCCGAGGACATCCAGGTGGAAGTACACCTGAGCTTCCACGAGTCGTTTGCTCAGGGCCTGCTCGACGAGGTTGACCGACTGAGCGCGCTGGCGATCGTGGTGGGAGCTTCCGGCGACGGTCTGCTCGGCCGTCACGCGATAGGTTCGGTCTCGACCGAACTGCTGCACTCCGCCCACGTCCCGGTAGCACTGGCGCCTCGGGGAACGCGGCATTCGGCGGCTACCGCAATACGAGAGGTCACCTGCGCGCTCGGTACCCGCGTCGGCGCCGACGTCGTCTTGAACACCGCCGTACGTACCAGCGAACTGATGCAGGTTCCGCTGCGACTGGTCTCGCTCGTGGCACTCGACCCCCAGAACGATCTGCGCGATCACCGCGACACCGCCGAGTCGGCCAGGGAACGTGCACGAAACCACGCTCGGGACACGCTTGACATCGCAAGAGCGGCGCTCCCCGCCGAGTTCCCCATCGAGGTCATCATCGCCGACGGTTCAACAGTGGAATCCGCAGTGCGTCAACTGGACTGGCAAGACGGCGACCTCGTGATGGTCGGTTCCAGCCGTCTCGCGCAGCCCCGCAAACTTTTCCTGGGCTCCACCGCCGCCAAGATGCTGCGCGTGCTGCCCGTTCCCATGGTCGTAGTGCCCAAGCACGAATTCACCCAGCCGGAGGCACTGTCATGACCAGCACCGAACTGAGTTCCAAAGGACTCGCTACCGGCAAGATCGGCATGATCTCCGGCGCCGTACTCGGAATCTCCTCCGTGGCACCGGGTTACACCCTGACTGCCAGCATCGGATTGATCGTCGCCGCGGTCGGCCTCAAGATGCCCGCCATCTTCATCGCCGGCTTCATCCCGATGTTCCTCACCGCGTACGCGTACCGCGAATTGAACTCCGACACACCTGACTGCGGCGCGTCATTCACGTGGTCCACCAAGGCATTCGGGCCGTACGTCGGTTGGATGTGCGGCTGGGGCATGGTCATCGCCACCATCATCGTGCTCTCGAACCTTGCTGCCATTGCCGTCGACTTCTTCTATCTGTTCATCGCGCGAGTGGTCGACAATCCGTCGATCGCCGATCTGCCGGGCAACAAATTTGTCAATGTCGGCACCACACTCGTCTTCATCGCCCTGGCCACCTGGATAGCGAGTAGAGGAATCACTACCAGCGAGCGGGTACAGTTCGCGCTCGTCGGCTTCCAGATGGTGCTGCTGGTCGTCTTCGCCGTCGTTGCACTGGTTCACGTTGGCGCCGGCGATGCCCCGGCCGGATTGTCCTTCGACCTGAGTTGGTTCAACCCGTTCAGCGGACTCGCCATCGGTGCGTTTGTCATCGGACTCACCGGATCGATCTTCGCGTTCTGGGGCTGGGATACCTGTCTCACGCTGGGCGAGGAGTCGAAGAACCCCAAGAAGACCCCGGGCCGCGCCGGTTTGCTCTGTGTCGCAACCATTCTCCTGACCTACCTGCTGGTCGCCGTTGCCGCGATGATGTACGCCGGCGTCGGCGAGGAAGGCCTCGGTCTCGGCAATCCCGACAACTCCGAGAACGTCTTCGGCGCTCTGGCCGACCCGGTCCTGGGCAACTGGGGCGGAATGCTCCTCTTCCTCGCAGTCTTCGTCTCTTCCGTTGCGAGCCTGCAGACCACGTTCCTGCCCGCCGCACGAACCATGCTCGCCATGGGCGCATACGGAGCTTTCCCCAAGAAGCTCGCCGAGGTCTCGCCTCGATTCCTGGTGCCGTCGTACGCCACTGTCGTGGCCGGCGCGGTGACGGCAGTGTTCTACAGCGCCGTCACGTTCCTCTCCGAAAGTGCGCTGCTCGACACGATCGCCGCACTCGGCATCATGATCTGCTGGTACTACGGCATCACGGCATTCGCGTGCGTGTGGTACTTCCGCAAGACGCTCTTCGAAAGCGTACGAAACTTCGTCTTCCGGCTCGCGTTCCCACTCATCGGTGGTCTCATGCTGCTTGCGGTGTTCGTCATTTCGGTCCAGGAGAGTATGAATCCGGACAACGCCAGCGGAGCATCCATCGGCGGAATCGGCCTGGTCTTCTTCCTCGGCTTCGGAATTCTCATCCTCGGCGCGGTACTGATGATGGTCATGCGAGTGCGCAATCCCGAGTTCTTCGAGGGCAAGACCCTCAACCGCGACACGGAGGCTCTGCGCGACGAGAACGACCTCAGCGTGTCCTAGGAGACAGTAGGTTCGGGGGCCTGCGCGATCAGGCCCGCCATCAATACGCGCAAGCCGAATTCGAAGGCGGCGTCGGCACGTTCGGGATTTTTCCCGGATGTTGCCAACGCCGCCTTCATCGCGTCGTTAGCCTCGGGCCCCGACGCCCACTGGACATCCGGCGCCGCCAGATCCAACGCCGAACCGAGAACAAAACTGTCGACGGTTGTGATTGCGTGCAGCGTTTGAGCCGGGTCGAAGCCACCATCGGCGAATGCCTGCGCCAACGCGTTGTACAGGGTGAACGCCACACCGGCCTGCACCGTCTGGGCGGTGAAGAGCGGAATCAGGCGAGGATGTGCTGCGTAGCTTCGCCGGTACTCGGCTGCCAGCGCAGAGACGGTCTCGCTCCAGGATCCCGAGGCCGACTCCACGTCGATTCCCGCCATCAGCTGAGCCCTCATCAGTTCGACGATCTCGGCCCGTCCGGAAACGTGGTTGTAGAGCGACGACGGTCGCACCTTCAGTCGTGCGGCGAGTCCCGGCATGGTGAAGTCGCCGGATTCGTCCACCGACTCGATCGCTGCCTCGGTGATGATCGCCGGTGAGAGCAGTCGTTGCGATGGCCGCGGCATATGTCCTCCTGTAGTGATCCACACCGTTCGGGGCGCCGCAAAAAACAATTCCTCGAAAGTCCTTGATCAATCAGCGCTCACCCACCATACTTAACGAATCACATTCGTTTTACGTTGAACGTCGAATACCCGAGCACCGAGGAAACCCCATGCTGACGATCACCGCCCTCACCCCACCCGAGTCTCTGGCCGCGACTACGCCGTCCACGTCCACACCTCTGCGTGTAGGTCTCGTGCAACATCGCTGGCACGAGGACCAAGACGACCTCTACACCGAATTGAGCGAGGGCATTGCGTCCGCAGCGAAGCTGGGCGCTTCCGTGGTCTTTCTTCCGGAGCTGACGCTCAGCCGCTACCCCGCCTCCACCCCGGCCGGCGACAATCCCGGACGCGAAGCGGAAGACCTGCTCACCGGACCCACTCTCGCCTTCGCCGCCAAAGCCGCCGCCGCGAACCAGGTCCTCGTCCACGCATCGCTGTACGAGCGCAGTGAGGCCGAGGACGGACTGGGATTCAACACCGCGATCCTCGTCTCGCCCGAAGGTGAGCTTCTCGCCAGAACCCGCAAGCTCCACATTCCGGTGACGGCCGGATACTACGAGGACACGTACTTCCGCGGCGGTCCGGCGCAGGACGCATACCCCGTCCACGAGGCACTCGGCGCGAAGTTCGGCCTCCCGACATGCTGGGACGAGTGGTTCCCGGAGGTCGCACGTGCATACTCCCTCGCCGGCGCCCAGGTTCTGGTGTACCCGACGGCGATCGGCTCCGAGCCCGATCACCCGAACTTCGACACCCAACCGCTGTGGCAGCAGGTGATCGTCGGAAACGGTATCGCAAACGGCACCTTCATGGTTGTTCCCAATCGCCACGGCAGTGAAGGTCTCATCACCTTCTACGGTTCTTCCTTCATCTCGGATCCGTACGGACGCATCCTCGTTCAGGCTCCCCGCGACGAATCAGCAGTGCTGGTCGCCGATCTCGATCTTCGGCAACGTGAAGACTGGCTTGCACTGTTCCCGTTCCTGGCCACTCGCCGACCCGACACCTACTCGGCTCTGACCGCACCGGTGAACACTGTGGGAGCCAACCGATGACCTGGCGAATGCCCGCGGAAAGTGAACCGCACGAACGCACCTGGATGGCGTACCCCAGCGCCGGGTACTCCCTCGGCGACACCGCCGAGGAACAGCACGAAGCGCGCTCGACGTGGGCGGCCGTCGCCCACGCCGTCGCAGAATTCGAGCCGGTCACCGTCGTCGTCGATCCCGCCGAAGTCGAAGAAGCACGAAAGTATCTGTCCGAGAAGGTCGACATCGTCGAGGCGCCTCTCAACGACGCGTGGATGCGCGACATCGGGCCGACGTTCGTCCTGTCCGACGAAGGCCGTCTCGGCGGAGTCGACTGGGTGTTCAACGGCTGGGGCGCACAGGGGTGGGCGCAGTGGGACAAGGACTCGAAGATCGGCGCATTTGTCGTCGAACAATCCGGTGCCCAGTTGATCGACTCACCAATCGTCAACGAGGGCGGCGGTATTCAGGTCGACGGTCTCGGCACCGTCTTGGTCACCGAAACCGTCCAACTCGATCCGGGACGAAACCCCGACCTGACGAAGGCCGACATCGAGGCCGAACTCGCCCGCACCATCGGCGCCAAGCACGTGATCTGGCTTCCCCGCGGGTTGACTCGCGATCAGGAGATGTACGGAACGCGCGGACACGTCGACATCGTCGCTGCCATCTCTTCCCCCGGAGTGGTACTCGTCCATGACCAACGCAATCCGGTGCACCCCGACTACGCCGTCAGCAAGACGATCATCGAGTTGTTCGAAAGCTCGACGGACGTCGGCGGCCGGCCGTGGAAGGTCATTCGGGTGCCTGCACCCGAAATCCTGCGCGACGACGAGGGATTCGTCGACTACAGCTACATCAACCATCTCGTGGTCAATCGTGGAGTGATCGCCTGCAGCTTCGACGATCCGGCCGACGCCGAAGCGGCCCGGATCCTGTCAGCCGCTTACCCCGGACGGTCTGTCGTCACCGTCGACGCCAGACCGTTGTTCGAACGTGGCGGCGGCATCCACTGCATCACCCAGCACCAGCCCGCTGAACAAGACTGACGGCGGCAGAATTAACGGCGACCTCGCATGTAGTCACTCACGACGGCTGCGCCGAGGCCGTCCAGGTCCGGCGCGATGACGCGTCCACCCACCCGGTGCGCCATCCGGTCGACCACCCTGGCCAGACCTGGATCCTCACCGAGGCGGAAGAACGTGACCTTGGCGCCCAGCCTGGCCACGGCGTCGAGTGCTCGAACCGTCAAACCGAGGGTTCGAGCACTCGGCGGGTAGTCGAACCTGGCTTCTCCGTCCGCTTCGAGATGAGCCGTCGGCTCACCGTCGGTGACGATCAATACCACCGGCTGCGCATTGGAATGGCGTCGAAGGTGTCTGGTCGCCAACAACAGTGCGTGGTGCAGGTTGGTTCCCTGGTCCCACGCGCCGTCCAAACCGGCGAGCTCCGACGGGCTCAGTACGTGCGCGTGGCGTCCGAAGGCGATCAACTGCAGCTCGTCGCTGCGAAACCGCGTGCTCACCAGATGATTGAGTGCCAGGGCGGTGCGCTTCATCGGCACCCAGCGATCCTCCATCACCATGGAGAACGACGTGTCCACCAACAGAGCCACCGCAGCCTGACTACGCTGTTCGGTTTCGGCCACCTCGACATCGACGACGCTCAGCCGCACCGGCATTCGGCCCGGGTCACGTAGGACGGCGTTGGTGATGGTTCTCGTGACGTCCCACGGTTCGGTGTCCCCGAACTCCCATTCGCGGGAAGCTCCGGTCGGTTCGCCCATCGCACCTGCCCGACGCGTATCGCGTTGACCGGTTCGCGACGACAGTTGCCCGGCGACGTCACGCAGAGCGGTCTGTCCGAGCTGTCGCATGGCTTTGGGCGACAAGCGCCATTGACCGTCTGGTGCGCGATCGAAGAAACCCTGTTCCTGCAAAGCCTTTTCGAGATCGGCCAGGGTGCGAGCATCAGCGGCCGCTTCGTCGCCGAGTTGCCGCGCGAGTAGCTCGGGGTCGATGTCGTCGAGCGCTGCGCCTGCATACTGCTGCGACAGTTGATCTGCCAGCGATTCCAGCTCGGCGATATCCTGCAGGGCACCGGTCCCCTCACCCAACCCCATTCCGTTGTCGCCGCGGAACTGTTGCGAACCTTCCCAGTCCTCACCCGGCCGAGCCGCCTGAAGGAACTGGTCGAGTTGACTCAGCTCACTCATCAGACTCGGATCACCGAACGCCTGCTGCGCCAACGCATCCAACTCGTCACGCTGCTCCTGCGAGAGCGAGTTACGCAATCGTTGTGCGGCCGCCGCGCGCTGCGCCAACGAATCCAGAAGTTCGTCGACGTTGCGCGGGTTGTCCGGGAAATACTGCCCGTGCTTGTCCATGAACTCCGCAAACTGCTCCGGAGTGTCGACGCCCCGAGAGTGCGCATCGAGCAGTTGATTCAGATCTGCCAGCATCTGGCGAATCTGCTCACGATCCTCGTCGGTAGCGTCCTCGAGTGCCTGCTTCATTCCCGAGAAGCGTTGATCGAGGACCTCACGTCCGAGCAGATCACGAATCTTCTCGTAATCCGCGCGAGCCTGTTCGCTGCGCCAGTTGTAGTCGGCCAGATCTTGCACGGCCTGAGCTGTGGACGGTGGCAACTCCTCGATCCGCATTTCGTTGAATCGTGCGTCGTCGTCGAGAGCACGTGCCAGTTCTTTGCGCTCTTCGAGCACCGCCTTGTCGAGAAGCTTACGAACCTCGTCGAGCGTTCCGTCGAGATTGTTGCGGCGTAGCAGCTCACGTCGACGCCGGTTCGCCTGGGCAGCAAGGTCGTCGAGCCCGCGCATGTCTCGGTTTCCGCGGCGCAGGAGTTCCCGGAGGGCATGGCGCGGCGACGTGCCTGACAACACGTCGTCGCCGATTGCTGCCAAGGCATCGCGCAGATCTACCGGAGGCGCCAGCGGATCGGGACCACCGTCGTACGGCCCGTACCGCGGATTGTGGATCATCACTGCCCCTTACGAATACACCGAGCGGCCGCCCGGGCCTTGATCTTTGGAGATCCGGCGCGCGAGGTAAAGCCCTTCGAGGGCAAGTTCGGCACCGGCGGCACGCTCGCCGTCGGATTGCGCGCCGAGGCGTTCGGCTACTTCGTCCAGGACCTCGAGGTCCGGAAGCTCGTCGAGAAACGCCTTGGCCGTGACAGATTCACCGGTGACGATCGTATTGCCCGTCTCCACAGCAGCAACCAACATCCCGAGGTCGATTCCGCCGAGTCGTACCCGAACCGTATCGGCGGTCGCGCGACGCAGCAGGTGCTCGAGCACCTCCAGTTCCCGTCCCTCTTCACCGGATTCGAATTCGACCTTGCCGCGAAGAACCTCGACCACGGACTCGAGATCGACGGGCCGTGCAACAGGATCGGCCTCGCCGAGCACCGCCGCGCGTCGTACCGCCGCTGCACTGACGGTTTCCGCGCCGGCGACGGCAAATCGTGCCGACACACCCGATCGCTGATCCACCGAGGTGGATTCGCGTAGCAAGCGCGTGAACCTGGCAAGAATTTCGAGAAGGTAGTCAGGCACCTCCGCGGCCAGGTGCGCCTCCTGCTCGATCACCGCGATCTCACCCGCCAACTCGACGGGGTAGTGAGTGCGAATTTCGGCGCCGAAGCGGTCCTTGAGCGGTGTGATGATGCGCCCGCGGTTGGTGTAGTCCTCAGGGTTCGCGCTCGCGACCAGAAGGACGTCCAACGGAAGCCGAAGCGTGTACCCGCGGACCTGGATGTCCCGCTCTTCCATCACGTTGAGCAAGGAGACCTGGATGCGCTCGGCGAGGTCGGGAAGCTCGTTGATGGCCACGATTCCGCGATGCGCGCGGGGCACGAGACCGAAGTGAATGGTCTCCGGATCGCCGAGGCTCCTACCTTCGGCCACCTTGACCGGGTCGACGTCTCCGATCAGGTCGGCGACCGAGGTGTCCGGCGTTGCCAGTTTCTCGGAGTACCGCTCGCTGCGATGTCGCCAGGCGATCGGGAGGTCGTCACCCAGTTCCTTGGCTCGACGTATCGAAGCCGGTGTGATCGGCTCGTACGGGTGCTCCCCCAGTTCGGAGCCTTCGATGACGGGGGTCCACTCGTCGAGCAGGAGCCCGAGAGTGCGAAGCAACCTCGTCTTTCCTTGACCGCGTTCGCCGAGCAGAACCACGTCGTGGCCGGCGATCAGCGCCCGCTCGAGTTGCGGGGCGACCGTGTCCTCGAACCCGACTATCCCGGGCCAGGGGTCACGGCCGTCCCGCAACGCGGCGAGAAGGTTCTCTCGAAGTTCTTCCTTGACACTTCGCTGTACGTGTCCGGAGGCGCGTAGCTCTCCGAGGGTTTTTGCGACAGTCACCACTCCACGCTACGAGTGTTTGCGGGGTTTCGCCTCTCGCCGAGGAAGTTCGGTCGCTCAGCCCTCGATGTTCTCGGGATTCATCCAGATGATTTCCCAGATGTGGCCGTCGGGATCCTGGAAGCTGCGGCTGTACATGAAGCCGTGATCCTGCGTCGCGTTACCTTCGGAACCGCCGGTCGCGAGCGCCTTGTCGACGAGGGCGTCGACGGCCTCACGGGTCTCGGCCGAGAGACCGAGCAGCGCTTCCGTCGACGTCGAGGTGTCGGCGATGCCCTTGGTGGTGAAGGTCTTGAAGAAGGGCTCGGCCAACAGCATCACGACGATGGTGTCACTGATGACCATCGACGACGCATTCTCGTCGGAGAACTGCGTGTTCTTGGAGTATCCGAGGCCCTCGTAGAAGGTGGTGGCCTTGCCGAGGTCCTTGACGGGCAGGTTGAGGAAGAACATCGGCTGCGGGTTTGTCGCCATGAAAGGTCCTTTCCGAGACTTTGCTGTGCGCCTTTATTAACCGCCGGCGGTTAATAAAGGCGCACAGTAGACCTAAACTCCACCCATGGATACCTGGGTGTTGCCCGCCATGCTCGGTCTCGGACTCGCCGCAGCGTCCGGAATGCGAACCTTCCTGCCGCTGCTGATGCTCAGCGCTGCCGTCCACTTCGAACTGTTCGGGATCACCGTCGGCGAGTCGATGCGGTGGATCGGATCCACCGGCGCGCTGGTGGCATTGGCAATAGCCGCGGTGGTCGAACTGGGTGCCGACCTCATTCCCTTCGTGGACAACGCACTCTCGGTGATCGGGAACGTCACCGGACCCATCGCCGGAGTGATCGCGGCCTGGGCGGCCTTCAGCCATCTCGACCCTGCGATGGCCGCGTTGGCGGGCATCATCGTCGGAGCGCCGACGGCGCTGACATTCAGCGCCGCCCAGACCGGCACTCGCGCGGTCAGTACGGCCACTACCGGTGGACTGGCGAATCCCGTCGTCTCCGTCATCGAGGATGTGCTGACTTTCTTCACCTCGTTGATCGCGATGATCTTGCCGCTCCTGATCATTCCGCTGCTCGCCGCACTCTTGTGGTTCAGTTGGCGCGGATGGCGACGTGTCCGGAGTCTGCGCACCGCCTGAACCTGCGGACCTGGTAGACAAGTCGTCATGTCCGACACCGAGATCTCGTTCCAATCCGGCGACGTCACCCTGTACGGGAGCCTTCGCCTGGCAGCCTCACCCGACTCCCCGGCGCCGGCCGCGCTGATTCTGGCCGGCAGCGGCCCCACCGACCGAAACGGCGACAGCGCGCTCCTCGAAGGCGACATCGGAACTCTGCGGTTCATCGCGGATCTTCTTGAAAATCAAGGCATTTCAAGCCTGCGTTACGACAAGCTCGGCAGCGGCGAAACCGCCCTCGGCGACTACGAGATCGAGGACATCGCCGATCTCGGCTTCAACACATTCGTCGACGCCGCCTCCGACGGACTTGACTACCTCGCCGGACAACCCGGCGTCGATCCCGAGCGACTGTTCGTCGTCGGACACAGCGACGGCGCCGTCGTCGCGCTGGCACTTGCCACGGCGAAAGAGGGCACAAGAGTCAGCGCCCTCGCACTGCTCGAGCCACTGAGCGTCAGGCTTCTCGATCTACTCACGACGCAGATTCACCGCCAGCTCGACGCCGTCGTCGGCGCCGGACAGTTGCCGGTCGAACTGGCTGACGAACTGCGCGTAGCGCTCGCCGACGCCGTCGAGTCTCTTCGATCCGAGGGCACAGTTCCGGATGATCTACCCGAACCGCTGCAGAACGCGGGACTCGTTCACGCCAATGCCAAGGCACTCGCCGAGGAAGACGCACTGGACCCGGTTGCGCTCGTAGCGGCACTGCCGGCAGGCATGCCCGTTCTCACCAGCTGCTCGGACAAGGACATCCAAGTAATTCCCTCCGACGTCGCGGCACTCGACGCCGCGCTCTCACATACCGCGCTGACTTCAGTGCGGATGCGCAACGCCAACTTCGTACTCAAGGACATCGGCGAAGAACAGTCCACCGGGGCCGACTACGTCGCTCCGCTTCCGTACTCGGCAGAGTTCGCGGAGCCCTTCACAGCGTGGGTCCGCTCGTTCTCCTGATCACGTACAGACCGAACGTCCTCTTTTTCGGGTAGAAAGTTCCCTCCGCGAACCATCGCGGAGGGACTTCCGCTTTCTACGCCTGACCTGCAACAAAGGCTCTCTCAATCCAGCGAACCCGGGGACAGAAGCCACCCGGAGTTTACGTTCGCGGCGCTTTTTATTGGTGCGAACCCTCGATCCGTGCTGTACGGTCATCCATTAACCAGCAACGCCACACAGAAAGGAACGGACGTCATGTCGCTACACCCGAACTTTGCATCCGTACCTTCGTGGCGCAGCTGCACCGCAGGCAAGCACATTTTTTCGGCCGCAATGTCGGCCAAGCACATGGGCAACAAGCGCGGTGTACCCCGAGAATGATCCCCAGTTTCACCGGATTCGTTCTCGGGCACCCAGGGCAAACGCCTCGGGTGCCTTTTCTTTTACCTTTCACACGCAGGAGCACCACATGAAACTTCGAGTCAACCAACTGTCCATCGCGCCGCCGTATGTCGATCTGCCGGGTGACCTCACCGGATACGCCGTCACCCTGGATCTTTCGCACTCCGATGCTGCCCACGAAGCCACCCTCGGCGCACTGATCAGCGAGATCCGCAGTCGCGGAGCCTCACGCGTCGTCATCACCGGCTCACCCCGCGAACTCCAGGGCACCCACAGCAGCGCAGCCTGAAAGAACGGGCAGCCTGAAAGCAGAACGGGCCCCGAACTCCCGTTGAGGAGTCGAGGCCCGCTACCGAAGCAGAAAGTTAGTGCGCGAAGTGGCGCGCACCGGTCAGATAAAGAGTGACACCGGCTTCCTTGGCCGCGGCAATCACCTCGTTGTCGCGAACCGAACCACCCGGCTGCACAACAGCCTTGACGCCGGCGTTGAGAAGAACCTGCAGACCGTCAGGGAACGGGAAGAACGCGTCCGAGGCCGCAACCGAACCTACGACGCGGTCACCGGCTCGCTGAACAGCAAGATGCGCTGCATCGACGCGGTTGACCTGGCCCATACCGACGCCGACGGACGCGCCGCCGGAGGCCAGCAGGATCGCGTTTGACTTCACCGATCGGCTGGCACGCCAAGCAAATTCGAGGTCTGCGAGAGTCTCGGCATCTGCAGCCTCACCGTTGGCGAGAGTCCAGTTAACCGGGTTGTCGCCGTCAGCGTCCAGAACGTCGCGCTGCTGGAGCAAGGTACCGCCAGAGATCGGACGCAGTTCGATTCCGGTAGCGGTCGGAGCGGCAGCCTTCAGAACACGAATGTTCTTCTTACGCTGCAGAACCTCGACAGCCCCGTCTTCGTACGAGGGCGCGATGACAACCTCGGTGAAGATATCGGCGATCTGCTCTGCCAGTTCGACGGTGACCTCACGGTTGGCTGCGATGACACCACCGAAAGCACTGACCGGATCACAAGCATGCGCCTTGCGGTGGGCGTCGGCAATGTCGGTCCCGATGGCGATGCCACACGGGTTGGCGTGCTTGATGATTGCGACGGCCGGATCAGTGAAGTCGTAAGCTGCACGCCACGCTGCGTCGGAATCCGTGTAGTTGTTGTACGACATCTCCTTGCCGTGCAACTGCTCCGCCTGAGCCAAACCTGCAGGCGCAGCCGGGTTTTCGTACAGCGCGGCGTCCTGGTGCGGGTTCTCACCGTAGCGAAGGACAGCGCTGCGGTTCCAGGTAGCACCGACCCAGGCGGGGAACAGCGAACCGTCCTCGTCAGCTGCGATCGTGCTCGTCATCCAGCTTGCAACAGCGACGTCGTACGACGCAGTGTGCTGGAACGCCTGCGCCGCAAGCACAGTGCGCTCACGCAAGGTGAATCCGCCACCGGCAACGGCCGTCAGGACATCGGCGTACCGAGCCGGATCGACCACGACGGCAACCGACGGATGGTTCTTGGCTGCAGCACGCACCATCGACGGGCCGCCGATGTCGATCTGCTCGACGCACTCGTCCGGGCTAGCGCCCGAGGCAACCGTCTCGGTGAAGGGGTACAGGTTCACGACGACCAATTCGAAGGTCGCGATGCCGAGTTCCTCGAGCTGAGCGAGGTGATCCGGCTTGCGGGTATCGGCGAGGACGCCGGCATGGACGCGCGGATGCAGCGTCTTCACGCGGCCTTCGAGGCATTCCGGGAATCCGGTCAGAGCCTCGACCGGGGTCACGGGGATTCCGGCGTCGGCGATCTTCGACGCGGTCGAACCGGTCGAGACCAACTCGACACCGGCCTCGTGCAGGCCCGTGGCCAGCTCGATCAGACCACTCTTGTCGTAGACGCTGACAAGTGCACGGCGCACAGCCTTGCGTTCACTCACTGGGGATCACGGCCTTTCGTCCATCGGAAACCACTCCGCGCGTAGCAACAGCGGCGATGACGTCCGCCAACAACCGTCGCTCCACAATTTTGATGCGTTCATGCAACGAAGACTCGGTGTCGTCGTCATGCACCGGCACAGCTTCCTGCGCCAAGATCGGCCCGGTATCAACTCCGCCGTCGACGAGATGCACCGTGGAACCGGTGACCTTCACGCCGTACGCCAGAGCGTCGGGAACCGCGTGCGCGCCGGGAAAGGCAGGCAGCAACGCGGGATGAGTGTTGATGATTCGGCCGCCGAAACGCGCGAGAAAGCTGGGGCCGAGGATTTTCATGAAGCCTGCACTGACCACGAGATCGGGTTCGTGCTCGGCCACCGCCGCTGTCAGCGCCTCGTCCCAGGCGGCACGATTTTCATAAGTCTTGATCGAGACCTTGAAGGACGGGATCTTCGAATCCGCAGCGTGCTCGGCGGCGAGGCAGTCACGATCTACACCGACGGCAACGATCTCGGCGGGGTATCCCTCGGCGTGCGAAGCGTCGATCAGCGAAGTCAACAGGGTTCCCGCGCCGGAAGCGAGTACGACTACCCGCGCGATCGAGTCGCGAAATTGGACCCCGTCGGGCATTGTCGGCTGCGGATTGTCGGCCGAGGCAGTCAGCGCACTACTCCTGAGAACTGGAAGATGATGCGGCCGGAGTATCGGCCGCATGACAGCCTAGTCGCTGGACTTCTGCGGCTTCGAGGGCAGGTCGGTCTCCGGCTCGGCCCCGGCTGCGGAGTCGGCTGTGGGGTCCACCTCGGGTGCCGCGACAACCTCGGCGTCGACTACTTCGATCTCGACGGTTTCCTCTGTCACTACCTGCACGGGTTCGCCTGATTCCTCGACGATTTCCGCTTCGACGACCTTGGTGACAACGACCGCAGATTCCTGGGCCAGCACTTCGCCCGTGTTCTCGTCGTCCTCGTCTTCCGGGGTGGCCGTAGCCGTGATCGCAAGTTCGGGCTCGACTGTTCGAGCCGGTTCAGCCGTCGGGGGCGCAACCTCGTCCTTCATGTGTCCGCGGTGTGAGAACCACATCGCGAACAGCGCCGAGACCGTTCCGAACAATCCCAGCCACGCAAAAGTCAGAAGACCGAAGCCCCACCACAGGACCTCCACGGTGCCGAACTGCCCGAGGTCTCCCCCGGCAGCAAGAGCGAGCAGCGCCATGACGACGCCGGCACCGGCAGCTGCCGTCAGCACTGCGAGCACGCTGTCCTGCCCGGCGATGCGTCGAGCGCAATCACGGCCGAGCATCATGCCCACCGCTGCCGGAACGATCAACAACACGGGCCAGATTCCACCGGCGACGCCTTCCGGAATCGCTCCGAGAAGGGGCAAGGGTGGCAGGTCACCGCCGATGTTGCCGAACACGCTGATGGAGACATTGCCGAAATCGGCCGTCGATCCCGTCATCACCGCGGCTGCGCCGACCACGAGGTTCGGCAGATAGAGCAGCGACAACACCGTCAATCCCAGTACGCCGACAAACCCGTTGCCGCGCGCGAGTAGGTCACCGACCGTCGACCAGGACACGAGTAGTGACACCACGACGGCCACGGCGCCCGCAGCCAACAGCGCTGCCGACGCAGCCGTTGCCGGTCGAACAGCGGCAGATGCCCACGGCGGAATCTCGGCGACGACGCGATCCCAGTGCGCAGCAGCAACACCGACGGACGCGGCGATCAGGTGAATCCCGGCGACCCAGCCGAAAGCGGCCAACGTGTTGGGGCTCGACAGCGGAATGGCTGCGGAGGCGTCGGCGACCACGGCGAGAGCGATTGCCGTGATAGTCAACGGTCCGGCTACCGCGGCCCCCACCAGGCGGAGGGTGTCGTCACGGGAGTCGGTGTGCACCGCAGTCGACGCGCATCGGCGTGCAACCACCCACATCATGACGGCCGTCGGAAGCAATGGCAGTACACCGAGTTGGACGCCGCTGATAGTCGCCGGCACCTGGTGGATGACCAACCATGTGGTGGCAATGGCGCCGAAGGTTCCGGTCAGGTCGCTGCTCGCCGATACCAAGGTGACCACAACGACAGCCGCGATCAGCAGCATCGTCAGACCCGACGGCCGGAAGGCGACCGTCAGCAGCTTGCGCGCCAGGTCCGGGTTCGGTGCCGGGCGACCGCCGCCGACGCGGCCGCCGCCAGTACGACCACGTCCGGGTCGTGAGGACGCGGGACGGGACCGGGTGCCATCAATCAAAGAACTCATCCCCTCGAGGGTTTCACTCGATAGTGCGCCGCGCACTCAGGCGCGCCGTCGGGCTCACGGAATGTGGCCTCCACCCGCAGCGGGTCGGAGGCCACATTCATGTTCGTGAAACGAAGTAGTACTACTGCTGACGCTCGTCGGGGTTCTGCGAGCCGAAGACCTTGGTCTCGGCCGCGGAATCGCTGCTGCCCTGGTCAGGCTCAGCAGACGGCGTCGGCGCTTCGAAAGTGGGCGGCTCGAAGCCCGTCGGCTGCTCGGTCGAGCCAGTCTGCTGCTGGTTGTACGGCTGGCCGTAACCGCGCGGAGCGGTGAACTGATCCGACGAGTAACTCGGGTTCGGCTGACTCGCGGGCTGCGAGGTCAGCGGATAGTAAGACGACGTCGTCGCGGACGAGTCGGTCTGTGCGGGATTCTGCACCGGGTTCTGACCGTAGGGAGACGCAGTCTGGCCGTAAGGCGGCTGCGAAGCAGTCGGGTCGGCGGGGGCGGTGTGCGCTCCCCCGTATCCCTGCTGCTGCGCCTGCCCGTACTGCGGGTTCTGCTGGTACTGGCCCGGCTGCTGAGCCTGCTGCGGCTGGCCGTACTGAGCCTGTCCGTATCCCTGTGGCTGACCTGGCGCCTGCCCCGGCGCCTGGCCCTGGGGCTGGCCATAGCCCTGCGGCTGACCGTACTGCTGAGCTACCGGACGCGGCGCGGGAGCCTTCAGGATTCCGATCTCGAACAACAACGCGGCGACTGCGACGACCGTCTGCACGAACGAGAGGATCAGCACGATGATCAGACCCCAACCGAGGCTGATGTCGACGTAGTCGCTGGTACCTACGGAGAACGCGGCGAACACCAAAGCGAAGAAACCCGTGAGGGTGAGCGCTGCGGCAATGCCTGCATACGACTGCTTCGGGAGGAGCGATACGCCTGCGACCACACCGCCGGCGAAAACGAATCCGAGGCCGTAGATGCTCGACTCGAAGAAGCTCGAACTGGTATCCAGACCGCTACCGATGCCGCTGCTGCTTCCACTGATCGACGTGAAAGGCGCAAAACCGAGTAGGAAATTGATCAGGCCGAGTGCCGCGACGGCGATGAGCAGGATGAATCCGAGATTCTTGGTTCCACCGCCCGCTGCCGGCTGATTCGGTGGCCCGAAGCTGGGCCCTTGCGGCGTGAACGTCATGACTTCTCCTCGTAGACGGTCTTCGATGGTTACCAGCGTATGTGTCTCGACTTCGCACGCTAACACCGACAGGAGACAATGGGCAGATGCCCTTCACCCTCGCGCCCGGCGCCGACCATGTCGTCGAAACCGAGGTGAAGCACTCACGATTCATCGCCGCGCTTCGCCGGATCGACGACGCCGAGGCCGCCACGGAGTTCGTCGCGGAGCAGAAGTCGCTGTATCCCGATGCGCGCCATCATTGTTCGGCTTTCGTGATCGGATACGAAGCGAACTCACGCGTCGAGCGTGCACACGACGACGGCGAACCAGGCGGGACAGCTGGGGTGCCGATGCTTCAGGTTCTCAAGTCTCGAGATCTGGTCGATGTGATTGTTGTCGTCACGCGCTACTTCGGCGGAATCAAGCTGGGCGCCGGTGGATTGGTCCGCGCGTATTCGGGAGCCGTCTCGGTTGCTCTCGATTCGGCCGAGCTTGTGGCCAGGGAGAGGAAGATCCTGCGCACTTTGGCGATCCGGCACTCAGAGGCCGGTCGGGTGGAAGCGGAACTGAGAGCGCGGGGCGTCTCGGTGCTCGGAACTACGTACGGATCGAAGGCGGTGATGACGCTCGCCGCCGGTGACGCCGACGATCTCGACTCGATCGTCGCATCCATCACATCCGGTGCCGGGCAGTTGGAACCTGCCGGGTCGATGTGGGTCGATACCACTGTGCGTGGTTAAGGAGTCCGGAGACTCCCTAACCACGCACGGGGGCGAAGCCCCTTACAGGGACTGAAGAATCTCGCGAGCGAGAGCAGCAGTGGCGGACGGCGTCTTGCCGACCTTCACGCCTGCAGCTTCGAGAGCTTCCTGCTTTGCCTGAGCCGTTCCCGAGGAACCGGAGACGATGGCGCCTGCGTGGCCCATGGTCTTGCCTTCGGGAGCGGTGAAGCCAGCCACGTAGCCGACGACCGGCTTGGTGACGTTGGCCTTGATGTAATCGGCTGCACGCTCTTCCGCGTCGCCACCGATTTCACCGATCATCACGATGACCTTGGTCTCGGGATCCTTCTCGAACGCCTCGATGGCGTCGATGTGGGTGGTTCCGATGACCGGGTCGCCGCCGATGCCGATGGCGGTGGAGAAGCCGAAGTCACGGAGTTCGTACATCATCTGGTAGGTCAGGGTGCCCGACTTGGAGACCAGGCCGATGGGGCCGGTGCCTGCAATGTTGGCGGGCGTGATGCCGACGAGGGCCTCACCCGGGGTGATGATGCCGGGGCAGTTCGGTCCGATGATGCGCGTCTTCTTGCCCTTGGACTCGTTGTACGCCCAAGCGTAAGCGGAGTCCTGAACCGGGATGCCCTCGGTGATGACCACGAGGAGCGGGATCTCCGCGTCGATGGCCTCGACGATGGCGTCCTTCGAGAAGGCCGGGGGAACGAATGCGATGGAGACGTCTGCGCCGGTCTCCTTGATTGCCTCTTCGACCGTCGCGAAGACGGGGAGCTCGACAGGGGAACCGTCAGCAGCAACGTGCGAGACCGTGGTGCCGGCCTTGCGAGCGTTGACGCCGCCGACGACCTGGGTGCCGGCCTTGAGCATCAGAGCGGTGTGCTTGGTGCCCTCGCCGCCGGTGATGCCCTGGACGATGACCTTTGAATCCTTGGTGAGGAAGATTGCCATTGTTCTGTGAGTCCCTTACTTCGCTGCGTGAGCGAGTTCGGCGGCCTTGTCGGCGGCCTCGTCCATGGTTGCGACGACCGTGACCAGCGGGTGGTTGGCCTCGGCGAGGATGCGACGACCCTCTTCGACGTTGTTTCCGTCCAGGCGAACGACGAGCGGCTTGTTGGCCTCGTCGCCCAGGGTCTTCAGTGCGCCGACGATGCCGTTGGCAACTGCGTCACACGCGGTGATGCCGCCGAAGACGTTGACGAACACGCTCTTGACCTGTGCGTCGTTCAGGATGACGTCGAGGCCGGCAGCCATGACTGCAGCGGAAGCTCCGCCGCCGATGTCGAGGAAGTTGGCGGGCTTGACGCCACCGTGGTTCTCGCCGGCGTATGCGACGACGTCCAGGGTGGACATGACCAGGCCTGCGCCGTTGCCGATGATTCCGACCTCACCGTCGAGCTTGACGTAGTTGAGGTCGTTTTCCTTGGCCTTGAGCTCGAGGGGATCGGTAGCGTCGCGATCCTCGAATGCCTCGTGGCCGGGCTGACGGAACGCTGCGTTCTCGTCGAGGGTGACCTTGCCGTCGAGGGCGAGGATCTGATCGTCAGGCGTACGAACGAGGGGGTTGACCTCGACGAGGAGTGCGTCCTCGTTGATGAAGACCTCCCACAGCTTCTGGATCGTGACGGCCGCTGCGTCGAGCACCTCTGCGGGCAGCTTTCCTGCCTCGGCGATGCTGCGCGCGAACGCGAGGTCGACGCCCTTGACTGCGTCGACGGGGATCTTGGCGAGAGCGTCGGGGTTCTCCTCGGCGGTGACCTCGATCTCGACGCCACCCTCTACCGAGCACATGGCCAGGTAGGTGCGGTTGGTGCGGTCGAGCAGGAAGGAGATGTAGTACTCCTCGGCAATGTCACTTGCCTCTGCGACCAGCAGCTTCTTGACGACATGGCCCTTGATGTCCAGGCCCAGGATTGCCTCGGCGTTTGCCACTGCGGCATCCACGTCGGGCGAGTACTTGACGCCACCGGCCTTGCCGCGGCCGCCTACCTTGACCTGTGCCTTCACCATCACGGGCTTACCGATTTCTTCGGCAATCTCGCGTGCGCCGGCGACTGTGTCTGTAACACGTCCAGCCGAAGTCGGCACTCCGTGCTTGGCGAAGAGTTCCTTCGCCTGGTATTCGAAGAGATCCATCTGCTCACCGTCTCGTCTGCGTTGTCACCCGCTCGAGGGGTAGGAGCGGGTCTGTTCTGGACTTTAACCAGTTGCCGCGTTCGGTTTGCGCCCGCACTGATGCTATGTGGCCCAAGTCACGCGCAAATGCGCAATGAGGCACGCCTCACCGATCGAGCAAGGTGGCCACACCGAATTTGTCAAGCATCAGTCTCACTGATTCTTGCGCTCGAGAACGCTGCAACGAGAAGCAACACTATGCCCGTGGCCGCTGTGATCGCACCCACCCCCACGGTTGCGTCCGATATGCGCGATGAGGTGAGCGGCCACTCACTGACGTACACCAGAGCTGCCACGGCAGATCCGATCAGCAATGCCGCGCCTCGAGCCGGCCGCGCAGACGCTGCGATCACCGCGGCAATCACGACGGTCACGCCGACGAGCAGTTGCCCCCAGACGTCAATTCCCCACGGCCACTCCAGAACTGACGCCGCTGTGTAGGCGTCACCCCGATAGAGGGGAAGCGCGGTCCCGATCAGGACTGCGACTGCGCCGATCCCACCGACGAGAAGCACCAGCCCTCTCGAACCGCCGTCTACCGACGTGTCGACGTCTTCACGTTCTGCGCTTCCCGCCAGCCAGACGAGCAGTCCCGTCGCCGCAGCGAGGAGAGCCGCGCCACAAAGCACGAAGGCGCCGGCACCTAACCCGACGCCTGGTACGTCCGTCGCGATGACCGCCGACTGCATCACAGCCGCGACGCCCATCACGACGGTGGTCCACAGCACTCCGACGGCCGGACGCACCACGGCGGCGCGGCCCGGGGCAAACAGGCCCAGCGCGGCGAGGAGCAATACGGCAGCCGCGAGCAGGACAACTCGAGACGACAGCATCGACGGCTCCGGGATTCCGTCCGGCAACGACAGGACAGGCAAAGCCGAGCCGACGCCCGCAACAGCCGCAGTGATGATTGCGGCGGTACCGGCGACGCGGTGAAGTCTGTCGACCCGCGCTTGCGCCGCCCGGGACTGAGCCACCATCGCTGCTTTGAGCGCACCCTTTGTTGTCTTCGCAGGCGCGCGGACCACACTTTCAGCGGGAATCGCATCCGTTTCACGCCTGGATGCGAGGTAAGGCGCTGAAACTCCGATCACGACGATGACCACGGCGGCCAGTGCCCCGACCACGGATCCCGAACCGACGCCGATCCGATCGCCGGCCGCGAACCCAGCCATCACCCTGGTTCCACTGACTGCGAGTGCGCCGAGGCCGACACCGATCAGGGCGCCGCAGCCCACCGGCAGCGAGATGGACGTCAACGCCGCCGCGACCACAACGAGCACCGCGACGCCGAGCAATCCTGTACCGACGGCGGTGGCCGACGCCGAGTCGACGAGCGGTTTGACCAGAAAGATCGGATCCTGCGAACTGAAGGACGGCCCGAACAGGGAGAGCACGAACACCACAGCAGCCAGAATCAGCAGCGCTGTCGGCCACGCGCCGATCCGTCCGCCAACCGATCGCCCGTCGAATTCCGCGGCGCGAGCGCTGCCGTATCCGTCCCGTTCCGATTCACGATGGACGGCGACAAGTCCGAGCACCCCGGACAGGACAAGAAGGCAGTGTCCC
The DNA here is from genome assembly GCF_000696675.2 of Rhodococcus erythropolis R138. Taxonomy (NCBI): domain Bacteria; kingdom Bacillati; phylum Actinomycetota; class Actinomycetes; order Mycobacteriales; family Nocardiaceae; genus Rhodococcus; species Rhodococcus erythropolis. The sequence continues at coordinate 2,318,391 of NZ_CP007255.1, read as the reverse complement.
GCGAGCGCGAGATAAGCGCCAGGACCCGCATCGATCGAACCCGCCGAAATCGGACGGAAAAGGTCCAAGCGGTTTGCATCGATTGCGTCGACGAACAACTGGACGTCGAGAATTGCCGCTCCGAGCGACACCGCCCCGATACCGGCCAGGAGTCCACCGGCGAAGGCGGGCCTGCGGCCCGAGGTGAGCACTGCAACCAACGGCACGATGATCGTGCAGACGGCCGCGAAGAGAGCGGCAGAAGCAAGAGCCCCCGTCGTGTCGACCCCGCGGCCACTCCCGACTCCGACGACGGGACTGGCCGCCACTCCGACGGCACCGAGCAGTCCGATTACCGCCGCGAGTGGCGCCCCGGACTTCACTCCGGGGTCGTCGAAACGCGCCTGCGACGTAGTTCCAGGTGTTGTGGACACTCGATCGACGGTAGTGCCTGAATGGACCGGTGATCCGGTTGTGACACGCGTGATCACGAAACGAGATGATTCGTCCGTTTTGCCCGTATCGACATATTCCCAGGTCAAGCTGTGAGGCACGTCACATAATCGGACAGGTTTCCGCTACGGCTTGCGCCCATCGCAATCATTTCGTTACCGTCAGTCGGTCTAAGTCACGGGCTGATCACGAACTCGAGGAGAGAACCGGCATATGCATCACCGCAGCCAGTTCACCGCTAGTAGGTTCTCGAACTCAGCTCCAGACGAGGTCACGACCACTTATCCAACGCACTCGGCCAGGCGTTACACCGAGACCAAAAGTTCTGAGATCTCTACCGATATGTTCACTCGAAATTCATCCTCCACGTCGTCAGATTCCGACTCTCACGAGTTCGTCGAGTCCGACGTGATCAGCACCCCCACTTACGCCTCTTCCGCACCGACAGTCGATGTCGAATCTCCGGTTCGCCGCAGCGGTGCTCACCGACTCCCCACCCCTCCCTCTGCTCTCAAGGGCCGCGCCGCCGTTCTGGCAGTTGCAGCCGGCGCAGTTGTCGCCGCGGGCCAGGCAGTTGTCAACGACGGTTCCTCTTCCGCCGCCGACCACTCGGAAGTTGCACTCGCCAACGAGTCCTCCGCGATCGGCACCACCGCAGAACCGCAGGCCGCTCAGTTCGCTCCGGCCACCTCCACGGCAGCCACCACCGAGGCCGACGCTCCCCAGGTCCTCAACGTCGCAGCACCGACCGACCTCTCCCAGTTCAGCAACCTGCTTGCCAAGGGCCAGCGTTTCAGTGACGAGCGCGCAGCACGCGAAGCAGCTGCCCGTCGCCCGCTGTTCGTCCTGCCGGCAGTCGGCACGTTCACGTCCAACTTCGGCACCCGCTGGGGCACCCTGCACGCCGGCGTCGACATCGCCGCCCCGATCGGGACGCCCATCGTCGCAGTCGCCGACGGCAAGGTCATCGATTCAGGTCCGGCTTCCGGATTCGGCATGTGGGTACGCCTACAGCACGCAGACGGAACGATCACCGTCTACGGCCACATCGACACGTCCACCGTCACCGTCGGTCAGCAGGTCATGGCCGGCGACCAGATCGCCACTGTCGGCAACCGCGGCTTCTCCACCGGCCCCCACCTTCACTTCGAGGTTCACCTCGCCGGCGAGAACAAGATCGACCCCCTCCCCTGGCTCGCATCACGCGGCATCAGCCTCGGTATCGAGCAGGACTGACCGCAAGCGCAACGCTTCTGACAAAAACTTCCGGCCCGCACCTTTCCAGGTACGGGCCGGAAGTTTTTTGTCTGTCTTCTACAGCTTGACCATCGGCACACCGCCGATGAGCATCAACCGCACCTTGCCCGCGCTACCGAAGTCGATGGTGACCGTCGCGGTTGGTCCGGTGCCCTTGGTTTCCAACACGGTGCCCAGACCGTACTTGTCGTGACTGACGCGGTCACCCGTGGCAAGGACCAGAACGTTGTTGCGGCCACGCGCGGCACCGAAACTGGGAGTCGACGCAGCCTTGCCGGACCCTCCCCCGTAGTTCTGCCCGCCACCGTATCCCTGGCCGCCCTGGCTGCCGTATCGGCTTCCGCTGCCGTAACCCGGCCTGCCGCTTCCGAATCCACCACCGGTGCCCGGATCCTCACGGCGCCAATTGATCAGGTCCTCCGGGATCTCCTGGATGAACCGCGACGCCGGGTTCTGGATCGGTTGTCCCCAAGCCGAACGCATGATCGCGCGCGTCAGGTACAGGCGCTGCCTGGCACGGGTGATGCCGACGTAAGCGAGTCGACGCTCTTCGGACAGCTCTGCCGGATCACCGAGGGCGCGCATGTGCGGGAACTGCCCGTCCTCCCAACCGGTGACGAAGACGACCGGGAACTCGAGGCCCTTGGCGGTGTGAAGCGTCATCATCGTCACGACGCCGTCGTCGGAGTCCGGCAGTTGATCGGCGTCGGCGACAAGTGATACCCGTTCGAGGAAGGCGGCGAGCGAACCCGGATCGGGTTCGCCTTCACGCATTGCTGCGGTTTCCTCGTCGTCCGGATCGATCAGTCCGGCCGCGTTTCGTGCGTCGGAGCTGAATTCTCTTGCCACGCTGACGAGTTCGTTCAAGTTGTCGAGCCGCGCGCCGTCCTGTGGATCGCTGCTGGCCGCAAGCTCGGCGCGGTAGCCGGTTCGCTCGAGCACCGCCTCGGCGACCTCACCGATGTCACCGAGTTCGAAGGGTTCGTCCTCGTCGGCGGCCGGCGTCGGCAGCAGGGCCCGCAGCCCGTCCATCATCTCGAGGAACGACGCGATGGCCTTCTGTGACCGCGTATTGAGCAGCGCCACTTTGCCTTCCGCGCCGTCGCGCAGTGCGGCGGCGAAGCTGATGTTGCGATGCTCGGAGTGCACGGCGACGCAGGCTTCGGCTCGATCACCGATACCGCGTCGTGGCGTGTTGAGAATGCGTCGCAGGCTCACGGTGTCGTCTTCGTTGGCGAGGACGCGCAGATACGCGACGATGTCCCGAACTTCCTTGCGCTCGTAGAAGCGAACGCCGCCGACCACCTTGTACGGCACTCCGAGTCGAATGAAGATCTCCTCGAGCGCGCGTGAGGAGTTGTTGGTCCGGTAGAACACCGCGATGTCGGCGAACTTGGTCTCGCCCTGGTCCACCAGCCGATCGATCTCCGAGGCGACAAAAGATGCTTCGTCGTGCTCGTTGTCTGCAACGTAGCCGACGATCAGTTCACCTTCACCCGAATCGGTCCACAGACGCTTTTCACGTCGGCCGGTGTTCTTGGAAATCACGGAGTTGGCCGCAGACAGAATGTTCTGCGTCGAACGGTAGTTCTGTTCGAGAAGGATGGTCCGAGCGTCCGGGTAGTCGCGTTCGAACTCTTCGATGTTGCGGATAGTGGCTCCGCGGAATGCGTAGATCGACTGATCGGCGTCACCGACGACGCACAATTCGGCCGGGGCAACGGCATGGTCGGACTCTCCGGCACCGCCGACCAGTTCACGCACCAGCATGTACTGCGCGTGGTTGGTGTCCTGGTACTCGTCGACGAGCACGTGACGGAAGCGGCGGCGGTAGTACTCGGCGATCTGGGGAAACGCCTGGAGAAGCGCAACGGTCTCACCGATGAGATCGTCGAAGTCGAGTGCGTTCGCCGCACGCAACCGCTGTTGGTAATGGCCGTAGACCTTGGCGATCAGTCGCGGCAGTTCGGCCGGATCCTGATCGGCTGCGACAACCGCCTCCTCCGGTCCGACGAGTTCGTTCTTCAGATTGGAGATGTGAGTGGCGAGAAGCCGCGCGGAGAATCGTTTGGTGTCGAGCTCGAGGTCCTTCGAGATCATCGTCAGCAGTCGACGCGAATCGTCGGAATCGTAGATCGAGAAATTCGAGTTCAAACCGGGCAGGAGCGCCGCCTGTGCTCGCAGGATGCGCACGCAACTGGAGTGGAACGTCGATACCCACATGGCGTTGGCACGCGGTCCGACAAGAGCTGCCACACGCTCGCGCATCTCGGCCGCAGCCTTGTTGGTGAACGTGATGGCCAGGATCTGACCGGGGGTGACACCCCGTTCGGCCAGCAGATAGGCGATGCGACGCGTCAGCACTGCCGTCTTGCCCGAGCCGGCGCCCGCGACGATCAGCAACGGCGAACCGGCATGGACCACGGCCTCGCGCTGTTGCGGGTTGAGACCCTCGAGGAGGGCGTCCGAACCCGCGCCATGTCCCCGCGCGCCGCCCCCGTCGTGCTGGGAATGTCCGTCGTGCTCACCGAGTGCTGGGTACGTGTTCATCGCCTGTCCACGCTACCGGCGTCCACCGACACGGTCGTCAGTGCGTCCACCTGCTGGTAGAGGCACTTGGATTACCTGTGTCGAGCATGGCAAACTGGACGCTATGTTCAGCATTTCCGTTCGCGACAACACGGCCGACCCCGTCGGCCCGCTGTGGCGTTACTTTACGTGCCCCGGACCTCGGTGCACGTGATCTGAACAGCTCACCCGCCCCTGGTCCGAATCGGATCCGGGGCATTTTCGTCAGTGTGCCTGGATCGGTAACGACCCGAGCCGAGACCACGATCCACGCAGTAGGAAGAGGAGACGAATAGCAATGAGCACCCAGGCTGCAGCCCCCAATGGAAATACTGTAAATACTGTAAACACTGCGCCGACAGACGTCGAGATCCCCCAGAGTGAGGCGGAGATCGACGAACTACGGAAAGAAATCGACCGTCTCGACGCCGAGATCCTCGCGGCCATCAAACGCCGCTCCGAGGTCTCCCAGATCATCGGCCGTACCCGGATGGCATCGGGTGGTCCGCGTCTGGTGCACAGCCGAGAGATGAAGGTCCTCGAACGGTTCAACGAGCTGGGCCAGGAAGGCCACACCCTCGCGATGCTGCTCCTGCGCCTGGGCCGCGGACGCCTGGGCCACTAGCGCACACCCAGATTACTTGCGAACGGCTACATCGGATGCCTCTGGCAGTCCCGATGTAGCCGTTCGTGTGTGTATCAGTTCTCGAGCGCGATGTACTTCGTGTTCAGGTATTCCTCGATCCCCTCGGTCCCGCCCTCGCGGCCGAATCCGGATTCCTTCACACCGCCGAACGGCGCTGCCGCGTCCGAGATCACTCCTCGGTTGACGCCGATCATTCCTGATTCCAGTGCGTCGGAGACCCGAAGCGCACGGTCGAGATCCCTCGTGAAGATGTACGCAGCCAATCCGAACTCGGTGTCGTTGGCGGCCGCGATGCCTTCGGCTTCGGTGTCGAAGCCGGTGATCGCGGCAACGGGTCCGAACACCTCTTCCTTCAGTATCCGCGCGCTCGCCGGAACGTCGGCCAACACCGTGGCCGGATAGAAGTAACCCTCACCACCTGGCGCTTTACCGCCCAGTCGAACCTTCGCCCCGGCATCCACCGCATCTGCAACCAACTCTGCGACCGTGTCGAGCTGGTTCTGGTTGATCAGCGGGCCGAGCTTCGTCTCCGGGTCGGTACCCGGTCCCATCGTGAACGCCGCCATCTTCTCGGTCAGCTTGGTCGTGAACTCCTCACGCACGGCGTTGGCGACATGGAACCGGTTGGCGGCGGTGCAGGCTTCGCCTCCGTTGCGAAGCTTGGCCAGTACCGCACCCTCGACTGCCTTGTCTACGTCCGCGTCGTCGAACACGACGAAGGGCGCATTGCCACCCAATTCCATCGACGTGCGGAGCAATCGCTTCGCGGACTTCTCCACCAGCATCTTGCCGACGCCGGTGGAGCCGGTGAAGGTGAGCTTGCGCAGTCGAGGGTCGTCGATGAGAGGGCCGGTCACTTCACCGGATTTCGATGTCGGCAACACCGAGAGGACTCCGTCGGGCAGCCCTGCTTCGGCCATGAGCTGAGCGAGCAGCAGCATCGTCAACGGGGTCTCCGAGGCGGGCTTGACGATGATCGTGCAGCCGGCGGCCAACGCCGGTCCGATCTTGCGGGTGCCCATCGCCAACGGAAAATTCCAGGGAGTGATGGCCAGACACGGTCCGACCGGCGCCTTGGTGACAAGGATCCGGCCGTTGCCCGCCGGCGCCGGCGTGTAGCGCCCGCCGATGCGAACGGCCTCCTCGCTGAACCACCGGAAGAACTCGGCGCCGTATTTGACCTCGGCACGGCTCTCGGCGAGTGCCTTGCCCATTTCGAGGGTCATCAGCAGCGCCACGTCCTCGGCGCGCTCGGTGATCTTCTCGAAGACGGCTCGCAGAATTTCACCACGCTCGCGCGCAGGTGTGCTCGCCCACTTCGACGAGACGGCCACGGCTTCGTCGAGAGCGCGCAGCGCGTCCGCGGGGCTCGCATCGGCGACGTCGGTCAACGATTTTCCGGTCGCCGGATCCGCCACCGGGAAGGTCGCGTTGTTCTCCGCGGGCACGAACCGGCCGCCGACGAACAACTGGGTGGGAACTGATCGAATGAATTCGAATGTGTCCATGGGTTCCATGATGCTCGTCGGAGCCGCGTCCGTCTGCCCGCCAGCGAGACTCACGCGGAAGTTTCCAGCTTGTGCCACTAAAGTCGATGATCGTGAGCACTGACATCACCGGAACCTCAGCCTGGCAGAAACTGCGCGCTCATTACGCCGACATCGAAGGCGTTCACCTGCGAGAACTCTTCCAGGACGATCCAGCCCGCGGGCGAGAGCTGACGATCGACGCCGGTGATCTTCACATCGACTACAGCAAGCATCGCGTCAGCCGCGAGACTCTCGCGCTACTCGTCGAGCTGGCCCGCGAGGCCGGCGTCGAGGCACGACGCGACGCGATGTTCGCGGGCGATCACATCAACAGCTCGGAAGACCGAGCCGTGCTGCACACAGCACTGCGTCTGCCGAAGGATTCTGCTCTGACCGTCGACGGTCAGGACGTCGTCGCGGACGTTCACGAAGTTCTGGACGCGATGGGCGCTTTCGCGGATCGGGTGCGCAGTGGCGAGTGGACGGGCGCCACCGGCAAGCGCATCCGCACCATCGTCAACATCGGCATCGGCGGTTCCGATCTCGGGCCCGTGATGGTCTATCGCGCGCTACGGCACTACGCGGACGCCGGGATCAGCGTTCGGTTCGTCTCCAACATCGACCCGGTCGACCTGGTCGGGCAGCTCGACGACCTCGATCCGGAGACGACGCTCTTCATCGTCGCGTCCAAGACGTTTTCCACCCTCGAGACGCTCACCAACGCGACGGCGGCAAAGCGTTGGCTGTTCGCCGGTCTGGGCAGCGAAGACGTCTCGGCCGTAGCCAAGCATTTCGTCGCAGTCTCCACCCATGGTGATCGCGTGGCGGAGTTCGGCATCGACACCGCGAACATGTTCGGATTCTGGGATTGGGTCGGCGGGCGCTACTCCGTCGACTCGGCGATCGGCTTGTCGGTCATGTGCGCCGTCGGACCCGTTCGTTTTGCCGAATTCCTCGACGGTTTCCACCAGATCGACACGCACTTCCGAAACCAACCGCTCGAGCAGAACGCGCCGGTTCTCCTCGGGCTCATCGGACTCTGGTACTCCAACTTCTTCGGCGCTCAGTCCCGCGCAGTGCTGCCCTACTCCAACGACCTGTTGCGCTTTCCCGCGTACCTGCAGCAGCTGACCATGGAGTCCAATGGCAAGTCGGTGCGCGCCGACGGCTCACCGGTGACCACGTCCACCGGTGAGATCTTCTGGGGCGAGCCGGGGACCAACGGCCAACACGCGTTTTATCAGCTCCTGCATCAGGGCACGTGGCTCGTGCCCGCCGATTTCATCGGCTTCGCGGAATCCACCGACGATCTGCCGACGGCGGACGGCACCGGATCCATGCACGATCTGCTCATGAGTAACTTCTTCGCTCAGACAAAGGTTCTCGCCTTCGGCAAGACTGCCGAAGAAATCGCTTCAGAGGGCACGGCCCCGGAGTTGGTGCCGCACAAGGTGATGCCAGGCAACCGGCCTTCGAGCACCATCCTGGCCAAGGAATTGACGCCCTCGGTCGTCGGTCAGTTGATCGCACTCTACGAGCACCAGGTATTTGTCGAAGGTGCTGTGTGGGGTGTCAATCCGTTCGATCAGTGGGGCGTCGAACTCGGCAAGACGCAGGCACTGGAACTGGGACCTGCACTCTCCTCCGAAGAGGCACCAGGCGACCTCGGCGACACGTCCACCGACGCACTCGTGCACTGGTACCGCAAGGAGCGCGGACGGGCCTGATTCACGCGGCAGCAGGGCCGAACCAACTCTCCGTCGCGTACACACGTCCGGATCGGTCGACGAGCCGAGCGCGAAGCTCTTGCTGTTCAACCCATTTGATGGCGCTGATACCCCGGATCAACGCTGCTTCGCTCGCGGCGTACGCCCACACCGCGTCGTCCGCGATCACCGAGACTTGCGCCCATTCCGTGGAGGGACGCTCCTGGTTCGGCTCCCAGGAGGGCAGCTCTACCGCCCGCGCCGTCGCCATCGCGGTTCCGTTGATCAGTTCGACTTCCTCGCTGCCCGGTACCGGAATCTGCCAGCCACCGGCCGGTGCATGGCCGGCCGTGGCGATCACGTCGCCGATCCGTACGGCAACACCACATTGCAGTTCGGCAGCCACGATCTGCGCGGCGCGATCGACGGTGTCTGCCTTGGCAACTCCGGTGATGTCGAACGACGCACCCCAGGGCGCGTACACCACGTCGCCGTCGAGCTGTACGTCCTCGAACGTCGGGGTCGGGTGGACCGGAGGGATGGACTCGTCCTCGGAGTAGTTGTCGGCAAGCGGATTGACTGCGCCGCCGGTCATACGAGCCGCCCACAGCGCCGACCGCAAGAGAGCAGACATACGCCGAGTCACTTTGACCGGAGTTCCCTGAGCGAGGTTGACGGCGTGAATCTCGGCGTCGCCCCGGCGAAGGTCGCACACCGCCTCGGTCTCGTCGATGGCAGCTGCGATCAACGCGTGCGCAGTGGGCAGCGCAGCGCCTTCGGTGACATCCACCTCCACGGCGGAATCCCACATCGCCCACTTCTCGACACTGACCATGTCAGTCCTGCCCTTCGAACACACCGCGTTGTAACCAGTATGCGCCGGTCAGCAAGCCCCGTGCCATAAGCCGCTTCCGAGGCCGAGGCACGCATCCTGCAGGAGGAGCAGCGCACGGCAGGGGCTGATGGTAGATCTGTGCGACAGAATTGCCGCCCGGACTGTCGCCCTCCGTGTGCAAGCCGCGTAGTCCTTCGAAGGGTCCTGACACGCACCCGATGTCGACGGACGTCGACTACTACCGGCGCAGCGGGCTATTCCGATCCGAAAGACGCAGAGGCGACGCTCGACATGTCGTGCCGGGACGCTGCGCCTCGAGCTCGGTCTGCCGCAAAACACGTCCGGGCGACGCTGATATCACCGCAGGAGATAGCGGCGACTGACGAGAAGCACTGTGTTCCAACGTCGATGACATACCAATCGGCCGCTTTCGACGCGCGCCACTTTCGACAGGTCGACACACCTGCCCGCTCACTCTCGACTGCCGAGAAAATACGCGCCCATCACTACGTGCGAGCGCCGAGCAGAGCACCGAGAAAGAGTTCCGAACACGCGGCGCGCCAACCGCCGGAGAGAGTGACGCCCGGCGCCCGGCGGCAGTGCTCGCACGTTACAAACAGGGCCACAATGCATCGACGCAGCTACATAGGACCGGCCGAAAGAACCTGCAGCACAACGGCGTAACCACCGACATTTTGCTTATACGCCACCCGCACGTCCGTTGGCAAAACGAACGGTCAGTACGCGGCGTAAATCACATACTTTACAAAGTCTTTGGAATCTCTCCGCGCCAAATATCCGCAGGTGAAAGGACTTTCGACCGGAGTCCAGAATAACCGTGTCGTCTACTATGTGAAAACTGCGAAGTAGCTGTGACGCTGGGTCACGCTCGAGGGAGGAATTGTGACCGATTCATTCAAGGACCGCTTGAACGCCTTGTACCCGGCCACAGCCCCGAGACTCACCAACGCACAAGTTGTGGAAGCCCTTTCACAACGCGGATGCAAGATTTCGACACCGTACCTCTCTCAGCTCCGGAGCGGTGTGCGCACAAATCCGTCAGAGCAAGTCGTTTTGGCATTGGCCGATTACTTCGGCGTAGCAGCAGAGTACTTCTTCGGCCCGACGCCTCGCCAAGATCCCGAACTGATTCCGGAAGAAGACCGTTCGGTTGTCGAAGAGTTCCACGACAGCGAATTGCGTTCTCTGGCTATGAAAGCGGTCGATCTCTCCCCTGAATCGCAGGACCTACTCTCGTCGATTGCGGAGAAACTTCGCTCGTCCGAAGGACTCCCGGCCGTACCTCCGGATTGCAGCACGTACGCCCCACCGTTCACTCGTGACTGATCCAGTGCGAAGATCAGCGAGTCAAGCGGCCCAATAGTGCCGAGGCGGTGACGATTCCGAGCAGCGCTGCCCCGATCAGCACGCCGAAGTCGACGACATAGTTGGTCGGCATTCCGATGAGTAGACCGCGTAGTGCTGACACCTCGTAGCTCAGCGGGTTGATGCGGCTGAGCCACTGAACCCACGTCGGCATGAGTTCGACCGGGTACAGCGCGTTGGACGCAAAGAACAATGGCATGGTGATTGCCTGCCCGATGCCCATCAATCGATCTCGTTTGAGCACGATTCCCGCGATCGCGACCGACAAGCAGGCAAAGAACGCTGAACCCAGGACAACGACCAATACGACCCCGAGCAGTTTGAGCGGGTTCCACGTCATACTCACGCCCAACAGCGCCGCCACGATGACGACCACCATTGCCTGGGCGACTGCGCGGATCCCGGCGGCGAATGCCTTACCTGTCACCAATGCTGCGCGCGGCGTCGGCGTGACCATCAATTTGGTGAGGACTCCCGCGTCACGCTCCCAGATGATCTGGATTCCGTAGAAGATCGCAACAAAAAGAGCGGACTGCGCAATGATGCCGGGCGCGAGAAAGTCGAGATACGGTACGTCGCCAGTGGGGATCGCTCGGATATGGCTGAACGTCTGGCCGAAGATCACCAACCAGAGGATCGGCTGGATTGCGCGCGTGACCAATTCAGATCGGTCGTGCCGCAACTTCTGAACTTCCACGAGGCAGAATGTGTAAATTCTCGAGAGCAATCGAGCGAAACCGTTGGTAGTGGGATCAGCCCAAGCGGCGCGCTGTGCGACGGGCACTGCGGACATCGCGGAGACCTCCTGACTTGTCGCCGGTGAGGTCGTCGCCGGTGTAGTGACGGAACACGTCTTCGAGAGTGGCCTCCGGCCCCAGTTCGGCGGCCAACTCGCTCGGCTCGCCCACCGCCCGAAGTTCACCGTGATGCATCAACGCAACACGATCACACAGCTCCTCGGCTTCTTCCATGTAGTGCGTCGTCAGCAGCACAGTCATGCCGTACTGCTTCTGCATCTCCGCCACTCGCTGCCAGACGGATTCGCGGGCAATGGGATCCAGCCCCACCGTCGGTTCGTCGAGTACCAGCAGCGACGGTCGGTTCACCAGCGCCTGCGCAAGTTCGAGCCGTCGCACCATACCGCCGGAGAAACTCGACGCCAGGCGATCGCCTGAATCGAGCAGGTCCACCATCTCGAGCGCCTGGTCGACGCGCTCGCGTCGTTCGGACCGCGGAACGTCGTACAGTCGCGCGAACCAGGTCACGTTCTCGCGCGCGGTCAATGCGCTTTCGATCGAGAGCTGTTGTGGCACGTATCCGAGGTAGCGCCGAATGGTCATCGCCTCGGTACGAACTGAGCGACCGAGAATCCGAATATCACCGTCTTGCAGAGGAAGTAACGTGTTGAGCAATCTGATCGTCGTAGTCTTTCCTGCACCGTTGGGACCGAGCAGGCCGAAGCACTCCCCCGCGTTGATGACCAGACTCAGGTTGTCCACCGCGCGGTGGTCGCCGAACTTGTATGTAACCGAGTCGATCTCGACCGCGTGTGCGCCGGGGTCGGGTGAACCTGCCGCTCGGCTCTTCCACCACTGTGTCAGCATCTCACTGCCCCTCACCTTCTGATCCGGCTGCTGCCAGAGCGCTCGCCAATCGCGACAGGGCTGGTAGCGCAGCCTCGATCCTCGCCCTGTCTTCTCCGGTCAGACTCGACAATGCCTGACCGACAATCACACTCCGGCGATCACGCCACACTTCGACGCGGGCGCGCGCCTCGTCCGAGAGGACCAATCGCGCGACGCGTCGATCAGCCTCGTCGGCAACCCGTTCGATCACTCCATCGTCGACGAGCTGCCGAACCAGGGTGGACACCGTGTTTGCCGCGACACCCAATCGCCCGGCAGCCTCAGCCACCGACAGACCCGGGTTGCGCCGTAGCAGCCTGACGAGTTCGATTTGGGCGCCGCCGAGCGGTCGTTCTGCAAATGGTCGCCCCGATGCCTTCCTCGTGCCCCGGCGCAATTGCCCGAGCGTCTCCAGGACATCATCCGAAAGCCTGTGATCTGCTCCGATTTCATCCACACCTCACAATAGCTCTGTAACAGAGCTATTGTCGAGGAGTCAGGACGCCCGGCGTTTTCAGCTCGTCCGCAACGGGTATCCCCGATTGCTTGTCCCGAGCACTCCCGCCCAGAACGGAGACGTCATGCGCAGACAGTGGTTGTTCGCGACGGTTGCGAGTAGCGCCCTGATCCTCACCGGTTGCTCGCCCGACGCCCTCGATTCCGGGGACAGCGCAGACAACGTCACTGCCGTTGCGACGTCGCTGTCGCCACCCGCCGCCGCTGATGCACCCCTGCTGAAGACCGCCGACTCCCCACTCGGGACGATCGCCGTCGACGGCGAGGGCATGACCGTCTACGTCTACAACCCGGACGAGGAGAACTCACAAGCCGGGTCGTGCGACGAAGCGTGCCTGCGTTACTGGCCGGCGGTCACCTCGGTCACGGATTCGCCGATCGTCGAAGGAATCGACGCCGTCATCGACACTGTCGACGGGCCTGAAGGATCTTTCCAGATCACCGTCAACGGCAAGCCCGTCTATCGGTACCTCGACGACAAGGTTCCCGGAGACATGCTCGGACAGAGCGTCGGCAGCCTGTGGTGGATGATCGACGCCGCCGGAAACCCCGTGTTCAAGACTGAGTAACCCTCAGTTGTACGGCTGCCGCGCGGTTTCGGGGTCGCCGTACGTGATTGCCCGTTCCCGACGCGTTTTCGACGCGAGGGTTGCGCCCCAGTTCAGCACCGTGCTGGCGCGATTGCGGAAACCCGCGAGGAACGCGATGTGGATGATTCCCCATGACACCCATCCGATGAACCCGGACAACTGGACCGGCCCTGCCTGAAGCAACGCGTGGCGTCGCGAAATGTAGGCCGCAGTTCCAAGATCGCGGTACTTGAACGGTTTTCGGCTGGGCACGCCGTTTTCCACGGTTGCAGCGATCCGGGCACCGGCGTGCCGACCACCCTGCATCGCGACCTCGGCCACCCCGGCAAGTTTGTCCCGCGACATGAGGTCGCCCACCACGTAGACGTTCGGGTGGCCGGGAACGGTCAGATCGGCTTCCACCTCGATGCGGCCACCGCCGACCTGCTTCACACCCAGCGCCGTGGCCAGTGCCTCGGCGAACGGCACTGCTTCGACGCCCGCGGTCCACAGAATCGTGCGGGTCTCGTACTGCCGCTTCTCTTTTGTCTTCTTGTCCGTCGTCTCGATGCTGGTCTCGCACACGTCGGTGACGTGCACGCCGAGGTGAGTCTCGACGCCGATCCCGTCGAGAGTACGTTTGGCTGCGGCCGAGAGCTTGCGACTGAACGAAGGGAGCACCCGATCGTCGCCGTGGAAGAGCAGTACCCTTGCCTCGTCCGGGTCGATGGACCGGAACTCGTTTGTGAGCGCGTGCATTGCCAATTCGCGGATCTGTCCGGCTAATTCGACGCCGGTGGGTCCGCCGCCCGCCACGGCGAATGTCAGCCACGGTCGACGTTCTTCCGCTGTCGGGAGCGATTCGGCCATCTCGAACGCAGCAATGAGACTGCGTCTGATCGCCAAAGCGTCGTCGAGGGTTTTCATGCCGGGCGCCCATTTGATGAACTCGTCCTGACCGTGGTACGACTGGCGCATTCCAGCCGCCACGATCAGGTAGTCGTACGGCAATTCGAAGGTCGACCCGTCGAAGCGACTGGCCGTCAGTATCCCGGCGTCGGCGTCCACCGACTTGGCCTCGCCCAGAACGACGTTCGTGTTCTTGTTGTCCTCGAGCAGATGACGCAACGGACTTGCGATCTGCCCTTCGGAGAGCAGACCCGTGGCGCACTGGTAGAGCAGTGGCTGGAAGACGTGGCTGGTCCCTCGGTCGATCAGAACCACCTCGACGTCGGCCTTCTTGAGTCGTCTCGCTGCGTACAGTCCACCGAAACCGCCACCGACGATCACTACTCGGGGCTTACCGTTCGAGATGTGGATGCTCATCAGACAAACCTCGCTGTCACGGAGTTGGGCAGGAATCGTAGGGCCGCATCTATCCCTTGCCACTTGAGGCCGGGTAGCGCCGCTCGGGTGGTTTCCTTCTCGATGGCGTCGACCATGGCACTGACGCCTTCGTCCAAACTGGCCATGAGCGCTGCGTCGTCGCCGGCGCCGGCGGACATGTCGGTCTTGATGAAGCCCGGCAGCAGGGTGGTGACGCGAATAGGTGTGCGCGCCAACTCGATACTGAGCGCCTCACCAAGAGCCGCTACCCCGGCCTTGCTTGCCGAATAGGTCGCTTTTGGCCCTGGTAGCCCCCGATCCGCGCTGATCGAGGACACGAGAACCAGGTGTCCGGCGTCCTGCGCGCGGAAGATCTCGAGCGCAGCTTCACACTGCGACAGCGCGCCGACAAAATTCGTCTGCGCTGTTGCAAGATTCGCGTGCGCTTTTCCGGTTCCGATCTTGGCGCCCTTGCCGAGCCCGGCGTTCACGATCACCCGGTCCAGGCCACCCAACTCGTCGCGCAGCTCACCGAAAACCCGGACGACGGAATCGTGTTCGGTCACATCGAGTTCGCGCACTGCGACGCTGATCGACGGGTACTGCGCCACCAGCTCCCCACGCAGCGTGTCGAGACGATCCGTCCGCCGGGCACACAACGCGAGGTCGCGACCGGCCGCGGCGAATCTCCTGGCCATCTCCTCACCCAGACCCGAACTGGCACCGGTGATCAAAATCTTCTGCCGCGTCATGGGTGCAACTGTAACCATCTTCGAGTTCTCGTACCCGGCGGTAACCGAGCGAACTCGGACCGATCCGACATACCGTGGAGCCATGACCGACGAATTCGATGTCATCGTGATCGGCGGTGGGCCCGCCGGCGAGAACGCCGCCGCGTACGCCATCGCCGGAAGTAATCGCACCGCCGCAATCGTGGAACACGAACTGGTCGGCGGTGAATGCTCGTATTGGGCCTGTATGCCCAGCAAGGCGCTACTGCGCCCGGGGCAGGTCCTCGAGGCGGCCGACGCTTTGCCCGGGATCCCGGCCGGACCGCTGGACGTCGAGGCCGTCCTGAAACGCCGCGACTCGTTCACCCACAACCACGACGATTCGTCCCAGGTCGACTGGGCCACCTCCGCGGGAATCACCGTGATCAAAGGCCACGGGGTGATCGACGGCGAGCGCGCTGTGACCGTCGACGGGACCCGTAAGCTCCGCGCCCGCCAAGCCGTTGTACTCGCCACGGGCACAACTGCCACTGTCCCGAGGACGCCGGGGTTGCGTGAGGCGCTCCCGTGGACGTCGCGCGATGCGACCAATCTCCACGAGGTTCCGTCGCGGGTGGCGGTCATCGGCGGCGGAGTCGTCGCAACGGAGTGCGCAACGTGGTTGTCGTCGTTCGGCGCTCACGTGACACTGCTCGTGAGAGGCGATGCTCTGTTGAAATCGGCAGAACCGTTTGCCGGGACGATGGTTGCCGAAGCACTCGGCGCCCGCGGCGTCGACGTTCGACTGAGCACCGCCGTCAACTCGGTGTCGCGACCCGACGCCAAGGACACCGGTGAGGGCCACATCCACGGTGGACCCGTCAGCATCGAGACCTCTTCCGGTGTGATCGAGGTCGACGAGGTCATCGTCGCGGCGGGCCGCGGGCCGACATCTGCCGATCTCGGCTTGTCCGTCATCGGCCTCGAGGACGGCAAGTACGTCACCACTGACGATCACCTCTGTGCCCAAGGTGAGTGGCTCTACGCCGTCGGCGACATCAACGGCCGCTCTCCCCTCACCCACATGGGCAAGTATCAGGCGAGAGTCTGCGGAGACGTCATCGCCGCGCGGGCCGAGAGCCGCGGACTCAGGGGACCTCGGTACACGGCGTCGGCGGACAACGGACAGGTCCCCCAGGTGGTGTTCACCTCACCCGAAATCGCGTGGGTGGGACGCACCGAGAAGAAAGCTCGCGACGACGGCTACGACGTCGAAGTCGTGGAGATCGAACTGGCCGTGGCAGGATCCTCGCTGTTGCGCGACGACTACTCCGGGCGCGCGAAGTTGGTCATCGACAAGGCCACCGACGTGATCCTCGGCGCTACTTTTGCCGGGCCCGAAGTGTCCGAACTGGTGCACGCGGCGACAATCGCGGTCGTCGGCGCCGTCCCACTCGAAACTCTCTGGCATGCGGTGCCCTCGTATCCGACGGTCAGTGAGGTCTGGCTTCGATTGCTGGAGGCTCGCCGCTGACGCGATCCCGAAGTACGTATAGTCGCGACATGGCGTCCGACATACTTGTGACCACGGCCGACGGCACCCTACGCGGCCGCCGGGTGGGAAAACTTCGTGCCTGGCGCGGAATTCCCTACGCCCGGCCGCCGGTCGGAACACTGCGTCTGACGCGGCCACAGCCGGTCACACCATGGACCGGAGAACGCGACGCGACCAGGTTCGGCGACGCCTCGGTCCAGCACAAGAAGGGGCTGCTGCTTTCGCCCGGGAAGTACCAGCCGAGCAGCGAGGACTGCCTGACACTCAACGTGCTCGCTCCAGCGAACGCCGGTAACACCCCGCTTCCGGTCATGGTCTTCATCCACGGTGGGGCAAACACCATCGGGACCTCGGCTACCGGCTTGTACTCCGGTGTGTCCCTCGTCGAACGCGGCGACATCGTCTACGTCTCGATCAACTACCGCCTCGGTGCTCTGGGATACCTCGATTTCACACCCTTCTCCACGGCCGAGCGGGCATTCGATTCCAACCTCGGACTGCGCGATCAGGTCGCGGCCCTGCAATGGGTGCAGCGCAATATCGCTGCCTTCGGTGGGGATCCTGGAAAAGTCACGATCTTCGGTGAATCCGCCGGAGCCACTGCCGTCACCACCTTGATGGCTACTCCGGCTGCCAAGGGACTGTTCGCTGGTGCGATCGCCGAGAGTTCGGCTCCTGATCTGGTCTCGAGCACGCAGCGATCGCACGCCTGGGGTGCGCGTTTCGTCGAGATCCTCAATTCCGGTCTACCGCCCGCGAAGGCTTTGACCTCGGCGACTGCCGTCGAATTGGGCCGAGCAGGCAGCAGACTCGGCGCCGAGGTACTGGCGAACACGCCTGGACTACATCCCTTCGGTCCGGTCGTCGACGGCGACTTCCTGCCGCGCTCCCCCTTGGACGCATTCAATGAAGGATCGGCACACCAGGTTCCGATGATCATCGGCACCAACAGACGGGAGGGAACGCTGTTCCCGAAGGTGCTCGACGCACTCCCGACCAACCCGTCGCGCATCGACACCATGTTCGCTCTCACCGATCCCGAGGCCGGAAAGCGCATCCTCGCAACCTATCCCGGCTATCCCGACGAGCAGTCCGCGATCGATGTCGGTGGAGACGTCACGTTCTGGCACCCTTCAGTGGAGTTGATGCAGGCTCACGCACAAACGGCGCCGACGTACGCCTACCGATTCGACTTTGCGCCGACCATGATGCGTTGGCTCGGCCTCGACGCCACTCACGGTTTCGAGATGTTCGCGGTCTTCGGTATCGGCGACACCCTTGTCGGGCGCGGCCTCACCCTTCCCGGCGGTCGGCGCGGACTGCGCGCAGTCACCGAATCTGTTCAGGGACACTGGCTTCACTTCGCCAAGCACGGCTCGCCGCGCGGGTCGTGGCCGCGTTACGACGCGCAGGAGCGTAGGACCATGATCTTCGACGAGATCGTCCGCGTCGAGAACGATCCCAGACGTGAACAACGCTTGGCCTGGTCGGGATACAGCGGTTACCGTAGCCACGGCACCGACATCTCCCTACCGTGACGAGCCCCCTCGAGATCACTCTCGATTCCGGGGTCGTACGTGGGCGCCTCGATCGAGGACTGCGCACCTGGCGAGCAATCCCCTACGCAGCGGCCCCGACCGGCCGCTGGAGATTTCGCGCACCACAGCCGGTCGAGGCTTGGAATGGTGTCCGCCCGGCGGAAGCATTCGGCTCTCCGTCTCCGCAGCGCAAGAGCAACTTCGACGAGAACTCACTCTTCGTCAATGTCGTGGCCCCGCAGGTACCGTCGGATTCGTTGCGACCGGTCATGGTCTTCATTCACGGCGGCGCGTACAACGGCGGGAATCCGTCGACGCCCATGTACCGCGGAACGAGCCTGGTCGAACGTGGCGACATCGTCTACGTCTCGATCCAATATCGTCTCGGCGCCTTGGGCTACCTCGATTTCAGTGAGTATTCCACTGCTGAACAATCATTCGACACGAACCTCGGATTGCGCGATCAGATCGCCGCGCTGACGTGGGTCCAGCGCAACATCGCCTCTTTCGGTGGCGACCCGAACGCCGTCACCGTCTTCGGTGAATCGTCCGGCGCCAACGCTGTCACCACTCTGATGGCAACGCCCGCGGCCCGAGGGTTGTTTGCTCGGGCCATTGCTCAAAGTCCGCCGACTGCTTCGGCATACGGAAAGGATCGAGCGCAGCGATGGGCGCGCGAGTTCCTCGAGATCGCGGACGCACCGGAAACCGATCCTGCCTCGTGGCTGCGCTCCGCTTCGGTGAAGGAACTGGTCGACGCCGGCGAAGAACTTGCGCGACGCGGCGCGGACGAAGAACCCGGAACACGGGCATTCGCCCCTGTAGTGGGTGACGACATTCTTCCCGAACACCCGCTCGACGTGTTCGCCGCCGGACGGGCCCACCCCGTTCCGCTGCTCGTCGGTTCGAATCTCCATGAGGGGCGGATCTTTCCGCGCGTTCTCGACATCTTGCCTACCAACCCGGTTCGGATCGAGAAGATGTTCTCCCACACCACCCCTGAAGTGAAAGCACGTGCGCTCGCGGCGTATCCCACGTATCCGCATCGTTTCGCTGCCGCCGATCTCGGCGGCGACATCACCTTCTGGGAACCGGCAATACTGTGCGCACAGGGCCATTGCCAGGTAGCTCCTACCTACAGTTACCGCTACGATTTTGCGCCTCGCCTGCTCAGACTCATCGGCATGGGCGCTACCCATGCCACCGAATTGCTTGCGGTCTTCGGCCGTTCGGATGCACTCACCGCGGCCTTGACCGCGGTCGGTGGACGTCGCGGACTGGCCGCGGTGACCTCCACCGTGCAGCGCCACTGGATCCATTTCGCCCGACACGGAGTGCCGGACCAGGATTGGCCCGCCTACTCCGTCCCGGAGCGGCAAACGATGATCTTCGACGAGACGTCCAGAGTGGAGAACGACCCGATGGGTGAGCGTCGACGCGCCTGGATCGGCTACGAGCACCGACGCTGAAGCCCGGTCAGAAGAACTGGCCTTTCACGAAACCTGCGAGCAGGACCGCGAATCCGCCCACCTCACCGAGAATCAGCAGGAACATTCCGAGGTGCAGGGGCGGACCGGCGGACTCGAACTGATTGTCGGTGTCCTTCATCGCACCGTGAGCGATGTAGCTGAAAATCGCTGCGAGAAAGAAGAACACGACCACTGCGGCACTGGTCAGGTTGATCCACGTCGGCCACGCACTGAGTTCGACGAACACCGCGATCAGCAGCGTCGCAAACGAGTACATCAGGGCTGCGCGGTGGGCGATGTCGACATACGGATGGGCGAGGTGATTATCCGAGGTGGCCATCTGTCGGTACTTCCAGATTCCCAGGCACAGGGAGAGAAGGAAGATCAGACCGGCCGCGAGCAGCGTCAGTGTCGTGTCGATCCCCAGGGTCATCTGCTCACTCCGCAGTGCGCTTCCAGTGAGTCACCGCTGGGTGATCCAGTCGAAGGATTGTCGTAGACGACAACCAGCACCACCGCACGATCTGCCGACACCGATCGCATCCGGTGTGGCGTATTCGCGTCGAAATACAGGCTGTCGCCGGCGTCGAGGTGCATCGTCTGTCCGGGGATTTCGAATTCTACGGATCCGGAGTGCACGAACACGAACTCCTCTCCCGTGTGGTCCATGAACTTGGGACCCATCACCGACGCCGGATGAACCACGAACGGCTGCATGGCCTTTCCGACCATGGAGGGCGCGATCGGATCGTAGACGGAAGACTGCACGGAGGAAGCCGGGTCGATCACGCGGTCCTTGGCGCGCACGATCGTCATGGCATTGCCCTCCATACTGTCCGAGAACAGTTGTCCCACATCGGCATCGAGCACCCGTGCAATTTTGAGCGCCACCGCGATCGACGGGGTACTGATACCCCGCTCGACCTTCGAGAGATAGCTCTTCGTCAGACCGGTCTGCTCGGCCAGGCCCTCGAGCGTCAGACCGGCGCGACGCCGATGTGTTCGCAAAAACGCTGCCATTCGGTTCCCCTCACGAGACTTTGTGTCATCACCCTACCAACACATTGACCTGCGACGATCAGCGACTCTCGTACTGAGGGTTGCACATTTCCGTCCTATATGACACTTTGTGTCCTATAGGTGACTGAATGTCATTGATTCCGGGCCCCGAGAAAGGCACACCCCATGACCGACACGATGCATGCGAGCAAGCAAGAACTCATGGCCACCGCCGAGACGAAAATGCTCACCGAAGTAACCACAGGCAGTTGGACACTTCGACAGAAGATCGCACTGACCTGCCGCGCACTGTCGGACGCCGGCCACGATTCCGGTCTCGCCGGCCAGATCTCCGCCCGCGGTGAGCAGCCTGGCACGTTTGTCACCCAGCGACTCGGCCTCGGGTTCGACGAGATCACCGAGGACAACCTCCTGCTCGTCAACGAGGACCTCGAAGTCCTCGACGGGGAGGGCATGCCGAACCCCGCCAACAGGTTCCACAGTTGGATCTACCGCGCCCGACCCGACGTCAACTGCATCGTCCACACACACCCACTGCACGCGACGGCGTTGTCGATGCTCGAGATTCCCCTCGTCGTCTCCCAAATGGACATCGCGCCCCTCTACGACGACTGCGCATTTCTCGCCGACTGGCCCGGAGTTCCCGTGGGAAACGAAGAGGGCGAGATCATTTCGGCTGCGCTCGGCGACAAGCGGGCAATTCTGCTCGCCCACCACGGCCAACTCGTCGTCGGCAACACGGTCGAAGAAGCATGCTCCCTCGGGCATCTGATCGAGCGGGCCGCACGGCTGCAGTTGCTGGCAATGGCTGCCGGCGACATCAAGCCGCTACCGCCTCGCCTGGCGAAGGAGGCTCACGATTGGACACTGACCCCTCGGCGCAGCGAGGCGAACTTCGCGTACTACGCCCGTCGGGCTCTCCGCAACCATCCCGACGCACTGACCAACTGAATTTCGTTTCCCACCAACAGAACAGAGAACCCCATGAGCAGCACAATCAAGGGAATCGTCGCCTACCCCATCACCCCGTTCGACCGGGACACCGGAGCATTCGATCCCAAGCCGCTACACACGCTCCTCGACAGCATGATCAGCAGTGGTGTCGACGCGATAGCCCCACTCGGCAGCACCGGCGAGAGCGCCTATCTCGACGACGCCGAATGGGAGTCGGTCGCCCGGGAAACTGTCGACTACGTCGACCGACGAGTCCCCACCGTCGTCGGAGTGTCGGATCTGACGACGGCGGGAGCACTCCGCCGAGCATCGATCGCGGCAGACGCCGGTGCCGACGCAATGATGATCCTCCCCACGTCGTACTGGCATCTGGGTGAGCAGGAGATTCGTGAACACGTCAGTGCGGTCGCCGATTCCGTCGACATTCCCACGATGATCTACAACAATCCCGCGACCACAGGGATCGACATGTCGCCGGAGTTTCTCGTCGACCTCGTCTCCACCGTCGACGGCATCACGATGATCAAGGAATCCACCGGCGACATCACCCGGATGAACCGCATCAACGAACTGAGCGGTGGCACGATCCCCTTCTTCAACGGCAGCAATCCTCTTGCACTGCAATCTTTCTCTGCCGGTGCAAGCGGATGGTGCACGGCAGCCCCGTGTCTGGCCCCCGAACAGGTGGTGCACTTCTGGCGTCTACTCGAATCCGGTGATCGGTCGGGTGCCGGCGCTGTATTCGACAAGATCGAGCCACTACTGAAGGTCCTCGTCAGTCGCGGACTGCCGTCGACGGTCAAAGCCGGGTTGGAATTTCTCGGCGTCGACGCCGGCCTTCCCCGCCGGCCCCTGCTGCCCCTAGACGACAACACCAGGACAGCTTTGTCCGACGCTCTGTCGGTGGCTCGCGGTGTAATCGTCGCGTCGTGACCTGACGTGGGAGTGGGTTCCGGCAAGATGGGATGCACACCGACCGAAGGAGGGGCACCATGTCCGTAGATTCACGGTCTGCGAGGATCGCCGTCACCGGCGCTACCGGTCATATCGGCGGACTGGTTGCCCGGTCGTTGGCCGACGCCGGTGTCCCGCAGCGACTGATCGCACGGTCGGTCAACCGATTACCGCAGCTCCCCGGTGCCGATTCGGCCGAGACCACGTACGGGGATCAGGAGAGCGCTCTCGCGGCTCTGGCCGGAATCGACACCCTCTTCATGGTCTCGGCGGCCGAAAGCGCAGATCGCCTGGATCAGCACCGCACCTTCATCGACGCCGCAGCGGAGGCCGGGGTCAGGCACATCGTCTACACGTCTTTCCTCGGTGCCGCTCCGGACGCGACGTTCACGCTCGCTCGCGATCACTGGATCACCGAGGAACATATCCGCGCTTCCGGACTCGCATTCACCTTCCTGCGCGACAGCTTCTACCTCGATTTCCTACCCGCTCTCGCCGGTGAAGACGGTGTGATCCGCGGACCCGCAGGTGACGGTCTTGTCGGCGCGGTAGCGCGGTCCGACATTGCTGCCGTCGCCGTGTCGGTTCTGCAGGATCTGGATTCTCATGTCGGACAGACGTACAACCTGACCGGACGCGAGGCACTGACGCTCTCCGAGGCCGCGAGCATCATCACCGAGGTCACCGGCAAGCGGACCACGTACGTCGAGGAAACGCTCGAGGAAGCCTACAAGTCGCGGGCGTCGTACAACGCACCCGATTGGGAGCTCGATGCTTGGGTGTCGACGTACACCGCAATCGCGCAGGGTGAATTGGCGATGATCACGAGCACCGTGGAGGACCTTGTCGGCCGGCCTGCGCTCACGCTGCGTGAATTCCTCACAGCAGAAACCGCCTGATGCCACCACGCAAAGCAACCACGGCACGCAAGGCTGCCGCAAAGAAGGCTGCACCGAGGAAGGCTGCACCCAAGAAGAGTGCAACCAAAAAGACCGCCGCGAAGAAGACTGTCGCAAAGAAACGATCACGCGCTGTGATGCCCGACGTTCCGACAGCCGCTCCGGGCGAACGAGTCTGGCTTCTCGACGTACCCTTTCGGACGCCGGCGCCTGGTGCGCAGTTCGTCAAGAAATGGAAGAGCTACGCGTGGGTCGGCACGGAGTTGCCTGTAGAACTCGCTCCGTTCAAGGCACTCCCCTTCTCGTATCAGCAGTGGGTCGAGGACGACATCAATGACAGCACCGGCGAACGCCCGGTTGCTGCACCCAAAATTCCTCGGCCCGAGCAGGTTTCGGGGGCTGCGGCCGTCGTCGACGCTGCTCGGGCCGGCAAACGCGGATTTCTGTTGGCAGACAATGCCGGCCTGGGTAAGACGCTGATCGCAGTGATGTCGGCCAAGACGATTGCCGAGGAACGCGGCGAAACCAACATCCTCGTCCTCGTCGATCGACCCGCACAGATCACCATTCCGCATTGGCGCTATTCCATCGCATCGGTGGGCGACGGCGGATTCCGCTGGCTGATCATGTCGCCTGACCAATTGAAGAAGCTGATCGCGCGAAACGGCCGTCCCAAGTACACCTTCGGCGTGGTGATCGCGGACGAGGCCCAGCTGTACAGCAACGACACACAGCGCACAGCTGCCTTCGAGAAGGTTGCGCGCTTTTCCAATTCACACGAGCAAGCGCCGTTCGTCCTGTCCGTGACAGCAACACCGGGACATACGCCGGCAGATCAGCGTTACCTGGCGCCGCTTTTTGCGCAGCTGCATTCAGAACCTTCGGAGTACTGGTCCGACCTGGGTGCCAGGCTTGTCGAGTCCGGCCTTCCGCTGGACAAGTCCTACGGGAAGTGGACGTGGAGCGCAGAGGCGAAGGAATCAGCGACCCTGCAATCCCAGGCGCTCGAGACCGTGCGTGGATGGATGTCGAACAGCAAACCGCCCTTGATGATTCATCGACCGACTCCGTGGGGACCCGTTCCGCTCGACGGTATGCCGATCGACCTCACGCATGCCCAGCGCGCCGAGTACGAGACCGAGTGGGCCGAGTACGCCTACGAAATGGGATTGGCCCGCAAGAGCCGCAACATCGCGCGGGGCCGTGCGCTTGTTCTGCGCTATCGACAGAAGGCGGGCATGATCCGCGCCGAATCGACGGCCCAGTGGGCGCAGGCGCAGGTCAAGGCAGGCAAACAGGTGTTGGTGGCCGTCGAATTCGTCTCCACGGCAGGCGATCCACTGGTCGAGATGATCGAAGACGCCGGGATCTCGGTGGCAAAACTGTTCGGCGCGGTGCCGGACAAGGAGGGTCAACGTCTGCGGTTTCAACGCGGGGATGCACCGGTCATCGTCTTCAATGTCACGACCTCGATCTCGCTCCACGCCAACGAAGCACTCCCCGACGGCACTCACGCGTCCTCGTTGCCACGGACGGGAATCTTTCATCAACCGCGATACTCAGGGATCGCGGCAGAACAGACATTCGGTCGGTCACACCGCGACTACCAGACGTGTCCATGGGTCATACCCTTCGGCGTGGGCACCAAGGAAGAGGACGTCGCCACGGTCATGTTGCGCAATCTCAATTCGGTCACAGGTCTGAAAGGTGGTGATCGATCCGGTCTGCGGTCGCTGTCCGAACTGCTCGGCGTCGAGTGGCTAGAGCCCGATGTCTTGACCACGGAGGCTTGACCTCGGAGTCTTGACCTCGGAGTCTTGACCACGGGGGCTTGACCACGGGGCTTGACCTTCCAATGGCCGTCCAACGCGCGCACACGAACGGTTTCGGAGGTATGCCCCAATTCCACTCCACCATAACCGAATTCGGCTGACCGCTTCATTCCTTTCGGGACCTTGGGACTCAGGTATCTGTGACCTGACGTGGCAGACTCTTTCGAGTCGAGGTGCACCAGCCTCGAAACAGTGCCGAGAAACCGAGGGGTCCTATGCGCAATATCTACCGGTCATTGATGCGCAATGTCGGCCATACACAATGGTTCTCGGATCTCGGCAAGGATCTGGTTCCGCTCGATCGAGCAGTGCAGAGAGTGTCGGGCGGCAAGCTCTCACTCGTCGGCGAGAACACCGTGACACAGCTACTGCTCACCACCACTGGCCGCAAGACCGGCCGTTCTCGCACCACACCACTCCTGTACGCACCCGACGGCGATGCGTTTGTCGTCGTCGGATCCAACTGGGGGCAGGATACGCACCCAGCGTGGACACTCAATTTGATGGCAAATCCCACCGCAATCGTGACAGTGAAGGGTGTCGAAATACCGGTCGGTGCGAGTCTGGCGGAGGGCGCCACGCGTAAGAAGCTGTGGAAGCTCGCGACCACCACGTGGCCACCGTACGAAACCTACGCCGATCGAGCATTCGGGCGCCAGATCCGCGTATTTCGACTCCAACCTGTCAAATAGCTGCTGCCGGGCGCAGGATGGGAAGGACCACCCTGCCGATCTCAGGAGCATTCGCGAATGTCCACAGCACTGACTCACGCAGAAGACACACAGATCACAGCTTCCAACGGGCGGATCGCACTGGAGCCGAACCCCCGCCGCATTCGAGCATTCTTCGCTGGTCACGCCGTCGCGGACACCACTCGTTCGGTGTACCTTTTCGAACGCGGCCGCCTGCCGATGTACTACATCCCTCGCGCGGACGTTCGCACCGAATTCCTCGTCCCGACGTCGACGACCACCCATTGCCCATGGAAAGGTGACGCCACCTATTGGACGATCGAGATCGGGGATCGCCGGGCCGAGGACGCCGTCTGGTCCTACCCCGAACAGTTCGACGGTTCCCTGGACCTGAGTGAGTACGTCGCGTTCTACTGGGATCGCATGGACGCCTGGTACGAGGAGGATCAACAGGTCTTTGTCCACGCCCGCGATCCATACGTACGTATCGACGCACTCCCCTCGTCCCGACACGTCCAGGTTTTTGTCGGCGACGTACTGGTCGCCGAGACGACACGACCCAGACTGCTGTTCGAAACCGGACTGCCCACGCGGTACTACATTCCGAGAATCGACGTCCGCAGCGAGTACTTTGTGCCGTCCCCGACCACCACGGCCTGCCCGTACAAGGGCACTGCGTCGTATCTGTCCTTCACCGGCACAACCGAACTCGCACCGATCGAGGATCTGGCGTGGTTCTATCCGTTCACCACCGCCGAAGCGTCCGGGATCGACAACCACGTGTCGTTCTATCCCGAACGCGTCGGCAAGATCCTGGTGGACGGTACCGAAATCTGACAGGCGCCGAAATCTGACAGGTGCGGGATCCGAGAAGGTGCGGGTGCCTATCCCACCGAGACAAGGGATTCCGGGATTCGCAGTTCAGCCTTTTCCAGCCGGCGATCGTGCATCCACACCAACGCCGTTGCAACGGAGAAGACCAACCCGGCGATACATACTCCGTTCCAGCCGTACGACTTCCACACCATCGACCCCACAGCCGAGCCCACGGCGGCACCCACGAAGTAGGTGGTCATGTACACCGAGTTCACACGCGAACGCGCTTCGGGGACGAGGGCGTAGATCACGTTCTGGTTGCTGACGTGCACTCCCTGCAGCGCGAGGTCGGCAAGAACGATGGCAACAAGAAACCACACGATATGCGTGGCACCGGAGGCAAAGGGAAGCCACGACACCAACAGAATCGCGATAGCTCCGCCCGTCGCCACCTGACCCAGTCCCCGATCGGCCAGTCTGCCCGCCACGGTCGCCATCAACGCTCCCGCCACGCCGAGTAGTCCGACCAGGCCGATTTGAGTATCGCTGTAGCCGAATTCGCCCGAGAGAAGAAAGGCCATTGTCGTGAAGACGGTGCTGACGGCAGCAAAAGCCAGCCCGCCCATGGCCGATCGAGTTCTCAGGCGCGGCAAGGTCGCAGCCAACTTCCCTACCGACGCGAGCGTTGCTCCGTAGCTTGCCTTCGGGCGATCGACGGAATCGGCAGGCAGAGATCGCCACAGCGCCACGGCCATCACCACCATCAGAACCGCCGCAACCTTGTAGACCGTCGACCAACCTCCCAGTCCGGAGAGCACGCCGGCAACACTGCGCGCCAACAGGATTCCGATCAGCAGTCCGCTCATGATCGTTCCGACCACCTCACCGGACCTCTCAGGTTCGGCCAGTGAGGCGGCAAACGGAATCAGCACCTGGGCAGCAACCGAAAAGACCCCTGCCACTGCGATTCCCACGGCAAGCGTGGCAAAGTTGGGCGCAAATCCGCTGACCGCTTGACCCGTCGCCGCCAGCAGCATGAGCCCTACCGTCAGCTTGCGTCGGTCGACCATGTCGCCTACCGGAACCAGAAGTATCAATCCGAGTGCATACGCGACCTGTGCAATGGTCACCGTCGCGGCCGCTGCGGAGGCCGAGACGTTCAAGTGATCCGAAATGGAATCGAGAAGTGGCTGATTGAAGTAGTTACCGCCCGCGCACAGACCCGTCGCTGCAGCCATCAGCAGCACTATCGGTAGTCCGAGCCTCGGACGCGCGTCGCTTGAAATCATGTCGTCAAGCATGACCGCCCACACCGACGTGCGTCCAATAGATAGATATGCATGATCTATCTCCAGAAGCGATAGATTGGTGCAATGGAACTACGTCACATCCGCTACGCCCTGGCAGTCGCGGAAGACAGACACTTCAGCCGTGCTGCCGCGCGGTTGCACGTTTCACAGTCCGCGTTGAGTGCCCAGATCAGAGACCTCGAAAAGGAACTGGGAGTCGAATTGTTCAACCGCAACAGTCGAAACGTCGGCCTGACTGCTGCCGGGGAGGTTTTCGTCGCCCGCTCCCGTGAGGTGCTCGGCGCCGTGTCGAGACTGGTCAGTGATGTCTCGGCACGGAGCAACGAGCAAGTGCGGCTGACGGTCGGCACCATCACCTCGGCGGGGCGCGTCGACGTCGGTCGTGCGCTGGCAGATCTGACACGCCGCCACCCTGCAATCAACATCACCGCGCGACCGTACGGCAGTGAAGTAGTTATCGAAGGAGTCCGGTCCGGCGCAATCGACGTCGGCATCGTCGGATTGGCCGCAGGTCGCTTACCCAAGAGCTTTGCCGCCGCACCGTTGTGGAGTGAACCCACCGCAGCGTTTGTTGCTCCCGACCATCCCTTTGCCCAGGCCTCGTCGATCAGACTCGAAGACCTACGGGATCACACTCTCGTGGACTTCGCCTCCGGCAGCGAGGCCCGTGTCCAAACCGACCAAGCCTTCGCCGAATCACAGGTCCCACGCGGAAAAACGCTCGAAGCCAACTCGGTGGACCTGATCTGTTCACTGACCGCCAACGGCCTGGGTGTCGGTTTGCTCCCCCAGTCCATGAGCGCCCTACATCCCGAACTGGTCTGTATTCCGATCACCGATGCCCCGCATCGGATCGTCCACGCAATTACCGAACCCACCCATTCGTCGGCGCTGGCCCGTGAATTCGTCGAACTACTCGCGGCGCAGTTCGCTACTTGAGCAGTTTCGACATTCGCCTGTCCGCCAACGGCTTACCGCCTGTCTGGCACGTCGCACAGTATTGAAAAGAACGCTCCGCGAACGACACCTCGCGTACGACGTCACCGCACACCGGACAGGGAAGTCCGGTGCGCGCATGTACTCGCATTCCCGAGCGTTTCTCACCTTTGAGCCGGGCCGCGTCCTGACCTTCCGAACGCTCGATCGCGTCGGCCAGCGTGGACCGCATCACGGCATACAGCGTCGAAATCTGCTCCGGCGTCAGCCTCGACGAGGTCGCGAATGGCGAAAGTTTCGCGGTGTGGAGGATCTCGTCCGAGTAGGCGTTCCCGATGCCGGCGATCAGCGACTGATCGACTATCGAGTTCTTGATCCGCGCCGACGTCCCGCCCAGAATCTCTGCGAACTCAGCTTCTGTCACAGCCATCGCGTCCGGCCCCAACCGGGCGATGCCAGGAACCTCCTGCGGATCGTTCACCACCCACACGGCGAGGCGTTTCTTGGTGCCGGCTTCGGTGAGATCGAATGCCGGCGTCAACCCTTCAGGTGTGAAGAAATGAACGCGCAGCGCCAACGGCCCCTTCCCCGGCTTCGGCGGCGTTGGCGACGGATTATCGAGCCACCGCATCCAACCGGCACGGGAGAGATGCGTGACCAACCACAACCCGTCGCAATCCAGAGCCAGATGTTTCCCGAAGCGGGCGGCGCCCGTGACGTCACGCCCTTGCAAAGCCGTGATCGGCGGATCGAAGGTCTTGAGCACACTCAATGCAGCGATATCGACGCGTCCCACTACTGCGCCGACCGCGTGCTGACGAAGGAACCCTGCCAGCGCTTCCACCTCGGGTAGTTCAGGCATGGCATCAGACTAACGCCGACCACGGACACTCACCGTGTGCTCAGTCCGTTTCGGTCAGCAGAACCACCGAGTGTCCACCGCGCGCCTTCGCTGCGTACATCGCGCGATCTGCACGTCGCAGCAAAGTGGGATAGGCGATGAGTGCATCGTCCGGCGATTCGAAAGGACCTGCGACCTTCGCGATTCCGACGCTCAGGGCGACCTCGGAATGGTCGGGAGCAGTGACCGTTGATCGCTGAAGTTCTTGTTCGAGTCGATCGACCGAGCGTTGATCGCCCGAATCGACGATGATGAACTCGTCGCCGCCGATCCGTGCGATCAAGGCCGCCGGGCCGGCGCATTCGACCAGTCTCGATCCGACCTTCTCGATCACAGCGTCCCCGACTGTGTGCCCATATTCGTCGTTGATGGTCTTGAATCGATCGATGTCGACAGCGGCGACAACGACAAGCGCCGAATTCGCGTACGACCGCTCCAGTAGCAGTCGCACCTCGTCGGCCAGTCCCCTCCTGTTGAGTAGTCCGGTCAGTGGGTCCAACTGCGAATTCAGCGCATCGGTGCCGAGGATGGAGAAGATGAACTGACAGGCAAAGGGGATCACGTAGATCGCCGCGCCGACGAGAACTGTCAAAGCGATCAGAACCGGAACATCCGAATAGTTCTCGACAACGGAAATGCGCGTCACAATGCCGATGACTACGACGAATACCCACAGCATGTGAAGGCTCTGTATTCGAGCATTGTGGAAGAACGCGATGTATCCGCCGATCACCGAGAACATCACGGCATGTGCCAGTGCCGCAAGTGGATTGGAATACAACAGCATTGCGGCCGCTATTCCCACTTCCGAATAGAGCACAAAGGCGTATGACCAGGAACGGGAGAGGTTGCGCCTCGTCGAGAGGGCGACGGCCATCATCACGGTTATGACGATGATGACTGCGTTCGCGGTGCGCGCGTGCGGAGTGGTCGGTCCCTGTGGACTGAAGCGAGTCAAGAACATGATCACGGTGACCAGCACCAACGAGCAGACGACAAGAAACCGCGAGGCGACGGTCAACCCTTTGTCCGCGAGATAGCGATTGAAGGTGTCGAATTGGTCCGGACGCCGATACCAATCGACAAGTTGAGAAGAGATCAGCCGGAATGCGGGGCCGGAGAGCGGTCGTTGAGACGCGACGGCGTCCGAACGCTCCACACTCTCGGCAGATTCCATAGGGTCAGGGTAATCCAGTCAACTCCCCGCAATCAGACAATTCTCACTGTTTGCCGTCCCACATCACAACTCGATCGCCGCCGGCGGCCTTCGCGCGGTACATCGAGGCGTCTGCTACTCGAAACAGTTCCGTCAATTCCTCGTCGGAAATGATCGAAGACCATTCGGCAGAGGTGATCGCGACTCCGACGCTGGTCGTCACCGCCGGATCACGATCGTCGATTCGGAGGTGCCTTCGTAGATTGTCCTCGAATGCGGGCGCTGCATCGACGTCGATCGTGTCCACCAAGACGAACTCGTCCCCACCGAATCTGGCGAAGAGCGCCTTCTCGCCGCCGCACCACCGCAGTCGATCAGCAATCTGACGAAGTACGAGATCGCCTTCTTCGTGCCCCCGCGAGTCGTTGACGCTCTTGAACGAATCGACATCGACGATCGCGACGACATACGACGACTTGCTCGACGCATGCCCCGTTGCCCCCATTTCGACAACAGCTCGCTGCAGCCCGCGCCGATTCAGAAGGCCGGTCAACGGATCCACATCCGAACTGTCCGCGTCGGAGCCGAGAAGTGAGAGGACGAACTGGCAGGCGAACGGGATGACCACGATCCCGGTGGCGATGATCAGACACAGTGCGGTGGCCAACGCAGGATCCGCGTAGACCGCGACCTTTCGGCCGACCACTGCCAGAACCACGATGGACAGAGCGATGTGAATCGCCTGGAGTCTCGCGTTGTGAAAATACGCGATGTAACCACCGATCAGTATCAAGAGCACGCACTGGATCAACCCGATGAAGGGGTCGTTGTTCAAGAAAACACCGACGAATACGCCGACCTCGCAATAGGCGACAAAAAAGTACGACCACCGACGCGTGATTTCGGGCAGAAGGCAGAAGAGCACGATCACCGCGACCGTGACTCCGATGATGACGGCGTTGACGACGCTGGTGACCTGGTTGTGCACGCCCGCGTCGCTGAAGCGCAGCAGAGTCATCGCAACGATGACCGTCGTCAGGGAACCGATGACCAGCAATCGGACGGCTAGCTCCAGGCCCTTCGTGGCGAGGTATCGATTGAAACTGTCGAATTGATCAGGACGCCGATACCACTGAACGAGAAGGTCGAAAGCCGACTTCACAGCTGATTTTTCACGGCCACGCGGCGCGGGCAGAATCGACTGCAGTCGGTCCTGCCCGAACGATGTCATGCGCAGATCATAGGTGCGCAGACCGTCGTTCGGGATCAAGAGCGCAGGATCGAGGCCGCAAATCCACGGTCGGTGTCAGCGCCGAACGAGGTACGTGTCCATGATCCAACCGTGCTTCTCGCGCAGCTCCGCCCGGCGCGCGACGATCCGATCTTCGACGTCGCGCAGGTTGCCGGAAATCAACTCCTCGTCCGCGGTTCCGAGGTATGCCCCCCACCAGATTTCGGCATGGTCTTCGGCCACCTGAGTGAAAGTGCAATGCGCGTCGAGCATGACGACGGCGTTGTCCACGCCGTCGGGCAATCCCTCGGCCAGTTTGCGGCCGGTCGTGATGTGGATGGATTCGCCGATTCGGTTGAGGACGATTCGGTGCTGTGCAGCCAACGACTGCACGCTGGTGATTCCCGGGATGACGGAGTAGTCGAACGTCACTCTCCCGCGAGCGAGCACGCGCTCGACGATCCGCAGAGTGCTGTCGTAGAGGGAGGGGTCACCCCAGACGAGAATCGCTCCGACGCCAGGTTCGGCCGCGAATTCCGCTTCGAATTTCGCGGCCCGACGCTCGTGCCAGTCCTCGACAACCCCCTCGTAATCGGTCGGGGTTCGGTCCCGCGGCGGGTCCGTGATCTCGACCACCTTGTAGTCGAGGTGAACGTGCTCGTCGAGGATGCCGGTTCGCAAGTCGACCAGAGCCTGCTTCTCGTCACCCTTTCCGATGATGAAGAACGTATCGGCCCTGTTCATGGCCTTGATCGCCTGAACCGTCACCTGGTCGGGATCACCCGCACCGATACCGATCACCAAGAGTTCGCGCATGTGCCGAGGCTATATTGCCGTGCGCCTTTATTAACCGCGGGAGGTTAATAAAGGCGCACGGCAAGGCAGGCCCTAGACTGATTCCCGTGACTGTCTCCACTGCTTACGAAGACCTCCTCCGGCTCGTCATGGAGACGGGTACCGCCAAATCCGATCGAACCGGAACCGGCACCCGCAGCATCTTCGGTCACCAGATGCGTTTCGATCTTGCCGACGGCTTTCCGCTCGTCACCACCAAGAAGGTCCACCTCAAGTCGATCGTCAACGAGCTCCTGTGGTTCCTGCGCGGCGACTCCAATGTGGCGTGGCTGCACGAGCACGGCGTCTCCATCTGGGACGAGTGGGCCGACGAGAACGGCGAACTCGGCCCCGTCTACGGCGTCCAGTGGCGTAGCTGGCCCACCCCTTCGGGCGAGCACATCGACCAGATCACGCAGACCGTCGAGACCCTGCGCTCCAACCCCGATTCGCGGCGGATCATCGTCTCGGCGTGGAACGTCGCCGACATTCCGCAGATGGCGCTGGCTCCATGCCACGCTTTCTTCCAGTTCTACGTCGCCGACGGAAAGCTCTCCTGCCAGCTGTACCAGCGCAGCGCCGACATGTTCCTCGGCGTTCCGTTCAACATCGCCAGCTACGCGCTGCTCACCCACATGATGGCCCAGCAGGCCGGACTCGGTGTCGGCGAGTTCGTCTGGACCGGCGGCGACTGCCACATCTACGACAACCACGTCGACCAGGTCACCGAGCAGCTCGGTCGCGAGCCCCTTCCGTTGCCGACCCTGAAGCTGAACAAACGCGACTCCATTTTCGACTACACCTTCGAGGACGTCGAGATCGTCGATTATCAGCACCACCCCGCGATCAAAGCGCCGGTAGCGGTCTGACGATGACCGATCGCACAGTCACCCTCATCTGGGCGCAGGCCCACGACGGCGTCATCGGCGTCGACAACTCGATCCCGTGGCGCGTGTCCGAGGACATGGCTTACTTCAAACGCGTCACCATGGGACATCCGGTGATCATGGGACGGCGCACCTGGGACTCCATTCCACTGAAGTTCCGGCCGTTCAGCGGGCGTCGGAACATCGTCGTCACGCGCGATCCGCAATGGCAAGCCGAAGGCGCCGAGGTAGTCCACAGGCTGGACGACGCCTTGGCGTTGCCGGACGGTGACGTATTTGTCGTCGGAGGCGGGCAAATTTATTCGGCTGCACTGCCATTCGCGACGCATCTCCTGGTGACCGAGGTCGACCTCGACATCGCCGGTGATGCCTTTGCTCCCGAGATCGGCCCCGAATGGAACCTGAAGTCCGACGAGCCCTGGCAGACCTCGGAGAAGAGCGGGCTGCGCTTCCGCTGGCTGGAATACACGCGCTGACCGACTTCCGCCGATAACGAGGCACCTCGCGAGTGAGTCGGTCATACTCCAAGAACGACATTCACCGCTTCCGAGAGGTCTTCGATGGACAAGAAGTCACTGACCGCTCTCGCTCGCCAACAGCTGAAACTGGCGGGCTCGGCGACCAGCGGTCGCAGTTCACAAACCGTCTACGGCGGCCACCAGCGCAGCCTGCGACAGACGGTGATCGCCCTGAGCGCCGGCAAGAGCCTCGCCGAACATGACAGTCCGGGCGAAGCCACACTGTTGGTCCTGAGCGGGAAGCTGAATCTTGTGTGTGGGAGCGACCAGTGGAAAGGATCCACCGGTGATTTCCTCACCGTGCCGGCCGACCGCCACAGCGTCGAAGCGCTCGAAGACGTTGCATTTCTGCTCACCGTCGCTATGAAGGGTTGAAGTCGGTACCGTCTTCCGGGTGAGCGAAACCGTGATCGAAGTGTCCATCGTCGCAGCCCCGTCCGTTCTGTGGCCCGCCCTGCGCGACCCGTCGCTGATTCGTCGTTGGTTCGGCTGGGAGTACGACGGTCTCGACGACGAAATCGCCCAGATCTACTCCACCGCTGAGGCCGATCCCGAGGCACTGACGCTGAAACTCGGAAACGGTGACCGCTTCTCACTTCTCGAACAAGACGGCAAGACGGTCGTCCGCATCGATCGGCCGGCCAAATCTGCCGACGACGACTGGTACGACGACATCACCGAGGGATGGACGACGTTCCTCCACTTGCTCAGATTCGCAGTGGAGCACCACGGACTCGCTGAGCGAAGAACCATCTATCTCGACGGCCTGCTGCTCCCTGGCGAGAATGCGGCAACCGTCCTCGGGCTCACCGAAATCGAATTGGAAGCGGGAAGTCGGTACGCGGCGACAATCGCTCCCGGCGACTATTTCGAAGGCGTCGTCGACTACGTCACCGATCACCAATTCGGGTTGACAGTCGAAGATCTCGGCCCTGGTCTACTCTCTGTCGCGACCCAGTCGGTAACTCCGCAGCGGCCAGACGGAGGCATGTCCATCCTGCTGACCACCTACGACCTGAGCGATGACGAGTTCGACGAAATCAAGCATCACTGGTCGTCGTGGTGGGAAGGTCGCCGTCAGGAGGGCTGACGTTCCGCGAGGCGATATGCTTCGACCATGGTCGAAGCATCGGGTCACAGTCCGGCACGCACGTTCGGCGAGTTGCTCGACCGCCTGGGCGATTCCAATGCAGACATACCGACACTCCACCGTCTGCTCGAGGCGGTCCTGGTGGTCGGTTCAGGTCTGGATCTCGACCTGACTCTCCAACGGATCATCACCTCTGCGACAACGGTTCTGGATTGCCGCTACGGCGCCCTGGGGGTTGCGGCGCCGGGGGGCGGGCTCTCGGAATTCGTGTACGAGGGAATCTCCGGGTCCCAACGGGCGACCATGGGGCATTTCCCCGAAGGTCATGGCGTTCTGGGTGTTCTGATGAATCACCCGCAGACTTTGCGTGTGGCGCATCTCGGCGACCATCCCGAATCGGTGGGATTCCCCGCGAATCATCCACCGATGGAGAGTTTCCTCGGGGCGCCGATCATGATGCGAGGAAAGGTGTTCGGAAGCATCTACCTGACTGAGAAGCGCGGAAAAGCCGAGTTCACCCAAGAAGACGAGGTCATTCTCGAGGCCCTCGCCATCGCAGCCGGCATCGCTGTGGAAAACGCACGGCTGTTCGAGCAGTCACGAACTCGTGAAAGATGGCTCACCGCAACATCTGCCATTCGCTCGCGGTTGCTGGCCGGTGACTCGCTCGAGGACGGCCTGCAACTTCTTGCCAGTCGCGTTCGGGACCTGACCGGCGTCGACGACGTGATCGTGGTGATCTGCGAGAACGGATACGCACAGGTTCACGCTGCGGCCAGCGCCCGAACCACGTCACGTGGAGTCAGAATTCCAGCGACGACCTATCCGTTCGACGTGGTGCGGAGCACTCGAAAGCTACAGGTACTCACCACTTTAGGCGCACTCACCGAACTGGTGCCGTCGGCCGGAAGTGCGGTCGTGGCACCGATGTGCGTCGCCTCGGGTGTAGTCGGCGCGGTCATCGTGGCGTCGAACTCGACCAACACGCACTGGGATCACGACGAACTGACCCGGATCGAGTCGATGGCCGAACTCGGCTCCGTTGCAATCGAGTTCGACGAGAAACAAAAGGCGCAACGCCTGTTGTCGGTTCTCGCGGACCGCGACCGCATCGCACGAGATCTGCACGACAACGTCATCCAGCGACTGTTCGCGAGCGGAATGAGCCTGCAGAGCACGCTTCCGGACGAGACCCTCCCGGAGTCGGCGCGCGCGATTGTCAAACGATCCCTCGAACAGCTCGACAAGACAGTCCGCGAGATTCGGACAACCATCTTCGATCTGCAGACTCCCACAGCCACCGATTCGTCGAGCCTGCGCCGACGCCTCCTCGATGTCATCGGCGACGCCACCGCACAGTCCGCCGTGACCCCCAGCGTCCAATTCTCCGGCGCCATCGACACTCTGGTGAATCCCGGGATCCACCAGCACGCCGAAGCTGTGCTGCGTGAGGGGCTGAGCAACGTCCTTCGGCATGCACACGCACACCACATCACCATCGCAGTCACCGCGGACGTCGAATTTGCGATCACGATCGAGGACGACGGCGTCGGACTCCCCTCCGACTTCCACAAGAGTGGACTTCACAATCTCGAGCGCCGTGCCGAACATTGCGGCGGTACGTGCACGATCGTCAACCACGATCCGAGCGGTGCACGCCTGCTCTGGCGAGTACCGCTCGGGCGCACCAACTCGAATCGACCGAAGTCCGGTCGGTAGACCTATCGACTGCCGCTGCGGATTTCGGTGGCCAGCACCGCAGCCTGAGTACGACGCTGCATGCCCAGCTTCGAGAGCAGACGCGTCACGTAGTTCTTGACTGTCTTCTCCGCGAGGAACAATCGCGCGCCGATCTCCCGGTTGGTGAGTCCCTCTCCGATGAGGTCGAAGACTGCTCGCTCCTGATCGGAAAGTTCGGCCAACGGATCAGCTGTGCGGTCGCTACGGATCCGCTGCATCAGCGCCTCCGTCGCCCGACTGTCGAGCAGTGAACCGCCGCGCCCGACTGTGCGGACCGCAGCGACCAGATCGGTTCCGAGAATCTGTTTGAGGACAAATCCCGAAGCGCCCGCCATGATCGCGTCGAGTAGTGCCTCGTCGTCCGCGTACGACGTGAGCATCAGGCAGCGCAGGTTGGGCAGCATCGAGCGCAGTTCGCGGCACAGTTCGACGCCGTTGCCGTCCGGCAGCCGTACGTCCAGAACCGCGACGTCGGCATTGCTCTGCGGTACCGCAGCCAATGCTTCTCCCACGGATGCGGCCTCACCCACCACCACGAAGTCTTCGACCCCGCCGAGTAGGTCGAACAATCCGCGTCTGACGATCTCGTGATCGTCGACCAGGAATATCCGCGTTGTCATCGATCCCCTCCAAAAGACATCTCACGTCGAACGGTACCGGAGACGGTGGACTCAAAAGTCATTGAATGCATTCTCTTCACTTGTTGACGTGCCGGACGATGAGAACCGGGCAATCCGCAGTATGGAGCAGTGCCCGACTGGTCGATCCGAGGAGCATTCCCGCGAATCCGCCGCGCCCGCGACTGCCGACGACGATCAATTGCGCCGTCTCCGCGTATTCACTGAGAACGCGGACCGGACGGTCACGCGCGACGACTCTCTCGACGACGACGTCTGGGTAGCGCTCGGTGAAACCAGCCAATTGCTCGGCAAGGACAACTTCCTCACCTGTCTGGATGCTGCTCCACAGTGGATCGTCGGGGGTGGCGCCCAGGGAGGGCTGCACGCTCACATCGCTCCACACGTTGACGGCGATCAATGTTGCACCCCGAGCGGATGCCTGTTCGAAAGCATGCTCGACTGCCTCGATGCTGCTTTCGGATCCATCGACGCCGACGACGACAGGACCTTCGGTCGGCGGTCGACCATCAAGCGTCCGGCCCCGGACTACCGCCACCGGAGATTCGCCGTGCGAGACGACCGACACCGTCGCGGAACCGACGACCAATCCGGTGAATTCACCATGCCCGCGGGGCCCGAGCGCAATGATGTACGCGCCCTTGGACAATTCGATCAGGCGATCGGAGACGCTGCCGTCGAGTAGTTCGGTGACGATCTGGAGGTCGTCGTCGATGCTTTGTCGCGCGAGGATCTGCGCGCTGTCCAGACGAGCGGTGGCAGTGCGGCGAAGTTCGTCCTTGAAGCTCTCGGCGAGGTACGGCTCGGAGTAGTAGAAAGCGGGGATGTGCACCACCGTCGCGATGTGCAGCGGACGACCGAGCGCCACCGCCGTTCGAGCGGCCCAGACGACAGCCGACGACGCCGATTCCGAGCCGTCCACTGCCACGACTACGGGTTTGGTTGCACTCATGTTCGTCCCTCCACGATCGACCAGAGAATCTCTTCGCCCTCACACTATTGCCCAATGACGGCAAAAAGGATTCATCAGCCGACGCGAGTCCCGAATCGGACATTCGGAGTTCGGGTGGACTGCGGCAACGGCCCCGCCAACATCCCTTTCGGGCGTCAACGAGGCCACCGGTGCCGGATTCGCACGCAAACCCTGGCTACTCGATCCACGTTAGGCGAAGAACCCGACCGGTCAGAAGTGAAAAAAGTCCCATATGAAAGCGCCGAAAATCGGGTTTCGTGCGCAAGAGATCCCGAATCACCCGCTCTGCTGTGCGCCTTTATTAACCGCCGGCGGTTAATAAAGGCGCACGGCAGGGTCAGTCACAAATCTTGCGGAACTTCTCGATCAGCTGAACACGGCCGTTGCGATCGGCCGCCAACGGCGTGACGTTGAGCGTCGTGACGCCAGCTTCGGCGAAGGCTGCGACGCGTTCCTTGACGTAGCTCTCGGGACCGATCAATGACACGGCGCGAACCAGCTCGTCCGGGACCGCTGCTGCGGCCTCGTCCTTCTTGCCCGCGAGGTAGAGATCCTGAATCTTCTCGGCGGCCTCTTCGTAGCCGTATCGCACCGCGAGGTCGTTGTAGAAGTTCTTGCCCTTGGCGCCCATGCCGCCGATGTAGAGCGCAAGGCTCGGGCGCACCCAGTCGAGCATGTGGTCGACGTCGTCGCCGATGGCCAGGGCCGGCGACGCGTACACCTGAAGCTCGCCGAGGCTCGGATCGCGCTTGGCCTTGCCCTTCGCAATCGGCTCGCCCCATACGCTTGCTGCCTTTTCCGGATGGAAGAAGATGGGTTCCCAGCCTTCGGCGATCTCAGCCGTCAGTTCGACGTTCTTGGGTCCGAGCGAAGCGATCAGGATCGGGATGCGCTCACGCACAGGATGATTGATCAGCTTGAGCGGCTTGCCCAGTCCGGTGCCCTTCTCGGCAGGGAGCGGAACCTGGTAGTACTTGCCCTGGTATTCGACCTTCTCGCGGCGCCACACCTGACGGCAGATCTCGACGACCTCACGCGTGCGTCCCAACGGAGCGTCGTACTTGACGCCGTGGAATCCCTCGATCACCTGCGGTCCGGAAGCACCCAGGCCCATAACGAAGCGACCGTTGGAGACGAAGTCCAGGCCCGCTGCCGTCATGGCGGTCAACGAGGGCGTACGGGTGTAGATCTGGAAGATTCCCGAAGCGAGTTCGATGGTGGACGTCTTGGCCGCCAGGTAACCGAGCTGGCTGACCGCGTCGAAGGAATACGCTTCCGGAACGAAGGCGATGTCCAGGCCCGCCTTCTCCAGGTCACCGACCTCTTCGACGGTTTCGGCGAACCCGCCGCTGTAGTTCAAACCCATACCGATACGCACGTTGTAACCCCAATCCAGACGATTGCCGCCGTGTGCGACGCGCACACAGCCTTGGTACTCCCATCGAACACTTAACTCACATCGAACACTACGGAACATGAGTCCGCATTCATGTGACTACCCCGTTCGTATTCGATGACCGAAACGAACGGGGTAGCGGGAGAACCTGGAGAGGTCAGGATTCTTCGGGACGAACCACCATGACGGGGCACTTAGCCGAAGCGATCAGAGTATTGCTGGTCGAGCCGAGGAGCATGCCACGGAATCCGCCACGGCCACGGCTGCCGACTACAACAAGCTGCGCTTTTGCCGACCAGTCCAGCAGCCGTCCTCGCGGGTTGTCGAGGTATACCTCGCGCCGGACCTTCACGTCCGGGTATTGCTCGGACCAACCGGCCAAGCTCTCGCTGAGTACTGCGTGCTCTTCCTCTTCGAGAGACTGCGGGGCGAGCGCAGCTGCCCTCGGGTCTTCGAATGCCGCGCTACCGAGGTCACTCCACACGTGCAGCGCCACCAACTCGGCACCGCGGAACGCTGCTTCCTCGAATGCCGCGCCCACTGCTTGCGCGCTGAGCGCACTGCCGTCGACGCCGACCACGACGGGTCCCTCCGAAGGCACTGCGCCGTCGCGGTCCCGCACGACGATGACCGGGCACTTGCCGTGACTGGCAACACCGACCGCTGTATTGCCGAGAACTGCCGTCGCCGCCTTGCCTGAAGCGGACGCTCCGACAACGACCCGCCTGGCCTGCGCCGAACTCTCGATCAACCACTGAGTTGCGCTGCCGATGGCGATTTCGGTGTGAACTTCGAGTTTCGGATCGATCTCATGGGCGAATTGTTCCGCCTCTGCCAAGATCGCTTTTCCCGCCTCTTCGACCCATTCGTACACCCCACCCGCGTCGACGTACGGTCCGCCGAAACCGTAAGGCGCGAAGTCGAGAGCGTGGATGATGTCGAGTCGTAATTCGCGCTGGGCGGCGATTTTCGCGGCCTCGCGGAGCGCAGTGGACGCAGTGTCCGAACCCTCGACTCCGACAACAACACTGTTATGTTCGCGTGAACTCATGTGCCCACCTTCCTGAAGAAGTAACCGAGCCACTTTCACTCTAACCATCCCACTTGTCCGGCTTTTTTGGGGTCGCCCCCTCTACATTTCGGGGACTTAGGTCCCCGAAACTGTTGACGGATAGGAGAATTAGCAGAGCAATCAGGACCAGGTGTGAACGGGATCTCCCGCCCGCATGTTCTCGACGTAACCGCGGAGCATTCCGGTGAGCGCAGTCGAGCGGTCCGCGCCCGAGGCCTCCGCGCGCGCCACGTGCTCTCGTTGCCAGGCGGCACCGGTCTGCCGATTCAGGCACCGCCCCTCGATGACGCCGAGATACCGATCGCGGGCCGCGGCGGACAATCCGAAGTCCGCCAAACCCTCGTACGCCAACGGCAGCAGCCTTCGCAGGACCAACTCGTCGGCACCGACCCAACCGATCTCCGGCCAGTACAAAGTTGCGTCGAGTCCGTACTTGGCGCCGATGTGCAGGTTCTCTTCTGCCGCATGGAACGACATGTGCGACCACAGTGGCCGCTCCGCGTTCACCAGCGCCCGAACTGTGCCGTAGTAGAAGGCCGCATTGGCCATGATGTCGACGACAGTCGGTCCGGCCGGCAGCACTCGATTCTCGATACGCAAGTGCGGCTTGCCATCCGAGCAGTCGTACACCGGACGATTCCAGCGATAGACCGTGCCGTTGTGCATCTGAAGCTCGCTCAACTCCGGAACCCCGCCCGCCGCGAGCACTTCCAGTGGATCGGTGTCCGACACGTCAGGCAGCAGGGCCGGGAAGTACCGTGAATTCTCTTCGAACAA
Source organism: Rhodococcus erythropolis R138 (assembly GCF_000696675.2). Taxonomy (NCBI): domain Bacteria; kingdom Bacillati; phylum Actinomycetota; class Actinomycetes; order Mycobacteriales; family Nocardiaceae; genus Rhodococcus; species Rhodococcus erythropolis. Next base: position 2,276,098 of record NZ_CP007255.1, on the reverse strand, counting down.
GTCGAGCACCGAGTGGATCCACCGCTCACCGAACCACACCCGCGGCCGCACACCTTGGTTCTTCAGCTCGAAAGTTCTTGTGTCCGTGGCCTGCTCGAAGATCGGGATGCGCGATTCGTGCCAGAGCGCCTTGCCTGCCAGGAAAGGAGAATTGGCCGCCAACGCCACCTGTACGCCGGCCAGACACTGCGCGGCATTCCAATGCGCGGCAAACTCTTCCGGCGCAACGCGGAGATGCAACTGCATGGACGTACATGCCGCCTCCGGGACTACCGAATTGGTATCGGCCCGAAGAATTTCCACGTCGCTGCCAGGTAGCGCGACGCCTTCGACGTCGAGTTCGATGTCCTCGCCTCGAGCGGTGAAAATTTGCTCGTTGAGCAATTCGTAACGCGGGTTCGCGGTGATCCACTCTCGATCGAGATGCTCGAGTTGCAGGGTCGGCAGCATCCCGATCATCACCATCTCGGCGTCGTGCGCATGGATTCGCGCGTCTGCGACGTCGAGGGAGGCGCGCAGTTTCTTTTCCAATTCGAAAGTTGCATCACCGGTGAGTGGGCCGGGTTCAACGTTCATCTCGACGTTGAACTGTCCGAGCTCGGTTTGGAAAACCGCAGCGTCGTCGATGGATTCGAGCACTTCACGGTTGGACATCGCAGGAGCCATGTCCCCGTTCACCAGGTTGAATTCGATCTCCATGCCCAGCAGCGGCGCCGGCTTGTCAACGGCGTCTCGGAAGTCACCACCGTCGAGCATCTGCTTCATGGCGTCGACGCATGACCGCACTTTCTTGCGAAAGAGCCTACGGTCCGCCCGCGTGAATTCTCGCGCCGTGACTTCTGCACCCATCGCGCATTCCCCCTTCGACGATCAACGTCACTGAAGGCTATCCGGCCGGTGTCACCGACAAACGAGAACTGCGGTGGCACCGGGAAGAATTTCCCGACGCCACCGCAGTTCTCCGAAAGTTTCTCTTACGAGTTGTCTACCCAGGTGACAGCCACGCCGCGAGCCTGCAGCCACGCTGCGGGGTCGACCTTTGCGCCGTTCTCGGCAACCTCGAAGTGCAGGTGCGGGCCGGTGGACTGGCCACGGTTACCCACTGTGGCGATCTGCTGGCCAGCATTGACGCGCTGGCCGACGTTGACCTGGTAGTCGTTGACGTGGCCGTACGTGGTGACCGTGCCGTCGTCGTGCTGGACGCGAACCCAGAGGCCGAAACCTGACGCCGGGCCGGCGTCGATGACCTGGCCGTCTGCTGCAGCCAGAATCGGCGTACCGATCGGAGCCGCGATGTCGAGACCGCCGTGGTGTGCTCCCCAGCGCGAACCGAAGGTGGAGGTCAGCGTTCCGGACACCGGCTGCACGGTGCGAGCAGAGGTGCCGGGGTTGATCCCCGCGAGGAACTGCTGTGCCTGCGTGTTGAGATCGGCAGCAAAATCGGGAAGCTCGGGAATGTCGAGAGCGGGAAGTGCCGCCAATTCAGCCGGAACGACAACGCCCTCGGGGAGCAGACCCTGCGGGATTTCGATGCCGGCGATGGTCTGTGTTGCCGGCGCCGCAGCAGCGGTTCCTGCACCCATCTGGCCTGCACCGACGAGGAGTGCACCGGTAGCCGCAGCTACGACACCCGCCTTGACACCGGCACCAGGGCCAGCCGACGGGGTGCGGTGGCGGCCGCTTGCTGCCTCGGGATCGATCTCGAAGACAACATCGTCATTGCCCGTGCGGTGGTGGTTTCCCACAGTGTGTACTCCGTCAGTCGTCGGCGTGCAGCGTCCTTCTGATGAAGCCCGCTCCTCTGTCTGCCGAAGAATGTAACAGTTTGATCAAGGCGGCCGCCACCGTTACCCGATCTTGACCAAAACTATTTCTCGCCGTTCTGTCGGCTGGCGTCCAGTTCTGACTTGAATGCGTCGTATCGTGCCCGGTGAGCGGGTCGGCGACGAATGATCGCCCACGCGATACCCAGAACCACGAACCAGATCGGTGTGACGACAAGTGCCTGCAGGGTGTCGTCCTTGGTGGTCAGCGCCCAGAGGATGAAGACGAAGAACGCGAGCACGACCCAGCACATCACGATGCCGCCGGGCATCTTGAACTTCGACGCCTCGTGCAGGTGCGGACGACGCTTCCGGTACACCATGTAGCTCGCCAGAATGATCGTCCACACGAACATGAACAGCAGCGCCGAGATGGTCGTGACGACGGTGAAGGCCTCGATCACGGAATCGCCCGAGAACAGCAGGATCAGCGACGCCAGCAAGAAGATGCAGGAGAACATCAGGGCGTTCGCGGGGACCTTGCGCGAGTTCAGCTTGCCGAGTGCCCGCGGTGCGTCGCCCTCCTGCGCAAGGCCGAACACCATGCGCGAGGTGGAGTAGATACCCGAGTTGGCCGAAGACGCAGCGGAGGTCAGCACGACGAAGTTGATGACAGATGCAGCGATGCCGAGGCCGGCGAGTGTGAACATGGCGACGAACGGACTCTTGTCTGCGCTGATTTCGCGCCACGGAGTGACCGCGATGATCACGGTCAGTGCAACGACGTAGAACAGCAGGACACGAATGGGGATGGAGTTGATGGCCTTCGGCAGGTTCTTCTCCGGGTCCTTCGCCTCGGCGGCGGTGGTGCCGACCAGTTCGATGCCCACGAAGGCAAACACGGCGATCTGGAAGCCGGCCACGAAGCCCATGAATCCGGTCGGGAACATGCCGCCGTCGTTCCAGAGGTTGTCGATACCCGAGGTGGCACCGTTCGGCGCCGTGAACCCGGAGACGACCATGACGATGCCGACGATGATCAGGCTGACGATGGCGACGATCTTGATCAGTGCGAACCAGAACTCTGTTTCACCGAAGGCGCGAACGGTCGGGAGATTGAGGAGCAGCAGCGCCGCGATCGTCAGCAAAGCAGGTATCCATGCCGCGAGACCTGGCCACCAGTATTTGAAGTATCCGGAAATCGCGATGACGTCCGCGATGCCGGTGACGATCCAGCAGAACCAGTAGGTCCATCCGGTGAAGAACCCCGCCCAGGGGCCCAGCAGATCCGCGGCGAAGTCGGAGAACGACTTGTACGCCATGTTCGAGAGCAGCAACTCCCCCATCGCCCGCATGACGAAGAAGAGCATGAAGCCGATGATCATGTACACGAAGATCACGGAGGGCCCGGCAAGCGAGATCGTCTTGCCCGATCCCATGAACAGTCCGGTGCCGATGGCACCACCAATGGCGATCAGCTGGATATGCCGGTTGGACAGCTGACGTGAGAGGTGGGGGTCTTCGCCGGACGGCTTCGTCAGGTCTGGTGTATTCGCGTGGTCGGACACGGAGGATCCCCCTCGTCATACGGTTCATCCGGGGCATCGAAATCGTGCCCGTCGGGGGAACCTCGGAAAATGTGCTCTCTCAAAGTACGCGTGCACTGGCTCACATCAAGCATCGGAAAGCGGACGCCGATAACCTGTCGAGGTGAACACTGACAGCACGGCCCATCAAGACGGACATATCGCCGCGACGCTGTTCGATTTCTCCGGAACCCTCTTCCGTTTGGAGGAGAGCGACGATTGGACCGAGCACCTCGTCGATCACCAGGGCGACCCCCTCGACGTGCACGCTCAAGCCGAGCTCATGCGTCGGATGACCGCGCCGGTGGGCCGAACCGTCGAAATGGACGAAGCCGGGATCTACGCGTGGGAGAACCGCGACCGGGATCCGAAGTTGCATCGTCAGGCTTACCTCGACGTGTTGAGCAAGTCCGGAGTGCCCGATCCGGTTCGCGCCGAGGCTTTCTACGCGCTTCTGGTCGATCCGGACCAGTGGTCGCCGTACCCGGATACCGGAGAGGTCCTGAAGTCGTTGTCGGAGAAGGGCATACGCACCGCAGTCCTGAGCAACATCGCCTTCGACATCCGTCCGGCGTTCGTCGACCGCGGCTGGGACGTCTGGGTCGACGAGTTCGTCCTGTCGTTCGAGGTGGGCGCAGTCAAACCGGAACCCGCGATCTTCGAATACGCCCTGGCGCAGCTGGATGTGGATGCAGCACAGACCCTGATGATCGGAGACAGCGACGAAGCCGACGGCGCTGCCCGAGACGTCGGTTGCCAGTTCGCCCTCGTCGATCCCCTGCCGACGACCGAACGCCCGCACGCGCTACTCGACGCAGTTCGAAAGTTCGGCCTTCTGTAAGGAGCGCTCAGACGCCTTCGGTGAGTTCACGCAGCGACGCGTAGCGCTCACGCACATGGGGAGCTGGTTCGGCGTCGAATCGCCGCTCGTCCGGTTTCGGCCACACCGGTGGCTGCGTGTCCTCGGACAGTGCCCATGCTGCTTGCCTGCATGCCCCTTCGGCGACGTACTCACCCGGAGCAGGGATCACGACCGGGACTCCGAGAATTGCCGGCGCGATCTCACAGAGAGCACGAGACTTCGCTCCGCCTCCTACGAGGAGAACTCGCTTCACCTCGACGCCCTGGCGAATCAGATCGTCGACACCGTCGGCCAAGCCGCACAGGAGCCCTTCGACTGCAGCACGCGCAAAGTGCGCCGGCGTCGAGTTCTGCAAGCGGAAACCGTGCATTGCCCCCGTGGCGTCAGGACGGTTGGGCGTCCGCTCGCCCTCGAAGTACGGAATCATGACCAGCCCGTCGTTTCCGAGGGGCGCGGTCAGCGCCAACCGGGACAGTTCGGCGTGATCGACACCGAGAATGGATGCTGTCGCATCAAGAATGCGCGCGCCGTTGAGAGTGCACACCAGCGGCAGGTGCAGGCCGGTTGCGTCCGCGAATCCTGCCACGTTTCCACTGGGATCGTGTGTGGGGGTGGACGATACAGCCGACACGACGCCGGATGTTCCGATCGAGATGATCACGTCACCGGGGACTGCTCCCAAACCCAGTGCGGCTGCGGCATTGTCACCCGTACCCGGTCCGATGATTCCCCCGGAGCCGGTGCTTCCGATCTTTTCGTTCGGCGACGCAACTCGGGGAACATGGGGGGTGCGATCGCGAAATGCCAACGCCAGCAAGTCGGTACGGTATTCGCGCGTCGAGGCAGCGTAATAGCCGGTTCCACTTGCGTCGCCCGCGTCTGTGGCGAGCTCCTCGATTGAACCGGACCCGCCCAATTTCCAGGACAGCCAGTCATGCGGAAGACACACCGCGGCAGTGCGATCGGCGTTGCCTGGCTCGTGATCTGCGAGCCATCGAAGCTTGCTTGCCGTGACCGCGGCGACCGGAACTACGCCAACGGCATCGGCCCACGCCTTCGATCCGCCGAGTTCTTCGACCAGATCCGTCGCAGCCTTCGCCGAACGAGTGTCGTTCCACAGCAGCGCCGGCCTGACGACCTCACCGCCGCTGTCCAGACACACCATGCCGTGCTGTTGAGCTCCGACGGATACCGCTGCGACGTCGCCGAGCCCACCCGCCGCGGCGATTGCATTGTCCATCGCCTCGAGCCAGCATGTCGGATCTATCTCGGTACCGACGGGATGGGCCGCCCGCCCTTCTCGTACCAGTTCTCCCGAATCGGCATCACGGACAATGACTTTGCACGACTGGGTAGACGAATCGATACCGGCTACGAGGGTCACACTGGCGTCCTTTCCGAAGGACCGTCAGCTCGCGTTGGCGACCGCGGGCATCCGGTTGCTGCGCTTACGCAGCGATCGCACATATTCTGCGCGCTCGGTCTCCGTCATTCCACCCCAGATGCCGTAAGGCTCGTGGACGGAGAGTGCGTGTTCGCGGCACTGCTGGAGTACAGGGCACGTCGCGCAGACCTTCTTGGCATTGCGTTCACGGTTCTCGCGAGCGTGTCCACGCTCGCCGTCCGGGTGGAAGTAGACCGCGGAATCGTGCCCACGGCACGCTCCCTGCAGCTGCCAGTCCCACACTTCGGCGGTCGGGTACGGCATCGGAAGGTGCTTGTGCATGATGGCGACCTCAATTCCTTACTCGGGTGAAACGGATTCGGGTGACTCTGGGCTGACGCCGGGTCGGGCTTATCGACGCCTGGCCGATTGGCCGAGTCGATGTGCACAGACCGTTGCGAGTTCGCCGGTGACCGGCGGAGTCAGCGCTACGACGCCGTCGTCGAGAATTGCCTGCAGCCTGCGGAAATACTCGTCCGGGGCGAGGCCGAAGGTTACAAAGATCTCTTCGTCAGGTCCACCGTCGAACTGCTGCCACTTACGTGCGAACTCGACGATCTCTTGTGTATCGGTGCGGCTCATCAGGTTCTCCCCTGTTTGTGCGCCCTGCTTCACAGAAACTGCGACTCGTCTCCTCGGACGCCCGTGGCAGTGAGTCAAGACACAGACTATGCCTACTTCTGCTTTTTCACAAGACCTACTTACGTCTTTTTGTGGACAAAGTATGCGAACTTTCGCACGCTGAAGTTACCGACGAGGAATGCTTGAATAGGACAATGACCCGACCGTCCACGACTCCGGCTACCGCGGGAGAGGTATTCACGCTGATACGCAGCGGTTCCGCGACCACGCGCAGCGAGATCGGGAAGCTCACCGGCCTGTCCAGGACGGCGGTATCGGCCAGGGTTGCAGCACTTCAATCGCTTGGTTTGATCGCCGATGACGACGAGGGCCCGTCGACGGGCGGCCGGCCGCCGTCCACTCTCACCTTCGCGAACTCGTCCGGCGTGGTTCTCGTCGTGGCAATCGGTCGATCGCGGGCACAACTTGCCGTCACCGACCTGGCGGGCACGATCCTCGCGGCAGAAGACATCGACAAGTCGGTCGGGGTCGGCCCCGACGAACTGATGCCCGAAATTGCCGAGCATCTTTCGTCACTACTGGCCCAGGTCCACCGCGCGTCTACCGAGGTCATCGGAATCGGACTGAGCATTCCCGGAACGGTCGACGTCGCCGCGGGAGCGAGCCTCGACTCTCCGATGATGGCGGGATGGGACGGCGTCGCTCTTGCCCCCTATCTGGCATCGGTGACCACGGCGCCACTGTTCGCCGACAACGATGCCAACGTGATGGCCCTGGCCGAATTGAGCGAACGACGGGAGAGTGCGCCCAACCTCCTGATGATCAAGGCGTCAACCGGCCTCGGCGCAGGAATCGTCATGGGCGGAATCCTCCAACGCGGTTCACTCGGAGCGTCCGGCGAGATCGGGCATACCAAAACCGCTGCAGCGCGGGGCATGAAGTGTCGCTGCGGCGATGTCGGCTGCGTCGAAACCGTCGCCAGCGGTTGGGCTCTCGTGCACGCCCTCCGAGATCAGGGCCGAAGCGTCGGGCACGTGCGTGACGTTGTCCGCCTCGCCCTGGACGGCGACAGCGAAGCCCGCCGGCTCATCAGAAGCAGCGGCCGACTTATCGGCGACGTCATTTCCGGCGCGGTCAACCTCCTCAATCCCGAGGTCCTGATCATCGGCGGCGACATGGCCGAGGCAGACGAGCTCTTCCTCGCCGGACTTCGGGAGTCCGTCTACGGCAACGCAACGGCGCTTGCCACCCGAAAGCTTCAGATCGCTTCGGTCAGCCACGGCGCACAATCCGGGATCCTCGGTTGTGCGGTTCTCGTCCTCGACCATCTGCTCAGCGCCAGGGAAATCGACCTGCGGATCGCCGCGTCGCTCCACACCTGAGCAACTGATTTCTCGCATGCTCTGCACCAGATAATCAGACCTTTCCGGCACCCCTTGTGTTGACGCTCACACTTCTGCATAATTCATTACCTACCGATCATTCGGTTGCCAATATCGACAATGAGATCGCGCAGGAACGCTCCGAGTCAGCCAAAAGCATGCACCGAGCACACCGGCAACGTCGCAGATCGAACAGCGTTTTTCCCCTGTTCCGACTTCGCAGTTCACCGCGCCGGTGAACCACGTGACTGGCAGAAAGTAGCTCGATGACCACAACCAGAACTGGCACCAAGCCCGCCGCGAAGGAGTACGACCGCGCCGCGATGGCGTCGATGGTCGGCACCACCGTCGAGTGGTACGACTTCTTCATCTACGCCCAAGCCGCAGCCCTGATCTTTGCCGACCTGTTCTTCAAGCCGATGGGCTCGGCAGGCCAGATCGTCTCCTACGTCACGGTCGGCATCAGCTTTGTCTTCCGTCCTCTCGGCGCCATCGTGGCCGGATATCTCGGCGACAGACTCGGCCGTAAACGTGTCCTGGTCGCGACGTTGGCGATGATGGGGGCCGCGACGGTTCTCATCGGCGCGCTGCCGACGTATGCCTCGATCGGGATCTGGGCGCCGATCCTGTTGATCCTTCTCAGAATCGTGCAGGGATTCTCGACGGGCGGCGAATGGGGTGGGGCTGCTCTTCTTGCCGTCGAACACGCACCCACCAAGCGTCGAGGATTCTTCGGAGCGTTCGTCCAGATGGGCGTACCGCTCGGAATGTTGCTCGCCACCGGCGTTTTGGCACTGTGCACGTTCACCCTCACGGACGAACAGTTCACCACCTGGGGATGGCGAGTGCCGTTCCTGCTCAGCGTCGTGCTGATCGGCGTCGGCTTCTACATTCGAAGCAAGGTCAGCGAGTCACCCGTGTTCGCCGAACTCAAGGAACGCCGCACCGAGAGCAACACGCCTATCCGAACTCTGTTCAAGAAACACCCGAAGCAGGTCGTACTCGCGGCCCTCTCCTTCATCGGCACAAACGGCAACGGCTACATGGTGATCGGCGGATTCATCGTCGCGTACGCAACCAAGACCTACGGCCTGGGTAAGACCGAACTACTGATTGCCACGCTCGCAAGTGCAGTCACGTGGGGCGTTTTCACCATGATCGGCGCTTACTGGTCGGATCGGCGCGGCCGCACCACGGTGATGAACGTCGGCAACCTCGCAATGATCCTCTTCGCGGTGCCGTTCTTCCTCCTCATCGACACCGGCAATCTCGGCTGGATCTACGTGGCAATGATCCTGTTCTCGGTCGGACTCGGACTGTCGTACGGACCTCAACCGGCATTGTTCGCCGAACTGTTCCCAGCTTCGATCCGCTACAGCGGCGCGTCGATCTCCTACGCCGTCGGCACCATTTTCGGCGGCGCCTTTGCTCCCACCGTCGCCCAATGGCTCCTCGGCAAGACCGGTGGCACTCTTGCCATCTCGATCTATCTCGCCCTGTTGGCCGCAGTGTCGTTCGTCGCCACGATGCTCATCAAGGACCGATCTGGACGAGATCTGATGGTGTAATCGGCCTGAATGAGAACGCCCCACGGCGACGCGATGCCGGAGTTTGTCAGCCGAACTTTCGAATGGCGAACTCCGGCAACGTCTTCGCAGTATTCGCGGAGCGTACGATCTTGTGGTTCTTGCCTCTCATCAGCGCCAGTTGGATCCGCGATTCGATCCAGAACGCACCGCGTGGCGATCGGTTCCAGGTCTTGTGCAGCAACGTCTTCGTCGCTGCGACGGCGTCCGGCGAGCGAGTCATGATCTGCGACAACAGTTCCTGTGCCGGTTTGATCGGATTGTCACTTACTCCGCTCACGAACCCCCACTCGAGAGCCTGATTTCCATCGAACAGTTCAGCAGTCATGGCGAGGCGTTTCACGACGTCCATCGCCGCGAGTTCGCGCATCGTGACCGTTCCGGTCATGTCGGGGATCAATCCCCACTTCGCCTCCATCACCGAGAACGTGCAATCAGGGGTGGTGAATCGAAAGTCTGCGGCGAGCGCCAATTGCAGTCCCCCGCCGAAGCAGTGGCCGTGAACGACCGCGATGACCGGCACGGGCAATTCGCGCCACACCCAGCACGCACGTTGAAAGAGGTTGGTCTTCTGACCGGGAAATTTCGCAAAGGCCTTGGCCATCCGGCTCGGCTGCTTGCCGGCAGAAGCGAAGTCCAATCCGGCCGAGAATGCGTCGCCCGCGCCTTGCAGAACCACGCCCCGGATCGAACGATCAGTTCTGATCGTTCGGGCCGCGTCCACCAGCGCGTCGAGCATGTCCAGATCGAGACCGTTGAGTTTCTCCGGCCGGTTCAACGTCACGTACGCCACCGACTGCACTACCTCGACACGAACACGATCACTCACGGCAACTCCTCCGATTCGACATATCCCCGACGAACTTACCTGAGAGTAAGTTCGTCGGGGATTCGTCATACCATCTCGGCAAGAAGTTCCATCGTCACTTGCCCGGCCGGATCCGAATCAGTGGATGAAGGCACGGCCACGACGGTGTCCACACCGACCGCTCGATACGCCTCGAGTTGCTCGCGCGCATCGGCCGCGGTTCCCACGATTCCCACTGTCGCGACCATCGCGTCCGAGACCTGACTCAAGATCTCTCGAGGCGCGGTCCCGGCACTGGCTGCCTCGATCACGGATGCAAACCCTGCTCGCACGAACATGTCCGAGTACCCGGGGGCAGCGAGATACGGCACAAGCCCACGTCTGAGCTGATCGATCGACATCTGAGTTGGGCCTTCGGTTGCCACGGCCGCCGGCGCCCAAACCGACACCTGGGGCATTGGCGTTTCCATTTCAGCCGCGATTTCCTTGCACCGTGCGATCAGGCGCCCCGCTTGCTCCGGGCTGACCAGATTGAGCACCAGTTCGTCGCCCAACTCCACCGCGGCGCGAAGGGCCTTGTCTCCGAAAGCTGCAACGATCAGCCGCCCACCCGGCGGCTGAAGTCGCAGCCGATATCCGCTGGTCCGCATCACCGTTCCGGCGACTTCGCCCCGCTCGCCGTTCATGAGCGCTCGCACACCGCGGGCGGACTCCGCGAGTGCACGTGCTGCCCCGGATCTGCTTCGCCCATGCCATTTTTCGACCACGACAGTGCTGGACGTGCCCAACGCTATCGACACGTGACGCCCGGTCAGGTCGGCTACCGACGCCGCCCCGATCGCGATCATCGCCGGATCACGAACCGTCACCGCGAGCGGGCCGACCACCAACTCGGAGTGCTCGAAGCCGGCGCCGACTGACGTCGCCAGAGCAAAGGCGTCGTACGTCGCCATCTCCCCCACCCACACTCGGCCGAACCCCAGTTTGTCGGCGAGGCGTGCAGTAGTGGTCACCTCCCGCGGCGGACGGTCCTGCCACAAGCCCAGGGAGATATCGATCGTCGGCAGTCGGCTATTCGAAATCCCGCTATTCGAAATCCCGCTATTCGAAATCGGAGACAAGACCCATTCCCTTCAAGAGTGTCGGACGGTCGTAGTATTCGAGCCACTCTGTGACCAGCCCGTCTGCCATGCTGAGGATTCCGACAACAGGAACGACGCCGTGGGTCCCGTCGAAGTGGAAATCGTCCACTCGCTGTACAAAAACCCTGCCGTCGATCACGCCGAGCGACTCGATCTTCAGGGTGATCCGTTCACACTTGCTTGCCAGCAATGCAATTCGGCCCGCTACAGCCTCCTTGCCGACAAGAGGTTCCTGCATCACGCTGTGGAGCACACCGTCTTCGGCGAACAGGTCGACGACGCGTGCCCAGTCCATGACGTCCCACGCTTGGAACATCTCACGCGCCAACGCAAGCTTGTCACTGTCGTTCATCACACTCATGCCACACTCTTCTGTCGAAGCTCACGCTTGAGGATCTTTCCGGTCGAATTGCGCGGCAGTTCTTTCCGAATCTCCAGCCGCTCGGGAAGTTTGTACGACGCGATGCGCTTGTCTTTCAGGAACGCAACCAGAGCATCGAGTTCGAGTTCCGTCTCGGGTCGAAGTGTCACCACTGCTGCGACGCGCTCACCGAGCACTTCGTCGGGGTCGCCGATGACGGCCACGTCCGCGACGGCCGGATGCTCGGCGATCAACCCCTCCAGTTCGGCTGGAGCGATGTTCATTCCACCGCGGATCACCAGGTCCTTGCCTCGATCCAGGTAGCGGAGGAATTGTCCGTGATCACCGGCAATCTCGAAGATATCTCCGGTGCACAGGAATCCGCGTTCGTCGAACGGTGACGGCCGATCGCCGAGATAGCCGGCAAAGACTGTCGGTCCGCTGATTCGCAACTCACCCGGGTGTCCGACTTCGGTGATGTCCTCGCCGGTGACCACGTCGACCAAGCGAACGTCCATCCAGTCCGAGATCCTGGTGCTCCAGCGAAAGTTCTCGACACCGAAACGAGGGAAGTACCGTGCGCGGTCGTCCGGATCCGGCATGTCTGCAGGCGAGGAGAGCAGACTGATGCCTTCGTTGGACCCGAAGAAGTTGATGACTCCGATTCCATATCGCTCCTGCCATCCCCGCACCATCGGAGGTTGCAGTGGCACCGAACCCGAACCGATCCGCGTCAAGCTCGACAGATCGACCGCCGCGAGCATCGACTCGTCGGCGAGCAGCATCCACAACAGAGCAGGCGGCGCTACCGTGTATGTAACCCGCTCGGCCTCGATCTGCCCGAGGAACACTCGAAGGTCGAACGGGTGGTGCTGTACCAGTACACATCCCGTGCGGAGCCAGGGCAGGAACATTCCGTTGATTCCGGCCATGTTGACCATCGGGAACGGGTTAAGCAGGACGTCGTCGACGACGATGTCGGGAGCATCGATCGTGGCCCAGCAGATGGCCAGCCACTCGTAGTGCGAACGTGGGACCCCCTTCGGTTCGCTTTCGGTTCCGGAGGTCCAACAGATCGTCATCGCGTCGTTGGGGTCGTTCGGATCTTCGGTGTTTCGTCTGTCCAGAGCACTTCGCTGCGATTCGGTGGCTGCCCGAGGACTCAGCCCCACGACGCCGGTAGGAAGCTCAGCCGGAAGCTCTGATTCGGGAGCGTAGGCGAATACCGATCTCAGAGAGGCAATTCGGGATCTGATTGCAGCGATCTCGGTAGCCGGGAATCTGTCGCCGAAGCTGGGCACGGTGACAAATGCTGCAAACGCCGCCTGGTTGGCCATTCCTTCCACTTCACGTTCGCGGTACTGCATGGGCAAGGGTGAGACCACGATCCCCAGCGACCACGCTGCAAGGTAGACCTCGACCAGTTCGACGGTGTTAGGCATCTGAACGCCCAGAACGTCTCCCCGGGCCAAGCCTGCCTCGGTGAAGCGCGCAGCGAGCGAGATGACTTCGCTCTCCAGTTGGTTCCAACTGAGGCGTCGTGGATCTCCGCCGGACAACTCGCTGCGGTTCGCCGGATCAACTACGGCAAGCTCGTCCCCTCGGGTCCGCACCTGCACCCGGAACACGTGATCGATCGTCTCGTCGGACCACCACCCTTTCGAGGTGTATTCGTCCACCTTGACGCGAGGATGCAATCCCCTGTGTGTCTTGTTCATTCGCGCACTCGATTCAGTTCTCGTAACGGCCGGAAATGTCGATCACGTCGCCCTGCTTCTCGAACGCCTGAGTAGCGGCATTCCACTCGAACGGCTGAAAGGCCAGGATTCCCAACGCATGATCCGCGGTCATCGTGAACTTGATTCCGTCGATGAACATCGGCGGGTGGTAGTCCTGCGTTCGCGCGGCACTCATGATGGTGGCACGTGAGAGTCCGTCGGATGACTGAGAGGCCCGAGTGAAGTTGTCCACCAACAGGTCACCGATGGCCCAGCCGTTCACGGTGTAGCTGTTGGTCGGGGAATCTGCACCGTGAGCCGCTGCACCGGCGAGATAGTCGCGCACCGCCGCGTCATCCTTGTAGAGAGCGTTGTTGGGATCCTTGAGCCACACCATCACCTGCTGCCCGTCCGCAGCATCACCGGCGGGTGCATACAGGGTCGCACCGTCGACGCAGTTCGACGGCTGAATTACGGTGTCGGGCTTCCATCCGACACGTCCGATCGCCTGAGTGATCGCGAGGCAGTCGGTAGTGACACCGGCGACCACCAAAACCTCGGCGCCGCTGGCCTTGAGAGTCGAAGCCGCCGTCTTGGGGTCGGTCAGCGCCTCCTCCGCCGCGATCTCGAAGTTGGTTCCTTCGATCGCGGACTTGAAGCCGTTGGCGATTCCCTGTCCGGACTCGGTCTGGTTCGTGGCCAGTGCGACCTTGGCGCCGTTCGGATACTTCTTCTTCAAGCTCTCGACCACTACCTCCATCTCGACGCCCGGATCCGGTAGATACTCCGTGGTCCACGGGAAGTCTTCGATGACCCGGAACTCGGGCATGCCTGCCTGCGCGAAGAGCAGCGGCACGCAGGCAGTGGTCTGATCGTCCGCGATGGCGTTCAACTGCCCGGCCCCGAAGGTGCCCAGAACGTCGACCTTGTCCTTCTGAATGAACTCTCCGACGTTGGCTTTGGCGCGCTCCGGGGAGAATGCATCGTCCTTGACCACGACGTCGAGCTTGACGCCGCCGATGCCGCCGGCCGCGTTCTCCACCTCGAACCGTGCTCGCATGCCTTCGATCACGTTGCCGACGGCGTCGGCGAGCGGGCCGGACGTCGGCCCACTCCATCCCACCGTGAGTTTGTCGGTGATCGGCGCTGCGGCACCGCTGGGATCACTGCAGTCGTCGACCGATACTGCGCCGGCCGATGTCGACGTGTTGCTCTCTGCGTCGGAGCTACCTCCGCAGGCCGAAAGGAGTAGTGCCGCAGCGGCGATGACTGCGGGAATCGTGGTCTGCCTTTTCATATCGTCCAGTTCCTTGCTGTGAGTTGAGGGAAACGAGAGTGGGCGAGGGAGACGGCACTCAAGTGCGAGGTTCACCCTCGCGATACTTGGGATGATCTGCGGGAACCACGAGGACGAACCGTCGGAGCACGCTGTTGATCCGTCCGACGATTCCGTCCGGCATCAAGAACACGATCGCGATCAGCACCGCGCCGAACACCACTCCCGACACGGGGCCGTCGGTGACGCTTCCGGTGTAGTACGGCAAGAACACCACTGCCGTTGCCCCAACGATCGGGCCGAATTGGGTTGCGATTCCACCCAACACCAGTCCGGTGATGAACTCGATCGACTTCATCAGCGAGAAGGATTCGGGTGAGAGCGCGCCGATGTACATCGTGAACAGCGAACCTGCCAGGCCCGTGATCGCGCCGGAAAGCCCGAAAGCGAGAATCTTGACCCGCGCGACGTTGATGCCGTTTGCGCTCGCCGCGATCTCGTTGTCACGCACCGCGACCATAGCCAGACCGAATCGACTCTTGACGAGATTGCGAATCAGGAGCATGACGATCGCCAGAGTCACCACCGACACCCAAAAGATCCAGAGGTAGGTGTCGGCTCGGGTCAGACCCGTCCATTTCGGCGGAACGAGCAGATTTGCGCGAACCACCATTCCGGCGGCACCACCGGTCAGATCCCCGGTCTTGCGGATCACCTCGGGAAATGCCACAGCGACGGCGAGTGTCACGAGAGCCAGATACAGCCCCTTGATCCGCAACGAGGGAAGACCGACGAGAAGCCCTAATACAAAACACAATACGACCGCCATCGGGATCGTGGTCAACGGCGAGTATCCGCGATCGACGATCAGAACGCCGGTCGTGTACGCGCCCAGGCCGAAGAAGGCAGAATGGCCGATCGACAGAAGTCCGGTGTATCCGCTGACGATATTGAGTCCCGCAATGGCAATCGCGATGATGAAGACGCTCGTGAACTGCCCCACGCGAAACGGCGCGCTCTGTGACGCGAGAAGCAACGCACACACGGCAGCCACCAGCAGAACCAACTGGAGTATCCGGTACGACGTCGATCCGGCGACCACTACCCGCGGTCGCCTGACTGCCTTTTCGGCGACGGTGGGTTCATTTCTCTCGGCAAGCGTCGTCATACCCGCTCCAGTTTCTTGGTACCGAACAGTCCATTGGGTCTGACGAAGAGGATCACCACGATGATCAACAGGGCGGATGTCTGCTGCAGCGAGCCGCCGATGACCGAAATGTAGCCGCTGAGCATCGATTCCAGGACACCGATCGTCAACCCGCCGACCACGGCGCCGACGAGACTGTCCAGGCCGCCGAACAGCGCTGCGGCGGATGCTGCGATGAAGATCGGGAACATGGTCGTGAGACCGAGTTGTTGCGGCGAGAGCGGAGTGACCAGGACACCGGCCAGGGCACCGATGGCAGCTGCTACTCCCCAACCGATTGCGAGTATCCGGCTGGTCGGAACTCCGGCGAGAGTGGCAGATTCGGCATTGTCCGCGACGGCACGCATGTGCAGACCGACTCTCGTCTTGCGAAAGAGCAAGGACATCAACACAAGTAGGACAACGAGCGCCACCAGTACGCCCAGTGCGTCGCCGTAAACACGCGCACCCCCCACCGAGATGTAGTCGGTCGGACCGTTGGGGAACGGGCTCGGCATGATCTTCGTATCGCTCCCCCACAGCATTCCGGCCAACGAGTTGAGCCCGGTGAACAATCCCAGTGCCACGATCAGCACTGCCATGTCGCTTCGACGCTGAACCGGCCGGATGAGCAGACGCTCCATCAATGCTCCGAGCAGGAACCCCAAAGCCAGGGCCGCTCCGATCGCCGACCAGATCGGCCAGGACATCGTCGTCAGCCACCAGGCGACAAAGGTTGTGAACAGGGCCAACTCGCCCTGCGCGAAGTTGATCGTGCCGGTGGCGCGAAACACCACCACTAGTGCCAGCGCGAGAATTGCGTAGATCGATCCGTTGGTCAATCCGGAGATGAGTCGTTCGAGAAAGAGTGTCACCGTTTACTCCTGGTACCCGAGGTAAGCGCTGCGCACGACGTCGTCGGAACGAAATTCCTCGGGCGTTCCGGCAGCGACGATGGTGCCTACGTCGAGCAGGAAGACCTTCGAGGCGAGTTTCATCGCGAGATCGGCGTTCTGTTCCACGATCAGCAGTGCAGTTCCGTCGCTGCGGTTGATCGCACCGAGCGTGTCGAACAATTCGGCAATGACGATGGGCGCCAGACCCAGGCTCGGTTCGTCGCACAAAAGAAGGGTGGGACGGCTCATCAATGCCCGTGCGACCGCGAGCATCTGCTGTTCACCGCCTGAAAGCGAACCGGCCAACTGTGTGGACCTCCTCGCGAGCACGGGGAATGTCTCACACCACCGCTCGATGTCGGCTTCGATCTCCGCCTTGTCCGTACGAAGGGCAGCGCCGACGAGCAGGTTGTCACGCACCGACAGTTGACCGAGAGTTCCGCGGCCCTGTGGGACAAGGCTGACGCCGGCGGCCACAGCGCGTTCAGGTTTGGATCCCAACGGCGACCCGTTGAAGGTGATCGTTCCCTGATGCGGGATCAATCCGGCAAGCGCGCGCATCATGGTGGTCTTGCCTGCACCGTTCGCGCCGAGGACGACAGCGACCCCGCCGGGTTCCACGTCGAGCGAAATCCCGTGCAGTACATTGCCTCGCCCGTAACCGGCGTGCAGATCGTCGACGCTCAGCAGGGTCATGCGGCACGTCCCAGGTACGCGTTGATCACGGCGTCGTCCTGCTGGATCTCCGCCGGGGTTCCCTGGGCAATTTTGTGGCCGAAGTTCAGGGCGACAACGTGATCGGAGATCCCGAGCACCAATCCCATGTGGTGTTCGACCAGAAGCGCGCCGAAGCCGAAGTCGTCGCGGAGCGAGACGATCAGTTCTCCCAGTTCTTTGACTTCACTGTGCGTGAGCCCGCCGGCAGGTTCGTCCAGCAGAAGCAGCGAGGGCTCGGACATCAATGCCCGTGCCAGTTCGACACGCTTGAGAGTTCCGAACGGTAGACCGGACGCGGGTGCGTTCGCGACGTCGACGAGTTCGAGACGTTCGAGCAGGTACCAGGCCTTCTCTCGAAGTTCTCGGACTCGCGCACGCGCCGGAGGCAGGCCGAGAAGCCCACTCACGAGCCCGAAGCGACCTCGCGACGATCCACCGACCATGGTGTTGTCGAAGACACTCATGCCGCCGAACAGCGCGAGATTCTGAAAAGTTCGAGCGATTCCTGCAGATGCCAACGCATAGGGACGCAATCCCAACAGGTCGGTTCCTTGCCAGGTGATGACACCGCGACTCGGTTCGTAAATCCTTGTGATGCAGTTGAACAGCGTGGTCTTACCAGCGCCGTTCGGCCCGATGAGTCCGCAGATCTGACCCGCGCGGACGTCGAATCCGACGGCGTCGAGGGCCGTGACTCCGCCGAATTCGATCGACACATCGGAAAGCGTGAGTACGACCGGTGCATTCCCAGGTTGTGCGGGTGGTGTGTTTCCAAGCATTGGTTTCACCTCCTCATGACACTTCAATTAACAGTGTGATAGAGATTACTACAGTAAACAGAGGCACTCCGTCAACGTGCGGCCCCCGATCCGGAGCCGAGAAGGGACATCATCGTGAGGTCCAACAACATTCACGCAGTCGACAGCGGCGGGGGCCCAGACGTCAGGGACTACAGCCCGGTCGACGCTCTCGTCGCCAAGCAGGAAATCTACGAGGTTCTGGCTCGTTTCCTCCGAGCCGCAGACCGCGGCGACGTCGAGGACGCCAGGCGGTGTTATCTGCCCGGCGCAACCGAAGACCACGGGGGTGTCTTCACCGGCACCGCCGACGACTACATCGACCACATCGCCGGGGCCATCACCCACCCACGGTCACTGACCACCCACGCAATGACCAACGTCTTGGTCGAACTCGACGGGGATACAGCACACGTCGAGTCCTACGTGCTTGCCTTCGCGCGAATCAAGACCTCGGACGGCATAGCCGACACACTCACCGCGGCGCGCCTGATCGACCGCTTCGGTTTCGAGGACGGCAGGTGGGGAATCCGCCACCGCGCACTGCGGTGGGACTGGAACCACGACATGGCCACAGCCGAAGGCTGGATCTTCGGGATGCTCGCGCCTGAAACGTCATTGAAGAAGAGCAAGAAATTCCCCGACGACCTCATCTACACCCGACAGACACAGGAGAACTCATGACAACCTTTCGCGGAACTCCGGTCGAGGGTGCGACCGTCCTCGTCACCGGCGCCAATCGAGGCCTCGGGTTGGCCTTCGTCCAACAGGCGAAGTTGATGGGCGCAGCCAAAATCTATGCGGGGGTGAGAAATCCCGACGAGGTGCCGGCCGAGCTCCGAGCCACCGGTGCGCACATCGTCGAACTCGACGTCACCGATCCAGGACTCGTCGACACTGCCGCCGCGGCGTGCGGTGACACCACGGTCGTCGTCAACAACGCCGGGCTGTTCACCGGGAATCGGCTGATCGAGGCCGACGACCGAGAGGCCGCTCGCGCCGAGATGGAGGTCAACTACTTCGGACCGCTGACGATGATCCGAGCCTTCGCGCCGGTCATCGCCGCCCGCGGCGGTGGATCGATAGTCAACGTCTTGTCAGTCGCCGCAATCGCACCAACCGCCTTCATGGGCGGCTATTCACCGGCCAAGGCGGCTGCTCTGTCGCTCGGCGGCATCGCCCGTGCCGAACTCGAACCGCACGGCATCACCGTCACCTCGTTGATCGTCGGCAGTGTCGACACCCGCATGGCTTCACACGTGCAGGGCCACAAGGAAAATCCCCTCGACATCGCCGCGACCGGACTCGCCGCCATGCAACGCGGCGAGTGGACGTGCGACACCGATTTCATGGCAATCGACGCCCGTGCGCGTCTGGCTCGAGACCCGATTCGGTACGAACGCGGACTGGGCAAGCTCCTCTTCGCCGGCGAACTGACCACTCGATCATGAGCGATCCGATTCGTGTTGCCCAGTGGGCGACCGGCGCCATCGGCAAGACCGCGCTTCGCGGAATCATCGATCGTCCCGACCTCGAGTTGGTCGGCCTGTACGTCTACAGCGACGCCAAGGCCGGGCGCGATGCCGGCGACATAGCCAGACGCGCACCGACGGGCGTGATCGCCACACGAGACGTGGACGAGATCATCCGCTCGCGCCCCCAGGTTCTCATCCACAGTCCGCGTTTGCAGATTCCGTACGAACGCCACGACGACGATTTGTGCCGTCTGCTTCGCGCCGGGATCAACGTGATCACGACGGCCGGGCAGCACTTCCCCCGCGCACACGGCACCGAGCGCGAGCACATGTTCGCCCAAGCATGTAAGGAAGGCGATTCGACGCTCTTCGGTGTCGGAGTGAGCCCGGGCGTCATCGGTGAGCGATTGGCATTGGCTCTGACGGGAACATCGATCGAACTGGACCGCATCACGATCGACGAGGTGCTCGACGCTCGCGGCATGCCTGACCCCGACTTCGCATTCACCGTCATGGGAATGGGCTCGCCCCCGGAGGAACTGGACGGAACCGGGCCGTTGCCCTCGCTGTACGCGTCGCTGTATCTGGAGACCATCGCGTTCATGTGCGAACGTCTGGGGATCACCTACGACGAGGTCGTATCCGATCACAGGGTCGTTGCGGCGCGAACGGATCTCGACGTGGCCGCCGGACGCATCGCCGCCGGAACCGTCGGAACCACCGAATGGCGCTGGCACGCAATGGTCGACGGAAAGCAGTTCCTCACTCTGGCCATCATCTGGACCATGGAACCCGATCGTGAGGAATACGCGGGGCGCGATCAGTGGGAAGTCCACCTGTACGGCAAACCCGAGATCGTGATGACCGTCAATCTCGTCGAACCACAAGATCCGAACAGCCGGACAACCGCCGGTCAGTTCATCACTGCGGGCCCGGCACTGCGCGCCGTCGAGCATGTAATCGCTGCTCCCACAGGCATTTTCGAACCCCCTGTCTTTGCCCCCTTCAGATTGGAGCATTCAGCATGACCACTCAGCCGACGGCCGTAGGTTCGACTGCCACCCGTGAACCCGCCACCCGCGAACCTTCTGTGAACGCGCTCCTACCCGATGGTCGCCCCGTGCAGAATCTCGAAGACTTGCTGCGCAGCCGGGCGATTGCCAGTCCGGAGAGCACGGCCGTCATCTCCGATGACGGCCGTACCAGTTTCCGCGAGCTGGACATCGAAGCAAATCGTGTCGCGAATGCACTTCTACGCGATGGTGTTCGAACAGGTGACCGGGTGGCGTACATCGGCGCCAATGCACCGTCTTTCCTCTCCGTCCTGTACGGATCTTCGAAGATGGGCTCGATTCTGACGGCCGTCAACAATCGGCTGGCACCGGGCGAGGTCGACTACATCCTGAGCAACAGCGAGCCGACCGTCGTCGTACTCGGAGCAGGCGATGAGGGCCTCTCCGACGTCGCCGCGGCGGTCGGTAGCGTCCGGACCGTCGTCACGGTGGACGGTTCCGCAAACTCGGTCTCGTGGAACGACTGGCTCTCCGGTGCAGGGGACGACGACCCAGGAGTGTCACGCCTTCCCGACGATACCGCGCTGATCTTCTACTCGTCGGGAACCACCGGCCACCCCAAGGGAATCGAACTCACCGGCGCGAACCTCGGCCGCGCCCTCGCGACCATGTATCACCTGCTCGATCTCGACACCGATTCCGTGGCCATGTGCCCGGTCCCGTTCTTCCATGTGGCGGGGCTGGGTCTCGCTCTCGTCACGACGCTCGGCGGTGGCGCTCTACTTCTCAAGACCATCGCCGGTCCGCTGGAGCTGGTGGCGCTGATGCAGGAGTACCGGGTGACTCATGCGGTCGCTGTTCCCGCGGTGATCAGCGTCCTCACCTCCCTTCCTGCTGTACGCGAGGCGGATTGGAGTGCCCTGCAGTTCCTGGTCTACGGAGCGGCGCCCATGCCGCTACCCCTGTTACAGGACGCCACCAAGGTTTTCGGATGCAGCTTCCTGCAGGCCTACGGACTCACCGAGTCGACTGGCGGCGTCACCATGCTGACCCCCGAAGATCATCGGGCGACCGACGAGTCGACCGCGCATCGGTTGAAGTCCGTCGGGCAACCGATGTTCGGCGTACCCATCCGCATCGTCGATCCCGTGACGCTCGAAGACGTCCCGGTCGGTACCCGCGGCGAGGTGGTCATCGGCGGCGCTCATGTCATGAGGCGCTACTGGCGCAACGAGGCAGCCACTGCGGCCACCATGTTGGACGGCGACTGGCTCCGAACAGGAGACGGCGGATCGTTCGACGAGGACGGGTATCTCTACCTCCACGACCGCCTCAAGGACATGATCGTCTCCGGCGGTGAGAACGTCTATCCCGCCGAGGTGGAGAGCGTTCTCTCCGGCCACCCCGGCATTCGGGAGGTCGCGGTAGTCGGCGTTCACTCCGATCGGTGGGGTGAGACTCCCATTGCGGTGGTCGTTCGTTCCGGCGATTCGGCTGTCACCGAAGCGGAGATCATCGAGTGGTCACGCGAGCGACTGGCACACTTCAAGTGCCCCAGTGCAGTTCAGTTCATCGAGGAACTGCCACGCAACGCGAGTGGGAAGCTTCTCAAGACTCGTTTGCGACAGGACTTCGCTTGAGTCCATGACAAGAATTCGGGGCCGGTCGCTTTGAGCGATCGGCCCCGATTTCTGTCGTTCGATGTGAAGCTCGCTCAGCCTGGGTGAATCCGGAATTCGACGCCGCCGACGATCAGGCCGGGCTCGACGGTGTTCGCTCCGATCGACGCCGCCAGATCGACCGCACTGAGCATCGACCGCTCGCCCGGAACGAACGACACGGCGCGGGACCCCAGCGCAATCGAGAGTGATTGCGCCGAATCCAGTTTCTTGCCGAACACTTCGGCCCACAGCGCCGCCGTCTTGGCCGGATCGGGAGAGGACACGTCGACGCCGAGAATGTCGTCGACCCGTGGATCGAGGGAAACCTCCTTCTCCGTCTGGTCCCAGAACCACTCGTCGGCGTCGGGAATCTCGTCGAGTTCTACGAGAAGTCCGAGATCACCGGGATGAAGTTGGACGATCCGGTGACCGTAGGCCTCGAGATCTGCCACCGTCCGAACACCGGCCGCAGCTGCACGTTCCAGATAGGGCTCGATGTTCGAAACCTGGATCGAGAGTGCATAGCCGCCCTCCCCTCCGCCCTTGCGGATCCATCTCGCCAGCGAGCCCGTCTCGTCGACCGGTGCGACGATCTCGAGAAATGCCTGCGGCCCGACGGCCAAGGTCTCGTCGGCCAAACCGATGTCTTCGAGCAGTGGATCTGCGAATCCTGGTGCCAGATTCAACGCTTCACGTAATTGTTGACCGGTCTTGTCCAGGTCTCGTGCACCGATCACCACCTGCCGCAGGATCTCCCACGTGCCCGCGTCGTGCGTGCCCGTCACAGTCCGACCGCTTCGGCTGCGGTGCCGGCACTCTGCCAGCGTCGGAGCTCGGCACCCGGCGCCCACGTCGAGTGGGTGCCACTCGAAATCCGTTCGGGAAGGCGAAGTTTGCACAATGGTCCGTCTCCGACGCGGGCAGCGTCGAAGATCAGGCAGAAGGACGCGTCCTCGTTCATGTCGGTGGTCAACGTGATGAGATAGCCGTCGTCTTCGGCGGTACCACCCACGCGTGGTGCCATCGAGGTCTCGCTTCCATACACGCCGTCACCGAAGGAGAATCGTTCCTCGTTCCCCGTCAGCAGGTCGTGTTTGACCAAGCCGTCGAACAGGAACCACGACGGCTTACCAGAAGCCGCATAGGCGTATCGGTACTTCTCACCCGCGAAATTGCCGTTCATCATGCCGAATTCGGTGATCGAGTCACTGAGTTGCTCTTCACGCGTGGCTCCGGTGACCAGGTTCAAACGCCAGCGGTGAAGCCGGGTCTGCATGCGATCGAGAGCGAGGAAACGGAAGGCGCGCTCCCACTGATTGCCCATACCGTTGTCCGACGGCTCCGGATCACCCTGGTAGAAACCGTCCAGAACAATCTCGTCCCCCTCTTCGTAGGCGTTCACGAAGTGCAGGACGTAGGTCGGATCGGCCTCGAACCACTTGATGTCAGCGGTGTTTCCGCGGCGTGGGATGACTCCGAGACGGAGCGGGATATCGGGATGGAAATTCGCGACGTGCGCACCCTTCTCCAGTAGAACCGGATCCCAGAACAAGGGGCAGTCGTTGAGGATCGCGTAGTTCTCCGTGAAGGCCATGTCGTGTGGCAAGCGCGGACCGGGAAGCGGGACGTCGACGTAGTGGACCAACTCGTTGGCCGAGTCCACGACGCCGTAGTGCATGTACGGCGCTTCCTTGCTGTAGTTGAAGAACAGCATTTCTCCGGTCTTGTCGTCCACCTTCGGATGCGCGGACACACCCCATTCGAAGGGGAACTTGCCGTTCCAGCTTTCCTTTCCGAGTGTCTCCGCCGACATCGGATCGAGACGATACAGATCTCCGCACTGGTAGAAGCTGGTGAGAGCAGTCCCCCGGTGAACGACGACGTCGGTGCTGGACGCGTCCTTCATCCGGGTGCGCGCACCCTTGCCGCCCTCGGGGCGACTGAGTTTGGGAGACTCGGCGAGTCCGGCCCACAAGGCGCCGCCGGCATCCTGCTCGGCCGCCAACCCGTCAGTCCGTACGAATCGATTGCGGTAGAACGACTCTCCGTCACGAAAGCCCACGATGTGAATCATTCCGTCGCCGTCGAACGGGTGATAAGCCTTCATCGAGGGATGGAGCGGATTCTCGGTGTTGCGCAGGTAGACACCGTCGAGGCCTTTCGGAACCTCACCGAATACGACTTCGAGGTTGTCCGCTTTGAACTCGGTGGTCTGGGGTTGCCACGGGCCGGTGCGATACGGGTGATCGTCATCGGCGGGAAGGGTGGACAACAACTTGCCTACGATTTCGACGTCCATTGAATTCTCTTTTCGACTGATGGGGAAAGGCTGGGCTGCACTTTCAGGAAACTGCGTCGACGACAAAACTGACGGTGGTGGCCGTACTTCCACCGAAGTTGAGCGTCGCAAAGCGGCTCGCACCCTCGACTTGGAAACCGCCGGCCTTTCCCGTCACCTGATGGGCCGCGTCGAGAAGCATTCGAACACCACTGGCACCCACCGGATGACCACCGCCGATCAGACCGCCGCTGGGGTTGATCGGTAGCTTGCCGCCCATGGCGATGTCACCACTCTCGATGGCTTTCCACGACTCGCCGGGCGCGGTCAGACCGATGTGGTCGATCGCGAGATACTCACTCGCCGTGAAACAATCATGTGTTTCGATCCCGTCTATCCCGGCCAGGTCGACTCCGGCCCGGGAGAAGGCACCCATCACCGCATCCCGAACGTGTGGCATCACGTAGGGATTATCGGCGTCGCGGGCCAGCTTCTGCTCGAGACCTAAACCAACAGTCCGGTGACCCCAGCCCGCGATCTGGGCCAGCGGAGTCGCCGCAGCACCCGGGTGCTCACGGAGGTACTTGTCCGTCACCAGCACAACCCCGGCGCCACCGTCGGTCACCTGGCTGCAATCGAATCGTCGAACACCGCCTTCCACAACAGGATTGGTGGCGTCGTCGCCGCCTGCATTCCCGAGCAGATCGGGTACCGCCCAACCGCGTGTCTGTGCATTGGGGTTGTTCTTCGCGTTCGCGAAATTGATCTGCGAGATCGCGCGAAGGTGAGATTCGTCGATCCCGTAGCGCCGCCCGTACTCCTTCGACACACGATCGAACATGTACGGCCACATGAATTTTGCTTCCTGACCTTCGTGTCCGACCCAGGCTGCAGCGCCCAGATGTCCGGCCGCGTCATCACCCGGAACCGTCTTCTCCAGTTCGATACCCATCACCAGAGCCGCGTCGTAGTTGCCGGCGCGCAGGTCTGCCATCGCCGCAAGTACAGCGATACTGCCCGATGCGCACGCCGCCTCGTGCCGGGACGAGGGCACACCCCATAGATCTGGATGCACGGTGGCGGGCATCGCACCCAGCTGACCTTGGCCGGCAAACAATTGACCGAAGGCATTACCGACGTGGATCACCTCGATGTCGGTGGCAGGAACCTTCGCCGCGGCCAGGGTGTGGTTCGCCACCTCTTCGGCAAGGTTCGCGAAATCGAGTTCCTCACGGGTGAAGTTCCGTGCGAAGTCGGATTGGTACCCGCCGAGAATCCAAATGTTCGAAACAGTCATGACCTCTCCCCTTGCCGATCCGGCATCGGTGACGTCACCGAGATACCCGTGCATCGGCGGTTGTAATTTCATCGCAACCGTACTACAACTAGCAGAGTAACTCTACTAATTGAAGGGTTGAAAATGACTGATGCTTTTGTCCTCGACTACGTGCGCACACCGCGCGGCCGAGCATCGACGCGAGGTGCCCTCCACGAACACAGCCCAGTCGATCTTGTCGTCCACCTGGCCAAGGCTTTGCAGGGTCGAACGAACCTCGCCGCAGAACAGATCGACGACGTCGTTCTCGGTTGCGCATCGCAGGTGGACGAGCAGGGCGCGAACATCGCGAGAACTGCCGCACTCCTTGCCGGTTGGGGCGATTCCGTTCCCGGCGCGACCCTCAATCGTTTCTGCGCATCCGGCGTCGACGCAGTCGGCCAGAGCGCAGCCCGCATTCGCAGCGACGACGTCTCCCTCGTCGTGGCCGGTGGCGTCGAAAGCGTCTCCCGCACTCCGATGTTCAGTGATCGCGGACCGCTGTGGACCGACCCGGCAACCATCGCGCGGATCGGCTCCATCCATATGGGTGTTGCCGCCGACTTGAATGCCACGATCGAGGGGTACTCCCGCGACGAGTTGGATGCGTACGGCGTCGAAACCCAGCACAAGGCTGCCGAGGCCTGGCGCAACGGCGCATTCGAGCGGTCCGTTGTGCCCGTTCCCGGCAGAAATGGTGAAGCCGGAATCGCGCACGACGAACTGGTCAGGGCAGAGACGACGGCAGAGGGACTCGCCGCGCTGCCTCCGGCCTTCGAAGGGCTCGGCGCCGCCGGTCAGGATGCACTCGCGCTCGCCGCCTACCCTGAGGTCGGCAAGATCGAACACCTGCACACCGTCGGATCCTCTCCCGCCATGGCCGACGGCGCAGCACTACTACTCCTCGGATCCGAGAAAGCCGCGGCCAGAGCCGGCCTGACCCCTCGCGCACGGATCATCGGATCCGCCTCGACTTCGGTGAATCCGGTTCTCATGCTCACGGCGGGCCAGAGCGCCGTGGAGGCAGTCATCGCTCGAGCCGGGCTTCGTCCACAGGACATCGACGTGTTCGAGTTCGCAGAGGCCTTCTCCGCGCTCTGCCTACGGTTCCGCCGCGATCTTGACGCCGGGCCGGACCGCATGAACCCCAACGGAGGCACGATGGCGATGGGCCATGCATTCGGCGCCACCGGAGCAATTCTCGTCGGCGCGTGCGTCGACGAACTGGTACGGAGCGACGGACGCTACGGTGTGGCCGCGGTCAGCGGCGCCGCCGGTGTCGGAGTCGCGGTGCTCGTCGAACGGATCGCCTCGTGACCGCCAGTTCACTCTCGGGCCGCGTTGCCGTCGTCACGGGAGGGGGTAAGGGCCTCGGCCGTGCCGTCGCACTGCATCTCGCGAGCCGAGGGGTCACGGTGATCGTCAACAATCGAAATCGCACACTCGACGGGAGCGGCCGGGGCCCTGCAGATCAGGTCGTCGACGAAATCCTCGAAGCCGGTGGCCACGCCGTCGCCAACCACGACGACGTCACCGACCCCGAGGTCGGTCGAAAGTTGGTGGACGACGCTCTCACTCGGTTCGGACGACTCGACTTCTGCATCACCAGCGCCGCGGTCAGCGGTCCACAGATGCTCCATCGCACCACCGCCGAGAACCTCAGCACCGTCATCACGACAAACGTCGTCGGGACCGCGCTGGTTGCCGCTGAAGCCTCCCGAGTCATGCGCGAAGCCGGATTCGGGCGCATCGTGATGATTGCCTCGACCGCAGGACTGCACGGCGAACCCACCGTGTCCGCCTACGCCGCCAGTAAGGGTGCCGTCATCGCACTGGGCCGCACCGCGGCCGGCGAAGGCGCGAGTCGCAATGTGTTCACCAATGTCGTACTGCCCTATGCCACTACGCAGATGACCGAGTCCGGAATGGACCCACGATTCATCGACATCATGGGGGCCGACCTGGTAGCCCCGGTGGTCACTGCTCTCGTCGATCCCGAGTCCACGACCAACGGGCAGGTGATCGTCACCGCAGGTAACGGAGTGCGTTCGGCCGACGCCGTCGAGGGCTCGACCGAATTCTTGCCCACCACCACAGAACTCGATGCCAAAGCGCTCGACGCACTGCTCGTGACCAGCCGGCTCGGCACTCCTCACACCTATCCGAGCGCACAGGAAGCCTTCGCGGACTTCGCTTCCGAACTGCTCGACCACCACAATCAGAAAGCGCGCGCATGACCGACATCCCATTGGGCGACCTTGCACTGAACTTCGGTGTGAGCGCACTCGCCGTGCTCGTCTTCATCGCAGTCGTGATGGCCGTAGCCATCCGGATGAACAATCACTCGATCATCGACATCTGTTGGGGGCCTGGCTTCGCCGTCGTCGCCGTCGTCTCGTACCTGACGTCCATCGGATCGGACGGCAACGATCTGCGTCGCCTCGTGGTGCTGGCTCTGACCGTGGTGTGGGGAATGCGACTCGGCCTCTACATCGGTTTCCGAAACCGTGGGCACGGGCAGGACAAGCGCTACACTGCCCTACTCAAACATCAACAGGGACCGCTGGTTCCGTTCCTGATTCGCAAAATCTACGGCCTCCAGGGCGTTCTCATTCTCGTGGTGTCGCTGCCCGTCCAGTTCGCGATGTACGAGTTTCGCGCCCTCGGAGTCATCGGCGCGATCGGCATCGCAGTCTGGACCGTCGGCTTCGTCTTCGAATCGGTTGGTGACTACCAACTTTCCCGATTCAAGGCAGATCCGGCCAATTCGGGAATGGTGATGGATCGTGGACTCTGGGCCTGGACCCGGCATCCCAACTACTTCGGCGACGCATGTGTCTGGGTCGGACTGTTCATCCTCGCGCTTGGTGATCCATTGGCGCTGATCACGATCGTCTCGCCGATCGTCATGATCAAACTACTGGTGAGCTACAGCGGTAAGGCCTTGCTCGAACGAGGCATGCGCAAGAGCAAAGGCCAGGCCTACGACGACTACGTCGCCCGGACCAGTGGCTTCTTTCCCCGTCCGCCCCGTCCGGCACGAAACCACGCGTCGTGAGCGCCCCCACGAGTGGTCTCGCCGACGTCTTCGATCTGGAATCGACCGGCCCGGACCGGTGGCAGGGGTCGAACGACGGTGTTCGTCTACCTCAATTGTTCGGCGGCCAACTGGTAGCCCAGTCGATTCTCGCAGCCGGGCACACGGTTACCGACGGCAAAGCGATCAGTTCCGTCCACACGCACTTCCTTCGCCCGGGGTCGACGAATCGCGCAACCGAGTTCTCGGTAGATCGCCTTCGGGATGGAAAACGCCTGTCCACCAGAGGCGTCGACGTCCACCAGGACGGACGACTCGTCTGCCGTTCGACGGTCTCTGCTTCCTCGATCGACGAGGGCATCACTCACAGTCGCGCCGTACCCGCCGCACTCCCGCCCGCTGAGTGCGTGACGTTGCAGGAGTTGGCCGAGGCAGACGGTGGGCTGGGTGAGGTGTGGGAGGAGTTCTCCGCCATCGAGATTCGTGTGTCCCCCCTCGATTCGCAGTCCCCCACGACGCATTCGGCGGCGCCTCCGCGCAACATCTGGATGCGTTCGGCTCAGCGACTGAGCGACGATCCGCTGATTCACGTCGCTGCTCTCGCCTATGCCAGTGATCTGATGCTGATGGCAACCGCGCTGACTCCGCACGGCTACGACATCGGGCAGGAGCACTCGCTCGATACGGATTGGACGGGCGTGTCCCTCGATCACACGATGTGGTTTCAGCGTCCCGTGCGAGCGGACGAGTGGCTCCTCTTCGAGCATTCGACACCCACTGCTCATGCCGGCAGAGCAGTCGTGAATGCCGCGGTCTTCGATCAGTCCGGACTCCAGATCTGCCAAATCACCCAGGAAGCGTTACTCATTGCCCGTATCGAGTGATTCCCGACTCTTTCTGCAGACCACTCGGTACGGTCTCGCGGTGCCGCAGGGTTCGCGGCCTATGATTTCGGGGTGGTACGAGTGAATGCAACCGGATCTTCGGCGTCGGCCGGATCTCCGACACCCACGCCGTCGGTGGGCGTCACCGAGTTGCCTGCGGGCGGACCCAACGCACTGGCGGTCACGCTCGGGCTACTGGGAGACGAGTGGAACCTCTGGATTCTGCGGTTCGCCCTTTTGGGATCGCGTCGATACAACGACTGGCTGGCTCTCGGGGGAATCTCCAACTCCGTGCTGTCCTCACGGTTGGCAGTCCTGACGGCCGGCGGAATGCTCGAGCGCCGGGAGTACCAGCAGAACCCGCCGAGGCACGAATACTCGGTCACTCGCAAAGGCCAGTCGATCTGGCCGGTCCTCATCACCATGTGGTCGTGGGAGAAGCAGTGGGCACCGAATGAAATCGCGCCACTACCGCCGCTGCGGCACAGCACCTGCGGAAACGACTTCACTCCGATCCTGCGTTGCAAGGAGTGCGGCGAGGACGCGGACGTGCGATCCCTGGACTCCCGAATGGGGCCGAGTGGGGACTTCTCACGCAGTGTGCCCGAAGCAACGTCGAGGCGCCGCTCCACCAAGTCCGAACGCCGACCGGAAATCCTGGCTCACACGATGGAACTCGTCGGCAATCGCTGGTCGGCAGCGATCATCGGGGCAGCTTTCCGCGGTGCCCGTCGCTACGGAGAGTTCGCCGAGATCACCGGTGCGCCGCCGGCAATCGTCGCCGATCGGTTGAAGCACCTCACCGAGATCGGTGTGATGGAAACGCGGCCGCTTCCGGATCGCCCACAGTGGTCGGAGTATCGACTCACCGACAAGGGAACCGCGTACTTCCCCGTCGTGATGTGCATGATCTCGTGGGGTCAGCGCTGGTTCAGATCCGCGGACGGTCCGGACATCGTTCTCCATCACAAGGCGTGTGGAAAGCGGTTCGAAGCAAGGCTGGGTTGTAGTGCGTGTGGTGAGGAACTGAGGTCTTCGGACATCGAGGCGATCGACCTCACCACCTCGGTGCACGTGCCGGGGTCCGGCTGGTCCTGAGATCCCCACTCAGCCGGCAGTGCGGATCCGGTCGAAGCTCCGGCCTCGGTGTTCGAGCGGCAGCCTGTCCCCTCGCCCGAACAATTTGTTGCGCAGCGTCCCCGCTTCGTAGTCGCTCTGGTAGGCGCCCCTCCTCGTCAGCTCCGGAATCACATGCTCCACAATGTCTTCGAAGGTTCCAGGAGTCACCGCGTACGCGAGATTGAAACCGTCGACGTCGGTCTCGGCAACCCACTCCTGCAACTCGTCGGCGACCTCCGCGCCGGAACCGACAACGATCGGGCCGAGCCCGCCGATACCCGCCCACTCCGCGATGTCTCCCACCGTCCATTCGCCGCCCTTCTCGTCGGCCTGACGAAACGATGCGACCGCGGATTGAATGGCGTTGCTCTCGACGTTCCCGATCGGCTCGTCCGCCCGGTATCCGGAGAGATCAATTCCCATCCACCCCGAGGTGAAAACGAGTGCACCTTCACTACTCGCGTAGCTGCGGTAGTCCTCGAGCTTCGCCTGGGCCAACTCGGGGGTTCGGTCGGTGATGATCGTCAACAGTGTGTAGATGCGGGCCGAGTACGGATCGCGCCCGACCTTCGTCAGTTCGTTTCGGATTCGGGCAACGGTGTCTTTGAGAATCGCCTTTGTCGGTGCACCCACAAAGATCGCCTCCGCATTCTCCGCGGCGAACCGAACCCCGCGTGGCGACGCGCCGGCCTGGAAGATGACCGGCGTCCGCTGCGGAGAAGGTTCGGAGATGTGGATGCCCGGAACCGTGAAGTGCTTGCCTTCGTGCTCGATCGGATGAACCTTGGAGGGGTCCGTGTAGACCCCGGTGGTTCTGTCACGCACCACCGCGTCGTCTTCCCACGACGTTTCCCATAACTTGTAGAGAACTTCGAGGTACTCGTCCGCGTGGTCGTAGCGATCGTCGTGCTGGAGTTGGTCGTCCTCGCCCATGTTCCGTGCGGCCGACGGGAGGTATCCGGTGACCACGTTCCACCCGATTCGCCCGTTCGTCAGGTGGTCGAGGGTGCTCAAGCGCCGAGCGAACGGGTACGGATGCTCGAAAGCTGTACCTGCGGTGATACCGAAGCCCAAGTGCTCGGTCACGGCCGCCATCGCCGAGGCCAGCAGTAGCGGGTCCGAGACCGGTACCTGCGCGCCCTGCCGCAGTGCTGCGTCGTGATTGCCGCCGTACACGTCGTACGTTCCCAACACGTCGGCCAGGAACAGCCCGTCGAATCGTCCACGCTCGAGGAGTTTCGCCAATTCCGTCCAGTACCTCAGATCCGTGTACCTGGACGACTGGTCCTCCGGGTGGCGCCACAGACCTGGCGATTGGTGGGCGACGCAGTTCATGGCAAAGGCGTTGAAGCGGATTCTGCGGGTCATTCCCGCACCATGCCGTGCCTGCACCGCAGTGACCACCATTGCGATCAGTGCGATCGGTTCGGCTCCTGCTTGCACCCGGCGATACCGTCGACTTCGCGACCTCGTCGGCGGGCCGCTACACTGACTAGCGCAGCTGTGACGCCCGAGGCTTCGTGCCGACAGGTCGATCGGATGCAACAGCAGTATCGGGAAGCGAAAACCCCGGCAGCACAGGGTTTTCAGCACTTGTCGGTACGCTCCCCGCCCTCGTAGCTCAGGGGATAGAGCATTCCTCTCCTAAAGGAAGGGTCGCAGGTTCGAATCCTGCCGAGGGCACCAGGTGGGACTCTCCCCACATCGGCGTGACCAACGTGCCATTCTTGAATTCATGACGACGCCTCACTCCACGGCAACTCCACCGAAGAACATGTCTTTGATCCCGGGTGGGACGTACTGGATGGGCTCCGAAGACTTCTATCCGGAAGAACGCCCAGTTCACCAGGTCACCGTCGACGGATTCTGGATGGACACGACGGCGGTGACAGTCGCCGAGTTCCGACGCTTCGTGAAGGCAACCGGCCACGTCACCACTGCTGAAATCGCCCCGGATGCCGCCGACTATCCCGACGCCGATCCAGCCCTCCTCGTCCCGGGATCGTTGGTCTTCACTTCACCACCCGGCCCGGTCTCACTCGACGACTACACCCAGTGGTGGTCGTTCACCCCCGGCGCCGATTGGCGCCATCCCGAGGGCGCCGACAGCAACATCGGGGGACGTGAACGGCACCCCGTCACCCACGTGTCGTACTTCGACGCCCAGGCCTACGCCGCGTGGGCCGGCAAGGAACTCCCGACCGAGGCCGAGTGGGAGTTTGCCGCCCGCGGCGGACTCGATCGCCAGGCCTACGTGTGGGGCGATCACGACTCTCCGGGCGGGCGGCCCGGTGGCAACGTATGGCAGGGCCAGTTCCCCTGGGAGAACCTGCTCGAGGACGGGTACGAGCGCACCGCTCCGGTCGGAAAGTTCCGGCCAAACGGCTACGGACTGCTCGACATGGCCGGGAACGTGTGGGAATGGACGGCCGATCACTACACGTCCGACCACGCCCACAGTTCCAAGAACGTCGCGCCGGTCTCGTCGTGCTGCATTCCTCGCAATCCCCGCGCGGAGTTCGCCACCGAGGCCTTGGCCGGCCAACCCTACGCACGACGGGTGATCAAAGGCGGCTCACATCTGTGTGCACCGAACTACTGCTTGCGATATCGCCCCGCCGCGCGGCAGGGCGAATCCGAGGAGTCCTCGACCTGCCACGTCGGCTTCCGGTGCATCATCCGCATTCCGCAGGAGTAGATCAGAAGGGCCGGTCCCCCAGGATGGCCACCCGCTCCATGACGCGGCGATGAGGGAAGTAGTCGCTCGCAGCGTAGTGCTGGGTGGCCCGGTTGTCCCAGAAGGCAATGGAATTCGGCGCCCACTTGAAGCGGCACTGGAAGTCCGGGACCTTGACCTGCGCGAACAGCAGGTTGAGCAGATCGTTGCCTTCGACAGGATCCATATCCGGAATGTGGGTGGTGAAGAGGCTGTTGACGAACAGAGTCTTACGCCCGGTCTCCGGATGCTTACGCACCATCGGATGCAGAACCGGCGGGTACTGCTCCTTCATCTGCTCCAACTTCTCCGGACTCATGCCGCGTCCGAAGGACGGTACAAAATCGTGGATGGCGTCCTTGCCGTCGATCAAGTCCTTGATCTCGTCGGGGAGGCAGTCGAAGGCGTTACCCATATCGGCCCAGAGCGTGTCACCACCGGCAGGCGGTACGTCGATCGCCCGAAGTACTGAACCGAGTGGCGGCGTCTTCGTCCAGGTGACGTCGACGTGCCAGATGTTCTCGGTTCCTGGACTGTCCTCTCCGCGTTCGAATCTGACGACTGCCGGAACCTCTCCCTGCGGGAGAAGTGGATGAACCTCGAGTTCACCCCAATGGGCCGCGAAGTCACGATGATTCAAGCTCGAAATCGGCTGGTCCCGAAAGAACACGACCTTCCATTCGAGGAGGGCCCGGCGCACGTCCTCGATCTGCTCCTCCGACGGATCACGCAAGTCGATATCGCTGATCTCGGCACCGATGAACGGTGTGACGGGTGTCAGAGTGAACCGCTCGTACGGCCTCGATTCAACGCCTTCCGGATTGCGCCTCATTCCGCGTGGTCCGAATTCGATTGTGTGATTGCCGATTTGGACTGTTCGTGATGATGTAAGGGTAGCCATCGAATGACTCCGTCCTGTCGTGTCGTGTCGTGTCGTGACGTGTCGCGGGGTCACACGTCAGTCGACGCGTGCACCCGCTTTGCTCGTGTGCGTTTGTGTGCGCTTTGGGGCGCGGTCAGTGCTCCTACCGCGAGATCGACCAGATGATCCACCGTCGTATCGAAATCTGCCTGCACAACCGGGTTTTCGTCTTCGCGGCGCTGCTCGAAGATGGCCAGAGCAGAGACGCTCATGTTGAACGTCAGATCGATCCGTTCAACCGCGACGCGGCGGGGCAGATGCGGCAACGCCCGCGTCAACCTGCCGACAACCTCGTTGATTCCTTCACTGACCTCGCGAAACTCAGCACTCTGTGTATCGACTGACGGTGAAATTCTCGCGATGAACCGCGCATAGTTGGACCCGTCGACCGTCGCCATGAAATCGGCAAGCGGATACAGGAAGGCTTCGACCAAAGCACGGACCATGTCGGTCCGCCCACTGGCGTCGACGTCGTCGAGATACGTCAGTCGCGCTGCATTGATCTGATCCATCCGATGCCGGAATACGGCCAGCACCAGACCGTCTCGCCCGCCGAAGTGATACTGAACTGCAGAGTTGTTGCGCTGCCCGGCCGCAGTCGCCACGTCCCGCATGGACACTTCGTGAATACCGTGCTCGGCGAACATCCGCTCGGCGACGGCGATCATGGCATTCTTGGCATCCAACGAGGCGGGCATGCACCGACCATATAAGTCACTGTCTTAATTCCGCAAGACCCACCCCCTGTGCGCGGTTAGGGAGTGCAGGGACTCCTTAACCACTCACAGGGGTGATTGTCCCAGTCAGCGAGACCTACGCCGCCAACTGAATTCCGATCGATACGCTCCAAATTAAGACGACTGCTTAATCGACCCGGTTTTGCACACGCCAAGGAGCCTGCTGGTGAATCGCCATTCCATCCCGATCATTCCCGAGACGCCGAACGTCGCGGCCGCCGTGTACTACCCCGATCAGAATCCCCCGTACACCCGCCCGGAACCGCTTCGCCCGCCGGTCGGGGCCCCGAACGTGCTGCTGATCATGATCGACGACGTCGGATTCGGCGCACCCTCCGCGTTCGGTGGCCCGTGCCGCACCCCCACCGCCGAGCGTTTGGCCGAAACCGGCGTGAAATACAGCCGATTCCACACCACGGCTCTGTGCTCGCCGACGCGTGCCGCCACACTGACCGGGCGCAACCACCACAGTGTCGGTATGGGTGTCATCTCCGAAATGGCCAACGCGGCACCGGGATACAACGGGACCCGCCCCGCCTCTGCCGCCACGGTCGCACGCGTCCTGCAGGGAAACGGCTATGCGACGGGCGCTTTCGGCAAGATGCACCAGACCCCGACGTGGGAGACCACCGCTGCCGGGCCGTTCGATCGGTGGCCGGTCCGTGAGGGTTTCGACAAATTCTACGGTTTTCTCGGTGCCGAGTCCGATCAGTTCACCCCGGTTCTCTACGAGGACTTCACGATGGTCGACTTACCCAAGACGCCACAGGAGGGTTACCACCTGTCCGAAGATCTCGTCGACCACGCGATCGAATGGGTCGAGGGCGTCAACACGATGGACCCGGACAAGCCGTGGTTCTGCTACCTCCCCTTCGGCGCGTGCCACGCTCCACTTCAGGTCCCGGACCGCTACCTGGACAAGTACGTCGGCGAATTCGATCACGGGTGGGATCGCCAACGTGAGATCACCCTCCACAAGCAGAAGGAACTGGGCGTCGTCGCTCCTGACACCGAGTTGGCCCCGTGGGCTCCGGGGCTCCCACACTGGGACGAACTCGACGACGACCAGAAGAAGGTCTCGGCCCGTTTGATGGAGTTGTACGCGGCATTTCTCGAGCACACCGACGACGAGGTAGGCAGGCTCGTCGACCGGTTGCAGGAAATGGGTGTACTCGACAACACTCTGGTGCTCTACATGATGGGTGACAACGGCGCCTCCGCCGAGGGCGGCATGGAGGGCTCGTTCAACTACCTCGCCGGCCTCAACGGTTACAAGAGTGCGACATCCGACGTACTGGCGCGCTACGACGAATTGGGGACCGAAACCAGCTACCCGCACTATCCGGCGTCGTGGGCTCTGGCTCTCGACACCCCGTACCAGTGGGCCAAGCAGGTTGCGTCCCACTACGGCGGTACCCGAAACGGTCTGATCGCCCACTGGCCCAAGGGGATCGACAAGCCAGGAATCAGGGAGCAGTGGCATCACTGCGTCGACATCACGCCGACAATCCTGGAAGCTGCCGGCATTCCGGCACCGACCAGCGTCGACGGGGTCGCCCAGAAACCGATGGAAGGCGTGGCGATGAACTACACCTTCGCCGAGCCCGACGCCGAAGAGCGCCACACCACACAGTATTTCGAGATCTTCGGCAACCGCGGAATCTACGATCACGGTTGGACCGCAGTCACGGCCCACCGCGCACCCTGGCTGATGGCCACTCACGGCCTCGAGCTCACACCGATGAGCGAAGACCGCTGGGAGCTGTACGACACCTCGGTCGACTGGTCGCAGGCCCGCGATCTCGCGGACGAGCATCCCGAGATCCTGGCCCGGCTCAAGGAAAAGTTCCTCGTCGAGGCGGCCAAATATCAGGTGTTGCCGCTGGACGACAGAACGGTCGGTCGCCACGCCACCGCGGAATCACGACCCCCGCATCCGATGATGGGCCGCAAGACCCTCACGCTGTACCCACACATGAACGGTCTGGTCGAGAAAGCCGCGCCGACGTTCTTCAACCGCTCGTACACGCTGACCGCGAGTCTGGGTAGCGTCGCCGACGGCATGCTGGTCAGCCTCGGTGGCCGGTTCGGCGGATTCGCTTTGTACATACTCGATTCCGTCCCCGTCTACTGCTACAACTTCAGCGGCGGTGGTCGGACCTTCGTGCGTGGGCGCAACCCGCTGGCACCCGATGCGCGCGAGGTGTCCGTCCACTTCGAGTACGACGGCGGCGGAATCGGCAAGGGTGGAACCGCCACCCTGAGCGTCGACGGCGAGGTGGTCTCCGAGGGCCGGATCGAGAAGACCACTCGGGCGATCTTCAGCATGAACGAACAGCTCGACGTCGGCATCAACCGGGGAAGCCCGGTCGCGGAAGAGTTCGCGGACAAGGGCACGTTCCGCTACGGCGGCAAACTCAGCAGCGTGACGATCGACTTACGCTCCACCCGCGACGTGGTGTCCGCGGAGGAACGAGAGAAAATCTCACTCGCCGTGCACTGATCGAACAGGCGACGCTCGCCGATTGTGCAGCCGCGCGCGATACCTGCCGTGCGCCTGCACAATCGCCCTGCGTCTATCCGACCGTGTACATCTGCAGGCACGGCCCGACCGGGCGAGCTTCCAGGATGTCGCGCGCCTTCTCACGCGCTGCGTTGAACTCCCAGGGCGCAGTGGTACCCGGCACTCCGAATCGATATCTGCTCAAGGCACATGAACGCTGCGGTTCCGGTAGACGATCCAAGGCAGGTACCGCGTCGACGGAGAGCCCGTGCAAGTAGGAAACGTCAATGCTCTTGCCGCCCTCGAACCGCTCCACGTTCTTTTGCGCGATGTACGCATCGGGGTTGAACACCGCGAAGGCAAGCAGCGCGACGGCCGAAGTGGCGAGAACAGCTGTGGGCAGCCACTTCCCGGACATCCGAATACCTGCGACGAGCAACAACACGAACACGAAGCCAAGAAGCAACTCTGTCGCGAAGACGCTGACCCGGAGCACCGTGAAACCGTACTGATTCTCGTACAACCACATCCGGTGCACAGCGGACGCTACGATCACCAGGCTGAAGACACACAGGGCACCCAGCAGTCCGCGGGCAAGACGCCTCGATCCAGCGTCGCGGCGGTCGATGTACCGCACTGCGACGGCGATGACGAGCAGCGTCAGCACGGTAACCGCCATGAGCTGCCAGAAACCCTCACGCGCGTAGTCCGCGTAGGTCAGTCCATCGGTCACCTGTACGTGCTCGTCTCCCCCGAACAGCGTCTTCGTCTGTACTGCAACAAAACCGAGGAACAGCACGTTGAGCACTCCGAGCGGGACCGCCCACTCCCACATCGGCAACGGCGTCGCCGGCGCAGGTGCAAACGCGTCCACCGTCGGCGTTCTGCGACGCAGGTACACCGCAACCAGCGTGCCGAACGCCATCACCACGCCGGCAAAGATCCGTGCCCCCGGGTTCGACACCGAGATGGCAGGAGCGAAGCCGCCGAAGATCTTCGCGAACTCCGGATCCGCACTCACGAACAAAGATCCGAAAATCAGCAGGAGAAGAATCGACACTGCGCTCACGACGACAACTCGCGCCGCCGGCACCCGCGGAGCAGAGCGGGTAGCAAGTTTTCGACGACGAACGAAGTTGACCGTACGGTGGGGTGCCCGCCAGGGAGCGAACATTCCCAGAAGTATTCCGGTCCACGTCCGCCCGCCGATCAGAGTCCACGTGAACAGAACCCACGCAGCTACGACGCAGAGGAACACCAACCACTCCGCACCGCGAACGGCGGCAACGCCCAGAAGTGCGAGCATCCCCATCGCGGCGGCCCACTGCGTCGCAGACATCCGCGGCGGCGTCAGAATCCCGAACACGATCACCACGCCGACACCGACGATGACGTACGCGATACTCACGAAACCTGGATCGAGGATCAGGGCCGCCAGCGCCCCAACGCCGCTCGCGCCGACGAGCATCGAGCGGGTGGCCATCGACGTGCGATCGGGACGCCAGAACCGGCTGGGTCGCTTGGGTTTTGCAACCGGTATCGGCGCTTTCGGCGGAATGACTATTGGAGCGCTCATGTGATCTCCCATGTTTCGGGTTCAAATTTCGGGTTCGGAACTACGGGCGAATGCCTGATGAAGGCATGCGCCATCGCGAGATCTCTCGATCTCGTTGGAAACTTTGATTCAGCTCTGCGGCAGCACTACTCGAATGCAGCAGCCCGACTGGGCATCGACGACGGCGATCCTGCCGTCATGTAATTCGACCGCCCACTTCGCGATCGCGAGGCCGAGCCCGGTACCCCCGTCGGTCGATCCGCCGCGGATGAAGCGGTCGAACACTCGCTCACGGGCTTGTGGCTCGATGCCGGGGCCGTCGTCGTGGACATCGAGCACCAACTCCCCTGCACTGCCGGTACGTACTCGGATGACAACTTTCGTGTCGACGTTCCCGTGCTGAACCGCGTTGTCCACCAGGTTGGTCACCACCTGATGGAGGCGATCCGGATCGGCTACCACGGACAATTTCGGAGGCTTGACGTCTATCTCGATGTCGCCCGCACTCACACTCGACAGCTCACGTAGGAACGGCTCGACCTCGAAACGGCGGCGCTTCAACGGCATAGCGCCGCCCTCGAGTTTCGAGAGGTCGAGAAGGTCGGCCACCAGCGCTCCCAGTCGTTCCGTCTGCCGCAACGCCGATTTCATCATCGCCGGATCCGGTTCTTCGACACCGTCGACAACGTTTTCGAGCATGGCTTGCAAAGCGGTGATGGGCGTCCGTAATTCGTGGGAGACGTTGCCGATCAACTCGCGGCGGTACCGGTCGTCGGCCCCGAGGTCCTCGGCCATCCGATTGAACGCATGGGCGAGTTCGCCTACCTCGTCGCGGGAAGTCGCTCGCACCCGCCGCGAATAATCGCCGCGCGCCATCGCCTTCGCCGCGGCCGTCATCTCGCGAAGCGGTGACGTCATTCCGTGTGCGAGCACTTGTGTAACTCCGAGAGCGACAACCAACGCCGTCAGGAGAGCAAAACGAAACGGTTGTTGCGACGTCAGCCAGAAACCGCCCGCGGCGAACAACAGCGCTGCGACAACCAGGAGGCCGACCTTCACTTTGAACGATCGCATCGGGTCCAGCGGCCGCGGCCACCGTGCAAAGAGTCGGTCGACGCCGCTCATCGCGGCACGTCCCAGGCGTACCCGACGCCGTGAACGGTCCGGATCACGGAAGGTCCGAGCTTGCGTCGTAGAGCCTTGACGTGGCTGTCGACGGTCCGACTACCCGCTCCCTCACCCCAGCCCCAGATCTCCTCGAGCAGCGACTCCCGCGGGATCGCCG
This sequence comes from Rhodococcus erythropolis R138, assembly GCF_000696675.2. NCBI lineage: Bacteria > Bacillati > Actinomycetota > Actinomycetes > Mycobacteriales > Nocardiaceae > Rhodococcus > Rhodococcus erythropolis. The sequence goes on along the minus strand of NZ_CP007255.1, from coordinate 2,235,492 downwards.
CTCGCGGCCGCTCCGCCAGGTAGGCGATGAGATCGAATTCGGTGCGAGTCAGGTGGACTTCCTGCGTATCACGACGCACTCGACGTTCGGTCAGGTCGATTCACGACGTCGCCGAACTCGAGCAAGTCGGCCACCGGGCGAGCAGCGTGCTCCGCACGATCAGCGCGCCGAAGCAATGCCTGAACACGGGCGACGAGGACACGCATGCTGAACGGCTTGCTCAGATAATCGTCGGCCCCGACGCCGAGACCGATCAGCATGTCGGTTTCATCGGCACGAGCGGTCAACATCAGCACGGGCACCGGGCGCACGGCCTGGATGCGGCGGCAAACTTCGAGGCCGTCGAATCCCGGCATCATCACGTCGAGCACCACTAGGTCGGCATCCATCTGCTCGCAGCGGGTCACAGCGCTGGGGCCGTCGAATGCCAACTCGACGTCGTAGCCCTCGGCACGCAGCCTCGCTGCGATGGACTCGCAGATACTGACCTCGTCGTCGACCACGAGCACTCTTCGCTGACTCATGGAACTGACTGTATTCGGCCCTCGTGGATGAACCTGGGAGGACTTGTGAAGGTTCTGTGCAGGTTCTAGAACCTGCGGATGTTGTTGATCGGCAGATCCGCCAGCGGCGTCAGTCCGGTCGGAACACCAACTCCGTAGGCGTTGAACACCATTCCGAATCCGGCGTAGATGCCGACGTGCGTCGCACCGGGGTAGAAGGTGATGACGTCGCCGGGCGCGAGGGCCCACCGAGGAACCGGCTGTCCGACGTTGGCCTGCTGTTGGCTGGTCCGTGGCAGATTCACTCCGGCCTGCCGAAACGCCCATTGCACCAGCCCGGAGCAGTCCCACGAGTTCGGCCCGACTCCGCCCCATTGGTAGGGCTTTCCGGTCTGAGTGCTCGCTGCTGCCAGCGCGATCAGGCCTGCCGGACTCGGAATGGGGAGGGCGGCTGATCCGCTGCTGATGCTTCCTGCGCTTCCCAGGCTGCCGGAGCTCCCGCTACTGCCACCGCTACCGAGGCTTCCCGGGTCGGCCGAGGCGGGGGCAGCGGAGAGCAACAGGACGCTTCCGGTCAGCAGAGCAGCGACCGTTCCCGTGCGGAGTGTCGACTTCTTCATGCATCCGTCCTTCGTGGGAGTCGTTTCGGCGCGCGGCAGCGCACCTCGATAGCCGTGAACTGGTAAGACACGTGAAAACAAACACTTCGTTCGGATGTTAACGGCGTAGACGTGGTGTTCGGACAGGAATCATTGATCCCATTTGTCGGTTTTCGACAAACAGGCCTTACGTCCCGGCCTGGCAAAGATCAGGGAATGATCGGGGATTTCCTGGATCCGTCGGAGCCGGCGGATCCCTAGATTCGAAATCATGCGCTCATACCTCCTTGTCGCCGCGGTCATCATCGGAGCCACCACGGCGCTGATCGGTTGCTCGACGCTCCAGCGCGCAGTGGAGATTCAATCGGATCTCGACGGACTCACCAGGTCGGGTGTCGTCGGGTCGATCGCAACACTCGACGACGGCACCACGACGGCTGTCATGACCAGCGGCGTACCCAATCGGACCAACGGCGATTCGATCGGCAAGAATGATCGGGTCCGGATCGGAAGTGTGACAAAGACATTCACCGCTTCACTCGTCCTGCAGTTGGTGGCCGAAGGCAAGGTCGACCTCGACGCACCGATCGAGCAGTACCTCCCGGGCCTACTGCACGGCAGTGACATGGACGGCAGTGACATGGACGGCAGTGGCACAGACGGTAGCGCAATCACCGTGCGGCAACTGTTGCAACATCGCAGCGGCCTACCCGAGTTCGCCGGAGAACCCGGCGCCGACGAATGGATTGCCGCAAACGAGGACCGAACGCTGACGCCGTCCGCCGCGGTCGCCATCGCCCTCGGCAAACCGGCGCAATTCGTCCCCGGAACGTCGTTCGTCTACACCAACACCAACTACATCGTTCTCGGAATGCTCGTCGAATCGGTGACCGGCCGCAGCTACGCCGACGAACTTCAGTCTCGGATACTCGACCCGCTGGACCTGGAAGACACGTACCTCCCGGCGGCCGGTGAGCGCGACATCAGGGGCGATCACCTGACGGGCTATCAGGATCTCGATGGTGGCCTGACCGATGTTTCCCGCACGGAACCGTCGATCCCCTGGTCTGCCGGAGCGATGGTCTCGACGGGCACAGACCTGAACGCCTTCTGGCGTGCGCTACTCGACGGGCAGGTGGTGCCGGCCGAGCAGCTTGCCGAGATGACCACCCCTCAGGTCGGCGCCACCGAAGCCGAGGGGCTCGGGTACGGGATGGGCGTCGGCGCCACCGAACTTCCCTGCGGCGTCACCTATACCGGCCACAGTGGCGGGATCTACGGGTACTACACGCTGTCCGGTGCGACGCCGGATCGTGCGTTCACCGTGACGCTGACGTCGACGCCGAAGGACCAACCGGACACCGTCGCGATACTCTCGCACGCGCTCTGCCCCTGACGCTGTTACCAGTACTGATGACGCTGCCCGTCGGTATCCGCGACGAAGATGACCGCGTCGGCGCCGTCCAACTCCGAAGGTTTCAGCGGCAGATGCCCTGGCAGGATCGCTTCTCCCGCGGTGATCGACGGGCCGAGCGCGGCTAGCAGGGCCGGAGTCGAGAACAGGGCACGCCGACCGGTCGCATCGGCCAACGCTCCCTGCAGAGTGCCCGGATCACTGTCGGGGTTGGCGTCGGTTGCCAAAAATACGTAACGCTCCCCGAGGACAAGTCCGACAAGTGAGCCGGCGCTCCCCCAACTGACCACGTCGCCGTTGACCGGCATGTCGGACGGCACTCGCAAGAGATGGGCATTGTGTGCGAACAGCAGGCTCGGCCCGCGTCGCTGCTCCTGGGCGACGACCGCCAGCAGGTTCTCGGCCATCATCTCGGCACGCAGACTGAGCAGTGTTCCGATGCGATCAGGAGCGGAACTCGCCATCGCGGAGTGATAGCGCAAGAGCCCCAGAGCGGTGCGTGAATGTGCAAGGGCCAGGTCGTACCCGGCCGGGTCGGCGGGTCGCAGCACTGGTGCGGCGCGCCGCAGGACGCTGCCGAGGTCGTCCGCAATGATGCGCAGAGCGCGAGCATGATCGGAGTTGCCGACGGACGCAGCCGGATCGAACATCGCCGCCGGGTTGGTCCAGTCGGCGTCCTGACCCAGTAAAAGGTCGGCGTCGTCGAGAGATTGCGGCCGCAACGCGGCGGGCAGGAAGTCACCTGCCGCAGACAGTGCGCGGCGCGGGCTCGGTGCACCGGAGTACTCCACCGGAGCGTCGAAGCCGTAGAAGCGAACTCGGTCAGCCGGAGCGCGGCCGTCGTTGTACTCGCGTAGCCATTCGACGAGTTCGCGGTTTCCCGGTACCGCGCCGAATCCGTGGCTGAAGCCTGTGGCGAGCACCTTCTCGATGTCCGCCTCTCCCCCGTTCACGTAGCCGTCGACAAGCAATGCCGCAAAGGCATCTGTTTCGAGCACGATCGACCGATATCCTCGTTCGACCAGTTGGCCGAGAAGTTCGTTGCGCAGCAACGGAAAAGCCTTGATCCCATGAGTCGGCTCGCCGAGAGCCAGCAGAGCCGGCACCTCGCTTCGCGCTGCGAGCAGTTCGTCGACGGCACGACCAAGACTTGCCGCGTCTTCGAGTTGGCGGCCGAACTCACTCAGCGCTGGGGCAGTGGACATGATCATCCCTTTCGAAGGTGGACTGCCTTCGACAGTATCGTTGAAGATTCGAGTGAAACTTTTACAACAATTACCTGGGGCATACCGCGAAAAGCCTCAATCGGAGGTGATCAGTGCGGCCCATCGACCTTGCCCGTGAACACGGGTTGTCCGCACAGGCGATCCGCAATTACGACGACGCCGGCGTCCTTCCTCCGACCGAGCGCAGCAACTCCGGCTACCGGCGATACACCCCAGTGCACGCGCAGGCCCTGCGAACTTTCCTCGCATTGCGCGGCGGTCACGGCCACCAGCGGGCCACGGAAATCATGCGTGCGACCAACCAGGGCGACACCGAGTCCGCCTACCGCCTGATCGACAGTGCACACGTGACACTGCTCGCCGAGCGAGGAACTCGCACCGAGGTAGCCGCAACGCTGGGGACTCTGTCCACCATGGCACCGGCACTGGTCCACGGTCCAGCGCTGACGGTCGGTGAGCTTGCGCGCCGTCTCGGCGTTCATCCGGCGACACTGCGCACGTGGGAAGAGCACGGCATCCTGCACCCCGAGCGCGAACGAGCAACGGGTTATCGCGAATACGGTCCGGAGTGTGTGCGCGACGCCGAGATCGCGCGGCAGCTGCGGCGCGGCGGCTACCGACTGTCGCAAGTCGCCCAGTTTCTCGATTCGCTGCGCGAGGCCGGCGGAGCGGACTCATTGGCAGCGTTCCTCCAATCCTGGCAAGACCGGCTGGCCACACGCAGTCGCAACCTTCTCGCCGGCGCGGCTCAGCTCGATGCCTATCTCACGATGCTGGATCAGACCTCGCCTGGTTGCCGATCAGCAAACGGTTGAGGTGTCAGTTCACAAGCCGCGCAAGGCTCCTCACCATCTCACCGACGGTGTCGGTCGACGGCCACGGGAATTCCGGGAGATCGGCCCGCAACATCACCTGTCCGTGCAGCGAAGTCCAGATCGATACCGCATCGACAAAAGTGTCTGTGCTGGCCGACCTCCCAGCGGCGACGCACGCGTCGAGGTTGGTCACCAGCGTGTTGAAGGCGGCCAGTCCTCGCGTATCCGATTGTGGTGACTGACCTTTCGGCCTGGACCACCCGAACAAGACCCGATACCGAGCGGGCTCGGAAATGCCGAACTCGACGTATGCCGAGCACCCGGCATACAGACCCTCGACCGGGTCGGGGTGCGCGGAAACGGCGTCGGCCACGGCGAGATGCAACTGCTCCAGCGATTCGGAGACCACCGCTTCGACAATGGCATCGCGATCGGAAAAGTGTCCGTAGATAGATGGTGCGGATATCCCGACTTCGCGAGCGACTGATCGGAGCGTCACCGCCTGATCCGATCCGGTGCGGGCGATGAGCGTCGCCGCTGCGGCGACGATCTCTCCGCGGAGCCGTGCGCCGCTTCCTCTCGGATTTCGGGCGCGAGTACTCCGAGAACCACTCGTCCCAGTTTCATCGGCATCTTCGGAAACATCACTCACCCGACAAACTTTACACATGTAAGGCGAGGGGGTACGTTCTCATCACTAAACATTCGTAAGGTTACATTCGTAAGGACATGATGAATTCCCTCGAACCCACTGACCGGCGACGATGGGCAGCACTGGGCGCCCTCTGCACATCCCTCGTCGTAGTCACGATCGACAACACCATCCTCAACACCGCTATCCCGACCCTTGCCCGCGAACTGCGGGCGACCACCGTCGACCTGCAATGGATCACCAACGCATACACATTGGCGTTCGCCGCCTTGCTCATCACGGCAGGTGGACTCGGCGCGAGATTCGGTCACCGTCGGATACTTCTGACCGGCCTCACCTTGTTCGCTCTCGGGTCAGCCTTCGCTGCCCTCTCTCACACGTCGTTGCAGCTGATCGGCTGGAGAACAGTGATGGGGGCAGCCGCCGCACTGGTCATGCCGGCGACGCTGTCACTTGTCGTCTCGATGTTCGCCCCGCACGAGAGAGGCCGGGCGATAGGAATCTGGTCTGCAACCGCCGGACTGGGAATCGCGATCGGCCCCGTGGCCGGTGGCGTACTTCTCGAACATTTCAGTTGGGGAAGCGTCTTCTGGATAAACGTCCCACTGGTCGCCGTTGTGATAGCCGCGACGGTTTCTCTTGTGCCCTCAGCAGGAGGAATGGTCAAGGGTTCCTTCGACATCCCCGGACTCCTGTTGTCCGCCGGCGGACTGGCTTTGATCGTGGATGCCCTCACCCAAGCAAGCCTTCGCGGATGGTCGTCGCCCATCACGGTGCTGGAGATCGTCAGCACAACAGCACTTCTCGCCGGGTTCGTATGGTGGGAGCTGCGGGCCCCGGCGCCGATGACAGACGTGCGCATCTTCACCAGCCGAGTGTTCAGCATCTCCAATGCCATCTTGGCCGCAACGTTCTTCGCCTTGTTCGGTGTTCTCTTCACGTACACGCAATACCTCCAATTCGTTCGCGGTTACGGTCCATTGGTTGCCGGCGTCGGTGCAGTTCCGTTTGCACTGGTGATGGCGGCTGTCGCCTCCAGCAGCGATCGTGTGGTTGGCCGACTCGGGGTGCGCAGTTCGATCGCGGGCGGCCTCGCGGTCATGTCCGTGGGACTGTTGGTCTTGTCGATCGCCGCGGGTAGGTACGCACCGTTCGGGGTCCTGGCTGCGATCATGGCACTGGTTGGCGCCGGGATGGGGCTGGTCATGGCTCCGGCAACAACTGCGTCGATGTCGTCGGTTGCGCCCCAGCAGGCTGCGATGGCAAGTTCGATCAACAGTGTCGTAAGGGAATTGGGTGGAGTTCTGGGCGTCGCCGTCGTCGGGACAGTCGTAGCAACGGTTTTCCGGTCCCGCTTCGAACCCGGAGTCGGCACTTCCACAGTCGATCTGGCGCAGATCCACGCCGACGCTCCCCCGGTGAGCATTGTGGCCGAAGCAGCGAATCAGGCTTACACTTCGGCGATGTGCATGGGAATCCAGATCTGTGCCGCAGCAGCGTTCCTCGGCGCGTTGGCCGTTATTGCCTTGTTTCCCGCACCACGTCGCCCGGCTTCTTGTCCTCCCGCAGACCCCGCCAACTCGGGTGGCGAAGGCGTCCGGTCGCCGTCCAATCCATGAACCGCGCCTCACCGACGAGTTCAGGCCTCACCCACACCGCACCCTTGCGGTCGTCTGCTGGAAGTTCCTCCTCGAACGGACTTTCCTTCTGACGCAACGGTTCCAGCACCGCAAGCAGTGACTCCAAATCACGATCACTGAAGCCGGTACCGACGCGCCCCACGTAGGTCAATCCATCCTCGCCCGGAATTCCCATGAGCAGCGCCCCGATCCCCTGCGCTCGATTGCCCTGCCCGGTGCGCCACCCACCGATCACCACCTCTTGGGTGCGCCAGTTCTTCACCTTGATCCAACTCGACCCCCGCCGCCCTGGAAGGTAGACCGATGCACGACGTTTGGCGACAATCCCTTCCCACCCGGCATCGGTACTCACCTCCAAGGCGTTCTCCGCCGTGCCCTCGATCTGCGGTGGTACCTCGAGCTCACCGACCTTGCCCGCCAACGCATTCAACACGGTGCGGCGATCCGAATAGGACTTCCGCAGCAAAGACACTCCGTCGAGGTACAGAAGATCGAAGGCCAGGAACACCGGTTCCCCACCTCGCTGGAGGAGGCCGAAATCTGTAACTCCCGCGTCGTTGTACGCCACCACCTCACCGTCGAGAACCACGTCATGACCGTCCAGCACCTCGGCCAACCCGGCAAGGGCTGGATAGTCCCGGGTCTTGTCGTTACCCGCGCGACTGCGAAGCGACATTGTGCCCGAACGATATTCGAGAATCACTCGAATCCCGTCCCACTTTCCTTCGAAGGCCCACTCCTGCGGGTCGAGACCTTCGAGCGTTCCAGCGGTGGCAAGCATCGGCTCGAGATTCTTGGGAAACTCCGTTCCGAAACTCGCGTTCTGATCCTTCATCAGATGCATCAACCACTGATCACCCTTTGTCCGGATCAGCGCGAAGCGTCCCTGCACCCGCTCCCCACTCAAGCGCACGATCACCTCGTCTTCACGCCACTTCTCGGTCTCGTACGTCCCGGAATCCCAGATCGTCATCGAACCGCCGCCGTACTCCCCCTTCGGAATCGTGCCCGAGAATGTGGCGTATTCGAGCGGATGATCCTCGGTGTGCACGGCCAACCGATTTTCTCCGGCACTGGTCGGCACACCCTTCGGGACTGCCCAGGACACAAGCACACCATCCCGCTCGAGACGAACGTCGTAATGCAATCGTCTGGCGTGATGTTCTTGAATCACAAAGGTATTGCCCGCTGTCTCCTTGTCCACTGCAGCAGGGATCGGCTCCGGAGTCCGGTCGGCCGACCTCTTGTTGCGGTAGTGCGTCAACGTATCGGCTACAGCCGCCGAGACCGGCGGATCCAGATCGCCCAGCAGATCACCGTCGGATTCGACGCGCTCCAGAACCTCGTCGAACAGCAGGTGGCGCAGTTTCGGATCGTCGAGTTCGTCCCAACTGCGCGGCGCGGCAACATAGGGTTGATCGCGACCGCGCATCGAATACGGCGCAATGGTGGTCTTGGCTGCGTTGTTCTGACTCCAGTCAACGAAGATCTTGCCTGCCCGGACATTTCGCGCCATCGTCGCGGTGACGAGATCCGGGTGAAGCTTCTCGAGCCCGGTGGCGATCTGCTTGGCGACAGTCGACGCACCACTGCCGTCCAAGGCTCGATCCAGTGGTACGTAGAGGTGGATTCCCTTGCTACCACTGGTTACCGGATAGGCCGTCCACCCCAGAGTTGCGACCAGATCTCGAATCGACCTCGCCACCTCGGCGCACTCGGCCAATCCGACGCCTTCGCCCGGGTCGAGATCGAATACCAGTCGTGTCGCCGGACCACGCTCGGAACCGTCGAATCGCCATTGGGGAACGTGTAATTCGAGTGCCGCCTGTTGCCCCAGCCACGCCAGGGATGCAACGGAATCGAAAATCGGGTAAGTGACGACGCGATCAGAATGTTGCAGCGACGCACGCGTGAGCCACTGCGGGGCAGACGACGCCAGGTTCTTCTCGAAGAAGGACTGACCGTCCACACCGTTGGGCCAACGCTTACGAGTACCAGGTCTACCGACGACATGCGGAAGCATGACTGCGGCGATACGGGTGTAGTAGTCGATGACTTCGGCCTTCGTGGTGCCGCTCTCGGGGTAGAGGATCTTGCCCAGATTGGTCACGGACACGGTTGTGCCGTCGAGAGTGATCTGACCCCGATCCGTCGTTGCCATTTCCTCATTGTGCTGGATAGCGCTGTGTCTGGATAGCGCTGCGTCTGGCAGTAGAAATCTGATGGATCGGAAACCTGCCGCTGTGCCAGGCCACGGGCAAGACTGGATTCTCGATGGGAGAGGAGACCACGATGACAGTTCGCAGTTCCGTGGAGCCGTTGGTGGACAACAACTGGCGGATGTTCGCCACCTGTAAAACAGTGGACCCGGCGGTGTTCTATTCGCCGGGTGAAGAGCGCGGACGCAATCGGGCTGCACGGGAGAGTTCCGCGAAGCAGGTGTGCTTCCGCTGCCCGGTCATTCGGGACTGCCTGACCTTTGCACTCGAGACCGCTGAACCGCACGGAGTCTGGGGTGGGACGACACCGTCGGAGCGCCTTGCACTGCGACGCTCAGCTGCGTGAACTCCGCTCACACGAGACCCCCGTCACGTCCAGACCGGACAAACAGGCAAGATGGCCTAGTGCCTATGACACGACGCGCAGTTGCCGTGACCGCGATCTTCGCTTCCTCGATCTTGTTGGGCTCGTGTTCGTCGCAGCCGGAGGCACCTGCGGCAGCAGATACCACCACCACGGTTCCCGAGGCGTTCACCAAACTTCCCTCGACCACCGCAGTGGACAAGTGCGGACCCCAGAGCGGGACCACCCTCGAAGACGGTGTCCTGACCATCGCCACTGACTCACCGGCGTACGCGCCGTGGTTCGTCGACAACGATCCGTCGAACGGCAAAGGCCTCGAGGGTGCGGTGGCCCGGGCGGTCGTCGACAAGCTCGGGTACAACACCGACCAGGTTCGCTTCACCACTGTCGCCTTCAACGACGCATTGAAACCAGGCCCCAAGGATTTCGACTTCGACGTCAATCAGTTCACGATTTCCGGGGATCGCCGCGCGAACGTCGACTTCAGCTCGCCGTATTACGCAGTGGCGCAGTCGGTGATCGCCTCACGCGGAAGCAAGGCCGCCGGTGCAAAGAATCTTGCGGATCTGGCCGGCTACCGTTTGGGCGCTCAGACCGGTTCCACCAGCCTCGCGGCGATCACCGACACGATTGTTCCGACCACTGCGCCACGCGAGTTCGCGACCACGGACGACGCGAAAGCTGCGCTGGCCGCGGGCAAGATCGACGCATTGGTCGTCGACATCCCGACCGGATTCCACATCACCGAGAACGAACTGCCCGGGTCGGTCATCGTGGGTCAGTTTCCGCGGCCCAACGCAGTCACCGAATTCTTCGGTTTGGTGCTCGAGAAGAACAGTCCGCTGACCGAGTGCGTCTCCGCGGCAGTCGATGCGCTCTACGCCGACGGAACCCTCGAGAAGCTCGCAACCGAATGGATCACCGACAGCGCCGACGCACCCGTTCTCGAGTAGTTCAGCCGGCGCGCCCACTGATCGCGCCGACGAAGACCTTCGGGATGTCTGCCGGTGTCGGAGCGAAGTGACTGTTACCGCCGGTGAGAGTCGAAATCTGCTCGAGCACATCGGTATCGGCATCATCGGTGACACCGATGGTGATGATCGGTACCGGCCGCGTCGGGTCCTGCTCGCGAGTCAGGGTGTCGAGAAGTTCCTGCAGGGCGATACCCGACGGATCGTCGTTGGCACCGTCGGTAAGCAGAATCACCGAATTGATCGAGGCCGGATCGTAGGACTGTTGCATGGACCGATACGCGGCGAGAACGCTGTCGTACAAACCTGTTCCGCCGCCGACGATCGAAGAGAGGTTGTCGATCCGAGACAGCAGTTTGCTCCGATGATCCGTGCCACCTTCAGTTGCATCCATACGGGCGACAGGTTCGAGTTCGCGGTAGTCCGTCCCGTCACCGAGGTCTACGGAGAACGCCCAGAGACCCAATTGTGCGTTGGCAGGAAACATTCGGATCGCGATGTCACCGGCCTGCGCCGTCGCGGCCATTCGAGTGACCCCGTCCTGCATGTAGTCCATGGACCCCGAGACGTCGACAACTGCCAGCGCGCGGGAAGGCCTGGACAGAATCTCGTACCGCGCAAGCGCTTTGGTGACCACAGACGGATCGGACGGCACCAGCGAGCCAACCTTTCCCACTCCACCGGCTACCGGTGGGGCCTGATCCGCGCCGCGGAACCCGAGGCCGGCAAGTACGGAGCGCCCGGTGTCCGATGCCAGCGCTGCCGCCAGCAGTTTGCCGGCGTCGTCCGCAGCCGACGAGTCTGCACCCACACTTGCCATCGGGTAGTCCATGAAGACCGAACCGGACGACGGTACCGACGCGGTGAGTCGACTGTCCGCATGTGCGGCGAGATAAGCCTCGAAGGTCTGCTCGGTAGTCACCGCGGTTCCGCCGGACGCGTCCACGGTTTGGATGCGCCCGGTCGAACCGGTTTCCTTCAGATTTCCGTACTGCGCTTGTGCCACCGGCACCAGGGCTGCCGAAATGGATGTGAGGTCCCCGCCCCGCGACTGGGTCTCGGCAAAGGCCGCCACGATCGGCGCGCTGGAGACGGCACTGGTCAGGGGATCGCCGATGTGCAGCGATGGAGCGCCGAGGACATCCGTCCATGCGCCGGGTGCCTCGGTACCCGGCGCAGAGACGGCGACAACCGGGGTGGAGGCGACCGAGTTACTGATCCGGCGAATCTCCTGCCCGCTCGCCGAAACCTTGTCCAGCCATTCGCTCGAATCAGGGATCCACAGTGCGGGCGCCGTACCGTCGGCGATCGCCGCGACGGTGAGCACGGGATCTTGCGGCGTCACGCTGAGCGAGCTGCATCCGAGATCCGCGGCGGGGATGGCAGCGGCGACAGCTTCGAGTCCCGAGGCGATCGACGGATCGGCCGCCACGGTCACGGTTTCCGGGTTGTCACAGTTGGTTGCCGTCGCAGCTGCAGCGGCGCCCGCACCGAGTTCTCCCTTGTCGCTGACGCTTTTGAACGTCACGGCGAATGCTGCCGTTCCACCGACTGCAACTACCGCCAAGAGTCCGATCAGAACCTGCACGGATCGAGGCATGGACGCAGGTGGTGCGCCGTACCCATGACGAGACGACATTGATCGAATCCTTTCCGGCGGGACCCGCATCAATAACCAACTGATGCCCGGTTTATCCCGCCGAAAAGAATCCTAACTCATGTTAGCGGTGAAGTAGCTCTATGTGGAAATCTCCACAAACTAGGTGTAGATCTGGACAAACTGGGCCAGTGACTTCTCCACATCGCCTTTGAGCGCCCGCGCCACACTCGAACCGATCGGGCCGAACAACGGCGCGCCGCCCAACTCGACTGTCAGCGCGAGTTCCGACCCGTCGCCCTTTGCCTTCACGTCGAGTTCGAGACCGAGCTTGACCCCGCCCTTGCCGTCTCCCTTGAGTGAGATCGCCTTCGGGACGTCGTACTTCTTGATGGTCCACCGAACACGGTTGCGCAGGCCTTTCACCGTCACGACCGAGCTGATCTCGGTGCCGACACCCAATTGCTCGGGAAGTTCACTGCGCCATCCGTCGTGAACCACGAGCCAGTTTTCGTAGCCGCTGAGATCGGAGGCCTTGTCCCACACTTCTTGAGGAGGAAGCGGGACGTCGATTTTCACTGTGAGCTTTGCCATGGCAGAACAATAAGCCCCGTGCGCCTTTTCCGTAACCAGAGGTACCAGAAAGACGCACGGGGCTTTGCCCCTCTTAGTGGCTGACAGCCTTTTCGACGCCGACGCCGGTGAGGGAGCGAACTTCCATCTCCGCCTGCTTTGCCGGATCTTCGATCTTGTTGCGTCCGATGTACGTACCGACGATGCCGAGGACGAATGCCAGCGGGATCGAGACGATGCCGGGGTTCGAGAGCGGGAACCAGGCGAAGTCGGAGTTCGGGAACATCGACGACGGCTTGCCCGACACTGCCGGGGAGAACACGATCAGCGTCAAGCAGCTGACCAAACCGCCGTAGATGCTGAAGAGCGCACCGGTGGTGTTGAACTTCTTCCAGAACAGCGAGTACAGCAGGGTGGGTAGGTTCGCCGAGGCCGCCACTGCGAAGGCGAGGGCCACCAGGAAGGCGATGTTCTGCCCCATCGCCATGATGCCGAGAACGATGGAGACGAGTCCGATGACCACGACGGTGATTCGAGAAACTCGAACCTGCTGCTCCTCGGTTGCGTTGCCGCGCTTGATGACACTGGCGTAGATGTCGTGAGCGAACGACGCCGAAGCAGTGATCGCGAGACCGGCAACGACGGCGAGGATGGTCGCGAACGCCACCGCGGAGATGATGCCGAGGAAGATGGTGCCACCGAGCTCGAAGGCGAGCAACGGAGCGGCCGCGTTCTCTTTACCGGGTGCTGCCAAGATCTTGTCCGGTCCGACCATGCTGGCCGCGCCGTAACCGAGAACCAGCGTGAACAGGTAGAAGGCACCGATGAGCGCGATCGCCCAGGTCACCGAGCGGCGAGCTTCCTTGGCAGTGGGCACCGTGTAGAAGCGCATCAGCACGTGCGGCAGGCCCGCAGTGCCGAGCACCAAAGCGATTCCGAGAGAGATGAAGTCGAGCTTCGTCATTCCGGAAAGACCGTACTTGGCACCGGGTCCGAGGATGTCTCGTCCCTGCACACCCTTGGTGGTGGAACTGTTGACCATGTCCTGCGCATTGGCGAGCAACTGAGAGAAGTTGCCGCGCACTGCCCACAGAACGAGTACGAACATGATTCCGGCTCCGGCAACCAGCAGAACTGCCTTGACCATCTGTACGTAGGTGGTGCCCTTCATGCCGCCGACCAAGACGTACACGATCATCAGCACACCCACGATCGCGACGACGATCGACTGTCCCACCTTGCCGTCGATGTTGAGCAGCAGGGCGACAAGTCCACCGGCGCCGGCCATCTGGGCAAGAAGGTAGAAGAGGGAAACGGCCAGGGTGGACAGGGCTGCCGCCATGCGCACCGGACGCTGCTTGAGCCTGAAGCTCAGGACGTCGGCCATCGTGAATCTGCCGGTGTTCCTGAGCAATTCGGCGACCAGAAGCAACGCAACCAACCAGGCGACAAGGAATCCGATGGAGTACAGGAATCCGTCGTAGCCGTACACGGCGATCGCACCTGCGATACCGAGGAACGATGCCGCCGAGAGGTAGTCGCCGGCGATGGCGAACCCGTTCTGCGGGCCGGTGAACTGTCCACCGCCGGTGTAGAAGTCGGACGCCTTCTTGGTGGTCCGGCTGGCGCGGATGACCAGCGTCATGGTCACGACGACAAACGCGAGGAAGATCGCGATATTGAAGGCGGGGTTTCCTACGTCCGTTCCGGACGCGGCGAGTGTGGTGATCACTGTGCGGGACCTTCCAGTTCTTCACGGATGGCAGCGGAGCGGGGATCGAGCTCACGACCGGCGAACTTCACGTACCACGCGGTGATGGCGAAGGTCGTGACGAATTGCCCGAGACCGAGGATGATGCCGAGATTGATGTTGCCGAGGACCTTGGTGGCCATGAAGTCGTGGGCATAGGTAGCCAGGACGACGTACACCGCATACCAGAGCAGGAAGAATGCAGTGATGGGGAAAACGAACTTGCGCAGACGCGTTCGGAGTTCCTGAAATTCGGGACTCGCTTGCATGTCTATGAATGCCTGGGCATCCGGGGTGCGTCGCTCTTGCGGCGACCCCTCACTGATTTCTGCTGTGGACACTGCCGGCTCCTCGCCTCGCGTGTGAAGTGAACTACGCACAGACGTTAGTGAGATCGGAGTCACATGAAGATGCTGTGGCGCCAGTCACACGGTGAGCAGTCGCGCGCTGCGCCGAACGGTCAGGCAGGCGCGACCAACGGCAGAGGGTTCGGGCGGTGAAAGTCAGGGTTGGCGGAGATCGTCTTCGCGATCGGAGCCCATTCCGAGCCGTTCCGGGGCGTGCATCCGCGTGAAGATTCGCGCAATATCTGCCGGTATCTGCTTCGACGACACCTTGCTCACGACGATCATCGTGAGGAACGCCAGCGGCACGCTCACCGCGGCCGGGAACGCGAAAATGGCTGCCGGCCAGCCACCGAGGACGTCCTCCGACAAACCACCCAGGACGGCGACAGTGGCGGCAGTGCCCGCAACACATCCACCGACCACCATCCCCGCCCCCGCGCCGACGGCAGTCAGACCGCGCCACCAGATACCCAACACGAGCAGTGGGCAGAGCGTCGACGCGGCGACCGCGAACACCAACCCGACGGTTCTCGAGAGGTCGACCGACACCACCGCCAGCGACAGCACGAGCGGAACGAGCCCGGCCAGGAGCGCTGCAATACGGAAGTCTCGAACTCGTCCGCGGAGAACATCGGTACTGACGACGCCCGCGATGCTGACGAGCAATCCGGACGACGTCGACAAGAAGGCGGCAATGGCACCTGACGCGACGAGGGCTGCCAGCAGCTGTCCGCCCCACCCCGAGAACACCGAACCCGGCAGCAGCAACACCGCGGCGTCGGAGGTGCCCGTGATCAGAAGTTGCGGAACGTACAGGCGAGCGAAGACGCCGAGGAGGGTCGGAAACAGGTAGAACACGCTGACCAGACCGACAACTGCAAGCGAGGTCAGACGAGCGGCCCGGCCGTCGGGGTTGGTGTAGAACCGGACGAGAACGTGAGGCAGGCCGAGCGTTCCGAGGAAGGTCGCGAGCATCAGCGAGTACACCTGATACATCGGGTGCGGCCCGCCGAAACCCCAACCCGGGGTGATCCAATCCGAGTTCTGCGCGGGCGCTCCGGCGACGACGGGAACCGCGGCTCCCGCGTCGAGAACCATGGACATGCCTTCACCGAGGGTGTGCTCCCCCGGGCCCAGTGTCACGGTTCCTTCGACCACTCGCCCGTCGACTGTGCCGCCGCTGACCGTCACCGGCTCGGATACCTGGACGACGACGTCGGTGGTGATGTCGACGGTCGTCGCAGTGGTGACCGTCGGCGGCATCGACGCGCCGACGTCGTGATGATCGCCGAAGAAGTAGAAGGTCAGTGCCACAGCGGGAATCGCGACGGCAGTCAGTTTCAGCCAGTACTGGAAGGCCTGAACGAAGGTGATCGAGCGCATCCCGCCGCCGACGACGTTGGCGATGACGATGACCCCGACAGCAACGCCGCCGATCCAGCTGGGAACCCCGAGCAGAATGTTGAGCGTCAGTCCCGCGCCTTGGAACTGTGGAATCAGATACAGGATGCACACCATCGCGACGACGAGCATTGCGAGCTTGCGCAATCGCGGTGAGCCGAGACGGAATTCGGCGAAATCGGGGACGGTGTATGCACCGGAACGCCGAAGCGGTGCTGCGACGAACAGCAGCAGGGCGAGGTATCCGGCGGTGAATCCGATGGGATACCAGAGGGCGTCGGCGCCGTATTTCGCGACCAGCCCGGCCACGCCGAGAAACGAAGCAGCGGAGAGGTACTCACCGGAGATGGCCGTCGCATTCCACCGCGCGCTGACGGTTCTGGACGCGACGAGAAAGTCCGAGGTGGTACGAGCGAGCCGAACGCCGTAGATTCCGATAGCCACGGTTGCCACGGCCGCCGCAACGATGCCGAGCACCGTCAGCACCGGGATAGGTTGTCCTCCCACAGCGCCGCGCTCAGTCGTCCACGATGTCGTTGAAGTCCTGCTCGTTTCGCTCCGCACGACGCACGAACACCCAGCCTGTGGTCAACAGCAAGGGATACACGGCGCCGCCCATCACGAGCCACGGCAACCGGATGCCCAGGACTGCGACCTCCGACAGTGTCGGGAAGAGGTGCGTCAGAAGCGGTACCGCACACAGGAGCCCGGCTGCGACGACGGCAAGGCGAATCGCCAGTCCCAACTGCGCGCGAACGAGACCGCGGATCATGGCGTCACCGACTTCGGTCTGTTCCTGCACCTCCACCCGCGTACGGACGATCCGTGCGCCACTACGTTGCGCCAACACAACGCGCTCACGCTGCGGAGGATCGGACTGCGACGTCACCGTGACAACCAGCTCTGCTTGGGCGCACGAACCAGTCGATCCTTGAGTTCACGGGTGTGTCTGCGGCTGACCGGAAGTTCGACGGGAGGCTTGTCTCCGTGCGGGCGCAGACAGACCACCAATCCGCTGCCTACTGTGCGGATGCCGGTGACCAGCGCCAAAGACACCAGGTAGGAGCGGTGCACGCGCAAGAAGCCCGCGTCGGCCCAGCGTGATTCGAGTGTCGAGATCGGGATGCGTACCAGGTGCGACTTCCCGGCGGTGTGCAAACGCGCGTAGTCCCCGTCGGCTTCCACCCACTCCACCGAGGAGCGTTGAACGAGCGTCGTAACGCCGCCCAGTTCCACCGGGATCACCTCGTCGGTGGACGCAGATTCGGGCTTGTTCTCGCTCTTGGTGCGCCCGGCCAACCCCACGATCCGTTGAACGGCCTGAGCGAGACGCTCCTCTCGGAGCGGTTTGAGTAGGTAGTCGACGGCACCGAGGTCGAATGCATCAACCGCTCGATCGTCGTGCGCTGTCACGAACACCACGGGTGGTGGCGTCGCGAAATTGGAGAGGATGCCGGCCAGTTCGAGACCGTCGAGTCCGGGCATGTTGATGTCGAGAAATACCGCGTCGATGCTTCCACTGCGCAGTATCCGCAACGCAGTCGTCGCATCCGATGCCGTGTGAACGTGCGCCACCGAGTCCTCGGCGCGCAGCAAGAAGGCCAGCTCGTCGAGGGCTGGTTTCTCGTCGTCGACGGCAAGGACGGTCAGCTGGGCATCAGTGTCAGTCTCGTTCACAACAGGTCCATGTTCCCACGACGGTTTCAGCCTGATCATCGAAGGCGAGAATCAGACGTGAATACCCTGCTTGAACTTGGGAACACGCATGCTGACCTTCGTACCGGCACCCGGCGCTGTCTCCACCACGAGTCCGTAGTCGTTGCCGAACGCGGCACGAAGTCTGTCGTCGACGTTGGCCAAACCGACGTGAGCAGCTTCGCGTGCGCTGGGTCGTCCCGATCCCGACTCGATGGCGTCAAGTGAGCCGGAACGCAGTAGTTCAGGGTCCATCCCCACACCGTCGTCCTCGACGCTGATGATGCAGTCAGGTCCCTCGTCCGCGGCCACGATGCTCACGGTCCCGCCCTCCGGCTTACTCGAAATGCCGTGACGAACCGCGTTCTCGACCAGCGGCTGGAGAGCCAGGAACGGAAGAACCACGTTGAGCACTTCGGGTGCTATCTGAAGGCGGACGTTCAGCGCCTCCCCGAATCGCGCGCGTTCGAGGGTCAGGTAACGATCGATGTTGCGTAGCTCGTCGGCAAGCAGGGTGAACTCACCCGCAGATCGGAACGAATACCGGGTGAAGTCCGCGAACTCGAGGATCAGTTCTCGGGCCCGCGCCGGGTCGGTTCGGACGAACGACGCGACCGTGTTGAGCGCGTTGTAGATGAAATGGGGACTGATCTGCGCGCGGAGGGCACGCACTTCGGCGCGATCCAACAGGGCTCTGGACGCGTCGAGGTCGGCGAGTTCGATCTGGCTGCAGGCGTATCGAGCCACCTCGGTGACCGCTCCGAGCATTCCCGGCCACGGGTCTTCGCTGGTGACGATTCCCAGCACGCCGACCACGCCGATGTCCTCGATCAGCAGGGGCTGAGCGATCAGCGCTCGCACATGGTGATCGCTCGGTCCGCGCACCAGGTCCGAGTGGGTGACGAGCACCCGGCGTTCGCCTTCGATCGCGCGAATGGCGGCGTCGTGGAATTGATCGGACAACGCTTCGTGACGGCCGTCCCACGCCAGCAGATTTCCCGACGCGTCTGCGAGGCCCAGACCGGAACCGCCGGTCAGCTCGCGTAGGTGAGGCGCCGCCTCGGCGGCCGAATTCTTGTCGAGTCCACGCCGAAGTGGCCGCGCGGCAAGTGAAGCCGTATGGAGCGCGGCATGGACGGCACGTTCGGTGGGGGTGGTCACCTCACGTCTGGTGCGCATCCACACCGCTGTCAGTGCCCCGGCCACTGCGAGAATCAGCACGCTGAGAAGCGCGACCACGGCCGGACTCAACGCGAATCCTCGTCCAGTTTCCGGATCAGTGTTTTCGGAGCCACCGTGCGGTACGCATCTTCGACGACGTCGGCTACGTCGTTCCAGAATTTCTCGTCCTCGGTCTCGTCGGCACTCGGAACGTCGAGGTACACACCGATCCATCCCCGGCCACCCACGTACGGGGGGACGAAGAACCTCGTCGGATCGCGACTGACCCAATCTGTCTGCGCCCCAGGTGGGGCCGCGGCCCAGATCGCGAGGCGATCGTCGTGGTGGTGATCTGCCATGGTGACGAACTGCGGCGCTTTGCGCACGAACCACGACGATTCACCGTGGCTGACCCGCTCGGTTGCCTCTGGCAATGCCAGTGCAAGAGCGCGGATTCGTGCCGACGCCGTCATCGATTCACGACCCGCAGGTATTCGGTGCCGGAACACCTGCAAATCGATCCTTCACCCACGCAACAGCTCCCGGCACAGCGGCGCCGTCCGCGTGACCTTCGCCCGGTCGCGCCTGGAATTCGATGACGTCACCCTCGGCGCAGGCACGTTCGACGGCCGCCTCGGTCCATTCCGGACGGATGAGGTTGTCATTGGTACCGACGACTACGTACATCGGCCCGCTCGCGCGTTGACGTGGGAGAGCAACGTCGCTGAGCCACGCGTGAATTCGGTCCGCGTCCTCGGCGGTAGCTGGCCGGGTGTCGGCGGGCGTCACCTTTCCGACAAGACCCAACTTCTCCGTCGCGCGAGAGGTCAGGCACGAGGTGAGCAGGTCGTAGTTCTGCTCGAATGCGCCGCGCACGTAGTCGGTTCGTTCGAGCTCCGAATGGGTGAGGGACAGCCCTTCGAGTACATAGGGCAGCAGCAGTTGCTGTGGCAGTGACAGATTCACCTCGGAATCACTCGAGATGATCGGCGAGATGTCCGCTGCCGGGGACAGGTTTGCTGCACCGACGAATTCGAGTCCGTCGCCGTAGGCGTCGGCTTCCTCGGCTGCTGCCCAGGAAGCCTGCCCGCCTTGGGAAAGCCCCAGAGTTGCCCACCGAGTCGAGGTGTCCGGAACGACGTTGCGCGCCGCTCGAACCGCGTCGATGACGTTGAACGCCGCGGTGTCCGGTTGCAGGTAAGGATGCGGGTCCGGAGTGCCGAGGCCCTCGAAGTCGGATACAGCGACCACGTATCCCGAGTCGAGGAACGGCGCGACCAGGCCGATCGTGCCGAAGAGGGTCGGCGAGGTCGACGGCGCACAGTCGTCCGAAATACCCGTCGTGCCATGGCCGATGGAGACGATCGGCCAACCGCCCTCCGGCGGCGTTCCAGGCGGTGTGAACACGGTTCCCGATACCTGGGTCTCCCGGCCGTCGATACCGGAGGTGGAGCCGTACAGGATTTTCACCGCGCTCGCTCCGGACGCCGCCACTTCGGCTGTGCTGGTGAAGGGTTCACTGTCGAACACGACGCCGCGTTGCGCGCTGCTCTCGACCGGCGGGGTCGTCGTGGTTGCGTTGTCGGTAACAGAGACATCTGGCGAGGCATCCGATCCGCAGCCGACGCTCACGAGGAGCGCGCTCGCCACCACGACTCCCCAGCCTGCGCGAACCCTCGAACTCCGAACCGTCATACGCAGTGTTCCCCTCTATTTGCCCGCGCTGCCTGCTCGGCGACGCCTGACACGTTCCTCGGCTGCAGCCTCTTCGATGTCGAGTCCTTCCAATACGGTACGCAATACCTCGTCGTCGAGATCTCCGTCGTCGCGCGCGGCGATCAGTGCGACTCGTTGCGAGCGAAGGGATTGATGCCGGAATTTGTCGAAGAGCGCTCCCGCATTCCACAAGGCGGCCTCGCGATCGGCGTCCTCGTCGACCTCCTGGAGTTGAAGCCTCGCCTGCATCGAGCGGCGTACGCGCTCGACGATTGCCTGCAATTCCTTTCCGTCGATCCCCGACGGAGGGTGCGCAGCCGCGTCTGCCAACGCCTTCTCACCGGCTTTGCGAGAAATGTTGCGTGCCAACTCCATCTGTTCCTGGGTACGCAATTGTTCATAGGGATCCGCGACGTCGAGGCGACGAATCAGGAACGGCAAGGTCGATCCCTGGATGAGCAGTGTCCCGACCGCGACGATGAACGCGATCGCCTGAATGACGCCGCGTCCGGGGAACGGCTCGCCGGACGAGAGCGCGAACGGGATACCGCCGGCCGCAGCAAGAGTGACGACACCGCGCATTCCCGCCCACGAGACCACCAGATTCTGTTTCCACGTCAGTTGATTCTCGCGATCACGGCGCAGAGTTACACCGAATCGCACACGGGAGTAGCTCAGGAACAGCCACACCGGCCGAATCACGATGACCACGGCCAGGACTGCCAGACCGTACGCGAACACGTGAAGCACCGGAAGCCCGTCGGCGACAACATCGTCGATCACGAAGCTCAGTTGCAGCCCCATGTACGCGAAGACGAACATCTCGAGGAGCGTGTCCAGGCTCGACCACACCGAGCGCTCCTGCAGCCTGGTCATGATCGACGCGTCCGTCGAATAGTGTCCGATCACCAGACCAGCAACCACGACGGCCAGAACACCGGACGCGTGTAGTTCTTCAGCGGCCAGGTAGGCAGCGAACGGAAGGACCAGCCCCAAGCCGGTTTCGAGTGGAGAGTCGTACATGCGGGCGCGAACGAACTTGACGACAAACGCGAGCACCAAGCCGACGACAACGCCGCCGATTACTTCGTACGCGAAGAACAACAGGGGCGAATCCGTCGCAATTCGCGTTCCGGTCACGGCAGCGACCGCGACGGTGAAGAGGGTCAGCGCGGTCGCGTCGTTGACGAGCCCTTCGCCCGTGAGGATGGCGATGACTCGTTTCGGGAGCCCGAGTTTCTGACCGACCGCCACCGCGCTGACGGCATCGGTCGGCGCGATCACAGCTCCGAGCACGAGGGCGGCGCCGATAGTGAACTCGGGAACCATCCATTCGGCGAAGAAGGCAACCACGAACGCCGTCACCAGCACCATTCCGACGCCGAGACGCAGAATGGGCGCAAGGTTGCGTTTGAAGGTCGCGACCGAGAACTTGAGAGCTGCCGAGTAGAGAAGCGGCGGCAGGACCACACCGAGAATGACGTGGGGGTCCAGTTCGGGCCGCGGCATACCGGGGATGAAGGAGGCGACCGAGCCCACGGTCACCAGGACCAGCGGGGCCTGCAGGTTTCGTCGATTGGACAGCCCGGTGACTGCGATGGCGGCAATGACAACCAGCAGAATCCAGGTGAAGTTCACGCGTTCATTCTGCCCGCCGACCCTGGGAGTTCACCCAGCGGACGCACAGAAGCCCGCAACCTTTTCGGTTACGGGCCCCTGAGCAACGGTATGGCCGAATCCGGTTTTACTGCTTTTCGGGAACAGCCTTCTTGGCGGCCTCGGCTGCCTTGTCGATCTGATCGCCGTACTTGTTTCCGGTCTTGTCGTCGGCGATGTCGGCCACCTTGTCGATCGCGTCGTGAACCTTGTCGGAGTTCTCCGCTGCGAGCTCCTGGCCCTTTTCGACCAATCCCTTGACGTTGTCCAAGAAACCCATGTCCGTGTCCTCTCCCGGTGCTGACGCACATCCTTCGGCGGAATCGTTCCTCCGCGCCCTTCGATTCTCACAGGTCGACGGCCTCTACGCCAGAAAGCAGGTCCGTGCGTTCGAGCCGCGCGCAACTCGAGGTAGCGTTAACCCGCCAATAGCTGATTGATCACCCATCGACATCGACAGGTGCCCGGATTGAATGCAGGACTGCGCGGGACGGGGAGCGACCCCCACCCCACGCGTGAACTGCTGTCCCGGTGGTGGTCGGATCGCACCGATTACACCTGGCTCCCCCGATTCCTCGACACTCGCGGGCTGACCGTTCCCGGACGCAAATTAGTCGCGGTGTGGTGTTTTCTCTTCGCGCTGATCGCGGCGACCATGCAGTTGAGCCGCTTCGGTTCCGATTCCGCCCTTGCACGGTCCATCCTCGCAGTCGGGACCATCAGCGGGGTCTATGCCGGTTGCCGTTGGGTGCGAAACGAATCGTGGCCCACCTGGCGCCAATCCGTGGCCTTTGTCGTCTGGGCCGACCTCTGGCTCGCCGTCACGCTCTTCTTCGCGGTTCGCACAGCGTTCGTCGGAACGCTGGGTTGCGTCCTGTTCATCATGATCGGCTTCTACGCGGCGATAGTTCACAGTCCGCGTGTTGCCGTGACCCACATCGGCTGGGCTCTTGCTGTCTGCACGACGCTCGCTGCCATGGCGATGTCCGAGCCGGTCAACGACGACTGGGTGGTCGTGAATCTCTATCTGATGGTTGCCGGTGTGGTTTTCTCCACCGCGTGGATTCTGCAGATCGTCTGGCTGCGCCTGACCGACGACGCACGCAACGCCCACCGGGACTACCTCACCGCGACACTCAATCGCCGCGGACTCCAGGACGAGGCACAGCATCTGCTGCGCAGTGATCGAACGCAGGCTCTGATCGCACTGCTCATCGACGTCGACTCGTTCAAAATCCTCAACGACACGCACGGTCACGTGGCAGGTGACGACGCGTTGACCGCTGTCGCCGACCGCCTCATCGCTGCCGCCGGGCCTGAGGCAGTGGTGGCGCGAATCGGCGGCGACGAGTTCGTCGTCCTGCGCGGAGTCGATCGAGGAGATATCGAACAGGTTGCCACCGAGATACATTCGGCGGTCTCGTCCGACTCCGATCCCTATCCCGTATCCGCCAGTACCGGCGTCAGCGTCTACCTCTGTCCCGAGGCGGACTTACCGGATCGGGCTGTCAACGAACTGATCGAGCACGCAGACAATGCGATGTACCGGGCCAAGAAGCGCGGCGGCGATCGCATTGCCTGGGTGCAGATGTTCAGGCGCTGAAACTACTTACTCACTGTGGGCGTGGTGATGCTCGCCGGGCAGGTCGTCGGGCGTCGCGAAAATCTTCCGCTTCTCCCCGTGCAGGCGTGCGCTGATCCACCACGAGAGTTCCACGAGCACAACGCCGATAGCGCCGAGGGTGATCGCGAGCGTCGTCGCAGCGACGTTGCTCGGATCCAGCTTGAAGAACTCACGAGTGAACGGCAGCGCGAACAGGATGAGGTACCCGGCAACCGATCCGCCGATCAGAACGAGCTTCCACCACACGTACGGCCGAGCAACGACGGCCAGGACCCACACGGCGATCATGATCAACGTGATGAGTGCACTGGTTCCGGCCTGGATCTTCTGGGTCTCCGTCTGGTCGGGGCCTTGGTAAGCCAACACGTAGGAGATGAACGTGGTGATGCCGATGATCAGGCCCGACGGCAACGCCAGACGCATCACGCGGGAGACGAAACCGGTTCGGGCGCGCTCGTTGTTGGGGGCGAGAGACAAGATGAAGGCCGGGATACCGATCGTGAACCACGCCGCGATCGTGACGTGGCGGGGCAGGAACGGGTACGGCAGCGGTTCGAAGTCGAAGACCTGGGACAGGACGCCGGTGATGCCGATCAGGAACGCAAGCACCACCGAGTAGACGGTCTTGGTCAGGAACAGATTCGACACACGCTCGATGTTGCCGATCACTCGGCGGCCTTCCGCGACGACGTACGGGAGCGTCGCGAACTTGTTGTCCAGCAGCACGATCTGGGCCACGGCTCGGGTAGCCGGGCTGCCCGAACCCATCGAGACTCCGATGTCGGCGTCCTTGAGGGCGAGCACGTCGTTGACGCCGTCACCGGTCATCGCGACGGTATGTCCGCGAGACTGCAAGGCAGCGACCATTTCCCGCTTCTGATCCGGTCGTACTCGACCGAACGTCGTTGCTCCGTCGAGAGTGTCCGCCAGCTTTTCCTGATCGCTGGGAAGATCCCGCGCGTCGATGGGACGGTCACCACCCTCGAGCCCGAGGGAACCGGCAACGGCACCGACGGAAACCGCGTTGTCGCCGGAAATGACCTTGACCGCGACCTTCTGGCTGGCGAAGTACTCCAACGTCTCCTGCGCGTCCGGACGCACCTTCTGCTCGAGTACGACCAGAGCCTCAGGGGTGACTGTGCCCGGCGCGTCGGCGTCGTCGACGGGAAGGTTGCTGCTGCCGAGCATGAGGACACGAAGCCCGCTCGAACCCACTTCTTCTGCCTTGCGGGCCATCTCCGAGTCGGGATCGAGCAGCACGTCCGGGGCGCCGAGCACCCAGTTGCCGTGACTGCCGTACGACTGGCCACTCCACTTCTTCGCCGAGGAGAACGGCGCGAGCGCGGTGGCTTCGCCCCAACCGGAATCGTCGGAGAGAGACTCGCGAATCGCCAGAACGCTCGCGTTGGGGCGAGGGTCGGACGCGGCCATCGCGCTCAACGCGGACTTGACTGCAGACTCCCCTGATCCACCCGGTGCGACATCGACCTCGGACAGACGCATGCCGTTCTCGGTCAGCGTTCCGGTCTTGTCCGCGCACACCACGTCGACACGGGCCAAGCCTTCGATCGCCGGCAACTCCTGAACGAGACACTGGCGCTTGCCCAATCGGATGACCCCGACCGCAAAAGCAATGGACGTCATGAGCACAAGGCCTTCGGGAACCATCGGAACCAGCGCTGCCACCATGCCGTTGAGCGCGGGTCGGATCGGCAAGCCGATCGTGAAGAGCTGATTGAAGATGATCAGCGCTCCCGCCGGAATCATCAGATAGGTGATGAATTTCAGGATCTTGTCGATACCGCTGCGCAGTTCCGAATGCACGAGGGTGAACTTGCTCGCCTCTTCGGCCAGCTTGGCCGCGTATGCATCTCCACCGACCTTGGTGGCGCGGTACGCGCCGCTACCTGCGGCAACGAAACTGCCCGACAGCACTTGCTGGCCGCTCGCCTTGTGAACCGGATCAGCCTCACCGGTGAGCAGCGATTCGTCGACCTCGAGTGCGGCAGAACTGACCACCTCACCGTCGACGACTATCTGGTCACCGGATCCGAGTTCGATAATGTCATCGAGCACAACATCTTTGGGCGCCATTGCCACGGCGACGCCGTCACGCCTGACCATGGGCTTGGCCTGACTCACGATGGCCAGAGCGTCGAGCGTGCGCTTGGCGCGGATCTCCTGGATGATGCCGATACCGCTGTTCGCGATGATCAACAACCCGAACATGCCGTCGATGATCGAACCCGTCGCGAGCACGATCACCAACAACACGGTCAGGATCGCGTTGATGCGAGTGAAGACGTTGCCGCGAATGATGTCCTTGACCGAGCGGGACGCCCGGTCCGGTACATCGTTGGTTTGTCCCGACGCGATCCTTGCTGCAACCTGATCGGCGGTCAGACCGCGGGCGACGTCGACGTCGTCCGGCAATCGCTCAGGCGCTACCGCCACTGCTGTCTCTTCTGAACTGGTGTGCTCGTGAGCCATGGTCAAAGATTACGCACCCGGAGCAACTAATCAGGGTCGGACTCGTGTGGCAATGACGGCTACACGAAGATCACACCCGTGGGCCGCGGTTCTGCGATGCTGGTCGGAACGAGCAGAGAAGGCCATCGAGGAACGGTATGAAATACGTCTACAACGGTCTCGACGAGGCGCTTCGGTGCGAACGGCCCGTCGACCTGCCGATTTCTCTCGACCTCAACCGGACCGACAACGTGGTTGTCTGGTTGTCGGCGATTCGCGTCTACTCGTTCGGGATGATGTTCGCGATTGATGCCCGCTACGAGGATCCGGCACTCTCGCTGAGTCTCGGCACTTACGACGGGCGTCCCACGTTCACACATTTCAGCGCGCCGCTACTCCT
The DNA here is from genome assembly GCF_000696675.2 of Rhodococcus erythropolis R138. Classification (NCBI taxonomy): domain Bacteria; kingdom Bacillati; phylum Actinomycetota; class Actinomycetes; order Mycobacteriales; family Nocardiaceae; genus Rhodococcus; species Rhodococcus erythropolis. Next base: position 2,208,700 of record NZ_CP007255.1, on the reverse strand, counting down.
CGGCCTCGGTTTCGCGGACGGATCATCGGTGACCACCGCGCAAAGAACGCGAGGCTCGCTGCTGGAGTTACGCACGGCTGAAAGCCGCTCGGGCTCAGTGCGCGGTGAGTATTTGCTGGCTCCGATACCGCCTGCCGGGCCGATCGATGTCGCAACTGCATGGCCTCAGCTGGGAATGGACGAGAAGGTTGTCACCCTCGACGGAGAAGGCATCGCATCCGCATCCGCATCCGAAAGTGTCACACAACTATGGGAACCGAAACGACAACCCGATCCCGACCTCACCAGTGAACACGTGACACATCAACTGCAGTACCAACGTGGGGGTTGGTTCGGAATCCGACTGGATTGAGGAAGATCCCGGGTGACTTTCGAGCAAGGGCCGCAGTCAGCCCAGCGGTATCCACCACTTCGACGGCGGTGTCGGTGACAACGCGTCGATCCTGCCGCCAGGCATCGGGACCGACACTGTTGTGCCCGCCTCTGCGGCCGACTCGTTGAGGCGAATGATCGGCTCCGACCACGAGTGAAACGCGAGGTTGAAGGTCGCCCAGTGGATCGGTACGAAGACACCGCGCGATCCGTCGCCCTTGTTGAGGTCGATGTGTGTCTGCACTGCCTCTTCCGGATTCATGTGAATGTCCGGCCAGCGCACGTCGTACGCGCCCACGGGGAGAAGCGTCAGCTCGAAAGGCCCATAGGTTTCACCCAACTGTTCGAAACGTGATGTGTATCCGCTGTCTCCGCCGAAGAACACCCGGTGTTTCGGACCGGCGAATACCCACGACGCCCACTGCGTCGTGTTCCGGACGAGGCCACGACCGGAGAAGTGACGAGCCTCGGTGCACGTGAGGACCAGGTCGTCGATTTTTGTCGACTCGTCCCAGTCCAATTCCACGATCCGGTTCTCTGGCACCTTCCAGTGCCGCAGGTGAGCCCCGATACCGATCGGAACGACAAACGGAGCGGTCTGGGTGCGAGTCAGAATCTTGACCGTCGCCATGTCGAGGTGGTCGTAATGATCATGCGAGATGACTATCGCATCTACCGTCGGTAGATCAGCCAAGGCCACGGGAGTGGGATGCATACGTGCGGGACCTACTGTGGCCGAGGGTGATACGCGTTCGCTCCACACCGGATCGGCGAGAACGCGGTAACCGTCGACCTCGACGAGAACACTCGAATGGCCGTACCACGTCACGGCCGCGTCACCCGCTACCGACGGCGCCAGCGGAGTTGCCAACGGAATCGGCTGACGCGGCCGACCCGTCGACCCCCGTGTAGCCATCGACTTGAACATCCCGGCATCGGTGCCCGGAACCAGAGTGCTGCTGGGCTCCGAGTTGTGGAACTGGCGGTCCCGGTATCGCGGGGACATCGCCGCATACGGTTGCACTGTGTTTCGCGACGCCCCGATCTGCGTCGGGATTCCCCATGCGGCTCGCGCCACCCACCCTGTCGCCGCGGCAACAGCCGCAACTCCGAGAACCGTCGTCTTCTTCATTCAGACGAGCGTAGCCACTATCTGTCCCGCGTGCCTGGTGCCTGTTTTCCCTGCAACGAGCTTTACTTTCCCTTGAATACGGGAGGGCGGTTCTCGATGCGGGCGGCGCGGGCTTCCTGGACGTCCTCGCTGAGCCAGGCGGCGTGGAGGGCGTCGAGTTGCTCGGGAGACTGTTCCTCCATGGTGCCGTCGTCGTTGAGAACCATCTTCATGTGCCGCAACGACAGCGGTGCGAGATTGGCGATGCGGTGCGCCCATTCCTGAGCGTCGTCGAGGGTTCCGAGCTTGTTGGCGAGACCGCGCGTGAAAGCTTCCTCGGCGCCGATCTGTTCGATGCCGAGCAGAATGGTACGCGCCGGACCGCCGCCGACCAGCGACGCGAGCCGACGCATGGTCCACTTGTCCACCGAGACTCCGAGGGTGGCCGCGGGGATTCCGAAGCGAGCGGTCGGTGCCACGACGCGCAGATCCGACGCGATGGCCAGCTGGGTACCGGCGCCGATGGCCGGACCGTTGACAGCGGCAATGACGGGGATGGGCGCCGTGTCGATCGACCGGAGCATTTCGAACAAGCGGTCGGTGAAGCCCTCCATGTAGACGTCGCCGGACAGGTCCGCGCCTGCACAGAACGCCGATCCCTCACCGGTGATGACGACAACGTGCGCATGCTCGGCGACTGCCGCGTTCATCGCGTCCCGTATTGCAATGCAGAGTTCGGCGCTGAGCGCATTACGACGCTCGTGACGCTGCAACTCGATGGTCACGACGTTGCCGTCACGGGAGAACCCGATCATGTCCGCTCACTTTCGTTTCTGGAAGGCTCGACACACGGGAGTTCCGAGGCGCCGCTACCGTCCGCATACTTCTCTGCAGCTAAGTTCTGTACATCAGGAGGTTAGATTACCGATGAGTACAGACGACCTTGCCGCACAGCAACCACACCCGGTTGACGTGGTGGTGATCGGCGCCGGACAGGCCGGACTCTCCGCCGCGTACTACCTGCGCAAGTTCGGAATCGAACCCGAATCGGGGTTCGTGGTGCTCGATCATGCGTCCGGTCCGGGCGGAGCGTGGCAGTTCCGCTGGCCGAGCCTGACACTGAGCACCGTCAACGGTGTGCACGACCTCCCGGGAATGTCCTTCGCGGAAACCACCGGTACAGACGCCGAACAAGTGCCTGCATCGGTGGCGGTCCCCCATTACTTCGAACTGTACGAAAAGCAATTCGAACTTCCCGTCCACCGCCCGGTACATACCCGAGTGGTGTGTCCGAGGGAAGAGCGACTGCGAATCGAAACCGACCAGGGAGTGTTCGCGGCGCGAGGCTTGATCAACGCGACGGGAACCTGGGAGCGCCCCTTCATCCCCCACTATCGCGGGGCCGAGTCCTTCCGTGGCCGACAACTCCATACGAAGGACTATCGAACCGCCGCGGAGTTCGAAGGCAAACATGTTGTGGTGGTCGGCGGCGGTATCTCGGCCGTCCAACTGCTCGACGAGATCTCACGCGTCACGACCACTACCTGGGTGACGCGGCGCGAACCCGAGTTCCGCGACGAGCCGTTCACGCCGGACATCGGCCGCGATGCGGTTGCCATGGTCGAAGATCGTGTACGACGCGGCCTGCCACCGGGATCCGTTGTCTCGGTGACCGGCCTCCCCGTGACGCCTGCCATCCGGGCAGCGCGAGAGCGTGGTGTGATGAATCGACTGCCGATGTTCTCCGAAATTCTTCCGAACGGCGTGAAGTGGGCCGACGGTACCGTCGTCGACGCCGATGTCATCTTGTGGTGCACCGGTTTTCGTAGCTCACTCGATCACCTGGCGCCGTTGCACCTGCGCGGACCGGGTGGCGGAATCCCGATGACCGGGCGCCTCGCCACGCAGGTCGAAGCGGACCCTCGCGTGCACCTGGTGGGATACGGACCGTCGTCGTCGACGATCGGAGCCAACCGCGCCGGCCAAGCGGCAGCGCGCGAACTGACCGCGTACCTGGGAATCGGCGAATGAACAGAATACTGATTCCGGGCGAAACCTGCTGGCGCATCGAACCGGCGGACAATCTTGCCTGCATCGTCGACGCCGCTGACTACTTTCATCATGCGAAGTCCGCAATGCTGCAAGCGGAAAAGCGAATCATGTTGATCGGCTGGGACTTCGACACGCGCATCAAACTCGAACCAGGCAAGCAGACGCTCGACGGCCCCAACCGATTGGGAATGTTCCTCCGCTGGCTGGTCCGCGAGAAACCCGACCTCGAAATCCTCGTACTCAAATGGAACATCGGCGCGTTCACCGCAATTGGGCGCGGCATGACTCCCGTCTTCGTGTCCAACTGGCTGACCGACGAGCGCCTGCGGTTCGAGATCGACGGCGCCCATCCCGTGGGTGCGGCGCACCATCAGAAAATCATCGTCATCGACGACGCTCTGGCGTTCTGCGGCGGCATCGACATGACGGTGGACCGCTGGGACACCTCGGATCACGTCGACCGCAACGACTACCGGATCACACCGAGCGGAAGACGTTACGGCCCTTGGCATGACGCAACCACGGCGGTCGACGGCAATGCTGCCGCGGCCATCGGCGAATTAGCGCGGGCACGCTGGAAATCCGCAACCGGAGAGGACCTCCCACCGGTCCAGAGCACGGCGACGCCGTGGCCGGTCAATTTGGCTCCTACCTTGCGCGTCGTCGACGTGGCCATCGCCAGAACGCTGCCGGAACTAGGCGAACGCACAGAGGTACGCGAGATCGAGGCGCTCTATCTCGCGGCCATCGCCGGGGCAGAACACACGCTGTACATCGAAAGCCAGTACCTCGCCTCACGCACGCTGGCCGAGGCGATTGCCGCGCGTCTACGTGAGGCCGACGGGCCGCAGATCGTTCTGGTCATTCCGCGCAATGCCGATGGATGGCTCGAACAAAAGGCGATGGACGGGGCACGCCACGACCTGCTGCATTTGCTGTGGTCGGCCGATATCCACGACCGGTTCGGTGCGTTCTATCCCGTGACCTCTTCCGGCGCACCAATTTACGTGCATGCCAAGGTCCTCGTGATGGACGATCGCCTCCTGCGAATCGGGTCGTCGAACCTCAACAACCGTTCGATGGGCTTCGACACCGAGTGCGACATCGCCGTCGAATCCAACGACGACGCAGATGTCGAGTTGCGCGCCTCGATCATCGGATTGAGGCGCCGGCTACTCAGCGAGCACCTCGACGTCACCGAGGAAGAAGTCGACGACGCGTTGGGTGAGCAGTCACTGTTGTCGACGGTTCGCGCTCTCTCGACCTCCGACGCTCGCAGTCTGCGCGAATTCGACCGGAATACAGTCGACGGCGAAGACCACGTGCTCGCAGAAAATGCACTGATGGATCCCGAGCGCACGCCGCCCAGACTGAGCGATCGAATCGAAGGATTGCGCCGCCTGCTCGGCAAACGCTGAGACTCTAGAACACGCGCACGCAGTGCCCGGCTGCCAGCGCGAGTTCGACGAGTGTTGCACCGTGAACACTCGGGACGAGCGCGATGAGAAACGTATCGCTGTCGCTGTCGAGCCAGGCAAGTGAAACGCCCGTCTCGGTGATGTTGTCGCCAACTCGAGCGAGAAGCGATTCGAGTCCGGCAGCTCGATCGAAGGCCATGGCAAGACTCTGCGCCCACTCCCACGATCCTGCCGGCGCCGACGCGAGCGCTCTCAGCTGACCGAGAACCTCGGCAGCGTCCTCGTTCCAGTCCACCCAGACCAGGAGTTTTCGGTCGTGCAACGCGTCGACGAGAGCAAACCACGCCAATTCCGGGTGCGGCTTCTCGAGCGTCTGTGAGTACAGCTCGTTCTGTACTTCGACATACCGTTCCGGATAGTCGATCGCGAGAGTCACACGGTCGATGACGACAGTGCTGTCAGGGGCTAGCAGTTCGGCGATCGCGCGCAACGCGTCGCGAGCAGGTCCACCCACTATGGCTCCAAGGTTCGATTCGGTCATCGGTGCGGTTTCCACAGTCTGACATGCGAGTGCGCCTCGTTCGGACGTGTCTTCGATGTCAGGTCCTGAGTCAGATCCCTCCGGAGATTCCCGCGCGCCGCATATCAACGAGTCGACGAGTTACCGAATCGAACAACCCGGCTATCCCATTCGCCGCACTTGTCCGTTTACCCTTTCACCTGGCCTTACAATCCGGATATAGTCATCGGCGATCCATGAAGCCAACTGGGATGTAGCGAGCCAGCGAACAGTCTGTTACCGTTCAGCTAACTACCCCTTCTGGTCAAACCGGATTGAAGGGGTTCGGGCAATGACCCACGGGGGGTTGACGTGAAGGGGCCATGTTCCGCATGAAACACGATTCACACACGACAACCTCTTGGTGGTCGATCGGCGAATGGCGCCTGGGATGGAAGGTCATCGCCGTTCTCGCATTGCCGATGATCGTCGCCGTCGTCCTCGGCGCACTTCGAGTTCAGACAGAACTCGAAGAAGCCGCACAGCTGAGTTCCTCGTCCGAGCGTGCCCTCGCAGTGCCCGCGGCGATCAACCTCGAATCCGCACTGTACGAACTCGCCGAAGCCGCATCGGCACGCACTGACACCGGCCCGGCAACACAAGCAGTTTCGGACGCAATGGACCAACTGGTAGACGCCGCGCGCGCGTTCCAGTCCGACGGCGACCTCAACGACCAAGTGACTTCGGCGCTCGCCGAGAGCCGTTCCATCACCGAGGAGATCGCCGCCGGCGCGGTGGCTCCCGCACGCTTGGTTTCGCGGGTCGGCGAAGTCTCGCGCGCACTCTCGAGCACCTTCACCAGCGTCGTCGAGCATTCTCAACGCCCTGTCCTGCGCGAACAAGGTGGTCGACTCTCCGCACTCTGGGAAGCGCGACGAGCGCTGGCCGAACAACGAATCCTCTTCGGCTCCGGTGATCCGGACCAGCAAGCTCGTACGTCGATGGTCAGTGCTGCCGGTGCCGAACTGGTCGCTCTGAACAACATTCTGGCCATCGACGGGAGTAACGACACCGTCCAGACCCTCAGCAACTCTGCTCAGAACCGGATCAACGCCCTCGGATCAACGCCGTCGACCTCTCCTCTGGGGAGTCGCGTCGGCGCCGATCTGAAATCCGGCAACGACCAGTACAACAGCCTGACCGACACCACCGTCACCGAGTTCGGCGACACCGTCACCGCCGAATCCAATGCAGCACGAACCGCAGCACTCCGTGACACTGCAATCGTGCTCGGCGCGGTTCTGCTGGCACTGGCCATCGCCCTCGTCATCAGCCGATCGCTCATCGATCCGATCCGCCGGTTGCGATTTGCCGCATTGCAGGCCGCACGACGCGGACTCCCCGACGCGATCGAACGAATTCGCGCAGGTGCCAGTACCGACGAACTCGACTTCGCCCGTGTCCCGATCCGCACCCACGAGGAAATCGGCGAGCTTGCGCGCGCGGTGGACGACATGCACGGTCAGGCCATCACGCTTGCCGGCGAGCAGGCCACCCTGCGGCGCCAGGTCAACGACATGTTCGAAACGCTGTCGAGGCGCAACAAGTCCCTCGTCGACCAGCAACTCGGTTTGATCGAACAGTTGGAGCAGGACGAAGACGACCCGCGTCGCCTCGAGAATCTGTTCCGGCTCGATCACATCGCCGCGAGAATGCGTCGAAACGGCGACAACTTGCTGGTCCTCGCCGGAACCGATGTACGCCGCGCCAGGACCGCCCCCGTCGCTCTCGGCGATACGCTTCGCGCCGCGGTATCAGGCGTCGAGGAGTATCGACGCGTCGAACTCGGGCAGATCCCGCCCGGAGTCGTCACCGGTCATGCTGCCCCGGACGTCGTTCACCTCATCGCTGAGCTGCTCGACAATTCTCTGCGGTACTCCCCACCGGAGACCACCGTCTCCATCAACGCTGCCCGCACTATCGACGGCTCCATGATCGTCGAGATCGCAGATCTCGGTATCGGCATGTCGCCTGCCGATATCCTCGATGCCAACGAGCGCCTCGCCGCCGGCGGCGAGATGAGCGCGGATACAGCGCGTCGCATGGGTTTGTTCGTCGTGAGCCGAATCAGCCGTCGCTACAACATCTCTGTGCGCCTGCGCCCGACGGCAACGTCATCGACGCACAGCGGCATCACTGCAACGGTGCTCCTACCGACGTCGATACTCGATTCGTCTCGGGGACCCGAGATCCGCACGCCGCGAACCGGACCCGTTCCCACGCTCGATCGGACTCCCCCTCCCACACCGCCTGCACCGTCATGGTCACAGCCCGTCCCGACCGACTCCGCACCCCCGCGGCCTGCGACCAGAAGTTTCGCTGATCTCCCGCGTCGAACGCCCGGTAACAGTACCGATCGGACCGAGACGTTCGCCCCGATCACACCGCAATCCACTCCTACGGCAACAGCGCCTTCGGGATTGCCACGTCGCACTCCGGGCACAAGTGGAGTACCGGCAGTCAGCACCTCGACTCCGACCACTGCTGCACCCGCCACCTCGGTGTCGTCCTTCGCTCCTCTGCCCGATCCCGAGGGCACAAGCACATCGACGTCCCTTCCCGTTCGTACTCCGTCGCCGGAATTCACCTCGCCGGCACAGGGTCCCGAGATCCCGGTGGGTCCACAACCGTCGACAACCCCGCCGCCGCGGCACCGGCTCTCAGCCCCGACGCCGACAAATACTGCGGCATTCTTCTCCTCACGCACCCGTGACGGGCTCTCTGCTCGCTCATCGGCGAGGGCTGACGGCGCGGGCGACGGCAACTCGAACGGCGTAGCCTCTGCTCCGACCACGATGCCGATTTTCGCCCGGATGGTGTCGGAGTGGCTCGTGGATCCGACGGCGGAGACTTCAGCGGCTTCCACCGGCAGTTCGTGGACCACCGACGCGGATCAAGGCTGGCTGGCCGCTCGGACCTCGTTCGAGATGCCGGTCACCAAGATCGCCGATTCCGGTCTGCCCATTCGAGACCGCGGAGCCCGCCTGGTTCCTGGTGCCGTCGGCGGAGGCGGTACGGCGCAGCGCCATGCATCCAATCCGGCGGACGTCCAACGTGGTTGGAGCAGTTACCAATCCGGAGTACAACGAGGGCGTCGGCGCGCCGCCGACCATCAGCCCGATGGCGGACAGTCTTTCGAATCGTCCACGATGTTGCACAACGATGAAGGAGAACAGTGAACACTGTCGGAGCCCAAGAGACTCCCCGCGCACTCGACTGGCTGGTTTCGGCTTTTGCCCGAGACGTGCCGGGTGTGAGTCACGCGATCATTGTCTCAGCCGACGGGTTGTTGACCGCCTCGAGCACACACCTTCCGCTCGATCGGGCGGATCAATTGGCCGCTGTCACTTCCGGACTCGCCAGCCTGTCCGCGGGGGCGTCACGCCTCTTCGACGGTGGGGCCGTCATGCAGTCCGTCGTCGAGATGGAGAACGGCTACCTGCTTCTCATGGGCGTCGGTAGCGGCGCTTACCTTGCCGCCCTCGCTGTCGCCGGATGCGACATCGGCCAGATCGGTTACGAAATGGCGACTCTCGTCGATCGCGTCGGGACCACGATGGACATTGCCCCGCGAACGTCGCAGGGTATTTGAGTTCGATGCCTCACCATCAATCCGAGTACGACGACGCCGAACCCAGCTTGGTCCGGCCGTACGCGCTCACCGAAGGTCGGACCCTGCCGTCCATCGACCTCCCGCTCGAAGCGATCATCGCGACGATCGAGGACGTGGTCTCGAACAATCTTGCACCGCAGGATATTCGTGCATCGATCGTCGCACTCTGCGAGAAGCGGATCTCGATTGCCGAGATCGCTGCCCACCTCGGTGTTCCGATCGGAGTCGTGCGGGTACTGGTTGCCGACCTCGTAGTAGCCGGATCACTGGAAATACATGCCACTCTGCGAAGCGACGCATCTCGAGTCGAGCGACGCGAACTGATCGAAAGGACCCTCAGTGGACTTCGGGCACTCTGACTCATCGTCTCGCGTGAAATCGACAAAAATCGTGATCGCCGGGGGTTTCGGTGTTGGCAAGACAACGCTTGTGGGGACCGTCTCTGAAATCGTCCCCCTTCGCACGGAGGCAATGGTCACCGACGCCAGCGACGGTATCGACAATCTCGGTTCCACTCCCGACAAGAGCACCACGACGGTCGCGATGGACTTCGGGCGCATCACTCTCGCCGACGACCTGGTCCTCTATCTGTTCGGAACCCCGGGACAGCGCCGCTTCTGGTTCATGTGGGACGACTTGATCACCGGTGCGATCGGTGCGGTCATTCTGGTCGACACGCGCCGTCTGGAAGACAGCTTCGCTGCAGTCGACTTCTTCGAGGCGCGAGGGCTCCCGTTCATTGTGGCGGTCAACCGTTTCGACGGCGCACCAATCCATTCGGCGAGCGACCTCCGGCAGGCATTGGCGCTACCCAACCGCGTTCCCATGATCGAGATCGACGCCCGAAACCGCGAATCGGCCAAACGCGCGCTGATCGCCGTCACCGAGTACTCCCTCGAACGACTTGCAGCTGAAGCAGTCGTCTAGATGAATCACCAGATGCGAATCGTCGCCGAAAGGAACTGGCATGTCGGATGAAATGCACCATTTCTCGATGGGAATCTGGCTGCTCGGGCTCGCCTACGTCGTGTCCGTGGTCGGGTCGGTAGTCGGCCTGGCGTGCACCAGGCATTCAGCGTCGGCGACGACAACCGCCACACGCATGCGATGGCTCGCCATGGCTGCCCTGTCGATCGGTGGTGTCGCCATCTGGCTGATGCACTTCATCGCCATGCTCGGCTTCGCAGTCCCCGGCAGTCCCATTCGATACAACCTCGGATGGACCGTGATCTCCGCGATCATCTCAGTAGGTGCTGTTTTTGTCGGTCTGCTGATCATCGGGACCGAATTCCGCTGGACGCGGCTTCTGATCGGCGGCGTGGTGACCGGTCTCGCCGTGAACATCATGCATTACACCGGCATGCGCGCCTTGCGCTTTCAGGGTGAGATCCACTACGACCTGCTCTTCGTTGCATTGTCGGTTCTCATCGCAGTCGTCGCCGGAACCGCTGCACTGTGGTTCACCATGGTGCTCGAGTCCACGATTCTGCGTTTTGTCGCCGGAATCATCATGGGCATCGCCGTCGTCGGTATGCACTACACCGGAATGGCCGCAGTCGAGGTTGTTCACGACGCGGCAGCCCCGGCGCCGCAGGGACTCGAAGTGTTCTCATTCCTCTTCCCTGTCTTCGTTCTCGGCCTGCTGGCGTTGGCAGTTCCGATTGTCGCCGTGCTGACAGCACCCAACCGTGCGACGGCACGGATGGAATCCGCCGCCGACGACCTGGCGTTCGAAGCACGAGAGTTCGCGACCTCGAACTGAGAGGAGTACGGGGCGAGTCGATGTGAATCGACGACGCCCCGTACATTGCGGGGATGGTGGATGCCGTACACAACCCCCAGCCGTCGGCCGACGCGGCACTGGTCGTGATCGGTGGTTTGCCGGCCACCGGCAAATCGACGATCGCGCGGGTGCTTGCTCAGCATCACAAGATCCCCTACGTGCGGATCGATACCATCGAACAGTCGCTGATCCGCAGCGGTATCGCTGATGTATCCGGGACCGCCGGATACATCACCGGGTACGCGCTCGCCGCCGAACAATTGCGACTGGGACTCTCGGTCGTGGTCGAATGCGTCAACCCAGTCGAGGCGACACGAAACGCCTGGTCCGCTACCGCACAACATAATTCGGCGCGCTTGCTCAGTGTCGAAGTCATCTGTTCGGATCCCGACGAGCATCGCAGACGCGCAGAACGGCGAGTCGTCGACATCCCGGATCTTGTACTACCTACGTGGCAGGAAATCCTGGATCGAGACTACGAGCCGTGGACCACGGAACGGCTCGTGCTCGACACCGCAATCATGAACTCCGAGAGCGCAGTACGACGAATAACTGCCAGAATGTTCACCGAATGAGAGCTGCTCACAGGGTGAGAACGAAGAATGCACTGTTCGGATCTTCGCGGTAGTTTCCGAACGGTGGACACGGGACGAACCCGAATCTCGCATACAGTCGGCGTGCCGGATCGAAGAAGTCCTGTGTGCCGGTCTCCAATTCGAGTTGCCGGTAACCTCGTTGTCTCGACTCGTCCACGACGTGTTGAAGAAGTCGCGTACCCACGCCACGCCCTCGAGCTACCGATGAGGTTCGCATCGACTTGATCTCGCCACCGGTCGACGACCGTTCCTTGAGTGCAACACAACCGAGTAGATCGTCACCTTCGCTCCACAGCGTCCACATGGTCACGGAGCTATCCGTCAGCCCGGTGATGTCCAGCGCGTGAACGCTGTCCGCAGGCGAGGTCGCATGCATGTCGGCGAGATGTTCGGCCAGTAGAGCACGGACCACATCCCGACTAAGGTCGTCAATTTCGATTCGCACGGATCCTCACTGTCCTCTTCGCTTCCGGCAGCATCGAATGAAAGTATGACTGGCCATCACTTCGGCGAAGGCTTGGCCCGTACGTGGATGCGTTCTCCTTGGGGGCCGAACAGACTCAGTACCTCGACCGGGCCGCCGCCGTCACTACCGAACCAATGCGGGTTTCGGGTGTCGAATTCAGCAGCTTCACCCGTACCCATCACGATGTCGTGATCGGCCAACACCAACCGCAACCTCCCCGACAAGACGTACAGCCATTCGTAGCCGTCGTGCACTTGCGGGTCGGGGTCCGTCTGGCTTGCCGGGATGGTCATCTTGAATGCCTGCAGCCCACCGGGTTGCCGAGTCAGCGGCAATACCGTTCGCCCACTGACGCTTCGAGGCGCACTCTGGATACGTGGATCGGCGACCTGTGGTGCCGCAACCAGTTGGTCCAACGGCACTTGGTGGGCAAGCGCGATCGGAAGCAGCAACTCCAGACTGGGTCGACGCTCCCCCGCTTCGAGCCTCGACAGGGTGCTCTTCGAAATACCGGTGGACTCGGACAGCGCTGTGAGCGTGACGTTCCTCTGTGTACGAATGCGTTTGAGGCGCGCGCCGATCTGCGAGATGGCGGCATCGATGTGCGGACCGTTGACATTCATGGTGCCGAGTCTGACGACGATTCCCAGAAATGGCAACATTAGTTGCTGACGAACCTCCTCCGCGAGCAATCTGTGCTCATGCGAACACACACTGAAACAGAGATCCTCGACGCCGTGATCGTCGGCGGTGGCGCCGCCGGACTCAGTGCAGCCCTGGTGTTGGGTCGTGCTCGGCGCTCGGTCGCCGTCATCGATTCCGGCAAACCGCGCAACACACCGGCAGCACACATGCACGGCTTCCTCTCGCGAGACGGCATGGCGCCAGGTGAGTTGCTCGCCGTCGGACGCAGCGAATTACAGACGTACGGAGTCGAATTCAATCGCGACGACGTAGTCGACATCTCCTGGCGCGGTATCGAACCCGGCTTTGTCGTCGAACTGTCGGGAGGCACGACGCTCGAAACTCGCACTGTGCTGGTTGCCACCGGCCTACGGGATTCACTCCCGGAAATACCAGGAATCCAGGAGCTTTGGGGGCAAAGCGTGCTCCATTGCCCGTACTGCCATGCGTACGAGATCAGCGACCAACCGATCGGCGTTCTCGGCGGCGACGCTCGCGAGATGTCACTTCACCAGGCGTTTCTACTCCGACAGTGGTCGTCGGATGTGACGTTCTTCCCCGACAAGATCTCGCTCACCCCCGACGAACGCGCGCGACTGGCTGCCCGAGGAGTGACGGTTGCCGACGGATCGGTATCTGGATTGGTCTGCGAGAAAAGCAAACTGAAAGCCGTCGAACTCGACAACGGCCAACTGGTTGCGCGCTCAGCACTGTTCGTTGCGCCGCGTTTCGTTCCGAACGACGCACATCTGACGCGACTCGGCTGCAAAGCCAGCCCCACGGGATTCGTGGCTGTCGATCATTCCGGCGCCACCAGTGTTCCCGGTATCTGGGGCGCCGGCAACGTCGTCGACCCTCGCGCACAGGTAATCAATGCTGCGGCTGCAGGTTCAACCGCGGCGATCGCAATCAACGGATACCTGGTAGAGCAGGACGTCGAATCGGCTCTTCGCTCGACCGACCCTGAAGGTGGTTTCTCGGCGGCCATGGAGCAGGGCGTCTGCGAGATGAACGGCGGCAGCGCCCTTCACGGCATCTGACCGAAGCGTCTAGGTCGCGGGGCCGCCGTGCAACTTCTCGTAGGCGGCCTTCTCGGCGTCGTGGCGCGAGATCTTCTTCGGGTTCTCGAGGTCGGAAGGCAAACCGTGACGCTCAAGGCGACGCGACCTGTTCTGAGCCATGTAGGAGACCGAATAGAACAGCGCCAGAAGCACTCCGAGCAGCACCATCGACGCCCGCAGGGCCCACGGCCCGGGGAAGAGCATGAAGGCCGCGAAGACGGGAATGAACGGCACCATGCTGCGGATCAGGTGACGTGGCACAGCCCAGTCACCGATCAGGTCGTTTCGCACCCAGTCCTGCATCGAATCGGGCAACTTGCGCCCCACTGAATAACCCAACCACTGAAGGGGATTCGGGCTCGTGCGTTGCTTTTTGGAAGTCACGGAAGTCACCTGTTCGGTACGCATCGGTCTTGACGCAGTCGTCACGTTTCTTTCAGATGTGGTCATCACATTTCTCTCATTGGTCCAAAGCGCCGGCGCGGAGCGCGGCCTCGTTGACCCGCGTCAGAACGTTGTGGAGTTCTTCGAGTTCGGCGAGGCTGACGCCGAGCTTCGCGACAACCGCCGGCGGTATCTTCTCCGCCTCGTCACGCAGTGCCACACCGGCTTCGGTGAGGTCGACGTCGAGTTGACGTTCGTCGGCGCGGCTACGGGTTCGCGTGATCAACCCGGACGCCTCGAGTCGCTTGAGGAGCGGCGAGAGTGTCGGCGAATCGAGCTGCAATGCCTGCCCGATTTCCTTGACCGCCATCGGCGACTTCCCCCACAGGGCAAGCATCACCAGATACTGGGGATGTGTGAGGCCCATCGGCTCGAGCAGTGGCCGGTAGACGGACAGGACTGCCCGGTTCGCGACCGCAAGTGCAAAACACACCTGCCGGTCGAGAGCCAGCGGATCGTCCATCTGCGTCTGCGGAGCCTTCGTCGTCATGAATCCGATGTTACCAGATTGATTAGTGCAGTAACTATTATCGCACTAATCAATCTGGCGACGATCGTCACTCTTCTCCAACGTCGACGTGGGTTGCCCGGTGAGGCCCACGTGCGCTTCCGCCCTCATTCGCTCCACCATGTGCGGGTAGTGCAGCTCGAACGCCGGACGCTCGCTACGGATGCGCGGCAACTCGGTGAAGTTGTGACGCGGCGGTGGGCAGGTGGTCGCCCACTCCAGCGAGTTTCCGTAACCCCACGGATCGTCGACGGTGACCACCTCGCCGTAGCGGTAACTCTTGAAAACGTTCCAGATGAACGGCAGTGTCGACGCGCCGAGCACGAAGGCGAAGATCGTGGACACCGAGTTCAGCACCGTGAATCCGTCCGAGGGCAGGTAGTCAGCGTAACGACGGGGCATACCTTCGCCACCGAGCCAGTGCTGGACGAGGAAAGTGCCGTGGAAGCCGACGAACGTGGTCCAGAAGTGCCACTTGCCGAGGCGCTCGTCCATCATGCGACCGGTCATCTTCGGGAACCAGAAGTAGATACCGGCGTACGTGGCGAACACGACCGTACCGAAGACCACGTAGTGGAAGTGGGCGACAACAAAATACGTGTCGGTGACGTGGAAGTCGATCGGCGGACTCGCGAGAATAACGCCCGACAGACCACCGAAGAGGAAGGTGATCAGGAAGCCGACCGAGAACAGCATCGGCGATTCGAAGGTCAACTGCCCCTTCCACATCGTGCCGATCCAGTTGAAGATCTTCACACCTGTCGGCACGGCGATCAGGAACGTCATGAACGAGAAGTAGGGCAGGAGAACAGCACCCGTCGCATACATGTGGTGAGCCCACACCGCGATGGACAGAGCTGAGATCGCCAGTGTCGCGTAAACCAAACCGGTGTATCCGAAGATCGGCTTACGGCTGAAGACCGGGAAGATCTCCGAGACGATGCCGAAGAACGGCAGCGCGATGATATACACCTCGGGGTGCCCGAAGAACCAGAACAGGTGCTGCCACAACAGAACTCCACCTGACGCTGGGTCGAAGATGTGTCCACCGAGATGGCGGTCGACGAACAGTCCCATGAATGCGGCGGTCAGTAGCGGGAACGCCATCAAGATCAGGATGCTGGTGATGAAGATATTCCAGGTGAAGATCGACATCCGGAACATCGTCATGCCTGGTGCGCGCAAACAGATCACCGTGGTGATCATGTTGACCGCACCGAGAATAGTGCCGAGACCGCCTACTGTCAGTCCGAAGACCCACAGGTCGGCTCCGACGCCGGGGCTGTGCACCGCACCCGACAGCGGGGTGTACGCAGTCCAACCGAAGTCGGCAGCGCCGCCCGGCGTGAGGAATCCGCCGAGTACGATCAAACCACCAAAAGTGAAGAGCCAGAAGCCGAATGCGTTCAAGCGCGGGAAGGCCACGTCCGGGGCACCGATTTGCAGCGGAAGTATGTAGTTCGCGAAGCCGAAAACGACGGGCGTCGCGTACAGCAGCAACATGATCGTGCCGTGCATGGTGAACAACTGGTTGAACTGCTCGTTCGAGAGGAACTGCATCCCGGGGACAGCCAGTTCCGCACGCATGAACAGGGCCATCAGGCCGCCGATCAAGAAGAACACGAAAGCCGTGATCATGTACATGATCCCGATCTTCTTGTGATCGGTGGTCTTGATCATGTCGAACATCCACGACCCCTTGGGATCACGACGCTTCGGGTACGGCCGCTCCGGAATCGGCTCCAGCTCTCCGGTCCGCTCGTCCGGCACCGTTGTTGTCATGCTCGCGCGTCCTCTTTCGTGCTCGATACCACCCTCAAGAACTTTCCGCACGACCATATCGCATGTTAATAGTTAATGCACAAACTAAGTTTGGTCGACGTGGACATCAATCGAAAACCGAACGTACGCAACCTTTTGCAGATTTCGGTGAGATAAAGTCAGGCGGCGGAATAGGTCGAGGGTCCGCCGCGTTGAACAAACCCGTGACTCTTCCCGACACATCGACAGCACCCGAGGCCCCCGCGTTGCGCGGCCTCTTCGAGCCTTTCGAGGTCAAATCACTCTCGTTGCGCAACCGTTTTGCGATGGCCCCGATGACTCGCGCCTTCTCTCCTGACGGAATCCCCGGCGCCGACGTGGCCGAGTACTACCGTCGTCGCGCAGCGGGCGGGGTCGGCCTGATCATCACGGAAGGCACCTATATCCCGGACCCGGCAGCCGGCCCGCACACCCGCGTACCGCGCATCTACGGTGATTCGAGCCTGGGCGGCTGGAAGTCGGTAGTCGACGCCGTGCACGCCGAGGGTGGATCGATCATTCCTCAGCTGTGGCACCTCGGAGTCGAGCGCGGCGAAAACTCGCGTCTGAACCCCGAGGTCGAAACCGTCAGCCCCTCCGGCCTGGCGCTGGACGGCACCCGTCTGGGACGAGAATTCACCACCTCGGATCTCGACACCTTGAAGCAGTCGTGGGTCGACGCCGCACTCAACGCGAAGAACACCGGTTTCGACGGTCTCGAGTTGCACGGAGCGCACGGTTACCTGCTCGACGAATTCCTGTGGGCCGGAACCAATGTCCGCACCGATGAATACGGCGGATCACTGGAAGCCCGCACCCGCTTCCCAGCCGAGGTCGTCGCCGCAATCCGAGAGGCTGTCGGAAACGAGTTCGCGATCGTCTACCGATTCTCACAGTGGAAGTCCGGCCACTACGACGCTCGTATCGCCCAGAGCCCGGCTGAACTCGGCCGCATCCTCACTCCCCTGGTCGACGCCGGCGTCGACGTTCTGCATCCGTCGACGAGGCGCCACTGGGAACCGGCGTTCGCTGAACTCGACGGTGAAGACGGCAAGCTCGGCCTCGCCGGCTGGACGAAGAAGCTGACCGGGTTGCCGACCATCACCGTCGGCTCGGTCGGACTCGACTCCGTGTTCACGACGGCATTCACCGGCGACGCCGCATCGGCTGTCACGGGGCTGGAGCGTCTCGAAGCTCAGTACGATAGAGGTGAATTCGACATGGTTGCCATCGGACGCGCGCTGCTCGCCGATCCCGAGTGGGTCGAGAAGCTCCGCACCGGACGCGCGGACGAGCACATCGCATTCACTGCAGAACATCGCACGCACCTGAACTGACCTCGCACGACAGAACGGCACTCCCACGATTGCGGGAGTGCCGTTCGTGGGTCTACCGGAAGTTCTAGCTGCCGAGCGTGACCGGGTCGGGGCCGATGCGGCCGGCCGGGTCGTCGAGAGCACCGATCGCGTTGATTTGTTCCGGCGTCAGTTCGAATCCGAAGACATCGAAGTTTGCGGCGATACGTTCGGGGGTCACCGACTTCGGAATCACCACGTTTCCGATCTGCAGGTGCCAGCGAATGATCACCTGAGCCGCGGTGACGCCATGAGCGTCGGCGATAGCGGTGATGACGGGGTCACCGAGAACAGTTCCCTGGCCGAGCGGGCTCCACGCTTCCGTCGCGATTCCCTTGCCGGTGTGGAAAGCGCGCAGTTCGGCTTGGTTGAACTTGGGGTGAAGCTCGATCTGGTTGAGGACCGGCACCTCACCGGTTTCACCGATGACACGCTCGAGGTTCTCGATGGTGAAGTTGGAGACGCCGATGGATCGAACCCGTCCGTCCGCCTTTAGCTTCTGGAATGCCTTGAAGGTCTCGACGTACAGGTCCTTGGACGGAACCGGCCAGTGGATCAGGTACAGATCGAGGTAGTCGAGACCCAACTTGTCGAGGCTGGCGTCGAAGGCGGCAAGCGTCGAGTCGTAGCCCTGATCGTCGTTCCACAGTTTTGTCGTGATGTACAGGTCTTCGCGGGCGATGCCGGATTCGGCGATCGCGCGGCCGACGCCCACCTCGTTGCCGTAGATCTTGGCGGTGTCGATACTGCGGTAACCGGCCTTCAGAGCGGTGGAGACGGCTTCCTGCGTCTCGTCGTCCGGAACCTGGAACACACCGAATCCCAGTGCGGGGATCGTCTTACCGTCGTTCAGAACAATGGTCGGTACAGAGGTCACATCGTTGGTCTCGGTCATATGTGGATCCAACGCACGGGCGCCAGGAGGCATTCCCCACCGAACCTCCTCTTCGGCCCCTTGTCGCACCCGAAATGCCGGTCTACCTTGGAATACAAGTAATCGAATCGCCTCGAGAAAAGAGAGAGCGATGAATCTCGGATATCGTCTCGCCTACAAGGTCGGCGTCACTCCATGGGAGCACACCGGTCACGGCTTCGACGCTCAACTGTCCGGCCTTCTGGATGCGATTCCCCTCCCGGAAGGTGGCCGTGCACTCGATATCGGTTGCGGCACCGGACGCCATTCCATCGAGCTGGCGCAACGCGGGTGGCACGTCACCGGCGTCGACGCCGAACAGGAACCGCTGGACAAAGCGCGCATTCACGCGCGTGAAGCACACGTCGACGTCCGGTTCCTCCACGAGGACGCGGCAGACCTGCACATTGCTGTCGACGGCGGGCACATGCTGGTGCTCGACATCGGCTGCTTTCACGGGCTCACCGATCATCAACGACGCGACTACGGGAGGTCGGTCAACGCGATCACCGCACCCGGGGCGTCCATGGTGATGTTCGCATTCGGGCCAGGTCACCGTTGGCCGATGCCACATGGCGTCTCCGAGGAGGACGTCATGCGAGTATTCGACGGTTGGTCGATTGCCTCGAGTACGGCCGCCGACGTGAGTGAATCGCCACTTCCGGTCCGTGCGGCACATCCGTGCTGGTACCACCTGGTCCGTGACTGACTGCTGTGCGCCTTTATTAACCGCCCGCGGTTAATAAAGGCGCACAGCACCGATTAACACAGGCGCACAGCGCCGGGGATACTTCTCAGGTGACTGCAACACTGCGCATCAGCGGCCTCTCTGCCTCCCGGGGAGAACGCACTCTGTTCTCCGACCTCGATCTCACCGTCGCGCCCGGCGACGTCATCGGCCTCGTCGGCGCGAACGGCGCCGGCAAGTCGACGCTTCTCACTGCACTGGCGGGAATCGGAACTGCCGACGTCGAAGGTTCGATCATCCTCAGCCCGCCAGACGCTGCGGTGGGCTATCTCGCGCAGGAACCCGACCGCATCGAGGGCGAGACCGTCCTCGAGTTCCTCGGCCGACGCACCGGCGTCGCGCACGCCGAGGCGGTCATGAACGCCGCGGCCGAAACCCTGGCTGAAGCGGAGGAGGATCTGTACTCTCCGGCTCTCGAACGCTGGCTCGCTCTCGGCGGCGCCGATCTGTTCGAGCGCGCCGAGAAGGTGGTCGAAGAACTCGGGCTCGGAGTTCCGCTCGAAGCTCACATGACGGCACTGTCCGGCGGTCAGGCCGCACGCGCCGGGCTCGCGTCGCTGTTGCTCTCGCGCTACGACATTCTCCTGTTGGACGAACCCACCAACGATCTCGACCTGCGGGGTCTCGAGCAGTTGGAGCGATTTGTCGCCGAGACCCGAGCGGCGCTGGTTGTCGTGAGCCACGATCGCGAGTTCCTCTCGCGCACCGTCACGGGGATCGTGGAACTCGATCTGGCACAACAGGACATCGCCGTCTACGACGGCGGCTACGAGTCGTACCTCGCCGAACGCGAGATCGCCCGCCAGCACGCACGCGAGGCGTTCGAGGAATACGCAGGCACCCGCTCCGATCTCGAAGATCGCGCACAGATGCAGCGCAACTGGATGGAACACGGCGTCCGCAATGCGCGTCGTAAGGCCAAGGACAACGACAAGATCGGACGCGGATTGCGGACCGAGTCGACGGAGAAGCAAGCCGCGAAGGCACGCCAGACCCAACGTCGCATCGAGCGACTCGAAGTGGTCGAGGAACCGCGCAAGGAGTGGGAACTTCGCATGGAGATCGCGGCGGCTCCGCGGTCCGGATCCGTTGTCGCAACCACGAATGGTGCCAAGGTAACGCGCGGTCAGTTCACGTTCGGTCCGGTCACGACACAGATCGACTGGGGCGATCGAATCCTCGTCACGGGCGCGAACGGGGCAGGCAAGACCACCCTCCTGAACGTTTTGCTCGGCAAACTCGTCCCAGACGAGGGCATCGCGTCCTTGGGTTCCGGTGTCGCGATCGGTGAGATCGATCAGGCGCGTGGATTGTTCGAAGGTGATCAACCAGTCGTCGAGGCCTTCGGCGCTCAGGTTCCGGACTGGCCCGATGCCGATGTCCGTACTCTGCTCGCCAAGTTCGGCCTGCGCGGACACCACGTACTCAGATCTGCCGCTTCCCTGTCCCCCGGCGAAAGAACAAGGGCTGCACTTGCTTTGCTCCAAGCTCGCGGCGTGAACCTACTGGTACTGGACGAGCCGACGAACCATCTCGACCTTCCGGCGATCGAACAGCTCGAGCAGGCGATGGAATCCTTCGAGGGAACCCTCCTCCTGGTCACTCACGATCGACGCATGCTGCAGTCCACCCGAAGCACGCGCCGGTGGCGAATGGAGAACGGACAGCTCTTCGAGGAATAGCCAACCGACTCTGCTTGCGCAGACAACCCGCGTGTGCAACTATTTATCAGGCGCACGCAATAGTTGCATGCGCGGCATAGGTGGTCACGGGCGACACGATCGCCCTTCGAACCGCCACACCCAGTCTTGAAAGGCGCTCTTCAATGTTGTCGATCCCCGACCGCACACTGACTCACGGAACCACCGGCGAACCGATCACCATCCCGCAACTCGGGTACGGCGTTTTCCAGGTACCGGACGCACAGACCGAAGAGGTCACTGCCACCGCTCTCGAGATCGGCTACCGCCACATCGACACGGCCGCAATCTACGGAAACGAAGCCGGTGTCGGCCGCGCCATCGCTAGTTCGGGTGTTCCGAGGTCAGAGCTTTTTGTCACCACCAAGTTGTGGAATGACGATCAGGGCCACGACCGAGCGCTCGCCGCGTTCGACACGAGCCTCGACAAGCTCGGCCTCGACTTCGTCGACCTGTATCTGATCCACTGGCCGGCACCGGCAAAGGGCCTGTTCGTGGAGACGTGGGCCGCTTTCGAGGAGATCCTCGCCTCCGGCCGTGCCCGTGCGATCGGCGTGTCCAACTTCCTGCCGGAGCACCTCGAACTGCTGGCCGAGCACAGCTCGATCACCCCGGCCGTCAACCAGATCGAATTGCACCCCAGACTGCAACAGCACGCGTCACGGGAGTACGCGCGAAGTCGCGGCATCGAAATCGAGGCATGGAGCCCACTGGGACAGGGAACTATCCTCGACGACCCGACCATCGGGAAAATCGCTGCAGCACACGGAAAGAGCCCAGCGCAGATCATTCTGCGCTGGCATCTCGAACAGGGACACACCGTTCTGTCGAAGTCGGTGACACCTGCCCGCATGCGCGACAACGCCGCAATCTTCGACTTCGCACTCGATACCGACGAGTCAGCTGCCATCGCAGCGCTGAACACCGACAGCCGTGTCGGACCCGACCCAGTCGAATTGAACTGAATCGAAACGGCTTCAGGAATTTTCGTGGGGAGTCAACGTCAGCAGCACGGAATCGACGGACTGCTCGGCCAGGAGCGCGTCCAGCGGTAAGTGACGGAACAACGCTCGGTAATAGATCGGCGACGCCAGGGCATCCAGGACGAAGTCCAGGTCGAAGTCGCTCCGAATGTCGCCGCGTAGCCGCGCCGATTCCAGCACTGCCGCAGTGGAATCGCGTCGTGGCTGAAAGAATGCCGACTGGAAATCCCGCGCCAATTCCGGGTCCGCCGCCAGATCCGCGACCAACGCGGGCAGGATCCGCCCAACTACCGTTTCGCTCAGCCCCACAACCAATGTCGTGATGCCGGCGACCAGGTCTGCCCTGAGATCGCCGGTGTCCGGCGTTGGATCAGTGCCGATGTGCGCCACGACGACGTCGACCACCAGATGCCGCTTCGACGGCCATCTCCGGTAGATGGCGGGTCGGTGCACGCCGGCTCTCGTCGCCACCGAACCGATCGACAGCTCCGCATAACCGTTCTCCCCCAACAACTCCAGGGTTGCCGCCAGTACGGCGTCGTCGATCCGCTCGTCGCGGGCGCGCACCATCTACAGCACCGGTCGCGGCATGAGCACCAGACGCCAGCCGTCGGGATCTTCGAAAGTCATCCCCGCATTCTCCTCCCAGTACGGATTCTCGGCGCCAACGGGTTCGTGCCCTGCTTCACCCAACCGCTGAACTACCTCGTACATCGCCGACTCGCCGGCGAAGTAGAGCACCAACAGGTTGTCCTGCGTCGGCGCCGGGCACGGGCTTCCGTCTTCGTGGGTCGTGAATTCGAGGTGATAGTTCGAATCCGGCAGCCCCAGCATGATTCCGTCGTACCCGGCATGACCGGAGAACCGGTAGAGCTCGGGCAATCCCAGACAGTCGCGATAGAACGCAATCACGTCGTCGAGCCTGTCGGTGGGTCGCGCTATGCGCACTTGCACTACTGCGAGGTCGTTCGGCCAAGTTGTCATTCCCAAACAGTACAGTACGTACTGTAATGTTTCGAGAAGATAGCCGCCAGCCTCCCGACGGCAGCTCGCTGCAACTACAAGCGATCATTCTCCGGAAACGCCGCTTTGGGCATGAACTTCGGCCTGGCGAACAGAACAGAGAGATTGGTGGGCTGCGACTCCACCGGGCGATCGGACCGATACAGCAAGGCCTGCTGCGGGGTACTCACCCATTCACTGGCGAAAATCTCACCGATACGGCCCACCGGCACGTGCGATCCATCCTCGAGTCGAACGGTGACGTCTGCGCCGGCGTCCGACTGGCCGTACACGACCCACCACGATTCACCCTCAACGTCTCCTGGAGTGTGCTGACCGATACCGATGACGGCACCTTTTTCCATCGCATCGCGCCAGACCACTTCACGCCCTTGCGGTCCCACGCTGTAGCTACCGTCCTCGCGCACCTGCACGACGAGGCAGGACTTCTCGAGCACCAACTTTTCGACCACCATGCGACGCCCCTTCTGTTGCCCGAACCCTATCCGCCGACACCACCCAGAAACGGCATCTTCGCGGTTCATGTTGACAAACTGTTGGGTTTTTACAACACTTTGATGCATGAGCCCAGTCCGACGGGAAGACGCGCTCCCCATCTTCAATCGCATCGGAGTGCTTCGCGCCGAGCGGAAGATGAGTCGGGCCCAGCTTGCACAACTCGTCGACGTCAACCCGCAGACGGTGGGGGCGCTCGAACGCGGCGATCACTACCCCAGCCTGGATCTCGCGTTCAGGATCTGCTGGGTGTTCGACCTTCCGGTCGAAGCGGTGTTCTCCCGGACGGAGTTCGGGCCGCTGTCGACGGAGGTCTACCGAAATGCACCGTCGACGGAGGTCTACCGGAATGCACCGTCGACGGAGGTCTACCGATCTGACCGCACTACCGAGGGGAGTGAAAAGCCCAGTGCCTGAATCAAATCTGATCGACCGCTACCAGGCCCACCGCACTCGGCGGTTCCTGCAGAACGAGGAGACGTTCCGACATTGGCTCCCGAATTGGCGAACCCGTCGACGTCGGCGGATGCTCGTCATCGCCCTCGGAGTCCTGTTCGCCACGATGGTTGCCATCGGCATAGCGTGCCTGTTCAACCCACTGTTCGCGGTGGCATGGCCGGTCCTCACCCTGTTGTTCCTACCGACGTGGTCTTCACTTCAAATCGTGTCGGGCAGGCAAGGGGATGCGCCGCGGCATGCTCTGGACGAATGGGAGATCCAGCAACGCAACGACGCCCGTTCCGTCGGGTTGAGCGTGACTCAATCGTTGGTCTTCATTGTCGCCATTTTCCTCATTTTCACCTCGTCGGTGCAGTGGAATGTAGAGAGACTGCCTTACTCGGGAGGTTTATTGGCACTGACTGCAATGCTGATCGGCGCGTGCACGCCCGCGATGATTCTCTCGTGGACCAATCCAGACCCGGATCCGATTGATTCCGAAGAGTTCGACCTCTGACCCGTATTTCCGAAGCGCACCACTCGACCGATGGGAAGGACCCATGTCAGCCACCCTCACGATCGACGGCATCTCGAAACGCTACGGCGACGTCGTTGCACTCGACAACCTGAGTTTCGAAGTGCGACCAGGCGAGATCTTCGGATTCGTCGGCAGCAACGGCGCCGGCAAGACGACCACGATGCGCATTGCGCTGGGTGTGCTCGGAGCAGATTCGGGGGAAGTTCGCCTCGGCGGCAAACCCGTCGACCTCGACGTGCGTCGCACTATCGGATACATGCCGGAGGAACGCGGCCTCTACCCCAAGATGAAGGTGGGCGCGCAACTTTCCTATCTGGCCGAGCTACATGGGCTCTCGAAAGCCGACGCGCACGCGGCGACAGAGCGATGGACCGAACGTCTGGGTATCGCCGAACGCGTCAAGGACACCGTCGACTCCCTGTCCCTCGGTAATCAGCAACGTGTGCAGCTCGCGGCCGCGCTGGTTCACGATCCAGCGGTACTCGTTCTGGACGAACCGTTTTCGGGCCTTGACCCCGTAGCGGTCGATGTCATGAGTGACGTGTTGGTCGAGAAGGCTCGCACCGGTGTTCCCGTAATCTTCTCCAGCCATCAGCTGGATCTGGTGGAGCGCTTGTGCGATCGCGTGGGCATCATCAGCCGCGGCAGCATGCGAGAGATCGGAACCGTCGACGAACTACGAGGCAAGGGCGACGGCCGAATCGAAGTCTTCGCCCCTGACGCGCCGGTCGGTTGGGCACACCATCTGATCGGTGTCACCACACTGAGCCACCTCGACGGTCGAACGCTCCTGAGCGTCGACGGAACCGCCGACGATCAGCAGATCCTGCATGCAGCGTTGAAAACCGGACCGGTGCACGAGTTCACGCTACGACGTCCGTCACTGACCGATCTGTTCCGAGAGGTAGTAGCCGCATGAGCAACCAGTTGAGCGGAGGTCGAGCCATCGGGTTGGTCGCCCGACGCGAATTCATGACGCAGATCTCGAAGAAGAGTTTTGTGATCAGCAACGTCATCATTCTGGTCGCGATCGTCGGCGGCATCATCGCCTTCTCACTCTTCTCCGGCGGCGACGAGGACAAGTCGAAGATCGGCTTGGTCGGCAACCAATCACTCAGTGCCACGATGGTGTCCATCGGCGACACCCTCGGAAATCCGGTGACGGTGACGGAGGTTTCCGACGACGGAACCGCACGAAACCAGGTCAAGGACGGCGACCTCGACGTGGCCGTGATCGCTGGATCGGGCGGCGGCGTCACTGTCGTGACCAAGAAGGAAGTGCCCACGAATCTGCGCGCCGTCATCGAGAGTTCCGTTGCACAACAGGCACAATCGAATGCGCTCTCCGCCGCGGGGATCGATCCGGCACAGCTCGCCGAAGCCACGTCCACCGCAGTGGTCACCATCGATGCCATCGATCCCCCGGATCCCGAACAGGGCCAACGCATAGCGATGTCGATCGCTGCTGTGGTGCTCCTGTACATGCAGATCCTGCTGTTCGGAACGTACGTGGCGATGGGCGTCGTCGAGGAGAAGTCCAGTCGCGTGGTCGAGCTGCTGCTCTCCACTCTTCGTCCGCTGCAGTTGTTGTGGGGCAAGGTTCTCGGAATCGGTGCTGTCGGCCTGATGCAGATGGCTGCCTATGCCGTCGCGGGCGTCGCCACCGGACTGGCGACGGGCGTCCTGACCGTGACGGGCACCGCAATCGGCGTTCTGTTCGGCACTCTCGGGTGGTTCATTCTCGGCTTCCTCTTCTTCGCCGTGCTGTACGCCGCCGCCGGGTCCATGGTCTCGCGGCAGGAGGACGTCAACGCCACCGCGATGCCTCTCGCGCTGCTCGTCATGGCGATGGTCAGCGTGGCTTTCGTTTCGGTGAGCAATCCAGAAGGAACCCTGAGCAACGTGTTGAGTTGGATTCCGCCGTTCTCGGCAATCCTCATGCCCCTGCGCATTTCCGCCGGCGTTGCTTCTCCGTTCCAGATCGTGGGAACGATTCTGCTGATGCTGGTCGTAACTGCTGCGCTGTCGATGATCGCGGCAAAGATCTACCAGCGCTCCATCCTTCGTATCGGCAAGGTCGTGTCATGGAAAGAGGCGTTCGGACGCTGATTCTCCGGCGCACAACTGGCGCCACGCGATCCCGGCGGCACCCCGTCCAGGTAGGTTCATCCTGGACGGGGTGCTGCTTACTTGGAGGACGTTGTGCGAATCTCGGCCGAAGAACTACTCACTGCGGTACTCGATCCCGAGAGCTTCGTCTCTTGGGACTCCCCGCCCGTCGACGTCGGACCTGGCCCGAAATACGCAGAAGACCTGGCGAAGGCCCGCGAAAAGAGCGGAGTTGACGAGTCCGTCGTCACCGGTGTCGGTACGGTTCGGGGCCGTCGAGTCGCGGTAATTGCCTGTGAATTCAGCTTTCTCGCCGGTTCCATCGGAGTCGCCGCGGCCGAGCGGATCGTGACCGCCGTCGAACGTGCTACGGCAGAACAACTCCCGCTGCTCGCCTCGCCCACCTCCGGCGGAACGCGGATGCAGGAGGGCACCGTCGCCTTCGTTCAGATGGTGAAGATCGCTGCGGCAGTGGCTGTTCACAAAGCGGCACACCTGCCCTACCTGGTATACCTGCGCAATCCCACCACCGGCGGGGTCTTTGCCTCGTGGGGATCCCTCGGCCACATCACCGTCGCGGAACCCGGTGCTCTGGTGGGATTCCTCGGACCCCGTGTCTACGAATCGCTGTACGGCGAAAAGTTTCCCGACGGTATCCAGACGTCCGAAAACTTGTATCGCAACGGCGTTATCGACGGCGTCGTACCCGTCGACCGCCTCCGTCTGCTGGTCAATCGAGCGTTGTGCGTGCTCACCGATCCCCCGGCCCCGGCGGCCACGGACCCGATTCCCTCACCCGAGATTCCCGATGTTCCCGCCTGGCAGTCGGTGATGCTCTCGCGCCGGGCCGATCGACCCGGCATCCGGCAGTTGCTCCGCCATGCCGCAACTGAACAGGTACCGCTCAGCGGCACCGGGCAGGGTGAAACCGACAAGACGATCTTGCTCTCGCTCGCCCGCTTCCGAGGCTTTCCGTGCATCCTGCTCGGCCAGGACCGCAGTGGCCAATCCGCGCTCACCACGATGGGACCGGCCGCGCTCAGGGAAGCGCGACGGGGCATGAAACTTGCCGAAGAACTACAACTCCCGCTTGTCCTCGTGATCGACACTTTGGGCGCGTCGCTGTCCAAAGAAGCTGAAGAACGTGGACTGGCCCCTGAGATCGCCCGTTGCATCGCCGACCTCGTGACGCTGAAGACCCCGACAGTGTCGGTGTTGCTCGGTCAGGGAACAGGCGGCGGGGCGCTCGCGCTGCTGCCCGCCGATCGGGTACTCGCGGCACAGAACGGGTGGCTCGCTCCCCTGCCGCCGGAAGGCGCAAGCGCGATCGTACATCGCGACATCAGTCACGCACCGGAGATGGCGGCAGCGCAGGGCATTCGTTCGTTGGATCTGCTTCGAGACGGCGTAATCGACGCGATCATTCCCGAAACGCCTGACGCGGCCGACGAACCCGTGGAATTCTCCAAGAGGGTAGGGGCTGCGATAGCGCACGAACTCTTCGTGCTTGCCGAAGAGTCGGACACCGATCGCCAGTCCTCCCGTATCGCGCGCTATCGAAACCTGGGAGTTCCGCAATGACGACGAAGGACCGGAATGCGCTGACGCTGCCGCACAGTTACGACCGCGCGGCACTCGCTCGTTTCGAATTGTTCCTGTTCGCCGGCGTCGCGACCGTGTTGATCACCCGCGCTTATCTGGCGGCAACGGGCTATCCCCAGATCGGGGGCGGCGCCCTCCATATCGCACACGTTCTCTGGGGCGGATTGCTGATGGCCGTCGCCATCGTCGCGACCGCCATCACCGAAGGCTCTCGCACGCGTGACCTGGCCACGCTCGTCGGCGGAATCGGATTCGGTCTCTTCATCGACGAGGTCGGAAAATTCGTCACCGCCGACGTCGATTACTTCTACCAACCTGCCATCGCGATCATGTACGTCGTCTTCGTTCTCTTCTATCTTGCCGCGCGCGAGGTGGTGATTCGGCGCGGAATGAATGATCGTCATCGGCTCGCCATCGGGGCGCGAGCGCTCTCGGACCTCGCTCTCGGTCAGCTCGACGAGATCCAGTACAACCACGCCCTCCGCGTACTCGACGGCGTCGAAGACCGCAGCCTCACCGACCTCGTCGATTCGATCAAAGCCGGCCTGCATTCACAGACTCCGCCGACCGGCGGTATCGAATCGAAGATCACTCGTGGCCGCAACGCGTTCTTCCACCGTGCTGAGGAACTGCTCCGGCACCGTGTCGTCCGCCGACTGGTACTGACCCTGTTCGTACTGCAGGCTCTTCTGGCGATTGTCCAGGTGATCTACGCGTTGGTTTCCGAGAACGTCGTCGAGGCCGACGACGTCTCCGACCTGGTGGTCCAGATCTCCACCGTCGCAACCGGAGTTCTTGTGGTCCTGGGAGTGTGGTTCCTCTTCCGCGGTCCGTACCTGCGAGCCCTGAGACTCCTGCGTGCATCCCTCATCGTGAGCCTTCTGGTGACGCAGGTCTATCTGTTCACGCAGGACCAGTTCGGCGCGCTTTTCGGTTTCGCAGTGTCACTGTTCATGCTCGCGACTCTTCGCATCGCGATTCGAAGCGAAGAGGCCGCCGCGGCTCTACCGCAGTAATTCTCTACCGCAGCGAGATCGCCGGCCGACTCGGTAGATCGCGGATCCCGCGGAGCGGGCTGAAGAGCAGGACCAATCCACACGGCGCGATCAGGCAGGCCATGATCCACATCGTCCCGCGCGGTCCCACCGCGTCGCCGAGGTAGCCTGCCGTCAGCGCACCGAGCGGAATGCTGCTGTGCAGCAGGAACATACTCGTTGCCACTACTCGTCCGAGGCGGTCCGGCGGACAGTAACTTTGACGGAAACTGCCGAGCACCACGTTGCACGACACGACACCCGCAACCATCACCATGCCGCCGATGCAGAACCAGAACAGGCCGGCACCGTACGTCGTCAGAGGCGCCAACAGGATGAACGGTCCCGTTACCAACTGACAGATGAGAACGCTTCGGGCAGTGCCGAATCTGCGGCCGAGCGGGCGCGCGATCATCGATCCGACAATTCCGCCCACCCCGACAATCGCCAAGAGAAGCCCGAGTCCGAACTCCCCCACACCAACCGTCTTTTCCAAGAACACGATCTGAATCGTGGTGTACCCGGTGAGACCGAAATTGAGCAGAGTGCCGTAGACGACGATCGACCGCAGATACGGATCACCGGCGACGAATCGCAGTCCGAGCGCAATCTGCCGTCGCAACGGTTCTCGCTGATTCTGTCCGCGATGGACGGTCTCCTGCACACGAATCAGCCAGATGCATACGAAGCAGAAGGCGAACGTGAACGCGTCGACAACCAGACCGGCCGCAAGCCCGACAGTTGCAACCACCAGCCCACCGACGCTTGGGCCGATCACCCGAGTTGCGGCCTCGGCGCCCTGAATCTTCGAGTTCCCTTCGACAAGATCCGCTTCGGCGAGCACCGTGGGGAGATACGAGTGATAGGCCGCCTGGAAGAAGACCGTGGCTGTACCGGTGAGCAGCGCGACCAGGAGCAGGTGGCCGTATGTCATCGCCTCCAGGAAGCCGGCGATCGCGAGGCTCGCGAAGAGCAGCGCGCACGCAGCGTTCGCGATCATCATGATCGGACGCCGTGGCAGCCGGTCGATCCAGGCACCGGCAGGTAGTCCGACGATCAACCACGGCAACCACACTGCCGATGCCAGCACACCGATCTGGAAGCTACTCGCGTCCAGTTCGCGAAGCGCGACCAGCGGCAGTACGACGGTCGTGACACCGTTTCCGATACCGCTGACTGCGTCGCCGGTCCACAGCAGTCGGAAGTCACGCAGAGCGAGTACTCCCCAGAAGCCTGCGCGTTGCGCTGCACCTGTCACATCGATCCCCCTTTCCGTCCCTGGCTTATCCCACCCCTACGCGCCACTGGCCGACGGGACAGGCCCGCCCGGCGCAAAGGGACGGTACCCGCACCGCTACTGAGGCGCACCGCACTGACGGTGACCTAAGGTGTTTCAGGTCACCGGTAAGCGAAGTTCACGAGAGGACACACGTCGATGAGCTCTTCCGAGCAGGCGTCCCACACCACGTATGCCGACGCATATCGCGAGAGCATGGATCAGCCGGAGAAGTTCTGGCTCGACGCTGCGCGTGCCGTCGACTGGGATGTCGCCCCCACGAAGGCTCTCGACGATTCTGCCGCGCCGATCTATCGCTGGTTCCCGGATGCTTCGCTCAACACCAGCTTCAATGCCCTCGATCGGCACGTCCGCGACGGCCGCGGCGATCAGACCGCGCTGATCTTCGACTCCGCGATGGTCCCAGCCAAGACGACCTACACCTACGCCGAATTGCTCGAGCAGGTCTCACTCTTCGCCGGCGTCTTGAAAGATCAGGGTGTGGTGGCGGGCGACCGCGTGATCATCTACATGCCGATGATCCCCGAGGCCGCGATCGCGATGCTCGCGTGTGCGCGAATCGGCGCGGTGCATTCGGTGGTGTTCGGCGGCTTTGCGGCCAAGGAACTCGCAACCCGTATCGACGACGCCGGTCCAGTGGTGCTCGTGACGGCGTCCGGCGGCCTCGAACCCGGACGAACAATCGAGTACCTGCCGATGGTCGAGAAGGCTCTGCAACTGTCCGCCACGCCCGCGCACACCGTGATCGTGAAGAATCGCGAGCAGATTCCCGGCGCAGCTGCCGACTACAAGTCAAGTGCCGCAGCCTGGTTCGACTGGGACGAGCTGATCGCTGATGCAACTCCTGCCGACCCGGTGTCGGTCGCCGCGACGGATCCGCTCTACATTCTCTACACCTCGGGAACGACCGGTAAGCCCAAGGGCGTCGTCCGGGACAACGGTGGCCATGCCGTTGCCCTGACGTGGACGATGAAGAATCTCTACGACATCAGCCCCGGCCAGGTCTGGTGGACCGCCTCAGACGTCGGTTGGGTGGTCGGCCACTCCTACATCGTCTACGGGCCATTGCTCGCCGGAGCTACGACGGTCATGTACGAAGGCAAGCCCGTCGGGACCCCCGATGCAGGTGCATTCTGGCGCATCATTTCCGAATACAAAGTGTCGGCACTCTTCACCGCTCCGACAGCGATCCGCGCGGTCCGCAAGGCCGACCCGGATGCAAAAGAGCTTGCCAAGTACGACATCTCGTCGCTCGACACACTGTTCGCGGCCGGCGAGCGCTTGGATCCCGACACCTACGAGTGGGCTACTCGGATTCTCGATCGCCCGGTGGTCGATCACTGGTGGCAGACCGAAACCGGTTGGGCCATCTGCGCGAACCTGCGCGGCCTCGAACCGATGGAGATCAAAGCAGGCTCACCCACCGTCGCCTGCCCCGGATACCGCGTCGAAATCGTCGACGGCAAGGGCGAACTCGTGGGTCCGGGCACCGAGGGCAACATCGTGATCGGCCTGCCGCTTCCTCCCGGAACACTCGCCGGACTGTGGCGTGACGAGGACCGGTACGTGAAGTCCTACCTGTCGACTTTCGACGGCTATTACCTCACCGGCGACTCCGGATACATCGACGAGGACAACTACGTCTTCGTGCTCGGACGAAGTGACGACGTGATCAACGTTGCCGGACATCGCCTTTCGACCGGAAGCATGGAGGCCGTCGTCGCCGGCCACCCGGCTGTCGCCGAATGCGCGGTCATCGGCATTCACGACGAACTCAAGGGGCAACGCCCCAGCGGCTACGTCGTGCTCAAGTCCGGCGTCGACATCGATCCCGAAACACTCCGACAGGAACTGGTCGCCCGGGTGCGAGACCAGATCGGTGCCGTCGCCACGTTCCGGGACGTCACCGTCGTCGCTGCACTACCGAAGACTCGTTCCGGCAAGATCCTCCGCAAGACCATGCGGCAGATTGCCGACAACGAGGAGTACACGGTCCCGTCGACCATCGAGGACGCGAGCGTACTGGACGAGTTGTCCAAACTCCTTCGCGGATAAGGATTCAGAGAATTCCCCTGCCTGGCTCGCATCGAACGTAGCAGTATGAACACGTTCCAGTTTTCAACGATTCAGACGGGCAGGGGAAGTTCGATGGGCAATTTGGACGGTCAGGTCGCATTCATCACCGGAGCGGCGCGCGGTCAAGGGCGCGCACATGCCGTCAAGCTCGCGTCCGAGGGCGCGGACATCATCGCGGTGGATCTGTGCGCGCCGGTCGCAACAGCGGGGTACGACATGGCCACCGAAGCCGACCTCGCCCAGACCGTCGCCCTGGTCGAAGCTCAGGGCCGGCGCATCGTCGCGTCCGTCGCGGACACTCGCGACCTCGATGCCCTGAAATCAGCGGTCGACGCCGGAGTCGAGAAGCTCGGCCGACTGGACATCGTGATCGCCAACGCGGGAATCGCGGCGTCGGCTAAATTGTCCTGGGACCTGAGCGCCGAAGAGTTCCGCGAGCTGATGGACATCAACGTCACCGGCGTTTGGTTGACGACCAAGGTGTCGATTCCGCACATCATGAACGGCAATCGAGGTGGATCCGTCGTGTTGATCAGCTCGATGGCCGGGCTTCGAGGCGTGCCGGGTATCGCACACTATTCCGCGTCGAAGCACGCCGTTCGGGGGTTGGCGAAGTCTCTGGCCAACGAACTCGGCTGGGCGGACATTCGGGTCAACTCTGTACACCCGGGCAATGTGCGAACGACGATGATCGACAACGAACCGATGGTTCGTGCGTTCCGTCCAGACTTGGAGAATCCTGTCCTCGCCGATACCGCTCCGATCATGTCGAAGCTGAATCTGCTTCCCCACCCATGGGTCGACCCCGAAGTGATTGCGGATGCGGTGTTCTATCTGGTGGGGCCGGCCGGGCGCGGGATCACCGGCATTGCGTTGCCGATCGATCTCGGCACCTCGGAAAAATTCGCCGGCGGCTGAAGGCCCGAACTGATGCAGAATTGCCTCTGCCGGATGGGTCTCGAGCACCATCCGGCAGAGGCAATTCCGGCTTGATCAAGCCTTCGTAGCAACAGAACAAGTAGTCGACAACCTCATAGGCGCTCCTCGTCTGGCGTGGGAAAAACCGTTGTGGGATGCGCAACAAACCCAAGACCCAGCGTAGAAGCATTTGGCCGCAAACGCGCGTCATTCGGCACTATTTTTTTGGATTCGGGCATACTGGACAACGCTCCCACCACGTATTATGGACCCGAGTTCACACTTACAGGGGGTAGGCACAGTGACGGTCAAATACGCCGTAATGGACCCGATTCACGGAAAAGTCGAGATCTCGTTCGATGTCGACACGGGGGTCGTCGACGTCCGAAACGGCAACTCACACGCTCTGTTGACGCGTCGAGTCGATGCCCCGCGCCGCGAAGGCACACCCATCGGAACGCGCGCCGCCGCCGACTTGTTCTTCACTGTCGGTGGCGACGAAGTCGAACTCACTGTCGGCAAAGGGTTTCTGTCCCGTCGCTCGTACTCTGTCTCGGCACTCGTCGACGGCGTGAGTTTGAACTTCGCCCCAGTCGACGACGCGAACAGTGCATTCACCCGCGACGGATTGCGGATCGGGCACTTCTCCAAGAACGAGGAATCCGATCCCAGACAGACCGACGCAGTCTGGTCGAGCACGCCGAGCACCGACGAACTTGTCATCGGATACGCCCTGGCCGAAGCCTTCGATTGTGGAGCACTCAACGGGGCTTTTGCGTTGATCGAATCACTGGTGCTCGGCGGCGGATAGAGACCACTCAGAGCAGGTGGATTACCAGCAGAACAACGGCAATAGCTGGGAAAAGCACCTGCACGACGGCTGCGCGGGCTTTGTCGGGAGACGAGAGAATCAGCAC
Organism: Rhodococcus erythropolis R138; assembly: GCF_000696675.2. NCBI lineage: Bacteria > Bacillati > Actinomycetota > Actinomycetes > Mycobacteriales > Nocardiaceae > Rhodococcus > Rhodococcus erythropolis. The sequence goes on along the minus strand of NZ_CP007255.1, from coordinate 2,174,087 downwards.
CAGTCCCGCGGCAACCATCGATCCTGTGCCTGCCAGGACGAGGGCAATTCCGACCGACGCGGAGCCGGTCGCCGCAATCACGATGCCGACCGCCGACACGATCGCCAGGAAAAGGTTGTAAAAGCCCTGGTTGAAGGCGAGCGGCTGCGTGGTGATCGCCTCTTCCTCGGACTTCACGCCGAACGTGGCGCGGGTCTTCGGGGCCGTCCAGAGAATCGATTCGAGGACAAAAATGTACACGTGCACTGCTGCGGCCAGTCCCGCGAAGATGTAGCCGGCGACGTTCATCGGTGAGCTCCTGTTGCTTCGAGTGAATTCTGTATCGTTCGGTCCAATATATACTGGACCGAACGATACAGAAAGAGCGAGGCTTTGATGGGCAGATCACAAGAATTCGACACAACAGCCGTGGTCGCTGCCGCGTTGGACGTTTTCTGGGCACGCGGATACGAAGGCGCCTCACTCGGCGACCTCGAATCCGCGACGGGGCTGAGTCGGTCAAGTCTCTACAACTCGTTCACCAACAAGCGCGGATTGTTCGACGCCGCCGTGCAGATGTACCTCGAACATGTCATCCGGCCACGTCTGCGCGGCCTCACGACAAATCCCGGGGCAGACGCCGTCGACGACTACCTTTACTCGCTTGAGCACGCGATCGGCACCATGACCGCCGACTCGCCTCGGCGCGGTTGCCTACTTCTCAATACGGCTGCCGGACTCGGCGCGCACGACGATGCGGTGGCAGCCGTGATCCGCGCCTATCGGCAAGAACTTGCCGTTGCAATTCGCAGCGGGCTACAAGCCACATTTCCGACCGAGACAGACGCCACGCTCTCAGACCGCACTCGAATCCTTCTCTCCTGCACAGTAAGTGCACTGGTCCTCGCGCGAGTTGACACCGAAGAGGCGATCGCAACTCTGGAATCTGCGCGCCGCCTGAACGAAGAGTGGCAGAGCCGGAACACGTAGGCCGTAACCGCACTGTCCGAGTGGGCATTCCGCGAAGTAGGGTTTCATCGATTGGAACTCGCACACTCGATCCACAACCCACGATCGTGCCGAGTCGCCACCAAAGCAGGCTTCAGCGAAGAAGGTGTTCGACGAGGCTCCGCCAGGCACGCCGACGGCTGGCACGACATGCATGTCCACGCCCGACTACGTAGCGATCAGCCTTCGGCACCGACCCGCGCCGCGAGCGCAAGTGTCTGATCCACTAATTCCGCAACTCGCTGCGGCGCGACCGGTTCGAGGTCGAACAGAATTCGGTAGATGATCGGTGCAACCACTTGGTCCACTACCGAATCACCATCCACGTCAGCAGCTTCCGGCCAACGAGCTAGTATCACGTCGATCTGTGTCCGACAGAAAAAGGCGCACTTGAACTTCTTCGTGCCGTCCGGTGCGTGCGTCTGGTCGTCGCTCATCAGCACATCTCGCAGCGATGCGCGACCGACGGGTGCAGACATCTCCTCCAGATAGTCCTGCGCCCAGATCGTCAGATCCCCTCGGAGCGAACCCGTTTCACGCGGGTCGGCGTCCGGTCGCAATCTCTCGATCGAGACATCGGCAAAGACTTCGTTGATGTCGCCCCACCGCCGATAGATGGTCGACGGGGTCACACCCGCATCGGTTGCGATCATCGGCACCGTGATCTCTGCCCGATCACGCTGTTCCAACAACTTACGCGCCGACGCATGCACTGCCTGTTGGATGCGCGCACTGCGGCCACCGGGGCGCGGACCTGCGGACGGACTCATAAATCAATACTAACGCAAAGATGTTGCATTAGGCTACGGCCAGGCGTAGCGTCCCAAACGCAAAGTATTTGCGTTTGAAGTCTTCACCACCCGCACGGGAAGCGCTACGACAATGACAACGACCATTTCACCACCGACCGAGAGCACTTCACGCCCACGCTTGGGGCGAGGCGCCGCTTTCACACTCATCGCCGTCATCATCGCTACGTTCCTGGGCGCCTCCGCGACCCCGACACCGTTGTACGAGCACTATCAACAGTTGTGGGGATTCTCCTCGCTCGCGTCGACGCTCGTGTTCGGCATCTACGCTCTCGCATTGCTCGCCACGCTCTTGACCGCCGGATCCCTGTCCGATCACATCGGCAGGCGCCCGGTCCTGCTCGGAGCGCTCGCCTTGGAGGCGGTCTCGCTCGCCCTGTTCGCCTCGGCCGATGGTTTGACCATTCTGTTGATCGCCCGGGTCGTGCAGGGTGTTGCCACCGGCGCTGCAATCAGCGCTTTGGGTTCGGCGTTGATCGACCTCGAACGCACTCCGGGACGCGGATCGATCATCAACAGCGTTGCTCCGACGGTGGGGCTTGCCGTCGGAGCCGTGGGTTCGAGTCTCATCAGCGAGCACCTGCCCAGGCCAACCAGCACTGTCTACCTGGTCCTTCTCGTACTCGTCGTCCTCGAGATCCTCGGGGTTTGGGCCGCTCCCGAGACTTCGGGCGGACGCCCCGGAGCCTGGCAGTCGCTACGCCCCACCCTTGCTGTTCCTCGCGAGGCCCGAACCATGATTGCGCTCACCGCACCGTGCCTGATCGCGGTCTGGGCGCTGGGCGGTTTCTACCTCTCACTCGGACCGGCGCTGGCGCGCAACGCACTTGACGTTCACAGCTCGCTCATCGGTGCCATCATGGTCGCAACACTGACGGGATTCGGAGCCGCAGCGGTGCTCACCTTCCGCAAACTCGGCGGCCGAACCGTGATGCTGATCGGAACAACCGCCTTGGTGCTCGGGGTGGCCGTCACACTCATCGGTGCTGAAACATCCTCTGCAGTATTGATTCTGGTTGGTACGGCTGTTGCCGGGATCGGCTTCGGAGCAGGATTCCAGGGAACCATCCTCACTGTCATGCCGCTGGCCGAGAACCACGAACGCGCGGGGTTGTTGTCCACCGTCTACGTCATCGCATATCTGGCCAACAGCCTTCCGGCATTGCTGGCCGGCTACCTGGTCGGCAAGGTGGGGTTGGTGGATACGACGCGTGGCTACGGCGCACTCGTCATGGTTCTCGCGGCCGCCGCACTGATCGGACTGCTGGTCACCGGCGAGCGAAAGGTCGAAGCTGTCTCCGTGTCGGAGTAGGTGTCCCCCGATCGGTGGACACACCGTTCCTCCTGCACAGGGTCCCGGAAGTGGACATACGACATCGATCCGCTCCGACATAGTTGTCTTCGAGAGAGCCAACCGAACGCTCACCCGGACAAAGGACACCGACGATGACGAACCCACGCTATGTAGTTGCCGCAATCACAGCTCTGGCCGCCGGCGCCCTCACTTTGGGATTGAGCGGAATCGCCAGTGCCGGAACTCTTCCCACGACCGGCAACACCATCACGATGACGATCAGCAACGACACCGAACAGACAATTCATCTCGAAGGCGCCGACAACCCCTACGGACAGTGGATGCAGAGCCCACGCCAGTCGCTCGCGCCCCACGAGACCGAGATCGTCACGGCATACAACCAGGACCCGCGCGGCCTGACGGTCGACGTCGTCTATTCCACTCCCGGCGGCGGACAAGCCGTCTTCATGGCCAACGACTATCCGCAGTTCGACACCGACGGAACTCGCACCACCGACCCTGATCACTACTTCATCTCGAGCTACATCGACGGCTACTACCCGAACCTGAGCGTCGGGTACCACCTCAGTGCGGTGTGACTGCAGCAGTCGTCATAAGTAATCCATCTGCCTCTCAGACGCACTTGTTCTTGGACATTCGTCCGGCGCGCGGGGATTGTTGAACACAGCCCCGCACGACCAGGCACACGCCCCGCTGCCGGTGGCCCGAACATCAACGGGAGAGGGAAAACCACAGTGCGACTACCCAACCAGTTTCTGATCTACGTCAGCGATGCCGCCTCCGCAGCAGCGTTCTACGGCGAATTGTTCGACGCGAAGCCTGCGGTCCTCAGCCCTCGGTACATGACCTTCGACCTCGGCGGCGGCGTGGTCCTTGCACTGTGGAGCGGCAAGTCCCGCGACCTCGATCCCGCGACTCCGCGCAATTTCGAAGTCGGCATATTGGTCGACGGCGGGAGCAATGAGATTCGGGCGATCTACGACGAGTGGGTGGCCAAGGGAATTGAGGTCGTCGAAGAGCCAAACGAAGATGTCTTCGGTCTGACATTCGTCATTTCAGATCTGGACGGAAACCGCCTCCGCGTAGCGCCCGCAGATCACTGAGCACTCAGCCCTTGATCTCGCCGTACCGGCGCAAGGCTTCCTCACGCTCATGCGCGTGATCGACGATCGGGTCCGGGTAGTCGACCGGGCGCATCGCCTTCAACGAGTGGACGGCCTTCCCGGGAACATCGCGGAGTTCGGGAACCCACCGACGGACGTATGTGCCGTCGGGATCGAACTTCTCTCCCTGCGTGATGGGGTTGAAGACGCGGAAGAAGGGCGAAGCATCTGTGCCCGACCCTGCAGTCCACTGCCACCCGTGCTGATTGGAGGCCAAGTCACCGTCCACCAGATGCGACATGAAGAACCGTGCGCCACGCCACCACGGAATGTGTAGGTCCTTCACCAGAAAAGACGCGACGATCATTCGCACCCGATTATGCATCCAGTTCTCGGCCGCGAGTTGCCGCATGCCGGCATCCACGATCGGGAAGCCGGTCTTGCCCTCACACCAGGCCGTGAAGGCGGCGTCTGCGTCCACTCCACCGTCGTGACGTAAACGGTCGAACTTGTCGTCGTAGTTTTTCCGCGCGCTGTCGGGGCGTTGAAACAGGATGTCTGCGTAGAAGTCTCGCCACGCCAACTGGCGACGGTAAGCCTGAGCGCCGTCGCCCAGTCGCTTGGAGAGATCTGCCAACATCGTTCGCGGATGGATCGTGCCGTACTTGAGCGGAATCGACATCCGGCTCGTGGTGTCGAGGTCAGGCCGATTTCGTTCGTCGTCGTACCGGTCAAGATCGTTCTCACAGTATTCTTTCCACTGTTCGAGGGCGCCGACCTCACCGACGAAATCGCTGACGGAGGCGGATGGCGCGGGGATACTCACCCGGCGCGGGCCACCCTCCTTGTCGCTCGGATCGAACCAACGGACCGTCTGCGCATCGGTCGACGCGGGGCCCCGCCAACCGTGTTCCATCCACTGACGGAAGTACGGCGTGAACACCTTGTACGGATCACCGTCCGCCTTGGTGACGCGTCCGGGCGCCACGGCATACGGAGATCCGGTGGCGATCAACTCCACCTGCTCCGCCACGGCCGCGTCGCGCCGTCGGCCGTAGGGTCCGTAGTCGGCACTGATGTGAACTTCTTCGGCGCCAACGGATTCCGCTACACGGGGCACCACGTCCGCCGGATCACCTCGAACAACCATCAGTTTTCCGTCGAGTTGATGATCGAGCGCCGTCAAGTTGGCGAACAGTTGATCCTGACGGGGTGAGCCTGCCGGTCCGAGCAGGTTCTCGTCGAGAACGAACAAACCCAACGTCCGCCCGCCGGCATCCGACGCTGCACTCAGGGTGGGAAGGTCACCTACCCTCAGATCACGTCGAAACCAGACCACAGAGTTACTCACCCAGTCGAGCCTACCGATCAGATCCCAGAACGCATCCCACCGCACGAGCTGCAAGTTGCGCAGCTCGTTCTGCTGTCGGTTCGGAAGCGAGCCCGAGCAGTCGCTGCCGGTGCTCCTCCCCGAGCAGCAACGTGTACAACTGATCCGCACACAGCGCAGCCTTCTGGCCGTGCTGATCGATCAATATCTTCTCCAGAAAGGCAATCGACTTGGCCGGGCCGGATTCGTAGAACGCGGCGGCCAGTTCCGGGAACTGCACGGCCTCGCCGATCATCATGCGGTGCAGCGTAATCGAGTTGTCGCTGTGCAGTGCGACGACGATGTCCACTGCAGCGGCGAGCAGGTCCGACTGGTCGCCACCGGCGTTCTCGACATACGCGTGCTGACGCGAAACAGCAGCAGCGAAGACCGCGGATTTGTCGCCGAAATAGCTGTACACGGTGCGCTTGGCGACGCCGGCCGCTGTGGCAATGGCGTCGATGGTCGTTCGAGCGAACCCGACTTCTCGAAACGAGTCGACCGCAACGTCGAGAATCTCGTTGCGTCGATCAGCTCGCTCCGCGTCGCTGGTTCTCCCACGTCTGCGCGGTTGCTCCATCAAGTCCCCTACTACCGTGCCACTCAATTAATGCTACGTTGACGTTTCATTATTTCGAACACTACAGGAGCACTGCATGACCGGACAACGACTCGTCCACGTCGCCATCGCCGACGACTGGGAAGCATGCAAGCGTTTCGGTGAGTACGAGGTCTCGACGCGCGGAATCAGTTACGACGAGGCGGGATTCATCCGCGCAACCACCCCGGACGCGCTCGCTTCGGTGCTCGATCTGGTGTTCGGCGACCTCACGTTGCCACTGATCGTCGCCGTCATCGACCAAGACGCTCTGACCTCCGCAGGCATCGACGTCGAATGGGAGGCGGGAAAGCCCCGAATCCTCCGACCTCTACCGATGGACGAGGACACCGTGGTCGTCGAACTGGTCGTGGAACGCGTTGACGGGGCCTGGCCGATCCCCGACCTGACCCCGTACGCAAGCCCCGCCGGCTAGACCAGCGCAGCCTCGGGTTCGACCACGGGGGTCGACGCCTTCTTCCAGCCGGCGGCGACGCACAGCGCGATCCCGACGGCAATCCAGCACACCAGCACCAGAAGTGGCGTGGCGGCGCCATGGCCGTCGAAGAACGCCATCGAACGGACGAATGCTCCTGCGGCGCCAGGTGGGAGCAACTGCCCCAATGCACCCCAGCCTGCGGGCAACCACGCGGCAGTTGTCGCCATCCCCGAGAGTGGGTTTCCGATGAACATCATCGTGACGGCACCCAACGCGAATCCCTTCATCCCGAGCAGGGATTCGAGTCCCAGAATGGGCAGCGAGATGGCCGACATGCCCATGGTGAGTGCGAGCGCGGTGAGCAGGTAGTTTCCGTCAAAACTGTTGGTGCCGAACTGCAGAATGGCAGTCAGTGCAAAACCCGCGACAACCGCGACGCCGGCAGCGCCCAACACTCGCTTGACAATGCTGCGCGGAAACAGTTGCACGAGAACAACAGCAGGCATGATTCCACCGAACACCAAGGGCAAGGCCAATGCCGTGAGCCCAGCACCGGTCGGGTCGTCCGCAGTCAGCGGCACAACGTCTTCGACGGGCACCTGTGCCCCCGAGGCCTTCGAGAGGCCGTTGGCCACGCCGGTCAGGGTCTGGGCGATCGGGGTTCCGCCTGCAGTCGCGATCAACACGTGAGGACCGTTGGCATCAACGGCGATTCCGCCGACCACGTCGCGATTCCGAATCGCGTCACGCAGGGCGTCGGCGTCGGCGAATTCTCGAGTATCGAAGGCGCCTTGCTTACTCGCCTCGAGCGAGGTGCTGATCTGTTCGGTTGCCGCAGCTGGACCGGTGATGCCCAACTTCAGTTCGTGCGGGCCACTGTTGACCGAGGGCAGTACGAAGGCAAGCAGCATCAGCCCGATCACGGCGGACAAGCCCAACACCACAGCCACCAACTTCTTGCGGTCCCGTGCTTCAACTTCGGCGTTCATAACTACCTTCCCTAAGTGGAAGTTTTTCCTCCACTGTTTGTGGAAGATATTCCTCCGGTTATGATGAACTGTCAATACCGGAGGTGAATGTGCGAGCCGATGCACGTGAACGCAGAAACGCAATAGTCGACGCCGCACGAGCGGTGTTCACCGAGCGCGGGCACGATGCGCCCCTCGACGCAGTCGCAGAACTCGCGAAAGTGGGCATCGCCACGCTGTATCGAAACTTTCCGACGCGCGAGGACCTCGTGACCGCCGTCGCCGTCGCAACACTGACCGATGTCCGCGAGGCTGCCGACATCGCACTCACGGCAATGTCCACCGATCCCACAAACGCGTGGCACACGCTGGTGGACCGCCTCGTAGAACTGCGCCTGGGTGCGCTCATTCCCGCACTGGTGGAACGCAGTTTCACCGAGCTGGCGCCCGAAGTTCTGGCGGTGCGTGAGGTGACGAAAACGAAGATGACCGCGACGATCGGCGCCGCTCAGAGCGCCGGACTGGTTCGCGCCGATCTGCAACCGCTCGAATTCGTCATGGCTCTGGCCAAACTGACGCGCCCGCAAATCGAATTGTCCGACGAGGCCATGCCGAACCTGGTCCCGCGGTTGGTCGCGGTGTTCATGGCCGGTCTGCGTCCGGACGGTACCGACTTGCCGGTCTGATCGGCGAAACCCGACGTACCAGGCAAGGCACAATGGGGCTGTGACCGAGATACCGAAAATCCTCGTAGTCGACGACGACGCAGACGTCCTGACCTCACTCGAACGCGGATTGCGGCTCTCGGGATTCACCGTACTGACGGCAGTGGACGGCGCCGACGCGCTCCGAGTGATCTCCGACAAGCGACCGGACGCGGTAGTCCTCGACATCAACATGCCGGTGCTCGACGGCACCGGTGTGGTGACGGCGCTTCGTGCCGCCGGCAACGAAATCCCGATCTGCGTGCTCAGCGCACGCAATTCGGTCGACGATCGCATCGCCGGGCTCGAATCCGGCGCAGACGACTACATGGTCAAACCGTTTGTCCTCGCCGAACTGGTTGCCCGGATCCGCGCAATGCTCCGTCGCAGCAACACTCCGGCCGGTGATCACTCCGAGGGAACGAACACCCTGCGGGTCGGCAACCTCGACATCGACCTCTCCGGCCGGCGGGTTCGCGTCGACGGCAAGGAAGTACCGCTCACCAAACGCGAATTCGAGCTACTCGAAGTGCTCGCTCACAATTCCGGCATCGTGCTTACTCGCGAACGTCTCCTCGAACTCGTGTGGGGCTACGACTTCGTCGCCGACACCAACGTCGTGGACGTCTTCATCGGCTACCTGCGTCGAAAGTTCGAATCCGGCGGTTCACCTCGTCTGCTGCATACCGTTCGCGGCGTCGGGTTCGTGCTTCGGGAGAACCCGTGAAGCGTCGCCGCTTCTCACTACGAACTCGCGTTGCCGCGGCCGCGGCACTGGGGGCGACGTTCATCGTCATCGCACTCGGCGTGGTCGTTGCACTGGCTATCGCACGAAACAATTTGGCGCAGTTGGACCGTCGCTTGGAGACGGCATCGACGGTCATCGTGGCCAATGCGGCAACAGCGGGACCTTTTCTCGGCGCATTCGGAGACGGCGGAGCGTTCTCCGTGACCATCCGCTCCGATACCGACGGAACCGTCAAATCCAGTACCCCGACGCGACTGCCCGAATTACCGGTCGGCTCGGCGACCGTCGACGTGGACGGTACGAAGTACCGGGCTTACACCGCCGAGGCCGACGGGATCAATGCCCTGGTCTCGCTGGCGGTTCCCTATGCCGAGGCGCGGGACATCACGGTCGACCAACAGCGTCAGGTTGCGTTCTTCGGCGTCGGAGCCGTAGCGGCCGCAGCCGCGTTGGGATGGTTGTTCGGTGGCCCGGCGGTGCGCCCACTCGTGGAATTGACCCGCCGGATCGCCAGGCGAGATCCCGATCTCGCCACCGAGGTTTCCGGCATCCGTGAAGCGGACGAGCTTGCCGCAGCAGCAGAATCGATGCTCAGCGACGTCGCCCGGGCACAGGCCGCGACCAACTCGGCCCTTGCTGCCGCTCGGGACTTTGCTTCCGCCTCGGCTCACGAACTCCGAACTCCGTTGACGGCGATGCGAACCGACATCGAAGTGTTGTCCATTCACGATCTCGACCACGAGCAGCGACGTGAGATCCTCACAGATCTGGCCCGCGCACAGGGCCGCGTCGAATCGACTCTCCGCGACCTGGAGCGACTGGCGAAGGGCGAGTTGTCGACGGCTGAGGACTTCAAGGACACCGATTTGACCGAGGTATGCGACATCGCTGCCGACGATGCACGACGCCACCACCCGAGCGTCGATGTCAGCGTCGTCACGGTGGATTCCCCACTCCCCTATTGCATCCGGGCCCTTCCCGGTGGAATCCGGTTGATCCTCGACAACGCGATCACCAATGCAGTCCGCCACGGCGGCGCGAGCACGGTGCGCATCACCCTCGCGCGCCCGGTCGATTCACCGGACACCGTCACGATCACGATCGACGACAACGGTTGCGGAATACCGGCCGAGGAACGCTCGAGCGTCTTCGAACGCTTCACTCGCGGATCGACGGCAGGCAAGACGGGTTCCGGTTTGGGCCTGGCACTGGTGGCGCAGCAGGCGGCCCTGCACGGCGGACGTACGACATTTCACGACAGTCCGCTCGGCGGGGCTCGCCTGCTGGTCGAACTCAGGGATCAGCCCGGACCCGAATAGCCCCTTCAGGTCTCGATCAACTCGCCGATCCCTGACGCTGTCACTTCGATGACCCGAGCCGAGCCGATGTCGAAGAACAGTCCGGCGATACGCAGGCGACCGTCCACACGGGCCTGACCGACCAGAGGATGGCGTTCGAGAGTCTGCAATTGGACTGCAACATTGACCATTCCGAGCTGATCGACCTCCGAGAAACCCGCCTCGGCCGCAGCACGCGCCACCGGATGGCCACTCGTATATGCCTGCAAGCTCGTCTCCGCATGCCTCAACCACTCACCGACAACTCCCGCTTCCGACGAACTGTTCGTCAGGAGTGCCTGCATCGCGCCGCAACCCGAGTGTCCGCACACGATCACCGAACTGACACCCAACTCGTCGATCCCGAAGGCCAGTGCCGCTTCCACCGACGTATCGCGGCCGCCGGCAGGAACCAAGTTTCCGACGTTGCGCACAGTGAACAGGTCACCTGGGCCACTGCTCGTGATGATGTTCGGCACCACTCGCGAATCTGCGCAGGTGAGGAAAAGAGAGTCGGGATTCTGGCCGTCGCGCAACTGATCCATGTGCGGCCGTATCGCTTCGGCGCGATGGCGATGATAGTTGGACACCCCGTCGAGAATGGGTCGCAAGGCTGGCGGGCTGCTCAGATTCCTTCCCGAAGCCTGTGGTTGCCAACTACCCCACGGAGCGAGCAATCCGCGCAGGTCGGTGACTGCGGCGCCGCGCTTCGGCGGACCGGTGGTCGCGCTCTCCATACTCACCGAGCCGACTTCGTCGATGATCACCGAACCACCTGCCAACTCGTACTGCCTCGCCCACTCTTCGATGACGTCGAAGACGGCATGGTCGAGGAAGTCGACGGACAACTCGACGGTGACGTCGGACCGCGGCGGGATGCCGGCGAGTACCGAGGTGAGCTTGGGCAGCACCAGGAAGGTGCACGACCCTTCGACCAGCACCCGCCACTTCCCGGAATCCTTGTCACCCAACTCTTCTGCCGTGACCGACGCGCGGATGACCCGCCACACCAGGAGAGCGATCGCCAACGCCAATCCGATCAGCACGCCCTCGAGCAGGTTCAAGAACACGACGCCGACCACCGTGATGCCGTACACCCACAGATCACCGGTGCGTCGCGCCAACCGAATGTGCGCCAGCTTGACCAGTTGAATGCCGATGACGATCAACAGTCCGGCAAGCGCAGACTTCGGAATCTGCTGCACCAACCCGGCCAGCGCGGCCGAGAACAGCAGGATCCACAGGCCGTGCATGATCGACGACGCACGGGATTTCGCCCCGGCTTCGACATTGGTGGCGCTGCGTACGATCACACCCGTGACGGGCAGGCCGCCGATCGCCCCGGACACCATGTTCGCAGTACCTTGGCCGAGCATCTCGCGATCGAAGTTCGAGCGCGGGCCCGAGTGCATCTTGTCCACAGCCACGGCCGAGAGCAGACTCTCCACGCTGGCGATCAGTGCGATGGTCAGGATGCCGGTTGCGACTCCGAGCCACTGGCCGTCGGGCAGAGCGGGAAGTCCGATCGAGTCCAGCAGGGACCCGTCGAGAGCAATACGTTCGACGTCGATCGGCAGCAGGAGCGAAGCGAGAGTTGCCAATACGATGCCGACCAATGCCGCCGGCACCTTCCGGACGCCCGCGGGGAGATAGCGCCACCCGAGAAGAGTGGCGATGACAACGAGTCCGATCATCAAGTCCTCGACGTGCAGGGCACCGATCTGTGCGGGCAACTGCCGTAGATTGTCCAGCGCCGAACTGGCCGAGCTTCCGCCCAACAACACGTGAACCTGTTGTAGCGCAATGGTGATGCCGATACCGGCGAGCATCGCATGCACCACCACCGGCGCAATAGCCAGTGCCGCACGGGCAATTCGGCTGAGCCCGAACACGATCTGCAGAATTCCGGCGCCGACGGTGATCAGGCAGGTGACTTTCCACCCGAACTTGCCGATCAGTTCGGCGACCACCACGGTCAGGCCGGCTGCGGGACCACTGACTTGCAGCGGTGAACCTCCCACCGCTCCGGCCACTACTCCGCCGACGATGGCGGCGATCAGACCTGCCATGATCGGTGCCCCGGAGGCGATAGCAATTCCCAAGGACAGGGGAAGCGCCACCAGGAAGACGACCAGCGACGCCGGCACGTCGTATCTGATCAGTTGCTCGAGATAACGCCGGCTTCCACCACCCGGCGGAGACGAATCCCCCACGACGGCTTCGTCTGCGGATGATTGTGCGTGCACTACGGACTGCGTCGACATAGATCTCCTCGCCGGACCCCGGATCCGGCTGCTGGGCAACATGTTCGAAGCGAATCGGCGATCGGTATCGCCGATCGACTGTGACCATGGTAACCGCGATTCCTTACCGTTCCCTTAGATGCGAACCCAGACGTGGTCGACGTCACCGCCGCCCGGCACTGTGACTCGAACCTGAACGTCGGTCCAGAAGAGCGATCGAATTGCTCTAACCCGCAAGCATTTTCGTACGGGTCGCCCGAGTGTTCAGCACACCTGAATGCCGTCGGCGATAATGGTCGGGAGTAAATGCTCAACCACAACGATGTGAAGGCAGGCACCATGTCCGATCAGTACGTCGCCGCGCAGGACCGCTACGAAGCCATGCCCTACCGCCGAACCGGTCGGAGCGGTCTCAAACTCCCGGCGATCTCGCTCGGGCTCTGGCACAACTTCGGCGACGACGTACCGATCGAGAACCAGCGCGCAGTCCTGCGGCGGGCATTCGACCTCGGAATCACGCACTTCGATCTGGCCAACAACTACGGGCCGCCGTACGGAAGCGCCGAGACGAACTTCGGCAGGATCCTGCGTGAGGATTTCTCTTCGTACCGCGAGGAATTGGTCATCTCGTCGAAGGCCGGGTGGGACATGTGGCCCGGTCCTTACGGGTTCGGCGGTTCGCGCAAGTACTTGCTGTCATCCCTCGACCAGTCGCTCGGCCGACTCGGAGTCGATTACGTCGACATCTTCTACAGCCATCGCCCCGACGCCGAGACTCCGATCGACGAGACCGCAGGCGCGCTGATCAGTGCCGTTCAGCAGGGCAAGGCGCTGTACGCGGGTATCAGTTCGTATTCGCCGGAGCGCACCCGTGAAATCGCCGCACTGCTCGCCGCTGCGGGGGTCCCTTTGTTGATCCACCAGCCGAGCTATTCGATGCTGAATCGGTGGATCGAGCAGGACCTGCTTTCGGCTGTCGACGATCTCGGCGTGGGCGTCATCGCGTTCTCGCCGCTCGCGCAAGGCATGCTCACCGACCGGTATCTGAACGGCGTCCCCGAGAATTCTCGCGCCGCCCAAGGTAAGTCACTCGATCCGTCGTGGTTGACCGACGACGCTCTCACCCACATCCGCGCGCTCAACGACATCGCGGCAGACCGCGGCCAGTCGCTGGCTCAGCTGGCACTGAGCTGGGCACTCCGCGATTCGCGGGTCACCTCGGTATTGATCGGTGCATCCAGCGTCGCCCAACTCGAAGCCAACGTCGGCGCGCTCGACAATCTCGAATTCAGCACAGCCGAACTGGCCTCCATAGATCAGCACGCAAAGGACAGCGGCATCAATCTGTGGGCAGAGGCCAGTTCGATCTGAGCGATCACCTGCGCTAGAGCTGAGGCAACTCCACGTTCACGTGCTCGCCCTCTTCGAATACGGCCGAAGCAGGCCCGACGATCAAGGGATCCGGAGTACCGACTGCCCGGTGATCCTTGTTGGGATAGTCGAAGCTGGCGAGCACGTGACGCATCGCTTCGAGGCGGGCGCGCTTCTTGTCGTTGCTCTTGATCACCGTCCAGGGCGCATCCCCGGTATCGGTGTAGAAGAACATCGCTTCCTTGGCCTGCGTGTAGTCGTCCCACTTGTCGAGCGAAGCCAGATCAGTCGGTGAGAGCTTCCACTGACGCACCGGGTCTGTTCGACGGGCTGCGAATCGCGCCAACTGCTCTTCCCGGCTGACCGAGAACCACAGCTTGTGCAGATGGATCCCGGAGTTGACGAGCATCCGCTCGAAGTCCGGGGTCTCTCTCATGAACTCGAGGTACTGAGTCGGCGTGCAGTAACCCATCACTCGTTCGACACCGGCGCGGTTGTACCAGGACCGGTCCATCATCACGATCTCGCCGCCGCTGGGTAGGTGTGCGACATACCTCTGGAAGTACCACTGCGTTCGCTCGATGTCTGTGGGCTTCTCGAGCGCGACGACCCGGGCACCACGAGGATTGAGATGCTCGGTGAACCTCTTGATCGACCCTCCCTTACCGGCAGCATCGCGACCTTCGAAGATGATGAGCACTTTCTGCCCGGTTTCCTTGACCCACAGTTGCAGCTTGAGCAACTCGATCTGCAGACGCCGCTTCTTCCGCTCGTACTCGCGGCGCGACATCTTCTTCTCGTACGGGTAGCCCTGCTTCCAGGCATCCGCGAACTCTGACGGCTCGAGTCCGCCGAGCTTGTGCTTGAGACTCGAGAGCTCGTCGATCTCGGCCGCATAGTCCTCGGTGACGGAAATTCTGGTCGACGGGGTCGGCAGGTCAGGAACCCGACCGTCCACACCGCTGGAGTCGGGGCTCATGAATACGCACTCCCTGTCGTCGAAATGAACGAACGTCCGGAAAGTGAATTTTACGCGCCGAAGCCCTCCGCCGCGGGGCCGAAGCGAATGTTGCTTGGCATCGAGGAGGTAACGACAGGTCCGGCTTCCCAGGCGCCGAACCCCCACGCGGTACCTTGATCGAGGTAACTGAGACGGTCGGTAACCCCCGAGAGAAGAGAGTTCTGGCGAGATGCGAGTAGACGGACGGGAGATCCCGGTAACGGGAAGCCTCCTGCCACCACTGCACCGCCGTACGAGCGACATCATGCGGGTCGCGATCGCTGCCGTGCTGCTCGGCGGCGTCATCGCGGGTTCTCTGATCACCCGAAGTCAGTGGGACGCCCTCGAAACATCGGTGTCCAACATCGTCGGAGTGCTGTCGCCGAGCCTGTCCGACACTGTGTACCTCCTCTACGGCATCGCAATCCTGGCGTTACCGTTTGCCATTCTGATCGGGCTCATCGTGGGGCGCCGATGGAAGTTGCTGGCCGGATACGCCGCTGCCGGCCTGTGCGCCGGACTCGCGCTGTCGTTCACCGGCACAGGACTCGCCGCACCCAAGTGGCACCTCGACGTCCCCGACCGACTCGACGCCACGTTCCTGTCCCAATTTCTCGACGATCCGCGGTGGATTGCGATGCTCGCGGCGGTGCTCACCGTCTCGGGTCCGTGGCTACCGAAAAAGTGGCGACGAGCCTGGTGGACGCTGCTTCTGCTGTTTGCGCCCATTCACCTGATCGTCAGCTCGATCGTTCCCGCCCGATCGATGCTGGGTCTCGCCGTCGGCTATCTGATCGGCGCGGTGATCGTTCTTGCCGTCGGCACACCTGCCCTCGAAGTGCCGTTGGACTCTGCAGTACGCGTGCTCGCGCGGCGTGGTTACCGCGTCACCGCTTTCCGCGTCGTGAGTCCCTCGGGAATCGGCCCGCTGGTCATGTCCGCCGACATCGACAAGGCTCCGGACGACGAACCGTTCGACGAACTCATTGTCGAGTTGTACGGACAGAACCAGCGAAGCAGCGGAGCAATTCGACAGACGTTCCGCTGGATCTCGTTCCGGAACCGTGAAACTCCTCCCCCTTACGGATCGCTTCGGCGCGCCGTCGAACATCGCGCACTGATGGGTATCGCGTTCGCCGACATCGGTCTGGCCAGTTCCAAAGCCGTCGCCATCTCGGTGCTCGATCGCGGATGGGAGATGTACGCCCGCCCGAGCCCCCGCGGTATCCCACTTGCCGTCGCCGTCGAAAACCAGGCGGACGAGGAAGAATCCTCCAAACTGATCGACGCGTTGTGGCAAACACTGCACACCATTCACGTACATCAGATGGCGCACGGTGACCTGCGCGCTTCCGAGATTCGCGTCGAGGGCGGAACGATCCTCTTCGGCGGCTACGCGTACTCCGAATTCGGCGCCACCGAAGTTCAGATGCAGTCCGACAACGCCCAACTTCTTTTTGCCACCGCATCACTGTTCGGCGTCGACGCAGCGGTGGACGCCGCGATTCGTGCGCAAGGCGCAGACACGATTCTCGCTGCCTCCGGCCGATTGACCACCTCGGCGTTGCCCAACCGAATTCGGCGGACCGCCGAGGATTCCGCAAAATTGATGACCGAGATCCGAGACGAGGTCGGCGCGAAGAACGGGATCGAAAAGGTCGCTCCCGCACAGGTCACCCGATTCAGTCGCAATCAGCTGATCCAACTCGTTCTGCTCATCGGATTGGTCTACGTCGCCTATCCCTTCATCAGCCAGGTACCCGCATTCATCACGGAGCTGAAGACAGCCAACTGGTGGTGGGCACTGCTCGGCCTCGGCGTCTCCGCACTGACGTACGTCGGCGCGGCAGCGGCCCTGTGGGCCTGTGCGTCGTCGATGGTCAGTTACCGCAACCTCCTGATCATGCAGGTGGCCAACACCTTTGCCGCGACGACAACTCCGGCCGGAGTCGGCGGGCTCGCCCTGAGTGTGCGGTTCCTGCAGAAGGGCGGGCTCGGAACCGTCCGTGCAACGGCCGCAGTCGCGCTTCAACAGACGGTTCAGGTGGTCACCCACGTCGGCTTGCTGATCTTCTTCTCGATCGTCGCCGGACGCGATACAAACCTCTCGCACTTCATCCCGGGATCCACTGTTCTGTATCTGGCGGGTGGCGTCGCGCTCGGAGTTCTCGGTGCATTCATGTTCATTCCGAAACTTCGTGGGTGGCTGCGCGACGATCTGCGTCCTCAGATCACCGAGGTGTTGGGTGAACTGAGCCAACTTGCACGAAACCCGACCCGATTCCTCATCATCGTGGGCGGCAGCGCTGCAACAACTCTCGGTGCCGCCCTGGCTCTGTGGGCAAGCGTCGAGGCATTCGGCGGCGGAACCACGTTCATCACCGTCACCATCGTGACGATGATCGGTGGAACCCTCGCCTCGGCAGCTCCGACACCGGGTGGCGTCGGAGCCGTCGAGGCCGCCCTCATCGGTGGCCTGTCCGCGTTCGGATTGCCGGCAAGCATCGCAGTGCCGTCGGTTCTGCTCTACCGAGTCCTGACCTGCTGGCTCCCGGTGTTCTGCGGCTGGCCGACGCTGCGATGGCTGCAGAAGAACGACATGGTCTGAGCGTTCCCGCTACTGCCGGCGAACGATGTGCGCCTGCAACGCTTCACCGTCGTCGTCGACCCAGCCCTTGCTCTTGGCGTAGTCGACCATCGCCGCCACTCCGTCGACGTCCGTGGCGCTCTCGCGAACACGGGCTACCGAGATGAATGCACTTCCGCCGCTGACGTATCCGTAATTCCGAAGGCGCAAGAGCTCGTCCAGTTCGGAATCGGCGATGTCGCCGGTCACCTCGACGTGAAAGGCCTTCAGGTTGTCCACATCGCGGACGCTGACGCGGCCGTTGTCCACCAGTACATACATGGCTTTCCTTTCCTGGATCACTCACGACGGTGAGTGCGTACCGAATACACGCCGGTGATAGGTCAGTGGATTCGCCTCGCAGTGCCAGGCGTCGTCCACCGATCCTGTCACGATCTTGTGATCACCACCGTCCACGACGGCGTCCACGGTGCACGCGATCCAGATGGGAGCGTCCGGCAGCCTCGGTGAGCACACGTGCGCCATGGCTTCTCGAAAACACAACGCCCTGTTGCCCTGTGGATCGTTCACGACGTCAGCCCTTGTCTGCCAACTCTTGTGCGTACTTCTTCGTCATGTGGTCGACGGCGTCGAGTTGCGCCTTAGCATGCCCCTCCCTGACGGCGCGCGCGTGAGCGCGGACAGCATCAGCACAACTTCGAAAAAACGGACAAGTTCGCTGCCTACCAGCACTGTTGATGCCGATAACCGATACTGAGCTTTATGTCGGAACTCGGAAATGAACCAGACTCGAAGCAGAAGGCGGTGCTCGAGCGACACGCGTCATGGATCGAATTGTTCTTCGACCTGGTCGTAGTTGCCGGTATCGGTCAGCTGGCTCACCTGCTCCACGGTTCGCCGTCGTGGTCGGATGTCGCGCTCTACGCCTTGCTCTATCTCGCGTTCTGGACCGCGTGGGCGACGTTCACGATGTACGGCAACATTGCCGGCGACCGCGTCCGAATCCCGAGCATGCTGATCGCCATGTTCGGACTGGCCGTCATGATGGCGGCCGTGGCCGGCATCCACGACAACCATGCGCTGGCCTTCGCTGTCGCCTACGTGGCCGTACGCCTGCTGGCGAGTCGGGTGTGGCACAACGGCCAGATCGTAGTGGACTGGCCGATCGCCCAGATGTCTCTCGGTGTGATCCCGTGGATCGTCTCGTTCTGGTTCGAGGGCGAAACTCGGTTCTGGCTCTGGACCGCCGGTGTGACCATCGATCTGCTGATCATGTTCGTCGTCTCCGGCAGCGCGATCATGGAAGACGCGCAGGAAAAGCTCGACCGCATCATCAAGGTTCGCGGGTTCAAGGACGACCGGATGCCCGAACTCGAAGCCCTGCACTCCGATCGGGCTCATCTTGCCGAGCGGCTGGGCCTGTACGTCATCATCGTGCTGGGTGAGGGTGTGATCCTCGTGATCTCTGCAGCCTCGAAGCTCACCTGGGACTCCACGGTGGTCAGCCTCGCCGTCGGATCGTTTGTCCTGCTCTCGGGCATGTGGGCACTCTCGCTTCTCTACGGCCACGCCGGTGTTCCGCACCTGCAGCCCGAGAAGTTTCCCGCTCGCATCGACATGGCACTGCACTGTTTCACCACCGGCGCTATCGCGGTTCTGGTCGCGGGCCTCGGAGCTGCCACCGAACACGGCGCGGAACACACACCCGCGAACCTGCGGTGGTTGTTGTGCGGAAGCATCGCAGTCTATTTCGGAATCAGCACCGTGGCGGGGCTGTTTGCGCGATCGGACCGACGGTGGCTGCTCGGCTGGGCGCTCCCCTGCACCGCCATCCCCATCGTCATGGGCATTGTCGGCACGCACATGAGCGCCACGTGGATCATCTGGGTGCTGGTGGCCACCGTGACCTGGCAGAACGGCTACGAGTATGCGCAGGTGCGGCGTTCGCGCCGCTCTGCTGTGCGCCTTTATTAACCCCCCGCGGTTAATAAAGGCGCACAGCAGGGACGGTCTTTACCCTCACCGCCGGGTCGAAGCGATAGGGCTGAGCCAGCACGATTCCAGCCAATCGCTTACGCAACCTCGACATCTCGGCCCGGACGGTCACCGTCTTACGCGGATCGCCGAACAACTCTGAGGCGAGCTGCGAGGCCGTGAGGCCCTCGGGCGCCTGTGTCAGAGCCAAGAGGATCTGCGAATGGCGCGGGCTGAGGTCGATACTCCAACCTCCCAAGGCCGAGGAGTACCGCAGTTCCATCGCATTCGAATCCCGCAGGTCCAATTCGACTTCGGCACAGACATTTCCAGACGCCGGGTTCGTCTGAGGGCGAATGAGCCAGCCGCCCGGCAGTGGCTCGCACATACACAATCCGAGTGACGGGAGCCAATGCTCGCCGCTGCTCATCACTTTCGGCAGTGCGATGCGGTAGATCGGCGCCATCGAATCCACCGCAGCAACCCAGCCACTACGGTCCACGACCACTGTCGGCTGACTCGCGCGAGCCAGCGTCGACGCCGAGATCATCCGAAGCCGATCCAATCCGATTCGATGCTTCTCCCGCAGTGCGGATTCCGCCAGCCTGGCCACACTGTCCACCAAAGCGAGAGTCGACGGGTGGACAGTGCCTGCGGCGCCGGCGACGTTGACGACGGCGAGCGCCCGGCGACTACGCGGATCCCGAACCGTCGCCCCGGAGCAAGTCCACGGATGCTGCGAGCGCGAGTAGTGCTCGGCCGAGAACACCTGCACTGCCGAACCTGATGCCAACGAAGTACCGATCCCGTTGGTACCGACAGCTTCCTCGGACCACGACGCACCCTCGATCATCCCGAGGCGTTCGGCCCGATCCAGCATTCGACCGGGCCCGTGGCGCCAGAGGATGCGACCCTGTCGGTCCGCCACCACTATCAAACTCGCGTCGTCCGGGCCGACGAGCGGTGCCAGACCGCGTACCGCCTCGTCGAAGATCTCCGTCATTCCGGCCGCACCCCGACTCTCTTCGATCTCCGAGGCACGAGTGGTCTTCGTGATCGAACACCGCTCCGGATCGAGACCGAGGGCGCGCAGACGCGACCACGAATCGGCGATCACGGAGCGCGGGCGCGCGGGCGGTTTGCGCCCGGACATCGTTGCTTCGTACACGGATTCGAGAACACGTGCGTACTGCGCCGGGTCTTCACCACTACCCAGGGCCGGTTCGAGTCGATTCGTTGCGCCGATCACACTCCAGTCCTATGTGATGGGGTCATCGAAAGCGAGCGTTGCACCCGGTTGCAGAGTTGTCCGCGTGCGTGAACGTAGGACGACGTTCACGCACGCGGACTGTGCTCATGCGTTGAGGGGTCTCCCCAGTGCCGAGAGCACAGACTCGTGCATTGCCTCCGAGAGCGTCGGATGAGCAAACACGACCTCGGCGAGATCATCGCCGGTGGCTTCGAGGGATCGGGCGATACCGAAACCCTGGATCTGCTCGGTCACATCCGGACCGACCATGTGCGCGCCGAGCAGTTCCCCGGTATCGGCGTCGAAGATCGTCTTGACGAAGCCTTCGGCCTCGCCGATCGCCAATGCCTTGCCGTTCGCCTGCAGGTCGAAGTGTCCGACCCGCAGCGTGCGACCAGTACCGGCGCACTGCTTCTCCGTCAGACCCAGACTCGCCACCTGCGGGCGGGCATACGTGCATCCCGGAACGTAGTCGCGATCGAGCGGATGAACATCGGGCACGCCTGCCAGCTTTTCGACGCACAGGACAGCTTCGTGACTTGCCTTGTGCGCCAGACATGGAGCGCCCGCCACGTCACCGATCGCGTAGATCCCGAAGGCACTGGTACGGCACCACTGGTCGGTGACGATCGCACCACGCTCGATCTCGACGCCCAGAGCCTCCAACCCCAGATCCTCGACGTTGCCGGTGATCCCGGCAGCCACCAATACCCGGTCCACGGTCACCGCCTGGACACCGTCGCTCGTCTGCACGTTCACTTCGACGGCGTCGGCGCCGACGGTCACCGCCGACACCGAGGCTCCGGTGTGAATCGTGATGCCACGCTTCTCGAACTGCCTGCGAACGAACGCCGAAATCTCTTCGTCCTCCACCGGCATGATGTGTGGTGCCATCTCGACAATGGTCACCTCGGTGCCGAGATCGCGGTACAGGCTGGCGAATTCGACTCCGATCGCGCCGGACCCGATCACGAGCAGCGACTTCGGTAGTTCCTTCGGGACGAGTGCGTCGAAGTAGGTCCACACCCGATCACCGTCGGGGGCAACCCCGGGAATCGAACGCGGCCGGGCGCCGGTTGCAATGATCACGTGGTCGGCTCGATACGTCTGACCTTCCACGGACACGACGCCCTTGTCCACCAACTTCGCGGTGCCTGAGATGACGTCTACGCCGTTCTTCTTCATCAGGTAGGCAACACCGCCGGACAATTTCTCCGAAACCCCTCGGCTGAACGACACCAACTTCGAGATGTCGAACTGGACAGACGCCGAACTGAATCCGTATTTGTCGAGTTCACTCAAGGTATGCGCGACGTCCGCGCCGTGAAGCATCGCTTTGGTGGGGATACAACCCCAGTTGAGGCAGATTCCGCCGAGGCGATCACGTTCTACCAGCGCAACGTTCAACCCCAACTGGGCGGCCCGGATCGCCGCCACGTAACCACCGGGGCCACCACCGATGACAAGAACGTCGTACTTCTTCGACGTATTGCTTTCCACCACAGCCCCTTACACCAACATCAGCGCGGGAGAAGCGACAAAGCGCTGGAGTTCCCGAAGGAAGGTCGCGCCCAAGGCTCCGTCGATCACCCGGTGATCGCACGAGAGGGTCACGGTCATCACGGTCCGGACGGAAACACTGTCGCCGACCACCACGGCCCGCTTCTCCCCCGCACCTACGGCGAGGATCGCTCCCTGGGGCGGGTTGATGATCGCGTCGAATGCCTTGATCCCGAACATGCCGAGGTTGGACACCGTGAACGTTCCGCCTTGGAATTCTTCGGGACGGAGTTTGCCGGTCTTCGCCTTGGTGGCCAACGAGAGCACCTCACCGGAGATGTCCGCCAACGACTTGGTGTTCGCACTACGCACGATGGGCGTGATCAGTCCGGTCGGAAGTGCAACTGCCACCGAGACATCCGCCGACGCGAATCGAAGAACCGATTCGTTCGCGGCATCGAATTGGACGTTCACGTCCGGCACCTTCATCAGCGCAGCCGCGCAGGCCTTCACGATGAAGTCGTTGACCGACAGCTTGACCGCCGGGACAGTCGAATTGATCTCCTTGCGCAGAGTGAGGAGCGCATCGAGCTCGAGATCCGCCGTGAGCCGGAAATGGGGAGCCTGCTGCTTGGACGCCTGCAACCTGCCCGCGATTGCCGATCGCATGGGCGTGAACGGAATTGTGTCGTACTCGGGTTCGACGGCAATGGTTCCCGTCTGAGCCGCCGCTTCTGGCAGGAGCTGCGCGGAACGAGCGGCGTCGTGCACGTCGGCGACGCAGACGCGTCCCCGCGAGCCTGTCGGACGACAGTCGTGCAGGTTTACGCCCAGCGATCGGGCAGTTCTGCGTGCGACCGGGGTGGCAGGCACGGCACTGTCGTCGGCGGTTGATCGCAGCGGGAGGCCGGATCTCGTGGCCGGCGCTGCTGTCGCAACAGTGCCACCGGCGTCACGAATCGCGTCGTCGATGTCTCGGACACTGATCCGTCCGAGTGGGCCGGTACCCACTACGGCGGCGAGATCGATTCCGAGCGCTTCGGCACGTCGGAGTGCTCGAGGACTCGCAAACACGTCGCTCTGCGTCGTGCCCTGCAGAACACTCGGTACGACGGTGGAACCGGTTGGTGCAGGTTTCGCTGCAACAACCACCTTCGCAGCGGGTGTAGCCGTAGGTGTCGCGGGAGCCTCCGGTTCGGCAGCTGGTGACGGTGCCGGCTCTTCCGCCGGCGCGGTTGCGCCGCGAGCGGCGAGGAACTGCTCGATCTCCGCATCCGTCGTGGACGCATCGGCGGACACACCGATCACGGCACCGACGGGCAGAGTCTGCCCCGGTATGCCGACGATCTTGCGGAGAACACCGTCGAACGGCGCCTCCAGCTCGTTGGTGATCTTGCTGGTCTCGATCTCACAGATCAACTGGCCCTTGGTGAACGAGTCACCTTCCTCGATGAGCCACGCGTTGACCAACCCCTCCTCCATGGAGAGCCCCCATTTGGGGATGTCGATAGCTTTGATGTCAGCCATGATCAGGCTCTCACCAGCTTGCGAACCGACTCTTCGATGCGCGCCGCGTCAGGCAGCCAGGCAGTTTCGAGGGTCGGTGAGAACGGAACCGGAGTATGTGGCGGCGTGATCAGTTCGATCGGCGCTTTCAGGTAGTTGAATCCCTTGGTGGCGATCAGCGCGGCCACGTCGTGCCCGAAACCGCAGCGGGCGGCGGATTCGTCGACGATCACGACGCGTCCGGTCGATGCGACGGATTCGAGGATGCCGTCCTCGTCCAATGGTGAGACGGTACGAGGATCGACGACCTCGACCGAAATACCCTCGGCGGCCAGCTTGTCCGCTACGTCATTGGCGCGGTTCACCATTGCGGACAAAGCGATGATCGTGACGTCGTCGCCCTGCCTGGTGTAGTTGGCGACGCCGAACGGAATCGCGTACGGCTCGTCCGGCACCTCGCCCTTGAGGTCGTAGAGCACCTTGTGCTCGCAGAACACAACAGGATCGTCGTCCCGAATAGCCTGGATGAGAAGGCCTTTGGCGTCGTAGGCGTTGGACGGAGCGACCACTTTCAGGCCAGGCACCGCAGCAAACACGTTGTACGGAGACTGAGAGTGCTGCGCAGCGGCGGAGAAGCCGGCGCCGATCATTCCTCGCACCACCAGCGGAGTTCTGGCTTTGCCACCGAACATGTAGCGGAACTTGGCAGCCTGGTTGTAGAGCGCGTCGTAGGAGACTCCGAAGAAGTCCATGAACATCAGCTCGGCGACCGGCCTCAGTCCGGTCAGTGCGGCTCCGGCAGCCATTCCGATGATCGCGGATTCGGTGATCGGGGTATCGATTACACGCTCCGAACCGAACTCCGTCCACAATCCCTTGGTGACACCCAGGACACCGCCGAATGCCTCGATCTTCTTCGTCTCCAGATCGGGATTGGTACCGGCATGCCCACCGCGTACGTCCTCACCGATCAGGACGACGCTCGGATCTCGTTGCATTTCTTGAGCGATGGCCTCTTTGACGGCCTCGCGGTAGGTCTTCTTCGACACGTTTGTGGCTTCCACGCTTGTCATCTCGGGCTCCTCAGTACGACACGTAGACATCGGTCAGCAGATTTTCGACTGGTGGGTACGCTGCGGCGCGCGCCTTCGCTACCGCCTCGTCCACCAGCACTCGCGACTGCTCGTCCACCGCGTCCAGATCAGCGGTGCTGACCTTCTTCGCATCCACACTGCTACGGAAATTCTTGAGCGGATCCTTGGTTTCCCGTAGTTGCGCAACCTGTTCCGCCGTGCGATACAGCTGCGCGTCACCCTCGAAGTGGCCGTGCCAACGGAATGCGGCCGCCTCGATCGTGGTGGGGCCACCGCCGGTCCTGGCTCGCTCGGATGCTTCCGCCATTGCGTCGTAGACCGCGAAGAAGTCGGTGCCGTCCACCTTGACGGCAGGCATTCCGAAGGATGCAGCGCGGGCGGCGATGTCGGGTGCGCCCACCGCGTAGTCGGTTCCTGTTGCTTCACCGAATCCGTTGTTCTCGATCACGAAGACGATCGGAAGATCCAGCACCACAGCCATGTTCATCGCCTCGAAGACGGTTCCCTGGTTGGATCCACCGTCTCCCGTGAACGACGCTGCGATGACGCCGTCTCGAAGTGTCTTGCCACTCAGTGCAGCGCCGATCGCCAACGACGGTGCTCCGCCGACAATCGCATTGGCACCCAGCATTCCCACGGACAGGTCGGCGATGTGCATCGACCCACCCTTACCGCGGCACAAGCCGTCGTCCTTGCCGAAGATCTCGGCCATCATGCCGTTCAGATCGCAGCCCTTGGCGATGCAGTGCCCGTGACCGCGGTGAGTGGATCCGATGTAGTCGGCGTCGCTCAGGTTCTCGCACACTCCCACCGCGATGGCTTCCTGGCCCGAGTAGAGGTGAATGAAGCCGGGGATGTCACCGGTTGCATTCTCTTCGTGCAATCGATCCTCGAACGCGCGGATGCGCGACATCTTCTCGTACGCCTTCAGCAATGCATCCCGGTCCAGCCCTGAATGAGGCTTGGCCCCGGTCTTTTTCGATCCTGACGTTGCCGGCTTCTGCGCCGTCCGTTGAACCACCGTCACACTCCTCGTTCTCGATCACTCGTCGCCATGCAGTGTCGTGTAGGTCACGGGCGAAGAGAAAGAGTTGCGTGAGGTTGCCGGGAGTTGCGAAGGGTTGCAGCTGTTGACTTTCGAGCGTTGACTCAGGCGCCGCTGAGGCTGCCGCGTCTGATCTTGGACAGCGCGCGGTGTTGTACGAGTTCGACGGCGCTCGTTGTTGTTCTCAGTGACAGCGCCGTCTCGCGCACGTCGAAACCGACAACGATGCGAGCTACCAAGACATTGCGTTCGACGGCCGACAGATCGCCGAACGGCAGAGTGAGTCGACTGGATGCGGGTAGCGAATCGATTTCGCGACTGATCGCGTCGTACAGATGCGCGAGGAACGCTTCTCCGGCGCGTCGTCGTCGCTGGATATCGGCCAGGACGGAACCGCAAATGCCGACGGCAATACGGTCAGCGTCGACCGGTCGCAATTCGGCACGACAGCGCCGCGTCACCAGAGGCACGATGCGTTGAAGGAGTTCCGCAATCGCGTCACGATCCCCTCGGGACGCATCGTCGGCAACACCGTCGATCGAACGTCCACCTGCCCTGCTTGTCATTCCGATCTCCCCCTGGTTCCACCCTTGGTCGAATTCCCGACTACTGCTCAGGTTTCGAGCTCGCTAGGGGCGTATCGGCTCGGGGCAGATCCCGGTTTGTTCCCCGATGATGTTGATCTCGGCGTTGGAACGAGGGTCAGCGCCGTAGTTGATCTGGTCAGTGCACTTCTCGGGGGGTTCGACGGCACCGGATGGGAGCGGGGCCGGGCATGAACCCATCTGCTCTCCGATGCTGTTGATCTCTGCATTCGAACGAGGATCGCCCGCATAGTTGATCTGATCGGTGCACTTGGTCGACCCGGTAGCCGGACCAGGGGCCGCAGGGGCAACTGTGCTGGCGGAGACCGGCGTCCAGGCCGGTGCTGCTCCACCCGCCGGGACTCCCGGGGTGGATTCGTCCGCGCTGCCGGCCGAATTCGAATTTTCGACTGTCTCCGACGTAGGTGCCACCGTGGTCAGCGGGGGTGTGGTCGCGGACGCCGCGACCACTGACGTAGCCGTCGAACCGTTTTCAGGTGCAGTGGTGTCTTCACTCGAACACGCGGTCATGGCGCACGCGCTTCCGATCGTCAGTACGGCAAGGAACACTCGCAGGCGCCGAGACTTGTTGGTCAGCAAAACATCAGGCATGTGCTCTCACGCTCCTCGATACAGAAATTCGGGTCCGTTCACCTCAAATGGCGAACATCGACGTGACTCACTCTAAAAGCCTGATTCCATCGGTTTCGTAACAGAATTCCGGCGGTCGCGTACCAACTCTCAACGGTCCCGACATTCATACGATTACGTAACGGTGGGTGGCGAAACGCCGATATCGAGATCACGTGTGATCCTATGAAAAGTGCGCATGCCGATGAGACAGTTCGCACCGGCCGGGGAGGGGAAAGTGTTGTATCGGAATGAGATCTGCGAGGGCCGAACAGGCCGCACTCGCAGGCTGTTCGGTACGGCACTCGCGACAGCGGCCGTCGGAGCGTCCGTGATCACCGGATGCGGGTCCACTCAGGGTGTTGTGATCGAAGGCGATGTCGCTTCCACCGGATTGTCCGTCACACAGCCCGCCGACCTGGCCAGACGGGTTGCCGAGAATTCGAGGTTGGGCCGTGCGCTTCTCGACGACCCAGGGGTGTCGGAGGGCGTGAAGACAGAACTCCGATCGTGCCCGGACTGGTATCCGATCTCTGTCGGATCCATCCTTCTCGATCCAGGCGCACCTCGTATCGTGCCGGAGACCGAACTGGTCGTCATGAATGTGTATCCGTGCCAACCTGCCCACCAACCCGGGACCGGAGTATCGATTTCGGTCAACCTCGCCGGCTACGTCTACCGCAGCGGCAAGGCCGGTTCGAGTGAAGACAATCCCGAACTGGGTGAGCGCCTGTTCTCCGTCGAAGAGCGCGGAAAATTCATCGTCAGCGGTCAGCGCGCCGCGAGTTTGTCTGTCCTGGAAACGGATCCGCGGCCACCGGAGTTCGAATGTTGCCCGCGTCCGCCGCTGCGAACCGAGTTCCACTGGGATGGAACGGAGTTCATCCGTGATTGATCGCCGTCGCCGCGCGATGCTCGCCGGTCTTTGCCTGCCGGTCGCGTTTGCTCTCGCCTCCTGTTCCACCGAGCCTGAATCAGAACCCACTCCGAATATCGCAGCATCACTCGACCCCTCGGATCTCTCACAGGGCTTGAGCATCGATCCTGTTGCCCTCCTCAGAGCAGACCCGGAAGTGTCCGATGCGGTCAAGGACAGTCTCCGACTGTGCGGGGATGCGAACTTCCCCTTCGAAATCCGGTACTCCCACGTGACGGACGCCGTTTGGCAAGATGCCGTCGTCAATGTCTTCACCTGCGAGTCTGTCGGCATCTGGGGACGACCGGCCCCACCGGTCAGCTTCATGGTCGCCGGATTCGTCTACCAGATCGACGAATCGGGCGCTCACAAAGTCTTCGGAGTGCAAGACCCAGGACGCTACGTCGTCGGCTCAACCGGAGGATTGTCAGTCATGGTCGACCTGTGCAAAGACCCCGGCATTCCGGAGTTCTGTCAATCGTCGACTGCATACAAGTGGACCGGTGAAGGGTTTGAGAGTGTTCCGTTCCCATGAAAGCGAAGGCCGATGACCGATCCGTTGATTTTGCTGGTCGAAGACGACGCTGTCATCCGCGAAGCAACGCAATTGAATCTCGAACGCAACGGGTTTCGGGTGATCACCGCATCGGGTGGGTTGACCGGAATGGATTTGGCGGTCGACGCCAAGCCGGATATCGCCGTCCTCGACGTGATGCTTCCCGACCTGAACGGAATCAGCCTGTGCCGACGCATTCGTGAGGAACTGTCGGTGCCGGTCATCATGCTGTCCGCGCGCGACGACCCGGTCGACATCGTTCTCGGATTGGAAGCCGGTGCCGACGACTACGTCACCAAGCCCTTCGACAGCGGTGTCCTGGTGGCCCGTATCCGAAGTGTGCTCCGGCGGGTCGAATCCCATTCCGGTACGGAGAAAGACATCGTGACTCTCGGCGATCTGGAGATCGATCGCGAGTTGGTGACCGTCACGCGTTCGGGCGCCGAAGTGGCACTCACCCCCACTGAAATGAAGCTGCTCCTGGTCATGGTGAGTGTGCCGCGCAAAGTCTGGTCTCGCTCCGAACTGCTCTCGGACGTCTGGGATTACGACTGGGGCGGCGATACGCGCATCGTCGACGTTCACGTTCAGCGATTGCGCACGAAGATCGGCTCCGAACAGATCCGAACCGTCCGGGGGTTCGGCTACACGATGGACAACCATCGGTGAGATCGCGGGATCTCGCCGCCAAGCTCCCGTCCACCGGGAGGCGGTTGTCGTTTCAGTGGAAGATCGCGGCGGCCATCACGTTCGTGATTGCCGTCGCCTCGATCACGCTCAGTACCGTGATGCATCAAACCTTTTCACACAACCAAGAGGATGCAGCACGGGCGGCAGCTGATCGCAATCTCCAACTGGTGCTGCAGGACGAAACGGGCAGCATGCGTGCGCTGTTCCGCGCCACCACAGATGGTCTCGACGTTCCGGAAGAGTTGCGTCAGGCCGTGGCGGGCGGCAAACGTGCCACCTACCTTGTCGACAGCGGGGACCAGCCATTTGTCTGGGCTGCTGCCGACGTCAACACTCAGGTGGTGGCGATTCGCGTCCCGTACACCGCGCAGCGGGAATCGATCGCCAGCGTCGATCGGACACTTCGCAATGCCACCATCGCAGTGATCGCAGCGGGTGCCGTCCTGGGTGTGCTGCTTGGACTCGCGATGTCGTATCGATTGCGCTCGGCCGCCCGTGCGGCTCGCAAAGTGTCCACCGGAGCGAACATCCGCGTCCGCTCGGTCACCTGGTCGCTTTTCGACGACGAGATCACCGAGCTGGCGGATGCGGTCGACGCAATGTCGGATGCGCTGCGGGGACAATTGGACGCCGAGAAGCGCGTGACAGCCAACATCGCGCATGACCTCAGAACACCCATCTCCGGACTGGTCGGCGCCGCAGAGCTTCTGCCGCCAGGTAGGCCTACCGAATTAGTGCGCGACGGCGTCCATAAACTCAGAAGGCTTGCCGAGGACGTCATCGAAGTGGCCCGCCTCGACACCACGTCCGAGCAGGCTGACATCCAATCGGTGGAACTGGCACCGGTGGTTCACCACGCGATTTCCACCACCGGGGTGGAGTGCGAAGTGAGAGTTCACGGGACGCCTGTGTCGTACACCGACGCACGTCGGCTCGAGCGGATCATCGCCAACCTGATCTTGAATGCTCGAAATCACGGAAAGCCGCCGATCAATGTCGACGTCGATCACTCCCGCATCACGGTGCGGGATCGGGGCAGCGGGTTCACTGAAGAGTGGCTTCGTCAGGGGCCGAAGAGATTTCAGACCGATTGCGTCGAACGCGGCCCGAACTCGGGCCTGGGCCTCGGCTTGACGATCGTAGTCGGGCAAGCGGCGGTCATCGGCGCTCGTATCAACTTCTCGAACCATCCGAACGGCGGCGCTGTGGTGACGATCGACCTCCCCGAATGCCCGCCAGACGAGTTCGCTTGACACCGAGCCAGTTCGGCCGATCGGCCGGGACGCAGTGTCCCGGCCGATCAGTGGTGTCTCAGGTTCAAACCTGTCCGACAGTGACTCCGGTGCGAACGTCCGGTGCACCAAGGCGCGCCGCATCAGCGGTCAGGTCATCGGGCTGCTCCTGCGATTCCCGCTCGGCTACAACACGCAACCGGTAGTGTTCGATCTCCTCGGCAATGTGCTCGGGAGTCCAACCCAGCACCGGTGCAACCAGTTCGGCTACTTCCGCGGCTGCCGCGTCGCCGCGGTCGGTCACCTCGATGGAGATGCGGGTACGACGGGTGAGGATGTCGTCGAGATGCTGCGCACCCTCGTGACTCGCGGCGTAGTGAATCTCCGCCTTGAGGTACTCAGGGGCGGAGTCCAACGGCTGCCCCAGTTCAGGCCTCGCCTCGATGAGTCCGAACAACTCGTCAGCCAAAGTTCCGTACCGCCCGAGTAGGTGCTCGATGGTCGAAACGTGGAGCCCGGTGCGCTCAGCGGTGAGATGCCGATTGTTGTGTGCGGCAAAATAGCCGTCGGCACCCACCAGCTGGATACGCTCGGTGCAGGACTTCGGCACCTTCTGTTCGAGTCCGTGTACCGCGGAATCGACTGCGTCCTTGGCCATCACGCGGTAGGTCGTGTACTTGCCACCGGCGACCACCGTCAACCCTCGAACCGGACTCGACACCGCGTGCTCACGCGAGAGAGTGCTGGTCGAGTCCGATTCGCCGAACAACAACGGACGCAGTCCCGCGTACACACCAACAACGTCCTCGTGCGTCAACTCGTCCTGGAGCAGCTTGTTGACATGTCCGAGGATGTAGTCGATATCGCTTCGGCTCGCTGCCGGATGCGCGAGGTCGAGGTTCCAGTCGGTGTCCGTCGTACCGATGATCCAGTGGCTTCCCCACGGGATCACGAACAGCAGACTCTTCTCGGTCCGCGTGATGATTCCGGTAGAGGAGTTGATGCGGTTTCGCGGGACGACCAGGTGCACACCTTTCGAAGCGCGAACCTGGAATTGCCCTCGCCCACCGACCATTTCCTGGATCTCGTCGGTCCAGACCCCGGCGGCGTTGATGACCTGACGAGCACGGATCTCGAACGCGCGACCCGTTTCCAGATCCACTGCCTTCACTCCGACAACGCGGTCCTCCTCACGGAGAAAACCGATTACGCGGGTGCTGTTGACGCACAGTGCGCCGTATTCGGCTGCTGTGCGCGCCAGCATCATCGTGTGGCGCGCGTCATCTACCTGGCCCTCGTAGAACTTGACCGAACCCCTGATAGCAGAGCGCTTTCCGGAAGGGAACGACTCGAGAGTCTTCTTCTTTCCCACATGCTTGTGGTGTGAGGGAACCCCGCGGCCTGCGCCCATCACGTCGTAGACGCCGATGCCCAGACCGACGTACGGCCGGTCGATCAACTTCTCGAGCGGGTAGATGAACGGCACCGGCTTCGCGAGATGCGGGCACAGCGAGTTCAGAACCAGCGAACGCTCACGCAGTGCCTCGAACACGAGCGCAAAATTGAACTGCTCCAGGTAACGCAGTCCGCCGTGGAACAACTTGCTGGACCTGCTCGACGTTCCGGACGCGAAGTCACGAGCCTCCACCAAGCCCACCTTCAGACCACGAGTTGCGGCATCGAGCGCGCTACCCGCGCCGACCACGCCACCGCCGATGACCAGGACGTCGAGTTCGGTTTCTTCCAACTTCTTCAGCGACTCCGCCCGCGAGGACGGACTCAATGCTTGTGCTGTGCTCATGAAAAGGGTTCCTTCACTTGAAAATAGGTAGAAATTCGGGCGCCGCTATCAGTCTGCGTCGACCCAGTCGAGTGTCCGAGTGACGGCTTTCTGCCAGCCTGCGTACAGCCGCTCACGCTCGGCCGAATCCATCGACGGCGTCCAGCTCTTGTCCTTCGCCCAGTTGCTGCGAATGTCGTCCTCGCTCTCCCAGTACCCGACCGCGAGACCAGCGGCGTACGCAGCGCCCAATGCCGTGGTCTCCGCAACGACAGGGCGGATCACCTCGACGTCGAGCAGATCAGCCTGGAATTGCATGAGGAGTTCGTTCGCGACCATTCCGCCGTCGACCTTGAGTACCTTCAAGTCGACGCCCGAGTCGAGGTTCATCGCCTCGATCACCTCACGGCTCTGGTACGCAGTCGCTTCGAGTACCGCCCGGGCAAGGTGCCCCTTGTTCACGAACCGGGTCAGACCGACGATGGCACCGCGGGCATCCGCGCGCCAGTGCGGTGCGAACAGACCCGAGAACGCAGGCACGAAGTACGCGCCACCGTTGTCGTCCACAGAGCGCGCATTGACCTCGATGTCGGCCGCGTTGTCGATCATGCCGAGGTTGTCCCGAAGCCACTGGACCAGCGAACCGGTCACGGCGATCGATCCTTCCAGCGCGTAAACCGTTGGCTGCTCACCGATCTTGTAACAGACCGTAGTCAACAAACCGTTCTTGCTCATCACCTTTTCGGTGCCGGTGTTGAGGAGCACGAAGTTGCCGGTTCCGTAGGTGTTCTTCGCTTCTCCGGGTGAGAGGCAGGCCTGACCGAAAGTCGCTGCTTGCTGATCGCCGAGGATTCCGGCGATCGGCACACCGGACAACGTTCCGCGTTCGCGTACGAATCCGAAAGTTTCGGACGAGCTGCGAATCTCGGGGAGCATCGATTCGGGGATGCCCATGTCGGCGCAGATCGCCGAATCCCAAGCGAGAGTGTCGAGATCCATCAACAGGGTGCGCGACGCATTGGTGGGGTCGGTTGCGTGCACTCCGCCGTCGACGCCGCCGGTCATGTTCCACAGCACCCAGGTGTCCATCGTGCCGAAGCACAACTCTCCTGCTTCGGCCTTCTCACGCGCACCCTCGACGTTGTCGAGAATCCACTTGACCTTGGGACCCGAGAAGTACGTGGCCAAAGGCAATCCGGTGACTTCGGTGTACTTCTTCGGCCCGTCCTCGCCGGCGAGTGCAGTACAGATTCGATCGGTGCGTGTGTCCTGCCAGACAATTGCGTTGTAGACGGGTTTTCCGGTGGCGCGTTCCCACACCACCGCTGTCTCACGCTGATTGGTGATGCCGACGGACGCGATATCGGCCGCGGTCAGGTCTGCGTTTGCCAAAGCGCCCGCGGTGACGTTGCGGACGTTGTCCCAAATTTCGATCGGATCGTGTTCGACCCAGCCTGCCTGCGGAAAGATCTGTGTGTGCTCGTGCTGTTCGACAGCGACTACGTGCCCACTGTGATCGAAGATCATGCAACGTGTGGAGGTGGTTCCCTGGTCTATCGCGGCTACGAACTGCGTCATCGTGCTACCCCTTTGGTATCGAAAGAAAGTACGAGAGATTGACTGTCAGAGATAATGTTTCGCGGTCACGCCGGTATCGACGCCGGCTCCTCGGTCGCTTCCTCCGCCGACTCGTCGTCAGGCAGGAATCTTCCAACCAGCTTGTCGTAGAGGAACACTCCGATCGGAGCGCCGATCAGGGGTCCCACGATGGGCACCCAGAAATACAAGCTCCCGTACTGATCTCGCCAGGCGCTGCCGTAGCCGGTGATGAAGGACGCCAGTCGTGGCCCGAAGTCGCGCGCCGGGTTGATGGCGTACCCCGCGTTGGTCGCCCAGGCGAATCCGATTCCCACCACGATCAATCCGACGACAAACGGCGCGAGATTCGCAAGCGGCGGAGTTCCACGAGAATCGGTGACTGCAACGATGAGGAACAACAGGATGGCGGTGCCGATGATCTGATCGATCAGAGCCGAGCCGAGACTGACCGGAAGCGTTCCGTTTCCGGGCATCGTCGAGAAGATCGTCTGGGTGGCGGTTGTGTGTCCGGGATCGATCGCATTGAGCATGTCGTTGTAATTCCACCGGACTATCAACGCGGCGACAAAGGCTCCAGCGGTCTGCGCCAGGGTGTACGGCAGCACCTTGCGCCAGGAGAATCCCCGGAAGATCGCGAAGGCGAAGGTCACTGCGGGGTTCAGATGAGCACCCGTCACCCGGCCTGCGACATAGATGCCGAACATGACGCCGAGTCCCCAGGCCCACGCAATACTGTCGTGTCCGCCGAGACCCCCACCGCTCCCGCCGGACACAACCTGCGCCACAACTCCGACGCCGAACAAGATCAAGATCATCGTTCCGGCGAACTCGGCTGCCAACTCACCTGGAAGCCCCAATCGCTTGGCTTTCTCCATCCCCACCCTCACTTCGTTGTGATGCATGTCATAGTTTGGATTGCTGCACCCGTAGCGTAAAGCCCATTGCACATTCACGCATAGCTCGTGCACATATGTGCAAATGCGTCATTTGCGCACCGTAACGCGGGTAACAGACACACTTCTGGGACTTTGCGTGATCGAGCGGCTCAACCTGGTTCTACTCGGATAAGATTCGGTTCAGTGCTCTTGCACGTACGTGCAGACAGGACGAACCCATGCAAACTCCCACTTCCGACTCCGCTACCTCCGATCCAGCGGACCCTCGCATCGCCGACGCCGTTCAGGCCGCACGCCTCTATTACTTCCAGGACCAGACCATGGCTGCCATCGGCCGCGACATGGGGGTGTCCCGATCCACCGTCTCCCGATTGATCACCTACGCGCGCACCTCAGGCCTCGTCGAGATCAAGATCAGCACCCCGCACGGCCAGGCTCCTCGCATCGAACGCGAGTTCTCGGAACGGTACGGAGTGCGTGCCCACGTGGTGACGGTGCCGGAACTGGTGGGCGATCTCGAGCGACTCGAGAAGGTCGCAACCTTTGCCGGACGCCTGCTCGCGTCGTTCTTCGACAGCGACATGGTGATGGGGATCGCCTGGGGAACCACTCTCAGTGAAGTCAGCAAGCACCTTGCCCCCAAACGCACGTACAACTCGTACGTCGTGCAACTCAACGGCGCCGCGAATACTCGCACCACCGGAATCTCGTACGCCAGCGACATCATCAGAACCATCGCCGACGCCTACGGCGCTCTCCCCCAAGGATTTCCGGTCCCCGCATTCTTCGACTACCCGGAGACCCGGGAGCAGTTGTGGCGCGAACGAAGTATTAAACGCGTACTGGACATGCAAAAGCGAATGGACCTGGCAGTCTTCAGCATCGGCGTACCGGGCGGCAACGTCCCGAGTCACGTCTACACCGCCGGATACCTCGAACCCGATGAAGCAGAAGCACTTCGACGCGACGGAGTAGTCGGCGACATCGCAACCGTGTTCTTCCGGTCAGACGGGAGCTACCGCGGAATCGAACTCAACGAGCGCGCGAGCGGCCCACGACTGGACCTTTTCGAGAAGGTCGCCAGGCGCGTGTGCATCGTCGCCGGAACAGCAAAACTGCCCGCGCTGGAGGGCGCACTACGGGGCGGGCTGATCACCGACCTGATCATCGACGACGTCAGTGCCACCGCGCTGGTGTCCTGACCGCTGCACCAGCTTCTCGATTCCGTCGAGCAGTAAGCCAAGCGAGAAACTGAAATCGAAGGCATCGTCGCCGGCGGCCTCACCCTCCGGGCTGCCGTCCTCGAAGCCACCCTCCTCGATTGCGGCACTCAGGTGGGGGAATTCCTCCCGATTGATGACACGAGCAATGAGAGCACCGTATGCGACGTCGTCATCTTCCGACTGCGCTGAACGAGTAGCCAGGTCAGCCGAGAATCGGGCGCGGCCGATGACGAACAACGACACGTTGGTCACCACCTGGAACTTCGACGCGGCACTCAGGGCGACACCGTCGAGGGCGCTCAGACCCGCGTCGAGCCACGCCATGTTGTTAGGCCCGGCCGGTGGAGCCGTGATGGGCAGCTTGAGCCACCACGGTCGACTCAGCATCGTGACATACTCCTGATTCGCCCACGCCTCGAGCTTGACGCGCCAGGTCACGCCGTCGGGAATCACCGGCGGTGGCCCGATCACCCGATCCGAAATCAGTTCGATCAGTTCGTCTTTGCTTGCCACGTAGCGGTAGAGCGACATGGTCGTGAACCCGAGCGCTTTGGCCACGCGGCCCATCGACAGAGCCGTGACACCTTCCGCGTCGGCCAACTCGATCGCGGTGTCGAGAATTTGCTCGAGACTGAGCCCCTTCTTGGGACCCCGCGTTCCCGGCTGGTCCAGTCCCCAGGCCAGTTCAACTGCTCTCGGTAGCGCTCCGCGATCCATAAGCTCCCACTCTTCGCTCTTGCCATCATCCTAGAACTGTGTACGCTATAAACACGAGTTTATGACATACACAGTTCTTACTTGGAGGTCTCGATGTCAGGAACGATCCCAGCAATCTCGGTCCGCGGACTCCGTAAGCGCTACGGCGATCAACAAGTACTGGGTGGACTCGACCTGTCGGTCCCGGCCGGATCGGTGTACGCACTCCTCGGCGCGAACGGCGCCGGAAAGACCACGGCCGTAAGAATTCTCACCACCCTCATCCCCTTCGACGGAGGCGAGGTCACGGTCGCGGGGCATTCACTGCCCGGAGATCCACAGAATGTTCGGCGGCGCATCAGCGTGACCGGGCAGTACGCAGCCGTCGACACCTTGCTGACCGGATTCGAGAATCTGACCCTACTGGGCGAACTGAATCACCTGGGCCGGAAGAACTCCCGTCGCCGTGCCGAGGAATTGCTCGACCAGTTCGATTTGACGGACTTCGGCGACAAACGCGCCGGCGACTACTCGGGCGGCATGCTCAGACGACTCGACATCGCAATGAGCCTCGTCGCCCGACCGGACGTCGTCTTTCTCGACGAACCCACCACCGGCCTGGACCCGCGAAGCCGCCACGAAATGTGGTCGATCGTTCGAGGACTCACAGCGTCAGGCGTCACCATCTTCCTCACCACCCAATACCTCGACGAGGCAGACGAATTGGCCGATACAGTCGGCGTGCTGAGCGGCGGTCGCCTCGTCGCCGAGGGAACACCGGACGAACTCAAACGCCTTGTTCCCGGCGGCCATGTCGCTCTGCAATTCGAGAACCTGGCCCAACTCGAACTCGCCGCGGCATCACTGCCGCAGGCGCATTCGAATGCCGAGACCTTGACCCTGCACATCCCTTCCGACGGGGCGGTTCCGTCGATCAAAGCCATCCTCGACTCGATCGACGATCCGTCGATCACCGTCGAGAAGTTCTCCGTTCACACTCCGGATCTGGACGACGTGTTCTTCGCGCTCACCGGATCAGGCCAACCCGAGATTGCGAGCGTTCGATGACCTCCACCATTGCAATCGATTCCGCGGTGATGCTCCGCCGGAATCTCAAACACGTTCTGCGCAGTCCGGATTCGATGATCACCGCGATAGCCCTTCCGGTCATGCTCATGCTGCTGTTCGTCTACGTCTTCGGCGGCGCCATCAACACCGGTAGCGAGTACATCGACTACGTCGTGCCAGGAATCATCCTTCTGTGCGCCGGATTCGGCGCCTCGACCACCGCGGTCAGCGTCTCGAGCGACATGAAGGACGGGATCATCGACCGTTTCCGGACCTTGGCGATCTCTCCGTCGTCGGTCCTGACCGGTCATGTACTGGCCAGCGTCGTCCGCAACGTCCTGACTACGGCGATCGTGGTCGTCGTTGCGCTGATCATGGGATTTCGCCCGACCAGCGATCCGTTGCGCTGGCTCGGCGTCGCCGCTGTGATCGTCGCCTTCGTCTTTGCCATGTCGTACCTCTCGACAGCTTTGGGGCTCTTGGCCAAGAACCCGGAGGCTGCAAGCGGATTCACCTTCGCCATCATGTTCCTGCCCTACGTCAGCACTGCTTTCGTACCGGCTGAGACAATGCCGTCATGGCTGCAGGGATTTGCCCGGCACCAACCGGTAACCCCGATCATCGAGACGGTGCGCGGACTCCTGATGGGCACGCCGATCGGGAACAGCGCGGCCATCGCCCTCGCGTGGTGCCTGGGCATCGCCGCCGCGGGATTCGTGTGGTCGAACTGGCTCTACCGACGAAAGACCGCGAGCTGACCACACAAGAAAGCCCCACACCTGCCGGTGCGGGGCTGCTTGTGCTGTGCGCCTTTATTAACCGCGGGGGGTTAATAAAGGCGCACAGTGAATTACTTGGCTTCCAGCAGGTCGATCACGAAGACCAAGGTCTTGCCGGAAAGCTGGTGCCCTGCACCGGCGGGGCCGTATGCCAGCTCCGGCGGAATGGTGAGCTGGCGACGTCCGCCGACCTTCATGCCCGGGATGCCGTCCTGCCAACCCTTGATCAGGCCACGAAGCGGGAACTGAATGGACTCGCCACGGCTCCAGGAAGAGTCGAACTCTTCACCGGACTCGAACTCGACACCGACGTAGTGAACGTCGACGGTGCCACCGGGAACGGCTTCGGCGCCTTCTCCGACAACCAGATCCTTGATGACCAGATCGGTCGGCGCGGGGCCTTCCTGGAACTCGATTACGGGCTTGCTACTCATGGGTCCTCCTCGTTGAGGCGAATATAGGGGGCAGAAAGCTAGCGGGTTGTAATATCGCTAGGTCCGCGTCAGCGGGACGTAATGTCTCTGTAGTCACGCTCGGTGTAGCCGGTGTAGATCTGGCGCGGGCGGCCGATCTTCGTAGCCGGATCCTCGTGCATTTCACGCCAGTGCGCAATCCAGCCGGGCAGACGGCCCATGGCGAACAGCACCGTGAACATGCGCGGCGGGAAGCCCATCGCGCGGTAGATGAGGCCGGTGTAGAAGTCGACGTTCGGGTAGAGCTTGCGCTCGATGAAGTAGTCGTCCGTGAGGGCGGCCTCTTCGAGTTGCATTGCGATGTTGAGCAGTTCGTCGTCGCCGCCGAGCTTGGCGAGGATGGTGTGCGCGGTTTCGCGGACCAGCGCAGCGCGCGGATCGTAGTTGCGGTAGACGCGGTGCCCGAAGCCCATGAGCTTCACGCCGTCTTCCTTGTTCTTGACCTTGCGGACGAACTCGGCTGCGGTGCTGCCGCTGGCCTTGATCTCGTCGAGCATCTCGAGCACTGCCTGGTTCGCGCCACCGTGCAGCGGGCCCCACAGTGCGTTGATGCCGGCAGAGACGGAGGTGAACAGGTTGGCGTCCGACGAGCCGACCATGCGCACGGTCGACGTGGAGCAGTTCTGCTCATGGTCCGCGTGCAGGATCAGCAGCATGTCGAGTGCCTTGGCGACCTCGGGATCACCCTGGTACGGCTCGGCCGGGAAGCCGAACGTCATACGCATGAAGTTCTCGACCAGGTTCAACGAGTTGTCCGGGTACAGGAACGGCTGTCCGACGGACTTCTTGTACGCGTACGCAGCGATGGTCGGCAGCTTCGCAAGAAGACGGATGGTGGACAGTTCCACCTGCTCCGGATCCTCGGGATCGAGCGAATCCTGGTAGTACGCCGACAGTGCGTTCACTGCGGAAGAGAGAACCGGCATCGGGTGAGCGTTGCGCGGGAATCCGTCGAAGAACCGCTTGAGGTCCTCGTGAAGCAGGGTGTGTCGACGAATGCGGTCCGTGAAGGACTCGAGCTGGGCGTCGGTCGGCAGTTCGCCGTAGATCAGCAGGTAGCTGACCTCGATGAACGTCGACTTACCTGCCAACTGCTCGATGGGATATCCGCGGTAACGCAGGATTCCCTTCTCACCGTCGATGTAGGTGATTGCAGAACTGGTGGATGCAGTGTTCACAAAACCGGGGTCAAGGGTGGTGTACCCCGTTGTGGCCAGCAGCTTTCCCAGCTCGATGCCGTCATTGCCCTCTGTTGCCCTGGCAATGGACATCGTGTACTCACCACCGGGGTAAGTAAGCGTGGGCTTTGTGTCATTGTCAGCGGGCACGAAGGATCCCTCTCAAGCTCGAACCAACGAGTAACTACATGCGATCAACTAGAAACTAGTCGCACGTGAGAGATCGTGCCGAAGGAGGGTCGCTCCACGGCTATTTTTCGGGTACTCACGA
Source organism: Rhodococcus erythropolis R138 (assembly GCF_000696675.2). NCBI lineage: Bacteria > Bacillati > Actinomycetota > Actinomycetes > Mycobacteriales > Nocardiaceae > Rhodococcus > Rhodococcus erythropolis. Next base: position 2,133,570 of record NZ_CP007255.1, on the reverse strand, counting down.
ACCCGACATACCCACCGAAACTGAAACACGTTCCAGGCTGGGTTTTCCCACTCGCATGACCGGTACTCCAGTCTACGGAATCGCGCATTTACCCACATTGATCTGCAAATCTCGGCAGCAATCCGAGAATGGGACCAATGTCGGACCGTCCGGAGCACTGACACGAGCTACCGAAAACCGATCGTTATCGGCTGATGCCTACTCGGCGTTACACGATCCCACGGTATGAGAGCCGGATCACAGAACCTTGATGCCCCAGCTACCCGTCCACGTCTGACCCGGGTGAAGCACCAGGAGGTCGATGCCCGAATTGAAGGCGTCAGGCGGGCAGGTCATCGGTTCCAAAGCCAATGCGCGGCCGCGATCGGGATACCCCTTGTCGTTGGCGGGATCTGCGATGAAGGCCTGAATCCACGGGAACTCGCGGTTGGTCCACAGGGCAGTGCCCGTTCCATCCGGAGCCAGCAGCTCATGTTGCGTCCGACCACTGCCGTCGACGACGTCCAATGCGCTGTACGGCGTGTCCAACTGAACCCCGTCGAGCAGTCTCGGTGTCCGGAAGTCGTAATCCGTACCGGCGACTGCCTGCGAATACGCATTCGGCAGCATCCTCGCCGGATCGATCGGCAACCGCGTGCCTGCGGCCAGATGCAGCGCACATTCGTCGAGCGGAAAGTCGCCGGCGCGAATGAAGGTGTGCATTCCGAGCCCGAACGGAGACGAGGTCGCACCCTTGTTCGTGGCCGTATGCGTGACGGTCAACCCGTCGGCACCGACCTCATAGGCGATCGTCAGCTGCAACGGATACGGCCAACCCTTGTGCAGTCCGACGTCCACCGACAGTTCGACGCGCTCGTAGGTGTGGTCCACGAGGCTCCAATTGCGACGACGGACGAACCCGTGGCTCGCGTTCCCCAGCGCAGGTTCGGTGATCTCGAGTTGATGCTCGATCCCGTCGAACATGAAGTGCCCGTCGCGAATTCGGTTGGGCCACGGCGCGAGAACCAATCCGGCCGACAGCGGTGGCTTCGAGCCGAGTGCCCAGGTCTCGGTCAGCGCGCGCTGACCGTTCGGTCCTTCGTGGTCGAGAAGCCGCAACCCGGCACCGGCCGCGGCGATCTCGGCTCGATAGCCGCCACCACGGATCTCGAACCCTCCCCTACCCGTGCTGTGCGGCGCAGTCATACGTACCAGTTTCCACCACGAGCGACCGGTTAACCAGGACGTCAGACGGCGCGTCCCACCTTGTAGCGAACGAACGCCGGAAATGCGAGGGCAGAAAGGACAACACCGACAATCACCAGGAAGCCGCCGCCCGCTGCCGCGATACCGGTTCCGAACAGGAAGGCCGCACCGCCGTGCAGGACGTCACCGATACGCGGACCACCTGCCACGACCACGATGAACACGCCCTGCAGTCGTCCGCGCATGTCGTCGGTTGCCACTTGCTGAAGCATCGTGCTGCGGAATGCGGCCGAGACCATGTCGACGGCGCCGCCGAATGCCAGGAATGCGACCGCCACCCAGAGCAGAATCACACTGGAACCGGGACTCGCGAAGTACACCGCTACGCCGAAGCCGACCATGGACAGCCCCCACAGCGCGATGCAGACCAGCACGGCCCGCCCCTGGTACTGAACTCGTGGCAACCAACCCGAGAAGATACCGCCCAGAACTGCTCCCACCGACATCGCCGCGAACAGCAGTCCGAGCGCAAAACCACCGCTGGCGGGGTCACCGAAGGATTCGTGTGCGATCTCCGGGAACAGTGCTCGCGACATCCCGAACACCATCGCGATGATGTCCACCACGAACGACGCGAGCAGAACCTTCTGCGTCGCGAGATACGTGAAACCGCCGAGGACTTCGCTCAATCCTGCCCGTCGAGACGTGCCGGTCGGCGGAATCGCCGGGAGCTTCCATACTGCCCACAACGTGGCGATCAGAAAGATCGAGTCGAGCAGGTACAGCAGTTGCAGACCGGCCGACGGTATGAGGACACCCGCCAGTAGCGGGCCGGCTATTGCACCGAACTGCACGACAGTCATGTTCAGCGAGTTCGCGGCAGGTAACTGCCTGCCCGGAATCAACCGAGGGATGATCGCCGCTCGCGTCGGTTGGTTCACCGCGAAGAACGCCTGTTGAACCGAGAACAATCCGAGCACCAACCACACGTTGTTCACGTTCAGAGCAGCCTGGATCCAGAACAGCACCGACGTGACACCGAGTCCGATCGAGGTGATCATCAACAGCCGTCGTCGATCCATGACGTCGGCCAGTGCGCCGCCCCACAGACCGAAAACGACCAGCGGGACCAGACCGAAGATTCCCGTCAGACCGACGTAGGCCGAGCTTCGGGTGATCTCGTACACCTGTTGCGGTACGGCGACCACACTGAGCTGAGCGCCGATGACGGTGACGATGCCGGCCGTCCACAGCCGTCGATAGTCGCGATTCTCGAGCGGAGTCGTGTCCGCGAGTAACCGGCTCACGGCTGGAGACGGACGGCGGACCACTGTCCGTCGACCAGGCTCGTGCGAACTCGATTGTGCATGCGGTTCGCGCGTCCTTGCCAGAACTCGACGGACTCGGGCCGAATCAGAATCCCGCCCCAGTTCGGTGGCACCGGAATCTCACCGTCCACGCCGAATCGGGCGGCGACCTCACGCAGTTGCTCGTCGAGATCGGCACGCGAGTCGATCGGACGAGACTGCGACGACGCCCACGCGCCGAGCTGCGATCCACGAGGCCTGGTTCGCCAATACTCCTGCGTCAGTTGAGCACTCACGCGCTCGGTGGTGCCGCGGACGATCACCTGCCTGGCAAGGGTCAGCCACGTGAAGTTGGCCGACGCGTACGGGTGGGCGGCGAGGTGACGAGCCTTGTCGGATCCGTAGTTGGTGAAGAAGAGGACACCGTCTTCGCTGAGCCCTTTGCAGAGCACGGTGCGCGACGCCGGATGCCCACCGTCGTCCACCGTCGACAGAGTCATGGCGTTGGGCTCCGGCGCGTCAGCTTCGACGGCGTCCACGAGCCATTGACGCATGAGGGGCAGCCAACCGGTCTCGACGACCGAGGTATCCAATTCCGCACTCATGCGGTCCTCGACGGACTCCGATTCGCTGCCTGCTTGCGGATAGCCCACACGCATGGCCGCGAGTTCGTTGTCCACCGCCTGCGGGTCCTGACGTTCATTCGACACAGCCGAGAACGCTACTCCCGGGTACTCACTGGCCAACGGCTACGCGGCACGCGCTAAAGTTTGCCGTGGCTAGACCCGACCCGGACCGCGAGCCGCACCAGCGACAGCAACCGAATCGGGACGAGACGATTGCGCAGTACAAAACACGGTGCGTGCTCATCCCTGCGAGCACCGAGGCGCAGTCACTGAAGCTGAGGCAGTGCGACTGTAGACCTGGCGCACTCGAACGAGGAGAGTCCACGAGAATGGCAGCGAGCGCAGCAATACCGGACGATTTTGTGAGCGGACTCGAAGGCGTCGTCGCCTTCACCAGCGATATCGCAGAACCCGACAAGGACGGCGGCGCACTGCGCTACCGCGGTGTCGACATCGAAGACCTGGTCGGCCAGAGGGTCACCTTCGGCAACGTATGGGCCCTTCTCGTCGACGGCCGCTTCGGCCCCGGCCTCCCGCCGGCCGAGCCGTTCCCCCTCCCCATTCACACCGGCGACGTCCGTGTCGACGTCCAGGCCGGACTGGCGATGCTGGCTCCCATCTGGGGCTACCAGCCGCTCCTCGACATCGATGACGAGACCGCCCGCGACCAGCTCGCCCGCGCATCCGTCATGGCACTGTCGTACGTCGCGCAGTCCGCTCGCGGCATCTACCAGCCTGCAGTCCCCCAGAGCCGCATCGACGAGGCCAAGACGGTCACCGAGCGCTTCATGGTTCGCTGGAAGGGTGAGCCCGATCCGGCACACGTCGAGGCAATCGACGCGTACTGGGTCTCGGCAGCCGAGCACGGCATGAACGCCTCCACCTTCACGGCCCGCGTCATCGCCTCCACCGGCGCCGACGTCGCTGCCTCGCTTTCCGGCGCCATCGGCGCGATGTCCGGCCCGCTGCACGGCGGCGCACCGGCCCGCGTTCTTCCGATGATCGAAGAGACCGAGAAGACCGGCGACGCCCGCGCACTGGTCAAGGGAATCCTCGACCGCAAGGAAAAGCTCATGGGCTTCGGACACCGCGTCTACCGCGCCGAAGATCCCCGTGCACGCGTGCTCCGCGCTACCGCGAAGCGCCTCAACGCTCCCCGCTACGAAGCTGCCGCAGCTCTCGAGCAGGCTGCACTGGCAGAACTCCGTGAGCGTCGTCCCGATCGCGCGATCGAGACCAACGTCGAGTTCTGGGCCGCCGTCATCCTCGACTTCGCCGAGGTTCCCGCGCACATGATGCCTGCCATGTTCACCTGTGGCCGCACCGCCGGCTGGTGTGCACACATCCTCGAGCAGAAGCGTCTCGGTAAACTGGTACGCCCGGCCGCCATCTACACCGGCCCGGCGCCCCGTACTCCGGAGTCGGTCGAGGGCTGGGACCAGATCAGCCACGCGTAGTACCCCGCTCGAATTCGCCAATCACGGTAGTACAGAACACAAGTGAAGGAACAGAAAGAAGCGATGACCTCCACACCGATCATCCCCGCCGACCTCAAGCCCGCCGACGGACGCTTCGGCTGCGGTCCTTCCAAGGTTCGCCCCGAGCAGCTGCAGTCCCTGGTCGAGGTGGGCGCTTCGGTGTTCGGCACCAGCCATCGCCAGAAGCCGGTCAAGAACGTTGTGGCCAGCATTCGTTCCGGCCTCGCCGATCTGTTCTCACTGCCCGAGGGCTACGAGGTCGTCCTCGGCAACGGCGGAACCACTGCGTTCTGGGATGCGGCCGCATTCGGCCTCATCCGCGAGAAGTCGCTGCACCTGACCAACGGCGAATTCAGCTCCAAGTTCGCTTCGGTCGCCAAGGCCAACCCGTTCATCGGTGACCCGATCGTCGTTTCCGCCGATCCGGGCAGCGCACCGGTGCCGGTCTCCGACCCGTCCGTCGATCTCATCGGCTGGGCGCACAACGAGACCTCCACCGGTGTGTCGATCCCCGTCTCGCGCCCCGCGGGTTCGGAGAACGCACTGATCGCCATCGACGCCACCTCGGGCGCCGGTGGACTTCCGGTCAACGTCGCCGATTCCGACGTCTACTACTTCGCTCCGCAGAAGTGCTTCGCTGCAGATGGTGGACTGTGGATCGCGCTCATGAGCCCGGCCGCCCTCGAGCGCGTCGCGGAGATCAAGGATTCGGGCCGCTGGACGCCTGACTTCCTCTCGCTGCCCATCGCCGTGGACAACAGCTCCAAGGATCAGACGTACAACACCCCGGCCCTGGCCACCCTGTTGCTCTTCGCCAACCAGATCGAGTGGATGAACAGCAACGGCGGCCTCGACTGGACCACCGCTCGCACCGCGGATTCGTCCTCGCGCCTGTACAACTGGGCCGAGGCCAGCGAGTTCGCAACCCCGTTCGTCGCTGATCCGGCACACCGCTCGCAGGTTGTCGGCACCATCGACTTCAACGACGACGTCGACGCTGCCGAGGTGGCAAAGATCCTGCGCGCCAACGGAATCGTCGATACCGAGCCGTACCGCAAGCTCGGCCGCAACCAGCTGCGCGTCGGCATGTTCCCGGCCATCGACCCCGATGACGTCACCGCTCTCACCAAGAGCATCGACTGGGTCGTTTCTCAGCTCGGCTGATTTTCATACTGCTTCACCGCTCGGCCCCCGACATGATGTCGGGGGCCGAGCGTCGTTTGCGCCAGGCCTTGTGAGCTACCACACCGGTGGTCGGATCCGAGGTCATCTCGCCCTGCGTGTCCTGCCGAGTCCATGGTCACGAATGAATTACAGTTGAGCGCGGCGCAAAGTCGCGAGCCGGCGCGATAAGGAGGTCAATGTGCGAGAGCTTCGAGTGATCGGACTTGAACCCGATGGATCGCATGTGGTGTGCGCAGATGCTGAAACCGGCCAGAAATTCCGGCTTCCCGCCGATGACAAACTTCGTGCAGCTTCCCGCGGAGACGTGGCTCGACTCGGCCAGATTGAGATCGAAATGGAAAGCCAACTCCGTCCCCGCGAAATTCAGGCGCGCATTCGTTCCGGTGCTTCCGTAGAGCAGGTCGCCGAAGAAGCGAAGATCCCCATCAGCAAGGTCGAGCGCTTTGCGTACCCCGTTCTGCTCGAGCGTTCCCGCGCCGCGGAAATGGCGCAGGGCGGACACCCGGTACGCGACAACGGCCCGACGGTTCCCACCCTCTCCGAAATCGTGACCCACGCATTCCGCGCCCGCGGCCACAGCATCGACGAGGCCACCTGGGATGCCTGGCGCGACGAGGACAATCAGTGGGTCGCGCAGTTGCAGTGGCAGGCCGGCCGCACCACCAACGCCGCACACTGGCGCTACCAGCCCGACGCGCACGGCGGAACGATCGTCGCACTCGACGACGCGGCATTCGACTTGATCGATCCCGACTTCGGTCGCCCACTCCGCGGCCTGGTACCGGTGGTTTCGAACGAGCCGCAGCAGCTTGAACTGTCCCGATTCGACGTCGAACCGGTGGCGGAGATCGAGCCGGAGCCCGCAGCAGTTTCCGAGCGAACAGCAGTTTCCGAGCGGACAGCAGCTTCCGAGCGAACGGTGGTGGCGGAACGAATCGTGGCGCCCGAGCCGATTGCTGTCGAGCCGGAAACAGTCGTCGACGAAGAGGTTCCCGAGCCTGCACCGGACGTGACCCCGAAAACCGCTCCGCAGCAGACGCAGACCAAGGACAAGCGCGGACGGCCTGCTCTTCCCTCGTGGGACGACGTACTCCTCGGGGTCCGCAGCAGCGGTCGCTGACCCGAAGGAAAGTATTCTTCTTTCGAGCGAGGCTGAGGAGAGAGGGCTGCCGGTGGCTGCACGGGTATCGACGATCTGGTTTCTGGGCGGCGCAGACGCTCGCACCGAATTGAGCAAGTACCCACAGCCGGATCAGACCGAGGCGCTGAACATCGCCATGTCGCTGTACCCGGACAAGGAGTTCGAGTCTCTCGGTCCTCAGCCGCTGTCGATGGCCGCGACGGTGAGCCCCGGCTACGTCTTCGTCGGCGCGTACGGCCGAGTGAGCGTCGTCTGCAGTTCCGAACTCAGCACATTTGTCCCCTCGAAACTGCCTGAGTCCTGGCACCTTTCGGCCGAGGGTGGCTCGACGCTGTTGATCAGCTCCGTCCCCGAAACCGCGCAGGGTTCGTTTGCACTGTGGGAGAACGGCGAGCTACGACGCTCGTTCAGTGCCCTCCCGATCGACATCGTCGAAAATCTGGGGATCCCGCAGACGTGGGAACTGGAATTCTGGGCCGGCAACCATCCCCTGCGTTACCCGCCCGGGTTCCTGCCCGATCCGCAGTCACTTCCGTTCCACCCGCAGCAGTTCGCGGAGTCCGCCAACCTCGAGTGGCTGGGATTCCGATACACCGGCGCGCCGCGAGAACACGAACTCGACACAACGCAGATTCTCCTGTGGGGCTTCAAGATTCATCGTCCCGGCGAGGCACCCAAACCTGCGCCCCCAGCTCCCGTACCGGTACCCGAGCAGGCGCCGACAGAGATACCCACGCCCGAAAACATGCCGCCGATCCACGACGCACCCGTGGCCAAGCCGCGCGGTCGCCTCGCCCGGTACTTCGGGTTCAAGTAGCGCGAACAAGCATCACACAGTCACGCGGCTATCGCTGCGATCCACCCGAGCGGAACGCCGACTACCGCGCCGTAGACCACCCATCGCCACACGGGGACGGCTCGCCAGCGCCACACGGTCGGCGCAAGTCCGCCTACCGCAATGATATTGACGACAACCGCCAGGAGCACGTTCACGTTGCCGAGCGCGATGCAGAACGTCGCGACGGCGCTGGTCGAGAGCATCGCGGCGAATACCGACACCGCGATTCCGGTGAACCAGGGCGTGCGGTCCAGAGTCACCGGCCGGTCCTGACACGTTCGTAGAAGGCCATCGCCGCTGCGGTCGCGACATTGAGCGAGTCGGTGCCGGGAGCCATCGGTATCTTGGCACGAATGTCGGTGGCCCGCATCGCATGTTCGGTCAGACCTGGCCCCTCGGCGCCCAGCAGTAGCGCCACCTTCTCCCCGGTCATCGCTTCGGCCAAAGTGACCGCTTCCGGATTCGGAGTCAAGGATATGAGCTGAAAACCGTTGCCACGCAGCTCATCCAAGTCATGTGGCCACTTTGCCACATGCGCGAAGGGCACTCGCAGCACGTGCCCCATCGACACACGGACCGACCGCCGGTACAGCGGGTCAGCACAACCCTTCCCGAACAGAACGGCGTCGACGCCGAGCCCTGCAGCGTTGCGGAACATCGAGCCGAGGTTCTCGTGATCGTTGACGCCTTCGAGGACCACGACGGTCTTTGCGTCCTTCAGCACGTCCGAGACCGTGAGTGGTGCCGGGCGCGCTGCTGCAGCGAGGACGCCACGGTTCAGGTGGAATCCGACGACCTCGGCCATCACTTCGGCGCTCGTACGGTAGAACGGCACGTCCACACCGTCGAGATCGTCAGCGAGCTCCAGGAGCCGTCGTTCAACGCCGAGAAGACTGATCGGCTGAAACCGCGACGTCAGCAGTCGCTGAGTGACGAACACTCCTTCGGCGATGACCAGTCCCTTGCCCTCCGGCAGGTCGGGGCGCCGATCCGAGGAGTTGAGATCGCGAAAGTCATCCAACCGGGGGTCGGCGGGATCTGAGATGTCGATGACGTGAACCACGGGTCTATCGTGCCGTACGCACCGCGGGCCCCCGTCACTACTCCCGACCTAGCGCAGCAGCGTAGCGAAATGCGCGTCGAGCACCTGGCTGATCACCTGCGGATTGGTTCGCTCGGGATTGTCGACGCCGTGCGACGCGAGCCCGTCGGCGAGCGCATGCAACCTCATCGCCTCGATGTCGACCGAAGCGTCCGGCTGCAGGAATCCTGCATCATGTACGGCCTCGACAAATGTTCGATAGTGCTCGAACAGCGTCCGGTCCGTCTCGTCACGCACTGCCGTCAACGTCGAATCGGTCTGGGCAGCAGCAGCAAACGCCTCCCAGACCTGCATTTCTTCACGCCGATCTTCGTCGAGGGGAACGAACTGATCGGTGAACTGGCGGATCGCGCGGCGGATGTCGGGATCGAAGTCGATGCCGGCGATTCTCTTCTCCACTCGGACGGTCACGAGCGTCATCGCGAACAGCAAGAGTTCAGACTGCGTCGCGAAGAAGTGCCTTAGCGACCCCGTCGACATCTTCGCCTCGTCCGCGACGGCCCGGACGCTCGCGCTCGCCACACCATCACGACGGATCACACGCCAGACAGCCTCGGCGATCTCTTCCCGTCGCTCATCGGGGCTGCTTCGTTTCACCACTTCACAAAGCTAACACAGTTGTGCTAGTTTTCGATCACTAACACAGTCGTACTAGAAATGAGCTGATGTCATGATCGTCCATCTGATCATCGCGTGCGAAATCATGTTCTGGGTGTTCATCGCCGCCGGTCTCGCCGCCCGCTATCTGCTGCGCCGCAAGACGCTGGGTGCCGCACTGCTCATCTGCGCACCCCTGGTCGACGTCGTCCTGCTCGTCGCCACAGCCCTCGATCTTCGGGGCGGCGGCGAGGCGAACTTCACCCACGGGCTTGCTGCGGCCTACATCGGATTCTCCGTTGCGTTCGGGCACAGTCTCATCTCCTGGGCCGACGCCAGGTTCGCCTACCGATTCGCCGGCGGCCCGGCTCCCGTCGCGCCACCCGAGTACGGGAGTGCGCGAGCACTGCGCGAATGGCGCGAGTTCGGCAAAGCCGCGATCGCCTGGGCCATCGCGTGCGGACTTCTCGGCGCGGCCATCTTCCTCGTCGACGACCCCGCACGTACGGGTGCCCTCGACGGATGGATCAGCAAGCTGACAGTGGTGCTGGGAATCTGGGGAGCAATCGCCCTGAGCTACACGGTGTTTCCCAAGCGCGAGAAGGTCACGGCGCGCGGCTAGCCTCGACTGCCTGTTCGGTCGCGTCGCACACGATCACCGGACGCAGGACGAACACCGGCAACCTGCCACCGTCTTCCGGCCTCGCAAGACGAAGTTTCAGCCCTTCGCTACGTAGCAGGTACACCCCGGCCACTGTGCCCGAGACGAGCGAGATCACTCCGCCCACGATCAGGGGCGCACGGGGATCCACGGAGTCGGCGAGCCAACCAAGCAGCGGACTTCCCAGCGGTGTGCCACCGAGGAAACTGAGCATGTAGATGCCCATCACCCGCCCACGCATCTCGGAGGGGACCGACATCTGCAGGATGTTCATTGCGGACGTCGTGAACGTCAACGTCAGTGCGCCCGTGGGGATCAACATCAGCGCCACCAACGCATAGGTAGGCATCAATCCCACCGCGACCTCGAACACGCCGAAAGCCACGGCGGCACCGAGGAACGTCCGCAACCGCGGCGCTTCCTTGCGCCTTGCGGCATACGCAGCGCCTGCAAGGGTTCCCACGGCAAGCGTCGTGGACAGCAGTCCGTAACCGTCGGCTTCGAGGCCGAACGTGTTGCGCGCCATCACCGCCAGGCTGATCGCGAAGTTCAGGCCGAACGTCGAGACCATGAAGACGGACACCATGATCACCCGAAGGTCCTTGCGACCCCACACATATCGGAACCCGTCGCGCACCTGCCCCTTGGTACGCGGCGCCGGTTCGGACGGGATCAGCTCCTTCTTGTTCATCAGGTACAGCGCGATGAGGACCCCACCGAACGTCGCGACGTTGAGCAGGAACACCCATCCGGTTCCGATCAGGTTGATCAAAACACCCGAGATGGCCGGACCGACGATGCGGGCCGTGTTGAACGTCATCGAGTTGAGCGCGATGGCATTGGACAGGTGTTCCTTGCCCACCATCTCGATAGTGAACGACTGACGCACCGGTGCGTCGAGCGCCGAGACACAGCCGAGGGCAAAGGCGATCAGGAAGACGTGCCACAACGCGACGAGCCCACCGACGTCCAACAGACCCAACACCAGTGCGCATACCGCACTCGCCCACTGCGTGAAGATCAGGATCCGACGCTTGTCGTACCGATCGGCCAGCACCCCACCCCACACCGACAGAAACAGCGTCGGACCGAACTGCAAGGCCATGACGATGCCCACCGCCAACGCGTTGCCGTCCGAGAGCGTCAGTACCAGCCAGTCCTGGGCAATACGTTGCATCCACGTGCCGACCAGAGAAACAATCTGTCCGGAAGCCCAAAGGCGGTAGTTGCGGTTGTGGAGCGCGGCAAACATGCCGGAATCGGGGTCTCGGGGCACTCCACCATCTTGCCCCTCGAGTAATTCGTTTGGGCAACGACCTCTATGTAGCGGAGCTACGCGACCGCATAACTCGCGGAACTACTCCGTCTTGTTGACCATCTCCGTGATGATCCCGACGGCACCGCGCAGCGTCGCGAGTTCTTCGCCACCCAGCCCGGCCAGCTGCTCGTTCATCCACGCCTCACGCGCATGGGTCTCGTCCGCGAGCAACGCCTGCCCGGCGTCGGAGAGATTCACGATGATCTGACGACCGTCCGTGGGATGCGGCGAGCGCTCGACCAGACCGAGCTCGGCGAGAGAAGCAACAACGCGCGTCATCGACGGCGGCTGAACTTTCTCACGTGCTGCGAGTACGCCAGGGGTCATCGGGCCGTACTGATCCAGGCTCGCCAAAGCGGACAGTTGCGTCAGCGATACCTGAGCGTCGACTCTGCGGCCGCGCAGATGCCTGGTGAGACGCACTACAGCCAGGGAAAGATCGCTGGCCAGCGCACGAGTTTCGGTGGTCACGCGTCAGACAATACGTCAAGAGCTGGCCGGTAGCTCACGTAATCGAATACCGGTCAACCCTGATTTCACGTAAGGGCGTCGGTAATGGGTCCGACAGTGAAGTAGGCCACAAAAAGTGCCGCCACGATCCAGAGCAACGGGTGGATCTTCTTGATACCACCGCTGGCAGCGTGCAGGACCACCCATGAAATGAAGCCGACACCGATGCCGTTGGCGATCGAGTAGGTGAACGGCATGACGATCATGGTCAGGAACGCCGGGAGTGCCACCGAGAACTTGGTGAAATCGATGTCTCGGACCTGTCCGATCATCAGCGCACCGACGACGACAAGGGCAGGCGCAGCTGCCTCGATCGGCACGACGGAGTAGAGCGGCGTCAGGAACATCGCGACGAGGAAGAGCAGTCCGGTCACGACATTTGCCAGGCCCGTGCGGGCGCCTTCGGCGATACCCGACGCGGATTCCACGAACACGGTGTTCGACGACGCCGAAGCGCCACCGCCGACGATGGCACCGGCGCCTTCGACGACAAGCGCGCGACCGACGTTGGGGAGGTTTCCATCCTTGTCGGTCAGGCCGGCTTCCTTACCGAGACCCGTCATCGTGCCCATGGCGTCGAAGAAATTCGCGAGCACGAGGGTGAAGACAAGCAGGCTGGCGGCCAGAACACCGATGCGGGTGAACGCGCCGAAGATGCTGACGTCGCCGACCAGGCTCAGATCAGGCATACCACCGAGCATCTCCGGGATCGCGGGGATGCTGAGGTTCCAGCCCTTGGGGTTGGTTCCGAGCGAGGGTCCGACGTCGGCAACTGCCTCGATGATCGCAGCGAGGATCGTCGTGACAACGATGCCGATCAGCAGTCCACCACGAACCTTGCGCACAACCAGAACACCCATGAGCAGGACACCGAAGATGAACACCACGGTCGGCCACGAAGCGATCGAGCCGTTGATTCCGAGTCCGACGGGAACCGTCGTACCGGCGGCATCGGGGATGCGGCGGACGAATCCGGCGTCGACCAGTCCGATGAAGGCGATGAACATGCCGATACCGGCCGCGATCGCGGACTTCAATGCCGAGGGAATCGCATTGAACACCGCAGTTCGGAAACCGGTGAGTGCCAACAGAACGATGATCACACCGTCGATGACCACCAGGCCCATCGCCTCGGGCCAGGTGACCTGAGGTGCGATGGTGACGGCGAGCAGGCTGTTGATGCCGAGACCCGCGGCGATGGCAAACGGATAGTTGGCAACGAGACCGAAGACGATGCTCATCAGGCCGGCAACCAGAGCGGTGACCGCAGCCACCTGGTTGACCGGAAGGATGTTGCCGAGAACGTCGGTCTTCGCTGCAGCGTCGTCAGCCGAGAAACTGCCGAGGATCAGGGGGTTGAGGACCACGATGTAGGCCATCGCCACGAAGGTGACGACACCGCCGCGAACCTCGGTCGAGATCGTCGACCCTCGTTCGCTGATCTTGAAATAGGTGTCGAGGATCTTGCCGGGTGCCGCCATGTTTGTTCTTTCCCCATCGCTGTAGGTCGCCGTGTGCCGGCGCACATGAAGCCGGTCGCACTAGGGAGAGTAGGCCACCGGGGTACGGGTAGCGTTAATTTTGTGACGGAGACTCGCAACACAACCAGCCTGATCGGCAAATTGTCCGCACCCGCGCCGGCACTGATCATCGGCACCGCGTTGTGGGTGGTCGCCACGATCGTGGTCGCGGTGAGCGGCGATCGTTGGTCGGATGCACTCCCGATCTGTTACGCGGGTATCGGAGTCGGCTTCCTCGGCCTCGCTCTGTTCTCCATTCAACGACGCGCAGCTGTGCGCGGTGACAAGGGCGCACAACAGGGCGCCGGTCTGGTCGACTGAGCAGGTCGATTCACCCTGCCAGCATGGTAAGCCTACCCTGCACTCTAGTGTCGGTCTTAGCTTGTCAATGCTGAAAGGAACCACGTAACCGTGAAGATCTCCCACCGAAATCGTTGGAAAAGCCGAGGACGTTGGATGAGACTGACATCCGTTGCTCTGGTCGCCCTGGTCGGCACAGCACTCGTCTCCTGCAGTTCGAACGACGACGCAGCAAGTAGTTCGTCGAGTTCCGGTGGCGGCGCCTTCCCCGTCACGATCGATCACGCTTTCGGCAGCACCACGATCGATTCCGAACCACAACGGATCGTCACTGTCGGTTACAACGACGAGCAGGCTCTGCTGGCCTTGGGCATCAAGCCCGTCGGAATGGTCAATCAGTACCCGGGCGAGCCGGACGTCAACCGCACGTGGCCGTGGGTCACCGGCCCTTGGGGCGGAACCGAACCGACCGTCGTCGGCAGCAATCCCGAAACCACGATCAGCGTCGAAAAGATCGCTGCGCTCGAGCCCGACTTGATCCTCGCGCTCTACTCGAGCATCGACAAAGACCTGTACACCACACTTTCCGCGATCGCCCCGACCGTCGCGAAGGATCCGGCCTACGGCGACTACGCAACTCCGTGGCAGATCACGACGAAGACCGCAGCGAAGGCAGTGGGTCGCGAAGCCGACGGCGAGAAGTTGGTCGCCGATATCGACAAGCAGTTCGCCGACGCCAGAAGCGCTCACCCGGAATTTGCAGACCAGACCGCGGTGATCATCAGCGTCGACACGACCCCGGAGTTCTACGCCTTCTCCTCCGAGGACGCCCGCGGACGGGTCCTCGGCAGTCTCGGATTCAAACCTGCTCCCGCGGTCGAGGCATTGATGAACGGTGAGTTCTACGCGCCCATCTCCACCGAGCGACTAGATCTCCTCGACGTGGACCGTCTCGTTGTCATCGGCAATCCCGATGCCGCCCAGGCGGTCCGAAACAATCCGGGCTTCCAGCAACTCGACGTGGTCAAGAACAATCGCGTCGTCTACGTCAACGACGATCAGGCCCCGCAGGTCGGTGCGGCCCTGACCGCGAGTTCAGCACTGAGCTTGCCGTGGGCGACAAGCCAACTACTCGCCGAACTCACGAAGTAACCAGCGCCCGGCGCTTCCTGATCTGCGCAGTTCCCCAGATCCACACTCCGGCCCACACCATCCCGAACGCCCAACCTGCCAGCACATCGGTCATCCAATGGGCAGCCAGGTAGACGCGGGAGAATCCGACAGCGATCGTGTACAGGCCGAGGCTCGCGAGCATTGCCATCTTCGCGAGCCTCGGCAAAGCAAGCCGAAGAATCACTGCGGCAACCGAAGTCGCGAGTATCGCGCTCATCATCGCGTGGCCCGACGGGAACGAATACGAATCGATTTCGATCAAACGCTCCGGCAGGGGTGGACGGGTTCGCGTGAAGATGCGCTTCAATCCGCTCATCACGAGCAGACCGGTCAACATCGATCCGGCGATCAGCAGAGCGTCCGTTCGGAGCCCCCGAACCAGAAGCACGATCGTGAGCAGCGTCGCGATCAGCCACGACGCGAGGGTTCCGCCGCTGTCGGTGATGACGTCGACCACGTCCACGAGCCACGCCGTCCGCTGGCTCACTGCACTGTCGAGTACCCACTGATCAAAAGACATCTGCCCTCACATCCCTTGCGGCAGAGTCCACGTGCGCATCACGTGATGAACGCCGTCCGAGTCCACCCACCACGGCACGGTCACTGTCGCCTCCACCGCTCCTGTCAGTTCCACCGACAGTTCGTGATGGATCACTACCTCGCCGCCGGGAACCTCACGGCCGAGGGCTGCGAAGCCGAGAACTGCCTGTGGTTCGTTCGCCCACGTCGTCACAACGCCGGTGCTGCTCACTCGTCCGTGAACGGATGTGGACGCCGTAGCGACGTCGAGCAGATCTGCCAGTGCGTCAGCTGTCTCGAAACTGCCGAGCACCACTCGTTGTGCAGGCAGTGCCGCTCCCAGCCACGGTCGGTCGAGAACAAGGGCGTCGCCGGGATCGACCAGATCGCCGGAAAGGCCTCGCACGAACGGCGGCAGGTGCAGTTCCTCCAGGTCGAGAACCCGTCGCTGCGCTGCCTCACCCAGCAGTCGGTGCGTCCGCGCGACGACGGCGGAGGCCGGCATCCGTAGTGGGTCGGCAAGCCGATCGAGTAGCAGCTGAGCCAGTTCCGGATCGTCGACGGTATCCGATGCCAGTAATCCGGAGAAGAATCCGGCGTCGGGGTGTTCGGCAGCATCGAGCAATCCCTCGAAGGTGCGATCGCCCGGAGCGCGCAGCAAGCCAAGCACCTCACCGCCGAGTTCGGCATTCGAACGCAACCACCACGCCGTGTATCCACGACGGTCGGTGAGCAGCGCCCGCGTCGCCGGCGACTCGACCAGCAGCGACAGCGCCTGCGGCCAGCGGTCTTCGTCCACGAGATCGAGATCGCGCACGGCTTCGATGTATTCCGGGTCCTCGTCGAGGGTGTCCCACCATGCGTCTTCGGCGTCGAGATCGTGATCGGGGCCGGACGGCAATTCCTCACGGACCACCGTGAAACCCCACCCGACACCGACTACCCGTAGCGCCTGCTCCCCCACCCGCTGAACAAAATCAGCGTCGACGATGCCGAAGGGAGAATCCTCGACCAGGACGCTTGCAAGGGGAGCGCCCGGAAGCAGAAGTTGGTCGGCGGAACGCAATTCGCCCTCCGAATCAGGAAGCAGCACTTCACCGATCCACGACGGCAGCGCCCCTGGCGCCACGTGGGCCGCCAATCCGAGCACCACTTGCGCCAACTCCGTCGCTACCGAATCATCCTGATCCGCAGCATCTTCGATCAAGGCTCGCAGTGCCGGATCGGACAGCAGGTCGGTGGCACTCGCGGTCTGTGCTCCCAATCGAGACAGCAACGGGTGCGCCGCGACAGGATGAACCAACCTCGTCCACTGCACAGACGGTGCGTCTTCGCCCAGTTCGACGCCGACGACGACGGTCCGCGGTCCGGTCACCGTTCGTCCATCGGAGAGCGGAACCGGCAGTGTTCCAAGCTCTTCCACCGCAAGAGTGTCGATCACCAAGGGCTCGAGAGCCGAATAGAGTCGATTCCACCACTTCGGTTCACGTTCCAAGCCGCTGAGCAGTTCCGCGATGCGCGCGAGCCCGATGCGGTGCGTCGACACCGCCGCGAGTGCTCGCTCGTGCTTGGGGCCGGAGAGCTCGGGGACAACCAGGCCGCCGACGATGTCGGTGAGCAACTCGGCAAGGTCATCACTGAGCCCGGGCACCACGGATGCTCGCTGCGGCGCGCGGTCGGGTTCACCGACCACCGGAAGCCACTCGTTTTCCTGCAGCTCCTTCAGAAGCGCTTCGCGCAGAAGCGAATCGGTTTCGCTGCGGGCAAAGGCAGGGATCGGGACGAGTGCCGTTCGCTGCCGAGGAGGTAGTGCAGCAAGGAACTTCGCGTACCCCTCGCCAAGCGGAGCGATCGGTGCAGCGGGCATGAGGCGTCGCCGATCGGGTTGCATTGCAATGTCGGCAATGATGATCGCGGGGATCGACAGTTCCTCGTCGGATCGGGTCGGCGCCCGCAGCACGTCGTCTGCGACCGGCTCGACGACCCCGTCGCGGACCGGCACCAACCACCGTGCGTTCGGCGCCGAGTACTGCCACCACGTGCGATCTCCGATAGCTATCTCGACGAGACCGGATTCCAACACTCGTTCCGATCGCCGAAAAGTCTTCTCACCCAGACGAATTGATCCGAGAGCCGGGAGTTCGAGAAGCAGGTCGACTGCCTCACGTGTCATCTGCGAAAGCAGCGCCGCGGCATCGACGTCCGGCCGAAGCGTCAGCACCACTTCCGAATCAGCACCGTCGCTCGGCAATTCGCCAGACGGCCACACCAAACGAAGTACGGGGACACCGGTTTCCGGCACGGGGAGTTCGCGAGAGTCGATCTCGCGCAGAGTTTGCGAGGCAGAGAATCGAATCGATCCCGCCGACGAGCGCAGTTCAACCTCGTCACTGACCGAGAGAACTGCCGAGAATCCGACTCCGAACCGCCCCGTCACGCCTTCGTCGGCGTCGACCTTGTTCGACGCACGAAGCGCCGTGAGTGCGTGAACACCGGATTCGTCCAGCGGACGGCCGCTGTTCGCGACGGTCAGCGTCCGACCGTCCACGTCCACCCACAAAGAGCCCTCGAGGCCCCCGCGTGCAGCCGCATCGGCAGCGTTCTGCGCCAGTTCGGTGAGCAGACGGTCGCGGTACCCGGCCTTCGCGAGGTCGGATTCCGCAGCCGCGTCTTCACGCAATCGCGTCGGAGATTCCGACCACGCGCGCAGCGTCGCCTCGCGGAGTGCGTCCGTGCCGAACGGATCTTCTACTCGGTGGATACCGAATCCTCAACTGCAACAACGCTCGACGGGCGAGCGGGCACCGCAATCAGCTCGACTGCTCCGTCGTCGAATGCGTCGAACTGCGGCGAGCCCGCACCGAGCGGCAAGCTGGTGTCCGAATGCGCGCCACAGCCGTAGGACACGCTGACCACCCGGCCGTCTGCGGAGAGTTCGTTGCCGCACACGCCGAACGCTGCGTGCAGCGAACCTGCCAGTGGAAGGAAGAATCCACACAGCCCACACGTCGACGGGGCAGCCTTGGCCATCTCCGACTCCGGGCCGAAGTCACCGTCGAACCAACGCTGCGCGGCATCGAGTCGGCCCTCGAGGCTCATGACCTGTTTGCGGCCTAGCCCGATTTCGAGAGCTACCTCGTCGACTTCCGGGTCACCGGTGGCGACGTAGCCGGGAACGAGCCGAGGATCCTCGGCCGGCGGGGCGAGTAGGTCACCGACGGAGAGATCGCCGGGACGAATCCGCTGATCCCATGGCAGCCATTCCGGCGCAACCAACGCGTCGGGACCCGGCAGCAGCGCCAACTCACTGACAGTTGCGCGGGTGTCCTCCGGTCCGGCAGCGACGACAACCGCCCACTGCCAACCGCGGTATCCGGGAATGTCTGCTGCAAATCGATGGGTGGCGGCAAATTCGTCCTCCGACGTCACGCCGAGGTATGCCCCCACACCGCCTTCATGCAGGTCGACGACTGCCGTTCGGGCAAGCTCGACCGCATCGGCCAGTACTGGGCGCGGCACTGCACGCTCTGGAGAAGTAGCAACACTCACTCCTCCAGTTTGCCGCACCACCGCAAGTCCGCAACGCACTGGGCTGCCATGCTGGGCAGATGAGTAGGTCACACGCCAATTCCGTGCGCACTTTTGCAGTGGTCGCCGTGATCGCGTCAGCCCTGGCGGGGTGCTCCGATTCCCCCGGTGCTCCCGACAGCCTCACGTCCGAAACCGGCTCCGTCGAGATCGTTCGAGTGTCCGCGCACGATCCCGACGCGTTCACGCAGGGCCTCGAGATCGACGGAAACCGGTTGTACGAAAGCACCGGACGCGTCGGGCAGTCCTGGGTGCGCTCGAGCGAGATCTCCGACGAGCAGTCCCCCGCTTCGGGACCGGAAGTTGCGCGTGCCGATCTCGACCCGCCATTGTTCGGTGAGGGCATCACTGTCGCCGGAGACACACTGTGGCAACTCACCTGGAAAGACGGCGTCGCCATCGCCCGTGACAAGGACACCTTGACCGAACGTGGGCGGTTCCCACTCGACACCGAGGGATGGGGAATCTGTTCGCTCGGGGATCGGCTGGTCTCCAGCGACGGTTCGGCCACGTTGACCTTTCGCGATCCCGAAACCTTTGCGCCGATCTCGACAGTCGACGTCACCAGATCTTCGGAGTCCGTCGGCAAGCTGAACGAATTGGAATGCGCCGAAGACGGCTCCGTCTACGCCAATGTCTGGACCACCGACACCGTCGTCCGAATCGACCCGTCGGACGGCACCGTCACGAACGTGTACGACGCATCGGCGCTACGCGAAGAACTCGTCACGGATGGATCGACCAGCACCGTCGACGTTCTCAACGGCATCGCGCAGATTCCCGGTACCGATCGATTCCTGCTCACCGGCAAGTATTGGCCGCAGATGTTCGAAGTCCGTTTTGTTAACTGAGTCCGACATGACACAGGACTCGCAGGGGTGTGCGTGGTAGCCGCGCCGACACTAGGACAGAATTGAGTGGTGACCGGACCGCGCGAACCCTACGACCCCGAAACTCGGCGAATCCACGACGAGCCGGAGGGGCAACAGGTGCACCCCGGTTACGACAATTACCCACCCGCGGCCCGCCCGGACAACTACCCGCCTTCGGCTCGCCCCGCTGCGCGTCGCACGCCGTTGCCGCCGCTGCACCCGATCCCCGAATCACGGGGAGACTCGGATTCCGCGTCCGGTTCGAAGGCACCGGGTGCGGACGCCCCCAAGGCTCCCCCGATGCCTCGCAAGCTCACCGTCACCCGCGTCGCAGCGATGCGCAGCCGCGAACTGACGAACAAGGGCATCGCGACCTTCCAGCGCGCAGCGAAGGCCGACGGCGCGGACAAGTCCGGTCTGACCGCTCTCACCTACGCGGTGATGACGAACAACGCCACCGACGCCGCGATCTCCGTCGCTCTGGCCAACACGCTGTTCTTCTCGGCGGCGACGGGTGAGGACAAGACCAAGGTCGCGCTCTATCTCCTGATCACGATCGCACCGTTCGCGGTCATCGCACCGCTCATCGGTCCGATGCTCGACCGGTTGCAGCGCGGCCGCCGCATCGCACTCGCGTCGTCGTTCGGAATCCGGACGCTCCTCGCAGTGATCCTGGTCTTCAACTTCGACAGTTGGATCCTCTATCCGGCCGCGCTCGGCATGATGGTGCTCAGTAAATCGTTCTCGGTACTCAAGAGTGCGGTGACACCACGCGTCCTACCACCGGAAATAGACCTGGTGCGCGTCAATTCGCGTCTGACGGTCTTCGGGTTGATCGGCGGAACGATCGGCGCCGGCGCCGTCGCGGGTGCGCTCGCGCTCGCTTTCGGTTCCACCGGAGCCTTGTGGTTCGCCGTCGCCGTCACCGTCTTCGGCGCATATCTGAGCATGCGAATCCCGTCGTGGGTCGAAGTCACCGAGGGTGAGGTTCCCGCGACCATCACCTACCACCCGGACGAGGCGCACCACGCCGGCAGCGCCCCACCACAGCCGAACGCGAAACCGGCCAAGGTCCGACAGCCTCTCGGACGCGCCGTGATCATCGGACTCTGGGGCAACGGCACCATTCGCGTGCTCACCGGCTTCCTGACGCTCTACATCGCGTTCGTCGCCAAATCACGCACCGATCACGAGCCGCTCCAGCAAGCCATGATGCTCGGCCTGGTCGGCGCAGCGGCCGGTCTGGGAAACTTCGCCGGAAATGCCACGGGTGCGCGCCTCAAGCTCGGCCGGCCCGCACTGATCGTGCTCCGGTGCACTGCGTCGGTCTGGATCATCGCGGTGATCGCAGCGCTGACGGACAACCTGATGACCGCTGCGCTGGCCACACTCGTAGCCTCCGCAGCCAGCGCACTCGCCAAGGTCTCACTCGACGCGTCACTCCAGCACGACCTGCCCGAGGAATCGATCGCATCCGGATTCGGCAGATCCGAGACGGTTCTGCAGTTGAGCTGGGTACTCGGCGGCGCATTGGGGGTTCTGCTTCCGACCGAATACTGGATCGGGTTCACTGTTGTATCGGTGTTCCTGACGATCGGGCTTCTGCAGACCTTCCTGAGCTACCGAGGAAGCAGCCTCCTGCCCGGCCTCGGCGGGAAGCGACCCGATCTGGCCGAACAAGAAGTGACCGAAGTGATTTACACCGGTAAATCCAACCGAGGACAAGGAAGTACTCCGCAGTGATGATGCGCTCGAGAACAAAGAAGATCGTGGCAGCGATCAGTGTCCTGATGGTGGTGGCACTAGTTGCTTACGTCTCCGTTCTTTTCGTGATCATCAAGAACATCAACGACGACCCCGAAAAGCTGCCGGTCATCACTGCATACGCACACGGCAAGACGATCGAGACGAACCCTGCCGGGTTCTGCACCATCGATCTGTCCCAGTGCGCCCAGGTGGGCGACATCTACGCACTCGACGTTCCCGCGGGCTACCCGCTGCAGCTGTCGTTGTCGACGGACGTCTCCGATGCGCAGTGGGCCCTGCTGGCGGTCTACGAGGATGCCGACGGCAACCAGACCGGCGAACCCCGAGTCTTCGAGCCCGGCGAGGCCCTGGCCGTGACGGTCGAATCTTCGAGCGATCCCGTCAAGCAACTCGTCGGCGTCGAAATCCACCTCGCCGTCGGTGAGGGAAGCGAACAGGGACTACTGATCTGGTCGATCAAGACCGCCTGATCCCCGGAAGAACGAAAATGCCCTGCACACCGATTGGTGTGCAGGGCATTTTGTTTCGAAGCCGTGTACGGCAGCTCGAATCGAGCGATCAGGTATCGAGCTCGCGAGCGACGGCTCGGACGACCTCGGAGATCCGCTGAGCGGTCTTGCGGTCCGGGTACTTGCCGTTGCGCAGATCCGGCTGGACCTTCGCCTCGAGCAACGTGATCATGTCCTCGACCATGCCGTGCAGCTGGTCAGGGGTGTGCTTACGCTCGACGGGCTCACGACGCGTCGCCGTAGCGCCCCGCAACGACGGCGCCGGCTCCAGCACCTTCAGGCTCAGCGCCTGCGGACCGCGGCGGCCCGCAGCCATGCCGAACTCGACGCGCTGGCCGGCCTTCAAGCCTTCGACGCCCTCGGGGAGAGCGGAAGCACGGACGTAGACGTCCTCGCCCTCTTCCTGCGACAGAAAGCCGAAACCCTTTTCGACGTCGTACCACTTCACCTTGCCGGTCGGCACCGCGTTCACCTGCTCATCACTCGACTGGGGCATCTGCCCCAATGTGCTCGGGAGGCTCTCGGAAGAGCCTCATGGCCTTGCTCGCATCGCTTCCGGTGGAAGAATGCAAAAGAACGCGCCCCACACTTGCTTCAGCGGGGCGCGCAGTCTGTTAACAGTCTACCTGTGACGAACCCGGGTCGGCACCCAGGTTTACAGGCACTATCCTCGTAGGTGTGGACCCTCAACCGAACCCGCGCACTTCCGGCACCGGAAACGGTCTGTTCCGTACAGCGATGGCACTGTTCATCGTCGGATTCCTGGCGATCGTGGCCATCTTCGCAGTCCACATCTTCAGCGACACCCCGCCCGGCCTGGCGTTGTACCTGGTGGCACTCGCGTGCCCGATCGGCTTCCTTCTGGCCATCGTCTACACGCTCAGATCCGGTCGACGCGTGCGCTGATCACCCCCGCCTCCAACCGAAAGGTCACTGACCATGAGAATCCTCCTGAACGTGATCTGGCTGGTGTTCGGTGGCTTCTGGCTGGCGTTGGGCTACTTCGCCGCAGGCATCATCTGCTGCATCCTCATCATCACGATTCCCTTCGGAATCGCGGCATTCCGCATCGGCATCTACGCACTGTGGCCGTTCGGTAAGACCGTCGTCGACAAGCCGACCGCTGGCGTCGGTTCGATGATCGGCAATGTCATCTGGGTGATCATCGCCGGTATCTGGTTGGCGATCGGACACATCGTCACCGCCGTCGCGATGGCGATCACGATCATCGGAATTCCGCTCGCGGTCGCGAACCTGAAGATGATTCCGATCTCGCTGATGCCGCTCGGCAAGGAGATCGTCGACGTGGACCGCGTCAATTACGCATAGCCGTGGACCGCGTCAATTACGCGTAAGCGGGCCCGGAGACAGAAGAACCCGACCACAGCAGGTGCTGTGGTCGGGTTCTCTCGTATCAGGCGGATCAGCGGCCGAGGCTACCGAGTCCGGGGAGGTTACCGAGCGAACCGGTACCCGTTCCCGGGTTGCCCGGATCAACGGGGCCGACCGGACCCTCGGAGACCACGATGGTCACACTCGAAGCGCGCGAAAGCACGCTCTTCGCAGTGATCTCGACGGTGACGCTGCCGACGGCCGTGGGGGTTCCCGAGATGGTGCCGTCCTGTGCGAGGGACAGTCCGCCGGGCAGAGTGCCGTTGGTGAGCGCAAAGGCTGCCCGGGTATCAGCGGCAGTGAGCTTGTGCGAATACGCCTTACCGACCTGAGCGGCAGGCAGTTCGACGGTCGCGGGTAGCGGGTACGCGGCAACGACGGTCACCTTGCCCCCGTTGGTCGTCGACGCGATGGCGCCGGTCGAGGTGTCGAGCGCGAGGTTTTTGACCTTCTCCAGTGCCGGAATCTTGGTATCGGTCAGAGCGGTGGTGGCGCGGGTCGTCAGATCGACCGACCACAGGTGTCCGTTCATGACGTCCGCGACATATGCAATGCCTGCAGCAGCGTCGACGACCACGCCGTTGGGAATCGCGGTCGGAGACAGCGTGGTCTTCGACAGAACCGCGCCGGCCGGGGTGATCGCCCACAGGTTGGTTGCCCGGGTGTCGGTCATGTAGATGTTGCCGGTGTTCGTGTCGACATCGACGTCGACCGGGTAGAGGTTGTCGGCACGCACGATCGACTTGAGTGCTCCGCCCTTGCGTACGTCCGCCTGCCACAGCGTGCGGCCGTAATTCTCGTCGAAGAAGTTGGTGTCCGCGATGTAGAGGAAGCCGCGGACACTGTCGAAGGCGAGCTTGGTCGGCGTTGCGGACTTGTCGACCAGAATGCTCGACACGGCGTCGGCGGCGTTGGGGTCGACGACTCGGATGTTGCCGGACTTGTAGTCCGAGAAGTACGCGCGGTGTGTTGTGGGGTCGACGACGACATCGTTGATCTGCGGCCGCGACCCGTCGGGGTTCTTCTCGCTCAGCGTGACCGTCTTTTCGACCTTGCCGGTCTTCGTGTCGACAATCGAGATCGCGCCGCCGTAGGAGGAGGACACGTATGCGCGTCCGAGGTCCGAGTCCACGGCAAGTGCCGACGGGTAACCGACGACACCGTCGATGGTGCCGACGGACTTGCCGGTGTTCGTGTCGACGACGGACAACGAGCTGGTCGGTCCGCCGTACTGCGTGATGTATCCGCGGTGGGTTGCCGAGTCGACGACGATGTCGCCGGGCTGGGTTGCGGAATAGCTTCCGACAACACCGTGTGTCGGATCCTCGGGTGAGGCGTGTGCAGCGGGAGCAGTGACGGCCAGGCCGACAGCAGCAGCGGCGACGGCGAGTGACGCGGTGACCGCACGCCGACGGTATTGCAGTTTCATGAGGGGTGCCCTACTTCTTTGGAAGACTCTGCGAACCCTGCCCATTCGGGGCAAGTCAGGCAAACCTAACCTAAGTTTCAATCTCGATGTTGAGACACAGGACACATCTTCGGCCTGGATCGGCGCACCTCTCACTCGGCCGGAATTCCATTTCCGTATAACGTGTGACCTTGCTCACATTACGGATGGATAACGGAACGGACACAACCGGACATTCACTCAGGCACCCCCACCTACCTGGGAAGAGTCTCCTGCGCTTTGTGTGACGCGTTGTACGTCCTTCGCCACGCCGCGTTATCAAATGGTGACACGAGAGACTCGAGCCGTTACCGTCGTTTTCGGCCGGGAAACTCGGCCACCTCCGGCCCGCCGCGCCAAGCCTTGTCCCGCGGGTACCGGACTTCCGACAGAGCATTCCAGGGACGAGGACGGGGGACCCAAAGTCCTCTGTGAGAACAGAAAAGTTCTCCAGTGGACACCGGTTCGATCGCAAGACCGAATCTTGGGGTGAAGCCAGACCCTTTCCAGCCAGGAAAGGCGAGGCCGGGCGACCTCTCAGCCCGAACCCGACAGCTGACCTCGCAGGCGCGTGTGGAGAGGATTTCGACCATCATGAGCGGACGCCATCGCAAGCCCACCACCACCGGTCGCACTGTCGCCAAGGTCGCCGTCACCGGCGCCATCATGGGCGTAGCAGGAATTGCAGCCACCGGAACCGCAAGCGCTGCCCCCGACTCCGACTGGGATCGTCTCGCCCAGTGTGAGGCCGGCGGAAACTGGGCCATCAACACCGGCAACGGTTACCAGGGCGGACTGCAGTTCTCCCCCAGCACGTGGAACGCACACGGCGGCGGACAGTACGCAGCCACCGCAAACCAGGCCACTCGCGAGCAGCAGATCGTTGTTGCCGAGCGTGTTCTCGCAAACCAGGGTTGGGGCGCATGGCCGTCCTGCTCCTCCAGCCTCGGACTGAGCAGCGGCGCCACCGAGCGTTCCGCTCCGGCCACCACGGCTCCTCAGGCAGCTCCGGCTCCGGCACAGCAGGTCGCTCAGACCGTTGCACACCCGGTCGCTGACGCCATCGATCAGGCAATCGCGTTCGCCAAGGCCAACGGCATCCCGGTCGACCCGCAGATCCTCGCAGTCGCCGACACCGCGAAGACGTTCCTCAAGTAACACCGGTAAGACTGTCCGCTCGGACGCTCGAACATCAAGAAGGCCCGCACCGAATCGGTGCGGGCCTTCTTCGTGTCGAGTTGTTATCGGTTGATGACGGTGTGCGGGTGTACGTAAGGAAGTGACTCCACCGGAACTGGAAAGGTGGTGTCCTCGCCGAAGGGTGAAAGTCCACCTGCGCGGGTCGATGACAATTCGGTCACTGCGTGATCTCCGTCTGCAGTTTCCGGCCATCCTGGATCTACATAGTGTTGCTTCGAATTGTTGGCCACGAAGTCATTTTGACAGGACGCCGTTACGCCGTACAGACCAGGTCTCTAATCTGATACCTGATGACCGAAACACGTGGCACCCCGGCGGGCAGTTCCGCAGCCGAAAGTCTGACCGATTGGCTCTCGGCGCGCAGTGACGCCGAGTTGACGGAGTTGCTGCGTCTGCGCCCCGATCTGGCCGTACCGCCGCCGAGCACGATGGTGGTTCTCAGTGGTCGGGCGCAGCAACGCGCGTCGGTCAGCCGAGCGGCGGACGAACTCGACACCCTCGATTTCGGTCTTCTCGAATTGTTGGCACTGGCCGGCGCCGAGGAAACTCCGATGACGCGGGCGGAGCTCAACAGTGCAATCGCCGAACGCGCCCTGACCGGCAAGGGCAAGGTCACCAAGAAGGCCGTCGACAAGTCACTGTCGAAGATGCGTGAGTCCGCCCTCGTCTGGGGTGTCGATCCCATCAGCGTCGTCCCGGCAGTCATCGGGATGATTCCGTGGCGTGTGGGGCGAGCCCTCGAACCTGCCGAGGCGATGACCGAGACCGAGATCTCGGCAGCCCTCGACGCTCTGGACACCCGCGAGCGGGATCTCCTCGAGACTCTCGCCAACTCCAGCCCGATCGGTCGCACCCGCGACGCCGCCCCCGGAACGCCGCCTGAGCGCCCGGTTCAGCGACTGCTGGCGGCCGGCCTGCTTCGGTGGCTCGACGAGCAGACCGTCGAGCTTCCGGCGACGGTTCGTCAGGTCATCCGCGGCGAGCCGGTTTTCGATCCGACGACGCTGACCGCACCCGTCATCGGGGGCGACAAACTCAAACCCGCGGACGTGAACGCCGCAGCGGCCGGCGAGGCACTCGAGTTGGTACGCCAATGCGAGAGCGTGATCGCTGTTCTGGGCGCAGCACCGGCCCCAGCACTGCGAGCCGGTGGACTCGGTGTTCGAGAACTACGACGCGTGGCCAAGACGGCCGATCTCGACGAAGCGCGAGTGAGCCTGCTCGTCGAATTGCTTTCGGCAGCCGGGCTCATCGCCAGTGGAACGCCCGACCCGGCGCCGGTCTCGGACAACGCGGACGAATACTGGACGCCCACACTCGCCGTCGACGGCTGGCTCAACGCGTCCACAGCGCGTCGGTGGGAGGTGCTGGCGTCCGCCTGGGTCGACGTACCGCGAGTTCCGTGGATGATCGGGCTGAGGGATTCCACCGACAAGCCCATCGCGGCACTGTCCGAGGAAGGCCGGGCCCCGGCGGCTCCGCGCGATCGCCAGGCCATTTTGGGGCTGCTCTCCGAACTCGACAGTGGCCAGACTGCATCGGCCGTCGAGGTAAGTCGACTACTGGCGTGGCGACGCCCGCGATGGAGCGGGCGCCTACGGACGTTCGCAATCGAGCGGACTCTGGACGAGGCCGCCGCCCTCGGGCTGGTGGCCCGCGGCGCGTTGTCGTCACCTGGACGAGCTTTGCTGCACGGCGGGGACGCCGAAGCCGAAATGCAGTCCGCGCTACCCGAGCCCATCGACTACATCCTGGTCCAGGCAGATCTGACTCTGGTTGCGCCCGGCCCGCTCGTACCGGACCTGCTCGAGCAGGTGAGCCTGGTCGCGGACATCGAGTCGGCAGGATCGGCGTCCATGTACCGCATCAGCGAGGAGAGCGTGCGTCGTGCGCTCGACGCCGGTCTGACGGCCACCGAACTGCATGCGATGTTCGCCTCGAAATCGAAGACGCCTGTTCCCCAATCACTTTCGTATCTGATCGACGATGTCGCCCGTCGACACGGGCGACTGCGTGCCGGAGTGGCGGCGTCGTTCATTCGATGTGAGGACGCGTCACT
Organism: Rhodococcus erythropolis R138; assembly: GCF_000696675.2. Taxonomy (NCBI): domain Bacteria; kingdom Bacillati; phylum Actinomycetota; class Actinomycetes; order Mycobacteriales; family Nocardiaceae; genus Rhodococcus; species Rhodococcus erythropolis. Next base: position 2,105,276 of record NZ_CP007255.1, on the reverse strand, counting down.
GCTGGCGGAGGTCCTCGCTTCGGGGGTGGCGGAGCCCCTGGCATTGCGCGCCTTGGCTCCCACAGTCGCGATTTCGCAGGCCCCACTGCGCGAGGTCCTGGCCGAGCTGCGCGCAGCCGGATTCGCGCCGGCAGGTGAGGACTCCTCGGGCACGTTGGTCGATCTCCGCCCACGCGGGGCGCGTGTACCGAACCGTCGCAGCCGACCGGCGTCGCGAATACCCGCGAGCCCGTCGGCGGATCAATTGGCGTCGTTGGTACGGACGATGCGAGCAGGTGACCGCGCTTCCGCCCCGGGCCGTGGTGGTGTCCGGACGGACGGTTCGAGGGAGAACAATGCCGCCACCATCGCGTTACTGGCCACAGCGGCCCGGGAGAATTCGAGCGTCAACATCGGCTATGTCGACGCTCAGGGGGTAGCGACTCATCGCATCGTCGACCCCGTCAGCGTGGGTGGCGGACAGCTGGACGCCTTCGACCCGGCAAGTGGTGCCGTACGCCGTTTCACGTTGCACCGCATTACTTCCGTCAGCCCCGTCGACTCCGGAAAAAAGTAGCAGAAAAGAAGCAACTGGCTTTTTTCTGTAAATGAAGTATGGTCGAGGTCAGTTTGTGATTGCCACTTCGAAAAATGAGGAGCGACAATGGCTGACAAGGCGCCGGGAAAGAACATGAAGAAACCCGCTCAGTCGATCAAGGAACGCCGCGCGGAAAAGCGGGCGAAAACTACGGAGTCTTCCGAGTTCATTCGTAAGCGGAAGCGGAGCTGACAGCACAGTCCAGAGGAAGACGAGCTGACTGCGAAGCTGACCAATGCCTGCCTCCACCGACACCCTCGTGCACCTGCACGAAACATTCAACCTGTTCAAGTCACGTAGTCGAGGAACTGATGCACGCTCGCGCGGCTACGCAGCGGGCATGACCCTGGCATCACTGTGTGTCCTCGACGAACACGCTCGGCAATCCGGAATACTTCTTTCGGATTTACCGCAGAAAGAGAATCAACCATCGTGAAAAGAACAATCCACACCCTGGACCGTATTCAAACGAGACTCGAATCGGAGCTTGATTCCACTCCGGGTGATTCCGAAAAGAATATCGGTTATAGATCCGGAATTTCCGAAGCTATTACTCATGTAATGGAAATGCGGAAGTCAGTGGTCGCACAGAAATAGGAGGCGCATCAATTAGGCGCTCATCCCAATAACTGTCGCACTCCACCCACCAGAAAGACGACCTGGTCCTCGTAGAAGTCGGCAAGTCGCTCCGGCGCGAGCGGCTTGCTGCTTCCGCTCCAATCGTCCGCCCGGCTGAACGCCTGGAGGAAGCCCATCAAGGCAACCGCCCAGCGAGTCTCGAGCCTTTCGGGATCGGTAGCAGGAAAGGTACGACGGACCTGGTCGAGAAGATGATCACGAAGGTGCAGCTCGGTCGCCTCGAGGGCTGGATGGCCCGGTCGTGACATCTGCGGCTGCGAAATCTGCGTGACAATTCTGATCCATCGCATTCCCCGCGTGCGATGGCGAAGAAGCAGTGTCTTGTATGGCGCCGTGACGGCCCGCACCAACGCTTCGACCGTCGGCGGCTCCTTGTCCGCGGCTAGGGCGTCCACGTTCGCGCTGATCTGATCTCGCACCGACGTTCCCATGTCCAACAGCACCGCGGCGACCAGATCCTCCTTGGTGCCGAAATGGTAGTGGACGGACGACGGTCCGAGACCGGCCGCCGCGTTGACCGCGCGCAGCGAAACTGCATCCAATCCCTCTGTCGCGAAAAGCCGTTCAGCAGTTTTGAGCAAACGCAGACGTGTCACGTCGCCTTGACGGTTCTGCCGGGAGTCGGTCATACGAACGAGCTTCGCACGGGCTCGCCGAACTTCTCCGAAGCGCTGACCGCGGAGTCAGAGTGATTCACGGTGTGCTCGCACCCTGTTGTCGCGATCGACCCAGCCGTGGGCGCGCGCGTAGTCCACCATCGCGGAGAACTTCTGCTTCCACTGCGCGTTTCCGACCTGGGCCGCGACGGCTTGTTCCAGGTGAGCAATGTCGAGCCAGACATGATCGTCCTCGAGTTCCCCCCACGGTTCCAATGCCCGACTCAGAGTCTCGGATTGATCGTCGCCGCCTACGACGACCGAGAGACTGGTGAAGTCGTCGACCCCGTTCAGTTCGACGGTCGAGGAGGTGGGGGTGATTGTGACGTCCAGTTGCATGACCTCTTTCAACGCTCCTTCTCAAAATGCCTGGTTCAGTTGATCGACTTGGAACAACCTTAGACGACATGATTACGCCAGATAGCGTTGAGCTACAAGTGATTACCAACCTCCCACTGTGCGGGAGATTCAACTTATTGGATCAGTTGATCCATGTTAGACATCTCCATCAGAGCGAGTGATCCAAATCACTCCCCTGTCGACAGGAGATGTCATCGTGTGGTCCGCATCGTCCATCCGCTTCGGAGCCTTCCTCGCCCCGTACCATCCGCTCGACGCCGATCCCGCCCTGCAACTCAGACGCGACATCGACCTCATGACACACCTCGACCACCTCGGATTCGAAGAAGCGTGGATGGGTGAGCATCATTCGACCGGCGCCGAGATCGTGCCTGCACCGGACATGTTCATCGCGGCCGCCGCAGAGCGAACCGAGCGCATCCAGTTCGGCACAGGCGTGACGTCCCTCCCCTATCACCACCCGCTGATCACGGCCGACCGCATCACTCAGCTCGATCTGCAGACGCGCGGACGGCTCATCTTCGGCACCGGCCCCGGCAAGATTCCCCTCGATGCACACATGATGGGCATCAACCCGTCGGACCAGCGTCGCCGCCAGGGCGAAGCGCTCGAGGCCATTCTCGCGTTGCTCCGCGGCGAGGTCGTCAACATGGAAACCGACTGGTTCACGTTGCGTGACGCACGCGCACAGCTGCCCACATACCGTGCGGACGGCATCGAGACCGTGACAGCGTCGACGATTTCCCCCAACGGTTCGGTGCTCGCCGGCAAGAACGGGCTCTCCCTGCTCTCACTCGCGGCGAGTTCACCCAGCGGATTCGACGCACTGGATCGCAACTGGGATGTGTACGAGAAGGTCTCGGCCGAGCACGGCCACCACGCCGACCGGGCGACGTGGCGTGTGGTCAATCCGATGTTCATCGCCGAGACCCGAGCCGAGGCCGAGCGCGCCGTGAGCCGGCGGATCGGATCGATGGCCTCCTACGTGAATCGACAGACCGGCCAGAACCCGGCCTGGGCAGATACACCTGCCGGAATCATCGACCAGTGGCGCAACGACACGCTCGGCGAGTTCGGTCAGGCGATCATCGGTACGCCCGAAGATGCGATTGCTCAGATCGAGCGTCTGATCGAGAAGACAGGAGGGTTCGGCACGTTCCTGATCCTTCACGTGGACATGGCGAGCTGGGAGGACACCAAACGCAGCTACGAATTGTTCGCCTCCGAGGTGGTCCCGCACTTCCGGAAGCGGAATGTCGGACGTCAGGCGAGCATGCAGTTCGCCGAGGACAACCGCGAATACCTGATCGGCGGGCTGGTCGGAGCGATCACCAAAGCCCATACCGACTACTACGGCCAACCGGCCGAGACGGGAGCCTTGCGCGCATGAGGGCTGTCCGATTCCAACAGGGAGAATTCGCCGTCGCCGAGATGGCCGACGCGCCGCCGTTGGCACCCCATCAGATCCGCATCGACGTCGTCGCCTGCGGAATCTGCGGCAGCGACCTGAGCATGTCGAAGGACCCGTGCCGATTCGTCGAGGTCGCACACAACGGTGGCTACCCGCTCGCCACCTTCGATCCAGACGCACCCGTGGTGCTGGGCCACGAGTACGCGGGTATCGTCTCCGAGACCGGTTCTGCAGTAGACGATTTCATGATCGGCGATCGGGTGTCCGGCATCGGCTTGGCCACCGACACAGCTACCGGGATCCCGACGATCATCGGTTACTCGAACGAATACCACGGTGCGTTCGGCGATCACATCGTTGTCGACGCATTCTGGGTCCGCAAGGTTCCCGACCATCTGTCACTCGAGCACGCCACACTGGCCGAACCTCTACACGTCGGCGAGATGCATCTCCAGCAGTCCGGCCTCACCTCGGCCGATTCAGCGCTCGTCGTCGGTTGCGGGACGATCGGACTGGGTGCCATCGTCGCTGCGAAAGCGAGAGGGGCACAGATCGTCATCGCGTCCGAACCCTCCCCCAAACGCCGCGAGCTCGCCAAGAAGATGGGCGCGGACATCGTCGTCGACCCCTTCACACAGGATCCGATCGAACTGTGGAATCAGATGGTCGCCGAAGGCAACCCGCTCGTGGGCCAGGCCGCGAACGGCATCCTGATCGCCTACGAATGCAGCGGCCGGGCGGGGGTCATCGGCGAACTGATGCGCACCCTGCCGTTCAACTCGCGGATTCAGGTCCTGGCTGCGCCGTTCGGCGACGAGACCATCGTTCCCGTCATCGGGCAGTTCCGAAGGATCTCGATCAACTTCGGTCATGGCCCCTACGAGAACGCGTACGACATCACCCTTGCTCGGTTGGCCGCCGGCGAGATCGACGCCGAAGCGATCATTACCGGCCGTGTCGGGCTCGACGGAGTTTCGGACGCTTTTGCGGCTCTTCGCGCACCCGACGAGCACGTGAAGATCCTCGTCCTGCCCGCTGCAGGTCGTCCGGAATAGCGGTTGGTCCTGCTCTGTTGACGTAGGGGTGCCCGAACTCGGGCACCTCTACTCCTGGCTGTGCGAGCGTCGTCTGTTGGCGTATGCGCGCCGATACCAGGACAATGGCAGGGTTGGCGTCAGCCGACAACGCGGTGCAACGCTCTGTGGCTGCCGCGTTTGTTTCACTAGGAGGCTTCCGTGACCGACGGACCGTTGATCGTCCAATCCGACAAGACGCTGCTGTTGGAGGTCGACCACGAGCGCGCCGGCGATGCCAGGCAGGCAATCGCCCCCTTCGCCGAACTCGAACGCGCCCCCGAGCACGTCCACACGTATCGCATCACTCCCCTGGCCTTGTGGAATGCCCGCGCCGCCGGACACGACGCCGAGCAGGTTGTCGACGCTCTGGTTTCGTTCTCACGATTCGCAGTTCCGCAACCGCTGCTGGTCGACATCGTCGACACGATGGCCAGGTACGGACGCTTGCAGCTGGTCAAGAGCCCGGTGCACGGCCTCATCCTGGTCAGCCTCGACCGGGCAGTCCTCACCGAGGTGATGCGACACAAGAAGATCTCACCGATGCTCGGTGAGAAGGTCGACGACGACACCGTGATCGTCCACCCGAGCGAACGCGGCCGCCTCAAGCAGATGCTGCTCAAGGTGGGCTGGCCGGCCGAGGACCTCGCCGGCTATGTGGACGGCGAAGCGCACCCGATCGATCTCGCTTTCGAAGAAGGCCACTGGGAACTGCGCGACTACCAGCAGATGGCAGCGGATTCGTTCTGGGCCGGCGGCTCGGGCGTCGTCGTGCTGCCGTGTGGCGCCGGCAAGACGATGGTGGGCGCAGCAGCCATGGCAAAGGCCAAAGCCACCACACTCATCCTCGTCACCAATACCGTCGCCGGTCGTCAGTGGAAGCGTGAGCTCATCGCCCGCACGTCGTTGACCGAGGAAGAAATCGGCGAGTACTCCGGCGAGCGCAAGGAGATTCGGCCGGTCACGATCGCCACTTACCAGGTGATCACGCGTCGTACGAAGGGCGAGTACAAGCACCTCGAACTTTTCGACTCCCGCGACTGGGGACTGGTGATCTACGACGAGGTCCACTTGCTGCCCGCACCCGTCTTCCGGATGACGGCAGACCTGCAATCGCGCCGCCGTCTCGGCCTGACCGCAACGCTGGTTCGTGAGGACGGCCGCGAAGGCGACGTCTTCTCGCTCATCGGCCCCAAGCGCTACGACGCTCCGTGGAAGGACATCGAAGCGCAGGGCTGGATCGCGCCGGCAGACTGCGTCGAGGTGCGAGTGACGATGACGGACGCCGAGCGCATGTCCTATGCCGTCGCCGAACCGGAGGAGCGCTACAAACTGTGCTCGACGGCGCACACCAAAATTGCTGTCGTGAAGTCGATTCTGGCGAAGCACCCGGATTCACCGACCTTGGTGATCGGTGCGTATCTCGATCAGCTCGACGAACTCGGCGAAGCCCTGAACGCCCCGGTGATCAAGGGATCCACCAAGAACAAGGAACGTGAGATCCTGTTCGATCAGTTCCGCAACGGTGAGATCCAGACGCTGGTGGTGAGTAAGGTCGCGAACTTCTCGATCGACCTTCCGGAGGCGTCTGTCGCCGTGCAGGTTTCGGGAACCTTCGGATCGAGGCAGGAAGAAGCTCAGCGACTCGGGCGACTGTTGCGCCCCAAGCACGACGGCGGTCAGGCCCACTTCTATTCGGTGGTTTCCCGCGACACTCTCGATGCGGAATATGCGGCACATCGTCAGCGATTCCTCGCCGAACAGGGCTACGCCTACCGGATCACCGACGCCGATGACCTGCTCGGACCTGCAATCGGCTGAGCATTTCTGCAACACGTTGCAGAATCAAATGGACATACGTCCAGTTATCTGTAGAGTGTCCCCTGTCACAGTCGTGTCCATCGGCCGGGGGTCACCAGCACCATGCGCTCAGTTCCACGTCTACGGGGTCGGCTCGCCGGAACCATCTCGCTGCTGACTGCCGCCGTCGTCGTCGCCACGACAGGCGTCAGCGCCGCGGCACCGAGTCCTGCTCCTACCGCGCAGAACTCGGTGTACGCACTTGCGAACGGTTGCTTCGCGCTGCGCACCGAGTCTGGTGATTTCGTCCGTCGTGACGGGTCGGCGTACCTCACCGACGTAACGAAAGCCGCAGACGCCGAACCGTTCCGGCTACATGCGGCCCAGCTGGGTCGTTTCATGCTGTACGGCCCGGACGGGTCGATGCTCTCGCACGACGGCGCGGACTCGGTACTCGCCACTTCCGAAGCAACTCCCTCCACCGACTGGACCGTGATGTCCACCGGTGAATCGTTCGTTCTGACCGCGACCTCGAACGGCCGTCAACTGATCTCGCGAGATTTGATGCTCACGATGTCCGATCCCGGTGACGTTCCCGAATCTGCGTTCACGCTGATCCCGCGCGACGGCTGCGCCGACTTCCCCGAAGCGGAGGTGGGCGCAAACGGCGTTCCAGCAGAAATCGGACCGAACGGTGAAGTCACCGGATTCATCGACACACACGTGCACATGAACGCTTCCGAGTTCATGGGCGGAAACCTGCACTGCGGCCGACCTTTCGACCCTCAGGGCGTCACCGCAGCGCTCGTCGACTGCCCGGACCATCAACCCGACGGGATACCGGCGCTCCTCGAAAACGTTCTGTCGTACGGCAATCCCTTCGAAACTCACGACACCACCGGCTGGCCGAGTTTCGCCGACTGGCCGGCGCACGATTCACTGACACACGAGCAGACGTACTACAAGTGGGTCGAGCGTGCCTGGCGTGGTGGTCTGCGAATCTTCACCAATCTCTTTGTCGCCAACCGTGTGCTGTGCGAGCTGTATCCGAGTAAGCGAAATCCCTGTGACGAGATGGAGACCGTCCGGATCCAGGCGCAGCAGACACGCGAACTCCAGGACTACATCGACGCCCAGTACGGCGGTCCCGGCCGGGGTTGGTTCCGCATCGTGAGCTCCCCTGAACAGGCCAGGCAGGTGGCCGCCGACGGAAAGCTGGCCGTCACCCTCGGGGTGGAGGTGTCCGAACCCTTCGGTTGCTCTGTGCGCAACGGTATTCCGCAGTGCACCGAGGACGACATCGACCGCGGCCTGGACGAGTTGTACGACCTCGGTGTTCGGCAGATGATCGTCACGCACAAGTTCGACAACGCCCTCGGCGGTGCCCGTTTCGACGGCGGCGTCACCGGAGTGGCCGTCAATATCGGCAACTACCTGGGCACCGGGGAGTTCTGGCAGTCGGAACCATGCACCGGCGTTGCCGAGGACAATGTGCTGCCCACCAAGGTCGACGGCGCACAGAATCTTCTCGCGGTACTCCCACCCGGAGTGACGCTTCCGGTGTACCCCTCTGGTCCGCAATGCAATTCGCGCGGCCTGACCGACCTCGGCGCATACACGATCCGAGGTTTGATGGACCGAGGGATGATCGTGGACATCGATCACATGAGCGTCAAGACCGCCGAAGCAGCCCTCGACATTCTCGAAGCAGCGAACTATTCCGGTGTTGTTTCCAGTCACAGCTGGAGCGACCCGAGTCTCTACAAGCGGATCTACGCGCTCGGCGGATTTGTCGCCCTGTACGCCGGGCAACTGGACGCATCGGACGACAAGCCCGAGGAGCGTGGGTTCATCGACCAGTGGCGCGACGCACGGACAATGCGAAGCGAGAACTACTACTTCGGTTTCGGCTACGGCGCAGACACCAACGGCTTCGGGCCGCAGGCCGCACCGCGCGGTGACGCCGCCGAAAATCCGCTCCAATATCCGTACACCGCCTTCGACGGCACCGTAATGGACCAGCAGCGCGCCGGCACCAGGGTTTTCGACGTGAACACCGACGGCGTTGCCCAGTACGGGATGATTCCCGACTGGATCGCGGACATGCGTATTGCTGCGGGCGCCGACGGCGACACGATCATCGAGGACATGAGCCGTGGCGCCGAGGCTTACCTGCAGATGTGGGAGCGCGCGCGAAACTAGCTACGCTGGTGGACGGCTCCCGGGAGATCGGGGGCCGGTCCTAGATCGTCCGGCACCACCCGAAGGATTTTTTCGTGGCTGACTTCCAGTTCACCGTCGACAAGGCCCACGCCAAGTCGGTCAACGACACACTGGCCGACGTACGCCGCCTGCAGATTTCTGCGGTGATCTTCGCGATCGTCCTCGCCGCGGTCGGAGCCTGGCTGATCAGCATGGGTGAGGTGTGGTCCATCATCATCGGCGCGGTCCTCGCCATCGGTGCGGCCAGTTCACTGTGGGTCGCCTTGTGGGCACCTCGCAAGGTGGGAAGCGTCGAATCTCTGTATGCGGACAACCCACTGGTTCCCGCGATCGTCACCGAGGTTCACCCTCGAGCGGCGACCCTGACGGCACTGATCGACATCGCGAAGCCGGCGGCCGGAGCACCGAAGTACGCGCTCGTCAGCCGCAATGTTCGACTCAATCCGAAGTGGCGAGTCGGCGACCGCATTCCGTCGGTGGCACTGCGTTCGGATCGTTCCACCCGCAGCAAGGCTGACACGTGGCAGATGGTCAGCCCCATGCCGATCGAGTGGGGAACCAAGGACTCGGCAGTGCTGGCACGCGCGATCGCAGCTGTCAGTGCGAGCGAGTGGAACTTCCTGCAGAGCCGGATCCCCGAGTCCGAAGAAGTTCGCACCCACCCCGATCGCCGGGTTCTGATCAACCCGGCCGATCTTCCTGACTCCCTGCGCTAGCCCTAACGGTTACGCAAGCGCGGGCAGCACTTCCTTCTCGAACATCTCGATTCCCGACGTGTCGTACGCGGCCTCGGGGAAGTAGAAGATTCCGTACTCGAGTCCCTGCGCCTTGAGCGCCGACAGGTTCTCGATGATCTGCTCGGGTGTACCTACGGCAGGCATTCCGCGGAACGCATCGAGCGACGCATCGGCGGCAGCTTCGCCGACCAACGGCGTCAGTCTGTCCTTCAGTGTCTCCAACCGCTGAGCCACCTCGGCTTCCGTCGCGCCGATGGCCACGTTGTAGTTGGCCGAACGGACGATGGCATCGAAATCGGTACCGACGGTGTCGCAGTGCTTCTTCAGGATCTCGGACTTGTGCGCGAAGCCGGCCGGGGTGCCGTCGAAGTTTGTGTACTGCGCGTACTTGGCCGCGATCTTGAGTGTGACCTTCTCGCCGCCACCGGCAACCCAGATGGGAATTCCGCCCTCTTGCAACGGAAGTGGACGGCACAGCGCTCCGTCGACCTGGTAGTACTTGCCGTCGAGCGTCGAGCTGCCGGTCGACCACGCCTGCTGCATGATCTGGATTCCTTCGTCGAGGCGGCCCAGACGCTCACCGGCAGAGGGGAAACCGTAGCCGTACGCGCGCCACTCCTGCTCGTACCAACCGCCGCCGATACCCATCTCGACGCGTCCACCCGTGATCAGGTCGGTGGTCGCGGCGACCTTGGCAAGGTACGCCGGGTTTCGGTAACTCATGGCGGTACACATCTGGCCCAGTCGGATACGCGAGGTCGACGCACCGAGTGCGGCCATCAACGTCCACGCCTCGTGAGTCGCTTCTTCCGTCGGCTGGGGAACGGTGTGGAAGTGGTCGTAGACCCACACCGACTCCCACGGCCCTGCCTCCGCGCGCAGCGTGAAGTCTCGCATCACCTCCCACTGCTTCGCGGGGTCGATGCCGACCAGGTCCAGACGCCAGCCTTGAGGTACGAACAGTCCGAATCGCATGTAGCGAGCCTACCTACAGTTTCCCGACGCGCGACCGGGGTGACACCCGCGGAGAATAGACCGGAATGAAGCGGAACATCATCGCCGCGCCGGCGAACGAAGTCGCGCCCAGTGCGCCAAATGCCCACCCGAGCGGGAACACCGCGGCGAGAAGACCGATCGCGAGCGGCCCACCGAACATGCCCGTGTCGTGCGTCAATCGCCATGCAGCGAGGAACTCGGCGCGCTCTTCGGGTGGGGCGATATCAGCACCGAGAGTCATGATCACGCCGTTGCCCAGTCCGTTGCCGATCCCCATCACGACAGCGACCACGGTCAATCCCACTGCACCCGTCGAAAACGGCAACATCAGGTACGACACACCGATCACCGTCAGCGAAGGCACCGCGACCAGCCTGCGGCCGTATCGGTCCATGATGTGTCCGGCCGGATACGAGCACAGCAGGTCCACGGCCGCACCGATACCGAAGATCACACTCACCTGGGCTGCATCCAACCCGAGGTGCAATGCCCACAATGGAAGAACGGCCTCACGCGAAGCCCGGGCGGCGCCCATCAGAAGGGAGCCTGTCCCGAGCGTCGACAGAGCGGCACGATGACGGCGAAGGATCTCCGGGAGGGTGACGTGCCCGTGATCGCTGTTGCCCGCCTGCACCTTTCGCGGCGGGTCGGGAACGCGGGCCATCAGCGCCCCGGCGAGCACGACGCCCACCAACTGGACGAGGAATCCTCCGCGCGCTCCCACCAGGAGAATCACGCCGGCACCGATGAGCGGTCCCAGGAAGAAACCCAACCGCCACATCGCGGCGAACGACGACATTGCTCGCGCCCGAAGACCGAGTGGCACGGTCTCGGCGAGGTAGCTCTGCCGCGCAAGGCCCCACACCGCATTCGCCAGTCCGGTCAACAGTGCGCCGATACCGAGCATCCACGGAGTCTGCGCAAGCAGACAGATCACCACTCCTGTTGCACCCAAAGAACTTCCGCCGATGATCGATCTACGCTCACCGAAACGCGACACTATCCGGCCGGCAGGGAGGTCACCGAGTACGGCACCCAAGCCACCGAGCGCAACGATCAGGCCGGCGACGGCGACCGATGCGCCCAGGTCGCGCGCGGTGACGGCCATGATGGGGGCAGCCGCACCCTGCCCGATCCCGAAGATAGCCGCCGGCACGAAAACCGTTGTGACCAGTGGCTTGAGTCCGGCAATCGCCGGCTGTTCCTTGGGCAGTGTTTCCGTCACGCGCTCACTTCTGCCGCGTCAGCGGCCCGCGAGAACCGGTTCGCCGGACGATCGAGGCCGTAGTGGCCCCGCAGGGTCGATTCGGTGTACTCGGTTCGGAAGAGCCCACGCGCCTGCAGAATCGGCACGACCCGGTCGACGAACACCTCGAGCCCTCCGGGCAGATAGGGCGGCATGATGTTGAAGCCGTCCGCTGCGCCCTTGTCGAACCATGCGGTCAACTCGTCCGCGACCTGCTCCGGTGTCCCTGCAAATGTCCGATGCCCACGGCCACCGCCGAGTTTGCCGATCAATTCACGGACGGTGAGGTTTTCGCTCTCTGCAAGATCTTTGACGAGTTGGTATCGACTCTTGTTCCCTTGGATGCGATCGATGTCCGGCAACGGTGGCAGCGGGGCATCCAGAGAATGCTCGGTGAGATCGACACCCACCATGTTCGAGAGTTGGCGCAGCGAATACTCCGGAGAGATCAGGTCCGTGAAGGACTGCTCCAGAGCCTTCGCTTCTTCTTCCGTATCCGCGATGAAGGGCACGATGCCCGGCAGTACCTTGATCTCGTCGGGACTACGCCCGTACTTGATCAGCCGCGCTTTGAGATCGTTGTAGAAATCCTGCCCCTGCTCGAGTGTTCGTTGAGCGGTGAACACGGCTTCGGCATACCTCGCCGCGAAATCCTTACCGCTCTCGGAGGAACCGGCCTGTACAAGCAGCGGACGTCCCTGTGGAGACCTCGGCGAATTGAGCGGGCCAGCCACCGTGAATCGTTGACCGTCATGGTCGATGCGATGGACACGATCAGGATCGGCGAAGATTCCGGTCTCTTCGTCCAGGACAACTGCCCCCTCTTCCCAGCTGTCCCAGAGTCCGAGCGTCACGTCGAGAAACTCCTCGGCGCGCTCGTAACGACCGCTGTGCGTCGGTACCGCATCGAGGCCGAAGTTCGCGGCCTCGTCGGCGCCGGCCGACGTCACGATGTTCCACCCGCCTCGTCCGCCACTGATGTGATCGAGGGAAGCGAACTTCCTTGCAAGAGTGTACGGATCGCTGTAACTGGTCGACGCGGTTGCAATCAACCCCACCTTCTCGGTGGCCGCAGCGATCGCCGACAGCAAGGTGACGGGTTCGAAGATCGCCTGAGTGTTGTATTTGACCCGCGGGCCGACTGCTAGACCGTCGGCGAAGAACACCGAGTCCAGCTTTCCACGCTCGGCGATTCTCCCCAGTTCCTGGAAGTGCTTGACGTCCAGAAGGTTGGCCGCATTTGTGCGTGGGTGGCGCCACGCCGCCTCATGATGGCCGACGCCCATCAGGAAGGCGTTCAGATGAAATTGTCGTTCGGACATGAGTTCGCAGAATCTTTCCGTGAAAGTGTGGTCAGGTGGTGACGCGCCAGCGCGAGAGCCGACGTTCGATCAGGACCAGAATCGCGTTGATTGTCAGACCCAACAACGAGATCGCGACGATGCCCGCATACATGTTCGGGATCTGGAAGTTGAGTTGGGAAGCGGTGATCAGATACCCGAGACCGGCTTTGGCCCCGACCATTTCGGCGGCGATCAGCACGAGAATCGACGACGCGGCGGCCATGCGGATACCCGTGAAGATCGTGGGAACTGCGGCGGGCAGAACCACCTTCTGGAACAGCCGAATCGAGGAGAACCCCAGCGAGGCAGCGGACTTGATCAGCAGGGGGTCCACTGTCCGCACACCGGAGATCGTGTTGAGCAGAATCGGGAAGGTGCAGGCGTAGATCACCAGGGCGATCTTCGATTCCTCACCGATTCCGAGAATCAGCACGAAGACGGGAAGCAGAGCCAAGGCTGCTGTGTTGCGGAACAATTCGAGAATCGGGTTGAGGAAGTCGGAGACCGGGCGGTACCAGGCGATCGCGATTCCCAACGGAACCGCGATCGCGATGGCCACGAAGAATCCGGTCAGCGCACGCGTCAGACTGGCCGAAACATGCTCTTGCAATTGTCCGTTCTCGGCGAGAGTGAAGAATGCGGACACAACTTCGGTGAAGGGCGGGAGGAAGACCTTGTCCACCAGCCCGAGCCGAGGTGCCGCTTCCCAGATCCCGAGGAAGCTCGCGATCGCAATCGACGGCTTGGCAATCCGCCAGGCGGTGGAACCAATGTAGCGCGCCGCCTTGCCGCCGGCCTGGCTCCGCTGCGCAATGTCAGGTGTTTTGTCGGCCAACGGTTTCGGGGTGGCGACCACCTCCGGCGTCGCCAATGCGCTAGACATGTGCAACCTCCTTGGCAGGATCGAGTTCGCCGGCCCGAGCGCGCTCGACTTCACCGTGCAGCAGCGTCCAGATCCGGTGCCGGAACACTCGGAACTCCTCACCTGATCGCACGTCGTCGCCGGACCGGTCGATGTCGATGTCGACGATCGTCTTGACGCGCCCCGGGCGCGAAGTCAGTACTGCAACACGTTGCCCGAGGTAGATGGCCTCGTCGATTCCGTGGGTGATGAACAGGATGGTCTTGCCGGTGGCCTTCCAGATGCGCAGAAGCTCGTCCTGCAAAGACTCTCGCGTCTGTGCGTCCAGCGCAGCAAATGGTTCGTCCATCAGCAACACTTCGGGATCGAATGCCAAGCTGCGGGCGATCGCGACTCGCTGCTTCATTCCACCGGACAACTCGTGCGGATAGCGATCCGCGAAACCTTGCAGACCGACCAGTTCGAGGTAATGCTCGGCGAGCTCGCGCCGCTCGCTCTTCTTCACGCCCTTCGCTTCGAGTCCGAACTCGATATTGTGACGTGCAGTTCGCCATGGAAGTAGCGCGTATTGCTGGAAGACGATTCCCCGATCCAAGCCTGGGCCCGTGATCTGCTTGCCGTCCAGAAGGATTCGACCAGAAGTGGGCGAACTGAGTCCTCCGAGGAGGTCCAGCAGAGTCGACTTGCCGCAACCACTCGGCCCGACGAGGACCAGGAACTCCCCCGGCGCCACGTCGATGTTGATGTCCTCGACCGCGGTGAAAACTTCGTCGGTCCCACGAATGTCGAACTGTTTGGTGACGTGCTCGAGCCGTAGTTTCGGTTCTGTGCTCATTTTGCTGCCTCCAGTGCCTGTCCGTCAGCGCCGCTGTCGGGTGAATACGTTCCGTTGGCGTACGGGTTGAATTCGTTGGTGTAGATGTCCGACGGCTTCAACTTTCCTTCTTCGAGTTCACCGTTACGGGTGAGCCAGTCGATCCACGTGCTGATCTCGGTATCGGTGATCGTTCCGCCGGGACCGGCGACTCCTGGGCTCTTCCAGTAGCTGATGAGCTTGGTGTCCTCGTTGCGTCCGCGGCTGTTGATGATCGACGTCAGCTTCGCGATCACTTCTTCTCGTGGGTGCGTCTGGGTCCAGCGAATGGCCCGTGCTGTTCCCTGTACGAAATCGGCGACCGCCTCCTTGTTCTGCGCGATGTAGTCGTCACGGAACACCAACGTGCCGTAGGTGAACGAGCCGAACAGCGATTCGTCGGTGAACAGCTCGCGAAGACCACCGCGTTCGAGCGCTGAGTCACGGAAGACCGAGCCGAGGGTGGCGACATCGATCTGTCCCTGCCGCAGCGCCTGTTCCGTGTTGACCGGCGGAACGACGATCAATTCAACCTGCTTGATCTCGTCAGGCGTAAGTCCCTGCCGCGCAAGCCATTCACGGACGACGAACTCGTGGTGCGCACCGAGGGTGTTCATCCCGACCTTCTTGCCGATCAAGTCCTTCGCCGACTTGATCGGACTGTCGTCGAGTACGTAGTACCCGTTGAAGCTCTCCTTGTCGGAGCCGTAGTACCCGATGACCGAGGTGATCGGTGAACCGGCGGAAGCCAACTTCACCACCGCACCGTTGAACGCTCCACCGAACTCGGTTTGACCGGTCGCTGCGTTCTGAATGCTCTGAGGGCCGCTGGTCGTATCGCCGATCCAGTTGAGCTCCACGTCGTTGAAGTAGCCGAGGTCAGCGGCCAGTTCGGGGTAGATGACCTGTCCGGTGCTGCCCTCGTACCGCAGGACGGTCTTGCCGTCGGCGGTCTTGACGACTTCGTCGGAGGAGCCCGAGCAGGCAACGGCAAGGCTGGACAGAGTGACAAAGGCGACGGCCGCGGCTACCGAGCGCGCGAAACGAGGGCGAATCATGAAGTTGCTTCCTGTAGAAGATGATTGGTTCAGTTCTCGGCTACACCTGTCCGGAGCGCCGTATGCGGCGCTCGGCACAGGCAGGTGTGGGGAATGTCAGTTCAACGACAACAGTTGAGCGACATGAGCGGGAAAGACCGAAACACGTGAGACTCCAATGAATGTGAAGACAGAATCGAGCCGTTAGCAGTGCCGAAACCATACGTCGGCACCCACTACCTGGGTCAACGGTTACATTCATGCCGGATTTAATGTGTGAGGTCCGTATCATGAGGGCATGCTTTCGCCGACGACTGCGCAGGACTTCGAGCAACACCGTGGCCACCTGACGTCGGTGGCCTACCGTCTCACCGGAAGTTTCAACGACGCTCAGGATGCGGTGCAGGAGGCATGGATACGCTTGCAAGTCGCACAATCGAGACAAGGAAGCGACCTCGAGATCCGGGAGCTGCGCGGATGGCTCACCACTGTTGTCGGTCGGATCTGCCTCGATCATCTCAAATCGGCCGCAGTCAGAAGAGAAAGCTATGTCGGACAGTGGCTTCCGGAGCCGATCGTCACGCCCGTCGACGCCACCGCGGGCACACCCTCAGCGACACCCGATCCGCTGGAGTACGTCGTGACGCAGGAACAGAATCGTTTTGCGGCCCTCGTCGTCCTGGACACCCTTACTCCCGCTCAGCGCGTTGCCTTCGTCCTGCATGACGGCTTCGACGTGCCCTTCGCCGAGGTTGCGCGCATCCTCGACATCGAAGTAGCCACTGCCCGTCAGTTGGCCTCGCGGGCCCGTAAAGCCGCAGCGTCGGCGCCGGTCCCGGTCAGTAGCGAGGAGCATGCTGCCGCCGTCGAGCGATTGGTGACGGCTATCGCGAGTGGAGATCTGAACGCCGTGATCGATGCACTCGATCCCGATGCCGTCCTGATCGGTGACGCAGGCGGAACGACCCGCACGGCTGTCAACATTGTGCGCGGCAGCGATCGTGTGGCGCGGTTCTACCTGGGATTGGCCCGCAAGTACGGACCGGCAGCGGTGTTCTCGATGTCACCGGTTCTCGTCAACGGACGGCTCGGCGGTGTATTCGCCGGCTCACCAGGGGATGACCAGTACCCGCAGTTCGCCGCTCGCGTTGCCGGCTTCACGGTCCGCGACGGAGTTGTGTGCGCAGCCTACGATATTGCGAATCCAGCCAAGTTCAGCGCTGTGCCGATGCTCGATCACACCGAACCCGAACGCAAGTAACGAGACTCCCATTCCTCGAGGTGTGATCTGGACACCTGCGTTCCGAACCACAGTCGGTGCAGTACATCCGATCCCAGATGATGCAATTCGGTGTGCGTCCTCCACTGCTGCGACGCCCACTCGGGTTCGTTGTGGGCGGCGTCGATCCCGGCCATCGCGCTACCTCGCAGTTCGAAGTCCAGGTCCCGTCGAAGCTCCGAAAGCTCCGACCAATTCGCCTGTGGTGCATAGTGCCTCGCGCGGATTTCGGTCAGCAGCTTGAACAGGACGCTACTCGCCCGTTCGTCGACCCAGATCAGAGTGCGTCGATGCGCACCGCGCCCCACCGTCCACAGGACCACCAACGCCACGACGACGCCGATTGCAGTCTCGAGCATGCGGCTGAGGATCAGATGTTGGACGGTCCCGTGCGCACCACCGGCCGCGCCGAGGAGAATCGCGAGGGCGGTGATGAAGATGACGGCTATCCCGTAATTCCGCACCAGGAACAGCTCGATCCCGGCCATCAGGACTGCAAGTACCGCCACCAACCACAGACCGGTCGGACTCCAGGCGTAGATGGCACCCAACAGAATCAACCCGAGGACGGTTCCGCCGATGCGGTGAATTCCGCGATAGGTGCCCAGTATTCGATCCGGTCCTTGATGAAGGACCATCGCCGCGGCGATCACCGCCCAGTCTGGGCGATCGATGCCGAGCAGGACGGTGAGGGTTCCCGCGGCCATGCAGGCAATGGACAGCCGAAGTGCCGTGACCGACGCTCGGCTGGACGGATTGCAGGCGCGGAGGAACCGATATCGGATCGTCGGATCGGGCAGAGGCGGGTGAGCCCCGACCTCGTCGACGTCGAACGCGGGGTCCGCCATGAGCTCCGGATCGTGGTCGTCGGAGATCGCTCTGGCCATCGAGATCTGCGCTCGTTCGAGTTCACGGGTCAACGGATGGTCTTTCCCGACGATTGCGCCGCGGTAAAGGCACTGCCACGCGTCGTGCAGCCGAAGTGCTGCAGCGTGGCGTTTGTCTCGCGTGAGTTCGGGTGGGGCGTACGCCGCCTGAGCGTCCGTGTACTCCGCAACGGCCGATACGGCTGCCTGTACAGCGCTGCGTTCGACAGCTCTCGGTGCCCACAGGATTCCCGTCATCGAGACGACCACCGCGCTGATCCCACCGATTGCCGTCCACATCGCGACCTCGACCGGCGGCTGGCCGGGAGTGGCGATCACGGAGCTGATCTCGGTGGTGAGCAACAGAAAGAACGCGCCCGGTGGACCCAATCGAAGCGCGTCGACGGTGAAGGCGCAGGTCGACACCACGACGGCCATGATCAGCACGACAAAGACGAGCAGCACCGTCGGCGCTCCCTCGGCGATGGCTCGGTGGACGGGCTCACCCACTGATGCCCCGATGAAGGACAGGATCGTCAGCGCCGTCGCGGCGATACCGACTGCCTTCCACCTGCTCCGGTACGGACGACCCTCACCGTAGATCGATGCAAATGCACCGAGGCCGACCAGGAGCGAAGCAGACCCGAATCCGAGCAGTGTGGCGATGGCCGCCGGAATCGCCAGGGCGAGGGCGACGCGAACCGCTCCGGGGTACCTGTTTCCCACCGGCGGCAATCCGAACAGGACGCTGCGCGCCGGCCGCGGAGCCGGGAGGTTGGACTCGTGACCCGCTGATGTTTCTTCGGGGTCCACTGCCCATCCTTCGCGCCGGCCTGTTCGTGTCTGTGTCGTCCCATTCTTGCGGGCGGCCGACGTGGAATTCGAGGCGGGTCCGGAGGTCGATTCGACCACCCCGTTATTGACACTCTGTCAACAGTGTGGATGATAGGTGGAGTCGGATCCGCTCGCGGGTCGCACTTCATCGATCGGGAGAATCACGATGACGCAAGGATCTACCGCAACCCGAACCACCGAACGCCGGTCCCCGTGGATGGACGACGAATTGGAGGCCGTGGCCGACCTGGCAAGGAACTTCTTCGCCAAACACGTCACACCGCATCAGAAACGCTTCGCGTCCCAGGGTTTTCCCGACAAATCCGCATATCGGGAACTCGGGACGCTCGGGCTCGCCGGCATGTCGATCCCCACCGAGTACGGCGGCGGAGGAGGAACGTTTGCGCACGACGCCGTGCTGTTCCACGAGCAGGTCATGGCGGGTGATCATTCACTCCAACTCGGCGTGCACTCGGGAATCGTGCCGCACTACCTCAATGCCTACGCCGATCACGAGCACAAACTGCGCTGGCTACCGAAGCTGGTGAGTGGCGAGTGGGTGGGCGCAATCGCCATGACCGAGCCCGGCACCGGATCCGACTTGCAGAACATCACCACCCGCGCCGTCCGCGACGGTGACGACTATCTGATCAGCGGCGCAAAGACATTCATCTCGAACGGTCGCAATTGTGATCTGGTGATCATTGCCGCCAAGACCGATCCCAGCCTCGGAGCGCGTGGAGTGTCGCTCATCGTGGCCGAGGTCGATGACAACACACCGGGTTTCGAGCGCGGGCGAATACTCGAGAAGGTCGGACAGAAGGGCCAGGACACCACCGAGCTGTTCTTCGACCGCTTGCGGGTGCCTGCAACAAACCTGCTCGGGGACCGCGAAGGCACAGGGTTTGCCCAGCTGATGCAGCAGCTACTGCCCGAACGATTGATCTGTGGGGTTGCAGCCACTGCGGCAATGGAGCGTGCAGTCGCCCTCACCGTCGAGTACACCAAATCCCGAAACATGTTCGGGCAAAAGCTCTTCGATCTGCAGAACACCCGCTTCGAACTTGCCGAGTGCGCGTCCATCGCTCGTATCTCACGAACGTTCATCGACGACTGCATCGTCAAATATCTTGCCGGGCAGCTCGATGCGACCACCGCCGCGATGGCCAAGTACTGGCTCACCGATCAGCAGTGCGCCGTGATCGACCGCTGCGTGCAACTACACGGCGGGTACGGCTACATACTCGAATATCCCATCGCTCAGATGTACGCCGACGCTCGTATTCAGCGAATCTACGCCGGATCGAACGAAGTCATGAAGGACCTCGTGGCGAGATCACTCTGAGCAATCAGGAATCCGCCTCGCACGCCGGCAGAACGTCACGCACGATGGCGAGCAAACTGCGTACCAGCAGAAGGTGCACCTGTTCGCGGTCGAGCGCTCCCGTCACCAACCACTGCTTACTGGCGGCCTTCGCCAATCCTCCGTACGCCACGATCATCGAATGAACAGCAGCCTCGCTGCCTTCGCTCGGTCGAATCTCGAGCGCATCCATCATGCGTCGCGCAGCAACGTCGTCAGCGTCCTGCAGGATCCGGTCCATCTCGGGATCACGGCGGAGGTCGTCGGACATGACTGTCGAGATCCACATGTCGCGATGACGCCAGGCGACGTCGAGCCACCGATCGATCACGGCGCCGATCCGCTTCTCCTGGCTCGCCGATCGCGGAATGCGGTCCACCGCCACTTCAGGAATGAAGACGAATCGCCGCACGACGTCGAGGTACAACTCCCGCTTGGAGCCGAAGTAATGATTGAGCAGCGGACGACCGACCCCGGCCGCCTTGGCCAACTCGGTCATCGAGACGTCGGCAAAAGACTTCTCCTCGAAAACCTTTGCCGCGCTGACAATGATCTGCTCACGCCGGTCTTCAGGACCGAGACGCTTTCCGCCTGTGGCCGACGCGGACGTCATTCTTTTCTCGCGGGCGTGCTGTTGACCGTCGCCTGCGCTTCGACCATGAGCGAAATGTGTTCCACCAAACGCTTACGAGAGATCTTGGAGGACGGGGTGTGCGCCTGATAGATGAACGCGAGGGCACCGAACAGCCCCACCGAATTGAGTTCGGAGTTCGCGGAGTCGGTTGCCTCGCCGCCGTACATCAGCTCGAGCGACGCGGAGATCGGATTGGTGAACTCCGCCATCAATTCTCGCCCTCGATCCCACAGCGCAGGTTCCGCCTGGGATTCGACGAACATGATGCGTCCACGGCGCGGATCCTTGAATACGTAGGTGGTGAAGGCCTTCACCACGTGACGGATCAGGGCCGACGGTTCGGAAGGCGCCGCCTCGAGAGCGTCCAGAATAGTGTCGCGTGCCCCGAGAACGACCTCGTCGAGCACGGCGACCAGCAGTTCGTCACGATTGGCGAAGCTCTCGTAGAAGTACCGTTCGGTCAGCGCAGCCTCGCGGCAGGTCGCACGCATGGTCGCGGCGGCCGCACCCTCGGTGCCCATGATCTGCAACCCGGCTTCGATCAGCTGTGCCCGGCGCGCGGCGCGGCGATCTTCTGGTTCCTGCCCACGCCACCTGCGCGGGCCTGTGCGCCGAGCCTCGGTATCCGTCATGTCCCCATGTTCTCACTGACCGGCAGTGCTCTCGACCTCAGGTTATCGCGGCGACCTCGGCAAGCGAACTGACATCGCACGATGTCAATCAATTCAATTCTGACATCAATCGCTGTTGACATCACTTGATGTCAGACTTACTCTTCGTTCAGTTGTTCACGCACCAATCAGGAGGCGTCACACATGGTCGACATCGACCCAACCTCGGGGCCATCGGCCGGTGACGAGGAAACTCGAACTCGCCGAACACGAGTCGTCGTCATCGGAGCCGGTTTCGGCGGCATCGGAACGGCTGTCCGCTTGAAGCAGTCCGGGATCGACGACTTCGTCGTTCTGGAACGTGCTGCGGAGCCCGGGGGGACCTGGCAGGTCAATACCTACCCCGGTGCACAGTGCGACATCCCGTCGATTCTGTACTCGTTCTCGTTTGCGCCCAATCCGAACTGGACGCGGCTGTATCCGCTACAGCCCGAGATCTACGACTATCTCCGGGATTGCGTCCGTCGCTTCGGACTGGCCGGTCATTTCCACTGCAACCAGGACGTGACAGAAGCTTCGTGGGACGAGCAAGCCCAGATCTGGCGGGTACACACTGCGGAAACCGTCTGGGAGGCACAGTTCCTGGTCGCGGCCACCGGCCCGTTCAGTGCCCCCGCCACACCCGACCTTCCCGGGCTCGAATCGTTTCGTGGTCAGATGTTCCACACCGCGGACTGGAACCACGACCACGACCTTCGCGGTGAGCGGATAGCCGTGGTCGGCACCGGCGCCTCTGCGGTGCAGATCATCCCCAGACTGCAACCGCTCGCGGACACGTTGACCGTGTTCCAGCGGACACCGACGTGGATCCTGCCGCATCCGGATCAGCCGATGACCGGCTGGCCAAGCGCTCTCTTCGAGCGGGTGCCGCTCACCCAACGACTGGCACGCAAGGGACTCGACCTGCTTCAAGAAGCCCTGGTACCCGGATTCGTGTACAAGCCGTCACTGCTCAAAGGGCTGGCCACACTCGGCCGAGCACACCTTCGCCGGCAGGTGCGGGACCCGGAGCTTCGCGCAAAGCTGCTCCCCCACTACGCATTCGGATGCAAGCGTCCGACGTTCTCGAACACCTACTATCCCGCGCTGGCGTCACCCAATGTGGAGGTGGTGACGGACGGAATCGTCGAGGTGCAGGAGCGCGGAGTTCTCACCGCGGACGGCGCCTTCCGGGAAGTCGACACCATAGTCATGGGAACCGGCTTTCGGATGGGAGACAACCCGTCTTTCGACATCATCCGAGGCCAGGACGGCCGCAGCCTCGCACAGACGTGGAACGGCAGTGCCGAGGCCTTCCTCGGCACCACTATCAGCGGTTTTCCGAACTTCTTCATGATCCTCGGCCCCAATTCCGTGGTCTACACCTCACAGGTCGTCACGATCGAAGCCCAGGTCGAGTACATCGTGAGCTGCATTCTTCAAATGGACGAGCGCGGCATCGGCAGCATCGACGTCCGCGCAAACGTGCAACGCGAGTTCGTACGCGCAACAGACCGCCGACTCGCCACCAGCGTGTGGAACGCCGGGGGGTGCAGTAGTTACTACCTCGTCGACGGCGGCCGCAACTACACCTTCTATCCCGGATTCAACCGATCATTCCGCGCCAGGACCAAACGAGCCGACCTCGCTCACTACGCGCAGGTACAACCCGCCTCGTCCGCAGCACTCACCACTGCTCGAGAAACCGTGAGGAGCCGATAATGCTCGGCATCAACGCCTTCCGAGGCACACCCGTCGTCGCACCGTCCGGCGCTCGCCGCTACACCGACGAAGCACATGCGATCGCCGCCCGTGACGTCGATTTCGACTGGGACGGCGTACCACTGCATTACGTGCCGAACGAACCGATGGTCACCCACGTCATCAACTTCATGCATCTCGTGTTACCCGAGGGAGAGCGGGCCATGTCCGCAACGCTCGCCGAAGCACTCCCGCTCATCGAGGACACCCGCCTGCACGAAGAGGTGGTGGGATTCGTCGGCCAGGAAGCAACACACGCGTCGTCGCACAAAGGTGCACGCGAGCATCTTGCGGACCTCGGCATGGACATGAAACCGATGTCACGCCGGATGGACTGGCTCGTGGACAAGATATTGGGCGACAAAGGATTGACCGGAAAAGCCAAGCACGCCTGGCTCTGTGAACGTCTCGGCTTGTTTGCCGCCATGGAGCACTACACGGCAGTGGTCGGGGAATGGCTGCTCACCGATCCCGCCCTCGAAGATGCCGGCATGCACCCGATGATGCTCGACATGGTGAAGTGGCACGGCGCCGAGGAAGTCGAACACCGCAACGTAGCCTTCGACGCCTACATGTACGTGGACGGCAGCTACGCCAGACGCGTTCGCACGGCGCTGCTGGCCAGCTTCACATTGTTCGTGCTGTTCATCGCCTCGATGAACTACCTGTTCCGACAGGACCCGTCCACGACGAAGGGCCGACTGTGGCCTCTCCAACTGATAAGCGCCACCCGTCGTGGCCTGGTACCCAACATGAAATTCCTGATCACCGAGATTCCTCCGTATCTGCGGCCGAGCTTCCATCCTTCCCAGATCGGGGACATGGACGTCGCCATGCGTTACCTCGCTCGCTCGCCTGCTGCCAATCGTTCTTCCGAAGCGAGCGCAGGATGAACAAGACGACTGACGGCAGTTCCCACGACGCACCCGACTTCACACCGACCCGGTCGTTGAGGTTTGCCGCGCAAGCCACCGGCGCATACCGCCGAATCTTTGCAGCAAGTCCAGCAGCGCACATACTTTCGCGCCCCAGCCCGGTCCGCTACAGCGGGTTCGACATGACTCTGGACGTGAAGTCCGTCCGGTCAGAGTGCGACGACGTCCTGAGTGTCACCTTGACCCCGGGGGAAGGAATCACCCTTCCGTCGTGGATTCCCGGCGCCCACCTCGACATCTTTCTCCCCTCGGGAAGGCAACGACAGTATTCGCTGTGCGGCGACCCCGACGACTTGTCCTCGTATCGGATCGCCGTCCGGAGGATCGACGAGGGTGGGGGCGGCTCGCGCGAGATACACGAGTCGCTGAAACCCGGCATGGTTGTGGACGTTCGAGGGCCACGCAATGCATTTCCGTTTGTCGCTGCTCCGTCGTACCTCTTCGTTGCGGGCGGAATCGGGATCACTCCGCTCCTTCCCATGGTGCAACGTTGTCACCGCCGCGGAATCCCGTGGCGTTTGGATTATCTCGGACGAACTCGGACGGCCATGCCATTTCTCGACGAGATCGAGGAATACTCCAGCGGCCGGGTAACCATCCGACCGGACGACGAGTTGGGCCCGACGGATATCGAAACACTGGTCGCTGCTGCGGATCCCGGTGCCGCGGTGTACACGTGCGGACCGGCGCCGCTGATGAACATGGTGCGCGCGGCGACCTTCGCCGGCAATCCGACCGGATCGGTGCACAGCGAGAGGTTCTCCCCACTCCCGGTAGTCGACGGCAAGGAGTTCACGGTGCATCTGGCGCGCACCGGTCTCACCGTCGATGTGGGCGAGTCCGAAAGTGCCTTGGCTGCGATACGACGTGCACTTCCCGGAGTCGCTTATTCCTGCCAACAGGGCTTCTGCGGTACGTGCAAGGTTCGGGTGCTCTCAGGGAGCGTCGATCATCGAGACACCTTGCTCACCGAATCCGAACGTACAGATTCGATGTTGACCTGTCGATCACGTTCCACCGGTGCATCTTTGGTGGTGGACCTGTGAGGGGAGAATTCTCTCTTGCGGCCGCCGACGCAGACTTCGTCCGATCCGCGCCGCTGGTGATCACTCACCGGATCGAATCCGAAGCGACGTGCGAAAGCTTGTGGCAGACGTTGACCTCGGACGGAGCGCTCACGTCGTGGGCGCGCGGGATCACCGGCGCCGACTGGACCTCGGCCAGACCATTCGGCATCGGGACTACGCGAACCGTGCGCGCCGGCGCTTTTGCTGCACTGAACGAGAGATTCTTCCGCTGGGACGAGGGGCACCGGATGACGTTCTACGTGGAGTCGGCGTCACTGCCGGGGTTCAAACGCTTCGCCGAAGATCTGGTGCTGGAACCGACTTCGACTGGCAGCCGCCTCACCTGGACGTTCGCTGTACAAGCGCAGCCGTGGTTCGCCCCGATTCTGGCTCTGTCCCGACCGATCCTCGAACGCGTCACTCGCAGCTGGGCCGACGGCGCCGTCCACCACACACTTCAAGGAACTCCACGATGACGGCGACCGAGATCGACACGACCACACAGGCGTCCGACGACACGGTGACACAGGCAGTGCGCGACGCCCGAACTGCTTCCGAGTGGTGGGCAGAACTGACATTCGAGCAACGCGCTCGTCGACTGGATCGGTGGCGTGGAATCATCGCTCGTCGAGCATCCGAACTCGCCGACGTCGTGCACCGGGACATGGGCAAGCCGCACCCTGACGCGATGCTCGAAATCGCCATGGCACTCGAACATCTCGCGTGGGCGTCGAAGAATGCCCGAAAGGTATTGGGCAGGCGCAGCGTCCGCTCCAGTTTGTTGACGATCAATCAGGCCGCCTCGGTGGAGTATCGACCTCTCGGGGTGATCGGTGTGATCGGTCCGTGGAACTATCCGGTCTTCACCCCACTCGGTTCGCTCTCGTTCTCGCTGGCTGCAGGCAACGCCGTGGTCTACAAGCCGAGTGAGTTCGCGCCGGCAGTCGGGCAATGGTTGGTCCGAGCGTTTGCCGAGGTCGTCCCTGAACATCCTGTGCTGCAAGTTGTCACAGGCGACGGTTCGGTCGGCGCGGCACTGTGCCTGGCCGGTGTCGACAAGATCGGGTTCACCGGATCGACCGCGACGGGCAAGAAAGTCATGGCAGCGTGCGCCGAGACCCTCACACCGGTGTTGATGGAATGTGGCGGTAAGGACGCGCTCGTCCTTGATGCCGACGGAAATGTTGGTGCCGCCGCGGATGCTGCGGTGTGGGGCGCATTGTCCAACTCCGGTCAAACCTGTCTGGGCGTCGAGCGTGTATACGTGCACGAACAGGTCTACGACGAGTTTATCGACAAGACAATCACTTTGGCTGCCCGAGTTCATGCGGGTCCGGGGGCCGAAGACAAGATCGGTCCGATCACCATGCCCGCGCAAGTGGCTGTAATCCGGCGCCACATCGACGACGCGGTGTCTCGAGGTGGACGTGTCGTTCTCGGAGGGCTCGGCTCGATCTCCGGCCAGTATGTGCAACCGACCATCATGGTCGACGTCCCCGAAGACAGCCTCGCCGTCACGGAGGAAACTTTCGGCCCGACGATGACGATCACCAAGGTCGCCTCGATGGACGAGGCGGTGGAGTTGGTCAATGCGTCGCCATATGCATTGGGAGCAAGCGTGTTCGGCAAGGATGGAGTGGCTGTTGCCGATCGGCTCCGATCCGGAGGAGCGTCGGTGAACTCTTACGTGATGTATGCCGCGGTTCCCAACCTGCCACTGGGTGGGGTCGGAGCATCTGGTTTCGGACGCGTTCACGGCCCAGATGGTCTGAAGGAGTTCACCTATGCCCGGTCGATGACCAGGCAACGATTCCGTTCGCCCCTACCACTGACGACGTTTCGACGGACCGCCCGAATCGACTGGCTGGTCAAGGTTCTCATCCGCGCTCTACACGGAAGGCACTGAAGCAATGACGGGACGCATGTCCGCAATTGCGGGAACAGTCCGCGATCTGGGCATTCCACTGCCCGGACGCCGAATCGACTACGACGTCGCCGGAAAGGTCGTGCTGATCACCGGCGGAGGCGACGGTATCGGTTCCGCGCTGGCGCGCACTCTCCACCGGCGTGGGGCCACCGTGGCGCTGGTCGACGTCAACGAAAGTTCATTGGCAACGGCCGAGCGCTCATTCGAGTCACAGCGAGTCGTGACGGTGACGGCCGATGTCCGAGATCGGGACGGCATGACCGCAGCCGTGCAAACGATCATCGAGCAGCTGGGCAGAATCGACGTCGTGGTGGCCAACGCCGGAATCACCCCTCCCCCGGCAACATTGCGCCAGATCGATCCCGACGCCTTCGATCGTGTGCTCGACGTCAATCTCACCGGCGTCTTCAACACCGTGCATCCGACCATCGACGAGGTGATCCGCAACAGTGGGCACATCGTCGTCGTGTCATCGGCGGCGTCGTTCGCCCCCGGTTTGGGCGGCGCTTCGTACATGATCAGCAAGGCTGGGGTCGAAGCGCTCGGCCGGGCGCTGCGTCTCGAGATTGCCGGCTACGGCGCCACTGCCGGCATCGCGTACTTCGGGATGGTGGATACACAACTTGCACGCGCCACACTCGACGACGACGAGATCGGGCGCAAACTCGACGCTCGACTACTCGGTCCCCTCCGTCATCGAATCTCCCCGGACCGTGCCGCCACGGTGATCGCAGACGCGATCGCGCGCCGCGCCGCGCGGACCCTTGCCCCCGCTGCCTGGGAACCCTGGGCGTGGGGACGCGGATTCATCAATGTCCTGGCCGACGGCTATCTGGCCAGGGACAAACAGGCACACGACCTGATCCGCGAACTCGAAGACAGAACCACCGCTGCGGCCCCGACGAATGCATCAGCCCTGACAAAGGCATCCAGGAGAACATCATGACCACGTTGTGTGCAGCCTTCCAGCGAGTGTCGGCGGTAGCGCCCGACGCGGTGGCCCTGCGAGACATCGGCGATGCGCGAACACTGACGTGGCGCGAGTACGCCGAACAGGTCCGCGAGGTTGCCGCGGGATTGGCCGGAATCGGCGTGGGACACGGCGATACGGTTGCCCTGATGATGAGTAACCGCATCGAGTTCTATCCGATCGACGTCGGTGCCCAACATCTCGGCGCGACGTCCTTCTCCATCTACAACACGTCGGCACCCGAAGCCATCCGTTACATCCTCGCCAATTCCGGTGCACGGGTTCTCGTCTGCGAAGACCGGTACGTGGATACGGTCCGCCGCTCGGGCGCCACACTCGAGACGATCGTCGTCGTCGACGCGCAATCGCATGTCCACCAGCCCTGCACCGTGACCCTGGAGCAGATGAAGAATTCTGCCGCATCGGATTTCGATTTCGAGGGCACCTGGCGTGCGGTGAAACCGAACGACGTCGCCACGTTGATCTACACCTCCGGCACGACCGGCAACCCCAAGGGCGTCGAGACGACTCATGCATGCCTGTTGTTCGAAACCAACGCCGTAAGCGCTGTACTCCCCGTCGAATTCGGTGACCGCATCACCTCGTACATGCCGTCGGCGCACATCGCCGATCGGCTCACCTGCCTGTACATGCAAATGGTGTTCGGCACCCAGATCACTGTCGTACCGGATCCGAGCCAGGTAGCGGCCGCGCTTCCGGACTGTCGCCCCACGATCTGGGGCAGCGTCCCCCGTGTGTGGGAAAAGCTGAAAGTTGCAGTCGAATCGGCTGTCGCCAACGAACCGGACGACGCGCGGCGAGCGGCGTTGCAGTGGGCACTCGACGTCGGTCGCACTCGTCTCGCACACTTGCGAGCCGGTGAAACAGTCCCCGTCGAACTGGAAGCGGACTACGCCCGAGCCGATACGATGGTCCTGTCCGCTCTGCGTGCGAAACTCGGCTTTGCCGAACTGAAGTGGGCCATCTCTGGCGCCGCACCGATTCCGCCGGACACGTTGGCATTCTTTGCGGCCCTGGGAGTTCCGATCTCGGAGATCTGGGGAATGTCCGAGCTGACATGCATCGCGAGCACCGCGCCGGCCGAGCCGACCAAGCTCGGAACGGTCGGAAAGTTACTCCCAGGCATGGAAATGCGCATCGAGGCGGACGGCGAGCTACTGGTTCGAGGCCCGTTGGTCATGAAGGGGTACCGCGGCGAACCGGCAAAAACGGCCGAAGCGATCAGTGCAGACGGGTGGCTCTCGACCGGAGATGTCGTCACCGCCGACGCGGACGGCTACCTCACGGTGATCGATCGCAAGAAGGAGTTGATCATCAACGCGTCGGGAAAGAACATGTCACCGGCCGCCATCGAGACGGCAGTGAAGACGTCGTCGTCGTTGATCGGTGAGGTCGTGACGATCGGAGACGGCCGAAAGTTCAACACAGCGTTGATCACACTCAGCGCCGACGCCGCGGTCGGAGCGGCACGCTCACTGGGACTTGCGGCCGAGGCCGCGGTACTCGCCAAGGACGCTCGGATCGTCGACATCGTTGCAACTGCTGTCTCCGAGGGAAACTCGCGTCTGTCGAGGGCCGAGCAGATCAAGCGGTTTCACGTACTCACCATGTTCTGGGAGCCAGGCGGCGACGAGCTGACACCGACGATGAAGCTCAGGCGCAAGCCGATAGCCGAGAAGTACGCATCCGAAATTGCAGCCCTCTATGCGGATTCGGTCGTAGAGGACGTCTACGAGCCTGCGCCCTGCGCATAGATCAGCGTCTCGGTGGCCTTGACCACAAACGTAGCGGCCGATCCCGGAACCAGATCGAGTTCGGCCGCTGCGCTCGCCGTGATGTCGGCAGACAAGCCCGGCTGGCCGGCTTCGTCCTCCGCTCGCACTCGGACGACATCGCCTCGGTTTTCGATCTCCGCGATCGTGACCGCAAACGCATTTCGTGGGCTGCCGTGCGGCGGATCCAGGTAGACCGACACTGCTCGCGGCTCGAAGACCGCCACGGCGGCACTGCCGGCCGGTAGGTCGGTCTCCGTCTGGCCCGCGATATCCACCCCGACCGGACTTCTGAGCACTCCGTCTCCGGCCATCGTGCCGCTGCGCAAGTTGATCCCGGCGATCCGTGCTGCAAATGCACTACGCGGGCGGGTCAGAACTGTTCGTACGTCACCACGTTCGACGACCCGGCCACCGTCCATGACGACAACCGTGTCGGCCAGCGCAAGTGCGTCCAGAGCGTCGTGCGTGACGAGTACGGCAGTGCGATCGCCGGTCCTGAGCACTCGGCGCAGTAACGACCGCAGCGCGGGGGCGGAGGCGACATCGAGCGCGGACATCGGTTCGTCGAGCAGAAGCAGTTCGGGTTCAGCAGCCAATGCCCTCGCCACTGCAACCCGTTGCGCTTGGCCGCCGGAGAGCTGTGAAGGCCTGCGGTCAGCCAAATCGCCGGCGTCGACTGCCTCCAGCCAATGGCGCGCGGACTCGGCGGAATCGCGACGCGACCGCCCTGCACTGCGCGGCGCGAACGCCACGTTCGCAGCCGCACTGAGATGGGGAAAGAGAAGTGCCTCTTGCGCGAGTAGGGCAGTGCCGCGCCGATGGGGTGCCAACACGACTCCCCTACGGGTATCGGTGAGAACGCGGGAATTGAGTTCGATCAATCCGCGCCGCGGATGATGCAGTCCGGCAACCGCCGCCAGTACCGTCGACTTGCCGGCGCCGTTCGGCCCGAGGATGGCGGTCACCTCGCCCGCCGCGACGTCGAACGTCGCAACGACGTCGCGCTCCGGAATCTCGATGTCGACGTGGAGGCCACTCACAACGAACCCGCCGATCCGCGTCCGCGCACCGCAACCACGATGACCACCGCGACTACGACCAACACCAGCGAAAGCGCTACCGCTGCATCCGGATCGGTCTCGCGCTGGAGATAGATTTCCAGCGGCAGGGTACGCGTCACCCCTTGCAGACTCCCCGCGAAGGTCAGCGTCGCACCGAATTCCCCCAGTGCGCGAGCGAAAGCCAGAACTGCCCCTGACACCAGACCGGGAAGCACCAGCGGCAGAGTCACCCGGCGAAGCACAGTGGTCGGGCGGGCTCCGAGCGTCGAGGCAACGGCCTCGTATCTTGTACCCGCAGTGCGTAGTGCACCTTCGAGGCTGACGACGAGGAACGGTAGCGCAACAAACGTCTGCGCCAGGACCACCGCGGTTGTCGAGAATGCTATCTGGATGCCGAGCACTTCCAACTGCTCACCGATCAACCCTTTGCGCCCGAACGTGTACAGCAACGCGATACCGCCCACCACGGGCGGCAGAACCAGCGGGAGCAGAATCAAGGATCGAAGAACGGACAGTCCCCGAAAATGACTGCGCGCCAACACCGCGGCCATCGGTACCCCGAACAGGATGCACAGCAGCGTGCTCATTGCCGCTGTCTTCAAACTCAGTTTCAACGCGGCAACCGACGATTCGGAAGTCACGAGTTCCCAGAACTGCGACCACTGCACGGTGGCCAGCATCGCCGCCAAGGGCGCGATGACAAACGCTCCGCCGATCAGCGCCGGAAGGTAAATCCATACCGGCAACCCGAGCGGAGCCCGGGCTGCCGGTCTTAGGTGTGTCACGGGGCAGCGAATCCCGCGTCACTCAGAACTGCCAGGCCCTTGGGCCCCTTCACGAGATCGACGAATTTGGTTGCCGTTTCCGAATTCTTCGAATCTTTCAGCACCGCAATCTGGTACAGGTTGACCACCGTGGTGGCTTCCGGGAACGCGACCGTCTGCACCTTGTCACCCGCGGACTTCGCGTCGGTGACGTAGACGATGCCGGCATCGGCCTGCCCGGACGTTACCTTGTTGAGAACGTCGGTCACCGACGATTCCTCACTGACGGGCGAGAGGGTCTCGCCTGTGGCCGTCTCGACCTTCTTCGTAGCCGCGCCGCACGGGACCTGCGGAGCGCAGATCACCAGTTGTGTCCCCTCCTTTGCCAGATCGGCGAAGGACGCGATGCCCTTCGGATTGCCAGGCGGTACAACGATCGTCAAGGTATTGCTCGCGAAATCCGAGGGCGACCCCGCGACGACACCGGCATCGGTGGCCTTGGTCATGTTGGCGGCGTCAGCCGAGGCGAACACGTCAGCCGGTGCGCCCTGGGTGATCTGGGCGACGAGATCCGAGGACCCGGCAAAGCTGAATGTGACCGATGAACCGGGGTTCTCGGACTCGAACTCCTTGCCGAGTTCGGTGAAGCTGTTCTTGAGTGACGCCGCCGCGAAGACGGTGATGCTTCCCGTGGCACTGTCACTGGAAGTGGTCGTGGTCGGAGCGGCCGACGACGTCTCCGACGACGAATTGTCGGAGGAACTACAACCGGTCACCAGGGCAAGCGAAAAGGCACCTGCTGCAACAAGTCCGACTACACGCTTCACGAATTTCCTCCAGTATGTTCAGAACTACGGCGTTTCCACGATGACCGTGGTGGCCTTCACGATTGCGACTCCGATACTCCCGACCTCGAGTCCGAGCTCCCGAACCGCGTCGGTACTCATCAACGAGACGACAGTGAAGGGCCCACACTGCATTTCGACCTGGGCCATCACCTTGTCGGTGACGACCTTGGTGACGAGGCCGGCGAACCGGTTGCGGGCCGAACTCGCACCCGTGAGCGGATCGGCCGGTGCGGGTCCGGCGTTGGACCGGGCGAAGCCCGCCAACTCGGCACCGTCGATGACCTTGCGGCCGGAGTCGTCCGTCGTCGCGGTGAGAAGCCCACCGTCGACCCACCGTCGAACGGTGTCGTCACTGACACCGAGCAGACCGGCAGCTTCGCGGATTCGAATGTTGGGCACCAGGTGATCGTAGGTCGCAAGTGCGGACCTAACAAGCCGAAATCCTCCGCAGATGCGTGAACTGGTCAATCATGATCACGTATCTGCGGAGCATTGTCGATAGTTGCCCTAGACGAGTCAGCGCATCATTCTTCGGCCCAGGGCACGCGGCAGGAGTCGGTGCTGAACCCTTGCTCGGTGATCCCCAACGCCGAATACATCCGGGCGCGCATGTTTTCGAGCCCGATCTGATAGGTCAGTTCCACGACGCCCGCTCGCCCGAACCTGCGCTCGAGATCCGCGACCTGCTCGTCCGTCACCCCGTTCTCCCCGTGCGGGTCACCGGTCATGGCATCGGCGTAGGCGATCGCGGCCCGCTCGTCCTCGCTGTAATTCGGTGAATCCCGGTAATTCGCGATCCCTTTCAGCTTGTCGATGTCCAAACCGTCCAAGCGCGAGAGCATCGTCCCGAAGTCGACACACCACGAGCAGCCGACAGTCCAGGCGACGCGATAGACGGCCAGTTCACGAATGTTCGACGGCAGCACCTTCGACGCCTTCTGCACGGCCATCTCGTGACGGGCAGCCGCGACGAACAATTTCCGATGGTTGGCCAGGACGGCAAAGGGCTCGGGGACTTCGTCGTACTGCCTGGCGGCGAATTTGTATGCCACTTTGATCAACGGACTGGCTTCTGACGGTGTCACTGCGGGAATGCGAGTCATGGCAAGCCTCCGTATGTTCTGGGGCACCGGATTCGATGCTCTCTACAGAGTTGGACGATGGCGGCGATTCAAACGTGACAAGCACCGCGTCCGAGCGGATGTGAGGATGCGGTGTCAGCCGACTAAGCTGCAAAGATGCCTTCGACGCCCCGCAACCGCACCGTCTCGCGTCTGCAGCCGTTCGCATCCACGATCTTCGCCGAGATGACAGCGTTGGCCACACTTCACGACGCGGTCAACCTCGGTCAAGGCTTTCCGGATACCGACGGTCCCGCGGCCATGCTCGAAGTAGCGCGTCGAGCCATCGCCGAAGGCGTCAATCAATACCCGCCCGGTCCGGGCATGCCCGTCTTGCGCCAAGCCATCGCGGAGGATCGGCGCATCCGCTACGGACTCGACAGCGATCCCGACTCCGAAGTTCTGGTCACCGTCGGCGCCACCGAGGCGATCAGTGCTGCAATTCTCGGACTGGTCGAACCCGGCGAAGAAGTAGTGCTGATCGAGCCGTACTACGACTCCTACGCTGCATCCGTCGCATTGGCAGGCGCTGTGCGTCGGACTGTTCCGCTGGTCGCCGCGGGAGACGGATTCGCGGTCGATCTCGATGCATTGCGCGGTGCGATCACCGCCAAGACGAAGATGCTGATCGTCAACAGTCCTCACAACCCCACCGGCACCGTATTCACCGATCACGAACTTCGAGCGATCGCCGAACTCGCGTGCGAACGCGACCTGATCGTGTTGAGTGACGAGGTCTACGAGCACTTGGTCTTCGACGGCCTCGCCCACACACCGATGGCGTCGCTCCCGGGCATGCGTGAGCGCACCGTCACTGTGTCCAGTGCCGCAAAGACTTTCAATGTCACCGGCTGGAAGACCGGCTGGGCGATCGGCCCCCGAGAACTCATCGACGGAGTCCGTGCCGCCAAGCAGTTCATGTCATTTGTTGCCGGTGCACCGTTCCAACCGGCCGTTGCCTACGCGCTGACCAACGAACAGCCGTGGGTCGTCGAACTTCGACAGAGCTTGCAGGGCAAACGGGACGTACTCGGAAAGGCTCTGACCGAGGCCGGTTTCACGGTGCATTCCGGCGGCGGCACGTACTTCCTCCTTGCCGACATCAGACCGTTGGGTGAAACCGACGCGGGAGATTTCTGTCGCGCACTGCCCGAGCGTATCGGCGTCGCGGCCGTACCGGTCGACGTGTTCGCGGACAACCGCGACGATTGGAAGCACCTGGTGCGCTTCGCCTTCTGCAAGCAGGACCACATTCTTTCCGAAGCTGCACGCCGTCTCCACCTGCTCCAAGGAGCAGCGCACCCATGACAGCGCGGACCATCCCGACCGCATTCGTCCACCGCTACCTCGCGTTCTCGCCGGACAACGACGTCGATTTGTCTGGTGCACTGCGAGCTGCTGGGATCGACCTGGAGACATTGTCGGACGCTCGCGCGCGGCTGACCCCAACTCAGGTCACCACCTTCATTCAAACCACCTGGCAGATCACCGACGACGAATTGTTCGGCCTCGGATCCGCCCCGGTCCCCCGTGGCACTTTCCGATTGATCTGCCTGACGTTGATCCATTGCCCTGACCTCGGATCAGCGTTCGCTCGAATGTCCGACGTGATCCGTGCGCTACCGGCTCTGGCCCCACTGTCGATCGAGAAGGGCGAGGAAAGCACGCGGGTGAGCTTCGCAGTCCGCGCTCGCGAAGGCGTCGCCGAACCTGATGTCGCAGAACGTGTCACAACCGATTTTGTCCTGATCTTGCTGCACCGATTTTCCGCGTGGTTGATCGGAAAGCGCGTCCGACTTCGGGCAGTCGAATTTCCGTACTCGGCACCGGATGCGCGGTTGGCGCAGGACTACGACTACATCTTCGGAGCGCCGGTCACCTTCGGCGCGCAGCGAGCGGCACTGGAGTTCGACAACTCGGCCATGCGCGCACCGATCATCCAAACCGAGGAGACGTTGGAGGAGTACCTCCGAGAATCTCCGATTCAGCTCATGTCCGAACGCGATTACGACAGCACTGCGTCGGCGCAGGTGCGACGGGTCCTCGAACTCGGAGTGAAGGGGCGAACCTCCACGGCCGAGGAGATCGCGGAGATGCTCTCGATCAGCGTTCCCCATCTGCGTCGACTGCTGCGGCGTGACGGAACATCACTGAATCAACTGCGCGAGGAAGTGCTCCGCGACGTAGCCATCGCTGGTTTGCGGCGCGGAGAATCCGTCGAAGTACTCTCGGCGCGATTGGGGTTCTCCGAGCCCAGCGCGTTCCGTCGGGCCTTCAAACGATGGACCGGCGACACTCCGAGTTCGTACCGCTAGCTGACGCAGAACTCGTTTCCTTCGGGATCGGTCATCGTGATCCACACGCTCGGCCCCTGCGCTCCACGGTGCAGGATCGTCGCCCCCACCGTCTCGAGGTGCGCTGCGACATCCTCGCGCTTGTCGCCCACTCGTATGTCGAAATGGAGCCGGTTCTTCACCGTCTTCGATTCCGGAACCAGTTGGAACAGAACGCGGGGACGTTCGGGATGCTCCGGATCGCTGATGGCTGCACCTTCGCGCCAGACGAGAACTCCCTCGAAGGTCGTGGTGTCAGATTCCTTGGCGTGACCAGCAGCGACGAGGCCCCTGATGAAGTCTTCGTCGCTGGGCTCCGCTGCCCACCCGAGTGCTGCGGCCCACCACTTCGCCTGTTCGTGCGGATGTGCCGAATCTACTGTGACTTGAAATTCGTATCCCATGTTCCGACGTTAACGCCGACCACCGACACCTAGTGAAGGTTCAGCCGAGCCCGGGCATCAGTCGACACTCTTGATGGTCTTCATGGTGATCAGCGATGTCACCCGCGAGACAGCCGGAAGCCCGCTGAGCTTGGTGACCATGAAGTTCTCGTACGTCGCGAGATCTTTCACCGCGACCCGAATGAAGTAGTCGGGAATTCCGAACAACCGCCGACATTCGATCACTTCGTCGAAGGCGGCGACCTGGGATTCGAAGTCCTCGATGGTCGCCTGGTCGTTGACTCCGATCTCGGCGGTGACGATCACCTGAAATCCTCGGCCAAGCGCTTCCTGACTGACGATCGCGCGGTACCCGGTGATGATTCCGTCGGCTTCGAGCTTTTTCACGCGGCGCAGGCAAGGGGACGGTGTCAGACCCACCAGATCCGCCAATTCCGTGTTCGTCAGACTCGAGTCCTGACGGAGGTGAAACAAAATTGCGTCATCCATGGCATCCATCGCACTATTATTGCGCACTGTTCAACATGTGGGCATTCTGAGCAATCGATCACCTCGATCTTTGTTATAGATTTGCGTCGTGATCGAACCAGCATCGTCGACGGCCGCGCCTGCCGTCGAACTCTCGCCGCGAACCCCGGCGTGGCGGCACGCCTTCCAACTGTCGCTGCCGGTCGGATTCGGCCTGCTCCCACTCGGGATAGCCCTGGGCGTTCTTGTGATCCAACAGGGCCTCAACCCTTGGTGGGCAGTCGCTTTCACCTCGCTGATCTACGCCGGATCGCTGGAGTTTCTCGCCGTCGGAATGGTCGCGGCCATGACACCACTGCCGTACGTCGCTCTGACCGCACTGCTGGTCAACTTTCGACATGTGTTCTACGCCTTGAGTTTTCCGCTGGAAAAGATTCGCAACCCCTTCGCCCGCTTCTACAGCATGTTCGCGCTGACCGACGAGGCCTATGCGATGTCGGTAACTGCCGATCCCAAGGCACTCACCGGACGCGTCATCGTCTACTCCCAGCTGTACCTCCACGGCTACTGGATCGGTGGCGCGATCCTGGGCGCGACGGCAGGACAGTGGATTCCAGATTCGATAGTCGGTCTCGACTTCGCTCTGACCGCACTGTTCGTCGTCCTCTCGATCGAGGCAATTCGCGCACAAAACGGATTCGCGGTGCCGGTCGCTGCGGTCACCTGCGCTCTGGTCGCCCGGCTCGCAGCCCCGGATCACATGCTGCCAATTGCAATGGGCGCCTTCGTGCTCTTCCTGATCGGCCGCTTTGTCTACGACTCACGAAAGGCGGAGATCGATGCCTGACACCTCGTACATCTTTGCGGCGGTCGCAGTCATGGCCGTGGTCACCTTCGCGCTGCGCGCAATCCCCTTCGCCGCGCTCATGCCGCTGCGCTCCTCCGCCCTGGTCGGCTACCTCGGCATCTACATGCCGGCCGGCGTCATGCTGATCCTCGTGATGTATTCACTCAAAGGGGTGTCGATCACCGCCCCGTCTCACGGCCTCCCCGAACTGATTGCAGTGTGTGCCACGATCGCCGCGCACCTGTGGCGAAAGAATGCCGTCCTGAGCATCGTTGTCGGAACGACGATCTACGTCGCGCTGGTCAATACCGTGTTTGCCTGAGCGTTTCCCATCCGGGAGCAAAGCAGTTTTACTACCGGATGGGTGATTTGTAACCTCCAGGCGCTTATCTGAACAGTTGAACACTTATACGATTTCAGTAGGGTGGCCGCCGGCCGCGACTGAAAGATCGGTGAGGTTCGATGTCCACGACAATGACCACGACGGGCACCCGAATCGCCGGCGCTTGGCACAGTCTGGATCGAGGCCAGCGTCGAAGCATCATCGGAATGACCGTCACCGTCGTAGCACTCAACGTCGTCGGGTGGGCAGTTCTGCTCGGTCTGGTTGTCCCCGGCCACTACACGATCGAAGGCAGTGTCTTCGGCATCGGACTCGGTGTCACGGCGTACACGCTCGGCATGCGCCATGCTTTCGACGCCGATCACATCGCCGCCATCGACAACACCACTCGGAAGTTGGTGGCGGACGGCAAGAAACCGATGTCCGTCGGTTTCTGGTTTTCACTCGGGCACTCCACCATCGTCTTTGTTCTCGTCGCACTTCTGGCGTTGGGTGTGCGGCAACTTGCCACCAGCCTTTCCGACGACAACTCCGATCTGGAAAAGTGGACCGGCTTGTTCGGCACAACCATTTCCGGAACGTTCCTGATCTTGATCGGCCTCCTGAATCTTTTCTCTCTCATCGGGATTCATCGGGTGTACACGAAGTACAAGGCCGGAACCTTCGACGAGGAGCAACTCGAGAAGGAACTCGACAGCCGCGGCGCCCTCAACAAGATCCTGGGCCCGGTGATGAAGATGGTTCGCAAGCCCTGGCACATGTACCCGGTCGGTCTGCTGTTCGGACTGGGATTCGACACCGTCACCGAAGTGGGACTGTTGGTGATCGCCGGCGGCGCGGCAGCGACAGGGCTCCCGTGGTATTCGATCCTCGTTCTACCGATACTCTTCTGCGCCGGGATGTCTCTGTTCGACTCGATCGACGGATCGTTCATGAACTTCGCTTACGGTTGGGCATTTGCCCAGCCGGTACGAAAGATCTACTACAACATGGTGATCACCGGACTCTCGGTGGCAGTGGCACTGCTGATCGGGACCCAGGAAATCATCTCGATCTTCACCGACAAACTCGACATTCACGACGGGATTCTCGGCGCCATCGGGAACTTGGATCTCGGCGCGATGGGCTTCATCATCGTCGGACTCTTCGTTGCCACCTGGATGATCGCCCTCCTTGTGTGGCGGTACGGCCGCATCGAAGAACGGTGGCAGGCACAATCCGTTGCCGCCGCACCTCGATCGACCGCTGAATAGTTTGGCAATCCGAGTCTTCTACGCACATTCAGTGCGTTTCCCACATTTATCGGAAGACGCGTCCCGCGGAGTTGGCGAGATGCAATAGTGGAGTTCGAACGGGGTGAGCCCCGGCTAGGAGAAAACGGTGCGGATACGTCATGCGGTAGTGGGTGTGGCAATCACGGGACTTGTTCTTGCAGTGGCAGGCTGCGGTAGCGGCGACGGCGAAGCTGCCGAAGGACCAGGGATCGCCGTGGCGGCGGGAACCAAGCAAGTTCCCGACCGGGTGACCGTGCATCGACCTGGCTTCATCGACACCAGCATTTCCCCGTTCGACGTGCCTGCATGGCCAGGGCCGCACCCCTCCGAATTCCTCGAGCCCAACCCGCCGTCGGGCGAGAGCGGTGAGATCGCCGGCGACCAAGCTGCGGCAACGTACGCGGCCTCGCTCGACAACCCCGGTGCACTATGGAATGTCGGTGGCACGGTGCAGTGGCTGGTTGTCGATCCGTTCCGTGAAGGTCTTCCACCGAGGTCTCCGCACTGACCGGATCCAACGATCGTTGCGAATTCAGTTCGGCGCCAATGCAGCACAGAACTCGCCGGGTTGATCGACATGCAACCGCAGCCCACCGATCGTGGTGGGACTGGCCTTCGAGAGCCGTTTCGGGAGCGTGACCGAGAGCGGCCGATCGAAGTCTATGTCCACGACAGTGCCGTCGGGCCCCGGCAGAACCAAGCGATCGTCGACAATCACATTTGCTGTCTCACCGAACCTTCGGACCATGCTCGCCCGCGAAATCCGTGATCGGTCCACCTCGACTCGAATGCCCGTGCCGGATCGAAACACTACCGTTCGAGCCGAGACGAGGTGCGGGTGCACGACGCGTCCGGCAAGCCAACCGCCAATCGCAATCAGCGACAACACCGTTGCAACGAGCAGCACGACGCGAAGCCACTGCCACGGCACCAGGAAGTGAATCGCTACGGCCTCGATCACACTCGCCGCAACAAATGCCACCGGTATCGACATTGTCCCCCTCGCGTAGCCGAAAGTCGCTGTATCACTGGAACCTCCGTCTCTCCGACCCGTCGAGAGCAACCACAGTGATCGGATCACGCCGTACCGCCTGACATGAGACGTGTTGCGACGCGCGCGACCACTTCACGTTGCGCTGGATCGGGCACCAGGTCCGCGATCCCAACCGAGAATCCCACACCTGCGGAGTCTCCGTCTGAGTACACATCGCCGAGCACCCCGTCCAGTGATTCCTCCAGTTCGTCCGACAAGTACGCGATCTCGTCTGCAACCTCGGCTACCTCGCGCCCAGACAGAGCGGCGAAACGACGGTACAGATCGACAATTCTCTTCCGGTCGCCCTCGTCGGACAGCAATCGCGCAGCCGTGGAGAACAGTTCGTGTGGCGCTGCTCCCGAGATCGCCACCAATTCCCACATGTCGCGTTCACGCTCGAACAGACGCCGAACCGAATCCGTCGGGGACGACGCGATCAACTCGTCGAACGCAGAC
The DNA here is from genome assembly GCF_000696675.2 of Rhodococcus erythropolis R138. Lineage (NCBI taxonomy): Bacteria > Bacillati > Actinomycetota > Actinomycetes > Mycobacteriales > Nocardiaceae > Rhodococcus > Rhodococcus erythropolis. The sequence continues at coordinate 2,064,426 of NZ_CP007255.1, read as the reverse complement.
AGCAACTCCACCGGAAGCGGCGAGACCACCCGGCCGGCGCCTCGCGCCGAGAGCATTTCCTGGAGGCGCACTCGCTGGTCTGCGAGGACGCGCTGTTTCCGGTCTATCTCCGCGATCAGGGAGGAAAGATCTTCGGCGAAGTCGTCCGGTTCTCGTGCATCGATCGGCTTCGGTTCGATCATCGCGGCAATGGATCCGAGTGGAATGCCAGCGGCGGAGAGCCAACGAATGCGCATCAGCCTGACCAGATCGGGAAGTTCGTAAGTTCTGTAACCGTTGGACAGTCGTCTCGGCTCGGCCAGCAGCCCCAGTCGGTGATAGTGCCGAACGGTCCGCGGAGTGGTGCCTGCCGCACTGGCCACGTCGCTGATTCGCATACGAACAGCATCAACTATGACGCTACGTCATAGTCAAGGCCGGCATGCCGGCCTTGAGGCCTAAGGTCCTGTTCTGCCTGCCAATAGTTTCGCAGACGAATTTCGCGGGTATTGATCACTTGCGGCGGCGATTTCCAGAGCGAGGGGTCAGCCGCGCAAGGTCTGCCCCCGGCTGTCACTCGCCGGGTGGCGGGCCGCCAAAACCAGCGGGCCGCCGAAAACAATCTGTGCCAGGCGATGATTTCGATGCAAACGACACGACTCGACACCATCCTGATTCTGATCGTCGGGACGGCAATCGGACTGAGCGTCTGGCTGGCCACGCAGGAACCATTCGCGTCGATCGGACTCGGAATCGCAACGGTGGTGATCTGCTGGATCTCTTGCTCGATGATCCACGGCTTCCCACACCGATCGACGAAGGACATGCGTCCGCGCGAGAACCAGGATCGCGAGTCACCGAAACGGCGCTGACGCCGCGTAGGGATGAGGCCAACCGTGGAGGCCCGGACACAGCGAAGTGAGTGGTTCACCTGTCGCAGGTGAACCACTCACTTCGGTCAGAGGATCACACCTCGTCAGGTCGCCAGGTCGCGACGGCCCAGATCACAGCGACGTCGAGGGCGATGATCACGATCGACCACAGCGGGTAGTACGGCATCCACAGGAAATTCGCCACGATCGAGAGCGCCGCGATCACGAAGGCCATGCCGCGGGCCCACGTCATGCCGACGAACAATCCCAGCGACACCGCGATGCCAATGATTCCGAGCACGATGTGGATCCAACCCCATGTCGTGACATCGAATTCGAAGGTGTAGTTGACTCCGACGATCAGCAGGTCGTTGTCTGCGAGAGCCGCGATGCCCTGGAGCAACGCGACGATTCCCGCGACGAAGAGCAGGCAGGCTGCCGCCACCGTGGTCCCGATGGCAAAGCCCTGTCGGACAGGATGGTTCGCATGAGATTGGTGCGGAGCAGTCATGACGTCCCCTTCTTCGGCGAAATAGCGTGAGAACAGTATTCAAAGGTTCACGCCGACGGACATCACCCAGCAAGGATGAACAGCCGTCCAGCACTGCAAATCAAGATTCATGGGAACATATGTTCGATTTCGGTGTACGGTGGAGCCTATGACCGCCACGATGCAACCGTCTCTGTTCGACAACGGTGACCTCGGCGTTTCTTTGGCCGATCTCGACGGCACGGTGCAGCGACGTATTCTCACCGCCGGCGCATGGGTCGACCATCGCCCGGCCTGGCTGACCGGATCGGAGGCCGTGTTCGACAATCTGGAGGCTACGGTGCCGTGGCGTTCCGAACGGCGTCAGATGTACGACCGCGTTGTCGACGTCCCTCGTCTGGTGTGTTTCTACGCAGAGAATCAACCACTGCCGGACGCGCTTCTCACCGAAGCCAAAGACGCGCTGAGCAGTCACTACTTCGACGAACTCGGTGAACCATTCGCCACTTCGGGTCTGTGTTTCTATCGCGACGGTTCCGACAGCGTTGCCTGGCACGGGGACGATACGGGACGAAGTCGCACCGAGGACACGATGGTGGCCATCCTGTCTCTCGGTGCGGCTCGCCCGCTCCTATTGCGCCCTCGTGGGGGCGGCGAATCCATCCGCTTCAATCTCGGACACGGAGATTTACTCGTCATGGGCGGATCCTGCCAACGCACGTGGGAACACTGTGTCCCGAAGAGTGCGCGGGCCCTCGGGCCGAGAATCAGCGTTCAATTCCGCACTCGCGGAGTTAGATAGCGTCGCGGAGTTCGTCACGCAGCGCCTTCCGATTGAGCTTGCCGACGGCCGTCTTCGGTATGGATTCTGCGAAAACAACCCGACGCGGTTTCTTGTACGACGCCAGTCGTTCGCCGACGTGCGCGACCAATGATGCTTGCAGTGCGTCGTTTTCGACGGTCCCGTCCTCGAGTACCACCACAGCCGTGACCGCCTCCACCCACTTGGCGTCGGCGGTACCCACCACGGCGACCTCACGGACAGACGGATGCGTCAGGAGTGCATCCTCGACTTCACGGGGGTAGACGTTGTATCCGCCGCTGATGATCATGTCCGAAGCTCGGTCCTTCAAGAACAAGAATCCTTCGGCGTCGAACTGACCGATGTCACGGGTGTGAACCCAGCCGTCTTCGGTGAAGGTGTCCGCATTCAGTTCCGGTGCATTGAAGTATCCGGCGATCGCCGATGGCGAGCGGATCACGATTTCACCCGGTTCTCCCTGGGGCACTTCGTTTCCCTCGCCGTCGAGCAGCCTGATCTCGACGTCGATGGCGGGCTGACCACAGGACAGCAGGCGATCTTCCGTGTGATCTTCGGGCCGTAAGACTGCAATACACAGCGGTGCCTCGGTCTGCCCGTAGTACTGGAGAAAACGGTGTTGCCCCCACGCCTGCATTGCACGTTCGATAGTGGCCAGCGGCATCGGCGACGCACCGTAGATCACGGATTTCAGACTCGAGATGTCTGCGCTCGCAAAATCAGGGCGTTCGAGGAGCATCTGAATCATCGTCGGCACCAGATTGATTGCCGTAGCCCGATGCTCGGTTATCGAGTCCAAGAAGGTCGACGGGTCGAATCCGGGAAGGATGACGGTCTTGCCGCCACGCAGCCAGAACGGAAGCACGAAGACACCGCTGGCATGAATCAGTGATGCCGCGTGCAGCATCGTGTCGTCCTGAGTCGCCGGAAGCAGATTGAGCAGAACATTGCGGCAGATGCCGGCGTAGCTGCGCTGAGTGTGCTGCGCGGCCTTCAATGTTCCCGTGGTCCCGGAGGTGAACAGCGTCAGGATCACATCGTCGGGAGCTAACTCGACGTCCGGTGTGTCCGAAGGCATGCTCTGTGCTTGGTCGAGCAGCGAACGCTGCCGCGCCGAACCTGTTTCCAGCCCGATGAACGTACGTTCGGGGAACCTGGCGGACAGTTCAGCGGCGCGGTCGGCGAGGTCACTACCGAAGACGACGTGCGAGGTGTCGGTGTCCTCGAGCATTCTCGCGTGCTCGTCGAGCGAGAGACGCGAGTTGAGCGGAACCCTGTTGATGCCGGCTTTGACACAGGCAAAATCGACGGGGACGCTGGCAAGAGAGTTGTTGACCAGCAATGCAACCCGTGCACCACGCCCGATACCGAGGGCGATGAATGTGTGCGCCAATCGGCTGCTGAGTTCGTCCACTTCCGTGAACGTCATCGATCGATCGCCGAAAACGACGGCTGTTCGCGATCCGTGCTGTCGCGCACCACGGGCGATCAGGTCTCTGGTTATGGGCATCATGGTTCAGTTTCCTCGTTCGAATTCGGGTTGTTCTCGAACCGGCCGTGCCGGCCGGCGCCCGCGGCGAACGCAGCAGCGCCGCGCACACCTTCAGCGATGACAATGGGATTTCCCGCGACGCCCTCGGCCCGCAGTGCTTCGGCAAGTGGTAGATCAAAAGATCGGTAGGCCGACGCGCGATCCGCGAGCATGCAGAGTTGAGGGAAAGCGGACAACTGGTGCGCAAGCTCCTTGGCTGCCTGGAGTGACTGCCCCACTGGAACAACACGATTGGCCAGTCCGAAGGCCAGCGCCTCCGGAGCGTCGACCGGGCGACCGGTCAAGATCATGTCGAGCGCTCGCCCCTGCCCGACGATTCGCGGCAGTCGCACGGTCCCACCATCGATGAGAGGAACTCCCCAGCGCCGGCAGAAGACTCCGAACACGGAATCCTCCTCGCAGATCCTCAGGTCCGCGAGCAATGAAAGCTCGAGCCCTCCTGCAACCGCGTATCCGCTGACGGCGGCGATCAATGGCTTGGACAACACCAACCGACTCGGCCCCATCGGGCCGGTGCCGCCGCCTTCCGGATGCAACTCGTGCACGCGGGCGGGGTCGGAGACTGCGGTCAAATCCGCACCGGCACAAAATGTGCCGCCCGCGCCCCACAGAATCGCCACCTTCTGACTCTCGTCCGATTCGAACTCCAGGAAGGCATCACGCAACTGCGCCGCCATCGGCCCGTCCACCGCATTCTTGCGATCAGGGCGATTCATCATGATGACGGTGACGCCACCGTCACGCTCCACATAGACATCGCCACCTGGTCGATCGGAGTCGGTCACGATATTTCCTCACTGCTCGCGGATAAGGTTTCCCGGTACCCACCATGCCACTTGTAACAGAATTTGTCGGGAGTTGTTCAAAAGTTGTTACAAACTGATCGAGGAATGTCCGCAACCCGAGTTGTGCTGGACCTCGCAACGGCGAGTCCGGACACCGAGTTCAGCACTGCAGTGCTGACCCGGGCCGGCGAGATCGTCGGTGTCAGCGCATCGAGCGTTCGCGTGGCAACGGGCCGCCTGTGCCGCGAGAACAAACTGCGTCGCACCGCTCGTGGAACGTACGTCCTCAACCCGGACGGCATCCCCACCTACAGCGAGGTCGAGGGGTGGCGAACTCGTACCGATCGCATACGCCCCTGGGACGGCACGTGGATAGCCGTCGAGCACTCAGCGCTCAAACGAAGCGACCGCACTGCCGCCCGAAGACACGATCAGGCGCTGCGCCTGGCGGGCTACGAGGAGTGGAAGCCCACACTCGCCGTCCGCCCGAACAATCTGCTCGGCGGCACGGACAGCGCCCGCCGCACTCTCCGCCGACTCGGCGCCGCCCCCGAATCGGCTGTCATGGAAATCGCTCACCTTGCCCCCGAGGATGATTCGACAATCCGCACACTCTGGAACTCGGAAGCACTGTTGGTCGACATCGCCGAGGCCCGTGAAGCACTCACACAGGCGCAAACACGCCTGGCGACAATCAGTCGCGAGGAGGCTGCCCGTGAATCACTTGCCTTGGGCAGCGCGGTGATCGCGGTCATCGTGCGCAATCCGCTCCTTCCGGAAGAACTCGAACCGACGCAGCCACTACGTGAACTGATCTCGCACATGCTCGAGTACCAGGACGCATCTCGCGAACTGTGGCAGTCACTGCTCCAGTTCTGATCGACTTCTTCCAGAAGGTAATTCAGTACGTTGCGCGGCCACCGCTGGCGTCGTACACAGCACCCGTCGAGTAACTCACCGCCGACGACGACAGCCAGGAGATCAATTCGGCGATCTCGTCGGCCCGCCCCATCCGCGCCATCGGCGTCAAAGACTGCGAGCGGGCGAGGATGGCCGGATCGGTGCCGGCATTCATAGGACTTTCCACGGCCGCGGGAGCAATCGCGTTGACCAGCACACCGGCGGTGGCGACCTCTTTGCCGAGCGACTTCGTCAGCGCGACGACTGCCGCTTTGGACGCGGAATATGCACTCTGATTCGGGTTTCCGTCCTTGGCAGCAATACTCGCGAGATTGACGACCCGCCCCCACCCGGACGCAACCATCCCCGGCACGAACGCCCGGCACATCAGGAATGTCCCTTCGACGTTGATGCGGAACGTACGCCGCCAAGCCGCGAGGTCGACGTCGACGAGTGGCGCTGATGGTCCTACGATTCCCGCACTGTTGATCAAGATGTCGACTCTGCCGAGTCTGGTTCGAAGCGCATCGACTGCTGTCGGATCACTCACGTCGAGTTGTTCGTCCGCACCCTCGGCAAGATCTGCCGTTACCACCCGAACTCCCCTCTCCGTCAACAGCTTTGCACTGGCGGCGCCGATTCCGCTCGCACCGCCGGTAACGAGCGCGGTGACACCCTCTGGGTAACCCTGCATCGCATTCACTCCTGAGTTTCTGTGCGCTACGCACTCAATTTATGTTGCAAACAGGCATAATTGCCATCACACTGTGTAGAAATTCTGAATATATGGCGTTTGTTGTCAACGTCAAATACCTGGAGGCCTTGGCGATGGAAACCCGCTGGTTGCACGCGTTTGTCGCGGTTGCGGAAGAACTTCACTTCGGGCGGGCCGCATCACGGCTCCAGATGGCCCAGTCGCCACTCAGCCAGATGATCCGAAAGCTCGAAAAGGACATCGGCGTCAAGTTGTTCGAACGAAGCACTCGCAGCGTCGCACTCACGTCCGGCGGACATGCCTTTCTCCCCCACGCCTATCGCGTCATCGAGAACATGGAGACGGCACGACACGCTACGCGTGCGTCGTCGGGAGGCGTCTACGGACGAGTCACGATCGGGTTCACCGGAGTGCTCAACTATCAAGCACTTCCGCCGCTCACCCGCGCGTTGCGTCAGCGCTATCCGGAAGTCGAACTGACACTCCTCGGCCGGATCATGACGCGCGACGCGGTCATTCAACTCGAGAGCGGCGCCCTCGACCTCGCCTTCGTCGGACTACCGGTGGAATCCGCATCACTGTCTACCCGGCTGATCCGACGGGAGGCGTTCGGCGCCGTACTTCCGATCGACCATCCCCTTGCCGAGAGGGACGCGATCGATCTCCGCGAATTGGCCGACGACGGATTCGTGACCACCCCGCTCTCAGCCGGCTCCGCCCTCCAGGAAACCGCGATGCGCGCCTGCATGAACGCAGACTTCAGGCCTCGCGTGGTTCAGGAAATCACCGATCCGTACATGATCCTCATGCTCGTTGCCGCCGGCGTCGGTGTAGCGCTGATGACGTCCGGCATGGCTGCTATCACCCCACCTGGCAGTGTGTTCGTCCCACTCACCGGCGAGCCGACGTTCATGAATCACGGAATTGCCTGGTCACCCCGGCATATGACCGATGCACTCGCCGTCGCACTGGAGACGTCCGAGGAGATTCTGCCGACGCCGGAGATTGAGACCAAAAACGTCATTATCTGAGACTCATTTAGTGTTGGACGCGCCATAGTCCTTCGTGGCACTGTCGTCTCAGCCGCCGAAAGGTGAGGGACGTCACCGATGCGTGGTGCATCACCAAACGTGCCGCCACGGCCGGCCCATCGGGACGAAAGGACTTCACATGGCACCACCGATCACCTCCACCGGTTCCACGCACTCCACTGCGGAGCACCCGAATTCGAATGCGCGCCGCGCCGCCGTTTCGGGCTTCCTCGGCAGTACCCTCGAGTACTACGACTTCTTCATCTACGGCTCCGCAGCCGCGCTCGTGTTCCCCAAGATCTTCTTTCCTGGCGGCGGCTCGACGGCAACGCTGCTCTCGATCAGCACCCTGGGCGTGGCCTACGTCGCCCGCCCACTCGGCGCAGTGCTGTGGGGACACCTCGGCGATCGGTACGGACGCAAGAACGCGCTTCTCGCCTGCCTGCTCCTCATGGGTGTTGCGACGGTCATCGTCGGTTGCCTGCCGACCTACGACCAGATCGGCATCGCCGCGCCGATCATTCTCGTCTTGCTTCGCCTTCTGCAAGGGCTCTCTGCCGGCGGTGAATCACCCGGCTCTTCGGCACTGACGCTCGAACACGCACCGGATCACCGTCGTTCGTTCTTCACCTCGTTCACCATGAGCGGGATCATGTTCGGCATCGTCGTCTCCAGCCTGGTATTCATCCCAGTGGCGAGCCTGCCCGACGAAGACCTCTACTCGTGGGGTTGGCGAGTTCCCTTCTGGCTCAGCATCATCGTGACCGTCGTCGCGCTGTGGCTACGTCGCGCCCTGGATGAGCCCGAGGTATTCGAGGAACTCAAGGAACAGGACGAGACGGCCGGAATTCCCGTCGTCGAGATGTTCCGCTCGCACTGGCGCACCGTGATCCGTATCAGCATGAGCTCGACCTTCGCGATGATCAACACCATCGTCAACGTCTTCGCCCTGGCGTACGCCGTCGAATCCGGCTTCGAGCGCTCCACGATGCTGTGGGCCATCGCGACCGCCAATTTTGTTGCCGTACTGACTCAGCCGCTGTTCGGCATTCTCTCGGATCGCTACGGACGCAAGCCCATCTTCGTCGTCGGCGCCATCGGAGCCGGCCTGATGATCTTCGTGTTCTTCCATTCGATCGGAACCCAAAGCGTCCCCATGGTCTTCGCTTCGGGAATCGTCATGATCGGAATCTTCTACGCGATGCCCAACGGCACGTACCCGGCATACTTCCCGGAGCAGTTCCCCGCGAAGGTCCGATACACCGGAATGGCCGTCAGCCTCATGCTCGGACTCCTTGTCGCCGGCTTCACACCGGCTATCGCCCAGGCGATCTCGGCCGGAGACAAGAGCAACTGGACACCGGTTGCATGGATGTGCCTGGGCTTCGCCGTCATCTCCGCCATCGCGGCAATGACCGGACCGGAAACGTACCGCACGCCCACAGCAGAACTGGGCCAACCGAAGCCGAGCCTGCCGATCAAGCAGGACTCAGAGCTCACCAGCAACAACGCTTGACCGGACCGGCCCCTCGCGCTGAATTGCCGCGAGGGGCCGTCCCCACTTATGCAGGAGAATGTCATGACTACCGAATACACACGTCACCGTATCGGCCTTGTCGGGTCGGGTATCGCCACCTCACTCTCGCCCGCGTTGCACGCACACGAAGCAGCAGCACTCGGACTCGACGATTACAGCTACGAACTGATCGATCTCGAGAACCTGAACATCTCGGTCGAGAAAACCGGTGAGGTGGTGCGTGGCGCCGTCGCGGGCGATTTCACCGGACTGAACATCACCCACCCGTGCAAGCAGGTTGTCGTGGACGCGCTCGACGAGCTGTCCGGCAACGCGCGGTTGCTCGGTGCCGTCAACACGGTTGTGGTCGACAACGGCCGTTTGATCGGCCACAACACTGACCACAGCGGATTCCTCACAGCACTGCAGCGCGGTTTGCCCGACGCCGCCTTGGACCGAGTGGTGCTTGCCGGGGCAGGAGGGGCGGGTTCCGCTGTGGCATACGCACTCGCCGCCGCCGGCACCACGGATCTTCGCATCGCAGATATTGATCCCGATCGCGCTGCCGATGTGTGTTCTCGCGTCGCCTCGGCCTTCCCTGGCACGCGCACAACGGCTTTGGCGATCGATGAGATCGCCGTCAACCTGACGACGTGCGACGGCGTCGTCAACGCATCTCCGATCGGCATGGTGGGTCACCCCGGAACTCCCTTCGACCCTGCGGCGTTGCATTCCGGATTGTGGGTCGCTGACATCGTTTATCGACCGATGCACACCGAATTGCTCGACGCTGCAGCTGCTCTCGGATGCGCGGTTCTCGACGGTGGGCAGATGCTGGTGGCTCAAGCCTCTGACACCTTCACACTCCTGACCGGTGTCGAAGCCGATACGGATCGCATGCGCAGCCATCTGAGCGAGCTGCTCTCCGAGACGGCATGCGCATGAGCACAACCGAACACCTACTTTCCCGCGAAGTACCAGGAGCACTGATGAAGGTGACTGCGCCTTTCGCCGAACCTCTCGACATGGGCAGCGTCCGCCTCCGGAACCGGTTCGTGTCCGCCCCGATGGAACGCAACTACTGCGAAGTCGACGGCACCATGACGGACGAGTACATCGCGTACCTCGCCCGCCGCGCCGAAGGTGGTGCTGCACTGATCTTCACCGAAGCCAGCTACGTGCGTGCCGACGGCAAGGGACGCATCCGGCAGATGGGCGTCGACGTCGACGAACGGATTCCCGGCATCAAGAAGATGGCCGACGCGATCCACGCTCACGGCGCCCTCGTCGGAGTCGAACTCAACCACGGTGGACGTACGGCGCAAGGTTCTGTCAGCGGGTTTGTTCCCGTTGCCCCGACACCGATTCCGTGTTTGGTTGTCGGCGGCGAGATGCCAGAACAACTCGACGCCGACGACATCGAGCACATCATCGAATGTTTCGGTGAAGCCGCAGCGCGCTGCCAGCAGGCGGGCGTCGACGTCATCTCCCTGCACGGTGGCCACGGGTACTTGATCCACCAGTTCCTCTCCCCTGCTTACAATCACCGCGACGACGAATGGGCCGACCCCACCTTGTTCGTCAACAAGGTCATCGCCTCCGTCCACGAACACGCTCCGGGAATCACTCTGGGACTTCGATTCTCAGCCTTCGAAGGCATTGCCGGCGGACTCGACGCCGAGACAACCCGCTCTCGCATCGACGCCATCGACACCGACCGACTCGATTTCCTCGACGTCTCGGCCGGCAACTACGAAGCGGGACAGTGGATCATCCAGCCCGGTGAATGGTCCCGTGGACTCCTCGCGCCGTACTCCGAGCAGTACCAACGCGACTTCGACATCCCGGTGGGTGTGGCCGGACGCATCACGTCGCCGGAGATCGCCGCGCAGATCATCGATTCCGGGCAGGCGAACTTCGTCAGCATGGCCCGTACGTTGCACGCCGATCCGGACTTTCCGAATCGCGCTGTCGACGGTGGCCGGTACCGGCCGTGCATCGCCTGCAACTACTGCATCGACAGCCTGGCCGCCGGCCCCATTCCCTGTTCCGTCAACCCGTGGGTCGGACGTGAACTGGATCAGCCTACAAAGCCGGCTGATGCCACCGTGCGGGTCGCCGTCATCGGTGCCGGTCCGTCCGGAATGGCCGCTGCCCGCGACCTGGCACTTGCCGGTCACCGCGTCGACCTGTACGACGAACGCCCCAGTCTCGGTGGCGACTTCGCTCTGGCATCGAAGCTGCACGAGTATCCCGAATACGGGCGAATCGTAGACTGGTACCTCGTGGAACTGGCCGAACTCGGAGTGCAGTGCCACACTTCGACCAGAGCTGACGCAGCATTGCTGGCAAACAGTGACTTCGACGCGATCGTCCTTGCTGCCGGTGGGCACGGTCCCGAGACTGACCTCCCCGGAGCAGCAACCCGCACCGTTCGCGACATCCGCGAATTCCTCGTTTCCGGAGACCCTGCCCCTAGTGCAATCACCATCTTCGGCGCCGACCGCGAGGCTGCTGCCGTCGCAGACGATCTGCTCCAGAAGGGCACCCAGGTCGTCATGATCGGGCCGCAGGAAACCATCGCACACGATGTCGGCCGACGCGGCAAGATTGTGCTGCTGCCGCGTCTGGCCGCAAGTGAGAACCTCACGACCTACCTGAGCTCGATCGTCACGAAGGTCGACGCTAAGTCGGTCACGATCTCGACAGGCGGTGTCCTGAGCGAAGTCGACGCCCCCGGCGAGCTGCTGATCTCACAGGGCGTCGAGCCGCGCTCGGAGCTTCTGGCCGAACTACGTTCACTGGCACCACGACTCGGGGTCCATACCGTCGGCGACGCGAGCGGTGACGGCGGATCCATCCATGCCGCACTCGTGACCGCAGCCGACGTTGCCGTCACCATCACCGCCGCCGCTGCGGCCCGTCAGGAGGTTCACGCATGAGCGCACACACAGCCGCACCGGTGGCAACTGCGTTGCCACCCATCGGACTCGGAACCTGGCCACTGGTCGGTGCCGACGCCACGAAGTCGGTTCTCTCCGGCATCGAGGCCGGGTACCGCCTCATCGACACCGCCGCGATCTACGGCAACGAGGACGCCGTCGGCGTAGCGTTGGCGGAGTCTGCTCTACCGCGAGAAGAACTGTTCGTCACCACCAAACTTCGCGGAAACGACCAGGTTTCCGGTGACATCCGCGGAGCGCTCGAGCAGAGCCTGGAACGACTGGGACTGGATCAACTCGATCTGTTCCTGATCCACTGGCCGCTCCCGCGAATCGATCGTTACGTTGCGTCGTTCGAGGCGATGCTGGCCTGCCGCGACGCCGGACTGGTTCGGTACGTGGGTGTGTCGAACTTCCTCGAGCACCACCTGCGCCGCGTCGTCGCCGAAACCGGCGAAGCACCGGCAGTCAACCAGATTCAGATGGACCCGTCGCTCGCTCGGATCCCGGTTCGCCGCGCCAACGACGAACTTGGCATCTTCACTCAGTCGTGGAGTCCGCTCGGCCGGGGTGACGTGCTCGACAACGCCGTGGTGAGCGAGATCGCCGGTCGAATCGGTTGCACACCAGCTCAAGTGGTCCTCGCTTGGCACGTCGCGCAGGGTGTGGTTCCGGTCGCGCGATCAGCGAACCCGACGCGTCAGGCCGAGAACCTGGCAGCACTCGACGTGACCCTCTCCGGCGAAGACATCGAAGCACTGAACAGTCTCGACCGCGGCGAGTCTGCGGCGCGGGACGTCGAAGCAGAGGAACATTTCTGATGACATTGAAAGTCGGAATCGTCGGCTGCGGCAAGATCGCCGGCAACCATGCCCGAGCCCTGCAACAAGTCCCCGGCGTCGAGGTAATCGGCTGCTGCGATCCCGATCTCGGACGCGCCCAGGAGTTCGCGGCAGCGCACGGCATTCCCGCAGCCGTGAGTTCAGTGGAGCAACTTCTCGCCCTCGGACTCGACGCCTGTACGGTTTGCACGCCACACCCGGTACATGAAGAGGTAGTCGTGGCCGCTGCCGAAGCGGGTGTACATGTGTTGTGCGAGAAGCCCATCGCAGTCGATGTTGCTGCCGCCGACCGCATGATCGAGGCCGCCGACCGCGCCGGTATCACGTTCGGAGTGCTCTTCCAACGCCGATTCTGGCCGGCTGCACGTCGGATCCGGGACGCCATCGACGACGGCCGGATCGGACTGCCCACGCTAGGCGAGGCGTCGGTGATCCTGCACCGCCCGTCGAGTTACTACTCGGCCGACGCGTGGCGCGGACGCTGGGACACCGACGGCGGTGGCGTGCTCATGACGCAGGCGGTGCACCAGATCGACATGCTGGCCTGGTTCATGGGCGAGGCCGTCTCGGTCAGCGGCTTCATACGCACCCACACCCACGGTGAGCACATCGAGACCGAGGACAGTGCGTCAGCTGTAATTTCCTTTGCTTCGGGCGGCACCGCCACCGTCACCGCGACTACCGGTGCCAATCACAATCTGGGCAACCGCGTGACAGTGATCGGGCGCACCGGCGCCATCGCCAGCGTCCTCGAATTTCCTGAAGGGCACGAGGGTGTCAACGAAATCTGGACCGTGCCCGGCGAAGTGGAGTTCCAGTCGCCGTACTCTGCCGACATCGACGCCAATCTCGATGTGGGAGCGGTCAATGCGGCACTGACCGACTTCCACACCCTGCAGGTTCAGGACTTCGCCGACGCGGTCCTGACCGGGCGCGAACCCGCCGTCACCGGACGAGACGCCCGCGCGTCACTTGCCATCATCGCCGCAATCTACGAATCGTCACGAACCGGGAAGGTTGTCGATCTGACATCGACGCCGACCCTCGCAACAACTGCCAAGGAGCAGAAATGAGTAGCAGTACCCCCCTCACCTACGACGTAGTTGTCGTGGGCTCCGGCGCAGGCGGGCTTTCCACAGCAATTGCCGCAGCACATGGCGGCGCGTCGGTACTCGTTGTCGAGAAGGCCGACACCTGCGGCGGCGCAACGGCCTGGTCGGGCGGGTGGATGTGGACCCCGCGCAACATGTTTGCCATCGCCGACGGGGTTGTGGAGGATCGTTCGGCGCCGCGGACATATCTGGAGAACCGACTCGGCGACAACTTCGACGCTGCCAAGGTGGATGCACTCCTCGACGGCGCACCGGAGATGGTCGAGTTCTTCGAACGCAAGACTGCACTGAAGTTCGTTCCCGGAGCCAAGATCGCCGACATTCACGGCGACACACCGGGAGCCGGCACGGGTCATCGTTCCGTCGGACCGAAACCGGTGAGCTTGCGAAAGCTCGGACCCGACGTCGCGGCGCTGCTCCGTCGACAGTTGTACGAGACGTCATTCCTCGGAATGGGCATCATGGCCGGCCCTGACCTGCAGGCATTCCTGCACTCGACTCGATCGCCGAAAGCATTTGTGCACTGTGGCGTTCGCGTGACAAAGCACATGTTCGATCTCGCCACCAAGCGTCGTGGCCAGCAACTCGTCAACGGCACTGCGCTTGTCGGCATGATGCTTCGCTCAGCGCTCGATCTCGGCGTCGAGATTCGGGTGAAAACGTCGGCAACATCGCTGCAGACTGACGATGACGGTCGCGTTGTCGGTGTCCGCCTCGAAGGTCCGGATGGTGCGTACTCGGTAACTGCCACGCGCGGCGTCGTACTGGCCACCGGCGGCTTCGCCCAGGACATCGACCGCCGACGTGAACTGTTCCCCCGTACCCCCACCGGAAACGAGCACTGGTCACTCACTCCGAAGACAACCACCGGCGACGGCATCACCCTCGGCGAATCCGTGGGTGGTCGCATCGACCGCACTCTTGCCTCCCCCGTCGCGTACTGCCCCGTCTCCATCGTTCGTTATCGCAACGGCAAGGAAGGGGTGTTCCCGCACATCCTCGACCGCGGAAAGCCCGGTGTCATCGGAGTTCTCGCGAACGGCAAGCGTTTTGTCAACGAGGCACTCGGCTACCACGACTACACACTCGCGATGGTCGAGCAGGTTCCTGAGGGCGAAGAAGTGTGCTCGTGGTTGATCGCCGATCAGCAGTATGTGCGCTACCTCCCGCTGGGCATGGCCAAGCCCCTGCCGATCCCGATCCAGCCGTACCTGCGCTCGGGATACCTCACACGTGGTCGCACCGTTCGCGAACTGGCAGAGAAGATCGGCGCTGATCCGACGCAGTTGGAGAAGACAATCGAGGCATTCAATGTCGGGGCCGTGGCCGGTGAAGACCCCGAGTTCGGTCGCGGTACAACACCGTTCAACCGGGGTTCCGGCGATACCGCCAACCCCTGGCCGAACCCGTCGCTCGCTCCTTTACAGAAGGGTCCGTACTACGCGGTGAAGGTGGTGCCGGGCAGTTTCGGTACCTTCGCCGGGCTTGTCACCGACTCATCGTCGCAGGTTCTCGATGACAACGACCGCCCCATCGAGGGATTGCTCGCCGTCGGCGTCGATCAGGCCAGCGTGATGGGCGGGCACTACCCGTCGGGCGGCATCAACCTCGGCCCGGCTATGACGTTCGGGTATCTAGCAGGTCGGGAACTGGCCGGAGCCAAGACAGTTGGAGCGCACGCATGACACTCACACTCGGGCTGGCAGCCCTCACGGTGCTCGATACCGCACCGATGCAGCACGTCGACTTGGCCGAAAAGCACGGCTTCGACACCATCGGTATCCGTCTGATGCCCGCGGCACCGGGCACTACGGCGTACCCCCTGCACGAGGACAAGCAGGGGTTGAACGAATTGGTGCGTCGACTAGGCGATTCACCCGTTGAGGTATTCGACCTCGAAATCATCCGCCTTGCAGCCGACTTCGACCCCGCCGACTATGTTCCGCTTCTCGAAGCGGGTGCACAGCTCGGAGCCAAGGCCGTTCTGGTGGGCGGCGACGATCGCGACCGCGCTCGGCTCACGGACTCCTATGCCCGCCTCGCTGAACTGTGCGCGAACTACGGCATCGTCGCCTCGCTCGAATTCATGCCGTGGACTGCGGTGCCCGATGCGCGTGCGGCCATCGAGATCGTCTCGGCGGCAGACGGTCCGGCTCGTAGTGTCCTGGTCGACGCACTCCACACCGACCGCTCGGCGACAACCCTGGAGGATCTTGCGTCCATCCCCCGCGAGTGGCTTCACTACGCCCAGATGTGCGACGGTTCGACCCCCGCTCCCACCGATGACGCAGAACTGATCCGTCACGCCCGCGAAGAGCGTCTGGTGCCCGGCACCGGCGGCATCGCCCTGGCCGACATCTGGTCGACCCTGCCTTCCGGACTGCCGGTCAGCATCGAATTGCCCAACGAACCGCTACGTCAGGCCGTCGGCACCGACGCCTGGCTGGAGCGCCTGGTCGAGGCCACGCGAGCAGTGTTGGCCTAGCGGCCCTGTGCGCGTTTAGCGAGTCCAGGCACTCCCTAAACGCGCACGGGGGCGTCAGCCCCTCCGAGCCGCAACGGCCTGCGCCAGACGGTCCAACTGCGCTGCGGTGGTGGACCAGTCGATGCACGCGTCGGTGATCGACTGACCGTAGGTGAGCTCGTCCGCCTTACCCAAGGTCAGGTCCTGACGGCCGGCCTCGATGAAACTCTCCAACATGACGCCGGCGATTCCCTGCTCGCCCTCGGTCAGACGTCGGGCAATGTCGTCCAGCACGACGACCTGACGCTCGTGGTCCTTGCTGCTGTTACCGTGGCTCGCGTCGATGACCACGCGCTCGGGCAGGTTCGACTTACGCAGGCGAGCAAGGGTATCCGCGACGGTCTCGGCATCGTAGTTCGGTCCGTCGCTGCCGCCACGAAGAATCACATGGCAGTCCGGGTTGCCCGCGGTCCGAATCAAGGCAGCCTGGCCGTCGAGATCCGTTCCGGGGAACACATGGCTCGCCGCCGCAGCGCGGGTACCGTCGACGGCTACCTGCACATCACCTTCGGTGGAATTCTTGATGCCGACGGGCATGGACAGCGCGCTGCACAGCTGACGGTGAACCTGACTGGCGGCGGTCCGGGCACCGATCGCACCGTAGCTGACCAGGTCGGCGATGTACTGCGGCATGATCGGATCAAGGAACTCGCAGCCGACAGGCAGGCCCAGACTCGACACGTCGAGAAGCAACTTGCGGCCGATACCGAGCCCGGTGTTGATGTCGAACGTGCCGTCGAGGTGGGGGTCGTTGAGCAGGCCCTTCCACCCGAGAGTGGTGCGCGGCTTTTCGAAGTAGACGCGCATGACGATGTGCAGATCGTCCCGCAGTTCTTCGGCCTTGGCGGCCAACCGGCGGGCGTAGTCCATCGCCGCTTCCGGATCGTGCACGGAGCACGGACCGACAACGACGATCAAACGATCGTCGTCACCGTTGAGGATGTTGATCGTGTCGGCCCGACCGGTGCGCACGGTTGCGGCCGCGACCTCGTCCGGAGCGTGCTGAGCACGAACAGTCGCCGGTGACACGAGCGGACTGATACTCACAGTGCGCTGATCGTCGAGGCTGTCCGAAGCTGCAGTGGTGTCGATGGTGACAGTCATGGGGTTTTCGGTTTCCTGTTCTCAGGCCGACCCCAGAGATGAAGAGAAACTCCAGCGAGCCGGTCTGTAGTCCGGCTCTTGGGTGGAGGTTGTCAGCGCGTGGTTACGCCGGCAGGCCCACCCGGGGCCGGCCTGCTAAACCAGAAATAGACGCGCTGCATGACGGTCACCATACCTCGAGTTCGGATCAGATGGGCGCGCCCCTCCACAACAAGCCGAATCCGAGGGGCGAGTCCCGTGGCACGAGTCCGTGAAGAATGGCCAAATCCGCTGAGCGGTTGGCGCTTTCGAGTAAGGCTCCGGCTGCGAAGTTCGAATACGTTGGTTAGGCACCTGCCAATGCCCGGAACATCAGATGGAGCTGCGCCTTCTCATGCCTGTGATCGAATCGACCGAAACCTTCCACCCGACGGTGTCCCCTTCTGCGACCGAAACCCCCTTGCAGTCGACAAAAGATGTGGACGACGAATTCGCCCGTCTGATCGATTCCTTGACACGACGCGGGTTCCTGACCGGTGCGGCGGCGCTCGGTGCACTGGGCGCACTGTCTGCATGTTCGAGCGAATCCAGCGGCATCGAAGCCTCGGACGAGTGGGTCGACATCGTCGTCGCGGACCAGACCTACCGCCTCCCGCGGGACCCCAAGCGTGTCGTGGTGCTCGAAGCCCGAGGCGCCCTCGATTTTGCACTACTGGCCGAGTACCCGATCGTCGCGACCAATTGGGATCCGAAGTCTCAGCTCATGCAACAGGTACCCGCCGGCGCAGCTCGCCTCGGTGGGACGAACAACGAACCGAATGCCGAATCGATACTGAGCTACGACCCCGATCTGTTGGTTGTCGGGAAAGGCTGGTGGGATTACTACCAGGACAAGGGCCTGCTCGGCACTGACATCGCCCCGGTGCTCGTCGTTGACGAGGGCACGACGGGCTCGTCTTGGAAACAGGCCATGACCGCGCAGCTCACGGCGCTCGATCGCCGCGAAGTCGCCGAACGCGTCATCGCCCGATACAACGCCGAACTTGCTCGAGCGCGGGCCAAGATCGGTGGTCTCCTCGAAGGCAAGTCGATTGCGATCGCCGGCGCCGACAGCGGTCAGATCTGGCTGCAGAACAACACGTTCGCCGTGTCGGTTGCACAGGACCTCGGCCTGAACGTCTTGACTGACGCCGCCCATGCCGCACCCGATCGGAAGGATTCGACTTTCTACAGCCTCGAGGAGCTCGCGATCTTCGACCAGGCCGACTTCGTACTGCTACAGAACCCCGACGCCGTCGAAGCCGAGTCGCCGACGTGGAAACGAGTCCGCGCTGTCCAGGACGGCCATGTCGGACAACTGCGATACGACCTCAACAACGGCCTCGCTCTGACTGCGATGGCCCTGGCCGCTGATATCGCCGAACAGGTACAGGTCATGCGCTGACATCCGTGCGGGCATTGGATCGGTACTGGAGTGACCCCGCCACACCTGGTGGGGTCACTCACGCCTCCAAGCGGAATTCGCCTCGCACCTGGCGTACACCGTTGATCTGCACTTCGACGGCATGGTCGCCGGCGTAGTACTTCCGGGTACTGATCGGTTTGAAGGAATGTCTCTTCGCGATGCGGGCCGGCACCCCAGGCTCGAGCGTTCGTGTTGTCAGTTTGAAGACCTTGGGCGTCGTCGTCCCGTTGGCCTTCACGTGGTGGACGATGTAATCGATCACGACGGTGACGGACTCGCTGCCGTTGTTCGTGACGGCGAAGTCGAAGGTGAGTTCTCCACCCGCATCGACTATTTCGCGGTCGATGACGAACCCTTCGACCACGACATCGGTGGGCGGCGAGAACCCCAGAAGAGACAGAGCATCTGGGTCGCCGGCCTTGATCAACGTCCGCAATGCATGTTTGACGATTTTCAGTGTGTTGGAATCCGGTGTCTGTAACCAACGCTTCGCAGTCGACACGGCGAGCGCTGCGTCAGCACGACTGAGATCGTTGAGATGGTTTGCGACCGAGCGTCGTACATATTCCGAATCATCCCGATACAGCTCGTCGAGAATGGCGATTGTCGACTCGGGACGCGCCGTCAATTCTTTCACTCGTCTTCCCCAGGGCAAACGAGTACGAGTGCCTTCGGTCGCCAAGCGCCGGACGTGTTCGTCTTCATGGCCGGTCCAGGTGAGTGCGATCGCCAGCGAACGGTCAAGGTTCGTTTCGAGAAATGTGCGAATTGCGAATTCGGCCGTCAGACGCGACGTCAGCTCGGCAAGGAGAGCCATTCCCTCGTCGAAGTCCGACTCGGAGCCACTTCGTGTCGCCGTGACGGCGACGGCTTCGGTCACCGGCCAGATCATCCAACCAGTGAAGGTCTCCTCTGAAAGCGCACGGCGGATGATCTCGGCGAAGGCCGGAAGATCCTGAGGCAGTTCGGCAGTCATCGCGTCCCGCACGACGCGGGTACGTTCGCCGAGACTCATACCGTCGAATTCGGATGTACTACCCCGAACGAGGGCGAGGCGTGTCTGACCGGAGGCTCGCTCGAGGCAGCCTGCCAGATCGGCGACGACGGATTTCCCGAGCAGTTCGTCAGCGGTGGGCATCAGGGGCACACCGTGAGAGCGGAAATCCGATCACCGTCGAGAGAAAAATGGTGATGCAACTGGACGGGGCTTCCGGGAAAATCACCCTCGACCTTCACCGACACGACAACGGCCGAGCCTGGGGTGTTGACCGACTCGATCTTCTGGGTGAACGTGAACACCGTCGACACGGCGGACTTCCACGCCACGATTTCTTCGATCCCGACATACGTCCGGCCGTCGTCACGCACCACCGCGTCTTCGGTGAACACGTCACGGACGTCTCCGCCGTCGAAATATGCGCGCGCTGCGCCTGGCACCTTCGCTGAGTCGATCATTCGCGAAGAGTACTGCTGGGGTCCGACAGGTTCGGCGAACTCACTGCGCGAGCGGACGCCGCCAACTGAATCTCCATCAACAGCCTCGTCGAGGGCTCGGACAGGTCGGTATCTGTTATCTCCTCGACCCTTTTGATCCGATACCTGAGTGTGTTCGGGTGAATGCGAAGCTGCTCGGACGCGCGTCGGACATCGCCCGAATGCGCGAGGTAAACGGAGACACTTTCACGCATGTTCGACCCGTTACGCCTGTCGTAGACGTCGAGCGCGTCGATTCTCGGATCGTGCAGTTGCTCGTCGGCCGCAATCGCGTCCATGATTTCGCCCAGCAGCACCGGAGTGCGCGAGTCCGCGAGGGTGGTCACACGAACATCCCCCGACGTTCCGTCCAAGACCCGATCCACTTCGGCGCGAGCCCTAGCCACCTCCGCAAGCGTCGAAACCGGCGACGAGACTGCGGCCCGTAAACCCGAGGGCGACACCTTGTCCAAACGCGCGACAACTTCACGGGTCCACGAGACTGTGGATTTCACGGATTGGGTTCGCGGAAACAGCACATAGATCCGGGCGCCGAATGCACTCACCAGCGATTCACGGTGAAAGGCACTGGCGTGCAGGCGCAACGACGACACGAGCTCACCCGAACCCGACAACACGCTGCCCCCGACACTCGCCACGCCGATCACCATCGCGGGTCCGGACATCGGGATGGACAACGAGGCCGCCAGAGAAGGAACATCGACGCCGCCGCCGCGAACCCCGAGCAAGCGCTGAACCTGTATCGCCTCGTTACTCGGCGCGTCTCGGATGCGCGAAATCAGCCGAGCTGCAATGGCCGCGGCACCGCGGAGCACTCTCTCGGCATCGCCGGCGATGGGAAGCGGGCCTTCCTGAACCCAGATCGTGCCGAGCAGATCAGAACTGAAACCGCTCTCCCCCTTGACGTTCTCGGAAATTCTGCGAATGGGAACCACCAACCGTCGCCTGATCGCGAGGTCTTCGTGCGCGGGCACCTCGACCACGTCGTCACTTCGCCGCAAGCTTTCGAAGACGCCCCACTCCTGCAGCTTCCGGAGGTATTCCCGAGGTCCTTCACGGCCGAGGATCGATTGCCGGCGGAGCTCGTCCGCAGCATCTCCTGATGCCGAATAAGCCATGACGTGGGAACGCTCGTCCTCGATGCTGACCATCCCCCGCGTGAGTGACGCGACGTTCTGCGCCAGCTCGAACAAGTCTGTGTCACTGCCGAATACAACGTCCTCGGAATCTTGACGGGATACCGAATGATCGAGCACGCCCCGGATCGTGGTGAACAATCGATCCCAACGAGCGTCCGGATGGACTGCTATCAAGGCGATCCCGGCGCGCTGTGCCGCCGCGCGCACCGACGTGTCCGAGGCCTCCTTCGACATGACGGCCCGAGGCGCTGATCCCTTCTGATCGACGCGGTTCAGCCAGGCTGCCAATTCTGCTGCGCCGATACCGACAGCGAGCCAGAGCTCAGAGGATTCGACGTCTGCGGTTCCAGGGCGTGTGAGGTCCCCGACCTCCGCAAACACCACGGAGTCGACGAAGACGTCATCACCTGACGGCGCGAAGACGAGCTCGACAAAGGATCCGCCCAGCGCCCGAAGGACCGCGTCGAGCCTGACCTCACGGATAGCCACGTACCACCCACTTTCCGGACCGTTCCAACGCCTTAATTTCGAGAATAGTGCATTTTCCTGCGGAAATGGTTCAGCCGATCGAACAAACAGCGTCCGAGAAGTTTGGCCGATCAGCGGATTACTCGCCGACTCCTTTCGGCTTGACTGATGACGACACGACAACTGCCCCACCCATCAGTCTGCCGAAGGATCGTCATGGACGCCGTCACCAATGTCCCCCACCCCTCCAACGAGCCGGTCAACAATTACGGGCCGGGAAGCCCGGAACGATCACGCCTACGCACCAAACTGACCGAACTGGCCGAGGCACCCACCGACATCCGACAGGTCATCGGGGGCGTCCACCGAACTGCGGAGGGCAAGCGGGAGAACGTAGTTCAACCACACCGTCACAGCTCGGTCATCGGATCGTTTGCGGGCGCAACGCACTCGGATATTCGTGATGCCATCGACGCCGCTACACTCGCCGCCCCGGCCTGGCGCGACCTCTCGTTCGACGACCGAGCTGCGGTCTTCCTCCGCGCCGCCGATCTACTCTCCGGCCCGTGGCGCGAAACCATCGCCGCCGCAACAATGCTCGGTCAGTCGAAGACCGCATATCAGGCCGAGATCGATGCCCCGTGCGAACTGATCGATTTCTGGCGTTTCAACGTCGCGTTCGCTCGTCAGATACTCGCCGACCAACCCGTTTCCGCTCCGGGAGTGTGGAATCGCGTCGAATATCGACCACTCGAAGGTTTTGTCTACGCGATCACTCCCTTCAATTTCACCGCCATCGCCGGAAATCTCCCTACCGCACCTGCCCTGATGGGCAACACCGTGATCTGGAAGCCGTCACCGACGCAGGCCGTCGCGGCATACCTCACGATGCAACTACTCGAAGCCGCCGGCCTCCCGCCCGGGGTGATCAATCTTGTTCTCGGCGACGGACCCACGGTGTCCGAAGTCGCGCTGGCCGACCCCCGCCTGGCGGGCATCCACTTCACCGGATCGACCGCAACGTTCCAGCGTTTGTGGCGTGAGGTCGGAGCCAACATCTCGAACTACCGGACGTATCCGCGTCTCGTCGGCGAAACCGGCGGCAAAGATTTTGTACTCGCACACAGTTCAGCAGACCCCGACGTACTCACGACGGCATTGATCCGCGGGGCCTTCGACTATCAGGGACAGAAATGCTCGGCCGCGTCACGGGCATTCGTCCCGAAATCGGTGTGGGCCAAGATGGGCGACACGTTCATCGACACAGTGTCGTCACTGAAGTACGGCGACGTCACCGACCTGACGAACTTCGGCGGCGCCGTCATCGACCAGCGTTCCTTCGACCGCAATGCCGCCGCGATCGACCGAGCCAAGTCGACCGGCAGCCTCACCATCGCAGCAGGCGGCGACTACGACGACCGCGAAGGATTCTTCATCTCGCCGACGGTCCTGCTCGGTGACGACCCCAGTGACGAGGCCTTCAGCACCGAGTACTTCGGCCCCATACTCTCCCTGCACGTCTACGACGACTCCGCACCGAATGCGTACGCCGACATCCTCGCTCGTATCGACAGCGGATCCGCGTACGCCCTGACCGGTGCCGTGATCGCCACCGACCGTGCAGCCGTCGATCAAGCTCACCACGGTCTGCGGTTCGCCGCCGGAAACTTCTACGTCAACGACAAGCCGACGGGCGCGGTAGTCGGACAACAGCCCTTCGGCGGTGCGCGGGCTTCCGGTACCAACGACAAGGCCGGTTCGTCGCAGAATCTGCTCCGTTGGGCGTCGACACGCACCGTCAAGGAAACCTTCGTTCCTCCCACCGATCATCGCTACCCCCACCAGGACGTCGATCGAGCCGAGAGCGAGAACCGTTGATGAGTGCCGTCTCGCTGAGCAACCCGCTGCGCCCGGTACTCCTCGCGGCGGCACGCTCGTCGCGGCTGGAGAAGACAGTCTCCGGGATGACCGTGACTCGCAAGCTGGTAGACAGGTTCGTCGCCGGGAACGCGGAACCCGCAGCGGTGTCAGCCGTACGCGACATCCTCACCAGTGGCCGGTTCGTGACGGTCGACTACCTCGGCGAGGACACTACCGATCCAGCTCAGGCAACAGCTACCGTCGACGCCTATCTCTCCCTTCTCCGCTCGTACGCAACGCTTTCCGAAGCGGCTGGGACGCAACACACCCAAGAGGTTTCGCTCAAGCTCTCAGCGTTAGGGCAGTCACTTCCCGGTGACGGCGAGAAGATCGCCCTGGCGAACGCTCACCGAATCGTCACAGCGGCAGACGAAGTGGGCGCGTGGGTCACCGTCGATGCGGAGGATCACACCACCACCGACTCGACACTGTCCATCGTCGAAGAGTTGCGCCGCGACTTCCCGACGCTCGGCACGGTCCTGCAGGCGTATCTGCACCGCACCGAGGCCGACTGCCGGCACTTCTCCGGATCAGGTTCACGAATTCGGTTGTGCAAGGGTGCATACAAAGAACCGGCCGACGTTGCGTTCCAAAAGCCCGGCGAAGTCGACGCGTCGTACCTGCGTTGCCTGAAGGTCTTGATGGAAGGTGACGGGTACCCGATGGTCGCCTCCCACGATCCCACCATGATCGACGCCGCCCTCGAACTCGCCACATTGACCGAACGGACAGCCGAGGATTTCGAGTTTCAGATGCTCTACGGCATCCGCGACGGCGAACAACGCAGATTGGTAGCCGAAGGCAATCACCTGCGGGTCTACGTTCCCTACGGCAGCCAGTGGTACGGCTACTTCATGCGTCGCCTGGCGGAACGGCCGGCCAACCTCATGTTCTTCATGCGCTCACTCGCCTCCAACAACTAGGTGCTGGAAACCGGTGGCAGCGGTGGCAACTCGAGGTTCTCACGGAAGGTACCCCCGACGTAATCTGTTCCCACGATTCTGCGCTTGCGTAGTTCCGGTAGCAGTCCGTTCGTGACGAAATCGCGTGTACGCGGATCGGCAAGGTCACCGAGCGTGATGACGTCGAGTACGCCCGCGTCGTATCGTTCCTCGATCGCGTCCGCGAGCTGTTCCGGGGTGCCCGCCGCTGCCCAGTGGCCGGTGTCCTTGGACGCGATGATCAACTCACGCAGAGTCTTTCCTTGTGATGCGAGCTTGCCGAAGATCTCGACCCGGCCCCGTCGTCGATTCACCGACGACGGGTCCGGCAACAACGACTCCGGGATCGGCCGGTCCAGCGGCAATTCCGAGAAATCCACGTCACCGCCGAACATGTCGGCAAGCCTCGTGCGACCGGCGTCGAAGTCCGTCGATTCCTCGGCTTCTCTGACCAATCGTTCGACTTCGGTTTCGGTAGCGCCGTACGTTGCGTGGAACGAGCTGAAAATCAGTGGCAGTTCGTCCCCACGCCCCAACTCTGCCGCCCGGGCGCGGATCGTCTTCGTGTAGGTGACCGCGTCCTCGAAGGTTGCGAGAGAAGTGAATACGACCTCCGCGAAGCGAGCACCCAGTTCGATACCTCCGGCAGATTGGCCGGCCTGGAATTGGACCGGACGACGCTGCGGCAGGGAGGGGATGTTCAGCGGCCCCTGCACCGTGAAGTACTTGCCTCGATGCTCGATGGGGACCACCCTCGACGGATCGAGCACCGCTGAGCCCTCTCCCCGGGTCAGGGCGCCGGGCTTCCAACTGTCGAAGAGCGCGTTGACCACCTCGAGCGATTCGGCCGCTCGGGCGTACCGCTCCTCCGGACTCGGCAGGTCCAGGTCGCTGTAGTTCTCTTCTCCGAGTGAGGAAGTGACGGCATTCCATGCGGCTCGACCATTGCTGACGTGGTCCAGGGTGCCGAACAACCGTGCCAGGTTGAAAGGGTGATGAAACGTCGTCGTGACGGTGGCGATCAGCCCCACATGGGTGGTGACCGCACTCAGCGCGGCAAGGAAGATCAACGGCTCCTGCGCGCCGATCGCGCCCTGCGCGCCGAAACTCAGCAGGTCGGCGGCAAACAGTCCGTCGATCTTGTTCGCCTCGGCCGTCTTTGCGACGTCGATCGCGGACGTTACCGTCGAAGTCGTCGGATCGATCGCGGCGTCGTAGATACTCACCGCCCCGCTGACACCGGTCACCGTCTTGAGTGGACGCCTACGATCGGCCACCGACCATCCTCCTGGCTTCGCGAAATCTGTTCCGAATTCACAACGCTAGACCGATCCTGGCTCCCGACAAGGTATTCACTCAGCCTGGTTCTATCCCTCCGAACACCGCTTGGTCACGCCCCGGATTTACGGGCACGATAGGCGGCGACGTGCGCCCTGTTCCCACAGTTTCCGGTGTCGCAGTATCGCTTCGAACGATTGCGCGACAAATCCACGAAGACCGCTTCGCAGTCCGGGGCCTCGCACCATCGCAACCGCGAGAATTCGTCGGTTCGGATCAGATCGAGCACACCCATC
Organism: Rhodococcus erythropolis R138; assembly: GCF_000696675.2. Classification (NCBI taxonomy): domain Bacteria; kingdom Bacillati; phylum Actinomycetota; class Actinomycetes; order Mycobacteriales; family Nocardiaceae; genus Rhodococcus; species Rhodococcus erythropolis. The sequence continues at coordinate 2,038,262 of NZ_CP007255.1, read as the reverse complement.
GCCGCTTCTGCGGCCATCCGGTCCACCAGTGGCGAATCGTCAGCGGTGACGTGCAGATGCCAGCCGAGGTCGTCGTGCCTGGTGAGCCGCGGCCTCGCGCCCGATTCGAGCAGCAGTGTGTTCACCACCTCGACGGCGTCGTCCACTCCCGCGGCTTCCCAGAACTTTCGCAGTCGTGGACGCAGCGCACGAACCGCCGTCAATTCCTCCCGCGTGCCGTCCCGCCTGCCGGTCCAATGATCCGCGTCGAGAAACCGTGTCAGCTCCCCTTGATCCGGAAGCAGTTCAGCCCCGCCGCGGGCCGTGTTGACCAACGACGCGGCGAAGACGAGCGCCGATTCCGTGTCACCAGCAAAATGCACTTTGACTCCTGAGCTCTATCAACCTAATGTCAGCATCGTAATCGCTTTTACTCCTGACGGGTGACGACGTGAACTCTCGCAACGGCTTGATCTTCGCTCTGCTGTCCGCGGCAACGTTCGGCGTCTCGGGCCCGTTCGCGAAGTCTCTCATCGAATCGGGGTGGTCCCCCGGCGGCGCAGTGTTCGCGCGCGTTGCCGGCGGCGCACTGGTGATGATGGTGATCGCCGTAGCCACCCAATGGCCTCGCCTACGACAGGTGAGCGCCCACACGCGAACGGTACTGCTGTACGGGGTGTTCGCGATCTCGGGCGTTCAACTGTGCTTCTTCAATGCCGTGCAACATCTTTCGGTCGGCGTCGCATTGCTTCTCGAGTACCTTGCACCGATCATCGTCATCGGGTGGGTGTGGATAACCAAGGGCGCGCGTCCGAGCGTGCAGACGCTTCTCGGTGCGGCGGTTGCCATGATCGGCGCCGCCGTGGTGATCGACGTCTTCGGATCGGCAGAGATCAGTGCCGTCGGAGTCGCCTGGGGACTGGCCGCCGCGGCATGCCTTGCAGTCTATTTCGTCATTTCCGAACGTGCGGACGGTGATCTCCATCCTGTTGTGCTCGCGGCATCGGGGCTCACGGTCAGTGCAATGGTCATCGGCGCGCTCGGACTCGTCGGCGTCCTCCCACTCCAGTTCTCGGCCTCGAACGCCGTCGTGGCAGACCATTCGGTGAACGTATGGCTGCCGGTGGTGGTCCTGGTCCTGGTCAGCACTGTCATTGCCTATCTCACCGGCATCGCCGCAATCACGCTGCTGGGGCCGACAATCGGATCTCTCGTAGCGCTGACCGAAGTGCTGTGCGCGGTCCTCGCCGCGTGGATCCTGGTCGGGGAATCCGTCACTGCACTCCAAGCTGTGGGTGGCGCAGCAATCATCGCGGGGTTGGTCCTCGCGCGCCTCGGCCAGGTTGCACCGAAACAGATACCGGCCGACCCGATGACAAATGTCATGGCAGAAGAATGACGGACGGACGAGGGATTACGACCTCGAAGCGAGCAGATTCTATGTATGACCTCAGCACAGGCACGGCATTCACCACAGGCACTGCACACACTCACTGAAGGATCGGCACACGACGCCGTCCGGTTGACCGGACTTCGCAAGAGTTTCGGAACCGTCGACGCCGTCAAGGGTATCGACCTGAGCATCCGCCCCGGCGAGATCGTCGCGTTCCTCGGCCCGAACGGCGCAGGCAAGACGACAACCATCGACATGATCCTCGGCCTGTCCCGGCCGACGTCGGGCGACGTGAGCGTCTTCGGAATGTCACCGCGATCGGCGATCGCCCGCGGACTCGTCTCCGCAGTCATGCAGACCGGCGGACTACTGAAAGAGCTGACGGTTGCCGAGACGGTGCAGCTGACCGCCAGCCTGTACGCCCAATCCCGTCCGGTCGACGAAGTGCTGGGGAGAGCCGGAATCCTCGACATCTCCGATCGCCTGGTCAGCAAATGCTCAGGCGGACAACAACAGCGGTTGCGATTTGCGATGGCGTTGCTGTCGAACCCGCAATTGCTCATTCTCGACGAGCCCACCACCGGCATGGACGTCGAAGGGCGTCGGGACTTTTGGTCCGCCATCCGCGCCGACGCAGATCACGGTCGCACTGTGCTTTTTGCGACGCACTACCTCGAAGAGGCCGATGTCTACGCCGACCGCATCATCCTGGTCAGGCAAGGCATCGTGGTCGCAGACGGGACCACCGCCGAGGTCAAGGCGATGGCGTCCGGACGCACCCTGCGCGCGACTGTTCCAGGCATCACCGACGAACTCCTGCGAGCCATACCGAACTCCGACGCCGTCGAGGTGCGCGGTGAGTCACTGCTCGTGCACTCGGGTGACACCGATGCCGTTGCACGGTTCCTGTTGACCAATACCCAGGCTCGCGATCTCGAAATCGTCTCGCGTGGCCTCGAAGACGCATTCATCGCACTCACGTCGAACAACTCCGAAGGACAGAAGTGATGACCACTGCAACCGAAGCGAACACCTACGGAGCCGAGCGAACCGTCGTACCTCTCGGCGGATTCAACACGACGCTACTGCGACTGGAATTTCGTCGCCTGACCCGCAATCGGCGCACGATGATCTTCACGCTCGTCATGCCGGTTGTCTTCTTCCTCGTCTTCGGTCTCGGTCAAGGCGACGACGACCACGGGATCGGGCACGGCAATGTCGCCGCGTACATCATGATCAGCATGGCTCTCTACGGCGCGATGCTGGCCACCACCAGCGGCGGAGCGATGGTCTCGATCGAACGAGCGTCCGGATGGAGCCGACAACTTCGGCTGACTCCCCTGACCCCGGTCGCCTACATCGCCGTCAAACTGATCATGGCGATGCTGCTCGGTCTCGTCTCGATCCTTGTCGTCTACGTCGTCGGCGCGTTCACCTCGGCGCAGATGGACGGATCACTCTGGTTCACAACGGCATTGATCGCCTGGTTGGGATCGTCGATCTTCGCGGCCTTCGGCCTGTTCATGGGGTATCTACTCCCCAGTGAGAACGTCATGCAGTTGCTCGGACCGGGACTGGCTCTGCTCGCCTTCGGCGGCGGACTCTTCGTGCCGCTCACCGACGGTTCCGTATGGGCGACCATCGCACAGTTCACCCCGATGTTCGGCATCAACGCCCTCGCCCACGCACCGTTGACGGGCAATAGCATTCACTGGACCTGGATCGTCAATATCCTGGTGTGGTTCGCCATCTTCGCCGGCGGAGCGATCTGGCGGTTCCAACGAGATACGGAGCGTGTGTAGTTGTCGCAAACGACTGACCGAGAAGATTCCGTCGCGCTCCCGCGGCGGAATCGTTTCGGCGTTCTCTTCGCGGCGGTCTGGATGGTATTTCTCGGCGGGCCGCTGATCGAGGGATGGAATCTGCGCGACGAACTGCGCGGCTGGACAGGGATTCTCGCGACGGTCGCCTTCGGTTCGCTCTATCTCTACACGTTCGCCACAACGCAGCAGCGGCGTCGAATGACAATGACTCGGCCGACGATTCGCGAAGCTGCACTGGCTTTGGCCGCCTTGACCGCGTTGGCCGCCGTGATGATCGTCAGCGTCGGGCCGACTGGTTTGGCAGCCGCACCGTATCTCGCGGTGACAGCGGTGACGCTGCTGCCGACCGTCGCGGGCGGCATTCTCGCCTTGGTGTTCGCGGCCTCCGTGGAGATAGTCAGCCTCTCGTCCGGGTGGGGGAACTACTCCGGACTCTCGCTCGGAGTCTGCGCGGCCGCATTCGCGACCTGGGGCATCATGTCCCTGATCAGCCGCAACTTCGCCATGCTCCATGAACGCGAAGAGCAGGAGCAGCGGGCAATCATGGAGGAGCGCACGAGGATGGCGCGCGATCTGCACGACATCCTCGGGCACTCGCTGACCGTCATCACGATCAAAGCCGAACTGGCCAATCGCCTACTCGATGTCGATATCGAACGTGCGCGCAACGAACTCGACGACCTCGAAAGACTTTCGCGTGACGCGTTGGCAGACGTGCGCTCGGCCGTCGAAGGATTTCGTGGGATTTCTCTTCCCGTCGAGATAGCCCGAGCACGAGAGGCATTGCGTGCGGCTGGTATCGAGGACGAGGTGCCGAGCAGTACCGACATGGTTCCCACGCGTCTTCGCGAACTCTTTGCATGGACGATCCGTGAGGGCGTCACCAACGTCGTTCGACACAGCGGTGCGACCCACTGCCGGATCACGGTCGACGAAAATAGTGCGTCGGTCGTCGACGACGGGCAAGGGGCCGGGTCGACGTCTTCCGGCAACGGTCTGATCGGATTGCGCGAGCGCGCCGGAGCGTCGGGCGCACGAGTGATCATCACTCATCCCCAGCCGCAGGGGTTTGCACTTCAGGTAGTCGAACAGGAGACAGAGTGAACAGCCAGGGCGATCGAGCAACCATACGGCTGCTCTTGGCGGACGACCAGGCGCTCGTGCGAGGAGCGTTGGCCGCACTACTCGATCTGGAATCCGACCTCTCCGTGGTGGCCGAGGTCGGTCGCGGCGACGAGGTTGTGGCCGCCGTTCTCGAACACCACCCGGATGTCGCGCTTCTGGACGTCGAGATGCCCGGCATGGACGGAATCGCCGCGACGGCGGCCCTTCGCGAGGCAGCACCCGACACCCGAGTCCTGATCGTCACCACGTTCGGACGTCCCGGATTTCTTCGCAAAGCCCTGCACGCCGGGGCCGGCGGGTTCGTCGTCAAGGACACACCCGCCAGGCAGTTGGCCGACGCAGTCAGGCGTGTCCACGCCGGACTGCGCGTCGTCGATCCCACCCTTGCGGCCGACAGCCTCGTCAGCGGCGAGTCGCCTCTGACGGAGCGTGAGACCCAAGTACTGCGCGCCGCTCATGACGGCGCACCCGTGGCAGCCATCGCAGGGGCGCTCTTCTTGTCCGCAGGGACGGTTCGAAATCATCTGTCATCCGCAATGGGTAAGACGGGTGCGTCGACGCGCGCGGAAGCCGTCAGAATCGCCGAGTCGAACGGCTGGCTCTGATCCGCGTGGCCGGAATCCACTTCCCCGGCAAATAGTTCGCGGTTCGATTCTTGACGGCGATTTGTCCAAATCACTCAAAGTAGGGACCTTCTACCCTAGGGATTTTCCCTGCAAACGACCCCCTTCGCGAGAATCCAAAACAGCTAATCGTTCGATAACTGGCTATGATGCAGTTAATTGAATCGACGGAGCCTGTGCGTAACGGGGGAAGGGACGTCTCATGTCGAACCAGTTCAACGATCGCTTGAACTCGCTGTTCGAGACTGCCGACTTTCACGTCACCAACGCGATGGTCGTTCGCGGCATGACCGAGTTCGGCTGCCGCATCTCGACGCCGTACCTGTCCCAACTGCGCACCGGCGTCCGAACCAACCCGTCACCCGAAGTGGTTGCCGCCCTCGCCCACTTCTTCAACGTCCATCCGGACTACTTCTACGCCCCGTCCGATCAAACTCCGCCCGCGATCTCGGGCGGCGAGGCGGACCTCTCTCTCCTCGAACAGCTGCACAACGTGCGCCTGCGAAACCTCACCTCTCGCGTCGTCGATCTATCGCCGTCTTCGCAGGATCTGCTTGTCGAAATGGCGGAGAATCTACGTTCCTCCGAGAATCTTCCGCGCGTACCACCGGACTCGAATTCCTACATGTCACGCGCGTAGCGCCCTTCGCCGACTCTCCTTGACTGCTCAGGGAGGGTTGGCCTTATGCTGGTCGATGCAGCTGGTTCGCCCGGCGCGGTCATGAGGAGCCCCGAAGACCGTTCCCGGCGTCGAAGCCCCGTCAGCGCAAGCTGTCGGAGTGAGAGGGAACCCGGTGAAAATCCGGGACTGTCCCGCAGCGGTAAGCAGGAACGACCGCCGTTTATGTGCACTGGGCATCCGCCTGGGAAGCGACGGCCAGTAGGTTCGATCCAACTCGATCGAGTGCCCGCGAGTCCGAAGACCTGCCGACTGTGTCGGGCACGCCGTGCCCGACGGTCCACCGCCTCGTGGAATGGGCGTGTAGATCTCCATCGGACCTCGTGTGCGGTGCGGGCAGTACTGTCCGCCGAAACTCGAGGTCTCGTGAGGTGTACCCGTCTGCCGGCAGTGGCCATCAATGCATTGGCAATCTGGAGAAACTCCGTGACAACAACATTCACTTCGACCGTGCTGGGCTCACCGCGCATCGGTCCTCATCGAGAACTCAAGCGGGCAACCGAAAGCTACTGGGCAGGGCGCATCGACGCCGACGCCCTGCAGGCTGGCGCCCGTGACCTCCGTCGGCAGGGCTTGGCCGACCTCCGTGACCTGGGCCTCGACTCCATCCCGGTCAATACCTTCTCCTTCTACGACCAGATGCTCGACACCGCAGTTCTTCTCGGCGCGCTGCCCGACCGCGTCGCGTCGGTCGCCGATCCGTTGGACCGCTACTTTGCCGCTGCCCGTGGGACGGACACCATCGCGCCACTCGAAATGACGAAGTGGTTCGACACCAACTACCACTACCTGGTGCCGGAGATTTCACCGTCCACCACGTTCGCACTCGACCCGTCCAAGGTCTTGTCCGAACTGGCAGAAGCACTTTCCGACGGCATTGCAGCCCGCCCGGTCGTCATCGGACCGGTCACCTTCCTGCTGCTCTCGAAGGCTGTCGGCACAGACGAGCCGCTGCTCTCGCGGCTCGACGAACTACTCCCCCTCTACGCGGATCTACTCGGTCGGCTCGCGAAGGCCGGTGCGAGCTGGATTCAGCTCGACGAACCCGCCCTCGTGGGCGATCGCACCGACGAGGAAATCGAAGCGGCACGCGCTGCGTACGAACAGCTTTCAGCGCTGCCTAAGCGGCCGTCGATCCTGTTGGCGTCGTACTTCGGTTCGCTGCGTGACGCGTTGCCCGCGCTTGCGTCCACCGGCGTCGAAGGATTTGCCGTCGACCTGGTGGCCGGTCAGGATTCGATCGGCTCCGTACCTGAACTCGCCCGCAAACTAATCGTCGCCGGAGTGGTCGACGGACGAAACATCTGGCGGTCCGATCTGGACTCGGCACTGAGCACTTTGGGTGCCTTGTTCGGCAGCGTGGACACGCTTGCCGTCTCCACGTCGTGCTCCCTGCTGCACGTTCCGTACACACTCGACGCTGAGTCCGATGTCGACAAGGCCCTGCGCTCGTGGCTCGCGTTCGGCACCGAGAAGGTCAAGGAAGTAGTAACTCTCGCAACCGCTCTCACACAGGGCCGAGAGTCGGTGGAGGACGAGTTCGCTCTGGCACGAGCGGCCGCGTCGACCCGCAAGGACGATCGCAGACTCAATGATGCGAGTGTTCGAGGCCGTCTGGACGCGGTGCTGAACTCGGCGACCGGTCGCGCGCCCGCCGCCGAACGTCGCGCTGCCCAGGACGAGCTGCTTTCTCTGCCGCCGCTGCCCACGACGACCATCGGTTCGTACCCGCAAACCTCGAAGATCCGCATCGCTCGCGCAGCGCTGCGCAAGGGCGAGATCGACGAAGCCGAGTACGTCAACCGTATGCGCGCCGAAATTGCCGAAGTTGTTGCGCTCCAGGAAAAGCTGGACCTGGACGTGCTTGTGCACGGTGAGCCGGAACGCAACGACATGGTCCAGTACTTCGCGGAGCAGTTGGACGGATTCTTCGCCACCGCCAACGGTTGGGTCCAGTCGTACGGCACCCGCTGCGTGCGTCCGCCGATTCTGTACGGCGACGTCTCGCGCGCGAAGCAGATGACCGTCGACTGGATCACGTACGCACAGTCCCTGACCGACAAGCCGGTCAAGGGCATGCTCACCGGACCCGTCACCATTCTGGCCTGGTCGTTCGTCCGCGACGACCAACCCCTCGCCGACTCGGCAAATCAAGTCGCACTGGCCATTCGAGACGAGACCGTCGATCTGCAGGCCGCCGGAATCGGAATCATCCAGGTCGACGAACCGGCTCTGCGAGAACTACTCCCACTGCGTGCCGAGGATCAGCGCGCCTACCTGGACTGGTCGGTCGGCGCCTTCCGGTTGGCCACCTCGGGCGTCGCGGATTCCACCGCGATCCACACGCACCTGTGCTACTCCGAGTTCGGAGCGGTGATCGGCGCCATCGCCGGCCTCGACGCGGACGTCACGTCCATCGAGGCGGCACGCTCACACATGGAGGTCCTCGACGATCTCAGTTCGGTCGGGTTCGATCTCGGCGTCGGCCCCGGTGTTTACGACATCCACTCGCCGCGGGTGCCGAGCGTCGACGAAATTGCCGAATCACTGCGTGAGGCACTCAAAGCTGTTCCGGTCGAGCGGTTGTGGGTCAATCCGGACTGCGGATTGAAGACACGGGGGCCGATCGAGGTCGAAGCGTCGCTTCGTAACCTCGTCGAAGCCGCGAAGGTGGTACGAGCGGAGCTTTAGGGGCGAAGCCCCGGTGCGCCTTTTTGGTGGTGGGCACTACCAAAAAGGCGCACGGGGGGTCAGCTCAACCACGTGTTGCCGAAGAGCAGAATCCCGTCCGCACTCGGCATCACTCCGTGCACGTTCTCGCGCCACGGGATGAAAACCTTGCCGGAGTTGACCACGGCCATCGGCGCCGTCTCGTTGACCACGGTCTGAATATCGTCGATGACGGCTCGCCGCTCATCCTCGCCCGACGCTGTTTGCAACTTGCCGAGCAACTCGTCCATCCGAGCGTTCTTGTAGCCGAGAATGTTCGACGGCGATTCGCTGAACAGGTTGCCGTACATACGCACGAACGGTGACTCTTCCAGCACGTTGAACGCGAAGTAGGACACGTCGTAGTCATGCTTCGCGTACAGCATGGAAATCAGATCGTTGATGCTGGTTGCGTAGGTGATGTCGACCGTGAAACCCACTGCCTGCAAGAGCGACTGAAACGTCAGTGCGCTGCGCTGCGTCGCCGGATCGTTCATACCGACGTACGTCAGTTTTCCGTCGTAACCGTCGGCCTTCGCCTCGGCGAGATACTTCTTCGCCGCCTCGGGGTCGAAGCCGTTCCCGGCCACCGATCCGTGCCACTGCGACCACGACGCGAACATGTCGGTGCCGGGTTCGCCGAAGCCGCCCTGAACTCGCTCGTTGAACGTAGTCGGGTCCACCGCAGCGACAATCGCCTTACGCACGCGCTCGTCCTTCGCTGCCCGATCGTCGCGCTGATTGATTGCCAGAACGCCGGCCATGCTGGCCGAGTACACAAATCCTGGATCACCGGCTTCGAAAGCCTCGTGTATGAAATCGGGAGACTTCAGATAGGCGACCTGAATTCCGTCGGTGTGCAATCCCTCGAGTTTGCTCTTCTCGTTGACGATTGCCGGAAAGCGCAACTTCTCGAGGTACGGTGCCCCGTCCCAGTACGTCGGACGGGCAGCGAGCACCAATTCGTCCTGGGAGGCGAACTTCTCGACGGTGAACGGACCTGCCCCGATCGGGGTGAACGTGCCGGTAGCCATCGACGAGGGCGCGACGATCATGCCGGGACCGGTGGTGAACATGATCGGGAACTCGTCCCACGGCTGCGCCAATGTGAAGACGACCGTACTCGGATCCGGTGAATTCGTCTCGCGCACAGTGGTCTTCCACACCAGCGCGTGAGTTCCCTTCTTCTGCAGATAGTGATCGATACTCCACAGGACTGCCGCACTGTCCATCGGAGTGCCGTCGCTGAAGGTGACGCCGTCGCGCAATTTCAGTGTCCACACCGTGTTGTCGCCGTTGGCCGACAAAGACTGCGCCAAGTGGGGAACGTATTCGCCCGCCGCCGTATCGAAGCGCATCAGAAGGTCGTAGATGGCCGCCATTTCGCTACCACCGGTAGCGCCGCCGTCCTGACGGTCAGCCGGATCGAGACTGCTGATCCCGTTGTAGGTGGCAAACGACACGGTGCCACCCGAGCGCGGCTCTCCCCCGTTGTTCTGGTCACCGACAACTCCGACCGTCACGTCCGATGCATCCGTGGTCGTACCTTGGCTGCTACCGGCGCACCCCGTCACCACCAGTGTCGCCGACGCCAGGACAACCATCCAGATTCGAGAGCGAGCTCGGTACGAGCGCTTCATTGCGACTCACTTTCACAGTTCACGGACACGTCGATCCTTGGATCGGACATCCCGGCAGTTTTGTAAGTGAATTCTAGGTAAGGACGCTCCCTTCGTCTTCGTTTTCACAAAGCTGCAGCGATGATTCGCATTCACAGCGAGAGAAACAAGAACTGAATTCTAGAGTGACATCGTTCAGCGAAGTACCAGTCCGATGACGTCTTCGACGTTCCGCTGGGCCTCTGCGAACCCGATCCGGCCACTGGTCCACAGTGCAAGGGCCGTCAACATCGTGCCGCCCATTGCCACGGCCGCAACCCGCGCCGTCTCGGCCGGAATACCGTCCATCAATTCGAACAGCATTCTCCGATGGGCAGCCGCGCGCTGATCCAACGACTCGATCACGAACTGATCCGAGGACGAATGGAGTTCGATCTCGAGTCGAGCGAAGTGAGGCCTACGCTCGAATGCCTTCATCTCGCGGCGATGAAGTGCCAGAACCCGTTCGTACGCGTTGCTCTCTTCGCCGCCTGTTCGCGACTCCTCAGGACGACGAGCCGATTCGAGCCCGCTCCACGCCGTCATCGCCGCAGCAAGAAGTTGCTGTTTGGTCGGAAAGTAGCGATAGAGAGTGCCTAGCGCCACGCCTGAACGCTCCGACACTTCTTTCATCTGGATTCGATCCGACGGCATCTCTGCAAGCATCTCGACCACCGCCGTGGTCAATCGTCGTCTCCGCTCGAGTTGCCCCACCGACATGAGGTCGGTATCCAGGGGAAACTCGTCGCTGCGCACAGTCACGCGCGTCACGATAGTTCAGAACCTCGACCGCAGTGCCAGGTTGCGAAGTTTCATCAGAACCCCGAAATCTAGTACATAGATTAATCACCTGCCGATCGCGCTAGGGTTAGTCCATGAATGACCGGACAACCGATGACCAGTCAACCGTCGGCGAACTCAATTTCTGGTCGTTCATCGAACTGGCCAACAAAAAGCTGGCCACCGAACACGGCTTTCGCGATCAGCTCGCCACCGAGGTTCTCCTGACGCTCAACCGAGCCTCCAACGTCGTCACGTACGATCTCGAGTCGTCGATCCACCGCCCTCGAGGCTGGTCATGGTCCTCCTTCCGACTGTTGTTCGTCACCTGGCTGGCCGGTCCGATCGAGCCGAAGGCAGCCGCCGAGCTCACCGGAATGAGTAGGGCAGCGGTCTCCAATCTGTCCAAGTCGCTGCTGGCAGACGGATTGATCGATCGTCGGCCCACCGAGAACGACGGCCGTTCGGTCCAGCTGTACCTGACCGACAAAGGCCGAGAAGCCATGGTCGAAGCGTTTCGCGAGCAGAACGAACGCGAACACGCCTGGGTCAGCGTCCTGAGCGAGGCCGAACAGCGAATTCTTGTCATGCTCCTGGACAAACTGATCACCAACCGCAGCCAGTTCGACGTACGCGGACGTAACTGACATAGACCCGAACCCCCTTGAAGGGTTGCGCCCATCACATCATTTTAGTTAATGTATTTACTATCTGGTGGAGGTGAGCCAGGCAGAACAGCACAGAAGGAGCCCCGTCATGGCGTTCTATCGACAACTCGGCAACATCCCACCGAAGCGTCACACCCAACACCGTGACGAGTCCGGCAACCTCTACTACGAAGAACTGATGGGAGAGGAAGGTTTCTCCTCGGATTCTTCGTTGCTCTACCACCGCGAGATCCCGTCGGCCATCGTCGACGCAACGGTCTGGGAACTGCGCGATCAGAGCACAACCCCCAACCATCCCCTCAAACTGCGCCATCTGAAACTCCACACGCTGTTTCCCGAAAGCACCTGGAACGAGACCGACGTGGTAACCGGCCGTCGTCTCATCCTCGGAAATGCCGACGTGCGACTGTCCTACGTCGTTGCGGCGGCGCCATCTCCCCTGTACCGCAATGCAATCGGCGACGAGATGGTCTACATCGAATCTGGCGAGGCGACCGTCGAGACTGTCTTCGGCACACTCGAGGCCTGTGAAGGTGACTACGTCCTGATCCCGATGTCCACAACGCATCGATGGATCCCCAAGGGTGACAAACCACTTCGTGCCTACGCCATCGAAGCGAACAGTCACATCGTCCCGCCCAAGCGCTATCTTTCCCGCTTCGGCCAGCTACTCGAGAACGCACCGTTCTGTGAACGAGACCTGCACGGACCGACCGCGCCCATGATCGCCGAAGGCACCGACATCGAGGTACTGGTCAAGCACCGCACGTCGGCGGGCATCGTCGGCACCCGAATGGTTTATCCCACGCACCCTTTCGATGTCGTCGGTTGGGACGGATGCCTGTACCCGTACACCTTCAACATCTCCGACTACGAGCCGATCACGGGCCGTGTTCACCAGCCGCCGCCCGCGCACCAGGCATTCGAGGGGAACAACTTCGTGATCTGCAACTTCGTGCCCCGCAAGGTCGACTACCACCCCCTGTCGATCCCCGTGCCGTACTACCACTCGAACGTCGACTCGGACGAGATCATGTTCTACTGCGGCGGTGACTACGAGGCACGCAAGGGTTCCGGCATCGGGCAGGGTTCGATATCGATTCATCCCGGCGGCCACGCCCACGGCCCACAACCCGGCGCGTACGAGCGAAGCATCGGCGCCGAGTTCTTCGACGAGCTGGCCGTGATGGTCGATACGTTCCGGCCCCTCGAATTGGGTGAGGGAGCCTTGGCCTGTGAAGACGAAGCGTACGCCTGGAGTTGGGCAGGGCGGGGGCCTCAGCAATGACGATCATCTCCCCACTCCTGCGCGGCCTGTGCGACGACGCAGCACTCTTCCCACCCGGCAATGCTCCTCTCGCCGAGGCAGTTCCGGCCCACGCGGCCTACCAGCAGGCGGACTATGACGCACTGGTCGGGCCCTTCGTCTTTCCCGCGCCGCGATTGAGCGAACTGGCCGCGTACGTTTCAGCTGACAACCCGGTGACGCTGAGTCTGACTGTGCCGGCCGGTCCAGCCGATACGGCGGCGGCACTGTCGAACGCGCTCGCTATCCCCGGTGTCAGCGTCGCCGCCGTCGAAGTGGGAATTCCTGACGGGTTGGACGCCGAAGCCGCCTTCGAGGAACTCGCTCCCGTCCATGCCGCTCATCCCGACCTGGACATTTTTGTCGAGGTACCCCGCGGTGATCGACGCGTGGACTTTCTGACGGCGCTCGAAACCGCCGGGTATTCCGCGAAGTTTCGCACCGGAGGAATTGTCGCCGAAGCGTACCCGGACGAGGACGAGCTCGCCGACGCCGTGATATCCGTTGTCCGAGCGGGCATCCCGTTCAAGGCGACCGCGGGACTGCATCACGGCGTGCGCAATACCGATCCGGAGACAGGTTTCGAGCAGCACGGCTTCCTCAACATCATGGTGGCCGTCAACGCTGTGAGGCGGGGCGCCGACCGCTCGGAAGTTGTTGCTGCTCTGGCGCAACGCGATGGCGAATCGATCGCGCAAGCCCTGGCCGAACTGACCGCGGACGAGGCCGGCGAGGTGCGTCGCCGCTTCCTCTCGTTCGGGACCTGTAGCATTTCGGACCCTCTCACCGAACTCGAAGGTCTCGGATTGATCGTCCGCTCCGACAAAACCGAAGGAACACTCGTATGACCGTCACGACCATCGACATTCCCGCCGACTCGTTGTTCGGGATCGACAATCTGCCATACGGCATCTTCTCCCCCGCCGGAGGATCACCGCGTGTTGGTGTTCGGGTCGCCGACTCGGTGGTCGATCTCGCAGCGACACTGGGAGATTCCGTCTTCGCCGAACCGACTCTGAATGCGTTCATGGCGCTGGGCCGGGATCAGTGGGTATCGGTGCGTAATCGGATCACGGATCTAGTGACCGGCGAAATAGACTCGGACGCAGTGTTTCCCGTCGACTCAGTCACAATGCACTTACCGATCGCGGTGGCCGACTACGTGGATTTCTACGCGTCGGAAAATCATGCGACCAACCTCGGACGCCTGTTCCGACCCGACGCTGCCCCCTTGATGCCGAACTGGAAGCACCTTCCGGTCGGATACCACGGGCGCTCGAGCACCATCGTCGTCTCCGGCACCGATATCGTTCGCCCCTGCGGACAGCGCAAGTCACCCGATCAGGAGAACCCGGATTTCGGACCGTCCCGCCGCCTCGACATCGAGGCCGAAATGGGCTTCATCGTCGGAACTCCCTCGAAGATGGGCGATTCCATCACCCCGGACGACTTTGCCGAGCACGTCTTCGGCGCCGTCGTCGTGAACGACTGGTCCGCCCGGGACATCCAGGCGTGGGAATACGTCCCTCTCGGCCCGAATCTCGGGAAGAGCTTCGCGACGTCCATTTCTGCGTGGGTTGTTCCGTTGCTCGCGCTCGAAGCTGCCCGAATCGATACGCCGGTGCAGGACCCCGAACCTCTCTCTTACCTGCGCGGCGAGGAGAAGTGGGGGTTGGACATCGACCTGGCCGTCGATTGGAACGGTCACGTCGTCTCCCGGCCGCCCTACGCCCAAATGTACTGGTCGCCGGCGCAGATGCTCGCGCACACCACTATCAACGGCGCAGCAGCGAGCACCGGCGATCTCTTTGCATCCGGAACCATTTCCGGACCGGACAAGGATCAGCGCGGCGCCTTCATCGAACTGACCTGGGGTGGCAAGGAACCCGTGACCGTGGGCTCCGAGACTCGAACCTTTCTCGAAGACGGCGACACCATCGCCATCTCAGCCACCGCTCCCGGCGTCGGGGGATCACGAATCGGCTTCGGGGATGTTCACGCTCGGATCCTGCCGGCAACGCAAACCGAAAGATAACGATTGACAACTGTTTGATTCACGCTGATCTGATGTCCGGAATTCCTTGCCTCACGATTCTCCGAAGATAAGCTGGACTAACCATCCAGAGCGATCGAGAGTCCTGGCTCCGTGACGTCGCAGCAACCCCCTCTGCTGAGGTGCGGGTGCTTTCTGCCAGGTCCGATGGAGGACTCGTGCCAGGCGATCGACCCCGTACCTCAGTGGGGACAGCAGCTGTCGTCGTGATCGTGGGCGGTGGCCCCCGCGGGACCGGCGTACTCGAGCGAATCCTCGCTCACGAATCGGTGAACGCCGATCCCGTACCGATCGACATTCACGTCGTGGACCCGTATCCGGCAGGCGCCGGCCGCATTTGGCGAGGCAGCCAGGCGCCGCTTCTGTGGATGAATTCGACAACCGCGGACGTCACGATGTTCACCGACGAGACCACCGCCGTGACCGGCCCGGTGCTGCCGGGTCCGACCCTCGCGGAATGGGTCGCCGAGCACTCGACTGAACTTGCCGAATTTCCCGAAATCGCGGCAGAAGTTCCGATGATCACCCCGTCGTCGTTTGCATCGAGGTCACTACAGAGCCGATACCTGAACTGGGTGTTCCAGACCGCGGTCGACTCTGCACCAGCGCACGTCGACGTTCGGGTTCATCGACGATCCGTGGTCGACATCGTGAACGTCGGCGAGATACAGACGGTTCATCTGGACGACGGAGTTGTCATCGAAGCGACGGCCGTCCTTCTCGCGCAAGGGCACCCCGATGCGTTGGCTGCCCCGCGTGAAACCGCGCTGACCAGCTTCGCGTCCGAGCACGGGTTGACCTACGTAGGTCCGGGATACACCGCCGACCTCGACGCCGATGTCATTCCCGAACGCGAACCGGTTCTGATCGCCGGGCTCGGGCTGGCTTTCATCGACTGGATGGTTCTCCTCGCCGAGAGCCGCGGCGGCGTCTTCGAACGCGGTGAGGACGGCACCCTCACTTACACTCCCTCGGGTCGGGAACCTCTGTTGTACGCCGGATCTCGTCGAGGCGTGCCGTACCACTCCAAGATTTCGTACTCGATCGCCGACGCGCGGCCACCGCTACCCCGGTTCTTCACCGCTGATCTTGTGCCCGGCGACGGGCCGTTGGATTTCCGAAACGACATCTGGCCGCTGGCGTCGAAAGAATTGGCAGGCGCCCACTATCACGAACTGTTCGCGTCGCACCCGGATCGGACGGTGGGCACCTGGGAGGAGTTCGACGCCGAATTCGCCTCGCTGGCTTGGGGATCGTCTCGATTGCAGGAACTGGTCGAGAACGCAGTTCCGAAGCCGGAAGACCGTATCGATCTCGAGCGACTGAACCGCCCACTCGGCGGTGAGCGCTACGACGGACTTGCCGAGGTCCAATCCCGGATCAACGAATACATCTCGGCAGACGTCGCGCGGAGGTCGGACCCGTATTTCAGCGCCGACGCCGCTGTCTTCTCAGCGCTGCTGTCGACGTACATGACTGTCGGAGAATTGCTGCGGCGCGGCAGAATCCCGGCCGAATCCGTCGCCAAGGACGTCGAGGGTTGGCTTCATTCGTTCTTCAGCTTCATCGCCAGTGGTCCGCCACCCGAGCGACTGGAACAGTTGATCGCGCTCAACGAGGCCGGCATCGTCCAGTTCCTCGGGCCGGATTCGGCGTTCTCCACCGAAATCGACCCGGTAACGGGGGCTGGGATCTTTGTCGCTCGTAGTGCGTCGCACACCGACATCGTGGCCGCGAACACCCTCGTCGAAGCACGCTTGCCGGTTGCGTCCATCAGCGCGAGCGGTGACTCGCTCCTGCGGACGCTTCACGGTCGGGGGGAGGCAGTCGAACTTCGTGCGACCGTCGACAGTTCGGCGAAGCTCGCCGTCGACGGTACTTCACGAATTCTCGACCAGGACAACACAGCTCATCCTCGCCGCTTCGCGGCCGGGCCGTGGGTTGCAGGCCACAACTGGTCGGCGGCTTTCCCTCGTCCCCGTACCAATGCGGGGTTTTTCCGGCACAACGACGCCCTGGCGGCGGAGATTTTGGGCGCTGCGCGCCTGTGAGCGGTTAGGGAGTCCAGAGACTCCCTAACCGCTCACAGGGGCTGTGCCCCTCCTAGCTGAACACCAACTCACCCTCGTCAACCGCGACGGTGATGCTGCCGCCCTCTTCGAGGAGATCATCGAGCAGCATGTCGGCGATCTTGTCGTCGACCACACGCTGAATCGAACGACGCAACGGGCGAGCCCCGAACTCGGGTTGATGCCCGTGCTCGGCAATCCAGTCCACTGCGTCGGCGGTGAACTCGATGTCGATGCCCTTGGACTGCAACCGCTTCCGGCTGTCGTCGAGCAACAGATCAGTGATCCGGTGCAGTTGCTCGGTGTCGAGCTTGCGGAAGATCACTATCTCGTCGATGCGGTTGAGGAACTCCGGCCGCATCGATTCGCGCAACCTGGCCATCACGCGGTCGCGCAGTGGCTTCTCCGCCGACTCTGCATCACCTGTGGTGAAGCCCAGTCCACCGGACTTGCTCGAAATGATGTCCGAGCCGAGATTGCTGGTCATGATCACGACGGTGTTCTTGAAGTCCACCGTCCGACCCTGGCCGTCGGTCAGACGCCCGTCATCGAGCACCTGGAGCAAGGTGTTGAACACGTCCGGGTGTGCCTTCTCGATCTCGTCGAGCAGGATCACCGAGTACGGGTTACGACGCACCTGTTCCGTGAGCTGTCCGGCCTCGCCGTAGCCGACATATCCGGGAGGAGCACCGACCAATCGGCTTACCGTATGCCTCTCACCGAACTCACTCATGTCGAAGCGCAGCATCTTGTTCTCGTCACCGAAGAGTGTGGCAGCCAGAGCTTTTGCGAGCTCCGTCTTGCCGACACCGGTAGGTCCGAGGAACAGGAAGCTACCGACGGGACGATCCGGATCGCTCATACCGGTCCGGCTACGACGCACCGCACGCGCGATTGCGCGAACGGCGTCATCTTGCCCGATGACACGACCGTGCAGTTCCTCTTCCAGACGGCGCAGGCGATCTTTCTCTGCTTGAGTCATCTGGCTGGCCGGAATACCCGTGGCACGGGCGACAACCTGGGCGATCTGTTCAGCAGTCACATCCGGAGTTTCCTCGGAAGGAACCGAGGATCCTGCCTTCTCGAGACGCTTTGCGACGCCGTTGATCTCGTCACGCAGGGTCGACGCCTTCTCGTACAATTCATCGGCGACGGCTTTCTCCTTGTCGCTCTCGAGCTGCTCGAGACGTTGCTGCAGTGCAGCGGTGTCCACGGTGGCCGTCTTCAACCGAAGCCTGGCGCCGGCCTGGTCGATCAAGTCGATTGCCTTGTCCGGCAAGAACCTGTCGCCGATGTAACGTGCCGACAGCTCCACCGCAGCGGTGATCGCCTCGTCGGTGTAGTGCACCTTGTGGTGATCCTCGTACCGACTGCGCAGTCCGCTCAAGATCGCGATCGCGTCCTCGATCGACGGCTCCCCGACCTGTACGGGCTGGAAGCGCCGCTCGAGCGCGGGATCCTTCTCGATGTTCTTGCGGTATTCGTCGAGCGTGGTGGCGCCGACGATGTGCAGTTCACCGCGAGCGAGCTTGGGCTTGAGGATGTTTCCGGCATCCATCGCACCTTCGGCGCCGCCTCCGGCACCGGCGATGGTGTGCATCTCGTCGATGAAGACGATCAGCTCGTCCTTGTGTGCGGTGATCTCGTCGATCACCTTGGTCAGCCGTTCCTCGAAGTCTCCGCGGTAGCGAGTACCCGAGACCATGCTCGAGAGTTCGAGCTGGACTATCCTCTTGCCCACCAACGATTCCGGGACATCCCCGTCGACGATGCGCTGGGCGAGACCTTCGACGATGGCAGTCTTGCCGACGCCGGCCTCACCCACCAGGACGGGGTTGTTCTTGGTGCGGCGGGAGAGGATCTCGATGGTCTGTTCGATCTCGTCGGCGCGGCCGATCACCGGATCGACGCCGCCGTTGCGTGCGCGATCGGTGAGATCGACGCCGTACTTGTCGAGCGTCGGTGTGGTGGACTCGTCTTCGACTGGACCGGCTGCAGGATTCTGAACCGCTGCCTGCAGCTTCTCCGGCGTGATGCCGGCCGAAGCGAGCAGACGACCCGGAACATGATCGGGGTCACCAGCCAATGCGATGAAGAGGTGTTCGGGATCGATGTACGTCGATCCCAGGGCTCGGGCCAGTTGATGAGCCTCGAGTAGAGCGGTTTTCACGGCGCTGCTGAGCGCAGGAGCAGAGTAGGCCCCCTGCTCACGGCCTTGTGGCAGCCGCAGGTCGACGGCGTCGACCACGGATTTCGGGTCGGCTCCGGCGCGCTGCATGAGCGTGCGGACCGGATCCTGCTCCGCCATGACGCGGAGAACGTGCAGTGCATCGAGATCCGAATCACCGCGAGCAGCCGCTACACGTGCAGCGTCAGCCATGAGTTGCTGGGTGGCCCTGCTCATGAGCCGGGAAATATCGATGCGACCGGGACCCTCGGGCCCGAAGAATGCTGGCATTCCGAAGCCTCCTTGCAGAAAGTTGAGCGTTACTGACTCAATTAACGTGCATGGGGCTCGATCAATTCCCGCGGGCTCAGATTTGTTTCAACACCTTCGGGCCACAGATCGTTCTCAACTACCGAAGGATCCGGTAGATCGACCGACCGGGTACGCCTCGACGTGCATGATCACCGATCCCTCGCAGGGACCACTCGCGATGTCGGTACGCCACGAACCTTTCAGACTGCCATCGGGCTGAGGTGTGTAATACGCCTCGGAGTGCGCCGGTGCCCACACCTTGGGCACGCCTTCCCCCTGGTAGCAATCCCACTCCCAGTCATAGGGGTGCACCCAACTGGTTCCGTCCCAGGTGTATCGCGCAGGCTGCGGCAACGTCGGATTGGCGGGAGCCGGACCGCCGACCACTGTGGCGATACAGACTCCGCTCGAGCAATCCGTCTCGAACGTGTATGTATCGGAGAAATCCGGCTCCCACTGGCTGGCGGCCAGACTTGTGCCCGTCTTGGTCGCGGCGAAACGCTTGAGCGAGTAATCACCGGACCAGTTCGCATCCGCAGCCCCCGCGGGCATCGCTCCGGCGACAAACCACGTAGCAACGAGAGCAACCACCAACAATGACTTTCGCATGCGTGAAGTGAATCACAAGCTATGTCCGAATTGTCGGATACTGACCACAAGAACACCGACGACGATCAGCACCAGCGAAACCAACGGCAACGCTCCCGCACCCCTGTCCGCCAAGATCAGCCCGCCCACGACGCCGCCCGCTGCGATCGCCGCATTGAAGATCGTCACGAAAACCGATTGCGCAGTGTCCACAGCGTCGCCCGTCGTGTCGGCGAGCGCAGTCTGAAGGACAGTGGGAGCGCCTCCGAATGCCACGCCCCATACCGCAACGCTGAGTGCGATCACTGCGAAGCTGTCACCGCCGACGCCCAACGCCGTCAAAGCTGCGGCAAAGACCACCAAGCTCAGCACGGTGAGACTTCGAAGGGCCCGGTCGACAAACACCCCGACCACACCGATGCCCACGAAGGCGAAAAGTCCGAACACGAACAAAACGATTCCCAACCGATCGCCGAAACCGATGCGATCCAGAAACGCCGCCAGATACGTGTACACGATGTTGTGCGCGAAGATCCACAAGAACGCGACAAACAGAATCGGTCGTACGCCCGGCAGGACCAGGACTTTCCGCACCGACAGCTGCCGATCCGCTTGTTGCCCGGGAAAGTCCGGCATCACCGTGAGTATCCACACGACCAGAAGTAGCGCAGCAACCGACATCACGGCGAAGACTACGCGCCAATCGGCCAGGGTCCCGAGCCACGCACCCATCGGAACGCCGATTGCCAGCGCGATCGGCTGTCCGACGGAGGCAACCGCAACGGCCCGCCCCTGCAGACGAGGGGGCGCCATCCTGCGTGCGTACCCAGCAAGCAACCCCCACACCACACCTGCTGCCATGCCCGCCAGAAACCGAACACCCAAGGTGAGAACAAGATTCGACGACAGCGCTGTCACCAGATTGAAGACACCGAATCCAACAGTCGCCGACACCAGGACAGCACGTCGTCGCAATCCTCGGGTCAATGCGATCAGTGGTACCGCCCCGACGACAGAGCCCAACGCGTATGCAGTGACCAATTGCCCGGCACCGGAGACAGATACGGACAGTCCTGACCCGATCTGCACCAGTAGTCCGGCCGGCATGGTTTCGGTTGTGATCGCTATGAAGCCTGCCATTGCGAGTGCCGACAACCCGGCCAGCGGTAGCGTCCGGACGGAATCGGTCTCCGCCAGTGCCGAAGTCGCAGTCCCGTCCGAGTTCGCGCTCACCTCGTCGGTGTTTCGGGACTGCCTTCACCCGACTGGCCGGAACGGACCAGTTCTGCAATCGACGCCCAGTCCATCTCGCCCTGACCGTTCGCCAGAGCCTGAGCGAGCACGCCTCGAAGTACGCCGCCGAACGGCAAATCCAGATCGACGCTGTCGGCGGCGTCGAGCGCAAGCCTCAAATCCTTGAGGCCCAGAGCGGTGGTGAATCCTGCAGGCTCGTACTGACGCGTCGCGACGAGGTTTCCGTAGCTGGAGTAGACCGGCCCCGGGAAGATCGTCGAGGTCAGCAGTTCTACGAGTTGACTTCCGTCCACACCTGACCTCTCCCCCAATGTGATTGCCTCACCCAAGGATTGAATCGCGGCAAGGATGAGGTAGTTGCCGATGATCTTGACGATGTTGGCCTGCTCCGGACGCTCACCTTGTGGCCACGTGCGAGACCCGATGACGTCGAGGAAGGGTTGCACTCGCTCGAGGAGGGAACTGTCGCCGCCGGCGATGATGTTCAACTGGCCAGCCTGAGCAACAGAAACGCGTCCGAATACCGGCGCCGCGATGTACCCGATGCCGTACTCGGCGTGCAGTGCGGCGGCGCGCTTGGCAAGGCCGACGCTGACGGTGGCCATGTTGACGTGCACGGTTCCAGTCGGAACGGATGCGAGTACGGCGGGATCCAGAATGGCCGCAGACACGGCCGAATCATCCGCCAACATCGACAGCACAACACCGGACTGGAATGCCTCGGCAACGGTTTTCGCGCCGGTCGCCCCTTCCGCGACCAATTCGGCTACCGCTTCAGGGCTGCGATTCCACACCGTCACGTCGAAGCCTGCACCCATCAGATTTCGAGCGATGGGACGACCCATCGCACCCAAACCGACCACGGAAACAGAAGTCATGGATTTCCCTCTCGAAAATGCTGAACCATCTAAGACGGTTCAACACTCTCACACAGGTACAGTTGCTGTCGAACCGGTTGAGATGGTTCGCTACAAAGGAGGATGAAAGTGAACGAAGCAGGAGCTGATCAATCCGCTCGGGACGTGTTTCGACTCGACAACGACACGCTCGCCTTCCGCTTCACCGCCACCCTCACCAATCGGAACGGCTCGAGGTTCGAACGACTCACGAGCCCGCAGCGACTCGAATTATGGTTACGCGCCAACGATCTGATGGACACCCCAGCAACCGCGACAGAAGACGACCTCCGCGGCGCGCAGGATTTACGTGAGGCCATTCATCGCATCGGAACCGCCGTATGCGAGGACCGCCGCGCCTCACGCGCCGATGTCGGGATCGTCAACACCGCATCCGAACTCGGTGATGCCCACCTCGTCCTCGAGAGTGGCCGGGCCCTCTGGAAATCAGCCGGACACAATCCGATCCGCGACGCTTTGTCGATAGTGGCTGCCGACGCGATCGCGGTGCTCGGTGGACCCGACCACGACCGCGTCAAAGCCTGCCAGGGCGACGGGTGCACCGGCCTCTACGTCGACACCAGCCGCGGCAACAACCGACGCTGGTGCTCGATGAACATCTGCGGAAACAAAGCCAAGAAATCCGCGATGACCGCTCGCGCCGACTAGCTCATCTCACCTTCACCGCGACTCCATTTCGCCGCCACTCGGTTCCACAGCTTCTCGATCGGCGTCGACAGCAGGAGAAGAAACAGCGGGAAGTACGACGTCACCGGAACGAGCACACTGACGAGCAGCGCCACCACCATGATCAGGAAAGTGACGATTTCAGCGGTGAAATGCGGCTTCGCATTCTCTTCGCTCAACGAAGGGTTGCGAACCAGACCCCACGCGACCACCGCCAGGCACGCAGCACTGGCTGCCATTGTCCCGATGTAGAGAGCCCTGGTTCCGAGATCCTGCGACGGCGCTGCAACGAGCGCAGTCGGGAACGGCAAGAACACGATGGTCATCACCCACAACCCCAGCCCGCGCACAACCACCTTGTCTCCGTCGACCACGAAACGAAGCAGCCGATGCTGCGACCACCAGAGACGGAAGATCACCAGAAAGCTCAGGGCGAACGAATAGAACTGCGCAGCGTGATCGCGCAGGAGTTCCGACGTGGTGCCGTGGTGGTCACTGGTGAGTTCGACCAGCGGCAGGACGAGCAGCGTGATCGCAATGGCGACAATCGCGTCGACGAAAGTGACGTAGCGCTCGAAGTAGCGGGTGCGTTCCGCAATCTCAGCCATTGCGGAAGCATAAGCCTCACAACAAGAAACAGACCGGCGACGCCACTTTGCGGGAGGCGGTATCCCGAAACATACAATTAACGAATCAAATTCGTTATACCTCTTGACCGAGGCAGGGCCCATCCCCATACTTAACGAATCACATTCATTAAGTGACTCGCATCACGCCATCAGGGGTCGGTTCCGCCACCCCCTTCAGGACATGGGGTTGCCCTAGTGCCAATCAACGCTTCTGTGATTACGCAGTCCGACCGGGTTCCACTCACCGCCAACCGCGGTATTGCCGTCTTCAGCATCGGTGTCATGGGATTCATCACCGCGAACCTCATCCCCCTGATGATCGTGGCAATGGTCGAGGACCTCGGTGTCACCGAATCCGCCGCCGGTGCCGTCCTGACCGCATCGCTGCTGGTCTGCGCGTTCACCTGCCTCGCCACCACTCGTATCGCATCGGGTCGGCATCGTCATCTCCTCGGCCGCGTCAGCCTGATGGCAATGGCAGCCGCATTCGGCGTTGCGGCCATCGCACCGTCCACGATGATCGCGTGTACCGCGATCATCGTCGGCGGCATCGGCGCTGGCGGATCTGCATCCGTTGGTGGAGCGGCACTGGCCGCGCTCACGAACCCGGACCGGGCGTCAAGCATCAGCGGCCTCGTGAACCGTGTCGTCGTCACCCCGTCCTCGCTCTCATACCCATCCTCGGCACACACATGACCAACGCATTCGGCATCGTCGCAGTCCTGGCACTGGCTACCGCAGCAACGGTCACCTGGTTGCCGTCATCCCCGGTGAAAGAGTCGCCGGAGACGGCGAAGTCCGCCAAGACGACCACCACTCTCCCCGCCGGGGTAAGCGCGAAACGACTCACTTTTGCCGGAACCGCATTTCTCGCGATGCTTGCAGTCTGGGCGATCAGCGAAGACTCACTGTGGGCAGTACTCGGCATCATGGGTTCCGAGCACGCCGGACTCTCGGATCAACAAATGAGTCTCGCGCTGAGCGCATCAACGGCGGGTGGCGTGCTCGCGGCTGTTACTTTGACCGCGTTGGGTTCTCGGGTCAGTCGGACAGTATCGATCTCCGTGCTACTGATACTCGGGGCAATCCTGAAGCTGTCTGCCAGCCTCACCACCGATCCCACGATCTACCTGGTACTGGTCATCGCCTGGAACACTGTCTACGCGGCCACGTTCATCGTCTTGGTTGCCATCTCGGCCGCGCTCGACGCCGCCGGCCGATGGTCGGCCCCACTACTGGGCACCTACCTCATCGGCTCCGCGTTCGCGCCGCTGTTCGGCACTTCGGTGACGGCCAGCCTCGGGTATCCGACCTTCGGAGTCATCATCTCCGGGATCAGCTTCGTTCTATTAGTCCCGTTCGCCTTGGTTTCCCGACTCTCCGCACGTACCGAGGGTGCGTATCGTCACCACAGCGCCGCCATCACTACTACCGTCATCGCGTAAGGATCACGTAGAAGTCATGAATGACAGCATCACTCACTACCGCAACGGAAAGATCTTCACGGCTGCCGACGACGGATGGGCCGAATCGATAGTCGTCGAGAACCACAAGCTCAGATTCGTGGGCGAAACCGTCTATGCCGATATCCTGGCTCCCGACGCCGAGGTGATCGATCTCCAAGGCGCCGTCGTGCTACCCGGTTTCGTCGACGCCCATACACATTTGGTCATGATGGGATTCGCGCTGCAGAAGTTGGATCTGCGTGATGCCACCGATCTCGCCGACATTCAGTCCAGCATCAAGCAATTCGCGGAATCGAACCCGGACGCACCACGTCTGCTGGGTCGCAGTTGGTTGTTCTCCGCGCTGGATGGAGGGCACCCGACGCGAGAGATGATCGACGCCGTCGTGCCCGATCGCCCGGTGTACCTCGACGCCAACGACGTACATTCGGTCTGGGTGAACACTGCAGCACTGCGAGAACTCGGCATCGACGCGCACACGCCCGATCCGATCGGCGGTCGTATCGGCCGGGATCCGGACACCGGAGAAGCCACCGGAATGCTGTACGAGACCGCCATGATGCTCTACGTCTGGCCGAAACTGGCGGAGCTCGCATCCGACGAGGACCGGGACGCCGCCCTCGCGCTCGCGTTCCGCCACTATCTCGAGGACGGCGTGACCGGCGCGGTCGACATGGCTCTCGGCGCGGACGAATTAGCTTCGCTGGAAAGAGCATTGGATGCAGGAGACGGCACATTGCCGCTGCGCGTCGCGGCTCACTGGCTGATGACCCGCGAGGACAACGAGGCCGACAACGTCCGACAAGTTCACGACGTGATCGAACTCCACGAGCGCGTCCAAGGTCCGTGGCTCCGTATCGCCGGAATCAAGATCATCATCGACGGTGTGATCGACAGCTGCACTGCCGCAATGAAAGAGCCGTACTCTGACGGCACCAACGCCGAGCCCATCTGGGATCTCGAGTCCTTGATCCCCGTCGTGACAGCCGCTGACGCCGCAGGCCTGCAGATCGCGATGCACGCGATCGGCGACGAGGCGTCGGAGATCGGATTGACGGCACTCGAGTACGCGATCGCCGCCAACGGAGACATTCCCCGCAGGCACCGAATGGAACACTTGGAGTCCAACACCCGGGACAACGTCGAAAGGCTTGCCCGCCTGGGAATCATCGCCTCGATGCAACCGGTTCACGCTGACCCTGCTATCCAAGAGAACTGGCAGGCGATGCTCGGCGACTACCGGGTGAATCGCGCGTACCCCTGGCCCGAATTCACCGAGGCCGGAGCGGTTCTCGCACTGGGTTCCGACGCTCCGACTGCTCCACACCCGCCGCTGCCGAACATGTTCATCGCCACCACCCGTCGATCCGCAATCGATCCGTCGCTGGCACCCAACCTGCCGGGGTACGCACTCCCCCTCGCGGACGCGCTGGCTCACGCAACCCGCGACGCTGCCTACTCGTGCCGGTGGGAAGATGTGACCGGCCAACTGGTTCGGGGAAAAGCAGCCGATTTTGTCGTACTGAAACAAGATCCGTTCACCGAAGGGGTCGATTCTCTCCTGACCACGGAAATCGCGATGACCGTGGTTGCCGGATCCGTGCGATACGACTCCGCTCGAGCCACAAACGCCGAAGCCGTCAACACCGAAGCCCGATAGCTGATCGTTATCAGTTGTTCGATAACGCACGCATGCGGCCCGGCGACAGAACGAGGGAGGGACTTGAACACGTGAACCCACACTCTCTGGAGGACGCATGCGCAGGAAAGCTCCGATTTCGGCCGCCGTCGCTGTCTCGGCACTGGTGACGGCCACTGCCCTGATGATCGCCGGTTGCGGGTCGACCGAAGGAACACCCGAGGCGGCGGCGAGTTCAACAGCGTCAAGCTCAACGGCGTCGGCGACCTCGACGGCAAACGAATCCGGGACGACGGTAACGAGTTCTCCCCCGCCGCAATCGAGCACCCCAGCAAGCGAATCCGTGCCGGCGACGACGCCTGCCGTCCCGGCTTCAGGTCCCTGTGTCGACGTCGACTCCCCGGTCGTCACGGACGCAATCGGTACCTTGGGAACCGACGTCAACGGCGGCAGCTGGATACCGAGATCCGCGAGCGAGGAGCAGATCGGTAATTGTCCTGACCTGCTCTGGGTTTCGGTCGATGGTGACGGCGTGGGCGATGCGACGTATCAGTCACACGTCCTGTTCTTCCACGACGGGACTTACCTGGGCACGGCTACCAGCAAGCCGTACTCGTACACACACGTCATCGACAGCAACAAGAATTCGGTGTCCGTCCAATACCGATGGTTGCTCGACGACGACGCATTCTGCTGCCCTCAAGGCGGACCGAATATCGTGAATTTCACGTGGAACGGCAGCGCTGTGGTCGCCGACGGCCAGTTCCCGCCCTCCTGAACCCGTTTCCGTACGATACAGCTCTGAATACAACTGTGCCCCAGCGACAACGGTCGCTGGGGCACAGTCTTCTTCGATCTACTCGCTGACGCTCCTACTCACCTACACCGAGTTCGCGCAGGCGAGTCTTGTACAGCTCGATGTTGCCGAGCTTGATGTCCTCGTAGCCGCGAACCACGTCCGGCAGTGCCGCGATCTCGACGGCGCGATCGTAGCCGTCGGTTGCGAGCGTACGAGAGAGATCAGCGATCATGGCCTCGTACTCGGCGAGCAGCTCACGCTCGACCTTGCGGACGTGCATGTAGCCGAAGGGATCGAGCTTGGTACCGCGCAGCTTCTTGCCCTTGGCCAGAACCTTCAGTGCAACATGCGACTTGGGCCCGAGGCCGATCTTCTTCTTGCGGCCCATCACTCGGAGGATCGGCGGGTGGAGCTTGTAGGTCAGGTTCTCCCCGGCCGGCACCTGCGACTTGACGTCTTCGATGAAGGCAGGATCGACCAGCATGCGAGCAACTTCGTACTCGTCCTTGTACGCGGTGAACTTGAACAGGCCGCGGGCGACCGCTTCACTGAAATCGGTCCGCTCGGTTGCGGCACGTTCAGCAGTCCAGACTGCCTGAACCTGATCGATGTAGCGCTGGGCGATCTTGACGGACTGGAACTCGATGAGCTGTGCCGCACGCAGTTCGACCAGTCGCAGGGTTTCACCGGTGAAGGTGGTTCCGGCGAACATGTGAGCCGGTGCGACAACGGGTTCGCGGACGGACTTGGCCGGCGTGGTGACGGCCGAGAACGCTGCAGTGTCGGCAATTGCTGCACGGCCCCAACGGAATGCCGCGATGTTCGCGTCCACGGCAACGCCGTTGATGCCGATCGCTTCCTCGATGGCCTCGGCCGGCAGACGAAGTCCACCGCTCTGGTAGGCAGCACCGATCAGCAGGAAGTTGGCGGCTGCGGTGTTACCGAACAACTCCTGTGCCGCGGCGAGTGCGTCGAACGAGCGCAGGGTGCGCGACACCTTGTCGAGACGGGCGAGGAGTGACGTCTCCTCGGGGTAGCGAACAGCCTTGTCGTAGACCATGTCTCCGGTCGGCGTCTGCGACGTCGATGCGATGGAGACCGTCTTCTCGGCGTTGCCGTAGTCGAGGTTCTTGTTGTCCGTCGCGGTCAGCAGGTCGAAGGCGACGATGCAATCCGCGCTGCCCGGGGTGAGGCGGTTGGACGGCTCGAGCGCGCTGGAGCTGAAACGCAGGTGCGAGACAACCGGTCCGGCCTTCTGGCTCAGGCCGATCTGGTCAAGGCTCTCCACCTCGAGGCCGGCGCGCAGTGCCGCCGTTGCGAGCACCTGGTTGACGGTCACGATACCGGTGCCGCCGATGCCCGCGAGGAACACGTTCTGCGTGCTGGTGAGCGGTCCGAAATCGGGATCTGCGACGACGGGCGGGACGGGACGTGCGGCCTTGGGAGCCTTCTTGCCCGGCACCAGTTCGACGGTCACGAATGAGGGGCAATCGCCGTCCATGCAGGTGTAGTCCGTGTTGCAGGACGTCTGGTCGATCTTCGTCTTGCGACCGTACTCGGTGTCCACGGGCTGGACCGAGAGGCAGTTCGACTTCACACCGCAGTCACCGCAGCCCTCGCACACTGCCTCGTTGATGACGACGCGAGTGTTGCGAGTGGGCAGCGTGCCACGCTTGCGCTGGCGACGAGCGTCGGCCGCACAGTGCTGGTCGTAGATCAGTACGGTGACGCCCTTGATCTCGCGAAGCTCCTTCTGAGCCTCGTCGAGGCGATCGCGGTGCCAGAGCTTGGTGCCCTTGGCCAGGGCGCGCTTGTTGTGGCGCGAAGGCTCGTCGGCGCAGATGATGATCTGCTTGACGCCCTCGGTGGTCAGCTTGTGGCTGAGTTGAGCAACGGAGAGGGCACCTTCTGCGTCCTGTGCACCGGTCATCGCCACTACTTCGTTGTAGAGCAACTTGTAGGTGATGTTCACGCCTGCGGCGATGCATGCCTGGACAGCCAACTGACCGGAGTGGAAGAAGGTGCCGTCGCCGATGTTCTGGAACAGGTGAGGCACGTCGGTGAACGGTGCCTGCCCGATCCACTGGCTGCCCTCGCCGCCCATCTGCGTCAGGCCGGTGACAGCGCTGTCCTCACGGCCGGACATGGTGACGAGTGTGTGGCAACCGATTCCGCCGCCGCCGATGGAGCCCTCGGGGATAGCGGTGGAACGGTTGTGGGGGCACCCACTGCAGAAGTACGCGGTTCGCTTGGCGGAGAGCACGTTCAGTGACAGCGGTGCCGGGAGGGTGCGCTTGAGCTCGACGTGCGGCTTCAGTACGCGCCGCAACGGGGCGAGCAGCCGGCCTGCGGTCAGTTCACCACTGGCAGGCATGAGCAGACGGCCCTGGCCGTCACGCTTGCCGATGATGCGAGGAGCATCGTCGGTGCCGTACAGGACTTCCCGGATCTGAGCTTCGATGAACGCGGTCTTGTCCTCGACCACGACGATCTGCTCGAGACCTTCGGCGAACTCCCTGATCTTCTCGCCCACGACGGGGTAGCACATTCCGATGCGAAGGAGACGGATCCCGGCGCGGTGCAGCGCCGCATCATCGACGCCGAGGTCTGCCAGAGCTTGGCGGACGGAGTCGAAAGTTGTACCGGTGGCGGCGATACCGATCTTCGCACCGGAGGGGTTGACCTCGATCACATCGAGGTTGTTGGCAGTTCCGTACGCGTGAACAAGATCCCATCGCGGGCCGTACAGATCGGCCTCGGCGATGACACTGTCCGGCGGCGCAGCCATCTGACGCTGCTTGTAGACGAAGGGCTTGCCCTCGAACTGCACTTCCGGAACCACGATGTCGAAGTCCGCGATGCTGCCGTCGATCGTCCAGGCACCGTCGGCGACGTCGGCGACGATCTTCAGCGCTACTACGCAACCGGACACCCGCGAGAGTGCAACGGCGTGCATACCCATCGTGATGATCTCTTCGGCATTGCGCGGAAAGAGAACCGGCACACCCATCGCGGCAAGCGAGCGCTCGCTGACCGCCGGAACCGTGGAGGACTTCGACGCCGGGTCGTCGCCCACCAGCAGGACGACGCCGCCCTTGGGGTTCACGCCGTACATGTTGGCGTGGCGAATGGTGTCGGTAGCGCGGTCGACGCCGGGGCCCTTGCCGTACCAGACGCCGGTCACGCCGTCGTGGGTCGCGGTTCCGGCCGGGAGATCCGTCTGGCTTCCCCATACCGCGGTGGCAGCGAGCTCCTCGTTGAAGCCGGGGATGAAGGTGATGTCGTGTTCCGCGAGAACCTTGGGCATGCCGTGGAGCATCTTGTCGACGCCGCCGAGGGGGCTGCCCTGGTAACCGGAGACAAAAGTGGCAATACGCTTACCAGCCCGGATGTCGCGAACGTGCTGCTCGACGAAACCGCGTGCGATTGCCTGAACACCGGTCAGCAACACCGGTCCCGATCCCGACCGGTACCGATCATCGAGGTCATAGGGCTTGGCCTGGGCTACGCCCGACACCAGTTCAGTCATCGTGGACCACCGTTCCGTCTGCAGTGCATTTCAACTACCGTGCATTTTCAACAACCGCGTAACTCGATCTGTTCAGATGATCGTGGTCGAGGTATGTGAAAGCGTCAACAGAGGCTTGTTCAACTATTCAAATTGGCAATTTGTGAGCCAAATCACGTGACCTAGGTCATCGAATCAATCAGTTGGAGACCCGTTCGTGGCGATACGGCGAAACGGACATAAAACGTTCCCGACAATGCACACCGAGAACTTTCTTGACATTGACGCAACGTCAACTTGCATGCTGAATGAGCACAACCGATCCGAGAGTAGGAACTCCACGTGAGCGAATGGTCCATCCAAGAACTCGCCAAATCCGCCGGTACCACCAGCAGAACGCTGCGCCATTACGGCGATCTCGGACTCCTGGAACCAAGCCGCATCGGCGCCAACGGCTACCGCTTCTACGACGAAGACGCCCTGGTGCGACTGCAACGCATCCTGCTGCTTCGGGAACTCGGACTCGGATTGCCGGCCATCGCCGAAGTCCTCACCGGTGAACGCGACACCGCCGCCGCGCTGCGTACGCACCTCGAACTCCTCGAGCAAGAGCGCACGCGGATCTCGAGACAGATCGAATCGGTCAACAGGACGTTGAACAAGACGAAGAAAGGTGAATCACTCATGCCGGAAGATGTTTTCGACGGGTTCGACCACACCCGATACAAGGACGAGGTCATCGAGCGTTGGGGCAAGGACGCCTATACCAGCGGCGACAACTGGTGGCGGTCGATGTCCGAGCAGGACCGGAAAGCACATCTGCAAGCTCAAGCTGACATCGCAGCGGCATTCGGAAAAGCACTGACAGCGGGCCTACCCGCGGAAAGCGACGACGTCCAGACGATTACCCAGAGACAGTTCGAGTGGATAAAAATCGGTTGGCAGGGAAGGACTCCCAGCGCCGACGCCTTCACCGGACTCGGCCAGATGTACGTCGACGATCCCCGCTTCACTGCAAACTACGACAAGTACGGAGAAGGCACCGCTTCGCTGGTCCGTGACGCGATGAAGATCTACTCCGAGCGCAATTTGCACTGACGTCGATCAGTCCTGCCCACTGCCGAGGAGGTTGTGTCGGTGCGCTGCCGCGACGGCCTCTTCGCGGGAATGCGCACCGAGTTTGCGATACAGGGCTCGCAGGTGACTCTTCAATGTGTTGTTGGATACGAACAACTTTCGCGCTATCTCGCCGATCGGAATGCCGAGACCCAGTTCCACGAGAACGTCCATCTCCCGCTTCGTCAATTGGACTTGAACGATAGCCGCCGGATACATCTGCGGCACTTCGGATTCGAGAAAGGTTGCGACGGCACTGCTCGGGCCCTCGGCCCGCTCTTCCAGTTGCCTGATCAGATCACGCGGTATGGTCGCCAGCGCCGACAGGACACCTGAGGTTTCGAGCAGTCCGCGAGCCTCCTCCCACGGACTGGCGGCAGCGGGGATTCTCCCCAGTTCGCACAGCGCAGCGCATTCGATCAGCAGGGACTCGAGCCGAAACCTCGTGAGATACTGCTCGCTCCAGTCGATTTCGCGACACAATTCCAATGCCTGTGACGGAGCCCCCGTCAGGAGATGCGCACGAGCGACAGAAACCGTGACAACAGCAAACGTATGTGACGCAGCGACTGATTCCTCCAGCGCCTTGGTACCCTCCCCGGACGCCAACAGAAGATCGATACGCGCCGCGGTGAGAAGTGCGTCACCGAGTGATCGTTCACACGGATTCACGTGCCCGTGCGTTGCCACTGCGCGCTGGAGCGAAATCAGCCCCGAGAACGGATCCGATTGCAGCAGTGCAAATCTGGTGTAAGTGTAGGCCGCGAACGCCCACAGATCGCCCGGCGGTGTGATCTCGGCAAGCGCGTCCATCGCGGCAGCGCCGGCATTCAGGTCCGCGCGATCGCACGCCACCAGCGCCCGCGCGATCGCTCCCCCCATGTGCGAGGGCGGTCCCAACCATCCCGAAACGTCCGGGTGTGTGCTTTCGAGGTGAAGCCAGTCTGTCGCGTGCGCGACGTCCCCGATCAGCGCGGAGTTGAGCGCGGCATTGCCAGCGGCGTGCCGCAGGACGAACTCCGGACCGTGTTCCATCGCACCCTGATAGGCGAGTCGCAATTCCACCGCGGCATCACCGAGGTCACCGGTCAGTTGATGCGAAACACCCCAGATCAGGCGCAGGGCGGGCAGTTGAGACCCCAACGCGCCCAACGACTCGTCACCGAGTCCGTACACGACGTGAGCCAACTTGCGCGTGATCTCGGTAGAGCGTTGGTACTTACCGGATGTTCTCAGCACAACCGATTGGACCGTCCCGACGTTCAACAAGCTGTGCGCATGCGAACTACCACCTATCGCACGCAATTCCGCCGGTTCCGTCGGCAACGAATCGCCGTTGACCAACTGCGGCCGTAGGCGTGATTCGAGCAGGTCACGGCCCACCAGAATCGAAGAGTTCGAACTGAGTACGTCGCCGGGTATGGATTGCAACGCAGTCCGGACCAATCCGGTGTGATCGACCAGAAGATCGGCCCAGTGACGCTCGAGTATGTCGAGCACCCTGGTCCAATGGCGTCCGTCCAAGGCGTAGTGAACGGCACCGGCTATATCCGAAGTCCCGAGAGCGTGATCGACGAGAACCTGGAAGGGATCGTCGAATCCATCCCCTTGTTCGGTCCGTATCTGCATGAATGCCAGTCGAACTGACGGCGCAAAGTACCAGGATGCTTCTCCCTCGGGACCGTCCCGAAAGATCAGACCGAAAGACTCGAGCAAGTCCAGTTTGCCCTCCACGTCAAGATCGTCGGACAAGACACGAGCGATCTCTGGTGTGACGGTGCGGGCGGCGGCGATCGTAGTCGCGAAGTCGAACAACTCGAGCGACTTGCCCGATCGAGGAGCGGTCCGACTGACGTACGCGTGGATCGCCTGGTCCACTCGCTGCTGAACGCGTTCGCGCCCACGACTCGGTTCACTCAGCCCCGCAACCGCACTCAGAGCAACCTTCATCAGCACAGGAACGCCGGCAACACGCTCGCAGATCGAATGGACGATGCCCGAGGGAAGGTGGATCCCTGCCTCCGCGAACAGAACTGTGGACTCGTCGAGCGTGTACCTGAGGTCGTTCGCGCACAGGTACTCGTCCACGCGGACGTCCTCGAGTAAGTCCGTCGCAGACCGATCCTGCAGCGTGACGATTACTTTCAATC
Organism: Rhodococcus erythropolis R138; assembly: GCF_000696675.2. Taxonomy (NCBI): domain Bacteria; kingdom Bacillati; phylum Actinomycetota; class Actinomycetes; order Mycobacteriales; family Nocardiaceae; genus Rhodococcus; species Rhodococcus erythropolis. Next base: position 2,004,186 of record NZ_CP007255.1, on the reverse strand, counting down.
CGGGAAGCCGCACGATCAGATCCACGATTCGGCGTCCCACCTCGTCACCCTCAACCAGGTCGATGCGGTTGAACACCAACACGAATGGAGTGGGCGACGAGTCGAGTAGTGATTCGATTGCCCCCACCGGATCCTCGCGCATTCGTGGCGGGGCCTCGAGTGATTCCAGAGAATCTTGAATCACTGCGAGCGCAGTGTTCCAGTACTCGAGGGGGGTCATCCGATTCGATGGCGCCGGCACCCAGACAACTGGTCTGATGGGCATGTGCCCGAGAGTCGTGAGCCACAACGCGGCGAGGTCCGTCTTCCCGAACCCACGCGGCGAATCGATGACCGTCAAGCCCGCTGAGCGTTCCATCAACCCGAGCAGACGAGGACGAATCGCCGTGGCTCCACGCCCGGCGAGCCGTCTTTGCAGCGTGCCCCGTCCTCGAGGATTTCGCTTTGCTCGAGATAGCTGCGACCGATTCGAAGTGGATGTCATGATGGCCGACAAACGAGCAGTCGATCCCCGCCGAACTCGAGATTTCGTTCGAGCATCGAACTCCCAACCTGTCCACCCATAACGAACAACATAGACAGAATCACCGCGACACGCGAGCACTGGCCGTCTCACAAATACGCCCGATTTGTCTCATTATGTGGGCTCGGTCACTATTGACGTTTATTTGCGGGAGAGTGACTGCGACCTGCGGGATCTGACATATCATGCCCGCGTGCCGATGAATTCCGCCCGCATTCGCGTGTCGACTCGATCGGTGGACCCTGCGGACGCCAACGACTTCTGGCGTGTCGTCACGCGTCCGTTCTTCGTCACCGAGCCGATAGGCGCCGACACGCCCCTCCAAGGCTCGATCTCCGCCCTGCCTATCGGGACCTCGCTGATCGGTGAAACGACCTTCAACGCGCAGAAGTACAACCGCAGCAAAGTTGTGATCGCCGAGAGCGGACTCGACGATCAGTACATGATCCAGGTCGTCCTCGGTGGACAGGTCAGTGGTGACGCCGACGGAGTGGATTTTGTCGCCCGCCCTGGGGACATCGCGTTCTTCGACCTCGGGCGAACCTGGACTGCTGACGTCGAAACCGAGGCGACCGGACGCACCATCACACTCCTGGCGCCGCGCTCCCTCGTCGAAGCGGAGTCGAAGGGTCGTTCTCTACACGGGACGGTACTGCGCGGAGTTCCTGCCGTCGTGCTCGCTCAGTGCATGCAATCGGTCGTACTCGCGCTACCGCATCTCGATCCCGATGCTGCGGCCGGCTACGAGGACGTCGTCGCTTCCCTCCTGCGTGTCAGTTTGGGTATCGCCGAACCTGATCTGTCGCCGCGGCTCGATCACTCGCTCCGCGATCGTGCGTACGCCTACATCGCCGAGCATCTCTCGGAGACCTGGCTCGGCCCGACGAGCATGTGCGCAGCATTGTCGGTCTCCCGAGCACAGCTCTACCGCGCATTCGCATCCGACGGCGGAATCGCTCTTGTCATACGGCGCAAGCGTCTCGAACTCGTCTACCGCGAGTTGACCAGAGCCGAGATGCCGAACGAAACGATCGACGCGTTGGCCCTGCGATGTGGCTTCACCTCGAAATCCCAATTGGCGCGCGCGTTCAAAGACTTCTACGGGATGACTCCGAGCCAAGCTCGTACCGACGGCAGGCACACGATCGGGGACCCGTCGATCGCACGGCTGCACCGTCGACTCGAGTTCTTCAGCCCCTGAATCCGAAATACTCCACAGCCTCGGGATCGCGCCTGTGTTCTAGTTGTTCCATGAGCTGGGTCGACAAGGAACTGAGTCTGGCTGCGCTCACAGGCGCGGTCACAGGTGTCGCCGTGATGATCCCGATAGTCGGCGATGGAGCCTGGTCCTGGGTAGGACTGTTCATACCCGCTTTCATCGGAGCGCTGGTCGGGCTGATTGTTGGCTCGAGCGCTGTTGCAGGCGGGCGCTGCGCCCTGAGAACAAGCCACACATGGCCGGCGCGCACAGTCTGCTGCTGGAAGCATCGGTTCGCTGCGTGCTCGGCCTTGGCGGTGACATTGTTGGTAATCGGAGTGTTCATGGCGGCCGTCACCGCTTCAGGTGCCCCGGTGCGAGATGCCGCAGGGTTCCCGACGTCCTTGATCGTACTGGCGGTCATCGCCGCAGTTACGTACGTGTTCTCCTACCTGCTCGCCCCCCGCCCAGGCCCCCCAGACCCCGTAAGAACCTCTGCTTCATCATGATTCGGCCTCCGAACCGCGGTGGAGATCAATAACTCCTTGCCAGGCAGCGAGCTCAGATCACTTCAGCTGGAAATGAACCGGAGAACAAACTGCTCGATGCCTTCCGAAATGACTTTGGTCAGCGCCGTGAAGTCGTTCGACCAACGTTGAATATCCAAGCTGCTCATTACTTTCCTCCGGTCTACGACCCGGCGCCTGTGACCGCACAACGTATGCGAGGCATCGGTCGCGCATTAGAACTATCTGTGAAAATGCGGTTTCCGTTACCGCTCGACCGATCGAACAGCACCGCATTCGCTATCGCATCAGACGGTCACTTCTTCGGCAGGTTTCCCCTCGTGGCTCGCCGCGCCGAAGACGGCCACGGCGACGGCGCCCGCGATCGCTCCGACGAATCCGACGATGGCAAGCCATTCCAGGCCAGGTCTCGACGCGTCGCCGAGCACCACGACGCCGACGATTCCCGGAACGACCGTCTCGCCGACAACCAGTGCCGCTGTCGCTCCGTTGACGGATCCCAGTTGCAACGCCACCGTGTGCAGATAGAAACCGCCCAGGCCCGAGACGAGGATTGCCCAGCCGGCCGGATCGCGGAGCATCGTGCCGATTTCGAACGGATCGATTCCGTAGACCACGCGTACGGCAATGGCCAGACAGCCGAACAACACACCCGAGATCAACCCGGCGACAACTGCCGCGCGTGAGCCCAACCATCGGATCAAACCGATACCGATCGACAAGATCAACGCCGAGCCCACCAGGACACCCCAGTGGACGACGTCGTTGGAACTCCCGCCGCCCGCGTGACCCGAAGACAAACCGAGCAGCAGGAGCGATCCGATCACCGCGGCGATCGCGAACCAGTCGCGACGATGCAACTGGATGCCCAGGACCACGGTCCCCAGCACTGCCGTGATGACGAGATTGGCACTGACCACTGTCTGCGACAAGAACAGTGGAATGAGCCGCGCGGAGATGGCACTACCGGCGAATCCGACCGCATCGAGCACGGTGCCCAGGATGAACGACGCCGTCAGCGCTGCGGCGAACGTCGAACGCAAGGTCGGGCCACCCGTCGCCGTCACGTGTCCGGCCTCGCCTCGCTGCTCGGCGGCCGCTGCCGACTTGCGCGCGCCGTACGCCTGCAACACCGACGCCACGCCGTATCCGACGCACGCCACGATCGCGGCAATCAGTCCGATCAGCATCGAAATTCCACACGAAGTTCATGGGCAATGGTCATAGAGGTAGACCCTGCCCTATTTTCCCAGGCCTGACATCACCCTCAGGTATTCGAACAAGTGCTACCCGAGAAGTACACCGACCGACCCTGACCGGTACCTGGGGACACCCGACCCCTAGTGGAATTGCTTGAGAGCCCTGATCTTGTTCATGACGTCGAGCGCCGCCACCTTGTACGCCTCGGACAGTGTCGGATAGTTGAAGACGGCGTCGACAAGGTATTCGACGGTCCCGCCGCACCCCATCACCGCTTGGCCGATATGCACGAGATCCGTTGCACCCGAGCCGAAGATATGAACGCCGAGCAGTTTCAGGTCATCCGTCGACACCAGGATCTTGAGCATCCCGTAGGTGTCGCCTGCGATCTGCCCGCGCGCGAGTTCACGGTATCGGGAAACCCCGACCTCGTACGGCACCGATTCCTTGGTCAGATCGACCTCGGTGGCGCCTACGTACGACACCTCGGGAATCGAGTAGATGCCGATCGGCTGCAGATCCATCAGCTTCGCGCCTGGTTCGTCGAAGGCGTGGTAGGCCGCGAGTCGACCTTGATCCATCGACGTCGCCGCCAACGCCGGGAAGCCGATGACGTCACCGACGGCGTAGATGTGTTCGACCTTGGTGCGAAAATTGTCGTCGACGTAGATACGGCCACGTTCGTCGGCTTCGAGCCCGGCGTTCTCCAGCGCGAGTGGCGCCGTGAGGCCTTGCCGTCCCGCCGAGTACATCACGGTCTCGGCGGGAATCTGCTTGCCGCTGCGCAGCGTCGTAAGCGTTCCGTTCGCTCCGACGTCGACGGCCGTCACTTCTTCACCGAATCGGAAAGTGACCGCCAGATCGCGTAAATGGAACCGAAGCGATTCGATGACCTCGGGGTCACAGAAGTCCAGCATCGACGTTCTCTTCTCGACGACGGTGACCTTGGTGCCGAGTGCCGCGAACATCGACGCGTACTCGATACCGATCACTCCCGCGCCCACCACGACCATGGTGGTCGGGATGGAGGTCAGATCGAGGATTCCGTCGGAGTCGAGCACCCGGTGACTGTCGAAGGACACCCCCGCCGGGCGGGCAGGCAACGTTCCGGTCGCGATCACAACGAATTTCGCCGTGATCGTCATCTTGTCTCCGCGCGAGGCGTCCTCGACGAGGATGGTGTGCTCGTCGACGAACGAGCCGACCCCTACCAACAATTCGACGCGGTTACGCAGGAGCTGAGATCGCACGACTTCGATTTCTTTGGTGATGACATGCTGGGTTCGCGCCAGCAGGTCGGCCGGAGTGATGTTCTCCTTGACGCGGTAACTCGCGCCGTACAGTTCGCGTTGGTTCATCCCGGTGAGGTAGAGAACCGCCTCGCGCAACGTCTTCGACGGAATGGTGCCGGTGTTGACGCACACTCCCCCGAGCATGTTGCCCTTCTCGACCATCGCTACCCGTTTACCCAGCTTGGCCGCCGCGATGGCAGCCTTCTGACCACCCGGGCCGGAGCCGATCACAACCAGGTCGTATTCCATCGGATCAGTCATCGCTTACAAATACCGTCTGCATACGACCGGCAGATGCCGAGCATGTCAATACTCGGTGAACAATCCGCGCGCCGAACGGGCACGACGGCTGTACACGAACCCTGTTGCAATTAAAAGAGATACAGTCAAACCCTTACGAAAATTGCTACACACAAACATATTCCGACATTCGCATGCGCACATTCTTCGCCGTCCGACGGAGTTCACAACGGTCTGTTGAAATTTGTTTCACCCCAGAGTGATTGATCGATCAACTGACAGGTGACCAGGGTCGTAAACCGGATGTCCAGTATTCGAATTGTCCGAAATAACGAGCAGAATGTTCCTCGTCACATCCCACACCGAAGCAGTTGCGCGGAGCCTCGGGTCGCGTTCTACTTGCCTTGACTAATCATCTGTCACTCTCGGTTACAAACATCCGCCCCGTTCACGATCCCCACCTTTCGCCATCTCGAGAGATCAGGTTTCCCAATGGAATTCACGGAACTTGCCGACTATCCCCTACCTCCTGGGACCGTCACCGAGTGGACTCCTGCCGCAGTGAATCCGCCCGAGCTGTGGCCTGTCGACCAGCGTCCCGCCAGCTACATACACGAAGCACACTTGAAACATGCCGAGCAGGCGAAACGGCAGGCGCACCATCACAACGACGGATGCACTCCGTCGTGGCTGGGTACCTCGTTTCGTATCCACGACCGACTCGACCGAAGGATCTGGGCGGCCACTCTCGATCACTGGATCGATCGCCACGAAGTGCTCCGGACACGAGTCGCCATGGAGGGCGAAGCGATAGTCCGACGCACCGCGGGTCCCGGGGACGTCCGAATTCTGGGTAACGAAGTCGGACATCTTGCGTCCTCGATGTCCGTCTTCACGCATCTGCAGCAACTGCTCGACCGGTCGACCGATCCACTTGTGTGGCCTGCGTACCAGTTCGCGACGATTGAAGGTCCCAACCATTTCACCGTGGTCTTTGCCGCTGATCATGCTCTGCTGGACGGATATTCGGTGGCGTTGACCGCGCACGAACTGCAGACGATCTACCGTTCGTCGAGCGAGGGAAGCCCTCCCTCGCCGCCGGAGACCGGAAGCTACATCGACTTCGGCACCAGGGAACGAGATCTCGTGGGACACGCGGACTGCTCTCACCCGGCGGTGCAGACGTGGCGCGAGTTCTACGCGCAGGGCGAGGCTCCGCTCTTTCCAGCGCTGCCCGAACCGGTCGCCGGACGCCGAGTCCCTCAGCAGAGCCTGTCCGCCTGGCTTCTGAGCGCCCGGGGAGCCGAACGCCTGGCAGAAGCGAGCAAGCGCAGCAACCAAGGATTCCTGGCCGCGATACTCGCGTGCGCGGCCAAGGTGACCGGTGATCTCACCGGTGCAGACGAATTCCGCGTCGTGGTGCCGCAACACACCCGTTCGGAGCTTCGATGGGCCGCATCGCTGGGATGGTTCATCGGTGTTGTGCCGGTGAGGATTCCGATTGCCCCCGCAGCAAGCGTGAGCGATCTGGCCAAGGTTGCCGGCACGGAGATGCGACGCGTCCGCCCCGCAGCGGCCCTGCCGTATTCGAAAGTGTGCGAGCTGATCGACTCCCCGCAGCACCTGCCGTTCGTGCTCTCGTACATGGACGTTCGTCACGTTCCTGGTGCCGAGCAATGGACGAGCTGGCAGACCAGAGGCCTTCGTAGTCGCGATCATTCGGGAACCGACGTCTACATCTGGCTCACACGGACTCCCGAAGGGCTCAATCTGGCCATACGCCACCCAGGCAACGCGCGCACAAGCCGCCACATCCATCAGTTCGCGGGACTCCTACGCCGCGAAATGGAGGACTTTGCCTTCTCGACCGACACATGCTCACCTCCGACCAACACCGCTGTACCGACCAACACCGCTGTACCGATCAATACCGCTGCACCGATCGAGGAGAACTCTCATGGAAATGACACCCATCGATCTCTGGGCACCGAAAGCCGGGACGCTCACCGAGTTCAGGCCTACTGAGCAGTCCCTGACGGCAGCATCTCGAGCACCACTGAGCGACCAACCTCTCTCGTTCCTCCAAGAGGGACACATTCGTACCGCCGATCACAAGCGCGCACAAGGCGTCGACTGGTCACCGTGGATCGGATTCACGTTCACTCTGCCCGGTGATCTCGATCGGGAGGCACTGCGTCGGGCTGTCCAGGCGTTTGTCTTGCGGCACAACACACTTCACAGTTGGTTCGAGGTGAGACCATCCGAAGATCCTGGCGGCAGCGGGGTCATCGACCGTCATGTGGTGGATGAATCGACGATCGAACTCGCGCCGCACAGCGTCGGTTCCCTGAACACGACCGATGCGGTTCGCGAGCATGTCAGCCGAAGTTTCGCAGGCGATACCAGCCCACTGCAATGGCCTTCGTTCACCAGTGGCGCCGTCGAGCACGGCACCGGCGCCGGTTTCACCATCTACTACGGCGTCGATCACTCGCACACCGACGGCCTGTCGCTGATGCTGGGCGTCGAAGAACTTCGTGCGCTGTACATCGCCGAAAGCGCCGGCATCGACGCTCAACTTCCCTCTCCCGGCAGCTACGTCGAGTACAGCGGCGAAGAACGGGCAGCGGCGAAGAACCTCGACCTAGCCGCAGAACCTGTGCAGCAATGGATTTCGATTCTCGCCGCCAACGCCGGACAACTCCCGACGTTCCCCCTCGACCTCGGCGTCGCGCAGGGCGAACAGACCCGGTCGACCCGCACACATATCGACGTTCTCGACAGCGACGAGTCAGCCGCGTTCGCAGCGCTGTGCAAGTCCAATGGCGTCGGATTCTCCACGGGGATCTTCGCAGCCCTCGCCCTCACCGAGATCGAAGTTGCTGACAGAGCGAACTACTTCGCGCTCAACGCAGTCGGTACTCGTTCCGATCCGAGATACCTGTTTTCTCAAGGCTGGTTCATCAATCTCGTCCCGGTCTCGTTCACGCTGAGTGGTGTCACCACCTTCACCGATGCACTCCCCCATGCCCACGCTGCTCGCGCAGCAGTGAAGGGACTCGCGGACGTGTCCATTCACTCGGTGATCGCCCAGGTGTCGAAGTTGACCGGATCCGACATCGGCGGAACCTCGGTCCCGCCGATGGTGTCGTACATCGACATGCGCCTGATTCCAGGTGCCGAGCACCACGACGAACTCGAAGCGCGCGCACTCGGTGGGCCAGGAACGACGGGTGATCTGTCGATGTGGATCAACCGGAAGGAAGACCGTACGTACGTGATGGTCAGTTTCCCCGATACCGAGCAAGCGCACACATCGGTGGATCGGTACCTTCGACACCTCCGCAACGTCCTGAGAACGGTCGCCGATACCGGCGACTACTGTGTCGTTCGTCAGGCGGATGCACGTCAGGAAGTGGAGACCGCCTGATGCACATCACCTTTCTCGACAGGTTCGAGGCACGGCCGGGCCGCATCCTGCAGTGGACGCCGAGCGAAATCTCCACCGGATCGACGTATCCGGTTCCTCCGACCTCGAATCAGCAGCTGCATCTTCCCGGGAGCCGCGGCGATACGACTTGGCTCGCTGCCACTTTCGACGTTCCCGGCCCGATCGACACGGACGCACTCCGGGCCAGCTTCGAGGAATGGACGTCCCGTCACGACGCCCTGTCGTGCTCGTTCTCCCAGGCCGAAGAAGCGGATGAATCCTCGGCGCTGTTCGTCGACGTCGCCGATGTCGTCGATCTGCGCCTCCGTGAGGAAACAGTGGCGGATGCGCGAACGCCGGAACAGGTGCGAGAACTCTTGGGCGAGCGCTTGGATCGATGGTGCAATCCTTTTGCGTTTCCCGCCTACTTTCTCGGGGCCATCACCCGCGAGGACCAGTCGACAGTGATCTGCGGATTCGACCATGCCATCTGCGACGGCTGGTCCATGAGCATCGCAATTACCGAGATCAGCACTCTGTATCGTGAATACACGCGGGCGGACCGTAATCCGATCGCGTCGGATCTCTTGCCCGAGCCCGGGAGTTTCCTCAACTACTGCTTCCGTGAATCGGCAACCGCGGATCCAGAGCCCGGCGACCACCGCATTGCAGGGTGGCGGTCTTTCCTTCGATCATGTGGGGGTGACACTCCCCATTTTCCCGTAGATCTGGGACTGCCCGCCGGGACCATGTCACCCCAGGGCACAGACACCCGAATGCTCCTCGACGCCGACGAAGCAGAGCTGTTCGACCAGAACTGCGCCGATCATCGACACTCGTCGTTCGGTGCGATTCTTGCGTCGATCGGTTTGGCCACAACACAATTGACCGAAAAGCGAGACACACGCCTTCTATTCCCTGTTCACACGCGTCGGGAACCGCGGCACAACCACACCTTCGGCTGGCTGGTGGCCAATGCACCCATGACCGTGACGAGCATGGATGATCTTCACAGCACTGCTCGGGCAGTCAATCTCGCTTTCCACGAAGCACTTTCACTGTCGTCCGTGTCGTCGAGACAAGTGTTGAGGAGCTTGGGACCCGAGGTTTCGCCCACTCGCCGAGACATCTTCTCGGTGTCCTACGCCGACTACCGGACCATGCCCGGTGGATCTCGCCCCCGCGAATCACGGCCCGGCGACTCACAACCTGCGCCGATCAATCCGCAGCAACTCAGTCGCGTGTCGAGCGCCGACGACGTTCAGTTCTGGTTCTCACGCACCCACGACGGGCTGGCAGTGCGCACCCGATTTCCAGCACCCGCGGCCCAGGCAGTGTTCACCTTCCTCGGGTGCGTATCCGAGATTCTGTCGACGCCGTAACCAGACGGCTGTGCATCCGCAGATCTATTTGACACTTCTTTGTTGTGCACAACTTAACTGTGCGCTACAGTTGTTCTCGTGACCAACCCACTCGCTCTCGAACACCAGGTCTGCTTCGCCCTCTATTCGGCGTCGCGGGCCACTACGGCCGCGTACCGGGCAATGCTCGACGACCTGGGAATCACGTATCCCCAGTACCTCGTCCTGTTGACACTCTGGGAACGAGACGGCCGGGGCGTGCGTGAGATCTGTGAGGCACTCGATCTCGATACCGGAACTCTGTCGCCGCTGCTCAAGAGGCTGGAGGGTCTGGGATTCATCGAGCGCCGACGCCTCACCACGGACGAGCGTCGCGTCGAGATTCACCTGACCGAGGCGGGTTCCACCTTGCGTAGCAAGGCCGAGGACATCCCGGCCAAGCTCGCAGGCGCCACTGGTCTGAGTAACGACGAACTCACTGAACTCCGAGACGTTCTCACTCGTCTCGGTGAGTCACTTCAAGCATCCAACGCCCACTCCGACGGAAAGAAGAAGTCATGAACATCGTCTACACCGCAGAAGCACTTGCCACCGGCGAAGGCCGCAACGGTCACGCTCGCACCTCGGACGGACGCCTCGATCTCGGCCTTGCCATTCCCAAGGAAATGGGTGGCAGTGGCGAAGGCACCAACCCCGAGCAGCTCTTTGCCGCCGGATACGCAGCATGCTTCCACTCCGCTCTGCAGATGGTCGCCCGCGCCGAGAAGGCCAACGTGGCTGATTCCGCAGTCGGTGCGCGGGTCGGCATCGGCCCCAACGGCGCAGGAGGCTTCGGACTCGCTGTGACGCTGGAGGTTTCACTCCCCCATCTGCCCCATGATCAGGCCGTCGAGCTGACGGAGAAGGCGCACCAGGTGTGCCCGTACTCCAATGCAACTCGCGGCAACATCGAGGTCACCCTCGAAGTAAGTAAGGACGACGAATGAGCACCACCACTGTCAGCCGGGAAATCCGTCTCGCTTCACGCCCGAACGGTTGGCCCACCTCGGAGAACTTCGCCACCGCCGAAGTAGAACTCCCCGAACTCGAAGACGGCCAGATCCTGGTCCGCAATATCGCCATCTCCGTCGACCCGTACATGCGCGGCCGAATGAACGACGTGAAGTCCTACCTTCCGCCGTTCCAGGTCGGTGCGCCGCTCGACGGTGGTGCTGTCGGCGAGGTCGTCGAATCCAAGTCGGCTGATCGCGCTGTGGGCGACGTTGTCGTCCACGGCCTCGGCTGGCGTGAATACGCCATCCTCGACGGATCCGCAGTGACTCCGGCCGACACGTCCATCGCGCCGGCGACGGCCTACCTGGGTGCCCTCGGCATGACTGGCCTCACCGCGTATGCCGGCCTCACCGCGGTTGCGGAGTTCAAGGAAGGCGATACCGTGTTCGTCTCCGGCGCAGCCGGTGCCGTCGGATCGCTCGTCGGTCAGATCGCCAAGTTGCTCGGAGCGAAGCGAGTAATCGGTAGCGCCGGTTCACCGGCGAAGGTTGCCCGACTTCTCGAACTCGGATTCGATGCGGCATTCGACTACCACGACGGCCCGATCACCGAACTGCTCGCCGCTGCCGCCCCTGAGGGCATCGACGTGTACTTCGACAACGTCGGTGGCGAGCATCTCGAAGCCGCCATCGATGCCATGAACCAGGGTGGCCGGATTGCCCTGTGCGGAGCCATCGCTCAGTACAACACCACCGAGAAGCCCACCGCTCCCCACAACCTGGCACTGGTGATCGGCAAGCAGCTCACACTGCGCGGATTCCTCGTGGGCGGCTACCGTCACCTCGGTGGCGAATTCCGCACTCACATGGCAGGGTGGCTCGCCGACAACAAGATTCAGTGGGACGAGACCATCGTCGAAGGCCTGGAGAATGCACCGCAAGCGTTCATCGACCTGATGCGCGGTGCGAACACCGGCAAGATGGTTGTCACGCTGTAACCCGAACAACATCTGGCTCGAACGAATATGAAGGTGGCCGCGAACTTCTCGAAGTTCGCGGCCACCTTCATATCTGAATCAGATCCCGAACGAGACTCCGGTCAACTTCTCCGACAGCGTCCACAAGCCCGAGGCTGTCTTCGAATCGTGTGACTTCTTGTTCGACCCCACGACCTTCGGATAACCTCGCTGCTCGAACGGACCGTCCGGTCCGATGTAACTGCCGCCGAAGGCATCCGGTGCGGTTGCCGCCCACAGTTCGGGAAGGGCACCCATCTCCGCAGACTGCGCGAAGATCGAATTGCCGATTCCCATCAGCTTGTCCTGGATCGACTCGGTGTGCCCCTGCAGGTTCGTCGACGCGTATCCCGGATGCGAAGCAAGCGCTTTGAGCGAAGATCCCGAGGCCGCAAGCCTGCGTTGAAGTTCGTACGTGAACAACAAATTGGCAAGCTTGGACTGCCCGTAGGCCAACCAGCGGTTGTACTTCCGACGCTCGAAATTGAGATCGTCCAGATCGACAGTTCCGAGCTGATGCAGGGCACTGGACATCGTCACGACACGGTCGGTGAGCTTGTCCTTCAGCAATCCGGTCAATGCGAAGTGCCCGAGATGGTTTGTGCCGATCTGCATTTCGAATCCATCGACAGTCCGGCGAAACGGAACCGCCATCACGCCGGCGTTGTTCACCAGGACGTCGACCTTCTCCGTTGCGTCGGCAAAGGCTCGTACCGACGACAGATCCGAGAGGTCCAATTTGCGGACAACCGCGTTGGGTCCGATCTCGGCGGCCACGGCGTCGGCCTTCGTGGTGTCACGACAGGCGAGGACGACGTCGGCCCCGGCTTTGCCAAGCGCCCGTGCGACTACCTCACCCAGTCCGCTGTTCGCCCCCGTGACGACAAATGTGCGGCCGGTCTGATCGACTACGTCTTCTGCGGTCCATTTGGTCATGTATTCCAGCGTACGTGCCTTACCCGCCGGTAGGGAGGGGTCGATTTTCTGTCATCGCTTGCGTTTGGCACGGATCGGCTTTGCACCCGGCAGCGGCGGTGCTGCAGCCACCCTGGGCGACGGGGGCGCAGTCACTCCGGGTGTCGGCGACGATTCAGCTTCCTTCTGCTCCGCCGCGATCCGGCCGTAGACCAAATGCTGTTGTCCCAGCGTCCAGCAGTTGTTACTCACGAAATACAGCAGGATCGCCACGGGCGCGAAAGCACCGAAAGCGATCACACCCACCGGAAACACCCACAATGCGAGCTTGTTCATGATCGCTGTTTGAGGGTTGACGGTTCCGGTGTCCACTTGGCGCGCGATGGACGCCCGCGACGTGAAATGTGTAGCGACGGCGGCGAAGATCATCAGCGGTACGGCAACCAGAATGATGGAGATACGGCTGACGTCGCCGAACGCTTCCAGTTGCGCTGCCGGACTCGAAATCATGGCGGACAACGGCGCGCCGAACAGTTTGGCGTCGAGAAACGACTGCACGTCCGAGGCACTGAAGAAGTAGTTGGCCGTATTCGCGTTGTCCGCCACCGACATCGGTTCGGTCGGGCTCAGAAACGGGACGTGCGATGCCGCTCCAGTCCGATTGAAGGATCGCAGGACGTGATAAAGGCCGATGAACACCGGTGCCTGAACGAGCATCGGCAGACAGCCGAGCAACGGACTGTAGTTGTGTTCCTTCTGCAGCTTGGCCATCTCGACAGTGAGTTTCTGCCGGTCACCCGAATACTTCTTCTGCAACGCATTGATCTGAGGTTGCAGCTTCTGCATCACCAGTTGGGTGCGGACCTGCTTGACGAAGGGTTTGAACAGCAAAGCCTTGAGCGTGAAGACCAGAAATACGACCGACAACGCCCATACGACGCCGTTGTCGGGTGATCCGGAGATCAGTGAAAAGACCTTGTGCCAGAACCAGAGGATTCCGGACACGGGGTAGTAGACAAAATCGAGCATGACGAATGAACCTCACCGAGAGGCACGCTCAGAGAGATGAGAGCGCGGGAATGGTCGTGGACGCAAGACGTCTGACCGACCTACGACGAGTTCACTCCCGCCGACGGCCGATCTACAGACCGATTCCCGGAGCTCGAGGCTGTGGACGGCCGGGCGCGTCCGGGCTGCTCTGCCTGCGGAAAGCGCCACGCAGGCAGCGTTCGTCATCAGAGGGGCCAGTGGCCGAAACCGCGCACAGCTGCAGAAGTTCGTACTTCGACGACGTTGCGAGGGCTGCGACCACGAAGACGGCAATCGCAGTTCCCAGCACCGCGGCGCTACCCGACGATCCAAGCGGAGGCACGGCGAGAAGAGCGATGAACGGCAGCAGAAGCAGCAACAGTGACCGTGTCACCGTTCCCGTGCTCCGCTGTTGCATGACTGCGAGAGTACAGAACATCTGCCGAATCCAGCTAGACGCTTGCCTCACGTACTTGTTCGCGCAGCCATTTGTGTGCTGGATCGTGGTCCAGCCGACCGTGCCACTGTTGGTGGATGGTGACGGCCGGTAGTTCGGTCGGCACCGCAAACCAGGCGACATCGAGGCGAGCGGCAAAGTATCGGGCAAGCCTTTCCGGCACCAGTGCAACGAGATCGCTGTCGGCCGCCATGAGCGCCGCCGCAACGGGCGAGGCAACCACCGCGATCACCCGCCGGCGCATTCCGACTGCGGACAACGCGTCGTCGATCGGTCCGTGTGTCCGGCCACGTCTGGATGTCGAGACATGTGGATGCTCACACAACTGCGCGAGTGTCGGCTGAGCCGTGCGGGCCAACGGCGACGACTTCGATACCAAGCCCACATGACCCTCTCGGTAGAGAATCTCACTGCACACATCAGAGGACGGCAACGGATCAGCGCCGATATCGAGATCGATCGAACCGTTCCGCAGCGAGTCGACGTCCTCGTTTCCCTCTCCGATACAACGGATTACAGCGTTCGGCGCTTCCGCCGCGAAACGCCTGACCAGAGCCGGGGTGAGGCTGGCCGCCGTGCCCTCGTTGATTCGGATCACGAAAGTCCGCTCGAGCTCTGCTGGTTCGAAGTTCTTGCGGTCGATCAACAGGCCTTGCGCCCCTTCCAGGAGCGATCGGACCTGAGGTGCTGCACGCAACGCAAAGGGCGTCGGTACCAACCCACGCCCGGCACGAACAAAGATCGGGTCACCCATCGCACGCCGGAGACGCCCCAAAGCCCTACTGGTTGCCGGTATCGACAAGTTCAATCGCTCGGCCGCGCCGGTGACACTGCCCTCCGCCACCAGAGCGTCGAACACTCTCAAAAGATTGAGGTCCATATCCATCGCCATAGTTGCATCATACGCAACTATCTACTGCAATCTTTGCAGTAGACGCACGTTACCGAGATCCCTACTGTCGTTTCAGTAGCCGAATTGGCTGTCGATCAACAACTCCCGCAATAGAACAAATTTTTGCAAAGAGGTGCGTCTTGTCCACAAATACTTCGATACCGACGGAGGGTCGGGCGAACTCGGACGCGCGACAAGGATTGGTGCTCGCAACGTTGTGCGCGGTCACCGTCCTCGTTATTGCGTTCGTCGCTGCCATCAACCTGGCAGTTCCGCTCCTGACGTCCGGTTCTCTGCATCCTTCCTCGACGCAGCTTCTATGGATCGTCGATTCCTACGTCACGGTCTTCGCCTGTCTGGTGATCCCCTGCGGGGCACTCGGTGATCGCTTCGGACGCAAAGGGGTGCTGACCATCGGGTTGATCCTCTTCGCAGCAGGCGCCGCCGTGTCCGCGAGTTCCCCCACAGTGGCGGTGATGCTGATCGGCCGCTGCGTCACCGGAGTCGGAGCCGCCTGTGTTCTGTCGAACAGCCTCGCAATCCTCATGCACGCGACTCCCCCACAGAAGCGTCCTCGCGCAATTGCCATTTGGGCATCGTCGACCGGATTCGGCGGCGTGGCAGGGAATGTCGGTGGTGGCGCGCTTCTGCAGACCGGGTCCTGGCGCTGGTTGTTCGTCGCCGTCGTACCCATCGCGTTGGCAGGTGCTGCCGCAGTCGCCTATCTCGCTCCTCGCACCCCTCGAAATCACCGCGGTCTCGACCCCGTCGGAACCGTGTTGCTGACGGCGGCGACGTTCGGGTTGCTGGTCGGCGTCATCGAAGGACCCGAAAGTGGTTGGGGCAGTGTCACGGTGATCTCAGCATTCGTCGCGTCGGCGGCGCTTTATGCGGCATGGATCATCGTCGAGCTCCGCGTCGAGCAACCCTTGCTGGATCCGCGGTTGTTCCGCCTTCCTCTGCTGCGCGCGGGATGCCTGGGAATGACCGTCGCGTTCTTCGGCCTGTTCGCACTGTTCTACGTCAACGCATCATTTCTGCAGTATGCCAAGGGTTTCAGCGTTCTCACCACCGGCCTGGCGGTGATACCGCTGACCATTCCACTGCTGTTCGGTGCTCGCTTCGTGCCGCTGATCTCGGCTCGTCTGGGTTCCACCATCACCGTGGCGGCAGCATTCGCGTTCATCGGGGTCGGCATGTTCGGGCTGTCGACCAGCACAGCCCACACTCCCTATTTCGCCTACGCGTTGTGGCTCGTCGTCATCGGCATCGGCGCGGCAGCCGCGCTCCCCGTATTGACTCACGACATCGCGGACTCGCTGCCCCTCGAACAGGCAGGCGTCGGTTCAGGACTGCAGGCGACGGCACGAGAATTCGGCAGCGCCTTGGGCGTCGCCGTCATCGGCACCATCTTGACCAGCCGTTTCATCAGCGCATTGCCCGACTCGATGCGCGACGGAGACGGCGCCGCGCCACGCACGGTCGCAGACGGACTCGAGATGGCCGACACTCCCCTCGCTCACGACGCCGTCCTGAGTGCCTTCACCACCGGCGCGGACAGCGCCGTGCGCGTCATCGCGATCATCACCCTGATCGCCGGCTGCCTGGTCACTGCGCAATCCGCGTGGTCGAACAGAACGCGAACGAAGGAGACAGAACAGGTGCACTGACAGCTCGTCCGGCCAGTGATTCCGTCAACACCTGGCCGAACAACTCCGCATCGTCGATAAGCCAATTGTGATTGCCCGGAACCTCGCGAACCTCGGGATCACCCAAGGCGGCGCAGACAGCATGAAAACTCGTTCGCGGAATCACATGATCATCAGCTCCCCACTACACGACAACAGGCATCGCGCGGACTGCGATCTCTTCGAGTGCATCGATGAGATCCGCAGTCCGCGCGAGGTTGCCCGTTTGCCACACTCCACGGGCGTTGCGAAGCGCGTTGAACGCGAACTCGTCGAGTCGAAACTGTGGGATTCTGCGAGCGTGTACCGACTCGACAGCCTCGACCATCGCCGACACACACCAGTTCCACCACGGACGTTCGCGAATCGGGCGCTTCTGACCACCAGCACTCGACCACACGCCACCACCAACCGAGTTCGCCAGAACCAAGCGCGAGACTCGCGTGGGGAAGTCCCGCGCCACTGCTGTCGCTACACCGCCGCCGAACGAATGCCCGACGACGGTCACCGGACCGGTAACTCCGGCCGCGTCGAGAAACCGCGTCACCCACGCCGCATAACCTTCGAAGTTGCGATCGGCTCGGTCTAGTTCAGCCGTACCGCCAAGTCTCGGAAGCGCAGGCGCAATCACCCTGGATCCCCGGTGAACGACGGCAGCAAGCGCAGATCCATAGGCGCGAGGGGACAACCCCCAACCGTGCAGAAACAGCACTGTCTCGCCGTGCCCACCGACGCCGAAGTCGACAGGTCGAGAATCGACCACGGCGGTGCGCCACTCGATGAATGCATCGGTTCGACTTGCGGAGACAATCATGATCAAATCCCAGTTCAGGTGAGGTTTTTCTCCGGGTGAAGTATCGAACTCGATGTTGCCGCGCACGCACCGGCGCGGCGACGACCGTAGTACCTGCATCGGTACCTACTTCTTTCTTCTGCCACTTCGCGAGACGTCACGATTGCCGACACGCCACTCGAAAACAGGTATGCATCCCGTCCAACTGACCGGCGCGAACACGTCGAGGCGAAACCAGGCTGTGTGTCACAAGCCGAAGCCCGATCACGCCCAGCCGGATACCTGCTTCGGGACGCACCGACGCGAAGGCAACACGAGAAATGTCGCACCACCGATTCACCAGCCCCAGCACGACGAAGAACGCACTCGGAAGGGCGCTTGTCATCGGCGCTCTTTCACTGACAACCCTTGCCGTCAGTATCGACACCGCGAACGCTCAGGCCCCCTTGCTTCCGGACTGGAACACCGCCGGAGTTTCCGTCGTCACGAATCCGGCGAAAGTGTCAGCTTTCGATTCCTCGGATGGAGGCCGCGCATTGGCAGCCGCAGAGTCCAAGATCGGCGCACCGTACGTCTGGGGCGCGACCGGACCGGACTCGTTCGACTGCTCCGGCCTCGTTCAATGGGCCTATGCACAAGCGGGCGTTTCAATTCCGCGAACTACCTACGACCAGGCGGTCGGCGGAGCTCCGATTTCCCGGGACGATCTCCAGCCAGGTGACGTAGTCCTGGACTACGGCGGGGAACATGTGGGGATCTATGCCGGAGGCGGTGAGGTCCTTCACGCCCCGACGTCCGGGGAGTCGGTCAAACGCGCACCCGTGGACTCGATGCCATACTATCTCGCCCGGCGCTACTGACATGTATCACGTCAACTTGACAAAAAGTCTTGTATCGCAACGATATTCGGGCCGTTCATCACGATCCGAATGCTTGACACTCCCCCAATGCGCGGAATGTGATGCCATCCTCTCCCCCGCGAGCGCGGTCTGCACCAGGTGTCGCGGAGCGCGGTTGGACGTAACGCGGTGTTGCGGAGACGGCACTGTCGTGTCCTGGCGAACGGTTCACGGCGACCCCACGACCGTTCTCGCCATCGTCGAATTGGACGAGGGGCCGTGGCTGTACACGTTGCTCACGGAATCCCCGCGCGCGGATGCGTCCGGACCGCTGCGAGTATTGTTTCAACGGCGAGAACTAGGTAAGCGGTACCCGGTGTTCTGCCTGTGCGGCGACGATCGGGGAGAACTGCAATCGGACTTCAGCTCCGATCTGCTGAACCATTGACCTCGCGCGAGTCACGCTCCTGCGCAGTCGATACCACCCACGCCGCGATCTGCGCTCTGGAGGTGAAACCCAATTTCGTCAGCACGTGCTCCACGTGCCCCTGTGCTGTCCGCGGCGAAATGACGAAATGCTCTGCGACAGCGCGATTGGTCAGGCCCTGCGCAACCAGTTCCGCAACCTGCAGTTCACGACGAGTAAGTCGAATCGCCTCGGTCGACGATGTGTCCGGGACTCTGTGATGCTCGTCGAGCGCGTACGCGACAGCTTCACCCTCGGTCATCACAATTCCCCGGTGAAACTGCTTGTCGAAAGCACCCTTACCCAATGCCTTTTGAGCATCGTTTGCCGCCTTGTCATGGTGGGGTGACAAGATCGGAAGCCCCGCGAGCCGACTCCCGACCTTCTGCCAGTACATCGCCGCAGCGCCGAGTAGAACCGCCGATTGCTTCCAATCACGTTGCGCTGCAGCAATCCACGCCAACTGTTCGATACACCACGCCGAGTTCATTGAAGCGGCCGTGGCCCGCAGACTTCGCGCCAAATGGTCACGTGCGCGCTCGAGGTCACCTCGAAACCAGTCCACAAGCCCTAGATTGCTAAGCGCCGACGCCTGATACATCACTTCGTGCGGCGGTCCGGTGATGGCAAGGGACTCGTCGAAACACTCCACCGATCGCTCCAGCGCGCCGGTAAAGATGCAAGCGAGCCCGAGGGTAATCAAGCCGGCCACTTTGTGCTCTAGATTCTCAGCTGATTGGAAAAGCGATACGGCAGCCTCCAACTTCCTGGCGGCAGTGTCGAATTCGCCGTTGAACGTGTCGACATATCCGTCCGCCCATCCAGCCAAGCCTCGAGAGCGTACATCTCCCACGACCTCGGCAAGGCGCCAACTCTCCTCTACCTGTCCGCGCGCCCGGACGAGGTCACCCTGCATCCCATGCGCTACGGCGTCGATACACAGAATTTCCACGCGATAAGTGTCCGGCTCCCCATCGGAAGCTCTCAGGGTTCGATCCGCCCAGTGCCGCGCCGAAGCGATCCGACCGCCGAGAACCCAGAATCGGTACAGCGCCGCGACCATTCGCGTCGCTGATCGCGTCTGACCCGGCGTCGAGATCGAAAACTCCAGCGCGTCGTAGACGTTGTGCAGTTCACGACCCAGCCTTGCGATCCACGCAGCTTGCTGGTCGCTGATCCACTCGGCTTCCGCACGAACGACCAGCGCTTCGAACCAATCACGGTGGCGCCATCGAAGTTCCACGTAGTCGTTCGAGAACTCGGCCTTCTCTCGTCCGTACTCCCGGAGGAGATCGAGAAGGTGGTATCTGACTGAGCCGTCGATCTCCTCACGAATGAGGATGGACTTCTCGACCAGCGCAGTGACGAGATCGAGCACTTCCGTCGAACTCGAATCCTGCCCGCAAACACCCTCGGCAGCATCGAGATCGAACCCACCCGAGAACACCGACAGTCTCGCCCACAACCGTTGTTCACGCGGTGAGCACAAGTCGTAACTCCAATCGATCGACAATCGCAGGGTCTGCTGACGACTGGGAACATCACGCCCACCGGAAGTCAAAAGGCTGTAACGATCAGAAAGCCGATACATGATCTGCTCCGCCGACATAGATCGCAGCCGAGCAGCAGCCAACTCGATCGGCAACGGCAATCCGTCCAGATCGTGGCAGATACGGGCAACGGCATTCCGGTTCCCTTCGGTCAACACGAAACCCGGCACCACAGTCGCAGCTCTTTCTGCGAACAACAAAACAGACTCGTACCGAGCCAGCCCATCGAAAGCGCGCGGCCCCCGCAGTTCCGGCGTAGTGAGAGAAGGAACCCGCATCACCACCTCACCGCCCACACCCAGAGACTCTCGCGACGTCGCCAGAATCTTCACACCAGCACACCGACGCAAGATCGCCCCGGCAAGCCGGGCAACCGAATCCACCAGGTGTTCACAGTTGTCGAACACCAACAGCAGACTCCGATCGGCGCAAAATTCGATCAAAGCGCGCAGCGGATCAGACGACAAAACCGGCCGCACCCCCAAAGTCACGGCGACATAATCCGCGAGCAGATCCGGATCCGACAACTCCCCCAACTCCACCAACCAGGTACCGTCGCTGAACACCCGCTGCAGCGCACCCGCAAGCCGAATCGCGAGACGTGTCTTGCCCACGCCCCCGACGCCGGTCAGCGTCAACAAACGGGACGACTCGAACAATCTTCTGGCATCGGCCAACTCACGCCGCCGACCGACAAAACTCGTCAACTCCAACGGCAAGTTACCGACAACCCGATGATCGGCTTCTGCACGCACAGCGGATGCCATCGACCGACTCGCTTTCTGCGATTCCACTCCAAAACCAACGCTACCCCCGCGAACTGCACCCGAGAAGCGCTCACCACTGCCCGCGATCTCAGCCTCGGGAGTCGGTCTCCTGCTCGGTCGACACGAACCACGCCGCGATCTGCGCTCTGGAGGTGAAACCCAATTTGGTCAGCACATGCTCCACATGACCCTGAGCCGTACGAAGCGAGATCACGAGATGTTCCGCGATAGCGCGATTGGTCAGGCCCCGCGCAACGAGTTCCGCAACTTGCTGCTCACGACGAGTCAGGTGAGGTGCCTCAGTTGACGATGAACCCGGAACACTGCGACGCTCGTCGAGCGCATACGCGACAGCTTCACTCTCGGACATCACAAATCCGTTGCGAAACGACTTGTCGAAAGCACTCTTACCCATAGCCCTACGAGCAGTCTCTGCCGCAGTGTCGTGATGCGGCGACAAACCCGGCAGGCCCGCCAGCCGACCCCCGACCTTCTGCCAATACATGGCTGCCGCGCCGAGCAGAACCGCGGAATTCTTCCAATCACGTTGCGCTGCAGCAATCCACGCCAGTGGTTCGATACACCACGCCGAGTTCATCGGGGCATCGAGAATTCTCAGACTTCGCGTCAAATAATCACGTGCGTCATCTAATTCACCTCGGAGCCAGCCCACGAGCCCGAGGGTTCCCAACGCAAAAGCCTGGAACATGACTTCGTTGGCGGGCACGGTGATCGCGAGAGTCTCTTCGTTGCACTCCACCGAGCGATCGAGGGCCCCGGAAAGAAAGTACGCGATCCCCAGGGTGTCCAGGCCGATCACCACATGCAGCAGATTTTCGTCCAATCGAAACAGCGTCAACGCGGATTCCAACTTGGCTGTAGCGGTATCGAAGTTGCCTCTGAACGTATCGACGTATCCGTCACCCCATGCCGCGAGACCGCGTGCGCGTACGTCCGCCAAGGCATTCGCCAGGTGCCAACTCTCGTCGACCAGCGCTTGTGCCCGTTCGAGTTCCCCCTGCATCGCGTGATTCACAGCGTCGATGGCCAAGACATCAACGCGGAACGGGTCGAGCTCCCGATCCTCTGTATTCAGAGCTCGATCCGTCCAATACCGTGCCTGCACAAGCAATCCACCAGAAAGCCAGAATCTGTACAACGCAGCGACCATTCGCGTCGCAGATCGCGCCTCTCCGGTAGTGGAAATCGAAAACTCCAGCGCGTCGTAGACGTTGTGCTGTTCACGACCCAGCCGTGCGATCCACGCCGCTTGCCGGTCACTGATCCACTCGGCTTCCGCACGAACAACCAGCGCTTCGAACCAATCACGGTGGCGCCGTTGAAGTTCCACGTAGTCGTTCGAGATCTCGGCCTTCTCTCGTCCGTACTCCCGCAGGAGGTCGAGCAGGTGATAGCGAACGGTGCCGTCGATCTCCTCACGAATGAGGATGGACTTCTCGACCAACGCAGTGACGAGATCGAGCACTTCCGTCGAACTCGAATCCTGCCCGCACACTCCCTCGGCAGCGTCCAGCTCGAACCCGCCGGAAAATACTGTCAGCCGACCCCACAGCTGCTGCTCCGGAGGCGAGCACAAGTCGTAACTCCAATCGATCGACAAGCGGAGAGTCTGCTGACGACTCGGTACGTCGCGTCCACCAGAAGTCAAAAGGCGGTAACGATCCGAGAGCCGATCCATGATCTGCTCCGCCGACATACCGCGCAGGCGAGCGGCCGCCAACTCGATCGGAAGCGGGAGTCCATCCAGGTCGTGACAGATATGAGCAACGGCGCGCTTGTTCTCCTCAGTGAGGGTGAAACCGGGGACGACTGAAGCCGCACGCTCGGTGAACAACGACACGGATTCGTACTGGGCAAGTCCCTCGAATTCGCGCGGCTGTTGCTGCGGTGTGGTGAGCGAGGGAACGCGCATCGTCACCTCACCGCCCATTCCCAACGATTCTCTGCTCGTCGCCAAGATCTTGACACCGGCACACCGCCGTAGGATCGCACCGGCAAACAGAGCGACGGCATCGACCAGATGTTCGCAGTTGTCGAGTACCAACAGCAGACTGCGATCGGAGCAGTAGTCGATCACAGTGTGCAGCGGGTCCGACGAGGACACCGGCCGCACCCCCAAAATCACGGCGACATAATCCTCGAGGAGTTCTGGATCCGTCTGCTCGCCCAACTCCACCAACCACGCGCCGTCTCGGAACACCCGCTGGAGCGCACTCGCAAGCCGGATCGCGAGCCGCGTCTTGCCGACACCTCCGATACCGGTGAGCGTCAATAAACGGGACGACTCGAACAATCTTCTGGCATCGGCCAACTCACGCCGCCGACCGACAAAACTCGTCAACTCCAACGGCAAGTTGCCGACAACTCGCTGGTCGGCTTCTGATCGCACAACGGATGCCATCGACCGACTCGCTTTCTGCCAACCACTACAAATCAACGCTACCCCCGCGTTCGTCGCCCTGAGCAGCGCTCACTTGTGCTTCGTCATCGCAGTCGAAATGTCGGCCCTCACGCATGCGATTCACGACGGCCATGCCGGTGTCACGCGCCCGAAACAACGGATTTCTACCCTGGCAGCGACGAGAAGGGAGACCGACATGCCACCGCGCCGCAGATCGGTACTACTGACGCAACTGGTAATCGATGCTCCCGGCAGTCCACAACAAACGATCCTCGACGAACTGCGCCGAGTGATTCTGTCGGGTTCGGCGCCTCCGGGTACCCCGATCCCCCTCGGCGACGTGGCTGATGTGTTCGGGGTCAGCCGAATACCAGTGCGGGAATCGCTGAAGACCCTGGTCGGAGAGTCGTTGGTCGACCACCGCCACCAATTCGGCTACACCGTTGCTCAGTTGACGCCGGCAGAACTGCGCGAGATGTACATCGTCCGCGAAACTCTCGAGTCAGCTGCATTGGCCGTCGCCGTCGAGCAGGCCACCGAAGAGGATCACGAACACGCCGTCGAGGTGAATTCCCGTCTGGAGATCGCGTTGCGCTACGACGACTCTCAGTCCTATCACTGTGAGAGCCGAAACTTTCACCTCGCACTGACCCGACCGTCGCAAATGCTTCGACTTCTGCACATGTTCGAAGCTGCCTGGAACATCACCGAACCGGTACAGCCGATGGTCCATGTTGCCGGCGTCGATCGCCAGGTTCTGCACTCCGATCACACCGCGATGCTGGACGCATTCCTGCGTCGGGACGCAGCCGCTCTTCTGAGTGCTTCCGAAATCCATCATCGCCGACTCAACACCGTGATCGCGACTCTGCCGACAGACACCGGCCTACTGGCCGAGAAAGATATACCGATTGCGCAATAGCTGTGCAACACAGCGTCGATACCTTTCTCTCAACACAGTTTTCATCACTGACGCTGAGAGCTCGTGCACTGTCCGCTGATTTCCTGCACTGATGCACAGGAGCTGTCATGACCGACATTCTTCCGTCCCGAACGACCACTACCCCAACTCCCCCAAAGGAAACCGGCTCGGCCGACCTCGTCGAAGCCGCGGGCCACCCGGTCGGCGGCGGACTGATCAAACCGGGCTACGACCCTCGTTTGACCAACGAGGATCTGGCGCCGCTTCGCAAGCAGACCTGGTCGTCGTACAACATCTTCGCCTTCTGGATGTCCGACGTACACAGCGTCGGCGGATATGTCACTGCCGGTAGTCTTTTCGCACTGGGATTGGCCAGCTGGCAAGTACTCGTCGCCCTGCTGGTCGGTATCACGATCGTTTACTTCTTCTGCAATCTCGTCGCCAAGCCCAGCCAAGTTACCGGCGTACCGTATCCGGTGATCTGCCGCAGCGTGTTCGGTGTCCTCGGCGCGAACATCCCGGCAATCATTCGTGGCCTGATTGCCGTGGCCTGGTACGGGATTCAAACCTTCCTCGCTTCGGCAGCCCTCGATGTCGTACTGATCAAACTCTTTCCGTCACTCGCACCGTATGCCGTCGTCGAAGACTACGGATTCGCCGGACTCTCCGCACTGGGCTGGGGAAGTTTCATGCTCCTGTGGGCACTTCAGGCCTGCGTCTTCTGGCGAGGCATGGAATCGATCCGCCGCTTCATCGACTTCTGCGGGCCGGCTGTGTACGTCGTGATGTTCATGCTGTGCGGGTACCTCATCTACCAGGCAGGCTGGAGCGCTGTCGATCTCACACTCGGCGACGTCAAATACTCCGGTTTCGACGCCGTGCCGGTCATGCTCGGTGCGATCGCTCTGGTTGTCTCGTACTTCTCCGGACCGATGCTCAACTTCGGTGACTTCTCCCGCTACGGGAAGTCGTTCGCTGCAGTCAAGAAGGGCAACTTCCTCGGTTTGCCGTTGAACTTCCTCGTATTCTCGGTGTTGGTCGTCGTCACGGCGTCGTTGACACTGCCGGTGTACGGCGAACTGATCACCGATCCCGTCGCAACAGTGGCACGAATCGACAGCACCTTCGCCATCGTCCTCGGCGCACTCACCTTCACCATTGCCACGATCGGCATCAACATCGTGGCCAACTTCATTTCCCCGGCCTTCGACTTCTCCAACGTGAGCCCGCAGAAGATCAGCTGGCGCGCCGGCGGGATGATCGCGGCGATCGGCTCGATCCTCATCACCCCGTGGAACCTCTACAACAATCCCGACGTCATCCACTACACGCTCGAAACCCTCGGAGCCTTCATCGGTCCGCTGTTCGGAATCCTGATTGCCGACTACTACCTCGTGCGCAAGCAGAAGGTGATCGTCGACGAACTGTTCAGCATGTCGCCGACCGGAACCTACTGGTACAGCAAGGGATACAATCCTGCTGCAGTGATCGCCACCGTGGTGGGAGCCGTCGTCGCAATGGTCCCGGTCCTGGGCAAGGACCTCACCGGGATGTACACCGCAGCGCAGTACAGCTGGTTCATCGGTTGCGGGCTCGGATTTGCCGTCTACTACCTACTCGCCACGCGCACTTCCCTGGCTGTCCGGAATGCTTCTTCTCCCGACACTGTGACGGTCGACTGATCGTCATGAGAATCAAGGTGATCAACCCCAACACCACGTGGGCGATGACCGCCAAGATCGAGGAATGTGCCCGGGCCGTCGCGGGCTCGGGCACATTCGTCGAGGCCGTCAGCCCTGCGATGGGTCCCGCGTCGATCGAAAGCCACTACGACGAAGCTCTCAGCATCCCCGGAATCCTGGCCGAGATCGCCGCCGGAGAAAAGAACGAAGTCGACGGCTACGTCATTGCTTGCTTCGGTGACCCAGGCCTGGATGCAGCCAGAGAGCTGGCCAAGGGCCCCGTCGTAGCTGTCGCCGAAGCGGCAATGAACTACGCAAGTTTCCTGGGACGCGGATTCAGCATCGTGACCACCCTCGGTCGAACCCGCGGCCGCGCAGCCGATCTGGTGGACCGGTACGGCATGCAGGCTCGGTGCCGGGGTATCCACTCCTGCGAGATTCCGGTTCTGGAACTCGATCGTGATCCCGACGCGCGAAAGGTGATCTTGGAAGCCTGTTTCGACGCATTGGAGCAAGACGACTCGGACGTCCTCGTGCTGGGTTGCGCCGGCATGGCGGACCTGTGCCAGGACTTGTCCGACGAACTCGGTGTCCCGGTAGTCGACGGCGTTGCCGCTGGGGTCACGATGGTTCAATCGTTGGTCACCCTCGGACTGTCGACCAGTGCGCGCGGCGAGTTCACACGGCCACTGCCCAAAATCTACACCGGCACACTGACACCGTTCTCGCTGTGAACGTGCCCGAGCGAGAGTCGAGCACCGATTGTCACCATTGCCAGGACCGCGAACAATACTCCGGCCCAGACTAATTGGCGGGTTTCGAAATGCGCGAGAAACAGTCCACCGACCGCAGTTCCGAGCGTGATCCCCAAGTTGGAGAACGAGATGAAAAGGCTGTTGCCGAATTCAGGCGCGTCGACTGCGTCTCGCCCCATCCAACTCTGCGAAACCACCAGTCCACCGGAATGCACTACACCCCAAACCAACACGGCTACAACCATCGCACCGAAGTACGGGCCTGCCAGATAGAGCATCACGTAGACGACGATGTACAGCAAGGGAAAAGCCACAACCGTGCGCACCACACTCTTGGCGAGCACCGCCCCGAAGACGAAGTTGCCGAAGATCATCACGACACCGAAAGCCAAGAGCATCGCGCTGATCCACGATCCGCTCATGCCCGTCACTCCGCCGAGGTATTCGGCGAAGTATCCGTACACCGAGAACATGGCTGCGAAGACGAAGGTGACGGAAAGGATGGTCAACCACACGCGCGGCCGGCGAAGGATCCCGACCTGTGCGCCGTACGACAGGCGTTGTGTCACCGGAGCCGAGGGCAGAAGTACGACAATCCCGAGAAACGCGAGAACGTTGACCACTGCACCGAAAACGAAAGCCGTGGACACCGAGAAGTTCTCGGCCAGATACGACGTCAGCGGTACACCGAATGCGAATCCTACTGTGACACCCGCAAATACTTTCGTCACAGCTGCAGTTGCTTCCTCCGGTGGCACCAGTCGAACTGCACTCGCGAGTGCGAGCGCGAAGAAGACCGGGTGAACCACGGCGGGAATGATCCGAAATACAAACATCACCTCGAAACTCGACGTGCTCGCGTACACCATGTTGGAGACCGCAAAGACTGCAATCGCCACCAACAGAACGGTTTTCCTGTTGATTCCCGAGGTGATCAGCGTCGTGAACGGACCGGTCACCGCCACGACGAGCGCAAACACACCGACCAACCATCCGGCAGTGGACGCGGTGATACCGAACTTTTCGCTGACCTGAGGCAGAACCCCGATAATGCCCATCTCCGTAGTGATGATTCCGAATACACCCAACGCCAGAACCGGTATCAACAATTTCGACTTCACGACACACTCCTTACTACTACGCCACACAAGACAGATACATATCTAGATATATAGATATGTTTGATTGAGCAAAACCGGCCGACGAGGGCAATCCGACCGCTACAGCTTTTCGCGAACGAATTCCCTGAACTCGCCGATCACGGTTTCGTTTCGTCGGTAGTACGTCCACTTCCCGATGCGCTCGGACTCGAGCAGACCCACATCTTTCATGCCCTGCAGGTACCCCGAGATCACCGACTGGGCAAGTCCCGATCGCCCCTGAATGTCACCGACACAGACTCCGATGTGAAACCCGAGATCCTGTTGCGTGTACGAGTCCTCGTCGAAATACTTCGCCGGATGCGCGAGCCACTCCAAGATCTGCAGACGAGTCGGGTTGGACAGCGCCTTGAAGATCGCCAAAGCATCCATGGACCGCACCCCTTCTCCTCGCCAACCGGAACGCATCTACTTTTATGGATATGTTTGGCGAAGTCAAGCCCGATTCGGACGCAAAGCTACGTACGTCACATCGACGCATTTGAAGTGAGCTGTGCCACTTACGTTTCGACGACCTGCGGAAATCTCAGCGCCGACTTTCTATCTGTGACGACTTGTTTATAGTTATCGCCAACAACGAATTGCCGGAAGTTTCCGGTTCGCCCGAGAATGCTCGCGGGTGAACACAATTCGCTCAACACCAGCCGTACCCGGCTAGTCATTCGGGAGTCGAACCATGAACACACCGCATCAGTTCAGGGCCGTCCCCACATGGTGATGTCGAAGCTCGCCAAGTGGCAGCTGGTCGCCCTCGTCGTGGTTGCACTCCTGGGTTCGATCTATGTCGGAGCGAAATACGTACGGCTGGACAATCTTCTGGGATTCGGCCAATACACGGTCAAAACCGAACTGGCGACGTCCGGTGGCATCTTCACCAACGCCGAAGTGACCTATCGCGGTGTACCCGTCGGACGCGTCGGCGACATGTCGCTCACGTCCGACGGAATCGAAGTCGACCTGTTGATCGACAGCAGTGCTCCACAGATTCCGGCATCCGCGCGAGCCGTGGTTGCCAATCGCTCAGCCATCGGTGAGCAGTACGTCGACCTTCAGCCCGATACCGACCAGGGCCCGTTCCTCGAAGACGGCTCGGTGATCGCCGTGGGCGAGACCACCACGCCGATCCCCATCGAGAACGTCTTGACCAGCGCCAACGGTCTGGTGCACTCCGTTCCGGTCGACGCACTCCACACCGTCGCGAAGGAACTCGGCGCGGCATTCAACGGCAAGGGCGAAGATCTGCAGGTACTTGCCGACTCGCTGTCGGGGATTTCCCAGTCGGGCCTCGACACCCTTCCCCAGACCCTCGGACTGATCCGCGACAGCCAGACGGTACTCACGACCCAGTCCGATCAATCGTCGGCGATCAAGCAGTTCAGCACCGACCTCGACGCACTGACTGCGCAATTGCGCACCAGCGACCCCGACATCCGACGCGTGATCGACAACGGCATACCGGCCAGCGAACAAGTCGGCTCTCTCGTCACCGAAGCCGGCCCCGCGCTCACGACCAACCTCTCCAACCTCTCCGCCGTTGCAGCGGCAGCCGCCCCGACACTGCCCTCGCTGCAGCCCTTCCTGCTCTTCCTGCCTGCCCTCGCCGGGGCGGCGCCCACCGTTGCACCGGGAGACGGCACGGTACATCTGGGCTTGGTACTCGAGACCAACAACCCGCTCTCGTGCACCGTCGGTTACGAAGGGACCATGGCGATCCTCGACGAGATGAAGCGCAAAGACCCGAACTTCGACGACACGACGCAGAACTTCCCGTTGAACACTGCCGCCAACTGCCAGGCACCTCAGGGCAGCGAAACGGGAGTTCGGAGCGCCAACCGCATCGCGTTCGCCGACCCGAACACCTCGCAACCGTGGGACAGCAAGCCCAAGGTGGACCCGGACAAGCTGAACCTGAACCCGATTGCCACTCAACTCGCACCGATGCTCGGTGCGACCCCGAAGTAGCCGTAAACAACTGGCACCGTCGACGCTCCGCGACGATGATGATGTGATGTCGCAAGGAACGCCTGAAGGCGAGTCACAGAGCATGTCACGAAGTTTCGAGGAACTTGTCGCCGAAGCCGAATCCGCCTCCGTCGACGGGTGGGACTTCTCGTGGCTCGACGGGCGCGCCACGGAGCAGCGTCCGTCGTGGGGGTATCAGAGGTTGATGGGTGAACGTCTCGGTGGTGCCGGCGCTGCGCTGGACATCCAGACCGGCGGCGGCGAAGTCCTCGCCGCTGCACCGACACTCCCGCCGGTGATGGCGGCAACCGAATCCTGGCCACCGAACGTAACCAAGGCCACCGCGCTTCTGCGTCCCCGAGGTGTGGTGGTGGTCGCGGATCCGGACGAGCCACCGCTACCGTTTGCCGATTCGGCTTTCGATCTGGTGACCAGTCGACACCCTGCGACGGTGTGGTGGGCCGAGATCGCTCGGGTACTCGAACCGGGAGGAACGTACTTCGCTCAACATGTCGGTCACGCCAGCGTGTTCGAACTCGTCGAGTTCTTCCTCGGTCCTCAGCCGCAGGCTCGTCGCGGACGGCACTACGAGGACGAAAGCGCCGACGCGATTTCGGCCGGGCTCACCGTCGTCGACCTTCGTTTCGAGCGTCTGCGCATGGAATTCTTCGATATCGGCGCCGTTGTCTACTTCTTACGCAAGGTGATCTGGATGGTTCCGGGATTCACCGTCGCGCAGTATCTGGACCGGCTCCGGGAACTCGATCAGCAGATCCGTCGCGACGGATCTTTTGTCGCGTACTCGAGTCGATTTCTGATCGAGGCGCGCAAATAGCCCCGCATTACGCGGGGTGAATGGTCTTCCAGTGCTCGGCGATGTCGATTCGCCGCGAGATCCAGACCTTTTCGTGTGACTGCACATGGTCCAGGAAACGCTCGAGGGCGGCAACTCGGGCAGGGCGGCCGACTATGCGGCAGTGCAACCCGACGGAGAGCATCTTCGGTGATCCGGCCGTTCCCTCCGCATACAGCACGTCGAAGGCGTCACGTAGGTGCGCAAAGAACTGATCGCCGCTGGGAAATCCTGCTGGAGAGGCGAAACGCATGTCGTTGGTATCGAGCGTGTACGGAACGACGAGATGCTTCACCGACTCTGTGCCACGCGGAACGTCTACCCAGTACGGCAGATCGTCGGCGTACGAATCGGAGTCGTAGACGAAGCCGCCGTGCTCGACCACCAATTCGCGGGTGTTCGGTGAATCGCGTCCGGTATACCAACCGAGAGGCGCCGAACCCGTCAGATCTTGCAGAATCTGGACTGCCTCGGCCATGTCGGCGCGTTCACGCTCGATGTCCACGGATTGGTAAGACTTCCAACGTAATCCGTGACACGCGATCTCGTGACCCAACTCCTGAAAAGCACTGACTGCTTCCGGGTTACGCTGCATTGCCCGCGCCACCGCAAAGACCGTGAGAGGCAGGTTTCGCCGCTCGAAGGTCCGCAGGACACGCCACAACCCGGCCCGGGAGCCGTACTCGTACAGCGATTCCATGCTCATGTGTCGATTCGGAAATGCCTCCGCCGGAGTCATTTCCGACAGAAAAGTCTCCGAAGCCGCGTCCCCGTCGAGGACGTTGTTCTCGGCTCCCTCTTCGTAGTTGAGTACGAACTGAACCGCTATCCGCGCGTCGCCGGGCCAGTGCGGATGCGGCGGATGAGGGCCGTACCCCACCATGTCCCGGGGATAGTCGTCGCGCGGATAGTCGCTCATGGCAACAACTTTACCGTCAGCGCCCGGAGATCACAGCGCGAGCAGCGTCGGTGAGTACGCCGAATACTCTCAGCCGCGCCAGGCCACCGTCCGGGAAGATGTCCAGACGGACATCGGTGACCGGAACTTCGGAATCGATCGGAAAGCGATGGCGCGTGTCCGGACGCAGCGTCGTACGCGGCAACAGTTCGATCCACTCCCCTTCCGGAGTTCGGCCGGTCAGAGCGCCCTCACCTGGACTGTTTCCGAGGAAGTACGAGGTGTCGATCTCGACGAAACTCAACACGCCTTCACCCGCGAGTTGTACTTGCACCCAGTCGTTTCCGTCGTCGCGGCGCCTGGCGGTCTCCCACCCGTCCCCCATCGAAGCAGCGCGGCCGGGGAACAGAATGTTCTGCGGTGAGCTGTAGAACATGTTGGAGCAATCGGTCACGCGGCCACCGTTTTCGAGTGCTGCGAGGTCCAACGGCCCGGCATCGAGGAAACGCGGGTCTGGCCGCGCTTCACCGTGAACACGGAATCTCGCAACGCCGCCGTCCGGATAAATGGTCAGCTTGACGTGCGTCCATCGATCCTCCGAAACCACCGAGAACGGATTCTCCGAGTCACCGTGCACGGTCGAGCGTTCGACGATGGTTGTCCACTCGCCGGATCCGGCCAGGTCGACGGGATCCGGATACCCGTCGACGGAGATTGCTTCCACCGAGATCTCGGGCGGGTAATTGCCCTTGAACCACGCGGTGTCGACCACGACGCCCCGCACCACTCCAGGAACACCGAGGCGCACGATCGCCTCGTCATGACCTGCCACACGGCGACGACGCGTCTCCCAACCGTCGTACACCTGCCCCTTGTGTCCGAACGTCGCCGGCTGGTATCCGGCTTTACCTGGTCGGATCAGGGCCTCGCGCTCGGCGAATGCCTCGTCGTTCGCCCAGATGACGGCTCCGCCGAGGGTGCGCAGTGCCAGGTCGGGCAGCAAGGTGAATTCGGTGGTGCTCATCGGTCAGTGTTCTCCTGTGATCGGTGTGGTGCGTCCTACGAGGTGGTGGAGTGCGTTGGTGTCCGCGCTCGGGGCGAGCCGGAGAACTTCGGATTCTGGATAAGCCCCCGCGTCGAGCCCACGCAGTACCACCGCTGCCAGCGCCTGGGCAGTTGCAGGTTCGTCCATCACGTCGCCACCTTGGCGCCCCAGGTACGACTGGATGCGCGGGGCAGCGGCGCCGAGCGCGTTGCGGTAGAAGCCGAACGTGGCGAGCCAGCGGGTGACCAGATGCCCGGGGTGCATGTCCCACCCCTGGTAGTAACCGCGTTCCAGGGACCGCGTGACGAGACGATGGTGCCGAGTGATCGCGTCGCGGATCGCCGTGGCGCTCCCGACGGGCGCGACCTGAGTTGACCCGTCGCACACCCAGACGCCGGTCTGCGCGGCAGCAGCCAACATGAGAGCCTTTGCGTGGTCTGCCACCGGATGTTCGAGCGACTGATGACGCGATGCAATTCCGCAAGCCGCACTGTAATCGTAAGTGCCGTAATGCAAACCGGTCAGACGGCCGGCACCGCGATGGATGGCCTGAGCAACTGCCACAGTTCCGTCGGCAGCGATGACCGCCTGCGGGCTCTCGATCTGCAGCTCGAACCGAAGCGAACCGGTCTCGAGTCCGTGCGCCTTCTCCAGTTCTTCGCAGAGCACCACCGTCGCCGTGACCTGCTCCACCGCGCGCAGTTTGGGAACGGTGAAGACAAATCCGTCCGGCACTCCGCCGGCCGCGTCGAGCACAAGCTCGAGCGTCCTGATCGAGCGTCGACGCTCACCGGCCGGCAGCCCTTTGAACCTGATGCCGCCCCAGTTCGGCCCGGCAGGATCAGCGCTCAACGCTGCAAGTGTCCGCCCGGCCGACGTCGCTGCTGCGTCTTCTTCTTCGTCGCTGCGGCGTCCGTACCCGTCCTCGAAATCGATCCGAAAGTCTTGGACCGGCTTGCGGCCGAGTTGAACTCGCACATCTGCGAGCGCATTCTCCGTGTCGAGATCGGCGAACACATGCGCATGGGAATCGAGAAGCGCGATCGCCTGCTCACCCCAGAGACGAGGGGTGTCGACGGTTGCATCCGCGGCACTGACGTAAATCGTGTGCACGGGCTGGATCTCGTCACGGTTTCCCGGGAACTGGGCCGCGAGCCGCTCGTCCACCGGATCCAGAAGTCCGTCCAGACGATCGTGGACGGCGGCGGAGAGTCGGGATTCTGTCATCGGACGATCTTCGCAGAACGTCCGCGAGCCCGCAGGTTCTCACGCCGCCGATCCAGTCCGGGTCAGCGACCCCCGACGAACGGAACGTTGACGAAGCTCGGCCGATCCGCAGCCAATTCGATGTGCTGCGGCTTCAGTTGGCCGTCGGCAAGCATCGGCCCGAGCGCCAGGTATCGCGGCACGCTGGCAGCGTAGACGTCGACGCGGAGCCGGTGACCGGGTTGTAGCACTGCGTCCGTCGGGAGCATGTTGATGTCGACGGCGGTGACCTCACCGGGAACCACCGGCTGACGCGTGTCGATCGTCAGATAGTGGTGCGGTTCACTGTAGTCACCGTTGGCCGAGCGAGTGCTCTTGGAATCGTCGACCGCCCGGAGCGACGCAGTCAGCGCGCCGTTCGTGATCGGTGTCGATGTTCCGTCCGGCGCTACGTCGTTGACCGTCGCTGCCCAGAATCCGTCCGTCGCGTCCAGGACTGTCTCGAGGTGGACGTTGATCGGGCCCGAGAGTGAGGTCGGCTCCGTGACTGCCTCACCGGTGAACGTCAGACCCTCCGCTTCCTGGAATCGGGAATCCTTGGAACACGACGCACCGAGCACCACGGAGATCCCGGCAGTGCCCTGAGTTCCGTCACCGGAGCAGAAGCCTCGCAGTCCGGGTGCGACTGTCAATCGCGCTGCGGCACTGGGCTGGTCACTGGTCAGTGAACCGTCGTAGGCCGCGTGTGCGGCAGTTCCGCTGGGCGCGGAGTTCAGATACATACGTTCGTACGTCGCGCCCGCTCGCGGGAACTGATCATCCGTGATCCATCCGCCACCTTGCTGGAACATCGTCACCGGACCGTATCGCTCGATTCCGTTGTCGATGCCCTTGAGCCACTTGTCGAACCACGCGCGTTCGAGTACGTCGAGGCGAGGCGGCGCACCGTCCTTGCCGAATCCTCCACCGGGAGTGACGTGATAGCCGTTGCCCATGATCAACTGCTTCTGCCCGGCCGGCAGATCGATTCCGTTGTAGATCCGCGGCTCGCTGTTGGCGAAGATGTCGTGCCAACCGCCGTAGACCATCGTCGGAACAGTGATGTTGCCGACGTCAGCGGATCGGTCCTGATAGAACTGACCGTCCTGTGCGACTTGCAGAGTCGACGGTGACACGTCCTCGATTCTCTGGGCCGTCATCGCTTGTACCAGTTCAGGAATCAGGGTGCCGGGATCCTCGAGGCGGCTCGCCAACCACAGTGGATCGAAGTTGCCTTGCAGGATGTCCTGAACGTTCGGAATGAGTTTGAGCCCGTTGACCGCGGTCAGCCACAACGGCATGAACCCGACTCCGAGTCCTCCACCGGTTCCGACGATGTCGCGTAGCAGATCGTTGCCTGGTTCGACCGGGAAGATTGCCTTCAACGCAGGCGGATTGTTACTCGCGGCCTGTACGGAGTTGATCGCGGAGTACGAGATTCCGGCCATCCCCACTTTGCCGTCGGACCACCCCTGCTTGCTCATCCAATCGATGACTTCGACCGAATCCTGTTGCTCGCGCTTGCCGAGCACGTCCCAATTACCTTGGGAGAAGCCGGTTCCACGTGCGTCGACCACTACCTGCGTGTATCCGTTCTGGACCAGATCACGGTTGACGCCGAGAACCCTGGCGCCTCCGCCGGCAATGACGCCCGTCAACTCCGAGACTCCGTCGAACGGCGCCGCGAGGTCGAGCGAGTTCGCCACGTCCATCAACGTCTCACCCACCTGCGGGATCGACAGAGCTGAATCCACCAACGTGTCCAGCAGTTTCGTGTAAGGAGTTATGTTGAGAACCGAAGGCGCCTTCGATTCCACAGCGCGCCCGGACGCATCCGCCGGTCGGTACACATTTGCCTGCAGAACCGTGCCGTCACTCATCGTGATGGGTACGTCCCACTCGACGGAGACGCCCGGATACTGCGGCGCAGTCTCCGTGGCCGCGAGCCAGGTCTGTCCGTCCGACCCTCCCGTCGGATCCGCGGAAGCGACGGCGCTCGGCACCGTCAATCCCACGACGCACAGCCCCACCGCAATCGTTGTCGACCTTCGACGTAGAAGTCGTGTCCTCACGAAAACCCCAATTTTCTGTTGTGATGACCCAGCCCTGCCCCCACGACAGTGACCGGCGTCACGAACTTACCGGATAGTAACTTCCGTCCCATATGTCGTCAATAGGTCTCGATGCCGCCCGGACGGCTAGCTTTGAAGATGTGTCACGATCTCCCCTTCCCGTCCGCGACGGCCTGAACCCGAGTCGCATCCGTCAGCCAGACGACGGCATGTGGGCGACGACGCTCGACTACCTGCTCGAACGGTTTCCCCAGGACGCCGTCCGCCTACGGGAGAAAGTCGCAGCCGGGGAGGTCGTCGACGAGAAGGGCGTCGCGATCACCGAGACGAGCGGTTTCGCCCCCCGGCGTTTCGTCTACCTGTACCGCGACGCTCCCGTCGAAGCGCGGGTGCCGTTCGAGATCGACATCCTCTACCGGGACGAAAACATCCTGGTCGTGGACAAGCCGCACTTTCTCGCGAGCACGCCCCGCGGGCGATACATCGCCGAATCGGCCTTGGTGCGGTTGCGTCGGGATCTCGATCTGCCGGAGTTGAGTCCAGCGCATCGCCTCGACCGCGTCACGGCAGGACTGCTGCTGTTCACCGTGCATCAGGCGGCCCGGCGCGGCTATCAGACCATGTTCGCCGACCGCCGCGTCACCAAGGAATACGAGGCCATCGCGCGTTACGACGCGCAGGTGAGCACTCCCGTGATCGTGCGCAGTCGCATCGTGAAAGAACGCGGCGTGCTCAAGGCCGCGGAGATCGAGGGCGAGCCCAACAGCGAGTCGCGGATCGAACTGATCGAGACGCGAGACGGCTTCGCGCGGTACCGGTTGACTCCCCATACCGGCAAGACCCATCAACTTCGCCTGCACATGACCTCGCTCGGGCTCCCGATCCACGGCGACAACTTCTATCCCGACTTCTACGACGTTGCCGCAGAGGATTATTCGAACCCGCTGCGCCTGCTGTCGAAGGTTCTCGAGTTCGAGGATCCCACGACCGGCCGGCTGCAACGGTTCGAAAGTCGGCGGACCCTGTCCTGGCCGGACGAATCAGGCCGTGGCGACTCGCCGTAGGGACCCCGGACCCTTCCACTGCGCCTCCGATACCGGGAGGATGGAAGCGCAGACCGCACCGCAAGAGGAGACCAGATGAGCAAGACCGCCGTCGTACCCGAAGCCGTACGGGAGATCGAGCGCAAGTACGAGGCGCCGGCCGAGCAGGAAGTTCCCGCGCTGGGTGGACTTCCCGGTGTCGTCGGCGAACCGGTCCACGACTCGATACAGCTCTCTGCCACCTACTTCGACACCGCCGACTACCGGTTGCTCGCCGAGAAGATCACGCTGCGCAAGCGTGAGGGCGGCGATGACGCGGGGTGGCACATGAAACTTCCCGCAGGCGAGGACACTAGAACCGAAATCCAGCTTCCCCCGGACGAGAGCACCGATGTGCCCTCGCCGCTGGCGAGTCTGATCCGGGCGGTCATCCGCGGTCACGATCTGGTGCCGGTCGCCCTGATCATCACTGATCGGGAGCGCACCAGACTCAACGGCGAAAACGGTGTTCTGCTTGCCGAAGTGGTCTCCGACACCGTCATCGCCTGCAAGGCAGACGGTTCCGGTGAGTCGACGTGGCAGGAAGTCGAGGTCGAACAAGGCGCAGGCGGGCAAGCCCTTGCCGATGCAATCGAGTCGGTTCTACTGGACGCGGGGCTCGAGCGTTCTGCGAGTCCGTCCAAACTCAAACGAGCACTGGGCACTTCGGTCACTCCATACGTCGGCCACGAGGTCACCACTGGCAAAGCGTCGAATCCGCGAATTCTGTTGCGTAATTACCTCATCGAACAACTGCGCGCACTGGTCGCCGCGGATCTCGGCACGCGCCGCGCCGACGACGAAGCCGTTCACGACTTCCGGGTCGCAGCACGTCGTATCCGCAGCGCTCTACAGTCGTACGCCGGTCACTCCCCCAAGACCGACGATCTCATCACGGATCTTCGGTGGATCGGTGGAAAGTTCGGTGACGCCCGCGACGTCGAGGTCCAGTGGGAGCGTCTTGTGGAACGACTCGGTGAAATCGACGAGATGCCCGAGCGAGAAGCAGTGCGCGCTCGAATCGACGAGTACTTCTCGGCCCGCGGTGAAACCGCACAGGAAACCGCCCTCGAAGCGCTCGATTCCGAGCGCTACACCACACTGCTCGATCGACTCGACGAGTACGTCGGCGACCTCGAATTCGACACTGCCGCCCACCGTGTAGGAAAGAAGGCGTCGGCGCGAGAGTTGGCTCATACCCTGCGCCATCTAGCTCACAAGGTCGGTAAGCGAGTCGATCACGTCTTCGATGCCGATACCCGCACCGAGCGTGACGAGCGAATGCACCGCGCACGCAAGGGCGCCAAGCGGATGAAGTACGCGATCGAGGTCATGGAACCGGTGTCGAAGAGCCGGGCCAAGCGTGCCTTGAAGCATTTCAGCCACTTCCAGGACGTTCTCGGCGAGCATCAGGATTCCGTTGTAGCCCAACATCATCTGCTCGAAATTGCTGCGGAGCAGCAGCACACCTCGCTCACCAGTTTCGGATTGGGCATGGCCTACCGACGAGAACTGGAAATCGCCGACGGGCAATCAACACTGCTCCGCAAGACGTGGAAGGAAGCCGTCAAATCAGCGTCGTCACTCTGGTGACCAGGCTGCAACCAGTCGACCGATCTCGATCATTTCAGAGGAGTAGACATGAACACACTTGCAGGACACCAGGACGTCGTCGCCGGTATCGACGGATCCGAGGCCTCGACGGCGGCGGCCCGGTGGGCAGCCTCGGTCGCGAACGCGGTGAACTCACGACTGATTCTGGCGCATGCCCTGCCGCAGGAGGGCCCGATCTACAGTCCCGCTGCAGTGATGTT
Source organism: Rhodococcus erythropolis R138 (assembly GCF_000696675.2). Lineage (NCBI taxonomy): Bacteria > Bacillati > Actinomycetota > Actinomycetes > Mycobacteriales > Nocardiaceae > Rhodococcus > Rhodococcus erythropolis. The sequence continues at coordinate 1,965,099 of NZ_CP007255.1, read as the reverse complement.
GCAGTCGCAGTTCCTCAGCCAGATCCGCGAAGACGGCGAAGCGATCATCGATGCCGCCGCCGCGGTGATTTCAGCTGAATTCCCGGAACTGACCATCGAATCCGAGATCGCACCGGGCCCGGCGTCGACGCACATCCTCGAATCCTCGGGTACCGCACGCCTGATCGTGATGGGGTCGACCGGATCCGGCGCACTGCGCTCGCGGCTGCTCGGATCGACCGCACTGAAGGTGGCAAATCACGCAACCTGTCCGGTCACTGTCTGGCGTGGTTCGGCGGAGAATCCCGGTCCGGATCAACGTCCCGTCATCGTCGGAGTCGACGGAAGTGCGTTGAGCAAGAAGGCCGTCGAGTACGCGTTTCGTTATGCCGATCAGTTCGACGCGCCGCTTATCGCGGTCCACACCTGGCAGGGTTCGTCCACCTTCCGCGAAGGCGGAGCGGGAATCCTCATCGACTGGGAGGCCGTCGAGCAGGAGGAATCGGCACTGCTGGCAGAGAACCTGGCCGGCATGGCCGATCAGTACCCGGACGTGCCGGTCACCCGCATCAGTGAACCCGGCGCCGCCGCCCCCGTCATGCTCAAGTACGCCGACGACGCGCAGTTGATAGTTGTCGGAAGCCACGGCCGCAGTGCGATGGCCGCCGCCGTGATGGGCTCGACCAGCCAGAATCTGCTGCACCACGCGCCAGGGCCGGTCATGATCTGTCGCGCCTGAATTGCTGTGCGCCTTTATTAACCCCCCGCGGTTAATAAAGGCGCACAGCAGGGGTCAGGCGAGGCCCGTGCCCACCAACTGACCTACTCCGTAGGTCACAGCCATCGCGAGCGCGCCGCCGATCACCACTCGTAGCACCGCTCTGGTCTTGCGGGCTCCGCCGAGCGTCGCGCTGATCGTCCCCGTCAGTGCAAGTGCGATCAGCACTGCGAAGAAGGCGATGGGGACGCGGATACCCGTCGGCGGCAACAGAATTGCGACCAACGGGATCGCCGCTCCGATCGTGAACGAGATTGCCGACGAAATCGCCGCGTGCCAAGGATTGGTGAGATCATCCGGGTCGATACCCAATTCGACTTCGACGTGTGCCGCAAAAGCATCGTGCTCGGTCAATTCTTCGGCGACGCGGCGGGCCGTCTCCGGACTCAATCCCTTGTTCTCGTAGATCTCGGTCAGTTCCTGGAGTTCCGCCTCCGGTGTCTCGAGGAGTTCCTTCTTCTCCTTCTGCAGGAGTGCGCGTTCGGTGTCTCGCTGAGCGCTGACCGAGACGTACTCACCCAACGCCATGGACACAGCACCGGCAACCAGACCAGCGAAACCGGCCGTGAAGATCGCGGAGCGCTCGGTTGTGGCTGCCGCGACACCGACCACGAGGCCTGCGGTCGAGACGATTCCGTCGTTTGCCCCCAGAACACCTGCACGCAGCCAGTTCAGGCGATTGTTCAAACTCGGTGCGTGAGGTTCCGATTCCCCACCGGGCGCCCCGTCGGTCAACTGCACACTGTCTCCGGACATGGCAACAGATTAGGACGATCAGTCCGGTTGCGATAGCAATCTGAGCCTGTCCTTCGCGTACTGATATATTCCCAGACAGAACCCAACCAAGCATTTGCTAGGTAATGAAACGGCACACCTCTGGAGGCATTGTGAGCGCAGCACGCACCGCTTTTGTCAGCGGCGGAACCGGTGGAATCGGGTCGGCGATCGCGCTTACTCTCGCCGAACGCGGGCACGACGTCGCCTTCACCTACCGAAACAACAAGGACGCTGCCGAGCAACTGAGCGAGCAGATTCGAGCGCATGGCGTGCTCGCCCACTCGTACTCTCTCGACTTGACCGACGAGTTGTCGATCAGCTCCGCCGTCCGCGATGCGGTCAGTGATCTGGGAGCGTTGACGACACTGGTCCACGCTGCGGGACCGCACGTCCCGATGACGCACCTCTCACGCGTGACGCCGGCGTTCTTCACCGAACAACTGAACCAGGAAGCCGCGGCGTTCTTCACACTCGTCCACACCGCCCTGCCTGCGCTGCGGGCATCTTCGGGTTCGGTGGTAGCGGTGACAACCGCGGCAACGGATCGTTTTCCCGTGCGCGACGGACTCTCCGCAGGCACCAAAGGGGCTGTCGAACAACTTGTTCGCGGATTCGCCACAGAGGAAGGACGCTACGGCGTTCGGTTCAACGCGGTAGGACCAGGCATGTTGACGGACGGAATGGCGGAGCGACTGATCAACTCCGCCGAACTCGACCAGAGCGCACTCGACGTGACAATGAGCCGAATTCCGTTGAAGCGCTTCGGATCAGCTGTCGACATCGCCGAAGCAGTATGTTTCCTCGCAAGCGACGCGGCCGGATTCATCAGCGGTCAAAAGCTCAACGTCGACGGCGGCTACACCGTCTGAGCGCTATCCACCCAACTTGCGAAAGACCAGTCGCACGGCAAGTTCGAGGTGCGCCATCACCTCGTCCGTCGTCATCCGGCCGGCAACCCACGAGACCAGACTCGACATCCAGACGTCGTCGATGACCTTCACCGCATCCATCTGCTGTTGCGAGACTTCCTCGACGCCGATCGCCTTCGCGAACATCTCGGTCACGACCCCACCGAGCGCGTTGAGTTCCGGAGTCGCCGACGCGTCCGCGAACATGTACGCCCGAACCAACGCTTCGTAACGGAGGTGATCGGTCTCGAGGACCTCCGTATTCTTGCGCAGCACAAACAGAATTCGGTCCGACGGAGTCTCACCCGGGATTACAAAGTCCTGGAATCTGTCACGCAAACCCTCGAACATCCACAACAATGCGACGACAAGCATGTGGTTCTTGGACGGGAAATACCGGTAAACAGTGCCGATCGCGACGCCGGCGCGATCGGCGACCGATCGCATCTGCACCGCGTCGTAGCCGCCTTCGGAGGCGGATTCCATTGCGGCGTCGACAATCCGGCGAAAACGCGCTCGTTGCGACGGCGTCGTACGACGTCCGGTCACCGAGCTACGTTCGACCACCGACTGGTCTGCCTTGTCGCCACCTGCCATGTCCACAACCCTAATTAGACGTCGTTTTGCCGACTCCCAATGTAGCCGCCCAACGCAATCGTCGGGTGCATGACTGCCCGCTTCCGAGCTGGCCGCCAGTAAGACTGGCCGAGATCAGGAAGCGCGCCGCGGCCGATCGGATCGGCCGCGTCTACGTGGATCTTCCGACCAGTCGCGCGACGGTGCGCGTCGGCCCGGCGCTTGAGTCCGGCGCCGGTCGGGTTGCGGCGCCCGTCGCTCCGGTCGGCGTTGACCAGTAGGGGCCGGCTGGGCGCGGCGAGCAGGCGGCCGACGTCGGTCAGTCTGTGGCTTCTTGGCAATGCCGAACCGAGGCTTGCCGAAGACCAGCGGAATCCAACCGCGACCGCTGCTCTCGGCAGAGGCGACAGCCTCGGGCTCACGGAAGGCTGCGTGCGCGATGAGCCCGAACATCAGCAAGGTGGTGATCATCGACGTTCCGCCCGCCGAGATGAGCGGTAGTTGCAGACCGGTCACCGGAATCAGGCCAACGACGTAGGCGATGTTGATGAACGCCTGCACGACGATCAACGTCGTTGCCGTCGCCGTCATGACCTTGAGGAACGGATCGGTCGACCGCTTCGCGATTCGCAGTCCGACGATCAGAACCGCGGCGAAGAGAGCAACGACGATCAGCGCACCGACCAGACCCAACTCTTCACCGATCACGGCAAAAATGAAGTCGTTGTGCGCCTGAGGGAGGTAACTCCATTTGGCGTCGGACTGCCCCAGACCGCGACCGAAGATGCCGCCGTTCGCCAATGCGTACTTGGCCTGCGTGCTCTGGAAGTTCAAGCCTTGCGGGTCGAGATCAGGATTGAGGAAAGCCTTGATGCGATCCGAGCGGTAACCAGCAGTAAGCCCGAGCACGAGAAATGCGACTGCGGAACCGAGCGTGAGGCTGATGAACGTCTTCATCCGGAACAACCCGAACCACAGCACCGACATGAAGATGATGCCGATGGTGATCGTGGTTCCGAGGTCCTTCTCCAACACCACCAGAACCAGAACCAGCAGCGTCGTACCGCCGATCACCGGCAGCGCACGGTTGACATCCATCCGCGCGTTCATGAACGACGCAACCGTCGCCGCGGACCAAATCGCCAGAGCAAGTTTGGCCAGCTCCGACGGCTGGAAGGAAATACCCGCGATCACAAACCAGCTGCGAGCACCCATCTGTTCCGAGCCGATACCTGGAATCAGCACCAGGACAAGCAGAACAAGACACAGAATCAGCAGCCATGGTGAGGCTCTACGCATCGTTTCGGTCGGCAACCGCACGACCGCCACGAACATCACCAAACCGATCGCTGCGAACATGCACTGCGGCCAGAAGCGGGCGTAGGACGTCCCGGACAGAACATAGGATTCGACGCCCGAAGACGACAGCACCATCAGCAGCCCGAACGCCACGATCAGCACGACCAGACCGACGATCATATGGAAATCGAAGAGTGGCCGATTCGTCCACATCGCCGTTCGAGCGCGGAAGGGTGTCGATGTGCGGTCACGTTTGTCCGACGATCCACGGGGTGAGTTAACTGGCTCTCCACTCCCGCGACCGTTGGGCTTGTCTTCACTGCGACCGGTCACCACACAAGTATCGTCCCACGACTCCTAACCCATGGGTAACACAAGTCCCATGAGTCACACGGGCTCGGCCTCCCGAGGTCCATGGAGACCCACGAAATACCAGGTCACGTCCTTCGCCGGCGTCGGTCTGCCACCGCCCCCGCCAACGAGAGCGTCAACATGACCACGCAGACGGCAAGCGCGATCCCGAACGCACGTCCGTATCCGTCGGGCGACGATCCGAGTACACCGAGATACAACCCCGATACCGCGGCCAGCGAGATGGTCGCTGACAGGCGCTGAGACAGTTGAAGGAAACCCGCCGCAACACCGTTCGCGCCCGGCGGTGCATATTCGAGAGTCAGCACCCGATTGGGCGCGTCGACCAAACCGCTGGCAACTCCCGACAACACCGCCAGGACCACCAGCACCGGGATCAGATGTTCCCGCGGAATCAGATTGACCGCTGCGATGTACCCGAGGATGACAAGGATCTCGCCGACTATGGCGCAAACCACTGCACTTCGGCCGAACCTGGCAACCAGCCGCCATCCGAGAGCCGACGTCAATGCCATCGCGAGTGAGCTACCGGTCATGATCAACGCCGCACTCAGCGGGGCGAAGCCCAAACCTTCGATCAGATAGAGGCTGAGCACCGCGTTGACGGCGAGGATGGATCCGAACCAGAAGAGTGCAACCGTCGTACCCAACCGGAAGCCCCGTGAGGCGATCAACGACGGAAGCAGTACCGGCGTCCCGCCGCGCTCGGCGTACCGACGTTCCCAGAACCAGAAGGCAACGGCAGCGCCGAACGCACCGATCAGGAAAGCCGCAGCCACAGTGACACTGGTTCGGGTCACGATGGGCCACAACAGGAGCCCGGTCGTAGTCGCCAGCAGACACAGCCCAACCGGATCGATCGATGCGCCCGATCGGGTAGTTCGATCACGGCGCAGAAAGCGAAACGCCAAAATCAGAGTGATCACGGCAAACGGCACGTTGAGAACGAGAAGCAACCGCCATCCGAAGTCGGCGTCGGAATACTTCAGCAGAACGCCACCGAGGATCGGTCCGGAAACGCCGGCCAGACCACCCGCGGTGCTGTACGCGCCTAACGCCTTCGCCCGAGCCTTTCCAGACACCCGGTCGGTGATGATGCCGAGCACCTGCGAACTGATGGTGCCTGCGCCGATCCCCTGCCCAAGACGAGCCAACACGATCATCGACGGATCCGACGCACATGCTCCGAGGATTCCCATCACAGCGAAAATGCTCAGCCCCGCCAAGAACAAGCGTCGACGCCCGACGACGTCACCGAGTCGGCCCGCCGGCACAAGGGCCAAGCCGAAAGTCAGCGAATAGCTCGCAAGGATCCACTGCACCTCGGAGGTCGACGCGCCCAGCGACGCCCGGATCGACGGAACCCCGATTCCGAGCACCGCCGAATCGAGAAGGGTGGTGAAGCCCGCGGCTACGCAGACGATGATCTCCCAGCGGACGGCCGAATCGAGCTTGGTGGATTCGGCCGCCGCTGTGACCGTGTGGGACAGGACCCGTTACCCCGCAGCTTCAGACGCGGCCCGACGCGTGAGCGGCGGTCGCAACCCCAAGTGCTCTCGCAGCGTCGACGTGGAGTACTCGGTGCGGTACGCCCCACGCTCCTGCAGTTCCGGGATCAACCAGTCCACGATCTCGTCGAGGCCGGTCGGCACCAGGTACGGCGAGATGTTGAAGCCGTCCGAAGCTCCGTTGCGCACCCAATGGACCAACTGATCTGCGACCTGCCCTGGAGTGCCCGCAAAACCCGAACGCTGCGAGGTCTCGATGGCGACCTGACGTAGGGACAGATTCTTTGCCTCGGCGAGAGCCCGCCATTCACGTGCAATCGCAATGGGGTCGTTGCCGTCTCGTGCGGAACCGCGCGTCTCGGACACCGGGCGCGCAACCGGATCTTCCTCCGGTAGTGGACCGTCCGGGTCTCGGTCGGAAAGGTCCTTCCCCCACACCAATCCGACAAGGGACAGTGCGGTTTGGCCGGTGAACTGACCTTCGAGGACCCACCGCGCCTTCTCTTCGACCTCGGACTCGTTCTCCGCCAACACGATCTGCGTGCTGGGCAGGATCTTGACGTCGTCCTCCGGTCGCCCGACGCTACGCAACCGAGCCCGAATGTCGTCGGCGAAGTCGAGCGCGCCGTCGAAATGCGTCCCGTGTCGCGAGAAGATGACGTCGGCGTGCGTCGCCGCGAAATCGCGTCCAGTCGGCGAATCGCCCGCTTGAAAGATGACTGGATGTCCCTGTCTGCTGCGAGGAAGCGTCGGCGTCACGGAGATGTCGAACTGCGAAGTCTGGCGGCGTACGTCGCTCACGGCTCCCGGAGTCGACCAGTTCTCGGACGTGCGAGAGTCCGAGATCGCGTCGTCCGCCCACGAATCCCACAGTGCCCGTGCAGTTTCGATGAACTGTCCGGCACGCTCGTAACGCAGGGCGTGGTCGAGGAAACCACCGCGACGGAAATTCTCTCCCGTCCAAGCGTTGTCGGTGGTCACCGCGTTCCAGCCGGCCCGTCCGTCGGAAAGTAGATCGAGGCCGGAGAGTCGACGGGCGAGGTCGGCCGGTTCGTTGTACGTGGTGTTCTGTGTCGCGACCAGCCCGATCTTGTCGGTGATACCGGCGAGGGCGGCCAACTGCGCAATGGCGTCGGGGCGGCCGGCGATATCCAGATCGAGAATCTTGCCGTTCTGCTCGCGAAGACGAAGGCCCTCACCGAGAAAGAAGGCGTCGAACAGACCTCGCTCGGCGGTGAGTACCAACCGCCGAAACGTCTCGAAGTCGATCTGGGATCCGCTCGAGGAATCGGACCAGATGGTGGTGTGGTTGACCCCTTGGAAGAAGACGCCGAAGTGAACGTGAGCGTCGGGTCGAGGTACGGCGGAGCGTGATGCAGTCATAGCCGAAATGTCCTTAGCGCGAAGTCAAGTCAGGAGGAGTGGACGAATCGATTTGCGGGCCGCTGCAGGCCGAGGTTGCCCCTCAGAGTCGATCCCGGAACCGGGCGTCGCGTCAACCCGGCCTTGGACAGCGCCGGAAGCACGAATTTGGCCAGCACCGGAAGGTCCTCGTCGATCACGAGAGGGTGAAAATGAACACCGTCGAGGTGTCCGGCCAATTCCTTCAGAACCACGGCCGCTTCCCCCGGATCTGCAGCCAGGAGCAGTCGGCCAGTGACGACGGAATTCCCGTACGAGTTCAGCTCGATCAACCGCTGCGCCGCAGACAGATTCGGCGTATCGAACGCCACATCGACCTCGGCGACCACCAATGACGCGCCCTCATCGCGCGCCTTGGCAGCCGACTGTGCAATGGCCTCTACCGAATCACCGGAAACGAGAACAACATCGGCCTGGTGTGGTTCGATGGCGCCGTAGCGGCCGAACACCACCAACTGGCCTTGCGGCGGCCGCGGAACGATTGACGGCCCCTTCACCGAGAAGGTGTCGCCCTCGAAATTGACGTAATGCAGACGATCACGCTCGAGGAAACGCCCACTGAGATAGTCACGGACGACGGCGTCGTCCTCCCACGAATCCCATAGATCTGTCACGACGGTAACCGAATCCCGCTGCTCCTGCTGACGCGCCGATTCCGTCGTTACCGGAGCCCTCCCCCACGCCCTCGCCGCGGCATCGTCTTCGACCGGAACAGCAAGCCAACCGCCACGCCCACGCGAGGAGTAGTCCAATGTCGCCAATTGCGAAGAGGTGTGGAACGGTTCGGCGTACGTGGTCCCGACGACGGGGACCAGTCCGATCGTGCTGGTCGTCGCTGCCACGCATGACGCCCTGGAGACGGCATCGATGCGGCCGACAACGTCACCACTCGGAGGGAGGATGGAATCGTCGAACGTCGCGAAGGTGAAGCCCGCATTCTCGGCAGCCGCGACGCGATCGCGCACGGCCTTACCCGTGAGCAACTGATCCGGGCGGTGTGAGCTTCGGCGCCAGGCAGCGGGGTGAGTGCCCTCGCCGTCCAGTTCGATACCCACGGCAAATACAGTCATGTGTCCTCCATCGGTCCTGGCGGTAGCACCCACACTGCGGTTAGGTAGCGGGTTGCTGCGGCATCATCGAGCCAGGTCTCTCAGCCACTCTGGATGGTGGATGCAATCTATGCGGGCGACGCTGAACAAGTCAAATCGCACTTTACGAATCATATTGACCTACAACATATTTCAATACAATCATCCTGATCGAAAGGGTTGCGCAACGCTAGCCGACGTAGACACCAAAGAGCCCCGCCCGACTCGCGTCGGACGGGGCTCTCGGTGTGCGCTGGAACGCTACTTCGCGCCCATCCATGCCTGATCGAACAGCATGATGCCGGTTGCAGTCGGAACCACACCGTGCACGTTCTTCTGCCAAGCCCAGAACGACGTGAGCCCGCCGATCGGCGCCGACGGAACCGTCTCGTTCCACAGCGTCTGAATCTTGCCGATGATCGCCAGGGTCGACGAATTATCCTTGGCTTGTTGTAGATCTGCGATCAGCTGATCCATCGCCGGGTTCGCATATCCAGCAGTATTCGCCATCGAGGTGCTGTTGGTCGTGGAGAACAATCCGAGATCGAGTATCGACTCGTACATTCCGATGCCCGCGTGCGCGAGGTCGAAATCGTGCTTGACGTAGACGTTCTGCACGATGTCGCCGGCGTTGTTGGCCAAGATCAAGTTCACCTCGAACCCGACGGCCTGCAACAGTGACTGCACGGCGAGGCCGATCGCGTGGTCCTTGGGCTCACTGAGCACGACGTAGTCGAGAGTGCCGTCGTATCCGTCTGCCTTCGCCTGATTCAGAAGCTCCTTGGCCTTTTCGGGGTCGTAGGCAATACCCGGTGTGTCTACGTGCCATTGCGACGTCGGACCGAACAACTCCGAGCCAGGCAGTCCCTCACCGTTTTCCACGCGCTGATCGATCAACGTGGTGTCCAGCGCGTAGCCGATAGCCTGGCGAACGCGAACATCCGAGCCCGGTCGGCCTTCACGATTGTTGACAATCTCGGCACTACCGGCGTTGAGCACGTCGATGTAGCCGGGGTAACCAGCGGACTTGGCAGAATTGATCGCCGAAGTAAGGCCGCGAATGTAGGCAACATCGAGCTGACCGCTGTTCAATGATTCGAGATTGGCCTGCGGACCGTTGAGTGCAACCATCCGCAGTTTGTCCAGCTTGGGAGCACCGCCGTAGTAGGACGGGTTGGCCTTGAAGATTCGCTCGACGCTCGGCGTGAAGAGATCTTCGGTGAAGGGTCCGGCACCCACTGCGGTGAACTTGTCGCCTTGCTGCGAACTCGGGGCGACGATCATCCCGTGCCCGAGAGCGAGCATCGACGGAAAGCGCATCCACGGCGTTTTCAGCTTGAAGTCGACCGTCGTGGGACCGCTTGCCTGCGCCGATTCCACCGAAGCCAGCCACAACTCGGCGCCATTGCCCTTGCCCGCGTTGTACCGATCGATGCTTGTGATCACGGCGTTGGCATCGAGCGCAGAGCCGTCGCTGAACTTCACACCGTCGCGAAGTTTCAACGTCCACGTGCTTCCGTCGTCGCTGGTATCGAGCGATTGAGCCAACTTGGGCTCGAACTCGCCGCTCGCAGTGTCGTAACTCATCAGGACGTCGTACACCGCAGCGAAGGCCTCACCGCCGGAACCGCCGCGCGCTGCCGTCTTGGTCGGGTCGAGTGAGGGAACGAGCACCTGCACGCCGTACGTCATGGTCCCGCCGGCGACCGCGTCGCCTGGGTCCGGTTGCTCGTTGACCATGCCGGTCACGACGTCCCCCGACGTGTTCGTCGTATCGGTTCCGCTGTCGTCACCGTTGCTCGCGCAGCCCACCAACAGAACCCCGGTACCGAGCAATGCGACGGCGACCCGGCTGACTTTCCCGATGCGCCAAGATCTCGAGTGCGACACGGAGATTCCACCTCACTTCCAGTAGACGCAGCCACGGATCGGCCGCAATCGGCTAATAGTGATGTCCTCTGTGGAGTGACGCCCAGCACGTTCCCGGTGACCGGAAACATTCACGGAGACAAAGGATGCGCACAACTGAGATGATCGGGCCGAGTGGTTGACGGCGACTGACATCCGAACACGAAAAAGCTCCAACCTTATGTTCGAAGAACATGAGATTGGAGCTTGTCGATAAGAATTATGGTGGCCAGGGCCGGGATCGAACCGGCGACCTTCCGCTTTTCAGGCGGACGCTCGTACCAACTGAGCTACCTGGCCGGACGGCACCCGAACCGAATGCCTATCGCATTGCTTTGTTCTCAACCAATTGATTGAGAACAAAGCTTTGCGACCCTGACGGGACTCGAACCCGCGACCTCCGCCGTGACAGGGCGGCGCGCTAACCAACTGCGCCACAGGGCCTTGCTTTTTCCTTGCTGTGAAACCGTACTACATCTTCGAGCCGCTCCCAAACCACTGTCCTGGCCTGGCATTTGTGCATCTCAAAGCGTGTCGTGCGGGTCAAACCATACTGCATCGTTTCGCTTTCGCAAAACGTACCCCCTACGGGATTCGAACCCGCGCTACCGCCTTGAAAGGGCGGCGTCCTAGGCCGCTAGACGAAGGGGGCCCGCCGGATCTCTCCGAACTAGTACCCCAACGGCGTTCCGTTGGGAGCTTGGATAGCTTATGGCACAGCGTTCGGAAATCACAAATCGCCTGGTCATGGGCGAAAAGTGGACTATTCCGCGTCGGGGAACTCCACTTGTGGCCAGCCGTCGCGATGAAACTTCTCCAACCACTCCGGTGTAGCCATGGCTTCGAGCACCACTTCGAGGGACTCCTCGAACCACACACCCAGATCGCCACTCGAGGCAATCAGGTCCGCCATGTACCGCTGGCCGGCAAGGCTCGCTGCCAGTACGCGCGTGAATTTCTCCGGGTCCACGTCGTCGCGGAGCAAACCGTCGTCCTTGGCGCGCAATGCCAACTCGTAGGCGGTCTTTCCCCAGACCTGCCCGCCACCCGATTGCACATCCTTGTAGAACTCCGGCTCGATGATCAGCCGGAATTCCGCCTGCACGATTACCTCGGCACGGAAGACCTCGGCAATGTCGAGCACAAGCCCGTGCAAAGCGACGAATGGATCGAGGTCTGTTCTCTTGGCCCAACGATCAGTGATTCCAGTGAAGGTTTCGATAGCCGAGGTCAGAACCGCTCGCGCCAACTCTTCCTTGGACTGGAAATGGAAATACATGGCGCCTTTGGTGGCGCGGGAGCCCTCGAGGATCGTGTTCACCGACGCAGCTGCATAGCCGCGCTTGGCGAATTCGACTGCAGCCGCTTCGACCAGGGCGGCGCGGGTACGCCGCGCACGCTCTTGTTGACGTGCCATTTACGGTGTTGTGCCTCTCGCAGAGTTGGTACGCAGAATCGCCGTGATCGGCGCCTGTCATCCCCCGAAACCTCACAATATCCCCTCCAACACACCCTACGTAAGGACTAGAGCGATACCCGCCAAAAGTACTAGAGGCAATCGGCTGTTCGGGGGACAACAACCGACTTTATGCCCAAAAGACACCAAGTGGTATGGTTTTGGCCGCTCGGGTGCGCCGCAGGGGGTGCGCATCCGAGCTTTTTCGTGTCCGAGATTCCGATAATCCGACCTCGCAGACGGAACTGCTTCGCCGACGGATGAGCGGCAATCCCAAGGTTTTAAACAACTAATGCGATTGTTTATTCCCCAGTTTTTGTCGAAACCGTGCTGGCAGCATCGAAATAGCACAGTTAGACTGTCTAAATGAACGATGGCGAGGGTTGCAGCAAGGATCGGGACGAGATCGACGTACTTTGGGACGATCTGGGTGCCTTCGTCCGGCGTCTTCGCACCAAACGCCACGACCACAAACTCACGCCGAGCCAGATCCAAGCTCTCGGCCACCTCGACCGACAAGGTCCGTTGACCGCAAAAGAGCTGGCAAAATTCGAGCGCGTCACACCGCAATCCATCGCAAAGACCGTGGCCGCGCTCGAGGAACAGGGCATGGTGACGCGAAGGGCGGATCCATCGGACGGCCGCGCGGCCTTGGTCACGATGACCGAACTAGGCACGTCGACCCTTCACGAAGACCGAACGAAACGCACGCAGTGGCTGGCCGAGGTCATCGACGCCGAGTGCACCGAAGCTGAGCGTGACTTGCTTCTGATCGCCGGCCGAATCCTGCGCAGACTAGGCCAGGGCGCGTCCCCAGCATCGACATCGATATCAGAGGAGTCACTGATGAACCCGTGACCGCCGTCGTCGAAACGTCGACACCCCAAGCCTCCGTTCCCCTGAAACTGAGTCTTGCTCTCGGTTCGGGAACCGTTCTTCAGGCACTGAACTCGTCGATGATTGCGGTTGCAATCGTCCCGATCGCCACATACTTCGGTTCCAGTTCGGGCACAGTGTGGGTCATCTCGGCTCTCTACATCGCGACTGCAGTCACGGCACCGGCGGCGGGGCGACTCGGATCGATCCTCGGCGCCAAACGCGTCTATCTGGCGGGATTGGGTCTGATCGCTGCCGGATCGATCCTCGGCTCGCTCGCCCCGTCGCTGGGTTGGCTTATCGCGGCGCGAATTCTGCTTGGGATCGGCACGGCGACACAGTATCCGAATGCGATGACCGTCATCCGCGAATACGCTGACCGTCACCGGGCTCAAACCCGTTCAGCTATAGCAACACTCACCATTTGCGCTCAATCGGTCGTCGCGCTGGGGCCTACTCTCGGCGGGTTGCTGGTCGGCACACTCGGTTGGCAGTCGATCATGTGGGTGAACCTCCCGCTTGTCGTCGTCACTGCCATATGGGTCTTCTTCGCCGCTCCGAGCGACTCCGCCCTGCCCGACCGGGCCGGCGCCACTGCGTTGTTCAAGTCACTCGACCCACTCGGTATCACGCTGTTTCTGGCCCTGACGACGTCGACGATGCTCTTCCTCCTGTCTCTCGCCGAACACGCGAAGTGGTATCTCGTCCCGTCGACGGCCCTCTTCGTGTTCCTGTTCGTCTGGTGGGAACGTCGAACGACCTCGGCGTTCATCGACGTCCGTGCCATCGCCCGAAACCGCGCACTGAGCATGACTCTCGGCCGGACCCTGCTGACTTACACAGCGTTCTACTGCATCTTCTTCGGACTCCCCCAGTGGCTACAGGTAGCCCGCGGAATGTCACCGATCAGCGCCGGGCTCTTCATGCTGCCCGTCGCTGCGGTCGGGATCTTCGCGACCATGTCCGCGTCCAGGGTGTACGGGAAATTCGGCGCACGAATCACCCTCCTGATCGGCACCGCCGCGTTGGCTGTCGGCGGGATTCTGATCGCCTTTGTCGAATCTAGTTCGACTCCCCTTGTGGCACTCCTGCTGATAGCGGCGATCCTGGGCATCCCCAACGGCTTCAACAACATGGGAAACCAGAACCTGATCAACTCGGTGACCACCTCCGCCGACGTCGGGACCGCGATCGGCCTGTACCGAACAATCCAGTACATCGGCGCCAACCTTGCGGCCGTCGTCATCGAGCTGACCATGCGCGGAACCATCGACGACGCGGGTCTGCATCGCACGGGCGGGACCATCGCCGTCATCGGAATCGCCCTTCTGGTGGGGGTGGTGTTTTCACGGACTCTGCGGTCCCGTTAGACTCTGCGCCGCGCCCCTATAGCTCAGTTGGTAGAGCTACGGACTTTTAATCCGCAGGTCGTAGGTTCGAGTCCTACTGGGGGCACAAACACAGACCCGGCGCCTCATTCGGAGGCGCCGGGTCTTGTGCGTTCGTACCACATCAATCCGTGCCACGTGATGCATCAGCAAGTCATCGAAGCAGGAACTCGAGGCTCACGCGCTCGAATGCCTCCTTGGCTTCGATCATCACCCAGTGCCCGCAGTTCGGGAATACATGCAGTTCGGCGTTCGGAATCAGTCGCATCGGAATCATCGGCATGTCCGGTGGACACTGCCTGTCGTCGAGCCCCCATGTCAGCAAGGTCGGGCATTGCACCTTGTGCATCATCGACCAGTACGGCGGCACATCCGAGTTGGACATCATCTGCTGCTGAGCGGCAAAGGCTTTGGATCCGTACATCGCGGTCAATGCCTGGTGCGAGGCCGGATCGTTGGCCGTTTCCCATCGTTCCTCGATCCGCGCCTCGGTGACGACAGTCTTGTCGTACACCATGCATTCGAGCCATCGAACCAACTTCTCACGGCTGGGAGCGTCGGCGAAGTCCTGCAGGAGACGGGTACCTTCACTTGGATTCTGACTGAAGATGTTCGGGCCGACGCCACCGATGGTGACCAGCCTGCAGACACGCTCCGGGAACCTCATCGCGACGTTGACGCCGACAACCCCACCCATCGAATTGCCGATCATCGCAGCCGATTCGATTCCCAGCGCGTCCATGAATCGGATCACCGACGACGCTGCCGTGATCACCGGATGGCCGTCGACGGGATCGCTCACGCCGAAACCCGGGAACTCGAGGATGTAGCAGTGGAAATGCTTCGCGAATACCTCGAGGTTCCCCCGATAGTTCCGCCAACCACTCACACCGATCCCTGAGCCGTGCAACAGGATCAACGGCGGACCATCGCCCGCCTCGTGAAAGCGCAAAGTCCCCTTGTCGGTAGCGACTTCGCGTTTGGTCCCCTCATAGGTCACGTCCATCACGCAAGATTAGAACGTGTTACAGATTCAGGACGGCTGATTGCGGAACTTCGCAACCACCGTCAGAAGCATCCCCCGCTACCTCGACGCCCACTGCGATTCGTGGACTTCTGCTCGCTCGGTTTCGACTTCCCCGGCCCAGCCTTCACACACCGGTTGGGGCGCCGCACTTGCTCGAAGTGTCCGGCGCTCACAACATGACCGGCCACACTCACCCGGACAGACGTGTCTGCGCGGGCGGTTCCGACTTCCCCCGAACCCAACGTCAACGCGAATGCAGCCACCAGCACCAGGGCTACCTTCTTCGAGATCTTCATTGGCACGGCCACTGAGACACGGTTCCACTCCAGATACTGAACAGGTGCGCGTGTCTAAGGAACACGCTGAGTGTCGACGATATTCAGTACGGGTGGCCGGCCGCGATCCTTTAGCTCACCAGTATCTGAACAGTCGACAACAAAAGTTTGGGCGGCACGTCAACATCCCGAGGGCGTCAACGAGCCAACGACCAAGCTACGCACCAATACTGAGAATCACGTAAACATCGTGCAGACGCCGGGGCCGGCGCCTTTCGAAAATCCCCCAAAGCGATGTCCAGGTTCACGTCCTGCCTGAATCGTTCTGTTTGGTACTTTTACCCCCTGAGGCGCACTCCTCAGATTCGCTGTCGACCCAGCACAAACGGCGTGCAGTACAAATCGGATACTGCGGCCCGCGAACGCCTTACCAAGCACTCACGAAAGCCCGGGCAAACATGACCGAAACGGAAACCACAGTGCGGGACGACCCGCCGCGGACGCCATTCGAACCCGAGGATCGCTGGGTTCCCGTCGACCGTAGATGGTTCGGCCTGGACCGAGTGACCATCATCCCGGCAGCGATAGTGCTGGCCGTTGCGATAGTCATGAGCATCCTCATCCCGGCCGTCAACAACTCTGTCGCCTACGACGACGAAGTCGTGGCCGGGGATGTCATGGAACTCAAAGACGGCATCACCTTCGTTCCCGCCGTCGGCTGGGGAATCACAGACGGGGTCCGCGAAACTGATGCTCCCGTCTCCGGTTCGTTCCCGCAGCGCGCAACTCTGGTGAACAGCGGTGCACTGTTCACCGTCTACACGGCACCCTTCGCCGGTGACGCGAACGCTCTACTCGAACAGATCAAGAAGACCTCGGACGCCCTGGCAACAGCAGAGTCTTTGCGCGTCAGCGGCGACTCTTCCTCGATCACCACGGCGAGCGGCATTCGTGGTGTCATCACCAGCTACTCGAACTCGACTGCCGACGGCGTGATCGCAGCATTTGTCGTCGACGGAAAAGGCATCGAAGTTGTCTCCACCGGGCCGAGCGATGTGGCTCCGACCATCACGGACGACATTGCTCACATGATCGTGAGCATCAGCCACCGAGCCGGAGAGGGTTCCTGATGAGCACTCCCACAACACAACCCGCAAACGATCTCCTCACCCGCGCCGGTGCGATCGAGAACTCCGGTTGGGGTAGGTCGTTCACGTTCTACCAGCCGCGCAACGCCGCTTTCTGGGTTTACCTCGCTTTGGTGGTGAGCGGCGCCTTCAAATTCTTCTCGCTGCTGTCGTCGTCCGCCGGCGCTTACGGAGAAGCCATCGCGCTTTCGCTGGTGCTGTTCGGTGTGTACGGCGCCATCTTCTGGTGGTTCACGCAGCACATCGACAGGTACGCGCGCCAACCGGTCAAACTGATCGTCGTTGCGTTCCTGTGGGGCAGCTTCGCCGCTACATGGGTGATGGCCGCAAACGCCAACGACGCCATCTTGTCCTTGTACGCCAAGACATTCGGACAGGCGTGGGCATCGGACTGGGGCCCCGGCCTGACAGCTCCGTTCACCGAAGAAATCGCCAAGGGCATCGGGTTGCTCCTGCTCATCGCACTGGCATCTCGATTGGTGCGCACCGCATTCGACGGATTCATCCTCGGCGCCTTCATCGGACTCGGCTTCCAGATCTTCGAAGACGTTCTGTACGCCTTGAACTCGGCCGCGTCGCAGTTCGGAGCCGATCCGGTCGGCGCTGCGATGCCGACGATCATCCTCCGCATGGTATTCGGAGTGGCCGCACACACTCTGTACAGTGCGATCTTCGGTGCCGGACTCGTCTATCTACTGGGACGGCCGGCGGAACCGCGTCGTGTGGGGCGCGGACTCGCGCTGATGGCGACCGCGATGCTGCTCCACGGCCTGTGGGATTCCGCCGGTGCCTTGACACAAGGCAAGAATGCACTCCTCTTTCCGCTCTTCTTTGTCATGGTCGCCGCTGCATTGACCCTCGTGGTCCGCGTGTTTCGAATGACGGTTCCACGTGAACGCCAGTTCCTGAGCGACATCCTGGCACCGGAAGTCGACCGTGGTGTCATCACGGACGAAGAATTCGTCGCTCTGTGCGGCGACCACAAGGCACGCAGGGCTTTCCGCAAATCTGCAGGCGGACACGCGGCCCGTAAACGCGCCGAATACGTCCTCGAAGCCGCGGCAGACCTCGCCGACGCTCTGGCAGACTCCCACGGAACCAACACCGGCCGAGTCGAATTCGCTCGATCCGAGGTAAGTCGTATCAGGAGTGGTCAGCCGTCGGTCAAGCTCTGACCCGCTCCGAACTGGAATTCAACGCCGCGTCCCCTCGTGCGAGAGCACAAGGGAACGCGGCGTTGGCCATTGATCACGTTGCACATCCGGTTCGTCACGTCGCGATCAACCGCTGAACCGCCCCGACCGCAGCCTCGCGACGCTGAGCGACGGGACGGGACGACTTGAGCGCGAACATCCGGGCGATGTCGGTGATCAACAGAATCAACTCCGCGGGATTCCACTCGGGGTCGATGTGTCCCTCGAGTTGACCTTTGCGAATCTCGGCTACCTTCGGCCGGAACGTCTTGCTTCGTATGTCGTCCTCGCTCATGACGTCCGGTGCTTCGAGATCCGCCCATTGCTGCAATCGAGCGTTCTCGGGATGCGCGACGTAGTTGTCGAAGAGTCGACCTGCATACCCCGGCAGATCATCACCTCGTAGCGCTGTCTCCGCTGTGGTTTCGGACGTCCATTGCTCAGTGACGGCAGAAAACAACTCTTCCTTGCTCGCGAAGTACGCGTAGAGACGGTCCTTGCTGGCACGCGCTTGCGCGGCGATCCGATTGATCCGCGCGCCGGCCAGGCCGTACGTCGCAAATTCGTCCTTTGCGGCCGCCAGAATGCGGTCTCTCGTGGCTTCCCCTGCTGAGCGCATGTTCACAGCCTAGAACGAATCGACCGTTGCCGAACCATCCGGTTCGGCGTAGCGTGCAGAGTTGACGAACAATTTGGTTCGCGAACTTCGGCCAACTCACCCGCCGACGCAAGGAGAGACATGAATCTCGATGACGCTCGAACCGCATTCACCCGGCTCCGTGGATCGGAAAGTGGTGTTTCACCAGCAGAACTCGACGAAGTGTGGGCCGCGCTGGAAACCGTTGCCGCCGAAGAAATCCTCGGCGAATGGAAGGGCGACGACTTCGCCACCGGTCATCGTCTGCACGAAAAACTGTTCGCGAGCCGCTGGTACGGCAAGACTTTCAATTCCGTCGAGGATGCCAAGCCGTTGATCTGCCGAGACGAAGACGGCAACCTCTACTCCGACGTCAAGAGCGGCAATGGCGAGGCAAGTCTGTGGAACATCGAGTTTCGTGGCGAAGTCACGGCGACGATGGTCTACGACGGCGCGCCGATCTTCGACCATTTCAAGAAAGTCGACGATTCGACGCTCATGGGCATCATGAACGGAAAATCGGCGTTGGTTCTCGACGGCGGACAGCACTACTACTTCCTGCTCGAGCGAGCGTGATTCGCGCCGAACAGAATTCGACGTCCGCCATGCAGATGACAGCGGCGCTCTCACACGGCCCGCACTCCCTCTTCACACTCGACACCGTCGAGATCGACGAACCCCGCGCAGACGAGATCCTGGTTCGCATCGTCGCGACAGGCCTGTGCCACACGGATCTGTTCACGAAGACGGTGCTACCGGAAAAGCTCGGGCCCTGCGTGTTCGGACACGAAGGCGCCGGCGTGGTGCAAGCCGTTGGCTCGTCGATCGACAACATCGCGGCTGGTGATCACGTATTGCTGAGCTACCGCAGTTGCGGTGTCTGCAGGCAATGCCTCAGCGGCCATCGGGCGTACTGCGAAAGCTCATACGGGCTCAACAGCTCTGGCGCACGCACCGACGGCTCGACGCCGGTCCGGCGAAACGGAACTCCGATACGGTCCGCATTCTTCGGCCAGTCCAGCTTCGCGGAATACGTCATCGCCTCTGCCGACAACACCGTCGTCGTCGATCCTGCGGTGGACCTGACCGTCGCGGCTCCGCTCGGCTGCGGGTTTCAAACCGGCGCGGGTGCCGTGCTGAATCTACTTCGCCCCGAGCCCGACTCGACGTTTGCCGTTTTCGGGGCAGGCAGCGTCGGACTCGCAGCGCTGCTGGCGGCGAGGGCTGCCGGCGTTTCCACCCTGGTCGCCGTGGACCCCGTTGCGCAGCGGCGCGAACTCGCCGAGGAATTCGGCGCCGTCACTGTCGATCCCTCGAATGAAGATGCGCTCGACGCGGTCCGCGCCGCCACCGACGGAGGTTCGACGCATTCCCTCGACACCACCGGAATCGGCTCCGTGATCAATCAAGCCGTCACATCACTTCGAGCACGGGGAACACTGGCGGTAGTCGGACTCGGAGCATCCACGGTCGAGGTGAACATGGCCGACATCATGCTGAGCGGAAAGACAATTCGAGGATGCATCGAAGGAGAGTCGGAAGTCTCGACGTTCATCCCCGAACTCGTCGAACTCTTCACTGGTGGCCGGTTTCCGATCGACCGCTTGGTGACGCGCTACGCATTCGCCGACATCAACAAAGCCGTCGAAGATCAAGCGTCGGGGCGCGTCATCAAACCCGTTCTCGTGTGGTGAGGGGCGAAATGTCTCATTCGTCGACCCGACGGAATTCGCCCTAGACTGCGCTCCTGCACTAGACGTCGGAGCAAGGTGGGGACGATGACAGAACACACCAGTACAGGCGCGGGCCACGGCCGGGCCGTTATGCCGATCATCCGGATGCGCGCACGCAGCCGCGACGAGAACCATCGCGCATCGACGCCACTCGAACTGTTCTTCGACCTGTGTTTCGTGGTTGCGGCCGCACAGGCCGGAGTTCAACTGGTGCATGCTGTTGCCGAGGGCCACTACGTCGACGGCATCGCCGGTTATATGTTCGTCTTCTTCGCGCTGTGGTGGGCGTGGGTGAACTTCACCTGGTTCGCGTCTGCCTACGACACGGACGACGTCCCCTACCGGATCGCGACCTTCGTACAGATTTGTGGCGTGCTCGTCTTCGCCGCCGGAATCCCCGACGCATTCGACGGAACCGACCGTACGACGGCCATCGTCGGCTACCTCATCATGCGAATTGCGCTCACCTGCCAATGGCTTCGAGCCGCCAGCGGTGAATCCGGTGCAGCGCGAACCACTGCTTTGCAATATGCCGCCGGGCTCGTGATCGTCCAGGCCGGCTGGATCGTGCTGCTCCTGATGCCGGCGTCGGCGTGGATACCCGGCTTCTTCGTTCTCATGATCGCCGAACTCGCGGTGCCGGCAATCGCCGAGCGCAACCACCAGACGCCGTGGCACCCGCAACACATCGCCGAACGCTACGGCCTCTTCACCATCATCATGCTCGGCGAAACCATTGCTGCCGCCACCATCGCGGTCCAATCCGGCATTCGTGATTTCGACGCCGCCGACCTATTGATTCCGATTGCTGTCGGCGGAGTTCTGATCGTGTTCTCCGCGTTGTGGATCTACTTCGCCGTCCCGATCCACGAGTACCTCGCAAACCAGGGCAATCGCGCCGTCCTGTTGTGGGGATACGGGCACTACTTCGTATTCGGATCCGCTGCGGCCATCGGCGCCGGCATCGAAGTAGCCGTCGAGGAAGCAGTTGGCGAGGCGCACATTTCGACGTTCGCAGCATCTGCCGCGGTCACGATCCCCGCCGCGATGTTCCTGATCTTCGTGTGGCTCATGCACTCACGACACTTCAAGCGTGACAGGATCGAGCAGGCTGTTCTACCGGTGAGCGCAATCCTGGTTCTCGCCTGCACATTTGCCGGACACTGGGCGGTCCCGCTCGCCGGACTGGTGGCGGCGGGAACCGTCGGAGTCGGTGTCGGCCTGAGTACTCGGTCGAAGAGCTGACTCAGATTTCCGGGGCTGGAGCCTCGCCCTTACTCTGCGGCTCGTGTTGCTTGAGCTCACCGCGCATCTTGTCGAGATCCTTGCCACGCTTTTTGTACATATAGCCGAGCGCAACAAGACCCAGGAACAACGCGACGCCCAGGACTGCACCGACAACGGAGGCTCCGCGGAAACCGGGGCCGTCGACGTCGAGGATCCGCTCGCCCGCATGCGCTGCATTGTTGTTGCCGAGAACAACTGTCAGAGAGAGCAGATTCGGCAGCGCGAAGATCACACCCAACGCGAGAGCCGTGATCTGGATGATTCGAGCATGCTTGCGCTTGCGCACCTGCCAGACCGCTCGGAAGAAGATGAGCGGGACCAGGGTGCAGACGAGACCGAACAGCAGTCCCCACGCGATTCCGGCGCTGAAGCTGCCGTTCGACAACGACGCAATTCGCTGCGCCCACCAACGCGGAAGGAAGGCGGCAAGGATGAAGTAAGCGATGACCAGGACCACCGCCATCACTGCGATCCCGATGGCCTTCTTCGCCCACGGCGGCATGCCCGGTTTTTCGGTGGCCGGTGAAGTTTCCGGTGTCGTCATGACAAATCCTCGTCTAGTCGGCGTCTGTACTGACGAATCTATCCGTTACGGGCGTTCCTCATCCGCATCGAGAACGATCCGGGCAAGCCGCTTCGGAGCAACGAGGGTGAACGAGGTGTAGATCCACTCCTCCAGTTGCGACCATTTCTCCTCGGAAACGTCGGTGCCGATGTCGAGCGCAACCCACCCGTGTCGACCGAGACCGTAGCCGGCAGCGCTTGCGCCTGGTTCGGTGGCCACCACCGCTTCGGCTTCCTCCTTGCTCAACTTGACGGTCAAGGAGGTGGCTTCGACGTTGCAGAACACGAAGTTCTTGCCGCGGACCCGGAAGGTCGGGTGGCCGTCCCACGCTTCGATGTCGACGCGCTCCGCCTCCGGCAGGGACAACGAGATCTCTTCGAGTCGACGCATGTTGTCGGGCATGGAGACGATTCTGCACGCTCGATACCGCGCTTGACACCCGCGACACCGCTAGGCTCGGCGACGACCGCGTTACCGAACTCCGAACACAGGGAGAGTGGCATGCGCACGTTAGTTCATCTGGTTCTGCTCATTTGTGGAATCGCCGTTGCCGTCGGCTCGTTCATGTACGTACTGGCCGGGGTCAAACCCAACAACGTTCGCCTCGAGGACCTGCGGGACGGTTTTCCGGCCGGGTGGGCAATCGAGCAACTCGGCGATCAGTCCGTGACCTTCTACCGTTCGATGGCGATACTTCTGCTCGCTGCAGCCGTATTGATTCTGATCGCCGCTTTGTTCGGTTCTCGTATTTCAGCGTGGATCGGAATCATCGTGGGATTGGGAACTCTGGGCACGTTCTACTACCGAGTGAACGATCAATTCGACAATGTCATCAGGGAAAACTACTCCACGATCCTGACAAATCAGACAGGATTCATCTTGACGGCCGGCGGACTGATTCTCGCTCTCCTAGCGTGTCTGGTCCCCCGCGAGAAGACCCGAGCCTGACCGCTCGGCAACCGGAGGGTTACCGTCGACGCCGACATTCACTAGTGTCTGCAACAGCCGGGTACTGACGAGTAGTACCCCAGAAGAGGTAGGGCATAAATGGCATCGCTTGACGACCTTCTATCCCAGATCCCCATCGACCAGATCGCGCAGCAACTCGGCGTGGACCAGGCAACTGCCGAATCGGCGGTCAAGACTGCACTTCCGACCCTCGTCGGTGGCCTCGGCGCCAACGCTCAGGATCCCGCGGGCGCAGCCTCACTCGAAAGTGCGCTGCAGTCGCACGCCGACACCAGCCTTCTCGACGACGGCGTCGACATCAGCAAAGTCGACACCGCTGACGGTCAGAAGATCGTCTCGAACATCTTCGGCGGCAACACCGATCAGGTCGCCAGCGCACTGGGCGGTGTCGGTGGCGGCGGTGGAAACGATCTGGTGAAGCAGTTGCTGCCGATCCTCGCTCCCATCGTCCTGGCCTACCTCGCCAAGCAGTTCACCGGTGGCGGCGCCGGCGCGCAGACCCAGGCCTCCGGTGGCGGCGGGCTCGGGGATCTCCTCGGCGGAATTCTCGGCGGTGGCGGCAATTCCGGCGGCGGCATCGGCGGCGCACTCGGCGGCATCCTGGGTGGATCCAGTGGCGGCGGCCTCGGTGACCTGCTCGGCGGCCTCCTCGGCGGCGGCAAGAAGTAAGACGCTCGACAGATTCGCACTGCGGCGATCCCGTTCGGGGTCGCCGCAGTGCTCTGTCATTCGACCGTCGAAGATCGAAACATCTTCAGCGACAATGCAAACGCAACCAACAGCAGCGCGCCCACAAAGGCACTGACCCCACCCCAACCGCCGCCCGCGTACGCGAGACCAGCGAGGGCGCCCGCCACGGACGAACCCGCGTAGTAGGCAAACAGATACAACGCCGACGCCTCGGCCCGGTGATCGGTCGCGATCAGCCCCACCCAACCGCTGGCCACCGAATGCGCCGCGAAGAATCCTCCGGTGAAGAGCAGCATCCCCACGAGAGTCAACGCCAGATTGTCCGGAACGGTCAGTGCCAGACCGATACCGATGACAACAACCGAGCCGAGCAGAACACTGCGCCTACCCAGCCGGTCCGAGGCCCCGCCGGCTACCGCCGAGGTGAAAGTTCCGGCGAGGTAGAAGAGAAAGACCAGGCCGACAAGTGCTTCGGGAAGTCCGAAAGGTGCTGCCGTGAGCCGAAACCCGAGGAAGTTGTAGATCGAGACGAATCCGCCCATGAGGATGAACCCCAAGGCGAAAAGCGTGCGCAGCGACGGGTTCGCAAGGTGGCGTCGTAGATTCGATGCGATCGCACGCACCGACACCGGTTGCGGGCGAAAGAACTTCGACGCGGGGAGCTTCCGGATCATGGTGAGCGCGAACAACGCTGACAGCAAGGCCGCAGTCACCAATGCCCAGCGCCACGTACTGAAATCGACGACGGCCGACGGAACCAGCCGTCCGATCAGCCCACCGATCGTCGTGCCGGCGACGTACCTTCCCATCGCTGCACCGAGGTCCTTGCGATCGACCTCCTCGGCCAGATAGGCCATCGCCACCGCCGGGACCCCCGCCAGAGCCAAGCCTTGCGCCGCGCGTCCGATCAGCAGAACCTCGATCGTCGGACTGAGTGGCAGAAACAAGCCGATCACACAGGACGCCGACGCCGACGCGATCATCACCCGCGTGCGACCGAACCGCTCGGAGAGCGCACTGGCCGGAATGATCGCCAACGCCAACATGCCCGTCGTCGCCGAGACCGAAAGTGCAGACACCGCGGGCGAGACGTCGAAGCCTTCGGCGAACGCAGGCAGCAATGCCTGTGCCGCGTACATCGAGATGAATGTCGACAGCCCGGCCGCGAACAAAGCAACGGTCACCGTGCGATACCCCGGTGTTCCGCGGCGAAGCGGCACCACTTCGGATTCGATCACATTCTCGACAGTCACCACATACCTCCAGGCATCGCTTACCTCCGGTAAGAATCCTCCCGCCGCGCTTCGACAAAAGAAAATGCATAAACTTGGAGTTCTATATGCGTCATAGGTATATAGATTGGGTTCGTGATGCTGACCGAAGACCTCGAATGGTTTGTCGTTCTCGCCGAAACCCAACAGGTGACCGCTACCGCGGATCTGACTCACCTGTCGCAGCCGACACTCTCGCGCAAACTCGCACGCCTCGAACGACAGATCGGAGTGACGCTCTTCGACCGTCAGGGACGCCGGCTCGAACTGAACCG
Organism: Rhodococcus erythropolis R138; assembly: GCF_000696675.2. Classification (NCBI taxonomy): domain Bacteria; kingdom Bacillati; phylum Actinomycetota; class Actinomycetes; order Mycobacteriales; family Nocardiaceae; genus Rhodococcus; species Rhodococcus erythropolis. Next base: position 1,939,694 of record NZ_CP007255.1, on the reverse strand, counting down.
GTACGGCGAGATCCTCTACCGACACGCTCGCACCGCTCTTCACTCACTCGACGCGGCGCAGAGCGAAATCCAGTCGCTGGCGAGCCCCGAAAGCGGCACGGTCCGGCTCGACTTCCTCCACTCGTTCGGCACCTGGTTGGTGCCGCACATGCTGCGCGGATACCGCGTCGAGCATCCCGGAGTGCGATTCGAACTGCATCAGGACAGTGCGCAGTTCCTGGTCGACAGAATTGTCGCCGGCACGTCCGACCTGGCCGTCGTCTCGCCGCAGCCGCGTGATCCGCAGGTGGCATGGATGCAGATCGCCCAGCAGTCACTGGCATTGGCTGTTCCGGCTGATCATCGCTTTGCGAAGTTGCATTCGGTCGAGCTTGCGGACGCGGCCGACGAACCGTTCATCGGTATGCATCCGAACTTCGGGATGCGAAGAATTCTCGATGAACTGTGCGCGGCCGCAGGATTCACTCCGAATTTCGTCTTCGAGAGCAGCGAGCTGGCAACGGTCGGCGGACTGGTCTCCGCGTCCTTCGGTGTCTCGGTCATGCCGGTGCAGGATCCACCGATCTGGGCCGAAGGAGTCGTCTACGTACCGATCGAAGGAGCACAGCGAAAAATAGGGCTGATCTGGTCGAAGAGCCGCGAGCTGTCCGATCCCGCCCGGACGTTCCGCGACTACGTCGAAAGAACGACTTGGTCGTGAAAGTGCCCCCGGATAACTACGGATCGGTAACATCCCTCGAGGGGAGCAATTTTCATGCCATTCTTTTCAAACCTACGGTGCCGTAGGCTGGGGCGAAGTCGCGCATTCACTCAACATGGAGGCAAGAAATGACGAGGATTCTGACGCAGCTGGAGCTGCTACAAGAGCTGCAGCCGGTTGCCGAGGAGAACGTCAACCGCCACATCTCCATGGCCAAGGAATGGCATCCACACGACTACGTTCCGTGGGACGAGGGTCGTAACTTCGCAGCCATGGGTGGCGAAGACTGGAGCCTCGAGCAGTCACAGCTCGGCGAGGTAGCTCGCGCCGCGATGATCACCAACCTGCTCACCGAGGACAACCTGCCGTCGTACCACCGTGAGATCGCCGAGAACTTTTCGCAGGACGGTGCCTGGGGAACGTGGGTCGGCCGGTGGACCGCCGAGGAGAACCGTCACGGCATCGTGATGCGTGACTACCTCGTCGTCACGCGCGCAGTCGACCCCGTCGAGCTCGAGCGCTTCCGCATGGAACACATGACAAACGGTTACAGCGCACCCATCGACGAGGGCGACGCCGGCCTGCTGCACTCGGTCGCCTACGTGACCTTCCAGGAACTCGCGACGCGCGTCAGCCACCGCAACACCGGCAAGGCTTGCGACGAGCCGATTGCCGACAAGATGCTTCAGCGCATCGCCGCTGATGAGAACCTGCACATGATCTTCTACCGCAACATTTGCGCCGCCGCGCTCGATCTTGCTCCCGATCAGGCGCTCAAGGCTGTGGCGAACATCGTCCAGAACTTCCAGATGCCGGGCGCCGGCATGCCGAACTTCCGTCGTAACGGCGCTCTCATGGCCAAGCACGGCATCTACGACCTTCGCCAGCACCTCGACGAGGTCGTCTGGCCCGTCTTGCGCAAGTGGAACATCTTCGAGCGCAACGATTTCAGCGCCGAAGGCGAGAACACGCGCGAAGAATTGGCGGCCTTCCTCGAGACCCTTGCCGCCAACGCGACGAAGTTCGAGGAACAGCGCGATCGCATGCTCGCACGCGAAGCCGCCAAGCGCGAACAGCAGGCTTCTTAGTTTCACCAGCTATTCTGTGCCCGGTACCGGATTCGGTACCGGGCACTTCCAATTGTCACAAGTATTTGTTCAGAGGTAGACATGTCATCCCTACGTATCGGTTCACTCGAGCTGCACAGCCCCGTGGTCCTCGCCCCCATGGCGGGCGTCACCAACGTCGCTTTCCGCACGCTGTGCCGTGAACTCGAACTCGAACGTGCAGGCAGCACGTCCGGCCTCTACGTCTGCGAGATGGTCACGGCACGCGCGCTCGTCGAGCGCCAGCCGGCCACGATGCACATGACCACGTTCGGCCCGACCGAAACGCCCCGGTCGCTGCAGCTGTACACAGTCGACCCGGATACGACCTACGCCGCGGCGAAGATGATCGTCGACGAGAACATGGCCGATCACATCGACATGAACTTCGGCTGTCCCGTCCCGAAGGTGACCCGCAAGGGCGGTGGCTCCGCGCTGCCGTACAAGCGTCGGCTGTTCGGACAGATCGTCGCGGCCGCTGTGCGCGCGACCGAGGGCACCGATATTCCGGTCACCGTGAAGATGCGCGTCGGCATCGACCCCGAACATCACACGCACCTCGACGCCGGCCGGATCGCCGCAGCTGAAGGCGCTGCTGCCGTCGCACTTCACGCACGTACCGCGTCGCAGCGCTACTCCGGCACTGCTGACTGGAACGAGATCACGCGTCTCAAGGAACACGTCACCGACGTTCCGATCCTCGGCAACGGTGACATCTTCGATGCTTCGGATGCTGCCCGGATGATGAACGAGACCGGCTGCGACGGCGTCGTCGTCGGACGTGGCTGCCTCGGACGGCCATGGCTGTTCGCGGAACTCAGCGCAGCTCTCAACGGACAACAGATCGCCACGCCGCCGACGCTCGGCGAAGTCACCAAGATCATCGCCCGTCACGCCCAGCTGCTCGCCGCACACCACGGTGAGATGAAGGGCTTGCGCGAACTTCGCAAGCACGTCTCCTGGTACATGCGTGGGTTCCCGGTCGGATCGGATCTGCGGGTCTCGATGGCGTTGGTCAGCACGTTGTCCGAACTGGACGACCTGCTCGGACAGCTCGATCACGACGTCCCGTTCCCCAAGGACGCCGAAGGCCCGCGGGGTCGCCAAGGCTCGCCCGGTCAGGTAGCACTTCCGGAAGGTTGGCTCGACGATCCCGAGGACGATCTTGTGCCGGTGGGGGCTGACATGATGCACTCCGGTGGCTAGCGAGAACACGCCGTCGGATTACTCTCATCACTTTCTGAGTGAAGCACTCAGGATTCACCAGTAATATGGCTCCAGCTTCGTCGACAACCGGTTGACGCCGGCATCTGAATGACGAGTTACTGACAGTCGACGACGGGACAGGTTGCATCGGTGGGTGATGATCACGATTCGGGCCCACCTCCGCCCGAGAGCCGCGCCCCCTGGGAACGTCCGCTCGCAGACAAGCGGTTCCGCAACGCCCGCCCGGACCAACCGGCAGCTCCCCAGCGTCCTGCCACACCCCAGCGACCAGCACCGCAACCACCCAGTCCCCCGGAGCGTCGCAGCAGTGGACGGACCGGCCGCCGGGATTCGCCTCCGACCGACGACTCTGTTTCGGTCGCCGAGTTGGTCCGTCGGGTAGGCGACAAGAAGCCGCCACCTGCCCCGGCTGCACCGCCCAAGGCAGCGCCGACCAAATCCGTGCCACCCAGGACTCCACCTCCATCAGCGTCCGCGCCGCCCCCGGCCCGGCCGATTCCCGCGCGTCCGACCGTCCCGCCTGCCGCTGCGGACTGGATCACCGAAGAACATCCCGTCACCTCCGCAGTGCCGCGGGTAGTCGGTGACACCGGCGCTACCCGTCTGGCGCAAAGCAAGATTCGCCGCCGCCATCGCGCAAAAGTGATCGGCCGATCGGCAGTAGCGTTCCTGGCCGTCATGTCTCTCGCGTTGACCGGCGTCGTCTGGGGTTATCTGCGGTCGGTCGAAGGCGGTTTCGATCAGATTGCGGCACTCGACACCGAGTCCGACGACATCATCGACGCCGGGGGCCAGCTCGGCGACGAGACATACTTGATCATCGGCACCGATACCCGCGCGGGCGCGAGCGGTGAGATCGGCGCCGGAACCGTCGAAGACGCCGAAGGCGCGCGCGCCGACACGGTCATGCTGGTGAACATTCCCGCCGACCGAAGCCGTGTCGTCGCCGTCTCCTTCCCGCGTGACCTCGACGTCGAACGTCCGATCTGCCAGGGTTGGGACAACGACGCCGGCAAGTACACCAGCGAAACCTTCCCGGCAGCCAGCGGCGACAAGCTCAATGCGACGTACGCACTCGGTGGTCCCAAGTGCCTGGTGAAGGTCATCCAGAAGATGTCCGGCCTGAAAATCGGGCACTTCGTCGGAATGGACTTCGCCGGCTTCGAGCGCATGGTCGACACCGTCGGCGGCGTGAACGTCTGCTCCCCCGGACCGATCGAGGACGGCATCCTCGGAACCGTCCTCGCATCCGGCGGAACACAGATGCTCGACGGCCGTACCGCCCTCAACTATGTGCGTGCGCGCCACGTCGAAGCCGAGGGTAACGGCGACTACGGACGCATCACCCGTCAGCAGAAGTTCCTGTCGGCGCTGCTCCGCTCGGCCCTGTCCAACCAGGTCCTCCTGAATCCGAGCAAGCTCAACGGATTCATCAACGCCTTCACCAGCGACACGTTCGTCGAGAACATCGACACGAAGTCGCTGGTCACCCTCGGCCGTTCGCTGCAGAACGTCGACGCGGGCGCGGTCACGTTCTTGACGGTCCCCACGGACGGCACCAACGACTGGGGCAACGAGATTCCTCGCACCGACGAGATCAAGTCCCTCTTCCAGGCGATCATCGACGACGAACCGCTTCCGGGTGAAGAGCGCGAGGACACCACACCGTCGTCGACCAGTTCCACGACAACCGCTCCTACATCCAGCACGCCGCCCGCCGCCACTTCCGTCGAAGCGATGAGCGCCTACAACATCTCGGTCGACGTCTCCAACGCGTCGGGAATCGCCGGGCAGGCCGCGACGATCGCCGACAGCCTCGCTGCTTACGGTTTCCAGATCTCCACGGTCGGCAACTTCAGCGCAGCCACCGGCCTGGCGAATGCTCAAGCGTCGACCACCGTCGTGCGTTACGCAGCAGGTTACGAGGCTGAAGCGGTCACTGTCGCGTCGTCGATTCCCGGTGCGGTTCTCGTTCTCGCTCCGAGCATGGGAGACATGATCGAGGTCGTCGTCGGAAGCAATTTCGCCGGCACCGTCGTCGCCCCCGCGGACCCGGGGACCATCCTGGCGGCAAATCCGACATCGGTCGACACCAGCACCTCGACGGCTCTGCCCGCCGACATCGCCAGCGTCAACGCCGGCGACACCACCTGCGACTGACACGCGTTCATTCACCTTGCGTTCACCTGGTGCTTGTGACTTGGTCTTTCACGGCACGTAGGCTCTGACCTCATGCGCGTGGCTTACAACGAACAGATGACCGAGCTTGCAGACACGCTCGGCGAGATGGCAGGACTGGCAGGTGCCGCTATGGAGCGCGCCACCCAGTCCCTGCTCCAGGCAGACCTGTCCCTGGCAGAACAAGTAATCGGCGAACACGACAAGATCACCGAACTCAGCACCATTTGCGAGGAGCGCGCGTTTGCGCTGCTCGCCTTGCAGGCTCCCGTTGCCGGAGATCTGCGCTCGGTGGTCAGCGGAATCCAGATCGTCGCCGACATCGACCGCATGGGTGCACTCGCCCTGCACGTCGCAAAGATCGCGCGCCGCCGACATCCCAACCACGTGCTTCCCGAAGAGGTCAACGGCTACTTCGCCGAGATGGGACGCATCGCTGTCTCCATCGGTGCGGCCGCCAAGGTCGTCCTCGAGACCCGCGACCCCGAGCGCGCTGCCCGCCTGCGCGAAGAAGACGAAGCGATGGACGACCTCCACCGCCACCTCTTCACCGTCCTCATGGACCGCGAGTGGAAGCACGGCGTTGCCGCCGCAGTCGACGTCACGCTGCTCGGCCGCTTCTACGAGCGGTTCGCCGACCACGCCGTCGAGGTCGGCCGACGCGTCATCTTCCTGGTGACCGGCAAGCTGCCCGAAGAGCCGGAAACCACCGAGAAGGTCGACAACCTCACCTCGTACCCGGATCTCTGAACTACCCGGACCTCTGAACCCAACCGTCCACGTGAGTAAAAGGCGGCCGCGCACTTGCGCGGCCGCCTTTCCTATTCAGTTCTCGTGTAACCAGGTCTTCAACGTGGGTCCTGCAGTTGTGGATCCCGGCCCGGGCAGCAGCGCCCCACCCTTCATCGCCTTACCCGCTCCCGGCATCGAGATCGGGATCAGCCACTTGCGTCGGCCACGGTATTTCAAAATCTCACGCGTCATGGCCGGGATCTCGAGGACCTCAGGCCCGGCGAGATCTGGAACCCTCCCGGTCGGACCGTTCTGAGCGCACGTCACCAGAGCCTCGGCGACGGTCTTCGCCGCTATCGGTTGGGAGCGCATCCGGGGAACCATCGCGACCGGCCCCAGTCCGAAGAGCGCGATGGTCTTCTCGCCGAACTCGAACCACTGAGTGGATCGCAGAATCGTGAAGGGAATGCCCGACGCTTCCACCGCGCGTTCCTGCGCGGCCTTTCCCTGGTAGTACCCGAAGGACTTCAACTGCGGATCGTCGCAGTTCACGATCGAGAGCAGCACGTGATGCTTCACGCCTGCTCTGGCTTCGGCCGCGGCGATGTTCTTCGCTGCCGTCTCGAAGAACTCGATCGCCTTCTTGGCACTGTTGGTGACGTGATCACTCACGTCGATGACAACGTCGGCACCGACAAATGCTTCGTCCAACCCCGCACCCGTAGAGATGTCGACTCCCGTCGATCGAGCGGCGGCGACGACGTCATGGCCCCCGATTTTCGCCTGCTCGACGACCAGCTTTCCCATCTGGCCGGTTCCGCCCAGAACAACAATTCGCATGATGCCTCCGTCAAACCCGTGCGCCCGGCTCTCTTCGGCCTGGTCACATACTGGACGACGCAGCCTCCCGAAGTGTGACGGTCGGGCGAATCAGTCGCTGTATTTCTGCGAAACCCGCCCACGCCACTGCGACCAGATCGGATCCAACGCTGCGCTCGCCTCGTGTGCGTGATCGGCCACGGCCCGTGCCAGCATCCCTGCTCCCGCCAGCGGCGTCACGTGCCCTTCAACCACGTCGGAAGTCTTGATCCCCAACAGCATCGTCGTACCGAGCACGCGATGGCCACCGAGAATTCCCGGCAGCGAACGGCCCGGCACGCTACGCAGGTCGAGTGTTTCCACGAGCAGCGCGTCACCGTCGACGGTAATGCGCTGATCCGAGCGAAGGGCACCGCCGGTTTCGCCGGTCCGGCCGAACACGATCATCTCGTCGAGCAGCGCAACCGCATCGGATTCCAGTGAAATATCCACGCGCCTGGTCACATCCGCGCCGCCCGCGACGACAAACGGTGCCGCGCGCCAGATCAGCGCCGCACCGGCGCCGACGCTCGCCGAAGCCGACCACGACGCCCGGCCGCCACGCGCGTTGTACGCGACGGTCCCCGACGGCTCGATCACCTCGAGGCACGTACCCGGAGCGACTACGAATTCGATACGCAGGTCGTCGCCGGCCAGCAGCGTTGCACTGTGCCCTACCAAGGCAATTCGCACGGTGAGCCCGCGAGCGTCGACGAACCGCGGGGCCAGGAAGTCGCCCGAGATCAGCTCTCGCGCAACAGCGGTGTCACCCACTCTCTCGACGACGACCCGCGTAGCTCCGGTGCGCATCAGTGAGCGTGAGAGTGGCTGTGCCCGTGACCGTGTCCGTGGTCTTCTTCATCGGCATGGAAGTGCGGCGCCATCGGCCCCGGATCCTGCGGGGTGTGACTACCCGCGCGGTGAGCTGCGATGACCTGGCGAAGCCACGCACTGAGCTGGTCGATCGTCGCGTGATCCTTCTGGCTGAGCGCGAGAACGGGAAGTCCGTCTCGCGCGGCCGTGGCATCGGCCACCATCTGGACCGCGTCGACGTCGACGTACGGGGCCAGGTCGATCTTGTTGACCACCAACAGATCTGCCCGCTCGATGCCGGGACCACCCTTACGTGCGACGTCTCCGCCGCCCGCGACGTCGATGCAGAAGATCTGGGCGTCGACCAGTGCCGGGCTGAACGTGGCGGTCAGATTGTCACCGCCGCTTTCCACGATCACCATGTCGAGGGGATGGAACTGACGCTCGAGGTCTTCGACCGCAATGAGGTTCGGCGTCACGTCGTCACGGATGGCCGTGTGCGGGCACGCTCCGGTCTCGACTGCGACGATGCGCTCGATCGGAAGTACGTTGGCCGCGCGCAACAGTCGCGCGTCCTCGTCGGTGTAGATGTCGTTGGTGACCACCGCGATCTCGTACTCCGACGCGAGCTCGCGGCAGATGGTGGCGATGAGGGTACTTTTGCCGGTGCCGACGGGGCCGGCAACGCCGAGCCTCAAACCTCTTGCAGCAGTGGTGGTGTTGTTCAGGTTGTCAAGCACGGAAAATCCTCCTGGATCGAGCGTGGTGTTCGAGTGACCATTGTTCGACCAACGGTCCTGTTGTTGCGGGTATATCTGTGACGCCCTCGACTGCTACGGCAGCCGCGGCGACGGTTTCGATGGTCGGGGCTGCTCGGAGCAACCATTCGACCGGTTCTGCCGGATCCACCGGCAGTAGCTTCAGTGCCGCCGACGCCACCGTTTGAGCGTCGTCGTACAAACAAGATCTGGCTGCCTGTAGGTCGTCCATCCCGGAGATCGCCGTGAAGACCCCCAACGCGAGCGGACGCATCGGATGCCCAGGCAGCGCCATGAGCATCTGGACCGCGGGGTGCTGCGGCCACAATCGCGACGCCAGCCTGGCCAGTCCACGTCCGAGCTGAATAGACGCCTCACGCAGCGGTGCGCTGGGCGTCCGAGCGAGCAGTTCCCTTGAGATCTCCTCGAGTTCGCCTGCACTACCGGCACTTACGGCCCAGCGGCGCGTGACCACCGTTGCAGCGGCCTCGACAAGTCCCACTGTTTCGAGTCGACCGCGAATGAAGTCGGGGACCTGACTCTGTAGGAGTCCGCCCGCCAGTGCCGGTTCCAACCCCGACGAGTGCGCGTGACCGCCGGTAGGCAGACGCCCGTCTGCCAAGAGCATCGATGCTATCTCGGCAGACGCCATCTCGATTGACATGGTTTCAGAACAGCATGTAGCGCTGAGCCATCGGCACTACGTCAACGGGGTTGGGCGCGATCAGGTCGCCGTTGACCTTGATGGCAAACGTCTCCGGATCGACGTCGATGGACGGCAGTGCCGTGTTGTTCGGCATATCCGCCTTGGTGAGGTGCCGCGTCGGACGAACACCGGTAAGGGTGCGCGTGAGACCGAGACGACCGGCCAGACCGTCCTCGATCGCCATCGGCGAGACGAACGTCGTGGACAGGTGCGGGGCTGATCCCGGAGTTGCCGCGATGGCCGGCCGAACGAACACCGGCTGCGGGGTCGGGATAGCAGCGTTCGGATCACCCAGCGGCGCAGCAACTATCGCCCCACCCTTGATCACGGCAGAAGGACGGACACCGAAGAACGCGGGATCCCACAGCACCAGGTCCGCCATCTTCCCGGCCTCGACCGATCCGATCTCGTGATCGATACCGTGAGCCACCGCGGGGCAGATCGTGTACTTGGCGACGTAACGGCGCGCACGCTCGTTGTCGGCCGGCATGCTGGTGCCCAGCTTGCCGTACTGGGCCTTCATGACGTGGGCGACCTGCCACGTCCGCAGGGTCACCTCTCCGATACGGCCCATCGCCTGGGCGTCGGACGAGGTGATGGAGATGGCACCTATGTCGTGCAGAAAGTCTTCCGCTGCAATAGTTGTCGGCCGGATCCGGGACTCGGCAAAGGCAAGATCCTCCGGAACCCGGGGATTGAGCGCATGACACACGATGAGCATGTCGAGGTGCTCGGCAACCGTGTTTACGGTGTGCGGCAACGTCGGATTGGTCGATGCCGGAAGAACGTTCGGCTCACCTGCCGTCACGATGATGTCCGGAGCGTGCCCGCCGCCGGCGCCTTCCGCATGGAACACGTGGATCCCGCGTCCGGCGATCGCGTCCAAAGTGTGCTGTACGTAGCCGGTTTCGTTGAGGCTGTCGGCGTGCAGCGCCACCTGGAGCCCGAACTCGTCGGCTGCTCGCAGAGCTGCGTCGATTGCCGCCGGAGTGGAACCCCAGTCCTCGTGGACCTTGAATCCACCTGCGCCGGCGAGAGCTTCCTGACGCATGGCCTCATGGCTGACGGTGCTGCCCTTGCCGAGGAGAAGAACGTTGAGCGGGATGTGGTCGAGGGCCCGGTGCATCATCGTCAGCGACCAGGCGCCGGGCGTGACGGTGGTTGCCTTGCTTCCCTCGGTTGGGCCCGTTCCGCCGCCCGCCACCGTCGTCGTACCGGTCGCGAGCGCTTCCATCATCTCGATTTCACTGAGGAAGTGCACGTGAGTGTCGATCGCACCCGCGGTGAGGATCTTTCCCTCGCCGGCGATCACGTCGGTGCTCGGCCCGATGAGCAACTTGGGGTGCACGCCATCCATGATGTCGGGGTTACCGGACTTGCCGATCGCAACGATGCGTCCGTCGCGAATTCCGACGTCTGCCCGGACGATTCCCCAGTGATCGAGGATCACCGTGTTGGTGATGACGACGTCGAGAGCGCCCTGGTCGCGAGTGGTCAGGCCCTGGCCCATCGACTCGCGGATGCTCTTGCCGCCGCCGAAGACCATCTCGTCGCCGGTCGCGGTGTAGTCGTGCTCGATCTCGATCCACAGATCTGTGTCGGCCAAACGGATCTGGTCGCCAGCGGTCGGGCCGTACAAGGAGGCGTAACCGCGTCGATCGATCCTGCTCATTCGGCTGTCCTCTCAACTGGCGTCGCGGCATCGTCCGGTGAATCCGCCTCGACTGGAACATCACTCACACGAACGTTCACCGAGGACGCTCGCAAAGGTTCTTCGACCTCGACACCGGGCGTGCCGAACGGCATCACGGTCTTGGGCTCACGCGCATGCGTCGGTAGGTCTTCGTCCGGCACGATCTGCAGGCCCGGAACCCTTTTGAGTCCGCCGAGCGCGATCAGTGTCACCGTCCTGCTTACCCCGGGTTCGAACCGAACCGACGTTCCCGAGGGGATGTCGAGCCGGAAGCCGTCTGCCGCTTCGCGATCGAAGGTCAGCGCCGGGTTGGCCGCTGGAAGGTGGAGATGTGAACCGATCTGAATGGGGCGGTCGCCGTCGTTGACGACGACCATCGTGATCTTTTCCGCGTCAGTACCGAACTCGAGCGGTTCGGTGGACACACGTACCTCACCGGGGATCATCGAATGGGCTCCGTCACGGTGACCAGCTTGCGACCGTCCGGGAAAGTGGCCTCCACCTGGACATTTGCAATCATCTCGGGTACCCCTTCCATCACGTCGTCGCGGGTGAGCACTTGCCGACCGGCGTTCATCAGTTCCGCAACCGTCATTCCGTCACGCGCACGCTCGAGAATCCAACACGAGATCAGGGCCATCGCTTCGGGGTAGTTCAGCAGTACCCCGCGCTCGCGGCGGTCGCGGGCGACCATGCCCGCAACGCTCAGGAGGAGCTTTTCGGTATCTGAAGGGGTGAGGTGCACTGACAAGCCCTTCCGGTTGTGAAACGACATCGATCGACAGCGTGCTGTCGGGCCGAGATTAGCATTGCCCGAAGCGTCGTCAATATCCACGAGATTCACATCGGCGGCTACTTCAGCGCCCACTCGGCGCACTTACGCTGCTCATCGAATTATTCGGGCGCCCAACGACGCTCAGCTCTGCGCCCCGGAGTGGGAACTATCACCACAACCAAAAAGTTTCACCCCCGTCTCCTGTTGGAAACGGGGGTGAAACATCATCGTGCAGTGTGCAATCCCAGGGGCTATCCGAAGCGGCCGGAGATATAGTCCTCGGTGGCCTTCTGCGTCGGGTTCGAGAAGATCTTCTCGGTGTCGTCGATCTCGACGAGCTGCCCGGGCTTACCGGTTGCCTCGAGGTTGAAGAATGCCGTCTGGTCACTCACACGCGCAGCCTGCTGCATGTTGTGCGTGACGATGACGATCGTGAAGTCCTTCTTCAGCTCGGTGATCAGGTCCTCGATCGCGAGAGTCGAGATCGGGTCGAGCGCGGAGCACGGCTCGTCCATGAGCAGAACGTCGGGCGAGACCGCGATGGCACGCGCGATGCACAGACGCTGCTGCTGACCGCCTGAGAGGCCGCCACCGGGCTTGTCGAGGCGATCCTTGACCTCGGTCCACAGGTTGGCACCGCGCAGCGAACGCTCGGCCACCTCGTCGAGCTTCTTCTTGCTGCGCTCGCCCTGCAACTTCAAGCCCGCGACGACGTTGTCCTTGATGGACATGGTCGGGAAGGGGTTGGGTCGCTGGAACACCATGCCGATGGTCTTGCGGACGCCGACAGGATCGACGTTCGAGCCGTAGATGTCCTCGCCGTCGAGCAGGACCGAACCCTCGACGCGCGCACCGGGAATCACTTCGTGCATGCGGTTGAGTGAACGGAGAACGGTGGACTTGCCGCAACCGGACGGGCCGATGAAGGCGGTGACGCTCCGGGGCGGGACGGACAGGCCCACATCGGCGACGGCGTGGAACTTGCCGTAGTAGATGTTGACGTCCTTGAGATCCAGACGCTTGGCCATTACCGGCTCCCTACTGAGTTGTTGACGCTGTTGAGTACGAACATGTTCCGAGGCCGCATCACTTGCTTCTGACCTGTGAGAAGTGACCGATCAGCTTCGCGACGATGTTGAGGATCGCGATCAGCAGGATCAGGGTCAGTGCTGCGCCCCAGATGCGGTTGGTGCCGGCGTCGGTGGGGTTGTTCATCTCGGCGACCATGACGGAAGGCAGAGTGCCCATTTCGCCGTTGAACAGGTCGAAGTTGATGAACGGCGCGTAGCCGACGAGGATCAGCAGCGGCGCGGTCTCACCGAGCACGCGGGCCAGGGCCAGCATGACGCCGGTGATGATTCCGGGAAGCGCCGTCGGCAGAACGATTTTCGAGATGGTCTTCCACTTCGGCACACCGAGCGCGTACGACGCCTCTCGCAGATCCATCGGGACGATGCGCAGCATTTCCTCGGTGGAGCGAATGACGACCGGGACCATCAGGAGGACCAGAGCCAGAGATACAGCGAACGCGGACTTGGGGAAGCCGAAGGTCGCGATCCACAGTGCGTAGATGAACAGCGCAGCCACGATCGACGGAACACCGCTGAGGATGTCGACCATGAACGTGGTGAGCTTGCCCAGCTTCGACTTCCGGTCGGCGTACTCCACCAGGTAGATCGCGACGAAGATACCGAGCGGGATGGAGAAGACCGCGCACACGATGCCTTGCAGCAGGGTGCCGATCAATGCGTGATAGATACCGCCGCCGTCGGCCGACGCCGTCAATCCGCTCAGCGAGTTGGTGAACCACGTGGGCGACGTCAGAGCGGGCAGTCCCTTTGCGATGACCGTGAAGAGCACCCAGACCAACGGGATGAGCGCGATGACGACTGCCAGGCTCACCAGGATGGTCGCGATGACGTCCTTGGCACGACGGCGGGCGCCGACGCCTTGGAAAGTGGGGGCCTTGACCGGCCGGTCCAGAGTGGAGGTCATGGGTCAGTCCTTCTTTCCGGCGATCACTGCGCGGGCAGCCGCGTTGACGACGAAGGTCAGTACGAACAGCACCAGTCCGGCCGCGATGTACGCGCCTGCCTGGATGTCGTTGTTGAACTCCGCGTAGCCGAGGGCGATCTTGGAGGCGATGGTCGAGCCGCCGTCGAACAGCGACCAGCCGAAGGCCTGAGAGGTGGTGCGCAGGATCAGGTACAGCGCCATCGTCTCGCCGAGTGCGCGTCCGAGACCGAGCATCGAGCCGCTGATGTAGCCGGACTTACCGAACGGGATGACCGTGGTGCGCACAACTTCCCAGCGCGTGGCGCCGAGAGCGAGTGCAGCTTCGATCTGTGAGCGCGGGGTCTGGATGAACACCTCGCGGGTCACTGCGGTGATGACCGGAAGGATCATCACGGCGAGGACGATGCCTGCGGTGAAGATGGTGCCGCCGCCTGTGATCGATCCGCTGCCGTCGGCGAAGAGCGGGAACCAGCCGAGAGTGTCGTTGAGCCACACCGCGACCGGGGTGATCGCCGGAGCGAACACGAGAAGTCCCCACAGGCCGTAGACGATGGACGGCACGGCCGCGAGAAGGTCGATCGTGTACGACAGTGGCCGCGTGAGCCACTTGGGTGAGTACGAAGTCAGGAAGATCGCGATGCCCAGTGCGATCGGCATCGCGAGCACCAGTGCGAACAACGAGACCAACACTGTGACCTGGAAAAGATCGAGGACACCGAACGCCATCGCGTTGATGTTCTGCGTCACCCATTCACGGCTGGTCAGGAAGTTGACCTGGTTCCGGCTCAAAGCAGGAACTGCACGCCAGATCAGGAACGCGCCGATCGCCGCGATGACAACCGTGATGAAGATTGCCGAACCGGATGCGAGCGAGCTGAAGATGCGGTCACCCGGACGAGTCACCGTCTTGCTGTTGCCGCTTCCCGGACCGTCACCCTTCGGAGGATGCTCGGTTTCTGGAGCCTTGGTGGAAGTAATCGTGTCCTCCGTGGTGCCGTTCGGACCGCCCACCCCGGCCCCGCTGGTTGCGGGGCCGGGAGAACGAGATGTCGAGGTGATGGGCGCGTCACTCATGTGCGCTCACTTCCTTCACGTCTGAATGTAGATCCATGAGCTTGTCCGCACGAGTCTCTAGGTCAGCTGATTGCCGTGATGGACGCGTTGAGGCGATCCTGGACGTTGGCCGGCAGCGGGACGTAACCCTGCTCGGCCAGGTTGGCCTGACCCTCGTTGGCCGCGCTCGTCAGGAACGACTTCACTGCTGCGGTGGTGTCCGCGTCGTAGCCCTTGGAGCAGACGATCGAGTACGTGGCGAGAACCAGCGGGTATGCGCCGGCTTCGTTGGTCTTGAAGATCGACGCGAGGTCGAGCGTCAGGTCGCCGGTTGCGTCGGACTTGAACTTCGCGCCTGCGATCGACTTTGCGGCCGAGTCGTTGGTCAGTGCGACTGCCTCGGAGCCGGTGTTGATTTCTGCAACCGAGAGCTTGTTCTGATCGGCGAACGACTTCTCGACGTAGGTGATCGAACCCGGTGCCGTGGCAACTGCCTGTGCAACGCCCGCCGAACCCTTGGCGCCCTCACCGACGCCACCGGTGAAGTCGGACCCTGCGCCCGACGTCCAAGCACCGTTCGATGCCGCGTCGAGGTACTTCTGGAAGTTGTCGGTGGTGCCCGAGGAATCGGAGCGGATCACGGTGGTGATCTTCTCGTCGGGAAGCGAAGCACCGGAGTTGAGCGCGGCGATTGCCGGATCGTTCCACTTGGTGATGCCACCGTTGAAGATCTTCGCGAGAACTTCTGCGTTGAGAACGAGCTTGTCGACGCCGTCGAGGTTGTATGCAACTGCGATCGGGCCGAAGACGAGGGGAAGGTTCCAGGCTTCGCCGCCGACGCAACGCTCCTTGGCCTTGTCGGCCTGCTCGTCCTTGATGGCCGAGTCGGAGCCGGCGAAGTCGATCTGGCCGGCGATGAACTGCGTGCGACCGTCGCCCGAACCGCTGGGGTTGTAGGCGACGTTGACGGTCTTGCCCTTTTCCTGGCACACGGAGATGTAGGTGGCGACGAACTGGTCCATGGCATTCTTCTGTGCCGAGGAACCAGCGGCAGAGAGGTTGCTCTTGCCTTCGCACGTTGCGTTCGATGCGGACGCGTCCACACCCGTCGACGACGAGTTGTTGTCGCTGCCACATGCGGCCAAGGTCATGGCGCCCACGGCCACTACACCGAGCAGGGCACCACTGCGCTTGAGATTCACCAAGATCCTCCGGAAATCGCTACCGCCACGCCCACGATCGGGCGGCGACATGAGATGCAAAATGATTGAAATCTGCATCAGGCAACACGGCGCTGCCCACAGAGAAAAGTAGGCGGGCGCGGTGTCCGGTTGGACCACACATGGTTAACAGAGAATGAACAGACTGGACATTTCTGCGTGTTCGACTGTGACGTCAGAGCGCGCGAGCGTAAGCCATGTCCACGTGGAACCGATCGAAGCCGAGTCGCTCGTACGTGTGGAGGGCGGCAGTGTTGTCACCTTCGACGTACAGAAGGACCGTTCCGAGGCCGCGATCGCGCAGGTAATGCATGCCTGCGAGAGTCAGCACTCGGCCGAGACCACGTCCCTGCGCCGCGGGATCGATCCCCACGACGTACACCTCCCCCAGCTCGGGATCGTCACCTTCGGGTGCGTGCACCTTGGTCCAGTGAAAGCCGAGAAGAGTATCGGGATCGGTGTCCGCGAACGCCATGAACAGACCGGCCGGGTCGAACCAACCTTCGGCCGTTCTCTCGTCGATCTCCGCCTGGGTCCAGCCACCCTGCTCGGGATGCCAGGAGAAGGCCGCGTTGTTGACGCGAAGGATCTCGGAATCGTCTTCGGGCCCACGGTACGTCCGCATCGTTATACCTTCGGGCACAACGATTTCCGGAAGCTGCGGAGCATCGAGCGGTCGACGCAGCTGGAGGAGTTCACGAACGCTGACCAAATCGAGGCTCTTGGCGAATTCCACTGCGGCGTCGACGTTTCCGTGCGCCCAGACTCGCGTGCCCGGCCGACCTTCGTCGAATACCGCTGCGGCAAGCCTGGTTCCGATACCACGGCGCCGCGCCTGCGGGTCGACCACCAACTCGGCCATGTCGGGATGCTCGTCCGAACCGGCTTGCAGCTGTGCATAACCGACGACCGTATCGCCGTCGAGTTCGAGAAAGTGTCGTGCTGCGCCGCGCCCGGCAACGGCATGGCGCCCCTGTTCCGACACGGGTGCCTTGCCGTCGAACTCGGTCGCGCGATCGAGAAGCGCGGAAACCTGCTCGGCGGATCCGGCCGGCAGTGAATCTGTCCAACCCACGTCAGACCACCGATCCGTCGGCCGCGTCGTAGTCGACGTCTTCGTCGTCCTCGAACTGAACGGGAGCAGCTGCGCCGCCCTTGGCCCTGGTCGGACGTACTGCCTTGTATCCGACATTTCGGACTGTACCGATCAAGGACTCGTATTCGGTGCCGAGTTTCGCCCGCAGACGACGCACGTGGACGTCGACCGTCCTGGTGCCGCCGAAGAAGTCGTAGCCCCACACTTCCTGCAACAGCTGTGCCCGGGTGAATACCCGACCGGCATGCTGCGCGAGGTACTTGAGCAGCTCGAATTCCTTGTAAGTCAAATCAAGGGGCCGTCCACGCAGTCGTGCCGTGTACGTCCCCTCGTCGATAACCAGTTCGCCCAGCGTGATCTTTCCCGACGCTTCCGGACTGGCAACACCGCCGCTGCGGGCGACCAACAACCGCAATCGGGCGTCCACCTCAGCCGGACCGGTACCGGGAAGCAGGATGTCGTCCAACCCCCAGTCGGCGTTGACGGCAACGAGTCCGCCTTCGGTGAGGACGGCGACCACAGGTACTGCGGATCCTGTGCTTCCGAGCAATCGACACAACCCGCGTGCGGCAGCTAGATCAGTGCGCGCATCCACCAATGCCACGTCCGCGGAACTTGCCTCGAGTAGCGAGGAAACCTCTGTGGGGGCAGGCCGAACCGAGTGCGCCAGCAACGCCAACGCCGGTAGTACAGCTTCCGGGTTGGGGTCGGAGGTGAGGAGGAGCAGTTCCACACGGCCTCCTATCTAGTAGCCCGCGCAACCCGTGAGGGCAACGCTCGAGTAGTTCGACGCTTTTGGTCGGTCCCTACATTAGCGTGCCTGGTACCGGGGCCGTCGCATCGAACCCCGACCGGAGTCCGTCACAATGGTGCGGTGCGCAAACTGATCATCGGCATCGTCTTTCTCCTCGGCCTCGGACTGGTGGCCGATTTCGGCGCTGCCGCGTACGCCGAGTACCGGGTTTCCCGCGAGCTCCGAACCGGCGCATCACTCGAGTCGGATCCTGAGGTCACCTTCAATGGGTTCCCCTTCCTCACCCAAGCACTCGGCGGGAAATACAAGGACGTCTACGTCAGAGCTACCGGCGTCCAGAGCGACGTGGTCGGCGAAGTGACCGTCGAAGCCGACCTGCGCGGGGTCACCGTTCCCTTCTCCGACATCGTGAACGGCAATGTCACCCAGCTCCCCGTCGACAAACTCGACGGCCGGATGGGAATCAACGCCACCGACCTCGGAAAGCTGCTCAACATCCCTGACCTGCAGGTATCTTCGCCGCCGGCCAACAAGTCGGATGGCACCGGGGGCAGCGGTGGAACGGGCGCGAGCACCGCGGGGGCCGTCGTGCTGACCGGAACGGTTGCCGTCGGTCCGGTCGAGACTGCAGTGAGCGTCCAGGCCAACCTGGTTCTGGAAGGTGGGCAGGTCAAGATCGTCGCAAGCAACCTGTACTTCGGTCCGGAGGGCAAAGCCGATTTCTCGATCCCCGCAGCACTCGAACCCGTGGTCCTCGGATTGTTCAGCTACACGATCGATCCGCAGGCACTCCCCTACGGAATTCAGCCGAGCCTGGTCTACGCGGAAGGCGGAAGAATCGTGATCGAAGGCAGCGCCGAAAACACGACGATCGATCTCGCAGAGCTGCAGAACCGATGACCGGGATCACAATTCTGCTGGTCGCGCTTGTCGCCGTCGTCGCGGTCGGGCTCTTTCTCAAGTCACGCAACGGAGCAGTCCGAGCCACCACCGCGGCATCCGGCACCACGAACAGCCGCCTCGAACTGCTGAGTTCTGCCGGAGTGTCTTCGCCGAACGGCGGGCCCGTCGTACTGCATTTCTCCGCCGACTGGTGCGGACCGTGCGCGGCAGTACGCCGCGTCGTCGGCCAGGTTGTGGTTTCGATGGCGGACGCTCCCCGTCCGCCGGTGGAGATCGAGCTCGACATCGACAAGGAACCGGCTCTGGCACGCGAAATGAGCGTCCTGTCGCTGCCCACCACGTTCATCCTCGACGGTGGCCTGGAGGAACAGTTCCGAGTGTCCGGAGTGCCGTCCGCAGCCGATCTGAAAGCTGCGCTCGTACCACTATCCGGACCCCACGAGCCAAAATCCGAGAATTCGGGGTAAACTCGCCGACGTGCAAACCCGCCACGAGCTGATGCTCACCCGACGCCGCGCAGTAGACCTGTGCCGCCTCGGGGGCTGTTGCTGTACCTGTTGCTGATCACCACATCCGTCAGATCTCTCTGACCTTCGAGCTTTCGCTCACGTGATCAATCCACCGAGTGGGACTTTTGCGTCCCCTTTTCTCGGTCCAGGCAAGCACCATGCAATCCAGCGCAGGAGCACTCCCGATGTCCACAACCACAGCCCAGCTCGAGCAAGTCGACGTCCGCGGACCTCGGTTCGCCGCGTGGGTCACCACCGGCGTTCTCGTTCTCACGCTCATCCTCTCGACCTTCTCTCTGCCCGCCGCCACCGTCGTTCTCGCATTGCAGGCGATCGTCTTCGCAGTCGGAGCGGTACTCGGCCCCAAGCGCAGCCCGTACGGCCAGATCTTCGGCAAGCTCGTCGCCCCGCGACTCTCGCCGGTCAGCGAACGCGAACCCGTGGCGCCGTTGCGCTTCGCTCAGTTCGTCGGCTTCGTCTTCGCGTTGGCAGGCACGGTCGGTTTCCTGGCCGGGTCGACGATCGTCGGCACCGTTGCCACCGGCTTCGCCCTGTTCGCGGCCCTGCTCAACGCCGCGTTCGGCATCTGCCTCGGCTGCCAGATCTACCCACTCGTCGCCAGGCTGCGAAATACCGGCCGCGCGACCACCGCGTGAAAACGCTTGCCACACAACCCCGCTGAACCCCTGCTAGATATCGACCGATGCAAGACCACATCGAAAGGAACACCATGGCTCGCTCCGACGTCCTAGTCTCCGCTGACTGGGCTGAGCAGAACCTCAACACCCCCAAGACCGTTTTTGTCGAGGTGGACGAGGACACCAGCGCATACGACGGCGGCCACATCGAGGGTGCAGTCAAGCTCGACTGGCGCAAGGACCTCCAGGACGGCGTCCGACGCGACTTCCTGAACCAGGAGCAGTTCTCGGACCTGCTCTCCGCCAAGGGCATTGCGAACGACGACACCGTCGTTCTCTACGGTGGCAACAACAACTGGTTCGCTGCTTACGCGTACTGGTACTTCAAGCTGTACGGCCACCAGGACATCAAGCTGATCGACGGCGGCCGCAAGAAGTGGGAACTCGACGGACGCCCGCTCTCCAAGGACGCAGTCAACCGCGAAGCCACGCAGTACAAGGCCGAGACCCCCGACTTCTCGATCCGCGCATTCCGCGACGAGGTCATCGACGCCATCGGCAGCAAGAACCTCGTCGACGTTCGCAGCCCTGACGAGTTCTCCGGCAAGATCCTCGCTCCCGCCCACCTTCCGCAGGAGCAGGCGCAGCAGCGTGGCCACGTCCCCGGAGCCATCAACATCCCGTGGAGCACCACCGCAAACGAGGACGGCACCTTCAAGTCGGACGACGACCTCACCAAGCTGTACGCGGAGAAGGGCTTCGACGACACCAAGGAAACGATCGCCTACTGCCGCATCGGCGAGCGCTCGAGCCACACCTGGTTCGTACTGCAGGAGATCCTCGGCAAGAACAACGTCAAGAACTACGACGGCAGCTGGGTCGAATACGGCTCACTCGTCGGCGCACCGATCGAATTGGGAGCCTGATCATGTGTGGAGCACCTACCCAGGGGCAGACCCTGCCTGCCGGCGTCGACGTCGAGAAGGAAACGGTCATCACCGGCCGCGTTCTCGCCGCTGACGGCCAGCCCATCGGCGGCGCATTCGTGCGCCTGCTCGACGGCTCCGGAGAGTTCACGGCCGAGGTCGTGGCATCGGGAACCGGCGATTTCCGCTTCTTCGCCGCTCCGGGCGAGTGGACCGTTCGTGCACTGTCCAGCTCGGGCAACGGCACATCCACCGTCGCTCCCGAGGGCTCGGGCGTGCACAACGTGGACGTGACCGTCAGCAAGTAATTCCTGCTTTTCCAGGCGGCCCCGCACCCCTTCGGTGCGGGGCCTTCTGCATTCCGGCTCCCGATTTTTCCGGTCGGTCGCCGCGGTCTAAGATGTACCCGTGGTCATTTTCTTCGAGGTACTCCTCGCACTCGCATCCGTCATGATCGCTTGGTTCTCCGTGTACGTCGTGTACCGCTTGGTCACCGACGAGTCGTGAGTCAGGCTCCGGATTCAGGGTCCGACGCGACCGCTGACGATTCCGCCGCTGCAGGTGCCGTAAGGCGCGGCAGCGGGGACGAAGCTGTCGCCATCGCCGTCGAGCGCTCCAAGTCGACGGCGTCGCTCAACATTCCGACCCTGCCGGACCTTCCGTTGCCCGAGGACACCGCAAACCTGCGCCTCGGCCCGGACATCAATCCCGAACTCCTCGCACTGCTCCCCCTCGTCGGCGTCTGGCGCGGCGAAGGCGAAGGGCACGACGAGACCGGTGACTACGCCTTCGGTCAGCAGATCGTCATCTCTCACGACGGCGGCCCCTACCTCAATTGGGAGTCCAGATCTTGGCGTCTCGACGCCGAGGGCAAGTACGTGAGCCCTGATCTGCGCGAGAGCGGGTACTGGCGCATGGGCGGCGACGGCATCCCGGGCAGCGTCAACCAGGAAGTCGTCGAACTCCTGCTCAGCCACAGCTCCGGCGTCGTCGAAATGTACTACGGCCGTGCGCTCACCCAGGCGTCGTGGGAACTTGCCACCGACGTGGTGATCCGCAGCCAGTCCGGTGCACTGTACGGCGGCGCGAAGCGCCTCTACGGCATCGTCGAAGGCGGCGACCTCGCGTACGTCGAAGAGCGGATCATGTCTGACGGTGGCCTGGAACCGCGCCTCTCGGCGCGGCTGACCCGCTACATCGGCTAGTTCTGCTGTGCGCCTTTATTAACCCCCGGCGGTTAATAAAGGCGCACAGCAGATCCATCCACAGGCACCGACAAATTCCACAGGCGGGCACTGGAGCGGCAGTTTCGACCGATTCCTGTCGGACCGCGATCTCACGGTATTCGCATGAACTGCGACTACATCGATCCTGATCTCCGAAGACTCTTCGACTTCCAACACGGACTCGCGACCAATAAACAACTACGCCCTTTCGGCTATTCACCGCGGCGCATCCAACATCTGGTCGAATCGGGTCAATGGACTTCCGTCCTCCACGGCGTTCAATCCAGCACCAACGGCCCACTCAACCGAGCAATGATTCTCGAGGCCGCCCTTCTGTTCGGCGGCGGAGAGACCTACCTGAGTCACCGGACTGCTGCTGAAGAGTGGGGGCTCACGCACATCGAGTCCGAACTGCCGGTCCACATCACTGTCCGATACGGCAGATCCTCACGCTGTCAGAGGCCGACGGTCAGACCCGAACGCTCCCCGGCGCGCCCCGTTCCGTTGGGGTGGTCCACTGCCCATCCCGGAGTGATCGTTCATCGTTCACGCGCTCAGGCCCACATCGGCGTTGCCACTCAGCCTGCTCGTACTTCGCTGGCCGACACCGCAATTGACCTGGCGGTTGCAGAGCCGTCGGCTCGCGACGCCGCTCGTTCTCTGGTCCGATCGGCCACGGCGTGCAAGGTGTCCCGGATGGAACTACGCACCCGAATGGAATGCCGCCGGCCGAGGCGATATGTCAAAGCGCTGTCCTCGACATTGGACCTCTTGGATCGCGGCGTCCAGTCGGTACTCGAACATCGCTACGCAATCGAAGTCGAGCGCGCACACGGTTTACCGGAGGCGCGACGGCAATCGCCGGTCATCGTCGACGGGAGAACTCTCTACGAGGACGTCGACTACCGCAATTGCGGTGTCGCACTGATCGTTCGACTCGACGGTTTTGCCTTCCACTCTTCTCGGGCGACTGCACTGCGGGATCGGCGGCGAGGTAACGCATCCGAACTGTCAGGCAACGCCACACTGGTCTTCGGTTGGGAGGAGGTGGAGGGGGCCTCGTGCCGAACTGCAGCCGAGGTCAGAGCGATCCTCGAGCGCGGTGGATGGTGGGGGCCTAATCCTTGTCCACGCTGTGCGCCTTTATTAACCGCCGGGGGTTAATAAAGGCGCACAGCACGAAGCGACCCCCGAGCCACACCCACGCTTTCGCGCGGATCCCGGTCGGACTGATCGGGGGCTCGGGGGTCGGGTGGCTGCCTGGGATTCGCCGGCCGCTCACGCGGTAAGTGAATTCCATCAGCGATTGCGGCTAGCTGGCAGCCACCTCACGCGTCCGTCTGTACTTCAATTTCAGACCACCTCCTTCCTTGTGTAAAGGAGAAAGTACGCCCACTTCACGACGACGGCAACGTATTTTCCACAGAAACTTTTCCGACGCATATCACCTGGTCAGCTGCTGTGCCGTCCGGAAGTTGGTGGGTGACGACAACAACGGTTCGCGAAGAATCGACCAGCGTTGCGTCGCGACCGAGCAACTCGCGGAGCAACTGAGCGCCGGCCTCCGCGTCCATGTGCTCGGTCGGCTCGTCGAGCAGCAGCACCTCCGCAGGCGAGACGATCGCGCGTGCCAACAGCAACCGACGACGCTCACCGCCCGAAACCGCTCGCATGCCGCCGACCAGGTAGGTGTCGAGCCCTTCCGGCAGTTCCGACAGCCAGTCGCCGAGACCGACTGCGGCAAGTGCCTTCTCCGCGTCCTCGGCGGTGAGGTCACCCCGCGCAACGCGCAGGTTCTCGAGTACCGACGTCTCGAAGAGGTGTGCGTCTTCGGCGAAGTACCCGACGTGCCTGCGCAGGTCGGCCGGATCGATATCCGAAATATCCACTCCGCCAACGCGAACTGTTCCCGCGACGGGCGGCAGCAACCCCGCCGTCGTCATCAGTGCGGTGGTCTTTCCGGATCCGCTCTCCCCGACGACGGCAACGCGGGCACCGCGAGGAAGATCCACGGAGAGCGGTTCGGTCACTTTTCCCCCGGGCCAACCCGCCTGCAATGCATGCACGCTGAGAATCCCGTTCTCCGGCCACGCACGATTTCCTTCGACGTGTTCCGCGTCGGCTCGATCGAGTACCGCCATGATGCGAGCCGACACCAGCCGCGCCTTGGTCAGTGCCACCGCCGCGCTGGGCAGTATCGCGGTTCCCTCGAAAGCCGACAGCGGAAGCAGTACAAGGATTCCCATGGACATCGGTGACATGTCGGTGGTTCCGTACAGCGCAATTCCGATCAGCAGGGCACCGAGGACGCTCACGCCGATTGCCAGGGGCGTCGCAGCGGCGGCAAAGGCACTCGGTACCGCCGCGCGATCGGTTGCATCGACCACCTCGTTCTCGGCGGACACAGCCTCGCTCACCGCCTGATCCAAGCGACCTGATACTCGAAGCTCAGCGGAATGGTCGAGCGCGGTAACCGCCGACGCACTGAATCGCGCTGCGGCAGCTGAACTGTCGGCCTCCGCAAGTCGAGCAGCTCGCGCCGACAGCCAGGGCGCCGCAATCCCGGACACCGCCAGCGCAACAGCCAGAATGAGTGCGGCCGGAACCGAGATGAACAACAGGATTCCCACCGCGGCGAAGGCGAGGACAACCGAAACAGCAATCGGGATCAGCGCTTTGACGACGACGTCGCCCAGCGCGTCCACGTCGGAGCCCGTACGGGAGAGCAGGTCACCGCGTCGTAGTCCGGCGGCGGCCGCGGGATCTCCCGCCGCCAACTGCTGGTAGATCCTCGACCGCGCTGCGGTGGTGCCGCGCAATGCGACGTCGTGCGTCGTCAATCGCTCGAGGTAGCGGAAGACGCCACGCGAGATTCCCAGTGCACGCACGGCAACCACAGCGACGCTGAGATCGAGAACGGGAGGCATCTCCCATGCGCGCGTGATCAACCATGCGGACAGCGCGGCCAAGGCGAGTGCGCTACCGAGTGTTGCCACACCGGCGGCCACCGCAGTCAGTATGCGTCGTGGTCGAAGTTCCAGTAGCCGAAGAGCACGCAGAAGCGGATCGTGAGCGTCACTTCTCATGAGCGCGCACCTCGACGATCCGGTCCGCTGCGGCGAGCACACTCGGACGGTGGCCGATCACGACGACTGTGTCGCCGAGCTCCGCCCGTGCTCTCAGAGAAGCCAACACTGTCCCTTCAGAATCGGAATCGAGGTGAGCGGTGGGTTCGTCCAGGACAAGAACTGCGCGGTCGGAGGCGAGCACGCGTGTCAGCGCCAGTCGTTGTCGCTGCCCCAGCGACAAACCTGTGCCGCCGACGCCGATAACGGTCTCGACACCCGCAGGCAGCTCGGCCAATACCGCGTCGAATCCCGTCGCAGCAGCAGCGCGAGCCAATGCTTGCGCATCGACGACCCCGGTGAGATCGAGATTTTCACGAACGGTGCCGGGTAGGAGGACCGGATGCTGGGGAAGCCATGCCAACTGACTCCACCACGCGTGCTCGTCCAGGTCTCGGACATCGACGCCGGCGACCGTCACGCGGCCACTGCTCGGTTCGATCAGTCCGAGTAGCGCGTGCACTGCCGTCGACTTGCCGCAGCCGTTGGGACCGGTGAGCACGGTGATCGCCCCTGGTGACGCCACGGCGGAAAGTTGAGACGGTGCGACTCCCCCACGAGAGGTCACGCCGAGTCCGTCGAAGACGATGTCGGCGCCGCAAGCGACCACCGTCGTGCTACCACCCTCCGGTGCCGCAGAATCCGCCTCGATCACCTCGAATGCCTTGTCGGCTGCTGCCATTCCGTCCTCGGCGGCGTGGAACTGGGTTCCCACCATCCGAAGTGGCAGATACACCTCGGGCGCGAGGATCAACGCGACTATCCCCGGCTCGAGTGACATGCCCCCGTACACGAGTCGCAAGCCGATGCTCACGGCCACCAATGCGACGCAGAGTGTTGCGAGCAGTTCAAGCACCATCGAGGACAGGAACGCTACGCGCAGAGCAGACATGGTCGTTCGACGATGGGCGTCACCGAGTTCACGGACACGCTCGGCAGGGCCTTGCTGACGACCGAGCGCTCGCAGCGTCGGCAGTCCGGCAAGTAGATCGAGCAGCTGCGAAGACAGCGTGGTCATCGCTGCCAACGTCTTCTCCGACTTACCCTTCGTCAGCAAGCCGATGAGAATCATGAAGATCGGGATCAGCGGCAGCGTCACGAAAATGATGACCGCGGACGTCATGTCCTGCACCGCAATGACTATCAGGGTAATAGGCGTCAGTGTCACCGACAGGACCAGAGCCGGAAGGTATCCCGTCAGGTACGGGCCGAGGCCGTCGACACCGCGGGTGACCACGGTCGCGATCTCGTCACGCCGAGGATCCAGATCGCGCGGACTCATCGCCGTCGCCGACGTCAGCACGCCGTTCTTGATCTCGGCAACGACGCGAGTCGACGCCCGGTGCGCATACCTCGTCTGCAGCCAGGTCCCCAGAACCCTGACCGCCACCGCTGCGGCCAGAACAACCAATTCGGTTGTCCACGAAGAAACATCCACAGTTCGAGTGGTGATCACTCCGGCCAGCACTCGGCCGATCATGAGCGCCGCGACGATGACCATCACGACGTTCACCATCGACAGAGCGACCGTCAGGATCAGATAGCCGCGCGCAGAGGCGGAATGGCGCCACAGTCGCGGGTCGATCGGCCCCCGGCGACGCTCCCGAGTGGTGGGAGCGTCGCCTACTTCGATAGTCACGTGAATTCGACCGTCAGTTCTTTCGTGTTTCGAATCTTTTGTGATTGCGGGTTTGCCACTACCACGTCTTCTCCTTGAATCGCAGACCGATCGACGCCGGAATCTGCTTGGAGGAGATGCGCTGTCGGAACACCCAGTACGTCCAACCCTGGTAGATGATCACCACCGGCGTCATGAATGCCGCGGCCCACGTCATCACCTTGAGCGTGTACGGACTCGACGACGCGTTCTCGATGGTGAGGCTGTACGCCGGATCGAGCGTCGACGGCATGACGTTCGGGAACAGCGAGGCGAACAGCAGCACGACGGTGGCGATGACGGCCACACAGGTGAGAACGAAAGCCCAGCCTTCACGCTCGGCCCGCGTCAGGAAGACGACGCCGATCAGTGCAGCAGCAGCTGCGGCTACCAGAATCCACGTCCATCCCTTGCCGTAGGCGAGCTGCGTCCACAGGACGAATCCGCCGGCGACAGGAATAGCCGGAATTGCGAGTCGTGCAGCAATTTTCACTGCGTCTTCACGAACCTCGTCGGCACTCTTGAGCGCCAGGAACACAGCGCCGTGGAGAGCGAACACCAGCGCGGTGGTCAGACCGCCGAGCAGTGCGTACGGGTTGAGCAGATCGAAAAATCCCGACTCGACCTGCTTGTCGGCGTTGATCGCCACGCCCCGAACGATGTTCGCGAAAGCCACGCCCCAGAGAACTGCCGGGACCCAGGAGCCGAAGATGATGCCCCAGTCGCAGCGCTGACGCCATTTGTCGTCGTCGATCTTGCTTCGCCATTCGATGGCACAGATTCGAACGATCAAGGCCACCAGGATGATCAGCAGCGGCAGATAGAACCCGGAGAACAAGGTCGCGTACCACTCCGGGAATGCCGCGAACATCGCGCCACCGGCGGTGATCAGCCACACCTCGTTGCCGTCCCACACCGGGCCGATCGTGTTGAGCGCCACCCGTCGACGCGTATCTGCCGGGAGGTCACTGCCTCTGCCGACGATCGGCATGAGCATTCCGACACCGAAGTCGAACCCTTCGAGGACGAAGTAACCGATGAAGAGCACTGCGACGAGCACGAACCATACTTCTTGAAGTCCCATGATCGCCTCCTAGTACGCGAACGACAGTTGTTTGGGCTTGTCCGGATCTTCCGGCTCGTCATGATCCGTATCGCCCGGTGGATGCATGTCGTGCTCCAACGGACCTTCCTTCGCGTACCGCACGATCAGCTTGAACCAGACGACACCCAGCGCTCCGTACAGGAGGGTGAAGGTGATCAGCGAAGCCCAGACGGTAGCCGACGCGTGGTCCGAAACACCTTGGTCGACAGTCAGTCTGATCATGTCGACGCCGGTCGGATTGGGATGCACCACCCAGGGCTGACGGCCCATCTCGGTGAAGATCCAGCCCGCGCTGTTCGCCATGAACGGAGTGGGAATCGCGACGAGACTGAGGATTCCGAACCACTTCTGGTCCGGGACCCGCCCCTTACGTGTGACCCACAGTCCCGCGAGAGCCAGTGCTGCCGAACCGGCGGCGAGGCCGATCATGGCGCGGAAAGACCAGTACGTGACAAAGAGATTCGGTCGGTAGTTGCCCGGTCCGAAGTCCTGCTCCGCCTGCTCCTGCAGTTGGTTCACGCCTTGCAGTTCGACGCCGGTGAACTTGCCCTCGGCCAACCACGACAGAGCGTATGGCACCTTTATTACGTGAGTCACGCTGTCGCAGTTGTTGTGAGTTCCGATGGTCAGGAGTGAGAAATCGGGATCCATCTCGGTCTCGCACAGCGACTCTGCCGACGCCATCTTCATCGGCTGCTGCTGGAACATGAGCTTGCCTTGGACGTCACCGGTGTAGATGATGCCGATTCCGGCCACGATCATGACGAGCAAGGCGAATCGTGTTGCCGGACGGTACATCGTTCGTGCGTCGGTTTCGAGACGCTCGGCTTCGGCGGCCTCAGCCTGCTTGGCGCGGCGCATGTTCCGCACCATCCACCAACCACTGATGCCGGCAACAAACGTCGCCGCCGTCAGGAAGGCGCCGGCAACCGCGTGCGGGAAGGCAGCAAGAGCGGTGTTGTTGGTCAACAACTCCCAGATGCTGGTGAGTTCGGCACGACCCGTTTCAGGGTTGTACGTCGCACCGACCGGATGCTGCATGAACGAGTTGGCCGCGATGATGAAGAACGCCGACGCGTTGACGCCGATCGCCACGAGCCAAATGCACGCCAGGTGTACAAGTTTGGGCAGCCTGCCCCAACCGAAGATCCAGAGTCCGATGAAGACGGACTCCATGAAGAATGCGACCAGGCCTTCCAACGCGAGTGGAGCTCCGAAGACGTCACCGACGAATCGCGAGTACTCGCTCCAGTTCATGCCGAACTGGAACTCCTGCACGATGCCGGTGGCTACACCGAGTGCGAAGTTGATGAGGAAAAGCTTGCCGAAAAACTTGGTGAGCCGATACCAGTGGTCCTTTTTGGTGACCACCCACATCGTCTGCATGATCGCGATCATCGGTGCAAGTCCGATGGTCAGCGGAACAAGGATGAAGTGGTAGACGGTAGTGATACCGAACTGCCACCTGGAGACGTCCAAAGTATCCATTGGCTACTCCGAGAGTAGGGCCCTGGGACAGGCTTCGGGGTTCGAGACGCGGGCAGTCGCTCGGCCCCTGCGGACACGGTACTGCTGTCCGGTTTGGACCGCAGGACTTTGCTACTACCAAATGTAGTAGAGACCTGTCGCGATTCCTATTCGCCTATCGCCCTGCTGAATCCGAATCAATTGCACGTTCAACCAATTCCGCGAATTCCTCGGAGACCTTCGGCTCTGGCAATGCGAGCCCGTCGAGTGTATTGACGCGTGCGGCCAGCGTGACGCTCGAAACCATCCACACTCCGTCGGCCGCAATCAAATCCGCAGGTCGGAGGGTTTCGTATCGGCAATCGAAGCGAGCACTGCCGGCAACGTCGAAGAGGGCACGCTGCGTCGTACCCATCAAAATGCCCTGCGCGGGAGGCGGTGTGATCAAAGTCCTGTCCCGAACGATCACCACCGTCGAGCGTGGCCCCTCCAACACATTGCCCTCGGAACTGACGAAGATCACATCGTCGGCACCCAAATTCGCCGCATATCGGAGCGCTGCCATGTTGGTTGCGTAGGACAACGTCTTCGCGCCCAGTAGCTGCCAGGGTGCCCGGGCAGAGAGATCGACCGAGAAACCTCGCTCGAGAGTCATCACCGACAGCCCCGATTCGCGGACCTGTCTGACCCGATCGGCCACCGGACCGACCATCACGAAGGCTGTCGGCTTGTCGCCGCTCTCACGGCCGCGGGTCAGAACAAGACGAAGAGCGCCTTCCTTCTCTGTCCCCCACTCCTCGGCTGCAATCTCGATCGCCAGACGCCAGTCATCGAGAACGGGGGCGGGCAGACCCAGTGCCCGCGCGCTCAGAACCAGTCGACTCAGATGTCCCTCGACCACCCGCGCCCTACCGTCGCGTACCAACAGCGTCTCGAAGACTCCGTCGCCGCGCACCACCGCCAGGTCGTCGGCGTGCAGAAACGGTGCGTCAGCATCGAGCACCTCATGGTCGAGAGTCACCAATACGCGATCAGGCATGCCATCAACCCTAACGATCCGCCAAGCCGCCGGGGCCGCCCTGTAACCGCGATCCCGCCCACACTCCTAGACTGGTCTTGTGGTCGACAACGCTCTTGTGCCCAACAGCCCACTTCTGACTTCCCCCGGCGCGGTCACCGCACCGGACGGTTCGGCCGACATCGGTGTCGCATGGCACTACGGCGATCCCCTCGGTGAACAGCGAACCGCGCAGCGCGCAGCAGTGGTGGTCGACCGCAGTCACAGATTCGTGATCGCCATTCCCGGCGACGAACGCCTCACGTGGCTGCACACGATTTCGAGCCAGCACATCGCCGCGCTCCCCGACGGCAAGAGTGCCGAGAACCTGAGCCTGGATGTCAACGGACGCGTCGAGCACCACTTCGTGCAGACGGACCTGGCCGGTGTCACCTGGATCGACACCGAAGCCGACCGCGGACCCGACCTCCTCTCCTTCTTGAAGAAGATGGTGTTCTGGTCCAAGGCCGAGCCTCGGGACGGCAACGAGCTGGCGGTATTGAGCCTGGTCGGTCCCGAATCCCCGGCTGTCCTCTCCGCGATCGGCGTGCAGACACCAGCCGATGCCTACGACGCTCTCGCGCTGGCCGACGGCGGGTTCGTCCGCCGCATGCCGTGGCCCACCGAGGACTCTTTCGATCTGCTCGTCCCACGTGAGCAACTGGCGGCGTGGTGGACCAAGCTGACCGATGCCGGTGCCAAGCCCGCCGGAAGTTGGGCCTTCGAGGCGCTCCGCGTCGAAGCGAGGAGGCCTCGCCTCGGACTGGACACCGACGAGCGGACGATCCCGCACGAGGTCCACTGGATCGGCGGGCCGGCCGAACACGGCGCCGTCCACCTCGACAAGGGCTGCTACCGCGGTCAGGAAACCGTCGCCCGGGTTCACAATCTCGGCAAGCCCCCGCGCCATCTCGTCATGTTGCACCTCGACGGCAGCGCCGAAGCGGTCCCGGAACCGGGTGACCCGATCACGGCGGGCGGACGAGCAGTCGGACGTGTCGGGACCGTCGTCAATCATCACGAACTCGGCCCGATCGCGCTCGCTCTGATCAAGCGCAACATTCCGGTCGACACCGAACTGATGGCCGGCCCCAGCGCTGCGTCCATCGATCCGGATTCGATCGTCGCGGACGACGCACCCCAGGCCGGACGTGAGGCTGTCAACCGATTGCGCGGAAAGTGACGGGCATGGTCGACGCGGTCTGCGTCGTCCACACCGAACGTGACAGTGGCGTCAGGCGAGTCCCCCGAACCGCGATCGACAAGCGTCCCGTCGACGGCCGCGTAGCGGTCGGCCGACTCGGCCTGGGTGGCGACTACGTCTGCGACACCGAATTCCACGGCGGCGCCTTCCAAGCTGTCTACGCGTATCAGCGCGACGAAGCGCAGCGATGGTCGGACGAGTTGGGCCGACCGCTCGCCCCGGGGTGGTTCGGCGAGAACCTCCACATCAGCGGAATGCTCGTCACGGACGCCGTGATCGGCGAGCGTTGGCACACCACCGGAGCCGAGGCGTCGGACGTTCTCGAACTCGAGGTAACCGCTCCCCGCGTCCCGTGCGGCACCTTCGGCATCTGGGCCGCGGAAAAGGGCTGGGTCAAAAGATTCACCGAGCGGACCGACGTCGGCGCATACCTTCGCGTCAACCGGACCGGCACGATCGCCGCGGGCGACTCGGTCACCCGAGTCCACGTACCGGATCACGGCGTGACTGTTCGAGAGGTCTTCGCCGGAACCGACCCCGAGAGACTCCGACGGCTCCTCGCAGAACACACCGATCTTGCACCGAACGTCGCCGCGCGCGTCCAGAGGTTCGTCGAACAAGCAGAAGCGCAGGTGCACTCGTGAGTATCGAATTGGTGGAAGTGGTCCGCTCCGGATTCCGCGAATGCGTGCATCGCGGATCGGCCGTCATTCTCGGCGCCGACGGCGAGGTCGTTGTCGGACTCGGGGAGATTCACACACCCATCTACCCGCGCTCGGCGAACAAGCCGCTGCAAGCCGTCGCTGCGCTTCGTAACGGCTTTGCACCCACCAGTCCGGAAGAGTTGGCCGTCGCGTCGTCCTCACATGCGGGCGAGGCCGATCACATCGAATTGGTCGCCGCGCTTCTCGCTCGCTACCAACTCGGTGTCGACCAGTTGCAGTGCCCCTCCGATCTGCCGGGCAACGAACTGGCCCGAGCCGAACTGATCGCAGCGGGCGAACTTCCCAGTCCGATCTACATGACCTGCTCGGGCAAGCACTCCGCGATGCTCGCGACGTGCGTCGTGAACGACTGGCCGCTCGAGACGTACATGGAGCCGACCCATCCCCTCCAACTCGCGATCCAGGAGACGATCTTCGATCTCAGCGGCGAGGAAGAGCAGGAACTCGGCATCGACGGTTGTGGTCTCCCGATCGTCCCGCTTTCGCTCACGAACCTGGCTCGGGCATTCGGACGCCTGCCCTCGGCTGAGCCGGACTCCCCCGAACGGGCTGTGGCCGACGCGGTCCGCGAAAACCCCTTCCTCGTCTCGGGCACGGGCCGCAACGATCAGCGCCTGATGTCCGCCGTGCCGGGTCTGTTCTCCAAGACCGGATACGACGGCATCTACGCCGGAGCGCTTCCAGACGGTTCCGCTTTCGCCCTCAAGATCGACGACGGCCACGAGCGGGCGCTCCTGCCATTGGCGGCAGCTCTGCTCAAGCGAATGAACACCGAGTGGACCGAGGAATTGGCGGCTCTCGCATCCGCTCCGGTCTTTGGCGGGGACGCCCGAGTGGGGACGATTCGCGCAATTCCCGGAAACTTCTGAGCAGTTCTCACAAAGTTCTGACGAGTTCTTTCAGCATCCTGGCAGCTCGCGGCCATAGTGAGAGCAATCAGACACGGCGGTGAGGCGTTCGTGGAAGCGGAAGCGACTTTTCCACGC
The DNA here is from genome assembly GCF_000696675.2 of Rhodococcus erythropolis R138. Classification (NCBI taxonomy): domain Bacteria; kingdom Bacillati; phylum Actinomycetota; class Actinomycetes; order Mycobacteriales; family Nocardiaceae; genus Rhodococcus; species Rhodococcus erythropolis. The sequence continues at coordinate 1,906,481 of NZ_CP007255.1, read as the reverse complement.
TAGAGTGTGTGTCAGGAAACTTACACACTCAAACGGGGCCGCCAAATTCCCCAGGCCGCCCCGCGAAAGCGCGAGGGGGTCAGCCATGGGCCGCGGCCGGGCTAAGGCAAAGCAGACCAAGGTTGCACGCGAATTGAAGTACAGCGTACCGACCACGGATTTCGACAGCCTGCAAAGAGAGCTCGCAGGTGGATCGACCAACTCGCATCGGAGCAGTGTCCGATCGGACCAGACTTCCGATAGGGAAGGGCATGCGCGAGAGGACGACTACGACGACTGGCGGCGTTGACCGCGCACTGCCACCGCGCAGACTGTGAAATGAGGAAGAGCTGATCGCTCTTCCTCATTTTTGCGTTCCATTTTCTGCCTCGCGCCTGCTTGTACGTACACACAAAACTGCCCCACCGGATCTCTCCGATGGGGCAGCTGACGTTGCGGTCTAGAAGCGCGGGTGGTCTCCGGCCAGGAACGCACGCTCTGCAGCGGCGTCCGACGCCTTCTTGACGCTACCGAGCGTCCAGCAGTCGATGTGGCGTGCAGTCAGGACGGCAAGTGCGCGGTCGACGTCCTCGGGCGCCACGACGGCAACCATGCCGACACCCATGTTGAAGGTCTGCTCCATCTCGGCGCGCTCGACGCGTCCGCGCTGCGCGATCATCGCGAACACCGGAGCGGGGCTCCAGGTTCCGCGATCGAGTTCGGCGACCAAGCCCTTGGGCATGACGCGCGCGAGGTTGTTGGCAAGGCCACCACCCGTGACGTGGCAGAACGTGCGCACGTCGGTCTCGGCAGCGAGTGCCAGGCAGTCCTTGGCGTAGATCTTCGTGGGCTCGAGCAGTTCCTCACCGAGCGTGCGGCCGAACTCGTCGACGTGTGCGCTCAGGTTCATGCGGTCGATCTCGAGCAGGACCTTGCGGGCCAGGGAGTAACCGTTGGAGTGCAGTCCCGACGAGCCCATGGCGATGACGACGTCGCCGGGGCGAACGCGGTCCGGTCCGAGCAGCTTCTCGGCCTCCACGACACCGACGCCGGTGGCGGAGAGGTCGTAGTCACCGTCAGCCATGATGCCGGGGTGCTCGGCGGTCTCGCCACCGAGGAGAGCGCAACCGGCCTGGATGCAGCCCTCGGCGATGCCGCTGACCAATTCCGCGACGCGCTCGGGGATGACCCGGCCGACAGCGATGTAGTCCTGAAGGAACAGCGGCTCGGCGCCACAGACGACGAGGTCGTCGACAACCATGGCGACGAGGTCGAGTCCGACCGTGTCGTGCTTGTCCATCGCCTGCGCGACAGCGAGCTTGGTTCCGACGCCGTCGGTCGATGCGGCGAGCAGCGGCTCCTTGTAGTCACCCTTGAGGGAGAACAAGCCGGCGAAACCACCGAGGCCACCCATGACCTCGGGGCGGCTGGCCTTCTTGGCCAGAGGGGCGAAGAGTTCCACCGCCCGGTCGCCTGCGGCGATATCGACTCCTGCTGCCGCGTAGGAGGCGCCTGCGGTGCGGTGACTGTCCTCGGTCATCGGGTTACTACTCCAGCCTTGTATTTCTCGCGAGCACGTATTGCTCGTGCACAGGTAAGTGGTCTTGCAATGTGAAGTGTTTGCAATCCTCGTGACGCGAGATGGATCGTTCGACTCGAGACCCAGAGCGCGCACACAAATACCGACGATTACGCCCATACGCTACCGGACCGGCCCCCTCGGTGAGACCTCGCGTACCCCGAGACGTCAGTTCTGCAGCCGCGCACCGATCGAGGAGTGCAGCGCTCGCAGACTGTTCTGCCCGAGTGCAACGGTCTCGGATTCGATGTGTTTGAGGAGGTGCCCGTCGTGGACGACCTTCTCGCTCGACTGGATCAGCACCGTGCCGGCTCCGGTGAAATCGAACTGGCGTTCTTCACCGGTATTCGCGCCGAACATGCTTCCCCGAACCGCGCCCAGGAAGCTCTGCATCCAGTCCGCATCGAAGTGATGGGACGGCGACGGGCAGTCGGCCCAACCCACCAACGCCTGCGGGTCGATGCGCAGCGGCGGCTCCGCGAACATGACCGGGCCGTTGGACGACGCCAGGAACTTGCCCGTTCCCAGCAGCGTCAAAAAGCCTGGGACGATGGACTGTTTGAGGTCCAGGCTCGTCTCGAAGGCGAGGAGATTGGCCGCGCGAATCGTGAGGTTGCCGTCGTCGAGGTCGTAGGAATTGATGTTGAATCCGCGGTCGCCGAGGATCAACTTGCCCTGCCCCTGGGCGAGCACCCAGTCGTCCGCGTAGAGCGGCGAAGAGAACCTGGCCGCGACGATCGCCGTCATACTCGTGCGCCCGAGCGGCTCGAAGTTGATGTTTCCGTAGTACGCGATCATCGCGCCCTTGGACGTGAACCACGGTTGTCCGGCCATCTCGACGCAGAAGGCGTAGTCGTTGCCCGGGACGTTGTCGTTGGCGGGCAGAGTTGCCGGATTGTGAATTTCGATACCCATGCTCGTTGCCCTCTCAGAACTTCTGCTCGGACGCCTGGACCCAGACGGTGCCGGCGCCGGTCATCTTCAGCTGGATGGACTCCCCCGAGCCCTTGCCGACGGCCTCGCGCCAGCCGACGTTCGCGGAGATGTCGACGTTGATCTGACCGATGTGGCACACGTATGCCTGCGGGTCGACGACGACCTGAGGATTGTTCGGACCGACCTGCAACGGAATCGCGCCCCCGTGCGAGAGAACCGCGACGCTTCCCTGTCCGTGCAACTGCGTCGTGAACAGTCCTTGACCGGTCATGGCTCCGCGTACCGCTCCGCGCACACCGCCCTGCGACGTGAGAGCGACTATCGAACTCTGGAGGTAACCGTCGTGTGCGAGGAGTCGGTCGGCTTCGACGGTGAGCATGGACGAACCGTCGAGGTGGATGACCTCGACGTACAAGCCGGCGTGCCCGTAGAAGACCTCACCGTTACCTTCGGCCGCCATCATGCGTGCATGCTCGCCGGACATCATGCGGCCGGCCATCCCGGCGATACCGCCCATGTTCGGCATGGCGCCTGGCCCACCGCCCATGCTGTGCGGGATGAAGCGGACGTCACCGGTGTAGTAGAGCATCGACCCGGTGCGGGCGAGCACGTTCTGGCCAGGCGCGAGGGTCGACTTGACGACCTTGCTGTTCACCAATTCCAACGGCATGGTTCAGCGCTCCTCGGGCTGGATGTAGACGACTCCGGATCCGTCGAATCGCAGCGAGAACGCTTCACCGCTGCCACCGCCGATCGCGGAGCGCCAGGTGACGTCGGTGACGAAGCTCTGGTTGAGCTGGCCGCGGTGAGCGACGAATGCGTCGGGATCGGCAACCAGCGGATACTGCGGGCTGACTTCGAGCGCGATGATCGGTCCGCCCTTCGACAGCACGGCCACCAGACCGGTGCCGCTGACGACCGTCGTGAACAAGCCCTGTCCGGAACCTGCGCCGCGGAGGCCGGCAAATTTCACATCGGTTCGCAGCTGTCCGACCAGTGCGAGCAACTGTGACGCTTCCACGTGCAGAGCGTCGTTGTCGAGTTCGATGATCGTGATGTCCTGGGCGTCGACCGCGAAGTAGACGGTGCCTTGTCCGCTGACTTCCATCAGGGACAGTGATTCACCTGCCGCCTTCTGTTTCAGCGCGGCACGTAACCCTCCGCCACCGCCCATACCGGCGTTCTTGAAGGTGATCGCACCCTCGTACGCCACCATCGAACCGTTGATCGCTTTGATGGTGTCCCCCACCAGGTCTGCGACCAGTACCCGGTGCCCATCCATTCTCAGTTGCGCCACGGAGGGCACTATGCCAGATGCTCACGACGTATGCCGTGTCGTCGAACGGCAAGTCGTGGAACAGAAAATCTGCCGCCCACATGTTGTGGACGGCAGATTCTCGGCTATCGATTTTCGGCGCTTTGCAGCTTTCGGTGTTCAGGGGCGGCTGAGCGCGCTCGCGTTGTCGTTGTCGCGAGTGGCCGTCGAACCTGCGGTGCTCTCGAGCATCCCCTCGAGGACGTTCTTGCCGATCGACGTTTCCTTGGGAAGCGCGATCGGGTAGGTCCCGTCGAAGCATGCGGCGCACAGACGGCTGGCTGGCTGCTCGGTCGCGGCGATCATGCCTTCGGTGGAGATGTATCCGAGCGTGTCCGCTCCGATGGAACGACGCACACCGTCGAGCATTTCCTCGAACGTCGCATCCTGTCCGCCTGCTCCGTTGGCGATCAATTCGGCCGGTGAGGCGAAGTCGATGCCGTAGAAGCAGGGCCACTTGACCGGCGGCGAGGCGATACGGACGTGAATTTCGAGGGCTCCGGCTTCGCGGAGCATCCGGATGAGCGCACGCTGAGTGTTACCGCGGACGATCGAATCGTCCACCACCACAAGCCGCTTGCCGCGGATGACTTCCTTGAGCGGGTTGAGCTTGAGCCTGATACCGAGCTGACGGATCGTCTGCGACGGCTGGATGAAGGTACGGCCGACGTAGGCGTTCTTCATCAAACCCTGGCCGTAAGGAATGCCCGAACCCTGGGCATACCCGACGGCGGCGGGGGTGCCGGACTCGGGAACGGGGATGACCAGATCGCCTTCGGCGGGGTGCTCGCTGGCGAGCAGACGGCCGATCTCGACGCGGGTCGAGTGGACCGAACGGCCACCGATGACGCTGTCGGGACGCGCGAGGTAGACGTACTCGAAGACACAACCCTTGGGAGTCGGGTTCGCGAAACGCGAGGAGCGGACGCCGTCTGCGTCGATCGCGAGAAGCTCACCGGGTTCGATGTCGCGAACGAACGACGCGCCGACGATGTCGAGGGCTGCGGTCTCGCTGGCGACTACCCAACCGCGGTCGAGTCGACCGAGGCAGAGCGGGCGGATGCCGTGCGGATCGCGCGCTGCGTACAGCGTGTGCTCGTCCATGAAGGTGAGGCAGAACGCGCCCTCCAACGTGGGAAGCAATTCCATCGCGGCCTGTTCGATGGTGCTGTCGCCGGCAGCGTGTGCCAGGAGACCACCGATGAGGTCGGAGTCGGAAGTCGCGGCATTGGGGCGCTTGTCGTTGACCAGGCCGGCTGCACGGGTGCGGCTCGCGAGTTCAGCGGTGTTGACCAGGTTGCCGTTGTGGCCGAGCGCGATGCCGGTACCGGCAGTGGTCGTACGGAAGATGGGCTGCGCGTTCTCCCACGTCGTGGAACCGGTGGTGGAGTAACGGCAATGTCCGACGGCGACATGTCCTGGCATCGCTGCGAGAGTCTGCTCGTCGAATACCTGGCTGACCAGGCCGAGATCCTTGAACACCAACACCTGGGAGCCGTCGGCTACCGCAATGCCGGCAGCTTCTTGACCACGGTGCTGAAGTGCGTACAGGCCGTAATAAGTGAGCTTCGCCACATCCTCTCCCGGCGCCCAGACGCCGAATACACCGCATTCTTCGCGGGGCTCGTTCTCGTCCTCGTCGGACGGGTTCGAAGCGAGGAGATTTGGACTGTTGACCGACAGATCGGCACGAGTCACCGGGCGCTCCCTTTGTGGGCAGGGGTTGGGGGGCATCCACAGTCTACGGCCATTTTGGGACACACTTCCCCTGAGGGCAGCCTTGGGCCTCAGATCACGCCGAAGCGAACCGGATGGTCTCTGTCACTACGCCAACCGGAGCAGTGGGAGCCAGTGCGCAATTTCGGGGGCGCGGCTACCTGATGCGTCGACTCGTCCGTCACCTGCGGCCTCGGAGAACTCGAGCAATCCGGTGACCATCTGCAACCACGTGCGAGCGTCCGTCTCGACGACGTTGGGCGGGGTTCCGCGCGTATGACGTGGACCTTCGATGCATTGCACGGCGACAAACGGCGGCACCCGCACCTCGACGCTCGATCCGGGGGCGATCTGTTCGAGAGTGCGCGCACTCATCTTCACTGCGGCGCCGAGTTCGGCGCGAGAAGGCTTCGGAAGTTCCGGATCGCGAAGCCACGGGCCGACAGCCAGGACTGCGGCACGGAATTCGGCGGGGTCGACGGCGCGGCGGGGCGGCATCAGTTCACTCCCTGTCTGCGAGTAGCGATACGAACGGCAAGTGCGCCACCGGCATTGGTCGCGAGGTGCAGCAATGCCGGTGCGAGGACGCTGCCACCCCTGCGATGCAGCCACTCGAACAGCAGTGCCGACGCGCCGGTGAATGCCACTGCAGCGGGAACGTTGTCGCCGGCGCCGCGGGCGGGGGCGACGTGCCACAACCCGAAAGTCAGTGCATGAACAGCCTGCGCGGTGGGACGGTTCAGCTCACGATTCCAGACTGCGGACATCGCGCTACGGAACAGCAGTTCCTCGGAAAGCACCGTGCCGAAGGGGATGTGCAAGATGATCCATTCGAGGAAGTCCTCACGGCCGTCTGCTCGCTCGTCGGCAGCGAGTGTCGCACGCAAGGACGGGACAACCAGAGCGGCGCTGTAGCCGGTGAGGACCGCCCCGGCCGCGGCTCCGCCGAACTGGGCACCACCACGAATTCCGGTGTGCGCCAATCCGAGTTCCTCGCGGGTGTAACCACGCGCGAGTAAGACTCCGATGGCCGACAGACCGGCTGCGGTGTTGACCACGGCGCGAGCGCGAGGCGAAAGACCGAATGCCGGAAGCACGACGTTGCTCCAGGTGATCGCGGCGGCGGAGAGCGCGATCGAGGCGACTCCCCTCACTTCTCGGGGCCCTCGGATTTCACGGCGACAACCAACGCCGACCGCACCCGCTCGGTTTCTGCGGCCGTCCATCCCTCGGGCTGGGCGACGCTGATCCAGGCGTCCAGAACGGAGGTTCCGTAATTGTGACCGTGACCGTCCGGAACTCCCGCGGCGTTACCGAGGTCTGCGGACACCTGCCAGAACGTCACGACCGGGAACCATTTCATCGACGGTGAGCGGTCGAATCCCGGTACTTCCTTGAGCCACTCGGGCCGGTTGAACATGAGGTCGGGTGACCACCACACCACCGGATCGGAAGGATGCTGGACAAACAGAACTCGCGGCTGCGGCCACGTCATACCGTCGGTCGGAATGTCTTCGGAGCGATCCGCGAACCGGACTCCGGCCAGACCGTCCGCGTACACGGGCGCCACTTCGGGAGTGCCGGGATCGCGCCTCTTCTCGATCGAACGCCACAACTGCGTCGCGTTCGGTGGACCTACCCACAGAATTCCGTCGGCGGTATCGCGCGCCGCTTGCAGTGTGTCGAATGCCCCCGCGCCGGCCATGACGCCGAGGCTCTCGCCGTAGACCATGAACTTCGGTCTGGTGGCTTCCGGTTCCTGAAGCCATCTTTCGTGTACCCGCTCGATCAAAAGGCGACCGGCAGCTTGCGCCTTCTCCTGGTCTGCGAGGAACGAGATCCAACTCGGCAAGTACGAGTACTGGCTGGCGACAAGAGCAGTGTCGCCGCCGTGTACAAGCTCGATTGCCTGTGCCGCAGTGGGATTGACCCACCCTGTACCTGTCGTCGGAATGACCACGAGGACCTTGCGTTGGAAGGCGCCGGTTCGCTCCAGTTCCTTGATGACCAGATCCATACGCTCTTCGGGATCTTCGGCGCTTTCGAGTCCGGCATACACGCGAATCGGATCCATCGCAGGGTTACCGGTTGCCGCTTCGAGTTCCTGGGCGTCCAGTCCACGCGAGACGAAGTTGCGCCCCTCGAACCCCAATGTGTCCCAGGGAGCAGCAGATTCGGGGCTGCCCGATTTCATCGGATCCTGCGGTTCGACGACGCCGTCGCGAGTGGTCGAGTTCTGCAGACTGAAGATCGAGTTGGTCGCGGCATAGATTCCGCGGACGAGGACGCCGTCGACCAACATGAAGAACAGGACGTTGACAACCAGGACGCCGACACCATTGGCCACAGACCGCGACCAGTGGAACCGCCGCATCAGCTGTCGGGCAATCAGTTTCACCAGATCGTGGAGGACCCGCCAGATCGAGATGAGCAGGCCGCCGATGAAGAGGCTCAATCCGAGGGTTCGGATGTAGCCGGAGGTGGTCGTGCCTTCGGCGTCGGTCAGCGCCGCAATTTCGCGTTGCCACCCGGCGGCGTAGACCAACATGATGATCGCCGCGACGATGGATGCGACCGGTACGAAGACCTTGATCGCGGAAGGCACCGGCTCGGGCAGGGGCCACCACCGTCGACCGCTGAGCAGGTATCGCTCCACAGCCCAACCGATCGCGGTGCCGACGCCGTAGCCGATGGCCGAGTTGATGCCGCCGATCAGACCCTGGAAGAGCCAATCGCGCGGCAGCAACGACGGCGTCAGAGACCAGCAGAAGAAGAACGCGGCAAACGCGATGCCGGTGAAGTCGAGTTTGAGGAGCCCCCACGCCCACTCGGTGAAGCGGTTGTCGAACTTCTCGAGAGATGCGGGAACAGCCAGCCGCAGGTGGTGTTCCTGCGGCTGGCTGTCAGACGAAGTCAGTTCTCCGGAATCGACCATCTATCACCCGAACAGTGCGGGCAGCGTTCCCTCGAAGGCCTCACGGAGCTTAGCCATCGTGACGGAGAAGTGTCCCTGGACCTCGACGGAGTCGCTGCCCTCGTCGACGACCCCGATACGCGTCCACGGCAAGCCGCGAGCGGTGCACATACCGGTGAAGCGGGTCTCCTCGGTGCGAGGAACCGCAACCAGGACGCGTCCGGACGATTCCGAGAACAGGGTCACGAACGGATCTGCGCCCTCGGGAATCAGGATGCGGCAACCGGTTTCGCCGGCCAGCGCGGCTTCGACGACAGCCTGGGCCAGTCCACCCTCGGAGAGGTCGTGAGCTGCGGTGACCAGTCCGTCACGCGAGGAAGCGAGCAGGATGTCCGCAAGCAGCTGCTCACGGGCGAGGTCGACCTTCGGCGGCACGCCACCGAGGTGACCGTGCTCGACCTGCGACCAGATGGAACCGTCGAACTCGTCGTGGGTGTCGCCGAGCAGGATCAGCGTCTCGCCAGGCTCGAGTCCGAGGCCCGTCGGGATACGGCGGTGAACGTCGTCGATCACACCGAGGACGGCGACCACCGGCGTCGGCAGGATGGCCGTGGATCCGGTCTGGTTGTAGAAGCTGACGTTGCCGCCGGTGACGGGGATGCCGAGGGTGGCGCAACCGTCGGCGAGGCCGCGAACAGCCTGCTGGAACTGCCACATGACACCCGGGTCCTCGGGCGAACCGAAGTTCAGGCAGTTGGAGACGGCCTTGGGCGTTGCGCCCGTGACTGCCACGTTGCGGAAAGCCTCGGCCAATGCGAGCTGCGCACCGGTGTACGGATCGAGCGCGGTGTAGCGGCCCGAAGCGTCGGTGGACAGGGCGATTCCGCGTCCGGTCTTCTCGTCGATGCGGATGACACCGCCGTCGGCGTTCTCGGCCAGGACGGTGTTACCGCGGACGTAGCGGTCGTACTGCTCGGTGATCCACTTGCGGCTGCACAGGGCAGGCGAGGCGATCATCTTCAGCAGGGTCGCTTCGAGCTCGGCGTCGGTTTCGGGACGCTTCAGTCCGGCGGTCGTGTTCGCGATCAACGCGTCCTGGCTTGCCGGGCGCTCGACGGGACGGTTGTAGACCGGGCCTTCGTGAGCGACGGTGCGCGGGGGAACATCGACGACGGTCTCGCCGTGCCAGGAGATGGTGAGGTGCTCACCGTCGGTGACCTCGCCGATGTCGGTGGCCAGGACGTCCCACTTCTTGCAGACCTCCATGAACGCATCGACGTTCTCGGGCGTGACCACGGCGCACATGCGCTCCTGCGATTCGCTCGAGAGCACCTCGGCGGGGGTCATGCCGGTGGCGCGCATCGGAACCTTCTCGAGGTTGATGTGCATGCCGCCGTCGCCGGCCGCAGCCAACTCGGAGGTGGCGCAGGACAGTCCGGCGCCGCCGAGGTCCTGGATACCGACAACGAGGCCGGCCTTGTAGAGGTCGAGACAGCACTCGATGAGCACCTTCTCGGTGAAGGGGTCGCCAACCTGAACCGCAGGGAGCTTTTTACGTCCGCCGGTGTCTCCACCCTCGTCGTCGAACGTCGCCGACGCGAGGACCGAGACGCCGCCGATGCCGTCGAGACCGGTGCGTGCGCCGAACAGGATGATCTTGTTGCCTGCACCCGAAGCGAAGGCCAGATGCAGATCCTCGACGCGCATGACGCCGGCTGCCAGTGCGTTGACCAGCGGGTTGCCTGCGTAGGACTCGTCGAAGACCGTCTCGCCGCCGATGTTGGGGAGGCCGAGGGAGTTTCCGTATCCACCGACACCACGCACGACACCGTCGACGACGCGACGGGTATCGGGGGCGTCAGCAGCGCCGAACCGAAGCTGATCCATGACGGCGATCGGACGAGCACCCATGGCCATGATGTCGCGGACGATGCCGCCGACACCGGTTGCCGCACCCTGGTAGGGCTCGACGTACGAGGGGTGGTTGTGGCTCTCGACCTTGAACGTGACCGCCCAGCCGTCACCGATGTCGACGACGCCGGCGTTCTCGCCGATACCGGCCAGCATGTTGGCGCGCATCTCGTCGGTGGTGGTCTTGCCGAAGTATCCGAGGTGGACCTTCGAGGACTTGTACGAGCAGTGCTCGCTCCACATCACCGAGTACATCGCCAGTTCGGCGTCCGTGGGACGGCGGCCCAGGATCTCCTTGATGCGTGCGTATTCGTCGTCCTTGAGACCGAGCTCCTTGAACGGCTGAGCGGCATCGGGATCAGCCGATGCGTGCGTGACGGTATCGACCTGGTGAGCAGACACTGGAGAGTGGTCCCTTCCCTACGGGAGTCAAGAGGCAAGCCGGCGCGGAGCGGGACACCACGAATGTGCCCAACGAAAGAACGTGCCGGGGGACAGTCTATCGGTGTGGGCCGACGACTTCCGCAGACGGCAGCACCCGCAACACCTCCGGGCCTGCGAAGTATCGCCCGTCACACCCGCCCCGGTTTGGGTAATCCGGTCGGTTTTCTTAAGGTCAGGCCGGTTCATTCTTTCCCTCGAAAGGTCTCGCATGCCCCAGGATGTTCGTCAAGCCGACCTCACGGCACAGTCCCAGTCGGTGACCACTCCCCTCACTCCGGCTGCAATTTTCCTGGTCGCGACCGTGAATCCGGGTGGCGAGAACACCACACGAGAACTGCTCGCCGATGTCGCCGGCCTGCAGCGGGCTGTGGGGCTGCGCGTCCCTGGATCGGGTTTGGACGTCGTGACGAGCATCGGTTCGCTGGCCTGGGATCGACTGTTCGCCGGTCAGCGCCCTGCGCTGCTGCACCCGTTCACCGCTTTGCAGGGTGACGTTCACTCGGCGCCGTCGACTCCCGGTGATCTGCTCTTCCACATCCGCGCGATGAGTATGGACGCGTGTTTCGAGGTGGCTCGGCAGATCACGAAGCGACTGCACGGCGCGGCCACGGTGGTCGACGAGGTTCACGGCTTCCAGTACTTCGAGAACCGCGACCTCATCGGCTTCGTCGACGGCACCGAGAATCCGGTCGGCCGCGACGCCGTCGCTGCAGTGACGGTCGGCGACGAGGATCCTGCGTTCACCGGCGGCAGCTACGTCCATATCCAGCGCTACATCCACAAGATGCGCGATTGGGAAGCAATCACCGTCGACGAGCAGGAGGGTGTGATCGGGCGCAGCAAGCTCGAGGACATCGAGATGACGTCCGACGTGAAGCCGGCCAACTCGCACGTCGCGCTCAACGCAATCAAGGACGAGAACGGCAAGGCTCTCGAGATCCTGCGTGCCAACATGCCGTACGGGCGCCTCGGTGACGACGAGATCGGCACCTTTTTCATCGGCTACTGCCGCACGCCTGCGATCACCGAACGGATGCTGGAGAACATGTTTCTCGGCGACCCCCGCGGCAACTACGACCGACTACTCGACTTCTCGACGGCCGTGACGGGCTCGATGTTCTTCACACCGAGCGCCGACTTCTTCGAGGGTCTCCCGGCCGCACCCGCCGGGCTCTCAGCACTTTGACTACGCGACCTCTAACTTCGAGGCGTGAGGAAGGCACCGAGCGCGTCGGCATACATGCGGACGTCTGCCGCGCCCATCAACTCGCGGGCAGAGTGCATCGCGAGCTGGGGTGCGCCGACGTCGACGGTGGACAGTCCGGTCCGTGATGCCGTGATGGGTCCGATGGTGGAGCCGCACGGCAGATCGGCGCGGTGGACGTAGCGCTGCATCGGCACTCCCGCCTGATCGCACGCGAGCGCGAATTCGCCTGCACCGGCCGCATCGGTGGCGTATCGCAGGTTCTGGTTCACCTTGAGTACAGGCCCACCGTTGATCTCGATCCGATGAGCGGGCTCATGGCGGTCCGGGTAGTTGGGGTGCGTCGCGTGAGCCATGTCGCCCGACGCACACACCGAGCCCGCCATCGCCTGCAGGAATTCTTCGCGGCCACCACCGCGCCCCAACACGATCCGTTCGAGCACGGTGTTCAGCAGATCTGAGAAAGCTCCACGGTCGGACATGCTGCCGACCTCTTCATGATCGAAGAGTGCGAGCACCGGGACCTGCTGACCAGGTGACTCGACTGCGGCCAGAAGTGCTTGTGTCCCTGCATAACACGTGCCCTGATTGTCCAGCCGAGGGGCGCTGACCAATTCCTTGTCCACCCCCACGACTGCGCTGGGCGCAAGATCGTGTGTCATCAATTCCCAGCCGAGAACCGACGACGCGGCTACACCCGCACGCTCGGCGACAAATCCGATGAACGACTTGGGTTTCGAACCCACTCCCCAGATTCCGTTGAGGTGCCGCTGCGGATCCAGCGTCACGCCCTTGCGATCTTCGGACAGGTGGATAGCCAACTGCGGAACACGCAGAATCGGGTCGTCGATGCGAACCAGCTTCTGCTCCACCGTGTTTCCCACCCGGACACTCAATCGGCCGGAGATACCGAGATCGCGGTCGAGCCAGGAGTTCAGCCACGCACCGCCATACGGTTCGAGGCCCACCATCTGCCACCCGGCCGAAGTGAGGTCGGGATGCTGTTTGACCCGCAGATTCGGGCTGTCGGTGTGACCTCCGACGATCCGGAACGGAGCGGCGTTTTCCACGCCCTCGGTGCTCCAGGCAATCAGCGAACCACCGCGCACGAGGAAGTACCGTCCGGGCTCGGCGGGCCACGACTGCGTTTCGTGGACTTCGACGAACCCACCGGCCGTCAGCTCGGTCGCCACCGTCGCGCACACATGGAACGGCGACGGTGACGAATCGACGAAGCTGCACAGGCCGACTGCGTCGGCCCCGGTCCGAGAAGTCTGAGAAGTCATGCCCCTCATCATGCCCGAATCGGTGCCCGCGAAATCAGTGGGCACGAAATCAGTGGGCGCGAATCGGGTGAGCTCAGAACCTGTCAGCTCAGGCGTGAGGACCGGACACGCAGAACTGGTTCCCATCAGGATCGAGGAGCGTCACCCAACGGAAACCGTCCATGTTCTCCCGGTGGTGCTCGGTTGCTCCGGCCTCGACGAGCCGCGCCACCTCGGCGTCGAGATCCGGACTCCCCAAATCGAGATGGATGCGATTCTTGCCGGCAGTGGGGTCCGGGACCTTCTGGAATGCGAAGTTGGTGGCGCTGTCAGGGACCGCGACGATGTAGAACCAACCGTCGTTCTCCTCGACGATGTTTCCGCCCAACTGCGCCGCCCACCACGTTGCGAGCGGACCGGGATCGAGACTGTCGAAAGTGATCATGCCGAGTGTGAGAGTCATGCGCACAAGCTAATGCAAGCCACCGACAAAGAGTCTCGATCTCGGGCTGAGATGAGACGATCCTCGAATGCGACTCACTACGCTTCGCAACCGCGTTGCAGAACCACTCTTCGCCGTTATCCACTTCGACCTCGAGCCGAACCTGATCACCTTCACCGCAACAGGTCTTGCCGTCGGCCTTCTCGCGGCCGCCCTGCTTTATGTCCGGAACTACTCGCTCACACGAACGAACTAGCGGGCGCGGAGATCACTCGACCGCTTCGAGTTCCGCGACACTTCCGTCCGAGATCACTCGGACGTGGCGGGTGATCTTCTCGATCGGCCAGTCCCACCACGCAATTCGCACCAACTTCTCGATGTCTTCAGCACTGAAGCGGCGCTTGATCTCCGTTGCCGGGTTGCCGCCGACAATTGCGTAGTCCGGGACGTCGCGTGTTACGACTGCGCCGGTGGACACGATCGACCCGTGGCCGATCCGGACACCGGGCATGACTGTCACGTCCCCGCCGAACCACACGTCGTTCCCCACGACGGTGTCACCGCGCGACGGCAAATCCTGCACCAAATCCATGTGCCGGGCCCAATCGCCGCCCATGATCGGGAACGGGTAAGTGGAGACACCGTTCATACGATGGTTCGCGCCGTTCATGATGAAGGTGACACCGGTGGCCAGGGCGCAGAACTTTCCGATCACCAGTTTGTCGGGACCGTAGTGATGCAACACGTTTCGAGTCTCGAACTCTTCGGCGAACTCCGGATCGTCGTAGTAGGTGTACTCCCCTACCTCGATCAACGGGTTGTCGATCAACGGCTTCAGCAACACCACTCGTGGTTGCCCGGCCATCGGATGAACATTTGTGGGATCTGGCGCGTTCACTGCTTACTCCGATCCGCCGGCGCGGTGTCGCCGACCGCAGCAAGACTATCCGCTTCCTGCTGCGGTCGACCGACCAGCGAAAACGTTCCGGTGTCAGCCCAGGAGGCCCTTGGCGATATGGGTGACCTGAATTTCGTTGCTGCCCGCATAGATCATGAGCGACTTGGCATCACGCGCCAACTGCTCGACTCGGTATTCGGCCATGTAGCCGTTTCCACCGAACAGCTGTACGGCTTCCATCGCGACCTCGGTCGCTGCGCGCGACGAGTACAGCTTCATCGCCGACGCCTCCGCCAGGCTCACTTTGTCTCCGGCCGCGGTGCGCTCGATCGCGTTGAAGACCATGTTCTGCACGTTGATTCGAGCGACCTCCATCTCGGCGAGCTTGAGCTGGATGAGCTGGAACTGCCCGATCTCACGTCCCCACAGTTTGCGGGACTTCGCGTATTCGATGCTCAGACGGTGGCATTCGTTGATGATGCCCAGTGAGAGCGACGCGATGCCGATGCGTTCGGCGGCAAAGCTCTCCTTGGCGCTGGACTTTCCGTCGGACTTTCCGCTGTCCTCGGTTTCGCCGAGCAGACGATCCTTGGTGATGCGGACGTTGTCGAAGAACAGCTCACCCGTCGGCGAGGAGTTCATTCCCATCTTCTTGAACGGCGGGCTCTGTGTGAGCCCCTCCATGCCCTTGTCGAGGATGAAGGCGAGCACCTTGCGGTCACGACGATCAACCGAAGCGTCCCCCTCGTCGAGCTTTGCGTAGACGATCATCACGTCGGCGTACGGACCGTTGGTGATGAAGGTCTTGTTGCCGTTGAGGATGTAGTCGTCACCGTCGCGGCGTACGTAGGACTTCATACCGCCGAAAGCATCCGAGCCGGAGTCCGGTTCGGTGATCGCCCATGCACCGACGGTTTCGAAAGTTACCAAGCCGGGGAGCCAGCGTTCCTTCTGCGCGAGTGTGCCGCGGCTGCGGATAGTTCCAGCGGCCAATCCGAGGCTGACGCCCAACGACGCAACGAGGCCGAGGCTGACGCCGGCCAATTCGCTGTTGAGCACAACGCCCATGCTGCCTGCGCCACTGAAGGCGCTCGACTTCTCACCGTCACCGGACGGAGCATCGCCGCGCTCGCGTGCGAGCGACTTCTCGAGGCCCTCGCGTGCCATGTCGGCCAGACCGAAGGTCGAGTACAGCTTGCGAATGATGTCGAACGGCGGCAGCGCACCACTTTCGAGCTCGTCGACATGAGGCCGCACCTCTTTGTCGATAAAGCCCCGCAAGGCGTCGCGGAACATCAGGTCGGTGTCGGACCACTCGTACATGTGCCTGAACTCCAGTCGGTGAACGATCGAGAGACTGCCGAACGGCAGCCACACACCGAATATAGAACACGTTCCAAAACCGGAACAGGATTCAGCTGATCAGTCCCATTCGCTGCGAGATCCACGTCAGCTCCTGCTCGACGCCGGCCGACCACACCGAAAAGCTGTGACCACCGGGAAGCTCGAGATATCTGGCGTCCATTCCGGCCGCTTTGGCCGCTTCGTACACCTTTTGCTGGCCGGGCTTGAACTCGTTGTCATCTGTTCCGACCACAAACACTCCGCCCGAGTTCGGGAACTTCCGGGTCGCCAGCAGGTCCATCGGATTCACCTTCACGAATGCCGCCTCGTCGCCGCCGAATATCTCGTCGACGGTTCGCTGTCGGTCACCGAGCGAGGGCTCCAACTGACCGGAGAGATCGAGGAACGTCGGATACACGTCGGGGTAGTTGGTCGCCATCTGCAGCGAGCAGGTACCGCCGTAGGAGAGTCCACCGATGGCCCACGCCCTCGGGTTCGTGTCGATCTGGAACGCATTCGCCACCGCAGCGGGCAAGTCCTTTGCCAGATACGTGCCGACCTTGCCCTGCGACGAGTCGGTGCACAGCGGATTGGCCATCTGCGAACCTGTTCCGTCGGCTATCACGACGACCGGAGCCAACCCCTCGTGATCCCGGGCAAAAGCATCCATTGTCGCGGTCAGCTTTCCGCCCTGGAGCCAGTCCTCGGGCTTGCCAGGCTGACCGGCCATGAGCACGAGCACGGGAAGAAGTGGACGCGGATTGGTGAAGTACGACGGCGGCAGATACACCTGGGCATCGCGCGCGGAGAATCCCGAAATCGTTCCGGGAACAGGCAAAGTCGTGACTCGTCCGCGAATCGGCATGCCTTCCGGCGCTTTCCACACCGTGTCGGTGGGATCGCCGGTGACAACAGGATCCGTCGGACCGGGAACTTCGCTGAGTGAAATGCGGTCGAAATCGTCGTGTCCGAAGGCAATTCCCACTGTCGGGTAGGCAGCAAAGACCAGATTGATCTGCGTCGCGGCGGTGACGATGACCAGCAAAGTCGCAACCACAGACAGCGCCGCCTTGGCTACGGTTCCGCCCGCTTTGATTCGCGGCCCGAGAAGTAGCAGCGCGTAGATACCGATTCCGATCCACACGTAGATCGACATCTCGATGGGATCCGGGAACGGCACGATCACCTTTTCGACGGTGATCCAGACGGCGATCATGATCACCAGCGCGATCAGCCCCGCGATCGGTACCGCTCTGCGGTAGTACCAGCGAACGCTCGAACCGAGCAGCCACACACCACCCAGGACCCCGAGCACAGTCAGGATCACCGGCAGTGGTCCCGAGATCAAACTGATTCGGTAGAGCCAGTCCACGTCAAGCCTCTCGCACGTAGAAATGTCGCACGCACGAGGCTAGACGACCACGCTGGTACGGCGACGACGCTAGTACTGTGTATCAGGTGACATTCATCAAGGTCTGTGGGCTGCGGGACGCTGACACGGTCGACCTCGCGGTGGGCCTGGGCGTCGACGCCATCGGTTTCGTCTTCGCCGAGAGCGTCCGCAAAGTCGACCCCGCACTCGCAGTCGATCTTCTTGCACGAATCCCCGAACACATCCGGGCAATCGGAGTATTTCTCGGCAACCCGATCGATCAGGTCCTCGAGATCGCCGAGATCACCGGACTTCGTACCGTGCAGATTCACGATCTGGTCGACGCCGAGCAAGTGCAGCGCTTGCACGACGCCGGCCTCACTGTCATCCGCGCTGTTGTCTCCAGCAACGTCCGCGACGGTTACAACCTCGACCTCGGTGAGGACGAGCTCCTGATCGACGGCGCCGACGCCGGATCCGGGGTGCCGTGGAACTGGGCACAACAGCAATCACGCCCGCACGGCCAGTGGATCCTGGCGGGCGGACTGTCCCCGGAGAACGTGCGCGACGCGCTGGATGCCACCGGTGCCTGGGGCGTCGATGTCTCCAGCGGCGTCGAATCGTCGAGGGGCGTCAAGGACCACGCTTTGATCGAGAAGTTCGTCAGCGCTGTCCGGCAGACCGATCACTCGAAATAGGACGCGTAGTCACTGAAGGCGACTTGACCGGTGGGACTCGCCTTCACGGCGTCGGCAACGGCAGGCGGAATGGGAGCCCAGTGCGCAGGCATGGCCGCCGCCAGTGACGGCTTCAAGATGTAGAGCAGTGCGAAGTTCACTATCCAGAGCGGCGGCGCCATCGACATGCCGACTTCCGAACTCACATCGCCTTTGGTGTTGGTCACCAGCTGCGCTGCTCCCGAAATCTGTTGCGCTGCAAATCCGTAGACTGCCTGCACCGTGTATGCCGACTGATAGAGCGCAATCAGAGTGTGCGTCGCACCGTTGTTGCGCAACCAGGTGCCCACAAAACCGCCAGGGGCGATCAGCGTATTCACCTGTCGCGTCGGCGCATCCGCGTTAGCCGGACTCTCCAGCAATCCGTCGGGATTCACGTACAACCCGTAACTGGCCAGAACCGACGGCGTAGTGCCGGAATAGAGGGGCCGCCCGTTCGTATTGGTGAGAATCCGGGCGCATTCGCCGATCACCTCGGCATCCTCGAGATTGCCACCGACCCCACCGCCGGCCATGAGGTCGCGATACTGCTCCTCGGTCAAAGCGTCGGCTGGCTCGAGTCCGATCTGCGCGGCAATCTCTTCCGCAGTCTGCTGACCGAGCGGCTGGTTGAGTTGATCCGGAGTAGTCATCTGCGTGGGCGCGACGCTCTCGTAGACCGGTGCCCCGGCAAAAGGGATCACGAACCCGGTATCGACATTCTCTGCAACCGGTTGCGCGCCGGCCATCTGAGTGGTGGCAAACGAAAGTACGCACACCCCAACCAAAGCCAGAACCGAGACCGTCCCGCGATGAGACCTTGCTCGGTGAGATTCTTGTCCACGTCTACAGCCCTCGCCTGAGAAAGCCTTGCCTGCAATTCCATTGCCGCGCATAGGTCAACCTCCCGGGACACAGTCCGGCGAATCAACTCGAGCTTGCATCTCAGTCAAACGCTGTGACCAGCGCCGTGTCAAGACACTGGTCAGGTCGAGGCACCTACGGCGACAGCTCGCTCGATACAGTCGACAGCTCGCCCGCTACAGTGATGCTTCCAACTGAAGTGACCTCACCCCATTTGAATTGCAGGACATCTCTGGAGGCGAGCAGTGTCTGACAAGCGCGGGACCGTGTTGATCACCGGCGTCGGCCGGAGCAAGTCGATCGGAGCAAGCCTCGCATTGGGTCTCGCCGAGGATGGTTGGGATCTGACCATCGGCTACTGGGCGCCTTATGACGAACGCGTCGGGTTCGTCCGCGGAGCGCACGATCCGCAGGACGTTGCCGAGAAGTGTCGCGCACTCGGGAGCCGTGTCGACCTGGTTCCCGGAGATCTGGCCTCGCCGGATGCGGCCGCACAGCTCGTTGACGCTGCCGCATCGCGGAATGACCTTCGTGGGCTGGTTCTCTCGCATTGCGAAAGCGTCGACAGCTCGATCCTCGATACCACCGTCGAGAGCTGGGAACGACATTTCGCGGTCAACGCCCGCGCCTCTTGGCTGCTGATCAAAGCGTTCGCTGAACGCCTTCCGGAGCAGCGCGACGTCAGTCAGGTGACCGGGCGGATCATCGCACTCACCAGCGACCATGCGGCCCACAATCTTCCGTACGGGGCCAGCAAGGGCGCTCTCGACCGCATCGTCATCGCCGCCGCAGTCGAACTTGGATCACGCGGCGTGAGGGCAAACGTCATCAACCCAGGACCGATCGACACAGGATGGATGACACCGGAGATCAAACAGGCCACAACCCTCCACACCCCTGCCGGCCGGCTGGGTACACCCGGCGACACTGCAGACCTCGTCCGATTTCTGATGTCCGACGCCGGAGGCTGGATAACAGGACAACTCCTTCACTCCAACGGCGGATTCAGCACCAGCTGAGCAGGCAGACCCGGCCCGCGCCGGACTCAGGTCAGGCCTTGTAGTTCGGTAGCGTCTGCCCGAGCCTGCGGCCCATCTCGGCAGCCAATGCGGCGAGCCCGCTGGCCGGACGCACCATGACCTCGAAATCGACGATCTTGCCGTCCTCGTCGAATTCGACCATGTCGATTCCCTTGAGGCTCTTGTCTCCGATGTTCGCACTGAATTCGAGAACGACCTGCCGACCGTTGGCTCCGGCGAACTGACGGTGGTACTCGAAATTCTCGAACACCTGGATCACCGTATTGAGAATGAGCACAACGGCATCCGCGGACTGGTACGGCTTGAATCCGGTGGGCGATCGGAACTGCGCGTCGGGCGCGACAATGGTCGGCAGTGCCGACAGGTCACCGGTTTCGATCATGGTGTGCCACAACTGCAGTGCAGCTTCGACTTTCGGTTCGAGCGTCAATTCCGTGCTCATGCTTCTACCCTTTCCTCGATGTTACCTGCCGCTTGATTTACCGGCACTTGACTTGC
The DNA here is from genome assembly GCF_000696675.2 of Rhodococcus erythropolis R138. Classification (NCBI taxonomy): domain Bacteria; kingdom Bacillati; phylum Actinomycetota; class Actinomycetes; order Mycobacteriales; family Nocardiaceae; genus Rhodococcus; species Rhodococcus erythropolis. The sequence goes on along the minus strand of NZ_CP007255.1, from coordinate 1,886,044 downwards.
GACGGCCCACGCACTCAACACAGTTCGCACCCCGGTCACGAGTTGCAACGGCTGATCGATCATGACGTGATGGCCGGCTTCGGGAATCTCCGCCACGATGGCCTCCGGTCCGAACAATCCGCGCATGTGCTCCATGAGTCGATCGGACACGATACCGTTCTCAGCTCGGAAATAGGCTACGCGGCAACGCGGTTCACTGTCGAGAACATCTTCGGCGCCAACTCGGAGAAAGAAGTTCGGATCGAATTTCCATGACCAACCGCCATCGACTTCCTCCATGGACGTGGCTGCCACATGGTCACGCACCGCAGGCAGTCCCGAATCCTGGGGCGGAACGAAGCGGAATCGACCCATCGCGTCTTCCCTGGTCGGGTAAACCTTCTTGGGGCCGAACGCATTCTGGCGTCGAGCTGCCTCCTCTTCGGGCGTCCGCGCCTTGAGTGGCGAATCGATGATGACAACGCCGTCCAACAGTTCACCGTGCAGATGCGAGGCCACGAAGGAAACAATCCCACCCATACTGTGCCCCACCAGAATCGGCTTGCCGTCGATTCCCCCGGCCTCGGCCGCCGCCAGCACCTCGCGAGCCCACTGGGATATCGCGTAGGCATCGCGAGTGTCACTGTCTCCGTGGCCCGTCAAGTCGAGAGCGACGACGCGCCGCCCCTCGGCGAACTGCGGCGCGATGTGATCCCACCAGCGACTGTGGGCTGCGCCGCCGTGGATCAGCACAATTCCCGGCCCCGCCGACCCCCAAGCCCGAAAGTGCACCGAAGCGCCCTCGACCTCCACCGACCCCGTCTCGACCGGCGCTTCCAGCGCCCGAGTGAACCAACCAGGCGCGTCTTCGACGACATTGCTCATCGATCGAACATACATAGTCGTCAATCGGTTCATCCAACTCTTCCCAGTTCGTGATCCATCACCTATATTGAATCCGGCCTCAAGTTCAATTCGTTTCGCCGAAGGGGAGAGATGACCAACCGCCAAGTACGCCTCGCCGCCCGCCCGACAGGACTTCCCGACGCTTCCACCTGGGAATATGTCGACGCCGAGATCCCGTCCGCCGGGCCGGGTGAGTTTGTCGTCAAGGTCGAATACCTCTCCCTCGACCCCGCGATGCGCGGTTGGCTCAACGACGTCAAGTCGTACGTTCCGCCGGTCAAGCTCGGTTCCGTCATGCGCGCCCACGGCGTCGGACGCATCACCGAATCCCAACACCCCGATTACCAGGTCGGGGACATCGTGGCGGGATCGTTCGGCGCTTCCGAGTACGGAGTGTCCGACGGAACAGATGTGACCCGGGTCGACGAATCGATCGCTCCCCTACCGACCTGGCTCGGAGCTCTCGGATTCCCCGGCGTCACCGCATATTTCGGACTGCTCGACGTCGGAAAGCTGAAAGACGGTGACACCGTCGTCGTATCCGGTGCCGCGGGCGCGGTCGGCAGCCTGGTCGGTCAGATCGCAAAGCTCCACGGATGCAAGGTCATCGGCATCGCCGGCGGTCCGGAGAAGTGCGCGTGGCTCACCGAGGACCTCGGCTTCGATGTCGCCATCGACTACAAGAACGAATCCGTCTACAAGGCGCTCAAGTCCAACGCTCCCGACGGTATCGACGTGTACTTCGACAACGTCGGCGGAGAAATTCTCGACGCTGCTCTCTCCCGTTTGCGCCTGGGCGCTCGGGTGGTCATCTGCGGCGCCATCGCGGGTTACAACGCCACCGAGCCTCAGCCAGGCCCCGCGCACTACCTGTCACTTCTCGTCAATCGGGCCACGATGGCCGGCTTCGTGGTCTTCGACTACCTCGATCGCTACGCAGAAGCGCAGGAGCAGATCGGAAAGTGGATCAAGAGTGGCGAATTGACTGCCCGCGAGCACGTCGTCGACGGGGGTATCGACGCGTTCGGCGACAGCCTCAACCTTCTCTTCGCCGGTGCGAACACCGGAAAGCTGGTCCTGAAGGTCAGCTGAGTCACCCACACACGCAGATCGGCCACCGGTATTCCGGTGGCCGATTCGCTTGGGTCAACTGACTCCCGACGGAGTGGGAACGCTGTCCTCCCCCAACCGCGGCGGGGCCGACCGATAGGTTGCCGGCGTGCCGCTCATCCGAATCGGATTGGCTACCTGCCGGGTCGGTGCATCGCGACGCGGGTCGTCGATGGACACCACCGGATCGAGATTCAGTCGCTCCGCCAGCGCTATCGCGTCGGCGATGTCGTTGAGAGGTCCACACGGGACACCTCGCTCGGTCAGCGCCTCGAACCACGAGTCTGCAGTGCCCTTGGCCAATGCAGCAGTGACGGCATCGAACAACTCTTCTCGATGCGCGACCCGATCCCGGTTCGAGATGAACCGCACATCCGCGGCAAGTTCGGGAACTCCGAGAACCTCTGTCAACGAACCGAATTGCCGGTCATTGCCGACAGCGAGGACCAGCGGACGGTCCGCGGTGTCGAATACCTCATATGGTGCGATGCTCGGATGTCGATTGCCCATTGCCTGAGGCACCACGCCCGCGGCAACGTAGCCGGACGACTGGTTGGCGAGCGCGGAGAGCAACGAGGACAACAGATTGACCTCGACGTGCTGTCCTTCGCCCGTTCGATCGCGATGGCGCAGCGCTGCAAGGATTCCCACGCTGGCGTGTAGGCCCGTGATGACGTCGACCACCGCGACGCCGACCTTGGTGGGAGACTTGGGATCGGGGCCGGTGATACTCATCAATCCGCCCACCGCCTGGATCAACAGGTCGTATCCCGGCAAAGAGTTGTTGCCACCGAAGCCGCTGATCGAGCAGTAGACCGCACGCGGATTCATTTCTCGCACAGAGTCGTAACCCAATCCCAGCCGGTCCATCGTTCCCGGCAGAAAATTCTGAACCACTACATCCGCGCCGCGAACCAACTCACGCGCACTCTCCAGATCCTCCGGCTCGCGCAAATCCAGAGTGACCGACTTCTTGTTGCGGTTCACCGACAGGAAGTAACTCGACTCGTCCCCGACCCATGGCGGACCCCAACTACGAGTGTCGTCGCCGACACCCGGACGTTCGACCTTGACTACCTCCGCGCCGAGGTCGGCGAGAATCATCGTGGCGTACGGGCCGGCGAGGACGCGACCGAAATCCGCGATCACCAGCCCGTCGAGCGCTCCGACAGCGTCGACCGTCACCGGAACGCTTCTTCACCGGTTAGAGCGCGACCGATCACGAGCTGGTGAACCTCGGAGGTGCCCTCGTAGGTGAGAACGGATTCGAGGTTGTTGGCGTGGCGAATCACGGGGTACTCGAGTGTGATTCCGTTGGCGCCCAAAATGGTGCGGCATTCACGGGCGATCTTGATGGCCTCGCGGACATTGTTGAGCTTGCCGGTACTGACCTGCTCGGGGCGAACCGTCCCGGCATCCTTGAGGCGTCCGAGGTGGATGGCGAGCAACTGACCCTTGCCCAATTCGACTGCCATGTCGGCGATCTTGGCCTGGGTGATCTGGTACGCGGCGAGCGACTTGTCGAAGACCTTGCGATCACGCGCGTAGGAAATCGCGGTCTCGAGGCAGTCACGTGCGGCGCCCATCGCGCCGAAGATGATGCCGAAGCGTGCCTCGTTGAGGCAGCCGAGGGGCCCGGAAAGTCCGCGTGCCTTGGGCAGCATCGCCGAGGCAGGAAGACGCACGTCCTCGAGCACCAGTTCCGAGGTGACCGACGCGCGCAGCGACATCTTGTTCTTGATCTCGGGGGCGGAGAATCCCGGAGTGTCGGTGGGAACGACAAATCCGCGCACGCCGTCTTCGGTTCGCGCCCAGACCACGGCGACGTCCGCGATGGAGCCGTTGGTGATCCACATCTTGGTGCCGTTGAGGATCCAGTCGTCGCCGTCGCGCTTGGCGTTGGTTCGCATACCGCCGGGGTTGGATCCGAAATCGGGTTCCGTGAGACCGAAGCAGCCGATGGCTTCACCCGCCGCCATCCGCGGGAGCCATTCTTCCTTCTGCTCTTCACTTCCGTTGTGGTGGATCGCGAACATGGCCAGTGAGCCCTGGACCGAGACGAGGCTGCGAATGCCCGAATCGACAGCTTCGAGTTCCTGGCAGGCCAACCCGTACGCCGTGGCACTCATTCCGGCACAGCCATAGCCCTCGAGATGCATGCCCAGAACGCCGAGCGCGCCCAGTTCCTTGGCCAGCTCACGCGCCGGCAGTGCTGCCGCTTCGAACCATTCACCTATGTGCGGGCGAATGCGATCGTCGACCATCTTGCGGACCGTGTCGCGGATCGCGATCTCCTCGGCGTCCAGCAGGGTGTCGATGGCAAAAAGCTCGGACAGGGACTGCGGCGTGGTCACGGGGCCTCCAGTGTTCTCGGGCGCAATCCTTTGCGAGAACGATTGCGCAATCGTTTGCATCGCCTAGAGTAGAGCCCGGTTGCACACCCGTCAATCCCCGGACAGCCAACCGACTCAGAACCAGCTCAGAACCGACGCACACCAGGAGCCCCGACGCAGATGACGCCCGATCCGTCGAACCGCAGCAACGGCCGTCCGCCAACGCTGCGCGAAATCGCCGACCAGGCCGGGGTCCACATCTCGACGGCGTCGCGGGTCCTCCGTCAGCCCGAGCCCGCCGACGGTTGGTCCGACTCCGCACTCCGAGTTCGTCAGGTTGCCGAGGAACTCGGTTACCAACCGAACCTGTGGGCGGCCAGCCTGCGTACCCGCAAGACCACCACCATCGGCGTCGTGATGCCGAGGCTGACGGACGTCGTGGTGGCCACGATGTTCCAAGGCATCGAGGAAGCCGCCACCGCAGCCGGGTACTCCGTCCTTCTCTCCAGCCCACCCGACGATCTGGACGCGCAGCGCAAAGCGGTCGAGTTCCTGGTCAGCCGACAGGTCGACGGTCTCATGCTGAGCAGCATCCACCTGCCGGGTACCGATTTCGTCGACTCGCTCCCCCTGCGCTCACTCCCGATCCTGCTGCTGAACCGGCACATCGACTCGGCGACGTCGTCTCCGAACCGAGGTCTTCCCTTTGTCAGCGGCGACGACCGCCTCGGCGGCTACCTCGCGGGGAAGCATCTTCTGGACTGCGGCTATCGCGATCTCGGAGTGATCGCGGGGCCGGATCACGCCAGCACGTCGCGGGAACGCGTCGCGGGTTTCCGCGATGCCCTGACCGAAGCCGGTCTGGAACTGCCGCCGAACCGAATAGTGGCGTCCGAGTTCGAAGTTCAAGGGGGTGTCGATGCGGCGGCCACATTGCTCGGTGGGGATTCACGCCCCGACGCCGTCTTCACGGTGAGCGACACCATCGCGATCGGCGTACTCGGTGTGGCCCGTGATCTCGGGTTGAGCATTCCCGACGATCTTGCGCTGGTCGGCTACAACGACATTCCGGTTGTCTCGCAACTCCCGGTGCCCCTGACAACGGTGAGGTCCCCCGCCCGAAAGATCGGCGCGACCGGGCTCGAGCACCTACTCGCACTTATCTCCGGCAAGAACGTCGAATCCGTGAAACTTCCCGTCGAACTGATCGTGCGAGCCTCCACCAGAAAGCCTGCCAGTCGCAAACTCTGAGCAGCTACCAAACCTGAGATTCGTCGATGCCCAACTGTCGCGCGTAACCGGAGTTGAGTGCGTCCCAGCCGTACTCGCGCGCCCGTTCGCCCACGATCGGTCCGAAGGGCTCGCCTGCCAGAAGGGCATCGAGTACGTCGAAGCACAAATGCCATCCGGCAGCGAGTGCCGACGCCATCCCCTCGGCGCGCGACCTCTGCGTAAGTGCGACGCGGGTGCCGCCCTCGACCGAGGTCAGGTCCCACACCAATTCGTCCGGGCCCCACTCGTGTTCGAGCCGCCGAGTGGTCTCCACAACGTGAACGGTGACCGGCAGCGACATTTCGGGGGCACCGTCCTCGGTGAGCATGGTGATCACGGCGTCACCGGTACGGCTCAGATTCCGATCGGCGGTGTACGGCGTCCATTGCGCCAACATCTCCGGGTCGGTGATCGCCTCCCACACCTTCTCGACGGGATACGGCAGCACCCGAGGGAAGCTGACGACTGTGTCGTCCCCGTCGACGCTCACCGTGACGTCGGACAGGGCACTGGGCTGATACGGCTGGGCACTCATGATTCGATCTCACCAGGAACCACCGACACGGGCAACTGCCCGCTCGGCGTTCAGAACACGAACAAAGCCGATGCGGCCGCGACTGTCGCCTCCACCACCGGAAATTTCACCACGGACAAGTCGTGTCGCGCTCCTTCGAACTCCAACAGACGTGTCGCGGCGGGAACCAGGTCGAGTGCTGCCTGTATCTCCTCCGTCGTCGCGAACTCGTCCTTCGATCCGTGGACGACAACGGCGGGTGTGTTCAGGTCGGGCAGGTGTTCGGTTCTGAGCTTCTCGGGCTTCTTCGGTGGATGCAGTGGATAGGACAGCAGAACCAGACCGTCGACAAGTCCCGGGTTCTCCGCTGCCATCATCGACGCCTGCCGACCGCCGTACGAATGTCCGCCGAGCAGAACGGGTCCGGGCACCGAATAGTCCGAGCGAACAGCGGCAATCACCTCGGCAATGCCCGCACGATCCTCCGCAGCACGCGACGGATGCGGCGGCCCCGAAGCTCGACGCACCCGAAACGCGAGATCGAAGCGCAGAACTTGCACTCCTGCTGCAGCAAAGCCGTCGGCGACAGCACGCAACAGCACAGTGTCGCAATTACTTCCGGCGCCGTGGGTCAATGCCAGGGTTGCGACGGGCACTGACTCGGGGCGGTGCAGGAAACCGTGCACCGCGCCTTCGTCGACCGTTTCGACAGTACTCATGGACGCATCCTTGTCCGGCCCGCTCGGGCCTGTTCGACTGCGGCAGCCAAGCTGCCTTCGTAGACCGGCCCGTGTCCGGGAAACAGCGCGCCGGCGGGCGCAGCGGCAATATTGTCCAACGCCTGGTCCGTCGCTCCACGGTCATGGTTGAAGGGGCACACCAGAAATTGTGGTCCGGCGACGCTCGACGTCGCATGTCCGGTCACCAGAGCGTCACCCGACGCGATGACTCCTGCCTCGGGGACAAGGTAAGCGCTGTGGCCGTCGGTATGCCCGTGGGTAGGAATCGGTACGATCCGACCGGGAACGTCCAGCGCACCACCTGCCGCAAAGGCCTGTGCTCGAGGCAGTTCCGCGCCTTTCAACGCGCCTGCTCCGATCACGTCGAGTAGCCACTTCGGAGCGCCTCGCCGCCACAACAGCAACGGAACTTTGGCCGGCGACAACTGTTGCAGGTACTCCCGCTTCGCGTGGGGCACTTCCAACGGATCCATCAGGACCGGAACCTCGAGCCGAGTCACGATGTCCGCGATTCCACCGATGTGATCGACATGCGCGTGAGTGACGAGGATTGCCCGAACATCCCCGAGCTGGTGACCGATCTGCTCGATCGAGCGTTCGACGTCGGCGCCGTTGGCCGGGTATCCGCCGTCGATCAATGTCAGATCGGCCCCCTCTTCGACCAGGACCCAATTGGCGTGACCGCACCGAACCAGATGTGTGTTCTCGATCTGCGTGATCGACAGTGCCGCAGTAGTCATGCTTGGTAGTCTGCGCCACGTGTCGGAATCCGTGAAGCAGGCCAGCAGCCGCAGCATTCGAGATCGCGCCGAAGCGTCCTTGGTAGCAGCCGCATTCGCGCTGCCCAGCGCGGTGAAACGTCGAATCACCGGGCCACCCGTCGTCATCGAGGGCAACACGCTCGACGCCGACGCACACCTGCTGCTCACGCTCGCGAAGACGCGGCCACTCCCCTCACATTCCACCGATCCCCAGTCACTCGCCGCTGCTCGCGCCAATCTCACCCGAACCGCGATCATGATGGGCGGCCGACCCGCGCAGGTCCGCACCGAAGAGATCTCCGTTTCGGGCGCCGACGGCCCGCTCCGCGCCCGGCTCTACGTTCCGACTGCCGACACCGGCGCTCTGCTCGCCTACTTCCACGGCGGCGGCTGGGTACAGGGCGGCATCGAATCACACGACGCTCCGTGTCGCCTGTTGGCCGAGACCTCCGGCGCACGGGTCATCTCGGTCGACTACCGGCTTTCACCCGAATTCGCTTTCCCCACACCGGTAGACGACGCCTATGCCGCGTACCAGGATATCGTCGACCGCGCCGAAGAGTTCGGGGCAGACCCGACGCGCATCGCTGTCGGGGGAGACAGTGCGGGCGGGCACCTGTCCGCGACGGTGGCGTTGCGTGCCCGCGACGACGGCAAGACCCCACCGGCAGCACAGCTGTTGATCTACCCCGCTACCGACTTTCACGAGAAGGCTCCCTCGAGAACGACGTTCGGTGAAGGCTTCTTCCTGACCGAGGCCAATATGAACTTCTACGAGTCCAGCTTCCTCGGCAACGATGCCGATCGACTCGACCCGTTGGTATCGCCGCTACGCGCCCCCGACGTGGCCGGACTGCCACCAGCCATCGTGATCACGGCGGGATTCGATCCACTCCGAGACGAAGGCGAAGCGTACGCAGCACGATTGCGAGACAACGGTGTTCATGTCACGGATCGACGCTACCCCGGATTCATCCACGGTTTCGTCAACGTTCTGGGGCCCAGTGCCGGATCCCGTGAAGCGGTCGCCGAGATCGGCGGCATGCTCCGCGCACTCCTCAGCCGCCCGACAAAATTTCCCGCACCGTATCCACCAGCGGATCGACGGGAAGCTCTGGGCTGATTGCGCGCTGTAGCCCCAAACCGATTCCGACGCTGAGCATTCGCAGCGCGGCTGCGTCCGGATCCAGCGTCGGCGTCACCCCGTTGGATTCCGTGAGGTGTTGGACCAATCCGGCGATCAGTCCGCGCACCTGGTCTGCACCCGCCGCGATCTTCTCCCGAATGTCCTCGCTGTGCCGCGATCTCACCGAGAACTCGACCTCGAGCAGCGTCCACCTCTGGTCCCCGATTGTTCGCTCGGCCCACCGCGCGAATTCAGCCACCGCATCGTCGAGGGTCGATTTCGCCCCGAGTTGCGCAGTGATCTCACCGACCTTGGTCAGCCTGATCCGGCCGAGAACTTCGGCACACAATTCATCCTTGTTCTTGAAATTCGAGTACACCGCCCCCTTGGAGTACCCGGCGTCCTCGGCGATCTGATCGAGAGAGGCCGCGGCGTATCCGCGATCGAGAAAGTGCTCGACGGCCGTCGCCAACAGGGTCTCGCGGGTCAACGCCTGCGCTTCCTGCCTGGTCAATCGCGCCATCGGAACCTCCCAGTGGTCCTCGGTATCGAGATTCCCACGGTAGCCGAATACCGCGAACGGTTGTCGAGTGGAGTACTGAAACCAATTTTGGGGTACCGACGTTATTCGGATACTGATAGTCTCCGAAACATGACTTCAGATGTGACCGGTACCACCGTGCGCCAAAACAGCGCACCGAGACGCGGCTTGGCCATCGGCTGCGGCGGCACTCTCGGTTTTGCCTGGACTGTTGCCGCGCTCGCCTCGGTCCGGGATGCGCTCGACTGGGATCCACGGGAAGCCGCAGCCATCATCGGGACGTCCGCCGGCGCCGAGTTCGTGACGATGCTCGGCAGCGGAGTCGGTGTCGACGAGTTGGTTGCCATGCAACTCGGCAACGCCGCCGCACGCCCCGAGCTCCTCACCCACATCGCGTCGGCGCCCGGAAAGCTCCCGCCACTTCCGAGACTGGGCGTCGGCAATCCACGACTCCTCACGCGTCGAGACCTTCCGGTTCTGAGCCGGATGAGCGGCATCGCACCGGTTGGTGGCGGCGACCCGTCCTGGCTCACTACGCTCGCCGAATCACTTGCTCCGGGCGATTCGTGGCTCCCACATCCGAACGCGTACATGGTATCCATGGACTACAGAACGGGGCGACGGGTCGCATTCGGGGCACAGGGGGCTCCGAAAGTGACCGTCGGTGAAGCGCTCCGAGCGTCGTGGGCGATTCCCGGCTGGTTTCCACCCGTCACGATCGACGGCGTCAGGTACATCGACGGCGGCGCCGCATCCACGGCTTCGGTAGATCTTCTGCTCCCCCTCCAACTGGACGAGCTGGTTGTACTGGCGCCCATGGCTTCTCGAACCCTGAGACCGGCGCGCGGCGCCGCCCGTATCGAACGCGGTGCCCTGCGCAATGCCATGTCCAAGGGGCTCGACCAGGAGATCGAACTGGTCCGCTCCGCGGGTACCAGAGTCATACGAATCGATGCCACCGACGACGACCTTGCCGTGATGGGCGCCAACTTCATGGACGGGCGCCGACGGCTCGCCACCTTCGAATCATCGCTGCGTACAACACGTGCGAGCGTCAAGCGCGAACTCGATGTGCACCCGTTCCAGCCCACTCGTTCCCACCAGTGAAAGCGCAGACTCAGTGAACAACGAATCTGACCACTTCGAGGTCGTGATCATCGGCGGTGGAATTTCCGGAATCGGCGCGGCTATCCACCTGCAGCGTCTCGGAATCGACAACTTCGCACTCCTCGAGAAGGCCGACTCCCTCGGTGGAACCTGGCGCGCCAACACCTATCCCGGGTGCGCCTGCGACGTTCCATCCGGTCTGTACTCGTACTCCTTTGCCGCCAATCCGGATTGGACGCGCTTGTTCGCGGAGCAACCGGAGATCCGCGAATACATCGAGACCACGGCGGGCACGCACGGAGTCGACAAACACGTTCGCTTCGGGGTCGAAATGCTCTCCGCGCGATGGGATGCGTCGCAATCACTCTGGAAGATAACAACTTCCAGCGGCGAACTGACTGCTCGCTTCGTGATAGCCGCTGCCGGCCCATGGAACGAACCCCTGACACCGGCGATACCCGGACTGGAAGCGTTCGAGGGAGAGGTGTTTCATTCCTCGCAGTGGAATCACGACTACGACCTGACCGGAAAACGCGTCGCCGTCGTAGGAACCGGAGCGTCGGCAGTCCAGTTCGTTCCGCGCATCGTCTCCCAGGTCTCCGCACTTCACCTCTACCAGCGAACCGCTCAATGGGTTCTTCCCAAACCTGATCACTACGTACCGCGGATCGAAAGGTCCGTCATGCGATTCGTGCCGGGAGCACAGAAAGCCTTGCGCAGCATCGAATACGGAATCATGGAAGCGCTCGGATTGGGATTCCGTAATCCGTGGATTCTGCGAATCGTGCAGAAACTCGGGTCAGCCCAATTGCGCCTGCAGGTACGCGATCCGAAGCTGCGCAAGGCATTGACTCCCGACTACACCCTCGGTTGCAAGCGACTGCTCATGTCGAACTCGTACTATCCGGCCCTCGGCAAACCCAACGTCAGCGTCCATGCCAACGCCGTCGAGCAGATCCGCGGTAACACCGTGATCGGCGCCGACGGAGTGGAGGCGGAGGTGGACGCCATCATCTTCGGAACGGGCTTCCACATCCTCGACATGCCCATCGCATCCAAGGTATTCGACGGAGAAGGTCGATCACTCGACGATCATTGGCAGGGAAGCCCGCAGGCGTACTTCGGCTCCGCCGTCAGTGGATTCCCCAACGCGTTCATCCTGCTGGGCCCGAGCCTCGGCACCGGGCACACGTCGGCATTCATGATCTTGGAAGCCCAACTGAACTATGTGGCGCAGGCAATCGGCCACGCCCGTCGTCACGGCTGGCAGACCATCGACGTGCGAGAGGAAGTTCAGGCAGCCTTCAACTCTCAGGTTCAGGAGGCATTGGGGACCACGGTCTACAACGCCGGTGGTTGCGAAAGCTATTTCTTCGACGTCAACGGCCGCAACAGTTTCAACTGGCCGTGGTCGTCCGGCGCCATGCGTCGACGGCTACGGGACTTCGATCCGTATGCCTACAACCACACGTCGAACCCTGAGTCAGACAACACGCCCCCTGAACCCACGCCATCCGAGCCCACCACCAGTCCGGAACCGGAGTACACCGCATGAGCCTCTTCGGCACCACCTACCCGCCGATCGATCTCGACGGAGCGGTCGTCGTCATCTCGGGCGGTGGCCGCGGAATCGGCCGGGCGACAGCCAAGTTGTTCGCTACTCGCGGTGCACTCGTATGCGTCGGCGATCTCGACGAGGAGACGGCCGTCGACACAGCGGAGTCCATCGGCCCACGTGCCCGCGGTTACCTGCTGGACGTCACCTCACGCGATTCCTGGGATGTGTTCGTCTCCAAGGTGATCGGCGAATTCGGCCACATCGACATTCTCGTCAACAACGCGGGAGTGATGCCGCTCGGCAGCTTCCTCGACGAGTCCGACGCCACCAGTCGAGTCACCCTCGACGTCAACATCTGGGGGCCTGTTCACGGGATGCGCGCCGTGTTGCCCGGCATGGTGGATCGACGACGCGGGCACGTCGTCAACATCGCATCGATGGCAGGCAAACTTCCGGTACCCGGGATGGCCGTGTACAACGCCAGCAAGTTCGGCGCAGTGGGTCTTTCGGCTTCTGCCCGTGTCGAATTCGCAGATTCCGGGGTCAGCGTCAGCGCGATCCTGCCCAGCGCGGTGCGGACCGGCCTCTCGTCAGGCGTGCCACTCGGAAAGGGAATGCCGACGGTTGAGCCCGAGGTAGTGGCCAAGGCCGTCGTCGACACGGTCGCGCATCGGCGAGCCGAAACTGCAGTTCCCCGTTACCTTGCGGGCTGGGATCTCGTCGACGCACTGGCCCCCGAATGGATCATCAACATCGGCCGCCGGGTGATCGACGATCGCCGCGCACTGACATCGGTAGATCCGAACGGGCGTGCGGACTACGAAAAGCGAGTGGCACGTCAGGCCGAAAACGGGGAGCACAATCCGAAGTGAACCGGGTAGTTTCGTGGCCATGTACATCCGCCGCGAAACTTCTTCCGACCGTGACGCCATCTATTCACTGCTCGGGGCGGCGTTTGCCGACCAGGCACCGCCCGGCGAGACTCCCTACGAGATCGAACTGACACGCCAACTCTTCGCCTCGGACGACTACTTACCGAAGTTGTCGCTGGTCGCCGTAGCCGGCGGTGAGATCGTCGGCTTCGTGATCGGGACACGCGGATGGGTAGGTCCCGTGGAGGCTGTTGGCCTCGGCCCGCTGGCTGTCACCCCGGGTAACCAGCGCAGCGGGGTTGGTTCGGCACTGATGCACGCGGTGGTCGGCGCGTGCGACGCCCTGGACGTGCCGCTGATCGCACTCTTGGGCAGCACCGAGTACTACCCGCGGTTCGGATTCGTCACCAGCACGGACGTCGGAGTGGAGTCTCCGGAAGCTGAGTGGGGCGCTCACTTTCAGATCAGAACGCTCACCACACATCGCGCTGATCAGACGGGGAAGTTTTCATACGCAGCGCCTTTCGGAATCGCGTGACCCGGAGCGCGATGTAAGAGTTCTTTGACATACGGCGTGCGTGAATCTACGCTCAACCCTGTCAAAGAACTCTTACATCCGGGAGGCTTCATGAGCACCACGGCACGGTGGAGCCTGGTTATCGGCATCGGCGTCGCAGTAACGCTGACCCTCGGCTTTTTCGCAGCACTGACCGCCGGCGACCAGAAGACGTTGACCTTCGTCGTCTTCGCAATCGTCATGGCGCCGGCTTGCATCGGATCGGTATGGGCCCTTTTCCCATCCGAAAAGAACAAGGCTCCCGCCTATCCCGAGGACACCGTCGAAACAGAATGGAGTCGCAAGGCCGGATTCGGCGCGTTCACAGACTTGATCACTGCCATGGGAATCGCGCTGATCGCGCACAATGTCTTCGGCGCTCCCGAACTGCCGCTCCTGATCTTCACTGCCCTCGGCCTGGTCGACTTCGGAATTCGGTACTGGGCGGTGTCGAGGGACCGCACCCCCACGATCGAGATCTGATGCGCAACAATCTTCAAGAACTCAGGACGGCGGCCGGATTGTCACAGCAAGCGTGCGCCGACGCACTCGGAATCACGCGCCAAACCGTCATCTCGATCGAGAAGGGACACTTCGACCCGCGTCTGTCGCTGGCGTTCCGAATCGCCGAGTACTTCGACAAACGCGTCGACGACGTCTTCTCCAGCTGACGCCGTCTCGGGCTGACAGAAGATCAGTCGAACAGGGTAGGCGACCCGTTTTCGTCTTTCCCGTCGTCGACCGCCGTCGTCTTCTTGCCCGAGCCCTTGCGGACGACGGTCAACGTCGTCGTTCGACGCGACAACCTGTGCCCGTCACTGTGTTCGAGCAACGCCATGCCCTGGCGAACTTCGACTACCGTCCACGGACCCGCATGGCCGGCTGCCTGCACGAGGTCACCGGACTCCACCTCAGTTGCCATGACCACTCCTTGTTCGTCGTGTCCTGCACGTTCTCCTTCCTATTATCGACGCGGCCACCTGGTAGTCGACGCGCAGGGTACCTACGCTGCAGCAGCAACCTTGACCGCATGGCCGACTTCGGCTCGGAATGCCGCGTATTCGGGTGAGCCTCGGAGATCGTCGGGATCGACGCCGGTTCGTGGCAGATCGATTTTCAGGTCCAGTGCGACCTTGCCGGGCCGGCTTGTCAGAACTACGACGCGGGAGCCGAGAAAGGCCGCCTCGTCGGCACTGTGAGTGACGAAGACACTTGTTCGCCCCGATTCGGCACTGACACTGCGGAGGTCCTCCTGCAGACGCTCGCGAGTGAGGGCGTCCAATGCGGCAAAGGGCTCGTCCAGCAACAGCAACGACGTTTCGGCCGCCAAGGCCCGGGCAATTGCCACCCGCTGCTGCTGCCCGCCGGATATTTCCCAGATACGCCGGTCCGCTGTGCCGCCCAGACCGACGCGGTCGAGAAGCTCGTCGCGCCTTCGCCCGCGTTCGCTCTTCGTCACCCCGGCATATTTGAGTGCCAGATCGATGTTGCCGCCCACCGATTTCCACGGAAACAGTCGTGGTTGCTGAAACACCACGCCGGCACTCGACCCGGGAATCGGGTCGGATCCTGATACCTGAACTGTTCCACTGGAAGGATTTTCGAAACCCGCAATCAGCCGCAGCAACGTGCTCTTGCCGCAACCCGACGCTCCGACGAGGACCAGAAACTCACCAGGGGCGACGTCGATCGATACCGGCCCGAGTGCCGTGACGGACTCTCGACCGTGGCCGTACTTGTGCGAGACGGTGTCGATTCGGATCGCGCCCGGGCGGTCGGCAGCGAATCCTCCCGCGGCCTGCTGTGCGGTCTCGCTACTGGTCAAGGACATCGGGAAGCCCCTTCACATAGAGAGCATTCTGAAAGACCGCCAGATCAGGCACACTGTCGATCTGCTTCTGCTCGGCCAGGAATTGCGCTGCACTCTGCAGGTTCACTGCCAGATTCCCGGGAGCGCCTTCGGTGCCCAGCCATTCCGGCGAGGAGATCTGCTCGGGAGTGAGGAACACTCCCTGCTTCAGCTGCGCTGCCGCGTCTTCCTTCGAGGCACCCAATTGCGCGGCAACAGCTTCCGCTGCCGCGTCCGGGTCTGTGGCGATTGTCGTGAGCGCGCGGGCCTGAACCTTTCGCCAGGTGTCGACGATCTCGGGGTGGTCCTTGGCAAACGCGGTCGACACCACACCAAGATCGAGTGTCGGCTTTCCAGCCGTCGCGAGCTCGCGGCTGGCGATCAACTGTGTTCCGTCCTTACGGAGTTCGTCGAGCGTGGGCAACCAGGTGTAGACGGCATCGATGTCACCTCGCTGCCAGGCAGCGAGGGATGCTTGCGGCTGGAGATCCACCAACTGGACGTCGTCGGCACTGAGTCCGGCCTGGTTCAGTGCTGCCAGCAGACTGTAGTGCGCGGTCGAGGCGAATGCCGTGGCCACTTTCTTGCCACGCAGATCTGCGACGGTCTTGATTCCGGTTGCGTTGCGCGCCACCAAGGCTTCGTTGTCGCCGGCCACGTCGAGAACAAACGCGACCTGGTACGGAATGTTCAGCGGTGCCGAGAGGCCACGAGCAACCGGACTCGAACCGATTGCGCCGAAATCGATTTCACCGGCGATGAAGGCGGTGTTGATGTCGGCTCCCGAATCGAACTTCGTCCACTTCACGTTGTACTCGGGCAGTGCGTCTTCGAGCCAGCGATTGTTCTTGACTATCAAGTCGCCGCTCGGGAACGACTGGTAGGCGATACGGATCGTTTCCTTGGACGAATCCTGGCCCGAATGATCCACCGAGCACGCACCGAGAACAAGGGCAAGAACGCCGATCAGCACCGTGAACGCCGTCCGGGAAGCCCTTCCCTCGTTGCGGTTCGGATTGCTGTTGCGCTTCAGATTGCCGCTGGGCTCGGAAATGCTGCCATATTTCTTATTGTCGGTCATACTTTTCCCCTCCAGGGAACGGCGCGGCGCTCAGCAGCCCGCAACAGTCCGTCGATGATCAAACCGGAGAATCCGATGGCGAAGATCCCCACCAGCACTACCGGAGTGTTGTTGTAATTGCTTGCATCCTTGACCATTCCGCCGATTCCGGGGATGCCGTTGAACAATTCGGCCGCGACAACTGACGAGTACGCCATACCCACCGACAAGCGAATGCCCGTGAAAGTTTCAGGCAGCGCCGACGGGACAACCACGTCTCGGATCACTTGTGCCCGTGAGGCTCCCAGCGCCCTGGCAGCTTCGACCAGCCCGACGGGTGCCGCGACAACAGCAGCTGTGGTGGCCACTGCTGCCGGCGGTAGCGCAGCCAGCGCCAGAAGCGTGATCTTCGGCGCCTCGTCGATTCCCAGCCAGATCACCAGCAGGAAGAAGTACGCCAAGGGCGGCAGTGCCCGCAGGAAGGTCAACCACGGTTCGAGCAGGCTCCGCAGCCATGTCACCGATCCCATTGCCAAACCTAGGATCACGCCCAATCCGACGCCGATGATCACACCGACCAGCACCCGTCGCAGCGTCATGTAGAGGTGCTCCCAGAGCAAATACCCCTGGTAGCCACGCACTCCGTCGTGCGTGGTCATCGTGTTGACGAAGGCATGCCAGACCGTGCTCGGAAAGGGCACGAAGGTCTCACTCCAGGTGCCGCTCGCCGCGGCGACCTGCCACAAGGCCAAGAATGCGATCACTGAGAGCACCGGCAGTCCGACAGTGGTCACACTCGAAGTCCACGGCCGACGCGGTTCACGGTTCGGTTCCGCGACTGGTGTTGGTTCTATTGCTTCGACAGGAGTCGACATCGCTGTTCTTCCTCGACGTACGGAAAATTCCGGCACACATGCAGCAACGAGCGCATATGCAGGGGCGAAGGCGCACAGAGCGGCGCCATTCTCACTCAGGAGAGTCGGAAGGAATCAACAGCAACAGCAGTTGGCACCAAGACGGCACAGGTCGACGGCGATGCGTCGTGTCAGTGGCGTCGTGGGCATGGGGGTAATTACTACCTGTGTCTGCAATTACCCGCAAATGCGGGGGAAATAGGCGTCAGTCGGCCAAGCGAACAGACAGCGAATACATCAGCGGTATCTCCGGTCGTCCGGCCGGGACTCCCCAACGCTTGCCGCCGAGTTCTGCCATCTCCTCGAATCCTTGCCAACCGTTGGCGTACGGGTACTCGTCGAAGGACTCGAGCGCCAATCCGGCACGCCGCAGGGCGCCGAGCACCTCGGCGATGGACCAGTTGAATTCACATGAAGGGAAGGGATTTTCGAAGTTCTCGACTCCGTCTCCCTGAGCGCCCGGCAAGACGAGATCGGCTGAATCTGCCACGTAGTCGCCGACGCCACCGGGTTCGGTCACGGGAGTCCTGCCTCCGTACGGGTATGTCAGCGACCACTTCTCGTCGAAACACATGGCAAACGGATGAAACTCCACCAGAACGAATCGACCGTTCGGCGCCAGAACACCGGCAATCCCCTCGGCCCACTCGTCGAGATCGGGTAACCAGATCACCGTTCCGTACGAAGAGAAGACTCGATCGAACTTCCTCCCGGTAGCGCCGGCATCTCGGAGCCACGCAGATACATCCGCTCGCTCGAAATCGGCGGCAATGCCGGATTCCGCAGACAATGTTCGGGCGAAGTCGATCGCAGAATCCGAGATGTCGACGCCGGTCACCGCGGCACCGAGAGCAGCCAAACTCAACGAATCCTGACCGGAATTGCACTGCAGATGAAGAATCGAGGAACCGTCGATCTCGCCGAGCAGCGCCACTTCTTCCGGAAACAAGGTCGACCCGCCGTTGCGAAAGAACTGTGCTTGGTCACCTTTGTGACTGTTGTGAGCGACGGTCGCTGCATTCCACGACAACCGATTCATCTCCGCTACATCCATCTCTACTGCATCCACCTCTCGGCCCACAACAACTCCGCCCGAGTTCACCACGCCTCCGGTCACGTCGGCAATCGATTTACTGGGCTGGAAACCTATCCGAACGAAGATGCAACAGGTTACAGTTTTTCGACGGACCATCGAAGGAGAACCAGTGCGCTACGGACTCAGCCTGTTCACCAGTGATCGCGGCATCCGCCCTGCCGATGCAGCAAAGGCTGCGGAGGCGAATGGATTCGACGCCTTCTACGTTCCGGAGCACACTCACATCCCCGTATCGAGGGATTCCGATCACCCCGGAACCCAGTCGGCAGAATTGCCCGACGACCGTTACATGCGCACACTGGACCCCTGGGTTGCCCTCGGCACCGCCGCGTCGGTCACGAGCACCATCCGATTGGGCACCTCGGTGGCCCTCCCCCTCGAACACGATCCGATCACTCTCGCGAAAACCATCGCATCGCTGGACCATCTTTCCGGCGGACGCGTGGTTTTCGGCGTCGGATTCGGCTGGAATGCAGAGGAACTCGCCGACCACGGCGTACCGCCCAACAAACGCCGGACCGCACTCCGGGAGTATCTCGAAGCCATGGGTGAACTGTGGTCGAAGGAAGAAGCTTCGTACGACGGCCAATTCGTGAAGTACGGGCCTAGTTGGGCCTGGCCCAAGCCCGTTCAGAAGCCCCGTCCTCCCATCATGTTGGGCGGCGGCGGCAACGAGAAGACTTTCAAGTGGATCGCAAAGTCTGCCGACGGGTGGATCACCACACCGATCGAGCAGGAGATCGACGGAAACGTGGAACTGCTCCGAAAGATCTGGGCCGAAGCAGGTAGAGTCGGCGAGCCTGAAATAACCGTCCTGGCAGGCAAACCCGATCCGGAGAAGCTCGCCCACTGGGCAGATATCGGTGTCACGGAGGCGATGTTCGGCACTCCGGACAAGAGCCCCGAAGAGGTGGTCGGATACATGGAACGTCTGGCAGCCAAGCTCGGACGGTGAGGTCCGCCACAGCACCTTGACCTCAACTGCACTCGAGGTTTTAACGTCGGTATTGCACAAGACAGTGCAACGACAGCAAAACCCGAGTCAGAAGAGGTGCTAAGTGTGACGACAAAATTGGTTGGCACCCAACCTGTTTCGGATGTCGCTGTTGATTCGGCGCCGTCCATCCGAAGCGCATTCGTCGAGGCATTCCGAAATCATCCCGCCGGCGTCTCGATCATCACCGCGACGGGCGATGACGGCCCGGCCGGCATCACGTCGTCTTCGGTGATCTCGATCAGCGCCGATCCGGCAGTTCTGGCGTTCTCACTGCAGTCGTTGCGTGGTTCTGCGAGCGTCATTGCTTCCGCAAGCAGTTTTGTTGTTCACCTGGCAAATTCGGCGAACGAGCGACTGGCGGCCACGTTCGCGACCCGCGGCGCTGTGCGCTTCGGAGACGACATGCGCTGGTCGTTTCTGTCGACGGGTGAACCATTCCTGCACGGCACGGGCCACGCCTTGCGGGCGGTTCCCTTGAATGCCACGACGTGTGGCTCCGCAGTGATTGTCACCGCGCGCGTCGTCGACGTCATCGATCCGCAGCACGTGTCAGCGCCGCTCGTCTATCACGATCGAACCTATCGAAATCTCTCGTCTCACAACATTTCCTCAAAGGAAGGCATGTCACATGACTGAATACGTTCTCCCCGAGCTGGACTACGACTACGCCGCACTCGAACCGCACATCTCCGGCGAGATCATGGAACTGCACCACAGCAAGCACCACGCCACGTACGTGGCGGGCGCCAACAGCGCAATCGAGCAGTTGGCTGCTGCACGCGAAGACGGCACGATCACCGCGAAGGCGCCGCTGCTCAGTAAGAACCTCGCCTTCCACCTCGGCGGCCACACCAATCACTCGATCTTCTGGAAGAACCTCTCCCCCAACGGCGGTGAGCGACCAGAAGGCGAGTTGGCAGCCGCGATCGACGAGCACTTCGGTACCTTCGACGCATTCGTCAACCACTTCTCCGCTGTAGCAACGACTTTGCAGGGGTCCGGCTGGGCGGTACTGGCCTACGACATGGTCGGGCAGCGCCTGGTCATCGAGCAACTCACCGACCAGCAAGGCAACATCAGCATCGGTATCGTTCCGTTGCTCATGCTCGACATGTGGGAGCACGCCTTCTACCTGCAGTACAAGAACGTCAAGGCCGACTACGTGAAGGCCTACTGGAACGTCATCAACTGGGAAGACGTTGCACAGCGATACGCGGCGGCCACAGCCTCGACCGGCTTGATCGTCCCCGCCTGATCACTGCCGCATCATCCCGATCAGCCCAGCTCGGCACGGTGGCTCCGCTGCCGAGCTGGGTTTTTGCACCCCCGAGATCGATGTATGTGAAGGCAGGTAACATACACCGAGCGCGGCCGACTCGGCCGTCCGCCGATTCGACTCCGAGGGGAACCAGTGCTCGATATCAGTGGTTTGATCGCGACGTGGCGTCCGACGCTGGACACCGCAGCGCGCAATGCATGGGGACTCTCGTTCGGCGACGGTGTCGAGAAGGCCGAACGCACGCCGTCGGTACTGATCAGCGAAGGTCTACACCGCGATCTGTATCGCTTCGGCGCATTGTGGACGCCCAGAGGCAATCCGGTTCTCCTCGTACCTCCCCTCGCGGTTTCAGCCGACTGCTACGACCTTCGTGCAGGCCAGAGCCTCGCCGCACACCTACTGGATGGCGCAAACACGCCCTACCTCCTCGACTACGGGACCATGCGGTACTCCGACCGCGGAATGGGTTTCGAGGCCTGGGTCGACGACATCATCCCGGAAGCGATCCGTACGATCTCGGACCTACATGACGGCGCACCTGTTTCGCTGATCGGGTGGAGCCTCGGCGGGACCATGTCTCTGCTCACGGGCTCCGCTCACTCCGACCTTCCGATCGCATCGATCACGGCAATCGGCACGCCAATCGATTACACGAAGATTCCCGCTATCAGCCCGTTGAGGCTGATCGGCAAATACACGGGCGATACCCCGCTCACCTCCGCGACCAATCTGGTCGGCGGACTACCTGCTCCACTCGTTCAGGCGAGTTACAAGGTGACGGCGTTGCAGCGCGAAGTCCTCAAGCCATGGTTCATCGTCCGCAATCTTCACAACACCGAGACCCTGGCTCGTATGGAATCGATAGACAAGTTCATGGCAGCCATGCCTGGATACCCGGGCAAGGCATTTCAGCAGATCTGCGAACAACTCATGCTCGGCAACAATCTCTACAACGACGCTGTCACGCTTGCCGGGCGCGAGATCAAACTGTCAGCTCTGAGCGTTCCCGTTCTCGCGATCGGCGGCACCACCGACGTGATTGCACCCATCGCTTCGGTGGAAGCGATCACGTCGGTCCTCACCGGAGCGCCGTCGGTCCGGTTCGAGAAGGCGCCGGGAAGTCACCTCGGGCTCGTTGCCGGCCCCACCGCGAGAGACTCCACCTGGGCGCACATCGACGAATTCTTGAAAGAGAATGCACCGCAGTTGGTTTCGACCAGCTAAATCACGGCGTCGTGATGCCCGCGGCTACAGCTGCCTTGTGCCAATCCGGGAATTCACTCAGCAAACGGGTGTACAACTGGGCGTCGTCGACGGTGTCGATGTCGTCCAGCGCGAAGAATCCGGCATTGTCGACCACCCTGCCGTCGAGGTCGTCGAGCTTCTCCAGCACTCCGTAGTTGGCCTTGCCGATTCCGACGAACTGCCAAAAGGCCGGGAGCCCAGACGCTTCGCGCATCAATTTCGTGATTTCCTTGCGCTCGCTGAAGCCTCCGTCGGTGAAGAACAGGACGAGCGTCGGCGCCGAACCACGTGTCAGGCCGGAGAGAATCTCAGTCATGATCGGCACTTCACGATTTGCGGCGCCGATCTTGTCATAGTTGAATCCGCCGTGCGAGCCGCGCAAGTGCAGGTAGGTATCCGACCACTCTTCCGCGTCATGGACAGAGATCTCGGGAAGCTTGACGAAGCTGACTGCATACAAGTACGGCTCCAGCTTGCCGTCGTCATCGAGCTGGATCGCAACGGGAACCATGCGTTCGACAACACGATGCACCACTCTGGTGCGGTACTGCTTGGCCATACTTCCGGTTTTGTCGATCACCAGGACCACTCGCGCCCGAATTCCGTTGCCACCCTTGGTCAGCAGGACCTTGGCCACTTCGCGCTTTCGGAGGTCCAGCTTTTCCCGCTTCACCATCGAGAGTTTGGCTTCGTCGGGCACGGTCCGAATGCCATCTGCCGATTCAGCCGAGTCGGGTCGGCTCTGCGGTTCCTCGTCGACCGAGACTCCGAATGCAGTGACCAGATCTGCCAATCCGCTGTCCCAACCCGCCGAAACGTTCCGAACCTTCCAGTCCGTGCCGCGGCGATAGATCTCGACGAGGACCGCTGCCCTCTCACTCGTCAAACCCAAAGCCTGAGCCACGATAGCGGTGGAACCAGGCTGCTCCACCACGACACCAAGGCCCCCGACAGCAGAAAGGGTTCCGTTTGCCGCCGCATCAAGCGCCACGGCAACACTCAGCTGGTGGATGTCGGCGGGCAACCTCGCAATGTCGATTTCGATGACGCCGCCGGACTCCAAGCGCACCGCACCTTCGGGCGACACCGGCTGATTGAAGAAGACAAAATCTGCGTCGTTCCGCACCTGGTTCCGTTCGTCGAGCTGGAACACCATCAGGTCCACCGTGCCCGGGGCGCTACCGTTCACCGCCACCTTCAGCGAAGTTCCGTCAACGACTGTGTTCGCTCCACGCGCCAGCTCCATGCCTGAAGATTAGCGGGCCACCAAAGAATCAACGGCCCCGCGGTCGGAAGAATCACAGCACACTTTCAGCAATCGCCAGGATTCTCGAGGCAGACTGTTCGTGGAAGATTTGTCGCACGCGGGACCAAGAGCCTGAACATCGACAGAATCTTAGGGTCGATCAGGAGGTCACCAAATGCCGCACGGCCAGGCGCGCACCATCCCGATGTTGCCACTCCTGCCACCACTGACGAATTTCGACGACGCCAGTCGCTCGATCGTGTCCTACCTCGACGAATATCTTCCGCTGGCACTGTGGTCGATCACGCGGTTCGACGGGTCGAATCAAATCTTTCTCACCGTCTCACCCAACCCACTTCACATCGAAGTCGGCGAGACCCGTACTTGGCAAAACACCATGTGCAGCGAGGTAGTCCTCGGAAATGCGCCGCCAGTCTCATCGAATCGCGCACTCGTACCTGCACTTTCCCGAGATGACAGGTGGGAAGGCATAGGCGCATACGTCAGCATCCCAATCCTTCACAACGACGGCAGTCTCTTCGGCACTCTGTGTGGCGCCGACCCGATTACGGGCGACTCCGTACTCGAGGACAACCTGGCCCTCCTCACTCTCCTGTGCCGACTCCTCGGAACGATTCTCGATGTCGACTATCAGCGCGCGCAGTCAGTGCGACTGGCCGAAACTGCGCAACTCGATGCCGAGACCGACCCGTTGACAGGTCTTCTCAATCGGCGCGGGTGGAACCGCATCCTCGAGGCCGAGCAAACCCGGTACCGCCAATTCGCCGATCCGGGATCTATCATCATCGTCGATCTGGACGGCATGAAGACCATCAACGACGAACTCGGTCACGCCGCGGGTGACGAATATGTTCAACGGGCCGGCAAGATCTTGGCAGCATGCGCGCACCCTGGTGCGGTGGTTTCACGGTTGGGCGGAGACGAGTTCGGAATCGCTCTGCCCGATACACAGCCGCGCGCCGTCGACTACCTGGTCGAGTGTTTGGAGAAGGCGTTCCGGAATGCCGACGTCCGTTGTTCGATCGGCCGAGCCGACTTTTCCATGTTCCAAAGCCTTTCCGAGACTTGGGATACGGCCGATGCCGAGATGTACCGCCACAAGCGCTCGAAGCACTGATTCGACTCCCCCACGGCCTGCTGGCACCGCATCGGAGGATCCCTTCGATGCGGTGCTGGCCCGTGTTCTGTTGTGCCCGAGGAGTACTACCTCAGGTTTTGAAGGTGGTGTTCGCGGGCCGCGGGTGCTGGCCGGGGTCGATCGAGGGTGGTGGGATGAACCACGGTTTGTTGTCGACCCCGATCCGGATCTCCCATTTCCCGACGAAACCCGTTTTGCGGTGCATCAACCGATGATGTGAACGGCACAGCAGGACAAGGTTGTTCATCACCGTCGGGCCACCGTTGGCCCAGTGCCGAATATGGTGCGCATCCGTCCACGCGGGAACACACGCACACCCCGGGAACGCGCAGCCTTTGTCCCGGGCGATCAACGCCACTCGCTGCTCCGCAGAGACCAACCGTTTCCCGGGTCTCGCATCCAACGGCGCCCCGTGGTCGTCGAGCAGCACGGTGGACAGGAAACAGTCGCAGCCGAGAAGCCTGGTCTGCGACACCGACAGCGGCCCCAGCCAGGGCATGTGCCCGACATCAAGATCCGACACAGCCACTCCACCACCATCGGGCGAGGGCGCGGCGGCGCAATCCCGATGCTCCGCGAGATCGCGGGCGTTGATGTGAACATTCACGTGCGGGCGTTGGCCGCCGTCGGTGCCGGTTTTGGCGCAGTCGAGGTAGCGGCGGATCAGTTCGGTGAACCCATCCGCGGTCCGCTTCGCCGCCGACCGGGCATCGGGGGTTCCATCGGGTGCCGGGGTGGGCATCGTCAGATTCGACAACGCCGACAACAACATTTCACCAGTGAGAGCATCGAAATCGCCGCGCACCACCACCCGACCATTCAACGTCGACGCGATCCGCAATTCATTCCGATCCACATCCTCGGCGGGCGGAATCTCATCCGATTCGAACACTCGCTCCAAGGTCGCGATCACGTTCCGCACCTTCGTCGTTGTCGCCTCCACGCCCGACGCGGCAGCCAACAACAAATCGATACAGCGAGGGAGCGCTTCGTCCGGCATTCCCTTCGGCGGTGACTCGCAGAACGCCACGATCAACACGGCATGCTCGAACGAGCAGTCCCCGCCATCGAACCGGGCCGCCACCGCCGGAAAAGGCCGCAGCGCCGCACCCAGGTCGGCGATCTTCTTCCCGTCCCGAACCTGCAGCATCGTGTTGGCCGCCAACCAGCACCCCACCCCGCGGCTCGCAATCACCTGATCATCAGGACGCATCGAGAGTTCGTCCACCACCGCCACACGAACAGCCTCGAGACGAAGAATCTCCGCACTCGCCGACACCGCAGCCGCACGCAACTCAGAAGCAGACAACTGCCACAGACGTCCGCGCAACCCCACCGCAGAACCCGAGACCACATCCGACAACAGAACACTCATTGAATCCCCCGATCCCCACCCCAAACAATACTCGAACACGTGTTCGAGTCAATACCTTGCTACCAGCACAAATGAGAGCGGGGAATAGTTCGATCGATCCAGGCGTATTATTTGAGTAAGCAATACTTGCGAGCGCAAATAAATGGAGGCTGTCACCGATGACTACCGACGAACGTCGACGCGGTTCCGTCTGGCGTGACCTAGTGGTCAGCCACAGCGTCATCCTCGGCAAGATGGAGGCGGACCTTCGAACCACCACCGGGCTCACCCTTGGCCAGTACGACGTTCTGCTCCGACTGCACGAAGCGCCGGGAAACACGATCCGAATGGGCGATCTGGCCGAACTGGTCCTGGTCACCACCAGTGGCGTGACGCGCGTCGTCGATCGATTGGTCGAGGCAGGACTGGCAGAGCGCGTTCGACCGGAAAACGATCGACGCGTCGTGACGGTATCGATGACGCCTGCGGGCAAGAAGACGCTTCGAAAAGCGTCCGCCATACACACGCGAGGGATCGCCGAATACTTCTCCGATCTCATTGAAACCGAGGAGCTTCCGGTACTCGAACGCTTCTTCTCCCGACTTGCCGCACATCACACGAATCAAGGCGGCGCATGCGATGCGCACGTAGAACAACTTTCCATCACCCCCACGAACAGATAGCGAGAAACAACATGGCTTTCGAATTGGGCGTCTACCATTTCGGTGAACTCACCCCAGATCCCACCACCGGCGCGATGATGAATCCCGGTGTCCACCTTCGCCATTTGGTGGAGCAGGCAACCGTTGCCGATCAGGTTGGACTCGATGTCTTCGGCGTCGGCGAGCACCATCGCACCGACTTCGCAGTCTCAGCCCCTGCAGTTGTGCTCGCGGCAATGGCTCAGGCTACCGACAACATCAAGCTGTCCAGCGCCGTAACTGTACTCAGTTCCGACGATCCCGTCCGTGTGTTCCAACAGTTCGCGACAGTCGACCTGCTTTCCGAAGGCCGTGCCGAGATCATTGCCGGCCGAGGTTCGTACACGGAGTCATTTCCGCTTTTCGGGTACGACCTGTCCCAGTACAACGAGCTCTTCGCCGAAAAGCTCGATCTACTACTGAAACTGCGCGACGAGAACCCGATCAACTGGGAAGGACAACTTCGCGCACCACTGATCGACGGTGACGTGACGCCCCGCCCGGACCATCAGATTCCGGTGTGGATCGCAGTCGGAGGTACTCCGGCCTCTGTCGTCCGTGCCGCGAAACTGGGCCTGCCCCTCTCACTGGCCATCATCGGTGGAAGTTACCAACAGTTCGAACCGTTCGTCGATCTGTACCGCAGGGCTGCAGCGGAGTTCGGACACGATCCGAAGAAGCTCGCTGTCTCGATTGCTTCGCCAGGATTTGTCGATACCTCGAAGCAAACAGCACTCGACACGTCGTACCCGTACTTCCAGGCCGGGTGGATGCAGAATCATCATCAGCGGGGGAACGGAGTTCCCATGCCGCGCAGGGCATACGAGGCGCAGGCAACCACCGCGGGTGCGTTCTTCCTCGGCGGCCCGCAGGAAATCATCGACAAGACGATGGCGCAGTACGAGCTGTTCCATCATGACCGCATCATGATCCAGATGGGGTTCGGCAACGTGCCACAGAAGGACATGCTGCGTGCGATCGAGATCCTCGGCACCGAAGTAGCCCCCGTTGTGCGTAAGGAAATCGAATCACTGAAGTCCTCCCAAAAATAGGAGTTTCGATGAGCACACCGCTCAAAATTGTTGCCGTTGTCGGCAACCTTCAAAAACCCTCCAAGACTCGTGCCCTCGTCGACCTGATCGTCGAAACCTTGGGAGACTTCGAGCAGATCGACACACGAGTTTTCGAGATCGTGGATCTGATTCCAGGTCTTGCATCTGCTCTGGATCGCGATCACGTCGACTCAGTGACCGCCGAAGCGCTGGCAGCAGTCGAGTCCGCCGATATCGTCATCGCGGCGTCACCGGTGTTCCGCGGCTCGTACACGGGAATGTTCAAGCATTTCTTCGATCTCGTGGACCAGTACGCGCTTGCCAACACTCCGGTGATTCTTGCTGCGACAGGTGGCAGCGACCGCCACGCTCTCGTGTTGGACCATGCCCTGCGTCCACTGTTCGCTTTCTTCCAAGCGCTGACCGCTCCGGTCGGGATCTATCTCAGCTCCGGTGATTTCGACGGAACGACTATCCTCAACCCCGAGGTATTCGAGCGTATCGAGATGGCAGCAAAGGACGTCCTGCCGGTAGCGAGGATGCTCGCGGAGCGGGATCGAGTTGCGCTGACGTGAACGCCCCTCATTCGCACAACACGGCAACAGTTGCCGGTCTGAGGATGATCGAACAGCTACGTCAGGTTCACGAACCTCTACGAGCCGATATCGAGGTACTCGAGAAAGCCCTGCAACAGTTGTCGGACGAAACCGCCGATCTGACTCGGATACCCGAAATGATCGACAATCTGACGATCGCGGATTTCGTCTGGCAACTACGGGTCAACTGCGACTTCTACTGCAACACGCTGACTCTGCACCACACCATCGAAGATCAACGTATGTTCCCCGTAATGACCAGGAACTTTCCCGAGTTGGCCCCTGCGGTCGAACGACTGCAGGCAGAACACAAGCTTGTCGGGGAGATCGTGTCGGAAGCCAAGCGTGCGTCACTCGCGCTGAGCACCGAATCCTCCACGGTCAATCGGGCACACGCCGCAATCTCCGAATTGGCGGATCATATGCAGTCGCACCTCGATTTCGAGGAGGCCACACTCTTTCCGTACTTCCGACGGATGGATCGCGACTGGCATTACGGCTGATCGTGCACACTCAGTGATTCTTCAGCTCCATCGCAGTAGCGTCGAAAGGGCCACCTCATGTCAGGAGCCCCCATGACCAACCCGGATCAACCCACCGTCCAGCAATCCGTTCCTCAGCACCCGATTCGACCGCCCGTCAATGCGGGTTGGGCAGTGGTCTCGCTGCTGTTCTTCTGGCCGCTCTCCTTCTCCGCTTTCACGCACGCCTTCAACGTGTATCCGCTGTGGGCCGACGGCGATGTGGCCGGGTCGCGGTACGCGTCCGATCGAGTGAAACGACTCGGTCAGATCTCGCTGTGGATCGCAGGCGGGCTACTACTCCTGGTCTGCATCCTGTACGCGATTGCGGCAATCGTGTGGTTCGCCAACGGCGGCCACGACTACGGGCCGCGGCGTATGCGCTGAACAACCACCCTGAAACAACAACACCGCAACAACAACACTGAAACAACAACACCGCCGAACATCACCTCATCAATCGATCGATGAACTCCATGGTCTGGTCCATCGAAGCGACCGTCGTTTGGCCGTGGCTGATTCCGCTGAGTTCTTGATACTCGAACTGCGTTCCTCGCGAACGCATGTCGACCAGTTGCGCCCAGGTAAGGGCGACAGGAACCGTTGTGTCCGACACGCTCTGCACCACACGCAGTGACCGGTCGTAGCCGTCGACCGGCACCTGCATCATCTCGCGAAACAGATCGTGGAAGCGTGGCGTCCACACCGACAGAGAAAACAACGAGCTCAACTGGATTCGTTCGGCGCGAATGTGGCGGCCGAGATCTCCGGCGCACAGTGTCCGAGCCTTTTCCATCCACTCGATCCCCTGCGGCGAGAGAACCTCCCGAATGTTCTCTTCGGGTCGTTGATCGTCGATCCCGGCCAGAACGTACAGCGCGTATCCCACCAACCCGGTGATGCCGATGTCGGGAAACAGCGGTCCGCCCAACGGAAACAAACCTTCCATATGGGTGGGGCCGGCAACAACGACCGAGCCGCGGAAATCCAATTCCGGTGCACGAGTGGTGGCCTCGTGTCCCGCGAAGTACGCCGCATGACCGCCTTCGGACAAACCCGCAACCATCCACCGCGGACTCAGCACACTGCCGTACAACTCGTGCGCAGCCCGCACGATGTCGACCGCATTCGCGCCGGCGGCATGTCCGTCGAGATAGGCCAGCACCCCGTCGGTACCCAGTCCCGAGTAGTCGGTAGCGACTACCGCGTATCCCTGCTCCAACCAGCGTTCGATCGGTTCGATCTCGCCCGGACCGAATCCGGTCGACGAGGGTGCACACTGATCCGCACTGCCCAAAGTTCCGTGGGCATAGGAGATGACGGGCCAACCGCCCGCCGGTGGGGCACCTTCCGGCAGAAACACGGACCCTGACGACTCTCCCCATCTGTCAGCGGTACGCAGAGTTCGATACACGACCCGCTGCGTCTCACCGGCGCCGACCGGAAACACTGCGGCCGAGAGTTCGCCATAGGACTCCAGCGCGCCCGCGACTTCCGGTTCGTCCGTCGTCGCCGCGGCAGCACCTGACCCCCAGCCGAGACTCGACAACAGAATGCTCGCCACCACGGCCGCAACAAAGGTTCTACCCGAACGACTCACCACGCCAACCCCTCCCGACCTGTGCGGAGCATGATGTCGATATGCAGATCATCATCACCGGTCACAGCCTGCCCGGACGTGAGTGTTCCGAAACCGCAACCTTCGAAGGGCGCAGCAACATCCACGTCGGCGTTCAGCGCCGAGGCAAGCCACACGAAGTCCTCGACCTCGTACCAGGAGATACCGAGACAGTGCGATGGGAACTGACAGCGAGCCAGGAGCGAAAGTCCGGTGCCTGGGACATTCTCGGTCCACACATCCAGGGTCCACCTCGCGGACGCTTCATCTACCTGTCCTGGGTGACGGTATCCGATGACCAGACGTTCGAGATGTTTCGGCGCGCAAAGCTGATGCTCGACGCGATCCCCGAGCACATCGTCGAGCAGGCCGACGCTTCCGGTGTGCTCCACGGAGACCTCGGGCTCACCGACGCCGCAGGTAAACCACTGTGCGCGGCAATCCGACCACCAACGATCACATGGTCCTCCTCGCCTTACTGAGCATCGTTCAGTAGTGTGGTGATCGAGCACTAACTCTGCCGGTGGCCCCACATAGTCGATACGGAGTCCGAACTGATGAGCACCGAACACCTCGATGTCCTGATCGTCGGCGCCGGCTTGTCCGGCATCGGTGCTGCTTATCGACTCCAGACCGAGCTCCCAGGAAAGTCGTACGCAATCCTCGAGGCCCGAGCGAACAGCGGCGGAACCTGGGACCTCTTCAAGTATCCCGGCATCCGATCGGATTCCGACATGTTCACGCTCGGCTACCCGTTTCGCCCGTGGACAGATGCCAAAGCAATCGCCGACGGTGATTCGATCCTGCGGTACGTGCGCGACACCGCGCGAGAGAACGGGATCGACAAGAAGATTCGGTACAACCGGAAGGTGACGGCCGCATCATGGTCGTCAGCGACCTCGACCTGGACAGTCACGGTCACGACCGGCGACGAAGACGAAACATTGACCTGTAACTTCCTCTATCTCTGCAGCGGGTACTACAGCTACGACGGCGGATACACCCCCGACTTCCCCGGACGTGAATCGTTTGCCGGTGAGGTAGTGCACCCCCAGTTCTGGCCCGAAGAACTCGATTACTCCGACAAGAAGGTCGTTGTGATCGGAAGCGGCGCCACCGCAGTCACTTTGGTCCCCACGATGTCACGGGACGCAAGCCACGTCACGATGCTCCAGCGATCACCGACGTACATTCTGGCGCTGCCGTCCAGCGACAAATTATCGGACACCATTCGCGCGGTACTGCCGAATCAACTCGCGCACAGCATCGCTCGATGGAAGAGCGTCGTAGTGAACCTGAGTTTCTACCAATTGTGCCGACGCAGTCCGGCGCGTGCAAAGAGGATGCTGAACCTCGCGATCAGTCGTCAACTCCCGAAAGACATCCCCCTCGATCCTCACTTCACACCCTCCTACGATCCCTGGGACCAGCGCTTGTGCGTCGTACCCGACGGCGATTTGTTCAAAGCCCTCCGATCCGGCAAGGCCTCGATCGAGACCGATCACATCGACACCTTCACCGAGACCGGGATCCTTCTCGCGTCAGGTCGCGAACTCGAAGCTGACATCATCGTCACTGCAACAGGATTGAAGATGGAGGCGTGCGGCGGGATGTCCATCGAAGTGGACGGCGAACTCGTCACCCTCGGTGATCGTTACGTCTACAAGGGCATGATGATCAGCGACGTACCGAACTTCGCGATGTGCGTCGGCTACACCAACGCCTCGTGGACTCTGCGAGCAGATCTCACGTCGATGTACGTGTGCCGACTGCTGACGGAGATGGACAAGCGCGACTATTCGAAGTGCGTGCCGCACGCGACCGAAGAAATGGACCAGCGGCCGATCCTGGATCTGGCGTCGGGGTACGTCATGCGTGCCGTGGAACAGTTCCCGAAGCAGGGATCGAAGTCACCGTGGAACATGCGTCAGAACTACATCCTTGACCGTCTTCACTCCACGTTCGGGAGCATCAACGACCACATGACGTTCTCGAAGGCACCAGCTCGACATTCGACGCCGGTACCGAGCAAGAGTTGAGCGGACCACGAACAACCAGGTAGAGCAGTCTGGCGAAGCCACCAATCGATCCGACGACAAAGAACACGCCAGAACCTGCGACCACGGCACAGAGCGCACCGAGAACGATGATCGTCGACGCCTCTACCATTCGACCGGCTGACTCCGATCCCAGAACGTGTATTTCATCAACTCCTTCGTTCATAAAACTATTTTCAGCCAACCGTCCAGCCGGTTTGTAGGGACTTTAGTCACGAGTCGCGTCAAAATGGACTCATAATTGCAGGTCAAGCGTTCAGTTGGCCACTCCGGTCGGATGAACTGCAGACCGTTCCGTAGTGTGCGCATCACAGAAAGTGGAACCAACGCCGGGGGGAACATCATGAAGGTCGTCGTTTTCGGGGCAACAGGAATGGTCGGCAACAGCGTCCTGAGGGAATGCCTCGACGATCCACGAATCGACGAAGTCGTGACCGTCGGCCGCAATCCGTCCGGTACAACTGCCCCGAAGATCGTCGACATCGTTCACCGCGACATGCTCGACTTCTCGGCGATCGAAGCCGATCTGACCGGCGCGGACGCCTGCTTCTTCTGCCTCGGTGTCTCCTCTGCCGGCATGAACGAAGCCGACTACACCCGCATCACGCATGACATCACGCTTGCCGCCGCCACAACACTGTCGGGTGTGAACCCTCAGATGGTGTTCGTCTACGTGTCCGGCGAAAGCGCCGACTCCACCGAAACCAGCAAGACCATGTGGAAGCGAGTACGTGGCGCGACCGAAAATGCGCTACTCGCCCTCCCTCTCACGACCTACATCCTCCGGCCCGGATTCATCCGTCCGCGCCCGGGATCGCCGTCGAAGACGTGGTGGTACAAGGCCTTCTATCAAATCTCCGTGCCTCTCTACCCACTCTTGCGCAAGGTCTGGCCCAGCAGCGTGACCACCAGCGAAAACATCGGCAGGGCAATGATCACCCTCGCGGCAAACACGCCAGATCTTCCCGACCGCGTCCTTCGCAGCGACAAGATCAACGAACTCGCGCAGGCCTGACAGTCTTACCTCGAAAGACGAAGCCGCGGGCGACGAGTTCCAACGCCACGGCGACCGAGCAGGTTTGCGCCAACAGCAGCCCTGCCAGCACAAGAATTTGCACGGCACCGGCTTGAACGGCCGAACCCGTCGCGAGCAAAACGCCGACAAAAGCGCCGGGCAATGTCACGAGGCCGACGGTGCGCGTCTGGTCGACTCCCGGTAGCAGGGCGTCGGAGGCTGCGGTGCGGGCTACTTCCCACCGTGCATCGCGCTGGGAAAATCCAAGGCTCAGTGCGGCTTCGACTTCCCCGTATCGATCATCGACGGCGTCGAGTCCGCGTTTGGCTGCCATCGATGTTGCAGTCATAGCGCCGCCCAGAACAATTCCGCCGATCGGCACCAGAGCGATGCCTTCCAGCGGAACCACTCCGGACAGCAGCATCAGTGGCAGAACCACACCGATTCCCGACGCCAAGGCGATGGTCAGCCACGCTCCGGACGTTCCTGCGCCGCAGCGTCGTGCAGCGGTGAACGACGCCGCAGCGAACATGCCGACAAGCACGAGGATCGCTGACCAGATGTGAGCCAAGGCAGCGGCGAGTATCAACGAAATCGCAGCCAACTGAAGAGCGCCACGAACGAGTGCGCCGGGGACTACCCGAACGCTACCGAGAGAGGTGAATCGGTAGACGAGCGTG
This sequence comes from Rhodococcus erythropolis R138, assembly GCF_000696675.2. Classification (NCBI taxonomy): domain Bacteria; kingdom Bacillati; phylum Actinomycetota; class Actinomycetes; order Mycobacteriales; family Nocardiaceae; genus Rhodococcus; species Rhodococcus erythropolis. The sequence goes on along the minus strand of NZ_CP007255.1, from coordinate 1,852,230 downwards.
GCGACAAGAGCCATGACGATGCAGAGCACAGCCAGACGGATGCCGGAGTCGGCTATCGAAAGGCTCATAGGTCACAGTGTTCCCTACGAGCCGAGTCCGATTCGAATTCGAGAACCGCTCAGAAAACCCAACCGCGAAGAGCGACGAATCGCAGGCCACCGACAATTCCACTCACTGCGATCACAAGCCCGGCTTGAAGAAGTCCGTCGGCGCCGGGGAGAAGGAAGCCGAGCGCACTGATGGCGGCCGAACTGGCGATCAACCCGACCAGAGCGAGTCCACCGCCTTCCCACTGCGCGGTGAACCAGTTGACGCGATCCGCGGCATGGAAGGTGAGCCGGCGATGCAGTTCGTTGGCCAGAATGGTGCTCAAGACTGCACCAACTGCGTTGGCGACCAGCGCTCCGTCACCGCGCAGCGCCAGAAAAGCGGCAAAGTACAAGATGTTGCTGGCTCCGCCGACGAGGGCAAAACGAACGAGCTGAGCAAAGGCGCCGTCGCCGGCAAGAGCGCGAAGCCTCGTTGCCGCGAAACCTGCACTCCGCGTACCCACCATCGAGATCGGATTGCTCCCGACCCAGATGTCAGACGTGCTCATATCGGCTTCTCTCATACGGACAATCGGAACCACACGTTCCGCTTAGTAATATAGCACTAACGGAATCGATCATTCCGCTTAGTGCCGTAGACTGTGAGGATGCCGACAACACACCCCGACGCTTCTCACGCGGGGACCTCGGCCGACTGCTCACAGCCGCGCCTTCGGTCCGACGCCAAGGCCAACCTCGAGCGCATCCTCAACTCCGCTCGCGAGGTGTTCGCTGCCCAAGGACTCGACGCCACGCTGGCGGACGTCGCCAAGCACGCCGGCGTCGGCGTCGGCACCGTCTATCGCCGGTTCGCCAGCAAGGACGAGCTGATCCAGGCCCTGTTCGACACACGATGCTCCGAGATCGAAACGATTGCCGCCACCGCCCGGGAGATGCCAGACGCCTGGGAAGGTCTTGTCTACTTTCTCGACGTGATCTCCCTGCGCATGGCAGACAACCGCGGATTCGGCGATCTCCTGATGGACGGGCGCTTCGCGTCCGACACTTTCGCTCGCGCGCGCGCCGGGATCGCTCAGCACACCGCGGCACTTGTCAATCGCGCCAAGGAACAGGGCACCCTGCGGAGCGACTTCGAAGTCAACGACATTCCGCTTCTCATGCAGGTCGTCAAGATGGCCCAGAAGTTCGGCGGCGACGAGGCCCCTCAGGCTTACCGCCGCGCACTCGGGTTCATGATCGACGGACTCTGCGCGTCCCGCACCGGCCATCGCGAGTTGCCCGTCCCGGCGCTTTCCTCCGAACAACTCGATCACGTCCTTCATCGGTTTCAGGCATCGCCCGATAAGAACTGCTGACTCGATTTCGGGGTCGACGCCGCAATGGCGTCGACCCCGAAATTTGCTGTCAGTGAGCGATTACCGGTTCACCTTCCGGCGAATCCGGAAGCAGTCCACTCCGAAGAACCAGTCCGGTCAAGACCGCACCGACCGCGAATATGCCTGCGGCCCAATAGAACGTGGTGGTGTAACTCTCGACGGCAGCCTGTGCCTGGGTCAGCGGATTCATCTCGCGGCCCACCAGGTAGTTGGTGGAAGCCGAGGCTGCAATCGTGCTGAGCAGTGCAGTTCCGATCGAGCCGCCCACCTGCTGCATCGTGTTGACCGTGGCAGATGCGACGCCGGCATCTTCGTGGTGCACGCCTGAAGTTGCTCCCTGCATCGACGGGGCGAAAATGCTGCCCATGCCGAGTCCGGTGACAACGAGCCCCGGCAGAATGTGGACTGCATAGGTGCTGTCCACGGAAATCTGGGCCAGCAGCGTCATTCCGATCGCCGCGATGACCATTCCGCTCACGATCAGCACTCGCGGACCGACGCGCGGTAGCAAAACCGCTGTCGAAAGCGTTGCCGCTGTCACGATTCCGAACACCATCGGCATGAATGCGAGGCCGGTCATGATCGGGCTGTACCCGAGGATCAGCTGCATGTAGTACGTCAGGAACAGGAAGACTGCGAACATGCCTGCGCCGGAAAGGAAGATCGCCAGGTACGAGCCAGCCCGGATTCGGTCGAGGACCACCCGCAGCGGAAGGAGCGGGTGCTCGGACTTGGTCTGCCAGTAGATGAACGCCGCCATGAACACGACGCCGGCAACGAGCCACGAGATGGTGGGAGTTGCACTCCACCCGTCCGATTCGGCCTTCGAGAATCCGAAGACGATGCTGAACAAGCTGATCGACACCAGGATCGTTCCCGGGATGTCGAGCTTGGGTCGCGAGTCACTGGTGTGCGGCGCGAGCAACAGGACTGCTCCGACCAGGGCGATCGCCGCGAAGAAGAGATTCACGAAGAGGCACCAGCGCCAGTCGACCCACTCGGTGAGTGCGCCGCCGAGCAGCAGTCCGATGGCGCCACCGCCGCCGGCAACGGCACCGAAGATACCGAAAGCCTTGGCACGCTCACCTGGATCCGTGAATGTCACGGACAGCAGCGACAGGGCTGCCGGGGCAAGGAGCGCACCGAATACGCCCTGGCCGGCACGAGCGGCAACAAGCATTTCGAAGTTGACGGCTGCGCCACCGATGGCGGAAGCCACTGCGAAGCCGATAAGACCGACGATGAAAGTTCGCCTGCGCCCGAACAAGTCGCTCAATCGACCGCCGAGTAGCAGCAAGCTGCCGAACGCCAATGCGTATGCCGTGATGATCCACTGGCGGTCCGAATCACCGAACTCCAGTGAGCGCTGCGCAGCAGGCAGCGCGATGTTGACGATGGTGGCATCCAAGACCACCATCAGCTGCGCAATTCCCAGAACCGCGAGAACCAGCCACCGCTTTGCGTGGTTGTCCCCTGAAGGCGCTGAGGACTGCTCGAATTCAGTCCGTTCAGCAATGTCTGACATAGTCCCTCGCCCAACCTATGCGGAGATGGCTTCTCCGGTTAGCAAAAACGCTACACGAAAACGGAGAGGCTGTCTCCACTTGGCGGGTAGAGTGGGGACATGAGTACCGCAATGGAGCGCCCCCTTCGCGCCGATGCTGCACGTAATCGGCAGTTGATCATCGACGCCGCACGTGAATTGTTCGCCGAAGAAGGGATCGACGTCACACTCGACGACGTCGCCCGGCGCGCGGGTGTCGGCGTCGGAACGGTCTATCGGCGGTTCGCCAGCAAGGAAGAATTGATCGACGGAGTCTTCCAACAGAACTTCGCCGACATGGCGGCGGCCGCGGACGCGTCACTCGCCAATCCGGATCCGTGGGACGGCCTTGTCACCTTTGCCGAATTCGCCTGCAGCCGTATGTCGGTCAACCGCGGGCTCAAAGACGTCCTGAACGGAACCGACGAGGGATGCGAGCAAGTCGCATGCCAACGATCCATCATCGAACCGTCGGTCGAGAGGATCTTCTACCGGGCCCAGGAGGCCGGGATGCTGCGCCCCGACGCCGTACCGACGGACCTGTTCGGCCTCATCTTCATGGTGGGCGCAGTCACCGAATTTGCTCAGCCCGTCAACCCGACCGTGTGGCGTCGATACCTCTCGGTGATGCTCGACGGTCTACGCACGGAGGGGTTGCACCGTGACGCACTCCCCCTTCCTCCACTGAGTTCGGAGGAATTGCACGAGGCCAAGCAATGCCTGAAAGACCGCCGCCGTTGAGCGGTTCGGTCAGATCTGCTCACGAGGAATGAAAATCCACATCACGATGTAGATCAGAAACTGCGGGCCGGGCAGCAGGCACGAGAGCACGAACAGCAAGCGGACAGTCGACGACTTCCAACCGAAGTATCGAGCGATTCCGGCGCACACCCCACCGAACATTGCTCCCGAGCGGGCGCGGGTGAGCTTGCGGGTCTTCATCGGGGAGGTCATGTGTTGTTTCCTTTCAACGGAACTCGCGGTTCATCCGCGTCGACCTCCACTATCCGCCGCCGATCCACCTGTGCGCATCAGGCCATGGACCCATCTTTTCCGACGCGGTGTGTCCTCAGGTACGAGTCCGTCCCCACGTCGGACTCAGGGTTCTCCCCCACACCCCAGCCTCGAACCCCAGCCTCGTACCTCAGCAGGGAAACATGCGTCGAAGCCGTTTCGGAGCCGCAAAAGGTTGCCAGTTGTCCACGTCCTGTGCCAGACGATCGGCAACCGTCCACAACGCCGACGGGTTGTGGGTCAACCCCATATGACTGCCTTGCACCGCAATGCTTTCCGACAGGCCTGCCGAGGTTTCACAGCACGCTTGCCATGGAACGATACCGTCGTGCCTGGAGTAGACCGACGTGGCAGGAACGGAAATAGGCGATCCCTGTTCGGATTCGATGCCGTCGACCGGAGGCAGTATCGCGTGATTACCGGACAAACGAGCGTAGAGAGATCCGACTCTCGTCTGCTCCAGACTGGTGAGACCGAAAGGACTTCCGAGTGTCACTACCTGACGTACCGATTCCGGCAGATCCCTCGCCAGCTTTCGAGCGTAGATACCGCCCAAACTCCAGCCGATCACCGACACCTTCTGCTCGTATCGATCGGCTACCTCGGCCAATGCGGCAGGCAATCCGTCGACCACCGTCGCCGTCGGACCGGTGTTCAGACCCAGATTCCAACCGTGAACCCGGTATCCGAGAAAGCTCAGGTACGTCCTCAATGCGAGAGTCGACACGTCCGAAGTCAGCAATCCGGGGAGAACGAGGACCGGATGCCCGTCCCCACGCGGCGATCGAAGCAACCAAGGAGCCGCGAGAAGCAGTGAAGCGATGTCGACCAGTCCGCGCGTCGGCTCGCTCAGACACATCGCCAAGGATGGTGGCCCCGGAACGAGTGGGTCGACTTCACGAATCAGCGTCGATCGCTGCGCCCAATCGAATTCGGTCTCCGCGAAATCAATCGCCGAGACTTCCGCAACTACGGACACCTGAACTCCTGTCGGCCGGTGCCCTTGCCGGGGCGCGTGGTGGGGCGGTTCCGCGAGCTGTGTGCTCAACCCGCGGAACCTTGTCCTCATCCACCACCGGTAGCGAACCAGGACCCGTTCTGCCCACAGATTCGTGACCAAAGGCCTCTCGACCACACGAACACTGTGTGATCCAGAACACTAGTTTTGATTACGTTGCATCTACGTTGCGTACGTGTTTCGTCCCCGAAGGAGAACAGATGGCATTCACGGAAGAAGAAATCGCATACATGCAGTCGCAGCCACTGGCGCGCGTTGCGACGCTCTCACCACACGGGCAACCAGACGTCGTTCCATTGGCCTTCGAATACGACGGGGCCCACTTCTGGATCGGCGGGGGCGGCCAGAGCGTCCTGAAAACCAGGAAGTTCCGCAATATCGGGTCAGGACAACTCGAAGTAGCCCTCGTCATCGACGACATGCCGTCATTCGAGCCGTTTGTCGCGCGCGGGATCAGGATCTACGGAATCGCTGAACAGCCGATCGAAAGGGTAGGAATGGTCGGTCCCGGAATCTATTCACGCATCACGCCGACAGTCTCGTGGAGTTGGAACTTGGCGGGAGAACCGGCAGGTGACACCTGGTACGAATCTCACAAGACTGTTCACACGCAATAGGTCAGTTCGGGCAACTCTCGGGTGGCAGGTTTTCGGCGGCCCACGTTGTCAGTTCACTGAGAGCGGGGAGCAGCGCCTGCCCCGACGCCGTGAGTTCGTACTCCACAGCGATGGGCGGGCCGGCGTCGACGGTCCGCGTGACCAGGCCCGCACCAGCCAGTTCGGTCAATCGGTCCGAGAGCACGGAGTCGCTGATCTTGCCGACTGTACGCTTGAGTTCCGCAAATCCCGCCGGACCACCGAGGAGCGTCGCCAGGATCACACCGTTCCAGCGTTTGCCGAGAAAGCTGAAAGCGCGAGCCAACGCCGCGTCACAGACGCGTGGTTGGTGCTCGGCTTCACTCTTCCCAGGCATTGCTTCATCCTAGGCCCGAGGCCACGGTGGCCCGTCAACTCGCCGCAAGAGGGACTCCTGGGCGACGGTTGCAGCCAAGACGCCGTCGCGTGTCCAGAAGTGGCCCGTCGAGAATCCCCGACCATCAGTGGCGGAGTTGCTTTCCTGAGCGAAGAGCATCCACTCGTCGGCCCGGAAGGGTCGGTGAAACCAGATCGCGTGATCGAGTGACGCCATCAGCACTCGCGAAGGTCCGACCATCAACGACCGGTGGGGCTGGACGTCGAGTGAGGCCGTCGATGCCAAAGACAAGTCCGAAGCGTAGGTGAGGACCCCGGCATGGAACAACGGTTCGTCAGGAAAAGCGTGATTCGGTTTGAACCACACCGACTGTGCGACCGACCCCCGCTCGCGCTCACCCTCGTCGGCAACGAATCTCATGTCCATCGCACGATGTGTCTTGTTGTCGCGGAACTCGTCGGCGCGCGCACTCGCCCAGCGCTCGTATGGATCGGGAAGGTCCTCCGGAGCAGGTACGACGGGCATCTCCCCCTGTCGATCGGTGCTGTCCTCCGGAAGTTTGAAGGACACGGACAGTGTGAAGATCGGCGTGCCCAGTTGCAGGGCAGTGACCTGACGGGACCAGTACGTACGTCCGTCACGAAGACGACCGACTTCGTAGGTGATGGGCTGCCGCGGATCGCCTGAGCTGAGGAAGTATCCGTGAAGGGAATGCACCACCGCAGTCGCAGGCACTGTCCGACCAGCGGCGGTCAAGCCCTGTGCCGCGAGATGCCCGCCGAAGATGCGCCCGGGAGAGCCAGCGTGGCAGTACCCATGGAATCTGTCGGGTCCGACGTCGTCCAGGCTCAGCAACGTGTGTAGATCGAAGGACTCGAGTTCTCGAGATTCGGTGAGCGTCACGTCCACAACGTCCCTGCGTCAACGGCTTCAGCGGCAGGGGCCGACGGCAGACCCGGATCGGAGCGGGAAAATCGCGGCGCCGGACGATGCTGAGTGACCCCGTCCAGTTCCACGAGCGAACCACGCTGGGCAACATGGGGATTGGATGAGGCTTCCGCAAACGTCAGAACCGGTGTCGTACACGCGTCGGTGCCGTCGAAGATCGCCGCCCACTCGTCGCGTGTCTTGGACGCGAACACATCGGCAAACACCTTCTTCGTGTGCGGCCATGCACTCTTGTCGTTCTGGCTCGGCAACGTCGCGGGATCAAGTCCCAAACCGGCCAGAAGTAGTGCATAGAACTGCGGTTCGACGGCACCGACGGCCATGTATCTGCCGTCGGATGTCTCGTAGGTGTCGTAGTACGGGGCGCCGGTGTCGAGCATGTTCACACCGCGTTCGTCAGACCAGCGTCCGAGACCGCGGAAACTCCACATCATGTGCGACAGCGCCAGCGTTCCGTCGACCATTGCGGCATCGACAACCTGACCCTGCCCGGACTTCTGTCGCTCGAAGAGCGCGGCAAGTATTCCGAACAACAGAAACATCGAGCCACCACCGAAGTCCCCCACCATGTTCAGCGGCGGAACCGGACGCTCACCGGCACGACCGATCGCGTGCAGGACACCGGTCAGCGAGATGTAGTTGATGTCGTGCCCGGCAGCCTGCGAAAGCGGCCCCTCCTGACCCCATCCTGTCATCCGGCCGTACACCAGGGCTGGATTCCGTTCCAGCGCAACCTCCGGTCCGAGGCCGAGCCGCTCGGTGACCCCAGGACGGAAACCCTCGATGAGCACGTCCGCACGCTCGATCAATCCGAGAACAATGTCGACGCCGGCAGGGTCCTTGAGGTCCACCTCGCAGATACGACGCCCACGCTGGGTCTGATCCCGTGGCTGACCGGGACCGGGGATCCGACCGGCGCGTTGAACACGGACGACGTCAGCGCCGAGATCAGCGAGCAACGTCGCTGCGTGGGGACCTGGACCGATTCCGGCAAGCTCTACGACGCGAAGTCCGGCGAGCGGTCCGCGGCCTGTGGTGGGAGCCATGATTGTCCCTCTGTTCTCTCTCGAGTCGAAATATCTGTGTAGGTACGGTTTTCAGCCGAGTAATGACGGCAGAGCCCGTGCGAGGTTGCGTTCGTGAATTTGAGAGGCACCTTCGTAGATCCGCAAGGCACGCACATCCCGCCACATACGCGGTACCGGGTGATTGCCGACGATGCCGACCCCGCCGAGCACCTGCACCGCCCGGTCCCCGACCACCGACGCCATCTCGGTGCAGTACAGCTTTGCCGCGGCAATCCGATGACGCGGCGGCGTTCCGCGGTCGAACTCACGGGCGCAGTCGAGGATCATCGCTCGTCCTGCCTCGAGTTCCGCATAGCTGCGTCCGAGCATCGCCTGCACGGCACCGAACTCGGCCAAAGGTTGGTCGAACTGCTCACGAGAACCCGCGTATTTCATTGCCTCCGCGAGCATCCGAGTCGCCTGACCGACTGCGGTCGCGGCAACGTGGGTGCGAGCCTGGTTGATTCCGCGCATCGCGTGAATCATCCCCAAACCTGTTGCACCGCCGATTAACCGGTCGGCGCTCACCACAACGTCACGCAAGCTGATCTCGGCGACTGGGCCTTCGGCATGACCGTTCATCAATTCAGGCACCCGGGTCTCTACCCCCGGCGATTCCCGATCTACGAGGAAGGATGAAATCTCGCCGTCCGCGGTGCGGGCGAACACCACCAGAACATCAGCCCACGCTCCGTTGGTGATGAAGCGCTTCTCACCGTTGATGACGTAGCCGTCCGGGGTGTTGGTAGCGGTGGCGCGCACGGCGGAGGCGTCACTACCCGCCTGCTCCTCGGTGAGAGCAAACGCCATGACGCACTCCCCCGCCGCCATCGCCGGTAGATACTGTTCACGCTGAGCGTCGGTGCCGTATTCGAGGAGGATCTGCGAAGCCAGTCCGATACTGGTCGAGAATCGGGAACGGTACACCGCCGATGACCGGGTGAACTCGAAAGTCAGCAGCACCTGCTGTTCGACGGTCCACCCCAATCCGCCGACGCTCCTCGGAAGCGTGATGCCGAATAGTCCGACCTCGGCCATCCTTGTCACGAGGTCAGCGGGAACCTCACCAGCAGAGACCATTTCGTTCTCACGAGGAATGAGCTCATTGTCGGTGAAATCGCGGATCACCTGCCGGTAGGCGTCGAAATCGAGGTCGCGAATCTGTGGGTCGATCACGGTTCTACTCCTGGAAGCATGTTGGGAAGATGGCTGTGTCACCGGTAGGTCTCACGCAGAGTGCGCTTGAGGATCTTCCCTACCGGCGACAGCGGGAGTGCGTCGACGAAATCGACCGACCGCGGCGCCTTGTACCGAGCTATACGCTCGCCGACAAAATCTCGGAGTTCATCACCGCTCGAATTGTTTTCAGCTGTGCGCACCACCACTGCATGGACGCGTTCTCCCCACTTGTCGTCGGGTACTCCGATGACCGCGCAACTGCTCACACCGGGATGCTGGGACAGGGCGGCTTCGACTTCGGCACTGTAGACGTTCTCGCCGCCCGAGATGATCATGTCCTTGAGTCGGTCTACGAGAAACACGTAGCCGTGCTCGTCCATGAAGCCGAGGTCACCGGTATGCATCCATCCACTGCGCACCGCGTGCGCCGTCTCCGCCTCGTTGTTCCAGTAACCCATCATGACGTTCGAGCCCCGCACGACGACCTCACCGATATCGCCGCGCGGAAGCTCTGTGCCGGTTGCGTCGACAATCCGCACCTCGGTGTGTGGCGCAGCACGTCCCACTGATCGAAGTCGTTCCGGGTGATCAGGATTGCGGTGGTCGTCGTCGCGGAGAAGTGTTGCTGCCGGGGCCAACTCGGTCATTCCGTAGCCCTGGCGCAGTCGAAGATCAGGTGATCGTTCGATCAAGCGCCGAACCAGTGGTTCGGGCATCGGCGATGCGCCGTAGGTGATCGAGGTGAGACTGTCGATCGGCAGACCTGTCCGATCAGCGTATTCGAGCATCGCTTGCACCATTGTCGGCACGAGCAGAGATTGTGTAACTTCCTTCTCTGCAATGGTTTCGACGAGTTTCTCGACGGTGAAGTCCCCCATCAAAACGTGCACGGATCCGGTAACCGAGGCCTGGACCAAACCGGCGAAGGCTGCGAGGTGGAACAGGGGCGCCACGTGCAGGGAGCGGCCTGGCAGATTCGGCTCACCACTACCGGCAAGGACTCCGAGCACCGATGTCAGGATCTGGCCTGCGCTCAGCATGACACCTTTGGGGCGGCCTGTAGTTCCGCCGGTGTACATGAGCAGCGCCAATGCATCGGGATCTGCATGAGTATCGGGAATCGGACCGTGCAGCGCCAAAGCAGAGTCGTAGTCGACCGTATCGCCGGGCAGATCCGCCGCACCGAATACGATCACGGTCTCCAGTACAGCGCACCGTTCACGCAGTTCCAGCGCAGCGGCCAGGCGCGGTCCGTCCACGAGAAGCACTGTGATTCCGGCGTCTTCGATGTGAAATGCCATCTCGTCGGGACTCCAGCGGTTGTTCACCGGGGACGCGACCATCGACGCCCAGGCACAGGCGAAGGAGTATTCGACATACTCGAGACAGTTCGTGGCCAGTATCCCTACCCGGTCACCTCGGTCGAGCCCGTACGACGTGAACATACCGGCCAATCGCGCAACGCGACTCTCCAGTTGAGCGAACGTCAACTGGCGCTGCCCGTCAACGACGGCGATCGCGTCGGGTTCACGCTGGACCGACCGATGTAAACCCTGAGTCAAGTACATTCTCGTTCACTCTCCTGATCCCGATAACAATGTGTTCCAGTTCTTTTCAGCGGCCCGTGAAGTGCGGTACTCGTTTCTCGAGGAATGCCGAGCGCGCTTCCTCCACGTCTTCGGAATACGCGCACGTGATCAGCCGGTCGGCTTCGTCCATCAAGAATTCGGACAGCGGCCGCGACATCGCCGAATCGAGGTTCAGCTTTGCACCACGCACTGCCAACGGTGCCGAAACAGAGAGCCGCTGAACAATTTCCGTAGTCCTCGCTTCCAGCGATTCTTCGGCGAAAGCCTCGTGAATCATTCCGAATGAGGCAGCGCGATCAGCTTTGATTCGTTCGGACAGCAGCATCAATTCCCGCGCCTTCGATGTGCCCGCTGCGCGGGTCAGCAACCACGCCATTCCCATGTCACCGGACATTCCAGCCCCCAGGAAGGCCGTGTTGAACATCGCATCGGCTCCGGCATAGCGAAGATCGCACGCCAGAGCGAGACTCAAGCCGGCGCCCGCACAGCCACCGCGAATCACCGCCACCGTAGGCTTGGGATGCTGCACCAAAGTTGGTATCACCCGTGAAACATCAAGCAAGCGAGTGCGATCCTCTTGCTGTGAATCACCCCGCACTACACGGCTCGACCGATCACCGGACTGATCGCGACCGACCGAAAAGTTCCCTCCGGCGCCCGTGAGCACGACGACTCTCACGGCCTCGTCACCGGCGGCCGACGTAAGCGCGTTCTGCAGCTCGGTGAGCAGCGTGTACGTAATCGCGTTGCGTCGATCCGGTCGGTTCAGAGTCATCGTGGCGACACCGTCATCGACGTCGTAGAGAAGCTCTGCCATGGTTTCCCTCGATTCGTTCAGAACCCGGCCGCTTTGGCGATGATCGTCTTCATCACTTCGTTGGTTCCGCCGTAGATGCGCGACACACGGGTGTCCGCGTACAGACGCGCGATGGGGTATTCCAGCATGTAGCCGTAGCCCCCGTGAAGCTGCAAGCACTTGTCGATGACCTCGGCTGCCGTCTCGGTGCAGAACAGCTTTGCCTTGGCGGCGTCGGCAACACTGAGGTCGCCGGTCTCGTGTAATTCCAGAGCCCGGTCGACCATGCACTGCGCGGCCTCGACCTTGGCGATGCACTCGGCGATGACGAACTTGGTGTTCTGGAACTCCGCCACCGCCTGGCCGAACACCTTGCGGTCACGCACGTAAGCAGTAGCGAACTCGATAGCTCCGACGGCCGCGGCGGTCTGGGTGACCGCGATCATCAGTCGCTCCTGCGGAAGGTTGTTGGCCAGGTAACCGAACGCTGCGCCTTCCTCACCGAGTAGATCCTCGGCCGGCACCCGCACGTCGGTGAAGGAAAGCTCTGCCGTGTCCGAAGTGCGCATGCCGATCTTCTCGAGCTTGCGACCGACCTCGTAGCCTTCGCTCGACGTGTCCACTGCGAGGATGCTCAACCCGGCGCGACGGTTCTCTGCCGTCGGCGGTGACGTACGGCAGATCACGAGAACCCGATCAGCCTGAACGCCGCCGGTGATGAATGTCTTTGCGCCGTTGAGAACATAGTGAGTGCCGTCCTCGGACCGTTTGGCCGTGGTCTTGATGCCCGCCAGGTCCGAGCCGGTGCCCGGTTCGGTCATCGCGATGGCAGTCATCATGTCGCCACTGATGAAATCGGGCAGCCAACGCTGCTTCTGCTCTTCGGTTCCGTAGGTCAGGATGTATGGCAGGACCAGGCCGGTGTGTACACCGAATGCGCCAAAGCTGACTGCCGCACGAGCCGTCTCTTCGGTCAGGGCAGCCTGGAACTTGAAGCTTGTTTCACCCGCTCCGCCGTACTGCACGGGAACCGTCATTCCGAGAACGCCGAGCTTGCCGAGCTGGCGATAGAAGTCGCGGGGCACCATGCCCTCGCGCTCCCAATCGGAGAAGTTGGGCACTACCTCGGCTTCGATGAAGCTACGGATGACCTTGCGGAAATCCTCGTGCTCTTCGTTGAATACTGTGCGCTGCATTGTTTCTCCTGGATATTGTGAAATGAAAGTGAGTAGTGCTCAGCCGAGGATTCGCACCCGATCGCGGGTGGCGTTGACGGCGCAGAGCGCGATGACGGCACCGATGACAGTCGCGATTCCGAAGATCTGGAATGCGGTGGCGTATCCCTCGGCCGGGGTTGCGGCGCTGTCGACGATGACGCCGGTGAGGTAGGGAGCGATCAGACCGCCGGTGGCCATCAGAGCCATGAAAACACCCAGTACCGAGGCCATTTGCTGTGGTGGGCAGATTTCGGAGATCGCTGCGTTGAACTGCGGAATGATGACCGTCCCGATGCCGTAACCCACTGATACCACGAGCACCGCAACGATCGGAGTCTTGATGAACGGCATGCTGACGAGGGCAAGCCCACAGATCAGCAGGGCAATTCCGGGAACGATACCGCGCAGGATCCGAGAGCTGGCACCCCGCGCCATCAGCCTGTCACTGATCGACGTGCAGAGGAACATGAAGAACAGTCCCGCGATGCTGGGAATGCCGAACATGGTTCCCGCCTGAACCCGCGAGTATCCAAGTCCCACTTCGAAGTACGACGGCAGCCACGTGAGCACCACCGTGATGAGAGCGTACATGGTGAACACCGCGGCAAGCGCACCGAGGAATGTCGGCGTGAAGAAGATCTTCGTCAGCGGCACCTTGGCGACAACCACCGAGTCTGTGGCCGTTGTGGTCTCCCGCTCGGACTTCCTGACCGGCCGCTGCATGTACGGCCCCTCTTTCCAGGTGAACAACCACAGGACGCACCAGACCACGCCGACCCCGGCAAGGATGACGAACGTTGCTCGCCACCCCCAACTGGCTACAGCCAAGGCCATCAGCGGCGCGATCGCAATCTTCGCGATAGAGGCACCGGAAGCCAGGAAAGCTCCTGGCAGACCACGCTTTTCCGCAGGATGCCACGAGTAGACACCCGTGTGAACCAGCGCACCCGCTGGTCCCTCGAAGAATCCGAGCATCATGCGCGTGAACAGAAGCATGCCGAAACCGGCAACCACGACGAGCGGGATCATCGACGCTGCCCACCCCAGTGAGAGCAGAACCAGCAACCACCGCAGCGACATCCACTTGTGCAGTACCCCGGCAAAGAAGCCACCGACGGTGAAGGCCAGGAAGAATGCACTGCCGACCAGTCCGATCTGTGCAGAGGTCAGCCCGAATTCCTTGGCCAGTGGCTGTGCAACCAGGCCGAAGACTGCCTTGTCAGCCCAGTTGACGACGACAAGGAGAACGAGAACTCCGGTGAGCCCCCATGCCCGCACTCGGGATTCCCCTACTTCTCGCGGTGGTGCGGCGGTGGGAAGAGCCGGCTTGCTCAACGTCATTCTCATCGATCCTCTCAGGCAAGTGCGACAACTGCGCCACGGAGTGAGCGCAATGCGAAACAGAAGCTGGGTGAACTGATCTCAGCACCGAAGTACTGGATGCGGGACTCGGAGACCGGTCCGGTGCGGTGCGAACCTGACGTGGCCGCTTCGACCGTCAGGCACCTACTCTGTGACACACGCCACCTTGCCGCCCAGAAAGTAAATCATCAATCGGCATGCTGACGCAATAGTCTCGCAAAATCATCCACATACCTCGGCAAACCATCGGAAATTGCAACGAAAGTCCCACGTAAAGACGCACTGTGATCCAGTAGACAAAACTCGAATCGTGGTGTTAAGTAAATTTCCATCCGATCAATTAGGAGACAATCGTGACCAGAAAAGTCCATGTTGCCGGAGTGGGAATGATCCCGTTCACCAAGCCGGGCAAAAGCGAGAACTACAACGTCATGGGAGAGACCGCCGCCCGTGCCGCCCTCGACGACGCCGGTATCGACTACTCGCTGGTCCAGCAGGCCTATGCCGGCTATGTGTACGGTGATTCCACTGCCGGACAGGCCGCCATCTACGGTCTCGGGCTCACCGGAATCCCGGTCATCAACGTCAACAACAACTGCGCCACAGGCTCGTCGGCCCTTTTCCTCGCACGCCAAGCCGTCGCAAGTGGCGCCGTCGAATGCGCATTGGCTGTCGGCTTCGAGCAGATGAAACCCGGTGCACTCAAGCGAGTTTGGGACGACCGCCCTGCCCCGATGTACCGTTTCGACGATCTGATGACCGAGATCCAAGGCGTCCACGACGCACCGCGCGCAGCCCAGATGTTCGGTGGCGCAGGACTTTCCCACATGGAGAAGTACGGCACCAAGCCCGAGACCTTCGCAAAGATCTCGGTCAAGGCACGTAAGCACGCGGCCAACAATCCCAACGCGGTCTTCCGTGATCTTCTCACCGAAGAGCAGGTGCTGGAGTCACCGCACATCTTCGGCCCGCTCACTCGTTACCAATGCTGCCCACCCACCTGTGGTGCCGCTGCCGCTGTCGTCTGCAGCGAAGAGTTCGCCCGCAAGCACGGGCTGGCGGCTGACGTAGTGATCGAGGCACAGGCCCTGACCACCGATACACCAAGCACTTTCGAGGACCGCGACATGATGAAGGTCGTCGGCTACGACATGACGGCTGCCGCAGCTGCGCAGGTTTACGAAGCCGCAGGCATCGGACCTGAGGACGTTCAGGTCGTCGAACTGCACGACTGCTTCTCCGCCAACGAACTCATCACGTACGAAGGTCTTGGCCTCACGCCCGAAGGTACTGCCGAGAAGTTCATCCTGGACGGCGACAACACCTACGGCGGACGAGTAGTCACCAACCCGTCGGGAGGCCTGCTGTCAAAGGGCCACCCCCTCGGCGCCACCGGTCTTGCCCAGTGCGCCGAACTGGTCTGGCAACTGCGCGGTCAGGCCGGCAAGCGGCAGGTCGAAGGAGCACGAATCGGACTGCAGCACAACCTCGGACTCGGCGGTGCGTGTGTGGTCAGCATCTTCAAGAAGGTGGGCTGACATGGCGCTCGATCCGTCCGTCGTCGGAACGATCATCCCGGGCCACGAGGCACTGGTCGAGCGCGGACGCCTGCGCTTCTTCGCCCAGGCCATCGGTGAGACCAACCCGATCTACGGAGACGTCGAGGCCGCCAAGGCTGCGGGGCATCGTGACCTGGTGGTACCGCCGACATTCCTGTTTTGCCTCGACATGGAAAAACCGGACCCGTTTGCCCTGGTCCGATCGCTGAAAATCGACATGAGGTACGTCCTGCACGGCGAGCAGTCCTTCGAATATCACGCACTCGCCTATGCCGGCGACACACTTGCCTACAACGGCAAGGTCACGGACGTGTACTCGAAGAAGAACGGCGCCTTGGACTTCCTTGTCCGGACCGCCGAGGTCACCCACGACGGCGAGTTGATCGCCCGCCTCACCAACACCCTGGTCGTTCGAAACCCTAAGGCGCAGAAATGAAAACAGGAGACGTTCTTCCCTCCCTGGAATTGCCCGAGATCAGTCGCACCACTCTCGCGCTCTACGCCGGCGCTTCGGGTGACCACAACCCGATGCACATCGATCTCGACGTCGCTCGCTCCGGCGGAATGGACGACGTGTTCGCACACGGCATGCTCTCGATGGCCTACCTCGGTCGATTGCTGACCAATTACGTTCCGCAGGAACGTATCCGCACCTACAGCGTTCGCTTTGCCTCCATCACGCCGCTACACGCGACGCCGACGTGCACCGGGACCGTCACCAAGATCGAGGACGGTCTGGCCCACCTCGATATCGCCGTCACTCTCTCCGACGGCACCGTCACCCTGCGCGGCGACGCCGTCGTAGCCGCTTGAAAACTCTCTCTACCGAAAGGAACCCCGACATGGGCAAGCTCGACAACAGGACAGCACTCGTCACCGGATCCGGCCGCGGTATCGGCCGCGCCATCGCCATGAAGTTCGCCGCGGAAGGCGCGAGCGTCGTAGTCAACGATCTTGATCCGGGCCCGGCCAAGGAGACGGTCGAGGAGATCATCGCGGCCGGTGGCAAGGCAGTGGCGTGCGTCGGTTCGGTCACCGAAGAAGGTTTTGCGGATCGATTCGTCAACACCGCAATCGATACCTTCGGCGGCCTCGACATCATCGTCAACAATGCCGGGTTCACCTGGGACAACGTCATCCAGAAGATGACCGACGAGCAGTGGGACACGATTCTCGATCTGCATCTGAAGGCACCGTTCCAGATCCTGCGCGCCGCTCAGCCCTACATCAAGGCCAATCCCACCGACTACCACCGCAAGGTTGTCAACATCTCCTCCAATGCCGGAGTGGTGGGCAATGCCGGACAGTCCAACTACGCAGCCGCCAAGGCCGGCATCATCGGCTTGAGCAAGACCCTTGCGCGTGAGTGGGGTCGTTACAAGGTCAACGTCAATGCCGTTGCATACGGTCTGATCAACACCCGCCTGACGGAAGCGTCGGCGGACGGTAACTCGACCATCGACGTCGAGGGTCGCGAGATCAAAGTCGGCGTCAACCCACAGCTCCTGGCGGCAGCCGAGCGGACCATCCCACTGGGCCGCGCCGGACGTCCGGACGAAGCGGCCGGCGCGGTATTTGCGCTCTGCCTGCCCGAAACCGACTACGTCAGCGGCCAATGCCTGGTGTGCGACGGCGGCAGTCGCTGACCTCACGTTTCCCGAAAGGAGCGGTCCCCATGTACTTGACTCAGTCTCTGCAACGATCAATGCAGCAACGCCCTGACCAACCCATGACCGTGTGTGGGGACCGTATCCGCACCTGCGCCGAGGTCGGCGGGAGAGTAACCCGTCTTGCGGGCGCTTTCCGTGACCTCGGTGTGCAGGTAGGCGATCGCGTCGCGATACTGTCGCTCAACTCCGATCGCTATCACGAGTACTTTTTTGCCACCTGGTGGATGGGAGGCGCTGTCAATCCGCTCAACACCAGATGGAGCGCTGCCGAGATCGCTTTTGCGCTGGACGATTCCGATACACGAGTGCTGGTCGTCGACGACACCTTTCTGCCGCTACTCGACGAGGTACGGGTGTTGTTCCCACAGCTCGCCGTAGTGATACATGCCGGCGAACTGCCGACGCCGGCCGGCGCTCTCGACTACGAGAATCTGATCGCCTCGAGCGAACCCACACCGGACCTGCGACTCGGCGGCGACCACTTGGCCGGAATCTTCTATACCGGCGGAACCAGCGGTCACCCCAAGGGGGTCATGCTCACCCACGCCAACCTCGTGACGTCGAGCCTCGGCGCAGTGGCCAGTAATCGAACGCCTGGTACCGACGGCCTGGCTCTGATCACCGCCCCGATGTTTCATCTTGCGTCGCTGGCAAATTGGATCGGCCGTAACACTGTCGGGGCGACGTTGGTGATTCAGCCAAGTTTCGAACCGGCCACCGCACTGCGCTTGATCGAGCAGCACAAAGTTACGTCGATGCTGTTGGTACCCACGATGATTCAAATGCTGATTCGTCATCCGGACCGGACGAACCGGGACCTGTCCAGCATCCTGGCCGTGCAGTACGGTGCTTCCCCGATCTCCGAAACCTTGCTTCGGCAAGCGCAACAGGCTTTTCCGCAGGCAGCCTTCATGCAGGGGTACGGCATGACCGAGGCCGGACCCGGACTCACCAGCCTGAGCGCAGAAGATCACGTCGACGCGACCCGCCTGAAATCTGCCGGTCGGCCGATGGGACACGTCGAGATTCAGGTGGTCGACGAGAACGGAAACGAGCTTCCTCGCGGTGAGGTCGGCGAAATCATCGCCCGCGGCGGCAACATCATGTGCGGCTACTGGAATCGGCCGGAAGAAACACGATCGGCATTGCGCGACGGTTGGCTGTACACCGGCGACGGAGGCTACATGGACGAAGCCGGGTATCTCTTCGTCGTTGATCGGCTCAAGGACATGATCATCTCGGGTGGTGAGAACGTCTATTCGACGGAGGTCGAAAACGCTCTGGCCACACATCCGGACGTGATCAGCTGCGCTGTGATCGGCGTACCCGACGATCAGTACGGCGAACGAGTCCACGCAGTCCTGGTCGTGCGTCCCGGGGTGTCTCTGACGTGCGAAGAAGTCCGCGCACACTCGAAGACGCTGATTGCCGGCTACAAGTCTCCGCGAAGTATCACCATCGTCGAGCAAATGCCCGTGTCCCCGGCTGGCAAGATACTCAAGAGAGAACTCCGCAGGCAGTTCTCCGACTTGGCAACCAGCACCATCACCTGACCACGCCACCGACCTCGAGGGCCCCATGACGATCGATACATCGGACGGCACACCTGCGGCCTCGCCGGACCGGCCGGCCGCGCCGAAAACGACCCCGAAGAAGACGCTGCGCCCACGCAACCGCAAGGCGCAGATCATCACCGAGGCTCGTGAACAGTTCGGCCGCTCGGGGTACCACAACGTCAGCATGGAAGGCATCGCGTCTGCGGTGGGCATCACCGCAGGCGCGCTGTACCGCCACTTCCCGAACAAGCAGGAACTCCTCGCGCAGGCAATGCTCGACGGCTCGTCTTCGATCCTCGCGATCCTCGACGAGGTCGATCGAACCGATTCCAAGGTGGTCTTCACGGCACTGGTTCGTTACGGACTCGACAACAACTTCCGTAGTCTTCTCTTCGATCAGGAGGCCCGTAACCTGACCCCTGAGCGCAGAACGGAGGCGCGTGCCGGAGTTCGGGAAGTCACGAGCCGGGTCGCAGCCGCCCTTCGACACGAGCGTCCCGACCTGTCGGTTCCCGATTCCGTCGTTCTGGGGTGGGCACTCACCAGTATCGCGTTCAGCCCCGCTCGACACCGCACGACGCTTCCTCGAAAGCGCTTCGAGGCTTTGTTGGCCAGGTTGTTCGATGTCGTTCGTACCGCTCCGGCCCTTCCCGAGGAGCCGGCGGCACAGCCGCAGCCGACTTCGAACTTCAGCCACACTTCGCGTCGCGAAAGTTTGATGGGCGCCGCAATCACGCTGTTCGATCAACGCGGCTACCGATCCGTCACGATGGACGACATCGGCAGCGCCGCCGGTGTTCCGAGTTCGAGCATCTACACCCATTTCGGAAGTAAAGCCGAAGTGCTGCAAGCAATTCTGGCCCGCGGGAACGAAACACTCCGGCTCGGCCTGGTCCAGGCTTTGAGGAACGCAGACTCACGCGAAGACGCGATTGCCCGCGTCGTACATTCGTACACCAATTCGGTGATCTCACCTGACAGCGCGATTGCCATTCTCATCGAAGAAACAGCGAACTTGCCCGAAGAAGCGCAGGCCTCGACGCACATTGCACAACGCGAGTACATCGACGAGTGGGTACACCTGCTCGGCAACGAAACCGCGGATGCACGGGCGACGGTGTTGGCAACCATCAGCATGATCAACGACCTCACGCGCGTCCGACTCGAATCACGACAGTGCGCGATCGAGGATCTGGCGGTGAGGATTCTCGCCACCCAGACGGTCTGACTCGTCACTCCCCAGCGCTGAACCCTACGACTGGTGCTACCGTATCCAAGTACTTTCTTTTTACTAGCAACTAGCTTTACCGGGTAACGCTCGGATGAGCTACAACGGAAACGGAACCACCGATGTCACTCGACGCAGCCACCCCATTTACCGCACAGCAGCTCGACGCAGCCGGCCGTGAACTGCTCTTCACAGCAGCCCGCACGGCAAACTCCTTCTCCAACGAACCGGTCACCGACGACGAACTGACTGCGATCTGGGAGCTCGCGAAGTGGGCACCGACCGCGGCCAACACCAATCCACTGCGCGTGCTGTTCGTGCGTACGGAGGAGGGCAAAGCGCGCCTCGTCGAGCACATGTCCGACGGCAACAAGGCCAAGACCGCATCGGCGCCTGCTGTCGCGGTTCTTGCCGTTGACACCAAGTTCTACGAGCACATTCCGGCACTGTTCCCCATCCGTCCGGAGATGAAGGACTACTTCGAGTCCGACGACGCTGCCGCCACATCGAGCAGCAAGTTCAACGCCGCACTGCAGGCTGGTTACGTGATCCTCGCGATTCGGGCGCAGGGCCTGGTCGCCGGCCCGATGGCCGGCTTCGACGCCGACGGCATCGACGGCGAGTTCTTCGCGGACGGACGCTTCAAGACCACCCTGGTGGTCAACATCGGCCATCCCGGCGAGAACCCGTGGTTCGACCGTCTGCCGCGGCTGTCCAATGAGGATGCGCTCAGCTGGGCCTGAGGCCGATTCGTACAGTTCCCACAATGCGGGAGGGTTCTCCGGAGCCCTCCCGCATTGCTGTCTCGAGCGTTTGCTGTCTCCAGCACGTTTCAACTCCGCACGCAGTGGGTACCTGCCCGCGTCCCGCAAAATCTCACGTCCAGAACAACATCCGACACGCTGCAATCGGAATTAGTTGCAGTATCTCAGTTTTTGGACGACAGTCGAGGGAAACCCCTCGGCCTACGGAGGCTGCGGGGAAAGCCCTTGTGCGCCGGTCGGTGTCGAGGGAAGACGTTCGAGCGAGCAGAAGTCCGAAGAAAGTGGGTTCGGAAATATGGGCGCCCTATGGGATTTTGTCGTTGCACGACGACAACAATTGATGACCGACTCGTACCTACATGTTTCAGCAGTTATCCAGTCCGTGATCATCGCGACGATTGCCGCCGTGATCATCGGCATTCTCGTCTACCGGAGCCCGGCGGGATCCTCCATCGCTACGGCGTTGGCCAGCACGATCCTGACGGTTCCTTCATTCGCCCTCCTCGGACTGCTCATTCCGATTCTCGGTCTCGGCGTCGCTCCCACGATCACCGCGTTGATCTTGTATGCCCTGCTCCCGATCATTCGGAACACGATCATCGGTCTGGATGCGGTCAACCCGGCGATCACGGATGCAGCCCGCGGTGTCGGAATGAATCGCATGCATGTTCTGAGTCGAATCGAGCTGCCGATCGCGTGGCCGTCGATCCTCACCGGCATGCGGGTCAGCACACAGATGCTCATGGGCATCCTCGCCATCGCGGCGTACGCCAAGGGTCCTGGTCTGGGAAACCTGATCTTCTCCGGACTCTCGCGTGTCGGTAGCCCGAACGCTGTTCCTCAAGCGCTGGTCGGCACCGTACTGATCGTCATTCTCGCTCTGATTCTCGACGGAATCTACGTCGTCATCGGTCGTCTCACTACTTCGAAGGGGCTGCAATGACTGAAACCATTCCGTCTGACGTATCTGCAGATCAGAAGGTATCCGGGGTCGAGATTGTTCTCGAATCCGTGACCAAGCGTTACCCGGGCCAGAAAGCTGCAGCGGTGGACAATGTTTCACTGACTGTTCCGGCCGGTGAGATCGTCGTCTTCGTCGGACCTTCGGGTTGCGGCAAGACGACGACGATGCGCATGATCAACCGTCTGATCGAACCCACCTCGGGCAAGATCACCATCGACGGCAAGGACGCGCTGTCCATCGACCCGGACAAGCTTCGCCGCGGCATCGGCTACTCGATCCAGCAGGCAGGATTGTTCCCGCACTTCACCATTGCGAAGAACGTCGCGACGGTGCCCGGCCTCATCGGTTGGGACAAGAAACGTATCGCAGCTCGCACCGACGAGATGCTCGACCTCGTCGGCCTCGATCCCGATACCTATCGCGACCGCTACCCTCGCCAGTTGTCCGGTGGCCAGCAACAGCGAGTGGGCGTTGCGCGGGCGCTGGCTGCCGATCCCCCTGTCTTGTTGATGGACGAGCCTTTCGGTGCCGTCGACCCGATCACCCGCGGCCTGCTGCAGGACGAACTGATGCGTCTGCAGTCGGAGTTGGGTAAGACCATCGTCTTCGTCACCCACGATTTCAACGAGGCAGTCAAACTCGGTGACCGTATTGCCGTGCTGGGCAATCAGTCCAGCATCATGCAGTACGACACTCCGGAGGCGATTCTCGCCAATCCCGCAAACGACATGGTCGCGGGATTTGTCGGGGCGGACGCCTCGCTCAAGCAGCTGACCCTGACACGCGTGCGCCAGATCAAACTCAAGCAGTGCCTCACCGCCCGCGAAACCGATTCGGTCGATGATTTGAGAACCGCACTCGCAGCGCGTAAGTGGAAGTGGGCCCTGATTCTCGATCAGCGTGGACGGCCGCTTCGCTGGGTCTCGCCCGGCCACCTCGCCCATGCGTCGACGCTTCGAGGTGTCGGTAACGAGATCGGCGAAGCCGTGTCCATCCAGTCCACCCTGCAGGATGCCTTGGAGGCTCTTCTCGCCGAAAGCAATGCGTCCACTGTGGTCACCGGACGGCGCGGCGAATATGTCGGTCTCATCACCATCGACACACTGGTCAGCCATCTCTCCGAGATGCGCGAGGAGCATGCGCACGACCACGACGAAGAGCCAGACACCGAGAACGTCGAGGGTTGAACATGACTGCCACGACAGAGGAGCGCGTCTCCGCGCCTGAGATGGAACCGGACGCCCCCGATCTGGGTGCGGCCGAGAACGCCGCCACGCGCCGTGCGGAACGGATGCGACTGTATGTGCAACCGGTCATCGTCCTGATCCTGGTTGCGGGCGTGTTGATCTGGGCATTCAGCCGAGATCTCAACGCGACGCAGAAGGCGAGCATCAATCTCGACAACATCGTCACACTGACCTGGCAGCACGTACTGATCACGGCCGCCGTGGTCATCATCGTCGTCGCCATCGCAGTTCCACTCGGAACCCTGCTGACCAGGCCGAAATTCACCCGATTGGCACCGTTCTTCGTGGGAATAGCCAACATCGGAGCCGCAGCGCCTGCCATCGGCCTGCTCGTGCTGTTCTATCTCGCAACAAGAACGACGGGCTTCTGGATCGGCGTGTTTCCCATCGCGTTCTATTCGCTGCTCCCGGTGCTGCGCAACACCATCCTCGGCTACCAGCAAGTGGACAAGACCTTGATCGATGCCGGGCGTGGGCAGGGAATGTCTTCGCTCACGGTCCTGCGTCAACTCGAATTCCCGATGGCCGTCCCGTACATCCTTGCAGGACTGCGCACTTCGCTCGTTCTGGCAGTCGGCACCGCGACGCTGTGCTTCCTGGTCAGTGCCGGCGGACTCGGCATTCTGATCGACACCGGATACAAGCTCCGCGACAACGTCACCCTCGTGGTCGGTGCCGTACTGGCGGTGTCGTTGGCCTTGCTGATCGACTGGCTCGGCGCGCTCGCCGAAACTTATCTCGGGCCCAAGGGATTACGATGACCAAGACTTCGATCACCAGAACGTGGGGCTGGAAAGTCGCGGTTGCCACGATCGGCCTCACACTTGTCGCTTCGTGTGGCCTCGAGTCCGGTGGCGCACTGCCCCTGGCTGTCGGCCCCGGCAGCATCGAACCGGTTCCGGAGCTCGAGGGTGTGAAGATGACCGTCGGCTCCAAGGACTTCACCGAGCAGATCGTGCTCGGATACGTCATCGAATTCGCGATGGCCGCTGCGGGCGCAGATGTTCGAGATCTCACGAACATCCAGGGCTCGAACAGCACCCGTGACGCACAGTTGAACGGGCAGATCGACCTTGCGTACGAGTACACCGGGACCGGCTGGATCAACTACCTCGGCAACGAGACTCCGCTTCCCGATTCGCAGGCGCAGTTCGAGGCCGTCCGTGATGCGGACCTTGCTGCGAACGACATGGTGTGGACCGATCCGGCGCCGATGAACAATACGTATGCATTGGCGATGAGCAAGGAGACCGCTGAGAAGACCGGCGTCAAGACGGTTTCCGACTACGCGAAGTTGGTCGAATCCGATCCCGGCGCTGCGGTGACGTGCGTCGAGACCGAGTTCAACGTCCGCCAGGACGGATACCCCGGCCTGGCAGCGAAATACGGTTTCGACGCCTCGCGTGCCCAGCGCCAGATCCTGCAGACCGGCATCATCTACCAGGCGACAGCCGACAGCGATCAGTGCAAGTTCGGCGAGGTGTTCACCACCGACGGTCGCATCATCGCACTCGATCTCGTTCTGCTCGAAGATGATCTGCAGTTCTTCCCGAAATACAATCCGGCATTGGTCATGAAAAAGGACTTCGCGGAAGCACATCCGGAGGTTGCCGAAGTCATGGCGCCGATCTCGGAGAAACTGACCAACGAGGTGATGACCGAGCTAAACCGGCAGGTCGACGTCGACGGCAAGGAGCCGGCGGACGTGGCTCGCGACTGGCTGGTCTCGGAAGGCTTTGTCACCGCTGAGTGATCGGCGGACCGCAGCACAGCCGAGTAGTTACCGCTTGCGTCCCACGCAGAACACCCGCCGGAACGGAAACAGCGTTCCGGCGGCTGTTGCGGGATACGCCTCCCGCAGCAGATCCGAATACTGGCGCTCGAACTCCGGAGCGTCGGCCTCGCCGAGAACGTCCAGCACCGGCCGAAGTCCAGTCCCCCGAACCCATCCGAGCACCGGATCGGCACCGGCCAGCACGTGTACGTACGTCGTTTCCCAGGCGTCGACGTCGAATCCGTGCTCCTGCAGACGCTGCGCGTACGCAACCGGACTGTCGACGCCTTCCGGGCCGCGTAGGACGCCGCCCAGTCGCTCGCTCCATTCCGCGGACTCCGCGAGGCTTCGCATGAGCGCATGTGACGGTGCATCGAAGTTTCCCGGAACCTGCCACGCCAGCCACGACCCGGATGCCAGGGTGTCCGCCCACTGGTCGATCAGCTCACGGTGGCTCGGAACCCACTGCAATGCAGCGTTACTGACGACCACGTCGTAACCCGTGGCATCGAAGGACATGATGTCCCCCAACTCGACGGTGACGTTTCCCGGTAGGTCTGTCGGGGCCTGCGCCACCATTTCGGGAGACGAGTCGAAACCGGATACCGAGGCGTCCGGCCATCGTTCCCCCAGCATCGCGGTCAAGCTACCTGATCCGCAGCCGAGGTCGGCTACCCGCGTCGGGTCTTCGGTCGCCACCCGTGACACCAGGTCCACGAACGGGCGTGACCGCTCACCCGAATAGCGGCCGTAGACTTCGGGATTCCACGTGACAGTGCGCATGAACCCATCCTGCACCCTGTTCCTGAGAATTGCCGCCCTCTAGATCACCGACGCGGCACCACGGTGGACAGTACGTTCGGCAACCTCGACCAGTCCGCGGTGATGTAACTTGCGTGATCACCGGCCAACCGGTCGAGACGCTCGCTCGCCTCGACCTCGGTGGCATGAGCACCGTCGATCTGTGGAGCGACCTTGTGCGCGTCGGTCATGACGAGCAGGTATCCACGATCGAGGTACCACTGCGGATCCCCAACGCCCGAGGTGTAATCGAGGGCGTCGCCGTCGAAGATCACGAACCACGGGCGGATGCCCGGGTCGGCGTAACGGTCGATTCGTGGGTCGCCCGGTGACGCCCGGTGAACAGCGGGAAAGGCGGCGCCGAGTTGGACGAGCCCGCCAGCGGACAGATCTCGCAAGTGCGTCGCGTACTGCCGGTCGGTCCACTCCGTGTCGAGCGGGTTTCCCTCCTCGATCGTTCCCGGAATCAGCTCGAACAGAAATTTGCCGGTCATCTCGGACATGCCCGGCCATCCACGGTCGGTGACGGCGGCATCCGGGGTCGAGTAGGACTCACCCATCAGATCGGATGGAGTGAAGACCGCATCCCCGAGAGTCCCGAGGATCAAGGCGTCGAGATCGGCAGGTCCGCGTCCGTAGCCGGTGGTGAAACCGTCCTTGAGTTCCAACTTGATCATCACCGGAGGATGCTCGGGGTCGGCTTCGTGCCACGCCCGCATATCTGCCAGGCATCCGCGCAGTCCCTGATCTCGCTGACCACTTCGCAACCCGGATGCGTCCTGCGCACCGACGCAGTTGCTGTCACTCGCCACCGGATTCATGTGCGAGACACGCCAGTCCGGACCACCGCCGTTGGTCCACAGATCCAATTCGAGCAGCGAGGCCCCGGAGTCCAAAGCGTCGGCGAAGTACGGAAACGTCGCCTTCTCGTAGGAGTTGTGGACGCCGACGGACGTGGTCTCGGAGAACGAGCGAGCTCGGTCCGCAGTCGCCTCGGCACCGGCAGTGGGAGCCGAGACGACCGCCGCGAATGCACTCACACCGGCTACCAGAATTCCACGCATGTTCGACACTCTCGCAGAAATCACGCGGCTGCAGGACGGAATCGGAAGAGACAACTGGACAATCGTCCTAGACAGCATCGATGGTGAGGCGCGGTCTCAGGCGGTGAGTGAAGGAAATTATCAGGCAAATAGCATCATGGCTGGAACTGATCCGAGTCGGAGCACTCGGCCCACACCCGCAGAAGGAATCGCATGCAGCTGACTCAATTCGTTCACCGATCCCTGCGAGCATCACCCGATGCGGTGATGACGATCTTCGACGGTCGGCTGCGCACGTGCCGGGAATCGGTGGACCGGATGAGCAGACTCGCCGGAGGGTTTCAGACTTTGGGCCTGCGCACCGGTGACAGAGTCGCAATCTTGGCATCGAACTCCGACTACTACCACGAGGCGCTCCTGGCCTGCTGGTGGTTCGGAGCAGTGGCCAGTCCGGTCAATTCTCGCTGGAGCACGGCGGAAATCACGTACGCCCTGGAAGATTCAGGATCGACGGTATTACTCGTGGACGAGAACTTTGCTTCCGTCGGATCTACCCTTCGCGAGGCGTGTCCAGGCCTGACCACTGTCGTCTACTGCGGCAGCGGCCCGGTTCGCGACGGAATGCTCGACTATGAACGGGTGATCGCGGAGGCGACTCCGGTCGACGATCTGCGCGTCGGCGGCGACACGCTGGCACTACTCCTCTACACCGGCGGGACCACCGGAGTGCCGAAGGGCGTGATGATCAGTCATCAAGCGCTGATGACCTCGGCGCTTGGTACTCTCGCGGCAGGCAGCGTGGCTGTCAGCAACGGAACGAACCTCGCGATCAACCCTCTGTTTCACATCGCCGGGATAGTCGGATGGTTGGCTCAGTCGCTGATGGGTGGCACCCAGGTGTTCATGCCGAACTTCAGCCCACGCACGTTCCTCGAGGCCGTTGATCGCCATCGCCCGACAACTGTGGGTCTGGTGCCGACGATGCTTCAGATGTTGGTCGACTACGAAGACTCGACCACCTATGACTTGTCCAGCGTCAGGATCCTGAGATACGGCGCCTCGCCCATTTCGCCGACGCTTCTCGAACGAGTCATGCAAATGTTCCCCAACAGCTCGTTTGTGCAGGGCTACGGGATGACTGAAACCGCGCACATCAGCATGCTGAGCCCGGCTGATCACCTCGAAGGTGGTGATCTCCTCCGCAGCGCCGGTCGAGTACTGCCGCACTGCGAGGTGAAAATCGTCGACCCGACCGGCGCGGAACTCCCACCCGGCGAGGTGGGCGAAATCGTCACGTTCGGCAGCCACGCCATGCTCGGATACTGGAACAAACCGAAAGAGACCGCAGAAGTGCTCCGCGACGGGTGGATGCATACCGGCGACGCCGGATACCTCGACGCCCGCGGTTACCTGTTCATCGTCGATCGCATCAAGGACATGATCGTCACCGGTGGCGAGAACGTCTACTCCACCGAGGTCGAAAACGCTCTGGCACAACATGAATCCGTCGCGTCCTGTGCCGTGATCGGCCTGCCCGATACCCAGTGGGGCGAGCGTGTCCATGCCGTAGTCGTCCTTCGGCATGGTTTCGACGCCGACGCCGACGAACTGCGCGCTCACGTGAAAACGCTGATCGCCGGTTACAAATCTCCGCGTACCTTCCAATTCGTCGATGCATTGCCACTGTCGGCAGCGGGCAAGATACTGAAGCGCGATCTTCGTTGCAACGCAACGTAATCCTCTACGACAGTCAGGATTACAGCTGCAATGTCGGTTCTGGATCAGTGATCAAGCGGTGCAGTGACGGCGATGCAGCTACGGCCTCTCCCAGTTGCGTGGCGCTCGCGATTTCGTCGCCGAACTCCGATCGCCAGGCATGCAGTCGTCGGGTGAGTTGTTGCAAGCGGTATTCGCGGGTCATGCCGATCGCACCGTGTGCCTGGTGGGCGGCGCGCACGCTCGCGAGCGCATTCTGCGAAACCACCAATTTGGTTGCACACACTTCGAAGTCGGCGTCGCGCCGGGTGAGCGCGTGCGCCGTGCGATCCACGGCCAGTGTGGACATCGATGCCATCTGTGCGAGGGTGACGATATGCTGCTGGACGGCTTGGAATTGCGCGATGGGCCTGCCGAACTGCACCCGCTCCGACACGTAGCGCCGGGTCAACGTCGACACCGACTCCATCGCTCCCGACATCTGCACCGAGCGCAAGAACGCGCCGAGCCTGCTGAGAATCCGCGGGTCGACCAAGTTGTCGCCATCGACAATCCGCGCTTCTGCGAACGTCAGGCTCTGACGCGGTTGCCCGGCAAGATCCGTCCCTCCACCGATCTCGGCGTCGGAGATGTTCAGGAGTACAACGCGATCACCGAGAACTGCTGCCAGCACTGATGCGGCGCTACCCCACGGCACATCGTGAAAGGTGCCCGACAGGAAACCGTCGTTGGTGCGACGCACATCGTCGCGCTGCGATCCCGGCGCGACGGTTGCGATTCCGGAGGGCACCGGTAGCCCGGCCGCTGCTGCCAGCCTGCCCGCGAGGTAAGTCTCGGCGAGAGGCAACGGCGCAGCGTGCCTCGCAGCAGCGCGCTGCACAGTCACGGCGTCGAGGAGCGAGCCACCGGAACCACCAACAGATTCGGGAAGACCGACCAGCGGCAACCCCAGTTCCACTGCTGCGTTCCAAAGTTCGCTGGGAAGACCGTCGATCTCGGCCTGCGCCACCACTTCGGTGCCGGACTTCTCGGCGAAGAATTGCTCGACCATCGCTTCGAGGTCGGCGTCGAATGTGTACGCGTTGATCTCTGACCCCGAATTCATCGGTTCAACCCTTTCACGATCACGGTGCGGAGAATTTCGTTGGTGCCACCGCGAATCGACCACGACGGTGCCACCAGCACAGCCCGGGCGAGCAGTGACTCGTACGGGTCGTCGGATGCAAGGTCCGGAGCCCGGCCGAGGTGCCGTGCCACGGTGGCAACACAGTCCTGTTCGAAGCGTGTTGCCATTTCCTTGATCAGCGCGGCCTCCGTGACCGGCGAGCGACCCGCGTCGACCATTCGTGCAATGGACAGCGACATCCCACGAAAAGCCCAGCAGCGCGCGGCAATCGAGCCCAGATCGGCCAGGGCCGCGGGGCCGCCCTGCGCCGCCTGGTTGGCTGCCCAGTTCTCGAGGACCGGCATCAGCGACATCCAACGGTCGACGCCACCTCGCTCGAGTGCGAGTTCACCGGTGTTTTGTCCCCAGCCCGCTCCGACGTCGCCGAGGCGACGCGAGTCCGGCACGAAAACGTCCTGGAAAGACACCTCGCAGAAGTCCTCGCTTCCGTCGATGAACGGAATGGGTGAGACGGTCAGGCCATCGCTGTCGCGATCGACGATCATCTGAGTGAGTCCGTTGTGCTTGTCTGCCGAGGTTCGCAGCAGGGCGAGTACGTGTGTGGCGTGGAAGGCGCCGGTGGTCCAGATCTTGGTGCCGTTGACTTTCCAGCCACCATAGACACGTTCGGCGCGAGTGCGTACCGATGCCAGGTCCGAACCCGAGTCGGGTTCACTCATCCCGATCGAGAACGAGAACTCACCGCTCGCGATACCGGGAAGGAAGTACCGCTTCTGTTCTTCCGTGCCGTTGGCGGCGATGCTCGGACCCGACTGTCTGTCTCCGATCCAGTGATAGCCGACCGGCGCTCCCCGCGCGAGAAGTTCTTCGACGACGACCAATCGATCCACTGCTGACCGTCCACCCCCGCCGTATTCCTTCGGCAGCGACATGCCGAGCCACCCACGGCTACCGAGATCTCGCGAGAACGCCGGATCCACAGCCCCGGACATCCCGAGTCCGAGGGGGTAGCTGCCGGGGGTTAGCCGCTTGTCGAGGTACTCCCGCACTTCAGCCTGAAGCGCGAGTTCCTCGATCGTCAGTTCTGTTGCGTCGAAACGCATGGACGTACTGCGTACCACCATCGTGACTTTCTCCTTCGCGGCAGCGGACAGGCTTCAGGGTACCGAGCCAAGGAACGAATGCATGAACCGAACCGCCTATAGCAGCGACGACCCGATGCACCGTTCACGAACACGGAATCCCGCTCAGGAGCTGACGAACGACTCGACCATCCGTCGCTCGGCGGCCCTGTCTGCAAGAGGCCACGCCAACAGCATCAACACGATCCGAACCACCCACTGCGACTGTTGACCTTCGGGATCCAATCCAGCAAGTTCGAGTGCAGTACGCGGTAGCAACGGAGAAGACACGAGATACTCGTCGATACCGTTGGCCCGCGCCGCCGCAAGGCCATGGCTCGTGGCGGCGTCGGCTCTGATCGCGTCGACGGCGACGAGGATCGACTCCACGATCCGCTCGTCGCCGCGCAGTGATTCGACGGCAGCCGCAACCTGGCTCGCCACGGACGCCGCACCTCGCGACAACAGCCCCTCACGGATCGCGGACTTGCCACCCACGTAGCGGTAGAGCGTCGCCCGCGAACAGCCTGCGCGCGAAGCGACGTCGTCGGCACTGAACCGATCGAATCCCTGTTCTCGAATCAGCTCTGCTGCAGCCGCGAAGATGCGCTCGGTTGCGAGTTCACGGCGGTTACCGCCGGCCAACCAGTCGGCGGCGCGGCGCTCGTTCACACCGGTCACTCTCCGTCACCTCGTCTCATCTCGAGACAGATTCAATCAGAAATCTCAACGCTACGGAAGGCCGCGAGCCTCTGACCTGGGAGAAGTACGAGGGGGTTGAAGTGCGTGAGATTTTCTCAAAATGCCAGTTCAGAGGCATTTCCCACCTGTTGACTTCTCCTCGACGGCCGTGAAATCTTCCATTCGTGACACCACCGACGCTGGACATCAACCCCTTCCTCCCGTCGAATATCGACGACCCTTACCCGCTCTACGACGTACTCCGGCGCGAGCACCCCGTGTATCGAATACCCGATACCGACTTCTATCTGGTGTCGACGTGGGAACTTGTCACCGAAGCCGTTTCCCGTACCGAGGACTTCTCCTCCAACCTCACCGGCGTACTGGTTCGAACACCGGACGGATCGGCCGTGACGTTCGACATGAACGGCGGCGGGCAAGCCGTTCATGTCCTCGCGACCGCCGACGAACCCGACCATCAGCACCATCGCAAACTTGTCCTGCCGACACTGGTCGCCAAACGCATACGAGCACTCGAGCCGACAATGCTCGAGTACACGCAGCAGTTGTGGGACAACGGCTTCGACGGTCGCCACATCGACTGGGTCACGTCGATAGCGGACACCCTCCCACTGCAGATGGTTGCCGCACTGATCGGCTTGCCGACAGCCGACGTCCCCCAATTGCTGGCGTGGTCTTACGACAGCACCGAACTTCTCAGCGGCATCGTGACGGCGGAACGGTTTACTGACGTCGTCACCTCGGCGGCCGAACTCACCGGGTACCTCTACAGCAAGTTTCGTGAGGCGCGGACAAACCCGATCGACGATCTACTCGGAGACCTCGTCCGTTGCTGTGACGCAGGCGAACTCAGCGAAGACGTGGCCGTTCTGATGCTGGTGCAACTCGTCGGTGCGGGTGGCGAATCGACCGCCGGACTGATCGCCAGCTCTGCTCGGCTATTCGCCGAGCGCCCCGAGATACAGACGCAGCTGCGCGAGGACCCTCTACTCGTGAGCGCATTCCTGGAGGAGACGCTCAGACTCGAGTCGCCTTTTCGCGGACACCACCGACATGTCAATGCGGACACAACACTCGGCGGTGTGGCGCTCCCCGCCGGCAGTCATCTCATACTGCTGTGGGGCTCGGCGAACCGCGACCCGGAGTCGTTCGCCGAGCCACACGCGATGAACCTCGACCGGGCCAATCTCCGAGCGCATTTCGCCTTCGGCAAGGGAGCACATTTCTGTGTCGGGGCCGCGCTGGCCAGACTGGAAGCAAAGACCGCCATCGGTGTACTTCTCGAAAACAGTTCGCATGTCACAGTCGATTCCGAATTCCCGCCACGTTGGGTCCCCAGCATGTTCGTACGCCGCCATCAGAGTTTGCGTCTCGCTGTCACCGGATAGTTTCACTCAGTTGTCGAAATTGTGGGCAATCCAATCGATTGTCTGCATTCCGAACAGGTCTGTCCCCCAACCGTATGGATCCGCGACTGCGCGATCCATACTGCAGTCGGTGGGCTGATAGCTCACGTCCGTCCCTCGGCTTCTGTACGTGTCCGCCAGTTCTCGCGCATCAGCTGCCGGTACAAGTGACATCGGGGAGTCGTCCTTTGCGCACGAAGTTATCAATACCTTCGACGCCGGAGCGCCGTGGCCCAATACGTTGTCGTCGTACGCACGCTGGAAGCTGGGTTCTGTGATCGGATCGATTCCCGGCGCGAAAAGGCTTGCCAACGGTACGAACGGAAGCGTGAAGTACGCCGGCATCTGGCACTCACCCCGGTACACGTCGGCAATCACTCGGCCCACGGGATTGAGCTTGTCGTTCAACTTCATCTCGGGATACCACGGTTCGAGACCGAGGAGCGTCGCAAATCCGAAGCCCGCGCCGACCGAGGAATCTGTTGTCTCCATGAATGTTCGGGGCTTGATCACCATGCCCTCGAGGACTGTCGAGACGATATCGAGTTCCGGCGCGTAGGACTGCGCAGATTCGGCGGCGAATGCCGAACCGACTCCACCACCAGCGATTCCGAACAACGCAATCTCCGCATCCGGATTCAGCTCGGAATCCTGCATCTGAAATGCTGCGCGCACTGCATCCAACTGGGCGTGCCCGGCGAACTTACCCGCGAAGACCCCGTGGGGATCACGGTCTCCGTTGTTCCCGACGTCGGAAATCACTACGGCATAACCTTTTCCGAACATCAGCGCCAGCGGACCCAAGGCCGACCAGGAGGCGCCGTCCAGCGGATCGCCGCCGGTCCAGTGTGAACTCGGATGACAGTAGCCGCCGACGCTGTCGTTGGCCTCCTGATAGCTGATGATCTTCTTCTCCGACGCCGGCGTTCCGTCGATCGGGATCATCATGATTCCAGTGCTCACTACCGGCGTCGAACCGTCGATTCCGGTTGTGACATACATGATCTTGTAGGCGTCGAGCTGTCCCGGTTTGTATCCGGTGAACAGTACATCCACCTTCTTCGACTTCAGGAGATCACCGGGACGCTCGGCGCCGGTCAACACCGACTCGTCGTAAAACGGATCATCGGCGGTGAGAGCAGTGAAGATCTCCTCTTCGGATGCGAACTCCCCTGAACTGAGAGCACCGACGGTGAACCCGTTGAATACCTCTCCCAGAGTTGGGGTGTCGGTCCGAAACTCCTCGGATACAGGAGTTTGCACGTCTTTCGGGACATCATTGTCCGGCACCTCAGCCCCCGCAGTTGCAGGCAGAACCAGCGCAACGGTCAGCGCTACCAACGGCGCAAACCTTCGGTACGTGGCCGCCGACATCACTGAACCGTCACTTTCAAACTGGAGAGGGCCGATTCGAGAGTTTGTGGGAGGGTCATCATCGGGCGGTGGCTCTCCAATTGAATTTCGTAGGGAACACTCAATGTGGCTGCGAGCCGTGGCCAATCTTCTTCGACCATCGCTCGGTACTTCGGCAATAGCTGTGAGGTGATGTAGTCCCACCGGTCCTCGTACACCGACCAGTTCCAATCCGGCAGTGGCATCGTCACGTTCACGATGCGTCCGTCAGCAAGTGTCGTCGTGAACTCGAGGGGCCGGAACGAGCGAGGCGGGACCACGCCGGCGACCGAGGGCGAGCCGGCAACGGTCGATGCGTAGGTGATCGCTTCTCCCACATCACCTTTGTAGGCGCGCACGGTATCCCACTGGTCGCGGATGATCACCCCTTGCTCGCGTTGGAGCAGCGCAACGTTCCCCAGTGCGATCCGATTCGAATCACCGGACGCGACATCACGCCAGGCGTCCATGACATCCTGGCCGAACAATCCGGCACTCTGCATTTCCTCCAGTGCGGGAAGCCCTTCGTCCACGTATGCCTGATGCATCGGCATCAGATCCGAGAAGATGTTCTTCTGCATCACCAGGATCATCCCCAGCACATAATCCAAGTCGTCCGCCGTGACGTTCCTGCCCACCGCCGCGAGTGCGCGCAGCCCTGCCTGCAATTGGTTCAGCGCTTGCACGCCAACCTGATCCGTGACCTGAGAAGCTATCGAATTGGCAACCTGCTGGAGATTCGGAAACGAGTACACGTCCGCCATCAGTTCGAAGTCGATCAGTCCCCCGCCGAAGTCCGCGCCTACCTGTCCGCCCATGCCCGCCCACTGCAGTTCCGGGTGACCGAGTTGCAGATCCTCGTAGTAGCGGTACGACTTCACCAGGTTCGTGCGATTAGCCGACACTCCGGCGCGCGGATTCCACGATGAGAGATCGATTCCGGCGGCTTCCGTGGCAGCGACCAATTGATACTGAAACAGCAAGGCCGCATAGGATTCCGGACTGCGACCACTGGCGCGGGCTTCTTCCATAAGGGCTTGCAAGGTGCCGAGATCAGTCGGCAACGCGGGATGGACACCGCCCGGACCGTGTTCGGCATTCCGATTCACCAAAGGCAAGTTCACATACTCGTCCAGTTCGGACGCCGAGGCTGATGTCTGGACCGACAGCAACGCGGACATCGCCAGCGCACATGCCGCCGTGGCTGCCAATACGTCGCGCGCCCAACGACGTCGCCGAACTACGGCCCCCAGGTTTAACCGCATATCGGTCCTCGTACTCAGGTCGGCAATCGCCCCGATCGATTGCCGAATTCATACTTACTTTGCAGTAAGATAGCTGAATCTGTAAGAAATACCAAATGCCGAATCAACATCTACACAGCGACTGAAGCCATTGCAGATGAGAATCCTTTACCCCGCATGGCCGGCATCGAAACCCACTCGACAAGCGATCAACCAGCTATCCGCGCTCCCAATCTGCGGCTCACATCCGCTCCGATCACAGTTCATTTTCAGCTGCCTCCCAGTAGATTCGTCAGACTTCCGAAAATTGTTGCACAACATACAGTTAGCTCTCACAACTCGTCACGCTCGGACGTTTGTCCGACTAGAATTCGGAGTTATGAAAACTATCAGTTACTCATCTCGAAAGCCTGGTGCGCTATGGAGCACAGTCATTGGGATACTCACGGCCCTCGTACTTGCACTGGTGGGCGGAACGCTGATGCCGTCGCTCGCTCACGCAGCGGACGGTGAGAGTGGAATCATCGAGTACTCCGCGGACTACTCGACCTGGGGAGATGCTTCCAAAATCGTCTGGAGCACAGACATACTCATCCCGGGTGGGACCAACACAACCACATTTTACGTCCGAAACGCATCGGACCGCGCAGGTGAGGCACACTTCTACGTCGGAGATTACGAAATCAGCGACGGCATGGAAGCATTCCTTCGTGTCGACGTAAACGGCGTCGCCGGCAATCCGCTCACCGTCACCGGCAATGCCGCCACACCAAGGACCCAGTTGAACTCGGTCCACCTCGCACCGGGCCAAAGTGCCAAGGTTGCCTTCGTCATCGGAATGCCCTTCGAAGCAGGGAATTCGTCGCAGAACGGCAGTATTACGCCGAACTGGAGTGTAGACCTCACGCTTGATTCCACCGATACACCCGTCACGCCCGGCGGAACCGGATCACTCGATTTCGGTTCCCTGAATTTGGGGTCGGCGAGCTTCGGTTCACTCGACACCGGATCAGTAAAGACCGGATCTGCCAGCTCCGGATCGCTTGATGTCGGATCGCTCGGCAAGTCGGTCACATTCATCGGATAACCGCCCCCTACAACAATTCACAAAGTGAGGCCGGGTAGCAAATCTGCTACCCGGCCTCACTTCTGAACAGCTATTACTCTGGCGTCGACCGCGCCTTATCATGCAGGTATCTGCACCAGATTCACGTCGAATCGCGCCAAGTTCAACGACTGATCCATTGACAACGCTGTCGCGGAATCCTTGTCGAAGGTGAAACGTATTGCCACATCGACGATCTTGCCGTCCTTCGACGTACTGACCACAGTTCCGTCCGCACCGACCGGCACTGGTACACCATCGAGCTTGACTTCCGTGACCGGCTTCAGCTGGGCAACCAGAGCATCTCCGCCGGAGACACCCAGATCACTGGTCGACAGCTTTGCCTTCATTTCAGTTCCCTTGATCTCCAACGCGAAACTGGCGTGATAGGTCAGAACGTCGCCCGGCACGACAACCATTGTCGAAAGGTCGATCGGACCGTTCTGATCCGTCCATGTTGGTGCAGTGACGGTTTTCAGCGCCAACGAACCGGATTCGACCGGAGTAGTCACGACAGGGGTAGTCGTAGCCGGAACGGAAGTGGTCGTGGTGGGCTTGCCGCCGCCTGAGGAACCCAGCGAGCCGGTATCAGCACAGCCCGTCAGGAATGCCGCTCCGCCGAGTACGACCAGCGATACCCCGATCATTCTGGTACGTCTCGCGTTCCATCGACTTGCGGGAACGATACGATCATTCATCCGAACTCTCCCGTCCCCGAATTCCCTCTGTTCTTTATTCATCACTTCTGCCCGTCGATCCAGGCAGCGATCTCTGCGGGAGCTTCGCCGGAGGGGTTCTTCTCCGAGACACCCGTTGCGGCATTGACTCGATAAACGTTGGCGCCGTCCACGATCCACAGGTCGTCTGCGTCAGACTGCCACATCACGGTCGCCGTGGCGCTCACCGGTGTGCTCGACACCGCCGTACCCGAACTGTCGGTGACCACCACTGCGACGCTGGCACCGTCCTGCAGCAACGCTGCGCTGTAGCCGGTCAGCGATGTCTGCGCCGCACCCAATGCCACCGGCGCTTCCTTCGTGGTCGTGCTGGTTGTCGTGGTTGCATCCGTTGTCGTCGTTGCATCCGTTGTCGTTGTCGGAGTTGTCGACTGAGTCGTAGTGCTGGTCGAGGTCTCCGTTGTTGTGGTGGGACCGGTCGTGGTTGTCACGTCAGCCGTAGTGGGAGCCGTCGTCGACGTGCCTGTCGTTGTCGGTGTACTGGACGTGGTGGTCTCGGCAGCCGTCGCGGTTGTCGGAGCAACTCCGCGAGCAAGCTGCTCAGTTTCAGCGACAGCCGCGCCGGCGATCGAGCCTGCCTCACCTTGGCAATAGATGCTTGTCTGAGACGCAGGTTGGCGTAGGTTCCACCCTCGCCAGTCCGTTGACGATTCGCCCGTGATTCGGTTGATCGTGTAGATGCGAAGCGTGTACGTGTATGAGTTGAAAACGCTGTAACCAGCATCTGTGTAGTAGATAGTGGATGAGACCTGGGTTCCTACTGCGGCACCGACACCGGGATCGTATCCCCATGTTTTCATCAACGAGTTTCCGTTGTAGTACCGCGCCTCGTAGCGATATTGGGGGCCTATGTGACTCCACTTAACAGTGGACGATTGAGAGCCACCTATGCCGTTTGTCGTGCAACTGACGCTGCTCGTTGCAGGATTGATCTTCCCGCTCACGGTAATGGCACCACTCGTTGCGACGGCAGTGTCTGTGAAAGCCGCTGCGGTGCCGCTCACCTGCGTAACACCGATCAGTGCAAAGGCCGAGACACCGAGAACCGCAAGCTTTCGGAGCGAGAACGCCGAGCGATGTCCGCCTGTCCCGCTGCTCGAAGAAACCATCGGAAACTCCATCGTTGCCGCAGCTTCCGTGTCCACACTGCCAACTCCTCCACTCGGACCGTCATCCGAATCCTTGCGGCGAGAGTTGGGCCGGAAGGCAATGATCACCAATCCGCCGACCAACGCTCCGCCGAGGAAGATCGCGAGTGGGCTGGAGAGCCAAGCAATTGCGTAGCCCAGGCCCCCGACGCTGAAGAAAATGCGGTCGGCTTCGGTGATGAAGTAGGGCTCCACGTCTGGCTTGGCATTTGCGTCGCCCTTGAGAGTCACCGTGACGGAGTTACCAGCCTGCTGGTCAAGTTCGTACACGCGGTGTGTGATGCGCGTGCTCTGTCCGTTGACGACGCTTACGACGTCGCCCACTGAGAGGTCGGTGGCGGGCACGGTTCGAGCCAATGCCAAGGAGCCAGTGGTGATTTCGGGAGACATCGAACCCGAACGAAAGACGAGCGGCTTGATGCCGAACAGCATCGATGCCGCGGCGGCGAGAACACAGATGAGTCCAGCCACCGCCCCTATTGTCAGCGCGAGTTCGCGACCGGCACGTGCCGATCTCGAACTGCCGGGAGTAGTGTGATCAGACATGGTCACCTCAGGCCGTCGTCGCCGCGAACTGGAATGAAACATTGATCGACTTGTTCTGTTGTGCCGAAAGCACTCCCGTATCGAGCGCAACCTTGAAGCACAGAGTCTCAGAACCTGTATTCGCAGCCAACTGACGTCCTGTTGTGATGATCGGAGTCGCGGCAGTCGTCGACAAGCCGACCGGGCCGGCAATCAGGGTTGTGCAACTCTGATCGAGAACAGTCACCTTCATAAACGGGGCAAGCGCGGCCTCGCCTGTTGCGGTTGCTGCCATGGTGTATTTGAACTGTGCCGCGCCAGTGTTCTGTACAGGCAGAGTTGCCGTGACACTGTCGCCGGGCATCATGCCCGTCTTGGTCAACGCGGTGAAGCCGTAAGCAGTCGGATCTCCCGGGTCACCGTTGAGCTTCATCTCGATCGAACCGGTGCTGAATACGCCGGAAGTCGCTGTAGCGTTGTCAGTCCACGCAGCAAGAGTGCCAACGGCACCGAGGCCCAGGACAATTCCCACCGACATGATCGCGCGTGCGCGACCGCTGGTTGCGCCCCGGACCAGACGTGTACCGAGCGAGGCGGGCGCCTGCTGCTCCTCGTGCTTAGACATGGCTGTGCCTTTCTTGCTGCTCAACTCGAGGCGCCGGCGCACTCGGTTCGGAAGGTTGGGGGTCTGCAGACGCAGAACGTCGCCGGGTACGGTCACGGACCGACCCGACGAACATGAACACGGCATAGATCGACAGTGCGCCGACGACAACCGTCAGCATCACCGAGCGCATCTGCCCCGTGATGGCGTTGTATACGTACCCGATGTACGGCACGCTGTACCACACCTTGCCGCGAATCTGCTCCGGTACAACGGGATTCTGATCCGCTATCGGATTTGCATCGCCTTGTGTGACGAAGGTGAGATCACCAGCGGAGTTGAGTCGCACCATCGTGATTCGGTGCGTAACCACATCGGGCTTCCCCGACTCGATTTGGTAGGTGATCGCATCACCAGCCTGCAATTGGGCAGCGTCCTGCGGTTTCACCACGATAAGGGTGCCGGGTGGATAGGTGGGCTGCATCGAGCCGGTCAACACAGTGAAGGGCGTCGACCCCGTCAAACGTGGAACAACGACCGTCGACAACAGAATCGCCAGAACACCCAGCAGCAGAGCCCACGAGACAATATTGCGGATCCACCACCAGGCGCCGGTTCTCTGATCAGAACCCTTCACTGCGTGCGTCATACCGACTCCGCTTCGAATGAGAAGTGCACGCTCGTGGAGACACCAGAAGCAACGTCAGGACCGACAGTGCCACGCAGGCACAAGATATCGGTACCGCCGGCAGCGACAGTGCGCCATCCCGGAGCTGTCGGTACCTGAGCACCGACCATGGGCCCGTCGTAGATCGCGGTGCCGGCAGCTGTGCCTTGGGCGGGGCAACCGGCCTCTGAAGTCACTGGCGTCACCGCGAGTGAGAGCGGAACATCAGCGGAAGACTGCGCGACGTTCTGGATCCGGTAATTGAGAGGAACATTTCCGGAGTTGTGAACTGTCAACGGAGCCTGTGCATATGCGTTGGGGAACATACCGGTGGCGCCCAGAGCAGTGAAGTCGTAACTGCTCTGGCCGCTACCGGCACTGCCCACCGTCAGGTCGAGGATCCCGGACTGGATCGTGCCACCGGACAGTGTTTCAGCGGCCGTCCACCGCGCGCTGGTCTGCTGCACCGATACAAAGATCAGTCCGATGACCAGCGCGGCGGCAGTTGCCCACCAACGGTAGTGCTTACGCAAGCCTTAGGCCTGATCGAGAGTGACGTTGAAGTTCGTCAGATCGACCTGGCTGTCCTGCGAACTGTTGGTTGCTGGAGCCTTCGTGAAGTCGA
Source organism: Rhodococcus erythropolis R138 (assembly GCF_000696675.2). Classification (NCBI taxonomy): domain Bacteria; kingdom Bacillati; phylum Actinomycetota; class Actinomycetes; order Mycobacteriales; family Nocardiaceae; genus Rhodococcus; species Rhodococcus erythropolis. The sequence goes on along the minus strand of NZ_CP007255.1, from coordinate 1,811,375 downwards.
AGACAACATTCACGCTGACGACGTTGTCGTTGTTCGCGGAAGTGATGACAACGCCTGTTCCGTTCGTCGGCAACGGAGTCGCTCCGACCGTCGCCGTCGTGACCGGAGCCATCTCGGCCTTCAGCGTGCCGGTTCCCGTGATCGTCGAAGCATCCGCCTTGAGCGTCGCGCTCAGATTGTTGCCCACAGCACCGATCTTGACGGAGCCGGAGTAGGTGAGGACGTCGCCAGGCGAAACCTTGAATGTGCTGATGGTGACGGGGGCCGCGGTACCACCGTTGACAGCTGCGTTCGAAACCGTCCACGACGGGGTTCCTTCGGTCGTCAGCGTCAGCTTGCCCGAAGAAATAGTGCCGCCGTTCAGAGGCGCGTTTGCGTTCCACGCCGCCATGGTTCCCGCGCCACCGGCGAGGAGAAGTGCTGCTGCACCGGCCGCGACTGCGCCCTTGGTTGCCTTGTTCATGGAGAACACTCTTTTCGTCTGGTCCCCGTGGCGGGGAGCTTGCAGGGTGAGAAAGCTGGTCGGATCCAGTCATGTGCGCCCTGGTACGGGCAGAGGGTTTCGTTCATCCGTGGTCAGTGAGGGGTCGTAGCGGTAAGTGCAGAGCGAGAGCGTGTTGCGGAAAGATTGCGAGCCGTTCTCGCGAACGGGCCATTCCTCTCTCGTGCTGTCGACGTCCGCTTGCGTCGTTTAGATTTTTACCACACGTATCAGTAATTTTTGGCGAAAAGCTGGTCGAATGTCCAGAAGATTGTTGAAACCTGAACTTGACTACAGAATCGCCTCTCACCTGGACTATTGGAAAAACCTAGCGCTTTGTTGCAACCCGTTTGCTGAAGTAACCTTCGTCCAGATGGTCCTTGGGGTCCGAAAATGAACTGAAACAGGTTCTACAAACTTTTGGTTTGTTTTGGAAATTGTTCGACTGCTGCTACTTCGAAAGCAGCGACAATCGAGCAACAACTAAGGCGGAGGCCCTACGCCTCGAAGACGGTCTCACCGCCGACAACCGTGCGCAGGACCGACAGTTCGTTCAATTCCCGAGAAGCGCTCCGCAACGGATCTCCGTCGAGCACAACAAAATCCGCCAAAAGTCCCACCGCTATCCGACCTTTGTCCGATGACTCACCGGTGAGACGGGCGGCAGCGCTTGTGTAACCGGCCAACGCATCGGACGCGGAAACCCGTTGCTCCGCACCCAGAACATGACCTTCTCGCGTCACACGGTGTACGGCTGTGTTCATCGTGAAGAGCGGGTTCACGGGAGTGACAGGGCAGTCGCAATGCAGCGCGTAGGCAAGCCCCGCCGCCACGACCGACGCCACGGGGCTGATCCGCTCGCCACGACCCGGTCCGAGGAACCGATCACGGTGCCGGTCGCCCCAGTAGTAGACGTGGTTCACGAAGATCGACGCCACCACCCCGAGTTCGACCATCCGCGCGATCTGATCTTCCCGCAACGTCTGAACGTGCTCGAGTCGATGCGAAACTTCGACGTCCGGGTGTGCCGTCCGTGCCGCTGCAATTGCATCCAGCGCAAAATCGATGGCTTGATCACCGTTGGTATGGATCGCAACCTGTCGGCCGGCAGCGTGATGTTCCGCGACGAGCGCCCCGAGTGCGCCTGCCGGGATTGCCATTCCGCCGCAGTGGCATCCGCCCAGATCGTGGTACGGCTCGGTCAGGGCAGCGGTGTGCAACTGAATCGACCCGTCCGAAATGAGTTTGACGCCGCCCACACGAACTCGGTCTGTCGAATCGGCGAGTTCACCCAATTGATCGTGCACCCCGTGGCCGAGGTAGAGGCGCGCACGCAGACGCAGTTCACCATCAGCGTCGAGTTGCCGGTACGCCTCGTACATCTCGGCTGTGACGTACATGTCGTGAAAACTTGTCACGCCCACCGAAGCCATGACTTCCTGCGCCCGCAGCATCGCGATCTTGGACGCATCCGGGTTCATATCCGGAACAAGTCCGTGTACCAGAGACATTGCCGGAACCTCGCACAGTTCACCGGTGGGTACACCGTCGCTGTCCCGAACGATGACACCACCCTCCGGATCGACCGTGGTGGCATCGATCCCGGCCTTCTCCAGTGCGACCGAGTTGACATAGATCCCGTGAGCAGACAAGTGCCGCACCAGAATCGGATGCTCAGTGGATGCCTTGTCCAGATCAGCTACGGTCAGACCTCGATCCTCCGCCACGAGGCTGTCGTCGAAGCCCCACGCTTCTATGGGCTCGCCAACTGGTGTGATCGCCGCCCGCGCGGCCAACGCCGTGATCAACTGCTCGATGGTCGGGCACGCACTCGTCGTTGCGTCGACCCCACTGAGCATCAAACCCCACATCATCGGATGAAGGTGCGTCTCGATGAACCCCGGAACAACCACCGCTCCGGCGAGATCGACAACGGAGGTTTCGGAATCGGTCAGCGCCGAGATCTCGGCATCAGTTCCGAGGGCGACAAATCTGCCGTCCTTGACTGCCACAGCGGTGGCGTTATCGCCGACCGCACCGTCCATGGTCCTGATCTCGCCGTTGATGTAGATGTGGTCAGCCACCGGTGTCATACGCTTGTCTCCATTCGTTTTCCGACTACAGTCGTCGAGGACTTCTTCGCAGGTATCCGCGTCGCCACAACCACTCCGGCCAAAATCATTCCGGCACCTGCAAGTTGGACGAGAGTTGGGGTCTGTGCAAGCATCACCGCGCCGAACAGCAGTGCCGACGCCGATTGCAACACCAGGCTGGCGGCGACTGCACTGGCAGGCAGACGCTGACTGGCGCTGGCCACCAGGAGCCACCCGATCACCTGAGATACCAACGCGAGCAGGACAAGCCAGCCTTGAGCTACGAGCGAAGGCGTCAGATCCAAAGTTCCACTCACGAGGCCGTATGCACCTGCAGTGAGGGCAGTGGCTCCCGTCGAGACGAACATCGGCAGAGCCGTTCTACCCGCCGCCCGTGTAGCCAGACCCATCAGGAAGATGTAGACCGCGTAGGCGCCTGCGGCGATCACGGCAAACGACACTCCGACAGCAGGATTCGACCCCGTGAGCGTTGTGCTCGTCCCGGCTACCAGAGCAACTCCGACGAAGAGCAACGGAAGGCTGGCGACCAGTTCCCGGCCGATCCGTTGGCGCAGAACAACGTAGCCGAGGATTGCGACGAACAGCACTTGCAAATTCAGGATCACAGTCGAAAGACCTGCCCCGATCGAATGAATCGACTCGTGCCAGAGCACCAGATCGATTCCGAGGAACGCGCCGGCAAGCAAAGACTTAACGATCCAGGGCGCCGAGATCGAAGACCGGGATGACCGACGACGCTGAACGAGCACGAGTATGCCGAGAGGGATGAGCGCATAGAGACACCGAAAGAAGGCACCCGTCGACGGAGACACTCCTGAGAGTTCATAGAGCACCGAGGTCAACCCGAGGATGCATGCACCGGTGACGACTACGCGCAGGTCACGACGGCGTAGTTGATCGCCGGACGGCACGCGTGGCGATACTTCATCACTCATGGTGATAATGTATCACCGACGCAAAGCCTGTCATACAGGGAAGATGCGTGCATGAGAACTCCGGTTACCCGTGAACGCGTGATCGCTGCCGCAGCCGACCTGGTCGACAGCAAAGGCGCCGACGCTCTGGTACTGAGTCAACTCGCCGAGACCCTCGACGTCCGGCAGTCAGCCCTGTACAAACACGTCGACGGGGTCGACGACGTCCACCATCAACTCAGCCTCCTCGCACGCAACCTTCTCGCCGAACAACTGCGTGCCGCCGCGGTTGGTCTCTCGCGCGACGACGCCGTCATGGCGCTCGCAGACGCATGGCGTGCCTTCGTCCGGGTGCACCCCGGGCTCTACGCCATCACCGACCGCTACCCCACTGCTCCGCATCCCGATCTGGTCTCCGCCGTCGGCGAGGTGGTAGACGTCATCAACAAGGTGATCGCGGGATACGGTCTGAGCCCGGATGATTCGGAGCAGGCGGCGTGGTCTCTTCGTAGCGCGCTGCACGGTTTCTGCATCCTCGAATCGGTAGAGGGTCAACCGGCCGGCACCGACCCGGATCGGGTTTACCGAAGACTGGTCGAACTTCTCTGCGCCGGTATTGCTCGTATGTAGACGGCACTCGCATGTAGACAACGCTCGTATGTAGAAGCCGACTCCTGTTATCGTCGGATGAAACCACACAGACCAAAAAGGATCAGACATGGTTGGTGAACTCGACATCTCCGGATAAAACCGGGCATGACGGCCACCGGCAGACGCCTCGGAGCGCTGCCGTAGTGGCCATGTTGTCGTTCACTTACCCGACTTTTTGCGGAGCAGCGTTGCCGCGCCCGCACGACACCTGAGGTCTATTCATGTCCGATACCTACATCGTTTGCTCGAATCTGTCTTTTGCCTGGCCGGACGACACTCCGGTCTTCGACGAATTGTCCTTCACCGTGCCCGGTGGCCGAACCGGGCTGGTTGCCCAGAACGGCGTCGGGAAAAGCACTCTGCTCAGATTGATCGCCGGTCAACTCCGCCCACGCGCCGGCAGTGTGTCCGTCGACGGCGTTCTCGGATACCTTCCGCAAGACCTTCCACTGACGGGCGATCTGACCGTTGCCGAGGTCTTGGGCATCGCCCCGACGCTCGCTGCGCTGGACGCTGTCGAATCCGGAGACACACGAGAAGAACACTTCACGACAATCGGGTCCGACTGGGACGTCGAAGAGCGGACCCGAGCCCAACTCGGCCGACTCGGTTTGGCCGACATGACGTTCGATCGTCGTCTCGACACTCTGAGCGGCGGGCAGGTCGTCTCGCTCGGACTGGTAGCTCAACTCCTGCGACGCCCCGATGTCCTTCTCCTCGACGAACCCACCAACAATCTCGACCTTGACGCGCGCCGCAGACTTTACGACGTTCTCGACGACTGGAGTGGCTGTCTGTTGGTAGTCAGCCATGATCGAGGACTACTCGACCGCATGGACCGCATCGCCGAACTTCACAGCGGCGAGATCAGCTTCTACGGTGGCAATTTCACCGACTACGAAGCTGCGGCACGCTCGGCTCGCGAGGTGGCGGAGAAGAACATCCGCAACGCCGAGCAGGACGTCAAACGCGAGAAGCGCGAACTGCAGCAGGCCCGAGAACGCGCTTCACGACGCGCAAGTAACGCTGCCCGCAATCTCGGGAACGCGGGCTTGCCCAAGATCTTTGCGGGGACCATGAAGCGCAATGCTCAGGAGTCGGCCGGCAAGGCGAACGAGACACACCTCGCCCGGGTCGACGCGGCAAAGGACCGACTCGACAGAGCGGGCCGCGCTCTTCGAGACGACCAGACGATTTCGCTCGAACTGCCAGGCACTCACGTACCCGCCGGACGCATGGTGTTCCTTGGTGAGCGAATGCAATTCGCGTTCGGCGATCGTGAGATCTTCGCCGACCCCGGCATTGACCTGGCCATTCGAGGACCGGAGCGTATCGCGTTGACCGGGCCGAACGGCGTCGGAAAGTCGACGCTACTTCGCATCGTCAACGGGGATGTTGCGCCGACTTCCGGTGAGGTCAAGCGAGCCGACGGCCGGGTGGCATATCTGTCGCAGAGGCTCGACCTACTCGACCCCGCACGCACCGTCGCCGAGAACTTTGCATTGTCTGCTCCAGGCCTTCCGGCACCGGAACGCATGAACATCCTGGCGCGCTTCCTCTTTCGGGGTGCGGGTGCTCACCTACCCGTCGCTGCACTCTCGGGCGGTGAACGACTGCGGGCTACCTTGGCATGCGTTCTCTTCGCCGATCCGGCCCCGCAATTGCTTCTTCTCGACGAGCCGACCAACAACCTCGACTTGGTGAGCGTTGCTCAACTCGAAAGTGCCCTGAATGCATATCAGGGCGCGTTCGTGGTGGTTAGCCACGACGAGAGATTCCTGGCCGAGGTCAAGGTCGAACGCTGGCTCAGGCTCTCGGACGGCCGTTTGACCGAGGTCGCCGCACCGGACGCAGTGGGCTGACACGACCAACGAACAGGCGAAAGGCCTTCACACACATCGTGTGTGAAGGCCTTTCGTCTGCACTACTGGTCAAGGCGTCCTGGTGTACACCGGATCGTCGAAGGATCGACGTTGCGTCACCCAGTCAGTGGGCAGGATGTTCTCGATCATGTCTTCACGGGATTCGTCGAACACGACGATCCGATCGGCGATTCGCCACTCACCACCGCGCCTTTCGAACCTGTCGACGTAACGGCACTTGATCGTGGCAAGCGTCTGCACCGAATCCGTACCGGAACGCTCCTGCCGCAGAAAACACAAACAGTACGACTCACACTGAGCGACATCGCCGTTGACGTCGATCAGTATGTTGGAAATGCAGTGAATCGAAGAGTCGATCGTCTTGTGCCTGAGCTTCATGTCTTCGATGAGCCCGTCGACGGTTCCGATGTAACCACCGTGGTTGTCTATCGCGTCGTCGAAGTAGCAGAGAGCTACGCTGTCGAAATCTTTCCGATCGACGGCCCGAGCGTAGCGATACAGAACTTCGGTGATTTCTTGCTTGTCAGCGAGGGACACAACACGTCTCCTGTTCTCCCGAGGTGATCAATCAACCTGCAGTTCAACGCCCTTGGTCTCCTTGATGAAGAAGACCGTGACGAGGGTGATCACGGCACAGAACACGAAGTATCCGGCCGGGGCGAGAGAGTTACCGGTCAAGCTGATGAGATAGGTGGCGATGAAGGGCGCGGTGCCACCGAGGAACATGTTGGTGACGTTGTTGCCCAAGGCCAGACCGCTGTACCGCACAGATGCTTTCAGCATTTCGACATAGGTCACGTACGAAGCACCGTTGACAACGGAAACGCAGATGAAGAGCACCGACTGACCGACAACCGCCTGCCAGATACCAGAACCGGCCATCATCATGAACATCGGGATTCCGAGAACCACCGCGGCGGCACTACCAGCGAACAGCACCGGCCGACGCCCGTACTTGTCTGCCATGTATCCCGAGATCGGCAACGTGATGACGCCGAGAACCAGTGCAAGAGAGGTGGAAAGGAAGGCAACGCGCGACGAGTGACCGCCGGTGGTCTGCAGGTACGTCGCGGCATACACCGAGGCGATGTAGTAGCCACCGGTGATGAGTGCGCCCAACAGGATGATCTTGACGACGCTGCCGCCGGAGGTACTGAGCAGCTCACGGATGGGAAGCTTCTTGGTCTCACCCTTGTCCTGCAGCTCCTCGAACTGAGGAGTGTCTTCCATCTGGCTACGGATCCAGATACCGATGCCGCCGATCAGCAGGCTGAGCAGGAACGGGATACGCCAAGCCCACTCGAGGATCTGCTCTTGCGAGAATACCGACGTCAGGCCGAGGGCCATGAGCGAAGCAGCCAGCGAACCCAGGTAGGTGCCGGTATTGACCATCGACGTCTGCGTCGCTCGCCACCGCTTGGGAGCGGACTCGGAGACAAAAGCGTTGGCACCGCCGAGTTCACCGCCGGCCGCGAAGCCCTGCAGGCAACGAGCCAGAACGAGGATGGACGTGGCCCACACACCCAACGTGGCGTACGTCGGCAGCAAGCCCATGCCTGCTGTCGCCAGAACCATCAGAAGGATGGTCCAGGAGAGAGCATTCTTTCGGCCGTACTTGTCGCCGATGTGGCCGAAGAAGATTCCGCCGGGTACGCGTAGGAAGAAGGCCACGGCAAATGCTGCAAAGGTACCGAGCAGTGCTGCGTTCGGGTCGTGGGAAACGAAGAACAGCGCGGCGATTGTCGTGGCCATGTATCCGTAGATACCGAAGTCGTAGTACTCGACGACGGTACCGACGATGGCCGCGCGAATTACCTTCGTCGTCGACTGTCGTTCGGTTGCCACGCTGCTGCCCTCGGTGGATTCGGCTCTCGCCATGGTCTCATTCTCTGACATGTTGTTCCCTGCCTGGATTGGATACTGACTGGATTCGGTGCCGCGCAGACGTCGGACGTCAGGAGTGCGCGATGGAATGGACCGGTGCGCTCTCAGCGCTGGTCCTGGTGTAATTCGCCGCATTACGTCCCGCTACGCGGCCCATGGTCAAAGCGTTGGCAACTGCATTGCCGCCGCCCACGTATCTCAGTCCGAGGATTCCGGCGCCGGCCTCACCGGCCGCGTACAGACCCTCGATAGGTACTCCGGTGCTGCCGAGCACGGCCGCATCGGTGTTGATTTCCATTCCCGCATGCGTGCATACGAGCTCCGCCGGAAGGATTTTCGCGGCATAGAACGGTGCTGTCGCAATAGGATCCGGGTTGCCGACGGCACCCTTGTTTCGCAGCGTGCGATGACGGAGGAAGTCGTCGTCGTGACCGCTGGGCAGTTGGTCGTTCCATCGACGCAGGGTTTGCGTCAACGTCGCAACCGGAACACCCGTAGCCACTGCGAGGTCTTCGATCGTATCCGCGCGAATCGTGCCACCGGCGGCAACTTCTTCCTCGATGCGTTCGGGATTCCAATCCGCATATCCCGGAGCCAGATTCACGCGAGCGTTCTCGTCGAAGATCATCCAACCGTATCCACCCTGATGGTCGATGATGCCGGTCGAGACGGCGTACGAGCTGTCCTCGTCCATGAATCGACGGCCGTCCTGGTTGACGTAGATCCGCGACTTCGGCGGAAAACCGGCCTGCCAGTGATGGAATCGCTGGAAGTAGACCGTGGGCAGCATCAGACCCCAGCCGTCGCCCGCCACGGAAGCACCGAGGTTTTCGGCAAAACGAAGATGGTCTCCGCGACTCCCCTCGGCTGCGACGACGAACAAGGCGTCTCCGGCCTTGTTCGCGTCCGGGAAGTGGCGCGCCACCAAGCCCGGATCTTGCGCGAATCCACCGGAAGCAACAACGACGGCGCCCGCATGTACCTCGATGTCGTCGGCGACAACACCGACAACCCGACCGTCTTCCTCGATCAGCTTCTGCACCCGTGTTCCGAAGATGACCTCGATCCCGTGCTTACGACGAGCCTTGTCCAGCACCTGAATCAGTCCGTATCCCTGATCCTTGGGCACATGGCCGCGCCAGACGTCCTCGACGCCGGCCTGGGCGAGTCCCGGTTGGTGAGCGTTACCCGAGATCGCCGCCGGAATCTCGACGCCGAGTCCGATGAGCCATTCCAGTGTCGGACCCGCGTTTTCGCAGAACGCACGAATCAATCCGGGTGAGAGCATCCACTGGTTGAGGTCCATGTAGTGCTGGAAGAACTTCTCCGCCGAGTCGTCGACGCCGAGTCCGGCCTGCACGCTTGTTCCGGCGGCCGTGAAGATTCCGGCCGAGAGCGCAGTGGAACCACCGAGTTCGGTTTCGGACTCGAACAGCAGAACGGATGCACCTTCTTCTGCCGCGGACACCGCAGCCGCGAGGCCTGCTCCGCCGCCACCGATGACAACGACGTCCCAGTGCTCGGTCATGAAAGTTCTCCAGTCTCCGCGATGATGCGGTGGTAAAGACCGTTCGACACCAACCCGCCGTCGACGGTGAGCTCCGTACCGGTGGTGTAGGTCGAACTGTTCGAGAGCAGGAACAGCACTGCTTCGGTGATCTCGTCGAGAGTTCCCATGCGTCCGAAGGGAACCGACTTCAGTGACGCGGCGACGAAGTCGTTTGCGCCGCCGAGCAGCGCCGTACCGACCAGTCCCGGGTGCACAGAGTTGACGCGAATCCCCCACTGCGCGAAGTTGCCCGCGGCCGACTTCGACAGACCGGTCAAACCCCACTTACTCGACGAGTAAGCCGGAGAGAAGTATCCGATCTGACCGGCGATGGACGAGATGTTGACGATCGATCCGCCACCACTCTCGCGCATCAGCGGCGCCACCGCCTTCATACCGTAGAACGGACCGAAGAGGTTGATCTTCATGGTCAGTTCCCAGATGTCGTTCGGGGTGTCCATGAATTCGAGCCGACGCGAGATGCCGGCGTTGTTGACCAGTCCCCCGAGTTCCCCACGGGTGGTGCGAATTTCGTCGACAACCCGGTCCCAGGCCTCGGCATCGGTGACGTCTAGAAGATGAGCGGACGCCGATCCGCCGGCGGAGACAATGTCGTCGACCACGCCGGATGAATCCGAAACATCGGCAATGCAGACATGCGAACCGCGCGCGGCGAGAGTGCGCGCGTGATGCGCTCCCATCCCGGCAGCACCGCCGGTAACGAGAACGACGCCGGGATATTTCGTGGACTCAGACATGCCGCGAACCACCGTCCACCGCAATGCTGTGCCCGGTGACGTAGCGCGCGCTGTCCGAGAGCAGGAACAGCAGCGGGCCGAAGACCTCTTCGGGCGAGCCCAGACGATGCAGCGGCACCGCGTCGAGTGCGTTCGCGAGCGCGATCGGATCTTCTTGAACCCACTTCGTCATCGCCGTGTCGATGTAGCCGGGCGCAATGGAGTTGACCCGAATACCCTTGTCCCCGAACTCCACTGCGAGAGACTCCGTGAGGTGCGCGACGGCAGCTTTCGACGTGCAGTAAGCGCCTCGCCCCTTCCGCACACGCAGCGCAGATACCGAGGACATGTTGACGATGGCGCCGCCGGGACCGAGGTGGCGTGCCGCAGCCTGAGCACCGTAGAGCACTCCTTCGACATTGACACTCAGCGTTGCGCCGATCTGCTCCGGGGTAATCTCCTCGGCCAGCGCGAACGGGAAGATACCCGCATTGTTGATCCAGAAATCGACCCGGCCGAACTCCTTCAACGCCAACTGCACAAGCAGTTCGTGCTCGTCCGGCTTGGTGACGTCGACCCGAGCTCCGACGACGCGACCCGGCTTGTCCGCCAGTGCATTCGATTCCAGGTCCGTATTGATTCGTGCGGCCGTGGCGAGCATCTGCTCTTCGTTGATGTCGGCGCCGACGACATGTACGCCGCGTGTTGCCAGCCCTTCGGCGAAGGTCGCACCCATACCCTGAGCCGCGCCGGTCACCACTGCGACCTTGCCTGCCAACTCCGGGTACACCGCCGACATCTGCGTCACAACGGTGCGGCCCGGGTTCGTCTGGTCAGAGCTTTCGGTCATGATGTACTTCTCCTACTGAATATTGTTGTGCAAGAAACTTTTCGGTACTTCAGCCTTGTTCGGACACTCGAGGTGCGTCGTCTCGGGAGACGGTGCGGCGGGCGATCTTCCATTCCTCACCGACCCGAACCACGCGGTCATCGACAGTCGTCATCCGCACCAGTCGCGATTCGCCGCCGCGAGCGGTGGCAACTATCTGCAGGTACCCGCGCACTGCGAGAGCACTCTCGTCCACCGCCTCGACTACGAGATTGGTCAGAACGTGCCGATGCACCTCGTCGACGGCTTCCGCAGCAGCGTAAAAGCGAGCAGCAAACGCTGCAAGGTCGCCGAAACCGACCACGGGTTCCGGATAACTGGGTGAATGAAATTCACCGTTGGCCGTGAATGTCTGCGCCCAATCCTGCTGGCGCCCAGAGTCTATGCAATGACTCTGGTGGCCGTACAGCTGTTGGATTGCGACAACATCCTCCGTTGCCACGACGCGATAGTTGCTCATGAAGGTTCTCTCCGAACACGCTGCGCTGCATCCACCCGAAGGTTGTGCAGCTCCGTAAAGTGTGCGATAATCGCACACACTGTGCGATATGTTCAAAGCGTAGGTGGCATACCTCACAAACGTCAAGAAAGGGATTTGATGTCAGAGCTGAGCGAGGAACACCGACCGCGCAAAAGCGCAGTTCAAGTGGACTCGAGCATGTCGAAAACGCTGCACCACGGACTCGAGATCTTGGAACTCCTGACGTCCTATCCGCACGGTTTGTCAGTCACGGACATTGCCGACGGAGTGGGAGTCCACCGGACTGTCGCACATCGGTTGATCCGCACGCTCGAGGCTCATCACCTGTGCCGCAAAGACTCCTTCAAGCGCGTCACTCTCGGCGCCGGACTGGTCACCCTCGCCGAACCGGTGGAACAGGATTTACGAACCCTGGCCCGCCCGATACTTCAAGAACTTGCCGAGGCCACCGAGGCGACAGCACACCTGGTGGTCCGCGAGAGCGACACCGAAGTGCGCGCACTGATGGTGGTCGAACCGCGCAGCGCCAAGGTTCACGTCGCGTTTCATCCAGGGCAGGTTGATCCGATCGACCGCGGCTCCGCCGGGCTTTCCATTCTTGCCTCACTCCCACCGGTGAGCGGGGAACGAGAGGAAGTGACGGCGGCCCGCGCACGGGGTTACGCAGTGACCGTCGGGGAGGTCATCCCGTCCGTCCTGGGAATCTCGGCAGTCATCCCCGGCAGACGCCGCGACGCCATCTCCAGCCTCGGAATCTCCGTGTTCGACTCCGAGGATCAAGCAGCCCTGGGCGCCGAGGTCATGGCAGCGGCAAAAACCCTCGGCAGCATGTTGCGCTGATCCAGACAACAGGCTGATCCGAACACCAGTCGAGCCCCGGGAATACCCGGGGCTCGACTTTGTTGACTCCGAATGAGATAGTTGAACAATCAACTACCTGACATCAGCTTCACGGATACAAGGAGTACGACATGCCTGCTGTGACAGTCGAGAACATCTTGGCCCTGCCCCGCCTCGACGAGCCGGCAGAGTCAGCAGTCGACCGCCCCGTCAAGAGCATCACCACCGCACCGGTCGGATACGAAGGTGAAGGCTTTCCCGTCCACCGCGCGTTCGCCGGCATCGACCTCTCCGCCCTCGACCCGTTCATCCACATGGACCAGATGGGCGAAGTCAACTACGCACCCGGAGAGCCCAAGGGCACTCCGTGGCACCCGCACCGCGGCTTCGAAACCGTCACCTACATGATCGACGGCATCATGGAGCACCAGGACTCCAACGGTGGCGGCGGTGTAATCGGCGGCGGCGACACCCAGTGGATGACCGCGGGTGGCGGCATCCTTCACATCGAAACTCCGCCGGAGCACCTCGTCCTCAGCGGCGGCCTGTTCCACGGCGTCCAACTGTGGGTCAACCTGCCTCGCGACAACAAGATGGCATCTCCGCGGTACCAGGACATCACGGGCAACAAGGTGGCCCTGCTTTCCTCGCCGGACGGCGGAGCCTTGGTGCGCGTCATCGCCGGAGACATCGCCGGCCACGCCGGACCCGGATCGACGTACACACCCATCGCGCTCTCCCACACCACTATTGCCCCGGGTGCGAGCCTGACTCTGCCCTGGAACCCCGAGTTCAACGCCATCGTCTACGTGCTCGCCGGCGAAGGAACGGTCGGAGCCGAGCGTCGACCCATTCGAGTAGGGCAGACGGCTGTCTTCGGACGCGGTGACTCCATCACCGTCGCCGCTTCCGATCGCCAGGATTCGCGGACCGAATCCCTCGAGGTATTCATCCTCGGTGGCAAACCGATTCGTGAGCCCATCGCGATGGCCGGGCCGTTCGTCATGAACACCAAGTCCGAGGTCATGCAGGCCTTCGAGGACTTCCAGGCCGGACGCCTCGGATCCATCCCGGCAGCACACGAAAAGCTGAGCTGACATGTCGTCGGTGGTCGTCCAACGAGCAGCCGAACGTGCGCACCTCAACTACGGCTGGCTCACCGCGCGTCACAGTTTCCCCTTCGCCGGAAACTTCGATCACGCCGCGTACGCGCACGGACTTCTGTTGGTGAACAACGACGACATCATCGAAGCCGGCTCCGGTTTCGACACTCATCAGCACCGCGATACCGAGATCGTGACGTGGGTGCTCAGCGGATCTCTGGTTCACCAGGATTCCGCTGGGCACTCCGGCGTCATCCATCGCGGACTCGCGCAGAGAATGAGCGCCGGTACCGGAATCCTGCACTCCGAGCGCAACGATCGCTTCCGGGCCGACGGCTCACGCGTCACCGAACCCGTTCACGTCGTTCAGATGTGGATACCGCCGGACGAATCCGGAGTGACCCCGAGCTATCAGGAACTCGACATCAACTCCGAACTCGACGGCGGTGGCCTGATCACCCTGGCATCGGGGATGCCTGCGCATCGCGGTCACAGCGCCATCGGCCTGCACAACAAACATGCGGCACTACATGTTGCTCGCCTCGAGACCGGCGGGTCGGTATCTCTTCCGGATGCGCCGTACGTGCACGGGTTCATCGCCAGCGGCACTGTCGACGTCGAGGGAGTCGGATTGCTGGGACCAGGAGATTCGTTGCGACTCAAGGACACTGGCGGTCAACGAGTCGAGGGAATCGACGATGCGGAGATACTCGTGTGGGAGATGCACGCGTCGACGAACTGACGACACCACCGAGTACGCCCAATGTTCGGACTACACAGCAGGTTCGTCGTAGGGTGGATGCCGGTAGTGGTGGATCCGGTAGTGATGGATCCCGGTGGCACAGAAGGAGGAGCCATGGCATCTGGTCGAGCACAGGCCCCACGGACGACACCGCACATCGATGTGCACCGCTCCGGTGATCGCTTGAAATCCCGCGTCTCCTGGCTGGATTCGAAACATTCGTTCTCGTTCGGACAGCATTACGATCCGGACAACACTCATCACGGATTGCTGCTCGTCAACAACGACGACACCGTACTGGCGGGAACCGGTTTCGATACCCATCCGCACAAGGACATGGAAATCGTGACCTGGGTGCTTCGCGGTTCGCTCGTGCACCAGGATTCCATCGGCCACACCGGCGTCATCTATCCAGGCCTCGCCCAGCGCATGAGCGCCGGCACCGGAATCATGCACAGTGAGAAGAACGATTCGTGGCGTATTGGCGGCGAACAGCATTCCGACCCCGTGCATTTCATCCAGATGTGGGTGGTACCCGACGAAGGTGGACTGACTCCCGGCTATGAACAACTCGAGATCGACGACGAACTGCTGCGCGGCGGTCTGATCCCGGTGGCCTCCGGAATGGAGCGCTACAAGGATCATTCGGCGATTCGCATCAACAACAAGAACGCCGCCATGCACGTCGCGCGGATTCTGCCCGGCACCTCCGTGAATCTTCCCAGCGCACCGTTCCTGCACGTCTTCGTTGCGCAGGGCACTGCCGAGATGGAGGGCGTCGGCACACTGTACGAGGGTGATGCCGTCCGGTTGAGCGATTCGGGTGGGCAGCAACTGACCTCCGACGCCGGGGCGGAAGTCCTCGTCTGGGAGATGCATTCACGTATCGGTGGTTGAGACCCGGTCTCGGCAGGACTGGGTGCGCTGGAGATACTCGACGGATGAGCATCGACAACTCCGCCGCACCCGTCACGCAACTTGACCCCCTCAACACCTTGATGGGTGTGCGCGCCGTATCGGTCGTGCCGGGCGACTTGGCCTTCGCGCAGGCAGTCGGCCCGCGCTTCCACGATCACCGTGGCAAGACGGTGCTCGGTTCCATCGGCGTCATGATCGACGGTGCCATGGGCGGCGCGGTGTACTCGGGGCTGACCTCGGGCCATCAATCCGTGCTCGCGCAGGTCACGGTCAGCGCGGGCGCCGACATTCCCGCTCTCGCAGACGTCGGCGCCACCGGCACGCTCGTGCATCTCGACGACGGCGTCGGGCTCGCGTCCGGTCAACTTCGCGACGAGAACGGCACCCTCCTGGCCGTCATGGCCGGCCGCGCAATGGTGGTCTCGCGTCCACCCGTCGTCGGAATCGACGACTACGTGGACGGTGCGCCGCTACCGGTCCCGACGCCGGAGAAAACGAGCAACCTGAGTGGGTTGTCGGGGTCCGACGTCGTCGAAGGTATCCGAGGCGGCAAACTCGAACGCGGACCGCTCGCCGGGCTACTCGATCTTGCTGTCGTCGACGTGACGCCAGGTTCCGTCGTCGGTGAGTTCTCACCCGTGGCCTGGATGGCCAACCCGCTGGGCGCCGTGCAGGGTGGTGTCCTCATCTCGGCAGTCGACGCCATTACGGGACTGGCAGCACAGACCCTGACCAGCGCCGATCAGGACTATCGCGTCCTCGACCACAAGATCGACTTCCTGCGATCACCCGACATCGGTGGGCCGGTCTTGCGCGCCGAAGCCTCCGTGATTCGCGCCGGGCGCAGGCTCGCGCTGATCGAAACTCGCATCGTCGACGCCGGCGGGCAGGTCTACGTACGGGCCACCTCGAGCATCCAGATGCTCTCCCAGCAAGTTCACAGCGGATAACCAGTTCCGCACCAGGTCGCCCGTCCACCATTGAGACAACAGCCCACACAATGGAGGTACAGCGGCGTGAACAAAGACATCGAAGCGAGCAGGCTACGCGTGAGCCGTCGACGGGCCCTCGCTCTCGGCGGAACCATCAGTCTCGGCGGGCTCATCGCAGCCTGTTCCGGTAACAGTGGCACCGCCACGACGACTTCGGCCGCGGCTGCATCGACGACAACCACTTCCGGCGCTTCCGCAGCGGCCACGTCCGGCGATGCCGTCACCGCACTTCTGGCCAAAGCACCGCAGTGCGTCATGAGCAAGGAAGAGACACAGGGCCCCTACTGGTTCGACGTCGACTCCATTCGCGGCGACATCCGCGAAGACCGTCCGGGCACCACACTGCAGGTGGCAATGCGCGTGCAGGACAACAGCCAGTGCAACGTCGACGGCAGCATCGGCGCGGTCAGTAACGCCGTCGTCGAGATCTGGCACTGCGACGCCGGCGGCGTGTACTCCGGCTTCGAATCCGGTTCGCTGAGCGCCAACGGCGGCGGCGGTGGCGGCGGAACTCCCCCGGCCGGCGGGATGGGTGAACCTCCGTCAGGTGCACCCGGAGGAATGGGCGGCGGTATGGGCGGTTCCGGAGAGACCTCCGACGGTTCGTACAGCGTCGGCGACACCGAAGCCACCACCACCGACGACGGCACCTACCTGCGCGGTGCCCAGACCACCGATGCAAACGGCATCGCACAGTTCACAACGATCTTCCCCGGCTGGTACATGGGCCGCACCACCCACATCCACGTCAAGGTTCACATCGACAAGAAGACGGTCCTCACGTCGCAGACCTTCTTCGACGAGACCCTTCTCGACGAGGTGTACTTGCAGTCCCCGTACAGCGAGCACACCGGTCGTGAGAACAACACGAACAACGCCAGTGACGGTATCTACGACGACACCGGCCTCATGACCGTCGAGAAGCAGTCGGACGGTTCCTACCTCGCCGTCATCAACCTGGGTATCGACGCCTGAGGTAGGAGCCAGGTCAGCCGCCGACGTATGCCGCGAGGTGCTTTCCGGTGAGGGTGGAGCCGTCGGCGACGAGCTCCTCGGGAGTGCCTTCGAAGACGATCCGACCGCCGTCGTGACCGGCTCCAGGGCCGAGGTCGATGATCCAGTCGGCGTGCGCCATCACGGCCTGGTGGTGCTCGATGACGATGACGGACTTACCGGAATCGACGAGTCGATCGAGCAGGCCGAGCAACTGCTCGACGTCGGCCAGGTGCAGTCCGGTGGTCGGCTCGTCGAGGACGTACACGCCACCCTTCTCGCCGAGGTGCGTAGCCAGCTTGATTCGCTGTCGTTCACCGCCGGACAGCGTCGTCAGCGGCTGGCCGATCGTGAGGTACCCGAGCCCAACGTCGACCAGTCGTACGAGGATCTTGTGCGCAGCGAGCGTCTTGGCCTCACCGTCGCCGAAGAACTCCTCGGCCTCGGCCACCGACATCGTGAGAACCTCGTTGATGTCCTTGCCACCGAATTTGTATTCGAGAACTTCCGCCTGGAAGCGCTTGCCTTCGCACTCCTCGCAGAGAGTGGCAACGCCGGCCATCATCGCCAGGTCGCTGTAGATGACGCCGTTGCCGTTGCACGTCGGGCAGGCACCTTCGGAGTTGGCACTGAAGAGCGCCGGCTTCACGCCGTTGGCCTTCGCGAATGCCTTGCGGATCGGGTCGAGCAGCCCGGTATACGTTGCCGGGTTGCTCCGACGCGAGCCGCGGATCGCACTCTGATCGACCGACACCACGTCCTCGCGTTTCGCGAGCGAGCCGTGGATCAGCGAACTCTTACCCGATCCGGCCACACCAGTCACCACGACCAGTACACCGAGCGGTACGTCGACATCTACATCTTGGAGGTTGTGTGAGTTCGCTCCACGAATCTCGATTGCTCCGGTGGACTCCCGCACGGTCTCCTTGAGGGCGGCCCGGTCGTCGAAGTGACGCCCGGTGACCGTATCGCTGGCTCGCAAGCCATCGACTGTGCCCTCGAAGCAGACGTTTCCACCGGCGCTACCCGCGCCTGGCCCGAGGTCGACGATGTGATCGGCGATCACGATCGTCTCCGGCTTGTGCTCGACAACGAGCACGGTGTTGCCCTTGTCCCGCAGGCGCAGCAGAAGATCGTTCATCCTCGCGATGTCGTGCGGATGCAGGCCGGTAGTGGGCTCGTCGAATACATACGTGATGTCGGTGAGCGAGGAACCCAGGTGCCGAATCATCTTGGTGCGCTGAGCTTCACCACCGGACAGCGTTCCCGACGGACGGTCGAGGCTGAGGTAGCCGAGTCCGATCTCCACGAAGGAGTCGAGCGTTTCGCCGAGCGTCGTGAGCAAAGGCGCGACCGATGGTTCCTTCAGACCGCTGACCCATTCCGCGAGATCGCTGATCTGCATCGAGCAGGCGTCGGCGATGTTGACGCCCTTGATCTTCGACGACCGCGCGCCCTCGCTCAGTCGCGTCCCGTCACATTCAGGGCAGGTGGTGAACGTGATCGCCCGCTCGACGAATGCCCGGATGTGGGGCTGCATCGCGTCGACGTCCTTGGCGAGGAACGACTTCTGAATCTGCGGAATCAGACCCGTGTACGTCAGGTTGATGCCTTCGACCTTGATCTTGGTCGGCTCTTTGTAGAGCAGATCGTTCAGTTCCTTCTTGGTGTACTTCTTGATCGGCTTGTCGGGATCGAAGAAACCGCAGCCGCGGTAGATCCGGCCGTACCAACCCTCCATGCTGTAGCCGGGGACCGTGATCGCACTCTCGTTGAGCGACTTGGTGTCGTCGTACAACGCGGTCAGATCGAAATCGTTGACCGCCCCTCGTCCCTCACATCGCGGACACATGCCGCCGGTGATCTTGAAGCTACGACGCTCTTTCGTCTGACGTCCGCCGCGTTCCATCGTGACCGCGCCTGCTCCGGAGATCGACGCCACGTTGAACGAAAACGCCTGAGGTGAACCGATGTGAGGCTTTCCGAGACGGCTGAACAAGATGCGGAGCATCGCGTTGGCGTCGGTGGCGGTTCCGACTGTCGAGCGCGGGTCGACGCCCATCCGCTGTTGATCGACGATGATCGCGGTGGTCAGGCCGTCGAGAACATCGACGTCCGGCCGCGCGAGCGTCGGCATGAATCCTTGAACGAAAGCGCTGTAGGTCTCGTTGATCATCCGCTGCGATTCCGCGGCGATCGTACTGAACACCAGCGAGCTCTTTCCCGAACCGGAGACGCCGGTGAATACCGTCAGCCTCCGCTTCGGGATCTCGACGCTGATGTCTTCGAGATTGTTCACCCGCGCGCCTTGCACGCGGATCAAATCGTGGCTGTCTGCAGTGTGCAGGGCAGTCATCGTGTCTCCATCTGTCAGTCGATCGCCGACGGTCTCAGCGCAGTTGACGGTCTCAGCGCAGTTGACGGTCTCAGCGCAGTTCTTGAATACGGATCAGGTTTCCCGCTGGGTCGCGGACGGCGCAATCGCGAACGCCGTACGGCTGCTCGGTCGGTTCCTGGACGACGTCGATGTCGCCGGCCTGAAGCCGCTCGAACGTATCGTCCAGATCTTTGGTGGCCAGAAGAAGTCCGCCGTACGTGCCCTTGGCCATCATCTCGATGATGGTGCGGCGCTCGTCGTCGGTGATTCCGGGATCGACGGCCGGCGGATGCAACACGATGGAGGTGCCGGGCTGGCCGGGCGGCCCCACCGTGATCCAACGCATCCCGTCGTAGCCGACGTCGTTGCGCACCTCGAAGCCGAGGGTGTCGCGGTAGAAGTTCAGGGCGGCGTCAGGGTCGTCCTGCGGAAGGAAACTCGAGTGAATGGTGATGTCCATGGCGATCACGTTAATTGCGGTTGTGGGTTCTGCGCTTCTCGATTCCTGATCGGTCTGGTGACTTGTTTGGACACGCAGGACGGCATTCCGGCCGTCGACTGCTCGGCCTCGCGCCGATAGACGCTGGGCGGGACCCCTACCAATTCGGTGAACTTACTGCTGAAAGTGCCGAGAGAGCTGCAGCCGACTTCGAAGCAGACGTCCGTGACACTGAGGTCCCCGCGGCGCAGTAACGCCATTGCGCGCTCGATTCGCCTGGTCATCAGGTATGCGTACGGCGGTTCGCCGTACGCCTGACGGAATTGGCGACTGAGATGCCCCGCAGACATGTTCACTCCCCGCGCGAGCGCCTCCACGTCCAGAGGCCGCGCGTACTCCCGGTCGATACGGTCACGCACGCGTCGTAGTCGCGCGAGGTCCTGCAGGTGCGGATCTGCGGCAGGTCTGCTGGTCACGTATTCGATCGTGCCATGCGGTACCGACGTTGCCCAGCACAAGAGATGAACTGGGGTGTGGAGCGATCACGCACACACCGAGCAGTTCGTCATGATCGTGTAAGGATGGAGAAATGACCACGGCTCATCGCTCAGGCATCGACCTCACCCACCTCGACGGCGACACACGGGCGCAGGACGATCTGTTCGTCCACGTCAACGGAAAATGGCTCGCCGAATACGAGATTCCGGCAGACCGCGCAGTCGACGGGGCCTTCCGGACGCTCTACGACAAGGCCGAAGAAGACGTACAGACCATCATCACCGAAGCCGCGGAGTCCAACTCTGCCGCCGGTACCGATGCACAGCGCATCGGCGACCTGTACTCGAGCTTCATGGACGCCGACGCCGTGGAGGCCGCGGGCCTCAGCCCCATCGACGACGAGCTCGACGCCGTCGCCGATGCGCCGGACCGGTCGTCGTTGGCCACCGTGATCGGACGCCACCAGCGCGTCGGCGTCGGCGGTGCCATCTCGCATTACGTCGACACCGATGCCAAGAATTCGGAGCGGTACCTGATCCACTTCAGCCAGTCGGGAATCAGCCTGCCCGACGAGTCGTACTACCGCGAGGACAACTACGCGGAGATCCGCGAGAAGTACGTCGCGCACATCGACAAGATGTTCACCCTCGCCGGCGTCGGCTACGACGCACAGCGTGTGTTCGACCTCGAGAAGAAGATCGCGGCCGGGCATTGGGACGTCGTCAAGCGTCGTGACGCAGATCTGAGTTACAACCTCGTGGGCTTCGAGGAACTGACCGAGCAGAACCCCGGTTTGGACTGGGCGGCATGGTTGTCCGGTCTCGGCGCCGATTCGGAGAAGTTCGCCGAGATCGTGGTTCGTCAGCCCGATTTCCTGCACACCTTCACCGCACTCTGGGCGTCGGAGTCACTCGACGACTGGAAGGCATGGGCAGCGTGGAAGGTGCTGCACGCTCGCTCCCCCTACCTGCATTCGGCGCTGGTCGACGAGACCTTCGCTTTCTACGGAACCACGCTCTCGGGTACCGAAGAGAACCGTGAGCGCTGGAAGCGCGGAGTCAGCCTGGTGCAAGATCTGCTCGGCGAGGCCGTCGGCAAGCTCTACGTCGACCGTCACTTCCCCGCTGAGGCGAAGACCCGCATGCTGGAACTGGTCGCCAACCTACAGGAGGCGTACCGCCGCAACATCTCCGACCTCGAGTGGATGAGCCCGCAGACTCGTGAGGCCGCGTTGGCCAAGCTCGAGAAGTTCACCCCGAAGATCGGTTACCCCGACAAGTGGCGCGACTACGCCGGTCTCGATATCTCGGCTACCGACCTGGTGGGCAACTACCGTCGTGGATACGCCGCCGAGTACGACCGTGACCTGGCCAAGCTGGGTGGCCCCGTGGACCGTGACGAGTGGTTCATGACGCCGCAGACCGTCAACGCGTACTACAACCCGGGCATGAACGAAATCGTGTTCCCCGCAGCCATTCTCCAGCCGCCGTTCTTCGACGCCGCAGCCGACGACGCCGCCAACTACGGCGGCATCGGTGCCGTCATCGGCCACGAGATCGGGCACGGCTTCGACGATCAGGGCGCCAAGTACGACGGCGACGGCAACATGGTCGACTGGTGGACCGACGAGGATCGTAGCGAATTCGGCAAGCGCACAAAGGCTCTCATCGAGCAGTACAACGAGTTCGAGCCCAAGGAACTGCCGGGCCACCACGTCAACGGTGAATTCACGATCGGCGAGAACATCGGCGATCTCGGCGGGCTGTCGATCGCGATCGCGGCGTACAAGATCGCGACCGAAGGTACCGAACCTCCGGTCATCGACGGACTCACCGGTCTGCAGCGCGTGTTCTTCGGGTGGGCGCAGGTATGGCGCACGAAGGCCCGTGAGGCCGAAGCGCTTCGCCGTCTGGCCGTCGACCCGCACTCGCCGCCGGAGTTCCGGTGCAACGGCGTCGTCCGCAACCTCGACACGTTCCACGAGGAGTTCGACGTCAAGCCCGGTGACGCACTGTATTTGGAGCCGGAGAAGCGTGTGAAGATCTGGTAGCAAGGACAAGCCCCTGTGCGCGCTTAAGGACCCCCTGGACTCCCTGAGCGCGCACGGGGCCGAAGGCCCTACCGGGCGTACATGATCACCCCGACGCCGACCAGACAGATCAGCGCACCGACGATGTCGAAACGATCCGGGCGGAATCCGTCCATCACCACCGCCCACAGCAGTGAACCCGCTACGAAAATCCCGCCGTACGCGGCGAGGATGCGCCCGAAGTTCGCATCGGGTTGCATGGTCGCGACAAGACCGTAGAGACCGAGCGAGATGACGCCGAGCCCTACCCAGATCCAGCCCTTGTGCTCTCGAATTCCCTGCCACACCAACCACGCGCCCCCGATCTCGAGCAGCGCGGCGAGTACGAACAGCAAGAGCGAACGTGCGACGGTCATGCCGCACACAGTATCGCTACAGACGTACCCCGGTCTCCGCGGAAAAGAAGTAAACCTCGCCGGCCTTGGGCAGCAGATGAAGCGACTCCCCCGGTGCCACCGACATCTTCCGATCGACGCGAATGACAATTCGGCCGGATCGGCTCTGCCACTGCGAATCCGGGGCACCCTTTGCATAGACGAACGATTCGGCGCCCAGCTCTTCAAGCAGGTCGGCATCCACGGCCAGCGAGCCCTTTCGCCACGCTCCCACCAGATCCCACGACTCGGGACGCACTCCCACGACGACCCGCTCCCGCTCGGACGCCCCGGTGGGCAGCGGAATCCGCAGGTCACCGAGCACTGCGACGGTACCCTCGACCGGCGCTTCGATCAGGTTCATGCCGGGCGATCCGATGAAGGCGGCCACAAAGGTGTTGACGGGGTTGTCGTAAAGTTCCCGCGGCTTCGCCACCTGCTGCAAACGACCGTCCAGCATCACCGCCACCCGGTCCCCCATCGTCATCGCCTCGACCTGATCGTGGGTGACGTAGACCGTCGTGGTGCCGAGACGACGCTGTAAGGCAGCGATCTGTGACCGCGTACTGACGCGCAGTTTGGCGTCCAGATTACTGAGCGGTTCGTCCATGCAGAACACCTTGGGATGGCGAACGATGGCTCTACCCATGGCAACTCGCTGACGTTGCCCGCCCGACAGCTTGGCCGGTTTACGTCCGAGCAGCGGTTCGAGTTCGAGCATCCGCGCGGCCTCGAGTACCCGCTCGCGCCGTTCGGACTTTCCCACTCCCGCGTTCTGGAGCGCAAAACCCATGTTCTGCTCGACGGTCATGTTCGGGTACAGCGCGTAACTCTGAAACACCATGGCGACGTCACGTGCTCGCGGCGCGAGATGCGTGACGTCCGTGCCGCCGATCTCGATCCGGCCGTCCGACGCGGATTCGAGACCGGCGAGCATTCGCAGGCTGGTGGACTTACCGCAACCGGAAGGCCCTACGAGTACCAGGAACTCACCGTCGGCGATGTCGAGGTCGAGACGGTCGACTGCCGGTCGATCGGTTCCTTCGTAGCGGTGCGTGACTCCCGCGAATTGCACGTTGGCCATAAGTGTTCTCTCCTACTACTTCGGCAGCTTTGGGGTGATCTGCCGGTCGATGATCTGCTGCAACTGGGTGGCAACGCCGGCGAATGTCGATGCGACGTCGGCTTTCTGGAGAGCGATCTGCTCGAGTCCGGTGCCGATGATCTGATCGCCACCCGGGACGAACACGCGTGCGTAGTCCTGCGAGCGCGTACGCGAAAGCTGATCCACAGCGGTACGGGAGTTCGGATTCGCGTCGAGGAATGCCTTCATGCTCGGCTCCGACGTTGCCGACTTGCGGACCGGCATGTAGCCGACGTTCTGCGAGAAGTACGCCGTGTTCTCACCATTGGTGATGAAGTCGATGAACTTGAGCGCGTTCTTCTTACGCTGATCGGAGATCTTGGACGGGATGGCGAGCCCGGCGCCGCCGGTGGGGCAACCGGGAGTTCCGTCCACCGCAGGAAGGAACGCGGTGCCGAAGTCGAAGTTCGCAGTCTTCTTGATGCCGGACAGATCGCCCGTCGACGCGATGGTCGACGCCAGGATGCCCGTACCGAATTCGTTTGCGATGTCAGTGGAGACCGCGGCGTACTTCTTGTCGTGAATCATGCTGGAGAGGAACTGCCCTGCGGCAATGGTCTTCTCGTTGTCGAGCTGCAGATTCCACTGGTCGGAGTACGATCCGCCGAAGGTCCAGATGGGGCCTTCGTAGGTCCAGCCGAGGTAATCCTTCGCGTTGCCCCACCCGTGTGCCAACTTGCCGTTGCCCACGACCTTCTGCAGCTCAGGTCCCCACTCGTCGAACTCCTGCCACGTTGCAGGCCCACGGTCGGGAAGTCCGGCCTGCGACCAGACCGCCTTGTTGTAGTAGAACAACGGCGTCGACCGCGCATAGGGAAGTGCGTAGTGCTTGCCCTGGAACAGGTAGTCGGCGAGCAACGAGTCGACGTAGTCGGCCGAGTCGACGCCCACCTCGGAGAAGAGTCCGTCGAGCGGCTCGATTGCCCCGGCAAGTGCGTAGTTGAACCACCAGACATCCGACAGCACAACCACATCGGGAACATCTCCGCCGGAGAGAGCAGCGTTGAACTTCTGCGCCACCTCTTCGTAGTTCTTGCCGCCGTCCACCAAGTTGACCTTCAGGTCCGGGTACTTGGTCTGGAAGCGGTTGATCAATTCCTTCTCCACGTCGGTGGACTTACCCGGGTGGTTCGACCAGAAGGTGATGGTGTTGGACTCACCCGACGCACCGGATGTTCCCGCAGCATCAGCGCTGGAACCACCGGATCCCGCGCATGCGGTCAGTGCTGCGCCGGCGGCGATTGCACCGCCGAGGCTCAGAAATCCGCGCCTGTTCATGTTTGCCATTACTGCTCCTCGAGAAAGAAATGTGACGGGAAAAGCTGTCAGCCCTTGACCGCACCGGAGGTGAGGCCTTTGATCATGTGTCGTTGCAGCAGAAGGAAAATCACCAGGATCGGTAGCATCGTCAGTACCGTTCCTGCCATGACGGGACCCCAGTTGGTGAGTCCGTCGTTGTTCTGCAGTTGCGTCAATCCGATCGGCAGCGGCGCCACCGAGGAATCGTCGGACATGAGGAACGGCCACAGGTACTCGTTCCATTCGTTGACCACCGTGATGATGCCGAACGCCACCATCGTGGGCCCGGAAACGGGGAGCACCACGCGCCAGAGAAGCCGCCAGTGGCCGGCGCCGTCCATCCGCGCTGCCTCGACGATCTCCGAAGGGATCGAGAGAAAATGGTTGCGCATGAGGAACGTACCGAAGGCTACACCCGCGAGCGGAACTATGATGCCCTGGAACGTGTTACGCCAGCCCCACTCTGCCACGAGCGCGTAGTTCGAGATCACGGTGATCTGGTTCGGAACCATCAATGCGGCGATGATTCCGAGAAAGACGAAGTTCTTCCCCGGGAAGCGCAGGAACACCAGCCCATAGGCGCTGAGAGTCCCCAGAACGAACTTCGCCGCGGACAGTATCGTCGTGATCACTATCGAGTTCCGCAGAAACATCCAGAACGGAACCGATGTCGTTGCTTCGGAATAGTTTTCGGGATGCAGCGACGACGGCCACCACGTTGCAGGCTGCGTGTAGATCTCCGGACGCTCCTTGAACGAGGTCATCACGATCCAGTAGAGCGGCAGGACGATGATGACCAAGGCGATCACCATTGCCGCGTAGCCGAGGATCTTCACACCGACCTCACGCCGGTCCACGTTCTTGCGTTCCGGCCCGGGCCGGACGACGGAAGTCGGAGCAGCGCTTTTCTTTTCCTCTACCGCTGTCATTTCTCTTCTCCCCGATCCATGGCACGAACCTGGTAGACGGTGATGATCAGCAGGATCAAGAACATGATGGTGGCAACCGTCGCGCCGTAGCCCGCCCGGAAGTTTCGGAATGTCTCGTTGTACACCTGGTAGACCATCGTCGTCGTCCCTGTACCCAGCGGGCCACCACGGGTCATGACGTTGATGATGTCGAAGACCTGGAGCGAGTTGAGCATGACGGTGATGGAGAGGAAGAACGTCGTCGGGCGCAACTGAGGTAGGAGAACCCGGCGGAACTTGGTCCACGGCTTGGCGCCGTCGATTTCGGCTGCTTCGTTCAATTCTTGCCGAACTCCTTGCAACGCAGCGAGGTAGATGACAAACGTGTAGCCGAGGTTCTTCCACATGTATGTCACCGTCACCATGAACAGCGCCCAGTGGGGGTCCTGATAGAAGTCGGGCGATTGGAGTCCGACGCGGTGCAGGAGATCCTGGATCAGACCGAAGTTGGGGTCGAAGACGAACTGAAACGCGACACCGATCGCTGCACCGGAGATCACGAACGGCGCGAAGATCGCCGACCGGACCAGGTTTCGCCCGACGAGCTTGCGATCGAGCAGCATGGCCAACGCCAGACCGATGACCATCGAACCCACCACTGTGACCAATGTGAATACCACTGTGTTGGTGACAATCTGCCAGGTGTCGCTTCGTCCGAACCACTCGCGGTAGTTGCTCAGCCCGATGAACGTCGCCTTCGGGTCCGCAATGTTCCAGTCGAAGAACGAAAGTCGGATGTTGTCCACCAGCGGGCGATAGGTGAACAAGATCAGCAACGCGAGATTGGGACCTACCAAGAGCGCAAAGAGCGCGTAATCACGCCATGGTCTGCCCCACAGACCTGGCTTGCCTGATGTGGGCAGCGTTCTTTCCGGACTCGATCTCACTGAGGCAGTCTGACCGCTCGCAACGAATGAATGGTGAACGTACAAGACACTCGAGCTGAACGCGACACGAAAAAGGCCCTGCGCGAATACTTCTCGCGCAGGGCCTTCCTCGTCGATGTCTAGCGGTTCCAGTCACCCAATCCGTCGGCGCCGCTGAGGACTCCACCTGCGGTGTTCTGCACGATCACCGGGTCACCCTTGCCTGCGTTCTCGAAGAACCACTTGGCGTCCTCGGTGCTGACATTGAGGCAGCCGTGGCTGACGTTGGTGAAACCTTGTTGCGCTACCGACCACGGAGCGGCATGGACGAAGATGCCACTGTAGGAAATTCGTGTCGCGTACTCGACGTAGGTGCGGTAACCCTCGGGAGAATCGATCGGAACGCCGTACGTGGACGAATCCATGTACATGTCGCGCAGCTGCTCGCCGACGATGTACGTGCCGTTCGGTGTTTCGTGCCCCGGCTTGCCGAACGACGTCGGCATGGTGCGCACGACCTCACCGTTGCGGGTGACGGTGACCTGCTTGGTGTTGTCGTCCGCGACGGTGACGAGTGCGTCACCGATGTTGAACGTGGAGTGCGAATCACCGGCGTCGACGGTCACGGAGATGTTCGCCGGCCAGAACTGTGCCGGCTTCCAACGGACCTGGCTGTCGTTGATCCAGTAGAAGCTGCCATCGACCGGAGGATCGGTGGTCACGCGAATCGCGCGCTCGGCCGTGGCACGGTCGCCGACTGCCTCGTTGAAACGAATGATGATCGGCTGCGCGATGCCGACTGTCTCACCCGCGGACGGGTTGAGCGACGGCGCGGAGAAGTTGGGAGCGCCGATGGGAGCCTGAATCGGTGTACCCGGGATGCCCGGAACCGGAATCGCCGGATCGAGGTACGGAACGCCGGGAATGACGGGCAACGGAATGTCCGGTCCACCGGGGAAGAGAGGAACGGCCGCGGAAGGTCCGGCGAGAGCCAGGCCGGCAGCCACCGCTCCGACGATTGCCACGGCAACCCGTGACGTCCGACGACCCTGTTTGCTGCCCATGTCACTACCTTCGCTCGAATGACCACGTACTCACGTGGATTTTGCGCGGCCGGCATCGATACCCGCCTGGTACCGATGCCGATGCACCATCCGGACGCGCCCGCCGGGCGCACACCTACACGCCCGAGCACGCCAAAGAGAGCAAACCGCACATTTCCATAGTCATTAACACACAAATGCGGCAATCGAGCAATTCGGATGTTCGCCCAAACGTTGCTATCCCTCGCTGCGAGCAGCCGCCAACATCGATTCGATGGAGATGAGTTTGGTTCGCGGTCTACCGGCAGCGGCACCGGATGCTCGTTCTGCCTTGTCGATCCGCTGCCAACCTTGGTAGTCCACCTGATCCGGCGACCGATCTGCCAGCAGAACCTGCAACTTGTCAGCGTCCTCGGTCGGCGTGGCGAGGCGCCCACCAGCGAAGTCGTCGAAGATCATCGACACGGTCTCGGCGGAGCAGTACTTGTTGGTGCCGATTACGCCGGTCGGTCCGCGCTTGATCCAACCCGCGACGTAGACACCCGGGATCGGCGTGCCGGTGTCGGTGTCGATCACGCGGCCGTTCTCGTTGGGGATCACGCCGCGAGCGTCGTCGAAGGGCAAGTCGGCCATCGGTGTGCCGCGGTATCCGACCGACCGAAGCACCAGGGAGGTGTCGATCGTCTCCTCGGTTTCGGTAGGCCGGGCGGAGAGTTGACCAGTCGGCGTTGCCACCAACTCGTTTTTCACGATCCTCACCTGTGAGACTGCACCGTCACCGAGGATCTCGACGGGCGAGGTGAGGAACCGGAGAACGATCCGCTTGCGGGAAGGATCTGCGGTACGGGAAGCAAATTCCTGCGCCTGCTTGACCTTGAGCAGCACGGACGGCTCCGCGGCATCGCTGTCCACGAACGCCTGACTGGCCTCGTCGAGTTCGGCTTCGATCGGGTCGACGACTACGTCCACGTTCGCCATCTGTCCGAGGGCCAACAGTTCGGGATTGGTGTACGCGGCCTGCGCCGGCCCGCGACGGCCGAGAATGACGACCTCACGAATCTTGCTGTTACGCAGCGCTTCCAATGCGTGCTCGGCGAGGTCCGTCTTCGCCAGCTGGTCAGGGTCGGTCACCAGGATGCGTGCGACGTCGAGTGCGACGTTGCCGTTTCCGACGATCACCGCTCGCTCGCCGGACAGATCGAAAGTCCGATCGGCATATCCCGGGTGCCCGTTGTACCAGGCGACGAACTCGGTGGCAGCATGACTTCCCGGCAGTTCCTCGCCCGCGATCTCGAGCTTGCGATCCCCGGCAGCGCCGACCGCGTAGATCACTGCGTGGTGATGGTCCAAGAGTTCCGAATGCGAGATGTGGGTACCCACCTCGACGTTGAAGTGGCAGCGCACGGTCTTTTTCGCGACCACGGCGCGGAACTGGTCGGTGACGCCTTTGGTTCCGGGATGATCCGGCGCCACGCCGGCGCGCACCAATCCGTAGGGAGTGGGAAGCCGATCGAACATGTCGACCTCGACGCGAGGCTTGCCGGTCAGTTCCATCGCCGCATAGCAGGCTGCGGGGCCGGAGCCGATGATCGCCACTTTCAGCGTTCCCAGTTCGGGATCGATCTTGGCCATCGTGATCGGCTCGGGCCAATCCGGGCCCATCGGATGCTTCTCGAAGTACGACGCGTTCATCTGCAGGTACGGCGCGTCGTCCTCGTCGAGTTCGTTGTCCGGGAAGATCGCCTCGACCGGGCACTCGTCCACACACGCACCACAATCGATGCAGGTGTCGGGATCGATGTAGAGCATTTCGGTGGTCGCGAACGGAGCTTCGTCCGGTGTCGGGTGAATGCAATTGACCGGACACACGTCAACACACGAGGCGTCGTTGCAGCACGGCTGCGTGATCACATACGCCATGACATTCCCCTATCCCTGAAACACGAAGCACGAACTGATTCCCAGACTATAACGTGTTCCAATTTGGCGCGAGAATCGTTTTCAGATCACCCCATTGCGCTTCAGCTGCCATACCGCCTGCACGGTGGCGTGACCTCGCCATTCCAACGCCGCGGCGGGCGAATAGCTGTCGAAATCCACCGCCCAACCGCCGTCGTCGTTTTGCCGTGCAGCGAGCGCGGACAGTTCGGAGTCGATCACCGCTGCATCGAACAACGCGCGGGTCGGACCGCCAGGAAGCGGTGAGAAATCGAGGGGCCGCATGAATTCGCCCTCGGCTCCCCCGTCCACGTGAACCAAGCCGTCAGCCGGGATACGCGAACCAAGAGTGCTCACCAACGACGACGCTTCGGGACTGTTCCGGTGAACCGCGTCGAGAAACTGCAAGGCAAAGGCGAGCTCGAGGGCATGCAGAGAATCCGCCCCGTCGATCGCGTCGAGGCAATATCGAACGGCAGAGGCGAACCACGGATGTTCGGCGACGGCCTCGTCGAATTCGGCAACGCGAGCCGCTGCAGCACACACGATGCTGGTGATCTGCAACGACGGCGCCGACGGATCCGCGCTCACCCAGAAGGGCGCACAACCGGCTGGGTCGGCAATCGGGAAGGCGAAGGGCAAACCGCCGCCTGCCAGCGAATTGGTCTGCAACCAGTCGCACAGTTCGACCGCTCTGTGCGTCGGCGTTCCGATGTCGGCAAAGGCTTCGAAGGCATGCAGCGCTCCGCCAGGTTGGCTGGTTGCCGAGCGAAGATCCGGTTCGAGTCCCCAGCCGTACCCACCGTCCGGGTTGCGATAACCGTCCACGGCCGCACAAGCCGCGGCCCGGTCACCCTGTCCGAGAATCAAATTCAGCCGATGCCGATCGAGAGTCCTGGCATGTCCCGCCATGAACCCGACGGCCGCCGTGAGATCAACACTCATGAAGAACGGTTCAGGATTCGTCGCCGTCGAGCCGGAAGCCGACCTTCAACGTGACCTGGAAATGCGCCACGGCGCCGTTCTCGATGTGGCCGCGAGTTTCCACCACCTCGAACCATTCGAGGTTGCGCACCGTCTCGTTCGCCCGGGCGATGGCGGTGCGAATTGCCGCGTCACTGCTCTCGGTGGACGAGCCGACGATCTCGGTCACCCGGTACACGTTGCTGCTCATGGCATTCCCTTCGTGTCAGATTCGACGAACCAACTCCTGCGCCTCGGCGCCGAGCCTCGCAAGGCGAAGATCACCGAGAGCTGTCACAGCACTACCCAACCTGTTGGTGGTGAAACCGAGCGAGAGTCCGCTGGACAGGTCCGCATACGCGCCTGAACCGCCGACTCCGTAGTGGCCTATCGCATTCCGCGGCTGCCGCCGCGCGGCAATGATCGGCGGGTGGTAACCGAGAGTCCAGTTGGGCCGCACCGCCAGCACGTAATCCCGATCGCGAGTCTGGATGGTCGACATCTGGTCGATGGTCGATTCCTTCAGGAACCGCTTCCCGTCGATCACGCCGCCGTTCGCGATGGCGCCGTACATCTTCGCGAGAGCACGCGCGCTGAACACTCCGTTCCAGCCCGGCATGACGGCGTCGTGGACAGCCGGGTTGCGCACCATGACGTCGAAACCGTCCGGCATCGCGGCCTCCGCGAGTCCGCGAGTCGGACCGACGTGTGAGAGCACGGTCGACGCGAAGGCCCAGTTCAAGCCGGCAGGGTTGATATGTGGGAACAGCTTCGCGATCCGTGGACGCTCGGTTTCGGGTACGCGGTACCAGAATTCGTCGACGCCGAGGGGCTTCGCTATCTCCGCTTGTACGACGTCGATGAACGGCTGACCGGACACCCTGGCCACAAGTTCGGCTACCAACCAGCCGTAGGTCACAGCGTGATAGCCGGGGCCTCGAAGCCGACGCGGATCCGGCTTCTCGGCAGCCAGGGCGGCAACGACCGCGTCGTAGTCCATCAGGTCGAGGGGATGCGGCATCAGGCCGCGAACGCGGTGAAGGCCCGCGCGATGTGACATCAGTTCCCGGACGGTGATCTTGTCCTTGCCGGCCCCTGAGAATTCGGGCCAGTACTGAGCAACCGGAGAGTCGTAGTCGATCAGCCCGCGTTCGGCGAGTCGATGAACGACGGTGCTGGCCACGCCCTTGCCGGTCGAGAAGGAAAGCGACACCGTGTCGTGGTCCCAGCGCCTGTCGCGGTCGGCATTGCCGGCCCAGATGTCGAGAACTTTCTCGCCGCCCAGGTACACGACCAGCGCGCCGCCGCCTTGTTGCGGTTGGCGATACATCGCGAAGAAGCGGTCGGCCAAGGGAAGGAATCGCCGGTCCACATACAGCTCGGTGCGCGAAGGCACCTCCACCCGGGCGAGCGAACCCCGTCGTGCATTTGGAGCCATCGCGTCCTCCGATCCCCGCTGATTCAAGTTGTCCGGTCACCGGATCGGTGGCAGGAGCTTGACACCATTGTGACCACTGTCACGCAAGAGGCTCAGGACCGGGGTGCACTCACGGGGTGACCCACGTCGAAGTGCCGTCGCTGACACATCCCTGACCTGTGGCAAGGTTGAAAACAAGGGTGGGACCACCCGAGCAGATCGCCCCGACGTCCGCGTCACCCACCGCCGCTCTGCCGCCAGGTCCGCTGAGCACCACGGCAAAGGGTGAGGAGTCTGTGCGACCGAGTGCGAGCGAACCCGGGCCGTACGCAACGGCGGCAAGCAGCCCACCGCGCGACTCCGCTGCAGCAACGCCGCCGAAGAGTCCGACGCCCGCCGACCGGCCACCGTCTCGCGAATCGGCGACGCCGACGCCATCGCCCTCCACGTGTGAAATCGCGTAACTGGAGGGATCTGCCACCGCTCGGCATGCGGATGACCCGTCGACGATCGTCTGATCTTGGCCGCGCGCCGAACAATCCAACGTCGCGGCCGACGCTGTTCCGCTACCGAGTGACAATCCGAAGGCGGCAAGAATCACGCCACCCGCCGCTAAGCCTGCTGCTCGCATTTTCCGGCGATCCATATCCAACCCCCACAGTGCATTCGACGTGACCGTACATTCGACGTCTAATCGAATTACCCGATATGTCCGCCTCTGACGCTACCCGTCTTTGTTCTTCCTATCTCGGTCCTTGCTCGGTTGAACTCGTTTGGGTTCACCGGGCATTTTGGGATAGTTCGGCGGGTACGGCAGATCGCCAAGTCCCGCCGCCAGATCCTTCTCCCACATCTCCAACAGAACGTCGAGGGCAAAGGCCTTGTCGTGCATCGCTTCCATCGGATCACCACGATCGGCGAGCAAGCCGGGAACCGTGGCGATGGTGCAGTCGTCTGGGTGCACGTCCCGCAGTTCGTCCCAGGTCACCGGCGTGGACACAGTTGCGATCGGCGTCTTACGAGCCGAATACGCCGCCGCGATCGTCCGGTCACGGGCATTCTGGTTGAAGTCGATGAAGATCCGTTCACCCCGCTCTTCCTTCCACCACGCGGTTGTGGCGCGATCGGCACTACGCCGTTCGACTTCACGGGCGAGGGCGATACCCGCGTGGCGGACCTCGACAAAATCCCAGCGCGCCTCGAGCGGGATGTAGACGTGAAGGCCTCGGCCACCGGACGTCTTGGGAAATCCTTCCAATCCCAACTCGGCGAGCAGAGGGCGAAGGACCTCGTCCGCGATGGCAACGGCCTCGTCGAACCCGGTCCCCGGTTGCGGATCGAGATCGATGCGGAGTTCGTCCGGGTGGTCGGTGTCCGGGCAACGCACGGCCCAGGGATGAAACGTGACAGTCCCGAGATTGGCAGCCCACACGATGTTCGCAGCACTACGCACTCGAAGGACGTCGGCCTTGCGACCCGACGGGAACGTGACCTCGCAGGATTCGACGTGCTCGGGCCGCTTTGCCGGCAGCCGCTTCTGGTAAACCTCTTCGCCCTCGATGCCGTCGGGGAATCGCTGAAGATGCGTTGGCCGATCTTGGAGCGCCCGCAACGCTGCACCCTGCAGCGCCACCGTTCGGTAGTACTCGACAAGATGCCGTTTGGTTCCGCCGTCCTCACCCAACTGCGGATAGTAGATCTTGTCCGGGCTCGACAACCGGACCGCGATCCCGTCGACGTCCAGTTCCTCTGCGGGACTCGCCATCACTTACCACCTGCAAGAACATCCGCGAAGTCGTATCGCACCGGAACCTCCAACTGATCGAAAGTGCATTCGTCGGGCACCCTGTCCGGACGCCAGCGCAGGAACCGCGCGGCGTGCCGAAAGCGTTCCCCTTCCATCTGGTCGTACGCCACTTCCAGCACCCGCTCAGGACGAAGCGGAATCCAGGAGCGGTCTGCGGCCGATCTCCACCGGCTGGCCTCTCCCTCTGCCACAACGTCGTCCCCGAGGCGCAAAGGTTCGAGTTCGGCCAACAACTCGATCCTCCGCGCCGCGGTGAAAGCCGAAGCGCCACCGATCATCTTCAATTCGGAACCGTCGAACAGACCCAGAAGCATCGACCCGATACCCGGCTGGCTCTTGTGCGGACGGTAGCCCAGCAGTACGACATCCGCGGTCCTGGCGTGTTTCACCTTGATCATCTCGCGTTTGTTCGGCAGGTACGGTCCCGCCAGCTTCTTGGCGACAACCCCGTCGAGACCCGCGCCTTCGAAGGTTTCGAACCAGGCCATTGCTTCGGCGCTGTCGGCCGTCGCTGCCGTGACGTGGCAACTCGGCCCGCCACCGACGCAATCGAGGAGCAACGCACGTCGCACACCGAAGTCCTCGATCGAGACGTCGCGATCCCCGAGCGCCAGTAAATCGAACCCGACAAATTGCGCGGGCGTCTGTTCCGACAACAATGCGACGCGGCTCGCGGCGGGGTGAATCCGCTCGGAGAGCGCTTCCCAACTCAGGCGCGTCACACCGTCGATCTCACGGGGAACCACCAGTTCTCCGTCCACCACACATTTTTCGGGCAATTCAGACTTGACGGCTTCCACCGCCTCGGGAAAGTACCGCGCCAAGTCCTTTCCTCCTCGCGATCCGAGCACCACTTCGTCACCGTCACGAAAGATGATTGCTCGAAATCCGTCCCATTTCGGCTCGTACGACCACGTCGGGTCACCGGACTCGGGCTGAGGCGGCACAGTGGCCGCAGCCTTCGCGAGCATCGGGGCAAGCGGCGGCATCAGGGGTAGCTCCACCTACCCATACTGACAGTCCGGTTGGCAATTCGACTACCGATGTATTGGAATAGGTCCCGAACAATCTACGAACCAACAGAATTATCCAAGAATCAACAAAGGGGTCCTTATGTCCGGAATCGTCCGGCGACTTTGCACTGCGGTGATCGCAACTTCTGCAATCGCCGCCTTCACCGTCGGTTGCGGTTCCGACATCGAGCCGAAAGCCATTGCGGAATCATCTTCCTCGGTTGCCGATTCGACCACTACCTCCGCAGCCCCGACCACCTCGAAGATCACCGGCCAGGAGGGCTCGGACGACGGCGGCGACGTCGACATCGACGTGTCGATCGGTGATTGCGTCAAGCTCGGCGGTACCACGACGGCCGCGGAAATCGACAACGCGGACTGCGGTAGCAAGGATTCCAACTACAAGGTGGTCGCCAAGGTTCCCACCTCTGATCAGTGTGCCTCCGATGTCGACTCGTACTACTACGAGACCCTCGCGGGTGACGAGCAGGGCGCTGTCTGTCTCGACGTCGACTGGGTAGTCGGCGGATGCATGGACCTCGGCAGCGGAATGGATGAGCCCGCCCGCATCGAATGCTCGGATACCAGCGGCACCAATGTAGTCGAGGTCGTCGAAATCCTGCAGAACTCCACTTCGATCGACGAATGCGGTTCGGGGGCAGACTCGGGATTCGAGCACCCGGAACGTAAGTTCACGGTCTGCGTCGCAACGCTCTGATTCGAGCGCCCTCCCGAAAACACCTGTGCGCCTTGTCAACCGATCTCGGTTAGCAAGGCGCACAGCGCTTTCTACAGCCGTCGCTTTCTACAACCAGCCCCGACGTTTGAAGATCGTGTAGAGACTTCCACACGTCAAGAACATCATCGAGAGCGCAAACGGATAGCCCAAGTGCCAGTGCAGTTCCGGCATGTCGTCGAAGTTCATTCCGTACACGGTTCCGATAAGCGTCGGCGCGAAGAGAATCGCCGCCCACGCCGAGACCTTCTTGATCTCCTCGTTCTGCGCGTAGCTCGCCTGCGTCAGATTGCGCATCTCCTCGTTCTGGTTCTGCGACACCAGAGTTGCGTTCACCGTGAGGATGTTTCCGAGCAACTGACGAAAGCCGTCGGCCCGCTCCACCACAGTCGTCGCATGGTCGGTGACGTCGCGGAGGTAACGCTGGAGTTCCTCGTCCGTGTGGTACTTGTCGAACCCCGCCGACAACCCACGCAGCATTCCCAGCAGCGGACGCGTCGCCCGCTGGAATTCGATCACCTCACGGGTCAGTTCGTAGATGCGACGCGAAACTCCGGGATCGCCACTGAACACTTCGGTTTCGATCTCGTCGATGTCGTTCTGCAGGCCGGCCACCACCGGGGCGTACCCGTCGACGACTGCGTCGAGAATGGCGTAGAGAACGGCCTCGGTACCCAACCGCAACAGGTCAGGATCGTTCTCCATGCGAGTCCGCACCGCCGAGAGATCCGGCGATTCACTGTGACGGACGGTCAGAATGAAGTTCGGACCACAGAAGATGTGCAACTCGCCGAATTCGACCCGCTCGGTCTCGTCGCGGTACCGCGCAGCACGCAGGACCACGAACAGTGTCTTGCCGTAGCGCTCGAGCTTGGGGCGCTGGTGTGCGACAATCGCATCCTCGACCGCCAGTTCGTGGAGGTCGAAATGTTGTGCAGCGGCATACAACTGGGCGTCGTCGGGCCGGTACATGCCGATCCACGCCATCGACTGCGAATCCGGAAGGCATGACAGTGCTTCCGCCAGCGTGGACGGCGACGCTATCCGCTCGCCGTCGCGGTACACGCCACTGTTGACGACGGTCGATTCGACGGGCGCCACCGCCTCGGGCGGGGCAGCCTTGACGACGGTGCGTGCGGCACGCGAGTGCCCGGGATGTGAGTCACCGAGACCCGCGGAACGACGTGGCAGTACCGAACGTGAACGACGAAATTCGCGCATGCTGAACAGCTTTCGAGGGAAGAGTGAACGACGACGCTTGCTTCACAGCAAAGCCGAAGCCGATGAACACACGATGAAGCTGCAGCAAAATACCGGAACAACCCGGGCGGCTACAGCTTCAGTTGGTACTCGGAGGTTGGCCACGCATTACAGCCACACCTCCTCTTCCCTGAATTCCTACGCAAGTCCGCGCACGACGCCAACATGCTACCCCGACTGTCAGAGCGGGACAAACCGAACGACAAGCCGCAGGACAGCACGAACCGGTCGGAGGAAACCCGCTCGACGAATGCAGCTTTCAGTCAGTTCGCAGCGCGCAATCCGCCGATCAAGAGTTCGACGATCTGGTCCGCCAACGACTCCGTCTCCGCCAAAGTCTGCCCTTCACGCCTTCGGTACCAGAGGTCGATGCCGTTGAGACTGCTGAGGAGTACTTTTGCCGCCATTCGCGGCGAGCTCGCACGAATGGAACCATCCGCGACACCTTCGGTCATCACGTCGACGAACAGATTCTCGTAGTCGAGTCGCAGCGAATTCAGTTCCACGAGGACTTGCTGTTGCCTCGGCTTGAGCGCGGAGTTCATCTGGCCCCGGACACCTTGGTGGATCGTGTGGTGGTACCCGAGATGTGTCATGAGATTGACCAGGTGGGCGTGCGACATCGCTTCGAGACGCGCGAGGCCGCTGTCTGCCCCGTCGATCCGAGACTCGACCTCGGCGCGGAGCAGGCTCATCCCGCGCTCGTAGATTGCCAGGTAGATGTCGAACTTCGAACGAAAGTGGTAGTAGACAAGACCTTTGGTGGCCCCGATTCGATCGGCCAGCAAATCCATGGTCGTGGCCGCGTAACCGTCTTCGGCAAAGGCGTCGGCGGCGCTGGTGATGATCGCGGATCGCACGTCCTGAAGATCACTACTCATTCGACTTCCACTCCCATTCGCACTGCCTGCCGGCCCTTGACTGTTTCCACGCTATCGCATAGTAATACTGAGTAGTATCCCAGATCAGAGAGGTTTTCCAATGTCGTTGGATTTTTCCGGCAAGGTAGCGATCATCACAGGCGCAGGCGGCGGACTCGGCCGTTCGCATGCATTGGCCCTCGCCGCACGCGGCGCACGCGTCGTCGTCAACGACATGGGTGGCTCGGTCAACGGCAGTGGCGGCGCTGATACCGCAGCAGCCAAAGTAGTGGCGGAAATCGTCGAGCTGGGTGGCGAGGCCATCGCGGACCACTGCGACATCACCGACGTCGACGCCGTCGCCGCCATGGTCGCGACGGCCGTGGACAAGTGGGGCCGCGTGGACATCCTGATCAACAACGCCGGAATCCTGCGCGACAAGTCCTTCATCAAGGCCGAGCTCGACGACTTCCGCAAAGTCATCGACGTGCATCTGATGGGTTCCGTCATCTGTTCCAAGGCAGTCTGGCCGCACATGGTCGAACAGAACTACGGACGCATCCTCATGACCACGTCGGCGTCGGGAATTTACGGCAACTTCGGCCAGGCAAACTACGGCGCCGCGAAGTCCGGCGTCGTCGGCCTGATGAACGTTCTCGCCATCGAGGGCGAACGCAAGGGCATCCGCGTCAACTCGCTGGCCCCGACCGCCGCGACCCGCATGACCGAAGACCTCCTCGACGAGAAGACTCTCGCTCTGCTTGCACCCGAATCGATTTCACCCGGCGCACTGTTCATGGTCTCCGATGACGCACCGACCAAGACCATCCTCAGCGCTGGCGCCGGCGTCTTCGCGATCGCTCGCATGGAAGAGTCGCAGGGCGTGTACATCCCCGAAGGCGCACTCTCCCCTGAGGTCGTCGCCGAACGGTGGTCCGAGATCAGTGACATGACCAATTCCGTCCAGGTGCCCGCGGCGTTCGATCAGACCCGCCGGTTCGTCGAGAAAGCTGTAGCCGAGCAGCCGGCCAACTGAGCTGGGCAACCAGCCGACTGATCGATCCTGCTCCCCCTAAGGTGTGGTGGTGACCACACCAACGGGAGTTTCGATCGTCGACATCGTCGACAGACTGGGAATGACGTTCCTCAGCGGAGGCGACACCGTCGACGACGCCCGCACTGTCAGCCGAGTGACCCTGCACGAAGGGTCCGGAGTTACGCAAGGCAGCGCGGGCGCCGTCGTGCTCGGCGCAGGACTGGCCGAGTCGGCCGACATTGCCACTGCAGTAAAAGAATACGGTTCGGCCGGAGCCGTCGCGCTGATCGTCAGGGAGCCATTGGCCGTCGACGAAAGCGTCGCACGGGCGGTCGCCGAAGCCGATATCGCACTTCTGGGAATGGTCAAGGATGCAAGCTGGCTGCAAAGTGCGTCGCTGATCAACGAGATCCTCGAATCCGGCAACAACGGGGACCGCACGTCCGCCGCCGACGCCGACCTGTTCGATCTTGCCAACTCGATCGCTCAGGTATTGAACGGCCCGGTCACCATCGAGAATCAGTCGAGCCGGATCCTCGCGTTTTCGGCGGATCAAGCCTTCGGTGACGAGGCACGTAAGCAGAGCGTCCTCGGACATCAAGTGCCGCAGCACTATTCCGACCGGCTCAGGTCAATGGGGTACTTCAACAAGATCTACGGCTCTACCCTGCCGGTATTTCTACCGGGTATCGGGCCGGGCATCAGGCCCCGGGTCGGCATGCGAATACATGCGGCATCCCAGATCCTCGGTTCGATCTGGGTGATCTTGGACGAGGAGCCGAACGAATTGCAGGTCAAAACGCTCGTCGAGGCGGCGGGCGTAGCCGCGATGAGTTTGCTTCGCGCCAAGCTGGCCGCCGATTCCGCACGACGGCTGAGGTTGGGCGAGGTGATCACGCTACTGAGCGGCGGCACTTCGGCCAAGGAAGCGGCCGAGCGACTGGGCTACGGCCGCTCGAAAGCAAACGTACTTGCGGCCGGCTTCCGTAGCGGCGCCGGCGCATCGTTGGAGGCCGAAGCCGACGTCGATCAACTGGCCCTGACACTCAATACCTATCTCGACCAAGTATTTCCGTTGTCGGTGGCGGCAGCGATCGGCGGCACCGTCTACGCCGTCATCCCACACACCCGGCACCAGACCGACGACGACTACGTGCGTCGGATCGCGTCGGAGTTTGCAGACCGTTCCCGTTCGGAAAAGTCGGTGGTCATCGGAATCGGTGCGACAGTGGCCGACGTGATGACGCTGGAGAAGTCACGCGACGAAGCCGACCGAGCGCTTCGCGTTCTGAGGTCGACGTGGAATTCCTCGGGCCGGACCGTCGCGCGCGCCGACGATGTGCAGATCAATTCCCTACTTCTGCGCCTCTCCGACGCCCTGGCGGACGAGAACGAGACCGCGTCGGGTCCGCTCGCGGTACTGCGTGAGTACGACCGCACTCACGACATCAACCTCGTGGACACCCTTCGAGCCTGGCTCGACACGTTCGGCGACATTCCGGCGGCTGCGTCGTTGGTTCACATCCACGTCAACACGTTTCGATACCGCCTCAAGAAGCTTGCCGGGATTGCCGGAATCGATCTCGATGATCCGGAAACTCGATTCAGCCTGATGCTCCAGCTTCGTCTCTTCTATCCGACAGCGTTGTAGCGATCTACCAAGTCTCACGAAACATTCGTAAATCCGGACGATGTTCTCCTCCTTTTGTTGGGTGAGGATTCAAGCAATCGTTTATTGCTCCTGACCCGACAGACCTCGCGTCACTCGGGCGGGACTACACCTTCCGGAGGCACCATGAAACAACGGTCCTACGCACTGCTGGCTGCGGCAACTGGCACCGTTCTTGCCCTGACCGCGTGCTCATCGGGTGGCTCGTCGGGTTCGGGTTCGGGTGGGGGTGAACCCGTCACGGACGGCACCTTCAAATTGGCTCTCGTGGCCGACCCCGGCGCTCTGAATCCGCTGATGACGGCCGCATCGCCGGCGCACCAGCTGGCGCGTCTGAGCTACGACTATCTGCTCCACCCGGATCCCGATACCGGTGTCACCAAGCCATGGCTCGCCGAGAAATGGGAAGAGACAACCACTTCCGCGTCCTTCACCATTCGCGACGGCGTCACCTGTACCGACGGATCCGCTCTGACTGCCCAGACTGTCGCCGACAACGTCAATTTCATCACCAACGCAGCAAACAAATCTGCTCTCCGCGGGGTGTACGCACCGGCAACTGCGAGCGCCACCGCCGACCCGGCGACACGGACAGTGACGGTCACGACTCCGGAGCCCTCTCCGTTCCTGCTTCTCAACCTGGCGCGAATACCGATCATGTGCGAGGCCGGGTTGAAGGATCCGACGGCGGCAAACAAGACGACCTTCGGGTCGGGCATGTTCCAGATGACAGAGGCAGTCGCGAACGATCATTACTCCTACGTTCGGCGCGACGGCTACAACTGGGGACCGGACGGCACCACCTCGGATACGGCCGGAGTACCCAAGAATGTCGTCGCGTCCATCATCACGAACAACAGCACTGCGGCCAACCAGGTGTTGTCCGGCGATCTGAATGCCGCAGCAGTTTCGGGCCCCGACCAGGATCGCATGAACGCCGCGAACCTGGATACCGTCAAGCA
This sequence comes from Rhodococcus erythropolis R138, assembly GCF_000696675.2. Lineage (NCBI taxonomy): Bacteria > Bacillati > Actinomycetota > Actinomycetes > Mycobacteriales > Nocardiaceae > Rhodococcus > Rhodococcus erythropolis. Next base: position 1,769,446 of record NZ_CP007255.1, on the reverse strand, counting down.
GCCTGCTCCGGCGGGCGAGATGTTCTTCAACCACAGTCCCGGCAATCCGACGAGCGATCCTGCCGTCCGCAAGGCTCTGGTCCAGGCTCTCAATCTCGACGACCTCGCCGAGATCTTCACGGCCGGTCGCGGAACCAGATCGACCACGATGGTGTCCATCGAACCGCGGGCCTGCATCTACGACTCTGTCGCCGGAAACCTGCCGGACTTCGATACCAGTGCAGCCGCAGCAACTCTCGAGTCTGCGGGCTGGAAGGTCGGCGCGGACGGTAAGCGCAGCAAGGACGGCACACCGCTCCGAATTCGGATGGTCTACGAGACGTTCGGTGACGCGACCGATGCTGCCGCCGACGTCGCGGTCAACGCGTGGAACGACCTGGGCGCCACCATTGAACTCACCAGCGGCGACTCGAACAAGATTCTCGATGTAGCACTCAGCGGCAAGGACAACACGGCGTGGGATGTTGTGTGGGAGCCGATCAACGTCGCGCTGCCCAGCATGCTGGTCCCCTTCCTCTCCGGTCCTGTGCCCGCTGCGGGAATGAATTTTGCGTCGATCTCCAACCCGGCCTACGACGCAGCCGTCACCAAGGCTTCCGGGCTGACGGGCGAGGACGCTTGTGCCGCTTGGGCAGACGCCGAGTCCGAGATCATCAAAGCAAACTCGGCGGTACCTTTTGCCGACAAGATCACGACTCTCTACTTCAACAATGCGGGTCTTGCATTCGGCCGCAATTTCATCGGTTCGGCCCTGCGCCTGTACCAGTAGACCGCCGGTAGCGACCGGGGAAATCGTCGTGTTTCGCCGGTCGCTGTCGGTATACGGACAGGTATTCACCGATCCAGGCGGTTTTCGTGGGAGCGGACGAAAATCGACCCGATTTTCGTGAGGATCGACAGAGATGCGCGTCACGTCATGCGCCAAGATTTAGCAGTCAACACTCAATCGCGCCCTCACGTTTTTCGCTCGGGCCCCAGCTCCATCCCGGAGGCACCATGAAACACCGCTCCTATCCAACACTTGCGGCAGCCGCAGGGCTCACGCTTGTGTTGTCTGCTTGTGGCTCGGGAGGCACGTCCTCGGGCGCCAGTGGCGGTGAACCGGCCACGGACGGGACCTTCCGTTTCGCCCTGCAGGCCGATCCGGGCGCACTCAACCCGATCATGTCGGCCTCTCAGGCAACCGCCGAGTTGTCTCGTTTGGCCTACGACTACCTGATCTACCAAGATCCCGATACCAGCGAAGTCGGACCGTGGTTGGCGGAGAAGTGGGAAGAGACCCCGACCTCGGTGTCCTTCACCATCCGTGACGGGGTGACCTGTACCGACGGATCGACGCTGACTTCCCAGACCGTCGCGGACAACATCAACTTCGTGGCCAATCCGGACAACGGTTCACAGTTGCGCGGGTCCTCCGTTCCGACCGGTGCCACAGCAACCGCCGATCCGGCAGCGCGCACCGTCACGGTGACCACTGCGGCGCCGAGCCCGTTCCTGCTTCTCAACGTCGGTCGACTGCCGATCCTGTGCGAGGCCGGGCTGAAAGATCCGACAGCATCGAACAAGAAGTCGCTCGGCACCGGCATGTTCGAAGTCACCGAAGTCGCCGCCAACGACCACTACACGTTCCAGCGACGTGATGGCTACAACTGGGGCCCCGACGGCACCGCTTCCGATACCCCCGGCGTCCCCAAGACGGTCATCGCCGCCATGGCACCGAACGTGAGCACCGCCGCAAATCAGCTTCTCTCGGGTGAACTCAATGCAGCTCCGATCGCCGGGCCGGACAAGGACCGCGTCGCGGCAGCCAATCTGGACTCGGTTGGCCGGCCGGTACCCGCAGGCCAGATGTACTTCAACCAGATCGCCAGCAACCCCACCAGTGATCCGGCAGTGCGCAAGGCGCTGATCCAAGCGGTCAATCTCGACGACCTCACTCAGGTCATCACCGCCGGAAACGGGGTCCGGGCAACCAGTCTCGTCGCCGTCGAACCGCGCGCCTGTGTCTACGACTCTGTCGCAGGCAACATTCCGGACTTCGACCTCACAGCTGCAAAGGCAACACTGGACGGCGCTGGTTGGACTGCCGGCGCTGACGGCAAGCGAAGCAAGGATGGCAAGCCGCTCAATCTCCGCCTCGTGTACGACGGCACCGACGATCCGCGCAACGCGGCGGCAGAACTTGCTCAGTCGGCGTGGTCCGAACTCGGCGCAAACGTCGAGGTGACCGGGGGTGACTCGAACAAGATCATCGACGTCATTCTGAGCGGCAAGGACAACTCTGCCTGGGACATCGCCTGGGTCCAGATCAACTCCTCGCTGCCCAGCACGTTCACCGCGTACTTTGCCGGGCCGGTTCCCGCAGCAGGCAAGAATTTCGGATCGGTCAGCAACCCCGCCTACGAAGCAGCAGCCACCAAGGCGTCCGGTCTGACCGGTAGCGACGCTTGTGACGCTTGGGCCGACGCCGAGTCGGAGCTCACCAAGACGATCGCGGCCGTGCCCTTCGCAGATTCCGTCATGAACGTGTACTTCAACAAGGCCGGACTCTCATTCGGTAAGACGCTCACCGGTTCTGCGTTGCGTCTCTACCAGTAAGTCGTTTTCCCGCTCAGCATCTCTTCCCGCCCTGCATCTGTTCCCGCCCTCCGGAAAGACAGCCCATGAGTCAAACTATTGAAGCCGCGAAACCAGAAGCGGCGCCTCAGGCTCGAGCAAAGTGGCTCGAGTCCGACAGCTGGCCCGCATATCTTCTGCGTCGTTTCGGCACCTTCGTGATTTCACTCTGGGCGCTGGTGACTGCGGCGTTCCTGATGCTCCAACTGATTCCGGGCGACCCGGTTCGGTTGGCTCTGGGAATGAACGCACCGGTCGAACTGGTCGAGACAACGAGGTCTCAGCTCGGTTACGACCTTCCCTTGTGGCAGCAGTACTTCCGATTCGTCGGCGGGTTGCTGAGCGGGAATCCCGGTGACTCGATCACCTTGAGGACTCCGGTCTTCGAGGTGATCGCGTCCCGCCTACCGGCAACACTCGAACTGGCTGTACTCACAGTGGTCACGGTGCTGCTACTGGGCATTCCGATCGGCCTCATCTTCGCTGCACTGACCCGCAACGGTCGACGACGCGGAGTCGAGATCGGTTACACCGCAACGTCGGGCACCATCGCCGTGATCCCCGAGTTCATGTTCGGTACGGCGCTGGTCTACCTCTTTGCCGTCACGTTCCCTGTTCTGCCCGTCGCCGGCCGAGGTGGACCGGAAAGCTACATCCTCCCGGTCGCGGCCATGTCGATCGGTGCCATCGCCTCGATGTCGCGCATCGTCCGTGCAGAGGCACTCGGCGTGTTGGACATGGACTACATCCGTACGGCGCGCGCCAAGCGAATGCCCGTGGCACGAATCTACTTCCGTCATGCAATGCCCAACCTCATGACGTCGACGCTGACGCTCGCCGGACTCCTCCTGGGTGGTCTGATTGCCGGCACCGTGCTCATCGAGAGCATCTTCGCCTGGCCCGGTATGGGCATGGCGCTGGTCAAATCCATCACCGAGAAGGACTACCCGCTCGCCCAGACACTGGTCGTGATCTACGGCGCCATCGTCCTTCTCATCAATTTCATCGTCGACGTGGTGCTCGCTCTCATCGACCCACGATCCACAATTCGGGAGAACTGAGTTGAGCACCTCACCTACGGCCCCCACTGCGGCCCCCAAGACGCCCCCGCGACGACACTGGATCGTCGGAACGTTCCGCACCCCATTGGGAATCCTGGCCCTCACCTTCCTGACCGCTCTGATCGCCCTCGTCATCTTCGGACCGATGATCTGGGGTGACGCCGCTGTCGCAGCCAACCCGAAGGCACTCTCTCAGGGACCGAGTTCCGAGCACATCTTCGGCACCGACGCCGGCGGGCGTGATGTCTTCGCGCGCACGATGACCGCCGCGAGACTGTCGGTGCTCATGGCTCTCGGAGCCGTCGCACTCGGTGTCACAATTGGCCTGATACTCGGTACGCTCCCGACGCTCGCTCCCCGCTGGGTCGGACGCATGGTCGTGGCATTCCTCAACTTCGCCATCGCATTCCCCGGACTGCTCCTCGCGATCTTCCTGTTGGTCGTTCTCGGACAGGGTGCGGGCAGCGCGGTGATCGCCATCGGCCTCGCCCTGGCCTCGCCGTTCGCGAGGTTGACGTACGCACTGGCTTCGTCGGTCAACGGACGCGACTTCATCGACGCAGCACGCATCCTCGGGGTCACCAAGCCGGGGCTGCTGTTCCGCCACATTCTCCCCAATATCCGTGAACCACTCATCGTCAATGCCAGCATCGCTGTCGGCAGCGGCCTGGTGGTCTTCGCCGGACTCTCGTTCCTCGGCTTGGGCATTCAGCCACCTGCATTCGACTGGGGCCGGATGCTCAACGAAGGTCTGTCGAAGATCTTCGTCAACCCGGCCACCGCACTTGCCCCCGGCATCGCCGTCGTGCTCGCCGGCTTGACCTTCACGCTGCTCGGCGAGGCCATTGCTCGCGGCGCGGGAGTTCGCAGCCCGATCAGCAGTCGCCTGCCGAAGTGGAAGCCGATCAACCGGAAAACTGCCCAGGCCGATTCGGCGCCCAGTGACGAGGACGCAGTTCTCACCGTCCGCAACATGTCCGTCGCAGTCCCCGCGGGTGACGACTGGCGTCGCCCCGTCGACAACATCAGTTTTACAGTTCATCGCGGCGAGACCGTGGGCATCGTCGGTGAATCCGGCTCCGGAAAGTCACTGAGTTGCATGGCAATCGCGCAGCTGACCGACCACCCCACCGTGGTCGACGCCGGGCTCATCGAGTTCGACGGCACCGTGCTGATGAAGGACGGGAAGCGGCCGGACAACGCGGCTTCGCGCAAGGTTGCCCGCCAACTCGGCACACGTATGGCGATGGTGTTCCAGGATCCGATGTCGTCCATGAATCCGTCTCTCAAGGTCGGATACCAGGTCGCCGAGATCGGTTGGCTCCACGAAGGTATGAGCAAGGTCGACGCGAAGAAAGCGGCAGTCGAGCGACTGAACGCCGTCAAGATCCCCGACGCGCCCAGGCGTGCGAAGCAGTACCCCCACGAGTTCTCCGGCGGTATGCGTCAGCGCGCGATGATCGCCATGGGTCTGATGGGCAAGCCCGCTCTGATCATCGCGGACGAACCCACCACTGCGCTCGATGTGACCGTTCAGCGTGAGGTCCTCGGGCTGCTCCACGAGGTTCGCGAAGAAACCGGTGCCGCAATCCTTCTCATCTCGCACGACATGGCCGTCATCACCGGCATGTGCACCCGTGTCCTGGTCATGTTTGCCGGCGAAATCGTCGAAGACATCGCAGTCGACGATCTGATTGCCGGTCGTGCAAAGCATCCGTACACCCGCGCGCTGATCGCCGCGGTCCCCACCATGAGCACCGATCGCGACAAGCCGCTTGCCACCGTCGACGAAGCCTGGCAGGTGGAGAGCCTCGATGCCGAGCAGAGCACCGCCGACATCGAGTTGGAAGAACTGTTGGCTGTTGCAGAGGAGATCCGATGAGCAGGCTCGAATTCCGTGACGTCAACGTCCACCTCGGTAGCGGTTCGAAAAAATTCCACGCCGTCAAGAACATCAATCTCGACATCCCCTCCGGATCGGTGGTCGGTCTCGTCGGTGAATCGGGTTCCGGAAAGTCGACACTGGCGCGAGCAACCGTCGGCTTGGCCGAGCCCAGTTCCGGCCAGATCCTTCTCGACGGTGTGGACGTCGCTCACGCCCGCGGCGCGACCGCTCGTCTGCGCCACCGGATCCAGATGGTCTTCCAAGATCCGTACTCGTGCCTCGACCCGCGAATGACCATCGGCCAGTCACTCGCCGAGGCGCTGCGGTCCACCGAGCGTCGTGACAAAGCTCGCCGCAGCCGCGGCGACCGCGCTGCCGAGGTGGCTCGACTCCTCACCACCGTCCAACTGCCGGTGGAGAAGGCGCACGAATACCCGTCCTCGCTGTCAGGCGGGCAGCGCCAACGCGTTGCCCTCGCGCGGGCTTTGGCAGCCGCACCGGCAGTTCTGCTTGCCGACGAAATCACCTCCGCTCTGGACGTGTCCGTGCAGGGCGCGGTTCTGAATCTGTTGGTGGATCTGCAGAAGCAGCTGGGTCTGACGGTTCTGTTCGTCAGTCACAACCTGGCGGTGATCCGCTATGTCTGTGACCACGTCGCAGTCATGCTCGGCGGCGAGATCGTCGAACACGGGCCGGTTCTCGACGTGATCGATTCGCCCAAGGAGCCGTACACGGCAAAGCTGTTGTCCGCGATCCCGACCTTCGGGGAGCCGATGTTCCAATGACAACGCCGACCACTCTCGACTCCCCCGCTGCCGTAGCCCGTGCCGAAGAACGTCGTTCGGCGAGAATCCAGGATTACGCGTCCGTGGTTACACCGACCAGCATCGCCGTCTCGGCGTCGGGACGCATTGCATACGTACGTACCGAGGCGAATCCGGCCGCGGATACCAACGAGCACTCGATCTGGTTGGCTTCCCCGCAACTACAGCTCACCGCGGGACCTGCCGACACCTCGCCGGCATGGCATCCCGTTTCCACGCTGTTGGTCTTCGTTCGGCCGGATTCCTCGGGCACACCGCAACTGTGGAAGGTCGACGCCACCGGCGGGCCCGCCGTTCAGATGACCACCACGGCGCAGCTCCCGCTCGGCGCTGGGGCACCAGTGTTCTCTCCCGACGGTGCTCGAATCGCCTTCAGTGCCCCGGTCGACCGCACTGCCGCCGGATCGTCACACCTCTTGGTGGCGAAACGCCTCAACTACAAGGTCGACGGATCCGGTGTCCGGGGCAGCGTTCGGGCGCACTTGTTCGAGTTCGATCTGGCCGCCGGCTCGCTTCGGCAACTGACGGACGGCGATTGGGACGCTTCGCATCCCGCGTACAGCCCCGACTGCACCGAACTTGCTTTCACCGCGGCGATGGACGGCAATGCCGATCTGACACGGGCGAGCTCCGCGTGGACCGTATCGCTGACTGATCTCGCCTCGGCTCCGCGGATGCTGGGGCACGCACGCGGCATCGCCGGACCACTTACGTGGACACCTGTCGGCGACGCCGTCGTAGCAGTCGGTTGGCACACGCCGATCATTCACAACAACGAACTTCTTGTCCTGCACCGCGACCAGCGAGTGGAAGACCGCAGTCTGACATCCGAACTCGACCGAAACGTCATGCCTGGCGGGACCGGTTATCCCGGTGGCGCACCGTGTTTCACCGCCGACGGCGACATCGTCTTCTGCATCCGCAACCACGGCTCCGCCGAACTGCACAAGGTCGATTTCGGATCAGGCTCCGTCTCACCACTTCTCACCGGAGAACAGACAGTGGTCTTCGGTCTTGCCCTGACGTCCGAGAAGGCCGTCGTCGCGCTTGCAACGGCGACGTCCTTCGGTGAGGTCGCCGTCATCGACCTCGAGACTCGTGCAGTCGAAACCGTCACCGAATTGAACACGGAACTGACAACTTCCGTCGCGTTTCCAGTCGCCTCCGAGCGTTGGTTCGACATCAGCGACGGCACCCGTGTTCAGGGTTGGATCTTGCGCGACCCGAACGTCACGGGCGCCGGTCCGCTGGTTCTGGACGTCCACGGCGGACCACACAATGCCTGGACCGGTACACCCACCCCGATGCACGCGTACCACGCGGAACTGGTCGCGCTCGGATACACGGTCTTGATGATCAATCCGCGGGGAAGCGACGGCTACGGCAACAAGTTCCTCGACGGTGTGCGTGACGGTTGGGGTGAGGCGGATCGCGCAGACCTGCTCGAGCCGGTCGAAACCCTTGTCGCCGAAGGGATGGCCGATCCGAAGCAACTGGTGCTCACGGGCTACAGCTACGGCGGATTCATGACGTGCGCCCTGACGTCCGTCACCGATCGGTTTGCCGTCGCAGTCGCTGGCGGCCTTGTCTGCGACATCGCGAACACGGCGGGCCCCTCGGACGAAGGCATCTTGCTGCAGACGGTCGAATTCGACCCGCAGTCATCTCGGGTACAGGAACTTTCGCCGCTGGGGCGAGTCTCCCAGGTGACGACACCGACCCTGATCCTTCACGGCGGTAGTGACGTCCGCTGCCCGGTCAACCAGGCAGAACAGTGGTTCGGTGGACTGCGTTTGGCCGGCACCCCGACCGAACTGGTGGTCTTCCCGGACGCGTCGCATGCCTTTGTGTTGACGGGTCAGCCCTCCCACCGTCTGGATTACAGCACCCGTCTCGTCGACTGGATCGAACGTCATCTCTCGCCTACGCCGGCACTGACCACGGTCGATCCCGACTACTGGCAGTACCGACTCGACACCCTGAGCGCGAAGTACGGGGTACCCGGTGCCTCGCTCGGAATTCTGACCACTACCCGCAGCGGTTTCGACCGCACCGTGGTGACGTCCGGCGTCGTCAGTACCCGCACCGGTGTCGCGGCCACTCCCGACACGTTGTTCCAGATGGGTTCGATCAGCAAGGTCTGGACGGCCACCCTGATCATGCAACTCGTCGAAGAAGGATTACTGGACCTCGACTCGCCTGTCCGGAACATTCTGCCGGACTTCGCAGTTGCAGACGCGGTCGCCACTGAAACGGTCACCACTCGCCACCTGTTGACTCACACCAGCGGCATCGACGGTGACGTCTTCATCGACGGCGGACGCGGCGACGACTGCGTCGAGCGATACGTCGCAGCCCTGACATCGACGGTGCAGCTCTTCGCACCCGGTACCGATTGGTCGTACTGCAACACCGGCTTCGTCATCGCCGGACGAATCATCGAGGTTCTCCGAGGCAAGAGTTGGGACTCGGTTCTGCGTGAGCGGATCATCGAGCCTCTCGGCCTGACCAAGACCACGACCTTGCCCGAGGAGACGGCACTGCACCGCGCTGCGGTCGGGCACGTCGGCGGTGCCGACAATCTCGCGCAGACACCACAATTCCTCATCCCTCGCTCGATGGGCCCCGCCGGTCTCATCAACAGCACCGCCGAGGACCTTCTTCTGTTCGCGCAGGATTCGATGCGCGAGGACCCGGTTCTCCTTCGGCGTTCCACTCATCTGGCGATGCTCGAGGAGCGCCGCCAGATCGGTGACGTGTCGTCTGCAGACATCATGGGAACCACGTGGCTGCTGCACAATTGGGGCGGTGTACTGGCTCATGGCCACAATGGCGGAACTCTCGGCCAGCAGTCGTTCTTGCGAGTGGTGCCGTCGTGCGGTCTAGCCGTGGTCCTGATGGCCAACGGTGGAGCAATGGACGCTCTCTCGGGCGACCTTCTCGCCGAGGTGATCGGTTCCATCGGCGGCGTCGCCGTCACACCGGCATTTTCGCCTGGAGACCCCGCCACCCGCACCACGTCCTCACCTGAGAAACTCGATGCGCTGTGCGGTCTGTACCGCGATGCTGCTGCCGATTTCGTCCTGGAAAGAACCGGGAGTTCCTTGACCGCCCGCCGCACTGACCACATCGACCCTTCGGTCAACGCCGAAAGCGCAGAGTCCGTCTCTCTCAGCCTGATCGAAGTTCAGCCTGGAGCATTCGCGACCCAACTACCTCAATCAGCGGGTTGGATCCGGATCACTTTCTCCGACAACGGGAGTACACAATTGCTACACGTCGGAAGCCGCGCATATCCGCGAGTGAACAACCGATGACCATTCTCCGCGATCTGGCCGCGCGCCAACTTCCTCAGATCCTCGAGGACGCCATCGCGCTCATCGAAGTCGAATCGCCGTCGCACGATCTCGAAGCTGTTGCCCGAAGCGCGAAGTGGACGTCAGACCTTGTCCACGAACGACTCGGAGTGACACCGGAGTCGATAGTGACGGAAGGCCGAACCCATCTGGTGACCCGTTTCGGCAGCTCACCGACGCGGCTGATGCTGCTCGGTCACCACGACACCGTGTGGCCGATCGGAACCCTGACGCGCCTACCCGCAGCGGTCACCGACGGCGCACTTCGAGGTCCGGGTGGCCTCGACATGAAACTTGGTGTCGTTCAGGCAATCCACGCCCTCGCCATCGTCCGAGAGTTGCACGGCGACGATGCACTCGACGGAATCACACTCCTGGTCACCGGTGACGAAGAAATCGGTTCGCCCACGTCGCGGTCACTGATCGAGAAACTCGCGGCGGGCGCGGTACTGGTTCTCGAGGCCGGCGGTGACGGCGGCGAACTGAAGACTGTCCGCAAGGGAGTGTCGCTGTATCGGATCCATGTTGCCGGTCGCGCCGCGCACGCCGGGCTGGAGCCGGAAAAGGGCATCAACGCTGCAGTAGAACTGGCTCGTCTCGTGATCGCGATCAACGACTTGTCGTCGCCTGCGCAGGCAACCACCGTCACCCCGACCGTCATTTCGGCCGGAACCACCACCAACACCGTTCCGGCAGAAGCCTTTGTCGATGTGGACGTGCGCGCAACCAGCGCTGCCGAGCAGGAACGGGTCGATGCGAATATCCGAGCCCTGCAGGCAATCCACCCCGAAGCCGTAGTCACGGTCTCGGGTGGCGTCAACCGTCCACCTCTCGAAGCGACGATGTCCGCACCGTTGCTGGCGTTGGCGGAACGTGTTGCGCTCGAGCATGATCTGACTCCTCCCGTCGGGCTCGCCGTAGGCGGAGCCTCGGACGGAAACTTCACTGCCGGTATCGGTATCCCCACCCTCGACGGCCTCGGTGGAGTCGGCGGCGGTGCACACGCCGAGACCGAGCATGCGCTCGTGTCCGCAATCGCTCCGAGGACGGCGTTGGTTGCGGGCCTTATTCGTTCGATCACGTCTGAAGGGGGCCCTCGTGTCGAAAAGCAAAGCGGTTGAGTTTCGAGAACTGGTCGACAATCGCGAAATAGCCGATCTTTCCGCCGTTTTCGATGAGATCTGGGCTACCAGTCCCGGACCGGCTCATTTCGGCACGGCGATGTTGGTTGCGCTTCATCACGGTGGTCACTACGTGGTGGGAGCCTTTTCCGAAGGCGAAATGATCGGTGGTTGTGTCGGATTCTTCGTCGAGCCTCTCGGCGAGGTTCTGCACTCACACATCGCCGGAGTACTACCGGGACACGCAGGCAAGGGAATCGGCCGCGCCCTCAAGCATCATCAGCGAGACTGGTGCATCGAGCGCGGTGTCAGGACGATCCGGTGGACCTTCGATCCACTGGTCGCACGAAATGCTTATTTCAACATTCAGCGTCTCGGTGCCGCACCGACCGAATACAACCCGGATTTCTACGGTTCAATGGCAGACGGCATCAACGCAGGCGACGCCAGCGATCGTATGCTCGTCAGTTGGGATCTCGACGTCGACGGATCTCCGAGTTCTGCTGTGGCCGTGAATGATACATTCAAGGTGCTTCAACCCACCGAGGACGGTACGCCTCGAATGCTCCCGATCCCACCCGACTGCATCGATATCGCAGTCGGAATACCCCGAGACATCGAGCATCTGAGAACAGTCGACCGCGCCTCTGCCTTTGCCTGGCGACACGCGCTTCGCGAGTACCTCGAACCACTGATCGCCTCGAAGGAATGGCAATCGACCGGCTTCGACCCCAGCGGCTATTACACGTTCACGAAAATCTGCGAGACAACCGGAGAAGAGCAAGTCCATGCACATTGAGTCCGTCGAATTGCGCGAACTGCGCATCCCTCTCGTCTCCCCCTTCACCACGTCATTCAGCACCCAGCTCGAGCGCAACACCCTCGTCCTGAAGGTGAGCGGTACCACCGACGGCCCCAACGGTCCGGTGGAGACTGTCGGCTGGGGCGAGTGCGGCTCGCTCAGCGATCCGTACTACAACTCCGAATACACAGCTGGTGCGCGGGCGATGCTTCGCGAGTATCTCGTTCCGACGCTACGTAAGTCGCAGTCGGATCAACCGCTCACCGCCGAGACTGTCGGCAGCGTACTTCACCACATCGTGGGTCACCAGATGTCCAAGTCGGCTATCGAAATGGCAATTCTCGATGCTGAATTGCGCGCTCGCGGACAGTCTTTCGCTCGGTACCTCGGTGCCACTCGCACGCGAGTTCCCTCGGGAGTGTCCGTCGGCATCCAGGACAGCATCCCTCAGCTGCTCGAGACCGTCGGCAACTATCTGTCGCAGGGGTACGTGCGAATCAAGCTGAAGATCAAGCCGGGCTGGGACATCGCTCCCGTGGCTGCGGTGCGCAAGGAGTTCGGCTACGACGTTCCTCTACAGGTCGACGCGAATGCCGCGTACACCCTCGTCGACGCGCAGTTGCTCCGTCGCCTGGACGAATTCGCATTGCTCCTCATCGAACAGCCGCTGGCCGAGGATGATTTGGTGCAGCACGCCAAGCTCGCCCAGTCCCTCTCGACTCCGATCTGCCTCGACGAGTCGGTCGAGTCGGCCAAGGATGCGGCGGATGCCATCACGCTCGGTGCCGCTTCGGTCATCAACATCAAGCCGAGCCGTGTCGGTGGATATCTGGAAGCCAAGCGCATCCACGATCTCGCCTCGGCACACGGTATTGCGGTGTGGTGCGGCGGAATGCTCGAGACCGGAATCGGCCGCGCCGCCAACGCGGCCCTCGCGGCGCTGGACGGGTTCACGCTGCCCGGCGACATCTCGGCGTCCGATCGCTTCTACAAGGAAGACATCACCGAACCGTTTGTCATCGAGGACGGCCACATCGCCGTGCCGCAGGGACCGGGCTTCGGTGTGACTCCACGTGAAGACGTCATGGATCGCTTCACGGTCGGAACCGAGACTCTGTAGGTCCACACAGTCACGCAGCAGCCACCTCCACCTTCACCCGGCGGAGGTGGCTGTTCGTCGTTTCTGTCGGTAGGGAGGTGCATAGTGATTCGGACATGACGTTCTGCACCGAAAGGCCCCCGATGAGTAGCTGGTCCGATCGCCCGATCTGCGCGTTCGACCTCGAAACCACGGGGCGGGATCCGTCGAATGCTCGCATCGTCAGTGCCTGCGTCGCGGTCATCGACGGTTCGAATGTCGAAACACGCACGTGGTTACTCGATCCCGGCGTCGATATCCCCGCCGACGCTTCGGCTATTCACGGAATCAGCACCGAGTACGCGGCGCGGCACGGCCAGAACTACGCCGAGGGCTACGAAGAGATTCGCGATGCTCTGCACAATTCCTGGGCGCGCGATCACGCCGTCGTGGCGTTCAATGCTTCCTATGATCTGACGGTCATTCATGCCGAGGGTCTGCGCATCGGCAAGCCCGCATTCGTTCCCGGGTTGGTGATTGATCCGTACGTGATCGATCGGGCGATGGATACGTTCCGCAAGGGCAAGCGAACGCTTGCGGCCGTGTGCGAGCACTACGGAATTTCATTGGAGTCGGCGCACGAAGCCGAGGCCGATGCCAAAGCGGCGGCGGCGTTGGCCCGCGAGTTGGCCGTGCGGTTCCCCGACCTCCTGGGGCTCGACCTCATGGTCGATCAAGCCGATTGGCACGCCGAGCGCCAGCGTGATTTCGCCGAGTACCTACTCAGCCAGGGCCGGGATGTGGGAGACGTCAACGGTCAGTGGCCGATTCGCGTTATCGCCTGATCCGGGCAATCGAGTACGCCGTCAGTCGGGAGTCACGATCGCGAAGTTCTTGTCGCCGGGATCCAACACCGCGGCAAGTCGCGCCAGAACCGACTCGTCCCCGGTGAGCGCGATGCCGGCATCGGCAAGCCCTTCGGCGGACAATCCGCCGAGAGCCAAGGCAGGCAGCGATCGTTTGGTCGTGGACAGGATCGCGTCCGCAGGATCCTTTTGACTGTGCGCACTGTAGGTCAGGACTCCGTTGGCGAGCCGCAATCGGTAGCGTTCGTCGACATCGGTCAGCACGACGTCGATGGACAGTCGTTCATTCCAGGCACTCGGACCGTCAACTTGAATCGCGATGGCGTCGAACAACATTGCAGGAGTCAGCTGCGCGATGACATCCGGGGCGGTGGTTTCGGTGGGGGTGCCGAACTGGCCATCACGCAGTTCTGTGGTACCGGAGAGATACCAGTTGCGCCAGGTGCCGTTCTCCGCACCGTAACCGAGCTGTTCGTAGGTGTCGGCCAACAGCGCTTTGGCTCCTGCGTGACCAGGCTCCGAGAACACGACGTGATTGAGTACCTGTGCGACCCAACGGTAGTCGCCGGCGTCGAACGAATCACGCGCTTTGGTGACCACTGCGTCGGCGCCACCCATGAATTCGACGTACCTAATGGATTGCTCAACCGGAGTGTGTTCCCACAGACTGGCCGGGTTGCCGTCGAACCAACCGAGATAGCGTTGATAGATCGCCTTCACATTGTGGCTGATCGAACCGTAGTAACCTTTTGCGCTCCAGGCATTCTCGAGCGACGGTGGCAACTGGATCTCTTCGGCGATTTCAGGTCCGGTGAGACCTTTGTTGATCATGCGCAGAGTCTGATCGTGGACGTAGGCGTACAGATCACGCTGCGTGGCAAGGAATTCGACGACGCGGTCGTTGTCCCAAGTCGGCCAGTGGTGCGAGGCGAAGACAACTTCGACGTCGTCACCGAACATGTCGATGGTTTCGGTGAGGTACTGCGCCCAACCGTGAGGATCACGCACAACAGCGCCGCGTAAGGTCAAGAGATTGTGGAAGTTGTGGGTGGCGTCTTCGGCGGCACACAGAGCTTTGAAGCCGGGGAGGTAAATCAACATTTCCGACGGCGCTTCGGTATCGGGTGCCATCTGGAAGATCATGCGGACACCGTCGACGGTCTCTTCGTGTCCGGTGGTGGTGACGGTATCGGTCGGCGCGATGAGAGTGACGGTTCCGACCGACACCGTCTGTCCCAGACCTCCACCGACTTGTCCCTGCGGACCCCTGGCCAGCGCGGCACCGTACATGTAACCCGCACGTCGTCCCATCGCGGTACCCGCATACACGTTTTCGGAGACCGCGTGCTCGACGAACCCCTCCGGTGCAAAGATTTTCACGCTCCCGCCGTCGACTTCCTCCTGCGTGACGAATCCCTTCACACCACCGAAGTGATCGACGTGTGAGTGGGTGTAGACGATCGCCTTGATCGGCCGATCTCCCCGATGTTGTCGATAGAGTTCGAGCGCCGCCTTACCCGTTTCGGCAGACAGGAGGGTGTCGATGACAACTACCCCCTCGTCGCCTTCGATGAAAGACGTGTTCGACAAGTCCATTCCGCGGACCTGATAGATGCCCGGGACTACTTCGAACAATCCGTCGATCGCGGCGAGTTTCGACTGCCGCCACAGACTGGGATTCACAGTCTCAGGTGCATCTCCTTCCAGGAACGAGTAGGTGTCGTTGTCCCAGAGAACTGTTCCGTCTTCGGCGGCCACCGCGTTCGGTTGACGGCGAGCAACAAGCCCGCGAGTGGCGTCGTCAAAATCCTGGGTGTCGGCAAAAGGCAGACTTTCGAGAAGCGCCTTCTGCTGACGAATGATGGTCTCGGATGCCGCGTTCGATGTCGTAGCCATACCGACATTCTGGCGTGCTGAGATCGTCCTCACCTCACCTTCTACGGGTGAATGATGTTCGTGACCAATGTGTCTGACCTGCGAGCGGAGAAACGCGCTTCCTTCGATCTGCGACGGCCTCGTGATCGACGCAGGCGGGGGTGTTGCAGTCGCGGATGTATCGGCGGATAGATCAGGCTCAGTGTCGATCCGAGTGTGAAGTAGCTGCGAAGCAGACGGAAGACGAGGTAGGCGGGAACGTACTTGACCGAACTCGGCCGCCAGACCAGGCACACGACGACCGTCATGATCATCGACATACCCAACAATGTCGCGACGATAGGTTGCCATTGCAGAGTCGTGAATGTCGATTGGAATGCGATTCCGGCGATACAGGCGAAAATGAGCAGTGGCGCCAGCATCGCTCGGCGTGCGGCGTTGACCAGGTTGAACGGCAACACGAACGTTCCGATCATCGTCTGCCGATCCAGGAGCAGCGCCCGGTTGCGCGCCGCGAGGTGGTAGATACTGCGAAACCACCGGGTTCGCTGCTCGAGTAGGTGCGCGTAGGACGCCGGAGTCTCGCTGTAGTACACAGCTTTCGGATCCGCCACACTGTGGTAACCGGCAGCTGTCAGTCGCATGCAAATATCGGTGTCTTCGCCGTTCATCCCCTGCACCATGCCGCCTACCTTGATCAACTGGCTCCGCCGATAGACCGCGAACATCCCGGGAATGCCCATGACGCCCTGATACCCGTCGAGTGAGACCTGGAAGAAGCCGTGGCGCATGTACACCTCGATCAGGCGACACTTGTCGATCCAGGTCTTTTCCTCGCGCGGCATGGGGATCCCACCGACGCAGCCGACGCGCGGGTTCGCGAAATGTCGCATCGCTGTCTCGAGGCAACCCGGGCCGATGACAGTGTCAGCGTCGATCCTGGCTACGAACTCTTCGGTGATGTGGTCGATTCCCATATTGAGTGCGATTGCCTTGCCCGGTGTCGGGCAGTCGAGGACGGTACCGGTGATGAAGCTGCATTCAGCAATGATCTGTTCTGCGACTTCGTGTGTGTTGTCGGTGGAGGCATTGTCTACGACGTAGAGGTGGATTCGTCCCGGGTATGTTCGCGCTGCGGTGTCGACGGCAGCGATGGTAGCGGCGATATCGTGCGCCTCGTTGTGAGCCGGAACAAGAATTGCCGTAGGCGGCGAGAACTCGTGACCGCGCGACTTCTTCAGCGCACGTACTCCGAGCAGTGCCGTCGAGATCGCCAGGAGTTGCTGCATGAGGAAAACTCCGGCACCGATACCTCCGAGAATTGCCCAACTCTTGAGGAGGTCGACGAGGTCGTACAGAACGTGCAATGCGATCGCGGCTCCAGCGATCGCCAGTACCAGGCATCCTGACAGTTTCAGGAACGCGCTCAGCGGTATTCGCGGGTCGAGTGGCAGCGGCCCCTGCGGGGGAAGTTGTGCCTGACGGAGGATGGTGTGCGGGAAGATCGCGAGGGCGATCAGCCCGGAGATCATCTGAGCTCCGAAGACGGAGATGGAGATGATCCCGGCGTTGTGGAGCAACCACGCCACAGTGTCGACCGCGACGCAGAACAACGCGTACTTACCCAGCAGGGAGAAGGCGAGGAATACTCTGCGCCAGATGTTCGAGTAGGCGCAGAGTGCGTAGGTGAAGAAGAACATGATCAGAAACAGCCGCAGAGGGAAGACGACCTTCCCTCGTCCCTCTGAAAAGATGACCAGGTCTCGCGGCATGTCGGTCAAACCTGAATGTACGAGGAATGTTCGGATGCACATGACGATGATCGACAACCCGGCAAAGGTGATCAGAAATCCGTTGGTCCCGCTCGACGGCCGATCGACGGCGTAGTCGGCCGGCGCGCTGTCGACAGACCGGAAATGATCGACCAGCGCACGGTCCTCGTCAGGAGCACGCAAAGCGTCAGTCATCGCACTCCCCCACTCACCGGGGTCCGTTCGCACGTGCCGGAGCACCGGGACCCGTTGTGCCGTCGGCGTTCACGATGACGCTGCCCTGAGCCGTCATCAGTCGAGCGGATTCCGTCCCGAACGGCGGTACCGGAATCTTACCGGGTTCCCCGACAAACTGAATGGCGAGTCCCCCGGCACCTGTTGTACTGGTGGCAGTTTCGACCACCATGCCGTTGTCGAACGAGGAAATGTCGAGGGCGGATTGCTCAGGGCCGGCCAGAATTCGTCCATTGTCGATGCGCACCGGTGGATTCACTTCCGGGCTTTGCCCGATCAGCACGAATGGCTGACCCGATGCCGGTTGGGAATTCCAGAGAAACTCCGGGTCGTACCCATTCGGAATGAACTTCGTCAGCACCGGGACGACTGCGTTGAGTTCGTCCACTGCGCTCACGCTCGAAGCATCGGGTCGATAAACGGCGAATCCTGGCGCAAGCGTTCGCGGTACGGCCGTGAATCCGATCCCCGGGTCATCACCGAGCACAAGAGCAGAAGTTGTTTCGAGTTGCATCGGGTACGTGGTCACTCGCACATCGCAGCCACCCAGATCACGGTCACGCTGGATGCTGAGGGTCAGGGTGTTTTCCAGTAGCTGCGACGTCGGCAAAGGGATCACAGTCTCCACCGAGGTCGCGCGATCGAGGCGGCGACTGTCGACCAACCGATCGTTGAGTTGAACGTTGAGAATCCAGGTGAGGTCGTCGGGAGACGCCGGGAGTTGCATCCCGACCCGAACTGATTGCGGTAGACGCCCGCCGGGTAGATCGGCGAGCGAGTACCCGATGCGCCACCGATGGTTTTCGGTGACCTGCACGACGGACGTGTCACCGCTGAGTGCATCGAGAGCCACGTCGTTGCCGCTCAACGGTTTTGTCACGAGCGCTTGCGGATCGCTCCCTTCTGAATCGGCCGTGGACACAATCGGAGTCGTGAGGAATCTCGAAATCAAGTCACCGTTCGGTTGGGTCATCGCCACCACCGCTGTGCCCTCGGCCTTTCCGAGCGTGATGGACTCAGCTTGTCCTTCCGGGGCAGACCAGCCCTGATCGACGAGTGCGTCCGTCGGGCCCACCATCACTACGTTTTCATCGCCGTCGCCTGGCAACCGGTCCGAGTACGTCACCTCGTACCCTGCTCGGGTCAACGCGATTCCCATTTGTGCTGCGGCGGTTCGCCACTGGTCACTCTGATCGACCAGGACCACGGTGAGTCGACGATCCCAGGAGACGACGGCGTCGCGAACTGTGTGTACAGGTTCCGACAAGGCCGCTTCTACGACGCTGGTGGGGTCCAGGTGCACCTGCATTCCGGCCGCGTGGTCGGGTGTGCAGGTCCGGTTGTCGAGGGTCCCTTGCACCTGCACCTGTACGCGCACCTGTCCGTCGCTCGACAACTGCTCCGGAACGTCGACCATGACGTCCAATCCGGTTTCCCCCGTGTCCAACTCACTCTTGTAGACCTGCTGACCGTCCATCCTCACGATCAGGAATACGACACTGTCCCGGGCCACCTGCGACGTCCCGGTCAATCGCAGTCGGGTCTGTTCCCGCGCCGAATCGACCGGGAAGGTGACGTCGAAACTCGTCGACGGCGAATCGTCGGTGAGCCAGACGCCGTCGTCGAATCCCGCTCCCGACAGCGACTTGGTGTAGTGACGATCCGCCGGAACATCGAGGCTGTTGTCGTCGACGTCGCGCGTGAACCACAACGGCCGCACGAACACGAACACCAGCAAGAGTACGACGGCGGCCGCAAGTACCCACCATGCCGATCGTGGAACCGAACGCCCACGTTCACCCGGAAAGTACTCGGGTTCGGCATCTTTCGCTCCCGAGCCCGGCTTGCCATCAGATGGATCTGCGCCCGGGCCATCTGTGTCGTCTTTCATGCGTCGCCTCCTGCGGCAGATGATCTCCTTGCGCTGTTCCAGTACGAGGTGGACGGTATTCGGCTCACATCGACCCGATCTGCATACTTCTGTGCGATTTCCACCGACTCCTGCAGCAGTCCGGCGTCCAGCCGAGTCGGCTCCAGACCGAGGCCGAGCAAGTGATCGTTGCGTGCACTGAGCAGGTTTTCATCAGCCTCGGCGCGGGGGTTCGGGACCTCACTGATGCGCGCGCCGATCGTCTCGGCGACCAGGCGTGCCAGATCGGAGACGCGGTGAGTTTCGGTCACCTGGTTCATCACGCGTACCCGGCCGTCGACGGCGTCCCCGGATTCTGCGGCTAATCGTATGCACCGCACTGTGTCACGAATGTTGATGAAGGCCCGAGTCTGCCCTCCGGTCCCGTGCACGGTCAAGGGATGACCGAGCGCCGCTTGAACCAGAAAGCGGTTCAGCACCGTTCCGAAATCACCGTCGTAGTCGAAGCGGTTGATCAAACGGGAATCGAGCGCTGTCTCGTCCGTCTGCGTGCCCCAGACGATGCCCTGGTGGAGGTCGGTGATCCGCACGCCGTCGTTGCGCGCGTAGAACTGGAACAGCAACTGGTCCAAGGACTTGGTGAGGTGGTAAACGCTACCGGGCGCCGTCGGGTACAGAATTTCGCGTGAATGAAGATGTCCGTCTCGGTCCGGGTAACTCACGGTCAGATAGCCTTCAGGCAGATCTACCGGCACCGACTCGTATCCGTAGACGCCCATCGTCCCGAGATGAACTACATGGGCGTCGAGGCCGGTCTGAACCACCGCGGCAAGCAGGTTGTGAGTTGCGTTGAGATTGTTGTCGACGGTGTAGCGCTTGAGTTCCGGCGATTTCATCGAGTACGGAGCAGCACGCTGTTCCGCGAAGTGCACGATCACCTCCGGACGAACCTTGCTGAGGACATCGAGTAAAACGTCGTACTCGTGGGCCAGATCGAATTCGACAACGTCGATTCTTCGGCCGGTCACTTCCGACCAGGCCCGCACACGCTCGGAGAGAGTCGAAATCGGGGTCAGCGACTGCACCCGCAGTTCGTCGTCGATTCGACGACGAACAAAACTGTCGACGATGGTCACCTGATGCTCGTGCGCCGAAAGATGCAGTGCGCTCGGCCAACCGCAGAATCCGTCACCACCGAGTATCAGTATGCGCATGATCTCCCTTAGTTCGGCGGAGGACAGATGGACTCAGTCAGAGGGGCCTCGCACACTTCACCTGTAGCCCGAACTCCGATAGCCAATGCGATGCCATGACCACATCGACAGTCTGTAATGCCGAGATCGCATGCACTTCACCTACTACGGGTGAACATCGCGTGCATGAGCATCGACGTGGTAGTAGACACGGGCTTCGGAGGTATGGTCATCTCGTATTCCCGAGGACAACACCGATGCGAGTCCGGGAGTGACTTCTTCCGCCGACTGTCGTTTCATGTTGTGCCGCAATTCGAGACCGGGACGCGATTCGAGGATCGGGTGACCGTTCGATGACGAAGCCGAGGATGTGGTTGGCGTGACGATTTCCGGAGAACTTGCCAGGGATGCGTATCTCTACGCCTATTCGATCGACGAGGCGTACAAGTTCCTGTTCGAGACGACCATCGAGCCTGGGCGCGCTGTAAACGAGTTCCAACTGTTGCGAGACCTGGCAGATGACACCTATACGGCGCACCCGTCGATCAACAACGACACGCTGCACCTGCAGGGATGGTTCGATGTCGGTGCCGAACCTGTGGTTGTGACCGTCCCGGACTTCGACGAGGGGCGGTACTGGATCCTGCACACGATGGACCTCGGTCATTACACCAACGCCATGATCGGATCTCGAACGCGGGGTGCGCGAGGAGGACGCTTCCTGTTCGCCAGTGGTGTGTGGGACGGTGACATTCCGGACGGGGTCGACGAGGTTGTGCGCTCCGAGTCCGATCTGATCAAGGTCATGGCCCGCATCATGACTACCGGCGGCGACGACCTAGAGGCGGCCCGCAACCTGCAGGACCAGTGGAAGTTGGAAACGCTGTCGGTGTTCCTCGGGGTGTCTGGCCCGGGGCAACCAATCCGCGACTATCCCGATCCGAAATCGACGAACTGGCTCGCGCGCACCAACTTTGTCCTGGCTGCCGGTTCAATGGCCCGAGCAGATGCGGAATGGCTGACGAAGTACCACGACATCGGTTTGGAGCCGGGGAAAACTGAATTCACACCTGAGCAACTGGATGCCGCCGAGCGCGGAGAGCAGCTTGGGATGGCACATATCCGTGATCTCGCGCCTGAGATGACGAACGCGGGAAAGCTGCTGGGCACACGGGCCGACCTTCAGGACGGGCCGCGCGATCTCTTCGCCGAGGGAACGTATCTCGGCCAGTGGGGGCTGCCACCGGTCGAGTCGGTGTACGTCAAGGTCGAGACAGGCTCCGACGGGCAACCGATCAACGGCGCGCATGGCAAGACGTACCGTGCGCGCCTTCTCCCTCCGGAGGTGAGCGAATTCTGGTCGTTCACCGTCTATGGTTCTGACGATCGCTTGATGGCGCACAATGCGATCAATCGTCACAGTCGCGGCGATCGCACGCTGATCATGGACGACGACGGTTACTTTACGATCGTGCTGAGCGCGGACGTCGACGCCAACGCAGAGAATCCGAACTTCCTACCCATTCCGGAGAAAGACGCCTACCTCATCATGCGAATGTACGGCCCGAGCAAGGCCGTTCAGGACGGCGAATACCTGACACCGTCCTTCGACGTCACTTGATCGAGCGCCTCGACTGAAGCCACCGATGAATTGCCGACCGACATTCGACGCGTGACGGCCACCGATTGATCACGGTTACCCAGCCGCGATCCTCGTCCCGACGGTATGGACGATCTGAACGTCCGGGTTCCACGGAATCAGTGCGTCGATCGATGCCTCCAGTTCATCCAGTGGGGGAAGGGTTTCCGGGCCGAGCACGTCGATGGTGGCGGTGCTGCCCTGCCAGGTGACATCGGTGACCTCGGCTCCCGGAGTGTCTGCGAGCCACTGTTGCGCCGCGCTCCCGATCTGCCTCGCCCACAACGACGACAGGGAGTTGCCGACCATCGGAATCGCGACGACGATCAACAGAGCGGCAAGCACGAGGTATGCCCGCCGCCGCGACGTCTTCAAGATCCCGGCGTCGCGCGCGTACCCAGCTGCGACGAACACGCCTGTCGCAGTGATGATCATGGCAACCACGTTCGATGCGAACAGTACAAACGCGCCCACCGCCAAACTCGGTGACCCCGAGCCGAGACAGACACCTACCACCGCCAACGGTGGGACAAGCGAAATTGCGATGGCAACACCGGGAAGTACGTCGCCGACATCCTTGCGCGCGATCGCGATGGCCCCGACCAAACCGGTCGCAAGTGCTGCCGTCAAGTCCATCAACGTCGGCGAAGTACGCCCAAGCACTTGGGAATTGGTCAGCACGTTGGAGGGATTCGGCAATACCTGAGCGAACGCGACACCCAATACGACGACGAGGCAGATTCCACCGACGACATAGACCAGGCTCCGCCCCACCAAAGCGCCTTGGCCAGTTGTGATGCCCAACCCGACCCCGAGAATCGGCGTCGACAAGGGAGCGACGATCATCGCTCCGATGACGGTTGCCGTGGAATCGCCCACGACACCGGCCACGGCGATCACGGCAGACAGCGTCAGCATCACCCAGAAGGCGGATCGCTTCGAATCTCGGTCCCCCACCGAGAAATTGAGCTTTTCGTCGAGCTCCGCCAATGTGCGCCGTTGTGCTTGCGGAACCACCCCGTTCACGGTCGATACTCCATCACACGCCGATACGGCGAGTGGTCTGCGCTGACCCTGCGACCCCGGTGAGCAACGAGACGATCGCGATGCCGACGACGAAGTAGATTGCGGCGCTGGCGACTCGCGATGCGGTAGTCGCTGCGATCGTGAACGGCCACAGCGCCGTGGCGATCGTTGCGAGGATTCCGATCCACGCGAAGAAGTTCGACGCACGTGGCGTCGACACCATCAACGCATGCAGAAGTGCGGTAGCGACCAGCGCTGCAATCGCGGCGCTGAGAGCAAGCGAGCCGGCTTGGGAATTCCCCGGCATCCGCTCCGGTGTGATGACCGGAGTGTCGAGGATTCCCCGCACGATCAGTAGTCCGACGACCGCGGCCAGGGCCGCGACGAGCGCAGTTGCGGCCCCGCCCGCCCACAGTCGTTTTGCATTGACGGCGGGAGTCGCCGGACTGTCTGGTTGGAACTGGCTCATCGAGAGACTCCTTCACCGATACCGGATAGGGCTGTCCTTCCGAACTGTATGCGTTTCGGGACGGCCCACATTCACCCTCGACGGGTGAAAAGTACGGTGTTCTCGACTCTTCGACGGTGCCGGGGCTACGCCGGGACGGGCGGCCACACTGGGGCAATGCTCCACGGGCGCGCCACCTCGAGCTGCGACGCAACCCGGATCAGCAAATCTTCACGCCCGAACGCACCCACCAACTGCACGCCGATAGGAACGCCGGCCGTGTCATGACCCATCGGCAAGGAAATCGCGGGCTGACCTGAACTGTTGAACGGACTGGTCAAACCGCTGTACCCGGCCGAATGCTCCCAGATCGACATGGGATTTGCCGTATCGAGCAGACCGAGCGGAGCTGCCGGTCGAGCCATCGTCGGCGTCAGCAACAGGTCGTGATCGACAAAGAACGCACCGATCACCTGAGCTGCCCGCTCGAGTTCCTGCAATGCCTTGACGACGTTCGTCGCACTTTCGGACTTCGCACGGTCGTAGATCATCCGAGCCATCGGCTCGAGGTCGTCGTCGCGGATTGCGCGGTTCAGGGCCTCGAGTCGTTCGTCGACCTCGATCGTCATCGGAATGCCCATCAACACGGAAAGCCCGGCGGTGAGCGCATCGAGCGGAAAGTTCGGGGCACCCTCGGTCACATCGTGACCGAGTTCTTCGAGCAGGCCGGCAACACTGGTTGTGACGGCCGAGCACTCCGGGTCCACCGGGGTGCCATCAGGAAGAGTGTTACTCAGACCGATCCGCAACCGTCCGGGATCCGCACCAACTTCCTCGATATACGGCCGCTTCGGCGCCAGGATCACGTAAGGATCGCCGACAGTCGGTCCGGCGGAGAGATCGAGAAGCAGTGCAGTGTCGCGGACACTTCGGGTGAGTGCGTGATGAACACTCATCGGCGACGAGAACAGCGTGCGCGCCGGTGCCGTCGGAGTACGTCCACGGCTGGGCTTGAGGCCTACCAAGCCACAGGCCGATGCGGGAATACGGATCGATCCACCGCCGTCACTGGCATGGCCGCCCGGCACGATCCCGACGGCAACAGCTACAGCCGTGCCACCCGAAGATCCGCCGGGTGAACGATCAAGGGCATAAGGGTTGCAGGTAGGCCCGAACAGCGCAGGTTCGGTACTCGCATTCTTACCGAACTCCGGGGTGTTCGTCTTGCCGATGACAACCAGACCGGCCTCACGGTACCGCTCCACGAGCGTCGAATCTTTTTCTGCCACAGCATCGGCGAACAATCGAGATCCGTTGGTGCTCGGCAATCCTGCGACGTCCATGCCCAGGTCTTTGATCACGAACGGGACGCCGTGCAGTGGACCTTCCGGCAAGCCGCCTGATACCTCGTTGCGTGCCTCCTCGCGACGCTCACTGATCACCGCGTTGACTGCCGGGTTGCGCTCGTCGAGTCTGTCCAGGCTGAACTCGAGAACTTCCTTGGCGGAGACGTCGCCGCTCTTGATCGCCTCGGCCAGGCCGGTCATGTCGTTGTTGTCGAACAAATCCTGCATCGATGCCCTCATCACTCGTGTCGAACTCTGCCGATAGTGAGGTCCGTCATACCAACCATGGCGAAGGCGTAGCTTTGAAATTCCGCTTGGCGGGACCGGCCCACCGATTCAGCCTTACAGAATCAAGCCCTGCCGCCGCGCTTCCACAACTGCTTCGTGCCGACTGCGGACGTCGAGTTTTCCCATCAGATTCCGCATGTACGTCTTGATCGTTTCGACGCTCAGGGACAACCTCTCGGCGATCTCGGCATTGCGCAGTCCCAGAGCTACGTAGCCCATCACCTCCCGCTCGCGGGGCGACAGGACAACGGTGTTCACGACTGGAGTGTTCGCGGA
The DNA here is from genome assembly GCF_000696675.2 of Rhodococcus erythropolis R138. NCBI lineage: Bacteria > Bacillati > Actinomycetota > Actinomycetes > Mycobacteriales > Nocardiaceae > Rhodococcus > Rhodococcus erythropolis. The sequence continues at coordinate 1,743,870 of NZ_CP007255.1, read as the reverse complement.
AGGGTTCGGCGACGCCAACGCCCGCAACTTTGCCTCGACGGCGAGGACCTGCGCGCTGAGAGCCATGTCCTCGAGGTTCGCCGCGATCTCGCCGAGCGCCAGGACGCTCTCGGTCAACCCTTCGGATATCTGGGCATCGCGATTCGAACCATGTTCCACCGCAGCGGTATCGAGCATCGCCACCCGACGATCCACTTCGTCGCGAATCTCGAATTCGCGGGCCAACGCGTACGACGATCGCATCATCGTCTCGGCGATCACGTCGCCGATCGGCAGGTTGGCACGCAGTCCTCCGTAGATCGCTCCGCGAGTAACCCCGCGTACGACGATCGGGACTGCCATCAAGGATTCGATGGCTTCGGTGCCCACTTCGTAGTCGTAGTCATGGGTGATGTGCGACGAGTTCGCGTAGTCCTGCACCGCGCCCGGTCGTTGTTCTGCGATCGCACGACCACCGAGTCCGCATTCGGCGTCGATCTTCAAATTTCGCAGGATGTTGCTACGAGTCCCGACGTAGCCGGTGATGGTCAGCGACCGGTCGTCGACACAACCGCCGAACAGAACCGGCAACTCGGTTCGGGGGTGCAGTCGACGCAGTTCGGCGCGCAACGCGTCGTCGTCGCTCGGTCTCAGTACCCTGCTCACTCTCACCTCCACATACCCAATTCAGAGGGTAGCGGCACCTTTGACTGGGCAATAGCGTGCATCCAGGCCATTTGTAGTGCCGATCACAACTACCGTGACACCAACCGTGTCACGTCGCCTTCGGAGGAACCGTGTCTGTCTCGACAGCTCTCGCAGCCAACAACACCCCGCTCAGTCCGCTGCGCTTTCTCGAGCGCAGCGCTGCGGTGTTCCCCGATCGCACCGCCGTCATTCACGGCGACCGGACCTACACGTACCGAGAGTTCGGTGACGAGGTCGCAGCGCTGGCCCGCGTCCTGCGTCAACGCATTCAGCCCGGTGACCGCGTTGCGTACCTGGCGCCGAACGTTCCCGAGATGCTGTTCGCGCATTTTGCCGTCCCACTCGCCGGCGGAGTCCTGATCGCCCTGAACTCACGCCTCGCCGGTCCCGAACTCGAGTACATCCTCGATCACTCGGGAACCACGATCCTGTTCGTCGACTCCGAATTCGTCGGCTCGGTCACCTCGTCCAAGGCGAACGTGACGAGCCTGCGCGAGATCATCGAGATCCCGGACTCCACCGTCCCGTCCCCGGAGGTCCCCACCGGAATCGTCACCGGGCAGTACGCCGATCTGATTGCCGAAGGTGAAGCTCTCGCCGATCAGCCACTGTACTGGGGCGTCGACGACGAGCAGCAGTGCATCGCCATCAACTACACCTCTGGCACCACCGGAAAACCCAAGGGCGTCATGTACTCCCACCGCGGGGCATACCTGAACTCGCTCGGCGAGACATTCCACAACGGCTTCGACGGAGCGACGAAGTATCTGTGGACACTGCCGATGTTCCACTGCAACGGGTGGTGCACGCCGTGGGCCGTCACTCAGGCCGCAGGCACACACATCTGCCTGCGCGCGGTCCGCGCCGACGCGATCTGGGACGCCATCGACAATCTGGGCGTGACGCATCTGTGCGGCGCTCCTACCGTCTGCTCCACCATCGCCGACGCGGACCAGGCCCACAAGGTCGAAGCCCTGCGCATCACCACCGCCGGCGCTCCCCCGTCACCGACGATCATCGGAAAACTCGAAGACATCGGTGTCACCGTCGTCCACGTCTACGGCCTCACCGAGGTATACGGCCCTTACACGATCTGCGAGTACCAGGAAGCCTGGGACGACAAGCCGCAGTCCGAGCGCGCCGCACTTCTCTCCCGTCAGGGAGTCGGCATGGTGCAGGCCGAAAATGCTCGCGTTGTCGATGCCGAGATGAACGACGTTCCCGCCGACGGCCAGACCATGGGTGAGATCGTGCTCCGCGGCAACAACGTGATGCTCGGTTACTACCGTGACGAGGCCGCGACCGCCGAAGCATTTGCCGGTGGTTGGTTCCATTCCGGCGACCTCGGCGTCATGCATCCCGACGGTTACATCCAGCTCAAGGACCGCGCGAAGGACATCATCATCTCGGGCGGTGAGAACATCTCCACCGTCGAGGTGGAGCAGGCGATCATGAGTCACCCTGCCGTGATCGACGTGGCAGTCGTCGGCGTTCCCGACGAGAAGTGGGGCGAGCGCCCGAAGGCATTCGTGGTGCTGGGCAAGGGATTACAGGCTTCCGCCGAAGACATCGTCGAGCACACCCGTGCATTGCTGGCCGGGTACAAGGTTCCCCGCGACATCGTCTTTCCACTCGACCTTCCTCGCACCCCGACCGGCAAGGTTCTCAAGTTCCAATTGCGTGCGTCGAAGTAATTCGGCCGTAGGGTCTCAGCGCACCGAACTGTGACGCCGGCGCAGATCGACAGGTTGCCCGTCCGAAGGGAACGGCAAGGACGTGAAGTCGAGCGGAGCGACGTAATCTGCGTCGACGTTCCAGTCGAAGCGCATGAGGAGGTGGTGCATGATTGCCTTGATCTCGGCGCCGGCGAAGTGCATTCCCAGGCATTTGTGCACTCCACCTCCGAACGGTTCCCACGCGTACCGATGAACCTTGTCTTCGCGTCGATTCTCGGCGAAACGTTCGGGATCGAAACGCTCGGGATCAGGCCAGTACTGCGCCATGTGGTGCGTGAAGTGAGGGGCGACAGAAACATACGTTCCCGCAGGCACGAAGTGACCCCGTACTTGAGTGTCGCGGACCGCTCGCCGCGCCATGACCGGTACGGGAGAGACGAGTCGGAGGCATTCCTTCATCACCAGGTCAAGGCTGCTCAGGCCGTCGAGATCTGCATAGCTGGGCGTCGAGGTCCCCAGAGCGAGCGACTCGGCACGGCACCTGTCCTGCCACTTCGGATATTGACCTAGATATTGCATCATCGTGGAAAGGGTGATCGTCGAAGTGTCGTGTGCGGCCATCAGGAGGAAGATCATATGGTCGATCACTTCGTCGTCACTGAAGCGTTGTCCTGCTTCGGATTCGATGTGACAGAGCACGGAGAACAGATCATCGGTTGCGCGAGCTCGACGCGCCGGCAGGTAGCGACGAAAGAAGTCTTCCAGGACCCGGCGGCCGTCGAGTCCTCGCTTCCATCTGGTCCCCGGCACGCGGTAGCGGACCAGAGAAGTAGCCGCCTGCACACAATCCACGAAAGCCTTTTTCACCGAAGATATTTCGCTTTCGGTACTTCCTTCCGCACCGCCCATGAAGATGTCGGTAGCGAGATCGAGGGTGAGTGCCTTCAGCGCTGTGTATGCACGAAATCCGTCAGTGGGGGTCCATGTGTCGAGCGCCGAGTCGATTGCCGGATTGAGAACGTCGACAGACTTCTCGATCCGCGTCCGAGTGAACGCCTGCTGCATGATTCGACGATGCCGTAGATGTTCTTCCGAATCGAGAAGCATCAGCCCACCGTGAAAAAAGGGGCCGATAAGCACCGACCAGCCGTCGCTGTTCACAAAAGCCCGATCTTTGTTCTGCAGCACTTCCTGGCACGCGTCGGGTCCGAGAACAGCGATCCACTGCCGACCGACCATCGAGAACCAAGAGACCTCGCCGTATCGATCCCAGTTCTCTTGCATCAATGCGAGTGGATCGCGGATGTATGCAAGAGCGTGCCCGACGAGAGGCAGCCCGGAACGGCCCGAAATCGGGTGCAACTGCGAGTTCACGGGGGGACGAGCCAGGATCTTGGACACTGCGACCTCTACTCTCGTTCAATCTGACAGTGCATCCTGTCAGATGGACTGTAGTCTGCGTCACAGTGGTTGCGTCTGTCAATATCGACCTATGACTTCTCCGACGCCGCGGCGGTATGCCGGCCTCAGCGGCGACCAGCGCTCAGCATTGCGGCGCGAGAGCTTGCTAGAGGCAGGGCTGGAACTATTCGCTGTCGCAGGCAGTCGAGGCGCCACGATGACCGCGATCTGTGCGCGAGCCAAGTTGACGGAACGCTACTTTTACGAAAGTTTTTCCAGCAGAGACGAACTGCTGAAAACAATCCTGGACGGAATTGCCGACGAGGTTCGCGACGCCGGCCTGACCGCACTACGAGCGAGCGACGGAACGCTCGAGCAGCGCGTACGAGATGCCATCACGTCGTTCGTCACCCTCCTCACCGACGATCCCCGCAAGGGGCGTGTGGCAATGATCGAATCCGCTGCATACGAGCCCCTTCGCGCACACCGGCGCGCGGTACTGCACGGCTTCGCGCAAATGGTCGCGGACGAAGCCTCGCGAATGTACGGCGACCGAGCTTGGCCATCTCATCAAGGTCAGATCAACGGACTGCTCTTCGTCGGGGGCCTTGCCGAATTGGTCACCGCGTGGCTGAACGAGGAGATCGCTATTACCCCTGACGAGATCGTCGAGGCGGCAACCTACCAATTCACGTCCACCGCACACCGTTGAGATGGAACCGATCGGCATGCGGTTGCTGCCCGCCACACCGGAATGGTGCGAACAGGCGCAATACTTGTCCCCATGAGTGAACGCGCAGACCTGCCCGGAACTGACCCCGCACAGTTTCGGGTACACGTCGCGTCTCAAGCGATCCGGTTGTTCTCGGAGAACGGGTACGAAGCCACCACCGTCGAGCAGATCGCCGCTGCCGCCGGTGTGTCGCGCCGGACGTTCTTCCGGCAGTTCCGCTCCAAGGAAGACGTGATCTTCGCCGATCACGAGTCCCTCCTCGAACACGTCGCCGAGTTCCTCGCGTCCGATTCCGCCGACCCCTGGGCGTCCGTGTGCGAGGCCGCGGGACTGGTCTTCGATTTCTTCCGCCGGAACCGTGACCTTTCGATGCGGCGATACCGCGTCGTACAGCATGTTCCAGCTCTTCGCGACCGCGAACTCGTCACCGGATTCCGCTATGAGCGCCTATTCGTCGACTACCTGCGCAGCGCTGTTCCCCGCGAACCGGTCCTCGAGGTTGTCGGTTTTGCCGCAGCTGTCACCGCGTGCCACAACTACCTCTTGCGAAGCATGATCAAAGGCGACGAAGACGCCACAGCCGAAGCGCTGAGCCAGGCATTGCTCGACGTTCGGCGGACGTACGGCGTGGCACCCGGGTCCAAGACCAGCACGCCAGAATCGAAGTCTGTGCTGGTAGTGGCATTTCCCCCGGGCACCTCCGCCGAGGAGATCAGCAGAAAAATCCACGAACAACTCGGCTGACACCGATCGTGCACCGGAACTTCACACGCCCATCCCTTGACCTGGCACTCAGTGCCGTGTTTGACTGGGGTCATTGGCACCGGTCTGTCCGCGAATCTCGTCGGTAACGCCGGAGCCGCACCGACCGCCTTCAAGCCACCTTCACCAAGGAGCGTTCCCATGGCAGGAAACCCGGATTTCAATCTCTTCGCGTTGAACGAAGAGCACGACGAACTGCGGGCTGCTATCCGCGGACTCTCCGAGAAGGAAATCGCGCCGTACGCCAAGGACGTCGACGAGAACGCACGCTTTCCCGAGGAAGCACTCACCGCTCTCAACGCGTCGGGCTTCAACGCAATCCACGTTCCCGAGGCTTACGACGGCCAGGGCGCCGACTCCGTCGCCACCTGCATCGTCATCGAGGAAGTCGCCCGCGTCTGTGGCTCCTCCTCGCTGATCCCCGCCGTGAACAAGCTCGGCACCATGGGCCTGATCCTCAAGGGTTCCGAAGAGCTCAAGTCCAAGGTGCTCCCGGACCTCGTGAACGGCGGAATGGCGTCGTACGCACTGTCCGAGCGTGAAGCCGGATCCGACGCCGCTTCGATGCGTACCCGCGCGAAGGCTGACGGCGACGACTGGATCCTCAACGGTTCCAAGTGCTGGATCACCAACGGCGGCAAGTCGACCTGGTACACCGTCATGGCTGTCACCGATCCCGACAAGGGCGCAAACGGCATCTCCTCTTTCATGGTCCACAAGGACGACGAGGGCTTTGTCGTCGGACCGAAGGAAAAGAAGCTCGGCATCAAGGGCTCCCCCACCGCTGAGCTGTACTTCGAGAACTGCCGCATCCCCGGTGACCGCATCATCGGCGAACCGGGCACCGGCTTCAAGACGGCACTCGAGACCCTCGACCACACGCGTCCCACCATCGGCGCTCAGGCTGTCGGCCTGGCCCAGGGCGCACTCGACGCAGCTCTGGCATACACCAAGGATCGCAAGCAGTTCGGCAAGTCCATCAGCGACTTCCAGGCTGTTCAGTTCATGCTCGCGGACATGGCAATGAAGGTCGAAGCCGCACGTCTGATGGTCTACACCTCCGCTGCTCGCGCCGAGCGCGGCGAGAAGAACCTCGGTTTCATCTCCGCTGCGGCGAAGTGCTTCGCTTCGGACGTTGCCATGGAGGTCACCACCGACGCCGTGCAGCTGTTCGGTGGCGCCGGCTACACCACCGACTTCCCGGTCGAGCGCATGATGCGCGACGCCAAGATCACGCAGATCTACGAAGGCACCAACCAGATTCAGCGCGTCGTGATGTCGCGTGCGCTACTGAAGTAGGGCCTCCGGCCCTGTGCGCGGTCAGGCAGTCCATAGACTCCTTAACCGCGCACGGGGGCTTGACCCCTGTCTGAAGAATCTTGAGGAGAATCGTGGAACTCGTAGGCGTAATCGGCGGCGGCACCATGGGTGCCGGCATCGCCGAGGTATGTGCAAAAGCCGGTAGCTCGGTACTGGTGCTCGAAACCAAAGAAGAATTTGCCGCCGCTGCTCGCGAACGGATCGCCAAGTCGATCAACCGCGGCGTAGCCAAGGGCAAGATCACCCAGGAAGAAGCCGACGCCGCGATCGCACGCGTCCGCGTCACCCTGGACATGGAAGAGTTCGCCGATCGCGATCTGGTGATCGAAGCTGCTCCCGAGATCGAAGCTCTCAAGTACGAGATCTTCGGCAAGCTCGACAAGATCGTCAAGCCTGCAGGCATTCTGGCGACCAACACGTCGTCGATCCCCGTCATCAAGATCGCCAAGGCCACCTCGCGCCCCGGCCAGGTTGTCGGCGTTCACTTCTTCAACCCCGTGCCGGTCATGCCGCTCGTGGAGATCGTGGTCAGCCTGACGACGTCCGAAGAGACCGTTCTCGCCGTCACCGACTACGCCAAGAACACCTTGCGCAAGAAGACGGTTCGCGCGGGCGACCGTTCGGGCTTCATCGTCAACGCTCTGCTCATCCCGTACCTGTGCCAGGCTGTCCGGATGCTCGAATCCGGCTACGCCACAGCAGAAGACATCGACGAGGCCATGAAGGGCGGCTGCGGCTACCCGATGGGTCCGCTGACGCTGCTCGACACCGTCGGTCTCGACATTGCCCTCGCAGCGGCAGAGTCCCTGTACGCGGAATTCGCAGAACCGCACTACGCTCCGCCGGCGCTGCTTCGCCGCATGGTCGACGCCGGTCGTCTCGGCAAGAAGACCGGTCGCGGGTTCTACGAATACGCCTGAGTCCGACCGCTTCACTCTTCCGGCCCCTCACCTGTTGCAGGTGAGGGGCCGGAGTTGTTTTTCGGACAGATCTTGTCGAATCGATTGACAAATTCGTGTAGCGCGGCAAAAGTCATCATGTGACAACAACCGTTGTCACATGATGGCAGGCGGAGGGGCACCCAGATGAGCAGCGATGCGGACACCGGCACTCGTCAACCCAAGCCTCGAGAACTACGAGCCGATCCGATCGGCCCCGGCTCCCTGACATGGACACACTTCGGCGACGTTCGCGGCCTGCTGTACCTCGGACGCGCAGGCACCCTGCAGAACATGCACCCCGCGGTAAGCGGAGCGCTGCAAGATCATTCGAATTTCTTCGACAACCCGCTCGACCGCCTGTTCCGCTCCCTGCCGCCCATCTACGGCGTCGTGTACGACCGGACCGAAGAGGGCACAGGCACGCTCGTTCGCAACTTCCACACCGATCTCAAAGGAATCGACGAAACCGGCGGGCGCTACCACGCCCTCGCTCCTGACACTTTCTGGTGGACACACGTCACGTTCTTCGAGGTGATTCTCGATTTCAACGAGCGATTCGCGTACAAGAAGTTCACGCAGGAGCAGAAGGACCAACTTGTCCGTGAGGCCGTAACCTGGTGGCGCTGTTACGGACTCACCGATCGGCCGGCTTTCGACGACTACGCCAGCTTCCGCATGTACTGGGAAGACATGCTCGACAACCAGTTGATCAACACCCACACCACGAAGTGGTCGACACACATCGCCGAGCACGACATCGCACCGGCTCCGAAGGTTCCGACATGGCTGTGGCGTCTTAGCTCTCGCCCCACGATGGCCGTGGCGAACTGGATCGGCAAGGCACTGATGCCGGAGAAGGCACGCATGACCCTTGAATGGGAATGGACTCCGCGCGACGAACGGATGTACTTCTGGTTCGCCCGCTTCCTGACATTGACAGATCGGGTCTGGCATCTGCTGCCGCTACGACTGCGGTATGCACCGCGCGCCTACTCGGGCATCCGCGCGCAGGGTCTGTGAGCACTCGTCGGTAGGCTGGAGTGCGTGCCAGCCCAACTCCCCTCCGACGCGATCAGTGTCCGCGTGGACAGCTGGACGTGGGCGGTTCGGCTGTTCAAGACACGCTCGCAGGCGGCGACGGCCTGCCGATCGGGACACGTTCGGGTCAATGGAACGTCGGCAAAGGCGGCTCAGCAGGTGAAAGCCGGCGACGAGGTGCGGGTGCGTGTATCCGGCATCGAACGCATTGTCGTCGTGGTCAAGCCGATCACGAAGCGAGTCAGCGCGGTGCTGGCCGCCGATTGCCTGCAGGACAATTCGCCGCCCCCACCACCGCCCGAACTGATTGCGTCCATTCCGCGACGTGATCGCGGCGCCGGCAGACCGACCAAACGCGAGCGACGCGACCTCGAGAAGTTGCGCGGCCTCGAGCCGTAATCGCTACCTCGAAACAGGCTGACGCAGAACCGTCTTCAGTTTCTCGGGCGGTGTACGGCGAGCGTCGCTGAGATAGATCTCGTGATGATCGCCGTTGAAGCTCAGGCCGTTCGACGGGATGAACGTGTTGTGCAGCCGGTCCAGGGTGGGAGCTTCGTCGTCGTACGAGCCGACGTGAAGAATCTGGACGGACAGGCCCTCCTCCAATTCGAGGAACCTGACCTTGTCCAGAGCGGCCACGTTCTTCTTGGCCCGGACGGCTTTGGCTCGGACTGCTGCAATCGCCGCAGACAGTTCGGCCGCCGTGATCCACTCCGGTTGCGAGATCATCATCGTCCAATCCCACGACGCCTTGTCCCGTGTCACGAACACCTCGGGGTCATCTGCCCGCCACAACCCTTCCAGCGGGCCAACGACGAAGTCGCGATCCAATTCCTTCTTGCTCGCGAATTTTGCCGAGTAGGACACCGAATACAGCGCTTCGAGCGCCTCGGAGTACTCGGTGGCAGTGTTGGGGTCGCCGTGACCGTCGACGCCGAAGTAGCCGAAGCGGGGAACGGTCACGAGGGCAAAATCGCGGCGCCCAGGCGAGTAGAGATCCTTGTATGCCTTCTTGACGTCGTACTTCTCCATGCGCCACCCACCTGATCACTGGCCGAGTTTCAACGTTCGGAAACCTATCCGAGAACACCGACATCCCGATAGCGGACCACTGTCCCCTTGTTAATAGACCAGTGGACCTTTACTCTGGACGGGGTGACTACACCCCAGGCGACCGACGTCGCTCGAGTTCCGCGCCGCAGACCGTTGCGGATCGTTGCCATATCCGCGATTGTCGCGTCGATCTTGGCTCTGTTGTTCGTGTACCCGTGGTGGAGCTTGTTCATCCGGCCGGACTGGCCGACGGCGGTGGCAGTTTTCGGCACCGTTCTGTTTGCCACCCTCTTGATCGCCCTGCCTGCCAGTATGGTGCTCAGCCACGGACACACCGACCGCGATCCAGTTCGCCTGATCGGCGACGCCCTCCTCGGAATCATCTGGGTCGTGTTCGTGTGGACCCTGCTCGGCGAAGTTCTGAGGCTCGGACTGCTCGTCGGCGGCGTGGATGACCCGCTTCGATCGAGAATTGTCGCCGTTGCCGCACTGATCATCTCGGCCCTTCTGCTGATCTGGGGCTACCGGGAAGCCATGAGACTGCCACGGATCAAGCAGGTCGACGTCACCATCCCCCGCCTTGGTGCGGGGATGGACAAACTTCGGGTAGTCGCGATCACCGACACTCACTTCGGGCCGATCAATCGCGAGAAGTGGTCCGAGCGCGTCATCGCGGCAGTCAACGATCTCGACGCCGACATCGTGGCCCACGTCGGTGACATCGCCGACGGAACGGTAGAGCAGCGCCTCGGCCAAGCGACCCCCCTCGCATCGGTCGAAGCCGGGCTCGCTCGCGTCTACGTGACCGGCAATCACGAGTACTTCCACGAGGCTCAGGAGTGGCTCGACTACATGACCTCGATCGGCTGGGACGCGCTGCACAACCGCCACCTCGTCGTCACCAAGGGCGGAGACAGACTGGTCATCGCCGGAGTCGACGATGCGACAGCGTTGGGATCGAAACTCGACGGACACGGCGCGAACTTCGACATGGCCCTGGCCGGCTCCGACCCCGAATTGCCGATCCTGATGCTCGCCCACCAACCGAAGCAGGTTACTCAGTCCGCTTCCGCGGGAGTGGATCTGCAGCTCGCCGGTCATACCCACGGCGGACAGATCTGGCCCTTCAACTTTCTGGTGAAACTCGATCAACCGTCGGTGCACGGGCTTACCAGGCACGGAGAACGTACGCAGCTGTACACCAGCCGGGGAACCGGATTCTGGGGTCCGCCCTTCAGGGTGTTCGCACCGAGCGAGATAACCGTTCTGACGCTGCACAGCGCCTGATCGTTCTCAGCTCGTTCGGGTTGCCGCTCGCGCCGACAACCCGACGAGCTGGTTGATCAGACCTTCACGCAGGCCGACTGCGAACATGTCGGAGGCTGGGGGCGCCTGCATCTCGTTCAGTACGACGACCATGGATTCCGTCGGCTCGGCAGTCGGCCACAAGCCGGCAACGATCACCAGGGTTACCTTGGCGAATTGAGCGGCGTCGCCCTCCGAGAGATGGGGCAGTTGCGAATGAACCAGCGACGCAAACCTTCCCGAGTTGACCGTCGCCCGCTTCTTGAAGTCACGGGCGAAGTCGACGGAGATGTTTCTTTCGAGGACACCGGCCATGACGCTCATCAACTCGCACAGCAACCGCTGTGAGACAAGCGATTCCGCAACCGCGGATGCCACATGAATTTCAGCGGCAAACGGTGAGTCGTCACTGGTCGGAGTCAACGACTCGGACAACCCGTCCAGCCACGCTACCCAGTTCTCGTCGAGCACTTCGAGAAAGATGGCCTCGCGACTGTCGAAGTACCGGAGCACGTTCGACTTCGCGAGGCCGACGCTCTCACTGAGCTCACGCAGACTGATGTCTGCGACTGGCTTGGACCCGAGCATCGCGCGAGCTGCGTCGAGAATCGCGCACCGACGTGCTTCGATCTGCTCGGGCCTGCGCGCGCGCTGGAATCCATGGGTCGCCACCATCACGCAAGATTATCAGACCATCGTTCTATTGTTTTCTGTACTGCGGGTCAATTGTCCGAAGGTGCATGCTGCGCCACGACTCCCCTCGACGCCAGTTCGCGACGCAGCGAATCGGTATCGACGGACGCGAGATCGACTCGGTGCGTGCGGGTGGCCAAAGCTCGGACCTCCACGGACAGATCTGCCACCTGCTTACGCGTCGCGGCCTGCCCTGCCTCGTCCTGTTCCGCCACTCGCTCGACCAACCAGGAAGCGAGTGTGGCAGTCACGATGCCCAGCAATGCAATTCCGCCGATCATCAACGCTCCGGCGATCAGGCGCCCGGTTGTAGTGACAGGAGCCATGTCTCCGTAACCGACGGTCGTAACCGTCTCCATCGCCCACCACAACGCCGTCCCGTACGACGTGATGGCGGCGCCCTCAGCGTGCCGCTCGGCGTCGAGCATGGCCAGTGCCGCGACACCGATCAGCAAGGCCGTAGCCCCGGTGGCGTAAACAACCACTCGTCCACGCAAGCTTTGCCCGCTCGAGCGGTGGACTATTGCAAGCAGGGTGACCAATCGAAGGAGGCGCAAGGGACGCAGCATGGGTAGCACCACCATCGCCAAATCCAAGAGATGCCTGACGAACCAGCGACCGCGTGCAGGAGCCAACCACAGGCGAACTGCGTAGTCGACGGCAAATACGAACCACGCGGCCCACATGATCCATTCGGTCAGGCGATGCGGGAAGCCAGTCGGTTGCGCCAGGACTTGGTACGCGTACGCCACCAAGAACAGGCAGGCCGCAGCGGTCAAGGGGATGTCGGTGGTGAGCTGCCACCGCTCCGACGTCCACGCAGTGCGGCGGTGCACCGACTTCCTCGATTCGTTCATCCGAGAAGTCTTACACCACTGCTACCGCGTGACCGGCAGAACCAACTCAGATCCGAGTGTGCGTCAAGATGTTGAGCGCCATGGGAACTGCCTCGATCGTGATGGGCAACGGCCCCACCCGATCGCCGTCCGCGTAGGCGATGATGCCCTCGGAGACCAACCGGACCTTCTTCGACCGATACGTCTGTACCGCATCCAAGGAGACGTGAGTTCCCTTGTACACCCGCGGAAACAGGCGCACCAGACGCAACCTCGAACCGTGCCCGACGACGGTCAGATCCAGCAACCCATCAGACTTCGACGCGCCCGGAGTGATGAGCATGCCGCCACCGTACGAGCGGCCGTTGCCGACAGCCACGAGCGTCGCGTCCACCGTGATGACCTCGTCGTCGAGTTCGATCCGGTACGGCAGCGGCTTCATCTTCGCCAACTCGGCGAGCATCGCCAAGTTGTAGCGCATCGGTCCCTTGGGCCACGACATCCGATTGGCCCGTTCACTGACCAGCGAATCGAATCCGCTCGCGATGATCGTTCCCGACCAGACGACGGAACCGTCGGCAAGCGTGATCTTCGCCAGGTCGGACTGCTGCACGACGCCGTCGGCGATCACATCGGCGGCTGCCTCGGGATCGCCTGTGGGAATGCCGAACTCACGGGCGTGATCGTTACCGGTGCCCGCCGGGATGAGTCCGATAGGAGTATCGGTCAACGCGGCAGCCTGCAATCCGATGCTGATGGCACCGTCACCGCCGACCACCACCAGCGCGTCGGTACCCTCCTCGATCGCACGACGCGCCAACTTCTTGGCGTCGTCGGCATCGGTTCCGATAATCTCGGTGACGGCAACTCCCCGAGCACGCAGTCGCGCAACACCTTTGCGTCCGGCCGCAGGCGCGTGACCATGTCCCGCCATCGGATTGATCAGGACGGTAACCTTCTCGATCTGACTGCGGGTTTCGGTCACGGAATCAGCTTTCCAGGATTGAGGATGCCGGCGGGGTCAACTGCATTCTTCACTGCGCGAAGGATATTCGCGCCCAATTCGCCGATCTCGTCCTTCATCCACGGGCGATGGTCAGCTCCGACTGCGTGATGATGGGTGATCGTGCCACCGGCGGCGATGATCGCATCGCCAGCGGCAGTTTTCGCCTTGTGCCACTGAGCGATCGGATCCTCGGTCTGCGCGCTGACTACTGTGAAGTACAGCGAAGCACCGGTCTTGTACGTGTGAGAAATGTGGCACATGACGAGCGGCTGAGTCCCCTGCTCGACGAGAGCCTTGGTCAGCGCTTCGGTGACCGAGGAGCGCAGGTTCGCGAGGTTACCCCAGGTGGTTGCTGTCTCGAGGGTTTCACACAGTGCGCCGACGTCGAGAAGAGCGTCACGCAGATACGGCGCATCGAATCGCCCGTGTTCCCAACTGTTTCCGGGCTCCTCACCGAGCGAAGTCCCACCGTGAGCGGTGAGAATTGCTCGGGCCTCCGCCATCCGTTCAGCGGTGTGCGAAGCGGTGCCCTCGTAGGTGGTGATGCCGAGGCAACCACCGGTGAAGGCGTTCTCGCCGATCTTGTCGGTGGTCGCCAGATTCACGCCGCTCTCGGCCTCGTCGGACAATCGCAGTACGGTCGGAGCCGATCCTTCCTGGACCAGCTCACGCAATGCTGCTGCGCCGGTGGCGAAGTCGGGGAAGCTCCACCCTTCGCGCACGGTGGTCTCGGGCAGGCGGTGAACCCGGACACGCACGTGCGTGATGACGCCGAATGTCCCCTCGGAGCCGACAAAAAGCTCACCCAGATCGGGGCCTGCGGCAGAGGCCGGCGCACGCCCGGTCTCGACCACACCGCTCGGGGTGACAACGGTGAGGCCCTGGACCATGTCCTCGAAGCGTCCGTATCCAGCCGACGCCTGCCCCGAAGACCGGGTGGCGGCAAACCCGCCCAGAGTGGCGAACAGGAAGCTCTGCGGGAAGTGCCCGACCGAGAAACCGTGCTCACGCAGAAGCTCCTCGGCCCGTGGGCCGGTGGTTCCGCCGCCGAACGTCGCAATGCCCGATTCCTCGTCCAACCCGACGAGCTGATCGAACCTGCGCAGATCGAGAGATAGAACTGCGTCGAACCCGTCACGAATGGGATCGAGCCCGCCGACGACGCTGGTGCCACCACCGAACGGGACCACTGCGATCCGGTTGGCAGAGCAGTATCGGAGAACCTGCTCGACCTCTGCGTCTGTCCCTGGAGTGACGACTGCGTCCGGTGCGTCCTGCGGCTCGGCGCTACGACGGCGAAGCAGATCCGGGGTGCTCTTGCCACCGGCCCGAAGGATTCGATCCGAATCCTCGGTGCTGACGTACTCGGCCCCGACCAGCCCAGCCAGCGCCTCGACGTGCGACTGAGCCAGGGCGGACGGAGTCACCTGAACGTCTTCGATGGCGAGGCGCGAGCGAGTCGGTGCGGACACACCGAGAAATCCGGTCAACAATGATGTGACTGCGTCCGACAGTTCACGCTTCTTGGCCGGATCGCCCCAGGCGTCCCACTGCATCGGCGGTTGCAAGGCAGACTTTTCGGTGCTCATAGACACTAGTGTTACATATTTGTGTGATGTGTAAACATCCCGGTTGATCGAGCTGTCGATCAACCCATCGTCTTCGAGCCGTTGATGGCTTCACGAAGCATGTCTGCGTGGCCCGCATGCTGGGCCGTCTCGGCGATGATGTGCAGCAATGCGCGCCGCGCTGACCAGCGAGCGCCGGCTTCGAACCACGGAGCGCTCGGAAGTGGATGAGAGATGTCGAGGCTGTCCAGCGAGGCCACCAACTGGTCGGTCCTGGCCGCGATCCCTTCGTACTCGGAAACGATGCTTGCCAAGGTTTCACCCTCGACCATGGCAAATTCGTTCGCCCGTTCCTGTTGCATCTCTTCCGACCACTGGGTCGGGTCGAAGTCCCCGCCAAGTCCGGCCGGGCCTTCCAGAATGAAGTCGACCCAACCCTTCTCCGCCTGACCCACATGCTTGATCAATCCGCCTAGGCACAGTTCGCTCACGGTCGGCCTCGAAGCAGCCTGCTCGTCGGTGAGGTCCTTGACCGTGAAGAGAAGGAATTCACGATGTTGACGCAGGCTCTGGAGGAGATCCGCGCGCTCGCCGGTGACGGTGGTGGTCGGTGCGTTCATGATGTTTTTCCTTCGCTCGTGGGTTCTTTGCCCTGTGAGAACTACGTTAGAAGTCATTGCGGACAGAAACGGTCCTCATTAGAAAACGATCAAAGAAAAAACTCCCGGCACTCACCAATGAGGGTGAGTGCCGGGAGTTCGAGCCAGCTAGGACCAGATCAGACTGTGCGGGCCAAACGATCGGCCAGCAGGCGCGTGAAGTGCGCCGGGTCGCTCAGCTCGCCGCCCTCGGCAAGCAACGCCATGCCGTAGAGCAACTGAGCCGTCTCAGTCAGGTTCTCCGCATTGTCGTTGGCGGCCTGCGCCTCCCGAAGACCCGAGACAAGCGGGTGCTCCGGGTTGAGCTCGAGGATGCGCTTGCTGTGCGGAACAGGCTGACCCGAAGCCTTGTACATCTTCTCGAGCGTCGGAGACATGCTGAACGCGTCGCCGACGATGCAGGCAGCCGAGGTGGTCAGTCGCGTCGAGAGACGCGTTTCCTTGATGTCGTCGGACAGGGTTTCGGTCAGCCACGTCAGCAGCTCGCCGAATTCCTTCTCCTTCTCTTCGCGCTCGGCCTCGGCCGCCTTCTTCTCGTCCTCGGTGTCGAGGTCGACCTCGCCCTTGGCGATCGACTGGAAGGTCTTGCCGTCGAAGTCCGAGACAGCGTCGACCCACATCTCGTCCACCGGGTCGGTGAGAACCAGAACCTCGAGGCCCTTGGCCTTGAAAGCCTCCATGTGCGGGGAGCTTTCGATGAGGTGACGGGATTCGCCCGTCATGAAGTAGATCTGTTCCTGGCCGTCCTTCATGCGCTCCACGTACTCGGCGAGAGTGGTCACGCCCTCTTCGCTGTTGGTCGAGGCAAACGAAGAGATGTCGAGCAGCGTCTTGCGGTTGTCGGCATCGGCCATCAGGCCTTCCTTGAGCGCGCGTCCGAACTCGGTCCAGAAGGTCGAGTACTTCTCGGGCTCGTTCGCCTTCATGTCCTTGATGGTCGAGAGGACCTTCTTGGTCAGACGACGACGGATGGCAGCGATCTGCCGGTCCTGCTGCAGAATTTCACGAGAGACGTTGAGCGAGAGGTCTTGTGCGTCGACCACGCCCTTGACGAAGCGCAGGTAATCGGGCACCAACTCTTCGCAGTCGTCCATGATGAAGACGCGCTTGACGTAGAGGTGGATGCCGGCCTTGCGCTCACGCATGAACAGATCGAACGGCGCCGTCGACGGAATGAACAGCAGCGCTTGGTATTCGAAAGTACCTTCGGCCTTCATCGGGATGACCTCGAGAGGCTCGTCCCAGGCGTGGCTGACGTGCTTGTAGAACTCCTTGTACTCGTCCTCGGACACCTCGTCCTTGGAGCGAGTCCACAGTGCCTTCATCGAGTTGATCGTCTCGGTCTCGATGGTGACCTCGGGCTCTTCGCCCTCGGCTGGCGTCGACGTCCGAGCGACATCCATGCGGATGGGCCACGCGATGAAGTCGGAGTACTTCTTGACCAGTTCCTTGATCTTCCATTCCGACGTGTAGTCGTGCAGGCCGTTCTCGGAATCCTCGGGCATCAGGTGCAGGGTCACGGAGCTGCCCTGCGGCGCCTCGTTCACATGCTCGAGCGTGTACGTGCCTTCGCCGGTCGACTCCCAGCGCGTCGCGTGGTCTTCACCGGCGCGGCGGGTCAGCAGCGTGACCTTGTCCGCCACCATGAACGTGGAGTAGAAGCCGATGCCGAACTGACCGATCAGTTCTTCCGATGCCGCTGCATCCTTGGCTTCCTTGAGCTTACGACGCACCTCGGCGGTGCCGGACTTGGCGAGCGTGCCGATCAGGTCGACGACCTCGTCACGCGACATTCCGATGCCGTTGTCGCGGATGGTCAGGGTGCGTGCCGCCTTGTCGATGTCGATCTCGATATGCAGATCGGAGACGTCGACGTTGAGGTCTTTGTCCTGGTACGACTCGAGGCGGAGTTTGTCCAGCGCGTCCGAAGCGTTGGAGATCAACTCACGAAGGAAGCTGTCCTTGTTCGTATAGATTGAATGAACCATCAGATCCAGCAGCTGACGTGTTTCTGCTTGGAACTCGAGCTGCTCGGTATGCGCGGTCACTTCGATCCCTTTCTCTTCTCGGACTGATCACAGGGATTTTACTCGACCTCGAATACCGCGGGCCGGCCCCCGCACAGACAAGGGAGGCCACGCGACCTGCGCATGACCTCCCGTTATCTTCACCCACCGATCTACTCGGTGACGTCAACCATCGAATAGTTCGAGACGCCGCCGGCCAGCACCCTGAGGTGATCGTCCGATGCGCCCAAAGTGTGTTCGATGGCCACCAGCCGCGAGACGTAGTGCCCGACCGGATACTCGGCTGTCATACCGATACCACCGTGCATTTGAATTGCTTCCTGACCGATCTGATGCGCGGCACGACCGACAGCCAGCTTCGCTCGCGACGCGATGGTCGGATCGATCACTCCGTCGGCGATGGCCATGGTCGCGTACAGACTCATGCTGCTCGCCAGTTCGAGCGCCACGTACATGTCGGCCGCACGATGAGTCAGCGTCTGGAACTTCGCGAGCGGAACACCGAACTGCTTGCGCTGCTTCAGGTAATCCGTCGTCAGTCGCAGCGCCTCGGTCATGATGCCGATCGCCTCGGCGCACAGAGCTGCCTGCGCCCGGACCTCTGCGTCAACGATCGCCGCCGTGACATCGCCGCCCTCACCAAGTTGTTCGGCCGCGGCATCGGTGAACGTGAACTGCGCGCCGCGACGGCCGTCGTGGGTGGCGTACGTGCTCCGTGTGACACCCGAGCCTTCCGCATCCACCAGGAAGAGCCCGGTGCCGCCGCCTGGAAGTGTGGCACTGACGATCACGACGTGCGCGCTGTCGCCCTGCAGAACCGGGTTCTTGACGCCGGTGATCGTCCACCCCGATCCCTCCTGCGATGCAGTGGTCGTGACAGTGGCGACCGGCCAGCGCGTGCCAGGTTCCGTATGGGCAAAGGCCGACAAAGTGGTCCCGTCGCTGAGCGCCGGCAGGAGTCGCGCCCGCTGATCTGCCGAACCGATCGCAGCAATCAACCCACCGGGGATCAGAACACCACCCAAATACGGCTCGGGTGCAAGCGCGCGGCCCAGTTCGGTCATCACCACCATGGTCTCGACCGGCCCAGCGCCCATCCCGCCATCGGCCTCCGCGAATGGCAGGCCGAGCAGCCCGAGCTCGGCGAACTGCTTCCACACCGAGGCATTCCATCCCTCGTCAGTGGCCGAGGTGGCGTTGCGCTTCTCCGCGTCGTAGCTGTGGCTGAGTAATTCGCGCGTTGTGTCGCGAAGCATCGTCTGTTCGTCGTCGAGTTCGAAATTCATGTCAGATGCTCACAATCCGAGGATCGAGGAGGCAATGATGGAGCGCTGCACCTCACTTGATCCGCTGTAGATGGAAACCTTCCGGTAGTTCAAGTAGCGCGGCGCCGCCTGCTGCGCCCACTCCGGCGAGTCGATGTCGGCGATATCTACCGGCAGAGAGTCCGGTCCGGCGACATCCATCAGCAATTCCGTTGCCGCCTGCTGCAATTCGGAGCCGCGGAGCTTGAGCAGCGAGGATGCCGGATTCGGCTTTCCGTCTGCCGAACTCGCCACAACTCGCAGTTGAGTCAAATCCAGTGCAAGCAATTCGTTTTCCAACTCGGCCAACCGAGCCGCGAACAACGGATCCTCGAGGAGGGTGCCGATTCCGACGCGAACCTCCCGCGCCTTCTCTTTTGCCGTGGCGACAAGGGTTTTGGAGAACCCGACCCGTGTGACCCCCGTGCGTTCGTTGCCGAGCAGGAACTTGGCGTAGTCCCAGCCCTTGTTCTCCTCGCCGACAAGATTTTCCGCAGGAACACGGACGTTGTCGAAGAACACCTCGTTGACCTCGACGCTGCCGTCGATCAGTTTGATGGGACGAATCGTGATGCCGGGAGTCGCCAAATCGATGAGCAGGAACGAAATTCCTGCCTGACGCTTCTGGGCACTGGCATCTGTCCGAACCAGACAGAAGATCCACTCGGCGTGCTGCGCGAGAGTAGTCCACGTCTTCTGACCGTTGACGATGTAATCCGCGCCGTCACGGACAGCGGCCGTCTTGAGTGAAGCGAGATCCGAGCCTGCTTCTGGTTCCGAAAAACCCTGGCACCACCAGATATCGGCGTTGGCCGTCGCCGGGAGAAACTTTTCCTTCTGCTCCTGCGAGCCGAAGGCTGCGATAACGGGCCCAACCATGCTCACGTTGAACGGCAACGGGTTGGGTACCGACGCCAACTGCATTTCCTCGGAATAGATGTGGCGCTGTACCGGAGTCCAGTCCTTGCCACCCCATTCGACCGGCCAGTGCGGAACCGCCAGTCCGTGTGCGTTCAGAATCTGTTGGCCCGCAACGATGTCTGCACGCGTCAGCTTTCCGAATCCCGCTGCACGTGCACGAAGTTCGGGCGAGAATTCGGTGGTGAAGAACTTTCGCATCTCCTCGCGGAACGCAACTTCCTCAGCGGTCAATTCGAGATTCATATGGAGTCTGCTTTCTTCTGGCAGGATTTCAGAACAAGATTCGTGCGACGGTCTGCGCAACAACGGCTGGCTTGTCCACGCCTTCGATCTCGACTGTGTTGGTGATCTGACTCTGCAGCGAACCGTTCGGCAACTCTTCGATCGCGGAGAGCACTGCAGTGTTTCGAACCTTGGCTCCAACCGGCACGGGACTCGGGAATCGAACCTTGTCGGACCCGTAGTTGATGACCATCTTCGCCCCGTCGATGCGGTACACGGACTTCGACAGAAGCGGCAGGAGCGAGAGAGTCAGATACCCGTGGGCAATCGGACCGCCGAAAGGTGATTCACGCTTTGCCCTTTCGTCGTCGACGTGAATCCACTGATGGTCACCGGTCGCGTCGGCAAATTGATGGACCATCTCGCGGGTGACCTCGACCCACTCGCTCGAGCCCAGCGTTTCACCGACCGCCCCCAGGAGATCGGCCTTGTTCTCGAACACCCGCGTCATCTGATCCTCCACGTTCCCGAACACTGTTAGGTTAATTGGATAATAAACTCACGGTGTAAGGTTGTCCAGTACTTTCACACGAAAGGGTGTGCGATGGCGCGACCGCGGATTCCACTACTGAGCAAGCCGATCATCAGGGACACCGCCCTGAAACTGGTCGACGAGCACGGTTTGACCGACTTCTCGATGCGCAAACTCGCCACCGTTCTCGGCGTGCAAGCACCATCGCTGTACAGCCATTACGCCAACAAGGACGAGCTACTCGACGACGTCGCGAACGTCATCATGGAGTCCGTCGACGTGAGCGGCTTCGACTCTGACGATTGGCGCGGTGCGCTGTGCACGTGGGCGCGGTCCTACCACGCCGCCCTGGGCAAGCATCCCAATATCGTTCCCTACTTGGCCTACGGTCCGAGCGTCAGGCCCATCGCCCTTGACCGCGCCAACGCCATCCACGGCGGCCTGGTGCGGGCCGGATGGCCGCAGCGCACGGCAACGCTGATCGGCGCTTCCGTCAAGTACGTGGTCATGGGTGCTGCGACAGCGACGTTCTCCGGCGGATTCGTAGACGATCCGGCGATCTACGCCGAGCGTTACCCGCACCTCACGCGAGCACATCTGTTGCGCGAGCGTGCTACGGAAATCGACGGCGCCAGTTTCGAACTCGCGCTGGAATCCCTGCTGGACGGGCTGGAAGCCAAATATGCACTGCTGCAGACCACTTCAGAGTTATCCCTTGAAAACTGAGGGTTGCTACTTTCGGTCAAGCACGCCGAGCATCGCAACAAAGGCCGCCTGACGATCCCCGAGAGCGGCAAAGAATTCCCGATCCGATGCTTCGACCGCACGATTTGCCTTGCCTGCCAGGGCCGCACCCGCCTGGGTCACCACCACCGAGCGTGCCCGAGCGTCCGTCGGGTGTGGACGTCGTTCGACTAATTTCTTGGATTCGAGGGTCCGTATCACCTGTGACGTCATCATCGGATCAGTGCGCGCATACTCGGCAAGATCGCGTTGAGTTATCGGTGTTTCCGCGTCCAGCCACGTCAGTGCGGCGAGCAGAACGAACTGCACGTGAGTCAGGTCGAAAGGCCGCAGCGCCGCGCGAATCGAAGCCTGCCAAGCATTGGTGACACGCCACAACATCAGACCCGGACTGTCGCCAGCATCCTCGAAGTCGGTTTCCAGTTTCTTCGCCACAGCGTCAGTGTGTCAGCTCGTTGCCGAGCGCAGAATCTCGACGTCGTTGCCATCCAACGGAATCAAGCCTCGGCGGAGCTGATACCCCCAATTCGGTGTCGAGGTCAATGCCAATCGACTCCGTACGTCGCCGAGAGGAACGGGCGTGAACGGCTCGTATCGCACTCGACGCCGAAACGGCTTGAAGCACCCCTCGTCCGCCTGCCAGATCTCACCCTCTTCGATCACACCGAGGGCTGTGAACTCGCGCAACGGATCTCGATCACCAATGGACTCGACCGGCGAATAGTAGACAAGCACATCGCCCGCCTTCATCCGCGCCAATCCGGACCTCTTCCCGTGCCCGATCTGCGCGATCCCAAGATCCACTGCGCGACGCACATGTTCGGCCGAGACAACCCCTAACCAGGCGTTCATCGCCGACCACCTGGCGAACCGATCGCAAGTTCAATCATGAATTTAGTATGCGCGCTTATTATCTTCCTCGCAACAGATCAACTCTTGAACGTGTTCAACTTCAGGTACGCTGAACTTGAACACGTTCAAAGAAGGGGAGCCCATGAGCAGTCGCGGGATCGAAACCAGGGAAAAGCTGGTGGAAACAGCTTTGCGGCTCTTCCGCGACGAAGGCTTCGCAGCGACGACCATGCGCAAGATCGCGACTGAGGCAGGTGTCTCCCTCGGGAATGCCTACTACTACTTCGCCAGCAAAGACGAACTGGTTCACGAGCTGTATCTCGTCATCCAACGTGATCACCGAGAGCGTGCGCTCCCACTCCTACGCAAAGGTGGCTCACTCGCGGAAAATCTCGCGATCGTTCTGCACACCGGACTCGATGTCATGGGGCCCTATCACGGGTTCGGTAGCGCGTTTCTGCACGTCGCCCTGCCCACCGAATCGCCGTCCAGCCCGTTCTCGGCCGAGTCGAGTGATGCGAGATCGATGGCCGTCGAATTGATGCGCGAAGCACTGGCGGCGTCGAAGCAGAAGACGCCGGCGTCCTTGGAGACCCAGCTCCCAACACTCTTGTGGCTCAGCTATCTGGGCGTGACGCTGCACTGGGTCACCGACTCGTCTCCGGGGCAAACTCGTACCCGATCCCTGGTCGACGGCTTGGTCCCGATCATCGCCAAAGCGCTCACCCTCGCGCGGCTACCAGTGGCCCGCGGCCTGGTCGGCGACGTCGCCGCCCTGATGACCAAAGTCGTTTCTCCAGAGCGGAACAAAAAATCATGAAGACTGTCGTTGTATGTGGGGCGTCGGGTTACATAGGGCAATCTCTCCTTCGAGCGCTCGAATCGAACGGGGTCGAGATTCGGACGATCGGCCGCGGAGGAACGAGCGATGCCTCGTGGTCCGACGAGCAAGGTGTCGCCGACGTACTCAGCGCCGCGGATCTGCTGGTCAACCTCTCCGGACGCTCTGTGAGCTGCCGATACAACAAGCGCAATGCCGACGAAATCTTCTCCTCCCGCGTGGAAACGACCGCACTGTTGGGTCGCGCACTGGCCCGTACGCCGCAGCCACCCTCGCTCTGGGCGAATGCCAGTACCGGCACGATCTACCGAGACGCGCGGGATCGACCCATGGACGAGAAGAACGGAGAGCTGGGTAAGGGATTCTCCGTCGCGGTCGCGCGGGCGTGGGAACACGAATTGTTCTCAGCCCCAATCCCCGTTCGCAAAGTCGCGTTACGAATGTCGATCGTTCTCGGCGCCGGCGGCGGAGCAATCAACCCCTTCGTGAACCTGGCCCGAATGGGTTTCGGCGGAAGAATGGGCGACGGACGACAAATGTTCAGCTGGATACACATTTCCGATGTCGTTCGCTCGGTCATCCACATCTACGAGCATCCGCAGATCTCAGGCCCGGTCAATATCGCATCCCCTTATCCGGTAACCAACACCGACATGATGCGGATGGTACGAGCGAAACTTGGCCGACAATACGGGTTTCCGACGCCGGGCTGGATGCTCGAGTTCGGCGCACGAATCATCCGCACCGAGGCTGAACTGGTGACGAAGAGTCGCTGGGTTTCACCAGGGGTGCTCGCGGACAGCGGCTTCCAGTATCAATTTCCGACGTTGGAGTCTGCGCTGGAACAGATCGCTCAGGAGACCCCGCGAGGGCTGCTTCCGGTGACAGTCGGCTGAAGTTCGGTCGCAGTCGCGACCGCTCGCACGATATCCTGCTCGAGCAGATAGTGATTCAGTGCAATTGCAGCCTTCGACCCAGCGGCGGCGGCGGTGATCAACTGTGCAGGCGAGTCCGACACGTTCCCAGCGGCCCATACACCAGGCATGCTGGTACTTCCCGCAGGATCAGTTACCACCCAACCATTTTCGTCAGCTTCACATCCCAGGTCAGTCAGCAAAGCGTCGCGTGGAACAAACCGTGGACCGACAAACACCACACTCCGCGGAACAACCTGACCGGAGGCCAACTCGACGCCGTCCAATCGACCGTCTGCCACCGAGACCCCGGCCACGTCGCCTTCGACGATGCGAATCCCCCTCACAGTCAGCCGCTCCCGCTCGGTGCCGGTCAGCTCGATGCGATTCGGAAAGAAGACAACATCGTCCGACCATTGGCGCACCAACGACGCCTGATGAATGGTAAACGGCCTGTTGTCACCCCCGAGTACACCGATCGGCGTATCACGAACCTCGTACCCGTGGCAGTAGGGACAATGCAAAACGTCGACTCCCCAGCGATCCTGCAGCCCAGCGATGTTCGGCAGCTCGTCACGTAACCCCGTCGCCACCAGAACAGTCCGTGCCTCCAGCGACGCAGTCGCGTCGGTTTGCACAAGAAATCCACCGTCGTCCGTTCGCTCGATTCCGATTGCGGTGCCAGTCGTCGCTTCGCCGCCGTACTCGAGAACCTCCTTGCGTCCGGCCGCAAGTAATTGCGTCGGACTCTCACCGTCCCGCGTCAGGTACCCGTGCAGGTGCTCGGAGACACCATTGCGCGGGTTACCAGCATCGACGATCATCACTCGCCGCCGAGCCCGAGCCAGAACAAGCGCGGCACTCAACCCCGCCGCACCGCCACCGACAATCACCACATCGAACCTCATGCACTCCCCCAGTCCCGCAGTTCGTCCCACCCCAGACGGTGAGCTATTCTGGCAATCTAGCAAATTTGTTTACCAGTTAACAAAACTGAGGAATCGTGAACGAACCAACACTCCGCTCCCGTACGTGCAACCTTTGGGCCGAAAACAATCCTGACCTCGACACGTCGCCAATGGAAGTTGTCGCGCAACTCAAGCGGATCACGGCGCTTCTCGAACTCGCCGTCGAACCGGTGTACCGATCCGCGGACCTCACCGTTTCGGAAGTCGAACTGCTTGTGCCACTTCGATACGCCGAGGAACCGGTCACCGCGATTCGTCTCGCCGAACGCCTCGGCATGTCTCGGGCCGGAGTCAGCAAGGCACTCGCACGATTGGAGAAGCGAGGCCTTGTCTCCCGCACGAGCAATCCCGAAGACAGGCGATCTGCACTGATCACGATGACGATCCAGGGAAACGCTGTCGTCGATGACGTCTTTCCTCGCGAACTCGCCGCTCACGGTGAATTATTCACCGAACTCGGACGGGACCGCGGAAAAATTCTCGCGGCACTCGAGCAGTTGGCGCTATCCATGGAAGGCGGGCTGGATCGAACGCAGGACAAGAAGTAGCCCGCGCTACTCCTGCTCTCCGGTCCGCCCGCCGTACGTCGCAATCTTGTACTCCGTCGCAGCCAAAGACAACGTGAGCTCCTTGATCTGCCGACGAACGGTGTCCCGGTGCTCGAGCAGCATGTCGAGCCTCTCCGGAACTGTCCCTTCACCGGCGTCGACCAGTTCGACGTAGTGCTGCAGGTCGCGAATCGCCATGCCTGAGATACGCATGCGGGTCAGAAACACCAGCCTGCGAATAGATTCCGGCCCGTACACACGATGTCCGCTCGAATCACGATCGACCGTGACCAGGCCGATCTTCTCGTAGTAGCGCAGGGTATGCGCCGAAACATCCAGAAGGTCTGACACTTCGGCGATCGACATCGGGTCCTGAACATCCCCTGTATCGACGAGTCGATGGATCACCTCGATCGACATAGGCCCGTCCACTTCCCCAAGTGCCTCGAGTGCCTTGCGCATCAAGTCTTCGGTAGCCATGACTCCCAGCCTAGAACGGGCGGACAGGTCCGGCAGCATCCGCGAAATCGGCGCTGCGAGCCAGATCAGCCCAGACGGATACCTCGGCGAGATTCTTCCGATACGACGCGGATATCCGCTCCACGGCTTCCTTTCCCAGCGGCAGACGCAGTGGCACATTCTCGCTGTGCACCAGCGAGGTGATGATCTCTGCTGCCTTCTCCGGATCACCCTCCTGAACACCGTCTGCCGCCGCCATGTCCCGCAGAACAGGATCGAGCAAATCACGATAGTCCGAGGATGATTCGGCGAAGCTCAGAACGCCAGGTGTGTTGAATGCTGTGCGGAATCGGCTGGGCTCGACGATCATGACCCGGATGCCGAACTGCCCGACCTCACCGGCAAGGGCCTCCGACCAGCCTTCAATCGCGAATTTGGACGCCGAATACGCCCCGACGCCGGGAAACGACATGCGGCCGCCTTGACTGCTCATCTGCACGATCGTCCCACTTCCCTGCGCTCGCATCGAAGGGAGGACGGCGCGCACCAACGCGGCGGGTCCGATCAGGTGCAGTTCCATGAGATCCCGCAAGGTCGAATCGTCCACCATCTCCGCCGCGCCGACCATCCCGCGACCGGCATTGTTGACCAGCACGTCGACACGACCGAAATGCTCGAGAGCGTGTTCGACGACGCTGGGTGCCGCCGCGGTGTCGCGGACGTCGAACGTCACCGCCGAGAACCGATCCGGATGCTCCGACGCGATATCTGCAACGGACTCGGGCCTACGAACTGCCGCGACTACCGCGTCCCCGGTTCGAAGTGCGGACACTGCAAGCTCGCGGCCGAAACCCTGAGAAACTCCAGTGATGATCCAGGTTTTTGTTGTCATGGTCGGCAACGCTAGGGGTTAGAGCGCGCTCCAACGCAAGCCTTTGGTTCTACAGCCGAGCTACACGCCGGCCCAAACCGGTCGCTCGCCGCGAAGGAAACCGTCGACACCGGCTTTGAAGTCGTCACTGCTGTAGATCATGCGCATCAGATCATCGTTGTCGGTGATCGATCGGGTCCTGATGCGGCGCAGGGATTCTCGAATCGTCCACACGGTCATCGGGGCAGCCGCAAGGAGTTCCCGCGATACCTGGGCAGTCAGGCTCGCGAACTCGGTCTCTGTTGCACAGTCGCTGAGGAAGCCGTTCCGCAGAGCCTCGTCGCTCGACATGACCCCCGCCCGAGCGACCAACGACATCAGACGCGAACTGCCGATCCTGTCCGCCAGCAACGCCACGGAATGGACCGACAACGAGTTTCCGAGCGTGCGCGCGATCGGAAGGCAGAAGCGGGACCCGTGCGTCGCGATCCGCACATCGCACGCTGCCGCTAACAACAGCCCGGCTCCCGCGCACACACCGTCGATGACCGCCAGCGTGGGAACCCGCACTTTCTCGAGTTCGGTCAGCACGCCGACGAACCGACTTTCGTAGTCGAGCCCGTCGTGAAAACTCGAGAAGGTCTGAAAATGGCCTATGTCGGAACCCGCCGAGAACGCCTCTCCCCCCGCCCCGCGGAGAGTGAGTAACCGGATCTCGCGGTCGGAGTCGGCGCTTCGGCAGGCTCCGGCAATGGCGTCGTACATCTGAGGAGTCAATGCGTTGTGTTTTTCCGGCCGGTTGAACACGACGTCAAGCGTGTCGCCATGACGAATGATCGAGATGTCTTCGTGCGTTTCAGTCATGACACTGACGCTATTACCGGCAAGGAACAAACGAAACACATTGCACTCGAGTATCTTTGCGAATATTCGGTGCGAAGTTGCAGATAGTGCGAACGGAGAAGCGTCGACGAGGCCAGGAGACGGTGATGCCAGAACCGAACCTCGCCGACGCAGCATTAGTGGGGTGTCATGCCACGATTGTTGAAAGCGTTATGCCACAACGGTCCGCTGCGGCACACCGGAGTACTGACTCAGCGGCCTGATCAGTGCATTCGACTGCCCCTGCTCGATGATGTGCGCCGTCCATCCGGTGATGCGGCTCATCACGAAGATCGGCGTGAACATCTCGACGTCGAAGCCCATAAGGAAATACGCAGGGCCCGTGGGGAAATCGAGATTCGGCTTGATTCCGGTGGCACTGACCATCGTCTTCTCGAGGATCTCGTACATCTGCACCCACTTCTCGCCGTCCGTCGCTGCCGCTACGTCGAGGAGCGCCTGCTTCATGGTCGGAACACGCGAATCACCGTTCTTGTAGACACGGTGCCCGAAGCCCATGACCTTCTCTTTGGCAGCCAATTTCTCCGACATCCAGGCTTCTGCGCGGTCGGGGTCGTCGATCTCGAGCATGTCGTGCATGACAGCTTCGTTTGCACCGCCGTGCAACGGGCCCTTGAGCGTGCCGATCGCAGCCGTCACTGCGCTGTAGATGTCCGAAAGTGTGGACGTCACAACACGAGCGGCAAACGTCGAGGCGTTGAAGGAGTGCTCCGCATACAGGATCAGCGAGACCTCGAAGGCCTTTACGATCGCCGGCTCCGGAACAGCACCGAAGCACATGTTCAAGAAGTTTTCGGCGAAACCCAGGTCCGACTGCGGCGCGATGGGATCCTGGCCGCGCCGGCGGCGGAAATCGGCTGCGACGATGGTCGGAAGCACAGCCGTCATCCGCAGTGCCTTGGCCAGATTGGCCTTCTCCGAGTTGTCGTCCTCCGCCGGATCCTCGGCGCCGAGGTAGCTGATCGCCGTACGGACCACATCCATGGGGTGGCAGTTGTCCGGCATCTTGGTCAGGAGCGAGAGCAGTGATCGATCGGCACGGCGAGCCGCACGCTCACGCAGACAGAGCAATTCGAGCTGCTCGGGTGTCGGCAGTTCGCCGTACCACAGCAGGTGCGCAACTTCTTCGAAGCTACAATTCGCGGCGAGGTCCTGCACTGCGTAACCGCGATACGTCAACGAATTCGTCTCGGGCACTACCTTGGAGATAGCCGTCGTGTCGACGACAACCCCGGCCAAGCCCTTGTAGATCGTCGGAATCTGTTCGGTCATATCCTACTCCCCTCCACGCTGAAATTGAAAATGCCACTGTCGAATTCGTTGTAACGCTCGTACTCGAGAATCTCGTACAACCTGCTGCGCTGCTGCATCTCGCCGAGCAGTCCTTCTTGCGTGCCCTCCGCAAAAATCTCGCGCAGACCCTTTTCGATAGCGAACATCGCCAGACGAAGGGTGGTCACGGGGTAGATGACGGCGTTGAAACCGATCTCTTCCAATGTCTTCGCCGAAATGAGGTTCGACTTTCCGAACTCGGTCATGTTGGCGAGCAACGGAGTGTCGACTGCTGCGCGGAACTTCTCGAAGTCGGCCTCGGTGGCAAGAGCCTCTGTGAAGATCAAATCAGCGCCGGCATCCGCGTAGGCCTTTGCTCGCTCGATCGCTGCGTCGATACCGTCGATTCCGGCAGCATCGGTGCGCGCGCAGATGACGAAGTTCGGGTCACGACGTGCCGAGACTGCAGCACGAACTCGGCGAACCATGTCTTGGGTAGGCACGATCGCTTTGCCGTCGAGGTGCCCACAGCGCTTGGGGTTGATCTGATCCTCCAGGTGCAGACCGGCTATACCGTCGTCCTCGAAGACCGTGACCGTGCGGGCAGCACTCATGGGTTCACCGAAACCGGTGTCGGCATCGATCAGCGTCGGGAGGTCGGTGACCCGCGCGATCTGCTTGCTGTGGGCGGCGACCTCGGTCAACGTGGTCAGCCCGATGTCGGGAAGCGCCAATCCGGCGGAATACGCACCACCCGAAACGTAGACACCTTCGAACCCGATTTCCTGAATGAGCTTGGCTGTCAACGGATTGATCGCACCGGGGAGTCGTTGAATCTTTCCGGACGTCAGCCCGGCCCGGAAGGCAATCCGCTTGTCGGCTGCAGACGTCGATGCGGCAATGAGGCCCGTCATCAGAAGAGTCCCTTGGCGACCTTGGGGGCCCGAGCGAGAACGTCTTCGGAAACGGTGAAGGTCAGCTGATCGAGTTCGCCTGCCTTCAATTCGGCGGTGCGCTGTGCCGCGTCGAGGAAGCGGTCCTGTTCGCTCGGCTCGATGACGCCCTCGGCGAGGGTGCGGAACTTCGCGACGTACTGATCGCGAGCGAACGGACGTGCGCCGAGCGGGTGCGCATCAGCCACCGCAAGCTCGTCGACGATGACCTCGCCGCTCTTCAAGGTGATCTCGGCGCGAGCACCGAAAGCCTTCTCGTCCGGATCCGTCGAGTGGTAACGGCGTGTCCATTCGGGATCTTCGCGCGTGGAGATCTTGTTCCACAGCTCGATCGTGTCGGGGCGCTGTGCACGCTCTGGCGCGTAGGAATGCTCGTGGTGCCACGTACCGTCCTGCAGCGCAACGGCAAAGATGTACATCACCGAGTGGTCGAGAGTTTCACGCGATGCGGTGGGGTCGAACTTCTGCGGATCGCCGGAACCGGTGCCGATGACGACGTGGGTGTGGTGACTGGTATGCAAGACGATCGAGGCGATCTGGTCGAGATCACCGACGCGAGAACGCATCCGGCGAGCGAGGTCGATCGGTGCCTGGCTCTGGTACTCCGCGGAGTGTTCCTTGGTGTACGAGTCGAGGATGGCGCGCTTCGCCTCACCAGAACCCGGAAGCGGAACGTGGTACTCCTTGTCCGGGCCACCGAGCAGCCAGGCGATCACGCCGTCTTCGCCTTCCCAGATCGGTGACGGCGCACCTTCACCGCGCATCGCACGGTCGACTGCCTCGACGGCAACCTTGCCGGCCAGCGCCGGCGCGTAGGCCTTCCAGCTGGAGATCTCGCCCTTGCGGGACTGCCGTGTAGCCGTCGTGAGGTGCAGCGCCTGACCGATTGCCTGGTAGACCGTCTCGGTGCCCAGGCCGAGCAAGGTTCCGATACCTGCCGCGGCCGAAGGGCCGAGGTGTGCGACGTGATCGATCTTGTGCTCGTGCAGGCAGATAGCCCGAACCAGGTCGATCTGGATCTCGTAGCCAGTCGCCAGACCACGAATCAGGTCTTTGCCGTCACGCCCGGCGTGCTGAGCGACGGCAAGGATCGGCGGGATGTTGTCACCGGGGTGCGAGTACTCGGCGGCCAGGAACGTGTCGTGGAAATCGAGTTCACGAACCGCTACGCCGTTTGCCCATGCGGCCCATTCAGGCGAGAAGGTACCCGAGATACCGAACACGGTGGAACCGGGTGTGTACGGATGAGACTGCGCCTGTGCACGCGCATTCACTACGGGGCGGCGCACCAGGGAAGCTGCGGCAACTGCCGCGTTGTCGATGATCCGGTTGACGATCATGTCGGACGTGGCGTCGGTGACCTCGACGGAATCCGTCGCAACTTCCGCGATCTTCCACGCGAGGTGGTCTTCCTTGGGGAACTCTTCGGCAGAGCGGTGGGTGCGTACGAGATGCGTCTTCATCGATCCTCTTCTCACGTGCTTCGGTATCTATTTGCACGCTACGCAGCTCATTCACCTCGGGATAGGCCCTCGCAATTGCCTATTTATGCAATAACGATCCTGCAATGTTGCGAATGTTGCGAATGGCTCCTCGGTAGGGTGAACGCGATCGGCACCGAGGAGATTCGATGAAGAAGATGTACGCGGGAGCGCGGCTGCGACGACTGCGGGAAGAACGAAACCTGTCACAGTCCGCACTGGCGAAGGCACTCGAACTCTCCCCCAGCTATGTCAATCAACTCGAGAACGATCAACGACCGCTGACGGTCCCCGTCCTTCTCAAGCTCAACGCCGAGTTCGATCTCGACGTGCAATTCTTCGCCTCCGATTCCGACGCACGCCTCGTTGCTGACGTTCATCACGCCTTGGCCGAAACCTCGGAATCCGGGGACGTATCGCTGGCAGAGGTAGACGAATTGGTGGCCCGAATGCCCGCGGTCGGACGCACCCTCGTGATGTTGCACCGTCGTTTGCACGCCGCAACAGAGCAGTTGGACCAGTTCTCGACGCAACTGTCCGGCGAGGCCGCATCTGATGTGTCGCTCGTACCCATGCCCTACGAGGAAGTTCGGGACTTCTTCTACGACCGAAAGAATCACATCGCCGTTCTGGACGACGCTGCCGAGCAGATGTTCGTGGATAACGGATTGTCCGTGGGCGCAGTGGATTTGCAACTGGCACGACTACTTCGCGATCAGCACGGCGTCACCGTGACGATCCGGACCGACGAACCAGACAAGCTCGGCCCCAAGCGTTTCTACGATCCGGACAAGTCGGTACTCACCCTCGCTCGTCGTCTGTCGGCAGGGCAACGCGCGTTCCAGATCGCGATGCAGTTGGCCTTCTTCACCCAAGCCGACGTGATCGATTCTCTTGTCGCCGACGATGAATCATTGAGTGCCGAATCCGCAGCTCTCGCCCGCATCGGACTCGCGCATTACTTCGCCGGCGCGCTACTACTGCCGTACACCCAATTCCTGGAATCCGCTGAGGCCTTGCGATACGACATCGATCTGCTGAGCCTCAAGTTCGAGGTCGGCTTCGAGACCGTCTGCCACCGGTTGTCCACACTCCAACGGCACGGCCAGCGCGGCATTCCCTTCTTCTTCGTCAGAACCGATCGCGCCGGAAACATCTCGAAGAGACAGTCCGCTACCGCTTTTCACTTCTCCAGAGTCGGCGGCAGTTGCCCGCTGTGGGTCATCCACGAGGCGTTCGCGAGCCCAGGGCGCATCCTCACCCAGGTCGCGAAGATGCCCGACGGCCGGACATACCTCTGGGTGGCGCGCACTACCCACAGCGGCGGGCTCGGGTACCTCGCCCCCGAGCGGAACTTCGCCGTCGGACTCGGTTGCGACATCGGCTACGCGGATCGCATGGTCTACTCCCACGGAATCCAGACGGACGACCCCGCGACCATCGTGCCGATCGGCGCGGGATGCAAAGTCTGTGACAGACCAGCGTGCTCTCAACGCGCCTTCCCCCAACTCGGCCGATCGATCTCCGTCAGTCAGAACAGCAGCAGCCATCTGCCGTATCCGCAACAGTAGGGCGCAAACAATAGGGCGCACCGACTCCACCTGCGCTTCCCCGGAGCTACGGCGCCTTTCTGCTTCGATGGATGTCATGCAACCCGATACCGTGACCCCTCGTCGACTGGTTCTTCGCCGCCTTTCGGCCGTGGTTGGTGTGGCCGGAATCGTGACGGGTTTGGTTGCCTTGATCGCAACTCAGCTGGACGTCGATCACAACATCGTGATCGTTCTGGCGTCAGTGGCACCCTTGTTGATGATTGCTCCGCTGATCGGTGCCGTCGTCTCGGGTATCGGGCGTCAGTGGATCGTATGTGCCGCGTCCCTTGTCGTCCTTGCACTGTTCGGATGGTCTGTGAGCCCGCTGTACATCGGCGGAACTGGGGAGTCGACGTCTGCGAACGGTCCATCGATTCGGTTGATGCAGGCCAACTTGATGGTCGGTGCAGCGGATCCGGAGTCGCTTGTGGCGATGGTCCGCGAACGCAACGTCGACGTGGTGACGGTCCAGGAGTTGACGTACCAGGAAGTCGAGGCGCTCGAAGCCGCCGGGCTTGAAGAGGTTCTGAGCCACCAGTTCCTGATCCCCTACGCCGACGGCGGTGGCGGGGCCGGAATCTACAGTCGCTTTCCTCTCTCCAATCCACGTAGCCTCGACGGGTTCTCACCCGAAACGCTGTCCGCAGAGCTGAATGTCGGCTTGGCGCAGCCAGCCACATTGTTCGCCGTGCATCCGGCACCGGCATACATCTCGCCGGCTTCGGTGTGGGCGGCCGAGCAGCAGAAGCTTGGGTCTTACATGGACGAAGCCGCCGGGATGGACAATGTGATAGTCAGCGGCGATTTCAATGCGTCGTACTCGAACAAACAGTTCCGGAATCTCCTCAGCAACGGATACACCAGCGCCGCCGATCAATTGGGTTCCGGCCTGATCCCGACGTACCCGACCGACAAGTGGTATCCGGCGGTGGTCGGTATCGACCACATAATCACCAAAGGCGCCGTGGCGACATCCTTGGAACGGATCGAGATCAAGGGATCCGATCACCACGGCCTGATTGCCGACATCACGTTGTCTTGACTAAATCCTGGATTGAGCGAGCACCGGGGCATGGTTGTGCCCCGGTGTATCAGTTTTCGGTTGTCGCGGTCACGCCGCTGTCGGTGGGCTGTTCCCGCCGATCGGCTGCTGATACGGATCAACCGACATCGGTGGATAGAACACCGACTTCCGATCCGGACCGATCTCCACCCGCCACTCCGTGTGGTGCATCGTCCGATGATGATGACCGCACAACAAGATCAGATTGTCGAGATCTGTTGGGCCACCATCATTCCAGTGAACAATATGATGGGCATCGCACCACCCCGACGGAGTCCCACACCCCGGAAACGCACACCCACCATCCCGGACCGCAAGAGCCCGCCGCTGCGGCACCGTCGCCGTTCTCGCTTCCTTACCGCAGTCGAGCGGAACACCATTCTCATCCAGGAGGATCCGGGTGACTGTGCAGTCGCAGGCGAGCATCCGGGCGGTGTCGATACTGATGGGGCCTACCCAATCGGTCCACGCAAATCCCAGCTCCTCGGTGGACGGCAAGAGGTCTTTCAGAACTTTAAGGTCCGTCATGTCTTTCGCGGACGCGGTCACCGTGATGTGTGGTTTCACGCCGCCCTCGATCGGACCCAACCCCGCCCGCTCATACCGGCGCAACAATTCACAAAACCCGTCCGCACGCCGTAATGCCGGAGTACGCGTGTCCTTGACACCGTCCTTCTCCGGCGTCGGCGCCGACAAACTCGACAACAACGTGATCAGACGGGCCCCGTTCACAGCATCCAAGTCGCCCTTCACCGTCACTCTGCCGTACAGGCCTTTAGAGGCGTAGAACTCGTTACGTTCGGAATCCTCGCCGACCGGGACGCCATCCTCGCGTTTTCCGTACTGCTTCTCGATCCTCCGGATCGCTGCCCGCACCGCATCACAATCCGCAATGTTCTTCGATGCCAGATCAAGCAGAATCCCGCGGGCCTTGTCCACATCCGCCAGGGTCATGTTCTTCGGTGGATGCTGACAAAACGACGCCACCTGACGGGCTTTCAACGCATCAACGTCACCCCGGTGAAACGCATCGCCGACCACAGGTTCGCGCATCAACAACCGCGCCAACCCGACCAGCAGACTGCACTCACCGATCTCCAGATTCGTCGAACCATGCAACCACTGCGCGATCGCCCGAAAACCCTTCCCGCCGAGAACGTCACGGGAAAACATCTCCACGATCAGCAACACCAACCGCGACTGCAACTCGTGCCGGGCACGCACCAGATCCAGAACCTCACTCTTGAGGTCCTCGCCATCCAGTTGCCACGCATCCCGACTGTCCATGCCGAAAGTTTAATCGAACATACTTTCGATAGCCAGAGACAAAACGGACAACTTCAGAAGCGCCCAGAAGTCGAGACTCGTTGAAATAGAGCCTCATTCGACTGCCACACGCTGCTACGTCGGCGTGACTATCGCAAAGTTCGGGTCAGGCTCGTCAAGGTGCCCCGCAAGTTCTGCGAGTTTCGCCGGGTCGCCGGCCACCGTGATACTGCCATTCGCAATCTCGGCGCCCAGGTCCGCACCACCGAGCAGCACACCGAGTAAGCCGAGACGACTCAAACTGAACGTCGCATCCACAGACCCGGCATCTGCAGACCCACCTTCCACGTCGAAGTGGATCAGCACTCCGTTGCTCAGTTCCGTTCGGTGCACGATGTTTTCGTCGGTGATGTTCCAATCGATGACGATGTGGGAATTCGCTGCACTCACTCCGTCGACACGGAGCGACACGGCGTCGAACACCTGCTTCACCGACAACGCTGCGGTGATATCAGGAGCTGCAGCAACTGTGGGCGTACCCACCGAACCGTTGCGCAGTTCGTATGCACCGGTGAGGTAGAAGTTTCGCCAGGTGCCGTTCTCTGCGCCGTACCCGAGTTGCTCGAAGGTATCGGCCTGCAGGGTCTTGGCCTCGGCGTTGTCCGGTTCAGCAAAGATGACGTAGTTCACCACCTGCGCGACCCACCGAAAGTCTCCGCCCTCGTACGATTCCCGAGCTTTTCGGAGCACCTCTGCCGATCCGCCCATGAACTCCACGTGACGCTTGGCCGATTCGACGGGTGGATGCTCCCACAGGTGCGCTGGGTTGCCGTCGAACCATCCCATGTAGCGCTGGTAGATGGCTTTGACGTTGTGACTGACGGAACCGTAGTACCCGTGTGTGTGCCACGCCTGCGCCAAGGCGGTTGGCAGTTCGATGGATTCGGCGATCTCGAGACCGGTCCACCCCTGATTGATTCGACGAAGTGTCTGATCGTGAAGGTACCCGTAGAGATCGCGCTGCAATGCCATGAACTCGGTGAGCCGTTCGGTCCCCCACGTCGGCCAATGGTGGGATGCAAACACGACGTCGGATCGTGAGGCGTAGCGATTGATCGATTCGGTCAGGTACGCCGACCACACATGCGGATCTCGCACCAACGCTCCACGAAGTGTGAGCAGATTGTGCAGATTATGAGTTGCGTTCTCCGCCATGCACAGTGCGCGAAAGTCCGGGAAGTAGAAGTTCATCTCGGACGGCGCCTCGGTGCCTGGGGTCATCTGGAACTCGATCCGAACGCCGTCGATCGTCTCCGTATGACCGGTCTTCGAGATCGACACCGTCGGTGAAATGAGCGTCGGTGTACCGGTGGAGGTGGTCTGGCCCAATCCTGCACCGACGCCACCTCGAGGACCTCGAGGCAATGCCGCCCCGTACATGTATGCCGCGCGTCGAGCCATTGCCGTTCCCGCATAGACGTTTTCCTCGACGGCATGCTCCACGAACCCCGTTGGCGCAAAGATCACGCATCGCCCGGCAGCGACGTCGTCGTCGGTGGTCACCCCTTTGACCCCACCGAAATGGTCGATATGCGAATGCGTGTAGATCACCGCGACAACCGGTCGATCACCACGATGCTCCCGATACAACGCGAGACCAGCGGCCGCGGTTTCCCGAGAAATCAGTGGATCGATGACGATGATCCCGCTCTCCCCCTCGATCAGGGTCATATTCGACAGATCGAGTCCGCGTATCTGATAGATCGAATCCGTCACCGCAAATAGTCCTTGCTTGGCCACCAACCTCGATTGACGCCACAAGCTCGGATTGACGGTCGGCGGGCACTCTTCATCCAGGAATGAGTACGAGTCGTTGTCCCACAGCACTTTTCCGTCGGGTCCGGTTACCACGC
Source organism: Rhodococcus erythropolis R138 (assembly GCF_000696675.2). Classification (NCBI taxonomy): domain Bacteria; kingdom Bacillati; phylum Actinomycetota; class Actinomycetes; order Mycobacteriales; family Nocardiaceae; genus Rhodococcus; species Rhodococcus erythropolis. The sequence goes on along the minus strand of NZ_CP007255.1, from coordinate 1,706,546 downwards.
CGGGATCGAGCGCGCCGATGAACCCGCGCTCGGCATCGGTGAAATCGGTCTTGTCGGAGAACGGCAGGGTCTCGGTGACTCGGGAGTTCGCCGCTTCGATTGCGGCCGATGCTGCGCGTGGGTCGATCATAGATCAGCCTTTCATGCTCAATTGTCCAGTGTGGTAAACCCGTTCAAGGCTTCAAGAACCAGCAGGCACTAGCTCAGCAACTGCGACTTTGCCGCGGCGAACTCCGCGTCGGTCAACACGCCGGACTGATGAAGCTGACCCAGCTCCTGCAGCTTGGAGACCAGATCGTCCGCGCCAGAAGGGGGAACGGACTGCACGGGTGCGACCTGCGGCGGCGGCTGTTGCTGCTGGTACTCCTGCTGGTATTCCTGCTGCTGCTCGCTGGCCTTCCGTTGACTCCGTCGATCCATGGCGTTGGACGTCGCTTTTGCGGTTCCAGCCACTACCGCAGTGCGCGCCACCGTGCCGAGCAACCCCGGCCGCCCTCTGCGTCCACCTCGAAAAACCATGCCGAACTCCTTGGGTAATTGTCGCTACTGAAATGCTGCTTCGACCGCTGCGACGACTACCTCGCGCGGTATCTGAACGTGAAGGACTACATCGCCGCCGCCACCGCGAACCGTCGACGCGAGCTCACGCGCCCACGTCTGCTCGTAGACGATGACTGCGGCGGACGTTCCTGGTTCGAGTGACTCACGGACCACGTCCAGATCCTCGTCACTGATCAATGCCTTGGCTTCGATGGACAGAATCGCCAGTCCGATCTCTGTGAGATCTTCGTCGACGTCGATCTGTGACACCTGTCCGTCGGCGTCCTTGGCGATGTACACGAGGTCGAGCAGGGTGACAAAACCTCGTTCCACCACGTTTTGCAGCGCGGCGACGGCTTCAGGATCCACAGTGGAACCTGGGAATGCCAGCACCACGAGCTCGACCGGTCCGATGTTCATTGCGTCGTTCATCCATCAAGCCTGGTGGCTCGGACGCTTGGGAACCTCACCCGCAGGGGATGAATTACCCGATGCGATCGAGTTATTTGTTGCGACGAATGACTTCGCGAATCGGCCGTACGTGTACGCCTTCTGCCGCGAGGGCTCGCCGGGCTTTGCCTCGAGTGACGAGCACACCGACGATGCCGAGAATCCAGACCGGATATTGCACCATCCAGGCGACGCGGAATCCGTCGAACGTGTACCCGCCCATGTGTCCGAGGATTACGCCCATCACTTGAATCACGATGAGGGAAGCGAGGAATCCACCGATGTTGACCATGCCTTGCGCGGTGCCCATCGCCGAACTCGGGTTGGACGTACGCGCGTAGTCGAAGCCGATCACCGAACCCGGCCCACCCACCGAGATGACGACCACCAGGATCGTCAACAACCAGAGCGGAGACGGTTCGCTTCGTGAAAGCACGATCGTCCACATGAGCGCGCTGGCCACCATGATGGTGAGAACCAACCACGATCGACGCATGGGATAGCGACCGGTGAGAATGCCGAGGATCGGGCCGGCCACGATTGCCGAGATGACCGACAGCGTCAGCAGCGAGCCGACCGTCGTGGAGTCGAGGCCTTGAGCCGATTTCAGGTACGGCACACCCCACAGCAGCGCGAACGTCGTAATCGAGAACTGAGTCCCCATGTGACTGAAGAACCCGAGACGGGTGCCGGGCCGCATCCACACCGTCTTGATCTGTCGCCCGATCTCCTTGGCGCCGGCCGGCACGGCGACCACGTCGGCACCGGGCGGCACGTCGCGGATGACACTCAACGCCAGTGCAAACGCCAACAGTCCGACAGCGGCAGCGCTGCCGTAGGCAAAAGTCCAGCCCGGCCCGGACAACAGCAACATGAACGGGAGCGCAGACATCACCTGGCCCAGCTGACCGAGGATGCCCGTGAACTGCGAGACCAACGGCACCTGCCGGGGCGGGAACCACTGCGGTACCAACCGCAACACCGAGATGAAGGTGAGTGCATCCCCGGCACCGACGGCAATACGTGCACCGATCGCGACGGGCAGCGATTCGGTGAAGGCGAGAGCCAACTGCGCGGACATCATGATGAACGCACCGACTGCGATCATGATCCGCGAACCGTAGCGGTCAAGGAGAACTCCCGCCGGAATCTGCATACCGGCGTACACGACGATCTGCAGCACGACGAAGCTCGACAGAACGCTGGGCGAGATCGAGAACCGATCAGCAGCAGACAGACCCGAGACACCGAACGAAGTGCGGTGAAGCACGGCGATCACGTAGGCAAAAACACCGACACCCCAGACCAACCACACTTTTTTCATCGGGTCTGTATGTTACTCCTGTCTTTCGCAAGGCTCAGGACATGATTATTCGCGGCCCTGAGAGACCCAATTCAAATCAGCCGAACGGAAGCCTTCGGTGATCGCGGCGAGGGAGTCGAGGCGAGCGATCTGGTCTTCGCTCAGAACGATGTCCAACGCTCCGGCGTTTTCCGTGACTCGTGCAGCGAACCGCGTGCCGGGAATCGAAACGGAAGGCAACCCGTACTGACGGCCCTTGGCATCGAGCCATGCCAGGGAAACCTGTGCAGGCGTCGCGCCGAGCTCCTCACCGACGGCGCGGACCACGTCGAGAACCTTCTGATTAGCAGGGAGCGCGGAGTCCGAGAAGCGTGGGAAGCGTCGGCGTAGGTCGTTGTCACCGAGCGTCTCCGCATCGAACGATCCCGCCAGGAAGCCTCGGCCCACAGGTGAGAAGGGCACGAATCCGACTCCGAGTTCCGCGGCGGTGGGTACTACCTTGTTCTCGACGTCCCGACTCCAGATGCTCCATTCGGACTGGATCGCCGCGATCGGATGCACCCCGTACGCACGACGCAGTTCATCGCCGGTCGCCTCGGACAGGCCGATGTTGCGGACCTTGCCCGCCTTCACCTGCTCTGCGATCGCGCCGACGGTGTCTTCGATCGGAACGTTCGGGTCGACCCGGTGCAAGTAGTAGAGGTCGACATGATCGACGCCGAGTCGTCCCAGAGACTCGTCGAGTGCCTGCGGTACGTAGGCCGGGTCTCCGTTGATCCCGCGCTGACCGTTGGCGATGTTGCCGACCAGACCGAACTTCGTCGCCAACTGCACTTCGTCCCGGCGGTCTTTGAGAAGCTCTCCCACCGCACGCTCGCTCGAGCCCTCGCCGTACACGTTGGCGGTGTCGATGAACGTGATCCCGATGTCCACCGCATGGTGCAATGTGGCAAGCGCCTCGGCCGGATCCACCGGGCCGTAGACAGGGGCGACGGACATCGCGCCGTATCCCTGGGCGCTGACAGTGAGACCTTCGGCCAGAGTGACGGTGGGGACGGTCATGAAAACTCCTCGATTCGACTAAGCGACAACCTCGACAGTCTTCACCGAATCGAAGCCTCACGCACCGATTAACCTCACGCTGATCGGGTTACCCTCGAGTGATGGCATTCGATTGGCTCGAACTCGTGCTCACCGCCCACCGCGAATTCGGTTCACGACTCGCCGCAGTCGAGGACTGGAACGCACCCACGCCCGACTCCGACTGGTACGTCGAACACCTCGTCCGCCACGTCATCGAGGAGCAGCAGTGGGTACCGCCGCTCCTGGCCGGACTGACGGTCGGCGAGGCGACACCGGACATCGTTCCCGTCGGGGACGACCTGTGGACCGAATGGCAGAAGTACTCCGATGCCGCCATCAAAGCGTGGAAATCGACGGACCTCAGTGCCCACGTTCACCTCTCGTACGGCACGGTGAAGGTGGAACCCTATCTGCGCCAGCAGACCTCGGACGTCACCATCCACACCTGGGATCTCGCGCGAGCGGTCGGAGCAGACGAGCGACTCGATCCAGACCTCGTCGAGGCCGTCTGGTCCGACCTCGACGGGCAGCGCGACATGCTCGCCGAGAGCGGCCTGTTCTCCGCTCCCGTCGATCTTCCTGACGATGCGTCGTTGCAGGACAAGCTGATTGCCCTGACCGGCCGCGATCCTCGTTAGACGTTCAGCGTCACGCCCGTCGTGCGGGCGACGCCGTCCCAGCCGCCGGCAGGTGCACCGAGGCCGAGCAGAGCCGCAACCGTCGGCGCGACGTCGATCGTGCGAGCCTGCGTGTCGATCTTCCGTCCACCGTCGAGAGCGGGATGCCCGCCGCTGAGGAAGAACGGGATGGGCAGTGTCACGAAATGGCCGTGGTTGCCGGGAATCGGGTTGGACAGTGGAGTCGGATCACTGAACCGCCAGCCCTGAGCGCAAAACGCAACGACGTCACCGGCATTGGTGCCGAGATCGAATTCGGCGGGGAGGTGGCTGGATTCGACGCCGTCCACACCATCCACGATCTGCTGAATCCGGCTGACGGCTTCCGCCCGTTCGCCATCGGGTCCGACGAAGTAGATCAGGTCTGCGCCACCGTTCTGGGCGATTCGAATCTTGCCTGCCAGCAACGGGTCCGCGTTCAGCGGTCGATCGAGTCCGATGAGCCGCGCGGGCTCCGACCAGTCCATGGAGTGGTCGGCCAACACGATCAGAATGCTCCGATTCCAGCGACCCGTGTCATGAAGGAAGTCGACGAAGCGGCGAACCTGGTTGTCGGTGTTCTGAAGTGCGGCCGTGCGAGCGATCCGGATGGACGGACCGGACAGATCCAGGTGCCCAACCCGATCGACGTCACCGAGGTTGGTGAACGAGAGCCGCGGCGAGTTCCCGCCGACGATACGGATCAAGGCGTCGATCGTGAAGTTGTCCGGCGCGTGCTCCGTGCCGGGAACGAGCGGCTGGGGATCCCACACCAGTGAGGCGCGGTCACCGAACAGCCCGTGGAGGTAGTGCTTCGACAGCACACTCGCAGTGGTCAATCCGAGTTCGGTGCGCACCCGATCAAGAACCGTCGATGCCTGCAGGTCGGAAGGCCGATCGAGGTCACGCTTCTTGTCGATGGACGGATCGTAGACGGAGTTTGCAGGCACTCCCGAACGCGCCGGCAGCACTCCCGTCATCATCGCCGTGTGATTCGGCAGCGTCTCCGCGATCGTGATGGCGCTGGCGTCCGGGTAGTGAATACCGCCGGCCGCAAGCCCGGTCAGCGTCGGGGTGAGCTCCGATCGCAGCTCGTCCGGACGCATGCCGTCGACGACGATGACATGCACGTCCAGGTCTGGGATGCCTGCGCTGGTGGGAACGCTCGCGCGAGCGGGCGTTCCGAGCAATGCCGTTCCGGCGACAACACTTCCACCGATCAGAACGCTACGACGCGAAACTTCGATACTCACTGGTCGACTCCTGGTCGGTACGAGGCCTGATCGAGGGCGGCCGAAGTGGGCGAGACTCTACTGCCCGCGCCTGCCGGTAGACGGTAGCTCACGGCGTAGTGCGCATTGCTCTGTGGATTGGTGAGATCGTCGACGTAGTACCAATCCATCTGAGTACCTTCGCGGGCGATTTCGAATACGCCGAAGCCGTGCGAATCCAGTTCGACGTACCGCACATGTCGGTTCACTGCCTTGAATGCTTCTTCTGCCGCAACGGTTACCGTTCGCGGCGGCACTTTCAGCATGTCGTCGATGTTGGGCGACGTCACCGACGGGACGACGAACTCAGCGCCGACAGTCGGCCCGCCTGGGTAATTCGCGGCATTGGTCGGTAGGTCGCAAGCCCACGACGTGTGGATGTCACCGGTGATGAAGACGGTGTTGTCCACACCGTTCGAGGTGATCGCATCGAAAAGCCTGGTGCGGTCGGCGGTGTACCCGTCCCACTGATCCGTGTTGTACGGGACACCGGCCTGCGGCACTCCCACCAGTTCGGTCAACGCCGCGGTGGTCGCCGGTTCCAGCGGCGGGAACACGCAGGGCGTGATCATGACCGGATTGCCGACGATCTTCCACTGCGTCGGGGAGGTGACGATTCCGCTGGTCAACCAATCCATCTGTGCGCGTCCGGTAATGGTGCGTGACGGATCGTCGACCTGCTTCATCGTCGGCTGCTCGTCGCGGTAGGTACGCAGGTCGAGCATCGAGATCTCGGCCAGATTCCCGAAGCGGAACCGTCGATACAGCTGAACGCTCGAACCACTACCCGACGGGCGGACAGGCATCCACTCGAAATATGCCTTGGCCGAGTTCGCCTTTCGATCTGCCCAATCGCCTTCGATACCGGGAGTGTGATTTTCGGCGCCGTCCCGGTACGCGTTGTCGGCCGATTCGTGATCGTCCCACGTAGTGATGAACGGGAGTTTCAGGTGAAGAGCAGCCAGATCCGGGTCGGTCTTGTACTGCGCGTGCCGAATTCGGTAGTCGGCCAGCGAAATGATCTCGTGGGCCGGCTCGTGAAGGCGAACGGATCCGTTCCGCGCGCCGTACTCCCCCTGCCCGTACTCGTAGATGTAGTCACCGAGATGAATGATCGCGTCGAGGTCTTCGCGGAATGCTAGGTGGCGATAAGCACCGAAATATCCTGCTTCCCAGTTGGAGCAGGACACGACGCCGAAGCGGAGACGATCGAGATCTGCCGAGTTCGACGGAGCCGTGCGGGTGCGTCCCACCGGAGAAACAGCCGAACCCGCAGTGAATCGGTACCAGTACGTCGTCGACGAATCGAGTCCGGTGACGTCGACCTTCGCGGTGTGATCGGATTCTGCCGAAGCAGCAACACTTCCCGACGCCACAACGCTCGCGAACCCCTCATCGGTCGCGACCTGCCAGTTGAGCGTCACCGCCGCCCCGACGCCCGAACCTGGCGTTGCGTCCGCCGTTGGGGTGATGCGGGTCCAGATGATCACGGCATCCGGCAACGGGTCACCGGATGCCACGCCGTGCGCGAATCCCGGGCTGCCACCCGGAACCTCGGCACCGGCGTGGCTCGCCGAAGCGACACCGAGACCTACTGCGCCGGCGAGAGCCGCCGATCCCTGCAGTAGGCCACGTCTGGATATTCGATCGAAGGCATTCGTGTGCACGCTAGGAGTGAACCCGCACCTGAACGGCCGTTCAAGAGAGCTTCGGGATGTTCACCCAGGCTTCGCCTGCGATTCTCTGAAAGTTTGACCGAGTCGATCCCGATCACAACCGGTAGTCGAGGGCCGAGCCTCGAACAACACCGACCTTGACTCCGATGTAACCGCCGAGTGCACCCCCGGCCGCGATCAGGATCCAGAACGCCGGCGGAATCAGAGCCTCGGACCCGTCGATCTCGGAGAACGCGGAATAGCCGGCGATCAACGCACCGAACAGCACGGGCAGTATCAGCAGTGCGGCAAAGAAAGTCACCCACACCGATACGAAGCGGCCCTTCCACCGGGCAATCTCGTGCAGAACCGTCAGAACAACCAGGAAGACACCACTACCGGTCAAGACGGCCGCCAGAACTGCAAACCCGAAAGCTGAAATCAGTTCCGACTCCACCTGAATCCCCCTGTACGTCAATCACCTGCACACTCAGCCCCGACTGCGATGCGACGAGTCTATTCACGACGGACGACGTCTGTTGGCAACTCGAGTCGCTCGTCTGCCGGAAAGACATCCCGCTGACGCCTATGCTTGGAAAATGACCGAACCCGACATCAAGCCCAGAAGTCGTGACGTCACCGACGGACTCGAAAAGACCGCAGCGCGCGGCATGTTGCGTGCAGTAGGAATGGGTGACGACGACTGGGTCAAGTCGCAGATCGGCGTCGCCTCGTCCTGGAACGAGATCACACCGTGCAACCTGTCCCTCGATCGCCTTGCCAAGGCCGTCAAGGAAGGTGTCCGGGAGGCCGGTGGATTCCCCCTCGAATTCGGCACCATCTCCGTTTCCGACGGCATTTCGATGGGTCACGAGGGCATGCACTTCTCCCTCGTCTCCCGTGAAGTGATCGCGGACAGCGTCGAGACCGTCATGCAGGCCGAGCGCCTCGACGGATCGGTTCTTCTCGCCGGCTGCGACAAGTCGTTGCCCGGCATGATGATGGCGGCGGCCCGCCTCGACCTCGCCAGCGTGTTCCTCTACGCCGGTTCCACCCTCCCCGGCGTCGCCAAACTGTCCGACGGCAGCGAGCGGGAAGTCACCGTCATCGACGCGTTCGAGGCCGTGGGCGCCTGCTCGCGCGGACTGATGAGCCGCGCCGACGTCGACACCATCGAACGGGCGATCTGCCCGGGCGAAGGCGCGTGCGGCGGCATGTACACCGCAAACACGATGGCCAGCGCCGCCGAGGCCATGGGAATGTCGCTGCCCGGCAGCGCTTCACCGCCCGCACCGGACCGTCGCCGCGACGGATTCGCCCGCGAGAGCGGCAAAGCCGTTGTCGAACTCCTTCGTCGGGGCATCACCGCCAGGGACATCCTCACCAAGGAAGCGTTCGAGAACGCCATCGCAGTAGTCATGGCGTTCGGCGGATCCACCAATGCGGTGCTCCATCTCCTCGCGATCGCGCACGAAGCGTACGTCCCGCTGACGCTCGACGACTTCGCTCGCGTCGGCGCGAAGGTCCCGCACCTCGCCGACGTCAAGCCCTTCGGAAAGCACGTCATGACGGACGTCGACCGTATCGGCGGCGTCCCCGTCATCATGAAGGCATTGCTCGACGCGGGACTCATGCACGGAGATTGCCTGACCGTCACCGGCAAGACTGTTGCGGAGAACCTGGCGCACATCACCCCGCCCGATCCGGACGGCAAAGTCCTGCGGGCGATGAACAAGCCCATTCACCCGACCGGAGGCATCACGATCCTGAAGGGGTCACTTGCGCCCGGCGGCGCGGTGGTCAAGTCGGCAGGATTCGAGTCTGATGTATTCGTCGGCACTGCAAGGGTTTTCGAACGTGAACGCGCCGCAATGGACGCGCTCGAAGACGGGACCATCACTGGTGGCGACGTCGTCGTCATCCGCTACGAGGGCCCGAAGGGTGGTCCCGGAATGCGTGAGATGCTGGCCATCACGGGCGCGATCAAGGGTGCGGGTCTCGGCAAGGACGTCCTGCTGCTGACGGACGGACGATTCTCGGGCGGCACCACCGGCCTGTGTGTCGGACACGTTGCGCCCGAGGCCGTCGACGGCGGTCCCATCGCGTTCGTTCGCGACGGCGACCAGATCCGGCTCGACGTGGGTACCGGACAACTCGAATTGTTGGTCGACGACTCCGAATTGGAAGTCCGCAAGAAGGGCTGGGAGCCGTTGCCGCCTCGCTACACACGTGGTGTGTTGGCCAAGTACTCCAAGCTCGTGGGATCAGCCTCGGGTGGAGCAGTGTGCGGCTGATCCCAGCTCGCAGCTAGATGGGCCGGTACCCGGCGCCGACGCCTCCGTGGGCATTGATCGTGTCCACGATGGAGGTCATGTTGGTGCCGAGTTCCGGCCCCAGGCACGGTACCCAGAGGTAGGCGTTGACCATCGCGACCAGCGTCGTGCCGACCGTGACCGGGGCTCCCGAATCACCGTGGTCGACGCAGATCTGAGTCCAGGTGGATGCGTCGGCGCTCAGGTCTCCCCAGACGACGCCGCAGGTGGTGCCCGTCGTACGGCCTTCCTTGCAGGCTGTAGCCGGGAAGCTGGCCGGAGCGCCGATCGAGGTGATGGTTGCCGCGCCCACCGTTCGAACTGGTGTGACCTTGCCCGGATCGAACTGGATGACCCCGTAGTCCAGGTCCGGGTTCGACTCGACGAACGTGCCGACCACGCCTGCGTCCTCGTTGCTTTCCGGGATCACGAACGATCCAGGACCACCGCAGTGACCTGCGGTGATACCTACGAGTCTGCCGCCGTTGTCGTGACCGATAGTGGTCAACGTGCAGACCAGCTGATTGTCGACGATGATGCCCGAACCACCACCCATGGGCGTGGGTGCAGCAACCGCGTTGCTGCTGACGATGAACCCGAGTCCGAGTGCCAAGACCAACGCTGCCAGAGCCGAAACAATTCGCTGCAACATCACAATCTCTCCGCCGGTAATCTCCCCGCTGCAAAAAACGCATACCCCGGAAAGTGCGGACCTACGCAGCGTTTCTAGTCGGTAGCTCCGAGCGCTTCGAGCATCTTGCGTGCCTCCTCGAGCTGACGACTCAACTCGTCGACTCGCGCTGCAGCCATGTCCCGTGCAGCGACGATGATGGACTCGACAGCCTCGATTGCGGTGGGCTCACCCAACTCGCGGACAGCTCGCTCGACCGCATCGGGTGCGACCGGAACTGCTTTGCCCGGACGCTTGGCGCCCTGTGTGACCGTCACGCTCCAGTCGTTGTCCGCGCCCGCATGGATGGTGACGCTGATGCCGGCCGGCAGTTTCTTCGCACGCTTGACGGCCGGACGAGGTGTCGCGGCAGGGGCAGCAGTGGTAGTCGGTACCGGAGCGGGTGCAGGCTGCGCACGCGGCTTCGGTCGAACAGGCTCTACGAGTGGCTCCATCAGGGGCTCGGACTCCACAACTGGTTTGGGCCGTGGCGCCGGTTTGGCCGGTGCCGCGGAGACGCGGTTGATGCGCAATTCCTCTGCCTCGAAAGGCAATTCGTCGTTGACGCCCTTGGGACGAATCAGCACGGTGTTGCCGTCCACCGACACGACTTTCGCCGAGGTACCGGCTTCGATCCCCAGGCTGGGAGTCGCCTCGCGCAGATAGACGGTGGCGCGCTTGCCTTCGGCGACAGCCGTGGCGAGCGCTGCCAGATTGTCCGCAGTGAGGTGATCCGGCGTTGATGCGGCAGCGCCGGAACGTCTACGGGGTGGCATGCGCAGGTCCTTTCAGAAGTATCTCGTGCATTTCAGTATCGACAGTGCTTTTCTCGGGGCAACTCTTGCACAAGCCACCGACGTGTTGACTCTCACCGCCCGCCTGGGCGCGAGGATCCGTAGGCGGTTCGGCCAATTCAGTACTGTTCTCGGGGCACCGCGTGGAAGATGGTGGACAGAAATTCGTTGCGGCAAGAAGGAGCACGGTGAGCAGTTCGGAGTCAGAGTGGATCGACGAGGTCACCGAACCCGCCCCTGCTGAATCTCACGCTGCTGAATCTCACGCTGCTGAGCCGATCGACGTCGATGCTCATCTGCTCAGCCGGATTCAAGCCGACATCGAGGAGTCCCTCCTCGGCGGACCGCGCTGCTTCACACAGTCGCAGATCGCGGATTTCGCCGGGGTGACACGCGAGCGCGCCGATCGTCTGTGGGTGGCGATGGGCTTTGCCGTCGACGAGGATCCCGACGCGGTCATGTTCACGCAGCAAGACGCCGACGCCCTCAAGACCATCACCGACATGGTCAATCGAGGAGTCATCTCGCAGAACAGTGAGGTGGCAGCTGCCCGTTCTCTCGGACAGTCGATGTCGAGGTTGGCGGAGTGGCAGGTATCGCTGATCAGCACACACATCATCGATCAGCTTGCGGACTCGGTGGATCACGAACCCGACGCCATCAGAAATGTCGTCCTGAGCCTCGGCGCCGAGATCATTCCCGCTGTCGAATCTCTGCAGACGTACGTATGGAAGCGTCACGTCGCGTCGTCGACGGGCCGCAACGTGGGAAACCCGGGCGAAGAAGTCGCGAGTCGTGTTCTGGTCGTGGGTTTCGCCGACATCGTCGGGTACACCTCGCTGACTCGCGGCCTCGACTCCGCCGAACTCAACGATCTGCTCGAGCGGTTCGAGTCCGCGTCCACCGAAATCATCGGACGCAACTACGGCTGGGTGGTCAAGACCGTCGGTGACGAGGTCATGTTTGCCGCCGAGAGCCCCCACCACGCCGCCGAGATCGCCTTGCAGATCCAGCAGGCGGTCCTCGCCGATCACGACGATCCACAGCTTCGGGTAGGTCTGGCCATGGGTCCGACGTTGGTTCGCTTCGGAGATCTCTACGGTTCGGTGGTCAACAAGGCCGCGCGCCTGACCAGCTCTGCTCGCCCCGGCACCGTGCTGATCGACTCCGAGCTGGCCACCCAGCTCGGCTCGGACGCCAATTTCAAACTGCGACACCTTCGTCCACGACGAGTGCGCGGCATCGACCGCCTCGAGCAGTACGTGCTACGACGCAATCTGGAGCCGTGAGCTGTCAGCTCGACACTCCGCGTGCAGCCAGAAAATCGTCCACGATCTGCTCACACGCGGCCTCCCCGAGAGGCGTCAGCGTGGCCAGCTTGGTGAGCACCAAAGGTCCGACCAATTGAGCAAGTGCGACGTCGTAGTCGTACTCCCCCAACGCTTCGATCGCATCCGGCGAGCGCAGGATCCGATCGAACGCGTGACGGTACTGCTCGAAGACCGTCTGGCGCAACGATCGCAATTCGGGCTTGTCCGTCGACAGCGCGTCGACGCTCGAGTAACCCTTCAGCTCCGGCCCCAAGCCGAGCCAGCACATGGCCGTCACCTGGATCGGTGCGCTTTCGATGGCCTTGGCCTGACTGGTCAACAACTCGAGCAATTGCGCGCGGAGGTCACCTTCCCCGGACATCTCGGGCACCGGCGGTAAGAGGCGAGCAAATGCCGCGGCGAGTAACTCCGTGCCGCTGTCGAAATGCCGATACAGCGTCGCACGTGCGACGTTGGCCAATTTGGTGACGGCATCGATCGTCACCGCGTCCACGCCGCCTTCTGCCAGCAGCTTGGTCGCCGCGTCGAGCAACCTGGACCTGGAACGCTGTTTACGCGGATCCTCGTCGCTGACCTGCTTGTCGATTTCCTGCTTGTCGATTCCCGCCGTCACAACCTCAGTTATACCCACTTGGGGGTTGTGGAACTGCTGTTCTTGTAACGATACTGATGGTCTTGTTTCTATCGGGAGGTTTCGTGAGTAGCGATACGACGCTCGAACAGTCCACGTGGACCATCCGACAGATCTGGATGCTGACGGTCGCGTGCTGCGCCGTCGCGCTGGTCGTCGCAGCGATGGCAGCTCTCAACACGGCCCTTCCCGACTTGGCCCGCGATACCGGTGCAACACAGAGCCAGCTCACGTGGATCGTGGACGGGTACACGCTCACGCTGGCTTGTCTCTTGCTGCCGGCGGGCGCACTCGGCGATCGATACGGTCGACGAGAACTGCTCATGTTCGGACTACTCGTTTTTGCTGCCGGCTCGTCGATTCCGGTCTTCGCGGACGAACCGTCGTGGATCATCGTCTCCCGCGTGATCTCCGGCGTCGGCGCCGCATTTGTCATGCCGGCGACGCTGTCTCTACTCACTGCAGGTTTCCCGCCGGCGCAGCGTGCCCGTGCCGTCGGAGTCTGGTCCGGCGTCGCAGGGTCCGGTGCAATCGCCGGACTCGTCGTCTCCGGGCTACTCCTCGAAAAATGGTCCTGGCATTCGATTTTCGTCAGCCTGGCCGTCGTCTCGGTCCTCATCCTCGTGGTGTCGTTCACGATCGTGACGTCGAAGGACACGGAGGCAACTCCACTCGATCTACCTGGTACAACGCTGATCGCCGGCTCGATCGGACTGTTCGTCCTGGGGATGATCGAGGCGCCGGCCCGTGGTTGGCTCGATCCGGTAGTTCTCGCGTTGCTGGTCGGCGGAATTGCCATGGCCGCGGTATTCAGCTGGGTCGAATTACGTACTCGCCATCCACTTCTGGACGTAAGGCTGTTCGCCAATCGCGCATTCGGCAGCGGCGCAGCGTCACTGACCCTGCAATTCCTGGCGACTTTCGGCTTGTTCTTCCTGATCGTGCAGTATCTCCAACTGGTGCTCGACTACTCCCCACTGCAATCGGCGCTCGCCCTCATGCCGATCGCTGTGCCGGTGATGGCGCTGTCCGTGGTTGCGCCCCTACTGATTCCGCGTATCGGCCTTCGCGCTCTCACCGCCACCGGTGTTGCCTTCCTCGGAACCGGAATTGCGCTTTTGACGCGCTTGGACGCCAGTTCGACCTATGCCGAGGTCTGTGTCCCCTTGGTAGTAGCCGCTATCGGATTGGGCTTGTCGACAACCCCCGCCACTGCTGCGATCGTCTCCAACGCACCAGACTCCAAACAGGGTGTTGCCTCAGCAGTCAACGACGCAACCCGTGAGATCGGCTCTGCCATCGGCGTTGCACTGGCGGGAAGTATCCTCGCCGCCGGCTACGGCAATCACGTCCAGCCCGCGGTCGACTTGCTGCCCGAACCCGCCAAGGAACCGGTATCCGGTTCTCTGGCCGCCGCTCTCCATGTCGCCGAAGCAGCCGGGCCGCAGGGTGCCCAGTTGGCCGAATTCGCCCGTGAAGCCTTCATCAAAGGCATGGATCAAGGAGCACTCACGCTCGCCGCGATCATGTGGGTATCCGCGATCGTTCTGGGATTCTGGGCTCCGGGTCGTCAGCGAGACTGACCGCCTCGTCGGTATGCCGGGGCCTTGGTCGTCTGCTCCGATTGCAGAGTCTGCAGTAGGGGCATCGACCGGAGCGGCACCACAACCGAGAGAACCATGACGCTGGTCGACCGGGTGGCTATCCCCGACCGATTCAGTTCGAGCAGCGTCGCTTGCAAATCCTCGTGCGACGCAGCGGCAATCCGGCACAGCACGTCGCCGGAGCCGGTGGTGGCAAAGGCTTCGAGCACACCGGGGATTGCCTCGAGTTCCGCGGTGACGGTGTCGAGCGCCCCCTGGGCGATCTGCAAAGTCACGAATGCTTGTACTCCGAAACCCGCTGCAGCCAAATTGATGTGCGGCGCGTATCCGGCGATGACGCCCGCATCTTCCATCCTTTTCAATCTCGCCTGCACTGTCGCCCGCGCCACCTTGACCTGACGCGAAAGCTCCAACGCACCGGCCCTCGGGTGCTTGTTCATCGCGTCCAACAGAGCCAGATCCACTGCGTCGAGATTCACGTCTGCTCCACTCGTCGTTCAACTATGCAAATTGCCTACAAAACAGTGCCACCATCTTCGCATTCCGGCGCTGTGTCTACTTTCAACTACCTCCGTTGACTACCCAACCTCTGAAGGACTTATCTGTTTGTACTGGCAGTGCCGAACATAACTCGAGCACCGCGCTGTGTACATCGCACTCAGAGGGGACTCATCATGACCGTCGAACAGACTCTCACCGACGACGAACAGCTGGCCGGCCTGGATCTGGAGCAATTGCGCCAGTTGGTCGGCTTGGTCGAGTACGACAGCGATCACGATCCCTTCCCCGTGAGCGGTTGGGACGGCCTCGAATGGATCGTCGGAAATGCCACGCAGACTTCACATTTCTTCCAGTCCGCGTTCGGCATGGAATTGGTGGCCTATTCAGGCCCGTCGACGGGAAACCGCGACCACCACGCGTTTGTACTCAAGAGTGGGGCGGTGCGGTTTGTCGTCAAGGGCGCTGTGGATCCGGCAAGTCCGCTGATCGAACATCACAGCCGTCACGGCGACGGTATCCGCGACATCGCGCTCAGCGTCCCTGACGTGGACAAGTGCATCGCACACGCCATCACCCAAGGCGCGACGGTGTTGAGCGAACCGCACGACATCACCGACGAGCACGGCACCGTTCGCCTGGCCAGCATCGCGACGTACGGCGAGACTCGGCACACCCTCGTCGACCGTTCCCGCTACACCGGCCCTTACCTTCCCGGATACGTTGAACGGACGTCGTCGTACCGCAAGCGTGACGGCGCGCCCAAGCGAATCTTTCAGGCCCTCGACCACGTCGTCGGCAATGTCGAACTCGGCAAGATGGACCAGTGGGTCGACTTCTACAACCGGGTCATGGGATTCACCAACATGGCCGAGTTCGTGGGCGGCGACATAGCCACCGACTACTCCGCGCTGATGAGCAAGGTCGTCTCGAGCGGCAATCACCGAGTCAAGTTCCCACTCAACGAACCTGCCATCGCGAAGAAGCGGTCACAGATCGACGAGTACCTCGAGTTCTACCAAGGTCCCGGCGCTCAGCATCTCGCACTTGCGACCAACGACATCCTCGGAGCAGTCGACGCTCTGGTCGACGAAGGAATCGAGTTTCTCTCTACTCCTGCTTCGTATTACGAGGATCCCGAACTGCGCGCGCGTATCGGAGAGGTTCGAGTTCCGATCGAGGAATTGCAGAAGCGAGGCATCCTCGTCGACCGCGACGAAGACGGCTATCTTCTTCAGATCTTCACCAAGCCGATCGGAGATCGTCCCACCGTGTTCTTCGAGATCATCGAACGCCACGGCTCACTGGGATTCGGACTGGGAAACTTCAAAGCCCTGTTCGAAGCGATCGAGCGTGAGCAGGCCGCGCGGGGCAACTTCTGAGGCAGGTCAGCTGTTTTCGGTCCACGCCCAGACCACCGCGGGTCGCCCGGTGGCACTGACCCGGACTCGTTCGTCCGTACGTTCCAGCCCTGGCAACGCTTTGAGCGTCCGGTTCAAGTTGCCCGGGTCCGGACGCACACCGGAAAGCTCCTCCGCCACGGCCAGCGCGTACGACGCCGGAAACGACGGACCCAGTAGTGCCCGCGTGAAAGCCTGATCTCGCCACAACAGGGTGTCAGCAAGGATCGGGCGGGTATCGGCGACTATCCGATTGTGGTCGAACGCAAGGTCCCCCGGGTTGTCCCAGCTCACCCATTCGGCCGAACCCGGCACCTCGTCCGACGAGATCACTGCCCACATGGTCACCGAGAGCGTCGGACCGCGGGGGTCGCGATTGGGTTCGTCGAACACGGTCAATTGACCGCTGACGAGGATCTTCTCGTCGGGAATTCCGAGCTTGGTGGTCACGGCTCGCCTGGCGGCGTCCTGCAACCGCTCACCGGCGCCCAGCAGTACACCGGGCAGCGCCAACTGCCCGGTGTACGGCTCCGCTTGCCGCGGAGTGACGGCAAATCGCAACATCCCGGGTTCCGGATTGCCGAACCGGAGCGCGATGACATCGATCGAGACAAGTGACTGGTCCACACCGTCCATCATGCAGGCACTGGGCATCGCACCTGACGATCGACCCGGTCGGCACCGTTCGCGGTCAGCACTACCGGCGCACCCATTTCCTCGCTCAGATACCGGGCGAAATCCTCCGGGTCGGCCGGAAGTTCCTTCGGCACGACCCCTACGGCTTTCAGGGAATCTGTCAGCGCCTGCTGGTGATCGAGATCCTTCCACTCTCCGACGGGAACGAACGGCAATCCTTCGTACGCGTGCACCCCGTGGATCGGGATGCCTGCAGCCCGCGCGCGATCCATCGCGTCGAGATGAGTAAGCGCTAAGCCGTCGACGCCACCGCTCACCTCGATTGCGTAGTGCAACAACAACTCGTCGAGGTGGCCCGTCCGGAATCCGCCTTGATACTCACCCGTCCCGTTGTGCAGCTCGGGCAACACCTTCGCCAGCTCCGGATCCTCCGTCGGGAACGGCCCAGCTCCGTGTCGTGTCATGTAGGTGCGGGTGACGCCGAGTACGTAACTGTCCCGGCCCAACTCGTCGGTCATCGCTCGCGCGTTGGACGGCTCGACCGTCGACCACGTGGTGTGCGGGTGAAACCCCCGCCACTCGTCGAGAAGGACACCTTGTGCCCCCTCGAATACCAGACGACCACCGGCACCCAACGCGCCCAGCGCATCCGGGTCGGCGATGTCCACGACGGCACCGAATTCGGCGTACATGTCGACCATGTCGTCGATCGGCGGAAACCCGTGGCGACTCTCCGCGATCAACGGTCCGTAGAATGTGGCCAACGCCGACAACTTACGACGCAAGGAATCAGGTCGCCGGCAGTCTCCCACCGTAGGCGCACTCGCAACTTCGAGCGCATACGCCGCCGTCTCACCGATCCCCTTGCCACACGAGCCGTGTCGGTTATCGCCGCGAGCATCCTCACGGGCCCTGTTGGCGGCCACGTGGATCGGTGTCGTCAACAATGCGCGCGCGTCGATCCGTATCAGATCGAACGGATTTCGAACTCCGAGCGCTTCCAGTGCACGCGCTTCCCGTGCGAGCGCGATGGGTTCGACCAACACGAATCTCGAGAGCAACGTCGGGACGCCGGACAGCGTTCCCGAGCCGAACTGCGAAAACGTGTGGTGGCGCTCGCCGACCGTCACGTTGTGCGCTGCCTGTGCCCCACCGTTGAAGCGGACCACTGCGGCCACATTCAGATCGGCTTGATCGGAGCAAAGCCAATCGACGGTTGCTCCCTTCCCTGCATCTCCGAACCCGAGGTCTACGACGACGATATCGCGGTCTTCGAACGGCTCCATCATGTTCTCCTTCTAGGCGAAATCGACATCGTCCGTGCCGGTTCCGAGATCGCGGGGCAACCCGGCCACCGTCGCGGTGCTGCGCCCTGGAATCAGGGCGAGAGCCTTGCCGACAGTCTCGGCTTCAGCTCTTGAACCGATGTCGCGGAGATCCGCCAGTCCGTCACGCAGGTCGATGCGGTCCTCGCCGATTCCGACCGTCAGCGCGATCAGTTCGCACACCGCGGCGGGGTCGTCGAGTTTGACGAAGCGTTCACCGAGCAACGCCTTCCAGTGATCCGCGATTTCCGGATCGTTGAAGTACGACGACTGATCGGGCAGAACGAAGTAGACGTTCCATCTTTCTTCGAGTTCACGGTAGATCGACGGAACCGACACGTCCTGACGTACCTTGTCCCCGATCACCGAACGGATGTGACGAGCCGAGAGCCGCGGCTTGTTCAGCTCGTCGCCGATGATGAAGAGGTAGCCTTTCCTTCCGCGCTTCTCCCAGGCATCCGTACTGGTGTGACGTGCCATGAAATATGCTGCCAATTCATAGCTTTCCGATTTCTGACCACCACCGTTGCCCTCGAGGAAGATGGTCCGAAGCTGCTCGTCCATCGCGTTTCCCGACTCGAACTGGCCGACTTGTAGTGGCACCTGATCGGTATCGGCGTCGCCGATACCACCGAACAGAATCTGCGGATCATCCGCATATCCCTTGCGTTGCAGCAGCCCGTGCAGCTTTCCGAGCTTGTCCTGCATGATTCGAGGAACAGCGCCCATCGAGCCGGTGACATCGAAAAGCACTGCTATCGGGAGAGAATCGGGGTGCCCGTCCGAGTCTCGGCATTCACGCTTGTCGACGCCGAAGGGGTCGAGGGTCGGGTCCGCTTTCCAACTGCTTCGCGGACGCGACCGAAGCGAATCGGTGTAACCGAAATCGTCGACACCGCGTGCGGCACGAAAAGTCTTGCCCGCCAAATAGGTGTTGTCGTCCCAGTATCCGTAGCCCATGACAATCACTGTCCTTTCGTGGATGGAACGGCGAACGGACGAAATGTCCGCTGGCCATAGAGAAGATCGAGGAGTTCGTCGAACTCGCCAAGTAGGTCGACCGCGTCGGGACGCAATCTCGGGTTGTCCTGCATGCAGCCGTCGGCAAACGCCTTCATCCGTTCGTGGGTCTGCTCGCCCAGCATTCGGAGCATCAAATGATGAGCCATGTACACGTCCCAGGCCGGAGACGCTCCTTCGCCGAGTTCCGGTGGGTACGAATCACGATCGGAACCGATCGTCGCCACCGGGCGGCTGCCCGTACGGGTGGCAAAGGACCAGCCGGCCAGCACCACCCCGTGCCGATCAGGCTCGATCAGCACGTTCTCCGCGGTAATCGCGGTGTGCACCCAACCAGTCGAATGCGCTGCTGCCAGAGCCCGAAGTAGCCGTCGGTGCATCCACGCCCAGTCCCGTGGATCGAGGCCACCTGGATACGCCTCACGGACGTCGGCGAGACTCACAAAACCTTCGGTCAGATCGTCCAACACATCGATCTGACGTCTCGTGCCGCTGCCCACATGAGTGATTCGATCGATCAAACGCGGGAAGTACGAGACTGCCCAACCGGCTTCGCACGAATTCTCGATGTCCGTCAACACATTCCGTTCGGCCTCGATCATCGAGTTCGCCCGAGGGTTTCGCGGAATCTTCAGTACGACACCGGCATCGGACCGGTACAGGTTAGCGACCGAGCCGCGCGCTACCAGTCCACCCAACGTGTACTCGCCCCGCTCGCCGACATAAACGGGTCGAGAATCTGCCGGCTCGAACTCCGCTGTCCAACTGCGGTAAAGCTCGTTCAACCGAGATGTTGCGGCCGAGTATCGCACCCGATCTTCGGGCGTCGCCCGGTCCGGATGGATGGCGGAGGCGAGCCGATGAAAACGACGCTTTGCAGCGCGACGGGCGTCGAGATCACTGGAGTCTCCCCCGAACACATCGGCCGAAACTCGTGCTGCCTCGACGATTTCAAGTGCCGTGCTGATCGTTTTCATGGTTTTAGTCTAACCGACTAAAACGAAGACGGCAAGAATGCGTATTTAATCCGAGTACATGCGCGCTACGTCCTCACCACCGAGATCCAGTTCGCCTGAAGATAGGTATACCTAACTTCAATTGCTTTCAAGGAGCACTTCATGCAAGACACGGCAACGGCAATCCGCACCCGATTCACCACCTATCGCGCTGTCGTCACAAGGAAACGAGAGATAGGACCTCATTTCGTCCGAGTGACGTTCGGCGAACTCGGCGACTACGACTGCCAAGGCATTGCTCCGAAGGTGAAGATCTTTCTGCCCGATGACGCCGACGAGGCCGCAGCCGCCCGAGAACTAACGATTCCGACCGTCGGAGCTCGCGGTTTCGAGTACGCCGACGACGCACCCAAGCCGATAGTGCGGACGTACACGATCCGCGCGCATCGCCCGGAGCTGTGCGAGGTCGACATCGATTTCGTCGTCCACAGCGACGGGCCGGCCGGCAGGTGGGTCACGAACACCGTTCCCGGCGACGTCGTCGGACTGACCAATGCCGGAGGGAACCAACCACTCCCAGAGCTGGCGCATTCTCTGGTGTTGCTCGGCGACGCTTCCGCTCTCCCCGCAATTATGACGATCTTGGAATCTCTGACCGCCGATCAAGAGGCGATCGCGCTTCTGACTGCCGATACCGCGGACGATGAAATTCCACTGGAGTCCGCCGCAGACGGGCGCGCCCGGTGGATCCGCGGCTCTGACGAGGACTCGATGATCGAGGAACTCCGTCAAGCGTTGTCGGCACATCAGCCCGACTACGTCTGGGCGGCAGGAGAGGCTGGTGCCCTCCGTGGAGTCCGGCACCTGCTCCGCCGGGACATTGGCTACTCCCCGATGAACTCGCATATCGTTGGGTACTGGAAACGCAAAGCCGACGCCGACGAGGTGGCCGACGACGTGTTCGCCCGCATGCATGCGGCGGTCGCCGACGGACGGAACCTGACGCCTCAGGAACTCGACGAACTGACAGTCGACGATGTGGAGTACCTACCGACGAAGCCGTGAAGCGTGAGGGGAGGCAGTGGTGCGCGTCAAATCGACGAACGCCGCGGAGTGCGCCGGTCCGCGAGTACACGCCGCGCATCTTCGCCTCGACCACGACGTGGATGTACACAGCCACGACGCCGTGGAATTGGCTCTCGTTCGAGATGGCCGAGCGGTCCAGCGCAGTGCCGACGACGTGACGGACATACGTTCGGGTCACCTACTGATCCTCGCTCCCGGCTCGCGCCACAGCCTCGAATCGAACCGCCTGCTGACTACCAATGTGTTTCTGGATCCGACTCTGTTCGCCGACGAGTTGTCATGGATCACGAGAGTCCCGGGCTGGGGCGCCGCGGTGTCACCGGAGCCGCGCGCCCCTCGGCCCGTTCTGACCCTCGATGTCGACGACCGCACCCCACAACTGGCCGAACTTTTTGACGAACTCGCAGCAGGGACGGGCCGATCCCGAGATCTCGGGACTGGGGTTTTCGAGCAATATGCCCTTCTATTCGCAGCGTTCTCCGTGCTCGAGCCTCTCGTCTCCGCCACGGTAAGCCACAGTGAACAACGCGGTTACCGTGCGACGGTCGAGCAGGCTGTCGAGTTGATGAACAATTCCCTCGATCATCCGTGGACTCTGAGTTCGCTGGCCGCCGAGGTAGCGCTCTCGCCTTCACAATTGAGCCGCGTGTTCGTTGCCGACACCGGCTCCAGCCCGATGTCCTATCTCCAAACTTTGCGCGTCGAGCGTCTCGCATCCCTGTTGCGCACAACGGAACTCAGCGTTGCTGGGGCCGCACGCGCCGTTGGATGGCATGACCCCGGCCACGCAGCGCGCAGGTTCCGGTCCCGGTGGCAGTGCAGCCCGGTCCAGTACCGCGAACGGTTTCGCTGATCACCCGGCCTTTCCGGCACCCAGCCTTCCCGTCAGCTTGTGGTCCTCCCGGCACCCTGGGCCGCAACAGCTTTGCGTAGCTCGATCACTGCCGGACTGCTGTCGCCCTCGCGGGTACACAGATCGATCGAACACTGCTCGATGTCGGAAATGCGCACGAAACTGATATCCGAGCGGGTGTAGTACTCGGCAATGGTTGCTGCCGTTATCACCACCGCCCGACCGTTGGCGACAACCTCGAGTGCTTCGTCCATCGTGCGGACCGAGGGACCGTACCGGACGGGTACACCACTCGGGCGCGGGTCCACCGACCACCATTTCACCCATTCGAGTGGTGCACCGTCACTCGAAACCTGCACCATCCCATCTATTTCAGAAATCTCGATGCTCGTACGGCCCGCCAGTTGGTGCCCTCGAGGCAGAGCCACCACCCGCGGTTCGACGCCTATCCGTTCGAGCACCACACCGTCGAGCACCGGCAGTGGCGGTCGCACGAATGCCGCGTCGACGGTCGCGCTCGCCACCGCCGAAACCTGTTGGGACCAATCCAACTGGACGAGCTCCACCTCCGCGTGCAACGAATCGATCACCGCACGCCCCAAACTCCCGGCAGCCCCGTTGATGAATCCGATCCGCAACCGCCTGGCCCGCCGACGCTCGAGTGCGTCGAGACCGTTCATCGCGCGAACGGCAAACTCGAGAGCGGGCCGCGCATCCGCGACGAACACCTCACCCGCGGCGGTGAGCACCACCGGATGCGAACTGCGATCGACCAACTCGACTCCCACCTGCTCCTCGAGTCGTCGAATCTGCTGACTGAGGGCGGGCGCGGTGACGAACAGCCGGTCTGCCGCTCGCCCGAAGTGCCCTTCCGCCACGACGACGAGCAACGAGGACACCAAACGCAGATTCAGATCTTCGCCTCTTCTCGCCTTCTTCATTACCGTCCATTCGGTTGTTTTCGGCCCGCCGCTCGACTTAAAGTGACGACCATCACGGTATCTGAACAGCGGAGTTAAGCAAACTGGCAATTCTCGAACGAAGATCTACATGTACAGCGAATGCCTCGCCAGGTCACAGTTGTCGCAGATCCGGACAGCCCGCCGAATCTGCGAAACCAGGAGATGTGATGAGCAAGTACGAGCACGAATTCGTCCACATGATGGATGGCGTCGAAAAGCAATTGGAAACCATCGACAATCCGCGGCACCAGAAGATCCTCCGTAACTACCGACGCCACGCCTTGCTCGAGGTCTCCGGTCGCTACAAGGAAATCCTCTCGCCGGACATGACCGTCGAAGAACCCGTCTACCGGTTGTTCGAAGACGGCCAGTCGATTGTCCTCGACGGCATGGACGCCGTCACCAACTTCTACCAGTCACTCGCCGAGACGGACACCCTTGTCATGTGGACCGGGAAGTCCGACTTCGCGGTATCGGACAGCGGGTTCTCGGGTGAGACACTCTTCAGTCAATTCGTTCCTGGATCGATCCTCGGAGACGGGGTGTTCGGCGCGGTGCACGAATCGGGCGGATCCACGTCCGCAGCCCCCGAACAGTCGTCGGGCATCGACTCCGACGGTTGGTATCTCGTGCGTCGGACCTTGGCATTCGTCTGGCCGTACGACGAGCAGGGCCGACTCATCGGTGAGCACGTCTACGAAGATTCTGCTTCGAAAGTCGTCACCAAGGTGGATCCGAGCGAGGTCATCACGGCAGCGCGCGCAGCCGAACTGCTTGCCCCACTGCTCGAAACGCACCTGCCGTGAGCGCGCCCGTAGCCATTGTCACGGGCGCAGCGGCCGGGTTGGGCGCCGCTATTGCCGAGCGGCTTGCCGAGGACTTCGGCACCCTGCTTCTACTCGACATCGAAGAGGCTGCACTCGCCGACACCGCAGCACGCCTGGAAAGCCTTGGCGTCGATCGGTGCCCGCTTGGGCGGTGACATGCTCGCGCACTACGGGCCGTCGAAGGCCGCCGTGATCGAGATGAGTCACAGCGTCGCCCGGATCGGCGCGACTCGAGGGCTCCGTTCGAACACGGTCATGCCCGGGCTGATCCTCACCGACATGTGGCTGCGAACCATCAAGGAACTGCGTCGGCGCGATGCTGCACTAGCGGGCGTTTCCGATGCTGATGTCTTCGATTCTTTTGTTGCCCAAATGGTTCCGATGGGTCGAGCCCAGACGCCCGGAGATATCGCCGAGATGGTCGCGTTCTTGCTCAGCGACAAGGCTCGCAACGTCACCGGGCAGACGATTGCCGTCGACGGCGGCGCCGTGATGACCTGATCGGGTCGATGGCGGTCAGCCCCAGCGCGACTGACCGCCGTCGAGCGGGATCGTGGCACCCGTCAGGTAACCGGCGTCTTCACTGACGAGGAAGACGACGGCACGACCGATGTCGGTCTCGGGATCTCCGACGCGTCCCAGCGGGATACCCGCGACAAAAGCCGCCGCCTCTTCCGGATTCTTGTCCATCCACCACTGCAACGCGGGGGTCTTGGCGTGCGGGGCGACGTTGAGAACGCGGATGTTGTCCTTGCCCCATTCGCAGGCGGCAGCGCGGGTCAACGAGCGCATGCCTTCCTTGATGGAACCGTAAGCGCCGTAGTTACTCGCATCCCAGCGCACGGCTGCCGAGGTGACCATGTTGATGATGACGCCACCGCCACGACTGTTCATGTGCGGGTACGACGCCTGCATCATGCGCAGGGTGGCGAGTGGGCCCGTCGCGAAAGAACGCTCGAAGTCTTCGTCCAGCACGCTCAAGAGCGGGCCTGGCTTGCAGTCGTTGGCGTTGTTGACCAGGATGTCGATTCCGCCGAACAGTTCGACGGTTCGGTCCACGGCCGCCGTGATGTCGTCCTTCTTGCTGACGTCACAAACCACGGCCTCACCGCGCGCACCGATGTCAGCGAGTAGTCCGCAGGTGGTGTGCAACTTGGATTCGGTGCGACCGGCAACGGCGATCACGGCGCCCTCTTTGGCCAAGGCCAGGGCAATCCCCTGCCCGATTCCCTGACCCGCACCCGTGATGAGTGCAACTTTGCCTTCGAGCTTGCCCATGTGACTACTCCAATGTCTGTCGACGCAGAGGTCCCTTTGCGGGAAGGACCGGTCGATTCTGGTGACTGCCGCCGTTTGTCGTCTACACTCGACCTACAAAACAACCAAGCACTTGCTTGACCCTAAGGTGTGCGACCACGTCGCGTCAATCACATTGGGCGGCAATTCAGCTCGGCACCGCACCAGGAAGGCTCCACCGTGACACTGCCCAACCCCGTCGATTTCAGCGGACGCTCGGTGATCGTCACCGGCGGCACCAAAGGCATCGGCTACGTCATCGCCGAAACCTTCCTCGCCGCGGGTGCGAACGTGCTGGTCTGTGGCCGTAACGAGCCCGAAAACCTACCCACCGCCGACGGCCGTAGCGCAGCCTTTCGCGCCACGGACGTCCGCGATCCCGCCGACGCCGCAGCCCTCGTCCAGGATGCCGTCGAGCGCTTCGGCCGTCTGGACGTCCTGGTCAACAACGCCGGCGGCTCCCCCGATGCCGATGCTGCGACGGTGTCACCCCGCTTCGTCGAGAAGATCGTGGCCCTGAACCTGTTGGCACCCTTCAACGTTGCCCAGGCCGCCAACGCAGTGATGCAGACTCAGGACGACGGCGGTGCCATCATCAACATCGGCAGCGTCTCGGCAATCGATCCGCAGCCCGGAACCGCGGCGTACAGCGCAGCCAAGGCCGGCCTCCTCGTTCTGACCAAGGCATTGGCCCTCGAATGGGCGCCGAAGGTCCGGATCAACCACATCACCACCGGCCTGATCCGTACCGAGGCTGCCGCCGAGGTCTACGGCGCCGACGGCGGCGCGGCGGTCACCAGGACCATTCCGATGGAGCGCATGGCCGTCCCGGCCGATATCGCCAACTCCTGCCTGTTCCTGGCGAGCCCACTCTCCTCGTACGTCAACGGCGCCGACATCGCCGTTCACGGCGGCGGTGAGTACCCGGCTCGCTACATGGCGACCCATCAGGACTGAACACAAGCACAGAGCAGCCCCTGAGCGAATCGCTCAGGGGCTGCTTCTTCGTGCAAACAACTGCGGGGCGCGACAAGGGGTCAAGCACCCCGCAGTTGAGTCTGGAGGGACTAGTGAGCGGAGAAGCTCACTCGTGCACCGGAAATCGCTACCTGATCACCCTTGGTGACCTGGAAAGCCAAGTCGTCGGGAGTACCCCACGCAACGATGGACGGCGACTCACCCGGATGGATCGCCGCAGCGAATCGACCTTCGAGACTGACAAGATCAGCCGGATGCACTCCGGTGACCCGAGCAAGCTCGAGTGTGCTGGCGGCCAACGTGCACAGCCCGTGCATGATCGGACGCGGCTGGTTGATCCGCGCCGCAGCCTCGGGATCGATGTGGATGTGGTGTTTGTCGCCCAGGAGCCGGTACATCGCCGTCTGGTTCTCCGCTGTGGTCAGCACACCGGTCAGCGAAGGCTCACCGGTCGGCTCCGCCGGACGTGAGGGTCCACGTTCTCCGCCGAATCCGCCGGCACCGGGAGCAAAAAGTGACCAGGTCGCGACGAAGTATTCGCACTCCACCTTCACTTCGAACACGGCCGCAGCACCCTTGTCCCACACCTCGCCGACCGAAGCCTTCAACGTCACCTCACCGCTACGCGGAAGCGGAGCAAGCACTTTCAACTCTTGCGAGCCGTGCAGTGCCGTCGAGGTGTCGAAGGC
Source organism: Rhodococcus erythropolis R138 (assembly GCF_000696675.2). Taxonomy (NCBI): domain Bacteria; kingdom Bacillati; phylum Actinomycetota; class Actinomycetes; order Mycobacteriales; family Nocardiaceae; genus Rhodococcus; species Rhodococcus erythropolis. The sequence goes on along the minus strand of NZ_CP007255.1, from coordinate 1,679,720 downwards.
GCCCGCCGAACCCAGAGCGTCGGGAGCCCACTGTGCCAGCGTCAGAGCAAAAGTCGGCAGTACCCGAAGCTGATCCTCGAAGACGAGGTCCAGCTCGGTTGCCTTGGCGCCCACGGCGAGTGCGTACAAGATCGCGTCGCGCTCGGTGTACGCCACGGTGCGGGTACCGAGATCGGCTCCGCGCCAATCGCCGGCGGTCTTCGCAGCTTCCGAAGTTGTCACTGTCATTTCCTCTCTTAAACAGCGCCCAGAACGAGACCGCTGGTGGGCACTGCCGTTCCGGCTGTGACCAAGACGTTTTCGACGCCGTCGGGCTGATTGGTCGACGTTCCTCGGACCAGTCGCACACCTTCGGCAATTCCGTTGACGCCGTGCAGGTATGCCTCGCCGACCTGACCACCGTGAGTGTTGGACGGCAAGCGTCCACCGATCTCGAGGTTGCCTTCGCGAATGAAGTCCTTGGCTTCGCCTGGCTTGCAGAAGCCCAGTTCTTCGAGCTGCGGAAGCACCAACGGGGTGAAGTGGTCATACAGAATCGCGGCGTTGATGTCATCAGGGGTCAGGCCGCTCTGGCCGTACAACTGACGAGCAACCAGGCCCATCTCCGGGATACCCGAGATGTCAGGACGGTAGTAGCTGGTCATCATGTGCTGATCCTTGCTACTGCCCTGAGCGGCGCCCTTGATGATGACGGGCTTGTTGGCCAGATCCTTTGCGCGCTCGGCAGAGACGATGACCAATGCCTGGCCGCCGTCGGTTTCCTGGCAGCAGTCGAGCAGGTGCAGAGGCTCGGCGATCCAGCGCGAGTTCTGATGGTCCTCGAGTGTGATCGGACGCTCGTAGAACCAGGCAGCCGGGTTGTTGGCGGCATGCTTGCGCGCCACCACTGCAACTCGTCCGAAGTCCTCACTCGTCGCACCGTACTGGTGCATGTAGCGGCGGGCGAACATGGCGACCCACTGAGCGGGAGTCGACAATCCCTGCGGAGTCATCCACGCATATGCCGCGCGATCCGCGGTGCTGTCCATGGGTCGATCGTGCTGCCCAAGGCCGTAGCGCACACCGGAGCGCTCGTTGAAGGCGCGGTAACAAACCACGACGTCGGCAACACCCGTCGCAACTGCCATGGCCGCCTGCTGCACGGTGGCACACGCGGCGCCGCCGCCGTAGTGAATGCGCGAGAAGAACTTCAGCTCGCCGAGGCCACAGTTGCGAGCCACAATGGCTTCGCCGTTCGTCTCCGACGTGTAGGTGGACAGACCGTCGACCTCGGACGGATCGATACCGGCGTCAGCGAGTGCCGCGACGATGGCCTCACACGCCAACTGCAGTTCGGTGCGGCCGGAGTTCTTGGAGAACTCGGTGGATCCGATGCCGACGATGGCGGCGGCTCCCGAGAGCGGGCTGATCGCCATCAGAGCCTCTCCTCTTCCTTGAAAGCGACTGCGACGGTGCCGGATGCATGGTTGCCGAGGCTGTTTGCACCCTGCACCTTGACCACGACCACTCCGTCTTCCTTGGACACGACCTCACCGGTCATCGTCATGGTGTCACCCGGGTAGTTGGGCGCCCCGAGACGAATGGCGATGCGGCGCAAGGTCGATGCAGATCCGGCCCAGTCCGTGACGTATCGACCGACAAGACCGTTGCTCGTGAGGATGTTCATGAAGACATCCTTGGATCCGCGCTCTTGGGCCAGGCTCGGATCGTGGTGCACGTCCTGAAAATCGCGAGTGGCGATTGCCGTGGCGACGATCAACGTGCGGGTCAGCGGGATCGCCAACTCGGGCAATGCCTCTCCGACAACGACGTCTGCGTAACTGCGACCGGCAAGAACGGTCATGCGAGCACCTCCACACCGGATGCGAGCTGCGCACCCAGACGCGCGAGATCGGAGCTGGAACCGCCGAGGGTGGCAGCAATCTGCTTGCCCCACAAGAGGTGACGGTGAACCGGGTAGTCGGTGTCGACGCCCATACCGCCGTGGACATGCGTGGTGCGATGCACGACGCGCTGTCCGCCGTCGGTGGCCCACCACTTGGCGACGAGTACAGAGGTGCCGAGATCCAGTCCCTCGGAGATGCGCCAGGCGGCCTGCCACAGCGTCACCCTCATCGCTTCGAGATCGATGTAGCAGTCAGCGAGTTGATGATTGACGGCCTGGAAGGTCGCCAGCGGACGGCCGAACTGCTTGCGGCCGTTCAGGTACGTGACAGCCTGTGCGACTGCACCCGAGCCGACACCCCATTGAATTGCTGCCAACGCCAGTTCAACGCGGTCGATCAGCCACGGAACCGTCGTACCATCGGCCGCACCGATCAGCTGCGCGGGGGCACCGGCAAAGGTGACGTTGGCACAGATCTCCCAGTTGGTGGACTGCGTCTGTTCGAGCGTCACTCCTTCGGCGCTCAGATCCACAAGCAGCAGTGCCGTACCGGTGGAAGCGGTTGCCGAAACGAGAGCAAGGTTTGCGACGTGAGTCATCGGCACTACTGCCTTCTCACCCGTCACGGTCCAGTTGCCGTCGGCGTCCTGCTCGGCCGTGGTCAGTGGGTCGCCGCCCGTGTACGGACCGAACTCTTCGAGACCGACGGTCAGGAATCGACTGCCGTCGGCAACACTCGGAAGGAGCTCGGCACGAAGGGAATCGGAACCGAATTCATTGACAGCCAATGCCGCAAGGGTCGTTTCCCAGATCGGCACGGCCGCAACGTGACGGCCCTGCTCCTCCAGCAGTGCGTACAGCTCGGACAAGCCGAGCCCGCCGCCGCCGAACTCCTCGGGCAGTGCGATACCGAGCAGGCCGGTACTCGCGAGTTCTCGCCACAGTTCACGGTCGACGCGCTCGGCGGAGAGTTCGATCTCCTTGGTGCGCTCGATCGTTGCCTTGCTGGTGAAGACCTCGTCGGCCAGTGAGCGAATCGCGTCCTGCTCTTCGCTGAAATTGAAGTCCATCAGTGCTCCTCGCGTACGGCCGGCCGGAACGCGGGAAGCGTCAGATCCGGGTCGGCGTCGATCCAGTCAAGTTCCACGGGCATGTCGACCACGACATCTTCGGGCGCGATACCCACCATGTTGGCGATCAATCGGGTTCCCTCTTCGAGTTCGATTACCGCAACGATGAGCGGGTAGTCGAACGCGTCGATCTTGGGGTGATGATTGACCACGAAGCTGTACACCGTGCCACGCCCCGACGCGTCGATCGTGTCCCACTCGAGTGACTGGCACTCGCCGCACATCGGGCCGGTGGGATGACGCAACGTCTTGCAGGACGTGCAGCGCTGGATCACCAGGCGGTGCTCTTTGGCCGCTTCGAACCAGAAAGCGTTGTCCGCGTTGAGAGCCGGACGCGGACGCAGAGCGCGCGGTGCCTCCGGTGCAGCAGCTTCCTGAGGCTTGAACCGCAGCGTCCGCCACCGTTGGGTGCCGACAACCTCGTCGTCGCCGTTGCGGTACGTCTTGAGCGTCGTCACGAAGTGTCCGACGCCGAGGCCTGTCTTCTTTTCCGGGGAAATCGACTCGATGACCTCGGTGTAGTTCACGCGATCGCCTGGGCGCAGTTCGGCGAAGAACTCCTGATCGGAATCGGTGGCCACGACGGAGCTGTAGCCGGCCGCGTCGAGGGTGGCGATCAGATCGGTCCACACCTGCGACGGGTCGTTGCCCGCCATCTTGTCGGTGAACGTCCGCATGATCCAGACCTGGAGCATCTGAGCCGGAGCGACGACGCCGTCACGGCCGGTGGCGCGGGCAGCGTCGTCGTCGAGGTAGACGGGGTTGGTATCGCCCATGGTCTCGGCCCAATGCCGGATCATGGGGATGTTGACCTCGTCGGGTCCCCAGGTGGTGGGAACAAGCGTCTGGCCGACAAAAGCGTCGAGTTGCGCCGAAATGTCGCTCACTTGACCCTCTTTTCGCGAACGAGTCCCAAGCCGATGGTGCCGACCATGTCACGCAGAACCTCGTTGACGCCGCCGCCGAAGGTGTTCACGACACCCTGACGCGAGATCTGCTCGATCTGACCGGCAAGCAAAGCGCCCGGAGACTCGGGGCGGATGCGTCCGGCGGAGCCGAGAATTCCGAGCAGAGTGCGGTAGACGTCGACGTGAGTCTCGGTCCCGTACGTCTTGGTAGCGCCGGCGTCGGCTCCGGAGAGCGTGTCCTGCGCGACGGCTGCCGTCATCTTCCAGTTCAGCAGTCGCATGGCCTCGAGCTTGGCGTGTGTACGAGCGAAGTCCTGCTGCACCCACGGGATGTTGATGGCGCCGTTTTCCTTGGCCCAGTCCAGAACCAGGTTCCACAGACCGTACGTGCGACCACCGATGGCCGCCAAGCCGATTCGCTCATGATTGAGCTGAGCCGTGATGAGCTGCCAGCCGCCGTTGACCTCGCCGACAACGTCCTTCGACGGAACACGAATGCCGGAGTAGTACGTCGACGTCACCATCAAACCGCCGACGGTATTGATCGGTGACCACTCGAAGCCTGCGTCCTCGGTGGGGACGATCAGGATCGAGATGCCCTTGTGCTTGGGGGCGTCAGCGTCGGTGCGGCAGGCCAGCCACACGTAGTCGGCAGTGTTGGCGCCACTGGTGAAGATCTTGTTGCCGTCGACGATCCACTCGTCACCGTCGAGAACCGCACGAGTCTTGAGTGACGCGAGGTCGGTGCCGGCCTCGGGCTCGGTGTACCCGATTGCGAAGACGATGTCGCCGGCCAGGATGCCGGGCAGGAAACGTTCCTTCTGTTCTTCGGTGCCGTACTTCATCAATGTCGGTCCGACGGTATTGACCGTCACGAAGGGAAACGGCAGACCTGCGCGCTGAACCTCGTCGAAGAACACGAACTGCTCTTCGATGGAGCGTCCCTGGCCACCGAATTCCTTGGGCCAGCCGATACCGAGCCAACCGTCCTTGCCCAGCAACTTCACGATCTCGCGGAAGTACTCGCCGCCCACACCTTGCTCGCCGGCCGCGCGACGCTTCTCTTCCGGCAGCAGCGCCGCGAAGTACGCGCGCAACTCCTTGCGGAGCTCCTGCTGCTCGGGCGATTCCCTCAGATCCATCGCTGTTTCTCCTATGGCATTCATGGCTGGCAACTCTTGGTCTGGACGCTAACCAGATGCCCAGGTGGGCGCTGTGAATGTCTCGTTGAGCGGGAAGCCGAAACATGAGCGGCGTCACATAGGGTGAGATATGCGCATGGACTCCTCGGATCGCGTCGCTCTCACCGACTTGGCCGCCAGGTATGCACAGGCCGTCGACCGCCGAAACACCACCGCCCTTGCGGCTCTCTTCACTGACGACGTGGCATTCGTCTTGCCGCCGGCATTGAACGGAACGGATGCGCCGACGGAGATACGTGGGAACACCGTCGTCAGCAGTTCGGTGGTCGACGCCGTCTCACATCTGCACTCGACCCGGCACATCGTCGAGCAGCAGATCCTCGACCTCGACAGCCCCACCACCGCGCACGGTGAGGCCTACTGCTCCGCTCACCACATCTATCCGCGGGGCGAGGGCCACCGGGACAACCGGATCGAGATTCGTTATCAGGACAGCTTCGAAAAGGTCGACGGCACCTGGTTGTTCTCGCGTCGTGAATTGGTAGTCGATTTTGCCGAGGACGTTCCGGTCATCCTGCTCGGACAATAGGTACAGGAAAAAATCGCGGTGATTCTGTATCTCCTCACGGGAGGTTTACCGGGCTAGCGTTCAGCAACTGTCACGCCATCTCGGCGTGACGTTCGGCTATGTCTTGGAGATTCACATGTCACGCTCGCGCACCAGAAGATTCCTCGCTGCCTTCGCAGTGGCCGCCGTCGCAGTCGGAACCGTCGCAGCGTGCTCGAGCGACAACTCTTCCGATGAGAACGCGCCCCTTCGCATCGTCGCTTCTTCGGTTCCGCACGCCGAGATCTTGAAGTTCGTCGAAGAAAAGGGCCTGCTCGGCGACACCAAGATCGAGGTCAGCGAGATCACCGGCGACCTCGACGCCAACGAGGTGCTCGAAGCGGGCGACACCGACGCCAACTTCTTCCAGCACGTGCCGTACCAGGAATCGTGGTCGAAGGAAAAGGGTGTCGACGACCTGGTCGCCGTGGCGAAGGTCCACGTCGAGCCCCTCGGTGCATATTCCAAGAAGGTCACCAACCTGGCCGACCTGCGCCAGGGCGCAACGGTCGCTTTGTCCAACAACGTGACGAACTTCGCCCGTGGGCTGTACCTGCTGCAGCAGGCCGGTTTGATCAAGCTCGATCAGCAGTTGGGCGCGCCCGGCACCGACATCACGCAGATCAGCGAGAAGAACATCATCGACAACCCCAAGGGACTCACGTTCACCCAGGTCGATCCCCCGCAGCTTCCGCGCACTCTCGACGACGGAAATGTCGATCTCGCAATCATCAACGGCAACTACGCAATCGAAGGCGGCCTCAATCCCGCCAAGGACGCACTGGTGCTCGAGAAGGCCGAGGGCAACCCGTACGCCAACGTCCTGACGGTTCGCACCTCCCTCGAAAACGATGCGCGAGTGCAGAAGTTGGCCGAGGCATTGACGTCCACCGACGTCGCGACGTTCATCGAGCAGACCTACCAGGGCTCGGTCATTCCGGCCAGCGCTACCTGATCGAGACCCGTCATGGTCTTCTCGATCGAATCGGTCTCCAAGGAATACGGCAGCGGCACAAAAGTTCTGCATGCACTCGATTCCGTGTCCCTGAAAATCGAAGACGGCGAGATCTTCGGCATCATCGGCAAGAGCGGCGCCGGTAAATCGACTCTGCTGCGCTGCCTCAACCTGCTCGAACGCCCGACCAGTGGCCGGATTCTGTTGGGTGACACCGATCTGACCGCGTTGAGCCCGGCGCAGTTGCGCGATGCACGCAAGCGGATCGGTGTCGTGTTCCAGCATTTCAACCTGCTGCACTCCCGCTCGGTCGCCGCCAACATCGCCTTTCCTCTCGAAGTGGCGGGGTACTCGCGGGCAGATCGCCGTGCCCGCGTCGACGAGCTGATCGAGTTGGTCGGCCTGGAAGACCGACGTGACGCCTTCCCTTCGCAACTGTCCGGCGGACAGAAACAACGGGTCGGGATCGCGAGGGCCTTGGCGGCTTCTCCCGATGTCCTCCTGTGCGACGAAGCCACGAGCGCCCTCGACTCGGATACGACCGATTCGATCCTCGACCTGCTCGCCGACCTCAATCGACGTCTGGGTGTGACCATCGTTCTGATCACCCACGAGCTCAACGTGGTTCGACGGATCTGTCACCGCGCCGCCCTGATCGACCAGGGACGCATCGTCGACGAGGGAACGCTCACCGAACTGGTTGCGGACCCGGACTCACCCCTCGGCGAGGCGCTACTGCCGACCGGAACGGTGCGAACGTCCCCGACCGGAATTCCGGCACTCCTCACCTTTGTCGATTCGCTGTCGACCTCGCCCGTGATTTCCCAACTCTCGCGTGATCTCGATGTCGACGTCACCGTGATCTCGGGCGGTATCGAGGACATCGGAGCCCATCAGGTCGGCCGCCTTCGCGTGGAGTTCGCCTCGCACACCGGACTCGCCAACGACGAAGAGACAAGAAAGTCTGTCGAAGAACATCTTTCGCAGCGCGGAGTGAAGGTGACGTTCTCATGAACAAGACGTCCTGGCAGGATTCCCTGGGCGAAGCATGGGAAGCCCTACTCGACACGCTCTACATGGTCGGCGTCTCGTTCGTGCTCACCGTGATCATCGGTATCGCCCTCGGCGTTCTGTTGCACGCGAGCGCGCCCGACGGAATCCGTCCGAACCGCGTTCTCAATTCGGTACTGGGCACCGTGGTGAACATCGGCCGTTCGCTGCCGTTCGTCATTTTGTTGGTCCTCCTCATCCCGGCGACGCGGGCGATCGTCGGAACAGCGCTCGGGGCGACGGCAGCGATCGTCCCGCTGACCATCGGCTCGGTGCCCTTCTTCGCTCGCGTCGTCGAGAACGCACTGCGTGAGGTCGATTCCGGACGCGTCGAAGCAGCACGATCCATGGGCGCCACCGACAAGGACATCATCGTCAAAGTGCTACTGCCCGAATCAGTTCCGGGATTGGTAGCCGGAGCAACCCTGACGGCGGTGATGCTGATCGGTTTCTCGGCCATGGCAGGCGCCATCGGCGCCGGCGGTCTCGGCGACTTCGCGATCAAGTACGGCTACCAACGATTCAACACCCCGGTGTTGTTCGTCGCTGTCGTGATCTTGATCGTGTTGGTTCAAGCAATCCAGTCGACCGGCGATCTCGTAGTTCGTTCGATGGCACACAAGCGGTAACCGATCAGCTCGACACCATCGCGATCGCAGTTCGCAGGCCGCGCCGCTTACCGGTCTGCGGATCGACGCCGAAGACTTCCTTGATTCCGCCGCGGATGCGGAACTTCAACTCCGAGTGCGTCTCCGGAGCATCGTCCTGGGACGCGGAGAGAAACCTGTTGGGCAGCGACAACTTCCAGATGGTCCTCAGCGTCAATCCGTACTGCTTCCACAGCGGCCCGGTGGTGTACGGGAGGTCGTACTTGTCACACAAGTCCCGCAGCGGCACCGCGATTTCCGAGTACCGATTGCTCGGCAGGTCAGGGAAGCAGTGATGCTCGATCTGGTAGCAGAGGTTGCCGCTCATGAAGGCCATGACGGGGCCGGCATGAAAGTTGGCGGACCCCAGCATCTGTCGTAAGTACCACTGAGCGCGGGATTCGTTCTCGAATTCCTCGAGCGTGAACTTCTCGGCACCGTCGGGGAAGTGCCCGCAGAAGATGACGGCGTAACTCCAATAGTTGCGGATGAGATTTGCAACGGCGTTGGCCGTCAACGTGGTCTTCCACGCCGGGCCGGTCAGGGCGGGGAACAGGATGTAATCCTTCGCCACCTGACGCGCGATCTTCTTTCCGACGTCCTTGGCCATCTCCGATTTCTCGGACCACTTCACCTCGCCCTTGCGAAGCTTGTCGGTCTCGAGGTGATGCAGTGCGACGCCCCACTCGAAGAGGGTCGCCAGCACGAAATTCGTGATCGGTTGGAAGAGATAGTCGGCGTGCCACTTCTGATCGCGCGTGACGCGCATGATGCCGTAGCCGACATCGTTGTCGAGGCCGACGATGTTGGTGAACTTGTGATGAGTGAAGTTGTGCGAGTGCTTCCATCCCGAGGACGGGCAGGTGTTGTCCCACTCCCAGTTGCTCGAGTGAATCTCGGGATCGTTCATCCAGTCCCACTGACCGTGGATGATGTTGTGGCCGAGTTCCATGTTCTCGATGATCTTGCCGACCCCCAGCAGCGCAGTCCCCAGAATCCAGGCAGGCTTCTTCTTGCTGGCGAACAAGACGATGCGGCCGGCCACCATCAGAGAGCGTTGAAACGCGATCGTCCGCTGGATGTATCGAGCATCGTGCGCGCCGCGCTTCTCCTCGATGTCGAGCCGAATGGCGTCCAACTCGCGCCCGAGCGCTTCGACGTCTTCCTCGGTGAGATGGGCATATTCCTTGATGTCGGTGATCGCCACAGTGTTTCTCCGTATCGGTTTTCTCCGTGCCGCAGGACTGGTCCGTCGGGCGGTACCCCTGGGAGCCGGTGCGGAAACGTCAGCCCCGATATTCATGTGCGTCTTCACGCAATCTATGCCAAAGTCGATATACGTGAGCCCCGAAAACAAGATCACCATCCGCACCGCTACCGAGAGCGACTGGCCGGCTCTCCAACTACTCGACTCGGTGGGGTTCGGTTTTCACCCGTCTCCCGCGGTCAGCGAACTGACGAAGGCTCTCTACAAGCCCGAGGACATCATCCTCGCCGTCGACGGTGACCTACCCGTCGGCGTGGCCATCGAAATCGACATGGAATTCACCGTGCCCGGCGGACGCCAGCTCCCCACGCGCGGGATCACCTGGGTATCCGTCGCACCGACTCACCGTCGCCGTGGCGTCCTACGCTCGATGTTCACTGCACTTCACGCCCACATCGAGTCGACCGGAGCACCACTTGCCGCCCTGACGGCCAGCGAGGCCGGCATCTACAACCGCTTCGGATACGGCCCGGCCACCTTCAGCGAGGGCATCACCCTCGATCGCCGCTTCGCGCGGTTCCGCCCCGAGGTGCCCGACAACGGTGGCGTGTCGATCGTCGACGTCAAAGCTGCCTCGACGCTTCTACCCGAGATCTACGATCGCTGGCGACTGCTGACACCCGGCGCTCAATTGCGTCCGCAACCGCTCTGGGACCACATGTTCGCCGACCCGTCCGAGGATCGTGACGGCGCCTCCGGACTGTTCTTTCTGACACACGCGGACGGATACATCGCTTACCGGCACACGAACGAGGGCCGCGACAGCATCGCCCGGATCGACGAGTTCGTCACCATCACCGAAGACGCGCACGCGGCGCTGTGGCGCACGATCTGCGGCCTCGACCTCGTCACCCGGATCGAGACACGCCAACATCCTGCCGATCCACTCCGGCTGATGCTGACGGACTACCGTCTTGCCCGGACGACGACGCGCTCCGATCGACTGTGGCTGCGCATCATGGACGTGCCCGCGGCTCTCGAGGCTCGTGAATATGCTGCTGACCTGGACACCGTCGTCAAGGTCGAAGATCCGTTCCTGAAGGCCGGCGGAACTTTTGCACTTCAGGTCAAGGGCGGCAAGGCCACCTGTACGGCCACTGACGCGGAGCCCGCGATCACGATGCCCTCTGATGTCCTGAGCAGCTTGTACCTGGGCGAGCACCAGGCCAAGACCTTCGCGGCGGCGCACCGACTCCACGCGTCCGATCCGCGGGAGATCCGGAATTTCGACTTCGCTTTCAACGCAGAGAAGCCCGCAATTCTCGGGTACGGATTCTGATGATGTTGCCGACACGGGCATCGACGATTTGTGCCGTCGGTCGTATTCAGGGTTAGCCTCGAACAATGGCGTTTGTCGAAAAGATGGTCAATAGGCTTCCTGAGCGGATTCTCGTGCGCGTCCTGCCGCACGCAGAAATGCTCAAGTTCCTGGTGGTCGGCGGCATCGCCTTCATCGTCACCACGGTGCTGTTCTTCGGCATCAAGTGGACGGTTCTGCCTCAGCACCCGGTGACGGCCAACATCCTTGCGGTCCTGATCGCGACGGTTCTGTCTTACGTCCTCAACCGCGAATGGTCGTTTGCTCAGCGCGGTGGTCGACAGCGCCATCACGAGGCCGCTCTGTTCTTCATCGTCGCGGGTATTGGTTTGGCCATCAACCAGGTACCTCTCTGGACCTCCAGGTACGTGTTCCACCTGCGTCAACCCGAGGTGTCGGTGTTGATGGAGAACTTCGCGGACTTCATCAGCGGATCGATCATCGGGACCCTGCTGGCGACGGCCTTCCGCTGGTGGGCCATGCGTCGGTACGTCTTCCCCGAAGAAGCCACCGACAGCCAGGTCGTTCTCGACATCGAAGCGACTCCCGGCACCAAGACGCCGACAACCGACGCCACCGCCCTCGACTGACTTCCCGGATCGACGCACCCGATCGCTCGCGCTTCGTGGCGCGATGGTCCTGAACGGGCTGGCGCATCCCTGATCAGACGAAGGACTACGCGCCGAGCCCCAGCCGCTTCGAGCATTCAGCCATTTCGTCGATGATCAATTCCAACGACGTGCCACGACGGCTCGCGGACAACACGATTCGATCGGCTCCCAACCCGCGTGCCCAGTCGAGTTTCGCTTCGTCGAGCCTGGGCAGTGTCGCACCGAGTACCAGCGATACGTCGGCAGGATCTCGATCTGCCCTCACCGCAGCCGCTTTCATCGCCGCTACAGCCTTGTCGAGATCTTCACCGGCCAGTCCCAGCGGCTGGAAACCATCACCCAACCGGCCTGCTCGCCGAGCAGCAGCGAGACTGTGTCCACCGATGTAGAGCGGAACTCCGGATTCGCGGTGCGGCTTCGGCCAGCTGTACGCGCCCTTGAACGAGAAGTAATCGCCGTCGAAATCGACTGCTTCCTTGCCCTCCCAGAGTGAACGCATCACCGCGATGGCCTCATCGGCTACCTTGCCGCGGCGCTCGAAGTCACCGCCGCACGCTTCGATCTCTTCTTTCATCCAGCCCAGACCGAGACAGATGCGCAATCGCCCACCCGAAAGTCGATCCAGCGTCGCCAAGCGCTTGGCAAGCACTACCGGATTGTGGTTGGGAAGCACCAGAACTCCGGTGGACAGACCCAAAGTCGTTGTGGCGCCGGCAACAAATGACAGTAGTTCCAGTGGGTCCGGGATGTCACAGTCATCGGGTAGGTGAGATTTTCCGGTCGGAGAGTACGGGTATTCGCTCGCCGTATCCGCGATGACAACCGAGTGCTCCACGGCCGAGATCTCGTCGAAACCCAACGATTCGGCAGCACGGGCGAATTGCAGAATCCAGGCGGGATCTCCACTTCGACCCAATTCGACCGGAACAACTACGCCGAGCTTCATACCGTTTCCTCCAGTGTCGCCATCAATTTCGGACCGTCCACGACGCGACCGAGGAACCGGTCCGCGTCCGGATCTGTTGCAAGCCACACCGCAGCAGCGGCGGGCACGGATGCCGGTGTGGCCGCAAATCCGGCTTCCACTATCGCGTCCGCGCCACCACGGGCTTTCCCTGATTCCGTGATGACAAATCCCGGACTCAGGTTGAACGCTTTGATTCCGGCGCCTCGATACTCCGAGTTGATCGCTCCGGCGATACGTCCGAACGACGCCTTCGACGCGGCGTACGACAAACCCCAACCACCCTCGCCGGGAGGCGCAGGCGGATCCAGGGTCGCCGAACCAGATGCGAGGTTGACGACCACCCCGTTGCCGCTCTTGATCATCGACGGCAGTATCACCTGAATCAACGCAAGCTGGTGCAGATAGTTGCCGATCGCCATCGCCTGGGCGTCGTCGATCTCGATGTCGAGCACCCGGTCCATGTTTCCGACCGTCTGGGCGTAGGCGTTGTTCACCAACACGTCGACATGTCCCCACTCCGCCAGCACCCGTTCACCGGCGCCGCGGACGGAGGCCAGATCGAGCAGATTCATCGGAACGGCCAAGGCGCGCACACCGAAGGACTCGATCTCGGCAACCGTCGTCTCCAGGCTGCCGGGTACCGGAATGACCTGCTCCCCCTGCCTCGTTCGCGGGGCCGCCCGCCCTTCGCCTTCACGAACGGTGCGAGCAGTGATTGCAACGTCGAATCCGGCGCGCGCGAATGCCAGCGCGCACTCACGGCCGATCCCCCGGGAAGCGCCGGTAACCAGCGCAACACCACTCACAGGAACCGCGTGCGGCCGTGAGTCTCGAACTCCTTCTCCAGGTCCACCACGTCAGCTTCGGTCATCAACGTGTATTCGGGAGTACCGCGGCCCACCCAGTGGAACACTGGTTCGTCGGTCCGCCAGCGGTCGGCTTGAAGTTCACGTTTGAGTACCTTGTTGGAGCCCGTGACGGGCAGATCAGTCGAAACACGAACAAATCGCGGCGCTGCCTTGGTACCCAAATCCGCCTGCGCGGCAAGGTAGGCAGCGAACTCGGCCGGATCGAAATCGGCAAAGTCGGCGACCTCGACAGCTGCCATCACCTGATCGCCCGAACGCGGATCCGGTACCGCGAAGACACCCGTGGCAATCACTTTGGGGTGCCGACGCAGGATGTGCTCGATCATCAAAGCCGAGGTGTTCTCACCGTCGACGCGGATCCAGTCACCCTTACGTCCGGCGAAGTAGATGAACCCGGCCTCGTCGACGTAGCCGAGATCGCCTGTCCAGTACCAACCGTGGCGAATCTTCTCGGCAATTGCGTCTTCGTTCTTGTAGTACCCCTCGAATTTCTTCGATCCGGCCTTGTCGACCATCTCGCCGATGGATTCGTCGGGGTTCAGCACGTGACCGTGCTCGTCGAGAATCGCGCGGGGTCGCTCTTCGCGGGTATCGGGATCGACGATGACGATGTTCTCGCTCGCGGGACGGCCAAGCGCGCCGGCAGGTTGGTTCGGATCGAGCACGACCGAACCGGCACCTTCACTCGAACCGTATCCCTCGAAAAGCTGCGCACCGAAACGGCGGATGAACTCTGCCTTGTCCCCCGGCGACGCCTCGGTCCCGAAGCCGTGCGTGAGGGTGTTCTCGATGTCGTCGGGCAGTTCCGGCGTCGCCATGAGATACCCCAAGGCCTTACCGACGTAGGTGAAATATGTTGCGCCGTAGAACCGAACGTCCGGCATGAATCCCGAGGCGGTGAACTTACGAACGAGGCAGACCGTAGCTCCCTGCGAAAGGGCCGGCGCCCACAGAGCCATCAACGCGTTGCCGTGGAAGAGCGGCATGCAGCAGTAGCAGACGTCGTCGCGGTCGATGTCGTACTTGGCGCAGTTCGCGTAGGCCAACCGCGTCAGACGCCCCTGGCTGCACCGCACTGCCTTGGACATTCCGGTGGTGCCCGAGGTGAAGAGAAGCAAGAACAGCGTCGACGCGTCGACGCCGAGGTCGACCTGAGGCGACTCGACCTGGTGAGCGGAAATCTTGTCCGGGTATGACGCGTCGTCGACCAGAACAAAACGATCTTCGGTCAGTCCGAGGTCAAGGCCGGACAACTTCTCGTAGCCCGCTTTGTCGGTGACGATCAGCTGGCAGTCGACGTACCGAACCTCAGCCTCGAGTTCAGCTCCACGCCTGGTCGGATTGATGCCGACGATCGTGGCCCCGGTCAGGGCCGCGCCGCCGAGCCAGAACAGGAACTCGGGATCGTTCTCCAGAAGTACTCCGATGTGAAACGGTCCAGGCGCGCGAAGCGACTTCGCAAGCGAGCCGCGCGCCGCGCTCTCGCGCACCACCTCGTCCCAGCTCCAGTCCTGCGTCCGCGTCCGCAGACCCAGGTGCTGATCACCGAGACGGTCGATCAACATCTGCGCGACGTCCTCGCGCTGAGGAGCTGCAAGAGCTGCATTCGAAGATGCTTCGGTGGCGGTGTTCGTCATCGTGTCCTGTGTCCTAGTCGATATCGGAATGTCGATTACTCCAACTGCGATACGACTCGAACGTATCGACGCCTCAAAGCCGGAACCGTCCCAGTCTCGCTCAGTGGTAACCGCCGCCACAGATATGATTTTCTCGTGAGATTTTGTGACGTGAAAAGCGCCACAATACGAAAGGCCATTCCATGACTGCCCCCGCAGATCCGCAGTTGCTTCTGGACCAGGCGGTCTCACGCCTCACCGGTCCAGGTGGGCCATTCGAGATCGTCGAAGAAGAGGTTCTCGGCACCATAATGCCCGTGATGAAGAACCGTGGTCACGCCATCGGTGAACTCATCTCGGCATCTCGCGCCTGGGGCGACGGCGACTATCTCGTCACCAGCGATCGTCGAATCTCGTTCACCGAGCACGCCGATTCCGTCGCCGCGCTGGCAACTGCTCTGCGGGACAAGTACGGAGTCCGCAAGGGCGACCGTGTGGGCATCCTCGCTGCCAACACTCCCGAATGGGTCATGACGTTCTTCGCGACGCAGGCGCTCGGCGCGATCGCTGTCGGTCTCAACGGTTGGTGGGTTCCGCGCGAGGTCACCCACGGGATCGAGCTCTCACGCCCGAAGGTTCTGGTCGTGGACGCCAAGCGCGGCGCCGCCCTCCCCGAACTGCCGGCAGACATCACGGTCCTCACCATGGAAGAGGATCTGCCCGCGCTCATCGCGGAATATGCAGGCTCCGACGTGCCGAGCACCGACATCGACGAGGACGACCCCGCCGTCATCCTGTTCACCAGTGGTACCAGCGGCCGCCCCAAGGGCGCACTCCACTCGCACCGCAACGTGATGGCCGTCGTCGACTACCACAAATACAGCGACGCGATCGGCGCTGCATTCACCGGCCGTGAGTACGACGCTTCCAAGCCGAGCCCATTGCGTTATCTACTCACCTCCCCGCTCTTCCACATCGCCAGCCTGCACAATCTGGTGGTCCCCCGTCTCGCGACGGGCAGTGCCGTCATCCTGACCGAGGGCGGATTCGACGTCGACAAGGTGCTCGGGTTGGTCGAACGCGAGCGCGTCACCAACTGGGGTGCTGTCCCCACGATGGCATCGCGGCTACTCGAACACGGCAACATCGCCAAGTACGACGTCTCTTCGTTGACTGCATTCTCGCTGGCGTCTGCGCCGTCGTCGCCCGCGTTCAAGGAACGCCTCAAGGAGCAGGTGCCGTTCGCACGCAATGCTCTGGTCGACAGCTACGGCCTCACCGAATGCAGCACCGCCATTGCGGTCGCCGTCGGCGCCGAACTCGAAGAGTTCCCAGGCACTCTCGGACGTCCGATCATCACCGTCTCGATGGAGATTCGCGATCCCTTCGGCGAGTGGCTGCCGGACGGCATCGAAGGTGAAGTGTGCGTGCGCAGCCCGTTCGTCATGCTCGGATACTGGGAGAACGACGAGGCGACCGAGTCTGCAATTGCACCTGGACGCTGGCTCCGCACCGGCGATTTCGGCGTCATCGAGAACGGACGTCTCCGTCTCACCGGTCGTCGTTCCGACCTGATCCTGCGTGGTGGCGAGAACGTCTACCCCACCGAGATCGAGCAGACGCTCGACGAACACCCCGACGTGATCGAGTGCGCTGTCATCGGCATGCCGCACCCCGACCTCGGCCAGGAAGTGTCCGCCGTGGTTGTACTGCGTCCCGGGGCTGCCACCACGGAGGCGGAGCTGCGCGACTATGCCGCCGAGCGACTTTCCTACTTCAAGGTGCCGTCGAAGTGGCGCATCACCAGCGATCTGTTGCCTCGCAACGCAACCGGCAAGATGGTTCGGCGCGAGATCACCGTATGACCGCGGAGCTGTCACGGATCGTCGCCGAGTCTGCGATCCGTGACCTGCTCTGTGAGTACACGCATCTGATCGATCCGGGCAGATTGCGTGAAGTCGCTGCATTGTTCGCCCAGTCCGACTACGGGCAGTGCGGACCGGACGGGGTTGCCACCACTCTCATTTCGTCCGACGCCGACGCAGTGTTCGCAGCCTGCAGCGGCTTCATTCGGATGTACGGAGATCCGCCGGTTCCACGAACCAAGCATCTGCTGACCAACACGCGGATCGTGGTCGACGACGAATCGGCGTCCGCACTCTCGTACGTCACGGTCATACAAGGTACCGAAGATATTGCCCTGCAACCTATTTTGTCGGGACGCTACTTCGATCGCTTCTCGTGCATCGACGGGTCCTGGCAGTTCAGCTCGAGGCTCTTCTGTTTGGACAACATGGGCGACATGTCCGCTCATGCCAAGCGGGCACTGTAGAGGAACGACTGTGGAAATCGGCGTCAACGTTTTGGGTCTCGAGGCCCTGTTCGACGGCAAGGTCCGCCCGGTCCTGGACTTCGCCACGCGTGCTGACAGTGCCGGGATCGATCTGATCTGCACCGGCGACCACCTCGGGTTCAATACCGACGCACACGCTCAGCGGGTAGTCGAACACAACTTTCTGTTCCCGTTGGATCACCCTTGGTACGAACCGATTTCATTTCTGTCTTCGATCGCCGCGGTGACGGAACGAGCTCGCCTCGGAGTATCGGTTCTGATCGCTACTGTTCGCCCGGCGGCCCTGCTTGCAAAGCAGGTTGCCACTCTCGACTCATTGTCCGAAGGTCGAACTGTCATGGGTTTCGGCGTTGGATGGCAAGAAGCTGAATACACCGCCACCAACATGCCTTTCGACGCGCGATTCGGGCGCATGGAGGAGACCGTCGCAGCCTGCCGCGAACTGTGGACCAATGCACCGGCCACCTTCCAGGGACGCGACTTCGCTTTCGAGAACTACCACAGCCTCCCGCTGCCGATCCAACCCCGAATACCGGTGCTCTTCGGTTTCGGACCAAGCCGGCGGAACTTCGACCGCATCGCACGCGTCGCAGACGGCTGGACCGTGAACCCGACCGATCTGGGAACGTTCACCGACAGTGTTGCACTGTTGCGCAACACGTTCGAAGCCCACCAACGTGACCCGGAGTCGGCGCGCGTGCAAGTGTCTGCGGCGCCGGTTCGACGCGACAACGGGTCCGTCGACCTCTCGGCAACCGCAGACAAGGCCCGGGACTGGTTCGCCCGCGGCGCGTCCGTCGTCGTTCTCCGACCCGCCGTATTCGATTGCGCTGCCGAAGAACTACCAGAACTACTCGACTGGATGACCAGCATCAAGGAGGCGTGACATGGACTGGGCACTGCAAGATCTCATCGACAAGCAGGCAATCCGTGAGGTGGTTCTGACGTACTGCCGTGGCATCGACCGCCTCGACTTCGATCTCGTCCGCAGCGCCTACCACCCGGATGCGATCGACCATCACACCGGATTCGACGGCAACATCGACGAGTACATCGCCTGGGTGACACCAAAACTCTCGGCGATCGGCGGCACGATGCATCACATCGGCAACCATCTGGTCGAACTGCACGGCGACCACGCGATCAGCGAGGCGTATTCGATGTCCACACACTGGGGTGGGCCCGAAGGCATCGGGATGATCAACTTCACCAGCGGTGCGCGATTCATCGACCACATGGAGCGTCGCAACGGTCGCTGGGCGATCAAGGAGCGATGGGCCGTACGAGAGTGGACTCGCTCGGACGAGGGCCGCTTCGTCAACCCCGAAGGGCCTGGTCCGCGTGGGCGTCGTGACGCCTCGGATCCTCTGAGCGCACTACGAAGTTCCCTTGAATAACTTGGGGTTCAGTCTTCGAGGTCGAATTCAACTCGCGCTCTCGCGAACAACATGCGGATGTCCTTCCCGAACGTGACTGCTGCCGTTCCCAATGCATTGACCGCTGCGGTCAACGGGTCCGATTCGAGCGCGTCGAAAATCGCATTGAGAGCGTAGGACGGGACATGAATATTCCCGTGATCGAACGGATTGGACTCCGGTTGCGGCGAACGGTCCACTATCTCGACCTTGACTTCCAACTGCACGTTGTCGGTCCCCGCGCCGAATTCCTCCTCGTGTAGGTGTTCGAATGCCGTTGTGCGATTTCCGAAGGGTTCCGGAAGTTGTTGTCCCACATGCATAGCGTTGAGGGCCGGGCGAACCCAGTCCCTGTCGGCCAATCCCGCGTACTCATACGCCTGCACAGCGGCCCAAAACGCGAGTCGACGAAGAGTCGGGACGTTCATGCGGACGACCGCTTCGGCAAGTGGTCGGTCCATACGAGCTATGTCTTTGCCGGACTGGAATCGTTCGAGTTGAGGCATCGGATCTCCACCCCACTCCTGCCGCTCTCGTTCAGCAGCTTCGGCGCGGAGGTCACTGATTTGCACAAACCTGGACGGCTCGCCGTTCTCGCCGTCAATCGTTATCCATGTCGACTCGATGTCCCGCTGTGCACGAGGAATCGGTTCAGGTATCGGTTCGTCCACCGGAACGCCATATCCCGGCATGTCCCACTGCAGCGATGGCCGCACCTCGTCGCCGCCTGAAGGCCACATACGCACCCGCCAAACATCTCCGGGTTCTGTCGATCCGGGCCAGCCGTAGTTCACAAAACCGCGGCCGGCAATCTCGACCAGATATGACCCCTCCGGTACATCACAGACAATGAACTCCCCACCCGGAGGTGAATCAAAGCTAATTGACCCCTGCGGACCAACCTTCAGAAACGACTCACTGACCTGCTGCCATTTCTGGCGGTCGGATGTGGGTCGGGAGGACCAGACTTCGACCGTTGCATGCATGTCGAAGTTGTTCTGGTGCGGGCTCAGGACAATCACAATTGTGCCGTCACTGTACGCAGGGCGCGAAGCCATCGCGAGTTCGAGCAGGTCCGTTTCCCTCCCGAAACCGTCATCGTCGCCGTATATGTAAAACTGTCCATAGTCCATGAAGAGCACAAGCGACTGTTCACTGAGTTTCACCGCGTTGTCTGCCATATGCCGATACTTACACAGTGGAACGACGACATGTCCGAGTTGCGAATGGACAGGATCCAAAATGCAAGCACAATAAGCATTTCGGCCGATTCGGACTATTCCGACTGATTTGAGAATTCAGTTTATATCGAACACACATTCGAATAGAATGGATGCATGTTCAACCCGACAACAGAGCTCTTCGGTATCTCAGCGCAGCTGACCGGTACCGAAACTGATTGTGCGCTGGTTGATCTCATGACAGATCTGCACGCATGCGAGGCGATGCTGGTCGAACGCAAGCTCGCTGTGATTGCCGAGTTCTTTTCGCGGCGAAGCACAGAGCATGCCGCCAGTGGTGCGTGGTCGTCGACCGCACACGAGTTGGCTGAATCGGAAGTCGGTGCGTCACTGACGATGGGCCGCGCGGCTGCAGGCAAGCTGATCGGGTTGGGGTTCTCGTTGAAGACTCGTTTGCATCGCACTCGAGCGGCGATGGCGCGTGGCGAGTTGGATCTGTACCGAGTTGGTTTGATCGATTCCGCGACCGCGAACGTGAAAGACGAATTGATCGACGAAGTGGAACGACTACTGCTCGAGCAGGTTCTCGCCCCACCAGTAGCCGGCGGAACGGGCTTGACGGGAAGGCGACTGACAGCGGCGATCGATCGGATCGTGGCGATGGTGGACCCGGAAGGTATGCGAGAACGTCGACGCCGTGCTCTCACCGATCGGTTCGTCGGGGTCAGCGCTGCCGAGGACGGGATGGCAAAGATCTTGGGCAGCATTCCGGCAGAGCAGGCTCGGGCATTCGACGGCCGACTACGCGAGTTGGCAATGTCGGTATGCCGAAACGACTCTCGAACATACGAGCAGCGACGAGCCGACGCGCTCTTCGAGTTGACCAACGGATCACCGTTCTTGCCGTGCAACTGTGACCGAGATGATTGCCCGCAGGATCGTAGCGGTGGTGTTGTCGTTCGTCGGCCCGTGGTTCACGTCGTGATGACTGATTCCACTCTGCGCGGAGGCGGCGAGCCCGCTCACCTCGACGGGTACGGGGTGATCAGCGCTGAGCATGCTCGCGACATCGCCCAAGACGCCGTAATTCGAAACGTCCGAGTACCCGCTGATACCGCCACCGAACAGGTGCCCGGTTCGGCGTACGTCTACCGGCCGGGTTCAGTTCTCGATACCTGGTTGCGGATCATCGCGGGCAGCTGCCAATGGCTGCATTGTGATGTCCCGGCCTGGAATTCCGATCTGGACCACAATGAACCGTTCCATCATGGCGACCCCGAACGCGGCGGCAAGACAGTCGAATCGAATATGAGTGCGTTCTGCCGCAACCACCATCGCCTCAAGCATTCCGACCGGTGGCGATTCGCGTCGAACGAGGATCGGACCATGTCGCTGACTTCGCCGACCGGGCATTGCTACCGAACACGCCCCGCAGGGTTGATAGCCGGGCCGCACGGCCCGATGCCGCCGCAGTACGGTCAAGATCGGCGGACCCAGGCGGAGAACAAGGCCGCCCGTATCCAGTCCGAACGCAATCGTCAACGCCGACGGATACAGAAACGAGCTGAGGAGCACGTTCAATGCAAGCGGCGGAAATCACCGCGAGCCCACCGAGAACCCATCGACTACGGGGACGACCCGCCACCGTTCTGAGATACCGAGCGGCGTGTCGACGTGTCGCAGGGTCAGGTCGACGTGTCGCAGGGGTCAGTCCGAGGCAGGCTTGGTGTCGTCATCTCCCGCTGGAGGATCGTCTTCACCAAACGGATCGATGGTGTCGACACCTTCGAGGACGGTCAGCTCTTCTTCAACCTCGGCCAGGAGGCCCTTGGCTTCAGCTTCGAACTTCTTCTCCCAATCGGACATACCGAGCCTCTTCTCTTCCGAAGCGAGTTCCCGCTGTATCTGAACTCAGACTACGTCGCCGGCGACGAGTTTCGCCGTCCCCTCGAGTCAGTACTCATGACCGAGTACTCATGATTCACGACGGACGGAGCCCCCATGCCCGGACAGTTGGAAGGCAAAACCGCACTGATCACCGGAGCCGCCCGAGGTCAGGGCCGAAGCCATGCCGTGCGATTGGCGCAGGAGGGTGCGGACATCATTGCACTCGACATCTGCCGCCAGATCGAATCGGTGGCCTACCCGATGGGTACCGCCGAGGATTTGAGGCAGACAACGGCAATGATCGAGGCTCTCGGGCGAAATGTCGTCGCGCGAGAAGTCGACGTTCGCGATTTACCCGCGCTGGGAGCTGCGGTATCCGAAGGTATGGCAGTGTTGGGCAGCCTCGACATCGTCCTGGCCAACGCCGGTATCGGCCTGATGTCCCCGGACATCGACGATGCCCGCGCCTTCCGCGACCAGATGGAGGTCAATCTTTTCGGCGTCTGGAATACCGTCCAGGCCGCAGCGCCCGCGATGATCGAGCAAGGGACAGGCGGCGCAATAGTCCTGACCGGATCAACACTGGGACTTGTCGGCCGCGGAGGTGATGGAACCGGCGGATCCGACGGCTACTGCGCGAGTAAACACGCCATCGTCGGGTTGGGGCGCACGTGGGCGCACTGGCTTGCTCCCCACAACATTCGTGTCAACTCCGTGCATCCGGCGGGAGCGAATACACCGATGGTCGTCAACGATGCCGTCGCGAAACTGTTCGCAGACTCCCCCGCATCGAGTGGAGCCGGCGTCGGCAATCTCTTGGACGTCGGGCTGATCGAAGCTTCCGACGTCAGCAACGCGATAGCCTGGTTGGTCTCGGATCAGGCTCGATACGTCACAGGTATCGCGTTGCCGGTCGATGCGGGATTCACGGCCAAATAGACGCCGGATTCTCGAGCCGAATTACTGCCGATCAGTCGACGGTCGGCGCCCACTGCACACCGTTGATGTGCCCACCACCGTCGACGAAGAGAGTGTTGCCGGTGACGTAACGGCTGTCGTCGCTCGCCAGGAAGGCCGCAACGGGGCCGATGTCGTCGAGGGGATCGCCGATCCGCCCCATCGGGTTCTGTGCGGCCATCACTGCCGCGTTTTCCGGATTGGCTTCGGCGACACGCTTGTACGCCGCACTCTGCGCACCGGGACAGATGACGTTGCAGTTCACGTGCTTGGGAGCCCACTCGCGGGCAGCAGTGCGAGTCAGCGTTCGCAATGCTTCCTTGGCCGCGTTGTACTGGACCGAGTACATGTGAGCATTCACGCCGTTGAGGCTGCACATGTTGATCACGCGGCCGGTGCCGTGACGCTCGAGTTCCGGCAACGCAGCCTGCATGGCCCAGAAAGCGGCCATCACTGCCATGTCGAAACCGCCGCGCAATTGCTCGTCGGTCATCTTCTCGAGCCGAGCGAAACCGAAAGTCCGCCAAGCATTGTTGACCAGGATGTCGAGGCGTCCGAACCGCTCGACGGACTTGTCGACCATGGCAACAACCTGAGCTTTGTCGGTGACGTCGGTCCGGACGAATTCCGCCTCCGCGCCCCATTCGTCCCGCAACCACTGGGTGGTTTCGAGGCCCGCTGCCTCGTCGATCTCGGCAACCAACACCGACGCGCCTTCACGCGCGAACGCGCCTGCCACTCCGCGCCCGATGCCCATACCGGCACCGGTGACCACTGCTACACGTCCGTCGAGCTTGCCCACTGGGCCCTCCTTCGTCAGAACCCCTACCTGGGGCGCGGCACGGTCTTGTCGATGAACAATCCCTCTACCGACACACACAATTCGCCGTCCGCAGTCTTGATCTCACCGACGGTGTGAATCTTGCGGCCGTCCTTGGAAAGGAATTTGCCGCTGATCGTGAGGGGCTCGAACAGTGGAGTCGGGCGATGGTACCGAGTGCTCAATTGTGCTGTCATGCCCGAAGTTCCACCCCAGGCGTTCGCGACGCCAAGAACGTGATCGAGCAGCAGCGCCGAAACACCGCCGTGTACATGGCCGGGAGGGCCCTGGTACGGCAGCGTCAACGTGACCACTCCCTGCACCGACCCGTCAGCGAGCCCTTCAAGAACCAGCGGCGGCGCAATGGCATTCTCGGGACCGGTCACCGGATCGTGACGAGTCACGCCCTCACCGTTCCACATGTCGATCAAGCGCTCGGCCACCTCGGGCGAGTGCTGCTCGAGGTGCTCGGCAATGCTGTTGAGCTCCTCCGCAACCCGATCCAGATTGGCGTTTCCGCGGTCGGTGCGCAGCATCGCGTCGACAACGCGACGCGCTGCTGCCGTGGCCCGGTCGACCGGGGCGTCCTGCGGCGGCGACGTCAAAACCGTGCCGCCCGGGTGTGTGGCTGCCGTGGGGTGCGTGCCGAGGTCCATCAGTTGATCTCCATTGTTGCGTGTGTGAGAACCGGGGAGTTCTCGCGCTCGGGGCACGTCGCCGCCAAGGTCAGTGTGTTGCCGTCCTGCCATACCGAGGTGGTGATGGATTCGCCGGGGAACAGCGAACCGGCGAACCGCACCGAGTAGTTCTTCACCCGCGTCGGATCTCCGTCGATAATTCCGTCGACCACCGCCTTGCAGACGATGCCGTACGACGCCAGACCGTGCAGAATCGGAGCGTCGAATCCCGCCATCTTCGCGAAGGAGGGATCAGCGTGCAGCGGGTTCATGTCTCCACTGAGTCGGTACACCAGAGCTTGTGAGGTACTCGTGCTCGACGTCAGTACCTTGTCGGGCGCCCGGTCAGGCACCCCGGCAACAACTTCGGGACCGGCGCTGCCGCCGAAGCCACCTTCGCCGCGGGCCCAGATCTGCATTCCGGTGGTCCACAACGGATTCCCGTCAAGGTCCTCGGCCGCCGTCTCGAGCACGATGACGGCAGCCTTGCCCTTGTCCCACACGTCAGCGATGCGAGTGGAAATACGAGCAGCACCCGTCGACGGGATCGGCGCGTGAAGTGTCAGCGACTGCCCACCGTGCAAAATCTTGCGCAGGTCGATGTCGATTCCCGGCATACTCATCGACGCTGCGGGCAGTACACCCGCCGAAACTCCCTGGCCTGCAACCATTGCAAAGGTCGGGAGCACTTTCAGACCCTTTTCGTACACCCAGGTGAGCTCGGCGGGATCCAGAGCGTTCACGCCGGCGCCGAGCCCCAACTGGTAGAGCATGACGTCGCGGTCCGTCCACGACGCTTCGCGCACAGTCGGTTCGGCGGACAATGCCACCTCGAGATCGATAGCCATCAGTTCTCCAAAGTTCCGGCTCGGTAGACGGTCACGACGCACGCGCCGCCCAGTCCGAGGTTGTGCTGCAATCCGATTCGTGCGCCTTCGACCTGGCGAGCGTCTGCGGTCCCGCGAAGCTGCCACGTCAGTTCGGCGCACTGTGCCAGCCCGGTGGCACCCAGCGGGTGGCCCTTCGAGATCAGACCGCCAGACGGGTTGACGACCCACTGGCCGCCGTACGTAGTGGCACCGGATTCGACGAGCTTTCCGCCTTCACCGGCGCCGCACATTCCGAGACCTTCGTAGGTGATGATCTCGTTGATCGCGAAGCAGTCGTGCAGTTCGATGACATCGACGTCGTCGATGCTGATGCCGGCTTCGGCAAAGACCTGCTCGGCGGCCGCAGCCGTCATCGGCGCGCCGACTACGTCGATCATCGACTTCTCGGCAAACGCTGCCGAGGTGTCGGTGGTCATGGCCTGAGCGACGATCTCGATCGCACGGTCCTCGAGTCCGTGCTCACGGACGAACCTCTCACTCACGACGACGGCAGCACCGGCACCGTCCGAAGTCGGTGAACACTGCGAGCGCGTCAGCGGCTCGTGAATCATCTTGTCGCCGAGCACCTGTTCGAGGGTGTACTCGTCACGGAACTGCGCATACGGATTGTTGACCGAGTGCTTGTGGTTCTTGACCGCCACGGCTGCAATCTGCTCGACCGTGGTGCCGTACTTCTTCATGTGCTCGACGGCGGCATTACCGAACAACTGAGCGGTCATGGGCGATCGGGCGAAGCCGTAGTCCTCGACCATGATCTTCAGCTGCGAGTCCAAAGTGGTGACCTTGGGCATCTCACCGGTTCCGGTCAGCGCCGTTTTGGTCATCTTTTCGAAGCCGACGGCCAGTGCGCAGTCCGCTTGTCCGGCCTGTACCCACTCGCGTGCCGTCATCAGTGCCGTCGAGCCGGTGGCACAGTTGTTGTTGACGTTGAAGATCGGGATACCGGACAGACCCGTTTCGTACAGGGCACGCTGGCCTGCTGTCGACGCGTTGAACACGTAACCGACTGCAGCACGCTGGATCTGGTCGTAACTGATCCCGGCATCGGTGAGTGCATTCGAGACGGCTTCGGTCACCATGTCCGGGTATTCCCAGTCGCGGGTCTCGATCTTCTCGAACTTGGTCATGCCCACGCCGATGACGAAGGTGCGATTGCTCATGTGCAGGTCACTTTCCCGGTTCGGGGTCGCGAGGCAGACCCAGGATTCGCTCACCGATGATGTTGAGCTGAACATTGGTTGTACCACCCGCGATGGACATGCACTGCGAGTTCAAGAACATCTGGGTTGCAGACATCCGATGCTGGTCGCCCAGAAGTGAACTCGGCCCGGCCCACTCCATTGCCACATCCCAGACCTGCTGGATGTGCTCGACACCGATCAACTTCGCCACCGAGGATTCGGCCCCCGGCTGCGCGCCGGTGAGCGAGCGCAGCGTGGTGCGCAGACCGAGCAGACCGCCGGATTGCGCGTCGCACAGCACCTTTCCGAGCACCGTCAACTGCTCGTCGTCGATACCGCCTGGCAGTCCGTCGACCAGGCTCAGAAGAGCCTCACCACCCGATCCGAGAGACGAGTCGTTGGACAGCGAGACACGCTCGTTGGCCAGTGTGGTGCGAGCGAGCTTCCAGCCGTCGCCCGGCTCGCCGACCAGGCACTCGTCGGGGACGAAGACGTCGTCGAAGAAGACTTCGTTGAACAGCGCTTCGCCGGTGATCTCGCGAAGCGGGCGAATGTCGAGGCCGCTGTTCTTGATGTCGATCAGGAAGTAGGACAGGCCCTTGTGCTTGGGGGCGTCGGCGTCGGTGCGCGCGAGGCAGATTCCCCAGTGCGCGTCGCGTGCCATCGACGTCCACACCTTCTGGCCCTGCAACTTCCAGCCACCGTCGACCTTGGTGGCCTTGGTGCTCAGAGCCGCGAGGTCGGAACCTGCGCCGGGCTCGGAGAAGAGCTGGCACCAGACGATGTCGCCACGCAGTGACGGCGGGACGAACTTGGCGAGCTGCTCTTCGTTGCCGTGCGCGATGAGCGTCGGGATGACCCAGTTGCCGATGATCATGTCGTGCGGCTTGATCTTCGCAGCGCGCAGTTCTTCGGCGATGACCAGCTGACTGACGGCATCGGCGGATTTTCCCCACGGAGCCGTGAAGTGCGGTGCGGTGTAGCCCTTTTCCGCGAGATACGTCTTCTGCGCGGCGCCTTCGAGTTCGAGTGCAGGAGCGAGCTCGGCGCGGACGTCGGCGCGGATCGCCTCGGCCTCGGGCGGCAACTCGATGCTGAGCACGCGACGGGTGCCGGCAATGGTCAGCTCGGCAACGCGACGACGCCAGAATGCCGTGGAACCCAGCAGAATTCGCAGGGACTGCGCGCGGCGCAGGTACAGGTGCGCGTCGTGCTCCCACGTGTAGCCGATTCCGCCGAGCACCTGGATGCAGTCACGCGTGACGGAGAAGCCTGCTTCGAGGGCCGTGGCTCCGGCGACGGCTGCTGCGAGAGAAGCCTCTTCGGCACCGACGCCGTTGGCGGGCGTCAATGCGCGCGCAGCGTCCCACGCGCAGACGCGCGCCTGCTCGGCAAGAGCGAGCATCCGAGCGGCCTTGTGCTTGACGCCCTGGAACTGGCCGATCGGGCGACCGAACTGCTGACGCACCTTCGCGTAGTCGGCCGAGGTCGTGACGGCCCAGTCGGCCAAGCCTGATGCCTCGGCGGCGAACAGTGTTGCAGCAATGTCGAGTACACGCTGCGTATCGATGGTGAGGATCTCGGAATCGGCGAGGATCAGACCGTCGACGGTGACCTCGGAGTTACGACGTACGACGTCGTAACTGGCCAAGTCCGTGACCTCGAGGCGGTCACGTCCGAGCAGAACGAATCCGCTGTCCGTCGCGAGGAGGAACACGTCGCCGACATGGCCACCGAGAATCTGGCTGGACGTTCCACTGAGGGTGGCGGTGTCGCCGTCGCGGGCGATCTTCAGCGAACCCGGCTGCAGTGCAACGGCTCCGAGTGTGCTGCCGTC
This sequence comes from Rhodococcus erythropolis R138, assembly GCF_000696675.2. Taxonomy (NCBI): domain Bacteria; kingdom Bacillati; phylum Actinomycetota; class Actinomycetes; order Mycobacteriales; family Nocardiaceae; genus Rhodococcus; species Rhodococcus erythropolis. Next base: position 1,651,550 of record NZ_CP007255.1, on the reverse strand, counting down.
GACCAGTCCGGCCAGCGGAGCGGTGACTCCGGCGTCGCTGAGAACGGCGCTGACCACGACTGTCGGCAGGAACGTGCCGGGAACCATGGAGCGCCCGAGTTCCTCGACGACGATCGCGAGCTCGACCAATCCGTATCCAGCGCCGCCGAATTCCTCGGCCACGTGTAGTCCGAGAAGTCCCTGCTCGGCAAGCCCGCTCCAGAGTTGGGGGCGAGTTTCGACCTTCGCCTCGACCGCTTCACGGATAGCGGTGGGTGTTGCGTGACGTGCCGCCCAGCCCCGTACGGAGTCGCGGAGGTCACGATCTTCTTCACTCAATCCAATGGTCATGTCTACCTCGTCAATTCGACAGTGTGAGTACGGGTCAGATGCGTTCGATGATGGTGGCGGTAGAGAGAGCGCCACCGGCGCACATCGTGACCAGCCCCGTGGACTTGTTCGAGCGCTCGAGTTCGTGCAGCGCGGTCGTGATCAGACGAGCGCCGGTCGAACCGACGGGATGCCCGAGTGCGATCGCACCGCCGTTGACGTTGACCTTGGACAGATCTGCGTCGTGAACCTGCGCCCAGGAGAGCACTACCGAGGCGAACGCTTCGTTGATTTCGACGAGATCGATGTCGTTCAGAGTCATTCCGGCCTTGTCGAGCACCATCTGGGTGGATTCGATCGGTCCGTCCAGGTGATAGAAGGGGTCGGATCCGACCATGCCGGACGCGACGATCCGCGCGCGGGGCTTCAATCCCAGTTCCTGCGCGCGCTCTTCGCTCATCAGCAGTACCGCAGCCGCGCCGTCACTGATCTGCGACGAGTTTCCGGCGGTGTGAATATGGCCTTCGATGACCGGCTTGAGTCCGGCCAGCGCCTCGGCTGTCGTCTCGCGCAGGCCACCGTCGCGCGTGACAGTGGCGATCTCACCGGTCGGCACACCTTCCTTGGTGACGACGGGAGCCTTGACTGGCACGATCTCACGGTCGAAGCGGCCTTCGGCCCAAGCCTGGGCTGCGCGGCGCTGCGATTCCAGGCCGAAGGCGTCGACGTCGGCGCGTGTGATGCCACGCTTCTCGGCGATACGCTGCGCAGAAGTGAACTGGTCACCCATGTCGATGGTCCAGTCGTCCGGGTACGGGTTTCCCGTACCGGGCGCGTTTGCCTGGCCCAGAAACACACGGCTCATCGCCTCGACGCCGCAGCCGATACCGGCCGAGATCTGACCTGAGGAAATCAGGCCGGAAATCAAATGCACTGCCTGCTGGGCAGATCCACAGGCGCAGTCGATGGTGGTTGCCGCTGTGCTGTACGGCAATCCGGCGTGCAGCCACGCTTGCCGCGTGACGTTGTTGGACTGCTCACCTGCCTGGGTGACACAGCCGCCGATGATCTGCCCGATGTCTTCCGGTGCGACGCCTGCCCGTTCGAGAACGCCGAGTTGCGCTGCTCCCAGAATCTCGGCGGGGTGCAGCCCCGCCAGGGCGCCGCGACGGCGGCCGATCGGTGTCCGAGCGGCCTCGACGATGACTGCATGACCCATGATGTGCGCTCCTTCGTGGAGTTTTCGGTCGGTGAGCTGACTCACCGTCAACTTTTCTGTAATGTATTCTATTGTTGATGTCAGGGCAATGCCGGAATGAACGTCATCTTTGAACCAAGTCCGACTCGAATAATAGAATTGATTTCAATTTTGAGGACATGACGAACCCACCCCGAGAAGGGGCGAGGTCACGTCAGTGTCGTGAGAGATTCACCAGAAGCAGGTCGCACCCCTTGCGGATGTCGTACTCCGCATCCGGGATGGAAATTCGACCGTTGAGGCACGATTGGATGACCCCGAACCACAGCTGCATCAGCAGACGCAACCCGGTGTTGTCTTCCTCGGTCGGGTTCTCGATCCCGGCCGCATCGAGGATGATCTGCCGGAAGCCGCGATCGATCTTGCCCACGTCCGGCACCGTCGCGACGTTGGCGGTACTGGACGACTGCAGCATCGCAGTCGAAAGGGCCGGCCGACGCAGTAACCCGCGAGTCGCGCGCACCAGGACCTCGTACACGGCGTCCTGCGGATTGGCCGACTGCACCTGATGCTTGGCAAAACTGTCGCCGATCTGATCGATCTGCTCGACCATCACAGCAACGAAGAGGTGCGTCTTCGAAGGGAAATAACGGTAGAGAGTGCCGATGGCCACGCCTGCCCGCTTGGCGACTTCGTGCATCTGAACCCGCGAGAGTTCTTTCTCGGTCCCCAATTCGGCGGCCGCTTCCAGCATCCGCACATGGCGCGCCCGCTGCTCGTCCGAACTGGGCTCAGCAGCGTCCCTGACCTCGGCAATTCTCGGCAACGTCGCCCCCATCATCGATTATGTGTCCCGGCCGCGAACGACCGCGCTAATTCTCTCACCTGGACCACCCATCTCGGCATATTGCCCGCTCAGTGGGACCTGGCATGGCCTTCCAGTGCCGTGCGGTATTCCGTGGACACCCCACCCTCTTGGAGTAAGGACGCAATGATGCAGGACTGGACCAGCGAGTGCGACGTGTTGGTAGTCGGCTCCGGCGGCGGAGCGCTGACCGGCGCATATACCGCCGCTGCTCAGGGATTGACGACGATCGTCCTCGAGAAAACCGATCGTTTCGGCGGGACCTCCGCCTACTCGGGTGCCTCGATCTGGCTCCCAGGTACCCAGGTACAGGAACGCGCCGGACTTCCCGACTCGACCGAGAATGCCCGCACCTATCTGCGCGCGTTGCTCGGTGACGCCGAGTCCGAGCGCCAGGACGCCTACGTCGAGACCGCTCCCGCTGTCGTCGCGCTACTCGAGCAGAACCCGAACATCGAATTCGAGTTCCGTGCGTTCCCCGACTACTACAAAGCCGAAGGCCGGATGGACACGGGACGCTCCATCAACCCTCTCGATCTCGATCCCGCCGACATCGGTGACCTCGCCGGCAAGGTGCGTCCGGAACTGGACCAAGACCGCACCGGTCAGGATCATGCTCCCGGCCCGATGATCGGTGGGCGCGCACTGATCGGCCGTCTGCTGGCCGCAGTTCAGAGCACCGGCAAGGCAGAACTTCGCACCGAATCCGTCCTCACCTCCCTGATCGTCGAAGACGGCCGTGTTGTCGGCGCCGAGGTGGAATCCGGCGGCGAAACCCAGCGAATCAAGGCGAACCGCGGTGTCCTGATGGCAGCAGGCGGCATCGAAGGCAACGCCGAGATGCGTGAGCAGGCCGGCACCCCAGGCAAGGCGATCTGGAGCATGGGCCCCTTCGGCGCCAACACCGGCGACGCGATCTCCGCCGGAATTGCCGTCGGCGGCGCAACAGCCTTGCTCGATCAGGCGTGGTTCTGCCCCGGCGTCGAGCAGCCCGACGGCAGCGCCGCCTTCATGGTCGGCGTTCGCGGTGGGCTCGTCGTCGACAGCGCCGGTGAGCGCTACCTCAACGAGTCGCTTCCGTACGACCAGTTCGGACGAGCCATGGATGCTCACGACGACAACGGTTCTGCCGTGCCGTCGTTCATGATCTTCGACTCGCGCGAGAGTGGCGGACTGCCCGCCATCTGCATCCCGAACACGGCGCCCGCCAAGCACCTCGAAGCCGGAACGTGGGTCGGTGCCGACACTCTCGAAGAACTCGCTGCCAAGACCGGACTACCGGCCGACGCATTGCGCAGCACTGTCGAAAAGTTCAACGATGCCGCAAAACTGGGCGTCGACGAAGAGTTCCATCGCGGCGAAGACCCGTACGACGCGTTCTTCTGCCCACCCAACGGCGGCGCGAATGCGGCACTGACGGCCATCGAGAACGGTCCGTTCTACGCGGCCCGCATCGTCCTCAGTGACCTCGGCACCAAGGGCGGATTGGTCACCGACGTCAACGGCCGAGTCCTGCGTGCTGACGGCAGCGCCATCGACGGCCTGTACGCCGCAGGCAACACGAGCGCGTCACTGAGCGGCCGCTTCTACCCCGGCCCCGGAGTTCCACTCGGCACGGCCATGGTCTTCTCGTACCGAGCAGCTCAGGACATGGCGAAGTAACACAGTTCAATCACACTCCGTGGCAACAGATCGTGGGACAGCCGATATCGCAATCGGCTGCCCCACAATCTTTCTCACGGCGTCGCTATGTTGAAATTCGGATCGAACGTGTCCATGATGTCGGCGAAGCGAGTCAGCGCCGAAACATCACCGTCGGACGTGACTTTTCCGGTGTCGAGGATGGCAGAGGCCTTTCCTGGTTGGAGAAGGATGCCGGCAAGCAACGGCTTGGGACCGGTCAGGGTCAGTTGCGCGTCAGGGGCGCGGCCCGAACGCGCGTTGAGAACTGCCCGTCGAATCCACATGTTCCAATCCTGTTTTGTGTCAGCAAAACTGAAGTTGATCGAAATGTCGACGTCGTCCGCCTTCTCCGCGATGAGATGCACTCCCGCATAGTCGAAGAGCAGATCGATCGGCATCGACAAAATCGTGTCCGTGCTGTCGGTGTTGACTTGACCGGCACCTGTGACGCCGTTGCGCAATTCCATTGCGGTGGCGAGGAAGATCGACCGATACTGCGGGACTTCCTGCTGGTATCCGAGTTGCTCGTAGGCGTCGGCCTGCAGGTTCTTTGCTTCCTCGTCGTCAGGATCGGCGAAGACCAGGTGATGGAGTAGCTGCACCGCCCACCGATAGTCGCCCGCTTCAAAAGCACTGCGCCCCTCGGCAAGTATCTTCTCTCGCCCGATCAGGTCGACGTGCCGCTTGGCATGATCCTCGGGCAGCAACGGCAAGATCGTCGCCGGGTCACCGTCCCAGAATCCCAGCTCCTTGTGGAAGACCGCGCGGACGTTGTGGTGCAGTCCGCCGTGGTAGTAGCGGTTGTACCACTTCTGTCCGATGGCTTCCGGTAGCCGGACGACCTCCGCAGCTTCGAGCGGCGTGTAGCCCTGGTTCGCGAACCTTAGCGCCTGGTCGTGAATGAACTTGTACATATCCCGTTGTGATTCAAGGAATTCCACCACCGTGGCGTTCCCCCACACCGGCCACGTGTGCGGACCGTGGTGAACTTCGACCTCGTCGCCCCACCGCACCAAAGTCTCATCCAGGTATCTGGCGAAGTTGCGCGCATCTCGGGTGCGTGCGCCTCGGATCGTCTGGATGTTGTGCATCGAGTGATTGGCGTTCTCGGCACAGGTGAGCGCTTTGATGGCCGGGATCCAGATATGCATCTCCTCCGGCGCTTCGGTGTCGGGAGCGTAGAGGAACTCGAAGTCCCACCCGCCGAGATTGCGTACCTCACCGGTCTTGGTGATGCCGTCAGTGGGCGGAATGTAGGTCATGTGGATGTTCATCCCGTCGGCGCCTGATCCCAGACCGACGGTCACCAGACCACAATCACATTGGGGCAGAATCAAACCGAAGGTGTACCCCATCCGCCGCGACATCGCATTGCCGGTGATGACGTTCTCGCCGATCGCAAACTTGTTGAAAGACTCGATGGTTCCAGGCGCGACGATCGGAATCTTGCCGGACACCACGTCTGCTTCGTCGACGAGGCCCTTGACGCCGGCGTAGTGGTCGAAATGCGTGTGGGTATAGATGATCGCGACGATCGGCTTGTTGTTGCCGAGTTCACGGCGGAAGAGTTCCAGGCCTGCTTTGGCTAGATCAGCGCTGGTGGTGGTGTCGATGATGACCAGTCCGTCCGGCGCATCGACAATGGTCAGGTTAACCGCGAACCTGACTTGGTACAGCCCGTCGACAACCTTGTAGAGCCCGCAGCGCCTCACCAACTGCGACTGCCGCCACAGACTGGGGTTCACAGAGTCAGGCGCTTGCTTGTCATCGGTGATGTACTCGAGAGGTTGACCGTCGTGAATCAGATCGCCCTCGTCGTTGAAGACCTGATCGTTCTCCCACCCGGCGATGAACCCGCGGTCCGCGTCGCCGAAATCCTCCCGGTCAGACATGGGATAGTCGTCGACTGCCGCGCGATTGACCTCGACGGTGAACGGTGTTGCAGGCTTGGTCTCAGCACCCATGAGCACTCTCCTCCGGTCCTTATGTCCTCGTCCACGCAAGAACGCGATGCCATCGGACGTGACCTCACGCGGAACCCTGTCCAGTCAATCTGGCGGTCTCGCGGTATTTGCACATCACCCGTGGCAGATGAGATCGCGGCTGAACCCCAGGTGGCCGGGGATCGCATCGAGCAGACGCCACTTGAAGGAAGTCACTTGGCGGACGCTGCGGCGGCTCGAATCTCCTCACACATCGCTGCGAAGGCGCGGTCGTCGGCGGGATCCGCCGGCACTGCCAGTGCAATGCCGTCGCAGAGACTCGCGTATTTCGAACTCAGCACCCCGGGGAGTTCGGCGTAGGTGCATTGCGTGACCAAGATGTCGAGAACATCGTCCGTGAGCACAGCTGGTAGTCGAGCCCAATCACCCGTTCGTGCCATCGCAGTCAGCTTCTCGCCGATCCCCGCCAAGCCGAGAACCTCGAGCGCGGTTCGATATGCCGGTGTGGAGTAGAGAAAGGCCAGTTCACTGCGTACCGCTTCTCGTCGAGCAAGTATCGCGGCACGATCTTTGCCGGTGATCGTATTCGGAACGGCAATCAGCCGCGGCTTCCTTCCTCCTGCCGTCAATGATGGAATGATCCTCTCCGCGAGCACCTTCGGATGGGAGCTGGTGGGGTGAGCAACAAAGCCGTCGGCGACGGCTCCTGCCAGTGAGCACATGCGGGAGTTCACTCCCCCGGTCCAGATCTCGGGAGCTGGAACGTCGAGCGGCCCCGGATTGAAGTAGGGCTGCAGTCGGTTGAAGGTGTAGTGCGAGCCGGCATAGTCGAGTTCGCCGCCCGTCAGGAACGCTTGAAATATCTCCCTTACAGCACTGACGTAATCGCGCAGTTGTGCAACAGGATTGGTCCACGGCATCGAGTACCGCCCGACGATGTTCCCGCGCACCTGCGTTGCGAGCCCCAGTTGAAATCGCCCACCCGAGAAACCTGCAAGATCCCAGGCAGCCAAAGCCGTCACCATGGGACTGCGCGCAAACGCGACAACCATCGACGTCCGGACAGTGAGAGTACTGCTGTGCTCGACGGCCAGTGCCGCCACGGCAAAGGGGTCGCGAATGGTCTCGGAGATGTGCACCGTGTCGAAACCGAGGTTCTCGATGCGTTCGACGTGCTGAGCCACCTGCCGCAGCGGAGTGTCGGCAGGTAGCGAGGTCACCAATTCCATGTCAGCCCAAAGGCTCCAGACGAATCGACAGCAGCTTTCCTTCTGTTGCCACCTTGCGAGCGTGTTCGTTGAAGTCCGGGGCGGCACAGACGAACAGCGTACGACCGTCGGAACCGCCGAGCCCGCAAGCGAAGACGCCGCTGTCGAAGGCAATTTCATCGATTGTCTTGCCAGACGGGTCGACGTGGAGAATTCGACTTCCGAGTGCGTCGGCCACCCACATCGAATCGTCTCCGTCGATGCAACATCCGTCGGGCGCAACGATGATCTCAGCGAGGGTGGTCTCCATCTCGGGTCCACCAGGTACCGGCCCGAACGACGCCCAATCACGGCGTTCGCCCAGAGAGCCGTCGGGCTGGACGGCAAACGCACTGATTCGATTTCCCAGCGTTTCGTCCACGAGCAGATCTCCGGTCGACGCCAGAGCCATCCCGTTGGGGAAGTGGAGATCTCGCGCCACGACGTGCACCGATCCGTCCGGGTCGACGCGGAGGAGATCTGCCGTCTCGACGGGGGCCAGGTTCATCAGGTCGAACCCGAAGTTGCCCACGTACGCTCGTCCCTGCGCGTCGACCAGCATGTCGTTGACGTTGGCACTCACGTACCCGGACAAGTCTGCGTGCACCACCAAATCGCCATCGAATTCTCGCCGCAGAATCTTCTGGTCCCGCATGGAGACGACCAGTAATCTGCCGTCCGGAAGCCACCCCAACCCGGACGGCTGCCCTGGAATCTCCGCCTCGACGCGTACGTCGGTCCCGTCCTCACGGGCCGAAATCACCTGGTAGGTATAGAAGTCCGACACCCAAATTCGGTCCTCGTGCCAGCGCGGGCATTCGAAGTAGGTATATCCCTCGAGAACTACCGCAACCTCTGGTGCCATCAGGCTCTCCCACGTCGGTGATTGAATGGTGTGTTCACTCCATTCAATCACCGGTGCCCCGGTGGCGGTGTCCGATTCCCGACTACTCGCCGCGGTATACCTTGTCCAGCACGTCGAACGCGGATTCCCACCCGTCGTAGACGTTGCCGTCGCCCTTGAAACCCGGGATCCCGACCAGATGGAATGTCATCTCGGTCTTGTCTCCCCGATCTGCGAGCGTGACCGTGATTCGAGGCGCGGTGTCCACCGAATCTCCTGGATTCCCCCAGGTGAAGACTAGCTTCTTCGGCTCGTCGACCTCGAGATAGGTTCCACCGGTGGGAAACTCGGCACCATTCTCGTCGTTGATCATCAGGTAGCGGTACGTTCCGCCAACTCTGGGGTCGATCGTGACGTGCTCCCGAGGGCTGCTGACACCCTCAGGGTGCCACCACCGCGCCGCCTCGTCGGGATCGGTCCACGCTTGCCAGACAAGGTCACGCGGCGCATCGAAGATCCGGGTGATGGTGAATTCTGCGGTGGCATCGGCATTCTGGTCACTCATTGTCCTTCTCCTTCTTCGGTCGACGTTGCTTCAGCTCACGTAGACGCTCGTCGAGGAGGTCGAAGCGTTCGTTCCAACCGCGCCGGTGTTCGTCGACCCAGGCGCTGGCGTCGTCGAGACCCTCCGCGCGAAGGGTGCACGTGCGCCATTGCGCGGTGGCGGTTCGTTCGATGAGACCGGCTCGCTCGAGCACCTTCAGATGCTGCGAGATGGCGGGCCGACTCATCTCGAACGGCTCGGCCAACTCACCGACGGTCATCGAACCATCCGTCAGGCGAGAGAGCATTTCACGCCTCGTCGGGTCGGCCAGTGCGCTGAATACTGCATCGAGTCGACCACTTCGCTCGTCCATGTAAGCAACTCCTTAATTAAGGAATAGCTTAAACATAGAACTCACGATCTTAAGCGTCAACCCCTTCAACTCCAGGTGTATCGAAGCCTCTCGACGGTTGTCGCCTCGTCCATCTGGGAGAACGTCTCCTGCTCAGCTCCCTTCACGGACACCATCGCTTCGATGATCGACTCCCCGAAGATTTCCCTCGCCACCGAGGAGGAGTTGAACTTCTGCACGATCTCGCCGAGATCGGTGGGGACTCGGGTCACCCCGCGCTCATCACGTTCCGCCTCTGTGAGAGTCGACGGGTTCACCACGATTTCAGGCGGCAATGGCGCGGCATTGTCGATACCGATCTGCGAAAGACCGAGTACCGCAGCGGTGGCCAGATACGGATTGGCCGATGGATCGATGATCTTGACTTCGGCGTTGGCGCCGTGTGGATTCGACGGTGACTCCGTGCAGAACCTCAGTGCCGCTTCCCGGTTCTCGAGCCCCCAACAGACGTAGGCCCCCGACCAATTGTCCGGACGCAGCCTGAGGCCGGAGAGCGGCGAGGAAGCAAAGGCGGCCGTGAATTCCGTGAGGTGAGAAAGGATTCCACCCAAAGCTGATGATCCTTCGTCGGTCATCCCGTAGTCCTGACCACCACCGGAGAAGACGGGCCGCCCACCTGAGATCAACGAAAAGTGCTGGTGTGCACCGTTCCCTGCACCTCCGATCGTAGGTATCGGTGAAAACGATGCCGCCAATCCATGGGCTCTGGCAGTGCGGCTGATCAAGATCCGGGCCAGCACCACAAGATCGGCGGCCTGAACGGGAGTTGCCGGAGCGATGGAGATCTCGAATTGATCCGGTCCGTACTCCGCATGAACTTGCTCGATATGAAGTTGTGCGCGTTCGGCATTGCGCAGAAGGTCCTTGAGGAAGTCCTCGCGGCGAAGGACTGCACCTAACCCGTACGCCGACCACGCTCCGTCGCACGCATCACCGAAAAGAGTGAATTCGATCTCGTGACCCACCCGAGCTTCCAGTCCGTCGGCAGCAAGCCGCGCCACGACGGCAGTGAGTGCGGACCGAGTGCACACAGCAGCCGTCGAACCGTCTTGCTCGTACAAAGTGGCCGGCGCCCACGACACACCCTCGCCGAGATCGCGGAGGTCGGAGCGGTCGATACGCAACCGGAGATCACCCACGACGGAAAAGGAATCGGTGAAGGCAATCCGATCGTCGCTGCAGAAAACATTCCAACTCGGCGAGACCCCCGCACCGACTTCCTCGAAGACACCGCTTCGGCCTGCCGGCATCACTTTCGCCCGCGCGACACCCGCCATGTCCACGATCGAGCCGATAGTCAGCGCCGGAACTTCCCTCATCCAGAGGCAAATACCCCACTCGGCGGCGCGCCAACCGGTCAGATCAGGTTGTCCTCCACCGGCAGTCCGAACGCCGCCCGGCCGTACAGCGCCAACGCGCGCTCGGGTTCGTTGGCAACGTGAACGCTGCCCGCATGAACGTCTCGCCACGCACGCTCGATCGGGTTTCCGCGAGAGAGGGAGTTCCCGCCTGCCGTCTTGAACAGCATGTCGATCGCCTCCACCGAACGTTCCGTCGCGCGAACCTGATCACGACGCGCGCGCAGCCTCATCGAGAGCGGAAGCTCCTTGCCGGCGACAGCAAGTTCGTACATCTCCCGGATATTGCGATCCATCTGCAGAATCGCGGCATCGATCTCCGACGACGCACGCGCGACGGCAACCTGAGCGAACTGGTCCTCACTGAACCTCCCACCACCCAAGCTCAGACGGACCCGCTCACGCATCACGTCCAGGTACCCCTCGTAACAACCGGCGACGATGCCCACACACGGAGCCGCGACCGTCGAGGTGAAGATACTCCCGAACGGAAGCTTGTACAGCGGACCAGGATTGACTGCTTGGCCTGGGCCGCGAAGTTGTGCGGTCTCGTAGTTGCGCTTCAATCGGTGCTCGGGCACAAAGGCCTTGTCGACCACGATCTCGTTGCTCGCGGTGCCGCGCATCCCCACGACATCCCAGACATCTCGGATCTCGTAATCCGTACGCGGCACCAACACCGTCATGAAATCGACCGGCCGGCCGTCCATCCCGACCACCATCGCGCCCAGCAATGCCCAACTCGCGTGATCACAGCCGGAAGAGAAGCCCCACTGGCCCGACAGTTCGTAACCACCGTCCACCGCCGTCAGTCGACCGACCGGAGCGTACGCGGACGAGATGAGCGTCGTCTGATCCTCTCCCCACACGTCTGCCTGTGCCTGGTCGTCGAAAAGCGCCAGATGCCACGGGTGCACTCCCACCACCGACGCGACCCAACCGGTCGAACCACAGGCAGCGGAGATTGCCCTGACCACTTCGTAGAAGTGGACCGGGTCGCTCTCGGCGCCCCCATATCTCTTCGGCGCCAGCATGGAGAAGACGCCGGCTTCGGAAAGCTCCCGGATGGTCCGTTCGGAGATCTTGCGCGAATCGTCGACCTTCTGAGCGCGGGCCGCGATCTTCGGAAGCAGATCACGGACTGAGCTCAGAACCTTGTTGACCATGGAAGACACTCCTCGCACCGAACCGTGAGGGAGCGGATCGGCAGATAGACATAACGGCTGCCCCGTCACGATATGTCGGTCACGCGTTCCGATGATCGGAAGTCCCGGAGGCCGGGATCAGCCGCCGGATCCTTGCGCTCGCCGCTGGTCCCGGCCAGTGAGACGAGGCCCCAGCGGTAATTCACGCTCCCCTAGCGTCGGGCGTCGACACTGACCCTGGAAAGGACGGGACTCATCGTGACGATCAATCAGTCCGACAACGACGAAGTTCGCGAGATCCAAGCTGGAACCGCGCCTACTCGCTTTGCACGTGGATGGCACTGCATTGGGCTCACGGAGTCCTTCAAGGACGGCCAGCCGCACTCCATCGAGGCGTTCGGCACCAAGCTCGTCGTCTTCGCCGACAGTGAAGGCAACGTCAAGATCCTCGACGCGTACTGCCGTCACATGGGTGGCGACCTGAGCCAGGGCACCATCAAGGGCGACGCCATTGCCTGTCCGTTCCACGATTGGCGCTGGGGCGGCAACGGCAAGTGCCAGAAGATTCCGTATGCACGCCGCGTGCCCCCGCTGGCCAAGACGCGCGCATGGCAGACCCTCGACCAGGACGGCATGCTCTTCGTCTGGCACGACCCCGAGGGCAACCCGCCGACCGACGACGTAGCCATCCCCCGTATCGAAGGCGCGCTCAGCGACGAGTGGAGCGACTGGGTCTGGTACACCACGACCGTCGACACCAACTGTCGTGAAATTGTCGACAACATCGTCGACATGGCGCACTTCTTCTACGTGCACTACTCCTTCCCGACGTACTTCAAGAACGTCTTCGAAGGCCACGCCGCAACGCAGTACATGCGCGGCGTCGCTCGCTCCGATATGCGTCCCCACGCAGCAGGCACCCCGAAGATGGTCGGCAGCAACTCGGTTGCCACGTACTTCGGCCCCTCCTTCATGGTCGACGACCTGACCTACGAGTACGAGGACTACAACGTCGACTCTGTGCTCATCAACTGCCACTACCCGGTCAGCGCTGACAAGTTCGTGCTCCAGTACGGCATCATCGTCAAGAAGTCCGATCGCTTCCAGGGTGAAGCCGCCGACGCGATGGCCGCGAACTTCGGCACGTTCATCGCCAAGGGCTTCGAGCAGGACGTCGAGATCTGGAAGAACAAGACTCGCATCGAGAACCCGCTCCTGTGCGAAGAGGATGGCCCGGTCTACCAGCTCCGCCGCTGGTACGAACAGTTCTACGTCGACGTCGCGGACATTGCTCCCGAGATGACCGAACGCTTCGAATTCGAACTCGACACCGCGCGACCCGTCGCCGCCTGGCAGAAGGAAGTCGAAGACAACCTCGCTGCGAAGAAGGCAGACGAAGATGCAGCCTCTTCAGTGCGCTGAGTGCAAGGCGCAGGTCCTGGTCCAGAAGAACAGTTGGGAACACACCACCGTTCAGTGGAGTGACCAGGCCCGCGCCCAGTGCCTCGAAATCGCCGACGACCGTGAATTCGGGCAGCGAGAAGGACGACCCGGTGCTCCCCGCAAGGAGTGCGGCGCCTTGATCGCGTCCATCGTGAACGCTGCAACGGCCGGCAAGCTCGAGATTCTCAACGACGAGCCGGTGCCTCAGCCGATCGTCGACGACAGCGAACCAGTACCCGCTCCGTTTCACTAGCCGAGCCAACATCTTTCGAAGAAGGTAGTAATGATCGATCCCCAGTACTACGGCCCGTGGGCAGCCATCGCCGGCGGTTCCGAAGGTGTCGGCGCAGGGTTCGCCGACGAGCTCAGCAAGATCGGCATCAACCTCGTTCTCATCGCCCGCAAGCCGGGGCCGCTCGAGGAGACTGCGGCCAAGGCACGCGCCAACGGCGTCGAAGTACGCACTCTCGCACTGGATCTATTGGTTCCCGACGCGCTCGACCAGATCAAGGCTGTCACCGACGACGTCGAGGTCGGCCTGCTCATCTTCAACGCCGGCGCCAACAGCTACGGCCACGAGTTCGTGACCGGTGATCTGACGGGATTCGCCGGAGTCATCGAGCTGAACATCAACAAGCAACTCGAACTCTCTCACCACTTCGGCGGTTTGATGAAGGATCGCGGACGAGGCGGCATCATGCTGCTCGGTTCGCTGGCCGGATTCATGGGCTCCGAGCACCAGAGCATCTACGCGGCCTCGAAAGCTTTCGGTCGCATCTTCGCCGAAAGCCTGTGGCTCGAACTTCAGCCGTACGGCGTTCACGTCGTCGAGTTCATTCTCGGTGTCACTCGCACGCCGGCCATGATTCGCGCGGGATTGAACTTCGACATCCCGGGCATGAACGTCGCAGAGCCCGAGGATGTTGCACGCGAAGGTCTCGAACACCTTGCCGACGGCCCGATCTGGGTTGCTGCAGGAAACTACGAAGGCGCCAAGAAGCGCAGCGGCTTCCCCCGAGACAAGATGGTCAAGGGCGCTGCCGAAGCGATGCGCAAGCTGCTGAACCGCTGACTTCTGCTGTGCGCCTTTATTAACCCCCCGACGTTAAGAAAGGCGCACAGCATGGGCGTCGACATCACCACTCTTCTCGACGAACGCGAGATCACCCGCTCCATTTTCGAGTTCGCCCGAGCCATGGACGCGCGGGACTGGGATGAACTCCACCGGATCATGACTCCGGACGCTACGGCAGAACTGGGAACCGGAACTCTTCGTGGACCTGCCGAGGTAGTGGCTTCCATCCGCTCGTTCCTCGACGAGTGCGGTCCCACCCAACATCTGATCGGCAACGTGCTGGTCGAGGTGGTCGGTGATATTGCCACCAGCCGCTCCTATGTCAGCGACATGCATGTGGGCACCGGGAGCAAAGCTCACCTGAACTTCTTCACCCTCGGCGACTACCACGATTCGTGGACCCGAATCGACGGAAGGTGGCGAATGACGCACCGCACCAAGCATTCACACGCCAGTCAGGGATCCATCGAGGTTCTGGGTGCCGGCCCCAGCGGTTGGCGGAGCTGACTCAGCTCAACATCGACGAACGGCCGGTCGCGAGTGGACTCTTGCTGGTGAGTCCACCGTCGACCACCAAGGTCTGCCCCGTCATGTAGCGAGATTCGTCCGAGGCCAGGTAGAGCATGGCGTGTGCGATGTCTTCGGGCTCACCGAGGTAGGGCAGCGCGTTTGCCTGCTTCATGCCGTCGCATGACATCAGCAGGGATGTTGTCCACGAGTGCGGGTGTCATGATCGCGCCCGGCGCTACGGCGTTGCATCGAACACCGTTTGCTCCGTACTGGACTGCGATGTACTGCGTCAGACGAATGACTGCCGCTTTGGCGGATCCGTAGGCAGACTGCAGGGAATCCCCGATCAATCCACCTACCGAGGCCGTGTTGACGATCGATCCTCCACCGGCACTGTTCATGTGCGGAATGGCAAGTCGTGAAGCGACGACAGTGCTGCGGACGTTGAGCGACATCACGCGATCCCACTCGTCCAGGTCCATCCGGAGCAGGTCGAGATCCTTGCGCGGATTACTACCGCCCACGTGATTGCACAAGACGTTGATGCCACCGAATTCGGCGACCGCCCTTTCGATCATCGCTGCCAGAGACTCCTCGTTCATGACATCGACGCCGAAACCCAGCGCAGTGCCGCCGGTCTCGCGTATCGCCGCCGCTGCTTCCTCCGCTCGCGCTGGATCGAGGTCGGCGACCAGCACCTTGGCGCCTTCTGCCGCCATGAGTTGTGCTGCTGCACGCCCGATTCCGCTGGCGGCGCCGGTGATCACTACATTTTTGCCTTCGAGCCTGTTCATATTCATTCCCTTCGCGGGGAATCGCCGTACCCGGATCTCATGTGCCCGAAATTGACAGCTCGGCGATTACCCGATCACTACCAGTGAACGCAGGATCGACAGCCGCGTCCAACTTTCTTGAATGAACTCACAAGTACGTGACCACGGCCCGCGCACCTGCTACACCGCCGAAATCGAGTGGCGACAGAAGACTCCACTGTGCTGAAGTGGCACTATGCAGAATTCTGTTCGACCGCTGTCCATCGACGACCTCGACCGTGCCGCCGAGGTTCTCGGCGAGGCTTTTGCCGACTATCCCTGGACGAACTGGTGCGTCGCCGAAGACTCTCACGTGGAACGGGTCGCCGCTCTGCAACGGATCTACCTCGAACACCTGGCACTACCGTTCGGACGTTCATACATCGATGATTCAGGCAACGGCGTCATCGCAGTCCTGCCGCCCGACGCCCCGGAGCCTGATGAAGCGACTGTCGAGAAGATCGTGGAACTGCACGGAGATCGGTTCGAGCGCGTTCTCCAGGCTGACGAACAACTGTCTGCGCTTCCCGCCCTCGAGCACGCGTGGTCGTTGGCAACGATCGGTACGACACCGCATTCGCAGGGCAGTGGATTGGGCTCTGCACTACTGAAACATGCTTTGGCGGAACTGGATCGAACCGAACAGGCTTGCTGGCTCGACACGTCGACCGAACGAAATCTCCCGCTGTACCAACGGTTCGGTTTCACGATCGTCGGCCAGACCTCGCTCCCCGACGGACCGGACGTATGGCGGATGCATCGACTTCAGGGCTGATTGTTCGACTTCAGCACTCGCCGAATCATTTTCGACAACGACGCGTATTGGGTGATCGTGTTGACGGCGATCCACCTCGAGACCGGCCACGTCCGGGTCCACGAGAAAACCCCGACCGACAGCAGTTGATCGTCTTCGAGAGTTCCCACGTATCGACGCAGCGCTGCGACAGCCGCGCGCAAACGATCCCGAAGCTCTCGAACCGAGGTACCTGCACTCGCCTCGACCACCGACTGGTTCAGCGCGGGTGTTTGCGTCCACCTGTAACCCGCAGCCGGCGTCTGCGGTGTCTCGTCTCGCAGTCCGGCACCTATCCACTCTACGACGGCCTCTGCCCACCAGACACGCACAGCGAGTACGTCGTGCACCGTCCACGCATCGACGGCAACGGCGTCGAACGCATCGGCCTCGGCGACGCCGTCGAGTAACGCGTCGAGTTTCGAATACGCCGAGTCCAGCGCACTCGCCAGTTCCTCACGTGACAAGGTCTGCGCCACAATGCCTCCGAACGATCAGTAGAGAAAGAAGAAGCGGGACCATCTCGACTCGATGGCCCCGCATTCAACATTAACGTCCTACGAGTTTCAGTTCAGCTCGCCCAGGAACCTTTCGAGGTTCTCGGCGATCTCCTTCGACTTGGTGTGGTGTAGGTAGTGGTCTCCGTCCAGCAAGACCAATTCACCATGATCGACCGATGCTGCCTGTTCTTCGTGCAGCTCTGTCCAGCCCTGGACCTTGGAATTCTGTACAGCGAACAACAGAATCGGGAGATCGGCAGGGAACGTCTTGCCGATCGCCGCGGCGAAGTTGCTGGAAAGGTGATCCATTTCGTTGAGATACGTGTCGCTGAAGTTGTTCTTCGCGACCAGTCGGCTCATCTCTGCCTTCTCGGCTTCATCGAGGTAGGCATCGGTTTCCTCACTGCCACCGAGTTTCGCCAGAACGTCGGAGAAGCCCAATTTCTTTGCAACGCGGAAGACTTCGATCGGGAACTTGGTGTCCATGTTCGGCTGCCCTGGGACGCTGCTGTCGATGCCCACGAAAGCGGTGACCTCGTCGCCGTACTTCGCGGTGTAGTCCAAGGCATAAACACCTGTGATGGAGTGACCCATGAGGATGTATTCGTCAATCCCCAAGGCCTGCACAGCCTCGTGTATCTCTTCGACGATGTTCTCAGCCGTGCGGTCCTTGTCGGTTGCGTCGCTGTATCCGTAGCCGAAGGGCTCGATCGTGACAACGCGGTAGTCAGGTGCAAGCTCGTCGATGAGTGATTTGAAGTCGAGGATCGGTGCGGACGTTCCGAACCCGGGCAGCAGCACGATGGTCCGATCACCGCTGCCGCGAATCGAGTAGCTCATGTTCTTGCCGTCGACGGACACGAACTGGTTGCCCGTTTCCGCGGTCGGAACGTTCGCCTTGCTGGAGCCGACGTTGAATACGAGCGCTATCGATACCAGCACAACCAGAACTACGGACACCGAAGCAACCACCTTCAGTGCAACGGTACGAATCTTCTTCATTCTCATCCTCATCTTCTCGGGCGTCGATACGGCTAGGAAAGGCTCGATATCGAGGCCGCACTGGTCTCGTCGAGCACACGCAACACGTTGTTGCCCATCAGCTTTGCCAAGTCCTCCGCGGACCAACCGCGTTCCGCCAGACGGTCTATCAACACCGCGAAACCGGATACGTCCTGCATACCGTCCGGAAAGTCGTCGAACCCATCGTAGTCACTACCCAAACCGATGTGATCGATGCCCGCGACGTCTCGGGCATGCTCGACGTGATCGGCCAGATGGTCCACCGTCATCGCCGGCCGTGGGCCGACCCGCCCGCCTTTGAACCACTCGTTGTACTCGGAAGAAAGGAACATGGGCACAAAGGCGATCATGATGACCCCGCCGTTGTCCGCGAGCAGCCTCATGACGTCGTCGGGAACATTGCGGGGGTGACCGCATAGCTGAGTGCAGGACGAATGGCTGAAGATCACCGGCGCCGACGACGTCTCGATGGCATCTCTCATCGTTTCCACCGAGACGTGCGACAGGTCGACGAGCACGCCGAGCCGGTTCATTTCGCGCACGATCTCGCGACCGAAGTCGGTCAGCCCGCCGTGTACTCGAGTGTCCGTCGCGGAGTCCGCCCACCCGGTGTTGTCGTTGTGCGTCAGAGTCATGTACCGAAGACCAAGGCGCGCCATCATTCTCAGAACGCCGAGCGAACTGCCGATGCTGTGACCGCCCTCCGCACCCAACAATGACGCGACCTTGCCCTCGCTCCAGATGCGACGCACGTCGTCACCGGTGCGCGCGAATTCGAAAGTATCCGGGTACCGCTCGATCATCCGGTACACGTAGTCGATCTGCTCGAGTGTGTACTGAACAGCCTCGGCCTCCGTCCTGTCACACGGGGTGTAAACCGACCAGAACTGCGCACCGACGCCACCGCGACCGAGTTTGTCGATGTCGGTTTGGAATATGGAATCCTTCTCCAGATTTTCCACCGAGTATGCGGCAGTTTCGCGAGCCGTCCATGCCAGATCGTTGTGACCGTCGATGACCGGCACAAGGCCGTAAGCATCCAGTGCCGCTGGGTGATTCACGTCCGGAAAAGGAGCGAGAGGTTTCAACATGAGTTTTCCTCGAGAAAGTAGTGCGGGCAGGTCGAGGGCCCTCATCGCCCTCGACCTGCCCGAGATTTCATTCAGCGGAGAGAATCATCTCGCCGCGGCTAGTCGGAAATCTTCTTGAAAAGCCGTGTCATGTACAGATATTCCTCGCCATCGATCGTGAGGTGAGCCATCTCGCCAGAAGCGCTCTCGTTACTGATCGAGAACCGGGAAGCAGACAGAGGCACGACCTTGGTGGGCGGGGCCGGCGGCTCGCCGTCGATCTCGACCTTGGCGAAGTTCTGAACCTGGAATCCGCCGTCGTCGCCACGCGTGAGTTCGATTCGAACGGTTGTCGATTCATAGGTCCCGAGAATGTGAGACAGATCGATGTCTGCTGCATCCGGTTCGGACTTCGGCTCCGGCAGAACGAGATCGAGTTCCTGAGCGATCTCCTTCTCGATGTCGTGAGCCAGGGCGCCGCCACCACGCGAGTTGGTGACAACTGCCATGGCCAGGCCGAGCTCGGGGAAGGTGTGAAAACGAGTGATCTGGCCGATCGTCGCACCACCGTGCTGCGCGGACGTCACACCGCCCCAGTCGGACAGGATCCAGCCGAGCCCCCAGGCCTGATCGACGCTCGAAACCGCGGTCAGGTCGAACTGTGGGGTGCGCATCAGACGCGCGGATTCTTCGGACAGGATGCGTTCACCCGTCAACGCGAGGCCGTCACGCATGTGTGCAGCACCGAAGGTCAGAAGCGAGCTGACGGATCCGGTGATGATCCCGGCCGGACCGATACCGCGCGGAAGCAGCCACTGCTTGGTCGGAACCACCTTGTCCGGCGACGTCCGATCCGGGTTCGCCACATGACCGACGGCGGTGCGGAACAGCGGGGCATCCTTGGCCTTGGTGATGATGTGCGTCAATCCGAGTGGCTTCCAGAGGTATTCGACCAACGCCTCGTCCCACGTCATCTCACGAAGAACCTCGACGATACGGCCGGCAACGGCAAAACCTGCATTGCTGTAACTCAGATGCCCGCCGGGCTCGGTGACGCTGATCGCGGTCGCGAGTTCGTCGACGTACTTCTCGACGCAGTCGTCGCCGTCGCCGGTGTCGTTGAACAGGTCTCCGTCGATACCGCTTGTGTGCGTGAGCAACTGGCGGATCGTGATTTCCTTCGTGTTGGAAGGATCCGCGATCGTGAACTCCGGAAGCACCTCCACCACCAGGGTGTCCAGCGTCAGCTTGCCCTCGTCGACGAGCTGCATGATCAGCGTCGTCGTCCAGATCTTGCTCGCGGATCCGTACTGGAACAGGGTGTCTGCGTCGACGTCGACACGCGTGTTCAGGCTCGTCACTCCGGTGGTGATGACACGGATATCCGCTGCACCGTCTTCGCCCAGCGCGATCACACCGACCTGCGCGCCAGGTACCGAATGCTTGGCTGCCAGTTCGTCGAGGCGTTCCTGCCACTTCGGGGCGACAAGTAGGTCCTTGGGCAATTCGGTCACAGGTCGAACTCCTTCGATCATGGAAGCCAGTGGCGTAGACAGCGTTGCTGCGATCCGCTCAGGTCTCACTCGTCGGGAAGTGAGGTTGCGGAAGCAATAACCGTCCACCCATGATCTCAGTGTGCTCGCAGTCACGTCCTGGTCGATTGCACCGAACTCGACCCCGAAAATGGTGCGATCGGACGAGCCTGCGTTCAGGACTCGCCACTCGAAACGATCAGCGCTCGAAGGTTCCTTCCAAGCGATTGCGTGAACCGGGGTGGATCAAGCGCGCCGCACTGACCAACCCGTTGGCCGACCAGGTGCGGCGGCGAATCAACAGACACGGTTCCCCTCGATCGATGCGGAGCAGCTCGCATTCGTCCGGGCTCCCTAACACTGCTTCCACGACGTGCTCGCCGCGAACCAGAGGCGCAACGTCACTCAAGTAGTTGTTGGGGGTGATCGCGGTGAAGTCCTGGCGCAGATAGTCGGGCGCCTCGTTCGGATTCACGAACCGGTCTTCCACCTGAATCGGGGTTTCGTCCTCGAAGTGCACCATCAGCGAATGGAACACCCGTTTGCCCACCGATTCACGAAGGAACGTCTGCCCGTGGTCGGTTTCTTCCTCACGAACGAACACGACCTCGGTTCGATGACGGTGGCCGCGGCGCTGAATCTCGTCGGCGATGTTCTTTACTTCGAACAGCGGGGACGCGGTCTTCGTGGCGGCGACAAAAGTACCGACCCCCATCATCCGCACGATCAGACCGTCGCTGGTGAGTTCACGAAGCGCTCGGTTGATCGTCATACGTGACAACCCAAGCGCACTGACCAGTTGATTTTCCGAAGGCAGCTGATCGCCTTCGGTCCACCGCCCCGAATTGATCTGCGAGACCACGAGGTTCTTCACCCGTTCGTACGCAGGGGCGGACTCGCCGCCTGCCTCGTTGAACAGCACGGCGAGTTCTGCGTCCACTTCAGCAATCGCCATCGCCACCACCCGTTCGTCGAAAACCACCGAGTCGGTTCTCCCGGTCGGCCTTCGAAGTCTATCCGTCTCGCGCACCTTTCCGATCAATCCGCGGGCGTCCGCGCCGGGCCTAGCCCACCATGCGCCGCAATTGGCTCGTCGCAACCGAAAGCGCAGCAAGATCGTGTTGCCCCGATGCCTCGATCTCGGCGAGCGCGAGAGTCGACCTCTCGATTCTCGACGCATTCCTTTCTTCCCACCTGGAGAGTTTTTCCGCTGTCGAGTCACCCGCTTCCGCGTCGGCCAAGACGTCGAGGGTCAAGGCCCGCACCGTCGAGTACAACTCGTCCCGCAGCGACAACCTCGCCAATGCGTTCCATTTTCCGTCCTTGCTCAATGCCGACACTCGATTGAGCATCGGGACGAGCCCAACATGCTCACCGAGCCGGAAGTAGAGTTCACCGGTCTCCGAGATAGTGCGATCGGCGAGGTCAGCGATCTCCACCACATCGAGCAGTCCGAACTGATCGAGCAAGATCTCCACTCGCCTGACCAGGTTCTCCGGCGCGCCCTTGTCCGTGATGAGGACCGTTCGCGCAGCCAGGTTCCGCTGATCTGCGCCTACCAGCCAGTCATCGAGCTCGGTCGACGCCTCCGCGATGCGATCACCGAATCTGCTGATCTCGGCCCCGACGGCCAGCGGTTGCGGCCGACGCGTCAGCATCCACCGTGACGCCCGGTCGAGCAGTCGCCTGGTGAGCAGGATCAACTCGTCGGATACGGCGGTCGAGATCGAGGCTTTGCTGATGTCGTGCCACAACTTCCACAGTCCGAACGCCTCGGAAACCACGGTGAAGGCACGTACCGCGTCTTCCGGATCAGCGCCGACCTCTTCACCGAGCCGATACGCATAGGTGATGCCGCCCCGATCGATGACGTTGTTCGTCAGCACGGTCGCGACGATCTCGCGCCGCAATGGGTGCCGGTCGAGAGCGTCGCCCCCTGCATCTCGAACGCCCTCCGGAAAGTAGTTCACCAGCGCCTTGCGGTAGATCTGGTTGTCGATCGAGCTTCCAGCCAACAGCGTGGATTTCAGATCAAGTTTGACGTGGGCCATCAGTGTGGCGAGTTCCGGCGACGTCAGCCCCGTTCCCGTCTTCTCGGCCGCGGCGAACTGCTTCTGGGTCGGAAACCCTTCGATGACGCGGTCGACGATTCCGCGAGATTCGAGGTTCGAAATCACTCTGCCGTGCACGCCGATCATTGCCCCCGCATCCGCACGCGTGGTGCCCATCAGTTCGTTCTGTGAACGGTTGTCTGCAAGAACGAGTTCGGCGACCTGATCGGTCAACGATTCGAGCAGTGCGTCGCGATGTGAGTCCGCGACGACGCCTGAGCTGATCAGGGAGTCGAGAAGGATCTTGATGTTCACCTCGTGATCGGAGCAATCGACTCCCGCGGAATTGTCGAGGGCGTCTGTATTGATCCGTCCGCCGATACGCGCGTATTCGATCCGTCCTGCTTGGGTGAGGCCGAGGTTGCCTCCTTCACCGATCACACGTGCACGCACTTCGTTGCCGTTCACCCGAACCGCGTCATTACTCTTGTCGCCGACTTCGAGGTCGGACTCACCGGAGGCCTTGACGTACGTTCCGATGCCGCCGTTCCACAAGAGATCTGCCGGGGACCGCAGAATCGCCCGAACCAGTTGCGGTGGAGTCAGTTCGGTGACGTCGGCGTCGAGACCCAGTGCCTGTCGCATCTCGTCACTGATCGGAACGCGCTTCGCCGAGCGTTCCCACACTCCGCCACCCGCACTGATCAAGGTCGGGTCGTAGTCGGCCCACGACGATCGTGGGAGCGAGAAGAGACGTGATCGCTCGTCGTACGAGCGCTCAGGTGACGGGTTCGGGTCGACGAACACGTGCCGATGATCGAACGCCGCGATGAGACGAATGTGCTTGCTGCACAACATACCGTTGCCGAAGACGTCACCACTCATGTCTCCGATCCCCACCGCGGTGAAGTCGTCGTGCTGGGTATCGACGCCGAATTCCCGGAAGTGCCGCTTGACACTCTCCCAGGCGCCCTTCGCCGTGATACCCATGGCTTTGTGGTCGTAGCCGACCGATCCGCCGGATGCGAAGGCGTCGCCGAGCCAGAATCCGTACTGCGCGGCAACGTCGTTCGCGATGTCGGAAAACTTTGCAGTGCCCTTGTCCGCGGCGACAACAAGATAAGTGTCGTCCCCGTCGTGGCGAACGACCCTTCGCGCCGCGACAACGGCGCCGCTCTGTTTGTCGACGTTGTCGGTCAGATCGAGTAGTCCGCGAATGAAGGATCGGTAGCACTCGATCCCGGCCACCAACGTGGCTTCTCGGTCCGCGTCTACACCCTGTCCTGGAACCGGCGGGCGTTTGACGACAAATCCGCCCTTCGCACCGACAGGCACGATGACCGCGTTCTTGACTGCCTGCGCCTTCACCAATCCCAGGACCTCGGTGCGGAAGTCCTCTTTCCGATCCGACCAGCGCAAGCCGCCGCGGGCAACCGTACCGAAGCGAAGGTGCACACCTGCTACATCGGGTGAGTACACGAATATCTCGAACTTCGGTCGAGGGAAGGGCAATACGGACAGCTTCTCCGAATCGAACTTCAACGAGAGTGCGCCGAGCGATTCGGTGCCATAAACGAAGTAGTTGGTACGCAACGTGTTACGGACCAGCTCGGACAACGCGCGCAGGATCCGATCGGCGTCGAGTCCTTGCACTTGTGCCACGGCTGTTTCCACCTCCGCTGCTGCACGCGCACCTCGATCTCCGTCTACGACGTCGGGATCGAAACGGCTCTCGAACAATTCGCACAGACCGGCGGCGATCTCGGGATGATCGGCAAGTACCTCGGCGACGCGACTGGTGCTGTACGGAAATCCTGCTTGCTGCAAGAACTCCGCGTATGCCCGCAGCACCACTACTTGTTTCCAACCGAGTCCGGCGATCGCGACAAGTTCGTTGAACGAGTCCGGCTCGGCGGAGCCGTTTCGAACCGCGGCAAACGTCGCCGCGAACCGCGCGGCAAAGTTGTCGAAGCCTTCGACCGGCGCACTCGGATAGTCGAGCGTGAACTCGTAGATCCAGGACTGTTCCGAGCCTGCCGAGACGAGCTCGTACGGACGCTCGTCGACCACGTCGACCCCCAGGCTCTGCAATACGGGCAGCACCTCGCCCAGCGAGAGCGGGTCACCCGATACGTACAGCCCGAGTCGGTGAGTACCGGGTCCGTCGACAGATCGGGCCAACCGTGGGCTCACCTCTCCGAGTTCGAGGCCGTCGAATACCGCCATGTCCTCGGCGGCGCGGACGGCGTCGAAATCCTGCTTGTATGCCACCGGAACTTGCTCGGCGAACTGAGCACGCCTGCGCTGCTCGTCGTAGTGCGAAGCATCCAGAACGAATCGCTCGTCCCACGTCAGGCACGCGTCGACGACGAGATCCCGAATCTCCCGCGCTTGTCGCGCCGATGCAAAGTTCGCGCCGCCGCCGACTGTGGCCGTGAAATGCACGACAGCCAAGGGAGATTCCGATACTCGACTGGAGAACTCGATGGTGCGGGCACCAAGCGCCTCGGCGAGTACCGACTCGGCCGTTGTTCTGATCGTCGTACTGAATTTCTCGCGCGGAACGAACAGCAAAGCCGACAGCTCCTGGTCTTGCCCCGTCGTCGGAGAGCATCCCACGGGTTGCAGGAACAGATGGAACGACGTGCGGCCGTCCACAGAAGTGAGTTCGTCCAGTGCGTCCGCAATTCGGGCCGGGTCGGCGGCAAAGAGGACTGTGATCGGAATCGACTGAATCACCGCCAGCATCGATTGTCCGACAAACGAATCCACGGTGGATCCGGAGGCGTCGAAGATGTCTGCGACGCGCCCTCGCACGAGCGGGGTCCGCCTGACGTCTGCGACAAGTCCGGTCGAGGTGAAGGACCCGATGAATCGGTATTCACGGTCACCGACTGACACGTCGATCTCTGTGGCGTATGCGGATCCACCGAACCCTTGCCCGAGGTACACCACTCCGATCGCGAGGGGCACCGCCTTCGAATCCGAAGAGCCGGTTGGATCGGGGAGCACGCCGAGGGTGTACGGCTCGTGCCTGTCGATTGTTCGCGCACCGCCGACGACACTGAAGTTTCCGGCACTGCACCACTGGAGGAAGTCAGCTTCTTCGGCGTGACCGCCCGAGGCCAGTTGCCCGCGCGCCTCGTCGACGAGATCCCGCAGGGGCGAGGTATCGCGGAAGGCACGCGCGATACGGTCGAGGATTCCGGCGACGTCATCAGCGATCACCTGCGCCTGCGCGTCCGAACAATGTGCGGGTAGTCCTATGTGGATCCATGATTCGGCACGCTCCCCGACCCGGGTGTCTTCAGTGCTGTGCGCCGGTTGCACGACTGTGCGAAGCACTGGGTGCACCACGAATTCCGGCTCCATGCGCGCGCGGGCAAGTGTCGCCAGAACCGCTTCGACGAGCTGCGGCATGTCGTCGCCGACGTATTGAATTGCCGGCCCGTCCCCCAGCTCCCCGGCCGGCGCGAGTCTCGAGATCGACGAGTTGTGTCCCCGTCGGCGCGAAAGATCCATGTGCGCGGCGACCATCGCAAGCTTGCGGTCTTCGGCGAGCGCCGCGTATCGATCAGCCGACAAGCCCTCGAAATACCTACTGCACACCCTCCTCACATTCTCGGAGTCCGGTGTCGTGTCGACTGAAACGAGGCTCATGTCAGCACCTTCCGCCGAAAGCCACGCTGCTTCCGACTTGTAGTGGGTTCGATCCGCGATCAACTTGTCTATACAGGTTTAGACAAGTTGATCATTGCAGAACGTGAGCCGCGACACAACAGCTCCACCCCTGGACAAATTCGCCACCCTCAGCCATAGTCAGTCGTGCCAACTAGTGGCAATTAGATTCCATTAGATGAAATTCGTGAACTACCTCGCTTCGAAGGAGCCCCCCGTGACCACCCAGACCGCGCACGACATCGACAGCGTTGATCTCGCTGAGTTCCGCAGCACCGTCCGAGCCTTCGCCAACGCCGAGATCCAACCCGGAGCAGCCGCACGCGACGAATCCAAAGAGTTCCCGGCGCAGCTGGTCAAGCGCCTCGGACAGCAGGACCTCATGGGCATTTCCGTGCCGGAGGAATTCGGCGGTCTGGGCCTGTCGACACGAACCCAACTGGTCGCCATCGAAGAAGTTGCACGCACCGACGCCGCACTGGCATCGATTTACACCGCGCACTACCTGGGCCTCGAGCCGATTCTCGTCGGCGGTTCCGAAGAGCAGAAGCACCGCTGGTTGCCCCAGCTCGCGTCGGGCGAACTGCTGGCCGGATTTGCACTCACCGAACCCGACGCCGGCTCCGACATCGCCTCGATGCGTACCGTCGCTCGACGCGAGGACGACGGCTGGCATCTCTCCGGATCCAAGACGTACATCTCCAACGCGAAGGAAGCCGACCTGGTCGTGCTCTTCGCCAAGACGGACCCGAGCGCAGGATTCCGCGGCATTACCGCCTTCGTCGTCCCCAAGGGCACTCCGGGAATCAGTTACTCGGAGCCGCAGGACAAGATGGGAATTCGTTCGGCTCCGACATACACCGTCTACCTCGACGACGTCGTGCTGCCGCTCGACTCGGTGATCGGCACCGAAGGTCGCGGCGGCAACATCGCCTTGACCGCCCTGAACCGAGCACGCATCGACGTAGCGGCAATGGCAAACGGCATCGCTTTGCGCGCTTGGGAACTGGGACGCGAGTACGCAACGGAGCGAAAGCAGTTCGGCACGCCGATCTTCGACTTCCAGGCAATCCAGCTACTCCTCGGTGGCTGCGACGCGCAACTGGTCGCATCACGCGTCACCGCAGACTGGGCCGCCGACGTCAAGGATGCCGGTCAGGACATCCGCCGCGCCGCATCGATTTCGAAGTACGTCGCCACCGAGGCCTGCTTCTCGATCGTCGATCAAACCGTACAGATCCATGGCGGCGCAGGTTTCATGCGCGAATCGGAAATCGAACGCCTGTACCGCGATTGCCGCATTCTCCGCATCTTCGAGGGCACCTCGCAGATCCAATTGCTCACCATTGCCGGCAATGCTCCGTCGCCGCGTTCCACCGATTTCTGAAAGGCACGGACATGTCTGCACTTCCCCCACTCGACGGCATCCGGGTCATCGACCTCTCGCGCGTCCTCGCCGGACCCTACTGCACCGCACTGCTTTCCGACGCCGGTGCGGACGTCGTCAAGATCGAATCCGAACACGGTGAAGACTCTCGGCACCTCGGCCCGTTCCGCGACGGCGAGAGCATCTACTTCAACGTGCTCAATCGTGGCAAGCGTTCGGTGGCACTCAACCTCAAGGACGACGAGGACCGTGAGGCGCTGCTGACGCTCATCGAGACCGCCGACGTCGTCGTGGAAAACTTTCGCCCTGGCGTCACCAAGCGCCTGGGAATCGACTACGAGGCTGCGCGGGCTCGCAATCCGCGGATCGTGTACGCGTCCATCTCCGGTTTCGGACAGGACGGTCCCATGTCCGGCGCCGCCGCCTACGACCTTGTAGTCCAGGCTCTTTCGGGAATCATGAGCATCACCGGTTCGGAGGAATCCGGGCCGACACGGTTGGGTGAGTCGTTCGGAGACCTGGTCGCCGGGCTGTTCGCCGCCTGGGGAATCAGTACCGCCCTGCTGAGTGCACGGGCGACCGGACTCGGGCAGCATCTGGACGTCGCGATGTTCGACAGCATGCTCGCCATGCTGCCGACAGCACACAGCCAACTGCAATCCACCGGGCTCACTCCCCCACGCGTCGGTAACCGTCATCCGGTGTCGACACCATTCGACACCTATCGGGCCGACGACGGACTCTTTGTCCTCGCGGTTGCGAGCCAATCCGGCTTCGAGAAATTGGCGCAGACGATGAATCGCATCGACCTGATCGCAGATCCTCGATTTGCCGACGACACCGCCCGGACCGAGAACGAGCCGGCACTGCGCAAGGAGATCGAAAACTGGGCTGCCGGAAAGACCGTCGCCGACGTGGTCGGCATTCTCGGCGACGCGGGCCTCGCCGGCTCGGAGATCTGGGACGTCCAGCAGGCACTCACCTCCGCACAGGCCGAGTATCGCGGAGTCGTCGAATCGTTCGAGCACCCGGTAGCAGGAAAGATCTCCTACGTACGACAACCCGTCGTGTTCGGTGAGAGCCAACGCCCCGATGTCCGCCGCAGTCCCCTGCTGGACGAGCACCACGGTGAGGTACTGCCGGGCTCGCGATAGATTCAGCGCAGACATCCCTCGGCACTTGGAGTAGGACATGGCCCCCGGCGACGTGACCCGCAGCGCGAATCGCACGTTCGAACTTCTCGGTGCGATCGTCGAGCACGGCGGATTGACGCTCGGCGACGCCGCCAAGGCAACCGATCTGGCAACCAGTACCGCCCTTCGCCTGATCAGAAGCCTCGAACAAACCGAGTTCGTCGTTCGCGGCGAGGACAACGTCTATCGCGTCGGCCCGCGGCTACTGCAAATCGGAGCTCGCGCTCTCGGTGACAATCAACTGTTGCCGAGAGCCCGGCCCGCGATGAAGGCCATCGCCGAAACCACGAGGGAATCGACCTACCTGTCGACGATGGGACCGAAAGACACTGCGCTGTATCTCGATCAGATCGAGGGCACGCACGCGATCCGCCACATGGGGTGGGTGGGACAGAGCGTTCCCCTGGACGGCACCGCCGTCGGCGCAGTGTTGAGCGGCAAGGTAGGTGAGAGCGGGTACGCCATTGCGCACGACACCATCGAGGATCACTCGACCGGAGTTGCCGCGCCGATCTACAACGCAGTCGGTCAGATAGCCGGAGCGCTCAGCGTCGTCGGCCCGACATTCCGTCTGACGGACGAGGTCTGCGCCAGCCACGGTCGCGTCTTGGTGGAGCACTGCGCCCGGTTGTCCGCGGAACTCGGCAGCCAGGCTCCCTGACCACCCCGAGCACTTGGCGATTCAGTCTCGTATCCGAGACAATGTGGTTCCCCGCTCCGGATTTCCTACCTACTCGTAAGGACACACCCCACATGACGACGAGTCGCGTGAAATCTGCTGAGCGCGTGCTCGACGTGCTCGATCTCCTGGCCCGCCGGGGTGTGCCGCTGGCGACGGCCGAAATCTCGAGCGCCCTCGAGCTGCCGAAGAGTACGACGCATCATCTCCTCAATGTCATGCGGGATCGACGGTTCGTCTCGTACTGGGCTGATCAACGCGCCTGGACCCTGGGTGTCTCGGCGTTCGAAGTCGGTGCGTCGTACATGCGCTCAGGCCCACTTCACCGTGAGGGCCAACGATTCATGCTGGCACTCACTCAGTCGACGGATGAGACGTCTCATCTCGCGGTACTACAGGGGTCTGACGTCATCTACCTCGACAAACGTGAACCACTGAAGCCGGGCGTGCGATTGGTGACCGAAATCGGGACTCGCCTTCCAGCGCATCTCACCGCAGTCGGACGCGCGATTCTGAGCCGTCTGGACGTGGAACAGATCAGCGCGCTCTACGAGGGATACACCTGGCCGACGCGGACCGGAACGGGACCGTCGACGCTCGCCGAACTGCGAGAACTGCTCGCCGCAGCACGTGAGAGCGGATATGCGGTCGAAGAGAATGCGACGACATCCGGAATCAATTGCATCGCCAGCCCCGTGATCACGCGGGACGGTCGTCCGGTCGCAGCTCTCGGCGTCACCTTCCTCTCCGGCTCCAAATCGGCCGAGGAGAGTGCCCTGATCGCCGACCGAGTGCGCGCCGTCAGCGCCGAGTTCTCCGCCGATCTCGGAGATCGAATGGTGGAGACCCCGACCGCAGACATGTAGCCAATTTCTCCGTTCCGTACTTTTCGGGCCTTGTTTTCGTCTCATATTCAAGACTAGAGTCTCGTATACAAGACTTGCTGAATCACCACCGCATCATCATTGGAGTCCCATGAACGCCACCCCTGCCACCCATACAGCCACCCGAACCATTGAGGTCGGAATCGGGGCTGTCACCATCGCCGACGTCGTCGACGTCGCGCGCAACGGTTACGGCGTCGCATTGACCGCGGAATCACTGACCGCGATCGCCGAAAGTCGTGCACGCATCGAGGCCCTGGCCGCAGATCCCACGCCGGTCTACGGGGTTTCCACCGGATTCGGCGCACTTGCCACCCGGCACATTCCGGCGCATCTGCGGACGCAGTTGCAGCGCAGCCTGATCCGCTCACACGCGGCAGGTTCGGGACCGGAAGTCGAACGCGAAGTGATCCGGGCCTTGATGCTTCTGCGCCTGTCGACGCTCGCCACCGGACGGACCGGAGTGCGCCCCGTGGTCGCACACGCGTACGCCGACCTACTCACCGCAGGCATCACCCCGGTGGTGCACGAATACGGCAGCCTCGGATGCTCGGGAGATCTGGCACCACTGGCTCATGTGGCGATGGCAATCATCGGCGAAGGTTCCGTCCGCACCGCCGACGGTGAACTCACCGATGCGGCAACGGCATTGGCTGCCCATGGCCTCGAACCGGTGGTTCTGGCCGAGAAAGAAGGCCTCGCACTGATCAACGGTACCGACGGGATGCTCGGCCAACTGGCCCTTGCGATCACCGATCTCGATCATCTGCTCAAGTTGGCCGACATCGCTGCCGCCATGAGCGTCGAGGGCTTGCTCGGCACAGATCAGGTGTTCGCCGCGGACCTCCAAACGCTTCGCCCCCATCCCGGCCAGGGCGCGGCCGCGTCGAACATGGTGCGTCTGCTTGCCGATTCCCCGATCGTCGCCAGCCATGCGGGCCCTGACTGCACCAGGGTTCAAGACGCGTACTCACTGCGGTGCGCACCGCAGGTCGCCGGCGGCGCACGCGACACCGTCGATCACGCCCGCCTCGTCGCCGGGCGCGAATTGGCCAGTGCTGTCGACAATCCCGTTGTCACCCTCGACGGACGGGTTCGATCCAACGGTAACTTCCACGGAGCTCCCGTGGCTTACGTCTTGGACTTCCTCGCCATCGTGACCGCGGATGTCGCGGGTATCAGCGAACGCCGAACCGACCGCTTCCTCGATGTTGCGCGCAACCACGGTCTGACTCCCTTCCTTGCCGACGACCCCGGAGTCGACAGCGGACTGATGATCGCGCAGTACACACAAGCTGCCGTCGTGTCCGAACTCAAGCGACTCGCGAGCCCCGCCAGCGTCGATTCGATTCCCTCCTCGGCCATGCAGGAAGATCACGTCTCCATGGGATGGTCGGGTGCACGTAAGCTCCGCCGGTCCATCGACGGTCTCACCCGAGTTCTCGCGATCGAGATACTCACTGCAGCACGAGGAATCGATTTGCGATCCCCACTCGAGCCCTCACCAGCCACCGGAGCCGTCCTTCGGACCCTGCGCGAGAAGGTGCAGGGGCCGGGCACCGATCGCTTCCTGTCCCCCGAGATCGAGGCCGCGGTGGACTTGGCGGCATCCGGTGCACTCGTTGCGGCCGCGGAGAACGCGATCGGCGCCCTGGCATGAGCGCGCCCGGAGCGCTGCGGCCTCGCCCCCGACCCGAAATCGAAGCACTCCCTCGATACTCCAAAGCCGCCGGCCTCGAGCAGGTTCGGTGGCGGGCGTCGAGCAACGAGTCGACGGTTGCACCCTCGGCGGCAATTCTCGAGGCCGTCAATCTCGCGGCCTCACACTCGCACTTGTATCCGTCGCTGTTCGGCGACACGCTGATCGCCCGGTTGAGCGACCGCCTGGGCGTCGGCGACGACCAGGTATTGGTCGGCGCCGGGTCGTTGGCACTGCTCCAGCAGGTATTGACCGCATACACGGGCCCGGGCACCGAAGTCGTCTACCCGTGGCGCAGCTACGAGGCGTACCCGATTCTGATCGGAATCGCCGGGGCGAGCGGTGTACCCGTCGCACTCGATTCCGAACATCGGCACGATCTGAGTGCAATGGCGGCAGCCGTGACTCCGCAGACCCGCGCGGTACTCGTCTGCAACCCCAACAATCCGACCGGAAGCGAGTTCTCGACCGCCGAGTTCGTCTCGTTCGCCCGCTCGATCCCGAGTGACGTCCTCATCCTTCTGGACGAGGCTTACCGGGAGTTCGCGACCAGCGATGTCGACGGCGTCGACCTGCTTCGAGCCTTTCCCAACATCGTCGTATTCCGAACCTTCTCCAAGGCTTACGGATTGGCCGGCCTTCGGGCCGGCTATGCCATCACCAATCCGGCGATCGCAGCGGATCTTTCCAGCGCGGCACCGCCCTTCGGGCTCAGCGCCGTTGCCGAGGCCGCGGCCTGCGCAGCGTTGACCGATCCGGCGCACACCGATTCGATAGTCGAAACGGTGACGCAGGGTCGCGCTCACCTACGTGAGCAATTGGCTCTGCGCGGCGTCGAGTCCGTCCCCAGCGGAGCGAACTTCGTGTGGATCCCTCTCGGCGAGAGAGCTTCTGCACTAGAAGCGGCTTGCGTCGCCCAGGGTGTCTCGGTCCGGATGTTCCCTGGCGAGGGGGTGCGGGTCACCGTCGGCGAGCGGGACGCAGAAGACGCCGTGATCTCAGCTGTGGACGCTCTCGCACAAAACCTTTGACCGACTGGAGAAAAGAATGTCCGTCCACGAACTCGCTCGGTCGATCGGTTCGAGTCGCCTGATCACCGACCCGGCGGTAATGGACTCGTACCGTCGCGACGAGGCCCATCTCGCCGAACCCGGCCATCCGGCAGCCGTCATGCTCGCTGAAACTGCGGCCGACATTTCCGAGGCTCTGAAATGGGCTACTGCTCACCGTGTCCCGGTGGTAACCCGTGGTGCGGGAACCGGTTTGGCGGGTGGCGGGGCAGCCGTCGAGGGCTGCCTGGTCATCTCGACCACTCGCATGCGCTCGATTCTCGAGGTCAATCCGGACGATCAGCTGGCTGTCGTGGAAGCCGGGGTGATCAACGCTGACATCAGTCGAGCAGCAGACGAGTACGGGCTGATGTACGCCCCCGATCCGAGCAGCTTCGAGATCTCCACGATCGGCGGAAACATCGCCACCAACGCCGGTGGGCTGCGTTGCGTGAAGTACGGCGTCACCCGCGATTCAGTCCTGGGTCTCGAGGTTGTGCTCGCCGACGGTCGGATCGTGCGGACAGGCCGAAGGACCGTCAAAGGTGTTGCGGGATACGACTTGACCAGTCTTCTCGTCGGTTCGGAAGGAACACTCGGAGTCGTCACGAGTGCCACGCTCAAGTTGCAGCCCAAGCCCAAGAGAGCACCGGTCACCGTCGTCGGCAGTTTCGATTCTCTCCGCTCCGCAGCGGACGCGGTTGCCGCGGTCGTTCGCGACGGGATCGGGCCGAGCCTGCTGGAGCTGATCGATCGAGCAACCCTTCGCGCAGTCGACGACTGGAAACGAATCGGGTTGGAAGACAACACCGCCGCGATGCTGATCGCACAGGCCGATGGGGTCGACGCCGACGCAGCAGCCGCGGCGATGCAGAAGCACTTCGAGCAGGCCGGCGCCGATTTTGTCGCCGTCTCACAGGACGCAGCAGAAGCCGCACAGCTACTCGAGATTCGCCGACTTGCCTATCCTGCATCCGAACGACTCGGGCAATGTCTGGTGGAAGACGTCGGGGTCCCGCGGTCGAAACTGCCCGACATGCTCGAAAGTATCGACCGGGCTGCCGCCGAGCACTCGGTCAAGATCATGACCGTCGCGCACGCGGGTGACGGCAACGTCCATCCGACCTTCGTCTTCGACCGCACTGCCGACGGCTCGGTCCCCGAAGCCGTGTGGACCGCCGCGGACGAGGTCTTCCGGCGTGCTCTCGAACTCGGCGGAACTCTGACCGGAGAGCACGGCGTCGGCGTTCTGAAGCGTCGCTGGCTCTCTCTCGAGCTCGGTGAGGACAGCATGCAACTGCACCGATCGATCAAGGCCGCGTTCGATCCACTCGGAATCCTCAACCCTGGTAAGGGTTTCTGATTCTCGAGCGGTGTT
This sequence comes from Rhodococcus erythropolis R138, assembly GCF_000696675.2. Classification (NCBI taxonomy): domain Bacteria; kingdom Bacillati; phylum Actinomycetota; class Actinomycetes; order Mycobacteriales; family Nocardiaceae; genus Rhodococcus; species Rhodococcus erythropolis. Next base: position 1,617,246 of record NZ_CP007255.1, on the reverse strand, counting down.
ACACAGCATTTACGCGAAATCGGGTTTCAGGTATTGACGCCTGTATATACAGGCATATACATTTATCCGCAGTGACAGTGACCCAGCGCACAGAGCACCAGGCGCAAAGCACCAAGCACGAAGAAGGTGGGCAATACCCCGACGTCGATTCCGTCGCTCGACGGGCTCGCAGCAGAAAGACAGGCCTATGACTCACGATGGACCGGCCGAGGTCATCCTCACTCCGGAACGACGCACTATCGACGTCGTCCCGGATGCAGAACGACACGGCACCCCGCGCAGCCAGTTCACTCTCTGGTTCGGCGCCAACATGCAGATCACGGCAATCGTCGACGGTGCTCTCGCCGTCGTATTCGGCGCGGACGCCATCTGGGCAATCGTCGGACTTCTGATCGGCAACATCTTCGGTGGCGCTGTCATGGCGCTTCACTCCGCACAGGGCCCGCGCATGGGCCTCCCCCAGATGATCTCGAGTCGCGCCCAGTTCGGCGTCAAGGGAGCCGTCGTACCGCTAGTTCTCGTCATCCTGATGTACCTCGGCTTCGCTGCCACCGGCACCGTGTTGGCCGGCCAAGCCGTCAACAAGATCCTGCACATCGACAGCCCCACCGTCGGCATCGTCGTCTTCGGTCTCCTCACCGCATTCGTCGCGGTCACCGGCTACAAGCTGATCCACATCGTCGGCAGGATCGCCACCGTCGTGGGCATCGTCGGATTCTCCTACCTGGCCGTTCGACTGTTCCTCGAGTACGACGTCGCCTCGTACGTCGGTATCAAGGGCTTCGACATCGTCACCTTCCTGCTCGCGATCTCGCTGGGCGCCGGTTGGCAGCTCACGTTCGGCCCGTACGTCGCCGACTACTCGCGTTACCTGCCGCGCAGCACCTCCGAGAGCACTACCTTCTGGTCGACGTTCCTCGGTAGCGTCATCGGATCACAGTGGTCCATGACCTTCGGCGCCCTCGTCGCGGCCTGCGCCGGCGACGCGTTCCTGGGTAACCAGGTCGGCTTCATGGGAGATCTGGCCGGACCCGCTGCCATCGCCTTCCTGATCTACTTCGTCATCCTGGTCGGCAAGCTGACGGTGAACGTGCTCAACGCGTACGGCGGATTCATGTCGATCCTGACCACCGTCACAGCCTTCAACGGCCAGTCACGAATCTCGAGCACCGCCCGTACCCTCTACATTCTCGGTTTCACCGCTGTCTCGGTGTTGATCGCGATCGCCGCCAGCGCCGACTTCCTGGACAACTTCAAGAACTTCGTCCTGGTGTTGCTGATGGTGTTCACGCCGTGGAGTGCGATCAATCTGATCGACTACTACCTGATCTCCAAGGAGCGCATCGACATTCCGGCGCTCTACGACGTCAACGGTCGATACGGAGCATGGAACTTCACGGCATTGGCTTGCTACGCCGCCGGCGTTCTCGCCCAGATCCCGTTCCTCGCCCAGAAGATGTACACCGGCCCTGTCACGGACATGCTCGGCGGCGCCGACATCTCCTGGATCGTCGGCATCGTGTTCACCGGGCTGATCTATTACCCGCTCGCCAAACGCACCAGCAATCCACCTTCGTCGATGATCTACCCCGATCACACCGCGATGACCGACTCTCGCGTCTGATCCCCCAACATCTTTCGAACTTCAGTTAAGCAAGGAGAACACCATGGAAATCAGCACCCCCGGCCACGAGCCGCGCCCCGTCCGTGCTCCCCGCGGCCCCGAGCTCACGACGCTCGGTTGGCAGCAGGAGGGCGCCCTGCGCATGCTCATGAACAACCTCGACCCCGATGTTGCCGAGCACCCGGACAGCCTCGTCGTCTACGGCGGAACCGGTCGCGCAGCACGTAGTTGGGCGGCATTCGACGCCATGGTCGCCACACTGAAGACGCTGAAGAACGACGAGACCATGCTGGTGCAGTCCGGCAAGCCGGTCGGTGTCTTCCGCACCAACGAGTGGGCACCGCGAGTGCTGATCGCCAACTCCAACCTCGTCGGTGACTGGGCGAACTGGGAAGAGTTCCGCCGCCTCGAAGACCTCGGCCTGACCATGTACGGCCAGATGACCGCAGGCTCCTGGATTTACATCGGCACCCAGGGAATCCTGCAGGGCACCTACGAGACCTTCGGCGCCATTGCGAAGAAGCGCTACAACGGATCGCTCGCCGGAACGATCACGCTCACTGCGGGTCTCGGCGGAATGGGCGGCGCCCAGCCTCTCGCCGTCACCATGAACGACGGCGTCGCGATCTGCGTCGACTGCGACATCACCCGCATCGACCGTCGTATCGCCCACAAGTACCTCGACACCAAGGCCGACAGCATCGAGCACGCGCTCGAACTGGCGACAGCGGCACGCGACGCCAAGAAGCCGCTCTCCATCGGCCTCGAAGGCAATGCGGCAGAGATCTTCCCGGCGCTGCTGGAGATGAAGGCCCCCATCGACATCGTGACCGACCAGACCTCGGCGCACGATCCCCTCGCCTACCTGCCGATCGGGATCGACTTCCCCGACATGAAGATCATGTCGGAGAAGGATCCGCAGAAGTTCACCGAAGATTCCCGCAACGCGATGGCCGCGCACGTCAAGGCCATGGTCGGATTCATGGACGCCGGCGCCGAGGTGTTCGACTACGGCAACTCCATCCGTGACGAGGCCCGCAAGGCCGGCTACGACCGCGCCTTCGACTTCCCAGGATTCGTTCCGGCCTACATCCGCCCGCTCTTCGAAGAAGGCCTCGGCCCCTTCCGCTGGGCAGCTCTCTCCGGTGATCCCAAGGACATCGAGGCCACCGACAAGGCCATCCTCGAGCTCTTTCCCGAGAACGAGCACCTGCGTCGCTGGATCACAATGGCAGGCGAAAAGGTTGCCTTCGAGGGCCTTCCGGCCCGCATCTGCTGGCTCGGATACGGTGAGCGCCACCTCGCGGGCCTCAAGTTCAACGAGATGGTCGCCTCGGGCGAACTGTCCGCGCCGATCGCCATCGGCCGCGATCACCTCGACTCGGGATCGGTCGCATCGCCGTACCGCGAAACCGAATCGATGATCGACGGGTCCGACGCGATCGCCGACTGGCCGCTGCTCAACGCCCTGGTCAACACCGCGTCCGGCGCTTCGTGGGTTTCACTTCACCAAGGCGGCGGCGTCGGTATGGGGCGCTCCATCCACGCGGGACAGGTGTGCATCGCCGACGGCACCGAACTCGCAGCCAAGAAGCTCGAAGCGGTTCTCACCAACGATCCTGGGATGGGCGTCATCCGGCATGCGGATGCAGGATACGACCACGCCATCGACACGGCGGCCACGCGCGGCGTCCGTATCCCGATGACCGAGAACTGAAACAGCTCCACCACCTCACCCTGAGTTAGGAATGACATTGACCACGAATGGTTCTCGAACCACAGTTCTGACCAACATCGGAACCCTCGTCACCAATGACCCGACTCTGGGTGAGGGCAAGCTCGGCGTACGACACGACGCGGCAATCGTTTTCGACGACGGCGTTGTTGCTTGGGTCGGCGATTCCGCCGACGCCCCGGCTGCCGATATCGGTCAGGATATCGGCGGTCGGGCCCTGCTCCCCGGTTTCGTGGAGAGTCACTCGCACCTGGTGTTCGGTGGCGAGCGGGCCGAGGAATTCGCAGCTCGCATGGCGGGCGAGAAGTACGCCGCCGGCGGCATTCGCAACACCATCGAAGCGACGCGCTCGGCCACCGACGAGCAATTGCAGGCCAATGTTCGGCGCCTACTCGACGAATCCCTGCGCTCGGGCAGCACAACCGTCGAATGCAAGACCGGGTACGGGCAGAACACCGAGAGCGAACTACGCAGCGCACTGATCGCCGGACAGTTCACCGACGAGGTCACACTGCTGGCCGCCCATGTTCCACCACCCGAATATGCCGGCCGCGCCGATGATTACGTCGCCATGGCGTGCGACGAGATGATCCCTGCCTGTGCGCCACACGCAAAGTGGATCGATGTCTTCTGCGAGCGAGGAGCATTCAACCGCGAACAGGCTCATGCAGTCCTGAGCGCAGGCGTAGCCGCCGGACTGATCCCCCGCGTCCACGGCAATCAGCTCGGCGAAGGGCCAGGAGTTCAGCTCGCCGTCGAGATGGGAGCAGCGTCCGTCGACCACGTCACGTACGTCACCGCCGAGGACATCGACGCCCTGGCTCAGAGTTCCACCGTCGCAACACTGTTGCCCGGCGCCGACTTCTCCACCCGCAACAAGTACCCCGACGCACGCGCACTGCTCGACGCCGGAGTCACCGTAGCTCTGGGCGCCGACTGCAATCCCGGTACCTGTTACACCACGAGCCTTCCGTTCTGCATCGCAATTGCGGTGCGAGACATGCACATGACGCCCGCTGAGGCAGTCTGGGCAGCCACTGCAGGTGGCGCTCGGGCGCTGCAGCGCACCGACGTCGGAACCCTTTCTCTCGGAACACGTGCCGACGCCATCGCGCTCGATGCACCGTCGTACCTCCACCTCGCCTACCGCCCGGGCGTGCCACTGGTGCGCGAGGTCTGGAAAAACGGCGCACTCGCCACAAGCTACTGAAATACACTCACCGGGAGGCCGTCGTGGCAAATCAGATCGCAGTCGACATCGAACCCAAGCCGTGGACCGGGCGCTCGGACGGCACCACTGCCGAGCATCTGCGGTGGCATGATGCCGTGCAACCGTATTCAGCCGAAACAGCTCCCGGCGACTGTGTTCTGATCGGATTCTCCAGCGACGAAGGAGTCCGCCGCAACAACGGCCGCCGCGGCGCCGCGGATGGCCCGGACGCATTGCGAGCGGGGTTGGCCTCCATGGCGCTGGCCGAACCACTGCAGATTCAGGACGCGGGAACCGTTGCCGTGTCGGGTGAAGAACTCGAGGCCGGTCAGGCCGCACTCGGGAACGCCGTCAGTGCCGCGCTCGATTCGGGACACTTCCCCGTGGTTCTCGGGGGAGGACACGAAATCGCCTACGGTACATATCTCGGCGTCGCGGGCTCCGAGTTGCGAACCGCCGGAGCCAAACTCGGAATCCTCAACTTGGATGCGCACTTCGACCTTCGTGGCGACCCGATCCCCAGTTCCGGCACGCCCTTTCGTCAGATCGCCGAGGACGAAGCCGCGGCAGGCACCTCACATCAGTACAGCGTGATCGGAATCAGCCAACCGAGCAACACCACTGCTCTGTTCGACACGGCTCACCGCCTTGGCGTTCGCTATCTGCTCGACGAAGAATGCGGAGTGATCAGTCGAGGCGTCGTGGATCAGTTCCTCGCAGACTTCCTCGACGACGTCGATCTGGTCTACCTGACCATCGACCTCGACGTGCTTCCCGCCGCCGTGGCGCCGGGCGTCAGCGCACCCGCGGCCTACGGCGTCAGCCTGGAAACAATCCAATACGTATGTGATCGAGTCACATCCAGCGGAAGGCTCGCGGTTCTCGATATCGCCGAACTGAACCCGAGCCTCGACATCGACAATCGCACTGCCCGGACCGCTGCTCGCCTGATCCACCGGATAGTCACCAAGCACGTGCCGGTTCGGCGCTAGCATCGGCGCGCCTCCAGCGCATCGAGGATGAGATCGAGACCGTAGGCGAACTCACTCGTGTGGTCGTAAGCCGGACTCAGACCGTGATCGACGATCATCTCGTGAAGGAAGGGCAACTCTTCAGCCGGAAGGCGCTCGAGGATGTCACTCGCAACTTCTTCGACGTCGACGGGCCCGCTGATCGGCAGATTCGCCTCCTGGAGAACATATCCGCCGATGTAACTGTCGATCAGCGAGGCTCCGTGGGCGGCCATCGGCAGCGTGAACCCGGCCTTCCGGAGGACTCCGAGCACAGCGTCGAGATGACGCAGGGTCGCCGAGCCAGGGTTGCGTCGCGAATCCAGCAGACCGAGAGCCCAACGGTGCTGCGACAGGACTGTGCGAGCGGAAAAGGCGCGTCCACGGATTGCATCTCGCCAATCCGCACACTCGCCGTCGGGTAGGTCGATCGCCTCGAAGACCGCATCGACGAGGCCGTCGAGAATCGCATCTTTGTTGGGCACGTGGTGGTAGAGCGACATCGCCTCGATGCCCAACTCCTGGGCCACCCGTCGCATCGTGACGGCCTCGACACCACCCGCGTCGGCAACGCGGATCGCACCCTCGATTACGCGAGTCCTGTTCAGCGACTGTCGCGGCTGCCGTGACACACAGACTCCCCTCCGAGGAACGAATACGTTGACAACCTTACATCCGTAAGTCACCCTTACAGGTGTAAGCCAGCCTTACGTTCGTAAGGCGCTCGCGAAGGGAGACCGCAATGCCGATGCCGAGATGGTGGGGACACGTCAACAAGCGAGTGTTCAATCCTCGCGCGATCTCGAGCGGGAAATGGCCGGTACTGACACACGTCGGACGCACATCCGGCACGACCTACCGGACACCTCTCGACGCCTATCCGGTCGAGGGTGGCTACGTCTTCATTCTGGTGTACGGATCAGGCTCGGACTGGGTGCAGAACGTCTTGAAAGCGGGGAGCGCTCGACTGTCGGTCGACGAGACGGAGGTGAGCCTCGGCGCCCCGCGCCTCGTCGCGAAAGACGAAGCATTTCAAGCACTTTCCTCAGATGTGTCCCAACCCCCGAGACTGCTCCGCATCACCGAGTACCTTCGGATGGATCTGCTTACGGCCTGAGGCTGCCCGTCACGCGAGGACCTCACGCACGGCGGACCTGACTTCGTCCATGCTGCAACCGGATTCGATCAGTTCAGTACCCGTATGCACCAGCGAGTTGATCAACTTGGCGGTGAGCTTCGGGTCCGACACGCCACGAAGGCGAAGGGCCTCGACAAGCGGGAGCACAAGACTGTCGTGCATTTCCATGATCCGCGAATCCCGAAACGTTTGCGGGGTCAGCGTCGCCAGCGCTCCGACTATCGCATGCTCCCCGTCGGCTACCAGTTGGAGGTTCGCTTCGACGTAAGCCCATATCGGATCGTCTGCGCCTGCCATCGCCTCGACGATCTTGTCGTTCCAGCGCGGGAACATATCTTCGACGACGGCACTGAGGAGATCTTCTCGGGACCGGAAGTAGTGGTAGGCACTCGACCTGGCGAGCCCGGCCTTCGCTGCCACCTCACCGAGCCCCGGCGGCCGGTCCGGGGTCTCGGACAGAAGAGTGTGTGCAGCGTCGAGGAGGGCACGCCGCTGAGCAGCACGATGCTCGACCACAGTGGGGGCATCGATCCTCGGCACCGAATCTCCTCCAGTCCCCTTGCGGGCTTACTCGCTCTGACGCAATCGACCGTCAACCATTTCGAGGATGCGGTCGCAGTGCCCGAGCACGTCGTGATCGTGGGTCACCATGATCGTAGCGACGCCGGCCTCGTGAGTTTCGCGCGAGAGCAGTTCAACCACCTCATGGCTACGTTTTCGGTCGAGAGCAGCCGTCGGCTCGTCGACGAGCAGTAGCGAGGGATTGCTCATCAATGCCCGAGCGATACCGACGCGCTGTCGTTCACCGCCGGAGAGTTGACCAGGTCGACGATCCGCACGGTGGCTCATACCGACCGAGTCGAGCAATTCCTCGGGATCGCGACCAGGCCGCCCCGTGAGCTTGGGAATCAGCCGAAGCTGATCGCGCGCCGTCAGCGCTGGAATCAGATTGCCGGATTGAAAGACGAAGCCGACCTTGTCTCGTCGAAGTTTGGCCAATGCACGGGCCGGCATCGCCGACACGTCGACGCCGTCGATGACAATCGTTCCACTCGACGGCCGACCGAGTCCGCCTGCCACAGCGAGCAAGCTCGACTTTCCAGCCCCTGACGGTCCGACGATCGCCACGAGTTCGCCGCCCGTGACCTCGAGGTCCACGTTGTCGAGGGCGAGCACTGTGGAGTCACCGTCACCGAATCGAAGACTGACAGCGGTCAATACCAGTCCGGTAGTGGTTTTTTCGACTGTGGTCATCGGTTTTCCCCCAATGCGGTGAGCGGGTTGACACGCGTAACGCGGACGATGGAAACGGCTGCGCCGATCAGCCCGAGTACCGCCAAGAGCACTGCGCCGTTGACGACAGGGCCGGACTCCAGAGCGAACGGCATCCCACCGCCTTCGAGTCCCGAGCCGAGCCCCAAGCCCAGCAACACACCGATGCCGATGGAACCAAGCAGCACTACCAGTGCCTGTGCCATGCCGTCGCGAAGCAGAAAGCCGGTGGAGGCTCCCATCGCACGCAACACTGCGAGTTCGCGACCACGCTGAACTGTCCAGATACTGAAGAATGCGCCGACGACCAGTGCGGAGATCGCGTACAGAAACGCCTTGATCATCGACATTGTCATCATTTCCGCGGAGAAGCCCGGTGAGGAGTCGAAAGATTCCTCGAGCGTCTTTGCGGACGTTCCCGCCGCCGCATCGCCCGATGCGAGGTTCGGCAGTGTATCGTCCAGCCCGCGAATCGCGACAACACTCGCTTCGGAATACGCACTGGCGTTGGCGGTTTCGCCGATCTTGGCACCGGCGTGAACCTCCTGCCAGGTACGCAGGGGCAGGTAGGCGACGTCGACGTGCCCGAAAGTGCGCTTGTCTTCGGTGAATCCGACAACTGTCAGCTCCGTACCGAGTCGATCGAGTATCACCGTGTCACCGATCGCAACACCATCATCACGGAAGGTAGAGCTGACGATGATGTCCGTGTCGGCTTGCAGTCCCCTCCCGTCGGCGGTGACGGGCTCGAGGAAGGAGCCAGGTTCGATACCGAAGAGCGTGAGATCGACAGGCGTGCCACTGCGAGTTTTTGCATTGACGATCATGTTTCCGAACAGTTCGGCGTCTTGGACATCCGGTTGCGCGCGCCATGCCTGCGCCTGCTCTTCGGTGACGACCGACCGTGAAAAGGCAGAGTCTGCCTTCGTGTCCGGAGCGAAGGCGAATGCCTGGATCGGTGTCCGTTGCAAAGCGGACACACCATCATTGACCAGGCCGGACGAGAGGCCGGACAGGATCACCATCAAGATCGAGATGAGGGCAACCACGGCGCCCATCAAGAGGAATCGGTTTCGCGCAAACCACAGTTCACGCAGGGCGAGGAACATTCGGGAAGCTCCAAAGTCGTCGGTGCGAGTCACGCCGACTTTTATCGACGCCTTGTCGAAATCATATCGACAAGGCGTCGAAAAACTATGTGAGGTGCGTTACTACTATTCGTAGTAGACATCGTGAAGCGCTGAGCGCCGTATCAGCCCCCGACGCCCACGGGCCGATCGCCGACAATCGAGATTCGATCCATCACACGACGAGCCGGGAAGTAGTCACTGGCCGCGTAATGCTGGCAGGTCCGATTGTCCCAGAAGGCAACAGTATTCGGCTCCCACTTCAGTCGGACCTGGAATTCCGGACGATTGACGTGGCGATACAGCATCGTGAGAAGTTCGTTCGATTCCTCTTCGGATACACCCAAGATCCGTTGCGTGAAGGTCATGTTGACGAACAACACCCGCCTGCCGCTTTCCGGAATGACCCGAACCACCGGATGCTGCACCGCGGGGAACTTCGGACGCAACATCTCGACCGCATCCGCCGGCATCGACCTACCGAACGAGTTGATCCAATCATGTTCTGCAACAAGCGGGTCGATACGCTTCCTGACGTCTTCCGGAAGAAGATCGTAGGCAGCAGCGGCGTCAGCCCACAACGTGTCACCACCCACCTCTGGCACCTCGACTGCACGAAGTACGGCGGCAAATGAAGGAAACTCGTGCCACGTCACGTCGTTGTGCCAGTTGTTCTCGACGCCGCCGACCATCGCATCCTTGGCCAGCGTCGTGACATCGACGTCCGTCTGCCCTGGCTGCGTGTACTTGAAGAACGGATGCTGTTCGAGATCGCCCCAACGCTCGGCAAAAGCTCGATGTTCTGCTCGGCCGAGGTCCTGATCCCGAAAGAAGAGGACTTTCCATTCGAGGAGAGCGCGGCGAAGTTCCGCAATCACGGCATCAGACAGGTCCCCACCGAGTCGAATACCGGAGATTTCCGCTCCGATCGTCGGCGTGACCGCCTTGACCGCAAAGTGTTCGTACGGCGCCGGAACTACGGACTCGGGATTCCGGCGAGCGACAAGTGGACCATAGGCAGCAAGCGGATCGGTGGGGATCGGAAAGATCGTTGCCGCAGGCAAAAGGGTAGCCATCAAGGCACTTCCTCGGAATCGACGATGTCGTAACGGACAAAATCCAGATTAAGGCTATGTCCTTAACGTGTCAACGGTCACGTTCTCCGGCGCGCACCTTGACCCTGACGCCGCGTCAGGGTTGGAGAATGGTTTCCACAGACGAAATCCGAATCGACAAACGGGAGGGCGAGGCGATGATGACCATCGGCGAGCTGGCGAATCTGGCCGGCACCACCGTCAGATCCGTGCGCTACTACCACTCGAACGGGCTTCTCGAAGAACCACAACGCCAACCCAACGGCTACCGCATGTACCGGGCGGTGGACCTGGCACGACTGAGCCGCATCCGCCGCCTGCGCGATCTGGGGATTCCAGTTGCCAAGATCGCCGAACTGCTCGACGGCGACGCTCACGACACCCGGTCCGCACTCGACGCACTCGACAAGGAACTGGCAGCCAAGGCCGAACAGATCGCGGTTCAACGTGCTCACATCGAGTCGCTACGCCGCAACGCCGATCCCGAACTACCCGACGCGTTTTCGGAAGTGCTCGCACAGTATGTCGTTGCCGGTGCACCGACAGCGTGGATCGACAACGAGCGCGAACTCCTGATTCTCGCGCTCACCGTCTCCGGGGGTGATCCCGAAGTCTGCGATTCACTCCTGAGCGCACACCGCCGGGCGTTGGCGAAGCCGAACCGCAAGCAGGCAATCGAATTGATTACTCGCATGTACGCCCTCACCGACGCTCCGGCGGACGCCGACACGATTGCGGCCCTTGCCATTCAGTTCTGCGATTTCACCGAGAGAGTGCTTCCTGAACAGGCCGCACCGGAACGCCCTTCACCCACCCGGTTGGTAGCGGTGCTGCGCGAGCACCAAGCAGATCGAAGAACCCCGACCCAGGAAAGATTCGCGAAGGCTGTAGCGGCCGAGTTCGCTGCCCGCCAGTCTCGACCCTGAAACTCCGCCACTGAATCCCCACATCGGAAGTGGGGTGATCAACGCTGCCCGAAAATGGGCTCGAAACAAGGACACGACACGACAATGACTGGATCCATCATGCCCAGATCACGCACGCCTCGACCACGAAAGTGGCTGGCTACCACAATCGCCGCTGCCGCACTCGCAGTACCTGCACTGGCGGCGTGCTCGGATCCTGCTGCTCCGCAGGAAGATCCACAATCGAATCTCAGCGCGTTCTACGACCAGGATGTCGAATGGGGGCCATGCGCCACAGACACCGGAACATCGACGGCAAGTGACTGCGCCATGGTCACAGTACCTTTGGACTATTCCGCACCTGACGGCAAGACGATCGAAGTGGCGATCTCGCGGGTCGCGTCCACCGACCCTGCACAGCGACGCGGGATCTTGCTCACCAACCCTGGTGGCCCGGGTGGCCGCGGTCTGGGATTGCCCGAGATTCTGAATGCCGGGATGACACCGGAAGTCGCAGCGGCATACGACGTCATCGGCATGGACACCCGAGGACTCGGCAAGAGCACGCCGATCGACTGCGGCGTCGAGCAGATGACATGGATGCGTTCACCGGGTACCACAGAGGAAGGGTGGAACGAAAGTGTTGCGCTCGCACGCGAGGCCGCTGACACATGCTGGGACAAGTACCCGGACTATCTGCCGCACATCAATACTCAGAACATCGCCCGCGACCTCGACGTGATTCGTGGCGCCCTCGACCAGGAGAAGGCGTCGTACTTCGGGTGGTCGTACGGCACATATCTTGGTGCGACCTATGCGCAAATGTTCCCAGACAGGATCGACCGTGTGGTTCTCGACAGCGCACCGGACCCGAAGAAATACGGATACGAGATGTTCCAGGACATGGGCCCGGCCAATGAGAAAGCGATCGACGGATTCTCACAGTGGGCAGCAGAACGCAATTCCACCTATGCACTCGGATCGACGCCCGCCGAAGTTCGCGCCCTCATCGAGAAGCTGATCTCGGACGCTGCCACCACTCCGATTCAGATCGGTGACTACGCCGTCGACGATCACGTCCTTCCATTCCTGATGTACGTCAACGGAACCGGGGACACCGAAAAGGAAAGCGAGGCATTCGCGCAGGTATTGGTTCAGTTGCGCGAACTCGCCGCAGGCAAGACCGTCGAGGACATCCATCCCCAGCTGACGGGACTGATGCAGGCGTGGTTCCAGACCGAATTGGGGACCGGCCCGGACTATGCCGGAACAATCGCCATTGTCTGCGGAGACGTGTCGATGCCGAGCGATCCCGCGTGGTATCGCAACAAGTTGGAGGAGCACCGTGGTGATCAGCCGATCTTCGCCGGCACGCACAACACGATCATGCCCTGCGCGTTCTGGCGCAGTGAGGCCCCGAAGCGGATCGACATTGACAACAACGTTCCGGCATTGCAGATCCAGGCAACCGGTGACACCCGCACGACGTACGACGAAGGCCTCGGCATGCATGAAGCGATGAAAGGTTCACGGCTCGTGACAGTTCCAGGCCGCACTCATGCGGTGTTCCCGGGCTACGCGAATACTTGCGCAAACGCCGCCGTCAACTCGTACCTGCTCGACGGCTCACTGCCCGCCGAAGACGTGGTGTGCGAGTCGTGACGATATCCGGCGATCCCATCACCGGAAGACCTGCGTGATCTGATGCGCGATTGCCCCTCGACAATCGCGCATCAGGCAGACAGAATAGTTCGGTGAGTCCCATTCATCGGGCCGATGGCGAGGTTTCCGCAATTGGTCGTTCCACCGAGATCCTGAAGACTTTTCGTGACAGCTCAGGCGTTCTCAGCGCAGCCGCGCTTGTTCGACGGACAGGCATGGCCAAAACAACGGTGTATCGCATGGTCGACGATCTCGTCCGAGTCGGGTTGCTCGAACGGCAAGGAACCAACTACCGCTTGGGTCTCCTCCTGTTCGAGATCGGCGAATCTGTTCCACGGCAGCGAAACCTCCGCGAAGCAGCCCGGCGCCACCTTTCGGCCTTGCGTGAAGCAACGGGACACAACGTGGGACTCGCTGTATTGGACGGTTTCGACGTGGTTTACCTTGATGTCTTCCGTGGCGACGACGGACCACGCCTTCCGCAGCAAATCGGTGGTCGGTGGCCTGCACACGCAAGTTGTTCCGGCAAAGCAGTATTGGCGTTCACCAACTCTCGGGATTTCACGATGCCCACTGTCCTCGAAGCACACACCGAGAACACCATCACCGACCCCGAACTCTTCCACCGAGAACTGGATCGTGTTCGCAAGCGTGGTGTCGCCTTCGACCGCCAGGAAGCATTTCCCCGGATCGTCGGCGCCGCAGCACCAATATTCGGCCCGGACGAAGACGTCCTCGGCGCCATCTCCATTTCCGGTATGGCAGGCCGAATAAATCTGACCCGTATCGACGCGGCGGTGCGGACGACGGCAATCGCCATCTCACGTGATCTCTCGAGTGCCCAGTCCGTCGTCCGCCCTGTCCTACAACGACGCTGACGCCGTCAACCGCGCCCGACGTACGGCATCCGGTTTGCCATGATCGTCAAAGTCGGGACATTCACGTCGAGTGGTAGATCTATCAGTTGCACAACGGTGTTCGCGACATGACGAGGGTCGAATGTCGGCTCGGGCCTGGTGGTGCCGTCAGCTTGTCGTGCCGAGTGGCCGATTCCGGCTGTCATGTCAGTTGCCGCATTGCCGATGTCGATTTGACTGCAACAGATGTCGAATTCTCGGCCGTCGAGAGAGATCGACTTCGTCAAACCTGACACACCGTGTTTGGTCGCGGTGTAGGCGGCACTGTCGGGCCGGGGCGTGTGAGCGGAGAGCGACCCGTTGTTGATGATCCGGCCTCCTCTCGGATCCTGTGTTTTCATGATACGAATCGCTTCACGCGCACAAAGGAATACGCCGGTGAGATTGGCTGCGACTGTCGCGTTCCACGCTTCAGGATCGATCTCGTCCACACTCCCCGACGGCCCGAATGTCCCTGCGTTGTTGACAAGCACATCGAGTCTGCCGAAACGCTCAGTCACGGATGTGAACAACCGATGAACCGATTCGGGCGAGGACACATCAGCGGGAATTACCACTGCACGCTCGTGACCCCCACCTGTCGCTTCCAAGCTCACGCTGTTTCGACCAGCCAATACAACGTGGTGTCCTGCATCGAGTAGACCTCTGGTCATTGCGCGGCCGAGTCCCGACCCTGCACCGGTCACGACCACGACTCGGCCGACACGCTCAGTGATTGTCACCGTGTACCTCCGTTCCACGCCTGCCCACCAGGAAATCGAAATCGACTCCGCGGTCGGCCTGCATCACATGATCCACGAACAGTCGTTGATACCCACTCGTACTCTTTTGTACGCGTGGCGGCAACGCCTCGAGACGCCTGGCCAGCTCGTCGTCGTCGACGAGTACACGCAAGACTCCACGAGCAACATCCAACTCGATCAAATCACCATCCCTGACCGCGCCGAGAGGCCCACCGGCTCCCGCTTCAGGCGCAACGTGCAAAACGACTGTGCCGAAGGCTGTTCCGCTCATTCGCGCATCCGAGATCCTGACCATGTCTCGCACACCCTGCTCGAGCAGCCTTCGAGGGAGTGGCAGATTACCTACCTCTGGCATACCCGGAAACCCCTTCGGCCCAGCACCGGTGAGGACGATGACGTCGTCGGCTTCGATGTCGAGATCCGGCGAGTCGACGCGCGCCGAGAAGTCGTCCATTCCGTGAAACACGACCGCACGACCCACGTGGCTGAGCAACTCGGGCGACGCCGCAGACGGCTTGATCACTGCACCGTTCGGCGCGAGATTGCCGGTCAATACCGCTATGCCGGCTTGCTCCAGCAACGGTGCCGCCGTGCTACGAATTACGTCGTCATCCCAAATCGTTTCGCCGGAGTTGTTCTCACCGAGAGTCTTTCCGGTAACCGTGGCGGCATCCAGATGGAGGATGTCTCCGAGCTCGGCGATCACCGCGGGCAGTCCGCCTGCGTAGAAGAAATCTTCCATCAAATAGGTACCCGAAGGCATGAGGTTGACCAGCAGGGGAACGTCACGACTCTGCTCCCCGAAATCGCTGAGTTCGAGGGGAATTTCCAGCCTCCCGGCGATGGCAAGCAAGTGCACCACAGCGTTGGTGGACCCACCGATAGCCGTGTTCACCTTGATCGCATTCTCGAATGAATTTCGGTCGACGACCGAAGACATCGTCAGGTTCTCGACGACCATCTCCACGATTCTCACGCCGCTGTCGCGTGCAAGTACACGTCGCCGTGAATCCACTGCCGGGATCGCAGCATTACCGGGCAGCGTGAGGCCCAAAGTCTCGACAATCGAAGCCATCGTCGACGCGGTGCCCATAGTGTTGCAGTGACCAGGCGATCGAGACATCGCCGATTCCGCTGCTCTGAACTCACATTCGCTCATGCACCCCGCTCGCACTGCTTCACTCATCTCGAACACCGAGGTTCCAGATCCGACAGTTTTACCTTGATGGCGGCCGTTCAACATGGGCCCACCGGATACGACAATGGTGGGAAGGTCACAACTGGCTGCGCCCATTACCAGTGCCGGGGTGGTTTTGTCGCAGCCGCAGAGCAGTACGACGCCGTCGATCGGATTGGCTCGAATCGACTCCTCCACGTCCATGCTGACGAGGTTCCGATAGAGCATCGTGGTGGGGCGGATGATCGTCTCACCCAATGACATCACCGGAAACTCAACTGGAAATCCGCCCGCTTCGATGACACCCAGTCGCACCTGCTCGGCCAGATCTCTGAAGTGAGCGTTGCACGGCGTGAGCTCGGAATACGTGTTGCAGATACCGATAACCGGTCGGCCGTCGAACATCCGATCAGGGATACCCTGGTTCTTCATCCACGAGCGGTGGATGAATGCATTGAGATCATTGCCTCCGAACCAATCCTGCGAGCGAAGTGTTCTACTCGTCGGTGTTCTACTCATCCGAACCCTCCAAACCAAGGATTGCCCTTGCCTCCCCAGGTGTTGCAGGCTGCATTCCGAGTCGCTGGACGATGTCGACGATGTTCTCCACCAAACGAACGTTCTCGGCCGGCTCCCCATTCGCGAGAAACGGATAGTCTTCGATTCCCACGCGCACGTGCCCACCGAGCACGAGTGCATGAGTCAGACCACGCAGTTGATCTGGCCCGCTGATGCTCACGGAGAAGACCGATTTCTCCGGTAGGTGTTCCACCATCTGCTGCAAGATCTGCGGGGAGTACGGCATCGCATTCTGAAAAGTTCGATCGAGTCCCAGTACAAGATTGACGAGGTGCGGGCCAGGCTGCTCTTCGGTCAACGTACGTATCTCCTGGAGCAGATGTGACGGGCTGAAGGCCTCCCATTCAGGTTTGATTCCTAGTTCGCGCATTGACGCTGCCAGTTCGGCGGCACGACTGGGCGGCGTGTCCATCAGTACCTCACCGACCGGTGATGTCACATAGGCCGTGATGGCATCGAGCGTGCATGTGTCTGCTCCGCCATGCAGGCCCTGCAGCCTCGCGTCCCAGTCCACGACGCGCGTTCCGTCACTGCGAACACTCACCATGTCACCGTTGACTCCGCCGCCGGTCGAGTTGTTGATCACGATGTCGCAGCTTTGGCGGACAAGCGTATTCATCCGCCGATAGATTGCGGCATCACAGGTCGCTTGATCGTCCGGTCGTCGAGCATGAAGTGCTGCCACGCTGGCTCCAGCGCTGTGGCAGCGTGCCACATCCGCCGCAATCTGCTCAGGCTGAGTCGGAATGAACGGATTGTCGGCAACAGTGAGGAAGCCACCCGTCGGGGCAACTGTGACGATGACCTTGTCTCGCAGATCGCTCATGCCGGAACGCTCTTGTAGCTGGATGCGGCGAAGAACATGGCAATCGCCGATGCCCCAGGGTCCTCGACGCCCCTGGCGTGTTCTCCCACGTAGGTCGCGCGTCCGCGGCGGGCGAGCATCGCGCGAGTCGATTCGGCGCCGAGCCTCGCAGCCGTGGCCGCAGAGCTCAAGGCAGCAGACAAGGTTGCCCCGCTGACTGCCGCCTCGGTCAATGCGCTGGTTGCGGGGACCATGGCGTCGACCATGGTCTTGTGACCCACCTGGGCATTGCCGAGACGCTGCACCGCAGCTGTCGCCGTACCTAGGGCAGAAGCCAAGTCTGTTGCGGTCACTTCAACTCCAGAGACTGCTCCGATCCGGCCGAACCACAGACCGAGAAGTGGTCCGCTTGTCCCACCGATGCCGAGAAACGCATCCGACGTACGGGCGAACACTTCACCAGGACTGGTCGGCGGGTCGGAACGAAGTCGTTGCACCGCACTTCGCAGGCCCGTCCGCAGATTCATTCCGAAATCGCCGTCTCCGACAAGCCGGTCCAAATCTGTGAGGGAATCGAATTGATCTTCGGCGGCGTCGGCAAATCGATCGATCCACGCCCGAGTGTCCCCAACGCTCAACGTTGTCATCATGAAACTCTTTTCAGTAGTGCATATTCGAGTTACCAAGCGAGTGCGGGAGTGCGTACCGTTGCATCCCAAAGATCCAGAAACTCCTCGGTCGAACGGAGAAGGGTGATAGAGAGCCCGTGCATATCCAATGCAGTGACGAAAGAACCTGCAATCACCCGATCCAAACCGATACCGGCATCCCCTAGGAAAGACTTCAATTCTGCAGTGGCAATCGATAATTCGAGTCCATGGGTTGCCCCTAGCCCATTCACTATCGCTATCACACCATCCCCGCGCTCCACCCCGACAGCATCGAGGATCGGCTCCGACAACTGCGCCACGAGTTCGGCGGCAGGAACCGTCGGACGCGTCTCACGTCCACGCTCGCCATGGATTCCGATGCCGAACTCCATCTCCCCCGGCGCCAGTTCGAAGGACGGACGATCCTGTCCGGGAGCCGTGCACGAGCGGAAAGCTGCACCCAACGTCGCCGACGCCGCCACCACCCGGCGCCCCAGGTCAGCGATCTCGGAAAGCGCCCAGTGCCGTTCCGCGGCCGCCCCACAAATCTTCTCCACGGCGATTACCGCAGCGGTACCACGACGTCCAGGTCCACCCTCGTCTGCAGTCGTCGTCGCGAGGTCGTCGTCGACCATCACGATCTCCACTTGCCGCTCAGTTCCGAGTAACTCGGCCGCGATCGAGAAATTCAGTTTGTCTCCGGTGTAGTTCTTCACGATGAGAAGTGCACCCCGTCCGGTCTCGACAGCATTGACCGCAGCACGGATCTGAAAGGCTGTGGGACTGGCGAAGACCGACCCAGGAACTGCGGCGTCCAACATGCCGGATCCGACGAACTCCGCGTGTAACGGCTCATGCCCGGCCCCGCCACCTGAGACCAACACAACTTTGTCTCGGGCGACAACCGCGCGAGTCACAAACAACGGATCTCGGTGGTAGGAGAGCATTTCCGGGTGCAGGATCTGAAGTCCTTCGAGCGCTTCGCGGACTACATCCTCGGGCCGGTTGACCACATGGCCGATCATGACGAACTCTCGGACGCCGACATTGGGCCGACAGGGAAGCGAACCGCAAACGCACTCACACACGTGCGAACG
This sequence comes from Rhodococcus erythropolis R138, assembly GCF_000696675.2. Taxonomy (NCBI): domain Bacteria; kingdom Bacillati; phylum Actinomycetota; class Actinomycetes; order Mycobacteriales; family Nocardiaceae; genus Rhodococcus; species Rhodococcus erythropolis. The sequence goes on along the minus strand of NZ_CP007255.1, from coordinate 1,598,501 downwards.
TTGTCACCGACCCGTATCCCAGCCGCCGCTGCGGGCTCGTTGACATACGAAACAGTTCCGTTGTGCCACATATCCATTCCATTGCTGATCTCGGCAGAGTCGTGACTGACCGCTACGCCGGCAAGTCCCGAATCTCCCATGCGGACGATTCCGATGATCCCCGCGTTGTCCTTGCCGATTCCGGCATCGTTCAGCACAGCCAACGCACAGCCCGTCGCAATCGCCATCCGCCCTGACTCTTGACCGCCGTTGGATGCCGCAACGACGATGCGGTCGCGGTCCGACCGTTCGATCTGCGACATACTGTCCATGACGACAATCTGTCTACCGTTCTCCACACCGACAATGTTCCGAAACATCAGTCGACGCTCCTCTCTATCAGTGCCAGCACTTCTTCGGAAACGCGGCTGCCCACACGCACACCCGCTGCGACTGCAGTCGGATTGGCATACGTCACGATGCCGCACTCCCACACGTCCTTGCCATCTCCGATACGCGAACTCTCGTGTCCGACTGCAATGCCGACGATCTTCTGGGCGTCGATCGCAGCCAAACCTGCGATTCCTGCCTTGTTCTTCCCTATGCCGGCGTCATTGCACACCACAACACGAACCCCGAACCCGACGGCGTACTCTCCAGCACTCGTCCCTCCGTGTGATCCGGTCACGATCACATCACCGGCCTGAGCCGAGGAAGCAAACGCAATCGAATCCATGATCCACACTCTCTTTCCGTTAGAGGAATGAACCAAAGTAGGTTCGGCACCTTCGGTTTCAACTACTCGCATGGACATCCACCCCTAGAATTCGACGTGCCTGATCAGGACTTGCGGGTTCACGCCCGTACCGCCGAGCGATCGAAACAACTTCGGCGACCAGATCAGGTGTGGAGGGGTATCCCAGTTCTTCGTAGTGGTAGTCACCGGCACCGATTGCTACATGGCCCCCGCGCTTGATCGACTCCTCCGCTGCTGCAAGAACATTGCCTCGGTAGGCCGAGACGATCCACTCCACTGGAAGATCAGTCGGCAGGAGGTCCAGTTGCGCACGTAGCCCTGCTGCTGTCGCCGGATGTGCAGCCGGAAACTCGTCACCACCGAGAATGAAAGCGATCACCAATGGTGACGACGGATTCCGCACCCTTGCGTGGGCGAAGATCGCGCGCGTCCAACTCACGTTGAATGACGTCTGATACGGCACCAGACCCAATTCACCAGCGCGCGAAAGTAACTCGATCTGTGTTCGAGTGTCGTTGACGAAGACCCTGGAATCGGTTGCGAACAAGCCTGTCGTCGCATCGATCAAGTCCATCGCCGCACAGCCCATATCGACGACCAAGAAGTCGGAACGTCGTTTCGGATCACTTTGGTTCGGGGCAAGATTCGACAGCCGCTCATCTATCGTGTAGCCGGGAACATTGGCCATCGACGGCGCAAGCAGCAGATTCGATACCGCCCGAACCCGCTCGACGATCTCTCCGTAGGTCGCCGCCGAGTGATCCACGCCGCCGTCCACGGCTCGACCGTGAAAATGCATCAACGACGCCCCCGCATCCTCACAAGCGCGAGCAGTGTCGGCTATTTCGCTGGGCGTCCACGGAATGTGGGGATTGGGTGCGCGCATGGTGTTCTCGTTGACGTGCACTCCGATGATTACCGGTTTCTCCGTTGTATTGGACGTTGCGTCAAGAGTCATGTCGCTCCTTCGCAAGATTCCAACCGGCTGTCATCGACTGACCTCCGTCGACCGTCCACGTCTGACCCGTCACGAAACCGGCGCCGGGACCAGCGACAAAGGTCACGACTTCGGCAATCTCAGCCGGCTCCGCGTAACGGCTCAACGGGATCGACTGCAAGATGGCGCTCTGCATTTCAGGGCTCTGGGCCCGACTTGCAAGCGGTGTCCGCGTCGAACCCGGTGCAACACAATTGACTCGGATCCCCTCGCCGGCGAGCTCGATCGCGAGTTGTGTGGTCAACGCGACCACGCCACCTTTCGAGGCGGAATACGCGGCACGGTCTACGCTGCCGCGTAGGCCGGAAACCGAGGCAATTGTCACCACCGATCCGCCGCCATCTCCGGCGAGCAGATCCACGAACTCCCTGACCACCGCAAACGTGGAAACGAGGTTCAGCTCGAGGGTTCGCCTGAATCGATCGGGTGTGGTGTGCCGGATCGGCGCGTTGTCCGCGGTTCCCGCCGAGGTCACAACCGTGTCGACACGACCGAACAGCTTTTCGGCGACGTCGCGAAGCCGTCGGATATCCCCCTCATCGGTGACATCCACTCGAACGCCGACTGTCCGTGTATCTGGTTCTGGCGCAGTGTCTCCGGATGTATGCGACAGGTCGGCAGAGATGACATTCCAACCCAAGTCGGCGAATCGTTTGCACGTTGCCAGGCCGATCCCCGATGCGCCACCAGTGACGATCGCTACCTTCCTACTCACGACTACAGCACCTTCCTCATGTCGCGAATGGGATTCGACCCGTCCCACTCCTTCGATGCAGCCTCGACTGCGCGAAACAGATCACCCTTCCTTCCGCTGACCTCCGAGATTTCGATGACTGTTCCCGGATACGGGCCGTCCTCGTAGTACACGAATCGCTCGTCCGGAGCGCCACTACCGGACCTACCACTCTGCAATTCGACGAGCCCTCGGTTCTTGGATTCCTCCATATATCGATCGAAATCCGTTGTCCAGTAGGCAACATGTTGAAGTCCTTCGAGCCCGCGATCGGCGAACTCGCGAAATGCCGACGGCTCATCGTTGTGTTGTTGAATCAGCTCGATCTGCACGCTTCCGCTGTGCGCGAGCGCCACACTGAATCGAGGCGCACTCGACTTGCCACGGAAGACGAAGTCGTTCAACGGTTGGTCCTCCACGAAGAAGAAGGGGCCAACGCCGACAACGTCGATCCAATGCTTCAGCGCACTGTCGATGTCGTTGACCACAAAACCCAATTGGCGCAAAGGCCCGAAGTATCTACTCACGAAGTCCTCGTTTGTTCGTTGCCGACGAAACCACGGTCGACGACTGTGATCCTGATAAGTGATGATGTCCTGCGCATGCTCGCCTGAAGAATGAAGAATTCCCGTTGATCGGGAATCTTCCGGGCCGAGACTCGGCTCAAACCTGCTCAGGTGCAACCAAGGTTCCGGCGTCGCGCTCCGCCCGGTAATCCAGAGTCAGTTGGGCGTTGGCCTTGTCGGCCTTTCTGGTGATCACCTTGAGCAGCAGCACGATCAATGCTGCCGTCGCCAGCACCGCGGAGTACACCCCGATTGCCGGTGTGAAACTGTTGGTCGCGTCCTTGATCCAGCCGGTGACCTGTGGACCGAAATAGCCTCCGAGGTTACCCATTCCGTTGATGACACCGAAACCTGCCGCCAAGGCAGCGCCGGTAAGGAAGCTCGAAGGCATGGTGATGAAGATGCTCATCGAACTGTAGAGACCGATCCCGGCGATGCAGAATCCGAAGATGGCGACAACCGGTGTGGTGAAGAACAGCGCAGCAATAGCAAAACCGAGTGCTGCGACCGATGCGGCGATGGCGAAGTGCACGGGGCGCTCTCCGGCGCGGTCCGAATGGCGCGTCCACCAGATCATCGGTCCGATCGCAATCAGTGCAGGTAGTGCGGCAACCCATCCGATCTGATTGGTGCTCATCCCGAATTGCGCGTAAATCTGCGGCATCCAAATCTGGAAACCGTTGAGGCTGAAGGTGAAACAGATGAACACGGCGATCAACACCAGTACTCGTGGGTGCACGAGTCCCTGGAGGAAGCTGTGCTTACCGACGACCGCTTCGCGCTCTTGCGCCTCCGACTCGAGCGTATCGGCGAGCCAACCGCGTTCTTCCTCGGAGAGGAACTCCGCCTCGGAAGGCTTGTCCCGCAGAACCTTGTAGATCACAAACGCCATGACCACGGCGGGGACGCCGGTGAGAATGAATACCCATCGCCATCCGGAAAGCCCGAGAAAGCCGTCGATAGCCATCAGGTGTGTGGTGATCGGAGTACCCAGGCTGGAGATACAGATGAAGGTCACGATCCACGCCATTGCTTTGCCTCGATCCCGATTCGGGAACCACTTCGAGACGAAGAACAGCATGCCGGGCGAAAAGCCTGCTTCGGCAATACCCAACAGGAATCGTGCTGCCACCAATCCGCTGGCACCCTGAACGAACGCGGTTCCGATGGTGACCACGCCCCACGTGATCATGATTCGTGTGATCCAGCGCCGCGCACCGACCTTTGTGAGGATGTAGTTGCTGGGGGGTTCGCAGATCGTGTAACTCCAGAAATAGATTCCGGCCGCAAACCCGAACATCGAGGCCGATATTCCGAGTTCTTTGTTCATCGTCAATGCTGCAACGCCGATGTTCAATCGGTCGAGATACAGGACGATGTATGCCAATCCGATGACCGGCATGAAGCGGAGCATGACCTTCCGGACGGTCCTGGCCGGAAGGGGAAGTTGCTCGGTGACTGTTCTTTCGTGACGCATGATTCACCTCGTACTCATTCGAACACATCATTGTGATGGCTGACACAGAGACGATGCGGGTCGCGATTCGAACTTCACAGACACGATTCCCGATGATCGGTACTCGATTCGTGAGCAATCGACCGGCCGCGGTGACAAGAAGGCGGAGTGCCTGTCGGTTTCGACAGGCACTCCGCGCGGTGAAACATAGGCGTTCCGGGGGTATTCAGCCAGTCAGCTCGCTCTTGATCTCGTTCTTGAGAACTTTGCCGACCTTGGAGCGAGGTAGATCGTCCCAGACGATGACTTGCTTCGGAGTCTTCACACTTCCGATGCGAGACTTCACGAAAGCCATCACCTCGGCGCCGTCGATGTCTGCGCCGAGGTGTGGCTGCACCACTGCCACAACACGTTCGCCCCACTTGTCGTCCGGCAACCCGATCACTCCGCAGTCCTGAATCCCCGGATACGCCATGAGTGCCTGCTCCACCTCGACCGAATAGACGTTGAAACCGCCGGTGATGATCATGTCCTTCGCACGATCGACGATGAACAGGAAATTGTCCTCGTCCAGGTACCCGATGTCGCCGGTGTGATGCCAGCCGTGGGCTGACGCTTCCGCGGTTGCGTCGGGGTTCTTGTAATAACCCGCCATCACCAATGAACTGCGAATCACCACCTCACCACGCTCGCCACGTCCGAGCAGCGCGCCTTTGTCATCCATGATCCCCACGGTCACCAGCGGCGAAGGTCGACCCGCCGACGAAAGTCGTGACGTTGCGACAGTGCCGTCCGGGCCGAAATGCTCCTTCGGTGACATCGTCGAGATCATCATGGGGGCTTCACTCTGCCCGAACAGCTGAGCCATGACCGGTCCGATCTTGTCGATCGCCTCCTCTAGCCTGGTCGGGGAGATCGGTGCCGCGCCGTACCAGAAACACTGCAGCGAGCTACGATCCGTTACCGCGAGGTCCTCGTGCTCGAGCAACATGTAGATGAGCGTCGGCGGCAGGAAGGTGTGAGTCACCTTGTGCTTCTGAACGTTCGCGAGGAAGTACCCGAGATCGGGCTTCGGCATGATCACCACTTCGCCGCCGAGGGCCATGATCGGGAAGCACAAAACACCGGCGGCGTGAGTCAACGGCGCCAACGCCAGATACACCGGGCGCCCCTCGAATGGATAACTCATCAAAGTGATTGCGGTCATCGTCTCGATGTTGTGCCCGGTCAACATCACGCCCTTGGGGCGGCCCGTCGTACCACCGGTGCCGACCAGCATGGTGACGTCGCCGGGCGCCGCGGCGTCGAGTTCTTCTTCCCCGAGCCAGCTTTCGAGGGACTGTGCCGAATCCCATTCGCCGTCGATACAGACGAGCGTCACCAACTGTGGAAGCGCGTCCTTGATCTGGTCGACGAGCGGCGCATAGGACTTCTGGAAGAAGAGAGCACGACAATCGAACAGATCCAACAGGTCTCGGTTTTCCGCAGCTTCGTTGCGAGGGTTAATCGGGCACCAGACCGCGCCAGCCCTACTGATACCGAATACGCAGGAGAACGAGATCGGGTCATTGCCGGACAGAATCGCGACCTTCTCGCCCGCCGCGATGCCCGAAGCAGCGAGCGAAGCTGCGAAGCGTCGGCTGAACTGTTGCACCTCACTGTAGGAGAGAGTGCGCTCCCCCATCGTCAAACACGGTGCGGTGGAACCAAGAGAGGCTCCCTTGTCGAGATAGTCGGTCAAACGCATGGGGAGCCTCCAGGGCGGGGCTCCCGGCGCGATGCACGCCGGGAGCCGTGAACATGATGACGAGGGCGACGAGCTAGGCGTTGATGGTTACTTCCGGCTCCAGAGCCAGCCCGAAACTACGCAGCGCGCCGAGTAGTTCGCGATGGCCGAACGCCTGGCAGGCCGAGGCAAGCCCGGTCCTCTTGGGCGCCTGCTGAAGCAACGAATGCGCTGCATAAGCGTGCAGGAGGCCCGTCTGCTTGTAGTTGCAGTTTCCGTGGATCACGACGTGCGAGCGACCCAGCGGTCCCGACGCGTAGACGGAGTCGAGTGAGGTGTTGATGCGCGGATTTTCACGAGGGGGCATACCCGCCTGAACCGAACCGGCGATCTCGGCCAAGGCGGCTTCCTGCTCGTCGGCGGGCAGGGTCTTGATCTGCTCCTCCACGATCTTCTGTGTCGCGACAACACCTTCCATCACGGTGCGGTCGAACACCCCGCCCGCAGCCTTGACGTTGGAAACTCGCGGATCGTTCTTGAACCACACGGGGTGGCAAGTTCCGCCCCACGGCAATGCAAGCGCAGTTTCGTGCTGGCCGGGAACGACGACGTCGAAAGTCTGGCCGGGCGCCCACTGCACGTACTTGTTCTGCTCGAGGTAGTACCAGTTCGCCTTGAGGATGGTGAAGATCGTCTGAGTGGAGGCGTAGGTGGGAAATCCCTTCCACAGCACGAGAATGTCGAGCGTATCGAGACCCGGCGTTTCCAGTGCGATGTTGGCCGCGATCTCACCGGTGGTGTACATCTGCGCGATACCGGGCGAGAGAAGCAGACCCTTCTCCTGGTACTTGTCGCCGAACTTCTCCTGGACGTCGAGTACCCAGTCCTGCTCACCGGTGGTGTCCATGTAGTGGCAACCGGCATTCAACGCAGCCTCGACGACGGTGCCGCCAAGCTTGATGAACGGCCCGACCATGTTGCTGACAACCTGTGCGCCGGTGAACAGTTCAGTGAGCGCCTCGACGGTGTGCTCGACCTCGACGACCTCGTGATCGACGGTGTCCAAACCGGGGATCTTGTCGAGGACCTCTTGGATGCGAGCGGCGTCGCGACCGGCTGCGATGAACGGGATGTTGAACTCGCGCAGGTATTCACACACCAGACGGCCGGTGTACCCGGAGACGCCGTAGACGATGACTGGCTTCTTTTCGGACATGTTCGTGGAACCTTTCGAAAACGTGAGGAGGGTGTACGTACGAATGAGGATGGCGAGTTACATGCCCATGCCACCGTCGACCGGTAGGCCGATTCCGGTGATGAATCGTGCCGCGTCGGAGGACAAGAACACCACGGCGTCAGCCATGTCGTTCACTTCACCGAGGCGGCCGAGCGGGGTGAGACCGATGACGTCGCCGACTGCCGCTTCGGCACTGGGCCACAGGCCGAGCTTCTCCATGTCCGCAGCCAGTCCGAGACCCATCTCCGTGGCGACGAGGCCCGGGTAGATGCAGTTGACCCGGACTCCGTAGCCGAGCTTGCCCGACTCGGCGGCGGCAACCCTGGTGAAGCGATCGACCGCGGACTTGGTCGCGGAGTATCCACTGATCCCGGGAAACGGAATGGTTGCGGCCACTGAAGAGATGTTGATGATGGAGCCGCCGGTTCCGGCTACGCCACCCGGACGCATGCTGCGCAGTCCGTGTTTGGTTCCGAGCGCCGTGCCGAGGATGTTGACCTCACACATACGGCGGATGTCGCCCGGATCGAGGTCAACCACCAGCGAGGAAATCTCGATGCCTGCGTTGTTGACGAGGATGTCGAAGCCGCCGAGAGTCTCCGCGGTGGCGGCGACTGCCTCTTCCCAGTTGGCGTCGTCGGTGACGTCCAGCTTTACGAACCCGGTTTTGACTCCGCCCGAACCAACGGCCTCTGCGGTGGCACGACCTTCGTCTTCGAGAACATCGCCGATCATCACCGACGCCCCCGCCTTCGCCAACGCCTCAGCCATTCCGGCTCCGAGCCCCTTGGCACCACCTGTGACCAGTGCTTTTCGTCCCTCGAGATCAAACACGCTCATTTTCGACTGCCTCCATGACTGAAACGACTCTCGCGATGCCACCGTTCACAGCGACGCTGCCAAGTGGTGTGAGTCACAGAGTATTCAACTTTGGACGAGTGTCAAGAGAAATCTTGACGACTGTCAAGATTTTGTTACACGCTCGTCAAAGACCAGGGGTTACACTGATTCGGACGCGGCGATCGTGCCGCTGTGGAAACCGCAGGGAACAGGACGTGCCATCGTGACCACGACAGTCGAGAAGCCTAGTGAGGCAGGGAAAAAGGCGGTTCCTGTCTCTTCGGAGAAGCGGTCCAACGCAGACAAGGTGTCACGTCGTCAGGTCGACAAATTCTCCGAGCGACGTGATCAACTGGCCGAGGCCGCACTGCAAACGCTGGCCGAACTGGGCTACGCACGCACGAGCCTGCGCGAAATCGCCCAGAATTCGGAGTTCTCCCACGGCGTCCTGCACTACTACTTCAGCGACAAGGTCGATCTAATCACCCACTGCGTGCGCCACTACAAGGCACGCTGCGTCACCCGCTACGACGGCATCGTCGCCACCGCTCAGACGCCGGAGGAACTGAAAACGGGTTTCGGCGCGCTGCTCGCCGAGACCATGATCGACGAGCCGACGATGCACCGCCTCTGGTACGACCTGCGCGCGCAGTCGATGTTCGAGGAGTCGTTCCGAACCGACGTGGCCGCGATCGACGAGAGTCTCGAAAACATGATCTGGCGCATCGTCTCTCGCTATGCCGAGCTTCTCGACGTGGAGCCCTCGGTCACCTCGCCGGCGATGTACGCGATCTTCGACGGCCTGTTCCAGCAGAGTCTGCTGCGTCATCTGTCCGGTGATCAGACTGCCGCGAACTATCTTTCGGAGAGCGTCCAGCAGATGCTGCCCCTGGTAGTGCCCAACCCTGAGCCGGCACCACGTCCTGAGTCGGCTCAGCGAGCAGCGATGCCTTCCGCGACGTACCTGGCACCGCGATCGAATTCGCCGACCACGTCGTAATCGGCGTCTTGCCGCCAGAAGCGAACCAACGCTCCGTACGTACCGCCGATCATCTGCGCGAGAAACAGCGGCGGGTAGTCCGATCTCACTTCGCCGGCTTCGATACCGGCAGTGACGATCCGCAGAAGTTCCACATGGAACCGATGATCGTGTGCCGCCCCCGCTCCGGAGGAGGCGAAGTCGCGCTCGAGTTCTGCAGTCACCATGCGCAGATAGCGCGGATGCATGATCGCTTGTTGCGCAAAGTCCTGAAAAATCCGGGAGATCCGATCAGAGGTCGGCATCGGAGATTCCATGAGCTGATCCACCAGTGCCGCAAGCTGATCGAGATGATCACTGTGCAGCGCCTCGAGAACCGAGTCCTTGCCCTGGAAGTAATTGAAGAAGGTGGCTCGCGACACCTCGGCTCGCTCGGCGATGTCGTCGACGGTCGTGCTGGCGAAACCCTTTGCCGAGAACAGAATTCGAGCAGCTAAGAGCAACCTGTCGTTGGTATCGCGCTTGTTCTGTTCTCGTTTGGAGATCACGTCGACCTGCCTTTCTCCGCCTCAGGACACAGTCTTCGCCACAGTCCGGAATGTGTCCAATGTCGGTCTCGCCAGTTGACGCACCACCCCCTCGATAGATGGACTACAGTCCAATTATGTCGCCTGTTTCCACAGAACGCCACGACCGCGTTCTCATCGTCAGGATCGAACGCGAAGAACGTCGTAATGCGATCAATCGTGAAACTGCCGAGGGCATCGAAGCCGCACTGAACCTTCTCGACGACGACCCTTCTCTGTGGGTCGGCATCATCACCGGAACCCCCAACATCTTTTGCGCCGGAACCGATATCCGAGAGCGAGCCGACCTTCGCATGCCTCGCGGCGGTGAGTACGGCGTCATTCGGCGTCAGCGAAACAAGCCTTTGATCGCCGCAGTGGAGGGATACGCGCTGGGCGGCGGCTTCGAAATCGCATTGGCCTGCGATCTGATCGTCGCTTCCGCCACAGCCCAATTCGGTCTGCCCGAAACCAAACGCGGTCTGGTTGCGACGTCCGGTGCGCTCTTTCGGGCGCCACGTGCCCTTCCGATCAATGTCGCTCGCGAACTCCTGATCACCGGGCGCACTCTCGATCCCGATCGGGCCAAAGATCTCGGCGTCGTCAATGCAGTGACTGCCCCGGGTAAGGCGCTCGACGAGGCTCTGGTGATGGCGGCCGAGATCTGCGAGTCCTCTCCGACCTCGGTAAGCCTGAGCCTGAAGGCAATCGACGCTCTTTACGCCGAGGCCGATACTGCCGGATGGACCATCACCGACGACGCCAAGGACGCGGTGCTCCGATCGCCGGACATCGCCGAAGGACTCGACGCTTTTGCGAGCCGTCGGACGCCGCAGTGGAGCGGACTGCCGCCCACATGAGCGACCACGATCCGAGACGGATTTCCTATAGGGCTGGTCGGAAAGGGTGTGAACCGGTTACAGTCTCTTCCGTGACGGGAATTGGCGCATACGAGACGGGCACGCTGCTGACGCGGCGACGCCATGTCGATTTTGCGCACGTCTGTACATCCGGGTGTCCGATCTACTGATCGGACCTACGACGTGAGCGCCGCTCACGTCGATACTCGTATGTACACCCAGATCAGGGGACATTTCTGTCATGACCACCGCTTCGATCTCGCACCTGAGTTCCGTCGTAGCAGCCAATGCCGACGCCATCGACAAGGACGCAAGCAAAGCGCACGTCGTCTTCAAGGCATCCGCTCAGGCGCACGACGCCGTTGCCAGCACCATTTCTCTCGGTAAGTACACCGTCGAGGTCGACGAGCCGCCGGCCCTCGGCGGCGAGAACACCGCAGCCAATCCCGTCGAGTACTACCTCGCATCCCTGCTCTCCTGCCAGGTGGTCACCTACCGTGTGTGGGCGGACAAGCTCGGTATCGCGCTCGACGACATCTCGGCCAGGGCAGAAGGCGACCTCGACGTTCGTGGATTCTTCGGATTCGACGATGCCGTCCGCCCGGGATTCTCCGAGGTTCGCGTCGTGGTGACCCTGACCGGTCCGGAAACTCGCGAGCGATACCTCGAGTTGCAGGAGACGGTCGACGCCCACTGCCCCGTACTCGATCTCACCCGAAATCCCGTCCCAGTGCATACAGTCGTCGAAACCGCCTGACCCGCACCAACCCACCTTCACCACGGAGTATGAATTCATGAGCGAGAACACCCCCGTCGACACCGATCCGACCGCCGATTGGTCGTTCGAAACCAAGCAGGTCCACGCCGGACAGGGCCCGGACAGCGCTACCAACGCTCGAGCGCTTCCGATCTACCAGACCACCAGCTACGTCTTCGACAACACCGACCATGCGGCGGCGCTCTTCGGCCTCGCCGAGCCGGGCAACATCTACACCCGCATCATGAACCCGACGCAGGACGCCGTCGAGCAGCGCATCGCCGCTCTCGAAGGCGGAGTCGCGGCTCTGCTGGTTGCGTCCGGTCAGGCCGCCGAGTCCTTCGCGATCCTCAACCTCGCCGAGGCCGGGGACCACATCGTCTCCAGCCCCCGCCTGTACGGCGGCACGTACAACCTCTTCCACTACACGCTGCCCAAGCTCGGCATCACCGTCGACTTCGTCGAGGACCCGGACAACCTCGATCACTGGCGTGAGGCAATCCGTCCGAACACCAAGGCGTTCTACGGCGAAACCATCTCCAACCCCAAGAACGACGTGTTCGACATCCCCGGCATCAGCGCAGTCGCCCATGAACACGGCATCCCACTGATCGTGGACAACACGGTTGCAACTCCGTACCTCATTCAGCCGCTGAAGCACGGCGCCGACATCGTCGTCCACTCCGCCACCAAATACCTTGGTGGACACGGCACCGCGATCGCCGGCGTCATCGTCGACGGCGGCACCTTCGACTGGACCCAGGGACGCCACACCAACTTCACGACCCCCGACCCCAGCTACCACGGCGTCACCTTCGCAGACCTCGGTGCACCCGCCTACGCCCTCAAGGCACGCGTTCAGCTTCTGCGCGACCTCGGCTCGGCCATCGCACCGTTCAACGCCTTCCTCATCTCGCAGGGCATCGAGACACTGAGCCTGCGCATCGAGCGCCACGTGTCCAACGCCCAGAAGGTCGCGAAATTCCTCGAGGGCCGCGCCGAAGTCACGTCGGTCGCGTACGCCGGACTGGAATCCTCACCCTGGCACGAGCGTGGAAAGCAGCTGGCTCCCAAGGGAACCGGCGCCATCGTCGCGTTCGAGCTCGCCGGCGGAGTCGACGCAGGCAAGAAGTTCGTCAACGCACTGACGCTGCACAGCCACGTCGCCAACATCGGTGACGTTCGCTCACTCGTCATCCACCCCGCGTCGACGACGCACTCGCAGCTCACCCCCGAGGAGCAGCTCGCTTCGGGTGTCACCCCGGGGCTCGTCCGCCTCGCGGTCGGTATCGAAGGAATCGACGACATCCTCGCCGACCTCGAAACCGGTTTGGCAGCAGCAGCTTCCTGATCGAGCACACGAAAAAGCTCGGTCCCGACAGGCGTCGGGACCGAGCTTTTTTGTTGCGTCAGAACTAGCTCTTGGGAGTGAACGCGGCCAGCGGTTCACTGTCGGACCAGTCATGGCCCCAGTAGCTGTCCGCCGTGATTTCCTCAGCGGTGTAGAAGGTTTCGTCGACAAGCGTGCCTTCACAACCGAACTCGAGATCCCAGCCACCGGGTGCGCGCACGTAGAACGAGACCATCTTGTCGTTCGTGTGGCGACCCAACGTCGAGGAGATCGAGAAGCCGAGCTTGGCAACACGATCGAGAGCCTGACCGACGGCGTCGAGAGTCTCGGCTTCCATCATCAGATGCACGAGACCGGGTTCGTCAACCGGCGGCGCCGGGCACAGCGCCAGGCTGTGGTGGCGCTGGTTGACACCCATGAAGCGAACGCGGCGAGCCGGCGGCGGCGCATCGATTCCGCCGAGACGGATGGAACCGCGCGGGAGGAATCCGAGCACCTCGGTGTAGAAGGTGTACGCCTCGTCGAAACGCGTAACCGGAAGCACCACATGGCCGAGTCCCTGATCACCGGTGACAAAGCGGCCGCCGTGCGGGGTGACCAACGGGCTGTGGTCGAGTACCGGTCCGAAGAAGACCTCGACACGGTTGCCGTTGGGATCGTCGAATGCGATGACCTGCTCGGCATCGCGGTAGCTGGCGTCGACCTCGGAAAGAACCTCGACCTCGACTCCGGCCTTCTCGACCTCTTCACGAACACGCTGGAGCGCGAACTGATCTCGCACTTCCCAGCCCACTGCGAGGGCCTTGTCCGTCTCACCGGGCAGGACAATCAGTCGCGCACGACGCTCGTCCAGGCGCAAGTAGAGGCCGTCGGCTTCCGGGCCACTACCGACCGCGAGGCCGAGTCCGTCGACCACGAGCTCGCGCCAGCGAGCCACGTCCTGCGCTTGGATCCTGAGATACCCCAGGCCCCGAATTTCAGTCATGCCTAACCGTCCTTGCTTCGAGAGTGATTGTGGGACTAGATCATCGAGCGGTGGATGCCCTGCGGTTCGCCACCCAGCTGCGAGAGCGTCGACGCGTGGAAGATGGAACCGGGTACGTGGATCGCGTGCGCGAGACCGGCATGCGCGTCACGCCAGAACCGCTGCATCGGCGTGTTCAACTGCAACGCGCCACCACCGGAACGAGCAAAGATCTCGTCCACCGCCCGCACCGCCCGCCACGCCGCAGCAGTCTGCGTACGCCGACCGATCGCACGAAGCTCGAACGAAACTTCCTGCCCCTTCTCGGTCATGTCCCAGAAACGATCCACCGTCTCCAAGATCGCAGCCCGAGAAGCAGCGATCTCGGCCGCAGCCTCACCGATCGCGAACAGCACGTACGGATCTTCCTTGATCGGAACACCACTGACCGTCACACGCTCACGCTGCGCCGCCATGTTGCACGCCAACGCACCCTCCGCGATACCGATCAACGACGAAGTGATCCCCAACGGGAAAATGCAGGAGAACGGGAACTTGTACAACGTCTCCGTACGGCCCGCTTCCTTCCACGCCGTCCCGTCGTACACCTTTCCGGCGTCGATCGTGCGGTAGGTGGGCAGGAACGCGTCCTTGACGATCAGATCCTTCGACCCCGTACCGCGCAGCCCCACGACATTCCAGCTGTCCTGGTCGATGTCGTAATCGGAGCGCGGCAGCAGTACGTGCAGGTGCTTCGGCGGCATCAACGGCTTACCGGACTCGTCACCGACCATCGCGCCGATCATGATCCAGTCACAGTGATCGGTACCGGAGGAGAACGACCAGCGCCCGTTGAGGATGTAGCCACCCTCGACCGGCCTCGCCACGCCCATCGGCGCATACGGTGACGCCATCCACGTATCGGGATCGGTTCCCCACACCTCTTCCTGAGCCTTGCGGTCGAAGAACGCAAGCTCCCACGGATGAACACCGACGATGCCGCTGACCCAGCCCGTGGCACCGTCCATCGCGCCGATAGCCATTGCCGTCTCGGCGAATTCACGCGGATGTGCCTCGAGGCCTCCGAATTCCTTCGGCTGGAACATCCGGATGACGCCGGAGTCGCGCAGGCGCTTCGCGCTGCCGTCCGTCAAGCGCATCAGCTTGTCGCCTTCGACTCCGTCGGCGCGGATCTCGTCGGCGAACTGTGAGATGTTGTCCAGAACCTGACCCATGATTTTTCCGGCTTTCTGGTTTCGCTACCCGGCGAGTGCCTGGGCAGAATGAAAATCTGTTGGTGAAACGGTGGCAGGTAGCCCGCCGAAGTGCAGAAACGCTTCCCGGTGAGTGGGAGCACCCCCTGTGCGCCTTTTTGGTAGTGGGAGCTACCTAAAAGGCGCACGGGGGCGAAGCCCCTTACTTGCCTTCTGGACGCGTCAGGAATGCCAGAACGGACGCGACCCAGGCGTCACGGGCTTCGATCATCGTCCAGTGTCCGCAGTTGGGGAAGATGTGAACTTCGCCGTTGGGGATATCACGCATAGGCAGTATCGCCATGTCCACGGGGCTGACGCGGTCGTCGCGTCCCCAGGTCAACAGCGTCGGCGCCTTGATCTTGTTCAGCTGCGCCCAGTACGGCACGGCAGTCGACGCAGCGGCAGCCGCGCCCATGGCGGCCATGGCCTTGCTGCTGTACATACGACGGGCGATCTCGAGCGTCGTCGGCTCGGTGGCCAGGGCCCAACGCTCTTCGATGAGCTGCTCGGTGACGACGGCACGGTCGAAGACCATCGAATGCAACCAGCGGACCAGGGCTTCGCGGGTGGGGTTGTCGGTGAACTCCATGAGAAGTTTGATGCCTTCACCGGGCCCCGGCGAGAAGGTGTTCTTTCCCATGCCGCCGATGGTGACGAGCTTGCTCACCCGGTGCGGCTCGTCGATCGCGACCTTGGTGGCGACGATGCCGCCCATGGAGTTACCGATCATGTGGACCGGGCCGAGGCCGAGGCCGTCGAGGAACATCCCGACCGACGCCTGCGCCATCATCATCGGATGGTCGGGGCCGGGATCGCTGACGCCGAATCCGGGAAACTCGAGAACGTAGCAGTGGAAGTGCTCCGCGAAGTCCGCGAGAACGCCGCGGTAGTTACGCCAACCGGTGACGCCGGGGCCCGATCCGTGCAGCAGCAGGAGCGGCGGGCCGTCGCCGGCTTCGTGGTACCGGAGCACACCGAGATCGGTCTGCAGTTCCTTCAGAGTTCCCTCGTAGCTCAGTTCAGTCGTCATGGTCCGAACGGTGCCATCAGTACCGCTGAGCTGCTATGACTCGTCCCGATCAGCGAGACAAGTCGATCAAAATACGTCAGATCCAGTGGTCGGACGACGCTGCCAGCAGGCGATCCATCGTCTCCGCCGAGAACGTATTGGTCGGAACGGGAGGCGTTTTGCGGCCGCGGCGAGGAGCACCCAGTTCGGGGTACAGCGTCCGTGAGACCTCGCGAGCCGCGTCGACGACCAGCGGAGCAACTCGCTCGAGCTGAGCGGTCCGCATGTCACCACACAACGCGATGCTGCCGACGGGACCCTCGTGTCCGCGAATTGCCGAAGCCACACAAGCGACTCCACGCGCCGACTCCCCGCGTTCGAAGGCCAGTCCCCGACGCTGACGGATGCGGTTCAGTTCCTGGTGGAGCACAGCGACGTCGGTGATCGTGTTCTCGGTACAGCGGGGAAGAGAAGACCCGAACAGAGCGTCGACGCGCTCGGGGTCGATCCACGCCAGCATCGCCTTGCCACCAGCCGTCGAATGAGCGAGCACTCTGCCGCCGACGCGGGACGGGAGCGCCGCGGCGAATCGTCCGCCGACCTTGTCGAGATAGACGCTCTCGCGTCCGTCGAGCACCGATAGGTGAACGACCATGCCGGTCTGCAGGTGCAGTTCGTGCAGAAGCGGTGCAGCGGCTTCGCGGATCTGGCTGTGGCCGCCGTCGCCACCACCGAGGCCGAGCGCGCGACGCCCGAGGCAGTAGCCGAACGATGCGTGATCGACCCAGTCCAGCTTGACCAGCTGATCGAGAATGCGGTGGACCGTGGAGCGCGGCAACTGAGTACGGCACGCGACCTCTTCCAGCGTCAGCCGCGCGGCGCGGCCGTCGAAGGCGTCGAGAATCAGTGTCATCCGCTCGACCATCGACGGCGGCAGATCCTTCTTGGGTTGCCCACCGGCAGTCTGGACGGTGGACAGTGTGTCGTTCATGTCAACAATGGTCATGGACGCCTCCCGAAAACTGGAATTGATTCTACCGACTATAACCCAGGTCACAGTTTCTGGAAAGTGAATCGATCTTTTCGATCCCGATCAGCGGTAATTCACCTGCCGCTGGGCGAGTGGGGACGCTATAAACGCCCGATGCACCTGGGAATCGTCACGCCGGTCCTGATTCAGCACCCGAGCACGCGCTCGGAGTGGGAGGCAAGTGCTGACATCGGCGAGATCGCCACAGTGGCCGCCACGGCGGATCGACTCGGTTTCCATCATCTGACCTGCAGTGAACACGTGGCGGTCCCCGAGGAGATTGCCGCCGAGCGCGGCGGAACCTACTGGGATCCGCTCGCCACCCTTGGTTTTCTCGCCGCGCGTACATCACGAATCCTGCTGGCGACCCAGGTGCTGGTGTTGGGCTACCACCACCCCCTCGAGATCGCCAAGCGTTACGGAACGCTTGATCGCGTCAGCAATGGACGCCTGATACTCGGCCTCGGGGTGGGGACTCTGAAACAAGAATTCGATCTCATAAATGCTCCATTTGCCGACCGAGGAGCGCGCGCTGACGATGCCTTGGCCGCACTTCGGGCATCACTGTCGACGCCGACTCCGGAGTATCACGGCGAGTTCTACGACTACTCCGGATTTGTCGTCGAACCCCACGCCGTCCAGAAACGGGTGCCGCTGTGGATCGGCGGCCGGACCAAGAGATCGCTGCGCCGGGCCACCACACACGGCGACGGGTGGGTGCCGTTCGGGCTGCGATTCTCCGAACTGAAGGAAATGCTCGATGCCACGACGCTCCCCGACGGATTCGACGTGGTGCTTCCCGCCGGTGCGCCGCTCGATCCTCTCGGCAATCGCGAATCCACCCTTCGCGCCTTGACTCGCGTCCGTGACGCCGGGGCGACCATCGCCAGCTGCTCGGTCGGCGCTCGAAGCGTCGAGCACTACTGCGAACAACTCGAAGAACTTCACCGAATCGCCCTCGCCGAGGGCTTTTCTTTCACCACTTCCTGATTCCCCGACAATTCAATGCAAAGGACGTACCGATGACCGACTCGACCGCCCTGATCGAATCCCTGCTCGCCCGAGTGGAATTGCTCGAGGACAAGCTCGCGATCACCGAACTGCTGACCACATACAGCCCTGCCGTCGACAGCGGATCAGCCGACGAGGTCGCGAACCTGTGGCTCGAGGACGGCGTCTACGACGTCGATACCGGTGCGATGCACGGCCGCGGCGAACTGCGCGCGATGGTTCACAGCGCCTCACACCAGAACTGGATCATGAACGGCGCGGCCCACATGATGACACCCGCCCACATCCGCATCGACGGCAACAAGGCCGTCGCGACCTGCCATTCGCAGTTGGTCATCAAAGATCCCGAGAACCCGACGGGATTCAAGGTCCTCCGCATCACCGCGAACCGCTGGGAACTGATCAAGACGGACGGCGAGTGGAAGGTCGAACTGCGTACCAACGCGCTCCTCGACGGCCGACCCGAGGCCCGCGCTCTCCTGGCCGCCGGGGTGACGGCCTAACCCCCTGTGCGCGGTTAGGGACCCTCTGGGGTCGCTGACCGCGCACAGCTGTTGAAAGTTCGGCTCCCCGAACTCTATAGTTCACTTATTCGAACCAACAGGTCCGAGTACGTGTGACCAGGAGACCGATGAGCACCAGTACGCAAAAGCCGACGACTCCGCGCCGACGACCCACGGGAAGATCCATCGCCCTGCTCGGTCCGGCGTTCGTCGCGGCAATCGCGTACGTCGATCCAGGTAACGTCGCCGCCAACCTGACCGCCGGCGCGAAGTACGGCTACCTCCTCATCTGGGTGCTGGTACTCGCCAATGCAATGGCCGTGCTGGTGCAGTACCTGTCCGCGAAACTCGGGCTGGTCTCCGGCAGATCCTTGCCCGAAATGCTGGGTCAGCGCCTGCGTAAGAACAACCGCCGCGCCTTCTGGCTCCAGGCCGAGATGATGGCGATCGCGACCGACGTGGCCGAGGTCATCGGCGGCGCCATCGCACTCAACCTGCTCTTCAACATCCCGCTCTTCCTCGGCGGGCTGATCACCGGATGCGTGTCGATGGTGATCCTGACGATCCAAAGTCGGCGCGGACAGCGCACTTTCGAGTTCGTGGTCATGGGATTGCTGGCCATCATCACCATCGGCTTCCTGACCGGGCTCGCCTTCACCGACGTCTCCGGCAGCGAAGCGGTCGCCGGACTGGTCCCCCGCTTCGAAGGAACCGAGACCGTACTGCTCGCCGCCAGCATGCTCGGAGCAACGGTCATGCCGCACGCGATCTACCTTCACTCCGCATTGGCACGTGATCGCCACGGCCACATCAAACCCGGGCCACGGTTGCAGCGACTGCTCAAAGTCACCCGTTGGGATGTCGTCGTCGCGTTGATCATCGCCGGTGGCGTGAACATCGGCATGCTGCTTCTGGCCGCTTCGGCGCTGCGCGGAGTACCCGGCACCGACACCATCGACGGCGCGCACGCCGCGATCGAGAATTCACTCGGTCCGGGTGTAGCCGTGGTGTTTGCGATCGGACTCCTCGCCTCCGGACTCGCGTCGACCTCCGTGGGGTGCGCGGCCGGCGCCGAGATCATGCATGGTCTTCTGGCCATTCGCATTCCGGTGATCACACGCCGAATCGTCACTCTCATCCCGGCACTGATCGTGCTCGGACTCGGCGTCGACCCGACGCTGGCACTCGTGCTCAGCCAAGTGGTCTTGAGCCTGTGCATCCCCTTCGCGATCATCCCGCTGGTGCGAATGACCTCGGACCCCGAACTCATGGGCGACGCGCGCAATGCCCCGTTCACGACCGTCGCGGCATGGATTGCGGCCGGCTTGATCGTTGCACTCAACGTCGCTCTGCTGGTTCTGACGGTGACAGGCTAGAGCACCAGAGCCACCCAACGCGTCCCTCACAAACGCGCTGGATGGCTCCGGCCGGACTAGGAAACTTGCTCGGCGAGAGTGGCCTTGGCCCAGCGATAGTCGGCCTTTCCGCTGGGAGAACGCCTGATCGACGGAACGTTCATGACGGTGCGCGGCACTTTGTACCGAGCGACCTGCGACGCGCAATGCTCACCGATCTCGGCAGCGTCCGGGACGTCGAAACCTTCTCGGGTCGTGATGACCGCAGCGACGCGCTCACCGAACTTCGCATCCGGAATTCCCGCGACCAGAGCGTCGAGCACCGCCGGGTGACTCTTGAGTGCCTGCTCGACCTCTTCGGGGTACACCTTCTCCCCGCCGGTGTTGATGCACTGAGAACCACGCCCCAGCAGGACGATCGAGCCGTCGGCTTCCACGCGCCCGACGTCGCCGAGCACCGACATCCGCACCCCGTCGATCACCGGGAACGTAGCCGCGGTCTTGACCGGATCGTTGAAGTAACCGACCGGCACGTGACCACTGCGAGCGATGTAACCGGTCTCGGGCGATCCC
Source organism: Rhodococcus erythropolis R138 (assembly GCF_000696675.2). Taxonomy (NCBI): domain Bacteria; kingdom Bacillati; phylum Actinomycetota; class Actinomycetes; order Mycobacteriales; family Nocardiaceae; genus Rhodococcus; species Rhodococcus erythropolis. Next base: position 1,577,996 of record NZ_CP007255.1, on the reverse strand, counting down.
GGCTCCAGCGGCCGCATCCTTTCGTCCACGACGCGGGTCTCGTCGCGAGCGGCGATGCGCATCAGGCCGTCTTCGCCGATTTCGAGATTGCCGTCGACGCCCGACTCCGAGGAGCCGAATCCGTCGCGGATCACCAGGTTCGGAAGTATCGACTTGAGCTGCTCCCGCAGTGAGAGCGAGAACAAGGCCCCGCCGGACGAGACCATGCCGACCGTACTGAGGTCGTAATCTGCTGCGTTTGCTGCCAATTCGTCTGCGAGCGGACGGGCCATCGCGTCTCCGACGACGGTGATGGAGACGGCCTTCTCACTCCCGGCGAGCTGCAGGGTCGTCTTCGCGTCGAACCGCGCCATGAGAATTGCGTTGGCGCCCATGAAGAATCCGGTGAACAGCGAGTACGACGCCGCACCGTGCATCAGGGGTGCGGTACTGAGCATGTTCATCGCGGGGACGTTCGGCACCGCGGCGAACAGAGCCTGTGCGGTCGTGTGCGGCGGACCGAACGGATTTCCGCCGGTGAGCGCCGCGAAGTAGAAGTCTTCATGACGCCACATGACACCCTTGGGCATCCCCGTCGTGCCGCCGGTGTAAATGACAAAGAGGTCGTCGTTGCTGCGGGGCGCGAAGTCACGAGTGGCGGGCTGCTCCGCGGCAGCGTCGGCAAATCGAACGACGTCGACGCCTTCGATATCGCGGACGGCTGACTCGCCGACGACAACGACGTGCTTGATGCCGGGCGCGGCCGGGAGAACCGTCTCCACGACGGAAACGAACTCCTCGCCCACGATCAGTGCCACCGACTGCGAATCGTTGTACAGATAGGTCAGTTCGGCGTCGACGTAGCGATAGTTGACGTTGATCGGGACCGCACGAATCTTGAGGCAGCCGAGCAAACTCTCGACGAACTCGACGCTGTTGCGCATGTGCAGAGCGACGTGATCGCCCGGCCCGACACCGACACTCGCCAAGTGGCGGGCAATGCGGTTCGATCCCTCGTCCAGTTCGACGTAGGTGCGACGACGGCCATCGCACACGAGCGCCGTGCGGTCCGGAATCAGATCCGAAATGCCCTCGTACAGATCTGCCAAATTCAGTGACACTGCTGGTGCCTTCCTTGATGTCCGGCCCGGTGAATTCGGGGCCGACCGTACTGCGTTTTCGGTGAGAACTATCCGACCCTGGAGCCGACGAATGCGGCCGAGAACTGAGCGGATCGGTGGTGACGCAAACGCGTACGCGGTGGGATCGCCGCGTCGACCCAAGGTGGCATGCAGCGCTCGTGACCCAGATCACCGCTCCCGCTGAGTGAGACTGCTCCTCAGTTGGTCAAACTTCTGCTCAAAACTAGAACTAATTCTGATTTATCTCGAATGATTTTCTCGGAAAGACTGCCGAACTCTCGACTTCAAATTAGAATGAATACTAATTTTGCTGTACCTACCCGCCAGACCGGATCGAAGGAGCACGACATGACGCAATCACTGAGCTTGGAAGGCAAAGTTGCCGCCGTCACCGGCGCCGGCGCCGGCCTGGGTCGCGCCGAAGCACTCGGACTCGCGACTGCCGGTGCAGCCGTCATCGTCAACGACATGGGTGCAGCGGCCAACGACGTGGTCGACGAGATCAAGGCCGCAGGTGGACAGGCACTCGCCATCACCGGCGACGTCTCCGACTGGTCGCTCGGCGGGCGCATCATCGAAGAGGCTGTCAAGAACTTCGGATCCTTCGACATCCTCGTCAACAATGCAGGCATCCTGCGCGACAAGATGATCTTCAACCTGACCGAATCCGATTGGGACGACGTCATCCGCGTGCACCTCAAGGGCCACGCCGCCACCTCACACGCAGCAGCAGTCCACTGGCGCGCAGCCAGCAAGGCAGCCGACGCACCGGTCTACGGCCGCATCATCAACACCTCTTCCGAGGCCTTCCTCTTCGGCAGCGCCGGACAGCCCAACTACTCGGCAGCCAAGGCCGGCATCACCGCTCTGACGCTCTCGAGCGCAGCAGGTCTCTCCCGCTACGGCGTCCGCACGAACGCGATCTGCCCCCGTGCCCGCACCGCCATGACGGCAGAAGCCTTCGGCGAGAACAACACCGGCGTCGTCGGCCTCGATCCGCTTGCACCCGAGCGCGTCGCGACCCTGGTCAGCTACCTCGCATCCCCCGATTCCGACGAGATCAACGGACAGGTCTTCGTCGTCTACGGCAAGATGGTGGCGTTGATGGAAGCACCCAAGGTCGAGAACCGTTTCGACGCAGCCGGATCCGCGTTCACCGTCGAAGAACTCGGTGGCCAGCTCTCGTCTTACTTCTCCGGCCGTGGGCCGTACGAGACCTACGCTGCCTACAGCATCGCCGGCCTCGAAAAGATCGCACTTGCAGTCGACGAGACCGCAACAGTTTAAGCAGCACTTACGAAGAGGAGCGTTTTCATGAGGTTGAACGGCAAGGTAGCGATCGTCACCGGCGGCGCCGGTGGAATCGGTCGTGCCATCACCCGAGTCTTCGCCCGTGAAGGCGCGAAGGTCCTGTTCGTCGACATCAACGACGAGCAGGGCCAGGCCCTCGAACAAGAACTGGCCGGCTCCGGCAAGTTCCTGAACGTCGACCTTGCTGCCGCTGGTTCGGCCGAGCAGATCCGTGACGCCGCGCTCGAGGCTTTCGGCAAGCTCGACATCCTGGTGAACAACGCTCACGCGTCCCGTCAGGCTCCGTTGCTCGAAACCACGCAGGACATGTTCGACCTGTCCTTCAACACCGGTTTCTACCCCGTTGTCCACCTGATGCAGGCATGCCACGACGAACTCGCGAAGACCAAGGGTTCGGTCGTCAACTTCGCATCGGGTTCAGGTTTGGACGGAATGCCCACCCAGACGTCCTACGCTGCGGCCAAGGAAGCTGTGCGCGGCCTGACGCGCGTCGTCGCCAACGAGTGGGCACCGGAAGGCATTCGGGTCAACGTGGTCTGCCCGTTCGCCGCCACCGAAGGCGTCGTCAAGTGGCAGGAAGCCTTCCCCGAGCGCGCAGCCGCATCGGTTGCCAAGGTACCTCTCGGACGCATCGGTGATCCCGAAACCGACATCGCTCCCGTCGTGGTATTCCTGGCGAGTGAGGATTCCAAGTACATGACCGGACAGACGTTGATGGCCGACGGCGGCAGCATCAAATTGCGCTGAGCGAAATACTTCTCGGTGGGCTCAGCTCACCGAGAAGAGTTTCGCAGCGTTGTCGTGCACGACGGCTCGCAGCCATTCGTCTCCGAGATCGAAGCGCGTAACCGCTTGCAAGGCTGTGAGATACGGGTACGGAATGTTCGGGAAGTCGCTACCGAACAGAATCCGGTCCTGCATGTCGACGAGCCGTGAAACGTCTGCCTTCGGGAAGGCGCACTGCTCTTCCGTGAAATCGGTGAACGCCATGGTCGTATCCAGGCGGACGTTGCCGTAAGCCTCTGCCAGATCGAGGAATTCGCTGTACTCGGGCATCCCCATGTGGGCGACGATCAAAGACAGGCGCGGGTACCGTGCGAGCAGCGAAGCAATGCGATCGGGTCCCGTGTACTCCCCCGGCGCCGGTCCCGATCCACAGTGAATCACGATGGGCGTCTCGGAGTCCTCGAGCTGACCCCAGACCTTGTCGAGCAGAGGGTCGTTCGGATCGTAGTTTCCGACCTGGATGTGGGACTTGAAGATTCGCGCGCCCGACTCCAGGGACTTTCCGACGTACGACGCCGCCGACTCCTCGGGATAGAACGTGGCCGTGTGCAGGCAATCAGGTGTTTGCGCGGCAAATTCGACGGCCCACTGATTGAGCCACTCGGCCATCGCGTGCTTGTGCGGGTAGATCATCGACGTGAAAGCCCGGACACCGAACTCGCGGAGACGGTGTACCCGCTCCTCCTCGGCAAGTCGGTACGCGATCGGCCATGGTCGACCGATCATCGGTCCCGCTGAATCGAAGTAGCCCCACACCTTGTCCATGACGCTCTTCGGCATGAAATGGGTATGGACGTCGATCACGCCAGGAACACCCAACTCGCGCCAGAAAGCCCGAACCTCGGCGATCTCCTCCGGTCCGGTCGATGGGACCTCTTCGGTACACACGTCTGACACCCCTTTCGTTCGCTCGACCATACCGAGTGCCGTCGCGCTCACCGGGACAGGTCGTTGACGGCCCGCGCTGAGCACCCGAATGTGAACCCATCTTGCCGATCACCGTTGGAGGTTGAATGTCTCAGGCCGAGTCCGAAGTGGGATCGATCAGTGCCGTCGAGGAACTGCTCGCAATCGAGGAAATCAAACGTGTCTTCGCCGCGCGCCTACGCTGCATGGACACCAAGCAGTGGCATGTCTACCCAACCCTGCACACCGCAGACGTCGTCAGCGAGACGTGGGGCGGACTCCCGACAGACAAGCAACCCAAGACCGGTGACACCTCGAACCAGGTAGTGGGCATCGACAAACTCACCGCGGCAATTCGGAACATGCTCGACGGCGACATCCCCCTCACCACGGCGCACCACGCACACACTCCCGAAATCGTGCTGACCTCACCCACCACCGCAACCGGTATCTGGGCGATGGAAGACATGCTGTGGTGGAACGACGGCGAGAAAGAACTACACCTGCACGGCTACGGCCACTACCACGAGGAATACCGCAAAGAAGACGGCAAGTGGCTGATCAGCTACCGAACCCTCACCCGGCTCCGTGTCGACCAGGACCCCGGATTCTTCCGATTCATGAAAGCGCTGTGACGAAGTGACCAACCCGCTGTTTCAACCGCTCCGCATCCGTTCGCTCGAATTGTCCAACCGCATAGTCATGTCGCCGATGACGCGCACGTACTCCATCGAGGGCGTGCCTGGCCGCGACGTCGCCGACTATTACCGCCGACGCGCCGAGGGCGGTACCGGACTGATCGTCACCGAAGGCGTCGCGATCGATCACGAGACTGCTGTCGACCACGCCAACGTCCCCAACCTCCACACTCCCGCTGCTCAGGCCGGATGGCGCAAGGTAGTCGACGACGTGCACGCTGCTGGCGGCAAGATCGTGCCTCAGCTCTGGCACGTCGGGCCTCTGTGGGGCGCGATGACGCAGATGGACCCTTCGCTCAAGCCGATGCGTCCCTCGGGTGAGTGGGGTCCGCTGGGCGTCACCTCGTACTCCGCGGCCTACGTCGAACGTGCGCAGGCGAGCACCGAAGCGATGACCGAGCAGGACATCCAGGACGTCATCGACGCGTATGTCCGTAGCGCGAAGCACGCCGTCGAACTCGGCTTCGACGGTATCGCGATCCACGGCGGTCACGGCTACCTCCTCGATTCCTTCTTCTGGGAGGGCACCAACCAGCGCGACGACGCGTGGGGCGGCGACCTGGAGCGTCGAACCAAGTTCCCGGCCGCCGTCGTCGCTGCGATCCGCGCGGCCATCGGACCGGATCTGCCGATCGTCTACCGTTTCTCACAGCACAAGCAGCAGGATTTCACCGCGAAGATCGCGGAGACCCCCGAGGAGTTGGGCGTCATCCTGGGCGCGCTGGTCGACGCCGGAGTCGACGTTCTCGATGCCAGCATCAGGCGCTTCGACGTCCCCGCCTTCGAAGGCAGCGATCTCTCGCTGGCCGGCTGGGCGAAAAAATTGACCGGCGCCGTCACGATGGCCGTCGGCAGCGTCGGTATCGGAAAGTCGCTGCGGGACAGCCGTATCGAAGGCGTCGCACCTGTCGTCGACAACATCCCACAGCTCGAGGAGCGCATCGGCAGTGGAGAGTTCGATCTGATCGCGATCGGCCGTCTCCACCTCGCCGATCCGGCATTGGCGACAACCCTGCGCGACGGTAGTCCGCTGCCGGCATTCGATCGAGCGGTGCATGAGGGCAGCTTGATCTAGGGGCTCCGCCCCTGTGCGCCTTTCCGGTAGTTCGCACTACCGAAAAGGCGCACAGGGCCGAAGGCCTTTATGTTCGACCCATGACTACTTTCAACGCCTGGGTCGCCCGCGAAAGCGACGGCACCATCGACTTCGCCCCCGAAACCGTCGACGAATCCTTCCTCCCGGCAGGTGAGGTCACCATTCGCGTCGAGTATTCGAGCGTCAACTACAAGGACGCGCTCGCGGTCACGCCGAAAGGCGGGGTGGTCCGCGAGTACCCGATCGTCCCCGGCATCGACGTCACCGGCGAGGTCATTGCCTCCGAGTCCGACGCATTCGCACCGGGCGACAAGGTCGTCGCACATGGCTACGAGATCGGGACCGCCCGCAACGGCGGCTACGCCGAGATCGCCCGTTTGCCTGCCGAGTGGGTCGTGAAGCTCGACGGCATTTCCACCGCCGACGCTGCTGCGATCGGCACGGCAGGATTCACCGCAGCCATGAGCGTCCAAGCCATTCTGGCCAGCGGGGTGAAGCCCGCCGACGGTCCCGTCCTGGTGACGGGCGCGAGCGGCGGAGTCGGCACCGTCAGTGTCGACCTTCTGGCAAGCGCAGGCTTCGACGTGGTCGCCTCCAGCGGTAAGCCAGGCGCGGCAGACCTTCTGACGTCACTCGGTGCGTCTTCGGTGATCGGCCGGCTCCCCGAAGATCCCGACGCCAAGCCTCGCCCGCTCGGAAAATCTCAGTGGGCGGCGGCCGTCGACTGCGTCGGTGGGAAGACTCTCGCTCACGTTCTGAGCACGATCAACTACGGCGGTGTTGTGGCCGCCAGCGGTTTGACCGGCGGCGCCGCGCTGCCTACGACCGTGCTGCCGTTCATTCTCCGCGGAGTCTCACTGCTGGGCATGGACTCGGTATTGATGCCGATCGAACCCCGTCGCGCGCTGTGGGCCCGTCTGGGCTCCGACTTGGCCCCACGTCATCTGAAGGAGATCACGAACCTCGTTGCCGTCCGCGATGTCGTCTCGGTGATCGATCAGGTGCGCGAAGGCAAGTACACCGGCCGGGCACTGGTTCAGGTTGCCGACGGTTTCTGAACCGCTCAGAAAAGTGTGAACAGATCTGCCGGTTCTTCGGCCGTCGTGGACTTCTCCTTGTAAGGAGAGTTCACGGCGGTCGGTTCCTTCTTCACCGGCGCAGCAAGCGGGACCGATGCGATGTCCCCCGAGACGATGGCGCGTGCGGCTTCGCCGGCCAGCTTGTCTGCCATTTCGTTGTAGTGGTTGCCGACGTGCCCGCGCACCCAACGAAAGCGCACCGGACCGACTCGATCGGTGATGGCTCGGTCGATGCTCTGCACCAGTTCCAGGTTCTTGACCGCCCCGCCGCTCGCGGTCTTCCAGCCCTTGCGCTTCCAACTCGGCAGCCATTCCGACGCGCACTTGATGGCGTACTGCGAGTCGGATTCGATGAGCAGAGGATCAGCACCGGGATGGGCGACGACGGCCTCGAAGAGCGCACGCAACTCGGCAATCTGATTGGTGCCGGACGCTTCTCCGCCGGACATGCTCGGACCCTCGTGATTGACCCACGCCCAGCCGATAGCCCCGCCGGGGTTTCGCAGACAGGATCCGTCGGTGCTCACGATGATCATGGCTCGGACAATACGTTGCGCCACCGACACACGCCTTAACGGAGGATGGACGGTGGCGATACGCTGACCTCGATGACGCCGCTATCTCCGGTCGACGAAGTCACGGTGACTTCTCAGCGACCACTCGATGCCGCGCTGACGCTCAGCCCGCATCAGCGCGGACCCGGCGACCCCGCACATCGACGGTCAGCCGACGGAGCGATCTGGCGAGTTTCCCGCCAACTTTCGGGTCCTGTGACCTACCGCATCACGCAGTCGGATCGCCATACGGTCCGGGTACAGGCCTGGGGTCCCGGCGCCACGGAATTTCTGACCGGCGCCGAAGCTCTGCTCGGTCTCGACGACGAGGCCGAAGATTTTGCGCCCGAGCATCCCAAGCTCGCCGAAGCTCATCGACGCTTCCCTCATCTGCGCATCGGCCGCACCGGACGCGTCATGGAAGCCCTCGTTCCCGCGATCCTCGAGCAACGCGTCCACGGCATCGACGCGTTTGCCGCATGGCGCCGGCTGCTGACCAAATTCGGGGAGCGCCCACCCGGCCCCGCGCCCGACGGAATGCGAGTTCCACTCACCGCGGACCAATGGCGACGAATGCCGTCGTGGGAGTTTCATCGCGCAAATGTCGATCCCGCGAGATCCAAGACGATCGTTCAGTGCGCTCGCGTCGCCGACCGCCTCGAGCAGGCGTCATCGTTCCCCCGGGCCGAAGCGACCAAACGATTGCGAGCGGTGCCCGGCGTCGGGATCTGGACTGCCGCGGAAGTGGCTCAGCGCGCCTTCGGCGATTCCGACGCACTCTCGGTCGGCGACTACCACCTCGCTGCGGTCGTCGGCTGGTCGCTCCTGGGCGAACCGATCGACGACGCCCAGATGGTGCAGTACCTCGCTCCCCTCCAACCGCATCGATACCGTGCGGTGAGGCTTCTGCAGGTCAGCGGCCAAGCCGTCAAACCCAAGTTCGGTCCGCGAACTGCCGTTGCCGACCACCGCTGGCACTGAGCACCAGGAGATAAAAAATGTCGACCCGATACGCACACATCGCCTTCTCCCCCGCTGCGGTGGAGCGTCAGCGGTCGACCGGGAGTTTCACCGTCTACGGTTCAAAGCTCGATCAGCCCGACGAAGGTCCGATGGAATTCGATTTCCGCGCTCAGGGATTCGTGAAATCCGTGGATTCCTTCTTCATGTCCACTGTGACGCCCGACGGTTGGCCGTACGTCCAACATCGCGGCGGCCCGCGCGGATTCCTGCATGTGTTGGGCCCGAATCGAATCGGATTCGCCGATCTCCCCGGCAATCAGCAGTTCGTGACGCTCGGCAATCTGGAAGAGAACAATCGCATCTCGCTGTTCGTCATCGATTACCCGACGCGAACGAGATTGAAGATCTACGGGCGTGCACACGTGATCGAAACGGACGAGGACCCTGAACTGCTGCAACAACTCTTGCAGGTCCCCGGCGGCACCATGACAGCAAAAGCGCAGCGCTCCATCGTCGTCGAGGTCGAAGCGTTCGACTGGAACTGCAGTCGAAACATCACACCTCGCTTCGACAAGGAGCGCATGGACGAATCCCTCGCTCTGGCGCGCCAACCCCTGCAAGCCGAGGTCGATCGGCTTACTGCCGAGGTCGAAGAATTGCGTGCGCGGTTGTCGAAAAACGAATGAGACTGGGCGGTTTCAGGGCCCCCTGAGTCGGGTAGCCACCAAACACGGCCCGTCGCGCGGAGACGACGGGTCCCGTTGTGCCCGAGGAGGTCCGCACGATCGATCCAGACGGTGGAGTTCTGGTTAACGAACTGCACCGCCACCATTCACGACTGGTTCCACACAGACAGATTGGCCGTCCCCATGAAACTGTCCCGAACTCTCACCATGTCCGTTCTCGTTGTCGCCGCTGTCGGCGCCGGAGCCGGCACCGCGGTCGGAGCGCCCCCGAATGCGGGCTTCGATCCGTCCCAACCCCTATTGACCCCGACCGCCGAGTCGAACAGCCAGGCGGCGTTGATGCTCTTCCCCGGTAACGATCCGAAGCAAGCCGCGTTCGACACGATGGCCAACGAGGTCAATATCGGCTGGAACAACGGCGGCGTGCAGTCGACGCTCATCGGAGCCAACCTCGGCGTCGGAATCGGCTGCCTGTCGATCTTCCCGAACTTCATCGCCGGCTGCATCGTCGGTGGAGTCATCGGCACGGTTGCCGGAGTCGGCGCGGGAATCACCAACGGAAACCCGAACGCTGCGCCGGCCGTCGAGAAGTTCTTCGCGACTCCTTGAGAGACGCTCAGCTGTGCGTGTGCCCAGGGGTGGGTGTCTCGTCGTGAAAATGTGTGGCGCCGATCGAATGCAACAGCTGGTGAACGGTGTCGTCTGCCAGTTGGTATCGCATCGATCGGCCGTCGCGCGTCGCGCTCACCCACCCCTGGCTACGCAGTAGCCGCAGCGCATGTGAGACGGCTGTGCCGCTCATCCCCAGCGCCACGGACAGATCCGTGACGCAGATACCCGGTGCGTGGTGAAGGCAGAGCAGCAGACGCAGACGGTTGGCGTCGGAGAGAAGCTCGAAGCGACCGGACCAACTGGTGACATCGAGACCCTCGAGTGCAGCCCTGGCGCGACGAACATCCTCGACGCTCAGCGCGCCACTGGTGTCTGCTGCGCCTGCATTCGTCAACCGATTGCCTCCGTAGAACTTCCGATCCCCCGCCGCAAGTGTACCCAGAAGCGAACCTCGTCAGGCAGACTCCACCACGGCCGCCATGCCCTGGCCACCGCCGATACACATGGTCAACAGCGCTTTTCCGCCGCCGCGACGGCCGAGTTCGTGAAGCGCGGTTGTTGCCATACGCGCACCCGTCGCTCCCACGGGGTGCCCGAGCGAGATGCCGGAACCGTTGACGTTCAGTCGATCGAGGTCCTCGAAACCCCATTCCTTCACGACGCCGAGAACCTGGCACGCAAACGCCTCGTTCAGCTCGACCAGATCGAAGTCGGCAAAGCCTGCCCCTGTGCGAGCAAACAGTTTCGAGACGGCGGCAACCGGTCCGAGGCCCATCAGCGCCGGTTCACAACCGGCCGCGGCCCAACTGTCGAGGAACCCGATGGGTTCCAGCCCCAGCTCGTCCAGGCGATCCTCGGCGACCACCAACATCGCTGCCGCAGCGTCATTCTGTTGGCTGGCGTTACCGGCGGTCACGACGCCTCCCTCGGTCACCGCACGCAGCCGTGCCAGGGTTTCGAGTGAGGTATCCGGACGGATCCCCTCGTCAGCACGAAACTGTGTGACGTTCCCTTTTCGATCCGTCAGTTCGACGGCGACGATTTCGGCATCAAATCGGCCGGATTCTCTTGCCAGTGTAGCTTTTCGGTGACTCTCGACGGCGAAGGCGTCCGACTCTTCCCGCGTGATCCCGCAGCGTGTCGCGACGTTCTCGGCCGTTTCGATCATTCCGCTGATCCGGCCGAATCGCCACTCGGGTTGCGAGCGCTCTCGACCACGATCGAGGCGGTCGAACAGTTGCAGCCCACCGGATTTGGTGCCCCACCGCGCTCCGGTGGTGTAGTGCTCGATCCCGCTCATCGATTCGACGCCGCCCGCGAGAACCACGTCGGCCGCACCCGTCTGGACCATCATGGCCGCGGTAACGATGGCCTGCAGACCCGTTCCGCATCGGCGATCCGTCTGGAAGCCGGCTACCGAAATCGGCAACCCGGCCTCGAGCGCCGCCCACCGTCCGATGCACGGTGCCTCCGAATTGGCATACGACTGCCCCATCGCGACGTCGTCGATGCGGGACGGATCGATTCCGCTACGACGCACGGTCTCCTTGACGACAGTGGCAGCCAAACTTTCCGCAGGCACGTCACGAAGTGCCCCTCCGAAACGGCCTACCGCGGTTCTGACCGGCGCGACCAATGCTGCTCGTTTCACAACTGACCTCGAATTTCGTTCTGGAAGAATGGAAAAGGATTCAGGAGACCAACAGGCGCACGGTATCCGCCACCAGCGCAGGTTTACCTGCTCCTTCGATTTCGATCGTGTACCGCACGACAATCGTCGCGCCCTTCGCGGTGCGCTCGAAGGAAAGAATCTCCGCACCTGCCCGCGCCGAAGAACCGACCTTGACCGGTTCGGGGAATCGCACCTTGTTGCTGCCGTAGTTCACGGTCATGGAGATTCCGTCGACACGCATCACCTGAGCGCCGAGCACCGGCAACAACGAAAGAGTCAGATAGCCGTGGGCGATGGTGCCACCGTACGGACCCTGCGCTGCGCGCTGGGGATCCACGTGAATCCACTGGTGATCCTCGGTGGCGTCGGCGAACTTGTCGATCCGATCCTGTGTGACCGGGAACCACGCGCTGTAGCCCAAGTGCTCACCGACAGCCGTCTCAACTTCGTCGATTCCGTTGAAAATTCGCATAGTTCTCTCCTGAAAGGTGTTGAACAGCAAAGAAAACCTGCAGCGCTAATGTGCGCCGCGGCGCAGCGTCACCCGATAGGTGTACTGCTCCGGCAAGAAGTAGCTCACCGACAACTCGTTGGCAACGCCCTGCGCGTTGGAGTACAAACGGTCCACCCGCAACATGGCGTGGCCGATCTCGCAATCGACGTCCCTGGCAACGTCTGCCGTGGCCGGGGACACCGTGATCGATTGTGCTGCTTCGACAATCGGACTGTCGATCAGCGGTTCCAGCAGGCCGATCACCGTATTGGCGCTCACCGCACCGGCCGCCATAGCGGGCAGGTCGATGATCTGCCGAGCTATCGCCTCCGGCAGATGCGCCGTCGTCTGCACGAACGGAACTCCCTCGTGTATCCGTCGGAAGACCACGGTGTACACGACGTCGGTGTCGAGCCGAAGCCGACTGGCCGCCTCGATGTCCACGCGCCGTTGCAGCGGTGACACAACTTCCATCGTCGTGTCCCGCGAAAGGTTCATGAGATCTTCGATGGATCCGAGATGACGGAGATAGCGGCCGCTGTTCTCGGTCACGAACGTTCCGCGCCCGGGTACTCGGTACACGATGCCCTCGGCAACAAGATCGTGAAAGGCTCGGCGGACCGTCTGCCGACTCACGCCGTGATGCTGCGCCAGTTCGGATTCGGTGGGCAGTTGAATGCCGTCGCGGTAGGTACCGGCAGAGATCTGCTGACGAAGCTCACGAGAGAGGCGTTGGTACGCCGGCTCCGTCTCTCTTTCCTTACCGCTCATAGCGACATGATCCTACTTGCTCACCGGTCCGTCACAGACCGCCGCGGGCAACCAGCTGCGAAACGATCACGTTGCGCTGAATTTCGTTGGTTCCCTCCCCGACGATCATCAGTGGTGCATCACGGAAATACCGCTCGACGTCGTACTCCGTCGAGTAGCCGTAACCGCCGTGGATGCGGACGGCGGACAACGCGATTTCCATCGCCACTTCGGAGGCGTACAGCTTGGCCATGCCTGCCTCCATGTCGCACCGCTCGCCGCTGTCGTACATCTGCGCCGCGTGCCAGGTCAGCTGCCGCGCGGCCGTCAGCTTCGTTGCCATGTCGGCGAGGTAATTGCCGATCGACTGGTGCTTCCAGATCGGCTGGCCGAAGCTCTCGCGCTGCTGCGCGTACGCAAGTGAATCTTCGAGTGCGGCCGTGGCGACGCCCAGTGCACGGCAAGCCACCTGGATACGGCCGGTCTCGAGCCCCTTCATCATCTGCCCGAAACCCTTTCCGGGAGTACCGCCCAGAATGGCCGACTCGGCGATGCGGTAATTGTCGAAGGACAGTTCACAACTCTCGACGCCCTTGTATCCGAGCTTCGGGAGGTCGCGGGACACGGTCAGCCCTTCGCCGTGCTCGACGAGAACGATCGAGATGCCCGCATGACGAGGGCTTGCGCTTGGATCGGTCTTGCACAGCAAGGCGATCACGCCGGATCGGCGGGCATTGGTGATCCATGTCTTGGCGCCGTTGACGACCAGATCTGTGCCGTCGCTCTTGGCATTGGTTGTCATGGCCTGCAGATCGGAACCACCGCCGGGCTCGGTGAGGGCCATCGTTGCCCGGATCTCGCCGGTTGCCATTCGCGGCAGGTACTTCACCTTCTGCTCTTCGGTACCGAACAGCGAGATGAGCTTGGCGACCACTGTGTGTCCGCCCATCGCTCCCGCCAGGGACATCCATCCTCGCGACAGTTCCTGCGTCACCTGCGCATAACAGGGCATGGACACCGGCGATCCGCCGAACTCCTCGGGAATCGCGAGCCCGTAGATCCCGATCTGCTTCATCTGATCGATCCACTTCTCGGGATACTCGTTCGCGTGCTCCACCTCCTGGACCGTGGGCTTGACCTCTCGGTCGACGAACCGGCGCACGGTTTCGATCAGGAATGTCTCTTCGTCGTTGAGCTTGAGCATGAATCCGCCTCGACTTGAAATAAGTTTGTACGGCCATATTTCGATATTGTTCGCGCAATGTCAATACCGCGCCTTGACATCGATACGCAGCAACTGCCAGCATCGAGGCAGTTCGCTGCACATCAACGCCGTTCACGGCAGCACATCTATTTCGCAACTGGCCGTACATTTGATCACCAGATCGAGGTAATCGACACACTATGGACGAGAACCACTACCGCGCGACCAGACGCCGTGCGTCCCTGGTCGCTCCGGGTTCAGACGAGCGCAAGGCCCGCAAGGCACTCTCTTCGAACGCAGACGAGGTGATTCTCGACCTCGAAGATGCCGTCACTTCGGCGAACAAGGACCTTGCGCGAACCCTCGTGAGTTCCTTGGTGCACGAGTTCGGTAGGGCGCGCACCATCTCGGTCCGAATCAACGGCCTCACCACGCCATGGGCCCGCGACGACCTGATCGCCTGCGGCACCCTCGGAGAATCGCTGACGAGCGTGATCGTCCCTAAGGTCGAGTCCGCCGACGAACTCCTCGAGGCCGAGCGCATCCTCTTCACTGCCGGCGGGCACCACACCACCCTGCAAGCCCTGATCGAAACTCCGCTCGGCGTCCAGAATGCCGACTCCATCGCCCGCGCGACTCCTCGTCTGCAGGCCGCGATCATCGGATACGCCGATCTCGGTGCAGCGCTGGGTCGCTCACGCTCGGCACTGCCGGAACACTGGCTTGCCGTCCAGGACAGAATCCTGATCGCCTGCCGCGCAGCCGGCGTCGCCGCCATCGACGGACCCTTTCTCGGCATCACCGACGACGACGCCTTCCGCCGCGCTGCGCACTGGACCAGCGCTCTCGGGTTCGACGGTAAATGGGTCATCCACCCGGCGCAGATCGACTCGGCCACTACCGCATTCACTCCTTCGGACGACGCCGTCAATGACGCCAGACGGGTGTTGACCGCACTCGAAGAAGCCGAAACCCTGGGTTCCGGCGCCGCCCAGCTCGACGGCCAAATGCTCGACGAAGCCGTGGCCGTGGCAGCGCGTCGTACGCTTGCCCGAGCCGAAGGAGTCACCGTATGAGCGAGCACTACGTGGGAGGACCGTACTTCGACGAACTCACCCACGGTCAGATCTTCGACGAAGCACCAGCGGTGACGTTGACCAGTGGACTCGCCGCCTCCCATCAGGCGATCCTCGGTGACCGCATGCGCTTGCCTCTCGACGCACACCTGTCGTCGAGCGTCACAGGTTCCGCTGCACCAGTGGCGAATCCAGGACTGGTCACCGACGTCGCCATCGGCCAGTCAACCGTGGTCACACACCACGTCAAGGCAAACCTCTTCTACCGTGGACTGCGATTCCACCGTTTCCCGGTACTCGGTGACACCCTGTACACGCGCACCGAGGTTGTCGGTCTGCGCGAGAACTCGGCCAAGCCGGGACGCGGCGCCACCGGACTTGCCGCGCTACGGATGACGTCCGCTGATCAGAATGGCAACACGGTCCTCGACTTCTACCGCTGCGCCATGCTCCCACTGAGCCCCGACCCGATCGAGACGAGAACTCGCCACGCCGACGACCTCTCCGTGATCGGTCCGTCCGAACCGGCGCCGTACGTATCACCTGACGGTTGGGACCTCGACACATATCGAGATCGGATACCCGGCAGGCACTTCGATTCCGACTTGGTGGGCTCCGTCTTCCACAGCAGCGGCGACGTCGTCTCCAGTGCACCCGAACTTGCCCGGCTGAGCTTGAACATCGCAGCGACGCACCACGACGATCGCGTCGGCGCCCACGGTCGCCTCGTCTACGGCGGCCACACCATCGGAATTGCACTTGCCCAGGCAACTCGCGCTCTGCCCAACGTGGTGACGGTTCTCGGATGGCACTCGTGCGATCACACCGGGCCCGTTCACGAGGGCGATACCCTCACGAGCGAACTGCACGTCGAAAGTTCGTCGCCCCTTGAACACGGAACCGCAGTGCAACTGCGTTCACTCGTGTTCTCCCACAATGCTTCTGCAACACAGACTCCGGTTCTCGACTGGCGTTTCACCGTGTTGATGGCATGATCGCACACTCTTCTACCACGGAGGACCACAGATGACTCAGACCCAAGGCCCGCTGTCCGGGCTTCGCATCGTCGAGGTCTCGAGCTTTGTCGCCGCGCCCCTGTGCGGACTGACTCTCTCCCAACTCGGCGCCGAGGTGATCCGGATCGACCCGATCGGAGGTGCCTCCGATTACAAACGCTGGCCCGTCACCGACACGGGTGAAAGCATCTACTGGACCGGACTCAACAAAGGCAAACGGTCACTGTCAGTGGACATGCGCGCCGAACGCGGCCAAGAACTGATTCGCCAACTGGTCACGGCTCCGGGACCTGGCGGCGGAATCCTGGTCACCAATGCCGGCGGTCGCACCTGGATGAGCCACGACTCCCTGGCCCAGTTGCGTAGCGACGTCATCACCCTCGAGGTTCTCGGACGCCGCGACGGCAGCCCCGGGGTCGATTACACGGTCAACGCCGCGTTGGGATTTCCACAGATCACCGGCCCCGCCGACTACGCCGGAGTTGTCAACCACGCACTGCCCGCCTGGGACGTCGCCTGCGGGCTCTACGCCGCCCTGTCGATAACTGCCGCAGTGCGCCAACGTGACTCGACCGGACACGGCACGCAGATCACGCTGCCACTCGAAGACGTCGCATTGGCCACCGCGGGAACCCTCGGCTACCTCACCGAAGTACAAGTGAACGGTCGCAGTCGCGAGTCCGGCGGAAACGCCGTCTACGGCACGTACGGAATCGATTTCGTCTCCAGCGACAACGAACGGTTCATGATCGTTGCACTCACTACTCGCCATTTCCGTGACCTTGCGTCGGTCACCGGCACCGCGGCGGCTGTCGACGCCGTCGAAGCTGCACTCGAAGCCGACTTCTCCACCGAAGCAGACCGCTACCGTCATCGAGAGGTACTCACTGCTCTGTTCTCACATTGGTTCCGGGAACACAGCGGCGCCGAGATCGCTGCAGCGCTGGACACATCGTCGGTTCTGTTCGAGAGGTACCGCAGTTTCGAGGAAGTGGTGAATTCCGGTGAACTGGAGAACAACCCGATGTTCTCCGCACTCGATCAGCCTCGAATCGGACGTTATCTGGCTGCCGCGAACCCAGCCTCGTTCGACGGCGCACACCTGAGCACCGGACCGGCCTCCGAGGTCGGCGGCGATTCGATTGCGGTGCTCGCGGATGTCCTCGGAACCACTGCCGATCACGCCTCGGCACTGATCGCGGACGGCATCGTCGGCGTTCCGGCGAACTGATCTACCTGGAACATGTTTTCGGCCTCGGAATAAATGCTCCGAGGCCGAAAACATGTCGAGAGTGCGTCAGAGACCAAGATCCTTCGCGATGATGGTCTTCATGACTTCACTTGTGCCACCGTAGATTCGTGTGACACGCGTGTCTGCGTAAAGACGCGCGATGGGATACTCGGTGATGTAGCCGTACCCGCCGTGCAATTGGAGGCACTTGTCGATCACTCGACCTGCTGCCTCGGTGCAGAACAGTTTCGCCTTCGCTGCGTCGGGAATCGTCAGAGTGCCGCGGTCATGACATTCGAGTGCGTTGTCGGACACCAGCTGGATGGCATCAACCTCGGTAGCACATTCGGCCAGAACGAATTTGGTGTTCTGGAATGCCGCGACGGGCTTACCGAACACCTTGCGGTCCTTGACGTAGTCGATGGCAAAGCGAAGCGCTGCAGTGGCAGTGGCGGCCGCTCCGAAAGCGATGGTCAATCGCTCCTGAGCGAGGTTGTGGGTCAGATAGCTGAATCCGTCGCCCTCTTCTCCGAGCCGGTCCTCGACGGGTACCTGTACGTCGACAAACGAAAGCTCCGCAGTGTCGGAGGTCTTGAGACCGATCTTGTTGATCTTGCGCCCCACCGAGTATCCGGGCGACGACGTGTCGACCACCAGGATCGACAACCCGGTGCGTCGGTTCTCCGCCGTGCTGGGCGCGGTGCGGCACACCACCAGGACGCGATCGGCAAGTACCCCGCCGGTGATGAACGTCTTGGAACCATTGACCACGTAGTGCGTACCGTCCTCCGACAGCTTGGCCGTCGTCGCGATGTTCGCCAGATCCGACCCTGTTCCCGGTTCGGTCATCGCAATCGCGAACATCAGATCGCCGGAAGCGAAGCCCGGCAACCAGCGGCTCTTCTGCTCGTCGTTCGCGTACTCGAGCAGGTAGGGCAGGATCAGGTTCGTATGCACCGACTGCGAGCCGAAAGACGCCCCGGCGGCAGCAACTTCCTCGGCGACGACGACGTTGAACTTGAGCGACTTCTCGCCGCCTCCGCCGTATTCCTCCGGCACCTGAATTCCGAGTACGCCCAGCTCTCCGAGTCGTCGGTAGAAGTCACGAGGCGGGTGACCGTCCTCTTCCCACTTCTCGTGGACCGGGGTTACTTCCTTCGCGATGAAATCGCGGACGGTAGCCCGGAATGCCTCGTGATCCTCGTTGAACACGGTGCGCTGCATGTATGAACTCCAGTCGGTCAAGGGAACAGGGTGATCCTGATCTCACCTTGCCTCAACGTCCCGTATTCGATCCAACACTCATCGGCTATGCGTCCGATAGGGCGTACCAATATGGCCTGACCTGCGATACATAGGCAACCGCTATCGTTCCGATCATCGACGCGACATTGCTCAAAGTGATCCAGAACACGTTGAATGGGTCAGCCGGCAAACACAACACCATCGATCGCTTCGAGGCCGCGCTTCGAGCACGATCGCATCCGCCCACCAGTCTCGAAGGGACGCCACGTGACCCCCATCGCGCCACAGCGTAACGACGTCCAGCCCGAAGCAACGGCAACGCCAGATTCGTCAGCAGTCCCCGTCTTCGGTACCCGCAAGCGTGCGTGGACGATGACCGGGCTCGTCGTCTTCCTCTACATCGTCAACTACGCGGACAAAGCAGTCCTCGGAATCATCGCTCAGCCCCTCGCTCGCGAGCTCGGACTGAAGTCTTCGCAAATCGGCATGGTCGGCTCGCTGTTCTTCCTGATGTTCTGCATCGGCGGATTTCTCGCCGGACCGCTCAACAAGTACCTGACCCTACGTTGGGCGCTGTTGATCCTGGCCGCAATCTGGTCCGTGGTCATGCTCCCCCTCGTTCTCGGTGCCAGCCTCGCGATGTTGATCGTCTCGCGCATGCTCCTCGGATTCGCCGAAGGCCCCAGCTCGGCGCTGATGCACACCGCCGCGTACTCGTGGCACCCGCCGGCCAAGCGCGGCCTTCCCGGTGCAATGCTCGCCGGATCCGCCTCCGTCGCGAAGATCGCCCTCGCGCCCGTACTGACCTTCATCGCCGTTCACTACGGCTGGCGCGCAGCGGTTCTCTCGCTCTCTGTCCTCGGACTCGTGTGGATGGGTTGCTGGCTGGCCGGTTGGTCCGAAGGCCCGTACACGAGCAAGGCCGTCAAGGCGACCAAGACTGCAGATACAGAAGCAACCGAGGCGACCGGGACGGCAACGAAGGCAGTCACCGAGCCCAACGTTCCGTGGCGCAAGATCCTGCTCTCCCGCACCTTCGTCAGCTGCTGCTTCCTCATCGCCACCATCTACGCACTGACCACCGTCGTTCTCACCTGGTTGCCGTCGTACTTCGAGGTCGGCCTCGGATACAGTGCGATGCAAGCCGGTTCGATGTTCGCACTGCCCTCGATCGTCGGTCTCGTCCTCATGATCACCTCCGGTTCCGTCACGGACAAGTTGATCGGCCGCGGCTTCACCTCTCGCACGGTTCGCGTCATCGTCCCCTGTGTCGGCGTTCTGATCTGCGGATCGATTCTCTTGTTCCTGCCACAGATCTCCACTCCCATCATCGCTGTAGCCATGGTCTCGATCGGTTACGGATTCTCGGCAATCACCTTCCCGCTCATCAACGCTGCGATCTCCGAACTGTGCCCGCCGCAGCAGACTGCAGGCACCATGGGATTCTTCCTCGCCATCATGTCGATCGGCGGCCTGATTGCTCCTTACGCAACGGGAGTCATCGTGGACAACGCGGCAACCCCGGCCGACGGTTACGCCCAGTCCTTCCAGGCAATCGGCATCATCGGAGTCGTCGCCGCGGTTCTGGTCCTCGTCTTCGCCAATCCCGAGCGCGATCGCAAGCTCATCCGCGGCTGAATGCTCCACGTATAGCCATTCGCTAACAAAGCCATTCACCGAAAGACATTGCCGGGTCGACCCGCTCGTGATCGACTCGAGGTACGCCCCGACCGCACAATCGCAACACCGGGCACGAACAGCAGGAGAGTTACATGCGAGATGCCGTCATCGTCGACGCAGTACGTACACCGATCGGCCGTCGAGGACGCGCCCTCTCGGAGATCCATCCGGCCGAACTGTCCGCACATGTACTGCGTGCACTCGCTGAACGGACCGGACTCGACGCGGCCACGGTCGACGACGTGATCTGGGGATGCGTCAGTCAGGTCGGCGAACAGGCCGGAAGCATCGCCCGCACAGCGGCACTCGCCGCCGGCTGGCCCGACAGCGTTCCCGGCGTCACATTGACCCGGGCCTGCGGATCGAGCCAGCAGGCAGTTTCCTTTGCGGCCGCCACCGTCATCTCCGGTCAGAACGACGTGGTCGTAGCCGGAGGCGTCGAATCGATGTCGCGAGTTCCGATGGGAACCGCAAGCAAGAACGGTGAGCATTTCCCGGCTTCGGTACTCGAACGCTACGGCGTGGACAGTTTCAGCCAGGGGACCGGCGCCGAGATGATGGCCCGGAAATGGGCACTCACACGAACGGCCCTGGACGAATATTCCCTCCGCTCACACGAACTCGCGGCCAGCGCCACCGACGCTGGAGCATTCACCGGGCAGATCACTCCGATCGCCGACTTTTCCCAGGACGAAGGCATTCGGCGAGGCGGAAGTCTGGAGTCGCTCGCAAAGCTGCCCCCGGCCTTCGACGCCGACGGTGTCATCCACGCCGGCAACTCTTCTCAGATCTCCGACGGGGCGGGCGCCACACTCGTCACGACCAGCGAGTACGCCCGCGCACGCGGTTGGAAGCCGCTCGTTCGTATTCACACCGCAGTGGTCGCAGCCGACGACCCGGTCATCATGCTCACCGGTCCGATTGCCGCCACCGCAAAGGCACTGGACCGCTCCGGATTGTCCATCGACGACATCGGTGCCTTCGAGATCAACGAGGCCTTCGCCCCCGTCCCGCTTGCCTGGCAGGCTGAAACCGGCGCAGCCATCGATCGAGTGAATCCGCTCGGCGGCGCTATCGCTGTCGGCCACCCACTCGGCGGATCAGGTGCGATCTTGATGACTCGCCTGGCACATCACATGCGCGACAACGGAATTCGATACGGTCTCCAGTCGATGTGCGAGGCCGGCGGCATGGCCAACGCGACCATTCTCGAATTGATCTGACCCGACAACGCTTTCGGGCCGACACGTCATCCAGCAGGAAAGAAGAATTGATCCATGAAACTCGAGGGACTTTCCACCGCGATCACCGGCGGCGCTTCAGGTCTCGGCCTGGCAACCGCTCGACGGCTGCTCGACACCGGAGCGCAGGTCACGTTGATCGATCTGCCTTCGTCCGACGGTAAGCAGGTGGCGGCCGATCTCGGAGCTGCCGCGCAATTCGCCCCGGCCGACGTCACCGACAGCGAACAATTCGCCGAAGCACTCGACGCGGCGCACGAGCGCGGCGGCCTTCGCGGCGTCGTCCACTGCGCGGGTGCCGGGCGTCGCATGCGCATTCTCGACAAGGACGGAAAAGCCGGATCGGTCGAAGATTTCGAGTTCGTCGTCAAACTGAATCTTGTCGGTTCGTTCAACGCACTCCGTCTCGGCGCCGAGCGGATGGCAGAACTCGATGCCGTGGACGGTGAGCGAGGAGCCATCATCATGACGGCGTCGGTCGCAGCATTCGAAGGTCAGATCGGTCAGATCAACTACACGGCGTCCAAAGCCGGCATCGTCGGTATGACGGTCACCGCTGCGCGCGATCTCGCCAGCCGCGGAATCCGCGTCAACACCATTGCTCCCGGCATCATGGACACTCCCCTGCTGGCGCGCCTGCGCGAAGATGTGCGCACGGCCCTCGAAGCCTCGGTTCCCAACCCCTCCCGGCTTGGTCGCCCGGACGAGTTCGGCCAGCTGGCCGTCTCGATGCTCGAGAACGGCTATCTCAACGGCGAAACCATCAGACTCGACGGCGCGATCCGAATGGCTCCCCGGTGACGGGCATCAGCGTGATCGCCAATCCACAACTGCGCCACAACATGCACTACCCGGACACCACCATGGCCTACTGGGCACCCAGCATGGCGGCGCTCTACGGTGATCGCCTCGCCGTCGTGGACGGCGAGCGCACGTGCACGTTCCGCGAACTCGGTCAGCGCAGTGCACAATTCGCCGGCGCACTGCGGCAGGCCGGGGTCGGCGTCGGCGACGTCGTGTTGCTACATCTCGGGAACTGCGTCGAGTTCCTCCAGGCCTACTACGGCTGCCTGCAGGCCGGGACGACCGTTACATTGGTCAATCCGCTGCAGCCAGAACTTGGACTGCGCAAGCAGATCGAGGAGACGTCCGCCGTTGCTGCGGTCACTCAGAGTTCGCAGCTGCACACACTGCTCGCGGCCTCTTCCGGAACCTCCGTACGTACGATCGTGATGGTCCAGGACACCGAGGGTGCGCTCGACACACCGGAGTCGGTCGTCGCGTTCGACGCCTTCATCGCCGATCTACCCACCGAATTCACCCCTGCCTCCGTCCGAAGCGACGACATCGCACACATCGCGTTCACCGGCGGAACCACCGGAGTATCCAAAGGTGTTCGTGTTCTTCACCGCAACGTCGTCGGCAACATCACGCAGATGTGTGGGTGGAGAACCGGGCACGAGTTGGAGGCAGGTCCTGACGGTCTCGTCACGCCTCGACGCATCGACGGCCTCGACGTGCTCGGTCCGACGCCGGGAACAGGGGCGACCATCGTGGTCTCACCTCTCTTCCACGCACATTCGTTGCTCAACACGTCGTTCCTGTTGATCTCCGGTCTCACCCAGGTATTTGCCGGTCGGTTCGAACCCGGCCGGATGCTCGAGCTGATCGAAAAGCACGAGGCCACCTACCTCACCGGGTCTCCCGCTATGTGGCACGCACTGTCGGTTCATCCCGACGCTACTGTGCGCAACACCGACAGCGTGTGCGTCGTATCTTCGGGCGCTGCCCCGATCGACAGCGTCACGCTCGCCGCACTCCGCCGGGCATTTCCCAAAGCGCTCGTCGTCGAGGGGTACGGGCTGACCGAGGCCACCTGTGTGGTCACGGCAGCTCCGCTGATCAACGGCTCGGAATACCGGCAGAGCAGCGTCGGCCTCCCGATCTTCGACACCGAAATCCAGATTCGCGATCAGCTGGACCGGAAGACCGTTCTGGGCGAGAACGAACGCGGCGAACTGTGGGTGCGTGGGCCTCAGGTCACCGACGGCTATCTCGGACACCCGGAAACCACCGCAGAACAGTTCGTCGACGGCTGGTTGGACACGGGTGACATCGCGTACCTGGACTCGGACGGATACCTCTTCATCTGCGACCGGGCGAAGGACATGCTCATCTACAAGGGGTACAACGTCTATCCGCGTGAACTCGAAGAGATTCTGGTTTCGCACCCGGCGATCTCGACTGCCGCGGTCGTCGGCCGCGAAGTGGGGAGCAACGGCCAGGAGCCCGTAGCCTTCGTGGTGATGATTCCGGGCGCCGAGTTCGACGCCGAGCAGATCAAGGCGTTTGTCGCCGAGCAGGTGCTGCCGTACAAGAAGATTCGCGAAGTCGTCGAGGTAGAACTCCTTCCGACATCGGCTGCCGGTAAGGTCCTCAAGACCGACCTCCGCTCGAGACTTCTCGAATCCGTCGATCAGAAAGGCGGTTCCAGGTGACGACCTTCGCAGACCTGACGTCGCAACTGCGTGTCCCGGTTCTCGCTTCACCGATGTTCATCATCTCGACTCCTGACCTCGTCATCGCGCAGTGCACCGCTGGGATCATCGGGTCCTTCCCGGCACTGAATGCTCGTCCGCAGTCGGCACTTCGGGATTGGCTCAAACTGATCACGGTCGCTCGTGAGGACCATGATCGTGAGCACCCGGAAAATCCGTCGGCGCCATTTGCCGTCAACCTCATCGTCCACCGGTCCAACAACCGCCTGGAAGAGGACCTGGCGACCATCGCCGAGTTCGAGGTTCCGATCGTCATCACGTCCCTCGGCGCTCGCACCGACATCAACGACGCCGTCCACGCATACGGTGGAATCGTTCTTCACGACGTCATCGACAATCGCTTTGCACGCAAGGCGATCGAGAAGGGCGCCGACGGACTGATCGCGGTAGCTGCCGGGGCCGGTGGTCATGCCGGTAGGCAGTCGCCGTTTGCCCTGATTCGGGAGATTCGTGAGTGGTTCGCCGGTCCACTGCTGTTGTCAGGTGCCATCGCTCATGGTGATTCGATTCTCGCTGCGCTCGCGGCCGGAGCCGATTTGGCATACGTCGGATCAGCTTTCATCGCAACCGAAGAGGCTAACGCGGATCCTGCGTACAAGGAGATGATCGTGGGTTCAGGGGCCTCCGACATCGTCTATTCCAACCTGTTCACCGGAGTACACGGAAACTACCTGCGGGGCAGCATCGTTGCCGCCGGCTTGGACCCCGACAACCTAGCCGAATCCGATCCTTCCGCAATGAGTTTCGCGACCACCGACACCGATACCAAGGCGTGGCGTGACATCTGGGGCGCCGGACAGGGCATCGGAGCGATCGACGCCGTACTTCCGACGCATGCAGTAGTAGAGCGTCTCGCCGCCGAGTACGCTGCCGCTCGAGAACGCATCTGCCGACTCTAGTGCTGTGACCGGTGTTCGTCAGAGAGGGATTCGTCGGACAGGTACTCGTGGATCAGGTTCACGAATACCTGTCCCACCGGCGACAACGTCGAGGGGTCGAAGGCGAGACCGTACGCACGCAGGAATCTCGGCTCGCAGGCCCGTTCCACGACCTGACCAGGCATCGATTTCGCCACCGAGCGCTCGACCAACGAACCGCCGAGGCCGGCGATGACCATCGGGAGCCGTGACTCCCGTTGCTCGGTCACCACCGCGAGTTCCGTTCTGGTACCGGCCTTTCGGATCGAATCTTCGATCGCGTCGCCCATCGCTGCCCCGCGAGGAACGAATACCATGGGAATGTCCGGCATTTCCGAAAGGCGTACCGGCCCCTCGGGTAGTTCGGTTCCCGCCGGGTAGACCAGGCGGTACTCCTGCTCCCCCAATTCGACGATCTCGAGCCCTTCGCCCGCTTCGAGAGGCAGATGAGCCACCGCGAATTCACAGTGGCCGTCCCGGATGAGACTTTCCAGATTGTCCTCACGCTCGAGTTCCGAAAATCTGACTCGTGCTTGCGGATACCGTCGACAGAACTCCGCAATCAGATCGACGATCGTCCCCGAGGTCAGTGCAGGGAAAGCCATGATGTCGAGGCGACCGACGATGGCGCCATCGGATGCCGTCAACTGTTCAGCCGCCGCAGCGACGTCTCGCAAAACCTGTCGACTCGGGCCGACCAGGCTGCGACCGGCCGCACTGAGGACCATCCCGCGCCCGATGCGATGGAAAAGCCGCACTCCCAGTTCACGTTCGAGCCCGCGCAACGCTTGTGACACGGTCGGCTGAGCAACTCCCAATGCAGCTGCGGCGCCGTTGATCCCCTTGTTTTCGACGACCGCGAGGAAGTACTCCATCTGCCGGAACTCCACAGTTCACTCCTCTTCCTTGGACGGAACGGCGGAGGTGGCCATTTCCGCAGCCGTCGCGATGAATGCGGCGGCGGCCGGGGACTGCTCGCCCGAGCGATAGACGATGCCGACGTCGCGTGTCAGCGGCGGATCGAAGGAGAAGGCGCAGACGTCTGTCATCTGCTGCTGTGCAACCCTTCTCGGCACGACGGTGGCGCCGATCCCTCGACGCACGAGTTCCCACGTGGTCACAGGGTGGACACAGTCCACTACTACGTTCTCGGCGCCTTCGCTGAGTAGACCCCGGAACTGATTCGATTGATCACCGAGATCGACCACCAGCGGCAAACTGTGCAAGAGCGTTCGCGGAACCGGATCCGCCAACGGCGTTGCAAGCCGGCCGGACAACGACGCATGGGTGGCGAGTACCAACTCCTGGGCGGCGATCGGAGCCGTGACCAAACCTTCGTACCCGATACTCAGATCGGTGACGCCGACCTCGGCCGACCCTCGCCGCAACGCATTGTCGACCCCGGCCGGGCCGTACGTGTCGAGGACGCGCACCACGATCTTCGGAAAGTTGGCCCGGAATCGCCGGACCAACTCGACCATCGGATCGATGGAGAACGCCGAGTACGAGACGACGTCCACCCGGCCGAACTCGAGTTCGCGAACGGCGGTCACTTTAGCCTTCGCGCGCTCGACGTCGGCAAGGATTCTCCTGGCCGCGAGATCGAACGTGCGGCCCGCGTCGGTAAGAACCAACCGCCTACCGGTCCGATCGAACAGCGTGGCGCCGAGTCGACGCTCGAGCGTGCGAATTGCCTGAGACAGCGAGGGCTGCGAAATGTAGAGAGCCTGAGCGGCCTTCGTTATCCCTCCGTGGTCGACGACAGCGACGAAGTAGGTAACGAAATGCAGATCCACTCATCCATCATACGACCAGCGATCTGACGCTCACTCCACTCGAGTTAGCCCTGGTACGGCCCACTCTCCGGTGAAGACCGGCTCCCGCTTTTCCACGAAGGCACGAACCGCGTCGGTAGCATCCGTCGCAAAATTGACCGCTTGCGCCCTCGCCTCGTTGTCCAAGGCTTCCCGCAACGAGAGTGAGGTGTGATGTTCGAGCATGGCGGCAGACTGACTCAGTGCGGCTGGCGGACCGTCAGCGAGCCGCTGGGCAAGCTTCGACGTGTGTTCGTCCATTTCACCCGGCTCGACCAGATAGGTCACCAACCCGAGCTCGTAGGCTTCCTGTGCGTCGATCGTCTCGGCGAGCATCACCAGTCGCTTCGCTTGCTGGAGGCCGACCAGTCTCGGCAGGATCCACGAACCCCCGAAGTCGACAGACAACCCCCGTTTGGCAAAGATCTGGCTGAACTTCGCGCCCTTGGCTGCCACGACGAAGTCGCAGAGCAACGCCATGTTCCATCCGGCTCCGACGGCAAACCCGTCGACCTTCGCCACCAGAGGCTTGGGAAACTCACCCAGTGCGATCGCCGTTGCGTTGATGACACGCATGCGATCGAGCGGGTGCGACGAGCCGCGTTTGTCCAGATCGGAGCCCGCACAGAAGGTCCCGTCCGCGCCGGTCAGGATCACAGAGCGAATCTGCGAATCCTCTTGAAGTTCGAGGACTGCTTCACGTAGAGCGATCCAGGCGTCGAGATCGAGAGCGTTGCGGCGGTGCGGCCGACAGAGAACAATCGTCGCGACAGCACCGTCACGTTCGATGCTTACGGCCGCACGCTCGATCGTCTCGGCACTCATGAACCACCCCACACGGGAGAGCGCTTCTCGGCAAATGCCGTTGCACCTTCCTTGGCGTCACGTGAGGTGAAGACCGGATCGATGAATTCGCGTTGCGCGACAAAGGCATCCGGATCGGTGTACTTTGCGGACATTGCCAGTACCTGCTTGGTCGCGCGAACAGCCAGTGGACCGTTTGCCGCTACTCGGGCCGCAAGCTCGCGTGCGACGGTCAGCGCCTGTCCAGGTTCGGCGAGCCGATTGACCAAGCCGTGATGATGCGCCACGGTGGCACTGAGCGGATCCCCGGTGATCGCGATTTCCATGGCCAACTGGTACGGGAGGATCTTGGGCAGACGCAGAAGGCCACCGGCGGCCGCGGCAAGCCCCCGCTTCACTTCGGGCAAGCCGAATTTCGCGTCGGTGGATGCCACGATCAGATCGGCCGCCAACGCCAGTTCGCACCCGCCGGCGAGTGCCCACCCCTCGACGGCTGCGATCAGCGGCTTCGACGGCGGAGCCTCGGTCAGACCGGCAAAACCACGACCCGGTAGTGATGGCCGTTCCCCGCGCGCAAATCCCTTGAGATCCATACCGGCGCAGAAGGTTCCACCAGCTCCAGTCAGAATGCCGATGGTGAGATCGGACCGTTCCTCGAACTCGTCGATCGCGGCTGCGAGTGCCTTTGCGAGTTCCAGGTTGACCGCATTCTTGGCCTCGGGACGATTGAGGGTGATGACGGCAACGCCGTCGGCGAAGTCGGTGAGCACGACGCTCATGTTCGGTTCCTACTTCCGTGATGAGATTCTTGAAAGGTCACTGCGCGCGAATACTCCAGCGCACGGGTGTGCCGCCGGACGGTGTCACGATCTCCCGCTTGGCCAAAACAACGAGATGAGCATGGGTTTCGCGGACTGCCAAGCGAAGTAGTCGCGGCGACATCTGTTCGAACGGGCGAGACCAGGAGATCGTGCGTGAGAGTTCCCAGGCCGTGGATTCGGGCTCATCCTGAACCGCAGCCACGATCTCCGCCAATCGCTCCTCGTGGTGCCCCATCAATTGACGTGCACGATCGGCGATCCCACGGAATCGATATTCATGTGCCGGAAGCACTTCGCACTCGCCCAGTGTTGTCGTCGCCTCGAGCGAGAGAAGATAACGATGAAGCGGGTTCTCGAGTTCACCGGGAATCGTGGAGATGTTCGGGCTGATCCTCGGCAGCATGTGATCGCCGCTGAACAACAAGCCTCTGTCCTCTTCGACGAAGCAGAGATGTCCGGGAGTGTGCCCCGGTGTCCACTGGGCGCGGAGATTCCACCCGGGAAGATCGAGTGAATCACCATCTCCCAGAACAATGTCGATGGTTTCGTGCTCAGCGAACCGCACCAGGTCGACCCGAGACGCGTCGAGCACTTCGGCCGGTGCGCCGAGTTCGGACAATTGCAGGTTCCAGCCACTGATGTCGTCGCGGGTCTGCTCGGGACCGTGGTATCCGAGGAGCGTCGCGTCGGCCACGTGCATCGCAAGCGTTGCGCCGCTGACCTGCCGAAGACGCGGCGCCAGACCGAAGTGATCGGGATGCAGGTGCGTGATTGCCGCATAGCGCACTTCGGAAACGTGGTATCCGATCGATGCTATGCCGTCGACGAGAGCCTGCCACGACTGTTCGTGATCCCAACCGACGTCGATGAGGGCAAGTCCGTCGTCGAGCGCGAGTGCGTAGACGAGCACGTAACGCAAAGGGTTGTCCGGCATGGGAACAGGGATCGACCACAATCCGTCCCGCACCTGTTCGACCGGTGGAAGGACTTTGTTCGCCCACGCCTCACGTTGTGCGACACCAACGTCTTCGGTCACGATCATGATGCTTCTCCGCTCGCGTTCAGCATGGTCCGCAGGCTCGACTTGAGCAGTTTCCCGCTCGCGTTGCGAGGTAAGGAGTCCACGAAATGGATCTGGCGAGGTTTCTTGTACGACGCCAACTTCGCTGTACTGAACGCGATCAACTCGTCGATGCTCGGCACGTCGGCACCGTCGACCAGTTTGACCACCGCGGTGACGGATTCACCCCAGCGCTTGTCCGGAACCCCGACCACAGCGACCTCGGCAACCGAGGGGTGTTCGGCCAGAATGGATTCCACCTCGATCGGATAGACGTTCTCACCGCCGGTGATGATCATGTCCTTGAGGCGGTCGGTGACGAACAGATACCCCTCGTCGTCCAAATGGCCGGCGTCGCCTGTTCGGAGAAAGCCGTCCTGAGTGAACAATTCCGCGGTCTCTCGGTCACGTCGCCAGTACCCGCGAGTGTTGTTTCTGCTGCGCGCAACGATCTCACCGGATTTGTTGGGCGGCAATACCTCACCAGTTGTGACGTCTCGAATGGAGATCTCGACGCCGATCATGGGTTTTCCCGCAGATCGGAGCAACTCCGAACGCGGTCCGCTCACATGATGGTCGAAGGCACGAAGGACGGATACCGAACCCGTTGTCTCGGTCATCCCGTATCGCTGGACGAATTTGCAGTTCAAGACAGTCATCGCATGAGCGAGGAGTGCCGGAGTGATCGGAGACGCCCCATAGGCGACTACCTCCAGGCTCGCCAGATCGAAACTGTCGAGAGTGGGCAGATCTACCAGCGTCTGAATGACGGCAGGCACCAGAAATGCATGGGTGACGTGGTGAGTCGCGATGGCATCAGCGACCCGAGCCGGCGCCATGTCTCCGAGCAGCACCAAAGGCACTCCGGCCGACAAGCACGTACTCATCCAGCCGGCGCCGGCGATGTGAAAGAGGGGAAGTGCGTCGAGTGCGACTGCATTCGAACCGAATTCGTAGACATCGAACCCCTCTGGCTCGTTGTACAGATTCCGGTGCGTGGCCACGACGCCCTTGGGCCGGCCGGTTGTCCCGGAGGTGTACAGCTGCAGAACTGCTGCGTCCGGATCGTGCCCCTCTCCGGGGTCGACGCCGTTCCCGGAGGCCACGAACTCCGCCCAGGTTCGCGAATCCGGCAGGCCCCCTGCAGCTCCCACGGTTATGACCTCGATCTCCGGCAACGCTGCGGACATCGCCGCCGCCCCCGCGGCGAACTCGTCATCGACGATCAAGACGTCGAGCTCCGCATCCTCGGCGATGTCGACGAGTTCGAGTGGGTTGAGCCGCCAGTTCAACGGGATGAACACAGCGCCTGCCTTCGCACACGCGATGAAGGTTTCCGCACCTTCGAGCCCCATCCGCAGTAACGCACCGACGCGAGCACCGGCTGCGGTCACTTCTGCCAGCGCGCTCGCCAAGGTACTGGTCTCGCCATCCAGCTCAGCCCATGTCAAAGTTCGGTCGCCGCACGTGATCGCCGGTTCGGACGGCCGTGTCGACGCCGAGTGGCGTATCCGGTTGGGTAGGTGAAGCTCGCTCACATCACGCTCCTGTGTTCCAGGTACTCACCGAGCACGAACCGCGGTCGGTGGTACTGGAACAGTCGACCATCGCTATGGCCTGCGCCACAAAGACGAGAAGGCGCACAGAGCCATAGCTGAGACCTATGTCTGCAGGTCGCAGCAAGTCACCGCCGCCAAGGTCCGGTCATCTGGGAGAATTTGCCAGATGCAGGCACCCGGGATGGACATACGCAGCGCGCAGTATCTCGTCGCCGTCGTCGATCACGGCAGCGTCACCGCCGCCGCGGACGTCCTGCGTATCTCGCAACCGTCACTCTCGCAGGCCGTACGCAACCTCGAACGAGCACTCGGAGCCACACTCTTCGAGCGCACCACTCGCGGTCTGGCTCCCACCACAGTCGGACTGGCAATTACCGATTCTGCACGTGCGTTGCTCTCCGACGTTGCTCGGGCCGAAGCCGCGGTGGCCGCAGTAACCGCTTTGCGCGCCGGCGAACTCGCCATAGCTGTTCAGTCCGATCTTGCCATCGACCCTGTCGCAGAGGTCGCCGGACGCCTCCATCTGACGGCGCCCGGAATTCGGTTCTCCACGAACGCCGTCCCGAACGCACAGGACGTGCGCGCGCTGGTCAGAGCGGGCACGTGTGAACTCGGGTTTCTCGAGACCCACCCGGGTACCGATGTCTCCGACGGGCTTCGAGAAATTGCCGTGAGTACCCAGGAAACGGTCTTGTCGATCCCCGTTCGCCTGGCCACAGACCTACCCGATCCGGTTCCGCGCGCCGTGGTTGCGCGCCTGCCGATGGTGGTCGAGGCATCGACATTTCGGCGCGGGCGTTCGATCGACGGCGATCTGGAGCTCACCAACGTCGTCGTGGAAGTACCTGATCGCCTTGCCGTCCGGGAAATGGTCGGGCAAGGTGTAGGCGCCGCGCTGCTGCCCAGATCGATCGCCGAACAAGACTCCCCAGCATCTGAGGTTCGCTCGCTTCTCCCACCGATCACGCGGCAGACGATCTTGGTCTACCGCGACGGCCCGCTCTCGCCGGCCGGGTCTGCGTACATCGAGAACGTCTCCACACGTCACAAGCCGCCTACGAACAGCCTGCCCAACGGCGAGAGCGTCTCCGGATCGAACTCGATGCCGTAATTCAGTGAGATCGCCGGCTCCACCGGAAATATCTCCGCGCCGGACGCGACCGATCTCTCGGCCAACGAACGCTCCATGAATGCCATGCCCAAACCCGCAAAGACGAACGCGCCGACGGTCTCCCGCTGCGCCAACTCCGTCGACATCCGAGTCCGGGCCCCGGCGGCCTGCAGAGACGACTCGATGGCAAGCCGAGCCCGCGAGTGTTTGAGCACACCCACCACGGGGAGATCGGGCAACGCCGTCAATGACACCGGCTCTCCCGCAGCGGGTTTCACACCATTCGGCCAGACGTCAGGATGAACCCCCGACGGCACTGCCAGCCAGTATTCGTTCACCCCGATCACTTTCGTGGACAGCGCCGACATGTCGGGTGGCCAATAGCTGAAGACCACCTCGCATGCGCCGTCTGCCAACACCTGCTCAGACGTTGCACCCTGCGGCAGTTCACCGACCCGAACGGTCACAGCAGGCCACCGCTCACGAAAGTCCGCCACGATGCGTGCGATCGGACCTTCGAGACCATGTGCCGCGGAGCAGATGTCGAGCCGCCCACGAGGCTCGTCGGCCGTCCCGGTCGCGACATTGAATGCGGCCGCACTGCTGCGCATCATCTGCCTCGCCGGCCCTACCAACGCCCGACCTGCCGCCGTCAGAACCAAACCGCGACCGACACGGTGAAACAGTTCGACTCCGAGTTCACGCTCGAGACCACGAATACCCTGCGACAACGACGGCTTGGTGACCGACAGATTCTGCGCAGCCGTCGACAAGGACTCCCCACCGGCAACGGCAAGGAAGTACTCGATCTGACGTAGGTCCACGCCATCGACTTTGCCATAAGCGCAGCCGACAGTACCGCCGGCAAGCGCGGACGGTGTTCATACACGCTTCACTAGTCGGACATACAGGACACACCTTTTTCTACCCGGCGCCACCTAGCGTAATTGGTCCAGACCAATTATGGATGGGTCTGAACCACCGCGTCGAAGACAAGGAATCCTCGTGAGACGTACGACCATCGCGATAGCAGCCGTGACCGCGGCTCTCGCCGTTCCCGGCATCGCCCCCGCCGAATCCCAAGCCGAACCCAGCTGGGGCAGTTCATCCTTCGAATGGGGTAGCTCTTCGGGCGAGAACAACACGCCGCCCGCAGCGCCCGGCGTCAGCGTCCCCGGCGGACGGTACGAGCACCCTGTCGATCTGACCTTCACCGCCGAGCGCGGCGCCACCGTCCGCTACACCTTGGACGGAACGACACCCACCACCGACAGCCAAGCTGCCACACCGGGACGTCCGCTGCAGATCGCACAGGACACCAACGTCACTGTCGCCGCTTTCCGCGGCGATCACGCGAGCGCGGCCGTCTCGTTCGGCTACCTGATCAAAACCTC
The DNA here is from genome assembly GCF_000696675.2 of Rhodococcus erythropolis R138. Classification (NCBI taxonomy): domain Bacteria; kingdom Bacillati; phylum Actinomycetota; class Actinomycetes; order Mycobacteriales; family Nocardiaceae; genus Rhodococcus; species Rhodococcus erythropolis. The sequence goes on along the minus strand of NZ_CP007255.1, from coordinate 1,544,538 downwards.
GGAGAAGCCGCTGGCTCAGGTCGTCGTGATGTCCGACGTCCACGTCGGCGACCACGCGAACAACGACAAGAAGTACGAAAGCTTTTTCGACACAATCGGTTCCATCTTCCCGAAACCCGACGCGATCCTCTCCAACGGCGACATGATCAACGACAACGGAGACGGCAAGGGGCCTGACCACAAGATCGTCGCAGAAATCTTCCAGGCAAACCTCGCCAGGAAGGGCATGAACGACACACAACTCCTGATCTCCAACGGCAATCACGATGCAAGTCTCGCGGCAATCAGAGCCGGATATCCGGCGGAGTGGTTCCCGGATTCCGGTGGCGGATACTACGAATCCGATGTCAGCGGTGTCCATCTCTTCACGGTCAACACCGAGACGTACAACAATGATTCAGCGCAACGTAATTGGCTGAAGTCCCGCCTGACCGAAATCACCGCGGAGTCCGGGAACCTGACCAAGCCGATCCTGGTCCAGGGACACCGACCGGCAAGCAACACAGCCATGGACGGCCAGCAGGCGTCGAACCCTCGACTGACCGAAGACTTGAGCGCCTTCCCTCAGGCAATCTTCTTCTCCGGGCACTCGCACCTGAACAACAACGACGACCGGTCGATCCATCAACGCGACTTCACGGCGGTCAACGACGGCTCGATGTCGTACATCGAAATCGATCACGGCTACCAGATGGTGACCGAGTCCGGTCTCGCGAACCGTTTCGAATCACCCACTGCCCAAGCGCTCTTCGTGGAGGTCTACCAGGACCGCACGGAAATCAACCGCATCAACATGGCGGCAGACAAGCACGACATCTACACCGGAGGCGCGTGGTCAGCCAACTGGCAGCCGCCGTACTCGAGCGCGGGCACGCTGAGCGGTTCGGGGTGGACGGTCGAGCTCGACGGGTCGACCAACCAGCAGATCAAGGACAACTTCCGCTACACCTCGGGTGCACGAAACAAGAATGCACCGGAATTCACCACGGCCACCCCACTCTCGGTGAGCACCGGAGCGAACGGTGAAACTGCGCTACGGATCGCGCAGGCGAAGGACGACCAGATGGTCCATCACTATGCCGTCGAGATCACGGACACAGCCACCGGAGCGAAGGTGGTCTCGTCGAAGGTGCTCTCCGACTTCTACTTCATGCCACGGCCGAACAGCCTCGACATTCCGATTCCCGATGCAGCAGCGGGAACCGCATACGATGCCCGCGTCGAAGCCGTTGACGCATACGGCAACCGGTCACCGGTGACAACCCTGGCCTTCACCCGCTGACCCGACACGACAAAGCGGCACCGCGCATGTTCGCGGTGCCGCTTGTCGGCTCAGTTGTAGGTGCGCAACAAGCCCTTGCTGATGATCTGCTTCTGGATGTCGCTGGTGCCTTCACCGATCAGAAGGAACGGCGCCTCACGCATCAACCGCTCGATCTCGTATTCCTTGGAGTAGCCGTATCCACCATGGATACGGAAGCTGTCCTGCGTGACCTCCGAGCAGAATTCACTCGCCAGATACTTCGCCATACCCGCGGCGACGTCGTTGCGCTCACCCGAGTCCTTGAGCCTGGCAGCGTTGACCATCATCAGATGTGCCGCTTCGACTTTGGTGCCCATTTCGGCGATCCGGAACGCGATGGCCTGATGCTCGGCGATCGGCTTGCCGAACGTCTCGCGCTGCTTGGCGTAGGTGACAGCCAGTTCGAAAGCGCGCTGGGCGATTCCGCACGCACGCGCGGCGACGTTGACCCGGCCGACCTCGACGCCGTCCATCATGTGCCGAAATCCCAAGCCGGGAGTGCCACCGAGAACCTCTTCGGCTCCGATCTCGAAGCCGTCGAAAATCATCTCCGTGGTGTCGATTCCCTTGTAGCCCATCTTCTCGAGCTTGCCCGGAATGGTCAGGCCCGGGAGCACCTCGCCGAAACCTGCGGGCTTCTCGATCAATATCGTCGTCAGATTGTTGTGCGGCTTCTCCGCGCCCTCGTCCGTCTTGACGAGGACTGCCACCAACGTCGACGAACCACCGTTGGTCAGCCACATCTTCTGGCCGGTGATCACGTAATCGCCGGACTCCGTACGCTTCGCCTTGGTCGATATGGCAGCAACATCGGAACCCAGGGCCGGTTCCGACATGGAAAATGCGCCGGTGAGTTCCCCGGACGCCAGACGTGGCAGGTACTTCGCCTTCTGTTCCGGCGTCCCGTGCGCGGAGATCATGTGAGCCACGATGAAATGCGTGTTGATGACGCCGGACACGCTCATCCATCCACGGGCCAGCTCTTCGACGCACAGCGCGTAGGTGAGCAATGATTCGCCGATACCCCCGTACTCGGGGTCGATGGTCAGTCCGAACAGACCCATGTCCTTCATCTGCTTGACGATGTCGGTCGGGTACGTATCGGAGTGTTCGAGCTCCTGCGCCGCGGGGATGACCACACGATCGACGAACTCGCGTACCGCCCCGACGATGTCGCTCTGGGTCTCGGTCAATCCCGCCGTCTGCGCCAAACGAGTCACTGTTCCACCTGTCTGTCGGTACTTCGTGCTCTCCTGTCGACGAAACTGATTCGACTCCAGGAACTTTCACCCCACCGCGACATGTGTGCGGCAGAGACGCTGCATCCATTCAATCCCCGAACGGTATATGTGTCAAAGTCGATTTCGCATACGAACCGTATGGCGGAAACTATGTCCGAACAGGTCGTTCCTACTGTTGACAACCGCGCCACGCGTGCTGGATATTCGAGTGGCCAGGTCGCTATGGGGCCCTTCGATCGGCCCGTTCACGCGACGCATTCCCCACCTCTCCTCGAGACAGGCGCATTCCATGCACGACGCAGTCATCTGTGAACCCGTTCGCACCCCGGTGGGCGGATTCGGCGGAGTCTTCAAGGACGTTCCCGTCACCACTCTCGCCAGCACTGTTGTGCGTGGCCTCGTCGAACGAACCGGCATTGCGTCCACCGATGTCGACGACGTCATCTTCGGTCAGGGTTACGCCAACGGAGAGGCCGCGGCCATCGGGCGAATCGCGGCACTCGACGCCGGTCTGGACGTGTCCGTTCCCGGAATACAACTCGATCGCCGTTGCGGTTCGGGATTGCAGGCGATCATCTACGCCGCGATGCAGGTACAGACCGGGATGAGTGATCTGGTCATCGCCGGCGGCGCCGAGAGCATGAGCGGAACCGAGTTCTACTCCACCGATATGCGTTGGGGCACAAAGCGCCCTTCGGTCGAGTTCCACGACCGATTGGCCAAACCGCGCACGAACTCCGGCGGAGTCAACTTCCCGGTCGAAGGCGGCATGATCGAGACCGCCGAGAACTTGCGCCGGGAGTACTCGATCACCCGCGACGAGCAGGACCGATACGCGGTGCGATCGCACGAACGGGCCGTTCATGCCCAGGACAGCGGGTATTTCGACGACGAGACCATTCCCGTTTCGGTGCGCGGGCGCCGTGGTGAGCAGACAGTCGTCACTCGCGACGAGCATCCACGCCGAGGGATTCAGCTGTCCGATCTTGCTGCACTGCGCCCCATTCGAGGTCGAGTCGACCCCGAAGCCACAGTCACCGCCGGAAACGCCTGCGGCCAGAACGACGCCGGAGCCGCGGCCATCGTCACCACTGCGGCCAACGCCGAACGCCTTGGCCTGCGACCGTTCGCGAAACTGGTCAGCTGGGGTGTGGCGGGTGTGGAGCCGAACCGAATGGGTATCGGACCGGTGCCTGCCGTGGCGAAAGCTCTCTCCCGTGTCGATCTGTCGCTCGACGACATCGACCTCATCGAAGTCAACGAGGCATTCGCCGCACAGGTTCTCGCGTGCGCCAAGGCCTGGGGATTGAGCGCGCAGGACATCCAGGAGCGCTTCAACGTCAACGGTTCCGGGATCTCGCTCGGACATCCTGTCGGTGCCACCGGTGGGCGGATCCTCGCCAATCTGCTGCGCGAACTCGACCGGCGCCAGGGACGGTACGGGATCGAGACCATGTGTATCGGTGGCGGACAAGGGATTGCAGCGGTGTTCGAGAACCTGCGACGCTAGAAGCGTTAACCGATCGATCCGTCGCGGCGAAGGTCCGCGATCTGGTCACCCGTACGCCCCAACTCGGCCAGTAGAGAATCCGTCTGCTGGCCGAGGGCCGGAACGTCACCCATGCGCATTTCGACGTCCGAGTACGTCATCGGAGGCAGCACGGCATCGATCGGTCCGTTTTCGGTGCCCACGGACCTCCACCTGGCACGCTTCTCCAACTGCGGATGTTCCAGTAGACCTGCCATGTCGTTGAGTGCAGCGGCCGGGACACCGGCGGCGGCAAGGCGTTGATCCAGATCTGCCGTCGAATACAGACGAGTCAGGGAACCCACCAATTCGTCTACCTCGCCGCGATTTTCGACGCGCACGATGTTGGTGGAAAAGCGCGGATGGTCGACCAGATCCTCTCGCTCGAACACGTCCACCATCAGTGCACGCCATCCACGATCGTTCTGGACGCCGATCAGGATCTCGCCGTCGGCCGTGGGATACGAATCGTAGGGAACGATCGCCGCATGGCCGAGCCCGACCCGCGGAATCTGCTTTCCTGCATACATTTTCATGTACATCGGATGCCCGAGCCACTCGACGGTGGAATCGAACATCGAGACCTCGACGAGCGCTCCCTTACCCGTTCGCTCTCTACGGAACAGGGCGCTCAGAATCGAAGTCAGCGCGTACATTCCAGCGGCGATGTCCGAGACCGGGATACCCGTCTTGGTGGCCGTCTCCGGTGTGCCTGTCACGGAGATCATTCCGGTCTCGGCTTGGACCAGCATGTCGTACGCCTTGCGCTCACGCCGTGGGCCGGCACTGCCGTATCCGGACATGTCGATCACGATGAGCTGTGGGAATTTCTCGCGCAGTTCCTCCGCGCCGAACCCCAGTCGCGCAGCTGCGTCAGGTGCCAGATTCTGTAGGAACACATCGGCTCGCGCGACAAGATCGAGAACGATTTGCCGGCCGGATTCCGACTTCACGTCGACAGCGATCGATTCCTTGGAACGGTTGAGCCACACGAAGTGTGACGCCTGACCATGAACCGCCCGGTCGTAGTGACGCGCAAAATCGCCCTCGCCGACGCGTTCTATCTTGATCACCCGCGCACCCATGTCCGCGAGATGCCTGGTGGCGAGCGGTGCCGCCACCGCCTGTTCGAGTGCAACCACGGTGATTCCGTCGAGCGGAAGATCCGAGTTCGGCTGTCCCATGTCAGTAGTCACCCCAGAAGTTTTACACCCAGAAGTTTTACACTCTGAATTCTTGCACTCGAACAGGACGGGTCAGATGTGGCGGCCGCCGGTGATCTCGAGAACCGTGCCCGTCATGTAGCTCGAGAGTTCGCTCGCGAGGAACAGTACAACCGAAGCAACCTCCGAGGGCTCGGCCGCACGCCCCATCGGGATCTCGGCAAGCTTCTCGTTCCAGATCCGTTCGGGCATTGCCTCGGTCATCGCCGTGCGGACAAGTCCGGGCTGAACGGCGTTGACGCGAACGTTCTTGAACGCGACCTCCTTTGCCGCGGCCTTCGTCAGACCGACGATGCCGGCCTTGGCGGCCGAGTAGTTGGTCTGCCCGAGCATGCCCACCTTGCCGGAGATCGACGAGATGTTCACGATTGCGCCCGTCTCACGCTCGCGCATGCGGGCTGCGGCAGCGCGTGTTCCGTTCCAGGCGCCCTTGAGGTGAACGGCGATCACGTCGTCGAAGTCCTGCTCGGTCATCTTCCGCATCGTGGCGTCGCGCGTCATGCCGGCGTTGTTGACCATGACATCGACTGGACCGAAAGCACTTTCGGCCAGATCGAGCATGGCCTCGACCTGTCCGGAATCACGCACGTCGCAGGAAGCGAAACGGGCGACCGACTCTCCACCGAGTTCGGCGACCGCAGCCGTTCCGACGGTTTCGTTGATGTCGCCGAGAACGACGGTCGCACCTTCCTTGATGAAGGTGCGCGCAATTTCGAGCCCGATGCCCTGCGCTCCGCCGGTCACTACCGCAACCTTGCCGTCCAACAATCCCATGTCCACTCCGTTCGTGAGGTTAAAGCTCGTCAGGTAAAGGTGTCAGCGCTGGTTTTGCTTTTTCGCTTGCGCCACGAGCCCACCGCCGAGAATCAGTCGCTGGATCTCGCTGGTTCCCTCGTACAGGCGCAACAGGCGAACTTCACGGTAGATGCGTTCGACCGGCACACCGCGCATGTACCCGTTGCCACCGTGGATCTGCACGGCGAGATCCGCGACCTTGCCCACCATCTCGGTGCAGAAAAGCTTTGCCGCCGAGGGGCCGAGACGTCGATCCTCACCGCTGACGTACCGCGCAGCCACCTCACGCACCATCGCACGCCCGGCCATGACACCGGCCTGCTGGTCAGCCAGCATCGCTTGAACCAGCTGGAAGTCACCGATAGCGGTGCCGCCCTGTTCCGTGACCACGGAGAACGCGACAGATTCGTCGAGCGCTCGCTGTGCTGCTCCCACCGAGAGCGCCGCGATATGGACTCGTCCGCGCGCGAGAGACGTCATCGCTGCGCGGTATCCGGTGTCCTGGTCGCCACCGACGAGGGCCGACTCGGGAACCCGGACGTTGTCGAAGGTGACCTCGGAGGTCCAGGCACCTTCCTGACCCATCTTCTTGTCCTTGGGACCAACTGTGACTCCTGGCGTGTCAGCCGGAACCAGGAAGACTGCAATTCCCGGACCATCGGAATCCGCCGGGCGAGTGCGCGCGAACACCACGAACAGCTGTGCCAGTGGAGCATTGGTGATGAACCGCTTGTTGCCGTCGATCACCCATTCGGATCCGTCCAGAACGGCCTTGGTCCGAAGGCCGGCCGGGTTTGAGCCCGCGCCGGGTTCGGTGAGAGCAAAGGAAGCCACGACGTCGCCGGAGGCGATGCGCTCTAGCCACTGAGCCTTCTGCTCGTCGGTACCGAAGCCGACCAGCACCTGCCCGGCAATTCCGTTGTTGGTACCGAACATCGAACGCAGCGCCAGGGACGTGTAGCCGAATTCCATTGCCAGTTCGACGTCTTGGGTGAGATCGAGTCCGAGCCCACCCCATTCCTGAGGAATCGCGTAGCCGAACAGCCCGATGGCTGCGGCCTTCTTGCGTATGTCCTCAGGAATGGCGTCGGTGTCGGCAATCTCCTGCTCACGCGGAACTACTTCCTTACGGATGAACTCCCGCGCAGTCGCCAAGATATCTGCGAAGTCATCTGCATCGACCTGCATTCCCACCACTCACCTTGCTGTTTCCGAAGTCCATGCCGTCCTCCGAAGTCAATACCGTGAGGCAATCGGAGTCAAAGACCTGAAAACGAACCGAAGGTAAGGCAGAACCTATAGCAGGTGTCAGACGGTGCGCAGTTCCCGCTTGAGCAGCTTTCCGCTCTGATTTCGCGGGAGTTCGGCCACGAAACGCACGTGCTTGGGGACCTTGAACGGGGCAATTCGCTCCTTGACGTGGGCAATCAACGCCTCAGGCGTCAACTCGTCGTTGCCGTCCTTGAGCACGACGATCGCGGTGACGGCCTCGATCCACTTCTCGTCGGGCGTACCGATCACGGCAACTTCTGCCACAGCCGGGTGTGTGTAGACCGCATCTTCGACCTCGCGCGACGCCACCAAGATGCCGCCGGTGTTGATGACGTCCTTGATTCGGTCGACGACCGTGATGAACCCTTCTTCGTCCCGCACGACAAGATCGCCCGAATGGAACCAGCCGTCGCGGAAGGCGTCGGCGGTGGCTTCCGGATTTTCCCAGTAGCCGTTGCACAGCTGCGGTGAGCGGTAGAGAACCTCACCGGACTCACCGTCGGCAACGTCGTTTCCGTCGGCGTCGACGACACGGGTTTCGACGAAGAACACCGCTCGCCCGCAAGAAGACGGACGATCAGCATGCTCGCCGGGCTGGAGAACTGTTGCCAGCGGACCGATTTCGGACTGGCCGAAGCAGTTGTAGAAGCCGATGTCCGGGTAACGCTCACGCAGACGATTGAGCACCGTGACCGGCATGATCGAGGCGCCGTACTGCGCCTTCTTGAGCGAAGACAGATCGCGGGTCTCGAGGTCCGGATGGTTGGCCAACGGTACCCACACGGTCGGGGCCAGGAACAGCGATCCGATCTTTTCTGCTTCGACGCGGCGCAGAATCTCCGGGATGTCCGGCGCCTGCATCAGACTGACCGTCGCACCGACGGACAGGTACGGCAGCATGAAGACGTGCATGCCCGCGGAGTGGTACATCGGCATGCAGATCAGCGGGTTGTCGTTCTTGTCGAGCCCGAGCGCGATCACCGAGGACACGTACTCGTGAACCAGCGCGCCGTGAGACATCATGGCGCCCTTGGGCTTCGAGGTGGTGCCCGAGGTGTACAGCAGTTGCGCCAGATCCGTCGACGTCGCACGCGGTTCGAAAACAGGCACCTCGCCGGCCTCGCCGATCGTGACCACCGACAGTTCCGCGTCCCGCAGTGCGATCACGTGGTCGAGATCGAGGTCGGAGCGAACCGAGTCGAGCGTCGACGCCAATGCCGGATCCACCAACACCGCGCGGGCGCCTGACTGCGCCACGAGGTACCGGAGTTCCTCCCCCTTGAGTGCGTAATTGACCGGAACATGCACCAAACCTGCTCGCGCGCAGGCAAGGAATCCGATTGCATAGGCGTCGGAGTTGGTTCCGTATGCCGCGACGCGGTCGCCGTGTTCGAGGCCCAGACCGAGCAAGTGGGCCGCGACCCGCGTCACCGCGTCGTCGAGTTCGCGGTAGGTGCGAGTGCGATCTTCGAAGACGACGGCTACGCGGTCGGGGTACTTGGCTGCCGAGCGCCGAAGCACTCCGTCGACGGTGTTGGTGCGTGGATCCAGGCTCATTCGCTCAGGTTATAGGACGTCCAACTAAACCGGAAGAGCGATCGTTACTTATTGCGCCATTCAGGCTTTCGCTTGTCCACAAAAGCTTGCATACCTTCTTGAGCGTCGCAGGTCACGGCATTGGTTGCCATCGTTTCCGCCATCGCCTCGTACGCCTGGGCTTGCGGCAGATCGATCTGGTGATAAAACGCTTGTTTACCGATCTTCACCGTCAGGGGGCTGGCCGTCGTGATCTTGCCGGCCAGTTCGCGCACCTCTCGGTCCAGGTCTTCGGGCGCGACGACGAAGTTCACCAGACCCCAGTCCGCAGCGGTGTCGGCGTCGATCGTCTGCCCGGTGAGCAACATCTGCATCGAGCGCTTGCGCCCTACTGCCCTGCTCAGGGCCACCATGGGCGTCGAGCAGAACAGTCCGATCTTGACGCCGGGAGTACCGAAGACAGCGTTCGACGCAGCAACAACCAGATCACACGACGCGGCCAGTTGGCAGCCCGCCGCGATAGCCGGGCCCTGTACTGCGGCAATCACCGGCTGCGGAATCCGCTGTACGGTCTCCATCATCTCGGTACAGCCGTCGAAGATCGCCCGCTCGTCTTCGAGGGTTCTCCCGATCATCTCCGTCAGATCGTGGCCGGCGGAGAACACCGGGCCTTCGGCGCGCACGATCACGACCCGCACGCGCTCGTCTGCAGACAATTCGAGAAGGGCAGCCGTCACCTCGCGCATGGTCTCCGCCGAGAGCGGATTGCGCCGCGCCGGCCGATCGAGCGTCAGGAATCCGAGTCCCACCGACTCCTCGACGGAAATCTTCACTGCAGTGTCTTCTACCTGTGTCTGCGACATGTGTTCTCTCTACCAATCGAATCCGTCCCGGTCAACGAGACGAAAGGGGCATCTGTTCGCGCCGCGTCGATACGGTCCGGTCAATACTTCGCCACTACGAGGAGTGCCCATGAGCACCGATGCCGCCGTCACCACCGATCTCGAAGAGATTCTGCGGGCCCAGCAGGAAGCAACTCGCGCCGCTGGTCTTCCGTCCGCGCAGACACGACGCGAGCGCATCCAACGCGTCGTCGATCTTCTGGTGGCAAACCACAAGGATCTGACCGAAGCGATCAACGAAGACTTCGGCGGCCGAATCCCGGCCTACTCGGTGATGAATGATGTTCTGGGATCCATGGTTTCACTCAAGCACGTTCGTGATTCACTCGAAGAGTGGATGATTCGCTCACCGAGAGCCACCGGGGCGATGCAGGATCAGCTGGGTGCCACGGCGTACGTGTCGTACCAGCCGAAGGGTTCGATCGGCATCATCGGAACCTGGAATGCTCCCCTTTTCACTCTCCTGAGCCCGCTCGCCTGCGCCCTCGGAGCGGGAAATCGCGCCGTTCTCAAACCGTCGGAGATCGTGCCGAACACTGCGGCGGTCCTGGCCGAGGCGGCGCGTCGAACGCTCGACCCCGTGGAGGTCGCGGTGGTGACAGGTGGACCGGAGGTCGCTGATCTGCTGACGTCGCTGCCTTTCGACCACCTCGTCTTCACCGGCAGCACAACCGTCGGAAAGCTGGTCATGGCCAATGCTGCGAAGAACCTGGTGCCGGTCACCCTCGAGCTCGGCGGCAAGTCACCGAGCGTCTTGAGCCGCAGTGCCGATATCAGCTCTGCTGCATCACGTTTGGCCATCGCGAAGTCGACCAATGCCGGCCAACTCTGCGTCTCTCCCGACCTGATCTACGTCCCGCGCGAGAACACAGAAGCGTTCATCGACGCGTTCACCGATCAGTTCACCGGACTGTTCCCCACGATCGCCGACAACAAAGACATGGTCTCGATAGTCAGCGATCGTCACCTCGCACGCATCGAGGGGTACATCGCGGACGCGGAAGAGCGTGGGGCACGAATCATCACCGTTCCCGACGAAGAACTCTCCGCAGACACTCGCCGCCGCCCACTGCGAATCGTGGTCGACCCTCCGACCGACGCGCAGATCATGAAGGAGGAGATCTTCGGACCGGCCGTCGTGATCCTGCCGTACGACCAACTCGACAGCGTCGTCGCCGACATCAATTCACGGCCGAAACCGTTGGCGCTGTATTACTTCGGAACCGACCTGGACGAGAAGGAATCCGTGCTCGAACGCACCGTCTCGGGCGGCGTCACCATCAACGACGCGATGTCACACCCGGGCCTGAGCGACGCACCCTTCGGCGGCGTCGGAGCTTCGGGTATCGGGCACTACCACGGCCGCGAGGGTTTCCTCGAGTTCAGTCACGCCCGAACGGTATTCGAAGCAGCGCAGCATGACCCGCGCGGTGAATGGGGAATGCTCCCGCCGTACGGTGAGGGTTTCGAGCAGATGATGTTGGCTCAGGTCACGCCCTGAGGCCCTCCGGCCCCGTGCGCCTTTTTGGTAGTGCACGCTACCGGAAAGGCGCACCGGCAAGGCCGCGGCTGAGGAACTCCACCAGCTGACCCGGTTCGGTATCCACCGACTCGATCAGTTGGATCAGTTCCTTCTTGTCCTCTGCTGCAAGCGGTTCGATGCCACCGAAGGTGCGCATCGTGGAGCCGGCGGGGAGAACGCGTGCACAGACGAGCGTGCCCGGCTCGAGATTGACTGAGCCCCACTCGTCCGTGACCTTCACCAGATGCCCGTTGCGGACGTCGCTGAGGGTCACCAACTGTCCCGGCTCCGTCGAGGCGACCTTGTACACCGAGCGCGGAATCGACAACCACTGATCGGCCAGTTCGCGTTCGTCGGCAGGCAACAGTTCTCCGCGCCGCTCGACAAATGCCGCGAAAATACCCGCATCGAACAAGGCAGCGTCGACGGCCAATCCGCCTTCGACGGCCAACGTCAGTGCTTCTTCGCTGTTGAACTGCTCGGCACGGATGAGCGCAAGATCGAACACGGCGTCGAAGTACTCCGGTGTGCGCGAGAACAACTGAGCCTTGACGTAGAGCCAGTTGGCCCGATCATCGAACGTCACCTCGGACTTGCCCAGATGGCAGACCTTGAACTTGCGACCGGAACCGCACCAGCACTTGTCATTTCGGCCGAGTTCGGGGTGCTCGGCCGGGGCATAGCGCTGAAGAACCTCGTGCAGAACCTCGGACTCGCCACCCTCGATCCGGCCGAGAAGTGCCAGCGCGCGGGTCACGTCGCTGCGATCGGCCGCCAGTAGTGCCAGATCGAAGATCGCGGGAGTCCAGTCGGGATCGAGATCGTGCGCCGTTTCGTACGACGCCTCAGCGACAAGGATCTTGCCGAGACGATCCGAAGCCTTGCCTGCCAGCCAATGCGCTGCCGGCTTGACACGACGCGACCCTTTCTCGGCGAGAGCAGTTGCAACAGAATGCAATACGGAATCATGATCGTCGAGTTCGGACAACAGCTCCAACGCTGCCGCAGCCGCGGGCGGCTCGGCGATGCCGGCGAAGGTCTGCGGATCCTCCTTGATCTGCTTGCGCGCCCAGTCCGAGACATCCTCGACGGCTTCGGCTTTCGCGGCCATGACCACATCGACGAAGGCAATCACCGAGGCGGCTTCTTCCGGGTGCAGGTTCTCCCGAACCTCGAGCATGCGGGCTCGGTTCGCCAGGTGGTATGCCTCGAAATCGAATCCGTCGACCGCAACGTAATCACCGTCGCGGACGTAACCTGCCGCCTCGAGCATTTCGCCCAGCGGTGCGGTGGGCTGACGGAACAGCGACGGCTCGTCGAGCATCAATTGCCAGACAATGGCATCGAGGGTGTCAGCACCGATGTCTGCGAGGACCGTCCCCAGGCTCTCGCCGAATCCGGGTGCGGGATCCAGTACCTCGGGGATGGTGCAGAGCGTCAGCTCACGGTCAGCGACGAACAGTCCGATCAAATCGCCCGCAGAACATTCGGCGAGAGTATCGGTGTCGAGGAGAAAACCCTCGTCGTGCGGGAACTCCGGATCTTCGATCCCACGATCAGCCAACAGGTCGTCGTCGATCCCGCGGTGCACGACGCTGATGCCATGAATCTCGTCGTCGTCACGATCGAGGAACACCCGCAGCATCATCAGATCAGGGTTCGCGTCGAGAACGCCGGACTTTATTTCGGCTTCGGTGAGCCGATGGGTCAGCACTCGATGCTCGAACAACGTGTCGAGTGCGGCGTACCGCTCCTCACTCAAGTAGCCGAGCAGTGGGTCCTCGACGTACTCGACGAATTCGGCCATGTCGTCGGCTGTACCGTGGCCGGCATCGGCCAACAGGGTGCCCCAGTCCGCCGCTGTCTGCGGGCCGTGCTCACGCAACAACTCCATCGCGGCTTCGGCGATCAAGTCATTGGCATCCATCGGTTCGTTCACCTATCCAACTTTAACGGGGTCGACTCGATACATCGTCACCGGTCATCGGTCGAGTGATCGGCGCCTCCACGCGACTCGCGGACCAGTTCTTCGGCGTCGAGTTCCTCGGAAGCGAGAACCTCGAGTACCCTCGCAGCCTGCGATTCCGAGGACATGACGACTACGCCCACCGCAAGCGCGCCAGTGGGGGCCGTCAGGAGCCTGGCACTGATCAGGTCGCCGGGCTTTCCTTCGACCGGGTGAACAACGGTGACGGTTTCCTCGGACACACGATCGAGCAGCACGACGCCGGTGTCGGAAGTTTCGATCACCTCGTACACCGACCTCCGGACCCCGAGCCACTGTGCGGCTGTCACTACTTCCGCCTCGGGAAGTAGTTCGCTGCGTCTGGCCAGGAAGTCGGCAAAGATCCCACCCTCGAACAGAGCCACGTCCAGTGCCGAGCCGTCGAAGATCGTGGCGGCGATCAGTTCGTCCTCGGAGAGATTCGCGTTTTCGAGATCGTCGAGCCCGGTCACGACGTCGACGAATTCGGAGGCAAACGCAAACAGGCACGCCTTCTTGTACAACCAGCGACCATCTGCCTTGACCGATTCATCGGCCTTTCCGAGGTGGCAGACCTTGTACTTGCGGCCGGAACCGCACCAACACTTGTCGTTTCGCCCGAGTTCCGGGTGATCGACTGGGACGAAGTCCTGCAGTACGGCGTAGAGATTCTCTTCACTTCCGCCGTCGATCCGCCCGAGCAGTGACAGCGCCCGGGTCGCGTCGCCGCGGTCCGACGCGAACTGAGCCAGCTCGAACAAGGCCGGACCCCAACCGGATTCGGCAAGGAGCGCTTTCTCGTAGTGCGCCTCCGCTTCGAGGACGCGCCCCAGCCGATCGACGGCCTTACCGGCGAGCCAATGAGCCGCCGCCCTGACCGACCGTGGCCCTCGCTCGGCCAGTTCGGACGCAAGCGCTTCGAGGATTGCGTCGGTCACCGGGTCCTGATTCCGAAATCCGAGATCGAACACGGTCACTGCAGCACCCGGATCTGCCAGTGAGACAAAGAAATCCGGGGCGGCGCTGACGTGACGGCGAGCCCAGTCCACGATGTCGAAGTCGGCGATGACGGCATCGGTGTATCCGCGGTCCGCCAGATCGACAAATGCAACAGCAGCGACGGCCTCGTCGTGGGTCAGGTCGTAGGTACTGGCGACCAAAGCTGTCCGAATCTGCAGGTCGTAGGCATCGAAGTCGAATCCCCGCCGAGCCAGTAGTTCACGCTCGTGCTCGTAACCTGCCGCCTCGAAGATCTCACCCAGCGGCGCAACAGGAACCGTGAAGAGAGACGGATCCTCGAGCAGGAGTTGCCAGCACACCGAATCCAGGGCCTCGACTCCGTCCTCCTCGAAGAGTTCGCCGAGCGCCGGAGCAAGATCGGGTTCGTCCTCGATCTCGACCAGACGAAACGCAAGTCTTCCGTCTTCGACTGCCAGGCCGATGAGATCACCGTCGGCGCACTCGCCGAGGGTTCCGGCTGGAAGAACCACAACTCGTCGACTCCGGAAGGGAGCAGCTCCACGTTCCACGGCCGCTTCTTCCGCCAGGGCCACCCGGATCGCCCCGTCCTCGCCGTCGCCGAATGCCAAGATCGGTTCCAGATCGGGGCTCGCGTCGAGGATGTCGGACGCAATCTCGAGCTCGCTTAGCCGGTGAGTGAACACGAGCCCTTCGAGGACCGTGTCGAGGGCGACGTACTTTCCGTTGGGCAGGTACCCGAGCATCGGTTCGGACAGATACTCGAGCACGTCGGCCAACTCGGTCGCAGCTCCGTACTCCTCGAGATGGGTCGCCCACTCTTCGAGACTCAGCGGGCCTTGCTCGCGCAGAACAGCCAAAGCAGCGGAGGCAATGGAACCAGCAGCGTCGGAACCAGCGGTTTCGTCGTCGAAATCAGTCACCCGCCAATGGTAGGCGACTTATTGCAGTCCACTGAGCCCCTCGCCCAGCACGGTCGCACCGAGGATTGCCAGGATGACCGTCATCATCACTGCGTTGTTCGCGGTCATCCATGACTTCGCTGATGCGAGGATCTCGTCGGCTCGCTTGCCGGAGAACACCTTGACCAGGATCGGCGACGCGATGCCGACGCTCGCGATGACCGTGAAGATCACCGCGGCAACAATCTGTTGGGCAACAACATTCGTGGCGACCGCGATAGTGGCCGCACCGGATACCGCCAGCGCTGCATTTTTGGGATTGACCGCCGCGGACAAGAACGCCAACCCGAACGCCTTCCGCGGAGTCAAGCCGTCGATGCTCTTCATCCACTTCGGAACTGTCGGATCACTTCCGTCCCTCGGACGCGCTCGCCACTGCTTGTACGCCAATCCGAACAGAACGAGCCCCAACACGATTCGTACGACGCTCGACCACACCGAAGTCTGCGACGACTCCGACTCCGCAAACGAATAGTCCGCGATCACGATCGTCACCGCAACGACTGCCGAGATTCCGAGGACCCACCCGAGTAGAAAAGATGCCGCCCCTCGATGTGCTCCAGCGGTGATCATGACGAGCACGATCACCGCCATGGGCATCGAGACGAAAAGCAGGCCGAGGGCAATCGGAAGAGACAGACCGATCGCAGCTAGCACCAAAACCTCCAGTTGAATGCAAAATCGACGATCGATTCGAGGTCGAAATCACGACGGCGGAGGCAGCATGACCTCGATGAGATGCGGGCCGGGTTCCGCCAGCGCTGCGGCAAACTGTTCGGCCAACTCCTCCGCTGTGTTCGCCCGCGACGCGGGCACTCCCAACCCCTCGGAGATCTTGACGTAGTCCATGTTCGGAGACGACAGATCCAACATCGACTGTGCGACGACGCCGCCACCTTCTGCGCCGACTCGTTGCAGTTCGCCACGCAGGATGGCGTATGCGCGATTGTTGAGCAGAATCGTCGTGACGTTCAACTGTTCTCGCGCCTGCGTCCACAACGCCGTGATGGTGTACATCGCGCTTCCGTCGGCTTCGAGATTGATCACCGGCCGCTCCGGCGCTGCCACAGCGGCGCCCGTCGCCACCGGGATGCCCTGGCCGATGGCACCTCCGGTGAGCGTGAGCACGTCGTGGCGCGGCGCTCCGGCAAGGGCAATCGGGATCGCCCAACCGGAAGTGGCCACCTCGTCGGAGATGATGGAGTCGTCTGGCAGCAGGGCCCCGATCACGTCGGCCCAATTTCGCACGTCGAGAGGCCCGCTCGGCAGCGACGGCCGATTTGCCTCCTGCAGAACGGGTTCCACTCCGGGTGCCACGAGTTCCGCCACTGCTTCCAACGCGCCGACAACATCGTCGCTGACATTCGCCAGCGTTGTCACCGCGGCGCCGTCCGGGACCAGATCGCTCGGTTTTCCGGGATACGCAAAGAACGAGACCGGCGAAACCGCGCCGGCCAGGACGAGCTGAGTTGTTCCGCGAAGTTGTTCGGTGGCGTGCTCGGCGAAGTATCCCAAGCGCTCGAATGACGGTAGTCCCGCACCGCGTTGAAGCCTGGCCGGAAAGGTCTCGACCAGAATCTGTGCACCGGTCGCGACTGCAATTCGGGAAGCGGCGCGCAGTCCGGCTTCGGAACACGCTACGCCGCCCAGCAGTAGCGTGGCGCGCCCCTCGGCATTGAGCGCGCCTACCACCGAGTCGATCTGTGCTGCAGTTACTTCCGCCCGCCCCGGTATGTCTCGAGGACCCGCAAGAACTCCACCTTCGCTCCACGAGACGTCGGCGGGGAGGACAAGTGTGGCAATGCGTCCGGGCGGATCCATGGAGGCGGCAACGGCGTCGGCCGCATCGCTACCGACGGTCGCGGTGGAGTCGGAGCGTCGACTCCATCCCTCCAGCCACTCGGTCAGCGCGTCGATATTCGATTCGAGTGGAGCGTCGAAACCGTGGTGGTAGGTCGCGTGGTCCCCGACGATGTTCACGATGGGGGTGTGGGCGCGGCGCGCGTTGTGAAGGTTCGCCAGTCCGTTCGCCATTCCGGGGCCGAGATGAAGCAGCGTCGCGGCAGGCTTTCCGGCGATACGCGCGTACCCGTCCGCGGCACCGGTGACGGCGCCCTCGAACAAGCCGAGTACCGCACGCATCTGGGGAACGGAATCGAGTGCGGCAACAAAATGCATCTCGGACGTTCCGGGATTGCCGAAGCACACCTCGACACCCGAGTCGACCAAGCTCTGGATAAGCGATTGTGCACCATTCATTTCGGTCACCTCTTCTTCATGAAAGCTGCGAAGGCTTCTTGCGCTTCGTCGGATCGCCGCCGTCTCGCGAAATGATCCGACTCCACGTCGATGGTTTCCAGCAGGGCATCGAGATGTGGGCGGCGGAGGAGCATCTTCGTCAGCGTCACCGATTCAGCCGGGGAGTCTGCAATGCGCACCGCGCGCTCCAATGCCACGTCGAGCGCGGTCTCGGTCTCCACAACGCGATTGATCAGGCCGGCTTCGGCAGCTTCCTCCGCCCCGAACATTTCTCCGAGCATCAGTAGTTCCGTTGCCCGCTTGAGCCCCGCGATCTGCGGCAACAGGTAACTCGATCCGCCCTCGGGCGAGAGCCCGAGCGGAACGAACGGCAATCGGAATCGTGTACCTCGCCCCGCGAATGCCAAGTCGCAGTGCAACAACATCGTGGTGCCGATTCCGACTGCAAACCCCTCGACCGCTGCGACAATCGGTTTGCGTGCGGTGACGAGTGCGATCAGCAGGTCTTTGGCCTCGCCGCCGTCTCTCCCGGCAGTGTCCTGGAAACTTCCGATGTCGTTGCCGCTGGTGAAGACACCACCGGCGCCCGTCAGCACCGAAACCCGCACTGCGTCATCGTCGTCAGACTCCCGGATCGCGTTCGTCAGTTCGCGGTAAGTCTTGGGGTCGAGCGCGTTGCGCCTCTCCTGGCGATCCATCGTGAGCAACCGGACTCCCGGTGCGTGCTCCTCGATCCGAACAGTCATCCGTACCTCCGTCGTGGCCGAGAGTCTCGATTCAAGCTACTCGGTCGGGAGTTCAGCGTTCATAGCCCTTGCGCATATCGTCGACGATGCGCGGCCGGTCGAGTGTTGACGGCTCCAACTCCCGCCTCGGGCGATCGCGAGGAAACACCGAGGCCGACGCCAGGGTGGGCTCGTCGAGGAACCGCAGGTTCGGCACATCAGCGGGCAAACGAAGCTCGGGCGGCGTGGAACCTCTTTGCGCGAGCACGTATCCCCAGTCACCGAAGCTCGGCACGAAAACGTGATAGGGCGAGACGCTCAGTCCGACAGCCGATACCGTCGACACCGTTCTCCAGTACGCATCGGGTGTCGAGTACGGACTGCCGGACTGGACGACCATCAGCCCGCCCGGATTCATCGCGGCAGCGGCAAGTCCGTAGAACTCCATCGAATACAAGCGGCCAAGTGCGGGGGTGTCCGGATCCGGGAGGTCGACGATGACCGCATCGAAGCCTGGATCCGGACGCTCGCGCAACCACCGAAACGCGTCGTCGAGTACGACGTCCACCCGTGGATCCTCGAGTGCTCCCGCGTTCAGATCACGAAGACGCGTGTTGGCCAACTCGATGACTGCCGGGTCGAGTTCCACCTGAACGATCTGCTCGACGCTGTTCATTCGCAGCACTTCCCGTGCAGCGAGGCCGTCACCGCCGCCCAGAATCAGCACGCGCCGCGGGTCGTTGACCAGGGCCGGATACACCAGCGACTCGGTATACCGATGCTCGTCGACACTGGAGAACTGCAGGTCTCCGTCGAGGAACAGTCGCACGTCGTTTCCCCGCTCGGTGACGACGATTTCCTGGTACACCGATCGCTCGGCGGCCACCACGGGATCGGTGTAGAGCCGCTGCCTCGACGTGGTCTCGATGTCCGAGGCCGCGATCAGCAGCCACCCGATCAAGCTCGCCGCCAACAGCATTGCGACGACGGCGATCAATCGTGCACGCAGGCTGAGCTGCCACCGAAGAAGTATCAGCGCGACAACTGCCGCAGCCACGAGATTGATCATGCCGGTGAGTGCGGCACCGCGAATCATGCCCGCCCACGGCAACAATACGAACGGCCACAGGAGGCCGCCGATCAGCGCGCCGAGATAGTCGGCTGCATTGAGGTTGGCCAATACCTTTCCGGTGCTCTGTGCGTCGTTGTCGCTGCGACCGGACTGCAACAGCGTCATCAGCAGAGGCACTTCGGCACCCACGAGGATACCGATCAGCGCGGTCGCAGCCACCAGAACTGCTGCGCTGGAACCGAAGAACGTGAAGGTCACGTACAGCGTGACGGCACTGAATCCGCCGATCAGCCCGAGCAGGATTTCGACGGTCACAAACGAGATGGCCGCATGCCCCAACAGCGGTTTGGCGGCCAGCGCTCCGATACCCAGCGCCGCAACAAATCCCGCGACGATCAACGACGTCTGGGTGATGCCGCCGCCGGTCAGACTCACGCTGAGCGTCAACAGGGCCAGCTCGTAGATCAGGCCGCACGCCGCGCACGCGGCAACAGCCGCAAGGAGAAGCACGCGTGCGCGTGAGCCGAGCATCGTCGAACGCTCGGCAACTTTCACATCGCGATCAGCGGCAACCATCAGGTGAGCGCTGCGGCGTTCACCAAACCGATGGACAACAAGCTCACACCCACCGCCCACGCGGCGCCGCACATCTTCGGATCCTGCACCAGTGCAACCAACTTGCCGGGAAGGAATGCGTTCATCAAACGCAGCGCGATCGCTTGCAACACGATCGCGAACAGTCCGTACACCGCGGAGTCGGCGAGTCCCTGGGCAAAGCCGTCCGAACTGGTCAGGATTGCCGTCACCACGATGATCGCCAGCGCAAGATGGTTGGAAGCCAACAGAATCGCAGCGTTCGGGTTCTTGTCGACGTAAACCTGGTGGCGGAGATTTCCGGGTGTCATGAGGTCGAGGACCAGGAATCCCGTCGCCAGAACCGCTACGCCGACGACGAAGTAGGCGAGGGTGCCGAGAACGCCCCCGACGAGCAATGCCGGATCCACCGTTCCGATCTCGACGGAAGTGGATGCAAAGATGTTCGTCACGCCGTTCTCCTTCTCATTGAGCACTACCGTCATTTGGCACTACCCGAGCCGCCGCTGCCACTGCTTCCACCCGCCGGGGATCCCGGGTTGAAGCCCGGTCCCAGGTACGCGTATCCGCCGCTGCGATACGTGCCGTCGATGTCCTCTACCTTGATGGTGCTGCCACCGCCCGAAGCCGAACTGACAGTGACGATGTCATCGTCGTAGCGCAGGTATTCGTTGCCGCCGTCAGCACTTCGCGCCGCTGGTTCGTCCGCGTCGACAATCCGTGAGACGGTCGTGCCCACTGGATCTTTCGACGAGTACAACACGACGTCGCCATCCTGGGACGTCTTGGAATAGTTGTCCGCGATGAAGTCTTTGGCTCCACCACCGCACGCCGACAACATAATTGCGGCTGCCACCATCACCGGAGCAAACCACGTCCGCCCCCTCACGGGCGCCACCTACTGCGCGTCTTCACGATCACTCCTGTCCCCTCCCCCGGGTACAAATGCCAACTCTGCCAACTCCACCCCTGGCGGTCTCGCACGCCACACAACGCGGTCAACGCTGTGTCGTCGCCGGGAAAGGATCCGCAGATCCAACCGTCCTGGCCGGCGGATTCTCTCAACGATGCAGCTTCCGAATCGAATTCGACTCGGTCCAGGATCAGCGACGAAGACTCGAACCGGTAGTTTTCCGTGGACTCCACTGCCGGCAAGGGTTCACCGCCGGCGGCAAGAGCATCGCACGAAACCTGCTCGGTCAGTTCCTTTCCCGACGCCCGGGCCGTCACCACGTGAGATGCCCCGAGCACTCCGAGTGTCAACGTCGCATCGGAGGTTTCGATCACCAACTCGGCGAGGGTCGGCGGCGAGGGAGCTCCCAGCACCAACCCCAGTGCCGAGGCATTCACGTCGGTCGGTTCCACATCGAGTCGATACAGACTCATTCCGGTGGGCCCGAGTGGATGACGGTGAGTTCGCTGCGGGTGACCGCACGTCCCGTGGAAACCTCCCACGACTGTCCGCGCGCCCACTTCTCGAATGCGATCAGCCCGGTCTTGTCGGCGGTCGCGTAGTCCGCGTATTCCATCGAGCCGGAGGGGGCCGTACCCGTCGTACCCTCGGCCGTGAACTTCGCCGTTCCACTTTCGATCTTGCGGTGAACCTTGTCGTCGAGAATGACGTCGCCGTTCGGGACCAGGTTGGTTCCTTCTCGACGCATCCAGAGAGTCATCTCGAGTTCGCCCTCGTCGTCCTCCACTGTCAGCCAACGACGACCGGTCGACCCGTCGAGAAGGTGCTCACGCCAGATGTATCCCTCTTCGTCGAGCGTGATGGTCCCTCGAACAACGTGGTCGATACCCGCGTACGTGATGATGTCGCCGACCCCGATCTTGTGGGGGTCGTACACCTCGGGATAGTCGGCGAGCGGGTCCACGCGAGCATTCGGCTTGCCCTGGCGTCCACGCAGGACCACAAACGCGACGGCAGCGATCACTACGAGTATCAGGACAACTATCAGCACGTTGGTCAACGGTTTCTCCGAAATCGTCTCGGCAGGGTTGCCGCGGGCCATACCCTACCGATCCGTTCTCAGCCTTTTCGGATGAGACTGCCGGCAAGCTGACCGACCGCCGGCCGGGCAGGTCTCCAGCGCCGTGGGCAGATCGAAAGACTGCCCCGGCGCACCTTTGCGTTTACGCTCAGCCCGAGGAACTCCGCGCGAAAGAAAGCCGGTCGACTGACGATGAGCAAGAACACGGAGCCGTCTGCCCGCACCGTCATGCACACACCACGATTCTGGTTGACGCCGTTGATAGTGGTCACCCTCTTGATGTCGGCGCTGGCAGCGCTGTACATGGGCGGAATACTCGACCCCAAGAAACACCTGGACCAGTTCCCGATCGCCCTGGTCAACCAGGACGAAGGCGACACCCTCCCCGGCGGCGACCCCGCCGACCGGAAGAATTTCGGAAACGACATCGTCGCCGGCCTCGAAAACGGAATCGACCACCAGAAGATCGACCTGCAGCAGATCGGTATCGCCGAAGCCCAATCTCGGTTGAACTCCGGCACGCTGTACGGCGCGATCGTGATTCCCAGTGATTTCACGAAGAGGACGATCATCCTGGCGGAGGCCAGCGTCGTCGCCGGTGACGTAGAGCAACCGATCATCACGATCTACACCAATCCACGTGCAGGTTCCGTATCCGCATCTCTGGTCCAGTCGATCGGAACTACAGCCCTCGCCTCGGTCAACAAGAATATGGGCGAGCAACTCACCACCCTGGTCACCCAGCAGTTGGAAGCGGGAGGCACCGGAACCCAGATCTCAGGAGCGAGCCGCCTGCTGCTCGAAAATCCGGTGAACGTACTCACGGTGGCCCACGATCCGCTTCCCGACGGCACCGGATTCGGTTTGGTTGCATTCTATTTCGCGCTGCTGTTGGTCCTTGCGGGATTCACCGGAGCGACCGTGGTCAATTCCTTGGTGGACGGCATGCTCGGATATGCGCCTACCGAATTCGGTCCGCTCTTCGTTCAGAACGACGTTGTGGGTATCAACAGGTTTCGGACGCTGCTCGTCAAATGGGCGTTCATGATTGTGTTGTCCGGCATAGTCTCCGCGTTGTTCCAGTGGATCAGTCGCGCCCTTGGAATGCCGGTCACTCACGGGCTTGCATTGTGGGAGTACGGCGCGCTGGTCATCACTGCAGTCGGCATCACGGCGATGTCGGTGATGGCCGCATTCGGCTCGTTGGGCATGTTGATCAACCTGTTCGTGTTCGTCATTCTCGCGCTGCCCTCTTCCGGTGGCACCATCCCCCTCGAAGCCAGCCCCAGGTTGTATGCCTGGCTGGCGCAATTCGAGCCGATGCACCAGATCTACATGGGTACGCGATCGATCCTGTTCTTCGGCGCACGCGGTGAGGCAGGGCTGCTGCATGCCGTCTGGATGACGTTGGTGGGTCTACTGATCGGCGTCGTACTCGGCATCGTGACCACCCGTTTCTACGACCGCAAGGGCTACGAACGCACCCATCGCCCCAAGGTGGCGTGAGATGGTACCCAGCCGGGATTTGATCGAAACCTGTTGGGCCGATTCAATGTGATTGTGCGTTTCGGGAATCTTCGACCCCCTTCCGCACGTTGTACAACTATGGCTAATTACAAAACAGTCAATCCCGCGACAGGTGAAACCGTCAGGGAATTCGATACTTTGGATGACGCCGGAGTTGAAGCCGCACTTGCGAACACGCATCGCGGCTACTTGACCTGGCGCAACAGTGCGCCACAGCAACGTGCGGCAGTCCTGAGCAAGACCGCCGAACTGTACACAGAGCGAGCAGATGAACTGGCCCGAATGATCTCGTTGGAGATGGGTAAGCCGGTCCGCGAGGCCAAGGGCGAAGTACAACTCTCGGCCGCGATCTATCAGTGGTACGCAGACCACGGTCCGGCGTTGCTCGAGGAAGAACGGCTCGACGTTCCCGGGGCCGAGGAGTCGGTTGTGTACCGGCGACCGATCGGTGCCCTGATCGGCGTCATGCCGTGGAACTTCCCGTACTACCAGGTCGCCCGCTTCGCGGCACCGAATCTCATGCTGGGCAACACGATCATTCTCAAGCACGCGTCCAACTGTCCGCAGTCGGCTCTGCTGATGGAAGAGATCTTGCGACAAGCCGGATTGCCGGACGACGCGTACGTCAACGTCTTCGCGACCAACGAGCAGATCGCGGACATGATCGCCGATCCACGAGTTCAAGGTGTGTCACTGACTGGCAGCGAACGCGCCGGCACCAGTGTCGCCGAAACTGCGGGACGCAATCTCAAGAAGGTCGTCCTCGAACTCGGCGGATCGGACGTGTTCATTGTCCTCGATTCCGACGACATGGATGCCACCGTCAAGTCCGCAACCAAGGCGCGTCTGTCCAATGCCGGTCAGGCCTGCAATGCGGCCAAGCGTTTCATCGTCACCGAAGATTTCTACGACGACTTCACCCGCAAATTGGCGACGTCCTTCGAATCCGTTTCTGCCGGTGACCCGTTGGACGAATCCACTGTCCTGGGCCCGTTGTCCTCACAGAGCGCGGCAGACACTCTGATCGAGCAGATCGACGACGCTGTGTCCAAGGGAGCGACGCTGCTCACCGGTGGGAAGAAGATCGACGGCCCGGGCGCCTACGTTCAGCCGACGTTGCTCGCAGACGTGACCCCGGACATGCGGGCTTACAGCGAAGAACTGTTCGGACCTGCCGGCGTCGTCTACAAGGTCAAGTCGGCCAGCGAGGCTGTGGAACTTGCCAATTCGTCGGTCTACGGTCTGAGCGGGTCTGTCTGGAGCAGCGATCTCGATTCCGCCCGGTCGGTCGCTGCCGATCTCGACGTGGGAATGGCGTTTGTCAACGAGCACGGAACGACGTTGCCCGGTCTGCCCTTCGGCGGAGTCAAGCGCTCCGGAGTCGGCCGCGAGCTCGGTCCGTGGGGAATGGACGAGTTCGTGAACAAGAAGCTGCTCCGCGTCTCCAAGAAGTAGCTCGGTGCAAAAGTAGCGCAATACAAAGGAAGGCCCTGATCTCTGTTGAGGTCGGGGCCTTTCCTCATATCCCACGGACCAGCAAGAGCAATGCCCTGGTCACTCGCTTGCCGGAGTGACACTCCCACGAGTGAGGCTCCACCCGAACCTCGTCGCGATGACAGCTGACAGCCAGCCCAACAGCGCACCCACCAGTGGAGCAGCGATCGCGGTGTAGATCGCCTCGTTGGAAACACCAACCGACACGGCGGAGTCACCGACAAAGGCGAAATCGGTTCGGGAGGCGACGGACGCCATCTCGATCAGGCCGGAGACAACAATAATCAGGAACCCCAGCAGGAAACCGAAGCCGGCCAGAAGAAGATGAAGTGCACGCATCCGATCAGTCTGCCTGTAACACCTATCCAGATAAAACCGACCTGCTGGTATGACACTTTCACGAATCGCTCGCACTACCGTGATCGCCGCCGCCATCAGCGCGAGCGCCGCCATCTGTTCCGCGACGTCAGCTTCCGCGGACGTAGTAGACGTCACGGTCCTTCCGGGTCTCAGCAGCGGGCCGACAACACCGTACGGGGCGGGCTGCACGTATCTGGTGGTTGCCAGGACAGCAGCGTTGGACGAGTCGAACGTCTCGATTGTCGACCTGAACCGGGCGTCGACCATGTTCCCGCAGGAATTGATCTGGGACACCGTCAATCCCTATTTCACCTTGCCGGTTGTACTCGGCCACGCCGTCACGCTGTGGACTCCGACCGCACCCGGCGAACACTCTCTGATGGCCTACCAGACGTCCGCGGGCGGGCCGGTCACAACGGTCGATGTCAATCCGGCCACCCCGATCGGTCCGGGGTGCGTCGTCGCACCCTGATCCGCTAGCCCTCCAAGAAGTCGACGAGCACCCGGTTGAGTTCATCGGCGGGAACCATCGGAATACTGTGATGTGAAGCATCTTTCAGCACCTCGACACGTGCTGCGGGAATCCTCTCCCGCACCGACGTCGACACCGTTTCCGCATCATGCACCCGTCCGTCCTGTGCGAGGACCACCAACAACTCGACATCCAGTGCGCTCAAGTCCTCTTTCGAAGGACGTTGAGGCACTACGAGATCGGGTCGCGGTAGATCCGAAGTGCCCACTTCCACAAGAGACAGCCAGTCGGAGTCGATACTCGACTCACCTGTCTCCCACTCCAGCAGTCGTCGTCGGCGTGCTCGCGACGGGGATATCAACAGCGGAAGCGCACGCAGAAGGTAGCCCGCCTTCATGCCGGCGAAACTCGAATTAGGATCGAGCAGAACAAGTTTCCCGACACGATCCGGTCGATGCAGCGCAAAGGCCAACGCAATCATTGCGCCGTAGGAATGTCCGATCACATCGACGGTGTCGGCGCCGGTGCAATCGACTATCGAGTCCATCCACTCGATCAGATCGTCGACGGACTTCATCGGATCACCATTGGGAATGCTGAGTCCGGCATCGCCCAGGGTGTCGACGGCAAAAACACGCCGGAATTTCGACAGCGCCGCAACGTTGTCGAACCACACCGTCGAAGTGGCACCTCCCCCGGGCAGAAGGATCAACGGCCGCGAGTCTTCAGGTCCACAGACGTTCACATGCGTTCGGCCGAACCGGCCTGAGAGATCCACACCCAGCGGTTTTTGCGGCCATTTGGTCAGTACCGCGTCGTATGCGCGATTGAAGTCCATTCCCCACCCCCATTTTCTCTCGACTATCGAGATAGTAGACAATCGAGAGACAACACACCAGGGCTGGAGGCATCCATGAGCGTCGGCGATGCAGAAGACGAAGCGATGGCGATCGTCCACTCGCTTCGCGCACTGACCGTCGACTTGAACGTGGCGGTTTCCGGCTTTGCGAACAAGTACAAAATGCACTCGACCGACGTCCGCGCACTGATCTGCCTTCTCGATGCCGAGCGCTCGGACACACCGGCGACGCCTGGTTGGTTGGGCTCACAGCTCGGGATCAACTCGGCGTCGGTGACTGCACTGGTCGACCGGATGGTCAAAGCGGGGCACGTAGCTCGGGAGCGAGATTCAGCGGACCGTCGACGGGTGCTCTTGCAGGTCACACCATCGGCGGTCACTCTGGGCGAGAGCTTCTTCGGCCCCCTCATTTCACGGGCTGCGAGCACCGTCGGGAATTACACCGCGGCCGAGCGAGCTACCATCGCGAGTTTCATCGTGGCGATGCGAGCGGACGTGGAGCGGACTCGAATCGATCGGGAGCCCTCCCTGTGACTCGCATACTTCCCGCGGGAGAACGCGCATTTCTCGTAGACCTCGATTCCGAAGCTGACGTTCTCGCGTTCACCGAAGCACTGACGCGTAACACCCCGGTCGGGGTCGAAGACTTCCTCCCCGCTGCTCGCACGGTCCTGGTCACGTGCACCCCGGCGGCAGATCTCACGTACGTCCGGAAGTGCTTGAACGATCTCGAGCAAACCAATTCTGCCGCGACCACAGACGAGCATTCCGAGACGGATGCACTCACCATCGCCGTCAGGTACGACGGGCCCGACCTCGACGACGTCGCACAGTCACTCGGAATGAGCCGTTCCGAGGTGGTTGCGGCCCATACCGGGGCGATGTGGCGTTGCGCCTTCATCGGATTCGCACCCGGCTTCGCCTACCTGACTTCAGGCGACACTCGGCTCGACGTTCCACGTCGAACTCAGTCGCGAACCGCAGTGCCAGCCGGTTCCGTCGCCCTGGCCGCTGGATACAGCGCGATCTACCCGCGGGCATCGCCGGGTGGCTGGCAGATCATCGGGAGCACCGACGCCGTGATGTGGGATCTGAACGCCACACCACCGGCCGCCGTTCAGCCCGGGTGCCGCGTGCGCTTCGTCAACGAGGACGACCGATGAGCGGTCTGGAGATACTCGACACCGGGCCGCTGAGTTTGATCCAGGACCTCGGACGGACCGGACACCTTCGCTCAGGCGTCGGGGTTTCCGGTGCTGCGGACAGGCGATCGCTCAAACTCGGCAACCGGCTCGTCGGCAACGACGAGGGCGCGGCAGGCGTCGAGGTCCTCCTGGGCGGATTGAGCATTCGAGCGCAGCAACAGGCAACGATCGCGTTCACCGGGGCGCCCGCACAGGCCTACCGCGACGGCATTCCGGTCGGGCATTCGAGCGTGATCGCTCTCGACGTCGGTCAGACCGTCCGCCTCGACTACGCACCGAGTGGCCTGCGGACGTATCTGACCGTTCGAGGCGGCATTGTGGTTCCCGAGATCCTGGGATCGCGCAGCACCGACACCATGTCCGGGATAGGTCCGGCGCCTCTCGAGCCCAAGGTTGTTCTCCCGATCGGGCCTTCGCCGACCGCGTTCTCGCTCGTCGACCTTGCACCAGTTCCACCGATGACAAACGAGACTCTCGAGATTCGAGTCGTATTCGGGCCGCGCGCAGATCGATTCACCAACCCCGAATCGCTCCTGCGGGGGCAGTGGGCGGTCTCCACCGACTCGGACCGAATCGGGGCGCGACTCGATCGTGTCGGCACCGACGAACTGCTGCAACAAACGAATGACGCCGAACTCCCCACCGAAGGCGTAACGCTCGGATCGATCCAGGTCCCACCCAGCGGCCAACCTGTCGTGTTCCTCGCCGATCACCCGATCACCGGCGGGTATCCGGTGGTCGGAGTGGTCGCGGACGCAGATATCGACCGACTCGGCCAAGCCCGCCCGGGTCAGCACATCCGGTTCGTCGGGGCCTGAGCAGCGCCGAGCGATGGCGTGTCGGACCCTGCCGTCACACTGATGTCGTGCGAGTTGTCCTGGTCCCCGGTAGTACGACGTCCACGGGAGCTGTGACGGCAACTGTCCTACGGACCGATCCCGGTGGAACGCCGCTCGCCGATCCCGTCGAATACCCCGACCTGATCGCAGCGGTGCGCACCATCGAGGAAGCCGAGCACCCGCGGTGGGTGTGGCCGAGTACGGCGACCGTGTACCCACCGCTACTGCGGGCAGGCGTACGGGTTCAGCGGTGCCACGACATCTCCCTGACCCGCGCGATACTCGGAATGCGCGTCGGCAAACCGTCACCGCCTGCCGAGGAGTTCGACGACGATCGACTCGGACTCTTCGACACTGCACCCGTTCTCGATCCTCTCGCCGTCGCCACCGAATTCGCCGATCAGCGCGCAACCATCGGCACGGACGCTCGACTGGACTTGTTGATCGCAGCAGAATCGGCCGGCGCTCTCAGCGCCGCCGAGATGACGCACACGGGCCTGCCGTTCTCGACGCAGAAGCACCGCGAACTCCTCGAAGAACGACTGGGGCCGCGGCCGACGGGATACGACCTCCCCGCACGCATGCAGGAACTTGCCGCCCAGATCAGCGAGGTCTTCGGGCGCACCGTCAATCCTTCGTCTTCGGTGGAGATCACCGAGGCGTTCGGGCGTCAGGGCATCGAACTGCCGTCGACGCGCAAGTGGTTTCTGCAGGAAATCGATCATCCGGCTGTGCCGCTGCTCCTACGTCACCGCGAACTCGCCAAGCTGTACAGCACCAACGGTTGGCAGTGGATGGACAGTTGGGTGCGGGGCGATCGATTCCGCCCGATCTACGTTCCCGGTGGTGTCGTGTCCGGCAGGTGGGCGAGCCGGGGCGGCGGGGCCCTCCAGATTCCTAAGACCATGCGCTCAAGCGTCGTCGCAGATCCGGGCCACGTGTTCGTCGTCGCCGACGCCGGTCAGCTCGAACCCCGAATTCTGGCCGCCATGTCCGGCGACCGCCGCATGATGGCTGCCGCCGGCGACGACGATTTGTACGCACTTGTCGGTGCCGAAGCCTTCGGCGGGGATCGCGCAAAAGCCAAGGTCGCAATCCTCGGAGTCCTGTACGGGGCGACGGCGGGTGAAGCCAAAGCACTGCTCATCTTGTTGCGGAAGCGATTCCCGGTCGCCGTCGAGTACGTCGAGCAAGCTGCCAAGGCAGGTGAGCGCGGCGAGGTGGTGAAGTCACTGCTCGGCCGGGCCTGTCCCCCACCGTCTCCCGACTTCTACTCCCACGGCGACGCTCATGCCCGCGGTCGTTTCACGCGAAACTTCGTCGTTCAGGCCACTGCGTCCGAGTGGGCGTTGTGCCTGCTCGCCGACCTCAGGCGACGCCTCGCCGAAGATCCGGACGGCGAGTTAGTCTGCTTCCAGCACGACGAAGTGGTCGTGCATACCCGAAACCCCGAGTCAGGTGCCGCCCACGTGCTGGCCGCTGCGGCTTCGGCAACTCGATTGTTGTTCGGCGACACAGTCGTTCGTTTTCCCATGGACGTCGCAGCCCGCGAGACTTACGGCAAAGGCACTTCGTAGCGTCGTCAATTCCACTCCAAGTGGTTCCACCGCGCCCGTATTGCGTGTTCTACTGGAAAACGTTGCTTTGTTGGTGCTGGTCGACTGCGTTCGAGGAGAACCATGACCAAGCTGGATACAACTGATGCAGAACGGAACGAGCGCGGAACGGTCAAACGCCGTCGACTGCCGATCTTCACCGTGATCGCGCTTGCAATCTTTGCCTTCGTCGCAGGCGGATTCGGCGGTTCGTTCCAAGGCAAACTCGCCGAGGTTCAGAAGAACGACAACGCCTCGTACCTGCCGAGTTCCGCAGAATCGACGATCGTCAGCAATCAATCCGCGAACTTCCTCGCGGTCGAGACGATCCCTGGTTTTGTTCTGTTCCATCGAGATTCGGCCCTCACCGAGGCGGACAAATCTGCAATCAACTCGGCGTACGGCGCTATTGCCGGCATCTCCGGAGTAGACGCCGACGGAATGCAACCCACTCAGTACTCCGCCGACGGCACAACTGCGTCGATCTTCGTGCCACTCGTCGCCAAAGACGGAGACACATCCGTGGCAGGCGATGTCCTGGCGACCACCGAGCAGAACGTCATCGACGCAGCAAAACAAGCAGCTGGTGATGTCGAGGTACTCCCAGCCGGGCCAGGTGGGCTACTCGTTGCGTTCATCGACGCCTTTGCCGGTCTGGACGGAGCGCTCCTTGGCGCGGCACTCCTGGTCGTGATCCTCATCCTGCTTGTCGTGTACCGATCGCCGGTGTTGTGGTTCTTCCCGCTGTTCTCCGCGCTCCTCGCCATCGGCTTGTCGTCGATGGTGATCTATTTCCTCGCGAAAGCCGAATTACTCACTCTGACCGGACAATCTCAAGGCATCCTTTTCGTGTTGGTGATCGGTGCCGGTACCGACTACGCCCTACTCTTGATCTCTCGCTATCGCGAAGAACTGCACACGTATCCCAACCGCTTCGACGCGATGATCAAGGCCTGGCGCGAGTCTGCGCCGGCCATCACCGCTTCGGCTGTCACCGTGATTCTCGGTCTGCTCTGCCTGACGTTCTCTCAACTCAACTCCAACAAGAGCCTCGGACCCGTCGCCGCCATCGGGATCGCCTGCACCTATCTGGTGATGATGACGTTCATGCCGGTCGCTCTGGCCGCCACCGGACGGTGGGTCTTCTGGCCGCGCAAGCCCAAGGTCGATCACGCCGCAGACCTTACGACGCACGGGATGTGGGGCAAGATCGCCGAGGCCGTCGGCAGCAAGGACCGCCCACTGTGGATCGGCGCCACAGTCTTGTTGATCATCCTGTTCGCGGCCGGGATCGGCAGTCTCAAAACCGATGGCCTGACATCCACCGAAAGCTTCACCAATCGTCCCGACGCTGTTGTCGGACAAGAACTCTACGACTCGAAGTTCGATCCCGGAGCCGGCGCACCGGCCGTGATCACCGCAAACGCCGACCAGGCCGACGCCGTCATCAAAGCAGCCAGCGGCGTCGAAGGTATCTCGCAGGATCCCGGCGCCGTCTGCACCCAGGTGGACGTCGCAAAGGTCAGCGAGCTGATCAAGACCAACCCCGCTGCCGTCGCACAAGCCGCCGCTGCGGGTTGCGCCCCTGCGGCTTTCACCGTTGCACCGATCGACGGCCGAACCATGATCAATGCAACCCTCGCCGACTCTTACGATTCGCCGCAGGCACTCGAAACTGTCAAGCGACTGCGGACTGCCGTCCACGACGTGCCCGGCGCCGACGCGCTCGTCGGCGGCAGCA
This sequence comes from Rhodococcus erythropolis R138, assembly GCF_000696675.2. Taxonomy (NCBI): domain Bacteria; kingdom Bacillati; phylum Actinomycetota; class Actinomycetes; order Mycobacteriales; family Nocardiaceae; genus Rhodococcus; species Rhodococcus erythropolis. The sequence continues at coordinate 1,512,556 of NZ_CP007255.1, read as the reverse complement.
CGGCCACCACCCTCGATGTCCAGGCGGCCTCGGTCCGCGACAGAAACCTGATCATCCCGATCGTGTTGGTGGTGATCTTCCTGGTCTTGGCCGCTTTGCTCCGTGCTCTGCTGATCCCGGTGATTCTCATTGTCACCGTGGTGCTTTCCTTCGCGGCGACGCTCGGTGTGAGCGGATTCTTCTTCACACACGTATTCGGGTTCGCCGGGGCGGATCAATCGTTCCCACTGTTCACCTTCGTGTTCCTGGTCGCTCTGGGTATCGACTACAACATCTTCCTGATGACCCGTGTGCGAGAGGAGACCGGAGAATTCGGCACCCGCGCAGGTGTCCTGCGCGGTCTTGCGGTCACCGGGGGTGTGATCACCTCAGCCGGAATCGTCTTGGCCGCAACATTTGCCGTACTGGGCATCCTGCCGCTGGTCTTCCTCGCCGAGATCGGATTTGCCGTGGCCTTCGGTGTGCTGCTCGATACGATCATCGTGCGCAGTGTCCTGGTGCCTGCGCTCTCTCACGACATCGGGAAACGTATATGGTGGCCGTCCGAACTGGCCCGCGCGAAAGATTGACCACTACAGAAACGCTTCCTTGGTCCACAGATGAAAGAGTGCGTACGCTCGCCAGGGTCGCCAGCGCTCGGACAACGCTGCGGCTTCTTTGCTCGACGAGACCCCCAACGTTCGCTTCAACACCAGATCGTCGGGTACGAAGGCGTCGCGATCACCGAGAATTCGAACAGTGAGATAGTCAGCAGTCCACGGTCCGATTCCCGTTAGCGCCAACAACTCTCGCCGAAATTGGACAGGATCCGCATCCCAGGAGAGATCGAGACCGTTCGCAGCCGCAGTTGCCAACGTGTGCACTGTTCTTGCGCGCGCTGTGGTCAATCCGACGGCTTTCTGTATGTCCTCCGGCGATTGCGCTGCAACCGCGTCCGGATCAGGGAAGGCAAGAAACTCCCCTTCCACCGGCGCTCCGAATGCGCTGACAAAACGACCACCGAACGTCCTCGCTGCGGCGAGCGAAACCTGTTGTCCCAGAACGGTGAGCACTGCGGTCTCGAACCCGTCCACCGATCCGAGCACCCGCAATCCTGGACGGGCGGCAACGAGTGGGGCCAACAACTCATCGCTACCGAACGCTGCTTCGACAGCAGTGTGATCGGCGTCGAGGTCGAGCCAACGACGCACGATCACCTCCAGCACTGCGGAATCCTCCGCCGGCACATCGGAATCCACGACGACACCGTCGTCTGTCCACGACACCGACACAACTACCGGGCCGGAAGGCAACGGTATGACTCTGGTGTGAACACCGTCGTCGTGACGCTCGAGGCCTGCGACGCAGTGAGCCCGCAGGGCACCGGTAAGCGGTTCGACTGCATAGGGCGCCTGAAAGCGCAGCGTCACTGCGCTCACCGGCCGGCTTCCAGATCCAGCAGAATCGCTTTCAGTTCGGGGCCGCCGGCGTACTGCCCGAGGCTGCCGTCGCTGCGCACCACCCGGTGACACGGGACCACCAACGGCAGCGGATTCTTTGCGCATGCGGTCCCGACGGCACGCACCGCACCCGGGCTTCCCGACGCTACTGCGACCACCGAATAGCTTGCAGTGTGGCCGTATTCGATCTCGGGGAGATGACGCAACACTTCGCGTCGGAACCCCTTCGCGAGTTGGAAGTCCAAGCGCAGATCGAATTCTCGACGCGCACCGGCAAAGTACTCGTCCAACTCGCGAGCGACAGTGTCCAGCCTGCGCGGGTAATGAAGCACACGGGGGCTGACGGTGTCCGCCAAACGTTCCAGAACGAGGTCGTGCCCTTCGACGGCAAAGGCAACCCGCACCAGGCCGACATCGGTCGCCGCCAGGAGCAGCTTTCCGACCGGCGAATCGACGGTTCGATATGCCACGTCGATCAATTCAGCTTCGGACGCCTGCGCAGCCAGGCGCGCCCGTAGGCGGATCATGGCGTCAGCGTCAACGGCTGGAAGCGCCTCGAACACATCGTTACTCATGAGTGACTCCCTTCCGCAGCGGTAGCGGACAAGTAGGTTCTTCGTAGTGTGGCGATACCGTCGGCACCCGCGCGTCTGGCGGCCGCCGGGGTGTTGCCGAGGATGTCCGCGATCTCTGCGTACGGCAGCCCACCCAGAAAGTGATAGGCGACTGCCGCACGTTGTTTGAGCGGTAGCTGTTCGAGTGCGTCCCAGAGTTCGTGATCCCACGTTCCGGGTACGCCGATTCGCGTCGGCAACTCCGGAACCTCGTCTGTCGGCACGGCCACGCGGGCGCGCACTCGGGTGATGTCGATTGCCTTGCGGTGCGCGATGGTCACCAGCCAGGCTTCGATGTTCGCGTCCGGATTCAGATCCGGATATGCCCGCATCGCTGCGATGAACGTCTCGGACCACGCGTCCTCGGCGTCGACGGGACCGACCACCGCGCGGCAGACACGGAGGACCACTGCACCGTATTCGGTCACGACGTCTTCGAACGGTTTGAGTCTCACGATCGGTAGACGTTCCCGATCACCGAATTGTGAGCCGAGCGCATCAGAAGAGGACATCCGATTCGCCGCCGTGCTCGCGGTCGAGCAGGAACCGCTTGCGTTCGAGGCCGCCGGCGAAACCGGTCAGACTTCCGTCGCTACCGACCACACGATGGCAGGGAACGATGATGCTGATCGGATTCTTGCCGTTTGCCGCGGCGGCGGCACGGATCGCAAGCGGGTTACCCAAAGTTTGCGCGAGCTCCATGTATGTCCAGGTTTCGCCGTACGGGATCGTTCGCAAGGTATCCCACACCCGCTTCTGGAACTCGGTACCCACGGGCGCCAGCGGCACGGAGAACTCCGTGCGATCACCCTCGAAGTACTCGGTGAGCTGCGATTCGACTTCACCGAAGACCGCCGCGGAACGATCACCGAACGTGGACTCGTCCGGCTTGTGGCGATGCTCCGCCATGTACAGCCCGCAGAGGTCGTCACCTGCTGCTACCAGCGTCAACGCCCCGATCGGCGAGTCGATCACGGTGTGTGTACGGATAGCCGTCATGTCTCGATCCTTCCAGGTTGCGCGGTGCAGCAGGCAGCGGGTGAATTGATTGTCCGCGCCGGCACCGACACCTCGAAGACGCCGCTGGCCTCGTGAATGTGAGATTTACCTGTACTTTGACGTCACATCAGGCAGTATCGAGGGATGGCTCTAGTTTTGCCCGGCAGCTCCACCGTCGTCCGCTCCGTCGGCGACGTGGTGCACTGGTCCCTGTCCACGGTCGCTTTTGCGGTCACCCTGCCCACTCGACTCGAGGCGCTCCTCTTCTCGGTCGAGAGGTTGGTGGCACGCATCAACCAGATCGCCGACAACGCCGACCGCGTCGTCATCGGAGCCGCCGCCGTGACCGTTCGAGCTGAGACGCTGGTCGAGGCCGTCGAACAGACCTCGGACATCGCGGGACAACTCCTCGAGATCTACGAGCCCATTGCGTTGCAGCTCGCGCCGCTGGCGGCCAGATTCGCCGACGACCTGTCCGAGGCGGAGGTCAGCGCCGCGATCAAACTGATCGACCAACTGCCGGAGCTCACCGACCGCGTGACCGCGGTGCTGCCCATCCTCGGAACCTTGGACTCCGTCTCGCCCGAGATCCACGAACTCCTCGGAGTGGTGAAGGACCTGCGTCAGGCGATCGTCGGAGTGCCCGGCTTCCACTTTTTCCGCAAGCGGGGCGAAGCCAAGCTGGATTGATCAGGCCGAGTAGCCGTTGGTTCCGGCTCGCGTCATGACGACCTTCGGAACCACTGCTCGAGACGAGAGCTTGAGCAGTCCGTCCACCAACTCCACGATGTCGTCGACCTTGATCATGGTCTCGGGTGTGATCCGATCGTGCGTCCACGCCGACATGTCCGTGTCGACGTAACCGGGAGCAATGGCCGTCGCGCTCACTCCGTTTCCGGATTCCTCGGCGTTGAGTGCTTCGACCATCGAAATGAGTGCAGCTTTGGTGGCTCCGTAGACGGCCAGACCGCTCTCGGCGTAGACGCCGGCCATCGAGGCGAGAGCGATCACCTTTGCTCCGCCGGCGAGGTCCGCGTCCGCCGCTGTACGCAGGAGCGGCAGCGACGCTTGCAATAGTGCGAACGGTGTCCGGAGATTGACGGCAACGGTCTTGTCGAAACGTCGCATGGGGTAGTCAGCCACTCGCCCACTGGTTCCCACTCCGGCGTTGAGGACGAGGGCTCGCATGGAGCCGAACCGCTCGCCGTGCGTGGCTACGAGTGCTGCGGCGAAGTTCTCGTCCGCCATGTCGCCGGCCGAGACGACGACGTCCGGCGATCCGGCGCGCGTAAGTTCTTCGGCGACAACGGCGAGCCGTTCGGCATCACGCGCCGTGATGGTCAGCCCGTACCCTTGCGAAGCCAAGCGTGTTGCGATGCCGAGCCCGATTCCCTTGGAGGCGCCGGTGACCAGTGCTGATCGAGTCATTCGAATTTCCCTTGCAGTGCGTTGAGTCCGGCCGAGATCAGTTCCGGCACAGAAGATCCAGCCTTGTCGAATCCCCCGCCGACGGTGGCTCCTGCTCGGAATCGGTGATCGATGCCCTGCGCCACGACTGCGAGTTTGAAGAACCCGAGCGCCATGTAGAAGTTCCAATGCGCCAGTTCACGACCCGAAACGGACGAATACCGTTGCGCCAGATCGACAACGGACGGTAGCGACGGGCTCGTCCACGCAGCAGGCTCACCCAGAACCAGATCCAGCGCGGGATGCCGATAGACGCACATCATCGCGATGTCCGCCAGCGGATCTCCCAGCGTCGACAGTTCCCAGTCCACCACTGCGGCAACCTTGGTGACGTCGTTCGCCGCGAGAATCGTGTTGTCGATCCGGTAGTCGCCGTGCACGATCGACGAGGCCGATTCAGCCGGAATCAATTCCGCGAGGCTCGACGCCAACCTGTCCACATCGGCCGAGTCCTCGGTCTTGACGCGTGACCATTGACCGGCCCACAACTTCACCTGACGGGCTACGTAACCGTCGGGTCGGCCGAGTTCGCCGAGACCCACTGCGTTGTAGTCGACGTCGTGCAGGGCAGCGAGAACACGCACCAACTCGTCGGTGCACTGCGTGACCAGCTCTGCCGGAACAGCTTCCAACTCGGTTTTGGTCCGGATCACTTGACCGGTGACGAACTCGACCACCGTGAACGACGCACCCATCACCGAGGCGTCCTCGCACAGCACGACGGTCGGGGCGACCGGCACGGCGGTGTTCTGCAACGCCGAGGTGATTCGGAACTCGCGCGCAACGTCGTGCGCCGACGGCGTGAGGCCGGCCGTGGGTGGACGACGCAGAATCCACTTCGAGTTGTCGTCGAAGATTCCGTAGGTGAGATTGGATTTGCCGCCTGAAATCAGTTCGGCTCGCAACTCACCGCTCACCTCGACGCCTGCGGCTTGCAGATACTTGTGGAGCGCCGCGAGATCGAGTCCTGGGAAGTCCGTCACTTCGACTCCTCCCGAGCAGCGCGCTTTGCGGCGCCGACAACACGTTTCGCAATTGCCCAGCGATGAACCTCGGACGGACCGTCGTAAACGCGGAAGGGACGCACTTCGCGGGACAACCGTGCCAGCGGCAGATCGCCGGACACGCCTATTCCGCCACACATCTGAATGGAGCGGTCGACGATCCGGAAGATCGCCTCGGCCGCGTAGGTCTTGGCGATGGACGTCGCGTTGCTCGCGTGCCCGCCCTGATCGAGTTCGAAGCAGGCCTGCACCAGAAGTGCGCGACTGGCTGCGATGTCGATCTCGTTGTCGGCGACCATCTTCTGGATCATTCCGAGATCACCGAGTTTCGAGCCGAAGCCTTCTCGTTCGGCAACCCTGGCCACGGCGACGTCGTGGCCGCGGCGTGCTGCACCGAGCCAGCGCATCACGTGCGTCATGCGGGCGGGACCGAGACGAACCTGCGCGTAGGCGAATCCCTGATCGACCTCACCGAGAACGGCCTCGTCGGGAACGAAGAGATCCTCGAACGTGACCTCGCAGTGCCCGCCGATCATGGACTTGTCGAGAGTGTCGATGTGTCGACCCACGATGAGACCCGCTGTGTCCGTCGGCGTCAGGAACATGGTCGCTCCGCCGCGCTGCCCGGGCTCGCCGGAGGTGCGCGCCATGATGATGAAGAATCCGGCGCCGTCGGCGCCGGTGATGAACCATTTCTTACCGTTGATCTTCCAGCCACCGGGGACTTTCTCGGCGCGGGTGTTCAAAGCCGAGGGATCGGATCCCGCTCCCGGCGCGGGTTCGGTCATGGCGAATGCCGACCGCATGTCCCCGCTTGCGAGCGGCGCGAGGAACTGCTGCTTCTGTGCTTCGTTCGCGACGTGGGCCAGCATGTGAACATTGCCCTCGTCCGGCGCAGCGATGTTGAGCGCCGTCGGCCCGAAGAGCGAGTAGCCGGCTTCCTCGAAGACAGGCGCGCGATCACTCATGTTGAGTCCGTGGCCGCCGTACTCGATCGGTGCATGCGGTGCGAAGACACCGGCTTCTTTTGCTGCCGCCTGCATCTCGATGCGGATGGCATCGCCACCCGCGACGGCGATGTCACCGGCGTGTTCGTCTTCGATGGGGAGCACTACGTTGCGCGTGAAGTCGCGCGTCTTCTCGATCAGCGCCACCACCTCGGGCGCGTACGTCAGATCGATTGCCACCAGCCACCTCCGAAAGAACATCCCGACCGAGCGATCGCTCGGTAACAGCACTCTCGCACATGCCGATGCGCCGGGTCAACAATCTTCGAGCATCGCCTCGCCCTGATCGAGCCGGCCGGCAACCACCATGTCGCGGTACAGATCGTCCTTGTCCATGAGCTCGTCATGGTTGCCGATGTTGCGGATCCGACCGTCTTCCATGACCACGATCCAGTCGGCGTCACGCACCGTTGAGAGCCGGTGAGCGATGGTCACCACGGCCCCGGTACGTGCACGTTCGTTGATCGCGTCGACAATCGCGGCTTCGGTGAGTGTGTCGACCTGGGCAGTGGCTTCGTCGAGCAGAAGCAAAGCACTCGGTCGCAGAACTGCGCGTGCCATCGCGATCCGCTGACGTTGGCCGCCCGACAGCGAGGTGGCCGTCAGAGCGGTGTCGAGTCCGTTCGGCAGGGCCTCGATCGCGTCGTCGAGTCGGAGCAAGCGCAGAACGGCCTGGACTTCTTCGTCCGTCGCGTCGGGATGGCTGAAGACGACGTTCTCCCGAATCGTTCCGGGCACCACCGGTGTCTCTTGCTCCACGTACGCGAGACTCTCGCGCACAGCGCGGTGATCGAGCGCGTCGTAACCGACTCCATGCAGGAGAACCTCACCCGATCGCGGTTCGACAAATCGCAGCACAGTCGAGAGCAAGGTCGTCTTTCCGGCACCCGACGGGCCGACGATGGCCATGTGCCCACGCGTCGGAATGACCAGCGAGACATCGCGCAACGCCGGCTGGTTCGATCCGTGATAACTCACGGTGACGTCGCGCAACTCGATCAGCGGCGCGGCAGCGCTTGTTTTCGCGACCACGTCCACGACCTCGTCGTACTGCTCGGTGGGCAACGACTGCATCTCGCGAATCCGGATAGCTGCCGCGATTCCCGACTGAACGGAAGTCACATTCTGCGCCAGCTCCGACACCGGCCCCATCAGGGTGAAGGCGTAGAGCAGAAACGCGATGAGCGTCGAGACTGCCATTTCGCCGTCGGCGACTCGCCAGGCACCGAAGCCCAGGATGGCAATGATCGATCCTTGAATGGCGGTCCACGCGACAGTCCACGCGGTTGCCGACACTCGAACCGCCGTGATCGCATGCTTTTTCGCATCGGACGCATTGTTCGTCACCAGAGCGCCGACGCGATCCTCGGCGAGGGAAACCTTGACCGTCCGGATCGCACGCAAGCCACCCTCGAGTACGCCGCCAAGCTGACCGAGCGATTCCTGGGTTCGCGCTTCGGCTGCGGAAATCCGAGGCATCAGAACGGCAAAGAGTATGGAGGCGAACACGATTGCCACCATGGTGACCCCCAACAACGGCAGATCCAGAACGCCCATCAGAACAATCGTTCCGATGGTCAACGCGGCTGCGTTCAGAATATTCACCGCGGCCGACGACGCCGCCTCCCGCAGCAGCAAGGTGTCCGACGTGACCCGGGTGACCAATTCACCCACGGATCGCGATTGCAGCGAAGGTACGGTCGCCGCCAGGAATCGCTTCACCAGCGAAGACCTGGCGTCGAAGACAACCTTCTCGGCGGCGGTTCCGAGAACGATCCACTGAGCACAACCGAGCACAGCACCGACGATCAGAAGGACGACGAGCGTGAGGATCGGTCCCTTCAGCGACGCACCGGTATCGAGGGTGTCGAGAACCCACTTGGTGACCATCGGCGTTGCCAGCGTCGCCGCCGAGCCGCACAGCGCCAGTACCAATCCGAGGAGGAGCGACGGCAGATGCGGTCGAGCGAACTCCGAGAGGACGCGGAGATTGCTCCATTTCGGTGCGGGCTGAGAAGCGTCGGATTCAAGCATGAATTTATGGAACACGAATGTTCCATAAAGGGCAAGAGAAATTCCGATTCGGAAACACTGGATACCGAAACCGGACACGGCTACGCTTCGAATTCGTGACAACGATCCACAGCGCACCAGAACAAAGCGCGACCCGCGAGCGCACACGGAAGGCCATCCTCGATGCTGCCGTTTCGGTGTTCGCATCCAAGCCTGCTGCGACCCTCAGCGAGATCGCTTCGGCCGCGAAGGTCGGCCGGACCACTTTGCACCGCTACTTTCCCGAACGATCCGACCTGGTCGACGCAGTCGCGGCCGAGGCCACTCGCGCCGTCGGTGAGGCCGCAGCAGCGGCGCGACTCGGTGAGGGCACCGGAGCCGAGGCACTGGTTCGCCTCTGCCACGAATACTTCGAACTGGCCGACCTTTTGACGGTCCTGTTCTTCACTCCCGGCGTCTATCAAGAAGATTCGTTTGCCGAGTCCGCGTCGAACGACGACGGAGTCACCGACGCCATCGAACGCGGACACTCCGACGGGTCCATCGACCCCGACATGGGTTCGGACTGGGTGCAGAACCTACTGTGGTCACTGCTTTACACGTCGATGGACTACGTGAACCGCGGTTCCGGGACTCGACTACAAGCCTTGGATCTGACGGTTCGCAGCCTCCGTCGCGGAATCGCCCCCGATCCCGCGGTCTAGGTTGTCGGCTGCTTGAACAGCGGCACGCCGCTTGGCCACACCTAATTTGCGGTAAATCGAGCGAATGTGAGTCTTCACAGTGGGATAGGCGATGCCGAGGTGCGCAGCGATCTCGTCTGCAGTCATCGTGGTGCGCAGAAAAGTGAGAATCTCGTTCTCGCGTTCGGTCAGGACTCCGGCGAGCTGGGCAGAGAGCCTGCTCCGTTTTTCCAGAATCGTGCGCAGGAGGTCCTGGTGTCTCGACCCCTGTATTGCGTGCGCGTTCAAGAGATCGACAATTACCGGATCGCCGCTGAGAAAGGGGGCGAGGATCTGCTCCGGGATTGCCTCAGCCAGCGCACGATCCAGCTGCTCGTGCGCCTGCGGCCCACGCCCTGCGACGGAGCTCAGCGCTGCAGAGGTGACAAGTGTGCTCACCAGCGCATATCGCGGCAGCGCGGCCGAGCTTGCCAACCGAAGCGCCTGCGCCGACGGTTCCGGATCCCCCAAGACTCGATAGAGCTCGGCGAGCAGCGCGTGAGCGACCGCAGCACCTGTTCTGGTCAGCGTGGGCTTCGCGATGCGGCGCGCTTGCTCGTCCTGCCCCTGAGCGTGGGCGAGCCAGGCCGTGGTGACGCGCCGCAGCGTATCCCAAGGAATGCCGTGCTTGTCCGCAGTGCTCACGCCTCGCAGCAGCCGAGCGGCGTTGTGGTACCGGTCTTTCCGGTTCAGAGCGATCAGGCTCATCACCAGGTACAGACGGGCGAGCGCCTCGAAGTTGGTTCCGGGACTGCCCTCCACGATTATCGAGTCGAACTGAGCGATCGCTTCCTCGAAGTCGCCACGCCAATAGGCGATGCACCCTCGATTCGACTGTGGGAGTCCACCTTCGAAGCGTTCCCAGTCGGATGCAACCTCTCGGGCAGGAAGGCCGTCGAGGATCTGTTCGGCTTCGGTGAACACTCCCGCGTGGGTGAGTGCAAAAGCCAAATTGGATTGCGCGAGACGCAACGTCTCCGCACGCGACTGCAACCGCGCTTCATCGCCGGCGGAGCGAAGTAGCGCGATGGCGCGAGGTAGATCACGACGAAGCCTGATCTCGGTCCACCCGAGGAGGAAAAGTGCGGACGGGTAATCGTCCTCGGGCTCGCACTGGGCGAGGGCGTGACGCGCGCGATCGGCGATGACGGCCTTGGTCGAGGTGTCCGGAGCGAGCAGTAGGTCGGTGAAACAGACGACAAAATCGTCGGACGCAACCCGTAGACCCTGCCCGCGTAGAAACTCCGCGCCGTACGGATCGCCGCTGAGGTCGCGGCAGCACGCCCGTATCAGCAGGATGTGTGGATCGTGCGGATCGGGATGCGCAAGGCAGAGTTGCTCGAGTTCCCTGGTATGAGATTCGAGAATCAGACGGAGCCAGTTCTTCCGCAGGACGCGTCGAGCCTGCTCCGCCTCACCGGAGGCAAGTGCGTCACGCACGGCTTCGATCATGTGTCGAAGATACTCGAGACGTTCGACGGCCGTGGAAATCCCGTCTCATCCGCTTCGGATGAGACAGCGATCGAAGCATGCGGAAACCGGTGAGAATTGCCGGAATCAACTGAAAGCGCGAGTCGGCGGAATGCCGATGCGCAGGCCTGACACGAACGGACAAGACACATGAGTTTCTGGGAAAGCCTCGGCTGGATGCTGTGGGCGACCGTCTTCGTCGGATATCTTTTCGCGCTGTTCGCGATCGTCGCCGACCTGTTCCGCGACCACAAGCTGAGCGGCTGGTTGAAAGCTGTTTGGATATTTTTCCTGCTCTTCCTACCCATCCTCACCGCGCTCGTCTATCTCGTCGCCCGCGGCGATGGGATGACGGAACGCAGCAACAAGGCCGCACGCGAGGCCGAGAGCGCGGCCGAATCGTATATCCGCGAAGTCGCAGGAAAGAGTCCCAGCGAGGAAATCGCCACAGCTGCAGCACTCCTCGAAGCCGGATCGATCAGCGAGGAAGAGTTTGCCGCACTCAAGCTGAAGGTGCTCTCGTGAGTGCCGCGCGTTTCGGCCCCGTCGACTTCTACCTTCTCGGTCTGCCGGGGCAGAGCCTCGACCCCGCCGCGTTCTCCGCGCTCACCGACATCACGGATACCGGCCTGGTACGACTCCTCGATCTGATCGTCATCTCCAAGTCCGACGACGGTGAACTCACCCTCGTCGAGGTCGAGGAATTGCCGAACGGCTTCGAGATCAACGTCGAAATGCTCGGCGCGTCCGGTCTGCTCGGGCATGAAGACATCACCGAACTCGCGGAGGCGATTCCCGCCGGCGCTTCAGCGCTGCTGGTCGCGCTCGAGCTGGTCTATCAGCGCGAACTCGCCGCCCGGACCGCCGAGTCCGGCGCGGTGTTACTGGGTTACGAGCGGATACCCGCACCCGTCGTCAATGCCCTCGTGGACACGATCATCCCGAAATTGGAGGTCTGACATGCCGTACATCCCGAGACGAGGACGCCCTGGACTGCTGGGCCTCGCCGCCCGCACCGCGGTCGTGACCGGTACCGCGACCGCCGTCAGCGACGGTATGGCCACCCGCCGGCAAAGGAGAGCTCAGGCCGACTACGAGCAGGCGCAGTACGAATTCGCCCAGCAGCAGGCCGTACTCCCCACACCCGCACCCCCGGTCGATCTCGTCGCCGAGTTGCAGAAACTCGGCGATCTCAAATCACAAGGCCTACTGAGCGACGCCGAGTTCCAAGCCGCGAAAGCACGACTGCTGGGCTGATTCACCCCGACGGGCCATGGATTACCGCGCCCGCTTCCGTACCCCGACACCGATTGGAATCCGCTATGTCCACGATCGCCGTCAACGTCCTGAGCTTCAATCGGGCAGAATCCGATCTCATGTTCGCTCGCCTGGCCGCGGGCGTCGGCCTGGGCACGTGGAACCACACTCGCGAGCTCGGGTCACTCGACAACCAGCCGATCATCCGCCAGAACCGCGACACCCTGTACAGCAGCGCGATCATCGACGTGCGCGAAAACGTCACGATCACGGTGCCCGATACCGGCAAGCGCTACATCTCCGTCTGGGTGGTCAGTCAAGATCATTTCGGTCCCGTCATCCTGCGCGATCCGGGAGAGCACCTGCTCACACGCGAATTGGTCGGGACCGACTACGCCGCACTGATCGTGCGCATCCTCGTCGATCCGAACAGCCCCGAAGACGTCGCCGAGGTGAACCGGTTGCAGGACGCCCTCACCATCGACGGCGGCGGAACGGGCGAGTTCCCGTTGCCCGACTACGACGAACAGTCGCAGACCGAGACCCGCGACGCGCTCCTCGCACTCGCTCGTGGCATCACCACCTACGACCATTCATTCGGCACCGCGGCGGAAGTCGACCCGATCAGGCACCTGCTCGGTACCGCATCCGGCTGGGGTGGCCTTCCCGAGTACGAGGCCACCTACGTCAACTTCGACGAACGTCTCCCGGTCGGGGAATACCGTCTCCGCCTGAACGATGTTCCCGTGGATGCGTTCTGGTCGGTCTCGCTGTACAACGCAGCCGGATACTTCGAAGAGAACGCCTTGGGCGTCAACAGCATCAACAGCCTCACAGCCACCCCCGACTCCGACGGCAGCACCACCATCCGGTTCGGCGTCAATCTCGACGGCGTCGCGAACGCACTGCCCATCATGCCGGGCTGGAACTACGTACTGCGCCTGTACCGCCCCCGCCCCGACGTGCTCGACGGCACCTGGACGGCACCTCGTCCCGAGGCCCTCCAGCAAAGCGTTCCCCACGCACACACCACTCTCGGGTGACTCGACCTGATCACGGAGGTACAAGCCATGCGTCTGTTATTTCAGCTCATTTCGCAATGTGTACTCGGCGCGATCGCGCTGATCGTCGTGCATTTTGCGCTGCCCGGGGTCAGCCTGAGCGTCAACGGTTTCTTGGCCGCTATCGGTGTATTCACCCTCGCCCACATGATTCTCGGCCCATTCGTGCTCAGCGTGGCACTGCACTACGCGGCTCCGCTCGCGGGCGGTGTCGGCTTGGTCGCCACGCTGCTCGCGCTCTGGGTTGCGACCCTGGTCCCCGACGGCATTGAGATCAGCGGCGTCGGGTCCTGGATCCTCGCCCCGATCATCGTGTGGGTGATCACCGCGTTGGGAGGATGGATCTTCATGGCTCTCGTCATCGACAAGTGGATCAAGAGACGCAATGCCGAAAAGCTCGTGCGCAGTGTGCAGAAGGCATGAATGATCAGTTCGGAAACGGAACCCACAAGGAGTCAGCCATGCCAACTCACCCGCTCGATCGTCGCGTTCTCCTGAAGACCGCTCCGAACTTCCGGGATCTCGGTGGCATTCCCGTTGCTGATGGCACCGTCCGCGCCGGCGCGCTCTACCGTTCGGCGACGCTCGCGAAACTCGACGGCGACGACGTCGCCGCGGTCGCCGACTTGAACGTCCGGACGGTCTACGACCTGAGGACCGCTGCCGAGCGCGACGGCGCGCTCGACAATCTCCCTGACTCGACGCGGACGGTCTGGCTCGACGTTCTCGCCGACAATGCCCAAAACGCCGCGGCCACCGGACTACTCATGACGGACCCGGTCGCGTACGCCGAGACCATCAGCGATGGACGTGGGATCGCACAGATGGAGGAAGCGAACCGCAACTTCGTCACCCTGCCGTCCGCCCTCGACGCCTACCGCGCGTTCTATCTCGACCTCATCGACGAAAAACGCACCGGTGCAGCACTTTTCCACTGCACCACCGGCAAGGATCGCACCGGGTGGGCCGCGACCTCTTTCTTGCTCCTCCTCGGCGCCGACGAAGCCGATGTACGCGCCGACTACCTGGAGACGAACACCGATCTGGCACCTATGACGGAATCGATCCTCGACTTCGCCGCAAGCAAAGGCGTTGACGGAGAACTGCTCCGGCCGCTCCTCGGAGTCCGCGACAGCTACTTCGACGCCGCGCTCGACGAAATGCGCACGCAATTCGGCGCAGTCGAGGACTACGCAATCAACGGACTCAAGCTCACCGCAGAACAAATCGCCGCGCTCCGCGAGCGGTTCACATCACGATCGGGCTTCGTCAGCGCGACGTGATCGGAGCTCTTGCCGGGCAGGAATCCGTGCTCTCGTCCTGCTTCTTCGGTCGATTGTCCACCCGGGTGACCACGACGACGGCGACGATGCCCGCCGCCAAGCCGAGAGCGGTGAACGGAGTGAAGGATTCTCCGAACATCAGTGCGCCCCAGACCGCGGTGACGGGGGCGATCAAGAACATCAAGGTGTTGACGGACGTGATGCCGATGCGACGAAGCAACAACCAGTACAGCCCGTATCCGCCGAAGGTCGACAACACGATCAACCAGAGCAATGCGATCCAGAATATGCTGACACTCGGCGGTACGGCAGCACCAGAGGCGATCGCCAGAGTTGTGAAAACTATTGCGCTGGTTGAGCAGTGGATGGCCAAGGCCTGCAGTGGCGGTGTGGACGCGGGAGCGCGTTGCTGGACGAAGGTGGATGCAACGAGGCTGAGCATTCCCAGGAACGGAATCGCGTACGCCCACCACGGGGCCGATGTACCCGCCCCGGCGTCGGCTGCCGTGACCATCGCGACGCCGGCCAGTCCGATCGCCAATCCGATCCACTGCATCCGCGGGACCGCGACGCCGAGGACCGGACCGAGTAGCGCGGCTGCCACCAGCGGCTGAATACCGTCGATCAGCGCTGTGGTTCCGGTGTTCACGCCGAGATCGACTGCCCAGTAAACGGACAACAGATAGCCGCTCTGGGAGAGTATTCCGATCACCACCTGCCTGCCGAGAGCCCGCGGTGTCGGTGTCGTTTTCCGGCGCCGGGCGGACAGCCAGACAATCGGGACCAGTACCGCCGCAAGCGGGAGAAAACGCCACATCAGCAGCGTGGAGACCTCGGCACTGCCGGCGCCGAGTTTGGCTCCGATGAATCCCGAACTCCAGCACGCGACGAACAGGACCGACAAGGTAGCCGTCACGGCAGATCTCGAGGTCACGATCCGAGGTATACCGATCTGTTTACTCATGAGCTCGACTATACAGATCGGTATACTTTTGTCCATGGCAGACGAATCCGTACCCGAATTGACTCCGAAAGCACGTCGCATCCTGGAGTCGGCGTCGAAGCTGTTCTACGAAAAGGGAATTCACGCCGTAGGCGTGGATACCGTCGCACTGGACGCCGGGGTCACGAAGAAGACTCTGTACGAGCGGTTCGGCTCGAAAGACGGCCTCGTCGTGGAATATCTGAAGGATCGAGATCGGCGGTGGCGAGCCTTTCGCGACAAGAAGCTCGCATCAGCCGGGCACAGCCGCGCCGAGCAGTTGAGTGCGGCATTCGACGCTTCCGCCTCCTGGTCCAAGGCGAGCGGAGGCAAGGGTTGCAGCATGGTCAACGCTCACGCCGAGTTCAGCGATCGGTCACATCCGGTGTTCGCTGTCATCGCCGAACAGAAGCAGGAAATGTTGGACGTCTTTCGGCGCATTCTGGCGACGGACGGGGAAGCCGACGAACGTCTCGTCGAGGCAATCATGCTGCTTCACGAAGGCGCCCTCGTCGCAGACGGTATCGGTATCGGCACCGACCCCTTCGACGTCGGCCGGGATGCGGCCCTCGAAATGCTGAAGCATTCCGGGTGATCGCTCCTACGCCCCCACCATCCGACGCGCTATCTCCAGATACCTCTCCACCAACTCGTCCGGAGACAACTCACCGTCCGGTCGGTACCACACCGCGACGGCGACGCACATCGTCACGACAGCTCGGCTGGCATCCTCGGGATGGTCGGCATCGAACACGCCCGAAGCAACGCCGTCGAGGACGATCCGGTCCACCTGCTTCTGCTGTTCGTCGCGCTGCGCGATGTAACCAGCCCGACTGTCGGGCTCCATGCTGCGGATCTCGGAGGAAGCGACGAACGACTGCTCGCGTCGAAACATGTGGAACCGCAACAGAGATTCGATCACCGCGTCGAAGCGATCAGAGGGATCGTCCCCGGCGTCGAGTTCGGCGGCGCGGCTTCGCTCCAACAACTCCGTCATCACCACGGTCGCCAGACCGATCAACAGAGCCTGCTTGGACGGGTAGTGATGGTAGAGCCCCGGCACCGACAGCCCGGACCGCGACGCGACGTCACGGATCGAAGTCCCGTGATAGCCCTGCTCGACGAACGCCTCCAGCGCCGCAGCGAGCGGTTTCGGCAGTTCCAGGTCTTCGTAATCGCGCCAGGACCCGCGTACCGGAAGCTCGTTCGTCATACCGATACCGTAGATCGCCGTTGCGCCGCCGCCGAACGCGTCGGTGCCATTGGTTACAGTCGATGTTCACCGAAAGACAGGGACCAGTCATGATCCATGTTCGCCACTCCGCGGTTGCTGCCGTGCCGGTTGATGTCGCCTTCGACTACATCGACGACTACCGCAACGTCCCGACGTGGATGTTCGGTGTTTCCGAGTTCACACCGTTCGGAGAGTTCGATCAGGGGCTCGGCGCCACGTTCGACGCGGCCATGCAGATCGGGCCAAGCACGTTGCGCTCCAAGCTCGAGGTCACCGAGTGGGAGAAGAATCGGATCATCAAGCTGTCTTCGCTCGGCGGTGTATCCAACTCGTCCACGTGGGAGTTCGCCGCGATCGACGATTCCAAGACCGCGCTTTCCGTCGACTTCGCCTACAAACTCCCCGGCGGCATTGCCGGCAAAGCTCTCGGCCGCTTGATCGGGCCGTTCGTCGAAAACGCTGTCAGGAACAGCGAGGAGACGTTGCGCCACAGCCTCGAGCAGCAGTTCGCGGCCCGCGGCGAAGGCTGAAACTACCCGCGGTCGCCTTCGAGGCCCAGCGCGTTGGCCCACACCTGAGTAGCCGTCTTGACGACGTCCTCGAACGGGACGGGGTTGCCGTCGGCGCCAGGTTCCTCGGAGACGAACGAACTGTAGGCAAGACGGCTCACCATCGCCGACAGTGCGCGGGAAGCCAACAGCGGATCCAACGAGCCGTCTGCCTTGCCAGCTGCTTGCAAGCGTTCGATGGCTCGGGCATTACGAGAAATGAAGGTCTCGGCTCGGTCCCGACGCAGTTTCGCGAAGGCCGGATCGATGTGCGATACCTGCTCGAGCAGACCCATCAGTTTGGCGTTGCGGCGAAACGCCGTCAGGTAGGCACGGTTGCTCGATTCGAGGACCGCATACGGATTGTCGACGTCGCGGACCCGTCCCATGCCGGGGTGCAGCATGTCTTCCTGCGCAACGTCGAGAACTGCGGCGAAGATCTGCTCTTTGTTGTCGAAGTAGGTGTAGAACGTGCCGGTGGAGCAGTTCGCTTCCTTGGTGATGTCCGTCAGACGGGCATCGAGATACCCCGCGCGCTCGAACACCGTTCGAGCCGCTGCGACCAGAGAAGCCCTGGTCCGGACGCCGCGGGCAGTCACCGGCAGGTCACGCAGAAGCTCCGTCGCAGCCATGGATGGTGGCGGACGGTCTTCCCAGTTCTCCTGAGGTTCGGCGCGAGAGGTCACCAGCTACTTATACGGCAAAGCCGGCGACATCTCGGCATCGGCGTCAGGTGATGGTGATTCCTCCGTCGACGGCGATGGTCTGACCGGTGACGTATCCGCCTGCCTCGGACGCGAGCCACACCATGGTGGCCGCGAGCTCTTCCGGATCGCCCATGCGGCCGAGGATCAGGCGCGGAGCCATCGCGTCCAAGTAGCCGTCGTTGTATTGGTCTGTCATTTCCGACTTGAAGAAGCCGGGCGCGATCGCGTTGACGCGAATGCCCTTGCGCGTTCCCCACTGCTGTGCGAGGTCACGGGTCAACCCGACGACGCCTGCCTTGCTCGCCGCATAGGCGGCCTGTGGGAGTCCGGCGGTCGTCAATCCGAGAATGCTTGAGATGTTGACGATGGAGCTGCCCGGGAGCATGACGCGGCCGCAGGCCTGCGCTGCCCAGTAGGACCCATTGAGGTTGATGTCGATGACGGCGCGGAACTGGTCCGGGGTCTCACGGGTCGCCGGAACGGCAGTTCCGACGCCGGCGTTGTTGACCAGCACGTCCACGCGGCCGAACTTCTCCATCGCGGCGTCGACCATGTTCTGAGCCTGTGCCGGATCGACGATGTCGGTGGCCACGCACAACGCTTCGCGGCCTGCGTCACGCACGAGCTTGGCCGTGTCTTCGAGCTTGTCGACGCGGCGAGCAGCGAGGACGACGTCCGCACCGGCCTCTGCTGCGGCTTTCGCAAACGCCACCCCGAGGCCCGACGACGCACCGGTCACGATGACCACTCGATCGGTCAGAGAGAACTTGTCGAGAACAGACATGCGCGGTGATGCTCCTGTGTCGTCGGGTTCGGGAAGTGACGTATGGACTGCAGTGGCGTATCGACTGCAGTGACATATGGACTGCAGTTGCGAAATTACAGGCCGAGATCGCGGCCGATGAGTTCCTTCATGATCTCGTTGGATCCGGCCCAGATCTTGGTGACGCGGGCGTCCATCCACGCGCGAGCGGCGCGGTACTCGGTCATGAAGCCGTAGCCGCCGTGCAACTGAACACAGTGATCGAGGACCTCGTTCTGAACCTGCGCGGTCCACCACTTCGCCTTGGCGGCGTCGATGGCGGTCAGCTCGCCGGCAGCGTGTGCTGCGACGCAGTTGTCGACGTAAGCCTGGGTGACCTCGATGCGGGTCACGAGATCCGCGAGAAGGAATTTGTTCCACTGCAGCGAGCCGATCGGCTGACCGAAAGCCTTGCGGTCCTTGGCATATTGCAGCGTCTCTTCGAGGATCGGAGCAGCGTGCGCGATGTTGGACACCGCAGCGCCGACGCGCTCCTGCGGCAGCATTTCCATCATGTGGATAAACCCGCGGTCGATCTCACCGATGATGTTGGTGGACGGCACGCGAACGTTCTCGAAGAACAGTTCGGCGGTATCGGACTCGTGCTGGCCGACCTTGTCGAGCTTGCGTCCGCGCTCGAAACCTTCCATGCCGGTTTCGACGGCAAAGAGCGTGATGCCCTTGGACTTCTTCTCGGGACTGGTCCGCGCCGCCACGATCACGAGATCAGCGTTGTAGCCGTTGGTGATGAAGGTCTTGGAGCCGTTGATGATCCAGTCGTCGCCGTCCTTGACCGCAGTGGTCTTGAGCGAGGCGAGGTCGGATCCGCCGGAAGGCTCGGTCATGCCGATGGCCGTCAGCATCTCACCGGTGCAGAACTTGGGCAGCCAACGCTGCTTCTGCTCTTCGGTGGTGAGCTGAACGAGGTACGGAGCAACGACGTCGGCATGGATGCCGAAGCTCGAGGCAACAGCTGCACTGGCACGCGAGAGTTCTTCGGCCAGAACAGCGTTGAAGCGGTAGTCGCCGGCTTCGCTTCCGCCGTACGCCTCTGGAACCTCGAGTCCGAGGAAGCCGTTGCGTCCCGCTTCGAGCCAGATTTCACGATCGATGAAGCGCTGGTCGATCAGCTTCTCTGCGACCGGAAGGATGTTCCGGTTGACGAATTCGCGGGCAGATTCGCGAAATGCCTCGTGATCGGGTCCGTACAGAGTGCGACGCATGACGAGTTGCTTCCTTTCGGCGTGGCAATGCCACACGTAACGATGTTCCTAAGCATCCGCTTAGAATCTAAGCATCTGCTTATAGTGAATCGAGAGCGGGATATTGTCAACATCGAAATCCGTCACACCTGGAGGAAACCGTGAGCGATTCACCTGACGTGGTGATCAGCCCCTCCAAAGCTGCGGCCCGTATACGCGCGGCAGCCGTGGACGCTTTTGCGTCCGCGGGCTACGGCGGCACCACCACGCGTGACATCGCCGCACGACTCGACATGAGTCCCGCCGCCATGTACCCGCACTACCGCTCGAAAGAAGAGCTGCTTTTCGCGATCAGCTTCGAAGGTCACACCGAAGCGTTGAAGGTGGTCGAGGGCGCCGACAGACCGGGTGAAGAGCCGTCCGTTCGCCTCCAGGAACTGGTCAGCACCTTCGCCAGTTGGCAGGCCGGACACCACTCACTCGCTCGCGTTGTCCAATACGAACTCACTGCACTCACACCAGAGCACTACCGAACCGTCGTCGCGCTTCGCCGCAGCACGACGCGGGTGGTCCGGGAGGTTGTCGACGCCGGCGTCCAGTCGGGCGACTTCACGATCCCCGATGCCGAAGGCGTCACCCTCGCCTTGATGTCCCTGTGCGTCGACGTGTGCCGCTGGTTCCCGGCCGGCAATTACACGAATCCGGAAGACATTGGAAAACTGTACGGAGACCTGGCATTGAGGATGGTGGGCGCCGCCTGAATCAGGTGACACCGACCGCAGAAAGGACTCGACCAGTGGCCAACCGCACCTATCTCTACTCGACCCCTGTTGCTCCGCATGAGAATCCGGCTGCCGCTCGCGCCCGAGGTCTCACCGGTATCTCCGAGTGGTCGTACGCGATTCCGCTGGTCCCGAGGATCCTTGTGTCCGTGAATCCCTTCGCCCACCAGTCGGTCATCTGGGACGACACCCCAGACCTGATCGCGGTCACCGCGGCCTGTGGTCCTGGTATCGCCCGGCTCGAAGACTTCCTCGGCAGAATCGATCACCCCGAACTCGGCACGATGGCCGGCGATGCGCTGCGTTTCCTGCGCAGCCACACCGAGCCCGACCACTACTTCGTCCTCGAGTGTGGCGAGATCTTCGACATGGACGACGAACCGTTCGCCGAACAGGGTACGGCCCTGATGACCGGTCTGGCGGACATCGACGCCGAGATGGAGGCGGCGCTGGCCACACTCGCACCCGCCAAGCCGCGCTTCTGGGAGCGGCTGTTCACGCCGACTCAGGAGAGCGTCGAGGAACCGCTACGCGACCTCGGCCTCGGTTACTGGTCCGAGACCCTGTACTTCGATCTCGACGTCCCGCAATAACCACCGATCAGTCAGATATCTCACCGAGCCGACGCTCCAAGTAGGCCCGCTCCGGTTCCGTACCAACCAGATTCAGCGCACGTCGGTATGCAGACATTGCCGCGTCGGTGCGCCCCAACCGCGCGAGCAGTTCGGCGCGCGCGAGGTGATACGGGTGGTAGTCGGCAAGTTTGGGCTCCGCTGCCAGTTCTTCCAACGCTGCCAGCCCAACCTCCTCGCCGTCGCGCATCGCCAGCGCCACTGCCCTGTTGACTGCGACGACAGGCGAAGGCGTCAACGTGAGGAGCACTCCGTAGAGCGCGCAGATCTGCGGCCAGTCGGTGCTCTCCACATCCGCCGCCTCGTCATGCAATGCGGCGATGGCAGCCTGCACCCCGTACGGCCCCGGCGCTCCCCCGGTCAACGCGACCACGACGAGGTCGCTGCCTTCCTCGATCATCGGCTGGTCCCAGCACCCTCGATCCTGGTCCTCGAGGAGGACGATCCCGCCACCGGCGTCAGTACGGGCATCTCGACGCGCGTGGACGAGGAGCATCAACGCCAGCAACCCGGCGATCTCGCGCTCATCGGGAAGCAAAGCGCGCAAGATCCTCGCCAGCCTGATCGCCTCTACCGCTAAGTCGACGCGTTGCAGATCCGGACCCGAACTGGCGGCATACCCTTCGGTGAACACCGAATAGATCACCTGCAGAACACCGGGCAGACGGTCCGGGAGTTCTTCGGCGCTGGGAGTTCGGAAGGGAATCCGAGCCTGACGTATCTTCTTCTTCGCACGCACGATCCGCTGCGCCATGGTCGCCGAAGGCACGAGGAAGGCCCGAGCAACCTCGGGCGTCGTCAACCCGCCGAGGCAACGCAAGGTGAGTGCGATTCGGTCGTCCTCGGCCAGCGCAGGGTGCGAGCAGGTGAAGAACAGCTGCAACCGCTCGTCGGGAAGTTCTCCGTCGACCGTGGGCGGCGCCGGGTCGGCACGATCGGCGTCCACCTGCATCACCGCCAATCGCGCCGCATAGGCCTGATCACGACGAAGCCTGTCGACGGCTTTGCGACGCGCCGTGGTCAGCAGCCAGGCGCCGGGTTTGGCCGGCACTCCGTCCACCGGCCAGTGCACCAACGCGGCCTCGACGGCTTCGGAGGTAACTTCCTCGGCCAGATCCAGGTCACCGAAACGGCGGACGAGCGAGGCCAAGAGTCGTCCACGTTCCTCCCGGAACACTGACTCGATGGAGTTCTCGGCCTGCTCGTCCACGGCGAATCAGTCCCCGAACCCGGCCAGCGGACGCACCTCAACGCTTCCACCGTCGCGCGCGCCGGGGCACCGCGCGGCCCAGGCCAGCGCCGCATCCAGATCAGGAACGTCGATGACGTCGTAGCCGCCGAGGATCTCACGGGTTTCAGCGAAGGGTCCGTCGGTGACGGTCTTTTCCCCGGACTGCGAGACCCGAACCGTCGTCGTAGTCGTCAGGTCGGCGAGGGCATCGCCGGACACCCAGATACCGGCATCCTTCATTTCCTTGTCATATTGCTGCCAGTCCTCGAACGTGCACTGGGGTTCGGTGTCTCCGCCGGGTGCGGTGTAGATGAGCAACATGTACTTCATGACTGACTCCTTGGTCTGTTGTTTCTCTTCCGGCCTTCTTGCCTTACAACATGACGACGAACGGTTCTCCCCGGAATCGACAGGCGACTCGAAAAAACTTTCGGCGGGTTCGTCCGAGATACTGCCGTTAGGCTGAGTGTATGACCGAACGCGACCGGGACGCCGCTGGAAAGCCCCTCAATTCGCGGCCCCGCGACGGACTCGGCCGTCCACTGCCACGTGACGCAGCGGGCGGCGTCCCGCGCATTCCCGACGATGTGCGCCTCCCGCCGGACGAGTCGATCACCGAGGCTCAGCGTCTTCTCGACCACGGGATGCCTTTTCACGCGCACGAAATTTTCGAAGGAACGTGGAAGGACGCTCCCGCCGAGGAGCGTGACCTGTGGCAGGGACTGGCTCAATTGGCCGTCGGGCTCACCCATCTACTTCGGGGCAACAACACCGGTGCCGTCTCACTCCTCGGCCAGGGTCACGACCGCATCAGGCACTACGAAGTGGAAAGTCCGCACGGCCTCGACATCCCCGGCCTGCTGATGTGGTCCGAGCACCTGCTCGCTGAAATCGATCGCCCCGGCGATTTCCCCGCCCCTCCGATTCCGAGGTTGAGAATCCCCTGATGCCCATCTTCCCCATGTTTCCGCTCGGCTCTGCATTGCTTCCGGGTGAGGTGTTGCCACTGAACATCTTCGAGCCTCGGTACCGCGCACTGGTAGAGAACGTTCTCGAAGCTGCCGACGGCCCACTGTTCGGAGTAGTGCTCATCGCTCGTGGCCACGAGGTCGGTGGCGGCGAATCACGCCACGACATCGGCACTCTGGCTCGGATCGAGTCTCATGTCGCAATGGGCGCCGGACGGTATCAGTTGTATTGCCGGACCGAAGACCGCATCCGCGTCAATCGCTGGCTACCGGACGATCCTTACCCACTCGCCGAGGTCGAATTGTGGCCTGACGAGAACAACGGAACACCTGTCACCGCTTACGAATACGACTCTCTCCTCGAGCGCATCGAGTTCATGTACGGAATGCTGGGAAAGCTCGCACTTCGGGCCGGCGAACAGACTCCGCGAATGCCCGTCCCACCGGATCCCTTGGATCCGCTGGGTTCTCGGCTGTATGCCCTCGCCAGGAGCATTCCGATGGGTGACGCCGATCGCCTGGCGATTTTGACCGCGCCAGGCGCCGACGAACGTATTCGCACGCTCTCGGAGGCGGTCGAGAACACCATCGAGGTGGCGCAGTTCAATCTGCTCTGAGCGCGACTACGCCATCGTCTGACCCATGTCGATGACGATCTTCGTCCCGGTGACCGCGCGGGAGAGGTCCGTCGCAAGGTAGACCACGGCGTTGGAGATGTCCTCGACGGTGGTGCGTGGGACGGACGTGAGCGGCCACTTGTACGAGTTCATGTACTCCGGATGAGTAGTGAGCACCTTACCCACGTTGGGATCGTTACCCATCTCAGTCTCCACCGCGCCAGGGTGGATGCTGTTGACTCGAATGTCGAAGCTACCCAATTCCGTTGCCGCAGTGCGAGCCAAACCCACGAGACCGTGCTTGGCCGCCGAGTAGTGCGCACAACCAGGCGCTTCGGCGACGCCGGCAGCACTGCTGACGATCACGATGGAACCACCGTTGCCCGCCTCGATCATCGAGGGAACCGCAGCCGCCATCGTGCGCCACACACCATTGAGATTGATGTCCACCAGCGTCGACCACTGTTCTTCCGGCATCTCCCAGAAACGATTCCACGTAGCGATGCCCGCATTGGCGATCACGACGTCGAGGCGACCGAACTTGTCGACGCCCGACGCCACCGCCGCCCGCAGCGCCTCGAGGTCACGCACATCCGCTACCGCGGTGACGATCTCGCGCCCCTCTGCTCGCACGAGACGGGCCGTTTCTTCGAGGTCGGCTTCAGTTGCGGCCGCGTAACCCACGTCTTCAGACACCGACGCGCACACGTCGACAGCGATGACGTCGGCACCTTCCTGCGCGAGTCGGATCGCGTGATTGCGTCCCTGACCCCGCGCTGCACCGGTGATGAAGACGACCTTGCCTGCCAAGAGTTGTGTCATGGCCGGGACGTTAGACGCTGATGTGGCCCGCTGCCCCTGAGTTCCCGCTCGGCGGGAATCAGCCATCCACGATCACGACGTGCAGATTTCGCGGACCGTGTACACCTTCGACGCGTTCGAGTTCGATGTCGGAGGTTGCCGACGGGCCGCTGATCATGGTGGTGGGACGCTGCGGCGTCAGCCGCGCAATCGCCTCCGGCACTCCCACTTCCACACTGCTGCGATACACGACGCAGATGTGTGTGTCCGGTACCAGAGTCAACGCACGACGTCCCTGCTCCGGACCGGCGTCGAGGAAGATGGTGCCGGTCTCGGCGCACGCTACCTTCGAGCCGGTGACAACGGCGTCGAGGTTCTCGAGTTCAGGAGCCGGTACGTCCGGGCTGTCCACCACCAGCGTTCCGTCGAATCCGGCTACCCATGATCGGTCGAGGCCGGCGGGGATTCCCAGTGTGTGTAGACCGTGCACCCTTAGTATTCCGGTGACGGTCTCGGCGATTTCCATCGCCGCGCACTGGTGGACGTGCGCCTTGTAGTCCTCGAGGCGGTCGACGAACAAATCGATGAGCTCCCCGTCTGGCATGGTTCTGCCAGTCCGGTAGTTTCGCGGTATCTCGCCTTCGCAGGCGGGCGCCAAGGTGATGGCATCACGAATACGTCCGAGCACCAGTTCACGTGAATTCATCTGTCTGCCTTCCCGTCACGACGAGCCTCGTCCAATGCCGCGCGGCCTTCGTCGGAGTCCCACCAGGATCGGAAGGTCTGCTTGGGTGGAGCGGGAATGTCTCTGGCAGCTGTCCAACCGTTCAATGGAGGTGGCAATGTGGAGATCTTCCCCTTCTTGCCGGCCACGACGCGTCCGAGCCCGGCAGCTTTCTGAGCCAGCGTCCACCGGCCCTCGGTCGACATCGCCAGAGATGCGGCTTTCATCGCCAAAGACTCTGCCGTGACACCGGATTGCTCGACCTTCTGGTGACGCAATTCGACGAGCAGCGAGGGTATGTCGATCTTGACCGGGCAGGCGTCGAAGCACGCACCGCACAGACTCGAGGCAAAAGGAAGAGTCGAATTCGGATCGTCTTTGCCATGCATGCCCGCGAGCTGCGGAGTCAGTACCGCGCCGATCGGTCCCGGATAGGTGGATCCGTAGGCGTGGCCACCGGTGCGCTCGTAGACAGGGCACACGTTCAGGCACGCCGAGCACCGTATGCAGCTCAGGGCTTCCCTCCCGATCTTGTCGGCAAGCGCGGCGGTCCGGCCGTTGTCGAGGAGGACCAGGTGAAATTCCTGTGGACCGTCGTCAGGCGTGACGCCGGTCCACAGGGAGGTGTACGGGTTCATTCGCTCCCCTGTCGACGACCGCGGCAACAGTTGAAGGAAGACCTCCAGATCCTGATAGGTCGGCAGAATCTTCTCGATGCCCATGACGGTGATCAGTGTTTTCGGCAGCGTCAGGCACATTCGCCCGTTGCCCTCCGACTCCACGACGGTCAGAGTGCCCGTGTCCGCGATGCCGAAATTGGCGCCGGATACGGCGACGGGCGTCGTCATGAACTTGTGGCGTAAGAACTTTCGTGCAGCTTCGGCAAGTTCGGCCGGGTTCTCCCCGAGGTTCGGATCGACATCTGGCATCTCACGCAGGAAAATCTCGCGAATCTCTGACCTGTTGCGATGGATCGCAGGAACCAGGATGTGCGACGGTTTGTCGTGGCCGAGCTGGACGATCAATTCCGCGAGATCGGTCTCGTAGGCGATAATTCCCTGGGTTTCGAGATGCTCGTTGAGACCGATCTCCTGCGTTGCCATCGACTTGACCTTGATGACCTCGTCGGAGCCGGTGGCTTTGACAAGCTCGGTCACAATGGCGTTGGCCTCGTTGGCATCCGCTGCCCAATGCACCTGCCCACCGCGAGCGACTACTGCAGCTTCGAACTGTTCGAGCAGTTCCGGCAACCGCGCCATGACGTCGGCCTTGATCGCCGAACCCGCATCCCGCAGCTCCTCCCAATCGGGGAGCTCTCCAGTTACGTTGATGCGCTTGGCACGGATGGTATGCGTTGCCTTGCCGATATTGCGTCGCAGTTGCGCGTTGGCCAGCTCGTGATGTGCTGCGACAGGGAACTTCTCAGTACCTCGCAGGAACCCTGCACCTTCGGGTGACCTCGGCGGAAAGCTGGGCAGACCCAGCGTCACAGCGCTCATGCGTGCACCCGGCTTTCCACCGATGCCAGAATCTCCGCGAGGTGAATGGTCTTGGCGCCCATCTGCAGTCGTGACATCCCACCGCCGATGTGCATGAGACAGGACGAATCTCCGGCGCTGCAGAACTCTGCGCCGGTGTCGGCCACATGGCGAATCTTGTCAGCCAACATGGCCGTCGACGTCTCGGCGTTCTTGATGGCAAACGTGCCGCCGAAGCCGCAGCAGGAATCTGCTTCCGGGAGTTCGACCAGATCGATGTCGCGGACGTTGCGCAGCAACTGAAGTGGTTTGTCTCCCACTCTCAACATGCGCAGTGAGTGACAGGTCGGGTGATAGGTGACCCGGTGCGGGAAGTACGCGCCCACATCGGTGACACCGAGAACGTCCACGAGGAATTCCGAAAGCTCGTACGTCTTTGCCTTCACTGTCTGCACCTGCCCACACAGCGACGCGGTGCCGTAGCGCTCGGCAACGATCTCGTGTTGATGACGGATCGAACCGACGCACGATCCCGATGGTGCGACAACGGCGTCGATCGACGCATCACCGAACGTATCGGCGTAGTTCGCGACCAGTGGCAGCGCGCCCGGCTGGTAGCCGGTGTTGACGTGCATCTGCCCACAGCAGGTCTGCCCGGACGGAAACACGACGTCGTGCCCGAGACGGGTGAGCAGGAGGGCGGTGGCCTTGACGGCGTCGGGAAACATCGTGTCCCCGATGCAGGTGGCGAACAGCGCTACTCGCATGTGGTTCCCCGCAATCTGTCGGTGTGGTCTGACCACAGTAATACATCCCCGGACAGGCCACCCCGTTAACGGCGTCCACCCGGTTATGCTCTTGCCTCATGCCGACCGAGCCGAGCCCGCGAGCGTGGGAACAAGTACTGAGCCACCTCGAACGTCGGCTCGTTTCAGGCGAGGTGTCTCCTGGCCAGCGCCTGCCGGGAGAGAGAATTCTGGCAGCAGAGTTGGGCGTCGGACGGTCATCGGTCCGAGAAGCGTTGCGGGTCATGGAAGCACTCGGCCTCCTCAAGGCGCAGACTGGCTCCGGCCCGACGTCCGGCGCGATGATCGTGGCCAAACCGACCGGCGGCATGACCATGCTGATGCGGATGCAGGTTGCAGCACAAGGATTTCCGGTCTCGGATGTGGTGAAGACACGACTCGTTCTCGAATCCGAGGTGATGCAGTCCCTGGCATCGCGGACCCCGACGCCCGACCTCAGCACGGCCGTCGAACTGCTCGACTCGATGGATGACGTAGATCTGTCGGCCGAGGAATTCCTACTACTCGACGCGCAATTCCACGTAGCGCTCGCCGACGCGGCGGGCAATCAGGTGATCGCAGCCATGATGACCGGCCTACGAGAGTCCATCGAGGCCTACGTTCTCGCGGGCGTGCAGATCGACAGCTGG
This sequence comes from Rhodococcus erythropolis R138, assembly GCF_000696675.2. Taxonomy (NCBI): domain Bacteria; kingdom Bacillati; phylum Actinomycetota; class Actinomycetes; order Mycobacteriales; family Nocardiaceae; genus Rhodococcus; species Rhodococcus erythropolis. Next base: position 1,484,077 of record NZ_CP007255.1, on the reverse strand, counting down.
CCGAGCACCTGCATGCGACTGCGTCACGAACACCGAGGATTGGTCGATGCGGTCAACGCGGGTGACGGCGAACTCGCACGTCAGCGCATAGTCGGACACATCCGCGGTTACTACTCGGAAAGCGCTCACTCCAGCCGGTGACAGGGGGTGGTAATTGCACCTCCAGAAGTCGTGTACTGTTGGTTTCACACCGACGCGGGGTGGAGCAGCTCGGTAGCTCGCTGGGCTCATAACCCAGAGGTCGCAGGTTCAAATCCTGTCCCCGCTACAAAGAAGAGGCCCGTAGGTTGCGAAAGCGACCTACGGGCCTTTTGCTGTGCGCCTTTATTAACCGCCGGGGGTTAATAAAGGCGCACAGCAGTAGCTCACACCGCCACGTTGTGAAAATCGATCTCCGCGGCCAGCATGCCGGAGAACCACCGATCCAGGTCCTCGTCGGTGACGGACTCGGGCATGGCGTCCACCTCGCACGCCAGCACCGCCACCTGAGACACGAACGGCGGAGCGACATGCATGTCTACCCAGTCCTGCAACGCTGGTTCGCGCTGTACGTTCACTGCCGCCGCCTCCCGGCACCACGACAGATACAGGGTTTCCGCGGCGTACATGCCCACCAGGGCCGCCGCCCTGCCCTCTTCGCCAGCGAGGGTCAAGGCATGCGTCGACAGCACAGACGACTCCTCGACCAGAGCCGCTGCGTCCCCCGCGTACGGGAAGCGGGAACGCAACTGCGCGAAATACTCGCGCTGTTCGCCCACCAGGTTCGACATCGACGTCACGTGGTCGAGCGCGTCGTCGAGCGTCGGGGATTCGGCGACCACCAACCCCAACACCTTGACGGCCGTCAGTACGAATGCCTCTTCGATCACGAGGTACCGGCGGAATCCCTCATCACTCAACGTCCCGCCGATGGTGTCCTCGATGAATGGAACCGCCCGCGCGGCAGCGAGATTACTCTGCTGCCGCGCGAGCAGGTCTGAGGAGCGACTCATTCGCCGGCGACCCAACTGATCAAGCCGTCGAACAGGTCGGTGTATCCAGGCCACTGCTCACAGAACTCCGGCGGAGCCCAGTGCGGCGAGCAGTCCGAGGTGAAGACGATCGACCGTCCGGCGCCGTATTCACCGGCAGCGACAAGCGGATCGCCGTTGATGGTGGCGGGAACCACGGCACCGTCCTTCGCGACGACGCGGTTGTATCCCAGGAGCGCCGGCCAGGAATCGCCGGCACCACCGAGAGCCGGGTGAGCAGCATCGACGACGGTGGGAACGATCCCGGCCGGTGTCTCGACGCGATCGTCTTCGGCCAGCATCGTCACGGGTAGTACCTCGGCGATCGCGGTCTGGCGGAAAGCTGCTCGCGCCTGGAACCCGGAGAACGAGAGGTAGCCACCGATCATCATCAGTGAGCCGCCGGCGTTCACCCAGTCACGAAGCGCGACAAGGCGATCCTCCCCGGCGCGGAACTGGTCGAAGACACCGGGAGCCAACTGCAGCGAGTTCGCTCCGATGTCGGAGAGAACGACGACGTCGAACTGGGACAACGCTTCTGCGGTACCGGGGAACTGCGTGGGCACCAGGTGTGCGGGCATGTGTGTCACGTCGTGGCCACGTGAGGTGAGCGCATCCCGAAGCGGACCGACTCCCTCGACGTAGGAATGGACACTGAACTCGTCGACGCCCTTGACGTGCGTCGACGTCGTCATCCAGCTCTCGCCGGCGATCAGTACTCGTTTACCCATGACTGCTTCTGTTTCCTTTCGCGGCCTGCTCGAAGAGCGACCTCGGGTTGTCTCGCATCAGTGCGGACACTTGCTGGGGATCTACGCCTGCGCGCACCAACCGGGCGGCGAAGGCGAGTGGTACGTAGGAGAATCCGTTTCCGCCGTGCTTTCTGAGCATTGATTTGAGGAAGAGGTCGTGACTGAGCAGGAGCTGTGATGCGTGGCCGGAGGTGACCAATCCGGCTACCGCAGTGGCTGTTTCCGCCGGATGCGGCGAAAGACCCTCGCCTGGGAAATCGAAAGGCATCCCGATCATGTCGAACTCGAGAAAGACACCGCGGTCGGCGAGCGATCGTTGGTAGTCGGCGTCGTGTCCGGACGGGTCCATGTGGCACAGGATCACTGCTTGCGGATCGACGCCCATCTCGTCGACCACGATGTCGACGACGTGATGTCCGACGCGCTGCCATCCCGGAAGGTGGACGAACAGGGGCACGTCCACCTCGCGCTGGGCGATGCATGCCGCCCTCAACGCTTTCGCCTCGTTCTGAGTGAAGAGCGGGGAGACTCCGATCTCCCCGATCACGCCAGGTGCCAATTCCTTTGCCGGATCGAACTCCTCGACGAGCGAACCTGCCAGATCGTCGACACCGAGTTCGTGGACCTCGACCGGATGGGTCGTCTCGAGGTACCACCCTGAACCCATGATCACTCGCACGTCTGACTTTCGCGAGAACTCCGCCAACTTCTCCGGTGCCCGGCCCAGTCCCGGCGGTGTCAGATCAACGATCGTCCGACCACCGAGGCGGGCGAAGTCCACAAGGTCTTCCACCACGGCCGCTGCGTCGTCGACTCGACAATTGTCGAGACTGTAATACGGATTGTCGTGAAGAAGCCAGGCATCCTCGGCGCGCACCGGACCGGCCAGCCGCTGTGCCACAACCGGATCCGGGGCCTCGGTGTACGCACCGGTGACGTCGTTGTGCAGATGTTCGTGTGGGAGAACCAGTCCGAGTTCCGAGCTGTCCACAGTTCCCGTGACAGTACGAACCTTGCTCATGAGCGTGCAGGTCCCGAGGGTGCGGACTGCAGGTGTCGCCACAGCGCGCTCAGGGTGTGTCCCCGCATGTTGATCCAGATGGCCAGGAGCAGAACGACACCGGTGATGATCGGTGTCAAGAACGGGCTCACACCGAGCAGGGTCAGTCCGTTGGCGATGATTCCGGTCAGGACAGCGCCGATGACGGTACCGATCACGGTGCCGCGACCGCCGAAGAGGTTGGTACCACCGAGAACCACCGCGGTGATCACCGTGAGCTCGAATCCCGTTGCGGAGTTGGCCGAACCCGAGCCCAGTCGAGCCGCGATCAGCAGTCCCGCGATACCGGCAGCCAAGCCGGTGAAGACGAGCGTCATCATGAGCACACGACGCGTGTTGACGCCGGACCGTCGCACGGATTCGACGTTGGATCCGATACCGGTGACGTAGCGCCCGAAGCGCATGCGGTTGAGCGCAATTGCTCCGATGACCACGACGACGAGAGCAATCCAGGCGCTGGCGGAGAACCCGAGGAACTCAGCAGTTCCGAGCTTCGCGAAGTAAGTGTCGGCCGGAACCGGAACGGAGAATCCTTCGGTCCGATACAGCGCGATACCGCGAATGACGGACATCGTCGCCAGAGTCACGATGAACGGCGGAATGCCCTGATAGGCAGCGAGCCATCCGTTGACCAGGCCCCAGGCCGCACCCATCACCGGGGCGGCGACGAAGACCAGGGACGAATCGACGCCGGCCTGGATAAGCTCGGCACTCATCGCCGCGACGAACGCGACGATCGCACCGACGGACAGGTCGATCTGACCTGCCGTGATCACGAAAGTCATCGCCACCGCGATGATCAGAACCGGAGCGATCTGGGTTGCCAGGTTCGACAGGTTCGTGAATGTCAGGAACGACGACGTGGTCGCCGAGAAGACGGCTGCGACAGCAACTGTCACCGCCAGCATCGCGAGGGTGGGCTTGTTGACGCTGTCCCACAAGGAGGGTTTCGCGGCGAGCTTGCGCTCGATCGGCGCCTGGGTCTTCTCGAGAGTGGTCATGCCGTGGCTCCCTGTGTTGCTGCCGATGTCCGTTGCGGCACCGGAGTTCGAGTGATGAGTCCGACGAGGGACTCGATGTTCAAGTCGCCGATCGGAACGTCGTCGACGCTCTGCCCCTCGTACATGACCGTGATTCGGTCACATACGCGGAACAGGTCCTGCAGGCGGTGTGTCACGAGAATGACGCCCACTCCGGCCGCTGCGACGTCCGTGATCAGCTTGAGCACCGACTCGACCTCGGCGACGGCGAGCGCTGCGGTGGGCTCGTCGAGGATCAGTACGTCTGGCCGGAAGGAAACAGCGCGGGCGATCGCGACGGTTTGCCGCTGCCCGCCGGACAGTTGCCCGATCTCCTGGTAGGTCGACTTCACCTTGACATGCAGGTCGGCGAGAATGTGAGCCGCCTTCTCGTGCATGGCATGCCGGTCGAGGAATGGACCTTTTCGCGGTTCTCTGCCGAGGAACAGGTTGCTCGCGACGTCGAGCGTGTCGCACAGCGCCAGGTCCTGGTAGACGATGCCGATCTTCTTCTGCTGCGCGTCGAGCGGCGTCGAGAAGCGCACTGGTTCACCGTTGACGCGCATTTCGCCGCCGTCGTGCTGGACGGCGCCCGCGAGGATCTTCATCAGGGTGGACTTGCCGGCGCCGTTGTCGCCGACAACTCCGAGTACTTCACCCTTCGCCAGCCGAAGGTCAACTCCTTGAAGGGACTTCACCGGTCCGTACGACTTGGTGATGCCCGAGAGTTCGATCAGTGGAGGTGCCATGATTACTTCTCCAAGTAGTACATGTAGTCGGCTACGTTCTCCGGGGTCACGATCTGGGTGGGGACGGGGATGTTCGCCGGAGCGCCGCGACCACAAGCCAGGTCGATTGCCGAATTCATTGCCTCGTGGCCGAATTCGAAGGTGTTCTGCTGGACCACGCCTTTAAGCCAACCGGCTTTGAGTCCGCCTACCGCCTGATCCGAAAGATCCCAACCGACTGCTTCGATGCGATCCTGCGCCTTCTGACTGTTGACCGCCGCAACGAGTCCGATCAAAGCCGGCTCACCGGTTGCGTAGACGTACTTCATGTCGCCGCCGCCGGTCAGCAGGTTCTCCGCTGCGGTCTGTGCGTTCTCCTGAATGTTACGTCCGTCCACGACGGTGCCGACGGTCATTCCGCGGCCGGTCACGGTCTCAGTGAAGCCCTTCTGCCGCTCCAACTGGACAGTGCTGTTGAGCGCGCCGACGATACCGACCGTTCCGGTGTTGTTCGCGACGTCGGCCAAGGTGTTTCCGATCTTGGCACCGCCCTCGGCATTGGCCGTACCGACCTGAGTCGACAGCGCTGGATCGTCGATGGTCGCGTCGACCGCGACGACGGGGATGCCCGCGTTCTTGGCCTTGACCACCGACGGCTTGATTCCGTCCGTGTCGATTGCATCGACGATGATCGCGTCGACTCCGGCGGCGATCAGATTGTCGAAGGCGTTGGCCTGCGCCACGGAATCGTCGTTGCCACTGATGATCTGCAGGTCGACACCTGCCTTGTCCGCGACGTTCTTGGCGGCATTGTTGATCTGGTTGAAGTACAGCGCCTGAAGGTTGATGGTCACCAGACCGACCTTGAGCTTGCCGTTCGTCCCGTCGCAGCTTTCGGCGACTCGGGTCGGCTGCGGGATGGACGAGCCACCCGATGCGTCCTTCGAGTCACTCGACGAAGCCGAGTCACAAGCGGTGAGCGTGAGCGCGACTGCAGCTCCCAGCGCCAGAGGCAATGCACGTTTCATCATCGAGTCTCCAAAAGGGTGTGAGGGGTCAATGTTGCTGTGAAGCTGTCCAATTCATCTCGGGTGGGGCATCCGCGGGGTCCGGCAGTGGCGCAAGCCAAGGCAGCCGAGGCTCCCGCGAGTCGTGCAGCGTCCACCGGTGAGCGCCCGGCGTCGACAAAAGCGATGTACGTACCGCCGAAGCAATCACCGGCCCCGACGGCATCGACGACGTCGACCGCTACTGCCGGTTCGCTCGTCACCTCGCCGTCCGGTGTGGCCAGTGTCCAACCTCGCGAGCCGTCGGTCACCAGCAGGTGTGTGTTGTGCTCGGCGGCCAGTGCCTGCCACTGATCGAAACCGATCCCGAACTCGCCTTCCCACAGGGCACGCCCTACGACGACGTGGTCAGCGAGCGCGAATGCGCGCAGTGCCGCGGCTTTGTTTTCACAACCGTCCAGATCGATTACCAGACTTACGCTTCCCGGCAATCCCTCTGGCAGGAAGCCCGCACGGTATCCGTCGAGGAACAGCCGTCCACCACCGGCAGCAGCCAATCGGGTGATGACAACTCCGATTCGTTCGGCATCGTTCGGGTCGTCTTGACTGATGATGGAGCGATCGCCGTCCTGCGCGATGAGTACAACTGCCGTTGACAGGAACGCATCTCGCGGCGACCAACTGGTGTCGACGCCGTCAGCCTCGAGGGCTTCGAGAAACTCGGTGGATCGCGCGTCCGGGCCCACGGCACCGGCAAAGATCACCTGCGCGCCCATTCGGGCTGCGGATACCGCAGCATTTGCATTCATTCCACCGTCGATCTGACTGATGGCCGTTGCCTGCACGCGCTCTCCGAGCACCGGCACATGTGGAACATGTACCGTCACATCGTTGTTGGCGTATCCACAAAAGACAATCATGGTTACTTTCCTGCGGCCCGGGACACTTCGCGGACCTTCTCGCCTGCGACCCGTCCCCACCAGCGTCCATTGTCCTTGACCGAGGATGCAACTATGGCGCCGTCGCATTCCTTCATCAGCGCTGCGACATTGGCAGCCGTGATGCCGGATCCGATGATCACGGGAAGAACGGTGTTGTCTCGGATCACGGAAACCTCGTCGACCGAAGCGGCGTCACCGGTGCGCGAACCGGTCGCGATCAGGACATCTGCATCGAAGAACTCGGCGTCTTCGGTCTGTTCCGCGACGGTGCGGTCCGCAACAATGGCATGCGCACCATGCTTGACGTGCACGTCAGCGAAGATCCGGACCGGGTCGGCGCCGATGCGATGGCGAAAGCGCGTCGTCTTGGCCGCCTGACCCTCGATGAAGCCCTCATTGGCAATGTAGGCATTGGCCCACTGATTGACGCGCACAAAACTCGCGCCTGCCGCCCACGCCGCGGCCACTCCGCACTCGCCGGCGTTGGACAGGATGCTGACGCCGACGGCCTTGCCGAACTCGCCGACCACCGCTGCCGTGATGACTCCCATGCTGGCGGCGGTTTCGTATCCGTGTTCGCCGGGCTTGAGGAACGGTATGTCCCAGTGATTTTCGACGATCACACCGTCGAAACCGTTGTCGACGTACGCGTGCGCTTCCTCCACAGCGAAGCGAGCAATTTCCGAAACCGGCTGCCCGGTGTAGTGCGGGCTGCCCGGCAGAGCAGGGAGGTGGATGGCCCCGATGAGAGAAGGCGTGCCGGTGAACATCTCTGCCAACGCCGAGGGCTTGGGCGGAAAGACTCCGAGCGGTGATGCGGTCACTTCAGCTACCCCATTCCATGCGCAAGATTTGCGCTGTATGTCCATGCACAAGATCTGCACACGATGTAATCGATTGCCTTGATGAATTAGCAGGTTATGCGATCAACACCGGGTTGTGTCAAGGATTTCACAATTCGAATTTGTAAACGATTGCCTCAATCGCGTTACATGCGGGACACTGGACCGTGCGGTTCGATAACCTCGGACCCGAATCGAGCAGAAAACGGGGGACGCATGCGCAAGGCGACCATTCGCGATGTCGCGGAACTGGCCGGGGTCTCGACTGCCACCGTGTCGCGGGCACTGTCCGGATCCCGCCCTGTCTCGGACGAGCTTGCAGCGACGATCAAACGAGCCGCGGATTCTCTCGGATACTCGGGAAACATCATCGCCAGCTCACTGCGTCGTAATCGGACGGACACTGTCGGCATGGTGGTTCCCAGTATCGCGAATCCCTTCTTCACTTCGCTGGTGGTCAATGTCGAACACGTCCTGGCTCAGCGCGGCCTACAACTGTTCCTGTGCGATTCTCGTTCCGATCCCGACGTGGAAGCGCAGCGGCTCAAGTCGCTCGTCTCGCGGCAGGTGGACGGAATCATCATCAGCCCGTGCCACGGCGAATTGAGTGCCGAAGCAGTACGAGCCAGCGCAGCAACGCTTCCGGTCGTTCAACTGGACCGGTTTGCAATGGATACCCAGACGGACTGGGTCGGTGTCGACGACGACGCCGCTCAATCACTCGTGATGGAGCATCTGTCCGAGCGCGGCGCGCGATCGGCTGCCTTCATCAGTTCCGAGCTGACCAATTCGTCGACCGAACTTCGCCGGGCCGGATTCTTCCGCCATGCGGATCGAATGGGAATCGAAACTCGTGACGAGTGGACACAACTCGGCGAGTATTCGATCGAATGGGGACGCACGGCGTCCAACACCATCCTGACCGGCAAGACTCGCCCCGACGCCTTGGTCTGCGCCGACGACCTGATCGCGCTCGGTGTGCTGCAGACCTGCCAAGCATTGGGCATCGACGTCCCCGGCGACGTTCTGGTCACCGGTTTCGACAACATCCCCTTCTCCGAACTGTGCAATCCGCCGTTGACCACGGTCGGACAGCCGCAGGAGAGAATCGCGGAAGAAGCTGTGCGACTTCTGGATCAGGCGATGAACAACTCTTCCGAGTCGACAGCCCACATTGCGCTTGCTCCTGAACTGATTGTCCGTCAGTCCACCGTCGGCCAAGCAGCAGCCACCGCACCGTAAGCCGCAATGGCATCGTCCAGTTCCGAGACCTTGACGCTTTCGTTGGCCGCATGCATCAACGAGGGAGTGCCAGGGCCCCAGATCACGACGGGAGCGCCGGGGGCGGCCGCTGCCAGCACCGAAGCGTCGGTGAAGTACGAAACCGGTTCGGTTGCAACAGGGATCGGCAAGGTAGCCAACCACGGATCCGACGCGTCGGTACGCACACCTCCCAGGTGAATCGACGTCTCCACCGAGTCGACTTCCGGTTGGGCGCGCCACCATGCAAGCAGGTCTGCGCCGTCTCCCACCGTGCGGTGATCGATCACCGCACGTGCATTGTCCGGCACGATGTTCGGAGCCGAACCGCCGCCGACCAAACCGAGGTTCCAGGTTTCAGCGCCCAGAAATGCGTCGGACGACAGCGGAAGCTCACGCCGAGCTCGATCGACGACGTCAAGCAGTTTGAGGACAGCGTTAGTTCCTCGCTGCGGCGTACTCCCGTGCGCGGCTTTTCCTTTGACGGACACTTCGAGCCACAGTGCACCGCGGTGCCCCAGGTTGATGCGATTGCCGGTCGCCTCGGGAACGATGACAGCCCCGACCTCGAGATTCGCCACGGCGTCGGCCGAACGAACGGCCCCGAGCGATCCGATTTCCTCGTCGCTCGTCAGCAGTAGTGCGACCGGGACTCCACGTTCGAAAGCGTCGACAACCGCGGCAGTAGCGGCAACAAGGCCGGCCTTCATATCCGATGTCCCTCTGCCGAGGAACAATTCGCCGTCGACCTGTGCGGCGTACGGGTCGAACTCCCAGTCGGAGACAGTGCCCACCGGCACCGTGTCCACGTGGCAGGCGAACAGGAGTCTGGCTGCCGAGGGTGCAGCTTCGTTGGTGATCAAGGCCCAGGGATGATTGCCGGTCAGGTCTGACTCGACCTTCGCCTGTGGCGCACGTGAGAGAACCAACGAGACAATCGAATCCATCGCCCGCCGTTGAGGAGCGGCCTCCCCCGAGACCGTGTCGAGAGCTACCAGTTCCGAGAGAAGTCCGAGGGAATCCATGTCCCTATTCTTGCACTGCCACGGATTCAGTGCGCTGCCAGCTGGGCGATGACGACGTAATTGTCGTCGGTCGACTCTCCTTCGACGACATCACAATTGGCGAGGATCAACCGCCCGGGAACTGATTCACGCAACTCGTGAGTGCCCAGCAGCGAACCTTTGTGCAGCGGCCCGACTGTTTCGACGTCGTACTCGAGTGTGCCGTTCGGTGTAGCCAGGAGAATTCGATCGCCCGGCTCCACCACCCGGAGCGCCCGGAACGGTGCTTCGCGAGTGGTGTAGTTGTGCCCGACGACAACAACGGTCTGTGTGGTCGACGTTCCCGGCATTCCGCTCTCACCCCACCACACCGGCAGTTCGTCGACGGGATTCAGTTGCTGCCCACTCTCGCCGCCGCGCATCAGTTTCTCCGAGTGCAACGGACTGCTCAGGTACGTGACCCCGGATGCAGACCTCAACTCGATCCGCTCGGGTTCTGCCGGATCGACGGTCACCGAAGCCGGTGCAGCCGCGATATGCGACTGCACCGGCGAGCGGTCAGGTAGCGATCCCGCGTTCTCGCCCGAACATCCGGATACGAGGAGGGCGAGGATCGCTACCGCCGAGAGACCGAGGCTACGCAGACGTGTTGCCCGGGCCGTCATGACGCTTGCGACGAACAACCACCGTCGTAGCTGCTGCGGCGGCAGCGCCCACGACTCCGACGCCGATCAGTACAGCCGGCAGGTTGGAACTGCTGCTGCCGCTGGTACTGCTGCTTGCAGTGTCACCGAGAGCAAGTTCGACGGGGGGCAGGCTTCCTGCAAGTGCCGGATCGCCGTCGGCATCGGTGACGTAGTAGTCGACGACGTCGAAGGCGCCCTTGTTGTTGTAGTAGCCGACCAGCTTGACGCCGGTCTTGTTCACTACAGCGGTGGTCTCGTCGACCTTCGTGACCCCGGAGCCGTCGTCAGTGTGCTCACCGATGATCACTTCACCGCCGACCCCTGTTCCGTTGTCGATCTCCTTCTCGCCCTTTGCCTTGAGCTCGTCGACGATCTTCTGCGCTGCATCCGCTTCGGCCTTTGCGGCGGCTGCAGCGGCCTGAGCTTCCTTGGCCTTTGCTGCTGCGGCGTCGGCTGCGGCCTTCGCGTCTTCGGCGGCGAGGTAGAGATCCTGCGCCTTCTTGCTCGCCGCTTCGGCAGCTTCGGCCTTCTTGGCGGCTTCGGCAGCCTTTTCGTCGGCAATGGCTCGCTTGTCGGTGGCAGCCTCGCCCGCAGCATCGGCTTCGGCCTGGGCCGTCTCCGCGGCCTTCTGCGCAGCGTCGGCGTCCTTCTGTGCGGAAGCCGCAGTAGCCGCCGCTTCATCTGCGGCCTTACGGGCGGCGGTAGCAGCTTCTACCTCGGTGGCAGCTGCGGACTCGGCTGCCTTGGCCGTGGTTTCAGCGGCGGTGGCCACCTTCTGAGTTTCCTTGACGGTGATCGCGAGCTGCTTGGCGTTCCATGCGGCGGCCAGCGCCTGAGCCTTAGCGACGGCTGCCTTCGCGAAATCCCAGTTCTTGAAGGCTTCCTCGGCTTCCTTGTTCTTGTCCGCAACCAGCTTGGCGTTTGCATCCGCGGCAGCCTTCGCCTCATCGGCTTTGGCTTGCAGAGCATTAGCCTCGGCGCGCGCCTTTGCTGCCTCTTCGGTCTTGGGCCCCGAACCGGCGGCCTTCGCAGCTTCCTCAAGTTCAGCAGCCTTGGCTGCGGCCGCGTCTGCTTCTGCCTGAGCTGTTTTTGCTACCTCTTTCGCATCGGCCGCCGCGGACTCCGCAACCTTGGCTGCCTCTTCAGCTTCCTTGGCGGACTGTTCCGCGGCCCCTGCCTCCGCCTTGGCCTTGGTCGATTCGACCGCCGCCTTGGTTGCCTCGACGCTCGCCTGAGTCATTGCCTCGGTCGCCTTCACCGAAGTGTCTGTCGCTGCGGACGAGTCGACCCCTGCCGTCGCGGCTGCTTCGGCGGCCTTCGCTGCCGCGTCGGCTGCTGCTTTGGCTTTTGCTTCGGCTTCCGCCAGTGCTGCGGCGTCCGTAACTGCGGTTTCGGCACTGCCCGCGCCCGCGACCCCGGCTTCAACCTTCTCGGGTGTGGTCTCGGTGCTCGTCGCCGCGTCGGCGTCGGTGGTGGCAGCTGCCTCTTCCTCTGCGCAGGTCACCAGCGGATCGGCACTCGGGGTACACACGGTTTCGGGCTCTGCCGATGCAATTCCTGTGCCGCCCACCGCCAATCCGAGAGCTAGTACGGCACCGGCGGCCGCAGAGCGGACCCTCCGAGAATGGGCGATGGACTTCTCCGACATAGCGCTCAACCTTTCGGCCTTCTTTACGAAGACGGCAATTCCGGCGTGGACAGCCTTTACTTCGTCGGCTGAGTTCCAGACGTTACGACCGGTCGGTCCGAAAAATTGAAGCTTATGTTCGAGTCGCAGGAATCAGGACCGCGGAACGCGCCCCATCAGGTAGAACTCCGGATTGGGCAGCATGCCGGAGAAGCTCGCCATGCGATTGCTCAGCCCGAAGAATGCAGTGATCGCGGCGATGTCCCACGCGTCCTCGTCGCCGAAGCCGTGCACACGGAGGGTGTCGAAGTCGACGTCGGCGATTTCGTGCGAGGCGGAGTTCACCTTGGTGGCGAAGTCGAGCATCGCGCGCTGACGATCGGAGATCTCTGCGGTGCGATAGTTGACCGCAACCTGGTCGGCAACCAGCGGCTTCTTCTCGTAGATACGCAGAATCGCGCCGTGCGCGACAACGCAGTACGTACATTTGTTGGCCGCAGAGATCGTGGTGACGATCATTTCTCGATCGCCCTTGGTGAGTGCGGAATCTTCCTTGAGCATGATCGCGTCGTGGTATGCGAAGAATGCCCGGAACTCGGCTGGCCGCCGAGCGAACATCAGGAAGACGTTGGGCACGAACCCTGACTTCTCCTGGATCTCGAGAATCCTGGCGGCGATGTCCTCGGGCACCTCGGTCAATTCAGCCTGCGGAAAACGGGTGCTCACTGTGCCTCCTGGTCAACCATCGATGTTCGATTCAAGATAATGATGATTAACTGAGTTGTCCAGATGCATTTCCTGCCCTACTTTTTCGGGCACGGATAGTCGGATACGGCCCAAGTGATCTGCGTAGCGTAAAACCCGTGAACAGGAAGACACGATGATCGACGGACTGAACCGCGCGCTCGACTACATCGAAAACAATCTGAGCGGCGAGATCGACACAGCCGAGATGGCAAGGCTGGCAACCACCTCGGAGTATCACTTTCGGCGGATGTTCTCGGCCCTGGCCGGCATTCCCGTATCCGAATACATCCGTCGACGTCGACTCACCCTGGCCGGTGCCGAGTTGTCCGTCAGCAGATCAGGAGTGTTGGAGACCGCCGTGAAGTACGGCTACTCGTCCGCGGAAGCCTTCACACGAGCGTTCACCGCATTTCACGGCGTGAGCCCCGGCACGGTCAAACGCGCTCCCGCCGTTCTCAAATCACAACCGAAACTTGTCATTCATGTGACGTTGGAAGGAGCCACACCGATGGACTACATGCTTGTGGACAAACCTGCCCTGACGGTAGTCGGGTTCAAGACCCGGGTTCCACTGGTTCACGAAGGTCCCAATTCTGCGATCGAAGATTTCACCCGCTCCGTGGACAAAGTTGCGTTGCGCGGGTTGCGCGAGCTGTCCGATCAGGAACCGGCGGGAATCGTCAGTGTCGTCGACAATTTGGCGCATCCCAGAACCGAAGGCACAGAACTGGATTACTACCTGGGAGTGGTCACCGGCAAACCTTCACCCACGGGTTTCGATGTGCTGACGGTCGACGCACACACGTGGGCCGTGTTCACCGCCGACGGGTCGGCAATCGAATCTGTGCAGTACTTGTGGCGAGATATCTACACGGAATGGTTCCCGGCCAACCCTTTTCGCTCCGTACCTGGTCCCGAGATCATGCGTACCGAATACAACGACGATTTCACCGTCGCACGGTTCGAGCTCTGGATTCCGGTCGAGAGCGAGCTGAACGACGTCGGGGCGTAAAACAGCCGCCGGGTCGGATGGAAGTCACGACCCGGCGGCTGAGCCATCAGATGAAACATACTGTCAAAGAATCAGTTTCGCTCCGGTGGTAGCAACCACGTCGTCGACGCTGATGCCCGGCGCCGTCTCCACCAGGCGGAGACCGTCGTCAGTCACGTCGATCACGGCCATGTCGGTGATGATTCGCTGGACGCAGCCCTTACCGGTCAGCGGAAGCGAGCACTCCTCGACGATCTTGTGCTCACCCTTCTTCGAGACGTGCTCCATCATCACGATGACGCGCTTTGCGCCGTGGACCAGATCCATCGCGCCGCCCATGCCTTTGACCATGTGGCCGGGGATCATCCAGTTCGCGAGGTCTCCGGTGGCACTGACCTGCATGGCACCGAGCACGGCAACGTCGACCTGGCCGCCGCGGATCATGCCGAACGACGCTGAGGAGTCGAAGAACGACGCACCCGGGAGAACGGTGATGGTCTCCTTGCCCGCATTGATCAGCTCGGGATCGAGTTCGTCCTCGGTCGGGTACGGCCCCACGCCCAGAACGCCGTTCTCCGAATGCAATACAACGGTGATGTCGGTCGGGAGGTAGTTCGGAACCAGCGTCGGCATACCGATGCCGAGGTTCACGTACTGCCCGTCCTCGAGTTCTCGCGCGACGCGGGCCGCCATCTCTTCGCGGGTGAGTTTGGTGGGTAGTACAGAAGTCATGCTCGTACCGTCCGATTCTCGATGCCGACCGTCACGGGGCCGACGTGGACAACACGCTGAACGTGAATGCCCGGCGTGTGGATCTCGGCAGGGTCGAGCTCACCCGGCTCGACGAGGTGCTCGACCTGCGCAATGGTGATGCGCCCCGACGTTGCTGCAGCCGGATTGAAGTTCTGGGTACTCGCGCGGTAGACGAGGTTGCCGTGCCGGTCACCTTTCCAGGCGTGGACCAGCGCATAGTCGGCGACGATGCCGCGCTCCATCACGTAGGTGACGCCGTCGAAGTCACGAGTTTCCTTGGGCGGACTGGCAACTGCGATGCCGCCGTTGCCGTCGTAACGCAGTGGCAGGCCACCGTCGGCGACCTGGGTGCCGACGCCGGCCGGGGTGAAGAACGCGGGGATGCCCGCTCCCCCGGCGCGCATGCGCTCGGCGAGCGTGCCCTGCGGCGTGAGTTCGACTTCCAGCTCGCCGGAAAGGTACTGACGCGCGAACTCCTTGTTGGAGCCGACGTACGAGCTGACAGTACGACGGATACGCCCCTTCTCCAGAAGCACTCCGAGCCCGAACCCGTCGGTGCCGCAGTTGTTACTCACCGTTTCGAGTGATGTCGCGCCCTGCTCTAGGAGCGCATCGATGAGGATTTCCGGCACTCCGACGAGCCCGAAACCTCCGACAGCGATCGTGACGCCGTCCGGCACGTCGGCGACGGCCTCGGCAGCAGTGGGAATGACTTTGTCCATCATGTCGATCACAGTAGCGCGGTGCGTACGTATTGTGAACCCCCGTGCGCATCACGAACATTTTTCGCCCCCGACATTGCCTGGGTCACATCTACGAACTATTCTGTTCGCAGAGCGCAACACATGTACACATTGCGAACAACTTCACGTAACCGAACGACGAGGTTCCCTATGCTGCATCTACCGCCGAGGTACCAGCGGCCGACTGGCGTCAACGCCCCGGCCGATTTCGCGGACTACAAGACCACTTCTCTTCGCCACCCGAAGCAACCGCTGAAGCTGCTCCCCCAGCGCCTCACGGAGCTCACCGGGCCGGTATTCGGCGAAGATCGCGTCGGCGCCGGCGAAAACGACCTGACCATTGCCAACGGCGGCGAAGCACAGGGACAGCGCATCGTCGTTCACGGCCGTGCACTCGACGGCGACGGAAAGCCGGTCCCCCACACACTGCTCGAGGTGTGGCAGGCCAACGCCGGTGGACGCTACCGCCACACCGGCGACAACTGGCCCGCACCGCTGGACCCGTTCTTCAACGGGCTCGGTCGCTGCGTGACCGACGCGAACGGCCACTACAGCTTCACCACGATCAAGCCGGGCGCCTACCCGTGGATGAACCACGACAACGCCTGGCGACCGGCCCACATCCATTTCTCGCTGTTCGGCACGGCATTCACGCAGCGCCTCGTGACGCAGATGTACTTCCCCGACGATCCGATGTTCTTCCAGGACCCGATCTACAACGCGGTACCCGAAGCAGCACGTCACCGCATGGTCAGCGTCTTCGACTACGACGCCACAGTCCCCAACTGGGCTCTCGGGTTCCGCTTCGACATCGTCCTGCGCGGCCGTAATGCCTCCGTATTCGAGAACGAGGAAGACCACGATGACTGATCGCACCGCGAAGCCCGCACCCACTTATCCGGTCGTCCCCGGCGACTTCACCACCGCCCCCTTCGGGGTCACGCCCTCTCAGACCGTCGGACCGTACTGGCACATCGGCCTCCCCTGGACGGACGGCCCCGACGCTGCCCCGAGCGATACCCCCGGACGAATCACGCTGGCCATCACGGTGATCGACGGCGCCCGTACACCCGTCGCTGACGCGATGATCGAAACATGGCAGGCCGATACGCTCGGGCGCTTCAACCATCCGGACGATCCCCGCGGTGCAGTGGACCTCACTCCGGCTGGCTTTCGCGGATTCGCCCGCAGCGCAGCAGATTCCACCGGTACCGCACTGGTCCACACCGTCAAGCCCGGAGCGCAGCCCACTGAAACGGATGCGGACGAGGC
Organism: Rhodococcus erythropolis R138; assembly: GCF_000696675.2. NCBI lineage: Bacteria > Bacillati > Actinomycetota > Actinomycetes > Mycobacteriales > Nocardiaceae > Rhodococcus > Rhodococcus erythropolis. The sequence goes on along the minus strand of NZ_CP007255.1, from coordinate 1,467,635 downwards.
CCCACACGTGAACGTGTCGGTCTTCGCTCGCGGCATGCTCGACCGCCTGGTCACCCGCTTGTACTTCCCCGAGGACGCCGGCGCACATGCGACAGATCCGGTGCTGTCCTCACTGAGCGAAACCGAACGCGCGAAGTTGGTTGCAACCAAGGTCGACGGTGGGTACTCCTGGACGGTCTATGTTCAGGACGAGGACGCGAACGGCGTCGAGACGCCCTTCTTCGAGCTGTAAGAGGAGTACACATGCCCACTCGCGGCGCACTGTTCGATCCGGTGTTCGGGGCCACCCGGGTATCGGAGCACCTGTCCGACCAGGCGTGGGTCACCGCGCTGCTCGACGTGGAAGCCGCACTGAGTTGTGCGATGGCCACTGTCGGGTTGGCCGACGGGGAACACTGCGCCGCGGTGGCGACCGCCGCAGCTGAACTCTCACAACCGGGCGGCCTGGACATCGTGGCGCTCGGCCGCGCGTCGGCCACCGGCGGAAATCCCGTCATTCCGCTGGTGAAGATGCTGCGCGAAAGGGTGGGACAGGAAGGTGTGCCTGCCTCCGTGGTGCACCCGGGCGCCACCAGTCAGGACATCATGGACTGTGCGCTGATGCTGTTGACGCGACGCGCGGGCACAGTGGTTCTGGCCGACCTGACCCGCGCCGCCGATTCCGCCGCCCACCTCGCCCGCATCCATCGCTCTACTCCGATGGTCGCGAGAACCCTGGGACAACAAGCACTTCCGACCACCTTCGGGCTACTGGCATCGAGTTGGTTCACCGCACTCGACGCCGCAGCGATTCGTCTCGAAATCGTGCTGTCCACGTTGCCGGTTCAATTCGGCGGAGCCGCAGGAACACTCGCTGCGTTGTATCCCGACGGGCTCAGGATCGCGGACGCGCTGGCCGACGAACTCGGTCTGGCCAGGCAGGTCACTCCCTGGCACACCGACCGCGTGACCATCGCAGAACTCGCGACCACACTCGGTATCGTCGCCGGCGCCGTTTCCAAGCCCGCCACCGACATCACCGTCATGGCGTCCACCGAGCTGTCCGAGGTCGCCGAGAGCGCTCCGGGCGGCTCATCGGCCATGCCGCACAAGCAGAATCCGGTTGCCGCGATCACCGCCCGCGCAGCAGCGCGACGTGCTCCCGCACTGGTGGCCACAGCCCTGTCGAACATGGATCACGAATTCGCTCGCGCCGCAGGCCCCTGGCACGCCGAGTGGGAAACCGTCACCGATCTCCTGCGTCTGGCAGGCGGAGCAGCGCACCAGCTTTCCGTGAGCCTCACCGGCCTGCAAGTACACACCGAGTCGATGGCTCGTAATCTCGACATCACCGGTGGCCTGATTCTCGCCGAGCGTGTCACCAAGGCCCTGTCCGCACACACTGATCGAGCACGCGACATCGTCACCGCGGCAGCCACTTCCGGAACCAGGTTGGATCGTGATCCCGCCATCGCAGAGCACCTGAGCGAAACCGAGATCGCCGAACTACTCGACCCCGCACACTATCTGGGCCACGCCACCGATCTGGTCGACCGCGCCCTCGCCGAACGCCCCACAGGAGGATCTCGATGAGCGTCGCGCTCAACTTTCAACAGACCGGCAATCCCGATGCCCCGGCAGTGGTTCTCCTGGGTTCACTCGGATCCGATCTGTCCATGTGGCAGCCGCAGATTCACGCGCTGTCGAATCGCTACCGCGTCATCGCCGTCGACCATCGCGGCCACGGCAAGTCACCGGTGCCTGCGGGCCCCTACTCCATTGCCGATCTCGCCGGCGATGTCATCGCTCTCCTCGATTCGCTCGAACTCGAGTCCGTACATCTCGTTGGGCTCTCCCTCGGCGGCGCTGTCAGCCAATGGATCGCCGCGCACCACCCCACTCGCGTCGAGACGTTGACGTTGATGTGCACGTCCTCGCAGTTCGCCCCGGCTCAGCCGTGGATCGATCGTGCGCAGGCTGTCCGTGCGGACGGCATCGCGTCCATCGCGGCCGCCGTCGTCGGACGCTGGTTCACGCCGGGACTGGCCGAAAACGATCCGGAGCTTGTCGCCCGCCACGTCGCGATGGTCGAAGCCACACCCGACGAGGGTTATGCCGCCTGCTGCGAGGCGCTTTCGATGTGGGACGGCCGCGCCGACCTGGCCCGCATCGTCGCTCCGACGCTCCTCGTCGCGGGCGAGCAGGATCCGTCGACACCTCCGGCGACGTTGAGCGCGATCGCCGACGGTATCGCCGATGCGGTACTGCACGTGGTCGATCCCGGCGCACACCTCGCCAACGTCGAACAGGCCGGGCGCGTCACCAAACTGCTTGCAACGCATATTGCCTCGCACACATCTGCGCTCGCCCAACGTAGCGCCGCGGTATCGGCAGGTATGACCGTACGACGTCAGGTCCTCGGCGACGCCCACGTCGATCGTTCCATCGCCGGTGCCACCGAATTCACGGCCCCGTTCCAGGACTTCATCACTCGCACGGCGTGGGGCGACATCTGGTCACGCCCCGGCCTCGATCACCACACCCGCAGGCTCCTCACTCTCGCGATCCTCACTGCCGTCGGCAACGAACACGAACTCGACATGCACATTCGCGCTGCGCTGCGTGCCGGGATCGATCCCGACGAACTCGTGGAAGTATTTCTCCATACCGCGGTTTATGCGGGTGTGCCGAACAGCAACTTGGCTTTTGCGCTGGGAAAGCAAGCACTCGCAGACCTCTCGGCCGAACCTGAGGAGAACGAGACAACATGAGTGAGAACAGCAGCGAGCAAGCGCCGGGACCGTCACCGGACTACGTGCAGTCGCTGGCCCGTGGGCTGTCCGTCATCAAGGCTTTCGACGGTGAGCACCCGCGTCGCACCCTCAGCGAGGTTGCCAGGCACACCGATCTCACGCGTGCGACCGCTCGCCGCTTCCTGCTCACACTCGTCGAACTCGAATACGTACGTACTGACGGTTCAGTGTTCTGGTTGACGCCGCGAGTCCTCGAACTCGGCTACAGCTACCTCTCCAGTCTGACCCTTCCCGAGATCGCCGGGCCGCATCTGGAAGCCTTGTCCGCCAAGGTCCGTGAATCCACGTCCGTGTCGATCCTCGACGGTGACGACGTCGTGTACGTGGCCCGTGTTCCGGTCAGCCGCATCATGACGGTTTCCATCACCATCGGCACGCGCTTTCCCGCGTACGCCACATCCATGGGTAGGGTTCTGCTCGCCGGCTTGCCGGACGACGCCCTGGACGCCTACCTCGCCCGAGTGTCCTTCGCCCGCCTGACCGGCAAGACCATCTCCACCGCCGACGGTCTGCGTGCCGAACTCGAGAAGATTCGCGCCGACGGATTCGCGATTGTCGATCAGGAACTCGAAGAGGGTCTGCGCTCGCTCGCCGCACCCATCCGGGACGCAACCGGTGATGTGGTCGCGGCTGTCAACATCTCCACCCAAGCCGCCCGCTACAGCGCCGAAGCTGTTCGCGGTGAACTGGTTCCGGCCGCAGTCGCCACCGCGGACGCCATCTCCGTCGATCTCGGACGTACTCAGTCGTCCAACAATCACTCGGCAGCCACTCGCTGACCGGGCATACCCAAGGAAGAACCAATGCCTGACGTTGTCATCTGTGAACCGCTCCGTACCCCTGTCGGCCGCTTCGGCGGTGTCTTCCGTGACGTAGCCCCGGAAGATCTCGCCTCGACGTTGATCGCCGAACTCGTCACGCGTACCGGCATTTCCGGCGCGGAGATCGACGACGTCATTCTCGGCCAGGCTTCGCCGAACGGTGAAGCTCCGGCGATCGGACGCATCGCGGCGCTCAACGCCGGTCTGGGCGTCGATGTTCCCGGCATGCAGGTGGATCGCCGGTGCGGGTCGGGATTGCAGGCAATCATCCAGGCCGTCATGCAGGTTCAGTCCGGTGGCAGTGATCTGGTCCTCGCGGGTGGTGCCGAGTCGATGAGCCAGGCAGAGTTCTACGCAACCGGTATGCGTTGGGGTGTCAAGGGTGAAGGTGTTGCGCTCAGCGATCGTCTCGCGCGCGCCCGCGTGACAGCCGGCGGACGCGACTTCCCGGTTCCCGGCGGAATGATCGAAACGGCAGAGAACCTGCGCGCCGAGTTCTCCATCAGCCGCGAAGATCAGGACGCACTCGCGGTGCAGTCGCATCAGCGTGCCGTTGCCGCACAGAAGAACGGCGTCTTCGCCGAGGAAATCGTTCCGGTATCCGTTCCGCAGCGCAAGGGTGAGGCCCTGCTCGTCGACACCGACGAGCATCCGCGGGCCGACACTTCGATGGAATCGCTTGCACGCCTTCGTCCCATGCGCGCAAAGATCGATCCGGACTCCACCGTGACGGCAGGTAATGCCAGCGGCCAGAACGACGGCGCAGCGATGGCGATCGTCACCACCTCAGACAAAGCCCGCGAACTCGGACTGCGTCCCCTCGCACGCCTGGCAAGTTGGAGCGTTGCCGGAGTTCCCCCGCGCACCATGGGCATCGGTCCCGTCCCGGCGTCGGAGAAGGCACTCGGCCGCCTCGGATTGACCTTGGCGGACATGGATGTCATCGAACTCAACGAAGCCTTTGCGGCACAAGCACTTGCAGTCCTGCAGAGTTGGAAGCTCGAAGCCGACGACCCGCGCGTCAACCCCAACGGCTCCGGCATCTCCCTCGGCCATCCGGTCGGTGCCACGGGTGGACGAATCCTGGCCACCCTGTTGCGCGAGATGGACCGTCGCGAAGCACGTTACGGCCTCGAGACGATGTGTATCGGCGGCGGGCAGGGCCTGGCTGCAGTGTTCGAGCGCCTGTCCTGATCAAGCCCCGACGTGCGCGACGCCAGGGTCACCGAGTTCGCCGCGTAGACCGTCGAGAAAGACACGCAGCAGTTCGGTGAGTTCGGTCTGCTGCTGCTCGGTGAGAATCGACGTCAGTTCGGCTTCACGGCCGAGGACTCGGTCCACCAATTGCTCCACCAGTTCGTGACCGGCGGCAGTGAGGGTCACGAGCACTAGTCGTGACCCTTGCGCGGCGGAGGACCTCTCCACCAGACCCGCGTTCTCCGCGCGCGCGAGTCGCTGCGAGATCGCACCGGCCGTGACTCCGGTCTGCTCGGTGATCTGGCGAGTCGTCAACTGATACGGCTCGCCGGATCGGCGCAGGACACTGAGTAGGTCCAGCGTGGCTGTGTCCGCACCGGCCGAGGCGAGTACCCGTCGGCGATCCTCACCGAGCAGCTTGGCGCACATCCACAGCCTGGTCACAATGCCGATACCCTCTACGGGCGTGCCCGGCCTTTCACGAAGCCAGGCCAACGCAACCGCGTCCACTGCGTCGTCCGGGTTGTAATCGCCCACCACTGCACACCTCATTTAGCTCTAAATGATACGTTCGTCGTATAGGTCTAAACGTAGCTCACGGAGGTAGGCATGACACGCACAGTTCTGGTAACCGGCGGCGGAACAGGGATCGGGCGCGCAGTTGCAGCGGCGTTCGCCCGAGACGGAGACACAGTTTTTGTCACCGGCCGACGCACGGAACCACTCGAAAAGACCGCGGAGGAGCTGGGTTCCGATGTTCACGCCTTGACGTGTGACAACTCCGACCCGAAAGACCTGAAGCGGCTGCAGGATTCGCTTCCGGGAACCATCGACGTCGTGGTGCACTGCGCCGGTGGCAACACGGACTTCGATCGCGAAGCACCGTCAGATCTGGAATCCCTGGCCGCCGGGTGGCGTGCGAATCTGGACTCCAATCTCATCTCGGCAGTGCTGACTACAGCCGCAGTTCGCGATCGAATCCCCAGCGGCGGTGCCGTCATCACCATCGGATCGATTGCCGCCGACAAGGGCGCGGGCGCGTACGGCGCTGCCAAAGCCGCAGTTGCGACGTGGAATATCGATCTGGCCGCCGAACTGGGGCCCGAAGGCATCACCGCGAACATCGTCTCCCCCGGCTACATCGCCGACACCGAGTTCTTCCGAGACTTTCTGACGGACGAGCGTCGCGCGATGCTGATCGAGTCCACCAGCACCAAGCGCGCCGGAACACCGGACGACATCGCATCAGCCGTTCACTTCTTGGCCTCACCTGGCGCCCGGCAGATCACCGGTCAGGTATTGGCAGTCAACGGCGGTGAGAGAACCAGTCGCTGATCAGGCCAGGTGGCGCTCGAAGAACGAGTCGATTCGCTTCCAGGCGTCCTGCGCTGCAACAGGATCGGGACCGATTCCGAGGATGCGCTCCAACGGACGGAGCACCTTGGGTCCGGCCTCCGCGTCGTTGAGGAACGCGTGGCCGGCGGTGGGGTACTCCTTGACGTCGTTCTCGATACCGGCATTGCTGAGCGCCGTCTCCAGTTTCGCTGCCGCACCGCGGAGCGAGAAGTCCTTGCCTCCGAAACTCCCGACGATCGGGCACGCATCCACCACGGCCTCATCGAGTTTGCGTGGAAGCTGACCGTAGTTGACCGAGGCAGCGTCGAAATCTCCGGCGCTGACCATCGCGAAGCCGCCGCCCATGCAGAATCCGATGACACCGATCTTTCCGGTGCAGTCCGGGGATTCCACCAGCCAACTGCGAGCGACTTCGATGTCGGTGAACGCCTTGCCGTGTCCTCGAAGCATCGACGTCATGGTGGGCACGAGGCACCGCTTCGCCCCGCCCGCGCTGTAGAGGTCGACAGCGAGCGTCAGGAATCCCGCAGAGGCCAGCCGCTTCGCTTGCCGCTGCATCACCTCCTCGAGCCCGAAGGCCTCGTGAATCATCACTACCCCCGGCCACGGGCCGGGGGTAGTGGGGGTTTCGAGTATCGCTCGCAGCGGTTGTGATCCGCCGACAACTGCGGCGCGGCCAGTCAGATCTATGTCCACCATGTTTCGATGCTAGGCCGACGCAGGGTCCGTACGCTCGGAAGCGAGGTCAGGGGAGTTGTTTTCCCTGGCCCGCCGCAAGCCCGGTCAAGACCTCGGCGAGCTGCGGCAAGGCGTACGGCGCGCTCAGTGGACCGAAATTGTCGACGAAGGCATTCGAGAGCAGAAGTTCGACCGGCGCATAGGCTCGCGCCTTCACCGCGGGGAGGTTCTGGAAAACTGCGAAGTTCTCCAACCTCGTCGTCGCTTCCTGATCAGAAGCGAGGCTGAGCAAAATGTCTGCGGGTGCTAGTACCTCCGCCTGCTCCATCGACAGCGCAGTCATCTGCTCGGCGTTGTATCCGCGATAGTTGAGTCCGAGTTCGCGCAGCAGAACCCCGGGCGCACTGGCATCCCCTTGCACATACAACTGATCGCCGTACATCGAGCCGATCATGATCGTCTTGCCACCCAAGCCATTCAGCGAAGCGGCGGTGTCGGAGATCAGGGCGTCGGTCCGGGCGATCGCTGCAGCAGCGGCCTCGTCGACAAAAGCGGCCTGCCCGACCGTGGCGACGCCGTCACGCCACGAGGTGGTCCAGTCCAGCGCGATGACCGGCGCGATCTGGCTGAGCCTCTCGGCTGCCGGTTCGAGATAGGTCTTCATTCCGATGATGAGATCCGGTGAGTAGCGCGCGATGATTTCCGGGCTGATTTCGCCTGTGGTGTCGAAGCTTTCGAGATCGGCTATTCCAGCGGTGCTCTGCCAAGGCAGTGCACCGCGGTCCCACGCACCCGTATTGCCGTAGGCGACTGGGTGAACGCCGAGAGAGAGCAGGAATTCGAGATCCGTGAAGTCGCTGGCAACAACGATCCTTTCCGGCTTCCCCGAGATCGTGGTGGTGCCGAGCGCATTGATCACCTCGCGTCGTTCGCCGGCATCAGCGGCATCTGACGTAGTCGAACAACCCGCAAGGATGGCGGCCGCTGCCACCGCACCGACGCCGAAGAACCCACGGCGACTGAGCTGGTCCACCAGTTCAGACGTCGTAGATTCACAAATCGTTCCGTACATGTATGCACTCTCCTTCTCGGCTGCTGCGCGCGCCGAGGGCACAGCGAATGAGAGGTTAGCCCACCCTCATCTTCCATAGGGTTCCTACGTTTGCGATTCCGAGAGATCGGAGCGATAAATATGGACCGTTCTCGAGCGGACAAGTACCTTCCCGCTGATCTATCACCGCAGGCAGTTGGGCGAGCCACCAGTCCCTGCCTTCGGCGATCGGGTCGCTCCAGCGTCGAAAATCAGTCGAAGATCAGTTGCCATTCCCTGCTCGAAAGCTTCCGAATTACCGTCTTTTGCACGTCGCCCACCGTTCGACTTGCGCGGCGTGGGAGGATAGACACATCGAGATCGGGACTTCGATGTGAGGGCCCGGATCGAGTTTGTAGGGAGTATCGGTATGGCACAGGGCATCGTGAAGTGGTTCAACGGCGAAAAGGGCTTTGGTTTCATCGCTCCCGACGACGGAACACCGGACGTGTTCGTTCATTACTCTGAAATCTCGGGCAACGGCTACAAGTCGCTCGACGAGAACCAGCGTGTGGAGTTCGAGGTTGGCCAGGGCCAGAAGGGTCCTCAGGCCACCAATGTGCGCGCTGTCTAATCAGTGACACAAGAAGAGGGCCGCACCCGCAAGGGTGCGGCCCTCTTCTGCATCAGATTCACCCCTGAATCACTGATCCTGAATGACGGCCAACGCTCCCACGATATTCGACTCCGCAACCGACTTCGAGAATCCGAGATCAGCCAGAACACCTGATCCGTCTTCGAGTTCGAGCAGCGCGAGCAGGATGTGCTCGGTTCCGATGTAGTTGTGGCCCAGACGAAGAGCCTCACGGAACGTCAGTTCCAGGACCTTGCGCGCGCGAGCGTCGTACGGAATAAGTTCTGGCAGTTCGGAAGTCGGAGCCGGGAGTACACCGGCCACTGCAGCTCGGACGGACCCGAGCTCCACCCCCTGCGCCACTATCGCCTTCGCAGCCAACCCGGCAGGCTCCTCGACAAGCCCCAGGAGCAGGTGCTCGGGCTGGATCTCTGCGTTACCGGCAGCGCGGGCTTCGTTCTGCGAGGCCATGACGACGTTCTTCGCCCGGGGAGTGAACCGGTTGAACCCTTCGTTCGGATCCATCGGCTTCTGATCACTCGGCGCCTTGGGAACAAAACGCTTCTGCGCAGCCTGCTTCGACACACCCATGCTCGCACCGATCTCCGTCCACGACGCCCCCGACCTGCGCGCCTGGTCGACAAAGTGGCCGATCAGGTGATCTGCAACTTCACCGAGATGATCAGCGGCGATCACGGCGTCGGAAAGTTGGTCGAGCGCGTCGGTGTGCACCTTCTTGATCGCGTCGATGAGGTCGTCGAGTCGAACCTTGTTGGTCATTTCCACTGGCTTGCTCATGCGTCAACCATAGGTTGACGCAATCGGAAACGTCAACCCTAGGTTGACGATCGTTTTCGCCGCACAGCGATTAGCCGGAAAAGAACTCACGCAGAGCCGGGACAATAGCGTCGTCGGCAACGCCGTGACCCTGACCGGGGATCTCCAAAGTCTTTGTCCCCGAGACTTTTGCAGCGATTCTCGTCGCCGAGGCAGGTGCCCATTGACCACTGTCACCGCCGTACATGACCAATGTAGGGACGGTAATGGAGGCAAGCCAGTCGAGCGACTGACAGCCGTGATCACACACGGCGACGTCGTAAGGCAAGGTGTGCGCGATGGCGCACATGTCAGGCCAATCGGCACTCCGCTTGATCTCGTCGACCATCTCCGGGGATGCACCGGTCAGATCCAGAAAACGCGTCACAGCACCTTCCCTGTCGCCGGCCGCGATCAACCGCTTCAGGTCACTTTGGGCAGTCTCGTCACGCTGGTCGTCGTCCATGTACGGCGGCTCGTAGACGGCGAGCTTACGCATCGGAACGGCCTGCGCAGCGGCTTCCAAAGCCAGCGCAGCACCCGACGACAATCCGTAGACCAGCGGCGTTTCACCAGTGGCAGCGACGACCGCTCGCAAGTCCTCCACCTCGGCGTCGATCGAGAACGCGCGACTGTCACCGCTGTCCCCGCGTCCGCGCCTGTCGTACGAGTACACCGTGAAGTCCGCCGCCAACGCAGCAGCGAGAGAATCGAACCATCCTCGATCGCAGAACGCTCCGGCAACCAGAACCACTGCTGGTCCGGCACCGGAGCGTTCGTATGCGATGGTCGTACCGTCGCGGGATTGCACTACCGCTGGGGATTGCTCTGTTTGCACGTCGATCTCCTCGGGTTTGGTCAATGCCTACCTGATTAGACCGCCCGCGTTACCGAAACTCATCGGTCCGATCGGCAGAGGCTTCAGCTGATCTTGTTGTACAGGGCATCCCAACCCTGTGCCACGTACGAAATCGTGTAGATCGAACCGTAGAACGTGGAGCCGCCCAGACTGGTGACGTTGCCAGCCTGCACTGCCGGGAGTCGCTGCCACAGCTTGCTCGCCACCAATGCCTGGTACGCGGCACTGTCCTCGTTTTCGGTGATCATGAAGCCGTCGACGCCGGCCAGCACATCGAGGCCTTCGAGGCTGACGCCACCCTCGGGATCGAGGCCCGCCGAGGTGGCAGTTTTGCCACCGATGTCGCCGAGCGTCATGTCGCTGGGCTTGTCGCCCTTCTCGGACGTACGGATGCTCGTGACGTACAGCGTGTTCGTGTCTGGCATGAACGAGACACTGGCAACGGTTTTGGACGCAATCTTCTCGGCATGACGACTGCGGATGTCGGAAATCAGATTGTCGTAGTCGAGCGTCAATCGATCGAGTGTGGCCGTTCGACCGAGCCAGCCCGACAGCCGCGAGAGGTTTGTACGCCAGTCGTCGGTGAACTCGGTCGTCAGAACCGGTGCGATGGTAGACATCTCGGCGACCGGCCACCACTCGCTCTCGTAGTTGAGGCACACGATCAGGTCGGGCTCGAGCGCCAAGATCTGTTCGCGGTTGGGGATCTCCGACAGGAACGGCACCGACGAATCGATAGGCACCCACGGTGTCGCCTGGGCGTACGTGTAGCCGACGAGCGGAAGTTCCAGAGCCACAGCAGGTTCCAGATCGAGCCGCGAGTCGATCGCGACAACCCTCTTCGGATTGACGGGAATGTCGTAGGTACCGAGAGGTGTCGTCACAGAACGCATTTCGGTTTCACCCGAACTGCTCCCGCTGTCACCGCAGGCCGCCAGGAACGCGCCCAGTCCGGCGATCCCGGCACCGAAGCCGAACTGCCGACGTGTGAGGTCCGAAACGAGGCGGTTGTCGGAGTAGCCCTCGGGAAGCAAGAGCGTGGATTGAGCGGGCATGCGTGTCGAACCTCCAGAAGAAATGAATCATCCACTGTTGCGAGCGGATAAGGATGCCCTAACAGCGTACGCAGGGAGGGTCGTCGCGATCGGCCCAGAAATAGTCGAATCAGGCCAATTCGCACCCCTTACTTGTCGAGTTTGCGCATCTCGACGAAGTAGACCGCACTGAACGCGAGGTAGGTGCCGACGATTCCGAGGACCGAGATGATCAGGACGAGAGCGAGAAACATAGCCATGATGGTCTCCACTGACACGGGTTGTTCACGATGTCGATCGAGAGAAAATGGCTTCGAACTGCGGCGCTGCGACTCGAAGCGGGGCCGAAACTTTCGGTTACACACACCACGCTAGCCCCAGGCGTCTCGAGTTTCGATGAACTCGAGGTGAACACTCCTACGGCTACGTCACACTTTCTGTCGGACGGTCAGTTCGGTCCGAGCACCTGTCCGGACCATTCGACCAAGGGCGTCAGTGCGCGCCACGCTGTGCGAACTTCCTTCAATGTCCTGGCGCTGTCCAGCCACGACGGGCTTGGGTAACTACGACCGGCAGTCAGCGACTTGTGACGCAGCAATTCGATCCGCGGGTGATCGACCGTGTATCCGCGAGGTGCCGTCTTGAGCTTGTCGCCGCCGATCGTGAATCCGGCCTTCTCGACGGAGGCCAGGATCTTCTCGAGCTCCGGCCCTCGAACGTCGTCGTCGACAGCCGCACGATAACGCGCGATGGTCTCCGAACTGCTGGCGTAGAAACCACCGGCCACCATCAACCCTGCCGCGTCGATCTGCACGTAGTAGCCGCAGCTCTCGGCGAGACCGACGAACGCTCCCTGGTGCGTCTTGTACGGGATCTTGTCCTTCGAGAATCGAACGTCACGATATGGCCGAAAGAGCTTGGCCGTGCCGAATTCGTCCTCCAACGCCGCGGTCAACGACGCCATCGGACGACGAACCACTTCGTCGTACGTCTCCTTGTGCGCTGCCCACCAGGTCTTGCTGTTGTCGGCCTCCAGGTCTTCGTAGAAGTCGAGTGCAGCAACGGGTATGCCAGTGAACGCAGCCATGGCGTAAGCCTAGCTGCCTGTACGGCTTTGGACCGCCTGCCCTGCGACGATGCCCGGATCGGCCGGAATCCGTAGAATGCATGGGGATGATTTCCGAAATACAAGCATGGGAACTGACCGACACCAACCGAGACTGGCTGATACACCGACCCGTCGAGATCGCGATCTACGTGGCGCTCGCAGTCGTTCTGCGCTTCGCACTGCACCGCGGGATCGATCGAATGTCGAAGCCTCGCAAGTCTCCGAATGCCAAGGTGAACGAGCGCCGATCGCAGCGAGCCCGGACCATCGGTTCGGTACTCAAATCGACGGTGTCCATCGTCATCCTCGTCTGGTGTGTGCTGCAGATCCTCGGCATCCTCGGGATCAACGTCGCGCCGTTCATCGCATCCGCCGGCGTCATCGGTCTTGCCATCGGTTTCGGTGCACAAAACCTGGTGCGTGACTTCCTCTCCGGCATCTTCATGTTGCTGGAAGATCAGTACGGTGTCGGCGACGTCGTCGATCTCGGTGACGCGGTCGGCACCGTCGAAACAGTGGGCCTGCGTGTCACCACGATTCGAGATGCCAACGGCACCTTGTGGTACTGCCGCAATGGCGAAATCCTGCGAGTGGGCAACATGAGTCAGGGTTACGCCACTGCAGTTCTCGATCTCCCGATCGCCCACAACGCGAACGTGCACAAAGCGTGCGAGGTGGCGACGCGCGCTGTCCTCGAGGCGGCGGAGTCCGAACCGATCAGGGCGGACATGATCGACAAACCGGAGATGCTGGGAGTCAATTCGGTTACTGCCGAGGCAATTACCATTCGAGTGACGGCGCAGGTCAAGCCTGGGCGCCAGTGGGCAGTCCAGCGCGCATTTGCACGCTCGGCGCTGACTGCGTTCGAAGAGCAGGGAATCGAGGCACCTTACCTGCCTGTTCTGCGCTGACGGTTGAGACGGAATCGTCTGCCCTTTCCATCAATTACGCGAGCCCCCGGCGGGGTCGAAACCACCGGGGGCTCGCTGGTGCCTGACGCACGATTCAGACGGTGGAGGTCGAGACCTCCCGATCTGCCGAGCTGTTGCCAAACACCCTGTGCAGGAACATCGTCAGAGCAATTGCTGCCACGATTCCGATCAGCGGCGGGATTCCCACCTCGAACTCACCGGAAAGCCAAGCGAGGAAGGCTGCGACGGCATAGACGGCGAGGTTTCGCCAGTGGACCGGCTGCGGGGTGTAACCCTCGGGAATGCCGCGCCGCCACCGGCACAGGAAGTCCGCGATGATCACACCGCCCAATGGCGGGATGAACGTTCCGAGCAGGCTCAGATAGTCGACAAGATGGTTGTGCACACCGGTCAGAGCGAGCGCCGTGCCGATCACACACCCACCGATGACGAACGGGGTCTTGCGGGGCTTTCTGAACAGTTCGGCGCCGGCCACCCCGAAGGCGTATGCGGTGTCGGCGTTGCTCTTCCAGAGGTTCCCGAACAGCAAGACCAGGCCCCAGCCGACAAGCCCGAGGTTGTAGAGAATCAGTACGAAGTCACCTTCGTGGAACGTGATGGCTCCGATGGCACCGAACAGGATCATCAATCCGTTTCCGAGGAGGAACCCGATAACGCAGGCCCACACCGCTTGTGATCCGGAACGGGCAAACCTGGTCCAGTTGGGCGCTTGCGTTCCCGCCGATACAAACGTGCCGACCACAGTGGTGATTGCGAGCGCGATCGTCATGGTCGTCTGCGGTTGAACCGAGACCAGGCCGGAGAACCCACCGACTTCCTCGAGGGACCGGAATACGACCCAGCAGGCCAACGCCAGGATCAAGGGCGTCGAGACGAGCGAGACCCAATACATTCCGCGGTAGCCGTAGCAGGCGGTGATGCACATCAAGATGCTCGCCGCGATCATCACCGACGCCCGCGCGAGATAGGAATCCCAGCCCAATGCCTGCGCGGTGAGATCGCCGATCGTGCCGATGATGACTCCGTACCAGCCGATCTGGGTACCGCCCAGCAGGATCGAAGCGAGCTTGGACCCGCGGGTGCCGAAACTGTAGCGCGCCATCACAACTGTCGTCAGCCCGGTTCGGGCTCCGACGAACCCCATCATGGCGACGTAGACCCCCAAGATGGCGGATCCGGCGGCGATCACCACCATCAGTTTCCAGAACGAGAACGCGGTACCGAGCGCTGCTCCGGCCAACATCGTCGGTGTGAAGATGGTGAACCCCAGCAACACCACCGCGAGCGAGAAGAACGGCTTTCGCGCATGAAGCGGAACCGGAGTAACGGGATAGTCAGGATCGACCGGGGGGCCTGCGCTCTCCGAATCGCCTGCGACCGTGGCAGGTTCGACGGCGCTGCTCATACAACTTCGCCGATGTCTTCGAGCCACAGGCTCGGGCGCTCGGCCAGCATGCGGTCCATCAGTGCCACACACTCCGCGTCGTCGACGACGTCGACCTGAATTCCGCTGCTGCGCAACCATTCTTCCGACGCCTCGAAGGAACGATTTTCGCCGACTACGATTCGAGGGATCTCGTACAGGCGCGCCGTTCCGGCGCACATGAAGCACGGTGACAAAGTCGTGTAGAGGACACACTCGCGATACACCGAGGCCGGCAGTCGTCCGGCGCGCTCGATGCAGTCGGTCTCTCCATGACGGATGGCGCTGTTCATCTGGACCCGGCGGTTGCGTCCGACTGCGAGAACCTCGCCGCGGTGAATCAGCGCCGCGCCGATCGGCACGCCGCCCTCCTCCCAACCGATCTTCGCCTGTTCGATCGCAAGTCCGAGAAAATACTCATCGGTGTGTGCCGGGTGGTTCATGTGCGCTCCTGGAGTCTGACCAAAATCGTCGATTGTGGCTCGTGTCACAATCCGACCATGGTGGTAACAGCCCGACAAGGGACAACCTGTCAGTTCGGCAGAACTAGCTCTATGACGAAGTGCCCCCTCGGCGGACGATATAGAAATGCTCCCGACTCTGCGACAAGTTCTTGCGATGCCCTCGTTCAAGGCCGCCGCAATCGAGGTGCTCGCGGGCGACGTCGATACCGCGGTGGTCCGCTGGGTCCATTCGTCCGAGGTGTACGAGATGGGTGGGCTGCTGTCCGGAGGTGAGGTCCTCCTGACCACGGGCCTCGGTCTGCACGGGCGATCTCCCGAGCAGCTCACCGCCTACATCGACCAGTTGGCGGACGCGGGATGCGTCGCGCTCGCGATGGAGGTCGGCCGCTCGTTCCTCACGGCCCCTCCCGAACTCGTCGAAGCATCGCGCCGACGCGGGCTCGCGTTCTTGGCCCTGCACGCAGTAGTGCCCTTCGAGCGGATGGTCGAAGACTTTCACGACCTCATGCTCCGCCGCACTCTCGGTTCGGCACAGGCGGGCGAGCCTGTCTGGCAAGAACTTCTGAGTCTCGTGGTGGCAGGCCAGGGTATGACCGCGCTGCTCGACAAGGTGTCACGACTCGCGGGGTGCGGCGTCGATCTCCTCGACGCGGATGGCAGAACCGTCGAGCGCAGCACAACCGGCGCAGAGCGATCCGAGACCGAACGCACGATCCACGACGTACGCGGTCCGACGAACTCACTCGGTCGACTTGTCCTGTGCGGGCCCGCAACTACACGCCGAACCGCCGTCGCAAACTGCGCCGCCGTCGCGGTGGCTCTGGAACTCGGCCGTCACGGCGATCTCGGCCCAAGACAGTCACTCGCCCAATCGGTGATCACCGACGTGGTGGGAGGTGTGCTCACATCGCACGGCGACTTGTCCGAACGACTGACAGCGGCCGGGTGGACGCCGTTGTCGGAGGGGCACCACGTCCTCGTCGCCGCTGTCGACATCGATCGGCAAACGCCGGTTCGAGAGCTCGCTGACCAAGTACGCGACGCCGTGCGGGCCGTGCTCGGCTCCTGTGTCGTCGGGACTGCGGCCAATCACGTCATCGTGCTCGCGCATGGGTGGGCGTCCGCATCCCCCGCTCGAGTGCGGACTGCGTTCACCGAAGCCGACGAGCTGCTACGCCGCGGGCCGGGCGGTTCCGCGGTACGCACGCTCGGAGTGGCGACGCCGGTCGAGGATCTGTCGGGCGTCGGGGCGGCGGTCGCGCAAGCTCGCGAAGTCGTCCAGATCGCGCGGCGTTTCGGCACCCGGACCGGAGTGATCCTCGCGAGGGACGTCGGCGTCCAACGACTGCTCGCCGCCGGCACGACACCCGCTTCCTTGTCCTCGTTCGTCACGGAGCAACTCGGTTCGCTGATCGCTTACGACACAGCACATTCCGCCGACCTCGTCCGGACACTCGACGCGTACCTCGCACACCGGGGCGGCAAGGCGAGAACCGCGGATTTCCTCGGCATTCGGCGCCAGTCGCTCTATGCACGGCTCACTCGTATCGAGAAGCTGATGGGAGTTTCCCTCGACGATCCGGCGCAGGTGGTGTGTCTCGGGCTTGCACTGACCGCATGGCGCATGCGTACCGGCCTTGACCCACAAGCTGCGTTCGAGCGTCTCCCCGGGTGAGCGACAACCTCTGCGATGATGAACGAATGACCGGAGCAGCGGAATTGATGATCGAGATCCCTGCCGGCGAGGTGCATCTCAGAGACGATCGCAAAGGCACTGCGTGGACCTCGAAAGTCGAATCATTCCGCCTCGCTCGCCATCTCACCACCAGGGCACTGCTTGACGGAGATTCGGCGGACGATCCGAGCAAACCCGCGGTCGACCTCTCGTGGAAAGACGTCATCGCAACCTGCAACACACTGTCAGTCGCGGACGGTCTGTCGCCCGCGTATCACGACATCGACACCGAGTCTCCCCGGTGGGACCGGGCGGCAACCGGCTACCGACTCGCCACCGAGGCCGAGTGGCAGTACGCGTGCAAAGCCGGCACCTCCGGCTACCGCTACGGCGAAATCGACGAGATTGCCTGGTACAGCGACAATTCAGAAGGACGAGCACATGACGTCGGGATGAAGGCACCCAACAACTGGGGCCTGTACGACATGATCGGCAATGTCTGGGAATGGTGCTGGGATCTCTACGACCCCGAGGTTTACGGCACGTACCGGATCTTCCGCGGCGGCAGTTGGGCCGAAAGTGAGCGCGGTTGCGGCGCTACCGTACGGAGGCGAAGCCACCCGACGTTTGCTATCGACGACCTGGGATTTCGCCTAGCTCAGACGATCTGAGGGCAGACGGCCGAGGACTTCGAGCACAGCCTCGATCTCGTCTCGACTGCGCAGCTTAACTATCGGCAGCGACGGCACATCGACAAGGACCGTGGCCATACGCTCGCCGTTGCGTCCGTCGCTTCGCCAGGCCCAGCGCACCACATGATCCGGATCGAACAGAATGGTGTGCAGTGGCGGCTCCATGTTGCGATTCCACAACACCTCTCGCTGCAATCGCCGACGCACGGTTCGTGTGATCACCTGGCGCATCACCGTCCGCCGAGGCAGATTTAACCACAGCATCAGGTCCGCACGCTCGGCCAGAAGCTCACGCACCGCGCCGTACTGCCACTCGGTCACCCAGGCCGGCTCGCTGGAAAAGCGTCGTACTTCGGTTTCGAAACTCTCGAGCGGAACCCAGTCGGGCCCGTGGAACAGCGAGTCCAACTCAGTGTGTTCGATCCCGAGAAGCTGCCCGATTCGACCGGCGAGGGTCGTCTTTCCGGCGCCCGAGGTCCCCGCGACAAGGATCTTCTGCGGACGAGTCGTCAGCGAGGCGGGGTCTACGAAAGGCACCGATACACACTAGGTGCCTTACACTTCGCAGTCCACCCATTCGATGTAACCGGTGCCGTTGATCGACGCACCGTCGAAGTTTCCCCTGTAGGTGTACGCGCCGACGTATCCCTTACCGTGGCCATAGCGCCACTCCGAGTCGATCTCGGCCTCGAACTCGACAATCGTCCTGCCGTAATCGCGTACCTGCCAACGCAGTACGCGCGGCACACGCATCTCACGTCCCTGTGGGTCGACATGCAATGTGTCGGCGTACTCGAGTACGTCGAACACCACATCGTCGAAGACTCTTGCGCTGCCGTCCACAGTCCGAATGTAGGCGAGCTTGCACGCCGTAACCCCTGACGCTCGAACATCGGTGAGCAACAATTGATGCCGGTCGTCGAGCTGAACGATCTGGTAGGTGAAGAAGTCGGCCGGGAGTTTCCACGACTCGGGAAGGGCGCGGCGGGTCAACGATTGCGGTGTCATACACCGCGCGTATTCGACGGTGCACGGAGCCGAAATACTCACCGGGCCATCCGGACTCGAGATCGTCCCGGAACACTGCGCCAGCAGACTGACGTGGTCGTAGACGGGATTGCGCACGAACCACGACGCTTGATCTGATGCCACGATCTCGAGATCGACGTCGAAAGAGTCGTATCGTCCGGTGACACGGAACTTCGGATAGCTGTTGTCGATGATCAGGTTGTCACCGAAGGCGATTCGCGAACCATCTTCTTCGAACGCACACTCATCGGCCGCGCCGTACGCCCGATAGAAGTGATGCCCCGGCGCTGCGGTAGAACTCAGCACGGTTGCGGTGTTTCGCGCGTCGGGTGCAGCGAGATAATCGTTGTCGAACACCACCGTCCCGGTTGCACCGATCAACGTCATGGTGTTGAGGTAACGGAAAGGCCCTGGCAGCCGGGGAACGAAGATCCCGTAGTGCGTCCACGCGAACTTCCGCGAAGCCAGGTGCGGACGCATCATCTCGGGCCGATCGAACGGGCGTACCGATTCCGCCATTCGCTTGTCGATCAGCGGTAGCGCGCCGTCCAGCAAGGCCCGAACCGCGGGTCGCCACAATCGGCGCGAGCGGGTGGCTGGAACAGGGTCGGAACGATCAACGGTTTGTCCGGTCACGCCCCTAAGTTAATGTAACCAGCCGTAACAAACAAGTGTCGAAGTTTCCTCGACGACCTCACACCCTGAACACCCGCGCCCTGCCCACGGGGCGAATAGCATGTGAGAATCCGCGTACCGGAACCGGTCGCAGAGAGGGCGCAACAATGCAGCACGAAGAGTCGTCGTTCACCGGAGTAGCCGGCACCAAGATCGTCTACGACGTGTGGACACCGGACCGCGAGCCCACCGGGGTTCTTGTCCTGTGCCACGGACTCGGCGAACACGCGAGGCGCTACGACCATGTTGCTGCGCGGCTCGGGGAACTCGGGCTCATCGTGTACGCACCCGACCATCGCGGACACGGACGCTCTGGCGGCAAGCGCGTTCACCTGAAGGAATTCTCCGACTTCACCGACGACGTCCACACGTTGTTCTCGATCGTGACGGCGGCACATCCCGGTAAGGACAAGTTCCTGCTCGGCCACAGCATGGGAGGCGCAATCGCACTTTCTTATGCCCTCGACCATCAGGCCGATCTCAAAGCACTCGCCCTGTCCGGACCTGCTGTGATCATCGCAACCGGCACTCCGAAGATCGTGATGCAGCTGGGCAAGATCGTCGGCAAGTACCTCCCCGACGTGCCTGTCGAGAACCTGGAAGCGGCTGCCGTATCGCGTGATCAGAAGGTTGTCGACAAGTACAACGCCGACCCGCTGGTTCACCACGGCAAGGTTCCTGCCGGAATTGCGCGCGGCATGATCACCGCCGCGGAAGGCTTCCCGGCGCGCCTGCCATCGCTCACCATTCCCGTACTGCTTCAACACGGCTCGGACGACCGATTGACGGACCCCGCCGGCAGCAAGCTCGTAGCAGATCTGGCCGGTTCTTCGGACGTCACCTTGAAGGTGTACGACGGCTTGTATCACGAGATCTTCAATGAGCCTGAGCAGGAAGAGGTTCTGAACGATCTGATCGAGTGGCTGCGCCCGCGGGTCACCGGAGCATAATCATGTCGACGTGCGGGATCCTGCTGGCTGCCGGGGCCGGATCCCGCATGGGCAAACCGAAAGCTCTCGTTACGGGCACGGACGGCCAGCCTTGGCTTCGCCACGGGGTGGCGACACTGCAGTCCGCCGGACTCTCACCGGTCATCGTGGTTCTCGGCGCACAGGCCGAGGACGCCGTCGAACTGCTGCCCACCACCGATGTCATTGTGGTGAAATCGGATTGGGAACGGGGAATGAGCGCATCACTACGCTGCGGACTCGAGGCAGCCATGCAGATCGAGGGTGCCGAGGCGGCAGCGATCTCCCTGGTCGATGTCCCGGACCTGAACGCCGACACCGTGACGCGAATCGCGGGTCAGGGCATCCCATCACGAAACATACTGCGAAGAGCTGTCTTTCACGGAAGGCCCGGCCATCCTGTCCTGATCGGACGCGACCATTGGCCGACGCTTGCAGAGTCACTCACCGGGGACGGCGGCGCCAACACCTATCTACGCGAACACGGCGTGGAGTTGGTGGAGTGCAGCGACCTCAGCAGCGGCGTCGACGTCGACTATCCCGAAGCCTGATCGCACTGTCACAATCCTCCCAGGTGGTGGGTGTCCGAATTCGGTGTAAAGATGATCCGATGAAACGTACCGTCGCCGCCCTGCTCGACATCGAGATCGACGAGGCGACCAACCTGGAGTTCAAGATCGCGGTGACGCGCGCGCCGGGTGTCGAACTGCTGGAAACGATGTCGTTCGTCCATGACGGCAATCCGATCGAACCCCGTGAGGTCATCGCCGAACACGGCACCCGGATTCACCTACTCGACTGCGCCCCAGGCAAACTGATCGTCAGCTACGACGCAACCGTCATCGGCCGCGCAGAACCGGCGTCGGTCGGCGACTACGACGTGTCGAAATATCTGCGCCCCAGTCGCTATGCCGAGGCCGACAAGTTCTTCGGTTTTGTCGCCGGGCAATTCGATCTCGCCACTCCCCCGGCCGAACTCCTCCTCGAAGTCACGCGCTGGGTGAGTACACATTTGAGTTATGTCCCGGGCACCAGCCGTGGCACCGACAGTGCGGTAGACACCTTGCTGGCCGGCGCCGGAGTGTGCCGCGACTACTCGCACCTGACCATCTCGCTGCTACGCGCGGTGGGGATTCCCGCTCGCCTGGTGGCCGTCTACGCGCCGGGCTGCGATCCGATGGATTTTCACGCCGTCGTCGAAGCCAGTATCGACAACGTGTGGCGCGTTGTCGACGCAACGCAATTGGCGCCGCGCAGCAATCTTGTGCGGATCTCGACCGGGCGAGACGCCGCGGATACCGCCTTCCTCGACAACCACGGCGGTTCGATCACGTTGCATGCCTCGGAAGTTCGCGCAGTCGTCGAGGGCGTTCTCGACAACGACGACTACGCAACACTCACGTCGATCGGCTGACAAACACCTCAGGCGCTGATCTGGTTCTGCGAGGCCATCGTTCGCTCGAGGAACTTGACCGTGAGATCAACGATCGCCTTACCCTCCCGAAGAGCTTTGCCGATCACCGGGAAAGCATGGATCTGCCCACTCCAGATGTGCGTTTCGACGGCTTGTCCTGCCTTGATCAGGTTTTCGGTCATGATCTCGACGTCCGGACGCATCAGTTCGTATTCGGCGGACACCAGGAACGACGGCGGAATCAGACTGGCGTCGGCGTTGATCGGAGACTGCGCACCAGGAATCTCGTCCGGACCCTCCAGCCACCGGTCCTTGAGCTTTTCGACCTGTGACATCGGCAGGTAGGCATCGCGTTTCATGAAATCGGGATCGTGGTCCTCGAGGTTCACGTTGAGAAGAGGGGAATATCCCACCACGGCAGCGGGCCGCGTGATTCCGCGCAGTGCGGCAATTTCGGCGACCTTCATGGCCAGGTAACCGCCCGCCGAATCACCGGCAAGCACAATCTTGTTCGGGTCTTCCGCTGTCTCGAGCAACGCGGTGTACGCGGCCATCGCATCCTTGACGGAGGTGCCGATGGAACCTTCCGGCAGCTGACGGTAACGCACGGAGATCACCGGCACTCCGGCCTTCGCCGAGAGCAAACCGCACAGCGCGCGGTGCGTTGCCAGACCGCAGAAGACGAACCCACCGCCGTGGAAGTAGAGGATCGTGGCTCCGGCCAACTCGCCCTGCGCTTTGCGTGGATGCTGCACCTTCTCGCTTGGCACACCACCAAGCGAGAAAGGCTCGATGTCGAGGTTCTTCGGCTTCGGCAGTTTGTCCGCCATCGCGTCGAGCCGCTCGAGTTGGCGGATGCCGCGTTCGGTGGTCGGCCAGAGGGTGAACATCGGCTTCACGAACGTCCTGGTCAGACAGAAGATAACCCGCGCTCGCGGACTCACGTTCCAATGCCATACCGTCGAATCTCGCGTCCGCATAGCGTCCTCCCAGGTCAAGACGTTTTGTGCATGTGAGTTACACATACTTGTCGACTGCTGTTGTGAACGATAACTGACGCTGCGCCAAAACGACACGACGGGTAGGCATAAATTACTCGAGTGTGTGCAAGTTTGGCTCGCAATCACGGCTGGGAGAGATAAGCGGAGAGTCCGCGGTGCCCGCCACGCATCATCGCTTCATGATTCCACTCGAATACCGGCTTCGCGATCTTCGAGGCCAGACCGAGCGCTCCGGACACCGCTACTTGTTGCCGAAAGTCGGCGACGCAGCCAGATTCAGCGGGGCGTACCACCCAACTACTCCACCCGGTCATGGCCCCGGAGAGACGCACTTGCAGATGGCGGGCAACGGGGTCTTCGACCTCGCGTCGCCCGAAGACGAGCAGCGTCAGAGGGACAGCGCTGCGGATGGCCATGGAGCCCGAGTGCTCGTCGGTCGCCCGGACTCGGCGTATCTGAGGCCACCACTGCGAATACCGCTCGGCATCCGCGAGAACGGCGTAGACGCGGTCGGCAGAGGCCGGGAGCGTCCAGACGCTGTGGAAGTCGAAGTCGGTCACGATCAGGCCGTCTGAGCAGCAGCAGTCACCCATGCACCGTAACCCGAACCTCGGGTGCTTACACGCCTGGCGAGCTCAGTACTCGAACGTCTCCACCCGTCGCAGGATCTCCTCCGCGATCTTGGCGGGACTACCGCCCACGTCGACGACGATGGCCTGCTCGTCCGGGTCGACGGCCTCGAGCGTCGAGATCTGGGAGTCGAGGAGCGAGGCGGGCATGTAGTGATCGAGGCGGGCGGTCAATCGCTGGCCGATCTGATCCCGCGAACCGGCGAGGTGCACGAACACGACGTGCTCACCGCGAAGCACGTCGCGGTAGCTGCGCTTGAGTGCCGAACACGTGACGATGCCCGGCTGACCGGCGTCGGTATGGCTCTTGATCCAGACGGCGATCTTGTCGAGCCAGGGCCAGCGATCGTCGTCGTTCAACGGATGCCCGGTCGCCATCTTGTCGATGTTCGCCTGCGGGTGCAGATCGTCGCCTTCTTGAAGGTCCCAACCCATCGCTCCGGCGAGCATGCCGCCGACCGTCGACTTTCCCGAGCCCGAGACACCCATCAGGACGAGCACGGGATACTGCTTCTGCTGTGCCGCTTCGCTGTTCATGTGCTCGCCTACCTAGATGAATGCGCTCAACACGAGCACTCCGGCCAGGCCCGATACCGAGATGATGCATTCCATCACGGTCCAGGTCTTGAGGTTCTGTACCACGCTGACGCCCAGATACTCCTTCACCAACCAGAATCCGGCGTCGTTGACGTGCGAGAGGAAGAGCGAGCCTGCACCGATCGCCAAGACCATCAGCGAGACATGTGCGGACGAGAGGTCGGCCGCAACCGGAGCGAGGATGCCCGACGCCGTCACCGTTGCCACCGTTGCCGAACCCGTTGCGACGCGGATCAATACCGCTACCAGCCAGGCCAGGAACAGCACGGGAAGGCTGCTGCCCTTGATCGCGTCGGCGATCACTCCGGCGATACCGGTGTCGATCAGGACCTGCTTGAAACCGCCACCGGCGCCGACGATCAACAAGATGCCTGCGATGGGAGGTAGGGAACTCTCGAGTGACTTCGAGATGGCCTTGCGGTCCATTCCGCCGCCGCGACCCAGCAGCACCATTCCGACCAGAACCGCGAGACCCAAAGCCACAACGGGTGTTCCGAGGAAGTCGAGGACGGACTTGGGGAGTGCCTCGGAATCGGGTGCGATCACGTCGGCGAATGCCTTGCCCAGCATGAGAACGACCGGGAGGAGGATCGCTGCGAGAGTCGCCGCAAACGAAGGGCGCTGCTGCTTCTCTTCTTCACCTCGATCTTCGCCTGTGACAAAGAGATCCGGAACCTTCACGTCGACCCACCGCGCTGCGTACTTGCTGAAGACCGGTCCGGCGAGAACAACAGTGGGGATCGCGACGAGCACACCGAGTGCGAGGGTGAGGCCGAGGTTTGCGTTCAATGCCGAGACTGCAACCAGCGGCCCTGGGTGCGGGGGAACCAAACCGTGCATGGCCGAGAGGCCGGCGAGGGTGGGGATCGCGATGCGCATCAGGGACAATCCGGATCGCCGCGCGACGAGGATGATGACCGGCATCAACAGAACGAGACCGATCTCGAAGAACATCGGCAGACCGATGACAGCGCCGACCAGAGCCATGGTCCACGGGAGTGCCTTGGTGCTGGAGCGGCCGACCAGTGTGTCGACGATTCGGTCGGCACCACCGGAATCGGCCAGGAGTTTGCCGAACATCGCGCCGAAACCGATCAGGATTCCGACGCTTCCCATGGTCGATCCGAAACCGGTGGCGAATGCTGCAACCGACTCTGCCGAACCGAGGCCGGCCGCCAGACCGACACCTACCGCGCCGATGGACAGCGCGAGGAAGGGATGCAGGTCGAGCCAGGTGATCAGCGCGATGATGACCGCGACTCCGGCGACTGCAGCGATGATCAATCGTGCGTCGCTACCAGCGGGGACGACCTCGGCCGCCAGCAATGCTGTGGTGTTCATAGGGACTCCCAGTCCGATGAGTGATTGAGGTCACTGTTCCTTAATTAACCTACAATTTCAAGAGCAGACACTAATTTGTAGTATTTATTCGCCTTGCACCGGGCTTACTCCATACGCATGGGACGATCTACGTATGCCTTCTGTCCCGTTTCAGCAGTTACACGACTCGATGCTGGAACAGCTCGGCCAAGACATAGTCGGTGGTGTGCTCCCCCCGGGAACCACGATCTCCGCCGACGAGGTGGCAACGCGCTACGACGTGTCGCGAACCGTCATCCGCGAAGTTGTCCGCGTTCTCGAATCTCTCGGATTGGCTTCGGTTCGTCGACGCGTCGGAATCACCATCCTGGGCTCCGAACACTGGAACTCGCTCGACCCCAATGTCATCCGCTGGCAACTGGCCGGTCCTGATCGGTTCGAGCAGCTTTCGATCCTGAGTGAACTCCGTTCCGGTATCGAGCCCCTGGCGGCGCGACTGGCCGCAACTCGCGCAACACCCGACCAGTGCGGCGCTCTGACCGCAGCCGTCATCGGCATGTCAGCTACCTCTCGCGCTGCCGATACCGGTGCCTATCTCGGCCATGACTCCGACTTCCACCGCACCCTGCTCGCCGCCTCCGGTAACCCGATGCTGCGGGCGATGTCGCAGATCGTCGTCGAGATACTCGAAGGCCGCACACGCCACTCCTTGATGCCCCACGAAGCCGACCCCGAAGCGATTCACCTGCACGGAGTGGTCGCATCAGCCATTCAGTCCGGCGACGCCGACGCTGCAGAAACCGCGATGCGCTCGATCGTCGCGGAATCCGCAGAAGCGGTCGAAACAATGCGCGAAAGCCCCGAAACGCCGCCTCATCTGTAAGTCGAGCCACAGACTCGCTGGAATTGGCCCGCAACTGCTCCGCAAGTGGAACGCTTGGCGCCATGACAGCACTCGCTACCCAGAACAGCGCACTCTGATGGCCCGCCCGGTACGCGTCGTCGTCCTCGGTGCCGGATCGTGGGGAACCACGGTGGCCGGCCTCGCTGCCCGCAACACTCCCACCCTGCTGTGGGCACGAAATTCCGAAGCGGCCGACGAGATCAATTCGCAACGGACCAACTCCAAATACCTTGGTGAGCGCAAACTTCCCAAGGGACTCAAGGCAACCTCGGATCTGGTCGAAGCCGCTCGTGAAGCGGACGTACTCGTATGTGGGGTGCCTTCGCACGCCGTTCGCGCCACCCTCGCCGAGATCGCCAACGAGGTTCGGGCGTGGGTCCCGGTGTTGTCACTGTCCAAGGGCCTCGAGCCCGGCACCCGGCAGCGCCCCACCGAAGTGATCGCCGAGTGCCTGCCCGGCCATCCCGTCGGACTGCTCGCGGGCCCCAACATCGCCAAGGAGATCGTCGACGGCATGGCCGCGGCATCGGTCGTGGCCACCCAGGACGATCGCGTCGCCGCCGCGCTGCAACCCCTGTTCGCGTCGTCGGTCTTCCGCGTCTACCGCAACACCGACGTACTCGGCTGTGAACTCGGCGGCATCCTCAAGAACATCGTTGCCATCGCCTCGGGCATGGCCGACGGTCTGGGAGTCGGGGACAACACTCGTGCGATGGTGCTCGCGCGCGGTCTCGCCGAGATGACCCGACTCGGTGAAGCGATGGGCGCCAACCCGCGCACCTTTGCCGGCTTGACGGGCGTCGGCGATTTGATCGCCACCTGCATGGCTCCGACTTCTCGCAACCGTCGCGTCGGCGAAGCTCTGGCGCAGGGATTGACCGTCGAGGAGGCGGTCGCCAAGCTCGGCCAGGTCGCCGAGGGAGTAAAAACTGCCCCTACCGTCATGGATCTGGCTCGCGAATACGGAGTCGACATGCCGATTGCCGCGGAGGTCGAGGCCGTCATCGGTGGTCGCCAAAGTGCCAGCGACGCATATCGCGGACTTCAGAAAGTTGCCCCGGGCGGCGAGCACGAGGTGGCGTGAGGAAGATCTACAGGTATCTAGCGATTTGGCTAGATACCTGTAGATCGCCCGAGATCACGGAATTGGAGCGTCGACGAAGATGTCGATCGCCAACGGTGACTGACCGCCGTACTGCGAGAAGTCCGAAATCCCCGCCTCGCGCAGGACATCGACGTCGAGTACCGTCCGACCGCTTTCCGTGCCGGCGGGACGTCCGAGAATCTCGACAGCCGCATCGGCCATGATCTCGGGTGAACGCGAGTGATCGATACTGTCGTCTCCCCCGAGCAGGTTTCCGACGGCCGCCGTGGCGATCATGGTCTCCGGCCACAGGCAATTACTCGAAATCGGTGCACCTGAATACTCCGCGGCGATACCCAAGGCCGCCAATGTCATTCCGTATTTGGCCAGCATGTAGCCCGGATGAGCACCCAACCAGTGCGGCGAAAAGTTGAGCGGTGGCGACAGCGTCAATACGTGCGCGTTGGCCGAAACCCGAAGGTACGGAAGGCACGCTCGGGTGAGCGCGAAAGTGCCACGGACGTTGACCTGCTGCATCAGATCGAATCGCTTCATCGCGAGGTCTTCGGTTTTCGAAATGTCGAGGACGCTCGCGTTGTTGACCACGATGTCGATACCACCGAAGTGCTCTACCGCTGCATCGACGGCGTGCGCGATGTCGTCGTCGTTCCTCACGTCACCGACGACGGGAACGGCATGACCCCCAAGCTCGTTCAACTCGTCCACAGCCGTGTGGATAGTTCCGGGCAACCGGGGGTCAGGCGTATCGGTCTTGGCGAGCAACACGATATTTCCGCCGCGGCGCGCTATCGCACGGGCGATGGCAAGTCCGATGCCACGGCTTCCCCCGGACATGATGGCGGTTCGTCCGCGGAAGTTCTTGTCGTCCAAAACGAATCCTTGTCATCGTCGACGGTCTTCGTCGCTGCGGATGTGGCCGCGGGAAGTCCCGGCACGACCACTCGTCGACTTCCACGATATGAGCGCCTTCACGCGATGACTACGGCCGCGGAGCATCAACAATCGTTGATCCATTGTCCCGTCAGGACAACTGATCAATGCGGTCAGCCACCCACCGGGCGCAGGATCCACCATCCGCCGAGCACGAGCACCGCGACGTTCACGAGCAGAAACAAACCGACCCAGACGATCGCGGGTATCGGTGAGAGCCTGGCCAATTGGTCGGCGTCCGAGTCCGGTGCCCCGCCTCGCCGCATTCGCTGCCGTTGAAGTTCCACGACCGGGCGCGGTCCGGCAAAGAGCAGGAAGAGCGTCAAGAAGTAGGCAGCAGCCACCTGCTGCTCCTGGGTCCCCCACCAGACGAGTCCGAACAACACGGCTCCCACCACGGCAAGTGAGAAGACTCCGTAGAGGTTTCGGATCAGAACCATCATCACCGCGATCACGAATACGCCGATCCACAACACCGAGACCGCACGCTGCGCGCCCAACAACCCGGCCGCGCCGAGTCCGAGAATCGACGGTCCGACGTACCCCGCGAACGTCATCAGAATGACGCCAAAGCCGGTCGGTTTGCCCGACGAAATCGCGACACCCGACGTATCCGAATGCAGGCGAAGACCTTTCAACCGTCGACCGACCAGGACTGCGACGATCAGATGAGCGCCCTCGTGTGCGATGGTGACGACGTTGCGGGCGATCCGCCACAGGTGTGGTTCGAGAACGATGATCACGGCGATCAACGCGGCCAGTTGAACCACCCACGCCGGCGGATTGGGACTGAGCGCCGCCACCCGATCCCACGCGGTTTCGAGCGCGTTCACTCCGCTTGTCCGCGCAGGTATCGGCCGAAGTGCGGGACCGTGAATCCGATGGACCCACGTTCTGCCGAATAGATCAGTCCCTTCTTGATCAGTCCATCGCGTGCCGGCGACAGGGAAGCCGGCTTGCGCCCCAACTCGACGGCGATGTTCGCGGTTGCGACGGGTCCGTCGTCACCGGCGAGATCGGCCATGGCGCGCATGTACTCACGCTCCGCGGGCGTTGCTCGCTCGTACCGTGATCCGAAGAAGCCGACAGCGAGTTCTTCCTCAGCCGTCGGCGCGCCGACGCGCACGTCTTCCGACGTGATCGGACTCGACGCCGCCACATCCCACGTGGCCTTTCCGTAGGCCTGAACGAAGTACGGGTACCCGTCAGCCGCTTCGTACAGAGCGTCGAGCGCAGATTCGGTGAACTCGACGTCCTCACGCTCAGCAGGCGCAATCAGTGCCTGATCTGCAGCTTCCCGCTCGAGCCGATCGATCCGGTGGTAGCTGAACAGGCGCTCCGAGTAGCTTTTCGACGCCGACAGCACAGCAGGCAGATGCGGAAGCCCCGCCCCGACGACGATCAGCGGTGCCGCGTCCTGACTCAACTCGTGGCAGGCCCCGCAGATCGCCGAGACGTCCGCGGCACCGAGGTCCTGCATCTCGTCGATGAAGATGGCGATCCCGACGCCGACATCCCGGGCCAACGACGACGCGTCGAGCAGCAACTCGACCAGGTCTATCTCGATGTCGCCGCTGTCCGCGCGACCTTTGATCGCAGGTGCGTCGATGCCTGGTTGCCAGCGCTCGCGCATGCCTTTGTCCGCGGTGGCGCGTAGGGCAAACGATTTGAGGACTCCGAGGAACTGTTCGACCCGCTCCGGATCGCGATGGGAGACCGCGATCTCGCGGACCGCCATGTGGAGCGCTGACGAGAGTGGGCGTCGTAAATCCTGGTCGGGCCGCGCCTCGATCTTCCCGGTCCCCCAGCTTCGGGAGATCGCCGCCGAACGCAACTGATTGAGCAGGACGGTCTTACCGACGCCACGCAATCCGGTGAGGACAACACTTCGTTCCGGGCGGCCACGCGCAATTCGCTCGAGCACGACGTCGAAGGCATCGATCTGCTTGTCGCGACCGGCGAGTTCCGGCGGTCGCTGACCGGCACCGGGGGCATACGGATTGCGCACGGGGTCCATGCCCACCGACGGTACAAGCCGAGTAGACGAATATCTCGCTCTCTAGCGCGTGTCCTAGAGAGAACTAGGAACCGCAATATCTGGCTCGACCTCGATCTTCGATCTCGTACAGATGAGGCGCCCATAGTGGTGATAACTTTCGAAATGATATGTCTTCCGCACCAGACGCTCACTTTGATCGACGAGCTCGTTACTCCGGAGACCCGATCGAAGACCTCCTCCCCCCAGGGGGAGCCTGCGCAAACTGGGCCCTCGTCCACCAATCATCATGGTGTGCTGAGCGGTGACGGCTCCAGCTCCGAACTCCGGGAACCCCAATTGCCTGCCCCTCAACCAACACCTGCTCAATTGAGGCATCGCACCATGTCACCTGGTCACATGAGCTTAGTTAACAGCAACGGCTGCGGTACTCGATCGCGGCAAACATCCCGAGGACTGTATGGAGCGCAGGTAGACTCGTTAGTACCCAAAACGGGGCCCAATCTGCGATAGTTGCCCGGTGACCCACACACCATTCAGGTTAACCAGCGCTCATGCCGAACAGGTGCTCGGCGAGTACGTTCACCACATAGATTTTGAGGAAAACTCCGACTTCGTCATAATTTATGGTCCAAACGGCGTTGGCAAGACCAAATTTTTGGAAATAATTCACGCACTCTCGCGCGTGAATGCCGCGACATTGTCCCTATTGCCTTTCGGTACCGCAACCCTATCCTTTTCCGATGGACACAGCATTACAGCAATTACGGACACACACGACGAGGAGGGGGATTCTGAATTTGACGCATTTGTTGAAAATGGACAGAAGAGGAAGATCCGATTCGAACTACACTTTGAAGATTCAGAGAAAGACTCCTGGCTCTATAGTGGCGATAATTTCGAGGCGCAACTAATAGAAAATACCACATACCGTCCACTTTCTTCATCGCCAGAAATTTGGGAAGACCGAGTCGACCAGGAACTCGTATCACTGACGGAACTTGAACGAAGATTCCCCGATTTCCGAGATAGGGAAGATGTACCCGAATGGATTGAAAGATTCCGAGAAAATAGCTTCAGCTATCTGATTGAAACTCAACGCCTCAGGATAGAACAATATATAGGAGCTAGCAGGAGAGTAGCAGCAAATATCCGGCCGGGAGTTCGACGCAAACAGCACGATACTAAGATCTCAGAACATTCCTCCACCATGAAGGCTCTAGTTAACCGAGCTCAGACTGAGCATTCCAGAATTACTCAACAACTAGACAGAACCTTCCCAAATAAGGTTCTAGCCGCACCGACAAGCGAAACAGTTCACGCTGACGACATTAGAATTCGATTCGACGAGCAAAACGGGTTTCGTAGCCGCCTGGGCCGCGTGGCATCAGTGGCGCTTGAAGACGAACTCTCACTCCCTACCAGAGACCTCGATGAATGGGAGTTGCGCCTCCTGAGCTTATATCTCGATGATGCCGATAAAAAGCTTGCACCCTTCGTTAAACTACTTCGAAAAATCGAACTACTGGAAGATATTGTCAACTCTCGGCTCTTAAATAAGCGACTGCAAGTAACTGCCGGCGAAGGACTAACAGTCAGACACGAAACAACCGGGAGAGCAATCGATCTCAATTCTCTTTCATCCGGCGAGCAACATGAGATAATACTAATATTTGATCTACTTTTCAATGTCCCTGAAGGTGCGCTTGTCTTGATTGACGAACCCGAAATATCATTACACGTTGTTTGGCAACTTGCCTTTATTCCCGACGTTCAACGTGTCGCAGAGCTAGCCGGCTTCCGATTCATCGTGGCTACCCACTCCCCGCAAATTATCAATGACGCATGGAGTCATGCTGTACGCCTCGGCCCCGAGAAAGCATCGTTCGCGTGAGAGAGTCCCTGAACCACCACACACTCTTCAACACAATCACCTTGGTGAGGCCAGAAATTGAATCCCTAATCCTCGTCACCGAAGGCGAAGATGATCATTTCGTAATAAAGAATCATAGCAATGAGAAACTCTACATCATACAGGGAAACGGGAAGGGTAAGTCGCTCGGTGCAGCCACACTTGCCGAAGAAGAATCTATATCCGGCGTAACTTTTTTAGTAGATTCGGATTATGATCAGTTTCTATTTCCCGGGAAAATTTATCCGTCCAATGTACTTGTTTCGAATACGCATGACATCTTTATGGATATCGCATTAAAAAGCACAAGACTCCTAGACAGTTTAATACAAACAAAGGTAAGAAGCACCGTTAGGAGAACCGGAAATCCCATCGCAACACACGCCGTGATGAATCAGTCTTTATCGTTAGCTGCCGCCGTCGCACCTTTAAGGATAGTTAACGAACGGTACGAGCTTGATTTAAAGTTGAGCGATTTCCCTTTCGGGGAAATTCCCCCAATATCCCCATCGATTGAGCGGATCGCATCGATCGCACTAGCCCGATCAAACACCAGCACACCCGAGAGTGAATTATCGAGAATGATCCGCGAAGAAAAATCAACTATAGGAGTCGGTGTCGAATACTTGGTGGGTGACCATGATTTTTTTCGCGCGCTTGCCCGGGTTTTAGTTAAGGTTTACGACGTGAAAACGGTAACGGCCGCAAGCCTGTTCGACAGCTTCATAACTGCGTTGAATCGCGATTGCGCAGCGATCATGGAAACGGATTGGTACTCAAACATAGCAAACCTAAGTAAGTTGCATGGGCATGCCGCTTTTTCATGTCCATGCTGAAATCGCAGCGTAGATGACGCGAAGGGACGGAATGGATGCATTCGATCAAATCGAATGCATTCATTGTTCCGTGCTGGATTCTTCAAAGAGCAGATTCGAATGTTTCCCTGGGCGTGACGGACAGGGAGTAAGTTCACAACTGCAAAACAGGAGTGTGTCCAGCCTCAGTCAATGTGACCGGTCTCGCTCGGGCGAAACGAATCCGAATTTATCATCGTACGGATCGAAGCCTGCTCTCCGACGACGAAAGCGATCATAGTTAGCGAGGCCGCGGCAGTTCGCGCGACTCTGCAACACGATACCGAAGGCTTGGCAACCGCGGGTGAAGAGGCCGACGCGCCCCAGAAAGCGAAGGTCCGTCGCGGGGCGGGAAACTCCATCCAATCGAAGCGTCCTTTGCGTTGGCAGCGAACTACACCGGCGTGCAGATCCCACCCGAATTCTGGTCCACAACGATGCTCGTGGCCGGGAGTGACGACTGATCACGATGCAGGCGAGTGCACGAAAGAACTCCGCTCAGAGGTTCATCGCACATGCTGTCGGTGTCTGACTCTTAACCTCGGATACCGCAGGGTGTCGAATCGGATGCCTTGCTCGTTGTAAAGATTGAGGCGAGCTTTCAATATTAGCCCCGGGTAGTCACGCTGCTGGATCGAACGGATTCGTCGGCCGCGATCTGCGTTGGGATGGATCCCGGTGGTACGGGAGGAAGATCGGTCCACGCCACCAACCCCGCCAACGATTCTGTGTGCGGATCAATCAGTGCCGCAACGGGTTGATGCTCGTCGACCACCCACAGGTGAGCAGCGGCGAAGAAGACATATCGAGGGCGCAGGAACCTACGCCGGAGGTGGGCGCTCATGCGCCTTTCTGCAGAGTCATGACATCGACGGTACCAGCGAAACCGCATCGTGTACCGCAACGGTCGCCCGACTGGTTCGATTTCAGGGCCGCCGATCGCGCAACTCCTCGACGATAATCCACTGCGATCGAGGGTTGAGCGCACCGTGCGCTGTGATTGTTTCTTTGCTGCGGTGTCACTATCTTCTTTTTGGACGTTCGATCAGGACGAGTCGACGTCAAGGCGAATGAACTCCGAAGTGCCCGAGCATGTTCGACGTTTGGTCATTGTCGAACTTGTTACCCGTCAGTCGGGGTGGGCTCAGGGTTTTCCTGGATGAATCGCGGATTGCAAACCCGTACGCTATCGCAATGGACTTGATGGTCTGGATCGTCACGACGCCATTTCTTGCAGCATCGCTTGCGGGCGTGATGCGACGAACGCTGGGGACGAGGGTCGGTTGGCCACGAACACTTGTGGTCGCGGTGATAGCGCTCTCGGTGGGTGTCCCCCTCACGGGCTACGCCGCGACATTCGCAGGAATTGCCAGCCAGGACGATCAACTTCTGGTGAGCGTGGGAACAGCACTCATCTTCTTCGGAGTTGTCGCGCTATGGGTGTTCGCAGCATGCCTGGCCGCATTGGTTTTCCTCGAAGTCGTCGTTCCTACAGGATCCCTACCAGGTCCGTCGGAAGCATTGCGGCGCAGCCGAAAATCGTGGCGCCGAACGAAGCGGTACGTCCAGATCACGGGCATCGTCGTGCGAGCGGGAGGCGGGTCAGCTCTCCGTGCTGGGCCGTCAGCGCCTCAGTTCGGGGACGCACTGGTGGAAGTAATCAACCGGTGCGGTGTCACTTTCGTCAAGTTGGGACAGATCCTCGGCACGCGAGACGACCTCATACCACCCGAGTTGGCTCACACCCTCTCTTCTCTGCAAAGTTCGGCACGCCCGGCTGATCCCGACCGTATCGCGGAGCTACTGGCATCGGAACTCGGCGACGCACCAGAGTCGGTGTTCGCGTCGTTCGATGTGGAGCCGTTCGCCGCCGCCTCTGTCGCACAGGTACATTCCGCGCGCACCGTTGAAGGCGTCGACGTTGTGGTGAAGGTTCAACGCCCCGAGGCGAGCGCACAAGTGAGCGTGGATTGCGATATCTTCCTTCGCGTTTCGGCGCTCGCGGAGACCCGTTTTCCCTGGGCACGCGATATCGGAGTTCATCGACTCGCCGGGGGCCTCGTCACGTCACTGCTCGAGGAACTCGACTACCGCACCGAAGCAGCGAACACCGGCGCGATTGCTTCCACCATGTCGAACCGCCCGGATATCGTCGTTCCGCATATCTACCCCAACCTCAGTAGCGGACGGGTGCTCGTGATGGAACGTCTTCACGGCACACCGCTCTCCGACGGTGAGGCCGCGCTCATCGGCCTCGACCGCGACACCCGCAGCAGCGTCGCCAACGAACTTCTTGCGTCGTTGCTCGACGGGATCTTTGTCCACGGGGTGTTTCACGCGGACCTGCACCCCGGCAACATCATGATCCTCGATGACGGCCGGGTCGGGCTCCTCGACTTCGGCGCAGTAGGGGTTCTGGACGGCGAGACACGGATCTTGTTCGCCGTGCTCCTCAACGCTGCCCTCGCAGGTGATCCGGTGGCGACAGTCGACGCGATGCTGATGGCATTCGACGTACCGCCCGAAGTGGATCGCGGAGCACTACGTCACCAGGTGGGCCGAGAGATCACCCTACTCAGTGTCCAACCCAATGTTTCCATGGCATCGTTCGCGAGAATGTTCACCGTGCTTCGAGAACACCGAATCGGAGTGCCGGGAGACGTCGCCGCCGCTTTCCGTTCGCTCGCGTCTTTGGAGCGCGCCCTCCGGCTCCTGGATCCGCAGATCGACCTCGTCGCTGCTGTTCGGGCCGAAGTACCCCGACTGTTGACCCAGGTCGCCAGCCCGACTGCAGCCGCGCAGGCAATCCTGTCGACGACGGCGGTCACAACCGCGGTGGTCAGGCGCCTGCCTGGTCAGCTCGACCAGATCGCGACCTCGATCGCATCGGGAAGCTTCACACTTCGCACTCGCTCGGTCGCACACCCCGACGACAGGCGATGGCTACGACGGTCGGCGAACAACGCCCTGGGTATGGCGGCGGGAGTGACCGCGCTGATTGTCGCAGCGATCCTGCTGTTCGTACCTGGCGGACCACAACTCACACCTCAGCTGTCGGCCTACGCACTCGTGAGTGCTGTACTGGGCTTCGTCGGCGTCGTTCTGTGCATGCGGACCGTGTTCCGTTTGTTCACACTCGACAACAGGTAACCGAGAACTGATCTTCATCGCTTGATCTCGATGTCGTCGAAGTCGAGCGCCAGGAGCGTCGGGCGCGAGAGAACGCGGCCGCCTGGCCCTCTCGGGAGCACACGTCGTCGAGTGGGAAACGTGAGGCCGTCGAACTGACGGTGATGGTCACAGTAGAGTGCGGCTTTAGCCAACTTACCTACGGGTTCGGCGACGAAGTCGTGACGGCGGATGAGGCCACCGTTGTCGACATAGAAGGTCTGCTGCCGGCAATGGGTATCGATCGCCGGCGCGAACGTTGCCTGAAGTCGTCGCCATTGCTGCCCGGATTCCTGCCAAGGTTCGGCTTCGGTGACAGTGATGTCGTCGCGGGCGAGCAGCAGCGGTGCCGTCAGATAGTTCCAAAAGGCGTAGCCAGCGAAGTAAGCGGTGTCGAGTGCGTCCCAGTGGAGGTTGCGCCGGACTCCACTCAACCCGAAAAACGTTGAACGTGGGTCGGTTCGACTCCCGAGTTCTTCGCCGTCACGAGTTTCGATCCGCACGACGCCCTTGTCGAACACAGCGCACTCGCCGACACGCGGAAAGTCTTGGAGGACAGTGCGTTGCTCGGCGACTTCAACCTCGACCGTGAACTTCGCCAGCTTGTTGCCTGGGAAGCGCTGGGGCAGCAGACCGCCCAAACGTCCCCGTGCCGTGATCGCTGAAACGGACTGCCAATGTTCGACTCCGCCATGTGCGGTGAGGACTTCATCGAGTAGTTCGTTCATATGTCGACGCTCTCCGTCCCCTGACGGAACTGTGGAAATCAGCGATCAGACGGACGCGTAGTTGTAGTTGCGTTCCTCCCGCGGTACCACTGCCACCCCGCGGTGATGATGACAGCGCCGGCAAGGGACCCGAGGATGCCGCTCGGGCGCAATGATAATCCGTCGCCTGCAATCAAACTCACGAGCAATCCGCCGACCAGCGAACCACCGATTCCCGCGATGAACGCGAAGGTCCAGTCCACTCGTGCGGTCGTTTTCCCCAGAATCAGCTGGGCTCCCGCTCCGATGACGATCCCGAACAGGAGTATTCCGATGATGAGCATGAGACAAGGCCCTTTCGTGGAGTGACGACGCAAGGCGCGAACGACTTACTCTGCACCATCTTTCCGGTATGTCTCTTATGTCGTGGTGAAATCCGTGTGAAAGATCGCCGTCGCCCATTCCACGTTGCTAGGTCGATGCCAGTGTCGTCGCCCAGCGGTAGTCCGCCTTACCGGCGGGGGTTCGCTTGACTTCATCGACAAGCACGATCGTGCGCGGCACCTTGTATCCGGCCAACGTCTTGCGGCAATGTTCCTGTACCGCTTCGAGAGTCAGCTCGTCGGATCCGGGGTAGGTCGCGATCACCGCTGCGACCTGCTGCCCCATGCGCGCATCGGGGGCTGGGACAACGAGCGCGTCGGAGATCGCCGGATGTGCGTGAAGGGCAGCCTCGACCTCTTCGGCGAAGACCTTCTCGCCACCGGTGTTGATGCACTGCGAGCCACGCCCCAGGAAGACAATGGTGCCGTCTGCTTCCACCTTGCCCATGTCGCCGAGCACCGAAAGGCGGGTGCCGTCGGCGCGGGTCGGGAACGTGCGGGCGGTCTTCTCTTCGTCCTTGTAGTACCCGAGCGGGACGTTTCCGATGCGCGCGATGTAGCCCACGTCGTCGGAGCCCGCTGGAATCTCTTCGAGGCGCTCGTCGACCAGAATCATGTTCGGCGAGGGCGGCATTCGCAGATTGCCCGCCTCGTCGATGGAGAAGGCGCCGTCGTTACCGGACTCGGAGGCTCCGAAGTTGTCCCGCAGCAGCAGGTCCGGCTTCACCGCCAGCATGCGATCCCGCACGCTGGTGGACCAGATCGCGCCACCCGAGGTGATCGAGAACAGGGTGCTGAAATCGACCTCGTCTTTGCGTCGTTCCATCTCGTCGACCAACGGCAGTCCCATGCCGTCGCCGACGATCAAGATCACCTGTACCGAATCCTTCTCGATCGCTTCGACGACCTTCTCCGCGTCGAACTCGCGTCGTAGAACAACTCGCGCACCGAGGGTGAGGAAGGTGAACAGCGAGTACAACGCGGCGCCATGCATCAGCGGGGCAGCAATGAGGAACGAAAGTTCCGGAAATTCCTTTGCAGCACTGGCAATCTCGGCGAGGTCCTGCCGCGCTCCCTCACCGTACGGATTGCCGCCGGAGAGCGGCTTACGGAAGAAGTCGTCATGACGCCACATGACGCCCTTCGGGTATCCGGTGGTCCCGCCGGTGTAGAGGAGGTACACGTCGTCGCCAGAACGAGCGTCGAACTCCCCCACCGGCGACTGTTCACGAGCGTCGTCGAACGAAACCACAGAAACTTCATGCGCTTTTGCTGCGGCGACCAGTTCGGCGTCGATCTCGCCGATCACGATCACCGTCTTCACCTTCGGGCATGCACCGAAGAGGGAAGCAAGGACACGCTGATGCTCGGGGAGTTCCACGACCACTGCGACCGAGTCGGAGTTGGTGAAGATGTACTCGAGTTCCGCGGGTGTGTACCGGTAGTTCACGTTGATCGGGACCGCACGGATCTTGATCAACCCGAGGATCGACGTGACATGTTCGACGCTGTTCTTCAGGAACAGGGCTACATGATCGCCGCTCGAGATGCCAGCTTGCGCGAACAGGTTGGCCGTTCGGTTAGCCTCCGCATCCAACTGAGAGTAGGAGAAGTTCTCTCCCTCGTAAGTCAATGCAACGCGATCAGGGACTGAGCCGGCAACGGTCTCGAATATGTCAGCAAGATTGAACTGCATTGTCTTTCCTTTCAGAGTCCGCGCCGCGACATCGAGGCAGATAACCCTGAATCTAGAACACGTTCCATGTCGCCGGAGGTAAAACGGAACGATTAGCTGATCATTACCTGGACCTGACCTTTATCGGTGCGGCGACGGCCGAGGCTGCCCCACCCGACATCCACTCGGCGAGCAAGGTCTGCCACGACCCGCAATGGCAGCGCAGGTAGGTGACCGTCCCCTCGCTGGTTCGGTGCCGGGATTCGACCTCCCAGCGATGGATGCAACCGATCGGCGTGATCTCTGTTTTCTTCATGCAACGAGCATGATGTAATGGCATTGTGCATCTCAACCCTTACGGCGAATATGCGGTGACGCTGGCCGCCGACCTGGCCAATCGAAACCCCGAGACCCTGGCCGAACTCGTCGAACGCTGCGTCGATGCAGGCATCATTCTCGATTTCCCCATCGCCGAGAAGGACCTCGACGAGACCCTCGACCTTCTGATCGAGTGGTCGAAAATCGTCGACGTCACGGAGGAGGCAGCCCGCGCCGAACTGGTGAACGTCATGCTCGAGCAAGCGTCGGCGTATCCGCGCATGACCAACCACGCGAACGACGGCTGGCATCTGCACTACCGCGATCCCCAACAGTCGCTCGCCGAGGTCCTCAAGGCACTCTTCTCGGTAGGCACGGCGCTACACCTCGTCGGCCGCGGCATGCACCGATTAGGTCGATGCACCCTGGACGAGTGCACCAACATCTACGCGGACACCTCCCGCAACGGCAATCAGCGGTACTGCTCCCCCACGTGCGCGAACCGCGACGCGGTGCGGCGTCATCGTGCACGCAAGTGAGTTGCACCTACTACGACGTGGGACCCACTACCTCGAAATCCGAGCCACCTTGGTACTCGAACTGAAAGCTACCGCCGCTGCTTCCCGAGCTGATCCGATTCCACGCGTCGATCAAGTCCTGAACCGTGTTGTATCCCAGATCCTCCAAAGATCCTGAGAGACTTCCGGTTCCCGCGCCCTCGAACCAGCCGCCGACCACAACTGCCTGCGGAATCGCGATAGTGGGGTTGGTCGGATCGAGCAGTCGAACGCATGCTCCCGCAACGGCGTAAACCCCGGCCGGCAGATTACCGACGGTCCGCGTGATCGTCTGCCCAGGCGAAACGGCAAACAGATCGAGGATGTTACTGACGGTCGGGTACACCAACACGCCAGGCTGGAGCAGCTTTGCCGGATCGCGAATCACGTCGGGGACATCCCTGGCATTGAGGATCGCCACCGTGCAGTTGATGAAGCTGAACCGCGGGTTCGGGTTGGTGATGGTGAAGGTGATCGCATTGTCCGCTGCGCTCACCGATACCGGAGGCGGAAGAATCGCTGGTGCTGCCGACGCCGTCGCCGGAGTCATGACAACCAGTCCCACGACGGCGGCGGACGCCGCGACAATGCTTCCGAGAGCGCGTTTGAATCCACGACTTCGCATTTCCGAACCTCCAGGCAAGTCGGTCAGATCACCAGATGCATGAAGAATAGACCGCTCAGTCGGAAAATTGGGGAGACAAGCAGCGAGCTACCCGAAAAGTCCTTCGAGGCTGCCGCTACCGAACAGGTCGCTCAGGCTCCCGGTATTGATGCCGCTGAACGGTCCACCGATGACAACGAGGCTCGGCACGCCAGGAACGGGCTTACCCAACGTCTCCAGATCGAGAAGATCGGAGCAGGCACCGAGCACGGCGTAGGTTCCGTCCGGAACATCGGTCACGGTGTTGGTGACCGTCTGCCCCTTACCGACGGCGAACAATGAGGACGGGTCGGTGATCTTGGGGTAAACCACAAGGTTCGGATCGAGCAGTTTCAGCGGATCATCAAGCACAGCAGCAGAATCCGCGGCGTTGACGACAAACGCCTGGCACAACGGGGCAATGCCCGTGTTGTTGTTCGTGATCGTCAGTGCCAGATCGTTTCCGGTCACCTTGTACGAGACGACCGGCGGGACCACCTCGGCCGACGCAGTCGCAGGATTGACCATCGCGACGCCTGCCGCGGTTGCAGCGGCGACTGCCACGGTTCCCACTACGCGACGTACTCCACTCGTGCCCAGCTTCATCGAGGATCCTTTCGTACTGCGCCTTGAGTTCGGCAACAGTGCGCAGCCTAGATCGGATCTAGCGCCCGAAATGGCCCAATTGCCCCGCCGGGAGGGCATGCCCGAAAGATCGGGACAAACGTCCCCTTCTCGAAGAGCTAGCTTTTCGACTCAGTTCCCACTGGAGACGAAGGGCGTTCGCACCGGTCCGCCGACCGAACCGTGCGGTGCTACCAATCCACGCTTTTCGAGGATCGGACGCACACCCTCACCGAACTGATACGCCTCTTCGAGATGCGGATAGCCCGACAATACGAAGTGATCCAGTCCGATCGCCGCGTACTCGGCAATCCGATCAGCCACTTCTTGGTGCGAACCGACCAATGCGGTACCTGCTCCCCCTCGCACCAATCCGACGCCGGTCCACAGGTTCGGCGCAATCTCCAGCGACCTCGCTCCGACGCCCTCCTTGTAAGCCGAACCACCGCCGTGCAATTCGAGCATCCGACGCTGACCTTCGGAGCCGGATCGCGCAAGACTCGCCTGAGCCTGCTCGACGGTCGCCGGATCGAGCGCACTGAGCAGCCGATCCGCTTCTGCCCATGCCTGTTCCGAGGTGTCCCGGCTGATGACGTGCAAACGGATTCCGTAGTCGAGGTGACGACCTTGGACTTCCGCGAGGTCGCGGATCCAGGCGATCTTGGCGGCAACAGCGGACGGCGTCTCACCCCAGGTGAGGTAGGTATCCGCGTAGCGCGATGCGACGGTGCCGGCCGCCGGCGAGGATCCGCCGAAGAAGATGGGCGGTACCGGATCCGGAATACGCTGCAGCGTAGCTTTTTCCACGTTGACGTACTCGCCGGAGAAATCAACCGGACCGTTACCGGACCACAACTGGCGGATCACGTCGAGGAA
Organism: Rhodococcus erythropolis R138; assembly: GCF_000696675.2. Lineage (NCBI taxonomy): Bacteria > Bacillati > Actinomycetota > Actinomycetes > Mycobacteriales > Nocardiaceae > Rhodococcus > Rhodococcus erythropolis. The sequence goes on along the minus strand of NZ_CP007255.1, from coordinate 1,425,839 downwards.
CTCGCCGCATCGTGCGTACCGTTGGTTCTTGTCGAGGAAGTCACCGAACGTGCGCTGCTCGTGGTCCTCCCCGCCGGTCACGACGTTGAGCAGCAGACGACCGCCCGACTGCCATTGGAAGGTTGCGGCCATCTGAGCGGCAAGCGTGGGGCTGAGCAATCCCGGGCGCAGAGCAACCAGAAACTTGAGTGTCTCGGTGGTCTCGAGCATCATCGCCGTCGTCAGCCATGCGTCTTCGCACCACGCGCCGGTGGGCGTGAGGACGGCTTCGAAGCCGTTCGTCTCGGCGGCCGCGCCGATCTGATTGAGGTATTTCAGCGTCGCCGGACGATCACCGGACATCGAGCTGCCGTGCCCACCCGCCATCAGATTCCGGGAATCACCGTAAGTAGGCAAGAACCAGTGGAAGCGCAGTGACACGGTGATTCCTTTCGTCGACGTACAGGCAGAACTCTTCTGTCATTACAACCACAGTCCACCTCGAAGAACAGGGTTGAAATCACCCTGATCGCTAGGGGTGCCCACTTTCGGCGCCGGCGATACCTTCGTGAATTTGCACCGCGACCCGGGGGCTCCGATGACCACGTTTGCCGAAGTCGAGCACAATTCACCGTTCTCGAACGAGACCGACGACGAGCGGCGATCCAGATTGAGAACCGTCGTCGCCGCGAGCCTGCTCGGCACGACGGTCGAGTGGTACGATTTCTTCCTCTACGCAACGGCAGCGAGTCTGGTCTTCAACCAACTGTTCTTCCCGAACCAGAGTTCGTTCGTCGGGACCATGCTCTCTTTTGCGACCTTCGCAGTCGGCTTTCTCGTTCGCCCCATCGGTGGAGTGGTGTTCGGTCACATCGGCGATCGCATCGGGCGCAAGAAGACGCTTGCTCTCACGATGTTCATCATGGGTATCGCGACGGCGCTGATGGGCGTTCTTCCGACCGCCGCTCAGATCGGAGTCGTTGCACCGATTCTGCTTCTGCTGCTTCGTATCCTGCAGGGATTCGCTCTCGGTGGCGAGTGGGCCGGAGCTGTTCTCTTGGCAGTCGAACACAGTCCGGAGAAGAAGCGTGGACTGTTCGGCAGCATCCCGCAGATCGGATTGGCTCTCGGGTTGGCCTTGGGCACAGGAATGTTCGCGCTGCTTCAAACAGTCTTCGACGACGACCAGTTTCTCCGTTTCGGCTGGCGCATCGCCTTCGTCCTGAGCCTGGTGCTCGTGATCGTGGGGTTGGTGGTCCGCTTGAAGGTGGACGAGACGCCCGCCTTTCAGGCCGTTCGCGACCTCGAACAGCGCTCGTCCGCCCCGCTCAGGGAAGTCTTTCAAGGAAAAGCCGCGCGAAACACCGTACTGGGCATGTTGTCTCGCTGGGGCGAGGGCGCCGCGTTCAACACCTGGGGCGTCTTCGCAATCACGTATGCAACCAAGACTCTGCATTTCGAAAAGGTTCCCGTACTTCTTGTGGTCACCGTGGCCGCAGTAGTGATGGCGATCTTGCTGCCGTTTTCCGGTTTACTCACCGATCGGTTCGGCCCGCAACGGGTCTACATCGTGGGCATCGCCGCGTACGGCCTCGCGATCTTCCCCGCCTTCGCACTGTTCGGTACTGAGAATCTCCTGCTCTTCGGAGTCGCGATGGTCGTGGTCTTCGGAGTGATTCATGCCTTGTTCTACGGTGCCCAGGGAACCCTGTATGCGAGCCTCTACCCCACAGAAATCCGGTACACCGGGTTGTCGGTCGTCTACCAGTTCTCTGGTATCTACGCCTCCGGCGTCACACCTCTGATTCTGACGGCACTGATCGGCGCCAGTGGCGGTTCACCGTGGCTGGCATGTGGATATCTCGTGGCCACCTCGGCGATCAGCGTCGTCGCCACTGCAGCGATCAGGAAGCGTGATCTGCACTTGTAGCTGTCGTCATACAAATATCTTCCTATCTTGCATATTTGCTAGATATAGATAGAAACACCAGCCAAGAAGATCTAATCGAGATACGTCTTCGCATCGGATACATCGGTGTATCGTTTGGGTTCCACCCCGACGGAGGCGCCGATGACGACTGGAACGGACAACTCGCCGGCCAAGCGTGTCACCAAACGCCGTGGTCAAACCAGGCAGCGCCTGCTCGACGCGGCTGCGGACGCCTTCTCTGAATCGGGGTTCGGGCACGCCACGGTCGAGCAGATCTGCGAACGCGGCGGTTACTCCCGAGGCGCGTTCTACTCCAACTTCGATTCACTCGACGAACTGTTCTTCGCGATGTGGGAGCAACGATCTGCAGCTATGCTCGCCGATCTGCGGTTGGCGACGGAGTCGATCACCGCCGGCAACACCGTCGACATCCATGCCGCTGTCGCCCGGATCGTGGCGGTGGTTCCGGTCGACCCGCAGTGGTACCGGATCAACGCGGAATTCACCGCTCACGCGCTCCGCAACCCGGCACTTCGCAAAGCCCTTGCCGACCGTGAAGACGCGATCCTTCGCACCCTTTTGCCCATTGTGGAGTCCGCACTCAGCGACGTCGGGCGAACAATCGTCGGCGACCCGACTGCGTTGGGACGGGCATTGGTCGCAGTGCACGACGGCACCAGCGTGCAGTGTCTCGTCGACACCGACACCAACGCCGCCTTCGCACTGCGCCGCGATATCTTCACTCGAATCCTGCTGTCCTACAGCGAAATAATCCAGAACAACCAATCGAAAGAGGAGCTGTCGTGAGCGAACAAGCTGACGTCATCGTTGTCGGGGCAGGGCTGGCGGGACTGGTCGCCACCTACGAACTGACACGCGCCGGCCGCAAAGTCCTTGTCGTGGAACAGGAGAACGCAGCCAACCTCGGCGCGCAGGCATTCTGGTCGCTCGGCGGACTCTTCCTCGTGAACAGCCCCGAGCAACGCCGACTCGGCATCAAGGACTCTCTCGAGTTGGCAATGCAGGACTGGATGGGCACTGCCGGATTCGACCGTGAGCGCGAAGATCACTGGCCTCGCCAGTGGGCCAAGGCGTACGTCGAGTTCGCGGCCGGCGACAAGCGTCAGTACCTGCACGATCTGGGGCTCCGTCTGATGCCGAATGTCGGCTGGGCCGAACGTGGCCGCGGAATGGCTCTTGGACACGGCAATTCGGTACCGCGATTCCACCTCACCTGGGGAACCGGCCCCGGCGTGGTCGATGTCTTCCTGACCAAGGTGATCGCCGCTCAGAAGCGTGGACTGGTCACGTTCAAGCACCGCCACCAAGTCGATCAACTCGTCGTCACCGACGGTGCGGTCACCGGTGTCCGCGGAACCGTCCTCGAACCTTCCAGTGATCTGCGCGGCGTGAAGAGTTCGCGCACCCCCATCGGCGAATTCGAGTTCGCTGCACAGGCCGTCGTGGTCACCTCCGGTGGAATCGGCGGCAACTACGAACTGGTGAAGAAGAACTGGCCCGAGCGACTCGGCAAGGCACCGAAGCACATGCTGACGGGAGTACCTGCACACGTCGACGGACGTATGCTCGAAATCACCGAATCCGCGGGCGGAAACATCGTGAACCGCGACCGCATGTGGCACTACACCGAAGGCATCCAGAACTGGAATCCCATCTGGCCCAACCACGGAATCCGAATCATCCCCGGACCGTCCTCGATGTGGTTCGACGCCACCGGCAAGCGTCTGCCGGTCCCCAACTTCCCCGGCTTCGACACGATGGGAACCTTCAAGTACATCCTCGACAGCGGCCACGAGTACACGTGGTTCATCCTCGATCAGAAGATCATCGAGAAGGAGTTCGCACTCTCGGGATCGGAACAGAACCCCGACTTCACCAACCGCGACTTCAAGCTCCTCCTCGAACGAATCAAGAAGGGCGCGCCGGGACCAGTCGAGGCGTTCAAGCAGAAGGGCGCAGACTTCGTGGTGCGCAACAACCTTCGTGATCTGGTCGACGGTATGAACGCCCTCACCGACGAACCGCTTCTCGACTACGAGGACATCGAGCGCGAGATGATCGCCCGCGACCGCGAAGTCGACAACAAGTACAGCAAGGACTTCCAGGTCACCGCCATCCACGGGGCCCGTAATCTGTTGGCAGACAAGATCGTGCGTGTCGTTGCACCGCACAAGATCCTGGACCCCAAGAACGGCCCACTGATCGCGGTCCGGTTGCACCTGCTCACCCGCAAGACCCTCGGCGGCTTGGAAACCAACCTGGATTCACAGGTCGTCAAGGCCGACGGCAGTGTCTTCGACGGCCTGTACGCAGCCGGTGAGGTCGCGGGCTTCGGCGGCGGCGGAGTCCACGGTTACAGCGCGCTCGAAGGGACCTTCCTCGGTGGCTGCATCTTCTCCGGCCGCGCAGCCGGACGAGCACTGGCGCGCGACCTGTAGCCCCGAAATCAGGCGAGCGAATGCGTGACCAGTATGTGGTGGGCGCGCATTCGCCGTGCCTCGTGCACGGATTGATGGTGGTGATGGTGCGTCGGCCCGCGCGCGTGGCGGACCAGATCGTGAACAGTACGGATGACGGTCGGCATTGCGACCCTCCCTCAGGAGATTGTGACTGCTGCTCTTGTCAGTGGAATCACTGTCTGGACAACGCCACTCGCGCCACCTCCTCCGGGTCGATCAGGTGGGTATGGTCATCGTCGCCGACGTCGATCTGCACTACCTCGATACGGCCGTTGAATGTGGTTGCGCCACTGTAGTCGACACTGACAGGCATGCCGTAATCGTCACCGATGTCGGTGGTCTCGTCCGCCGAGAAGACCATCGGTTGGGTCTGCTCGACGCGACCCGAACCCACTTCGTGACCGTCGTGATAGATCGTGACACCGCCGCCCCTCGCGAGACCACCGCCGTCGTAGGCGAACTCAACTCTGATCTGATGTGATCCTGCCGGAATGTCAACGTCGGACCCGACGACGAACTCGGTCATGCCGAGCAGGTTGTAGACGAATTTGGCGCGACCTTCCCGCGCGTAAAGTGCCCAGCCGCCGAACCTGCCGCCCTGCGCGATCATCACACCGTTGGCAGCAATGCCATCCGCGATGTCGACTGCTGCTGTGACACTGAACGATCGATTCTTGATACTCAGCACGCTGTGCTCGCTCAGCCGTTTCATTCCGGGAAACAGAACCTGTCGGTTCCCGGACACCAACTGCGGACGCCCCGCGATGTGAGGGTTGAACCTCTCGAATCTTCGGTCGTCGATCGGAAGCACGTTGTACTTGACTGCTTCGATCAACCACAAGCGTTGCAGTGCAGCGAGTTTCTCCGGCAACTCGGCCGCCAAATCCTTGGACTGCGTCCAATCCTGCGACCCGTCGTAGAGCTCCCACACGTCGTCGTCGAGAGCGGGGAGTGCCTCCGCGAACAGCCACGGAGTGCTGTGTCTGGTGACCGCACTCCAACCCTTGTAATAGATACCGCGATTGCCGGCCATCTCGAAGTACTGCAGATCGTGACGTTCGGCGGCTTCGGCGTCGTCGAAGGTGTAGACCATGCTGGTCCCCTCGATCGGTGATTGTTGGACGCCGTTGACGAAGGTCGGTTCCGGCAGTTTCGCGACCTCGAGGATCGTTGGTGCGACGTCGATGACGTGGGTGAATTGCGACCGCGTCTCACCCTTGGTCCGAATCCCCGCCGGCCAGTGCACGATCGTTCCGTTGCGAGTGCCACCCCAATGCGAGGCAACCTGTTTCGTCCACTGGTACGGCGTGCACATTGCCCATGCCCACCCCACGGAGTAGTGGTTGTACGCGTCCTTGGTACCGAACTTGTCTTTCACTTCCGCCATGAACTCGGGTGTTTCGATGGCGGCGAGTCCGTTGAAGTTGGCCATCTCGTTGAAGGCTCCGTTGATCGTCCCCTCTGCGGACGCTCCGTTGTCGCCGATGATGTAGTACACGAGGGTGTTGTCGAGAGCTCCGAGTTCCTCGATCGCATCGACAAGCCGGCCGACATGGAAATCGGTGTGTTCGAGAAACCCTGCATAAACTTCCATTTGGCGTTCGAGGACAGGCTTCATCTCCTCACTCATGTCCTCCCACGCCGGAATGGCCTCGGGGCGCGGGGTGAGGACCGCATCCGCGGGGACGACTCCCCGCTGCTTCTGCTGCTCGAGAATCGATTCGCGTTGCGCGTCCCAACCTCCTGCGAACCGGCCCTCGTACTTGTCTGCCCACTCCTTCGGAACATGGTGCGGTGCATGTGTGGCGCCGGGTGCAAAGTAGACGAAGAACGGCTTGTCCGGAGCCAATGACTTCTGCATCCGAACCCAGTCGATGGCGTGATCGGCCAGGTCCTCGGTGAGGTGGTAACCCTCCTCCGGTGTCTTGTCCGCCTCCACGGGCGCGACACCCTCGTACAGCGCCGGGTAGTACTGGTTGTTCTCCCCGCCGATGAATCCGTAGAAGTGCTCGAATCCGCCTTCTCCCGTCGGCCACGATGTGAACGGCCCCACCGGGGATGTCTGCCACGGCGGTACCTCGTGGCACTTGCCGAACTGCGCCGTCGAGTATCCGTTCAGTTTCAACGTCATCGGCAGTGCGGCTTTGGTATTCGGGCGCAGACCGGAAAGTCCAGGAGCCGAGGTCGCGGTTTCGGTGACCGAGCCCATACCGACCGAATGGTGGTTGCGCCCACTCAGCAGTGCGGCGCGGGTCGGTGCGCACAGCGCAGTCGTGTGAAACCGCGTGTACGTGAGCCCACTACTTTGCAATCGCTCAGCAGTCGGTGTGTCCGCTGGTCCGCCGAAGGCACTGCTCGCGCCATATCCCACGTCGTCCAACAGGACCACCAGAACATTGGGTGCCCCGGCCGGCGGCAGTAGCGGAGTGATCGGCGGAAACTCCGTGTCCGGATCCTTCGCGTCGTACGTCACCAGACCAAGATGTTGTCGATCCGGAATCGGTAGTACAGCGCGGCTCTGGCCTGTCGGATCCGTCATGACGTCTCGCCTTCTGTCTCTCACATGGGCCTTTCAAGCGTTTCAGGATCACGACGACGTCGACATCATCCGTTTCGGGTGAAGGCGCACCATTGCCGCAGCGTGGAGGCTTGAAGGGTGGATCAGCCCGGACGTTTCGCTCCCACCCCGATCGGGCATGCCTTCCTCGTCCCCCGGCGCCGTGTGCGTGCCGGCCTGACCCAGATCCTGTGCGTCGTCGTAGGACTGGCTGCCGGACTGGCGATGCCATATTTACGCAGCGGCCCAATGATTCCCGCCCGTCAGGTCAGCGAGATGCTCGTTGCACTCGGGCTGGGGTTACTGGGTGTAGTCGCAGTGATCTTCTCGCTACTGTTCCTTGTCGTCCAGTGGGCCGCGACCACCTTCACTCCTCGCTTGTTGTTGTTCCGCGACGACCCCATCGTGTGGCGAACGTTTGCCTTCGCCATAGGCCAGTCGGTTTTCGACATCACTGCAGCGCTCGCCATCAGTAACGAAACGGATGTGTCCGTGGTCGTGCCAAGTCTCGCAGTGCTGGCACTCTTGGCCACGCTGACGCTGATCAGGCTGCTCCAGCTGCGCGCATTCTCGGCCATCCAGTTGGCTCCTGTACTGACCTCGATCTCGAGTCGTGGCCGAGCAGTCTTCGCCGCCGTGTACCCCGCCACCGATCTGGAGTTGCCTCCTCTACCAACACTTCCGGTGATCACGACTATCGAGTGGCATCGACCGCCAGCCGTTCTGCAGCAGATCCTCGTCGAAGATCTGCTGCAGAGCGCTCGATCCTGCCGATCCATGGTGGTCCTCCGAGTGTCGCCGGGTAGCACGCTGCGAAACGGATTGCCGCTCGCCGACGTCTACGGCGGACCCATGCCCGCCAACACGATTCTTGACGCCTTGGTCAGTGGGAGTGAGCGAACCTTCACCCAGGACCCCCTACTCGCGATTCGGTTGTTGGCTGACATCGCGCTCAGAGCGCTCTCACCCGCTATCAACGATCCTGCGACGGCCGTGCAGGCTCTGGACGAGATCGAGGACCTCCTCTCTCTGGTGGCCTCCGTGCGCGCAGATTCGATCCGGGTCGTCGACGAGCGTGGTGATCTGCGTGTGGTGATTCCGCTACCCGACTTCACGACCTTCGTCAGAACCGGACTGGACGACGTCATAGCCTCGGCATCGAACTCACCACTCGTTTTGGGCCGACTTCGCGACCTACTTTCGCACGTCGCCGCCCAATCGGAGTCTCGGAACCGCGATATTCTCGCCATGCGCGCCCGCTGGATTGATCAGCTGTCACAAGGCTTCCCGCGACTCGAACCGCCGTTGTGAACCCGTACAGATTTGTTGGTGATCGCGTCAAGGCATCGTCAAGATCAGTCTCAGAGCTACGGGAAATGACGATACTGACTCGGTGAGACATGCAGTGATACTCGGACACCGTGGAGTCATATCGTCGACCACCCGCGCCGGCGGCGAACCTGAGAAGCAAAAGCTCTCCGTCGCAACCGGACTGGCGGGTCTGTCGCTCGACGCGATGGCCTCGGTGTCGTACGGTCCAGAGGCCATCGTGTTGGTGTTGGCCCTCGCCGGCGGCGCGGGGATCGGCTTCACCGTGCCGGTGACGATCGCCATCGCCGTGCTGCTTGTGGTCCTCGTGGCGTCGTATCGCCAGGTGATCGCCGCATTTCCCGAAGGCGGTGGCGCATACGCCGTCGCGAAGAAGCATCTGAGCCCGCGCGCAAGCCTGACCGCTGCCGCATCGTTGATCGTCGACTACACCCTCAACGTCGCAGTGTCGATCGCAGCCGGTGTCGCGGCTCTGACCTCCGCCTTCCCTGCGCTTCTTCCCTACACGGTCTGGATCGCACTGGCGATACTCGGCGGCATCACGGCACTGAATCTGCGGGGCATCGCAGATTCCGCGCGGGTATTCATGTTGCCCACCGTGGTTTTTGTCGTCAGCATCTTCACGGTGATCGGTGCCGGACTACTTCGGGAAAACCCTGCCGCCGCCACGGCTCCCTTCCTCGCCGACAACGCACACACGATCGGCATTCTCCTTCTGCTCAAAGCCTTTTCGAGTGGTTGCGCCGCATTGACCGGAGTCGAAGCCATCGCCAACGCGGTACCCAGCTTCAAGAAGCCTCGCGTGCGTAGCGCTCAGCGTGCCGAAGTAGCTCTGGGAATCCTGTTGGGCACCATGCTGATCGGCCTTGCCGTGTTGATCGAGAAGTTCTCACTCGCACCGGTCCCTGGAACAACGGTCCTGTCGCAACTCACTTCCGCTGCCCTCGGAAATGGTGTGGGCTACTACGTCGTCCAATTCTCCACCGTGATTCTGTTGGCGTTGGCCGCGAACACCTCGTACGGCGGACTTCCCAACCTGATGCGGATCCTCGCCGACGACAACGTGCTCCCGCACCGCTTCAGCCGGAAGTCGACGCGCGACGTCTTCACGTACGGCGTCTTGTCGCTCGGAGGCATCGGTGCACTCCTGCTCATCGGATCCGGCGGAAACATGAACACCTTGGTGCCGCTGTTCGCCATCGGTGTGTTCATCGGATTCACGCTCGCGCAGTTCGGCATGGTGCGCCACTGGCTCGCCGAACAGACGCCGGGCTGGAAGTGGCGCCTAGCGCTCAACGGTTTCGGGGCTGCGTTGACTTCGATCGCAGCAGTGGTGACTACCGCCATGAAGTTCACCGAGGGCGCCTGGTTGATCGCTCTCGCGCTCCCTGCGCTCGTCCTCGGCATGGAACGCATCCGCGGTGCGTACACACATATCGGTACTCGGTTAACCGTTCAGGGTGAGAACGATTCTCTGTCTATCGGATACAAACCAGCGGTCCTAGTACCCGTGTCCGAAATTACGTCGCTCTCCACCCGCGCGATGGCCGCGGCAACGGCAATGTCCTCGCAGCCCATCGCAATTCGAGTCTGCCTGGCCCACGAATCGACGACGGACTTCACCCGCCGATGGCAAGCCCGACACCCGAATTCGCGTTTGATCGTCATCGAGGACACCGAGAACTCCGTGGGGAACACCCTCGCTCGATACATCCGCACACACTTCCCCCACCGGGAAACCTTTGTTGTCGTCGCCACCATCGACCCGGCGACCAGATGGCACCGATTCCTCCCGAGCCAACGGACCGATGAGATCGCTCATGCACTGCGCAAACACACCGAGGCCGTGGTGTGCCAAATTCCGGTCCGGATAGATCCCGCTCACCGCGATCCCGCCCTACGCGCATGAGCCGACGCTCAGAGCGAGGTCCCGAACAACATGCCGAGCAGATACGTTGCGCCGGCAGCGCCGTAGCCGATCGCAAGTTGGCGTAGCGCCCGCTTGAATGGCGGCCCGCCCGACAGCAACCCGACCACAACGCCGGTGGTCAGCAACGCGATCCCCACGAGAACAGATGCGACGATCAGAGCCGTCATGCCTTCCAGGCCGAACAGATACGGCAGCACCGGAATGATGGCGCCCGAGGCGAAGAAGCAGAAGCTTGCCGCCGCTGCGCCCAATCCGGTTCCGACGGCTTCATGGTCGTCGACAACGTCCGCGGCGCCGAAGGTGCTGTTCGCGAGGACCTCGGCGGCGCGCTGGTCCGCTTCCTCGGCGGACATGCCGCGGGCCCGGTAGACCAGGGACAATTCGTTGGCGTCGACGTCGAGCAGGCCGACAGCTTCGCTGGCAGCCGGACCAGGATTGGACGCTTCCAACAACTCTCGCTGCGAGCGGACTGAAACGTACTCGCCGGCTCCCATCGACAGGGCGCCGGCCAGAAGCCCGGCCATGCCGGTGATCAGAACGATCTGGTTGGAGACGCCGCTACCGCTGATGCCGAGCACGAGAGCGAGATTGCTGACGAGGCCGTCGTTGGCTCCGAAGACGGCGGCACGAAACGTCCCCGAAAGTCTGTTCCGACCTCGAGTGGCCAAGGCCCGCACCACTTCTTCGTGGATCTTCTCGTCCGCGCCCATCGATGCGGTCGCGTCGGCATCGTTCGGATAGGGGGATCGTGTTTCCGCGCGCTGGGCAAGAGCGAGCACGAACACGGAGCCAAAGCGCCTGGCCAGAAAGCCCAGTATCCGAGTGCGGATATCGCCGCGTAGTGGTTTGCCGACGTGATCGCCGAGAAGCGCTCGCCAGTGCGCCTCGTGTCGGCCCTCCGCGTCGGCCAGGGCGAGAAGGATTTCGCGTTCCTCGCCGCTGCGCCTACTCGCGAGGTCGCGGTAGACGGCGGCCTCGGCTTGTTCGTCGGCGAGGTATCGTCTCCAGCGCTTGACATCTCGCGGGTCTGGATCGGGTCGTGCGGCCGGAACTGTGGACATCGTGTTCCCCTTCCGGTGAGGCGGTCACGCTTCGAGTACGCGGTCCATCCACGTCGTCAGATCATTGATGACGTCGTCGCGGTTGGTCTCGTTGAAGATCTCGTGCCTGGCGCCCGGATAGGTGTAATAGGTGACGTCTTCGATCCCCGCCGAGTTGTACCGTTCGACTGCGACGTCGGTACGGCTCAGCGCGGCGTTGAGAGGATCCGAGGTGCCGACGAAGACCAGGATCGGAAGGTCTTGTCGCACACCCTCGACGTCGACGAACCTCGGTCCCGCTGCGATAAGTCCGCCCATGCCGGCGTCGTCCAGGCTGAAACCGCACAGCGGATCGTTGATGTACAAATCCACCTGCGCTTCGTCACGACTGAGCCAGTCGTGCGGAGTTCGGGCCGGTTCGAATTCGGCGTTGAACTGGGCGAGGACGTCCGGGCCGTCGTTGACGAGGCTCTCGATCAGTTGATCGACCGCGGTAGTCCCCGACAGTGCGACGGCGTCGATCAGGTGCGAATGATCGAGGATGTACTGCTGCGAAGCGAACGAACCGAGGCTGTGGCTGAGCAGTACGACGGGCAGGCCGGGGCGTTTGTCGCGGATGATGCCCGTGAGGGTCACCATGTCTGCCACCAAGCGGTTCCAGCCGTCGTCGCCGATGTTGCCTGGGCCGGCGTGCATGCTCTCACCGTGGCCGCGGTGGTCCGCCGCGTAGACGTGGAAACCGCGAGCATTCAGGGCTTCGGCAACGTGTGCGTAGCGTTTTGCGTGCTCACCCATACCGTGCGCGAGTTGAACAACCCCTCGAGGTTCCTGCTCGGTGGGCCATTCGTGGACATGAATGACCACTCCGTCGTCGCTGGTGAAGGTGAACATGCGCTACTCCCGGTGGTCGCGATCCGGACAGGTCATTTCTCATGCTAGATCCGCAGCGGCAATCCATCCGGGAAGTAGGTCCTGATCACCGGCGAGCCTGATTCGTTTCTGCACATCCGGCCTCGGATTCGGATATACCGGACACGGATGTTCCGGAGCCAGTTGTCGACCAGCTTGAGGAGTACAGAGCGATGAATTCGAACCGCATGCGCAACGTCGGCTTGTTGGCGGCTCCACTTGCTGCTCTCGCCCTTCTCAGCGGTTGCGGCTCGGACGAAACGGGAACGGCCGAGAGTTCACCGGCACCCGCCTCAACCACGAGCGCCTCGGCGCCGACGACCCAGACCGGTACTGCCGCACCTTCGACGACCCATACCGACCACACCCAAACCACAACCTCGACGGCACCCAATCCCGAAGGCTGCGCGATCGGGGAACTGAACGTCACCCTCGGCGAGTCGAGTGGCGCCGCCGGTTCTGTGGAGCTTCCGGTGGTCTTCACCAACACGGGCGGCCGCACGTGCACGCTCGACGGTTTCCCCGGCGTCTCCTATGTCACGGGAGCGTCCGGAAGCGAAGTGGGTGCTGCCGCCGGCCGCTCCGGATCCGGTTCACTCGTCTCCCTTGCCCCTGGCTCTGCCGCAACGTCTTTGGTGCGAGCTACGAACGTCGAGAACTACCCGGCAGATCAGTGCGGCGTGACCGACGTTGCGGGACTCAGGGTTTACCCGCCCAACAGCTACGACTCGGTCTTCCTTGCCTACCCCACCAAGGGTTGCTCGATGACCGGCGCGAACATCAACCAGCTGACGGTCGCGCCGGTCGCCCGCTGAGTCACGGCTTGAGGCGTCGTAGGCCCCAGAGCGCCGGCAGGAGGAACAATCCCGAAAGGATTAGGACTAGTCCAGCTTCCGTGAATTGGAATCGTCTGACCTGGTCGACCGAGTGGTACCAGGTTTCGTAGTGGTCCACTCCCTGCGCGAGCACACACGCACGATATTCGGCGTCGAGTTGGGCCAAGAAGGCTTTCTGGCGAACATAGAAATCCACGTCGCTCTCGTCGGATCGCTGATCATGTTCACTACCGGCTGCATCGGTAGTGCACGCCTGATAGTCGATCTCGACCGGCTTGCCGTTGGCATCGGTGTATCCGCTCCGCACGATCCACGCCATCGAGGAATCCATAGCGTATGTCGCGTAGAAAGTGTCATGGTCGATACCTTGTGTCAGCACAGTCGGCTCGGCATAGTGTGGCCGTGCCAGATTCTGAAATCCCACCATCAAACCTGCGACGGCGACCAAGGTGACGGCCACCGCGGCGATGGGTGATCGCACCAGCAGGGATACCGCAGCACCGGCGACCAGAGCCATGAAAGTGTATGCACCCAAGACTAATCCGCTGGAATTGAACAGGGGGAAGATCATTGAACTCATTCCGTACGACTGAACGGGTCCGACGTTGACCACATAGCTCCAACTCTCGAACCCGACCCGCGCGGCCTCGAGAATGAAGCCGAGGATCGCGGCTGCGACAGTGAGCGGAAGAAAGACAACAAGAACTCGCATCCAGAACCACCGCGCTCGACTGACCGACTGCGTCAGACCGAGAACATGCGTTTGCTGGTCGATGTCACGGGAGAAGACGGTCGCACCCACCAACGCCCCGAGTAGTACCGGCAGGGCAGCGGCGATCGTGTTCACACCGGTAACGGCGGTATCCGCCCAACAGTCCCATCCGACCCCGACACACCCGAAGTACGTTCCTCGGCCCTCTGCCCCCAAGCTACTTCGAGTTCCGATTCCGCCGACTATCGCTGCTATAGCCAAAGCTGCGATGAATCCCAATGACACAATGAGCGATGTCCGGTGATGCCGCCACGTAACCCAGATCATGCCGCCACCATCGTTTCCGCGCTCAGGTGCCCGAGCACCACGTCGTCGAGAGTTGCGTCGTCGATCACCCAGCCGGCCCGAGGGCTCGGACGGATTCCCTCCACCACATGAGAATTCGACGGCATCCCCTTGTCGGTATGAATGACCGCACCGGCACCGACCACGTCCGAAGGATCGCCGTCCCCGATCAATACGTAATGGGCAGCGATCAATTCATCCAACGGACCGGACAATCTCGCGTTTCCGCCGCCCAGCAGAAGAAGTCGATCCGAGACGTCTGCCAATTCGGAGACGATGTGTGACGACAACAGAACCGTGGTGCCGTACTCGGCAACGTCTTCGAGCAGAGTGGTCGCGACGGACCGCCGCGCCACGGGATCAAGATCCGCCAAGGGCTCGTCGAGAAGAAGCAACTGCGGTCTGCGCCCGAGCGCCAAAGCCAGTGCAACCCTTGTTCGTTGACCTGGTGACAGAGTCTTCGCCTTTGCACCGAGAGCAATCCCAGCGCGCTCCACCAGATCCAGAGCGTACTTCGCATCCCACTCGTCGTTGGTGTATGCGCCGAATCGAAGAAGTTCTGCAACAGTGAATTTGGGATACAGCGGCTTGTGCTGAGCGAGGTACGACAGGCCTGGGCAGATGCCGTCCTGATCCGGCGTGCTGCCCAGGACGGAGATCGAACCGTGGTCAGGCATCGTCAACCCGACCGCCAAGGACATCAGTGTGGACTTGCCCGCTCCGTTCACCCCGACCAGGGCAGTGATGCTTCCTGTCGCGACCTCGAATGTGCAGGCGTCGAGCACCTTCTTCTTGCCGAAGCGCTTGTCCACGTCCTGCATCGTCAGTGCCGATTCTTGCGCAGTCATGATGTCTCCCCCTGCTTTCCGGACGGATCCGATTCGATGAACGTCTTCTCGAGCTCCAAACTCACCAATGCTTCGATGTCCGTGCGCTCGAGTCCGGCGGCCACGGCATCTGCAACCCAACGCGCCAACTCACGACGTAGCGCAGAGCTTTCCGCCATACCGGGCTTTGCCAGGGACTTCACGACGAACGTGCCCAATCCGGGCCGCGGGGCGACAAGTCCGTCGCGCTCGAGTTCCTTGTAGGCCTTCAGGACTGTGTTCGGGTTGATCGCGAGCGCTCCCACGACGTCCTTGGCTGTGGGCAGCCGATCCCCGACTTGGAGATCACCGAGCCTGAGCGCCTGCTTCACCTGAAGGACCAATTGCACGTAAGTGGGAATGCCGGATCGGCGGTCGATACGGAAGTCGATCATCCGAACCCTTTCACTAGTTCATTAGTGGAATAGATATTTACCCTGCCTTGACCTCCCGGGTCAAGCCAGACGACCCCTGTAAAGTGCAGATGCCCCGGTTCACCGGGGTGCCACGCTGCTCGTGTGAAGTTCGGTGAAACCCCGGCACTGTCGACGCAACTGTGAATTCGCCCGTCACTACTCGAGGCGAACGAGTCAGGTCACCGGCCTCGTGGCGACACGATGGTTCTCGGACGAAGGACCGCTCGTGGCGCTTCGCCTCGCGGCCGCGCTGCTCGCGACCCTTCACCACTAGCGGAGGGGTGGCTGTGAGTACTCGGCCGACACGTAGATTCAGATCTGTACTTGCAGCACTGACGGTGAGCACCGCACTGCTTGCCGGTGCCTGCAGTAGCTCGACGTCCGACGCACCCGCAACCACAGCCGCCTCGGACGGCTCGTTCCCGGTGACTGTTGTTTCCGGTCCCACGGATTCCGGCACGGACATCACCATCGAGTCACGTCCGCAGTCGATCGTGTCACTCAGTCCCAGCGCCACCGAGACCCTGTGGGCCGTCGGCGCGGGCGATCAGGTGAAGGCCGTCGACAATCAGTCCGACTACCCGGCCGGTATCCCGGTCACCGATCTCTCGGGCTTTCAACCGAACGTCGAAGCCATCCTCGGCTACGCACCGGATCTGGTGATCGCATCGGATGACATGAACGATCTTGTCTCCGGGCTGCAAAAGGCGAAGGTGCCGACACTCCTACTACCGGCAGCCACAAGCATCGACGACGTCTACGCCCAGATCGAGCGCGTCGCGAAGGCCACCGGCCACGAGGACAAGGGCACCGAAGTTGTCGACACCATGCGCTCGGACATCGACGCCGCAGTCGCCAGTGTTCCTGCGCGCCAACAGCCGCTGACGTACTTCCACGAACTCGACTCCACGCTCTACACCGTCACGAGTTCGAGCTTCGTCGGGCAGATCTACTCGCTGTTCGGAATGAAGAGCATCGCCGACGCCGCGGGGCAGGGCGACTATCCGCAGCTGTCCGCCGAATTCGTGGTGCAGGCCAATCCCGATCTCATCTTTCTCGCAGACTCCCAATGCTGCGGAGTGACTGCAGAATCCGTCGCCGCTCGGCCCGGGTGGAGCGGCATGAAAGCGGTTACCGGCAACCAGATCCATGTGCTCGACGAGGACCTCTCCAGCCGGTGGGGACCCCGTGTCGCCGATCAGGTGAAGGCCGTCGCGGCCATCGTTGCCCAAGTTCCCGCGGCCTGAGCACTCGATGATCAAAGCCGGTATCTCCCAACATCGGACCGCCGTTCTGCTCGGCGCCGCGCTGATTCTGTGCGCTGCCTTGCTGATCGGTGTTCTGGTGGGGCCGGCCGGTTTGACGCCTGACCGAACCATTCTCGAACTTCTGGACGGAATACCCGGCATCCACCTCGATTCCGGTCTCACCGCGACACAGCAGGCGATTCTCTGGCAGATCCGGCTTCCGCGAGTAGTACTGGGCGCGTTGGTCGGAGCAATGTTGGCCGTTGCCGGTGCCGCCTACCAGGGCGTGTTCCGAAATCCCTTGGCAGATCCGTATCTCCTCGGCGTTTCCAGCGGAGCCGGACTGGGCGCAACCCTCGCCATCGTTTCGGGTGGAGCGCTGGGCATGTTCGGAATTCCCATGGCCGCCTTCGTCGGTGGTGTGCTGGCCGTGTTCGCAACTTATTCGCTCGGCCGAAGCATTGGCGGGCCGCAGAACGCGGTAGTCATCATCCTCGCCGGTGTCGCAGTCGCAGCGTTCACGAATGCAGCGCAGACTTTTGTCCAGCAGCGGTTCGACGATTCACTCCGCGAGGTCTATTCCTGGCTGCTCGGCGGACTATCCACCGACGGTTGGTCGGAAGTTCTGGTTGTCTTGCCGTACGTCGCGCTGGCATCTGCCGTCATCCTGGTACACCGACGCGTACTCGACGTGATGGCCGTAGGTGACGTCGAAGCCGCCAGCCTCGGCGTCGACCCGGCCAGATCACGCCTGGTACTGGTGCTCGCCGCAACTCTGGGAACGGCGGCGGTCGTGAGTGCAAGTGGACTGATCGGCTTTGTCGGAATCGTTGTTCCCCATGCGGTTCGACTGGTCGTCGGCCCGTCGCATCGACTGCTTCTGCCCCTGTCACTCATGCTCGGAGCGGCGTTTCTCGTCCTCACCGACGTTGCCGCCCGCACGGTCATGGCACCGGCCGAACTCCCGATCGGCGTTGTAACCGCGATGATCGGCGCTCCGTTCTTCCTTCTGGTTCTGCGCCGCAGCCGGGTCTCGGCATGACCGACAGCGCAGTGCGGTGCCGCGACCTCCGAGTGAACCTCGGCGGCAAAGACGTCGTCGACGGCATCGATCTCGATGTGACACCCGGCGATTGGGTTGCCGTGGTCGGGCCGAACGGCGCCGGCAAGACAACCTTGATGCATGCCCTCGCTGGATTGATTCCGTCTACCGGTGAGCTCTCGGTCGGGGGACTGAGTCCTCGCAATTCCAGCCGCAAGGCGATGTCCGCCGTCGTCGCGTTGATGCCTCAGCGTCCGGTAGTACCCGAGGGCTCAACGGTTAAGGAACTGGTTGCGCTCGGCCGCACTCCCTATCTACGACGCTTCGGAACCGAAACCGCCACTGACCGTTCGGTGATCTCTTCGGTGATCGAGAGGCTCGACCTCACCGAGTTCGCAGATCGACGAGCCACCGAACTTTCCGGTGGCGAATTGCAGCGCGTGGTCCTGGCTCGGGCGCTGGCTCAAGAACCACAGGTACTGCTCCTGGACGAACCCACCAGCGCGCTCGACATCGGTCACCAGCAGCAGGTTCTCGACTTGGTGGAGGAACTGCGTGAAGCCGACAACATCACGGTCATCGCCGCGATGCACGACCTCACTCTCGCGGGTCAGTACGGTCGACGAATCGTGCTGCTGGACAAGGGCAGCGTGGTTGCCGACGGCACTCCCTCAGCGGTGCTGGAGGCAGACCTCCTCGGCCGCGTGTACGGCGCCCGGGTCGAAATCCTGGACCGGCCCAGCGGTCCCATAGTTGTTCCGATTCGGCAGGAAGGCACCCGCTGATGGAATTGGTGATGCTCGGCACCGGTGCTGCCGACGGTTGGCCGAACCCGTTCTGTACTTGCCCTTCCTGCCTGGCTGCCCTGTCGAGTGAAACCATTCGCGGGCACACTGCCGCCCTGGTGGACAACAGAATTCTGTTAGACTGTGGACCCGAAGTACCGCGTGCCGCATCGCGATTCGGTCGCACGCTGGCACACGTCGAACACATCCTGCTGACGCATTCTCATCCCGATCACCTCGGCCCGATGGCATTGCTGTTCCGGTCCTGGGCATCGCGCACCGAACCACTACAGGTTCTCGGACCACCCGACGCGCTCGCTCTCTGCCGAGACTGGGTGGGCCCGGATGACTCGGTGACTTTCACACCGCTCGAGACCGGCCAGTCGATCATGTTGGGCACCTATCGTGTTCGCGCACTCGAAGCCGCGCACGAAGTACCCACCCTTCTCTACGACATCACCGACGCATCCGGAACCCGAATCTTCTGGGCCACCGACACCGGGCCTCTGCCCGAATCCACAGTCGACGCCCTTGCCGACGCCCGTTTCGACGCCGTCTTTCTCGAAGAGACCTTCGGCTACAAAACTGACCACGGCACCGGGCACCATGATCTGCCGAGTTTCGCGGAGACGGTGACCCGACTACGCAATTGCACCGCGATCACCGATCGAACCGATGTGGTCGCCGTACACCTCGGGCACCACAACCCAGTCGAAAACGAACTCTCGGAAGCACTTCGCTTTTCCGGGGCGCGAGCGGTTCCGGATGGAGCTGTGCTCGAGATCGGGGTAGGACAGAGCCATCGAACTCTGGTCACCGGTGGCGCCCGCTCGGGCAAGTCCACTTACGCGGAGGGCCTGCTTGCCGGCTACCGGAACGTCACGTACATCGCCACGGGGGATCCGCAGGACGACGATCCCGACTGGATCGAACGAATTGCGTCGCATCGCGCGCGGAGGCCGTCGACGTGGACGACGGTAGAGACCTCCGACGTGACCGAGATTTTCGCGGCCGCAACAACACCGATCCTGCTCGATTGCCTCGGCACGTGGTTGACCGCACGTCTGGACCGACACCAGGCGTGGGCGACAAAAGATCTCAGCGCCGTCCACGCAGATATCGACCGGTTAGCCGACGCCTGGACCGCCTGTCCGGTTCCGATTGTCGCCGTCACGAACGAAGTGGGAAGCGGCGTCGTCCCGGACACGAAGTCCGGGAGGCTGTTCCGCGATCTACTCGGTCTGGTGAACAGCCGAATCGCCAGTGAATCGGAGTCCGTGGTCCTGATGACCGCCGGGCTCCCACTGAGCCTGCGCGTGTGACGTCAGAGCAATCCGGTGAGCTGACGCGCACAATCGAGTAGAAAACCGACCAACTCTCGATCCTCATCCGTCACTCGCCCGCTCGCTCCTTGAACACACAACCCGCCGGCCACCTGGTCTGCGTGATCTCGAACCGGTACTGCTACCGCGGATCGACCCAGGCGGCATTCCTGGTTCTCGAATGCAAAACCCTGCAGGCGAACAGACCTCAGCTGCTCATACAACGCATCGAAATCATCGAGGGTGAACTCCGTGACCCGGCGAAGTTCCAAACCCGAAAGCAACCGCTCGTCGTGCGCCAACAGAACCTTCCCCAGCGCATTCGCGTGAAGGTTCTTGGCCAGTGCCGCTATTCCGATGATCTCGTGATCCGGATCCTTGTCGACGAACCGCAAGCGCCCACCGGCGAATGACGCGACGTGCAATCCGAACCTCGTGTGTGTCCGCATGTCCTCGACGCGCTCGTGCAGCGTCGGCGCCGGACCACTCGACGACGCCGCATGCGAGAGCTCGGCAGTCCGACGTCCCAACGCGAACCCTGACAGGTCCGGCACCCGCACGAGAAAGCCCTCCGCCACCAGCAGATTCAGCATCCGGTACGCCGTGGCCGATGGAACGCCTGCAAAAGTGGCGATCTCCTTCGCGGTTGTTCCCGGTCCCAGATGAGCCACCGCCTCGAGCATCCCCAGCGCCTTCTGAACCGCACGCGGTTGTTGTCCACTGAAGTGGGTCTCGTCGCCGATCTGTTTGCCTGATCGTGGACCAGCGGTTGCACGGTCCGCGGTCACCGCCCATGCTCCGGCGAGTCACCCTCGGCGGTCCCACGATCCGGAACGAGTCGCCTTCGCCCGTCACCGTCGATCAGCAGAGTGCCAGCACCGGGCAACAGGTCCGCCGTCTCGACGCTGTCGAAAGCGCCGACCATCAGAAGGCTTTCCGGTCTGGCTCTTCGAAGCAATGAACTCCACACTGTCCCCGACACCGCAACAGCAAGAGCAGCGATCGGCAGTGCCCACATCCCGTGAACCGCACCATCGAGAACGATGTAGACCAGTAGACCAGCACCGGCGGTACTCACGGACAGGGTGCATATCCGGGTCAGCGACGTATGTTCCCCGATTCGGCGCAAGAACTTCCACGAAGCAAAGGCCACCAGCGTGTAAGCGCAGACCAACGCGGTCTCCACCACGCCGTCGAAGGATCCCGAATCGTCGCGAACCGTATCCGAATAGATGAATACGCCTGCCGCACTTACCGCGACGAACGCAAGTACCGCAACGTACGGGGTGCGGAACCGTCTGTGCACGCGAGCGAGCGGCGCAGGCAGTACCCGTTCGATCCCCATCGAATACAACAACCGCGAACCCGCCTGCGCACAACCGAGAGTGGATGCGAACCAGGAACACGTCATTCCGATCTTGACTGCCAGAACCACCTCCGCGCTGGCCCCGGATGCCGTTCCCTCGAAGTACGCTCCGACGATCGTCGCGCCGTGGCCGGTCATCGCCGCCCAGGCCGCAAAAACGAAGAGGACCCCGCAGATGATCGGCGAAATGAGAACCGTGCGTGTGACGCTGATGAGTGGTCGCTTCGCTTCCGGACCGAAGAAGGCCGAACTTTCGAAGCCCGCCATGCTGAGCACCGTCAGCATCGCGAGAAACGGAACTGCACTCAGCGACGGATTCGGCAGGGCAACAGCAGTTGTCGTGTCACTGTGCGTCGCCAGCATGACCACGACGATGAGAATCAACGAGCACGCTTCGACGACCAGGATCGCTCGGGTGGCGAACCGGACGCCGCGCACTGCAATCCACGCTACGGCCAGGGCAATCGCCACCGTCGTGATCACTGTCGCGGCAGTTCCTCGCACGTCGGGGCCGACAATGGCGATGGTATCGAGCAGACTCGGAACCGCCTGCGAGAAAACCGAAACCGAGATTCCGAGATACCCGAGTACCAGTGCGGCGCCCGCCGTCAGTGTCGCCCGGATACCGGAGCCTTGGAAGACGAAGCTGTACAACGATCCTGCTGCGGCCAGTCTCCGCGTGAATTGAGTGATGCAGAACGCAACGAGAAACACCGCCGAAGTTGTCGCAGCAATCGCAGCCAACCCGACGTAGCCGGGACTGTAGGTGATCATCCACAGGGCGATGAACACCATTCCCGTTGCCGGAGCGATCGTGGAGAGTGATTGCCCCAACAGGTCGATCGGGGTCAAACGTCCTCGTCCGAGACCACGGAGCGGGGAGAACACGGGCTCACTGTGTTGATCCGCATTCTGCGCTCGCGTGATCGCCGCACGCAGTGCCGCACTCACGGCCATGTGTCACCGTCCGTCGCGTCCAGGCCCGAACCTACGAGCGAATTGTCAGAATTCGGTCAAGTTAGTCCGCTTATGTTTCCGCGCAGTTTCCACGATGGCGCGCACAGAACTTTCAAGTGAGAATCCGACTCTGTTTCCCACCCAGCGTCATGCCGGATCAAGGGCGGCCGACGGTATCCGGCCCCTCCGGCAGCACCTTGACCTGTGAGTTCTCCGATTCTCACACGACAACTGCTCTCTCAGTTGCACCTCGTCCAGGCGTAGCGCGGTCGACGCGGGTTCGCAGCATCGCCCGTACAGGATGTGTCCCACACACCACCGGCACTACCCGAGAGGAACGGAGGAAGCATGGACTTGGTCAGCGCCACCACTTCGACGATCATCGGATTTGTTCTCCTGCTCGCCGGCATTCCCAAGCTGAACGACCACGACGGGGTCCTTCGTTCGGTGCGCGGATACAAAGTGTTGCCGGTGCGACTCGAAGTACCGATCGCTCGCATCCTTCCCGTCACGGAAACCGTCGTAGGCATCCTTCTGGTTCTCGGCGTGGCCCATCGCCTCGCCGCCTTGGTTGCTGCCGTCATGTTCGCGTCGTTCTTCACGGGCCTCACGATCAACCTCCTGCGTGGGCGACGCGATCTGGACTGCGGATGTTTTGCATTCGGAGTCGGCGAGATTCCGCGTATCGGATGGTTCCACGCCCTTCGCGCCGGAACACTCACGGTGATCGCTGTGGCACTGTCGGTCACCGCCGGACAGGCTGAGATCGGCGTCCAGGTCGTGGCGGCGACCTTCGGATTCCTCCTCGTTCTGGCTGGAGTTGCGCTCGCACAGATTCGTTCGGTGGTCCACCTCGGACGACGCCCGGTCGACGACTACCTGTCGAGCGCCTCCATCCGCCTACGAACCGCCGAAACCGCGTCCCGGTACGGCTCGTGACTCACATCCCCACCACTGAAAACTCGAAGGCAGGACTACCACGATGACCACTTTCCTCCTTGTCGCGACAGTGATCCTGGTGATCGCCGTAGCCGTACTGTTCTTGATGGTTCTTGCTCTGGCTCGTGAAATCGGCCGCGTACAAGTACGTCTCGGACCTCTCGGTGCCCGGATGATGGATACCGGCCCCAAGGTCGAACAGGCCGGCCCGTCGTTTGCCGGTCTCATCGATCAGGAAGGACGGACCGTCGGAGTCGGTGGTCACCGCGACAAACCTCAACTCCTGCTGTTCACAGCACCGAGTTGCTCGACGTGCAAGAGCCTTCTTCCCGGCGTAAGGGCAATGGCCCGAGCCGAATCGGATCTCGACGTGATCATCATCTCCGACGGAACACCCGAAGAGCATCGCGAGTTCCTGGCCGGCAGCGGGATCGGTTCCGAGCTCAGTTACATCGACGCTCGAGACGTCGGTATCGCGTACCAGGTGGGCACCACTCCGTACGGCGTGATTCTCGACGAGCACGGCAAGATCCGAGGAAAGGGCCTGTGCAATCACATGGCTCAGGTGGAAAGCCTGCTCAATGCGCTCGAATCCGGCACCCCCTCACTCCAGCACCTTCATGCCCAGGCGAAATCCGGCAGCGCGGCCTGATCTTCCTGCACAGTTCGATCCTCTTCACGAATCAGGAGAAAATCGTTGGACGACAATGAATTCCCGCAGCACAACATGACGGAGAACCGATATCCCGTCGACGAGGCAACAGTTCAGGCCCAGGCCGAATGGATGGCGGGCCAGGGCGGTTCGCTCACCAGTCGAACCGGACGCAAACTCTCCGAACGCGTTTCGCGGCGGTCCATGATCAGCCGGATCGGCAAGTGGACCATGGGTGTGTCAGGAGTGGCACTGATCAGCACACTTCCTGTGACACGTAGTGCCTTCGCCCAAGAGCCCGAGGTTCCTGCGCCGGCACCTGGCCCCGAACCTCTTGTCCCTGTCTACGACGGTAAAGATCCGGCCGAGTGCGAGTACTGGCGCTGGTGCAACATGGACGGAACGTCCTGTGCCGCATGCAACGGCGGCGGTGTCACCACCTGCGCCCCCGGCAGCAAGCCCGGCGCAGAGTTCTGGGTCGGATGCTGCACCAACCCTGATACCGGCAAGACCTATCTGATCGCCTACTACGACTGCTGCGGTGCACCTTCGTGTTCCAACGCATTCTGCGGCGAACCGGACATGCAGGCCGTGATGTACAACCCGGTCTCCGGAAGCTACGACCAGGAAATCATCTGGTGTGTCTCCGACGAGTCTCAGGCATACACCTGCACGATGGCGCCCATCATCGGTGAGGACTGCCAGACTCGACCGGCCGAGCGCCCCAAGGTCGGTGCCGGATCATGAGCAGTTCGCGAACCCGAAAACTGGCGCGCCCCGCCGTTGCCGTCATCCCACTCACCGTCGTACTCGCGCTGGCCGGTTGCAGTTCGTCCGACAACGACGAACCTTCCAGCGCAGGCGATGTCACCTATCCGACAGTTCCGTTCACTGCTCCGGGCGAGGGGATCTCCCTCGGTCACGACGACCAGGAAATCGGCGATACCATTCCCGAGCCATTGCACGTCGGTTCGATCACCCCGATCGCAGCTGACCGCTTGCTGGGCGTCGAAGGTGGATTCGGCCAACTCGAGCTCAGCGTCAACGTCATCGATCCGAAAACCGGTGTGGCCGAGAGCCGAATCACCGTCGGCCCGGGTATCTGGGATCCGGTCATTCACGGATTCGTCGGGGATTCCGCCGAGGATCCTGCGGTGCTCGCTGCCGAGGTGTGGCGCCCCCGAGGTTCACGCGGCGCAGCAGATTTCACGGTCAGCACCTACTCCGGAAACCTGCTGGAACCAGCCGAGGTCATGCTTCCGGACGTCGCACGCGTACATTCCCGTCCCGGCTCGAACGCCGTGACGTCCGACGGCAAGTTCTTCGTCACGTGGGACGACGGTTTGTACGGCATCAGAGTGGTCGACCTCGAGAAGAAGGAAGCGACCGGTGCACTCCAGATAGTCGGCTGCGGTCCGTTCACGTGGATGGTCGATCACGAGCTGTACAGCGTCTGCGAGGACACCCGGGAACTGCTGCACGTCACGATCGGTGACGACGGTGTTCCGAAGGAAACCGCCCGAAGCAAGGTCCTACCCGAGGATTTTGTCTCCACCCGCAAGGTCACGTGGGCATCGGAAGCGAATAAAGCCTTGCTGGTCAGTGAGAACGGCGATGTGTACGTCTTCGACTTCTCCAACGGACTGCCTCAGGAAGGTGTCAAGCCGATCGGAAACGCCGGGCAGGACTCCGGTCGATTCTCGGAGAACGTCATCAATGCCGACGCAACCCGGCTCGCAATCGCGTACACGGACACGGCTATTCATCCGGACTCTGCTCGGGGAGGCTCACTGGTCAAGATCGACTTGTCCGACGCAACGACCTTCGCCCCGGTGAAGAGCTTGACGCTGGCAGACCTCGGCTTGACAGACATCAAGAGCATGACCTTTTCCGTCGACGGCGCCACGTTCTACGTGCTCGGTTCGGGACCTGAGGTCGAAGGCTCCGCTCCGCAGAAGATCGTGGGTTACAACGCGAGCACCGGCGAGCAGGTCAGTTCCGTCGATGTCTCGGGCAACGTCGGTGATGTCAGCGGATTGATCACACCAGAAGTACTCCGATGAGTCGTCCCGGATCCGGTGTGGTGATGGGCCGGCGCCGCTTCCTGAGTTTGGGAGCACTCGGCGCCGGAGCACTCGGGCTCGGCGCAATGGGGACAATTGCCGGATGCAGTTCCACTGCAGCATCTCCGACGCCCACAACCGATCTCGACTACATCCTGCCCGCCGACCCCGAAGTTGCCGCCGCAGAATCGGCGCGAGCCTGGAACGGGACCACCGCTGCGTTTGCCCTTGCCGCCGGATTCTCGACGGTAGATCTTGGCGGACGCCTCGTGGACACGTGGACGTACGGAGGCGCTGCGGTGGCTCCGGAACTTCGACTGAAGTCCGGTGACCGGGTGAACGTCAGCGTCCAGAACGGCCTCGATGCCGAAACAACACTGCACTGGCACGGAATTCGAATCCGCAACGACATGGACGGCGCGGCACCCACCACGCAGGCCCCCATCGGCGCCGGTTCGAGTTTCGAGTACAACTTCATCGCACCGGATCCGGGAACGTACTGGTACCACTCGCACAGCGGATTACAAGCCGATCGGGGGCTCTTCGGCGCCATGATCGTCGAGGATCCGAACGACATCACCGGGGCCGACGCCGATGCCGTTCTGGTGCTCGACGACTGGCTCGACGGATTGGGTACCACACCGGATTCCGTCCTGATGGCCCTGAACCCGGCAATTTCGGGCGGGCACGGCGGACACGGCGGTGGGGCAACGACTCCGGCGGAACACTCGGAAGCCGACATGTCCGTCGCGCAACAGTTGGTGAGCGGTGGACACGGTTCTTCCGAACCACTCGGCGGGATGACTCAACACATCGCGTATCCACTGCACTTGATCAACGGGCGGCCACCCAACGATCCTGCTGTCGTCACTGCAGCGCCCGGTTCGACCCTTCGACTGCGAATCATCAACGCAGCCGCCGAAACTCCGTACCGGTTTGCTGTGGCCGGTCACGAGATGACAATCGTCGCTACCGATGGCTACGACGTGGAACCAACTCCCGCCGACACCATCATCGTCGGAATGGCCCAACGCTACGACGTACTGGTGACGGTGAAGTCGGGAACATGGCCGGTGGTGGCGAAGGTCGAGGGCCGAGATGGTTATGCGTCGACCGTCCTACGCAGCACCGACGCGTTGGCGCTGGCGAATCCGGATGTGGGCGGAAACCTCTCGGAACTGGCCGGCCGACTGGTCATCGAAAGCGAACTCCGGCCCACGGAATCCGCACGGCTCGAGACGAAGTCGCCTGATCGCGACTACCACATCGAATTGATCCAGGCCGGCGATCGGTACGTCTGGGGAATGGCGGGAGCCGATGCGGGCAAGCTCGTCATGAAACAGGGCGAACGGGTCCGGATCACGATGAAGAACACGTCCACGATGTGGCACCCCATGCACACCCACGGCCACACGTTTGCGGTACCGGATTACGGCGGACTTCGCCGCGACACCGTCAACGTCCTACCCGGCACCGAGCTTGCCATCGAGTTCGACGCCGACAATCCCGGCGAGTGGATGTTCCACTGCCACAACGCCTACCACTTCGAGGCCGGCATGACGGCAAATCTGCGTTACGTCCGCTGACAAGTCGAAGAATGGAGAGAACACCTCATGAAGAAACTCGTTCCCGCTTTCCTGGCCGCGTGCGCTGCCCTGAGCCTCACCGCCTGCAGTAGTGATGCCGGTGCGTCGTCGGACGAACCTGCAGTCGTGATCGAGGTGAAGAACATGGCGTACACACCGGCATCGGTCACCATCGAGAAGGGACAGACCGTCGAATGGAAGTTCGACGACAGCGGACTCCCCCACGACGTGGTCGGCAACGGTGATCTCGACGGGAAACTGAAGAGCGAGTTGCTCACCGAGGGAACCTTCTCGTACACGTTCGACGACGCCGGAACCTTCACCTACCACTGCACGCCCCACCCGATGATGGTGGGCACCGTGATCGTTCAATAGTGAGGAGGTGGATCGTCGGCTTCGGCCTCGCTGTCGCGGCGACGTGTGTCCCAGCTTGCGGCACAGAAGATCCCGTCCCCGACGTGGTGGTCGAGATCAGCAATGTTCAGTTCAGCCCGATGGACGTCACCGTGGAACACGGCGGCACCGTCGAGTGGCGCTTCGACGACGGTGGACTCCTGCATCACGTGGAATCACCCGGCCTGTTCGACAGCGGTATCACCGGAGACGGAACGTTCCGGCACACGTTCGAAAGTGTCGGAGTCTACGAATATTCGTGCTCCGTCCACCCGTACATGATCGGCGTCATCACAGTGCTGTGAACTCTGGCTCATCACTTTTCGCTGCGACTTCGGCTCAACACTTTTCCTGAACCACAAACACTTCGGAGGATCTGATGACTACTGTTCTCTCACACGGCCCACTGCAGACCGATGTCCCTGACATCCGGCCGACCCTTCAAGGCTCGGTCGGCACCGCGACCCGTGTCAGCCTCGTCGCGGCGGGCGCTGCTGCGGGTGCCGGCCTCGCACTCGTGGCCACGCCATCTGCGACAACAGCTTTGACCACAGCTGTTATCGGCGCCGGACTGGTTACGTCGCTGGCTGCGAACTGGTCGACCTGCGGAATGTCCGTCGCCGGAGTTGTTGCCGCGCCGAAGCAGGTAGATCGGAAGGGATCCTCGACTCCCGTCCGCCGACTCGGCTGGCACGCTCTGGGTTCGGTCACGACGGGAGCCGTCACCGGGGCATTGATCGGCGCTCTCGGTGCGGCGATGTCCGGCTACGTCCCGATCGGCTGGGCACTGGGCATCTGGGCCGTCGTCGCGGTTGCGTACGGGCTGCACGAGTTGGGTGCAGTGAGGATGCCGACTCCGATGCGGCGCCAACAGCTTCCGCGCCATCTGCGCCGCACAATGGCGCCCTGGAAGGTCTCGCTGATCTTCGGCGCGATCATCGGTCCGGGATTTCTGATCTTCATCCGCTCGAGTGCGTACTACCTCCTGGCACTCGGCGTCATGGCTTCGGGTTCACCGGCTCTCGGGGCGGCGCTGTTCACGGTCGTATCCCTTGGCCGCTGCATGCCCAGCCTCGCGGCAATCGTGCACACCAAGCGCGGTGGCTCGATGCCGGGATTCCTCTCGATCATGTGCGTCGTGGACCGTCGCGTGCAGAGCGTCACCGGCGCGGCATTGATCGCACTGGGAGCATTCGCCGCCGCAGCACTGATCTGACTGTCGAGCTAGCACCCTTCACCTCGAGTGAACACACGCCCCGACTCTCCGGAGCGTGTGTTCACTCGACAGAAACCGTGCGCACTCACCCCGCGTCAGGGAATCGACAGCGCCACCTGGACCGAGTCCTCCGACGGCGACGTCACCTTTGCGTCCCGACTCCAGAGCATGTCCAGCGCTGCCTTGGGCTTGGCAAGAACCCACTCCCGCGCGGCGTTCTTGATCAGCGTCGGAGTTGCGCACCCGCAATCGCTGTTCACACCGTCTGCGTCGATGCCGACGTCTCGGCACAACGCAACAGCGCGGGGCACGTGATACCCCTGAGTGACGATCAACGCCTTGGTTACCCCATACGTATGTATGGCCCGAAAGCAGGTGTCATAGGTGTCGAGGCCGTACGGATCCCCCACGATGCGACGCTCATCTATTCCCTGCTCCACCAGGTAGTTCGTCATCGCCGCGATCTCGTCACCCGAGCCGCCGTTCGCGTCGCCGGAGACCAGGACCGCTTTAGCCTTTCCCGCTTCCACCAGTTCGACTGCTGCGTCCAGCCGCCCTTTCAGGAAAGCCATCGGCTTACCGTCCTTGATCTGCGCGCCCAGCACGATCACAACCGGAGCGTCGGGAGCATCGGCGGCGTCTGACGTATGTCCGGCCGACGCCACGGAGATCCACACGATCGAGCCCGCGTAGACAACTGCTCCGAGCACCGCAATGCCTGCGACCCAACGAGGCCACCTGCGCTTGCGCGGCGGTTTCACTGGATCTGCAGCAGCTTCGTCCATTCGTCGATCAAACCACACGGTTTGCTCATGGCTCGAGTGCTCGGTCGATCCTCCATCCCTCCGCGCCACTGCGCTCGGCCCACAGACCCGAGTACTTTCCACCTCGCGCGATCAGGTCTTCGTGGGAACCGACCTCCTCCACCCCTCCGGCTTCGAGGTAGACGATGCGATCTGCTCCCTGAATAGTCGACAGGCGATGAGCGATGATCACCACCGTTCGACCACGGGCCAATCGGTGAATTGCCTCGGTGATGGCGACTTCGTTCTCTCCGTCGAGGGCGGAAGTCGCTTCATCGAGAAGAACAATCGGAGTGTCCTTGAGGAATGCCCGCGCAATCGAGACCCGCTGACGTTCACCGCCGGACAGCAGTGATCCGCCTTCACCTACCCTGGTCTCCTCACCGCTCGGCAAACGGTCGATCACTTCGCCTAGCCTGGAATCCACCACTGCTTGACGGACCTCCGACTCGGTGGCATCCGGTCTCGCCAACCGAACGTTCTCCAGGATGGTTCCGTCGAACAGGTAAACCTGCTGTGAGACAGTCGATATCCGAGACATCAATGCTCTCGTTCCGATGTCGCGAACATCGGCTCCCCCGATGGATACCGCACCTTCGTCGACGTCCCAGAATCTGGAGATCAGCCGAACCAGAGTTGTCTTTCCGGAACCGGAAGGACCGACCAGAGCAGTGACCGAGCAGTCCGGGAATTCGAGGCTCACGTTACGAATCACGCGATCCGGGCCGTAGCCGAAGGAGACCGAATCGAACCGAATATCATACGAGGTAGGCTCTTTCGGCACCTCAGGCTCTGCCAGCACCGGTACATCGATCATCTCTCGGACAGATCCGAGCGACACCCGGGCCAGTGAGATACCTTCACCGAATCCTGCGAGCATTTGCATCGGCTCCACAAACCTCACGGCCAACACGAGAACAACGATCACGCTTGCTGTGTCGATGGACCCGGTGGTGACCAGCAGTGCCGCCAGAACCAGGACGGTGAGAAAGGCAACCTGAACGACGATCATGAAGCGCAGCAGATACTTGTCGACCGATCCGATTTCCTGCAGGTGTGCGTCCCGGTTGGACACAAGAGCTTCGTCCAACCGAGTCCAGCCTTCGCCACTCTTACCGGCCGAACGTAGAACTTGCTGCGCCTGTGCATATTCGACGACGCGCGATGCCAACTCGGATTCGCTCTTGCCGATCGCCTCGTATTCGGGAACAACCGCCCGTTGCACGTTGCGGTAAGCCCGAATCCCCAGTGGAACGAAGACGACCATCGCGAGAGACAGTCGCCAGTCCACAAACAAGACAGCGATCGCCACTGTCGCTGGAGTCACCGTGACGGTGACGAGTTGCGCGATGATCATTCCCGGGATGCTCATCAAGATAGCCGTGCCCTCGGTGACCAGGCGAGTGAACGCTCCACGGTTTGCCTTGCTGAACCACCCGAGCGGAACCTGCACCAAGTGCTCACCGAGGCGATGCATGATTCCACCGGCAAAACCCTCGATTCCGATGCGGTACGCCCGATTCTCGGCGATCCACCGTACGGCGCCACAGGCCACCGCCACGAGAGCAGCCGTGACAACCCACGGAACTGCGGCGTCGTAATCGCCGCGAACCACCGCTTTCAGGATCGGAATCATCAGTGCAAAGACGACACCCTCGAGTATCCCGGCGAGCGTGAAACCTGCTATCTGACCTCGCATCCCATTGTCGCGCCCGAGGATTTCGTCCAGGTCTCGAATCATTGCAGCGCCTTTCGCGGAGATATGTCTTCGACGAGAGGGTTCTGGAGCGCCCACATCCGCGCGTAGGTTCCGCCGAGCGCCGACAACTGTTCGTGCGTACCCTTTTCCACGATCCGTCCGGCGTCGAGAACGAGTATCTGATCTGCGTATCGGACGGTGTGCAGTCGATGAGCGATCACCATCAGGGTGCCGCCGTCTGCACTGATCTCGCCCAGTGCGCGTTGAACGGCCGATTCACTGTGGGGATCGGCCTGCGAAGTCGCCTCGTCCAGGATGACGATCGGCGGGTTCTGAAGGATGGCGCGGGCGATGGTCAGGCGTTGCTTCTCCCCACCCGACAACTCACTGCCCGAACCACCACCGATCTCGGTGTCATACCCGTCCGGCAGTCGCATGATCACGTCGTGAATCTGCGCCCGCCTCGCCGCTGTCTCCACTTCCAGATCCGTTGCATCCGGTCGACCGAGCCGAATATTCTCGCGCACGCTGTCCCGCAGGAGCACAACATCTTGGAAGACGATGGCCATCGATCTCAAGACTTCACGACTGGACTGATCTCGTAAATCGCTTCCGCCCAGTCGAATAGACCCGTCCGTCACGTCCCAGAACCGCGGAAGTAGACGCGCCAAAGTGGTCTTTCCGGAGCCGGAGGGGCCAACGATCGCGGTCACGGTGCCCGGCTGCATCTCGAAGGAGATGTTCTCGAGGACGCGCTGCCCAGTGGTGTATTCGAAGCCGACGCTGTCGAATTCGACCAAAGTGCTGCGAGCAGGCACTGCATCCTGAGGTTCGGCCAGCTCTGGTTCGCCGAGGATGCTCTCGACGTGAGTCGCTCCCAGTTGGCCTTCGCGGTAG
Organism: Rhodococcus erythropolis R138; assembly: GCF_000696675.2. NCBI lineage: Bacteria > Bacillati > Actinomycetota > Actinomycetes > Mycobacteriales > Nocardiaceae > Rhodococcus > Rhodococcus erythropolis. The sequence goes on along the minus strand of NZ_CP007255.1, from coordinate 1,393,543 downwards.
AGGTTGGCCATCGTTCCCATGTGCAGAACCGACGACGGAACACCGATTCCGACGACCAGAAAGGCAACAAGAGCTACCGGGGTAATCCAACCCCCGGACAACATTGCAGTTCCCGTCGCCGTGATGACCACGATGAGTACCGCCGGTGAGAGGAGGATCGACATAGCGACCACCGGCCTTCCCATCCCCGACATCCATCGCACGCACACCGCAACCATCGAATCGACAGCGCTCGAGTAGCGCGCGAATGCGCGACTCCCACTCCCGTACGTCTTGACAACCTCGATACCGTCGCCCAGTTCTACTGTCGCAGAGGTCAATGTCGACATTGCAAGATTCCAGGAGTCGACGTTCGTTCGATAGGCTCTGCGCATCGACGGCGCGGCAAGAGCGAGACACACTCCGATGTAGCCGACCAGGACCAGGCTGAACTTCCAGTCCATCGCCACTAGATAGATCAGGGCCACTATCGGCGACAGGATCGCGGGCACCACGTCGGCGGGAAGGTGAGCGACGAGAAGATGCATCCGCTTCACATCGTCGGTCATCGCCTGCTTCACTTCACCGGTGCCACCATTTGCAAACCACCCCAGAGGAACTCGGGACAGATGCCGAGCGATACGCGAGCGGATCGAGTATTTGAAATGCGCGTCGGCGGTGTGGCACACGGTCAGCGCTGCGTTGTAGACGACAAAACCGAGAATTGTGCCCGCTGCACCGATTGCGGCCCACAGCCAGACCAGGTTCAACGACGAGTCGGTCAGGAGCACCCGCGCGATCTCGACCACCGAAACGTAGGGCAGGAATCGTAGCGGCACCGACAGCGCCGACAAACCCGCACCCAGGAGCAGGCGATTTCTCACGGGAGCGATCATGCGGCCCAAAGCGTCTCGGTCGACCAGACCAGGCGAGCCTTCGAAGGCCACAGTCTCCTTCACTGTCATCGAGTTACTCACTCTTCGACGATGATCGTGCCGGTCATGTTCGGATGTGGTGTGCACGTGTAGGTGAACGTTCCGGCTTTGTCGAAGGTCTGACTGTAGGTTCCGCTTCCTTGGAGATCGCTCTTGATCCCCAACTCGGCGAACACGACATCGTGCGGCATTCCCTGGTCCTCGAAAATCCACGTGACCGTCTGTCCTGTGTGCACAGTGACGGAGTTCGGAGAGTACGCAAGGTTCTTCACCGAGATCTCGACCGGCGCTTGCTCGGTGGAACCCCGTGATTCACCTCCGCACGACGTCAGCGTGAACACCGCTGCAACAGCGATCAATGTGGTCAACCCGGTGCGAACTGACATTCTGCTCTCCTCATCGAACGTAGTGGAGGTCGGCAGTCATCCCGGCCTCGAAGTGGTACGCGTTGTGACAGTGGAACATCCACCGTCCTGGATTGTCGGCGTCGAAGTCGATCGCCAATTGTGCACGCGGAAGTACGATCACGGTGTCTCGGCGAAGCCCGCCGTACGAGGGAACCGAGAAGGTGTGCCCGTGGGTGTGCATCGGATGCCACATATCGGTGTTGTTGTTCATGACGATTCGTATTCGCTCGCCCTGCTTCATGATCAACCGACCCACATCGGTGCCCGCCATTCCCCAGACGTATCGATCCCCGGCCTGGATGAGATCAACCGAATACTCACGATCCGGTACCCGCTGTTCCCACGCGCCCGACGGTCGAAGCGTCGGTTCCAGAACGAGTCGGCCGCCGGACCCTGACAGCACTGCAGGAGAAGTCAGGTCGACGCTCGCTACCGAATCCGGTGTCCGAAGCAGGCACGCGGCGCCACCTGGCTTTCCTTCCACCTTCGCGGCGATAGGCCACGAACCGGACTGCACCGTCACCAATACGTCGTATCGCTGCGCGGGTGCGATCAGAATCTCGTCTCCGGCTGTGTAGGCGATGTCCTGCCCGTCAGCACTGACAACGGTCAACTCGTGCCCGGCGACAGAGAAACGGTACGGAGTCTCCGCCCCGGCATTGATCACCCGCAATCGAAGCCGTGTTCCGGCCGCTGCACTGACGACGAAGGGATCTTCCACAGGCCGTCCGTTGATCAGGTGCAGTGGATACGTGATGTGCGTTGCCATTCCACCGAGCGCCTCGGAATTACCGTGACCGCTGGCGAGAAATTCTGCGGCAGAATCAATCTCTGCATCATCGACTTCCGGTGGAGCTCCGCCGTGCCCGTGGTGTCCTCCCTGCACGTCCGGTGACAATGCGCGAAGCACTGCATCCGGGGTTGTTCCCAGCCCGTCGAGCCAGTCGTCGATCACGATGACGACGTCCTCGTCGGCTCCGGTCCGGTCGTTCGGGTCCTCGACCACGAGTGCACCGAATAGCCCTCGATCGGCCTGCAATCCTGAATGGGAGTGGTACCAATATGTTCCGTGATCCGGGGCCACGAAGTCGTAGGTGAACTCGGCACCTGGTCGGATTCGTTCCTGGGTGACCGGTGGGACACCGTCCATGTCGTTGCGGATCGCAATGCCGTGCCAGTGCACCGAGGTCTCCGTCGGAAGGTCGTTCTGCAACCGAACGTTGAGTCGGTCTCCCTTGGAGATTCGAATCTCCGGACCCACCGCTTCTGCACCGTACGACCATGTGTCCACCCCTCTGGCGCCCAGACTCACCCGAGCCGGTGCAGCTGTCAGATTCCGTTGGACTGTGTGCCCGCTACGAATTCTCGCCTGTTCGGCAGCACGTACTTCGTCGTCGAACGGTGAAATCTCAGAACTGGTTTCGTTCGCCGAGCCACGGCTGCACGCACTCAGTGCCACAGAACCCAAAGCCGCAGAGCCGAGAGTCACCGCTCCCCATCGCAGAGCCAGGCGCCGACTCAACGCACTCGAACTCATGCCGTCAGCGCCGTGAATTCCTGATAGCGCGTCGCGGCAACAGCTTCGGTTCCGGTGCCGGTCAGATTGCCGGCAGCCATGGCATCCATGTCCTCGATCATCCAGAAAGTGGCGAAGGGATGAGTGGCGAGCCACATGTCTCCGTTGACCTTGGCCACTCGGTTCTCCTGCACCGCTGAAAGACTCGAGAACCCGGGAACACCGGCAACCTTGCCGAACTCGTACACGCCCTCGTCGAACACGGCTACGATCCGAGCATCCTGCGCCGGGATCGCCTCGTCGGACAGGGGCGCATACGGCAGTCCTCCAGCGGCATTCGCTCGCTGGGATTCCGAACGCCCGAAGCCGCTCTCCGCCAACAGCAACGACGGCGGCGCCTGCTCGGTGGTGGTGGCAAGGATTCCAGAACTGCTCATCAACACCGACACGGTGTTCGCTTCACCACCGGACCGAGCAGAGACGTCAGCGATCTTGCCTTCCAAAGCGACAGTCAACTTGTCGGCAACCGACTGACGATCAAAAGCGCGTCCGAAGAAGGCAAGATTCTCACGCCACGGAGTTGTGACGGCCGGGACCGGCACTGTGGGGACGGTCGACGCGAGGGAGTCGTAGTAGCTCCGATCGCCCATCGACGTGAAGATGACCAGTCCAGGATCCTGGGCGAGGACCTGCTCGATCGGGGGTGCACCGAGCGGCGGCACCGTGACCACCTCGGTACCCGCTGACGCCAAGATGTCCTGGCCGATCTCCGATCCCCACGACGTGAAGACCACGTCAGGGGTGATGCCGACGGCAAGGAGACCGAGTGCGGCGTATTCGTCGAGGGAAACAATTCGCCCGAGGTCGCCCGGAACCGACGTCTCACCGAATTCGTGGGACACAACACGCGTTCCCTCGGCAGGTTCCGTCGTCGGTCCCGCCTCACTCGAGCTACAGGCGGCCGCAGTCAGGGCAACGACACTGACCAGCAGCGAAGCACCCAGCCTCGATAGGTAACCGGGTCGCGTTTTCAACTTCATGGTGTCCTTCAGCTTCGAATAATCGGGGGTTCGCTACAAATCGGAGCACTGCTCGGATTTGGCAAGTAAACCTCACCTAAGTTCATCCGTCAATCGGTTGCGTCGACTACGCGACCCGATCCGACGCCGCTAAGCTCGGTCGGACCATGACTGCGCCATCACCTGACAAGAAGTCCGCCGCGAAATCACAGCGCCGCCGGAGTTACAACACCGGGATCACTGCGGACGCCGTGCTGACCGTGGCGCTCGGGCTCAGTCGCGAGCACGGAGTCGAGGGCTGGTCGCTGCGGCAGCTGCTCAGCGAACTCGATACGTCGTTCTCCGTCGTCTATCGACTCGTCGGAGATCGGGACGCGCTCTCGGCTGCGGTGGTCGACAGTGCGGTGTCGGCCGTGAACGTGCCATCCGCACAAGAAGATTGGCGTCAATGGCTGACGCATCTGCTCTTGCAGATGCGAGAGGCCTTGATCGAGTGTCCAGGCGCGGCACAGTGGCTGCTGATGAACGGAGTTGCCACCCAGCGCAGCCGGGAACTCATGGAGGCCGGATTGGCTTCACTGACCGCCGCCGGGTTCGGGGAAGAAGCCGCTCAGGCTTACACCGTCGCCTTCACTTCGACAACCACACTGATTGCCATGAACGACGCCAGGCGCATTCCCAGCGGACAGCCTTCACCCGATCACAGCGCGATGCTGGAACGCCTGAGCAACGACGGACCCTCAGATCCCCGTTCATCGATGGAGACACTGATCGGGAAATTTGCCGGTCCACCGGATGCTGCGGAAGCAACACGGGCAGAACACTATCGCTACACACTCGACCGTGTCCTCGACGGTCTAGAGGCGCGACTGGACGCAATCAAAGAGTCACAGAAATGACCGCGGGGTCGCTGTCGCACTTGTGCGACAGCGACCCCGCGGATGATCTGGATTCTCGGTATGCCTAGCGGAACAGGTTCGCGACGAACGGAATCGTGTCGGCCTGCGATTCGACCAAAGCGCCGCTGTGATCGGTGTTGTAGGTCTTGAACGTGACCGGTTCACCGTTGGCGACCAACGCTGCAACCAGCGAAAGTGCAGACGGTGCAGGGACATCCACGTCAAGCAGGCCCTGGCCGATAAAGATAGGGCGGTCGTATCCACTGGTCGGTACACCCATGTAATCGTTCAGCAGACCCTGGAAGTTCGGGATCTGACTGAGCGGGCGGGAGAAGATGTCACCGAGGACCAGATCCTTGGATGCCTCGTCCAGGTCTGCGGCGCAGAGCTTTTCGGCCGAGTCGACCTTTTCCCTCCCCAAGTCGTTCAGGTAGGAATTCAAGTCGATCTCGGGGTGCGCTTCCCGCAAGCCCGCGAGGATGTAGAGCGCGTACGACGTCAACCCGCCGCCGAGGGCGATGGGAGGGAAGCCCGGACCGGCAGGCAGGAGGGTCAACTCGATGTTGGCCGGCACTCCGGTACCCACGCCACCGCGGTAGTCGAGCGAATCCCCTCCGTACTCGGTTGCGTAGCGGGCCGTCGTGATGGCCGCACCGCCGCCCTGCGACTGTCCGACCACTGCCCAACGATTCGAGATGGAGGAGTCGATGACCCGGGCCGCCTTGACCGAGTCGACTACGCTGTGCGCCTCCACCTTTCCGTCGAGGTACGGCATCAGCCCTGGTGTACCCAGACCGACGTAGTCGGTGGCGACGACGGCGTAGCCCTCCGAGAGCCAGCGCCCCAGGTACGGGTAGTCACGTTCGGGCAGGCCGGGACCGACCAGCGAAGGGGCACAGGAATCGTCGAGTCCGGTGGTGCCGTGCGCCCAGGCGATGACGGGCCAACCACCTTCCGGTGCCGGGCCGGCCGGGACGTAGTACGCGCCACTGCTCAGCGCGGGCCCGCCGTTGGAACCGATGGTCCAGTACGTGAATCGCTTGGCGTCGGCGGTACCCGGAATCCACAGATCCTTCGGTAGCGGCTCACTCGACACCACAGTGCCGGTGGCTTGCGACGCGCTCGGCGCCTGCGCGGACGCGATGGGCGCAGCAACGGCGGAGCCGATCGTTGCAGCACAGAGGGCTGCGATGGATATGCGGGCAAACGACTTCGACTGGAATTTCACGTCTGACGACTCCGGTTCGTGCGGTGGGCGACCTCGTTGGACGTTATCGTAGATTTTGTTTAACCGATCGGTCAAGCAAAATCTTGCAGCTTTGCGACACGTACATGTCGAGATCCCGGCCCCGACTCCGACCCAGTATCGAACCGGCACGAAGAAACAGTAGGAGGATGTGTCCATGGCACACGTACAGCGTTTCGACCACATCGGCATCACCGTCGCGGACCTCGAATCAGCGACGGCGTTCTTCGTCGGTCTGGGTCTCGAGGTGGAGGGCACCGGATCCGTGGAGGGCGAGTTCGTGGAAACCGTCTGCGGTATCCCTGGAGCAAAGTGTGAAATCGCCATGCTGCGCCCTCCGGGCGAAGGGTCACGGCTCGAGCTCTCGTCCTTCGTCACGCCCGACCACGTACCCGGATCGCCTGCTCCGATGGCCAACGAGATCGGTCTGCGCAACGTGTCTTTCGAGGTGGGCGATCTCCAGGCGGCGGTCGACGCGGTGGCTGCGGATGGTTACGGGCTCATCGGCGGGATCGGCGAGTACGAGAACAGCGTGCGCATGGCCTACGTGCGTGGGCCGGAAGGGATCATTGTGTCCCTGTTCGAGCAGATCGCCTGAAGCGTCACGGCAATCGGACCGTCAGATCGCCTTCCACGAGCTGACCAGAGCGCCCATCGCGGCCGCGAATTCGGCAAACGCCGCGTCGATTCTGACGCGGTCACCGGTCGTCACGAGATCGAGCGTCAACCCCCGAATCTGCGCCAACACGATCGTCGCGTAGCGATCAGCGCGATCGGGCGGACATCCATGCGCGAGCGCAGCTTCCGTCAAACCACCCAACCAGTCCCCCACCACATGATCGAGAAACTCGCGATACCGCTCCGGATGCAACAACGCCTGTCCGTAGATCTCGAACATCAAGCGAAAGTTCGGCAACGATTCCGCTGATGTGCGCCTATTCCAGTAACTCGTCAACATCTCGACGATGTCGGTCCCGGAAGAGATGTCGAGAGAAGAGCTGTCTCGCAGGGTGGCGACTACTTCAGTGAGTAGTTGTTCCTTCGAACCGAAATGGTGGATGAGTGTCGCATGGCTGATCCCCAGGTCCTTGGCCAACGGCCGCATGGACAGTTCACCGACGCCGTTCGCCGTGACATACGCGGTTACCTGCGCGAGCAATTCGGCACGGCGATGCTGGTAACGCAGTTTCCGGCCGTCGATCGGCGTGCTGTCCTCCACCTGCAGGAGCCTACGCAGTACCGGAAACAGAGCAGTACCGGAAGCACAGCAGTACCGGAAGCACAGCAGTACCGGTTACACGGTGACGTGGTGGCGATCCGATCGACTGATCGTGACAGCGGCGACGACGATACCGATCACCACGCCGATGAGAGTGTCTGCGACGCGAGCCACTGCCGCTTCGGTCCCGATCGGGGCACTGAAACCGATGAGAAGCAGTGCCATCGGAGTGACGGCGAGTGACGTCAGCGCATAGTTCTTGATCACGAGCAGCTCCGCAGCAGTCTGCAGAATCACGATCACGGCAACGGCTTGCCAGTAGCCGAGTGTCAAAGCGATGAGCCCAGCGGCCACGACGGCGCCACCGACATTTCCCACCAACCGCTGAATCCCGCGCTGGACGGTCTGCTTGTAGTTCAGTCCCTGCATCGCGGCGATGGCACCCATCGACGCCCACAGCGGATGCTCCAACCCGGCTCCTGCCGCGAGCCAACCGGCCAGAGCCGAGGCCGCCACAATGCGGAGAGCATTCATCCGCACCGGGCGCGAATACAGTCGGCGCAATCCTTCGAGAAAATAGCCCTCGGGGGCGGCAAGCGTGGGCGCCGGCGCGAGGTCGTGTTCGATCATGCTGGAGCGCTTGAGCTTCCGAAGCTCCTTCTCGTGCTGAGCAATACTCCGGATCAAAGTCGCGTCGCCGTGCAACTGCCATTGCTGTACTGCCGCTTCTGCTTCGTCGAGCACCGCGACCAGTTCGCGTCCGTGATCGACGGTCGACTTGATCCGACCGCTCGACGCAATGACCAAGCGGGCGTTGGCAATCGATCCGAGCGCCGGTTCCACTGCGTCTGTGCCGGACTGTTCGAGACGCCCCACCGCGGAGACTGCACGAGCAACTGCCAGACGGGCAGGCCCCATCGGCAGTACGAGCGCTGGGAGCATCGCGGCCACCCAACCGACCACAACTCCGAGCGCACCGGCAGTCACCAGCCTCGCCAGATCATCGACACTGGAGGCATATCCGGCTGCACCGGTCGCCGCGAAGACGAGGATGACGGGCCCTGGTCCGGTGATCCGGAAGCCCGACATGAAGCAGTACGACGCACCGGCCAGCAACGACAGGATGCCGATCTGCAACCACATCGGAACGCCCACAACACCCATTGCGCTGCCGAAAGCGATGGACACCACCAATGCGGCACCGACCATCGCCAGCTTGCCCGCCAACCGGGGATACGGCTCGTACCTACCGAACGCGGCGCACAGCGCGCCCAAGGCCGCGAAGCCGGCCAACTCCCGATGCCCGAGCAGTCCGCCGACCACGAGGACTACGGCGGTGGCGAGCCCGACCCTGATCGCGGGGGCGATGGTCGCGTCGGCGGATCCGACGCGAAAAGCCGCTCGCCACGTCGCCCCGGAGACCGTATGTGCAATGGCCTCACTCGAATGAGTGAGACGGCTGGGCGTCCTGGCTGCGGTTTCGGTTCGGGTCACCGACTCAGCATACATTTATTTCACCAGTAAATTACTTGTGAAGTAATGTGAATTCTGTCGCTAAGATGGGGCCATGGGTGCGACTGACAGATCCGAAGACGACTTCATCGACAAAGTCCGTCGCGAATGGAAGCGCGCCTACCCGGAGTTCGACACCGCCCCCGTCGAAGTTATGGGCCGGATCGCCCGCATCAACGCTCAGTCTCTTCACCAGCTCGACCGCGCCCTGGCGTCCAGCGGGGTCTCTCGCGCCGAATTCGACGTGATGAGTGCACTCGCTCGCAGTGACCGCCCCCTGCGAGCGAGCGAAGTCACCGCCGTCACGATGGTCAGCGGCGCCGCCACCACAAAACACGCAGACCGTCTGGCCAAGCTGGGCTTTGTCGAGCGTCAGCGTTTCGAACACGACGGACGGGTGGTTCTGCTTCAACTCACCGATGCCGGTCGCGCATTGGTCGAGGCAGAGTTTCCCCGACGCGTCGAGCGAGACCGTCAAGTACTGACCGGACTCGACGAGGACGAACGCGCCCAGTTGACGGCACTGCTCAAACGAATCTCACGCAACATCGACTCTGGAATCTGGGACTGACCTACTTCGGCAGCGGTACGTTCTGCAATCGCACCTGACCGCGAGCCACCTCTTTGCCCGATTCCGGATCGGTGATGACCACCGACCACAACTGCTGAACGCGTCCCTGCTGAATCGGCACAGCCACGACGTCCACGCGCCCACCCGTACGCGCCCGCAGGAAATCCGTTCCGTTGTGGACGCCGACGGCGAATTCGCCACGATCCGCCACTGCAGTGCTGGCTCCGATACTCGCGGCCGACTCGACGGCGGTCGTGTAGACACCGCCGTGAACTACACCCCACGGAGTGTGATGCGCCTCGGACAGATCGATGTGCCCGACGACCTTCGTGCCGGACACCTCGTCCAGTTGCAATCCGGCAGCGCTGACAAATCCGCTTGCTGCCTCGAGATTCAATTCCGTCATGACGACCCCTCATCTGCTCCGTTGGATTTCTCGACCTACCTTCCGCCCTCGAATACATACCGTCAAGTGCTAAGTTGGAATTCCCAACTAACTTTTCCAACTAACAGGGGCCCCAGAGATGACGGCGACAAAAGGACGCAACTGCTCCATCGCCAACGCCTTGGAGGTCGTCGGCGAGAAGTGGTCACTGTTGGTGCTCCGAGAAATCGTCCTCGGGCAACGACGGTTCGACGAGATCGCCGCGGGCACGGGTGCGAGCCGCGACATCCTCGCCGCGCGTCTGCGCACCCTCGTCGAGGCCGACGTCCTCACGAAGCGTCGCTACGAAGACCATCCACCGCGCTACGAATACGTCGCCACCGAATCAGGGAAGGCGCTCTACCCGATCCTGATGGCACTCATGGAATGGGGAGATACCTTTGCGACGACGGGTCCGCCGCCTACCGTCGTCGAGCATCGTTGCGGTGAGATCCTGCACGCCCAAGTTGTGTGCGCACACTGCAAAGAACCGCTGGCCGCCAGAGATGCGCACGTAATCGAACTCTCGCCACCTGCTCGATAGCGTCAGCGTCCGGGCGGAAACCCGCCTGTTGCGATCGGACCCCAGGAGTCGACGGTGACGCGGATCAGGCTCTTACCCTGCTTGCGCATGGCTTCGCGGTACTCGTCCCAGTCGGGATGATCACCGGCGATGGATCGGTAGTAGTCGACCAACGGTTCCACCGAGTCCGGGAGGTCGATCAACTCCGCGGTTCCGTTCACCTGGACGTACGGACCGTTCCACTCGTCGGAGTGGATACACAGAGACACCGCCGGGGTGCGGCGAACATTCGCGGCCTTGGCCCGTTCCGGGTACGTGGAGATGACGATCCGGCCCTCGTCGTCGACTCCGCACGTCACCGGAGAGATCTGCAACTCGCCGGATTTCTTCACCGTGACGAGCGTGGCCCGATGGCGCGGCCTGATGAACTCGAGGAGTTCGGCAAACGAAACACGATCTGCGCTGGCGATCTTGGACATGACCTCAGCCTAATTCGATTTACGAGCTGACGCTCAGGGCATCTCGATGGTCTGAGCACGTGCGATTTCGTCGATTGCACGAATGATGTACGCGCTCTGAGCTTTCTTCACTCCGGTCGACAGACTTCCGATGACCAGAACCGCCGAACGCAGGTACGCGCCGTGCCCGATGCGGAACGAATCGTCCTCCAAATCCGAAATCCCGAGCGCCCCGGTGTAGACCGCAGCGAGCGCCTGCACGTCCAGATCCGGCAGCCACACGATTGTGGACTTGGCGCAAACAGTGAGCGCATCCTGCACGTCCTCGCTGGACAAGCCGTCCGGATGCGTGTCCTCGAGCAATTCGCGCACGATCGCCGCGTGAACCGAGCTGACCTGCTCGAACGAGAGCCCGCGCAGTTCCTCGACAGCCACGAGCAGTCCGTCACGATTTGCCGCCCGCACCGCGGCGAGTGCGTCGGCCGTGGCATCGGCGATGTCACGGGCGACCTTCGGCCAATGCGTCGGCCAGCTCTGTTCCGGCGTCCGCTGGTCTGGCGTCATCGTGGTATCTCCTCGGTCCTCGCGTTCATGCGGAAGCCTTCCACATCCCACCGACAGGCCAGGCGATCCGTCAGCGCAGCCGCTCCAACAAGGACATTGCGTTGTGCGGCGCAAAGCCTTTCATGTCGTTGTCGAAGTAGACGTACACGTCGAGGCCTTCGTCCATCCAATCCCGAAAGCGCTTGGACCACTTGTCCAGAGCTTCGTCGGTGTACCCACTCGCATACAGTTCCTTGTCCCCGTGCATCCGCACGTAGACAAAATCGGTAGTCGGAGTGGTGATGCGGGGATATCTGCCGGCGGTGTCTGCGACGACAAAACCGATGGAGTGCTCGCGCATCAGGTCCACGGCTTCGTCGGTCTCGAAGCTGGCGTGCCGCGCTTCCACCGCGTAGCGAATCGGCACGTCCCTCTCGGTCTGGGCGAACACTCGGTCTTCGGTGAGCTTGTCGTCGTGCTGTGCTGCCAGATCGGCTGCCGCCTGGGTGGTGCGGGGAAGACCGTCGAAGAAGTCGGTCAACCGCTGCGGTTCGAACTGCAGCGTCGGAGGTAGCTGCCACAGGATCGGTCCGAGTTTGGGGCCGAGGGCGAGTGTTCCGGCGGCGAAAAAGTTGGCGAGTCCGTCACGGGCGTCGAGCAGTCGTTTCATGTGCGTGATGTACCGGCCACCCTTGATCGCGAACACAAAATCTTCGGGAGTTTCACTGCGCCATTTGGTGTAGCTTTCCGGCTTCTGCAGCGCATAGAACGAGCCGTTGATCTCGATCGACGTCAATCTCTCTGCGGCATAAGATAATTCTTTGCGGTGAGCAAGACCTTTCGGATAGAAATCTCCGCGCCACGCGGGATACGTCCACCCGGAGATACCTACCCGAATATCTGCCATCGATTCAGACTAAGCGGCACTCGAGCGTTTTGACACTCCGTGTTTCAAACTCCGGCACTGAGCGCGACGGATACCGGTACGACGGTCAGGCACACCACCGCGCCGACGAACAACGCGATCACGAGGCGACGGTCCCACTTTCCGCGTGCACCACTGGCAGCCAGCATGAAGATCACAAAACCCACACACACGGACACGATAGTCACGATCACCGGAGTTCCAACCATGCCGTGATTGTCCCCTACCCATTGCCACCGAGCGCCCTACGGGTACACGATCGAAGTACCCATCCCGAGCAAGGAGTGGAAATGCCGAAATACCTCTGGCAAGTGACGTACTCACCCTCCGGCGCCGCCGGTCTACAGCAGGAGGGAGGCACTGCGCGGCGCGACGCGATAACGCGAATGGTCGAAAGCATCGGTGGCACAGTCGAATCCTGCCACTTCGCGCTGGGCGGTCACGACATGTTCGTCATCGGCAACCTGCCGGACGACGTCGCGGCAGCCGCATTGAGCATTCGCACGGCTGCGGCAGGTGCAGCACGCTCGGAGTCGATCACGCTGCTCACGCCGGAGCAGATCGACGAGGCAGTCAAGCGACCGACCGACTACCGCGCGCCGGGCAAATGACGACGGAAGGAATAGATCCCGGCAGCAGCCGAGTTGCACCCGCTGTGACGGAGACTACGAAAACACCTGACCTGGGCACCTACGGAATCTGGCGAGGAGCGGCTGGTTTGCCGCCCGAACTGGGAACAGCGATCGAGAAACTCGGTTTCGGCACCATCTGGATCGGCGGCTCACCACGCGCCGATCTACGGATCGCCGAGAAACTTCTCGACGCGACCGAGCACATCACCGTGGCGACCGGAATCGTCAACATCTGGTCCTCACCTGCAGCCGAGGTGGCGGAGTCCTATCACCGACTCGAAGCCGCGCATCCGGGGCGATTCCTCCTCGGCGTAGGCGTCGGACATCCGGAGGCGACCGGCGACTACACCAAGCCGTACGCCTCGCTCGTGTCGTACCTCGACGAACTCGACGAGGCCCAGGTCCCGGAATCGCGGCGCGTCCTCGCCGCACTGGGACCGAAGGTGTTGAAACTGTCCGCAGATCGCGCTGCCGGCGCGCATCCGTACCTGACCATCCCCGAACACACCGCCGAAGCTCGTGAAATCCTCGGCCCTTCGAAGATTCTTGCCCCTGAGCACAAGGTTGTTCTGGAAACCGATCCGGAGAAGGCCAGAGCAATCAGTCGCCCCGCCGTCGCCAACCCGTATCTGTATCTGCGCAACTACACGAGCAATCTCGAGCGCCTCGGTTTTGCGCCCGAAGAGTTGGCGAACGAAGGAAACGATCGCGTCATCGACGCTCTGGTTGCGCGCGGTACCGCGAAGTCCATCGCGGATCGACTTCGGGAGCATGTCGCGGCAGGTGCCGATCACGTTGCGATCCAAGCACTTCCCGCCGAGGGTGATCCGCTCGCGACCTACGAAGCACTCGCAGCCGAACTCTTCGGCTGATCAGACACCCTTGACTTGGATAAGTTGTGTCCGAGTATACTTGGACACGACTTATCCGAGTAAAGGAGAAAATCATGAAGATCGTCATTTTCGGAAGCGGACTGATCGGAAGCCAGGTCGCCGCCGAGCTCGCTGACGCCGGGCACGACGTGAAGGCGCTCGGTCGGGCAGACGGGATCGACATCACCACCGGCGCAGGAATCGCCGAAGCAGTCGATGGTGCCGACGTCGTCGTGGATCTGACCAATTCTCCGTCGTGGTCGGACGAAGACGTCTTGGCCTTCTTCCGTGACGGAACCAGCCATATCCTCGCCGCAGAAGAGAAGGCGGGCGTCGGTCACCACGTCATCCTGTCCATCGTCGGCGCCGATCGACTGCCCGATTCCGGGTACATGCGAGCCAAAATCGCCCAGGAAGACCTGGTCAAAGCCGGCCCGACCCCATACACGATCGTCCGATCGACCCAGTTCTTCGAGTTCGTCGCCGGAATCGCCGACGCCGGAACCACCGACGGCACGGTCCATGCAACACAGGCACATCTGCAGCCCATCGCATCACGGGACGTCGTTTCTCACGTCGCCGAGGTAGTGACCGGTGCGCCGCGTAACGGCACGGTCGAGATCGCCGGGCCCGAACCACTGGGCATCGACGAACTGGTCCGGCGCCTGTTCGTCGTCACCGGCGACAAGCGCTCGGTGATCTCCGACCCCGAGGCCGGGTACTTCGGTGCGAAACTCGACAACTCGGCACTCACCCCGACACCCGGCGCCGACGCATGGATCGCGCCGACAACGTACGACGCGTGGCTTGCCGAGAAGGCCTGACGTCGACCACTCGAGCGACGTCCGGCCCGCATCACGTTCCACCACGTCGATAGAGTTCAACCATGAAGCTTTCCGGAGGCGTGGAGTGGTCACTCCACTGCTGTGTGGTTCTCAGCCAGGCCGAGGGGCCGGTACCCACAGCCAGACTCGCCGAACTTCACGGGGTGTCGAAGACATACCTGGCGAAGCACCTGCGAGCGCTCGCGCACGCTGGTCTGGTCAATCCGACCGAGGGCCGAGACGGTGGGTACGTCCTCACCCGGGCTCCCGAGAAAATCACCGTTCTCGACGTCGTCCAGGCCGTTGACGGCACCGAACCTGCGTTCCGGTGCACGGAGATTCGACAGCAAGGAATCCTCGCCGCTCCACCGGAGCAGTGCCGTTCCGCCTGCGGAATTGCCAAAGTCATGGCCGACGCCGAAAAAGCCTGGCGCGCATCGCTGTCGGGAGTCACGATTGCAGATCTTGCTGCAACCCTGGATCTTCCGGCACTCAGAAAGATCCTGACCACACCGATCGCACCTTAGAGCGGCCCACACCTCACGAGGCATCAATCCATCGTTCAACTATCGGGTACCTTGTTCGGGGATCAAATCTTGACGAAGAATCTTCCGGGAATTTTCGCAAGATCTCGGAGGGGGTTTCATGGGAGTCAGTGGCGCTGCGGGGTTGGGGCAGAACATTCGTCAAACAACTGGACTGTTGCGTCGCTGGTGGTCTCTTGCGTACGACGGTGAATGGTTCCCTCGGTTTCTGGCTGCTCGATCGATGTTGGGGACAGCCAGAGTGGTCGTCACCTTTTGGTGCGCTGTGTTCGTGGCACTCGCCGTACTGGCTCAATTCGTGAAGGGTGGCGCAACCGACCTCCCTGAACGGCTCGCGGCGGGCACAGCATGCATGATCGCGCTCTACTGCATGATTCGCTGGTCACTCGGACGGTCTTGGCCGAGCCACCACCAATCCGTTCGTTTCATTTCGCTCACCAATATCTGCTTGTCCTTGATACTTCTCGCCGGAATCCATTCGAGCTTCCTGGCGTTGACCGGCGCCGTTCTGTTCGTGGTCGTCGCGAACTATTCGTCGGTATTCCACAGCCCTCGAATAGTCACGGCACAGATCGTCGGCGCGCTGTTCGTCGTTGCCCTACTGACAATTCGCGCTGTAACCGATCCGGATACCGATTCTTCGCTGTCGGTGTCCACTGGATTCGTCATCGGGTGTGTTATCGCGTCCGCCGCGATGACCGTGCATTTCCTCGTCTTGTACCTGACCGACGATGCACGACACTCTTGGCGCGATCCACTCACCGCTGCTCTGAACCGACGTGGGCTGCACAACGTCTGGCAACAACTGTTCGGTGTCGGCGAACTCCAAGGACACGTTGTCCTCGCGGTGGTGATCGATGTCGATTCGTTCAAGAGCGTCAACGACAAACTGGGTCACGCAGAAGGTGATCGGATGCTGGTGACAGTCGGTCGGCGTCTGAACTCAGCGGTCGGAGAGGTCGGGCTGGTTGCCCGGACAGGCGGCGACGAGTTCGTGATTCTCATGCCCGTGGAGCCACGTCGCATCGAACAAACCGTGGTCGACATTCACAATTCGATATCGCGGCCCGCCGGTCGGCAGTCGATTTCCGTGAGCGTCGGAGCCAGCGTGTGGCTGTCCTCGACAATCCCGGACGCTTCAGGAACCATCGATCGGATACTTGCCGACGCCGACAACGCGATGTATCGAGCCAAGCGACGGGGTGGAGACCAGGTGGCCTGGGCGGTAACGCATCTGAGCTGATCGACAGGTCTACTTGCCGACCGAACTCAGAGCGCCGCTTCGCTGTCGTTCGCCGGATCCAACTGATCCTGGGTTGCCGCCCAACTCGCCAAGAGTTTGAGTGCGTCAGCCGTGGGCGTCCCCGGCGCCGCGGTGTAGACCAGCAGTGTCAGCCCGGGATTGGACGGCAGTTCCATCGCCTCGAAGTTCAGCTCCAGGTCGCCGACGACGGGGTGACGAACCTTCTTGAATCCCGTCCGATGAAAGCGCACATTGTGTTTCGCCCACCGGGTGCGGAATACCTCACTGCGAGTGGCAAGTTCACCGATGAGCTCGGTCAGCGCCTTGTCATGGGGATTGCGCCCCGCTTCCGAACGGAGCATCGCGGCGATGTCGTCTGCCGCGCGCTCCCAATCTACGAAGAAGTCCTGCGACGCCGGGTCCAGGTACACGAAGCGGGCGTTGTTCGCCGGCCTACGCGGATCAGCCAAGACTGGCGAATACAACGCGCGCGCCATGCGATTGGCCGCCAGCATGTCGTGCCTGGCATTGCGTACCCACGCCGGCGCGTCGGTGATGGCGTCGAGTATCTGCTGAATCGCCGGGCTCACGCCCTTGGGGGCGGGGCGCTTTCTACTCGGTGCGCCTGCACTGGCGGACTTCGCGAGGTCGTACAAATGGGCAGTTTCGGCTTCGTCGAGTTGCAATGCCCGGGAAAGGCTTTCGAGTACCGAGTCCGACGCTCCCGCCAGATTTCCGCGTTCCATGCGCACGTAGTAGTCGATGCTCACACCGGCGAGCAGAGCGACTTCCTCACGGCGCAACCCCTTGACGCGACGGTTTCCGCCGTAAGCCGGGAGCCCTGCCTGCTCGGGTGTGATGCGAGCACGACGGGAGCTGAGGAATTCGCGGATCTCGGCTCGGTTGTCCATGCAGTTCACGTTACTCGAGCGGCGAAGACCGAGGGAGGTACTGCCGTTACCTGGAACAACAGACACTCCCGCGCTCGCGAGGCGCCGCGTTGACTGATTGCAGTCGACCGGTTCACGCAGAAACGTCGACTTCCAAGCACGCGACACCAGAAGCAAGAGGGGACACCATGCGAGCAACCATCATGTACGGCGCCGGAGACGTTCGGGTCGAGACCGTGCCCGATCCGGTACTGCAGCAGCCGACGGACGCGATCGTGCGGGTCGTCAGGGCCTGCGTTTGCGGCTCTGACCTGCACCCTTACCACAACATGCCGGCAACACCCGGTGGTTCCCCGATGGGCCACGAATTTGTCGGAGTGGTCGAAGAGACCGGTCGCGAGGTGTCCACGTTGAAGAAGGGCGACTTCGTCATCGCCCCCTTCGCCTGGTCCGACGGGACGTGCGACTTCTGCCGCGAAGGCTTGCAGACGTCTTGCCGCCACGGCGGCTTCTGGGCCGGAAACGGGATCGGAGGCGGGCAGGCGGAGGCCATCCGAGTGCCGTTGGCAGACGGCACCCTGGTCAAGGCGCCGGTCGGTGAGGACTCCGAACTCCTGCCGTCACTGCTCACGCTCTCCGACGTCTTCGGCACCGGCTATCACGCGGCGGTCAAGGGTGGCGTCAACGAACGCACGACGGTCACGGTCATCGGCGATGGAGCCGTGGGGCTGATGGCAGTGCTCTCCGCCAAACGCCTCGGCGCCGAGCGCATCATCCTCATGGGGCGCCACAAGACCCGCACGGACCTCGGCCTCGAGTTCGGAGCCACCGATGTAGTTGCCGAACGTGGGGACGAGGGCATCGAGAAAGTCCGCGAACTGACCGGAGGCGACGGCACTCATGTCGTCCTCGAAGCGGTAGGTCACATGCCTGCCTACGAGCAGTCACTCGGAGTTGTCCGACCGGGCGGCGTCATCAGCCGAGTCGGAGTACCCCAATACGAAGAAGCCCCAATCGGATTCGGGACGCTCTTCGGACCCAACATCACGCTCACCGGTGGACCGGCTCCGGTGCGCGCGTACATCGAAGAGCTGATGCCGGATGTGCTCGACGGAAAGATCGAGCCGGGCAAGGTCTTCGACCACACCGTCGGGCTCGACGACGTAGCGGAAGGCTATCGAGCCATGGACTCCCGTGAATCGTTGAAGGTCCTCGTCCGCCCGTAATCCACCACTTGCGAACGTCCACCACTTGCGAAGAAGAAGCGCGTGACCCACACTGCCAACCGTCCCGTTGCCGGTCGCATCAATTCCACCGCGATCCTGGCGATCATTCTGATCAGCTATTTCATGATCCTGCTAGACAATTCGATCATCTTCACCGGGCTACCCAGCATCCAAAGCAGCATGGGTTACTCGGCAACCGGGCTGTCCTGGGTCCAGGACGCCTACACCCTGGTGTTCGGCGGCCTTCTCCTGCTGGGCGCTCGTCTCGGGGATATCTTCGGCCGTCGTCGCGTATTCGTCTCCGGTCTCGCAATTTTCGCGATTGCGTCGTTTCTCGTCGGGGTCGCGCCGAACGGCTGGTGGCTCATCGCGGCGCGCGCTCTCCAAGGCGTCGGAGCCGCAGTGGTGGCCCCGGCGTCGCTGTCACTGCTGACTGCCAGTTTCCCGCCCGGCCCGGAGCGAACGCGCGCTGTTGCCTGGTACGGCGCTGCGGCGGGAATAGGCGCCAGCCTCGGCCTCGTGATCGGCGGCGCCCTTGCCGACTGGGTGTCATGGCGCGCAGGCTTTTTCATCAACGTTCCGATCGGAATCGCGATGATCGCGCTCGCTCCCCGGTTCATTCCGGAAACCGAACCCAACTCCGGACGTTTCGATGTGGCGGGCGCTGTTCTCGCCACACTCGGCATGACCGCACTCGTCTTCGGCACCGTCGACTCGGCCGAAGCGGGGTGGACCTCACCGATCACTGTTGCGACACTGGCGGCCGGGGCGATACTACTGACCTTGCTCTTCCTCAACGAAGCTAGAGCGGAGCAGCCGATCATGCCACTGCGGTTGTTCCGCAGCCGGGAGCGATCCGGGGCGTACGCCGCCCGAATGCTCTATCTGGGTGCCATGATCGGATTTTTCTACTTCACGACTCAGCTACTCCAAGGCGTCATGGGCTTCAGCGCGTTCCAAGCTGGCATCGCCTTCTTCCCGATGACGATCGTCAATTTTGCTGTGGCGATGCTGATTCCGCGACTGACACCACGATTCGGAAATTCCGCAATTCTGTCGGTTGGCATTGCCGTCACCCTCGCCGGGATGGCGTGGCTCAGTCTGGTCCATCCCGGTAGCACGTATCTCACTGCGATAGCACTTCCGATGATATTGATCGGCGCCGGGCAGGGGTTGGCTTTCGCTCCGCTGACTTCTGCCGGTATCTCCGGGGTAGAGGCCGAGGATGCCGGTGCCGCATCAGGATTGGTCAACACTGCACACCAACTGGGCAGTGCTCTCGGACTCGGCATCCTCGTCGCAGTTTCCGCGGGCGCCGGAGCCTCTGCCGACGACGCTACAACGGCACTCACCGATCACGTATCAACGGCTCTCACCGCAGGCACCGCCCTGCTGGCCGCTTGTCTCGTCATCGTCCTCGCACTGATCGTCCCGGCTACGAGAACGCGAAGTACCACAAAGCAATTCGAACAGGAGAAAGGAAGCCGAGATGTCGCACTCGTGGACCGAGGCTGAACTGACCAAGATCGGTGGTGCCGAGGAATTGCAGATCTCCTCTAACCGCCGCGACGGCACCGCAAGGCCGTGCGTCACGATTTGGGTCGTCCGTGCCGACAACCAACTGTACGTGCGCTCGGCATACGGAACCGACAACCCGTGGTTCGTCCGAGCAACGGCAAGTGGAAGGGGCCGAATCCGCGCAGGAGGAATTGAGCGGGACGTGGTGTTCGAGTCCGCCGCACCGGATGCGCACTCGGCGATCGACTCCGCCTACCACACCAAGTACGACCGCTACGGCCCGCAGATCGTCGGCTCCGTCACCGGCCGCGCCGCCGCACCCAACACCATTCGACTTGTTCCGCTGACGCAGAACTGAACCGCCCCTTTCGATTCCGAGGAGACCTCATGGAACTCTTGAAGCCCCAGCCCACCAGCAAAGCACCCAGCGACTGGTTCACCGGCGACGTCTGGTGGGACGTCATCTACGCCGGCCAGGAGCCGTCGAGGATGCGCGCCAACATGGTTCGCTTTGCACCTTGTGCGCGAACCGACTGGCATTCCCATGTCCTCGGGCAGACCCTCCACATCGTCTCCGGGACCGCGCTGGTTCAAGCTCGCGGCGGCGAGATCGTCGAAGTTCACCCGGGCGAGACCATCTATACCCCGGCAGGAGAGGAACACTGGCACGGCGCGGCACCCGACCGTTTCATGACCCACCTTGCGCTGTGGGAAGGACCCGGCGACGGAAGCACCGAAACTACATGGGGCGACAAAGTCACCGATGAGGAATACAACGGTCCCCGCGCCAACCATCGCTGAGACCGGACACCACTCAGATACGTCGCATCACCGAAACAACCTTGCCCAAGATGGCCGCGCGATCGCCGTCGATGACGCTGTATGCGGGATTACGAGGCTCGAGGTACACGTGACCGTCGCGGCGCCGGAGCACCTTCACGGTGGCCTCGCCGTCGATCATCGCGGCGACGATCTCGCCGGAATGGGCCTCGTCCTGGCGCCGCACCACGACGACGTCGCCATCGCAGATTGCTGCGTCGACCATCGACTCACCGCGCACCCGAAGTCCGAACACCGTGCCGGAGCCCACGAGCTCGCGAGGAAGCGCCAGCACCTCGTCGGCGTGCTCCTCCGCGAGGATCGGCGCGCCGGCCGCAATGTCACCGACGACCGGAACCGTCACGGTGTTCGACGACGACTGTTCCTTCGCTCCCACGAGGAACGGCCGCACGTCCAACTGCCGAGCCATGGCCGCTCCCCTACGGAGGAAGCCCTTTTCTTCGAGGCTCTTGAGGTGCTTGGATACCGTCGACGTCGAGCGCAGACCAACCGAGTCTCCGATCTGCCGCGTGCTCGGTGTGCACCCGTTGGCAGCCACGAGATCCCGGATGGTCATCAGAATCTGCTGCTGGCGGAGCGGCAGGGAGGAGGCGTCGAGGCCACCGAACATGTCGAGATCGTCGTAATCGGTCACGACGAGAATCGTAGTGAGGGGTCCCGACATCCAGGCCAGGCAGCCGGAGTCTTCCAGAAACGGCACAGACAGTTTGTTTCTCGAGCGGCGCATGGCACGCTGAGCTGATGGAGCCTCTCGAACCGATGCGCCCGGTCAGTGTTGCAGTCGACACGCGGACCAAGACTCCACTCTGGAAGCTGGTGGTGCTCTATCCGGCAGTGACATCGGTGTTCATGTTTGCCGCACTCACCACCCGAACGGGAATTGGTCTTGTCGTACTGGGACTGGTCATTTTCGCAGTCGGCGCGAGCACTTACGCGATGTCGGAGCGACGGATGCTTCGAGAGAACTCCGGGGTTCGAGTTCCATACTTCGCCGGACCTCCTGTCGCCCCGCGGCACGTCGATCTACTCGCGGCAGCAGGGATGCCCCTGCTTACGAGTGGAGCGGTGTTGACCGTCCGGGCATCCGATACAGAACGTCCTTGGGTTTTCATATCGGTGTTCGTGATAGCGATGGTCTTGGCAATAACTGTCCCGATGGTTGTGCATAACGTGCGGGTCAAGCGGACAGAATCAGCCTGAGCAGTCACGCCATACCGATATCTCGCAGCGTCACGTTCAGCCTTCCCAGACGTCGGACCGACGTCTGGGTGGTGCGACCGGTTCGCCTCAGGTGGAGTCGACTATGCGCTGGCGACCTTGCTATCAGGCACGACAGCAATATCGACCTTGCTGAACTGCAGCACACCGTCTTCGATCTCGGCGTCGTGCATCAGCTTGCGGTCGCGGTAGTAATTGTTGACCACTTTCCACGCGCCGCGGGCACCCTGACGCGGCATTTCTCCGTCGCCGCGCTGGATGTAGCCCGAGGTCAGGGCTCCGCCCATGAGAGATTCTTCGGCGAAGTCCTCGGGTTCGGCGTGAACCTCGAAAGTCGTGTAGCTGCGATCGCGCATGATCTTGAGCACGCGACACAGATAGGACGCGGCCAGGTCAGCCTTGAGCGTCCACGACGCGTTGGTGTAGCCGAGGATCATCAGGAAGTTCGGGATGTCGGAGTAGAGCACGCTCTTGTAGGCCACAGTCTCGTTGAGCTTGACCGGCTCGCCGTCGATGCTCATGGTTGCGCCGCCCAGAATCTGTACGTTCAAGCCGGTCGCCGTGACGATGACGTCGGCCTCGATTTCGCGGCCCGACTCGGTCACGATGCCCTTCTCGGTGAACGTGGCGATACGGTCGGTGACGATGTCGGCCTTGCCGCTCTTGAGCACCTTGAACAGGTCCCCGTTGGGAACCACGCACAGGCGCTGATCCCACGGGTTGTAGCTGGGAGTGAAGTGACGCAGGTCCACGTTCTTGCCGAGCTGCAGGCGGATCTGGGCGAGGAACAGCTTCTTGGCCAGCTTCGGGTTGGTGCGAGAAAGCTGAAAGCTGGCGCGTTGCAGTGCGATATTGCGGGCTCGACCAATCTTGTAAGCAATCTGGTCGGGAACGCGTGCGAGCTTGAGACCCTTGGCAACAGGGTCCTCGGACGGAAGCGCCTGGATCCACGTGGGCGAGCGCTGCAGCATGGTGACGTGACCGGCGGTGGGGGCCATCGACGGGATCAGCGTGATCGCGGTGGCGCCGGAACCGATGACCACTACCTTCTTTCCGGTGTAATCGAGATCCTCCGGCCAGTGCTGCGGGTGCACGATCTGACCGCGGAAGTCGTCCTCACCGGGGAAGGCGGGGCGGTAGCCCTTGTCGTAGTTGTAGTAACCACAGGCGCCGACGAGGACGTTCGCGGTCCACGTCTCGGTCTCCCCCGTCGACTCGACCAGGACGGTCACGGACCACTGCGCGGCGGTACGGTCGAAGTCCATAGACACGACCTTGCGGCCGAAGTTGATGTGGTCGGTGACGCCGTATTCCTTGGCGGTTTCCTCGACGTAGTCACGGATACTGGCGCCGTCTGCGAGCACTTTGGTGCCGATCCAAGGACGGAAACCGAATCCGAAGGTGAGCATGTCGGAGTCCGAACGGATGCCCGGGTACTTGAACAGGTCCCAGGTGCCACCGATGTTCTCGCGACGCTCGAGGATCGCGTAAGTGCTTCCGGTCTTCTCACGAATGAGGTGGCAAGCCGCGCCGATTCCGGACAAGCCAGCGCCGATGATCAGTACGTCGACATGCTTTGTCATGGAGGAAACTCGTTTCGTAGGTCGTCGCGAAGCTACATCTGGCGTCGGCAGTGGCCGAGAACGATCGGCCGGTTCAGGCCGGGTTCCCTAAGGTCAGCGCCAATGTACAGGGTATGTGCAACTGCCGGTAACAGTCAATATCTCGACCCGACTGGGTACAGAACATTGAGAGTGCGACGCACCGGCTCGCGGAAACTCGATCGAGACGACTGAATGCCGCCAGCCACTGGAGAGTCGTTCACGTCGTCGACGGAACGTCCAATGGCTCGTCTACGCGGGATACTCATCGCCCAAATATTCAGCGCCCTAGCATAATTCGAAGGTCCACGATCAGGTGTCGGACGCGCGAGTCTCCATGGGCGGACGGACAACTGCGCTATCGCTGTCACCCTTCGTGCGCATCAGTGAAGAGGTCACTCCGATAACGAGCCCGCTGACGAAACCACGCTGAAACCAACGGTTTTGGATTCGCAACGCGGAAAACGGGCGGACTGGACCTCCGCCGGTGATGTAGTCGCTATGACACACTCCAGCACAGTCACGGTGTACACCACTCATAGCGATCGAGGGTTCGCCAAT
Source organism: Rhodococcus erythropolis R138 (assembly GCF_000696675.2). NCBI lineage: Bacteria > Bacillati > Actinomycetota > Actinomycetes > Mycobacteriales > Nocardiaceae > Rhodococcus > Rhodococcus erythropolis. The sequence continues at coordinate 1,369,397 of NZ_CP007255.1, read as the reverse complement.
GCAATCGCTGCCGGAATAAGCGCCGGGGCTTATTCCGCGCCACAAACCGCAGACATGAGCCTGTTAAGGCACCACACCAGCGATCACGGTAGAGCGCTTGTTCTCCTACCCAGCGGGGGCGTCGATTGGCAGGTGAAGGAGCTTTCCGCACTCGAGGGATCGGTCCTGGTCGGCGATCTCAGTAGCGGCCGCTCCATGATTCGGGGACTTGCTGCGGGCGCCCACTCCGCGCTCAACTCTCAACTCCCGTTCGCATCGCTGCTCGATGAGCTGCAGGCCGCACTCAACCCCAATTCCACTCAACCTGCACACGAGAAGTCCTCGCTCGTACAACGCATCCGGTTGCGCACCGAAGAATCCGCACGAATCGGCAGTCTCACCGATCGCGAATTCGAGATCGTGGGTCTTCTCTACGGCGGTTCGAATGTCGACTCGATTGCTCGAACCGCCCACATCGCACCGACCACGGTTCGCGCCCACGTCCGAAGCATCCTGCAGAAACTGGGGGTGCACTCCCAACTGGAGGCATGCGCGATGCTCCGCCGCTCTGGTCACGACGCACGTAGACACCCACTGGAACTTCGGATCGGACGCTTCTAGCAGGAAGTGCCCCAGACACACTCGTTGAGATGGGTGCTACCCCTGATCGAACTCGACCTTCGCAAAGATCGTCAATTTTGACGATTCGACGACGTGTCCGGACGTCGAAAATTGGTTCCTACACGACACCGAAGACACGAGCGAACATCGAAAGGTGCATTCAATCAATGGAATACACACGCACAGTGCCGCGGCATCTCGTCCACAGACATGCTGTTGCCGAGGTTTTCTTGACGGACTACCGGATCGAATCGGACTCGGCGTACCAGGTTGCTGTGCAACTCCCGGTCTCGCACCGGATATTCGACGTATCGAGCGAGCAACACGATCCACTCGGGGTGGCAGAAGCATTTCGACAGGCAGTGGTGCTTCTCTGCCACACCCGATACGAGATTCCACTGCACTACAAGTTCCTCATGGAAACATTCAGCTTCGAGATGTTGGATGCGCTCGACGTGCAACCAGTCGCGGAGCCGTTGAGTTTCTCGATGACAGCGGACAACCTCACTCATCGCGACGGAGCGGTCTCGGGGGTCGAAGTGTCGGGGATCCTCAGAGAGGGCAACCGGCACGTCGCCAGATGCAAAGCTGTTGCGCGAGGAGTCAGCCCTGAAGGATACCGTCGAATTCGGCAAGGACGAGAAGACCACCGCCCGAGCCTGCGCATCCTTCCTTCCGGAACCGCGGTGGTCGGATCGGAGCGAGTCGGACGCCTAACCGATGGAGATGTGCTCATCAGCACTGATCCTGCTCGGCACACGATGTTCTGCACTCCCGATCCGCGCAACCACTCCCTTTTCGACCACCCCGTCGACCACATCCCAGGAATGATTCTTTTCGAGGCCGCCCGACAAGCGGTCCGATTCCACATCGGCAACTCAGCAACCAAGATCGCCTCACTCTCGGCGGTCTTTCCGAGGTTCACTGAATGGGAAACGCCGTGCGAGGTGTCAACGACCCCCCTTGACGCGTCAGGCCATGTGCACCGAGTTCGGTTCACTCAAGAACTGGAAACCACCGCGGAACTTGAACTTACAGTTGCGGACCAATCATGAGAGGGAACGAACACGTTCTTCTCGTCGCGTCTTCCACGTCAAGCGCTCGGTGCTTCCCACTCTCTCGGTGCAAGCGCCGCCAGTTGCATGACGTGCGCCAACTTGTCCTCGCGGACGATCGTTGGCAGCACCAAGTTCCACATCTGACTCAACCGCTCGTACAGATCGGTTCTGCCCGTAAGCATTTCCGAGAGAATCTGCACTCCGGTGAACGACCCCACCACAAATCGAGCCAACGCGTCGATATCGGTGCCCGGGACGATATCGCCGGCTTCGGCCGCTTGCGTTGCCACCTGCTTGATAGCCTCGATCCAATCGAGGTACGGCTGTTCGATGGGACCTTGAATACTGCCGATCTCCATCGTCAACCGCATGCCACCTCGCGCGATGGGCTCGGTCACAAGCTGCCGAGCCATCTCCTGCGAAACGAGCACCAGGGTTTCGACCGCGATGTCGGAATGCGCAGCAACCCGCCGGGTACCCTCCATCGCCATACCGTGCTGCGCTGCGATGACCGCGTGCGCAAGCTCCTCCTTCGACGCGAAATGAAAATACATCGCACCCTTGGACACGCCCCCGTGTTGCAAGATCGTGCCCAGGCTGGCGGAGTACCCGAACTTCTCGAAGCTCTTCGCAGCACCCAAAATGACGGCCTGGCGCGTGAGGACCGCACGCTCCTGCATGATCTACCCAGCTCTCGTTGCCGACGGAATGAATCTCAACGATACGTCGAAAGACCCGGCAGCAACGCCCTCGACACGGACACACCGTGACGACTCTGGTACTCGGGGCCACTGGTTTCATCGGCTCAGCAGTGATGAACCAGCTGGTTTCCCGGAACGGAGACGCTGCAATCGGTTTCGTTCGCACGGACAGCGCAGCCAAACAACTCAGCCGCAACGGAATTGCCGCCACTATCGGTGACATCAACGAAAGCGCCTCTCTACGAGTTGCTATGAGCCAGGCGTCCACCGTCATTTGCTGCGTGTCGTACGTGGGCGACGACGAACAACAGTGCGTTCACGTCAACGAACACGGCATACGAAACGTTGCGTCGATCGCCGCCGCCGTCGGCGTCGAACGGCTGCTCTACGTCAGCACCGCCGCGGTGTACGGGCCAGGCCCGTTTCGAGACCTGCCCGTCAACGGCGCACCTCTCAAACCCCTCTCACCTGCCAGCCGCACGCGCGCCCTCGCCGAGGAGTTCGTGCGCGACGCCGGAGGCCTCGTCGTCCGGCCCCATCTCGTGTACGGACCCGGCGACAGATGGTTTCTGCCGACACTGACGCGAATCGTCTCTCGACTCGACTCGATCATCGACAATGGTAGCGCGATCCTGTCAGTAGTCGACGTAAACCTACTCGCCCGATCTATCTACAAACTGTCGACAGAACAACAATTTCGCTACGGCTCAACACTTCACGTCAACGAACCTGTCCCGCGGGCAGTCATCGACCTTCTCGAGCATCATGCGCGGGAGACCAATTGGACTCTGCCCCAAAGCTCTATCCCCCGCGCCGACGCAGTGAAAGCTGCTGCCCAGCTGGGTCTCGACATGCACAAGATAGACATGATCAGTCTCGATCACTGGTTTCGGTCGAGACTGTACTGATGACACAAAGGTTGCTCTCGCCAGAACAACTGCCTCCCAAACTCTTCAGTTCTCATTCGGGATCATCCTGCGCAGTGAACAGGACCTATTGCGCTGTCACTACAGACGAACAGTGCGAGCTCTGATGGACGAAAACAATGACTGCACAATGACGGCAGTGGTCGCGCCCGACACCGATTCTCTCGGGCAGATGGCGATCCACAGTTCCACTACCGGTGTCAGCTCCCGAAGTTCATGCCAGGGGTTGATGTGGGCGCACCAGCGCTGGGCAGTGAGACCACCCAGGATGCCTGTTGCACCGCGTATGTGGTGTACGGGAACATCGCCAGGTAGGGCTCGAGTCCTGGGTAGTCCGATACCCACATACTCGTCGGTTCATCGACGCTGCCGCAGGATGCCAGGACGACGTAGGAGCCGTCCGGGATATCGTTGATCGTCTGAACTGTTGTACCGGTGGGGATCACGCCGCTCTCGTAGATCGTCTGTCCTGGACCGATCGTGGCTTCGATTGGTGGCAGCACTCCGCCGGGCGCGTTCGCGAGCGAGGTGCTGCATTGCAGAGCTCCACCCGAATTGTTGGTGATGGTGTTGCTCACGGTCGAGCCGGAAGCACTGTAAGCGAAGGTGACGTCGGCAGCTGTGGAAGCTGAGGCCAGCGAGGGAGCAGCCATTGCCAACGGAAGAGCGGCAGCACCGATGAGGGCCGCTCGTGTGATCGAATGCATCGAATCTCCATCTCGTTCAGCCTGAAAGGTCGTCAGTTGATCTTGACATGAAACGAGACCAATTGGACGGATTCAACGTAGATTGATGTCTTAGCTAAAGACCACAGTTGGTGGCTATTTCAGAATGACCTGGGATGTCGATAAATTGAATGCCCGTTTCTTCTTCGAGTGCTGCCCACCGATCCCCTCGATTCGCGAGGCCGAAATCAGCCTGAGACTCACGACATTCCGGTATCCCGCAGGGTGATGTTCAGCCGCCCGGACGGCAGACCGATGTCGGGACTTGCACTTCCCGCAATAACTTTCGGCACTCCGTGATACGCGAACCGAGACTCCCCACCGAAGACGAAGAGATCACCCGAATGGAGTTCGACGTCGGTGTACGGCTTGTTCCGGTTCTCGGAATTCCCGAATCGAAAGACACAACTCTGCCCGACACTCAGTGAGACGACGGGAGCGTCGCAGCGCTCGTCCTTGTCCTGGTGCATGCCCATCCGAGCGCCCTCGTCGTAGAAATTGATCAGCGCAGTGTCCGGCGTGTACCGCTCCCCCACAGTCGGATCATCATAGGCAGCGGCAACTGCGCTACGGCCGAGGCCAACGAGCCAGTCGGGCACAGCGGCAACCGGTTCACCGTTCACGTCGTCGGCGGTGCGCGTGTATTTGTACGGCTGCCAGTGCCAACCGAGACAGACTGTTTGCACCGACATCTTGCGCCCACCAGGGACGACGGCCGAGCGCATCGGCACGGGCGCGGTCGCCCACCGTCGACACTCGGCCACCAGGGTGCGCTGGTGTTCGATGCTGAGCCAATCCGGAACGAGAATCGCCCCTGGCGCCACTTCCATTCGTGGCCGAGGAATCAGAGCGTTCATGAATTCCACGCTAATCCGTTTCGAAGCATTGACACCCTCCGCCTAGGCTCGTATCGTAATCAACAGATTGGTTGATAAAGGAGATGGTTGACAAGTGATCGTGGATCCAGGGGCAGACGAGCGCCTCGACAAAGCGTTCATGGCGCTTGCCGACCCGGTACGACGGCGGATCATCGCCCGCCTGAGCACCGGCCCCCACACGGTCAACGAGTTGGCCGAGCCATTCGAGATCACGAAACAGGCCGTCTCCAAACATATTCAGGTACTCGAAGCCGCGGGTTTGGTCACTCGCAGCCGCGAAGCCCAGAGGCGGCCGGTACATCTCAACGCCGCAACTCTCGAGGCTTTGACCGCCTGGATCGACCGCTATCGACTGATCCACGAACAACAGTTCCGCAAGCTCGATCACCTACTCAGCACCACACAGAAGGAGACTTAGCCATGGCTACCACCAATCCCGTCAGCATCACGGCTCCTGAGGGCGTGCCGTACATCGACATCACCCGCGAATTCGACGCACCCGTCAGTGCCGTCTTCGCAGCTCATTCGAATCCCGAACTGGTCAAGCAGTGGCTCGGCCCCAACGGATACGAGATGGAAATCGACGAATACGAGTTCGTGAGCGGCGGTCGATACAAGTACGTCCATCGCAACCCCGAGGGCGAAGAGTTCCGGTTCAACGGTGTATTTCACGTTGTTCGCGAGAACGACTTTGCCATCCAGACTTTCGAATACGAGGGATTTCCCGACGTCGTCAGCATCGAATCGATCACGTTCGAGGACCTGGGCAACGGACGCACCCGTCTCTCCGGCCATTCCGTATATCCGAGCCTCGAAGCGCGAGACGGAATGATCGAGAGCAATATGGAGCTCGGCGTCACCGAAGGTTACGAACGCCTGGACAAGATCGTCGCGCAACTCTGACCACCTGTTTACCCGAACCTCTTCAGCGAAAGGCAGTTTCATGGACTGGACCCTCGAAGTAGTCATCGTTCCCGTCAGTGACCTCGGCCGCTCCATCGAGTTCTACCGTGACAAGGTCGGTTTCGATCTCGACCACCACACCGTCAACGAACACATGACGGTCGCCCAGCTCACTCCGCGTGGTTCGGGCTGCTCGATCGTCATCGGCAACCTGCCGTCGCAAACCGAGATGGCCCCTGGTTCGTTGAAGGGATTGCAGTTGGTCGTGGCCGACGCTGCAACGGCTCGCCAGGAGCTCATCGACCGCGGCGTCGATGCCAGTGAGGTCACCGTCTTCGACGAGCGTGACGGGGGCACCTTCTTCGGATTCGCCGACCCGGACGGCAATACCTGGGCTGTCCAGCAGCTGAAGGTCCGCGGCGACAAGCCGCTCATTCCGAAGGAGTACCGCGACCGCTTCGGCGCGTAGCAACTGCCTTCCAGGCTGCGTAACCTTCTGGCATGCAGACGGCACAGGGGCGATAGCCGGCCGCAATCGCGGTCGGCTCGTCCGCGAAGAACACCCGACTGGCGACATACCCACCACGCGCGATTGCCTGCGCAGCCCCTCGACAGTCGAGTCGACCGTAGATCTTCGTTTTCCGGTGCCCGCCAAGGACACCGGGCGTCGAACTCTCGTAGGGTTTGTTGCGAGCGTCGCGGAGAGTGTACGTTTTACTCGGCATCATGAAGCACCAATCCCAATGTTCGACGCGTGCCGGAGTGCACCACACTGACACCGTGTCGCACAGGGGCTCTCGACCACCCCCGCGAACTCTGCACCGGTCGATCCCGCGTGGTGAAGATCAACGCGTGACCTTGCTCGAGAACTGTCACCGTCCCTTTCGACTGGGCGCGCGGCCGCTGTTCCACGAGCAAGAACTCGCCGCCGGCGTGGTCGATGCGAGGTCTGTCGAGCCCGATCACGACTTGCAAGGGAAACACCAACTCTCCGTACAAGTCCCGATGCAATGCATTCCAGTCACCAGGTCCGTAGGACAGAAGGATCGGGGTAGGGCGATTCTGACCGGCGTCGTGACACTGATCGATCCATTCTTCGAATGAATCCGGCCACGGTGCACCCTCGCCCAGCTTGAACGCCCACTCCCGCGCCACGGGCAGGAGGTGTCGGTAGAAGGCGGATCGCATAGCCGTGATCGGCTCCGGTACGGGATCGCTGAAGTACCGGTACTCCCCCTGGCCGAAGCGGTATCGAGCCATGTCGATGGTGCTCCGGAACCGGTCGACGTCCGAGTACCAGGAAGCAATTTCGCGGCACTCCGACTCGTCGAGTATCGGCGCCGTCTGGGCACACCCACTGGAGTTGATTCCCTCGATCAGCGCAGGCCAATCGAGGGAATCAACTCGAGCAGACAGATCGGTGAAGAGGTCCATACGTCGTAGACGACGCGGCGGTCAGGAATGTGAGAATGCCAGCAGCTGGTCAGCCAGATTGTTGTACGTACGGGCGATCCCGGCATAACTGAGCACGGGTTCCGGATTCCAGGTCCCGATCTTCCCCGCCTTCACCGCGGGCAAGTTGGACCACGCAGGATTGGTTCCGAGCGTATCCAGTTGCAAACTGGACGGGCGATCGTCGAGGAAGATCATGTCGGCCGGATAGTGGTCCGCCATCTCCCAAGCCAGTTTCTCGACGTAGACCGACGATCCCTCGGCCGGATCGACGACGGCAAGGCCCAGACCCGCCAGGTCTGCGAGGATCGGGAATCCCGAAAGACTGACACGAATCGTGTCCGGATCTGCGGACGCGAACAAAACCTGTGAATTATTCAGCGAAGAAGCAACTTCGGAGATCCGCGCACGCGCTGCGTCGTAGTCTTTTCGCTGAGCCTCCATATCCTGGTCCGCTCCGAGTTCCACGGCCAGTTCCACGATCTCTTGCACGGTTCGGTCGATGGTTCCTGCTGCCGTTTCCACGAACAGTACTGTCGACAAGCCTTTCACCGCATCCAAGTTCGCCTCGTCTAGTAGTGCCGAACCACGCAACTGAGGGACGATGACGACGTCCGGCTCCAGCGCAGCGATCTTCTCGAGTTCCACTTGTCCCCAGAGCTGCCCGACCATGTCGGTCTTCGAGAAATCCAAGTTGCCGGAGATGCTGGTGTCCGTTGATCCCGGTGATCGTGTCAGCGCCCCGAAAACACCGACAGCCACCAGTCCGTAATCCCAGAGAGCACCCGCAATACCGGTGTAGGTGACAAATGTCCTTGGCGGTGAATCCAATTCGATCAGGTTGCCGCGATCATCGGTGAAGGACCAGCCTGCATCGCCTTCGCCCCCGGCGTCTGCGTCCGAACGCGAGCAACCGGCCGCTGCCAGCGCAGCAGCCAATCCTGCTGCAGCGCCGAGGAACCTGCGGCGATTCCAGTCCATCTCGATACGCCGGTGCGGTCGTGGAGTGAACAGCCTGGTCATGTGTGTGCCCTTTCGGCGATTGGTTGAACTGTTGCAGGAGTTGACGAACGAGAAAAGAGAAGGATCGATGTAAAACCTGTGAGCATTCCGACGCCGGCACAGAAGACCAACGGCCACAGCAAGGCGAACTCGTCCGGACCGACGAAGAGCGAGCCGCACAACGCAATTCCGACGGCAAGCCCGAATTGACGCGACGAGTTGGCTGTCGCCGAAGCCGTCCCGGCGCGCTCTGCCGGGGCGTCCGACATCGCGGCACCCGGCAGCACCGGCGACACCATCGCGGAACCGACACCGGTCAGAATCAGCCCGGCGATCAGCGCGGGCCAGACCGGCTCGGCGAGAACGTACAGCATGGCCACGCAACCGATTCCGCAGAGAACCGTCCCGAATCCGAGCGACAGTCGAAGGTCGACTCGCTGAAGCCGTGATCCACACAGCGCCGACACGAAGACAAAAGCGAGCGGTTGAATCGAGAGCACGAGTGCGGCCGCCGATGCCGACAGTTCCAGCCCGTTCTGCAGCCACAGTGAAAGGACTACGAGCGGGCCGTAGGCCGCGAGGTAGTACCCGAACGCAGCGACGAGGACGCCGTCGAATTTCAGGGATCGGAACAATGCCGGATCGAGCATCGGACTGCTGCCTCGACGCTGCCAGGACACAAACGCCGTCAGCGCACCGATTGCGATCAGGAAGGCAAGGACTGTCGACGACGAAGCCCACCCGATGTCGCCGCCCCACGTCACGCCGAGAACCGCGGCAACGGCAGCGAGGGTGAACAAAACGATTCCGGCCCAGTCGATGTTGTCGTCGCCGCGCTCACTGTCGGCGAAACAGAACACAGCCATTGCGAGCGCTACTGCGGCCACGGGGATTCCGAAATAGAAAACCGCACGCCAGTCGAAGAACTGCGTCAGCAGCCCTCCTGCAACGTTCCCGATTCCCGCCGCCAATCCAGCGACGGCGCCCCACGCGGCAAAGGCGACGTGACGATCGCGGCCCGAATATGCGTCGCCGAGCAGAGGCAGGAGCGTCGCGAACATCGCCGCACCGGCAATTCCTTGCGCGCCGCGAGCAACGACCAGAACCGTGACGTCCGGAGCAATCGCGCACACGGCCGTTGCAACCAGGAACACGACCAGTCCGCAGATGTAGAGGCGTTTACGTCCCCATGCATCGCCGAGTGCGCCCATGCCCACCAGAAGCGCGGCAAGAGCCAGCGTGTAGGCGTCGACGACCCAGGACATCGCGCCCGTACTGCCGTCCAAACCGACTGCGATGGCCGGCACTGCGATTGTCGTGATGGTGGCGTACGTCAGTAACAGGAAAGTTCCGATGCATGCGGCGATGAGCGGCAGCCATCGTCGTGCCGACATGGTCAACCTCCGAATAGGGCGGTAAGTGCGCCCTAACTATGGAGGTTCAAGTCAACTTGAAGTCAAGGGCCGCTTCGACGCGTATGTCGAGCTGCTCGAGCAACCACGGGCACTGCATCGGACGCTCTTGCCGACACGTCAGGTGATGCTCGAGGATCAGTTTCGCTCGCGTAGCAGCGGCGATCTGTGCCTCGAGTGTCGACACTTGATCTGCGAGAACCGTCGAGAACTGGTCGGACGTGGTGTCGGTTTCGATGAAGGACCGCACCTGTTCCAAGGACATTCCCGTCTCGGTGTACATCCGGATCAATGCCAGCCGGCGCAGCTCACGCTGCCCGTACCAGCGTTTGCCGCCAGTTCGCGACCGCGCGGACAGCAGTCCTTCATCCTCGTAGTAGCGCAAGGTCGACGCCGCAATTCCGAACGATTTTGCAACCTCGCCGATCGGGATCAAGTGCTCACGCATTCACCGATCGTAGGCTGAACGCGTAGGCGGTTCCGGCAGTTATGTGTGACTTGGCATACTGACTAACGGAAGGGGTCGCGTAAGTGATCTCACGGCAAAATGCTGGATGCGCTCGTAGAACGAGGGAGAGCTGTGCTGGATCCAACGCGACCTGTCGGGCCGTACTCGTCAGGAGTGCCCGCCACTGCCCTCGAAGTCCACATGCCGGACCTCGAACGCTTCGGCCTCGCCCAGTTGTGGCGTTCCGCGATCATCGCCGTCGTGTTGTCGACGTCGATCATGCTGGCACTGATCGTGTGGCCTTTCCGCAAGCGTGGACGCACGTGGGCTGACGCTGCCTCTGACGGGATGGTCGACGGCTTCATCGCTCTGGGTCCCACCTTCGTCAAGCTCGGTCAACTGGTCGCGTCGTCGTCCGGCCTGTTCCCGGCCCCCGTCGCCAATGCATGCCTACGTTGCCTCGACGACGTTCCGTCATTTCCTGCCGAGCAGGCCAGAAGCGTCGTACACGAGGACCTCGGATACTCCGTAGACGACCTGTTCGCGAAATTCGACGACGTACCTCTCGCGGCCGCGTCGGTAGCGCAGGTACACGCGTGCGTTCTGCACGATGGCCGCGAAGCCGTCATCAAGATCCAGCGTCCGGACATCTATGCGCGGATGCTGATCGACCTGCGGGCGGCGTACTGGGGTGCGAACATCCTCGAGAAGTTTGTCGAGTTCCTTCGAATTGCCAATGCCACCGCCATCATTCGCGATCTGCACAATGCAACGATGACGGAATTGAACAGCGCGGTCGAGGCCGACCGGCAAACCACATTCCGGAACAACATCAGCGCATTCGGTGACAACAAAGGAGTCACGACACCGGAGGTGTACTGGGACTACTGTGGTCCCCGCGTCATCTGTATGGAACGCATGCGCGGCGTTCCACTGGATCGGTTCGTCGCCGGTCCGGACGGCATCGACGAAGCCCGCATGCTGATCCGGCGCGGAGTGAAGGTCTGGCTCGAATCAGTCATCGTTCACGGTCCGTTCCACGGAGATGTCCATGCGGGAAATTTGTGGGTCCTCGACGACGGCCGGATAGCGATGCTCGACTTCGGCATCGTCGGCGTCCTTCCCGAGACATGGAGATCCATCCTTTCCGACATGTTCCGAGCCACCCTCATCGACGGTGATTTCGCCCGTGTCGCCCGCGGAATTCGATCCTTGGGATATGCAACCGACTACGAAGTCGACGACGATCAGCTCGGCATGCAGGTCGCAACGGCCCTGGCCCCGATTCTCGGCCGTGACCTCGGTGAACTCAAGCTCAGTGAATTGATCATGGCACTGATTCAGTTGGGCAAGCAGTGGGGTGTTGCGAGTCCCGAGGAATTGGTTCTTTTCGGTAAACAACTCGGATACTTCGAGCGATATGCGACGGCGTTGGCACCTGGTTGGGTGATCGGACAAGACCTTTATCTGTTCAAGAACGTTTTTCCAGAGGCAGTCGCCGAAAAGGTGCAGGAACTCGGCATCACCATGCCTGACGAATAAATTTGTCCCCTATTTCCTTATTCTGCATTTCGTCTGTCGGGGTTAGCCTGTAATGACCCACCGGCCGAGGAGCAAATGTGCAGCCACTTTCTGTAGCCCTCCCGCAAGCGTCGACAGGTCCGAGGAATAACGGGCCGAGTGTCGGCACCACCCTCGGCGCCCTCATGCATTCCACGGACAAGTCCGTGATCGAACTTCTGGAAAGCCCGGATGGACTCGATGTCGAAATCCGTTCGATCGCCCTCGTCGAGTCCTCCGATATCGACGGCACCGACAGCCGTGGTGCGATCTCCGACATCTACCTCCCCGTAGGGGTGCCCGAATCGACGTTGACGCAGTGGCTGCGAAAGTTCGAAGGCAGGCCGGCGAGGCGTCGCCCGAAGCTTCTGCTCGTCAAGAATGCGCGCGAGGCGACGACGGTTCTCACCGCCGCACGTAACATCGGGATCGCAGTGGCCGCGGTACATCCGCAGGCTAGTTCCGGGCACGTCTATTCGCTCGTACTACGGCTTCTGACACAGAGCATGTACCGTTCGCGGGCCGTCGCAGGAGCTGTGGCCGGTGGTGATTCGGATCTGTTCGCGCTCTCGGAAACGATCGCCGAATTGACTAGCGGACTCGTGACGATCGACGACACGGCACTCCATGTCATCGCATATTCCTCTGCTCACGAAGGCGAAGACGAACTCCGTCAGCTCTCCATACTCGGCCGGGAGTGGCCGATCGAATACACCGAATGGATAGAGAGCAGAGGCGTGTTCGAGCATCTCAGGCGATCGGACGAGGTCATCAGTCTGCCCTCCGAGCCGAGCATCGGAGCCGCGCAGAGGCTGGCTGTGAGCATCACCCGCCCGGACCTGTCAGCGCCGACGGGTTCTGTTGCACACCAACACAATCTCGGCAGCATCTGGGTGCAGCGCGCCTCTGGACCTCTTTCCCACGACGCCCAAGCGGTATTGCGGGGTGCAGCGGCGGTCGCCGCACGCATTCTCATGCGTACCTTGGACGCCTCCAGCCGCGAGAATGCCCAAGTGCAAAGGCTGTTCGGTGTTCGCTCCGGTGGGGTCGACATGCACTCGCTGGCCGGTTCTTTCGGCATCAACACCGACGGACCGTCTGCGGTCATCGGATTTGCGACATCACTCTCGCCCGGATCGAATCTCGATCGAATCACCAACGCCTTGCGCCTGCGCGCCAGCGCATTCCGCAGCGACGCGGTCACGACGATCATCGACAACCGGATCTACGTATTGTTCCCTCAGGCCGACCACGAGGTCGCTGTCAGCGACTGGGCTTACGACACCGTGCGAGTAGTCGAGGACCGTGCGGGCATCAGCGTGCGCGCCGCAGTCGCGGTCCCGATCGCGCGGTTGCACGGCGTACCCGAGGCGCGTCGAGAGGTGGACCGCGTGCTCGATACCACCGATGATCACGAAACCTCGAAGGTGACCACACTCGCTGCGTCACGCACCGCGGTATTGCTGGGCGAGATACTCGACCTCGTTGCTGATCACGAGCGATTGCGAGACCCTCGTATCGACAGACTCGTCTCGTACGACGACAAGAACACCTCTGACATGCAGTTCACGCTCACGGCCTACCTGACAGCTTTCGGGGATGTGAAGAAGGCCGCCTCGTCTCTGAAAGTACATCCGAACACGCTGCGCTACCGCATTCGGCGCGCTGAACAGATCATGGGCATTTCGTTGGACGAGCCGGACACACGACTGCTCACCGAACTGCAACTCGCCATCTTGGGACGAACCCCGGACGAATCCGAAAAATACGAAACGTCCGATCAGTGAGATGGGCCTCGAGCCCGTCCTGAACTCTCGAGTAGACAACTGAGGTAGCCGAAGAACAACTCTCACCTCAGGAGACAACTTGCGCACTCGTGGAGCCGTCATTCGCCAAGCACCAGGCACATACGAGGTGGTCGACCTCGAACTCGATTCACCCCGCAGCGGCGAACTCGCTGTCAAGATGGTCGCCTCCGGCCTGTGCCACTCGGACGATCACATCGCCAGCGGCGACCACGGAGTCGGCCGCTATCCCATCTGCGGCGGACACGAAGGCGCCGGAATCGTCGTCGAGGTCGGGCCGAACACCGAAGGATGGTCCGAGGGCGATCATGTCGTGTTCTCGTTCCTCGCCGCCTGCGGCCGCTGCCGTTGGTGCGCAAGCGGAATCCAGAACCTCTGCGACAACGGTGCTGCCATCATGACCGGCAGCAGGCCCGGCGAAACCTCCAGTTACAGAATGTCTCTCGACGGTCATCCAGTCGCACAAACCTGCGGCCTGTCCACCTTCAGTGAATACACCACGGTCAGCACTCTCTCGGCCGTGAAAGTCGACAAGCACCTGCCGCTCGACGCTTTGTGTCTGCTCGGCTGCGGCGTCGGAACCGGTTGGGGCGCCGCGGTCAACTCCGCTCAGGTGTACCCCGGGCAGACCGTCATCGTCATGGGAGTCGGCGGAATCGGAATCAACGCGGTACAGGGCGCCTCGCATGCCGGCGCCGCCCACGTGATCGCGGTGGACCCGGTTGCGTTCAAGCGCGACAGTGCATTGAAATTGGGGGCGACCCATGCCGTGGCCACCATGGAGGAAGCCACGGACATCGCGCGCTCGTTCACCAACGGCCAGGGCGCGGATTCCGCCATCGTCACCGTCGGCGTCACCACCGGAGAACATGTCGCGCAGGCGTTCTCGTCAATCCGCAAGGCAGGAACTTGCGTCGTCACCGGTCTCGGGAAGATGACGGACATCGGCATTCCCGTGAGCCTGATGGAACTCACCTTGTACCAGAAGAGAATTCAAGGATCCTTGTTCGGCGCATCCAATCCCACCGCCGACATTCCCTGGATGATCGATCTCTATACCAGCGGCAAGCTCGAACTCGACGGACTCATCACCAACCGGTACAGCCTCGACCAGATCAACGACGGTTTCGCCGACATGCATGCCGGTCGCAACCTCCGCGGAATCATCACCTTCTGAGCGAGATCTCTCCGGACTTGACGCATACGCCAGTCCGGAGAGATCCTCACATCTGCGTCACCAGGCGTTCATGGTGTCGAGAATTTGTCCTCTGGCCATCCACAATTCAGCAGACCAATACGGCCAGGAGTGAATCCCGGCGGGCGGAAAGCTGTACGTCGCTGGGATTCCCATGGATTTCAGACGAATCTCGAATGCACGCGCATGCACCCACGAGAGCGCCTCCAGCCCCATACCCGTCGCCGTGTGGAAGTAATCGATCGGCGCAGACGGATGATCGTACGGTCCCGGGATGCCGTTGGACGACGAAATGTACATCGACAGTCCGCGAAGCGATTCCGCGTTGACGAACGGGTCGTTGCGAAGCCACCCGGATGACCACGGCGGGCCCCACATCGAATCGACGTTGTACCGGCCGGCGTCGAACATGGCTACGCGGATCGCCTCACGCATACCCGGGCCCGAGATATTGATGTAGCCGGACAGCGAGCCCGCGAACTTGAACTGATCCCGATGATGCCCCGCCAGGTTCAACGCGGCACTGCCGCCCATCGACAACCCGATGATCGCATTGTTGGTTGGTGAAACACCATACCCTGCAAGGAAGTCCGGAAGCTCGCGTGTGAGAAATGTTTCCCACCTGTACGTTATGGGCTGAGCATTGAAATTGGACGGCGCGTACCAGTCCGTGTAGAAACTCGACTCACCGCCGACCGGCATCACCAACGTGATGTTGTCGTTGCGGTACTGATCGAGTGCGTTGGTTTCGAAACTCCAAGCATTCCTGTCGTTTTGCGCGCGAAGACCGTCAAGTAGGTACAACGCGGCGTTGCCGCCCCGCGCGGCCCACTGCACCTGAACCTTGACGTTTCCCATCGAAGACGGGACCCACAACTCGTCGTAACCACCCCATGGCGCCGTGTGCGCCGGAGTAGCGCTCGCGGCGGTCGGACCGAACATGCCGCCGAGGAGGAATATCGACAACAACGCCGCTACGAGCACCCGCGCCCGCCGTGTATTGCGTTCGGGCAACCTGAATCTGATTCTCTGCAAGGTTGTGTCTTTCCCCGAAACTGCGCATCAAGAAACTCGCTTCGGTAAGTGCATCGTCGGTTCCACTGTCGACGTGTTTGTCCCTTTCCGGGGGCTCCGGTGTTACAAAGTCGAGGTCATCGCAACAATCGGACAACTGTCGTGCCGAGCGAATCCAGGTGGCGAAAAGCACAATTCACGAAGCACGCTGAATGCGCTCACTCAGCCGAGTGACGAAGCGATCGCATCACGACCTGCTGCAGCACACGCTTGGTCCTGCATTCCGTCCGGTGCACCACCGACACCGATGCCGGCGATCGACGCGGATCCAGCCTTCACAGTGACTCCACCTGCAAGGAAGAGAGTGCCAGGGAGGTCGGCGATGGTCGATCCCTCGCCTTTGGTACGCTGCGAGAGGTCACTGGTGTCGGCTCCGAAAGCTGCAGAGGTGTACGCCTTCTCACGTGAGGCCTCCACCGTGTGCTGGGCTGCGTTGTCGCCGCGCACCATGGCGATGACATTTCCCGCACGGTCGACGACGGAGACGGTGACAAATCCGAGCCCGTCCGCCCGGCATTTTGCCAGGGCCGCACCAGCAGCCTTCACTGCTGCGTCGGCGCTGAGTCGATTCTGAGTGACAATCGCCGAATCGCCGGTCGCAGCAGGCTGCTGCGTGGCAGAAATCGACGTCGTGCTCGATGCGTTCGCCACCGGTGTGTCGGTGGTCGAGCACGCGGCGCTGGCAAGGATTGCGACAACCGGAACGGCGACAGCGAGCGTACGGGGAAGTCGTGTGTAAATGCGGTGTTTCATGTCGGGCACACTTTCAGTCGAATGGTTCGAAACCGTCCACTACAGCGTCGCGTCCTGGGGAGGGGTCGCGCATCGGGCGCTCGGGTGACGAACCGTGCCCCGTCTGGTTGTGCAGATATCATCCGAATGGTTGATACGACGGCCTGGCACCCTCCGTAATATTCGAGGGATGAGTAACGGAGCCATGAACGCCGACGCCGAACTCGGCCTGCGCGGCCCGTTGGCATATGCGATCCACGCGTCGTTCTTCGTACTGCTGTCCACGTCAGGAGTCCGGTACGTCACAGTCCACGGGACCAGCGGTCGGTTCGGGGTGGTACTCGTCCTGGCCGTGGTCCTCGCCTTGCTCTACGCCGTCATGGCTACGGTGTCCTCGCGAGATGTGGTTCGCCAACGACTGTGGATGTGGCCGGTACTGAGCACCTGGGCAGCGCTGGTCTGGCTTGCGCCGAGTTTCGCGTGGTGTGCGTTCCCCGTTCTCTTCCTCTGTATTCGTCTGTACCCGAGCAAGATCGCCTACCCCCTCGTCGGGATCCTGGGCGTCCTCGCCGGAATCGCGTTCTACCGAGTCACCGGTCGTGCCGAATTGGTGACACTGCTCGGACCTCTGTGCACCGCGGCACTGGTCGCGGCAGCGTACGGGCAGATGGAACGATATGCCCGAGAACGCCTTCGGCTTCTACGTCAGGTAGCAGAAGCGCAATCTGCATTGGCAGATACCGAACGTGCTGCCGGCGTTGCCGCTGAGCGAGAGCGCCTCGCGCGCGAAATCCACGACACCGTTACTCAGGGACTGGCGAGCGCTCTTCTACGACTCGAGGCAGCCGAACAAACTTGGAATACAACGGGTTCGCCGTCTCGAGCCGATGTCGATGCCGCAGCAGAGAACATCCGAACGAGCTTGATGCAGAGTCGCGACCTCGTCCACGATCTGGCACCGGCCAAGGGCGGTACGGGCGACTTCGACGCCTTGGTCGTGGCCGCCGCCCGCCAGTTCGTCCCGACCGTTCGGATCCGCACCGTCGGTGAAGCCGTCATCTTGCCCTCGGACGTAGCTCATGCCATCGTGCGAGTGGTCTCGAGCGCGTCCTCCAACATCGCCCGCCACGCTCGCGCCGAAACGGCGGGCGTGACGATCACGTATCTCGACGACTCCGTCTCCGTGGACATCTTCGACGACGGCGTCGGCTTCGATCCGGGAAAGCTCGCCGACCATTCTCGGTACGGTGGATACGGCCTACGTGCGATGCGAAGTCGCATCGCACAGCTCGGCGGATCGTTCACCGTGGAAAGTGCACCGGGAGACGGCACCGTCGTCGCGGCCCAGTTCCCTCTCGAACGGAGGATCCGGTGACCACCACCATTCGCGTGTTCCTCGTCGACGATCATCTGGTCGTGCGAGCCGGGCTGAGAGCGCTGCTGAACACTCAGCCGGACGTCGAAGTAGTCGGCGAAGCATCGTCCGGTGAGGGGGCGGCCACGGCGATACCGTCGGCCTCACCGGATCTGGTGATGATGGATCTGGACATGGGCACCGGCATGCACGGTGCAGAAGCGATCAAACGCCTGCGAAGCGACGGTGTCGATGTTCCCGTACTGGTTTTCACGACGTATGACACCGACGCCGACGTCGTGCGGGCCGTGGACGCCGGTGCCATCGGTTACCTACTCAAGGACTCAACGCCCGACGAGATCTTCGGCGCGGTGCGCGGCGCGGTAGCCGGGCGCAGCGTTCTCTCTCCCACTGTGGCCTCTCGTCTTGTCCAGCAGATGCAGCGCCCACAGGAAGCGCTCACCGCCCGTGAGTCCGAACTGCTCAGCCTGCTCGCCGAGGGGATGACCAACCGCGAGCTGGGTAAGGCACTCTTCATCAGCGAAGCGACGGTGAAAACCCATCTTGGGCACATCTACGCCAAGCTCGGCGTCGAAACCCGCTCTGCCGCAGTGTCCGTCGCATTGCGCCGCGACGGAATACGCTGACCCGCCCGCCCGCGCAGGCTCTACTTGATCGAAGATCCGTGCTGCGTCAACGGCATGACCTCGATGGTCATGTACGGGAACAAGGGGAGATTCCAGAGAATGTCATGGAGTTCGTCAGCCGACTCGACGTCGAAGATGCTGATGTTGCTGAACTGTCCCACTATTCGCCACAGATGCACCCACTTTCCCTGGCGCTGAAGGTCTTGTGAGTACTCCTTTTCCGTTGCGACGGTCTCGGCGCGAACTGCCGGATCCAGATCGCGTGGAATATCGACGTCCATTCGAACGTGAAAGAGTGCCATGTTCTTCTATCCTCTAGTTCCTGGTCCAGGTTTTGACGGCGTCCATGTTCAGTTCGACTCCCAGGCCAGGTCCGGCGGGGAGGTGCAACTGACCCTCGGAATACTTCAGGGGTTCCTGAAGCAACTCTTCGCTGAAGAGCAGTGGGCCGAAAAGCTCTGTTCCGAAGTTGATTCCGGGCTCAGCGCACGCGAAGTGCAACGAAGCCGCGGTACCGATCGGACCCTCGATGGACGTCGCACCGTGGCACGCGATACCGGCGGCCTTGGCAATTGCGACGATGTCGCGGCTGCGCTGGAGGCCACCACACTTGGTGGTCTTGAGGGCGATGACATCGGCGGCGCTCCGGCGGGCGATTTCGAGAGCGTCGTGTGGGGTCTGCACACTCTCGTCGGCCATGATCGGAATCGGTAGTAGCCTGCTGAGTTCGGCGAGGACCTCGATTTGGTCTGCCGGAGTGGGCTGTTCGATCAGTTCGACTCCACCGTCTGCGAGTTGTGGCAGGTACCGCAGCGCCGTGAAGCGATCCCACCGCGCGTTGACGTCGACGCGGACGCCGGCGTGGCCGTCGAGCGCCTGCGCGATGCTGACGATGCGCGCGACGTCGACCGCCGGGTCGAGTGCTCCCATTTTCAGTTTGAAGGTGAAATTGAGCCGGGATTCGAGCTTTTCGTGAGCTTCTTCGATGATCTCGTCCGCCGGCGCAGCACCCAGTGCCCACGTGACGTCGACACTCTCGCGGAAAGCCCCGCCGAGGAGCGTGTGCACGGGGACTCCCAGGCTACGTGCCCAGGCGTCGTGCAACGCCACGTCGACGGCGGCCTTCGCGAATCGTGCATTGGCAACAACTTTTTCGATGTCGGCCATGATCGCGGTGATCTGATCCACGCGCCTGCCGACCACCACCGGCGCGATGTACTTCTCGATGATGACCTGCATCGTCTCCACCGATTCGCCGCCCCACCACGGACCGCCCGGAACGACACCTTCGCCATATCCGATAACACCGTCGGATGTGCGAATCGCGACCAGCAACAACGGCTGCGCCGTCATCGACGTGGTGGCGAACTTGTGGGGGCGAACCAGCGGAACGTCGAGGATGGTCGTCTCGATGGAGACGATCGACAGGTCTGTCATCAAATCACTTTCTTTCGAACAGTTGTGGATCAGGCCGGGTCGAGCACGAAGTCGTACGTGACCCGGTTGATTCCATCGGCACCCGGCTTCGGATCGAGAATCAGTTCGGGCTTCGTGGCAGTTGCCACGTCGTTCTCGATCCACTCACCGTCCTTGAAATAGAGCTGGGTAGTGATCGTGCGCTTACCGGGAGCCTTCACCATGAGGTGCAGGTGAGCCGGACGCCACGGGTGCCAGCCGGCCTTCTCGATGAACCAGCCGGTGGGGCCGTCGGTCGGGATCTGGTACGGCGCAGGCTGAATCGTGGTGATCTCGAAGCGTCCCTCGTCGTCGGCGACGATCGTTCCGCGGAGGTTGCCGTCGGGGATGTGCGGCGCGAAATGGGAGTAGTAGCCTTCGTCGTCCGCGTGCCAGAGTTCGACGGTTGCACCGCCCAACCCCTTGCCGTCGAGATCGCGAACCTGGCCCTCGAAGACCAGCTTCGATCCAACCTCGTTGTCACGCATCGGAAGTTCACACTTGGATGGCAACGTCTTGGCGTCGGCGACGTAGTAGGGGCCCTCGATGCTTCCCTTGGTGCCGTGCTGGCCGCGGTACGCAACCTCCTCGACGTTGTGCTCGAGGAAGACGTCCAGCCACAGGGGCCACTCGCCGAACTGGCCGATGTCGATGAGCCACTGCTTGAGTACGCGGTACTCGGGGTAGGTGATGCCGTGCTTGTCGATGACGCCGGCAAGTGCCTCGAGCACGTCCTTGGCGATGGCCGAGACGCGCTCGGGCGGGGTGTCCGCGCTGACTCGTTCCTGGAGGAACTTGTCGGTGGCGGCCGTGCCCGAACCTACAGCGGTGGGGCTCTCGGAAGTGGTCATGTGGTCCTCCTCGGGGCCGTATGTGGCTGTTACCGGGTGGGTGCCGTACTGCTGGGCTGAGTCGGCTTCCCAAGTCTGGTTGTACGCTCTGCGTACATCTGTTACGCTCTGCGTACGCTTGTACTGTGCGCCCAGTCACAGGGTTTGTCAACCTTCGAGGGCACTGATCAGACATACCTGCAGATGAAAGGTCATTTCGTGAGCGAGAACGATCGCGATTACATCCAGAGCATCGAGCGTGGATTCGCTGTGCTGATGGCCTTCGACGAGAAGAACCCCAACCCGTCGCTCGCAGATCTTGCCGCCGAAACGGGGCTCTCCCGCCCCGCGGTCCGACGTATCCTCCTCACCCTGCAGAAACTCGGATACGTCACCGGCAACAACAGTCGGTGGTCGCTCACCCCACGCGTTCTGAGCATCGGGCAGCACTTCTCGGCATCACATGCCTTGACCGAGGCGGCGCTCCCCCGCCTGTTGGAGATCGCAGAACACACCCACGAGTCGGCGTCGCTCGGGGTCCTCGACGGCGTCGACGTGGTCTACGCCGCGCGAGTACCCGTACGCCGGATCATGAGCATCAACGTCAGCGTCGGTACCAGAGTGCCTGCATATGCGACCTCCATGGGCCGCGCCCTGCTAGCCTGGGCGCCAACCGAAATCGTCGACAACGTCATCGCGAACTCCACGTTCGACGCCCTCACACCCACCACGATCACCGACGAAGGCGCATTCCACACCGCACTTCGAGTGGTGCGTGAGCAGGGTTACGCACTCACGTCCGAGGAACTGGAAGACGGCCTGATTTCCCTCGCCGCCCCCGTCCGCGACGCCGGCGGAAGCGTCGTCGGCGTGGCAGCGTGTTCGACCTCGGCAGGCAGGACAACCCCGGAAGCTTTCCGCACCGACGTCGCGCCTTTCCTTGTCGAGAAGGCGAATCAGCTCAGCGCGGACATGGGGTACCGGAGCTAACTTCTCAATACTTCGGAAGGCAACACACCGTACTTACGCCGAAAAGACGACGCGAATCGTCCGGTGTGCGTAAAACCCCATCTCACAGCGACATCGGTGACCGTCGTCGAGTCGTCGGCATCCACCAGATCTGCGTGGACCCGCCCGAGGCGGATGTCGAGCAGGCATTCCGACGGACTCCGGCCCACGTACTGCCGAAATCCCTCCTGCAATCTCCGTACGCTGACGCCCGCCACCTCGGCCATCTCTGCTGCGGTCCACACGCGGGCCGGGTCGTCGTGCATCTCGTCGAGCACCCGCTTGACGATGCGTGGCCTGGCATGTCGCACCGCGTCCTCACTTTCGGGCATTGCAGCGAGGACGAATGCCGTGACCACGGCACCGGAGAGCTGAGCTGCCACCAGTTCGTTGTGCAGCACGCCGACCGGGCCGAGTATCTGATCCGACAGTGAGCGAACAAATTTCAGCCATCTGGCTCCGTCGTCTCCCCGAAGATCCACCTGATCAGGCAAGTGCATTCCGGGCCGGCCAAGTACCTTCTCCATCTCGCGGTCGAGGTACTGACGGTCCATCCGGACTCCGACAATTTCGCAGTCCGCGCTCCACCGCGTGATTCTTGTGGTGATGTCGGGCGGACACACCGTCGCAACGCCCTCCGTCGAGAGCACGTGCGAGCCCGCGAACACCGACTCGAGCTCGCCCGAGAGCGGGATGTTCACCCCGTAGGCACCGGGATGCTCGGATTCGACCGCGACGTCTGCTCCCCATCGAATATGAGCGATCCGCAGTGGACCCAACTCGGCGGTGCACACCCCGACGCCGCTGGCCGCGTGCCGTGACAACGGCGTGAGCGTGTGCGGAAAATAGGCGTCCGAAACCGCATCACACGCCTCGTCCCAGTCGCGGGGAGCTGTACCGATCATGGAGTCGACCATCGCCCTTCTTCACCTTCCAAACCCGTGACCAGCCACATTGCCGAGCATGAGCGCTGAACATCATTGAACACTGTGTCCCCGGTCACTTCCAAGAGGAAACGGATACAGACTTCGATCGGGTGCGCAATCCGGATAGACACCGCGCTGTACGGATCGACCGAACGCCGCGCTCGCCGTACGTTCGTCTTCACTCCCGGCGCGAGTCGTCCAGCACCTCCGCCTCCCGCACTTCGCGGCACCCTCACTCACCAGCCATCCGACAAGGAGGTCCGGTCATGGAACAAAATCAGCTTCGAGGCATCTTCGGCCAATTCGCCAGCGGCGTCACCGTCATCACCTGCACCAACGCCGACGGTCAGCCACATGGGGCCACGGTCACCGCATTCACGGCAATCTCCCTGGAACCACGCCTGTGCCAGATCACGATGACGCGAAAGTCCAAAGCGTGCGGCTACCTCGGCAACGCGCCGTTTGCCGTCAACATCCTTGCCGCCGACCAAGTGGACACGGCCATGCATTTTGCCGGCCGACCGCAGCGCACCGAACCGAAGTGGATCGACGGGCCGACCGCTCCCCTGCTCGACGGCGCCGCAGCAACTATCTCGTGCGTCCCGTGGAAGGAGTACGACGGTGGTGACCACATCATCTTCATCGGTGAGATCGTCGATGCGCAGTCGAGTGGCAAGGATCCGCTTCTGTTCTACCGAAGCACTTTTCACGACCTAGGCGCCACCTCGTCGACCACAGTCTGGAACGGCAGTCAGGACGACCCCCACAGCGGATGGTTCGACGCCACCACTTCCTTCACCCCGATTCATCTTCAGCCCGCACCCCAAACGATCTGAAAGGCTTTGCCATGACGACCACCGAAATTCCTCCCACCGGCGTCGACCCCGCAGATTCCGGAGCGCCACAGGTCAATCCGGCCGCCGACAGCGAAGCCAACCGCACGAAGAACTTCGCCACCCGGCCGATGACGGGTGACGAGTACATCTCGAGCCTGCAGGACGGTCGCGAGATCTGGCTTCACGGTGATCGCGTCAAGGACGTCACGACGCACCCCGCGTTCCGGAATCCGATCCGCATGACCGCAAGGCTGTACGACGCTCTGCACACGGGCGAGCACGTGGACGCCTTGACCGTTCCGACGGACACGGGCAACGGCGGTGTCACCATGCCGTTCTTCCGCACTCCGACGTCGTCGGCTGATCTACTCAAGGAACGCGACGCCATCGCGACGTGGGCACGTATGACCTACGGCTGGATGGGCCGCTCCCCCGACTACAAGGCAAGTTTCCTGGGAACCCTCCACGCCAACAAAGAGTTGTACGCACCGTTCCAGGACAATGCCGAGCGCTGGTACCGCGAATCGCAGGAGAAGGTTCTGTACTGGAACCACGCGATCATCAATCCCCCGGTGGATCGCCAACTTCCACCGGACGAAGTCGGCGACGTCTTCATGAAGGTGGAGAAGGAAACCGACGCCGGTTTGATCGTCAGCGGCGCCAAGGTGGTCGCCACCGGATCGGCGATCACGAACTACAACTTCATCGCTCACTACGGTCTGCCGATCAAGAAGAAGCAGTTCGCCTTGATCTGCACGGTACCGATGGACGCTCCGGGTGTGAAGCTGATCTGCCGCACCTCGTACACCGAACATGCTGCGGTGATGGGCAGTCCGTTCGATTACCCGCTGTCGAGCCGCATGGACGAGAACGACACCATCTTCGTCTTCGACAAGGTGCTGGTTCCGTGGGAGAACGTCTTCATGTACGGCGACGTCGACCGGATCAACGCATTCTTCCCTCAGTCGGGTTTCCTGCCGCGCTTCACCTTTCAGGGCTGCACTCGCCTGGCCGTCAAGCTCGACTTCATCGCCGGACTGTTGATGAAAGCACTCGAAGCCACCGGCGCCGGCGGCTTCCGCGGAGTTCAGACCCGTGTCGGCGAGGTGATCGGGTGGCGAAACCTCTTCTGGTCGTTGACCGAATCGATGGCACGCGATCCCGAACAGTGGGTCGGCGATTCGGTGATCCCGAAGCTCGAGTACGGCCTCACCTATCGAATGTTCATGATCCAGGGGTACCCGCGGATCAAGGAGATCATCGAACAGGACGTGGCGTCGGGCCTGATCTACCTGCCTTCGAGTTCACTCGACTTCAAGAGCCCGGACGTGCGTCCGTACCTCGACAAGTACGTTCGTGGTTCGGACGGCATCACCGCCGTCGACCGGGTGAAAGTCATGAAGGCTCTGTGGGATTCGATCGGCACCGAGTTCGGCGGGCGCCACGAGCTCTACGAACGCAACTACTCCGGCAACCACGAAAACGTCAAGGCGGAATTGCTGTTCGCAGCCCAGAATCGTGGACACGCAAGTTCCATGAAGGGACTGGCCGAGCAGTGTCTGAGTGAATACGACCTCGACGGCTGGACGGTCCCTGACCTCATCGGCAACGACGACGTCTCGTTCTTCAAGAACCGGTAGCTCACGCGGTACGAACACTGCACCCTTGATCAGGACTAGGCAATTGCCTAGTCCTGACCTGAGACACACGATGTCAAGGTGAATCAGCTGGAGTATGCCCATGACGGATATGTTTCTCGATTCGAAACCCAGAAACTACTGTGCGAGTTGGGTTGCGGGTGGCAAGCGACGTGCAGGATCGAGGGTTCAGCGGGCAGTCGGGAGTTCGACGGCGCCGTTTTCGAGGAGAACGTGTGCGTCGATCATCTGACCGCCCCGTTCGACGTAACCCATCAGGTTCGCTCCGGACCCCCAGCCGAGCAGTCGCTGTACCTCTTCGGAAAGATCAA
This sequence comes from Rhodococcus erythropolis R138, assembly GCF_000696675.2. Classification (NCBI taxonomy): domain Bacteria; kingdom Bacillati; phylum Actinomycetota; class Actinomycetes; order Mycobacteriales; family Nocardiaceae; genus Rhodococcus; species Rhodococcus erythropolis. The sequence continues at coordinate 1,343,901 of NZ_CP007255.1, read as the reverse complement.
GCAGTTTTTCACGCGGGATTGACAGGTATTGGTTCTCTTCCTGACGTAAGCAGGCGAGGTCGAATGCCATCGTCAAGCCGGTCCGTGGCGCCTCGGACGAGTTGTTACCACCGCCGTGGTACGTAGAACCGGTCCAGATGAGGGCAGCACCGGCCCGCATCACGGTCGGCGCCGCTTCGGCTTGTTTCGGGCCTCGTTGGTCGTCCCACCGATGGCTTCCGGGTATGACGAGGGTGCCGCCGTTTTCTGCTGTGAAATCGCTGACCGCCACCATGATCTGCAGTCGGCCCTCGCGTCCGTAGTCGGGGTGGCGCCACAGAAAGCTCGTGTCGTCTCGATGGAGACGCTGGGCACCCTGCCCTGGGTGGATTTCGATTGCCTGAGTGACACCGATCTGGATATCAGGCGTGATTTCGATCTGGTCGTCTCCGACCCAGACGGACAGGGGCACCTGAAGGATCTTCTTGGCGGCCCCGTAGTAGAGCGGGTGGAGCGCGATCTGGGGCATGAGGTCGATCCGACCGAACAGCCCTCCTGCTCTTCGCGTTTGGGTTCCGGCGAAGAATTCGTCTTCTCCGTAGCCGGTGCTTTCAAGGACGGGGCCAAGTTGGGCGCGCAGCTCGTCGAGCTGGGGGGTGTCGAGGAAATCTTCGACGATGACACCGCCGTCACGGTGGATCACGTCGACGATCTCGTCGACTGTTGTTGTCGAGGGCAGGGCGGTGAGGTGATTGGCCATGGTTGTCATTGATGTCTCCTTAGATTGCGGATTGAGGGTTGGCGGAGAGTGTTTCGATTTGGGCGAAGATGCCCTTGTCCCCGTGCCCGGCTGCGCATGCACGTTGCAAGTTGTCGAGATTCGCCGTCATCAGAGCGGCGCGTTGGCCTGCTCGCTGCATCGATTGTTGCCAGGCTTCTACTGCGGCTGCGTATACGTTCAAGGTTGCCTGATCGGTCTCGTACTCTCCAGATTCGAACGCTTTGAGTGCTTCGTGAAGGAGTTCGAGAAGTTTGTCGGTCCACAGGTGCAAACTGTGGCGCATCTCCGCGATCGCGACGTCCTCGGACCGCACGTACGCTGCTGCTTCGTGGAAGGCACCGAGCGCGACGTTGAAGAATGCGCCTGCCATGGCCGCGTCGATCACGTTGGCGGCACCGGGACGGGCTCCGACATATCGTGATTGGGCGGCGATGGGTGTCAGAAGGCTCTGGACGTCCTCCCACACGTCCTCGTCTCCGGAATAGTTGATCCCTGAACTTTCGGTTCCGATGTCCTCCGGGTATGCAGCTATGGCTCCGTCGAGGTACCGAGCGCCTCGCCCTGCGATCCACTCGGCGAACTGGTTCGCTTCCTCCGGCGTACCGGTTGCGGTGTTGACGATGATTTTTCCGGCAATCGAATCTGCTTCTGTAACGACATCTTTGGCGATCTCGTAGTTCAGGAGACTGATGACGATTAGCGGGCTGGCCGCAATCGCAGATTGTGGAGATTCGGCGACTGTAGCTCCAGTCGCAGCGAGGGGTAACGCTCTGTCGGCGGTTCGATTCCACACCGTCACCTTTGTCCCGCTGCGTATGAGCGCCTGAGCGAGAGCTGTTCCCATCAAGCCGGTGCCGAGTATTGATACGTCCATGTTGTTCATCCTTTGCCTGTCGTCAGTGCACGGAAGTCGGACTTGCGGAATAGCCTGGTGCGCAACCAGTATTCGATTGTGCTGGCCGGCCACAGGGTGTCGATTCGACCGTCAGCGGATTGATACCAGCTGTCGCAGCCACCCGATGCCCATACAGTTCGGCGCATGCGTTCTTGGGTGGCGGCGTAGCTGCCTGTCTGGACGGTGCGATCGAGTTCGAGGGCAGAGATACTCTTTCGGCGCATGTACTGCACTGCCGAAGCGATGTATCTGGCTTGTGCTTCGATCATGAAGATGATCGAGTTGTGACCGAGACCGGTATTCGGGCCGTTGAGGAACCACAGGTTCGGGAACGCGGCGGATGCAAGCCCGAGCTTTGTTGCGGCGCCCTCGCGCCAACTGTCGGAGAGTTCGACTCCTTCGCGGCCGAATACTTTCATCGGTGCCAGGAAGCTGGTTGCCTGGAATCCCGTCGCGAAGATCAGGGTGTCGACTTCGTGTTCCGCTCCCTCTGAGTCAATGATCGAATGCGGGCGGATCTCGGAAACCCCCGAGGTGTTCAAGTGCACATTTTCCCGTTGCAGCGCGGGGTACCAGTCGTCGGATATCAAGCGACGTTTACAGCCGGGATCGTAATCTGGGGTGACCTTCTGCCTCAAGTCCGAATCCGGCACTTGCTGTTGAAGATTGGCGAGCGCCTGGGATCGGTACTGTTCGACGAGTTTGCGATTTCCGAGGAAGGCGCTGGCGAGCTTTTCGAATGCCCAGTAGGTCCGCCATCGCAGCCACCGTTGACGATAAGGACGCCGTGAGAATCTTTCGCGGGTGGCGGGCGACAGCGCGGCATCACCACGTGGCATGACCCAGTTGGGTGATCGCTGAAACACATGCAGGGTCTCGGTGTGCGGGGCGATTTCGGGGACGAACTGGATCGCACTGGCGCCGGAACCTATCACCGCGACACGCCTTCCCGACATGTCGAGGTCATGTCGCCACTTGGCGGAGTGGAATGCGGCACCCTCGAATGATTCCAGTCCGGGTAGCTGCGGGATGTACGGATTACTCAAGCCCCCTGAGCCGTTGACGACAACGGCCGCCGTCACTGATTCGCCGGATGCGAACTGGATGTTCCACCGGAGCCGGTCCTCGTCGAACCGCATTTCGGAGACCTCGACACCGAAGCGGATGTGCGGCAGCAAATCATACTGCGCAGCAACAGATCTGAGATAGTCGAGCAGTTCCGACCATGGCGGGAAGATACGGGTCCAGTTCGGGTTCTGAGCGAAGGAGTAGGAATACAACACGCTGGGCACATCGCAGGCTGCCCCTGGGTATGTGTTGTCGCGCCAGGTTCCGCCGACATCGTCGGCGCGTTCGTACAGGACGAAGTCGTCGATGCCCTTCTTCTTCAGTTCGATCGCCATGCACAGCCCGGAAAACCCGGTTCCGATGATCGCGATGTGGCCGTCGTTGACCCGTGATGACATGTGCTGTGCCTTTGTTCAGAGATGGATCCACGTCGACTTCGTCGACGTGAATTTGTCGAGTGCATGGATGCTCTTGTCCACACTGTGGCCTGAGAGTTTGCGACCGCCGAAGGGGACGGAGAGATCCCCTTCCTCGTAGCAGTTCACCCAGACAAGACCTGCGTCGATTTCGCGCGTGAGCCGATGGGCTCGTGTGAGATTCGACGTCCACACCCCCGCTCCGAGACCGAACGGTGTGGCGTTAGCCAACCTGACGGCGTCAGCGTCGTCAGTGAAACGGGTGACTGCGAGGATCGGTCCGAAAACTTCTTCGAGGAACAGGCGGTGCTCGGCCTGAACATCGGTGAACACGATCGGATCCAGGTACGCCCCCGAACCTGCTCGTTCCTGCAGCGAACCGTGGGCGAGCGTTGCGCCTTCTGTGTGAGCAGTTCTCGCGTGTTCGAGGACGTCCGCGCGATGCGCCCGACTCGCGACGGGCCCGATGTGGGTATCGGGATCGAAAGGGTCACCGACAGTGCAGCGCTTGATTTCCGAAACGACCTCGGCGACGAATTGATCCGCGATCGTTTCCTCGACCAACAAGCGAGCACCTGCAGTGCACATCTGTCCGGCGTTGAAGGTAATTGCCCACGCCACGGTGCGCGCTGCAACGGCGAGGTCCGGAGCATCGGCGAATACCAACTGTGGGCTCTTGCCGCCGAGTTCGAGATGCACGGGTTTCGCATTCGACTCACCCGCGTAGATCAGCAGCTGTTTGCCGACGTCCGGTGATCCGGTGAAGGTGAGACAGTCGACGCCGTTGTGGCGAGCAAGGGCAGCTCCGGCCTGTCCACCGCTACCTGTGACAACTTGCAGCACGCCGTCGGGAAGTCCTGCAGCCGAACCCAGCTGAGCCAAGCGAAGCAAGGACAACGGTGACTGTGTAGCGGGCTTGATGACCATGCTGTTGCCTGCAAGCAACGCAGGGGCGATTTTCCAACTACTGAGAGTGAGTGGGAAGTTCCATGGGGTGATCGCCGCGACCACCCCCACCGGCTCACGGCTCACCAACGCGACCGCATCGATCAGGCCGCGTGGCGACTCGTCGTAGAGTTTGTCAGCCAGTTCTCCATACCAGCGGAAGGTGTTCTCGACGGCGCGCAGCTCGATATCACGTGCCATCTGGATCGGCTTACCCATCTCGAGTGTGATGAGCGCAGCGAGTTCGTCGCGGTGCTCGTAGACGAGCTCTGCCCACCGCTGCAGTACCGCACCACGCTCGCGCGCACTGATCCTCGCCCACCGGCCATCGAGAAACGCCGCGCGAGCACCTTCGACGGCTCTGTCGACGTCGGCGTGAGTGGCCAGCGGGACACTGGTTACGACGGTGTCGTCATGCGGGGATAAGACATGGTGGCGCTCACTCCCGTCACCGTTGAACCATTGACCGTTCAGCCACATAGCCGATGGCGCTTCGATTGACGTCGCGAATCGTGTCCATTCCTCGCGGGTGTTCATGTGCGTTCCGTTTCCGAGTAGAGGGTCGGCATTTTTTCCGTTTCTGGGAGGAGCGGCTTGCCGGCATGAATCGGTGGGACGCGGCCTGCCCATGGGACGGCTTCCTCGAGTTGCGCGGCCACGGCAAGCAACAGATCGTCACGGCCGGGAGCTGCGGCGAGCTGCACTCCGATCGGCAGTCCGTCACACATTCCTGTGGGGATGGAGATAGCCGGTTGGCCCGTGACGTTGTAGATGGCAGTAAAGGGCGAGTACTTCGCCAAGGTGTCCACCCACTCGCCGGCGGTGATACCCCGCCGGTTGGAGTCGAGTTCGCCGACGTGCCAGGCGGTCGTCGGTGTGGTGGGCGTGAGAGTGAGGTCGAAGAATTCGAAGAAGCTCGCCGTGCCACGGGTCAGGTGATTCTGGTAGCGGCGGGCGCGGGCGATGTCCGCCCATTCCACGGTGAATCCGTGACGAACCATGGCGGCAGTCGAGCTCTCCAGCGAGGAGTACATGTCCTCGATGGCGCGTACTCCGGTCAGTGCGCGCATGGACTCTGCGATCGACGCAGACCAGAAAGTGAGATTGAGATCCCGAAACAGTTCGGGGTCAACATCTGGTGCCGCAATCTCGACGTGGCCGCCGAACTGTTCGAGCAAGCGCGCGATGCGCATCACCTCGGCTGTCACGGCGGGGTCCGCAGCGTGACGACTGCCAGGTGATTCGGTCGACACAGCGATCCGGAGGCCTTTCGGTCGCCGGCCGACTGCTCGGCTGTAGTGGCCGGGGCTTCGACGCGGCTGAAAGTACCGGTCCCCCGGTGCGCTGCCGTGCACTACGTCCATCAACGCGGCGGCGTCGCGAACTGTCCGGGTGACCGCGAACTCAGTCGTGAGGCCGAAGAGCGGTTCATCCGAATCCGGGCCGGGTGGAACGAGCCCGCGGGTCGGTTTGAGTCCCACCACCCCGCACAGTGCGGCAGGGATTCTTATGGATCCGCCGGCGTCGTTGGCGTGCGCCCACGGCAAGGCCCCGGCGGCAACGAGCGCCGCGGAGCCACCGCTGGATCCACCGGCGACCCGCTGTGGGTTCCAGGGGTTGCGGGTAGGACCGTTCACTGCCGATTCCGTCGTTGCGCTGAATCCGAATTCTGGTGTGGCAGTGCGACAGGTCACGGACAGTCCGGCAGCGCGCCACCTAGCCATCAGATCGGAGTCACGTGTGGCGATATAGCCTGCGGTTGCTGCGCTACCGTTCTCGTTCGCTATCCCCGCCGCAGTGCACAGGAGATCTTTGAGCGCGAACGGAACTCCACTGAAAGGACCGGATGTGGAATACGTCGGTGGTGGGTCGAGTGGAGGACCGACGGTGGCACCGAGGTGCGTATCGACGTGGGAGATTGCAGCTAGTGCGGCTTCGCGCACTTCAGCAGGGGTTACTTCTTTCCGGTCGAGTCGACCTTTCAGATCCGTGGCGTCCATGTCCGAGTATTCATGCAACTCCATCGAGCACTTCCTTTCGCGCGAGAGCGACCTGGACCAACCAAGCGAAGACGGGGTCCTTCCGGCGCCATTCCGGATGCCATTGGACGCCGACGATCGGTCTCCCGCGCATCTCCACCGCTTCGACGACACCGTCCGGAGCCCACCCGCTGGGAGTGAGGCCCGGGCCGAGCCGGTCCACTGCTTGGTGGTGCAAGGAGTTGACCTCTACGTGTGCGCCGTATATCTCGAACACCGTCGAATCAGTGGCGATCCGTACGGGGTGGGTCTCCTCGGCTATGCCCAGTCCTGGTGACTTGTGGTTGATGTCTATGGTCGGAAGATCAGGCACGAGCGTGCCTCCCAATGCCACATTCAGCATCTGCATCCCGCGACAGACACCCAGCAGTGGAGTACCGAGTTCTACTGCACCCGATATTAATTCGATCTCATACGCATCTCGACGCGGGTCACTGTCCGGGTCGGTGGGCGCGGCGTCGATACCCAGTGTTTCGGGGTGAACATCCTGCCCACCAGAGATGACTATTCCGTCGAGCCGCTCAATCAGGTCGATTCCGCTTGCCTCATAGGGAATTTGGACGACCAGGGCGCCTTCGGACGACAGCCGGGTGGGAAAATCGGAGTAGTGCATGTCGAACTCGAGATGGCGGTACCGAGGTTCGACGGCCAGGCGTTCCGCGCTCGAGCGCCGACCGGTCACTCCGATCAATGGGCGACGCGCACGCTCAGGCGAATTCGACGACGACACGATTCACCCCTCCTTCACGAAGCGCTGCGATTCCTGTGTTGATCTCGTCGAAGGGGACTCGCAACGAGATCATCTCGTCGAGTTCGAGTCGGCCCTGGACGTACAGCTCGGCCAATCGCGGAATATCGGTCGGGAATTGGTTCGACCCGAGGAGGGAGCCTTGCAATCGCTTCTCCTGGAAAAACAATTCCGACGCTGTGATCCGCAGCGGCTCGTCATCAGGAACCATGCCGAGGACCGTGGCCACTCCGCCGGGAGCGAGCATCGAGAATGCCTGCTCGACAGTGACTCTGCGGCCGATCGCCTCGAATGAGTAGTCCACCCCACCCGGACACAACGCGCGTACGGCGTCGACGGGCTCGATCTCAGCCGCGTTCACTGACGCAGTCGCCCCGACTCGAAGAGCCTGATCGATACTTCGCTGGTCCACATCGATCGCGATGATCCGGGCCGCGCCGGCTAGCCGGGCGCCCTGAATTACCGAAAGCCCCACGCCTCCACAACCGATGACGGCAACCGACGACCCTGGTTCGATGCGAGCACTGTGCCAGACCGCCCCGACGCCGGTGATGGTGGCGCACCCGAGCAAACTCGCGCGATCGAGAGGTACCGAATCGTCGACGCGGACGACGCTGTTCTCGTGCACGAGCATCTGTTCGGCGAATCCACCGATGCCACCCATTCGTCCCACTGCGCGCCCGGCCTTGGTCGTCAACGCCGGCTGGGGCCGCGAGCGGAGGCGGGAATGATTGGAGCAGAGGGTGAGTCGACCTGCAATGCAGTATCGGCATCGGCCACAAAAAGCTGTCATGCACGTCACGACGTGGTCGCCAGGCGCTACAGCCGTGACGTCTGACCCAACCGATTCGACGATGCCCGATGCCTCGTGACCGAGCACCTCCGGAAGTTCTGTTCGCCAGAGCGCGTCCACGTAGTGCAGATCGGTATGACACAGCCCGACGGCTGCTGTACGTATGCGAACTTCTCGAGGTCCGGCCACGTCGATGTCGAGTTCTTCGAACTCGAGCCGACCAGGGGCAGCGTTCAGTATTGCTGCTTTCATCTTCAGACCTGTCCTCGTTGTCAGACGTGCTCGAAGTAGCGTTCGAGCTCCCAGTCGGAGACTCCTGCGGCCGGGTCTCCCCCAGTGGTGAAGAACTGCAACCATTCCCACCGGCGCGTGCCGATCCAGTACTCCACCAGCTCTCGCCCCAAAACCTCCGTCAGGTTTACATCGCCACTCAATTCCGCGATCGCTCGAGAGAGGCTGGCTGGCAACTTCGGGGTTCCCGGCGGCAATCCCCAGGCCATGACGGTGCATTCGAGGCCAGGATCGCTGTGATCGCGCAGGCCGATCAGACCGCCGGCAAGGAACGATGCCATCGACAGATAGATGTTCACGTCCGCCGACGGGACGCGATACTCGACACGAGAGAGCTTCTCGGTCGTGCAGACGGCTCGAACGGCCGCACTCTTGTTGTCAACACCCCACGTGACGGTGGTGGGAGGTCCGTCGAATTCTGCGATTCTGCGGTATGAGTTCACGGTCGGATACTGGAAAGAACTGGCCGCCGCCATTGTGTCGAGGACGCCACCGATGAAGTTCCGCATCGTCTCCGACGGGCGCGAGGGCTCAACTTCATCGAAGAAGGCGTTCCGTCCGTCCTGTTGAAGCGAAAGGTTGATGTGAGCGCCCTGCCCGAACTGGTCCGGCGACCACCGAGCCATGAAGGTGATGGTGCGACCGTGCTCGTAGGCGACTTCCCGCATGATCTGCTTCGTTCGTACGTACCAGTCCGCTGCGGTGAGAATGTCGGTCGGTGGGAGATTTACTTCGATTTGGCCGTGCGCGGACTCGTCTGCCCAGCCTTCCCAAGGGATTCCGGCCCGTTCGATGCGGTCAGCTATTGCGTCCATGAGCGTCGTGTAGTCCCGTGATCTGCTCAACAGGTAGATCGCGCCCTGGGTACCGCCGAGTGGATGCAGGTTCGTGAAACGCTTTTCGCGGGCCTGCTCGATCGACTCTTCGAACACCGTGGCCTCGATCTCCACGGCCGCCTTACCTGTAAATCCAAGCTCGGCAAGCTCTTTGACCACACGTGCGAGCGTGGATCGCGAACACACCGGAAGCGGTGCCCCGTGTTGATCGACCAGATCACACATCACCGTGGCGAGACCTGGTAGTGATGCGTCGGTTGACAGAGTCGTAAGGTCGGGACGAAGGAAGACGTCGTGCATCTCACCGCGCCAATCACCGAAATCGAATCCGAGCTGAGCGGTATTCCCGAGATCGACTGCGAGGGCGATATCAGCGAATCCCCAGCCCGATTGCGCTCCGGACTCAAACTTTTTGGGTGACAGATGTTTTCCGACCAAGGCACCATCCAACGTCACGGTTTGTGCGCGAATCGTGCGAACGGAATTGTTGCCGATCCATTCACCGAGGTTCGTCGTGTCAGACATGGAGGACCGCCTTCATTGATGCTCCCGCGACGACCGACAATTGTCGGTTCGTGCCTTTGATGTAGAACTTCCCTGCGCGCAGGGAATAGACGAACAACTCGAAACCCGCTAGCAGTCGACGTAGATCCATCTCGAGCCCGTGAATTTCATACGCATCCGTTGTCGGCCCCACGTGCACGGCTGCGCCCGTGTCGAGAGCAGCCAATGACAATCCGGGCATTCCAGGCAGGCCCGAAGCTTTCTCCCAGAATTCACACGCTGCGATGTCCAGCGTCGGTGGCTCTGGTTCGATAAGAGGGGTTAACGCGGCAACATTCGCAGTGCCCGCCAGGGGCTCGTCCTCGGATATCGCCAGTTCGTCGACGCTGATTCCGACAACAGGAACTGTCGACCCCTCGGGGCTACTGACGTGCACGCCGGTTGCTGTTCGAGTCAATCGCGCGCTTTGCGGATCACTGGTCGACTGCAGGTCGACCTCGGGGGGCATTGCCTCGAGAGCTTTCCTGCCTGAGTCGGAATCGAGAGCAACGCGCAGGCGGGTCACGACAGCTCGTACCAACGGGGGTGGGTCGAACTCCATCGTGACGGCGACGTCGGGCGCACACCGGGTATGGGATTCATCGGGTCGCGGTGGATCTGTATCCACCCGCTCTCGGATGTCGGTCATGGGGTGGTCCCTCCAGTTTCGGGGCATGGGGCAAGCGATTTGGTTGCGCGTCAGAGAGACGCGGTTTTGTGCGATGTCGCAGCTCTCGCCCTGGTGTGATCTGCCAAGCGCTATAGTCGAGCAATGAAGTCAGTCACATGACTAACTCATGTGACTGAGATTATGGCGGATCGGAGCTAGCGTCAATAGGCAAACTGCAAGAGATCCCGAAGAGCGGCAACGACGCACCCGGAACGCACCGGGCAGATAAAGGATCGACCAGGGTGTCACGCACGCTGAGTGACATCGATACGCTCGACCCCTGGAGTCCCACGACAACGAGAAGGTGAACGGTAAAGCGAATGGCGTATCTGACAGCATCCGAGCGGCGGACTGCGATCGTCAAGGCCGCCGCCCGAGTCATCATTCGCGACGGACTGGCCGCGGCGACCACCCGCCGCATCGCCGACGAAGCCGGAGTCAACCTCGCTGCGTTGCACTACAGTTTCGACGGCAAAGGAGAGATCTATACCGCCGTGGACGACATGTTTCGTGCCACCACAGTGGGATCACGCCTGGTACCGACAACTGGCTGGACACGTCAAGAGATCATCCGTTCATTGCTCGAACGCTTCCAAGATCTTCTCCACGCCGATCGGGACGTCCCGATCGCCCAATACGAGCTGCTGCTGTGGGCGCTGCGCAATCCGGACAAGGCCGAACTCGCCAGAGCCAGCTACACGACGTACATATCCGCCTTCGCCGATGAGCTTCGGCACGCAACCGACATCGCCGGCAGCGACGCCACACTGCTCGCCCGCTACACGATCGGCGCAATCGACGGAATCTACATGCAAAATCTCGCAACTGGCGCGACCGGAGTGAGCGCACCCGAACTCGACGCCATCTCGTCCGCAATCGTCGGCATCATCGATTCGATCCACCCGCCCCACTAGAGTTTTCCCGTTTCCCGCCCGGCGTTGCAATCGACAGCGCCGGGCCGCAGTCGTGCCCGTCATCATCGGAATCCCGCAGCTGCATTCAAGGAATTTCCCGGAACTCATTGACGAACAGCAAGGGCGAAGCTAATCTCAGTCGATCGACTCAGTCATGTGACTGACATCACCATCTCCTGAGGGCTATCCCGATCCTCACACGCGCGATCGCGGCCGATCCCGGCATATAGCCCCTGCCCGCACTCGACAGTGCACAAATTCAAGGACGCACACATGAATCACTCGTCGAATAATGCTGTAGCACAGACTGATACGGAGTCCATCAACCTTGAATCCGGCCATCTCAGCCGCCTTCAACTGACCTCGCTGGCCATCTCGTCAATGATCCCTGCCGTCGGCATGGCGTCGTTTCCAATGCTGCTGGTACTCAACGCAGGACTCGGTGGTTGGGTCGCTGCTCTGCTCGCAGCGCTGACAGTCATCTGCGTCGGCAGAGCAGTAACCGTCTTCGCTAGCCGGTATGTCGCCTCCGGATCGCTCTACTCCTACGCCGGCGAAGTATTCGGGCGATGGGCACAGTCACTGATCGCAGCCTCGTTGTTCCTCGGGTATCTGGCGATGGTCGCAAGCATTTTGCTGGTCATCGGCGCGTACAGCGGTAGCTTCCTGCAATCTATCGGCATCGACGGCGGCCTCGATCGCCCTGCACAAATCGCGATCTACCTCGCCTCCGCAGCAATTGTCGCGGCGATCACCTGTCGCGGCCTAGATGTTTCGATCGTAATCGCGGTCCTACTCACTGCGATTTGTCTTCCACTGTTGCTGGCCATTACCGGGGCGAGTGCGATTCACACTGGTCTACATCTGCAGGAACAACTGACTCTTCAGGGCGCGTCCGTCAGCGGGATCGTGGCCGGCATCGCATCCGGAACTGCGTTCCTGGTCGGTTTCGAGGGGAGCGCGGCCCTGGCCACGGAGACCCGCGACCCGAAGAAGAATGTGCCGGCCGCCGTGATGAGTGTCCCCATCGTGCTTGGAACCTTGTACGTGATCGCAACCTTCCTACAGGCACCAGGAATCACGGAGACGTCCGACCAAATCCTCTCCGGCACATCATCCCCCGCCGCCCTGGCCGAGAATGCGGGCTTACCGACCGCAATGGGACAAATGACGGACCTCGTTGTCGCCGTAGCGACCTTCGCCGCACTGATCGGATTCGTCAACTACGGATCCCGCTTCGTCGCCACCCTGTCAGCCGAAAAGCTTCTACCACAAAGGTTCACACGCATACACTCCCGATTCCACAGCCCTGTTTCCGCAATCCTGCTGATCATTCTCGGTGGCCTCTTCGGCATTTGCACTTTGGTGATCGGCGCCACGGGCCCACTTCCTTCCATCTATAACGCAGTGTCAACTCTGGTCGTCTATTTCTGGGTGAGCCCATACGTCGTCATCAGCATCGGCGCCGTGATGCTCCTCTTCCGCGAGCGCGCAGCCACCGCCGTGACAATCGCAGCACTGATCGCCGGTGCCGTCGCAACCTCATGGATCTATCTCAACGGAATCTTCTTCCCCGCACCGTCTCCAGTCAGTGCCATGTCCTACGTTGCGCTCGCAACCATCACGCCGGCCACTATCGCCTTTTACCTGATGGGGCGTCGAAGCCACGCTGACGCCTCCCAGCCGCCACCTCACCTGAACTCGGAACGAGCGACGGCCCGAGAGCAGTAGACGAACCTCAAATTCAAGCCAACAAACCGGCTTCCCCGTCGCGAGGCACGGGCCCACTGGAGCATGAAAACCACGCCGCCCAACCTGCACTGGAACTAAAAGCGGAAGCGCCGTCGGCGCCAATTTGCTCGAGTTGGATCAGTGGGCCAAAGACATGGCCCTTTAAGCCGTCGCTACGTCGCGTACGCGCCATCCTTCGGACGCAGCCCCTTCGGCTACTACGCGTGCGCGGCAGCCAACAACGCTGTGGCGCATGGAATGCCCTTCGACCATGCACTCGCTGACGGAGCCTTCGGATCGATACTGAGCGATTCCGGATTCCTGATCAACACCGAATTCGGAGTCCTCGGCATCAGGCCGACATCAGGACCCACATACTCGAACACCGGCCGACCTGGGCGGGAATACACACTATGCCCAGGCCTGCTGCCAGTCCTGGAATCCTGGGTCATGACTGACGCCGACGGCCATGATCCAATGTCGAGGCGTTCGACGCGGCTGATTCCGTACGCGGCAAAAGAATCGCAGGCATGTTCTCAACCGCTCAATATCGGAACGCCCTTTCTGGGAACTCGTGTTCGAGGTCGTCGGCTCGCGAATGCTCGAGCGCGGTGCCCACGCCCGACATGCGAACATTCGCATACTCGACTTTGACAATCATTTACATTAAGCAGTAGATCTATACCCATGCACCTCAACACCCGCATGTCGCGGCGCCTCACCCTTGCCACATCAGTTGGCCTCTCACTCGCCCTCGTCACAGGCTGCTCGTCCGACAACAAGGACTCGGCCCCGTCGGAGACCACCACGACAACCGCGTCCGCACCCACCGAACAAGCCTCGGCAACACCGCGTCTCGCAGTCTCCTACGACGGCGGCATCCTGGTGTTAAATGCAACTTCGCTCGACGTGGTCGGCGAGACCAAGATCGACGGCTTCACGCGACTCAACCCGGCCGGCGACGGTCGCCACGTCATGATCTCGTCGGGTGAGGCGTTCAAGGTGCTCGATACCGGCACGTGGTCCTCGGCCCACGGCGACCATTCCCACTACTACACAGCCGATCCCGCGATGTCCGAGGTCGAGTTCGCAGCCAACGAACCCGGACACGTTGTACGCCATGCCGGAAAAACCGTTCTCTTCAACGACGGCTCGGGACTCGTCGAGATCTTCGATCCGGCGCAACTGGCAAAGCGCCAACCTCGCGTCGAGACGTACACCACGCCAGAACCCCATCACGGCGTTGCGGTCGCACTTGCCGACGGTAGCCTGTTGACGACCATCGGAAATTCGGAGTCCCGCAACGGCATTGCCATCCTCGATGCCGACCGCAAGGAAATCCTGCGCAACGAACAGTGCCCCGGTGTCCACGGCGAAGCAGTCGCTGCCGGCGAAGCCATCGTGCTGGGCTGCCAGGACGGGTTGCTCGTGTACAAGAACGGAGCGATCACCAAGGTCCAGAGTCCGGATGCATACGGCCGCATCGGAAATCAAGCAGGCTCGGAGGAGTCGGACATCGTCCTGGGTGATTACAAGACTGACAAGGACGCCGAACTCGAACGTCCGCAACGGGTCTCGCTGACCAACACGACGACGTCCGAACTCAAGCTCGTCGACCTCGGCACCAGCTACACCTTCCGCTCACTCGGCCGCGGACCGCACGGAGAGGCACTGGTGCTCGGCACCGACGGCGCCATCCACGTCGTCGACCCGAACACCGGCGTCGTCACCAAGAAGATCGCCGTCATCGACGCATGGACCGAGCCCACCAAGTGGCAAGAGCCCAGGCCGGCACTCTTCGTGGAAGACCACACCGCGTACGTCACCGATCCCACGTCGAAGAAGCTGATCGCCGTCGACCTCGAAGACGGCAGCATCCTGACCGAGACCACCCTCGATCACGCCCCCAACGAATTGACCGGTGTCACCGGCTGATTCAGATCCTCATCTCAGCTCTGCTGGAGCTGAGCGATGAGCAGGACCACGATTGACCGCGGCACAAGTCAGCTTGGAATAACTCTCCGCAGAGGTTCGTTGTAGATGGTGTCGGTGTTCGGTTCTTTGCCCCGGGTACCACCCCAGAATTGCCACTTCGAGTGGCCACTTGCCGAGAGGCGCAAGACGGGCACCGACGCGCTGGAGCCGCTGGACACCTTTCGGTGCCAGCGGCTTTGTCGTCTGAATGATCAGGCCGGGTTTTCGCCGGCAGCGACGTCGAGGATCCACGTCACCCCGAACGCATCGGTGAGCATGCCGAATCCGGGGCTCCACGCCGCCGCGGCAAGACCCTCGATGATGGATCCACCGACAGAGAGTTTGGCCCAATAACCCTGCACCTCTTCGAGCGATTCACCGCGAACCGAGACGAAGAACGGTTGGTCGGTGATCGTGGTGCCGTTCTCACGGTGCGTCGTGCCGGCATTGGCGGTCGAACCGCCCGACTGTCCTGGGATGTCGTACGCCATCACGCTGAAGCCGTCCGCGGTTTCGACTTGGCCGAAGACAATGTTCTCAGCGCCAGGCACATCCTTGGGCATTCCGAAGTCGCCGTAGGTTGCGATCGTGACCTCGCCACCGAAGACGGACTGGTAGAACTCCAGAGCCGCGCGGGCGTCTCCGCGGAAGTTGAGGTGGGTCGTTGTCTTGATGCTCATGTCTGCTCCTAGTACGAACGTCGCCCGGGTTTTCCCTGACAACGTCGACTCTCACAGCCGTATAGGACTGTTTTCGTCCTAGACTCGTCGTAGTCTCACGACATGGCGACCACCACTCGGCTCTTGAATCTGCTGTCCCTCTTGCAGACGAGGCGCGACTGGCCGGGCGCTCTACTCGCCGAGCGGCTCGACATCAGCCACCGCACGGTCCGCCGCGACATCGACCGGCTCCGGGAGATGGGTTACAGCACTGCGGCGACCATGGGCCCGGACGGCGGATACCGACTCGACGCCGGCAGCGAGCTACCACCCCTGCTGTTCGACGACGATCAGGTCATCGCCTTGGCAGTCGCTCTGCAGGCGGCGACGCTGACCGGCGTCGGCATCGAAGAGGACGCAGTGCGTGCGCTGACCACCTTGCGGCAAGTGATGCCGTCGCGTCTGCGCCATCGCCTCGACGCACTCACGTTCACCACGATTTCGACCGATTCCAGCGACGCAGACTCGGTGTCCCCTGAGGTGCTCGTAGCGATTTCCGCAGCAGTGCGCGCTCGCGAGGTGCTCCGCTTCGACTACTCGAACGGGCGCTCAACTGACAACATCGAAATAACACCCCCACGCCGCGTGGAGCCACATCATCTGGTGACCTCCAAGCGTCGCTGGTACCTCGTCGCGTGGGATCTCGAGCGAGACGACTGGCGAATCTTCCGCGCCGATCGCATCACTCCACGCACCCCGAACGGCCCGCGGTTCACACCGAAGGAAATCCCCGGCGGCGACGTCAGCGAATACGTTTCCGCGCGCTTCAAAGGATCGGAACATATCAACAATTGGCCGTGCCATGGCAAGGTCGTTCTCCATCGACCAGCCAGTTATGTTCTTCCCTTTGTCGGGGACGGAATCGTCGAAGATCTTGGCCCCGACCAGTGCAGCCTCGAAGCCGGATCATGGTCCTGGACGGCGCTGGCAGCCTCCTTCAACCGATTCGACACCGACATCGATGTCGTCGGCCCGGCAGAACTGACCCACGCTTTCGCACAACTCGCCGCCCGCAATACCGCGACTGCTGCGAGTTAGGCAGTCGTCGCGAATGAGATCCAGGTCTCCAACACAACCGTGCGTTCGTGAGTTCATGTAGGTTTCAAGTCCTCAGAGGACCTGAGGACTTGAAGACCTGAACGAAGGGATGCCCAAGGAGATGAAGAAGGGGCAAGTTGCGTTTCTCACCGGCACACACGTCGTGAACGATCTGTACCAGGGGGCTGTGCCTGCACTGTTGCCGTTCATGATGCTGGAACGCGGATATTCCTACTCCGCGGTTGCCGGAATCACGCTCGCCGCGACCGGACTATCCAGTGTCGTGCAACCCGCATTCGGCATGCTGGTCGATCGAAAGAGCCGGAATTGGCTGGTGCCCACAGGTTTTGTGACGGCCGCAACGGGAATTGTCGTGGCCGCGATGAGCACCACCTACATCGTTACTTGGCTGGCAATTGCTTTGGCCGGCATCGGCATTGCCGCATACCATCCGCCCGCCACAAATTTGGCACGCGCAGCTGGAGGTCACTCGCAGAAGGCCATGAGCGTGTTCTCCGTGGGCGGCACGTTGGGAGCCTCACTGGCGCCACCGTTCGTCACGCTCGTGGTCGGTTCGCTCGGATTGTCCGGCGGCTACCTGCTCGCAGTTCCTGCAGTGGTAGCGGCTATTTGGTGGATCGTCGCCCAATCACGATCGGCCGGCACGGGCACGGACGCCGAATCAGCCCAGCCGTTGAGTTTGCAGCTAGCAGCGAACGGTCCCGTGTCAGATGATTGGCGCTCGTTCACCCGACTCGTGCTGGTAACGGTGTGTTGGTCAATTCCATATGTGACCACGCTGTCGTTGGTCTCACCGTACGTACTCAACGGACTGAACGGATCGTCCTTGAGTGCAGCAATCGTGTTGTCCTCCTTCACCTTGGCGGGAGCGGCCGGCACGCTACTGGGCGGAGTCCTCGCGGACCGTCGTGGTCGACGTGCATCCATCCGACTCGGTTACCTGCTTGCGGTACCTTCACTGGCATTGCTCGCCGCGGCTCCGAACGTGGCAATTGCCGAATTGGGAATCGTCTGTCTCGGATTCGCGATGTTCTTGCCCTTCGCGCCACAGGTGACATTGGCGCAGGACTACCTACCGAACCGCCCAGGCACGGCAAGTGGGGTGACCCTCGGACTCGCAATGTCAGTGGGAGGCATCGCCTCTCCGCTGTTCGGTTACCTGGCAGATCACTTCGGACCGCGCATGGCGATCGGGGCGACAACTGCAGTGCTGTTGGTCGGAGCCGTCATCGCATTCACCTTGCGCGATCGACGCCTCGACCCGGAGGACGAGACGGAGCGCGAACTGGACGTCATCGCCCTTCGATAACCCGACAGACTGCACCGTAGTCTGAAGATTCATCGGAGGACATGAAGTGTCACTCGGTGGGCCGCTCCACGGCGGTTCACCGAGTCAGTCAGGAGCAGACACATGGCAGTGCGCCAGGTCAAGCAGCAGTCACTGGTACAGAAAGCCGCAGACGAACTTGCGCGCCTCATCGGCGACGGCGAGTGGCCGGTCGGGACGAAAATCCCGAACGAGCAGGATCTGAGCACGCTCCTCGGAGTCGGGCGTTCGACCGGCAGGGAAGCCGTGCGTGCACTGATCGCGTCGGGACAGCTCTACTCTCATCAAGGATCCGGCACCTACGTCATGTCCTCGACTCCGGTCACAGAACTCGAGCGAGAACTCAAACGCTCGGACCGCCGCGAAGTCTACGAAGTACGCCGACTTCTGGAAGTGGAAGCTGGCCGCCTGGCTGCCATGCGTCGGACCTCTGCCGACGTCGACCTGTTACGGGCAGCACTCGAAGCCCGTGAAAATGCTTCGACACCAACAGAATTTGTCGACGCTGACATGGAACTACATCGCGCCGTGGTGAATGCTGCGCACAACAGCGTGTTGTCGATGGTGTTCGATTCATTCATCGAAACGCTCCGCAACTCGGCCCTGGACGTTATCACCGACGTCACGGCACGAAACCCCCAATCCATCGACGACGAAGCCGCTGCCCACCGAGATCTGGTGGAAGCAATCGTCGCGGGTGATGCCGACGCTGCCAGCGCGGCAACGCGCAGGAACATGGACGGGCTCGACTGACCCTCTCTATCGTTGTCAGGCATGACGTCCACATCGCTCCCTCCACGGGGTCTCCGGATCGGTCTGTCCGCCATCGCGTGGCTCAACCTGCTCTCTGCGCTCGTAGGAATGGCGGGCCTGACGATCGGCGGCGGGATGGGCCTGCCTCCGGAGTGGATCGAGGGAACCGTCTTCCCTTCATATTTCTTGCCCGGAATCCTCCTCGGCGTCGTCGTCGGAGGCATCCAAGCCGTCGCACTCTTCGCTCAGCACAACAGGTTCCGCCTGGCATGGGGCCTGCACGCCGCCGCCGGCCTGACGATGATGATCTGGATCTTCGTCGAGATCGCCATCGTTCTCGCCTGGTCGCCGCTGCAGGGCATCTTCTTCACCACCGGACTAGTCCAGACGATCCTCGCCGTTCTCGCACTCGGCGCCTGGCCCCGCCCCTTCCTCCAACGAACCGACAGCCATCACGGTCAGTGACGAATTACATTGGGATAGAAGGTCACTAGGACCGACCTCGATGCTCTCCATCGCCCAATCCAGCTCGACCCCCGACCGTCAACTGAAATCTGTTCAGCCGATGAGGTCTTTCGAGAAGTTCAGCGAGTCGAAAGACCTGTTCGCTACGAGTTCCAATTGCCTCTGTGTTGCACCGTCTCGGGCGCGCTGAGACATGCCTTGGATGACTACACCGATGAACTCGGCAAGGTCCTCGGGATCGGAGTCAGCGGGCATGAGTCCGTTGGCGATATCGGCTGCGATCCTCTGCGACAGCAACACCACGTTGGCATTTCGCATGTCGCGCAATCGGTTTGCTATGTGACTGTTGGCGTCGGTCACGCTGACCGCCGCGCTGATGATCAGACAACCACCCGGACAAGACTCGTCGGTGTAATGGGACGCCGCGTCGTTCAAGAGGCGGCGAATCAATTCGGATGCCTCGCGCTCTTCGGCGAACGCCCGGTCCATGAAGTCGCCGCGAGTCGCGTTGTAGTGATCGACGGCGGCAAAGAACACTCCTTCCTTGCCGCCGAAAGCACTGTAGAGACTCGGTGGATTTATCTGCATCGCAGCAGTCAACATGGCAACGGATGTCCCCTCGTAGCCGTGCTCCCAGAAGGCATACATCGCCTTGTCCAAGGCCGCGTCTACGTCGAACTTCCGCCCTTGTCCCGGCACCCCGGCCATGCAACCTCCCAATTCCGCAGCATCTACCGATCCAAATGTGATCTATTCTACTCTTGTAGCGATCACTATGCGAATGTCCTACTGTTCTCCTCGAAAGTTCATTTCGTTCACTGAAGTACCGCCGTACTGCTGACACAGCTCGCGAACGCTCTTTCACACCGTCTAGGGGGATCGACATGCGTAGTGCCGCTTCATTCAAACTGGGTCTCAGCCACAGCGCGGCCACCGATTCGACATGGAAGGTCGAAGCGGTCAAACAGGTCGAGTATCACGTGATTGCCGCACGAAATCTGTTCGCCAAGGACAGCACTCGACTACTCGACGGGTGCAGCGCAGCGTCGCTACACCGCGGAGACCGACGCTTGATCATCATCGACGCGAACGTCGACCGAATTCACGGGGATAGAATTCGAGGCTACTTCGAACACCACGGAATACGAGCATCCTTCGTACCGATGCGAGCCGACGAGACGGTCAAAGAGTGGGGTTCTGCGGTGCGGGTGGTCGACGCGATGAACGGATTCGGCATCGACCGACGCAGGGAGCCGGTAATCGCGATCGGCGGGGGTGTTCTACTCGACATTGTCGGTTTCGCCGCGAGCGTCTACCGCCGCGGAACGCCGTACATCCGGGTCCCCACCACACTGATCGGCCTCGTCGACGCCGGGGTCGGCGTCAAGACCGGAGTCAACTACGGCATGGGCAAGAATCGACTGGGGACGTATGCACCGGCCCTGGCAACTTTTGTCGACCGAGCATTCCTGCGTACCCTCGACAACCGACACTTGTCCAACGGCCTTGCCGAGATACTCAAGATGGCCTTGATCAAATCCCTCGACCTCTTCGAACTGCTGGAAATCTTCGGGGAACGATTGATCGATGACAGGTTTCAGGGCTCTTCCGACGAACTCGACACAGCAGCAACACAAGTCATCGCCGAGTCGATCCACCTGATGCTCGAGGAACTGCAGCCCAATCTGTGGGAATCCTGCCTCGAACGCTGCGTCGACTACGGCCACACATTCTCGCCCACGCTCGAGATGGAAGCACTACCGGAACTTCTGCACGGTGAAGCCGTAGCTGTCGACATGGCATTGACGTCTGCACTGGGTTATTTGCGGGGAAGTATCAGTGAAGCTGAACTTGATCGCGCCCTGACTGTAATGAGGCGCCTCGGCCTTCCCACCTGGAACGACGTCTTGTCCACACCGGGCGTCCTCGGCGCCGCATTGGCCGACACAGTGCGTCATCGGGACGGGCGGCAACGGCTGCCTTTGCCGGTCGGGATCGGTGGACACCACTTCGTCAATGATGTCACGATCGACGGAATCAACTCTGCCTCCGCCCTTTTGAACAGGAAGAGCGACGAGCTACGCGTCCGTGAGACGTCGGTGACGAAGGTCGCGTCATGAGGTGGGGCGGCCTCTACATCGAAGGCTTCGGCTCATACCTACCGGACAGGCGGGAACAAGCCTCCGACATGGTGACCGAAGGACGGTTCGATCCCGTCGAACAGCAGAAGACCGGACAGACTTCGGTTGCAGTGTCGGACCCTGATATCGGCGAATCCGCGCCGGAGATGGCAGTCTTCGCAGGCAGAGCTGCGTTGGCCGACAGCGGAATCAGCAGCAACGAAATCGACCTACTCGTGCATGCAGTGGTTCTGCACAACGGCCTGGAGGCGTGGAACTGCGGCGCCTACATTCAGAACGAACTTGGCATCGACGACTGCCTGCCGATCGAGATCCGAACAGCCTGCGCCGGAGCAATCGTCGGAATCGAACTGATCGGCCGCTGGTTCGACGGACACGGCAAAGGCCTGGTAACTGCATCCGACGCTTGGCGTCTCCCCCTGTTCGACCGGTGGAATTCCGACAGCGGTCTCGCCTACGGAGACGGCGCGGCCGCTGCTGTCATCGGCCCGGATCCGGGTCCCTTTCGTATTCTTTCGACTTCCGTAGTCACTGATGCACACCTCGAGCAGATGCACCGCGGGCACGAGCGCACAAGCATGCCTGTCTACGGCACCGCCGACCCGATCGATCTCCGAGCACGGGTGGGGGGCTTCACCGAGACTCACTCCATCGACGAGTTCTGGTCACGCAACGCGGCCGCTCTGTCTCGATGCGCTGAAACAGCTTTGGGTGATGCCGCCACTCATCACGGTGACATCGCCACCTGGATCGTACCGAATTTCGGCAACGTCCTACTCCGCAAACAATGTTTCGAGCCGCTGAAGATCCGCGCCGAGCAGACCTTGGTCGAACTCGGCAGAACCATCGGCCACACCGGTGCTGCCGACCCACTACTGGGCCTCGACCTGCTCCGCCGCAGCAAGGCCCTGCACCCCGGAGACCGGATCATGCTCACCGGCATCGGCGTCGGGTTCACATGGGGATGCGCAGTCGTCGAATACACCGGATACGAGAAGGGATAGGCCATGGTGGTCGAAACTCCGCACGAATTGACGACAACGGCTCGCTCTACCAACGCGAATGCCGCAATAATCTGGATGCTCCTGGCAGTGTTCGGCGTCGGCACTGTCGAATACCTTGTGGCCGGCGTACTTCCGGACATCTCCACCGACCTCGGGGTCAGCACCTCCACAGCCGGACTGCTCGTCACCATCTATGCCGTCACAGTGGTCATCGGTGGCCCTCTACTGACGATCGCTACCACCAGGGTGCCGCGGACACCTCTCATCGCGGCTCTGATGGCTCTCTTCGTCATCGGCAACATCGGAACTGCGCTGGCACCGAACTTCGCAACCATGGTGATATTTCGGATCATCACTGCTCTGCCACACGCGACGTTCTTCGCTCTGTGCCTGGTGCTGGCGACGTCGTTGGTGGCGCCTGAATTCCAAGGGCGTGTGATCGCCCGCGTCACCCTCGGACTGAACCTGGCGACGGTCCTCGGCGTCCCCTTGGGAACTCTCATCGGTACACAACTGGGTTGGCGCTGGTCTTTTGCGATCATCGCCGTTTTCCAACTGCTGGTCACCGCTGCGCTGATCGCCTCGACGCGCAACGCCGCTCCCTCGCACCAGACCGGCAACGTCAGCTCAGAGCTACGGGTGTTCACCCGGGGCCCAGTTCTGTGGGCGATCGGGCTGACCGCTCTCAGTCAGGCAGCGCTTTTCGTGGTGTTCACCTACATCTCGCCGTATCTCACCGAGCATGCCGGCATCTCGGTGTCGACGGTGACGGTGGTGTTGTTCGTATTCGGCGTCGGGTCTGTTGTCGGCAATCAACTCGGTGGTTACTACGCAGACAAGGACCTGGACAAAACGCTGTACATCGCGTTGACCGCGCTCGCGTTGGCACTTCTCGCTCTCTTCGTCTTCGGCGGAACGTCTTGGTTTGCCTTCGCCTGGATGTTCGTACTCGGTGCTACCGGTTTTTCCATTATTCCGCCGCTCGCCTCGAAACTCATCGGTGCTGCAAGCGAAGCCCCGCACCTTGCTGCCACGGTCAACATTGCAGGATTCCAACTTGCGAATGCTGCCGGCGCGTGGATCGGCTCGATCGCTCTGTCCGGCGGCAACAGCGTTGCAGTCCTGCCTGCTATCGGGGCAGTCCTCGCGGCGGGCGCAGTACTGCTGCTGTTCGTCAGTCGGCGCACTGCTCGGAGCGTGACGTGAAAGCCATGAGAGCTGCGATGATCGACGCTCCCCGTTCCGTGTCGATCGTGACGATCGACCGTCCCAACTGCGGGCCTGACGATGTCGTCGTCAAGGTTGCCTATGTCGGTCTGTGCGGTACGGATCTGGAGTTGTTGCACGGCACGTCGTCATACCTCACTGATGGCCTTACGTCGTTTCCGCATCACTTCGGGCACGAATGGGTGGGCACCGTAGAGCAGACCGGCCCGAATATTCACGATCTGTCGGCGGGTGACGTAGTCACCGGGAGCACGATGATTTTCTGCCAGGCGTGTTCGGCCTGCGGGGCCGGACGACGCAACCAATGCTCCGATCTGCGTGAGGTCGGGCTATACGAACATCCTGGTGCCGCAGCCGAATTCCTCCGCATGCCGCGGCGCACGGTCGTTTCACTCGGTCGCGTCACAGTCGAACCGGAGCACGTTCTCATCGAGCCGCTCGTGACGGTGCTCGAGGCGCTCGACGCTGCTTCGGTGTCGCCGGGTGATCGGGTTCTCGTCGTCGGCGCGGGCACGATCGGCAGCTTGTCCATCGCCATGCTGAGTCGATACCCGATCACCGTCGACGTTCTCGAACCCCGGTCGATCGAACACCTCGACTCCGGCACCGTCACACACAGTTTCACCGATGCCACACACCTGACCGGGCAGTACGACGTGGTCGTGGAGGCGTCTGGCGGCGCCGGTGCGCTGGGTACCGCCGTAGGCGTTCTCCGTCCGGGAGGCAAGTGCATCCTCGTAGGCGTCGCGGCGCACACGGAATCGATCGATCCCGGAGCGGTTGCGCTGGCCGGCATTTCGATCATCGGAGTACGTCACGGGGTAGATCACTACCGCCGAGCCGCGGAACTGTTCCCGCTGATTCGCCCGGCATTGACCGCATTGATCGACAGTGTGGTTCCTCTGACCGAAGCACAGTCCGCATTCGATCGTCTCGAAGGCCACAGGACACGGCCGAAGGTGGTGATCTCTGTTGAGTGAGCTCGAATACACAGTGATAACCGGAGCGAGTAGTGGTATCGGCCGGGCAATCGCGCTCGCGCTTGCGAAAGAGGGTCACAACCTCGTCCTCGGATACGGCAATGGTCTCGATCGCATCGCACGGTTGGTGAGCGAACTAAATGCGCAGTTCCGCATCGACGTCGTTCCCCTGCAACTGGACCTGCGCAATGCCGAATCGACAGTCGACGCCGTTCTGAGATGCACAGATGAACTGGGTGAGATCCACTGCCTGGTAAACAATGCCGGAATCAACGATCGATCACCCGCAGATGCACTCGCCATCGATCGAATGCGCGAGGTCATGGCCGTCAATTCGATCACCCCACTTGCGTTGGCCTCGTCGGTGGGGCGCCGGATGATCGCGCGAGGTATCGCAGGATCGATCGTCAACATCACATCGATCCATGACACGGTCCCCATCACCGGCGGTGCAATCTACTGCGCCAGCAAGGCCGCATTGGCGGCGTCGAGTCGTGTCCTCGCCCTCGAATTCGCGCCCCACG
Organism: Rhodococcus erythropolis R138; assembly: GCF_000696675.2. Classification (NCBI taxonomy): domain Bacteria; kingdom Bacillati; phylum Actinomycetota; class Actinomycetes; order Mycobacteriales; family Nocardiaceae; genus Rhodococcus; species Rhodococcus erythropolis. The sequence continues at coordinate 1,319,079 of NZ_CP007255.1, read as the reverse complement.
GAGTGCGCGTCAATTCCGTCGCACCGGGAGAAACCGCCACCGCGATGAACGGCATCGATGACGAATCCTCGTATGCGGACATCGATCGCCCCGCTATCCCGTTGGGGCGTCCGGCCGGTGTGCACGAGGTCGCAGCAGCCGCGGCGTTCCTCGCCGGGTCCGGTTCGAGCTATCTCACGGGGACCACCGTTACCGTCGACGGCGGACTGGTTCTGACTGCAGCCGAAGCGAATGCCCGCTACGCCGTCGATCATTCTCCAACGCAAGGTCTCATGAAAGGAATCGCATGAAAGCCATCGCAATCGAAGCCACCGGCGACCCAAGCGTTCTCACTCTCACCGAGGTTGACGAGCCGACATCCGGCCCCGGAGACGTCACTGTTTCCGTTGCAGCCGCTGCCGTCAACCCTGTCGATCTGAAGACCCGTTCGGGGTTCTTGCCCATCGAGTTGCACTTCCCAGCCGTATTGGGATGGGACGTCTCCGGAACTGTTATCGCAGTCGGATCCGCGGTAACACGCTTCACGCCAGGAGACCGCGTCATCGGAATGATCGCGCAACCGGCACACCGCTACGGAACCTATGCCGAACGCGTCACCGCCGACCAGTCCTTGTTCGCACCCGCTCCGTCGAACGTCACCCTCGAGCACGCTGCTGCGATCCCACTCGCAGCGCTCACCGCTGTGCAATGCCTCGAGAAACTCGACCTTGCACCAGAATCCACGGTGTTGGTGACCGGTGCTGCCGGCGCGGTGGGCCGAATAGCGTCGGCGCTGCTGATCTCGCGGGGACACCGCGTCGAAGCCCTCGCTCGCGAGAGCGACACTGACGAACTCTTGGCCCTCAGCCTCAGCCGGGTCATAGCGAGTCCCGTCGACCTGCCGCAGAAGGAGTACGACGCCATCGTCGACACGGCGGGTATTGCCGAATCCGTCGACAGTGTGCGAGACGACGGCGCCTTCATCTCCATCGACGACAACGAGCAACCCGCACCGCAACGTGGAATCACACCGGCGAAAAGCTATGTCGACGAGGACGGCTCGGGCCTCGAATCATTCGCCGAACTGGTATCGACCGGTTCGGTCACCGTCCCTGTCGCCCGAACATTCCGGTTCGACGAAGCACCCCAAGCCCACGCTCTGCTGGCCGCGGGCGGAACCCGAGGAAAGGTACTGCTGATCCCATGACCGTGACCGCGAATGTCGAAGATGCCTTGTCCACAGTCGGTGTCACCGTTCCCGATGCGGACGCCGCCGCCAACTTCTTCGCTTCACTCCTGGGTGCGAACCGCGTCGTAAGATACCCCGGACGTGTCTCCGTACCGATCGGATTGTCGGGGGTCGTGGATTTCGTATCAGCGGATTGGCCCCATCAACCCCCACCGCGGTTGGTCGACATCGGTACCAACCATCTCTGCTTCACTGTCGGCGATATCGAACTCGCTGTGAGCTACCTTGATTCGCGAAGCGACGTGACAGTCCTCGGCGACGTGATCGAGGTACCCGAGGGTCCGATTGCGGGCAACAAGTGGGTGTACTTCCGGTCGCCGTGGGGCGATCTCTTCGAACTTCAGCAGTGGCCCGAGGAGCCGGGATACTTCCACGAGACCCAGGCCCGACTCCACCACAGACGAGAGGACATCGCGTCAGCCCTTCTCCCGACCTGCCGCGGTTTGGATCACACGGGCTACAGCGTCCCGGACCTCGACGCCGCGATAGCGCGTCTGGTGACCGCCCATTCGGGAACCGAGGTGCTCCGCACCGACATCGCAGCGGATCGCGGGTTCATGACGGCACAGTTCGATCTCGACGTCGAAGGAACGTCCCGGATGGCGATGGTATCCGTCGGCGACTTGAACATCGAGTTGTTCGAGCACCACATCGGCCGGCAGGAGGCCCCTCGCCCTTTGACCGCCAACGGGGGAAACTTCCTGACGTTCCGCCACGGGGGCGCCGCGCGACTGATTCCGAGTTCGCTGTGAAGTACGGAATCAATCTCCCCAACTTCGGGCCGCAGATCGACCCCGAGGGGATTCTCGCGTGGGCCCGGACAGCGGAAGCTGCCGGATTCGACAATGTCCTACTCTCGGATCACGTGGTGTTGACCGACGACGCGAATCGCCGCTCTCCCGCTCCGTTTTACGAGTGCCTGGCCACGCTGTCCTGGCTCGCAGCGGGTACCGAGTCGATTCGCCTGGGCAGCGGCGTGCTGATCGGCAGTCACCGACACCCGGCCCACCTCGCCCACGCGACCGCGACGATTGATCGACTCAGCGGCGGACGGTTGATCGTGGGCATCGGGGTCGGCTGGACTGCACAGGCTTTCGACGTCCTCGGCGTTCCGTTCACACGTCGAGGCCGACTGACGGATACCACTCTCGAAACCCTGATCGCAGCGTGGACGTCGGAGACATACGACGCACCGGGCTCGGCCGGAACACATCGCGTGCACAACGGACCTCTACCGCTGCAGCAACCACACCCTCCGTTGTGGATCGGCGGCAACGGACCCGCTGCGATCGACCGAACCAACAGATTAGGCACTGCATGGCACCCATTGCACCCTACCCGGGGCCTATGCATCGCTGGAGTCGCTTCACTCGCCCCCGGGCGTGAGTTCGTCCCCCGCATCTACTTTCTCCCCACCGAAAGATCTGTCGAATCACCAGACCGTCCACTCGGGTACGGAACCATCAACCAGATACGTGCCGACATCGATTTTCTGTCTGAGATCGGTGCACAGACGATTGTGCTCGATACCGATCCTGGCGACCAGCGACTGCGCCGCTCAACCGACCACGATCTCGATCTGATTCGCATTGCCGGCGAAAGTTTGGGAATGAGTCGGGTGGCCGTCTTATGACTCTGCGGCCCAGCTTGATTCGACAATCCATTTCGACCTCGGCACTGCTGTTCGACATGGACGGAACCCTCGTCGATTCGCAGGCGTCGATCGAGGCTGTCTGGTTCGAATTCGCGGACCGGCACGGCGTTGATCGGGCGGTGGTAGCGCAGGCACTTCCAGGCCGCATCGCTTCCGACATCATCGTTCGGGTTCTCGGTAATCGAGCAAACGTCGAATCCGAACTGAACTGGATCAGGCAAAGCGAAGAGCAGAACTCGCATCCAGTTCGCGCCATCGCCGGCGCCAAGGACTTTCTGGCGTCTGTGCCCCGGGAGCAATGGGCGATTGTCACGTCGGCCCCTCGATCGATGATGGTGCGAAGGCTCACTGAAGCGGGCCTCCCGCTTCCACACGCGTCGGTATGCGCTGAGGACGTGCGCGCCGGCAAGCCAGATCCCGAGGGCTTTCTTGCAGCGGCGGCGCGCTTGAAGGTTTCCGCCGACTCCTGCACCGTATTCGAAGACTCCTCGGCCGGCATGGCTGCTGCGGCCGATTCCGGCGCATCATGCGTTGCAATCGGAGCCGAGCCCGGACGAAACCTTTTGAGAGTGAATAATTTTACTTCACTACGACTCTCCCGAGAGAGATCGGAGCTCGTAATCGACGTGGTACCGGAACTATGACGGATACCGTATCGGTCGATCTGGGAGGTACGTGGCTACGCATCCGCAGCGGTGAGCGAACCGAACGGCTGCCATCGCCCAGCGTGCTCCGACAACCGTCTGCCACTCCCGATCAACTCCTGCGCGAGCTGATCGAGACACTGGATCGATATCTACCGCCGGGTGCCGCAGTGAACATGGCGTGCGGGGCCGCGCTCGACGAACAGAAGGGCGTCGCCCATGGATCCGGCCCATTGTGGGGCGGCACTCCTGCCGGTGAGATTCCGTTGCTGCGCCTCCTCGAATCCCACCGCCCGGACGTTCGATGGACACTCGTGAACGACGTGACGGCAGGGTTGGCGTCATTCGCTCGTGGGTTTACACGTCCCACCGATCGGCGCATCGCCTACCTCACCATCAGCAGCGGGATCGCACTGCGGATAGCTGATGCAAGAGAGGGAGTGATTCCAGTGGACGCATTGGGGTTGCAAGGTGAGGTCGGCCACCTTCGTGCAGTGACGTCGGGGCCGGATACAGTGCGACAGTTGCCCTGCGCATGTGGAGGCATCGGACATGTCGCGGCGATCTCGTCCGGCTCGGCGTTGGCTGCTGTCGCCTCGGCTCTCGAATTGCCCTATGACAGAGATTCGTTCGGTCCAGCACTCGAGTCAGGCGCCCCTGGTGCATCACTTCTGTTGAGCGTGGTCGTCGAGCCGATCGCCGAGCTGGTCAGAACGATGATCGCCCTCGATCCACGACTGGATCGCATCGGGATCGGTGGCGGGCTCGCCGAAGGTCTGTCCGAGATGTACGAGAGGGAACTTTGTTCCCAACTCGCCTCGGTGCGATCGTACGCGGACACGTCACTGACTCCCGAGAGAATCCGTAAGACGATATACCTGTGCCGTCCTCACGACATCGACACCCTGTCCGGTGCCGACGATATTGCCGCCGGTCGCCTCCGCGTAAGCAAGCTGTGAAAGAGGATTCATGACAACGCAACTCACCCATCGCGCAATCGTGAGAAGGGGCAGTCGGTCGAGCGTCGAAAAGCGGCCGACTCCAACTCCCGGACCCGGCGAACTTCTCGTCGCCCCCGAGAAAGTCAGCCTGTGCGGGACTGACATTCAGATTGTGCGCGGAGACAGGGACGACCCCTCGCCCATCGTCGGCCACGAAGGCGCTACCCGCGTCGTCGAAGTGGGCGACGGCGTCACCGGCTTCGAGGTAGGTGATCGAGTCGTGGTCAACCCGACGCATCCGCATGATTCATCGTTTCTTCTCGGCCACAACGTCGAGGGGTTGTTTCAACAACGCGTCATCATCGGCGTGCCCGCGGTGAGTGGAGGGTTGGTCACGCCGTTGCCACTGGAACTTTCCAGCGCACGCGCTACTCTCGTCGAACCGTACGCCGTCGTCAGGTATGCGCTCTCCTGCCTCTCCCGTGAGTCACCGGGGACGCTGCTCATTTTCGGCGACGGTCTCATCGGAAATCTGGCTGCGGCCCTCGCACCCTCCGTTCTCTTCCCAACCGTCCGAGTAGTAATGGTCCACCGCACCGAACTCGGCATGGAGTGGACGACAAATCACTTTCCATCCGTGGTCAACTCGCTCGCTACCGAGAACTGGGTACGCGAAACCACAGGCTCGGTCGCCGTGCTGGTCGCGACTCACCGCGCCGGCACAGTAGCGTCGATCGACACCGCTCTGGAACGCCTCGGCGATCGAGTTGTCTCCGTGCATCCGATTGGTGGAGTGCCGGCCAAGGCCACGTCCGATTTGTTACCCGGGGTGGACATCGCCGGGGTGCGACAAGCCAACACGGGTGGACCGACACCACCCGCGATCACGACGTTCACCAGGGGCTCTCTGCGCGTTGCCTTGACGGGCAACAGAGGAGTCACGAACCACCAACTCGCCTCCGCTGCAGCTGCATTGACGAGCGCCGACGACACGATCGACACGCTACTCACACACCAACTCGGCATCGATGAGGGCACCGCATTGATGAACGTGATCTGCGAGAAACGGACCCGAGAGGTGGACGGCGAGTTGGTGATTCGATTGGTGGTGAATCTTGCGGGTCATTGAAGGTATTTGATCCGACGAACTCGGGGAACAACCAGCCAAGACCTCCCGCCCGAGATCCCCCGCGGACTCGCATTGCTAGTGTTGATGACGTGTTTGCCACGGGACCCAACGCGCTGACGGTAAAAGGCCAACCGACGCTTCAACACATAGATTTCACCTTTTTGGATTCTTTTCGATTTCCCGACCGGCAGGGCTTCCCCGATTCATATCGCGCATTCATCCGGCGCGCAGGGTGGGCGCGGACCTTCGGACTCTGGCTCATCTATCCGCCCGTCCTTCCCGGATTTGCCGACGGCTGGCAAGGGCGCGCCCGCAACCTCACCGCTCATCTTCATTCGGTCTACACAGAAGGACAGGATGACGAGTTCGATTGGATGATCGAACCCGACGGCGATTGGTCACTCCCCGACTCGCTGCAGGTTTTCGGATGGAGCGAAAACGGTGACGCCCTCCTGTGGGACACAGCATCACGCGACACCGACGGAGAGTTTCCGGTTTGGGAATCGCGATCGTTCAACTCCCTCCACCGCCTCGGCGGGAGCCTCTACGAAGCACTTCCGTCCATTCGCACCCGGACGGCGAGCCTGTTCGGACCCCGCGCCTACGACATCGAGCCACTCCAGCCCACCCAACTCTGACGCGCGACCCAAATTATCGAAAGGCCGCGGGCACAGCCACTAGTACGACACCTACGATGACGACCAGCGACAGATAGCCGAGAACGAGGCCGGCCACTGCCAATCCGCGCCCACTTTCGCCGGAACGGCGAATCTGGTTCAGCGACACATGGCCCACGGGAATAGCAAGAACCCCACCGAAGATTCCAAGTACCAGTGCGACGATGGCCAAGGCATTCGTACCGCCGACCACCCCTGGCGGCGGCGACACCACCTGCCTGACAGGCCCGAATGCCGAACGAAGGCTCCTCCCTAACAGCAGCGCCCCGACCATATACAGCGACAGTCCCGCCACTGATCCGGCTACCCAGGCTCCACGAAACGCCGGCCCGTCGACGTCGAGGATCCTCCCCGCCGCCCTTACCCCGGATCCTGCTGCACCAACCGCGATACTCAAATTCACTGCGCCAGGAAGAACGGCAAGCAAGGCAATAGCACCGATACCAAGCGACAATGCCGGGCCACCTCGGCGCCGCCACGCCAACGAACTCATCAGCGCTGCGAACAAAGTCACAGCAATGCCTAAAAGCCCAGTCACAAATCCGACAACGACTCCCGTCTCGAAGTCCCCACCTAGATGACGAGCAACCCACTGTGCCCAGGCCCGTGCGAATGGCGGCCCGAGCGTCAGCGAGGCAACGACCGTTGCAACCGCAACACACGCCACGACACTGATGACCCGCAGAATCCACCCCAGATAACCGGAATGCGAATTATTGTGCGCAACAGTAGTTTCCGAGTCGATCACCAGGATTCCTTCGTTCAGAGTGTGACAACAGAACGGCTCTAGCCGTCACTCCACACAGAACCGTGGCCGGACCGGCTCACTCATCTGATCAAGTTCTGGTGCCTGTGTCTGTAGTTCGTTCGCACGACCAAACCGGTGATAGCAACGATTACACATTTGTGTTAGCGTTGTTTTCATGAGTTCGAGAGCAAAGATTCTGGCCGCAGCAACCGAGTTGCTCAACACCTCCCCCAACGGTGACATCTCCACCCGTGCCGTGTGCGAGATGGCCGGCGTCGGCGCCCCCGCGCTCTACCGTCAGTTCGGCGACAAGGACGGACTGCTCGCAGCCGTCGTCGAGGCAGGATTCTCCGAATACCTCGAAGGCAAACGCGCTGCGACACCTTCCGATGACCCAGTTGCCGATCTACGGGCCGGCTGGGATGCGCATACAGCCTTCGCGCTCGCGCATCCCGCTCATTACCGGCTGATGCACTCACCTTCCGCCCAGAGTGCCGACACCGCCTTGCAAGCCCAGGCGCTACTTCGATCCGTTCTCGAACGATGCGCTGCGGCAGGCGTTCTGACCGTGTCGGTCGACGTGGCTACGCAGATGGTGATGTCCGCCAATGCGGGTGTCGCTCTGATGCTCGTCGTAAGGCCGGAACAGTACCCCGATCCGACACTGTCACAGCGAGTTCGCGACGGAATCTTCGCGTCCATCATCGACGAATCCGACGCCCACCCGGACGCCTCCCTCAACAGAGTTGCATCCACTCTCGACGCCAAACTCGCCGCCGCAGATTCAACTTCCCTCTCCACCAACGAAGTCGGCCTACTACGGGAGTGGCTCCGCAAGCTGTCCGATGCACCCAAACCAGTTCAGGAGTTACATCATGACTGACACCACCACCCGCGTCGCCATCGTCACCGGAGCTTCCGGCGGCATCGGGCGAGCGACTGCCGAGAAGCTCGCCGCCGACGGAATGGCTGTCGCCGTGCACTATTCAGGAAACCTGCAACGCGCCCAGGAAACAGTTGACACCATCGTCGCAGCGGGCGGTCGCGCCATCGCGGTGCATGCCGACGTCGCCGACGAAGGTGAAGTCGCGACCCTGTTCGATACGGTCGAGGAGGAGTTCGGGGGCATCGACGTCGTCGTCCATGCAGCCGGAATCATGATTCTCTCCACCGTCGCAGAACTGAACTTCGACGATTTCGATCGGATGCATCGGACCAACGTCCGAGGGACCTTCGTGGTCGACCAGCAGGCAGCCAGACGTGTCCGGCGCGGTGGTGCGATCATCAATTTCTCCACCTCCGTGAAGAAGCTGGCGTTTCCGACTTATGCCGCGTACGCCGCCACCAAAGGTGCTGTCGACGCGATCACTCTGGTTCTCGCGAAAGAGCTACGGGGACGCGATATCACGGTCAACGCCGTAGCCCCGGGCCCCACGGCCACCGATCTGTTCCTGGACGGGAAAGACGAAGCTACAGTGGAGAACCTGTCCAAGCTGGCTCCCCTGGAACGCCTCGGCACACCGGTGGACATCGCGGAGGCTGTCGCGTTTCTCGCCGGCCCAGCTCGTTGGGTCAACGGCCAGGTCATCTACGTCAACGGCGGCGTGATTTAGCAAATCCATCGTCTAAGGACCACACCTTGGCAATTCCGACAAAACAGTCAAACCAGTCGACTTTGGTTGTAATGTGCAAACAATGGAAAACCAGGATCGAGGGTCCGCCCGGACGTCACGACGACAGTTCATCAGCGTTGCAGGGCTGGCGGCAACCGCCGTCATAACCCTCGCGACCTCCTCGACCGCCAGCGCCGCCGGCCCCACGGCACCCAATCCAGGTTCGCGGGTCGGCGATCCTGCAGAAGCCCAAGCGGTACAGCGCGTCGCAGAGACACTGCTGAACAGCGGAGTCCCCGGTCTTGCCTTCGCCATCGTCAAACCGGATGAGAAGAACCGCAAAGCGAGTGTCACCACTACGTACCACTACGGCCAGGCCGACGTCGAAAACGGCGTGAGAGTCACTTCACGAACGCAATTCGAGATCGCCTCGGAGACCAAGACCTTCACCGCTGCACTACTGGCGAAACTGATCGCTCGGGGAGAAGTCGGATTGGACGACCTGGCGAGCAAGTATTCGGACGGCAACCCGCTGCCAAAAGGCAGCGGTGGCGAGGAGATCACGCTTCGCCAACTGGTCACCCACCGTTCCGGTCTGAGCGACGACCCGCCCAATCTTTCGGCAGGGTGTGCCGATCCCACACAATCGTGCGTGGACGAGAAAGCGAAGTACACGAGAGACATGCTCTGGGAAGGACTCCGGGCTCCCGGGGCCTTGGAGTTCGCCCCCGGTAGCCACTGGCTGTACTCGGACTTCGGGTTCGGACTGCTCGGCACACTCATGGCAGACAAGATCATTCCGGGACAGGAGAAGCCGCCTTTCGCGGCAGCAGTTGCCCGCGAAATCACCGACCCGCTCGGGATGATGGGTACCGTGATCGAGACCAAAGCAACCGACCTGGCCGTTCCGTACTACCTCGACGGCACAAGAGCCCCTCTGTGGAACAACACGGGTGCGATCGCAGGCGGGGGTGGCCTCGTCAGCACCGCCGAGGACATGTCGATCTGGGCCGCAACAACTCTCGGCTATGGCAACAATCCGCTCAAACCGGTCCTGACCTCGATGCTCGAGCAGATCGACACGCAAGCTCCGGAGAATCCTGCATTCGGAATGGGAATGGCGTGGCAGCTCCAACCCCCGACGCCGAACTTCCCACAATCGTTCGCCAAGAAGAACGGAGACAGCTCGGGATCCAACTGCATCACCCTGTTGGTTCCCGACAGCGGTTGGTCGATCACGATTCTTGCGAACGGTGGAAATGCGGCGATGATCGACCCTGCAGCAGTGAACCTGATGCATGATCTGGTTCCGAGACGACCGATATTCGGTAGCTCGACGGGAAGTTCGTCGGGCAGCGACGTCGGTTTCCAGACCGGGTCATTCGGATAGACCCACTTACCCAGGGGCGCTACATCTTCGTCGAGCGTGCCATCACGAAGCAGTAGAGCCCGTATGTGATGATGCCCAATCCGGCAAGGATCAGCAGGGCCACTCCGTACGGCTGCGCACCCAGCGTCTTGAACGCTCCGTCGAGTCCGGAGGACTTGCCGGGTTCGGAACTGTTGACCGCGAGAAGAACCAGAACGCCGACAGCCGCGATGGCCAAGCCCTTGGCGACGTACCCGACGGTTCCGAGTCGGCGCACGAAGTTGCTGGGTGTGCCTTTCAAATCATCCAGGAAGTTCTGGCTCGCGCCCTTGTACACGTGGTAAACACCAACAGCGATGATCGCGATCCCACCGATCACCAATGCGATAGTCCCCAGCGTGTTCTCCATCAAACGCGCCGTGATTCCCGCACTCTGACCGCTGCTGGACTTCCCGCTTCCGCGGGCGAATCCGAATGCAGTGAAAGCAAAACCGAAATAGACGAGCGAAATGCCCAGAGCCTTTGCGCGGTTGAAGAACTCCTTCTTCTTGTCGTCCGAGGACGGCGACGACGAGCTCCCCAACGCAGCTTCGGCCAATCTCCACAACGCCATGGCAAGGAAGGCCACGACGCCGACCCACAGAGCGAAGACACCCCCTGGTTTTCCTGCCAACTCGGCCATCGCACCCGATTGGTCCGCAGACCCGGATCCACCGAGAGCAAGGCGGATCGCGATATATCCGATCAGCAGATGAACCACACCGCTGACGACAAATCCTGCGCGGGCAAAGCGCTCGAAGACATTGTTCTGTGCGACGTCAGCCGCCGTGGACGTGACACTTTTCTGGTCCTGCGGTGACGATTCTTTGTTCATCATGATCGTCGAACCATATACGGGCAGACGCTTCCCTCGAACGCCTGCATCAAGTGTTTCGAGATCAAGGGTTTCGAGGGTTCTGATCCGGCGTCGACCGCGGTTCTTCGGGGTTGGGAACCTTGGGGTCGATCGTGTCTGCATGATCTCGTTGCTGGTTCAGTTCCTCGCGAGAACTCGTCGCCTCTTTCCGATGTTGCGCTGCATGATGTTGCAGCGCAGATGCTTCCGCCGCTTTGGCGTCGGCCTCTGCCTGCACCATGCGCGCTTTGGCTGCTGTCTCTTCTGCCCGCGCCTCGCGCTCGCCTACTTGCAGCGACTTGTCTGCGACGTCTTCGCGGATCTGTTCTGCCTCGATGTGACGACGCTCGTCGCGCCTGTTTCGCGCCACCCACAGGAGTGCGGCCACGATCGCTATCACCACGACCACGGCAACAATTATCCAGATAATGCTGCTGGTACTCATACTGCGAGAGGTACCCACCTGGGACTTTCTCACACGCAGGCAAAGAAATACGCGAAAATTACAGGTCGGTCGGATGCGTGTTGGCGCCGCACAAAACGACGCACAATTCACCGTCGGACGGCGGCGTCACCGTTCCGTTCAGAACCGGAACCATTGCTGCCGCGGTTCCCAACTCCACCAGGATCCGGAACTCCCGCCACAGGAACGCCCGCGCCTGCCGGATCGAATCATCGTCGACCACAACGCTGTTAACCGAACTCTCATGCAGTGTCTCCCAGGCGATGGCGCCAATCCGTGTGGCCCCCAATGAGTCCCCGGCGATACTGTTCACTTCGATATCGATCGGACGCCCCGCATCGAGCGAGGTGCGCAAGGTGGCAGCCCCGGTCGGCTCGACGGCTACCACTTGATCTTCGGGACGAGCCGCTGCGACGATTCCAGAGACCAACCCGCCGCCGCCGACTGCAACGCAATACGTGATCGGTCCGGATGCGTCGTCCTCGATCTCGAGAGCAATGGTCCCGGCTCCGCTGACGATGTCGGGCAGGTCGTAGGCGTGCAGTTCGAGCGCACCGCTCGAGCGTGCGATGTCCGCCGCAGCGGCAGCGGCGAGTGCATACCGGTCGCCGACCTTGTGAACGGTTGCACCCAGCTCCCCAAGTGCCTTCACCTTTGCTTCGGGCGCTGTCTCCGGCACCACCACTGTGCAGGTGAGTCCTCGGCGCCGCGCGGCCCACGCACCGCCGATCGCAGCGTTGCCGCCGGACGCGATCACCACGCCTGCGTCAGGCATGGTGCCGTCGGCGACCGCTCGTTCCACTGCATTGAGACTGCCGCGCACCTTGAAGGAGCCGCCGTGTTGGAGGTACTCGAGCTTGAACAGAACCGGCACCTCACCGTGTGGTGTCGGCACCGCAGTTCGAAAGGTGGGAGTACGCCGCGCCAGTCCTGCGATACGAGTCCGTGCGGCTTCGACATCCGAGCGCTCGATTGCCAGCGGACCTGCGTTGTTGTCGGCGGTGAGAGTCATGTACCAACCCTACGGTTCGCAACTTCGACCCGAAGCAGTCGGCCCATCGTCATCAAGATGTCTGTTTTTCACCAATTACTGCCCGCATCTGACCGAGACATCGACCTTCCAGGTGAATAAATTTACTACTACAAGCACAACGACGACAGCACGGAAAGGCACACGCCATGTCGAAGATCGCAGTATTCGGTGGAAACGGTTTTGCAGGAAGCGCAATCGCGAAGGAAGCCGCTTCACGCGGCCACGAGGTAACCGTCGTCGCTCGCAGCGCGCAGTCCGGAACCGACACGAATGTCGTGCAGGGTTCGGTTCACGACAACACGATCGTGGAGCAGATCACGGCAGACAACGACGTCGTTGTCGTTGCCATCCCCGCTCGCGAGATCGACGGCAAGCGCCTGCTCGACGCCGTCACTCCCCTCGCAGATGCCGCCGCACGCAACGGTGCTCGCATTGCCGTAGTCGGTGGCGCCGGCAGCCTGTTGGTCGCCGAGGGTGGGCCGCGCGTCGTCGACACCCCCGATTTCCCGGACGCATACAAGGGTGAGGCGCTCGCTCACGCCGACGTCCTCGATGCGCTCCGCGCGACCGACAGCAATGTCGACTGGTTCTACGTGAGCCCGGCCGCAGCGTTCGGTGCCCATGCCGGCGTCGCCCCGAAGGGATCGTTCCAGTTGGGTGGCGACATTCTCCTGACGGACGCCGAGGGCAACTCCGCCATCGCGGGCGAAGACTACGCCCACGCTTTTGTCGACGAGATCGAGACTCCGGCCCACCGTCGCCAGCGTTTCACCGTCGCACACTGAACATGAGCAACCTTCGTAGGCGCGCAGCCTGGATCACTGTTCCCGCTGCCGCCGCTCTCCTGCTCACTGCGTGCTCCAACGACGCGGAATCCGCAACGCCCAGCAGTTCTACGACGTCCACGAGCGTTGTTGCCGAACAGGGCGATCAACTCGAATCCAACAAGACCGTCGTCACGGACTTCTACGAGCTGGCGTTCAACGGCCGTCAGGTACAGCAAGCCGCCGACCGGTACCTTGGCGACGTCTACATCCAACACAACCCCACTGCCGCCGACGGGGCAGCCGGATTTGTCAGCGGCATAGGCGGTTACGTCGAGGCCACACCCGGATTGCACGCCGAGATCACTCGTGTTTTCGCCGAGGGCGATCTGGTTGCCCTCCAGTCTCACACCACGTCTGCACCCGGCGACCGCGGCCAGGCCGTGTTCGACATCTTCCGCGTCGACAACGGCAAGATCGTCGAACACTGGGATGCCATTCAAGACGTGCCGGAAACGTCCGCAAATCCGAACACGATGTTCGACGGACCCACCTCGTCGCCGTCCAAGTCGTCAGAAGTCTTGGAGCGCAACACGGCCAACGCGTTGACGTTCCTGCAGCTCGCCTTCAACGAGGGCAAAGCCGCCGAGGCTGCCGACCAGCTGGTCGGCCCGACCTACACCCAGCACAACCCCTCGTTCGCTGACGGCAAGGACGCATTTGTCACCGCACTGGCCGGGATCGAACCCGTTACCGGAGACAAGGCCACCAAGTTTCCACGGACGGTAGCCGAGGGCGACTTCGTCTTTGTTCAGACCTTCGCTTCGTCCGGTGAGGGAACGGCCGGCAGCGGCTCGATGGACATCTTCCGATTCGACGAGAACGGCAAAATCGTCGAACACTGGGACGCGGTCCAGGACTACCCTTCGACGACCGCAAGCGGTAACACCGTGTGGGATGACGGTCGCTGAGACGACAACTCCGAACAGTTCAGCGGACGGCTACGTGATCAGCCGACGTTGATTCGTTCTGTGTCGCCGTCGTAGTAGTCCAACAATCTCTGATCCATCACCCGGCGCCACAGTGGTGGAATCCACGCGATCACGATCATCACTGCGTAGCCGGCCGGAAGTTGCGGCGCTTCGGCCGCGCTACGCAGACTTTGGTACCGCAGCTTCGGGTTGGCGTGGTGATCGCTGTGCCGCTGCAGTTGGTAGAGAAACAGATTGCTCACGACGTGATCGCTGTTCCAACTGTCAGCGGGGCTGCAGCGAACGTACGAGCCGTCAGCACGCTTGCCACGCAGCAGACCGTAATGCTCGAGGTAGTTCGCCGCTTCGAGGAAGGTGAATCCGGCAACTGCCTGCAGCAGGAGCCAGGGCGCGACCTCCCAACCGAAGATACCGATCAGCGTCGCGAAGAGGACAACACTCATCGCCCAAGCGTTGAGAATATTGTTCTCGAAGCTCCAGGTTCGTTTGCCTTTCCTCTGGAGTCGCGCGCTCTCGATGCGCCATGCCGAACGCAGCCCGCCGAACACACTTCGTGGCAAGAACCTCCAGAAGCTCTCACCGAACCGTGAGCTGGCCGGGTCCTGCGGAGTAGCTACACGCACATGGTGGCCGAAATTGTGTTCCACGTAGAAGTGCCCGTAGAGAGATTGCGCAAGCGCCACTTTCGCGAGCCACTGTTCGCTCTTCTCGCTCTTGTGGCCGAGCTCGTGGGCCGCGTTGATACCGACGCCGGCGACGACACCCACCGTGAACGACATCGCGATCTTCTCCGCGATTCCCATCGGAGCGTTGATCCAGCACCAGCAGGCGAAGACCAGACCGGCGTATTGCAAGGGGAGGAACGCGTAAGTGCACCAGCGGTAGTAGCGGTCCTTCTGCAGTCGTGGGATCGCATCGTCCGGCGGACTTTCGCCGTCTTCACCAGCCAACATGTCGATGATCGGGATGACGATGACCAGCAGCCACGCGCCGGTCGCCCAGAACAATCCGAGACGAAGGTTGTCGACGAGAAACCAGGAGATGAACGGGCTGAGTGGAATCAGCAATCCGAGCGGCCACAGGTACCTTTTGCGGTCGCGCCAGCGCGGGTTTTCGCCAGACGGCGAGTCAGTGTTCTGGACAGCCTTCGATTCGGTATGCCGTGCGTCGGAAGTCGCTGTCATTCGCCGATCTCGCCTTTCGTCCCCTCGAACGATTCGCCCCACGCACCGTTCACGCTCAGCAAACCAGAACTAATGTCCGGACGGGTATGGTCCCGAAATCCAGAGCGCCCTGCTCGAAAGACGGCACGAGCGCTTGTACTCACCAAAAACTCCCCCGCACATCACTGCTCACCCCGACAGTAGATACGGACAAAATACCCCACGGATCTGCGGGGATGGCGACCACCTCCGCACGTCGCCGAGGATCGATGATCCCTGCCAAGGCAAGGTCGAACCGCGTCGCCCTCGTCGAAGTAACGGTAACCGGCAGTGACAGAAATCATAAGCAGAGGACAGGATTCTCACCCGGAGCGGCAACCAAAAAGACTGCGCGCCCTCAACTGGTCAGTTGCGGGCGCGCAGTCAAAAGGTGAGCAAGCGTCAGAGCGTTGCAAACACCTTCGTTTTCACTTCGTTCAGCCAACCGTTCGCGGTCACGAAATCTGTGACACTCGACTGCAATCCGAAGACGTGGCCAGCCTGCGCCGCCGGCAGCCTCGTGAAGAGGTTGTCGTCAAGGACCGCCTGAACCGCCGCACTGGTCGACCCGTCCGCGTTCAGCGGATACAGCACGACCGTTACACCGTTCACGATGTCGGCCAACTGCTCCATCGGGTAGGACTCGTATCCGGCAGCGGTGTAATTGGTCGGAACACCGGGCCCGTACGCCAATCCGAGTTCGCTGACGACCAAATTGCCGATCGCACCAGTGGGCTGCTGAACCGAGAAAGCGCGGGGTGCGTCTCCGAGCGAAATGTGAATCCACTTGTTGTTCGCGATCACGTCCGCGTACTCGCCACGAACACGTTCGAGATTCTCTTCGTAAGCAGTGCGCGTCGACTCGAGCACGTCCGTCTTGCCGATCGCCCCGGCGATCTCCGTGGTGATCGTCTTCCAGTCGCCTCGACTCTCGCCCTTGACGATGACGGTGGGCGCAATGCCAGACAGACGGTCGAACGCCGCTTGGTCCACCTCGTCGGCGTCGCCGACGATGATGTCGGGATCTGCCGCAGCGATCGCTTCGAAGTTCATTTCCCCGTAGGGCCCGATGGTCGGGAGCCCGTCGACGAAGGCCTGCTGCTCCGGCGTGAATTCACTGATCCACTTGCCGTAGTCCTGCACAGCAGCCGGTTTCACTCCGAGGGACATGAGCTGCCAAGGAGTGTCGTACGACGCGGCGACGACGCGCTCCGGCGAGGCGGGAACCTCGATGTCCCCGTATGCCGATGCAACGGTCCGGACGTCCGTCGGCTCGGAGTCGGCCGATGACGAGGAACAGCCAGTCACCACCATCGCACCGACAACGGCAACTGCCGCCGCTGCGATGACTCTGGAACAGAAAGAAAATGATCGAATTGCGCGCACGCAGAACTCCTACAGAGGTGATTGTTTAGCCAACCCTAAGTTCATTCTGTGGCACGACACAAGTCCGATCGAGGTGCTTTGAGTCGCTGTTCGGACTAGTCCTGTAGCCAATCGGTCATTGGCGCGCGCGGATGATCGATCAGGCTTGCGAACTCCCCCGGGGTCACACCCATCGTGCGACGAAAAGCCGCACCGAACGCGCTTTCGGAACGGAAACCCGTCCTCCTCGATACAAACGAGATGCTTCGACCGAGTGCCAGAAGTTGCATCGCATGATGAGCCCGCAGTCGCATACGCCATTCCGAGAAGGTCAATCCGGTTTCGGCCGGAAACCTTCGTGTGAGAGTCCTCGTACTGACCTTCGCGTCGGTGGCCCACTCCTCGACCGATCGGGTGTCGGCCGGGCTGGCAACCAACTGATCTGCGATCTGCCGAAGCCACGGCGTCGTCGGCAGCGGCACATCGAAAATCAGTCGCGGAACGGGTTCGACGAGGTCGATGGCAAACGCCTCGGCTCGTCGACGAGCCGCGTCGGTCAAGTCGTCTCGGGTGAGGTGATCGAGTACTTGTTCGAGCAGCGGAGGGGTGGACAAGGCCACCACACGATCCAACCCGGTCACATCGGATGCCACCAACCACGTGCACGACAATTCTGTGCCGCTACGCGCCGTCACCTCGTGGGGAACATAGGACGGGATCCACAGACTGACCCCGCTCGGCACCGTGTACACAGTCTCCGGAGTACGGACCTCGAGAACACCGTCGATCGCCCACAGCAATTCGTGATCGCTGTGGCGGTGCATCTCCCACGTATAGTCGGAGTCGACTGACAGCCGATTGGTCGCCAAACGCAGATACCCGTCGGCACTGACGCGCAGCGGTCGCACGACGCGTTGCCACTCGGACAGCTCGTCGAGCGGGCTGCTGAGCGGGTAGTCGATCTGCTCGCTCACCGCAGCGTCGACAGTTCGGGATGTCCGAACAGGCCAGGTAACCCACCGGTGTGCAGGAAGACCGTTTCTGATCCCGCCGTGATGGCTTTGTCCTTCACGAGTTGGATCAAACCCGCAAAGGCTCGGCCGGTGTACGTCGGGTCGAGGAAGATGCCCTCCGTACGAGCCAAACATCGGATCGCGCCGGCTGATGCTTCCGTGAGCGTCGAATATCCTTGTCCAACTTGGTTTCGCAGGATCTGAAGATCCGCGGCTCGCACGGTCGGACCAGGCATCTCGTCCAATAACCCAGCGACAGTCGACACTGGATCGGCAACAGCCCCGACATCGACGCCGACAACTCTGTCGACGCCCAGATGCGCGACAAGTCCAGCCATCGTTCCGCCCGATCCGAGTGCAACCACGACGCGTTCCACTCCGGGGAGTTGCTGCTCGATCTCGCGTGCGCAGTCGACGTAACCCTGCGCGGCCACCGCGCTGGTACCACCGAAGGGAATGACAAAAGGAACTCCGCCCGAGTCAGCGACGGCCTGCACCGCGGCGTCGACCGCGGATGCCGTGTCCCCACCGGCCCAGACGATCTCAGCGCCCGCGAGTGCATCCAGAACGAGATTTCCCTGCGCGGATTCCGGCTCGGCACCACCGAGCACCAGCACACAACGCAATCCCAAACGGGCTGCTGAGGATGCAGTCAACCGAGCGTGATTGCTTTGCGGTGCACCGGTAGTGATCAAAGTCGTCGCGCCGACGGCCAAAGCCTGAGCGCAGGTGTACTGCAGCTTTCGGATCTTGTTGCCGCCGCCGCCTAGTCCGGTGACATCGTCACGTTTGATCCACAGGTCTTCCGGCCCCAATCCGAGTGCCTTCGCGCAACGCGCCAAAGGTTCGACGGGCGTCGGCCAACTGCCCAGGCTGATCGGCGGAACGTCGGAACTGAACATTCGACGAGTCTAGTTCGACCGGGCACCCACAGTCCGTACTCGAATACAGTCCGTACTCGCATACAGTCGGGACATGGGAACTTTCACGACGACCACACGTGACGTACCGCTGACCGTCAGCCGACCGGATTCGCCAGGAGAACCGAAGCATGCGGTTGTGGTTCTCCAAGAAGCGTGGGGCGTGAACAAGCACATCGAGAGCATCCTCGAGCGTCTCGCCGATGGCGGCTACCTTGCCGTCGCCCCGCATCTCTACCACCGCGGCGCACAGACCTCCTTCACCGACTTCCCGTCCGCGAAGGATGCGCTCATGGCACTCGACAGCACAAGCATCGGCCACGACGTACGTGCCGCCGTCGACTACAGCCGATCCGAGGGAGCAGACAGAGTCGGCTCCCTCGGATTCTGCATGGGCGGCACCGCGTCACTGTGGTGTGCCGCGGTACCCCTCGTCGATTCCGCTGTCACGTACTACGGCGGCGGTGTCGCCGAGGCCCGATGGGACGGAATCGCGGCAGGCACCGAACTTGCAGCGCAACTGCAGGTCCCGTGGCTCGGTCACTACGGCGACCTCGATCCGAGTATCCCGCCGGAGAGCGTCGAGCAATTGCGCGCAACCGCGTCCGATCTCGCCCGGGTGTACCGCTATGCCGACGCCGGCCACGCGTTCAACAACGACACTTCGACCAGCCACTACGCCCCGGATTCTGCTGCCCTCGCCTGGACCCGCACTATGGAGTTCTTTGCCGAAACCCTGTGATTGCCAATGCGAGTCAGGGAACCCGCTTGACCACCGTGCCGGTGATCTCGTCCTGAACCTGTTCAGCCGTTACCGCTCGACTCTGCGCCCGACGTGATCGGGTGAAGTAGTAGATGCCGATCACGGCAAGAACAAACGGAACTCCGAACACCAGCGTCATCTTGAAATCGTCGACCCACAACGTGGTGATCAGAATCGCGACCATGAGGACTCCGCCGAGGATTGTTCCCACCGGAAAGAACGGAATCGTAAAGGAAAGTTTGGTTCCGTCCTCCTTCGTCCGCTTGCGAAAGAACCAGTGCGTCACGAAGATCAGCAGCCACGTCGCCATCGCTCCGAACATCGACAACGAGATCATCAACGTGAATGCCTGCTCGGGAAAAAGCACGTAGACGATTGTGGCGACGGCGATACCCGACGTCGACAGTAACAGGGCGTTGACCGGCGAGCCGTTGGCCCTGACCCTGCCGAGAATGGCCGGCGCGTCACCAGCACGCGAGAGCGAGAACATCATTCGCGAAGACACGTACAACTGACTGTTCATCGCGGACAGCGCGGCAATAATCACCACGAAGTTCAGCACACTGTCTGCGCCCGGAATCTTCACGACCTGCATCACCGTGACGAAAGGGCTTCCGCCGCTCAAGATCTTGTCCATCGGAGCAATTGCCAGAATCAAAGCAAGGGTTGCGATGTAGAAGACGAACAGCCGGACGATCGTCACACGGAACGCCTTCTTCACCGCCACCGCCGGGTTCTCCGCCTCACCGGCCGCAATGGCGATCATCTCGATGCTCAAGTAGCTGAAGATCGATACGATCACGGCAAACCACATGCCGGACAAACCATTCGGAAAGAATCCGCCACCGGCCGTGTAATTGTGAAATCCGTAGTCCGGGTTCCCGCTACCGAACACGACGTACGCTGCCATCACGATGAACGCCACGATCGCGAAGACCTTGATCGTCGAGAACCAGTACTCCATCGTTCCGAAGGCCTTGACGTTGAACATGTTCACGCCGATCAGCACTCCGGAGAACAACACGATCCACAGCCACGACGGTACGTCGGCGAACCAGAACTGCATGTATTCACCGATCGCGGTGACCTCGGTCCCGACCGCGAGGACGATGCATGACCAGTAGAGATAGCGAACGAGGAAGCCGATCAACGGTCCGACGTAGAACTCTGCGTACGCACCGAACGAACCTGATGTCGCATGTGCGACGGTCATTTCGGCGAGGGCACCCATCAGCAGGAGGGCGATCAACCCGCCGATCGCGTAACTGATGATGACGCTCGGGCCGGCAAATCCGATGGCGAACTTACTGCCGAGGAAGAGTCCGGTGCCGATTGCACCGCCGAGCGCGATCATGCTCATCTGCTTGGGGCCGAGTTCGCGTTTGAGACCTGATTCTCGCTGCTGAATGTTTTTGAAATCACTCATGAAAGCTCCTTGCGAAAGGCGGTACCTCCCGGTCCGCGGAAACTTGGAAGAATCAGGTGACTGCGTCGCGCTCGCGGAATTCGGGGCGATCCCAGGACTTGTTCTCGAGGATGTCTCGCAACACGTCGACGGCGTTCCACACGTCGGCATATCCGAGATAGAGCGGAGTGATACCGAACCTCAGCACTCCTGGTTCGCGGTAGTCGCCGATCACGCCCCGCGCGATGAGAGCCTTCATGATCGAATAGCCCTCGGGATGAACAAAACTCACGTGCGAGCCACGACGCTCGTGCTTGCGAGGCGTGATCAACTCCAAACCGTAGGCCGCGCAACGCTCCTCGACGAGATCGATGAAGAGATCGGCCAGCGCGAGCGACTTGCTCCGGATGTCGGCCATGTCAGCTTTGAGCGCGACGTCGAGACCACACTCGACGAGCGACAACGACGTGATGGGCTGAGTACCACTCAGAAACCGTCGTATTCCCGCGCCCGGTTCGTAGGCCGACTCCATCGCGAACGGTCGCGCGTGCCCCCACCACCCGGACAGCGGCTGGATTCCGGTGTTCTGATGGCGACGGTTGACCCAGATGAATGCAGGTGAACCCGGACCACCATTGAGGTACTTGTACGTACACCCGACCGCGAAGTCGGCGTCGGCGCCGCTCAGATCGACAGTGACGGCGCCGGCCGAGTGCGCGAGATCCCAGATCATGAGGGCGCCACGTTCCTGCACTGCTGCAGTGACTTCCGTCATCGCATACAGGTTTCCGGTGCGGTAGTTGACGTGCGACAACATCACTACGGCGGTGTCTGGTCCTACTGCTTCGGTGAGGTCGCCCGGTTGGTCGATCAGGCGTAGTTCGTATCCCTGATCGAGCAGCGAGATGATGCCCTCCGCAATGTAGAGGTCAGTGGGGAAATTGTCGCGCTCGGAGACGATCACCTTCCGGCTGGGATCCTGAGCAGCCGCGATGGACAGTGCGGAGGCCAATGCCTTGAACAGGTTGATCGACGTCGAATCCGTCACTACCACTTCGCCTTCACCTGCTCCCAGCAACGGGGCAAGTTTGTCACCGAGGCGGACCGGGAGGTCGAACCATCCAGCCTCGTTCCAACTGCGAACCAAGCCGTTGCCCCACTCGTCGCCGATCACTCTCGCGGCGCATTCCTGTGCGGCAATGGGACGCGCGCCGAGAGAGTTTCCGTCGAAGTAGAGAACGCCCTCCGGAATCGCGAACTCGCGGCGGAACTCCCTCAGGGGATCCACTGCGTCGGCCTTGACGCAGTCTTCCAGCGAAAGGGTGGTTGTCGATGTCATGACGATTCTTCTCCTGCATGTGTCGGCGTTGAAAGTGATGAAGGCAGAGTCCGGAGCACGGCGCGTACCGGGCTGGCATCGAGGTCGAGGAACTTCAGCGGCAGTGCGATCAACTCGTAGTAGCCTTCGTCGACGTCGTCGAGGCAAAGTCCTTCGAGGATCGCGACGCCACGATCGCTTGCCGCGTGGTGCCCGTCCATGGTCTTGCTGTCCATCGGATCGAACGACGCGCCGTCGATTCCGATCAGAACTCCACCGCGGTCGGCGAACCAGTGGGTCAGGTCCGGAGAAACACCGGCGAAGTCGTTCTCCCACTCGCTCGGGTACTTCGGGTACGTCCTCAGAATCAGCCGCTGCGGCAGATGGCCGCCGAGTCGCTCCACGGTCTCTTCGACGGGCTTGATGCAGGCGGCACCGTCGACCCCCGTCATGTCGACCACCAGGGCCTCACCGAGATAGGGCCCGAGGGGAACGGAACCGATGGGCGCACCGTCGATGCGGGTGTGCGCCGGTGCGTCGGCGTGAGCACCGATATGTGGTGTGGTGGTGATTCTGTTGATGGTGACGGCGTCACTGCCGCCCAGATCTGACGTAACAGCCCGGTTGAAGGCGGTATCACCTGGCCACACGGGCGTCGATTCGGAGATCGGCGGGCTGATGTCGATCAACCGCGCCCCCGAATCGCCCG
The DNA here is from genome assembly GCF_000696675.2 of Rhodococcus erythropolis R138. Taxonomy (NCBI): domain Bacteria; kingdom Bacillati; phylum Actinomycetota; class Actinomycetes; order Mycobacteriales; family Nocardiaceae; genus Rhodococcus; species Rhodococcus erythropolis. The sequence continues at coordinate 1,296,234 of NZ_CP007255.1, read as the reverse complement.
TGTGTCGGCCGATCCTCGGAACCATCCGGACCCCTTCGTCGCAACAGTCGACTGTGTCGATCTCGACCGTTTGATAATTCGATGTGTTTGGCAAAAGCTAGAATCATCGACGGGCGCGGTCAATAGTTGCTGAATATTTTCGCAACGGCAGGGAGAAATCGGATGATTAATGCGATCGAACGGGCGGCAGCCGCGGCTCGGCCGAATCATGTTCGGCTCGACGACGTCGATACGGCGATTCTCCGCGAACTCGTCCGGGATGCACGCATCCCCAACAATGCACTCGCCGAGAAGGTCGGGATAGCGCCGTCGACCGCTCTGGCGCGGATGCGCGCTCTACGCGAATCGGGCGTCATCAAGGGGTTTCATGCAGACATAGACCTCGAGCTACTCGGCCTCGAGATCTCGGCGATGGTATCGATTCTGATTCACTCCCACGCCAGGAGCCGGATGACGGAAATTGCCGAGCACCTGAGCGGATTGGATTCAGTTCAGCGAGTGTTCCTGATGAGTGGGGACCGTGATCTCCTGGTGCACGTGTCGTGTGAATCCCCCACCCGGCTTCGCGATTTCGTCAGCGCACACCTCAACGATCCGGCTATCGCCAATACCCAGACCAACCTGATCTTCAGCGAACTGAGTCAAGGCGGCTGAACTGCAGCTGTCGCCAAGGCCGATTCGGTGTACTCTCGTAACCTTCGTCTCCGGACGGAGTACGCGGAGCGCTGATCAATGTCGGAACACAAGCAAATGCAACCCCCGGACTACCACCGATGCCTCGAAACGGTGTTCTCCTCACCCGCCGCATGCCGCGAGATACTGGAAAGACTGTCCAAGATGACGGAGGCAGAAGTCCAATCGCGATGGTCGCCGTGGGTTGACCAGGAACCCCCACCCTTCGGTTCGCATGTCAAGGATCAAGTACCCGCAGAGGTGCAGTTGGCGGCGCTACAAGTCACATACGATTCCCATCGAAAGTCGACTATGGCGCTGTGGCGCCAGTTGTCGGACATCATGGGCATCCCCGTCATGCAGGAAAGCCTCGTCGAACTCATCTGGAGTGTGCGTATGACGATCGAGCGGCTCAACAACCGAATCGAGATGCTCGAAAACGCAGCTACACAATCGGGCAAACCTGCTCCTGACGCATGAGATGACTGTGTTCATCCCACTAGAGTCGAACAGCATGTTGCCACTCGGGTTGTCCATGCTCTGGGAGTCGGTGGAGCCGGAAGCCGCTCTGGAGGAGCGATTCGGATTCAACAGCTTTGGCGCAGCCACCCATTGGGTCTCGGCGGTACTCGAGCAGACTTGGGGGTTGACGGCCCTCGAGTGCTCGCGAATGGCGATCAGTGACCAGAACGCGATTGTGTGGGTTGCGAGCGACCGAGGTGGGCTGGTGGTGAAGTGGTCGCGCGCCACAGAGCGCTTCACGAACCTGGAGGCGTCGACGCGCCTGCTGAGCGCACTCGCCGCGCAGGGCGTGCCCGTTCCGTCGCCAATCACTTCCCTGAACGGATTGGACCGGGAAACACTGGAAGGGCCTTCGTGCGCAGTGTCATTCACCGTACTGCCGGAGATGGCGGGAGATTGGTTGGACGTGCAGGACCACGCGGCGGTCCGTTCGGCAGGAGCATGTCTGGCAGAAATACACCGAACGCTCGGCGCCACCCGTGTCGACGGATCGGTTTTCTCGTCGCGCAGCACCGGGTTGATGGAGCGCATCGGTGGTTGGCTCGAGAATTTCGACCGCGGGTTCGCGCCTGAGGCAACGCGTAGGCTCGTGGGCCTCCTGGCGCGTGCGTCCGAGCTCGATGACCAAATTCAACTGGTACACAACGACTTCCGTGCAGCCAACATCCTGACTCGAAACTCTCAGACCACCGGAGTACTCGACTTCGACGAGGTGGTGATCGACCACCGGGTGAGCGACCTGGCCAAGGCAAGCGTCTATCTGGGCACCCTGTTCACCGATTGGCGACCGACCCCGATCGCGGTACGGCAGAGCCTGCGCGCCGGCTACGAATCGGTACGTCCCCTCAGCCGATCCGAGACAGAATGGTTCGAGATCCTCGAACTGTGGCACGGCCTGATGGCAATCCCGGGTGAGAACGACACCGCCGGTTGGGCATCAGCGTTGTGACAAAAAGTGGGGACGCCGGTACCGGCGTCCCCACTTCACTTCTGATCACATCAGGATCCGGCGCGGATCCATTCTTCGAGATGCGGCGCCTCGGTGCCGATCGTCGTGCCGTCACCGTGACCGGTGTGAACCTTGGTCTCGGCAGGTAAGGCAAACAGCTTGTCGCGGATCGATCCGATGATGGTCGGGAAATCGGAGTACGAGCGCCCCGTTGCGCCGGGTCCACCGGAGAACAAGGTGTCGCCGCTGAACAGTTCGCCGGCCTCCGGCAGGTAGAGGCACGTCGACCCCGGGGAATGGCCGGGTGTGTGGATGGCCAGAATATCCGTGCCCGCCACAGCAATACGCTGATCATCTTCCAAGCTCAGATGCTTCACCCCGGGGTGAGTCATCTCCCAGAGCACATCGTCGGCCGGGTTCAGGTAGATCGGAGCGTCGAGCTTCTCGGCCAGCTCCGGCGCAACCGTGACGTGATCGTTGTGACCGTGGGTGCAGACGATTCCGATCACCTTGCGTCCGCCGACAGCGTCGATGATCGGCTGCGCGGTGTGAGCTGCGTCGACGATTACCACTTCGTTGTCGTCACCGATCAGCCAGATGTTGTTGTCGACGTCCCATGTTCCGCCGTCGAGGCTGAACGTGCCCGAGGTGACGACGCGATCGACACGCAATGTCACAGGACCACCACCGAACGGAGGACCTCGCCGCGGTGCATCGTCTCGAAGGCCTTCTCCACCTCGTCGAGCTTGATGCGCTCACTGACGAACTTCTCGAGCGGCAGACGCCCCTGCTGGTACAGGTCGACCAGAACGGGGAAGTCACGCTCGGGCAGGCAATCGCCGTACCACGACGACTTGAGGGCTCCGCCGCGCGAGAAGAAGTCCACCAGCGGCATTTCCAGCTTCATGTCCGGCGTCGGAACACCCACCAGCACTACAGTTCCCGCGAGGTCGCGGGCGTAGAACGCCTGCTTCCAGGTCTCCGGGCGACCGACTGCGTCGACAACCACGTCGGCACCGAAACCTCCGGTCAGCTCCTGGACTGCCTCGACGACGTCGTCGACCTCGGTGGCATTGATCGTGTGTGTGGCACCAAGTTCCGTGGCCCACTCCAGCTTTCGCGGATCCCGGTCGATGGCGATGATGGTATTGGCGCCGGCCAGGCGTGAACCCATGATCGCTGCGTCGCCGACACCACCACACCCGATCACGGCCACTGAATCACCGCGTCCGACGTTGCCGGTGTTCATCGCGGCACCCATGCCGGCCATGACACCGCAACCGAGCAGTCCGACGACAGCCGGATCGGCCGAGGCGTCGACCTTGGTGCACTGGCCTTCGTGAACCAGCGTCTTGTCTGCGAATGCGCCGATGCCGAGTGCCGGCGTCAGTTCGGTGCCGTCTTCGAGCGTCATCTTCTGCTCGGCGTTGAACGTGTCGAAGCAGTACTGCGGGCGGCCACGCTTACACGCACGACACTGCCCGCACACGGCACGCCAGTTGAGGACGACGAAGTCGCCCACCTCGACGTGAGTGACACCGGGTCCGACGCTCTCGACGATGCCCGACGCCTCGTGCCCGAGCAGGAACGGGTACTCGTCGTTGATTCCGCCGTCGCGGTAGGTCAGGTCGGTGTGGCACACACCGCACGCTGCAATGGCGACCACTACCTCGTTGGCACCGGGATCGGGAATCGTGATGGGGACGATTTCGACGGGGGCACCCTTGGATCGGGCGATGACGCCGCGTACCTGCTGTGGCATGGCTTTGCTCCTGGCTTCGTGCGATTTGAGGACGTGTCGTCACATGGCGCCGTGTTTTCACATTGCGATATGTGCACTCGTTCAAAGGTTAGCCCGAAGCAGGTGCCCGCAACCCTGGTCGAACTGACTGACCGACCTGGCCGAAAGGACTAGGGCGCGGGCTTCACGCCGGCCTCGGCGCCCGCGGCGGCCGCCGCACCCCGACTCTCGACGCCCAATTTCCGCAGGACCCCGGCAACATGAAACTTGACTGTGCTCTCACTGACGCCGAGGCGCTCCGAGATCGCCTTGTTGCGCCGTCCGGCCACCAGATGCTCGAGTACCTCGAACTCCCGCGGAGCCAGTTCGGTGAGGACGTCGCGGTTCGGTAGGGCGACGGGGGCGTCGAGCGGGATGGTTGCGCTGATCCGGTTCCCCCACCCGGGCGTCGACTCGGATTCGACGGTTCCACCCAAAGTCTCTACCCTCGAACGTAATTGACGTTCCACGTCAACCACGTCGGCTTCACCACCGCCGTCGTCGCGAATGTCGATCGAGAGTGAAGCCGCGTCGAGCGTCCAGGCCACCCGGATACGCGAGAGCATCTGCTGATCCGACAACGCCAAGACCGCGCCGCGGACGACCGCGCGGGCGCCGTGCGCCACTTCACCGGGTAACCCACGCCCGTCGACGGGTGGCTCCACCAACTCCAACGCGATTTCCCGATGCTTGAGCAGCGAACGCAATTCCCCACGCATCCGTGCAAAAGCCGTGGTGGTCGACTCTTCGGCCAACTCGCGGTGCACGTCGACGGCTGAACGCAGGCCGATCAGAGCCGAGGCCGCAGTCTCCCTGGCCGAGGTTCGCGCACGTGTGTCGTCGAGATCCGCCGAGCGCAGCGTCGCCAGCATCGTCTCGAGGGTGGCCGCATGCACCTCCGTCATCTCCGCCACGGTGCGTGCACGCTCCGACGACGCTGCCCGTGACTCGGCGAGATATGCCGGGCTCGCGTTCCGGACCTGGAGCTGAATTCCGGTTGCAGTCACTGCGAACAGTGCCTGGATCAATTCGAGGGATGCTGTCTTCACCGGTACGGGGTGCGGTGTCAAAACGAGAAGCGTATCGGTTCGATCAAGCATCGCAAGCACTTCACGGTCCCGGCCGGCGACAGCGCATTTTCCCCGAAAGATCTGTCCGACAGTGAGATCCGTACGGATACGGTCGAGTTCGGCGATGGTCACACGATCGACGACGGCTGGATCCCCGGCGACCTTGCGCGGCCTACCGGTGCATTCACGGGTGAAGATCACCAGGGAAGTGTGCGGCGCCATGTCCGCGATCAACGTCGAAAATCGTCGGCCGATTTCGGGTAGTGGTCCCACCAACACGTCTCGAAGGGCGGTGATCAGTAGCGCATTGTCGGTGGTGCTCACCGTTCAACGATAACCATCCGGTTCACTGGTGCAGCGTGGTCTTCATGAGCATCACGTTGTAGTCGGACCAGGTGGTGGCGAGAAAGTAGAGGTCCTGCCCCTGTGACCAGGGGTGCATGTACGCGCCGTAGAGTCCCGGAACCTCGTCGGTGCCGATCACTACGTCGGGCGCACTCCACGGGCCGGTCAGGTCCGACGCCGTCCGCAGCACCAGCGCTCCCCACTCGTTGGAGTACATCGCGACGAACTTGCCGAGATAGTCGTTGTACTGCACCGACAGTTCGCTGACATCCCCGTCGAGAACTACTGCAGCGGCAGCGGGATTGTTGGGGACCCATGCTTTTCCGTCCCAGTATTCGTACGCCGCGACGTCCGCGATGGAGGCTTCCTTGACCCGCGAGAGGCGCCCCTCGCCGAAACGTCCCGCGGGGGTACCGAAGTTGTAGACGTAACCACCGTCTTTGACGAAGGAACCCATCTGGAAGTTGTCGTTACCCGTCAACGGCAGATTGGGCCGGGACGAGGCCGGTTCGACCTGCCAGGTCTCACCGTTGTCGTGCGAGGACGCGATCTGCGAGAAGTTGGTGACCCACTCGCCCGACCCTCCCCACGAACGAATCGACATGTAGTTGACGTACTGAACGCCGCCAACCGAGATACCCGTCGTCGGAATGCTGCTGGTTTCGACGCCGGTGACTTTCAGACTTCCGATGATCTCGCGTGAGTGATTCGGCCGGTCGGTCGGTGAGGAGTCGATGTTCATGCCGTCGGACAGATTTCCGTCCGAGCTACGGAACAGGACGTTGCTGCGCCAGTCACCGACCACCCCGGAACACAGGGGGTCAGATCCGATGCCGACGGTGTCGCCGAAGGCTGTCAGGACCTGACCTGCGCCGTTGTCCCACATGATGCCGAGATCCGTGCCGAGAACGTTGAAACGCTCGACGGTTTGGTTGGGGCTGAGCGCGCCGGTGATGTACTCGACCGCCGAGGTGCGGCCCTGCAATTCCGGAAGTTTCCCGTCCGTTCCGTTGAGCCAGGGAATCGGATTGGTCGGCCCACCTGATTGATCCAAGCTGCCGGTGACGTTGCAATCCCACGGGGATGCATGAGCCTGGGTCGCCCCCAAGACCGCGGTCGACGCGAGTACACACGTCACTGCAGCTGTCGATATCTTCCGTATCCGGCGCATCGCTCCCCTTTCGCGGGGGAGATCCGGACTCTACGAGGTGTCTTGCTCGACCGGATCGGTTCATCCACCCACGACAACACAAGGTAACAGGTAAATCAGTCAATCAGGACAAAACGGCCTTATTCAACAGAGATCGATTTCAACCACTTCTCCATCACCGCTGCGGCAATCTCGAGCCCCTGAGACTCGGCAGCACTCAACTGATGCATGAAGATGCGCGGACCGTCCGCTCCCAGTGAAGCATGCAGCGAGTCGCGGTACTCGGCCAGTTCCATCCATTCGCGCGCCACCTCGGAGGACGCTTCGAGGTGAAACTGAACGGCGTAACTCTGCTTGTATCGGAAGAGTTGATTCGGATACTTGGCAGAACCAGCGAGCCGCACCGCGCCGTTCGGAATGTCGAAGGTATCCGAATGCCATTGCATTGCAGGAAATGTGGAGGGCAGATCTCCCCACACGGGATCTTGCCGGCCCTCGACAGTCAAGGTGATCTCCTCAACTCCGACTTCGGGCACAGCGCCCGTGTAGACGCGAGCACCCAGCGCCGCGGCGAGCAACTGCGAACCCAGACACACTCCCCACACCGGGACATCGTTCTCGACCAGATCGCGAATGTATTCGATCTCGGATGCCAACCACTCGACCTCGCCCTGATCGCCGACGCCCATCGGCCCGCCCATCACGATCACGGCGTCGAACCGTCGATGGTCGGGAAGCGGGTCGGTTCCCAGAAGAACGGTCTGCACATCTCCGTAGCTCTCCAGGACAGGCGAATACGCCGCTGGGGGTTCACACTGCGCGTGTCGTAGTTCCAGAAAATGCATTAGGCAATTCCTCTCGAATCCGGTGCCGAAAGCCTATGGTTCTATTCGACATAAGGCACATCGACGGCGTCGGATGTGCTCTGACTCGAATCTCCCCTTTTCATCGCCCCTTTACCGACAAGGAACGTCTGTGCGCGCACCACAACTCTTTTCGACATCGATTCGCCCGTCCTCAACTGCCGTTCGCATCGGACTCAGCGCATTCGCCTTGGCGTCACTTGCCGCATGCTCAGGAACAAGCACCGACAGCGAGGCCGAATCAACATCCACCGCGACCACCACTGCAACCTCGACAACTCAACCCACGACGACTCAGGCTCCATTGACCACCTCGGTGGCCGGTCCGACGAATACTCCACTGGCCACCACCCCAGTCACCGCAGAAGTGACGCCCCCTGCAACTCCTGCGATCATGCCCAACGTCGTGTGCATGAATCTTCAAGACGCGCAGGACACCATTCAGTCGGCCGGAGTCTTCTTCTCCAGAAGTGCTGACGCAACTGGCGCGGGTCGACGCCAACTGGTCGATTCCAACTGGATTGTTGTCGATCAGACACCTTCTGCCGGAAGCCCTTTCGGTGAAATCGAAGCCGTGCTCTCAGCCGTCAAGATCGGCGAACCCACCCCCTGCTGATCGAGCGAGATCTCGAACTTCGCAATTCCGGGAACGCCGCGCCCTACTTGACAACTACCTTCAACCTCCTTCACTGTAGTCAACATTACGAGTATCCAATATATTGGATGCGAAAGGTTGGATTGCAACATGAAGGTGCAACGAATACGGCAGCGCGCCAACTCTCCGGCGGGCATGAGCGAACCCGTCATCGGAATACTCGGAGGCATGGGGCCGGCCGCTACTGCGGACTTCTACTCCAAACTCGTTGCCCTGACGCCAGGTTCGACGGATCAGGAGCACCCCAAAGTTGTCATCTGGGCCGATCCCACGGTTCCCGACCGGACATTGGCACTCACCGAGGACGGCCCGGACCCCACCCCCTGGCTGCTCCGAGGTGCGCGCGTCCTCCGAGAGTCGGGCGCAACGACGCTCGCCATCCCATGCAATACCGCCCACGCCTTCCTGCCCGCCATCTCATCCCAACTGGGACTTCCCGTCGTCCACATGATCGACGAAGTTGCTCGGCACATCCGGACGCTCTCACCCGCCGTCACATCCGTCGGACTGTTGGCCACCACGGGGACGGTCCGCACCGGGTTGTATCAACAATGGCTGTCGGAATACTCGATTGACGTCCTGGTGCCAGGACCTGCGATCCAGGACGAACTGGTGATGCCGGCGATCCGAGCAATCAAGAGTGGCAACGTCGGAGACGAGACCACCGACAAACTCGTCAGGGCCGCTGATCTTCTCGTCGAATCGGGCGCGCAGGTCGTCGTGGCCGGATGCACCGAGATTCCGCTCGGACTGCCCGCCGACGCCACAACCTGTCAGATCATCGATCCGGCAACAATTCTCGCCCGCGCGCTGCTCCTACGCGTTGCGGATGCCCGGAAACACGCGTCGTTGGCCGACCTGGGCTGACCTGCGACAAGCAACGTGCAGAGTACGATATCCAGTATGTTGCGTGGCGGTAAACCGGTTGAGCGAGCACGAATGAGCGACATCGCTCTCGAACGCATTCGCGAAGCGATCGTCACCGGTGAACTGGCGCCGGGCTCGAAGATCAAGGACAGCGAACTCGCCGAGTATCTGGGATTGAGCAGAACTCCGGTCCGCGAAGCGCTCGCAAGGCTGGTCGACACCGGACTCGTGGAAGCGAAGCCCGGTGCGTACACGCGCATCACCACCCTCGACCGCGGCGACGTCGAGGCAACACTCGCAGTCATCGAAGCTCTCGACCAACTGGCCGTCGTCACCGCTGTACCGAACCTCACCGACGAGATGATCGGGGCGATGCGCTCCGCCAACAAAGACTTCGCCGCTGCCGTCAAGCGAAACGACATAGGCCGAGCGCTGACCGCGGACGATCGCCTACACAGCGTCATCATCGACGCTGCGGCAAATCCGCTGTTGAAGAAGCTGATTCACCAGGTTCACCCACAAATTCACCGCATCTACTACCGCAAGTTCTCGAGCCTTCTCGGCAGCCAGGACTCCGTCGACCATCACAACAAGCTGATCGAGCTGTGCGCAAACCACGATGCCGAGGCGGCAGCGACACTGTCGGCCGAACATCGACGCCATCTCGGTGGGCTGATCGGTGAACTCTTCGACGCCGACGAGTTCGCGCTCTCGGACTGACCGACGCCCGAATACAAGTTTCGGCGCTTGCCTATATTGGCCATTACCGATATAAATGACTGGTGCATGCGTTCGACGTTCTCGGAGACCCAGTTCGGCGAAGAATCATGGAAATCCTGTCCAGCGGCGAGCGCTCGGCGGGTCAGATCGCCGAAGTCGTGGCAGCGGAGTTCGGAATCTCGCAACCGACCGCGTCCGGGCACCTGCGAGTGCTCCGAGAAAACGGATTCGCCACAGTCCGCAGCGAAGGCACCAGGCGTCTCTATGCCGTCGAGCCCGCGCCATTGCAAGAAGTGGACCAATGGCTCGACGGATTCCGGCAGTTCTGGAGCGGTCCTCTCGACGCATTGGCCACAGAACTCGCACGCGGGAAACGACGCGGCTCGAAGCGGAGCAGATCTTCACAATCGAATTCTTCCGACGAAGGAGACTCACAATGACCGAGATCGCGAACCAGGACACCAGCCTCACCGCGGTAGAGCGGAGCATGGGCAACCGCGACATCGCGGAAGGTGCGGCTCGAACTGCCGTACTCAAGCGCCGCTACAACGCGTCGGTCGACGACGTCTGGGACGCCATCACGACCCCTGACCGCATCAACCGTTTCTTCCTTCCGGTGAGCGGAGACTTCCAGGTGGGCGGCTCGTACGCCTTCGAAGGCCAGGCAAGTGGCGAGATCCTGGCCTGCGACGCCCCACGCCTGCTGCGACTGCAGTGGACACCGCCCGGCGATCGCGGATACAGCGATCAGGTCGAGATCAGGCTGACTGCAGACGGCCCCGACGCCACCTGGCTCGAGTTGGAGCACGCCTCCGTCGCCGATGTCTTCCGCAACGACCCGGACACCGGCTGCTACGGCGTCGGAACCGGCTGGGAAGGCCCACTTCACTACCTGGGCGAATACTTGCGCGGCACTCTCCCTGATGCGCCGAGCACCGAGTGGTACACCTTCGACGAAGCAGAGGAGCTTCGTCTGGCCAACTTCCGCGGGTGGGAGTGGGCAAAGATCGAGGCAGAGCACGGCGGCCGATAACGCCCAATTCTTCGAAAACGGTCACAGGATGGCCGTTTGCTTTGTATCGTGACCGAGCTGGACGTATGTCCAGCAGTTTTGGTGGCTTCCTTTCGTGCCACAACTGCTTCGGTCCACGAGAAGAGAGCTCCACATGGCGCCACAACCCGTAGTCGACAACGCGGCCACGACGCGACGCACGCACATCATCCGGACAGTTCTCGCTGTCCTCGTCATCGCACCGCTGTCGATTGCGGCGTTCTACATGTGGGCACTGTGGGATCCGGGCGACACGGTCAACCGCTTGCCCGTCGCCATCGTCAACGCCGATGCCGGCACAGAACTCGACGGAACACGTCTGCAAGCCGGCGATGAAGTTGTTGCCGCGCTCGTCGAGAGCGGAGACGTTGCATGGAAGGTCGTCTCGGAACAGGAAGCCGCCGACGGCGTCAACGACGGCACCTACTACTTCTCGGTCGTCATTCCCAAGACTTTCAGCGCAGACGTGGCCAGTGCCGCATCGGGTTCGGGCCGCAAGGCCGAACTCGACGTCTTGTACAACGATTACAACAGTCTGGTCGCCGGCCCGGTCGGTGAAAGCATCATCGCTCAGGTGCGCTCGGCGGTCTCCGAGTCGATCGGCGAGCAGTCCATCGACCAGGTGCTGGTCGGGTTGGGTGAACTCGGAACAGGATTCGGTGAAGCAGCCGCTGGCGCGCAACAACTCTCCGACGGATCCTCCGAGGCACTCGCCGGAACCAACGAGCTCTACGCCGGAAGCAAGGAACTCGCCACCGGCATGGGTGAAGCGAATCAAGGCGGCAAGGAGCTGGCCGCCGGAGCCGGCGAGCTGGCTGCTGGAGCGAACGAAGCTGCTGCAGGCTCGGGCGAGCTGAGCAGCGGACTCAACCAGTTGGTCGGGGGAACCGACGAACTCGGCGCAGGCGCCCGTCAGATCAGCGAAGTGGTCGACATGGTCACCACCCCGGTACTCGACCTCGCGGGGTCCTCGGACGCCGTCGTCGGTCAGATCGACGCCCTCACGTCGATGCTTCGAAACTCGGCCGATCCGGTCTCCGCCGGACTCGTCGAAGCCCTGGGTGGACTGCGGGCTTCCCTGACTGCACAACCGTCGGACGACGACGTGATCGGTCAGCTCGGCCAGCTTCGCGACGGTGCGCGGGAGATCTCGCGCCAACTCACCGATCCGAGCAGCGACTACCGTGGCGGGCTTCTTGCCGCGGCGGCCGGTGCAGGTGAACTCAACACGGGACTAGGCCAACTGTCCGACGGCGCAGGCCAACTCGCTACCGGCGCACAGGAACTCTCCACCGGCCTCGGGCAGTTGGACACCGGAAGTATTGCGCTCCGTGACGGTCTCGGGCAGCTATCGGCCGGCGTCGGCGAGCTCGACGCGGGCAGCGCAGAACTCGCCACCGGTTTGTCCGACGGCGCCGCCCAGGTGCCGCAGTTCTCGGACGAGGAACGCGCCACCACAGCCAATCTGCTCTCGTCCCCGGTTGCCGTCGACGCGCGGAACAACTATCCCGCAGCCGGTTTCGGACCGGGAGCCGTCCCTGCCGTAATCTCGGTGGCACTGTTCCTGTGCGGAATTCTCACGTGGTTCGTCGTCCGTCCACGACGCGGACGTTCACTGAACTCGCACACCAGCGTGGTGCGTGAGGGGCTGCGCCGCTACCGCATTCCCGCCCTGGTCACCTTGGTCGCGGCGCTCGTGTTGTCGGTGGTGTCACTGACCGTGGCAAACGTCGAACCACCTAGTGTTCTGGCGATGATCGCAGTGATGATCCTGGTGGGTGCCGCCGCGGTCAGCTCGGGCAGGCTCTTCACCGTTGTGTTCGGAGCCGTCAACGGAACCTTCATCGCTTTGGGCGCCTTGATGATTCAGATCTTCGCCTTCGGCGCGGTGTACCCCATCGAACAGATGCCGACGGTTCTGCAGTGGCTGCACGCCCTGATGCCACTCACGTGGGCGCGCAACGCCATGCGCATGGTCCTTGTCGGATACTACGGCCCGAAATTCTGGGTGGCGGTAATCGCTCTGGCTGCCTTGGTGATCGGAGCCGTCCTGTTCACCATCTGGTGGCGCCGCCGACAAGAACCGCCGACCGACGCCGATGACGACGCGCCGATCACCGAGGAGATCGTGTACCTCCAACCAACGCAAATGTAACTCGGCGCAAACCTGAGTCAGCGCAAACGTGAGTCGGATCAGCGAACGAGCGTCGTACGCATCAACATGACGTTGTAGTCGGCCCACGTGGTGGCAAGGAAGTACAGATCCGAACCACTGGACCACGGGTGGATGTATGCAGCGTAGATACCGGGAACCTCGACCAGATTGACCAATGTTTCCGGTGCCGTCCACGGACCGACCGGACTGGGAGCGGTTCGCATCACGATCGAACTGAACGCGTCGGCGTACATCGCCACGAACTTGCCGAGGAACTCGTTGTACTGAACGGAGATCTCCCCGATGCGGCCGCCCATGACGGGTACGGCCGCAGCGGGATCAGCTCGGATCCAGCCGTTTCCGTTCCAGTACTCGTAGGCGGAAAGATCGAGGATCGCCCCCTCGGGCACGCGAGAAAGTCGAACCTCGCCGGATCGTCCCGCGGGGGTTCCGTAGTTGTAGACGAACCCGCCGTCCTTCACCATCGAGCTCATCTGAAAGTTCTCGCTACCGGCGACGGGGGCGACACCCGCGGGAAGAACCCCACCGATATTGGGGCGCAGCGTCTCCGGACGCATGGTCCACGTCTCGCCGTTGTCCGAGGAGGTGGCAATCTGTGAGTAGTTTGTACTCCACTGCCCGGCCTCGCCCCAGTTGCGCACCGACATGTAGCTCAGATACTGCACACCGTTCACTGCTATGCCGCTCGTGGGGATACTGGAAGCCTCGACGCCCGGAATCTTCAGACCGGAGATGATCTCACGCGCCTGACCGGTACCGTCCTTCGGCGCGCTGTCGATGCGCATCCCGTCGGCGAGTACCCGATCCGAGCTGCGGAAGAGCACATTACTTCGCCACTCGCCCACCAAACCGTCGCAGGTGGGGTTACGACTGAGCCCGGTGGTATCGCCGAAAGCGGTCAGAATCTGCCCCGCACCGTTGTCCCACATGATGCCCAGGTCGGTTCCCAGGACATTGAAGCGATCAACCGTCTTGTTGGGACTGTATGTGCCGGTGATCTTTTCGATCGCGGTAGTACGACCGGACAGACCTGGCAACCCTCCGGTGTTGCCGTTGAGCCACGGCGCCGCATTGGCCGGACCTCCACTACTACCGACGCCACTGACTCCGACGCATCCCGGCGCAGCCATCGCCGGCGAAGCCACCGCCGTGACGGCAGCAGCTGCCAGAGCAGCAACTACCCCGAACACCCCCAACGATCTCCCCGCGCGAAACATGACTCCCCCATGGCCGGGATTGTTGGTGTTGTCGTCGTCGTTCCCCCCGAACCTCGGACAATCTAGCAACTGCAGTCACAGATAACCCAATCAGACAAAGACGCGAAAAGGCCTGAAAGTCATAGTAGTTCAGACTTTCAGGCCTTTTCGGACAGAGAAGATCAGTCAGTAGGTCAGCGCGCTCCGCTCGCACCGCCGTCGAGTGGAATCACCGCGCCGGTCAGATAAGCCCCGGCACGTGAAGCCAGGAAAATGGCAAGACCTGCAGCATCCTGGGGAGTTCCGACCCTGCCCAACGGGACCGAGTCCGCCACGGCCTTTGCACTTTGCTCGTCCTCGAGGAGGAATGCCATCATCTTCGACGGGAACGGGCCCGGCGCAATGGCATTGACCGTGATCTGTTCCCCCGCAAGCGTTGCCGCGAGCTTGCGCGTCAACATGTGCACCGCAGCCTTACTGGCTCCGTACGAGAAGTTCTCCGACCCCGACACCACGAGTCCGTCGATCGATCCGATATTGATCACGCGCGCGGGATCTTCCGCAGTGGCCGCAGAACGCAGCTGCGGCAACAGCTTCTGCGTCAAGAGGAAGATTGCCTTGACATTGATGTCGAAAATCTTGTCGAAGCCGGCAGCCGGAAAATCGTCGACGGGAGCTCCCCACGTGGCACCGGCGTTGTTGACCAGTACGTCGAGCGTCGGCGAAATCTCGGCGACCTTCGCAGCGAGGCTCTCGATCCCCTCGTCCGTGGACAGATCGGCCGGATGCGAGATGCAGGTGCCGAACTCCGAAAGCTCTCGCGCGGCTTCGTCACAGGCTTCGGCTTTTCGGGCCGAAATGACGACCGTCGCTCCGCCTTCGACAAATCCACGAGCGATCATGTATCCGATGCCGCGTGATCCACCGGTGACCACAACGGTCTTGCCACTGACGTCGAACAGTCCCTCGATCAAGCTCATGCGACCTCGAAAAGCCCGGCAGCACCCATGCCGCCGCCGATGCACATGGTCACCACCACGAGCTTGGCTCCGCGCCGTTTTCCTTCAAGAAGAGCATGGCCGACCAGACGAGCACCCGTCATTCCGTACGGATGGCCGACGGAGATACCGCCGCCGTCGACGTTGTACTTCTCGGGATCGATCCCGAGCTTGTCGCGGCAGTACAGGGCCTGAGAGGCGAAGGCCTCGTTGAGTTCCCAGAGATCGATGTCGTCGACCTTCAGTCCGTGAAGATCCAGCAGACGCGGAATCGCGAACACCGGTCCGATGCCCATCTCGTCGGGAGCACAACCCGCGACAGCCATCCCACGGTAGATACCGAGAGGAGCCAACCCGCGGCGTTCCGCCTCGCCTGCCTCCATCAGCACCGAAGCGGAGGCACCGTCCGAGAGCTGAGACGAGTTGCCCGCAGTGATGGAGGAATGCGCACTGACAGTCCCGTCGGCCAGAACCGGTCGCAAACTCGACAGCCCTTCCAATGTGGTGGAAGCGCGGTTGCCTTCGTCCAGGGTCAGCGTCACGGACTCGCTGCGGATCTCACCCGTCTCCTTGTCCTGCACCTGCTTGATCGAGGGCAGCGGGACGATCTCGAGATCGAACCGACCTGCGTTCTGAGCTGCTGCGGTTCGCTGCTGCGAGACGAGCGCGAACTCGTCCTGCTGCTCGCGGGTCACTCCGTAGCGCTCGGCGACGATCTCGGCCGTGTGCAGCATCGGCATGTAGATCGACGGCTTGTTTTCCTTCAGCCACGGATCAGCCGCGCGGAAGTTGTTCATATGATCGTTCTGGACCAACGAGATCGATTCGACTCCGCCGCCGACCGCGATCTGCATTCCGTCGTCCACGATCTGCTTTGCTGCGGTCGCGATGGCCATGAGCCCGGACGAGCACTGACGATCGATCGTCATTCCGGAAACCGAGTCCGGAAGCCCGGCCCGCAGCACCGCTTGCCGTGCGACGTTGCCGCCGGAAGATCCCTGCTGCAGCGCGGCGCCGAGGATGACGTCCTCGACCTCGCCGCCCTCGAGGCCCGCGCGCTGAACTGCATTCGAAATGGCATGTGCAGCAAGCTCTTGAGCCTGAGTGTTGTTGAACGCGCCGCGGTACGCCTTACCGATCGGGGTACGGGCGGTGGAAACGATGACAGCTTGCCTCATCGGGGAAACCTTTCGTCGAACACGA
The DNA here is from genome assembly GCF_000696675.2 of Rhodococcus erythropolis R138. Taxonomy (NCBI): domain Bacteria; kingdom Bacillati; phylum Actinomycetota; class Actinomycetes; order Mycobacteriales; family Nocardiaceae; genus Rhodococcus; species Rhodococcus erythropolis. The sequence continues at coordinate 1,280,017 of NZ_CP007255.1, read as the reverse complement.
AGTGCTGTGCGCCTTTATTAACCGCCGGGGGTTAATAAAGGCGCACAGCAAGAATCAGGGCTGGAAAACGACGCGACCGACAGTGGTGCCGTCGCCGAGGCGACCGATACCGTCGGCAACGTCCGTCAACGACAACCGCTCACTGATCAGTGGTTTGACCAAGCCGGCATCGGCGAGCCTGGTGAGCTCGACGTGGCAGTCGTCGATGGCCTGCTGGTTGTAGGCCTTGTACAGCCCCCAGTGCAGTCCGATGATCGAATAGTTCTTGATGAGAGCGTGATTGAGTGCCGGCTGCGGGATCGTGCCACCGGCGAAGCCGATGATGACGATCCGTCCCTCGAAGGCGATGCACTTGGTGGACTTCGCGTAGGCGTCGCCGCCGACCGGATCGAAGACCACGTCGGCGCCCTTGCCGCCGGTGAACTCCTTGACCGCTGCCACGAAGTCTTCACTGTGACGGTCTACGACGAGGTCTGCGCCGAGCTTGCGCGCGTACTCGGCCTTGTCCGGGCCGCCGACCACACCGATGACCTTGGCGCCTGCCGCCTTGCCGAGTTGCACTGCCGCACTACCGACACCACCCGCAGCAGCGTGGACCAACAACGTCTCACCCTCGAGCAGTTGGGTGCGGCGATGCAGAGCGAACCACGCTGTCTGATAGCCGATGCTCAGAGCGGATGCTTCCGCGTCGTCGAGAGCCGACGGCGCCGGGAACGTGTTGTTCTGATCCAGTACCGAGTACTCGGCGAATCCGCCGGACGGCAGACTCGGATTACCGATCACCCGGTCCCCCACTGCGAACTTGGTCACCGATTCACCGACCGAGACCACTTCACCACACAGTTCGACACCGGGTGTGAAGGGCAGCGGCGGCTTGATCTGGTACTCACCCCGGCACATGAGGACGTCGGGGAAGTTGGCCGGAGCCGCCAGCACCTTGACCAACATCTCCGTCGCATTCGGGGTGGGATCCGCGGTCTCCTCCAACGCGAGCACATCGCGGGGTTGACCGAGTTCGTTGACGCGCCAAGCCTTCACAGCAATTCTCCAGACAGATAGTGGGTGAGTTTCAGGACGAGATCGGGAGGTCGACCAACTCGGCGAGGCGCGCCCGATGCTGATACGCGGTTCCCAGCGACAGCTGATCGCTCTTCGCCCGTTTGAGGTACAGGTGCGCCGGATACTCCCACGTCATTCCGATACCACCATGAAGTTGGACGCATTCCTCCGCAGCATGAACCGCGACGCCGCTGCAGAATGCCTGGGCCACCGTCGCTGCGATCGCCGCATCGGCGTCGCCGCGCGCATAGGTGTCCGCCGCATATCGTGCTGCCGCTCCCGAAGAGCTGACTTCGAGCCAGAGATCGGCGAGGCGGTGCTTGATCGCCTGGTACGAACCGATCGCCCGGCCGAACTGCTTGCGCTCCTTCACATACGCGAGAGTCGTTTCGAGGCACCACTGAGCTACAGCGAACTGTTCGGACGCCAGAAGTGCGCTTCCGCAGAGCAACGCTTCCTCAACCGCTTGCGCCGCATTGCCGCTGTCGACACGGACCGACGACGAACCCGAGAACTCGACGTCCGCCAATCGGCGCGTCATGTCCAGGGACAGAACCGGCGTGACGGTAGCGTCGGCGATCCGAACGGTGTGCAGCTCCAGGCCGCTCTCACCGGCAACCGGAACAACAAGAACATCGGACTCGGCGACGCCGGCAACCGTCGTGACGCTGCCGACGAGTCCACTCGCCGTTACCTTGACAGTAGGTGTGAAAGTTCCTGGTGCAGTGGACAACGGAACGACCAGAGCAGCCGTCGAATCCCCCGCTGCCAATTGACCGAGCACCTCGGTCTCGCCGGCCTTCAGCAACGCCGTCGTCGCCAGCACCGCGCTGGTGAAGAACGGAACGGGAGCGACCGCACGTCCGATCTCCTCCATCACGACCGCCGCCTCACGCGTCGACGCACCTGCCCCGCCCAGTTCCTCGGGTACCAGCAGTCCCGCCAAACCGAGTTCCGACGCCAGCGACTTCCACAGCCCGGTGAAGTCGGCGGACACGTCGTCGTACGCCGTGACCACGGTGTCGGCGCCGGCCCGCTCGCTCAGCAGTCGTCTGACGCTGGCTCGCAGATCTTGTTCGGTCTCGGAGTACAGCAGATCGGCGCTCATCGGGGTAAGTCCTTCCAGGCGATGTCCTTGTCGACGCGATGCTCGGGCGGCAACCCGAGTACACGTTCTGCGATGACGTTGCGCAGGATCTCCGACGTTCCGCCCTCGATCGAATTGCCCTTGGCTCGCAGGTACCGGTATCCGGGTTCACGCCCGGTGAAGTCGACGGAATCCGGTCGACGCAGCGTCCAGTCGTCGTAGCGCAGACCGTCCTCGCCGTGCAGCTCGAGGTCGAAACCCGAAATCTGCTGAGCCAAACCGGCAAACGCGAGCTTCATTCCCGAGCCTTCGGGGCCGGGCTGGCCGGCGGCGAGCTGCTGGCGCAGTCGCTCACCGGTCAGACGCGCAACTTCGGATTCGGTCCAGAGCCGCATCAACTCGTCGTGCATCGCCGGATTACGCAGCTCGGGCTCGTCACGCCAGGCCTGAGCGACCTTTCCGATCATGCCTCCCTCACGCGGTGCGCCCGAACCGATGGCAACACGCTCGTTGTTCAGGGTGGTGGTCGCAACCTTCCAACCCTGGCCTTCGGCTCCGAGGCGATTGGCGTCCGGAATCCTGACGTCCGTGAGGAATACCTCGTTGAATTCGGCCTCGCCGGTGATCTGACGCAGCGGCCGGACATCGACGCCCGGATCGGTCATGTCGCAGATGAAGTAGCTCAGACCCGCATGCTTGGAACGTGACGGATCGGTCCTGGCCACGAGAATCGCCAGCTGCGCATTCTGCGCGCCCGACGTCCATACCTTCTGCCCGTTGACTATCCAGTCGTCGCCGTCGCGGACGGCGCGGGTAGCGACGGCCGCGAGGTCCGACCCTGCGCCCGGTTCACTGAACAGCTGGCAGTAGACCGTCTCCGCAGTCCACAACGGGCGCAGGAACTTCTGCTTCTGCTCCTCGGTGCCGAAGGCGGCGATGGTCGGTGCCGCCATGCCGAGTCCGATGCCGTTCTTGCCGGTGGCCGGGCCGGGTGCGCCGGCGGCCTCCAGCTGAGCGTTCACCTGACGCTGAAAGCTCTGCGGTACACCGAGTCCCCCATGACCTTCGGGGAAATGAACCCACGCCAGTCCGGCGTCGAATCGTGCGCCGAGGAAATCCGACACCGACAAACGGTTCGGATCGTTCTCCGCGAGAAGCGTGTTCACCTTTTCGGTGAGATCACGCGATACTGCCTCTTCGTCGAAAGCCATGCCCATTCCTTCGGTTCGAGCGGTGAGCGGACGGTCAGTCCTTCGGTCCACCGGCGACGTAGACGACCTGACCGGAAACGAAGCCCGCGCCTTCACTGACGAAGAACGACGCGGTGTGCGCGATGTCCTCGGGCTGACCGACGCGGTTGACCGGAATCTGCGAAGCGGCAGCGGTCTTGAAGTCCTCGAAGCCGACTCCCATGCGCTCTGCCGTTGCGGCGGTCATCTCGGTTTCGATGAATCCGGGGGCAATGGCGTTGGCGGTGACGCCGAACTTGCCCAATTCGAAGGCCAATGTCTTGGTGAATCCCTGCATGCCGGCCTTGGCTGCGGAGTAGTTGACCTGTCCGCGGTTGCCGAGAGCCGACGTGCTCGAGAGGTTCACGATGCGGCCGAACTTCGCTTCCACCATGTACTTCTGCACCGCACGCGACATGAGGAACGCTCCGCGCAGATGGACGTTCATCACCGAATCCCACTCGGCGACGCTCATCTTGAACAGAAGGTTGTCGCGAGTGATGCCGGCATTGTTGATCAGCACGGTAGGTGCACCGAGTTCTGCGGCCACACGATCCACCGCTGCAGCAACCGAAGCCTCGTCGGAGACGTCAGCGCCGACGGCCAATGCCTGGCCGCCTGCGGCCTTGATCGCGTCGACGGTTCCGGCACACGCTGCTTCGTCGAGGTCCAGCACGGCAACGGCAAAGCCGTCTTCCGACAGTCGCTTGGCCACTGCCGCACCGATTCCGCGTGCTGCACCCGTGACAATTGCGGTTCTACGTTCCTGGCTCACTGGCCCTCCATAATTTTCGTGATTCGACGGACACCGGACGATCTCGTCAGATCCCGGCCTGATCTGCAATTTCCCTGGCTTTGGCTACCAAGGCGTCAATACGTTCCACGGTGGGAGTTCCGCTCTCCGCGGCATTCTGCGGTTCGTCGCGGGCGCGACGCATCACGCCCTCGGCGATCACGGCGATCTTCCACAGCCCCAAGGTGTGCCAGAACTTCAGCGCAGCCGGATCCCGTCCGGTGGCCTCGAGATAGATCCGGGAGATCTCCTCTCGCGAAGGGAATCCCGGGAGCGCTGACGCCGGGAAATCGCCACCAGTGTCCTCCCCGGCCGCCGGCCAGTACGCCAACAAGCTTCCGACATCGGCCAACGGATCACCGAGTGTGCAGAGTTCCCAGTCGAGGGCCGCGACAACTTCGCCGTTCTCAGCGGAGGTGATCACGTTGCGTAGGTGAAAGTCGCCGTGCACCAACGTGGTTTCGGTGTGAGCCGGCTGAGCTGCAATGAGACGTCGGGTGAGATCGTCCAGGTCAGGACATTCCCGCGTCTTCGACTGTTCCCACTGTCCGCCCCAGCGCTTCAGCTGCCGTGCAGCGTAGGGCTTGTGGCTTGCCAGGTCGTCGAGACCGGCCTTCCCGAGGTCGACGGCGTGTATTTTCGCCAGCGTCTGAGCGAGCGAGATTCCGATTGCCCGGCGACGATCTTCCGACAACGCCTCAGCAAGAGGCATTCGGTCCACCACTTCGCCGTCCACGAATTCCATGAGGAGCAGCGGAACTTCGGTGACGGCAGGATCCTCGGTCAACCCGAATACTCGCGGCGAAGGCACGTCGGTGGATTCGAGAGCGCTCAGGATTCGAGCCTCACGCGCCACGTCGTGAGCCGAGGCCAGCAGATGCCCCAGCGGTGGGCGTCGTAGCACCCAGCGATTGCCGTCCTGATCGCGAACCAGGTACGTGAGATTCGACTGCCCCAAGCCGATTCGATCGAAGGACAACGGCCCGGAAAAGTCGATCCCCAGGCCTGCGATCCACCCGGTGACCGCTTCGGTATCGAGTCCCACTACTCCGACGCTAGCCACCGACGGACGCTCCCTGCCGGAACGGGAGTGCGTCACCCAACAACTGGCCACCGTCGATGGTCATGATCTCGCCGGTGATCCACTGGGCTGCATCCGAAACCAGGAAGGCAATGGCAGCGGCCACGTCCTCGGGTTCACCGATGCGTCCGAGAGCAGTCGACGCGGACACCGCTTCTTCGTGTTCTTTCCACAGAGCTTCGGCGAGTTTGGTTCTCACCACTCCCGGCGCAACGGCGTTGACACGAATCTTCGGTGACAACTCGAGCGCCAACTGCTTGGTGATGTGGATCAGAGCAGCCTTCGACGCGTTGTACGTACCGATTCCCGCCTCGAACGCCATGCCGCCGATCGAAGCGGTGTTGACCACGGAACCACCGTGCTCGCCCATCCAGGCCCGCGCTGCGAGGCCGGTCCACAGGACTGGAGCCCACACGTTGACGTCGAAAGTCTTGGCGAAGCGCGAATGATCCTGGTTGATGATCGGCCCGAACGACGGGTTGGTGCCCGCGTTGTTCACCAAGATGTCGAGACTGCCGAAACGCTCGATCGTCTGCTCGACGCACTTGCGTGCAGCATCCTCGTCCGTCGCGTGAGCGCCGACGCCGATCGCGTTGCCGTTCACCTGCGCGGCAGCCGCATCTGCGGATTCCTGTGAGCGCGAAGTCAGTACGACGTTTCCGCCCGCCGCCGCAATCGCCTGCGCGGTCGCGAGGCCGATGCCCCGCGATGCGCCCGTGACAATTGCCGTCTTACCGGTGAGATCCAGTCCTGCCATGTCAGTTCGCCTTGACTTCGCGGTACTTGCGCAGTTCCTGCTTGGCGATGGCGCGCTTGTGCACCTCGTCCGGGCCGTCGGCCAGGCGAAGGGTGCGCATGTGGGCGTAAGCCATCGCGAGCGGGAAGTCGTCGGTGACGCCGCCACCGCCGTGAACCTGGATGGCGCGGTCGATGATCTTGAGCGCGATGTTCGGTGCCGCAACCTTGATGGCTGCGATCTCGGTGCGCGCTTCCTTGTTGCCCACCGTGTCCATCATGTGTGCGGCCTTGAGTGTGAGGAGTCGAACCATCTCGATGTCGATACGAGCCTCGGCGATCCAGTCCTGGATATTCGCGTTGTCACTGACGGGCTTCCCGAAGGTGATGCGGGTGGATGCGCGCTTGCACATCAGTTCCAGTGCGCGCTCGGCCATTCCGATTGCACGCATGCAGTGGTGGATGCGGCCGGGGCCGAGGCGGGCCTGGCTGATCGCGAATCCTTCACCCTCACCGGCGAGAATGTCCTTGGCCGGGACGCGCACGTCCTCGAAAGTGATCTCGCCGTGTCCTTCGCGGTCCTGGTAGCCGAAAACCGGCAGGTTGCGCAGGATCGTGACGCCGGGAGCATCGATCGGCACGACCATCATCGACTGCTGACGGTGGGTGGCGGCATTGAAGTCGGTCTTACCCATGACGATCAGAACCTTGCAGTTCTGGTGCAAGGCGTTGGAAGCGAACCACTTACGGCCGTTCAGCACGTACTCGTCGCCGTCACGGTCCATACGGAGCTGGATGTTGGTGGCGTCGGAGCTGGCAACCTCGGGCTCGGTCATCGCGAAAGCGGAACGAATTTCGCCTTCGAGAAGCGGCTTGAGGTACTTCTCCTTGTGCTCGTCGGTGCCGAAGAGCGTGAGCACCTCCATGTTTCCCGTGTCCGGAGCGGCGCAGTTGGTGGCCTCGGAGGCCAGGTGGCTGCGGCCCATGATCTCCGCGAGCGGTGCGTATTCCAGGTTGGTCAGGCCGGGGCCCCATTCGGGATGGGGATGGAAGAGGTTCCACAGCCCGCGGGCCTTGGCTTCCTTCTTCAAGTCGTCGATGATCGGCGGCTGAAAGTGCGGGTTACCGGACTCACGCATCTGCTCTTCGTAGACCGCTTCGGCCGGGTAAACGTGCTTGTCCATGAAATCGAGCAGTTCGGCCTGGTACTTCTTGGTGCGATCCGAGAACTCAAACACTGACATGTGAACTCCTGACAGAGAGGGAAGGGAAATTGGGGGCTCGATGTTCGAGATGGCTGTTGACACCCTCGACGACGTCCGGGCCGTGAAATGCGTTCAGCATCAGCGATTCCGCACGCCTGGCGGAATCGGTGAAGGTCGAGTGCGCGTCGGCACTCATCTGAGATTTGATGACGGAGAGGGACGTCGGCGAGCAGTTCGCCGCGATGTCCTCGGCGTAAGCAATCGCCGCGTCCAGAACGTCACCGCCGGTGACCAGGTGGTCGATCAAACCGATGCGGTACGCCTCGTCGGCATCCACCATCCGGCTGGAAAGCAGAAGATCGACTGCTCGACTGTGCCCGACCAAGCGGGGCAACATCCAGGAGATGCCGTACTCCGCAATCAGGCCTCGACGCGCGAACGCGGTAGTGAATCGTGTTGCGCTCGAACCGAAACGAACGTCGCAGTACAAAGCCTCGACCATTCCGAGCCCTGCGGCGACGCCGTTGACGGCGGCGATCAGCGGCTTGCGGACGGTGGTCGGGAAATGACGGTCTCGCGGCCGGACAAGATCACTTTCGGAGACGTCGCCGACGTTCTTCAAATTGCCGAGGTCAGCCCCCGAGCAGAATCCTCGACCGGAGCCGGTGACAACAATTGCTCGGACACTGGGATCATCGTCTGCTGCGGCCAAAAGGTCGTAGTACTGATCTTCGAGCTCGTTGGTCCACGCGTTGAGAACGCGGGGCCGATTGAATGTCAGGACCAGCACCGCTCCTCTCTGCTCGGAGAGGACGAGTTCCTCGGTCATCGCGTTCCCGCGAGCAGCGACGCCTGGTACCGGCGCATCCCGCGCAGCCAACGGTCGTAGTCGGCGCCCTTCTGCCGGTACATGTCCAGAACGTTCTTGTGCGGAAGGATGAGGAATTCCTCGGCATCTACTGCGGCAAGAACGATTTCGGCACATTCAGCAGGCTCGAGAACATTGCCTGCCGCAAGCACAGCCCCGGTTGCGGCCTTGCCGACCGGATCGCCGGAGTTCTCACCTTCGTAGAGAAGCTTGGTGTTGACACCCATCGGACACAGGCAACTGACGCGAACGCCCTGATCTCCGTAGGTGATCGAGAGCCACTCGGCAAACGCGACCGCGGCATGTTTGGTCACCGAGTACGCGGCGGACCCGACCTGACTGAGCAAGCCGGCAGCAGAGGCAGTGCTGATGAAGTAGCCTTCCCCGCGCTCGGTCCAACCAGGGACGAGGAGCCTGGCGGCACGAATGTGGGCGCGAACGTTGACGTCGATCGTCGTGTCCCAGACGTCCTCACTGATGTCGAGGCCCATGCCTCCGGTGACGCCGGCATTGGCGAAGTAGAGGTCGACCGGGCCGAATTCCTTTTCCGCCTGCGCGATGAGGCCCGCAATGACCGTCTCGTCGGAGACGTCGCCACCCGCAGACACTGCTGCGCCGGGATGCTCCATGTTGATCGCCTCTGCCACTGCCGAAGCTGCCGCCCCGTCGAGGTCGGCTACTACGACGCGAGCGCCCTCTGCGGCCAGTCGCTGCGCCAACGCACCGCCGATCCCCCCGCCGCCACCGGTGACAATTGCTACCTTCTGGGCAACCTTCATGAGCGATTCCTCTCGCTTGCGTCATACCTACGCGCTGACAGTGATCCACGTCTCCCCTCATGTATAGTTGAATCCGGCGTCAGTTTCAACCGTCGAATCGCGACGGTCACCCGAACGGCCCGTTCCGTCCTCCTGAACTGCGAGTAAAGGGATCAACGATGACTGAAAACCAATTGCCCGTCCGCCCGTCCACCTTCGCCGAGCTCGAGAAGCTCATCGGCCAGGAACTTGGCCCGACGGAGTGGTACGACATCACCCAGGAGCGCATCAACGCGTTCGCCGAAGCCACAAACGATCATCAGTGGATTCACGTCGACCCGGAACGAGCCGCATCGAGCCCGCTCGGCAGCACGATCGCGCACGGACTCTTCAGCCTCTCGCTGGGCCCACAGTTCTCCTACCAACTCATCCACTTCGACGGCTTCGCCCACAGCCTCAATTACGGCTACGACAAGGTTCGCTTCCCCGCTCCCGTTCCCGTGGGATCCCGGGTCCGCATGCGTGCAACCGTTGTGTCCGCGGAGCAGTTGCCCGGCGGAATCCAGGTGAAGATGAGCCAGGTGGTTGAGCGCGAAGGTTCCGACAAGCCAGTCGTCGTGGCCGAATCCGTCGCTCGCGTCGTCGAGAAAAGCTGAACAGAGAAAAGCTGAACAGAGAAAAGCTGAAACAAGACTCGGCACGTCCCGGCCGCTCGAACGTCGATACGGCCGGGGCGACCTGCCGCTTCAGGATCGGTCAGGGAACTTCAGCGCGTTAGCCCACAGGTCTGTCACCGTGGCGACAATCTGATCGAACTCCGGCGAACGCCCGTCCACCTCACCCTCATGGAGGGTGAACAGACTGTAGGCGAGCCGACTCACCATGCCGGACAGAGCAATTGACGCTGTCATTGGATCCAGCGTCGTGTCCGCGATACCACGACTCTGCAGATCTGCAATCCCGCGGGCATTACGGCGCATGAACGCATTGGCACGCTCGCTGCGGAACTTTCGGAACTCCGGGTCGATGTGAGCAACCTGCTCCATGAGCCCCATCAATTTCGCATTGCGTTGATACGCCGCCAGATACGCTCGATTACTTGCCTCGAGCACGGCGTACGGATCGTCTGCGCCCGCCACGCGTCCCATGCCCGGGTGCATCATGTCGTCTCGCGCGACCTCGAGGACGGCGGCGAAGACCTCTTCCTTGTTCGCGAAGTAGGTGTAGAACGATCCCGTCGCGCAGCCGGCTTCTTTGGCGATGTCGATCAGACGGGCATCGAGATAGCCACTACGCTCGAATACCGTCCGGGCAGCGGCAATCAGCGCTGCGCGCGTGCGGGTTCCCCGCTCGGTGGTGGGCCGATCTCGGAGCAGCGCAGGCGGAGCCACCGGCAGGGCGGCAATTCGCGATTCGTCATCGAGCACGGTGCGCTCCCCATCCTTCCGAGCCAACATCATTTCGGGACAATCCCAGCAGACTCGATGTTGACGCCGGATTCAAGTGTACGCTCTGGTGAGACCCAGGACACACAATCGGTCGATTCCTCCCGAAAGGCAGAACCATGGTTAGCGTTCTCGACCCGGTGACCCGTCACGCGGAAGTCACTCCGGACAACATCGCAATTCGAAACAGCACTGCGATCCGCGGCACGGATGAACACTGGACTTACCGGCAGCTCCACGACGCGTCCCTGGCGTTCGCCGGCCGCATTCGCGATGCCGGGTTGAGCGTAGGCGATCGGGTTCTCCTAGCGGCACCGTCGGTAGCGGAATTCGTCGTGGCGTACATGGGAATTCAGGCCGCAGGTTGTGTCGTGGTACCGATCAACACGATGTCGGCGCAACCCGAAGTCGAGTACGTTCTGGACGACGCGGAGATTTCCCTGGCCATCGCGTGGCATCAACTCGGTCCCGCAGTCCAGGATGCAGGGAGTGCGCGCGGTGTCCCGGTGTGGACACTCACCGAAGAATCGGCGCAGGCCGATCATGCACCCGCAACTGTGGTCGACCGTGACGCAGCAGACACAACGGCGATTCTCTACACCTCCGGCACCACCGGACGCCCGAAGGGCGCTCAGCTGACCGTCGGGAATTTGTTGTCCGCCGGTGAGATCGGCGCCGAGAGCAGCCGCGGAAACCCTTCGGACCGCACCGGAACCGGACTGCCGCTCTTCCATATCTTCGGCCAGGGTTCGGTCATGATGGCAACCTTCACCGGCGGCGGATCACTGTCCCTGCTCGCCCGGTTCGACCCCGCTGCCATGCTCGACCTGGTCCGCCGGGACAAGCTCACCATCATGGCCGGTGTCCCCACCATGTGGAATGCCATGCTGCACGCCGCCGCCGACGTGGACAGCTCCGACTTCGAACAACTCAGGATCGCAATCTCCGGTGGCGCATCACTTCCCGGTGAAGTCGCTCGCGCCTTCGAAGCACGGTTCAACTGCACGATCCTCGAGGGCTACGGCCTGACCGAGACGAGCGCGTTCGGGACTTTCAACAGCATCGACCGCGTCGCAAAGATCGGATACACCGGCCGCGCCGTACCGCGCACCGAGGTCGAGGTGCGTGATCACGACGGAAATGTCTGCGAGGCAGGCACAGTGGGCGAGGTGTTCATCAAAGGACCGACGGTCATGAAGGGTTACTGGAAGCGCCCTGAAGACACCGCCGCCGTTCTTTCCGACGACGGATGGTTCCGCACCGGAGACCTCGGTGAGACCGATCCCGACGGGGACCTTCGCATCGTCGACCGAGTGAAGGACCTCATCATCCGTGGTGGATACAACGTCTATCCGGGCGAGGTCGAAGAGGTGCTCTACCAGCACCCCGACATCATCGAAGCCGCAGTGATCGGCATACCCGACGACTACTACGGGGAGGAAGTTGCCGCAGTGGTGGCCGTGCGTCCAGGCTCCGACCTCGAAGCAGACGCCGTCACTTCGTGGGCTCGGGAACGTCTCTCCGCCTACAAGATTCCCCGAGTCGTCCAGTTCATCGACGCACTCCCGAAGGGTTCGACGGGAAAGATCCTCAAGCGATCGATCGACCGAACCGAACTCCTCGCCCAGAAGCAGAACTGAAAACACAGGTGAGCCCCGGCCAGATTTCGCCGGGGCTCACCTGTTCACTCGCTCAGAGAGCCCCGTCCATGCGCTCAGAGAGCGTCGAAGTACTCGATCTGCGGGGCGCCGGCGAGGAAGGGTGCCATCGCCTTTCCTGCAGCCTGGAAATGCTCGGACGTTCCGTGAGCCTTGATGGCAGCACCGTCCTGATACAGCTCCATGAACTTGTAGGAATTCGCATCCGTTTTCGATCGGATCAGTTGATACAGAACCGTTCCGGGCTCCTCCGTGCGCACCTTCTCCGCAAGTTCGGCGATTACGGCTTCGAACTGCTCGCCGCTTCCGTCCTTGACGGTGATATCCGCGATGACAGCAATCATTCGTTCCTCCAAAAGTGTTCCAGCAGTATTCGAGTGTTACCGAGAAACCTACAGTTTCACTGCGTGGGCAGTAGTCCGAACGTCGATGCCAATTGTCTGCGAGTGCTTTCTGCGTCGGTGTGGAGAATGCCGGCGATCCCCAATCGTGCCGCACCGTCGAGATTCTGTTGCAGATCGTCGATCATCACGGCATCTTCGGGCGCGACGCCCAGGCGCTCACACGCGATGGTATAGATCTGACGAGAGGGCTTACGAATCCCGACTTCCGAGGAGATCACCACTTCGTCGGCCAGGTCCTCGAGGACAAATCCCGCATAACAATCACGCCCGAAAGCATTGGAGACGAGCGCAACAGGGTGTCCCACCGCCCGCACGTCTGCGAGCAGACGCACCATCTCCTCGTCTCGAATCAGCCCGGCTTGCATACGGTCGACCAATCCAACGCTGTCGACGACTGCGCCGTGCGCTCGTAGACGTTCTCCGAATCCGGCCTCGAAGGCCTCCTGGTCGATCTTTCCGGATTCGTGATCGGAGAGCAGCCTCTTCGAGACGTCGTCGCGGGAGAGCAGGGTCAACGGAAGTCGTGGGTCGCCCCCAAGCGAGGCCCCGAAATCTTCGAAGGCCTGAAGAACACTGGAGGTGAGAACTCCACCGAAATCGACGAGCACTGCCGTACGCGTAGGTGTCATTGCTCCATCAGACACCAAACATGAACCCGGCGTCAACATCAGTTTTGGCGCAGCGAGAATTGTAAAGTGTTGATCCACAACCGGTTGACCGTATCGAGCAGACCATCGAAGGTCACTCCGGCGGCGCCGTCCTCGCCGCCGCGGGATACGAAGTACCCGAACGCAAGTCGACTGATCATCCCGGAGAGTGCCCGAGACGTCAGTAGCGGATCCAGGTTCGCGTCCGCCAGACCGGCTTTCTGCAGCTTCTCGATACTGCGCGCGTTGCGTCGAACAAACGCGTCAGCACGCTCGAGGCGGAGAACCCGGAACTCCGGATCGATACTTGCGACCTGCTCGAGCAATCCCATCAGCTTCGCGTTCCGTCGGTACGCCTCGAGGTACGCGCGGTTGCTCGCCGCGATGACCTCAGCGGGATCCGCGCCTTTCGGAGTGTGCGGCATTCCCGGATGCATCATGTCTTCGCGCGCCAGCTCCATCACAGCCGCGAAGATCTCCTCCTTGCTTGCGAAGTAGGTGTAGAAGGTACCGGCCGAGCACTGCGCCTCCACCGTGATGTCGATCAAACGCGAGTCCAGATAACCGGTCCGTTCGAAGACGGTGCGAGCCGCATCGATCAACGCTCGACGCGTACGCAAACCACGCTGAGTGGAGGGGAGTTCCCGTGACACTGTCGACGAAGCATCTTCGGAGCCTGTGCGTGCTGCAGCCATGCTCCAGTTATACGTCAGACGCCCGCTACCGGTGACCGATAGCGGGCGTCTGTTCGAGACCGAAGGTATTACCTGGCGTAGAGGTGCGCGCCCGGAATTGCGTTCGGATCGTCCCGAACTTCCTTCGGGTTGGTCTCTTTCAGCACCCAAGCGCTGAAGAAGGTCACCAAGCCCATGAGTGCCACGAACACGGCAACCCATGTCGTGGTTCCGGTCTTCGCGATAAGTGCTGTCATGATGAACGGGGTGCCGCCGCTGACCGTGATCGCAGCCAACTGGTAGGCCAACGATGCTGCCGAGTAGCGCACGTTGGGTGCGAACAGTTCACCCATGTATGCCGCGATAGGCCCGTAGGTCATCGACTGGAACACGCTGCCGACCGTGACTGCGATGAAGAACAGCGGCAGGGACTTGGTGTTGATCAACCAGAAGTACGGGAATGCCCAGACCACGATCGCCGCGGCGCCGATCAGGATCATCGGACGACGACCGATCTTGTCGGACATCTTCCCGGACCACAGCACCACGCCGACTGTCAGCAACGCGCTCAGGAGCGAGATGATGAGCAGTGAGTTCCGCTTCAACCCCAGTTCGGTTGTGCCGTAGCTGAGTACGCCGGCAATGCTGATGTAGAACAGTGCATTGGTGGCGGCCAGAAGTCCGCAGCCAAGCAGGATCTTGCGCCAGTGATCCTTGAGCGCCTGCGCCAGTGGAGCCTGAACGACGACGTCCTTTTGGTTCTTCTTGGCGTCTTCCTGCAACTCGAGGAATTCCGGCGTGTCCTCGACCTTCGTCTGGATGTACAGAACCACAGGGAAGAGCAGCGCGCTGGCGAAGAACGGAACCCGCCAACCCCAGCTCAGGAATGCTTCGTTGGAAATGGTCGCGGTCGCGACGAGGAAGACCAGGTTGCCCAGCACTACACCGAACGAGACACCCATCTGACCGAAAGTGCCTGAGAATCCGCGCTTCTTGGGACTCGCGGATTCAGTGAGGAGAAGGACGATTCCGCCCCACTGGCCACCGCAGGCGAGACCTTGGATGAATCGCAGTGTCACCAGAAGAATCGGAGCGACGACGCCGATTGCCGACGCACTAGGGATCGCGCCGATCAGGAACGTCGCGACGGCCATCAGCAACAGGCAGGTGACGACGGCGGGCTTGCGTCCGTACTTGTCGCCGAAGTGTCCGGCGACCAAACCGCCGATGGGGCGGGCAACGAAGCCGGCCCAGAACGTACTGAACGAGAGCAAAGTGCCCATCAGTGCGGATGAATCGGGGAAGAAAACATGCGGAAAGACCAGTGCCGCAGCCGTTCCGTACAAGAAGAAGTCGTACCACTCGATGGAACTGCCGAGCAGTCCCGCGCCGAGAAGTTTGCGGTGCGCTTTCTTCTTCTTCCGTTCCTGATCGGACAGGCCCCCTGCCTGCGTGCTCGAATCCACTGCCGATCTCGTCATGGGTTACTCCTCGATGGGTCGGACGCTCGTCGCGCCGGGAGTTGAGAAGTGAAACCGGGCCAGAAGTAGAAACTGACACCAACTTCAACTCTGTGGCGTTGCGATCAGTCTGCGATACAAAAAGAGTGATGTCAATCACTGAAATGCATTGCCGCATAAGGGACTAAATCCCCTATCGATGCTCGCCGATCACCACGACGAATGGCCGGCTCACCTTGTCGGCGGCCGGCAATTCGTTTGTCAGGCAGATCTAGTTCGGTACCCGCAGTTCACGACGAAGAATCTTGCCGCTCACTGTTTTCGGCAGGTCATTCATGACCTCGACGATGCGTGGATACTTGTATGCTGCAAGCCTTTCCTTGCAGAACTCGACCAGATCCTCGGTGGTCGCCTCGGCACCGTCCTTGAAAGACACGAAGGCCTTCACGGTTTCGCCGCGATACGGATCCATGACACCGACGACGGCAGCCTCTCGTACGGCAGGGTGTTCGTAGAGAACATCTTCCACTTCGCGTGGCCACACTTTGAAGCCCGAGGCATTTATCTGATCCTTCATCCGGTCGACGATGTAAAACCAACCGTCGCCGTCCATGAATCCGATGTCGCCGGTGTGAAAACGCCCGTCCGGCATCGCATGTGCGGTCTCGCCCGGCTTGTTCCAGTATCCGAGTGCAACCTGGGGACCGGAGACCACGATCTCGCCGTACTCCCCGATCTGTACCGGCCTGTCGTTCTCGTCCACCACCTCGGCGTACGTATTCGATACCGGAACGCCGACAGCAACGGCCCCCGACGCCGGATCTACCGGCGCTTCACGCGAATTCGGCACCACGATCGCCGGGCTGTTCGTCTCGGTCAGCCCGTAGCCGTTGTGAATGTAGTGACCGAACTTCGCCCGGAACGCTTCCAACGCCGCGTGCGGGATCGGCGCGCCACCTGAATACACCGACTCGAGAGAGCTCAACGATTCCTTCGAGACTGCGGCGCTGTCCGTCCACGCGATGAATACGGTGATCGCTCCGATGATCGCGGTAGCCCGATGCTCCGAAATCGACTCCGCTGCAACGATGGGATGGAATCGGCAGGTCAGAATCGTGGGCGCGCCGGCCAGGAGTGGAGCCGCGACGTGCCCGATCAACCCGGTGATATGGAACAGTGGCGCCACCGCGAACATCGCGCCGCCGGGGCGCAGCCCCAACCAGTCCCGATAGATCTGCGCTGCGAACACGACATTTGCGTGCGTGTTCATCGACCCCTTCGGCGGGCCGGTCGTCCCCGACGTATAAGGAAGGTAGGCAAGGTCTTCCGGGGACAGATCGACCTTCTCGGGCTTCTGTCCTCGATGAGCCTCGATCAGTTCCAATAGGTCCGGAAATCCATCATGACGAATCCTGGACGCCGAACCGAAGATCCGTTCATCGTCGCGCGACTGAAAATCCTGTTCCGACGTGGTGATGACCCATCGCACTTCGGTGCCCTCGGACGCAGCCGCCACGGTCTCGGCCGAGGACTCGAGACAGATGACTGCTACCGCGCCGCTGTCCGCGAGTACGGTGGACAGCTCACGGTCCCGGTACATCGGATTGACCGGAACGACGACAGCGCCGAGTTTCCAGACTGCGACCGTCGCGATGACGAACTGCGGAACATTCTGCAGGACAAAGGAAACTCTGTCGCCGAACCCGATTCCGTCCACGGCGAGGGCTACGGCAAGCGCGTCCGACATCTCGTCGAGCTCGGCAAAGCTGACAGTCCTGTCGAAGTACCTGATGATCGGGGCGGTGCGATCGCGCTCCAGCGACGCACGGAACATCGCGAGGGCGTTGGCATGCTCGATGTCCACGTTCGGTGGAGTGTCGGCGTCGTAATTGGCGAGCCATGGCTTGCTCTCGTACACGTTGGTCATAACTCAGCTCTCGAAGTACCGACGCGGATTATCCACCAGCATGGTGTTGATCTGATCTTCGGTGACGCCACGTTCGAGTAGCGTGGGAATGACCTGATCGCTGATGTGGGTGAAATTCCAGTTCGGCACTGCGGCTGCCTTGGCCTCACTCGAGAACCAGTCGATGAAGCACGAGGCATCATGTGCCAGAACCATTTTCTCGGCATAGCCTCGGCGGGCCAATTCCACGACGGTGTTCACCCGCTCTTCGAACGGGAGCAGAACATCGAGACCGAAACGGTCCATCCCGAGTAGCGAACCCGCATCGGCAAGTGCACACAGGTAGTCCAGGTCGGTCGAATCACCCGAGTGCCCGATGACGACCTTGCTCAGATCTGCACCTTCCTCGGCCAGAACCTTCTGCGCAACGAGGCCCGATTCCGTGTGCGGGTTCGTGTGAACCGTGATCGGTACCCCGGTTTCGACCTGCGCCTGACCGACCGCTCGCATCACACGCTCGACACCGGGAGTCAGACCAGGTTCTTCGATGGCGCACTTGAGGAATGACGCGCGGATGTCTGTGCCGGCAATGCCGTCCTTGATGTCCTTCACAAATAGATCAACCATCGGCTCGCGCACGTCGAACAGCAAACCTGGACCGGTGTAATGGAATTGGAACGGAATGTCGTTGTACGTGTAGACGCCGGTGGCGACGATGATGTTGAGATCGACCTGCTCGTTGATCCGCGCAATACGCGGGATGTAGCGACCGAGTCCGATGACCGTGGGATCGACGATCGTGCTGATCCCTCGCGACTTCAGTTCGGACAGCTTGGTCACCGCATCGGCTACTCGAGCCTCCTCGTCCCAAGGCTCCGGGTAGTCGGGATAGTTCTGACGCATCTCCTCCCCCAGAACGAAGACATGCTCGTGCATCAACACCTTTCCCAGATCGGCTGTGTCCACCGGCCCACGAACGGTTTGTACTGAACTCATCGATCGAACCCCTGACTGTGATCGCCATCACTAACATGAGACAATGAGCTAGTGTGTCTCACGTCGCTTGGTTCGTCAATAGGCTCGAGCCACCCGAAGCCCACCTCTGTTCGACCGCCGAAATTGTGCAGTACCGGACAACCGGAGAGAATGTCCCGATGCCTACCGACCTCGAACGCCGACGCGCGATCGACACCGCCGCGAGCATGTACCTCGCGGAGGAACCACTCGACATGTCACTGCTCGCCGAACGTCTCGGAGTAGGCCGCGCGACGCTCTACCGCTGGGTCGGCAATCGCGACGAACTGCTCGGAACAGTGCTGGCCGAGGCCACCGAACGGACATACCGGAAGGCGATGTCACAGGCGTCGGGGCAAGGTCCGGAGTACATCCTCGACGTCTTCGGACGCGTCATGCGGTCGGTGGAATCGTCGACCGAACTGCGAGCGCTGACCAAACGCGAACCGATGGTGTTCATCAAACTCGCGATGATGCCCGGCTCCATCGAATCGATCTCCGCCTCCATCACCGCCGAAATCTTGCAGTCCCAGGTCGACGCCGGCCAACTGACGATCACGCTTTCGCCGCAAGTGCTGGGCGAAGCTCTCGTTCGCATCTGCGACGTACACCTCTACGCCCCTCTACTCGGGCGGGAAAAGGCGGAGATCGAGACGGCCCTCGACCTGATCGCACTGCTCCTCGGCGTCACCCGTAACTGACGGTATCGACTGCGTGAGCACTGCTCCGACACACGGCCCACCCGAGTCCTCAGACGTCTGATGAGTTGTTACGCTGTCGGTACCCCCCACGAGAGGCGAGCCGTGTCCGACGACCACACAGGATTCACACTTCGCAGTGGTCCGCTGGTGCCGCAACTCGAACAGTTGCTTCGCGGGCGAATCAGGCAAGGAACGTGGGCGCCGTCCGAGCGCATACCGAGCGAGGCGGCCCTTGCCGTCGAACTCGGCGTCGGGCGTTCCTCGATTCGCGAGGCAATCCGCCTCCTCGCTCGCGACGGACTACTCGAAGTCCGACACGGCGTCGGCACCTTCGTGGCTGCCGCGTCCGAACTCGAGCACGTCGACGAATTCACCAAGCTACTTCGACGCTCGAGGATCCTCGAGGTCTTCGAAGTCCGTCGCGCACTCGAGATCGAGGCCGCCAGACTGGCCGCGGAGCGGGTACAACCCGAGGACCTCGACGGCCTGCGGCGGCGACTGACCATGCGACACAGTCATTTCGAGGGTGACGTTGAAAAGTTCGTCGACGTCGACCTCGACTTCCACACCGAAGTCGTTCGGTTGTCCGGAAACGCGGTTCTACTCTCGCTGTTCACGTCGGTGCGTCCACTCCTTCGTGAATCCCTCGTCGAGATGATGGCCCACGAGGCCGGCGTCCCCGACACCTCACATGCCCATGATCAGTTGGTCGAGGCCCTTCAAGACGCCGACCCAGAAGCCGCGGTAGCGGCAACCCGAGCAAATATCGACACCGTCTTACGGCGGTTGCGTGTGCTCGACGCCTAAGAGAGGTTAGTTCTCGTGCAACACCCCAACGGCACAGTTCTGTCGACCGAACACGTGGATCTCGTCCGCGACGGCCGATACTTGTTGAAAGACATCAACATTTCGATCGAACCCGGGCAACACTGGGTGCTCCTCGGCGCGAACGGTGCAGGCAAGAGCACCCTACTGAGCCTTCTCGGAGCAACCGCCCACCCGACTCGCGGTTCCGTCTACGTCCTCGGGCACAAGCTGGGCCGAGTCGACATGAGGGAACTGCGGATGGACATCGGGCACGTGAACCCGCGTCACACGATCGGAATTCCGATCACCGTCCGCAACGTCGTGATCACCGGCCTCACCAACACCACCGAGGTAATGCCGCGGTGGTCACCGACGCCGGAGCAAGAGGCTCATGCCGACGCACTGATCGATCTACTCGGGATGAGTCCGCGTTCGGACGCACTGTGGCCCAACTTGTCCCAGGGCGAACGGGGGCGAGCCCTGATCGCCCGTGCACTCATGGTGGAACCACGCCTGCTCCTGCTCGACGAACCGGCGACCGGGCTCGATCTTGCTGCGCGCGAACAGCTCTTGACGGCTCTGGACGATCTCCGCAATCAGAACCCTTCACTTGCCAGCATTCTCGTGACGCATCACATCGAAGAGATTCCGAGCACCACCACACATGCTCTCCTGATCAAGGACGGCGTCGTGACCGCCAGCGGCCTCGCCGAGAATGTGATCACCACCCAGAACATCAGCGAGTGCTTCTCGCATCCCATCGAGATCGAGCGTCGTGGTGGTCGGTGGAATGCTCAGTCGCGGCCACGCGAAAGAGTGTGACCGACAGTAGTTTCAGAGACGTCTGGCGCCGGGCCCCTCCCGGCCCAGTTCGTCTCCAGGGTTGAGCAGGTTGCATGTCTTGAGTGACAGACACCCACAGCCGATACAGCCCGTCAGTTCGTCCTGCATCCGGCTGATGGCCTGCTTGCGATCCTCGAGGCGCTGATTCCACTCCGTCGAAATCTTGCGCCAGTCCTTCTTCGTCGGCGTTCGCCCCTGCGGCAACGACCCGAATACTTCGGCGACTTCGGCCAGAGGTATCCCGAACCTGACTGCCAACTGGATGAGCGACACCCGCCGGATCGAGTGGCGCGGGAACTTCCTCATATTTCCTGCCGTCCGCTCCGCAGGAACCAGACCGAGTGTTTCGTAGTAGCGCACCGCCGACACGGCGACGCCGGTGCGCGCCGATACCTCACCGATCGAGAGAAGTTCGTCACTCTTACGGATCATTCTGCCTCCCAATGGCTGCGCGACATTGACCTGAAGCGCACTTGAGATTCTACCTTCGACAACATGCACTCCCCCACCGATGCTCCCGCCGGAACCTGGCGGCAGCTCCTGAGCGGTCGATACCTCGGCACCGCTACCGTCCTCGCAGGCGGCGTCGCGCTGTACGCGACCAACGTCTACCTGACGACCAGCCTGCTTCCGACTGCCATCGACGACATCGGCGGTCAGCAGTACTACGCCTGGACCGCGACGGTCTTCCTCATCGCTTCCGTCATCTCCTCGATGTTGGTCACCAACGTCCTCGCCGCCAGGGGACCGCGCGGGGCCTACCTGATCGGCCTCGCGATCTTCGCGCTCGGCACCGTCGTCTGTGCGGTCAGCCCGACCATGGAATTGCTGTTGGTCGGCCGCACGATCCAGGGTTCGGGAGGTGGCCTCCTGGCTGGTCTCGGTTACGCCGTCATCAATGCCGCGCTCCCCAGACATCTGTGGACCCGCGGGGCCGCGCTGGTTTCGGCAATGTGGGGAGTCGGCACCTTCGCCGGCCCCGCAATCGGCGGCGTCTTTGCTCAATTCGGAGCCTGGCGATGGGCTTTCGGCGTTCTGGTTGTCGCGACGATCGCAGTCGCAGCCCTCGTCCCCAGCGCGCTACCGGCACATGAACCGGGCAGCACGACCAGTAGCCCGGTGCCGGTCCTCTCACTGGCATTGCTGACTGCGGCAGCTTTGCTGGTCAGCGTTGCCGGAATTCTGTCCAACCTCGCAGTGACCGCAGCAATGGTTCTCGTCGCTGTGCTGCTACTGATCGCCTTTGTCGCCGCTGACCGTCGCTCGCGCCACGGCGTGCTACCGCCATCGACGTTCAACGCGTCGTCGCTCAAGTGGGTGTACCTGACCATCGTCGTCCTCGCTGTTGCGTCGACCGTCGAGACGTTCATTCCACTCTTCGGCCAACGACTTGCCGGACTGGCACCGCTCGCGGCCGGATTCCTCGGGGCCGCACTCGCTCTCGGCTGGACTCTCGGCGAAATCCCGAGCGCCTCGGCGACTACCCCTCGTATCGTGCGACGAATCGTTGTCAGCGGTCCGATCCTCGTCGCGATCGGGTTGGGCATCATGGCAGCATTTCTCACCGAACACGCCGGCGCCGGTGCGATGGTCGCGTGGGTGATCGGACTGCTGGTCGCCGGTGTCGGAATCGGCATCGCCTGGCCCCATCTTGCAGTCGGTGCGATGACCTCGGTCACCGATCCCGGAGAAGGTGCGCGTGCCTCCGCTGCCATCAACACCGTTCAGCTGATCGCAAATGCCTTCGGCGCAGCCCTGGCCGGAGTGCTGGTGAACATCGGCGAACCGTCGACGCTTCGTTCTGCGCAATTGCTTCTCTTCACCTTCGCCGCTATCGCGCTCATCGGCATTGCCGTGGCAGCTCGCGCGCTTCCGCGAACGCCCGACAATATCGACAGCCCCGAAATCGTTCACGACGCTCGCTAAACTGTGGAAAACCCACACGGAGGAGTTGGCCAGTGACAGAACCGGATCCGGGCACAGTGGAAACCGACTTCCCGAAAACGGGAGCTCCCGCACAGCGCGCGCTGATCGGAGCGGGCTACACCCATCTCGCGCAATTGACGTCCGTGTCCGAGAAGGAACTCGGCGCTCTGCACGGGATGGGACCGAAGGCTCTGAGGATTCTGCGTGAAGCACTCGCCGAGCGCGGCCTGAGCTTCGCCGACTGAGCTCTCACATCAGACCAGGCTCGCCCGAACCTGGTTGCCACCTTCGCGCTTCGCTTCGTACATCACCGTGTCCGCGACGCGGAAGAGTTCGGCAAAGGCTTCGTCGACGGACTCACCCGGATGCCGGGGCGCGGTGCGGACCGCCATTCCGATGCTCGCGCTCGTCGGTGGATCATCGGTCGCCCCGTCCATTGCCGAGCGGATCTGTCCTTCCAGCCTCGCTATCACGCTGACCGGCACCCGCTCGACCACGACGAACTCGTCACCGCCCACACGGGCGGTCAGTGCAGCTTTGGTTGTCCACAGGCGAATACGCAGCGCCGTTCGCAGGATCGTGCTGTCCCCAACGTCGTGGCCGTAAACGTCGTTGATCGTCTTGAATCGGTCGAGATCGATCACCACCACGAGAACCGCGTCGGCCTCGGTCACCGGAGGCCCCATCAGATCCTTCACACGACGCGAAAGTCCGCGACGGTTGAGCAGACCGGTCAACGGGTCGATGTCGGAAGTAGTGGCGTCGGATCCCAGAACTGCCAGAACCATTTGGGACACCACGGGAATCACAATGATGGTGGCCATCACGACCGCGATTTTCGCCAACCCCAAGCCGACGTCCGCTGCTGGTCCGAACAACAAAGTCCACCCCGAAAGCACCGTGACAATCGAGGCGAAGACCAAGTGACCGACTTGGAGTTTCGGATTGTGGAAGAACGCAATATAGCCGCCGATCGACGCAAACACGACGCACGCGATGAGCCGTCCCATCGGTTCCGAGTCGGTTGCGGCGGCCGCCGCAATCGCAACGTCGGAACCCACGACAAAGGTGTACGACCACAGCGGCGTCGGCGGAAACAACCACCAGATCAGGGCCGCGCCGACGCACAGGACTATGACCATGAGATTGACCGCTCGCCAGAACGTACCTTGCGGACCGACGTCACTGAATCGCGCCGACAGCAACACCAACCCCATCCAGAGTGCCGTTCCGCCGACCAGCGCCCGGCAGGAAGTCAAGAACCCGCGGTCTTCGAGGTACCTGCTGAAACTATGGAACTGGTCCGGCAACTGCCACCAGCGCATGACAACTTCGACGAAACCCTTCATCGCCGGTCAGCCGATGCAGGTCTGCAACTTTCGGGCACACTTCGACGTAGCGGACAAGCTGATTTCCCCCCGGAGCACACTGGCATATCCGGCAGCATAGTCAGCTGCAGCAGACAAACCAACCGTTCCGCCGGATTAGCGATCGGGCCTACACCCAGCCCCCTCGGCTACTACTCAGCAAGGATTTGAGTAGCGCTTCGCCCTCCCTGTCATATCGATCAAACGCAGTCACATCGATCAGCTCAGTGCGTCGTAGGCAGCCGATACGTACTGCGCCGATCTCTCGGAACCGAGCAGGCCCGGCCCCATCTTGTTCATCACGTACGAGAAGGTCATGCGCTTCTCGGTGTCGATGATGATCTGCGAGCCACCCCAACCTCCCCAGAAGCAGATTCGCCCCTCCGGAATGAACGGGACGGACTCCGGCGTCGGCAATCCGAATCCGACGCCGAAGCGGACCGGCACACCGAGGACGAGGTCGACCCCGTACGACTGCTCCTCGAAGATCTTGTCGATCGTTTCCTCCGACAGCAGGCGAACGTCACCGACCTTGCCACCGCAGGCGATCACCGATTGGATCCTTGCGAGTGCCCTCGCATTCGAATGACCGTTGGCCGCACCGATCTCCGCGGCTCGCCACCCGTCGGTCCACGAACCTGTCGCGTCGGCCGGCGGTGCGGTGAAGGTCTTCACCATGATGTTGTCCATCCCGAGTGCCGCGATGTCGATCGGCAAAGGCGGTGGCGCAATCACATTCGAGACTCGCCCGTATTCCGACTTCGGCAAGCCCAGGCGGAAATCAGCATCGAGCGGACCGGCTATTTCCTCGTCGATGAAGCGGCCGAGGGTTCGACCGTCGATGCGCCTGACGACCTCGCCGATCAGGTGGCCGTAGTTGAGGGCGTGATATCCGGATGCGGTACCCGGCTCCCACCACGGAGCCTGCGTCGCCAACCGGGCTGTGGCGTACGCGTCGTCGCAAATGTTCTCCAAGGTGAACGGTTGATCCCACCCCGAAACACCCGAAGTGTGCGACAACAGTTGCCGGACCTGAATACGGTCCTTACCCGCTGCTGCGAACTCGGGCCAGTACTGCGCGACCGGGGCATCGAGATCCAGCAACCCGCGGTCGACGAGCATGAGCGCGGCCAGTGCGGTCACGGTCTTACTGCAGGACCAGACGTTGGTGACGGTGTCGCGGGCCCAAGGAGCAGTGTGCTCGACGTCGACCCAACCGCCCCACATGTCGACGACGGATTCGCCGTCGATCGTCAGTGCGATCGCTGCCCCGACGTCCTCGCCGGAATCGAGATTGTGTGCCAGCGCCTCCTTCAAGCCAGAGAATCGCTGGTCACATACGCCTTCGATGTTCGCCACTGACAGCCTCCACAGGAAAGTTAAAACTTGACGTCAACTTCAACTATGTCGAGTATGTGTCCGATTCGCCTGTGGTGTCAATCACTTCAAGTGTCAGAGTCGGCTCAGACCAACGGGATTCCCTTGGCGATGCGCCGACGCAGATCCCAGAGATAGAAGTTATAGGGGAACATCCGCAGAATCTTCGGGCTGAACCGATTGACCAGCGCGGCGACGCGCATGGATCGGTCGAAGTTACGCTGCTGACGCACCGACCACGGGAGCCGCATTTCGTCACGAAAGGCCTGGGGCAGGAACCCGGTGGTGACAAATCGGTTGAGCGGACCGACCACGGGATGCAACAGCTTCGGCGTGAAGGTCGCCGACGCGATCCCGTAGAGATGCTCACGAATCGTCTCGTCGATCGCCACCTTGCCGAGGTTCTCGTTCCAGTAGACCTCGAACGCATCCCGGTCCGCCGGCCACATGTCGCGTCGCATCTGAAGGGTTGTACCGAACGTGGCGCTTCGCTGATAGAACGCATCCTGGGTGACCGGATCGAGATCCCCGTACAAGATTTTGTAGACGTCCTCGAAGCCTCGGTACAGGCAGGCGGCTACCCACAACTGCAGCTCGGGATCGAACGCGTTGTATTCGACCGCGCTGTTCTCATCGGAGCGAACGTGCTTGTGAGAGCCGTTGACTGCGCGTCGGTACAGCTTCTTTTCTTCGTCCGTCGCCAGGCTCGCGACGGCGAGATACGTCAGCGTCGTCCGGGTTCGCTTCACCGGATGCCGATCCAACCGACCCGTCTCGACCTTGCTCTCGTACACGCCGTACCCCACCGCCGGGCGCGCCAACTGCATGATGACGTTGGCGCCGGCGGCCAACAGTCCGAGCCCGGACATCGCTTTTTCGACCTCGCCGTCGATGTCGACCGCCTGGACGCCGACCGCTCCGATGCCGCCCGTCACCGCTTCCTTGCGCCCGTCCATCGAATCCCTACTCACCGTCATGGCAGAACCCCTTCGAGTCGATATCTGCGAACGCATGTTCTCAGATGAGTGAAACGCCGAAATGCCGAGATGTCAAGCAATCTCGGGATGCAAAGATGGTCTTCATGAATGACCAACCGCGTTCGTACGGTGGCGTCGACGGCGCGCTCCGCGTAGCCCAACGACGAGAGACGCTGATCGAGGCCGGTCTGGAACTCATGGGCTCCGCCGAGCCCGAACTCACGGTCCGCGGAGTGTGCAAGAAGGCCGGTGTCGCGGCGCGGTACTTCTACGAGAGCTTCACCGATCGTGATGCTCTGATGTCGGCCGTCTACGACACCGTCATCACGGACATCGCCGTTTCAACCCAGGCCGCGGTGGACGCCGCCGAGACCGAACGAGGCAAGGCGCTCGCCGGAATCGCGAACATCGTCCGCACGATCGCGCAGGATCCCCGTCGCGGACGTCTACTGTTCTCCAGCGCCCTGACGAGCCCTGTCCTGGCCGAGAAACGACGAGCGTCGACGACGATATTCATCGGTCTCCTGGCCGCCAACGCCAAGACCTTCTACCGATTGAACGACAGCGGCCACTTGACGCTGACGGCAACCTTCCTGGTCGGCGGCCTGGCGCAGACCCTCAGTGCATGGCTGGACGGATACATCGACGTGACGGAAGAAGAACTGGTCGCCGAATGTGCAGCGATCCTGCTCGCTCCCGCCCTACCTCCGTCTTGAGCTCCTGATTCAGTCCCAGATCCCGATGTTGTCGAGGTGAGCGAGAAGTCGAGCAGCGCCGTCGGAGAACTGCAGACTCATCTGCGCGTCCACCTGTTCTCGATCGTGCTTCTCGAACGCCTCGATCAAAGCGTCGTGGCTCGATACCGCAAGCTCACCCCAGCCTGGATCCGTCGCGTAGAGACGAGCAGGGGTGTACCGAATCGCGCCGAACAGGAACCATGCCAGCTTCGCACCACCCGCAGCGCGATTGATCAAGCGGTGGAATTCGAATTCGCACTGCTCGATCGCAGCTGCATCCGAGGCGTCCACCGCCGCTCGCAAATCGGCGTTGAGTTCCGTGAGTTCCACCAGTTGATCAGCTGTGATGGTGTCCATCGCCCGCAAAGCCAGCTTGACTGCGATCTGCCCCTGCAACCAGAAGATGTCTTCGATGTCTTGGCGACTGAGGGGCGAGACGAGATAGCCGCGATGCGGAACCAACTCGACCATTCCCTCGCCGCGCAATGCGACGAGGGCTTCTCGCACCGGCGTGACGCTGACACCGAGGTCGGCTGCGGTTTCGTCCAATCTGACGAACTCGCCCGGACGCACAGCGCCGGACATGATCAGGTTACGAACGTGGTTGGCCACGTCCTCCGACAACTGTGGCCGTCTCCTCAGCTCAGACGTCGCCCTCCGAGTGCGTGCAGACGTTGCCACAACCGATCCTCACAGTCCGTACGTTTTGCCGATGATGTCTCGCTGAATCTCGTTGGTACCACCATAAATGGAGGACACAAGAGTCTTTCGCACATGGTGCTCCATGTCGAACTCAGTCGCGTAACCGTACCCACCCATCATCTGCATCCCCTCGAGCGCGACCTTCTTGGCGGTCTCGGTCAGCTTCAGCTTGGCCATCGACGCTTCCCGCGGGAACATCTTGGTCGGGTTGGCGTCGACCATTCGGGCAACGCTGTAGACCAGCAGACGGCCGCATTCGATCTCCGTGGCGAGATCCGCGATCCGGTGGCGAAGCGCCTGAAACGATCCGACCGGACGGCCGAACTGCTTACGCGTGGTGACGAATTCGAGGGTGTCGTCGAAAGCGCGCTGCGCGGTCCCGAGCATCATCGCCGCGAGGATGAGGCGTTCGATGTTGAGTCCGGCCATGAGTTGACGCCAGCCGTTGCCGACTTCCCCAACCACCGCGTCCTCGGGCAGGAATGTGTCGGTGAAGTAGAGATCGTTGACCTCCTTGCCGCCCATGGTGTCGATTCCACTGATCTTCAATCCGGAGATGTCGGCCGGGACATGGAACATCGTCAGACCCTCATGCTTGCCTTCACCTCGGGATGTGCGAGCCACCAGAAGGATGTTCTCGGCGAAGTGCGCGTTGGAACACCACGTCTTCTGGCCGTTGATCAGCCACCCACCGTCGACCTTCTCGGCGCGGCAACTCAAATTTCCCACGTCGGAGCCCGCTTCGGGTTCGGACATCGAGATCGACTGAGACGCGCCACGGACGATCCCGCCGAGCACTGCCTCCTTCTGGGCCGGACTGCCGAACTTCTCGTATGCAGCCCCGGTGATGACGGTCGGGCCCAGTCCACCGATCGGCGCCATGCCCTTGGCGGCTTCCTCAAGGAAGATGCACAGGTCGACCGTGCTTCCGGCAGATCCGCCGTATTCCTCCGGGACGGTCAGCCCGAGCCATCCCAATTCCGCCATCTTCTCGTAGAACGCCTGGTTGTGATTATGGGCGCCATGATCGGTCAGCAGGTCTCGCTGCTCACGGGTACCACTTTCCTTCTTGCAGAACGACGCTACCGACTTGGCGAAATCAGACTGCTCCTGCGTGAAATCCATGTACATCGAAAACTCCCGAGTGAGATGAGGCTGGAGGCTTGTCGGAGCTCGGTCCGACGCATACTGTGACTACCAGCACAGTAAATCACATCACATATATGTGATGCACCGACATGTGGAGGATCTGAAGAACATGACAGAACAGCTCGGCCGCCAGAGCACGTCCACGTCGACAGATCCGAAATCAAACGATCACACCTTCGCGAGCCTCGACCCTCGCAACGATTCCGTGGTCGCGCAGCACCTCATTGCAGATCAGCAAGAGATCGAGAAAGCGGTCGCCGCAGCACGCACGGCGTCGAAGTGGTGGGATCAACTCGGATTCCAAGGCCGCCGGAAGGTGCTCGGCAATTTCCGCGCCGCGATCGCCACTCACGCCGAATCGATGGCGGCGATCATTTCCGCCGAGACCGGAAAACCCAGCGACGACGCCCTTCTCGAAGTCATGCTGGCCGTCGAACATCTCGACTGGGCGGCACGCAACGCACAGAAAGTGTTGCGCCGCAGACGCGTCGGTGCAGGACTGATCAGCGCCAATCAGTCTGCATCCGTCGGCTACCGGCCGATGGGCGTCGTCGGTGTGATCGGCCCCTGGAACTATCCGCTGTACACACCGATGGGTTCGATCGGCTACGCACTGGCCGCCGGCAACGCTGTCGTCTTCAAACCGAGCGAACTCTCACCAGGCGTCGGCGTCGAATTGGCCCGGCTGTGGAACATCGCCGCGCCCGGACACCCTGTCCTGCAGACCATTACCGGTGACGGACAAACCGGTGCACTTCTGTGTTCGTCCGGTGTCGACAAGATCGCATTCACCGGCTCGACGGCTACCGCAAAGCGCGTGATGGCCGCCTGCGCGGACACCCTCACTCCCCTGGTCGCCGAATGCGGCGGCAAGGACGCCATGCTGGTGGACTCCGACGCCAACCTCGATGCGGCCGTGAGCTTCGCTGCATTCGGGGCAGTGGGCAACGGCGGACAAACCTGTGCCGGCGTCGAACGAATCTACGTCGCAGCGCCCGTGTACGACGCCTTCTTGTCCAAGCTCACCGCCGCGCTTCAGGACGCCCACGCCGGCGCCACCGACAGCTCGACCTACGGGCCGATGACGCTGGGAAAGCAGACTGCGATAGTCCGAGGCCAGATCGAAGACGCTCTCGGTCGCGGCGCGAAAGCTGTACTCGGCGGACTTGATTCGTTCAACGGCCCGTTCATCGATCCGATCATCCTGACGGATGTTCCGGAGGATTCCACGGCGATCACCGAGGAAACGTTCGGCCCGAGCGTCGTGGTGAACAAGGTCGCCGACATGAACGAGGGGATCGAGCGTGCCAATGCGTCGAAGTACGGCTTGGGCGCCTCGGTGTTCACCAAGAGTTCGTCGAAGGGTCGAGCGATTGCCGAGAAGCTCGAATGCGGTGTCGTCACGGTCAATTCGGTTCTCGGATTCGCCGGAATCGCCGCCCTGCCGTTCGGCGGGGTCGGCGATTCCGGGTTCGGGCGTATCCACGGAGCCGATGGGCTGCGTGAGTTCAGCAGTGTGAAATCACTGGCCGTTCAGAAATTCAGCGCTCCGTTGGACCTGCTGACCATCGAGCGAAAAGCTCGGGACATGAAGATCTCTCGTTGGATGCTGGCGAAGCGCCACGCAAAGTCCTGAGAGGCCAGGCGATCAGCCGGCGGTGACGAGCACCTGCTCGTCACTGTCGGCTGCTTCGAGTTCACGAACCAGCGGGAGCACCTTGGCCCCGAAGTACTCGATCTCTTCCTGGAAGTGCAGGAATCCGCCGAGAATCAGATCGACACCGCGACGGCGATATTCGACGATCCGATGGGCGATCTGTTCCGGTGTGCCGATCAGTTGTGAGCGGAAGCCGTCGTTGTACTGAACCAAGTCCTCGAACGTCGAATCTGCCCACATCCCGTCCTTGGACGAGGTCGACGCGCCGGCCTGTTGGACTGCATTCTTGAAACCCTCGACTGCGGGACGGTTCGCCTTGGCGATAATTTCTCGCAGCGTGTCTTTTGCTTCGGCCTCGGTGTCGCGGGCGATGATGAACCCGTTGAGCCCGAACTTGACCTCACGATCGTTCTCGCGAGCAACACGGCGGACGTCGACCAACTGTTCGGTGACGCCGTCGTAGTCCTTGCCGTTACTGAAGTACCAATCCGAATAGCGACCGGCGTTCACACGGGCTGCCGCCGAGTTACCACCTTGGAACAGTTCGGGATTGGGTCGCTCCGGAGTGTTCAGAGGCTTAGGCTTCAACGTGAAGTCGTGAATGCGGTAGAAGTCGCCGCGGAAATCGACGTCGTCCTCGGTCCAGATCTTCCGAAGAACCTGAAGGAACTCGGCGCTACGCCGATAGCGCTCGTCGTGCTCGAGCCACGGCTCGCCCAGATGAGTGAACTCGTCCTTGAACCAACCACTGACGACGTTGACGGCGAATCGACCGTTCGACAGGTGGTCAGCGGTAGCGCCCAGTTTCGCCAACACTGCCGGCTGCCAGAGTCCGGGATGCACGGCGGCGATGACCTTGAGCTTCTCGGTGGCCAGGAGCAGCGCAAGGCTGAAACTCGTGGATTCGTGCTGGAACTCGGCCCCGTAGCTCGCCTCGTAACGAACCTGACTCAGGGCGTACTCGAAGCCGTTGTTCTCGGCGGTCTGCGCCAACTTCTTGTTGTACTCGTAGTCCCAGCTGGTCCGCTGCTCGATGTCGGAGGTGACCAGACCACCACTGACATTGGGCACCCAGTAGGCGAACTTGATCTCGTCGGCGATACGTTCAGTAGACATGAAATCCAGCAAACATGCAGTTCCCGGGGGTTTCCAGGGTAGCGATCACACAGGTTGTAAGTGTTGGGTGGGTGCTGCGACTGTGAAACGGTGGCAGCATGACTGCTGTGGACATTCAGGAGATCGCGCACCGCATCACCAGTGAAGACGAGGCGCTCTCGGTAGCGTCACAGCTGTCCGACGAGTTCGCGGCAGGTGCCGGCGTCCGCGATGCGCAGCGCCTCCTTCCCCGCGACGAGGTTCGCACCCTGGCGCAGTCCGGTCTGCTGGGGCTGTCGGTGTCGAAAGAGTTCGGTGGCATCGACGCGAGCACCGAGACGTTGGCCGAGGTCTTCCGCCTACTCGCCGAGGGCGATCCCAGTATCGCGCAGATTCCGCACAGCCACTTCACTTTCCTGGAAGCGCTCCGGTACCAGGGGTCTAACGAGCAGAAGCAGTTCTTCTACGCCGAAGCATTGTCGGGTAAGCAGTTCGCCAACGCCCAGAGCGAGCGCGGCAACAAGACCATCGACATCGACGGCACCACTCTCACCCCCGACGGGGAAGACTTTGTGCTCGAAGGTCGAAAATTCTATTGCACAGGAGCACTTTTCGCAGATTGGATCGTGGTACGTGCCGCCAATGCGGATCAGTTCACCGAGACCGGCGCACAGGTGAAATCCGCGGTCTACCTACCCCGGAGTACTCCCGGACTGTCGATCGTCGACGACTGGGACGGCATGGGGCAGAAGACAACTGCGAGCGGAACCGTGACACTCGAATCCGTGTCGGTGCCGCGGTTCAACGTCGTACCCTTCACATCGTTGTTCACTCACCCGACCACCTACGGGGCACAGGCCCAGATTCTGCACGCCGCGATCGACACGGGCATAGCGTCGGCCGCATTGCGTGAATCCGTGAAACTCGCAGCAAAGGCGCGGCCCTTTTTCGAGGCGAAAGTCGATACAGCGGTGGAGGATCCACTGCTCGTTCAACTCGCCGGCGAAGCGGCAATCGAGGTTCGCGCTGCCAGATCCCTCTTGGCGGAAGCGGCGCGATCGATCGACGTGGCGCGTCGTAATCCCACCGAGGACTCCACGGCCCGAGCATCCATCGACGCTGCAACTGCCAAAGTGGTCGGTGCCAGGGCGTCATTGGCGGCCACGAGCACGCTGTTCGAGATCGGTGGCACGAGAAGCGCGGGCGAATCAGCGAACCTCTCGCGATTCTGGCGTGACGCACGCACGCATACTCTGCACGATCCGACGAGGTGGAAGGTCCAACACATCGGCCGCTGGACGCTGTCGGGGACAATCCCACCGAGGCACGGGCTGTTGTAAACACTCTCAGTCGGAATTTGTGTATCCACTGATCAAGACCTCGAGACCTTCCAGGTAACTCTCAGTCGTCGTCCCTCCCGGCCAGTCCTCGAGCACCTCACTGAGTACCGGCAGTTTCTCGGGACCGATTTCTCGGATCTTGACCGCGAGAGGTGACACACTGCCTTCCGGTCGTGTGGTGGTGTCGTAGATGTTGAGCAGTGCACCGAGTGTGTAGTTCCACAGCGCTCGATAGACCAACAGTGCGCGGCGCGGCGACATCCCGAGTTCGACACACGCGGCCATCGCCCGATCGACCAAGACCACAGCGCCGCTCCCGCCGCGCCCACCTCGCTGAAGCAACTCGATGATCCAGCGCTCCGATGCCAGCGTTTCGAAGATCGCGGTGAAGATCATGCGAAGCCGTTCGACCTGATCCTGCGGCAGGACCAGCGCGCCGAGATCTTGTGAGTACACATCGAGAACCGCGCTGATCAGCTGTTCCTTGTCGCCCACGTGCCGGTACAGCGCCATCGGCGTGGTGCCGAGCGACTTCGCCAACGCTCGCATGCTCAACGCGTCGGCGCCGCCGGACTGAAGTTGCCGTTTCGCCTCGTCGACTATCTGCTCCGACGTGATCGTCGGGGGACGTCCGAGCCGCGGTGATCTCGGTTCCATCTTTTCGGCCATCCGTCGATTGTGCGCGCCCCTGCTACGACGCCCTCGCCCGGGGAACCCCTTGCATCTCAGTCGTCAGCAAGGTAAACCTAACTACTTATGAGAACGCGTATACAAATTAGGTACCTGCAATGACAACAACAACTCGAGCGGTAGCCGCACCGGCTTTGGTCCTCACAGCCGCCGCGGCAGCGCAGTTCCTGGTGGCCTTCGACATGTCGGTCATCAACGTCGCGCTGCCAGACATCCAGGAATCGCTGAACTTTTCCGACGCCGGGTTGTCCTGGGTCGTCAACGCGTACGCCCTCGCCTTCGGTGGACTGCTGCTTCTCGGCGGTCGTCTGTGCGACGTGATGGGCACTCGTCGAGTTCTGGTTTCCGGGCTTCTGCTGTTCGCCCTCGTCAGCATCGTCGGCACCTTCTCCGTGTCCGCCGAAATGCTTGTCGGAGCTCGGGCGCTTCAAGGCGTCGGCGCTGCACTGATCGCGCCAGCCGGGCTCGCCGCCCTCAGTCAGGCCTTTCCCACCGGACGCGCCAGAGCCAAGGCATTCGGCATCGGCGCAATGTCGTCAGCACTGGGCGGCGCACTCGGTGTCGTCCTGAGCGGCATTTTGACCGAAGGGCTCAGTTGGCGATGGGTGATGTTCGCCGGCGCACCGGTGGCCCTGATCGCCGCGGTCGCAGGTGCCCGTGGCCTGCCGGCCGGCCAAGCCGCCAGAGGTGGCTCCCTCGATCTCCCCGGAGCCATCTTGGCGACGGCCGGAATCACCGCCCTAGTCGGCACAGTGATCGCCACGGAATCACATTCCTGGACTTCGGGTTACGTGGTGGGTGGATTCGCACTCACGGTCGTCCTGCTGACTGCCTTTGTCGTAGTCGAAAGCCGCTGCGCCACACCACTGGTACGACTGTCCACCCTGCTTCGACCCCGAATCGGACTGGCCAACGCCATCATGTGCCTGGTGTGTGCGGCCCAGTTCAGCGCGTTCTTCTTCGTCTCACTCTTCCTGCAACGCGGGCTGTGCTATTCACCGACCACCACCGGTCTGGCTTTCCTGCCTTTCTGCTTCGGCCTGGTGATCGGCATCCTCGCGTCCACCAAACTCCTTCCGCGCTACGGAGTTCGACCGCTGCTCGTAGTCGGAACAGCAGTCGCCGCAATCGGGACTTTCATGTTTTCGACCATGAACCTCGACAGTCCCTTCTGGGCCGTCATCCTGGTGCCTTCGCTTCTGGCAAGCATCGGCATCGGTCTGTCGTTCATGCCGCTCAGTAACGTCGCCACCGCCGACGCTCCCCCCGAAGAAGTCGGCATGGCATCAGGACTACTGAGCACATCGCGTCAGATCGGCGGTTCACTCGGACTAGCCGTTCTCGTGAGCGTCGCCGCTTCCTCGACGGCGCACTCGGACAGCGCACCGACCGAAGCACTGGTTTCCGGATACTCCCAAGCCCTCTTCGTCTGCTCCGGCCTACTGCTGGCCGGCACCCTCCTGTCCTTCTTCTTCCCACGAATGGATCGTTGACCTCAGATGTTCACCACCCGAACCGCATTCGGCATCGTCTCGGCGCTTCTCCTCACCGTTGCCGGCGCAAGCGCGTGCAGCAGCTCCGCCGAGTCCGAAACCGCTTCTGCAACTCGCTCCGTCACACACGAACTCGGCACCGTCGAAGTTCCGGCCTCACCGCAGCGCATTCTCGCGCTCGACGAGTACGCGGGGCTGAGTGCACTCGCACTCGGCGTGAAGCCCACCGTCGTCTACAGCACCCTGCGATCGGACGTCGCCAAGTCGATTCTGCGGGAGCAGGGCGTCGAAGTTCTCGACAAGCCGACTTTCTTCGCCAACCCCGCAGTCGAAGAGATCGCGTCCGTCGAACCCGATGAGATCCTGATGAGCAATGCCGGTCCACTACCGAGCCTGTTCGCGCAGATCAATTCCGTGGCGCCAACCTTGGTCCTCCCGTACTCGGCGCCGTGGCGTGATGTGCTCGAACAAGCTGGGGCACAGCTCGATCGAGGCAGCGAAGCAACCGCCATGATCGGAAAGCTGGAATCCGGCCTCGAAGACGTCAAGTCCGCGGCTGCCGGCCAGAGCCTTGCGATCCTTCTCGGCTACAGCGGAAACCTGTTCACCGTGCCACCGACCACTCCCATCTCCACACTGGTCACCGAGGCCGGATTCACCAGGCCTGCATCGGAAGTCAACGCGACCAACAATCAAGACACCGGCACGATTTCGCCCGTCTCACCTGAACTTCTACCCGAGCATGCGGCGCAGACCGTCGCCGTACTTTCCGGGCAGCAGTACGACGCATCCGTCGTGCGAAACACTCCACTGTTCGACAACCTGACACCCGACCCGGCGCACGCATTGGACGTCAGCGGCGATCTCTGGTTCGGCAGCCATCCTTTTGCCATCTACTGGATCATCCAGGATCTGGACGGCATCGCACATGGCAAGGGGCAGAACAGCATCGGAACCCTCGACAGCGCCGACGCGCGATGGGCGGCGTTCAGCGCGCTATGACGTCCTGACGGAAGGTCAGCGGAGAAACACCCACCCGGGTCGCGAAGAATTTTGTGAAGTTCGCAGAATCGTCGAACCCCAGCTTCGACGCCACCTGGGTGACCGTGTCCGTGCCGAAAGACAGCAGACGTTTCGCTTCGAGCACCACACGCTGATCGATGTACTGCTTTGCCGTCATTCCGGCAGCAGCTCGGGTAGCCCGCAATACAGTCTTCTCGGAGTACCCGATCTTGTTGGCGTACTCCGAAACCGAACGGACCGTGGCGAAGTCACGTTCGACAACGGCATGAAACCTTTCGAACACGTCATTGTGTGCCAGCACGGAACTCTGCTCCTGTCCACCGAGGTGGGTCAGTTTCAACAGAATTGCCGTCAACGTGTGCCGCAGAATGGCCGCGCGAACGACCGGCGCAGAAGTATCCGGACAACCGTAATTCAAGTTCAGGTGTTTCATACCTGCGCTGATGGTCTCGAGGTTCTCGCCGGACAACTGCCACGCTGCCTGCCGACTGTGAGCCTTCCCGTCCAACAACTGCTGGCTGACGGCATCGAGCGACGAGGGTGTGAACAGAACAACCATCGCCTCGAAATCCTGGATTCGCCCCCACTGTTGCACCTGCCCCGGTCTGACCCAGAACACGGTCCCCGGGCTCACCGCGTAGTTGACGAAGTCGATGGTGTGTAGTGCCGAACCCTCGGTCACCAGTGCGAGTAAGTGAAACTGCGGGCGTTGGGGGCCGACGAACTCTGCACTACCCCCGTTGATGCGAATGGTGTCCAGGCTGAGTACTTCGATCTCGGTCGCGTCAGCCACCGAAGACGCGTACCCGACGTCCCGGACGGGTACTTGTCTGTTTTTCACTAGTTCGGGACTCATCTTCACCGTGACCGAATACCCGAATGCGACATACCGTCAGAGTATCAATCAGTTCGCGCTCGGATAGGAATCAACAGTGCAATCGACAGGCTCGAAAACAGCAGGCACGACGCAACTCACCTACGTCTTCGACGCCTATTGCGGGTGGTGTTTCGGCTTCGGCCCTGCTTTGACGGAGTTCGTCCGTCAAAATGCCGATTCCATCAACTTGTCCGTGGTCAGCGGCGGGCTGTTCACCGGTGAACGCGTCGCACCCATGTCTTCGGCTCCGTACCTGAAATCGGCCAACGCCACCATCGCAGCCCAGACCGGCGCCGTTTTCGGTGACGGATATTCACAACTGGTGTCTGACGGGCGGTTCGTCATGGATTCGACGGATGCTGCGATCGGACTCGCCGCGCTTCGCACACAAGATCCGACTCGCGCACTCGACATCGCGGGGGCCATGCAGACCGCGTTCTACCGAGACGGTCGCAGCCTCTCCGATCCCGAGACCTACCGAGCCATAGCGAAATCGCTCGGGCTCGACCCATCCGCCGCAGTGTCTTCCCTGTTCACCACAGATTCGAAGGACGCCGCCCGCGCCGATTTCGTCCGGGCACGCAGGCTCGGCGCCACTTCGTTTCCGACGCTGTTGTTCCACGGGAGCGACGGGTCCGTCGTGAAATTCGGTTCTCCGACCAGTACAGCGGCCGATCTCACCCGCGACCTGAACACCTGCGTGCGGGCGTATGCGGTGGCTTGACCCACCCACTTTCCGAGCGAAAGGTACGTTCAGCGCCTTCAGTACGCCGAACGTACCTTTCGCTCAGCGTGACTTCACCCAAATCACTCCGGCCCCCCTTCTGGTTTGATGAACACCGAACGAATCGCACCAAAGGGGAACGACAGTGGTTTCAGATCCGATCACGGGCCTGGAGATGGAACTTGCCGACATGTGGCAACGAGGACGCGCCCAGGCGCGCACCTATGCGCGTGCAATTCATCCCAAACTCGATCCGGCGCTCTACCCGGTTCTTGTCATCCTGAACCGTTCCGATGCCGTGCGGATGTCCGACCTGATCTCCACGCTCGATATCGAGAAGTCCACCCTGACCAGGCAAATTGATGCCGCAGCTCGGCTCGGCCTGGTGGAACGGATCCCCGACCCCGACGACGCTCGCGCGAAGCTGGTGACCCTGACCCCTGAGGCTCGGACGAAGCTCACGACGATCCGTAATCATCAGATCGATCGTTGGCGCGCCCGACTCGCAAAATGGGAAACTGACGACATCACCACGCTGACGGCCTTGCTGCACCGACTGGGCAGTTCCGAGGACTGACAACAAAGTAGTTGTGCAGTGCAACCAACTTGATCTATAGTTGCAAATATCAACTATTCGAGGGGGTGGCCGTGATCACTCACGACAGTGCCGAGGCAATCCTCGACAACCTTCGCGCCCTAGTCCGGCGCCACCGCGAGGTTTCGTCGACCGGCTCACGCCAACTGTCCCCCGGCATGTTGCCGGACCCACTGGGCGCCCTCCTCTCGCAGTTGTCGGCCGCAGATTCCACGAGATCGACGGATCTGGCGGAAAAGTTGAGAGTGACAGTCTCGACGCTGAGCAGACAGATCACACACGCCGAATCTTGTGGATACATTCAGCGGCGACCGGACCCGGACGACGGACGGGCATCGCTCCTGTCCTTGACTCCACTCGGCGTCCAGACCCTGATCTTCCATCGTCGCGCCCAGGCGCAGCGACTCATCGACCATCTCGACGGATGGGCCGAAGAGGACGCCGTCGACGTCGCATGTGCACTCGATCGACTACGACGCTCGACCTGCCCAGAGTCCCACGCGGCGCACTGACCGACGCTGCACGATCAGATCGAATCATTCTCCGATGCAAGGACATTCATGAGTTCTTTCACGTCTACCGACGTTCCACCATCTCAGTCATCGACCGATGCGCCGATGACCCACAAGCAGAAGATCGAGGCACTTGTCGGGCTCCTACTCGGCATGTTCGTCGCATTCCTGTCGTCGACGATCGTCTCGAATGCACTCCCCACCATCATCACCGAACTACACGGCACCCAGGATCAGTACACCTGGGTCGTGACGGCAACGCTGTTGGCTTCCACCGCAACAACTCCCATTTGGGGCAAGTTCTCGGATCTGGTGAGTAAGAAGCTGTTGGTCCAGCTGTCCATCACGCTGTTCACGATCGGCTCGATCCTTGCGGGCATGTCGCAATCGGTCGGCATGCTGATCGGTTTCCGCGCTGTTCAGGGACTGGGCCTCGGCGGATTGCAAGCCCTCGTGATCATCGTGATCGCGGCGATGTTCAGCCCGCGTGAGCGTGGTCGATACCAGGGACCGATCGCAGCCGTCATGTCCGTCGCGACAGTCGCCGGCCCGCTGATCGGCGGCCTGATCGTGGACACTAGTTGGCTCGGCTGGCGCTGGACGTTCTTCGTCGGCGTGCCGCTGGCAGTCATCGCATTGATCGTCGTGCAGCGTACGTTGAACCTCCCGATCGTCAAGAAGGACGTCAGCATCGACTACGTCGGTGCAACCCTCATTGCCGCCGGTGTCAGCACCCTTTTGATCTGGGTCACTTTGGCAGGTAAGAACTTCGAGTGGGCTTCTGCGATGTCGTTCTTCCTCGTCGGACTCGGCGTGGTGCTGCTCGCCGCAGCGCTGTGGGTGGAAAGCAAGGTCAAGGAACCCATCATTCCGCTCCGCCTCTTCCGAGATCGGACTACCACGCTGGCGACGCTGGCAAGCATCGCCGTCGGCGTCGCAATGTTCGGCGGAGCAGTGTTCTTGGGTCAGTACTTCCAGATTGCCCGCGGCTACTCTCCCACTGCCGCAGGTCTTCTGACACTGCCCATGGTGATCGGTTCCATGCTCTCCGCCGGCCTGTCCGGGGCAATGATCACGAAGTTCGGGCGCTGGAAGGGCTTCCTGATCGCCGGTGCCGTCGCAATGTCGGCAGGCTTCTTCCTCCTATCGACCATCGATCACGCGACGCCGATGTTCTGGGTCGGACTGTTCCTCTTCGTGCTCGGCGCCGGGATGGGCATGGTGATGCAGAATCTTGTTCTCGCAGTTCAGAACACCGTCGCGCCTAGCGATCTCGGCACCGCAAGTTCGACGGTCTCGTTCTTCCGCTCACTCGGCGGCGCGGCAGGCGTGTCCGTCCTCGGCGCAGTGCTCTCCACTCACGTTGCAGATCTGACGACCAAGGGCCTCAGCGCAATCGGGGTCGATCTGAGTGCCTCCGGAGGGTCCGGCGCAGGGCTGTCGAACCTCAACGAACTACCCGAAGCGATCCAGGATGTGGTCCGCGCTGCGTACGGCGATGCCACCGCACGGGTCTTCCTCATCGCCGGAATCCTGGCTCTGTTGAGTCTGATCGCGATCGCCTTCATCAGGGAGAAGGCGCTTCGGACGGAAAGTGGTGACGAGCAACTCCTGGCGAAGATCGCCGTTCCCGGTGAGATCGATTCCGACACCATCGATGCCGAACTTGCGCTTCTGACCGAAGGTGACGACGAGTTTCAACGACGCAAGTAGCACCCACAAACAGTTCCGCGTACCGTCCGGGTGATTCCGGCGGTACGCGGAACTGTATGGGCAGCTGGGTGAGTCAGGTCGCAGCGATCACGCCTGCGACCGGGATCCGGCCGAGAACTGCAACCCGGAAGTCCACCATCGCGCGTTCCACGTGATTGGCGCTCGAAACCACAACCACGCCCGTTGCTCCTCGATCGGCGAGAATCCGCGCAGAGTTGAGCGCGTTCTCCACCGTGGACCACGACGTTCCTTCTTCGGTGATCCGGCCCGGGTCGACGCCGTTGGCGACGAGCCACTCGCGCATCGCCCTGGCTTCCGTCACTCCGGCCTTCGGGGCCCCACCGCTCGTGATGATCGGAGACTGCGGGTACTGACGAGCCAGCTGCAGCGCCGCCTGAAGTCGGTCGACCAGCATCGGACGCATCGTGCCGTCGTCGAAGAGGCCGGCGCCCAAGACGACGATGTTGGTACCCACCGGGTTGAGGTCGAGCAGCACGGGCGACTGGCGCGTCAGCGTCTCAGCACTCGTGCACGCAAGGATGAGAGACCGCACCGGCGTCTGGCAGCCGCCGACAGTCGACAAGATACCGTTGACGACCGTGGTCGGTGTGATGTCGGCGCTCGCTGTCGCCGGCGAAAGGCCCACGCCAGCTGCGGCGATCACCGAAGCAGCGATCAATCCCTTCGTCACAGACCTGCGAACATTTGCCATGTAGCCGAACCCCCAGATTGTCGGTTGTCCAGCACACGGTAGCGAACATTTCGCCACGGTTGCATCATTTGACTCAAATTTACTGTTCACTGACCGTCACACAGACTAAACATAAATATTGGGCAACAATTCGGGTTCGAAACCGTCATCTACCAGCATCTCGTATCGACGCGCCCGCCGCATTACCTATCTGAGCAGCAGAGTCACCGAGAACGTTGACAACGCGGAACGGCAACAATTCGTTGTCACAGATCACGATGTTGCATCCAGGTGTTCCCGCCCGCCCCGTCCCGGCCGAGTTGTCGAAGATCAATTCAGGGTTCGCGAAACCGACAAGCTCTGCCGGGTCGTCGACGGGCGGACCACCCGAACCGTGTGTGGGTGGCCCGACATACGGCGCCTGGCCATGT
Source organism: Rhodococcus erythropolis R138 (assembly GCF_000696675.2). NCBI lineage: Bacteria > Bacillati > Actinomycetota > Actinomycetes > Mycobacteriales > Nocardiaceae > Rhodococcus > Rhodococcus erythropolis. The sequence goes on along the minus strand of NZ_CP007255.1, from coordinate 1,238,567 downwards.
CTCCCCACCGGATCGCCAGCCCTCCGGCTCGTTCACCGAGAACCACAGACGCATCACGTTTGGGAAGAGTCCGCCTCCATACCGATTGCGCGACGCGCTCCCAGCGCCATGGTGACTTGCACAAGATCCTTCGGAGACGACAGGTCAAGTCCCGTCAGGGAACTCGCCTTTCGCAGGCGGTACACCACTGTGTTCGGATGTACGTGTAGCTGCCGGGCGGTGGCGGCTCGATCGAATCCGGAGTCGATGAAAGATTCGAGCGTCTCGAGTACCGCGCTATCGGACTCCAACGGCAACAACACATCTGCGAGTATCGGCAGCGCAGCACTGAAGCGGGTCAGTTGATACTCCACTGCAAGATCCTCGAGACGGACGACCCCACTGGTGCGTCCGTACTTTCGGGCAACGTTCAGCACCTCGCGCGCCTGCGTGACGGCCGCTGGAATTGCCGTGGGCGCCGCGACGTGTACAGCGGCAACCGTCGATGCACCGATGACCTTCTCGAGATCACCCAAACGTCGACACAATGACAAATACTGCGGACTCGACGCCCAGTTTCCCTCTGCGGGTTCCGATTCCACAATGGGAATCAGTACGGCTCCGCCGCTGCTCCCGAGCACCCCGAGGGCTTTGTCACGTCCCACCTGATCGAGCTCTCGTTGCAGGTGGCGCACCTTCCTCCGCTCGGCGACGGCAGTGTCCACCTCGGTCGAGGACTCGTCGTCATTCCGCTCGACGTGCAGAGCCACCACCCAGTACAGGCGCGCCAACCTGATTCCCACCTCGTCGGAGACGCGATCCACGTCGACACCCGTCGAAAGTGCTACGAACAGGGACCTTCGCGCCGAATCCTCGTCCGTCTGGGTGGCGTGGTCGGAACCGTAGCCGGCAAGAACCGCGGACGTGGAGGCCGCGGTGTATGCATTCAGGAGTCGTCCGGTGCGGGCAAGTGCAACACCGTCTTCCGGGACCGCCCATTCGCTGATCGTCTCCCACCACAACCCTGCTGCCAGGTGATATGCGCGCAGTACCTCACTGAGCGGAACCAATTCCTGCGCCCGTTGACGAGCCGATTCGCTGATGTCGGCGAGCAACTCGGGCGCCAGATCTGCGCCCGTCCGGAGCATCGAAATGAACAGTTCCAAATTTCGCCTCACGATGGTCGTCACGTCGTTACGCAACGCCTCGTCCGGAAGCAACCGGTAGAAGGTGACGTCGCGGTGGACCAGATCGACCGTCGCATTGACCAGCGGATGGGTGCGTTGCGCCAATCGGTCGGCTAGAGATCTGCCGCCAACCACTATCGGTTCGAACGGCAGATCTTTGTTTCCTGACACAAAACCCTCCACAGAATTGAATTGCCACCACAAGGCCGACCTGCCTTTTTCCTATCACTATGTAACCCACGCCACTCTCGAATTCACAATCAGCGGCGTACCTGGAAGTCCCACCTTCGACCAAATAGGAGCCTCGAGTGACGTGGAAAACGCACAGCGCAGCCATTCTGGCAGGCGTCGTGGCTGCCGGTTCGATCGCGGCACTCGGGACCGGTGTGTCACATGCCGAAACGCATGCCAGCCCCATCCAATACGTCGCTCTCGGCGATTCCGCGGCGGCCGGCCCGCTGGTCGCCGAACAAGATTCATCGGCGCCGGGCTGCCTACGATCACTCGACAACTACCCTTCCGTGGTGGCGCAAAGACTCGACGCTCACCTCACGGATGTGACCTGCTCGTCGGCGCGATCCGCCAACGTCACGGACACCGCACAATCGACGTTCTCCGGTCAAGTACCGCCGCAGGAAACAGCATTGGGGCCCGATACCGACCTCGTCACCATCACAATCGGCGCCAACGACATCTCGTTGTTCCCGACAGTTCTGAGCTGCGTAAATCCTCTCCCCGAACCCACCGGAACGTCCTGCCGTGACAAGTTCACCGCAGGCGGCGTCGACCAACAGCGACAGTTGGTCGAAAATGCCTCCGCAGGTTGGAGTTCCATGCTCGAATCGGTTCGCGACCGGGCGCCCTCGGCGCGCATCGTCGTGATCGGATACGGAACATACATCGCCCCCGACGGTTGCCCCGGCACCCAGCCGTTCTGGCCGCGCGACGCCGACTATCTCCAGAGTGTGATCGACTACGGCAACACGGTCATGGCAGCAAGGGCGGCCCGTCACGGCGTCGAGTACATCGACATCACCGAAGCCACTGCCGGGCATGACATCTGCACTGACCCTGCCACTGCTTACTACACCGGAATCGTCCCTGCCCAGCCGGCGGTTCCACTGCATCCCACTGCGGCCGGGATGCAGGCGATCGGCAAAACCGTCGCCGACGCTCTGTCCTGAGCCTCTCCCCCAACACAATTCATTCAGCACTCGCGAAAAGGGTGGAACAATCATGTCAATTCAACGAGACGCTCCGCCGCTGCCGTCCATCGACGGCGCCCCTGTCGGAACACGCGACAAACTTCTGGGCGGCACACTCGTCGCACTGTTTCTCGCAAACATGCTCAACTTCTTCGACCGGGCGATCCCCTCGGTCGTTGCCGAGCCGATCAAGAACGAGTTTTCGCTCAGCGACTTGCAATTGGGATTGATCACCTCTGCATTCACCCTCGTCTACGCAGTCGCAGGGCTGCCTCTGGGCCGGTTGGCCGACACGAAGAACCGTCCCAAGATCATCGGGATCGGACTCCTGGTGTGGAGCGGACTGACGGCAGCAACCGGTGCCGCCGGCAGCTATGTGCTGTTCATCCTCGCGCGTCTAGGCGTCGGTGTGGGCGAAGCGACCTTCACACCTGCAGCCAACTCGATGATCGGTGATATCTACCCGGCAGAACGACGCTCACGCGCACTTGGTGTCTTCATGCTCGGTTTGCCGATTGGCCTCATGCTCGCCTACTTCACCGTCGGCAAGATCGCCGAGGCATTCGACAGCTGGCGTGCACCGTTCTTCCTCGCGGCGATTCCCGGTGTCCTGCTGGCAGTCGTGCTCTACCGCATGGCAGATCCGGTTCGTGGAGGTTCCGAAAGTCCGGAGGCCCGCGCAGCCGCTGTTTCACAGGCACCGATCACCCGTCCGATCCGTCGTCTGCTCGCAATTCCCACGCTTCGTTGGCTCATCCTTGCCGGACTGACGTTCAACTTCGCCGCCTACGCAGTGAATTCGTTTGTCGTCCCGCTTCTGATGCGCCAGTACCACCTGAAACTGACTGCTGCGGCATCGGTCACCGGCATCATCGTCGGAATCACGGGCCTGATCGGATTGCTTCTCGGCGCTCGCTACGCTGACAAGGCAAGCGCACGCTCACCGCGCGCACGGTTGATGATCGGTGTCGGAACCTCGGCATTGGCAGCACCTTTGACGGCACTGGCACTGTTGCAGCACGGCGGGAACGTCGTGATGTTCACGCTCTTGTTCTCGGCCGGGTGGTTGTTGGCCTACGGCTTCTACATCAGCGTCTACCCTGCCATTCACGACGTCGTGGTTCCCAGGCTCCGAGGCACTGCGACGGCGTTGTTCTTCGCTGCCATGTATCTTCTCGGCGGATTCTCGGGACCAGTTGCCGTGGGCGCGATTTCGGACTGGTTCGCCAAGCGCGCGCTTGCCGATGCCGGTACCGGGAAGTTGGCTCAGTACGCCGGCGACGGGTTGAACTCGGCCATGTATCTCGTGCCGATCATGTTGGCGCTCACTGCGGTATTCATCTACCTGGCCACTCGCACTGTCGGCAAGGACGCCGCACGTATGCAAGCGGAGCTGAGCCAGGCCTGACCCAGGAGTTCACGGCGGTGGCGGAGCCCCGAGGCCCCGCCACCGCCGAGTTCAGTTGACCGTGATCGCCAGAGTTGCCAGCATGGACCGCAACATGTCCGGCAAGCGAGCGATCATTCTCTGCTCGGTTATCCGAACGGAGACGGGCGCTGCCAGCGTCGCTCGCCACAGTTCCGGTTGATTGTTCATCAGGTTGTTGTAGACCGGGAGCAGCTGACCGTTGATGTAGGTCCAACGACCGTCCCGGTCCGCCCAGTTGAAGTCCGGAAGCGGTGTTTGCACAACGGCATTGCCCACCGCGAACGAGAGCGGGTTCGACTCACGCGGCGGTACGACGCCAGGCATGGACGGTGATGCGGCGAAGGTGGTCAGGTAGGTCAACGAGCGTCCGACGCTGCCGCGGTAGGCCTTCGCCTCGTCCCACTGATCACCCACCGACTGGTACTGCTCACGGCGCAGTAGACGCACATTGCCGTCGAAGACCGACTCCGGTGTCCCCGAAGCAATGTTGTCCCACGCGATACGGGCGTTCTCGTCGAGCAGCCCTGCCCGATCGAGTTCGGCGATGCCGTCGACACCGTCGTGAACCCACGCCATGTGCATGGGAATCAGATCCGAGAAGATGTGTTTGCTCATCGCAATCACTTTCCCCTGGAACCACATCACGTCCTCGGGGCGGATGTCGTGGCCGACCTGGAGAAGCGCCGCAACGTCCTCGGGTGCTCCCATCGACGTTGCGACCGGCGATCCGATGCGGTCGATCTCTCGCCACACCAGTGCCATCGCTTCGCTGATCGCTTGGACTTCCAGCACAACCCGCCCGTAGTCCAAGTCGAGGAGTCCACCGGCAAAAGCGGGCCCGACCATTCCGCCCATGCCTGCCCACTGCAGTTCTTGATGCTCGAGCTGCAGTCGCTCGTAGAACTGGAAGGTGTTGGTGAGGTTTCCGAGATTCGCGTGCACACCGTCGAAGGGAGTCCACGAAGCGAGATCGATACCTGCCGACTCCGTCCCGACTGCGAGCCAGTACTGCTTGAGCAGTGTCTGATAGCGGTGCGGAGCCACTCCCGATGCTCGGGCGGTATCGACCAAACTCCGCAGCGTCGCGGAATCCGACGGCAGTGAAGGATGCAGACCCCCCGCGGCTTCGGCGTTTGCGTTCACCGCTTCCAGGTCGAGGTACCTGTCGAGTTCACCGGTACCCGCAGACGCCCGGCCACCCAGTACGACCACACCGCCGATGCCTGCCGAAGCGACGAGAACTGTGCGCGCGAAATCCCTGCGTGTCAAAGACTTCCGCATACTCATTTCCCTTCGGCTTCGTCGAACGTCTTCGCCAGCCAGGCGATGTCCTGCATACCCAGCTGATCGGTCACCGTCTTGTACAGGTTGGTCACGTAATCGAGCGGCCCGCACTGCGACGGGAGCAGGTCCACGTCGCCGCCGTCTGCTCGATATGTCTGCGCCAATTGCTCTGCCTCACTGAAGGGAACGAGGAAGTCGTCCTCACAGGAAGAAATCAGAAGCTTCGAAGCCGGCGCCTGCTTTCCCAACGTGTTGTCCGCGTACGCCGCGGCCAGTGCCGGGATCGTTCGGGGCGCCGGGTTGGTGAGCAGGACGTCGAAGGGAACGAACGGGAGTCCGAGGTAGAGCGCCTGGCAGGACGCGCGGAATGCTGCGGCGACGTTGTGACCGATCGGAGTGAGATGATCGTCGAGCCGAACGTCGGGGTAGCCCGCGTCGAATCCGAGAATGCTCGAGAAGACGAAGCCGGAACCGATCCCACCGGCCGCCGTCTCCTCGAAGGTTGCCGGGTCGATCATCATCGCCTGGATGGCGCTGGCCTGCACGTTCAGTTCCGGCGCGTAGTCATGCGCCTGTTCCGCGGCAAAGCCCGCTGCGACACCGCCGCCGGCGACACCGTAGATGCCGACAGGGGTGTCTGATTCGAGGCCGGCGTCCGGAAGCGCGAGTGCTGCCCGAACGCCGTCGAGCGTTGCCTTGCCCGAGAACTGTCCGATCGAGAACGGATGGGGAGCAGTGTCGCCGTCGTTGCCGACGTCGCTCATCATCACTGCCCAGCCGTGACCGAACATCTGGGCCACCGGGCCGAGCGCCGAGAACATCGCCGGGTCGCTCTGATTGCCGCCGGTCCACTGGTGACTTGGTGCGCAGTTCGCCCCCAGGCTGTCGTTCGCTTCGGCATATCCGATGATCTTGCGATCGCCTGGCGCAGTTCCGTCCTCGGGGATCATCAGAATTCCGGTACTGATCACCTGGCGACCGAAGTGATCAGTGGTTGTGTACATGAGTTGGTGAGCCGAGACCACGTCCGGCCGAACCTGGTAGACCTGAACACTGACCTGACGCGCTTTGAGAAGAGTTCCGGGGGCGGTGCCGGGCTCGATTTCGGGCTCGTCGAACCACGGATCGTCGGACGAGAGCCCGAGTGGCGTCAATTCGGTAGAGATATCAGCGCCTTGAAGTGCCTTCACGACCAACGGGTTGAACACGTCGGCCAGGTCGACGGTCTCCTGCGCACCAGCCGGCGACCCCACCGCAAACAAGGCCACTGCCAGGGCCGATGCCGTTCCGGCGCGCCATGACCACCGTCGCCACGTCGAGTCAAACATCGTTCACAGGTTCCTTACTTTCGGGTAATGAGCACCCCTACACTCCCATTCACCTGCATTAACAGACAAGTCGGGCACCGATCCGTTGGCCGAAAACCTCGATCGGGCTTAGGCTGACGGCACCTGTCCGGCAAGTCTGGCGTGGGAGGTTTGTCTGTGAGTGCTCCGACCCGTGTATCGCGAGCTACCGGCGATTCACCTCGCGCTCGACCGCGGCCGTCCAATATCACGTGCAAAATTCTGATGGCCGTGACGGGACTGATCTTCGCCGCTTTCGTGCTCGTCCACATGATCGGAAACCTGAAGGTCTACACCGGGGCCGATCACTTCGACGACTACGCACACTGGCTTCGCACAGTCTTCGAACCGTTCCTGCCATACGAGGGACTTCTGTGGATTCTTCGCATCGTCTTGCTCGCGTCATTGGTCGCACACGTCTGGTGCGCCTGGTTGCTCACCGTCCGTGGCCGCCGCGCTCGAGGGGAGTTTCGACGTAAAAGCTTGGGAATCAAGTCCTTTACCGCGCGCACAATGCCCGTCACCGGAGCAGTGCTGCTGCTGTTCGTCATCTTCCACATACTCGACCTCACGACCGGAACCCGACCCATCGGCAGCGCCGAGTACGAAGCAGCCACGCGCACGCAGAGTTACGCATACGACAACCTGATCGCCAGCTTCGAGCGTCCACTGGTGGCGTCGTTCTACATCGTCGCGATGGCTCTGCTGGCAATGCATCTCGCGCACGGACTCTGGAGTGCGGTCAACGATCTCGGCGTGACCGGCCAACGGCTGCGCCAGATTGCCGTTGCACTCTCCGGAATCTTTGCGCTCGTCGTGATGGTCGGAAACATGTCGATCCCCATCGCGGTGATGACCGGCGTCATCTCGAAGACAGGAGCGTCATAAGTGAACAGCTTCGAACTCGACGATCTGCGCAGCATCGGGACGCCGGTGGACGGTAAGGTCCCAGCCGGCGATCCGGAGACAGCCTGGCCCACTCGCAAACTCGACTACAAGCTCGTCAGCCCGCTCAACCGGCGCAAGTTCACGGTCATCGTCGTCGGTACCGGACTCGCCGGCGCGGCCTGCGCCGCCTCACTTGGTGAACTGGGCTACCACGTCGAATCCTTCACCTTCCACGATGCACCGCGCCGTGCACACAGCGTCGCCGCGCAGGGCGGCATCAACGCCGCTCGTGCCCGAAAGGTGGACAACGACAGTCTCGCCCGCTTCGTGAAGGACACCGTCAAGGGCGGCGATTTCCGCGGCCGCGAGGCCGACTGCTTCCGACTCGCAGAGGAATCCGTACGCGTCATCGATCACATGAATGCCATCGGAGCACCGTTCGCCCGTGAGTACGGCGGCACTCTCGCTACCCGATCCTTCGGCGGCGTACAGGTGTCGCGCACGTACTACACGCGCGGGCAGACAGGCCAGCAGTTGCAGATAGCGTCGTCGCAGGCACTGCAACGTCAGATCGCAGCCGGAACGGTCAACCTCCACACCCGAACCGAGATGCTCGATCTCATCGTTTCGGACGGCCGAGCACAAGGGATAGTCACACGCGATCTCGTGACCGGTGAGATCGGCGCCACCACAGGCCATGCCGTCGTACTGGCCTCCGGTGGGTACGGCACCGTGTTCCACAAGTCCACACTTGCGAAGAACTCCAACGCCACCGCCGCATGGCGAGCGCACCGACGCGGCGCGCTGATTGCCTCACCCTCGTTCATCCAATTCCATCCGACGGCACTTCCCGTCAACTCCGAGTGGCAGTCGAAAACCATTCTGATGAGCGAATCACTACGCAACGACGGCCGGATCTGGGTACCGGCCAAGCCCGGGGACGATCGCGAACCAGGCGACATTCCCGAAAATGAGCGCGACTACTACCTCGAGCGCAAATATCCGGCGTTCGGGAACCTCTCTCCCCGCGACGTCTCTTCACGGGCCGCCCGCGAGCAGATCGACTCCGGTCACGGCGTCGGTCCTCTGAAAAACAGTGTGTACCTGGATTTCCGCGACGCATTGGCACGGCTCGGCCGCAAGACCATCGAGGAGCGGTACGGAAATCTGTTCTCGATGTATCGCGATGCCACCAGCGAAGACCCCTATACGGTGCCGATGCGCATCGCCCCCGGAGCCCACTTCACCATGGGAGGACTGTGGAACGACTACGACCAGATGACTTCCATCCCCGGCTTGTTCGTCGGCGGTGAGGCAGGGTGGGGATATCACGGGGCCAACCGCCTCGGCGCCAATTCGTTGCTCTCGGCATGCGTTGACGGCTGGTTCACCCTCCCGTACGCGATTCCGAATTATCTTGCGCCGCTACTCGGATCAGCACCTCTCGAGCTTTCCGATCCCGCAGTGACGTCGACGCTCAGTGACGTGAGCGGTCGGGTGGACCTGCTGCTCTCGGTCGGCGGAACACATGGCCCCGACAGGTTTCATCGACAACTGGGCGAGATCCTCTATGCGGGTTGCGGTGTCACCCGAACGGCCGAAGGCTTGACCAAGGCCATCTCCGAAATCCGAGCATTACGAGGCGATTTCTGGTCGAACCTACGAGTCGCCGGCAGCGGAAACCAGTTCAACCAGGAGCTGGAAAGGGCCGGCAGGGTAGCCGATTTCCTCGAACTCGCCGAACTGATGTGCGTCGATGCTCTCGATCGTGACGAGTCCTGTGGAGCGCACTTTCGGGCCGAACATCAAACTCCCGACGGCGAAGCACAGCGAAACGATAAGGACTGGTGCTTCGTCTCCGCGTGGGAAACCGCCAAGGACGGCAGACACATTCGACACGACGAGCCGTTGTCCTTCACCGCTGTTCCACTGCAGACGAGGAACTACGTATGAAAATCACCGTGGACGTGTGGCGCCAATCCGGACCGGACTCGTCCGGTGCATTCGACACCTACCAAGTAAACGACGCGACAGTGGAGATGTCACTGCTGGAACTTCTCGACCGACTCAACGACCAACTCGTGGAGAGCGGCAACGAACCCATCGCCTTCGATTCCGACTGCCGAGAAGGGATCTGTGGGTCCTGTGGCATCACGGTCGACGACGTTCCCCATGGGCCTGTCGCGAACACTCCCACGTGCCGTCAGCACCTGCGCAGCTTCTCCGACGGCGACCGAATCAAACTGGAACCGTTCCGCTCCGCCGCTTTTCCGGTGGTCCGCGACCTCGTGGTCGATCGTTCGGCTCTCGACCGGGTCCTCGAAGCCGGTGGCTATGTATCGGTCAATGCGGGAACTGCACCGGACGCGGACAGTCAGCCACTCTCGCATCAAAGTGCCGAAGCTGCACTGGACTTCGCCGCGTGCATCGGCTGCGGCGCTTGCGTGGCAGCCTGCCCCAACGGTGCCGCGCACCTCTTCACCGGGTCCAAACTGACCCACCTGTCCCTCGTCACGCAGGGCCGCAACGAACGTGGCAAGCGGGCCCGAGCGATGTCGCACCAGATGGAGGCCGATTTCGGGCCGTGCTCGACCTACGGTGAATGTGCAGAGGTGTGTCCCGCGGAGATACCGCTGACCGCGATTGCCGCTGTCAACAAGGAATCGATGCGATTCGGATTGCGGCGCAAGGACAACTGATCGTCACCAGGCGCCGATCAGCTTCATCCACGCGCCGCCGATGATCGTCCAGATCAGGATGATCACGACGCTCATCACGAAACCGATTCGGAACCATTCCGAGGTCTTGATGTATCCGGAACCGTAAATCACTCCGGCCGGACCGGACGCGTAGTGCGAGATACCGCCGAACAGGCTGCCGATGAAGCCGAATACCAGGGCTGAGAACAGCGGCGGTGCACCGGTTGCCACCGCCGCGCCGAGAAACACCGCGTACATCGCGACGATCTGCGCGGTGTTCGACGCAAACAGATAGTGCGCGTAGAAGTACACCAAGGTCAGGATCGCAAAAGCCCAGATCCACGGCAAACCGTCGACACTCGAGGAGACCTGGGTTCCGATCCACGAGATCACGCCGAGTTCTTCGAGATGGCTTGCCATGCCGACCAGAACGGCAAAGAACACGAGCGTCTGCCACGCCCCGGTGTCGTACACCAGGTTGTTCCACGTCAGCACCTTGGTCACCAACAGGATGCCGATTCCGACAAATGCTGTTGTAGTGGCATTGACGTTGAGCTGCGAGCCCAGGCACCAGAGCACCAGCAGCAGAACGAAGGTGGCGGCCATGATCTTCTCGTTGCGGCTGATCGGGCCTGCCTTGCGCAGTTCCTCCCTGGCTTGCTCGGGTGCTTTCGGAGTCTTCAACATCGTGGGCGGGAAGATCTTCGACATCACCCACGGGATCGCGATGAGACTCGCAATTCCCGGAACCGATGCTGCCAGCGCCCATTTGCCCCACGAGATGTCGATGCCGATCTTGGCAGCCGCATCGACGGCGACGGGGTTACCCGCCATGGCGGTGATGAACATCGCGGAGGTCACGACGTTGACTTGCAGCGACGTGAGCAGCAGATATGCTCCGAGCTTCTTGCGAGAGTCCTCGGGCTCGGGATTGGAGTCCTCCAACTTACTCAGTGAGACGATGATCGGATAGACGACGCCACCGGCGCGGGCGGTGTTCGACGGTGTCGCCGGAGCAAGTATCAAGTCCGTCAACGCCATTCCGTACGACAATCCGAGGCTCGACTTGCCGAGTTTGGTCACGAACATGAGTGCAACCCGTTTGCCGAGCCCAGTGACCAGAAAGCCCTCGGCGATGAAGAACGACGCGACGATCAGCCAGATCGTGGTGTTACTGAAGCCGGACAACGCTTCTGTCGGCGTCTCGGTCTGGGTGATCATGGCGGTCGACAGGCCCACCAGCGCCACCGAACCCGTCGGCAGGGGTTGCAAAATCAACGCCACGATGGTTCCGACGAAGATTCCGAGCATGTGCATGCCCTTGGGGTCCACACCGTCCGGAACCGGCATGAAAAAGATGATCAAGCCGAGGATGACGGGCACCGCAGCCGGGTAGTACCGCCTGAGCACCGATTGTTTCGACGGCTCCGTCGGCGGTGTGTTGGCCGGCGGTGTGTTGGCCGGCGGTGTCTTGGCCGGCGGTGTCGTTCCAGCGAGAGACTCGGTGCTTTCGGATTTGGCCTCGGACATGTACATCTCCTCGACTTCTCGCCCCAGGTGATCGCCCCAGATCATTGTCCCCCAAACGTCCGGTTTTCGTGCGGTCAATCGAAGGTCGAGAGAATGCCCTCCTGCGGTATCCGATTCTCTGGATTCCGCAGGAGGGCTCATCCCGGGGCGCAGACAGCGGCCCGGGGCGCGACACATCTCCCTCATAAGGGTGCGCCAATCGATCAACAGGAGGCGCCGGCGTGCCGCAAGCTTGAATCTCGAAGAGATCCTGTTTCGGTGTTGTTTCAGCATGCCAATCGGTGCTCGTCTGCACATGGGTCGAATGGCCTGTTCAACTACCTGTTTCCGCTCAGCACCGAGTACACCGACGTTTTGTGTCGGTCCACAAAACAGGTATGTAACCGGGTAATTGAGCCGTTGTCGGCAAGCGTGTGAGACCGCGAATCTAGTCACGCCTCCGAACTGCAATCTGGAGACGAGGCCTTCACAGTCTGTCCACCTCAATCACATTTCAGCACTGACGATTTCGTCTACCGCGACATGCAGCAGAACACTCGAGCCGCACGCCGAGCCGAGATCCCTGTCCCGTCAGACCGATCAAGGAAAATATCATGGGAAACCACCGGAAAAACAAACGTTCACACACCAAACGATTCGTCACGATAGCCGCAGGAGCAGGCGTTCTGACAATTGGCGGTGCAACCGTCAACACCGGCGTAGCCAGTGCGCACGACTGGTCGCAGGTGGCCATGTGCGAGAGTTCCGGCGACTGGAACATCAACACCGGCAACGGCTTCTACGGCGGACTTCAATTCACGCAGTCGACGTGGGATGCATACAAACCGGCAGGTGCACCGGCTCGCGCCGACTTGGCGTCGACAGCCGATCAAGTCGCGGCCGCGGAAGCAACCCTCAGCTCAAGGCATCGGCGCGTGGCCGGTATGTGGCGCTTACCTAGGTTGGGGCGGCACCACCCCTGATTCGACAACCTCGGCTCGATCGTCGGTAGGTTCAGCGGGCGACACGGTGACAGTCTCCGAGGGCGATACGTTGTTCAACCTTGCTGTTGCGAAAGGTATTCGTTGGCAAAATGTTTGGATCATGAATGCGTGGATTGCCGATCCCGACCAGATCCGTGTGGGTGATGTGATCCGATTCTGAAGCAAATCGGCCGACAAAGTAGACCCTCGAATCGAGAACGTCGGTATCGGGCCGCCGACTGGTTGCGCCATCTATTGTCGGGAATGTGACGGAATCCGACGCCCACGAAGACTCGACTGAACCGACGACGGCTGATCACCCGAGAAAACGTCCACTGTGGCGTGAGATTCTCATCCTCGTTGTCGTCGCACTTGTCCTGAGTGTTGTCATCCAGAACTTCGTCGGACGCATATTTCTGATCCCGTCGGAGTCCATGGAACCGACGCTTCACGGATGCACTGGCTGCACCGGAGACAAGATTTTCGTCGACAGAATCAGCTATAGATTCGGGGATCCACAGCCTGGGGATGTGGTCGTGTTCAAGGGACCCGAATCCTGGAACGACGAGTATCAATCCATTCGATCGGACAACTCGGTGGTCCGGGCACTTCAAGGACTCGGATCCATGGTCGGTTTGGTCCCGCCGGACGAGAACGATCTCGTGAAGCGGGTAGTCGCGGTCGGTGGGCAAACCGTGCAGTGCCTGTCCGAGGAAGAGGGGCTTCGAGTGAACGACAAGCCGCTGACCGAGCCGTACATCGACAATCGCATCTCAGGTAACGGTATCCCCTGTCAGGGAATATATTTCGGGCCGGTCACGGTTCCCGACGGGAACCTGTGGGTGATGGGTGACAATCGCGGCGACTCCAAAGACTCACGATTCCATCTCGATGACGAACTGAGCGGAACGGTTCCGATCGACAATGTCATCGGCAAGGTTCAATTGATCGTCCTTCCCTTCTCCCGGTTGGGAACTGTGAGCTCGTTCGATCCGCAGTGACAAATCGAATCAGCCAGGTAGCCCGCATCTTCGGACGGCGCAGTCGACATGACTCCGCTTTCGGACGATCATCGAGCACATCTGTTGCCGAGGGTAGGAGAACCACATGCGTGCACGACGCATCACCGCCAATCTCAAAGTCGCCGATGTCGGAGCCGCCAAGAGTTTCTACTCCGACTATCTCGGCCTGAGCACCGAAGAGTTCAACATGGGGTGGGTCGCTCGCTACACCTCTCCCGACACCGGCGCGAACGTACAACTCGTCACGCACGACGCCACTGCAGCCGAGGACTCGGTCATCTCCGTCCACACGGACGACGTCGACGGCGCCTACGAAGAGGCCCGAAGACTCGGCTACGAAATCGTGCACCCCATTACGACCGAAGAGTGGGGTGTTCGCCGATTCCTCGTCCGGGCACCCGACGGCAACGTCGTCAACATCGTGCGACACCGGGACTGAGCACTGGAAAGACTCCATTCGACGTTTTAGGTCATTTGACCTAGAGTTGGGTGCATGACCGATTCATTGCAGTATTCAGCCGACGGCCCCATCCTCGTGGCAGGCGGATACGGAACCGTGGGCAGCGCCCTGACCGCCCTGCTCGCCCCCGACTTCCCACTACTCCTCACCGGACGCACCCCCGAGCGCGGCAACGAACTGGCCAGTCGTCACGGCGCTTCCGTCCGCCGCTGGGACCTCCTCGACCCGACGCCCTTCGACGCGTCCGTACGCGCGGTCGTGTCGACGGTCAACGATCCCCACGATCGTGTTCTGTCCGCCGCCGTCGAGGCCGGAGTTCCCTACGTGGACATCACCCGCTGGACAACCCGCGTCGCTCGCGCCGCCACTCTGGCGGGTCAGAAGTCGCCGAGCGCACCGGTGTACCTGTCGTCTGGATGGATGGGCGGAGTCACCAATATCGTCGCCGCAGCGCTGGCCGAGGAACTGGGTGGCGCGAGCACGATCGACGTCTCGATTCGCTACGACGTCAACGACATTGCCGGACTCGACTCCGTCGACTTCATTGATCGTCTCGGCCAGGATTTCGAGGTGATGCAGCAAGGAAACCCGATCACCGTCAGCCCGTTGACGGATACACGCTGGGTCGACTTCCCCGGATCGCGCACCAAGGTCGGAAGAATCGACACTCCGGAACAATTCACGTTCCCCATGACCCTGGGCGCCGAAACTGCCAGCACTCGAATAGGTTTCAGTTCGCATGCATCCACAACTGCGCTGCTCGCCGCCAAGAAGGTGGGTCTGTTCCGTTGGGGTCGCGGCGACCGCTTCACACCGCTACGACGCGGACTCCTGTACTCGCCTGGCAAGGGCGGGAGCGCGCAAGTACGCATCGACGTCACCGGCCCGAGCGGCACGACAAGCGCAACAATCGTCGACCCGCAGGGCCAAGCTCACCTCACCGCGGTGGGCGGCGCGCTTGCCGTCAGACAAGCTTTGGCGGACGATGCCCAGCCTGGAGTCACTTTCCCCGAGTCGCTTCTGAACCCGCGCCGCACCGTCTCCGAGTTGGAGAGCTTCGGGGTGGCAGTATTGCGGGCATGACCCCCTCCAAGGGCGCCGCCCGCGCGGAAGCACTTCTCGACGCAGCAGAACAGGTCCTCGCCACGCAGGGCAATGCCAACTCGGCGATGCGCGATTTCGCAGCCGCAGCCGGAGTGCGGGTGGGGCACCTGCAGCACTACTACCCCACCCGTGCAGATCTCATCCGCGCAGTCATGTCACGGGCATTGACCCGCTCACTGGATCGCCTTGCCGTCGTCACGGATACGGATCAGAGTCTTTCCCGTGAGGAATCCGAACACTTCATCGGAGTCCTGCTCGGAGAACAGGACGACCAGGCCACGGTGCGTCTGTACGTCGAAGTATGGGCCATTGCGGCGGCGGACCAAGAAGTGGCGGTCGTGGTTCGAGACTTCTACGCGCAGTACATCGCACACGTAGAGCGCGCTGTTGCGTGTGCACAACCGGATCTGGATGCGGCGGACCTGGGCGCGGCAGCGCAGACCATCGTGAGCCTGCTCGAGGGTTCCGCAATTCTCCGATCGGGAATCACCGGCCGAAAGTCCGAAGCTTCGGACCGAAAGCTCGTGGACACACTGCAGTACCTGATTCACGGGTCCTGACTCGGACGTATCGTAAAGCCCATGAGCGTTGCAAACGAATGGAGCCGAATCGAAGCGTGGTGCCGTACACACGCACCGGTGACGGCTGCAGCGTTTCAGCCAGGGCTCGGTGACGCCGTTGTCGA
Source organism: Rhodococcus erythropolis R138 (assembly GCF_000696675.2). Taxonomy (NCBI): domain Bacteria; kingdom Bacillati; phylum Actinomycetota; class Actinomycetes; order Mycobacteriales; family Nocardiaceae; genus Rhodococcus; species Rhodococcus erythropolis. The sequence goes on along the minus strand of NZ_CP007255.1, from coordinate 1,222,787 downwards.
GGAATTCGAAGCGTCGACCGGCGTCACGTGGCCCCAGGAACTTCTCGAGCTGTATCGGGTGCACAACGGCAGCCTGACCCACGACGACCGGACCGGGCTCTTTCTCGGCAGCGTGCTTCCCGACAAGTTCTTCTACCCCATCGACGTCGCAACCGAAGTTCGTCTCACTCTGCTCGAAACGTGGGACGAGACGATCTACGAGAATCCTGACCTCTACGCCGAGGACGAGATGGATCGACACGATCAACGCGACGCAGGCACTGCCGCAACCATGTTCATCCCCTCGTTCGTTCCCTTTGCCGGGCTGGACGAGTACCACTACTTCGTGGACACACGCAACGGCGCACTCCATCATTGCGTGACCGAGTATGCGTCGGACGCCACTGACAACGGCGGTCCGATCTGGGCGTCCATCTCGGTCATGTTGGGCGCCCATGCCGCAGCCTTGGAAACAGGATCCACGATCGGAGTGTGGAAACCCGTTGTCAGCAAGGGTGTTCTGGAATGGGAAGTCGACGCATGACACCCAAGCAGGATCCGACCCGTCGCACCCTCGCCGACGGGCGTCAGATCTTCTACTTCGACGATGCCGGCCGTACCCGCGCCCACTCTGCGCGAGATTCCCGCGAATTGCCGGCTCTCGACCACTCGTCTCGGATGAGGTTCGACGTTCTCATCGGGGAGTGGATCACCATGGCTTCGCATCGCATGACACGGACACATCTCCCCTCCGCCGCCGAATGCCCGTTGTGCCCGACCAACGAAACACGCACGCCCACAGAGATACCCGACGGAGACTACGACGTCGCGGTGTTCGAGAATCGGTTTCCGAGCTTTGCCGCGGCGCCCGAGGAAGCCATTGACGGTCCCGGAGACGGTGTGGGCGATCGCCCAGCTGTCGGCCACTGCGAAGTGATGTGTTTCTCGAGCGATCACACGGCGTCCGTCGGCGAGCTTCCACTCGAACGCATGCGCACGATTGTGGGTGCATGGATTTCTCGGACCGAAGAGTTGTCGGCGGATCCGGTTGTGGAACAGGTGTTCTGCTTCGAGAACCGCGGCGAAGAAATCGGGGTGACACTCACCCATCCGCACGGACAGATCTACGCATACCCGTATGTCACGTCACGCACCCGATCCATGTTGACGCAGGCGGACAAACACTTCGAGCGCACCGGTCGCTCACTGCTCGCCGATGTTCTGGCGTTCGAACGCGAGGACGGGGCCCGGTTGATCTACGACGGCGATCACTGGAGCGCCTACGTCCCGACCGCCGCTCGATGGCCCATCGAAATTCACCTGGCACCGCACCGAGACGTCCCGGACCTTCCCTCGTTGAACGACCAAGAGCGCGAAGAGCTTGCGGTCGTTTACCAAGATCTCCTGCGCCGTATCGATCGCTTCTATCCGGGCGTCGATCGGGTACCGTACATCGCGGCCTGGCACCAAGCTCCCGTCCGCATCGACCGACCTCTGGGTCGACTGCATCTTCAGCTGTTCTCGATCTTGCGCGCACCAGGCAAGCTCAAATACCTCGCCGGGTCCGAGTCCGCCATGGGCGCCTGGGTGAACGACACCATTCCTGAGGCAGTCGCGGCCCGCCTACGGGAGTTGAAATAGTGGATACCGTCTCGAAACCATTTGTGCTCCAACAGTTTCACGACGCCTATGACTATCCGGCAACCGGAGCCTGGGCGGCACCCGGTCGAGTCAACCTGATCGGTGAACACACGGACTACAACGGTGGATTGTGCCTACCGGTCGCTCTCGAGCAGCGAACGCTGGTTGCCGTCGCACTGCGCAGCGACGGGGTCGTCCGCGTGCACAGCCGGCAGTCCGACGAGACATACACCGGGCCCCTCGGCGACATCGCAGCAGGATGGGCCGCCTACCCCACAGCCGTTCTGTGGTCGCTTGCGCGCCGAGGCCTCCCGCTCGGAGGAATCGATCTGGCAGTCGACTCGTCGGTACCGGTCGGGGCCGGGCTGTCGAGTTCCGCTGCCCTCACCTGTTCGGTTGCGTTGGCCGTCAATGAACTTCACGATTCACCATTCACCCGCGATGAACTGGTACAGGTGTGCATCCAGGCGGAGAACGACGGCGTCGGCGCACCGACGGGTGGGATGGATCAAACCATTGCCCTCTTTGCCCGACCCTCGACTGCGCTCCTGTTGGACTGCCTGGACGGATCCACCGAACCCATCCCTTTCGAACTCCACGGTGCGGGGTACGAACTGATCGTCATCGACACTCGGGTCAAACACTCGCTCGCAGACGGACAGTACGGGTTGCGACGCTCTCAATGCGTCGATGCAGCAGCAGCTATCGGCGTCGGCAGCTTGCGAGAGGCTACTGCAGACCAAGCCGAGACAGTGCGAGACCCGATCCTCCGGGCGCGGGCACGGCACGTCGTGACCGAGATCGAACGGACACGGAAGACCGCAGAGCTTCTGCGCCGCAACAGATTCAGCGACATCGGCGAGCTTTTCGACAACTCCCACGCGTCGTTGCGCGACGACTTCGAGGTCTCGTGTGAAGAACTCGACGTCGCCGTTGCCGCAGCACGACGCGGCGGCGCGATCGGTGCGCGGATGACCGGCGGCGGATTCGGAGGTTCGGCCATCGCATTGGTTCCGGAAGGAAGTCATGCGGAGGTCATCGCGTCGGTGAGCCGCGACTTTGCGGCGCGAGGTTGGCGAGCACCCCATTTTCTCGGCGTCGTTGCCGGGGGTTCGGCCGCCCGACTCTGAGCGAACGGCACGTTCAGCGCACTGGAGGCGCCGAACGTACCGTTCGCCCTGGTTGGGACCCTCGAGATCCCCCTCACATAAATAGTCATCTCAGATGCGAATTATGTAGGTTCAGATCATGCAACTGACGCAGTTCACCGACCTGGGATTGCGCGTCGTCATGCGGTTGGCCGTACTCGACGCGGATGCCTCCCCCAGTACCCGGGATGTTGCGCAGCAGCTCAACGTGTCGTACTCCCATGCCACCAAGGTGGTTACACGGCTCGGTGAGCTTGGCATCGTCACAACCAGGCGTGGTCGCGGCGGTGGGCTTTCCATCACCGAACTCGGCCGCACCGCCACCATCGGCTGGCTGGCCAGACGCCTCGAAGGCCCGGGTGAAGTCGTCGACTGCGAAGGCGACAAACCGTGCCCACTTCGCGGCGGCTGCCTCCTTCGGAGCGCTTTGCGCGAAGCACAGGAAGCGTTTTTCGTTTCACTCGACGCGGTCACGATCGAAGACGTCATCCGGCAGCCGTCCAAAACTGTCCTGCTACGCCTCACCACCCGGAGCGACGAAGCAGGCTGATCAATCGAATTTCGACCGAACGGAGCAGCTCATGCTTTCCCCACAGTCAACCGAGGTCATTCGCGCCACCCTTCCCGTGGTCGGCGCCGCCATCGGCGATATCACAACCCTGTTCTACCGCAAGATGTTCGACGCACATCCTGAACTCGAACGTGATTTGTTCAATCGCGGCAATCAGAAACAGGGCGAACAGCAGAAGGCTCTCGCCGGCGCCATCGCGGCATTCGCGACGCTTCAGCTCGAGCCGGACAGCGCCAAGGTCGATCTCATACTCTCACGTATCGCGCACAAGCATGCGTCGCTGGGAATCACGCCCGACCAGTACGCAATCGTGCACGAACACCTCTTTGCCGCGATCGTCGAAATACTAGGCGATGCAGTCACTCCCGACGTCGCAGCAGCCTGGGACGAGGTCTACTGGCTGATGGCGGAAACCCTCATCACGATGGAGCGTGGCCTCTACCAACTCGCCGGCGTCGACGCCGGTGACGTCTGGCGCACGGTCAGGATCAGCGAACGAGTTCTTCAGTCCGCCGATACTGTCTCACTGACGCTCACTTCGCTAGACGGCAGTGCACTCCCCACTTTCGCGCCCGGACAGTATCTTTCGGTCGGGGTTACGCTGCCCGACGGCGCTCGCCAGATCCGCCAATACAGCCTGTGTTCGATACCGAGCAGCGCAGACTGGCGGATCAGCGTCAAGCGAATCTCCGGTACTCCTGATGGCGAAGTGTCGAACTTCCTCTACAACAACGTATTCGAAGGTCAGGAACTCTCCGTCACCACGCCTTTCGGTGATCTCACCATGCCGGATGACAACTCACCTCTTCTACTCGCGTCGGCCGGAATCGGTTGCACACCGATGATCGGGATGCTCAATCATCTCGTGGACACCGGCGCCGAGCGTTCGGTCTCTGTCATTCATGCGGATCGATCCATCGCCGATCATGCGCACCGAGCAGAACTCAGCACACTCGTCGACAAGATTCCCGCCGCAACTTTGCATCGTTGGTACGAGGATCTCGGCACGCACGTGGCGTTCGGATCGGTTCACGAAGGACGGGCGGATTTGCAAGACATTGCAGTGGAGCCCGATACCCAAGCCTTCCTCTGCGGGCCGATGCCGTTCATGTTGGCGATGCGCGCATCGTTGCTCGAACGGGACGTCCCGGCGCAGAATATCCACTACGAGGTCTTCGGGCCCGACAGCTGGGCCAACACCTGAGCGGACCACTGCCTGCGAACTGGACCTTGGCGCGCCACGGTAATCCCTTGTGTACTCGACGAAACATACGTACCGAGTAGTGGGAGACCGACATGATCACGTCAGCGTCGATGACGGGAGTCGCGCTGATAGCCCTGGCGATGGTTCTGACACCGGGCCCCAACATGATCTACCTGGTGTCACGCAGCATCAGCCAGGGCCGCCGGGCAGGCTTGATCTCGCTCGGCGGAGTCGCAACCGGTTTCCTGGTCTACCTCGCCGCCACGTGCGCTGGACTGACAGCGGTTCTCTTCGCCGTACCCACGGTGTTCACCGCGGTGAAAATCGGCGGCGCCCTGTATCTGGCCTATCTCGCCTGGTCGACCCTTCGACCAGGTGGGAAGTCCGCCTTCGAGGTGGGCGAAGTCGACCGCCACGGTAGCCGCCGTCTGTTCGGGATGGGGTTGACCACCAATCTGCTCAATCCCAAGATTGCACTGATGTACGCGGCCCTGATCCCCCAGTTCGTCGATCCCACTGCGGGCCCGGTCTGGCAACAGGCACTCGTACTCGGCGGCGTGCAGATCCTGGTCGCAGTCACTGTCAACGCGTTGATCGTGTGCTGTGCGGCGGCCGTGTCGACCTTCCTCGTGGCACGTCCGGTATGGATGCGGGCGCAGAAGTGGCTTGCTGGTGGCATTCTCGGAATCTTCGCCACCCGCATGGCCCTGGAGTAGTTTCAGTCCTTCGGACGTTGGTCGATCAGACGACGCGCTTTGCCGATCGAGCGTTCGAGTCCGCCGGGTTCGAGAACGTTTACCTCGACCGTGACACCGATCTTGTTCTTCACCAGCTTCTGCAATGCAGACGACGCTGCCGCATGGTCCGAAATTGCCGCGTCGGGGCGAGCCTCGACGCGCACTGTCAGGGTGTCCATACGACCCGGACGCTCCAGCACACACTGGAATTGAGGCGCGAGGGCGGGGACGGTCAGGATCAGTTCTTCGATCTGTGTGGGGAACAGATTGACTCCACGCAGGATGATCATGTCGTCGGTCCGGCCGGTGACCTTCTGCATCCGTCGCATCGAGCGCGCCGTCCCGGGCAACAGACGGGTCAGGTCCCTGGTCCGGTAGCGAATGATAGGCAGCGCTTCCTTGGTGAGCGAGGTGAAAACGAGCTCACCTTCCTCTCCGTCCGGCAGCACCTCACCCGTGACCGGATCGATGATCTCCGGGTAGAAGTGGTCTTCCCAGATATGGAGTCCGTCTTTGGTTTCCACACATTCCATTGCCACGCCCGGGCCCATGATCTCGGAGAGCCCGTAGATGTCGACGGCGTGCATGTCGAGTTGTTGTTCCAGCTCGGTACGCATCTGTTCGGTCCACGGCTCCGCTCCGAAAACTCCAACCCGCAGCGAGGTTTTCGAAGGATCAATACCCTTCTTGATCATCGCATCCACGATGGTCAACATGTACGACGGCGTCACCATGATCGCGTCGGGTTCGAAGTCCTCGATCAGTTGGATCTGCCGCTCGGTCATGCCACCGGACATGGGAATGACCGTGCAGCCCAAACGCTCCGCACCGTAGTGTGCTCCCAACCCGCCGGTGAACAGACCGTACCCGTAAGCCACGTGCACCTTGTCCGAAGACCGCACGCCTCCGGCCGAGAGACTGCGCGCGATGAGATCGGCCCAGTTGTTCAGGTCGTTGCTCGTGTACCCCACCACCGTCGGGCGACCGGTGGTCCCCGAAGACGCATGAATTCGCGAGACCTTGTCCTGGGGCACCGCAAACATCTTGAACGGATAGTTCTCACGCAGATCCGCTTTGGTGGTGAAGGGGAACTTCGCGAGATCGCTCAGATCCTTCAAGTCGCTCGGGTGGACGCCGGCGTCGTCGAAAGCTTTGCGGTAGTGCGGAACATTGGTGTACGCGTGCATCAGTGACCATTGCATCCGCTCGAGTTGGAGCGTCGAAATGCGGTCCCGGCTGGCAAATTCGATTTCTTGCGAAGTAGCAGTGGCGAGTTCGGTCATGATTGTCTCCGGTGGGCTCAGTGAGGGCGCTGTGCGGGCGGTCAGGCGTCGAAATCGACTGTTATCTGTTCACCGACAGGAAAGGTCTGGCAGGTCAGCACGAAACCCGCGTCGACTTCGTAGTCTTCGAGTGCATAGTTCCTGCGCATCTCGACATCACCGCAGGTGACCTTGGCGCGGCAGGTTCCGCACACTCCGCCCTTGCACGCGAAGGGCAGATCCGAGCGGTACTGTTCAGCCGCATCGAGAATCGACTGGTCGCGTGGCAACGTCGCGGTGGTCGATCGACCGTCGAGAGTAATAGTCACCTCGCTGCTCGGTCCGACAATTCCGCGCTCACGATGCACTGCGACCGGAGGAGCGACGTCGTCGACGTAGAACAGCTCGTGATGGATGCGATCCTTGGCAATTCCCAAGCCGGCCAGCACTTCCTGGGCGTCGTTGACCATCCCGAAGGGGCCACACAACCAGAATCCGTCGACTTGGTCGCACGGCACGAGAGAGGTGAAGATCTCACGCAACCGGTCGGCGTCGAGACGGCCCGAGAACAACTCGACCTCTCTCGGCTCGCGAGAGAGAACGTGAATGACGTCCAGGCGTGCACCGTACCGGTCCTTCAGGTCGGCGATTTCTTCGGCGAACATGACCGAACGGGTGCGCCTGTTCCCGTACAGCAGGGTGACATCGGCCTCGGGGTTCACCAGCAGTGTTGCAGCGATGGACAACATGGGCGTGATTCCGGAGCCCGCCGCGATCAGAACATGCCGTCCACCCAATGCCGGATCGGCGACAAAATTGCCAGATGGGCCCTGGGCGTCGATTCGATCCCCGGCCTTGACGTCTCGCACCAACCAGGAGGAGAAGAGTCCGTCTGCCACCTCGCGAACCCCCACCCGTGGAGACGCCCCTACCGGTGCACAGATCGAGTAGGAGCGACGGTGTTCGACGCCGTCGATCATCCGCCGCAGTGTCAGTGACTGCCCGGCGCCGAAGTCGAATTGATCGGCAATATCGGCAGGCACGTCGAAGGTGACGGCAACTGCGTCGTCGCACAGTGATTCGACACCGGCGACCGTCAACGGGTGAAATGGTTTGTTCCGGTTCGTCGTTGCGGTACTCATCTGTTCAGATCTCCTTCACGTGATCGAACGGCTCGAGGCAGTCGAGGCAGCGATAGAGCGCTTTGCACAGGGTCGCACCGAATTCCGAACTCAGTCTGGTGTTTGCCGAACCGCACTGGGGGCACAGGATGTCGCGCGGCTTGGCCGTCAAGGTCAAGGCGATCGGGCCGGAGGTGCGACGCGGCGCGGCCCCCGGCACCGAGTACCCGGCCGTCCGAAGTTTCGCGAGCCCCTCTTCGCTGATCCAATCCGAACTCCAAGGCGGCGACAGTTGAGTCTTGATCTGGACGCTGCCGTACCCCGCGTCGGTCAGCTTGTGCTCGATGTCGTCTCGCATCGTCGCCATCGCCGGACACCCGGAATAGGTGGGAGTGATTGTCACATAGACCAAGTTCGCTTCGACGTCGACCGATCGGATGACGCCGAGATCGGCCAAGGTCAACAGTGGCATCTCCGGATCCATCACCGAGGCGACGATCTCCTGCGCCGAAGAGACAGTAGCGGAAGAGACGGTAGCGGCAGTCACGGTCACCACACCCCTTCCGGATGCTCCCGAGCGACGCTCTGCATTTCGGCGAGAAGTAGCCCCAGTGCCCCGGTGTGCAGTCCGGCACGCCCGCCGCGGCCGCCGACGAAACCGGAGAAACGCGAAGGGGGCTCTTCCATTTCGGCTGCATGGAGGACCTGGGCAAGAACAGCGTCGAACTCCGGCCGAACAGTACGCGGATCCACTCCGACGCCAACTTCTGCCAAAACGAGTTCGTCCTGGGTGGGAACAAAGAGTTCGTCCACGAACGGGAAGATCTCGAGCAGGGCCGCGGCAGTCCGACGCTTGGATTCTGCCGTGCCGGCGCCCAACGTGACGACCCATCTTGCCGCGTAGTCGCGGTGGTAGGTCAGTTCTTTGACGCCTTTGTTCGCCACGGCCGCGAGGACCGGGTCCCGCGATGTGCGGAGCCGATCGAACAGCGCCAGCCGCCAGGTCGAGAACACGAGTAGCCGAACGACCGTGTGCGCGAAGTCGCCGTTGGCGAGCTCCACCAGTCTCACGTTGCGGAAACCGAACTGATCACGAAAGAAGGCAAGCGCATCTTCAGCCGGCACCGGCGACGTGTCCGAGATGAACGGAACGACAGTGGAATCGGCTGCTGCCGCGCGAGCCAGCAGCAGCCTGGCCTGTCCGATCAGATCCAGACCGACATTCGCGAGAGCTACCTCTTCTTCGAGTTCCGGTGCCCGCGTCGACCATTCGGCGAGGCGCTGCGAACTGACGAGCGCGTCGTCGCCGAGCATGAGGCAGTAGCGCGCCAGCGCACCGAGATCGACGTCATCCGGCACCGTGGTGTCGACTCCGGCGAGGGGGTCGTCGAAGCTGGTTCCGAACGCCCACTGACCGTGGCCGTCGCCGTCGACCAGGCCGTCGTAGGCACTGTCGTGATCGTTCATCTGTTGGTCCTCGAAGTCGAAGTGATTCTCACATGTGCGGAACGGAGTCCGGGATGTCGTAGAAAGTCGGGTGCCGGTAGACCTTGTCGCCGCTCGGCGCGAAGAACGGATCCTTTTCTGCCGGACTCGAAGCCACGATGTTCGCTGACGGCACGACCCAGATGCTCACGCCTTCGTTACGTCTGGTGTAGACGTCGCGCGCGTGGCGTAGGGCCATCTGATCGTCTGCCGCGCGCAGGGATCCGACATGCACGTGGTTCAGTCCGCGCTTTCCCCTCAGAAATACCTCGTACAAAGGCCATTCGCCCCGCACCTGATCGCGCTGTACCTGATCGTTCTCGCTCATGATGTTTCCCCAGTCGTGCGATCGTGCGCGAGTCTCTCGCGCTGTGCAAAGGCGTACGCGGCCTCGCGAACCCAGGCCCCGTTGTCGTGTGCGGCTTTCCGATTGGTGATCCGCTCGACGCTCGCCGCTCCGTTGCCGCGGACCACGTCCATGAATTCGCTCCAGTCCGGCTCGCCGAAATCGTGTGCGCCACGCTCGGGGTTCCAGCGCAGGTCGGGATCAGGGAAGGTCACACCGAGTATCTCGGCCTGCGGTATCGACATGTCCACGAATCGTTGCCGCAGTTCGTCGTTCGTGTGCCGCTTGATGCGCCACTTCATCGACTGCTCGGTGTTCGGCGATTCGTCGTCCGGCGGTCCGAACATCATCAGAGCGGGCCACCACCATCGGTCGACGGCTTCCTGCACCATTGCCCGTTGAGCTTCCGTGCCGCGCATCATTGTCGCCAACAGCTCGAAGCCTTGCCGCTGATGGAACGATTCCTCCTTGCACACACGGATCATCGCGCGCGCATACGGCCCGAAGGAGCTGCGGCACAGCGGAACCTGATTGCAGATAGCAGCTCCGTCGACCAGCCAGCCGATCACTCCCACGTCGGCGTATGTCAGCGTCGGATAGTTGAAGATCGAGGAGTACTTCTGCTTTCCCTCGATCAGTTTGGTGGTCAGATCGCCACGATCGGCACCGAGCGTCTCGGCCGCGGAGTAGAGATACAGACCGTGCCCGGCTTCGTCCTGGACCTTCGCCATCAAGATCGCCTTGCGTCGCAACGAAGGCGCACGGGTGAGCCAGTTTCCCTCGGGCTGCATTCCGATGATTTCGGAGTGCGCATGCTGGGCAACCTGACGGATCAGAGTCTTGCGGTAGCCGTCCGGCATCCAGTCGCGAGGCTCGATGCGCTGGTCTGCCGCGATCGTCTCGTCGAACAGGTTCTGCAGATCTTGTGGAGCTTCCACGTTGGTCATCGTACCTACCTTTTATTACCGAATGATCGGTTGGTAACTAGTATGCACCGAGGTGTCCCAGCACACAAGAGAATCTTTCGCCGCACCAGAAATCAGCGGCCCTCGAAAACCGGCTTCTGCTTCGACAGGAAAGCCGTGACTGCGCCTCGATGATCTGCCGTGGAACCCAGCTCCACCTGTGCGTTCGCCTCGGCCGCCAGCGTCTGGGAAAGCCCAGGAGCAACGGCACGGATCAGCGATTTCACGTGGGCGAAGGCCGCGGTGGGTCCGTCGGCAAGCCGACGCGCGAGTACCCGAGCCTCAGCGGCGACGTCCTCGTCGGCCACCACGCGATGAACCAAGCCCCACTCCAGCGCGCTCTGCGCGTCGAACTTGTCGCCGAGCAACATCAGGCCACTGGCGCGGCTAGGTCCGAGCGCGTGCACGAGCGCATGACTGAGCCCGGAGTCACTGGCCAGACCGATGCCGGTGAATGCCGTCGCAAAGCTCGCGCGAGCCCCCACGACACGGATGTCTCCGGCCAACGCGATTCCCAACCCGGCCCCGACGCAGGCTCCGCCGATACCCACCACCACCGGGACAGAGAGCGTCGACAGCGCCGTGACGATGGGGTTGTAGTGCGCCTCGACGGTATCCATCGCGTGCGCAGGATCAGCATCCAACGCTGCGGCGTGCTCGCCCAGATCCTGACCGACGCAGAAGTTCTTGCCTTCGGCGAGAATCAACACCGCTCGAACCTCTGCGTCCGCGTGGACCTGCAGCAACGCTTCGAGCAGCTGAGACTTCATTTCGCCGTTGACGGCATTGGCGGCCTTGGGTCGGTCGAGAGTGATTGTCGCCAAACCTCGCTCGATCTCCAAGCGAATCACGTCAGTCATCGATGTTCCTTCCGCAGGCAGTTCGGTTCAGCTCCATGTGTGAAAACCCTGTCCCGTCTTGCGCCCCAACTCGCCGCGAGCCACCTTCTCTCGCAGCAGTGCTGGAGGTGCAAATCGATCACCGAGCGTGCTCGCGAGGTGTTCGGCGATCGCCAGGCGCACATCCAACCCGACCAGATCTGTCGAACGCAGCGGGCCCATCGGATGCCGATACCCCAATTCCATTGCTCGGTCGATCGATTCCGCGTCCGCCACACCCTCTTCGAGCATGCGGATGGCTTCGAGCCCGAGACCGACACCAAGCCGGCTGGTTGCAAAACCAGGTGAGTCGTTGACGAGCACCTCGGCTTTGCCGAGCATCGACACCCATGCTCGTACCGAGTCGACAACCTCGGGGCGGGTCTGAGGCGCCCGGACGATCTCGACCAACAGCGACGCCGGGACTGGATTGAAGAAGTGCATACCGATGAACCGGCCCGGATCCGTCAGCGCTGCGCCGAGTTCGGCGATCGACATGGAACTGGTGTTGCTGGCGATCACGGTGCTTTCTCCGGCAACGGTTTCCGCAGCGGCGAGCACCTCGACCTTGAGGGCCGCAATTTCCGGGACCGCCTCGACGATCAGGTCGAGCGACGGTGGCAACGAGGTCACTGCGTCCACGGTGCTCACGCGCGCCAGCACCGTCGCGGGATCCTGGTCGTCGAGTTTCCCTCGCTCGTGAGCTCTGTCGAGGCCGGCGGAAACACGCTGCAACGCGGCCGCGGTGTCGCCACTCTCCGCGATGGTGACCGCCCCGCCGAGACTGGCGAACACCTGGGCGATACCCGCACCCATGCGTCCACCGCCGATGACTCCGACGGTCTTCGGTGCAACTGCTTCAGTCATGATTTCTTCTCCAGGAAGGCCGTCATGCGATCGCGCTTGTCCGAACTCTCGAACAGGACGGCTTGGGCGATGTCGTCGGCAAACGGATGCGATCCCGGCGCATCGACGATGATCTTGGTCAATCGCAGTGCCAGCGGGGACAGTCGGGAAATGCGGTCGAGCAGCCGATGCGCTGCGTCGACGTGGCAGTTCGGTTCGGTTACCTCGACAACCAGGCCCGCTCGTAGCGCCTGCTCGGCGTCGAGGTTTCTGGCACCGAGGAGCACCTGCTTCGCGATCGAGACGCCGACGAGCTTCGGCAATCGATAGCTGGCGCCGGCGGCTGCCATTATGCCGAGATTGGGCTCCGGATTCCCGAAGACCGCCGTCGTTGTCGCGATGCGAATGTCGCAGGCGTAGGTCAACTCTGCCCCACCGCCGAGCGCGTAGCCGCTCACGGCGGCCACGGTGGGAAGCGGGAGCTTTCCGATTCGGTCGAACAGCGTGCGGTTGATACCCGCGAACGCTTCCTCCCGTCCGCGCTCTCGGAGCTCCGCGATGTCAGCGCCGCCCGCGAAGTGGTCTCCGCGCCCGGCAAGCAGGAGCAGCTTCGGATCCCGTTCGAGGCGTCCACAAACCTGATGCAGTTCGTCGATCATTTCCGCGTTGATCGCGTTGCGTTGCGCGGGCCTGTCGAGGGTGACCACGACGCGATCCTCGCGCTCGTCCACGTGCAGGGTGTTCACATTCGCTCCTTCTCGCTCTCTTACATTAATAACCGAACATTCGGTCGTTTGGCAAGGGTGAAAACGAGGTTGGTGCACAGCTTTGCCCGAACTGAGAAGATGGGGGCATGACTACGGCACGCCCCACTCGACGCACCGGCCTCCCCGGACGTCCCGGCTACGACCTCGATTCGCTCTTAGCCGTGGCTGTAAAGGTGTTCAACGACAAGGGCTACGACGGCGCCAGCATGGAGGTGCTCGCCAAGAAGCTCGGCATCACGAAGTCCTCGATCTACCACCACGTGTCCGGCAAGTCGGAACTTCTCGAACTCGCACTTTCGCGTGCACTCAACGCCCTGTTTGCGGTCACGACCGAAGAAGGCGCCACCACCGGTCCGTACATCGACCGGCTCGAATACCTGGTCCGGCGCAGCGTAGAGGTGCTGGTCGCAGAGCTTCCGTACGTCACCCTGCTCCTGCGCGTCCGCGGCAACACGACGGTCGAGCGGGCCGCACTCGCCCGTCGACGCGAATTCGACAACTTTGTCGGAGGCCTCGTCTCGTCCGCCGCAGCGGAGGGAGACCTGCGCCCGGACATCGAACCGGCCCTCGCCAGCAAGCTGATGTTCGGCACCGTCAACTCACTGATCGAGTGGTACAAACCCCGAACGGGCGAGTCCGTCTCCGACATTGCCGACGCGGTCGTCGCCGTCACTTTCGACGGACTTCGCAAGGCCTGATTCCAGGCAGTTCTGCCGAATCCTTGACAACGCGGCGTTACCGGGCGATCGTAATTACCGACCGAACGTACGGTGAGATGGAGTTGTCGTGAGCAGACTGTTGGAAAGCTATGTAGCCGGTCGCTGGTACGCCGCACCGGACGCAGGTACCCCGTTGCCGAGCGCAGTGGACGGATCGGAGGTGGCCCGGATCTCCACAACCGGCGTCGACCTCGCCGAGATGGTTACGTACGCACGCGAGGTCGGCGGGCCTGCACTGTCTGCGATGACCTTCCATGAACGTGCCGGCGCGCTCAAGGCTCTCGCCCTCACGTTGATGGCAGGAAAAGCCGAGTTCTACGCACTCTCCACTGCCACCGGCGCGACGACGCGAGATTCCGGCGTGGACATCGACGGTGGATTCGGAACCCTGCTGAGCTACGCGAGCAAGGCTCGGCGCGAATTGCCCGACAGCACAGTCTTTCTGGATGGAAACGTCGAAGCTCTGGGCAAGGGCGGAACTTTCCTCGGGCAACACATCTATACGTCACGCCGCGGCGTCGCCGTACAGATCAACGCCTTCAATTTCCCGGTGTGGGGGTTCCTGGAGAAGCTGGCACCGGCATTCATCGCGGGTGTGCCGTCCATCGTCAAACCTGCCAGTTCCACGGCATATCTCACCGAACTCGTCTTCCGGCGCATCATCGAATCAGGCTTGCTCCCGGAGGGTTCCGTCCAACTGCTCTCCGGTAGTGCACACGGCCTCCTCGATCACCTCGGCGGGCAGGACTCAGTGGCATTCACCGGATCCGCCGACACCGCCGCAACGCTGCGTGCTCACCCGAACGTCGTCGGCAAGGGCGTCCATTTCAATGCCGAGGCCGATTCACTCAACGCGTCGATCCTTGGCGAGGACGCCGTACCAGGAACGCCCGAATTCGATTTGTACGTCAAACAACTCGCCACCGAAATGACAGTCAAGGCGGGTCAGAAGTGCACGGCGATCCGGCGCGCCCTGGTGCCGGTCTCGCTGGTCGACGCCGTTGTCGATGCCGCATCCGAGCGACTGAACAAAGTGGTCGTGGGACACCCCGATGCCGACGGCGTCACGATGGGTGCGCTCGCCAGCATCGAGCAGCGCGATGAAGTCTTGAAATCCATTCGCGGTCTGACGAAGTCGGCAACTATCGTATTCGGAGACCCGGACAACGTCGACGTGGTCGGTGCCGACGGCCAGTCAGGGGCCTTCCTTTCCCCTGTCCTTCTCCGGGCGGAAGAGAATGCGCACGAGGTACACGAGCTGGAGGCCTTCGGACCCGTCAGCACCGTCATCGGATACGACGGCATCGATCATGCGATCGAACTCGCGGCCCGTGGCGAGGGAAGCCTCGTCGCCTCGGTGGTCACTGCCGACACCGACATCGCACGTCGACTGGTGCTGGGCCTCGCAGCTTTTCACGGCAGAGTGCTCGTCCTGAACCGCGACGACGCCAAGGAATCCACCGGCCACGGCTCTCCCCTTCCAGTCCTCGTACACGGCGGTCCGGGCCGTGCCGGCGGCGGTGAGGAGCTGGGTGGCATCCGCGGAGTTCTACACCACATGCAGCGGACGGCCGTGCAGGGCACACCCGACGTGCTCACCGCGGTCGGCGAGCGCTGGTTCACCGGGTCAGCGCGCACGACCGGATCCGAACATCCATTCCGAAAGAGTCTCGCCGAGTTGAAGATCGGCGACACCGTTGTCGGCGGTCCGCGCCAGGTCACACTCGCAGACATCGATCATTTTGCAGAGTTCACCGGTGACACCTTCTACGCACACACCGATCCGGTGGCCGCAGCGGCGAACCCGCTGTTCGGCGGCATCGTCGCACACGGCTATCTGGTTGTCTCACTCGCTGCCGGTCTGTTCGTCGACCCGGCTCCCGGCCCGGTTCTCGCGAACTTCGGCGTGGACAGCCTCAGGTTCCTGACCCCGGTGAAAGCCGAAGACAGCCTGACGGTCACCCTCACAGCCAAGACCATCACACCTCGCAGCAGCGCCGACTACGGTGAGGTTCGTTGGGATGCCGTGGTGACGAACCAGGACAACGATCCGGTCGCGACATACGACGTCCTGACTCTGGTAGCCAAGACTCGCCCCGAAGGGAATTGAAAGCACATGACCTATCGAGTAGCAGTATGTTACGGACGCCCCACCGATCCGGAGGCTTTCGACAAGTACTACAACGAGATCCACGTCCCGCTCGCCAGCGCAGTGCCAGGACTCTCGGACTTCACGTTCAGCAAGTGCTCGACGCTTGACGGCTCCGATCCAGTCTTCTACGCCGTCGCCAACCTGGTGTTTCCCGATCTCGAGACGATGCAGAGCGGCCTGAAGTCCCCGGAGATGGGCGCCGCAGGAAAAGATGTCGCAAACTTTGCCACCGGCACAGTCGACATGTACGTCCAGGAAGTTGTCTCGGTCCTCTAGACCCCTGCAATTCTCCGATCCCACAGGAGTTGTCTCGTGAGTACAGGAAGCATCACCGCCAGAGAGATGTTCGACGCGGACCAGGCGTCGCAGGCACTCGGTATCGAGATTTCCGAGCTGGCGCCCGGTAGCGCAACCGTGACCGTCACCGTGGGCGAAACCATGGTGAACGGTCACGGAATCACACACGGTGGTTATGTTTTCCTGCTCGCGGACACCGCGTTTGCGCTCGCCTGCAACGGCTACGAGGATTCAGCCGTTGCAGCGCGCGCGGACATCCGATTTCTACGTCCGACCCGTCTGGGCGACACCTTGACCGCGGTCGCCACCGAGAAGGCACGAGGCGGTCGAAGTGGGATCTACGACGTGACCGTTCGCAACGGCGACACCGTCGTGGCCGAGTTCCGCGGCGACAGTCGAACCATCACCCGCTGAAATTCAGCCCACGGTGTTTCAGCTCACGACGGGAAGTTCGAGGGGGCCGGAACCGTCGGCAAAGATTGTCACCGGCATACCTTGCAGTCTCCCACGGAAACTGATGTCGCCACCGGTGATCGCGAGACGCACGGAATGCCCTGGCTCGAATCGATGCACTATCGCCGGCATCGTCACCGGGACCGGCTGGGACGGATCACTGATGCGTATGGGCGCAATCAGTCCGTTGATCAGCGAGGAAGTTCCGTCCGGGGCCACGTCGTAGAGTTTCGCGAACACCACCGGCTGTCCGGGCGCCGCGACACGCAGCGTCAGAGTGGGAGCTCCCACCACGTCCATCGCCTCGGTCATCGGCGCAGTGGTCCAGAGCGCCTCGGTTCCCGGAATCTGTGCATTCGGAATGTTTCCGGCCGGATTGATATTGAGCGGCTCGACGCCTGTCGGCAGCCCACCCGGTGCCGTGACGATCGTCTTCGGACCAGGTACCACCGGCGTGCCGTCCGGCAGCAGTCCCCCGTCAGCGGACAGATGGAAGGCGCGGGCGGTCCCGACATCGACGGTGTCGGACGTCGCGTATGCCGGCGCCGCGTTTCCCTCGTAGTCGATCCAGTTACGGAAATACGCGAATTCCGGTCCCGTCTCCGTGTTCTCGTCCTTGAGGTAGTGATCGAACCAGTCCATGAAGCGACCGGTTTCGTATTGCGCGTCTTCGTCAGGAGCGGAGAAGCTGAATTCGCCGGGCGCAGCGGCCAAGTGGCTGTGCCCCCACGAATGCCAGATCATCTTGGCATCGACGCCACGATCCTTCAGCGCGTCGTAAGTCGCGGTTGCCTCGTTCAGATCGAACAGGGTGTCCTGTTGTCCCTGAGCAAGCAGTACCGGAATGTTGATCCGGTCGACGAACGACGAGACCGACGACGCTCGGAGCTCACTCACTACCTGCGGTCCGATGTCGCCGGTCACGACCGCCTCGGCGATCGCGTTGCACATGTAGGGGACGTAGTTCGGGCAGCCGGGTAGCCGTGCGGGATCTGCGATGTAGCCGTCCACACCGGGATTCGCGATGCCCGCGCCGAAGAGCAGCGATGCAAAGAGCACCTTCGCTGCTCCCGGCTCCGCTGTCGACACACCGGAGATGATTCCCGTGCTGTTGGGCGCCAGAGAATACGAGAGATCGTTCCAGGTGATCATGGGGATGATCGTGTCGATACGGGGATCGACACTCGCGGCGGCGAATTGAATGCCGCCGCCGTAGGAGCCACCCGTCATTCCGACCCGCGGGTCGTTCGTCGACGGTGCACCGGTGTGATCGACGGAGTCCTGTACCACCGCGGTGAGCGCCGGATAGGGCTGCGTCAGAGCCTGATCCGTGAAGGCAATCCCTTCTTGGCCGCCGAGGAAGCTGACCAACTGGGAGGCGGCGACGCCGTCGTACGCGGGAGAATCAAGTGTGATCTTGCAACTCGAGCCGCCGAAACCCAATCCCGAATACGTCAGTCCGACATACCCGTTCTCGGCGAAGTTCTGCAGCGCGGGAATCTGGTCCTTGTACGAACCACCGAACCCGTTGGTGGTCAGGATCGCGGGCGCTGGGTTGTCCGCATCGACGCCGTCGGGAACAAAAAGTTCACCGACGACGGTGCAGGGCGTCGAGAGTTCAGGCCCGACATCGACCGAGAAGTACAGCAGCTGTGACGAATACGAGCCGTTCGGTGGATCCGCGAGCGCCGGCGGCGAAAAGCCGAGGGCACAAACCACGAGCGTGACGACACTGATCGCAATTCTCCGGCGCACCTGAAAACCGTACACCCGGATCTGTTCTCCACCAGTCTGATCGGGTGCGCGCCGCCGAAGTTTCCGGAGCAAAAGCTACGCTGGACGGAGACGACCTCTACTTGACCGTCAAGGTGCCGCGCATACTCGGATGGTAGGTGCAGTGGAACGTGTATGTTCCAGGCTCGTTCGGCACCGTGATGGTTTCGGTCTCACCCGCTTCGATGTCCTCGTTGAACAACCCTGCGGTATCGGACGTGACCGAGTGCTCGACGGTGTCGTTGTTCTGAATGGTCAGTACCTGTCCAGGCATCACCGACTCCGGCGTCGAATACTCGAAGCCGCTGATCACGATTCCCATCGACGACGCTCCCGGCGTCGACATACCCAGAGGCATGCTCGGCATCGACATACTGGTCGGCATGCTGGTCATCGGCATACTGGTCATCGCCATGCCGTCGTGATCGGCCGAATCGTTGTCCGACGAATCGTTGTTGTCACTGCACGCGGTCAGTGCGAACACCGCCAGGATCAGCGCTGCGAGCACTGCGAGAATCCGCTTCATTGCTTCGCCTCCTGCTCGTTCCCCCGCAGTCTGCTGATTACCCGCCGCCTAGGGGGCCAAACAGCTCCGATGTGGTGCCTGCGGCGCTGATAGTGCACGATTTCTGCACCAGCTCCACTCGCGGACCGACACTGAAGGAAACAGCACAGATGGCCAAGAGCAAAACGTCGAAGGCAGCCCAGCCGAAGGCTCCCAAGACAGCCCAGCCGAAGGCTCCCAAGACAGCAGAGCCGAAGGTAGCCGAGAAGGCTCCTGCCGTTCTCTGGAAGGACCTGCCGGACGAGCACGACTACCCGGCGGCCCGCGATTACCTCCAGTTGGGCGCGACACCGGTTCAGGTCCAAGCTCTCGTGTACGCCCTCAAGACGGCGACGCTGGTCTCGAAGAAGGCCAAGGACATCCTGCGGGCCGCCGGGCTACCCCTGCTTCCGGTCGACAACCCGCACGTTGCTGCCGACCTTAAGAAGATCCGCAAGGGGATCGCGCTGTCTCCGATCCTGCTGGTGCAGGGAGACTTCCGCGCCGGAGTGCCGGCGCAGATCGCCGACGGCTACCACCGTGTCTGTGCGAGCTACCACGTGGACGAGAACACCGGCATCCCTGCAAAGATCGCTCCCTCGACAGTGACGTCGTAGGTCGTCGATGACCTTCGGCATCCTTGCCCTCGTCGCGCTGGCCGGCATCCTCGGTCCGCTGCTCGGCGCTCGCGTCAGTTGGCATGTCCCCGTGGTGGTCGGCGAACTTGCCGCGGGCGTCGTCTTCGGTGTCACCGGTTTCGGGCTGCTCGACTCTTCGGACCAGACTTTCACGTTCCTGGCCGATATCGGGTTCGCGCTCACGATGATGGTGGCCGGCTCACACGTCCCGGTCCGCGATCCGGCAGTTCGTGCGGCAATCGGCAAGGGTGCCGTTCGCTCGGTTGTCGTCGGACTCCTGTCGGTGGTTGCCGGCTACGGTGCGGCGACGGCATTCGGCACCGGTCACGCCGCGCTGTACGCGGTCCTGATCGCGTCGTCGTCCGCGGCGTTGATTCTCCCCATCGTCGATTCGCTGGGGCTCGGTGGAACCTCGGTTCTGCAGATGACTGCCCAGGTCGCGATCGCGGACACCGTCTGCATTGTCGCGCTGCCTCTGGTGATCGATCCGGACAATGCCCCTCGTGCCGGTGTCGGCGCATTGGCGGTGGCGGCGTGTGCGGTTGCCTTGTTCTTCGTACTGCGAGCCTTCCACCGGTCCGGCCATTGGCGAAAGCTCCACAAATTCTCGGAGAAACGAAAGTTTGCACTCGAACTCCGGATCAATCTGGTGATCCTCTTTTCTCTGGCAGCGCTGGCCTCCAGCACTCACGTGTCGATCATGCTCGCGGGCTTCGCCTTCGGACTGGTCCTGGCCGCAATCGGTGAACCCCGCCGCCTCGCCAAACAACTCTTCGCGATCACCGACGGCTTCTTCGCGCCCCTCTTCTTCGTCTGGTTGGGAGCGGCGATCAATCTGCGCGACCTCGTCACTCATCCGTCCGCCATCTGGCTCGGATTGGTCTTGGGCGGAGCAACTCTCGTGGTTCACGCCGCGATACGCGTCCTCGGTCTTCCGCTCCCGCTCAGCGTGCTGTCCGCCGCACAACTGGGAGTACCGGTTGCCGCAGTGACGGTGGGCACTCAATTGGGGGTGATGGGCGACGGTGAACCCGCAGCCATCCTCCTCGCCGCCATGATCACGATCGGGGCAGCAACACTGGCTGGTGCTGCCGCGTCGAAAGCCGGTCTCACGAAGCCTGTTTGACCGCGGCCCGCTCCACCGTCATCAGGCTCTCCTCCGAATGTTCGGCGTGATACGCCGCGCCACCGCCGCGGACACCGAATAGCCGCTTGCTCCAGATCAGCCACACGACGGCGGCGACGTTCACCAGCAGCAGCCCGGCCCTCAACCACGTGATCTTCTCGGTCAATTCGTAGATTTCGAGGGGCAAGAACAAGCTGGTCGCCACCACTGCGAAGTACTCGCCCCAGCGTTTGACCATCCACAGCCCAACGGCCTCGATCACTTGCAGGCCGGCGTAGACCAACAGACCGACCGCGATCCAGGTGAGCGTCGTCGCCGACAACGAAAACGCCTGCTCGATGTGATGGACCAGTTTGGAATCGTCGATGTTCCAACCCAGCTGGCGGGCCAATGGTCTGATCAACGGCAATTCGTTCTCGAAGGCGTCCTCGACGCGCCCCTTCGACGATCTGAGTTTGAACACCCCGATCGCCAGAAGAACCAACCCCAGAGCGCGGAACATTCTCTCGGTGGCAAGAAGTCGCATGATCAACCGGTCGCGAAGCAGCCGTCCCCGCGGAACCTCGGGAGCGGCGTCCGCCGGCCCGGACGCTGGCGGCGCTCCCGGGACGAAGTTGCCGCAACGTAGGCACCGCCATGCCTGGCCCACCGCAGTGTCCACATGAAGTCGATCCCGCAGCTCAGGTTCGTCCGGAGCGTAGGTCTCGTGACCGTGCCAACTGCACGAGCGCAATGCGAAGTCCACGGGTGAACTCTATGCCGCATATGCCCGGTAGCGTGGATACCCGCTGACCGTGCACTTCGAACGATGAGGATTCCGATGACAACCACCAAGATCGAAACCCGGCATGGCGTCATGGCAGTCGACGACAGTGCCACCGCTGGTTTCCCGGTTGTCTTCATCCACGGAAACTCGGCCAGCCGCTCCATCTTCCGTCATCAGGTCGACGCCGGCTGGGCGGGCGACTACCGCATGATCACTCTGGACCTGCTCGGCCACGGCGACTCCGAGGACGCGAGCGAACCCGAAGCCGCGTACACGCAGAACGGTTACGCCGACGCCATCGTCGATGTTCTAGCCGAACTCGGCGTCGAACGAGCGGTTGTCGTCGGGTGGTCGCTCGGCGGACACATCGCCCTCGAGTTGATCGCGAAATTCCCCGGGCTCACCGGAGTCGTCATCACCGGTACGCCGCCGGCAAATCCCGAGACGCTCGGCGAGGCATTCAATGCCGGCGACGGATTGTCCATCGGCGGCACCGAGGTCATCACCGCGCAGGAAGCCGAACTCTACGCACGGATGACCGCCGTTCCCTTCGAGCAGTCAGCCCTCGACGCCGCGATACGCACGGACGGGCGCGCTCGCAAGATCATGTTCGACGCATTCGGCGCCGGCCGCGAATCGGATCAGAAGGCTCTGGTTGCAACGGCGTCTGTGCCACTCGCGGTGATCGACGGCGCCGAGGACCCGTTCGTGAACACGTCCTATGTCGCGTCGTTGACCTTCGCGAATCTCTGGGAGGGCACCTACCACGTGATCCCGGGAGTCGGGCATGCAGCGTTCTGGGAAGCACCCGAGATCTACAACCCACTGTTGCAGCGGTTCCTCGGCAGTTTCGCGAATAACTAGCTGGACGCGGCGTCCTATGAGGTAGAAGCCACTCGACAATCCGGCCATGTCCGGTCTGTTAATCGCCGTCCTACAGTTCGGAAAACAACTGGAGGCACTGCGATGACCATTCTCGAGCACGGCACGGAAACGTGCACCGGTGGACCGACCCTTCCCCAGATACGACGCCTCGTCACCGAAGTGCCTGGCCCCAACTCGCGCACTTTGGCGAAGCGCCGGAGCGCCGCACTGCCGGCCGGACTGACCAGCGGATCCAGCATTTACGTAGCTGCAGCGGGCGGAGGAGTTGTCGTCGACGTCGACGGCAACTCGTTCATCGACTTCGGCAGCGGCATCGCCGTGACCACCGTCGGAAACAGCGCGCCGCGCGTGGTCGAACGCACCACACGCCAGCTCGGCCAGTTCACCCATACGTGTTTCCTCGCAAACCCCTACGAGGGGTACGTCGAGGTCTGCGAAGCGCTCAACCGCCTGACCCCGGGAGATCACGAGAAACGTACAGCGCTGTTCAACACCGGCAGCGAGGCGCTCGAGAACGCCGTGAAATACGCACGTGCCGCGACCGGTCGCCCGGCAGTTGTCGTCTTCGACCACGCATTCCACGGTCGCACGTTGATGACCATGACGATGACGGCCAAGAACCAGCCGTACAAGGCCACATTCGGCCCGTTCGCACCAGAGGTCTACCGGGTTCCGATGGCCTACCCCTACCGTTGGCCGAGCGGCCCCGAAAACGCTGCCGACGAAGCATTCGCCCAATTCCGTCTTGCGATCGACACTCAGATCGGTGCCGAATCGGTAGCCGCTGTGGTCGTGGAACCGATTCAGGGTGAGGGAGGTTTCATCGTTCCCGCTCCGGGATTCCTGAAGCGCATCGCCGAATTCTGCCGTGAGCGGGGCATTCTCGTCGTCGCGGACGAGGTCCAGACCGGTATCGCTCGAACCGGAGCCTGGTTCGCCAGCGAGAGTGAGGACTTCGTCCCCGACATCATCACAACTGCAAAAGGTCTCGCCGGCGGAATGCCACTCGCCGCCGTGACCGGCCGTGCCGAAGTCATGGACGCCGCGCATCCCGGTGGTATCGGCGGTACGTACAGCGGCAATCCCGTGGCCTGCGAGGCCGCCCTGGCAGTTTTCGAGACGATCGAGGTGGAAGGCCTCCTCGACCGCGCAAAGGACATCGGCGAAATCCTGACCACAGGGCTGTCCGAAATCGCTTCGGACACAAATATAATCGGCGACATTCGTGGACGCGGCGCCATGATTGCAATCGAGCTGATCCACGACGAAGACAAGGCTCCCAATCGCGAGGCCGTCGCCCAGATCGTCAGCTACGCCCACGCGCACGGCCTACTTCTCCTCGCTGCCGGCACCTACGGAAACGTCGTTCGATTCCTCCCGCCGCTGAGCATCTCCGACGAATTGCTGGCCGAAGGACTGGGCATCCTTCGCGACGCTGTGACAGCAGTCCGATGAGCGTCGTTGTTCACAGCTTGATCGGCGGAGCTTGGGTCACGGGTAGCGAAGGCACACTGACGGACACCAACCCGGCTCGCCCGGACGAAGTTGTCGCCACCGGAGGCCGCGCCGGCGCATCTGAAATGGCGACCGGTGTTCGCATCGCCCGCATCGCCGCGAACGACTGGGCGCGCCTACCGATGTCCGAACGCGGCGCATACCTCACTCGCGCAGCGGAAATCATCGAAACCAACGCCGATGCCTGGGGCGAAGAACTCACCCGCGAAGAGGGGAAAACGCTGGCCGAGGGTATCGGAGAAGTGCGCCGGGCTGCGCAGATTCTGCGTTACTACGGCAACGCCGCAGACCGCGAGTCCGGGACGGTGTATTCCTCCCCACGTAGCGGCGAGCAGATTCTTGTCACTCGCAAACCTCTCGGCGTGGTAGGCGTCGTCACGCCGTTCAACTTCCCGATCGCGATCCCGGCGTGGAAGATTGCGCCCGCCTTGGTGTACGGAAACACTGTTGTCTGGAAACCGGCTGCCGCGGTGCCCCTTCTGGCCTTCCGTCTCGCGCAGGCATTGACCGAAGCGGGCCTACCCGACGGCGTTCTGAACATGATCCTTGCCGACAGCGCAGCAGGTGAAGCGCTGGTCGACCACCCGGACCTCGACGCCGTCACCTTTACCGGTTCCACCGGCGTCGGCCGAAGAATCGCGGGATCTGCTGCAGCGCGCGGAGTTCCGGCCCAGGCGGAAATGGGTGGAAAGAACGCAGCCATCGTACTTGCCGACGCAGATCTCGAGCTTGCAGTCGAGCAGGTCATGTTGGGAGCATTCCGGTCAACCGGCCAGAAATGCACGGCCACTTCGCGTCTGGTGCTCCATGAATCCATCGCCGAGGAATTCTTGGCGAGACTGACCGTCGAGGTCGAAGAACTGAGAGTCGGAGATCCACTCGATCCCGACGTCACTACAGGTCCCGTGGTCAGCGCATACGCGCAGCAAACGATCATCGAGGGAATCGATCGAGCCGTCGGCGGCGGCGCCAGAGTTGTGGCCAGCGCCGAAGCGCCTGAATCGGGCCACTACGTCCGGCCGACGGTGCTGGAACTGTCGGCGAGCACCGAACTATGGTTCGAGGAACTTTTCGGCCCGGTGCTTGCGGTGCAGCGGGCAGCAACAACTGCAGACGCATTCCGCTTAGCGAACGAGGGCGAATTCGGTTTGTCCGCAGCGTTGTTCACTCAGGACCTGACCAGCGCACTTGCCGGTATCGATGATCTGGACGTAGGGATCCTGCACGTCAACTCGGAATCGGCAGGCGCTGATCCTCACGTACCTTTCGGCGGTGCGAAGAAGAGTGGATACGGGCCCAAGGAACAAGGCGACGCGGCGCGAGAGTTCTTCACTCACACCACCACCGTCTATCTCAGGGGCGGCCGAGCGTGATCTGAATTCGATTCCGCCTGCAGCAGTTCACGAGCTTTGAGTGCGATCCACAACTCGGACCGAGTGTGGGCGGAATCGAGATCTCGGCCGATCAACTCGGCAGCCTTGTCCATGCGGTTACGCAGCGTGTGCCGGTGAACACCCAACTGCGTTGCAGCGGACTCCCATTGACCATTGTGGTGCAGGAACGCTTCGATCGAGTCCACCAGACGGGAACCGTTCTCAGCATCGTAGCCTTCCAGCACACCGAGGCCGCCGGCCGCGATCGACTGCAGAACATCGTTCGACTGCACACTCAACAAGAGACTGAAAGTCCCGAGTTCCGAGAACGGAACGAGCGTGTGTCCTTCGACCTGCCCCACTTTGGCAGCAGAGACGGCCTCGCGCAGACTCGCTGCTACACCGCTCATCGGCCGGACGCTACCGATTCCGCCGTTGATACTCCGGCATGAATTCTCCCGCACTCTCGCATACACACTGCGCGTGACCTTCTCCGCAACTTCACTTTTCACGACGAACCACACGCCGGTGCCGTCATTCAGTGGAGCCAACAGGTACGGCACCGCCACTTCTTCGAGGGCCGCTGAAGTGATATCGGTTGCCGCCAGCAAAGGCCCGACATCGGTCAAGGCAGTTGCAACCACCGGGGATCCGGATTCGAATCCGAAGTACCGCAACAGACTTTCGTCTACTTCGCCACCAGTCTGGCGCACCATCGTCGCGACCGCCAACCTCAGCCGTTGTTCGGCATCGACAACCCGCAACGGCTTGGCGAGCTCGATGGTCAACAGCGACACCGCGTGGCCGACCAGCAGTCGTTCGGACTGATCCAAGGCGGCATCGGACGCCACCGCCAGCGTGCCGCTCACGGCAAGCTTGTGAATGGCCAGATGGCCGTCGTCGTCCACCACAACCCGGCTGCGCTCCTTGCCTGATCGCTCCCTGATGCGTTCGGGCAGAGACGAACTCGCACCTTCCGTCAGAGCCAGCACCGCTCCGTCCCGATCGAGAACGCACACTGCTGCGTGAACCGCTCGACCCAGTGCAGCGATCAGGGCCGGCACTCCGTCGAGCAGGGCACGCGCCAACTTCTCCTGGGCATCGACCACCGCCTGCACCGTTCGTATCTGGTCGGCGGTCAGCTCGTCGATCACGGCCCGCGAGATGGCGATGAACGGCGTCTCCTTGGCGACGGAAAGCACGGCAAAACCCAGTTCGTCGCCGGCCCTGATGATCGC
Source organism: Rhodococcus erythropolis R138 (assembly GCF_000696675.2). Classification (NCBI taxonomy): domain Bacteria; kingdom Bacillati; phylum Actinomycetota; class Actinomycetes; order Mycobacteriales; family Nocardiaceae; genus Rhodococcus; species Rhodococcus erythropolis. The sequence goes on along the minus strand of NZ_CP007255.1, from coordinate 1,196,358 downwards.
GTTCGGCACCTTCTCGTGCACGGTGCCGGTGTCGAATGCCAGTGCCACGGCGCCGGTCCGCGCAATGCGCTCGACGTACTCGTACTGCTTTGTCGCCGATCGCGAAAGGTGCAGCCCCGTCGTCATGACAAGCTCTCCACCGGCGAGCCATCGACTCGGATCCTGCAACTCGATTGCGTGCGCCCAACTGATCGGCAGATCGACGTGGCCATGACCTGCAACAACCGAGAGACCGAGAGAGCTGGTAGCCGCCAAGCGCCGGACAGTCATCGGCATTACCGGAACCTCCGAAGGCAGTGGACAGAACTGACAGTCTTCAGTTCCAATTTGTACATCAGGTCCATGTTCTGGATCACACGACGAGCTTAGCGTCTCTCCGAAAGAACTGATCGCGTCATGCAATAGGAGCTGAGCCCAGATGCCCGACAGCAGCACCGAAACAGCCGAAGCCGCCAGCGTTCATTCGACGCTCAAGACAGGCTTGAAGAAGCGCCACCTCACCATGCTTTCCATGGGTGGTGTCATCGGCGCCGGTTTCTTCGTCGGGCTGAGCGGAATCATCAACCAGGCCGGCCCCGGCGCAGTCATCACTTGCGCGATCTGCGGCATCATCGTGTTCCTGGTGATGCGCATGCTCGGTGAAATGGCCGTCGCCAAGCCGTGTACGGGATCATTCACCGAGTACGCGCGAATGGCGTTGGGCGACTGGGCGGGTTTCACCACGGGCTGGCTCTACTGGTATTTCTGGGTGATCGTCGTCGGCATCGAATCCGTCGTCGGAGCTACCCTGCTCTCCCGGTGGATCCATGGTGTACCGCTCTGGCTCATGTCAGCAGTACTCCTGTTGGTGATGACCGGGGTCAACCTTCTCTCCGTCAGCAACTTCGGTGAGGCCGAATACTGGTTTGCAGGTATCAAGGTCGCCGTCATCATCGGCTTCATCGTGCTCGGCAGTCTGTTCGTCTTCGGCATCTGGCCCGGCAGTGAAGTCGATTTCAGTAATCTGACCGGCCACGGAGGATTTCTGCCGAACGGCTTCACCCCCGTGCTGGTGGGCGTTGTCGCCGTGATCTTCTCCATGACCGGAGCCGAGCTGGTCACAATCGCCGCAGCGGAATCCGCCGAACCGGCCGGAGCGATCAGACGAGCCACGAACACCGTCGTCTTCCGCATTCTCGCGTTCTTCGTTGTCGCCACCTTCCTCCTCGTGACGATGCTGCCGTGGGATTCGTTCGTCGTCGGCGATTCTCCGTTCATCTCCGCACTCGACCTGCTCGGAATTCCCGGCGCCGCCGACATTCTCAATCTCGTGGTTCTGGTCGCTGTGCTGTCCTGCCTCAACTCCGGCCTGTACACGGCGTCACGGATGCTCTTCGCACTCTCCGTCTACAACGACGCGCCGGCATGGATGACACGGACCAACAGTCGCGGCGTGCCCGTGAAGGGCGTACTCGCCTGCACCGTGGCCGGGTATTTCTGTATCGCGGCCGGTTACATCTGGCCAGACACGATCTTCCTGTTCCTCGTGAATTCGTCCGGCGCAATCTGTTTGTTCGTTTACATCCTGATCTGTGTATCCGAACTACGCCTCCGACGCCGATGGGAACGCGAAAGTCCCGAGATTCTGAAATTCCGTGTCTGGTTGTATCCCGGCCTACCGATAGTGGTCACCGGCCTGATTCTCGTGATCCTGGTGGGAATGGGTCTCAACGAACCGACGCGCGCGGAGTTCGTCCAAAGCCTGGTCGCGCTGGGAGTCATCCTCGTCGCTTACAGCGTGAGAAGGTCTCGTACGCGAAAAGTCGTATCGTTCGCGACCGCCCCGAACAACGCACACAGCAGTTCGAAGAAGGCTTGAAACAAGCATCGAGTAAGCGCTCGACTCGATAAGAGAACCTCTTCCCCGAAAAAAATCGAACCGGTGGAACCGGTCGAACACAGATCTTCTCTTTACCTAAATTCAAGGCAAAATAGACAGCATGCCGAGCCCTGTCATCGCCCCCGAAGGGCACAGTTCTTGGCAAACACTTCACGAATGGTTCAACGAACCACACGACTACGAGTGGATAAAGCACCAGAGATCCGGCCGAGCAATCATTCCGATCTTCCGAACCTTGCTCGGAATGATGACGATCATCTTCGGACTCTCCGCGTTCTACAAATTGATCGGCCCGGATACGCCGCCGACCACTCCCGGCAAAGCACTTTCGATTTTCATGATCTGCACGTGTGTGGGAATCGCCGCGTGCTGGTTCACACAACCATTTCCCGGACGCCGGGGGTTGCTTGCATTCGGGATATTCGCAGATCTCGGGATCGCGGCCGCAGTCCTTCTGGTGCCGGATCGCTCGTCCGCGACGTTCGGTTGCACCGTCTTCGCGGTCACCGGAACCTTTGCGACGCTCTTTGTCAGCGCAAGGTGGCTTGTCGCTCATGTCGTTTGGTCGACGACCATCACGACTACCGTTTTTGTTCTTGCCTATCTAGAAGGCGACGTCGATATCACGACGCTTCTGGCCCGTGGCACCGTTCTTTTCGGAGCTGTCACACTCGTTCCCATTTTTGCGCACCTGACCTGGCGCACTCTCTACCGCGATGCCCAGTATTCGGACCGGGATCCCCTCACTGGCCTGTTCAACCGTCGGGGACTGGAGGGGGCAGTCGGCGATCTCTTCGAGAGCACCCGAGACGATTCTTCGTCTCTCGCTTTCGTCGTCGTCGATATCGACAAATTCAAGACGGTGAATGATCTTCACGGTCATGCCGAAGGCGATCATGTCATCAGAAGAACCGCGAACCGATTGAGCACACATCTCGGCGAACACGGAATCATCGCTCGTACGGGCGGAGAAGAATATCTGGCTGTCATTGCCGGTGATCCCGAATCGACAATCCTGTTGATCGAAGGGATAAACGCGGCGCTGTCGGATTGTTCCGACGCGATCCCCACAACGGTGAGTGTCGGAGCTGTGATGATGACCGCCGAATCGAAGGCGTGGAGCGGCGGTGCTTCCGCAATCCTGGCGGCGACAAATGTCGCGGATTCGATGATGTATCAAGCGAAAGCGGCAGGCGGTAATACGATCCGCTCGGCTCAGATCTGATTCACAGCCACGTAAGTGGGTGGACGCTGCGCCCGGTTTCCGTGTCCGTGGCGGCAAGATACACATCGACGCGCTCAGCGGTCAGAGCCTTGCTGATGTGATAGCCCTGGACCAGGTCACACCCGACCCACTGAACGCGGCGGAACTGCTCGATGGTCTCCACGCCCTCGGCCAACGATTTCATACCGAGAGCCGCGGCCAATTCGACAATGGACTTCACCACGGACATCTTCGGATCGTCCGAGTCGGTGACCAGCATGCGATCGATCTTGAGAACGTCGATTGGAAGTCTCTGGAGCGTGGCGAAGGAAGAATAGCCGGTGCCGAAATCGTCGAGTGCGACGGTAACCCCGAGCTCACGCAGCTTGTAGAGATCCCGGATCGCGCGATCGTCCACAACACCTGTCTCGGTGATTTCGAGCTGCAGCAGATGCGGAGCCAAGCCCGAATCCGTCAGAGCTTTCTTCACCATCGCACCGAACTCTCGCGACACCAACTGCACTGGTGAAACGTTGACCGAGACGCCGATTCCGGTCGGCCACCCCGCAGCAGCCGCGGTCGCCATCGCCATTGCCTGCGCGCCGAGGGGAATGATCATTCCGGTTTCCTCCGCCACCGAGATGAACTGGCTGGGCCCGATGAGGCCGCGACTGGGATGGTTCCACCGTAGAAGAGCCTCGAAGGCCACCACTTCACCGGTCTGAGTATCGACTTGAGGCTGATAGTGGAGATCGAACTGCCCTTCCTCGATCCCTCTGTCCAGCTCGTGGAGCGCAGTCGCCCGCGCCGATGCCCTCGCCCGCAGCAGCGGCGAGAACTTGCCTACTCGATTGCGCCCCGTCGACTTCGCTTCGTACAGAGCCAGATCCGCCAGCATCACCAATCCGTCGGCGTCTGTTGAATCCTCGGGCGCGCTGGAGTAACCGATCGTGGCCCGCACTTCTATTCGATTGCCTTCGACGAAGAATGGTTCGTGCAGCACTTCCAGGTACCGATCGAAGATCACCCCGGGATCGTCGCGCGACGACGTGCAGACGATCAGCCCGAATTCGTCGCCGCCCATCCGCGAGCACATGTCCGAACCTACGACCTTGCGCAGGCGTTTCGTGACTTCGAGAAGTAATTGGTCCCCGATCGGATGTCCAAGGGTGTCGTTGACCGATTTGAAATTGTCGAGGTCGAGAATCCCGACGAGAACCTGCTTGTCCGGCGCCCGAGAATTGATCGCTTCCTCGAGCGCCACACCGAACGCACGACGGTTCGGCAACCCGGTCAACGAGTCGGTGGCCGCAAGCCGAAGGATCTCCTGCTCGTGGACATACCTCTCCGTGATGTCGGAACCGACACCGCGCCAACCCAGAATCACGCCGGATTCGAGGACCCGTGGATTACCGGAAAGAGACCACCAGCGGCGCCTACCGTCGACATGCACCGGCACGACGGTGTCCCGGAAGGGGGCACTCGATTCGAGTTTGTCGATCATCTGGGCCGCGGCCGCACGCCCCTCCGGACTCGACGCGATCTGGAGTCTGGTGAGGAGTTGCCCGAAGGTGAGTTGCTGCAACTCGTCCACCGTCATACCTGCGACCTCGGCGAGACGTGCCGAGGTGTGGGAGAACCGGCCGTTGGTGTCGCACTCCCACAGCCAGTCGCGGGAACCGCCCTCGAAACCGTCGAGCAACAACGCCACCGTCTGACGCTCGGATTCCGCCTGAAACTCTGCGAGACAACGTCTCTGGAACGAGGCCGACAGATAGACCGCCCCTACGGTGAGCGCAAACATGTAGATGCACAACTGAATCGCAAGTACGCGAAAGTGGGGTTCGGCGTGGACAATGAGAACAGTGAAGACGCCGAGGCCGTGAATGTAGATCCAGGTCAGGCTCACCGATCTCAGACTGGAGAACGTCACGGTCCCGGCGCCCATGATTCCTGCCATCGTCGCGATCAGAACCAAGTCACGGAAGACGTCCATGTCGTGAAAGAGCAGGGCAAAAAGTGCGACGTCTAGGGTCGCGACAACGATCACTTCGACGAGCAGACCCACGTAGTCGTAGCGCGGTGTGTGCTTCGACGGTCGCCAGCGAAGCGGTATCCATACTCGAATCGAATTCGCGAGGACAAGAAAGATGAGGGCGCCGCCCAACCACCTGAGCGTCTGACGTCCGGGCGGGACGGTGTAGGTCAGAATCACGACCAAACTCGCCATGTACGCAAGATTGGCGAACGGCGCGACGGCCGCAGCCTCGTCGATCTGACGGCGAAACAGGCTGTTGCAGTCGGTCTCCGAAGCAGGATCTTGCCGACTCAATCGACTCAATCGACTCAGACGGTTCATCAGTGAGGCATCCCGACACCAGCGCAGGCGCCATCAGCGGGCGTCGAATCCGCTCGCCTGGCCATCCGAACCTCCCCTGGCTCCCCACCGAACCCTTATCCGGTGAAACGTCAGTGTTTCAGACTCGCTGCTTGTTTCCTTCACAACGGTAGCCATCTGACGAATCGATTGTGCGCAGATCACTATATCCAGAGGTCGTTCCGTCGATCGTCCAGGTCGATCCGCGATTGCTGATTCTTAGCTCGAACCACGTTTGTCGCCGACCGCGACGCGGGGGATTCGAGCGGTCGGGAACAACGCGGCGATTGCGAGCAGCGCTGCCACGGCAAAAGCGACACGCAACGCGTCCAGCCTGGCTTCTTCGTTCACGTCCACGATCGCATCCGCCGTGGACTCGGCGACGCCGGCGTCATTGAGAGCGGATCGGAGTTGCGTCGTCGACAGGAACGGCACGCCCGAGGCCATGTCGGTGCTCGCTTGCTGCTGCACCGATGTCGGAACCGCCGGATTGTCTTCGATTCCGGCGATCGCCGACGTCGTGAGAGTGGCAATGAGAACCGATCCGATCAGGGCAGTTCCCAAGGATGCGCCGAGGTTGGTGGCGGTGTTCTGCAACCCGCCGACCTCGGTACTGCGCTCGTCCGGGACCGAGGACACCGTGACGGCTCCGAGCTGCGAAGACAGGCACCCCAAGCCGAAACCCATGAACAGCATGGGAATCATCACGATCGCCGCATTGGCGCCGGGGTCCATGCCTGCCACGAGCATCAGAATGCCGACGACCATGACCAACAATCCGACTCGGACCACGCGTCGAGGGTTCGCGGTAGGCCGTAGCTTCGGAATACCGATCGCCGCCACGACGAGCGCCGCCGACAACGGCAGGATGCGAATTCCGGTCTCGAGAGCGCTGAGCTCAAGAACTACGGACAAGAACAAAGGAACCGCGAAGAACACGCCCGCCTGCACCAGAAACTGCGCGAAGAACATCGACAGCCCGCCACTGAGTTCGCGGTTTCGCAGCATCGCCGGATCAAGCAACGGCTCCTTCCCCGCAGCGGCCAGTCGACCTTCCCAGCGTAGGAATCCGTAAACGACAAGGAGCCCGACGATCAGTAGCCACACCACCGGAGACAACCCCACCAGCTGCGGCCCGCCAGGTTTGGCCTGTACCCAACCCCACTCGCTCGAACGCAGCACACCGAAGACGATCATGCCCAGTCCCACCACGGACAGGATCGAACCGAAGTAGTCGAGGCGCGACTTCGACGGTGGGACGTCGACCACCTTGCTGAGCACCAGCAAGATCAGGACGACGATCACGACTTCGCCGACGAACACGTAACGCCACGACGCAAATGTCGTCGCCGCGCCGCCGATCAGCGGCCCCACTGCCACGGCTATCGCGCCTGCTGCAGCGACGAGGCCGTAGGCCGCCGGACGCTTCTCCGCCGGGAAGTTGGTGGCGACGAGCGCAACGATCGCGGGCATGATGAGCGCCGCGCCGACGCCTTCGAGGAACGACCACCCGATCAACAGGACCACGAGATTCGGGGCGAGCGCAGTCGTCAGAGAACCAGCGCCGTAGATGACCAAGCCGAGTGCGAAGGCTCGGCGACGGCCCATCATCGAACCGACTTTGCTACCCGTGATCATCAGAGTCGCCATGACCAGGGTGTACAGCGTGATCGCGGTTTGAATGCCGGTGATACTCGTGCCGACGTCCTCGGCGACGGTCGCCATCGAAACATTCATGACCGAGCTGTCCAGGGTCATCAGGAACTGGCTGCTCGCCAACACCGTGAGAACCAGCCCCGAACCCGCCTGCGTAGTCGAACCAGCAACCTGTCCGTCACCCATCGTGCGGGTGTACCCGGTGCTCAGGTCTTCGAAGCAGACCGGTCAGTGCTGTTTGAGGCTGTTCGAGGCTGTTTGAGTCAGTGCCGTTCGAGTCAGCGCTGTTCGAGTGCGAGTTGATCCGCCCAGGCCGACACGTCGCCGCGTTCCAGAGCGACCGCGAGCAGTTCCGGAAACTTGTCCGGCGTGCACGCAAACGCGGGAATCCCGAGGGCACTCAGCGCCGCTGCATTGTCGTGATCGAACGATGGAGCGCCGTCGTCCGAGAGCGCCAGCAGAACCACAACCTGAACGCCGGCATTCTTCATGGCCGCCATGCGCCGCAGCATCTCGTTCCGAATACCGCCCTCGTAGAGGTCCGAGATCAGAACAAACATCGACTCGGCAGGACGCGAGATCAGCGACTGGCTGTACGCGATTGCGCGGTTGATGTCCGTGCCCCCACCAAGTTGGGTCCCGAACAGGACGTCGACGGAGTCGGACAGTTTGTCCGTCAGATCGACGACGGCGGTGTCGAAAACCACGAGCGAAGTCTTCAGCGCTTGCATCGACGCCAACACCGCGCCGAACACGGACGCGTAGACGACGCTGGACGCCATCGAACCCGATTGGTCGATCGCCAGGACCACGTCGCGCTGCACAGATTTCGACTTGCGGCCGTATCCGACGAGCCGCTCGGGGACGACGGTTCGATACTCCGGCAGGTAGTGCGACAGATTTGCTCGGATGGTTCGGTCCCAGTCGATGTCACGCAACTTCGGACTCGACGTTCTGGCCGAACGATTGAGTGCCCCGGTCACCGCGGCCTTCGTTTTCTGCGCGATTCGCTCTTCGACTTCCCGAACCACCTTGCCGACGACCATTCGAGCAGTGGCCTTACTGGCCTCCGGCATGACCTGGTTGAGGCTCAGCAGCGTCCCGACCAGATGTACATCTGGCTCGACGGCATCGAGCAGTTCCGGTTCGAGCAGCAACTGCGCCAAACCCAGTCGGTCGATCGCGTCCTTCTGCATCACCTGCACCACCGTGCTGGGAAAGTACGTCCGGATATCGCCGAGCCATCTGGCGACGGACGGCGCCGACGCCCCCAATCCGGCTGAGCGGCGGCGCCCCTTGGTCGGGCCGGACGAGTCGTAGAGCGCTGCGAGAGCTGCATCCATTCGACTGTCGCCCGGTTGGCCCAACCCTCCCGTCGATTCTTCGGCGGATTCCCCGAGCATCAATCTCCAGCGCCGAAGGCGCTGATCGTCGTCGCTCATACGCGCGCTCCCAGTATCTCGGCAACGACCGCCATTGCCGCTCGGCCGCGTCGCGCGTCAGTCTCCACTGTCGTCTCGACGCGTCGTCCACCTCTGACCGCCTGACCGATCGCTCGACGCTCCCCTGCCTCGAAGGCTCCGAACGTGCGTCGAAGCAACGGAAGCGTATCGACGAAGTCCTGCTCGCGAAGTTGGCGGACCCACGTGTCGATCAGCGTGAGCAACGCTCGATCGTGAACGAGCACAAGCCCTCCCCCACCGAGAAACCCGTCGACCCACCCGGCTTTGGCGGTCGGCGCGCTTCCCACGGACAGGGCCCGAGACAAGCGCTGGGCTGCAGCGGTTTCCGTGATCGAACCGCTGTCGCGCAGTAGCCGCACCATCCGTCCGACGAGTAAACCGTTGACGTCGTCACGGTCGATCACGCCGGCCATCGCCTGCAGCCACCGTGCGCTCGCATCGCGATCGTCACGGACCATGACTGCCGAGTGAACCTTGTCGAGGTGATCGCGAAACTCCTCGGCGCTGGGATCGTCCAGTCCGGTGACGGCGACTGCGAGGCCGGTGCAGATCCGGATCAACAAGCTGTCGGCGACGTCGATCAACGCCGTCACATCGGTTCCGCGCACATCGCCGTATCGCAGCGTTCGGGTCAGCGTCGGTAGCGCCGCCATCAGATGTGACACGTCATGGTCTAGTGCCGCAACTGTTTTCACACTCTCCAAAACCGCAGACAAAGCTGCCGGGAGGTTTGCGAGCAGTGAGTTCTCCAGTAGTCCGATCAGTGACGCGAGAGTGATGTCCGGCTCGTTGATCTTCGAGACGACACGTGATGCCGCCGCTGCGGCCACCGTCGTACCCCACAGCGACGCCTCGATCACCGAGACCGAGAATTCGGGCTTCCATTGCAGCGCCCAAGTCTCTCGGAAAGTTCCGGTGGAACGGACCTCACTGTCGGCCGGGGTTCCCCAATCGATCTCGAGGATCCCCAGTCTGTGCAGGAACTGGGAACGCTCGACGTCGATATAGCGTCGCAGGTCCAGATCGAGATTCTTGGCTCCCGCTTGTTGTTTGAGCCGCAAAGTCTTCGAACGTGCTCGCAGGTCTGCTTCGAGCGGAACCGTCGGAGTTTCTTCGGGCACCGTGCCCAGGGCTTCGCCCACAACGAGTCTTCGTGTGATCAGATCCAGAAGAACGTCGTTTCCGTCGCACATCACCGACCTCGTAGCCTCGGTAACTTCCGACAATCCGGCCAGCGGGCGAGAACGCAGTGCAGCCAACGTATCTGCCAATCGGACAGCTTCGATGACGTGAGCACTCGAGATGGGAAGGTCCTCGTCCCTGAGCACCCTCGCAACTTTGGTGAGCCACCGCGTGATCGTCTTGTCGTTCGCGGTGAACAGATGGTGATACCAGCCCGGCGAGGTGATTCCGGCTCCGTAACCCGATGCCGACGCCAGGCGTGAATGTGTCCAGGGAACCCAGGTCAGCGAGGTCTTGACCTTGGACATCCCCTTGAGAATGCGGGCGTCGGGAGCCGCAGGCCCCAGGGCTCCGACCAACGCCGGCGCGTGCCAAGCTCCGCAGACGACCGCTACCCGCTCGGCGCCATCCTTCAACGTCTTTCGCAGCACCTGCCGCATATACGCTTCGCGATGCGCTGTCTCCTCGTCGATCGGCGCTGTCTCACGCAGCGCCTCCATCGCCTCGGTGATCGCATCGAAAGAATCTGCGCCCGAGCTTGATTCGATCACCGAATCCCACCAGCGTTCGGTGTCGTCGAAACCCGCGGCCGCGGCCAGTTCAGACAGAGGATCGCCCTCGCGGACAGTACGAATCCCCTGATCCGCCAACACGTTGAACGCGGGCAGATCGCAGAACCTTGCCTGCACACCGTTCTTCGCAGCCCACTGCAGCGCTTGCCATTCAGGTGAGAACACCGCAAACGGCCAGAAGGCCGCCTTCGACGGTTCGCCAGTAGCGTACGCGAGCAACGCAATCGGCGGTTCCATCGACTCCGATGCCGCCAGCATCACCAACGGGTCTGCATCCGAAGGACCTTCGATCAGGACCACGTCGGGGGAAAACTCTTCCAGGCCCTGCCGAACCGAACGAGCAGATCCCGGGCCGTGGTGACGGATACCGAAGACCCGGACACGCAGGTCCGGAATCACGATGGTCACCCGGTGACCTCGCGGCACGCCCGGTAGAAGTCGGACCACTCGCCGCGTTCACGCACTACTGCCTCGAGGTACTCGTTCCACACAACCTTGTCTGCGATCGGATCCTTGATCACCGAACCCAGGATTCCGGCAGCGACGTCGGATGCCCGAAGTACGCCGTCCCCGAAATGCGCAGACAACGCCAAACCGTTGGTGACCACCGAGATCGCCTCCGCCGTCGACAGAGTTCCGGACGGGGACTTCAACTTGGTGCGGCCGTCGGTGGTCGTGCCTGATCGCAGTTCCCGGAACACGGTGACGACCCGGCGAATTTCCTCGGCTGCTGCGGGGGTTGTCGGCAATTCCAGTGCTGCGCCCAACTGTTCGACTCGGCGTGCCACGATAGCCACCTCGTCCTCCTCGCTGGCCGGCAACGGGAGAACAACTGTGTTGAACCGTCGACGTAGTGCGGACGACAGATCGTTGACACCGCGATCGCGATCGTTGGCGGTAGCGATCAGATTGAAGCCCTTGGCTGCCTGCACCTCGATGCCCAGTTCCGGCACCGGCAACGTCTTCTCGGAGAGAATGGTGATGAGGGCGTCCTGCACGTCGGCCGGAATACGCGTCAACTCTTCGACGCGGGCGATCTTCCCGGTTTCCATCGCGGTCATCACAGGTGACGGCACCAGCGCACCGGCGGTCGGCCCCTCCGAGAGAAGGCGTGCGTAGTTCCAGCCGTAGCGGATAGCTTCCTCGGGCGTACCCGACGTGCCTTGAACCAGGAGCGTCGACGCACCCGAGATTGCAGCCGAAAGGTGTTCGGAGACCCAGGTCTTGGCTGTACCCGGCACGCCCAACAGCAGTAGCGCCCGGTCGGTGGCAAGGGTTGCGACGGCCACTTCCATCAACCGCCGTGGACCGACGTACTTCGGTGAAATGACCGTTCCGTCGTCGAGAGTGCCACCCAACAGATACGTAACCACGGCCCAGGGCGACAAGTTCCACGACGGTGGACGCGGGCGGGTGTCCTGCGCGGCCAGTGCTTCGAGTTCGAGTGCGTACTCCTGCTCCGCGTGGGGCCGCATCAGCTTTGCCGGTTCTGTGGTGGGCACGGTTACGCTGTCAGTCATGTGAGCTCCTCGAGCAGGGTCTTGCGGTGGGTGATGGCGCTGGCAGTTCTGGCGAAGGTCTGACGCCAGTCCGGGTCACGTGCACGCTCCGCAGCCCGATCGAGCAAAGTTACTGCGCTGTAGGGAAATCGACTCTCGGCTAGGCGTAGCGATGCGCTGTATTTGTAGCGCGAGAATTCGCCGGCCTTGGCGCCCCCATCGGCACGTCTGGCCGCAACTCGTTCCCACTGGGCCACGACTGCCCGGGTGATGTCGTCTGGCCATGGACCTGGCAGAGCGTCGTAGATCGCTGCCCGGCCCGGGTGCAGAACATTGGCGTCGCCGTTTCCAGACCTCAACAGGTCAGCCAACGCCTTGGCCGGCACCAACGGGAGTAGGCGTCGATCGGTGGCCGTGCCGCGTATGCGAAAGAGTTCCAGCGCCCATTCCGCATTGTTCTGCGCGACTGCAGCGGTGGACCAAGCGTCGTGAAGGATCGGCTCCCAGCCTTCGTCAACGCTCATCCCCATGACCTTGCCGGGTTCACCGATCATGTTGTTCCACAGAGACAACGGTGCAGAACTGATCGCCTGACGCACATACTCGGCACGATAGTCGGTGTGTGGATTCGGCCGATCTTCGATGCCGTCTCGCCTCGACGCCGCATCGACTTCCTCAGGCGGCAGGATGACCAACGTGGATCGAAGCAGTTTCCGCTCCACCCGCGCCCATTTCTGAACCCGCGCAGCCATTCGCTCCCCGAACTCCGATTCGGGAATACGTCCGAGCACCTCCGCTGCTGCGCGTCGCACGTCCTTGCGACGGTCGTCGAGGGCTTCCTCCAACAATGGTTGATCGTCGGCGCTCGATCCGATTGCCAGAGTCGAGACAAATGCAGCCTTCTGTTCGCCCCGCTCGGTGCCCCACGATTTTCTGAGTTCGGCCAGTGCCAGCGCGGGATCTGTTCGGCGAGTGTCTATCAGCCACTGCGTGCGCTGGGACGAACTTCCGTGACGCCAGACATCCGGATTTGCATCCCTGGTTCGGACGAGCTTGCTCCACTCGGGGTTTTGCGCGGCTAGCCATCGGCCACGCTCGCCGACGATCTGCAGGATGCTCTCCCGGTGAGCTTCGCTCGCACGTGCAAAGGAAAGCAACTCGGCGACCAGATGATCAGGCGCACGGTAGTTGCGCTCCAACGCGACTGCGAACCACTCGTCGAGCAAGGTCGCTTTGGCCGCGAGCATCGACAGCAGGTGCGCCGATGAGGATTCCGGCAGCGTGAATCGCACATCGTCTGGAGCAGGTGTCGGCACGGCCGCCGTGGTGGAGCCCGCACCGCCACGGCGGTACGCCCTCTCCAACGCTGCTGCTGCGAGAAGCATCTCGGCAGGATCGCCGTCGAGTTCGCGGGCGTGGCCCCGCACTTCGGCCGGCAGCTCCTCGAATGTTGTCGAGGTTCTGGCAGTCCCGAGAAGAGCAGCCGAGATCAAAGTGCTCACAGCACGATCACCTGCCCTCCCGTGAAAACCGAGATCGGAGCAAGAGCCAGCGCATTCCACGTTCCGCAGACCGTGACCGGGTAACCGCCGGAAATACCGAGCAACTTCCACAGAAGATCCGAATCACCTTCTGCCCGAAGCGCTGTGCCTGATTCGTCGACGAGAAACCAGGAACCGTCGACGAACGACGGGACCACCGAACTGATCACTGCCGGCCACGAGCGCAACCAGGGATCTGCGGCGAGGGCATCGGTAAACTGCTGCAACGCAGCGTCGATGCTTCCGAACGGCATGGTTGTGAAGGGCTCCGGTTCACCGTGCGTTGCCCCCATCCGCGCCCGCAATGCCGCGGCACCGGGATAGAAATGAACATCGGCATTGAGCAGAAACCCGACTGGCGGCGTTTCGGTGGCAAAGTTGGGTGACCCGTGGGAGAAGTCGAGCAGCATGGCCCACCGTTTCGAATTCCTGCCGAGCATCCACACGGTTCGGGTGAACAGTCGCTTCTCCTCGGTGATCCCGGAACCGAGAATCATCCAGTTCTCTTTCACCGGAATCGATTCCATCACACTCTCGGTTGAGACGGGATAGCCGACGTGCGCTTTCACCGAATGGGCAAGATCTTCCGGCAACTCGGACAGCTTCTGATGCGCAGCGACCAGCAGGTGCAACCGAGCCAACTCGTCGAGGACCTTCTCGGGCCAGTTCTCCGTAGACGCAACGATTCCCGCCAATGCTCGAAGCGTGCCTGCAATACCGGGCGCCTGAGCATCCACCATTCGAGCGGCTACCGCGTCGAAGCCCGCCCAGGATGTGTCCATCGCTGCCAGACCACTGCGGATCTGATCGGTGATCCACAGGTCCAATTCGACGAGCCCGCCCGCAACGCGGTCGGCGCGCTTCTGCGCTGTCGCCGGGTCGGGAGACTTCTTGGGCGCCTCGTCGCCGCTTTCGCCGGTGTTCTCGGCCTTCTCCTCGCGGCGCGACAACCACTCTGCCGCGAAGTCGGCCGGCTCGTCCGTCGACGGCACACGCCCTTCCGACCATTCCACCAGCAGCCCCAGAGCATGTTTGCACGGAAACTTTCGACTGGGGCACGAGCACTTGTATGCAGGGCCCCGCAGGTCAACCACTGCTTGATACGGCTTCGAGCCGCTGCCCTGACACAGCCCCCAGAGCGCGAGACCGCTACTTCCGGCATGGCTCCACGAACCAGCCAACTTGCGCGCAGCGGCCAGCGATGCGGCGTCGGGAGCTACCGACGCCACCTGCCCAGCTGTCCACGGCGAAGTCACTCGACCACAGTATGACAACCCGCTGACATCGCAGAGTCAGGCCGATTCTTTAGTGAATTAGCTCTTGACTCGAACACATATTCGAATATGGTTTGAGGTGGGGATCGGGGGATTCAATGAGTATCAACACATCATCTGACGTCGTTTGTGGTTCTGCGGTGGGCTTGCGCGGACGTCTGTGGCAGCTGACCACGGCGGAGCTGCGGGCCGTCGCTATCGAGGCGAGTTCGGAGATTCTGCGTCTCGAGGCTGTGCGGGTGGCGGTGGTGGACGAGTTGTCGATGCGTCCCGATGATCAGGTGATCGCCAGCCGCGGTGTCGGTGCGTGGTTGGCGGCAAACACGATGCTGCAGGTCCGGGACGGGAAGAAGATCGCCGCCCTCGGTGCAGCGCTACGCCCGTTTCCGGCAGTGGCGGCCAGATTCGATGACGGGGACTGCTCGTTCGATCATGCAGTGTTGATCGTGGCGTTCTGCGAATCACCGCCGAAGGGCATGCCGGAGGAGGCGCTCCCTCGCTGTATCGACTTGTTGTTGGCTGCTGCGTCGGGCGTGGAGGCCACGACCACGAAAGTACGGAACGTCATCGCGACCTTGGAGCGAGTGTTCGAGTCCGATGAGATTCCGCCCGCCGAGGATGTGGATCGGAACGAGTTGCGGATCGCGTCGACGTTGAATGGTCGGGTGGTGGTGCGCGGTGATTTCGACGCCCTCACCGGGGAAATGTTGTTGTCGGCGTTGTCGAATCTGACGATGCCGACCCCGGCACCGGATGGAACCCCGGATTCTCGGTCGGCGGCGAAGCGGACTGCGGATGGGTTCACGGAACTGATCCGGCGTTACCTCGATTCCGCCAAGACTGGCACCGACGGTGGGCAGCGTCCGCACGTGAACGTGCACATCAACGCTCGTGATCTCGCCGAGCACCGGGA
This sequence comes from Rhodococcus erythropolis R138, assembly GCF_000696675.2. NCBI lineage: Bacteria > Bacillati > Actinomycetota > Actinomycetes > Mycobacteriales > Nocardiaceae > Rhodococcus > Rhodococcus erythropolis. Next base: position 1,180,798 of record NZ_CP007255.1, on the reverse strand, counting down.
CTGCGCCGCCGCACCCTCGCCCGATGGTGGTGCTGTGGCTGTGTCGGATCTTGATGTCGGGCACATGCCCTGGCTGGGGCCGCTGTCGGTTTCGCAGACAAGGCTTCTCGGGTGTGATTGTTTCCTGTCCACGGTGCTGCTCGACGGTCACGGCGCGCCTTTGGATGCGAAACCCGGGAAACGGTTGGTCACCGCGGAGCAGCGAGTGGCGTTGATCGCCCGAGACAAGGGGTGCGCGTTCCCGGGCTGCGCGTGCGAGCCCGCGTGGACGGATGCGCACCATATTCGGCACTGGGCCAACGGCGGCCCGACGGTGATGAACAACCTTGTCCTGCTGTGCCGTTCACATCACCGGTTGATGCACCGGAAATCCGGGTTCGTCGGGAAATGGGAAATCCGAATAGGCACCGACAACAAACCGTGGTTCATCCCACCACCCTCGATCGACCCCGGCCAGCACCCGCGGCCCGCGAACACCACCTTCAAAACCTGAGAAGAACCTCAGGCACAACAGAACACGGCCAGGCTCCGCATCGGTCATCAAACCCCGATACGGAGCCCACAGGCCGTGTCGCGTCCACAACTCACGACGTTTTGGCGGGGCGCAAGACCGATCTACCCAACAACTCACAAACCTGCAGGGCCAGAGCGAGATCCAACTTGTCTCGGCCGGCAGCGACTGGATCCCCGAGCGCCTTGTTGATGCGATACTTCACGGTATTCCGGTGCAGATTCATGTGATTGGCAGTGTGCAGATGGCTTTCTCCGTGGGCGAAGTACACACTCAACGTCGTCCGCAAGGATGCAGCAGAAGGCGTATCGTCCGCCAACGGGCCTAGCACCTCCCAGACCCATGACTTCGTAGAATCGATGTTCTCGGACAGAAGTGAAACCACAGCGACGCCGCGGTCCCCGAAGCTCACCACCGGCCGTTGCGGCGTATCCGGCACGGCAGCAACCGAATAGGCGGCGGTTGCCTGTTCGTGAGATCGCTTGAAACCTTCGACCCCTGACCCTGGCAGTCCGATTGCCACCCGCGCCCCGCCGTCCAACGGCACTGCCGCCGCGAGAACCTCCGGATCCGGCGCGGGCACCCGGCGACCGAACGGCAGCCACGCCCACACCGTGCGTCGATCGATGGCAGTGATGATCGGCGGCTTGTCCGCTCCCGCCGCTGCGCCGAGATCACGTACGAGTCGATCGAGCGTGTTGATGCCCATGACGTCCGCATCCCACGTCGACCAAACCACCAGGGCGACGTGGTTCTGACCGAGTCGGTATCCGGTCTCAGCTTCGAAAGCAGCGGTATCTGCGTTGGTGCCGGACAGGAGGGCGTGGATCGCGGCCGAATGGAGGTTTCCCTGCGCTGCCATCCATCGACTGCGTTCCCGCTCGTACGCGTCGAAGACGTAGAGCGTGATCCAGTCGATGTAGCTGTAGACCACATCCGAAGTGTGTTTCAGGACAGCCAAAGTGAGTCGCGCCGGAATATCCAGTGTGCTGATTTCGTCGTGACAGATCCGCATCAGATCGCCTTGGCCCATGTGGTAGGCCCGAACGAGAGAGTTGGACGGAACGTCCCGCTGCGCCAGACGCAGAGCGTATTCCACTGCGGCAGTAGTCGGTTGGAGATGGTCGATCGGAATGTCGTTGGCCAATACGTGGATGATCGTCGTGATGTTTCCCTGCACGCTGGCCTCGAGCATTTCGAGCAATTTGGCGTCTGCATCCAATTGGTCGATTTCGTGAGCCATCATGAAGGCCATCTCACGCGCGATGTCGGCACTGCGCTCGTCGAGTCGTCGGGCCAACTCGGCAACCACCGCAAGCACTTCCGGCTCCGCGGCTGCAGGCACTCGGGCGAGACGCCGCATCGCGCCGGCGCCTCGCTCCTTGTGCGATGGACTACTCACAGAACTTCCGCACCCTTTCGTCGCAGGTACTTCAGAGCCGATTCGGCCGCGTTGTACCCGCACATTCCATGTGCTCCGGCACCCGGCGGGGTCGAGGCCGAGCACAGGTAAGTGCCCGCGATCCCCGTGCTGTACGGATCGACTGCGACGCGCGGACGCAAGACAACCTGCAGTTCGGTGTTGGCACCTCCGATGATGTCGCCGCCTACCTGATTCGGATTGTCTTGTGCCAGGTCAGCTGTACCACTGCTCGATGTCGCGACGATCTGATCCCGGAATCCTGGCGCAAACCTCTCGATCTGACGAATGATCGCCTCTGTAGCGTCGCCGGCATATCCGTGTGGCACGTGCGCATAGGCGTACAGCGGATGAACGTTCCCGGCGGATCGGGTGGGATCAGCCAGGTATTGCTGACCGAGGAGCACGAACGGCCGGTCCGGCATGCGGCCTGAATTCGTCTCACGCTCAGCGGCCACGATTTCGTCGAAACCACCTGCCAGATGGACAGTTCCGGCCCGAGCGCAATCCGGATTGGTCCACGGCACATGACCTTCGATCGCAAAATCGAGCTTGAACGCTCCGGGAGCCTGCTTGAACTTTCGATAGGCTCTCGCCACTCGGCCAGGGAGTCGATCGCCCAGTATTTCGAGCGCACCCCCCGGATTGACATCCAGCAGAACAACATCGGCGTCCGGAATCTCGGAGGCCGTGCGAACCCGAATGCCGGTGTCGATCTTGCCTCCGTGATCGAGGAGCATCGCGGCCATGGCGTCGGTGATCGAACGCGAACCTCCCTCGGCAACCGGCCAACCGTAGCGGTGACCAGCAGCAGTGATCATCAATCCCACCGCCGAGGTGGCCGGACGGTTGAGTGGATAGAAGGCGTGCGCGGCAACCCCGCCGAACAGCGCCTTCCCTTTGTCGGTCTTCCACAACTTCGCGGTCACGGTTGCCGGAAGCAGCGCTCGCGGACCGAAAGCTGCGAGCCGCAGCGGATGCCGCGGGCCATTGACGATCGGGCGCATCAGGTCGGACGCCAATGCATCGAATCCCGTCGACAAGTCACCGAACATCCGTTGCCATCGAGGTCCGTCCGCGCCGAGTCCCGCCGCCGTCTGCTCCAGCGAGCGGTACAGAACACCGGCGTCCCCGTTGTCGAGCGGATGCGCGCAGTCCACCTCTGCCCATCTCCAGATCAGCCCGTATCGCTCGAGGTCCAGCTTGGACAGGTACGGCGAGCCGATACCCATCGGGTGAAATGCCGAGCAGTGATCGTGAATCAACCCCGGCACGTCGATCGGACCGGAGCGGGTGCCTCCGCCGATCTGGTCGGCGGCCTCGAGCACCTGCACGTCCACACCGCTACGTGCGAGGTGTACCGCGGCAGCGAGCCCATTGGGCCCGCTACCGACGACTACGGCCTTTGTCACTTACTCACCTCTTGCTCGCTACCGCTGACCCTCGTACGCATCTTCGGTTCGGAGACCACCTGCGGATCTGTTGCCGCGCGGTCGGCCCGTACGTCCAGTGTCCACTGAACGTCGAACGGAATGGGCCCGTTCGGCAACCACGGTTGTTCGGCAACTGCGTCGGCGACCTTGAAAGTACCTCGTTCGATGACGCCGAGAGCTGCGTCGATCACCTGGTACTCCTGCGTTCCCTTGTGGATGGGCTGCGATTCGATCCAGGTCACCAGGAACTCGCCGGGCGCGAAATTGCAGCGACGCTGAATGGCGGCAATCAACTTCGCGTCGTGCAGGTGCCCGTCACCGAAGTTGAAGGCGACGATGGAGTTGCACATGAACTCGGCTTCCCGCAGCGAGTACGTGTTGATGTCGTCGCCGAGGTGCCTGATCATCAGTGAGAACAGTGCACGCCCCTGGCTGTGCATGGAACGCCAACCCAACAGCTGATGCAGAACTACATCGGACACATCTTCGGGGTACATCGTCATCAACTGATTACGCGTATCCGGCGACGGACGCTTGATGTACTGGTCGATCTTTGCTTCGGCGCCTGGCGCGAATGCCCACGTCGCGGATGCCCAGTTGCCGGCGTACTGACGCATCGACGGCAGGAACGACACCAGATCGGGTCGAAGGTTTCCGAGAATGGGGAAGAAGGCAAGGGCTGCAATAATTCCCGCTGTGATCCAGGGTGAAGACATGGCGCCGAGGCCGTAGCCGTCCCACGCCGGGAAGCCCAGGAACAGGAAGACCGAGGCGTAAGCGAACAGAAGATTCCATTCCAGCGGAACGGCCAGCGGGAAGGTCGACGCGATGAAGAGATGGAATCCGACCATGAGGATCACGGCGAGGATGGTGAGTGTCTTGTTCGTCGAGAACAGCAGTATCAACGGAGTGACGATTTCGACCATCGTTCCGGCCACGTGTGCGACCCCGCCGCCGAGGTGCGAGGGCCGCAGATCCTCCGGGAAATTCCGGTAGTGCGCACGCTTGATCTTCTTCGACGGGATCCACGGCGTATTGCTGAGCATCGGGGGGACCACCAGCGAGAAGTGACGGCCGAACTTCGAGACACCGGCACCGATCCACACCATGACGATCAGCAGTTTGAGCGCCAGAATCATGTCGACGAAGGGCAGGAACGTGAAGAAGAAGATCGCCGGCAGGTACTGCTCACTACGGGCAGCGATGAAGGGCACCTTGTCCCGCAACCCGAGAATCACCACGAGCACGAGGAAGGAGTACAAGACCGTCGGGCGTACCAGTCCGGCATTGTCGGCGATTGCCGAATCGATTCCTGCGGTGTGAACGCCGGGAAGAACCGCGGCAACAAGAAGATTGGCGACTACGGCGACGTAGATGAAGACGTCGAACACCGTGCGGGTGTCACCCGAGGTGAGCGGCACCTTGCCCGGCCACGGTGGAAGGCGAATCGTGCCGGGGCGGATCCAGTAGAGAACTCCACCGGTCATCGGTTTGAAGTGGCCGGCCAATGGACCCCAAGACCCTGCCAGGCCCAGGATTTCGAGCATCATCGTCCAGATGATGAGTTTCTGGTAGACGATCGGCTGGTTCCACCATGATCCGATGTCGAACCACGAGAGGCCGGAAGTCAAAGTGGCAACGGCTGTTCCAGCTGCCAGGTAGAGGAAGAACAGTTTCATGATGTAGACGGTGTGGACCATCTTCGGTGTACCGAAGCCGTAATCCACCCAGTGCGTGGACATGTCACGCAGACGCTCGAGAAACGGCTTGTCCATGAAGGTTGCCGGATCGACGGGAGGGAAGTTTCCTTCTTTGAATCCCATGATGTGCTCCTGAAATACGGAATGTGGGCATGACGGATCGACTCGACGCACGTCGTCGAGTTGTGCTGGTATTACGGGGAAGGGACTAGTGAGCGGGAGTTGCGCTCAAAGCTCGTCTCATTCCGGGTTTGTCGATCTTGCCCACCGGGTTTCGGGGAAGCGTATCGACGACGTAGATCGCCACTGGCACCTTTACTCGGGTGAGCAAGGCCGTGACATGTTCGAGCAGTTCGCCTTCGGTGACGGGCGCGTCGGGGTAGGCAACGACATAGGCAACTGGCACCTCTCCGTAGACCTGGTGCGGAGCGCCGATGACGGCGGCCTCGAGCACGGAAGGATGTGTGGCGAGCGAATTTTCGATCTCCTTGGGGTAGATGTTCTCGCCCCCACGGATGATCATGTCCTTGATGCGATCGACCAGGGTCAGGTAGCCGTCTTCGTCGAGGACCCCGACGTCGCCGGTATGCAACCAACCATCCTTGACGGTCTTCGCGGTCTCCTCCGGCTTGCCCAGATAGCCACGCATCACGTTGCCGCCCTTGATGACCACCTCTCCGGCAGTTCCGACGGGAGCAAAGGTTCCGTCCTCGGCAAGAATGGCAATCTGCTGGCCGGGCAACGCCGGGCCGACCGTACCCAGTTTGCGCAGGCCCTCCACAGGATTACAGGCCGACGCACAGGTCCCCTCGGTGAGTCCGTAACCCTCCACGATCACGAAACCGAAACGCTGCTCCGCGCGTTCGAGGAGTTCCTTGCTGATCGGCGCCGCACCGCACACGGCAAACCTCAAGGACGACGTGTTGATCGAGGCGTCTTCCGGCTGCGAGGTCAGCATCGCGTAGATTGCCGGCACCGCCGAGAAATACGTGGGGCGAAGCCGCGCAACGTCGTCGAAGAATCTCGAAACCGAGAACTTCCCGGTGACACTCACCTGTCCGCCGACACGCAAGGGCGTCAGGACGCTGACGCAGATCGCGTTGACATGGAACAACGGCAGAATCAGCAGGCAGTGATCCGCGCCGGTAACACCGATGTTCTTGCCCATCGACGAAGCCATGAACTGCAGGTTGGAATGCGTGAGCATCACTCCCTTGGGCCGTCCAGTGGAGCCGCTGGTGTAGATGAGCAACGCCAGATCGTCTGCTGCAACATCGATTCCGGGTCGGGGATCGGTCGGCGGCACTGTCGCCAGATCGTCGACGACCAACACCGCACGGCCGCCCGAGGGCGCATCGGCAGTAGCGGTGATGACCAACTCGGCCCCGGAGTCCGCGATCTGGTAATCCGCTTCGTTCGCGGTGAACATCGGATTGATGGGTGTAGCTGCAGCACCGATGCGCCAGGCAGCCATGATCGCGATCAGCAACTCGACGCGATTGGGCAGCATGATCGCCACCACGTCACCGAGTCCGATTCCGAGTCCGGCCAATTGCGCGGCAACAGCTTCCGTACGATCTGCGAACTCTTCATACGTGAGTTCGACGTGGTCGTCCCGCAGGCACGGCTTCTTCCCGTACTTCTCCGCAAGATCCCAAGCCAGATATCCGATGTCCGCCACGAGAGTCAGCACCTTTCATTCGTGTGTGACTCAAAACACTATCGGCGTCCTGTGGCCGAAGAAACGGTCTCAGGGGATCAACTTATCCAGGTTCTTTGTTCCCTGAGCACAACACCGTACGTGCGGTGCCATCAGCTCGAAGGCTGATGCAACACCTCGTGAGCGCGTCGGGTCACCACCTCGGAGATCCGGCGCAAGACGGGTGACGACAGTTTCCACTGCTGCCAGTACAGCGGAACGTCGTCCACGAAGTCCGGATCGAATCCGATCAACAACCCGCCGCGATCGTCCTCGCCGCACTGCAGGTCCGGTATCAACCCCCACCCGTATCCCCGCCTGACGGCGTCCGCGAAGTCTGCCGATGACGGAACAAGATGGCGAGGCGGATCTGCCGGATGGCCGACCTTTTGATCGAGGTACCGATCCTGCAGCAGATCCTTGCGATTGAACACCACCAGCGGCGCCTCCGAAAGAGATTCGGCCGTAACACCATCTGCGAACCAGCGACGGCAGAACTCTGCGCTCGCCATCGGCCGATACCGCATGTTGCCCAACCGACTGGAGGTACACCCTTGAATCGGTGACGCAACAGACGTGACAGCAGCCATGACCGAACCGTCGCGCAGCAGTTCGGTGGTGTGGTCTTGATCGTCGAGATGAAAATCGAAACTGACTTCTTGCGTGAACTCCGCGAGGGCCCTGAGAACCCAAGTGGACAGCGAATCGGCATTGACCGCGATCGAGACGCGGGCGAAGGTGTTCGAACCGTTTTCCAAACCGAGTTCTCGCACGGTGTCACGCGACAGTGCGTCTATCTGACGGGCAAGACGCAGGACTTCCCTCCCGGAATCGGTGACCTGGATGGGTTTGGTGCGCTGCACCAGGATCCGGCCAACCGACGTCTCGAGAGCTTTGATTCGTTGGCTGACCGCCGAAGGCGTGATGTGTAGCTTCCGCGCCGCCGCCTCGAAGGTTCCCTCGTCGACCGCGGCGTGCAATGCCCTCAGTTGCTCGAAATCCAACATAATCTGAAGCTACTCTGATGTGTCCTAAGAATCATTAGCTGGACTGAATGAAATCTGCGCGGCAGGCTCGACAACATGCTCAGCACCAACGACCCTGCGTCGGCCCTCGTCGGTTTCGGAATCGGACTGTCATTGATCGTCGCAATCGGCGCCCAGAATGCGTTTGTTCTTCGCCAAGGTCTGACGCGATCGCACGTACTCCCGATCGTCGCAGTGTGCGCGTTGTCAGACGCAATTCTGATCCTTGCAGGCATCAGCGGAATCGGGACCCTCCTCGAACACGCACCGTCGCTGATCACGTTCGTTCGTATCGCCGGTGCGGTCTTCCTCCTCAGCTATGCAATCTTCGCCGCCAAGCGGGCGCTTCGACCCCAGACGCTGGCACCGGATCAGCACGGCAACGGTTCGAGGCTGACCGCCGTCACGATGGCATTGGCCCTCACCTGGCTCAATCCACACGTTTACCTCGACACCGTGGTGCTCATGGGTTCAATTGCCAACGGTCGCGGCGAAATCGGACGTTGGTGGTTTGCGGCCGGTGCCATCACCGCGAGTGTGGTCTGGTTCAGCGCCCTCGGTTACGGCGCACGCCTGCTGACGCCGCTTTTTGCGAAACCCAACGCCTGGCGGATTCTCGACGCTCTGATCGCCGTGATGATGGCGGTTCTCGGAATCAGTCTGCTTGTCGAATTGTGACTCGGCTGCACAACCTCGATCCGACACTGCGGGTATCGGGATGGGTTACCGTCCAAGGTGAGGAAGCTCAATTCACTGTCGCGAGTTGTGACCATCAGGTAGGGCTGATCACGATGACCGAGGACGACGGCGGCACCGAACCGCGTGACTCCAACCGCGGACTGAGTTTGCTGTGTCTACTCGCTGCGGTCGCGGGCGTCGGGGTCGGATTTGTCGGCGGTGCATTCCGCTGGTGTCTGATCAGGGCCGACGAACTCCGTCGGACGATCGTGAACTGGGCGCATCACGTTCCGTACGTCGGGTGGCTCGTGCCCGTCGTCCTGGTGGCCTTGTGCACCGTGCTGGCCGTACTGATCGTCAGACGAGTACCCCTCGCAAAGGGAAGCGGCATCCAGCACGTCGAGGCGGTGTCCCGCGGCGAAGCGAAGCCGCCGGGAATCAATCTCGTGCCTGCCAGATTCATCGGCGGCCTCTTGGCGATCGGCTCCGGCCTGGTTCTCGGCCGCGAGGGCCCCACCGTACACATGGGTGCGGCGATCGGGGCAGAAGCGGGACGGCGGGCCCGCCTTGCCGAACCGGACGTCGCCATGCTGCAAACATCCACGGCCGGAGCAGGACTCGCCGTCGCGTTCAACGCACCGATCGCCGGGGCACTGTTCGTCTGCGAGGAGGTGACGCACTCATTTCGGCTGCGCACCGTGCTGCCAACACTTTTCGGTGTTTCGGTCGCGGTGGGCTGTGCACGACTTGTCATCGGTGACCAACCCGATTTCGAGGTCGGCACCGTCCCGACGCCTCAACTCGCACTCTTGCCACTGTTTGTCGTCTTCGGAATCCTCACGGGGCTACTCGGTATCGCCTACAACCGCTTGATTCTGGGTCTACTCGACGCCGTTGCACGACTCGACAGGATCCCGCCGACTGTCATCGGCGCAACGATCGGCGCCACCATCGGCCTGACGCTGTTCCTCGACCCGCTGGCCAGTGGGGGCGGCGACGTTCTTGCACAGATGATCGTCGGCGGAAGGACCTTCGTACTGCCGATCCTGCTGCTGTACTTGGCGGTTCGGTTCTTCACTGGCCCGCTCTCGTATGCCGCTGGAACTCCCGGCGGACTGTTCGCTCCCCTACTCGCACTCGGCGCACTCTGGGGGTCGATCTTCACCGGACTGTCGAGCTTCGTGCCCGGAGTGGACGCCGGGCTCACGGTCACCATGGCCACCATCGGCATGGCTGCCTTCTTCGGCGCTGTAGTGCGCGCACCGTTCACCGGCATCGTGATCGTGGTCGAGATGACAGCGGTGACGTCGACGCTAATTCCGATGCTCGCTGCCACTGCGGCAGCGGTATTCGTCGCCACCGCGGCAGGGTCGGCACCTATCTACGACAGTCTCCGAGAACGGATGTTGGAAACTCGACACCCACCTCTGCGATGATCACGATCGACATCGTGCCCGACCAATGCGTAGGCAGAGGAGCATTCATGACCCCACAAAGTCTTCACCGAGATAGGTGCGTCGGGTAGCGTCCGGGACCTACCGTCGACCGTTGAATCACTGCGAAACGAACCCATCGACGGCGACGGCATCGAAGTTCACAACTTGACCGGTCGAATCATCGCCGACGGATACGTCCTGACACAGTGGGATTCACTCCGTGGCGTGCGTCGAGCGCGGCGCACATCCCTGTGGCGCCGCACCCCCGATCGGATGGCAACTGGTACACCATCAAGGCACCCCGCTCTACTGATTACGCACCGCAAATCTGCGACAGCTGTCTAGATCAAGGGCGTTCCGACGTAGTTCTCGGCGATCAGCGTTCGTCCGGCGACCGAACGCGTGACCATGTCCAACTCGGCCAATTGACGGCGATGCCCGAAACCGCTGTCGTCCGGCAAGCGATGGAGCATCGACGACATCCACCACGAGAAGTGCTGCGTCCGCCACACACGCGGCAGCACCGTTTCGGTGTACCCGTCCAACATCTTTCGGTCGGACGCGGTGAAGAAACTGTCCATTGCCTTCGCCAGAGCGTAAACGTCGGCGATCGCGAGATTCATACCCTTCGCACCGGTCGGCGGCACGGTGTGCGCCGCATCGCCGGCAAGAAACAGGTTGCCGTGCTGCATCGGTTCACAAACGAAGCTGCGGAACTGAAGGATCGATTTCTGAAAGATCCTGCCGTCCTTGATCTCTGCGCCCTCGCCGTCGACGCGCATGTGCAGCTCGTCCCAGATTCTATCGTCGGACCAGTTGTCCACGGAGTCGTCCGGATCGACCTGAAGATAATGACGCTGCACCTCGGGCGTCCGCGTGCTGATCAGTGCAAACCCACGCTCATGGTTGGCGTAGATCAATTCTTCCGATGACGGCGGAGCCTCGGCCAGGATGCCGAACCACGCGAAGGGATACTGGCGGAAATGATCCGTTCGGATCGACGGTTCGGGAATCAGCTTTCGCGTTTGCGTACGTGATCCGTCGCAACCGGCCACCAGGGCGCACTCGAGCTTCTGGTCGTTTCCGTCCGAGTCGACAAAAGTGATGCTCGGGCGATCCGACTCGTGATCGTGCACTTTCGCGTCGGACACTCCGAACCGAATGTCCCCGCCGTCAGCGAGACGTCGCGCGATCAGATCCTTGAGCACCTCGTGCTGCGGATACACCGTGACGGCGCGCCCGTCGGTCAATTCGTCGAACGCAATTCGGTGCCCTCGCCCGCCGAATCGCAGCTCGATTCCGTGATGTTCGAGGCCCTCCCGCTTCAGTCGATCACCGAGTCCGGTCTCGACCATGAGATCAACCGTGTTCTGTTCGAGCACGCCGGCACGAATGGTGCCTTCTACCTCTTCACGGGTGCGACATTCCAGGACTACCGAATCGATTCCCTTCAGATGCAACAGATGCGAGAGCATCAACCCGGCGGGACCACCACCGACGATTCCGACCTGGGTGCGCGAAGAAGACATACAGAGAACTCCTGAGGTAAGTGACGATTGAGACCACCATCGACCACGATCACTCCCCTGAACAGCTGTAATTTCACTCAGTGAAAGACCGAATACGAGCTATCCAAGTCCACCGCCACCAAGCCCGCGTGAAATTCCACGGGCGGCCGCGACCAAGGCCGGCAGCAATGGAGCCGGATCCTGCTCCACCGGAACAACTGTCGAGACCGCTGCGACGACATTGCCGCCGGCTTCGCGGACCGGAGCGGCGACGGCAAGGGTTCCGACGTTCAGATACTCACGGCAGACGACAAATCCGGTGCGTCTGATCTCGTCGAGAGTTGCTCGCAAAATCCGCTCGGACGTAATGGTTTTGGGAGTGAACGACTCGAGACCGGCATGGAGGACGTCGTCGAGAAGTTCGGTTCCGCCGTGTGCGAGGAGAATCAGTCCACCGCTGGACGCATGCAACGGCAATCTTCCCCCGGCGCGACCGACAACGGTGACAGCGCTACGCGAGGACAAGCGCTCGAGGTACAGAGCCTCGGTACCCTCACGAACGACCAACTGCACATTCTCCCGGGTGACCTCGTACAGGTCCTCGAGGAACGGCAACGCCACCTGCCGCAGGCCGTGAGCGCCGGGAGCAAGAGCGCCGATCTCCCACAACCGCACTCCGACCTGGTACTTGCCGTCACTCCGACGCTCGAGTGCGCCCTCAGCCACCAACTGCCCACACAGCCGATGAACGGTGGGCAGAGGTAAACCGCTGCGACGACTGATCTCCGACTGCGTCAACCGCGGCGATTTCGCGTCGAAGGCACCGAGCACGATAAATGCCCGGCCGATCAACGAACGGTCGCCTGATGCCATTCACACAGTGTGACAGGGCAGTGCCACTAAGAATCCACTGTGACTGACATCAGGCGAAACGTGTTCAGGCGGTGCGGAGCTACGCGGAGTGCGCCAATTCCGGTTCGCGTTCGGTCACCGGCGGCGCGGCCTCGATCTTCATCGGTTCCTGCGCGTAGTGGAAGTGCGGACGACGGTGACCGATGAACGAACCGAACCACGACATCACAGCGACGTACCGGTTGCGGAAGCCCACCAGATACATCACGTGCACGGCCAGCCACATGAACCAGGCGATCGTGCCCTTGAACTCGACCTTGCGGACGCGACATACAGCGCTGAATCGGCTGATGATCGACATGCTGCCCTTGTCGAAGTACTTGAAAGGCGTTCCGGCCTTGACCTTTCCGTTCACAGTCTTCGCGGCGTGACGGCCACCCTGCATTGCAACGGGCGACTGACCCGGCAGACCGTTCAGCGAAGTCATGTCGCCGATGGCAAAGACGTTGGCAAACCCGCCGACGGTCAAGTCCGGATTGATGAGCAGACGACCTGCGCGGTCACTCTCACAACCGGTTGCCTCTCCGAGCACTGCGGCGAAGTCGTTGGCGCGTACACCGGCCGACCAGATGACGGTCTCGGCGTCGATGCGCTTCTCTTCCTTGGTCTTTGCCGAAGAGACGGTGACACCATGCTCGTCGATGGCGGTGACCATGGTGTTGAGGACTACCTCGACACCCGACTTCTCGAGCGAGGCCTGCGTGTACTCACTGAGCTTGCCGCCGAAGGCCGGAAGCGCAACGCCGGCGCCCTCGACCATGGTGACCGTGACCTCGTCGGCACTGATGTTGTTGATGGCCTTCGCAAAGTAGCGACGCGCCAGTTCCTTGATCTGTCCGGCGAGCTCGACGCCGGTCGCGCCGGCACCCACGACAACGAAGCTCAGCAGGTTACGGCGAACCAGCGCGTCGTTGGTGGTGTGCGCTTCCTCGAAGCAACGCAGGATCTGCTTACGCAGTACCTCGGCGTCCTCAACTGTCTTGAGCTTGTAGGTGACCTTTTCGAACTCGTCATGACCGAAGTACGCCTGCGTGGCACCGGTGGCTGCGATGAGCGAGCGGTACCCGAGCGTGTGGCGGGTGCCCGAGGCTTCGTAGACGACGGTGTTCTCTTCGGCGTTGACCTCGACGACGCGGCCGAGGCGGACGTCGGCGTTGGGGTACTTCTGCAGGATCGTGCGGATGGGCGGAGCAACTTCGCCGGCCGACAGGACACCCGTCGCCACCTGGTAGAGCAACGGCTGGAAGAGGTGCTCGGTGGTGGCGGAGATGAGAACGAACGGCGTCTTGGACTTCGCGAGGGTCTTGGCCGCGGCGAGGGCTCCGAATCCCGAACCGACGATCACAACCTGAGTCTTCTCGTGTCCAGTCGCGTCGATGTCGGCGCGACCCGCAGCTGTTCTATCCACAACGAACTCCTCAACCAAATTGAAAGTATGACTATTACGGTATGGACTGATCATGGGTCGGGTCCAGCTAGCTGGAGTATTCGCAAGACTGTTATCTCGATTGCTCATAAGTAAGCTGTCCTCATGGACTTCCGCCAACTCAAGTACTTTCTCGTCGTGAGCGAGGAACTGAGCTTCAGTCGCGCTGCCGAACGCTGCTTCATCTCGCAGTCGGCGATCAGCCATCAGGTCGCACGACTGGAGAAGGAGCTCGGGGCGACACTCTTCGAGCGCTCGACCCGGGCGGTTCGCCTGGCCCCGGCAGGATCGCGACTGGTGCCCATCGCGCAGCAAGTCCTCAGTCTCGAAACGATGGCGTACTCCGTCGCACGAGACCCGAGAGCCCGGATCCGAATCACCGGAAACATGAGCTTTGCCGCTCAGACGCTGGACGCCATCGCACACGTGCGCGAACTTCATCCGGACCTGGACGTCGAGTTCGTCATCAAGAGCTTTGCCCACCGCATGGATGCTGTGGCCTCCGGTGACGCGGACATCGCCCTGATTCGCGGCGGCGTCGACCGCCCCGGACTCGAACCCTTGGACCTCGGCGTCGAAGATCTGCTGGTCGTCATGTCGAGCCGACACCCCCTAGCCGGCCAGCAAAGCGTCGACCTCAATGATCTGGCCGCATATCCCCTGCTCCTGCCGCCGCGCCAAAGTCAGGTGCTCATTCACAAAGTCGTCGAGGACGCATTCCGCGAGATCGATCGACGCGTCCAACTGGGCCCCGCAATTCCGAGCGATCACACAGCCACGCTGGACGTGATCACCAACCCGCGCGCCTGGACCCTGCTCTATTCGATCACCGCAGGCGAATCTCCACGCGCCGGAATCAGCTTCATGCGAGAATCGCACGGCCGCTTGCGAATTCCCGTCTCGGGAGTGACCCGCAGCGGCGCTACCCACTCCGCCGAGTTCGCCGATCTGATCCAAGCACTCAAGGACGCCATGAATCCGTCTTTCACTGAGTGAAAGTGTGATGGCGATCGACCCCCTCACAGAGCAACGTGGTGGGCAACCATGTGATGCGGCGCGCGGTTGCATCCCTTTACCGAGGAGCAGCCATGACGCGTTTGCTGAGCGACCCTGTGTGGGAATCGAAGATCTTCGACGGCGAATGGGTTCGCGGTAGCGCTGACGATCGTATTGTCGTCGAGCCGGCCACCGGCAAGCAGTTGACGACAGTCGGCATGGCAACACCCGACGACGTGGCAGCCGCTGCAACAAAAGCTACTGCAGCTCAGAAGGATTGGGCAGCAAGGCCATATACCGAACGAGCCGCCGTTCTACGCCGCGCCGGTCAACTGTTCGAGCAGTACGCCGACGAAATCGGCGAATGGGTAATCCGCGAGGCCGGCAGCATCCCGGCCAAGGCCGGGCTGGAAACCCATACCGCTGCCGAAGAGTGCTACAACGCAGCAGCTTTGGCCGCACACCCTGTCGGAGAGGTTCTGCGCTCGGAGCAACCTCGGCTGAGCTTCTCTCGTCGCGTACCCGTCGGAACCGTCGGCGTCATCGCGCCGTTCAACTTCCCCATCATTTTGTCGATCCGTGCAGTCGCTCCCGCACTGGCGCTGGGCAATTCGGTGATTCTCAAGCCTGACCCGCGCACGGCGATCTGCGGCGGTGTGGTTCTCGCTCGCATCTTCGAAGAAGCAGGCTTGCCCGCCGGAGTGTTCAGCATGCTGCCGGGCGGCGCTGACGCCGGTGAGGCAATCGTGGTTCATCCGAGCGTTCGCGTCATCGCATTCACCGGGTCGACCCGAGCTGGACGCGCGGTCGGCGAACTGGCGGGCCGCCATCTCAAGCGCGCTCATCTTGAACTCGGCGGCAACAATGCGCTGATCGTCATGGATGACGTCGACCTCGAAAAGGCCGCATCTGTCGGCGCTTTCGGATCGTTCATGCACCAGGGACAGATCTGCATGACCACCGGCCGCCAACTGGTCCACGAAAGTATCGCCGCCGACTACACCGCACTCCTTGCCGAACACGCCGACAAGCTTCCGGTAGGCGACCCGTTCACCGGTCAGGTCGCACTCGGACCCATCATCGACGCCAAACAACGCGACCACATCCACTCTCTGGTCAACGGAAGCATCGCGGCCGGAGCAAAACTGGCTGCCGGCGGCACCTACGAGGATCTCTTCTACCGGCCCACCGTGCTGGCCGACACCCCACTCACCGCGCCTGCCTTCGCCGACGAGGTCTTCGGGCCGGTCGCACCGGTGACCTCCTTCGCCACCGTCGAACAAGCCGTCGCCATAGCCAACGATTCCGAGTACGGGTTGTCGCTGGGCATTCTGACCTCCGACGCGATGCGCGGACTCGAACTCGCCCAACAGATTCCCACCGGCCTGGTCCACATCAACGATCAGACGGTCGGCGACGAAGCCGTCATCCCGTTCGGCGGCATGGCGTCTTCGGGTAACGGCGGCCGTGTCGGCGGTATCGGTGCAAACCTCGATGCCTTCACGGAAACACAATGGGTGACGGCGCAAAGTGCACTCCCGGTATACCCCTTCTAGAACGAATTCACAGGGCATGTCCCACTCGGTCGCTGACCAGCATTGACGGGATCGATCTCGCGGACTTACCATCCAGGGAAAATTACTTCGCCACATTAAGCATTTTCTCTTGTTGTTCCCGAGAAGGACCCGTTGACGAACACAGTTACGACGAGCAGTGCCGCGAGCCCCAGCGCTACGCCAACTGCCACCGATTCCCCGGACCAGTCCGTAGCAAGATCGCCGCGCCGGGAGGCCGTGATCATCGGCGCTTTGAGCCTGGCAGCGATGATCGTCTCGATGATGCAGACGCTGCCGGTTCCGATCCTGGGACGGATTCAGTCCGACCTCGGAGCCTCGTCCGCCGGCGTCAGTTGGGTGACGACGGCGACCCTGCTTTCCGCTGCCGTCTTCACTCCCCTGCTGGGACGCTACGGCGATCAGCACGGCAAGAAGCGCACCTTGGTCGGCGTCCTCGTCGTCATGGTGATCGGTTCGATTGTCGCGGCATTGGCACACAATCTGCCACTGCTGATCCTCGGCCGTGTACTCCAGGGAACAGCCACCGCGATCTTCCCTCTCGCACTCTCGGTCTTGCGCGAAGAGATACGACCACAGAAGCTTCCCGGCGCCATGGCCCTGGTCAGCGGAACTCTCGCATTCGGCAGCGGACTCGCCCTCGTGGCCACCGGTCTGCTCACATCGGCTCCGGATGCCGACTACCGCAACGCCTTCTGGATGGCCACCGGATTCGCAGTGCTGGCCTTGATTGCCGTCGCCACGCTGGTCCCGCCCACCACGCACAAAAGCGGTGGGCGCGTGGACCTCATCGGTGCGCTGAGTCTGGGCGCGGCACTACTTCTGCTTCTTCTGGCGATTTCTCAAGGCCACCAATGGGGGTGGTTGTCGCCCTTGACCGTCGGTGTTTTCGTGGCCTCGATCGTGATGTTCGCAGTCTGGGTATGGATCGAGAAGATCGTCGACGAACCGCTTGTCGACATGCGGATGTTCGTCCACCGCCCGGTGATGATGGCAAATCTTGCCGGCGTCGTGGTGGGCTTCGGCATGTTCGCGAACTTCCTCGGGATCTCGTATCTCGCACAACTTCCCCGCGATCTCACTGGATACGGCTTCGACGCGAGCATTCTGCGTGCGTCGGTCGAATTCCTGCTGCCTGGCGCGATAGTTTCGCTGATCGCCGCCCCGATCGGCGGTCGTCTCATCAGGCTGCGTGGGCCGCGATTCGTTCTGGGACTCACTGCGATCCTGGGCGCGGTGCCGTTTGCGTGGCTCGCGTTCGACCACACCCACACCGCGTCGGTCATCGGTGCGGGCATGGTGATCGGCGCCGCCCTGAGCCTCGGCTATGCAGCCATGCCCGCCATCATCATGTCCAACGTCCCGCATCATCAGAGCGGCATCGCCAACGGCATCAACTCGATCTCACGTTCCACCGGCAGCGCCATCGGCAGCGCAGTAGTGACAACGATTCTGGCGTCGATGACAATCGCGAACCTCCCCGAAGGGGTTCCGGCGATGCCAAGCGAATCTGCCTTCACCGTCACGTTCGCGACCGCGGGCGTTGCCTTCGTTCTGGTGGGACTGGTGGGGTGGCTGGGGCTCCGACCGGCGCACTCCCCTTCCGCTTCCGAACAACCTCCCGCTGCGTGAGATCGGTAGTACCGCAGAGACTTAGACGGAACGTAGCCTGCGCACATGGCAGGTGAGACTCTCTACGTGATCGACCGGATCGTCACGAATCCCGGATGCGGGCAGAAGTTCGTCGACGAATGGCGTGCCGGCTACCTGCCGAACGCCCGGCGACGCAGCCTGACCCTCGACAACATACTTGTCAGTCCGCCGTTGTGGTCCGAGTACGAACCGAACGTCGTGACTATCACGTGGACCGTCGACGGAGCCTCCGGTTGGTGGGCCATGACTCGTCTGAGTCGCGGCGACACCACGCTTCGGCAGTGGTGGGATGCCATGGAACCACTCATCTGCGAACGTAGCCGCACCATGGCGGCTGCTGCCGACGACGTCGAGGCACTGGCCGATGTATAACGTCACGAGGGTTGTTTTTGCTGCCGACAGCACGGACTCGGACGGCTGGGCGAATGCGGTGAACACCATTGCGGCAGTGGCAGAATCGTCGGGCGCAGTTCGCCATCTCGTCACCGCTACTCTGCCCGGCGCCATCAACGGCGGAGATCTGATCGTTTATCTTCAGTTCGCGAATGAAGCCGCGTGGCGAGCCGTTAGCGATTCCGTCGACGCCGAACTTCACCACGATGCCATCGAACGCTTTCACGGCGCCGAGTACGTTTCCGGAACCGAGGGTCGCTCGCGCGCCACGGGCCCGAACGGGGTGTATCGAGCGTTGCTGATTCGCGTTGAACCCACTACCTCCGAGGACGAAATCGAACGCTTCGAAAGCGACTTGCTGAAGCTGCCCGGGCATATCTCCTCGATCGCTGCCTGGCGACTCAGTCGGGTGAGTGCGGCGACCGGCGCAACACCTGCACGTGACGAAGCGCCGTGGACCCATGTGTGGGAGCAGGAGTTCACCGACCTCGAATCACTGCAGACCCAATACCTCGATCATCCGATCCACTGGAGCGTCGTTGATCGATGGTTCGATCCCGAATGCACCGAAGTCATTGTGCGCGAAAGAATCTGCCATACCTTCGGCGAACTGGGCGACGAGATCCTATCGAGCGGCGGCTGATACCTCGCGGATCATCGCCCAAACTTTCTGGCGTGCCGGCTCTGTGAGCGACAATGACGGAATAGTGAGGAACCCGTGAAACAACCCGTCGAAGCGATGATGCTGCACGGGGACGCCGGCCGAGGCAAGCAGTTTCGCGTACTCGTCACCGGACGAGCACGGCGGATCCAGCTCGGCTGTCACGACAACAGCAGCTGGAAGATCGGCGAATGACTCGGTCCGAGTGGGTATCACCCGCACGTCATCTCGGCGTTCGGGAGCATATTGGTCCCAGTACCACTTCATGGCCGTGGTCGTGTTGTAGTGGTCGGTACCGTAGAGACGGTAGGACTCGGTGTCGAAATCGTCGTCGATCACCGGATAGATGAGAACCTGCGCCGCAACCGCCGGCCCCCCACGATCGCGGGCGGCGATGGCAACTGTCGCAGCAAGATTGCCGCCCGCGCTGTCGCCGGCAAGGACTATCTTGCTCGGGTCTGCGCCGTACTGTGCCGCGTGTTTCACCGCCCACTCCAATGCGGCGTAGACGTCGTCGTGTGCTGCCGGCGCGGGGTGCTCAGGGGCCAGACGATAATCGACGGAGACGACGACGGCGCCAACCCCTTCCGCCATGGACCGGCAGAATTCGTCATGACTGTCCAGGTCACAGAACACGAAGCCTCCGCCATGAGCGAAGACGACCAGCGGTATGGCGTCGGAGGAAGTGTGCGGGCGGTAGACACGGATCGCCAGATCTCCACCGGGGCCCTCGATTGCGAGATCTTCGACCGTACGCAAATCGGGAAGCCGCTCCAACGGGGCGCGTCGATTCCGAAGCAGAGCACGTAACTCCGACGGCTCGAAGCTGGTGACATCCGGAAATGCGGCGTTGAGCGTGGCCAGCATGGTGATGACTTCCGCGTGAATTGTCATGTGCACTCCTGATCTCGGACGTCGGGCATCCGCCAAGGTAGATCGCGCGCGGCCGAGTGAGAACACACCTTCCCGATCAGTGGTCTGTTTGGTTACGAGAAGTCGTGAGAAACGAAAAGGGAGACCACACCTCGTTGTGTGGTCTCCCTTTTCGATTCGGTTCAGCCGATCAGGCGTCAGCTCCTACTGCGAGCATCCACCTTGTCGTCATCGTCGTCGTGCTCGCCGGCAGCAAGCGCGATGTCGGAAGACTCGACGCCCCCATTCGGGCCTGTCTTCTCGAGGTCGACCGGTGCATCACCGGACGCAACCTCTTCGGCCTCAGGCTCTTGCGGTAGCGGTTTCTTGAGGCTCAGGATGATCGAGCCTGCCAAGACCACGATGATCACCGCGAGGCTGACCAGCGAGGGGATCTCGGGGATCGACGTGCTGATCACCTTGTGGCTGGCCTGCATGATCAGCTTCACGCCGATGAAGGCGAGGATGATCGACAGACCCTTGGAGAGGTAGTGGAACTTCTCGAGCAGACCCGAGAGCAGGAAGTACAGGGCACGCAGACCCAGGATCGCAAACGCGTTACTGGAGTACACGATGAACGGGTCGTCGCTCACTGCCAGGACTGCCGGGACGCTGTCGACTGCGAACACGAGGTCGGCGGCTTCGATGGCGACGACGACGGCGAACAGCGGTGTTGCGACGCGCTTTCCGGCTTCCTTGACGAAGAACTTGGTTCCCGCGTATTCCTCGCGAACCGGCATGATCTTGCGCAGCAGGCGAACTGCCAGCGACGTACCCGGATCGAAGCTCTCGTCGTCGTCCTTGAGCAGCTTGTAAGCGCTGTAGAGCAGGATGGCGGCGAAGACGAACAGCACGGCCGTGAACTTGCTGACCACGGCAACGCCGGCAGCGAGGAAGATTCCGCGGAAGATCAGGGCGCCGATGACACCGAAGAACAGCACACGGTGCTGGTACTCACGGGGCACCTTGAAGTAACCGAAGATCAGGGCGAACACGAAGAGGTTGTCGACCGAGAGGCTCTTCTCCAACAGCCAGGCTGTTGTGAATTCGACGCCCGAGTTCACCCCCAAGGTCAGGGTGACAACCACCGCGAACACGAGAGACAAACCGACCCAGAGTGCACTCCACCAGGCCGCTTCCTTGAAGCCGATGACATGCGCGCCGCGGTGGGCGAGCAAGTCGATGAGCAACATGACGACGATGACTGCGGCGAACGCGGCCCACGCCCACATGGGAACGTTCATCGCTGACCACCTACCCGAATGGCACTGATGACTGCGGTCACGGGGAGCTCCTTCACTGGGTTCGGACGGCCGTCTCGCCGTCTTCTCCAGTGTTCCTTGCCGACTTCTATCCATCCCTGTCGAAATATCGACGACTTTTGTATCTAAAGTTGCCGAGATCATGCAATCCAAAGGTGTTGCATCCGAAACCGCCGTTGGAAGGCAACTTGTTCTAGCCTGGCAAACATGAGCACCTCGTTGTACTACTCCGCCGTCCGCTCCACACCGCTGACCGACGACGAGAAGGCCGAAGTCGACCGACTCATCGCCGTCCACAACGACGAATTTCCGTTCGACTA
Source organism: Rhodococcus erythropolis R138 (assembly GCF_000696675.2). Lineage (NCBI taxonomy): Bacteria > Bacillati > Actinomycetota > Actinomycetes > Mycobacteriales > Nocardiaceae > Rhodococcus > Rhodococcus erythropolis. Next base: position 1,159,279 of record NZ_CP007255.1, on the reverse strand, counting down.
CGAGGTCCTGGACCTCTACCCGTCGGATATCCCCAACACTCTGCTCAACGGCTCGACCAAGATCTCGAGCGATCCGACCGAGGTGATTCCGTCACTCGTCTACTGGTTCAAGGCACTGACCGAACTCCGGCGAGCGGTGCCCGACGCCGACTGGGACGTTTCACTCGACGACACCCCCGCAGATTGGGATGACAACTCCGGCTACTCGCTCCCCGGACTCGATGACATGCAGTAGCGAATCACGGCGCCGGCGCGATGGTGGCTCCGTAGCTCTCCAGTGCGATGAGGGCCAACTCCGTCGGCAGGCGACGCTGGTCGACGCTGCGACCCAGTAGCTTTTCGGCCTGATCGAGTCGATACCGCACGGTGTTCTTGTGCAGACCGAGGGCTGCGGCAGTAGCGGCCGCGGTGCAGTTGTTCTCGTAGTAGACCCGGACGGTGTCACGGATGCGCGTCGTGACGCCGTCCGCGCCGGCCAGGCCTTTCAGTTCCCGAGCCACCAACTCACGCAGTTCGCCCAGATCTTCGGTGAGCAGACAGGGAACCTGAACATCCTCGTAGACGGTGATACCCGGCGAGCCCCCGGAACGGACCGCCACGCGCTGCGCGGCGAGCGCCTCGCGATGACTGCGAGCGAATCCTTCCATTCCGTAACCGCTCGCTCCCACTGCAACGCGAAGATCCGAATGCCGGGCATCAACATGTGACGCCCACTCCTGGCCGTCGAAATGCGCGACCCACGACCACAGCTCACGCGCGCCCGAAGGCAAAGTCAGAACACGCTCGCCATTGGACTCGTCCACAAAGGTACGGGCGTACGAGTCCAACCGCGCCAATACGTCTGCAGCCGGGTCGGTGTCGTCCGTCCAGAGAACAAACGCCGTGTGGTGGCGCCGCATCGGATAGTCCAGGATCCGGGACGCTTCGTCGGAGTGAAGGGCTTCGCCCGCGACAATCGCGTGCACCGTCTCGGACCGACGCGCAAAAGCGCCGCGCGCCAAGCTCTCCCGTTCCTTCGCGTACGTCGCGACCAACAATTCGGTGGTCACTTCCAGCCATCTCATCGCCGAACCCCACACTCGAACGAGAAGTGCGCGTTTGAGTTCCGGACCGATCGGGAGTGCCTCTATCGACTCGTCGACGAAACCCAGCATCGCGAGGCGTCCGGCGCCGTAGATCTTGAGCAGGACCCGAAGATCCATACCGCGCCGAGCGACGGTGAGTGCAAGCGCAACCGACTCCGCCGGCGGCGTGACCTCCTGGGAACCGCCCGCGATCGCCGCCACGATGACGCGGAGCTGCGCCGCGGTGCTCGCATCCACATCGCGTCGTAGCTCCCGATCAGCCGCTACCTCGGGATTGGCCTCGGCAATGGCGTCGTCGATGCGTTGGACGAAACCGTCGATCACCTCCGGCTGGAGATAGATGGGTGCGAGATTCGCAATCCAGCCGTCCAACTCCGATGTTTCCATGGCGCCTCCCCGAATTGTGACTTAGTCATAAATCTATCGCCTTGGTTCGGCCAACAAGCCCTATCTACCCAACTTCAACTGGTCCACAATCACATCTCACTGCAGTTTCACGTCGCTGCAGATTTACGTCACTGCAATCCCATCCCTCTAGTTTTTGGAGACGCTCGCGATATGAACAAGCCTTTCGACGGTCAGGTAGTGGTCATCACCGGTGGCGCCAGGGGCATCGGATACGCCACCGCGAAACGGCTCATCAGCCTGGGCGCGAGGGTCGCGATCGGCGACATCGACGAAGCCACTCTCGCGCAGGCTGCAAAAGATTTGGGCATCCGTACGTTCGGGCGTCTCGACGTCACCGACCCCGCGTCGTTCTTCGACTTCCTCGACACCGTCGAAGGTGAACTCGGCCCGATCGACGTACTGGTCAACAATGCGGGCATCATGCCGGTCGGACGGATCGTCGACGAGGACGACACCGTGACCAGACGCATCATCGAGATCGACGTCCTCGGCGTGATCACGGGAACCAAACTCGCACTGCGACGGATGCTTCCACGCGGACGTGGACACGTCATCAACATCGCTTCGCTTGCCGGCGAACTCCCGTGCCCCGGTTTGTCGACGTATTGCGGCGCCAAGCATGCGGTGTTGGGCTTCACCGATTCTGTCCGCAAGGAAGTTCGTGGCACCGGAGTGAACGTCTCGTCCGTACTGCCGACGCTCACCAACACCCAACTCACTTCCGGGACTTCGGGAATGAAGGGTTTCCGTGAGGTTCAGCCGGAGGAAATCGCCGAAGCAATCGTCGGCTTGATCACCAAACCTCGACCACGCGTGCGCATTACGCGAGTATCCGGACTGCTTGTCCAGGCACAGGGTTTCGTACCCCGACGGCCTTACGAGGCATTGAGCCGACTGTTCGGCGTCGAGACGCAGTTTCTCGGCGACGTGGACACCGCGGCCCGTGCTGCCTACGAGGAACGGGCGCGCACCAGCTGATCAGGCCAGCTCCGTGGCCGGCCAGTCGAGCAACTTCGCGCCCAACACGGCAGCGTGGAGCGCGAAGCTGTCGTTGGGGTCGTTGACGTTCTGGCCGGTGAGTTCACGGATACGGTCCAAGCGGTACGTGACCGCCCGGACCGACAAATGCAGGCCTCGGGCGGTCTTTGCCGTATTGCCGCCGGCGGAGAAGTACGCGAGCAGGGTGTCGATCATCGGCCCAGCGCCGCCGCGTGCCTCGAGCAGCGGGGTGAGCAGGGTGTGGATAAGGTCGGTGACCGCCGGCCTGTCGTTGACCAGAACGCGGTAGACCAGCAGGTCACGAGCATCGATGATCGGTGCGGTCAACGACAGGCGCTGCGCCAGGTCCAGTGCGTCGAGCGCCTCCCGGTACGACGCCACGACGCCCGAAGCAGTGGTGCGAGGGCGCCCGACAGCGATCTGCCAGGTGCCGTCCAAAGCACGCCGCTGCAACTGAACTCGCCCGTCGTCATCGGTTCCCGGTCCAAGAGCCGACCGAATACCCGCCAGCACGTGATCAACGGCATCACGGTCCGGCGCCGCGAAAACGACGACCAGTTTGCCGCTCTTGCTGGCAACCAACGCGTCGGCGTCACCCTTGCTGCCGAGCACGGCACGTTCGACGGCCCGCACCAAGGGATTGTCGTCGGTGAACTCGCGCGTCGCGGTCACCACCGCGACGGCATGCGGACCGCTGAGATGGAGCCCGAATCCCGAAGCACGACCTAACAATCCGACGACATCGGCTCCACCGGTCAACAGGTCGTCGACGAACTCACGGCGTGCCGATACCTGCGAGCGGACCAGAGAACGCCTGGCCAACTGAAATCCTTCGGCCAGTTCGGCGACGGCATCGTCGACGGCACGGAGCATGACTTCGCCGGCCGAGACGACGGCAGTCGGATCCGATTGTGCCGCAATAACAGCGGGGAGCTCACGCCACAGGCGCCAAGCCGAGGAGAGATAAAGATCGAGCAAGGCTCGCAGGGCAACACCCTGCTGCGCCGCTTCTTCACCACGGGCGCGGAAACGATGCAGCTGACGACGCTGCAGCGGCTTCCCCTCGCATACGGCGACACTGAGCACGTCCAGGAAATCACCCAGCAACTCGACGGGTAGGCCACCGGCGTCGTCCGCCCCTGCCGCGGCAACCCGGCGGATGGCGTCGTCAGGTACCCCGGTTCGGCTCACCCTCGCATTCTCTCACTGTCAGCGGAATTGCCCGGCGTCAGGAAAGGCGCATCGAACCCGTGTCGATGTACCGCTGATGGAACGAGAATGCCTCGCCCAGGATGTGCGGCGTCTGCCCCGCGCCCGGCTGAGCGTCGGCGCGAGCGATGTAATCGCGGAGCAGTGGCCGGAACTCCGGGTGAGCACAGTTGTCGACGATCAGGCGCGCGCGTCGCCGCGGAGACAGACCGCGCAGATCGGCCAACCCCTGCTCGGTGACCAACACCTGAGTGTCGTGCTCGGTATGGTCGACGTGCGGAACCATCGGAACGATCGCCGAGATCTCACCGCCGCGGGCCGTCGACGGGCTCAGGAACATGGACACGTAGCCGTTGCGGGCGAAGTCCCCCGAGCCGCCGATTCCGTTCATGATCTTCGTCCCCATGACGTGCGTCGAGTTCACGTTGCCGTAGATGTCGGCCTCGAGCATGCCGTTCATGGCGATGATTCCGAGTCTGCGCACCACCTCTGGGTGGTTGCTGATTTCCTGCGGACGGAGCGTGATGTGGTTGCGGTAGAAGTCGATGTTCGCGGTCAGTTCTTCGATGCCCTCGTCGGTGAGCGCCAAAGCCGTCGACGACGCATGCGCGACGGTTCCGTCCTTGATCAGCTTGAGCATCCCGTCCTGGATGACCTCGGAGTAGCAGGTCAGGCCGCGGTACGGCCCCCGATCGAGACCGCCGAGGACCGCATTGGCAACATTGCCGATGCCTGCCTGCAGCGGAAGCAAGGTATCCGCCGGCATCCGTCCGGCGCGCACCTCGAAGTCGAAGAATTCCAGGACGTGGCCGGCGATCGCCTCACTGACGGCGTCGGGTGCAGTGAGAGGGCTCGCGCTGTCTCGGCAGTCCGTCTCGACAACGGCCACAACCTTCGCGGGATCCACTCGGAATGTCGTCTGGCCGATCCGGTCTTCGACGCGGGTGATCTCGAGAGGCTTGCGATGCGGCGGCAACGCGGTGCCGTAGTAGACGTCGTGGATGCCTTCCATCGCCTCGGGCACCCAGGAGTTGACTTCGAGAATGACCTTGTCTGCGACGTCGAGCCACGTCTTGTTATTGCCGATCGACGCGGAGGGAATCAGTTCACCTGATTCGGTGACACCGGCGACTTCGACGACCGCGACGTCGACGTTGCCGTAGTAGCCCTCCCACACCTGCTGAGCAACGTGGGAGAGATGGATGTCGACGTAGTCCATGCGACCGTCGTTGATGCGGCGACGCGCGGTGGCCTCGGACTGATACGGCATTCGCAGCGCGATTCCGTCGACCTCGGCGAGCAGCCTTTCGGTCTCGGTGGACACCGACGCGCCGGTCAGGAGATTGATCGTGAAGTTCGATCCGTTGCCCCGGGTGTGGTGAATGCGCTCGGCCAGCGCCGGAATGATCACCTTGGGAGTACCGGCGCTTGCGAAACCGCTGATCGCGACCGTGTCGCCGGGGTGAATGAACTTCACTGCGTCGGACGCGGGCATCACCTTCGACGCAAAGGCTGTGGCGCGGATGCGGCTGGAGGTGGCTTTGTGTCCGGTCTCACCGAAAGATGAACTCACGCCACCAGGATAAACAGGGCACATCGGAGCGATTTACGGGGATAACCCAGACAGAATCGCTCCGACGTGCTATGCGCTCGGGTCAGCTGACGACGCCGTAGGCGCCCTCGCCGACCAGGCTTGCAATTCGATATTTCTGAATCTTGCCCGAGCCGGTCAGAGGAAATGCTTCTGCACTGAACCACTCCTTGGGTGCTTTGTGGCGTGCCAGTCGCTCGGTGCAGAACTCGACCAGTTCGGCTGCGGTCGGCTGGTCGGACTCGTCTTTCCACCTGATGACGGCAACCACCCGCTCGCCCCATACCTCGTCGGGCACACCCACGACCGCTACATCGAGGATCTTCGGATGCGTGAAGATCACGGACTCGACCTCTCGCGGATAGATGTTCTCCCCGCCGCGGATGATCATGTCCTTGAGCCGGCCGGTCACCCGGACGTATCCACGGTGATCCATCGTCCCCAAGTCGCCGGTATGCAACCAACCGTCCTTGTCCACGGTGGCAGCCGAAGCCTCCGGGTTGCGGAAGTATTCGGTCATGACGAGGTACCCGCGCGCGCAGATCTCACCTTGTTCGCCGAGTGGCACGCTGTCCCCGGTCACCACGTCGGAGATCTTCACCTCGACCTGCGGCAACGCGAGACCGACCGTCTCCGATTTGTCTTCGGGGGTGTCGGCGGGGCTGGTCTGCGTGATCACGGGGCTCGCCTCGGTTTGTCCGTAGACGATGCTGAACCCCGCACCGAAGGCCGACTCCACCGTGCTCACGAGTTCGGGCGGGACCGACGACCCACCCGACACGACCACCGAACAGGTCGAGAAATCGCGGCTCGCGAAGCTGGCGTCGTTGATCATCGCGATCAGCATCGTCGGAACTCCACTGACCACATCCGCGCGAAAGCGTTCCGCCGCATCGAGAACCGCAGTCGGGTCGAAATACTGGATCAGACCGATGGACATTCTTCGCTGTGCGGCGCCGAGGACCAGGATGCCGCACCCAGCGGTGTGGAAGAGCGGCATCGCCGAGACCACCGAACCCCGTTCGGGGAATTGACCTCTCCGACTGACGAAATCGGCATTGTTGACCAGTCCTCGGTGATGCAGCAGCGCACCTTTGGGAACTCCGGTGGTTCCCGACGTGTACTGGATCTGCGCATTGTCGTCAGGAGAGACTTCCGGCAGTGCGCCCCGTTCGCCGGCCCAACCTCGAACCTGACGATCCCAGTCCTCGAAGTTCACTGCCAGAACTTCTGCTCCCGCAATCGAAATCGCCTCGGATGCCACCGCCGCCATGTCACCGCCGCGAAACTTTCCGGTGTGGAACAACCCGCGGGACTGGGACTGCGACAAGACGTACGCCAACTCCTCGGCGCCCAACGCCGGATTGGCAGTCACCAGAACCATTCCGGCGAGCGCGGCGCCGTACTGCAGAATCATCCACTCCGGAATGTTCGGAGCCCAGACCGTTATCCGGTCGCCGCGGTCGAACTGCGACAAGAGGTAGTGCGCGCACACCTCCGCTTCACCCAGGAGTTCCGCAAAGGTCCAGGTGCGATCCGTCTCGGAGGCACCGGACAACGAATGCGATTGCGTCGGAACCACTTCTCTGATTGCAATCAGGTTCGGCGAGTCCGCGGCGCACTCTCGGAGCAGCCCGCCGACCGTTTGTTCCACTATCGGGTCCGACACGTCCGCGGGGAAGTACGACGTTTCGAGAACACTGCTCATCTCACATCCACTTTCTATCGTGAAGGGGTGTCGGATTCGGGGAGCGGCCCGCCTCCGTCTGGAATCTTGCGGCCGGAATCGCGGTACTGCACCGCGGCGTGAAATCCGTCGCGTTCGGCAAAATCCTTGAACCAGCGCCCTTCCGGCGAGTGGCGCGTGATTCCGTCGAACAGGGTTGCCAGCACCTGGGTACCCTGCAACCCCATGTTGTCGTACGCCTGATTGATCATCATCTTCTGCATTGCCAATTGATTGAGCGGGACACCGGCGATGCGATCCGTCAACGCCTCCACCGCAGCGTCCAGTTCGTCGGCCGGCACCGATTCGAGCGCCAATCCCCAATCGGCGGCGGTGACACCGTCAATGGTGTCTCCCGTCAACAACATTCGCTTGGCGCGTTGCGCCCCGAGGCGGTACACCCACATAGCTGTGGTCGGGCAACCCCAGACGCGAGCAGGCGGGTATCCGATGCGGGCGTCGTCAGCCATGATCAGCATGTCGCAAGACAGCGCAATATCGCTTCCGCCTGCGACTGCATGACCCTGAACTTTGCAGATGGTCGGCTTGAGCGATCGCCAGAGGGTGAAGAAGTCGTCGGTGTTCTGCTTCATGCCCCGAAAGTCCTTGATGGGGTCCCACACCGGGCCTTGATTCCACTTTCCGTCGAGATCTCCTTCGGCGAACTTCTTGAGGTCGTACCCGGCGCAAAACGCCTTGCCTGCGCCTTGCAAGATGATCACGCGAACGTCGTCGTCGTCATTGGCCGCCGCAACTGCATTTCGGATGTCCGACGGCATCCGATCGTCGATTGCGTTGAGCCGATCGGGGCGGTTCAGGGTGATGTACGCCTTACCACCAGAGGTCTCGTATTTCAGGGTCGCAAAATCTGTCATCATCGGTCCTGTCGATCGAGCGCATCTCGAACGAAACGAGTTGCGCTAGTTCTGGGTGAGCAGCAGGCGAACGACGCCCGCCCATTGACTGATCGAACGACGCGCAGAGGCATCGCTCTTGTGTACCGCCCGGGACAACGCCAAACCACGGAGCATCAGCACGGTTAGATCTGCAATTTGCGAATAGTTCTCGGAAGCAACAATTTCAGGCCCGAACGCGTCATGGACAACTCGCTGCAAATCCCGCCCGGCGACGCGCTCCGATTCGCGGAGAACCTCCGCCAACACCGGATCCGTCCGAGCCGCCGACCACAGTTCGAGTTCCGCTTGGAACGGCGGCTGAGTCAACGCCGAATACAAAGCGGAGATCGAATTCTCGATCGTATCCACCGACGGGTCTTGTCGAGACATCGCCGACCTCACCGCCGCCTCGTTCCGCACGACGATATTCGACACCAACGCGGCAGTGAGCTCCTGCATATTCGGAAAGTGGTGCAGGAGAGCGCCCCGACTGACTCCGGCAGCCGTTTGAACCGACTGCGTCGTCAACGACGAATACCCGTCCGCTATCAGTAAATCCGTTGCCGCATCGAGAATCCGGTGGCGCGTGGCTTCGCGCTGCGCGTCACGCAGGGTCACGGTCACACCTCCAGTCTCTCGAGTGGCATGGCTCACAGTTTCACAGTCCATTCAGACTGTCAACGGTTGAAGACCGCCGGCGTACCCTCGATCCACCGGACCTCGGACTGATCGGAGCAACAAGTGAGGACCTCACCGCCGACCGTCTCGCTGACGCTCGATCAACTTGCCTCACGCGCCGCTTCACTGATCACCGACAACGGCCGATACATTCTCGGCATCACGGGAGCCCCTGGAGCCGGGAAATCGACGGCTTCACAGGCAATTGCGCAGAAACTGGACTCACTCTGCACCGTCGTCGAGATGGACGGCTTTCACCTTGCCAATCGGGAACTCGACCGACTCGGCAGGCGTGGACAAAAAGGCGCTCCGGAAACTTTCGACGCCGACGGATACGCGGCGCTTCTACACCGCCTCCGATCCGAAGACTCCATTGTGTACGCGCCCGTCTTCGATCGCGAGATCGACGAATCAATCGGCAGCGCAACCGCTGTCGAGCCTCGAACGCCGTTGATCGTCACCGAGGGAAACTACCTCCTCCTACCAAACGGCAGCTGGCCACAAGTACGAGCGGCGATCGACACCGTCTGGTACCTCGAGGTTCCGGAGGCGACACGCACACAGCGGTTGGTGAAACGCCACAGCCGCTTCGGGAGGAGTTCCGAAGCGGCCGCGGACTGGGTGAGACGGGTGGATCAACCGAACGCCGACGTAATCGCAGCGGCCAGGTCACGTGCGGATCTGATCGTGGAGATCCGCACGTGACTGCCAAAGTTCGGCAGCTCCCCACACTCACCCGTCATCCAACTGAACGGCGAAGACTACGGTAGTTTGGATTAAAAACCCTGGTCAAGTCGATTTCAGATCTCCATACATACGTACGTATTGATCCTCTTTCGCCATCATCCTCGGGGCAACAAACTCTACCGCTGGTCGCCGCCGTCAGTTTGTCTTCTCAGTGAAACTCGACAGTTGCGCAGCAAACAGATTCAGTACGTTTGCGGTTATTCGTTCGGTGAAAGGATCCCGGTGAATCAGTCCACTGACCCACTCGGTCGTCCCGGCATTGAAAACGGTTCCGAGACCGCGCTGATGTGTCGCCACCATTCCCGAACCGTATTCGAACTCGCGCAGATGCTCGGGGAGTTCTCTCCCATAGGCACTTTCGAAGATTCCCGACAACTCGGCGAAGGGCGCACCAATCGGAACGGTGCCGTTCCAGTTGTCCCGTGACCCCGAAACTGCCGGCGCCATTGCGATGATTTCCAGATCCTCTGGTGCACCGTCGACACCGGTGGCGTACGGCAGACCCTTCCTGAACGTGTAGTCCGCACCGTCCATTGCGAAGGCGGCAATACAGACCGGCGCTATTCCGAAGTTGTCACCGTAATACAGGTCGGTTCCGTTCAATGCCCAATGGTCGGGCCGGTATACGGTAAAGCCGCCGGATGACCTCGGAGTTGTTGCGCCGTAACGGTTGTACACCCCCGCCATCGCGGTCAAACCCATCGTCCACGCGCCCGGCCGATCAATCTCGGGGGAATCCCATGCCGTGGTGATGCGGGTGGGGTCTACTTCTCGTATGGGATCGTCGAAGGGGTTCTTGTAACAAATCTGCGCGTCACCTTCGATGCGTACCTGCCACAGGAAGTTCCCGCCGAATCGCGCCAGGCCGCCTCCTCCTTCGACAAATGCGTCGAGACGATCACGCATTTCCCACGACCAGTACTCGTCGTGACCGACGACGACTGCACACGAATATCCGCGCAGCGCTGAGGGATCCTCATGTAGGTCGTGCTGGGTGATGTGGTGTACGAGAAACGCTTGCTCCTCCGCCCACACCGTGAACGGGCGTTCGTACGTCGCCCAGAATGCGTCGGCGTGATGGCGCGAGTATCCGTTCACCCAGGCCCATTCGTACGGCGGGTGCCGCGGAACCCATCCGATTCCCGGCATATCGGTGTGAATGTTTCGCGCTGCACCTTCGGGTTTGCGCAACATCCCGCGCGCGATGGGACGCTGCGTCGACGAAATCGGTGTCGCCACGTCGCCGAAACCGTCCGGGGCACCACGGAAATTGTTGGCTCCGCCCCAGTCGTTGTAGGCCAACATCGTGCTCGTGGTGTGGATGAGGACCATGTCAGCGTGCTCGGGTTCACGTGCCTTGACAATGAAGAATCCCTCACCTTCGACGACCCCACCTTCGTGACGCATTCGAACCAGGATCAGGTACATCCCCGAAGCCCAATTCGGTGCAACGGTGAAGGCAACGGATTCCGACCAATCACACCCGGTCGCATAGGCGTCGTCGGGCGTCGACTGTTGTTTGCCTGGTAGCCCGATGTACTTGACGATGCTCTGTGGGCGCGCGCCGTCACGGACCACCTCGATGTCGTATTCGTCAGCGGTGGTGTGCACGCGCACCGAGACGGTATCGCCGGCGAAGTAGGAGAACTTGTCTGCGTAGACCCAGATCTCGGGTGCTCCCGGAATCATTCCCGGCCGTTCGACCAAACCACCAGTGGCCGACCACGCGGCAGCAGCACCCGCGCGACGTGGACGGGTTTTCTCTCTCATGGGTAACTCCGTGGATCGTCGTATTTAGGCGCAGGGACTGGGAATGAGGGTGCCCGAGGTCGACCGAATTTCACTCGAAGTTGTCCCGGTGTTCTACGAGAGTGCCGAAACGTTTCGGCATAGTCAATAGCTTTGATGAAACGATTCGGCGCAATTTCTTCGACTGAACAATCGTCCGCCAGGTTCCCCCTGCCGAAACGATTGGGCGTTACTCTTGAGTAGAAACCGCCCAGCAACTAGAGGACGCGACCCCGATGATCACGCCGAACGTCCCGACGCTTCGCGATGTCGCGACAGCCGCCGGCGTCGCCGTGTCCACAGTTTCCTACGCACTCAACGGCAAGGGCAGAGTCGACTCTGCCACCCGGGCGCGTGTTCAAGAGGTTGCGGATCGCTTGGGTTACCGAGCCAATCGGTCGGCACAAAACCTTCGCTCGGGTCGAACCGCCACCCTCGGGTTGATGCTCCCGGCCCCGGACGAGCCTTCCTCGGCCGAGTGCCTCAACTTCGACTGGTACGGCCGTGTGGCGACCGCCGCCACACAGGCAGCGTTCCACGCCGATCACTCACTCCTGTTGTTGCCGTCGATGAAAGACCCGAACGGACTGCGTCGCATCGAGATGGACGGTGTGATCGTCGTCGACCCGATGATGCACGACCCTCGCGTCGACATCTTGAAGAAACTCGGAATACCTTCTGTCGTAGTGGGTCCCGGCAACCCTGAGCAATTCGGATGGAGTATTTCGCCGGATCTCTTCGCCACGACCGAAACGCTCTTGAACCACCTCACCGAACAGGGCGCAACGGATATCCTTGTCCTCAATCCCGGAATGGATTCGGCATGGACTCGCGCAACGACCGTCGCTTACCTCGAATGGTGCCGCATCCACGGCGTGTCGCCCCGAGCCACCGACGACCTGGCGTCGTTCGAGGGCGTCAATTCCGTCGAACAACTCGTCTCCGCGGCATACGCGGCAACTCACAAAGCACTGACATCCGAGAATCCCCCTGACGCGATTCTCTCGGTCATCCTCGGTTGCGCCCCCGCCGCTGCACGAGCGGCGCTCGATCTCGGCCTGTCAATTCCCGGAAGTATCTTGATCGCCCAGGACAGTGACGAGCCCGCTCTACTGATCTCCGATCCCCCGATCACCGCCGTCAACTTCTTCCCCGAAGAACAAGCAGCTTTGGCGGTGGATGCACTGCTCGCCCTGATCGACGGTGACGAACCCTCTGCGCCGACCCACACGCGTAGCGAACTACGCATACGAGCAAGCACGGCGCATTCGCTCACCCCATGAATTCACTCGGCACCGATAGACTGATTTCCTGACAATCGTCCGTCGCAGACCGAGAGGAATCAAGCCATCGCGCACCGCTCCCGCGACCGCTTGGCCAGGTACCTCGCCGTAGCGCTCGTCTGCATCTTCACGCTCGTGATCTCGGTCGCCAGCGCCTCCGGTCTCGACCGCGATGTCCCTGCGGTACGCATCGCTTACGCTGCTGCCGCAGATACTTTCGGCGATCTGTATCTTCCACCCGGATCGGACGGCGACCTGCCAGTCGTCGTATTGATCCACGGCGGCGGCTGGGCACAGAAGAGCAATCTGGAGTACGCGGGTGCGTGGGCAAAAACGCTGACCCCCTACGGAATTGCGGTCTGGAACATCGAATACAGACGTATAGGTGGGCAGGGCGGTTGGCCGACTACTCTCTCCGATACCGTTGCGGCGACCAACGCGCTTGCCGGCATCGTTCAGGAAAAGGCCTCCGGGCGACTGGATTTGGGTCGCGTGCACATCGCCGGATACTCCGCGGGCGGACAACTGGCCGCATGGGTCGCGTCGCGACCACAACAGGACACGGATGCTCCCGCGCCTGACCTCACCGTGCCGATTCGTTCGGCGACGATCATGGCCGGCGTCTTCGACATGACACTCGCCGCAACCGCGGGCAAAGATCGATTTGTTCGAAATCTTCTGGGCGGCATGCCGGTCGATCACCCTGACCGTTACCGCATCGCGTCACCGATCGAACATCTCCCCACCGGGCTCCCCGTCACGGCGATCCACGGACTCGGCGACAAGGTCGTGTCGGTCGAACAGAGCCGGCGCTATGCCCGTGCCGCACGAGCAGCAGGCGACGTGGTCGATCTGATCGAACTACCCGGCGTCGGCCACGGCGAATTCGGCAACCCGACAACCAACGCCTGGGCTATCACCAAGCAAGCAATAATCGATCACGTAAACACTCCTTGAGCAGGTGAAACTGCCTACTGTGAGCATGATCGCCCGCAAAAGGATTAGCTGAAACCAACTCCATGACGTACGGTGGGGTTATCAGAGGGCAGCCGTCAGTCAGGCAGCCGGTCGCTTCGCCCGGAACGACAGTTCCAATATTCGTTCCAGGGGCAGACTTCCAGTTCGGTGCAAATCCGCGCCTTTGATCACTACGCACTTTCATCAGTCCCGCAGATTGTTGACCAGGCCGAAGGCTCCGACAGAGTCCGCCGCCAATCGCGTACCGACTGCACCAGTATCAACATGCGCTACACACCGCACGGGCCCAAAACCCATGCGGTTCAAAGGAATACCTTGTACAACACCATGATTCACCCCGACGACACGAACAACCAGACGAACAGTGTCCCGACAAACGGACTACGGATCCCGACTACTTCGGGCCGTCTCCGCGAACGGGCTCTCGAAATTGTCTGCACGCTCTACCGCTGCAGCACCGACGAAGCCGCCGACCTGCTGGTACGACATTCTCAGACCAACAACCTCAAGGTCACCAGCCTGATCAAGGCGCTTGTCGCCTTGATCGACGAGGACACCTCCGGCACGGGCTACGGAAGCAACAACGCGCTGGCGTCTCACTTCTGGCTTCGCGAGATCAGGAATCTCAGCCAGGCCCACCGACGCAGCGATCACTTTCACCGCCATCTCGTCGGCGCGTAACAGTCGCTGAACGACAACTGACCTGAAACGACAGCTGGGGCAGTACACGGAAATCGTGTACTGCCCCAGCTTCGTGTTTTCAGTTGTCAGGCGGAGGCCGATTCTCGGCAGTCAGGCGGAAGCCGATTCTCGGCAGTCAGGCCGAGGCCGATTCCTTGTTCAGGTCCTGCCGCACACCGTCGGTGTCGGTCGCCTCGTCCACATGCTGCGGAGCGAAGAGCAGGCAGACGATGCTCAGGATGCACATGCCGATCAGCAGTGCGATGACCGGCCAGATGCTGCCGGTTGCCTTGTACATCAGCGTCGAGACCAGCGGAGACAATCCGCCGAAGATCGCGCCGGCACCCTGGTACGCCAACGAGATACTTGTGTAACGAGCCTGCGGCTTGAACATCTGTGAGAGAACGGCGGCGATCGGACCATACGTGGCAGCAAGCACCAGTCGCATGACCGCAAACGTCAGGAAGATCAGGAACACGGATCCGGACTTCAGCACCAGGAACTGCGGCGCTGCGAGTATTGCGACCGCAGCAAGACCCCAGATGACCACGCGGACGCGCCCCACCTTGTCGCCGAGCCACGCCACTCCCAGGGTCGCGATCAACTCGACCACTGCAGCGACACTGAGCGCGTTGAGAATCAGCGTCTCCGACAAGCCGACGTCGGGGTCGGTTGCGTATGCCGTGATGAAGGTCGTCACGAGGTAGTAGCCGCCGACTGCGACCGGCAGAATGCCGATACCGAGGATGATCGGACGCCAGTTGGTCACCAGCGCGTACTTGAGCGGCAGCATCTCCGGAACGTCCGCGGACTTCACCTCGGACTCGAAGACCGGGGACTCCTCGACCTTCAGGCGAACGACCAAGCCGACCAGAATCAGCAGTGCCGAGCAGAGGAACGGCAGACGCCAAGCCCACTCGCGCAGAGCGTCGTCGCCGAAGGTGGAGAGAATGCTGAAGAACCCGGTGGCCAGAAGGGCGCCGGCCGGGTTGCCCAGCTGAGCGAATCCGCCGTAGAAAGTCTTCTTGTCCTCGGGAGCATGCTCGACGGCCATCAGGACCGCGCCACCCCATTCACCGCCGACGGCGAAGCCTTGGACGAACCGGAGCAGAACCAGCAGCAACGGCGCCCAGAACCCGATCGACGCGTAAGTGGGCAACATGCCGATGAGGAAGGTGCCTGCACCCATCAGCGTCAGTGTGACGACAAGTGCGGTGCGTCTGCCCATCTTGTCACCGACATGTCCGAACACGATTCCGCCGAGCGGGCGAGCGAAGAATCCGACGGCGTACGTCGCGAACGCCGCCGCAACGCCGGTCAGGCGATCGGTTCCGGGCGGGAAGAAGATGTCACCGAAGACCAGGGCGGCTGCCGTGGCATATACGTAGAAGTCGTACCACTCGATGGTTGTACCGACGAAGGCTGCAAATCCCGCCTTGCGGGCCTTCACGATCTGTTGCTCTCGGTTCATTACTTTTCCTCGGTGGTCGAAGTGCTCGACAATAGGTGGTTATGACCTGAATGTGCGAGTTCGCCGTCGATCCAGGTCTCCCGCACCTCGATCTGCGCAATCGCGTCGGCCGGAACCTCGAGGGGGTCCGCGCCCAGAATGACGAAGTCGGCCCGCTTGCCGACCGAGATGCTGCCAAGTTCTGCTTCACGGCCCAACGCACGTGCACCGTTGAGCGTGTGAGCCTGCAGTGCCTGGTCGGCGGTGATGCGGAGTGCATCGGAGCCGAGCTGATGGCCTTGACGCGTCACACGAGTGACGGCTGCTTGAATTGCCTCGAGCGGCTTGGGCTCTGCGACCGGGGCGTCGGAGCTGATGGTCACGGGAACCTCGGCAGCGATGAACTCCCCGAGCGGGTTGAACCGCTCACCCGGAGTGCCGATCGCAGCGGTGACGCCCTCGCCCCAGTTGTAGTAGTGCTGCGGCTGGTTCACCGGGTACACACCGGCCAGGTTCATCCGGGCGATCTGCTCGGCCGTCGGGAGCCCGCAGTGCTCGATGCGGTGACGCGCGTCGGCGTCGGGGTGAGCCTTCTGCGCAGCTTCGATGGCGTCGAGCACCATGTCGATGGCCGTCGGTGACTGAGCGTGCGTGGCAGTCTGCAGACCCACGGAGTGCGCCTTGGCAATCAGCTCCGAGTAGTCCGCCGGCTCATGGTAGAGCTGCCCGGTGCGGCACGGGTCGCCCACGTAACCGTCGGGGAAGTATGCGGTCCAGCCGCCGAGAGTGCCGTCGGCGTAGAACTTGATGCCGCCGAACGCGAGCCGCGAATTGCCGAAGGCGCCATGCATTCCCGTGTCGATGACGTGATCGAGGAGATGGCTGAGCATGTACATGCTGACACGCGTCTTGAGCTGATCCTGCTCGGCCAGACGCAGGTACATGTCGAATTCACGACGCGTCACCTGGCAGTCGCCGATGGTGGTGACGCCGCCGGCCAGGAACTTGTCCTGAGCGACCGACAGCTGGCGAAGGTGCTCTTCCGGCTCGTCCTCGAGATGGAAGTTGGGTCCGTGATGGCCGACCTTCACACCGTTGACACCGGTGAGGATGTTGCACGCGGCGTCGGACAGCTCGCCCGTCAACTCGCCGTCTGCGTCTCGGAAGAACTCGCCACCGGCCGGGTTCTCAGTGCTCGCATCGATGCCGTGCTTGTCGAAAGTGAAGGAGTTGACGACGCCGCCGTGACCGCTCGCGTTCATGAGGTAGACCTCGCGATCGGTGGCCACCTGATCGAGCTCTTCCTTGAGCGGATGACGCCCTTCGATCAGGTTGCGGTGCTCATAGCCGTATCCGCGAATCGGGACACCTGCAGGAGCTGTGAGTGCCGCTTCCTGAAGCAGGGCAATGATTCCGGGAATCGAGTGCGCCTTCTCCGGCCCGCAGTCCACCCAGCTGAGCATCTGTCCGTACATCAACGGGTGCGCGTGCGGATCGACGAATCCGGGGACGACGGTGGCGCCGTCGAGTTCGACCACCGCGGTCGTGCGAGTGCTCAGGCGTCGCGCCTCCGTGCGGCATTCCTCGAGTGTCCCCACCGCGGCAAAGCGGTTTCCGAACACCAGGAACGCTTCGGCTCCCGCCGTGCTGTCGTCAACGGTGTGGATCTTGGCGCCGGTGAAGATCGTGGCGGTGGCGTCGAGCGGCGAGGCTTCGTGCGTGTGCAACTTGCGCATGGTGGTCCTTCGTCGAGATGGTGGTGCAGGTCACTGCGTGTTGAGCGAAAACTACGCCCTGACCTGGAGCTATGCAATGCATCAAAGTTTCAGACCAGGTGGTACACAACTTTTTTGTACAAGTTTTCTAGCATTTCTGCACTTATCCACATCATCTATGCCCACATGCGACTGTTCTAATAGAAAGCTCATACAGAAAAATCTCTGGAAAAGTTGGGGCATCCATGACGGTCGATCTCGATTCCAAGCTCATAGCTGCTCTTCAACGCAATGGGCGAGCGACGTACCGCGAACTGTCCGTGGCGGTCGATGCCCCACGCGCGGCAGTGTCCACCAGGGTGCAGGCACTACTCGACTCGGGAACGGTGTCCGTGGTTGCCGTCGCACACCCCGAACTTCTCGGCCTGAAGGCACTCGCACACGTGTCGATCGCCGTGTCCGGACCGATGACCCCGGTACTGGACGCGTTGATCGAATCCGAGGCTGCCGTCTACATCTCGGCAGTCAGCGGGCAGTACAACGTGATCGCAGAACTTCGGGTGCCCAGCCACGACGATCTGTACCGCGCCATCGCCGAACTCCGCTCACAGCGTGGCGTCAGATCCGTGAGCACGCTGGTCTACGTCGACGTCATCAAGGGAATCTTCATGCCCGAGACCGCTTTACAAGCCGACATCCGACTCGATTCGACGGACGTCACCTTGATCGAACTGCTCGAACGCAACGGGCGCATGTCATTTCTCGAGCTGGCCGAACACACCGGCCTGTCGCCGAGCGCTGTGCGCAATCGCGTCAATCACCTGATCGCGAGCACGGCACTGCGCGTCGGCGCTGTCGTCAAGCGGCGAGGTGGTGGCCGGACGCTGGCGATGGGCATCGGCGTCAATCTGGGCTCACGCGACGACAACGCGGTATCGGAGATCGAGTCCCTGCCCGGAATCGAATTCCTCGCGCGGACCCTCGGACGGTACGACGTGATCGCGACGGTCGCCGCCAACTCGTCCAACGACCTCCATGCCCTGTCCGAGCGAATCCGGGGCATCGACGGTGTCAGCGGCTTGGAATCGTGGGCGCATCTCGAGGTTTTCAAGGAGCACTACGCCCGCAGCCTGGACGTACGCGGATAATTCCCAAGTCATTGACCCACTCGTCAGAGCACGCTAACCTCGGACAAAGTCATTGACTCACTTACCCGAGGTGGCACACATGTCCGACTCCGGACGCAAGGTAGACATCGTCGCTGCGGCGATCGAGGAGGCGATATCGACCGGCCGATGGCCCGTCGGATCGAAACTCCCGCCGGAGACCGCACTGGTCGAGGAATTGGGAGTCGCCCGAAACACCATGCGCGAAGCGGTACGGGCGCTTGCACACGCCGGAGTTCTGTCCGTTCGTCACGGTGGCGGCGTGTACGTCATGGCGGCGTCGCCGGTCGAAGGACTACTCGGGCGCAGGCTCGCCAGAGGTGACGTTCTCGACGTACTGAGCCTGCGACGCGGACTCGAGGTCGAAGCCGCGCGACTTGCAGCGCAGCGCCACACCCCCGCAGATCTCGCGCGGATACATGCAGCCTGGAATGCCCACCCCGGTCACGTCGGCGGCTTCACTGTCGAAGCCGGCATGGCCCTGCACCTTTCGATCGTCGAGGCGTCCCACAATTCCGCACTGATCGACGTCTACCGGGGAGTCCTTGCCGCCGTGACGGATTCGCTGTCCGCCGTCAGTGTCGGTCCAGGTTTCCACGTCGACGAGCACCGACCCTTGATCGCTGCCATCGAGGAACGCAACCCCGACGAAGCAGCGCGCGCGGCGGGCGCAGCGCTCGATACGGTCATCGACGCAGTCGAAAGGAGCTTGGCGTGAATCAGGGAAACTGGAATGGTACGACGTATTCGCCTCTTGCCGAGCAACTCTCACCGGCATCGACGGAGGCACTGCGCTCGATCGGGCATGTGAGCACGGTGTACGACGTCTGCGCCGGAACCGGGAACTTTGCGCTCCCGGCGGCTCAGTCAGGCATGACGGTCCACGCACTCGACCTCTCCGCCAGCCAGCTCGAGGTCGCACGCAAACGCTGGATTCCCTACCCCGGCACTACCCAACCCACCTTCACGATCGGCGATGCGCAGTCTTTACCCTGGCCGCATTCGAGTGCCGACGCCTGCGTCAGCATCTTCGGGATCATCTTCTGCCCCGACCCCTCGATTGCCCTCGCAGAGATGATGCGGGTGACCCGGCCAGGCGGAAAGATCTGCGTCGCAACGTGGTCGGAGAACGGGTGGGCAGCAGCACTCCGCCGGGAGGCCGCCTCGGCGTGGAATGGCATCACACCACTACCGACGACATGGTCGAGCTCGAGCGAATTCGAGAAGGCGGCAGCCGGATTGGAGTCGGTGAGCTCGGCCTCCCACCTGCTCGAGTGGGAACTACCAGCCGGATCGGATCCCGTCGAGGAACTGTGCGACCAGGCACCGGCGTTGAAGAACTTTCGCGAGGCCGTTCGAAGCACGGGGAATTGGGCTTCGATGTCAGCGCACCTCCGCTCGACGCTCGAGCCCTATCTCAGGTCGAGTGCGACAGGCCCCGTCGCCACCAGCGAATACATCCTCCACGTTGGCACTGTCCCGAACTCTGACACCGCGTTCTTCCGAACGCGCGGGTAACCCTCTTTGCCGGATACGGTCTCTTCACCGTCCACCGACCCGAAGAGGCCCGCTCGATGTCCGAATCGAACTCCCTGCCCGAATTGAAGCAAGCATCGCAGCAAGCATCGAAACAAACGTTGTCCATGACCGTCCTCATGACGCCGGACATGTCCAATTTTTCGGGCAACGTTCACGGCGGAACGATTCTGAAGTTTCTCGACCAGGTCGCCTATGCGTGCGCGAGTCGATACGCCCAGACGTACGTCGTGACCCTGTCGGTGGATCGCGTGGTGTTCCGCGAACCGGTGCATGTCGGAGAACTCGTCACGTTCAGCGCTTCCGTCAATTACACCGGGCGCACCTCGATGGAAATCGGAATACGCGTCGAAACCGAAGACATTCTTCTCGGAAAATCTCGACACACCAATAGTTGCTACTTCACGATGGTCGCAATGGGCAGCGACGGAAAACCGGCCGAGGTACCCCAACTCCGGCCGACCGGAACAATCGCGAGGCAGCGATTCGAGGCCGGTCGTCGGCGTCGTGAACTGCGCAGAGAGAACGAGCTTCGTGAACAGTCCATCCGGGCCGCGGTTCGGGACTTAACGCCCGAACACGATGACTAAATCCAGTAAAATTTAAGTTATAACCTTATGCATTAAACTGATCGAGTGACTTCGAAGGCACGGGAAAACTATGACGTTGTGATTGTCGGCGCGAGCATCGCGGGATGCGCGGCCGCAATCATGTACGCCCAGCAAGGTCTGCGGATAGCGCTTCTCGACGCTCGCTCCGACATCCGGGCGCACAAAGTCCTGTGCACTCACCACCTACAACCCTGCGGTGCCCCGATCTTGCAACGACTCGGCGCCACGGAAAAACTGCTCGCCCTGGGAATGGTGGAAACCGTTCCGAAATTCTGGACCCCGTGGGGAATGATCACCCCTGATGCTGCAGAGAACTCACCGCCGCCTGGATTCAACGTCCGAAGGGAAACTCTCGACCCCCTCCTGCGCCAACTCGCGAACGACTACCAGAACGTCGACCTTCTTCTCGGACATCGTGTTTCCGGACTACTGACCAAGAACGGCACTACTGCAGGCGTCTACGGCACCGAACAGGGTTCGGCCTTCACTGTCGAAGCACGATTGACCGTCGGAGCAGACGGCAAGGATTCGACCGTCGCACGATCCGCGCGTTGCGACTCGGTGACTGCGTCCAACGGGCGCTTCAGCTACTTCGCTCAACTCTCCGGACTCGAACGACCCGACGGAGAATCTTCATTGTCGTGGTTCATGGATCCCGACGTCGCCTACCTGCTCCCCAACGACGGCGGGATCAGCGTGCTGGTCGTCTTCCCTGCCCTCGACAAGCTCGGCCCGTTCGCTGACGACCTGTCTACTGCTTTCCTCGCGTACGCCAACGCATTACCCGGCGCTCCGCCCGTTCGCCGAGAGCACATCGTCGGGAAGATCGTTGGTACCAAACACTTCTCCACAACCCTCACCGACCCGGTAGGTAACGGGTTCGCACTCATCGGCGACGCCGCGGCAACCAACGACCCGTTATGGGGCATCGGATGCTCGTGGGCACTGGAGACCGCTCAGATGCTGGTCGACGCGACCGCCCAAATGCTGACGGAGACGACGTCACACACACTCGACTCGCATCGGAACGTGAACGCTGCCTTGGCCGAATACCGCAGTGCCAGAGCGAGTATGACGAAACACATCGATTACATGAGCGGTTACGCCGGTGGGCGAAAGTTCACCGCGATCGAACGTCTGCTCATCTCCGCGGCCACCCATGACCACGACGAAGCCCAAAGGTTCTACTTGTTCGGTTCCCGGTTGATACCCGCCGAGCAGTATCTCTCGACTCGCTCGGTCGCGCGGGCAGCACAAAAACATCTCAGACACCGTCTGCGTCGTAGATCTGTGGCCGGGACGTAATCTGCCAAGCGTTTTTTCGGCGCCGGCAACGGGGAACCCTCCGATCGCAACCGAGCCGGAGGAGCGACCATGCGTGCACACATCGCCATTCCGAGTGAATCGACTTGTCACAGGTACGTAGTCGCCGTCGCCAGCTCCACCTTCGCCGAATCGGTCATCTGGTGCGACGGCCCCGCGTTCGACGCAGTACTCGTTCTGGGCAGCGAGATTCCGCAGCACAGTGGCCACCGAGCCGTACTCGCCTGGAATCACTACTTCGGGTGGGCGCTCGGCGTGGAAACGACACCGGATACGTCGTTCGCCGTTGTCGAATGCCTCGGTATCGGGAGAATGCCGGACCCGGAACTGTGCGCCGACCGCGCTGTCGAGTTGATTGCCCAGGCGGGTAGTTAAGGAACTCGTCGCGCGGCGCGCAATCCAGCGGGCATAGGATCGAGCGCGAGTTTCGCACGCCCGACGAAAGAGAGCCCGACATGGACCCGGTGAACAGGCCTGCCGGCCAGCTGGCTCTCGAGAACGAACCGGACGGCAGGGCGACTTTGCGAGCGCGTCAGACGCCCCGCAGTGAGCGTCGCAAAATCGGGAAGGGCCTGCGCAAGCGAGTAGCACGATCGTCGCTTGGTGATTGGACGCCCCCGCCCAACCGACGCGATCCGGTCGATCAGGTCAACACGGCACACGAGGGAAGACTCGACTGGTTGGTTCCGATTCGTGTAGGACGCATGGTCGCTTCACCGTACGGTTTCCTGCGCGGTACCGCCGGCTTGATGGCAGAGGACATGGCGCAGCTCCCGTCCACCGGCATCACTCCCGTCATCTGCGGGGATGCGCACGTCGGAAACTTCGGGTTCTACGGGTCCCCGGAACGTGAACTTGTCATAGACCTCAACGATTTCGACGAAGCACATCCGGGCCCCTGGGAATGGGACCTGAGAAGGTTGGCTGCGAGCATCTGGGTGGCCGGGCGGCAGAACGGTCTCACCGAAGCTGAATGCGAAACAGCGACAACCTCGTGTGTGTCCGCATATCGCCTCCACTTGGCAAAGCTTTCCGAGCGTCCACTGTTCGATCGCTCCTTCGACCGGGTCGATCTCGACGGACTGACCGACCACGTCACTGATCCCGGGTTGCTGGCCGAGATCCGCCGCGCCGCGGAGCGGGCACGACGGCGTACGAGCGATCACGCGGTTCCTCGGTTCACTGTCGAGGATCACGGACGGCGCCAGTTGGTCGAAAACCCGCCGCTCACAACACGACTCACGCCGCAGGACACCGACTTCCTCCTGGAGGGTCTGGACGAGTATCTCGAAACCCTTGCACCACACTGGCGCCGAGTCGTCTCGGGATACAACGTCATCGACGTTGCGCACCGGGTTGTCGGAGTCGGAAGCGTCGCTCTGCGTGCATACGTCGCCTTGTGCGAAGGGAGCATCCCGGACGACGTCATCTTCTTGCAGCTCAAGCAGGCTCGCCGATCCGTCGTTGCACCCTTCGTGCACGGCGACTCGGCCTGGCACGACCATCAAGGACGACGCGTCGCGGAATACCAGCAGGCTCTCCAGACAGTCAGCGATCCACTGCTCGGGTGGTGCACCGTGGACGACCGCCAGTACTACGTCCGTCAGTTCCGGAACATGAAAGGTTCTGTGGACCTGAACAATATCGATGCAGCAGCCTTGACCGATTATGTCGCGATCTGCGGTCGCCTACTGGCCAAGGGACATGCACGAACCAGTGGCGCGTCACTGATTTCCGGTTACCTGGGAACCTCGGACACGGTCGACACCGCCCTCACCCGGTTTGCTCGGCTCTATGCCGATCAAACCGAACGTGACCACGACGCTCTGTGCCGGGCGGTATCGGCCGGTACGATCGCCGCGGAGCCGGGAATCTGATCCCTCACGCCGCGACGATCCTGCCCTGCTCGAACTTCACTCCACCCCAGATTCCGGTCTGGCCAGTGGCAGAAGCGAATTCGCGACACGATTCCGCAATCGGGCACCTGTTGCACACGTCGGTCGCGTAGTCGTATCCCTCGGACGGAAAGGGAAACCAGCGGTCCGGCTCGGGGTCTCCTCGACATTCCGCCTGACACCAGGTTCGGTCGTCCGAGATCGGCAGAAGCTCAGCCAGATTCGAGATTTCGTCAGCGCACATCACTTACTCCTTCCGACCGTCACGTCCGACTCAATTCACGCCAGATCTTCTGCTGCACTTTCTCGATGCGTCGAGGCGCCTTCGGTTCCCACAGCAACCGCATGCCGGCCTCCGCCGGTGTGCGATCCGCTTTGCGCTGATTGCAGGAACTGCAGCACGCCACCAGATTCCCCCACGTGTTGAGCCCGTTGCGGCTTCGCGGCTGGACGTGGTCGATGGTCGTTGCTCTGGCGGCGCAGTACGCACATTGACGACCGTCCCGGTCGAAGATGCCGGCGAAGGTCGCTCGGCTGGAATCGGTGACCGTAACCCGGTGGGCGACATACACGTACTCGGCAAGCAGGATCGTCCGAGGCAGTGGTATCTCGACGTGCTTGGAGCGCACCGGAAGTATCGGGATCACGTCTTCGGTGGACTGCGCGGAACCGGTGGCGATCAGGACGATCGCACGATCGGCGCTCACTTCACCGAGGTACTCGTACGTTGCGTTGAGTACCCGGACGGACCGGTTCATCCAACTGTGAGAAGCGGCGGTAGATGCGCGGTTCGGGTTCCGCATGAGACGTCTCAGTTCATGTCGAGGAGTGGAACTCCTGGACGTGAAGACGGGTCAGGAGCAAATGCAAGAAACGGGGAACGGCATATATCCAGCGCCACTCTGTTCCCCGAATGCAGGAAGGGAAATGCCGCGGGGTGAGTGCCCGCGCAGGTGCAACGCTTGCTTCGAGTCGCGCATGCCTGTCCCTTCCACTTCTTGTTCTCTTCACCGACGATTGCCGGCGCCCATCATCACACGGAAGGCATCCTCAGCGATATTGATTTATCAGGCCGGAATAGCCGTCCAGCAAAGGCCGCGGTTTGACGCCGGAACACGCGGCTTGATCGAATGAGCCATGACTTCGTCGTACATCGACCTACGCTCGGACACCGTCACCAAGCCTGATGCGGAGATGCGGAAGGCGATGGCTGACGCCGAGGTCGGTGACGACGTCCTCGATCACGACCCGACCATGGCGGCGCTCGAGGAAGAGGTCGCACATACTCTGGGCTTTCCGGCGGCCTTGTGGGTACCGAGCGGATCGATGGGCAACCTGATTGCGCTGATGCTGCACCTTCGCCGCGGCGATCAGTTCCTCGCACCGGAACACTCTCACGTCTTGGGGTCAGAGTTGGGCACCGCTGCTTGGCTCGCACAGGGAATGCCGATGGCGCTGCCGCACGACGGCGGACCCGGACGTCCCAGTCCCGAGACCGTCGTGAAGGCGGCGGGCTCCCCCGGCCCGTACTTCACGTTGAACACCACGCTGCTCTGTCTCGAGAACACCCACAATTTCGCCGGCGGCGCTGTCATGAATCCGACGGAGTGGACGAAACTGGTCGACGCAGCGCGATCACGCGGCTTGAAGATTCACCTCGACGGCGCCCGCCTCTGGAATGCCGCTGCTGCACTCGATGTTTCGCCCACCGAACTTACTTCCGGCGCCGATACCGTCCAGGTGTGCCTGAGCAAGGGACTCGGTGCGCCGGTCGGCTCGATTCTGGCCGCATCACCTGAATTGATCACCGAAGCCCGAAGGATCCGCAAGATGCTCGGCGGCGGCGTTCGTCAGGGCGGGGTGCTTGCCGCAGCCGGCATCGTCGCGCTTCGCTCACAAGCTCGCCTGTCCGACGATCACGACAATGCGCAACGCCTGGCGTCGGGCCTTCGTGAACGCGGTTGGGCTGTCGACGAACCCGCAACCAACATCGTTCTCGCCGCCACAGCCGATCCGTCGGCCACCGTTGCTCAGCTCGCCGCTGTCGACGTCGGTGCAGTCACCGTCGCCGGGAAGGTTCGGTTCGTGACACATCGAGACGTGAGCACTGCCGACATCGACGAGGTTCTGTCCCGACTAGCCGCCTGAGCTACACCATCAGCGGTTGAACCTCCTGCGCGACAAGGCGAATGAACTCGCGGACGTCCGGCTCGTCAACGGTCGGCTGGAGTACCACGGTGGTTGCACCCGCGTCCACCCATCGCACTGCTGCGGCCGCAACGTCGGCCGCGGTCCCCACGGCAATCGCTTCCTCCGGCGATTCGCACCCTGACGCTGCGGCCTCGGCAAGGGCGCGCTCACGACCGCTGGAACCAAATGCACAGATGACGTAAACGACCACCTCGAGATCCTGCGCTCCGATATGAGCGATCGCCCGGCGAACGCCTTCCGGGGTCGTCCCACCCGAGAGCACGGTGCCCTGCGCCAACTCACCACTGAGCGCCAAAGTCTTTGGCCCCGTGGCACCGACGAGCAACTGCGGCACCTTCTCGGGCGGCCACGCCAGCTTGACGTCCGTGAGATTCACGTATCGACCGGATACCGTCACCGACTCACCGCGCAGTAATCGCTCGAGTGCTCCGAACTGCTCCCGGAGGAGGGTCAACGGCGATTCGACCTTGGCGCCGATCTGCCGCATCCAACTCTGAACGCCGTGACCGAAGCCAACCCGCAGTCGATCCGGATGAACTCTGGCCAGCGCCGAAATCTCCATCGCCGTGATCGCGGTGTTGCGCATCGGAGTCGGCAGCACACCGATCGCTACTCCCAGGCGCGTGGTTTCGGCCAATACAGTTGCAGCAGTGGCTATTCCTCCGCCGAAGAAGCAGTCCTCCCACAGCCAGACCTCGTCGATACCGACTTCGTCGGCATACCCCGCATGCCGAACCAGATCTTCCGGGGATTGCTCCGGGCGCAGGACGACGGCAATCCGTGCGGCGCTCATGCCGTCACCAGAAACGCAGCGATCTCGTCAGCTGTTCGGCGACCCTGTTCGCGTCCCAGTTCGGCTGCCGGGCGTCTTGTCGCCGGCGAGAGAGAGTTGGTTCCGATCGCTTCCACGACGGCGTCGTCGGCGAAGATCGCCAGTACCCGTGACTGCGTCATCGCGTCGATTTCCTCTCGTAGGCTGCCGCCAAGCAGATTCGAGGCGGGATCGGCAGCAGGTGAAAGAACCACGACCACATCGCAGTCGGCAGCCAAATGAACATTCGAGCCACTTGCCATTCCGCCGTCCATGTACCGGTCGCCGTCGATCGTGACCACCGGCCACACCCCTGGTACGGCGCAACTCGCTCCAACTGCGTCGATCAGGTCTACGCCGTCAGCACTGCCGAACACCCTCAACTCACCGGTCTGTGCGTTGATCGCCGGGATGCGCAACACCCGCTCGGGCCACAACCGATTGGGCAGCCTTGCCTCGATGACCGCACGACGCACGGCGGGTTCGACGGTGTCGGCGGCCATCGCTGCCTCGCCGAGCGCACGAAGTTGTTCGGACCGATCCGCGGAGCCCGCGATCGCGTCGACGAACATCTGACCGAGGACCTCGACATCTACCTCCGGATCGATCTCACCGGTCGCAGCGGCCGTTTGTGCGTCGAAAAGCTCCTGAAGTGTCGCGCCGCCCGCAATCTGAGCAGTCACGGTGGAACCTGCAGAAGTGCCGATCAATACGTCCGCTGCCAGCAGCGCTGCGGCAGCGTCCGGCGATTTGTCCTGAACGCCCAACAGAAAACCGGTTTCCCAGGCGATCCCCGCAACACCGCCACCGGCAAGTACCAACCCCAATTTCACGCCGTCCACCTCTCGTCGATCACGATCCGTGCCCGAACTCGACGTTAGACCTACTCTGAAGTGATGTTCATGCGCAGCGCAAAGACATTTGTTCCCGACGCACTCCGCGGGTTGATCGCATCCACCGACGACATCGCGTGGAACCCCGATCCCGGATACCTCACTCGTGCACAGCCCCTTCCGCGCGGGCGAGTCGCGCTCGTCTCCGGCGGCGGCTCGGGTCACGAACCCATGCACGCCGGATTCATCGGCGAAGGAATGCTCACGGCCGTCTGTCCCGGGTTGATCTTCAGCTCACCCAACGCACTGCAGATCCATGAAGGATCCAAAGCTGCCGACGCCGGTGGCGGCGTCCTGCACATCGTGAAGAACTACACCGGCGACGTGATGAATTTCGGTATCGCACGGGAACTACTCCGCGAGGACAAGATCGACACGGACGTCGTCTTGGTCGACGACGACGTCGCGACCGAACGCGCAGACGGTAGCGGCCCGGGGCGACGCGGCACTGCGGCAACGATCGTGGTGGAGAAGGTCTGCGGCGCGTCGGCCGCCCGCGGTGACGACCTGGCCGAGGTGACCCGGATCGGACAACACGTCGCGCACTCGGCTCGCAGCATGGCCGTCGCTCTTCGCCCATGCACCTTGCCGGGGGCTGACGAGCCGTCGTTCGACCTACCGGACGGGCAGATGGAACTTGGTATCGGAATCCACGGCGAACGCGGCACAGAACGCGTGGACGCCCTGCCCGCACCGGAATTGGTGCGACGGCTGACGGATCCGATCATCGAGTCCCTGAGTCTCGCCGAAGGTGATCACGTCATTGCGGTCGTCAACGGGCTGGGAGCCACCCACCCAATGGAGCTGCAACTACTGTTCGCCGAACTCGGAGATTATCTGGCCGACCAGGGAATTCACATCGAGCGGACGCTGATCGGAACGTTCGTCACTGCATTGAACATGGCCGGAGCATCCATCACCCTTGTTCGCACAAACAAAGAAATCCTCGAATTATGGGACGCGCCAACAAAAGCGCCCGCCTGGCCGAATGCTATGGCACGTGAGTACAGCGGCATGGGCAAGCGTGAATCATTCGGTCCCACATTCACACCCGACACCTCACGCACTGCCGAAAGCAGCTTCGTCGGCGGCTGGATTGCGGACTGGGCCGCGAAGGTACTGGAGCAGGAACCTGCCCTGACCGATCTCGACCGACGAGCAGGAGACGGCGACTTCGGGACCAACATGGTGGCCGCACTGGATCAGCTCGACATCTCGGCGATCCGTGACACCTATTCCACTGCAACGATATTCGATGCAGTCTCCCAGGCGTACCTCGGTCACGCCGGCGGTACGTCCGGCGCGTTGTTCGGCATCTGGTTCCGGCATTTCTTCCGCGTCGCCGCAGAATCAGCGGACTCCGAACTCGACCTCGGTGCGATCGCGACTGCAGCACGGGCGGGGCTCGACAACATCACCTCACTCGGCGGCGCACGCGTCGGCGACAAGACGATGGTCGACGCGATAGTTCCGGCGGTCGAGTCGTTGGAGCAATCCGTGAACTCGGGAGCCGATCGGGACGCCGCTCTGGCCAGCGCAGCGGCAGCGGCGGCGGCCGGCGCGGAGTCGACCGAAACCATGCTCGCGAACCGCGGACGTGCAAGTTATGTGGGCGAAGCCGCTCGCGGAGTGGTCGATCCGGGAGCGCTACTCATAGCGTGGTTCTTCGCTAGTGCAGTGGGTCACTAGCGAGCACTTCGCAGCTGTGACTAATCTGGCAGCCACAGCACATCGTTTGTGAGGGCCCGTGGGCAAAAGCACCGGTCTCACACACCACACAGGAGCAGCCCATGCTGAGCACCATGCAAGACGCCCCCCTCTCCATTGCTCAACTTCTCCGCCACGGTGCCTCCGTTCACGGCGCTTCCGAGGTTGTCACGTGGACCGAGTCCGGCCCGCGCCGTGTGTCATACGCAGACGTCGGCAAGCGCTGCGCACAGCTTGCGCACGCCCTGCGCGGACTCGGTGTCGAGGGTGACGAGCGAGTCGCCACGTTCATGTGGAACAACTCCGAGCACCTCGAGGCGTACCTGACGATCCCCTCGATGGGTGCTGTGCTCCACACGCTGAACATTCGCCTGTTCCCCGAGCAGTTGATCCACGTCGCCAATCACGCCGAGGACCGCGTGATCATCGTCGATCCGTCCCTGATTCCGCTTCTCTCTCCGCAGCTTCCGTCGCTGACAACCGTCAAGCACATCATCGTCACCGGTTCCTCCACTGCGGGACTCGAAGCTCCCGAGGGCGTGCAGGTTCACACATACGAGGGCTTGATCGCCGATCAGCCGACCGAGTTCGACTGGCCCGAGGTCGACGAACTCAGTGCTGCCGCAATGTGTTACACGTCCGGCACCACGGGCGACCCCAAGGGCGTCGTCTACTCCCACCGCTCGATCTACCTGCACTCCATGCAGGTCTGCATGAGCGACGGCCCCAACCTCGCGCAGGGCGATCGTGCACTCGCCGTGGTGCCTCAGTTCCACGCCATGTCGTGGGGACTTCCCTACGCTGCGTTCATGATCGGCGCCTCGCTGATCATGCCCGATCGCTTCCTCCAGCCTGCTCCGTTGGCTGCGATCATCGCCAGCGAGAAGCCGACGTTCGCCGCGGCCGTACCCACCATCTGGCAGGGCCTGCACCTCTACCTCGAGCAGAACCCACAGGACATCTCCTCGATGCGTGAGGTTCTGATCGGCGGCTCCGCTGTACCGCCTGCCCTCATGCACGCATTCGAAGCCGACCACAACGTCTCCGTCCTGCACGCCTGGGGCATGACCGAAACCTCCCCACTCGGATCCGTTGCCCGCCCGCCGGCCGGTGTCACCGGCGACGCGATGTGGAAGTACCGCTACTCTCAGGGCCGCTTCCCGGCATCCGTCGAGGCACGTCTAATCGACGATGACGGCAAAGTTGTTGCACACGACGGCGTTTCCGTCGGCGAGCTCGAAGTGCGCGGCCCCTGGATCACCGGGTCGTACTACGGCGTCGATGCGGAAGACAAGTTCAACGACGGCTGGCTCAAGACCGGTGACGTCGGATCCATCACCGCCGACGGCTTCCTGAGCCTGTCCGACCGCTCCAAGGACATCATCAAGTCCGGCGGCGAATGGATCTCATCGGTCGACCTCGAGAATGCCGTCATGGGTCACCCCGACGTCACCGAAGCTGCCGTCATCGGCGTGCCGGACGAGAAGTGGGACGAGCGCCCGTTGGTCGCGGTTGTTCTGCGCGCCGGTTCCGAGACCACGATGTCCGAACTCCAGCAATATCTTTCGGACAAGGTCGCCAAGTGGCAGCTCCCCGAGAACTGGGCTGTGGTTCAGGAAGTTCCGAAGACGAGCGTCGGCAAGTTCGACAAGAAGCGCCTGAGGGCCGACTACCACGAAGGCGGACTCGAAGTCACTCGCCTCTGACACGGAGTGAATGCTGAAGCATGAATACTGAAGGTGGGCAACAGGTTTTCACTCTGTTGCCCACCTTCGTTTAACGAGCAATGCACTTTACGGACGATAACCGACCGTGTGAAAAGCGATGTCGACGTACTTCTGCGCCAATTGCGTCGGCGACATCGGCCCGCCGGTCTGGAACCAACGCGGCAGTGACTGCGCCATACCGAGTATGGCCCGGACGGTCTCTTCGGTGTCGGTGACCGCGAAATCTCCCGATGCCACACCGTCGTCGACGATCCTGCGCATGAGCAACTCGAGCCGCTTACGACTGGCGGCGTATCGACTTCGGCTTTCCGGTGAGACATGCCGAATCTCGGTGTCCAACGCAGCATGCCGCGACCGGTGGGTCATGTAGAGAACAATCGCCTCCACCACCAAGGCGAAGCGTCGTACCGGATCTTCGCCGGCTTCCACCTCTGCCGCTTCGGTTCTGGTATTCAGCTCACTCATCGAGATCTCGAACAGAGCGACGAGGACTGCCTCTTTGTTCGCGTGGTGATAGTAGAGCGCGGGAACGGTTACCCCGACACGGTTGGCAATCTGCCGCACCGTCGTGCCGTGGTAACCGTTCTCGTCGAACAGCTCGAGCGAAGCCATCAGGATGTCGGTCATCACCAGCGGCGGGAAAGTCCTCCAGTCCACTGCCACCGAATTCACGGGCTCCACCTCGCCAGTCATGAATAGCCGAAATTACCGCGGTGCCATACGGATTGCACCGTCGAGGCGGATCGTCTCACCGTTGAGCATAGGGTTGGAGACGATATGCGCAGCAAGCGCACCGTACTCGCTGGGATCGCCCAGGCGAGAGGGGTGAGGCACCTGCTGACCCAGCGACGCCTGAGCTGCTTCAGGCAGTCCGGCCAGCAACGGGGTCTTGAACAGGCCGGGAGCGATGGTGTTGACGCGGATCAGCAGCGACGCGAGGTCACGGGCGATGGGGAGCGTCATACCGACGACGCCACCCTTCGACGCGGAGTACGCAGCCTGCCCGATCTGACCGTCATAGGCTGCGACGGAGGCGGTGTTGATGATGACGCCGCGTTCACCGTCGATGGGTTCGGTCTTCGAAATACGTTCCGCAGCAAGACGAAGAACGTTGAAGGTGCCGATCAGGTTGACGTCGATGACCTTCTTGAATGCGTCGAGCGGGAAAGCACCCTTCTTGCTGACCGTCTTGACTGCGTTGCCGATTCCGGCGCAGTTGACTGCCACGCGCAGGGGTCCTAGGGACTCGGCCACGTCGAGTGCCGCGGTGACCGCAGCCTCGTCGGTGACGTCTGCAGCCGCGAAGCGGACCCGGTCGCCAAGTTCCTTGGCGATGGCTTCACCGTTGGACGACGGAAGGTCGATGATGACGACGCTGGCACCGTCGGCAAGAAGGGCTTTGGTCGTAGCCAGGCCGAGGCCGGATGCTCCACCGGTGACGACGGCGACGCTGTCGTTGACGATCATGAGAGTTCCTTTCGAAAGGTTATGTGTTTCAGATGCGTTCGATGATGGTGGCGTTGGCCATGCCGACGCCCTCGCACATGGTCTGCAATCCGTAGCGTCCGCCGGTGGCCTCGAGGTGGTTGACCATCGTGGTCAACAGTCGAGTACCCGAGGACCCCAGGGCATGGCCGAGTGCAATCGCGCCGCCCCACGGGTTGAGCTTTGCCGGATCGGCGCCGAACTCGTGAGCCCAGGCGAGTGGAACGGGAGCGAAGGCTTCGTTGACCTCGTAGGTGTCGATGTCGTCGATGCTCAAACCCGCGCGAGCGAGCACCTTGTGGGTGGCTGGGATGGGTGCGGTGAGCATGAAGATCGGGTCGTCGCCCGCAACGGAGAAGGAATGGAAACGAGCTCGCGGGGTCAGCCCCAGCTTCGACGCCATTTCTTCGCTCATGATCAGTGCTGCGGACGCGCCAGCGGTGAGCGGCGACGAGTTACCGGGAGTGATCGACCACTGCGCTTCGGGGAAGCGCTGCGCGTACTTCTCCGAGTAGAACGACGGCTTCAAGCCGGCGAGTCCCTCGGCGGTAGTAGACGCGCGAACCGTCTCGTCGACGGTATGCGAGACGGTCTCACCGGCGGCGTTGGTCACCGAGATCGGCAGAATCTCCTTGTCGAAGAGCCCCTGCGCCGCAGCCTCTGCTGCCCGCTGGTGGGACTGCGCAGCGAATGCGTCGAGAGCCTCGCGGTCAAGCTTCCACTTCGCGGTGATCAACTCCGCGGAGATGCCCTGATTGACCAGGCCTTCGGGGTAGCGAGCCGCGATGCCCGGACCGGAAGCATCCTTCCCCATCGTCGCGGTACCCATCGGGACACGACTCATGGATTCGACGCCTGCCGCGATCACGATGTCGTAGGCCCCGGCGATCACGCCTTGAGCCGCAAAGTGCGCAGCTTGCTGACTTGATCCGCACTGGCGATCGATCGTGGTGGCGGGTACCGACTCGGGGAACCCTGCCGACAGGACCGCGCTGCGGGTGATGTTGAGCGCCTGCTCACCGGCCTGGCCGACGCAACCGCCGATCACATCGTCCACCAGGGCGGGGTCGAGGCCGTTTCGATCGACGATGGAACGTAGAACGTGCGCCATCAGTTCGACAGGGTGCGTCCCGGACAGTGCTCCGCCCGGCTTTCCCTTGCCAGACGCGATCCGGACTACATCGACGATCACTGCCTTGGTCATCTTCGTTCCCTTCGAGGACGTGCATTGCTGGGGCGGTCCGGCACCCGAGTTCGTGGCACCGGATGCCGAACCGAGATCGTGAGAGCACCCTGACTTAGCGCTCGCTAAACAATTACCACCGAGTCGGACCGTCCGTCAAGAGAGGGCTACCGAACTCGAGGCCGATGTGGGCAGATGAAAAGTTGGGCGATCAGGAACCCCTGACCCACGCCCTTCATTAGTACTTTCGAATGATAGGTTTTCAATCTTCGCCCGAAATGTCCGGAATCGGATAACCTTCCGCCACAAGCAATCCAAGCCACAGGGGATTCGGGGCGTGGCACCAATCGATGACAAACCGCAGGGGGACCGACCCGGAGGTAGAGCGTGGACCTGCGATACGTTGCATTCACACGTGCCGACTCGCATTTCTACGACCGAATCAGAACGGCCACTCGACCTGACGCACCGACTGACCAGCACTTTAAGCCTGCAAAGTCGGTGGACTGGTCACTCTGGCGACGCGGTCCCCAAAGCGGACCGTGGAACTACTTCCAACCGCCTGACAGCGTGCTGCCAGAACAGGGATGGAAGATTCACTGCTCCGCTACCCAAGCCAACGCGCAGGAGCTGCTCGATACCGTCTCCGCGTATTGCGGCCACAATCTGGTGCCTTTCAAATTTCTTCGGACGGCAGCAGACCTCATGTTCTCCAACAGCAAGCAGGCCAATCGAACATCCAGCGGAAAATTCATCACGATCTATCCGGCGGATAGCGTTGCCACACAACGTGTCATCACCGAACTGGACGAGCTTGTCACGGCTGCCGACGGGCCATACATCCTCAGCGATGTGCGATGGAACCGGGGACCACTGTACTTACGGTACGGCGCGTACCTGCCCATACACACCAACGATTCATTCGGCGATCGCGTCCCGGCAATACGGCGCCCTGACGGATCGCTCGAACCCGATCTGCGCGGCACTTCCTTCAGAACTCCAGACTGGGTACAAATCCCGGACTTCGTTCGCGCGCAGCAAGACAAGCTGAAATCACGCGACGCCTTCCCCTATTCGATCACTGAAGCCCTGCACTTCAGCAACAGCGGGGGGATCTACTCCGCGCTGGACGACGCCGGCATCGACCTGGTCATCAAAGAGGGTCGGCCCTTCACCGCCCCGGACGCCAACGGCCGGTACGCAATCGACCGCATCCGCAACGAGTACGACACGCTGACTCACCTTGCCGACAACCCGTACTCACCTTCCGCGCTCAACTTGTTCGAGCGCGAAGGACACCACTTTCTTGTCACCGAGCGCGCTCCCGGCGCTCCCCTGAATCAGGAGATTGCGCTCCGCTATCCGCTGATACGCGCGGATCAGACACTCAGCTCCCGAACGGAATACAGAACCTGGGCGCTCGGTATTGCACAACAGCTGACTACCGCAGTCGAGAGCTTCCACAACGCCGGAATCGTTCATGCCGATCTTCACCCCGGCAACGTGATGTGCTCACCGTCGGGTATTCGGATCATCGATTTCGAGATGGCCCACAGCATCGACGAGCAACCGCCCCGGTCCACCGGGGCTCCCGGGTACACCGCACCGCAACAGTTGACAGGAATCGAGGCAGATCGATACTCCTTGGGATGCATCGAGCTGGGACTCTTTGTCCCACTTACTACATTGCTCCCCCTCGACCGCAACAAGATTCCCGAACTCATCGGCTACGCGGTGTCTCGATTCGATCTTCCTCGTGCCTTCTGTGCCTCGCTCTATTCGATGCTCGACGCACAGCCGCCGGAACCGGCGGATCACCCGCATCGTTGGGACACGTCGTCGAGGGAAACCTTGCAACGTATGGACGCTCGATTGCGCTGCGGCATCCTCACCACACTTGATCTCTCCCGCGCTGATCGACTCTTTCCCGGTGACATCGCCCAGTTCGAAGTGAACGGTTACGGCATTGCTCACGGCTCGTGCGGAAACCTACTCGCCGATGATCTTCCCACCGACACCTTGGAGACAGTTCTGGAATGGACTGAACATCAAGTTGATTCGGATACGCAACCACGGTTCGGTTTCTTCGACGGGCTCGCAGGTGCGGTGCATACCTTTCGGCAGCTAGGACGACACTCGACTGCCGACAGATGGGTCGAGACTTTGCGTGGAGTCCCACTCGACGATCTCGACTCCAGCCTCTTCGGCGGCCTTTCCGGAATCGGGTGCCTTCTACTCGAGGAATCGGAGTCATGTCCGGCGGCATCGTCAACTCTCGCTCTCGTCACCGAAACTCTGCGGGATCGCCTTCCGGCTGCTCGCGCACACGTCCGCTTCACCGACGGAACATCTTGGGCGACAACGGGTCACGGAGGCTTGATGAGAGGGCCGAGCGGGCAAGCGCTGTTCTGGACTCGCCACTACGAACGGACCGGTGATCCTCGATCGCTGGAACACGCGCGACAGCTTGTCGACATCGACCTGTCCGTGATGCAGATGTGCCCTGACGGTTCGATGCAGCTGAGAGAGGAGCGCCGGACAATGCCGTACCTCGGATCGGGATCCGTCGGCGTGGGCCTGGTACTTCTTCAACTTGTTCGACATGTCGACGAGCCGCGCTACGCGTCTGCGCTACTTGCCATATCCCGCGCTGCCGCCGTCGAATTCACTGCCCAAGCCGGACTACTAAACGGGCGAGCCGGGCTGATTCTCTTCCTCGGCGAACTCTCCAAGAGTCCATATGCCGGCGCCGATTGTGAGCAGACGCTTGCCCAGCAGTTGCAGCTTCTGGGCTTACACAGCCTCAATCACGCAGGAGGACTGCACTTTCCAGGTGAACAGAACCTGAGACTCTCGACAGACTGGGCAACCGGATCTGCAGGAATACTGGCGTCGCTCCGACATACCGGATCGGCAACTGCCCGACAGTCGTTTCCACTGATGTGCGCGTCGAACTGCCACATCGCCTAATTGTTCGGAAGTTATCACCCACGGCAGATTGGAGCACAGAAGTACCAGGCGAAAAACCTGGAATTGAATCAACACCGCAAGCAAACTCGATCGATCAATCCATCGGCAAGAACGCCGATCAACAAAGGAAATGACAATGGACGCTATTCTCTCCCTTCAAGATCTGTCAGTCGCCGCCGGCAACGTCGGAGACGCAGGCCAGCTCGAGCAGAACGCGGCAATCAGTTCGCTCAGTTTCTTCTGCCTCTGACCTCAGGCCGATACCTCGGAGAAGGTCCGGGGTATCGGCTTTCGGAATCCGTGCGGATCACCAGACGAACAGTATTGTTTCATCATGAGACGCATCCGCACTTCACCGAGCTGTATTTGCCGATGATGTGCGCGACCTGGCGGCAATGCCGAGGGCAGATCGGGCGGCCAGCGGCGGTGATATTCCTCCTGATCCTGACAGCCGCGTTTTCAGGTTGGTTCGTTCAGCGTTCGGCGAGAGTTGGGACTTCGGGGACATCTGCTCACGCTGGTACGACGGAGGTGGCAGTTGCCGCACCGACACCGCCTTGACCTTCACGACGCTTTTCGTACTCCTACTTCCCTTCGCCTCCGGAATGCTGGTCGGGTGGTTTGAGTTTCAATAGCTGTCAACGACAAGATGAGGGAATCGGTACCATCCGCCCCCGATGTCTTCCAACTGGAGCTGATTGAAGGTCTTGTCGGACACGCCATCGGGTGCGTACACCCAGCCTGGATTGTCCAAGATGTCCAATCCATCTCGTGCGTCATAGAAATAGACGTGGCCTTCACTGCTGACGTTGGCATAGGAGATATCGAATCTGCCGATTCGTAGATCACGATGATACCCATCGGAATAGGGATCGTCAGGTTCTTGAAGTAGTTGCTGTGCAACGGTTTCGAAGTCTGCCCGATACTGATCGAAATGTGGCTGCCCCGCGGCCGCGATCCCGAGTGCGATCACCACGAGAACCGGAACAGCGACATCGGACCACAACCATCGGCGTCGCTGCCACCAGCACACTCCGAGCAGCACGATTGCAACACTCGCCGTGAGGACCCAGAGAACGACCGCACCGGCGATCGAGAGTGCACTATCCGCAGGTTCGGGCCAGGTGAGATGGCATTTCGCTGCGACATACATCGCCGACGCTGACACTGCGATAAGTGCGTTTACCAAAGCAACCCAACGAAGAGCACCGGACCTTCTCGTTGCCTGCGAGTTCGACACTGCCTGATCCATTCGATGAGAATAGCGAGCTGTTTGTCGCGGACTAGCAGTAACCACTTCCCCGATCTCACGATCGATTGTTTCTCGGCACGGAGAAAGTGTCCACGGTGCTATCTTTGCTGAGTATGGGAGGCAGGGCTGCGAGAATGGTCGATTTGGACTACCGATGTCAGGAGAGTTCGGCGACTCCCAAAGTCGACAGGTCAATTTTGAGCACGGCTGGATTCGGTGGATCGCAGCAACCAATACCATCGTCACCTCATGATGACGTGACTGTTGCGGGCGAGTCGTGAAGATTCGATTATTACGAGCAAGCCAAGCGTCTTTAGCAATATCGCTGATCGCACTAACCTTGGTCTATTTGTTGGACGCATTTTCTCTGCGCCTCCAACATCAGCCCAGCTGGTGCATTGATCACTATGGAATCCCATCACGATTCAATAATCTCCTTCCCGACCGGGCGGAGAGGGTAGCGGCAGGAATTACAGACTTCTGGGGATGGTTCCCTCCAGGCATAAGCTGTACATTCACTGATGCAGTGACCAAAGAAAGCGAAACGGTGGCACCGGCCGCGGACAGGTCGTACATCGTCGTCGTTCTTGTGGCGCTGATCATGATCTCGGCTGTCGGCGTATTGTTCGGCCGCCGGAAGCGCTGAAGATTGGTTCTGACTCGGGACTGCAGATGCGCACTCGACACCAGACCGATGAGTAACAAATCGGTGTCCGTCGTGTCCGGCGCTTCCACTACTCGTCGATCTTCGCGAATCCACCGGCCGTGTTCGAGGGTATTTCTTGCGGGTCCTGGTGGTCTTCGTTCCCATCACGCTGGCGATGACACTCCTGGGCCTGGTGCTCGACTGGACCCATACGCTTGCCGGGGACAGGCGGCAACATGATCGACGCCGATTACACAATGTGCTGGGGCTCAGACAATTCCGACGTGATGCTGTTGCGCTCCGGGTTGATGGTGGCGCTCGCACTCGTCGGCGCACGTGGACTACGTCGACGACCCCCTATACCCGAATGTCCGAATTGTCGAAATCGATTTGATAGCAGCAATTTTCGATCAACAACCTCTTGTGTTCGAAACTTTGTTCGATTAAACTTTCGGCATGGACAGTCGGGAAGCATGGCAACTGGATGGTGAGGGCCTCAAGGGTGAGGTTCTGGATCTGGTGCGTGTCCGGCACGAGTTGCAGTCGCGGATGGTGTTGCTGATCGTGGAAATGTTTTCCCGTGAGGTTCTCGGGGGGAAGGGTTTTCGGGCGATCGCGCAGTGGTTGCACGGTTCGACGAATCTGGAGATCGGCGAGTGCAGTCTGCTGGTCGGTTTGGCGCGGTTGCTGATGCTCGAACCTGTGGTCGGCGATGCGTTTCATCGGGGTGACGTGGATGCGTTGAAAGCCCGGCAGGTGGCGTCGTTTTGTCAGCATCCACCGAAGAACATGACCCTGGCGGATGTGGACAAGGCCCGCAGGATTCTGTTGGGGTTGGCGTCGAAGAACATCGCGGATTGTGATGCGGTGCGGGCAGCGATCCGCCGAATCGAGAAGCAGTACGGCAAGCGTGAGGACGGGGTCCCGGTCGGCGAGGATTCCGAACGTAACGAGTTCTACGCCTCGAAAGGCCTGTACGGCAGAGTAACTGTGAAGGGTGATCTGGATGCGGTCAACGGGGCCCGTCTGATCACGCTGCTGTCGAGCCTGTCCGCTCCGACGCCGGAGAAGGACGGTGTCAAGGACACCCGCACGCCGGCATTACGACGGGCGGACGGGTTTTGCGAATTGTTGCGCCGGTACGAGCGGGCGGGGTTGGGTCCGATCGAAGGCGGCGTGAAACCACACATCACGGTCACCGCGTCCGCGAAAGACATGACGGACCTGCAGGCGTTGAAAGACCTGTTGCCGTCCACCGAGGAGCTGGGATTCGCGTGGACGGATTGGGTGGGCCCGATCAGCATCGACACTGCACGGATGCTCGCCTGCGACTGCACCGTCACCCGAATCTTGTTGGATGAGAATGATGTTCCGCTCGACTGCGGCAAGGAAGCGAGAACGGCAACGGTGCCGCAGAGGCGGGCGTTGGCAGTTCGTGATGGTGGGTGTGCGTTTCCGGGGTGCGGGACTCCGTCGGGGTGGTGCGATGCCCATCATATCGTTCACTGGAACGATGGTGGCCCAACAGATCTCGACAACCTGATCTTGTTGTGCGGTCATCATCATCGGACGATGCATCACACGGAGTGGCGGGTGGAGATCGGCCCGGATCGAAAGACGGTGTTCTATCCGCCGATGTCGGTTGATCCGTATCAACAGCCGATCGGCGGGAACAGCCCACCCACAGCGGCGTGAATCGCGACAATCGAATACATCAGCACCGGGGACGAACCATGCCCCGGTGCTGGTGCACGTTTCTGGTCAGATCCCAACCCCTCAGATCCCGGCCCTTCGCACGAGAGCGTCAGTGGCAGAAGGGGATACAACGTCAATCGCTCGTAACAGCCCCGCGTACCGCGGATACAGCTCGACGGGACGCGTATTGATCGCCCGCAAGATCCACGATGCAGCTTGATCGGCCGTCAGCGCCGGCTGGCTCACGTAATCCGCCGTCGGCGCGATCATCGGTGTTCGTATGAGTGGGAATTGCACTGTGGTGACATCGACACCGGTGCCGTGACATTCCGCGCCGAGGCTTCGGCCGAAGGCACTGAGAGCAGACTTCGACGCGTGGTAGGCACTGAACCTCGGCATCACGCCGGCAGTGACTCCCCAGGTTCCGACGTTGATGATGTGTCCGGACTTCGCCTCGAGCATCGCGGGCAGCAGACGCAACGTCAGTCGTGTAGGTCCGAAGTAGTTGAGTGCCATGGTGCGCTCGTAGTCGTGGAATCGGTCGACCGAATCCAACGCGGTACGCCGGATCGAGCGACCCGCATTGTTGACGAGGATGTCGACCGACCCGAATCGATCCGCGATCGTCTCCGCGAGTTCGTCGACGGCTTCACCGCGGGAGAGGTCCGCAGGCATGATGTGCGCCCACCCTCCCCTGCGGTGGATCTCGTCCCGTACGTGTTCGAGGTTTTCCTCACCGCGCGCGACCAGGATCATCTCGGCTCCCCGACGAGCCAAGAGATGAGCAGTGGCCTCGCCGATCCCCGAGGAAGCTCCTGTCAGAACGATCGTCTTGTCGGAGAGCGTGACACCGCGTGACGGAACAAGAGAGCGCAGACGCGTCGGCGGACTCAAGGCAATATTGCTGAGCAGCGTTCTGATCACATCGGCCTCGGTTCGATCTTCGCGTGCGTTTCGGTGCGAACCCATCCCTGAACAGCCAACTTCGAGCGCACCGCGGAAATTACTCAAAAGTAAGTTATGGCGCCGTTTCGACCGTGTCAAGAATTCGTCGAGATCCAGGAGTATCTGCCACTAGCTTTTCCTGATACCTCGGGTTACATTAAACCCAGACCGAGTGCCAGCGATCACACAACCGGCCCTCGATTCCACCGAACACCGCGAGAAATACCAGCGGTGACCGAAACGAAGAGGAGACGCCATGACGCTCACATCGCCGCTCGACAAGCGCGGAGAAGCATCCGACGACTCGTACAACGAGACGCTTCGACTCCTGTCCGAGGGCTCGGTGCACAAGCACTTCGACCCGTACCTCGACATCGACTGGGACTCCCCCGAGTTTGCCGTCGTCCCGAACGATCGCCGCTGGATCCTCCCGGCCGAGACAGACCCGCTGGGTGCTCACCCCTGGTACCAGTCGCAGTCCGAGGCCAGGCAGATCGAAATCGGCATGTGGCGCCAGGCCAATGTCGCGAAGGTCGGTCTCCAGTTCGAGAACATTCTGATCCGCGGCATGATGCAGTACGTCTTCTCGCTGCCCAACGATTCGGCCGAGGCGCGCTACTGCACGCACGAGTCGGTCGAAGAGTGCAACCACACGATGATGTTCCAGGAGATGGTCAACCGCATCGGTGCCGACGCTCCCGGCATGAGCCGTCCGATGAAGATGCTTGCACCCTTCATCCCCCTCGCTGCGGGTCCGTTCCCCGAACTGTTCTTCGTCGGTGTCCTCGCCGGTGAAGAGCCGATCGACCACATTCAGAAGAGCATCCTGCGCGCCGGCGGCCAGATCCACCCGATCATGCAGTCGGTCATGGCCATCCACGTAGCCGAGGAAGCGCGTCACATCTCGTTCGCGCACAAGCTTCTGAGCCGTCGCATCCCGCTGATGTCACGCCCGAACCGGTTCGTCCTCTCGCTGCTGTTCCCGATCGTCATGCGCATTCTCTGTGACGCCATCGTCATCCCGCCGAAGTCCTTCTGGAAGCAGTTCGACATCCCGAAGTCCGTGAAGAAGGACCTGTTCTGGGATCTGCCCGAGTCGCGCCAGACCCTGCGCAACTACTTCGGTGACGTCCGCATGCTGGCCACCGACACCGGCCTGATGAACCGTGCCTCGCGCCTGGTCTGGAAGGCCTGCAAGATGGACGGCCGCGCATCACGTTTCCGTAGCGAACCTCACCGCAGCTCGCACAA
Source organism: Rhodococcus erythropolis R138 (assembly GCF_000696675.2). Taxonomy (NCBI): domain Bacteria; kingdom Bacillati; phylum Actinomycetota; class Actinomycetes; order Mycobacteriales; family Nocardiaceae; genus Rhodococcus; species Rhodococcus erythropolis. Next base: position 1,116,738 of record NZ_CP007255.1, on the reverse strand, counting down.
CGCCGCCGCGTAGCTCCCGGACAGTCGAGATCGGACTCATAGCGCCATGCCACACGTAGTCACGCAGTCCTGTTGCAGCGACGCCTCGTGCGTCTACGCCTGCCCGGTCAACTGCATCCATCCGACGCCGGACGAGCCGGACTTCCTCACCGCCGAGATGCTGCACATCGATCCGCAGGCCTGCGTCGACTGCGGCGCATGTGTCTCGGCCTGCCCGGTCGACGCCATCGTCCCCGAGTCGAAGCTGACCGACCCGCAGCGAGTCTTCCTGTCCATCAATGCGGACTTCTACAAGGAAGAGCGGCCCAGGCCGCTTCTCGCCAAGGTCATCCCGGCAGCCCACGTCGACAAGGGCCGACCGCCGTTGCGCGTTGCGATCGTCGGTTCCGGACCGTCGGCGATGTACGCCGCGGACGAGTTGCTGACCCAGCCTGACGTGCAGGTCAACGTCTTCGATCGCCTTCCTGTGCCTTACGGCCTGGTTCGCGCCGGCGTTGCTCCGGACCATCAGAAGACCAAGCAGGTCACTCGCTTGTTCGACAAGATCGCCGCACAAAAGGGTTTCGAGTTCTACCTCAACGTCGAGATCGGCAAGCACATCTCGCACAGCGAACTGCTCGAAAATCACCATGCGGTGCTCTACGCAGTCGGCGCTTCGTCCGACCGTGGTCTCGGCATTCCGGGTGCTGATCTGCCTGGCACGGCATCGGCCACCGACTTCGTGGCCTGGTACAACGGCCACCCCGATCACGCCGACGACGTCTTCGATCTCTCGCATCGCCGCGCGGTCATCATCGGAAACGGAAACGTCGCGCTCGACGTCGCTCGCATTCTCACGGCCGATCCCGAGAAGTTGGCGGGCACTGACATCTCCGCTCACGCACTCGCCGCTCTGCGGAAGAGTCGCGTCGAAGAAGTTGTCATCGTGGGTCGACGCGGAATCGCGCAGTCCGCGTTCACAGTCCCCGAGTTCACCGGCCTGATGGCACTGCCGGACATCGAACTCTCTGTCGGACCCGACGACATGGTTCTCGACTCGGCCACCGAAGAACTGGCAAAACGCGGCGAGCTTCCGCATGCCGTCGAGCAGAAGTTGCGTCTACTCGAAGCCCTGAAGAACCGCGATCACGTCGACGTCGGCAACAAGCGCATCACGTTGCGCTACCTGCTCACGCCGACGTCGATCACCGGCGACGATCAGGTCAGTGGAATCGAGTTCGCTCGCAACGCCCTGGTCGACGCCAACGGAACCGTGCAGATCGAGGCGACGGGCGATACCGAGACCATCGATACCGGCTTGGTCCTCACCTCGATCGGCTACCGCGGAGTGCCCATCACCGGCGTCCCGTTCGACGAGCGTGCTTCGGTCATTCCGAATGAGAACGGCCGCGTCCTCGAAGCTCCGAACGGCGATCCCGCAACCGGCGTCTACGCGACCGGTTGGATCAAGCGCGGACCGAGTGGGTTCATCGGCACCAACAAGTCCTGCGCGCAGGAAACGATCAGGATGCTCGTCGACGACTTCAACGACGGACGCCTGACCAACCCGGTCGCCGACGACTCCGCAGTCGATCGTCTGGTTCGGGCGCGACAGTCCGACGTAGTCGACCGCGAGGGCTGGCACGCCATCGACAAGGCGGAACTGGAACGCGGCGCTGCGCACGACCGTGTCCGCGAAAAGGTTCTGGATCAGGTCGAGATCACCTCCATCCTCGACGCTGCGGCCCGGGTGAAACCGGCGCGTCGATTCGGTCGACCCGTTCGCGCTCGCTGATCCGCTACAGGTAAACAGCTACTTTCACGCACACGGCCCCGCCTGCAGACTCGTCTGCCCGGCGGGGCCGTCTGCGTTCCGGCAGCGTCCCACTCAGCGAAAATTTGTGCCCGTCAGCGGCCAAAATCGTGTAATACTGCAACCTGTTCCAGTAAGCGGCACAGCGGGCCCACGATCCCCCGGATCAGGCTCGCCAACCAGATGAGGATTGCATGAGCGAGACTGCAACGCCGGCGCCGAACGGGAGTGTGACACCTGCAGTAGAGGGTTGGTTCACCACCGGCGACGAACCTGCTCTGATCGGCACGAAGTGCCAATCCTGCGGCACCATTTCCTTCCCTCGTGAGGCGACGTTCTGCAAGAACCCGAGCTGCTTCAGCGAGGAGTTCGACGACGTGGAACTCTCCCGCCGCGGCACTGTCTGGTCGTACACCGACGCGCAGTACCAGCCCCCGCCGCCGTACATCCCGCGCTCGGATCCGTACGAGCCTTTTGCTCTCGCAGCAGTCGAGCTGCCCGAGGGGATCGTCATCCTCGGCCAGGTGGCCGACGGATTCGGCGTCGACGATCTCAAGGTCGGCAATACCGTCGAATTGGTTGTCGAGCCGCTGTACACCGACGAAACCGGAGTACGTACGACGTGGCGCTGGAAGCCTGTCGCCGCAGCTGATCAGGAGTCGCAGTCATGAGCAAGGACGTCGCAGTACTCGGTGTCGGTATGCACCCCTGGGGCAAGTGGGGCCAGTCGTTCGTGAAATACGGCGTTGCCGCCGCTCGCGCCGCGCTCGCCGATTCGGGTGTGAATTGGCAGGACGTCGACTTCATCGTCGGCGGCGAGACAGTCCGCAACGGTTACGGCGGATACGTCGCCGGAGCCACCTTCGCACAGGCACTCGGCTGGAACGGCGCTCGCGTCGCCACGTCGTACGCAGCGTGCGCGACGGGAGCCCAGGCACTCGACACCGCTCGCGCACGAATTCTGGCCGGCCTCAGCGAAGTTGCCCTGGTCGTCGGCGCCGACACCACCCCCAAGGGTTTCCTCGCTCCCGTCGCCGGTGAGCGTTGGGACGACCCGGACTGGTTGCGCTTCCGCCTCATGGGTATGACCAACCCGGCGTACTTCGCGCTCAACGCGCGTCGTCGCATCGACCTCTACGGCGCCACCGCGGAGGACTTCGCCAACGTGAAGGTCAAGAACGCCAAGCACGGGCTCAATAATCCGAATGCGCGCTACCGCAAGGAAGTCACCGTCGAGAACGTGTTGGCATCCCCCGTGGTGTCCAATCCCCTGCATTTGCTCGACATCTGCGCGACGTCCGACGGCGGCGCCGCAATCTTGCTGACGTCGATGGAATACGCCCGCAAGATGGGCATCGCGGAACCTGTTCGCATCAAGGCTATTTCGACGGTCACGCCGACGTTCCCGCAGACGATCATGGATATGCCGAACTTCTCCACCGATTCCAGCTCCGCCGTCCCGGCTCCGGAGCGCACGTTCAAGGAATCCATCGGCTACGCCGCGTACGAGGAAGCCGGAATCTCTCCCGAAGACGTCGACGTCGCCGAGGTCTACGACCTCGCTACCTCGGTGGAACTGGACTGGATCGAAGACCTCGCGCTGTGCAAGCGGGGCGAGGCCGAGCACCTTCTGCGTGCGGGTGACACCAGTATCGGAGGCCGCATCCCGGTCAATCCGTCCGGTGGTCTCGCGTGCTTCGGCGAAGCCGTTCCCGCACAGGCACTTGCGCAGGTGTGCGAGCTCACCTGGCAGCTGCGCGGACAAGCCGAAGGCCGTCAGGTCGAAGGAGCTCGCATCGGTATCACCGCCAACCAAGGCCTGTTCGGACACGGCTCCTCGGTGATCGTTTCCGCCTGACCCTGTTCTAGTTTCGTGGCGGTCGCACACTCACCCGTGAGCGGCCGCCACGATCACGTCTGCCACTGCCCCTGGCTGTGAGACCAGCGAGGCATGGGAGGTCGGGAGTTCGCTGGTGTTCGCGCCCATCCGGTTTGCCATGAACCGCTGCGCCGAAGCTGGGATCACGCGATCCTCACCGGCGACCAGATACCAGCTCGGTGTGTTCGCCCACGACGGTGGCCCGCCGAGTTCGAGGTTCGCCCACAAAGCGGCGGACTTCTGATGAGCCAACATCGTTGCCGCCGTCTCGTCGGAAACGTCCTGAGCGAAGACGGAATGGAAATACTCGTCCGTGACGTAGCCGTCGACGTTCTTCCCGCCGATCGCGTGAGGATCGTCGACGATCCTCAATCCCAGAGCGGGAGGAAGCAATTGGCTGCCAGGGAATCGAATCGGGTCGATCGTGATCTGTACCGGCTCACCCTCCACCGGACCGAACGCCGCGATGTAGACCAGCGACTGGACTTTCGGATCGTGGACATTGGTGATCACCGCGCCGCCGTACGAGTGCCCGACGAGAACGACGGGGCCGTCGATGTCCGCAACCGTCTTCTCGATCACGGACGCGTCGTAAGCCGGCCCGCGCAGAGGATTGTCCGGCACCACGACGCGATAGCCACGCGAGCGTAGGTCGGCGGCAACGCCGTCCCAACTGGTGGCGTCGGCAAAGGCGCCGTGAACCAGAACGACAGTTGGCTTGGGGCCTGCCACCGCAGCACCGGAACCGAATATCAGTCCGGCCGCGACTGTCATGAGCATTGCCAGAACTGCTGTGAATACACGTGAGATCTTCATGCGTTTCCTTCACTCTCGTAGGCAAGCGAGAAACTGCGGTAGGCCGGGACACGCCCGTTTCGATCCTAGAAATACCTGCTGCGACGGACGTGACTGTCCGTGCAGACTTCTGGGCTCACCGTGCACAAATTCTGGTTGAGCGTCCACATCCCGGGGTATCAAGGCTGCATGGCTTTGCTCCTGGATACTTCCGTGCTGGAGCCTGACCAACGCACGGACGCCTTCGTCGACGCGATGGGACGCGCATCGGTTCCCTGTGCGATCCACTTGGAGGATCCGGCGGGCGTGAGCGCCCGGATGAACGTGTTCAATCTGGGCGCAGCATCACTGTTCCGCTCCGAGTCGACGGGGATGCGATTGACCAGAACACCGCGGCACGTGCGATCAGCGTCGATGCCGGTTCTCGCGATTGCCCTGCAGGAGAGCGGAATCGGCCATCTTGATCAGCGCGATGAGCAACGCAGAGTCCCGGCCGGTGAACTACTCATGACGGACCTGACGTCGACCTACGATTTCTCCTGGACGGGAACGGGCGCTTCCCAGTGCCTCTACGTTCCGATGGATCGGCTGGGACTACCGATCGACACCGTGCGAGACGCTGCCACGCGACCTCACCACAGCAACCTGTACCCCTTGATGATCGCGCACGTTCGTGAATTGTTCCGCAGCGCCGATCAGTTGGAGACCGATCCTGCCGCCGAACAGTTGGGCGAGGCCTCGATCGAACTGGCGCGCGCTTTGGTCGCATCGATCACGCATGCAAATCCCGACGCCTCCGCTCCGAGATCGGCACTCACGTTGACATCGGTCCGCCGATACATCCGCGAACACCTTCACGATCCGGCGCTGCATCCTGCACGAATTGCCCACGCCCACAGCATCTCACTGCGTCAGCTGTACAAGATCTGTTCGGACAACGAATTCCGGCTCGAGCAGTGGATCATCACCCAGCGCTTGCAGAAAGCTCGGGCCGAACTCGCTCGACCCGCTACCGTCGACCTGCCCATCGCGACCATTGCGCGCCGTGCGGGATTTGTCGACGCCGGACACTTCAGCCGACGCTTTCGACAGGCCTACGGGCTGAGCCCGACTCGTTGGCGTCAGCTCCGCGATTGCAGCAACGCCACAACGTCTGACTGACCACGGCTTTCGGCATTGTCCAATGCGGTCTTTCCCGACGCATCCCGGATCGAGGGATCTGCCCCGGCGTCGAGAAGCTGAGTGATCACGTCGACGTAGCGCGCCGAGCCGTCGCCGTACACAACGGCCTCGAGAAGCGCCGTCCACCCCGGATCATTGACGTGATTGACCGGTACCCCGGCAGCAATCAGCATCCGGACGGTCTCGACATGCGCGTGTTCACTCGCGGGAATCAGAGCCGTACCGCCGTAACGGTTCACGCTGTCGACATCCGCGCCATAGCTGAGTGTCAATGCCAGAATCTCGTTCAATCCCTCGGCTCCGGAATACAGGAAGGCCGAATCCTGCATGGAATCCTTCGCGTTCACGTCAGCTCCGGCAAGAATCAACGTAGAAGCCGCAGCGACGGCGTTGTTCTTGGTGGCCTCGACGAGTGGAGTCCGTTCGCCCTCGCCGCGCGCTTCGATGTTCGCGCCGGCAGTCAGGGCAGCGGTAACAGCTGCGGGATCATTGCGGTCCACAGCATCGAAGAGCGTGCGTTCGGATTCCGGCGTCGATGCTGGCTTTACACCCGTAGGCGGTACAGCTGCCGTTGTTGTCGCTGACGCCGCGGTGGTCGGCGTCAGCGGGGTGTCGGACGAACTGCAACCCGCCAACGCTCCGGTCACCGATGCCGCGAAGATTGCGCAGGCGAGGACAGACCTGCGCGTCCGCGCCGTCACAGCGAATCACTTTCTTGGACAAGTGTTTCGAGCGTCACCCTGACGGCGTCCAGGTGTTCGGCCATCGCCCTGGAGGCGTGGTCGTAACTCCCGGATGCAATTCCTTCGACTATTCGTTCGTGTTCCTCGTTCGACTTTTCCTGGCGACCTGCAACAAGATTGAGTGTCTCGGATTGCCTTGTCAGCGCTTCACGGATATCGACGATTACCGACTCGAAGACACGATTCCTACTGGCTTTTGCAATCAGTCCGTGAAATTGGGCGTCGAGTGCAACCCATACGAGCGGATCGTCCTCGTCACGCATCTGCTGTACCAGTCCGCGGAGTGCTGCCAGTTCCTCCGCGGTGTGCCGTTGCGCAGCCCATCCTGCGGCCGGAATTTCGACATGAGGCCGTGCTTCGACCAATTCGTTGGCCGCATAGCTGCCGAAATCGAGGTCTCGCGCTATCGAATCACTGACGACGAACGTGCCGAGCCCGGATTTTGTCTCGGTGAGCCCGAGAGCGTGGCACGAGCGCAGGGCTTCGCGGATAACCGATCGACTGACCCCGTGCCTTTCGGCCAGGGACGCTTCGGACGGGAGACGCTCTCCGACTGCCAGATCGCCGGAGGCTATTGCGGCACGAAGGTCTGCGAGGACTGCCTCGGCAGCACTCACCCGCGCGGCGACTGGTCGCCTGGTGGCCCAGCTGTCTGACAGGTTCATGCCGTCATTGTTGCGACTGCCGAAGTCCCGCGTCAAACATCGCACCTGGTGACGGGTTGACGTGCAGGAGTGAGCGAGGTAACAATTAGACCTGTCAGACAGCCTGATAGCCCGATAGCTGGGCGGGTCTACTACTTGTCCGTCAGCGCTGCGATCCCGAAATACACCCACCGCGCAGAGTGATGCTTGCGCGAAGAGACACGAGGAATTGATCAAGTGCTCGAAACGCGAACAGAACACGATCTGCTCGGCGATCGCGAAGTTCCAGCCGATTCGTACTGGGGAATCCACACCTTGCGCGCGATGGAGAACTTCCCGATCACTGGTCGAACAATTGCCACGAACCCGCATCTGATCCGCGGCATCGCTTACGTCAAATGGGCCGCAGCCAGCGCAAACGAGAAGCTGGGCATCCTCGATGGCCCGCGAGCCGAGGCCATCTCACAGGCATGCAAGGAAATCGTGGACGGCCGGTGGCACGAACAGTTCGTAGTGGACGTCATCCAGGGTGGTGCCGGAACGTCGACGAACATGAATGCCAACGAGGTAATCGCCAATCGCGCATTGGAAATCCTCGGCCACCGGCGCGGCGACTACGAACGACTTCACCCCAATGAGCACGTGAACCTGAGCCAATCGACCAACGACGTCTACCCCACGGCCGTCAACATCTCGACGATCTTCGCGATCGAGGACCTGCTGGATGCACTTCGTGTACTCCAGAATGCGTTCACGACCAAATCTCTCGAGTTCGCCGACACAGTGAAGATGGGACGCACCCAACTGCAGGACGCCGTGCCGATGACTCTGGGTCAGGAGTTCGGCACCTACGCGGTCATGATCGAGGAGGATCGAGCGCGCCTGGCTGAGGCTGCTCTTCTCGTTCACGAGATCAACCTCGGCGCCACTGCTATCGGCACCGGTCTCAACGCACCTGCCGGCTACGCCGAGGTGGCCTGTTCCGACCTGGGCGCACTAACCGGGCTGCCGCTGGTGTTGGCAACGGATCTGGTCGAAGCGACCCAAGACGTGGGCCAGTTCGTCCACCTCTCCGGCGTACTCAAGCGGGTCGCTGTGAAGTTGTCCAAGGTGTGCAACGATCTTCGGCTGCTCTCTTCTGGTCCGCGAGCCGGATTGAACGAGATCAATCTGCCTCCGGTGCAGGCAGGTTCGTCGATCATGCCGGGCAAGGTCAATCCGGTAATTCCCGAGGTCCTCAATCAGGTCGCGTACGAAGTCATCGGCAATGACGTGACGATTACGATGGCTGCGGAATCCGGGCAACTCCAACTCAACGCTTTCGAGCCGATCATCGTGCACTCACTGTCCGAAGGAATGCGACACCTCGGTGCGGCTTGCCGCATTCTGGCGGACCGGTGCGTACTCGGTATCACGGCCAACACCGAACTGTTGCGCGCGCGAGTCGAAGACTCCATCGGCCTCGTCACTGCGCTCAATCCCTACATCGGATATACCGCGTCCACACGGATTGCCCAGGAGGCGTTGATTTCCGGGCGTCGCGTCGCCGATCTCGTGATCGAAGCGGGCCTGCTCGACCGCGAGGAACTCGATCGGTTGCTAAGCCCCGAACATCTCGCCAATCTCCGCGTTGCGGGCGAGAAGCCTCATGCTACCGCCGTTGTGGAGGAGGTTTGATGACCGTCGAACGGGAAGAGACACCCCACGCCGAGGTTGCCGCCGAAGAGGATCTCGGATATCAGAAGGCACTCGGCCCCAGACAGATTCAGATGATCGCGATCGGTGGTGCGATCGGAACAGGCCTTTTCATGGGTGCGGGAGGGCGACTCCAACAGGCGGGCCCGGCCTTGGTTCTCGTTTACGCGCTGTGCGGGTTCTTCGCGTTCCTGATCCTGAGGGCACTCGGCGAACTGGTGATGCACCGACCGACTTCGGGATCCTTCGTTTCCTACGCACGCGAATTCTTCGGCGAGAAGATGGCTTTCGCTGCGGGTTGGCTGTACTGGATGAACTGGGCAATGACTGCCGTGGTCGATGTCACGGCTGTGGCGTTGTACATGAACTTCTTCAAGAAGTACTGGGCGCCGCTGGGGCACATCGATCAGTGGATGTTCGCTCTGATCGCGGTGGTGTTGGTTCTCGGACTGAATCTGGTGTCCGTGAAAGTCTTCGGAGAGCTGGAGTTCTGGTTCGCGTTGATCAAGGTCGTTGCGTTGACCGCATTCCTCGGGTTCGGTGTCTATTTCGTACTCTTCGGCACGCCCATCGAAGGGCATTCCTCCGGATTCAGCCTGATCACCGACAATGGCGGGCTGTTCCCCAACGGAATACTGCCGGCAGTCGTGGTGATTCAAGGCGTCGTGTTCGCTTACGCTTCAATTGAACTCGTGGGAACCACGGCCGGAGAGACCGAAAATCCCCGGAAGGTGATACCCAAGGCAATCAACACAGTGATCATTCGGATCCTCGTCTTCTACGTGGGATCGGTACTACTGCTCTCGCTGTTGCTCCCGTACACGGAGTACCACGCCGGTGAAAGTCCATTCGTCACATTCTTCGGTTCGATCAACATCCAAGGCGCGGATGCGATCATGAATCTGGTCGTTCTCACGGCAGCCTTGTCTTCCCTCAACGCCGGATTGTATTCGACCGGACGAATACTCCATTCGATGGCGATGGCAGGCTCGGCGCCTGCCTTCGCTGCCAAAATGAACAAAGCCGGAGTGCCGTACGGGGGAATCGCACTCACCGGCGTGGTCATCCTGTTCGGCGTCGGGCTCAATGCTGTTGTCCCAGCGCAAGCCTTCGAAATAGTCCTCAATCTTGCAGCCCTCGGCATCATCAGTGCGTGGGCAGTCATAGTGTTGTGCCAGTTGAAGCTCTGGCAACTTGCGAAACAAGGCAAAGTCACCCGCCCTCCCTTCCGCATATTCGGCGCACCGTACACCGGGATCGCGACACTGGTTTTTCTTGCGGTCGTTATCGTATTGATGGCATTCGACAACCCTGTTGGAACATGGACCGTCGGCTCCATCGCGATCATCGCACCGCTGTTGATGATTGGTTGGTACGGCGCCAGGAATCGCATTCGCGAGTTGGCCATCCATCGACCCGCAGCTTGACGTGAAAGGACCTCAGTGTCGAAAGTCGCAGTCGTCACCACTGGTGGCACCATCGCCAGCACCCGAGATGCGCACGGAATCAGTCGGCCCGCAATCACCGGTGCAGATCTGCTCGGCAATGAGCAGACCGACATCGATCTTCGAGTCGTGGACGTGATGTCGAAGGACAGTTCGAGCATGACCTTCGCGGACATGGATCGTGTTCGCGACGCCGTAGCCGACGAATTGAAGGATCCTGGACTCGACGCGGTGGTCGTGCTTCACGGCACCGACACGATGGAGGAAACTGCGTTCTTGTTGGACCTGCATCACGACGACCGACGTCCGGTGGTCTTCACCGGGGCGCAGCGCACTTTCGACCATCCCGAGTCCGACGCTCGTTCGAATCTGGCCGCGGCGATCGCGGCCGGACTCGACATCTCGTCGCAGGGACGTGGTGTCCTCATCGCCTTCGGCGGTTCGGTCCACCCGGCAGCAGGTACGCGAAAGGCCGACACGACGGCACTTGATGCCTTCCACTCCTTGCGCATCGATCCGGCCCTGCTGCGCACTCCCGAACCATTGCCGTGGCATCCGATTTCGAACACCCGCGTCGACATCATCGCCGTGTATCCCGGGGCAGACCGCGTACAGATCGACGCTTGCGTGAGCGCCGGGGCAAATGGACTCGTTCTCGACGGACTCGGTTCGGGAAATGCCAATCCGACGATCGTCGAGGCCGTCCGAGACTGCGTAGGCGCTCACATTCCGGTGGTCGTGACAACTCGTGTGCCCTCGGGGCCAATCTCCCCGGTTTACGGAGGTGGTGGCGGCGGCCACGACTTGATCGCCGCAGGCGCTGTATTTTCCACCGATCTTCGGGCCGGGCAAGCACGTGTACTTCTGGCGGCCTTGTTGTCAGATCCGGATCTCGTGGGCCTGGAAAAGGCATTCGACCGATATTCGAGGTTTGCTCGCACCCCGCCGTTCAGGCGGTAGCACTGGCGACGCCGTTCGTAGTTCGAATGCACCCCTCGCTAAATCAGGGACTTTGGTCCGAATCTTTTGATTCGGACGCTTAACAAGTGTCCGAATTGGGTAGTTTCACATCATCTAACTCGTTACGTATGTCGATCCAGCGGTCACGTCCAGTGCAGCCAGTCGAACAGGAGTCGGATGAGCAGCCCATTTCGTGATGCCGCTGCAGTGACGCTCGACGCGTCTCACCGCGTCGGGCACACTCACGCGTCGGACGCGCCTGTCAGCGGGCGCTTTCACCCACCCTCTGCAATCAAGGGACTGGTTCCACGTCCCCGGTTGCACCAGAAACTCACCGCGTCCACCACTACCGAGGGCTCGGGGCCCGGGTCCGTCGGGCTGCTTTCTGCACCGGCCGGAGCGGGAAAGACCCTGCTGCTGGCGAATTGGGCTCGTGAGTATTCGCGGGCGTCCCCTGACGTGGACCTCGCCTGGCTGACGTTGGCCGAGCGCGACAACAACGTGTCGGTGCTGTGCGAATCCCTCGCCGAGGCCATCTCGACGCCTCTCGACCCGGCCGGTCGCGCGCCCACCGGGCAAGGGTTCCCGGCACAGGCGGGATCGAGACGACCCGTCGAACAGTGGCTCGCGCACTTCGCGGAAACCGTCGAAGCTCACGATCGCCGAACGACGCTGATCCTCGACGACGTTCACACACTCCACGATCCGATGTCGATCGGTCTTCTCGACCAGATACTCACGCACACCCCGGACAATCTGTCGATCATCGTCGCTGCTCGATACGAACCTCCGCTCACCTGGCATCGTCTCGCGCTCGATGGCCGACTCACTCGCTTCGCATCCACCGATCTCGCCTTCGACCGCACCGAGATCACTGCGATGTTCGGCGAATACGACATCGCCCTCGGCGACGACGAGCTCGCAATCGTCGAGAACTTCACCAAGGGGTGGGGCGCTGTTGTTCGCCTGACCGCAGCGTTCCTGGCAGGCCGGAGCGACATCGGTAATGCATTGAACGAGTTCACCCATACGCCCCGCCCGATCGCCGACTTCCTCGTCGACGAGGTCCTGACATCCTTGCCCGAGCATGTCACGACATTCATGTTGCGGACATCCGTCGTCGATTCGTTCTCTGCTCAACTCGCAGAAACGTTGACCGATTCGAATGCGCGGTCCGAGATCGACGCTCTGATTCAATACAACTTCCCCGTGACGCGGACCGACTCCGCTGACCACACCACGTGGTTCAGCTACCACCCCCTTCTCCTCGAACACCTCCGCGCAGAGTTCCGCCGGGTCGATCGCGAGGAGAGAAATCGCGCGCACCTTCGAGCAGCAACCTGGTTCGAGAGTCATCACTTCGAACTCGAGGCGCTCGAACTCGAGGTGTCGATCGGCGACCCGTGCCGCATCCTCGCTTTTCTCGAGCGCTGCGGACTGGGCCTCGTACTCGACGGGCACAGCGGAGACGTCGTCCGAGTGCTCGAATCCGCACCGACGCAGGTCTCCGAATCTCCGATCACCCGCCTGGTCCTGGCTGCGGCCGCCCTCCATTCCGGTGACATGACCTCTGCGACAACGTGCCTCGATCTCCTCGAGGCAACTCATCCGCCTATTGCGGACGAGCCACTGTTCCTGGCCATGAGTCTGGAAATATCCTGTGCTTCAACAACTTCCGACAACAATCCATTGGTTTCGCGCCTGGTGCGGCGTCAGAACAGCACTCACTCGGACGTCGAGGCCTACGCTCACCTCGAGGTAGCGACGGCCCTCTTACTCAAACGCGAGTTCGACAGGGCAACTGTCGAATACACCCAGGCGGTCGCGCTCGGAACACTACGTGGCAGGTCGCGATTCGTACTGAAGGCACTGACCGGGCTAGGATTTGTCGCCTCACTCAGCGGGGACATCGAGGCGATGAGGGCACACTCCACCTACGCCATCGACTACGCGGTCGAACACCGAATCACAACGACGGCGGAGTACGAGTTGTCCGCGTCCGTGGTGGCCTTCGCTGCATATCTCTGCGCCACCAGCGAACTTCCGTACCGCATACCGACTATCGGAAACTACCGGAGCACAGATGTTCTCGGCGCCAGCGTCCCGGCATTCGGGTGGCACACCGTCGTCACGTTCGGGCTCCACAGTCTCGGCGACGCGGCCGATCGACGGTCGACCGCTGCCGACGTCCGCGATGCGATGCTCAGCGCGATCGCACTGCGCACCTTCTCATTGGCGACTCTTGCCCTACTCCCACCGGTCGTGAACGCATGCCTGTCGGTCGGCGAAGTGGAATGGGCGGGCCGACTCGTGCGCGATGCGGCTGATCAGTTCGGCGAGACTTCCGAGATACACCTGGCGCGAGCTGCCGTGGCTTTCTCGTCCAACAAGTTCGCAGAAGCACTCGTCGAGGTTTCCGAAGCCCTCGGATCCACCGAAGAGCCTGTGCTCGCCCACACCGTCTACGCCTGGACACTCGAGGCTGGGATCCACGCTGCCACCGGTCACGAGCGCAAGTCGTTTCGTTCGCTGCACAAAGCCCTGCGAGCCGCAGAAACCGGTGGGCTGTTGCGACCTTTCCTCGACTACGGCGCGTCACTGCGTCCGATCTTCGACGAGTTCAGTGGGCACTTCGGCGATCAGGAAGCTTTTGCCGAACAGGTACGCAACCGCATTCGTCCACAAGAGCTGGTGAGTGCACCGATCCTCACACCGGGCGAATACACCGTGCTGCGCGAACTGGCCTCGGGAGACACCACCGAGTCGATCGCCGACACGCTGTTCCTGTCCGTCAACACCATCAAGACGCATCTACGCGGGATCTATCGGAAGTTGGAAGTAAGTAACCGACGCGACGCACTCAAGGCTGCGCGTCGCGGCGGACTCATCTGAGCAAGACTGCTTCCATGCCCCCGAAGTTGTACTCCGATACGCGCGATCGAATGACCGTCTGGGCGAGACGCACGCCGAGCCGACGGTTGGCTACCGACGCGACGATCGACGTCTTCGAAGTCGGACTCGTCGACAGCGCCATGACTTTGGCAGCCCAGGCGTTCACGTCCTTGCTGCCGGTGATGATCGCAGCGTCCACCCTGGAAAAGCTGAAGCCCTTGGCCGATGTCGCCAGAGACGACCTCGGGGTGCAGCTTCCCGACGCCGTGATGACCGACACCTCCACTGCGGCCGCGTTCGGCATTGTCGGCCTGCTCATGCTGTTGATCAGTTCCACGTCCTACGCTCGCGCCCTTGGCCGGATGTACGGACGAATCTGGAGTGTGCCGACAGCGACACTTCGCCAGGCATGGCGGTGGATCGCGGTCGTGTTCGTCGTCGCCGCGTCAGTGGTCGGTGCTGCGCTGTGCCGCGAACTGAATGCCGTTCCGAGAGTGGGCAGTCTCTTGGAATTTGTTGCGGTCTACGCAGTGTGGGCACTGGTCTGGACTGCCGTGCCCATGCTGTTGACCGCCAATCGCATGACCACTCGTATGTGTGTCGGGTCCGGCTTGCTCACTGCGACGGGTCTGACCGGACTGCACGTGGCCGGCACTCTTTTCCTGCCGCGGATGACCAAGACGTCTCAGGACGAGTTCGGCCTTCTCGGCGTGATGTTCACCGTGATCGGGTGGCTGTTCATCTTCTCTGCCATCGTGGTGGTCGCGTCGTCGATCGTCGGATCGGTCGCAAAAGATGCGGGGCCACTGGGAATCTGGCTGCGGACCTCACGCTGAAGTGTTGTCCCGGCCCTCGAGTGCCTGCGAGACGGTCGGATAGACGTCGACCTTCAGCGCACCCTCGTCGGCCCCGGACAAGACATCGCGGAACTGACCGATGTCGCGGGCCACCCGGAAGCTCACATTCTTGCGAGCCAACGAATCTCGAAGCTGAGCCAACATCTGGGCCGCGCTGACGTCGATGAACGGTGAAGTCTCGGCGTCGAGAATGACCGTCGTGGTCCCGGTAGTCACCATGCCGGTGATCTGATCACGCACGTGATCGGCATTCGCGAAGAAGAGTCCGGATTCGACCCTGACCACCACGACGCCGTCGAGTGTCCTCAGATCAGGATGGCTGCTGGTGTCGACCCAGCGCGTGCCGTCCTTGGCCAGAGCGGCCACGTGCGGTTTGGAGACTCGATACAGGAGCAGCAGCATCGAGACGACAATTCCGATGATCAGACCGGGCAAGGTATCGAACAGGAGAACTCCGAACATCGCCGCGACAGCGGCGGCGAAATCGGCCCGAGCGGCGTGCCCGTAGATGCTGCCCAATCGCTTCGTCCAGACCCGGTACAGCGCTGCGAGAGAAGAGAAATCCACTAGTTCGATCACTGCGGCGATCACCACCGCCGATAGTGTCGCTTCCGGTAGTTTCTCGAACAACCCAGTCAGGAACAGCAGTGTCAGCAGCGTCAATGCGGCGACCACCAAACCGCTGACCTGTGATTTGGCACCCGCTCCCCCGTTGACAGCCGTCTTCGAGAGGCTGCCGTTGACCACCATTCCCGAGCAGATGCCCGATCCGAGATTGGCGGCCCCCAGTCCTACCAGTTCCCGATTGGCGTCGATCGTGTATCCGGCCTTCGCCGCGTATGTCTTTGCAGCGCCGAGACCTTCGGCGAAACCGATGAGTAGAACACCGACGGCCGGCCCCACTAGGTCGAGGTAGTCCTCGGCTCCTACTCCACTCGGCAGGCCCATAGTCGGCAAGCCCGAATCGATGTGTCCGACGATGTCGATGCCACGGTCGTCGAGTCCGAACAGCGCCACTGCGGTAATCCCCAGTAACACAACCAGAAGCGAACCTGGCACGAGCGGGAGCCATCGCTTGACTCCCAGAACCATTGCCAAGCTGAGCAATCCGATGACCACCGTCGGACCGTCGACCTCGCCAAGTTCCTTGATCACCGTCCACGCCTGGACGAAGAAGTTCCCCTCGCCCTTGTCCACGCCCAGGAGTTTGGGTACTTGACCGATGATGATCGTGAGCGCCAAACCGACTATGAATCCCTTGAGAACCGGCTCGGAGATGAAGGATGCGATGAATCCGAGGCGCATGAATCCTGCGAGCAATCCGACGAGTCCGGTCACGATCGCGAGCCCGACCGACAACGCGACAAATCTGGTGTCGTCTCCCGACGCCAGTGGCGCGATCATCGCCGCGGACAACGCGGCAGTGGCCGACATCGGTCCGACGATCAGATGCCGCGAACTACCAGCTGCTGCATACAGAATCAGTGACGGAACTGCAGCATAGAGCCCGACCACCGGCGGAACTCCGGCGATGGTGGCGTACGCGAGCGCTTCCGGGACAAGGACAGCCCACACCGTGAGGCCCGCGATGATGTCTGGGCGAAGCCAGCCTCGCTGATAGTCGGACAGTGATCCGAAGACCCACCACGTCCGTGTGTGCGGAGCACTCATAGCCCTTGCACCCCTTTACTGATCTGCATCGCCGCGATCAGGACGAGGAGCCCGACGTTCAGCAAGTGCGTGTTGGTGGCTATCCAGGTGCGGATCTTCTGCAGCGGTTCGGTGGCCTCCTCCTTCTTGATCAGGAGAAGGGCGACAGGCACGGCGACCGAGGTCACGGACACCAGAGAAAAGATCACGGCCGAGACGATCTGCGACGTCGGCGCCACGGTGCTGAGGCGAAAGTTCATGGCAGCGGCAATCGCACAGGACATGTCGATGGGATTGAGAACGAACAGCGCGAACCCGAGCACACCCGATCGCATCGGCTGGAAGTGTTCTACCGACTGGAGCATTTTCGGCAGTTGAGGGGCCGCCGCGACAACATCTCCCGGAGCCACTGCAGCCGCCATCGCCTGCACTCCGCGCCGACTACGCGTGTAGACGAACCAGGCACCCGCGAGCAACGTCACGCCGAGAACGAGGTGGAGGATGGGCACCCACAGCGGTGGGTGTGTTCTCTGATGAACTTGGAGTGCGGTCAAGATGATGTACGACCCGGCCAGGGCGACAACTATTCCGAGATACCACCCGATCAGATACGCGATGCTGTTGAGACGCGCTCGTTCGGAAAAGAGCACGGCGACAACGGCGACAACCGCCAGCGGGCTCATGATGATACCGAGTGCCAGCGGGATCTGTTGCAGTAGCAGCGATCCCATAACTACCTCCCGTTGTCAGAGACCGCCGATGCCCTTACCGATGAGAACAACACCGATAACCAGGATCAACACACTCATCACAGTGGCATTGTTGTCCTGCAACCACACCTTCAGCTTGGCCAGCGGACCGCGCAGTCGCTCCGCGGCAACGAGGTAACCGATCACGGGCACGCACACTGTCGAGGCAGCGATGATGGTGAAAACCAGAACCGCGACGACTACTTCGCCGGAGCCCAATGACGCAGAGCCGATCGAGATTCCAGCCGCGATACACATCATCAGATTCTTCGGATTGATCGCTGCCAGCGCGAAGCCCAAGCCGAGGCCCTTGGCAGCGGTCATGTCGTCGATAGCTTGCATCCACTTCGGGGTTTCATGCTCGCCACCGCGCCCACGCCATTGCTTCACTCCGAACGCAAGCAGCAACACACCCAACGCCAGCTTGATCCACGACACCGTCGCAGAGGGATCGCCTTCGGAGTCGCCGAGCTTGCTGGACAGGAGCACGAAGATCACAGTGGCGACAACTATTCCGAGTATCCAGCCCAGGGCGAATCCGACGCTGGTGCTACCGGCTCGCTTGGACAACAACATCAAGATCGCCGCGATGATCGGGATGGGCGATACCGCAACACCGACCGCTAAGGGTAGAAGATCCCCGATGACAGATCCCATGCCGACCTCTTCTCTCTCCCGGTCGACACTAGGGGTGACGTTCCTTCGCAGCCTCACACAAAAGGGATGAACGGAGCCGCGATGACATTCACCCGTTGGGGATGACGCCTCGGGAGCGTGTGGGAGCAAGACTGGATCTCACGGATACGGAGTCCTGGATCGAGCGGCGACGCCGATTGCCCCTGACGACACGTGATTTCGAGGCTCGACGCGGTACTGACCGAACCTCATGGCCCTACGAAATGGAGCGGACACTGATGAATGCTCCCACTCGGTATCAATTCCTCATCGACGGCGAAGTGTCGGACCGCGTCAAAGCGGCGTTTCCCGAACTCAGCGTTGCCAGTGCAGCCGGCGGATTCACCAGTTTGTACGGGCCCGTCGCGGATCACACTGCTATGCGAAGCATCATGGCCCGCCTCGACTCCCTCGGCTTGACCGTAGCCGAACTACGAAGGCTCCCAGACTGATCCGAGCCGACTGATCCGAGCCGGCCCTCCGTCGGATCGTCCCCCGCGCACGAGCGATGGTCCCGACCGAGTCGATTCGGTCGGGACCAACTGCTCTCGAGTTGTTCGGCGCCTAGACTCTGTCTGTGTCCCAGGTCGCGACGGCCCAGATCACAACGACGTCGAGCGCGATGACCAGGATCGACCACAGCGGGTAGTACGGCATCCACAAGAAGTTGGCGATGATCGAGAGCGACGCAATGACTATCGCCGCCGCCCTGGCCCACACTGCACCGGTGAAGAGGCCGAGAGCCACCACGATTCCGATGATGCCCAAGATGATGTGGATCCAGCCCCACGTCGTGATGTCGAACTTGTACGTGTAGTTGATACCCACGACAAACAGATTGTTGTCGGCGACCGCCGCAATGCCCTGAAGCAGAGCGACAATGCCTGCGGTGAGCAGCAGAATTGCTGCTGCAAACGTCGTACCTACCGCGAAACCCTGCCGGACAGGGTGATTCGCGGGTTCCCGCGGTGGAGCAGTCATCAGCGTTCCTTTCGACAGAATGCACTTCCCATACTCAGTCTCGAGGGGCTGGGAAGCGAAAACATCACCCGTCGCGGATGAACCGCAGGTCACCGACCCGTACCCGCTTGTCGGCGTCGCAAACCTAACCGAGCACCCCTTTCACCGAGTGAGCACCCTCTCCGACGCGCTGCAGACGGTGTTCACTCAACTGAACCTGTGCTCACTCAGCAGCAGTCGCACTCGTCACCGCTCTCGGGCACCGTCACAACCGGGCAGCACGGATCACCCTTCCACGCGTTGATGCCTTCCTTCACGGCGATGACGGCGATCACCAGTGCCGCAATCGGGTCCGCCCACGACCAGCCGAGCACCGAGTTGAGCAGCAAACCGACCAGCAAGACCGCAGAAAGGTAGGTGCAGAGCAGCGTCTGCTTCGAATCCGCGACCGCCGAAAGCGACCCCAACTCCCTACCTGCTCGGCGTTGCGCATAGGACAGAGCCGGCATGATCGCCAAACTCACTGCAGCCAATACTATTCCGACGCTCGTGTGCTGCGCTTCACCCAGACCGAACAGCGACCGAATCGCGTCGAACGAGACGTACGCAGCGAGCCCGAAGAACGAGAATGCGATCACTCGCAGTGCCGTCTTCTCACGGCTCGTCGGATCCGGAGCCGAGAACTGCCAGGCAACCGCTGCCGCCGAGGACACTTCGATCACCGAATCGAGGCCGAAACCGAACAGTGCTGCGGACGACACCCGCGTGCCCTCCGCCAGCGCAATGATCGCTTCGACGACGTTGTAGCTGATCGTGATCGCCACGAAGATGCGAATTCGTCTCGACAAGAGCGCACGCCGGGCAGTCGAGAGGCCGCCACCGTCAACGGGCGCAACCATCAGCAGCATCCTTCTGATTCACTGTCCGGGCAGTACGACGGATCCACCGCGAGTACGACCCCGAGCAGGTCGTCGAGGGCCTGACCGATATGTGCGTCGGCGAGTTCGTATCTGGTCCGGCGCCCTTCCGGGACGGCCACTACCAAGCCACAACCGCGCAGACAAGCCAGATGATTGGACAGCTTCTGCCTGGTCACAGCCAGTGTTTCAGCGAGGTCGGACGGATACCGAGGGCCGGTTTTCAGTTCGAGCAGTATCCGTGTCCGAGTCTCGTCGGACAAGGCATGCCCGAACCTCGCAAGCACCGCCACGTTGGTCACCACATCTACGCCCTCGACATCCATACGTAGAACAGTACATCGAAATCTGTATTCAGAAAACAGTGAACTCAGATGGTTCAAGATCCCTCCATCGGGTAACGCAAGCGTGAAGCCACCCGACCGGATAAGCGAACACCGGGAGTCCACATCCGATGAACCGTACAAAAGTCGACGATCACGTAGCGATGGCCGAACTACCGACAACCGGAAGCATCTTCCAGGTCTCCTGGCCGGTGCGTACGGGCGACATCCACACCGACAAGCAACTGCGCCTCGACGCGATCGCGCGCTACCTCCAAGACGCGGGCTTCGACAATCTCGTCGACCGCGGCGCCATGGATACACACCCGCTGTGGATGGTGCGAAGGACGGTGATCGACGTACTCGAACCCGTCGTCTGGCCGGATCGAGTTCATCTGCAGCGCTGGTGTTCCGGACTCTCCAGCAAGTGGTGTTCGATGCGGGTTCGGATCAGGTCCGACAGCGGTGGATTGATCGAGACCGAGGCATTCTGGATCAACATCGACCCGAAAACCGGAATGCCGGCAACCATCAGTGAAAAGTTCACCGCTGCCCTGGCATCGACGGCCGTGGACGAGCATCTTCACTGGCGTCGGTGGATCGACCCCGACACCGACGATTACGCGGATTCTCCATTCCCGTTGCGCTCGAGCGATTTCGACCCTTTCGATCACGTGAACAACGCGATCTACTGGCAACCCGTGGAAGATGCACTGCCTGAAAAATTACGAAGCGAACCCTTTCGCGCGATCCTCGAGTACACCCAGCCCGTCAAGAGAGGTGAGCAGGTGAGCGTGCGAACCGGCACGAACACGCTGCACATCGACGCCGGCGGCGAGGCACGTGCATCCGCTCGATGGTTTGCCCTGACCTCGAACCACAGCGATCAGGGGTGAAGTTTTCCGAACCCCACGACGGCGGAGTCGGATTGCCAGTGAAGATCATGGACCCGCACCTTGCCGAACTCGTTGCCGCCGACCGTGATCGCCGAGTCACCGTCCACTGCCACAACGATGTTGGTGTGCTGACCTACCCATCTCGAACTGTCGTAGATCACCACATCACCCACGCTCGGGGTGTACCCGCTGCCGTTCTCGGCGTAAGCGCCGATCCCCTGGTAGTACTCCTGCAGGGTGTACACCCCCGGGATACGCCAGCTTCCGGAGTTCGGGTTCGACAACGGTCTACCCGCTTCCCTCATGATCCAGCTGACAAAATCGGCGCACCATTCTTCGTCGATACCGTCGGAATAGAAAGTGCCCGGACGGTCCCGCTCGTGCTCGGATTGCAGCAGTTCGAGCACTCGAGCCTGGTCCGCAGTCACCGAACTGGCATCGACCGTCGGGAACTCGGCAGTGTCCCAGGGCAGATACCGCGAAGGCGCGACCGCGACGACAACCGCCCCGACCACGATCACGACGCCGAGCACCCCGGCAATCCAGAGCAAGATACGGCGGCGACGGTTGGGTTCGGCAGGACTCACCCTTACGAGTGTGCCAGCCTGCCGAGAATCGAAACGCTAACCACCCCGATGACCTGGCGCTTCTCATCAAACTCACATGAATGTGCCACCAAACTATTGCTATGGCACCAAAGTGGTGCCATAGTGATGCCATGGACTTGACACCGTACGTAGACAACCTTCGCCACGAACTCGCGGTGGCGGCCGAAGCAGGCGGAGAAGACGCAAAGGCCCTCGCCGATCGTTTGACCGCACCGCTGGAATCAGCAGTGCGACTCACCCTTCTCGACGCATTGTCTGCGGCAGCCGCCGAGATCACGCGTGACCTCGCCCCAGGCTCGGTGGACCTGCGCCTACGGGGACGCGAACCCGAATTCGTGGTGGCACCAGCCATCAGCGAACCGGCTCCGGCCCCCGCCGAAGAGGAACCGACTCCGGCTCCGCGCCCCGTCACGGAGTCCGACGACGCCTCGATGACTCGAATCAACCTGAGGCTGGGGCAAGACCTCAAAGACCGGATCGAGGCGGCGGCCAAGGAAGCCGGGATCTCCGTGAACGCGTGGCTGGTTCGCTCGGCTGCAACTGCGCTGGAAGGCGGCATGAGCAGAAGCACTCCGAGACAGCGCACGTCCCAAGGCTCCGAAAGCTTCAGCGGCTGGGTGCACTGACACCGGCTTCACCTTTCGCACGACCCTCTATCACCAACCGAGACAACCTCATCGGGAGTATCACCATGCCTACATTCAGCACACCTGACCCCATCATCTTGAACTTCGACGTGGCAGTCGGACACATCCGGATCGCTGCGAGCAGCCGCAACGACACTGTCGTGGAAGTGTTGCCCAGCAACTCGTCTCGCGAGGTAGACGTTCGAGTCGCCGAACAAACGCGCGTCGAATTCGCAGGTGGCCGGCTACAGATCAAGACTCCGAAACAGCGCGGTCTCGGCATTTTCGGGAAGACAGGATCTGTCGACATTGCCGTTCAGCTTCCCTCCGGCTCGGAACTCGAAGGCACTGCAGCAGTTGCCAGCCTGCGCGCCGAAGGCACTCTCGGACGCTCACGCGTGAAGGTCTCGGCCGGAGATTGCACACTGGACACGACCGGACCGCTCAACGTCAGCACCGGGGCCGGAGCGATCACCGTCGAGCGTGTGGCCGGCGACATCGACACGAGCACCGGGTCCGGAAGCATCCGCATCGGCCGCATCGACGGCAACGCGGAGGTCAAGAATTCCAACGGCGACATCAACATCGGCACGATCACCGGCGCACTGAAGGCGAAGACCGCCAACGGAAGCGTCGCCGTCGAGCACGCCGAATCCGACGCGAGCGCCGCAACCGCCAACGGCGACATCCGTTTCGAGACCATCGAGAGTGGAGTCGTATCCGCCAAGACGGCCGCCGGGCGAATCCATATCGGCGTTCGATCCGGAACCGCCGCACGATTCGACGCGCATACGTCCTTCGGCCGTGTCGACAACCAGATGAATGCCACGCACGGTCCGGCTTCCACCGAACGCCGGGTAGACGTCCGGGCGCAAACCAGCTACGGCGACATCGTCATTCGACGTTCGGAGCCCCGAGAAGAATCCAACAAGAAGATCTAGCGAAAGGAACGCTGATGTCCCGTAAACCAGCCATCACCGCGACGGGTCTGAAGAAGGCCTACGACGACAAGACGGTACTGGACGGAATCGACATCTCCGTCGACCGCGGAACCGTCTTTGCACTGCTGGGCCCCAACGGCGCCGGCAAGACCACCATCGTGGAAATCCTCTCGACCCTCGTTCCCGCAGACGGCGGCGACATCCGCATCGCCGGGTACAACCCTTCCGACGATCCTGATGCGGTGCGTTCGCGCATCGGTGTCACCGGACAGTTCTCGGCGGTAGACGACTACCTGTCCGGCGAGGAAAACCTTCTCCTCATGGCCGATCTTCACCACCTCGGCAAGGACGAACGCCGCACTCGCACTGACGAACTCCTGGAGAAGTTCGATCTGCAGGGCTCCGCGGACAAACTCGCGTCGACGTACTCGGGCGGAATGCGCCGACGGCTCGACCTGGCAATGACGTTGATCGGACGACCGGAGATCATCTTCCTGGACGAGCCCACCACCGGCCTCGATCCCCGGAGTCGACGCACCATGTGGCAGATCATCCGGGAGTTGGTCAAGGGCGGTGTCACCATCTTCCTCACGACGCAGTACCTCGAGGAAGCCGATCAACTGGCCGACCACATCGCCGTCCTCGATCAGGGACGGATAGTCGCCCAAGGTACGGCAGCGGAACTCAAACGACGCATCCCCGGCGGCCACATTCGTCTTCACTTCATCGATCGAGACCAACTCGACTCTGCTGCTGCTGTTTTCGACGAGTCTACCCGTGACGATGCCGCGTATGTCCTGCAGGTTCCCAGCGACGGCGGTGTCCGCTCGCTGCGCTCTCTTCTCGACCAACTCGACGCTCACTCGATCGACGTCAAGGAACTCTCCGTGCACACACCGGACCTGGACGACGTGTTCCTGACTCTGACCGCCACCGAAAGGACCGACGCGCGATGACCACCATGACGCTTGCCTATCAGGACTCGAAAACCATGCTGCGTCGCAGCATTCGACACATCCTTCGATATCCGTCGATGACGGTGATGCTTGTCGGGATGCCAGTCGTCTTCCTACTGCTGTTCGTCTACGTGCTCGGCGGAACGCTCGGGAACGGCCTCGGCCCAGGCGGTGGCGGCCGAGCCGAGTATGTCAATTACGTTGCACCGGCGATTATTCTGATGACTGTGGCATCAGCGGCACAAGGTACTGCCATCTCCGTCGCAACCGATATGACCGCGGGGGTCATTGCACGATTCCGCACGATGGCGATCACGCGCACGTCCGTCCTGACCGGTCACGTTCTCGGAAGTCTCCTTCAGACGATCGTGAGCCTCGTTGTAGTCATCGCTGTGGCGATAGCCGTCGGCTTCCGGCCTACTGCAGGCTTCGTGGAGTGGGTCGCCGCGTTTGCTCTACTCATCCTGGTCTCCATCGCGATGATCTGGTTGTCCGTTGCCTTCGGCCTCGTCAGCAAGAGCGTCGAGACGGCCAGTAATCTTCCAATGGTGTTGATCCTCTTACCTTTCCTGGGAAGCGGATTTGTCCCCACCGATTCGATGCCGACCGTGTTGCGATGGTTTGCCGAGTATCAGCCGTTCACTCCGATCATCGAGACTCTTCGAGGACTTCTTCTCGGCGAAGCGATCGGGAACAACGCCATACTCGCGATCGGATGGTGCGTCGCAATCACCTTCCTCTCCTACCTCTGGGCGCGGAGTTTGTTCAATCGACGCCCGGTGCGCTGACCTCGAAACACACGATCTTCGAGAACAGGTACGGTGTCGCTGTCGTCGAGTTCCGAGGCGATGGCGACGTCGTGTGGAAACCCCATGACGATCAACTCGCGCCCTGAGGCACAGTCCCGCAGGCGGTCCTCGTACGAATCCGACACCGCTGTCCAGGCATCCGCCGCCATCTGTGCCTCGGGCGACAGGGAACCTTCCCAACCAGCCGCGGTCAACGCCGTGACAACCCCGCCGGCGCCCCACAGATCCTCCACTGCCGGGCGCAACTCTCCACCGGGCCACTTCTCCCCGGATGCGACTATCGCAACCCGCGATCCCGGACCATGTTCGTGCACAATCCAATCAGCGACGGCGGAAGCGTTCCTCAATGAAGCGCCGACACACACCGCAACCTGGGACGCCAACGCAAACGCGATGGTCGACCCGTTCGGCGACGGCAGTACCAGCCGACTCGGCACCTCGGACTCGCGAATCGTCCTGGGAGACAGACTGATCTGCCCCTCCCTGGCCACACTTCGTCGTACTGCAAGAACCGCATCGGCATCACGCGCGTAATCGACCGCACTCTCGTCGTTCCAGGAATAGGGAAGTACGTCGATTCCCGCGTCGGCGGCGACGCTCAGCGTCGTCGTGAACGAGAGAACGTCTACCACCACTGCCACATCGACGCCGACAGCAATTGCTTCGGCGCCGCGCAGGCCCCAGTCGAATCGAAGTCCGTACTCGAGTTGGCGATGCTCCGGATTCATCGCGCCAGCATCTCAGAAACGAATCAGGTTGTCCGGCACGCACAAATCCTCGTGCTCGTACAGCGCTCGCACGGCAACTGGATCGTCGCCGGCGCACACCTCGGCTATATCGTCGAGCAGTAGGTCGTAGTCGGCGCCGGTCTTTCCGTCGTAGGCGTCAGTCATACGACCCCACTCGTCCCACGGCAGGGTTTCGACCTTGTTCATCGCGGCAAGATCCTTCACTGCGTTGCCTCGGATCTCGGCCGGCCCCCAGTTCTGGGTGCCGTACACCCCGAACTGGGACGCGTCGATCTCGCCGCGTCGATACGCCAGCCACGCCTCACCACCACTGAGGAATTCTCCCGGCTGCAGGTTATGGGCGTGAGGAAGGACGTTCTGTCCGAGGATCTCCGAGTCGATGCGGATCCACCGCTTGCCGGCGTCGTCCCAGTACTCGGTGATCCAGTGGTCCACGCCCTGTTCCGGTTGAAAGTAGGTGGCAAAACCACAGCGGACGCGAGCGGCAATTCCGCGGTGGCGCAGAAACGCACAACTCAAAACAGCAAAGTGCCGACAGGTTCCGACGAGCCGCTTGTCGGGTTCTCGGGCGGAGGTCACCGGTGCCGGATCGAGCGCAAGCAGGCGTTGGAGCAGAACGCTTGCCGGCCGGATCCGGTTTTCGTCGAATCGGTCGGCAGGCAGATTCAGCGACCGCGCATCGGTGGGTTGGACCACCAGGTATGGCACTACCCGGCATATTTGCACGGGGTCGGTGGGGAGCGACTCGAGGGCGAGCGGGTCCACTCCGTCGATGCGGGTGAACGGTCCTGCTGATGTGTAGTCGAGAACCGCCGTCATGGGCGGAGACTAACAAACACTGCCGACACTGCCGCTCCACTATGGTTAGGGTCCCATAACCATGAAACCCGAGGTTGCTGTGAACCCAATGTTGAGCCGCCGTGCCATGCTGTCCGTCACCTTCGCCACAGCAGCAGGTTCTGCCCTTGCTGCCTGCGGCGACAGCGCGAAGGACGAATCCACTCCCGGCACCGAAGGTGCTCACGCCGAGGCCAACGCCTTCCCGGTGACGATCGACCACAAGTTCGGCTCCACCACCATCGGGCAGGCGCCCAGCCGCATCGCAGCGGTCGGCATCGGCGACGCAGACGTTCTGCTTTCCCTCGGGCTCACGCCCGTCCTGGTCCCGGTGTGGAAGGGATCGACCGACGACGGAATCGGAGTCTGGGCCGACTCGGCAGTCCAGGGCGCCGAGCCGACACCACTGGCCAACGCCACCACCGATTTCGACATCGAAACGATCGTGGCAGCAGCGCCTGACCTGATCATCGCCGTCAACAACGCGATCGACGAGGATCTGTACAAGCAGCTCAGCGCCATCGCGCCGACTGTGCTTCACGCCGCCGATCAGACGGATTGGGTGCTGCCCTGGCAGGAAGTCACGACCCGCATCGGTACGGCTGTGGGCGTTCCCGCGCAGGCAAAGCAGGAGGTCCAGGAAGTCGAAGACCTCATCGTTCGCACCCGCGCGGAGAACCCCCAGTTCGAAGGCAAGACAGCAGCTCTCGTCATTCGCTGGAGCGACGGAAATCTGCGGGCGTTCAGCCCTGAGGCAGCGCGCGCTCAGTTGCTCACGCAATTGGGATTCACGGCTCCTGCCGCACTGAAGGATCGGTTCGCGGGCAAGCTGAACTACGAGATCTCCGCCGAAAACTACGACCTCCTTGAGTGCGACTACCTGCTCTTCGACAACTACGAAAAGGCTCGCCCCGAGATGGAGACGCAGCCGGCGTTCACCAATCTGAACGTGGTCAAGACCGGCGGCCTGATCAGCTTGGACCCCATCGTCAGTGACGCGGTGTCCATGCCGAACCCGCTCACCATTCCGTTTGTGCTGGAAGATTTTGTAGCAAAGATCAATCAGACGATCGCGGGTCGATAACCTTCGTTCGACCGGACCACACCCACAACACCACAGCCGACACGGCCACGCAGACCGAAACGATCACCCATGGTGACGCCGGCGCTGCGTGGCCGTTGTCGACTAGGTCGTACACGAATCCGACTCCCACGGTTCCCAGGAGCGCGAGCAGACCGCCGATCGTGTTGAGCATGCCGAAGTGCGCTCCGAGGTTGCTTTCACGACCGAGGATGGCAATGGTGTCTCGCATCGGCGGCACCATCAACATCTGTCCCAGGTGCAGCAGCCCGATCCACACCGCCAGACCGACTATCTGCGTCGACGCCGAAACTGCGGAGTCGACGCCGGTGACCAGCGGAACCAGGAACGACACCGAAATGAGCACAAGCCCGAAGGTGATCGCGCGTCGATGCCCGATGCGGTGGGCAACCGCGACCGTCGGTCCCTGCCCGACGATCACCAACACCGCTGCGCCCACGTAGAACCATCCCAGCGCCGACTGCGAACCGATACCGCGCTCGAGCTGTTCCGGCAGCATCAGGTACAGCTGGCTGTACGCAACCAGCTGAAAACTGCAGAGCGTCGCGAAGAGCAGAAAGTTGTTGTTGGTCAGCACGCTTCGCCAGACGTCGCGCAGCGTATAGGTCGACACCGGGCCGTCGTGGGCATCGCCCGGCCGCGGGAACCAGATGAAGAACCCGACCCACATGATCGCGAACAGCAACGCCGCGCTCGACGCCGTCCACGAGAACGGAAACATCAACAGAGCAGCACCCAATGCCGGACCGATCACGGTTCCCAGACGACTGCACATCTGTTCCACTGCAAACAGATCCGTACGACGCATGACTCCTGAGGTTTCGAGTTCGCGTCCGTATTCGGCGTTGGCCGACTCCACTGCGGGTGCGAACAGAGCCGCGGCGAACCCGACCAGAAGCACACCGACGATCACCGCCGCCATACTCTCGGCCAATCCGAGCATCAGGAAACCGACCACGCGAACTGCGATGCCCAGCAGAATGATCGGACGCTTGCCGAACCTGTCGGCGAGGCTTCCACCGATGAAGAACATGCCCTGCTGACTGAACATCCGGAGTCCGAGGACCAGGCCGACAATCCAGGCCGCGAATCCGAGGTCCTCCGAAAGGTGCACCGCGAGAAAGGGGACAACCAGATAGAACCCGATGTTGAACAGCACCATCGAAAGAAGGAGCAACTTCACCACCGGCGGCAGGACACGAACCTTCGCGAAGGTCTTGTTACCGGGGAAACGCTCACTGAGTACCACGACCAGAAGACTATTGCCCGCGCGGTGTTCTGTGGAAATCTGCCATTTTGCAATTGGTTAACTGTCCGTTTAGGTAGCGATGGTAATCATCTTCCGGGGGTTCGAGCACACGACAACGAGAGCCGGGATTTGATGAATGGATTGACGCGCCGTCAGATGGTCAAGGCGATGGCGGTAGCCGCAGGGACAGTCACCGCAAGCGCATTTACCTTGGGTGCCAATACCTCCGTCGCGGGGGCGAACCCCGCGCAGGAGATCAAAGTGCTCTCCCTCAATACCTGGCACGGCGGAACCAAGATCAACGGTGGCCTGCAGCTGATCGCCGACATGATCATCTCGACCCAGGCGTCGATAGTTCTCCTGTCGGAAGCCGGCACTGCGACAACTGTATTGGCCGACATGCTGACCAAATCAGGAACCACCTTCTACGGAGCAGCGTCCTCCGACGTGGGGATTCTCTCCAAGTTTCCGATCGAGGAAACAGCCAACCTGAACTCGATGATCAAGGCAGTCGTGACGGTCGACGGCAAACAAATCGCTGCTTACTCGGCACATCTGGCCTACACGTCCTACGCAACCTATCTACCGCGCGGATACGGCGCGGGTGTTCCCACGCCTGGAGAGTTCTCCGAGTTCGGCTGGAACAAGATGCCGTCCGGTCCGGTCACGGACCCCGAGACGGTTCAGCGTGTGAACGTCAATTCGGGACGACCCCTGGCAATTTCGACGTTCATCGACGATGCGGCCGCAGAACGGGCGAGGGGCAGGTCCGTCATCCTCGGCGGCGATTTCAACGAACCGTCGGCCCTGGACTGGACCGACGGCACGCGAAATCTGCTCGACCACAACGGTGTCGTCATTCCGTGGGAATCCACCCGTCTGCTCGACGAAGCCGGATTTGTCGATGCATACCGCAGCAAGTACCCGAACCCGGCTACACACCCGGGCTTCACCTGGCCGTCCGACAATCCCGACGTCGACACCTCACAGCTCACCTGGGCACCCGAGGCAGACGAACGCGATCGGATCGACTACATCTTCGCCGACCGCGCTTCCGAGCTGAAGTTGGGATCTGTAGGAATCATCGGACCCCGAAAGACGATCGTGCACAACAAAAGAGTGGAGGAGAACTCCCAGGACAACTTCATCGCTTCACCGACGCCGTGGCCGACCGATCACAAGGCCGTTCTTGCGACGTATCGTTTTGCCAGCTTCGGCGGCGGATCATCTACCGGTTCGTGGAGCGGTTCCTGACAGGGCATCTCGTAGCCAGTCGATCATCATCGGCGTCAACTCGGGCAGCTTGGTCACTGCGCAGTGCCCCGCATCCGGGATGACGTGTACCTGCGTGTTCGGGCGCTCTTCGAAGAGTGTTGTGTCCGAGAGCGGGATGTGAACGTCGTCGGCCCCGTTGACCACAAGCATCGGGGTCCGGCCGTCGTCGGCGGTCATCAAGACACTGCGATCGAACGCACGGAGACCCTGTACCAGCGCCTCTTTGGTTGCCGGGGCATCGAAACCCAGTGCGTTTCCGACGATGTCGCCCATGCCGTAGACCAGGCGCTCGGCATTCACGGTCTCGAACGCACCCTTGACCGGGGCGCCGATGTTGATCACCGCATCGACGGCGCCGGTCAACCCCGAGCGCACGGCGAAGTTGCCGCCGAAGGAGACTCCCAGGTGCGCCACCTGCCCGTTGCCGAGAGCGCGAGCCGTCGATACGAGCCCGTCGATCACCTCGTCACCGAAAGCATCGAGAGGAACGGGTGATTCACCAGTTCCCGGCTGATCGAAAGCAACAACCGTCACCCCGGCGTTCGTCGCGAACGCACTGGCCAACGGATGCATGTCCATCTTCCAGCCGTCGACGCCGCCGCTGAGCAACAGGACGGGTGCGTCTTCGTACCGTCCGTCCGCCGAGAGGATGTGTACCGGTAGCTCGATCTCGCCGTTTCGGTAGGGCAGGGAGAGGATTCGACGCTCGAACTCGAGCCCGAATCCTGTTGCTGCCTTGACGTATTCGTCCACCTGATTGCGCAGAGCCCGTCGACGGGATTCGTTGGCCAGCACCGGGAACTTGGCGATTCCGTAGATCATCGCTGCCAGGGAATGATTGCCGGCCGCGGAGTACTTCGCCGCCAGCGCCGACCACTCGTACGACCAACCACCGGGCGCGTCGGCCCAGGTCGAGTTGATGGACGCGCGCAGTTCCTCGAGATCCGAGACGGGGAGCCCGAAGCTCAGAAACTGTCCTGTGCGCTCTTCGAAGAGGCCTCGGTGATCGACAGGAAATTCGTATGACATGGGAAACACCCCTCAATTCATCTCTAACGCAACGATCAGTTGCATTAGCTCAGTGAACCATGTGTCTCCAGCTAACACAACACCTTGTTGCGATAAGGTTGACCCATGACCTCGACACCACAACGGCCCGGAGGGCGTAGCGCCAGGGTGCGCGAGGCCGTCCTGGCGGCCACCGCGGCCGAACTGTCCGAACGCGGATTTGCAGCGATGACCATCGAGGACATAGCCGCCCGTTCCGGAGTCCACAAGACCACGATCTACCGGCGATGGAGCACGCTGTCCCAACTGGTGGCCGACGCGGCCGTCGAGGTATCGGCAACTACCGTCCCCATCCCGGATACCGGTTCCATCGAATCCGACCTGCGCGAGATGGCCAGATCGATAGTCGCACTGGTGACAAGCGAGTCGGGCGGCGCGTTGGTGGCTGCACTGTTCTCGGACGCGGTTCGTACGCCAGAAGTGGCGAGACTCAAGCGCGAGTTCTATTCCGCACGTTACGAACTGGCCGACATAGTGGTCCGCCGAGCAGTCGAACGCGGGGAAATCTCCGAGAAGGTCTCAGCTGCTGATCTTCTGGCGGCCGTCGCCGCGCCCATCTACTATCGCCTGTTGGTCGCCGATCTACCTGTCGACCAGTCGGTTGCCGATCGCGCTGCTGCCGGCGCGCTCGCTGCGGCGCACGCCGGAGCACTCGATCAGACCGAATGAGCCAGTGAATTCAGCGCTTCCACGATTGCCTCGTTGAATCCACCCCCGCCATGCCCGGCGTCGTCGAGCACCACCAACTCACTGCCCGGCCAGCGCTGGTGGATCGCCCAGGCAGTGTCGAGTGGTCCGGAAATGTCATACCGGCCGTGCACGAGAATCGCGGGAATCTCGGCGAGACGGTCCATTCCGTCCAGGATCTGATTCGGCGCGAGGAAGCAATCGTTGGCCCAGTAGTGCGTGACCAGCCTGGTCATCACCCGACGGAAGTCCGGATTCTGGTATCGAATACTCGGAGTCCACCCCGGCATCAGCGACACATGTACGTCTTCCCAGCGGCACCACTGCACCGCAGCATTTTCCCGCACAACAGGATCCGGATCGGCGAGCAGTCGCGCGTATGCCGCGGGGACGTTCCCGTCACGCTCTTCCACCGGCAGCGGCGCGACGAACTCTTCCCATTCACGCGGAAATATCCTGCCCATGGCACGGGTGATCCATTCGATTTCCACTCTCGTCCCGCCGGTGATCGCGCCCAAAGCCATCGCGATCACCCGCTCGGGAAACGCTTGGGCGTACACCAGACCCAAACTGACGCCCCAAGAAAGGCCGGAAACGATCCATCGTTCGATACCGAGATGTTCACGAAGACGCTCGATGTCGTCGAGGATGTGCGCCGTCGTGTTCACGGTGAGATCGACGTCCGGGCTACTCGCGAGAGGAAGGCTGCGCCCACAGCCTCGTTGATCGAACAGAACTGCGCGAAAGGTTTCGGGATCGAAAAAACGCCTGGCGCCGACAGTGCATCCCGCACCGGGACCGCCGTGGAGATAGAGAACCGGGACACCGGCCGGGTTACCGACGGTCTCCCAGTAGAGGCTCTGACCATCGGGCACTTCCAACAGTCCCGACTCGTACGGTTCGACGGGCGGGTACAGGACAGCGCTCATGGGCGGTAATTCTTCCATCAACCGACGTGTCCGGTAAGCAGCACGCGTCCGGGCTATGGCCTAGCGTGGACAGGACACCTCTGCGACGGGAGTACACCAGATGCGTGATGGGTTCAGGTTGCCGGGGTACGGCGGCGCCGCGGTATTCCTTCGCAGTCATGCGGCACCCGCCGCTGTCTTCGAATCCGACGTACCCACACTCGTTTTCGACGTAGGCCTGCTCAGCCCCGATCGGTTCAATCAGTATCTCAGCAGACACACCGACGAAGGATTTGTCGAACGGCTGGCGGCGTTCTTCTTTCACGCGGCCGCAGACTTTCATCCCGAGAAATCGCTTCCGGCGTTCACCGACGAACGACTCGGGCTGATGATCTCGGTCTGTTCCAGCACCGATCGAGAGGTGGAACTCGACTTCTCACTCGCCGAGGATCCCGAATCGGAGGACACCGAACGCGACGAGATGACCTTCGAGACAAGCCGAGTCGTCCTCGCGACCTCGGCTCAAACGGTTTCTCGACTCACCGGTGGAGTAACCACCCACTTCGACGGAGAGTGGTGACGACATGGGTTTCCTCTTCGAGGTTCTCGATTTTCCCGACGGCAGTCGGATGACCGACCTGTGGAACAACACGTGGGCCGAGCCGGCAACCGGAGAGGAGATCGCGTCCGGCCACTTCATTCACCTCGGAGACGATCAGCACGTCGACGTGGAGACAGATTTTCTCAGTAGCCACCTCCCCTTCAACGTGGCAGGCTTCGGCGGAGTCTTTCCCGACGGCAAACCCTGGATGTTCGTCATGCAGAAGGCACCGGCCGACCTCGCGACCAGGCTGCGCGGTGAGGACGATCCACACTCGCTTCTGCGCGGATCACTCGACCGCGCCATGTCTTTCAATCCCGATGCACTGGTGGCCGAGGAATTGTCCTGGAGGCATGACGATCTGGTGAAGGTGTACGAGGAAGAGGGGATCCCAGCAGCATCCATCGCCGGCTGGTCGGCCGCGGATCTCCTGCGCGGCCTCTTGGCGCAGTGTTGTAATGCCGAACTTGCCGCCGTCGTCGCCGGATACCCCGAATGTGCCTACCCCGAATCGGCGCATGCGTGCGAAGCAGACGTGTTCTCCGACGTGTTCGCCGGTTGGGTCAGCGGACTGCGGTGATGTGACGGAGGAGACCCCACCCTCTCAATATTTCGGAGTAGACTCATTTATGAGCGTGATCCGAAATGAGACGAGGTGAGCGGGATGACGAAATCGAACCAAGAGTTGGGTCGTCGTGAACGCAACAAACTCGAGAAGCAGACACGCATCTTCGACGCCGCGGCCGAACTGTTCGCGGAAAAGGGCTACAGCGCAGTCACAACTCAAGAAATTGCCGATCGCGCCGATGTAGCCGGTGGCACCCTCTTTCGTTACGCCGCAAGCAAAGCCGAGCTACTGCTCATGGTGTACAACGCGGAGTACCGCAAGCAGATCGAACTGGGAGAAGAGCGTGAGGCCAAATCGACGGGCACAGAAGATCGTGTGCTCGAGCTGGTTTCACCCCTGCTGATCGCGAGTCGCCGAAACGACGAGAACACCGGCATCTACCAACGCGAAGTGTTGTTCGGCGAGCCCAGCGAGTGTTTCCGGGCCGAAGGTCTGGAACTCTCGCAGCGCCTGCAAACGCGGATTGCGCAAATCTTGCTCGAGGGGCACCCCAACCACACCACCCGAACCATCACTGCAGCGCGAACGATTTCCAACGTGCTGCACTTCGAAATAGCCCGCGCGGCATTGGACCGGATCACGGCTGACGAACTCACGAACATCGTTGCCGCACAAGTTCGATTGACGCTTGCCGGACTACCCACCGAAAAGGATTGAGGATCGAAAATGACTGAACTGAAGCAGATCACCGTTCTGGGTACCGGAGTTCTCGGCTCGCAGATCGTCTATCAGACCGCCTATCACGGATTCGACGTCGTCGCGTACGACATCAACGCCGAGGTCATCGAAAGGGCCAAGGCTCGGTTCGACTCGTTGGCCGCGGCCTACAAGGCCGAAAACGTCGAGGGCGCCAAGGAAGGCAAGGCCGACGAAGCGCTACAACGTATTACGTACTCGTACGATCTCGCCGAAGCCGTGACCAAGGCCGATCTTGTCATCGAGGCAATTCCCGAGGACATCGCCATCAAGCGCGACACCTACGAGAAGCTCGCCGCAGTAGCTCCTGAGCACACGGTGTTCGCAACCAACTCCTCGACGCTTCTGCCGAGCGACCTCAAGGAGTTCACCGGCCGCCCCGAGAAGTTCCTCGCACTGCACTTCGCAAATCACGTGTGGGTCAACAACACTGCCGAGGTCATGGGCACCGAGTCCACCGACCCCGCCGTGTACCGCGAGGTCGTCGAATTCGCGAAGAACATCGGCATGGTGCCGATCGAACTCAAGAAGGAGAAGGCGGGTTACGTACTCAACTCACTCCTGGTCCCGCTCCTCAATGCAGCATCCGACCTGCTGATCGACGGCATCGCCGATCCCGACATGGTCGACAAGACGTGGCGTATCGGCACCGGAGCCCCGTTCGGCCCCTTCCAGATCATGGATGTCGTCGGGTTGACCACCGTCTACAACATCTCCTCCCAGGGCGGCGAGAAGCAGCGCGCGTTCGCCGACTACATCAAGAAGAACTACATCGACGAAGGCAAGCTCGGCGTCGCTGTCGGCGAGGGCTTCTACAACTACAAAGGCTGATCAAAAGCCGGGCTGATCAACTGCAGGGCTGATCAACCAACAGAGCTGATCAACCAACAGGCTCACCGCGCGGTGGCTACGACGTGAATTCACGTGGTAGCCACCGCGCGGACGTCTGTTGTCAGTAAGTCCGAAACCACCCTGAGCGATTGTGACGCAAGCTTCTTCACGTGCGAACCCATCCTCAGGAGAGATCCCCACATGCGTCGTTCCGCCATCTCGGCACTCACAACACTGGTACTGCTCGGCGCCGGAACACTGGTCAGCACACCCGCTGTCGCCGCTCCCCTCGCGTGTGGCGGAATCTCCACCGGTTCGTTCTCAGGCTCCGCCGGCGGCTCGGAGTACCTGTGCGCCAAAGAAGGTGACCTTCTGGACGTGCGCATCGGCGACGTTCATGCGACGCAGCCTTCCCTCGGCTACGACGAGGTGTACTACAAGCTCGGGCGATACACGCTCGGAAAAGACACGATCAACAAGAAGTTCGACGACTGGTGCGAGGCGAACGGCCAGATCCAGGCTGCGACCGCTACTCCTGCCTCGACGCTGAAGGACCCGTCGTCCTTCACCTGCCAGCTTCCAGTGGGTCAGGAAACCGCCGAGAGCATCGCGCCCATGAAGACCGTGGTCGTCGGACCCCGCGGCGATCTCTACCTGACCGACGGTCACCACACCCTCACGTCCTTCATCGAGACGGCCGACGGAGGCCCCGACCTGCACGTGCGACTGCGGGTTCTCGGCAACCTCAGCGGCCTGAGTGAAGGCGCCTTCTGGACCGAGATGGAAAAGAACAAGTGGGTCTGGTCGCGTGACGTGGACGGAAACCAGGTACCGGTCCAGTCCCTGCCGAAGAGCGTCGGCCTGGCCAACTTCGCCGACGACAAGTACCGCAGCCTGATGTACTTCTCCCGCGACATCGGATTCGCCGCCGGCACGATTCCGTTCCAGGAGTTCTACTGGGGTGCGTGGGTCCGCGACGCCGCGCCCGTCGACCTCACCAACTGGAATCGCGACGACCTCTCCAGCTACCTGGCCACCGTGAAGTCGGTGACCAAAGCACAGACCGCGTTGGCGGGTGATGCCGTCGTCGACAGCGGGTTCACGGCCGCCGATCTCGGAGTCCTGCCGGCCTGGAACGACGGCAAAGCGGAGTCCAAGGGCGAGTTCGCAAAGCTGTCGAAGCCGTACACAGACGACAAGCCGGGCAAGATCGCCTACGCACTTGCCTACAAAGCAACCCTCTGACCTGCTCGGATCCAAGTCACACCCAGCAAACTTGACTAAGGTAAGCCTCTACTCAGTAGTCTGATCCCATTCGGGTGCCGCTTCATCGAAGCAGCGACGCCCTGCCCTGACGGAAACCATGCCGTCGTATCTGCCCGGTCGATCAATCTCCGGGCAACCAGGACAGGGAGAAGGTTGCTGCAGTGAGCACGTCCATCGTCGGTTTGTACGACCCCGCAGATGACAAGAGCAGTTGCGGGGTCGGGTTCATCACGCGCAAGGACGGCGTGCAGACCCACGATGTCCTGATCAAGGGCAGCGAAGCGCTCTGCTCGGTTCCGCACCGCGGCGGTATGTCCTCCGAGGGCGTCGGCGACGGCGGCGGCGTCTCGGTGGACCTCTCCCTCCGGTTCTTCCGCAAGGTAACCGGGCGCCCCGACCTTCGCGCCGGACGCTTCTGCGTCGGCAACTTCTTCCTTCCGGACGACGACGCCCAGCATGCACGCGCTGCCGCCCTGGTCGAACGTGAACTTCTCGATCGCGGTTTCACCACTCTCGCAGTGCGCGACGTCCCGGTCGACAACTCGGCGATTCGGCCGGCCGCGATCGCGCATCAACTTCCGGTCAGGCAGTGGATTTTCGAGGTCCCCACTCCGCGTCCCGAGCCTGCGGTAGTCGATCGCCTCGTACACGAGGCCCTGCTCGCCATCGAGGCAATCGCGTACAACACGCCTGCACTACGCGGTTTGTACCCACTGTCCCTCAGCGCGAGGACTCAGGTTCTCAAGGGCCGCTTGAACTCCGACGAAGTGATCCCGTACTTCCGCGACCTGGTCGACCCCGATCACGCTGTCCACACGATGTACTTCCACACGCGGTTCTCGACCAACACGGACCCGCATCCCACGATGGCGCAGCCGTTCCGATTCATGGCTCACAACGGAGAACTGAACACCGACAAGAAGAATCGGCTCTCCGAAGCAGCGGTGGCAAGCGCAAAACGACGTGCGATCGTCCGTCCGCCCGGTCAGTCCGACAGTTGCCGACTCGATCAGACTCTGGAAGCACGCGTCATCGAGGACAGCGTCGATTTGGTGACAGCTGTCGTCTCGATGATGCCCCCTGCCTGGGAAAACGACACCACTCTCTCCCCCGCAGTGCGTGCGATGTTCGAGTACTTCTCGCTGTACGAGGAGAAGAACGACGGACCGGCAGCGCTGGTGTTCGGCGACGGCACCATCATCGGCGCCCGCCTGGACCGCCTCGGCCTGCGTCCACTTCGCACGATCGAGACACACGACTACGTGTGCGCATTCTCCGAAGCCGGACAGATCGCGTTCGCACCCGAGACGGTGATCCACCGTGGCCGCGTCGAGGCCGGCGGAATGCTGTACTTCGATCATCGAGATCGCCATACCTATACCGCCCGCGAAGCCCTGGAAAAGATTGCCGCACAACGCGACTACCGGTCTCTGCTGGAGCAATCGCGAATCCTGATCGAAGACATTCCCGCCGTACCTGCGGAGAAGGTCAGCTCACCGACGCGCTACAACGGAACGTTCGAGGTTCATCAGCGCTACATGGCGTACTCCCTGGATCAGGAGAGCTTCAAATTCCTGATGGATCCGATGCTCACGCACGGAGCCGAGAAGGTATCGGCCATGGGTTACGGCAACGCCATCAACGCGTTTTCCGATCGTGAAGGCGGTGTGGCACGCTACTTCTCGCAGCGATTCGCCCAGGTCACCAACCCTCCGCTGGACAGCATCCGGGAAGCGGACGGCATGACCCTCCGGGTTGCATTGGGCGCGAAGATGACCGCCGGACAGTCCAAGCAGATCGTCATCTCGTCGCCGATCCTCGGGCATCTGGACATGCTCAAGATCCGCGAACAGAAGCACACCCCGCATCGCCGATTCGAAATGCTCTACCCCGCCGCGGGTGACGCGCAGGCGATGGTTGACGCGATGACCGCGCTCGGCGACGCGGTTGTCGCCTTCGCGGCCGAACAGGGCGGAATCGCAGTCCTGACCGACCGGCACGTATCTCATGAGCGCGCAACGCTTCCCGCGATCATGGTCGTCGGAGCACTGAACCAACGCCTCATCGACGCAGGCCTGCGATTGAGTGTCTCTCTCATCGTGGAGAGTGGCCAGA
The DNA here is from genome assembly GCF_000696675.2 of Rhodococcus erythropolis R138. NCBI lineage: Bacteria > Bacillati > Actinomycetota > Actinomycetes > Mycobacteriales > Nocardiaceae > Rhodococcus > Rhodococcus erythropolis. The sequence goes on along the minus strand of NZ_CP007255.1, from coordinate 1,077,732 downwards.
TCGAGTCCTCGCACCACGTTGCCGCTGCGCTCGGATTCGGTGCTTCCGCTGTCTACCCCTTGTCCGTTCAGTTGCGAGCCGAGGAGAAGTTCGCTGCCGACCCGGATGCCGCCTTCCGACGCTTCGCGAAGGCTGCCGAGAAGTCCCTCATGAAGACGATGGGACGCGTCGGCCTGTGCACTGTCGAGAGCTACATCGGCGGAGAATTCTTCGAACCCAACTTCCTCGATACGTCCGACCCTGTTCTGCGCCAGTGGTTCCCCAACATGAAGTCACCGGTGGGTGGCGTCGGTTTCGACACCGTCGCGGTGACCTCGAAGCAGTGGCACGAGCGTGCAAGTGAAGTCGAGGGTGAAAAGGACCTGCCACTGCTCGGCCTGTTCAAGGAGCGCGCAGACGGCGCGGGGCATTCGTTCGGTACCACCGCAGTCCGCAAGTACGTCGAACTCACCGAAGAGAAGATCGCGTTCGACAGTCCCTCAGGTACCGAACAATTCGATGCTCTACGCCTGCTTCCGCTCGGGCGACTCGACGATGCATTCCGCCTCGATGCCGGGGCCTACCGGGCAACGAGTTTCGACCGGTTGACCACCGAACAGATCGACGACTTCGACATCACTGCCGGGTACCGTGATTTTTCGACTGTGATGGCCGCGGAACGATCGCGTCGGCCCGCAGCGTTGCGCGACGTCATCTCTGTTCCCGGCGACGTCACGTTTGCGGTCACGACAGCCGAGTTCGCCGAGCAGATCAGCCGATTCTCGGTGCACGGCAACACAACGATCGTGATGCGCGGAGTCCAGTGTGAATCCGCCGCAGACGACCGGTACACGCTTAGCCTGGACGGTCCACTGGCCGGTGACAGCGCGCGAGCAAAAGCGCTCGGCGACGCTCTCTGCGCCACCTTTGCCGCCGATATCACCATTGAAGCCATCACACCGGATCTTGCGCTGAGGGCAACCGGCATCGGGGCAGAGTTCCTGTCCAAGCTGAGGGTCGCACCGGCAGGTGTTCCTCTCTCCGCGGTACAGAGCGCCAGCGACATCACCCCGAAGTTGGCGTCGGGTGCCATGAGTCATGGCGCACTGAACGCTCCGGCGCACGAAGCCGTCGCACACGGCACGAACATGGTCGGCGCGATGTCCAACAGCGGCGAAGGCGGCGAACACCTTTCGCGCTACAACACGATTCGTGCGTCGCGCATCAAGCAGTTTGCATCCGGACGCTTCGGAATCTGGGCGGGATACCTCGCCGACCCGATGCTCGAAGAGATCGAGATCAAACTCGGCCAGGGCGCAAAACCCGGTGAGGGCGGGCAGCTTCCGGCCGCCAAGGTCACCGTCGACATTGCTGCTGCCCGCGGCGGAACGCCCGGCGTCGAACTGGTATCGCCGCCGCCGCACCACGACACCTACTCCATCGAGGACCTCGCTCAGCTCATCCACGACTGCAAGGCAGCGCGCATCCGGGTGATCGTGAAGTTGGTGTCCTCGGAAGGAATCGGCACCATCGCCGTCGGTGTCGCCAAGGCCGGCGCCGACGTCATCAACGTCGCCGGAAACACCGGTGGCACCGGCGCCGCTTCGGTGACCAGCCTCAAGTACGCGGGTCGTGCGGCCGAGGTCGGTATCGCGGAGGTCCATCAAGCTTTGTGTGCCAACGGGCTTCGCCAGAAAGTCGTTCTGCGATGCTCGGGCGCGCATCAGACCGGCAGCGACATCATCACTTCCGCGCTACTGGGCGCAGACAGCTTCGAGTTCGGTACGTCTGCGCTGATGATGATGGGCTGCGTCATGGCCAAGAACTGCAACATCAAGTGTCCGGCCGGTCTGACCACCAACCCGGAACTGTTCGACGGCGATCCCCGCGCCATGGCGCAGTACCTTCTCAACATCGCTCACGAAACTCGGGAACTGCTCGCGAATCTGGGAATGCGATCCCTTCAGGAAGCGCGGGGTCGAACTGATCTCCTGCATCTGCTCGATCACCCGTCCATCGTCGGCAATCTGAAACTGGACGCGATGTTCGAGTCCGCCCCGAACATCACCGTCGACAATCCCGTGTACCTCGAGCGTGAGTACGCGCTCGACGAGAAGATCATGGACGAGGTTCGCACGGTGCTCTTCAACCGTGGCGAGGCCTCGGTCGCCGTGTCCGGACCTGAATTCGCCGAAGGTGCACTGCACCTGGGTAACCGGAACAAGAGCGTCGGTGGGCAGTTGGCGATCGACCTCGAACGCGAACTCAACTACGGAGCGGCCGGCCTTCTCGCTCCGGGGGTACTGACTGACGAGCGTGGGCGACGATATCTGGCTCCGGGCAGCGTGCGCGTCCTGACGACCGGATCTGCTGGCCTGTCGTTCGGCGCATTCTGCAACGACGGCATGCACCTGGAACACACCGGGACATGTAACGACGGTGTGGGAAAGAGCATGAGCGGCGGCGTGATTGCCGTGCGCAGCCCAGGCGGCGGCTCCAGTGACGCCGGCGGAAACGTGTTGATCGGCAACTTCGCGCTCTTCGGCGCCACCGGCGGACGAGTGTTCGTCGAAGGTGAAGCAGGCGATCGCTTTGCAGTTCGCAACTCCGGCGCCAGTGCTGTCGTCGAAGGTGTCGGCGACTTCGCCGGCGAGTACATGACCAACGGTGCTGTCGTGAATCTCGGCGAGTTCGGCAAGGGTGTCGGCAACGGCATGAGCGGCGGGTTCTTCTACCAGTACGACCCTCGCGGCGAACTGGCACTGCGAGCAAGTACCGATTCCGTACTGCTCGGTTCGATCACCGCTGCGACCGATCCTCTGGCCGCCGTCCACAACCACGCGGTACAACTCCTACTCGAACTGCATGTGGAAGCAACGGGATCCGCACTCGGAACCCGACTGCTCGAGAACTGGGAAGTCGAACAGCACTCGTTCGTCTACGCCATGCCCAAGGCATTGATGCTTTACCAGGACAGCGATGCAATCCTGGCTGCGAAGTCGCACAAAGAGCTTCTCGAAGAATTGGCGTCCGCCATCGCAGCACGTCAGGTCCGCACGTTCAAACTCGCAGTGCGCGATGGGCGCCCCGCACTGAACGGAGCAGTCCCCGCCTATGGCGAGACCGATACCGCGACAATGTATGCGCTGCTCAGTGCGTACACCGTGCTTCACTTCGCACAACAACTCGCCGCCGCCCGCACGCCGGGTGCGTCCGGGCCCGACGATCCAGCAGTGCAGAAGGCGGCCCGAAACCTGGTGCTGACCGAGGACTTCGCCCTCGTCCAGCACTTGGTCAAGTACTCGAAAGAGATTCTCGCCGGCTACGACGACGAACAGTTGGCTGCGTTGATTGCAGCCAAGCGCGTCGACGACTACAAACAGGCGCTGAGCCTGCGCAACGTGTTGGCCATGGACAGCCCGGCGACGTACGGCTGGATTCTGTTTCAAGACAACAAGAATCGGGACAAGCTCGGATCACTGCCGAACTTCGACGAACTGTTCGCTTCGCGCACGATCCCCGACCTGGTGTCCTGACCTCCTCCCCCGAACGTAGGTGAGCTTCAAAATGGAAATCCCGTACATCCCCGAATACGCACCGTTCAACGGCGACCAACGCGCGTGGCTTTCCGGATTCCTGGCCGGTCTACACTCACGAACTGTCATGCCCGGTCAAACCGGTGCTGCAACAGCGACAGTGGAGAGAACTGCCGGCGCAGCAGTGCACATCCTCTACGGAAGCCAGACCGGCAACGCGGAGTCCGTGGCCGAAGACGCGGCCGCAGCTGCTCGTGCCCACGGTCTCGAACCACTTGTCGCGGGTCTGGACACCGTGGATATCAATGCACTTTCCGCCATGCGCCGGGTGCTCGTCATCACCTCCACCTACGGCGAGGGCGAGATGCCTGACAACGCGCAGCTGTTCTGGGATGCAGTCGAATCCGAGAGTGCGCCCAGGCTGGAGGGTCTCTACTTCGGAGTACTCGCACTCGGTGACACCAGCTACGACGGGTTCTGCCAGTCGGGAAAGAACATCGACGCCCGATTCGAAGCACTCGGCGGGTCCCGGGTTGTCGACCGCACCGATTGCGACGTCGACTACGAGGATCCGGCGGCCGAGTGGATCGTTCGGGCGGTCGCTGCGGTAGCCGGTGTCGACGGTGATGCGGGGGCCGCTGCCTCGCCGGTTGCGTCCACTCCGACGAAGACCAAGTCCCAGTGGACTCGCAAGAACCCTTATCCTGCAACCGTCCTCGCCAACCGACTGTTGTCCGGCGAGGACTCCGCCAAGGAAGTCCGCCACTTCACCTTTGCGCTCGGCGAGGACGGTCTGGACTACGAGGCCGGAGATGGATTGGGCATCCGCCCGATCAACGACCCCGCTCTCGTCGAGGCGATCATCCTTCAGATCGGTGCGAGCAGTGACTACGTCGTCACCGCGAAGGACGGCTCGTCCGCACCGTTGGACCAGGTGTTGACCAGCGACTACGAGATCTCGATTCCCTCGCGCGATTTGATCGAAGACATCGCCCGACGCAGTGGCGACGCCGAACTGCAGCACATTCTCGACACGGAAGATCGGGAAGCGCTCGATGCGTGGCTGTGGGGCAAGGACGTTCTCGATCTCCTGCAGTTGGACAACAGCATTCGCTTGAATCCCGAAGATCTGCTTGCACTTCTGCGCCCGCTGCAACATCGGGTCTATTCGATCTCCTCCAGCCCGCTGGCCCACGACGGCACCGTGCATCTGACGGTAGCGAGTGTGCGCTACCGCTCGGGCGAGCGGGACCGCGGCGGCGTCTGCTCGACGTACCTGGCGGACCGCGTCGGCGAGGGAGATCGGGTCGGAGTTTTTGTCTCCAAGAACAATTCGTTCCGCCTACCTGCCGATGACACTGCTCCCGTCGTGATGATCGGACCCGGCACCGGTATCGCACCCTTCCGCGCTTTCCTGCACGAGCGTCGCGCACGCAACGCGTCGGGGCAGAATTGGCTTTTCTTCGGCGATCAGCATCAGTCGAGTGACTTCATCTACGAGGACGAGTTGAACGGTCTGACCCGTGACGGTGTCCTGACGCGTCTCGATCTCGCATTCTCGCGTGATCAGTCCGAGAAGATCTACGTCCAGACTCGTATGCGTGAACAGGGCCGAGACTTGTTCGACTGGCTCGAAAACGGTGCGCACGTGTACGTCTGCGGCGACGCGACCCGGATGGCAAAGGACGTCGACGACGCGTTGCACGAGGTGGTCGCCGAGCACGGTGGGTTGGATGCGGACGCCGCCGAGGATTACGTCAACAACCTCAAACGATCGAAGCGGTATCTACGAGATGTCTACTGAGATGTGCCCGCACCGTGGCGAATGCCGTTGCGCGGCTTTGGCGCGCATGTCGGACCTGGATGCACTGCTTGCGCGTCCGGGTTTCCGCGGCGGACTGATCGACACCGCACCTGAGGTAGTCGGCAAAATGTTGCCGCTCTTGGACGACGCCGTAGCGATCACCGTTGCAGGTCCGGTGGCTGTCAACGACTCGGGCAAGTACGCCGTTCCAACAGTTCCCGGCGATCCGCTGGTCTGCACGCCCGGACTCGTCTCTCTACGTTTGAACCCTTCTACCCTCGGTTCGGTGGTGACCACTGACGCAGAACAGCACCTGCCCCCGACGCTTCGGATGTTCGATACCCACGGATCGAGTTCACACACTACGTATTTGACCCCGACCTCGGATCGTCTCGCCTTCGAAGCGATGCGAACTGCACCGAGCACTGTGAGGGAAACAAGCCCTCCCGCCCAGACATCGAATACTCCCGCCTTTTGGGCCGAGGCCGATCAGCTGACACAGCTCGACTTCATCCTCGCGGACAGCGGCAGCGAACGTCGTAGCGGCTTGGTCGCTCTGGGTGCCCTCGGCTACCGGAGAATCGATCCTCACCTCATGGCTGCCGGGATGGAGCACCTGTCCTACCATCAACTACCCGTCACGACAGTCGTCGCCGGCAACGGCTGCCTGCAGATTCACCGCGGTCACCTCGACGCCGCAGCCATGTTCGGCGGGACATTGACTCTAGCCTCGGACACCTGCCGAACGATGATCGATCTGAACGGCGTCTCGGAGTGTTGGCTGACCCGCACCCACGGAGTGCACGGTTTGACGACGTCTGTCGAGGTGTACGACTTCCGCCGCAAGTGCGTAGCCGTGTTCACTCAGACTGGCCCAACCGAATCCGCGGTCATGAGCGTATGGGAAGACGTCATGAGTTCCATTTCGGCCGCATCCTGAAGACCGAAGTACGACCCATTCGGGTGTAAGAAATCGGCGCATCGCGATAACTGGACGTGACGACCGAAGCCTAGCCTTGGGTTTCGGTCATTTGTCGTGTCTGCACCCGGACGCTGATTCAAGGAGTTATCCATGCCCCGCCCTCTCGTCGAACCGTCGCTGGTCCCGGCTTTGCGCCCGGCGCTGCCTGCATTGGCCGCCGGGGTGCTCGCGGCGGCAGCGTCGGGGGTCGCGATGCTCGGTGCGCTCTGGAGCGTCGTGCAACTCATCGGTGAACCGTCGATGACTTGGGCCGGGTGGGCATGTGGGCTGTGGCTCACCGGGGTAACGCTCGCGGCCACGTCGTCGTGGCTCTCGCATCACGCCGAGTCGCTCTTCGAGGCCAGGCTCAGGCGCCAGCTCGCAGCTCATCTCGTTCGACTGCCCGCAAGCACGCTGTCCCGCTACAGCGGAGACGCACTGAGGAAGCTCGTTTCGGACGACATCTCGGCGCTGCACCATATGACTGCGCACCTACCGGCCGAGTTCGCCACACTGATCGTGGTCCCGGCGGTCACGATCGCGGTGCTGGTTGCCTCAGCCGGCCCCGTGGCGCTACTCGCTCTGGCTCCCGGCATCGTGGCAGCACTGTTCTACTTGTTCGTGATCCCCAGAATGGCCGCTCGGCACAGCGCCGAAAGTGCGGATGTCATGGGCGACATCGTGACCGCTGTCGACGACTATGCCCGCGGTATCCACGTCTGCCGGATCTACGGCGCTCAGACCGGCGCTGCCGCCGACTATGCAGAATCGACAGCACGGTTCACCCGGGGAATGCAGGAGCGCGTTCGACTCGTGGCTACCCCCGCGGCCGTCGCGGTTGCCCTCATGCAGGCGACGGCGACTTTCGCGATCGCCTATGCCGTCGGATACCGCTGGGATGCAACGACGTTGGCCGCCACTATTCTCTTCAGCCTCGCAATCGTGACACCGGCCCTGCGGCTCGGGCACGGCCTCGACTACGTCGCGGCTGGACGCGCTGCTGCAGGCCGGCTCGCCGCTGCCCTGGACGAACCCACCCTCCCTGCCGGTGAAGCACTCACCGTTCCGGCGTCGAGTCCCTCCGACCGCCTGGAGATCGTCGACCTGACTGTCATGATCGCGGACCGCAGAGTCGTCGACGGCGTCACGCATGCATTCCGCCCAGCCGCGATCACTGCGATCACGGGACCGAGTGGAGCGGGCAAGTCGACGCTCCTGAAAGCACTGGCCGGCTTCGAGATCCCGGAACTCGGTACCGTTCGCTACGCGGGCCAGAGCGTCGTCACGATCGACGAGAACCTGCGGCCACAGTCCATTCTGCTCACACCCCAGGGCGCAGACGTGTTGCCGGCCACGGTGCGCGAGAACATCGCACTGGCCGCCCCCGATGCAACGGACGCGGAATACACCGCCGCACTACGCCGGGCACAGATCGACATCAGCCTCGACACCGACGCCACTTCACTCTCCGGCGGAGAACGTCAACGAGTCGGGCTCGCTCGGGTATTCCTCTCGCCCGCAGCAGTACTGCTGCTCGACGAGCCGACCAGTGCGCTCGACGATCGGACAGCGGCCGAACTGCTGAAGGAACTGCGCCACTTCGCGCACGACGAAGGAAAGACGATCGTGATCGTCACCCACGACCCTGCTCTTGCAGACGACGCCGACGATCGACTCGACCTCGACAGTCCCAACTCGCACAACGCCGCCTCGCGCAGTGCCGCCCTGACTGGAGCCGAATAATGAACAGCGCCAATGCAGCCCGTCGCCGCTTGATCACCATCGGATTCGGTTGGGTGTCCGTTGCTGTCCTCGAGGCGATCGCGTACACCACCCTCGCCCTCTCGATCGCTGATCACCGGTCGCCGGTTCTCGTGCTGGCCACGGCCGCAATCGCTCTCTTCGTGACCGTCCTGGTCTCGCGGGGTGGTTACTTCACCGGGGCTCGACTCGTCGGCGATCTCTACGATGCGCTCGGCGACGCCTTCGCCCGCACCAAGCTGTCGTGGTTCACCGACGACAACCGGGCGCTGCTCGCCACCGTCGCCGGGCGCGGAATCCCGTCACTGATGAGCGTTCCCGCGCACCAACTTCAGACCTTCCTCGTTACGCCGCTGATTCCGCTGCTCCTGCTTCCTGGGATCGCGGTCGTCGCGGGGCTAGACGTCATGCTGCTGGTCGGCGGACTGCTCGCAGTATCGCTCGCGGCTCAGACGCTCGCCCAACGCGCTCTCAGCCGAGCGGACGCGCGCCGGCACGAGGCCGAACTCGCAGCAACGCAGTCGACTCTCGAGCTCACCGATCATCTCGAATTACTGCGCACGGCAGCCGGTCCCACACGTTCCGTCGAACGTATCGAGCGAAGTTGGCGGGATCAGGAAACCGCGCTTGCACGGACCAATCTCGCCGCGGCACCAGCGACATTCATCTCGGCGATCGCCACTATTGTGCCGCTGGCAGGCGCAGTGATCTTCCTCGCCGCCACCGGATTCGACGATCCCGCAGCCGCTCTAGCGCTCGTCATCCTCACCGCCCGCGCCGCTGCCCCGCTCGACGAACTCGCTCTGGCCGGAATCGGAGTCAATGAACTGCGTGCAACGGTTCGCGATTACCGCGCCGCGACTTCGGCTCCCGCACTACCCGAGCCCGCGTCCCAGGACGCCGCGCTCCTTGTTGGAACTGACATCAAGGTCGTCGGAGTGGACCACGCTCCGGTTCTGCGCGGCATCAACGCGGAGATCCCCGCCGGGGAGCGTGTTCTCGTCGCAGGGCGCTCGGGTACGGGGAAGAGCACCCTTCTCGGGCTGCTCATGCGCTTCGACGACCCGGACGAAGGCAGCGTCACTCTCGGCGGAGTTTCATTGCGCGACTTGCCATACGACGACCTGGCTGCTCACATCGGCTACGTGCCGCAGGATCCACTCGTGTTCTCGGGCACGCTCGGCGAGAACATCGGACTGGGAAGACCGGGCGCTACCGAAACCCAGATCGAGGAAGCCGCCAGGCGCGCTGCCCTCGGCGCCGTTCTCGACCGCTCGACGCTCGGCATTCATCAGGACATCGGTCACCAAGGATCCGCTCTCTCCGGTGGCGAACGTCAGCGGGTGGCGATCGCTCGTGCCTTCCTCAAAGACGCTCCCGTCCTGGTGCTCGACGAGGCTACTTCGGCTCTCGACGAGGGCACCGAGCGCCGCATCGCCGGCGCCGTGCGGGAATTGGCGGCTACCGTCTTCGTCGTCACCCACCGCGACCCCGCCATCTGGGAGCCCACCCGCACGATCACGCTCTGACATCGCAAGCCCTAGTGCTCGCGTTGCAGTCCTTCTACTTCGGCAGGTGTACGACGGACAACCCTTGCAGGCGATCCAGCAGCAACGACGTGATCGGGAATGTCATGCAACACCACACTTCCGGCACCGATCACGGCGTTATGACCGATCGAAACTCCTGCACCGACGGTGACGGAGGCACCGAGCCACGTGTTCTCGCCGATGACGATCGGAGCCGCTCGCTCCCATCCCTCGCGGCGCCGTCGATGATCATCGACAGGGTGCAACGCTGTCATCAGCTGGGCTCCAGGCCCGATCCTCACGTCCGCACCGATCGTGATCAGCGCATCATCCATGAAGAACCCGTTCGCGTTGACGAATGCGTTGGCTCCGAGCCGAATGTTGTGTCCGTAGCTGCATTGGAACCGCGGCACCACCAAAGCTCCGTCACCTACCTCACCAAAAAGGCTAGCGAGAGCCCGTGAGCGGACAGCATCGTCGTCCGCCGCAGCCCCATTGAACGAGTCGAGTCGACGCCAACACTCCAGCCGCCGCTGCCGCAGCTCTTCATCATCGAGATACCACTCGCCACGAGCAAGACGATCCGCCTGTTCTCCCACCCGCGGATCGTCGCACACCGCGCCACCGCACTCCGACTGGGCACACCGCACCCCACCGAGCGCTACAACGGGGCGGCTCCAATGCAGCCCGGACGGCGAACGGGATCGCACACCTTTACCGCCGGACCGATCACCCCGGGTAGCGCGACTTTTTTGTTCCATCGGTGGCCCCAACCCCGGACACCTGCTGTACGAACAACCCGTCGCCACACAATCATGTGGCGACGGGTGAGTGCTTTCCGTTCTCCAGTTGTACGCCTACAGCTTCGCGCTGATGAGCGGCACGATATGTTCAGCCGCCCACGTCGTTCCGATCGGGCCACCGCTCGTGATTGCCCACAGAACATCCCCGCCGTCGGCGGTGCGAGGAGGCAGGCCAACCCAATGACCGGAGGACACAGCGCCGAGAGCTTGGAAGAGCTTCCCGCCGGTCAGCTTGTCGAAATCCTCTTCGCTGCCGGCGGCACTGCGACCGATCAGCAGGAAATCCGCATCGATGTTCTCGAGAAGTTCCTCTCCGACCGTGCTCTGGGTGACGAACTCCTTCGCACGCGAATTCTCGGCGAAACCAAGCTCACCCAGGAATGTTGCCGGCGCCGAACCTGGCGCTGAAAGATACTGCAACCCATTGCCCGTGCCGTAGAAGATCGCCCAAGTCGCAGTCAGACCCGCGAGTTGCGGGTTTTCCTCACGCACTTTGGCGAAGTACTGATCATGCTCTGCCACAACCTTTTCAGCCGCATTCGAGAGATCGAGGGTCTCGCCCAGAACACGGATCGACTCCTTCCACGGCACGAGCATCCGCGACTTTGTGTCGGGGCTCGTCACCACCGGTGCGATGGAGGACAAACGCTCGTAGTAATCACCCATGGACAAACCACCCAGGCCGTCAGCCCAGCCGACGGCGACGATGAGGTCCGGTTCGCTCGCGGCGATCGCTTCGACGGGAAGTGTTCCGCCCATCGCGAACTCGAAGGTGTCGAGATTCTCTGCGTCGTAAGGCAACAAGTACGACTGGGAAGCCGATTCCTTCACCATCGACGAGGAGAGGACAGGTTTGACGCCGAGCGCGAGGAGCATTTCCGTGTCGACGGCGTTGGGCACGATGGCGGCGATCCGCTCCGGTCGCTTCTCGAGAATACTTGTACCGTATGGCGATTCCAGGGTCAGCGGGTAGGTGGTCGTTCCTTCCGCAGCGGGCAGGGCGTTCCCCTCCGAACCGGGAGAGGATGCCGTTTTCGAGTCTTCGGCCGAGGCCGAGCACCCGGTCACGAGGAGCGCTGCGGCGAGCGCGGCCCCGATCAGTCCGGTGATCCGTGATCGTCTGGTGCGCAGGACTGTCATTTCTGCCTTTCGGTGTTATCGAGCACTTTCGGTGTTGCTGAGGTGAAGGGTGTTGGGTGAGCGATGGAGCCAGGTCAGGAATCTGCGCGCACGGCCCCGCCGCGTTTCCAGTAGCCGGTGAAATCGATGTCGGTCTTCACAATTCCTCGATCACGAATCAAATGACGACGAAGCGAGCGAACCGTCGCCTGTTCGCCTGCAAGCCACGCGAATACGCGTCCGTCAGACCATTCGACAGCACTGACCGCGTCGAGCAACAAAGTAGTGGCGCCGGGCTCGGCCCCCTCGCGCGGCAACCACGTGACACTCACCCCGGACAACTCGCGCACCGATTGGATGTGAGCCGAGTCCGCAATTTCGACGAACACATGCCCCCTGGCATCGGCGGGCAATTCCTCGAGCAGACGTGCGATCGCCGGCAACGCGGTCTCGTCACCGACGGCCAGCAGATACTCGTGATCTTCCGGGAGTCCCTGCGATACAGAGGGGCCCGCGATGTGCATTCGGTCGCCCGGGCTGGCGTCCCGCGCCCAGGTGGTAGCCACTCCGTCGCCGTGAACGACGAAATCGACGTCGAGTTCCCTTGTTTGCGGATCGTAGCGGCGCACGGTGTATGCGCGGGCAAGCGGACGGCGCCCCGCAGCGAAAGTCACACTGCCGTCGACCATTACCGGCAGGACCGGGTCGGTTTCGCCGGGGTAGGTGAACAGCAACCGGATGTCGTCGTCGAAGCCCGTACTCGCGAAGGCGGGTTCGGCAATTCCGTCGGCGTTGGTGAAGGTGTCGAGTTGGGCTCCGGTGAGCGTCACTCTCCGCATGCCCGGCGTCACCTCTGTCACCCGATGTACCTCGAGTTCACGCAAGGTAACGGGGTACGCCGTTGTCGGACGGGTGTTTCGGGGCACGGAAAGTCTCCTCGGAAGCGCACAGACGGGGGTCCGGCCCACGTTCGATCACGACGGGAGGGCCAATAAATAAAGCTAGCCTGCCCTAATCAGTTAGTGTTATCCGTGCGTGCCGACTTCTTACACTCATCGGTCGGCTGGAAGAGAATGCATCGACGTCGGGAGGGCATCGTGGGACCACGGTTGGTGTTCCCCGCAGGCGAAGTCCCCGAGATCCCCGCTGCTCGGCTCGCCTCGACCGCGAATGAACGCGAGCCACTGCTGTTCTGGGTACATACCGGGCGCGCAGAATTGCAGATCAGCGGCCGTACCCGCAGTGTGACTGCGGGGTCGGCAATCTGGGTACCGGCGGGAATCGCGTACAGCATCCGGGTCGATCCGGGCGCGGTCGCATTTCCCATCCCACTGCCCGCGGCCGACCTGCCGCCCGCGTTGAACCGGGTCATCGACTTCGAGATCCCAGCAGACTGGCAGGACTGGCTCGTCCACCAATTCGCGCACAACTTGGGATTTCTTCGGGGTGAGACGGCAGCGGGAGCCGGACTGATCGAGCTTGTCGCGGGTGTTCACTCCGACGGGGACGACAACTCCCCGTCATACTCGCCACCGCGCTTGCCACGCTCGGCCGAAACCCTCGAGATCGCACGCACGCTGCTGCGGACGCCATCCGACGACACCGAACTTTCCCGGTTCGCCCAGCAACTCAAGATCGGTGTCCGCACCCTGCAGCGCCGATTCACCGAGGAAACGGGATTGTCATTCGTGCGCTGGCGTACTTCGGCCCGGATCGCGGCAGCGACCTCATATCTGGCCGCCGGCCGCGAAATCGGCTGGACGGGTAGCCAGGTCGGATTCGCGACACCCGCGGGCTTCACCCGCGCCTTCCGAGAACACACCGGCATGACACCCACCGACTACGCACGCGCCAACCGGCGCCCGACGCCGCCCCGTGAAGACGAGACCCTGGCACAGGGCGTTGCATTGTTGTCCGAAGAAGGCGCCCGGTCAGGATCGGCACCAGCACCCCCGATGATCCCCGCAAGTGGAACGTGGGCACGGGTCAACGACTTTCACGTCGTTGTCTGGATCTACCGAGGCTCCGCCCGGGTCACTTTCGGCGACCGAACCTGGAATCTGCGACGGGGTGACGCGATGTGGCTTCCCGCTGGAGTGCGCAACAGCGTCGAGATCGCCGAAGGCTCTTTGTTACTTCCCCTCGGATCCCAGCCGGGCGCCTCTCCCGTCACCGCACCGCCCCCACGTGTGCTGCACTTCGCGCGCGAAGCGCAGGCGTATCTGCTGCACACGGTGGTCGCGAATTACACCCACCTGCGCCCCGAGATCCACGACCCCGCCCGGATCGCGAGGCTGATTCGAAGTGCCGCGGCAGCGCCCCTACCCAGCGGCGATCAGGCCGATCCAGTCGAAACGATCCTTGCCGCACTCCGGAAGAACCCCGCCGATTCGCGCACGCTGCCGGATTGGAGCGCTCGGCTCGGCGTCGACGAGGACATGCTCCTCAAAGACTTCGTAGCGGCCACCGGCCAGAGCTTCCCGCGCTGGCGCGGTCAGTTGCGGATGACCCTCGCCCGCGCTTATCTCGAGGAGGGCCTCGCGGCCGGGGAGGCTGCCCGTCGACTCGGCTACGCGCACGCGTCCGGATTCACCAAGGTCTTCATCGCGGCTCACGGCATGTCGCCGCGGGATTACCAACGCCGCGGTTGGCGGGGCGCTTCCGAAGGACTCATCGACCCGTGAACCTCCGTCGGATTCACATCTACCGCTCGTCGCCGCCCTTGGATTCCGGCGACAGGGCCGGGAACCAGATGTCGGTCAGAACCTCGGCCGCCTGCACCCGAGTCACGTCGATCGTCCCCTGCACGGCCCAGCGTGTGAAGAATCGCTCCAGCTGGCTCACGAGCAATTCGACGCGCAACCTCGCCTCGTCATGCTGTTCCACCGGCCACCGACCCAGATACTTGGGCATGGCATTCGGTAGTTCGGTCATACCGTCTCGCGCTGTCTCGCGGAACTCCGGTTCGAGTGCCACGGCCTCGTCCCACGCCGGCAGCAGGCGCTTGTTCTCGTCGAACCAGTCGAAGGCACGCTCCAGCCACGCAGTGAACTCCACGCGAGAGTTCGTGTCGAGGACCCGATCGAGATCGATGTAGAAAGCGAACGCACTCGCCGCCATCCCGGCCGCGCCGATCGTCTTGAGCATCTCCACCTTGCTGGCGAAATGCACGTAGAACGTGGCTCTACTGCATCCGACGACCGAGGAGATGTCGTCGACCGTGACAGCCGCGTATCCCCGTTCCTCGAACAGAGTGCGTGCGGCGTCCACGAGTTTGGCCCGCGTCGCGCGTTTCTGCTCGTCGCGAAGGGTTCCCCGCCTGTTCTTCGGGCCATCGGTAGTCGTGCTCACGTCGCCCACCTTGCTCGCATTTCGACTTCCTGGCAAATCACCGACTCACCGTCATCAAAAAACATTGCGTCATTCATTGACACATCGTCAGCGAATGGCGCACTATGACTCAAGTCACTTCTCGGGCTTCGATTCTTCTTCGCGCACGCCCGAGACAGAACAGAAAGCGATGGCGAATGAGCCCCTCCCCCTTGCCGAGCGTCTGCATCATCGGCGCCGGGCCTACCGGAATCACCACGGCCAAGCGAATGAAGGAATTCGGAATACCCTTCGACTGCTACGAAGCGTCCGACGAGGTCGGCGGAAACTGGTACTACAAGAACCCCAACGGAATGTCGGCCTGCTACCAGAGCCTGCATATCGACACGTCGAAGTGGCGCTTGGCATTCGAGGACTTCCCGGTCTCTGCCGACCTTCCCGATTTCCCCCACCATTCCGAACTCTTCCAGTACTTCAAGGACTACGTCGAGCATTTCGGCCTGCGTGAGTCGATCATCTTCAACACCAGTGTTGTTGCTGCAGAGCGTGATGCAAACGGACTGTGGACCGTCACGCGCTCGGACGGCGAAGTCCGTACCTACGACGTCCTGATGGTCTGCAATGGTCACCACTGGGATCCCAATATCCCGGATTACCCGGGTGAGTTCGACGGCGTCCTCATGCACAGCCACAGCTACAACGACCCGTTCGATCCGATCGACATGCGCGGCAAGAAAGTTGTCGTGGTCGGAATGGGGAACTCAGGCTTGGACATTGCTTCCGAACTGGGGCAGAGATACCTCGCCGACAAGCTCATCGTCTCGGCGCGCCGCGGCGTGTGGGTGTTGCCGAAATACCTGGGCGGCGTGCCGGGAGACAAACTGATCACCCCGCCCTGGATGCCTCGGGGGCTGCGCCTGTTCCTGAGTCGTCGATTCCTCGGCAAGAACCTGGGAACCATGGAGGGCTACGGACTACCCAAGCCAGACCACCGCCCCTTCGAGGCACATCCGTCAGCCAGTGGCGAGTTCTTGGGACGCGCCGGGTCCGGCGACATCACCTTCAAGCCGGCGATCACCAAACTCGACGGAAAGCAGGTTCATTTCGCTGACGGCACCGCCGAGGACGTCGACGTGGTCGTCTGCGCCACCGGCTACAACATCAGCTTCCCCTTCTTCGACGACCCGAACCTGCTGCCGGACAAAGACAACCGATTCCCGCTCTTCAAACGCATGATGAAGCCCGGAATCGACAACCTCTTCTTCATGGGACTCGCTCAGCCCATGCCGACGCTCGTAAACTTCGCCGAGCAGCAGAGCAAGCTCGTCGCGGCCTACCTCACCGGTAAATACCAACTGCCGTCCGCGAACGAGATGCAGGAGATCACCAAGGCCGACGAGGCATACTTCCTCGCCCCCTATTACAAGTCACCGCGCCACACCATTCAGCTCGAGTTCGACCCGTACGTCCGCAACATGAACAAGGAAATTGCCAAGGGCACCAAGCGTGCCGCGGCCTCGGGGAACAAACTACCTGTTGCGGCGCGTGCAGCAGCACACGAACTCGAGAAGGCGGATCGCGCATGAGCACGGTGAACGGTCACTGCAACAACGAGTTCGAAGCCGTCCGCACCGCCTTCGAGGCGCAACTCGAATCCGGTGAGGAGTTGGGTGGCTCCATCGCCATCACCGTCGACGGAGAAGCCGTAGTAGACATCTGGGGCGGATACGCCGACGAATCCCGTACCACTCCTTGGGGCCCGGACACCATCGTCAACACCTTCTCCATCACCAAGACCATGACGGCTCTGTGTGCGCTCCTGCTGGTCGAACGCGGCCAATTGGACGTGTACCAGAAGGTTGCTCACTACTGGCCCGACTTTGCGGTAAACGGCAAGGAAGACATCGAAGTTCGCCACCTTCTGTCGCATACGTCTGGCGTCTCCGGTTGGGAGCGCCCGATCGAGCTGAAGGACATCTACGACCTCGAGACGTCCACCGCTCGCCTCGCTACCCAGAAGCCTTGGTGGACCCCGGGTACGGCGTCGGGCTATCACGCGATCAACTACGGCCATCTCGTCAGTGAGGTCATTCGTCGCATCGACGGTCGGACCCTCGGCAGGTTCTTTGCCGAAGAGCTTGCCGGTCCACTGGGAGCCGACTTCCACATCGGCACGTCCGGAGAGCATTTCGGTCGAATAGCCACCATGGTTCCGCCGCCCGCGTTGGAGTTCGACCTGTCCACGCTCGACCAGGACAGCATCTTCATCAAGACCCTGACCTGCCCACTGCTCGACTACCCCGAGGTCAACACCGCGCCCTGGCGGGAGGCCGAGATCGGCGCAGTCAACGGCCACGGCAACGCACGTTCTATCGCTCGGATCCAATCCGTGATCTCGAACGGTGGTGTGCTCGACGGCCAGAAGCTGCTCTCGCAGAGCACCATCGACCTGATCTTCGAGATCCAAGCCGACGGTATCGACCTCGGGATCATGACTCCGCTCAAGTTCGGCATCGGATACGGACTGCCGCACCCGGATACCGCACCCCTGGTTCCCGACGGACGCGCCTGCTGGTGGGCCGGTATCGGCGGCTCGATGCTGGTCAACGATTTGGACCGTCGGATGACTTTCGCCTACGTCATGAACAAGATGGCACCCGGTCTGATCGGGTCCGACCGCAGCAACGCCTATCTGAGCGCTGCGTACAACTCCGAGATCAGCGAGGTCAGTTCATGAAGGCAGCTCAGCTCATGGGGCCTGGTCTCCTCGAGATCAACGACGTGCCGATCCCCGAGATCAGTCCATCGGAACTGCTGATTCGGGTGGGCGCAGCGGGAATCTGCCACTCCGATCTGCATCTCCTGCACTTTCCGTACAAGATGCGCGAAGAACCGCTGACCATCGGCCACGAAATTGCCGGAACGATCGAAGCCGTCGGGAGTGGCGTCGACGGCCGTTCCGTCGGAGAGCGTGGCGTCGTCTACCTGTGCTGGTCCTGTGGACAGTGCCGAGAATGCATGAGCGGCAACGAGAACATGTGCCTCGCCGCTGGACGCACCGCGATGCCGCCCTGCCCCGGGCTCGGTCCCGAAGGCGGAATGGCCGAGTACGTGAAGATCCCGGCTCGCTCATTCGTACCCATCGGAGACCTCGACTTCCTGCAGGCCGCACCGCTCGCCGATGCAGCACTGACGAGCTACCACGCCATTCGCGGCGCACGCGAACATCTCCAGCCCGGTGCCACCGCCGTCGTGATCGGCGTCGGCGGACTCGGTCACGTTGCAGTACAGATACTTCGCGCAATCAGTGCCGTGCGCATCATCGCCGTCGATGTCGGACAGGATCAACTCGATCTCGCCAAACGTTGCGGCGCCGACATCACGCTCGAATCGGGACCGGACACCGCGCAGCACATCCTCGACCTCACGTCGGCCAGAGGCGCAGAAGTCATCTTCGACTTCGTCGGTATCGACGCAACTGCACAGATGTCCGTTCAAGCGGTTGCGCCGAACGGCGCGTATCGCATGGTGGGTCTCGGAGGCGGAAACCCGGGAATCACAGCCGAAGCTGCCGGCGGACCGGGCTGGCCGTGGGGCGCATCGATCCGGAAGTCCTATGGCGGCACCAGAAACGACCTCGTCGATTCCATCGCCCTGGCACAGGCCGGTCTGGTAACGGTAGAAGTAGCCCGCTTCGACCTCGCTGATGCCCGCGACGCACTCGACCGTCTCGAACACGGCAAGGTCACCGGACGCGCAGTGCTCGTACCCTAATCTTCGAAAGGCACTTCACGTGACTACTTCCGCTGATACACAAGCATTCATCGCGTCCGTCATGGCTGGGCTGACCGGCCCTGGTGGTCCTTTCGAGATGCAAGTCGAGGATGTACTCGGCAGCTCGATGCCCGTCATGAAGAACCGTGACAAGGCACTCGGCGACGTGCTCGCTGCATCCTTCGATTACGGATCACGCGACTACCTGGTGACCAAGGACCGACGCTACAGCTACCTCGAGCACGGCGAGGCCGTAGCAGCATTGGCCACTGCGCTGCGCGAGCGTTACGGCGTTCGCAAGGGCGATCGGGTGGGCATCCTCGCCGCCAATACGCCGGAATGGGTGATGACCTTCTGGGCGGCTCAGTCGCTTGGCGCCATCGCCGTCGGGTTCAACTCGTGGTGGGTGGCCCGTGAAGTGCAGTACGGCATCGATCACACCACTCCCACCGTGGTGATCGCCGACGCCAAACGCGCACAAGTTCTTTCCGAAGTGAACACCGATGTTCCCGTGCTCACGATGGAAGAAGATCTACCGGCCTTGATGGAGAAGTATTCGGGTTCGGCACTGCCCCGCACGTCCGTCGACGAGGACGATCCGGCCGTCATTCTTTACACGAGCGGAACCAGCGGCCGCCCCAAGGGAGCTGTTCACACTCATCGAAACGTGTTGGCCGTCATCGACTACCACCGCTACAGCGATCGCCTCGCTGCGGCGTTCACCGGCCGACCCAGTGACGGCCGACCCAGTGACTTGCGGTATCTGCTGACCGCGCCGCTGTTTCACATTGCAAGCCTGCATAACCTGGCGATCCCACGACTCGCAACGGGCGGAGCGGTGGTCATCCACCAGGGCGCCTTCGACGTCGACGAAGTCCTTTCCCTTGTCGAACGCGAGAAGGTCACCAACTGGGCGGTGGTCCCCACCATGGCAACCCGTCTCCTCGAACATGGCAGTCTCGAGAAGTACGACCTGACCTCACTGAGCGCCTTTGCACTCGCGTCTGCGCCGTCATCTCCGGCCTTGCAGGACCGCCTGCGCGCACGACTGCCTTTTGCGCAGCACACCTTGGTCGACAGCTACGGGCTCACCGAATCCTCCACCGGCATTTCGGTTGCCACGCCACCAGAACTCGCCGCGTTCCCCGGAACTCTCGGACGACCCATCATCGGTGTGAGTGTGGAGGTCCGTGATCCATTCGGTGTTGCGGTTCCCGACGGCGAGGAGGGCGAAATCTGCGCTCGCAGTCCATATGTGATGTCGGGATACTGGAACGACGAGACTGCGACTGCTGCCGCCATCGGTCCCGACCGATGGCTCCGAACCGGCGACTTCGGAGTTCTCGAAGACGGCCGACTCCGCCTGACGGGCCGCCGGTCCGATCTGATCCTGCGCGGCGGCGAGAACGTCTACCCTCTCGAAATCGAGCAGTGCATCGACGAGCATCCCGCGGTACTCGAATGCGCTGTGATCGGCATTGATTCGGCAGACCTCGGTCAAGAAGTGGCGGCCGTTGTCGTTCTTCGCAGCGAGCGAGCGGCGACCGAAGAAGAACTACGCGACTATGTCGCCGAACGACTGGCCTACTTCAAGGTGCCGGTGAAGTGGAAACTGAGCACAACTCCTCTGCCTCGCAATGCAACCGGGAAGACGATACGCGCAAAGGTGGCTATCTCATGACCTACGACGCCGTGATCAACAACGGTCTGTGGTTCGACGGCACCGGGGCGAAACCAGCTGTCCGCAATCTGGGTATCAGCGGCGGGCTGGTCACTGCCATCTCCCTCGATCCACTCGACGAAACCGACTGTCCCCGTGTCATCGACGCGCGGCGCAAGTGGGTGATCCCGGGCATTGTGGACATCCACACTCACTACGACGTCGAGATCCTCGAAGGCCCGGCGCTGAGCGAATCTCTCAGACACGGGGTCACGTCGATCTTTGTCGGATCGTGTTCCCTGTCCACCATTCACGCCAGCCCGTCGGACGCCGGCGACCTTTTCGGCCGCGTCGAAGCTATCCCACGCAAGCACGTCGTCGAAGCACTCACGCGGGCCAAGACCTGGAACTCCGCGAGAGAGTATGTTGCTGCGCTCGAGGCGCTTCCGCTAGGTCCCAACATTGCAGCCTTCATCGGACACTCCGACATGCGAGCCGCCGAGATGGGACTGGATCGTGCTACCAGGAAGGACGTGCACCCCACCGACACCGAACTCGCGTCGATGGAAGCACAGTTGACCGAAGCTCTCGACGCAGGATTCGTCGGGATGTCCAGTCAGCAATTGTTGTTCGACAAACTCGACGGTGAGACCTGCCGCTCACGCACGCTGCCGTCGACGTATGCAACCACGAAAGAACGACGCCGACTCAATGCGATCCTGCGCCGCCGAGGACGGGTATTTCAGGCCGGACCTGACCTCTCCAACCCGATGAGTACCGGAGCGATGGCGTTCTCCAGCGCGGGTATCTGGCGTAAGCGACTCAAGACGAGCATGCTTTCGGCGGCCGACATCAAGTCCAACAAGTTGGCCGTGGTGATCCTCGGCCCACTGGCACACTTGGTCAATCGACTCGGCGGCGACCTGCGCTGGCAGCACCTGCCAGTTCCCTTCGAGGTATATGCCGACGGCATCGACCTGGTTGTCTTCGAGGAGTTCGGATCCGGCGCTGCAGCACTGCATCTGACCGACGAGATGGAACGCAACGTTCTGATGCAGAGCGAGAAGTACCGTCGGCAATTCCGCAAGGACTACGATCAAAAATTCGGCGTCAAAGTCTGGCACCGCGACTTCTTCGACGCCGAAATCGTCTCCTGCCCCGACGAATCCCTTGTCGGCAAGAGCTTCGGGCAGGTCGGCGTCGAACGAGGCGGCCTCCACCCTGTCGATGCATTCCTGGATCTGGTCCTCGAACACGGCACGAAAGTGCGTTGGCGCACAACCATCTCGAACCACCGACCGGAGATTCTGGACAAGTTCGCCCAGGACAACGGCGTCCAACTCGGGTTCTCCGACGCCGGAGCGCATTTGCGCAACATGGCGTTCTACAACTTCGGCTTACGACTGCTACGACGTGTCTACGATGCCCAAAAGGTCGGCCGTCCCTTCATGACCGTCGAGGCAGCGGTGCATCGCCTCACCGGCGAACTGGCCGAGTGGTACGACGTCGATGCCGGGCACCTTCGATTAGGTGACCGCGCCGACCTGGTTGTGATCGATCCCGCCCATCTCGACGATTCACTCGAGGCGTACGCCGAAAATCCGGTCGCGGAGTACGACAACCTCTCCCGCATGGTCAATCGCAACGATCAGACCGTCACCGCAGTGTTCGTCGGCGGCGAGTACGTCTTCGGCGACGGAGAAGCAGCACCCGTTCTCGGCAACCGCCGAACCGGAAAGTTCTTGAAAGCAGGTGCCCATTAACACGTCCAGATTTGCCGGCAAAACCGCGGTTGTCACCGGCGCAGCATCAGGTATCGGTGCAGCCATCGCACTACGACTTATCGGCGAAGGCGCACAGGTAGCCGGAATAGACATCGATGCAGAGGGTTTGAAGGAGATAGCCTCCCAGCACGGCGCGTCTTTCCTCGCCGTTCCCGCTGACGTCACCAAGGAATCCGATGTTGCCGAGGCTATTGCCGCTGCGGCTGCGGAATTCGGCGGTATCGATCTGGCTTTCAACGTTGCCGGGGCGTCGAGGGTGGGGCAGATCGTCGACCTCGACGAGGCCGACTGGGACTTCACCATCGACCTGGTGCAGAAGGGCGTCTTCCTCTGCACCAAACATGAAGCGCGGCATATCCGAGAGCATGGTCGCGGTGGTGCGATAGTCAACGTGTCCTCATTGAACGCGCACGTGCCGAGCCCCTACGGGAGCGCGTACGCGACAGGCAAAGCCGGGGTCGAGATGTTCAGCAAGAATGCCGCGATCGAACTCGCTGCGTCGGGGATCCGGGTCAATGCCGTTCTACCCGGCCTGGTCGACACGCCACTGGTCGCGCCGGTCATGAACTACGAACCCGCCCGCGACATGTTTCTCAGCCGAATCCCCATGTCCCGAGCGGCAACTCCCGACGAGATCGCGGGCCCCTGCCTCTATCTCGCCAGCGACGACGCCTCGTACATCACCGGAACCAGTCTGGTCGTCGACGGCGGCTGGGAGGTCTCGAACTACCCGGATCTGACGACGCTGGGCAACTAGGTTCAGTTGCCGGGCAACACACATTGAGTGTCGAGGCCGAGGACGTGGTTGAGCCGGCCGAAAGCCAACCACGATCCGAGGCACATGCTCAACTCGACGATTTCTCGCTGGGAGTAGTGAGCTGTCATGCGTTCCCAGAACTCGTCGTCGAGCCCGTGGTGGTCGAGGGCGTATCTCTCGGCGTATTCGGCAGCGAGGCGTGTCCTGTCGTCGAAGGCATCTGTGGTGCGCCAGTCGGTGACAGACTGATCGAACGTCGACTCCACAGTCTCGCCGTCACGCTCGGTGCGCCAGTCCTGACAGAAGATGCACCCGTTGATCTGAGCGATCCGAAGCCTGGCCGCCTCGAACTCACGGAGTCCGAGAGTGCCGTCCGTGTAGACCTTTTGGGAGAAACCGGCGGCCGCGGGCCCGATGCCGGGAACCATCTCGCCCCACACGTAGCCGATCGGGTTCTTACCTTCGGGTATGTCGATATTCATGTGAGTACCTCCGAGTTTCGGGCACCGAGCTTGCCGACGCCGGGTGTGAGCGGAACGTCCAGCGCGTCGTAGAGGCCGGGTTCAGCCTGACGTAGCCACGGAATTGCGTTGACGAGACGTCCTACGGCCGTGGCATTTCCACCGGCCGCGCGGTTTCCACCTTCATCGGTGGCTTCGACGTTGATCTCGATTCGTGGTCGTCCTTCGACGATCACCTTGTGCGCGCCGTCACCTCCGTCGGGCGGGAGCGGCCAGTCGCGGGCACAGGACGGATGAATACGCGTGACGTGTTCGATCACGATCAGGGGTTCCCCGCCGACGATTCCCTGAACCTCGAATCGCAGTGCGCCTTGGGTGCCAGCCGCGAACTCCCCCATATGTTCGGTCGACACGGTTTCCTCGAGCGGGCGGCGCAGCAAGGTCTCGCGGATCTCGTCGAGTTCCACCCCGAGCGCTCGGGCGATGAGCCGAATCTGCCCGCCCCAGACCATGGTGGGAACACTGGGCGCGACCATCGGAGGTTCGTAGTCCATCGGCTGACCCATCCCGATCAGGTAGCGGACAGAATCCGGCTGTTCGTAGGTCGTGTAGTCGAAGATTTCCTGACACCGGATCTGGTCGATTGTCCCCGCGAGCCCGCTGACGAGAATCGGCAGGACGTCGTTGCCCCAGCCTGGGTCGATACCGGAGACGAACAGAGCGCCGCCGCCCGCCTTGGCTGCAGCTTCGACGGGATCACGAAGTTCGGGAGGCGCAGATTTCGGGTCGTACAGCGCATACACCGACGGCGTGACCACTACAGCTCCGGCGGCCAGCGCCCGCGTGATGTCGGCAACCGCGTCATCGGGCCGAATGTCGCCGGACGCCGCGTAGACCACCGCGCCGGGAGACGCTGCGAGCACGGCATCGGCGTCGTCGGTAGCCGCGACACCCAGGTGCACTCCCAGATCCGCGAGGTCACCGGCGTCTCGCCCGACCTTTGCAGGGTTGGCAACGATGACGCCGACAAGTTCGAGGGCCGGATTGGCTGTCACAGCGCGAATCGATGCACGCCCGACGTTGCCGGTACCCCACACGACAGTCGGAATCTTGGACTCGGCTTCATTCGAAACTGCACCCATCAATCGGACATTACCCAGCTCAGCGCGTCAGGTCAGCAGAACTGCAAGAATTCGTTTCACTTCATCCGGTCAAAAATGCCATTGCCTGCGCAGTCAGTGCGCCGTCACCCCGCCTCCGGTACGTCTCGGCGGGCCGGCCGTTACCTGGTCTGCTCATCTCGCCGGTACTTTCGAGCGCGTCGAACACCTGCCGGCGGAAGCTGTCCTTCTGGAACGGACGATCGAAGATCACCTCGTACAGTCCCCGAAGTTCGGCGACGGTGAACGTCCCGCCCGACAATCCGTCCGGATCCACGTACGACGCATACCTCGTGCGTAGGTCCGTGACCGCGAGTCGCACCATGTCGGCGTGGTCGAACGCGAGTCCGCTCACTGCCTCGTCGTCGTACACATCGACGAGAAGCGCCGAATCGGGCAGTGCCGATTCCGGTAGGCCCGCCGTATGCGCGACCGACAAAACCCATCCACGGTCGTCGCGGTCCGATCGGTCGAAGATCGCCAACTGGTGAAAGCTCGTCTGGGCCAACTCTGCCTTGACCGACAGGGCGCGATCGGCTGCGGCCGTGAGCAATTCGCGTTCGTGCAGAAAAGTTCCCGGTAGCGCCAGCGCACCGAGACGGTGCCGAACCACCAGAACTTTCAGAGATCCACCGCTGTACGTCAGCACCGCGACGTCCACTGCCACAGACGGACGCGGATAGTCCGTCAATCCCTTGCCGCTCGTGTCTGTCCATTTATTCACCCTTGCATGTTATCTCAAATATGATCTATGGTTAGCGCAAAGTTGATCAAACGATCATCGCGAACCGAAGAGGTGGCTATGAAACTCACCGCACAGCAGTCCGATCGAGCGGCCGGCGTTCTGCTCGGCACCGCAGCAGGAGACGCACTCGGCGCCGGCTACGAATTCACCTACCCGAAGGCCGAGGTCACGATCGACATGATCGGTGGCGGCCCGTTCAACTGGGCGCCGGGAGAATGGACCGACGACACCTCGATGGCAGTTGCGATCGCCGAGGTGGCCGCTACCGGAATCGACATCGGAAGCTCTGGCGGTCTTGATGCCATTGCAGCACAGTTCATCCGGTGGTACGACTCGAAGCCCGCGGACATCGGCAACCAGACGCGAGCAGTGTTGTCTGCCCGCTCCGAAAGCGCAGCGGCGATGGCGGATCGTGCGCGGGCGATCAGCGGCCGCAAGGCCGGCAACGGCTCGCTCATGCGGACTGCTCCCGTCGCCCTCTCCTACTTGGACGATGCAGAAGGTGCCATGTCGGCCGCGCACCGGATCAGTTCACTCACGCACGACGACCCGCGTGCCGGACAGGCGTGTGAGTTGTGGACCCATGCCATCCGCCATGCCGTTGTCGCCGGCAACTTCGACGGCGTTCGAGGCTTCCTCTCCGTTGCCGATCAGGAGGTAGCCGAATACTGGGGCCCGCTGCTCGATCAGGCCGAAACCGGGAACCCGCAGGACTTCTCCAAGAACGGTTGGGTGGTGCATGCACTTCAGACTGCTTGGTGGGCCATCACTTCGACGGACAATGCCGACGCTCGCCACCTCCAGTACGCATTGGAAGCAGCCGTACGAGCCGGCGGGGACACCGACACGACTGCGGCCATCGCGGGTGGCCTCCTCGGCGCCCGTTGGGGAGCGTCGGCGGTTCCCGCCCGCTGGCGCCGAATCATGCACGGCTGGCCGGGATACCGTTCCTCCGATCTGGTTCGCCTGGCGATCAAGACTGCTCGCGGCGGTACCGACGACAAGAACGGATGGCCGTCGACCGCAGAACTCGATTACTCGAAATTCCGCGGAACCCACCACCTGACCACACATCCGCATGACGACGGCGTCACGCTCGGCGGCGTCGATGCGGTGTCCACTGCGGACTACGACGCCGTGGTCAGCCTGTGCCGCATGGGAACACGACAGGTCGCCCCTGATCACGTCGAGTTCTGGTTGGTCGATGACGGTCACGATTCCAACGCCAACCTCGAGTTCGTTCTCGACGACGCAGCGCGTACCGTCCAGGCGTTGCGGGCCGAGGGAAAGCGCGTACTCCTTCATTGCGTTCAGGCGCACAGTCGCACACCGTCGGTTGCGGCGCGATACTCGATGTTGATCGGACGTGATCCCTACGACGTACGCTCGGCTATGCCGTGGGCTCGCCCGAAGCGTGAACTCTGGAACACAGCAGTCGGACACACAGCCGTCGGACACACAGCCGTCGGGTACCCAGGAGGATCCATGCCCGCTATTACAGTCGTCGAAGGTGACATCACGACGCTGACCGTCGACGCCATCGTCAACGCGGCCAACTCCAGGCTCCTCGGCGGTGGCGGTGTCGACGGCGCGATCCACCGAGCCGGAGGACCGGAGATCCTGAAGGCCTGCGAGGTATTGCGCAACACCAGCCTTCCCGACGGCCTCCCGGTGGGTGCGGCCGTGGCCACCACCGCGGGAAAGCTCCACGCCAAGGCCGTGATTCACACCGTCGGCCCGAGGTATTCGCGCTCCGAGGACCGATCCGGATTGCTTCGGTCGGCGTACACCCGCAGTCTCGCCGTTGCCGACTCGATCGGCGCACGAACCGTCGCCTTTCCGTTGATGTCGGCAGGGGTCTACGGCTGGCCGAAGGAAGATGCGGTCCGACAGGCCGTTTCAGCGATTCGCGCGGCGAAGACCGAGGTCGAGACGGTCACACTGGTCGCATTCAACAAGGAGACGGCAGAACTGATGCGCCGCGCGATCGCCTGACCGTTTACCGGGCCCACTTCACGCCACGTCAAAGCAGTGCAGAGCGGTCAGTGAAGTGGAGAAATTTCGCCGGTTGGACGTTTGTCCAACAATTTGTCCGAATCGCATATCTCGCGGCTCGCTCTGTGTTCTACTCCTCTCCAGGGTTTGAGCTGGTGGTGAGCAAACGACGAAGACGTATTCGCTTCTCTGTCAGCTCGAGGCCGGTTCCCGGACCCGGCTTCAAGCCGAGAGCTCGATCGTTTCGAGCGCTACTCAAGGAGAATGTGAATGGTGTCGACGTTGATGCGCCGAGGAGTAGGGGTGGCCGCATCCTTGACCGGATGCGTTGCCCTGGTCGTCGGCGGAGCGGGAGTTTCATCCGCCGCTGATGTGAACCTTCCGTTCACGGCATCGTGTCACGGGTGGCAGTTCCCCGGTCCGATCACACACAACGAGACGCGTGATTCCGGCGTCACGATCAGTGCCCCGACCGTGGTTCCGCCGAACTCGACATTCACCTACCGACTCGCCCCCAAGCCGATGACGGTCCCCAATGACGGCTACGACCTCAGGTCCGTCGTGAACTGGACGCGTCTCAAGTTCGATTTCGACATCCCTGCAGGCACCTCCTACGTGGGGGCGCAGATCGTGGCCGGCACCAGCTCGAATCTGGGTGGGGTCGCCCCGACGATCACGCGGGTGAACGATGCCGGTTCACCCGATCCGAATGGGACGCATCTTCGTATCTCCGGCAACAACATCACGGCGGGCAACGGACCCAACACCGACGACAACGGCGGCGGCGGAATCGAGGTCGGTGGAGGAAAGACGTTCCAGCTCCCGGCAGTCGACGTCACCGTCACGTCAGGGGCTGTGGGAACCCAGATCAAGCCCATGCTCCGCGTTTCCGACACCAACTCCGGTTCCTACGACAGTGCCGCCAACTACCTGACCTTCCTGCAACAGGAGACACTGCTCGGTGGCGTCAAATACTGGCTGACCACCAATTGCTCACCACGCGACAATCGTTCGGCCGGATTGAACGCAGGCGGCCAGCCGCTCGCCGTGATCAATGTCGACTCCAGCCTCGCTCAGACACAGACGCGAATCGACGCACCCGGTAAAGCTGTCGTCGGTGACTCCGTGGAGCTGACGGCAACGGTCACTCCTTGGCCGTCGGGAGGAACAGTGCAGTTCCGTGACGGAGGGGTCGACCTCGGCGCTCCGGTGGCCGTCGTCAACGGTGTCGCAAAGGCCAACCGCACGATGACAACAGCGGGCGACCACAACATCACGGCGTACTACACGGGATCTGCCGGTTTCATGGAATCGATGTCGGGCGCCGTGACGATCAACGTGGTCGAACCGTCCGAGCCCGAGCCTGGCACCGGTAGCCTCGGCAGCCTTGGAACCCCCGGATTCGGGTCGTGAAAACTGTGAACAGAAACCAGGATTCGTCGATGAACTCGAAACTGTTACGCGGCTCTGCGATTGCAACCGTCTCGGTACTGGCCGGCGGATTGTTCGCGATCGCCGGCGGCGGGACCGCCTCTGCTGCCCCCGAGACCAAGAGCGTGGCCTTCACAACTGCATGCCATGTGCGCGAGATGGACGGTGCGGCAAGCCCGATCACGTTCAACGAGACGCTCGGCTCGGGGGTCACCATCACCGCGCCGACCACCGCGGCACCAGGTGAGACCATCACCTACCGGGTGCAGCCGAACGAGATGAAGGCAAACGGCGGCGGCCATGCCAGCCGTGGAGTCGTGCATTGGGCCCGGATCAAGTACGACTTCGACATCCCGTCGGGCGTCGAATTCGTGAGTTCCCAGCTTGTGGCGGACAGTGCGTACGGCCTCGGATCCGACAGTGCCACTCCAACAGTCACACAGATCGACGACGGCGGTAATCCATCGGCATCCGGTACGCACCTGCGTATCTCCGGATCGAATCGGACCATCGGAAACGGTCCGTCCTCCGCGGTTCGATCGAGTGACGGCATCATCGTCGGTGCCAACACCAAGTTCCGACTCCCCGCAGTCGACGTCACAGTCAAAGCCGGTGCGGCTGGTAGCGAGATCAAGCCTTCGCTGCGAGTTTCCGATCCCGGCTCCGCCAACTACGACGACGACCGAAATGCGCTCACATTCGTCCAGCGCGAGAAGGATGTCTTCACAGTCAACTACTGGGAGCGCTACAACTGCTCCCCGCGGGACAACAGGAACTCCGGCCTCAACGCCGGTGGGCAGGCCCTGACCACCATCTACGTCAGCCAACCGACAACCACCACAATCCAGATCCCCGACTCGATCCAAGCCAGCACACCGACAGAGCTTGTCGCAAAGGTGGATCCGGCTCCGGTCAACGGAAACGTGCAGTTCAGGGTGGACGGCGCTGACGTCGGTACACCTGTCACGCCCGGTGCCGACGGCACTGCCCGGCTACCGCATACCTTCTTCACCGCCGGAACCGCGCGGGTCTCCGCAACGTTCCAGGGAGTCAACGGATTCCAGAGTTCCAACTCGACAGAGACGATGGTCACGGTGACTGCCGCACCTGTCGTCAAGCAGACCGACACTGCCGTGAACGTTCCTACCGATGCAAAGACGGGCGTATCGGTGTCGCTGAGGGCGCAGGTCACGCCGACCCCCACTGGTGGCACTCTCCAGTTCAAGGATGGCGCTGCAAATATCGGTGCCCCGATCCCGGTGGGCGCTGACGGAAAAGCCACTCTGGAACACGCATTCACCTCGGCTGGATCTCACGCAGTGTCGGCCTACTACTCCGGCGCAACAGGATTCATGCCGTCGATGGCATCGGCCCAAACGGTCACCGTGTCTGATCCCGCGCCGTCCGATGTCACCACCTCGACCTCACTGGCAGCTCCCGCGACGGCCAAGCAGAATGTCGCGGCAGAACTTTCCGCAACGGTCAGTCCTAATCCGGGCGGGGGTTCGGTTCAGTTCTTCGACGGTGACCAACCCATCGGACAACCCGTTGTCGTCGGAGTCGATGGTGTGGCGCGACTGACGCACACTTTCGCATCGACGGGCGATCATCCGATCAAGGCGGCATACGCCGGGCGAAGCGGATTCACGCAGTCTGCGTCGGACGAATCCGTCGTAAAGGTTTCTGCTGCGCCTGATGATGGCGGAAACGGCGGCTCGGGCAGCCTCGGTTCGCTGGGCGGTCTCTTCGGTTCCTGATCGCATTTCTCTCGACACTGTTGCCGCTGCACCGATTCGGAGCAGCGGCAACAGCATGTCGCGGCCGTAGTCATAGCACTGATTGATTGATCGATGGAGCACAAGTGTCCAGGAATTCCTTTTCTCGACGGTCGTTTCTCGCCGCCGGGGTCGGCGCGACTGCAGTCGCCGCCGCTTCCCTTCTGCCGCCGTCGCTTCAACGTGCACTGGCGACACCCGCAAACTCCGGCGGGCTCGATTCGATCGAGCATGTTGTCCTCGTCATGCAGGAGAACAGATCTTTCGACCACTACTACGGCGCTCTGAGGGGTGTTCGCGGCTTCGGGGATCCGAATGCGTTGCGTCTACGCAGCGGCCAAAGCGTCTTCGAACAACCCGGACCTACCGGTCCTGTGCTCCCCTTTCCCATCCGCGATTCCGCTGCAGCACAACGCATGGACACCCAGAACGTCACCGGGCTGGATCACAGCTGGGCGGGCGGACATGCCGCACTCGCCGACGGCTGGCACGACGGTTGGATTGCGGCAAAGACCGGTACGACGATGGCGTACTACGACCGGCAAGACATTCCCTTTCATTACGAACTGGCGGACTCGTTCACAATCTGCGACGCCTACCACTGCTCCGTTCCGACGTCGACGAGCCCCAACCGGAACTATTGGGTCTCTGGATACACCGGATACGAGCCACTTTCGCCTAATCCGACCGAATCGGTCCTGCCTTCGGATCCGCCCGGCCCCGAGGGAAGAGCTGTAACCAATGCGGCCTACAACCCCTGGCACGCCGGCTACGGATGGACGACGGTTCCCGAGCGGTTGCAGTCCGCCGGCATTTCCTGGAAGACCTACCAAGAGTGGGACAACTTCGGAGACAACAACCTCGAATACTTCACTGCCTTCAAGAAAGTGGCGGCAGGGCTGCTTGGCCGGCCAAGCCTGCTCCCTTACGAACTGCAGACCTTGGCCGGGTTTTATCTCGCCCTGCCGTCGATGCCGGCGCCGGTCCAGGACGCAGCGGTACTGGCCCTCGAGAATGCTGCAGACCAACTGTCGCCTGCTGATCGCCAACTCTACGATCGCGCACTGTACCGATCCCGGCCCGGCACACTGGCCGCCGAGTTCAGGAAAGACGTCGAGTCGGGCCGACTGCCGCAAGTCAGTTATCTCGTTCCGTCCGAGGTGGATTCGGAGCACCCATCGGGATCGTCACCTGCGGCGAGCGCAACACTGCTCTATCAAGTGCTCGACGCCGTCGCCTCCGATCCCGATCTGTGGGCGAAGACGGCCGTGATCGTCAACTTCGACGAGAACGACGGGTACTTCGACCATGTACCGCCACCTCGACCGCCGCGCTCGGTCGAAACCGAATGGGTCGGCAATCAGCCGCTCGGCCTCGGCCCGAGGGTGCCGATGACGATCATCTCGCCGTGGACTGTCGGCGGTTTCGTTTGTTCACAAGTGTTCGACCACACGTCCGTCACGCAATTCCTGGAGAAGCGGTTCGGAATCACGCAGCCGGAAATCGACCGGTGGCGACGCACGGTGAGTGGCGACCTGACGTCGGCGTTCGACTTCGCCAACCCGCGTAGCCGACCGACTTTGGCGCGCCCGCAGCCCACTCCGCCTCTGGAACCGCGGTGGACACCGACCCCACCCACCGAACAGAGAATGCCCCTGCAGGAAAGCGGCACTCGACCAGCACGGGCCCTTCCCTATCAGCCCGACGCCTACACGACGGTGAACCCGGAAACCGGCTCGTTGACGGTCCATCTGGTCAATGCCGGTGCCGCATCAACTCACCTGGCCTTGTACCCGTACGCAGGTGAGTTCGACGAGCCACGGCATTACGACCTCCTGGGCGAGGTCGATGACATCGTTGCGCTCAGTGATCGCGTCTACAGCCTGACCCTGTTGGGTCCCAATGGTTTCAGGCGCGAGTTCAGTGGAGCGACAGACAGTGCGGCAGCTTCGCTCGACGTCTCGACAACCATCGACGCAGGGTCGCGCGCGCTTGTACTGACCGCGAACAATTCCGGAAGTCGTGCACTCTCCGTCGACGTCGACGGAGACCGACGGAAGCTCGCTGCCGGCGCACGCGGCCGGTGGGCGGTGGCGTCGGTGGACAGCTGGTATCAGGCCACCGTGACGGTCGACGAAGATCCTGAATTCAAGCGGGTGCTCGTCGGACACATCGAAAACGGGCGTACCAGCGTAAGCCAACCGACGTGAATCGACATCGAGTGATCAAGACCAGGTCTGAATCCCCAGTCGGACAAGTCAATCCATCCACACATCCAGGAGGAGTTTCCGTGCGCCGTATCCCGCTCTCAGCACTGATAGTCGCGGGCTCACTGATACTGGGCGGCGGTATTGCCGCGGCTCAGGGCAGCCTGCCCACGTCAGGGAGCGCCGGCGGCACGGACGTGCCGCCGTCGTACCTGACCGACGACGCCGGCCGCTCCTTGATCCTGCGAGGGTTCAACACGGCGTCGAGCGCAAAAAGCGCACCCGACGGCATGCCGAAGTTCACCGAAGCCGACCTCGAACGCGAACATGCCGACATGGGAACAAATTTCGTGCGGTTCCTGATCTCCTGGCGTTCGGTCGAACCGGAACCAGGACAGTACGACCAGGCGTATCTCGACCGCGTCGAGGACCGGGTCAGCTGGTACGCCGAGCGCGGCTACAAGGTCATGCTCGACATGCATCAAGACGTCTACTCCGGCGCGATCACACCAGAGGGCAACAGCGGCAACGGCGCAGGCAACATCGGCAACGGCGCACCGGCCTGGGCGACATACATGGACGGCCTTCCGGTCAGCCCTCAAGACCGCTGGGAGCTGTACTACATCCAACCCGGCGTGATGCGCGCATTCGACAACTTCTGGAACACCACCGGCCAACACCCCGAACTGGTCGAGCACTACGCGAACGCATGGCAGGCGGTGGCCGAACGTTTTGCAGGCAATGACACCGTCGTGGCATACGACCTGATGAACGAGCCGTGGGGCGGTTCCCTCCAAGGCCCCGCGTTCGAAGGTGGGCCCCTCGCTGCCCTGTATCAGCGAACCACCAACGCCATCAGGGAAGTTGATCAGGACAGCTGGGTGTGTGTGGCCCCGCAGGCCGTCGGCGTCAACCAAGGTGTCCCCAGCGGACTCACGAAGATCAACGACCCGCGAGCCGGCGAACAGCGAATCGCCTACTGCCCACACCTGTACCCACTGCCCCTCGACCTCGGTGACGGATACTCCGGCCTCTCACGCACACTCACCGACGCGACCATCGACACCTGGCGCGACAGCGTCGAACACATCGCCGGAAACGTACTCGGCGGCGTCCCGGTCATTCTCGGCGAATTCGGGCTCGACACAACACTGCCCGGCGCAACCGACTACGTCGACCGCGTCTACACGACCGCCCGAGAACTCGGCGCGGGCGTCTCGTACTGGTCCAGTGATCCCGGGCCTTGGGGCCCGTACCTGCCGGACGGAACACAGACACTCCTCGTCGACACCCTGAACAAGCCGTATCCGCGTGCCGTCGCTGGCACACCCACCGAATGGTCCTCGAGCGTTGACCGCCTTCAGTTGACGTTCACCCCGAACCCCGCGGTGACGGCACCGACCGAGATCTACCTACCCGAGAGCGGCTTTCCCGGCGGCGTCGACGTCGCAGGCGCCGACATCGTGAACTGGAATCCCCAAAGTCGGCTTCTCACAGTGGAAACCGCGGACGACGCGGGCCCCGTCACAGTCACGGTGACGCCGGCAAGCTGATCGCGAGCGTCGCAGTTCCTGGATATTTGTCCAGTTCTTTCGTAACGTACAAGCGACGGGTGATCAGCCGACGGAAGGCGAGTATGTCCACGGAGAAGATGTCTGTCCAAGATCGTGTTGCGCGGGTGGTGCTCGATGTCGTTGGCGCCTTACCGACCGGCGCGCAGCGCATTCTCGGTGGCAAGCCGAAGGAGATCGACGGACAGACTCTGCACCCCGAGATCCAGCTTGCACTGCGATTGCTCTCGGCAGTGGAAGGTACGAGCTTCGAGCATCTTCCGGTCGAAGAGGGACGAGCTCAGATCGACGCCGAATCGCGACTGTTCGGCGGTACGCCCATCGACATCGAAACGGTTCGCGACCTCGAGATCCCGGCCGGAGACCACGCGATTTCCGCTCGGCTGTATCGCCCGGCCGGGGTCTCCACGCCCGCTCCACTTTTGGTGTACTTCCACGGCGGCGGGTTCGTCCTCGGCAGCCTCGAGAGCGGCGACAGTGTGTGCCGCTTCCTGGCCCGCCACGGCGAAGTCAGTGTGCTGTCGGTGGACTACCGACTGGCACCGGAGTTCCCCTTTCCCGCCGGGATCGACGACGCCGTCGCCGCATTCCGGTACTGCGTCGAACATGCCGCAGAACTGGGCGCCGATCCGAAATCCATTGCAGTGGGCGGAGACAGCGCCGGCGGGAACCTGGCTGCCGTCGTCGCGCAGTCCACGACCGAAGACGACGTCAAACCCGCATTCCAACTGCTCTTCTTTCCCTGGGTGGACCTTTCGTCGAAGCGCCCGTCGCACAAGATGTTCGGCACCGACTTCTTTCTCACCGACGCCCAACTCGACTGGTATGCAGCCCATTACCTGTCGGGCGGCACTTCGGCTCTCGACCCGCGAGTCTCACCGCTGCTCACTCCTGACCTGGCCGGCCTACCGCCCGCGTACGTTGCGGTCGCCGGTTTCGACCCACTACGCGACGAGGGCGAGGCGTATGCGAACCGGCTGCGAGAGGCCGGAGTCCCGGTCGCACTGAGGCGCCACAGCGGTCTGATCCATGCCTTCGTCAACACCACCGGCGTCGGCCACACCGGACAAGACGCGATGTTCGAGGCCTGTGGCGCTCTGCGAGTTGGACTTTCGGGCCCGCGCTGAGGGCGCGTCAGGAAACGGGGAGTGCCAGATCCGCCCACTCGACCATCGCTTCGAGCACGGAGCGCAGTTCCATCCCCGTCGCGGTGAGTTCGTACTCCACTCGCGGCGGCACCTCGGCGTAAGCAGTCCGGGTCACCAGATCGAACTCCTCGAAACGTTTGAGCCTGGCCGACAGTGTCCTTGGACTGATGCCGGGCAAAGCGCGTCGTAGTTCCGTGAAGCGCATGGGGCCGTGCGTGAGCTCACGAACGATCAGCGTTGCCCACGGCCCGTCCAGGACCAGCAGGAAGCGCGCGACGCCGCACTCCGGAAGCACGTGACCTGATTCACTCATCGATTCCCCATTAGTTCACTTGAAGTAACTGGTTCCCGATGTGAACTATAGGCGTCATGACTTACACAGTGCATGGCGCCACCGGCGCACAGGGCTCTCCCGTTCTCGCAGGATTGGTCGCGGCTCTCGCCGGATCGGCAGGGGCCGAAGTCCGAGCAATTACCCGTAACCCTGACCAGACGTTCGAGGGTGCGAACACCGTCGTCGCGGACAATGCGTCAGTCGACTCTCTCGCCGACGCTTATCGCGGGGCGGACGGGGTGTTCTTTCACCTGCCACTCGCCGGAGACACCGAGACGCTAGCTGGTTATGCCCACAATGTTCTGGCTGCAGCGAGAGCGGCGCGCCCTTCGCGGTTCGTGATCTCTACCAGCGGCACGGTGATCGGCGACGCTGCTTCGCCGCTTGCCGGTCCCAACACACCCGTTCTCTCCGAGCTCGTCGACGGACTTCGCGCCGAAGGCATCGCGGTGACCGTTCTGACCCCACGTTTGTTCCTCGAGAATCTTCTTCTGCCCACTGTGCTGTCGGGAGTGAAAGACGAAGGCGTCCTGCGTTACCCACTGCGTGCCGATCTCGCGGTCGCATGGAGTTCACATCTCGACGTCGCTGATGCAGCCGTCGCGGCCCTGACTCTCGACGTAGCACCGGACGCGGTCGACATCGGACAGATTCCGGCGATCACCGGTATCGAATTGGCCGAGGCATTCGCCGAACACTTCTCGCGCGCGGTAACTTTCGAAGCCGTGACACCCGATGCCTTCGGTGCATCGATTGCGCCGATCATCGGAGCGGGTGCAGCAGCCGGGGTTTCCCAGCTCTACACGGGACTCGAATCTGCCGACAGCGTCGCGTTCGACTCCGCGACGGGTTCTACTGCTGCCTTGGGTATCACTGCCCGCAGCACGCGGGCCTGGCTGGCAGATCTCGGGGTGAACTGACCGGACAACGCAAAAGGCCGGCTCCGCGAAGTATCGCGTGGAGCCGGCCGATTTCCGGGGTTACCGGTGCGTGCGGGTCTTCAACTGGCGGTTCAGCTGCCGACTCCCGAAGTCCAGACCGGCACCGTCACTGGTGGCCAGCACGGTGAGTCCAGCGGCGACCAGCAACGAAATAAGCACAACGCTCATGGTGAGTCACCTTTCTTCCTGTCGTGAAACGGTTTTGCGCCTCCGGGAAATGCCGACATATCCGGCACCCCACTTCAGCTGACCTCAAAGTATCTGTAACTATGGGTTACGCGCAATGTGTGGTCCCTCACCTGAAAGCGCAGGGTGATGCGCAGATCACGCTGCATTCGATGGCGGACTTACCCGGCCAGAACCATGCTCACGAACTCGTCGGCGAGCGCGTGAGCGTCCGCACCGCTGCCAGGAACCACATCTGGCGCACTGTGCACCAATTGCATCTGCCCCAGGTACATCGAATAGGCAAGTACGCCACGATGTTCCGCTTTCTGCCTGTCCATCCCCAGATCGACCAACAACGTCACGATGTAGGCGACTCGACGCTCGGTGACACGTCGAACCGCCGCCGAAACCACAGGATGGTCGATCCCGGCAAGCAGTTCCAACTCCGCACGGCGACCGGCCAGTCCGGTTGTGACCGCGTCGACCAGGCGACGCAACCTCACCTCTGCCGGTTCGCCGGAGGCCTC
This sequence comes from Rhodococcus erythropolis R138, assembly GCF_000696675.2. Lineage (NCBI taxonomy): Bacteria > Bacillati > Actinomycetota > Actinomycetes > Mycobacteriales > Nocardiaceae > Rhodococcus > Rhodococcus erythropolis. The sequence goes on along the minus strand of NZ_CP007255.1, from coordinate 1,040,472 downwards.
GACGGAAGAGATCAGTCGCTCGGTTGCCAGAACTTCCCATCGATCGAGCGCAGCCTGCAGCAATTCGTCACGGTTCGCAAAATGCCAATAGAAGGAACCCTTGGTCGATCCCAGCGTGCGTGCCACCTTCTCCACAGCGACGGAACCTGGCCCGTGGCTGGTCAGAGCCTCGAAAGCAGCATCGATCCACTGATCACGGGAGAGTCGGGCGCGGGCATTCGTCACCTCCGTACGGTACCGTATGGGTAAGTTCCATACGGCACCGTACGGAGGATGAAATGACACTCGCATTCAAGGCAATGCCTGCACCGGACTGGGCTGAAGCCACCACGATCACCATCCCGTCTGTTCCGACCCATACTTCCGAGGAGTGGGCGCAGGCCGTCTTCGACGTCAGGAATGTCCCCGCACCAGTCCTCGCGATGTTCTGGCTCAGGGAGCGGGTAGTCGGACTGCTCGGCATCGCCAAGGGACGCCCGGACACCTTTGCCGTCGACAAGATCGCCGACGGCGAGGCTCTCATCGAGGCGGACGAGAAACACCTACGATTCGTCGCCTCGGTTCGGGCCGACAACGACGCCGGTCTCCTGCACGTCCTCACTGCCGTGGAGCTGAAGAACCGCGCGGGCCGAATCTACTTCGCACCCGTTCAGGTACTGCACGGCGTGATCACGCGGGCAATGATGACGTCTGCTCGAAAGAGACTGTGCACGTGATCAACCGTCCGGACCGCCCTTGAGTTCGAGGCTGATCTGATCGGCATCCAGCGCGGCCAGTGCCGATCCGAGCATCCGTGCGTCGAACAGGCCGTCGTCCCGCGCGTCGAGTAGCGCTCGACGCTGCGCGTCGATCACGTCGAGCCGGGTCTTCTTCTTCGACTGCCCCTCGGGTGGAACGAAACTCGCAGAAGCATCCTCGAGTAGAGCGAGCAAACGTCGATGTTCGTCGAGTTCGGAATCGGTGAGGTCCTGCGCTGCCGGACCGACCGCCACTACGACGCGCTTCAACGTCCCACCCTGAAGGATCAACGAGCCGGCTGCGACCAGGAACGCCACCAAGATCAGAAGCGATCGACTCGGAGTGTCTTCCGGAAGAGTCTGCGCGGCAGCCAGAGTGACCGCTCCGCGCATACCGGCCCAGATGACGATCGTCCCTTCACGCCATCCCAACGGCGCGGCAAGGTAGTAATCGATATCGGCAACCGTCCGCCGCACCCGAATCTTGAACCGTTCCATCTGATTCGCCGAAGGCGCCCGGCGCCTGCTACGCCGCCCTTCGTCCGGTGGGTAATCCTCCGGATTGTCGAGACGATTCGCGATGTCGGAGAGTCTGGGTTTCATGCGTTCGCGAAAGTTTGCCCGCGCTTGGAGTGCTCGCAGTAGCGGCGCGACGTACAGAGCCCGAACCAAGATCGTGAGGAACAGTGCACCCGCAGCGACGAAGACTGCGGTGGTTATTCCCTCGTGGTCGACCCGGACATCGTCGACTATCGACGAGAGTTCGAGGCCCATCACCAGGAAGATCGCACCTTCGAGGACCAGTTCGACTGTGCGCCAGTTCTGGGAGTCCGACAGCCGATGACGCGGCGAAAGCTTCCGAGGAGCGTCGTAGCCGGTGACGAGCCCGGCCACGACGGCAGCAACCAACCCCGATGCACCCAACTCTTCGGCGGGGATCGCGGCCAGAAACGGCACCGTGAACGAGATGACCGTGTTGACCGTCGAGTCGGTGACACGGGCACGAACCATCAGGTTGACCTTGCCGACGACAACACCGATGACCGCGGCCACGACGACGGCAAAAGCGAACTTGCCCAACACACTCCACAGCGATACCGACGCGGCCGCTCCGGCGATGGCAGTACGCAACAGGACCAGAGCGGTAGCGTCGTTGAGCAGGCTTTCGCCTTCGAGGATCGACACCACCCGCGGCGAGACCGGGAGTTTCTTGACGATGGACGTCGCGACGGCATCCGTCGGGCTCACAATCGCGCCGAGTGCAATGCCCCACCAGATGCCGAGTCCTGGTATCACCCAGGAGAAGAACACACCCAGAACAAGCGCACTCACCACGACGAGGAGAACTGAGAGCCCACCGATAGCACCGAATTCACGCCGAAACTCCATCGACGGCATCGAGACCGAAGCTGAGTACAGCAGCGGCGGAAGCACACCCGCGAGAATCCATTCCGGATCGATGTCCACTGCTGGGACAAAGGGGAGGAGGCTGACAACGATCCCGGCCATCACCAGAATCAGCGGCGCCGCGACTCCGATCCGCGCCCCCAGCGTCGAGGCGGCGACGATTCCGAGTAGTCCCAGCACAACGATGATCAGAGCATCCACAGTTCCCCCGCACTCCGGCTTGTGTACCCCGCTCTTTTTACACCTGTGCCGGCGCCGGGGGCGAGACCCGCCACGCGACGGCGATCAGAAGAACCGTGAATGCCGAAGCAGGCCACAGAGCGTGAAGGCCGATCCACCGATGAACGAGCGCACCGACTACCGCGCCCGCGATCAACCCCGCGCACATCCCGAAGTGCTGCAGCCACGCCCACTTCGGGCCGCCCAGAAAGGCTCCGGTGAGACGCTGGCCCATCTTGACCAGCGCACCGGTCATGTACGTGACACCGATCGTCACCTCACCGTCGCGTTGGAACACCGAGTTGACGGCTCCCATCGCCAGGGCCATCGCCGAGATCGCGCCTGGGGTGACGTCGAGGCTGCTCATCACCGAACCGATGGCCAGCAGTCCAGCCACAACCGCAAGCACTGTGACCTTGCGCGTCCGGACGGAGTACCGCTCCGTGAAGTGGGTGACGACGGTTCCCAGCGCGATTCCCAGGAGGAAGAGCACGATGATGCCGCCTGCCACCCGCGCGGTCGACCACACCCCGTCGGCAAATGCGACGCTCGCCTGCGTCATGTTGCCGCTCATGAACGAAACGAAAGGCCCACCGAGCGTGATGAATCCGAGCGCGTCGACGTAACCGGCCAACCCGGCGAGCGCTGTCGCCAGGCCGATCAGCGACCTGCTGTATCCCGTCACCCGACGAGCTCGGTTCAGCTCAGCTTGCTGGTGCGCAGCTCGTGGCCCTTGGACGTCTTGCAGCGGCCGGTCTCGAGATCCCACTGCCAGCCGTGCAGATCGCAGGTGAGGTTGGTGCCGTCGACGACACCGAACTTCGACAGGTCAGCCTTGAGGTGGGGGCAACGACGCTGAATCTCGTAGCCACCCAACTCGATAGACGCGCTGTCGTCGTGCGCCTCGGCGAACCAGCCGTCGGCGTATGCGATGCGTTCGTCGGTGAGGCACTTGAAGAACGTGTAGAGGAACTCGTTGTACCCACCGATGCGCCACGCCGTGAAGCGTGTCGACAGGAAAATGGTGTTGACCCAGTCTGGCTCGTCGTCACGCAGAACGGTGCGAACCAGTTCGGGAGCAATGCGGAAGCCGTAGCGGTACTTACCTTCTCCGTCGATGGGCTCGCGAACGATCCGCTTCGGGAAGTCGAGGACGACCGTCTCCTCTCCCATCACGAGTCCGACGGGGTAGCCGATACCGTCGCAGATCAGATCGGACTGCGCCATGATCGGCTCGAACTTGGCCTTCAGACCGTCGAGCAGCGGCTCGCCTTCGGCCGGAGCCCACGTAGCCTTCTGCGCGGCGATGACCGGTGCCATCTTCTGCGCCATCTTCTCGATGTACTCGGCCTTGTTCGAGAAGATCTTGTCGACGTCCGCGTCCGGGATGGGATGCGTCAGGGCGACCTTCTCGCTTCCCCGAAGTTCGACGGCCGAGCCGGGGATCATCAGCAGACCACGATCGTTGCCGTTGATGCGCATCTGCTCGAGGAACGTGATCTGGTCGGGGAAGATGTTTCCCTCGTCGCCGTGATCGTCGTTGAGGTAACGCAGGTCGTCGTCGAGGAAGACCGGCGGGCCGGCCGACGGTACAACCCAGGCAGCGTCGACCTGGGAGATGTAGTTGCGGCAGCGGTCCATGCCGCGCTGACGCTTCTGCTTGCCGAAGTTGCGCTTGGTGCCCTTCGGGATGTCGTAGACCATCGGGTACCAGATCGCGCCCGAGTACTGCAGCAGATGGATGTCGACCTTCCCGAAGGCGTCGGTCAGCGGGTCGAGGTCGACGGGCCTGGCGTCGTTCATGTTGAAACAGGTGGTCTCCCCGTCTGAGACGACCAGGCCTGAGTCACCGATCGGACCGTCCGCCGGAGCGCGCAAAGCGATGATCATGATGTCGAGATCGCCCTTGGGACCGCTGACGGTGTGCTTGACGGAGTCTTCCGTCTCGAAGAACTTGTGGAAGCCGAGCTTCTCGAGCTCACGCTTGAGGTCCGGCACCGGGTAATCGGGGAGCAGGACGGTGGCGTCCTTGTTGACGTGCGCGATCAGGTTCTTCGGATCGAAGTGATCCTTGTGCAGGTGCGAAACGTAGAGGTAGTCGCAGTTGCCCAGCGCGTCCCAGTCCAGCTCGGTGTTGTCGGGGAACGGCACCCAGGACGCGAAATACGTCGGGGTCACCCATGGATCACACAGGATGGATCCGGCCTCGGTCTGGATGTGAAATCCTGCGTGGCCGACGCTGGTGATCTGCATTGCAACCTCCGAAATCGTACTGCTGGTGCACCCAGCATAGTCGGCGCCATCAGGGCCAAATCGCGATCGAGGAGGCGGCCGGTTGTGACGTCATGCACGTCAAAGGTCGAAAGTGGGTTGTGATTCAGGTGGGCCGGTGACGCCGACAACACTCGGCACGCTGGCGTGTTCGCCGTATTTCTTGGCGCTCGTGGGAGCTGTTTCGCCATTCCTCGAGGAAACCTCTAAGGCTAACCTAACAAGCATGACTCGACTTCTTTCTCCCTCCACGACCGATCGCGACTACTGGGCGATCGTGGACAACCTGACGCGGCGCGGTTTCTTCGGCGTCGGCGCGGGCGTCGCTGCGGCCGCGTTTCTCGCCGCCTGCAGCAGCACGGAAAGTTCGACGCCCGATAACGCGGAGACCTTCGAGTTCACACGCGGCGACGAGAAGCTGATCATTCCGACGGACCCCCAGAACGTCGTTGCGCTCGATCCGCGGGACGGCCTCGAATTGTCGATCCTTGCGGGGTACCCGGTGACCGCCTACCCGACCGGCGCCGCCGAACACCTGCGCCGCGAGGTCCCGGATGCCACCGGTGTCGAGATCTTCGCCGAAGGTGCTTCGGATCCCAACTTCGAATACATCTCGACCCTCGGCGCGGACCTTCTCGTCCTCAGCGCCGGCTGGTGGGACAACGGGTCGTACGGCAACGACCGGATGCAGCAGATCGCACCGGTCCTGCCCGTCGGCAAGGACTTCACCCCGGAATGGCGGAAGGTCATGTCGGACTTCCTCACCGGCATCGGGCGCAGCGATCGCGCCGAAGAAGTACTCGCCGAGTACGACGCCCATGTAGCTCAGGTCCGCCCGACCGTCGAACCGCTGATGGCCGGCAAGAAGGTTGCCTTCGTTGCCGCCGCCGAGGATCAGATCGCGTGGTTCCAGAACGATTTCCGCACCGCCGTCGCCGAGGACCTCGGGTTCGAGGTGCTCCGTGAAGGCCCCGACCTTCGCGTGATGCTCGGGTCGGAGCAGTTCAACCGTCTCGAAGAAGCCGACGTCATCTTCGCCTTGGATCGCAGCGCCTCCGGCAGCGCGTACACCTCGCCGACGTGGCAGCGCCTGCCCGCCGCACAGGCCGGTCGCGTGATTCCGTTCGACTACTACAAGGCCGCGGGATACGCCTTGACCGCCAAGGTCCTGGTCGACGACTTGGCGGCCGGGGTCAAGCGCTAGAACTACCTTTTCAGCAGAGTGCGGATCGCCTCGACCACTTCGGCAGGCGCCTCTTCTGCCATGAAGTGACCTGCGGACAGCGTGCGGTGCTCGAGATCGGGCGCCCACGCTTTCCACAGGGCCTCGGCGTCGTAACCGAGCATCGAACCCCAGTCCTGCTGAATGACCGTGACCGGCATGTGCAGTTGGTTGTCCGCATCCCGATCGACCCGATCGTGTTCGATGTCGATGCCTGCCGACGCCCGGTAATCGGCAACGATCGACGGCACCGCCTCCCGTGAGGCCCGCAGATATTCCGCCCGCACGTCTACCGGAATCGCTTCGCGGTTCTGCGTCCACACGTCGAGAAAGTACTCGAAGAACGCGTCGGCGCTGGCGCTGATCATCTGCTCGGGGAGACCGGGTGGCTGAGCCATGAGATAGAGATGGAATGCCACAGCAGCATTCGATCCGTGCAGGATGTCCCACATATCCAAGGTCGGGAGCACGTCCAGCGAACCGAGCTGTGTGATCACATCCGGGTGGTCCAGCCCAGCTCTGACGGCAACCAGCGCACCACGATCGTGGCCGACGAGGGCGAACTTCTCGTGTCCCAGCTTCTTCGCCACCTCGACAATGTCGGCAGCCATTGTTCTTTTGGAGTAGGTGTCCGGGTTTTCCTCGACCGGTTTGTCGCTGGCTCCGTATCCGCGGAGATCCGGGCAGATGACGGTGTGATCCGACGCCAACGCAGTGGCGACGTGACGCCACATGAGGTGCGTCTGGGGGAAACCGTGAAGAAGGACGAGTGGTGTTCCGTTTCCGCCGACCGCGACGTTGAGCCGCACTCCGTCTGCTGTGGAAATCTGCTGGTAGTCGAAGCCTGGAATGGTGATCGTCATCGGTCGCTCTCGTTGGTCGGGGTGATGGCAATCAGCTTCGCCGTAGTCGATGAGCATTCGATGAGCGCGATAACGTGGGGAAATGCGAGACCACATATTTTTCGGAGTTCTCGGACCCGTGGTCGCGTGGAACGATTCGTCAGGGTTGATCGATCTGAAGGGCCCGCGACACCGAGCGGTTCTCGCTCGTCTGATCATTGCCCGAGGACGTGTTGTTCCGGTGGACGTGATTGTCGACGACTTCTGGGTCGATCCTCCAGCCGGGGCGACCAGTGCAATACGTACGTTCGTTTCCGCACTGAGGCGCGCACTCGAACCGGATCGCGCCCCGCGAACGAAGCCGAAAGTCATTGTCACCGAAGGCCCTGGCTACGCCTTTCGTGCTGCACCCGACGCGGTCGACGCTTGGGAATTCGAAAGACTGGTACGTGAAGCCGCCGATTCGACGCCGGCGCAATCACTCGAACTGCTCCGAACCGCGCTCCAACTGTGGAGAGGGCCGGCCTACGCGGAGTTCGCCGAAGAACCGTGGGCTCGATCGGAGCGGTCACGCCTCGAGGAACTGCGTCTGACTGCCGTCGAACGCTTCGCATCCGCGCAACTCGATCTCGGGCGAACTGCCGAAGCGATTCCCGATCTGGACGCCCACGTCACGGAACACCCTTGGCGCGAGGACGGTTGGCGACTACTCGCTCTCGCGCTGTACCGGTCCAACCGTCAAGGCGATGCTCTGGCAGTCCTACGTCGCGCACGCGAGCTACTCGCCGAAGAGTTGGGCATCGACCCCGGGCCACGACTGACCGACCTCGAGTCCGACATTCTCCGCCGCGAAAACCACCTGGATCCTGTAGCGGCAGAACAGATCTTCACTCAGGTTTCGGCAGCGTACGACCGGACCGTAGCGGCAGGGTCGAAATCGAGATTGGAGTCAACCGTCGGCCTGCTCCGAAGTTTGGCAGTTACGGGCGGAAGCGGACTCGAGACTGCCCGAAACCAACGACTGACAATCATCGGTGCCGCTGAACAATTGGACGATGTCGAACTCACCGCACGGATCATCGGCAACTACGACGTGCCCGGAATCTGGACACGATCCGACGATCCTCGACAGGCTGCGCAGATCGTCGCGGCCGCTCAGCGCACCCTCGATCGACTTCCGGTCGGCAACGAACCCGCTCGGGCCAGACTGTTGGCGACAATTGCACTCGAATCGCGAGGACTGTCCGGTCATCGTGGACTCGAATGTGCCCGCGCTGCAGTGCAGATCAGTCGCGCTCTCGACGATCCAGGTCCCCTGGCTTTCGCTCTGAACGGATTGTTCATGCAGACGTTCTGGACTACCGGTCTGGCCTCCGAGCGCGACGGCATCGGCCGTGAACTGGTCGACCTCTCCGCTCGACACGGACTGTCCACCTTCGAGATTCTCGGCCATCTGATCCGTATGCAAGCCCTCAGTGCACTGGGGCAATTCGACGCAGCCGAGCTACACGCCGAGACAGTTGATCGATTGGCCGGACGTCACGAACGGCCGTTGGCAGCGGTGTTCACCACCTGGTTTCGCGCTATGCGAACGGCCACTACCGGCGCAGAAGCGGCGCACTGCGAGAAGCTGTACGAAGCTGCGGCGGTGAACCTTTCCGGTTCCGGCATGCCGGGTCTCGAGGACGGCATATTCCCTCTCGCAATTCTCGCCCTCCGCGTGTGGCGGGGACTGCCGGCAATTTTCGACCCGGCTACGCAATGGGGCCCGTACGAACCCTGGGCCCGGCCACACCTGCTCATCGCACAGGGGCAGGCGAACGAAGCAGCGAAGGCTGTCGAGGCATTGCCGGACCCGCCCAAAGACCTACTCTCCGAGGCACTGTGGTGCCTCACTGCCGCGGCGGCCACTGCAGTCGGCGACAGTCGAGTCAAGGAGCGTGCTCGAGCGGCGCTCTTACCTGCCGCCGCCGAAATTGCCGGCGCCGGAAGCGGAATGCTCACAGCGGGACCCGTCTCGCACTATCTCGCCACACTGCAGTGGACCGGAACCATCAGGTGAATGCAATCACCGTGTCACCCCACGCCTCCCGGATCTCGCAATCCAGATCAGCGACGACGGCATCGTGCTTGTCGATCAACAGTGTCGAGCGTGTGTCGGTGTCGTAAGTGGGCCACCCCGGGTCCGCACCCAGTTCACGATCGGCTCCGGTGCCGTAATCACCTGCAGCTCTGGCGAAATCCAGCCACCTAGCCTGCATGCGCTCTGACACGTGACGCGCCGCGCTCAGCCCACCCAATTTGTAGGTGATGTCCCGCGCTCCGTGATTGATGTTGCCGAAGACGTAGGCAAGTTCGGTCCCGTGGGTCGCACCAATTTTCAGCGCCTTGAGCATCGGCGGCGCGTAGTCGAATCGGTACAACCAGGTCGGTGCAATCTTGCTGTGCGCCTCGGCAATCCACAGCGTGGGCAAACGAAATCCGAAGTCACGGGTCAGCCCGAGACCAGCGCCCAGCTTGGACAGCCCCGAATATGCGCCTTCGATCTGCGAATGATCGGGTAGCTCGAGCCCAGGGTGCTCGTCGGCGATCTCCGCGAACATCGACGTGATCACGACGGGATCGATCGGCATCAACGGCGATTTCATCATCCGGAAGAGCGAAGATTCGTCTTTGTTGGTTCCGATGATAAGCGGAATCGGATGTGCGTTGCCGTGACGGAACGCGCGCACCGGGTAATCAGGGAGCAGATCACCGTCGACGATCGGCGCGAACGCCAAAGTGCCGGGCGTCTCCTGAGGGACGCGAGCAAACAGTTCGTCTGACGGCCCGATCAAGTCTTCGGCAGACGTGGACCGCAGTAGACCCAGATCGCCCCCGCCGCTGAAGATCTCGAGAAACAGCTTCGCGACGATCTCGCCACGTTCACTCCCGTACACCGAAGTGGCGGGGGAACTCTCGGCGATAGCGCGATGAAACAGGCCACGGGCGGACGGCACGGTCATCAGCGTCGTCACAGCGCCGCCACCTGCCGACTCGCCGAACAACGTCACCCGATTCGGATCACCACCGAAGGCCGCGATGTTGCCTTGAACCCATTGCAGCGCTGCAATCATGTCGCGGAGAGCGACATTGGGCTCGAAGGTGTGTTCTTCCGAATTGAAGGACGAGAAATCGACGAAGCCGAACACACCGATGCGGTAGTTGATCGAGACGACGACAACGTCACCATTTTCAGCCAATGTGGTTGCGTCGAACAGTGGTTGGCTGGATGCTCCGCGAAAGTACGCACCGCCGTGAATCCAGACCATGACCGGTTTACCCGGCGCATCAGAGCCGGCGGAGCCCGGCGCCCACACGTTGAGAAACAGGCAGTCTTCATCCATCGGAACGTTCTCACCGAGCGGGATCATCGCAAGTCGACTTTGCGGTTCACACGGACCGAATTCTGTTGCGTCTTGAATCTCGGTCCACGGCTGTGGCGGAACCGGTGCGCGGAAACGCAACGACCCGACCGGAGGTGCCGCGTAGCGGATCCCCTTCCAACTCGATACCGCACCTTCCGTGGATCCACGAACCGGCCCGTACGTTGTCTCGACTACCGGCGCTTCGCTGGGTGTGATCGTCATTCGATTGCTCCTCGAGGATCCGTACCGGCCCTCAATGCTGCCAGCATCCGGTGCAAATCGGACATGTTTGCCGGATTCACTCTGCTGGCAGTCATGCAAGGCTATCGCCAGGTCATGCGCCGGATTTCGTGAACTTAGCCAACTCTCGCAATCGGACCAGATCCCAGGCATGCCTGGGCCTACGGACGCCCGGACGGTCTCGGGGGACTCTGACTCTCAGTGCCTGCGGGCTGACCGTGCACCTGACGGGAGTCGGCATCACCAGAGCCTCACCGTCGACGCCGACCGGAATCTCGTCGGTGTCGGCGTCGATGATCACCTCGAATCCGGTGCCCTGAGCCAGGCCTCGTTGATGCGCCCGATGGAGTAACCCGACGGCCTGACGGGCGCTGCCGACGGAGATCGCCACGATCCCGAGAGTGCCCCGGTCCAATCGCGGGCGATGACCGAGCCCCGCCAGGTCGTTCATCTCGTACGGTCCGTTGCTGACCAGAACCGCCTGTGGACCCACCGCGGACACGCTCGGGGAGCGCGCGGTCAGCACCGCTCCGGCGCGTCCGGCGAGCAGATCCGGGAGTTTCTGCAGGAAGGTGCTGGTCTTGGCGTCGCGGTACTCCGGACTCTGGACAACTTCGGCGTATGCCCCGAACGATGCGTTGTTGACGAAGGTTCGACCGCCGACATTACCCAGATCCACCGTCACCTCGACGCCGTCGACAAGAGCGTCGAGGCACCGTGACGGATCGTCGAGGTCGAGACCCAGATCCGCGGCGAAGTGATTGCGCGTCCCGGCGCTGACGACCAGGAAGGGCAGGTCGTGTTCGGCCGCGACAGCGGCAACCAACGCCTGAGTTCCGTCGCCACCGGCAACACCGAGTAGGTCGGCGCCGTCCGCGACCGCCTGCCTGGCCAAGGCCGTCACGTCGATCTTCTCCGGCCCCTCGAGCAGTACGACCGTGGCCCCTCGTTCCTCGGCCTTGCGTTTCAAGTCGAACTTCTCGACCTTGCCACCGCCGGAGTTCGGATTCATCACGAAGAACGGTTTGGCGGGCGGCGGCGCCGGTCGCTCGACCACCGGCAGTTCCTTCTCCTCCCCCTCCAAAGCGGCGCGGGCGCAGATACCGGCTATGACGAACAATCCGATCGAGAGCAGCACCACCCACAAGAGGCGTTCTCGGATCAGGAAGGCGAGCACCACGATCGGCGTCAGAACCGCCACAGCCAACGAGATCCAGCGGAGGAATCCGCGGGTGGTCAGAAACCAGTACACCGCTACGACGCACACGACCACCCCACCGATCCCCAGGATCAGCATGGTCAAGGTTTTCAGTCCGGCGAAAATCAGGAGCACCACGACGGCAAGAACCAGCGCAGCAAATGCCGCGCGCGCCAACCAACTCTGTTTCGACGAGGGCCGATCCGTGCGGACAGGGGTCGTCATCGAGCCACCTCCCGCAGTTCGCCTCGTCGGATATTCAACTGTTGATATTGCCGTGTCTGTCTCCTCAGGACTAGCCAATTACCTACCCTCGGAAACCCACTTTTCCAGCGCTGATACTTTATGACGACACCTCGTCATAAAAAGGAGAAGGCCCGTGACAACACCGACGTCCGCAGCATGGGGATCTTCGGAGGAGCCTCTGACCGTGGTGCGGAAAGCCGGTCTTCACGGACTGCGGTGGACGGCCTGGCTGGCCGGCGCGACAGGCCTCGCACAATTGGTGTCGATCGGGCTGAACCTAACCGACACCGTCCACGGAATCGTCCCGACCACGTACCCGCCTGTAGACGTGGCCTGCAGCGTTGTCGCGCTCGTTCTCCTGGTCAGCCTGCTTGTCGGCCGACCCAACGGCCCCGCGATGTTGTCGGGTCTCGCCCTCCTCATGGCCATGCTGATGGCGCCGACCCTCCACAAACATGCACCCGAGTCGCTCTGGCTGGCGGCGGCACACGCCGTTTCGGTCGTCGCCGTCGTCATGCTGTCCGTGATGACTTCGAGGTTCTCCAGTGCCGAGTTGGATCGGCCGTGACACCGGATTCACCCCTCTCGCTTGCGGCCGAAGAATGGATCACCGATCTGACTGCCGCGGAGATGGAGCGGTTGCGCAAACGCACGACGCTCACCGCCGCCGAAGCGCAGGAAGTCTGCCGATCCGTACGCTCGATCGCGCAGCAGATGATGCTTGTACCCGTCTCGATGTGGCAGGGTGATCCACGCCTTGTTGCGGATCTGTTCGACCTCCCCGTGACCATGAATCAGACACAGGAGGATCGACCATGCCGAAGCTGACCGGTGGCGCGACAACCGCAGAACACAAGATCGCGACCCGAGAAGCCATGTTGGACGCGTTCATTCGCGAACTTCACGAGCAGGGCTGGCAGAACGTGAAGCTGCAGACTGTGGCCCAGGCAGCCGGTGTCTCACGGACAGCGGTGTACAACTACTTCCCCGACAAATCTGCGTTACTGCTTGCCTGGTCCACCCGCGAGATGGACAGATTCCTGCTCCTGGCCGAGCGTGAACTCGCGGATCGCGAGAATCCTGTCGACCGAATCGAAATCCTCGTCAAACTGACGCTCGTCGAGTTCTCACTGCAGCGATTCACGGGAATCGCGTTGGTCGAATTGCTGTCCGCGCAGGATCGCGAAAGCTTCCTCGAACATATTGTCCCGCTGTCGGTTCTGGTAGAACAGCTCGTCCAGGAAGGTGTCGACGCCGGCGTCTTTGTCGATTCCGATGCTGCCGCGTCCGCGCAACTCATCCTCGCCTGCGTGGAAAGCCGTCGCCCGATGCTCATGGCCGGCGACCGAGTGGACACCGTCGTGGCGACCACCGTCCCGTTCATCATGCGCGCGTTGGGCGTCTCGTGGCCGACTTCCCTCACCGCCGATCCCACCGCTCGGCCTGCTCACGATCGGTAGTATCGCAGGTATGCACTTCGACCTCCCGCCCATCGATCAGCAGGCCGAGCGATTGATCGAACTCGGGGTACACGAGATGGCCGGGCTTTCTGCCGGCGACGTCAGGGCAGCCGCCGCAGCCGGAAAAGGTGAGGCTGGACTGCTTACCGTGCACGAAAAACTCGCTCCAGCTTCCATTTTGACTCCCCTGCTCGAGCACAAGAACAAGCGGGGCTTCATTGTCGTCGACATGGCCGACGTCGATCTGTTCGCTCCTACCGAGCCGGCCGCGTTGCCTGATACCGCGATGTATCTGCTCGGCGAAGTCGACCGCGGGGATCACCTGGCCAATTGGAGCCCGGACGAAGCGCTTCCCGCGATCGTCGATGCCGACCGTACGCCGCTGACCCTCACCGAAGGCATTCACTGGCTGTTGCAGCGCCCCGACGTCCTCGAACGCGGAAAGTGCTTCATGACCATCGGCTCCCGATTGCGTAAGCCTGACGGAACTTTCGACACCAGAACCCCGGCTGTGTGGATCAGCAACGGAACCGGCCGGGACGGCAAAGACAACCGCAACGCCCCGAAAGTCGGGTGGTGTTGGTGGGGTAACCGCCACACGTGGTTGGGGTTTGCATCGGCCGGCGGGCGGACGTCGCTCCCGGGTTAGAGCACGGTTGCGCGGTCGAATCGGTATCGATCCTTCCACGGCATCGCGTTCTCCAGCATTGCAGCGGCAGAGAGCAATTCTGCGTCGCAACCCCATTTCGCCGAGATCATCACGCCGAGTGGAACACCGTCTTCCGTCCACCCGAGCGGCAAGCTGATCGACGGGAATCCAGTTGCGTTGGCGACGATGGTGTTTCCCGTGAAAGCGACCATGTCGATCAGTTCGGTCGCGGGGTCTTCGTCATTGCGTAGCTCACCGACTGCCAACGGCGGTGTTGTCACCGTCGGGGTGACAACAAGATCGGCGTCGGCGTAATCCAGGCTCCACCGCCGCGCCCATGCCTGAACAACTCCGATTGCCGCGGCCAGATCGCCCGACGGCACTTCGTTTGCTCGAACACGTAAGTGCTGCACTATCGGACGGAGAAGGTGTTCGTACTCTTCGGGAATGGGCTTGGTGCCGGCCAAGGACGAGAACATCGTGGTGAAGGCATCGACGAAGGCGTCGTCTCGGGCCTGAGGACGTTCGAACACGTTGTGTCCCAGGCTCTCGAGAACGACGCCCACCCTCGATACCGCCTCGGAGACTCGTGGGTCCACCGTGCCGCCGGATACCGAGCCATGAGCGAGGGCGACGGTCAGGGGGCGAGAGTGCGATCCTTCTGCCTGGACGACAAACTCTTCGAACGACTTCGGCCGGGGCGGGTGAATCGTCCCGGCGCCAGGTCGCGTCGCCAGAACATCCAGCAGTGCAGCGGTATCGCGAACCGTTCGGGCGATCGGCCCCTTGCTCGCAAAACCGAAGTTGTCGTGACCTGCCACCCCCATCGTGATCAGACCGCGACTCGGCTTGAGGCCCACGACTCCGCACGTACTTGCCGGTGAACGCAACGAACCGGCGGTGTCACTTCCCTGAGCAAACGGCACCAGACCAGCGCCGACGGCGGCCGCGGCGCCACCACTGCTACCGGCAGCACTTCGTGTGCGATCGAACGGACTGCGCGCGGGCGGAGCAACTTCCGGCTCGGTGTAACACGCTGCCCCGAACTCGGGCACCGTCGTCTTGCCGATATCGATCAGACCACCTTCTCGGATCGCCTCGACGATCTCGTCATCGGCGTCCGGCACGAAGTCCCGAAAGAGCGCCGACCCGAATGTCGTGCGGATGCCGCGAGTCGCGTCGAGGTCCTTGATGGCCGTCGGGACGCCGAACAGGCGCGGAAGCGGTCCGGCGTCCCGCTCGTCCAACCTTCGCTGGGCCTGCTCGGCGAGTTCGATCGCATGTTCCCCGGCGATCGTCGTGAATGCACCCACGTCATCGGAAGTGGTCGCACGATCGACGAAGTACCGTGCCACCTCGGGGATCGAGACCTGCTTCGCGGCGATCACTGCGGCGAGTTCGACAGCGGACAATTGATGGAGATCAGTCATGGGGCAGCACTCCTTGTAGGTCAATCGGCACTTGTAATTTCGATACGCGTATCGCTATTGTTGTCAGCATGGTATCCGAATCCGCCGGCTCCGCAAGGGCCGGTCGACCAAAAGCATTGAGTCACAGACAGATACTCGATGCTGCGGCCGAGATCGCCGATACGGACGGCCTGGACGCGGTCTCATTTCGAGTGCTCGCCGAGCGACTGGGCATATCGCCGATGTCCGTCCACCGCACTACCGGCGGCATCGACGCGTTGAGGCGAGACCTGATTTCCACCCTCGTGGGAGAAGCCGTCTCGTCGATCGACTGGCCGACCGACTGGCGCGGGGTTGCCCGCACGTTCGCCTACGGTCTACATGACCTTCTGATGAAGCATCCTCTCGTTCTGGAAGCCCATCGGCAGGCATCACTGGAAGCGCCCGGCGCCGACGATACCGCCCACCGAGTCGTGCGAGCGCTTTCGCAGGCCGGCCTCGATGACGAACAGGCCACTTACGCGTACGGCGCCGTGCATGATTTCGTGACCGGACACGTCGCAATTCAATTGGGACGCGGAGCTTTCGACAGTGCACCCGCCGATCGACGCGAGGCATCGGTGTTCGCGCTTCATCACGATCCCGCCCGAAGGTTCGAATTCGGAGTCACGCTCATTCTGGATGGCGTGGCGTCGATCGCGCAGCGAGGAAGCACAACATGACAAGTAGCGTGGCGACAACCGAAATTCGTGGCACCTCGGGGCGCCGTATCGCGTTCTGCGAGTACGGCGATCCGACTGGCCGGCCGGTAGTCGTGGTTCATGGATCACCTGGCAGCCGATACGAGGGGCTCTCGCTCGACAACGCGGCTGCGACGGCGGGTCTACGGCTGATCGTCCCCGATCGCCCCGGCTTCGGTCGCACAGATCCACACACGGACAAGGGATTTCATTCCTGGGACGACGACTACGTCACTCTGATCGATCATCTCGAGTTGGACTCGGCCGCACTGATGGGCTTCTCCGGAGGCGGCGGTTACGCGCTCGCAGTCGCTGCGGCCGTACCCGAACGAGTCTCGAAATTGGTGCTGGCGTGCGCCATGATTCCCGGAGCCCCACGAGATACTTTGCGGCGCAGGATAAAACTGGTATCCGCGCTGTACTTTGCCGCCAACTGGGCTCCCCGCATGGCTGGCGCAATGCTTGCGGGAACCGGAGTGTTCTCCAAGTTGCGCAGCGACTCCGTCTCGATCTGGCCGGCCGCCGATCAGGCCGTCATGACCGACGAGTCGCATCGCCCTGCTCTCCAATTGGATTCATCCGAAGGGATCGCACAGGGCGGATCCGCAGGGGTTGTCGACTTGGCTCGGTATCGCCACGAGATGCCAGGGTTGCTTCAATCCATCTCGGTACCAACGGTTTTCCTGCACGGAACCGATGACAGGAACGTACCCATCGAAGTTGCCCGCTGGGCCCACTCGATGATCCCCCACTCTCGCTTCGAAGAGGTCAGCGGGGGCGGTCATCTGTTCGTAGTCGCAGACCCCACTCCACTCATTCGCGCCCTCACATAACCTCTTGACTCGAACTGATGTTCGAGTATTGTTAGAGGTGGGGATCGGGGGATTCAATGAGTGTTCTGTTGTCGGATGTGGTGTCTGGTTCTGCGGTGGGGTTGCGCGGACGTCTGTGGCGGTTGTCTGCTTCTGAGTTGCGTGCTGCTGCTATCGAGGCGAGTGCGGAGATTCTTCGTCTCGAAGCTGTGCGTGTGGCGGTGGTGGACGAGTTGTCGTTGCGGCCGGATGATCAGGTGATCGCGAGCCGCGGGGTGGGGTGCTGGTTGGCGGCAAACACGATGCTGCAGGTCCGGGACGGGAAGAAGATCGCCGCGTTGGGTGCGGCGCTTCGGCCTTTTCCGGCGGTGGCTGCTCGGTTCGATGGCGGGGATTGCTCCTTCGAGCACGCGGTGTTGATCGTGGCGTTCTGCGAGTCACCACCGAAGGGGATGCCGGAGGAGGCGTTGCCTCGCTGTGTCGATTTGTTGTTGGCTGCTGCGTCGGGTGTGGAGGCGACGACCACGAAGGTGCGGAGTCTTATCGCGACCTTGGAGCGAATCTTCGAGTCCGATGAGATTCCGCCCGCCGAAGATGTCGATCGGAACGAGTTGCGGATCGCGTCGACGTTGAATGGTCGGGTGGTGGTGCGCGGAGATTTCGATGCTCTCACCGGGGAAATGTTGTTGTCGGCGTTGTCGAATCTGACGATGCCCACCCCAGCACCCGATGGAACCCCGGATTCTCGGTCTGCGGCGAAGCGGACCGCGGACGGGTTCACGGAACTGATCCGCCGGTATTTGGATTGCGCGAAGACCGGTGTCGATGGTGGTCAGCGGCCGCACGTGAACGTGCACATCAACGCACGTGATCTCGCGGAGCATCGGGACTGCGCCGCCGCACCCGCTGCTTCTGGTGACGGAGTGGCTGTGTCGGATCTTGATGTCGGACATATGCCGTGGCTCGGACCACTGTCCGTCTCGCAGACAAGGCTTCTCGGGTGTGATTGTTTCCTGTCCACGGTGCTGCTCGACGGTCACGGCGCGCCGTTGGATGCGAAACCCGGGAAACGGTTGGTGTCCGCCGAGCAGCGAGTGGCGCTGATCGCCCGAGACAAGGGCTGCGCGTTCCCCGGCTGCACATGCGTGCCCGCGTGGACCGATGCGCACCACATCCGGCACTGGGCCAACGGCGGCCCGACGGTGATGAACAACCTTGTCCTGCTGTGCCGTTCACATCATCGATTGATGCACCGCAAGTCCGGGTTCGTCGGGAAATGGGTGATCCGCATCGGCGTCGACAACAAACCCTGGTTCATCCCACCGCCCTCGATCGACCCGCAGCAGCACCCGCGACCGGCGAACACCACCTTCAAAACCTGAGAAGAACCTCAGGCACAACAGAACACGGCCCAGCACCGCATCGAAGGAGTCCTCGATGCGGTGCCGAAAGCCGTGCTCAGGCCTAGCCGGTGATCGTTCAGCCCAAGTCGGCGACGATCCGCTCGGCGAGCGGCTTCGATGAAGCCGGATTCTGGCCGGTGTATAGCTTCCGGTCCACCACGACATAAGGCGACCAGGCGTCAGCCTTCGAGAATTTGCCGCCCAACTCGCGTAGCCGAGTTTCGAGCAGCCACGGAGCCTTGTCCGCCAGACCAGCCTGCGTCTCCTCTTCGTTGGTGAACGCCGTCAGCTGATAGCCGTCGAACAGCCAGCTTCCATCGGATCTCTGGGCGGGCAGAAGTGCCGCCGGTGCGTGACAGACCGCCGAAACCACCTTGTCGGCGTCCAAGAACTTCACCAGAAGCTCGCCGAAGGATGCCGACACCGCAAGATCTTCCATCGGTCCATGTCCACCTGGCACAAAGACCACGTCGTAGTCGGCAGCATCGGCGTTCTCCAGAATCTCCGGCGAATCCAGCACCGGCTGCAGATCGGCGATGTACTTGCGCATACGATCAGCGCCTTCTTGCCCGCCGTTGACCTCAGGCGCCAGGCTTCCCTCATCCACAACGGGGGCTTTACCGCCAGGCGTCGCGATCACGATGTCGTAGCCGGCCTCGACGAAAACGCGATGCGCCTCGACCAGTTCTTCCGCCCAGTATCCGGTTGGGTGGGCTGTCCCGTCGTTCAGCGTCCAGTGATCTGCAGAAGTGACTGCAAACAACAGCTTTGTCATCGCGCAACCTTTCGTCGGTGACAGGAACCCAATTGTGACAAGAAGCCAGTTGTGACAAGACTCCATCGTCAGGCCCGATCAGTGAAACAACGTCCAGTCAGTGCAACACCTTGCCCCTGGGAGAATTCCTCACCACAACATCACGTCCCCTGCTAGTTTCCGATCGGCTTGCCGAACAGGCCTGCGACAAGTTCGCCCACTGCGTCTTCCCAGACCGGCCACGTTCTCTGATCAAGCGCCATCGATCCAGCATCGAAGGTACTGCACCCCTGTTGGGCCGGGACGCCGGCGAACCGATCACGAAGCCACAGCAGAGCACTCGGCAATGCGACGACTTCCATGCTGACATGCTCACTGAAGTGGTCTCTGGTGTAAACGACACTCGCAGAAGGATCTTGGCAATAGGTATCGACGAGTTTGTTCACCGGGCCCACAGGCACCAACCAGTCGGGATTCGACTGGTAGATGTACATCGGCACGTCAGGAACGGACTTACCCATTGCAGCTCGAGAGAGCGCGGCTCTCACCGTGGGATGTTGGACGGGATCTCCCGGTACATCGAGGAAACCTTTGATGTTGAGGAAGGGCACAGCAGCCGACGTCCAGAGCATGCACAGGTTGTCTTTGGCAGCGAAAAGCGCTCGGCCGGCGGGGTTTATGTGCTGATCTATGAAGCCTGCGAGTTCAGAATCTTCTCGGCTCACTCCGATGACACCGGCAGCGACGATCCCGGCCCCTAGAGCGTTGTTGGCATTGTCGAGCAAAGCACCGAGATCGGCTGCAACACCGCCTTCGGCGACTCCGACGACATTCAGTTCCGGGGCATAGGTGCGCCGCATTTCAGCCGCGTGACCAGTAGGAATCGACCCGCCCGAGTACCCGAGCAGCCCTACTCGAGTCGACCGACCTTGCAGCTCCATGGGTTCGAAGTTCTCGGCGGCACGAATACCGTCGAGCGTGATCCGCGCGGCTACCGGGCCGGACGCGAAAGAAGAATTCGGCCCCTGATGATCGGGCACCGATAGTGCCCAGCCCTGCGCCAGCGCCGCTTGCACTTCGAGGAACTGCGCCCCACCAGTGGCAGCGCCCGTCACCAGCCACGGCAATGCGCCCTGCTGCATGACATACGAAGGTGCGCAGTAACTTCCGAGCGAGTCTTCGGCCATCTGAAAGGACAGCAGCGGACGCGGCCCGCCGTCGCGAGTGTCGCCGCGAGGCTTGATCACTGTGGTGACAGCCGGAATCGCCTCACCCGCAGCGTTATTGGAACGATATGAGATCTGCCACGCATCAACATTGGTCGGAATCAGATTGAGAGTACCGAGATTCACTGTACGCGCGGCAATGATCTCACCCGGCTCCTTGGATTCGACGACCCCGGCGGGCGGTTCATAAAAGGCCTGGTCCAGCGCAGGCAATAGCGGCGCAACCGCAGGCGGCAGGGCAGGCTGGACCTGAACGTGGGTAGGAACACCTCCGTCCGGTGCCGCTGAGGCAGGTGCCGAAAGTGCGATCTGCCCGATTACTGCAATCACGGCAATCGCGAAGCCCCCGCGTTGTCGGTCAGTTGTCCAGCGTCGTCCCATACCAATTCCTCCCCGAAAAAGCACAGATTGCCTTGTGTTGCCGCAGTTCTCATCACGGGCGCACAAGTTAGATGCGAGTGTCTAACATATTGAGGACGAGAGTAGAGCGTTGTGGGCTGGATTACAATCCCCGGTGTTCGTGACCTATTCGCCGGCACGAAGGGGCGCGTCGTCAATCAACGCGTTCAGGAGCACCGTCATCAGATCCACCAGTACCGACACAGGGGGACGAGGCTCCGTAGTGCTCCACTGGTGCACCAGCGCGGTAAGCGCACCGATGAAGGCAGTGGACGCCCACCGGTAACCACCCGGCGGTTCGTAATCGTCGCCCACAATCCCTTTGATGATCGACTCGAAAAATGTTGCCCAAACCGAACGTTGGTCCACACGATGCTTTTCCACCCGAGGACTGACACCCACGACGTCGATGAAGGCAACGTGTGCACGTCGCGGGTCACTTCCGACCGACTCGACGAAGGCAGCCATGGCCGTTGCTGCCTTGTCCCGCAGATTGACCGAAGGCTCCGCGTCGAGTGCGTCGACCATTGCAATTCTGGCGTCGAGTTGAATCTGGTCATACAGCGCCAGGAGTAGATCCTCGCGGCTACCGAACTCGTCGTAGAACTGCCTTCTGGCCAAACTCGCGGACGCACAGATATCCGCCACCGAACTTCCGGCATACCCCTTGTCGGCAAACACACTGAGAGCAGCATTCAAGAAGAGGGAACGGCGCTCGGCCTTGCGGGCCGCGACCGACCTTCCTCCATAGTTCCTGTCTGTTTCAGCAATTGCCACGCCTGCCAGCGTATGCGGCATCGCGCTGCAGACAAAACGCACCTGACCTGCTGCGCAGTTCAGTCGCCGACGCTGGCGCGCTCACGCCGAAGTGCGATCAGGTCAGTACGAAGGCCACGGCAAAAAGTGTCCAGGCGGCAGCAAGAACCGTCGACGCCGCAGTAACTGCCCCGGTCACGGCAGGTCGAGTGCTGCAGTTGCGCGCCGCGATGATCCCGACCGTCATCAAGGTCAGCGCCATCAGGAATGACAGAACCACGATCTTCACCAGCAACCCCTTCGACGTCGGCCAACAGAACCGAAGGCCATTTAGATAGTACACAAATAGATCGTGCATTAATCAAATTGAATCAGTCAGGAAATTCTTGACAACATTCAATTGAAACTGTCAGGCTAAACCTGACGAATGGAGAACTTCTCATGCAAGATCTGATCGAGACCGCCCTGACCGCAAAGATCGAGACCGCCGCAACTTCGACGGCTAACGTCGCAATCGCCGAGGCCGGCGCGCAGGCGGACAAGATTGTCGGAACGGATCCATTACCTGGCAGCCCCGAATGGGAGGCAGAACAGGACACCGACATCCCGGCGCAGCGTCAGATGGCGTGGCAATTGGCAAGTTTCCGGATCCAGCTCGCCGCAGGCATCGATTCGACGGCAAGCGTCATGAGCCTGCGAAGATTCGGCGCAACATGGGCAACCATCGGCCGCGCTGCCGGCATGACCCGTCAGTCCGCCCATGAACGGTGGGGTCGACGTGTATCGGACATGCTCGATCCTTACGGAGTCGGAATGCCGCCCATGGTGCCGAATGATGATCCGACTCAGCCCTGACTACCAATCGTGTGACTACTGATCCGACAGCAGCGCATCCGCTTTCGCGACCAATACTGCACGCTCACGCTCATTTCCGGCCAGCCTCGCTGCTTCGAGGAGTTCGGTTCTAGCCTCCTCGGATCGGCCGAGCTGACTGAGCAACTCCCCCCGAACACTGGGAAGCAGGTGGTACCCGGTCAATTCACCTGAAGCGACAAGCTTGTCGACGAATTCGAGCGCAGGGCCAGGACCGTATGCCATGGATACCGCCGCCGCATGATTGAGGTCGACCACGGGCGATGGGGCCAGTTGCGCCAACGCCTCGTAGAGGATGACTATCTTCTTCCAATCGGTGTCATCGAAAGTTGCTGCTCGCGCATGACATTCGGCTATCGCTGCCTGCAAACCGTACGGGCCACGTCCACGCCCGACGGCGTCAGCTCGTTCCAGCGCCGCAAGCCCACGCGAGATCTGTAGGCGGTCCCACCTAGTCCGGTCCTGGTCCGCCAGCAGGATGGGCGCACCTGTCGAGGTTGTCCGAGCGCCGAATCTCGAGGCTGTCAGCTCCATCAACGCGACAAGGCCGTGTACCTCGGATTCCCCGGGGACCAATTCGGCGAGTATTCGCGCGAGCCGCAGAGCTTCAGCACTCAGGTCCGCCCGCATCCACTCGTCCCCCGAGCTGGCTGCATAACCTTCGTTGAACACCAGGTACAGGACTCCGAGGACGGCGCTCAACCTGCTCGAAAACTCTTCTCGTCCTGGAACTTCGAAAACCGCTTTCGAAGCGGTCAACGCCTTCTTCGCACGGACTATCCGCTGTTGAACTGTCGCGGTCGGCGTCAGGAACGCCTTCGCAATTTCTTCGGTTGTCAACCCGCCCACCACCCGAAGAGTCAGGGCCACCTGCGCTTTTCGATTCAACACCGGGTGACAGGCGATGAACATCAGCCGGAGGACATCGTCGTCGATCCGATCCGGATCCCAGCTGACGTCGTCGAAATGCGAAGCGTCGTTCTCGAGTTCACGCGCAAAGTGGGCGTAGCGCTCGTCCAACCTCTCACGTCGTCGCCACCCGTCGATTGCTCGACGCGTCGCAACGGAAGTCAGCCAGGCAGCGGGATTTCGGGGAACGCCGGTGGCAGGCCACTGCTCGACAGCTTCGAGCAGAGCCTGCGCTGCCAGGTCTTCGGCGAGATCAAGATCTCCGACGGTGCGAGTCAACGTGGCGACGATCTTCGCGGATTCGATTCGCCAGACCGCGTCGACAGCCTTTCTCGTTTCTTCTCGCACCGTCTCGTCGGTCATGGTTCAGCCTGCGACCGGACGATCGGTACCGAGCTCTTCGCGCCAGCCGGCTTCCTTCTGGATGTACTCGTTGTCCTGATCGAAGTCCGACATCTCGCTCACGCGGCGCACCTCGAGCTTGCTTCCCGGCCCGAGCGGGCAGCGCTTCGCCCATTCCAAGGCTTCGTCTTTGGTCGACGTCTGAATGATCCAGAATCCCGAGAACAACTCCTTCGTCTCGCCGTACGGGCCATCGGAGACCAGCGGCGGATCGGACTCGAAATCGACGATGAATCCCTCCTCCATCGCCAATCCCTCACCCGCCAGCAGCACACCGGCCTTGATCAAGGATTCGTTGTATTGCCCCATCGCGGCGATGATCTCGTCGAAGTCCATGTCCTTGGATGCTTCGATGGCTTCGTCGGTGGAACGCATGATCAGCATGTACTTCATGAGAATCTCCTTCGTTTGTGGACCGCTCATTCGGTCCCTCTGCCTACACGTCGAACGGCAAAGACGCCGATCGACAAACTTCCGAAACTAATTTTCGAAGGACAAATCCGCCGGTCGAATACGTTGCCCACGGTATCGGCAGAAGGGTCGTCTGGCAGCTCAGAAATCGAGAAATCCCGGCACGACTTCATCGGCGAGCCCGGCCGCGTCAGCGCTCCCGTAGAAATACACCGAGCCGTAGCCAAACAGGTATTCCTCGACGAACTCGGGTTGCGGCTCGGCAACCACCGGCCATCCCTCTTCATTGATCTGGAACAGGAAGCGATGCCCGTCCGCCTCGACGGCATCGGCGTAGGACGGTTCATTTTGTATGAGTACCGGTTGCGGCGCGATCAACACCAACGGCATCACTTCGTCGTCTGCGGGAAGATTGACCAACGCCGCGCTCCCCAGGCCCTCGTGAGTGCCGGCCGATTCCGCACTTCGTGATGACGGCGGGTGCAGGACTGCACTGAACCCGATGTCCGGGTATTCGAGGTCGTCGTCGCCGATGGAGAATCCCCGACGGATGAAGACGGAAAGCTCTCGCGCACCGAGCCACGAAGCCGTGTGCGCCTCGAGCGTCAAGAGATACTCATGCGTCTGCAAAATCGGCTGACCAGCGACAACCTGCGGCGGGCGTCCACCGATCCTGGACCCAACTTCCGAATCGCTCGAACCCACCCCGAGATGTACGCTGTCCACCGGCGTCATCCTAGGGAGATCCGACGCGCGTCGGAAGAAGACTTTCCGATTTCCTACAAACCACTGGTGACGTAGGCCACATTCAGGATCGATGATGAGTGCATGACAACATTCCCCACTCTCGACCCCGAACTCGCCGCAGCACTCACCATGCTCCCGAAGGTGGACTTCGCTGACCTCCCCAACGCGCGGGCCACCTACGACGCTCTGATCGGCGCCATGTTGGCCGACCTGCCATTCGACGGAGTCTCGCTTCGGGAACTGTCCGCTCCTGGCCTGGACGGCGATCCGGAAGTCACGATTCGTTTCTTCACCCCGGACAACACCGCCGGCCCTGTCCCCGTTCTGCTCTGGATCCATGGCGGCGGATTTGCAATCGGCACCGCTGAGTCCAGCGATCCATTTTGTGTCGAGGTAGCGCGCGAACTCGGATTCGCCGTTGCAAACGTGGAGTACCGCCTCGCCCCCGAAACCTCCTTTCCCGGTCCCGTCAACGACTGCTACGCCGCACTCCTCTACATCCACGCCCATGCCGAGGAACTGGGGGTCGATCCCAGCCGCATCGCAGTGGGCGGGCAGAGTGCAGGCGGCGGATTGGCCGCAGGCACTGTCCTCAAAGCCCGCGACGAGGGCGTTGTGCCCGTGGCATTCCAATTCCTCGAAATTCCTGAACTCGACGACCGTCTGGCGACTGTCTCGATGACGAACTTCGTCGACACACCGTTGTGGCACCGCCCCAACGCCATCCTGTCGTGGAAGTACTACCTCGGCGAGTCGTATTCAGGTCCCGAAGATCCTGACGTCTCCATTTACGCTGCGCCGTCCCGGGCGACCGACCTCACCGGTCTGCCGCCGACCTACCTGTCCACCATGGAACTCGACCCGCTCCGCGACGAAGGAATCGAATACGCCCTTCGACTGCTGCATGCGGGAGTCAGCGTCGAATTGCACTCCTTCCCCGGAACCTTTCACGGGTCGGCACTAGTGGCGACCGCAGCAGTCAGCGAAAGAAGTGCCGCCGAAGCCCTCACTGCGCTCCGGAGAGGGTTGCGTTCGCTGTCGCCTGTCTCGTAGCGTTGCGAGATGCAAGGACTGATGTACCGGCTTGCCGAGCTCGATGCAGACTCGGCAGGCCTGGTACGTGTCATCGATTACTTCGACACGCTCGTGCGGCACGGCTCCG
Source organism: Rhodococcus erythropolis R138 (assembly GCF_000696675.2). NCBI lineage: Bacteria > Bacillati > Actinomycetota > Actinomycetes > Mycobacteriales > Nocardiaceae > Rhodococcus > Rhodococcus erythropolis. The sequence continues at coordinate 1,014,571 of NZ_CP007255.1, read as the reverse complement.
ACACCGCATCTCTGCTTCGCGCGAGCGCGCAGTTGGCGGACTGCGTTGTAGGTATCGAGATCGTGGAACACGGTAGAAGCAAGAAGAATTTGCGCCGTTGTGACCCACGCGGCCGATGGTCGCCCGAACCCCAGTTCCCTCCGAGCATGGCCAGGGACATCGCTGTAGACGACGAGGTTCTCGGGAAAGTATGGATCGAGCGTCCTGGTGCGCACTTGCCGCTCGACGAAATGCTCGTCGACCGAATGGCCCTGACCGCGGCGATAATCCTGCAACCCCGACGCTTGCCTACCGAAGCCGAGCACACTCGAAATCTGTTGTTCCCGATGGATGAACTCGCGGTGCTCACCTCCTGCGCCGGTCTCGGTATCGAACCCCAAACCCCAGTCCGCGTCATGGCAACCAAGGCAGTCTCAGACACGGCCGGCGGCACTGCACACCTTGTTATTTCGCAAGATTGCACACCTGGCAAAGCTGTTGGGATAGAAGCTGATGGCGAGTATCTGAATCTCGTGGCGGGTTCGTTTGCACCGACACCCGAGCTGTCCGAGTCAGCACTGTCGTCATCCATTCGCGCCGGAATATCTTTGGCTGCTTCCGCTTCCGAAGTGAATACAATACTCAGCACTGCACGATTCGCTCGTGCACAGGCGTCAGCAACAACACCGATCGTGAACGCAGACGATCTCGGCGCCCTCAACCTCCTGGCACCGGGATCACACATCGATCACTCGCGAATACCGGATCTGGTTCTTGCCGAAGAGATCGGCGATACCAAACAGGGATTGGAACTACTCGAAACCTTGAGGGCATACCTGCAATCCGGAACATTGAGGGCCGCAGCCGATTCCATGCATCTTCATCACAGCAGCGTCGCGCACCGATTGGCGAAGCTGTCCCAGCACGTCGGATTCCACGTCGACACCATCGAGAACCGGGCACGCGCAACGGCCATGATGCTGGTCCTTGATGGCGGATAAGGCCCACCGCGCATCACTTGCGCTACGCAGTGGTTGACGATCTTTCGCGTTCGGCGAGCGCAACGAAGGGTGCAAGCGCGGGATTCGGGTTGTCCGGACGGTAGGTCACGGCAACTTCGAGAGTCGGCTGCACACCGGCGATCTCACACAGATGAATACCCGGAATTCGGAGCATCCGGGCCCGCCCCTGCGGGATCGGCGCAATTCCCACCCCGTCCGAGACGGCGTGCAAAACCTGCTCGTCGTCAGCCTCGAATCGAACGATATTGGGAGTGCTGTCGGGCCAAAGCTGTTCGAGCGTCCGCGAATACATCCCGGGTGCATTCGCCTCGGGCCAGAATACGACGGGGATGTCCACCAGATCTCCGAGTTCCAGTGTCGTTCGATCCCCGAACGGATGATCCACGGGAACGGCGACCAGGATAGGTTCGGTGTCGAGGACGATCAGGGGAAGTTCACGATCGTCGTCATCGAGCGGCGGTCGCACAACCGCGATGTCGACGGCTCCGGTTCGGACGAGGTCGACAGTCTGCGCCGAAGTGCCCCGGTGCACGACAACTTCGACGCCTGGATAGAGCTTGCGATAAGTGCTGACCAGATCCCCGACGGCGCCACCCGCCCACGAACGGGTGTACGCGATGCGCAGTTCCCCGTCCACACCGCGAGCAGCCAATCGAATTCGTTCGACCGCCCGGTCTGCGCACCCGAGCAAGAAGCGTGCCTCTCGTACCGCTACCCGCCCCGCGTCGGTGAAAGTGAACTGCGGACCTCGGCGATCCACCAGAGGAACTCCGAGTTCGCGCTCGAGAACCTTGATCTGCTGACTGAGTGCAGATTGCGCCACGTGGACGTTCGCGGCGGCGCGAGTGAAGCTGCCGTGATCCGACAGAGCAATCAGATAGCGGGCGCGCTGCAGGTTCATACGGCGATTATAAGAAGAACAGATGGTGGTGTCACTACTTGGTCTTGGACAGCGCATCACCTGAGGTCGGAGGATCGAGTGCAGATTGCTCTACCGCTCGTCTCCCGAAAACTGTCCCCCGAACGATCACAAGGTTGAACATGAGCTCCCGAACACTCGTCGAAGCACGCGAATCTGCAACGGACGCGAGGTTCTTCGACGCGCTCGCAGAGATCGTCGGCGAAGCGCATGTTCTCACCGATCCAGAGCTGATCGAGGGTTACACACGGGACTGGACGGGACGTTGGATCGGTGACGCAATAGCTGTGGTCCGTCCGGCCGACACCGCCGAAGTGTCCGCCGTCGTCACGACCTGCTTCGAGGCCGGGATTCCCATCACCCCGCAAGGTGGAAATACAGGACTTGTCGGTGGCGGAATACCATCGGCTGGATCAGTGGTGCTGAGCACCAGGCGTTTGGATTCGATCGAGACCGTCGACCCCATCGGCCGGACAATCGCGGCCGGTGCGGGCGTGACCGTCGCTCGCGCCGACCTGGCGGCCTCCGCACATGGCCTCCGATTCGGAATCGATTTGGCATCAAAGGAATCCGCGACTCTCGGCGGCATCGTCGCAACCAACGCCGGCGGTACCCGCATGGTCCGATACGGAAATACACGGGCACAGATACTCGGGATCGAGGCAGTACTTGCCGATGGTTCGGTACTGAGTAGATGGACTCCACTCGTCAAAGACAATGTCGGATACGATATCCCAGGTCTTCTTGCGGGCAGTGAGGGAACGCTCGCGATTGTCACCAAGGTTCTGATGAAGTTGGTCACCCCGGCGACCGACACCCAGGTCGTGCTCGCGGGTGTGCGCGACGTCGATCAAGCGCTGCAGCTGTGTAATCGAGTGCACCAGAGCGGGTTGACCGTGGAGGCCGCCGAGATCATGACCGACGACGGCATCTCCCTCGTCTGCGCGCACACCGATGCCCGTCGCCCGTTCGGCACACCGTCACCGATGTACACCCTGATCGAGGTGTCATCGCCGCGCGAGACGGAAGAGTCGCTCCTGGAAGTTCTCTCTGCCTCTGCCGATCTCATCGAGGACGCGACAGTGGAGCCTGGCCCCGCTCGAAAGCTGTGGACTCTGCGAGAAAGCCATACCGAAAGCATCAGCGCTTCATCGACGACGCCGGTGGTCAAACTCGACATCTCCGTCCCCTTGTCCGTGATGGGCATGTTCATCGAGAGCCTCCGCGAAGTACTCACCGAACGATTCGTCCATGTGCGTCCAATGTTGTTCGGACACTTCGCCGACGGGAACATCCATGTGAATCTTCTTGACGCCGAACCGAGCATCGCCCACGAACTGACCGATACGGTCTTCGAACTCGTCTCCGCCCATCACGGAAGTATCAGCGCCGAGCATGGGATCGGTCGCGCGAAGTCACCGTGGATAGCGCTGGGGCGCACGGAAACCGACATCGCCGCCATGAAGCTGATCAAATCGTCCTGGGATCCGCGTGGAATCCTCAATCCTGGAATACTGTTGCCCGAAACGGTCGGGTAACAGAAGGGGTCTCGTGCAGGATCTTTACGTCGTCACTCATCCTCATGCCGAACACACAGCACAGGACATCGTCGGAGGTTGGCACATTCCGTTCTCACGCCCGCCGGCAGGCGCGATGCAGAGTTGATCGCCGAAGAGTTGAAACGTCGACGCACAGGAACTTCGCGCCCGATCCGCATCACCTCTTCCGACCTCGAACGGTGCGCCGAGACATCCGCGATCATCGCCCGGACGCTCGATGTTCCGGCGACAACAGACTCTCGATTGCGCGAAATCAGCTTCGGAGAAGCCGAAGGGCGCCCGAACTCGTGGCTGACCCAGCGGCAGGTTCCGGCTCCTGACAACAACCGCCTCGATCACCGTGGCCCCGTTGCCGGTGCCGAAACCCGCCGCGACATCGCATCAAGGGTCGGCGAGTGCGTGCGCGAACTGATGACCGAACTCGATCACGATCACATCGTCGTAACACACGGATTTGCACACACATTCGTCGTCTCCGCTTGGCTGCAGATCCCCGTCGAAGCCACAGGGTTTGCGAACTTCGCGACCACGCCCGGGGCCATCACACATCTCCAACACGACGACTACTGGCGCAATCGAACTCTCGCGCAACTAGCCGATACGACGCACTTGGCCTGTGGCACGATGGCCTGATGCGCCATGTTTCCGACGACGAACGCCGTGCACGCATAGGAGTACGTCACGCGCTGGCGCCTTCGTTCCGCGTCGATTCTCCGGAAGCTGCCACGCGGGCGATGACGGTACTGCACGCCACCGAATCAGCGACGGTCTATCTGTCTTGCTGGGCGAGGGTTCGGTCATTGGACGCCACTGACGTCGACAACGCCTTGTACGACCAACGCAGTCTCGTGAAGCAATTGGCTATGCGCCGCACGCTCTTCACCTTTCCCCGAGACTTGCTGCCGGCCGCGTGGTCGAGTGCGTCCGCCCGCGTCGCGAACACCGAGCGCGCACGAATGGCCAAGGATGTCGTCAAGGCCGGAATCGCCGTCGACGGCAACGACTGGCTCGATCGCGCGCGGGCGGAGGTTCTGACACTGCTCACCGATGCCCCTGAAGGACTTTCCGCACTCGAGGTCCGTCAGGCAGTACCGATGACAGACGTCAAGGTCGAGGGTTCGGCAGGCGAAATCTGGTCGGCACCCAGGGTTCTCACACACCTCGGGGCGACCGCAGACATCATGCGCGGCGCCAACACCGCCCGATTCCCCGTCTCACGCCCACTGTGGACTCTCACTCGACACTGGCTCGACGACGCCCCCATCGATCTCGAATCTGCAGACGGATACCGAGAAATAGTCCGACGCTGGCTCCACTCCTTCGGACCGGGGACCGAAGACGACATCGTCTGGTGGCTGGGCTCGACCAAGACGGTCGTCCGGGCCGCCCTCGCCGAACTCGAAGCCGTTGCAGTCTCACTCGACGGAGGCGACACCGGCTGGTTACTACCGGATGACGTCGCCACGGTGCCTGATCCAGGTCCTTGGGTGGCACTCCTACCGGTGCTCGACCCGACGATCATGGGGTGGAAGAACCGTGACTTCTATCTCGGCCCGCACCGCAACCAACTCTTCGACACCCGAGGTAATGCCGGCACCACAGCTTGGGTCGACGGTCGTGTCGTGGGCTGCTGGATCCAAGACGCCGCCGGAGTGGTCCACGTTCGAGTACTCGAATCCGTGTCCGCGGATGCGCAACGGGCGCTCGACGCCGAGGCAGTTCGCCTGACCGAGTGGCTGGGTGGCGTCAAGATCGGCACCGGTTATGTCTCGCAGGCTATGAAGCAAGCGGTTGGAATTGCTGCAGCTACGCCTTGACGACGTAACCAGAACACTGTTCTAGCTGGTCTTTCTGCTGACGCCATCCATGGGCGGTAAGGCAACCATCGACAAGTGTACGAAACGTACAGTACACTTTGTCAGTCAGTGATTGACCGATCTAGGAGGTTCCATGGAGGGTCAAGCAGTTCGTGAATACGGTGCGTTCATCAACGGAGCGTTCCGAGCCATGGGCACATCCACATTCGAGGCGCGTGACGCCGCTTCCGGCGCTCTACTCGCCACACTGTCTCGGTGCGGGCCCACAGAGATCGACGACGCGGTCGAAGCCGCCAGGCGGGCATTTCCTGCATGGTCGAACCTGACCGCTGAAGAACGATCCGCCAAAATCTTGCAGTTTGCCGCGCTCGTGGAGGATCAGGCCGAAGAGCTTGCCCAGCTCGAATGTATGGATACCGGGCGCCATATCAGTGAGATGCGCGAGGACTATCGAGCCGCCGTCTCACATCTGCGATACTTCGCGTCAATCTCGTTGGCCCACCATGGCTTCGGCCGCGAGTTGGCATCGGGATACCTGGTCGCGAAGCGAGTGCCATTGGGCGTATGTGGACAGATCATTCCCTGGAACGATCCCGTGGTAATGACGGCGTTCAAGATTGCACCTGCTCTGGCTGCGGGAAACACAGTGGTCCTCAAACCTGATGAAAATGCTTGCGTTTCCGTCATGGAGCTGGCCAGGATCGCCGCCGACGTGTTTCCCGCAGGCGTTTTCAATGTTGTCCCTGGTCTTGGCGAGGAAGCCGGCGCAGCCCTGATAGACCATCCGAAGGTCAGCAAACTCGCTTTCACCGGAAGCACCGAAGTCGGCCGACTCGTGGCACACGCCGCAGCCTCACGGCTGATCTCGACCACGCTCGAACTCGGAGGCAAAAGTCCCAGCATCGTGTTTCCTGATATCGAGGACATCGATGCAGTGGTCGCCGATGCCACCGCAGGTGTCCTCATGTGCAACGGCCAATCCTGCTTGGCCGGAACACGTCTCTTCATCCACGAGGACATCTATGACACCTTCGTGGAAAAACTCGTCGCAGGATTCCGATCGTTGCGAGTCGGGCCGCCACTGAACGAGGACACCGAACTGAGCGGATTGATCCACCAGGAACACGCCGAACGTGTGATCTCCATGATCAGATCCGGTATCGACGAAGGCGCACAACTACTTACAGGCGGTGATCTGGTAGAAGTGCCGGGATTCGAAGCCGGAAACTTCGTCGCGCCGACGATTCTCGAGGTCGCCAACTCGATGCGAATCGCACAGGACGAAATATTCGGACCTGTCCTGTGCGTCCTCAGATGGAACAACTACGAGCACGTGATCGCAGAAGCCAATGACACTCCGTACGGTCTCGCTGCTGGGATTTATACCTCCAACCTGAAGAACGCGATGGAAACCGCGGATCGTCTTGATGCGGGCTGTGTCTGGATCAATCAGTACTTCAATCTGGGAGGCGGTGTCCCCTTCGGGGGATTCAAGGAAAGCGGCCTGGGGCGAGAGTTCTGCCTCGAGACGCTCAACGAATACACCCAACTCAAATCCATCACTGTCGCCACGTCGACGCCCACGACAAACCAAGGAAGCACAAATTGAAAATCTCGGGAAATACCATCTTCATTGCCGGCGGAACCTCCGGTATCGGCCTCGCACTTGCAGTGGGATTGCAGAACGAGGGGAACAAGGTAATCGTCGGAGGGCGTCGATCCGCTCTGCTCCAAGAGATCTCGGACAAGTACCCGGGCATCAGCACGGTCGTCATCGACGTGGACGACCCGAGATCCATTCGAACCGCACATGAATCCGTCACGGAGGAATTTCCCGATCTGAACGTCCTCGTGACGATGTCGGGAATCATGTACCCGGAAGACTTGAAGAACCCGGACTTCCTCGACATCGCCGAGAGAACGGTCACGACAAACCTTCTCGGAACAATTCGCTTGGCCGGCCAGTTCATCCCGCATCTGATGACGAAGCCCAATGCCACCATCGTCACCGTCTCATCCGCCGTCGGCTTCGTCCCGCTGCCCGTCACGCCCACGTACAACGCGACAAAGGCGGCGGTTCATCTCTTCACCGAGAGCATGCGCGTACAACTCGCCGATACCTCGATCCGGTGCATCGAACTCATCCCGCCAGGAGTCCGCACCACGCTGATGGGTCAGGAGAACTCGGAATCAGCTCTGCCACTTGATGACTACATTGCCGAGACCATCGGCCTACTGAAGGCGCACGACGACGCCACGGAAATCGTGGTCGACGCCGCCAAGCCGCTTCGCAACGCCGAGATCAACGGTGAGTACCAGCTAGTACTGAAGATGCTCAGCTGACACCCGAGTGTTGAGGCACATCGCAGTGCGGGGAGGGCAATTCGCCCTCCCTGCGCTGCGGATTCTCAACGGAGAACCCGTCTATGCACCACTGCGGAGTCCACGAACTGCGTGATCGATGATCGAGCGCACAGTGTTGTCGTCGATACCCGCGTGCCCGACCAACATCCGGTAGATCAACGGCCCGAAGAACAGATCGATCGCTTCCTCGGTGTCGATGTCTTCGCGAAAGTAGCCGGAATCCACACACCGCCGAATCAGTGCGGCGAAACCCCGACGACGTTCGTCGAGGAAGAAAGTGCGGAAGTATGCCGCCGTCGTCGGATCGTTGGCACACGCGCCGACAAGTTCGGCAAAGATCGACCCGAGTGGACCTCGGTAGAACTTTCCGATGTCACCTAGATAGTCGTTCAAATCGGCTTGCGCACTATCGGTCTCGGGAAATGTCAGATGACGAGCCATGAGCACGCCGAATGCTTCAGCAGCGATAGCTTGCCGCGACGGCCAGTGCCGATACAGAGTCACCTTGCTGACACCGGATTGTTCGGAGATCGCATCGATGGTCGCGGCCTTCATTCCACCGGATTTCAGAAGAGCTTCTGCTGATCTGAGGGCCTTCTCGTGAGCCGCCTCACTACGTGCACCGCTCGGAGGAGTCAGCAATCCCGTCTCGGCATCACCCGATCCCCGAAACACGCCGTCGTCGGGAGCGCGCTTACCCATGTCCACTCCTTAGTCCTTCAAGACCTTGCAGCACAGAGCATTTCCCGGCATCGGAGGACCCGGCACAGCCCAAGGCAGCAACTTGTCGCGATAGCTACTAGTCGTATCGTACACATGGCGCCCTGGACCGAATCAGCATGGTCACAACAACAAGCCCAATCTGATTGCGTCCGCGCATGATTCAAACAACCAGCGCAAGCCTCTCGTTTATTACTCAAAAGTAAGATAGCGTGTGGTCGTCATCACACCAGCCCGTCAAGTACCGAGAGACATACGAAACCGAAGGGTCGATCGTGGCATCGAGGATTCTCTTTCAGGGAGCGGTGGCGCTGACAGCCATTGCACTCACAGGCATCACGGCACCTACTGTCGCCGCGCAACCGTCGGCGGATTCCTTCTATCAGTACGACGGTTCGGCACCGCTGTCGTCGTATCAGCCTGGGGCCGTTCTCAAAACGAGGACCTTGCCCTATCACGTCGTCAACATTCCGACCCCGTTGCAAGCCGTGCAGGTGTTGTACCGGTCGACCGACGCTCTCGGCCGGCCGTCTGCGAATGTCACATCGATTCTTCGACCACCCAATGCCCAGCCGGACAAAGTTGTCTCGTTCCAGTCGGCCTACGATTCGCTGAACCCGGAAGACGGTCCGTCACGAGCTGTCGCGGGGGACACCCCGATCGGCAGCCTGACCGCCAGCGGACGGAACGTCGCCTTCGGCGGGACTCTCGCTTCCGGCGAAGCTGCCATGTTCGGTCCCCTACTGGCACTGGGCTACACCGTCGTCATTCCCGACACCGAAGGGCCGAACGCAGACTTCGCGGCGGGACCCGAATACGGAATGATGACTCTCGACTCTCTTCGCGCCGCCCGTAACACTCCCGAGACAGGTATTGCCGACTCAGCCGAGATCGGCCTGATGGGATACTCGGGCGGAGCAATCGCCACCAACTGGGCGTCCATCCTCGCTCCGGACTACGCCCCGGACATCAACGAGGACCTGATCGGCGCCGCCCAGGGTGGACTGTTGGTCAACCCGGCGAACAACCTCCGGTACGCAAACGGAAGCATCGGCTGGGCAGGCGTTGTCGGGATGGCAGTCGTCGGACTTGCCCGTGCCTACGACATAGATTTCGATCCGTATCTCGGCGATCGCGGACGCGAACTCCTACCTCGCATCGAGGATGCCTCGATCGGGAACGTCATCCTGCAGTACCCGGGGGTGACCTGGCAGGACCTTGCCAAACCAGAGTATGCGAACCCCAACTCGGTGCCCGAGTACGTCGACGTCACCAACAAAATCAACATGGGCAACGCGCCGATACCCACCATCCCTATGTTCATCGCTCAAGCCGCAAACGGAGCCCTCGAGGGCACCCAGCCAGGTGGACCCGGCGTCGGCCCTGGCGACGGAGTCATGGTTGCCGGGGACGTCCGCACACTCGCCACTCGTTATTGCGACGCAGGTTTGTCGATCCAGTACGACCAGTACGACACCATCAGTCACGTTCCCGGTGGCGCGCTTTGGCTCCCCGGCGCCATCACCTGGCTCAACGACCGTTTCAACGGGAATCCGGCGCCGAACAACTGCTCGAACATCGCACCGGGCAATTCACTGGCGCCGGAAGAACACGCGGCGAGTTGAAGTATCCAACCGCCGGGTCAGATCCCGATGGCGAGATCGTCGATATCCGCGAGTGTGCCGCCGTTTTCGAGGATGCTCGTGTAGTTCCGAAGTCTGTTCTGATCTATTTCGGTAGTGCTGACCCCGCGCTTCCAGTACCCGAAGACAACTACATCGTCCTTCGCCAGGCCGACTGTCTTACGGAAATGCGCTCGGATGGAGCGCATTTCGTCTCGCTCGCCGGCTCCCCACACCGCATAGTCTCCTGGGTTCTCGAGCTCGAGGGCATACTCGGCAAGGCGATCCTCGACATGATGCAATTCGAGGCCGGGGATCACGGGCAGTTCCGCGAAAGCCTCGGCGTCACCGGTGGCGACCCAACCAACACCGGTCACACCCTCGGGCCACTGAAGCAGAATCGAATAGAGGGCAGGTATCGCGGTGTCGTCGGCAAACAGTGCGACGCGGCGACCAGTGATCTCGGGAACGAGGAAGTGCGGGCGAGGGCCGGTGAGCGAGAACGTGTCACCCACACGACGGTCGTCGGCCCACCGCATCATCGGGCTGGTGTGACCGTGCAGCACGACGTCGAAGGTCATCGAACCGCTCGACGCATCGAAGGTGCGCACCGTGTAGACACGAGAGACGTCGCCGTACTGCGGACCTAGCTGGATGCGGAATGCGACGTTGGGACGCAGCCAATTCGGGTCGTCCGCCGACGAAGTCAGCTGGACGGTGATGCGCAAGATGCTCTCGGTCGGACGTTCGACGCTTTCGACGACGGCAACCACGTCGTTGAGACCGCGGTCGTGATCTTCGCCGCGTGGCGCCTTTGCCGACGCAGAGGTTTCAGTTTCTTCAGGTCGAGATGCGGTAGTCATTGATATCTCCTGATCGATGGTTCAGTTGTGGACGGGTAGCTGACTGGCAGTTCTTCGATCACGCGGAACAACAAGTGGCCGTCCGGTTTCGGGATCTTCGAGGACCAGAGCCTCGAGGTCGAACACTTCACGCAGCAACTCAGGGGTGAAGACGTCCGAGGCACTGCCCTGCATGACGATTTTTCCGGACCGCATGGCAACTACGTGCGTGGCATATCGAGCCGCGAGGTTCAGGTCGTGCAGGACCGCGACCAACGTTCGACCAGACTGGTGCAGTTGGGAACAGAGGTCGAGAACCTCGATCTGGTGGGCAATGTCGAGAAAGGTGGTCGGTTCGTCGAGCAACAACACCGGGGTGCGCTGCGCGAGTGTCATGGCGATCCATACCCGCTGCCGTTGTCCACCGCTCAGTTCGTCCACCAATTGATCTGCTGCATTGCGCATTCCGACCTCGGCAAGCGCTTCGGCGACAACACGCTCGTCTTCGGGTGACCATTGGCGCAGCATGCTCTGGTACGGATATCGGCCGCGAGCCACGAGGTCTGCCACGGTGATCGCTCCGGGTGAGAGCGGAGACTGCGGCAGCAGAGCGATGCGCCGAGCCACTTCCTTGGTGCGGTAGGACCGAATGTCGTTACCGTCGAGCAGAACCCGACCCGATCGCGGCGCGAGCATTCTGCCGAGCGCACGCAACAACGTCGACTTGCCGCACCCGTTCGGTCCGACGACCACGGTGAAACCGCCGTCGGGGATCTCGAGACTCAACTCGTCCACGATGGTTCGATCGGCGTACCGGAGCTCGATCTTCTCGGCGTGTAGCCGCGATACCGGAGTAGCTGTAGTCATGAATCTCTTTCGTAGCAAGGTTTTCAGGCCTGACGGGCCAACAGCCAGATCAGATAGGCACCGCCGAGCAGACTGGTGACAAGACCGACCGGCGTTCGGAGGCCGACCTCGACCGCTTGGGCAATCAAGTCGGCGCCCGCCAACAGAACCGCGCCGAGCAGGAAGGAGGTCGCGACAAGAACACCGCTGCGCCGAGCCAACCGGCGTGCGATCTGGGGAGCTGCGAGCGCCACAAAGGCGATGGGACCGGTAGCTGCAGTTGCTGCTCCGGTGAGCGCGACCGCAAGCAGAATGCCGGCGAATCGGTATCGCTCCACGGAGATTCCGAGCGAAGACGCTGCGTCGTCGCCCATTTCCATCATGGTGACGCACCTGGACACCACGACGAGAGCAGGAACGAGAACACCGACGGCAATCGCAACGCTGATCGCGTGTGGCCAACCGCGCCCGGTCAGCGAACCGGCCGTCCACTGCTGCACCACAGTGGCGTCGTCGATATCCGCGCGTACCACCAGGAACGACATCACGGCGCTCAGCATCGCCCCAACTCCGATGCCGACCAGGACGAGTCGAAGACCGCCGCTGACTCCGTCTTTGCGTGCCAGCGCGTACACGAGCAATGCGGTCAGCATGCCGCCGAGAACAGCAGCGCCCGCGGTCTGCAGTACCCCGCCGCCGAAGAACACGATCTGGACCACCGCCGCCGTCGCAGCGCCGGTGGTGAAACCGATGATGTCCGGCGAGCCGAGAACATTGCGCGAAAGCGTCTGGAAAACCGCGCCGGCCACCCCGAGGCTTCCACCCACCCCGATCGCGGTGATCAGCCGTGGAAGACGGCGATTCTGGACGGACCGAACCGCCGCTGGGGTGCCTTCGCCGTTCAGAGCGCGCCACACCTCGCCCAAGGACAGGTCCAAGGTTCCGTACATCAGCGTGGCAAACGAGAGCGCCGCCAATGCCGCGCTGATTGATATGGCAACGAACAGCACTCGCGGGACTATGCGCCACGACCACGACCCGATTCGAACCACCCAACCGCGAAAGAGCGGTGGGACCGGCTGCGCTGCAATCATGTTCACAGTGACGCCACCCGCCGTGAACGAACGAGCGCGACAAACAACGGTCCGCCGAGCACAGCCACCGCGATCCCCGTCTGCAGATCTCCCGGCGCGGTGACAACGCGACCGAGCACGTCGGCCAAGAGAAGAAACGCCGGCGCGACGACGAGCACGCACGGCAGAAGAAGACGCAGGTCCGGTCCGACCACGCCGCGCACGATGTGCGGCGCAGCCAGCCCCACGAATCCGAGTGGGCCTGCCGCCGCGGTGGCCGCCCCCGCGAGCAGGATGACTGCTACAGCGGATCCGGCCCGGGCGGGACCAGTGCGGGCGCCGAGCCCTTTGGCGACGTCCTCACCAAGAGCAATCGCATTGAGTGGACGAATCAGCAACAACGACAACACGATACCGATCGCGATGAAGGGAAGAACGGTGACGATCACGTCTCCGCCGCGCCCCTGCAACGAACCCACTGCCCAGAATCGGAACTGATTGAAGGCAGCCTCATTGCTGATGAGAACCATGCTGGTGAGCGCCGTGATCGCCGTTGCCACAGCGGCACCGGCGAGCGCCATGCGCGCTGGGGTCGCGGCGCTGCGATGCGCAGACCCCAACATGTACACACCGACCGAGGCAACGGCCGCGCCGGCGAGCGCGAACCACAGATAACCGCCGACCGAAGTCACCCCCAGATAGGCAATCGCAATCACGACTGCCGCTGATGCTCCGGCGTTCACACCCAGTAGCCCCGGATCGGCCAGTGGGTTGCGGGTGATCGACTGCATCAGCGCGCCGGCCAGTCCGAGCGCAGCCCCGACCACCAGCCCGAGAATTGTTCGGGGCAAGCGTGATCCGATCACAACGAGGTGTTCGTTGTTGCCGGCGTCGTAGGAAAGGATCGCGTCGAGCACGGTGGCGACGGGGATGTTGCGAGAGCCGAGTACCAGCCCACCAACGGACGCCAGCACGATCACGACCACGGAGGCCACGACCAACAACCCCGCACGCGCGGCTGTCCCGGACCGCAGCGGTGCTTCGGTCCGGGACTGTGAAGAAGCGCTCACGCCGTCATTCACCGAACGTGGACACCAGCGACTCGACTGTCTGCTTGGCACTGAAGTAGTCGAGGCGGAAAGCCGCCGTTCCCATCGCGTAGACCCGATCACCCTTGACAGCAGGTTGATTCGCGAGAAGCGGATCGGCAGCAAGTTGCTTCTCCACATCCTTGGGTCCCATCGAGACGGCAAACAGCGTCTGTGAGCCGTCAAGGGCGGCAGACATGTTCTCGGAGCTGACGATCGCGACGCCGGAGGCGCCCCGCTTGTCCGGGGCGACAAACTGCTCAGCGGGCTCGGCATAGGTGAAGCCGAGCGAGGTCAGCAGATTGCCCTGTGGGCTGTCGGCCCGGAACGTCCAGACACCGTCGGCACCCATGTAGACCAGCGCCGTCACCGGCTGCTCGGGAAGTTTGATCTTCCCGGCCTGCGTCGTCACCCAGCTGTCGTACTCGTCGACGGTCTTGTCTGCCTCGCTCTCGAGTCCGGTGACAGTCCCCAGCTGATCTGCGAGCTCCTCCCAGGAGCTGGCGCCGTAGTCGAGAAGAACGGTGGGTGCGATGTCGCTCAGCTGCGCGTAGGCGTCGAGCGTCGAGTCACCTCCGTTGGCGGACCCGATGATCAGATCGGGTTCGAACATCTCGATCGCGTCGAGGTTCAGCTCGAGATTTCGGTAGAGAACCTCGACTCCACGATCAGCTGCCACCTCCGACCACTGGGAGAAGAACCCCTGGTCATCGGTCATTCCCGACGGCGTTGTTGCCGCGCTGGCGACGACCGGCGCACCGATTGCAAGCAGCGTGCCGGTCAACGACGGCGAGGTGGACACGATTCGGGTCGGCTTCGAGGTGATCTCGGTACTGCGGTCGCCGTGATCGACGGTGCGCGGCCATCCCTCGGCAGAACCTGAGGTTTTCTGGGTGTCCTCGGTTCCGGTATCGCTATCTGACGAGCTGGAGCAGCCGGCAAGAGCGAGGGCGACGACCGCGGCGAGTATTGCCGCCGTCGGGCGAAGTGATCTGCGCATGAGTATGGCTTTCTGAAGGTACGAGAGTGCGCCGCTGCGAACGCAGACAGCAGAGGTAAAGTTAGCCATACTTAAGTAGCAAGGGTTGTCCAGGAGCGCCAACGTGTTACCACTATCAGAGCCGGACGCGATCGGTTTGGCGCCGGTCCGTGCGAGCGCCACCGAGCCCAGCACCGCCCGCTCGCCGCTGTTGTTCTGGGTTCTTGCAGGCAGCGGACGCGTCAGAGTCGGATCGACGGTCCACGAGATACCAGCTGGCGAATCGCTGTGGATCCCGGCGGGTGCGCGATACGCAATGGAGACGGACTCGGATTCCGTCGCGTTTCCCATCCTGCTTCCGCCTTCGAACGGCGTCAGCGCCGGGCCGGCTACCGTGACGCGCCTGCGCGTTCCGCCCGGATGGGAAGACAGACTGATCCACGAGTTCGTTCACAACCTGGGCTATCTGCGCGGCGACGCTGCACACCCGTCGTCCTTGTTCGAGATGATCGCCCGGGCTGACGACGGGGCCACCTCGCTGCCGCGATTGCCGCAGTCACGGGAAGCGTTCGAGATCGCGCACGCCCTTTTGCGAACGCCTGGCACCGACGACACCGAGGGACAATTCGCGAAGCGTGCCGGGATCAGCATTCGAACGCTCCAGCGGTACTTCGTGGAAGAAACCGGCCTCACCTTCACGCACTGGCGGCTACGAACTCGGATCGCCGCCTCGCTGGAGTATCTGAAGCAGGACCGCGAGATCGGTTGGATTGCAAACGAAGTCGGCTTCGAAACAGGAAGCGGATTCACCCGCGCGTTCCGGGCCCAGATGGGAGAGAGCCCGAGCGACTACCGTCGACGGGCCCTCTCCGGTCCAACCGATCGCAGCGTGGACACCGACAACGATCAAGCATTGGTCCGCATGCTCGCAGAGCCCAGGCAGCCCGGAGAAACTGCGCCGCCGATACCGGCCAACGCGACGTGGCCGCGCGTCAACGGCGCCCACGTCGCAGTGTGGGTTTACCGAGGCCAAGCCCGGGTGGACGTCGCGGACCGCAGCTGGGAACTGCGCACCGGCGAGGCCATGATTCTGCCTGCAGGCGTCCTCAATACCGTCACGGTTCCGACGGGTTCACTGCTGCTACCGCTCGGCTTCCGCTCCTCGAACGGGTCGACCGTATCTGCCGACGCCCTCGAGACCGTGCAGTTCTCCCACGATGACGAGTTGGCATTGCTGCACACTTTCGTCGCCGCCTACACACCCTTGCGCCCGCGCGGCCACGACAGCGCCGCAGCATTCGACATCATCGCCACCGGCCCTCTCGCACAATCGGTTTCGAACGGGTCTGCCGCCGATTCGATTGCCACACGACTGGCAGCGACAATCTCCGCCCGGCCGGCCGACCCTCGCACTCTGGACGAGTGGGCGCAAGAGTTCGGTACCGACGCGGCCAGGCTGCGCCGGGAGTTCCGTATCGAGACCGGTACTACGTATCCGCAATGGCGATCGCTTTCACGGATGACCCAGGCACGCACCCAACTCCAACTCGGGGTTGCACCCGGAACGGTGTCGAGGAACCTGGGTTACGCGCACCTGCCCGCATTCAGCCGAGCGTTTCGCACTGCGCACGGGATCTCACCGCAGCGCTTCCAAGCTCAGTCCGTCGAACGCGCCCTCTGGTTACGTTCTGTGCCGCGCGCCGCCGAGCCGAGCGCTCGGGTTCTTCACACCCATTGAACGAGCTGCCACACGATGCCGTTGGGATCGACGAACTGGCAGTAGCGCTCGCCCCACGGTTCGGTCTCCGGCTCTGTGACGACGGAGGCACCTTCGGCAGCGATGCGGGCGAACTCGGCGTCGACGTCATCGACCACGAATGCGATGAGCATGCCTTGCCCGGCCGAACCTGCGACGAAGTCCGGCTTGAACGTACCGAGACCGGTGCGCAGGAAGACCACGTTGACCCCGGCATCCGAATGATTCAGAGAAACGAATCCATCGTCGGACATGGCCTCGGTGAAGCCGAAATGGGTTTTCGCGAAGTGGGCCGACGCGTCCGTGTCGGCAACGTTCAAGGACAGAGCAGTGCTGGTGATTTTCATCGTGGCCTCCATGATCATAAACCTTGTGCAGTGCATACAGTATGCACCGTATAAGGTATACCACTGTTGAGGTATTCCCGATTTCTGGAGACGGCTGATGGCACGCGAACTGATCGACCTACTGTGGCGCGATCACCCCCTCGCACCGAAGGGCGGAGCCCGCGGCCCGCGCGCGAAGGTCACCACCTCACAGGCGGTCGACGTCGCTCTCGCCCTCGCGGACGTGGAAGGGCTGGACGCGGTAACGGTGCGCCGATTGGCCGCCGAGATCGGAATCTCCGGCATGGCGGTGTACACCCACGTCGGGTCCCGTGACGATCTCCTGGTGCTCATGGTCGACACCGTGCGCGGCAACAGTCCGCGCCTGTCGTACGGGAACATGACGTGGCGCAAGCGCGTGCGCCGGGTAGCCGAGGAGGAACTTGCCCTCTACTCGGAGCACTGGTGGCTCCTGGACATCACCGATCAGCGCTCCGCGTTGGGTCCGGGAACTATCGCGAAGTACGACCACGAACTACATGCGTTCGACGGCACCGGGCTGAGCGACATCGAGCGGGATTCCGCGCTGACGTTTGTCGCCGACTTCGCCCGGTCCTCGGCGCAAGCACGGCGCCCCGACCCCCGAGCGGCCGACATGGCCGACGTGTGGTCGTCCTGGAACCAGCGTCTGGCCGCCTATCTCGGCGACAACTTCCCGCTGGCGCAGCGAGTCGGAGGAGCGGCCGGCGAAGCCAAGAACACCCCGTACAGCCCCGAGGCAGCCTGGGAATTCGGGCTGGACCGGGTCCTCGACGCCCTGGAAGGTCTTGTTCACATCGAATGACATTCCTGCAATTCGAAACCGCGAGAGCTGTTGCACGCCTATGAGAATCAATCGACCCGAGAGGTACGGGGTTCCAGTGAGCTTCTGATCGAGATTCCGCTGCGCGACGCAACCAGCTAGCCCCGAATTCAGCGGCATATATCCGCAGAGAAGGGGTAGACGAGTAGATACCGGCGGCACATCGACTCAACTCCAGGCGTGGTGGACAATGTTTCTCAGCGACCAGTCAATTCGTCATCACACCCGCCGTTTCGGTGCAGCTCTGTCGCCTTCACACAAGTGGCCTCCCCCGACCGAAACACAGCGCGTCGCACGCTGGAGTGAGAGGTCGGAGATGCTGGGCGCGCTGTCGGTACTCCTGTTCTGGGCTTTCGGCTTCGGCATCCTTCTGGGTGCGGGCGCGATTACAACAGGAATCTTTGCGCTCCGACGTCACCCGAAGAAGTCTGGCGGGCATCTGCTCTCGAATGCCCGCCAGCTGCCGTGGGATGCAATAGTCGGCCTCTTCACCGGCGTCATCGGTCTTGCCCTGAGCGGTTGGTTCTTCGTCGTGGTCCTACCCAACATGTAGGCGTCTGCTAGCCAAGGCCGTTCGCGTCAGTGGCCAATGTTCGGAGTTCCCGTCGTAGGATCTTGCCCGTGGTGGTGAGCGGCAAGCTGTCGATGAAGGTGATCTGCCTGGGGTACTGGTAGAAAGCAAGGCGGCTTTTCACGTGGGTCTGCAACTCCTGGCGAAGCTCTTCCGAAGAGTTCGTTCCTTCGGACAGAACGACAAAAGCGTGAACGGCTTCCCCGCGCAACGGATCCGGAACACCGATGACGCCGGCCATGGCTACCTCGTCGTGCGAGAGCAGGCACTCTTCGATCTCGCCGGGGCCGATCCGGTACCCCGCGGACGAAATGACGTCATCGGCACGCCCCTGGTACCAGAAGTTCCCCGCTTCATCGGTCCGACCCAGATCACCGGTATGAATCCACCCGTCGTAGACCTTTTCATCAGTCTTCGACGGTTGGTTCCAATAGCCGAGGAACTGTCCGGGGTTGCCTGCCTTCACACAGATCTCGCCTACCTGCCCCACCGCTACCGGCTCGCCGAGCGGATCGAGGAGGGTGACGTCGAAGCCAGGAAAAGCGCGACCCATCGAGCCGCTCACGGGCGTCCACTTCGAACGCGAAGTGCCGATGGTCAGATTCATTTCCGTCTGCCCGTAGAACTCGTTGACAGCTACGCCGAGTGTGTTTGCAACCCACGCCTGCAATGCGTCACCGAGGGCTTCACCACCAGTTCCCAATGCTCGCAGCCGAATACCACGCGCAGCGGTGCCGTCGACGCCGATACTCCGCATCTGCTTGAGCGCAGTCGGAGGAATGAAGGCACCCGTTACTTTGTGACGGCTCAGAATCTCGACCGCACGCGCCGGTGTGAATTTGTCGGGCGTCGCAACAACGGGGCACCCCAACGCAAGGGCTGGAAACAGAACGTCGAACAGACCGCCGATCCAGGCCCAGTCTGCCGGCGTCCAGAAGACGTCTCCCCGCTGCGGCGCATTGTCGAATGCCGTCCGCATACCGGGCATGTGCGCCAAGAGAATTCGGTGCCCGTGGAGGGCGCCTTTCGGATTCCCCGTCGTTCCCGAGGTATAGATGATGATGGCGTGTGAATCGGGGCCCGTCGCCGCCAATTCCGCGCTTTCTGCGGCACTGTCGACGAGGCTGTGGAAATCGAGAAGTCGAACGGGGGTCGAATCGGAGGGCTGATCCGTCTTTCCGACAACGATGACGGCTTCGATGCCGGGTATCTCACCTATTCCGTCGGCAACTCGTTCGTAACAGTCCTTGTCGACCACAAGCACTTTCGCTCCCGAGTCACGCATTCGATGAACGACCGCATCCGACCCGAACTTGACCGATAGCGGAACGGTGACCATTCCGGATCGGAAGGCGCCCAGATGTGTCGCGAGAACCTCGATCCCCTGTGGGACCATCACACCGACGCGATCCCCTGAGACAAGGCCGAGATCCGCAAGCACGGTTGCGAACTTACGGCTTGTCGTGGCGACTTCACCGAAGGTGTACCGACTCCAGTGTCCACCGGTGTCTACGACGAGGGCTAGATCATCGGGATTCTGCACATCGACACAGGCGTGCGCGATGTTGAATTGCTCTGGCACAGTCCATTCGAAGTGTTCCGCTTCGAGATCCTGCCACCATGACATATGCGGCCGAGAACTCACCGAGCACCCACTTCGAGGTCGAGGGAATGGGTCTCGCCTACCAGGAAAGAGAATTCGCCGGAGAAAACAAGGTCTCCGTCTTGGTTGACGAGTGAGCCTTTCGATGTCACGATCGCGGTCTCACCGTCCGAGCGAGGGCGAACCGACAGCACTTCCGACACCGCATGCACCGAGTCGCCGAGGTAGGTCGGCCGGTGGAACCTGACGTGGTCAAGTCCGTAGAAGCACTGGAGGTAACGGGGATCCAACTCCACCAGGCCGAGCAAGGTGGACAGCATGAGAGCACCGTGGGCAATCTGGCGACCGAAGCGCGTCTGCTGTGCGTAGTCGGGGTCGAGGTGAAGAGGATGGCGATCCCAGGTGAGGTCGGCGAAACTTCGCACATAGTCTTCGGTGACGACCCGCGGGTCCGTTACCGCAATGTCTCCGACAGAGATCTCTTCGAAACTCTTTGTGATCATTGAAGTTTCCTCTATTAGTTGACAACCGTTGAGCGTTGATCGACCGGCGGTAGATAGGCCCCGTTGTCATCGATGTACATGTCGCGGCTTCCTTCGTCGAGGTCGGTGTCACGGACGAAGTAGACGCTGATCAGCGAAATAACCGACAGGGCAGCGATATACACAGCCACCGCGAACGATCCACCTGTCGCGCGAACCAACATGGCCGCGACCATCGGCGCGATTGCTCCACCCAAGAGCACACCGATCTGGAAAGCGATCGAGGCCGCGCTGTAGCGCACCCGGGCGTCGAACAATTCGGCGATGAACGTCGCCTGCGGCCCGTACGAGATGCTGAGCATGAAGGCGCCGACCGCCAATGCGCCGGTGGTGATCCAGAAGTTGCCGGTATCTATCGCGGCGAATGCAACGAAGACCCACAGACCCATGCCGGTGATGCCGACCATCAGGATCCGGCGTCGTCCGAATTTTTCGGACAGTTGACCGAAGATCGGAATGAAGATGACGGCAACGAGGGCGGAGACCATGACCGCGCCGAGCATGAGGTTTCCGGACAGCAGATCGAATTGATCGGCGTACGTCAGGCTGTAGGTGTTCAGGATGTAGAAGTAGGCGCCGGTGCTGATCATCGAACCTGCGGCAAGAATGATCTGGCGAGGATAGTTCTTGAACGCGTCGACCATCGGGATCTTGACCGCGGTGTTCTGCTGCTTCACGCGAGCGAATGCCGGAGTCTCTTCCAACGTCGTGCGAATGTACAGCCCCACTGCAACCAAAGCGATACTCAGCAGGAACGGAATTCGCCATCCCCACACCAGGAATTGGTCTCCGGTGAGCGCCTTGGTGCCGAACATGACGGCCGTCGCCAGCAGAAGGCCGGCGGGCACACCCACCTGCGGCATGCTGCCGTAGAAGCCGCGGCGATTCTTGGGTGCGTACTCCACAGCAGTCAAAACTGCACCGCCCCACTCGCCGCCGACGCCGAATCCTTGAATCAGCCTCAACACAACGAGAAGAATCGGGGCCCACACACCGATCTGGGAAGACGTCGGAAGGACGCCGACCAGGAATGTTGCAGCTCCCATCAAGAGAAGTGCAAGCACCAAAACCTTCTTGCGTCCGATGCGGTCACCGAAGTGGCCCATCACAACACCGCCGAGTGGCCGCGCCAGAAAGCCGACCGCAAAGGTAGCGAAGGAGAGAATCGTCGCCAGCGCGGGATCTGCGCCCGAAAAGAACAGCGGCGCAAAGACCAAAGCTGCGGAGGCGCCGTAGATCTGAAAGTCGTACCACTCGATCGTGGTGCCGACCAGAACTGATCCGGCTACACGCCGCAGGGCAGGCCTGTCGACAGTTGCGGGAGATGGGGGATTCGCGTCGTTCATGTCATTGCTCCTTGTATGGAGTGCCCTGTTAGCTCGCGCACCGAGGGGGAGGCTCGACAAGAACACTATGCAGTGACCCAACGCACAGTCAAGCATTTTTCAATCGATCGATTGATGAATCGAAATGCATTTTGCCAGTACACAGGTAGCTATCAATCAATTGATTGACGGTCAGTCGATTTCGGCGACGATGCTAGCATGATTGGGCAACCAACCGAAATGAGGATCATGGACCTGGGGCGCGTTCAACGGGCGGCAGTCACGCTGTTCGCGACGAAAGGGTTCGCCGCTACCGGCATTCGTGAACTCGGAGCAGAAGCCGGCATCAACTCGGCAACGCTCTATCACTACGTCGGCAGCAAAGAGTCACTGTTGGCCTCGATCATTCGGTCGTGCCTCGACGAGCTGACACAGTCGGGAGAGCGGGCGATGCGCCGCAGCGCCGATCCCGTGGTCCAACTCGCCGGCCTGGTGTCGTCGCACGTCGGCATTACCGCTGTCAACCAACTGACTGCCCGCGTCGCCGAGTACGAGATGCGCGGATTGACCGGAGACAACCGCATCGAGTTGCAGACGCTGCGCGACGAGTACGAGCTTCTATTCGGACAGATCCTCGAACGCGGACAACGCGTGGGCGCCTTCGACATCGAAGATCTGGCATTGAGCCGACTCGCGATACTGGAGATGTGCACCGGGGTTGCGCACTGGTACCGGCCCGGTGGGCGTCTCGAGTTGGAAGATGTCCAGCGATTCTTCGTCAGCACCACATGCAAGCTTCTGTCGGTTCCGTCCGACGAACTGAACGGAGTGGAATTCATTCACGAAGTTCGAAAGCTGGACAGCGAACCCGAGACTCAGTCCTCCGAAATTTGGGGCACCCACGCACAGAGCGACTTCGTACGCCAGTCCGAACTGTAATCAGGCCAGGAATCCCTAGCCCTTTGTGTGAGGACGGTTGCCGGAGGCGGATCTACCCGCAATAGTCGATGTATGGATCGGTACAAGATCACGATGCCCGACGGCTCCTCGACCGAGGAACCTTTCGACTCCGACAAGGAAGCAATCGCGTGCGCCGTGGATGCCAATCGAGGCGTCAGCAAGCACCTCGTAGTCGAGAAATACGCGGCCGACGGCCGTCTGATTCCTACTGCTCAGGCTCCTGCGAAACACAAGGGACATCACAAGAATCGTTCGAACAGTTGAATTCTCGACTACACCACGCCTGTCGAACTTGGTGTGCGACGACCCGACGCGTGACGCAAAAGTAGATGGATCGCATGCTCGACGGTTGCTCCCAGGACAGCTTCGGGGTCACCTGAGAAAACCTGTTTCTCTGTTTCAGCGGTCCCATGGTCGACGACTCCGAACCACACAGTTCCCGGTGGGACGTTCTCCTGGGTATCCGGACCGGCTTCGCCGGTGACGGCCAGTGCCAACGTCGCGCCGAACAGTGTGGCAGTGCTGCGTGCCATGACCCGAGCAGCGTCCTCGCAGACGACTGGGCCGTCAGGAACATGAAGAACGGAATGCTTGACCGCTCGGGTATATGCGACGATCCCGCCACAAAACCAGGAACCGGCGTTCGGCGCCTTTCCTAGATGTGCGGCGATGTTCCCGGCGGTCAACGATTCCGCCGTCGCCACCGACAGACCGTGTTCCTCTACTACTGCGGCCAACTGCCTGCACATATCGTCGAGATCCTTGTCCGACGGAAGCTCGGGTCGTGGATCGCCATTCATATGTTGCTCCTCCTGCTGTCCGATCGGTGACCTCGATAAGAAATTGGAAGTCTTGGAATGCCAATTCCAACCGTGCCCTACAGCTCACTGCCACCTTGTGAACTGCACCCTTCGAAAGTGCGTCGGGCGCACTCGTCGATCACATCGGCCACCCGTGACCGGCGTGCGAGTTGCCGGCGCTGCACGATCGCCCCGTTTCCGTTGCTGAAGACCTTGTCCAAGGAAGCCGTGACCTGCTCGAACTCTCCGAATGCGGTCAGAGCAGGTTCGACATGATCCACCAACCGCCGAACCGCCTGGTGTGCAGTCAGCAAGCGCAGGGATTCCACGTCCAGCGACCTGCCGTCGAGTCCGTCGCGTGCTGCACGCCAGCAAGCCGCGCGGAGTAGCTCCTGATCGACGGCAGGCGCAACCTCACCTTTGGTGATCGCAGCGGATGCGGTGCCGACGAGTGCCTGCACCAGTGTGGCCAGAGTCATCGTCTCCTCCACGGTGGCGGGCACGTCGCTGATCCGAATCTCCACGGTGGGAAGGTGATCCGACATGCGCACGTCCCAATAGACCATGTGCGGATCGAGGATGACCCCTGTCTCCAGCATCGCTGCAACGGCATCTTCGTAGTGCCCCACGGACTCGAAGAAGGGCGGCGGACCCGAACTGGGCCATCTGCCGAACAGAACGTAACGCCAACTCGCATAACCGGTATCGCGTCCCCCGCTGATCGGCGAGTTCGCCGTCAATGCCAACAAGGTTGGTAACCATGGACGCAGATGATTGATGATCTGGACCGATCGTTCTCGATCTTCGACGCCCACGTGAATGTGGCAACCGCACATCACACCTTCGGTGATTGCACCGAATTGACCGGCCATCCGTTGGTACCGCGACTTCTGCGTGATCTCGTCGACCGGTGGATCGTAGAAAGGCGTTCCGACAGCGATGAGTTGACATCCCACGCGGGCAGCGGCATCGGCGGTGAGGGCACGAGACTCACAGAGTTGATCACGAAGGTCACGAATGTGGTTGCCGATCGAAGTGGAAGTCTCCACCTGACAACGTGTGAGTTCGAGTTGCAACGAGATACCGAGTTCTCGCCCGGCAGCAGCAACCTCGGAGTTGCGCAGACTGGGACGCCCAGTCTGCGGATCACAGAGCAAAAACTCCTCCTCGACACCGAGAGTCGGTGTACCTACCGAGAATAGGTCAGGAGTCGACTTCCCATTCATAGGCCTTCCTCGCACCGGTTTTCCTCCACACCCGATACTTCGAGCGTACGGCTTTCTCCGCGCTTCGGCACTACTCCATCCGTTTCATTCACCCATTGATCGGGTAGTTGCCCTGTGAACCGACGACGAGCGAAGAATCGCAAGTCTTCATGAGCGAAGGATGGAGTGCGCCGTGACCAACATGAGCGGGAGTTCACCGGTAGATGACGAACATACCAATCGATCGCACGTCGGGGAGGCAATCAGCGACGGGCGCAACTATCCCGGATACCTGCTGATCGGGCTGGGTCTGGCAACACTCGGATTGACCTTGGTGGCAGCAGGTTACGGATTTCGCGGATGGGCAGTCATCGCCGGCGCGGTGTGCGTCGTGTCCTTCGTCGTCGGAACACTGGCCATCTTGATGGAACACCGTCGGGTCAAGCGACTGGAAGGTCAGGAACTCTTCGATCAAGAAGGGCACTGAACCGAACGCTCGAGTTGTATTCTGCACAAGCAGAATACAACTCGAGCAGAATCCGGCTCAGTGATCGCGGAGTTTCTCGATCAGCTCACCCTTGTTCAGTTTCGAGTACCCGTGCAGATCGAGTTCCTTGGCGCGTTTCTTCAGATCGTCGACCGTCCACTCCTCGTACGGCGAAGATTGTCCGCCGGACTTGGCGACAGTCGACCGCCCTCGATTGGCGGCCGCATTGGAGATTCGAGCCGCCTTCTCCTTGGAATCACCCTTCTCACGTAGCTCTTCGTAGAGTTCTTGATCCTTGAGTTGAGGTTGTGAGTCCTTGCGAGCCACTGTTTCGTCCCTTCACTCGTGTCTTCACTCCGACGGTGTGGCCGAACTTGCGGTGTGGCCGAGTTGGCAGTTCGGCCACACCGCAAGTTCGAACGTACGCCGGCACTCAGGATGTGGGCGGCACCTCGAAACGCCCCCACACGCGGTGCGTCTTCAGAAGCTGAGCGAGTGAGGCGAGGGCTCCTTCCGCGTCAGCATCGACGACGACTCCCAATGCAGACTCGTCGATACCGGCGGCAGCCAGCGCACTCATGCTCTCACCCCAACCACCAATTGCCTTGCTGTGACGATACATTTCGTTCAGCAGAGTCTCCACCCGTGGATCCAACTTGCCCTCGCCGATCCGAGAAACGTCGCCGCTCAGCAGGATTGCATCGAATTCGATCGAACGAGCCGTGAGGTACGTTCGCTGCACCGTCACCGCGTCGTCACCGTCCCCGATGGTTCCGCCGTGCGGGCCGAGGATCAGCGGCACCATGCCGGCGTCGAAGATCTTGTCTCGAATGGCGACCACGGTGTCGAGATCGGAGTTCTCGTCGACCAGTAGCGCGATGATCCTTCCGTCGACGGGCCATTCCGCGCCAACCTGGGACAGTGCAGGGCTGAGCTCCGGATCACTCAACGGCTCCGTCGGTTCGGGAACCGGAAGGCCGAGCCCCCCTGCGACAATCGACACGAGACCCGCGTCGATGTTCGCCAAGATTCCCAGATTCCGGGTCTTGATGTTCTCCTCGTAGCACTTGCCCAATTCGAAGGTATACGCCTGCGCAACGTGCTCCTGTTCGACTGGGGAGAGACTGCGGTAGAAGAGTCGAGCTTGCGAGAAGTGATCGTCGAACGATGCCGGCGCCTGCCTCCCCTTTCGCCCTGAAACTTCCTCAGGCACCTCGATATAGGCCGCGCTGTCCGCCGAGGCCATGAACGGGCACCCACCGTCCAACGAATTGGGATGGTACGGAGCGACTCCGGTATGCACGCCGTCCTGATGGAAGCCGTCGCGAAGCATGTCGTTGACAGGCGCGTGAGGACGGTTGATCGGAATCTGGTCGAAGTTGGGGCCACCGAGTCGCGTGATCTGGGTGTCGAGGTACGAGAACAAACGCGCCTGCAGGAGACGATCGTTGGTGATGTCGACGCCCGGAACCAAGTGGCCCGGGTGGAATGCGACCTGCTCGGTCTCGGCGAAAAAGTTCGTCGGATTGGCGTCGAGTGTCATCGTTCCGATGACCTGAACCGGCGCGAGTTCTTCGGGCACGATCTTGGTGGGATCCAATAGATCTATGCCTTCGAACATTTCGTCTTCGGTATCAGGGAACACCTGCACGCCCAGATCCCAGGACGGATATGCGCCCGCCTCGATGGCGTCGGCAAGATCGCGTCGATGGAAATCCGGATCCACACCGCCGGCGATCTGCGCTTCCTCCCACACGAGTGAATGCACTCCGGCGGCCGGCTTCCAGTGGAATTTCACCAGATTCGTCTCGCCGTCGGCATTCACGAGCCTGAACGTGTGAATGCCGAAGCCCTCCATCATGCGATAGGAGCGCGGGATGCCTCGATCGGACATGTTCCACAATGTGTGCGCGGTGGCTTCGGTGTGCAGCGACACGAAATCCCAGAACGTGTCGTGCGCGCTCTGCGCCTGCGGAATCTCCCGGTCCGGGTGGGGTTTCGCGGCATGGATGATGTCCGGGAACTTGATTCCGTCCTGGATGAAGAACACCGGGATGTTGTTGCCCACCAAATCGAATACACCTTCGTCGGTGTAGAACTTGGTGGCGAAGCCGCGTGTGTCTCGGACGGTATCCGCCGAACCGCGTGAACCCAGAACTGTCGAGAAGCGTACGAATACCGGGGTTCTGGCACCTGAAGCGAACAACGAGGCTTTACAGATGTTTTCGGCTGCGCCATTCGCCAGGAACGTGCCGTGCGCGGCCGCCCCGCGGGCGTGGACGACACGCTCCGGAATTCGCTCGTGATCGAAGTGTGTGATCTTCTCGCGCAGATGGTGATCCTGCAGAAGAGTCGGGCCCCGCTCGCCTGCGGTCAGTGAGTGGTCGGTCTCGTAAAGCCGTGTACCGGTGGCGGTGGTGAGGTACTCCCCCCGCTGGCCACGTCCATTTCCCTTCACCTTCTCTTCGGCACCCGCGACGGTACGCACCTCCGGCTGCCGCTGGTCGTCCTTGGGCGGCAACGGCTGTCGAGGCTTGACCGGTTCTTTCAGGTCCGGCGCTTTCGGGGCCGGTGCACCTGGGACGGACTGAGATGAAGGCATCGAACAGCTCCTCTTGATCGTCATGCTGGGCGCACGAATCTTGTTACGCCCTAAGTAAGTAGAGATTTCAAACTGAACGCGGAGCCACGACTCACCCTCGGGCTGGGATCAATCCCAGGCCGAGGGTGACGAGTGCGTCAGGGCTATTGCTCGGACTTCTGTCGCGCTTCGTCTGCGGCCGCTTCGGCGCGAGCCTTCTCGGCTTCCGCCTCTTTCTTCGCGGCTTCTCGCTGGCTTTCGGCCTTGTCCTGCTGGGCGCGGCCCTCTCGGGTCAAACTGTCGTTTCCGGAAACCGCACCAACGGCTTCCTTGGCCTTACCCTTGACGTCCTCTACTACGCCTTTGATTCCCTCGCTGGGACCGCTCTTGTCATCTGGCACGTTGACCCTCCAATACGTTTCGGATTCTCGCTCAGGGTTCCCACACAGGCAGGACTCCCACACAGAAGGCCCTACCCCGTCGAAATTCGCATAAACATCCGTGCACCGACACGCCACAACGCGTACGGGTAGCGACCGCCGAGGGGAGTGCCGTTCACTCTCGTGTGTTATTCAGTGCACATGAGCCAGTTACAGACCGATCCCCCCGTGGGCGGAACGCTGTCCACGATTCGCGCGCTTGCGCCCAACCTGGCCCCGAGCGAGCGACGCGTCGCCGACATCTGCATAGCCCGGCCCAAAGAGTTCGCCTGGTGGTCGGCGGCAGATGTGGCCGAGCACGCGTCTACGTCGACAGCAACGGTTATTCGAGCGTGTCAGAATCTCGGATTCAAGGGCTTTCAGCATCTGCGCATGCTCCTGCTCAGAGACCTCGGCGCATCCGAATCCCGCGTGCAGGATGCTTCGCACACCAAGGACAGCATCGGGCTGATGCAAGCGGTATTCGGCGAAGTGGCTGCCGATCTCGGCGGAGCACTCACACCACTGGATCGCGAGGCTTTCGACCAGGCGGTAGAGGCCATCGCCGACGCCGACCGCGTGCTCGTCGTGGGAAACGGGGTATCCGGGCCATCTGCATCTGCAGTGGCTGTTCGGTTCATCCTGAACGGACGGACCGCGGAAGCACCCACCGATGCGGTGATGCAGCAACTGACAGCTCGCCACCTCACCTCGCGAGACGTCTGTCTCGCGATCAGTGACAGTGGACTCAACTCGTTGACCCTCCAGCCCGCCCACGCCGCGAAAGAAGCCGGCGCTATCGTCATCGGCGTGACCGGATACGCACGGTCCCCACTGGTGGAACTGGCCGACATGGGCCTGGTTCTCGGTGGCGGAACCGGGCCGTGGGGCGCGCACGGAGCTTCGGCGACCGTCATCCAGCTGACCTTTCTGATCGGCCTGCAGATCGCCGTCAGTGAACGACGCGGCGGGTCGGCGGAAGCTGCCGCCCAGACTCTCGAGCATGTGATCGGAATCCTCAATCACGTTTCCACTAGCTGAAATTCGGATCTTCCATACGTTCCGGCCCGAATAGTTGCCCTGAGAATTACGGACATTTACGACGGCGTTCGATCACCGTTCATCTTCGACTGGCTAACTTCCGATGTAACGAAAATCCCCAATTCGATGCGATTGGGTAACGTCATTTCATCGGGAGAAGCCAATGGGCAGGATTCGAATAGAGAATCTGAGTCGGAAGTTCGCAGATGTCACCGCAGTCGACAACATCGACATCGATGTTCGTGACGGCGATTTCCTGGTCCTCCTCGGCCCCAGCGGCTGCGGCAAGACGACACTGCTGAGAATGCTCGCCGGCCTGCTGGAACCGACCAGCGGCCGGATATTGCTCGACGACGAAGACATCACCACCGCTCCCGCGCGTCGACGCGACGTCGCCATGGTGTTCCAGAACTATGCGCTCTACCCACACCTCTCCGTGGCCAAGAACCTCGGATTCCCCCTGAAGGTGAAGAAGATCGACAAAGCCTCCGCAGTAGCGCGTGTCGAGGAGGTAGCACAGCAGCTCGAGATCGCACATCTGCTGGAACGCAAGCCGAAGGAATTGTCGGGTGGCCAGCGCCAGCGAGTGGCAGTGGGACGCGCGATCGTTCGAAATCCCAAGGCGTTCTTGATGGACGAACCTCTGTCGAATCTCGACGCGAAGCTCAGAACGGCCACCCGTCGTGAGCTCACCGACCTCCACCGACGATTGGGCGCCACCTTCGTCTACGTCACCCACGACCAGGTCGAGGCGATGACAATGGCGACGCGTATCGCACTGCTCAACCACGGCAGACTCGAGCAACTCGGCACCCCTGAGGATGTCTACGATCGTCCGGCATCGGTGTTCGTCGCAGGATTCCTGGGCAGTCCCGCCATGAATCTTGTTGATGCGAGGGCATTCTCGATTGGCGGGCGAGTGAGGGTGTCGGCAGAAGGAATCGAAGCCTCACTTTGGCCAGGGGAGTCCGATTCCCGCGACGTCGTGCTCGGCATTCGTCCCGAACACCTCACACCGTTACATCCGGGCGCAGATTCCGAGACCGGTGCGCGTATCACCGTCGACGTCACTTCTGTCGAGAATCTCGGAAGCGAGCAGGTGGCCTACTGCATGGTCGGGTCGACCACGATCTGCGTGCGCGCTCCGCGACCGATCGCACTTCACGAGGGTCAACCCGCGGTGCTGTCCGCCGAACTGCGTCATCTTCATCTCTTCGACCGATCCAGCGGACGAAGACTCGAATGGCTGGACATACCAGCAACATTGGATCTCGACTCATCCGTTCTCAGCTGAACCTTCAACTCGTCCTCTGACACTGCATTTCACCACCAGGAGAATTGTCATGCGCAAAACACGATGGAAGATCGCCACAGCTTTGGCGGCATCCCTCGCCCTTGCCGGATGCGCCACGGGAGGTGCCACCACCGGCGGCTCCGATTCCGCAGTACAGGTACCGGAACTCGACCCGAATCAGCAGGTCGACATCGTCTTCGAGTCCTACAACCTTGCCCAGGCAGGTTTGTGGACAGACACCATCACCGGTCTCATCTCCGACTTCGAGGCCGCCCACCCGAACATTCACGTCAAAGCTCAGCCGCCGCAGAGCGGTGGTGCGGCCGGTTCCGGCACCGCGAGCAGCGTGCAAACACAGATGCTCGCCGGTTCGCCACCCGATGTCGCTCAATTGACCTTCGACACACTTGATTTCGCCGTCACCGCACTGAAAGCAAGAAATCTCGACGAACTGGTCGGCAAGGACGCAGTCCAGGAAAACTTCGGCGGCGACCATCCCTTCCACTCCAGAGCTGCAACACTCGGCGACTGGAATGGGGAAACCTACGGCGTTCCGTATGTGTTCTCCACCCCGACATTGTTCTACAACTCCACCGCGCTGACCGAGGCCGGGCTCCCGGCAGACACCGATCTCTCCACCTGGGACAAGGTTGCCGCTGCCGCCAAGGCAGTGACCGCCAAGACAGGAAAGCCGTCGCTGGGAGTGAGCTGTTCGGTCAAGGGTGGCAGCTGGTGCATGCAGGCACTCTTCAAATCGGCCGGTGGGGGTGTGCTGTCCGAAGATCGCAAGACCATCGAATTCGGCGAGCCTGCCTCGGTCTCGGCAGTCACCATGCTTCGTGGACTCTACGAGGACGGAGTCTTGGTGAACGCTGATTCGGCAACACAGTACGAAGCCTTCGCAAAGGGCGACATCGCGATCGATCTCAACACGTCTGCGCTGCAAGGCATGTTTGTCAGTTCTGCGGCCAAGGCTGGTTGGGATCTGCGCGCTACCGCGCTACCTGCCTTCGACGGGCAGGCAGCGGTTCCCACCAACTCAGGTTCGGTCCTCTCCGTCTTCTCGCAAGACCCGGCAAAGGCTCGCGCTGCTTGGGAACTGATCAAATTCATGACCAGCGATCACGCATACACACAGATCTCCACCAAGATCGGATACCTGCCTCTCCGCTCTTCGCTGACACAGGATCCCGCTGCACTCAAGCCATGGGCCGACAGCAATCCGCTACTGGCGCCCAACCTCAAGCAACTCGACTCGCTTCAGCCGTGGCAGTCGTACCCCGGTAACAGCTATGTCCAGGTCGACGACATTCTCGCGCAAGCCATCGAGGAATCCGTGTTCTACGGCAAGGACCCGAAGTCGACCATGCAAGCCGCGCAGCAACGGGCTCAGGACTTGATCGGCTGACACGGTCCATTCCAATTCCAGCGAACATCACTTCCGAATCGGGAACAAACTATGACTACAGCTCTTCCGGTTCAGCGGGCCAATCGTCGGCTCGATCTGAACGGTACCTACAACTTTCGCGACGTGGGCGGATACGCTACCCGCGACGGCCTCAGCACCAAGTGGAACAAGCTCTTTCGTGCGGACGCTCTTCATCGACTCGATCAAGCTGACCGCGAGATTCTCCGAGCGCGCGGGCTGGCCTTCGTCATCGACCTGCGCGAACAGGAAGAGTTGGACACAGCACCGAACGCTCTCGGAGGGCTGGACCTCCAGCAATTCCACCTTCCCATCTTCGAGAGCGAAATAAACTCTCGAGAGACAAGTTTGGACCTCGCAGCGATCTACGCGAAGGTCATCGACCAATGCGGAGTCCGGCTGGTTCGCGCGGTGCGCGCCATCGCGGAGTCCGACGACAGCGCAGTACTCGTGCACTGCACGGCAGGCAAAGACCGTACCGGCCTCGTCGTTGCTCTCGCTCTTGCAGCGGTCGGCGTTGACTACCGCGACATCGTCGCAGACTATTCGCTCTCCGAGGTCATGTTGGCCGGCGAGTGGGCATCGGCCATGGCCGTCAAGATGCGCGAATACGGCATCGGCGACGGGGAGAACCTCGCCCAGCTCGTCGGAGCAAGCCCGGCTGCGCTCATGCGGGCAAGCCTGCAATCCATCGACGACTCGTACGGAAGTGCCTCCGAATACCTTCTTGCCCACGGATTGAGCTCCGAAGAACTCGACCGCCTACATCTTGCACTGGTCAACTGACACACACTTGAAGGAGAATTTCATGTCCCAGTACGGCGAACCCGATCACTACATCCTGCACCTCAGCGACACGCACTTTGTCACCGACGGAGATCTTCTCCACGATTCCGTGGACAGCGATGCCAACTTGGCACGCATCTTCGAGCGACTGGAGCGGGCCGGCCAGCGCCCCGAGGCTATTGTCTTCACCGGCGATCTGGCCGACGTGGGAGAGCCCGAGGCGTACGTCCGACTGCGCCGAATCGTCGAGCCGGCGGCTGAACGGCTTGGCGCAAAGGTGATTTGGGTCATGGGAAATCACGACGCACGCCCGGCGTTCAGAAGCGGGCTGCTGGATTCCGCTCCGACGCAGGAGTCCGTCGACTCCGTGGTCGACGTGAACGGCCTCCGGATCATCGTGTTGGACAGCACTGTTCCCGGAAGCCATCACGGCCTGATCACCGACGAACAGCTCGCTTGGCTCAAAGAGGTCCTTGCCGTACCGGCTCCACACGGCACTCTTCTGGCACTGCACCATCCGCCAGTCCCGTCGGTTCTGGACGTGCTCACTTTGGTGGAACTCAAGGAACAGAGCAAACTTGCCACGGTGCTCGAGGGAACGGATGTCCGCGGCATTCTCGGTGGCCATCTGCACTACTCGACCACCTGCACGTTCGCCGGAATTCCCGTCTCGGTTGCCTCTGCCACCTGCTACACACAGGACCTTCTCACGGACAAGGGCAGCATGCGCGGCCGCGACGGCGCTCAGGCGTTCAACATGGTCCATGTCTTCCGAGATCGCGTTCTGCACACGGTAGTTCCGGTCGAGGAGTCTGCCACTGTGTACGAAATGAGCGCCGAGTACCTCGCAGAGGCTATAGCCAAACTGGTCCCCGCCAGCGATGCTTCCAATTCCGCTACTGCACTGGTGAATTGAGTCTCGAATATGTTTGTCGAAGTTCCAAGTACCGGCGGGCCGGAGCGTGCCGTAGCGGCGCGCCCGGCCCGTTCCGGGTGGATGCCCCGAACCTTGGTGCCGTACCTGTACCTGTTGCCTGCAGTGGTGCTGTTGATCGTCTGGATCTACAAACCGCTCGGCGAGACTGTCAATCTTTCCTTCTACAAGTGGAACATGGTACTAACTACTCCCAAAGTAGCTGTAGGGCTGGACAATTACACTCGGGTGCTCTCATTGCCCGAGCTGCACCAGGCACTACGGAACACCGTGGTCTACACACTCGCTTTCATGCTGTTCTCGCTGTTGCTGCCCATCGTCATCGCAATGGTGTCCAAGCGGATCTCCGGACGTTCCAAGACCATCTATCAAGCTCTCATCTTTGTGCCCTTTCTCGTGACGCCGATCGCCGGCAGTGCCGTGTGGCGCTGGCTCTTCAACCCCGACGGCGGCGCCATCCCACGGGTGGCCGCGACGTGGGGAATAGAGATGGGCAACATCTTTCGTGATCCGAAGTTCGCGCTCCTCGGTGTGGTCGTGATCGTCGGCTGGCAAATGCTCGGGTTCGGAGTCCTGGTCATCTCGGCTGGGCTGGCCGGCATCAATCCGGACTACGCTTCGGCAGCATCGCTCGACGGTGCATCCGAGGCGACGATCACCCGAAAGATAACACTGCCATTGCTGTCCCCGACACTGGTCTTCCTCGCCCTCATGACGATTCTGCTGGGTGCGCAGTGGGCGTACCCTGTGATCGACATTCTCACCCAGGGTGGGCCGAGCGGTGCGTCCACGAACATCTATTACCTGTTGTACCAGTTCGGTTTCCAGAACTTCGATGCCGGACTTTCAGCTGCCGCAGGCACTCTCTTCTTCGTCGGCTTCGGAATCATCGCCGTCATCTTCGTCCGCCTGTCGGACCGACTGAGCTTCTACGACAATTAGGAACTGACATGGCATTTGTTCTGGTCGATGCACCCAGCCATACGCATGGTTCCGGTGCGACTTCGGCGGTGGAACACCTCGACACCCGGAGCAAGAACAATGACGGACCCGTCCGGTCCCGATCTCGAACACGGCGAGTGCTCGGACATGTTGTCCTCGCGGCCGTGACCGTGTTCAGCATTTTCCCGATCTACTGGCTGTTCGCCACGGCCTTTCGTCGCCCTGACGATTCTCTGTCGGCGAGCCCCCTCCCCTCGCCCTTCAGCCTCGAGAACTTCCGCTACGTGTGGAACACGATCCCGATGGCGTCGATGATGGTGAACACCTTCACCATGGCGTTAGCCATGTCGGTCAGCCAACTGTTCGTCGCCATCCTCGCCGCCTACGGGTTCGCGCGGTGGAACTTCTTCGGCAAACAAGCGTTGTTTCTGCTCTTCGTCGGGTCGTGGTTGGTTCCGTTTCAGGTCACGATGATCCCCAACTACCTTCTCATTTCCCAGATGGGCTTGCTCAACACCGTTGCAGGCATCGTGATCCCGAACTTGTGCTCGGCTTTCGGAGTCTTGCTGATGCGTCAGCACATGGAGGCATTCCCACGGGAGTTGCTGGACGCCAGCCAGATCGACGGCCAGAACTCGTGGGCAACGCTGTGGAAGGTTGTGCTGCCCAACATGAAGCCCGCTCTCGCAGCGCTCGGCATCATGCTGTTCATCTCGGCCTGGAACGAGTACCTTTGGCCCGCGCTGATCATGCGTCAGTCGAATTCCGTGCTGCAGATCGGAATCCGTAGCTTCCTCGGTGCCGAGGGGAACAACTGGGGTGCCATCATGGCGGCGTCCGGACTCGCGTGCCTGCCGATCTTCCTGATCTATCTATTCCTTCAGCGCTACGTGCGCGACGCGTTTGTTCAGTCCGGGCTCAAGTAGCGATCAACCGTTCTCAGAAACTGTTTACCGGGCACAGGAATTGGCGGGACTCGTTCCAGAAGGGGAAGAGATCGGTGGTGGTTGCCGTGGGGTGGTCGATCTCGGCGAGAGTGTAGAAATCGAGAATCGTCCGACCAGCTGCGGCGCTGACCTCGCATGCTTGCAAGCTCAGCTTTGCCTCCGCCACGAAGCCGATGCTGCGGGCGAAGGGACCGAGAGTTCCCGCATTGACGAAACTGTCGAGGTCTTGTCCCCACTGGTTGTAGTCCGACTGCAAAGCGAAGCTGCACGTTTCGCCGAACAACTCGCTGCAGGTGGTCGGCTTTCCGCCGATCGTGTGCACCGTATCGGCAAGCTCGTGTGAGGTGCTTTCGCGCGGAGATCCGGAAAGGAAAAGCAAGATGGCAACGGCCAAGGCAACCACCAGAAGGATGCTTGCGGCCGTTGCCAGTATCGCCTTCACAATCCCTCGATCCACGTAAGTTCATGAGGGCAACCGATTTTGGAACACCGGCCACTAGATTTGTACCCGTGGCGTTCAGGGTCCAAACATCGACCAGGCTGGGAGCCGTACGTCAGTCTGGGGGATCTGTTACAGGAACTGTGAGGGAGGATCAACACTCCCTTCCACTATCAATATATATCCCACTGGGGGCCTTGCGGCAAGGCCCGGGTAGTGCCGCAGAATGGCTCTTCCGATCCCGCACGACCGACTACGGGATCGGAACAGCCAGCGGAAGTGAGGGCACGTGCCAACCCAGGGATACGAAGAAGAACTGCGTTCCGAGCGGAACTATGTGGAGGGGCTCTACGCACGCCTCGATGCGGAGCGCGCCCGAGTCCAAGGCAGGTACAACACCGCTCTGCGCGGAAACGGCGAAGCACTCATGGAACGCGACGCCGAGGTGCGCGCGCTTGCCAAAGAGGTGAAAAGGCTGGACGTAGCCGACAACGGACTTTGTTTCGGCCGGTTGGACTCGCTTTCGGGCGAGACCTCCTACATCGGCCGGATCGGCCTTCTCGATGCGGACAACGACTACGAACCGGTGCTGCTCGATTGGCGGGCGCCGGCGTCTCGCGCGTTCTACGTTGCCACCGCTGCCAACCCGGAGAACATGCGTCGACGCCGTCAGTTCCGCACCCGGAGTCGGCGCGTGGTCGATTTCACCGACGAGGTACTCGGGCGCCCCGACGGCGTAGAACACGACACGCACAGCGATTCCGCCCTACTCGCGGCAGTCAACGCACCCCGCGGCGAGGGAATGCGGGACATCGTGGCAACCATCCAGGCCGAACAGGACGACATCGTCCGACTCGAACACCCCGGGGTGCTGGTGATCGAAGGTGGCCCAGGTACCGGGAAAACCGTCGTCGCCTTGCACCGCGTCGCCTACCTGCTCTACACCCAGCGAGAGCGGATGGAACGTCACGGCGTTCTCGTGGTCGGGCCGAACCCGGCGTTCCTGAACCACATCGGCCGCGTACTGCCCTCGCTGGGAGAGTCCGACGTGGTGTTCATGACCACCGGTGATCTCGTTCCCGGTCTACGCGTCACCTCCGAGGACACTCCGGAGGCCGCTGGGCTCAAAGGTTCGCTGAAGATCCTGGACGTTCTCGGCGCAGCGATTGCCGATCATCAGCGATTGCCCGAGAACCCACTGTTGATCGAATTGGCGGACGTCACGGTGCGGATCGACGCCGAAACCGCGGAGTGGGCCCGAGAAGAAGCCCGTTCGAGCGGACTCCCCCACAACGACGCACGCACTGTGTTCACCGAAATCCTCACCTGGGCGCTGACCGAACGGGCGATAGCGCGGATCGGCAAGGGGTGGTTGACACGCAGTGACCGTGAAGCCTGGGAGCAAGTGCGGACGGACCTGACCGCAGAGCTGGTGGAAAACAGCGCATTTACCGCGGCGCTCGACACGCTCTGGCCGATCCTGACTCCGAAAGAGCTACTGACACAGCTGTTTACTTCTCCAGCGCGACTACGCGCGGCAGGCGCGGACGAGAATCTGCTTCGCCAGGACGGTGACGCCTGGACTGTCTCGGACGTTCCGTTACTCGACGAGTTGGTGGACATGCTCGGCCGGGACAAGCCCGTCGACCAGAGTGCCGAACGTGAACGCCGCGACGAAGCCGCGTATGCAGCGGGCGTGCTGGACATGATGATCAGCCGCGAGGATCTGATGGACGACGAGGATCACCTTCTCGCCCAGGACATGCTGTACGCCGAGGACCTGGCGGATCGTTTCGTCGAACGCGATACCCGGGAACTCGCCGAACGTGCTGCCGCTGACCGAGACTGGACGTACCGGCATATAGTGGTCGACGAGGCCCAAGAGCTGTCCGAGATGGACTGGCGAGTCCTGATGCGCCGTTGCCCAGACCGGTCTTTCACGGTGGTAGGCGATCTCGCGCAACGACGTTCACCCGCAGGTGCCCGCTCGTGGGCGACGATGATGGAGCCGTACGTCCCCGGCCGCTGGATCTACCGATCCCTGTCGGTGAACTACCGCACCCCTGCCGAGATCATGAGCGTCGCCGCCGCCCTGCTCGCCGAGTTCGCGCCGGACGTGCAGCCACCCGAGTCCGTCCGCGCCTGCGGGATCGCGCCGTGGTCCAGACAAATATTCGCCGACGAACTAGCCTCCGCCATCGACGAATTCAATCAGGACGAGGCCGGGCGCGAAGGTACGAGCATCGTCATCGGACCTGCGGACGTGCCGGGCGCTGTGCCTGTTTCAGAAACGAAGGGGCTGGAGTTCGATGCCGTGCTCGTCGTGGAACCGGAGCGAATCATCGCCGACGGCCCACGCGGCGCGTCGGAACTCTATGTCGCCCTCACCCGCGCAACCCAACGTCTCGGCGTCTTACACGAGGGGCCTTTGCCGCAGGCATTGACCGGGCTCGTCCAGGCCGGGACGGCCGGATCACCGCAGTCGTTCGCGGCGAGCGATGGTGCTGTGTAGGCCTTCGGCAGCGGCGCGAACGTAAGGCACTTGGCTCTCGGGAACGAAGCGACTGGTGGGACCGGTGACACTGATGGCGGCGACGGGTTTGTCGTTGGTCCCGAATACCGGCGCCGCAACGCACGCGAGACCCGGCGCTGATTCCTCGCGCTCGAACGCAATACCGGTCTCGACCACTCGGTTCAGTTGGGTATTGAGAATGCCGGGCGCAACGATCGTGTGCGGGGTGCGTCTGGTCATCGGTTCCGACAGCACCTCGCGACGAAATTCGTTGTCGGAGAATGCCAGGAGTGCCTTGCCGATTGCGGTGCAATACAGCGGTATCCGGCCACCGGTCCGGGACGGCGAGTTGGCTTGCCGGTGTCCGCCGATTTTCGCGACGTATACGACGTCGTGGCCGTCGCGGACCCCCAGGTGGACTGTCTCGTGGGTCCGCTCGTACAAGTCTTGGAGGAAAGGCATCGCCATTTCCAGGAGGCTGCGTTCGAGGGAGGCGAGCATGCCGAGTTCGAAGAGGCCGCCGCTGAGCCGGTAGCCACCGTCGATTCGGTCGAGTAAACGGTTCGCGACCAGTTCGTTGGCCAGGCGGTGCACCGTTGCCTTGTGCAGTCCGGTCCGTTGGACCAGGGTGGCGAGAGGCAACACGTGGTCGTCAGCCCGGAAGGCACGCAGGATCGTCACCGCCTTGCCGAGCACGGTGTCGAGGTTTGCGCCGCCAGTCACCTGCCCAGCGTATCGCTGAGTGAGACAGTTCCCTGGCGCAATCTCGGCGCCACGGCGAAAGTAATGGCCATGAGCCAGCCCACGAATACCAGTACAGCGAGCGAGACGGACATCTCAGCTGCTGCTGACCGCCTCGCAGCCGCCATCGCGAGCGGTACTCCCTGCGCACCGGTGCGCGATCTGATCGGCGCCGACGACCTCGTCGCTGCCTACGCTGTCCAGCGCCGCGTCGATGAAATCCGTCGGCAGGCGGGTGCCGTCGTCGTAGGCCGCAAGATCGGCCTGACCTCGGTGGCAGTCCAGCAACAGCTGGGCGTCGACCAACCCGACCTCGGCGTTCTGTACGCCGACATGGAGTTCCCCGCCGGCGGCACCATCCCCATGAGTCGTTTGATCCAGCCCAAGGTCGAAGCGGAAGTTGCCTTCGTGCTCGGTGCCGACCTCGTGGACGGACCGCTGGACAGTGCGCAGGTGCGCGAGGCGATCGACTACTCCGTCGCAGCGATCGAGATCTGTGACAGCCGCATCGCGTCGTGGGACATCAAATTCGGTGACACCGTCGCCGACAATGCGTCCTCGGGCGTGTACGTCCTGGGAACCGAACGTCGCACCCTCGACGAGGTGGAACCCGCCGGCGTCGTCATGTCGATGTCCGTCGACGGCACCGAGGTGTCCACCGGCGTCGGAACCGCTTGCCTGGGCGATCCGATCGAAGCAGTCGTCTGGCTCGCCCGCACGGCACGCGAGTTGGGGCAGCCGCTGACTGCAGGCCAGGTGATCCTGTCCGGCGCACTCGGCCCCATGGCACCGGTCACCGCAGGCAACGAAGTCACCGTGACCGTCTCCGGGTTCGGTTCCGTCACCACCAGTTTTTCCAGCGAAGAGGACAACGCATGAGCAAGGTCAAGGTCGCGATCATCGGATCGGGCAACATCGGCACGGATCTGATGATCAAGGTGCTGCGCAACTCCGACTACCTGGAGATGGGCGCGATGGTCGGCATCGACCCGGCGTCGGACGGCCTCGCCCGCGCAGCGCGTCTGAACGTGCCGATCACGGCTGAAGGTGTCGAGGGTTTGATCGGTCTGCCGAACTTCGACGAGATCGAGATCGTCTTCGACGCCACCTCGGCAAAGGCTCACGTCGCCAACAACGCGCGGCTGGCTCCCCTCGGCAAGCGCATGATCGACCTGACGCCTGCCGCCATCGGCCCGTACGTCGTGCCGGCCGTCAACGCAGACGAGCACCTGGACGCACCCAACGTCAACATGGTGACGTGTGGTGGCCAGGCCACGATCCCGATGGTTGCGGCTGTTTCTCGGGTCGTCCCGGTGGCGTATGCGGAGATCGTCGCGTCCATCGCCTCGAAGTCTGCAGGTCCCGGAACGCGCGCCAACATCGACGAGTTCACCGAGACCACATCCGAGGCGATCGTTGCTGTCGGCGGCGCCCGCCGCGGCAAGGCCATCATCATCCTCAACCCCGCTGAGCCGCCGCTCATCATGCGCGACACGGTGTTCTGCCTCGTCGACGCCCCGGACCCGGCTGTTCACGAGGAGATCCGTCAGTCCATCGAGAAGATGGTCGGCGACGTCTCCGCCTATGTTCCGGGCTACCGCCTCAAGCAGGAAGTCCAGATCACCGAGATCCCGGCCGACCAGCCCGTCGAGACGTTGCTCGTCGACGGCAATCGCCCCACCCATCAGGTGTCGGTGTTCCTCGAGGTCGAGGGTGCTGCACACTACCTGCCTGCGTACGCCGGCAATCTCGACATCATGACGTCCGCCGGAATGCAGATCGCGGAGCGCATCGCCCAGCAGAAGGAAGCAACCAAGTGAGCAACCGCAAGATCTTCGTCCAGGACGTCACCCTTCGCGACGGCATGCACGCTGTCCGCCACCGCATTTCACCCACCGACGTCAAGCGGATCGTCACAGCTCTCGATGCTGCCGGCGTCGACGCGATCGAAGTTGCACACGGCGACGGCCTCGCCGGCGGCTCGCTCAACTACGGCCCCGGCTCGAACACCGACTGGGAATGGATCGAAGCAGCGGCCGAGGTACTCGAGCACGCTCGTCTCACCACGCTGCTGCTTCCGGGTGTCGGCACGATCAGTGAACTCAAGCACGCTTACGACCTCGGTGTTCGCTCGGTTCGCGTTGCCACGCACTGCACCGAGGCCGACGTCTCCGCGCAGCACATCGAAACCGCCCGCGAGATCGGCATGGACGTCTCGGGCTTCCTGATGATGAGCCACATGGCGCCGGCCGAAGAACTGGCGAAGCAGGCCAAGCTGATGGAGTCCTACGGCGCGCACTGCGTCTACGTCACCGACTCGGGTGGACGTCTGGTGATGAACGACGTCGCGGATCGTGTTCGCGCATACCGCGACATCCTCGACGAGGGCACCGAAATCGGTATCCACGCGCATGAGAACCTGTCGCTCTCGGTTGCCAATTCCGTTGTCGCAGTGCAGAACGGCGTCACCCGCGTCGATGCTTCGCTTGCCGGTCACGGTGCCGGCGCCGGTAACTGCCCCCTCGAAGCCTTCATCGCCGTCGCGAACATCGAGGAGTGGGAGCACGGCTGCGACCTGTTCGCCTTACAGGATGCCGCCGACGACATCGTCCGTCCGCTGCAGGATCGGCCGGTCCGCGTCGATCGAGAGACCCTCACGCTCGGCTATGCCGGCGTGTACTCGAGCTTCCTGCGCCACGCCGAGGCCGCTTCGGAGCGCTACGGAATCGACGTTCGCACACTGCTTCTCGAAGCCGGCCGCCGCCGTCTGGTGGGTGGCCAGGAAGACATGATCGTCGACATTGCACTCACCCTTGCAGCGCAGGCAACAAAGGAAGCTGTCTGACGCGCTGCCGAGTTCGCTGATACCCGAGTCCCGCTCCCGTCTCCGGACGGGGGCGGGACTTGCCATTTCAGCCGAGAGAGCCCACCGACACGGCACTCGAAAAGCTGGCAAAGTTCGTCGCACGACATCTCTGTCGCTCAGGGTAGAAACTTCTCCGCTACAGACGAATTCAGGAAACCAGCTTCATCGATGCAAGACCTGCAGGGTGATACCTTCGATATGCTGAGCTCGTGGAACCTACCGAATACCGTGACGAATTGAGATCTGTCCTCGATACCGCGTCGGGGGTAGTGAGCGATCGACTGGCTGCGATCCACAACGCGGCAACCCCGCGCACCGAAGGGATCGTCATCGACGTCTCGCTCGACCAAGACGGCGAGGGAACATTCGGCGTCTGGGCACGATACGAGGGTCCCGACGCATTCAGTCTGAATCAGCAGATCGGTGACGAGAGAGAGCTATTCGGCGTGATCTGGGGCGAGGAGGGCTGGGAACCGCCGGTTCCGCATCGACCGCGAAAGTGGTCACGTGTGGAACTCGAGAAAGTGGTCGTCGGTGTCGTGGCCAAATGGATCGACGGGCTCATTCCCTCGACCGCCACCGAACTACCTTGGGAAGTAACGACTCCCGACGGAACTGTCGACGGTGTACTCGTGGGCCCAGAGATCAGCCGTGGACATTCGCCTCGATGAAAGCGCGGAAGCATCGGCGAACACGTTGCAGCGTCAGCGTCCGGTCGAACCGTCGATCAATTCGCGGAGGATGTCAGCGTGCCCGGCATGGCGTCCGGTCTCTTCGATCATGTGCACGAGCGCCCAGCGGACACTGGGAGCGGGTCGTTTCGCCCCCGGTCGCGGGATGGCCGCAGCAAGATCTGTGCATCCGTCGAGAACTGCGTTGGCGCGCTCGACCGTCTCGCGATAGCGACTGACGACACCGTCCACGCTGTCTTCCGATGACGGTTGAAACGTCGCTTTCCAATCCGTCACGTTTTCTGCAAGGAACATCGACCGTTCGACAAAGGTCAGATGATTGGCCAGCCCGAGCAAGGTTGTTCCCGA
This sequence comes from Rhodococcus erythropolis R138, assembly GCF_000696675.2. Classification (NCBI taxonomy): domain Bacteria; kingdom Bacillati; phylum Actinomycetota; class Actinomycetes; order Mycobacteriales; family Nocardiaceae; genus Rhodococcus; species Rhodococcus erythropolis. Next base: position 971,336 of record NZ_CP007255.1, on the reverse strand, counting down.
CGGAACAATTGTGGTGCGCACCTGCGGTTCCGGAGCACCCTCGACCTTGGCGGCAATCGAATCACGGAGGTAGTCGAGAAACGCTCGTAGTGTGGCTGCCTCGCTATTCCCTGTCCGGGGTGGTGGGGCATCTCGGCGGCTGCGACGCGACGTTGCCATGGCGGTTCTCCTTCCTCGGCGAAGAACGATGAAGAGGCTTCATTCCTGGATGGGCAGAACCGATCCTTCCGAACTCACTCCGATCCCGCATCAAATTTTGCCGTTACAGCAAAGACAACTTGGTTGCCGGTGTCAGCGTGCCGAGTTCAGGTCGCGCACAAGTTGGGGTCTCCGCCACTTGCCGACCTCGAAAGGCCACCGCCGCAGCGGATAGGCGAGACGAGCCACGAAGTAATTGACGTACTCGACGACGCCGAAAGCCCACACCGCCACGACGCCCACCGCCGCGCCGGAGTGATCTGGTAACCAGATGACAACGCCGAGAAGAGCTATCGCCAACAAGAGAACATCGAGAACCCGAAACACGCGGTAAAGCGCTGCGAGGCGGGCCGGCATCGACTCCAACTCGACCCAGCCCCGCGCAAGCAGCCAATAAACACCTGCTTGCACGAGGATCACAAGCAGTGGGGCCAGCGCCGACCACAACGCCGCGGAGTCTTGCGAACCTTCGAGCCGGGGCATCACGACACCGACCGCCACAGCGGCAAATACGGCCGCGGCAGCCAGTTCGCCGAGGCCGAGGCTCAGGTACCTGCGTCTCAAACTCTGTCGCCGTTGATCCACCACGTAAGAACCCTATCCGTTGATCACCATCGCTTGCCACGTGGTGGTCGGACCGATTCTGCAGCGCGCGTGGGGAATACACTTCATCTCGACTTCGATCTCGAGCACCATAAGGCAGGTGGATCATCCTGGGACGTTCTCGCGGATCCGGTGGGAAACCTTTTCTGCGTGGGTGATCCGCACTAGCTGCGCCGTTGTCAGTCCCCGATACGCGGTCGTTCGCGCCGACGTGGTCCTCGATCGCGCATCTCGAGAATCGCTGCTGCCGTGGACGCGACCGTCTTGTCGTCGTCGTGGGTGATCCGGGCGAGCGCTTCGCGTGCTGCAGCGCCAGGAATCTCGGCGAGCGCCTGCGTAATTCGCAACCTCGTCGGGGCGTCGTCAGTGCCGTCCAGTCTTGCCTGCACGGCATCGACGACCTCACCGCTTGTAGGTGAGTGCTCCGCGAGAAGACCGAGCACCTCGCCTGCCTCGACGTCGCGGCGCCCGTCGGCGACCATCTCGAGGAGAGCGGGCATCGAGACAGCCTCTCCGCGAGATCCGAGGGCGAGAGCGGCGTCAGCGCGGACTATCGCGTCCGAATCATCGAGAGCTCGCTTCAGAGACCGAGTTGCTTCCTCGGTGTTGATCCCGGATATGGCCGACGTCGCGCGGCGTCGAACCTCGACGTCCTCCGATTCGAGCCCCTTCGTCAGACCTGCAAGGCCTGCACCTTCGGTCCTCGCCAACGCCCACTGCAATGCTCCCGCCACGTTGGCATCCCTCTCCGACAGGATGGCCTCGACGAGTGCGTCGACCGGCAATGCCGCATTTGCGTCCTGCGACAGAATCGCTTGCTGGCGGTGGGCGGCGAACTCGGATTCGAGTGCACGCAACAGCGAGACCATGCGCAGGACGTCGTCCCACTCCGAAGGGGCGGTGGCGTCGACCCTTTCGAGTTTGGTCAGCAATTCCTCCTCCGCCGCGATCCGTTGCCGAGTGTGTTGCATGAGTTCACCCACCAAATCGGCCGGTGCAAAGTCTGATTCGTCGAGTGCACGCTTGGCCTCGTTCAACGAGAGCCCCAACGTCCTCAGGCTCTCGACGTGGAAGAGGCGACGGATGTCGTCAGCGGAGTACTCGCGGTAGCCACCGGACGTGCGGCCCGTCGGCTTCACCAGCCCCAAAGTGTCGTAGTGACGCAGCATCCGTGTGCTGACACCACAACGCCGCGAGACCTCGCCGATCAACATCCGTCTCCCCTTCCTACGCGTCCGGTCCGATTGCCGCGACGCGCTTCGCCAACTCGTGTGAGAGAGCGAATCCACCGTCGGGATCGTGCCAGAGTTGCTTTGTAGCATCAGCATGCGCTCGGACACGCGGAATCGGGCTCGTACCGGCCGCGTCGAGCACCGGGAGCACAGCCTCGCCGAGCCCGGTCAGGGCGCGGCTCAGACTGAGCTGCATCTGCAGTTCACCCCGACCGAGTTCTGTGGCCAGATCGGCCGCGAGTGCGCCCTCGTCTCCCGCCGGCACGAGAGCCACAGCCGCGCGCCACGCACTGCGCGCAACCTCGTCGTCCTGGTCGTGGACGAGCGCGGAGACCTCGGGCCACGCGATCGGATCGCCGATCTTGGACAAAGTGTGGAGCGCCTGACTGCGGGCTTGCGAGCCATCAGACCCGAGCTCACGGATCAGCCTCGGCACCGTGATTTCGGCCGGCAAGCGGCACAACGCCCAGGTCAGCATGTCGCGGACGAAGAAGTCCGGCTCGACGGCGCACCGATGGATCAGGGCATCCGTCAACTGAGGATCCGGGCGTGTGCCGACCGCAAGCGCGGCGCGCAGTCGAACCGAGGGATCGGCTGCGGCCACGGCGTCGACGAGGTGGGCATTCTGCCCACCGTGGTTGGTTGTGTTCACGACAACCACCTCCTTCACCGACCAGTGAAACCCTTGTCACTGTGTCAAGGTCAAGCGTCACTGCCTCCGACACGTGAAATGTCGCCTCGGATCACACGCCGGTTGTCGATCCTGGCCGAAAGATCATCAGCACGACGACAACGACCCAGAGCAGATTGAAGATTCCCGTCGCGGTGCCCAGTCGACGGGTGAGCCGCGTTGCGACGTCCACAACGGACCCGGTTCCTTCGATCGCCGCCATTGTCTGCCGTTGGGCGGGAAGCACGACCACGGTGAGTATCACGGCGGCCACGACGGTGAGTGCGATCGAGGTGAGGATCCACAGGTCACCGAGCACTCCGAGATTGACGGCGGTGGCGATACCGAGCATCGGAACGACAACGCCGATCGTGGCGTACACCCGAACGATGCGATGCAGCATGCCCGTCGTCGCAACACTGGCGCTGTCCGGATCGGCGAGCGCGGCGCGGCTCGCCACCGGGAACATACTCGCTGCCACAGCGACAGGGCCGATGGCAAGAATGGCCGCAATCACATGGAGGGACAGCAGGATTCCGGTCATGGGATTTCTCGCGTTTCGGTACGCACAAGCGTATTCACGCGGCGTCCGGGGCGAAGGTGACTACAGGCTCGGCGCCCTTGGCCGACCACACCGTTCCTCGACGCTCGTAGTCGAAGAGCGCTTCGACCTCGAGACTTATCCGGGGCCCGAGGCATCGTTCCAGCAGATACAGGCCCAGGTCGAGACCGGATGTCACACCACCGGCGGTGATCAGGTCACCGTCGTCGACGATTCGCGCCTGGATCGGAATTACACCGCCGGCCGCCAGTGCGTCGACGGCAAGATGGTGCGTCACGGCGCGGCGCCCTTCGAGAAGCCCCGCCATCGCCAGCGCCAATGATCCTCCACAGACGGTCGCAACGAGAACACCAGGATCGTCAAGTGCACGGCGCATCATGACAGGCAGTTCGGTTTCCGTTGTGGCCGCGAGCCTTTCCGGCAAGCTGGAACCCGGCTGGTCCGCATTGGGTTCGAAGAGACCCGATGCTCCGGGAACGATGATCAGATCCGCGTGTTCGACATCGAGGGTTGCAGTGGCGGTCATAGCGAGTTCACCACTCCCGCTCACGACGGTCCGAGGCCCCTCCGCGCTGACGAGTTCGACGCTCAACGCCCCACCGCTGGCGAGACCCCCGGCGTAAAGCACCTCGTACGGGCCCACGACATCCATGGGATCGAATCCGTCGAACAACACGATCTGCGCGTGCACTGCAACCTCCGATTTTGTGCGACGCGCTCCTGTGCACGTCGCTGTTCCCACGACAGTAGGAGGAAGTTGACCTCTATGGCGACGGCTGAAAGCCAACCTTCGACGGCTTTCAGCCAACCTCACACATTCCGTGAAATACCAGTTGAGAGGATATTTCAAGACACGAGATCACCGAATCTCGCGCCACATACGCTACGTTTCAGACATGCATGACGTTGCAGTTCTCGCGTTGCCCGGGGTGGTGCCGATGGACCTGGCGGCACCCCTCGAAGTCTTCGGACGATGCAGGCTCCCCTCAGGTGCACCGGCGTACCGGACCTCCGTGTGCGCGCTCACCGAGGAGGTGGAGACCGGAACGTTCACGATGCGAGTACCGCACGGACTCTCACGCCTCGCCCAGGCAAGCACGATCATCATCCCGGGCACCGCCGATCTCGACGTGCCGATCGACCCCGAGATCATCGACGCCCTCAGAACTGCCGCGGATCGCGGCACGCGCATCGCCTCACTGTGCGTCGGTGCATTCACACTCGCCGACACAGGCTTGCTCGACGGACTTCGCGCGACGACGCACTGGGCGGCTGCGTCGGAGTTGGCCCGCCGGCACCCGGCCATCGACGTCGATGCCGCCGTTCTCTACGTAGACAACGGGCACGTCCTGACTTCCGCCGGCGCCGCGGCCGCACTCGACCTGTGTCTGTACATGGTCCGTCAGGACTACGGGTCCGCGGTCGCCGCCGACACGGCGCGGCTGAGCGTGATGCCGCTCGAACGTGCCGGTGGGCAAGCACAATTCATCGTCCACGAACCTCCCGTACCCAGCGGGACAACCCTTCGGCCGCTACTGAACTGGATGGAAGAGAACCTCGGGGAGCAACTCGACATCACGACAATCGCAGCCAAGGCAACGATGAGCACCCGCACGCTCAACCGCCGCTTCCAGGAACAAATCGGTACGACGCCGTTGCAGTGGCTCCATCACGCGCGGCTCCGTCAAGCGCAATTTCTGCTCGAGACCACCGACCACTCCATCGAACGTGTTGCGGGACAAGTCGGATTCAATGCCGTCACCACGTTCCGCGAACGCTTCCGAGACTTGGTCGGCACCAGTCCACAGCGATACCGGACGCAGTTTCGAACGTCGCGCTAGCTGACCTACTTCTCGCTCTGTCGACGCACCATCTCCGAGATCCAGATCGGCGCAAACGGCGAGGTGCAGTTCGGGGGAGTCGGGTAGTCCTCGAGCACTCGCAGACGCTCACCAATGCCGATTGCGCGGGCCCGGTACTCGGCATGTTCGATCCCGATCTGGGCCAAGCAGTGGTTCATCGCCCATTGCAGGCGATCAGGGGCATCCTTCATCTCTGCCTCGATGACGTCGAGCAATCCTGAAAGATCCAGGCCCTCGGGCTTCTTCGCTACGCGCTCGGTAGTCAGGGCCCAACCGGCGCTCGCAACCACGGGATCGGAGTCGGCGGTCCAGGCCACCCGCAAATCCTCCGCGTGCGGGTTCTTCTTCACCACGTAGTTGACGAGCCAGTCATGCACCTTGGGAGTACGAGCCTCACGCAACATGACGTCCAACTCGTCACGCTCGAACGCCTTCGGACGACAGATCAAGAGGGCAAGCAGCCTCGCTGCGGTATCGCCCGTCGCCCAAAGTTGTTGTGCAAGTTCTTGCTGAGTCTTCAGTCGCTTCGCGACTGCCCGCAGTTTTGTCAGGTTCACACCGTGATCGTCACCGTGCTTCTCGTTCACTGCGCGCACCTTCGGATCCTCGAGCGCAGCCAACTCGTCCATCACCTCGGCAACCGTCGATTCAGCCACGTCGTCCTCCAGTCACTACTTCTGCGATTCACCTACTGGCAAGTCACCTACAAGGAAAGCACGGGACGGCACGCGCCGACGCATCCACGTCCGACCCGTGTTTGAAACTTCGACCAATGGGTACATGTCTGCTCCTGAGGTGGCGGCACGTCACCATGAAGACAGGACGAACCTTGCATATGCGACGCGCCGCGGGTGCCGAGAACGTGGACGAAACCGCAGGCGGAGATGAAGGCGGCAGTAAGAACGTTCTCACTCGGGCTATAACCGGCCCACTCCTTTTCGTGTTCATCCTCGGAGACGTCCTGGGCGCCGGTATCTACGCATTGGTGGGCGTCATCGCCGGTGAAGTTGGTGGAGCCGTCTGGGTACCACTGCTCGTAGCGCTCGTCATGGCATTGCTGACAGCAACGTCGTATGCCGAACTGGTCACCAAATATCCGCGGGCGGGCGGTGCAGCAGTATTCGCCCAACGGGCGTATCGGAAACCTCTGATCTCATTCCTCGTCGGCTTCTCGATGCTGGCGGCCGGTGTCACGAGTGCAGCAGGACTAGCCCTCGCATTCTCGGGTGACTATCTCAAAGCCTTCATCGACGTCCCGACCGTTCCAGCCGCGCTCGTCTTCCTCCTCCTGGTGGGGCTTCTCAATACCAGAGGCATCAAGGAGTCGATGCGCGCAAATGTCGTCATGACAGTCGTGGAGGTCACCGGCCTCGTCATGGTTGTCGTCCTCGCCTGCGTAGTTCTCGGGCACGGCGACGGAACCTTGAGCCGTGTCGTGGAGTTCGACGACAGTCGATCGCCTGCACTCGCCGTGTTGGCAGCGGCGCTCCTCGCGTACTACTCGTTCGTCGGCTTCGAAACGTCGGCGAACGTCGCCGAAGAAGTGAAGAACGTGAGCAAGGTCTACCCACGCGCACTGTTCGGAGCCCTGTTGACGGCGGGCGCCGCCTATGTCCTTGTCGGCCTGGCTGTCTCGGTGGTGCTGCCCGCCGACGAGCTCGCCGCGTCCTCCGGCCCCTTACTGGCAGTGGTGTCAGCCGCCGACGTCGGTGTTCCGCCTCGCCTGTTCAGCCTGATCGCTCTGGTAGCCGTCGCCAACGGCGCACTGCTGACAATGATCATGGCAAGCAGGCTGACTTACGGAATGGCGTCGGAAGGGTTGCTCCCCAGCGCATTCGCGCGCGTGCTGCCGCGGCGCCGGACCCCCTGGGTGGCGATCATCGCAACCACAGCCGTTGCCATGGCTCTCTGCGTCACCGGATCGTTGTCAGCCCTGGCAGAGACGGTGGTACTCCTGCTGCTTTTCGTATTCATCAGCACCAACATCGCGGTCCTGGTTCTGCGTCGTGACGCAGTGCAACACAGCCATTTCCGGACACCGATCATCTTTCCGATCCTCGCCCTCGGTACGTGCGTTGCGTTGCTCACCCAGCAGAGCGCCGCAACGTGGTTGCGCGCATCATTACTCTTGGCGGTCGGAGTAGTGCTGTACGCCCTCTCCCGTCGTCGATCCACGAAGTAAGGTGCGATGTTCGAAAGGGGGTGTGATGACCGACAGTTCTGACACACCAGATGTAATTCAGCGTCGAGAGCGAAAGATCAACAGGCGAACCCTGACGTACGGCCTGTCCGTCGTTCTGGCTACCGCGGCACTGGTTGTCGCGATCGTCTGGTTGGGCTCCCGGCGGGGCGAATGCTTCGGTACCGACACCTTGCTGTGCTCACAGAAAGATCGCCGACTGGCCGTCTTCGTCCCGAGCCTCATGCTGCTACTCGGCTCCGTAGGCGCGTTCTTGCGAGCCTCCCTGCGATTGCACCGTCTGCGGCGCCTCTACATCCGGCCGTACATGGCGTGGCTCCTGACGGGGCTCACCCTGGTGTACCTGGCGGGAGCCTTCATCTTCATCGAGGGCAATATTCTCTGAATACATCTGTTCGGCAATCGGATTCACAGACCGAAGCGGTAGCTGTCGTTCAGAATCGTGTGTCGTCGATGGCAGTAAGGACCACTTCTCGAACCGATGACGAAGACGACAGATTCGAGATGGAGCGCACGGTATCCACGACGTCGTGCACGGGAACCAGAGACCCATCTCCGCGGGCAGCAGCGATGTCTCGGGGCACATCGAGTCGATCTTCCGTGTTGAGATATCCGAGGTGAAGGACCGTCACTGCGAGTCGGTCCTTCCGGTAGCCCTCTCTCAAGGCGTCGGCAATACCGTTGATCGCGGACTTCGATGCGCCGAACGCAACTTCCGGCCTACCGCTTCGCGGGAGCCCCGAGGTAGAACCGGTCAAGAAAATCCGAGGCCGAGGACGCCCGATCATCCGTGGGATCAGGCGCTTCGACAAAAGGATCGTGCCGGTGATGTTGGCGTTGATCATTTCCAGCATTTCGACGTCGGATTGATCTGTGAACACATAATCGGAAGTGAAGGCGTCCCCTTCCCAGATTCCGACGTTGCAAATCAGGGTGTCTACACCTCCGACAAGCTCCTGGTCGATCGAGTTCGCTGCCGCAACAGGGTCGGTCAGATCTGCTTCGATCCACTCGGAGACGTCGAACCCGTCAGGGCGCCGACGAGAAATACCGACAACGTCGTGACCATCGCTCCTCAAGCCCTCGATCAATGCACGACCAAGTCCCCGGCTCGCGCCGACAACAACTACCCTCGCCACAATTGCACCCTTCTGCCCGCTCTGTTCACATCCAATGGATGACACGACACATTCATGTACGCCGAAATACGTTGCCCTCGAGCGTGACAACGGCACCGGCCGCCACGAGCCGCTGAAGGTGCAGCTGCGCAGTTCGTCGTTCGACTGCATCGACGTACGGCGCGGTGACGTGTGGACGGTAGACGAGGCGATGCGCGACGATGTCTTCCAACTGCCTTGGTTCACCGAGAAATTGGACGAGTCTTTCTTCGCGGCTGAGCAATTTGTCGCGGTAGGCGGTCAGCCGGCGACGGAACTCGTCGCTGCCTTCGACGACGCCCTTTTGATGGAAGGTGCCGTACCACCGAGCGTCGATGCCCGCGGCGCGGTCGATGGAGGCGAGGAAGTCGTCGACGCTACTGCCCAGGTCGCCGTACATCGGGCCGAAGGAGGTGAGATCGATGTCGGCGACATAGAAGAAGCCGTCGGGCTCGATGAGGAGGCCACAATGTCCGGGAGTGTGACCAGGTAGGTGAATGACCGTCGCCGTGCGGTCTCCGAGGTCGAAGACGTGGCCGTCGGCGATCCCGGAAACGTCATCGTGCGTCGGGGGAATGCCGTACTGCGCTGCTATTGAATGTTCGACCTCAGCTCGCTCCTCGGGGCGGAGGCCGTAATTTGTGAGCATCGTGTCAAGGGAGGCGACCGACGGTGCGTCGAGGTTGTGCGCGTACGTCGGTGCTTGAAAATGCCGGAGACCGGCAACGTGGTCCTCGTGGCCGTGACTGATGAAGACGAGGTCTGCGCCCACGGGATCTCGGTCGAGGGAGAGGGACGGGTCGATCACCAGCGTGCGTTCGGATCCGTGCACGACCACGGTGTTTCCGAAGGGGACGGTCCCACCGTTCTCTGGTACCAGCACCGAGACTTTGCCAAATTCCCTGGGTGTGAACATCTCTCGCTTCTCCCTGCGGCCATCGGGTAGTGAAGTTGTAGATCTCGAAGCAATCGAAGGTATCGCTGACAGAGACCTCAGTCAGTATGCATGGCCGGGTCAGCGGGCCGTACGCGGATCGTCCTGGACTACCCGGTGAGCTCTTCACGAGCAGCGACAAGGACTTCCTCGGAGAGGGACGATCCCTTGGTGGCTCGCGAGAGGACCAGAGCGCCGATCATGGTCGAGAGACGCACGAGCCCGTCATGCTCCTTATCCGCGAGCGCCTTGGCAAAATCACCGACCCCCTCGACATACACCCGACGGGCCTCACTGTCTGCCGGCTCGCGTGCCATGTCGGCGGCGAGTGCAGCAGCGGGACATCCGTCTGCCGGATTGTCGCGATGCTCCACGGAGAGGTAGTTGTCGATCAGGGCTTGTCGAGCCTCGTCACGCTGCCCAGCGTGCCTTTCGAGACCTGCTGCGTGCAGCTGCGCCAGTTCAGCGAAGGCATGGGTGGTCGCTTCGTCGATGAGCGCGTCCTTGGACGCGAACTGCTTGTAGAAACCACCGTGGGTCAGCCCCGACGCCTTCATCAAGTCGGCGACGCTGAGGTGAGTGCCCTTCTCTCGGAACAGACGAGCTGCGGTTTCCACGACGCGCCGACGGTTCTCTTCCGCTTGTTGCTGCGATACGCGGCCCATCACAACGCCTTCCAGTTTGGATTTCACTTGACATCTATCCTAGCCCACACTTAGATTTGATTCATAATCTAAATGTCACCGACAGTCACAACCCTGGGAGAATCATGGACCTGAACAAGACGGTTGCGGTCGTCACCGGAGCCAATCGCGGACTCGGCCGCCATCTGGCGGCAGGGCTCGTCGAGCGCGGCGCGAAGGTGTACGCGGCTGCCCGCAATCCGGAAACTGTCGATCTGCCCGGCGTCATCCCCCTGAGGTTGGACGTGACGGACGCCGAATCGATCACCGCCGCAGCGCAAATCGCATCGGATGTGACCTTGGTGGTCAACAACGCCGGAATCTCTACCTCGGCACCCTTGATCGGGGGCGACATCGATGACGTTCGCCGCGAGATGGACGTCAATTTCTACGGCCCGCTTGCCGTGACCCGGGCGTTTGCTCCGGTCGTCGAAAACAACGGAGGCGGAACAGTACTCAACGTTCTTTCGGTGCTGTCCTGGTTCCATCCGGCTGCGCTCGGGTCTTACGCGTCATCGAAGGCTGCGGCGTGGGCGATGAGCGACGCCGTTCGAGAAGAACTGGCGCCGCGGGGAATCGCCGTCTCGGCACTGCACGTTGCATACATGGACACCGACATGGCTGCGGGCGTACCGGCCGAACAGAAGATCGATCCGGCCGATGTCGCCGCGCAGGCCCTGGACGGCATCGAACGTGGGCTGGCTGAGATCCTCGCCGACGACACCACCCGATACGTCAAGGGGAGTCTGTCGTCGTCGAACTCAGAGTAACCAAGGGGCTGTTGACGAGTGACACTCATCCCACCGTTTTGAGACTCGCCAATCTGCCCAGGATCGGTGCCCGCCAAGCCGCGAGGTCTTCCGGACCGTTTTCTTCCCACAACTCGTACAACTCCGACGTGTCGCTGTCTGCGACGGCACGCTCGAGTGCGGTGAGAACCCATGCCTTCTGCTCCGGACTCAAGCTTCCGGCGTACCCGGCGGCATCAATCTCGGCCAGCTGCACAGGCGCCGGTGCAACCCCGTGCGCAACCGCAAGGATCTCGGCGACGGCAATAGCTGTTTGAGCATCATCGGCATCGAGGTAGCCGTCGTCGGGGTGGCGTGCGTAATCGTCGATATCGTAGTCACCCGCCTGTACCGCGCTGAGCAGGTCGCCCGCTACGTCGTTGTCGAAAGGTCCTGAACCCCAAGTTCCCATGCTGTCTCTCCGATCCGTACCCGCGTCATCTGTCGTAACGATATTAGTGAATCACCGGCTTCAGCGAGGTTCCTCGGGCTGGAAGTACTGCGTTCGCCGGAAATCGACGTCAGCGCAACGGCACCCGAATGATGCGGTCATCACCGGGGTTGGGGTCGCCGCGTCCGTCGGTGTTGTTCGTCAGCATCCAGAGCGCCCCGTCCGGTGCGACTACAACATCACGGAGGCGCCCGTATTCGTCGACAAATTGCTCGTCGGCGGTCGCGGGATCGGTCAAGGGCACCGTGCGGAGTCGCTCACCACGAAGATTGGCGATGTAGATCGTGCCGTCGTGGATGGCGATTCCGCTGGGGCTGGCATCGTCAGGTGACCATTGTTGGAGCGGGTCGATGAATCCGTCTTCACCCGCAATCCCTTCGACCTCGGGCCACCCGTAGTTTCCGCCTGCTTCGATCTTGTTGAGCTCGTCCCAGGTGTCCTGCCCGAACTCGCTGGCGTACATCGTGCCGTCCCCTGCCCAGGCAATGCCCTGGGAGTTGCGGTGGCCGTAGCTGTAGACAAACGAGTTCGGAAATGGATTATCCAGCGGCACATCGCCATCCGGAGTCATTCGAAGGATTTTCCCGGACATCGAGTCGAGGTCCTGAGCCCTGTCTCGACTACCGGCATCACCGACGGTCACGTACAGAATCCCGTCCGGGCCGAACGCGATGCGACCACCGTTGTGGTAGTTGGCCGAAGCGAGCCCGTCGAGAATCGTCTCGGCCGGCCCGAGCGCGAATTCCCCCGGAGCACCGATGATGTCGAAGCGTTCGATCCGGTTCTCCCCGTTCGCGGTGAAGTACGCGTACAGGCGGTTTTCACGTACTGCGATCCCTAGTAAACCGCCCTCACCTCTGGGGCTGACGCCGTCGACGACTCCCACCTCGCGGCTGTTTCCGCCGGCGTCGAGTTCGAGGATTCGCGCGCTGTCGCGCTCACTGACAAGTGGTGTGTCGCCGTGGAATGCGATCGACCAGGGCGCGTCCAAGCCGTCGGCGACGGTCTCGGGTTCACCGAAGGCCGCGGCGGGCGCCGATCGTGTTGTCGTGCTTGCCTGCTGACGGGGCCCTTCAGGATCCTCGCTACCGCAAGCCGTCAGGAAGGCCGAGACGAGCACGGCGGCGCCCAGTCCTCGGATCTGTCGTCGTGTCATGGGCGCGTCTCCCGGGTTCAGGCAGTCTTTGCGCCGACGGTAGCGCGCAATCGGCCACACCGGGAGTCCCTTCGAGTACCCCCAACGACCGGGACTCCCTCGCAGGCGACGGGCGTGATGCCCTGGACGGGTGCGCCACGACATGCGCGTCGTCAACAGAAAGAGAACTGACCACCTCATGATTTCCGCCCCGACCGTCGAAGAAACCGGCCGCCTGCCGCTCGTGATCTACGTGCTGGCCGTCGGAGTTTTCTTGATGGGCACAACCGAATTCGTCGTCGCCGGCATTCTTCCCGAAATCGCGGGTGACCTCGGTACGTCGATCGCGAACGTCGGCCTGATGATCACCGTCTTCGCGATCGGAATGATCGTCGGCACGCCGGCGATGGCGATCTTGACACTCAGGGTTCCCCGACGCGTGACCTTGAGCTCGGCGCTGGTTGTTTTCGCGATCGGACACGTCATCGTCGCGCTCTCGTCCAACTTCGGACTCATTCTCGGCGCCCGCTTCCTCACAGCCGTGGCGACGGGCGCATTCTGGGCAGTCGCCGCAGTGGTCGGAGCAAAAGCGGCCGGCCCGGCGTCTTCCTCGCGCGCGCTCGGCATCGTCTTGGGCGGAGGCATGCTCGCGAACGTCATCGGTGTTCCGCTCGGCGCTCTGGCCGGTCAGAGCATCGGGTGGCGTGGTCCTTTCTGGGCCCTCGCCGCCCTCGCGCTCGTCGCCGCGGCCGTCGTCCACCGATTGGTACCCGCCGACACCGACTCCGGTGCGGTGCCGTCCTGGCGAGCGGAGATCGCGAGCCTACGGGACGAACGCATCTGGCTCGTTCTGTCCGGTTGCGCCGTCGTGTGCGGGTCGTCGCTGGCGGCGTACAGCTTCATCTCTCCGCTGTTGACCGAGAACACGGGACTTGCTGCGTCGGCAGTGCCGCTAGTGCTTGTCGGCTACGGACTCGGTGCGTTCGTCGGCTCCAATCTCGGCGGTCGACTCGGTGCGAAGCATCAGTACGGGGTCTTGTTCGTCTCGGCAGCGATGACGTTTCTCGTACTCGGGGCGCTCTGCCTCTTCTCGCACAACGTGATCGTGACGGTGATTCTCGTAGTCATGCTGGGACTATTCGGCATGTCGACCAATCCCATCCTGATCGGGATGGCTGTGCGTTATGCCGATCAGGCACCGACGATGGCTTCTGCTCTCAGCACCTCGTCGTTCAATCTGGGCACGGCGGTCGGCTCCTGGATCGCCGGGTTCGCGTTCGCCTCGAGTCTCGGTGCCGCTGGGCCGGTGTTGGTAGGCACCGGCGTTGCCGCTCTCTACTTTCTGCCGCTGATGATCCTGTTGCGCAAGGAACGCACGAAGCGCACCGCCGCCGAAGTCGTCAACTGACGACCCGATCAACCGTCGCGCAGTTCGTCAGCCGTCCGTCAGCGACCGCTCCGACACGTGAGGCGCAGAGTCCGCATTCTCACTGGCTGCCAACGAGGCGAGTAACTGCATCCGTTCCGCGGACGGCGATCCCGGCTCTGCGGTGTAGATCGTGAGCGTCAACCCCGGCTCGGCTGCCATCTCCAAACCTTCGAAGGCAAGCGTCAGCTCCCCCACGGCGGAGTGGTGAAAAGTCTTGAATCCGGTGCCGTGATGGCGGACGTCGTGCGCGCCCCACCGACGCCGGAATTCCTCACTCCGAGTGCTGAGTTCACCGATCAGATCGTGCAATTCCTTGTTGTGAGGATCTCGCCCAGCCTCGGTTCGCAGAATCGAGACGGTCACCTCGGCAAACGCGTTCCAGTCCGGATAAAACTCGAAAGCCCTTTCGTCGAGGAACGTGAAGCGCGCGATGTTCGGGGGCTGCCCCGGCATGTCGTAGAGGTCCTTGTAGAACGCACGCGCGAGTGGGTTGACCGCAAGAAGATCCATGCGACCGTTCCGCACAAAAGCGGGTCCTGCAGTGACTGCATCGAGCGCCCACTGCAGGCTCTGATGGGGCTTCCAGCCCTTCGCATTTCGCCGACGCGGGGGCCTGGCTACCGGGCTTGCCGCGTGCGCGAGATCAAATAGGTGGGCGCGCTCGGCGTCGTCGAGTCGTAGTGCCTTCGCGATACTGTCGAGTACTCCCGGCGATGCGCCGCTGATCGCTCCGCGCTCGAGCCTGGTGTAGTACTCGACGCTCACTCCGGCAAGGGTTGCCACTTCACTTCGACGTAGACCGTCCACGCGGCGGTTCGATCCGGCCGGCAGTCCAACTTGTTCGGGCGTGACTCGGGCGCGCCGCGAGGTCAGGAATTCGCGTACTTGCGCTCGATCGTCCATGCCATCGAGCGTAAGTCAGTGACCGGTAGCGAGGGAGTCCCTCGCAGTACCACTATCGCGCGGGACTCCCGCACGCCGCCGAATCGTGATCAGGTTGAAGTGACACGAAGAAACCGATGGTGAGGAGCCACGTCATGCGCGCTGTCGTCATGCATGCCCCCGGCGATGTCCGGGTCGAAGAGATCGATGCGCCGGTGATCGTCGAACCGACCGACGCGATCATTCGCGTTACAGCCACCTGCGTCTGCGGTTCCGACCTCTGGCCTTATCGCGGCATCGAAGAGCTGAATGGCCCGACGCCGATGGGACACGAATACGTGGGCGTCGTCGAACAGGTCGGCCCCGAGGTCAAAGACATCGAAGTTGGGGACTTCGTCGTGGGCTCGTTCGTCGCGTCGGACAACACCTGCGAAATCTGCGAGGCCGGCTTTCAGTCTCGCTGTATCCACCAGGTCATGATGGGCTCGGTCGGCACCCAATCCGAATACGCTCGCATCCCGCTCGCGGACGGCACCCTCGTCCCTGTCCGCGGAGAGCCGACCGAGCGGCAGGCTCGCAGCCTCCTTGCAGCCTCCGACGTGCTCGGCACCGGTTGGTTCGCCGCCGTAGCTGCGGAAGCCGGACCTGGCAAAACAGTCGCCGTCGTCGGCGACGGCGCAGTCGGACTCCTGGCGATCCTCGCTGCCAGACAACTCGGCGCCGAGCGGATCATCGCCATGTCACGTCACGCCGACCGGCAGGCACTCGCCACGCAATTCGGCGCCACCGACATCGTCGAAGAGCGGGGCGACGCGGGCATCGCGAAAATCAAGGAACTCACCGGCGGCTACGGCGCCCACTCGACCGTCGAAGCCGTAGGCACCCAAGAATCGATGATGCAGGCTATCGGAGCTACCCGCCCCGGCGGACATGTCGGCTACGTCGGGGTATCCCACGGCGTCGAGCTCGACGGCATGAACCTGTTCTTCGCGACGGTGAGCCTGCTCGGCGGTCCCGCGCCGGTCAGGCGATTCCTACCCGAACTGATCGAGCTCATCATGACCGACCAGATCGACCCAGGCATCGTCTTCGACCTCACTCTCCCGTTGGAGGACGCCGCCGCCGGCTATCAGGCGATGGACGAGCGGCGTGCCACCAAAGTGCTACTCACCCTCTGACCGATACCAAAGGCTCACGAGACAGAACTGGGCTCTACACGCCGATCGAGGAACGTCTCGGCTACCAACGAGAGGCGCTCTTGGTTTACCGAGCAGCATGTTCACTGATCACAGCGAATGCGTTTGACACCGAAGGTGAGGATGGGCACTTCGATTGGTGCGCAGCTGCTTTGATTCAAAAGGATGCTACACAACTGATATGCACCCCCACCAGCGGAAACCGATTGTACGAGTGAATGTTTCAATGAGATCGACTCGGCGCTACTTTGCAGCAACGAAACCCGTCTCTACCTACGGTTGCGTACTGAATTCCTTGTGGGGCAGGCTTTCTTGTGTACTGCTGACGAGCCGTATCTGCTGACGAATCGTATTGCTGACGAACCAAGGTCGGAGAACAATGGGTCACTACAAAAGCAACGTGCGTGATATCGAGTTCAATCTGTTCGAGGTGCTCGGGATCGGCGAACTGTTGGATGCCGGCGCATACGGGGACCTCGACACCGACACTGTGCGCAACATTCTTGCGGAAGTAGCGAGACTGGCAGAAGGCCCGGTCGCCGCGTCCTTCGCCGACGCGGATCGGAACCCTGTCGAATTCGACGCACCCAATCACGCAGTTGTGGTCCCGGAACCTCTACGCAAGACGGTCGAGGCTGTGAACGAGGCCGGTTGGTCGCGACTCGGCCTACCAGAAGACATGGGTGGTGTTCCTGCTCCGGCACCGTTGGTCTGGGCGATCGGCGAAATGTTGGTCGCGGCAAACGGATCCGCAAGCTTTTTCAACATGGGTCCACTGATGGCGAGCGTGCTCTACACCATCGGAAACGAACAGCAAAAACACTGGGCCAAAGAAGGATTCGAACGCGGATGGGCCGGAACGATGGTGCTCACCGAACCAGACGCCGGATCCGATGTAGGCGCAGGCCGAACAAAGGCAATCGCGCAGGACGACGGCACCTGGCACATCGAGGGCGTCAAGCGATTCATCTCCGGCGGTGACGTCGGAGACACGGCCGAGAACCTCTTCCACTTGGTCCTTGCCCGGCCCGAGGGAGCCGGTCCAGGAACCAAAGGTTTGAGCCTGTTCTACGTTCCGAAGTCCCATTTCAACTCGGACACACTTGAACTGGGAGAGCGCAACGGTGTGTACGTCACCGGCGTCGAGCACAAGATGGGCCTCAAGTCTTCCCCAACTTGCGAGCTCACCTTCGGAGCGACGGACGTTCCTGCCGTCGGCTGGCTCGTGGGTGATGTCCACAACGGTATCGCCCAGATGTTCCAGGTCATCGAGAATGCTCGAATGATGGTGGGCACCAAGGCTACCGGAACACTGTCCACCGGCTATCTCAACGCCCTCGAGTACGCAAAAGAACGAATTCAAGGCGCAGACCTCACCGAGCTGACAAACAAGACCGCGCCCCGTGTGGCCATTACGCACCACCCCGACGTCCGACGCAGCCTGGCGATGCAGAAGGCCTACGCCGAAGGCCTCCGAGCGGTCTACCTCTACACCGCTGCACACCAGAATGCCGATGTCGCCGAGTTGGTTTCGGGTGCGGATGCCGAATTGGCGGCGCGGGTCAACGATCTGTTGCTGCCGATCGTCAAGGGCGTCGGCTCCGAGAAGGCCTACGAACTGCTCACCGAGAGCCTGCAGACCCTGGGCGGCTCCGGTTATCTTCAGGACTACCCCATCGAGCAGTACATCCGCGATGCCAAGATCGACACCCTGTACGAGGGCACCACGGCGATCCAGGCGCAGGACTTCTTCTTTCGAAAGATCGCACGCGACCGCGGCGTTGCACTCGCTCACGTAGCCGGTCGCATACGAGAGTTCATCGACAGTGAGGCCGGGAACGGTCGACTCAAGGCCGAGCGAGTCCTACTCGAGACCGCCTTGACCGACGTGCAGGAGATGGCCGGGACGCTCACCGGCTATCTGATGGCTTCCCAGGACCAACCCTCCGAGTTGTACAAGATAGGCCTCGGCTCGGTGCGCTTTCTGTACGCGGTAGGCGACCTGCTCATCGGATGGCGCCTGTTGGTGCAAGCGGAAGTCGCGTTGGCAGCCTTGGACCGTGACGCGTCGGCAAAGGACCGGTCGTTCTATCGGGGCAAGGTGGTCATCGCGTCGTACTTCGCCAAGAACATCCTGCCTATCCTGGCGTCGACGAAAGAAATCCTGGGTTCCCTCGACAACGAGATCATGGAACTCGAGGAAGACGCATTCTGACAACGTGCCATAGTGAAAGCAGCCCTGATACGTACATGCAGAACTGCGTGTGGACGGTCTCGTTGCTCGATGACGGTCAGTGCCACCTCGCGCTCGACGCTGGACCACGGCCAAAGGGCAAGAGTGCAGGAACCAGTCCCCTGATCGGCGTCAGGGTCGTCGGGCCGCACATCGAACAGCCTGTACAGGAGTTGACGGCCCTGATCGCCGGCGAAGTCCAGGACGAGCTGGCCGGCGGATTTCCCTTTGTGCACTGGCCCATCGAGAAGGACCGACTCTTGATGCCGACATTGCGTGGCGGACGCGCGGTATGGGTGGTTCGCAACGCTGATCGCATTGTCTCCGAGATCGGCGAACTCTGCCCGAGATGAAAATGCTTGCTGCGTGATTCAAACGTGGTCGTGAACCGGCGACGGAATCTTGTTGGAACGATACGAGTCTCCGCTCCGGTTCGGCCGCCAGAGACGCCAGTGTTTCGCGGACAACCGGAACGGGAGATGGTCTTGTAGGTGACGAGCACCGGACGACAACCGTTCGTCTGCAGGCAGGTTGAGCCAAAGGGACAGTGAGGATGTCGCGTTGCCGAGGGTTGCGCGTATGCCTGACTCGCCGAGAATCCGGCCGTATCCATCTACGGCAAAACGGCCGAACGTGTCGGGGGTGATGTCGGGGTACGGCGCGCGGGTGTTGGGGTCGATCAGGCGTACGGGCGCGCTGCAGGTCAGCGCCGCCACAGAACGTCCGTGGGTTGTGACCGCATCGCAACCAACGAGGGCATCGAGCGCTTCGTTGACAGAACCAGGTGGGACGTTCCATTCGGTATGGGTTTGCGCTTTGTAGCGGGGCCCACCGAAGAGCTCGGTAGCGAACGATGACAACTGCGCGGTCGGCTCGGATGGCCCACTCTGGTAGATCTCGAACGTCCACGACGGCAAAGACACTGGTTCGGTGCAGGATTCCAGGAATGTCTGCAGCCGCTGAAATGCAACATCGGGACGCTTGACTCGAAGCGAGTGTGCACCACCGGCGGACCCGGGCAACCCGTCGTATGTCACTACTTCCGGCAATCCGGCTTCCGGTGTCCGCGCCGTCACAGGTTAGCCAATCGCGAAATCACTACCCCGGCTGGTTCCTCCGTCGCATGGCGATAGCCAGTGCCGGCCCACAGGTGCATTCGCTCGGGATCTGCCTGCGCAACAGCGGCTTTGCGCATCGGATTGGTCAGGTGATGTATGGCCGGGTACCCGATGGGCGCTTGTGCGTCGTAGCGATCGATGAACTCGTTCCGAAGTGCCCGTGCAGGACGTCCCGTGAAAGCTCTTGTGACGACCGTGTTCCCGCGTGACGTGTCGGCCAGAGCTGCCTTGTGCGGAGCCGAGGCACCACTCTCCTCGGTGCGCAGCAGTACGGTACCGACGACTGCCGCGTCCGCTCCGGCACGTAAGGCTGCAGCGACGTCGGCGGAGGTCGCCAGTCCACCGGCCGCCAATAGCGGAACAGAGGTGCGATGACGGATTTGTGCGATCAGTTCGGTGATCGGTGTTTCTGCCGGAACCTGCAGGGGAGTGAGCGTTCCGGAGTGGCCGCCGGCAGCCGACGATTGCACAACAAGCAGATCGGCACCGGCGTCGACGGCAAGGAGCGCCTCTGCCTTCGAAGTCACAGTGAGGACGACAAGTGAACCGGCAGCGCGCAGCGCCTTGATGACGCCGGGTGTGGGAAAGCCGAAGGTGAAGCTGACCACCGGAACCGGGCTGGCCAGGAGCAGATCGATCTTGTCCTCGAAGTAGTCGTCGTCTTCGACCGGCTCACCGTCAGCCAGTGTGATGCCGTAGCGATCCGCCTCGACCTGGATCGCCCTGGTATAGGCACGGTAGGCATCGACGTCGACAGGCACCGGGTTGGGCGCAAAGACGTTGACACCGAACGACACTCCCTCGGCGCGCACGGCGTCGATCTGGTCGGACAGAGCCTGAGGCGTCTTGTACCCGGCGGCGAGGAAGCCGAGACCGCCTGCGCGAGAGGCAGCAGCAACAAGTGCCGGTGTGGAAGCGCCGCCGGCCATGGGGGCTGCGATGACAGGGACCTTCAGGTCGAGATCGGTTGTGAGTGCGCTCATTCGAACATCTCCAGTCCTACGTCGGGTAGTGCTCCGGCGGTTTCGTCATCTGACATCAAAAACTACCTCCTCAGTCGAGGTGGCCGTCCGAGGGTCCGCATCGAGATCGGAAGGGAATCGGAACCGCAAAACCGCGGCGGCCACTGCCGCGCCCAGGACGACGGCCGCACCCAACAGCAGAGCGTCGCGATACCCGTCTCGCAGCAACGGAGTGACAACGAGTGGGCCGAGAATCTGACCGACGCTGTATCCAGCGGTCAGCAACGCCACTGCGCGTGGGAACTGCAGGTGCGCGCCGATTGCCAACACAATTGACCCGATACCAAGGAAGGTGACACCGAACAGGAAAGCTGAAATCAGTGCGGGGCCGACGCCTCCGATCACAGCAGGAAGCGCTATGCCCACCGCCTGAATCAACAGGGCAACGAGAAGCAGAGTCGGCCTCGACCAACGCAGGCTGAGCCAAGCCCACAGGGCGCACGAGGGAAATGCGGCCAGACCGACCACTATCCAAGCGCCGCTGCCGACCCATTCTGGAGCGGCGAGATCGATTGCGGCAACAAGGAACGTGCCCGCGATGATGTAGCCGATGCCTTCCAGGAAATAACTGATGAACAAGGCAGTGAACCCGCGTTGGGAACTGGGAGTTCCCGGCGCGTCCGGTGTGATGATCGGACGCGGTTCCGGCGTCAATCCCCAGGCTGCGACCGCACACACCACCGCAAGGGCCGCAGATGCCAGCCAGGCTGTACTCCAGGTACCGATGAAGCGGACGACGAACACGAGGACCCCGGACAGGGCGATACCCAACCCAACTCCACCGAATCCCCATCCGGCCAAGAATTGGGACTGCCCCCGAAGGTGCGCGTGCAAAGCGCTGACGGCGATCATGAATACGAGGGCACTGGCAATGCCTGCGACGAGCCGCAGGGCGAACCAGATGGATCCGTCGTGGGTAGTGGGCATGAGCGCCAAAGTCGCGATGAGGACCACCAACGACGTACGCATCACCGCTGCCGAGCGCACCACGCCGGGAATGAGGATTCCCGCGAGCGCGCCGATCAGGTACCCGACGTAGTTGGCCGTCGCCAGGGTGGCGCCGAGCGAGGCGGACAGACCGGCCTGCGTGTGCATCAACGGCAGGATCGGTGTGTAGACGAATCGACCGATTCCCATGCTCGCCGCCAGCGCAGCGGCAGCTTGGACAGCGTGCGCTCGCGGGGAGACGCCGTTGTGGATTGTGGTCATGGTCTTATCGTGTGCCCCGGCCGCGCCGGACCGCCACGACCGCTTTGCTCCTGACTGATAGGCACAACCTCCCACCGCACGTAGCATGAAGGATCGTGGAGCTGCGTCAGCTGAGATATTTCGAGGTCGTCGCCGAGGAACTGCACTTCGGCCGAGCCGCGGCGCGGCTACTGATAGCCGGGCCGTCATTGTCGCAGCAGATCATGGCACTCGAGCGCGACCTCGGCGTCAAGCTGTTCGTCCGCGACCGCCGTTCCGTCGCTCTGACGCCAGCCGGCGCGGCCTTGCTCCCTGATGTCCGTGCGCTACTCGAGAGTGCCGAGAATCTGCGACGCCGCGCGGAGCGTCTGTCCGGAGCGGAGCCCGTCCGGATCGGCTACGTCAATTGGCTCCCTACGGATCTGATCGCGCGCACTTCAGGGGTCGCGCAACTGCACGTCGACGCCTGGGTGGTGCCTTCGCACGCGCAGGCCGCGCGGGTAGCGGACGGCAGCCTCGACCTGGCGATCGCCTGGGTGCGGAAAACCGATGTCGCCCAACATGCTCTGAGCGCAAAACTGCTCGGTGCGGATCGGCTGTACGCGGTCTCCACCGGAGAGGACACCACACCGGTGCGGGCACGCGACGTCGTCGTACTCGTCGACGACGACACCACCTCCTGGTATTCGTGGAACGTCTACGCCGAAGAATTCGCTCGCGATACCGGCGCACAGATCCTGCGCATCAACGACGGTGGTATCACCGGTCCGGCATTCTTCGATCACGTCCGTGCCGTCGGCCGTCCGGTCGTCAACTCGCCCAAAGGGCAGACCATCACGTTGCCAAGCGATCTCACTGCACGTCCGGTGATCGACCCCGCGGCGATCTGGACGTGGTCTCTCCTGTGCCGCGAGAACGAAACGCGCCCTGCAGTTCTCGCGGCCGTCGACGCTCTCACCCGCGGCGTCACTGATCTCGAAATCCACGAAGACGGGATATGGCTACCCATGGACGATCCTTACCGGAGGACTCGATGACACGACGCGCTATTCGAGTTTTCTGGGGACGACGGCCGGAATCGGTGCAGGCCGTGGCCTCCCGGTGGCGTCGGACGTTGGAGCAAGTCGAATCCCTGTTGCCCGAGGTGGTCGGCGGGTCGTGGCAACAGATCCATTCCGCTGGACCTGCTACTGCCGTGACCGTCGACCAGTTGGCGCAGGTCCTCGAGAACGCGCAGGCCGCCGAAGACTGGTCGGATCGTCTGGGAATCGGATTGAGGCTCGCATCCAGTGGAGGGTCCGAATGGGGGCTCGAACTCTCCGGGTTGGCGGGCGGCGAACCTGAAATCGTCCTTCAGTCGATGATTATTGCCGTCAGCGCGCCGGACGCCGCCGAAGTTCCTGAGACAGAACTACTTCGGATGCTCGCCGCGGTGTGGGAACCGGACTTCGGAGACGTCACCGACGACAACATCCTCGACGCTCTCGAAGACGAGTCCGACTATCGCGTCGGTGATCCCGTGATCGGCCGAGTCGGCTACCTCTCGTCCGCTCGCGCTGACGCGATCCCGGATGACCTGGCAGCAAGCGTTGCCGCGTTACCGGGCGGCGGCGTGTTGCTACAGATCGGGGCCGTCGATGGGGTCGTTCGGGCGTACGAGCGCCTGCGCGAGACCGGCGCACTCGATCCGCTTCCGCGTCCACTGGACCGCGCAGTCTTCTGAAGGTGGTTACCGTTTGTCGAGTATGGGTAGCCCGGGCGTCGGAACGAACTCTCACCGCGGCACTACCGCCGAAAAATGAACCGAAAGGCCCACCGCATGGTTGACGTCACCCGCAAATTCACCGCCGAGGCACCGATCGAAAAGGCTGCGGCGTTTCTCCGCGACTTCGCCAATGCGCCGACGTGGGATCCGGGCACCGAGAGCTGCACACAGATCTCCGACGGTCCTGTCGGCGTCGGAACCCAGTGGCACAACGTGTCCAAGCTGTTCGGCGTCACCACGGAACTGACGTACACGCTGGTGACCGACGAGCTGAATCACGTTGTTCTCGAAGGAAAGAACAAGACTGCCACCAGTACCGACGACATCACCTTGACTTCGGTGGGTCCGAACTCGACCGAGATCGAATATCACGCGAACGTCGAGTTCAACGGTGCCGCCAAGATTGCGTCGCCTCTCCTGAAGGCGGGATTCGAAGCCAAAGTGGCACCAGAGACGGTGAAGAAGATGACGGAAGCCCTCGAAGCGCTCTGACAAGTCCGTCAGGTTCTTGTCACTGTGTGTTGCCGCCGCTCGCGCCACCGTTGCGAGCTTCGATGGCATCGATGGACTTCGTGAACGACTTTCCCAGCACTTGGGTGCCGACGAGTCCGAGTACCGACGCCAGGAGCTTTCCCTTGAGGTTCTTGCCGTCCCGGACCACGACGGCCTCGACATCGGTCAGGCCCGTCGGCTGCCGGGTCAGCGTGTAGGTATGGCTCGACGCCCCGCCCCACAGGTTGGAGTCGGTGGTTGTCATCACGACGCGGTGCGGGTCGGTCCAGTCGTAGTGCAGACGCTCCCAGATACCACTGGAGCCCTCGGTGACATCAGCATCATGGGGTCCTTGTTGGTGCACTTTCAGGTAGCTGTCCGCACTGCGGCCGAAGATTTCCTCACGGCCCGGGCCGAAGTCGGTCAGGCCGGCAAGGACCTGTTCGGGCGTCGCAGTGGTCGTCTTGTGAAGATGGATCGTGGTCATGGCGCCTTCTTTCAACTGTGGATGATCCGGTGCTGAAAAAGCCGGGGAGTGACTCATCCAGCACACCACTCACACGAAATGAATGAAAGAGAATTGCTCGCCCCGTCTCGATCCGCTGTCTCGATCCGCTATTCGACGCCGCGCCGGCTGGCAGTGATTGCGCCGTGCGGCCTGTAACCGCTCCCCGTCCGGGTATGGGTCTCGATCACGTCGAAACCCGCTGTGACCAGCACCTCGGCAAGTTCGGTCACCGGCCATCGATAACCAGTCGTCGCGGCGTGATCGAAAGGCTCTACCGTTGCGCCTTCGAAGAAGCCGACTAACAATCCACCGCCTGGGCGGATCACGCGCGCGAATTCAGCGAGCGGTGCCTCGATATCTTGCGGGTGATGGTGAATGAGCGAGTACCAGGACAGCACGCCGCCCAGTGAATTCGTTTTCGCGTCCAATGCCTCGAAGCCCCCGACCTCGAAGGAAAGATCCGGGTATCGGGTGCGGGCTCGTTCGACGAACTCGGGCACGAGATCGATCCCGCACACAGCCAGCCCGCCCTGGGCCAGGAAGTCTGTCCACTGCCCCGGCCCGCACCCGGCGTCGAGCACGGGGCCGGTCAAAGTGGCAGCCCAGCTGGTCACCAGGGCCCGATCAGATACGTGCGTCGAATCCATCGAACCGAAGAGGTCCGCGTACTCCTGGGATCTGGCCGAATACGACTTTCTGACTACGTCGCGGCGCGTTGCACTCGAATTCTCCACGCCGTCAATAATTATCGATGTGCACCATTCCTTCGCCACAACTCGCCGAACCGGAGGTTCATACTCTGTTGAAGGCCTACGGTCACGACCGGAAACTGAGGTCACACGGTGGAAGAGAAAGAACTGGCGGCGAAGATCCGCGAACTACTCAGTGCCCGATCGGCCGAGTCGAGCATCTGCCCCTCCGACGTGGCCCGCGCAGCGGCACCCGACAATTGGCGTCCGCTGATGGAACCCGTCCGAGAGGCTGCCCGCCACATGGTGGCCGACGGCGAAGTACAGATCACCCAGGGCGGCGAAGTCGTCGACCCGGAATCCGTACGAGGTCCGATCAGGATTCGGTGGGCTCGTTGATCAACCGCGTGACTTCTGGCGGCACTGCTCTCGCAGCGTGAATCAGCGGAAACGGTCCAGATGCTCACGCAGGAACGCATCCAGGCTTCGTGGCTCACGCCCCAGGACACGTGCCACCGTGTCGGTGGGTGACTCCGGGCGCGAGACGGCAAGTTGCTGGATCTCCAGAATGTGCTCGGCCAGCCACGGAGGCATGTGGGCATGATCGACGAGGTTTTGCCGCAGTTCGTGCGGTGGCAGGTCGATATATTGGACGGGGCGATCGAGCATGCGGGTCAGAGAATCGGCGATGCCGCCGTAGCCGACTGCCTCGCTACCCGTCAGGACGTAGGTACCGCCGGCGAGGTCGGCGCGTGTGAGCACGGCCGCGGCGACGTCACCGATATCTCGGCAGTCGATCCAGTTGCACGGCGCGTCCCGCATCGCGCCCAGAATCACCCCTTGCGCAGCCACCGCCGGAGCCAGGAGCAACAGATTCTGCATGAACGCATAGGGGCGGAGCAGAGTGTGGCGGATCCCGGATGCGCGCAGGTGTTCGCCGACGGCATGGTGGCCGCGGGAGAGAGCGATGGGGGAGTCGGCCGCGGCGGCGGGATCGGAGATCTTGACGATGTGTTCGACGCCGCTCTCGGCGGCTATGTCGATCACACGCGTTTCGAGCTCGACCTGATCGAGTCCGTTGGCCATGGCAAGGAAAAGTTGTTCAGCCCCTTCGAAAGCCGTGCGTAGCGAAGTTGAGTCTGCGGCATCGGCCGGCACTACTTCGACCAAACCGTCGGCCAAATCGCCGAGGTGGGCGCGCAGCCTGTCCGGGTCGCGGGACAGCGCTCGGCTCGGCACACCCGAGGATGCGAGACTGCGTAGCAACGCGCCGCCTGTGGTTCCGGACGCTCCCATGATGACGATCATCGTGTTCCTTTCGGTCTTCCCCGCGAAGCCGGGGATCTTTGACATGTGTTGTCTGTCAGGGATTCTGACGGCGCCATCGCCAGCTGACGATGACGGCAGCCACAGCGGCAGATATCGGTAGATCGAGTTGCAGGCGAGCAAGCCGAGCGGTGTCGACCACACTCGTGTGAGCTGGTAGCCAACGGGAGGCGAACCACCCGACGAGGCCAGCAATTGCAGCGGCTCCGACGGCAAGAATTGCCGCCACCATGATGCGAGGCAGGGCCGTGGTCCACGGCCGTGACCTCCCGCGACGCTGCAGCCAGGAGCCGATCAGCAACGCCACCGCTGCCGACGTGCCCGCAATGGACGTAAATGCCGCCATCGTGAGGCCCGATTGGCCGGATGCGACTCCGCCCGCACCCGCCATCAGCGCAGGGGCAAGGTAGGCGACCAGCACCTCTCTCCACAGGGTGAAAGGTCGTGCGGCGCGACGATCGGCAACCGCGACGCGTCGATTGGAATCGGTTATCTCCCTTTTGTTTTCGCGACGGATCGGCGGGGTGAGTCCGGACATGAAGGAGACCAACTTTCCGATTTTAATTAGGTAGCTAACTATTTGGGCATGGAGAGAGAAGCCTTTGTCGAGAATTGGCGACGATTCGAATCGCTACACGAATGCCTCGAATCCCAGCCGACTACTCCGCAGTCAGCGCACCGATACCGCGAACGACCCGCGAGAGCAGATCCAGAAAAACCGCACGCTCGTCGACAGTGAGCTCGTCGACCATTTCCTCGAGACGAGCAAAGTGTTCGGGCGCCATGTCACGTAAACGCTGAGCGCCGCGAGCAGTCAGGACGACCACCGCACCACGCCCGTCCTCCGCGGACGGACGCCGAGCGACCAAACCCTCCTGCTCGAGGCCGTCGACCAGCCCGGTCACCGTGGCTCGCGAGACGCCGAGATCAGCGGCCAGTCGCGAGGGAGATTTCTCCCCGTCATGGTCTTCCAGATCCGCAAGCAGTCGGTAACGGCCGGTCGACAGTCCATACCTCGCGAAGTGAACCTCGGTTGCTCGACCGAGCCGCGCGCCCGCCGAGATCAGCCGCACCGCAACCAGCACCGCCTGCGGATCGGACCCGAGGCCGTAATGCTCCAACTGCCGCCGCGCCTGATCCAACGTGGGTGAGTCGTGATCGGTTCCGTCCACTGCCATGCAACTAATATGGCACCTAACTACATTCTGGTCAACCCTTCACCAGAGCGAGTGTCAACGCTGCCGAAGCCGTGCGCGAGTTGCAACAGGTCCAGATCGGCATGACTGCGAGCCAGAACCTGTATACCCATTGGCAGCCCCTCAGAATTGAAGCCTGCAGGCAGGCTGATGGCCGGCACACCGAGAAGCGTTGCGATTGTTGCAACCTCCATCCACCGGTGGTACGACGACATGGCCCTGCCGTCGATCGATGTGGGCCAGTCCATTTCGATGTCGAACGGAAACACCTGGACACTCGGTAGCACGATGAAGTCGTACGTATCGAAGAGAGTCAGGAACGCGTTGTACATCGCGGTGCGCTTCACCGAAGCCTCGTAAACGTCCAGCGCCCCGATGGGCGGACGCCCATCCGTTCCATCGACCAGGCCCTCCACCTCATATCGAGCTTCGGGCTTGAGCGCCGCCCGCGTGACCGCGTTGTAGTAGAGGGGGTACAGCTGAGAGCCGGCGAGCCAGTGCCGGAACGTCAGCCATAGCGGCCAGAGATCCTCATTTCCGTTGAACCCGCCCGCTTTCGGCAGACCATGTTGTGAATCCATCTCGATTCCAAGTGCTTCGAAGATCGGTAGTGATGATTCACAGAGATCGAGCACTCCCGACTCCATCGGGAGATACCCACCGAGGTCACCCATCCACACTGCCCGTGCGCCGGAGAAATCTCGCTCCAACGTCGACGCCAGGCCTCCGTCCGAGTCGATGGACAACGGAGTGCGCGGATCGTATCCCGACATCGTTTGCAACAACATCGAGAGATCTGTAGCGGTGCGCGCCATCGGTCCGGGAACCCCCGCCTGTTGCACGAACACATCCGGCCCCTTCGCGGGTACGCGGCCGAAGGATGGACGAAGTCCGAGAATGTTGTTCCAAGCGGCTGGATTTCGAAGTGATCCCATGAAATCACTGCCGTCCGCTACCGGAACCATGTGGAGAGCCACTGCGACGGCAGCACCGCCGCTACTTCCGCCCGCCGATCGGCTCGGGTCGTAGGCGTTGCCGGTTGCACCGAAGATCTCGTTGTAGGTGTGTGAGCCCAGACCGAATTCCGGAACGTTGGTCTTGCCGACGAAGATCGCTCCCGCGTCCCGTATTCGAGCAACGTGAATCGAATCACTTTGCGCTGCAGGGATGTCGAACTCACCCCGAAAGAACCCTCGAGTCGTCTTGAATCCCGCCACATCGGCAGTGTCCTTGACCGCATGAGGGAACCCGTGCATCCATCCCATATCCTGGCCATCGGCCAGGAGCTTGTCGTGCTCTTGTGCCTCCTGCACCAATTCCTGTCGTGGGCGAAGACTGACAATCGCGTTGACCGAAGGGTTCACGGACTCGATCCGGTCGAGATAGGCATTCATCACCTCCTCGCATGACACTTGCCGATCATGAATTGCCGCCGACAAATCGGATGCGTCGAGTCGAACGATGTCGTTTCCAACGGGCAAAGTGGGCTGTGAAGACTTCAAGTGATGCTCCTCGAGTCGGTGCTGATCAGTAGTTCGGTGAATTGGAGCGCGGACCGGTTTACATCGGTACCGCCACAGGGGATTCCCCGATGCGACTGAAGTGCGTCAGCCGTCCACTCAGGCGCTGTTCGGACGTCTCTCTCAGAGAGGAGACCAGCGCGGCACGTAATGACTGGCCGACGCGTTCACAGAATTGGTCAGGTTCGTCGGCGGCATCGGGGTACTCGGGTATCACCGCATGCACAATGCCGTCTGCCAGTAGATCTGCTGATCGAATGTTCTGCGCCGAGACCATCTCCGGCGCATGGACGATGTCGCGGTAGATGATCGCGCTTGCACCTTCCGGCGGTAGCGGGGACAACCAACTGTGCTGAGCGGCGAGAATGCGGTCCGCCGGCAACAGCGCCAGTGCGCCTCCACCCGCACCCTGGCCGAGGAGCAGCGATACCGTCGGCGTCCTCAGCGCCAGGAGTTCTGCCAGGCACTTCGCAATTTGGTTCGAAAGTCCGCCTTCCTCAGCTTCTTTCGACAGATTCGCGCCGGGTGTGTCGATGACTGTCACGAGCGGCAGGTCAAGCTCTCGAGCAAGGTTGATTCCCCGGCGCGCCTGACGCAGTGATGCCGGGCCGAACGACTGTTGCCCGGTCTGGGCACGGCGATCCTGCCCGAGGAGAACGCACGAGATGTCCCCGAAGCGGACCAACGCAAGAATCAGAGCGGGGCTCTGTTGGCTTTGCCCGGTTCCATTCAGGAGCACCATGTCTGAAGCCGAATGGCCAAGTAGCTCGCGGACGCCCGGCCGTCCGGAACGGCGGGACGCAAGGACCGTTTCCCAGGCGGGTGTCGCGGGGTCACTGACATTCGGAAGCGCCAGTCCGCGCTCGTCAAGTGTCGGGCGCGAGGTCAAAACCCGCAGTAGCACGTCCAGTGTCTCCGCGAGCTTGTCAGGAGAGCACACTGCATCCACCAGCCCGTGCGCGTGGAGGTTCTCGGCCGTCTGGACCCCAGGTGGAAACGCGACGCCGTACAAAGTTTTGTACACCCTGGGACCGAGGAACCCGATGAGCGCCCCGGGCTCCGCGATCGTCACGTGACCGAGCGAGCCCCAGGAAGCGAAAACTCCACCTGTGGTGGGATTTCGGAGATACACCAAGTAGGGAAGGTGGGCTTCCTTGTGCGCGGTGACAGCGGCGGTGATCCTGACCATCTGAAGGAACGCGTCGTTCCCTCCTGCATCCGTGTTCCACCGGAAACCGGCAGGGCGACAAGGGGTAGTGCTTCTCTCGTCGCCCGCTCGATGGCATCGACGAGGCGTCCGCCGGCCGCTACACCGATCGACCCCGCCAGAAATCCGAACTCACAGATCAGTACCGCGACTCGGCGTCCACGTACCGTTGCGGACCCGGTCATCACGGACTCGTCCAGTCCGGTCCGCTCGCGCGCCGCGGCCAGTTCGTCCGTGTACGCACCACGCGCCATGCTCTGACGGACACTCGAATCCCACGACTCCCACGAGTCAGGATCAAACGTGAGATCGATCAACTCGTGTGCCGTCAGACGATTCATTGCCTTGCTCTCCTAGCCATTTCATGATTTCTTCGCCATCCGCACCGAGCACAGGAGGCGGTCGATGTGCGGTTCGGGTGACCTCACTTCCGTCAGGATCGAAGAACCGCAACGGTGGTCCCGGGATGGTCAGCCTCCCGAGCGTTCGATGATCGACGTCGACGAGGAGCCCCTGCGAGCGGGTCTGTTCCCACTCGTAGACCTCACGCAGGTTTCGGACTTTTCCTGCCGGAACGCCGGTGGCCTCCAGCTTCGTCAACAGTTCTTCGGTCCCGTAGGCCCCGAAGACCGCTTCGACCAATTCGTTGACCTTCTTACGGTTCTCGACCCGTTCCGGGTTGGTCGCCATACCGTGTGTATCCGGGTCGATCCAGAATCCGTCGCAGAAACGTTTCCACAGACCTTCACTGCCGACTGCGATCTGTACAGCACCGTCTGCCGTCGGAAATAGTCCGTACGGACAGATCGACGGATGATGATTGCCCTGAGCCTCGCCGATCTCCCCTGCGACGGTCCATCTCGTCCCCTGAAAAGCATGCACCCCGACAACACTCGCCAGCAGGGAGGTTCGGACAACTTGTCCCCTGCCCGTCACCTCCCTCTCTCGAAGTGCTGCAAGAATTCCGAACGCTCCGTGCACTCCCGCAAGGAGATCGGCGATAGGAACGCCGACACGTTGTGGGTCATCGGGTGACGAACCGGTCAGAGACATCAATCCGGCTTCACCTTGGGCGATCTGGTCGTACCCGGCGCGACCACCTTCAGGACCGTCATGGCCGAATCCGCTGATCGACAGCACGACCAGTCCGGGGTTGATCTCCGCTAACCTTTCCATCGGGAATCCCAGGCGGTCCATCACGCCGGTGCGAAAATTCTCGATCAGAACGTCGGCGCGTGCGATCAGGGCTGTGAGAGTTCGACAACCGTTCTCGGACTTCAGATCCAAGGCGATTGATTCCTTGTTTCGGTTTGCCGACAGGAAGTACGTCGATTCACGTTCGCCACGGGCGGGGTCGACAAAAGGTGGACCCCACCCACGCGTGTCGTCTCCACCGTCAGGTGTTTCGACCTTGACGACGCGCGCTCCAAGATCCCCGAGCATCATGGCCGCATGCGGACCGGCCAGTGCCCTGCTCAGATCCACGACGACTGTACCTGCCAGCGGTCCTTGATAATTCGGTGTCACTGCTGCTTCTGCCGGCACTGCCAAATCCTCTCGGGCGATGGGAGACCTGCTCCGTATCTGTGAGCTAAACACTGGAAGGAGAGAGGGATTCGGAAACTTCTCCAGCAGCAGTGAGGTCCTTTCCTTTCGACTCGGGCAGGAAGAAGATCACGGTAGCGACCGAGATCGCCATCAGAACAATGGCGTACCAGTTGAAGACGCCGGGAATTCCCTTGTCGGCGAAGAAAGCCTGGAGATACGGCGTCGTGCCACCGAAAATTGCGACGGCAAGGGAAGTCGGCAATCCGATTCCCACCGCACGCATGCGAGTCGGGAACATCTCGGAGAACACAGCAGGACCGATGGACACGGTGCCGGCCATGAATACCAGGGCAATTGCCATCGCCACGAACAACTGCCACGCCTGCCCCCGAATGATGGAGGTGAGCGGAAACAGCAAGGTGATCATCATGATTCCCGAGAAGATCAGAACCGGGCGCCGGCCGATGCGATCCGAGACGGTTCCCCAAACAGGCAGCATGATGATGAACACCACGTTGGCGGCGGCTCCCGCCCACATTGCTCCCGATGGATCCACGCCGTGGACACTGATGGCATACGCCGGAGTTGCGACGGCCCACACGTAATAGTTGACCGTCGATCCAACCGTCATGGCGGCGACTCGCACCAGCAGGCGACGGTGTTCACGGATCTGCGACCACAGCGAGGGCTTGGACTGCTGCGATTCCGACTTCTGTGATTTGGCAGATGATTCGAAGATCTCTGTTTCCTGCAACCGTGATCGCAAGTACAGCGCGAACAGTCCGAACACACCGCCGAGCACAAACGGAATTCGCCAACCGTAACTGCTCATTTGGGCGTCGGTGAGGATTCCCGAGAGGACCGCCGCCAGAACTGCGCCGCAGATGATGCCGATGGTTCCGGAGAAGTAGATCAAGCTGGCCCACAAGCCACGCTTCTCTCGCGGCGCCATCTCCGAGATATACGTATTGGCCGAAGGCAACTCTCCGCCATGAGCAAGACCCTGGATCATTCGACACGTCACCAACACGACGGCAGCCCAAGCCCCGATCGTCTCGTGCGTTGGGGTCAGTCCGATGATCAGACTCCCCACTGCGGCGAGCCCGACTGCCACCGTCATCGAAAACTGTCGGCCACGGCGATCCGCGATCAATCCGAAGAGCACTCCACCGAAAGGACGAGCGACGAACCCGACAGCGAAGACTCCAAAAGTCTTCAGCAGATCGGACATCGGGCTTCCGCTGGCAAAGAACTGTGGCGCGAAGAACACCGCGAAAAGCGCGTAGATGTTCCAGTCGAACCACTCCATCGCGTTGCCGGTGCCGATTCCGAACAGAACCTTGAGGTTCTTCTTCCTCGACGAGGGCAGTGTGGTTTCTTTGTGGTGATCGCTCATCGTGTACCTCCAGCGGTGACGGCCAACTTTTCGACGGCCAGTGCCGAATAGACCGCGGCCGCATCCCCGAGCACACCCTCGAAGAACTGTGCACGCGGCGAATGGTTTGTCGGAGCAGCGACCGGATCGCAGCCCGGCATTGCAGCTCCGAGCCCGATGAACGCTCCCGGGACTCTGTCCAAGACATAGGAGAAGTCCTCGGAACTACTTGTCGGCCTTGGCGATTCCAGGTAATGCTCCTCGCCGAGCAATTCGCGGATCACGCCCTCACTGAACGCAACTTCCTCCGCATTGTTGACGGTCAAGGGGAACTGGGCACGGAAGTCGATGTCCACCTCTACGCCGTGCGCGGCGGCAATGCCCTCCAGTCCACGGCGAATCACTGCGCCGAGTTGTTCCTCGTTCTCAGCCGACCAGTGACGAACGGTGGCACCGAAATGTGCGGAATCGGGGATCACGTTGTTTGCCGTGCCCGCATCCACGACACCCACGGTGATGACAACCGGATCGAATGCGTCGAAATCCCGTGTCACGATGACCTGCAGCGACGTGATCATCTGCGCCGCAGCCGTGATCGGGTCCTTCGCGCGGTGCGGCGACGAACCGTGACCGCCCGCGCCTCGCACCGTCACGTCGAGCGTGTGCGACGCCGACATGATCGGCCCCGGCCTACTCACGAAGAGTCCGGCCGGGATCCCGTTGGCCATGACGTGCAGTCCGTACGCGTAGTCGGCACGGCTACCTGATGCATCCAACACGCCCTCGTCGATCATGTTCTTGGCCCCACCCCAGCCCTCTTCACCGGGTTGGAACATGAACACGACGTCACCAGCCAAGTGATCGCGGTGATGTGAGAGCAGCCTTGCCGCGCCGACCAATGCGGTTGTGTGCAAGTCGTGTCCACACGCGTGCATGGCTCCGTTCGTGGAGGCGAAGTCCACCCCGGTGCGCTCGTCGACCGGAAGCGCGTCCATGTCGGCTCGCAGCAGCACCGTCGTCGTATCGCCTGAATCCCTTGCTGCACCTCGCAGAACGGCTGTAACCGAGGTACTCGAAGTTCCGGTGGAGATCTCGAGTGGGAGACCCTGCAGCGCTTCGAGCACCCGCTCCTGGGTTCGTGGCAGCTCGAGACCGATCTCCGGCTCACGGTGTAACTTGTGCCGCAGCGCGACGAGGTCGCCCTGCATCTCGTCTGCGTCATCTTTCAGGTTCACAGAATTTGGCCTTTCATTGGCAGGGGAAGACTCGCGAAGTTCCGGATACAGACGCAGGTGCGATCTGCAGTTCTTGCAGCGCGGCACGGTGTGTCGTAGGTAACGATCTAGATAGCTATGATGAAGCTTCCCTTAGGAATGATCGAGAATTCGCAGGAATTTCGCATGAGTGATGAATCAATGAAGGAATTCGACATGCTCGACGCGGCGGACCAGGCAATGGTTCACGCTTTGCAGATCAACCCGAGGGCAAGTTGGGCGCAGATCGGGAAAGCTCTCGAGCTCGACCCGGTGACGCTGTCGCGTCGATGGATCCGTCTGGTCGACCGCGGTGCAGCGTGGATAGGGTGCAATCCTGGCCCGATCCTGGCCGCCTCCGGTCTGGGAAACCTTGCCTTCGTGGAAATCGACTGCGTCAACGGCAGCGTGCAAGCCGTGGCGCACGCGCTCAGTGAGCAGCGGATGGTGACCGGCATCGAACACGTGACGGGCGCACGAGATCTGCTGGTCACGGTGATGGTGACGGATTTGAGCGTCCTGTCGCAGTGGGTCACCGAGGAGTTGGGTGCCATTGCCGGCGTCGTATCGAGCCGCATCCAGCTCGCCGGGACGATCTACACCGGCGGTAGTCGGTGGAGGTTGCGTGCGCTGAGTTCGAGTCAGGCAGATGCTCTGGCCGCAACGCGCATCACGGTCGATCACCACGGCGCATTTCGGCCGACAGACATGGACCGACGCATCATGGTTGCACTGTCGGTGGACGGACGCGCGTCGTACACAGAGTTGGCCGAGGAATGTGGCGCCAGCATCGACACGATTCGACGACGCGCGCGGCGCCTCTTTGCCGCTGGAATGGCACGACCCCGCTGCGAAGTGGCCCGCCCCCTCTCCGGAAGCCAAGTGACCGTCATCCTCTGGGCCCAGGTCTCACCGTCTCAGATCGGCCATGCTGCACTGACGATCTCGGCTATGCCCGAGGTCCGCCGGTGCACGGGGGTCACTGGTCGCGACAACTTGCTGATTGTCGCGTGGGCACGGTCCGTGAACGACGCGCAACGGCTCGAAGGTCGGTTGTGCGAAGCACTACCCGGGCTCTCGATCGCAGATCGCGCGATCTCGCTGTGGACGATGAAGCTCAACGGTCATCTACTCGACGAGCGAGGGTACCGCGTGGGAGCGGTACCGATCAGCCCCGGTGAACCGGCCCGTCGCAGTGTGGAACCTTCCAGCTCGAGCTGAATGTTGCGCTCTTCGAAAGCCCTTGGAAAGCAGGACGATCAACTCTTTGCGGTGCCGGACAAACCGAGCGCAGTCGGCAGTATGTGATCGACCAGCATGTCGACGATGCGTTCAGCTTCGTCGGGATCGAGGAGGGTCGCGAACCGGACGGTCGAACCGGCGATGTGATTGCAGGTGAAGACAAGCTGATCGACGTCGTACTGCATGGACTCCGGCACGACACCCCGGATCACGTCAGCGATGAGAGCACTTGTCTGACGCGTGTTCTCCACATCGATCCGAGCGAGATCGGGGTTTGCGACGGCGGCTGACCACACCGCCGCGTACGTGGTGTCGTCGCGGAAGATCTGCCAGTAACCGCGGACCACGGAACTGATGACTTCGCGAGCGTCTTGCACCGTCCCGGCGGGAGCGATCGATTCGATGAGCCTGGCACGCACCAGAGTTTCGTATCGCTCGAGCAGCGTCTGCACGATGGCGGTCTTTCCCGGAAAGTACCGGTAAATCGACGGGAGCCGAAGGTCTGCTGCCGATGCCAGTTCACTCATGGTCATGGCATCGATTCCGTCGCGCGCGATGAGCTCTGCCGCACAGTCCAAGATGGCCTCGACGCGCACCTTGCTGCGCTGCTGTTCCGGGAGGCGACGGGAGGGAACGGCGTCGGGCGTCATCGTGCAGTCTCCGTCATGGATACGAGAATATACGGCCTTCACCGCTTGACATGACAGACTGTCACGTTCACCATATGTGAAAGGTTCTCACGTATCGGTTCGACTGTTCGCCGGTGCGCTGACGATCCACTTCGATCAGTTCGGCCTGACATCGCCGACGACCCAATCAAGTTGACACACAAGAGGAGTCAAGACGTGTTGGAAAACGGTGTGCCGATCGACCAGGTACTGGCGGAGCTAGCCGAACGGCATCGAATGGATGATCCGTACGCAGATCGCCCGGGCATGGTCAACATGTACAACACTGGTCTCGACACCGTCGAGAAGGTCGCAACGGACGCCTTCGGAATGTACATCCATGTGAATCCCCTGTACTCGTCGACGTTTCCGAGTGTTTATGCGTTGGAGAAGGAGTTGGTCCGCGCCGCGAACGACATGCTGCACGCGCCCAACGACGCCACCGGCAGCTGGACCATGGGTGGCAGCGAAAGCATCATGATGGCCACGAAGGCTGCCCGAGACGGGGCGAAGCACATCACGCGGCCGAACATGGTGCTTCCGATCTCGGCCCATGCGGCATGGTGGAAGGCAGCGCACTACCTCGGCGTCGAAGCTCGAACCACGACGGTGGATCCGGAGACGTACAAGGCTGACGTCGCTGCAATCAAAGCGGCCGTCGACGAGAACACGATCTTCGTGGTTCTGTCGGCCCCCCAGTACGGCCAGGGCGTGATCGATCCGATCGAAGAGATCGGTGAGTTCTGCCTGGAACAGGGGATTCGCCTGAACGTCGATGCCTGCATCGGCGGTTGGGTTCTTCCGTTCGCTGAACGCCAAGGATGCGAAATTCCGCTGTGGGACTTCAGAGTTCCCGGCGTCAGCTCGATCACCGTCGACCTGCAGAAGTACGGGTACACGAACAAGGGATGCTCGCTCGTTCTGTATCGCACTCGCGAACTGCGTCTTCCGCAGTTCTTCGCACACGCGAATTGGACTGGCTACCCGATCGTCAACTCCACGGTGATGAGTTCGAAACCAGGCGGGTTGCTCGCCGCAGCATGGTCGATCGTCAAACACATCGGAGACGACGGCTACATGCATCTCGTCGAGGAGGGTCTGCGGATTCGCCGGGAACTGGAAGCGGGGGTCGCCGCGATACCCGGGCTGCGAATCATGGGGAAGCCCGAATCCACACTCGCTGCAATCACCACCGATCCAGACGCGGACGAGGGCGTCGACTTCTTCCTCTGGATCGACGAACTCGCGAAGCGGAACTGGACCATGCAGCCGCAGTTGACGCAGCCCGGCGTTCCTCCAAGCATCCATTTCACGATCGCGAAACAGCACGGTAGTTACATGGCCGAGTTCATCGAGGTCATGCGAGAGGCCTTGGACGCAGCGCGCCTTCGTGATCCCTTGATTCCGGCGGAGCGCCTCGCCGAGATTCACGCCCTTCCGGCGGACACGACCTTCGCCGACATCGTGCCCATCGTGATGGAGAGCTTCGAGGACGGCAAGCCGTCGACGAAGACTCACCTCGTGCTCGACGCCTTGCCGATGCCGCTGAGAGAGATGGCGATGCTCGCGTACTTCGATGCACTCACGTGAGCCGGCGATCAGTTTCGATCGACGAGACAACAACTCGGTCATACCGCGACTTCAAAGACCTCCTGTTCACTCGAAGGAGATCGTTGGTGGATCCGGACAGAGCCGATGAGAACGAGCCTGACTATCGATTCACTCTGGCGAACGAGCGAACTTTTCTTGCCTGGATCAGGACTGCATTCGGCCTTCTGGCAGGTGGCGTGGCGATCGATCAACTGATTGCACCGTCACCGGCCAGGACCGCAAGCTCGATTGCATGTCTGTCGATGGCGACAGTGCTCGCGACCGGCGCCTATACCCGTTGGCGCCGTGTGCAACGCGCGATGCGGCAAGACAAGCCGCTGCCGAAGTCCGCGCTGATGCCAGCAATCGCTTGCGCCAGTGGGATGATCGCTGTTATCGCGATGCTGTCGGTGGCTCTGCCATGAACGGCGTCACAGCTCGCGATCCCGGACTTCAACTGGAGCGCACGGCATTGTCCTGGCGGCGAACTGCTTTGGCATCTACATCCATCGCCGCTCTGTTCATCCACCAGGCCGCGAAGGAAGGATGGGAGGCATCTGCGATCGTCCCTCTCCTGGCCACCTTCACCTTGCTCGGGACGGCGTGCGCTGCATTCATACGGGACCGAACATTGCGGAGTGGATGCGTAAGACTTTCTCGATCAACGGCATTCGCGGTTTCTTGCGCAACCGCAGCTACGGCGGTCGGCACAGCGGCAATACGCATTGTCGGCACGTAGACGGACCGCTGCCGTCGGAGGTCCGTCTACGTCCGAGGGTTCGGATGCTCATTCGGATACGGCAGGACCTTCTCGAGGGCGAGCCCTATCGCAAAGGCCGTGTGGTCGTCGTACGGCCGCGTGACTATCTGTGTACCGGTGGGGATTCCGTTCCGAGCGAAACCGGTGGGGATTGTCAGCACCGGGCAGCTGCTCAGGATGTTGAAGGTGATGGCCGGTACGGCCTCGAGATAGAATCCCAATTCTGTTCCAGCCACATTGATTCCGTGTTCGACGTAGTCGTCGCCGGCAAGAAAGCCATCGGTCACCACTGCCGGAGTGATCAACGCGTCATAGGTGTCGAACAGGGATCCGACCGATGAATACAGTTCGGCTTCGATCGCGAGTCCGTCGAGGAAAGTCGCATCACCACGGGTGCGGCGTGCCCATCGGGCGAATTCCTGCGCGTACTCGGTGACCTTGTCGGGGTGCGCGGACGCTTCGGCGGAGATCGATGCACCGAACACGTGATCGTAGTGAATGGCGGCCGCACGCATGATTGCAGCGCGTGACAGGTCGACTTCGATGATCTCCGCGCGTGCGCCCAGCGCAGTGAGGGTGTCCACCAACTTGGCGGTGTTGGCGGCAACGTCCGGATCAACCGGCCAGTCACCCAACGCGGGGATCACGGCGATACGCATTCCTGTCAACGAATGCGTTGCGAGGCCGGGCAGCGGCGATGCCGGCACATGCGAGGCAATGTCAGTGGAGGTCGGTCCCGCGATGACCGACTGCAGTGTGAGGCAATCACTTACGGTGCGAGCCATCGGACCGCAGTGGCAGTAGCGATCGAGATTGAAGGGCGGATCGACGGGGACACGGCCGTGCGGTGGCTTGAACCCGACAATTCCGTTGAGTGACGACGGAGTTCGGATCGATCCTGCAACATCGGAACCGGTAGCCAAGTGCGTCATACCGGTGGCAAGTGCGACTGCCGATCCACCGGAAGACCCGCCGGAGGAGTATTTCGTGTTCCACGGATTGCGAGTGACGCCCCACAACTCGGACTGTGTGAACGCGGCCGAGGAGAATTCCGGGGCCGTCGATCGCGCGTGGACAATGGCACCGGCGTCGACGATCCGCTGCACGAAAGTCGAAGTGTGGGTGGCGATCAAATCCTCATAGACCTTGGACCCTTGAGTCCACGGTTGGCCTTGTACCGGTTCATCCTCTTTCACCACAACGGGAACACCGGCGAGCGGAAGGCTGACATCCGAGCCGCGGACGTAGTGGCGTTCCGCTGACTTCGCCTGTGCCCGCGCAGTATCGAAGAAAGTGTGTCCCACTGCATCCAAGGTCGGGTTGAGCGCCTCGATACGTTCGATGGCGGACTCGAGCACTTCCACCGGAGACAGCGATTTGTCCCGGTAGCGTTCGAGCATCTCGGTCACATCCATGAAGGTTGAAACGGGTGTCTGGCGCATATCTGTTGTCCTGCCTCTATGAAGGTTTCGTGTAGGCGGCTAGGTTGTCAGTTCGTGCTTTGCCACGACGGGATTGCGGAATGTGGCGAGCAGCATTGCGAGAGTGGCGATTCCCGCGGCTATCCAGAAGACCGTTTCGGAACCGGAGTGGTCATGAATGCGTCCACCCGCGAACGCGCCGAGGGCGATGCTTGCATTGAAGACTGCAACCCACAGAGCCGCAGCGGCCTCTCGGTGAACGGGGGCTGCTTGTGCGATCCATGTTTGAGTACTCACCGATACACCACCGTAGAAGAGGCCCCAAGCCGCCATGAGCAGAGCAGCTGTGATCAAGGTGGTAGCCGAGATCGGGAACAGGGCAAGGGTGATCGCTACTCCCGCGCTGAGGATGACGACCACAGTCTTCGGAGACTTGGTGGCAGATGGCCCGGCTATGAAGTTGCCGACAACGCCCAGAACCCCGTAGATCAAGAGCATCGTGCCGATCTGCGCAGGGTGCAATCCTGCGAAGAACTCCAGCCCCGGACGCACATAGGTGTACGCCGCGAAATGAGCGGTGACGATGAGCGCGGTAATCGCGATTCCGACCCGGACTCCCGGGTTCCGAAAAGCCACCACGAGACTGCCGAGCGACAAAGCTTGATCAGCTGGCATCACGGGTAGGACAGCGAACATGGCGAGCGCGATCAGCGTCGCGGCGCAGCTGAGAGTCCAGAATGCCACGCTCCACCCGGCCGCTGCTCCGATATACGTCCCCGCAGGGACACCGAGAACTGAGGCAACCGCGATTCCGCTGAAGGTGATCGTGGTCGCCAACCCGACGGATCTGGAACCCACCAATTTGGGTGCCAGGCTAGCGGCGAGTGCCCAGACTCCGCCCATGCTCACACCGAGTAGGACGCGAGCAACAGCGAGGACAGCGAAGCTTGGTGCGAGAGCCGTGAGGGCGTTCGCCGCGGCGACTACAAGCATCAGAACGATAAGCGTCGACCGACGATCGAAGCGCCGGGTCACGATGGGCACGAACGGGGCAGTTGCCGCTGCCACCAATCCGGTAATGGCCAGTGAGAGCCCGATGGTCCCTTCGCTTTCCACCAGGTCAGCACCGATCGGGGTGAGTAGCCCGACCGGCATCATCTCTGCCGCGACAACGATGAAGGTGGACGCTGCGATCAGGGCGACCGCAGCCCAGTGGTTCTCGATGGTGTGTGCGTGGATTGAGGACGTGGGCGCGGGGCTGTTCTGCTCGGGCGCGGAATGTGGCATGTAACCAGAGAAGCTCCCGCACGCCCAAGGATCAACGGCGAATCGCTCATCCAACCATTAGCTCAATTCATCGATGAGCCATGATGGAGTGGTCGAATGAGTCGAAGGTCGGAGTGAAAATGTCGGAGCCTCCGATGCGTGAGATCGAGTGTTTCCTCGTTCTCGCTGAAGAACTGCACTTCGGTCGCACCGGCGAACGACTGTTCATCTCCCAGGGCCGAGTCAGTCAGCTGATCAGCGGGTTGGAGCGCCGTATCGGCACCAGCCTGGTGGCGCGCACCAGTCGCCGCGTACACCTGACTGAATTCGGCGCCGAATTTCTTGCGTCGTTGGCTCCCGCGCATCGTGCGCTTGTCGGAGTAATCGAGGACGCTCAGTCAAGAGCACGCAACATGCCGACGCCGCTTCGGGTGGGTTTCCAAGGAGCAATTTACGATTCGATCGCGGCTGCTGTCTCTCGTTTCGAGATACAACATCCGCAAACTTGCGTGACCATCAAAGAATTACCCCTGGGTGATCCGTTCAGTGATGTACTCGCCGGGCGAATCGATGCGGCAGTGGCACTTCTCCCCGTAGATGAGCCCGAGCTGACGACCGGGCTCGTCTTTTCTCGACAGCCCCAGACCCTGGCCGTCTCAGTCCATCACCCGTTCAGTGAACTGGGCGTGATCGACGCCGAGCAGTTGGCGCAGATCTGTCTCGTACCCATCACCGGACCCGCCCCCGACTATTGGCAGCGTGTGAATTCCCCGAGCACGACGCCGGGCGGAGCCACTATTCCCACGCAGGGCGGGGCGAGCACCGTCCAGGAAGGCCTGTCGCAGGTCGCATTCAGTCAGGTCGGCCTCATCCTGTGCGCAGCAACCGCTACATACAGCCAGCGCTCGGACATCACATTCGTACCGATCAACGGATTACCCGAATCTGCTTTGGGCCTCGTGTGGCGTACCGAACTCGAAAGCCCACGACTCCGCGCTTTCGCGAAGGCGATCGAGGAAGCCCACTCCTGCCCCGTCTGACGGTGATCAGCCAAGTCGCGGAAGGACTCCGGGACGTGGGGATGCATCGTGTGTGGAATGATCGCGCCATGTCTGCGATCACCGACTACTTCACCGCGCGCACGGATGAGCACGCCACCTCCGCCCTCGAGGGACTCGTCGACTTGGAACCAGCGGTGATCGAGGCGAACGATGCCTCTCGCCCGCGGGTTCAGTTGGCTGCGGGTGGGACTCCAGTTCTGCAGGCGAAAGGCGTCGATCCAGTTGTCGCGCTCGGCCGACTGGAGGCAGCCCTCACCGCTCGCCCCTACAACGAGGTCGCAAAAGGTCCACGCTGCGGGAAACTCGTCGCAATGAGCGACGACGGCG
The DNA here is from genome assembly GCF_000696675.2 of Rhodococcus erythropolis R138. Classification (NCBI taxonomy): domain Bacteria; kingdom Bacillati; phylum Actinomycetota; class Actinomycetes; order Mycobacteriales; family Nocardiaceae; genus Rhodococcus; species Rhodococcus erythropolis. Next base: position 928,579 of record NZ_CP007255.1, on the reverse strand, counting down.
ACACCCTCGTGCTCACGGTTACCGACGAATTACGCGATGCACTAGCGGAATTGAACGCTGACGATGTCGCCGCCGCTGCGGCGGCCTGGGCAATCGACGAGACGAGTGAACCGTCGGAGGACTCAGTGCCGTTCCTGACCGCCTTCGCCGAACTAGCGACCAGAGCTGTGGCTCAGGGCGAACGGATGTATGGCTACGTCGTCATTTGAGCTTCTCAATTCCGCCGATCTGAACGGACAGGCCGTTCGTCTTCGACAACTCCCGACTTACCGTCACCCCGGGATCTGCATGGCCAGATCGTTGCGGTCGAAGTCGGAGAACTGCTGGGTGTCAGTGCAGTATCCGCAGCTCGCTCCGAAGAACTCGGTGCGGGCGTTCGGATCGTCGAGTAGCCAGTACCGCAGCCACGCCGTGCTCGGCCCGCGCATATCGCCGCCATTGATCGCCGTACCGAAGTGCGTGGCGCCGCGCAGTTCCAGATACTCGGCCGGTACGTGGTCGGCGTCCTCGTACATCGCCCGCACGATCGCCGGCCAAACGATTGCGTCGGCCTGGCCGGCCAGATAGAGAACCGGCTCGTCGATGAGGTCGACATCATTGAGCGGGCCTGGCTGGATCGCGACGGCAGTGTCGACGCGGTCGTCGATCGCAGCATTGATCGCCGCAGACCCGCCCTGCGAGTGCCCCACCGCACCAATGTGTTCCAGGTCGACTTTGCCGAAGAAGACGCTCGACGGGCTGGCCGCCTTGTCCGCGATGAGGTCGATTCCCGACCGCATGGTGATGGCGAAGTTACTTGCCGGGGTATTGGCGGCGACCACGATGAATCCGTGGCTGGCGTAGTGGCGCAACAAGGAGGTGTACGCACCGGGGAGCACCCCGGTCCCGTTCCCCCAGATCACAACAGGGTGCTTCTCGCCGCGCGCGCCGAGCTGGCGCGGGTAGTACAGAGTGTGCACCAGCCCGATCGAGACATTCGGCGTGTACGGCCCTGCACTCGCCCAGTCGTGCCCGACGCTCGGGATGCCGGGCGTATCGGCAGCCGCTGTTCCGGTTGCGCCCGTGAGTCCTAGCGTCGCGCACAACGCAACCGCCGCTGCAGCATTCACGAAATGTTTCAGAGACTTTCGCATGAAAGTCAACCTTTCGAAGTTGATCCGGAGTGACGTGTATTACATATTCACGGGAAGGCAACCCGTCGGCTTTGTCCCAGGAAACGGACTATCCCAGAAGTGTTGTGTCTGTAGACAAAAATCATCGTTCTCGGCGTATGAGCAGCCGTCGCGAATACGCAAAGTCCCAGAGAGATCGACTCCGCCTACAGCTTCCGCGCCGATTGCTCGGCACACAGCCGTAGGAAATGTTCGACGACCTGCGTGTTCTGGCCGTCCTTTGCCACGGCTGCGATCGTCCGTGGCGGCAGTTCGAGTATCTCGCCCACAGTGCAGCCCCGTTCGGATGCTCGCTCAGCACTGGAGAGTTCGAGGATGACAGCACCGATCCCTTCGTATGCGAAATCCGCGAAGGCATCGCGATGCTGTGACCTCATCACGAAGGCGTGGTCGATTCGCGGTTCGATCGAACGCAGATGGCGATAGACATCGGAAGTTTCGAACCGCGGTGCGACGACCAAGCCGATGCGCATGAGGTCCTCGCCGATGAATACCCCGCCCACCGGTGGCGGGGTGCCGGGCGGGCAGACAAGGCGCAACTTGTGGTCCGGAAGGCGCACCATTCGAGTCCCGGGAACGCCGGTGGGCGGCGACTCCATTATTGCCACGTCAGCGGTGCCGGCCATGACCGGGTGAAGCGCATCGGCCACAGATGACCCCGGCGGAACCGAGATGGTGATTCTCAGGTTCGGCACCTCCGAGCGCAGCGCTCCGAGCAGCACCGCTGTCGGATCGTCCGCAAGGCTCGCTGTCGTGGCAACACTGAGGTGGGGGACTGCTGACAGTAAGAACTCGCGCTCGACCACTAATCGGTCGAGCGCGGCCAGCGCTTCGCGTGCTGGATCAATGAGATTCCGTCCGCGCGCAGTCAGCGTCGCGCCGGCCCGGCCCCGATTGAAAAGTCGTCCTCCGACGCGTCTTTCGAGTCGCGCAATTGATTGAGAGACGCTCGATGTTCCTGTGAACTGGTTTGCCGCTGCTGCCGTGATACTGCCGTGTTCGACGACCGCGAGGAAGTCTTGTAGCTGCCGCGGATCGATTCGCGGGGGCGCGGACTCTCCGAAGTTGCTCATCCGGCGTTCCCCATTCCACCTTCGTCACGTAATCGGCTGGTCGTCTCGATAAACGCTTGTGCCGCAGGCGATGGCGTCGAACCGTGGAACATCCAGATATCACGAGTGAGCGGGGGCCGAGTACGACACAGCACCACACCTTCTCCGACTGTATCGGCGACAGATTCGGGAAGGAAGGCGACGCCGACTCCCGCGCGTACAAGTGGGACCATCGAGGCCACAGAGATAGTCTCCGCAACCACCGCCCCGTCCACAGTGCCTTCGCCCAAGCGTTCCGCCAACAGGCGCCGAGTGACATCATCACGCGGGCTGGCGATCAATCCGATTCGCAACAGATCCGTCAACGCCGCTACCCCCTCGCCTTCACTTCGTGCGGCGGGCACCAGCGCAACGATTCGTTGCCGGCCGAGAAGGATACGTTCAACACCCTCGTCGAACACCTCGTCCACCCCGAGGCCTATATCAGCCTGACCCGAGGCGACCACCGTTCCGATTCCGTCGGTGTCATTGCTGAGCATCGTCACCGCAACATTGGGAAACTTGCTTTTGAACGCACCGAGGGCCGTGGCCGCCGGATCACGCGCCAATGTTCGTGGACATACGACCGTCAGCCGACCCCGCTGCACGACGTTCAATGGATGCAAAGCGTGATCCAAATCCCGGTATGCCCGAAGTACTTGGGCCGCCGGACCTGTCAGATCGCGTCCAGCGTCGGTCAGGGTGACTCCCCGCGAGCCACGGCGGACGAGCGTCAGGCCGCACTCTTTCTCCATTCTGGCGAGAGCCTCCGAGATTGTCGGCTGGCTGACCCCCAGTCCGCGAGCCGCAGCGGAAATGCTGCCCCGATCAGCAAGGGCGAGAAAGTATTCCAGATGACGCCGGTCCATTCGGGGTTCCCTTCTCGTGGCAGTCCTCGCGCGCGCCCGATTTTGCGCCCGTCAGGCATAGGGAAACCCTATGGCATACCTCTCGAATGTGGCGTAGACGGGAAGAAGAATCCCGTGATCTGCTTCACATATGAACGCAGTGAGCAACAACCCGGGGAGCTTCGACCAGAGGCACCCGTCTGCTTTTGTCGAGCACCTATCGCCGCCTGCGAGCACCACGGAGGAGGCGCCGAAATGACCGAAACCATCACCGCAAGTTCGCCATCCGGTGCTACGTCACCCCGTTCTGCGAGGCGGGCACGCTCTGAGCCGAAGCCCGCTCGACAGCGTCGATCCGGTACGCGACTCACCATCGGGGTACGACTGGCCCAGGTCGCGCTGCTTCTGGTCCTACTCGGAGCGTGGCAGCTCGTCGCATCGCAAGGTTGGATCGAGCCAGTTCTGGCCAAAACGCCAGGCGAGGCCTGGGCCTACTTCACCGCAGCGGTGCAGTCGGGCGAGATTTCGTCGAACTTGCGTGCCACGATGACTGCCGTCGTGATCGCGTGGATCCTCGCTAGCGCAGTCGGGGTGGCGGTCGGACTCTCTCTCGGACTGCTTCCGACCCTCGAACGCATCATGAGTCCGTTCCTGGATGCGGCGAATGCCATGCCACGTCTTGCGCTGGCGCCTCTGCTTATCGTCATCTTCGGGATCACGATGACGGCGAAGGTCGCTCTCGCGTTCACACTCGTCTTCTTCATCGTCTGCTCGAGTGCACGAGCCGGTGTGAAGTCGGTGGACGACGAATGGCTCCGACTATCCACTGTCCTGAATGCCAGTAAGACACAGGTGTTCTGGCACATCCTCCTCCCCGTCGCAACACCTGGCATTTTTGCCGGTCTTCGGTTGGGGCTGATCTATTCGCTACTCGGCGTTGTCGGTTCGGAACTGATCTCGTCACGGGACGGGCTGGGCCAGCTTGTGTCGATCTACTCGGCCCAGTTCCGGATGGAAGCGGTCTACGCGATCCTCATACTTCTCGCAATCGTCGCAGTCGTCCTCAACCAGGTCATGAACTTCGCCGAGCGCTACCTCCTTCGGTGGCAGCCGCCGGCTCGACGATGACAGGAATCATCATGGATACCAACGTGATTACACCCGCCGTACAACTCGACGGACTGACGATATCCTTCCCCTCACCCGACGGGTCGACGAAAACTGTGGTCGACAATCTCGACCTCACCATCCCTCGCGGACAGTTCGTGAGCTTGGTCGGCAGGAGCGGTTGCGGAAAGACCACTCTGCTCAACGCGCTCGCTGGATTGGTGGACGCAACAGAAGGGAAGACTGAGGTCCTCGGCACAACACCATTCGACGCTCGCTCCCGGATGGGCTTCATGATGGCCCGAGATGCCCTGTTCCCGTGGCGAACAGCGCGGAAGAACGTCGAGTACGGCCTCGAGTTGAGAGGAGTACCCAAGGCGGAGAGACGAACTCAATCAGCGCGCTGGCTTGCTGCCGTTCAAATGTCCGAGGCCTCACAGCTGTGGACTTGGCAGCTGTCCCAAGGGATGCGCCAGCGTGTCGCGTTGGCCCGGACGTGGGCTCTGGATCCGGACATCTTGTTGATGGACGAGCCGTTTGCCGCCCTCGATGCGCAAACCCGCGTCGAAGTACAGCGCGAATTCCTCGAGCTTTGGCAGTCCGAGGTCGGCCGGACGGTCATCTTCGTAACCCACGACCTCGGTGAAGCCATCTGTCTGTCCGACCGCGTTCTGCTGCTCGGGGCCGGCCGAGTGATCGACGACGTCAGCATTGACATCGAACGCCCCCGCGAACTCGAAACCCTCACCGCCGAACCTCGATACATCGAAATCTTCAACCGGCTGCGTGGTCAGCTCGACCACTGATGTGCCCAGCCAACTCAGCTTGATTTCTGATGCGCCCAGCCATCAAGGAACAGGAATCCCATGAAACTTCGACCTTTTGTCGGCACAGTCATTGCAGCGGCCCTACTGCTTTCCGCGTGTGGAGGGGGAGGGCGTCCGAACGACGGTAGCGTCGCCATCGGGGTCTACCCTGCGAGTGCTTTGTCCCTGCCTGTCTACGTCGCTGTCCAACAAGGAATGTTCGACAAGGAAGGCCTCCACGTCGAGCTCATCGACGGAAAGAACGGGCCCGAACTCATCAGCGGTCTCATCGGCGGCACAACCGATCTCGCGGTCGGTGCACCCGGAACCGTCGTGCCGGCCATAGAGCAAGGGCAGAGTCTGCGGCCACTGTCCCCGTACGGGTCGATCGATCTTGCCATCGCCGTGACGAAAGACAGCGGCATCACCACCATCGAGGATTTGCCCGGCAAGCGGATCGCCATACCGTCACGTGGCGGCGCGGCCGAGCAATTCGTCAATCAGCTTCTCGCAGAACGAAACATCGACGCATCCACGGTGCAATTCATCGCAGCGGCACCTACCGCGAGTCAGATACCACTCGCACGAAAGGGCGACATAGATGCCGCCGTTCTCACCGCTGCCAGCCAGGCCGTATTCGACGCTCAAGGAATACCGATGACGGCGATTACAGAAGTAGACCCGGTGGGCTCTGACGGCGTGAGTTCATACGGCCTGGGCACTGTGCTCGTCACGACAGCCACATTCGCTGAATCCGATGCTGCCGCCCCCGTGTGTGCGGCGCTCGAGGCCGCAGCAGGGTGGATAGCCGATCCTGCGAACGAGCAAGCAGGAGCTCAACTTCTCACCGAGCGAATGAATGTTCCTGCTGACAAAGCCAACCAGGTGTGGGCTTCGCAGAAGGCCCTCTGGCCGGTCGAGATTTCAGCCGACCGATGGACCCAGAACGTCGCATGGGTGAACAACCAGACCTCGGGCAAGTCCGACGCAGACGTCCCCTTCGACCCCCTCTGCTGACCAACGCCCCACACACAATCCAGTTCGTCTACTACGAAAGAGAAGAAACGATGACACAACTCGCTGACCAGTCAACACAATCCGAGTCCCAGCACGATCGCCGGCAGCTCACCGAGGCTTGGTCTGCAGTCACCGACAGTCTTGCGACATTCGGTTCGACCGCTGCCGCTACCGGATCGCCGCTGGACAGCGCCGAAGGCGTACGGCACGCACTTCGTCTGTTCGGATACCTCGCCGAGATGAACATCGAGCGCCAAGACGTACTCCGGCCTGAACTCTTCACCCTGATGTCACCGATGCGAAAGTTCTGGGGAGACGGCATCGACGTCGACTACTGGACTGCGATGATCGACCCCAACGAGACATATCGCATTCACGGTAACCGTGGCACAGTGCCCTACGTCGCCGTCCTCGCCAATCGTGTGGGCGCGTCTGGGACCGACAGGGTCGCCGACAACATCGTCATCGACGACAAGGTGTGTGATACGGACGGCAACTTCGAGATCTTCGTCGCACAAGAACTTGAGGGGCGCAGCGGCATTCGGCTGGATGAGCGCTGCTTCGACGTAGTAGTGCGTGTGTATCACAAGACGCGTAACGCGGAGATCGATCCCGTTCTCCACATCGAGCGCCTAGGTCCGCCGCCTGGTGCACGCCCCGATCTCGACACGGCGTGGCTGGCCCAGCGCCTCACGAAACTTGCTCGTGGCATGGACGTGAGCCTTCGACGCAGTCTTCAGCTCATCGAAACACTCAGTCAGTCTCCCAACGAGATTCGCGTGACCTCGGAGCAGCGAGGGTGGGGAGACTTCTACGGCACCAGCTCCAACCAATACATTGCCGGCTGGTGGTCACTGAAAGACGCTACTGCCGTGGATATTACATTTACTCTCCCGGACTGCACCTACTTCGGAGTGATGCTGTACAACCACTGGTTCGAGTCCTTCGAGTACCGCGACCACACCGTCAACCTCAACGACGCACACTTCGAGCGCAATGACGATGGAACCGTGACGATCCGAATCGGGGGAGTAGAAGGCGACAGAAACCGACTGAACCCCTGCAACCACACCGAAGGCATCTTGTTGGCGCGCTGCCTGGAGCCCGCTGAGGATGTCACTTCGCCTCATGTGGAGATCATTCGATGACCGACGAAGTAGACCTGCCGTTGGCAGGTGTCCGAGTAGTGGAGATCGGTCAACTGATCGCAATCCCCAGCGCCGGGCAGCAGTTGTCCGATCTCGGCGCCGAGGTCATCAAGCTCGAGCCTCCAGGTGGTGAACCGGCCCGACAAATCGACGCCGACTACGCGCGCGGCATCTTCTACGGGTACAACCGTGGAAAGCGTTCAATCTGCCTCGACCTCAAAGACTCCGCCGATCTGCAGCGAGCTCGGGATCTGATCGCATCGAGCGACATCTTGCTGCACAATCTTCGCCCGGGAACCCTCGATCGATTGGGATTCTCCTCTGCCGAACTCCAACGCCTGCGACCGGAAATCATCGCCGTCTCGGTGAGCGGGTACGGGGCGGAGGGCCCGTCCGCCACCCGCGCCGGGCTCGACATCGCTGCGCAAGCAGAGAGCGGACTGATGTCGGTGACGGGTGAGGCGGATGGCCCGCCACAGCGTGTGGGCGCACCGGTCATAGATCATGCAACGAGCTACGTCGTCGCCCAAGCGGTACTGGCAGCGCTACTGCGGCGCGATCGCACCGGCAAGGGCTCCTCCGTCCGAGTTTCCCTGCTCGACGTTGCGATCCACTTGCAGACCGCCAACTGGATCGAGTGGCAAGTGTCTGGAAAGGCTATGAGCCGCAAAGGGAACGGACAACCAAGCGTCGCACCTGCCGCAGACGTCTTTCGTGCCGTCGATGGCGAGCTGGTGATCAGCGGCTACCAACCGCGAGCCTGGATTGAACTATGCAAGGCGATCGACTTACCAGAGTTGGCCGACGACCCGCGGTTTACCACCAACACACTGCGCGTGGAAAACCGTGTTGACCTCGTCGCCACGATCGAGAAGCAACTGTGCCACCGCAGCGCCGCTGAGGCGGTAGAGCATCTCACCGCAGCCGGAGTGGTTGCCGCGCTTGTGCGTGACTACGACCAGGTAATCTGCGCCGACGACGTGATTGCGAACCGTACCTTCATCCCCGGCACCAACGAACGTGGCGAGCAATATTTGACGCCTGCCATGCCCTATCGCGCCGAACCTCCGATGGCACGAACTGAGCCCTCGCAGGTCCCGGCCTTGAACGAGTGGGCGTCGTCGATGGGCTGAATGCGTCACTCTGGCCGAAAACGGCTTGGCAACAACGTAACTGACAAACCGATATCCATGCATCATCGAGGAGATGTCCAGTGCTGACAACCGCATTTACCGAGACGTTCGGAGTTAGTCACCCCATCGTCCAAGGCGGCATGCAGTGGGTGGGGAGAGCAGAACTCGTAGCGGCAGTTGCAAACGCCGGCGCGCTCGGCATGCTCACTGCTCTGACACAGCCGACACCTGACGATCTTGCCCGAGAAATTTCCCGCACGCGCGAGCTCACCGACCAACCGTTCGGAGTCAATCTCACAGTCCTCCCCACGATCACGCCCCCGCCCTACGATGAGTATCGCAACGTGATCATCGACTGCGGAGTGAAAGTCGTCGAGACAGCCGGCTCTTCTCCCGCACCCCATCTGCCGCACTTTCACGCCGCCGGCATCAAGGTTCTCCACAAGTGCACCAGCGTCCGCCACGCGGTCAAAGCCCAGGCCCTCGGCGTCGACGGCATCAGCATCGACGGGTTCGAATGCGCCGGGCATCCAGGGGAAGACGACGTACCTGGTCTCGTTCTCATCGCTGCAGCAGCAGAGCGGATCAGCATTCCCATGATCGCGTCCGGTGGATTTGCCGATGCGCGGGGATTAGTGGCCGCTCTGGCGCTTGGCGCCGACGGCATCAACATGGGCACCCGGTTCATGTGTACCGAGGAGTCTCCGATTCACCGCAACATCAAAGAGGCGATAGTTGCTGCCTCCGAGGTGGACACCGAGCTGATTTTCAGGTCACTGCGCAATACCGCTCGCGTAGCACGCAACAGCATCAGCCAAGAAGTTGTCGAAATTCTCTCCAGTGGTGGCAAATTCGAAGACGTTCGACATCTTGTTGCCGGTGCGCGGGGCAGAGCGGTGTTCGACAGCGGCGACCCGGAGGCTGGCATCTGGACGGCGGGGACTGTGCAAGGACTGATTCACGACGTCCCCACTGTGGGTGAATTGGTGGAACGTATTGTCGCAGAGTCCGAAGCACTGATTGCCGGACGGCTTACCGGCCTCCTGGATCCTGTCAGCGCCTGACGCTGTCCGAACCCGCTGAGCGCTACAGTCGGCCAGTCCTTCGCGCATGATCGCTGCCGTTGCGCTCGCCGACCCGCATGCCGCCGATACCTCGTCCTCGATGCGTCGTGCGGTGACGGTGAGCTCTTCCGGATCGCCTCGCGGCTTGTCATCGCGCTCGATCGTTTCGGGTGCATCCGGACGATCATTGACGTTAGGACGAGGAAAGCGCAGGGCGGAGCCGACGAGACGAATGTTTCGAGCTTCTGCCCATCCGGCGCCCCGAAGAAGTTGCTCACGGCCCGCCGGCGCCGACATCCGCGTTCAAAGGACCTATCGTCCTTCAAGTTTCGCGGCATCCAAGGTGTCGATGAGAGTTCGGTCTGCACCGGCAGGGATTAAGGCGTCCCGAATCTATTGCGGGCCTGCAGCATTGCATCAACTGAGGGCCGCCTCGCGTCCTTGGATGGCTGAGACGACAAGATTGCTCTTGGGCAAACTCGTTCCGGAATCTACGGCGTCGACCCATGCGCTTGTTGTTGCGACGGCAGCGAAGTTCGAATGCAAAAGAATCATGAGGGTCTCGTGCAGGGACTGCGCCGATACCTGACCTGCTTCGTTGGCCAGATGGATCGCACCGCTGGCATCTGACAAAATCTCGGCGGCGAACCCGAGAGCTTCCGCTTCCACGGCGGTGCCGAGGTCGCAATTGTTGGTCATGTACCCGACGATCGTGATGGTGTCGATGTCTTTCGCGTGCAGCCAATCGGCTGTATCGGTGCCGGCGAAGACGCTCGCGTACTGCTTGTGGATGCGCTTGGTTTCCGGATCGAGGTGATCCTCGAGCGCTGGGTGAAGTGACCATCCGGGCGTACCTTCGACAAAGACCGGGGCGGCCTCGGGCATCCGATGTTGCACGACGACGACGGGAAGGTCATTCGCGCGAGCGACCTTGACGGCGCTGAGGATGTTGGCCAATGACTCCTCACGCGGCGGGTACTGGATCTGCAGTGGACCGTCGAAGTATTCCTGCTGTACGTCGACGACGATAAGGGCACGGCGAGGTGTAGGCACTTTCATCACTCCTGGAAGGTCGGTCGGGTTCGGTTTCGTATCGGCGATCCTGACGGTCGTCTTCCATTGTTCGGTAGGTGTCTATGCATCCGTGAGTGGCACGGGTGCATACTTTCGATGACTTTGCGCCATGATGTGGAAGAGACCAAATGCGAATCGCCGTCTATGCGTTCGACAGCATCACGATGTTTCATCTCGCAGCGCCGTTGATGGTGTTCGGTGAGGTGGGCAGGCTCGGGCTCGCACCTGACTGGGAAACCAGGTTGTGGTCCGATCGCGCGGGCGCGGTTCGGACCGTCGAGGGATACTCGGTCGGCGATGTGGCGGGACCGCGGACACTCGATTGGGCCGACATCGTGATCATCCCTTCCTGGCCGCTACCACTTTCACCGATCAGCGAGTCATTGCGAGCCAAGCTGTGCCGGGCGCACGCTCGCGGCACCCCGATCGTGGGGTTGTGTCTCGGCGCTTTTGCCGTCGCCGACGCCGGACTCCTCCATGGTCGCTCGGCCGTCACGCACTGGGAGATGATGCCCGCGCTCGCTAAAAACCATCCAAGTATCCGCTTGGACGAGTCGGTGCTCTATATCGACCACGGCGACGTGATGACGTCCGCGGGGACGGTGTCGTCGGTCGATGCTTGTCTGCACCTTGTGCGCAAGCACCTCGGATCCGCAGTTGCCACCCGCGTGGCGAGAAACCTGGTCGTCGCGCCGCATCGAGAGGGTGGTCAGGCCCAGTACATCGAGAGACCGCTTGCGGAACCTGCGGGCGACACAGCTGTTGCAGACGTGCTGGAATGGGCGCTCGGACGCCTGGACGAGCCGCTGTCTGTCGACCGCCTCGCAGGTCAGGCGCGGATGAGTCGACGAAACTTCATACGGCAGTTCCGTCTTGTCACGGGAACCACTCCGGCACGCTGGATTCTCCAGCAACGACTGAGCGAGGCGCGAGTTCTCCTGGAGACGACCGGTTGGAGCATTGACGCAATTGCGCTGGCGTGTGGGTTCGGAAGCACGGTGACCTTTCGACAGAACTTCACATCCGCGTTTGCGACCGCACCTTCCGCCTACCGGAAGCAGTTCGCTGACCACTCCCACAACGATCGCGTCGGAGAAACCGCGACGTCCGTTGGTTCAGGAGGGCGAATACGGAGGGGATGATGCGCCGCGCGCCCTGGATACGACCGATTCGCTTGCCCTCACTATGTGAAGCAGCAGGCCAGCTCTCTGCCCTTAGCGAGCGGCCCGCTCCAGCCACATACGTCGGGAGTACGTGTACTTGAACTGCTCTTGGACTAATACGAAGCCGGACGCCCGCCCAAAAATGCCTCGACGCTCTGTTCGAATTCCATCGCGCGTATCGCGTCGCTTCAATGTCACCAACGGGTGAGTTGACGCACGCACAGCTCTTTCCACTCGTACTGACGTTCTGGCGCGCGCTGCTAGACGATGCGGTGAACCCGGACGGGATCATGCACCTATCGGATTTCTCAAGCTTGGAGCACTGGCGAAGCATGTTGAGAGCGTGGGCGTCGCCCTAGTTTCGGTAGGAGTTTCTCGCATTCGCTTTGGCGATCCCGTGTTGACCGTTTGGCGTATCCCAGGATTGCCGTTTCGGGTTGTCCGGCATCGAGTGCGAGGCAGTCCACCGAGAGTTGAGCCCCGGGATGAGCGTCTGGCCGGCCCACTTCACCGTTGTCACCTCCCGAAGCTGGTGAGCATCTCACTTCGGTGTCGCACCGAACGATGGTGCCAGTTGTGTGGCAATAGGGTTCAGGTTGAGCTTGTCCGGGTCCACCTTGGGCTTGTCGTCCCAAGGCTGGGGGGTATTCGGGTCCGCGAATACGATGCGGTTGGCGCTCCGAACCCCCGTTTCACTGCCTTGCGGCGCCAGGCAGCTGGCCGCGACGTTGACCGGGAAGTCCTGCTGAGTGTCGTCGAAGTTCGGGTCTTTGCGCTTCATCTCGTCGAGGATCGCCATAGTCCCTTCGTATCCGACCGTGCAGGGGAACGGCGCATTGGTCTCGAGGACAAGTCCCTGACGTTGAGACGGTCCGTCTGCCTCAATGGCGGACGGTATTCCGGCGGCGAGGCCGGGCATGAAGATCAGAAGGGGTTGCAGTGCAATGGTTCGTGGCGCCAATGTTCGTGCTGTGGAAGCAAGGTTGCTCAGGTCTGTCGTCAGACTCGGACCCCCGTCAAGGACGAGAGCCCCGACCTGTTCGCTGGCCGGTATGCCGTTGTCGATCACGCGTCGGATGTCGGGGTCGCTGGTGCGCAATTGCGCAGCCAGTGCGTCGAGGTCGGTGCTGAACTGCTTGATCGCCGACGATTGATCGGATTGCGTCGTGAGTACCGTCTGGCTGTCACGGATCAGTCCGAGGGTCTGGGGAAGGGTGTCGAGGCCCGACTGGGAAATCCCCGACAGCGAGTCGGCAAGTACCTGCAGATCTTCGCCCTTGCCGTTGAATGCCGCGCCGAGTTCCTTCGCGACGGTGTGGAGTGCGTCGACCGGAACGGAGTGCACCAGACCGTTGGCGCTGGTCAAGACGTTCTCGATGGGGATCGGCGTGGTGGTGTCGCCCACGGCGATCACCGAGCCGTCTTCGAGGAACGGGCCCTGGTCGGTATCGGGCTGAAGGTCGACGTACTGCTCACCGATGGCTGAGCGATTGGCCACCACGGCTCGCGCGGATGCGGGAATCTGTGGAGCATTGCTGTCGATCAACAGGTCGACTTCGATTCCGTCGGACGTGAGCGACATGTCGCCGACGCGTCCGACGGGTACACCGCGATAGGTCACTTCGGCGTTGGTGAAGATGCCACCGGACGTCGCCAGTTCGGTTTTGACCGTGTATTGGCCGAATCCCAGAAGATTGTCCAGCCGTACGTATTTCGCTCCGACGTAGATCAAACCCAGGAGTGCAACCACGACGAGTGCGACCAGCTGCCACTTGGCGAGCTTCGACATCACCATCGCGTGCCTCGGGTCGATTCGGCTGAGCGCCCCACCGGCGCCGGAGTGTTCGACTTGCGGTCCCTGTTCAATGCGGAATTACGCATGAGCATTATCGAAATCAGCTGCAGACGCCCGATCGGGTTCGCTCCTGAAGCGTGAAGATTTCCCGTCGATCTTGAGAGCCTTCCACAGGACTCTCGAGACCCGGTTCATCAATCCGAGTTCGTCCGCGAGTAATCGGACATCGCCGAAGTACCCGCTCAACGCCTTACGTGATGCAGGGGACTCCCAGAACAGCTCCTTCTTCACCGACTTCGGGATCTCGAAGGTTTCGAAGAACGACTTCGGTGGAACGGCGATCACGTCGCACAGGACCCGCATGATGACCGGAAAAGCCAGGGAGAGAAGGAACTTACCCACCGGGCCGTTCTGATGCACATGCTGCCGTAGGAACTCGTTCGCAAACGAGATGTGTCGCGCCTCTTCGGCGACGTGAATGCGCATCACTCCGCGAATAATGGGGTGATAGTTGCTTTCACTGCGAAGATAGCTCTTCTGGATGTGATCAATGGGCTCTTCCCCAGCCAGCACCCCCATGAAGAAAATCGACGGAAACGGCCAAGCCGCAAGCCCGAGGAACGGCATGACGCGTCGCAGAACCGGGCCGAATCCCGGTACGTCGACGCCCGACCGATTCACCAGTTCCTGGAACATGAGTGTGTGGTTGCACTCTTCGATGACCTCGTGAGTGGCATACCGGAATTCCGCCGACCGGTTAGGCAGCATGGAAACGTACTGCATGAAACCACGAATGAGCACCTGCTCGAACTGCAGACCCACCTTGGCGATGTTCGCTTGCCGATACTGCCCTATGGCAATCTGCTGCTCCCGGGTGCGCGCGAGATACCAAGAATGTGTTCCCAGCAGTTCTACCTCGGGAAGAATCCATCGTGGGTCGTTGTCCACGACCTGAAATTCCGGTGCCTCCCAATCGATGTCGGTATACGGACTGAAGCTCCGGTGCACAGAAGCATCCGAGAGTCGATTGAGCATGTCCTCGTACGTTTCGTCGTCAGGCGCGTCGGAAAATCTCGGTTCGGTGGTCGTCATGGCAGGTGTGTCCCTTCCAGGGCAAACAGGAGGCCTATAACTCAGTAGATATGACTTCAAGTAACAGATAAGTAGGGTAGTAGAACAAACGGTCTATGGCAATGGTGAGCACTTCCACCGGCGAACACAGAGGAAGCGCGGCTGATAGATTCGATGCCTAGACAGATCGATGATGAAGGGGAGCACATTGGTTACCGCTCCGCGAGAACGCCTCATTCGCACCACAGTCGAACTCATCCAAAGCAGGGGAGTCTCTGGCGTGGCCGTGACCGAGCTACTCGACCGCAGCGGAACCGCACGTCAATCGATCTACACGCACTTTCCACAAGGCAAGAATCAGTTGATCGAAGCCTCTGCCAGAGCCGCCGGATCGTGGATCAGCGCGATGATCGAGCAACTCTGTTCCGCCCCTCCCCTGGAGGCATTGCAGGCATTCATCGATTACTGGAAGTCGATGATCGTATCCAGCGACTACACCGCCGGATGCCCGATCGCCGCTGCCACGTTCGGCGGCAATGAAATACCCGGCGCAGTTGACGCGGCAAAAATAGCATTTGAAGAGTGGGAATCGATGCTAGCCAACAATTTTCGAGCTGCAAACCTGGATGATGCCCTCGCGCAATCCCTCTCGACAATGACGATCGCAGCAATCGAAGGCGCCGTCATCATGTCCGTCGCAACACGCTCCACCAGGCCTCTCGACCGCGTCAGCAAGCACCTCACCGAGCTCCTCGAGGCGCATCTCAGCGAAAATCACGAGAGAGAACCTGTTCTCCGACAACAAAACTGACTACCTCGCCGACCACCGATCAGCAGCAGAGCGTCTCTCCGAACCATGCAGTTCATACAAAATCGAATGGCTGCTGATAACGGCGCGTGCCACTACGAGAATGATCACTCCCGGCGGCGCTCGACCGCCTCCTTGGACCGTCGACGTTGCCTGAACCGGTTCTCCGTCAGGCCACGTCGACGGCTCAACGAGAGAACCGATGGCGCCAGGCAGGTTATGATGCAGTATGCGCAGGCTGGCCGGATCGTTCGATCGTGACCTCCCCGGATTGCCGCGTGGCCGCGGCCGCCTCGCTGCGGGCGAGGTCCAAGACGCGCAACGTGATCGCATTCTGCGTGCGGTGATCTCGTCGACTGCGGAGAAGGGGATCGCCTCGACCACGATCGCCGACGTCGTCGGGCGTGCCAGGGTATCTCGCCAAGCTTTCTACAAGCAGTTCGAGAGCAAAGAAGCGTGCTTGATCGCAGCGATCGACGCAGGCATCGAGGTGATCGTCTCCAACATCACCTCGACACAAAGCTCGACCACCAATTTGTCTCTACACGAACAGCTTTCGGCTGTAATCGAGAAGTATCTCGAGACGTGTTCGTCCGAACCGGAGTTCGTGCGAGCTTGGGTGGTGGACCTACCTGTGGCCGGCCCGGCAGGGGTGGCGAAGCGCAACGAGTACGTGGAACTGCTCGCCCATGCATTGCTCGTCGGCTACTCGTCCAAGTCTTCAGAAGCCCCGGGGCGTGAAGTGTTTCTCGCGGCGATCGGCGGTTGCAACGAGTTGTTCTACCGCCAGGTGGTTGACGGGTCGAATTCGTACATGAATCTTCATGCGCCGATCATGTCCTTCCTTGAACGGGTACTGGATCTCTCGTCCGACCCTTCGTAGTCCGGTGTTGACAAGCCACGGGTAGATCGCCATGCTCATTCATAAGTACTGCTGCGTACTTATGAGTGAGGAGTGGTCATGCGAATTACGAGTGGACTGACACAGCGTCCGATCGCACCGCCCGGCCGGGTAGCGATCCGTCCGCGGCGAGTCGATTTCGACTGGGAGAAAGCGCCTTTGGTGTGGTTGCCGAACGAGCCGATCGCCTCATACCTCCTCGGCTCGATGAACCTCGTCATCCCGGAGGGCGAACGGATGATGATCCAGGCCTTCGAGCAGGCTCTCCCGGACGTGCACGACGAGAAGCTTCGCGAGGACATGCTCGGTTTCATGGGCCAAGAATTGCTGCACGCAGAGGCGCATGACGAGGTCATGAATCAGGTGTTCACACGGCACGGGATCGACCCGGCCCCGTTCAACCGCCAGATGCAGTATTTCTTCCGTAGAACTTTGGGCATCGGTGACGACTCCGATCCGCAGGCCATCCGGCAGCGTCTGATCGAGCGTCTCGGGATTTGCGCGTCTTCGGAGCATATGTTCGCGTTCGTGGGCGACTGGGCGTTGAACGCGGACTTGGAGAAATTCGGCGCGGATCCGCAGATGCTTGACCTCTATCGGTGGCATGGGGCCGAAGAGGTCGAGCATCGTGCCGTGGCACACGAGGTCGCCACGTACTTCGGAGTCGGCTACTTTCGCCGCTGTATCTCCATGATCATCACGTGGCCAATCTTTTTGGGGTGGTTGCTCCGTGCTGCGATGTATCTGAGCCGCAACGACCCCAACACGCCGAACATCGGTTATCCGCGATTGCTACTGGAATTCGTCCGCGCCGGACGCCGCGGACTGGTGCCTGGTGTATCGAAATGGTTCTGGAGCGGTGTGTCGACGTTCGTGCCGGGATTTCACCCCGACAGTGTGGGGTCCACCGCCCAGGCCCTCGCCTACGTCGCGCAATCGCCAGCGGCCAAGCGGGTCAACACATGACACCCAACGCGCCCGAACTCACACAGCGGTGGCAGGCCCCCCACGAGATCCCGGTCGACCTATGCCGCGGCAAGCGCCGCGACTCGATTCTGCGCATTCTGGATGTCCTGGTCTCCACGCAGGTCAAGTTGGCGGTCTTGATTCATCGCGACGAGCCAACGGAAAACCGGATCGACGAGTACAAGACAACACTCACGGTGTCGGAGCGCACGACGGTGGCCACCGACAACGACGTGGTCAGTCTCGAACTGCGAGCACCTGACGGCAGCGACCTCGAACGGTGGTATCCCGGGGCACACCTCGACCTGTACCTGCCCTCGGGACGGATACGTCAGTACTCGCTGTGCGGCGATCCCGCCGATCGACGCTGCTACCGGATCGCGGTACGCCGGATTCCTGATGGTGGCGGCGGATCGAACGAGGTGCACGACGAGTTGCAAGTCGGTACCGTCGTCGGCGTTCGCGGTCCACGCAACGCGTTCGGGTTCGTCGAACCCGGGCGAATCGAGCGCGCGAAGCGCGTTCACTTCGTGGCGGGTGGCATCGGCATCACACCGATACTCCCGATGGTCTGCGAGGCGGAGCGTATGGGCCTGGATTGGTCGCTGGTGTACGTCGGTCGCGAGCGCCGCACACTACCGTTCCGCGAGGAATTGTCGCCGTTTGGTGATCGGGTCACCATCCGCACCGACGACGAATACGGCCTACCCGCAGCGAACGATCTTCTCCCGCCGAATGTCCGCAGCGGCGACGCGATCTACTGTTGCGGTCCGGTCCCGATGATGGACCTGATCACAGCTTGTGTGCGCAACGAGCCCGGTGTGGAAGTGCACGCCGAACGCTTCTCCGCCGCACCGGTCGTCGATGGACGACCCTTCCGCATCCAACTGGCTCGCACCGGTCAGGTCATCGATGTCGCCGCCGACCAGACCGCACTGGACGCGGTCCTGCGTGTGAACCCGAAAGCCCCCTATTCATGTCGTCAGGGCTTCTGCGGCACCTGCATGGTCCACGTCAGCGACGGCGACGTCGATCATCGTGACAATTCGTTGAGCCCAGCCGAGCGCGCCGCCGGCAAGATGCTCCTGTGCGTTTCGCGGAGCAACAGTCCCTGCCTGACGGTCACCACATGAATCCACCGATGAGAAAACACAATTCCAGACGACCGGAGTACCTGTTGAACGACGATCAACTGACATCGCGGGTGGTGGACCTGCTGATCGCACTGGAGGAAATGGACGCCGATGCCGTGCGCGCACTCGTCGATCCCGACATCGAATGGCGCAACACCGGCCTGCCCAGCGTGCGTGGAAGCAAACGCGTCGAACGGGCGCTCACGATCGTCTCTCGCCTGATCACCAGGTACGAGGTCGTGGAAGTGCTCACGATGACCACCGACCACAACACCGTGTCCTCCCGGCGAAGAGAGATCATCCGCATCGGATGGTTTGCCATGCACCTCGACGTAGACGGCCACTACACATTCGCAAACGGCCTGCTTCGCATTTGGGACGACCGCTTCTCCTACCACCGACTGCTCCGCGGATTGCGATTCGGCCCAACCACCTGAAGTAGCGACGTTTTGTGTCGCATTTTGCCGGGGAGTCCTCACCAGATGCTGAAATCTCCCCCCTGCGGCCTCTCGACTACATCCTCGGCTCAGGAGTTCGGCTGCTGGTGCGGGCAACTCTCACCGAGTTCACGGTCGCGTATGTGACCGGCTCGTTGTGCCGTTGGACCGCAACGGGATTGGATACCGCTGATGGATGCACGACAATTGTTCGCCCTCGGCGCGCTCGGTACCGGGATGTTGTCGCTGGCCTTGCAACTGACCGCGCTGTGTCTCGGCGCCGAGGACGCGGAGCGGTACGTCTTTGTTCGCGCCGCCAATGCCACCGCGGTCCTCAGCCTTGCTCTGCTGTCCGCCGCGTTTGTCTTCTGACCGACGGCTGGATGACTTTCCGGGCGCAACATGTTCACGAACGAAGGAGTTTCGGTGAATCCACCCATAAACCACTACCGCCGGCGATCGGTGAAATCGATCCTCTTCGGCGGAGTCGTTGCAGCACTGCTGCTCTCGGGATGCACGATCAGTTCAGCAGGCCCCACTACCGAAGGCAGGCAGTCGTCGAAGATGCCCACCGACTCCGAGCAGATCACCACGGTGATCCGATCTCACCTCGATGCACTCCGTACCGGCTCGACCGAGAGCGCTGCTGCCACCGTCTGCGCCGAGAAGCAGGTATCAACCACGACCACTGGAAAGGTGTTGCCGGCAATCACACTCGATGCAGTCGAGTACGTCACCCTCCAAGGATCGACAGCCACAGCGACCGTACGCGGACATCTGGATGACGCTCCGGAGACCTCGATCGGCAAGGTCGTGTCGTTGACCTCCACCAGTGGCCACTGGCTCATCTGCTAAGCCTGCACCGCTTCGGCAAGCACAGGATAGGAACGAGAGAATTGAGGTAGCGGTGATGGTAGGCCGTGCGACGGACGAGAACGTCTTTCAACTCCGGTTGAACGAGCTTTTCTCCGGCTCCGATCGGCGCCTGACGAACACCGCTGTGGCTAACGGCCTTCTCGCACGGGGCTACCGAATCTCGACACCGTATCTCTCACAGCTTCGACACGGCGTCCGCTCGAGCCCATCGGATGAGGTGGTGTCAGCGTTGGCCGACTACTTCGATGTCCCTCCCGGCTATTTCTTCACCATCCCCTGGTCCGGCGATCGCGCGCGCATTCACGACGGGGACGCGGAGATAGTCGCTCATCTCGCCGACCCGGAACTGAGACAGTTGCTCCGGGCCGCGAACGGACTCTCGGCGACCTCACTTGAACTGTTGTCGAATCTGGCTGCCGCACTACGTATCTCCGAAAGCCGTCGGAAGACGCCCACACGGACTCAACGTCCTACACCCGATCGACCGAAAACCGGCACCACGACCGCGGCGAATCAATCCCACCGATGTGATCTGACCCCCAAGTAAACCCATAGGGGTTGCCGACTATTTGCCAAATGGCGTTCACTGGCACGCCCCCTCCACCTATTTTGGTTTCGAGACACCGGATTCGGCCCCTGACTAGATCCGAACGAAGAAAGGCCCTTTCGATGACACGTGCACTCAAGATCGTTGCCGCTCTGGCCATCCCAGCGGCTGCTGGAGCTGTGGCGGTTGCCGGCGCAGGATCTGCCTCGGCGGCGACTCCGGTATCGGGAGACGGTTACGTCGGAGTCATTCTCGATCACCACGAGACGGTCGTCGCGAGCCAGATCAAGGCGGGCAATCTGATCAACGCCGCATTCGGCGACGCCTGGACTGTCGGGTTTCCGCACGATTCCATCTGGCACACCGCAGCATGGACCCCGGGTCAGTCCTCATGATGCTTGTCGTCAGCACGAGTCTGGAATTCCGAGAACTGTTCGTCGAGGTTTTCGACCTTCTCGTCCGACATCTCCGTGACGTGGTCGGCGAAAGCTGTCCCGGCGACTGTGCCGCCGGTCCCGGGCACCGTGACCGTCTCTCTTGATCCAGGCTCGTATCTTTTGTCCATCTCGTCCGCGAGTTCTTTCGCCCCGTCAGCGGTGTCGGGACTTGTTTCGGATCCAGTCGTACCCTCTTGGCCGGCATCAACGTGCCCGGAACTTTCCACGTTCACTGGTATCCCACTCTCTGCATCGACACCGACCGGTCGTCGCTTCAGGCAACCTGCCGACACTCGAACGGGTTGCTCGGCAGCCCGTTTCGCCGACATATCAGTTGCGGGGTCACGACGCATTGGAGGTACCCCGTCCGCCGCACGGCGAATCCGGAATGTTGGTCCACGGTATCCAACGACCTACACGCGCGGTGGTACAGGGACTGCGAGATCCTCGCGGACGAATCAGGCCGCCCCACCATGAAATCGGCACCGCCACCCTTGGCCCAATTACTCGTCGATGCGGTTCGACATCCGCAGCAAAGTTGCGGTGGTTACTAGGAGGTAGGTCGGGGTAGCCCGCGTATCGGCGGTGGCTCCGCGGTCCGCGGAGCACTCGTCGAGCACAAGCTGAACATCATGTAAAGCACGCACCGACGAAGGGACGACCCCGATATGAGCAACTCCGAAACCACGTCCGCCTTGATCAACCAGCTGCGCATCATCCTCGGTCTGACACATGCCGAGATCCAGGTCGCCGAAACACGCGTCGCTCAAGCCAGAACCGAAGCGGTTCGACGCGAACTCACGGAAAACGCAGAGAACGGTCGAGAAAGGGTCAGTTCCATCGAGTCCACGATTCGCGATCTGGGTGGCGTTCCGGAATCGGTCGGTCCGTTCCTCGGACGAGCGACAGCAGGCGTGAAAGCGATGGTCGAACAGGCCCAGCCCTTCGACGAAGCTGTACTGGGAGACCTTGCGCTCGAACATCAACTCCTCGACCGCTCCCGCTACCTCAAGGCCCTGGCCACTGCCGGTGGCGATCAGACCGTCGCGGCGTTGGCCGACCGCCTCATCACTGCACACTCCGCGACTGTGGACTGGCTGACCACCGTCCTTGCCGAGGAGGCACTCGGGGGGCCGGCAGCTTTGCGTCGCACTCCTTTCCAAGCGGCCACCGGAGCAGCCATTCGACTGGTCAATGTTCCGGTCTCCTGGTCCACCCGCAGTCTTGACCGTGCCATCGACGCTGTTCGCACGTCGCCGCCGGTATTGGGTGAGCTGATCAGCTGGGGCGCATATGCCGGTGACGTGACTGTGAAAACACTGTCGGCCAGTAGGGATGCGGCCATCGCCACGGCTGAGAAAGTCACTCGCCGAGAAGGTGCTGACGGTGCCGCGGACGTCTTCCGTTCGGTACGCAAGTCGAGTGGGTTACTCGACCCCGCCGAACTTCCCATCGAAGACTTCGACGAACTCAACGTCGCCCAGGCCGTCTCCGCGGTCAAGGAACTGACCGACGCCGCACAGGTACGAGACATCGTTGCGTACGAGGAAGCGCACAAGAACCGACACGGCGTCGTATCCGCTGCACAGGCAAGACTTGCGGCGATCGCCCAGGAAGTCGTCGGAATTAACTGACCTTCGTATCCGCCTGAGGAGGGCGAGAGAAAACAGCCTCTGTATTGCTTCGTGTCCCGAAGAACCGAGCAAGGCCAGACCGCCCCGAACACAACTACAAAGCACTCCCGAAATCGGCGATACGCGTTCATCACGACAGGTTCCGGGCATACGGGGCGGGGGCTGACCACGCATCAAAGTCAGCCCCCGCCGCCGTTTCTGCAGTTTAGGGCTGTCAGCGCAAACTCACCATGGAAGAACGCGCCTGTCTGCTCGAAATCTACGAGACGCGGCAGTTTCTGAATCGAAACACATTGCAAGAATACGGGTTTGAAGCAATCGCCGTTGTACGCGAACATCGATCTGGCTGGGCGCAGCGGCAGTCGTAATCCCGCACGAACTCGACCGGCAGCTGACAGCATCTCGACACCGGCAATTCCCGTTCCGCCCCAACCCCATGGGGTTGGCAACCGCCGCTGTTCCTGCTCCGATGCTGCCTTGTTCGCGACCGAGACACTCCTCGAAAAAATCTGGCACTCTCAGTTGCAGAGTGCTAATTCGTGTGGTTATCATGTTCTCGCACAGTGAGTTCGGTCGACCGCCACAGTGGCGGAGACCTTTCGTTTCACGACATGGGAGGTGTGTTGCTGTGCTTCGTTTCGATCCTTTCACCGACATCGATGCGATCACCAAGTCCGTCCTCGCCGCGGGAACCGGCAACGGACGCAGTCCACGGTTCATGCCGATGGACCTCTACAAGGTCGAGGACCAGTACGTCCTGCACGCCGATCTTCCCGGCGTCGATCCCGGCTCGGTGGACGTTCACATCGACGGCTCGACCCTGACGTTGACCGCGCATCGCACGGCCCTCTCCGAAGAGGGTGTGAGTTGGCTGGCGAGTGAGCGTTTCGCTGGAACATACAGACGGCAACTGTCCATCAGCGACGACATCGACGCCGAACAGATCGTCGCCTCGTACGACAACGGTGTATTGACGGTGACGTTGCCGATCGCGGAGAAGGCGAAACCGCGGCGGATCGAGGTCTCCTCCGGACCGCCCTCACGTACCGAAACCATCGAAGCGACAAAGCAGGTGCAGGTCGAAGCCTGATCCTGCTGGCCCGGACGAGCGTTCCCACGGTGGGGTGGGTTCCGAAGACACGCGATGCGTGCTCGGGACTCACCCCACCGCCCGTTCGATCCCCACCGCCGTTCGATCCCCTCTGTACCCGTATGGCCGAGCGGCCCATCCACCACACGAAAGAATCAGCACGAGAACCCTTTAGCCGTCATGACTGCATCAACCTTCCCCCCGCACGAGCAATCCGACAACACAGGCAACACCGAATCCCGCCCGCACACCTCGCCCGATTGGTGGGATCACCACCGCCCGATCAACAGCGACGAATACAGCGACATGGCGTTGATGCTCGGTGCCCTCTCGATCCTGACGTTCTGGATGTTCGGCCTCGGCATCCTCCTCGGTGCCGCCGCCATCGGAACCGCACTGGCAGCGCGCCGACCCGACACCCCCGGACACGACCCCAGCGACAACACCGTCGGTGTCGTCGGGATCCTCACCGGCCTCGCCGGTATCGCCTTCGGCGTCGTCTTCCTCACCGCAGCACTACCCCACCTGTAGACAAACCGAATTCGGCATTTCCATCGCAAGAAGCAGCGACGTACCCTACGGAAAGTGGCGACCTCTTAGGGCGGGTGTGGCTGTGGCGCAACTACATTCCGGGTCAGGGAGTGACGGTGATGCCGGGCGCGGAGTTGAACTTGAGCGCCCCGGTCATCTTCGCCGTTCCGGCTCCTGCTGCCGGGCAGGATGCGCTTCCCCCGTTGGAGGTGAAGTTCACCGTTCCGGTGTTGTTGGCGGTGACGGTATGTGTTGTGTTGCTGTAGGGCACGGGGCCGGCAGTGCTGGCGGTGACGTCGATGACGCAGCTACCAGCGACTACGTGAGCTCCACCGTTGGGGATTTTGATACTTCCCATCGGTGATCCACTGTCGGCGTTGACGTTCAGAGCCCAGGAACCCGACGTGGTGATCGTTGCCGGCACACCTTCGAGGTCACATCCGGACAGTCCCACGCTCGCGATGTTGATGTTGATGCCGCCCGTTCCGGAGTTCACGTTACCGGGCGCCGCAGGGGTGGTTCCGGTTCCGCTGACGCTGGTGCAGTACAACTCGAGACCGCCAGTTGTCACGAAACTGAGCCCACTGCTGGTGGCCGTCACCGGAGTGGCTGTGGCGGGGCTGATCGTGGTGGACGCTGCTGCGACCCCGGATGCAGCGATGGTCAATGCGGCTGCTGCCCCGACGATCGCGGGGGCCTTGCCGAGCATTGTGCGTGATGACATGTGATGTGCCTTTCTGTCGAATACCTTTGGGGCGAACCGTCAGTCGAAAGAAATTCAGGCGGGTGTGATCTCTACCCGGCGGCTCCCATCTGCGCCACAGCTGCAGGTTCGGCTGCCTGCGCAGCGGAAGCTGCCGGCGGTCGTACCTTGCGCGCGGCGACGGTGTAGACGTCGCTGGAAGTGGTCAGAGAGTTCTTTCCGCTGGCCGAGGGGGTTCCTGCTCGCAGGTTCACCGCCCAGTTGAGTGCACCGAAGACCCCGCACCCGCTAGCGGCGGGCGCTGCGAAGAGATTGTCGGTGTGCTGAACGGCAGGGAACACCGCTCCGGGATATTCGCCGATGGGCTCCGAGGGCGGGTTACCGGTGGTCGTGAGGTGCAGGTTGATCGGGTTCGCCGTGGAGCCGAGATAGCAGTTGTTACCCAACAACGAGTTCGACAGTTTCAGTCGTACCGGCATCGTCAGCTCTTGATCGAGCACCTTGATGTTCGGCAGCCCAACAGCTTCGACTGTTGCCGTGATCTGGGTCAGATTCAGTGGAGTGTCGATTCCGATGGCCCCACCCGGCACGGAGATCGGGTTCGAGTACACCCCGTTGCGGCCGTCCGGCTTGCGGACGAAGGTTTCGACGAAGCTGCCGTCGGGTTGAGTGGCGTACTTGACTCCGCCGGCGATCTTCAGTCCGCCGTCGGGGACGGGCACGGTCAACCCCCCGATTTTCATCGAACCGCCGCGCACCACAACAGTCGCGCAGGTTGCGACATCGAGGTCTTCAACGGGGCATGACGACCACCCGTCGAACGTCAAAGGAGTAGCGGCGGGTGTACCGGACGAACCGAGCGAGGAATTCTCCTCAGCAGTAGCGACGCCTCCTCCTATCAATGCAAGGGCTGCAGCGATCGCCATCGTGGGGACAACTCGGGTTCTCAAGGCATTCTTGGACATTGGGCTCCTCAGGCATGGAATCGACACACCGAAACACCACTCTTGTCGGTGTGTCGCGAGTCACCTCTATGTGCTCGGAGCGAAGGCTACCGACCAGTAGTACTCGAAGTCACACAAACCGGAGAAAGTTCAACCCTTTCGGGGACGCGCTCGTACTTTCGGTGGCGTTTCATCCGCGTTATGCGAGGACCTTCTACCCTCTGCTGCCACGTCATCGGCCAATCGATCAGGGACCGTTCCGGGTTCCCGCTACCCTTCCTAGATGCGGCCACCAGTGTCGGAACAGGCTGATGTGATGATTGTTTCGATTGTTTTCCTCGAGTGCGGGGTAGTCCCGCCGCATGGATCAAAACCGAGCACCGTTGCTGGAGGCCCTCGAGCAGTACCGTCGGTTGGATCGGTACGGGTTCACCCCACCGGGGCACAGACAAGGGCGCGGCACAGACCGGCGGGTACTCGATGTACTCGGGCGGGATCCATTCCACGACGACGTTCTCGCTACGTCCGGCCTCGACGACCGCCGATCATCGAACAACTACCTTGCAGATGCCGAACGATTGATGGCCGACGCGGTGGGCGCGGACTATGCGTTCTTCTCGACCTGCGGTAGTTCACTGTCCGTCAAGGCAGCAATGATGGCAGTCGCGGGCAACGATCCCGGTGGGCTGCTGCTCAGTCGAGACAGTCACAAGTCGATCGTCGCGGGGCTGATCTTTGCCGGCATCACTCCCCGATGGATAACCCCGCAATGGGATGCTGCGCACCATATTTCGCATCCCCCTTCCCCTTCCCAAGTGCGCGACGCGTGGGAAAAGAACCCGGACGCGGCGGGGGCGCTGATCGTCAGCCCGAGTCCGTACGGTACCTGTGCAGACCTAGCCGCGATCGCAGGCGCATGCCACCGGAGGGGTAAACCCTTGATCGTCGACGAGGCGTGGGGTGCACATCTCCCTTTTCACGAAGGATTGCCCACCTGGGCGATGGATGCAGGAGCGGACGTCTGCGTGGTCAGTGTGCACAAGATGGGGATGGGTTTCGAACAGGGGTCGGTCTTCCACGTCCAGGGAGATCTTGTCGACACTGCTCACC
Source organism: Rhodococcus erythropolis R138 (assembly GCF_000696675.2). Taxonomy (NCBI): domain Bacteria; kingdom Bacillati; phylum Actinomycetota; class Actinomycetes; order Mycobacteriales; family Nocardiaceae; genus Rhodococcus; species Rhodococcus erythropolis. Next base: position 901,973 of record NZ_CP007255.1, on the reverse strand, counting down.
TATCGGCGTGCGCCGATCTGTTGATGACCACGAGCCCCAACGTCATGATCTATTCAGCTCTCGACGGATGGCGCCGTCAGATGGTCGAGACCGGACACGAGTTGTTGGATACAGCGCTGACATTGGTCACCTCGCTTCGTGACGACATCGAACAACTCCCAGATCTCGAGGTTCTCGACTCTGAATTGCTGGGCCACCAGGCTTCCCACGACCTCGACAGAATGCAAGTGCTGATCGACGTTTCACGGACGGGAGCCACCGGCTATCAGTGCGCGGATTGGCTCCGAGCCGAACGCTCGATCGATGTAGGCATGAGCGATCATCGGCGCATTCTCGCGACCGTCTCCACCGCAGACGATCGCGAGACCACCCGACGACTGCTGGACGGCCTCGAAGCTCTCTGCGGCGCAGCACCAAGTTTCCCCGACACCCCCCGCATCGAGCTACCCTCTCCTGCGAGCCTTCAACTCGAAACTGTGTCATCGCCACGCGAGGCATTTTTCGGCCGAACTGAAATGGTCCCCGGTGCGCACGCTGCCGGACGTATCGCCGCTGAGCAACTCACCCCGTACCCACCCGGAATTCCGGTCGTGGTGCCCGGAGAGCGCCTCGACGCGGAAGTCATCGGCTACCTTCAGTCCGGACTGCGCGCGGGTATGGCCGTGCCCGATGCCACCGACTCCTCACTCGATTGCTTTCGGGTGATGGTGTGACGTGCTCCCGATTCGATCGTGTGCCCCCTGAGTTCCGCCTGATCCGAGACCGCATCATAGGTTCGGCAGGCAAAGCGGAAGCACACGGTGGACAACATGATGGCTCAGGACGCACTTTCGTGATCTTCGAGTCCAACGGCCATTCGTAATTCTTGAAGGTCTTTGTCGAGTTCGGGGTGCTCTTTCGAGAGCTGCTTCATCAGGTCCGCGAGGCCGTCCGCGATGGCATTGAGTTTGTGCTGAACGGCGTCGTCGGAGCGTTTCTGTGTGTTTTGGAGCAACGCCACGAGGAGGAATGTGACGATGGTGGTGACGGTGTTGATGATCAGTTGCCAGGTGTCGATAGTGCCCAACAGGAAGAACGACGGAGCCCAGAGCACCACGATTATCACGCACACCACGAAAAACCATGCCTGTGAGGTGCGTGCACTGACGTAGGTGGCGAACCGGTCGAAGACGGAGAGTTTCGTCGATACCTCGGATGGAAATATCACGTCCGCTTTCTCCGACGAGTTCTCGCTCGTTGCCTTCTCTTTCCCGCCGTTCATCTGATTGTCCTCTCGCCGGAACATCTTCCAGTACCGCTCACTATCGCCCCAGGGCGCTTGTCCCCTACGTCTATATCGCCGCCCATCCGGTCCATCAACCCGGGGTGGCCCTGGGATCGTCAAATCTTGCGCTACAGAACGTAGTTCAGGAGTTGCTGGCGGCGGGTCGGACCGGCACCGATTATGCATGACAGCCCAGACATGCGACCGGGTGCCGGTCCATGCCCGACGGCGAGCCCACCAGCTCCGACGCGGAGCATCCGCGCTGCGCCTGCGCTCGGTGGTGATGCCCAGGCAGTTCGGCGGGCAAACATCGCTGCATCAAGCCCAGGGTTGGGCGAGGAACGAAAGGGACATGCTGTACCGGACGACATGGGCGTGGGTCCGACGGCGAAATCCGTTGCGCTACAACGGGTGGGAGGATTCCTCTATCGCCGCGCCGGCGAGTGGAAGTAGTCGGATACACCGCTACGAACCCGGCGCCATCACCCCCGCCACGGAATTGCGTCTCTCCCAGAAACATTCCGGCGATCGGCCTCATGTCGCTGAGACGTTGGAAGCGCTCCGCACTTCCGGCGGCTCGTTCAGCAGCCGGCACCGCATCGTCGACACTAGAGGAACGACGCGCTCGGTGGCGATAGTCGGCGAACGACTGGTCGACGAGTCCGGCGAGATCATCGGCAGTTCCGGCTTCTACGTCGATGTCACCGAAACTATCGATGACACGGTCACGGAATCGGCGAACCGGGCATTCAACGTCCTCACCTGGCATTCGCAGGAAACACTCGTGAAAGTTCGTGATGTCGCAGAAAAGCTCCTCACGGGGCTGGCAACGGACTTCCACATGGCCGACGCCGTACCAACACACTCCGACCACGCCCTGCTGGGTCTCTGACAACGGCGTTAAGCTCGATGTTTGGCGGCACTTCAGTTGGGTAGCTGAGTGCTGATCATCCTTCTCGAATGCGGCTACCAAGATCCCACCAATGGGGTTGGCTGCATCCGATTAAGTACAGGAGCAAATCTCACGTGACGTCCTTCGCGCGGGCGATCGTTTCCCCGGTCGCCGTTTCACCTTCACTGTCCGTCTCTGCATCACCGGATCAACTGCCGGTGCTGCGATCGCTGGTGCGAACCGTGGCCGCGCACTATGCGCTCTCGTTGGACGCGTTGTCCGATCTCGTACTCGCCGCCGACGAAGCAGCGACCATCCTCATCGGCCACGCCCTCCCCTCCAGCACCCTGACGTGCACGTTCGGCGACGATACCGCCGCTGCGCAGGTGATCCTCTCTGCGGCAACAACGGGTCAGATCACCACGAGCACTTCGTCCTTCGGGTGGCGCGTCCTCGAGACCCTGGCCGACGAAGTGGTCCTCGAGGAGCTCCCGGCTACCGCACCCGAGGAGAAGTGGGCTGTGACAATCACACTGACCAAGGTCTTGCAGGCAGATTCTTGATCCCGCGCGCGGAGGAGGGCAACGAGTAAGCGCCGGCCACCGGACAGTTGGTGTGTCTCGTCGCCGTAACCGACGACGCGTCCGATCACGAGTTGCTTTGTACCGGGATCAACACGAGTCCACTTTTCTTGGCATCCAGCTCACGCTGCGACGGCGGCCTCGAGGGCTGCGAGGGACTGCGTCCGTCGGAGCGCTTTGAGCGATTGTGCAAGCAGTCGGGAGACATGCATTTGCGAGAGACCAACCTTCTCGGCAATTTCCGCTTGGGTCAGTTCACCGAAGAATCGGTAGAGCACGATTGCGCGTTCTCGTTGAGGAAGTGCGAGTAGTGCCGGTCGGAGCGTTTGTTGGTTGTCAATGCCTTCGAGGGCAGAGTCGAAGTCTCCCAAGGTGTCTGCGATCGTCCGTCCGTCGTTGACGGTTGCGGCATCGAGGGACGCAGCGTGATAGGAATCGCCGGCGGCGACGATCTCCGCGATCTCGGCAGGTTCCACTTCGAGTTCTTTTGCCAGTTCCGGCACGGTGGGTTCGCGTCCGAGGGCTTGGGTGAGGGAAGAGCGGGCCTTGTTGAGCGCGAGATAGTTTTCCTGCAACGAGCGCGGAACACGGACGTCCCAGCCGCGGTCCCGGAAATGTTTGCGCACTTCACCCACCATCGTCGGAATCGCGAAGGCTAGGAAGTCTTTGCCCTTGGCGAGATCGAAGCGGTTCACCGCACTGACCAGACCGACGCTGGCGGCCTGTACGAGGTCCTCGTGGGCTTGTCCGCGACCGCGGTATCGCAAGGCGATGTTCCGGGTCAGTGGTAGACACGACTCGATGATCTGCGCACGTAGACGCTCGCGGTGCTCGTCGTCATTCGGTATTGAAGCCATCTGTTCGAAAAGGGCCGCAAGGTGCGTGTAGTCGGCGTCTCGCGTGTGGGTGCTCATGAGAATGCCAATCCTTTTCCCCTTGTCATCGCCCTGGCAGAGTGCCTAGGGACAGTGGCCCCTCGCTGAGGTGAAGACACCGTCGTGTTGCCGGAACGGCGTACAGATCGTGTTGCCGACATCGTCGTCTCCTTCATTTTCGGGTGTTGATCGGCAGAACGCTCCAGAAAACCATCGCCGCGGCCCGAGCGACCACAGGCCCGGAGAGCGGCCCCAGCGCCGGGCAGGTGATGCCGTCGCCGTCGCGGGCGGTGGCCATGGCAGTGGTCATTCACGCTCCCGAAGTGCAAGTGCTCCAGCATGCATCTAAGTAATTGACTGTCATAAATCTATATCAGCCGATGCAGATAAAAGGCAACAGGTGAAACAGTGATCGACCCACAGCAATACGACTTCCGGGCCCAAACGTGCCCACTTATGCACGAAACCAGCATGCGCGGAATCTTTTCGGCTCCTTTCCCGGCTAGATCGGTTTCGCACGTCAGATGAAATCTGTGGCGTCGGAGATCAGGTTTTAGGTGCGGGAGGGCGGGGGGCGGCGCACCAACATGTTAAGGTCGAGAGATATTCGGCTGGGTTAAAGGAGAGTGCTGAGGCATTGAAGGATCCAGCGCACGCCCACCGAGGGGTCTACCGAATTTCCGTGATGTCGGAACTGTCCGGAGTCGGCCCACAGACATTGAGACTCTACGAACGTCGCGGACTGTTGACCCCCGCACGCACCAGTGGCGGGACGCGGCGTTACAGCGCGGCGGGCCTCGACAAACTGCGCCGTATTACCGCGTTGATCGGCGACGGAATCAACTTGACCGGAATCGGTGTCATTCTCTCACTTGAAACCGAGAACGCGATCCTGGCTGAACGGATCGCTCAGCTGAGCGAAACGGCCGTGGACACACCACCGGAAGTCACGCCCGAGACTGTTCAGCCCAGTTCGCGGGTGTAACGAATGCTACCGAATTCCGCATCTGCAACGACGATGTTTCCGTCAGATTCAAGCTGTTCGACCGCGGAGTCGAATGCGTCGATGAGCCACGGCTTCTTCGCCTCGCCGAGCAGCGTGTCCGTACCGTCGTCGCCGGTTTGAAAGATACGCACCAACCAGGATTCGCTGGCGTCAGGTTCGTCCCATAGTCCTCGCGGAGTGTTCGTGGCCAGGACGTAGCGGTTGTACTCGAGGTCGACGCGAATAGCGTAGTGGCCGTCCACATTCACGACGTTGGCAGGTCGTTGGGACGCCGCGGCCAGTGCAGTCAATGCGTCGTCGTACATCTCGGAAAACTTCTTCGTGAGAGGCATGCCGTCCTACCCGTACTCGACACCGCCATGCACCGGGCACGGCGTAAACGGTCAGTTGCCCCGGCAACGACCGGAACTGAAATGCATCCTAACCCTGCGCCGCTCACGCCACTGGAGGCGTCTCAGTCGGTGATAATCCCCAGTCGTCCCATGGCTGTTCGGTTGCGGCGACAGGGGAACTCACCAGGAGTGCCTGCCCGAATTCAGGCAGTGGGCGGCGCTGTCCCCACTCCAGTAGGCCCATTCTCGTTCTCTACCTGACGTTGTGCGCGTACAACGTCACGATGACTGCGCAGCGACAACCGTCCGATCGCCGCCGATCCGAGGAACAAGATCACCGCACCGAGGCCTTCGAAGAATGCCAACTGCTGCACTGCCCTCATCACAGGTTCGGTCGCCGACGGGGGCCCCGCCTCCCCGAGATGCAGCACCGGCGCCAGTGTCGGGCCAACGATGAACCATGCGCCCCCGACGACCGCCAACCACGCCCCGAAGCTGGCGACAGCGCGATTCGCACTGAACAACAGCAAAATCCCGCCGATGGCTGTGACCACCCCGGGAAGCACTTCGAGCCAACCTCGACCCGAGGTCCACGTCCATGCTTGATCCGGCACGAAAGAGAACGAGAAGTACGGTCCCACAAAGGGAATGAGCGCTCCCCAGAGTCCGAGCACAATCAGCAAGATGCCGCTGACAGCGCCCCGGCTGCGCGGCACCCACATCCGACCGGGCGGTCTCACATCGTGAACCGTTCCGGTCACGGGTTCCCGACCTTCGCCATTGTCGATGCGAGCGGCCTCGCGATCTTTTCGAGATGCGTTCCGATCAAACATGCTCCACTCCTCAGCCGTGACTTGTCGGATACGCGTCGGACGTGGGATCCGCGATGGCCGAGGGCCACCAATTGCGGACAAATCGGGTTACGAGACCCGCCCTGGCGCCCGGGAGCCGCAGCGTCAGTAGTAGTGCCGCCGACCACCTACAGCATGTCCGGCAGCACCAAGCGCAAACAGAATGACCCCGACGACGACGAGAATGATGCCGATCGTCCACAGAATCGAGATCCCAGTCAAGAAGCCGACGATCAACAAGACAATTCCAAGAATGATCATGGCGTACTCCTTCATCCAATCACCCATTGAGGCCGACGTACCCGCTGGTCACAGCCCCCAAACAAGAATCTCACCGTTGGCATGCGGGCAGCCTGGACGTTCGGTTCCTGTGCACGCGACAAAGGTTCCCGGGCAAAGGCTTCCAGTCGCAGAAATCATGCCAGTATGGCCACCGCAGCGATGACGAAAACGATGACAACCAACGCGACCGCGACGATCGCTGCGATCCCGGTTACTGGAAAGCGTTTGACGGTCGAGGGTTCGGGTTCGGACAATCCCGACGTCTGGGGAGCGTCGGGTGGGGTGCTCCCCGGCTTGACCCCGCCTCCGGGTTCCAGGTCAGGGGTATTTTCCGGATCTGGTTCGGGCGGTGTAGAAGTCACGATCTACCTCCCGGTCAACTTCCCTCGGAAGTCCTCGTCGATGCCTCGGGCTGCCGGAGCGCGTCGGTAAGTTTCGCGCAGAACGCCGGCAAATCATCGGGCTTGCGGCTCGATATCAACGTATTCGGGCCAGAAGCACAGACCACGACTTCTTCGTCAACCCACGTGCCGCCGGCGTTCGTGATATCGGTACGCAAACTAGGCCACGAAGTCAGCGTACGACCGGCCACCACGCCAGCTTCGACCAGCGTCCACGGTCCGTGGCAGATCACTGCGACAGGCTTCCCGGCATCAAAGAAACTCCGGGCGAACGCCACCGCCTCTGGATTCATGCGGAGAAAATCAGGGTTGGCCACACCCCCGGGCAGGACGAGAGCGTCGTATTCGGACGACTCCGCCGACTCGACCACCGCGTCCACGTCGAAGACGTCAGCTTTGTCGAGGTGGTTGAACGCCTGGATGGTGCCGGATTCTGTCGAAACAATCGACGGCTGAGCGTGTTCGGCAACCAATGCATCCCAGGGATCCGTCAACTCGATCTGTTCGACTCCCTCCGTCGCCACGAGGAATGCCACTTTCTTTCCTGCGAGTAATTGACTCATGCTTGAACGTCCTTCCTCATCTTCGTCACACCCGTTGAGCGACTGCTCAGCTGGATGCGCCCTCGGTGTCGTCGAAGAACGACCATTCGCCATCATGGCGAACTTCCATACGCCATCCCAGTTCCGAGTTGTCGGCGCGGGCATCCACGAACCAAGCATGCGCATCGTCAGCGCTCTCGATGTCTCGCGTCGCGGTGACGTCGCCTGCAGGATTGATCACTCTGTAAGTAGCCATTCCGCTCACCTTCCCCAGCCGACGTTTCTTCAATCATCGACCGCGACGACGAATCAACGCCGCACCGCATCAATTACGTCAGGTGCCGGCCGAACGCGTCTTCACTCCGACTGTCCGGTTCACACCCGAGGGATGGGGGATACCGCTGATGGCGACCTGGGTCGACAGATATGGATCTACGACTTGGTGATCCCCCCATGCCCCCGATAGGCAAACCGTCGGCGATCATCTCGCACGGAGGGGCGAAGCCATCGGAAGTCGAGATACATCACCACGCTCATGCCGATACTCAGCATCACAAGCAACAGAACAATGTTCAGCACCGTGTTTCCACCCTCCTGTTGGGCCGGCAGTCAGGCTGCGGTCACGCCGCGAAGCGCAGTGGGCGTCGATTCACGCCTTGCCGAGGCCGTGGAAATCTTGGCACGCGGCTGCTCTCCGACATCTCTTGCTACGCAACGGTCTCCGGAAGGCGCGATTCCCACCATCTCGCGCCACCACCTTTCGCGCTCTTCGGATTCCGTCCACACCACGACATCCACCACGAGTCCTCCTTCACCGACCCCGATTTGTTACCCAACTCACGCGTTGAGGAAACGTGACTTCACCTGCTGCGTGTCCACGCAGTTCTTGGGTCGTTCTGGGTGTGGGCACGAGAGCATCGGGTACCGCGATGCCCGCCCGGCGGCAGCTTCGTAGGCAGCAATCGACCACGATCGTCGTAGCGCTGCACATGCAGCCCTTGACTGCTTCCGCCGTTGGCGTCGGTTGCAGCAAGAATCGCCTGGTTGTCGGATTCGAAGAACTCGTCACCGCTCGATCCGTCCGCGAGCGTTATCTTGTATCGCTCCATCACGCCACCGTCATCTTCAACGCGAAACAGTCTTGTAGGCAGAGTCTTTCGACATTCCGGCGCCCATCGGCCCCGCAGTAGCACACCTACCGCGAAGACCGGTGCCCGAACATTCGAGCGGCGCCGCACCCAGCCAATTTCTATCGTAAATACTGTAGATTTGGTATATCACTTGGATCAGATCAGTTCAAGATTCCGCGGAGAACTCGATCAGACAGGAGGCACGGTGCCGCATACACCTGGTTTCCCCGCCATTCCTGGCCTCTATGGAATCTCGGTAACCGCCGAACTGTCGGGATTCACCATCGCGACACTGCGCCTCTACGAGCAGCATGGGCTGATCACCCCGGCCCGCACACGGGGCGGCACACGCCGTTACAGCGACGCTGACCTCACGCGACTTAGTCGCATCGCGGAACTGATCGGAGACGGCATCAATCTGGTCGGCATCGGGCGAGTGCTCGAACTCGAAGCACACACCGCCTCACTGCAACAGGACAATCAACGGCTCACCCGCGACAACACGGAACTACGTAAGGAGAGGAACTCGGCCATGACATCCATCCCGCACGCAGCGCACGATGCGACACCAGATGTCGATCGTGTGGAGCAGACAATCACTATCGACGGTGACGCTCTCGACAACGACCCCATCACCATCGACAACGACGCCGTGTGGCCTGCGCCCGAAGGTGACCTGATCGAGCAGTCGATCCCTGCCCCAGTCGACGACTACTGACTGCCGCCGCCATACCTCCTGTCCTGCAGCCTGCTTGGCATTCAAGTGCAGGGAAGGCGGCCAGTGGGACGTGCATCGCGCCCTGGTCCACAGAGTCCGAACACTCCCACTGACGCAGCTTCAATACTCCGTCCTACCTTCGATTCGCCGAGGGCTACTACCTCACGCGTGACGGAAAGAAGCGGTTCTGGGATGCATGCACGTCAGACCCCGCGCTGCGTGCAGAAGTGCACGCAGCACCCCTACAGGCTTCCCTCGACGAACTAACTGGACTTCCGACCACGCTGGTCATCACCGACGAAGCCGACGTGCTACGAGACGAAGGCGAACCGTACGCGGACAGGCGCCGCGAAGCCGGTGTCGATGTGACTTCGGTGCGCGTGGCAGGAATGGTTCACGTTTTCCTGCTCCTCGACGGCCTCCGAGACACCCGAGCAGCCAACGTCGCACGGACCCTCGCGGTCAACGCACTTCGAACGGCACTGCACGGCAGCTGAACACACAGAAAACCACATGATGACGCAACCGTCAGCCCTGATCACTGCGGGTTGAAATCGACACTCTTCCAACGCTTCGAACCGGAGGCGCGAGTTTGCCGGGCATTGCTACGCGAGGAATGCCCGGCAAGTTTCGACAGTTAGCGTGCCGCAGCGATGTCGGTGACCACTCCGGCATGGAGTACGTGGCGCAAGTACTTCACCGGCGCGGTGAGGACCGCTAGATCTTGTTCCGGATCCCCTTCCAGCACAAGCAAATCCGCGTGAGCACCGTGCGCGAGAGTACCGATCTGTCCTTCCATGCCGAGCAGGCGCGCAGCAGTACTGGTGGCGCTGCGGATCACGTCGATGTTCGGCTGGACGCGCCCACGGATGGTGAACTCGTCGAGTTGCCGCGCCTGCAGATCCCCGAGAAGGTCGCTACCGTAGACCAGATTCACTCCCGCCCGGTGGGCCTGTTCGAGAGCGCCGACGGCGGCGATGCGGACCTCGTCGAGCTTCTTCAGTGATCCTGCCGAAAGACCGGAGGCTGCACCGGCCTCGTACATTGCCTCGTATGTGATGATCGTCGGTACGAGGAATGCATCATTCTCGACGAGCAGACGAATCGACTCTTCGTCGATGAGATTCCCGTGCTCGACGCATCGAACACCGGCCTTCAAGGCTTGATTCACCGCGCGAGGATGGTAGGCGTGCACCGTGACGTACCGGTTGTGGTTCTCGGCTTCGACCACCGCCGCACGAATTTCGTCCGATGTGTACTGCACCGCCGAGATTTCATCGGTCGGGGACGCAACTCCTCCGGAAACAACGAGTTTGAGATGGTGCGCACCTTTTCGAAACTCGTCGCGGGCGGCGTGGCGGACGGCGTCGACGCCGTCCGCGATGCGCCCGAAGTCGGGTTTGAGCTGACAACAGGGCTGAGAATCGTCGTTGAGAGAGCGGAAGTCGCCGTGACCGCCCGTCTGGGACAGCGCTTTACCGCCGAAGATCAAACGTGGGCCAGGGGCCAAGCCCTCTCTCAAGGCACGGGCCATCCCGTGATCGGCGCCACCGACATCGCGCACCGTGGTGAAACCTCGGCGAAGCATGTCACCGGCGGAGCGCAGAGCCCTGACCGTCGCGTAACCCGGCGTCCACTGAGCACGCTCCGCAGCGTTCGTCGAGGTCACGAGAATGTGCACATGGGCATCGACCAGGCCGGGCATGACCGTGCCCCCACCGGCGTCGATAATTCGGAAGTCACCACCGTGCGGCGTCGGAGGCTCTCCGATCCCGCTGTCGACGATCATTCGGTCGACGATGTCGATCCAGGCATTCTGTTGCCGCACCCCTGACGAGGGTTCGAGGGTGTGGGCGTTTACTACACGAACGTGCATGATCTGTCTCCTTTGAAGAACTCGCAATGGTGGTCAGTGACCGGCGGGAACGCTCTCGTTGAGGCTGCGGCCCGAGGTACGTGCACCGAAGATCACCACCACAGCGACAGCGACGGCGAGAGCACCTACCAAGACCAGGAACACATTCACCCAGCCGATACGTGCGAAGAGGTAGCCGATGGCGATCGGTGCGAAGATCGCGCCCAGGCGGCCGACAGCGGAGGCAGCGCCCATCGCCGTAGCGCGAACCGCCGTCGGGTAGAGCTCTGCGGTGTAGGTGTAGTACACGCCGGCCGCTCCGTTTGTGAACGCTGCCAACAGCGCAGAGCCGAGCACGAGAACCGGGGTGTTGTCGGCGAATGCCACGACCACCGCGCCGCCTGTCGCGCCGAGTGCGTAGATCGCGAGGAGCCACTTTCGCTCCATCTTGTCGATCAACAAGCTGGCAATGTAGTAACCCGGGACCTGCGCAAGAGAGGTGATGAGAGCGATCAGGAAGGAGTTCGTCAGCGTGAGCCCCTTCTCCAACACCAACAAGGTAGGAAGCCATGACGAAAAGCCGTAGTTCACTCCGATCAGAATGAACCACAACAGCCAGATCACGATCGTCGTGCGGGCAAGACCGCCTCGCCACAATCCCGCCAAGGGAGCCAGCATCCCCCGATCGGGGGTGACGGCAGGCGACGACGCTGCCGGATCCGTTACCGAGTCGACTGTCTCCAGGGGCTCTGCCGATGGTTTGGCCCCGGATTCGCGTTCCATGTTTTCGACGACTTCAGCCGCCTCTGCAATACGCCCCTTCGACAGCAAGTAACGGGGGGACTCGGGGAGCCGGCGTCGCCACCACAGCAACAAGACCACCGGAAGCGCACACAGAACCGCTGCGATGCGCCAACCCACCGCCGGATTGGGCGAGATGACCAGCGGGGCAACCACTCCGGCGAGGACGTACCCGAACGCGAGGAACCCAACAGTCCTGGCGACAAACTTGCCGCGGACCCGGGCAGGAAGAAACTCGGAGATGTAGGGCGCAATCAGCGCGGTCTCCGCACCGATTCCGACACCGGCGAGTGCACGCCAGACGAACAGTTCCGGCAGCGAGTTCGCGGTGCCCATCAGCAAACTGCACACGCAGAAGATGAGCAACGAACTCATCATGAGCCTGCGCCGACCGAAACGGTCGGCGAGAACTCCCGCGACCAACGCACCGACGAGATACCCGAAGAAGATCGACGACAACAACCAACCGCCGGTCTCGGAAGGGATGTGCCAGATGATGATCAGCGCCGAGAGCGCGTACCCCATCAGGGCGCCGTCGAACGAGTCGAACGTGTAGCCCAGGCCGCCCATGAACATCAGACGCCGGTGAGGTTTCCCCGGCTCCAGATTGTCCAGTCTGGCCAAAAGAGCATCACCCTGCGCCCGTGTCGCACCCGCAGAAGTAGTCATGCGATCTCCGTTTCAAAGTTGGTGCGTGCAACATTAAGCGCATTCACGTGACCTGTGCAACACTTTGATCATGACTGTTTTCACGATCCTCACACTTCACGTCTCGCCAGACCGCAGAGACGACGTCGTTCGCTACTACGAGAGCGCACGAGTCCTCGAATTGTCTGGTGCGGAGTCTTCACAGCTCTGCCTCAAGTCGAACGACGTCGGTACTGTGATCGCCGTCGCGGCATGGCCGGATGCTTGCGCCTACGAGACCTGGCAGAATGCGCCCCTTCGCGCTGAGTTCTCGCAGGGAATCCTGGAAGCAGCGGGTGGTAGCGTGACGGCGAGCAGTGAGGTGTTTCAGGTCGCCATCGACACTCGAGGCCCTTGTAGTTGATCCGGTGAAACGAGGCGCTTCGAAGTGACAGTGGGGACGATGCTCGCACAACGAGCAGAGCACGCGAATCTCGGAGCGCAGGCCGATCGGGTCATGCAGGTTCTCGCGCAGATGCCGCAGTTCGCCTCTTACGCTTCGGGCCGGGAAGTCGCCGAGCGTGCGGGGGTGAATGTCTCTACGGTGGTGCGAACCGCACAGCAGCTCGACTTCGACGGATGGAGCGACCTACGTCAGGCGCTCCGCACCGAATATCTCAATTCGCTCGTCACAACGAGCCCCGACCATCCCGATTCAAAGGATGCAGCAACGCAAATGCTGAGGCAGGACGCGGCAAACCTCGCCAGCGTTTCGACCGACGCCAACATCACCGCCATCAAGTGCATCGCCGACGCGATGATCTCAGCCCGCCGAATCGTGGTCATCACAAGCGGATCCGGCATAGGACCTGCTCATATCCTCAGTTACCTGGCATCCATCTACGGCTTCGACATTCACGTCGCGGCCGGCCCCGCGACGTCGCAGGCAATACCCGTGTCGCACCTGGACGAACGCGACTGCCTGATCGTTGTCAACGTCTGGCGGCTCACCCGCGCGCTGCGGGGACTGACACGCCAGGCCCGCGAAAGAGGCGCGACCATCGCCGTGCTGACCGACCTGCATTCATCGCCCCTCAACACGTATGCCGACCACGTCGTGATCACGCCGATCGAAGGCATCAACCCCACCCCGTCCTTGACCGCCATGGTCGCCGTCGTGCAGTCCATCCTCGCTCAACTCGAAAGCTCCGATGTGCGCTCCTCGGCCAGAAACATCGAAAAGGCTTGGGAACAACTTGATCTCATGGACGATCAGCCCTGACGCCAGAGCCTCCACTGCAACGGCGACAACCTCACCTCTTTGCCCTGGATGACCGTGGTATTACTGACCACTGTGCGCGGATCCAAAGGAATACCGCAGTCGGCCGCTCGCGGTCCTGCGCGCACTGCTTCTCCGCAAAATAGTCCGGGCCCTTTTCGATCAGATGGTCAAACCGATGGATACAACTCGATATTCATCCCCGGGCACGCTGCCCGCCCCTCAGGATCGCGCGACTTTCGCCGATCGAAGCCGTGACCTTCACGGTGAAGACGTCACGTCCTCGAGCTCGACCCCCGCCATAGCATGGACCTCGGCCTCGTGAGCGTCCAACTGGCCCCCGCAAGGGCTGGCGCGGACGACGAAAACGCGAAAGCTGCTCTGCGGTAACACCGTTGACCGCAGTTTGGACTTGGCACGAGCTCGCTTTCCGCACCTAGCGGCAGGAAAGCTCATACAGGGAATGAGGCGCGAGTGATCTGCATTCTAACGCCGTTCCAACCGCTTACGGAGTCACAATAGGGAAGGCCGGATCGGGTTTATCGGTCAGCCCGACGATCCTGCTGATCGTCGTTGTGTCGCCATCCATCGCGATGTCATCGGTACCGGAACCTGCCAGCAGACCAAGCAGCTGCGGTTTCGTCAGTGCCACAACGAGATCGGCGGGATCAGACCGCCCCGTCGGGTAATGAATCAGGACACCGTTGGAGAGTTCCATTCGATACGTCTGGTCCACGTCGGTGAAGTGCCAGCGTATCGATGCCGTCACATCCCAGGCCTTCGGGCCGTTGATCCGGATGGCGACGCTGTCGAAGACTTGCGTGATGGTCAGTGCAGTCGCCATCCCGGCTGCGCTGACTTCGGCAGGATGCGGTGGGCCGTCGACTTCACTGGCTCCGACGAGGTAGTTGTTACGCCATGTGGCGCACTCGGAGCCATAGCCCAGCCGCGTCAATGCCTCAGCGAGAACCTCTTTCGCACCGGCGTGCCCGGGCTCGGCGAACACAGCGTGACTGGCTAGCTCGGCGGCGAAGCGCAGGTCCCCTTCGTCGGCGAACTCGCGGGCCTTTGCGACGGCTGCCTCTATCCCACCGATTGCGCGTACGTAGCGCGCGCCTGCGCCTTCCGGCGGATGCTGCCAGAGGTGAGCGGGGTTGCCGTCGTACCACCCGAGGTAGCGCTGGTAGATCGCTTTCACATTGTGGCTGACCGAACCGTAGTATCCGTGGGTGTGCCATGCAGCATCGAGAGTGGGTGGCATGTCGAAGTTTTCGGCGATCTCGGCCCCTACGAGTCCCTGGTTCAGCTGACGCAACGTCTGATCGTGGAGGTAGGCGTAGAGGTCGCGCTGCTCGGTGAGATACCCGATCAGATTGTCGGTCCCCCAGGTTGGCCAATGATGCGAGGCAAATGCAACGTCGGAGTCGTAGGCAAACATTTCGATTGCTTCGGCGAGGTAGCGCGACCAGTTGCGCGCGTCGCGCACTTCCGCGCCGCGCAAGGTGAGGAGGTTGTGCAAGTTGTGAGTTGCATTCTCCGCCAGGCACAATGCGCGGTGATCGGGGAAGAAGAAGTTCATTTCCGAGGGAGCCTCGGTACCGGGAGTGACCTGGAAAATCATGCGCACACCGTCGAATGTCTCCTCCTGACCGGTGTGCGTGATGTCCAAGGTCGGCGCAAGAAGGCCGACGGTCCCGGTGGATGTGCTGGGCCCGAGGCCCGCGCCCAGCGTGCCAGTTGCACCGACCGGCAGCACGATGCCTGTGTGGAACATCCCACGCCGCAACATCGCGCCCCCTGCATAGACGTTCTCGGAGACCGCGTGTTCGAGGAAATGTTCAGGAGCGATGATCGGCACTGTGGTATCAGCTGCGACAACGCCGAGCACACCACCGAAGTGGTCTATGTGTGAATGGGTGTAGATGACTGCGCTGACAGGGCGATCGCCGCGGTGTTCTCGATACAGTGCCAGACCCGCCGATGCGCACTCGGCGGAGACGAGCGGATCGATCACAATCACCCCGGTCTCGCCCTCTACGAGAGTCATGTTCGACAGGTCGTAACCCCGAATCTGATAGATACCTCCGGTGACCTCGAAGAGCCCGTGTATTGCAGTGAGCTGCGCTTGACGCCACAGGCTCGGATTCACGGTGTCTGGACAGTCTCCTGTAGTCGCCTGGGCGAAACCCGCCGCGTCGTAGACAACACGGCCGTCACCGGCATGTATCTGCGCGGGTTCGAGCTTCGCGACCAGGCCACGACCTGCATTGTCGAAATCGGTGCGGTCGGCAAAATCAGCGGACATCAGGACTCCTCGCGAGACTGTCGGCGGTTCCGTAGCGAGAACACATTGCCGGACGGGATTCCGGATTGACGGTGCGCACGAAATGTTTCGCAAACCGGTGCCGACATCACCTTCCACGTGAACTCTTCGACTCATAATCGCGATCACGCCGCGATCGGTCATCACCCGAAGCGGATGACCCAGGCTACCGCGGTGATCGGATCTTCTGACGCTGAGATCGGGCAAAAACGCCTTACCCTGTGAGGGATCTTGCAAACGCCGCCTCGTCAGATCGTGACGCTACCCGTTTGAGTAATCCGGAGCTGGGTAGGTGCTCGTCATGGAGTCTTCGCGAATCGATGCCGAGATCACGTTGATGGTAGACGGCAGCAGCCACACCCTGACGGTCGACACTCGAACCACGCTGCTCGACGCGCTGCGGGATCGCCTCGGCGTGACGTCCCCGAAGAAGGGTTGTGACCACGGGCAGTGCGGATCGTGCACGATCCTCCTCGACGGGCGGCGCGCCGTTACGTGTTTGACGTTCGCAGTGGCACAGGACGGCGCACAGATCACCACGGCAAACGGTTTGGCGGGCCACGACGGTCTGCATGCCGTACAACAAGCCTTTCTCGACCAGGATGCGCTCCAGTGCGGGTACTGCACCCCGGGACAGGTGTGCTCGGCAGTGGGGATGCTCGACGAGGTGAAGGCCGGGCACCCCAGTCATGTCACGGAGGACCTCGATGCTGACCCGGATCTGGACGACGCCGAGATTCGAGAACGCATGAGCGGGAATCTCTGTCGCTGTGCTGCGTACGGCAACATCGTCGCAGCGATTCGACAGGTAGTGCAGTCGTGATGCCGTTCGAGTACCGACGCGCCGAGGATGTCGACGGCGCGTTGGCCCTGGTGACTGAAAACCCCGGCGCCGCCTTTCTCGGAGGTGGTACGAATCTGGTCGACCGTATGAAACTCGGCGTGACCAACCCGCGCATGGTGATCGATGTAAGTCGGCTGCCCCTCGCCGGAGTGGAGATGCTTCCGGATGGAGGAGTCCGCATCGGCGCGACAGTTCGAAACAGCGATCTCGCAGCCCACCCCGTCATCCGCCGCCGATACGCGGTGCTTGCTCGCGCTCTCCTGGCCGGAGCTTCAGGGCAGCTTCGTAATGCCGCGACAACAGCCGGCAATCTGATGCAAGCTACCCGCTGCGTCTACTTCCAGGACGTGACAACTCCGTGCAACAAGCGGGAACCCGGATCTGGTTGCTCCGCCGTCGGCGGCCACGTGCGCTACCACGCAATCCTGGGGGCTTCCGACAAATGCATCGCCGTGCACCCGTCCGACATGGCGGTCGCGCTGGCTGCGTTGGACGCCGTGGTCGTCGTAAGGGACCGCCGTGGCGAGCACAACATTCCTGTCAACGAATTCTACCGTCTCCCTGGAGATTCACCGGAACATGACACAGTTCTGAAACCCGACCAGTTGATCGTTGCAGTGGAGCTGCCCGTGCCTGCACCGGCGGCGCTGTCGACGTACGTCAAGACACGCGATCGCGCCTCCTTCGCTTTCGCTCTGGTTTCGGTTGCCGCTGAGATCGAACTCGAAAACGGTATTGTCGCGGGCGCCCGAATCGCCATCGGAGGCGTGGCGCACCGCCCCTGGCGCGCGTACAAGGCGGAAGAGGTCTTGCTGGGATCCCCGCCTACCGAGGAAGTGTTCGTGCAAGCCGCAGATGCCGAGTTGGCGAACGCGAACCCACAGTCGGGCAATGCTTTCAAGATTCCCCTGACACGCGGCGTCATGGTTTCGGTGCTGAGGTCACTCACCACCGGAGGGCCGACGTGATGAGGATGATCGAACCGGGCTACCTGGGAAATCCGATGGAGCGTCTCGACGGGTCCGCGAAGGTCACGGGGACGGCGCTCTACGCGTTCGAACATCCCGTGGAGAATCCCACCTACCTGCACGCCGTCCAGGCGACGGTTGCGCGTGGCCGCGTCGTCAGCATGAAAACGGAACTGGCAGAGGCACTTCAGGGTGTCGTCGCCGTGATCACCGTTTTCGATGCCCCACGCTTGGCGGATACCGAAGACCGAGAGCTGTCCGTACTCCAGGACCCAGCCGTCCACTTTCGCGGACAATTCATCGGTGCTGTGATTGCCGAAACACCCGAGACAGCCCGTCATGCAGCCGGGTTGGTACAAGTCGAGTACGACGAACTCCCTCATGATTCCGAGCTACGAGCCGATCGCGACGACCTCTACGCCCCGGAGGACGTCAACGGATTCGCGACCGACACGACCGACGGCGATGTCGAGTCGGCATTCGTGGCTGCGGATGTGACGATAGATCAGACCTACACCACTCCACTCGAACACAACAATCCGATGGAACCGCACGCCTGCATTGCAATCTGGGAGGACGACGCCGAGGGTGGGCGGGCGTGCGTCACCCTGTACGACTCTACTCAGGGCGTTCATGTCGTTCGCGAGACCCTGGCGCCCATGTTCGGGCTCGAACTCGAGCAGATGCGAGTCGTGGCGCCACATGTCGGCGGAGGGTTCGGTTCGAAGGGATCACCTCACGCGCACAACGTATTAGCGATTCTTGCTGCCCGCAGGACGGCGGGGCGACCTGTCAAGTTCGCGCTCACGCGGCAGCAGATGTTCGCGATCGTCGGATACCGCACATCCACCATTCAGCACCTGCGCCTCGGTGCGAACTCCCACGGTCTTCTGACGGCGATGTCCCACGACGTAATCGAGCAAACGTCGAAGATCAAGGAATACGCGGAACAGACTGCTGTTGCCACCCGGATCATGTACGCCACACCTAATCGCTCTACCTCGCACCGGGTTGCAGCCCTCGATGTTGCAGTCCCGTTCTGGATGCGTGCCCCGGGCGAGACTCCGGGTATGTATGCGGTCGAGGTAGCGATGGACGAGCTTGCCGTAGCTTGTGGCCTCGACCCGATCGAACTTCGTGTTCGGAACGAACCCGAAGTGGATCCGGAGAGCGGAAAACCTTGGTCAGGGCGGAATTTGATCGACTGCATGTACGCAGGCGCGGAGAGATTCGGGTGGAAAGATCGGAGTCGGCGTGATGGACGACGTCCGGTGCGTGGTGGTCTCAGTCCGGACGGCAACTGGATGGTGGGTACCGGCATGGCAGCGGCAACCTATCCGGCAATGACGAACCCCGGTTCGAAAGCGCGCATCGTCTTCGGAGCCGATCGAATTTACACTGTTCAGATCGGGGCGGCCGACATTGGCACGGGAACCTGGACCGCTCTGACTCAGATCGCCGCCGATGCTCTCGAATGCCACATAGAGGAAGTTCGGCTCCAAATCGGCGACACCACATTCCCTTTCGCCACAGTTGCCGGTGGCTCCGCCGGTATCTCGTCGTGGGGCTCTACTATCGTCGCGGCTGCCCGTCAGTTCCGCGCGGAACACAGCGCCACTCCCCTTGCCGGCGTGGAGACGACAACTGAGACGCCGGAGAATCCGGATGAGGACGTTTACTCCATGCATTCATTCGGTGCTCATTTCGTGGAAGCGCGCGTACATCGCGAGACCGGCGAGATCAGGATCCCCCGGATGCTCGGTGCATTCTCGATCGGACGCGCAATCAATGCAAAAACGCTTCGCTCACAGCTCATCGGAGGAATGACGATGGGATTGTCGATGGCGTTGCACGAGGAAAGCTTCCGGGACAACAGGTTCGGCCACGTGATGACTCACGACTTGGCGAGCTACCACATCAGCACAAACGCGGATGTGCAAGACATCGAAGCCTTCTGGCTCGACGAGACTGACGCACACGTCAACCCGATGGGATCGCGGGGCGCCGGCGAGATCGGGATCGTCGGGGCAGCAGCCGCTGTTGTCAATGCTATCTACGATGCTACCGGTGTGCGGGTACGCGACTTGCCGGTAACAGCGGACAAGGTCCTGTTCAGATGAGTCTTCGGACGACCGTAGAAGGTTAAGGAGCAAGCAATTCTCGAGCATCCCCTCATTCAGCGATGTGAAAGCATAGGCTTGATCACAGCTCTGAAAGGCGCAGTCGCCGTAGTCATCGCGTGGGTGATCGCGAACAGCGTCTTTCATAGCCCTGAAGCATTTCTCGCTCCGTACGCTGCACTCTTCATCATCGGGAACACCGTGCGGAACTCGATGCGGGTGGCCGCCCGCCAGGTCAGTGTGGTCGTCCTCGGAGTTGTTGTGGCCGCCGTCGCGGCGGTGACCCTTCCGACCGTCGCTGCATTGGCCATCGCAACGGGTGCAGGAATACTCGTCGGCCGCATTCCGCGGTTGTCGCCTGACGGGATTTGGGTCGCCGTCACCGCCGTATTGGTCCTTCTGTACGGAACAGCAACCAACCCGTACTTGGTGATGCACCGCATTGGTGACGTAGTGCTCGGAGTATTCGTGGGCATCGCGGTCAATGCCGTGTTGGTGCCGCCGGACTATCTCTCCGACGCCAGAGACCTCTTGGTGGCACGTACGCATGAGGTCGCGGACATTCTCCGACAGATGGCCGCGGACGTGAAAGCCAGTGCTGAAACACAGGGTTCATGGCGTCAACGCGCTCTGTCGGTGAACAAATCCGTTGCCGCGGAGACCGCGGTGATGGACGGTGAAGCCAGCCTGGTCGGAAACTTTCGCAAACGTGGGTGGTTGCGTATAGGAGGATCCGAGTTGTTTCGCCCGGCCGCCGAAGCACTCGATCGAGCAGCGCTACATCTCATGGGCCTGATCCTTGCCGTCGAGGACGGCGATTTCAACGAGAACGGGAGTTTGCAAAGTGCCGTCTCGGAGTTGCTCGAAGCGATGGCCATAGCCTTTGCCGATGCGGGAAGAGGTCCGGTGCACGACCCTACCGACCATCGTTCCGTCACGACCTTGCCCCTTGCCCGTGAAAGATTGACCGCACTCGAAAAGCTCGTGCAGCAGGGAACAGTCACAACGTCCGTCGCACCTTCGATAGTTCTCTCCAGCCGTGGGTTACTTGCGGCGCTCGCTGTCCTCGATCGAGAGGAGTACGGAAGCTAGGGGAGTCTCGACCGAGTTTCGACACCCGGCTCACTGGGTAGCAACTCGGGCATGGTGACACACACGGTTGATGCGGATGACGCGCGTAAGCCTTCCGATCCGACCGACCTGACGGCGCAGTCGTGGAAGTTCGTAGCACGACGTTCTGCCCGAGAGTTCACTCGCGATCAGTGCACCGATCTGGCGGCGGCTTTGACGTACTACGCTGTGCTGTCACTGTTCCCGGCGCTTCTGGCGCTGGTGTCCCTGCTGGGAGTTGTCGGCCAGGGGCGTGCCAGTGTGGACACGGTGATGGAACTGGTGGCCGCTGTCGGACCGGACTCGGCCGTGGACACGATGCGTGGCACCGTCGAACAACTGGTGGCGGCCCCTACCGCCGGTTTCGCATTGATCATCGGTCTCGCGGGTGCGTTGTGGTCGGCCTCCGGCTATGTCGGCGCATTCGGGCGAGCGATGAATCGTATGTACGAGGTGGAGGAAGGCAGGCCGGTCTGGAAACTTCGTCCTCTGCAACTGGTCGTCACCCTCGCAGGACTTCTGTTGGTTGCCGCGGTGATCTTGATGCTGGTCGTCAGCGGACCTGTCGCCAAGGCGCTGGGTGATCAGCTCGGCATCGGAGACGGCGCGGTGACGACGTGGAATATTGCGAAGTGGCCCGTCATTCTGATCTGTGTCGCGTTGGCGGTGGCGGTGCTGTATTACGTGACTCCCAATGTGCAACAGCCGAAATTTCGTTGGATCAGCGTCGGAGCAGCACTCGCTATTGCAGTGTGGATCGTGGCTTCAGTCGGATTCGCTTTCTATGTAAGTCATTTCGGTAGTTACAACAAGACGTACGGATCGTTGGCCGGGGCGGTCATCTTCCTCCTCTGGTTGTGGATCACCAATCTTGCGTTGTTGTTCGGAGCAGAAGTTGACGCGGAACTCGAACGCGGCCGGCAGTTACAGGCCGGAATCGAAGCCGAAGAATTCCTGCGACTGCCTCCTCGGGACACCAGCGTTTCGGAAAAGAACGCTCGTCTGCACGCACACGATATCGCCGCCGGTCGCGAACTTCGCGAAACGCACGGCGGCGAAGACAACGAAGGGACGTCGACCATGACCGAGCGATCCGATAGCCGGGCAACCGTTCCGAGCACCGCGCCGCCGAAAACTGTCGACACAGAGGGCGTAGACCCGCACGCACTGTCGACCGTACAACTCGTCGAGCGCCTCACCGAGCAGGTGTCCGACCTCGTACGGGCCGAAATGTCGCACGCAGTAGCCGAAGTCAAGACGAAGAGCACCCGGTTCGGTGTAGGGGTCGGTATCTCCGGCGCCGGCGCACTGCTGCTGCTGTACGGCTTCGCGGTACTTCTGGCGGCAGCAGTACTCGGATTGGCCACAACCCTCGAACCTTGGCTTGCAGCTCTGATCATCGCGGCAATCGTGATCGCCATCGGAGCAATAACCGCACTCGTGGGAGCCAAACGAGCGAAGTCCGCGGCGCCACCACTTCCGGAAGAGACCGTCGAAAGCGTCAAAGCTGACATCGCTACTGCCAAGAAGGGCGTGAAATGAGCACCACCGCAGACGGACCCGACGAGAATGTTCGAGCCCAACGTGAGGCTCTAGCCGCAACCGTAGGCGCACTCGCCGAAAAGGCGAACGTACCGGCCCGCGTCAAGGGTGAGGTGTCGCGTGACGTGGAACGGGTAAAGCAGCGGCCTGCAGCCGTCGCGGCGGCGCTCGGTCTCTTAGTGGTGTTCGTACTTGTCCTCCGCCGCAGCAAGCAGCGTTCCCGCCTCACCAAGCACAACTAGCGAGCGCCGTCGACGTTTGCGGCAACGATCGGCACGATGTCCCGGATTCGAACAAGATTCCAACGATGAAGCTCCTTGCAATTCTCCCGTCCGAAGCTATGACAGGTATTTTCGACTTCGCACTCGCCGGCGAACAGATTGCAGCATCACGACTGAGCCGATTCGCCGGCAACGCCCACTGCACGCTCGACGGCGGCACCCGGCCATCCTGAGGTTTCGATTTCTATTCGGCGGGAAGGAGGCATGTGCAGTGCATCCATCCAGAAGCCCACGAGAAACTGCGTCACCCGAGGAGTATCGATATGCCGGACCAGTACGCAATGCAAGACCCGACCACGCGGTTCCCCGCTCCTGTGCGTGAACGGCAGGCGGAGATCGCACACCCCGGTCTCACCGCAGACATGGTCTCTCCTCCAGACCACGGCGAAAACACCTATCGGGGAAGTGGTCGACTCGAAGGCAGGCGCGCGATTGTCACCGGAGCAGATTCGGGCATCGGACGTGCGGTCGCGATTGCATTTGCGAGGGAAGGCGCTGACGTCGTCCTGAGTTATCTCGACGAGGAAGACCAGGACGCTCGAGAAACAGCTCGCTGGGTCGAGGAGGCAGGCCGCAAAGCCGTCTCGGTACCTGGAGATCTCCGAAGCGAGGAACATTGTTCTGCTTTGGTCGAAACCGCGGTGCGTGAACTCGGCGGACTCGACATCTTGGTGAACAACGCTGCGTTTCAGATGGTGCAGATGGGCGGAATCGCCGACATAACCACCGAACAATTCGACCGTGTGATGAAAACCAACCTCTACGCACTCTTCTGGCTCTCCAAAGCAGCGATTGCGCAGATGAAGCCCGGCTCGACGATCGTGAATACCTCATCCATCCAAGGTGCGTCCCCATCTCCCGAACTGCTCGATTACGCCACCACAAAGGCGGGCATCATCGACTTCACCAAGGGGCTGGCCGCCGATGTCGCACGAAAGGGAATCCGGGTCAATGCCGTTGCACCTGGGCCGATTTGGACGCCACTGATTCCAGCGACGATGCCCAAGGAGAAGTTCGAGACGTTCGGGGACGACGTTCCACTCGGGCGGGCAGGTCAGCCGGCCGAGCTTGCCCCCGCCTATGTATTTCTCGCGTCCGGCGAATCCAGTTACACCACTGGGGAAGTCATCGGTGTGACGGGTGGCAAACCGCTCACCTGAATATGCGATTCGACAAACGCCGTACCGAAATCGGAAAACTCAGCTGAACCTGCAAGCCCCTCAGTCGGGGAGGCTGTGGTCGGCCCGGCGGACCCCTCCGATACGGGGAGCACCCACGAGGTAGCGGAATACCTGCGCAATCATCTACCCCCCGCGGTTCCACGTGAGGTCAGGATCCTTGAAGGAGGATTGCCCTCGCGAATGCCTCGACCCAACGATTCGAACGCAGCTTGTAGCGGAAGGAAACCTGCGCGAAATTCTCCAAGTCACTCGGAACGGAAATCTTCACTCGAAGAATGCACAATGGGCCTCGCGACCTCACACCCACCGGCACTGCGCTGTACAACCTCGCCCGGGCGAACATCGACAAACTCCGCCCCATCGCCAGCTACGAACTGCCCCGCACAGACTAGACGCTGAAGAACCACGCTCACGATTTTTCAACTCGACCCAGTCGCAGCGCTGTATCTCAGGTCGACGAGCTCCGTACACGAATCAAACTGCCCCATATAGTCGGAACTGATTTTCTCAGTCCGTCTACATGGGGGGAGTTCAATTTGGAGTACGGCACGCAACTACCCCAGAGCCAGACGGTGTGTGCTGGGCCTACATCCGCGCTTTGTCCCAGCACCGACATAACCGCTGGTACTCGTCCCAAAATCCCACCATGACCGATTTTTTGTCTCATTATCGGGCGATGGCGGCAGCAGCAGCTATCCCCGCGCCATATCGACGAACTTCGAGAGGTGAAGCTGGTGCGCCACAGTGATTGTGGCGGTCGGACCGTTACGGTGCTTACCCAGAATCAGGTCGGCTTCACCGCCACGCGGATCGTCCCGCTCGGTCGCGTCGGGGCGGTACAGCAGGATCACCATGTCGGCGTCCTGCTCGAGGGAACCGGACTCACGAAGGTCGGCGACCTGGGGACGCTTGTCGGTTCGCTGCTCGGGACCACGGTTGAGCTGACAGATCGCGACAACCGGAACTTCGAGCTCCTTCGCCAAAAGCTTTAGGCTACGGGAGAATTCGGAGACTTCCTGCTGACGGGACTCGACCTTTTTACCTGAGCTCATCAGCTGGAGGTAGTCGATGACGATCAGGCGAATGTCGTGTTTCTGCTTGAGCCGCCGCGCTTTTGCGCGAATTTCCATCATAGTGAGGTTGGGGGAGTCGTCGATGAATAGCGGCGCCTCGCTGATCTCACTCATACGACGCGCGAGCTTGGTCCAGTCGTCGTCGGTCATCTTGCCGGAACGCATGTCACCGAGCTTGATCTTTGCCTCTGCGGACAGCAGACGCATGACGATCTCGGTTTTACTCATTTCCAACGAGAACATGACGCTGGCCATGCCGTGCGTGATGGAGCAGGAACGCAAAAAATCCATTCCAAGGGTCGATTTGCCCACACCAGGTCTAGCCGCGACGATGATCATCTGACCAGCGTGAAGACCGTTGGTGATCTCGTCGAGATCCTTGAATCCGGTGGGCACACCGAGGGAAATTCCGCCGCGGCTGGCGATGGAGTCGATCTCGTCCATCGTGGGCTGGAGGAGCTCGGTGAGGGGTACGAAGTCCTCGGTGGTTCGACGCTCGGTGACCTCGAAGATCTCGGCCTGCGCGCGGTCGACAACCTCGGCCACGTCCTGGCCCTCGGTGCCGGCGTAGCCGTACTGGACGATGCGAGTACCGGCGTCGACCAGACGACGCAGCACGGACTTCTCGGCCACGATCTCGGCATAGAAGGCGGCGTTGGCGGCTGTGGGCACTGTCTGGGTCAGCGTCACCAGGTAGGCAGCACCACCGATACGGCGGAGCTCACCTCGACGGTCGAGCTCGGCGGAGACCGTCACCGGGTCGGCGGGCTCGCCACGGCTGTAGAGGTCCAGGATCACGTCGTAGACGGACTGGTGGGCGGGCCGGTAGAAGTCACCCGGACGCAGTACCTCGAGGACGTCAGCGATGGCGTCCTTGCTCAGCAGCATGCCGCCGAGCACCGACTGCTCGGCAGTCATGTCCTGAGGTGGCTGGCGTCCGAACTCCTGGTCGGGCTCGGCCTCGGGAGGGCCCGGGTAGTCCGGCCCCGAGAAGTCGGAAGGTCCTCGATCATCTACAACAGCCACAAGCGAGACCTTCCCGTAAAACACTCGACGACACTGCCAGAAACCGCAGCGCCCTCATCATTTGTACCTGCCCCCACCGACATCCCCTAGCCGCATTCGGCCGGGCTGTAGATAGACGCCGAGATGACGTTAGGGACTAGTAGGTCCGCATACAAACCGGACTGTGGATAAACCTGTGGATGCTTTGTGGAAACTCCCGCCCCACGGTGTGCACCGCCTGTGGAGCATTTGGGGACTACTTTGCCTAGCAACCACAAAAGACCAGGTAGATGGCTATCCCCAATTTCACAGGCCTGTTGATGAAAATAGTTTTTCCACAGTCGGCGCGTCGGCGTGTCGGGCGTGTTGCCTCGCCCGATTCGTCACTGATCACCAAGTCGAACATCACAGTGTGAGAGTTATCCCCAGGTCCGATTCGGGACGCTGTCAGGCGGCACACCGCACCCCGAAACAAAACGTCGGGCCCCGCACACCGAAGTGTGCGGGGCCCGACGAGACGAACAGTCGACTATGCGCCGACGACGTTCAGGTTGAACTTGGCAACCACATCGGGGTGCAGGTTCACGACCACGGCGTGCTTGCCCGTGTTCTTGATGTGAGCCTTCGGCAACACGATGGAGCGCTTGTCGACAACCGGTCCACCGGCAGCCTTGATCGCAGCAGCGACGTCAGCGACGGTAACCGAACCGAAGAGCTTGCCCGAGCCACCGGCGGTCTTGACCGTCAGCGTTACGGACTCGAGGCCCTCGATAGCTGCCTTGAGCTCCTTGGCGTGATCCAGGCCGCGCACAGCGCGCGCTTCCTGTGCACGACGGATGCCCTCGACCTGCTTCTCGGCGCCACGGGTGGCGACGATTGCCAGTCCGCGGGGGAGCAGGTAGTTACGGCCGTAGCCGTCCTTGACCTCCACGGTGTCGCCAGGCGCACCGAGGTTGTCCACGTCAGCGGTGAGGATGAGCTTCATGTTCTTTCCTCCCTTTCCTTAGCGAGCCACGGTGGCGTAAGGCAGCAGTGCTACCTCACGTGAGTTCTTGACGGCAATGGCAACGTCGCGCTGGTGCTGGACGCAATTGCCGGTGACACGGCGAGCACGGATCTTTCCGCGATCGCTGACGTACTTACGAAGCAACGTCGTGTCCTTGTAGTTGATCTGCGTGTTCTTCTCTTTGCAGAAGGTGCAGACCTTCTTCTTCATAACCTTGTCGCGCAAGGGCGGCTTCGGCATGTCTTTGCTCTTTTCTGGATGTTCCTGATCAGGTACGGATCAGAAGGGCGGTTCGTCGCTGCCCGCACCACCGAAGGAGCCCGAAGCCTGAGGCGCACTGCCCCAAGGATCGTCTCCACCCGAAGGTGCAGCGCTCGGACGTCCGCCACCCGATCCGCCGGAGGAACCGCCGAAGTTGCCGCCTCCACCGCCGCCACCACGGTTGGCCTTGTTGACCTTTGCCGTGGCGTACTTCAGTGAAGGACCGATTTCATCGACTTCGAGCTCGACGACAGTTCGCTTTTCGCCCTCGCGAGTTTCGTACGAACGCTGCTTGAGCCGGCCGCTCACGATTACTCGTGAACCACGGGTCAAGCTCTCCGCGACGTTCTCGGCTGCTTCGCGCCAGATGTTGCAACGCATGAACAGCGCATCGCCGTCTTTCCATTCATTGGAATTACGGTCGAAGGTGCGGGGCGTGGAAGCAACCGTGAAGTTTGCAACCGCGGCACCCGCCGGGGTGAAACGAAGTTCAGGATCAGCCGTCAGGTTTCCGATGACGGTGATGATGGTGTCGCCAGCCATGTGGTTCCTCCTGCATTGATGTAAGACCGTTGGGCGCGAGAGTAGAGCTCGCTACCGACAGTAATTACTTGTTGTGGCGCAGAACCTTCGTGCGCAGAACCGACTCGTTCAGACCGAGCTGACGATCGAGCTCAGCGACGGTGGCGGGAGTGGCGTTGATGTCGATCACCGCGTAGATACCTTCAGCATGCTTCAGGATCTCGTAGGCGAGACGACGCTTACCCCAGACATCGACCTTGTCGATCGTGCCGCCGTGCTGGCGCACAACATTGAGGAACGTATCCAGTGAAGGAGCGACAGTGCGCTCGTCCAGGCTGGGGTCAAGGATGACCATCAATTCGTAATGACGCATAAGACCTCATCACCTCCTGTGGACTAAGTGAAAACGGCCACGGACTATCCGTGGCAGGAGGGTCGTTGCGTCAGCAACCCTCGTAGGTTACACGAGGGGCCTTGACCAGGGAAATCGTCCCGGCCCTCCGAGAAGACCACCAGATCGATGCGCGACGCGTGGCGCAGACGCATCACCCCGCGAGCCACTGCGCCCCCTAGGGTGAGAATCATGCGAACAGACCGCAAGACCCCGGCGTCGATCCTGGCGTTGGTCGTCGGATTGTGCGGGCTGACGATGGCGCTGGGCTATTTCAACAAGGCCAGATGCGGCGGTGCACCGTTCGCGCCCGACGGCCGAAGCCTGAACTTCGACGTCAACAAGAACATCGACGTCTGCTACTCCGATATCCAGTTGCTCTGGCTCGGACGAGGAATCGATCAACATCTGTTCCCCTTTGTCACCGGAGGGATAACGCCCGAAGGATTCCTGACCGGCGGAACCGTCGAATACCCGGTGCTCAGCGGAATTCTGATGTGGCTGGGCGGTATCGGCTCACACACCGACACCGATTTCCTTCTGCACTCGGCACTGATCCTGGCTCCTTTCGGACTGCTCACGGCGTGGATGCTCGGCAAGATGAGCGGCGCGTACGCGCTCGTGTGGTCGGCGACTCCGCCCCTGGTTCTGTACGCATTCCACAACTGGGAGCTCCCGGTGGTGGCCACCAGCGTCGGCGCGATCTTCCTGATGACGTTCGAGCGGATTCCACTGCGAACTCGCGCGGTTCTGGCGGCCGTCATCCTGGCGATCGGTTTCTGTTTGAAGCTGTACCCGGGAATGTTCGTGCTGCCGCTCATGGCCTATGTGCTCCTACGCGGCACCGAAGGCAAGCGCTACGACGTTCGTGGGGCGCTGATGACGGCGGGCGCGGCGATCGTCACCGTCGTCCTCGTCAACCTGCCGTTCGCCCTCATTTCCTACGAAGGCTGGCGCGCGTCGTTCAGCTTCCAGGAGAAGCGAAGCGCCGACATCACCACCAACTCGGTGTGGTTCTGGGGGTTGCGCCCGTTCTACGGTTTCGGAGTTCGCGAACTCAACGCCGACTACGACGCACTGGTGAGCATCCTGTCTCCGGTCATGATCCTGTTGTCGTTCGCGCTCGCGATGTATCTGGGTTGGCGACGATACGTCCGCGACGGCTACTTTCCGTGGATTGCAGTCAGTGCCGCGATGTTGTGCGGATTCGTGTTGCTGCACAAGGTCAATTCACCGCAGTACACACTGTGGATCCTGCCGTTCCTCGTACTGTTCAAGATCCGGTGGTTCTGGATCGTCGCCTATCTGATCGCCGACGCGGCGTTGGGTATCGGCATCTTCCGGTACTTCTACCAACTGGACATGAATCTCGATCCGAGCAAGTACGAAGCCGTCGTCCAGGCGAGTGTGTGGGGCCACGTCGTCCTGCTCGCCGTGTTCTTCTTCTTGTTCCTGCGAGTCCCACTGCGGTATCCGCTTGCCGGTGGGACCGATCAGATTGCGAACTCCGACAACAACCTTCCGACTCACTCACGGGAGCACGCCTGATGACTGCATCATGGTTCGAATCACCGACGCTGACCGGTGATCGTGTCCGACTCGAACCCCTGGGCGTCGCGCACACCGACGCTCTGCTCGCGGCGGCCGACGACCCGGCGATCTTTCGTTGGACCGCATCGCCCATCACCGATCGGGAACAGGCACAGACGTACATCGCTGCAGCAACCGACGACCCGAATCGGATCGCCTTCGCGCAGGTGAACATCGCGACGAACGCCGTGGTCGGCACTACGTCCATGTACCAGATCGACCCGGTAAACCGCAGTCTTGCAATCGGATACACGTGGTTGTCGCGATCTGTTCAGGGAACCGGGATCAATCCCGAATCGAAACTGCTCCTGCTTCGTCACGCCTTCGACCAGCTCGAAGCCGTACGCGTCGAGTGGCACACGGACGAGTTCAACGAACAGTCCAGGGCAGCGATCGCAAAGCTCGGCGCTCAGTTCGAGGGCCTGCTGCGCAAGCACCGACGCCGCGTCGACGGCAGTTGGCGTACAACAGCGCTGTTCGCGATGACCGACGACGACTGGCCGACCATCGCACCTCAGCTCGAGACACGTACCCGAAACTAGCGATCACCTGCACTCTTCGGCCAAGTCCATGCCAAGATTCACCTCATGAGCGATCAGGGTGGGTACGGGTACCAGGGCAATCAGAATTGGCAACCGGCTCCGTACGGGCAGCCCGATCCGTACGGCAGGCGCCCGACGAACACACTCGCGGTACTCGCCCTCGTCTTCGCGTTCCTCATCGCGCCGTTGGGGATCGTCTTCGGGCACATCGCTCGCGGCCAGATCAAACGGACCGGCGAAGAAGGCGACGGACTCGCCCTTGCCGGACTGATCATCGGCTACATCTTCACCGCACTCGGCATCCTGGCCGTGATCGTGTGGATCGCGTTCTTCGGGCTGCTCGCCGCCGCTTTCGGCAACGCCGCCGATGAAGCGAGTTCGCGGAGTTTCACCTACACGACGCCGTACTCGTACTCCACGACCACGACTCGGGCACCGAGTGCACCCACCACAGCGCCGAAAACGACGACGCCACCACGCGTCACAACCTCGATCGGTCCGGCGCCGACCGTCTCTGGCACCGACCGTCAGGGTTTCATCTCCGGCGGCCCCAGTTGCAACTCCACCAATCCTGCCGTCGCCATCGCCGTCACGACCGGATCACGAATCGTCATCTGCGAAACGGGAGTCGGCCGCTACTACTACAAGGGTCAACGGCTGAGCGACGGCGCCACCATCGAACTCGACGATCCGACGCCCACCGGCAACGGATTCACCGTCACCAACAAGGACGTGACATACAAGCTCACCTCCGCCGGACTGGTGATCACCGGCAGCGGAGGCGAGCTGGGTCGGGAACCGGCGCTCGAGTTCTGGATGAACTGACCCACGTCAGCCGGCACACGGATCCTGATAGGGAACACCGGGCAGGTACCGCTCCCATTCGGCTTCCGTGATGGGAGATCCTGCGGTGCGGCACAATCGATCAACGACGCCGTCGGGGTCGATTCCCCACAAGCGAACGGTCTTGTCCGACCCGCTACCCGCGATCATGTCACTCTCGCCGGCGAACTGAGCGTCGTTGACGCGACCCGGGTAGGCGGACAGCGTCGCAAATCGTGTTGCCTGCGAGGGAGTCTCGATGTCCCAGAGCCAGACGGTTCCGTCGCCGACACCGGCAGCGAGCCGATCACCGGCGCGGTTGAACGAGATCGAATAGATTGCGCCCTCGGGGCCGACGAGACGAGCGAGTTCCTCGGGTGCCGACGGTGTGCGTACGTCCCACACGGCGACACCGTGATCCGCACTTCCAGCGGCCAACAGCGTTCCGTCGGCGCTGAAAGACACTGCTAATGCGTAGCTTTCGAATCCACCCACCGTCGCCGCCACCCGGGGCGACGCTGCGTTCGACACGTCCCACAGATCCACTTCGTTCTTGGCGTTCGCGATCGCCAAGATGTCGGTGCCCGGTTGAAATGCCATCATCTGCGGGTAAGAGCCGACATCGGTCGACGACAGCAGCTTCGGTTCCGATGGATCGGAAACGTCGACCAACGCAATGCTGTTGTCGTCCTGCGAGGACACCGCCAGCAGATCTCCGGCGGGATTCAACGCGACGACCGCCACGATGCCCTTCACGTACACCGCGGGTTCGCTGTAGATCCGTGGCGACGCCGGATCACTCAGGTCCCAAAGATAGGCACCGCCGCCGCCGGTGCCGCTCACAGCCAGGTTCCCGTCTGCCGACACCGCCGACGCACCGCTGAAAGAGTCGGCCCCTTGCGGTTTCAACTCCGGCATCACCGCGGGGCGATCGAGATCCTCGGTGTTCCACGCCAACATCGCGCCACCCCTGGCACCGACGCCGGCCACCAGACGCGAGCCGTCCGCGGCAAAGGGACTGGTGAAGATCGTGTCCCGAGCTCCCGCCCAGACCGGACCCGGAAGAGCCCACACGCGAGTCACACCGTTGAGTCCCCCGGTGACCAGATTGCGGCCGTCATCGCTGTAGTCGACGGTGGTCACCGCCCCACTGTCCGGAAGTGTTTCGATCAATGCCCCGGTTCGGGGGTCCCACACGCGCACGGAGTTGTCGGAACTTCCTGCGGCAAGACGTGTTCCGTCTTTGCCGTAGTTCAGTTCGTTGACGTAGCTGGAAAATCCCGTCAGTGCCGGCAGGGGAGTGGGGCGCGCCGGATCGCTCATGTCCCACCGAACCACCTCCCTGCCAGTGGTTCCCGCCGCGAGCTCGCGTCCGTCCGGACTGAAGGCGACGCCGAGGTAGTGGACGGTGGTGCCGTTGGGCTCGGTCGCGAAGATCGGCGCCGATTCCTCACCCCACTTCGCGACGTCCCACACGCGCAGAGTCGCTTGACGCCCGCCCGTCACGAGGAAACGTCCGTCGGGGCTGAACGTCGCGGTGACAATGCCGTCAGCTGGATGCGGAAGAGCAGGCAAAGCAACGGCATTCGTGGAGGTGTCGATGTTCCATCGCAGGACGTCGGGCGTCGAGGTACCGGCGACCAGCTTGGTTCCGTCTGGGCTGAACTCCATGTCCTGCACTACGCGTTCACCGTCGACGGGAAGTGTTCCACGGACCGGATTCTTCGGGTCCGACACATCCCAGAGTGCAGCGCCGCCGGCACCACCGGTCGCAAGGAGCCGTCCGTCCGGGCTGTAGGCGACAGCAAAGAGGGCCGTGCCCTCCGAGACTCCGAGGAACTCCGCCTGCGGAACAGCTGAGGCCACACCGTCGACCATCGGATAAAGTCTGACCTTCCCATCCGAACCACCCACCGCCACAACAGTTCCGGCTGGGTTTATCCGGGCCTTCATCGCGCCGGGCGGTCCGATGATGCGAGTAGCCGAATGAATGCCCGACGCATCCAGCAACGCCGAGCGGGCTTCGGTCGTTTCGTTGACCGCAAATGCCGCCAGAGCAAGCTGCGACGCCAGCGACGGATCCCGCTCGCGCATCCTGATCGACTCGGTGGCCACCTGACGCGACATCGCCTCGTCTCGCGCGGTATCTGCTTGGACACGTTGACGATTGGCTCCGATACCGGCGACGGTCGCAACCACCGCCAACACCAGAGCGATCACCGACGCAGCTGCCAACGCAGTCACGAGCCGTCGCAGAACGCGTGTACGTCGGCGATCGGCAAACTCCTGCTGATCACGATGCTCGATGCTCGCAGCGAGGTACTCCCGCTCGGTGGCGTTGAGGTCGGCGGCGCGGGTCCGACTCGGTTCCAGTGGGAGACCGAGTTCACCCGAGTTCAGCCATTCTTCCGTCAGGTGAAGACGTGCGGGTCCGAGCAGCGCGCCGGGGTCGCGTCCACTGTCTTCCCACACCTGCGCCGCGTAGGTGAACCGGCGATGCACCGCCAGGCCGGCGCGGTCCGAGTCGATCCAATCGCGAAGCCGACTCCACGCTGACAGTAAGACCTCGTGCGAAACCTCGACCGTCTCTTCGTCGACGGTGAGAAGGCGCCGTAAGGCGAACCGGTCGATGACGGTGTTCACGTCGTCGACGTCGTCACCGAGGAAGAGTTCGGTGCGCGGTGCACGCCGACGCGTCTGCGTCACTTCGTCGACGTTGACCAATCGGAGGAAGATCCTGCGCGCCAACTGCTGCTGCCGCTCTGTGAGCTCGCCGTACACTTCCTCCGCGCTTTGCTGGACGGCTCCGGCAATCCCGTCGGTGGCGTAGTAATCCGAGACGGTCAGAGTTTTACGCGTCGACCGTTGCCAGGTCCCCAACAGTGCGTGTGACAGCAAGGGCAAAGCTCCGGGGTCGCTCGCCGTACGCGAGCCGCGTGGTGTCAGCTCGGAGACCAGAACCTGAACCAATTCGCTCTGCACGGTCATCCCGGCCTTGACCGCCGGCTCGACGATCACCTCGCGCAATTGTTCGTCGGTCAGTGGCCCGACCACCATCGGCGAATCGTCGAGCAGCGGCACCAAAAGCGGTTCCTCCGCCGCGAGACCGTAGAAGTCGGCGCGCATTCCGATGACGGCGATGGTGTTCTCACCGAGTTCCGCGAGAGTCCGCAGTATTTCCTCGCGCCGATCACCGTCGCACTGCGTCCACAGTTCCTCGAACTGGTCGAGGATCAAGACGGTTGGTTCGTCGGAAATCGACGACGGAATTCCTCCCGTACCCGGCTGCAGGATTTCCACCCGCCAGCCGTCGAACCGTGAATCGCCCTCGGCAACCTTGGGGGCGAGTCCGGCCCGCAGCAACGACGACTTACCCGATCCGGAAGCACCGATCACCATGAACTGACTGCGGCCGACACCTCGTATCGCCGACGCCACCCGTTGGGCCAAGTTGGCAGTGAGTTCGTCTCGACCGAAGAACCACTCGGCGTCCTCTTGTCGGAAAGATTCGAGACCTCGATACGGAACGGTGGCGTCGCCGCGTCGTCTGGCCGTCAGCTGCCTCACTCGTTGCACCGCACCGATCCAGCGCTGCCGCTCATCCTCGGAGTCGACACCGCAGGCCTCGAGGAGCGCAAAAAACATCGGGGTACTCGCCGGCGTCGGCAGGTGATGGCCGGCGAACCATCCGCTGACGGTTCCGTGCAAACCACCCGAACGCTCGACGGCTTCGCGGACCGTCAGTCCGGCTGCCTTCCGCAACGCCGTGAGCGCCTCAGCAAACTGTCCACGCGACTCGATCTGGCCCGGATCGACCTGATTGTGCCTACCGGCTTCCGCCTTCGAGTTCATAGCGAGGCACTCTATCGGAGCAGGTAGGAGATTTGTCCGTTGTATGGACTCTGTATCGAGAGAGTTGCGTCCGTTCCACTGAGACGCCTAGATCGAAATACTCGTTCTCAGTCGCGCCCCATCTCAGCAGCCCTTCTGCAAATACGGCAGTCGACGCCCATTCCCTCCGTCGAAAGGCGCTGCGCGCATGTCTTCAATCGGCTTTTCTCCGAAGATCGAGGCAAACGTGTCCCGAGTCGGCAACCCCAAGCACGGCAAGCACAAGCCGAAGCTGAGCGTCCGCGAGATCGAAGTACTTCTCGCCTGGCTTCGTTCGGATTCCAAGTCCGAGGTCGCCGAGACACTCGGCCTACGCGTCTGCACCGTCAACACACACATCACTCGGGTACGCACGAAGTACAGCGACGTCGGGCGGCCGGCTCCCACGAAGGCAGCGTTGTTCGCCCGCGCGGTCCAGGACGGGTACACCACCCTCGACGAGTGGTGACCTCAGACCGCGACGGTTTCCGGTTCCTTCGCTTTGGACGGCTTCAACCAACCGGGTAGCCAGGCAGGTTGTTTGTCCGGAGCCTGATCGAGAACACCGCCCGCCGGATCGTCGATGAACCCGTACCGCACGAGATCCTCCGACGGCCGGTAGATCTGACGGAGCACCAGCGCGCACAGAACGAGTACCGCGATGTCCCGGATCACGACGGTTCCGGTGAACCACTGCTCGGGCAGCCCCTTGTTGGACACCCCGAGGTAATACATCATTCGAGGAACCCAGACCAGGGCGTCGATGGTCATCCACGCGAGCAGGAGTCTGCGGTGCGGCAAGGCCAACACGGCCAGCGGCACCAGCCACAGAGAATACTGCGGGCTCCACACCTTGTTGGTGAGCAAGAAGCCCGCCACCAACAGGAAGCACAACTGCGCAACGCGCGGACGACGCTGCGCCGTCAGGGCGACGTATCCGACACCGATGCAGACGGCCACGAACAAAAGCAGAGAGACGGCGTTGAGATTCGACGGTGACTCGCCCTGTGCGAGAGGACCGTCGAGGCCCTTCCACGACGTGAACGACGCGATCACGTTGTAGAGGGAATCTGGATCGGCCCCGCGCTCGGAGTTGAGCC
The DNA here is from genome assembly GCF_000696675.2 of Rhodococcus erythropolis R138. Classification (NCBI taxonomy): domain Bacteria; kingdom Bacillati; phylum Actinomycetota; class Actinomycetes; order Mycobacteriales; family Nocardiaceae; genus Rhodococcus; species Rhodococcus erythropolis. Next base: position 865,986 of record NZ_CP007255.1, on the reverse strand, counting down.
GGAAGAACTCGTACCAACCATGCGGGTACAGCGCGGCGATGGGCAGGTTCACCGCAAGCCATGCCGCGACGGCACTGAGTGCGGTCACCAGCCAGTCCCTCGTCTTGCCCGCGCGCAGACACAGGACAAAAAGCGGTCCGAGTAGGAGCAGCGGGTAGAGCTTCGCGGCGCCGCCCAGGCCGAGCAGGATTCCCGCGAGCACTGGCCGCTTGCGTGCCCACGCCAACAACCCGCCAGCCGCGAACGCCGTCGCCAGAGGATCGAAGTTCGTGAACACGTGCACGATCACCAACGGGGAACACGCGATGAGCGCGCCGTCCCACACTCGTCGTCCGGCCAGCAGGGTGCTCGCCCACACGGTGACCAGCCACGCCAACGCCAACCCGAACGCCACGACGTTGAAATAGAGCGCCACCTGAATCGCGCCCGGCAGCCAGGTGATCGAATCCCACGCCTTGGCGACCTTCATCGCGCCGTACTGATAGAGCCCCGAGATGACCGGATACTCCATGTACCGCATCTGGATCGAACCGTCGCCGCGTACTTCTTCCCACGACGTCTTGTACGGGAATGCTCCCTGATCGAGGCGTTCGGCTCCGTACAGCGGAACGGTGTCGGAGTAACACATCGCCACGTACTGACGGCTGCCACTCCAGTCGAGGCCGACCTGCCCGCTCTCGCCGACCGGCGCCTGCTGAATACAGCCGGCCTTCGCGAACCAGCCGAAAGCCAAAAACACCACGGCGAGCAGAAGGATCACTCGCATCGGGGTGAAGAAGCGAGTGCGTCCGATCAGTGCGTGACGACCTACCGGACCGCCGACGGTTCCCGACAGCGCAGACACCATCGCGTCGTTGCGACTGGGAACGTCCCGCCAATCCGCCGAACGAAGATCTTCGGCCAGCGGAGCGGGGGAGGTCGGTTCGGCATCATCAGCATTCGCGGCCACTCCGCGAGGTTACCGTCTTTCGAACCGACCACCCTCCAACTACTGGCCGGGGCTCACACCTGCCGGTTCTTCCTCGGTGGTCTCGCCTGCCCCTGGTACCTGCGGCGTGGTTGTCGTCGGCCGGGAGATCCCCGGAATCGGGATGGTGATGCCCGGCAGAACCTCGACCTGCGTCGTCGTCACCACGGGCGGCGGAGTGGTTTCCGTCGTCGTCGGTGCGGTGGTCGGCGGCGCCGACGTCTTGGGCGGTGCAGGTGCCGTGTACTCCGGAACACCACCGGCTTGGCCGTTGATCTTGCCCGGCGTCGGGAACTTCTCGTTGTCGGTGCCGTCGAGGGCGCCGTCCATCGTGTCCTTCCAGATGTCCGAAGGCAGACCCGAGCCGTAGATCATCGCGCCGCCCGAGTTGGTGATCGCTTCACCATCGGGAGTTCCGACCCAGACCGCGGTCGAGAGTGACGGCGTGTAGCCGACCATCCATGCGTCCTTGTTGGCTCCGGTGTCACCGAGCTGCGCAGTACCTGTCTTCGACGCCGACAGACGTCCGCCGGCCAGGTTGTGACCGCGCGAGTACGCCGCGATCGGCTGCATCGCAGCCGTCACGTTGTCCGCCACGGCAGCGTCGATGCGGTCCTCACCGGCGGGTGCGCCGCGGTCCAGCAGCACGGTGCCGTCAGCCGCGACGACCTTCTGGACGAAGTGCGGTGCGTGATACGTGCCGGATGCGGCGAGCGTCGCGTACGACGACGCCATGTCGAGCACGCGGGCCTGGTACTGGCCGAGCACGATGCCGTTGTTGGGACCGGAACCGTCAGCCTCGGTGAGCGACGGGCCGACGCCCGGGATGTCCTTCGGGATGCCTGCTTGGTGTGCGATGTCCGCGATTGCCTGCGGGCCGTTGCCGTCGAGGCTGAGCATCTGGCGGTAGAAGCTGGTGTTCAGCGAACGCTTGAGCGCCTCTGCGATGGTGCAGGTGCCGCAGCTTTCACCTTCGACGTTGCCGATGGAGATGCCGTTGACGGTCAGCGGCGAGCTGTCGTACATCTGCGAGAGCGGGATCCCCTGATCCAGGGCGGCTGCGAGACCGAACACCTTGAACGAGGAACCGGTCTGAAGTCCGGCATTCGCGAAGTCGTATCCCGCGCCGTCCTCACCGCCGTAGTACGCCTTGACGGCTCCGGTCTTCGGGTCGACCGATACAACGGCGGTGCGCAGGTTCTCCGGCTCACCCTCCATGTTGGAACGGGCTGCCTCGACCGCTGCGGCCTGAGCCTGCGGGTCGATGGTCGTGGTGATCTGCAAGCCCTCGGTGTTGAGCAACTGCTCGCTGATTCCAGCGTCGCCGATCTCCTTGAGCACCTGACGCTTGATCAGGCCCTCGGGTCCGGTCGAGCCTTGGCTGCTGTTGTCGACCTGGGCGAGCGGGATGTAGGCGGGGTACTGCATCGGCGTGCGCGCGGCCTGATCCAGCGTGCCGGCGGACACCATGCCGTCGAGCACGTAATCCCAACGGGACTTCGCGCCGGTCGGGTTGGTCTCGGGATCGAGGAGCGACGGAAGCTGAATCGACGATGCCAGGACGGCGCCTTCTTCGATGGTCAGCTGGTCGACGGGCTTACCGAAGTAAGCCTTGGATGCTGCGCCGATGCCGTATGCGCCGCGACCGAAGTAAATGGTGTTCAGATACGCGGCGAGGATGTCGTCCTTGGACCACTCGTTGGCCATCTTCGAGGAGATGACGAGCTCTTTCATCTTTCGCGTCAGCGAACGCTCCGAGCCGACGAGCGCCTTCTTCACGTACTGCTGCGTGATGGTCGAGCCACCACCGGCACTGTCGCGACCGAGGACGTTGTCTCGGGCTGCGCGTGCGAAACCGGAGATCGAGAAGCCCGGGTTCGAGTAGAAATCGCGGTCCTCTGCGGCCAGAACGGCGTTCCGAACGTGAAGCGGTACCTGATCGAGCGAAACCTCGACGCGGTTGCCGTCCGGCGGGACGACAGTACTGATCACCGTGGTGCCGTCGGCGGCGAAGACCGTCGCCACCTGATTGGTCTTGAGGTCACCTGGCTTGGGGACATCCTGCACGATGTACGCCGCCATGAAGGCAAGGACGGGCAGAACAAGACCGAGCGCCACCAAGACGTAGGCCGAGCGGCGAACTGTGCGCCACTTGGACTTCTTCTTCACGGTGCTCTTTCTTCCCTTCGGGGGTTGTCCGTCGTTGCCACCGCCACCGGAGCCACCTGTCGGCGGCTTCGTCGGCGGAGGTCCGACCGGCGGGCGGGTGCCCGCGTTGGTACGGGTGGTCGCTGCTGCTGCCGCGACGCGCTGGGTCGGTTCGTTTGCCTGAGCGCCTGCGGCGCGATCCCGAGGCGGCGGGCCGGCAGGTCGGCCTTGCGGCGGACGACCCTGAGGAGGGGGACCGGCGGGGCGGCCCTGAGGAGGCGGGCCCGAAGGTCGGGCTTGCGGCGGACGACCCTGCGGCGGGGGTCCCATCGGACGGCCTTGCTGCGGACGACCCTGAGGGGGCGGACCCATCGGAGGGCGTCCCTGCGGTGGTGGACCCATCGGACGTCCCTGCGGCGGACGACCCTGAGGAGGTCCGGCGGGACGGTTGGGACCGACGGGACGGCCACCCGGGTTGTTGCCTCCCGGGTTGTTGTTGCTGGGGGAACTCACGAATCAAATCTCCAGTGGTCACGGACCGATCACGTGCAGACTTCGATCGGGCCCTTCTTCGGGTGTGGCGTTACTCGCTGGCGGTGCGCCGGCTTGGTGGGCGTGCTCGCCGCGGTCGCGGCGGCGCAGGTACTGCGCCGAGCACATAGGACTGCACCAAGTGGTTCCAACTGCAGGTACGGCACACCTCTACAACGTGCACCGTGAACTCCTCTGCTGTTTCCGCAAGCCGAGCGAGCTCGTCCGAGGTTCGGGCCGATCCCGAAACCTGACCGAGCTTGTCGCCGAACACCCAGGACACGAGCGTCAACTGTTCCTTGCGGCAAATGGGGCAGACGACGTCGCTGCCCCGGCCGTGGAACTTCGCGGCTCTGAGTAGGTACGGATCGGCGTCACACACTTGCTTGACGTCGGTCCTACCCGCAGACACTTCGGCCAGCACAGACCGACGCGCGAGCGCGTAGTCCACAACTTGCCGCTGTATCCGCACCTGACCAGCGTACGTGCGTCCGTGCCGCCACGGACGGTTCGGGAGGGTCACGATGAACACATTTTGCGGTCCGGACGCATGGCGACCAGCCATTACGATCACTTCCTGTGAAGTCTTCCCGTTCCCCGATGACGCGTGCTCGTGATCTTGATCGCGTCGAAACGTGCAATGTGTTGGACGCCGCGTACGCCGAAGGGCAGTTGAGCGCGGAGGACTACTTCGAACGGACCGAAAAGGCGAGGTCCGCGAAAACAATGCTCGAGCTCGCGCGCCTGGTCAACGATCTGCAGGTGCCGAAGATCGATACCACAACGGCGCCTCGGACGTCGGTGACGCGCAAGGCCGTGTACATCGGTGGCGCTGCTCTGATCGTCGTCGGCGCGGTCGCCGCGGTGGCCTGGAGTCGCTCACCATTGACGCCTTCGGAAGACATCACCGCCAGTTATGCCAGCACTACTTCCCTCGCGCCACCGTTGCCGACCACCACCCTGGTGCTGGAGCCGACCGTCGAACCGATCCTGATCGCACACATCGACACATTGACTCCCGAGGGTATCGGCGCATTTATCGAGAGGTATCGAGAAGAGTTCGGCGACATGTTCATCGATGACGCCAGCTTCCACGGCGACTACTCCGTGGTGAGCCGGGCGGTCCCCGACACTCCAGCCCTCACCGAGTCCATCAGTTTTCGCGACGGCTTCGAGCGGGAAGCGACATCCATTCCGCGGCGAACGGGCCAGCCGACCTTCGATCTCGGTTCCATCCAGATCGACAAGCTCGCGCCGTACATGGTGAACATCGGCGGCTACATCAATGTGCCGGACGCCGCGATCACGCACTTGATCGTGGACGTGAACTACGGCGTACCAAAGATCAGGATCTACGGCGATAACGGACTCGGCCACCAAGGACGAATCGAGGTCACGCCGTGGGGCGAGATCTCTCGTTCCTACCCGTACGGGAGCTAGGGTGAGCCGGTGAGTGGGTCCCCGACTACTACCTCTACGCGCACCCGTGCGCGCGACGTCGACCGTTCCGATACCTGCGCCGTTCTCGATACGGCTCTGTCCGACGGCCAGATCACGGTCGACGAGCACGCCAACCGGACGGCTGCGGCGATGACCGCGACCACCCTCGGCCAGCTCGATCTACTGGTCCGCGATCTGCAGAAAGCAACGCTGCGCAACGCCGTTGCCAAAGTTCGTCGTATCGACAAGATCTGGTACCTCGCAGCCGCATCGACTATCTTCGCCGGCCTGATCGGGTACCTCACCTTGTCCGCCGACGATTCACCCCCTGCGCCTCCGCCGGTTTCACCACAGGCAATCGAACCGCTTGCCCCCATTGTGGGTTCGACGCTCGATACGGTCACAGCAAGCGGAATACGGGAGTTCATCACCCGGTACAACAACAAGTTCGGCACGACGATGATCGATTCCGCTAACTTCTACGACGGCCATGCAAGCGTCACTCGCGCCGCGGCTGTCTCGCCGAATCTAAAGGAGGACATCGACTTTCGTGGAGGTTTCACACCAAGCGAGAGCTCCACATCCCGGGCGGCCAGCACGACTACCTTCGACCTCGCCTCGGTCGACATCGACAAACTCGCCGGATACCTGGCCGGAGCGTCCGCCAATCTCAACGTCCCCGACGCCAAGGTCTCACACATCGGCATGAGCTCGTCGAGCAACGAGCCACGCATTTCCATCTACGTGGACAACGACCTCGGCGCGAGCGCCTCGATGGAGTTGACCCCGGATGGCCGCCCGATCCGCTTGTCTCCCTTCACTCCTCGATAGGCCCCGGACATGCCGAACGATCTGACCAGGACCACCCGCGCTCGCAATGCCGATCGCGAGGCTACCTGCGCAGTGCTGGACTCCGCCTTCGCCGACGGGCAACTCACGGCGACCGAGCACGACGAATTGACCGAACTCGCCGCGGTGGCTGTCACTCTCGGCGATCTCGAAGATTTGACGTCCGATCTGCAGACCGAAGCGTCTCTGCCTGTTCTCCGGAAAGAACCTTCGCTCGACACGCGTTTGATCGCCCTTGCGATCATCGCTCTGTCACTGGTGTCGGCAATCGGCTTCGGAATCAAATATGTGGCGTCGGACGTCACGATCTTCTCCAGCCCCGAGCCACAGTTGCACACCGTCGACGGCCTGGGGGCGATGTTCCGTGCCATCGAAACGCAGTACGGCAGCGGACTGGTCGACGAGATGACCATCTATCCCACTTATGCACGCGTAACGCGCGCCGATCCTGCTGCGCAGCGCAAGAGCCTCGACAGTTACTACCGAGGCGACCTCGAGGACACGACTTCGGGAGGATCGCGCGAACCCGGCGTGACACAGATCGACGTCACACAGCTCGATCCTCGCATCGTGATCGCCCTGCTCGACGGCGCCGGAACCACAACGTCGGTGCAAAATCCGACCACTCGGTACGTCTCTGTCGGAAGCACCGAAACCGTGCCGACCATCGAGATCCACGTCGGCAACGACCTCGACGAAAGCGGGTACCTGACCGCTGGCCTCGACGGGGAAATCATGTCGATCTACCCGTTCACCCCCTGATCTAGCCGTGACACCTTGGTACACGTATCGGGCCGCAGTGTGGTTTTATATATCGGCGCGATATAGTTGGTTATCGCATCAAGCGGTTAGGTTCAACGACTCGGGAGGTTTGTCAGTTGCTCGAACTCGCAATCCTCGGGCTGCTCCTCGAGTCACCGATGCACGGATACGAGCTGCGTAAGCGGCTCACTGGTCTGCTCGGCGCATTCCGCGCGTTCTCGTACGGATCGCTGTACCCGGCACTGCGGCGCATGCAAGCCGACGGATTGATCTCGGAAGACGTCGACACTGCCACCGGCACGCTCAAGCGTCGGGCGCGTCGCGTCTACCAGCTCACTCCGGAAGGTCGGCAACGGTTCACCGAACTGGTCGCCGACACCGGGCCGCAGAACTACACCGACGACGGTTTCGGCGTTCACCTCGCCTTCTTCAGCCGCACCCCCGCAGAAGCGCGGATGCGGATCCTCGAAGGCAGGCGACGCCAGGTCGAGGAGCGCCGTGAGGGGCTCCGCGAGGCCGTCGGTCGGGCCAGCGGATCGCTGGACCGCTATACCCGTCAGCTCCATCAGCTCGGACTCGAATCGAGTGAACGCGAAGTGCGTTGGCTCAACGAATTGATCGCAGCCGAGCAATCGACAACAGGAACATCCCGGAAAGAAGGAGAACCCGACCATGGGTGAGAACAGCACCGCGGTACGCGTAGCCATTGTGGGCGTGGGTAACTGCGCCTCGTCCCTGGTTCAGGGCGTCCACTACTACAAGGATGCCGACGAGACCCAGACGGTCCCCGGCCTCATGCACGTCAAGTTCGGCAAGTACCACGTCCGCGACGTGCAGTTCGTCGCTGCGTTCGACGTCGACGCCAAGAAGGTCGGCTTCGACCTCTCCGAGGCGATCCTCGCGAGCGAGAACAACACCATCAAGATCGCCGACGTCCCGCCCCTGGACGTTCCCGTTCAGCGTGGCCCGACCCTCGACGGCATCGGCAAGTACTACGCCGAGACCATCGAGCTGTCCGACGCCGAGCCCGTCGACGTCGTCAAGGCACTCAAGGACGCTCAGGTCGATGTCCTCGTCTCCTACCTGCCCGTCGGTTCCGACGACGCTGACAAGTTCTACGCACAGTGCGCGATCGACGCGGGCGTTGCATTCGTCAACGCCCTGCCCGTCTTCATCGCTTCCGATCCGGAGTGGGCTGCCAAGTTCAAGGACGCCGGCGTCCCGATCGTCGGCGACGACATCAAGAGCCAGGTCGGCGCCACCATCACCCACCGCGTGATGGCGAAACTGTTCGAAGACCGCGGCGTCGTGCTGGACCGCACCTACCAGCTCAACGTCGGTGGAAACATGGACTTCAAGAACATGCTCGAGCGTGATCGCCTGGAGTCCAAGAAGGTTTCCAAGACCCAGGCCGTGACGTCCAACCTGACCGGCGCACTTGCCGGCAAGGTCCACGACCGCAACGTCCACATCGGTCCCTCGGACTACGTGGAGTGGCTCGACGACCGCAAGTGGGCATACGTCCGCCTCGAAGGCCGCGCCTTCGGTGACGCTCCCCTGAACCTGGAGTACAAGCTCGAGGTCTGGGATTCGCCCAACTCTGCCGGCATCATCATCGACGCCGTGCGCGCAGCCAAGATCGCCAAGGACCGCGGCATCGGTGGACCGGTTTACCCGGCTTCCGCTTACCTGATGAAGTCCCCGCCGGTCCAGATGGCCGACGACAAGGCTCGCATCGAGCTCGAAGCGTTCATCATCGGAGCCGACGAGGCCTGATTTAGGTTCACGCTGATTCGGGGTCTTGCGCCAACGGCGCAAGGCCCCGATTCTGTTATCCGCAGGGTGTTTCCGCATACGCGCGGGTAATCACGCCTGCGGCTGCCGAATCGCCGCGCGGGTCCGGGTGCCGATCAGCGTGGAATGATGGACATCAGAACCATCACACGGATCGAGGACCCCATGTCGATTACGTCGCTGCCAGTGCTCGATCTGTCGCTTGCGCAGAACCCCGACACCGCCGAGCAGTTCCGCACTCAGCTCCGCGAGGCCACCCACGAGGTCGGATTCTTCTACCTGGTCGGCCACGGAATTCCCGACGAACTGCAGCGACGCCTCCTCGCCGTCGCCCGCGAGTTCTTCGCACTTCCGACTGCCGAGAAGCTCGCGATCGAGAACGTCCGCAGCCCGCACTTCCGTGGGTACACCAGGCTCGGCGGCGAACTGACCGAAGGCAAGCAGGACTGGCGCGAGCAGATCGACATCGGCGCCGAACAGCCCGCGGCCGAGCGCACCGACACCTCACCGGCCTGGGAGATCCTGCAGGGTCCCAACCAGTGGCCCGACGCCCTTCCCGAACTCCGCGACGTCATCACCGAGTGGAACGACACACTCACCTCGATCGCATTGAGCCTCTTACGCGAATGGGCGGTAGCCCTGGGCCAGGATGCGAACATCTTCGACGACGCGTTCGCTCACGATCCGTCGATCCTCATCAAGGTGGTGCGTTACCCGGGCCGCCCGAAAGGTGCCGGCTCCCAGGGCGTCGGCGGGCACAAGGACGCGGGTGTACTGACACTGCTCTATGTCGAACCGGGCAAGGGCGGTCTGCAGGTCGAGCACGACGGCGACTGGATCGACGCCCCGCCGATCGACGGGGCGCTGGTGGTCAACATCGGCGAACTGCTCGAGGTCGCTACCGGCGGCTACTTGAAAGCGACTGTGCACCGGGTAGTTTCACCCGAAGGTGACGGTGAACGTATCTCGGTGCCGTTCTTCTTCAACCCGAACTACGCAGCGCAGATCCCGGAGTTCGACCTACCGCCCGAGCTGGCGGCGCGCGCCACCGGCGTCACCGTGGACGCGAACAACCCGATCCACGATTCCTACGGGGCGAACGCCCTCAAGAGTCGACTACGCGCGCACCCCGATGTCGCGGCCCGATGGTGGCCGGACATCGTTGCGGCACAAAGCGCTATCTAGGGGATGGGTCAAAGATCCATCGCAACTTTCCACGCCGTGTGCATCGCACCTTCGATGTAGTCGACGTTCACCGCGTCACCGACCACGTGCACGTCGGAGACGACGCCGATCAGAGCGTCGGCCAGCGGCGCTTGCGCTGACACCCCCGAGGCGACGACAACCATGTCGGCTGGAGCGGTCAGTGTCTTGTCACCGGAACGGAATTCGACGTGCTCCTTGGTGATTCGCTGCACCGTTGAATTGCGGTGAATGTCCACACCGACATGCTTGGCGTGGCGCACAGCCGTCCAGCGGCGCGGCATCGCCATCGGAATACCCAACTGCTGGCCTTCTTCGATCAGCGTCACATTGCGACCTCGCTCGGCCAGGAACTCCGCAAGCTCGAGTCCGACAAGCGAACCACCGATCACGACAACGTCCTTACCCATGGGCAGGAACTTGCGGGTCACAGCTCGGATCGCCGCGGGGCTCTTGGTGATACCGGACAGCTTGCCCAACTTGGCCATCGTCCGCAGGAACGGCGGCACCTGTGAGACGTCTCCCGCTCCGGTCATCAACGCGCGCAACGAATCACCGGTGTGCACGTGTGGGAGATCACCGCCCGGAACGCTAGGCCGCTCACGAACTGCACCGGTGGCCACGACTACGGCGTCGGGGTTCAATGCCCGGATCGAAGCAACCGAGGCTTCGGTCTTCAGTCGAACATCGACACCGAGACGCTCGATTTCCACTTTCAACCAGCTGAGCAGACGCCCGTTGTCCGGGGTAGTGAGGCTCGAGAACCACAGGGTGCCGCCGAGGCGATCGGATTTGTCCAACACCGTGACTCGGTGCCCACGTTCAGCGGCCACGCGAGCCGTTTCGAGACCACCGGGGCCCGCTCCGACCACAACAACGTGTTTCGGGGTGCTGGTCCGAACGAAGGGGAGCAGCGCTTCGTTGCCCAGGGCAGGGTTCACCGCGCACAGCGGGGTCTCGTCCCAGAAGTTCTCCTGCACGCAGACGTAGCAATTGATGCACGGCCGAACCCGCTCGGGTACACCGTCTTTGAGTTTGTTCACCAGCTGTGGATCGGCCAGGAGCTGGCGGCCCATCGCGGCGAAGTCCGTACGACCTTCCGCGATCATCTTCTCGCCGACCTCGGGGAGCATACGTCCGACCGTGATCACGGGGATCGATATCACCTGCTTGATTCGCGTTGCATTGTCCGTGTAGTAGCCAACCTTGTCGGGCAGGGGGCCGTCGGTGAAGTTGGCAAAAGCATTCAGCGCGGTACCGGTGACGTGAATGGCGTCAGCGCCGGCCTCTTCGAACATCTTGGCGGCCGCAGCAGCCTCGTCGACGGTCAGCCCGTCGGTTTCGCCGTACTCTTGACCGGCCAGACGCACGATGACGGCAAGCGCACCACCGACCTCCTCCTTGACCGCCCGAATGACCTCACAAGCGAGGCGAGCACGGTTCTCCATGGAACCTCCGTACTCATCGCTGCGCTGATTCGTGTACCGACTCAGGAACGCTCCGAGGACGTAGTTGTGGGCACAGTGAATCTCGACGGCGTCGCCGCCCGCCGCCTTCACCCGTCCGGCAGCCTCGGCGAACATGCGGACGAGCCAATCAAGATCTTCCTTGGTGGCCTCGTGGTAGGTCGCCCTCTTGCCCTCGTTGATGGCAGCCATCTTGCCCAGTTCTTCGGGCGTGCAATCGGCCATCGCACTCATGTCACCCGGCGGCTTCGGTGTGGACGGGACCAGCTGCGGTCGGCCGTCGAGGGTATCGATGCGCGCCACCTTGCCGTGGTGTGTCATCTGCACACAGAGCTTGCTGCCTGCGTCGTGCACCGCGTCGGCCAGCGCTTTGAGTCCGGGGATGAACCGGTCTTCGGAGAGCCCCGGTTCCTTGCGGCTGGTGCAGCCCAGCGGGTACGCAACAGCGCAGCAACCGGTGATGATCAGACCCGTTCCACCGGCCGCACGAGCCACGAAGTGGTCGATGTCGCCCTTTTCGATTTCCCCGTCTTCACACAGGTTCATGTCCATCGCAGGGAGAACCACGCGATTGGGCACGGTCATCGGGCCGATGGTGCCTGGTGCGAGCAGGTGCGGAAAGGTCTGGCTTCGGATCGTCACGAGCAGACGCTAGAACTGGACCACGCCCATCCGTTGCCGCACTCCCGATCAACGAGACTTCACGCGCTGTGACGTGCGAGGCACTCGGCTATCACCTCGAGCGCATATTCGAGGTCCGCGGATTCCACTCGCCCGTAGCCGATGACCAATCCGCCGGGGTCTCCGTGCGTTCGGGTGGACTCGACCAGGGTGGGCACTTCGACGCCTTGCAGGAGCGCCTCACGAGCAACGGTGGCTGCCAGATCCGCGTCGAGCATGAGCGTCGTGTGCATGCCGGCGCCGAGACCCCGCAGTTCACCGAACGATGACAGCGCTTCCTCGACCGCCCGATCGCGCTCCCGGTACCTGCGCCGGGCGGTACGTACCGCCCGATCCCATTCGCCGTCACGGAGCAGGGACAGGAGTGCTTGCTGCAGCGGAACCGACGGGAAGTCGCCGATTCGCTTGCGGTGTACTGCTATGCGGTCGACCAGGTCGAGGGGAGCTACCAACCAGCCCAATCGAATTCCGGCGCCGAGCGTCTTGGCAACCGTTCCGAGATACACCACCCGATCAGGAGCCAGCTGGGCAAGCGCAGGTAAAGGCGCTACGTCGTAACGGAATTCGGAGTCGTAATCGTCCTCGAACAGGACGACGTCGCGGGCGCGTGCGAACTCGATCAACTGGTTGCGCCGACCTACCGGCAGCAGCCCACCCGTCGGATACTGATGGGACGGTGTCACATACACACCGCGGACGCTCTCCGACGCCGTTTCGAGTTGGTCGACACAGAGACCATGAGCGTCGACGGGCACGTCGAGCAGCGACCATCCACAGGCTGTTGCGGCCGAGGACGCATACCGGTATCCGGGATCTTCCATCGCCAGAACAGCACCGCGGGTACGCAGAGCCGACAGGGCGAGGCCGAGACCATGCGTGGCACCTGAGGTGATCAGGATTCTCTCGGGTTCAACCGACATTCCGCGGGCTCTTGCCAGCAATTCCGAGAGTGCCGAACGCAATTCGTAGTCACCCGCAGGATCGGGATCCTCGAATGGTGGCGGTTTGGACCCGACGTCACGCCACGCCCGCCGCCACGCTGCCGATGCACGCGGCGGCGTCCACGGCACGCCCGGCCGGAGCTGCACCCTGGGCGACATCTTGTCGGCGGTCTTCTTCGGTGTAGTCGTGGGAGTGACCACGGGAGAGGGCGCCTCGGCAACGAAGGTACCCGAGCCGTGCACAGCGACAAGCCAACCCTCGGCGATCAACTGCTCATACGCCCGTTCCACGACGCCCCGCGCCACCTCCAGCTCCGCCGCCAGCTTCCGGGAGCTGGGTAACCTCAGTCCCACTGCCGCCTTACCACTACGGATATCAGCTCTGAGGTGGTCGGCAATCTGGATCGGGAGCGCCCGCCGATCTGTCCGGTCGAGGACGACGGCTACCGCCGAAGGAAGAAACATTCAGAACCCTCTCGGAAGTGGCAAATCGAAGTGGCCTATCGAAGTCTCCACTGATTGGACCATGACTTGAAGCCACTTTGCCACCAGCATTGTCTGCATGACAGATTCCGTTGTCTTTGCTGCCCCTGCTCCTGCCCCCACTGCACCTATTCCGCTGTCTCCGACAGCACGTACGACGCACAAGCGCGCCCGCCACCACGGCGTCGCAGAACGCGCGGCACTCGTCGACGTCTTGCAGTCCGCGAAGCTGTGCCACATGGGCGTGAACGTCGGCGGAGTTCCCATGGTGTTTCCCACCGCGTACGGGTTCGACCTCGACGGCCCTGACCGCGGCGGGTCTATTTATGTTCACGGCTCGGTGGCCTCGCGAAGCTTGGCTCCCGACAGCGAAATCTGCATCACCATCACGATCCTCGACGGGCTCGTGTTGGCGCGGTCGGGCTTCCACCACTCGATGAACTACCGCAGCGGCGTCATCATCGGATCACCTCGAGTCGTGACCGACGGCGACGAGCGAGTGAAGGCTTTGAATCTGATCGTCGACCAGGTGGTTCCCGGACGTTCCCAACACTTGCGGGATCACACGCGCAAGGAAATGGCGGCAACCATCGTTCTTGCACTGCCGTTGTACGAGGCTTCCGTCAAGGCCCGCACCGGCGGCCCCGGCGACGATGCCGCCGATATTGGTGTCGAAACCGTCTGGGCTGGAGTAGTTCCCGCAGCTACGCACTTCGGTGAACCGATCCCGTCCGAGGATCTCGACTCAGGTGTCGCGCTTCCGGACCATATCTCGACGATGCTCTGACCGCACACGCGACTCCGACAAACGCAGCTCGCACCGGGGCATGGCTATGCCCCGGTGTGTACGTATTCAGTTGCGCCCGTTCAGGCTGCTGTGGGCGGGCTGTTCCCGCCGATCGGATGCTGGTGCGGATCGATCGACATCGGTGGGTAGAACACCGTCTTCCGATCCGGGCCGATCTCCACCCGCCACTCCGTGTGGTGCATCGTCCGGTGGTGATGACCGCACAACAAGATCAGATTGTCGAGATCTGTTGGGCCACCATCGTTCCAGTGAACAATATGATGGGCATCGCACCACCCCGACGGAGTCCCGCACCCCGGAAACGCGCACCCACCATCCCGAACCGCCAACGCCCGCCGCTGCGGCACCGTTGCTGTTCTCGCTTCCTTACCGCAGTCGAGCGGAACACCGTTCTCATCCAACAAGATCCGGGTGACGGTGCAGTCGCACGCCAGCATCCGGGCAGTGTCGATACTGATCGGGCCCACCCAATCCGTCCACGCGTACCCGAGTTCATCGGTCGACGGCAGCAAGTCCTTCAACGCTTGCAGGTCCGTCATATCTTTTGCGGACGCGGTCACCGTGATGTGCGGTTTCACTCCGCCCTCGATCGGACCCAACCCCGCCCGCTCGTAGCGGCGCAACAATTCGCAGAACCCGTCCGCCCGTCGTAATGCAGGCGTGCGGGTGTCCTTCACGCCGTCCTTCTCCGGTGTCGGAGCGGACAGGCTCGACAACAACGTGATCAACCGCGCCCCGTTCACAGCATCCAGATCACCCTTCACAGTCACTCTGCCGTACAAGCCTTTCGAGGCGTAGAACTCGTTGCGCTCCGAATCCTCGCCGACCGGAACACCGTCCTCACGCTTGCCGTACTGCTTCTCGATCCGCCGAATCGCCGCCCGCACCGCATCACAATCCGCGATGTTCTTCGACGCCAACCCGAGCAGAATCCCGCGGGCCTTGTCCACATCCGCCAGGGTCATGTTCTTCGGCGGATGCTGACAAAACGACGCCACCTGACGCGCCTTCAACGCATCCACATCCCCACGATGAAACGCATCGCCCACCACAGGTTCGAGCATCAACAACCGCGCCAACCCGACCAGCAGACTGCACTCACCGATCTCCAGATTCGTCGAACCATGCAACCACTGCGCGATCGCCCGAAAACCCTTCCCGCCGAGAACCTCACGGGAAAACATCTCCACGATCAGCAACACCATCCGCGACTGCAACTCGTGCCGGACACGCACCAGATCCAGAACCTCACTCTTGAGGTCCTCGCCATCCAGCTGCCACGCTTCCCGACTGTCCATGAAGCAATCATATTCGAACACAGTTTCGAATACAAGAGAATATCGAGATGAAACTAGCTGCTAATCAACAACTTTCGCATTCCAGACAGAACGGGCATGTTCTTGGGTGGCTGTGGAAACCTCCGCTTGGCCGCCCATGAAGGGCCGGACAAGATCCAGCGGCAAGGGGAAGACAACGGTGGAGTTGTTCTCGCTACCGATCTCGTGAAGTGTCTGCAGATATCGCAATTGCAGAGTGGTCGGATTGCGGCTGATCACCTCGGCCGCCTCGGCGAGCTTGGCCGAAGCCTGAAACTCTGCGTCGGCGTTGATGATCTTGGCTCGACGTTCACGTTCGGCCTCTGCTTGCCTGGCGATGGCGCGCTGCATGTTGGCTGGAATCTCGACGTCCTTGATCTCGACGGTCGTGACCTTGACGCCCCACGGTTCGGTCTGCTGGTCGATGACTTTCTGCAGATCCTCGTTGAGGCGTTCACGTTCGGATAGCAGCGAGTCCAGCTCAGCTTTACCGAGGATGGAGCGCAGTGTGGTCTGGGCGATCTGTGAGGTGGCGGCCAAAAAGTCCTCGACTTCGACTATCGAACGGTCAGCGTCGACGACCCGAAAGTAGGTGACGGCGGTGACCTTCACCGGAACATTGTCGCGGGTAATCACTTCTTGGACCGGTATTTTCAGCGTGACGGTTCGCAGACTGACCCGTTCCATACGATCGATCGCCGGCACCAGAATCACCAGGCCTGGGCCTTTCAAGGTGATCAATCGGCCGAGGCGGAACACCACCGCGCGCTCGTACTCGCGCAGAACTCTCACCGACATTCCCACAAGGACTGCAATCAGCACGACAAACACGGACAACACGACAAGCACGGTGGTCATAGCGGCAGCTCCCACGGTTCACGACGGCGCACTTTCAGAGTCAGGCCTCGTACCTGCTCTACGACGACGGATTCGCCCACGGCAGGCACAGAGTCGTCGTACCCGAATTCCATTCGAGCACTCCATAATCCGCCATCAAGCTCGACCTGACCCTGCGCGCCGGTCCAACTGCGAACGGTCGCGTCGGAGCCGACAAGAGATTCCGTCCCCGTACGCACGGGAGCGCGGCGCGCGGTAAGCGCTTTTCGACTCGCTACCGCCACCACGCCCAGGCCGACTACCGCGACTCCCGCCGTCACCGGGATCGCGATCAATTGGCCGATACCGTCGGATGTGAAAAGCATCCAGACGCCGGCACCGATCATGAGTGCTCCAAGCACACCGAGCACCCCCGCGGTTGGGGCATGCGCCTCGACCACGATCAACAGGACGCCCAGCAGCAGGGCAACGACACCGATCGTCGTCATCACTCGTCTCCACGCTCGCGAGGACGCGGTCACGTCGCGTAGCCATTGTGCGATCGCGCCCTCGGCTTCAACGGTAATCACGTTCGGCCGGATCTGCCACAAGCACTTCACGCCAGTTCAGAGAAGCACTTCACCGATCTGTCGCGCAGTTACCTTGGCAAGGTCGGCGAGGAACGGAATCCGTTCGTCGATCATCAGCTCGACCGGACCACGAAGCCCGAGAGCGTAACGCACAGTGCCGGATCCATCGATGATCGGAATTCCGATCGTTCGGTAATCCGGGGTCAACTCCTCGTCGTTGAATCCGTATCCTCGCTCACGAGTCAGTTCCAATTCCCGGCGGATACCGGCAACATCGGTGATCGCACGCTGAGTGGTCGCTTCACGTGGCAGCGCAGCGAGCTCGGAATCGTCGACATCGGACCACGCCAGAAACGCTTTCCCGAGTGCGCTCGCATGCAAGGGAAGGCGGACACCCTGGAGCACGTGCCCGTCGGCCTCGCGCCATCGGCTGAATCCGAGCAACACCACCTCACTTCCGCTTCGCACTGCCAGGGAGGCGGATGCTCCTGTCGTCGCGGCCAATTGCTCCAAATAGGGCTCGGACAGATAGATCCGATGCTGCCGGTAGGAGACCTGTCCGTAAGCCGCCAGCGCCGCGCCGATGCGATACCGACTGGTTGCGTCGTCCTTCTCGAGGAACCCCGCGTCGACGAGCGACTGCAGCAATCGATGCGTGGTGCTGACCGCAAGCTCTTGTCGCCGCGCAACTTCCGAGACTCCCAGTTCTTCGCCACTGCGAAAACATGTGAGCATGGTCAGGGCACGGGTTACCGTCTGAACTCCCGCGCCGCGTGCGTCCGTCACGAACGATCCTTTCGCTGTGGCCTGATCGACCTGAGAATCGGACGCTAACACGGACCCAGCAGTCCGGCCATCCTTTCCATCAGGTGGAAAGGAACCAGACGCGGACCCACAAAAGCCCAGATGAACAGACTTCCGATGTTGTCAAGATTTCCAATCTCCAGAAAACAAACGGGGGTAAAACAGACACGCACCCAATAGCGTCATCGTCGTCAGTTCTGACGAATCAACGCCTGAAGGAGCCACATACATGTCCCGCTTCCGCCGACTGCCACGAGCTGCCGCTGCGCTCGCCATGATCCCGCTGGCCGGGTTGGCGGTGGCGTGTGGGTCTTCCGATTCCGACAGCGCCGCAGGCAATTCCAGCGCCGACTTCACGCTCAAAGTCTTCGATCCCGGAAACTCCGGTGCCATCGCCGTCGGCAAGCGTGACGGAACCTACGACGAGGCGCTGGCACCGCTGGGCGCAAAGATCGAATGGGTCAAGACCACACCGGGATTCAGCTCCAACCTCAAACTGTTCAACAGCGGTGAGCTCGACATCCAAACCGGCGCATACAGTCCCGTCGTCGGCGCACTGTCGAAGGACGTGGGTGTCCGCATCTTCGCCACGTCCGACCCGTACAACAAGGACCAGGCCGGCATCATCGCCACTCCGGAATCCGGAATCAAGACCGTCGCAGACCTGGCCGGCAAGCGCATCGCCGTCAACCCTGCGGGTAAGGGCGAGTACATCACGCTCAAGGCCCTGACACAGGCCGGAGTGCCGATCGATTCCGTCGAACGCGTTCCTCTGCAACAGGCTGACGCGGCGTCGGCGTTCTCCACCGGGCAGGTCGACGCGTGGGCATCGTTCCTGATTCCGTATCAGGAGGCCAAGGCCAAGGGCGCAGTCGAGATCGCAACCGAGGCGAGCATCGACTCCGTGGACAGCACCATCATCGCCGGCCGCACCGCAGTACTCGAAGCGCATCCCGAGGTGGTCCAGAAGTTCCTCGAGGTCACTCAGGAACTCACCGCGAAGCAGCAGGCCGACCCAGCAGCCTTCGAGAACGTCTTCGAACAGACCGGTCCGCGTGCACTCTCCGGACAGCGACTCGACGACGCGATCACCCTCGGCGGCCAGATCACCAACTTCCGCTACCCGACTGCAGCCGACGCCACCGACCTCGAATCCATCTCCACGCTGTTCGCCGAGAACAAGGTGATCCAGCAGCCCCTCAAGGGCAGCGACGTGATCTTCGACCTCCAGGGTGCTGTGGCAGGTTCGGCAGCGGCAGCGCCCACCACCGAGGGGAAGTGACCCGATGGTGACGCTGACCCGCCCCGCACGAACGGCGTCGCAGTCAGTGGAACATCCGCAACTCGAAACGCCCCGCTACCGGCGCAATCGCAGCAGGCCCAAGTGGGTCTCGATCCCCCTCCGCTTCCTCGTGCCCGCGCTGCTGGTTGCCGGATGGTGGATCGGATCCGCTACCGGACTGATCCGCGAAGAGATCCTGGCCGGACCTCCGGCGGTGTGGACGGCATTCGCCGAGCTGTACCAGTCGGGTCAGTTGGTCGACTTCGGTCTCGCGTCGCTTCAACGTGCTGCACTCGGTGTTTCGGTCGGTGTGATCGTCGGATTGGTGCTCGGGGTTCTGTCCGGTCTCTCCTCGCTCGGTGAAGAACTGATCGACTCGACCATGCAGATCAACCGCGCGGTTCCGTTCCTCGCGCTCGTTCCGTTGTTCATCGCCTGGTTCGGTATCGACGAAACTTTCAAGGTGGTCCTGATCGCAGTCGCGACCGTCGCCCCCATGTACGCATACACCTACCTCGGTGTGCGCGGGGTCGATCGTAAGATGGTCGAAGCGGCACAGGGTTTCGGACTGACAGGTTGGCGACTGGTGTTCGGAGCGATTCTTCCGACCGCCCTCCCCGGTGTTCTGATGGGGCTTCGAATCTGCTTGTCGCTCAGCATCACCGGATTGATCGCCGCCGAACAGGTCGGCACACGTGAGGGGATCGGATACCTGGTCACCCTGGCGCAGGAATACAACCGCACCGACTACATGGTTCTGTGCATCGTCATGTACGCGGCGCTGGGTCTCATCTTCGACGCCGTGGTCAGGCTGATCGAGCGGTACTCCATGCCGTGGCGGAGATTGTCGGTGGCGCGGTGACGAACACGACCGTCGGCTCGCTGCCTACCTCCGAAGCACCTCTGCCGCCGTTGGCAACGCGTGAGCGGACCGGCACCACTGCGGCCGAACGACGAGCCGGATCACCGGTGGCAGTCTCACTCACCGGAGTGCGGAAGTCGTTCGGTGACAAGACTGTTCTGGGAGGTATCGACCTCGAGATCACACGCGGAGAGTTCGTCGTTCTCCTCGGCCCCAGCGGCACCGGCAAGACGACCCTGTTGCGAGTGCTCTCCGGTTTGGAAGCACCGGACAGCGGCGAGGTGCTGGTTCCGCGCGACCGCACGGTCGTCTACCAGGAACCGCGATTGATCCCGTCGAAGCGAGTTCTGGCCAATGTCACAGTCGGACAGAAGCGGTCACGTCAGGTGACCGACAATGCACGCAACGCACTCTCCGAGGTCAACCTCGCGGACAAGCACCGTGCCTGGCCGGCCACCCTCTCCGGCGGCGAGGCCCAACGCGTCGCATTGGCTCGCGCTCTCGTTCGCGAACCTGAACTATTACTGCTCGACGAACCGTTCGCGGCCCTCGACGCTTTGACCAGGCTCCAAATGCAAGACTTGGTAGGCGATCTGGTCGCCCGCCACCGTCCGGCTGTACTACTCGTCACGCACGACGTCGACGAAGCCGTACGACTTGCCGACCGCGTGCTCATCCTCGACAAGGGCGGGTTTGCCGTGGACGTCGACATCGACCTGCCACGCCCCCGCGATCGGAACGATCCCGAATCTTTGCGCTACCGAGCGAGTTTCCTGAAGGAACTCGGTGTCGGCCGCACCTTCCCCGACGGACAGGACAGTCATGACATTGATCGCTGATTCCGCAATCGACACACTCTGGTACACCCGCTGCCCCGTTCCCACCGCCAGCGGTCTCGCCAACAGTCTCGGTTGGCTCGACCGGACGGCAAACGAATCCGGAGTGCGTTTCGGCGTACTGCAAGATGCCGGACCGGAATTGGCAGTGCGCCATTTCGATCACCATCTCTCCGGACTCATTCGTGAGGGCGGCAACGTCCCCGCACTGGCCGCGCGTGCCAGTGGTTCTCCGACGCGGCTCATCGGGCTCACCTGGATCGACGAGGCCCAGGCGATCCTGGTGCGCGGAGACTCCGACATCCGAGAAGCAGGTCTTCTGGCCGGCGCTCGGATCGGTATCCCGGCCTGGGCTGCGGATCAGGCCAGGAGCTTTCCTCGCGCCATGGCCCTGCACGGCTTCGCCTCCGCACTTCGACTGGGCGAGTTGAGTTTTGCCGACGTCACCCTCGTCGAGGTTGCGACGACCGCAGCCCCCGAGGTCCGCACCGCCTCGTCCACCCGCAACACGACGTGGGGTGTCGAATCCCTGCTCCGCGGCGACGTCGATGCCATCTACGTCAAGGGTGCCCGCGCCCAGGAAGTTGCCCGCGAACACGGCCTCGCCGTGGCCGTCGATCTCGATTCCACTGCATCCCTCCGTGATCGCGTGAACAACGGCACCCCACGACCGATCACGGTTCATGCCGACCTACTCGAACAGCGCCCGGACATCGTCGTCGGTTTCCTCGCCGAGAGCCTGAGAGCAGCGGACTGGGCCGCAGCCAACATCGACGAGGTCCGAGCCGTGCTGCAGACCGAAACACAGTCCGGGCCCGAAGGTGTGGTGGCAGCCTACGGCGAGAACTTCCACACCGGACTGCATTTGAGCCTGTCGGACGAGCGTGTGGACCTGCTCGGCGTGCAGAAACAATTCCTGTATGCGCACGGCTTCCTTGCCGCCGACTTCGACCTACAGTCCTGGGTGGCGCACGAACCACTGGAACAGGCACGCGCACTTGTCGCCGCGCAGAAGGGCACAGAAGAATGACGGACGTCTACTGGGAGCTGCCCTCGCGCGGTGACGGACGTCGAGCAGTGGCCGCGCTGAACAGTCGCGGCGGCTTCGGGCCACAGCGACCGACTACCGTCGCGACCGATGTTCGCCCCGGAAACTTCGGGCCCTTCGACGAATTGGCACAGATCGTTCTCGCAGCCGAACTGTCGGGCGTCGACGGCGTTGTCGCACCGTACGATCCGAATGGCGAAGAATCCTGGATCGTTGCTGCCGCCGCCCTACGTCAGACGCGTCATTCGCGAGTGGTCGTGGAGTTTCACCCCACTTTCGGCACCCCCGTCTACGCCGCCAAAATGTCGGCGACACTTCAGCG
Source organism: Rhodococcus erythropolis R138 (assembly GCF_000696675.2). Lineage (NCBI taxonomy): Bacteria > Bacillati > Actinomycetota > Actinomycetes > Mycobacteriales > Nocardiaceae > Rhodococcus > Rhodococcus erythropolis. The sequence continues at coordinate 844,037 of NZ_CP007255.1, read as the reverse complement.
CCTGTCGGCAGGTCGTCTCGAATGGCGAGTGAAGGTAGAGACGGACCCCGAAGACGCCGCTGCTCGCGGAGACGTGGTTCGAGGAGCCGACCGCTACGCGCGCGCCGCGGAGTTCCTGACCGTCGCACGCGGTGTGTGGAACGAGGAACAGATTCTCCCCGGCGGATTCGGCGGCACGGGTTACGACTTCGACGGCGAATACTACGACGTACTCGGCGGCGGATTCCGAGGCATCTTGTCGGGACTCCGTTTTCCCCGAGTACATCTGACCGGAGACTCACCGGAAGCTCTGGAACTCTCGGCCCACCATGCCGATGTCCATCAGTTCACCCTTGCCGGTGACGAGTTGTCGACACGGATCACCACCCTCGACGACCGAGCATCCGAACTCGGCAGGACCGTCGAGAAGGTCCTGCGCATCCCGATCATCGCGAGGGAAACAGCCGACGAAGCCTGGGCTCGCGTCGAACGGCAACTGAGAGAGGCCGATTCCGCGGCACTCGAGATCGATCGGGGCGGCATCCTGTGGTCCGGATTCGACCGCATCGGCTACGAGCACAGTATCGGCCTCGTCGGAAGCTACGAGGAAGTGGCGCAGCGATTGTCGTCGTATCGCGATCTCGGCGTGGACGGTTTCGTCTTGTCCGGTCGACCACACATCGAAGAGCTGCACCGGGCGGGCGAGCATCTCCTCCACCTGGTCGATCCCGAGGGTCGGATCCGCAAGGAAGAGAAGGCCACCACAGAAGAGAAGGCCACCGCATGAGCATCGATTTCTATTGGCGGATCGGGATGGAAGGCGACCACGCGTCGCTGCGTACTCCGCGTCGCTACAACCGCGGCGATGCCGGTGGATACGGGCCGGGCAACATCGCTCCCGCGATCCGCGGCGGTGAGTTGGACGGATACAGCTACATCGACCACATGGCCGCAGTGGCAAAGGCTTCCGAGTCTGCCGGCTTCCTCGGTGGACTGCTGCCGTCCTTCCCGATGACCGAGGATCCGTGGGCGACCGCAGCAGCGTTGGCCGCCGAGACCACCACGTACCGTTTCATGGTCGCGTTCCAACCGGGGTTCCTTCACCCGGTACAGGCCGCGCGGATGTCGGCCAGTCTGCAGCGAGCAACCGGCGGACGTCTGGTTTACAACATCATCAGTGGTGGAGGCGGAGCGCCTCAGCTGTGGTGGGGCGACAAGGTCGACCATGACGATCGCTACACCAGGACATCCGAGTTCCTCGATGTACTCAAGGGTGTGTGGGACGGCGAACCTTTCGACTTCGACGGTCGCTTCTTCCAAACCCACGGCGCTGCACTGCCACCCGGGCTTGCCGGCCAGCCGTTTCCCGAGGTGTACTTCTCCGGATCTTCGGCAGCAGCCGTCGCCGCCGCCGGACTGCACTCCGACTATTACCTTTCCTGGCTGGAACCGTACGCCGATCTGAGAGCCAAGATCGACGGCGTGCGGGAGAACTCGGCCAAGCTGGGACGCACCCCGAAGTTCGCCGTACGCATCGACGTCGTTGCCCGGCACACCGAAGAAGCCGCCTGGGCCGAGATCGAGAAAGGCTGGGCCTTCGTCGACAAGGGGGCCGCCGACCGCGCAGCGCAGGGTGATTCGGTGGGCGCCGCCCGCATCAAGGGGTGGGTGCCCGAACACATCACCGGTTACCGAGATCTGGAAGTGCAGCCCAACGTGTGGTGTGGCTTCAGCCTCATCCGCGGCGGACCAGCGTTCGGACTGGTCGGCAGCTACGAACAGGTCGCCGAAAGACTCGACGAGCTCCGCGAACTGGGCGTCGACGCCTTCATCCTCGCGGGTAACCCGCATCTCGAAGAGGCATACCGCGTCGGCGAAGAAGTTCTTCCCCTCCTGCAGCGCACCCCGATCACACCTTCTGGACTGGAGACTCGATGACCACCACCGAAACTCGACTCGACGCCGATACCGCAGCATTCGTCGAAGAAGCGCGCAAAGCAGCAGACAAAGCATTCGACGTCTTCCGCAAGACCGGAACGGTTGCAGCCAACGGGACCGTGAACTTCGTCGAACGCGTACCCGGCACCGAAATCGCGGTCGCCCTGAACGACCCGGGACCGTGGGCGGACGATCCGTCGGTGTCACCGGTTGTTGCTACGTTCGATGGAGAGGTGCTGTCCGGCAACGGATCGGCCGGTTTTGTCACCGGCTACGCGTCAGTGTTCCGTGAGCATCCGGAAATCACCAGCGTTGTCCACATCCACACTCCGTGGCTCGGCGGTTGGGCCCAGACCCATCGGACGTTGCCCATCCGCTATGCGGCTTCGCAGAGGCTGACGCTCTCCCGAGAGATTCCGCCGCACATCGATCGATCCCGGTCTGCGGGCGAGTTCATTCTCGAGCGTCTCGAACACGATCCCGATCTGGTGGCGATCTTCGAAGCCAACGGCGGGGTCAACGTCATCGGCCGCAGCGGGTTGCTCGACCTCGCGAAGTTCGTCGTCCTCCTCGAGGAAGGCGCGCAGTTCCAGGCGATCGCCGAAACCCTCGGCGGTTCAGTCGAATTCGATCCGTCCAACCTCACGGTCCAGTGGGGCCGTAGCGGACTCGCCGACGAGGCGCGTCGACGCGGCCTCATCTAGCCACCGCCCATCACTGATTCAGAACAGGAAACCGTAGATCTCATGACCGTTCGCGTCGGATACTTCCCACACAACAATTCACTGTTCGTTTTGCGCCACACCGGAATCCTCGAACGTCGTCTCCCGGACGTCGAGTGGGTGGACCTGCGTGAGCTTCCCGCCAAGCCTGCAGTGAACCCGGAAAACGCCTTGCCGACCCTGCACTCGGACTGGCTGTTCGAGGAGGGCGGATACGATGTGATCGGAACCGGATTCACGCCGCCGGTCACCGGATTGGCCCAGGGCCGCGATCTCGTCTACATCGGAATCTCCGGCCCCCGCGTGGAGAACGGGCGCCTGGTAGTCAAGGCAGAGTCCGAGATCAACACGGTAGAGGACCTGCGCGGCAAGCGCGTCGGCATCGCGCACGGATCGTGGCAGACCACACTGTTGTTGTTCGCCTTGGATCAGGCGGGGCTGACCTGGTCCGACATCGTCCCCGTCGATACCGACGTGCGCGGTGGTGGAGCGGACCTCTTCGACGGCACCATCGATGCCTGGGTAGGGGCGTACCCGGGGCTGACCGACATCGAAGCGAACCACGAACTGCGCACGCTGATCGCCACCGACGGACTCTTCAGCCACCCCTCACTGTGGTTCACCCGGCGCGATTTCGCGGATACCAACCCGGAGGCCCTCCAGGCGATCATCGAGGCCCTGCAGGAATCCGACGCCTGGATCGAAGCCAACCCCCGCGAAGCCGCGCAGATCTTCGTCGACGACATCGAGAAGCGTGGCGGGTCCGCGAGCATCGATGCCTGGGAAGCTGCACTGCGCGGGCGTCCTTTCGGTGTCAACCCGGTCACCGACGAGTTCCTCGACGAGCAGCAGCGAGCGGCCGATCTCCTGCTGAGCAACGGGCTACTGCCGAAGGCGGTCACCGTCCGCGAAGCAGTCGTGCCGTGGATCAGCGAGTTCGTCGGTTCGGATCGTTCGTCGATCTGAGAACCCACACCTAGCAGATCCGCTTCACACGTGACAGATACCGGACGGTCTGCCATTGTGAAGGGATGCGGCGGCGCGTGGGTGAGAGTTGGTCCACGCGACCAGTCTCAGGGGTAACCCCTGGGTCGGCCAGAAGAATTGGATACTGCGTCCACCGGCGTTCGGCACGCTCCGCGTGCTTGCCGCCGCACCGGACAAAGGATTTGGTCACCCCGCCCCGTCGCATCCCGGAGTCGAATCATGCGTGACTTCGAGCTCGATCCCGAGTTGGCGCGTCGTCTGGCCGTTGCGGCTGCTGACGCTCCGTGGACCCTCAGCGGCCTCGAGGAGGCATTCGGAACCGTCTTCGGTGTTTCCCCGACGCTCCTGGCCGTGCGCGTTCTCGACCTCATGCCCGCCCCACCGTTCGAACCGCAGACTCTGTACCGATTGCTTCGCGAACTACCTCGCCTGCGGCCTGTTCCTCTCTCACTGGACACCAATGAATCCTCGGTGTGGCGGTTCGACGTTCCCCGCTACAACACCAGTGTGGACCTGGCTCGTGCACTGGATCTGACGATCTCCGAACTCGAGTGGTTTGCCGACCGAGGGGAATGGCTCCGCACGAAACCCCTACCGCTACGCCACTACCGGCCCATGCAGATCAGCAAGAAGACCGGCGCTCGCCTCCTCGAGGTACCGAAACCTCGATTGCGCGAAATTCAGCGCAAGATTCTGCGCCGCATACTCGACCTGGTGCCCCCGCACGACGCGGCACACGGATTCGTCCGTGGTCGAAGCCCTCTGACTTTTGCAGCGCCGCACGCACAGTCGGAAATCGTGATCGGTGTCGACCTCGCGCAGTTCTTCCCCTCGATCAGCGGCAGCCGCGTTCACGCCGTCTTCACAGCCCTCGGCTATCCACCCGCAGTGGCGGGAGTTCTCACCGGATTGTGCACTGTTGCAACACCTGCCGATACCCTGCGCGGCCTACCGTATGCACAGGCATCACAGCTACGCACCGCGCATCTTCCGCAAGGCGCGCCAACTTCGCCTGCACTGGCGAATCTCGTCGCGCGCAAACTCGATATCCGCTTGAGTGGACTCGCACAAGCAAACTGGCTCACCTACACCCGATACGCCGACGACCTCGCCTTCTCCGGAATCGAAGTAGCCGACGTCGGAACCCTCCTCTGGAGCGTCGAGCAGATCGCCAGGGACGAAGGGTTTGCCATCCATCCACGAAAGACCAAGGTGATGCGCCCTCATCGACGCCAACACCTCACCGGGCTGGTGATCAACGACCAACCGTCGTATCCGCGTGACGACTACGATCGCTTGCGTGCCCTGCTGTACAATGCCGCCAGTACTTCTGCGCAGGAACAGAATCGGGACGGTATCGAGAACTTCCGCGCCCACGTCTACGGCCGGATCGCGCACATCGGCGAAACCAGCACTACGCGCCGACACACATTGCTGCGCCTGGCTGAACGTGTGGATTGGGACGGCTAGTGTCCGCGAGCAGTCAGACCCGCGGTGTGTACGCCATGCATTCGACCTCCATGTGCGCACCCAGCGCCAGTCCATCTGTTCCGAACGCACTGCGGGCCGGCAGTCTCGACGCCGGGAAGTACTCGAGGTAGACCTTGTTGAACTCCTGCCAACGAGACATGTCGTCAAGCATGACAGTGCATTTGAAGATTGCTTCGACGCCGGAACCGTAAGCGATCAGCGAAGCCACGATGTTCTCCATGGTCTGTCGAGCCTGCGCTTCGAAGCCGTCGGCCAAAGTCCCGTCCGGGAGCATGCCGATCTGACCCGACAGATACAGAACGTCTCCGACGCGCACTCCGGTGGAGAACGGCGTATCGAAAGCGGGTGGGATGAACTCGACGGTCTGAGATGAATCCATTAGATCTCCTCGGAGTTGGAATATGCGTGACGAGTTGGTGTTTCAGCGCACTGGGCGGGCACGAACATCGGCCAGGAAGTGCGCCACCAACTCGTTCCACGCGTGTGGGTCCTCGAAGTAGGGGGAGTGGCCGCGGTCGGCAAGTTCGACCACTTCGGTGTGGGGCAGGAACTCGGCGGCGCTGCGAATCCGCTCGGGTGTCATCAAATCGTCCAGCTCACCCGCGATCAGCAGAACCGGCGCCGTCACCGCGGCAAGATCGCTCGGCGAGTAGTTGTGGGCCTTGAGAATTCGGAAGAACTCGGTGTCAGGTGGGCGATGACCGAAGGTGCCGAGAGCTTGGTACAGGTATGCCCTCGCCATGTCCAAGCTCGGCAACCGTCCGCCCACAGCGGGGTGTTCCCCCAGTGGCCGCGCCGTGACGGGCGCCGCGGTGAGGGGAGGTGTGCCGTCCGGACCGAATCCGACGGGAATGCCGCCGGTCGTGCAGGCCAGGACTACCGACTCCACCCGCTCCGGAACAGCGATCGCGGTCCCCAATGCGGCCCAACCGCCCATCGACTGGCCGACCACGTGCGCTCGATCGACCTCCAACAGGTTCATGATTTCGATCAGATCCGAGACTGCCGCTACCGGGCCGTGGTTGCCCTTTTCGTTGGTGGACCGTCCGAATCCTCGCTGATCCCAGCTGATTACCCGATAATGCTGAGCGAAGTACGGTACCTGTTGGTACCAGACCGCGGCGTTGCCGCCGAGACCGTGCGTGAGAATCAGATCCGGGCCTTCGCCGGCAGTCTCGTACCAGACCCGTTCGCCGTCTGCGACGGTGATGAAGCCCTCGGTCCGTGAAATCATCCTTCTTCTCCTGTGTCGGACGGGCGCTTGCCCGAAGTGTGGTCAGTGAGGAGTTGCTGCACTTCATCGGTGGCCCGCAGCAGGTGTTCTTCGACCATTCGCGTCGTTTTCGCATCGAAGTCGGTATCGAACCCGATCACCGTCAACGCGCAGAGCGGAGATCCCTTGCGGGAAGACACTGCACGCGAGACCGAACCGATGATGTCCTGAGATCGTTTGTGTACAACGGCGAATCCGGTTTTCTGCGTCTCGGCTATGTCGGCGAGAAAGCCGGTGGGGCCTTCCAGTGGATAGCCGCTCTTCTCCACCATCGCCAGGTAGGGCGCCCGGGTGTTGTCCTCGAGTGCCGCGACCAACGCGAGCGGACCCGCGAACCGGTGCGGCGGAAGCAGATCCCCGAGCATCCGAGTGATCATCTTGAGTCTCTCGGGACGCAGCGCCGCGATGATCCGCGTTCCGCCGCTCTCGAGAACCTGCAGATTCACCATCATGTCGGTGCTCTCGGACAGCACCCGCATGGTCGGATCGCACAAGGCCGCCAACGAGTGCGCTGCCGCTTCGTGGGAAACCTGCAGTGCAGCCGGGCCGGGGAGATAGCGACCGTCGTAGCGGAAGACCCAACCACGGTTCGCGAGTTCTCCGAGCACTCGGTGCGCAGTCGGGCGGAGCATCCCGACTTCTTCTGCCAGTTCGCTGAGCTTCATCGGCGTGGTCGAGCGCGCGATGGCCTCGAGTAGATCCAGCGCTTTGTCGACGGCGGACGCAGAACCCTTCGTCATCCGATCCCCTCCCGGTGCCGTGGATGTACCCGGCGATCCGAAATCTCGTGTTCTTGGAAAACCCTTGGCATTCGTCTTGGAAATTACTATAGTCACAACAATCGTTCCGGCGTACGGAATTCTTTGAGCGTCTTCACCTTCCCACCGGATTACCGGCAAGGAAGTCATATCTTTCCCAGCGAGAGGCTTTCGGACATGACGGTTGGACATACCCTTCGGTCGACACCACGGTTCAGAGTTGTTGCCCTAGCTGCGGTCGCGACCGCAGCATTGGCACTGACCGGCTGCTCGAGCGACGCCACGGCCTCCGACGACGGGGGCACCCAGACCACCACGATTCGAATCGCACCTCAGCCGATCGCAGACTTCGCACCGATCTGGCTCGGAATGGAGCAGGGATACTTCACCGACGAAGGACTCGACATCCAGCTCGTCGAGGGCGGCGCCAGTTCCTCGGCTCAAATTCCGTTGCTGCTCAGCGGAAATGCAGATATGGCAGCCACGACCGCCGCCGCCGCAATTCAGGCACGCAGCCAGAACATGCCCGTCACCATCGTCGGAGGGCTCACGAATTTTGCCGCGAGTGACGGCGTCGACCAGTCCGGCCTCGTTGTCGCCAAAGACAGTTCCATCAGCGGCTTCCGTGACCTCGAAGGCAAAACCGTTGCGATCAGCGGATTGAAGTCCGTCAGCGAGGCAGTCATCTCTGCTGCGGTGGAGAAGTCCGGTGGAGCAGCGGACAAGATCTCGTTCATTCAGGCGCCCATGCCCAACCTCGGTGACCTTGTTTCCACTGGCGGAGCCGATGCGGCATTCCTCATCGATCCGTTCCTGAGCAAAGCAACCGACTCGGGGCTGAAGATCCTCGGCCACCCCTTCCCCTTGGCCGCGCCCGGTGTGCCAGGGACCTCGCTGGTCGCTTCGGAATCGTTTGTCGACGCGAACCCGGACTCACTCGCCAAATTCCGTACGGCGCTTGCCAAATCCGTCGACTACGCCAATCAGAATCCGGGCGCCGTCAAGGCTGCACTCTCGACACAAGCCAAGATTCCGCTCGAAATGCTGGCCAACAGCAAGAATCCTCAGTTCGTCGCAGTAGTGGAACCGGGTGCTCTCGGCACGGAGATCGAACTGCTGGTCAAGTACGGGGTACTGACGGATTCGGTCGAGGCCGATTCCTTGCTGACCCCGGCCAACTGAGTTGTCCGCCTTGACAACCCTGCAGACTCGCCGCAGGCAGGTTCTGCTCGGTCGGCTGCTGACGCTCTTCGCGTTGGCAGCCGCCTGGCAGATCTTCGGAATGCTCGGCGACGAGGACGTCAAAGGTATTCCGAAGTTCAGCGACGTGGCAGTGGCACTTGTGAACGAACTCGGCACGTCCTCGTTGTGGACATCACTGGGACAAACGGTGACCACCACAGCGATCGGATTGGCGCTGTGCCTGGTCATCGGGATCCCGGCAGGACTGCTGCTCGCCGCGCACCCGTTCCTGACGGTCTCCTCCCGTTTCGTCATCGACTTCTGCCGAACCGTTCCGCCGCTCGCAATCATTCCGCTCTTTCTGCTGATCATGGGCCCGACGCAACGGATGGCGGTGGCACTGATCGTGGCAGTAAGTGTGTGGCCGATTCTGCTCCAGACGATTCACGGTGTGCGCAACGTCGACCCGGAACTGCTGGCGACCGCACGCTCCTTCCGACTTCCGCTGTGGCGCAGACTCGCTCTCGTCGTCGCACCGGCGTCGATGCCCTACATCTTCACCGGGATTCGCATCTCGGCAACACTGAGCTTGCTGCTGACCATCGGTGCAGAATTGATCGCGGGCGTGCCGGGACTCGGTAAGGAGATCTTGCTGAGCCAATCCGTCCCCGATCGAATGTTCGCACTGATCATCGTCGCCGGACTACTCGGAATGCTGCTCGCCTTCGCCGTGATGGCGATCGAGAATCGTTTACTTGCTTGGCATTACATCCCGAGGAGGATGACGACGTGAAGATGATGTCAGGACTTCGACTCCTCGCGTGGGAGTTGTGGCTGCCGATCTTGATCGTCGTCGTATGGTACTTCGGTTCGGAGTCGAGCAAGTCACCCTACTTCCCGCCACTGTCGCGTATCTGGAAAGCGTTTGTGGACAACTGGTTCGGTCCGGGATTCGCCCACGACGTCGTACCGAGCTTGACCAACCTTGCCTTCGGTCTTGCCGTGGCACTGGTGGTCGGCATCGGCGCCGGTCTCCTGCTGGCACTGTTCCCGCTGACTGCCGATATTGCCGATCCGTTTCTCCAGTTCTTCCGCGCCATTCCGGCGCTGGCCGTATTGCCCGCCCTCTTCATCGTTTTCGGAACCGGTTCGACGGGTAACGTTGCCGCCATCGCCTTCGGTGCGGTCTGGCCGATACTCCTCAACACCCTCGACGGCATTCGCTCCATCGACCCGAGTATCCGATTGGTGGCGCGCAGCTACCGGATCCGTACACCCCTCCTGGTGACGCAGGTACTCCTCCCCGGAGCGATGCCACAGATAACGGTCGGTATCCGTACCAGTCTCGCGATCGGTGTCGTCATCATGGTCGGCAGCGAAATGTATGTCTCCACTGCAGGAATCGGCCACTTCGTGATCGTCGCGCAACAGACATTCGCCATCGCGGACATGTGGTCCGGAATTCTCCTGTTGGGAATCATCGGATACGTGCTCAACCTCGGATACGGCGTGATCGAACGATGGTTGCTCAGATGGCAGCCGCGGACCCACGACGCTCTCGCAGTGAAAGGAAACTGATGTCATCCACAGAATCTGCGGCATCGATACCCGCAGTCGAACTGAGCGGCCTCGGGGTGACCTACGGCGGCCCCACCGGCCGCGAAGTGCTCCGCGGGATCGACCTTACGGTCGCACCGGGAGAAATCGTCTGCATCGTCGGCCATTCCGGCATCGGCAAAAGCACGCTGATTCGTTGCATCGCCGGTCTGCAGAAGCCGACCACCGGTGAGGTCCGCATCGCCGGGATCGCGATTGATGCACCGCCGGCCACTCTGGCTCTCGTGTCACAGGACTACGGCCGCACACTGATGCCGTGGCTTCGAGTGGGCGAGAACGTTCGCCTGCCGCTGCGGGGCAACGGTCTGGCGCGGAAGGTTCAGAACGAAAGGGTTACCGATGCACTCGCCGTTGTCGGTCTAGGCGGTGCTGCGCGTTCCTACCCCTGGCAGTTGTCCGGCGGAATGCAGCAGAGGGTAGCGATAGCTCGCGCTCTCGCCTATCGGCCGCAGGTACTCCTCATGGATGAACCCTTCGCGTCGGTCGATGCGCAGACCCGCGCGGAACTCGAAGACCTGCTGCTGACGCTTCAACGTGATCTTGGTATCACCGTCCTCCTGGTCACCCACGACGTCGACGAATCGGTGTACCTGTCCGATCGAGTGGTCGTACTCGGCGGAACGCCGGCATTGATGCAGGACATCGTCGACGTCCCGTTGACCGGAGCTCGAGATCAACTGACCACCAAGGCGGACCCACTGTTCATCGAGTGCCGTACCAGGGTGCTGTCCGCAATCCAGCAGTCCAAAACGGTGGCGCCCGTGTAGTGGGCACCTCGCCTAGTCTGGCTCCGTGATCCTTCTCCTCATCGGCCTCGCGCTGCTCGGATTCTGCGGCTACCGGTTCAGGCAGGATCGGCGGAGGCTGAGCAACGGCGTCTATCTACTTCTCGGAGTGATCTTCACCGGTCTGTGGATGCTGCAGTCGGGTGCACCGGGGACCGAGATCCCGTCGTTCGTCATCGCGACGATCGCTCTGCTCTCGCCGTTGCTGGTGCTCCTGCTTGCAGGATTCCTGATCGTCAACGGGGTCACGATGCTGCGGCGCGAGGGATTCAGCGTGGCGAACCTGCTCTCCCTCGTCGCCGGACTCGGACTGCTCGTTCCCTACGTACTGCTCGCATCAGCGTTGCTGACGCAGAGATATTGGCTCGCAGTCGTTCTCGGATCGTTCAGCCTGGTCGCGTCGTACCTGGGGTTTCTGTTCACGAGCTTTCTGCTCTACTCCTACGTGTACGGACGCCAGAAGTACCAGCCCGGGATGGACGCGATAGTGGTGCACGGCGCCGGGCTTTCGGGTGCCGACGTGACGCCCCTGCTGGCCAGCCGTCTGGACAAGGCCGCGGACATCTTCCGCGCCGAGGTCCGCGAAGGACGTTCACCGCTGTTGGTCGTCAGCGGCGGGAAGGGATCGGACGAGGTGGTCAGCGAGGCTGAGGCAATGTGCGTCTACCTCGTCGATCACGGGATCCCGCGCGAGAACGTGATGCTAGAGGACCGTTCGACCACCACGCTCGAGAATCTCGAGTACACCAGGGACCTTCTCCGAGCCGACACCACGAAGCCTCGAATGGTTCTGGTCACCAGCAACTTCCACATACTCCGAACCGCAACGTTTGCCCGAAGCCTCGATCTGGACGCAGAAGTCATCGGTTCCCACACCGCCCGGTACTACCTGCCGAGCGCTATTCTGCGCGAGTTCGCCGCCGTCACGGTGGAACACAAGTGGCTCAACGGAACGGTCTGCCTGATACTCGCCGCCCTGCCCCCACTGGTTGTCTGGGCGGCAGGAGGCATTGCGTAGCAAGCCTCACCGAATCAGGCTCTCGACGCCCATCGGTCGGCGACCCAGAAGCAGTTCCACGGCAGCACTGCCTGCAAGGAAGTCGTGGTGGTTGTAGAACTCGAACATCGCCGCCAATCGTGAGCTGGCGTTGACGTCCAGGCCGCTGCCGATCTGTTCACGCCATTGATCCACGCTGATCTGTTCTATCGCGACGGTACGTGACGTCTGCTTCTCCACCATCTGTGCCACCTCCATGACGCTCAGAGCTTGCGGGCCGCCCACCTCGTACGTCGCTCCGTGATGCTCGCCCGGGCCCTCGCTCAGGACGACCGCGGCAACAGCTGCCACGTCCGCCAAACTCACGAACGAGAACCTCGTGTCCGCGCTGTACGGCACGACGATGGTCTCTGACCGACCCGTGAGTACTGCTTCGAAATTCTGCGCGTATGCACATGGCTGCAGCACAGTCCATTTCAAGGGCGAACGATGCAGTTCGTCCTCACACCTGGCTTTGTCCAGGTGATGCGGCATTGACGGGCTGAACGGCCACGCCACGGAGTGATAGACAAAGTGCTCCACCCCCGCCGAAGCCGCTGCCGTCAGCGCATTGCGAAGCAGCGCCGGCTCGTCGGGATGGACGTTCGGGGCAATGAAGTACACCCCTCGGCACCCGGCGAGCGCCTTGCGCAGCCCTCTTCCCGTTTCGAGTTCTACCTCGAAGTCCCCGTCGACACGCGCCTTTCGCACCAGTCGCCGAGCTGTCACGCTCTGCGGCAGTGCAGCGACGACTGCCTCACCGGTCTTACCCGCGGCGCCGATCACCGCGATGTCGGCGCCGCGAGCAATTCCGTTCTCCATGAGAGTTTTCCGTCCTAGACGTAGTCGTAGACCGCTGAGGTGGCGCCACCGGAAAGCTGCGCGTAGCCCGGACCCCGATCGAAGAAGGGTTCGTTCTCACCGCGCTCCGAGCGCAACTGATCCCGTAGCTCCGTGGTAGCAGCCTCGTCGACCGACGGCTCGTCACCCTCGATCACGACAACACCGTAGTCGTCGCGTGCGCCCTCCACGGAAACCTTGCGCCACTGAATGTCTCGCAAGACCTCTTCGATCGGACGCTCCAGTGGATCTCCCCAACCGCCACCACCGGTGGTGCGAATCCGTACGACCTCGCCGGCCTTGATCGGCTCGGCATCGGTCAGAGCGTCGAACTCACGCTCGTTCGGTCCACCCGGATCCAGGACCACGGAGAACGGCCGACCGGCCTTGCCGCCCTTGACTCCCCAGCAGGCGAGGATCGAACGATCCGCAATGGACATGAAGTGCGCATCCTTGAGCATCCGGATGTGCTTCTCGTATCCCAGGCCGCCGCGGTAGCGTCCGGCTCCGCCGGAATCCATGGCCAGACCGAGCTTCTCGACGATGAAGGGGAAACGGCTCTCGGTGAATTCGGTCGGCAGGTTCCGTGAATCGGGAACGACGTGAATCGTGTCCTCACCGTCGGCGTAATAGCGTCCGCCCGAACCGCCGCCGAGCACCTCACGCATGAGGTACGAGTGACCCTCGAAGTCCTCACCGTAAACACCGGTGTACCTGATGGTCTCCTGGTCGGCGGGCATGTTGCCGTCCACAGCCTTGGCGACGACGCCGGCCAGCACTCCGAGCAGACGGAGGATGACAAAGGTGCGAGCGTTGGTGGGGGCAGGGAAGATCGGGGTGATCAATGTTCCCTTTTCGGGGAACTTCATCTCGATCAGCGGTACGACGCCCTCGTTGACATCCAGTTCGGCCATGCGCTCCGGGGTGTCCGCGAGGTTACGCAGAATCGGGGCCAACCACTTGATGAGGAAGTTTCCGTCCGCGTAGTCACCGCAGTGGTTGATCGGGCCCTTTGCCTGCGGTCCGGTTCCGTTGAAGTCCAGGATGAGTCGCTCGCCGCCCTCGTCCTCCGGCCGCGTCTTCGTGAGCGTGATCCGCTGGATGTGGAGCATCGGCTCGTCGACGCCGTCGTGCTCGGCGTAGTCCTCCCACGTGTACTCACCGACCGGGATCTTGCTGAGGATCTCGCGGCGGTACGTCTCGGTGGTCGCGTCCATCATCGCGTCGAAGCACGACTCGACGGTGTCGACGCCGTAGCGCTCGAACAATTCGGTGAGTCGACGCGCCCCCATCAGGCACGCCGAGCACTCGGCGTCGAGGTCAGCTGCGAGAGCGTCCGGCATGCGGGAGTTACGCGTCATGATGCGCAGCGCCGCCTCGTTGGGAACTCCCTGGTCCCACAGTTTGATCGGCGGAACCATCAAACCCTCTTCGTACACCGTGGTGGCGCCGGACGGCATGGAGCCGGGGCAGCAACCGCCGATGTCGTCGTGGTGACCGAATGCCTGAACGAACGCAACAACCTTCGGCTCGGCATCGGGAGTGACGCGGGCGAAGACAGGCACCGTGACGCAGAGGTCGGGGAGATGGCCGATGCCACCTTCGGACAGGTAGACGTCGTTGTGGAAGTACACGTCTCCCGGCTTCATCGTCTCGAGTGGGAAGTCCCGGGCGATCGGATGAACCAGGGCGGAATACGAACGGCCCGTGAGCTTGCGGAGGTTCCGGTCGTGAATACCCGCGCGGAAGTCGTGAGCGTCACGGATCATCGGCGAACGCGAGGTGCGCGAAATGGAGGTCTCGACCTCCATTTCCACGCTGGCGAGGTAACCGGCGACGATCTCGACCAGAATCGGATCAGGTGACGCGCCGTCGGTAGCGGTGAGTCGGTACGGCTTGGCCGCGGTGGCAGCAGCAGCATCGAGAATGGCGGTCATCACTTCACTCCGTTCGAGTCGGAAGACTTCGAGATACGAATGTTCCCGAAGGTGTCGATACGTGCCGAGAATCCGGGGTGGATCGGGACAGTCGAGCTGAACTCCTCGATCACGGCCGGTCCTTCGATGACGTCACCCGCACCGAGCAGCGTGCGGTCGTAGGTAGCAGTTTCGACCCAGCTGTCGAAATACGATTGCCGCGAACCGGTTCGGGCGGTGTCGGCGCCAGTGCCGGCGGGGATCTCCTTGAGCGTCGGACGCTTGATCGGGCCGATGCCGCTCACGCGCAGGTTGACCCATTCCACGTGCTGCGACGGGTCTCCCCGGAAGTCGTAGCCGTACAGTTCGCGGTGCGCCTGATGGAACGCCTCGGCCGCGTCGTCCATGATCTGCGCCGTGACGGTACCTTCCGCCACCGGGACGCGTACCTCGAAGGCCTGACCGAGGTAACGCAGATCCGCAGTACGGGAGTACTTGCGCTGCGTCTCGTCGAATCCTTCTTCGGCAAGCGCGATTTCGGCCTCGCCGGCCAACGCGTCGAACTGGCTCTGCAGGTCTTCAGCCTTCAACCGGTCGTGACGACTGACATGCGTCTGGACGTAGTCGTTGCGGACATCGACCGTCAGCAGACCGAACGCGGAGACGTTACCCGGATTGAGCGGGACAAGAACGTCTTTCAGACCCAGGATGTCGACGAGACGGCAGGCGAGCAGGGAGCCGGAGCCGCCGAACGTCACGAGGGTGAAGTCGCGAACGTCGAGGCCACGCTTGACGGTGATCTGACGCAGAGCGTTGGCCTGGTTCCACGCCGAAACCTCGAGGACGCCGACCGCGCACTCCTCGAAGCCCAGACTGAGCTGTGTTGCAAGCTCTTCGAGGCCCTTGCGTGCCAATTCCGTGTCGAGAGGAATCTCGCCACCGAGCAGGTGAGGTGGGATGCGGCCGAGCAGGACGTGCGCGTCGGTGATGGTCGGTTCGCTGCCGCCCTTGCCGTAGCACAACGGTCCGGGATCGGCGCCCGCCGACTGAGGGCCGACTCGGAGGGTGCGTTCCGGCGTCATCCACGCGATCGAGCCACCGCCGGCGCCGACGGTCACGACGTCGATCATCGGGATCTTCGACGGGTAGTTGCCCACTCGCCCTTCGGTGGTCAGCGCGGGCTCGCCGCGAACCACGACGGTGACGTCCGTCGACGTTCCGCCGCCGTCACAGGTCAACACCTGCTCGACGCCGGCCGCATCGGCGATCAGCGCAGCACCGAGAGCTCCGGCAGCCGGCCCCGACAGAACTGTCGTAATAGGCTGGTGAACAACCTCTTTGGCTGAAAGGACACCGCCGTTGGACTTCATGACGTAGAACGGGATGTCGCGAGGTTCGCCGTCGGTGGTCGAGAACTCACGCAGACGATTCGCGATGTTGTTCACGTAGTTTCGGATGTTCGGCTTGACCGCGGCGTCGACGAGAGTGGTGATGGACCGCTCGTATTCGCGGTACTCACGAAGCACCTGGCTCGAGATGCTCACCGTCGCATCGGGGAAGACCTCGAAGAGGATGTCGCGAACGCGCTCCTCGTGCGTCGGATCGGCGTACGAGTGCATGAGGCAGACGCCGATGGTCCGGATGCCGCGGTCCTTGAAGAACTGCGCTGCGCTGCGAACGCTCTCTTCGTCGAGCGGACGAATCTCGCTGCCGTCGAAGGAAAGCCGTCCACCGACGGTGCGTACACGATCGGCGGGAACGATGCGTTCGGGCTTGACCCAGAAGTACGAGTTGCCGTAGCCGTCCGGCACCGACTGACGAGCGATTTCGAGAACGTGCTCGTAGCCTTCGGTGGTGATGAAGCCGAGGTTCTCGACCTTGCCTTCGAGCAGCTTGTTGGTCGCAACGGTCGTGCCGTGGCTGACCGCACCGATCGAGTCGCCGCTCTCGCCGAGCTTGGCGAGCACTTTCTCGATACCGGCGAGAAAGCCCTCGGCGGGATCCGCCGGGGTGGACGGGGTCTTGGTGGTGACGATGGCGCCGGTTTCGTCGTCCACTGCCACGATGTCGGTGAACGTTCCGCCGGTATCGATACCGACCCGAATCTTCCTGGGTTCCACGCTTCCTCCTGAGATCTTTGGCTCGTCTCGTCTGGTACCGATCGACGGTTGCGGCCTAGCCGGTGAGTGGCTCGTACCTGACGTGTAGTGCTATTCCACAGGTTCGGAAGGGCGGATTCTTTGTCACAATTCGCCGAATCGGGGGGCCAAGGTTCGGCGCACGATCACGAGCGGATCTTCGCCGGCGCCCCCGTGGGTTACGCGGACGTGAAAAACGCCCCGAACCTGGTCGGTTCGGGGCGTTTCCCTCATCGTGAATCAGCTGTTGACACCTGAGTGAACTACTCGCGACAACCAGAACGCGCCAGGAATCCGCCTATAGCAACACCTGACAAAGCAATGGCTGCGCCGACGACGGCGCTGACCATCACCGTGCGAGCATCTGTGCCACCCGCTGTCGGTGCAGCGGCCGGAAGAATCGCCGGTGCCGCGACAGCTCCGGAGACTACCGGCACCGCCTCGACCGACGCCGCCGGTATTGCCGCGGCCACGGCGGCAGTGACCTTCTCGGGGATGCCGTTGGCAATGACGCCGTCGATGCTCTTGAAGAACACCCCGGCCATCTTCTTGGCTACACCGGTGATCATGCGCTGCCCGACGCCGCCGACCATCCCGCCGACCACGGCGTCGGCGTCATACGAAAGCAGCGTGCCACCCTCGTTCTCCGTCAAGGTGACCGTGACGTCCGCCTTCACCGTGCCGGGAGCACCAGCCCCCGAAGCCGTCATGACAAACGAATTGGGCCGATTCTGTTGCGACAGAACAACCTCGCCGTCGTAGACGCCCTTGATCGACGCAACTCCGGCCATGATGGAGAGCTTGTAGTGATTGTCCGTGAGCTGCTCGAGCGACTGCACACCGGGAATGGTCGCGGCCAGTACACGACCGTCCTGGAGCTTGTCGTAGACCTCTTCGCGAGGTGCCGTCAGCTGCGCGGTGCCGGCGATTCTCATGCATTCTCCTCTGATGACGAACCCGCATGTGCGAGTCGAAGTTCGAACAGTTCGGACGGTGAAATGGGCATGGACGTGATCGAGATTCCTTCGGCGTCCTCGATGGCGGCCGCGATGACGGCGCTGGTGGGGATCACACCGGCCTCACCGGCACCCTTCATGCCGAGTGGGTTGAGCCCTGACGGCGTGACGGTGTGATCCATCTCGAGCGAATCCGGCATCTCGGTGACGAACGGCATCAAGAAGTCCATGTACGACGCGTTGAGCATCTGCCCGTGCTCGTCGTAGACGATCCGCTCGTAGAGTGCGCCGCCGATACCTTGCGCGACGGCGCCCATGACCTGACCTTCGACGATGCGGGGGTTGATCACGTTTCCGCAGTCGTGGATGACAACGTAACGACGGACCGTGATCTCGGCTGTCACGGGATCGGTTTCGACGATCGCCGCGTGCACTCCCGAAGCGAAGGTGGAACTGGGCGGCGAGTAGTAGCCTGTTGCTTCCAGACCGGGCTGCTCACCCTCGGGAATCGGCGGCTTCGACATGTCCGTGTCGGTCTTGGCGAAACCGGTGGCCAGCTTCGACTCACGGTCGAACGCATATCGTAGCGGGTTCGACAGCACGGCAACAACACTCAGCGGTACGGACGTACCTTCCACACCGGCTTCGGTGCCGATCTTGCACACGTGGCCTTCCCGGAGTTCCAGTTCGGTTTCCGGCAGATCCAAGATTCCGGAGGCGATCTTCTTCGCCTTCTCCGCGACCATCTGCGCCGCGACATGGAAGGCCGAACCCGACATGACCGCCCCACGCGAGGCGAAAGTGCCTACGGCATAACCGAACCGGCGGGTATCACCCGTGACGATCTCGACGTCGGAGACCTTGACTCCGAGATCGTCCGCAACGATCTGGGCGAACGCGGTCTGATGGCCTTGGCCTTGCGTCGTCAAGCCTGTTGCCGCCTTGACCTTTCCGGACGTCTCGACCACGACGTGGGCACCCTCGTAAGGTCCCGGGCCGGTTCCCTCGACGTACGCACCGATACCGATTCCGACCGACCGCCCTTCGGCGCGAGCCTTCCTCTGGTACTCGGGAAATCCGTCCCAGTCGATGAGCTTCTTGAGCTTGTCGATGCCTGCCTGGTAGTCGCCCGTGTCGTAGATCAACGGGCGTCCGTCCTGGAACATCAGGCCGAAGTCGTACGGCATGTCCTCAGGGCGAATGAAGTTCGCCTCCCGCACCGCGATCTTGTCCTTGTTCAGGTACTTGGCGATGGCGTCCATGGATCGCTCCATAGCGAACACTGCCTGCGGACGTCCGGCGCCGCGGTACGGGGTCACGATGACCGTGTTGGTGTACAGCGAATAGGCGTTGACCCGGAACGACTTCGGCTTGTACGGCCCGAGAACCTGCGTCGCGGTGTTGATCATGACGATGATCCCGTACGGCAGGTAGGCACCGTTGTCGTGCCAGAACGTGAAGTCGAACGCCAACAGACGACCCTCGTCGTCGAATCCGATGTCGACCTTCTGGATCTGCCCACGCTCGTGCGCGCTCGAGATGAAGTGCTCACGGCGATCCTCGACCCACTTCACCTCACAGGAGATGCCGGCCTGGCCGAGGCGTCGAGCGGCCCACGTGATCATCACTTCTTCGGGCCACGGGTGAACGATCTTGACGCCGAATCCACCGCCGACGTCAGGAGCGATGCAGTGAACCTTGTTCAGCGCCATCCCCAATCGCGCGGCGATTGCGGCGCGGGCGGACGTGGAGGTCTGGGTGGAGGTCCAGAACGTGAGGGTGTTCTCGTCGCCGTCCCAGCGCGCGTAGACACCCTTGCCCTCCATCGGCATGGAAGCCGAACGCTCGATTTCGAGATCCAGCGTCAGTCGGTGCGGCGCGGCGGCCAGTTCGGCATCCAGATCTCCGAACCCGTGCTGCAGGTGAGCGGCGACGTTGTCCGGAACGTCGGCGTGGACGGCGTTGGCGGCAGTGCGAGCGACGTCGATCCCCACTACAGGCTTCAGCGCCTCGTAGGTGACGTCGATCTTCGCGCACGCGTCCTCGGCGATGTACCGGTTATCGGCGACCACCATGGCGATGGCTTCGCCGACATGCTTCACCTCGTCCTTCGCGAGGGGATACCCGTTGCGCGGAGCGATGATTCCCGGATGCGGAATGAGCAGTGGCAGGTTCTCCGCCATTTCCGGCGTGTCGGCCAGGAGATCTTCGTAGGTGTAGATGGCATGCACACCAGGCACTTCCAGCGCCTGGTCGATGTCGATGTCGATGATTCGCGCATGAGCGTGCGGCGACCTGACGAATGCCGCGATCAGCGCGTTGTGGCCCAGATCGTCGAGGTATCGCCCCTGACCACTGAGCAGACGCGTATCTTCCTCGCGCGGAATCGGTTTACCGAAGAACTTGCCGTCGTCGGCAACCGAATGATCGGCCGTCGAATGATCGGAAGCGGGGTGCTTCGCCCCGTTGCGCTTTGCTGGTTTGACCGGAGTACTCATGCCTTACCCGCCCGTCCTCCGACGGGATTCGTCGTTCCCCGCACCTTGCGATCCAACGCCTCCCGAGTGGACGCGTCGTCGATTCCGAGCGGGAACTGCCCGGCCCGTTCACGCTTGATCTCGGCTGCGCGCAGAACCGACGCCCTGATGTTCTGGTATCCCGTACAACGGCAAAGGTTTCCCGCGATCGCGTCGGTTGCTTCCTCACGTGTGGGATTGGGGTTCTCCTCGAGAAACGCCGCGATGGTCGTCACGAATCCCGGAGTGCAGAATCCGCACTGCAGACCGTGACAATCCTTGAACGCCTGCTGAACCGGATGCAAAGTACCGTCCGGCTCGACGAGGCCTTCGACGGTCGTGATCGATCGACCTTCGAGGCTGGCAGCGAGGACGAGGCAGGACCGAACCGGCTTTCCGTCGAGCAGCACGGTGCACGCACCACACACGCCGTGTTCACAACCGACGTGCGTGCCCGTCTTACGGAGGTGGTGACGAATGGCATCCGAAGCCAAAGTGCGGGAGGGAAGAACGACGGTGCTCGTCACCTCGTTGAGCGTGAACGTCACGGCCACATGGTGCTCACCGGTGTCTGCTGCCAACTCGGCAAGTTGATCATCGATGGAGCGATCGTTTTTGGACATTGTCACCACTTTCCTGCCAGTACTGCGTTCTCACTGAGAGCATCCGTTGCCGCCGCGAAGCCGACCCGCGCCGTGAGCGCGGACACCAACTGCGAGCGGTACGCCGCCGTCCCGTGAATGTCTGCCTCGGTATCTATCTGCGCGCGGGCGCATTCTCCGAGAGTGCGCCATCGCGGGTCTCGCTGATCCGTCGCGGACGCCCCCGCCAGCACGTCCGTGTAGTCCACGACCTGCCCCAGCTCTCCGGCGGACACGTACGTCATGTGCGCTTCGGCCACCAGACCGTCGACCACGCGAATCCGGGCGACGACGCCGACCAGTGCGTAGTCACCGTGACGACGCGCGATCTCGTCGATGGCGGTCCCCACTCCGGGTTCGGCGCCGGGCACCGACACCGACACCGCGATCTCGTCCGATTCCAGGCTCGATTCGAGAGGACCGGCAAAGAGATCCGTCGACGCGATCTCGCGGGTGCCACGCACCGACTGGACGGTCACGCTGCCGCCGAGCAGTGTCAGGACTGCCGGCATCTCCGCCGACGGGTCGGCGTGGACGATGGAACCGACGCTCGTCCCGCGGTTACGGATCGTGGGGTGCGCTACCAACTGCAGAGCACGGTTCAGTAGAGGCTGAACTCGACGAGCACCTTCGTCGGCCGCCAGCACCGAGTGCGTGGCCAGGGCCTGGAACCGCACTCCTTCGTCTTCGGACGAGGTCACCGAAGCGAGGTTCGGGATCGATCCGATGTCGACGATGTGGGCGGGCGCGGCGAGGCGCATGGACAGCAACGGCACAAGCGATTGCCCACCGGCGAGCACCTTCCCCTCGTGAGAGACCTCGGAGAGGATTCGGCACGCGTCCTCGACCGAGGACGGTCGGTGATAAGTCAGCGGCGACGGTTTCATTACTCAATCCTGCCTCTATGAGTCACTTCACGTTTTGTGCAGATGTGACAACGGTCACGGGTCATACCTGGCATACATTCAACTTGGCATCACGTGAGCTGCGCCACGGGCTCTTCCCGTTCGTCATCTGACGTATCCGGACCCGTCGTGGAGCCCGGTCGCCTGCCGGGCTCCGGCCTGTTCAGTTCGGGGTTCCTGGACCCGACGAACTGGCAGAAGTGGTACATCACGATCAAGACGATGGTGCCGAGCGCGATGCCTCCGAGTGAGAACGTGTCACTGAACTTCAGAGCCGTGTCGCCGATACCGATGATCAGACCGGCGGCGATCGGCATCAGATTCAGCGGATTCCCGAAGTCGACACCGTTCTCTTTCCAGATCTTGGCGCCGAGCAGACCGATCATGCCGAACAGAACCACAAGAATTCCGCCGAGAACGCCGCCGGGAGTCGCCGCCATGACCGCCCCGAACTTGGGGGAGAAGCCGAGCAGGATCGCGATGACACCCGCGATCACGTACGCGGCGGTCGAGTACACCCGAGTGGCCGCCATGACACCGATGTTCTCGGCGTGTGTCGTCGTGGGAGAGCCGCCTACTGCGCTGGCGATGGCGGTGGCAAAACCGTCACCGGCAATTGCGCGTCCGATGTACGGGTCGAGATCGTCGCCCGTGATCTCGGCGACGGCCTTGACGTGACCGGCGTTTTCCGCGACCAGTGCGATGACACCGGGAAGGACCAGAACGATGAACGTGAGGCTGAACGAGGGAGCGTGGATACCGACGATTCCGTTGGCTTCGTCCGAGAACGGCGGCAACCCGAACCATGACGCCGAGTGCACCGAATCCCAGTTGACACGAAAGTGCTCGGTGGGTGCTCCACTACCGCCGGCGGACGTGATCGGACCGGAGACCCGGTCGAGGACCCACGAGAAGATGTAGCCGAAAACCAGCGCGACGAGAATGGCGATACGTCCCAGGAAGCCGCGTAGCGCAACGCTCATCACGATCAGGGCAACCATCACGATCAGTGCCACCCATTGGTCCTGCGGCCAGTACAACCCCGCGACAACGGGCGCCAGGTTGAAACCGATCAGCATCACCACAGCGCCGGTGACCACCGGCGGTAGCGCTTTACTGATGACGCCACCGCCGAGAAAGTGGATGGCGATGCCGACGAATCCCAGAACCAACCCCGACACCAGAATCGCACCGGTCACTTCCGCCGTCGTTCCACCCTGGGCACGAATAGCGGCAACGCCGCCGACGAAGGCCGCCGACGTACCGAGGTAACTGGGGACGCGTCCTTTGACCACCAGGAGGAAAAAGAGCGTACAAAAGCCCGACATCATCACGGCGAGTTGAGGATTGAGCCCCATGATGATCGGGAAGACGAACGTCGCGCCGAACATCGACACGACATGCTGGCCACCCAACCCGATGGTTCTTCCCCAACTGAGTCGCTCGCCGGGAGCGACCACTTCACCGGGTCCGATGTTCTTTCCGTCTCCGTGCAACGTCCAGATCGGCATGACGAGACCTTTCGCGAAGGAGGAAGGTGTTCGAAATGCTTTGTGCCCCAGCTCACAAACACCGTGTCTGGAGTGAAACGCTAATGCAGCAATCAGATTTGGACGTGATGACAATCTGCCAGAACCCACTCGCCGAGATTGGCAACAATGATGGCAGATGACGCGGGCAGGGGTCATCGTCAGTGCTGGAGACAGTTTCGACCGAAATGAGGACCGCGCCGCGAAGGGTCCAAACATTTTCTTCGGCTTAATGATTCCGTAACACGATGTCTGTCAACGGAAAACGAGGTACCTAGCCCAGGGCTGCGAGGATCCCTGCTGCCATCTCCGCGACCTGATCATCGGTCATCACGAACGTCGGCGAAATCTGCATCGCACCCTGACCCGCCGCGCGACCCGAAATACCGTGCTCACGCAACGTCTTCACAAACGGCAACGCCTCCGCCGGATCAACCAACTGCACCGCAGCGACCGCACCGAGCCCACTACGAACCTCCGCCACCCGCGGATGCTCCGCCAACGGCTGCAGATGCGTATGCAACGACGCCTCCAGACGCTTCGACTCCCCAAGCAAATTCTCACGCTCGAGAATGTCGAGGTTCGCCATCGCCGCCGCAGCAGCACCGGCATGCCCGCCATACGTGTAACCATGACGCCACCACGAACCCGCATAGAACGGCTCCGCCACCCGCGGCGCGATGAACACCGCACCCATCGGAACGTAACCGGACGTCAAACCCTTTGCCGTGGTCATCATGTCGGGCTGCAAATCGAAACGACTAGACGCGAACCACTCGCCGCCGATACGACCGAAACCGGTCACGACCTCGTCGACGACAAACAAAATGTCGTGCTCGCGGCAGATGTCGCGCACCTCCGCCAGATACCCCTCCGGCGGAAGATACACCCCACCGGCACCGATGATCGGCTCCGCGAAGAACGCGGCGATCCTGTTCGCACCGATCCTCTCGATCAACTCGAGCAGACTCTTCGCATCATCCCAGCCGACCGTGGCCGCATCCGCCATCAACTCGCCGTAACCCTCACGGTTCACCGGAATACCCGCCAGAGCCGTTCCCGCAACATGCATTCCGTGGTACGCCTTCTGACGACCGACGATGATCGCCTTCTCCGGCTGCCCCACCTCGTGCCAGTACCGGCGAGCGAGCTTCGCCGCAGTGTCCACCGAATCCGAACCACCCGAAGTGAAGAAGATCTTGCTCCCGGCAACCGGCGCGATCGTCGCCAACCGCTCCGCCAACACCTGCGTGGTCTCGGGAACAAAATCACCGAAATTCGAGAAATGAGCGATCTTCGACAACTGAGCCGCCACCGCGTCCGCGATCTCCGTGCGCCCGTGCCCGACATTGGTGAACCACAGGCCCGCCGTCGCATCCAGATACCGAGTGCCCTCGCGGTCCCAGATGTACGCGCCCTCACCGCGAGAGACGACAAACGCGCCGTTCTTCTCCACAGCGCCCATGTCCGCGAACCCGTGCCACAATGCCGAAGCCATCGTCGTTCTCTCCCAACTGGATACGTTCGAAATAGATTAGGTCAGTTCACGCGGAGTGCGGGAGGAAGAACCCGCTCGACCCACTGGGTTGCCTGCTCGAATGCGTAGGCGAGTTGGAGTACGTCCACGTCGGCTCCGTGCCGACCGATGATCTGGATACCCATGGGAAGCGAACGATCGTCGAAGCCGACCGGCATCCCCGCAACCGGAACCCCGGCCATCGTCCAGGGAACAACCGTCTCCATCCACCGGTGATACGTGTCCATCGACCGCCCGTCGACGGTCTCGGGCCAGTGAGTGTTCTTGTCGAAAGGAAACACCTGAGCACTCGGCGCGAGAATGTAGTCGTAGGTTTCGAACATCTTGGTAATGGCCGACAGCCAGCCGTTGCGGGCCTCCGCAGCCTTGGTCACGTCGAGTGCCGAGAGGGTGACCGCATGCCCGAGTTCCCACAACAGTTCGGGCTTCATCAACTCACGCAAACTCGGATCGTTGTACTGATCGATCAAACCGAGCTGCGCCCACCAACGCCATCGCAGGAACAGTTGCCAGATGTCCTCGGGTTTGAAGTCGGGAAGCGCAGCCTCGACGCGGCACCCCAACTGTTCGAAGACCTCGAACGAGGATTCGCACAACTCGAGAACTCCAGGTTCGGTTGCCAGGTAGCCGTTCCAGTCACCGACCCATGCGATCTGAGAGCCCTTCAGATCCCGTGCGAGGCTTTCGGTGAACACAGCGGGATTCTCACGAATCCCCAACGGTGCATAGGCATCCGGTCCCGCCATCGTGGAGAGCAGGTGAGCCACGTCGGTGACGGTTCGGCCCATCGGACCCACAACAGCGCCCTGAGCGATGAATCCCGTCTCCGGTATCCGACCCCAGGAAGGTCGAAACCCAACAACGTTGTTGAACGCCGACGGGTTTCGGAGCGAACCCATGTAATCGCTTCCATCAGCCACCGGCAGCATGCGAAGCGCCAACGACGCTGCTGCGCCTCCGCTGCTACCGCCGGCAGTGCGCGAATTGTCGTACGGCGACACCGTCGTACCCCACACCGGGTTGTACGTCTGCGATCCGAGCCCGAACTCCGGTGTGTTCGTCTTGCCGATCACGATGGCACCGGCAGACTTGATCCGCTTGACGAACAGGTCGTCCTCTTCGGCGATTCGATCCGCGAACATCGGCGACCCGGACGTGAACGGCAGACCCTTGGCTGCCGAAAGATCCTTCACCGCATGCGGAAACCCGTGCATCCAACCGAGATACTGCCCACTCGCCAACTGCGAATCACGCTCGCGCGCCTCCGCCGTCAACGCTTCCCGATCCCGCAATGCGACGATCGCGTTCACCGCCGGGTTATGAACTTCGATCTGGTCGAGGTAGCTGTCCATCACCTCGACACACGACACTTCACGCCTGCGTATCAGACCACTGAGCGTGACCGCATCGGCCATGACGAGCTCGCGATTCTCGGGCGCACCGGAAACGCTCTCGTCGACAGGGTCAGCAGCATGAACCATCGTGAATCCTTTCAAGCAGTGAAGTGGGTTGCGCCGGCAGAATCTCGGTCGGATTCGCCGCCACCGGCAACTGATTCGAGGACGAATTACCGGTGGCGGCGCGCGACTGTCGAAGTTTCCAGCGAGGTTCTTACCGGCTACTGACCGAGATCGACGATGGCGGCGACAGGACCGCCGCCCTCGGGGCCCTGATGCGCTGCCGAGACCGAGACGAACACTGCCGGATCACCGGTGACAGCTGCCGTGACTCCACCTACGCACGACTTGATCTGGCGGTGCCAGTGCACGTCGGAGTCGTCGAGCATCGCATTACGACGGCCGCGGACCGTTCCGTCCTGGCTGGCCTCGCACTTCAAGAACACGTTGACGAGTTGACCGTCCAGGTCGCTCGAGTGCGGCCGCTCCGGAAGTTCGAGTCCGGCGTCACGGATCGCCGCCCAGATGCCGTCCTGGTCGAGCGGATCCTTCATCACGCTGTGGCCGATCCGGTAGCGTCCGCCGACGCCACGTGCGTTACCGACGACAACGATCTGAGCACGGTCCAACTCGACGCCGGACGAGCAGGATGCAACAGAGGAGAAGAGCTCGCGGCTGTGCATGACATCCTCGTCGGTCGGCATGTCGATTTCGCCGAGTGCAACCGCGATTCCGAGCGCCGTACCGCCGTTGGACAGGTCCATCGACTCATGAGTCTGTTCGGTCCACACGGTCTTGCCGCGACTCTTGGCGTCACGGATGGTGTGGATTGTCAGCAACGGAGTCTTGGTCTGTACGTAGTGCACGTCGGCGGGATCGGTGATTCCGGCATCGGCCATCGCATCTTTCACTGCCGCAGCTACTTTGGTGATCATTGCGGTACGACCGATGTCCTCGGGCAGCAGCTGCTCACTCATGGCGACACCCACGGTCAGTCGCGGCTCGTCGGTCTTGGTGACCTTGTCTGCCGGTACCGTCGCGAAGATCGTCGCGTGCGGGCTGATCACACCGTCCGTGCCGCCTGACCAGACGATCGGCACCTCCGCCACCTCTTCGGGGCTGCGATTACCCTTGGCGGAGAGAACCTCTCGAAACGCTCGGTCCGCGATGATTCGCGTGTAGTCGTTGACGCCGCCGTTACCCTCGGTTTTGCCGATGACTGCAATGACGCGGTCGGCCTCGAGGACACCGTCGTCGATCAGCTTGGCGAGCTCACTGGCGTCGGAGACGCTGTGTAGCGGAACCTTACGGACCTCGATTGCTTCGGGCATTGGCATCTCCTTGTATAGGGAATCGTGGAGGCAAAATTGGGCCTTGACAGCTCCTGGCGCCCAGTCCAGCCGAGCGGTTCGGAACTGCCATGCCGACCACGCTATGACGACTCGAACCCTTCGGCATCGTCAATAGTTGCCCAAACGAAAACCGCGATTGGTTATTTCGACTCCAATTCACCGGTTGTGCGCCGCCCCATCGGTTCTCACTTACGATTCGACCATGGACACCACTGTTGTCGACCATCCGCTGGCGGCATCGCTGCTCACGACCATGCGCGACGCTCGCAGCGACAACGCAACTTTCCGGTCCGCCTTGCGCAGACTGACCCATATGTTGGTCTACGAGGCCATGCGCGGCGCAGAAGTGGAACAGTTCGACATCGAGACGCCAGTTGCTCCGACGCTGGGAGTGCGGCTGGCAAATCCACCGCTCCTGGTACCGGTCTTGCGAGCAGGCCTCGGCATGGTCGAGCAGGCGAGTGCCCTTATTCCGCAGGCAGGCGTCGGTTTCGTGGGAATGGCACGAGACGAGAAGACACACCAACCGGTTCCGTATCTGGAGTCCCTTCCCGCTGATCTGTCGGGCACCCCCGTCTACGTCCTCGATCCGATGTTGGCGACCGGTGGATCCATCATCCGCACAATCGATCTGCTCATTGCACGCGGAGCCACCGATGTGACTGCAATATGTGTCGTCGTGGCTCCGGAGGGGATCGAAGCACTGAGGAACTCCGGACATCCAGTCAGGCTCCTCACTGCGAGCATCGACGACGGCCTGAACGAAAATGCTTTCCTGGTACCTGGACTCGGAGACGCGGGCGATCGCCAATTCGGACCACGGTAGTTGGCAGACATACGGAGAACCACTCATTTCGAGAGGCTATTTTCGTCAACTGTTGACAATGTTCGTCGCGTGATCGAGCGTAGTCTCGCGACATGGATAGATCTGCCAAATATTCGAGCGAAGAGCTTCAACATTTGCCAGAAGGTGGCGACTACAGACTGACGGTTCGGGATGTCCTCGAGCTGCCCAGTCTGCGTGGAGCCGAAGTCCTTGCCGGGCACGGGGGCTTGCGCCACCTCGTTCAATCGGTGAACGTGATGGAAGTACCGGACATCCTCGCTTGGGTGAAGCCGAACGAACTGTTGGTGACAACCGGGTTCCCGCTGCGTTACGGGCGAACCGGAGAGCTTCTCGACGATACAGATCTCAGCGACCTCGTCGACGGTCTCGCACGCCGAGGAGTCGCGGCACTTGCCGTTAAAACGGGCCGCTATCTCGACGAACTGCCGGAAGCCATGCTGCACATGGCAGAGCAGCGAGGGCTGCCGTTGTTGGTTCTTCCCGTCACCGCAGGATTCGACGAGGTGATCTCGGAGGTCTTCACCAAGTTGGTGGCGAAGCAGTCTGCGGCACTCGACATTGCCGATCGTCTTCACCGCTCGTTGACGTCGATCGTCTTGGAAGGTGGCGATCTACCCCAGATTGCCGCGGAATTCGCCGCGCTTTTCGACGTCAGCGTTCTCATCTGCTCGCCGGACGGAAGAGTGTTGACGGAGGCCGGAGATTCAGCCGCGCTGAACGCGCTTCCGTTGTTCGAAAGCACCGGTCGGTTCCTGACCGAACGGGTCGCTGTCGGTTTACAGAACGCGCCCAAAGGATTTCCTGGTCAGTTGGCGCTCACCCGGGTGGTGGCCGGCGGCACCGACCACGGCCGAATGGTCGCGTACGCCGGCACCCACGAACTCGGCGCAGTTGTCGTCCAAGCGCTGGAGCGAGCGGCCACCGTTGCTGCGCTGGCCGTCACCAAGCAGCTGGCAGTTGCGGCAGTGGAATCCAAATTCCGCGGCGACTTCCTCCGCGACGCGCTGATAGGTGAAGCCGGCTCGCCGGCGGAAGTGAGCGCGCACTTCACCCAGTTGGGGTGGGATGTCACTCGTCCACTTGCCGTTGTGGTTGCAGAACTCGACGTCGATCACCCGGAATCCCAGCACGCGAATTCCACGCGCACGGACCAAGATCGACTCAGCGACGGCTGGCAACAGGTGGTACGCACCCACGAGCGGACGGCACCCTCCGTCGGGTTTCGACACGAGGTGGTCACGCTTTTCCCCACCAGCACCGACCGTGCGGTTCGGGACATCGAAGGGTTGGTGCGCAAGGTTGCCGGAGATCGCACCAGCGGCCGCCGCTCCTTCAGCACGGGAGTGAGCCGGGTGATCTACTCCCTGGCCGATCTACCTGCTGCCTACGACCAGGCCTGTACGGCCGTGGTCGTCGGCCGACGTATCAACGGGCCGGGCCAGATCGCGCACTTCGACGAACTCGGCGTACACCGACTCCTCTCGCTCCAGACGGACAAGAGCGAACTGCGTTCGTTCACCGATGACGTTCTGAAGTCACTGTCGGCGGACAACGCCGAAGCCGCAGATTTGCGTCTGACACTCCAGACGTTGCTCGACTGCAATTGCAATGTCGCCGAGGCGTCTCGGGCACTGCATATGCACTACAACACGTTGCGATACAGAATCGGAAAGCTGGAGAGCGTCGTCGGATCGTTCACCGACGACCCCGTCCTTCGATTGAACGTCTCACTCGCCCTGCAGGTCATGAAGATGCACGAAATGTCATGAAGATGCGCCCAATAGGCTGACAGAGCGCCCCAATTACGGTTCGATACAACCGCAATCGCGCGATGCGGTGAGCGTTCGTCACTTCTTACCCACCACTGATACCCGTCATCGGCAAGGTTACCCATGTGCCGTTGACCGGTGCGCGCTTACGGTTCGAAAGACGGGCCGCACATACCTCCTTCAGTGGCCCTGGCCGATTTCTCGGTCCAGCGGACCGGAGTCGACCGAACTACGGAGGCCTCAACCACCAACTGGCTCAGCCAATTACACCAGAACACGGCGGTGCGACATGAACTCGACTTCGAAGCCTCACAACACAAGTGCTCGTAGTGGTCCGCTACACGACGTGATTGTCGTCGACCTCACGCGCGCACTCGCGGGTCCTCACGCGGCAATGATGCTCGGCGATCTGGGTGCCGACGTGATCAAGGTCGAATCACCTCACGGTGGCGACGACACCCGTGGGTGGGGGCCGCCTTTTGTGGAGCCACCGCTGGAACCACCGAACACGCAACGGGAATCGACGTATTTCCTGTCCACGAACCGGAACAAGAAGTCGATCACGCTCGACCTCAAATCCGACAGCGGGCGCGCAACCCTCGAAGATCTTGTCTGCCGCGCCGACGTTCTCATGGAGAACTTCCGCACCGGAGTTCTCGATCGACTCGGATTCTCCACCGAGCGGCTGGCCGAACTCAATCCTCGACTGATCGTCCTGTCCATCAGCGGTTTCGGCCACGACGGCCCGGAAGGTGGCCGCGCCGGTTACGACCAGATCGCCCAGGGGGAAGCCGGACTCATGTCGCTGACCGGCTCGAGCCCGGACGACGTTCAACGAGTCGGAGTTCCGATCGCCGATCTTCTCGCCGGAATGTACGGGGCGTTCGGTGTCGTCGCGGCTTTGAAGGAACGCGAACAGACGGGGAGAGGCCGTGTCGTTCGAACGTCGCTCTTGGCCAGCGTGGTCGGTGTTCACGCGTTTCAAGGAACGAAGTGGACCGTCGCCGGCGAGGTAGGCACAGCGCAAGGCAACCACCATCCCTCCATCGCACCGTACGGACTCTTTCGTACCGGCGATGGCGCAGTACAGATCTCGGTCGGCAGCGAAAGCCTGTGGAGAAGATTCTGCGAAGGGTTCGAACTCGATCCCGACGCCCCCGGTATGGCAACAAACGCCGAACGCGTCGAGAATCATTTCCAGGTAGTCGAATTGATCGAACGTACCTTCAAACCGTATTCGCGTGACGAGCTTCTGACCGAACTCGACCGCATCGGAATACCGGCAGGACGGGTTCGGACGATCTCCGAAGTGTACGAATGGGAACAGACCCGATCACAGGGATTGCTCGTCGACGTCGACCACAGCACGCTCGGCAACATCACTCTGCCCGGTCCGCCGCTTCGATTTTTCGATCCGGACGGAACCGAGGTGACGGAGACCCGGCACACGGCACCGCCGGTGCTCGGTGAAGACACTGACGAAGTCATGTCGTGGCTACAAGGATTCACCCGATGAACCGCCTGACGGCTCGCGACTTGCTCGACCTGGTGATCGATGCCGGCACCTGGGAGTCGTGGGATACCCCTCCGATCCCCGTCGCGACCGACTCCGATTACGCCGAAGCACTTCTGCGGGCGCAGGAGAAGACCGGGCTCGACGAGTCCGTCCTGACCGGAAGCGCCTCCGTCCGAGGCCGCCGTGTGGCAATCATCGTCTGCGAGTTCGGTTTTCTCGGCGGATCGATCGGCGTGGCGGCGGGCGAACGCCTCGTCGTCGCCATCCGTCGAGCGACGCAAGAGCAGCTGCCCCTTCTTGCGCTTCCCACCTCCGGAGGAACGCGTATGCAGGAGGGGACAACGGCATTTCTGCAGATGGTCAAGATCACCGCGGCGCTCATCAAGCACAAAGAAGCGCACCTGCCCTACATCGTCTACCTCCGAAACCCCACCACCGGAGGCGTATTCGCGTCCTGGGGGTCACTCGGTCACGTGACGATCGCGGAGCCAGGAGCCCTCGTGGGATTCCTCGGCCCCCGGGTGTTCGAGGCTTTGTACAACTCACCTTTCCCCGTCGGTGTCCAGACAGCGGAGAACCTTCACGAGCACGGACTCATCGATGCGGTGAGGCCGCCAGACCAGCTCGCCGAAATCGTCGACCGCGCATTGCGCATCATCACCTCGAGACGTCGTGGGTACTCGTTGCCGAGTGACCCGTGCTCGTACGATTGCCCACCCGATACGTCGGCGTGGGAATCCGTCGTCGCATCCCGACGCGAAGACCGACCGGGGATCCGGGAAGTGTTGCTCAATTCCGCCTCGGACATGCTCCCGCTCAACGGAACCGGCCAAGGCGAGAACGATCCCGGCATCATGCTCGCGCTCGTTCGCTTCGGCGACATGCCCTGCGTCCTTCTCGGACAGGACCGACGCGGGCAGACTGCTCACTCCCCACTCGGCCCCGGCGCTCTGCGGGAAGCTCGGCGAGGGATGCGGCTTGCCGCAGAGCTCGACCTGCCGTTGGTGACGATCATCGACACGGCAGGCGCGGCACTGTCGAAGGAAGCCGAAGAAGGTGGATTGGCCGGCGAGATCGCTCGGTGCATAGCCGACATGATTTCACTCGAGGTCCCCACCATTTCCCTCCTGCTCGGGCAGGGCACCGGCGGCGGCGCCCTGGCACTGATTCCGGCCGATCGAGTGCTGGCGGCCCGCCACGGTTGGCTCTCGCCCTTACCTCCCGAGGGGGCGAGCGCGATCATGTTCCACGACATCACGCACGCTCCGGAGATGGCGGCCGGTCAAGGGATACGGTCCTTCGATCTGCTCACGGGCGGCATCGTCGATCGGGTCATCCCCGAATTTCCCGATGCCGCGGACGAATCCGCCGCCTTCTGCACTCGCGTCGGAGCGGTACTGCACTACGAGCTGAGCGTGCTCAGTGCTACCGATGCGACTGAACGGCTCATCACCCGCACCGAACGCATCGACCGTATCGGCCTGGTCGAAGCCAGCACTGCCGTCTGATCGATCAGTACACAGAACACGCACACACCGCGAAAGGCCGGACATCCTCCAAGGAGGATGTCCGGCCTTCGACAATCGAGCACACTCAGCCAAGTGTCACGTGAGCTGCGGGGCGGGTTCTTCCCGTTCGCCGCCGGGAGCCTTCGAATCCGGTTTGTTCGGTTCCGGATTCTTCGCATTCAGCTCCGGGTTCTTCGAACCGATGAACTGGCACAGGTGGTACATCCCGATCACGACGATGGTGCCGAGCGCGATCCCGCTGAGCGAGAACGTGTCACTGAACTTCAGAGCCGTGTCGCCGATACCGATGATGAGGCCGGCCGCGATCGGCATGAGGTTGAGGGGATTGCCGAAGTCGACGCCGTTCTCCTTCCAGATCTTGGCGCCGAGCAGACCGATCATGCCGTAGAGCACCACGGTGATTCCGCCGAGAACACCGCCGGGCGTCGCCGAGATGACGGCACCGAACTTGGGGGAGAAGCCGAGCATCATCGCGACGATGCCGGCAACTGCGTAAGCGGCGGTGGAGTACACACGGGTCGCTGCCATGACACCGATGTTCTCGGCGTACGTCGTGGTGGGCGAACCGCCGACGCTGCTGGCGATAGCGGTGGCGAAACCGTCACCGGCGAGCGCGCGTCCCATGTACGGGTCGAGATCGTCGCCGGTCATCTCTGCGACTGCCTTGACGTGGCCGGCATTCTCCGCGATCAACGCGATGACACCGGGAAGAACCAGGATGATGAACGTCAGGCTGAACGACGGGGCATGGATGCCGACGATTCCGTTGGCCTCGTCCGAGAACGGGGGTAGGCCGAACCACGACGCCGACTGCACCGAATCCCAGTTGACGCGGAAGTGCTCGGTGATCTGACCAGTGCCTGCGTCGTACGAGGTGATCGTGCCCGAGACCCGGTCGAGGATCCAGGAGAGGACGTAGCCGAAGATCAGCGCCAGGAAGATGGCGATGCGCGCCATGAAGCCGCGTAGCGCGATACTCACGACGATCAGGGCCACCATGACGATCAGAGCCACCCACTGGTCCTGCGGCCAGTACAGCCCCGCGACGACGGGTGCCAGGTTGAATCCGATCAGCATCACCACTGCGCCGGTCACCACCGGGGGAAGAACCTTGAATACGACCCGGCCACCGAGGAAGTGGATCGCGATACCGATGGCTGCCAGGACCAGTCCGGACACCAGGATCGCGCCGGTCACCTCTGCGGACGTTCCGCCTTGGGCACGAATGGCGGCGATACCGCCGACAAAGGCCGCCGACGTACCGAGGTAGCTGGGAATGCGTCCCTTGACCACCAGCAGGAAGAAGAGCGTACAAAAGCCCGACATCATCACGGCAAGTTGAGGATTGAGCCCCATGATGATCGGGAAGACGAACGTCGCGCCGAACATCGACACCACGTGCTGGCTGCCCAGCCCGATGGTTCTTCCCCAGCTGAGCCGCTCGCCGGGAGCGACCACTTCACCCGGTCTGATGTTCTTTCCATCTCCGTGCAACGTCCAAATCGGCATGATGGGACCTTTCGTGCAGAGGAAGGTGTCCGAACGCTGAGTGTGCTCCAGCTCACAAAACACCGTGACTGGAGTGAAACGCTATTACAGCGCCGGGGTATCGACGTGATGACAATCTGCCAGAACCCACGGACCCGGATTGGCAATATTAGTGATTGATGCCGCGCATCGCGGTTATCTTCAGTGCTAGAGACAGATCCAGCCGTAGCTCGGGTTGCGCCGTGAAGGGTCCAAGCATTTTCTCCAGCTTAACGACCCTGTAACGCAGTGTGTTGTAATGGAAGTGGAGCTTGCGCGCTGTCTCGGCGATGTTGATGTTGGTCGCGAGCAAGACTTCCAATGTCTTGCGCATGTCCTGCGCTTCGGCAGTTTCCTCCGTCAGTTCCCGCAGTGTCTCCCGCGCGAACGTCTCCAGCTCGTTTTCGTCCTCGACCAGACTGAGCAGTCTGTACACACCGAGATCGTCGAACTGAGTCACCGTCCACGGACCGGAGATCCGGCGTCCGACGGTCAGTGCGGTGCGCGCCTGACTGTAGAGCGCGGGGACGGCGTCGATCGCCGCTGTCGGCCGGGACACCCCGACACTGAACGGCCTTCTCCCGCCGCCACCTTCACCGCGAACGACCGTGACGAGGTCCCGCACCAATGCCATCGTGTCGGTGCCGACGCCCATGACGATCACCGTCTCGCCCGTCAGCGCGGTCACCGCCGCACCGGGATCGCGGTGGGCGATCGCCCCGGAGAACGCCATCGCCTGGCGATCGACGACGGGCAGCCGAGCGGGCGCCGCAGAGGCCGGTTCGTCGATCGGGTCCGGCTCGATCGAGACGATCACCAGCGGGCGATCGAAGTCCCAACCGAACGTCTTGGCGTGGGAGACAACGTGATCGTGGTCCCCGGCCCGGCCGAGGAGCAGGTCGTGAACGAAGTTGGCGCGATGGCGTTCTTCCACCGACGCCACGGCCTGCTCACGGGTGATGACCAACGCGCACACCGACGCCGCTCGCTCGACCAGGTACTGGTCGTAACTCGTCATCACGCGCTCACCGGTGAACAACGCGAGACGCCCGTGATCGATGTGATTGGCGGAAATCGCGGACACCGCGATGAATTGACCGTCGAACTCGTGCAGACCCAACCCGCCCTCGACGGTGTCGGTCCGCAGACGACCGGTGGAATCGACGGCGGGACAGGCAGACAGATGCTTGCGCTCCGCCGCATCCCCGGCGCGGCAGATCTCGCGTCCGTCCGAGGTGGTGATCAGGGCGGCGCCCTTCATCTCCCGTGCGATGACCTCGGTCAATTGTGGGAGGCCACCGCCGCCCATCACGACGTCGACCAGCAGCCGTCGCAAGCGCTCGGCCCCGAACATGGCGTCGATCTGGGCCGACTCCGTCTGCTCACGGTCTCTCGCCGCCGGGTGATCGCACGCACCGTGAAAAACCAGGAGCGGGAAGCCGGCGCTTTCGGCCGCGTCGACCAGTTCCGGCGCGAGAGTGTCCCCGTCTGCTCCGAATTGGACGGCGAGCGCTGCAACTCCGCGCGTCGACAACCGTCCGACAAATGCTTTGAAGGTTTCGGTGACCCGGGCGAGGGTTTCCGGCGTGGTGATCAGCAACTGTCCGTGTCGCAGCCACGGTCCGATGTCCGGAACCGCCATGAATCCCACCCGGGCTACCGTCGGGTCTTCGCAGCCACCGGCGACCTTTCGAACACCAGGAAGGAGCGGGGTTCGAAGAAGTTCGGAGAGAACAGCATTCACCTCGGATGCCGGTACGGCCGGGTTTGCCACTTGGCAGGCACCTCGATTTCATTCGGATCACGGAAGATGGTTCACGAAAGAAACGATCCTATCCCCACCGAACACAAGATGTCCGAATTCAGCGCAGTCGACTCAGGCCGTTCGATGCAGGGCGGTCGGATTCTCCTGAGGTGGCGGGTGGATCGGCCCCTGCAGATCCCGCAGTTCCAAACCGGATGCATTGCGCAGGGTCTTGGTCATCTCGGCGAGGATCGACACTGCAGTCTCCTCCGGCGTCCTGGCGCCGAGATCCAACCCGATCGGTGAGTGCAGACGCCCCAACTCGGCGTCGGTAACGCCTCGCTCCTTCAACAGCGCCACCCGACGCTCATGCGTCGCACGACTTCCCATCGCGCCGACGTATGCAGCCGGCGAACGCAGAGCGATCTCGAGCAAGGGGATGTCGAACTTCTCGTCGTGCGTGAGCACGGCCAGGACGGTTTTGTTGTCGATCGGTGCGGTTTCGAGGAACTTGTGTGGCCACATCACGACCAGATCGTGGGCGTCGGGAAAGCGCGCCCGTGTCGCGAAGACCGGCCGTGCGTCCACGACGGTCACTCGGTAACCCGCAAAGGCGCCCAACGTACACATCGATGCCGCGAAGTCGATGGCCCCGAACACGTACATCCGCGGTAGTGGCGCGAAGATCTCGACCAGCAGGTCGTGCTGCGAATCGATGAGGGTTCCCGCCGGCGCGACAAAGGCTACGGACTCACCGGTGTCCATCGTGCGCAACAGGATGGAGACCTCGTCCTCCGTGGCATCCAGATCCCCGCTTCGTCGGCCGTGCTCGACGACGAGGTGCCGCGCCGGCGCTCCCGGACGCACTTCGGTGACCACGACGACGGGCGTATCGGCTTCGATCCGTTCACAGACCTGACCGAACTCGACGAAATCGGCTCCGACGGCCTGGACGAACACTTCGATGGTTCCGCCGCAGGTCAGACCTACTCCGATGGCGTCGTCGTCGGAGACGCTGAAGACCTCGACGCGACTGGTGCCGTCGGCGAGAACCTCCTGGGCGATCTCGTACAGTGCACTCTCGATACACCCGCCCGAGACGCTGCCGACTACCTCCCCGGAGCGTGAGACGGCCATCGAAGCACCGGGCATGCGCGGTGAGGATCGCCAGGTACGGACAACCGTCGCCAGTGCAAAATCCTCGCCGCGGGCGTGCCACTGCGCCAGCTGAGTGGAAATGTCGCGCATCGCCTCGCCTCCCGCTTGCATCGCCGTCCGTAGAGAGTTCACGGTATCGGCCCACCGCAATCCTGCCTGTCACACAATGCGCCTAAATCCGGGCCCTGCAGTTGTGCAATGTCGCCGTCGCATCACCGTGCGCTCTCGACCAGTGTTGTCACCGAGCCCAGCCGAAAGCAGGCCTGACCTTCATTCTTCCCCTCTCCGACGATCACTGCAGCGGTAATTCACGCAGATGGTGCGACGGATCGAGTGGGCGACGTTGCACACCACAGAACCGAGGTTTCTCCCATGGACCAATTGCTCAGCGGTATCAAAGTTCTCGACCTCACCCGCGCTCTCGCGGGCCCTCTGTGCACGTCGCTGCTCTCGGACTTCGGCGCCGACGTGGTCAAGGTCGAAACCCGTGGCTCCGGCGACAGTTCGCGTCAGTGGCCGCCGTTCGACGGCGATCGAAGCCTCTACTTCGCTTCCGTGAACCGCGGCAAGAGGTCGATCGCCATCGACATGCGCAGTGACCGCGGGCGGAAACTGCTTCGCAGCCTGGCCCTCGACGCGGATGTGCTGGTCGAGAACTTCCGTCCGGGAGTGCTGGCCGACATGGGGCTCGATCCCGATTCGCTCGAGCAGGAGAATCCGGGTCTCGTCGTGATGAGCATCAGTGGTTTCGGCCCGGTGGGCCCGGACCAGTTCGCGCCCGGACTCGATCAGGTGGCCCAGGGCATGTCCGGGTTGATGTCGGTCACCGGCGCCGGGGAACAGACCCCGATGCGGGTCGGTATCCCCATCATCGACACGGTCTCGGGCATCTACGCGGCGCTGGGTATCACGGCGGCGTTGGCTTCGCGCGGACGCGATGGTCGTGGGCACCGCGTGCAGACCTCGTTGCTGGAATCCGCGATCTCGATCATGACCTTCCAGGCGCAGGACTACCTGAGCACCGGGCGGGTGTCGACGCCGAACGGCAATACGCACCCGACGATCACGCCGTACGGCGCTTTCGACACTGCCGACTTCCCGATCAACATTGCCACCGGCTCGGACAAGCACTGGATCGCGCTGTGCTCGGTTATCGGCGACCCCGATCTCGCCTTCCGTGCCGAATATGCCACGGGTAAAGAACGTTTGGCGCACCGAGACCAACTGACCAAAGAACTCGAGGACCTACTGACCACGAAGGGCGCGGCACAGTGGATCGCCGAGATCCGCGGTGCCGGAATCCCCTGCGGCCCGATTCATTCGATCGATCAGGTGTTCTCCGACCCGCAGGTCGAGGCATTGCAGATGGTCGAGCAGACCCAGAGCGCCGACGGAACATCGATTCCCGTTGTCCGCGGACCGTTCTGGGTGGACGGCAAGACCCTTCCCGTCAGGAATGCGCCACCCATGACTCTCGGCGGTGACGCCGACGGCGTACTCACCGACTTCGGCCTGCGCCCGGAGGAGATCGAGGATCTTCGCGCAAATTCGGTGATCTGACCGCACACTAGTAACAGAGCAGACGCTCTGTTACTGTGCGTTCATGCCTCGGCCACGCGTCCACGATCTCGACACGCTGCTCGACGCTGCCGAAAAACTTGCCGCCACTGCCGGGCCGAGCGCTGTCACGGTCAGGGCGGTCTCCGACGCCACCGGTGTATCCAACGGGGCGATCTATCACGCATTCGGCTCTCGCAGTGGACTGGTCGGTAGCGCGTGGCTGCGTGCCGCGCAACGATTTCTCGCGCTTCAGCAATCGAGAGTGGACGACGCTCTCGCGGACCCATCGCCGACCTCCGCGGTTTCCGCCGTCGTCGCAGCCGCCGAAGTTCCGGCCGTCTTCGCGCTCGACTACCCACAATCCGCGTTGCTGCTGCTGACGATTCAGCGCGACGAACTGCTCGGCACCGACGTCCCCGCCGACATCGCCGAGAAACTCACACAACTCGACCGGTCTCTGGTCGAGTTGTTCATCCGGTTGTCGACCGCGCTCTGGGGCCGCAAGGACGGCCGAGCCGTCGAAGCAATCGAAGCCTGTGTTGTCGGCCTGCCTACCGGACTGCTCATTCATCCCGCCAAACGCGCCGACGGTTGGCGAGTCCCCGACGCCGCAGCACGCGCGCGGTTGGATGCCGCCGTTCGAGCGGTTCTGCATCTCGACCCACCACTGCCCAAGCTCCGCAACAGGAAAGGCCAATCATGACCGCAACTCTGCGCTTCGAAGACAAGATCGCCGTTCTCGATCTCGGCGAGGACGAGAATCGATTCTCGCCGGATTGGCTCGATTCCGTCGACCAGCTACTCGACCAGGCTCTGAGCGAAGGCGCACACGCCCTGGTCACCACGGCGACGGGCAAGTTCTACTCCAACGGACTCGACCTCGACTGGCTGGGCGCGAACGGCGACAAGGCGAAGTGGTATGTGCAACAGGTGCAGTCGCTGTTCGCCCGGATGCTGACGTTCCCCATGCCCACCGTCGCGGCGATCAACGGCCACGCCTTCGGAGCGGGCGCCATGCTCGGCATCGCGCACGATTACCGCGTCATGCGCGATGATCGCGGCTACTACTGCTTCCCGGAGGTGGACATCAACATCCCCTTCACCGAAGGAATGGCAGCTCTCATCCAGGCCAAGCTCAGCCCGGCGTCGGCAATCGTCGCCATGACCA
Source organism: Rhodococcus erythropolis R138 (assembly GCF_000696675.2). NCBI lineage: Bacteria > Bacillati > Actinomycetota > Actinomycetes > Mycobacteriales > Nocardiaceae > Rhodococcus > Rhodococcus erythropolis. The sequence continues at coordinate 803,724 of NZ_CP007255.1, read as the reverse complement.
CGGGGCGGCGATACGGCGGAAGTGACGCATTCGCAGCCGGTTTGGTGGACTTCACCGCTTCCGTCGATGCTTTGACCGCGAAGGCCATCGAAATGGTTGCGCCGATCGGCCCGAAGAATGCGGGCACACTTGGGGCAATCAAATCGACGATGTTCGCTTCAGTGGTCACCGCTCTGAACACCGACAGCTAGGAGCGCTGGACTGCGTTCTCGCAGAGCCGCTTCCAGATCATCGGCAACACTTTCGGGATCGCGGCCTTCTGTGCTCAGAACCACGTCGACCCCACTGAGCGTCGACATCGAACCGGCCAGCAGTTGTGACGCTTCCACCAGATCGTCCAACCCGGCCCAGCCGGCCGGTTCACGTTCGACGATTCTGGTGCGCAACGTATCCGGATCGGCCTCGAGGCGCGCCAGCAGGTGCCCCTCGGCGCCGGTCGCGGCCAGCAAGGCATGCCCGTAGTCGTCGTCTTCGACAGTCGCCGTGAGGAAGAGGAGTTCATACCCCGCTTCCCGGTACGACGCGCACAGCATCCCGACATGTGCGATTGCCCGTTCGGTCCCCAACGGCGGGTAGCACCGCTCGAGTTCGTCCACCTCGATCATCGCGTTGCTCACACCGGCCTCGCCGAGTCGATCGTGAAGCGCGGTCAGCACGGAACTCTTCCCCGCGCCCGGCGGGCCTGTCAGCAGTAGTACGAACACGCCTCCACTATTCCAGAGCCTTGTGCAGGCGCGGGGCGGCGAGAAGGCTGGAGAAGACAGATTGACGTGCACAACTGCCCTGATCGGAGCACAGCGATGACCACCACGATCACCGAAATCGCGCCGGACATCTACCGACTGTCGACCTTCGTGGACGAAGCGAACCTCACGATGAACCAGTTTCTCGTCGACGGCGAGGAACCCTTGCTCTTCCACACCGGGCAGCGAGCGTTGTTCACCTCGGCTTCCGACGCACTCTCCACGCTGATCGACATCGACCGTCTGAAATGGATCACGTTCGGTCACGTCGAGGCCGACGAGTGCGGGTCCATGAACTCCTGGCTTGCGGCGGCCCCCGAAGCACAAGTGGCGCACGGCGCGATGGGGTGTTTCGTTCAGGTCAACGACCTGGCCGATCGGGCGCCACTTCCCTTGCAGGACGGCGACGTACTGGAAACCGGCAGCCGCCGAGTCCGGCACATCGACACCCCACACGTCCCGCACGGTTGGGACGCGGGCCTGATGTTCGAGGAGACGACGTCCACGCTGTTCTGCGGAGACCTCTTCACAGCGTTCGGGCACCACCCCGCGACTACCGAGCACGAAATCGTCGGTCCCGCTTTGGAAGCCGAGGACTTGGGCCACGCCACCTGCCTCACCCCGGATCTCGAACCCACGATCCGCGCCCTGGCCGACCTCGAGCCGCGGATTCTGGCTACCATGCATGCACCCACGTACTACGGCGACTGCGTCACCACGCTTCACGACCTGGCCGACTCGTACGCAACACGTTTCGCAGCCGAAACCGAAAGATGGAAGTCAGACTAAAGCTTGCGCGTTCGACGTGATTCGCGCCGCCACGGACAGCGCAACGTGCTCGTGGAACGGCCGCGCCACCACTTGCACTCCGACCGGTAAACCATTGCGGGAGAGTCCTACCGGAACCACGACCGACGGAAGGCCGAGCACACTGATCGCCCGGCAACTCGCGAGCGCGTCCATCCACGTGAGTTCGCGACCGCCCACCTCGAAGCTCTCCACACCGAGCGGCGGAGCGAGCACCGACGCAACCGGCAGAATCAGGACGTCGCCCACCTCGCCGAGGAAGTCGGTGATCAACACCGCGCGATCCGCCCACAGCGCTTCCACCTCGGCGGAACTCCGATCATGGCCTGCCGCAAGCATGGCGGTGATGTCCGCGTCGAAAGAGTGCACTGAACCTGCTGCGAGAGAGTGGATGTCCGCGTGAGTCTCGACCGATCGCAACGCGCCGAACAGTACGTTAGCCCGCGGCAGAGCCAGACCGTCGTACTCGCTCGCATCCAGACTGTTCGCCGCCGAGCGAACCGCCGCCAGGATTTCTTCGTCGACAGGCATGGTTCCCTCGCCGGGTGCCCAGCGGATGTCGAGGTGTTCGACGTCGACCGACTCCGGCTCGGTCCACGCGAGATGCGGCTTCGACAGGACGCGCAGCGCAAGCGTCGCATCACCGAGGTTGCGGGCCAGTGGGCCGATGGTCTGGATCGTGCCGTGCATCGTCGCAGGATTGGCGAGTACCCGTCCATCCGAAAGCACGCCGGGGTATTGCCCTTCAGGGTCGATACGGCCGAGCGTCGGGCGAACCGAAGTGAGCCCGGTGCAGTGGGCGGGCCAACGCACCGAACCACCAAAATCCGTACCGAGTCCGAGCACGCTCATTCCGGCAGCAACCGACGCGGACTCGCCGCCACTCGATCCGCCGGGGGACCGGACGACGCCGTCCGGTCGCACCGGGCTGGCCGTGGTTCCGAACAATTCGTTGCGAGTCAGGCCGCACGCGCCGAATTCCGGGGTGTTGGTCTTGCCGATCAGGATTGCGCCGGCAGCCTTGAACGCGGCGACGGCCGGGGCGTCGACGGCCGGGACGTTGTCCGCCAGAGTGCGAGAACCCGCGGTGGTACGCACGCCGGCGGTGGCGATCAAGTCCTTGACCGTGAACGGAACCCCGGCAAGGGAGCCGAGTGCCTCGCCGAGAAGGCGACGCTCGTCCAGGTCGTCCGCGGCCGCCAGAGACTCCTCGGCGCACACGGTGACCAGTGCGTTGAGTTCGCCGTTGCATTCGTCGACCCGTGCGAGATGATCTTCGACGACGGTCCGCGCCGACGCCTGACCCGACCGCACGGCTTCGGCGATGGATCGGGCATCACGGCCCACCCAGCTCTCACGACTCATCGCATGCCTCTCCTCGCCGGACTCCTCTGCCGAGCGTAAGGACCGCGAGCAACCCGAGAAACGACCACAATGCACATACCGACGGCTCCGGCGATGTGAGGTTTTGCCACAACGTCCGCGGTTCCAGAGGGATCGGTCAGGTGCTGGTACCTACAAGCCCTGCCTGATGAATGCAGCAAGCTTCTCGATCTGTTGCTCGTTTCGTTTGTAATGCCTCCACTGGCCGATTCGTGTGGTGGTGACCAGATCCGCGGCCTGGAGTGCGGCCATGTACTGAGACGCAGTCGATTGCGACACCTTCGCCCTCGCTTGTATGTGCTTGAGGCACACTCCGACCTCCTCGGCAGGCTCGAGCTGAGGGGGAAAGCTCCCGGGGTCTTTCAACCACTGCAGGATTTGTACACGCATCGGGTTGGCCAGCGCCTTGAACGCCGTTTCCCACTCGGTTGTTGCGTCTTCCATGCTCGAGATCATACCGCTAGATCGCGAAATGCCGATATATATGGTTCACTCCCTATATCGCAACATCGCGATATTCCAATGGGAGGCTGAAATGGTGCATCACAATAAAGTCGCACTCGTGGTCGGAGCCCGAGGTGTGATCGGTGGGAACTTGATCGATCACCTCGAATCAACCGGCGAATGGAAGATCATCGGACTCTCGCGCCGAGGCGGCACGAACACCGACCGGGTCGAACACATCGCAGTCGACCTGCTCGATCCTTCCCGGACTGCAGCGGCACTGAGCGGACTGGACGACGTCACCCACGTCTTCTACGCCGCCTATCAAGACCGCCCGACATGGGCCGAGCTGGTTCCGCCCAACTTGGCGATGCTGGTCAACACTCTCGACGCCATCGAACCCGTTGCCGGCGGACTCGAGCACGTCAGCCTGATGCAGGGCTACAAGGTTTACGGGGCACATCTCGGACCGTTCAAAACTCCGGCCCGCGAGAGCGATCCACCGCACATGCCACCCGAGTTCAACGTCGACCAACAGCAGTTCCTCGAACGCAGGCAGCTCGGCAAGTCGTGGACGTGGTCGGCGATCAGACCCTCGGTCGTCTCCGGATTCGGATTGGGCAACCCGATGAACCTCGCGATGGTCATCGCCGTCTACGCAACCATCTCGAAGAAACTGGGTGTCCCACTCCGATTCCCCGGCAAACCCGGCGCGTACACCAGCTTGATCGAGATGACCGACGCCGGACTCCTGGCCGAGGCAACGGTCTGGGCCGCGACCAATCCCGAGTGCGCAAATCAGGCGTTCAACATCAACAACGGCGACCTGTTTCGCTGGCAGGAGATGTGGCCGAAGATCGCAGCCTTCTTCGACATGGACGCCGCACCTCCGCTCCCGATGTCCCTCGATGTCGCAATGGCGGACAAGGAGTCGGTGTGGGATGAACTCGTCGAGGAACACCAACTTGCTCGGACCCCGTATTCCGATGTCTCGTCCTGGGGGTTCGGTGACTTCGTATTCGGATGGGACTACGACTTTTTCGCTGACGGATCGAAAGCTCGGCGGTTCGGATTTCACCGCCACGTCGACACCGAAGCGATGTTCCTCGACATCTTCGCCAATCTGCAGGCTCGGAAGATAATCCCCTGACTACGAACATCGTCACTTCGGATCCTACGAACACTGTCACTGTCGGACCCCGGGACTACCGTCGTAGGCGGGGTTTGAAAAGCAGGGGTTTCGGCGAGTCGTCGGTAGGGCCCCATGCGCCCCCCGGACCAGAGGAGCGACGATGTCGGACAATACTTTCGATCTGGAAATCCTGAGTGCCTGGACTACTTTCGAGACTCATCTCGCTCGCTACATCTCCGTGATGGAGGACGACGACACTCTCGTGGTGGAGTCGCATTACGACAGCATGGACGAACTGGCAGACGCACCCGCGTGCATCCAGTTCTTCGCGTGGAACCAGACCTCCGTGCGCTGTGAAGTCCCTTCCAACAGGTTTCTGCATCCACTGCGGATGCTCGAACCGGAAGACCATTCAGCGCTGCTCGACATGGGGTTCAGCGCTCCCGATCTGTGCGAGCACGAGCCCGAGGGCAACGGGTCCATGTCCTTCTACATCGACGTCGACCGCACTCGTCCCGAGGAACTGGTGACAAAGGTGTTGCGTGTCTTCCGCGAGATGTGGAGCATTGCGCACCCGTCATTCCTGCGTGCCAGCACCAGTGGACGCGAGTCGACGCCGGCGTTCGCCACGACGCCGTCGCACGCTCCCTCGGGTTCGGGTGACATGCTGCGGATCCTGGTCGACGGGGCCGTCGAACGCCTTCTCGGCCATCCACCCAAGCGTGACGACGACGGCGACATCCCGCTCGTCCGCGGTGAGCAGGTCACCTATGTTCGTGTCCTCGAGGACGACGAGTACGTGGAGGTGTTCTCGCGGGTCGTGCATTCGGTGGAGAACCTCGATAACGCTGCTGTTGTTCTCGCCCAGCTCAATCGGCAGTGGCCGACCATCAAACTCATTCTCGTCGAGCAGAGTGTGCTGGGCGCTGTGCGGGTGGACGGCGCACCCTTCGTCGCCGAGCACCTCCTCCGGGCTCTGCGCTCGTTCGCCGAATTGGCCGAAGCATCGGACGAACTCGCCGAAGAACTGGGCGGGCAACCCATTCGCGCTACCGGAGACACCGCCTTCAACGACGGGATGGCCTCCGAGCACGAAGATCCCGGTGCCGAATACGAATCACACGAGTGCCACGAATTTCCTCCGGCGCTCATGGCGCTCCTCGAACTCGACGCGGACGGAACGGGCGAGCTCAGCGCCGAAGAGGTTGCCGTGATCTGTGAGCACGACCGCGACACCATTCTCGACTACCTGAGGATCAGCCAGGAGCAGGAGACGGCCTGGCACGAGGCGTTGACCGAGTCCATCCGGCGCAAGGACGACGACACCGACCTGTGCGCGGGCGAAAAGCGCGCGTGGACGCACGCGATCCGCAACCTCAGGCGCGGACTGCGCGTCGTTGTACTTCCCGCCAAGGATGCAGCGCCGACCCAGCTCGGCCTCTTCGACGATCAGGCCTGAGAGCCGGAAATCGAGCGCTGCGGCTCAGCCCGGTAGCGGGATGACGATGCCAGGCAAGATCTCGATCTGACGCGGCAACTGGGGAAGCTGCGGCACTTCGATCGGCGGCAGGCCGGGCACCTCGATGGGCGCTGGGGGAGCGGCCGCGCCCGTCGTGGGTGTGCCCGTCCCATCACCCGAGGTCACACCGGAGTTGGCGGGAACGCCGGCCTGCCCGCCGATGGGATCGGGCCACGGGAAGCTCTCCCAGTCGGAGCCCTTCAACGCGCCGTCCATCGTGCTCTTCCAAATGTCCGCAGGCACTCCGGAGCCGTAGATCAAGCCGCCGTAGGAGTTGGTGATGGCCTGCGCGTCGGAAGTTCCGATCCACACCGCGGTGGACAGCGACGGCGTGTAACCGACCATCCACGCATCCTTGTTCTGCCCCGTGTCACCCAACTGCGCGGTGCCGGTCTTGGCAGCAGACGGGCGTCCACCGGCGAGCGCGTGACCGTTCGAGTACGACGCGATCGGCAGCATTGCCTGCGTGATGTTGTCGGCAACGGCAGCATCGAGACGACGCTCACCGGGAGAGACCGGGCGATCGAGCAGGACTTCACCTTCGGCCGTCACGACCTTCTGGATGAAGTGCGGCTGCTGGTACACACCGGAGTTGGCGAGCGTCGCGTACGCGGATGCCATGTCGATAACACGAGACTGATACTGGCCGAGCACGATTCCGTTCTCCGGCGGGCCACCCTCCTGTGTGAGCGTCGGGTAGTCGAGTCCGGGAATCTGTTCGGGGATGCCGGCCAGATGGGCGGCGTCGGCGATCTTCTGGGCACCGTTCTCCATCGAGAGCATCAACCGGTAGAAGCTGGTGTTCAGCGAACGCTTGAGTGCCTCGGCGATGGTGCATCGACCACAGGATTCGCCGCCGACGTTTCCGATGGTCACACCGTTGATCGTGAGCGGTGAACTGTCGAACCGTGCGGACAGCGGAATGTCTTCCATCAATGCTGCGACCAGGCCGAAGACCTTGAACGCTGAACCGGTCTGCAGCGGCGCCTGGGCGTAGTCGAATCCCGCTCCGTCGTCACCGCCGTAATAGGCGTCGACGCCACCGGTCTTGGGGTCGATGGACACTACTGCGGTCCGCAGGTCTTCGGGCTCGCCCTCGAGATTCCGCTTGACGGCGCCCAGCGCAGCTTCCTGCGCAACCGGGTCGATGGTTGTCGTGATTTGCAGACCAGCGGTGTTCAGCGTCTGGTCGCTGATACCGGCCTCGGCCAGTTCCTTGAGTACCTGAGTCTTGATGTGGCCTTCGGGTCCGGGCGCCTGGTTCAGATCGGTCGGCCGATTGGCGGGGGCGACAGCCGGGAACTGCATCGCGTCGCGATCCGTCTTGGTCAGGCTGCCCAGTTCCACCATGCCGTTGAGAACGTAGTCCCAGCGCGCTTGCAGCGCGGACAGATTGGTCTCGGGGTCCAGGAACGACGGGCTCTGGATGACGGAAGCGAGAACTGCGCCTTCCTCGACGCTCAGCTCACTGACCGGCTTGTCGAAGTACGCGTTCGACGCGGCGGCGATGCCGTAGGCACCGCGACCGAAGTAGATGGTGTTGAGATACGCGGCAAGAATGTCGTCCTTGGACCATTCGCGCGCCATCTTGGCGGAGATGACAAGCTCACGCAGCTTCCTGTCGATACTGCGCTTGTCACCGACCAAGACGTTCTTCACGTATTGCTGAGTGATCGTCGAGCCACCGCCGGCGCTTTCCTTGCCCATCACGTTGTCTCGGGCAGCGCGAGCAAATCCGGAGATCGAGAAGCCGGGGTTGGTGTAGAAGTTGCGATCCTCCGCCGAGAGCACCGAATCGCGGACGTGAATCGGGATGGCCGACAACGCGACCTCGGTGCGGTTTCCCTCCGCCGGCACCACCTTGCCGAGCACGGTCGTGCCGTCGGCCATGTAGATGGTGGACACCTGATTGGTCTGCATGTCCGAGGGGCGCGGGACATCGGTCCGGCTGTACGCGACAGCAAAAACCGACGCAGGCACGATGATCATCAGGAGCACGAGAACGTAGATGGTCCGCCGGACGTACCGCCACTTGGAGCGCTGCTTCTTCTCCGGCTTGGCCGACTTGCTCGACCGTGGGGAATTAGCCGACTTGCCCGATCGAGCCGACGACTGATCGCCACCCGTCGCACTCGATCTGTTCGATGGACTCACTCAACACTCCCGGTCGTGGATCCGGACTTACCGGCACCATTCCACCAGGGTGATATCTCGATCAGATAACTCCCGGCAACTGCGATACCGAAATGTCACCCTACCGGGCTGGCTACTCGCGACGTTCTGCTCGGACCGCGTTCCGATATCCGCGGAACGCCAGCCCGAGAGCGACGACGCAACCGAGCAGCACCAAAGACGGCATCACGCCGGGGTCGCCCTTGACGATCGCGACCACAGCGCCGATCAACGCCATGAGGGCGAAGACCGAGATGAAGCCGGCAATCAGCTCCATGCGCTGGGCGCGCGAAGCCCGCCTCATCGAAACCGCGCGCAGGCGCGCATCACGACTTGACGCCGCCTGCGGTCAGACCGGCGATGATGCGTCGCTGGAAGATGAGAACCATGATGACCAGCGGGATCATCACAAGGGTTCCGCCGGCCATGATCGAGGTGTACGGCGTGACGAATGGGTCGGTTCCGGAGAATTTGGCCATCGCCACCGTGACGGGCGCGGTTTTGTCACTCGAGAGTTGCAGCGAAAGCAGGTACTCGTTGACCGTTGCGATGAAAGCCAAAATCGCGGTGGTGAACAGTGCCGGCGCGGCGAGCGGCAGCATGATCAGACGGAAGGCCTGGCCACGGGTGGCGCCGTCGATACGCGCCGCTTCTTCGAGCTCCCACGGAAGTTCGGAGAAGAACGACGTCAGCGTGTAGACCGTCAGCGGCAGCACGAACGAGATGTTCGGGATGATCAGCGCTTTGTAGCTGCCGATCCAGCCGATGTCGGTGAACAACTGGAACAGCGGGGTCACGAGGGCGACGACCGGAAACATGGACGCGCCGAGGATGATTCCGGTGACGAAGTATTTGCCACGGAAATCGAATCGCGAGAGCGCGTACGCCGTGAACACACCGATGACCAAGGCGATCAGCGTGGTCGCACCCGCGATGATGAGGCTGTTCATCAGTGCCCGGGTGAAGTTCACCTTCGCGTCGGGATCGAGCGCCGCGGTGAAGTTGGACAGCGTGAGATTGGTGGGCCACAGCGACGTCGAGAACGTGTCCGCCGGGTCGCGCAACGCCGTCACGATCATCCAGTAGCAGGGAGCGAGTCCCCACACGATGATCAGTACGACGCCGATGTAGGTGCCGATCTTGCCGCGTAGTGCCTTGTTCATACCGGCTCCCCCTTCCGCTGCTTTTCCTGCGTGCTGACCGCATTGGCTCCGAGGAATCGGACCAGGATGAAGGCCACAGCGAAGATGATGAGGAACGTGATGGTGGACAGGGCCGACGCCGAATTGGCGCCGACGCGCATCTGATCGACCACCAGAACCGAGATGGTGGAGGTGGCGGGATTGGATCCCATCATGATCGCGGGCAGGTCGTACATGCGCAGCGCGTCCATCGTGCGGAAGAGCACCGCCACCATGAGTGCGGGCTTGACCAGCGGAAGCGTGATCATGCGGAATCGCTGCCAGGCCGTCGCGCCGTCGACCTTGGCGGCCTCGTAGACGTCGGCGGGAATCATCTGCAGACCCGCGAGAATCAGCAACGCCATGAACGGCGCGGTCTTCCAGACGTCGGCGACGACGATCGCGAATCGTGCCGGCCAGGGATCCGCCGTCCACAGGATGTTGGTGCCGAGGATCTTGTTGGCAATGCCGTCGTTGGCGAAGATGAAGAACCAGAGCTTAGCGGTGACGGCGGTGGGGATGGCCCAGGGAATCAGCACGGAGGCGCGGAGCAAACCGCGGCCGCGGAACGTCTTGGCCATGATCAGCGCCATCGACAGACCGATCACCGTCTCGAGCAGAACGGTGACGACGGTGAAGCCGAACGTATTTCCGATCGACTGCCAGAACTGCGATCCGAGCGTGCCGGGCGGGCAGGGAATCGAGCCGTTGGCGGTGTTGCAGGACTGGGTGATCCAGTTCTTGTAGTTCTCGAACCACGTGAACTGACCGGTGACGAACATGCCGGTCTCGGGGTCGAGCTTCTTGCCGTCGCTGTGCATCGACATCCAGATCGCTCGTCCGAGCGGATACAGAATGATGACGGCGAGAACGATCAGCGACGGTGCGACGAACGCCCACACCGGAACTCGTCGACGCTTCTTCGGCTTGTCGGCCGACGCAGGCGGGGGCGGGGGCGAGGTCGGTGGGGGTGGAGTAGCTGCAAGGTCAGGCAGAACCTTGGTCAGGGATGTCCCTGCTGCCTCGGATGCCGACGGCTCTTCTAGCGGTTCCGGTGCACGGTGTCTCCCACCAACGCCCGAACGGTCGGGACCGGTTGAACCGGCCCCGACCGTGGGGTTGGTAGGCACAGCCGCGGAAGGATCCTGCGGTTCTGCCATTGCTTATTGCTCCTGGTAGATCAGTTACCGGCGGTTTCGATGCCGGCCTTGGTGTCCGCCAAAGCCTGCTCGACGGTCTTCTCGCCGCGAATAGCAGCGTAGGTGTTGTCGGAGATCGACTTCGACACCTGCGTGTAGTACGGCGTGACGGGGCGCGGCTGAGCGGTAGCGAGTGCTTCCTTCAGGGTCGCGAAGTACGGGAACTGGGCGAGCACTGCCGGGTCGTCGTAGACAGCCGAGAGGACGGGTGCGCCGCCGACCTCGGTGAAGTACGTCTGCGACTTCTTGGTCTGCATGAACTCGAGGAAGTCACGAGCCGTTGCCGGCGCGTCGGAGTACGCGCTGATGCCGACGTTGTAGCCGCCGACGGTCGAAGCGCCCGGTCCGTCGACACCCGGAAGAACGGTGTAGCCGTACTTGCCGGCAACCGAGGTCTTCTCACCGTCGACCGAGAAGCCGGACCACGTGCGCATGAAGAGTGCCTTGCCGTCACCGAACGCGGTCTGCGACTCGCCCTCGGAGTAGGTCAGTGCTTCCTGCGGGATGGTGTTGTCGGCGAAGTTGTCGACGATCGACTGAACGCCTGCCTTCGTCTTGTCGTCGATGGCCGGGGTGAGTCCGTCCGGGCCGACCCACGGGCCGTCGAAAGCGTTGGTGATCTCGGTGGTGTTGACCGTCAGGCCCTCGTAGTTCTTGAACTGACCGATGTAGCAGGAGATGCCGGCTTCGACAGCCTTCGGGCAGTTTTCCTTGAGCTCGGCCCACGTGGTGGGAGCCTTCTCGACGAGGTCCTTGCGGTAGTACAGGAACGCGGCGTTGGTGTTCTTCGGCGCTGCGTAGAGCTTGCCGTTGTAGGTGCCCGAAGCGACGGTCGACGGCAGGAGGCCGGACTCGTCGATCGCGAGGTCACCCTCGAGCGGCAGCAGCCAGCCGTTTGCGGCGAACTGAGCGGTGTTGACGACGTCGACGCCGATGAGGTCGTACTCGTCGCTCTTGGCCTGCATGCGCTGGGTGATGTCGTCGACCTGCGCGTTGGCTTCCTTGGCCAGCGGCTTGAGCGTGACCTTCTCGTCCGGATGCTCCGCATTCCAGTCGGTGATGATGTTTTCGAGCGCCTCGTTCAGGGCATCCTGCCCCTCGACGATCGTGATGGGTCCGCGGCCTTCGCTCGAGGACGATCCCCCGGATGCGGCCGTGGTGCTGGTTCCGCTGTCCTTGTCCGAATCGGACGAGCAGCCTGCCAGTACCAGCATGGACGCTGCCGTGGCTGCAATTGCAGCGCGGCGCATCGCCTTCGAGTTCAGAACCATGGATTCGCTCCCCGTATGTGTATGACAAATAGACGGTCACCGAGAGCCGGCTCACGGCATGCGCCATGGGTGCCGGCTCCCGGCATCGGCCCCTACTGTGGCACGAGACACCCCTACTTGTGGGTATTACGCCGAACCTGAATCGGTCATGTGTCGTTTGACAGGTCCGCCTAACCCAGGCGACGCCCGTCGGTGGTGGCAAAAATGTGCACCTTCTCAGGGTCGACGCGCAGGTTGACTCGCTCGCCCTTCTGCGGCGGGTTGCGCCAGTCACCACGCGAAACGATCTGCTGCAACCGTCCGCCGATCGTGGTGCGTCCGTAGACGTAGGCGTCGGAACCGAGTTCCTCGACGACGTCGACCTCCATCGGCAGGCCTTCGGCGGCGATCTCGAGGTGCTCGGGGCGAATACCCAGAACAACCTCGGTTTCGACGACACCGTTCATCGTCTCGCGCGGAACCGGAACGATCCCGTCACCGAATGCGACGCCGCCGTCGACGACGGGGAGGGTGAACAGGTTCATCGCGGGTGAACCCATGAAGCCGGCGACGAAGACGTTCTTCGGCTTGTTGTAGAGCTCGCGCGGCGAGGCGCACTGCTGCAGGATTCCCTTTTCGAGGACTGCGACGCGGTCACCCATCGTCATGGCCTCGACCTGGTCGTGGGTCACGTAGACCATCGTCGTCGCGAGGCGTCGTTGCAGCTGAGCGATCTGCGTGCGTGTCTGAACACGGAGTTTCGCGTCGAGGTTCGAGAGGGGCTCGTCCATGAGGAAGACCTGCGGCTGGCGGACGATGGCGCGGCCCATCGCCACTCGCTGACGCTGGCCACCGGACAGCGCCTTGGGCTTGCGGTCGAGGTACGGCTCGAGATCGAGCATCTTCGCGACCTCTTCGACGCGGGCGCGGATCTCCGTCTTGTTGGTTCCGGCGAGCTTGAGCGCAAAACCCATGTTCTCGGCCACCGACATGTGCGGGTACAGCGCGTAGTTCTGGAAGACCATCGCGATGTCGCGCTCTTTCGGTTCCTGACCGGTGACGTCGCGGTCGCCGATGAGGATGCGCCCGCTGTGGACGTCTTCGAGCCCGGCGAGCATGCGCAGGGTGGTCGACTTTCCGCAGCCGGAGGGTCCGACGAGGACGAGGAACTCGCCGTCCTCGATCTCGAGGTCGAGCTTGTCCACTGCCGGGGTGTTCGATCCGGGGAACAGGCAGGTGGTGCTCTCGAAAGTCACTGAAGCCATGACGGGGTTGATCCCTTCTACCGGCAGGAACGTGCCGGACGATCCAAGTTGAGGGTGAGCGTGTGCGCTAGCAGCATAAACGTCCGTGTCGGCGCGCGAGCGTAGTCTTTCACGGTGAGTTCGGAGAAGATGCTGACCCGCATCGGTGCGCTGCTTCGCCAAGCGGAGTCCACCGACAATCCACACGAAGGTGAAGCCTTCATGGCCGCCGCGCAGCGGTTGGCCACCGGTTCCGCGATCGACCTGGCGGTCGCGCGGGCGCACACCGCGTCCTCGGAAAAACGTGCGACACCCACTCAGCGGCTCATCACCATCGGCGAACCGGGCAAGCGCGGGCTGCGAACGTACGCCCAGTTGTTCATCGCGATCGCCGCTGCCAACGACGTACAGTGCGACATCGCGCAGACGTCGGCCGTCATCTACGCCTACGGCTTCGCCGGTGACATCGACGTGTGCGAAGCGCTGTACTCGAGCCTGCTCTTCCAGATGGTCCGTGACTCCGACGCGTACGTGCGCTCCGGGGCGTACCGCGGCGAAACATCCGTGCGGACCGTCGTCGAAACTCGTGGACGACGACGCGTCAACACGCAGGTCCGCAAGCCGGTGGCCGGAGTGACGGCGCGCCTGAACTTCCAGATGGCGTACGCGTCCCGCATCGGCGCTCGGTTGGCCGAGACGAAGCAGGAGACGGAGAAGGCGGCGATCGCAGAATCTGCCACGTCGTCTTCGGAAACCGCACTCGTGCTGCGCAACAAGGAAATCGAGCTCAAGGACTACTACTCGTCCAACTCCCAGGCACGTGGGACGTGGCGGGGCGGTGGTCGCACGAGTGCCGGGCACTCCTCGCATGCTCGACGAGCGGGTGATCGGGCGGCGCGCTCCGCACGTCTGGGAAACCTGCCGGAGATCGGCGGGGTGCGCGGGCAGCTCGACTCGTGAGGGATACGCAGCGGAGCGCCGTCTACGAGGCAGAGACGTTGGTGCGCACCATGTTCGATCGCGCCGACGAGCGCGGACTTCGGAGCGTCGAGGTCATGGGTTCCACCATCACGTTGCCGGTCGAGCGCAAATTCGGTTCCGTGGAGTCGGTCCAGGCGTACTGCGATCAGCTACTCGGGCTGAACTGGGTACTCGCGACCTGGCCTCGCGCAACCATTCCGGTGTCCGTACGCTCCCGCGCCGGCAATGCCGCCGCTCACTACTCGAACGACGTCATCGCCGTCCCGGACGACCGTGACGGCCGGTGGGCGCTACGCGAATTCGTTGTCTTGCACGAACTTGCGCACCACCTCGGCGACCCCACTTCCGACGAGGCCTCCCACGGGCCCGAGTTCGTCGACCGCTATACGAGCCTGGTCGGTGAGATCATCGGACCCGAGGCGACCTTCGTTCTTCGAGCGATGTTTCTTGCTGGTGGTGTTCGAACGGACTAGATGTCAGCCCTCGGTGAACCGGGTGGTGTGCGAACCGGTCGGCTGGAATACTCGGCCTATGGATGCGCCGCGCAGACTGGTCCTGGTCAAGGGTGAGTCGGAACTCCCCGATCCGGCTGTCGCCGTGCGCAAACCCCCGCTGATTCGTGAAGCCTACGGACGAGTGCTGCGGGAGGTCAGACGCGATCAGGACCGAACTCTCGACGACGTAGCCGCAAAGGTCGGGATGTCGAAGCAGTACCTCTCCGAGATCGAACGGGGCAAGAAGGAACCGTCGTCGGAAATTCTGCGCGCCATCTGCGAAGCGCTCGGGATGCCGCTCGAGCACCTGCTGTTCCGAGCGGGCAACAGGATCGTTGCGCTCAACTCCCTCACCTTCGGACATTCTCCCGCCCCGATCTCCGGTCCCGTCCTGATGGCAGCCTGATCAGTTCCCTTCGATGAGGGTGTCAGCCAGTCCGTAGGAGATAGCGTCGTCGGCAGTGAAGATCCTGTCGCGATCGGTGTCCTTACGGAGCCGCTCGACGCTCTGACCGGTGTGCTTACTCAGAATCGCCTCGGTCTGCTCCCGGATTCTCAGGATCTCGGCTGCTTGAAGCGCGAGGTCCGAGATGGTGCCGCTACCTTGCGTCGACGGTTGATGCAGCAGCACCCGCGAATGGGCAAGAACATGCCGATGGCCCGGAGTACCTGCGGCCAGAAGCACTGCAGCAGCCGAAGCCGCTTGACCCATGCAGTACGTCGAAATCGTCGGTTTCAAGAACTGCATGGTGTCGTAGATCGCGAGCATCGCCGTGGTGGAACCGCCGGGAGAGTTGATGTACAAACCGATTTCGCGATCCGGGTTGTCGGCTTGCAGATGCAGCATCTGAGCCATCACGACGTTGGCGACGCCGTCGTCGATCTCTGTGCCGAGAAAGACGATGCGTTCGTTGAGCAGCCTGCTGAAGATGTCGAAAGATCGCTCACCCGTTGGTGTTCGCTCGATGACACTGGGAATCGTGTACTGGGACATGACGTCACAATCCGATCTTGGGGAAGGTGGCTTGCGGTGCGATCTCGGCGAAGGACGTCACGACGCGGTCGACGATTCCGTACTCACGCGCCTGCTCGGCGGTGAACCAGCGATCCCGATCGCTGTCGGTCTCGATCTCTTCGACGGTCCGGCCTGTTTCGGCGGCGAGGATTTCCTGCGATTGACGCTTCATCAGCTCGAGGCTCTCGGCCTGGATCGCAATGTCCACCGCAGTGCCACCGATACCTGCCGAAGGTTGGTGCATCATGATGCGGCTGTGCGCCAGGCTGATTCGCTTGCCGTGGGTGCCGGAGCAGAGAAGCACCTGGCCCATGCTGGCGGCGAAGCCCATCGCGACCGTCACGACGTCGTTGGGGATGAGCTTCATCGTGTCGTAGATGGCCAGGCCGGCAAACACCGATCCGCCGGGTGAATTGATGTAGAGCACGATGTCGCGCTTGGGGTCGGTGGTGGCGAGGAGCACCAGTTCCGAACACACACGTTCGGCCATGGCGTCGTTGACCTCGCCGGTGAGCAGAATGGTTCGCTGTCGGAAGAGCCTGTCTGTCAACAGGTCACGGTAGCCGGTATCGGTCGGCGCTTCAGTAGTCATGAATCCATTCCTACCGGCGCGGCAGTGCCGCGGCCCCGCCTGTCTGCTGTGGGCAGACCACCCCTGTTTTTGCCTGCCCCCTGTTTTTGCCCGCCCCTGTTTTTACCCGCCCCCTGTTTTTGCCCGCCCCCTGTTTCTGCCCGCCCCCCTTTTTGCCTGCCCCCCTTTTTTGAGCGAACGGCACGTTCAGTCGATCTAAGGCGCCGAAAGTACCGTTCGCTCGAAAAGGGGTGGGTACAAGAGCGGGCATACCCGTCACCGACGGCGGCGGTAGCGGTACCGCGCACACCCGGCCATGATGGGAGAAGACAACCATTCCTCTCGTCAGGAGCGTGGCATGACTCGTCCGGTACGCATCGGTGTTCAACTCCAACCCCAGCACGCACCCGATTACGGGTTGATACGCGACGCCGTCTTGCGGTCCGAGGACGCCGGGGTGGACATCGTCTTCAACTGGGACCACTTCTACCCGTTGACCGGCGATCCCGACGGCGCCCACTTCGAATGCTGGACCATGCTCGGCGCCTGGGCCGAGCAGACCGAACGCGTCGAAATCGGCGCCCTGGTCACCGGTGGTGGCTACCGCAATCCGGATCTGCTCGCCGACATGGCGCGAACCGTCGACCACATCAGCGGTGGGCGCCTGATCCTCGGCATCGGTGCCGGCTGGTTCGAGAAGGACTACGACCAGTTCGGATACGACTTCGGCACTCCCGGTTCACGGCTGAAACTGCTGGGCGAATACCTCCCCCGCATCACGGGCCGCCTGGCGAAGGGCAACCCGCCGCCGACGCGCAACATCCCGGTCCTCATCGGCGGTGGCGGCGAGAAGAAGACCCTGCGCCTGGTCGCCGAGTACGCCGACGTCTGGCACAGCTTCGGTGACCGCGAGACACACCTGCGCAAGTCAGGCATCCTCTCCGACCATTGCGCCGACGTAGGCCGGAACCCGCTGGAAGTAGAGCACTCGGTTCCGTGGCCTGGGCTCGAGAATGCTGCTGACCTGGTCGCCGACGGTGTCTCGCTCTTCACCGTCGGCGTCAGCGGACCGGACTACGACCTCACGACGCTTGCCGAGGCCATCGCTTGGCGCGACGACAACACACCGCCTGCGTTGAGCGGGCTGGCCTGAGCGGTACCAAGGACTTCGTCGTTGTCGGCGCCGAGAACGGGCGGCGCCGACGTCAGACGTGGCCTCTGGCCGGAGAAGTTGACCGGAAAGGCCACTTGCTTCAGCGGTCCGAGCGTCGGATGGTCGACGGTTCCGACCATGCCGAGCGCGGCAGTGTGGGGATCGGAGTAGATCTCGTCGAGATGCCGGATCGGTGAGACCGGTACGGCGCGTTCGGCGAGAAGAGCGCACCAGTGTTCGACGGTCTCCGATGCGAAGGCGCTGGTGAGTTCTCGTTCCAGACTCTCGCGGTTCTCCACTCTGTCGCGGTTGTGGACGAAACGCGGATCGGTGACCAGTTCACTCCTTCCGATTGCCTCGCACAGCGACGTCCACATCCCGTCGTTGCCGACAGCGATGACGAAGTACCCGTCGCTGGCAGGAAATGCTTGATACGGAGCAAGATTCGGATGGCCGGAGCCCAACGCAGTCGGGCGCTCACCGGTGGCGAAGTAACTGGTCGCCCAGTTCACGTGCATCGCGAGTTGGCACTCGTACAGCGACGTGGTCACGTACTGTCCGCGTCCGGTCCGGCCCCGCTCGACCAATGCAGCCAGCACCCCGACCAGTCCGAACAGCGCTGCACCCAAGTCCCCCAACGCAAATCCGGACTTCATCGGAGCGCCACCCGGTTCACCGGTGAGCGACATGAGCCCACCCGCGGCTTGCGCGATCATGTCGTACCCCGGTTCGTCGCGCAACGGCCCTTCTTCACCGAAGGCAGAGATGTGCAGGGTGATCAGATGTGGGTATCGCTCGGACAGTGCCTGGTAGTCGAAGATCTTCTGTAATCCACTGCCCGGCTTGAAGTTCTCCACGACCACATCGGTCTCTTCGAGCATGCGGTGGATGATCTCCTGTCCTTCGGCAGACTTGAGATCGATCGTCACCGACTTCTTGCCGCGGTTGATCGCGAGATAGTAGGCGGCATCGACACCGACGAAGGGAGGCCCCCACGAACGTGTTGGGTCGCCGCCCTCGGGGTGCTCGATCTTGGTGACGTCCGCCCCGAGATCGGCAAGCGACATAGTTGCGTACGGTCCGGCAAGGATCTTCGACAGATCGAGAACGCGGACACCGGCGAGAGGAGCGGGGCCTTGGGAAGAATTCACCGGTGAACTCCTGCCACAGAGAGGAACTCGGCGACGACCTCGCGTGCGTCATCCAACTCCACGTCGCCGCCATCGGTAATCACGTCGAGATTACCGAGCGCAGCCGACGGCACCTTCCCGGCAAGACCTGCCAGGTAGGAGTTCGCCACCAGCAGTGACCGGTACCCGTTACCTTCTCGGATGCCGTGATCCGCAAGGTCGAAGAGCAGGGTCGCCATGACGGTACGAGCCAACTCGTCGGCATACTTTGCACTAACGGCCTGGGCGGCATCGTCAGATCCGGCGATCAGACGATCTCCCTCCTCGGCCAGTTCCTCCCAGCGCCGCAACAGAACTCCGGCCCCGGCGTCACAGTCAGGTCCGACAGTGGACAGGACATCCGTCATCGCTGCCGCGACGGTGCGGTGTGAGCCGAACTTGCGCAGGCACCGAAGTACATCCAGCGCAATGACATTGCTCGAGCCCTCCCAGATCGAGCCGAGATGGGCGTCTCGCACGAGTCGCGCGTTCACCCATTCCTCGATGTAACCGTTGCCACCGCGCACCTCCATAGCTTCACCAGTGACCGCCCGCGCACGTTTACAGACAAAATGTTTGGCGATCGGCGTCAGCACCCTGATCAGTGCTCGCGCCTGATCGTCTCCGCCGTCTGCAGCCTGAAGACACTGCGCGCTGTACGCGACCAGTGCCAGCGAAGCTTCGGCATCGAGTGCAAGGGGAAGAAGCGTCGCCCGCATCAGCGGCTGGTCGAAGAGCTTCTTACCGAACACGACTCGGCTCTTCGAATGTTCGACGGCTTCGCGGACTGCTCGGCGCATGAGAGCGCTCGAACGCATCGCATTGGAGAGGCGAGACGTGTTGACCATCTCCGCCATCTGGCGGAACCCTCGATCGAGTTCACCGACCTGGAGTGCGTGCGCGCGGTTCAGCGTCACCTCGCCGCTCGGCATCGAACGCGTACCCAGCTTGTCCTTGAGACGATCGATCGTGAGGTTGTTGCGCTCGCCGGATCCCACGGTCTTGGGCACCATGAACATTCCAACTCCACGCGTCGAACCATCCTGTCCGCCCGGGAATCTCGCGAGGGTGATGATCACATCGGCATCCGGGTTGGAGGCGAACCACTTCTTGCCCGTCAGAACCCATCCGTCACCGTCGCGCTCGGCGCGTGTTTCGGTGCAGGCGATGTCGGTGCCTGCCTGAATCTCGGTCATGAACATCGCACCCGTCTTCGCCTGCTCGGGGTCCGTCGACGTCAACGCGTCGATCCAGGGCGAGAACACGGCCGGATCACCGAACATACGCAGGGTCCGCGCAGCAGCATCTGTCATCGAAACCGGGCAGGCCAGCCCGAACTCGGCCTGCACGAAGATGTACGACGCGAGGTACTTCGCGAGTGGCGGATGCACGGAGTCCCATCCGTGCAACCCTTTTCGGTGCGACATCGCGGACAGGCCGTACTCGTTGTACGCCGCCCGGCACAGTTCCAGGTAGGCCGGGTGATAGGAAATCCGGTCGACGCGGTCACCGGCCTTGTCGAATTGCTGCAGCACCGGCGGGTTCTTGTCTGCGATGTCGGCAAGCTCGGACAAACGGCCGGCGGCATCTCGGCCCAGTCGGTCGAGCAATCCGTTCAACGTCTCTCGGTCCGCCCCGGCGGTCCATCTGTCCACTACCGCTGTCAGAGCGGGGTCGGTGTATGCAAAGTTCATCAGTGGTCAACGCCTTTCAGGGTGGAAACATCGGTCATGTTCGAGGAGCTCGTCGACTCCAGCCCTTGCGCGTGCAGCGCACTCCTGCGCAACAGTGCCGTCATACAGACAAGGGAGAGAACGACATACACGAGCCCAAGAGCGACGACCGGCCAGATCGAGTTGGTTCGCGTCAGCAGATACTGGCTGACCATCGGGGCCGTTCCGGCAAATACGGCTGTCGACAATTGGTACGACAGAGAGATGCCGGTATACCGAACATTGGTGGGGAAAACCTGCGCCAGGATGCCGGCCAACGCGGCGTAATACATTGCGTGAGGCGCCGTCGCGAGGACCATACCCAGAATCGCCAAGGGCACGGAGCCCGTCTGAACCAGCACGAACATCAGTGGTAGGAGCACGATCTCCGGAAGCAGCATCCAACGGACCGCTTTCGACGGATCGATCCGCGTGGCCAGCACAGCACCGAAAGGCTGTACGAGCGCCTGGGCTACCAGTGCCACGGTGATCACGAGGAGAAAGTCACTGCGCTCGAAGCCGAGATCCGTTGTCGCCCAGGAGAGCGCAAAGGTTGTCTTGACGTACGTGATGGCAACACCGGCAACCACAGCGCCGACGCCGAGAGCAAGTTCGACGGGATGCGAACGCAACACTTCGACCAGCGGCATCCGTGTACGTTCCTGTGCCGCAACAGCCTTCTTCATCTCGGGTGTCTCGGAGATGTGCAGTCGGATGTAGAGAGCGACGATCACCAAAGCTGCGGATCCGAGGAACGGCAGACGCCAACCCCACGACTCGAACACGGAATCCGACATCAACGTCAGGCCGAGGAAGGCCAGCGTCGCGAGCAGGTTGCCGACCGGTGAACCCTGCTGCGCAAACGCACCGTAGAGCACCTTTTTCTTCGGGGGAGCGAACTCGGTGGCGATCAATACGGCGCCACCCCATTCGCCGCCCATGGCAATGCCCTGGAGAACACGCAGTGCCACAAGCAGTATCGGTGCCCAGATCCCGATCTGGGAGTACGTAGGGAGGAGGCCGACACCGACAGTTCCCAACCCCATGAGCGCGAGGGTGATGATCACGGCGTTCTTGCGACCGAACTTGTCTCCGAAATGACCGAACACCACTCCGCCGACCGGACGAGCCACGAATCCCACGGCAAAAGTCGCGAAGGCTGCGAGTGTTCCCACCGCCGGCGACGCATCCGGGAAGAACAGCGGGCCGAGCACCAAGGCGGATGCGGTTCCGT
This sequence comes from Rhodococcus erythropolis R138, assembly GCF_000696675.2. Lineage (NCBI taxonomy): Bacteria > Bacillati > Actinomycetota > Actinomycetes > Mycobacteriales > Nocardiaceae > Rhodococcus > Rhodococcus erythropolis. Next base: position 782,321 of record NZ_CP007255.1, on the reverse strand, counting down.
AGATGTAGAAGTCGAACCACTCGATAGTCGTTCCGACAAACGCCGTGATTCCGGCCTTGCGTGCCTGTTTGGTGTTGTATTCAGGCGGATTGATGTCTTGACCTGGGTGTTGATCCACGGTTCTCCCTGATTCTCGCGTCGGGCATCACCAAGGGATGCAATGTGAGGCGTGAATCACTATCGTCCGAAATCCATGTAGAGTCCAAGACTTAGTTCGACTCATTTATGTGGAAGAACCACATAATGAAACCCGGGAGGAGCGACATGGAATTGCGTCAGCTGCGCGCGTTTCTCGCAGTCGCCGACGAACTTCATTTCGGCCGGGCCGCCGAGCGACTCCACATCGGGCAGTCCCCGCTCAGCCAGACCATTCGGGCGCTCGAGCGCGAACTCGGCACCGACCTGTTTATCCGGACCACCAGATCAGTGCAATTGACCGCAGCCGGCGAAGCCTTGGTCACGCCCGCACGAATCATCGAAGCGCAGATCGCCGTCGTACGAGATATCGCATCAGCGGCGTCGACCGGGGAAACAGGCCGTGTCACGGTGGGTTTCGGCGGAACGGGCGGCTACACGGTGCTGTCGGCCCTCACACGATCGCTGGCCGACTCCCATCCGGGAATCGAACTGGACCTACGGCCGCAGATGTACTCGGGTGAGGTGCTCGACGCTCTCCGACGCGGAACACTCGACATGGGCATAGTCGGCCTGCCCATTCCGCGCGGATTCGAGACTCACACTGTGCGCGAGGAAACCTTGATGGTCGCGGTCCCCGCCAGGCATCACCTCAGTACCAGGGACTCGGTGTCACCGGAAGACCTGGCAACCGAGCGATTCGTGATGTATCCCGCCGAGCACGGCTCGGTGGTGCGCGATGCGACGTTGTCCGTCTGCACCACAGCAGGTTTCACGCCCACCGTCGCGCACGAAGCCCCCGATCCGTACAGCCTGTTGGCCATGGTCGGAGCGGGGGTCGGGATCGCCGTCGTCGTGGAGTCGACGGCGCATCTGTCCATGGACGGGGTCGTGTACCTGCCGATCGCCGGGGCCACGCCCACGCTGAAAATCGCGATGGCATGGCGACCGAACAATCCGACGCCGGCAGTACACACCGTCACCAGGGTACTGAGGGAGCAGCCTTAGGCTCTGGCGAGAATTCCCGCGAAATCTGTTCCCACAGGCAGAGTTCCGTACTCGTGACCACGGTCGGCGCCGAGGCGAGCGGCAATGAACGCATCGGGCGAGGCGGCCGGGGAGTGGCGCACCATGAGCGAAGCCTGCAGCGCCAACGCCATTGCCTCGACGACGGTCCGAGCGCGGAGCTGGGCGTCGGCGGGTGCCATCGTGGCGAGCTCACCGAGTTGGCGTCGTACCCGATCGAGGTGCTGATCGAGGACCGGGTTGTTGCCGCGAGCGAGGTTGACCTCGTGGTCGAAGGCGGCAACGGAATCGGGTTCACGGGTCATCGCGCGCAGGACATCGAGTGCGATGACGTTGCCCGACCCCTCCCACACGGCCATGACGGGCTGCTCACGGTAGCGACGGGCAAGCGGGAAGTCCTCGGTGTAACCGTTACCGCCCAGGCATTCGAGTGCCTCGTAGGAGTGGTGCGGGCCGCGCTTGCAGATCCAGTACTTCGCAACAGCCGTCGCGAGTCGGCGGAACGCCTTTTCCTGCTCGTCCGCGTCCTCGTCCTGCGCGCGAGCCAATCGCAGTGCGGTGATGGTTGCGGCTTCGGATTCGAGAGCCAGATCGGCGAGCACCGACGTCATCGCCGGCTGATCTGCAAGGACGGCACCGAAAGCGCTTCGGTGCCGTGCGTGCCACACTGCTTCGGCGACCGACTGACGCATACCTGCCGTGCTGCCGAGGATGCAGTCGAGTCGCGTCTGGGACACCATTTCGATGATGGTCCGCACGCCACGACCCGGTTCGCCGATCATGGTGCCGACGGTGCCGTCGAGTTCGATCTCGGACGACGCGTTGGACTTGTTCCCCAGCTTGTTCTTCAGACGCTGGATGCGGAAGATGTTGCGTGTGCCGTCGGGCAGGATGCGGGGGAGAAGGAAGCAGGAAAGTCCCTCACCGGCTGCACCTTCGGCCTGAGCAAGAACCAGGAACGCGTCGGACATCGGCGCGGAGCAGAACCACTTGTGTCCGGTGAGCAGGTAGTCCGCACCCGGGCCGCCACGTCCGGCCGGCTTGGCGATGGTCGTGTTGGCTCGCACGTCGGAGCCGCCCTGCTTTTCCGTCATGGACATTCCGAATATCGCGGATGCCTTTCCGGGAGCATCCAACTCGGGGGTGTAGCTCCGAGAAAGGGCACGCGGGGTCCAGATGGCGGCCACGTCCGGTTGCAGCTCGAGCGAGGGGATCACGGCGTGCGTCATGGAGATCGGGCACGCGTGGCCCGGTTCGACCTGGGAGAACAGCATGAATGCCGCGGCCCGAGCCACGTTGGCACCCGGCTTGGGGTCAGCCCAGGCAGAGGTGTGAGCACCGTGCGCTACGGCAGCAGAGATGATCCGGTGATACGACGGATGGTATTCGACCTCGTCGATGCGGTTTCCCCAACGATCGAAAGTCTTCAATTCGGGGATCACCGTGTTGGCCAGCTCGGCGTCGTGCTGGAACCCGGCACTGCCAACCAGTTCACCGATGTCGGCGAGTTCGCTTGTGGCCCAATCGGCGTCGTGGCGCGCGACGCCTTCGACCAGGACCGTATCGAGCTGGAACTCGTTGACGTCCGTGCGCGGTACCGACTGGTTGAGCACTGCATGGGTGCGATGCGGAGCCGGGTGGGTGACGGTCTTCTCGGAAATATCAGTCATGACAGGCCTTTCAGCTCGCTGCGCGGATGAGGTGCTTCTGGATCTTGCCGGTCGGTGTACGCGGAAGAATGGTCGCGAACACGACTTCACGCGGAATCTTGTAGCGCGCCAACTTGTCCGAGAGGTAGTCCTTGATGTCGTCGGCGCTGATGACATCCGGTTCACGCCAGACGACGTGTGCGACGACGGTCTCGCCCCATTCTTCGTTGGGTTTTCCGACAACGGCGACGTCGACGACGTCCGGGTGGCCGGAGATCACGTCCTCGACCTCCTTGGAGTAGACGTTCTCACCGCCCGTGATGATCATGTCCTTCGCGCGGTCGACGATGAAGAGGTAACCGTCCGCATCCTTGCGCGCCAGATCGCCGGTGCGATACCAACCTCCGTCGGCAAAAGCAGCCTTCGTGACAGCGGGGTCGTCGAGGTACCCCTGCATGACGGTGTCGGCGCGCAGCCAGATCTCACCGATGTGATCGGGCTCCGCGTCGGTGCCGTCATCGGCAACCAGGCGCAGGTCGACGCCGGCCAGCGCGACGCGGCCGATCGAGCCCGCCTTGCTCAACTGCTCCTCGGGGTACAGCACAGTGCCCACCGGCCCGGTCTCGGTCATGCCGTAGACCTGCCGGAATTCGGTGGTGCCGTACGACTCCACCAGTCGCCGAGCGACATCCGCGCCGATCGGTCCGCCGCCGTACAACCACGCACGAACGCTACCGAGGTTGTAGTCGGCAAAGTTCGGCACGAGGTTGAGTGCAGTGGTGTAGATGACCGGCGGGCCGAAGCAGAGGGTAATACGTTGTTCCTGAACAGTTTCCAGGAATTTGACGGGATGGTACTCGCGCAGCAGCACGACGGTTCCGCCCATGTAGAGCGTGGACATGAACCAGTTGTTGAGCGGGGAAGCGTGCCAGATCGGGACGGCCATGAGCAGGCGCTCGTCCCGAGTCGTCGACACGGCGAGGGCCGCGGTGACGGCAACACCGACGACGTTGCGGTGGCTGTGGACGCAGCCCTTGGGCGAGCCGGTGGTCCCCGAGGTGTAGAGGATTTCAGCCGGATCGTTCTCGTCGATGTCGATACCGTCAACGCCCTCTTGGCGGGTGATGGCGTCGTCGAAGAAGTCGAAACCGTCTGCGACAGAGTCCGTGCTGATCAGCTTGGCCGTTGTCTCCAGTCGACCGACAACCGGCGCCAACTCACCGTCGAAGACGCACACCGACACCTTCGCGTGTCCCAGCACGTAGGCAACTTCCGGAGTCTGCATCTTGTGGTTGATGGGGACCACGACGGCGCCCAAGCGCCAGGCACCGAGCATCGCGTACACGAATCCCGGAGTGTTGTAACACATCAGCGCGACGCGGTCGCCCGGCTGCACGCCCAGCGACTGCAAATAGCCTGCGGCGCGTCGACTTCCGTCCTGAACCTGGGAGTACGTGTGATCGTGACCGTCGAATATCAGGAAGGGTTTGTCCGGGGTCTTGGTGACGTTGCTGTCGAATACGCGAACGATGTTCATCGAAGTCCTTGTCGGAGAATCACGCTCGAAGAGAGTTCATTCCATCGAGCTGTTGAGTACGGCGTCGGGTATCTGGAGAGTGGCGAAGATGACGGCGACCGCCTCCTCGAGGGAGTAACCGAAGCTCTCGCCGGTGGCAGTTTTCTGAATGACGAGGCCGAAGATCGCAGACCAGAAGGCCTTGGATTCGACGTCGATGCCCGCGCGCAGCTGCCAGCCGGTGCGGATCAAGGTACGGAGGAGGGCTGTTTCACCCGAGGAATGCAGAGTGCGAAGCGTCTCGGAGATCAGATCGCGGAGTTCACCACGGCGACCCGTCATCATCATCGCTTCCACGAACAGTTCGACACTGGGAGCGCCCGAGCCGAGGAGTGATCCGACCAGCTTCTCGGTGTAGTCACCCACGGTGTCGGCGTCGGCGGCGTCGACCTCGGCACGCTTGCCTGCGCGCAGAACGGCTGCACACGCCACCTCGACGAAGAGCTTCTCTTTTGAGCCGTAGTAGTAGGTCACCTGGTTGGGATGGGCGCCGGCGGCGGTGCAGATCTGCGCGATGGACACGCTGTCGCCATGTTCGAGGAAGAGCTCGGTTGCAGCGTTGAACAGTGCCATGCGCGTCTGCTTGCCCGACTCACGCGTCGCGCGCGCTGCGGGAACTGACTCGGTGACCATCACGAACTCCTACTTGTTTGTATGACAAACAATAACTCGGCGTTGTTTGTATGGCAAACAATTTCTCCCGACGTGATGACATGTCGACTCCTATCGACATGTCCGATGTGCGGGATTACTCTCTGAACATCGAGCACCCGAGAACTTCGGCTTTTCTGCGAGGAGGCGCCCTGCAATGCTCGCGCGATCCGGCTTCTCCCTGCCCACACGCACGACTCTCACGGGCGACTGGGCAGATTTATTGCGTGAGCATTTTGTCGCGCTCGACGTATCCGATATCGAAGACGGCGATGGATTCAGTGGGGCCGTGCACTCGGCCCAACTCGCACACGTTCGGGTGTCCGCAGTTCAATCGATGGAACAACGAATAGTCCGTAGCAGCAGCCTGATCAAGAGTGACGGTGCGGACTATCTGCAAATCGGAATGATCCGCCGCGGTAGCGCGGTAGTGCGGCAAGACGACCGCGAATGCGTCCTACGACGTGGCGACTACGTCCTGTACGACACCACGCGCCCCTTCGATTGGCAGATCGAGGGACACGCACACGACGGCATCTGGGGACTCGAGGTGTTCACCTGGCCACGGTCATACCTGTCCCTCAGCGACGCGGAGGTCACGAGCTTGACAGCCATTGCCTTCGACGGACACGCGGGCCTGAGTGGCCTGCTGGGTCGCTTTCTTCACGATCTTGCCTCCGTCCGCATGACGTCCGACGCGAGCGGAGACGAGGAGGAAGTCGTCAACGAGATCGGCAGCCTGGTCAAGTCGGTTCTCCACGCAACGGCGCGTCCGATCGTCTCCCGGCGAACTGGCCTGTACGAATCCGCTCTGTCGGCCATAGACGCCCGCATCGCTGACCCGGCCCTGTCACCGGTGGACATCGCGGGATCAGTCAAAGTCTCCATTCGCCAGTTGCACCGAGCCTTCGCCGAACACGGCACAACGGTGTCGCGTTCGATTCGCAGCCGTCGACTCGACGGTTGCCGTCGTGAGATCGTGCAACGCCACGGCGTAGAGCGGTCGCTGACCCAGATTTCTCACCGCTGGGGATTCACCGACCTGGCCGCCTTCAGTCGCGCATTCAAGGCGGAGTTCGGGATCAGCCCGCGGCAATACCGGTCGCAAGCAGTGGCCCCCACAAGTACTGCCCGCTGATCTGTAACATCCTCGGACACTTACCCATTCAACATGATGTTCAAAACGTTCGGTCGCCGACGCCTATCCACAATTCTCGGCGCGGTAGGCCAAGTATCGGGCGCTGACGGCCAAGTTTGCTCGGCCTCGCGGGCGTAGATTTTCGGCACGGCGTTGCCAAGTGCCAGGCACCCGATCCGACCACCTACATCACAGGGAGCACTCATGGAATCTGCAATCGGTGAACATCTTCAATGCCCGCGCACGCTGACCAGGCGCGTTCCGGATACCTATTCGCCACCATTTCCCATGTGGGTCGGGCGTGCGGACGACACATTGCACCAGGTCGCGATGGGCTATCTCGGCGTGCAGTTCCGCGGCGAGGATCAGCGCTCGGCAGCACTGCAGTCCATGCGGGATATCGTCGCCGGCTTCGACTTGCCGGACGGACCGGCACACCACGATCTGACCCACCACATCGACAACCAGGGCTACGAGAATCTGATCGTGGTCGGGTACTGGAAAGATGTTTCTTCCCAACATCGTTGGAGCACATCAGCTCCGGTGGCCTCCTGGTGGGAGTCCGAGGACCGCTTGTCCGACGGATTGGGGTTCTTCCGGGAGATCGTGGCACCGAGAGCCGAACAATTCGAGACGCTCTACGCGTTCCAGGACGATCTCCCCGGAGTGGGAGCCGTCATGGACGGTGTCAGCGGCGAGATCAACGAGCACGGCTACTGGGGTTCGATGCGCGAGCGCTTTCCGATCTCTCAGACCGACTGGATGCAGGCCTCGGGCGAACTACGGGTCGTCGCCGGTGACCCCGCCGCAGGTGGACGCGTAGTAGTGCGGGGACACGACAACATCGCACTGATCAGATCCGGGCAGGACTGGGCCGACGCGGAAGCAGACGAGCGCAGCCTCTACCTCGACGAAATCCTGCCCACTCTTCAATCGGGCATGGACTTCCTCCGCGACAACGGCCCGGCCGTCGGGTGCTACAGCAACCGTTTCGTACGCAATATCGACATCGACGGAAACTTCCTCGACCTGAGCTACAACATCGGTCACTGGGCCTCACTCGACCAACTCGAGCGGTGGTCGGAATCCCACCCGACCCATCTGCGGATCTTCACGACGTTCTTCCGGGTGGCCGAGGGCCTGTCGAAATTACGTCTCTACCATGAGGTCTCGGTATTCGATGCCGCCGATCAGCTGTACGAGTACATCAACTGCCATCCCGGGACCGGGATGCTGCGCGACGCGGTGACCACCGCCGCGCACTGACCGAAGCCGCCGGAAATCTTCGGCCACGTTCTTTCCCTCGGAGGCAACTCGAGATATGTTGACGAGTGTCGACATATCTCAGTAGAGGCCATCGAGGAAGCGCGGACAGCACACAGTGACTACTCAAAGAAACGAAGAGTTGGCGTTTGCTGTGCTGGCCGACCAGGTGCGCCGACAGATTCTCGACACTCTGGCTACCCACGGCGAATGCAACGCAGGCTTCATCAGCGATCAAATTTCGACGGTCGGTCGCACCACGGTATCCACACATCTCAAGGCGCTGCGGCTGTCCGGAGTTATCGTCGAACGCCGTCAAGGACGTCATCGCTTGTTTTCGATCGATCCGTCTGGGCCCGCCAACGATGCACTCCAGTTCCTGCGCGACGTCCTCGGGCGAGCGCTGGAAGCAGGTTCGAACGCCTCCGAGTTGCCGACCACGGCGACTGAGGATTCCGACGCGGCTTCGGTGCGTCGCCGGGCTTGAGGCCCTGTTTGAGCCCCAGCATCTATTTCAGGCAGGAAGTAGAACGTGCCAGGTCTCTCCGTAACGGCACAGATCGTGACGACGGACCCACCAGGGTCAGCCTTCGAGCGCTTCGAAACGGGGCAACTGCTCGAACTCGAATGTGAGCAACTGACGGTCGGGGCCGCCGTCGCCATCTCCCTTCCCGTCGGCGACGGCGCACGCGCAGATGTAGCCGGAATGCCGATCACTCTGTTGGGGTATGTCGCCGGCGTGAAGCGGGGCCGCTCGGTCGTAATCGTGCACCACCAACCGTGGCGCGGCCGTCTGACGATCCGGTTCTTTCCCGACGGCACCGGCACCCGACTCGTTCTCGAGTCCAGCCTCGATCAGGACGGCATTTCCTGGCTTGCCAACAAGCGCGGATTTGCTCCACCCGAACCTCCGCGCTCCGACCGACATCGGATCGGACTGCTGGTCAGCAAATCCGGCTCGGCGGCTGTATTCGCCCAGGCCACAGAAACACTCGCTGCCCTGGCGGTCGAAGAGATCAATGCCGACGGCGGTGTCGGCGGCGTTCTCGTCGACTTGGTGATCGGCGATGACGCTTCCGACTCGGCGGCCGGAGCGGCGACCGCACTGCGATTGATGAAAAGCGGATGTCGCGCCATTTTTGCGTGCGTGACGTCGTCGACCTTCAACGCCGCCGCATCTGCGTTGCAAAACACCGGTGTGTTGTTGGTACACACAGTTCTCAACGAAGGAGGTCGATCGCGTCCGGGGATCCTTCGATTGGGTGAGCGGCCACTCGACCAGACGCGAGCGGGCATACCCGCAATGATGTCCGAGACCGGTTCTCGCACTTGGTTCCTGGTCGGTCAGCAGTATTCGTGGTCGTTCGGAGCACATTGGGCGGCTCGGCGTGTGATCGCCGAATCCACAGGTTCGGTGGCCGGCGAAGTCTACGTACCGTTGGGAACAACCGACTTCTCACGGATCATCGAGTCGATAGTCGACTCCGGGGCGGAACTGATTCTTTCCACCCTGGTGGGCCATGACGAGGTCTTCTTCGAACGGCAATGCGCCCAGCACGGACTGCGGGCCACCACGCGGACGTTCGCGCTGGTCCTCGACGAGGCCACTCAGCAGCTCATCGGCAATTCCGATGCCGACGGAGTCTGGGCGGCATTCGGCTACTTTCAATCCGCAGCCGGCGAACACGACCTCGACAAGCGATACAGCGCAAGCTCGAACGAACTCCTGCCTCCGCTCAGTTCCCTGTCGGAGACAACGTACGAAGCGATCGTCGCTTACGCACGCGCAGTCGAACGAACGTCGGCGGGCGATCCGGAAACAGTACTTCGGCAGCTTGTCACAACGTCGAAAGGCTCGACGGACACCGGCGTTCCACTGCATCGCCCGATCCTGATCGCTGAATCACGCCATGGGCGTCTGTACCCCCGCTCTCTCTGAGCGCCCGTAACCCGAACTTAACGAGTCAATATGTCGATACCTATTGACGCAATTATGGATCTGGCCCTAGTCTGAAAGACAAGTGAAGCCGATCACATCAGGAGCACACTTCTCATGGCGACAATCCGACCTGACGACAATGCAATAGACACCGCTGCAAGGCATTACGGCATCACTCTCGACCAATCAGCCCGGCTCGAGTGGCCGGCACTGATCGACGGAGCACTGGGCTCCTACGACGTCGTCGACCAGTTGTACGCCGACGAGGCAACCCCGCCGACCACGTCACGCGAGCACGCCGTGCCAACTGCGAACGAAAACCCCTTGAGCGCTTGGTATGTGACCACAAGCATCCCGCCGACGTCGGACGGCGTCCTGACCGGCCGACGCGTGGCGATCAAGGACAACGTGACCGTGGCCGGAGTTCCGATGATGAACGGATCTCGGACGGTAGAGGGATTCACTCCGTCTCGCGACGCGACTGTGGTCACTCGACTACTGGCGGCCGGTGCAACCGTCGCAGGCAAAGCTGTGTGCGAAGACCTGTGTTTCTCCGGTTCGAGCTTCACACCGGCAAGCGGACCGGTCCGCAATCCATGGGACCCACAGCGTGAAGCAGGTGGATCATCCGGTGGCAGTGCAGCTCTCGTTGCAAACGGTGACGTCGATTTTGCCATCGGCGGGGATCAAGGCGGATCGATCCGGATCCCGGCGGCATTCTGCGGCGTCGTCGGACACAAGCCGACGTTCGGGCTCGTCCCGTATACCGGCGCATTTCCCATCGAGCGAACAATCGACCATCTCGGCCCGATCACACGCACGGTCCACGATGCCGCACTGCTGCTCTCGGTCATCGCCGGTCGCGACGGTAACGACCCACGCCAAGCCGACAGCGTCGAAGCAGGTGACTACCTGTCCACTCTCGACTCCGATGTGGATGGTCTGCGAATCGGGATCGTTCGAGAAGGTTTCGGGCACGCGGTCTCACAGCCCGAGGTCGACGACGCAGTTCGCGCAGCGGCACACAGTCTGACCGAAATCGGTTGCACGGTAGAGGAAGTAAACATCCCGTGGCACCTGCATGCTTTCCACATCTGGAACGTGATCGCCACGGACGGTGGTGCCTACCAGATGTTGGACGGCAACGGATACGGCATGAACGCCGAAGGTTTGTACGATCCGGAACTGATGGCACACTTTGCTTCTCGACGCATTCAGCACGCCGACGCTCTGTCCGAAACCGTCAAACTAGTGGCCCTGACCGGCCACCACGGCATCACCACCCTCGGCGGCGCGAGCTACGGCAAAGCCCGGAACCTCGTACCGCTCGCCCGCGCCGCCTACGACACTGCCTTGAGACAATTCGACGTCCTGGTGATGCCCACACTGCCCTACGTCGCATCCGAATTGCCGGCGAAGGACGTGGATCGTGCAACCTTCATCACGAAGGCTCTCGGGATGATCGCCAACACGGCACCATTCGACGTGACCGGACATCCGTCCCTGTCCGTTCCGGCCGGCCTGGTAAACGGGCTTCCGGTCGGAATGATGATCACCGGCAAGACCTTCGACGATGCGACGGTCCTCCGAGTCGGGCGCGCATTCGAAAAGCTTCGCGGCGCGTTTCCGACGCCTGCCGACCACATCTCCGACTCTGCACCACAACTCAGCCTCACCTAATCCTGTATCCGCACTTGCACAAAAAATTCCACCGATTCACACATGATCAGCCCGCATAGAAAAGGTGAACCAGATGTCAGTAACGATCGACCACACAACGGAGAACGCCGCACCGGCCCAGGCGCCGGTCTCCGATCGCGCGTGGGCCCTGTTCCGCGCACTCGACGGTAAGGGATTGGTACCCGACGGTTACGTCGAGGGATGGAAGAAGACCTTCGAGGAGGACTTCAGTCCAAGGCGCGGAGCGGAATTGGTCGCGCGGGCTTGGACCGACCCCGATTTCCGGCAGCTGCTTCTCACCGACGGTACCGCCGCGGTTGCCCAGTACGGATATCTGGGCCCCCAGGGCGAATACATCGTGGCAGTCGAAGACACCCCGACCCTCAAGAACGTGATCGTGTGCTCGCTGTGTTCATGCACCGCGTGGCCCATCCTCGGTCTGCCGCCGACCTGGTACAAGAGTTTCGAATACCGTGCACGCGTGGTCCGCGAGCCACGGAAGGTTCTCTCCGAGATGGGAACCGAGATCGCGTCGGACGTCGAGATCCGCGTCTACGACACCACCGCCGAAACTCGGTACATGGTCCTACCGCAACGTCCCGCAGGCACCGAAGGCTGGAGCCAGGAACAACTGCAGGAAATCGTCACCAAGGACTGCCTGATCGGCGTCGCAGTCCCGCAGGTCACCACCGTCTGACCACCCCGACAAGAAAGAAGCACACCATGGATGGAGTACACGATCTTGCCGGAGTTCAAGGCTTCGGCAAAGTCCCGCATACCGTCAACGCCGACATCGGCCCCACCTTCCACGCCGAGTGGGAGCACCTGCCGTACAGCCTGATGTTCGCCGGTGTCGCCGAACTCGGGGCCTTCAGCGTCGACGAAGTTCGATACGTCGTCGAGCGGATGGAGCCCCGCCACTACATGATGACCCCGTACTACGAGCGGTACGTCATCGGCGTCGCGGCACTGATGGTCGAAAAGGGAATCCTGACGCAGGAAGAGCTCGAAAGCCTTGCAGGAGGGCCGTTCCCACTCTCACGGCCCAGCGAATCCGAAGGCCGACCGGCTCGCATCGACACAACCACCTTCGAGGTCGGTCAGCGAGTACGTGTGCGAGACGAATACGTTCCCGGGCATATTCGAATGCCTGCTTACTGCCGAGGACGGGTGGGGACCATCGCTCACCGGACCACCGAGAAGTGGCCGTTCCCCGACGCAATCGGTCACGGCCGCAACGACGCCGGCGAAGAACCCACCTACCACGTGACGTTCGCTGCGGAGGAATTGTTCGGCAGCGACACCGACGGCGGGAGCGTCGTTGTCGACCTCTTCGAGGGTTACCTCGAGCCTGCGGCCTGATCTTCCAGCATTCCAGGCGGCGGTCACGCGATCGCAGCGGTTCGCGTGACCGCCGCCTGATCACAACGATTCACTCATTCGGAAGGACACTGGAAATCATGGTCGACACACGACTTCCGGTCACGGTGCTGTCAGGTTTCCTGGGCGCCGGGAAGACGACGCTACTCAACGAGATCCTGCGCAATCGGGAGGGCCGCCGGGTTGCGGTGATCGTCAACGACATGAGCGAAATCAACATCGACAGTGCAGAAGTCGAGCGTGAGATCTCGCTCAGTCGCTCCGAGGAGAAACTGGTCGAGATGACCAACGGCTGCATCTGCTGCACTCTGCGAGAGGATCTTCTTTCCGAGATAAGCGCCTTGGCCGCCGATGGCCGATTCGACTACCTTCTCGTCGAATCTTCGGGCATTTCCGAACCGCTGCCCGTCGCGGAGACGTTCACTTTCATCGATACCGACGGCCATGCCCTGGCCGACGTCGCCCGACTCGACACCATGGTCACAGTCGTCGACGGCAACAGTTTTCTGCGCGACTACACGGCTGGCGGTCGCGTCGAAGCCGATGCCCCGGAAGATGCACGCGACATCGCGGATCTGCTTGTCGATCAGATCGAATTTGCCGACGTCATCCTGGTGAGCAAGGCCGATCTCGTCTCGCACCAGCACCTGGTCGAATTGACCTCGGTCCTACGATCTTTGAACGCAACTGCTGCGATAGTTCCGATGACTCTCGGCCGTATCCCACTCGACACGATTCTCGATACCGGCTTGTTCTCGCTCGAGAAAGCTGCTCAGGCCCCCGGATGGCTACAAGAACTCCAAGGTGAACACACCCCCGAAACCGAGGAGTACGGAATCGGTTCGGTGGTGTACCGCGAGCGCGCGCCCTTCCACCCACAACGCCTGCATGATTTCCTGAGCAGCGAGTGGACCAACGGAAAGTTACTTCGGGCCAAGGGCTACTACTGGAATGCCGGCCGGTTCACCGAGATCGGGAGTATTTCTCAGGCCGGTCATCTCATTCGCCACGGATACGTCGGCCGTTGGTGGAAGTTTCTACCCCGTGACGAGTGGCCGGCCGACGACTACCGTCGCGACGGAATCCTCGACAAGTGGGAAGAACCTGTCGGTGACTGCCGACAAGAACTCGTCTTCATCGGCCAATCCATCGACCCGTCTCGACTGCACCGAGAACTCGACGCGTGTCTACTCACCACAGCCGAGATCGAACTCGGGCCAGACGTGTGGACCACCTGGAGCGACCCCCTGGGCGTCGGCTATACCGACCAGACCGTTTGATATTGGTCCGATTTGCCGTAAGTTGTGCGCAATGGGGCTATCACGCAACCGAACTCGGGCGTTGTTGATCGTCGCGGCAATCGCAGCCGGGACCGCTGCCGCGGCAATCGCAGCCGGGACCGCTGCCGCGGCGACGCCGGCGGAGGCCACCTGGACAACACCGCCGATGTGCGGCGATTGGCAGGTCGAGACCGTAGCCCAAGGGTTGGAACAGCTCGAAAACCTCGAGACCGATGACAACGGCGGGTTCTACCTCTCCGGCGAGTCGAAGATCTATCACGTCGACGCCGAAGGACAGGTACGAACAGTCCTCGACGGCATGGGTGCCCCTGGCGGTTTGCAACTCGACGGTTCGAGGCTGTCCTTCCTCACCAGACAGGACGGCAAGCTGTGGCACCTGGACACCACGACGGATCAGCTGTCCGCACCCGTCGACTTCGCGGGCAACGGCCTGCTCCGCCTACCCGACGGCGATCTACTGACCACGTGGGTCGGAACAGAAGGCGGCCAGTCGAAGGGCGTGTCGCGCTATCTGAACGACTCCGGAGCCGTCGTACCCAATTGGGCCGCAGTGCCACGTTCGGAGGGGCTCGCGCTCAGTCCGGATCATCGAGCCGTGTACACCGATGATCTGTTCACAGGTCAGATCATTCGAGTCCCTGTGGATACCCCTGATGCGTGGGCCGTTGTCGCAACCGTCCCGAGCCCGGTACCCGGTCTCGACGATCTGACCGTGTCGCGGGATGGGATGCTCTACGTCGCTGCTCACCTCGAGGGCGCGATCTATCGTGTAGATCCCGAGACCGGGAAGTCCTGCGTCGTCGCTTCGGGTCTGTCGGGTGGGTGGACCGGGCCGAGTTCAGTGCGTATCGGCCGGGACGGCGACGGCTGGGCGCTCTACGTCACCGGCTTCGACGGGACACTGCGCCGCCTGGTACCTCCGGCGGGCGTCGAACTCGCACCCGTTCGGTAACTCCGTTCTCTTCGAGACGGGATTCTCCGACCTGGCGATACTTAAAATCACGCTGATTTGAAGGCATGCCCGCAGCGCAACGGCCGCTTGTCCGGAAACTGTCAACAGTTCTACACGGAGAAATGGCTACCCTTAGGTTTACGCTGCTCGCATGTTTTCTTCCGTCGCAGCGAAGATCCGCCTGGTGGTGGCACTGCTCCTCACTGCCCTCCTGGCGCTGACTCTGTCATCGTGCTCGAGTGGCTCGGATTCGTCGGCAGCCCCCACAGACCTGTGTGCACCTCCGGGAGTGGGAGCCGCAACCGCGGCCCCCACCAATCTGGATGCGGCAGCGGGTGCGGGCGCCGAAGACCGCTACACCACGGCCACCGTCACCCCGGTCGATCGGATCGACACCTCGAAGCTGAACTTGATCAAACCCGGGGTCATCACGGTCGGCACGCTCGGTGACGCGCCCCCGAGCATCTGCGTCAACTCCGATAATCAGTACACCGGATACGACAACGAGCTGCTGAAGGCCGTCGCGGACAAGCTGGGCCTGAAGGTCGAGTTCGTCGGCACCGAGTTCGCCGGGCTTCTCGCCCAGGTTGCCGGTCGACGCTTCGACGTCGGCTCGTCGTCCATCACCACCACAGACGACCGTCGCAACACCGTCGGCTTCACCAACGGTTACGACTTCGGATACTTCTCCCTCGTCGTGCCTAACGGCAGCCCGATCACCGGCTTCGGAGACCTGGACGCATCCAAGCGCATCGGCGTCGTGCAGGGAACCGTGCAGGACGACTACGTCGTGAACACGCTCAAGCTCGATCCCGTGAAGTTTCCCGACTACGCCACGGCGTACGCGAACCTCAAGTCCGGACAGATCGACGCCTGGGTAGCTCCGTCTCAGCAGGCCGAAGGCGCAATCGCTCCGGGTGATCCGACCTCGATCATCCAGAACACCTTCTCGGTCAACAACTTCGTCGGCTGGGCGGTGAACAAGGAGAACCAGCCGCTGATCGACGCCCTCAACTCCGGCCTCGACGCAGTCATCGACGACGGAACCTGGTCTCAGCTGTACGCCGACTGGGTACCGCGCCAACTCCCTGAAGGCTGGAAGCCCGGATCCAAGGCCGCGGCCACTCCGGAACTGCCCGACTTCGCAGCCATTGCCGCGGAAAACGCAGCAAACGGTGACGGTGGCGATACCGCGTCGTACCAACCGAAGTCGACGCTCGAACAGCTCAAGGACACGTTCTTCGACTGGGATCTGTACAAGAAGGCATTCCCCGATCTCCTCAAGACCGGTCTTCCCAACACCCTGATCCTTGCGCTCGCGTCCGGCATCATCGGCACGATCCTCGGCATGCTGCTCGCTGTCGCCGGTATCTCGCGCACCCGTTGGCTGCGCTGGCCGGCCCGCGTCTACACCGATATCTTCCGTGGCCTACCCGCAGTCGTCATCATCTTGATCATCGGGCTCGGCGTCGGACCGATCGTCAAGGGAATCACCGGTAGCAATCCGTACTGGCTCGGTGTCGCGGCGCTGTCACTGCTCGCGTCGGCATACATCGGTGAGATCTTCAGATCCGGAATCCAGAGCGTCGAGTCCGGACAGCTCGAGGCTTCACGTGCCCTCGGTTTCAGCTACCGAAAGTCCATGTCGCTTGTCGTCATCCCGCAGGGTGTACGACGCGTTCTGCCGGCGTTGATGAACCAGTTCATCTCGCTGATCAAGGACTCGTCGCTGATCTACTTCCTCGGTCTCCTCGTCACCCAGCGGGAACTCTTTGCCGTCGGACGTGATCTCAACGCCCAGACCGGCAGCCTGTCCCCGCTCGTTGCGGCAGGCTTGTTCTACCTTGCTCTGACCATCCCGCTGACGCACCTCGTCAACTACATCGACAACCGGCTCCGGACCGGACGCGCCGACACCTCAGGCACGTTGGATCCGCTCGAGCAGGCCATCGTCGTGGAAAGGGGCTGAGGACATGACCACCAGCTCTGAACTGAAGTCCGTATCGCTCACCGGCAAGGACCTGCATCTGTCCTTCGGCACAAACAAGGTGCTTCGCGGCGTCAACCTGCACGTCGACGCCGGAAACACCGTCACCGTCATCGGGCCCTCCGGTTCGGGCAAGTCGACGCTCCTGCGCGTGCTGAACCGTCTGCACGAGCCTGAGCAGGGTGACGTGCTGCTCGACGGGAAGTCCGTCCTGAAGGACAATCCCGACGAGCTTCGCCAGCGAATCGGCATGGTGTTCCAGCACTTCAACCTGTTCCCGCACAAGACCGTCGCCGAGAACATCGCGCTCGGGCCGAACAAGCTCAAGGGGTTGTCCAAGGAACAAGCTCGGGCGCTCGCGCTCGAGCAGCTGGATCTGGTGGGGCTCAAGGAGAAGGCGGACTCGCGGCCCGGCAACCTTTCCGGTGGTCAGCAGCAGCGCGTCGCCATTGCCCGCGCCTTGGCGATGAAGCCCGAGGTCATGTTCTTCGACGAGGCGACGTCAGCTCTCGACCCCGAACTGGTCAAGGGCGTTCTGGCGTTGATGGCCGATCTCGCGAAGTCCGGTATGACCATGGTCGTCGTGACGCACGAAATGGGCTTCGCGCGTTCCGTTTCCGACAAGGTGCTCTTCATGGACCGCGGCGCCGTTGTCGAAACCGGTACTCCTGAACAGCTTTTCGACGATCCCGAGACCGATCGACTGCAGGCGTTCCTGTCACAGGTTCTCTGACCCAGGACGCTTCAGAGATCGACGGGCGTTGGTCCTCGACGCCTGAAGCATCAGATGGTCACGTTCGGCGAGGTTGGATGCCTTGTGCGCTGCATCGGCATACAACCTCGCCGCCGTCTCCACGTCTCCGTCGCGTTCACGGAGATAGGCCTCGACTGCGGCATGGCGCGGAAGTGAATCGTCCAGCGCTGCAAGAGCTGCCAAGCCGGCGCGTGGTCCGTCCGCCTCGCCGACGGCCACCGCTCGGTTGAGCCGGACGATCGGGCTGTCGGTCAGGGCTGCGAGTTCGTCGTACCACTCCACGATCTGCACCCAATCGGTCTCGTCTGCTGTGAGAGCGTCGGCATGAAGTGCGGCAATCGCGGCCTGGGCCTGGAACTCGCCCAGTCGGTCGCGAGCGAGGGCTCCCTGAAGGATCACGACCCCTTCCGCGATCGTCTCGGTGTCCCACCGTCCGCGGTCCTGCTCGGCAAGCGGAACCAGGCTGCCGTCTGCGGCAGTGCGCGCGGCGCGGCGAGCGTGATGAAGCAGCATCAGAGCGAGCAACCCCGCCACCTCGGGATGATCGATCGCAGCGGCGAGCTGCCGGGTGAGCCTGATGGCCTCGGCAGCCAGGTCGACGTCGCCGGAGTACCCCTCGTTGAAGACCAGATAAAGGACACGTAGAACGGTGGCGACATCGCCGGGTTGCTCGAACCGGACGCCGGAGACCGTGCGCTTGGCTCGGCTGATGCGCTGAGCCATCGTCGCCTCAGGCACCAGGTAGGCCTGCGCAATCTGGCGAGTGGTCAGCCCACCGACAGCGCGCAGCGTGAGTGCAACGGCGGACGACGGCGTCAACGACGGGTGAGCGCACAGAAAGTAGAGCTGGAGTGTGTCGTCCACGCCCGGCACCGACCCGCTGACCGGCCGCTCGCCTGGCTGCTCGTCAACCAGAAACTCCCGCTTGCGACGAGCCGCATCCGACCGGATCCCGTCGAGGAACCGCCGCCAGGCCACTGTGACCAGCCAGCCCTTGGGGTCCCGCGGCGGGTTGTCCGGCCAGGTCCTGACCGCCTCGAGCAGAGCGTCTTGCACGGCGTCCTCGGCCGACGCGAAATCTGCTCCGCGGCGGACGAGGATGCCGAGCACGCTCGGAGTCAGACTTCGAAGCAGCGCGTCGTCCATGAGAGTCGTCAGTCCGTGATGGTCGGCGGCTCGGTCAGGAACGGGCGCAGTTCGAGCCATTCGTGAATCGGCTTCCCGCCTGCGCCGGGCGCGGCCGAGAGCTCCCCGGCCAATTCGACGGCTCGGTCGTAGTTGTCGACGTCGATCACCATCCAGCCGGCAATGAGGTCTTTGGTTTCCGCGAACGGGCCGTCGGTGACCGGCGGGCGACCCTCACCGTCGTACCGGACAAAGGTGCCCTCAGGAGCGAGAGCCTGACCGTCGACGAACTCGCCCGCCTTCTCGAGCCGATCCGCGAAGTCCTGCATGTACTTCACGTGGGCCGTGATCTCTTCCGGTGTCCACTGGTCCATCGGCACGTCGTTGACTGCAGCCGGAGCGCCGCGGTAGTGCTTGAGCAGCAAGTACTTGGCCATCGTGAATCTCCTCTGTGTCGGTGCCACCCATTCTGGTCGCACTTCACTACAGGGACGAAGCAAGTCGGGGATTCTCGACATCGCAGGGCCTTCGGCCCTGTGCGCCTTTTTGGTAGTGCCCGCAACCAGAAAGGCGCACGGGGGCCGGAGGCCCTAAATCCACCCCTGCCGGCGAGCGATCACTGCAGCTTCGTGCCGATTGGCCGCACCGAGTTTGGTGACAGCTGACGACAAATAGTTTCGGGTGGTACCCGCAGACAGGTGTGCCCGGGAAGCGATCTGCTCGATGGATGCCCCGTCGGCCGCGTATTCGAGTACGTCCGCCTCGCGCGGAGTAAGCGGTGAGTCGCCGGCGCCGATCGCCTCGGCAGCCAACGACGGGTCGACGTACCTCCCACCGGCATGGACGCTGCGGACCACCTCGGCGAGCGTCGCCGCAGGCGTCGTCTTCGGTAGAAATCCGCGGACACCTGCTGACAGTGCCTTCTTCAAGTACCCAGGACGCCCGTGGCTCGTCACGATGATCGAGACGCACCCCGAGACCGTCTGAGCAATCTGCTGCGCCGTCTCGATGCCGTCGATACCCGCCATCTGAAGGTCGAGCACGGCTACGTGAGGTTGATGCTTTGCAGCAGCGATCACGGCATCCTCGCCGGATTCGGCTTCTGCCACGACAACGATGTCGTCCTCGAGCGACAACATCATGGCCAGAGCCGAGCGGATCAGGTTCTCGTCGTCAGCCAGCAGTACCTTGATCGGCTCGGTCACCGAGACTCCTTCGTTCGGGACGGAAAGTGGGCGGTGAGGGTGAAGCGATCTTCGTCCTGCACGGTTTCGACAGTTCCTCCGACGGCGCCGACGCGCTCGCGTAAGCCGTTCAGGCCGGTTCCGTTGTTCGGCTCTGCGATCCGTGCGCCGTCGTTGGCAATCACGACGCCGTCCGCGGACACCTCGATGCTGCAATTCTCGGCACTGGAGTGCCGGAGAATGTTGGTCACGCCTTCACGGACGACCCACGCGGCGGCCTCGGCCAGTTCCACCGGCAGTTGATCTGCCGATCCACGTATCGCGGTGGAGATTCCGGCGGCCTCGAGCAGAGACTGCGCACCAGCCAACTCGGACGCCAAGGCGATGGACCGGTATCCCCGAACCAACTCGCGCGCTTCGTCGAGAGAATCTTGCGCAAGTTCGCGCACTTCGTCCATCTGCGCGGCTGCACGATCGTCGCCGCGTCGTGAAAGTGTCGCTGCTAGTTCGCTTTTCACCGCAATTGCAGACAGTGCCCGCCCGACGACGTCATGGAGATCGCGTGAAAATCGCAACCGCTCCTCGGCGACGGACAGGGCAGCGGCAGCTCCGCGAGCCTCGTCCAATTCGGTGACCATGCGAAGCAGCCACACCGACATGTAGACGGTCAGCCCCATGAAGGCGGCGACGATTCCGACGGACACGCCGCTTTCCGGACCCGCAAGCAGTCCCAATACGACCCCGGCAGCCACCGAGCCCACGATCAGCCAGCGCAACGACGTCAACCCTGCAAGGGGCACGACAAGGATTGCCGCGAGCCAGAAGTACGGGCCGTTCTCGGCATTGCTTCCCAAGGCGATTCCCGCCGAGCAGAACGCCGACAACGTCATCACGGCAAGAGGAATCTGGACGGGCTTGGCCACGACTCCACCCAGATCTGGCATCCGAGACACGGCGATGACGCACGCAACGGCACTGATCCCGAGGAAGACACCCGACAGGTACCGATCCGCAACGATCTCGGTGACCGCACCGAAGCCACCGAAAACCACTGCGACCATGATGAACGATTGCCGCGTGTAGAGGCGAACCTTGTCGACGTTCGACGCGGTTCGCCACGTCCGTCTCGGATTCCAGCGTCCGAAGTTCTGCGCGATCATGCCCACTACCTTCTCAGAGTTCTACGAACGCGGTTCCCAGCGGAAGTGGACGTTCGCGATCAGAACCGAACCGACGATCCACGCCAGCATGACCAACAGCGGTTGCCCAGCCGAACCGAAGGTGTCGACAAATCCGGCCGCCGCACCGGGCGCATCGCCCAGATCAGCCAGTTCGCCAGTGGTCCGCCCCAGCCATCCGAGATTGAGAAGGTCGACTACTGCGGCCAGCGGAGTGAAATCGAGAATGCGAGCAACGTTGTCCGGCACGACATTCCTGATCGAGGACATACCTGCCGTCGCCAGAATCAGAATCGGCATGCAGGTGATCTGCGCCGCCTCTGCATTTCGCGTGACAGCCGAAGTGATCAACGCCAGCGCCGTGAAGAGCGCGGCGCCGCCGATCACCGCGACCAGCACCAGCACCGGATTGACCGGAGCACTACCGCCCAGAACCATCACAGCGATTCCGATGACCACCGTCAACAGCGCGGTGAGAACCCACGACGGCACTGCCGGGCCCGCCAGGATCTCGGCGTCGCTGCATTCCCCGGTCCGTAGTCGCTTGAGAACCAACTCGTCACGGCGCGTCGCGTACACCGACAGCAAGTTGTAGAAGACCACGAAGACGAGAAGGAACAGTGCAAATACCTCGAGGCCTGCCGACACCGACTTGTCCGACAGCCCGCCGTCTCGCGACAGGTACAGCATTCCCACGGGAAAGATCAGCGGGAGGACGATTGCATTGAAGAGCAACAGTCGATTTCGTCCCAGGAGCGTGAACTCCGAACGAGACAGGGTTGCGATGCGGTTCATGCCGACGCTCCTTCGAGAGTTGCGTGATGATCGAATTGGTCTGCAATGGAGAGGAATACTGTCTCCAGGGACGCCGCCCGGGCATCCAAGCCGGTCAGCAAGACATCATTGTGCTGCGCCCACAGCAGCAGTTCCGTCAGCGTCTCCTGGACGGTGCGAGTGGTGATCAGCACCAGATCGTTTTCGACGCGCACCTCGGCGCCGGCCAGCGCTGGGAGCGGAAGGCCTGGGCGGTGCAGTTTGATCTGGGCGGGATGATCTGCGACGACGTCCGCCACGGTTCCGCTGCGCACGACCGATCCACGGTGCATGATCGCCAATTGGTCGCACAAGGATTCAGCTTCGTCGAGATAGTGCGTCGTCAACATGATGGTGACGCCCGACGCTTTCAAGTCAGCGATCAATTGCCAAGTGTTACGACGACTTTCGGGATCCAAACCAGTAGTCGGTTCGTCGAGGAACAGTACGAGTGGCCGGCCGACGATCGCGCACGCCAGATCCAGTCGGCGCGCTTCACCGCCCGAGAGGAACTTCACGCGGGTATCGCCACGGTCACGCATGTCCACGCGCTCGAGCACCTCGTCGACGGGAAGCGGATTCGAGCACGTTCCGGCCCACATCGCCAAACTCTCACGAGCAGTCAGGTCTTGGGGAAGCCCACCCTTCTGGAGCATGATGCCAAGCGACGGTCGAATCTGCTTGCGGTTGCGCACCGGATCCATTCCCAGAACGCGCACCGTACCGGCACTGGCTCGCGAAAGGCCCTGAATCACTTCGAGAGTGGATGTCTTGCCGGCACCGTTTGTTCCCAGGAGGCCGAACAGCTCGCCTTCCTGAACACTCAGATCCAGATTGCGAACAGCATCGAACGCCTCCTTGCCGGAGCCGTAGCGCCGCGACATTCCGACTACGTCGATCACGGGATCGCCCTTCATCGCTGCGCCTCCTCTCGGTTCCAGCTGCGCAGTCCAATCGCCAATCGAATGCCCGCATAGACAGCGAGAGCGGCAACAAGAATCCAGGACACCGGATTGGAGCCGATGATCGCGAACACCCCTCCGATGATCGCGATGTTCACCACGATCACAACAAGTTCGCGGCCCATCGTGGGTGCGGGTCCGATGTCCATCAGGTCCGTCAGGAGGCTTCCCTCATGTGGTTCTCTCATGCCTCCAAGCCTCGCGGGAAGTCCGCGACGAGAACAGTGCACAGCGTCATCACCTGCGGTGACACCGTCATGGATCGGCGATGACAAATGTCATGCGACGTCCCCGCGGGGACGCGTCGTAAATTGCAGGTAAGGGTCGCCTCGTTGTTTTGCCGTTCATTTTTACGTTCCTTTACCCTCGCTTAGAGCTTCTACGGTTCCCGAAGTCCGTACATCGAATCTCGGGAGTTCACGGTGGCTATCAAGCCTTTGGCCTTGTTCGTCAAACACGACGGCGTGTCTGCACGCGCGTCGATCACCTGCCAGTACAAGTGCGGAAACGCGTGCTCTCATGAGGTCCCCAACACCTCGGGCGGCGAATACTTCCGCGATATCGCACGCACGGCACTGACTCGTCGCGGCATGCTCCGGGGCAGCGGCATGGCAGTGCTCGCGGTGGGAGCGGGCAGCGCCCTCGTCGCATGTTCGGACGAATCCGCAAGTGCCGAACCGAGAACCGGATCAGCGAGCGGCAGCAGCGGCGGAACCACACCAGCGGGGACGAACTTCGACGCCGTCGCGCCCAACAAGGAAGACAAGGTCACGGTCCCTGACGGATACGATCAGGCCGTCGTCAT
Source organism: Rhodococcus erythropolis R138 (assembly GCF_000696675.2). NCBI lineage: Bacteria > Bacillati > Actinomycetota > Actinomycetes > Mycobacteriales > Nocardiaceae > Rhodococcus > Rhodococcus erythropolis. Next base: position 758,823 of record NZ_CP007255.1, on the reverse strand, counting down.
CCGTTGGGGTGACGCCGTTCTCGCCGGAGCCCCGGCATTCGACTTCGACAAGCAGACTGCAGCAGCACAGGAACTGCAGTTCGGATTCAACAACGACTTCGCCGGATTGCTCCCGGTCGACGGGCAGCCCAACACCTACCTCCTCGTGGTCAATCACGAATACTCCACCGAGCCGGCGATGTTCCGCGGCTACGATGCGGAGAACCCGACCGAGGAGCAGTTCAAGATCGGCCTGGCCAGCCACGGACTGTCAGTCGTCCAGGTCAAGGGCGAATCCGACAACGGCAAGCTGGTACCGGAGATCGGATCGAACAACCGCCGCATCACCGGAACCACGGAGTTTGTCGTGACCGGCCCCGCTGCAGGTAGCGACTTCCTCAAGACGAGTGCCGATCCCACGGGAACCAAAGTGCTCGGCACCCTCAACAATTGCGCTGGCGGCGTCACACCCTGGGGCACAGTGCTTTCCGGCGAAGAGAACTTCAACCAGTACTTCGCTAACGCCGAGGGTGTCACCGATCCCACGGTGGCAGCCCGGCTGAAGCGCTACGGTCTGGCCGGAGCCGCTTCCGAGCGCAAGTGGGAACGCTTCGACAAGCGGTTCGATCTGGTCGCAGAACCCAACGAGGTCAACCGATTCGGATACGTCGTCGAGATCGATCCCTGGGATCCGTCGTCGACTCCGATCAAGCACACAGCGCTCGGACGTTTCAAGCACGAAGCCGCCACCATTTACATCACGTCGGACGGTACCGTCGTCGCCTACAGCGGCGACGACGAGCGCTTCGACTACATGTACAAGTTCGTTTCGAGCCGAAAGATGCAGGACGGCAAGAGTCAGGCAGCCATGCGCCACAACATGACTCTGCTCGACGCCGGAACACTGTACGTTGCAAAGCTCAGCGGAAACTCCGCCGGCGAGATCGACGGAACCGGCAAACTCCCGTCGGACGGCAAGTTCGACGGAACCGGCGAGTGGGTAGCCATCCTGCGCACCGGCGAAGACGGCAAGGGCGAATCGCTGGTAGACGGTATGAGCGCCGAAGAGGTCGCCGTCTTCACCCGCCAGGCCGGTGACAAGGTCGGGGCAACGAAGATGGATCGCCCCGAGGACTTCGAGGCAAACCCGAAGAGCGGCAAGGTTTACGTCGCACTGACCAACAACACCAAGCGCGGAGTCGACGGTGGTGCCGCGGCCGACGAGGCGAACCCGAGGAACAACAACAAGAACGGCCAGGTCCTCGAAATCACCGACGACCACGCCGGCACCACCTTCGGCTGGAATCTTCTTCTCGTCTGCGGAGATCCGGCCACAGCCGATACTTACTTCGGCGGGTTCGACAAGAGCAAGGTCAGCCCCATCTCATGCCCGGACAACCTTGCCTTCGACCCGCACGGCAATCTGTGGATCTCCACCGACGGCAACGCACTCAAGTCCAACGACGGACTGTTCAGCGTTGTCCTCGAAGGCGAAAACCGCGGTGAAACAAAGCAGTTCCTCACCGTTCCCGTCGGCGCCGAAACCTGCGGCCCCATCGTGGACGAGAAGCGCGTCATCGTCTGCGTCCAGCACCCCGGCGAGACCGACGACGCCAGCATCGAAAGCCCCGCATCCCATTGGCCCGACGGTGGTTCCGCCCAGCCTCGCCCGTCGGTAGTTGCAGCCTGGAAGAAGGACGGATCTCGGCTCGGCTCGTAACACACACGAAAACGACTGTGGGGCAGATCGCATACTCTGCGATCTGCCCCACGTCGTTTACCTCAGATTCTCAAGAGAATCAGTTGTCACCATCCTCGCGACGCTTACGCGTCAGGAGAACAACACCCGTTCCCAGCGCCAGCAGCAGAACCAAACCGCCTGCCGCGAGCAACCCGGTGTTCACGCCACTCTCACCAGCGCCACCACCCGAGTTGATCGTTCCACCCTGAGGAGCAGACGTCGGCGGCTTCGGCTGACCCGGCTGACCCGGGTTTGCTGTCGGCGGCTTCGGCTGTCCCGGAACCGTGCTCGGAACCGGCTGACCCGGAACCGTCGGCGGTACGACGATCGGAGGCACAACGACGATCGGGGGAATGATGATCGTCGGTGTAACCGGCACCGTCGTGTTCGGAACCGTCGTGGTCGGCGGAACTGTCGTGACCGGCGGCGTTGTCGTCGGCGGCGTCGTTGTCGTCACGCCACACGGATCCACAATCTCCTCCGCGACAACTTCTTCTGTCGTGGTCTCCTCTGTGGTGGTCTCCTCCGTGGTGGTGGATTCCTCCGTACCGGTCACATCAGCGTCACCGGCAGTGGTCGCGCTAGCCGTCGTCGTCGCAACCGTCGTGGCCGGAACCATCCGCGTGGTCGTCGTCGGAGGAACACAGGGCTCCGTCGTAACCGGCGGCGTCGTGGTGGTGGTCGTCGGAGGCACCGTGGTGGTGGTCTCCGGCGGGTCCACCGGGTGTTCGGTGCAGAGAGCGTCGCCCGGGACACAGTCCACCGGCGGGTTCTCGCCACCAACCACCAGGTAGTTGTTCAGGACGCCCGGAGTGAATCCGGGACCTGACAACGTTCCGATCTCAGGATTGACCTTGACGGTGTACGTCACCGTCGCGCTCTCACCCTTGGCCAGCTTTCCGGTGACCGTGAAGACGTTGTCGACGACACCCGAAACAACCAGCGTGGAAGTAGTAGCCGGATTCTTCGTCATTACTGCATCGTCGAGAACATCGGTCAGATCGTCGTAGAAGCTGATCTCACCATCCGCGGTGCCCACATTCTTGAACGTGAGCGTGTACGTGATCTCCTGGCCGCCAACCACACGGTTCGTGGTGGACGGGTCAGAGGACTTCAGTACCTCGATTGCGGGAGTGCCATCAACCGGGTGCTCGGTCGTCACCGGCGGAGGAGTGATCTCCGGACCGGTCGGCGGCTTCGCAGTACCCGTGACCTTGTTGTTGATCAGAACGCCGCCGGCAACACCGTCGTTGATCTTCACCTGATAGGTCAGAACAACCGACTTACCCGCCTCGAGTGCACCAGTCCAGGAGAGCGTGGTGCCCTCGAGGGTCGGAGCAGTCGCGTCGACACCGTCGACAGTTGCCTTGAGCGAACCGTCCACCAACACCGCGTTGTCGAGAACCTTCGACAGATCATCGGTCAACACCACCGGATCAAGGGTCGTGTTACCCGTGTTCGCACCCGTCACCGAGTACGTGATCGTCTGACCAGCAGCAACATTGGTACCCGAGACCGGATCCGCAGTCTTCGCGACCGTGAACCCCGGAACCTTCACCGGGTGCTCGGTCGTCACCGGCGGAGGAGTGATCTCCGGACCGGTCGGCGGCTTCGCAGTACCAGTGACCTTGTTGTTGATCAGAACGCCGCCGGCAACACCGTCGTTGATCTTCACCTGGTAGGTGAGAACAACCGACTTACCAGCTTCGAGTGCACCCGTCCAACTCAACGTCGTACCCTCGAGGGTCGGCGCAGTCGCGTCGACACCGTCGACAGTTGCCTTGAGCGAACCGTCCACCAACGCCGCATTGTCGAGAACCTTCGACAGATCATCGGTCAACACCACCGGATCGAGGGTCGTGTTACCCGTGTTCGCACCCGTCACCGTGTACGTGATCGTCTGACCAGCAGCAACATTGGTACCCGAGACCGGATCCGCAGTCTTCGCGACCGTGAACCCCGGAACCTGAACCGGATGCGTCGTGCACAGCTGAGTCGCCGGATCACACACCTCCGGAGGATCAACCGGAGGAGTCGTCCCTGGAACAACGAAGTTGTTCACGAACACCCCACCGACGACATCGGCATTGACCTTCACCGAATACGTCACCGTCTTCGTTTCGCCGGCCGCCAAGGTCCCCGTCACCGAGAAACCATCGCTGCCGACCATCGTCGCAGTCAACGGAGCATCAGCAGTCAAACCACTCAATGCACCCTTGTCCACAACCTGACGCAGATCGTCGAAGTACGCGACCTCACCCGCACCGTTACCGGTGTTCGTGAACGTGAGTGTGTACTTGATGTCCTGACCGGCAACAACATTCGAACCCGACACCGGATCAGAGGACTTCACCACAGCGATCTTCGGAGAAACCACCGGATGCGTCGTGCACAGCTGAGTCGCCGGATCACACACCTCCGGAGGATCAACCGGAGGAGTCGTCCCCGGAACAACGAAGTTGTTCACGAACACCCCACCGACCACATCGGCATTGACCTTCACCGAATACGTCACCGTCTTCGTTTCGCCGGCCGCCAAGGTCCCCGTCACCGAGAAACCATCGCTGCCGACCATCGTCGCAGCCAACGGAGCATCAGCAGTCAAACCACTCAATGCACCCTTGTCCACAACCTGACGCAGATCGTCGAAGTACGCGACCTCACCCGCACCGTTACCGGTGTTCGTGAACGTGAGTGTGTACTTGATGTCCTGACCGGCAACAACATTCGAACCCGACACCGGATCAGAGGACTTCACCACAGCGATCTTCGGAGACACCACCGGATGCTCGGTCGTGACCGGCGGAGGAGTGATCTCCGGACCGGTCGGCGGCTTCGCAGTACCGGTGACCTTGTTGTTGACCAGAACGCCGCCGGCAACACCGTCGTTGATCTTCACCTGATAGGTCAGAACAACCGACTTACCGGCCTCGAGTGCACCCGTCCACGAGAGCATGGTGCCCTCGAGAGTCGGAACAGTCGCAGGAGCACCATCGACCGTCGCCTTGAGCGAACCGTCCACCAACGCCGCGTTGTCGAGAACCTTCGACAAATCATCGGTCAACACCACCGGATCAAGAGTCGTCTTACCCGTATTGGCACCCGTCACCGTGTACGTGATCGTCTGACCAGCAGCAACATTGGTACCCGACACCGGATCCGCAGTCTTCGCGACCGTGAAACCCGGAACCAAGTGATTCGTCTCCACAGAAGGAGGAGTGATCTCCGGACCGGTCGGCGGCTTCGCAGTACCGGTGACCTTGTTGTTCAAGACTGTGCCCGCGGCAACGCCGTCGTTGACCTTCACCTCATAGGTGAGAACGACGGACTTACCGGCTTCGAGAAAACCAGTCCACGAAAGGGTGGTGCCCGACAGAGTCGGATCAGCGGCAGGAGCACCGTCGACGGTCGCCTTCAGCGAACCGGGAACGACAGCGGCGTTATTGAGAACCGCACCCAGATCATCGTTGATCTTTACCGGATCGAGCTTCGTCTTACCGGTGTTGGTTCCGGTGACGGTGTACTTGATCGACTCGCCGGCCTGAACCGTCGAACCGGAAATCGGATCAGCAGTCTTCTCCAGTTTGAAGCCGGGAACCGAGTGATTCGTCTCCACCGTAGGAGGAGTGATGTCCGGACCGGTGGGTGGCTTCGCAGTACCGGTGACCTTGTTGTTCAGAACCGTGCCCGCGGCAACGCCGGCATTGACCTTCACCTGGTAGGTCAGAACAACAGACTTACCAGCCTGGAGATTGGCGGACCACGACAAAATGCTGCCCGACAGGGTCGGAGCAGCGACAGCAGCACCGTCGACGGTCGCCTTCAGCGAGCCCGGAACGACAGCAGCATTGTTGAGAACCGCACTCAGATCGTCTTTGATCGTCGCGGGAGTTAGGGCCGTCTTGCCGGTGTTAGCACCGGTGACCGTGTACGTAATGGTATCGCCGGCCTGAACCGTCGAACCTGTCGCGGGCACAGCGGTCTTCGCGACCGTGAACCCGGGCATGGGATGCGTCGTGCAGAGATTGGTTGCAGGATCGCATGTTGTGGGAGGAGTTGTTGTCCCCGGAACGAGGTAGTTGTTCAGGACTTTGTTGCCACCGTCTTTGACCGTGACGGTGTAGGTGACTGTCCCTTTGCCGCCGGCTGGCAATGTGCCGCCGACTTTGATTTTGTCGGCGCTGTCCAATGCAGCGGTGAGTCCGCCTGTAGCAGCACCGACCGCAACCGTTCCGTCATCAATGACGTCGGCAAGGAAGTCCGTGTAGTCGATCGTTGCCGGCGCAGTGCCGGGATTCTCGAAATTCAGAGTGTAGGTGATTGTTTGGCCGATATTGACCGTCTCACCGGTAGGTGGTGACGACGACTTCTTCACGAGAACCGGAGTGTTCTTGACCTTGCAGTACACGTTGTCGCCCGGTGTGAGTGCTGCCTGCGCAACGTCCCCGACCCTGAGCGCCTGGGTCACACCGTTTACCTGGCAATCCCATGACGTCGCATAGTTCGCGGTCTTGGTCGCCGAGGTAGTTGGCTTCTCCCAGAACGTGACAGGAGTAGGTGTCGTATCTGCGAGGAGCGTACGCCAGCCAGTCGATGCCGTCGTATCTGTAGCGCCGGTCGTGGTGCTCTTGATCTCGGTCGCTGCAGCAGCACCCGCGTTTGCGTGGTGGCCGGTGCTCATGCCGATAGTGAAATCGTCACCGGGGGTGACGCGCGTGAGGTCCTTGTCGATCTTGACCTTCGAGAGCAGGACACCGAAAGCCAGACCCTGACGAGAGGTCGCCAGAACGGTATTACCGAACGTCGCCGCGAAGTTGGTTGGAGCGGTCGATGCAACAACCAAAGTGCCCGGCGAATACTCCTGGTTGTTGACCAGGTTCCAAGAATCGCATCGGACGGTGGTGGCGGGCATAGCCGTCAGCCCACCGTCACAAGCGCGAATTCCGGGATAGCCAGGTTCGTCAACACCAACTGTGCGCGCGATTTGTCGCAGCGGCTTGTCCGAATTGAAGGTGAGGAACTCTTTGTCGGTTGATGTGTTTGCGTCAGTCGACTCGGCATCGGCTGCTACGAGACCGTAGTTGTACACCGTGCCATTGGGCCCGGTCATCACGATGTTCTTGAGCGACACCGTCCCGCCGGATTGTCCATTCACGGAGGACTTCTGGTAGATCGCGGGCTTGATCGTCGACGGCACACCCGTGTAGGCGGACGTTCCCAGCGCTGAGTAACTCAACGTGGGGAGTGCCTTCGCTTCGACCCCCTGATGCGTCTTTCCTGCTACCGAGTCGGTGAGGAAAGCCTTGAAGTTGATCTTGTAGCCCTCGGTGAGCTGGATTTCCATCGACTGCCCGGCCGCGGATGTGGCCGCGGCTTCGTTGAGCGCCGACATGTCGATCCAACAGATGTTCTGCGAGAAAGGGCCAGTGTTAGGGGCGCTGAAGGCACAGCCCTTTGCGGGCTGTTCGTCCGGCAGGACAGCAGCACGAGCCGGCGTCTGAGCCTGAACGGGACCGCCGAGCGTCGCGGCCGGCTGCGCTGATGCAGCTACTGCCGTCGCGCCGGAGAGGCCGAGAATCATCGCGATGGCGGTCCACACCACCGTCCACGCTCGCACCCAGGGCGGGAGCCCTGCGGTGAATAAGGCCGACCTTGTCGGCGGTATGTCGTTAGGCATTTCTTACTCCCCAGGATGTGCCTGATCGATGTTCGGTGGACGGAGATGCGAGAGCGCTGGCGCGAACTCCCGATTGATCGGTTGGTTCGGGTCGATCCGCCTGTTTTCGGCTGATCGACCTCACACCGGACGCTGTTGCCGGTCCTGTCATTCGAGCTCCTCTTCGGAAACACCTGCGTGTTGGAAGAGCCGCCCTGAACAGGACCTTGGCCCTCGAAATCCGTGCAAATCGAGAGCAACCTTCCAGTTATCTGATTCAAGATAACAGATAACCGGGAGCTTGCCCATTGAAAGTCAGACAAAGCAGACCGATCGACGTTTTTGTTCGTAGATCGGACAAGCTTCGAGGAGCAGCGTTGTTCAAGCGGACAATTCAGCCCTCGGCGCACGGCACTGCGCCGGACGCGATGGCATTCAGCGTTTCCGCTGACCAGATCGGGTGACGACCAACTTCGAGGCGACCAGGAATCTGGACAAATGCCCAATATGGATAAGGCCTGTTGGATGCGCCACAGCCCCTCGAACCATGAACGGAAACTCCGTACTGAATGGAGTCCAATCGCCCGTGCAAGCACGTAGAAATTTATCGAATTGGTCCAGACCGCACCCGGCGACGGCTGCCGGTAACGAAGCACTCCGGCGCTCCGATAATTGGGTTGCGAGGCGCCATCTTCGACCGAAACCGGGTCGGCACCTTCGATCCAGACCCAACTTCAAGTCCGTTTTGTAGCTTTTCGGTTGGAGCAGTCCTGCTCATTTTCTGCCATAGCTATTTTCTGATCCTGCTCAGCTAGTCGAAAGTTCAGCGACCGTGGCTACCACTCGGCAGAATTCTCGTAACTGACGAGCAACAACCGGACTAACCAGCCAAGCGTCACAAGAGTGCCAAAAAGGGCCCTTCCGCGTGCCTCGAGGCAAATGCATCGAGGGCGAAAGGGCCCGAACCGGGCACCACGGAGCCAAGGGCCCCCGCCGCAAACTAGCTGCTGCCGAACCCCACACTGTTGGCGTAGCGATCGAAATCGCCCTGCGCTCCGCTGTAGACGTTGATATCAGTGTTTCCGGTGATCCCGGGGATGCGTCCGGTGCTGGTGTACTGCCAGAAGGTCCAGTTGGACCAACCGCCGGGCAGCGGGCCCGGAGCGTTCTGCCCGTTGTAATCGGCGATCCACAGCGGGTAGTGGTTGAACTCGGTGGTGTTGGCCATCTGAGTGCGCCAGAAGTTGGGATACGTGTAAATGATTGGCTGCCGCCCGGTAAGTGCCTGGACTGTATTCAGGTAGCGATGAGTCCAGTCGATGACCTGACCGGCGGGCAGTCCCTTCGCGTCCTCGAGATCCAGTACGGGCGGCAGGTCACCAGGTCCGTTGATACCCAGGACGATCGCCGAATAGAAGGCGGCCTGGGCTTCGGGGGACTGGCGAACATCTGCGTAGTGGTAGGCCCCGCGCGAGACGCCGGCGGCGCGCATGACCAGGCAATCCTGGATGAAGTACGGATTGACGTAGTTGAGCGACTCGGTGGCCTTGACCATCGCGAACTCGTGCCCTGACGCCTTGACCTGGAACCAGTCGATTCCGGTTCCGTCCACGTGCTGCCACGACGAGACGTCCGGGCCGCGGGGAGCGTCGGCAGCGGCGAGGCCAGGTGCCGTGATCGCGATGGCAGCTGCCATCGCGATCGGGGTGAGCTTGCCCAGTGTCCTGACGATCCGTCGCTCGACCATTTCCCGAGAGTAAGGTCGACTAGTCCGTTTTGTCCGCTAATTCAGGGAATGTTCACTCAACCGAGCCAATCGAGAACGGCCGCCGCGGTCCACGACTGTTGCATACTGCCCAGCGGCTCACCGGTGAAAGGCTCGTAGTACTCGGCAAAACTGCCGTCACTGGCCTGCCGCAACCCCTCCGAACGCAAGACGTGCGATCGCTCGGCCCACCCCCGACGCGCGAACGCCCACGAGAACAACCACGTGATCACCGGCCACACCGGGCCACGCCAATACTCCCGAGGACGGAAATCGCCGGAAACCGGAGACGTCGACGGTGGGACGGCAAATCGCATGTCCGGGTGACCACAGAATTTGGGCCCCTCGAAAGTGCGCAACAGAGCGCGCTCGGCATCGCGGCTCAGGCCGCCACACAGCAACGGCGCAAACATCGCGATGGTCTCGGTATGAACCCATCGTCCGGTGCGAAGATCGAAATCCTTTGCTGCACCCGATCGTTCATCGGTGGTGGCAATTACGCCCTGCCGGAATCGATCTGCCCAACCGCGCAGATCACGGACGTCGGAGTTTGGTCGCGAATGCTCCTCACCGATAGTTGCCAAAACGTCACATGCCATCGAGAAAACCGCACTGACAAACACGTCCTCCACGGCAAAACTCATGGCAGTGGCGAGTTGAGAATCCTCGTACCTCACGGCCTTCATCTCTTCGAGAAGCCAAAGGTAGCGGTCGTATTCGTGATCCGTGGGTCGCTGAGACAAGTCGGTCACCACAGCGAGATCAGCGCGCTGATACGCAGGCACTTGTCCCGCAACAACATTCGCGTACGCCAGATCCCATCGCGGAGAATTGTCCATCCCCGATTCCCACCCGTGATAGAGCGCGATGCGGCCGTTGCCGTCGAGATCGCGGGCCTCCGCCAACCAGCGGTGCCACCGAACCAGATCACTCCAGCGCCGGTCGAGGAACTCTTCCGCGACCGCACGCGTCGTACGTCCGTGCCGACGCGAATGATCGAGAATCCGCTGCACCGCAATCGCGTGAACGGGGGGTTGGGTGATTCCCGACGTAGCGGTACCCAAAGGAGCATGCGCTGCCAACGCATTGACATCCCAACGCGTCGGGCCGGGGAAGTAGCCGTCGACACCGTTCGCAAACACGATGTGCGGAATCATTCCGTTCTTCCACTGAGCCGAAAGCAAGGTATCGAGCTCTACTACCGCCCGTTCGACGCTGAGCGGCGCCAAACCTACCGCGACGAACGCGGCGTCCCAGCTCCACATGTGGGGATACAGCTTCGGGGCAGCGCTGGTCATCGTGCCCAGGTCGTTTCCGCGCAGCAGGTAGGCAGCTCGGGCGGCGAGCTGAGTCGGGGTAAATCCGCGGTCGGCCATAGATGTCTATTTTGCGACGCGCGGCGCCTTTGCGCTCATCGAGCACGAATCGGGCGCCGTAACCGCGATAATGTGGCAACACCGTCAGGCGATCTCGAAGTGGAGGGCTTGTGCGCGAGAAGATCAAAGCACTGCTGTTCGACGTCCAGGGCACAGCGACCGATTTTCACAACACCCTGTGCCGAGAGGCCCGTCGGATCACCGACGCCGACGTCGACTGGCCAAGATTCGTCAATCTCTGGCGCGCTGAGTACTTCGCGAACACCTCCGAGGCCGACGACTCCACAGGCGAATGGGTGACAGTACATTCGGTGTACCGCGAGGCTCTGCGCAAGCTGTTGGCCCGCGAGAGCATCGAACTTTCCGATGCCGAACAGGAAGAACTCACCACCGCCTGGAAATTCCTGGACCCGTGGCCGGACACCGTCGCAGGCCTGACAACCCTGCGCCAGCAGTACACAATCGCTGCCTTGTCCAACGCCGATGTGAATGCCGCAGTCAGCATCTCCCGGCACGGAAATCTGCCATGGCATGCCGTCTTCACCGCCGAAATGGCCGGTGTCTTCAAACCAGATCCGAAGATCTACCACCTGGCTGCTCGATACCTCGGGTTCGACCCGGCCGAGATCATGATGGTTGCCAGCCACAAATATGACATCCGGGCGGCCAAAGCTCTCGGGTTCCGCACAGCCTTCATAGCCCGACCACTCGAATTCGGAGCCAGGGGCAATCCCGATGTGTCATTCTCCGACGAGTTCGACATCAACGCCGAGGACTTTCTCGATCTGGCAGCGCAATTGGTCCACTGATGCCGTGCCTGCGCGTCGTTGCTGGTATTCCTACGTGAAGGAATATCGAAACGGACAGGCGGTTTGGATTTCATGGGCACCAAGGAAGACAGCGCTACCCGCGAACGCAAGGCTCTGCGGTACTCGCTCGTGGTCGCAACGGCGTTGGCTGTGCTCGCCGCATTCTGGGGCTGGATCTCGCAGTCCCAGGTGATCCTGCTCGACGGTGTGTACGCCCTCATCGGAATGGTGTTGACGGCGCTGTCGCTGCGGGTCTCGCGGATAGCCGACTCGGGCCCCACCGCACGCTTCCCGTTCGGTAAGGAGGCATTGATCCCGGTAGTCATCGCTGTCCAGGGCATGGCGCTACTGGCGACGCTCGCCTACGCCGCAGTCGAGGCAGTTCGTGTCATCCTCGCGGGCGGGGCCGACGTCACCGCGGGGTCGCTGGTGGCATACGGCGCTGTCAGCGCAGTGGTGTCGATCATCACCTGGCGCTACGTCGGACAAGTCGACCGCACATCTGATCTGCTCGTCGCCGAAGCCAGGCAATGGGGAGCGTCGGCTGCCTTCAGCGCGCTGGTCGCAGTCGGTGCTGTCGTCGCAATGATCCTGGGCCGCACCGATTTCTCCGACGCCGACCGATATGTCGACTCCGTCTTGGTCCTCCTCGGCTGCGCGATGCTGGTCCCGCAACCGTACGCACTTCTGCGAACCGCACTGATCGAACTCCTCGAAGGTGCTCCCGGCGAAAACGTTCAGGCCCGCGTGCACGAGGCCATCACCGCCGTCCGCGACGAATTCGGCTTGGACGAACCGACTCTCACCATGAGCAAGGTGGGTCGCAAGCTGTATATCGAAGCGACGTTCATGGTCGCGCCACACAGCTGGGACATCGACGGTGAAGACGCAGTTCGACGCTCGTTCGCCAACAGCCTCGCCGATCTCCCCTACGAACCGTGGCTGAACATCGAACTGACTACAGATCCGGCGCTGATGCTCTAGAGGCGGAATCTCCTCTCGAACAATAGAATCGCGACGGCCGGGCCCACCTCACCTTCTCGAAAACGTCCTTGACTCGAAAGTATGTTCGAGTATGATGGAAGGTGGAACGGGGGGTTCTCATGACGATCGACATCACCGACGACGCTGTCACTGCCGTGGTCAACAGCTCCGCCGTGGGTGTGCGCGGACGATTGTGGCGGCTGCACCCCACCGACGTCCGCGAGATCGCCATCACCGCGTCAGCGGAAATCCTTCGCCTGGAAGCCATTCGAGTGGCCGCCGTCGACACCCTGACGTTGAACCCGGACGAACAAGTACTCTGCTACCGCGGCACCGGACAATGGCTCGCGAACCACACCATGCTGCAAATCTCCACCGGCAGAAGAATCGCAACCCTGGGAAAAGCCCTACGGTCATTCCCCGAGATCGAAGACCAATTCGATGCCGGCGACCTCACTTTCGAGCACGCGGCACTGATCGTGGCGTTCTGCGAATCCCCACCCAAAACAATGCCCGACGCCGCGCTACCGTACTGCCGCGACACACTCCTCGCGGCAGCATCCGGAACCGAAGCGACCACCGTCAAACTGCGCTACGCCATCAGCGTCCTCGAGCACATGTTCGAATCCGACGACATACCACCAAGCGAAGACACCGATCGCAACGAACTGCGCATCTCCCCGACCCTCAACGGAAGAGTCTCCCTCCGAGGCGATTTCGACGGAGTGACCGGCGAGATGCTTCTCTCCGCCCTTTCCAGCCTCTCGATGCCCACCCCCGCCGAGGACGGCACACCCGACAAACGACCCGCCGCCACACGCAACGCAGACGCCATGGCAGAGCTGATCCGTCGCTACCTCGACAACGCTGCCACCGGTATCGACGGCGGCCAACGCCCACACCTGAACGTGCACATCAACGCCAAAGACCTGGCCTACCACCGTGAATGCGCCACAACGGGTGATGGCTCAACACCTGGTCCGTCCGAGGACGACGATCCCGGCATGCCGGATCTCGACATTCCCGATCTCGACAAACAAGATCTCGATGTCGGCCACATGCCCTGGATGGGACCACTGAGCGTCCGCCGCACCCGCATGATCGCCTGCGACTGCATGCTCGGCGCCGTCCTCCTCGACGAAAACGGTGCCCCACTCGACGTCACCCCACTCAAAAGGCTTGTCACCGCAGCACAACGCACCGCCCTGATCGCCCGCGACAAAGGCTGCGCCTTCCCCGGCTGCGACTGCGTCCCCGCCTGGACCGACGCCCACCACATCAAACACTGGGCCAAAGGAGGACCAACCGTCATGGACAACCTGGTCCTACTCTGCCGAACCCACCACACCCTGATGCACCGAAAACCCGGATTCACCGGCAAATGGGAAATCCGAATGGGCACCGATCACCTGCCCTGGTTCATCCCACCACCGGGCATCGACCCCGACCAGAAACCCCGCCGCTCCACCACACGACGCTGAACCCGGAGGTCACCGAGCAAACGCCTCGGTGACCCATTCCGGCGTGCTCTCAATTGCTCGCCCACTCCAGAAGATTTTCGGCGGTCCACGTATTGATCACCCGATCCGCTTCGACGCCGCACTTTTCGGCCCGGTCACAGCCGTAGCCCTGCCAAGCCAGCTGACCGGGGGCATGGGCGTCGGTATCGATGGAGAAAAGACAATCGAGATCGCGGGCCAACTCGATCAAACGCGAAGGCGGGTCACGACGCTCCGGTCGGGAGTTGATCTCGACGGCGGTCCCTGATTCTCGGCAAGCCTCGAACACTTTCTCCGCATCGAACTGCGACTCGGGCCGGGTTCCGCGAGCACCCTCGACAAGACGCCCAGTGCAATGCCCGAGAATATCGACACGCGGATTTCGCACTGCAGCAAGCATTCTGCGGGTCATCGCCTCGCGCTCGGACCGCAGCTTCGAGTGCACACTCGCCACCACGATGTCGAGTTCGTCGAGTAGATCGGGATCCTGATCGAGTGAACCGTCCTCGAGGATGTCCACCTCGATTCCCGTGAGGATGCGGAAGGGAGCCAGTTCGGCATTCAACCCGGCTATCACGTCGAGTTGCGAACGTAGACGCTCCGCGGACAGCCCGTTGGCAACAGTGAGGCGAGGCGAATGATCGGTGAGGGCGCAGTAGTCGTGGCCGAGTGCTGCTGCGCGTCGCATCATCTCTTCGATGGGGCTTCCGCCGTCGGACCAGTCGGAGTGTGTGTGGAGATCGCCGCGCAGCGCTTGGCGCAATGGGCCGTCGCCGATGGGCTCGGCCTGCCCCCGCAGTTCCTCGAGATACTCGGGGACGCCGTCGTACGACTGGGCGATGATCATTGCCGTTTTGGGCCCGATGCCGGTGAGAGCCTTCCAACTGTCGGCCTTCCGGCGAGACTCCTTCTGCTCGTCGGTCAATCCAGCAAAGACCTCCGCAGCTCGGCGATAGGCCTTGACGCGGTGCGTTTCAGCGCGTGATCGTTCGAGCCAGTAGGCGATCTCCCGAAGCGCTTCATCCGGTTCCATGAGACCACTGTTCCGTCAGCAGCGGCTCGCGGCAAGCCTTGATCCCCTTACGCTGTGAATATGGACGACCCGAGAGCACGATTCGAAGCCGCGCGGGTGGCTCACCTGGCAACGGCAGATGCGGCCGGCGTTCCGCACATCGTGCCGCTGGTATTCGTTTTGGTCGGCGACACCGTCTATTCCTGCGTCGACCACAAACCGAAGACCACCACCGCACTTCGCAGGCTCCGGAACATCACCGAGACGGGGCGTGCGAGCCTGCTCGTCGATCATTACGACGACAACTGGTCCGCGCTCTGGTGGGTCCGCGTCGACGGACGCGCGGAGGTCCTCGGCCCCGGCACCAAGGAGTCCGAGAACGCAATCGACGCTTTGGCCGCAAAGTATCCGCAGTACGTAGATCACCGACCGCACGGACAGGTGATAGCCGTCCGCGATGTGGATTGGTCGTCATGGTCCGCCGCAGCCTAAGGTTCTGTCCTAGTGTTCAAGGAGCGAAAGTGATTGCAACACTCTCAATTCGGGCAAATTGGCGGGGGATCGATGAAACGACGACAGTTACTTCAGCGCGCAGCCACAGGCCTGGCGCTGGTAGCGGGACCTCAGGTGATCGACATGGGTAGCAGTTCCGGAAGCAGCCAAGACGCAACAACCCCGTTGGATGAGCTGTTGCAAGTCGTTTCGCTCTCCCACGTGAACGACCCCGCGACCACGCCGATTTTTCCCGGCGATCCCGCGTTCACTCTCGACACAGCGGCAACCATCGCAGACGACGGCTACTACCTCCAGTACGTCAAGGAGGGTGAACACACGGGCACACATTGGGGCGCACCCGCGCACTTTCAGGAAGGTGGACTCACAGCCGGCCAACTCGATCCGGCCGACCTCTTCCTTCCCGCAGTGAAGATCGACATCCGGGACAAGGCTGCCGCCGATTCGGACTATGCGCTCACGGTCGCGGACCTTCAGGAGTGGGAAACGCGCAACGGCAAGATCCCCGATGGAGCGGCCGTGGTTCTCTGGACCGGTTGGGAATCGCGCTGGGGTAGCGAAGAATATGCCAACGCCGATGCCGAGGGTGTCACCCACCAACCCGGCTTCTCGGTGGACGCGGCGCGGTGGCTGATAGACACCGGACGCTTGGGCACCCGCGGAGCATTGGGAACCGACACCTTCGGTCCCGACCTCGGAAACGACGAGACCTACCCCGTCTCGACGCTCCTGTACGACAAGCATCGAATCAGCCTGGAGAACTTGAACAATCTTGCCGCCCTGCCAACCACCGGGGCGAGCATCCTTGTCGGTGGCGCGATCAACAAGGCCGGATCGGGTTCACCGGCAACGATCTTCGCACTCTTACGGCGCTAGTCTTCGCGACGATCGCAGTAGACGACAACAGCGCCCTTTCCGCTTCTCTTCGCCTCGTACATCGCCGCATCGGCTCGGCGGAGAAGAGCGTGTGCACTCAGCGGCTCGTCGGCTAACTCGAACTGCGCGACACCAACGCTCGCACCTACCGACACCGATGTGTCTGCAGTCTGATCAGAACTGAGCGCGTCGACGATCCGGCGGGCTACGACGACGGCGTCGTCGATCGGGCCCTGCAGAAGCACGGTGAATTCGTCGCCGCCGAATCGAGCGACAAATGCACTCTCGGGAACCGCTTCGCGCAGACGCGCCGTGAGGGCAACCAGTAACCGGTCACCGGCCGGGTGCCCGTAACGATCGTTGACCTGTTTGAAGTCGTCCAGATCGACAAGCATCAGCACCCAATCGGAGTTCGTGAGGCGGTAGTTCTCGATGGCGCTCGCGAAGTGTTCGTCGAATGCGGCCCGGTTGGCGAGCTCGGTGAGTGGGTCGTGATGCGCTCGGTACCGGAGCTCGTCCTGCGCAGCGGAGATCTGTTGGAGGAGCGCGTCGTTCTCGAGGAGCGTGAGTATCTGGCGCACCAGCGCGAGAACCAGCACGCCGACGCCGAGTATCACGACCACGGCATCGAGGTTGCCGACGATCAGTGCCTGAACAGTCACGATCGTCGCGATCACCGCGATCAACAGATACGGCAGCAGCAACTGAGTCCGATCACTTCGCCACTGCTGTGGCGCGTCGCGGTTCCGAGGCTCGGTTCGCTTCGTCAGCGCCGCCAAGGCGATCAAAGGCGGCCCCGCGATGAACCCGGCATCGGCGATGGTCGGCATACTCTCGGCGCCGATCGCGACCAAGTACGCGTACAAACTGTCCGAAAGGGAGAGCATCACCAACCCGCACCCGAGGAACGTCAGCGGTTCGCGGATCTCGGCAACGGCCTTCGGCCCGATGACCATCAGCAAGACCATCGCGATCAGAACGAAGTCGGTGATCGGATACATCACCGCGACAAGAAACCCGAGAGATCCCGTCGGACCGGTATGAACGACGGCGCCCAGGGCGGTCGTCCACGTGAGGATGAACAATCCACCGACAACGACAAGACCGTCGAGCGTCAGCACGAGCCAGAGATGGATCGGGCCGATCGCCTCACGCCGGGGAGACTCACGTACCAGCGACAGAAGCGCCGGTACGGCAAACACCGGGAACATGAAGAAACCGATGTCCGCGATCGACGGCGACGGAAGTGGTACGTGGAGAACCGAGCGGTAGAACGCCCAGAAGAACATTCCGAGGGTCCAGCCGGCCATACCGAGAGCCATCAGAGTTCGCCAACGACGCTCGACTCCGTGATGGCGCCGCGACGTCCACCAACAGACCACAGTCGCAGTGGCGCCGCCGACGAGCTGGGCGACATCGTCCACCAGAACCGAGGTTCGTGGGCTGAGCAGCCCGGATCCGGCGAGGACGATGACCGCAACAACGACGCCGAGAACCAGCCACGTGCGTCGTGCTCGGAACTGCGTCATCGAAGGGCCCATCGGTGTTCAAGGCGTCACCACCGATTGTCTTGCAGCCGGCATCGTTGCGGCCGGAATGTTTGTGGTGACGAATGCCCGTACGAACCTACCCGATTTGGTAGCGGATTGTTAACTGGACGAACGATCAAGACCGCCCGTCAAGCCACGGCGCTGTATTCCGCTCGGGCCCTACTCCGCTGCGAAGTCCATTTCGCGATGACCCCCTGCGACGGGCTGAACAGGTACACCAGGGCGAATAGGATGCCCTGCGTCATCACAACCATGCCCCCGGAAGCTGTGTCGAGGTAGTAGCTGACGTAGATACCCGTAATCGCGCAGATTGCGGAAACCACCGGAGCTATCACCAGCATCCGCGAGAACTTGTCAGTGAGAAGGTAGGCCGTCGCGCCGGGGATGATCAGCATCGCCACCACCAGCACGACTCCGACAGCTTGCAGCGCCACAACGGACGTGAGTGCGAGGACGCCGAGTAGCAGCGCTCCGAGACGCTTGGGCGAAAGACCTATCGCGTTGGCATGGATCGGGTCGAAGGCGAACAACGTCAGATCGCGACGCTTGATCAACAGAATGCTCAACGCCAACGCGCCGAGTATCGCGACCTGCAGAAGATCGGACGAGCTCACCCCCAGCAGGTTGCCGAAAATGATGTGGTTGAGATCGGTCTGGCTGGGGGTCACCGAGATGAGAACCAAACCGAACGCAAAGAGAGTCGTGAAGACGATACCGATCGCGGCGTCTTCCTTGACGCGGCTGGTGTTACGGATCAGTCCGATCAGTGCGACGGCGATCAGCCCGAAGATCAAGGCCCCGATGGCAAATGGAGCGCCGACGACGTAGGCGAGGACAACACCGGGCAGGACAGCGTGCGAGACGGCATCGCCCATCAGTGACCACCCGATGAGCACCAACCAACAACTGAGCACGGCGCAGACAACCGCGGCCACAACCGCAACGGCCAACGCGCGCACCATGAATCCGTACTGGAGAGGATCAAGTAGCAGTTCTACGAGGTTCATCGATCAGGTCCTGTCCATCACGTCGAGACCGAAAGCCAGGGCGAGGTTTTCCGGTTGAAGCACGGTGTCCGGGTCGGCGTGCACCAGAACCTTGCGCATGAGCAGTACCGCCTCGTCGCAGAGTTTCGGCACGGCGTGGAGGTCGTGAGTCGAGACCAAGATCGATCGGCCGTCGGAAGCCAACTCTCGTAGCAGCGTCGAAATCGTTGCCTCGGAACGCTTGTCGACGCCGGCAAAAGGCTCGTCCAGCAACAGTATCGACGCGTCCTGTGCGATACCGCGTGCGACGAAGGCGCGCTTCTTCTGACCACCCGAGAGCTGACCGATCTGACGATCCGCAAATTCTGTGAGCTCTACCCGCTCGAGGGCCTCTGCCACCGCCTCGCGATCTGCACGCCGCGGACGTCGCAAGAACCCGAGGTGGCCGTACCTACCCATCATCACGACGTCACGGACACTGATCGGGAAGGTCCAGTCGACGTCTTCACTCTGCGGCACGTATCCGACGCGCCCGCTCTTGCGCGCAGCGGCTGCGTCGAGACCGGCGATTCTCACAGAACCGTTGTCCGGCTTGATCATTCCCATGATCACCTTGAACAGGGTCGACTTTCCTGAACCGTTCATACCGATCAATCCGCAGACGCTTCCGGAATTCAACGTCAGATCGACATGGTCCAGTGCGTGGACCTCGCCGTAGTGAACACTGACGTTTTCGACGCGAATGGCTTCGTTCATGATTTACCACCGGTCAGACCGCCGAGGATGACGTCGGTGTCGTGGCGAATCATGTCCAGGTAGGTGGGCACGGGACCGTCGGATTCGGACAGCGAGTCGACGTACAGCGTCCCACCGAATTTCGCACCGGTCGCCCCGACAACCTGCTGCATGGGGGCATCCGAGACCGTCGACTCGCAGAAGACGGCGGGAACGGAATTGGCCCGGACGAAGTCGATCGCGGCGATGATCTGCTGCGGCGTCGCCTGCTGCTCGGCATTGACCGGCCAGATGTAGGCCTCGCTGAGTCCCGCGTCCCTGGCCAGATAGGAGAACGCACCCTCGCAACTGACGAGTGCGCGCTGACCTGCGGGCAATGCCGCCAGCCCACTGACCAGGCCGTCCTGAACTGCTTGCAGTTCCGCCTTGTACTTCGCGCCGTTCTCCGCAAATGCCGAGGCGTTGTCCGGGTCGAGGTCGCTGAAAGCAGTCACCATGTTGTCGACGTAGATCTGTGTATTCAACGGAGACATCCATGCATGCGGATTGGGCTTGCCCGCATAGGCGTCGCCGGCGATCGGAATGCCTTCGACGCCGTCGCTGACCACGACGTGTGGCACGTCCAGACCGTTGACGAATTTCGCGAACCACGCCTCGAGGTTCATGCCGTTGTCGAGGATCAGATCGGCTTCGCTCGCCCGCCGAATGTCTCCGGGCGTCGGCTCGTAGCCGTGAATTTCCGCCCCCGCCTTCGTGATCGACTCGACGCGAAGGTGATCGCCGGCAACGTTCTGGGCGATGTCCGACAGCACGGTGAACGTGGTGAGCACCACCGGGCGGTCGTCGTCGGAGCCGGAATTCACCGCAGAACAGCTGGAGAGAAGCAGGGCGGCGAGGGCGGCAATTCCCAGGCGGCGGAAGTTCTTCGCGTCGCGAGTCGTCATGGTCGAACTCTAATATGTGGGTAAACAAATACACAAGTTCGTATAGCCGAACAATTCACACTCGATAGGCTCGGACCATGCGTCCTACTGCCTTGATCACCGGTTCCAGTCGCGGCCTCGGAGCTGCCATCGCACGCGAACTGGCGCCGACACACGACCTGTTGCTCGGTGCACGATCCGCGCAGGCCCTCGAACCGATCTGCGCGGAACTACCCGGATCGACGCCCCTACCCCTCGACCTCACGGACTACGACGCCGTCGCGGTCGCCGCCTCGTCCATCACGACGCTCGACGTGCTGGTACACAACGCCGGCGTGGCCGACATCGGAACCATCGAGGAATCCTCGGTCGATCAGTGGCGACGCA
Organism: Rhodococcus erythropolis R138; assembly: GCF_000696675.2. Classification (NCBI taxonomy): domain Bacteria; kingdom Bacillati; phylum Actinomycetota; class Actinomycetes; order Mycobacteriales; family Nocardiaceae; genus Rhodococcus; species Rhodococcus erythropolis. Next base: position 738,032 of record NZ_CP007255.1, on the reverse strand, counting down.
CCCTCGAGGCAAACGTCATCGCCGTCGCCGAACTCACTCGTGCCCTCCTTCCTGCCCTCAGGGCAGCCGGTGGCCACGTCGTACTGATCAATTCGGGTGCCGGACTGCGCGCCAACGCCGGCTGGGGCTCGTACGCGGCCAGCAAGTTCGCCCTGCGCGCTTTCGGAGACGCACTGCGCCTGGAAGAGCCGTCCTTGCGGGTCACCTCCATTCACCCCGGACGGATCGACACCGATATGCAGCGCAACATCGTCGCCGGCGAGGGCGACGAGTACGACCCGGAGCGCTTCCTGAAGGCCTCCACTGTGGCGCGTGCCGTACTCACTGCCGTCGAAACACCGTCCGACGCACACCCCACGGAGATCGTGCTTCGACCTACCGGCCGGTAAATCCCCAGTTCGCCGGTAACGGAATGATGACGATGGCCACCCGGATATCGCTTTTCCCGGTACTGGCCCGATACTGACATCAGTTGTCGGACAAAGAGACTGGACTGGTTCTCAGGAGTTCATCGAGAGGTGGTGTGCGATGCATGATCATACGAATACGTGGGGAATTTCCACCGAGGCTTTCCTCGGGTGGTACGTCGCCGCTGCCACCGGAGCGGTGGTGATCGCACTTGTGATCAGAGGCGTCGCCATGCGCAAGCCCACACCTGCATTGCGCACACTCACACCACCGGAGATGGGTGTACTGACCAGCGACGAGCGTGCGGTACGCGCTGCCGTGGCAGAACTCGAGAGTGCTGCATATTCTGCCGGCCAGGGTCAGCATGACCGCTTCACCCGCATCGTCCGCCAGCGGATCGACGACGCCGGTGGAACTGCCGTGCCCTCCCGGCTCGTGCCGACACTTCCGCTGCCCCTGTTGGAGCTTCGTAGCGACCTGGTGCAGGCCGGCTACCTGAACGGCAATCGTGAACACACTTTGACGCGATTGTCCGTGGTACCGGTCGTTATCGTCGCCGTGGTCGGCACGATCAGGACCGGATTCACTGTCGTGAACGAGAGCCCGGAGGGATACCTTCCGCTCGTTGTCGTCTGCCTCGCCCTGATTGTCGTAACCCTTCTCCGCCTGAGCCGACGCACTCGTTTCGGCCAGGTCGAATTGAGTCGCTTGAAGGACGAATACTCCTACCTCACACCGAATTTCCAACCGTCGTTTGCCACCTACGGGGCGACGTCTGCGGGTATTGCCGCGGCACTCTTCGGTCCGGGCCGCGACGGCGGTTGGGCACCCGGATGCGGCGGCGGGTCTTCACCGTCCAGTTGCTCGACCTTCTCGAGCACCGTGAGCTGTGGGGGGTGAGTGCGGTGAACAACTACTACTCAGCCGACACGTGGGGGATCCCCAGCCAGACTTTCCTTCAGTGGTACCTGGTGGCGGCTGCCGTCGCGATCGGACTCTCGCTGTACAGCCGAATGACTGCGCGCCGGTCGCCCGTGGTCGTCGACTCGGTCCGTCGGCCGCTCACTCCTCCCGAGATCGGCGCCTTGACCAGTGATTACCAGGCCGTTCTGGCGTCGATGGCTATTCTGCGCAGCGCCGAGCTGATCAGCACCGAAGGCAAGACCAAGCAGGCACTCAGTGCGGAGGACAAGAGTCGTCTCGACTGGTTCACCCGTACGGTGCACAAGCGGCTCGGAAACGGAAAGGTCCCGCTGCGGCAGGTGCGTCTGATGGGACGGCTGAACGTCGCACTCGCACAACTACGTACGACGCTGATCGACGAGGGATACTTGCAACGCCCGCAGGACGGGCTGACTGCTGCCTTTCGGACCGTTCCGATCCTGGCGGTAATTGGTCTCGGCGTAGTCCGTCTCGTCGCCGGCATCGCCGTCGGTAAGCCGGTCGGGTTTCTGCTCCTCACCATCATCGTTCTCGCGCTGATGATTCCACTTCTCCGCATCAAGCGTCGTCGGACAGCTTTGGGCGACAGCGAGCTTCGACGCCTCAAGCACGAAAACTCGTACCTCTCACCGAAACTGCGGCCCGCGTACTCGAGCTACGGTCCCTCGCTCGCCGGACTCTCGGCGGCGCTCTTCGGTTCGGGAGCTCTGGTTCTGATCGATCCCGCGCTGGCGGGAGCAGTGGCTGCGGGCGCCGCGTACAGCCCGGGCGGCGGGGGTTCGAGCTACTACAGTTGTGGCTCCTCATCCGGATCATCCGGCTCGGACGGCGGTGGCGGCAGCGGTAGCAGTTGCGGCGGCGGGGGGTGTGGGGGATGAGCACGCATGCAGCCGACACGTGGGGGATCCCCAGCGAGGATTTCCTCTACGGCTACATAGCCGTTTCGGCCACGCTCATGGTTCTCACTCTGGGGTGGCGTCTGATGATCCGGGCACGCCGGTGCAGGTATTCCGCCGGGCACGGGTATTCCGCCGAGCAACTGACCCCTCCGGAAGTCGGCATGCTGACAGACGAGTCACGCGCCATCGCAGCATCGTTGGCAATCCTGCGTAGCGCTGATCTGATCACCACCGACGGCGCTGTCCTGCGCCCGTTGGGGCCTGGCGACGAGACCCTGGACTGGTACACCCTCACCGTGTACCAGCGCCTGGCCCAGCAGGCCCTACCCCATCGTCGGCGGCAACTCGCCGAGCGCATGACGGTGGAAACAGCTCGCCTACGAAACTCTTTGGCGGACCGGGGATACCTGACCTCCGACAGCACCAGGCGTTCAATCTTTCTCTCCACAGTTCCGTTGAAGATCCTGGTGGCCGTGGGTATCGTCCGCGTTGCTTTCGGACTGCACAACGACAAGCCCGTCGAGTTTCTGATTCTCGCCGTACTCGTCACCGGGTTCAGCATCCCGCTGCTCGGGCTCAACTTCGATCGCACCACCTCGGGCAGTGCGGCACGTTCGGAACTGACCACGGCACACGCCTACCTGTCCCCGCGCAACAAGCCTGCCTTCTCTGCCTACGGCCCACGCTTGGCGGGGATGTCCGCCGCTCTCTTCGCCGGTTCGGCGATGCTGATGATCAATCCCGCCTTGGCCTCCGCCGCCGGAATCGGTGCCGACGGCAGCGGAAGTAGCGGGGGTTCGGACGGTGGCGGTTCAGACGGGGGAGGCGGCAGCTGCAGCGGGGGTGGCGGATGTGGCGGCGGCGGTGGTGGATGCGGGGGATAGCCGCGTCCGGGCGAGCAGAAGCGCTGCGGCCTCGGTAGTGATGCCACGTTCCTCGCTCAACGAATACACCTCGTCCAGAGTGCGACCGATCCCTCGGGTTCGTTCGACGACGTCGTCTTCGTTCCACCCCAGGACTTCTCGCCCCACGAGGTGAAAGGCTCCGCCTGCGTTCGCGACGAAATCAGGGGCACAGAGAACCCCGCGGCTTCGCAGAACCTCGCCCGCAGCGGCATCGGTCAAGATGTTGTTTGCTGCGCCCGCCACGGCCAGAGTCGGAATCGACGCAGCAGCAGCGGAATCGATGACGCCTCCCATCGCACAGGGAGCAAAGAGGTCACACGACGTTCGAAGTACCTCGTCCGCAGGAACGATCGTGTGCCCCGCAAGAGAAGCCGCCTCGAGGCGCTGCGGGTCCGTATCGGCAACAAGCAGGCGTGCCCCAGCCTGCGCTGCGAGACGTACAACATCCCCGCCGACGGCGCCGAGCCCCTGAACCAGCACCTTTCGGCCGTCGAGTGTTCCGAGTCCACGACGACGCGCCGTGGCCTTCATCGCTTCGAACACGCCCAGAGCCGTGGCGTGCGCGCTGGAACCGGCGCCACCGTTGTCGACCGAACGCCCGAAGACGTACTTGGTGGTGCGACTGAGCTGATCCATGTCGGACGAGTTGGTGTTGACGTCAGGACCGGTCCAGTAGTTTCCTTCGAGCTTGTCGATGTTCTCCGCGTGAATGTCGAGGATACGAGACCAAGTCGCCGAGTCGATCCGATTGCGCGGCGCGGGCAGTGCTATCACCGACTTCCCGCCACCCATCGGCAGGTCGGAGACCGCCATCTTCAAAGTCATTGCGCCGGACAACTTCCCGGCGTCTGCCAGCGCGTGACCGATCGAGGGGTAATGCGCCGCCCGCGTGCCACCCGACGCCGGTCCCAGACGGGTGGAGTCGATTCGGATCACAAAGGTCGTGCCGGTCTCCCGATCATGTCGGGTGACGGTCAGTTCACCGTCCCAGCGCAGTTCGTCGTCGATGCTCATTGCAGATCCTCTTCTGGTCATGGTTCAGCTGTGCGCGTGCAGTGGTGTTCCCGCGAGTGCGAGCATGGCCTCGCCCAACGCCTCGTTCTGGCTGGGGTGTGCGTGGATGAAACGCCCCACCTCATCGGGAAGTGCTTCCCAGGCGACGGCCAACTGCGCCTCACCGATCAGTTCACCAACCCGGTCGCCTACCAGGTGGACGCCGACGACGGGACCTCTGGTTCCGCTGCGAATCACTTTGATTCCCCCGGTGGTTCGCAGGATCTGACTCTTGCCGTTACCCGACAGGTCGTAGACGACGGTGGAGACGTCACCGTACTGCGTGCGCGCCGCCTCTTCGCCGAGTCCGACTGACGCAACTTCGGGATGTGAGTACGTCACGCGAGGAATCAAGTGTTCGGCGACCGGTATCGGGTCCTTCCCGGCGATCTGTTCAGCCACAAAGATTCCTTGTTGGAAACCTCGGTGCGCCAACGCAAGACCGGGCACGATGTCGCCGACCGCGTACGCACCGTCCACGGACGTACGGAGGCGTTCGTCGGTGACGACAAATCCCTTGTCGAGGCTGATTCCGTTTTCTTCGAAACCGTTACCGTCCGTGCGGGGTCCGCGGCCGACGGCGACCAACAGTAGGTCGGTATCGACTATCGTTCCGTCACCTAGTTCGATGCGGACCGAATCGGCTGCTTCTTTCGCGGAAACGATCTTTGTGTCTGTCTTACAGACGATTCCGCGTTTCCGGTAAGCCCGCTCCAGCTGCTTCGACGACCACGGGTCCTCCGCGGCGATCAGTCGCGGGAGTGCCTCGACGATCGTCACTTCGGCACCGAACGAGCGCCAGAGGCTCGCGAACTCGACGCCGATGACACCGCCACCGAGCACTGTCGCGCTGGTGGGCACCCGGTCGAGTTCGAGCGCCTGGTCACTGGTGAGGATCCGGCGGCCGAGTTCGATGCCGGGCAGTTCCCGCGGATACGATCCGGTGGCCAGAACGAGTGATGTTCCGGTATAGCGGGTTCCGTCGACGTCGATGCTTCGCCCACCGACGTACGTTCCGTATCCGTTGACGATAGTGATCTTGTGTTGCGCCAACAAACCTTGCAGCCCGCTGTACAGCCGCTCGACTGTCCCGTTTTTGTAGTCGTGCACCTGCGCGACGTCGATGCCGTCAAAAGATGCTCGGACGCCGAATTGCTCACTGGTGCGTGCCGAATCGGCGACCTCGGCGGAATGCAGCAGCGCCTTGGTCGGGATGCATCCGCGGTGCAGGCACGTTCCGCCGACCTTGTCCGCCTCGATCAGCGTGACCGACAATCCGAGTTGGGCGGCGCGGATGGCGCAGGCATAGCCGCCCGATCCTCCACCGAGGACAAGGACTTCGCTGTGGGGTTCTGCAGTTGTCATCGGAGCCTTGATCATCGGAGCCTTGGTCATCAGAGCCTTCCCAGGACGCGGATCGGGTTCTCGACGTAGTCACCGAACAGCCTCAGGAATCCACCGGCTTCGCCTCCGTCACAGACGCGGTGGTCGAAGCTCAACGAGATCTGAGTGACCTTACGGACGGTCAACTCGCCGTTCACCACCCACGGCTTGTCGATGATGCGTCCGATGCCGAGTATCGCCGCCTCGGGGTGGTTGATGATCGGAGTCGATCCGTCGACCCCGAATACCCCGTAGTTGTTGAGCGTGAACGTGCCGCCGGTCAGGCGGGCGGGTTCGAGTTTGCCGTCGCGCGCAAGGTCGGTGGTCACCCGAAGTGCTTGTGCGAGTTCGACAGTGCTCAGGGTATCGGCATTGCGAATGACCGGCACCATCAATCCCTTCGGTGTCTGTGCGGCGATTCCCAGGTGGATGCGGGCGTGTCGAACGATCTCGCCTCGCGCAGTATCGACCGACGAGTTCAGTTCGGGGTACTGCGCCAACGCCGCGGTGGTCAGTCGAGCCAGCAGCGCCATCAGGCTGATCTTGTCGGAATCGGGCAGTGACTTGTTGATCTCGGCTCGCGCCGCCAACAGTTCGGTGGCGTCGACGTCGACCCAGGTTGTCGCGTCAGGGATCTCACGGCGGCTGGTGGACAGCTTGTCGGCCACCACCTTGCGAAGCCCCTTGATCGGGATGCGTTGGTCGCTCACGTACGACGTTTCCGTCTCCGGGCCGGTGTTCGACCCGGCCTCGACGTCAGCGCGCGTTATCACCCCGCCGGCACCGGATCCGGAGAGCGAGGAGAGGTCGATATCGTTGTCGACAGCCAGCTTACGAACGATTGGTGAGATCACGCGTACCGACGAAGGAGTCCGACGTCGGCGTCTCGGTGCATCCTCGCTGGTGCCGTAGCCGATCAGGACGTTGCCCGAACCCGCGCGTTCCTCTTCACGGTAACGCTCGTGGTTGGCCGAAACGACCGCGTCGACACTGCCGCCACCACTCACAGTGATCAACGGCGTGCCAACCTTCAAGGTGTCGCCGTCCTTGCCATGTAATTCGACGACGGTCCCGGCGAACGGGATAGGCACGTCCACAGCAGCTTTCGCAGTCTCGACCTCGACGACGATCTGATCGATGGTGACCACGTCGCCGACCTTGACGTGCCACTCCGCAATATCGGCCTCGGCCAGACCTTCACCCAGGTCGGGGAGCATGAATACCTGATTGCTCATGCCGTCACCGCCCAACGGGTGTCCGGGGCGTCGTTCCACTGCAGACGGTCGACGGCGTCCAGGACCCGGTCGACGCTGGGCAGGTGGTGACGCTCGAGCTTCGGCGCGGGGTAGGGGATGTCGAATCCGCTGACCCTGAGCACCGGAGCGTGGAGATGGTGGAAGCATCGCTCCTGCACGCGAGCAGCAATTTCCGCACCAACACCGGCAAAGCCCTGCGCTTCCTGGATGACGATGCAGCGTCCGGTCTTTCGCACCGACGCGGTGACCGTCTCGTCGTCGAACGGCACTATCGAGCGGATGTCGATCACCTCGATGTCGCGGCCCTCGGCCGCAGCGGCCTCGGCGGACTTCAGTGCAACCTCCACGGACGGGCCGTAGGCAATGAGCGTCGCGTCACGACCGGGGCGCCGGACGACGGCGCGCCCGATCGGCTCCCGTGCGGTCAGTTCGACATCGGCTCGCGAGAAGTACAGCTTCTTGGGTTCGAGGAAGATCACCGGGTCGGGGTCCTCGATCGCCGAACGTAGCAGTGAGTACGCATCTTCCACCGTGGACGGCGCCACGACCTTCAGGCCGGGTGTGTGTGCGTAGTATCCCTCGCTGGAATCACAGTGATGCTCCACCCCGCCGATACCGCCGGCAAAAGGAACACGGATGACTATCGGAATCGACAGTGCACCCTTGGTGCGGTTGCGGATCTTTGCGACGTGCGAGGCGATCTGCTCGAATGCCGGATAGGCAAACGCGTCGAACTGCATTTCCACGACCGGACGAAAACCGGCCATGGCCATGCCGATTGCGAATCCGATGATGCCGGACTCGGCGAGGGGAGTGTCGAAGCATCGGTCGTCGCCGAAGTCGCGGGTGAGGCCGTCGGTGACGCGGAAAACGCCGCCCAGGGTGCCGACGTCCTCACCGAAGACGACAACGTTGTCGTCCGCAGCCAGAGAGTCACGTAGCGCGGTGTTGAGGGCCTGAGCCATCGTGAGCATGGGCATGGTCAGTGTCCCCCTGTGTCAGCGGCTTCGGCAGCAAGTTCGGTTTCGAGTTGGGCTTGTTGCTCACGCAATTGCGGTGTCTGCTCCGCGAAGACGTACCGGAACAGATCGAGCGGATCGTGCGGGCGGTCGACGTTCATGCCGGCGCGCAGTGTGGCGGCCTCGGCTTCTGCCTCTGCGGTCAGTGATTCCACGAACGCGTCGTCGATCAGATCGTGTGCGCGCAGATACTTTTCGAGACGCGGCAACGGATCTCGCCCGAGCCAGCTTTCCACCTCGGCGCTGTCGCGGTAGCGGGTGGCGTCGTCGGCGTTGGTGTGTGCGTCGATGCGATAGGTGTGTGCCTCGACGATCACCGGCCCGTTTCCGCTGCGGACGAAGCGCGCCGCCTCGGCCATGACGGCCATCATCGCAACAGGATCGTTGCCGTCGACCTGCTCGCTGCCGATCCCGTAGCCGACACCCTTGTGCGCTAACGTCGGTGCTGCGCTTTGACGTGACAACGGCACACTGATCGCAAATCCGTTGTTCTGCACCAGAAAGACGACCGGTGCCTTGAAGACGGCGGCGAAGTTCAGCGCTTCGTGGAAATCACCCTCACTGGTGGCCCCGTCGCCGCAGAGCGCCAGCGCGACGGTGTTCAGGCCCCGTCGGGACTCCCCGTAGGCCACCCCCGCTGCATGCAGCAATTGCGTTGCCAGCGGAGTGCACTGCGGCGCACTGCGCAGCGCTACCGGGTCGTACCCGCAGTGCCAGTCGCCGGCAAGCATGCTCAGAATCTGCACCGGATCGACACCCCTGGCAGCCAACGCCATCGAATCCCGATAGGTGGGGAAGAGCCAGTCACTCGGCTCCAGACTCATCGCTGCCGCGATCTGGCATGCCTCCTGCCCTCGCGAGGACGGATACACGGCCAGGCGCCCCTGTTTGGTCAGCGCCGTCGCCTGCTGGTCGAAGCGTCTGCCCAGGAACATCTTTCGATACATCTCGATCAGGCGATCGTCGCTCGGTTTTGCGTAGCGCGCCTCGCTGCGCGTCAGTTCTCCAGCAGGGTCGAGGTACTGCACCGCGGAATCGGCCGGCAGGAACTTTTGATACCGCAGTTCCCCCACGGGCTCGACAAGAGTCACTTCTACCTCCAGAAGACGTTGTGTCCATCAGTATTCGCACTTCGGCGACGTAATGACAGAAGGCGTCGAAGATTCAAGACAAACGGCCTATCATGAGGATTCGGGCAGCAATATGTCCATCAACCGACTCGACGACCGAAGCAGGAATGGACAGATGGCCACCGAACCGCACGCTCTCGATGCGATCGACCGCCGCATCATCGCCGAACTGGTCGCAGACAGTCGCATCTCCATGCGTGCACTGGCCGAGAAGGCGCACATATCTCGCGCTCACGCCTACGTCCGCATCGAAAGGCTCGAGGACGCCGGAATCATCACCGGATTCACGACGCGGATCGCCCATGAGAAGGCCGGACTCGGCTCCTCGGCGTACGTGGCGCTCTCGATCAGGCAGCACTCGTGGCGAGGTCTGGCTGCGTCCTTGAAGGCCCTGCCGTTTGTCGAGCACTTCTCCCTCCTCGGCGGCGACTTCGACGTTCTGGTGCTGGTTCGAGCCCCGGACAACCAGGAACTACGCCACACCGTTCTCGAAGAACTCCAGGGACTCGACGGGGTTCTCTCGACCAAAACGTGGCTGATCTTCGAAGAAGGCAACGGTCCGGGACCCAACTGGCTGCCCGGCTGATCCGTCTATAGTCGCCGTTAGCAGTTGCACACGGGAGGTGACTCGAATGACCCTGTACGGCCTGGGAATCGGTTTGCGTCCCGAGGTATCCGGAATCATCGCGCAGCTCGACGGCCTGGCGTTCTGCGAAGTCATTGCGGAATCCATCGGAACCGAGATACCGCCGCACCTCGGTTCGCTGGGAGTTCCGGTGATCCCGCACGGAATCTCGCTCTCCCTTGGCGGGGCCGAGGCGGTAGATCAGGCACGGATCGATCACCTTGCGCATGCAGCCCAGCTACTGGACGCCCCCTTGGCGAGTGAGCACATTGCATTCGTGCGGGCGGGCGGCATAGAGGCCGGGCACCTGCTCCCACTGCCACGCACCTACGAAGCGATCGATGTCTTGGTACGCAACATCACCCGCACTCAGGCCGGTCTACCGGTGCCGTTTGCCGTCGAAAACGTTGCCGCCCTTTTCGACTGGCCCGACGACGAGTTGACCGAAGGGGAGTTTCTCTCGGAGATCGTCGAACGCACCGGGGCTCTGCTGGTTCTCGACATCGCGAACGTCTATGCCAATGCCCTCAACCGAGGGCGTGATCCCTGGGCCGAGCTGATCCGGCTACCACTCGAGCGAATCGCATACTGCCACATCGCCGGTGGCAGCATCAGCGACGGCAAATACCACGACACGCACACCGATCCGGTACCCGAAGCCGTGCTGGAACTCCTTGCGCAGTTCACCGCCGCCGGTCACCATCCCGCCATCATGCTCGAGCGCGACGGAAACTATCCGCCGGCACTGGAATTGCTCGACGAGCTCGATGCCGTCGCCGACGCAGCGGGGCTCGATCGCATCACCGCGGGCACCGATTGGTCACGCACATGAGCACGCTCGGTGAGCGGCAAGCGGCGCTGATTCGCGCACTGGTGGCAGGCGGCGAACTACCCGAAGGCTTCGACAAAGACGATGCTGCCGTTGTCTCGACGGCACTGCTCCGAAAGCGCGCCGGAGAAGTGGCGCACCACCTTCCGGTCGTGCGCCATACTCTCGGCGATCGCTATCTTCGGTTGTTCACAGCGTGGGCCGACGGGCGGCCGAAGACGTCTTCGCACGCGGACGCCCAGGCTTTTGTCGCCCACCTCCAGGACATCGGCGAACTGCCTCGCTCGCCCTGGCATCAGAGGTTTCGAAGGCTCTTACGCAAGTGAGACAACGGCTTCGCTGGTGTACATGAGGAACGTCATCGATTCCTGGAAGTACAGCTCGACGGAGTTCGCATCGTGCGAGAGGTAACCGATGGACAGGTCCTGGCCCAGATGCAGTTCGTAGTCACCACCACGCGTCGACAGCAGGAAAGCGCCGTCGATGGCCGGGGCCCAGATGATCTCGCCGTCGAGAACGCGTCGCAGGTGCTCGCGGATGGGGTAGCCGTGATCGGAGGTCTCGTTGATCGCGGTGAACGCGTCGGCGTTCAGGAGCAATGAGTACGGTCCGTTGACGCCGGCCAGGCGCAGTGACGTGATCGCCTGGCTGATGGCCTCCGGGTAATCCTTGGCATCGATGGGCAGCTTCAATTCCGGGTTGGAACCGCTCGCCCGCACGCCGGTAATGCTGGCTGCGGGGTATCCCTCGAAGATGGCGCGGTCCTCGGCGAACGCGATCTGCTTGGCGGCATCCTTGACCGGCTGCCAGTCGGAGTCCTTGGCGCCGCGTTCGACGTCGTCGATGGCCTGACGGCTGACGGTGAACGGGACCCGCAGTTCGATGACCGGCTGCGACTGACGAGCGTGTGCGATGACGCCGTCGGCCAAGGGATTGATCGGCACCTGATGTCCGAGCGGGATGGCCGCAAGATCGTCACCTGACGGGCCCTCCACGTCCACCACACGACGACCGGCGACGTGGCGCTTGAAGGTACGGCTCGCCTCTTCTTCGATCTCGGCCCAGGCTGCTGCCGAAATGGGTGCTAGGTCGCGGTGCAGGTTTGTCATTGCTGGGCACTCCTTTTGAGGCTGCCGATTCCGAGAGAACCGTCAGAGATGGGCGCTGTGAACGTCGCTTCGGGAACGAGCCTGGTCGGCGCGTCCGGGGGATCGTCGAGAAAGTCCGCCGTCGGAACGAAGAAATTGATTCCGGTGACGGCGGTGGAGAAATCGAGAATGCGGTCGTAATTGCCGACGGGATTCCCGATGAACATGTTGGTCAGCATCTGCTCGGTGACCGTCGGCGACGCCGAGTAACCGATGAAATAGGTACCCATCTCAGCGGAGCCGACGTGGCCGAACGGCATGTTGTCGCGCAGAATCTGGATCTGCTCACCGGATTCGTCTTCGATGACGGTGAGCGCGGTGTGCGAGTTGGCCGGTTTCGTGTCGTCGTCCATCTCGAGGTCTTCGAGCTTGGAGCGTCCGATGACGTTCTCCTGCTCCTCGACGGGCAGGGAGTTCCACTCCGACATGTCGTGGAGGTACTTCTGGACGATGACGTAACTGCTGCCCGCGAAGTCCGGATCCTCGTCACCGACGGTGACCGCGACGTAGGCGGCCTGCCCGGACGGGTTCTCGGTGCCGTCGACAAAACCCATGAGGTCGCGTTGTTCGAAGTACTTGAACCCGTGGACCTCGTCGATCACCGACGCGGCGCCGGCCAACCTGTTGGTCACGACCGTGGCGAACTCGAAGCACAGGTCCATTTGACGGGCCCGGATGTGGAACAACAGATCGCCCGGTGTGCGGGGAGCGTGGTGTTTGTCACCGGTCAACTCGACAAAAGGATGCAATTCTGCCGGCCGTGGACCCTCGAACAGACGGTCCCACGCATCCGAACCGATGCCGACGACGGCGGCCAAGCCACCGGCGGGAACCCGGAATCCGATCGAGCGTTGCAGTCCGGAAATATCGGCCAGAACGTCGTGAACTGCCTGCTCACCACCCTCGTCGATGGTGAAAACCAGGAAGATCGCAGCTTCGGTGAGCGGGGTCAGCAACGGCTGCGGTATCGCGGGAAGGGCCACTTCGGCCTCGTCGATCTCACTCGTTTCCGCCATGCAGACCAGTATGGACGATTCCGGCAGTCCCGGCATCAGTAGTGGGTAAGACGAGTGAAGGTGTCGCGTTACGGTGTCGCGGCCTGGGCGCCCGCATCGAAGCCAGCCGGAATCTCGAAGATCTTTCCGTCGAACCCAGCGCGGTAGAGATGCCCGCTCGCGAAACCGGAATTGCCACGCCCGTAGGTCAACACACTCGACGCCTGCAGTCCGCTGGTGAGCGAGCAGTACTGGCCGGGTCCGTCGATCCGCCACACCTCACCACTGATGTCCGTGGGAACGATTACGCGATCTCGCGAGTCCAGGGTCAAACCATCTGGGGCAGAAAAGGTTTCGAGACCGCCGAGATCGACCAACGATTCCGAATACCCTGGATTGTCGACGGAGATGCGGCTGACACCCGGGTTTGCGAACGTGCGCGAGACGTAGAGCCAGCGATTATCGGCGCTCAGGGCTGCGCCGTTTGCACTCGGGAAAGTCGCCCACGCCGGGTCGACGGCACCGCCTGGGCTGACCTTACCGATCAACGAACCGAAATCGTTGGTGGCATAGATCGTTCCGTCGTGCGCGACGGCGAGGCCGTTTGCAGCGCTCAGACCACCGGCGATCGGCGTCACGGCACCCGAGTTCACGTCCACCCGCGCGACCGACGCAGCACGCGTCAGATCACCGATCAGCACGCCGGCGTTTGCTCCGGTTCCCACCAGCAGTGAACCGTCCGGGCTCCACGCGAGTGCGCCCGCACCGCCGGGAACCGTCGCGATCGGAACTGCGGCCTGACCAGGCGCGTCGACGCGGAAGATTCGACCACTCACCAGGTCTGTCGTGTACAGGCGACCCTGCCCGTCCACGGTGACACCCTCGAGGGCCGCGCCCGGAATCTGGGCGCTGAGGATTGCGGGGGACGATCCAGGGCAGGGCGGCGCGGCCGCGGCACCGGACACACCCAGAGCCAGAAGCGAACCGGCAACAAGAGCACCGGTGATACCTACCCGAATACCGCGATCGAAGATCCTGGTGCGCATCTGCGCAACGCTAGACCTTCGGCCCGATTTCGCCTAGAGCGACCGAAGGAAAGAGATCAAAAGTTCATTGACCTCGGAAGCACGTTCCTGCTGTACGAAGTGCCCCGCGCCGCCGAGAAGGTGCACACCCCGCAGGTCGGGGACGGTGTCCTTCATGCGGTCCAATGCCTTGGGGCCGCTCATCGCGATGACCGGATCCTCGGCGCCCGCGACGAAGAGCGTCGGGACGTTCACGTGCGCGCCGTCCAAATCCGCACTGCGTTCCCAATTGGCGTCGTACGCACGGTACCAGTTCAAGCCGCCTGTGAAACCTGTTGCAGTAAAGGCCTTTACATAAACATCCAGATCGTCCTCGGTGAGCCACGACCACGGCAATGCAGGCGCCTCGGGCAGTACGTCGAGGTAGCCGTTTCCTTCGGACGGGTTCTTCCAGACGTCGAGGTACCGGTAAGCCCCGGAGAGGGCATGGAAGAGCCGCTGAAGAAACTCACGTGGACGGGCGTCGAGTTCGCGCTCCGCGGCACCCGGTTCCTGGAAATAGTGAATGTGCAGAAAATGCTTGCGCGCCATCGCGGCGTAGATGGTCGAGGGTTTTGCGGGGAACCTGTCGGGCGCATAGGGGACCGCCAACGAGACAAGCCCCGCAACACGATCGGGATGGCGCAGAGCGGTGGTCCACGCGACGGGCGCGCCGAAATCGTGGCCGACGACCACCGCTTTGTCGATTCCGAGAGCGTCGAGTAGGTCGATCAGCCGGTTCGCGACGGCATCGTTGGTGTAGTCCTCGACCGCTTCGGGGCGGGTAGTGCCGCCGTAACCGGGCATGTCGAGTGCGATCGCCCGAAAACCCGCTTCCGTCAACGCTGCCGACTGATGCCGATAGCTGTACCCGAGACCGGGAAAGCCGTGACACATAACCACAGCTGTCCCCGAACCGGAATCGTCAATCTGCCAACGGAATCCGTCGACGTCGATCGTCTTCACCGTCATATCAGGCGGTGATCATGTCTTCCTGGTTCCAGAATGCACGCATCGACAGGATCTTTCCGTCGTCGTCGAAGGTCATGACGTCGATGGGTGCGATGGTCAGGGTCTGCTCGCCGAGCTTGGTGATCAGCGAGAAGTGGAATGCCGCTTCGTTTCCGGCGATGCGGAGGGTCTGAAGGTGAGCTTCCTGGTCGAAATTCTCGATCACGGAGTAGAACTCGAGAATGGACTCGCGGGTGGTGCGCACGTCGGTACCAACCGGGTCTTCAACGGTTGCACCCTCGGCATACAGGGCCACAACCTGGGCGGCAGTGCCCGTGGCAACTGTCTCGATGTAGGCGTCGACGGTCTTGCGGATTACCTCTGCGGACGGTGCCATGGTCTACCCCTCGTAGTTAGAACAGGTTCTAATTCTGAGGATAACCTACGTCTCTGGTCCACGGGTCAGGTTTCGAGCACCTTGCGCAGGCGAGCCTTCTTCCGGTTCTCCCGGACGATCCAGACGACATCGGCGTCGTCCGACGCCTCCAGGGAGACGAATGCCGGCAGGGCATTCTCCGGATCCGCCGCGACCGCGACGCTCCAGCAGTATCTGAGCGCCTGCCGGAGAGTACGTGTGTCGGCCTCACGACGGGAATCAGCTGGTTGCGAGACGATCCACTCGGTAGCGTCTCGGCACACCCGGACGGCCAGCGCAGCGTTGGTCCTGTCCTTCAGCAACCGTGGCTCGCAGATCCCGGCAGCCGCTGCGCGCAGCGTCAAAGGATGGGTGGAGCGTGCCCACTGCTCGATGATCGCCCGGAACAATTCCGGATCCGTGTCGCCTATCGCTTGAACGGCCATCGCGGCAGCTTCACGTGCACGCCACGACGCACTGGTGGTTGCCTCCGTCAGACTGTCCAGAACAGCCTCGTCGCGCGAACGAACAAGAATGAATCCGAGCCCGACGATCCCACAGCAGCGGATGTATTCGTCTTCGGACTCCACCGCCCGCAGGATGTCCTCGTTATCGGCGCCGCGCGCGAACTCGAGCATGAGCGCGAGGTTCGCGCGCGGGCCGGGCAATCCTGAACGCTCCTGCAGATAACTCCACAGTTCATCGCCGTCCAGATCCGCGAATGTCATGGGCGTCCTTTCCTCAGTACACCCAATCCTGTCAGCCCGGATCTACACGCGCAGCATTTCCGATCAGTGAGCAGGGAGAAGGGACGTCTCCTGCGCCGCGCCGTCTTCTGCGCCGATCTGGACGATGTTTCGCGGCAGGAATACGGCTGCGATCGCACCGAGAACTGCTGCAGCAGCACCGATCAGGAACGCGATACGCATGCCCTCGTCGGTGTAGAACACAGCGCCCTCCATCGCCATCGCGATGTGCGAGTTCAAGACCGTGAAGGCGATGACGGGAAGCACTGCGGGGAAGATGCTCTGGAAGACCGCGACCATGCTCGCCGTGGTTGCCTGCAACTGCGGCGGCACTGCCTCGATGAGCAGGTTCGGAATGGAGGCGTAACCCATACCCATACCGACACCGAAGATTCCGGCAAAGATGATGAGCAGCGGCTTGTTGTCGTGAATGGTGGCCGTCAAGGTGAATCCGACTGCCATGAGTATCATTCCGATGATCATCAGCAGACGGGGTCGAATGTTGCGGCCGACCAGGAAGCCCACGATCAAGCCGCCGACCACCACCATGCCGCCAAGGGGCGCCTGGAAGATCGCGAATCCCTCTGCTGTCACGCCGAATCCGTATCCCAGGCCGAGAACTGCTGGCGTCATCACCATCATCGGCAGCAAAATCGTGAAGACTCCCGACGCGCCGTAGCAGAACCCGGCACCGACGGCGGTGAGCATCACCGAACGCTTGCCGAAGTAGCGCAGGTCGATCAAGGGCTCACGGATGGCTCGGGCAGAGGCAACCCACGCCGCCAGCAGTGCGACGCCACCGATCAGATAGGCCAGCGTCGAACCGTTCTTCCAGCCCCAGGTCGGTCCGAAGCTGACGCCGATCAGAATTCCGGCGATGCCCGATCCGAGTAGTACCGCACCGATCAGGTCCAGCGAAGAACGCAGTCGTACAGCTGATTCCGCCGTCGAAGCGAAGATCATGCCGCCGAGCAAAACCAAACCGATGACGAAGAACCAGAAGATGCTCCGGAACCCGTGGTTGTCGATCAACCAACCGGTGAGGAACGGCGCCGGAATAGCGATCAGGCCCATGCCGGAGGTTGCAATACTGACAGCCAGCGCAACGGTTTTCGGCGGAAAGACATCTCGAATGAGGGAGTAGCTCAGGAAGAGGCAGGGAACGAGCAGACCAGTCAGGGACCGGCCCAGAATCAAGACTGCATAGCTCGGCGCAATCGCCGAAATGAAGGATCCGACCGCTGCACCGGCGACCGCAAAGAGCAGGACTTTTCGCTTGCCGTACATGTCCGCGAGCTTGCCGAGCAGCGGAGACGCGACCGCCCCGAGCAGCAGGAACGACGTGAGCAGCCAAGCTCCCTGCGTCGTTTGATAATGCACCGAGATGGCGGGTAGCGCCGTGGAAATCATCATGTAGCTCACCGCGAGCATTTCGAGAAGAAGAACGATCGACGCCAGCGAGAACACCAGTCGCGGAGTCCACCGCTCCGGTATCGACGTCGATTCGGGCAGACTGGGAGACGAACCGTCGCTGTGGACATGAGACGCCATGGCTGAAGAATCCTTTCGGGACACCTGCGAATTCGATTGACCCCCTGCCGAATACCGTCGGCCGGGGCCTTGCGGGGAAGTGCAGTGGAACGACAGCTACCGTTCTCGGCAACGTGTTACCTGCATCACAGCCCTCGCGTCGAACGCGCGCTACAGAATGTTCCGCGGAGCGGGACAATCAGGACAACGACTGATTGGCACCCCGGATACAGCCCCAGATACGACTGTGCGCCGTTTCGGTAGCGGTAACTACCAAAACGGCGCACGTGCGCGAAGCGCCTACAGAACTATGTTCACCATCTTGCCCGGCACAACGATCACCTTGCGCGGTGCGTTGCCCTCGAGCAGAGCGACGATCTTCTCGTCGGCCAGGGCGATCTCCTCCACAGCCTTGCGATCGGCATCCGCCGGCACGCTGATGCGGCTACGAACCTTGCCGTTGACCTGGATCGGGTACTCGACGGTGTCCTCGACAAGCCACTTCTCCTCGACAGCGGGGAAGGGGCCGTGTGCAAGAGATTCCGCGTGTCCAAGACGCGACCACAGCTCTTCCGCGAGGTGCGGCGCCAGGGGAGCGAGCATCAACACCAACGGCTCGACGGCAGCACGAGGCGCGCCACCCGGGAACGCCTTGGTGAGGTGGTTGTTGTACTCGATCAGCTTCGCAGCGGCCGTGTTGTCGCGCAGCGCGGTGTAATCCTCGATGACACCGGAAATCGCCTTGTTGAGCGCACGCAGCGTCTCCTCACCGGGCGCTTCGTCGGTGACACGGGGCTTGCCGGTCTCCTCGTCGATGACGACGCGCCACACTCGCTGCAGGAATCGAGCAGCACCGACGACGTCCTTGGTCGCCCACGGACGCGAGGTGTCCAGCGGGCCCATCGACATCTCGTACACACGCAAGGTGTCTGCACCGAACTCGGCGCAGATCTCGTCCGGCGCAACGGCATTCTTGAGGCTCTTGCCCATCTTGCCGTACTCGCGGTTGACCTCGGCGCCCTCGAAGAAGAACTTGCCGTCACGCTCGACGACCTCTTCTGCCGGCACGTAGACGCCGCGGGCATCGGTGTACGCGAATGCCTGGATGTAGCCCTGGTTGTAGAGGCGACGGTACGGCTCGCTCGAGGACACGTAGCCCAGGTCGAACAGAACCTTGTGCCAGAAGCGCGAGTACAGCAGGTGCAGCACCGCATGCTCGACGCCGCCGACGTACAGGTCGACTCCACCGGGATCGTTGGGGCCGTGCAGTTCCGGACGCGGACCCGTCCAGTACGCCTCGTTCTGCGGGTCGCAGAAGGCGTCCTGGTTGGTGGGGTCGATGTAGCGCAGCTGGTACCACGAGCTACCAGCCCACTGCGGCATGACGTTGGTGTCGCGGTGGTAGGTCTGCAGACCGTCGCCGAGATCGAGCTCGACGTTGACCCAGTCGGTCGCCTTGTTCAGCGGGGGAGAGGGCTCGGAGTTGGCGTCATCCGGATCGAAGGACACGGGTGCGTAGTCCTCGACCTCCGGAAGCACAACGGGCAGAGCCGAATCCGGCAGGGCGTGTGCGTTGCCGTCCGCGTCGTAGACGATCGGGAAAGGCTCGCCCCAGTAACGCTGACGCGCGAAGAGCCAGTCGCGCAGCTTGTACTGGATAGTGCCCTTGCCCTGGCCGCTCTCCTCGAGGCGGCTGATGACGGTCGCCTTGGCCTCGGCTACGTCCAAACCGTCGAGGTAGTCGGAGTTCACCAGCGGGCCGTCACCGGAGTACGCAGCCTCCGAAACATCGCCACCGGCAATAACTTCGAGAATTTCCAGTCCGAACGCGTTCGCGAACTCCCAGTCACGGTGATCGTGTCCTGGAACTGCCATGATCGCGCCGGTGCCGTAGCCCGTCAGAACGTAATCGGCGATGAAGATCGGGACCTTGTGGCCGTTGACCGGATTGACGGCGTAGGAACCGAGGAAGACGCCCGTCTTCTCCTTGTTTTCCTGACGCTCCAAGTCGGTCTTGGCGGCAATCGACTTGCGGTATGCAGCAACAGCTTCCGCCGGAGTCGTGGCACCGCCAGTCCAGCGTGCGTCGACACCTTCGGGCCACTCGTCCGCGACGAGCTTGTCCACCAAGTCGTGCTCAGGAGCCAGCGTCACATAGGTGGCGCCGAACAGCGTGTCAGGGCGCGTCGTGAACACATCGACGCCGTACTCGCCTGCGGCAAAGGTAACTTCGGCGCCGTAGGAGCGTCCGATCCAGTTGCGCTGCATGGCCTTGACCTTGTCCGGCCAATCCAGGTACTCGAGATCGTCGACCAGGCGATCGGAGTACGCGGTGATGCGCATCATCCACTGCTGGAGGTGCTTTCGGAACACGGGGAAGTTTCCGCGGTCACTACGACCGTCGGCGGTGACTTCCTCGTTGGCCAGCACGGTGCCCAAACCGGGGCACCAGTTGACCATCGAATCCGACTGGTAGACAAGGCGGTACGAGTCGACGACCTTTGCCTTCTCGGCGACTGTCAGCGACGCCCACTCGCGTCCGTCTTCCAGAGCACGCTCACCGGAATCGAACTCGGCTTCCAGCTCGGAGATACGACGGGCCTTGCCTGCAGCCTTGTCGTACCAGGCGCCGTGGATCTGCAGGAAGATCCACTGCGTCCAGTGGTAGAAGTCGACGTCCGTCGTCGCGAGGCTACGACGCTCGTCGTGCCCCAGACCCAGGCGTCGCAGCTGGCGCTTCATGTTGGCGATGTTGGACTCGGTGGTCGTCCGCGGGTGGGTACCCGTCTGTACGGCGTACTGCTCGGCCGGGAGACCGAAGGCGTCGTAACCGAGGGTGTGCAGGACATTGCGCCCCTGCATGCGATGGAAGCGCGCGAAGACGTCCGTAGCGATGTATCCGAGCGGGTGACCGACGTGCAGGCCCGAACCCGAGGGGTACGGGAACATGTCCTGAACAAAGAGCTTGTCGGCGGGAACACCGTCGGGCGAGGAGAGCGGACCGACCGGATTAGGCGCGTTGAACGTGCCGTCCTCACTCCAGCGGTCCTGCCAGTGCTGCTCGATCTGGCCGGCGAGCTCCGCGGTGTAGCGGTGCTGCGGAGTTGCGTCGGCTGGTGAATCGGGGGACTGCGGAGACTCGGTCACTGTGGTCGCTATCTACTTGGCTGACGGAAATACCGATAACCAGGGTAGAGCCTGTGCGACCCGGGCATACCATCAACTCCACTCGCGCCTATCCTGTATGGGTGATCGTTGTCGCTGTGGTGCTATTCGTGCTCGCTGTCGCCGTCGGTGGAGTTGGTGTCGCCGGTCTGATCGGCAAACTCCCGCGCAACCGCTGGGCCGGTGTCCGCACCGAGGATTCCCTGCGGAGCGAGGAGTCGTTCGCCCTCGCCAACAAGGTGGCCGGTCCGACCATGCTCGCGGCCGCTGGAATGTTGGTCATCGGCGGAGTCGCAGCACTGACCATCGGCGGAGTCTTCGGCGTCGCGGTCGCGATCATCGCCGTCGTCGTCGCCGTCCTCACTGCCGGTTTCGGTGGAGGCATCGGCACCCGCGCGGCCGCCGCGCTCCCACAGCAGAGCGGATGCGGTAACGACTGCAACTGCGGCGGCCACTCCGAGCCTGCCGCAGACGAGCCGGCGGCGGAGACCCCCGAGGCCAAGGCGAACGCTGCCGCTTGCGGTACCGCTTCCTGCGGTGCCTGCGCGCTCAAGGATGCTTGCCAGCCGGCTCATTGATTCACGTGAAACATCGCGTGGTCGACCCGGCCGGGGTCGTATTCGGACTAGTGGTTCCGCTGTTGTGTGCGGTCTTCGGCTTCGTCCTGACAAAAATTTGGGAGCCTCGCCTCCCGGAACAGATCGCGACTCACTGGACCGCCACCTCGCCGGACGGCTTCTCCACCCCGTCGGCCAACGCATGGACCATTGCACTTTTGACACTGCTCTTCGGTGGCGGTCTCAGCGCGATTGCTGCTCTTGCTCCCGCGATGTTGATGATGCGTCGCTTCATGTTGGTTGTCGGGCTGAGCGTGGTCGGGCTCATCACGACAGTGAACTTCGCTTTGCTCTACACCCAACTCGATGTCGCCGATCCGTCCACGACGTCACTCCCGCTGTGGTCTATCGGTGTCGGCTTTGCAGTCGGCGGGGTGCTGGGGTGGATCGGCGCCTCGTTCCTGCGTGACTACCGCGTCCGCACTCTTGCCACGATCGAACCCTCGGCCGGGTTGCCGCGAAGCAGCTGCCCTCTACCTATCTCCGACGACGTCGGATTCAGCACCAAAGGCTCGGTGATCCTCACTGCGATCACTCTGGCGCCCGGAGTCATCATGGCGTTGGCGATGCGGTCACTCTGGCCGCTGTTCATCTTCGGTGCACTCGGACTGCTCGTCGTCAGCCTGGTTCGCTTCCGGGTGATCGTCGACGAACCGGAAATCCGGGTGATCAACATGGGGATGGCTGCGATGACCTACGGCATCGACGAAGTTGTCGGAGCCGACGTCGCGGAGATCAAACCGTTCGCGGACTTCGGCGGCTGGGGACTCAAGACCAAGGGTCGTCGTAACTACGGCGTCGTCACCCGCACCGGGCCAGCGGTGGTCATCACGTTCGCCGGTGGCGACCGCCTCACGATCACGACACCGAAGGCCGAAGACATCGCCGGGTCCCTCAACCGATTGGCCGACGCCCGGACTCGGTAACCGCCGAACCTGAACCGATCGCTTCCTGAGTCTTCTCGAGATACCCGCATGCCGCCGCCCTGGCTTTGGTGACATCGCGTTCGGCAATGGCTTCGGCAACTCCCTGATGATGCGAAGACGTCAGCGACGGCGGATGAACGCCTTCGGTCACCTCGTAGGTGGCGCGGACCGTTTCGAGGATTCCGGCAAACAGATCGGTCAGAACCGGATTGTGAGCGGCATCGACGACGGCAATGTGAAACGCCAGATCGACGTCGACGAAGTTCTCGGCCGGCACGTCACGCTTGGCGGCCAGCTCACGAAGTATCCGAACGTCGTCGTCGCTACGACGCTCACACGCCAACCGGACCGCTTCCATCTCGAGCGCACGACGCACTTCGAAGACGTATTTCATCTCGTCCACGGACGCGTGTTTGCCGAGCAGTCCGCCGATGTCGGTCCGAGCGCGCACGAAGGTCCCTGATCCGCGACGGATCTCCAGGACTCCCGTCGACGTCAGTGTCTTGATCGCTTCGCGCACGGTGTTCCGGCCGACGCCGAGAACACTCATCAGTTCCGGCTCGGTGGGAACACGGTTCCCGACGGTCCAGGCGCCGTCGGAGATCTGCGCGCGCATCCAATCGAGGGATTGCTCGTACGCGGACTCCTTGCGAACAACGGTCATCTACTCATCCTCACAGCATTCGCGACGATCATTCCACTCACCTACGATACGTAGGACGACCCATGTATTTTCGAACTCTGTCATCAGGAGGGGCTTCCCACGTCCGCCACAGCTGTCGCCACCGAAGAACGCACACGCCGCACCAATCGACACTTCTACGGCGTGGGCTACGTCCTCACCGTGATCCTCTTGGGCGCGAACATGCCCACCTCCGTCTACGGGCTGTACCGGACCGAGTTCGGATTCACGCCAACCATCCAGACGCTCATCTACGGCGTCTACGTCGCCGGCCTCGTTCCGGCGTTGCTGTTCTTCGGACCGCTGTCCGACGCCCTCGGCCGACGCACCGTGCTTCTGACTGCACTCGCGCTGAGCGTCGTCGGCACACTCGTTCTGGCATTCGCCGACGCGACGGTGTGGTTGTTCGTCGGACGCGTTGCTCAGGGAATCGCGGTGGGCGCGGCCAGTGCGGCGGGCAGCGCCGCGTTGGTGGAGCAGGAACCGAAGTTCGATCATCGACGGGCAGCGCTCGTATCGACGGTGACGGGCGCGTTGGGCGGTGCACTCGGACCACTCGTGTCCGGTGCGATCGCCCAGTACCTTCCGCAACCGCTGCGGTTGCCGTATCTGATCTTCCTCGTCGCGTTCATCCCGGCACTGATCGTGTTGCTACTACTGCCGCGGATCGGGGACATCACACGCCCGAAGCGGTTCTTCCAGATGCCACATGTTCCCGCCACCATTCGAGAGACGTTCTGGCTCAGCTCGCTCGCCGTCGCGCTGTCGTGGGGCGCAGTCGGACTCTTCCAGTCGGTGGTCCCGTCGTGGATGACCAGCCTGCTGAACATCGACAACCTCCTACTCGGCGGCGGAGCAGCTGCACTGGTCATGATCTGCTCGGTGATCGCGCAGCTCGGCGGGAGTCGTATGGACCCGCGGACGTCCGTCACCGCCGGCCTGGGAATCCTCGCTCTAGGAATGATCGGCCTACTCGTGGTCGACCTCGTCCCCAGCCTTGCGCTGCTGGGCGTCATCACCGTGGTGGTCGGCGCCGGGCACGGTCTGGCGTTTGCCGGCGGCATGAAACGCGTCAACGCCGCCGCCCGAATCCACGCCCGCGAGAGCCACGGCGGAGTCCTGGCGGCATTCTTCACCGTCAGCTACGCGGGACTGGCGATCCCGTCGATCATCGCGGGTATCGCCATCACCATCCAGGGAATGCAGACGGCCATCATCGAACTGTCGATCGTCGGGACGCTGCTGTGCCTGGCCGTGATGGGCTTCAACCTTCGTGGGGCTCGAGAGCCCGTCGACGCACGCCGTTATCCTTAGCCAGGTGAAGTTTCTCAGTAGGTTCTACATCGACGGGTTCATCCTCGGCATCATCATCGCCGGCGTGCTCGGAAGTGTGTTCCCGGTATCGGGTACCGCGGAGAGCATTCTGAACTGGGCCACCAAGATCGCCATCGGCTTCCTGTTCCTGCTCTACGGTGCACGGCTCTCGCCGCAGGAAGCCTGGAAGGGCGTCAAGCACTGGCGACTGCACACTGTCGTCCTTGCCGCGACGTTTGTGCTCTTCCCGCTCATCGGCCTTGCGCTGCGATTCCTGTCGCCGACCCTGATCAGCGACGAGCTCTACACCGGCATCCTCTACATGTGCCTCGTTCCGTCGACGGTTCAGTCGTCGATCGCATTCACTTCGATCGCCAAGGGAAACGTCGCCGGCGCGATTGTCAGTGCGTCGTTCTCCAACCTGATCGGCGTCTTCGTCACCCCGTTGCTGGTGGTTCTGCTGATGAATACAACGGGCCAGGCGACGGTCGACTTCTCGTCGATCCTCGACATCGTCGTGCAGCTGCTGATCCCGTTCATCGTGGGCCAGCTGATCCGCCCGCTGGTGATCGGATGGCTGCAGAAGTATGCCGAGCCCACCAAGTACGTCGATCGCGGATCGATCCTCCTCGTTGTCTTCGCCGCCTTCAGCGAGAGCATGAAAGAGGGGATCTGGAGCACCATCACGATCTGGCAGATCGTGATCCTCACAATCGTGTGCTGCCTGATCCTCGCGCTGGTTCTCGGCGTGACCACTCTCGCGGGGCGCAAGCTCGGGTTCGACCTTCCCGATCAGATCGTCATCATCTTCTGCGGGTCGAAGAAGTCCTTGGCGACAGGCCTACCGATGGCGGCTGTACTGTTCGCGGGCCAGCCCGTCGGCCTGATCGTGTTGCCGCTGATGATCTTCCATCAGATCCAACTGATCGTCTGTGCTGCGATGGCGCAACGCTTCGCGAATCGGGATCCGGTGAGCGTCAGCTAGCGAGCAACTCGCCTCGGGTCGCGTCGACGCAGCCACAACCGCCCTGCAGTTCAGCACAATCGATGGACAACGCATGGCGACTCGATGCCAGGTCGACGCAGTTCACGCCGGTGCACTCGAGTGATCCGTCCGCATGTCGCAGCAAAGAATCGTGGCAGTGATCGACATCCGAAACACAATCCGCGCACTGGATCTGACGCTCAGCGATCATTGCTGCCACCTCTCTCGAAAACGATGACACAGGAATATCATCGACCTCCGACAGATCAGTTTCGTTCCACTTCGATGGGATGGCTGGCCAGCATTGCCACGGGGAGCGGTTGGCGTCGTAGCACCCGTGCCCAGACATCGACTCGGGGCGGCGTCAGCACATCGGACGGCAGTGAGCTGATCACCATCCAGTCTTCACGTTCGAGCTCCGAATCCAGCTGGCCCAGAGTCCAACCCGAGTAACCGGCAAAAATGCGGATCCCTTCGACCAGAGGAGCGATGACCTCCGGGTCCGAGTCCAGATCCACCATGACAACTTTGCCGTCCACCCGCCGCAGGCCGGCGACGCCGTCGATTCGTGCACCGTTGCGAGCGATCCCCAGGCAGAGCGCGGAGTCACGCTTGACGGGTCCACCGATATACAGGGCCGAAGGATGCGCGGTCAGCGGTGACCACTGCGGCAACACGTTCTGCACGGCCGTCTCACTCGGCCGATTGACGATGACACCAAGGCTCCCGGCGTCGTTGTGCTCGATCATGTAGATGACGGTGCGGCGAAATGCGGGTTCCGTGAGATCGGTCGACGACACCAACAAACTGCCCGGACGAACCTCCGGTTCTATCCAGGCCATTCGATCCTCGGGTTCTTCTGCGTGCGCCACAAAGACATCATCTCACCGACAACTGCGTGCGGAGGAACGAGACACAGGCGTGTTCAGGTCAGACCCGCCACATCGGCAAGTAGTGCCAGATGCCGCTCGAAAATCTCACTCGCATCGGTGAACGTATCGCTTCCGTACTGCCCGAACACCTCGAAGTTCACCGAACCGAACAGCGATACCCAGACGAGAGTTGCGCGCACCGCGGCATCCGGCGGCAGGTCGGTGCCCAGTTCTTTCCGCACTCCCTCGAGGTCCGTTGCCAGCGTGTCACTCAGGTCCGGGCCCTCTCGCACCGTGAGTGCACCCGCGCGATGGGCGGCGTCGATGATCCCGATCAGCCGGGTCACGACGAGGGTGCCAGGGCCGGTGGTCTGCTCGCCCGGAGCGTCGTAACCGGGGACGGGGCTACCGAACAGTAATCCGTATCGAGCCGGCTCCCGGATCGCCCAACTCCGGACGGCACGCCCGAGAGCAATGAACTGTCCGCGAAAATCTTCTGCTGCAACGGCATTCACGGCGGAGTCCACTTCCGCGCCCAGTTCCGTGTACCCGTCCACCACCAGCAAGGTCAGCAGTTCGTCGCGACTGGCGACGTAGCGGTACACCGCTGAGGACACGACTCCCAGATCACGCGCGACGGCCCTCAAGGACAACGCGGCGGCGCCGACGGCAGCAAGATGCTCGCGCCCGATCCGGGTGATGTCCTGCAGCGTCTGTTCGCGCGCCCGCTCTCGGGGAGTCCCAACCATGAGTCCATCTTGCCCCATGACCGAGAGCAGTATCAACAAAAGAGAGCACTGCTCTTGACAGCGCTGAGGCGCGGGTGCATTCTTGAAAACGAGAGCAGTGCTCTCAGTTCACCCGAAACGAGAAGGAGCACACCATGTCGAACCTCGAAATCGTCACCGGAGCAGGACCCGTCGGATCCGCCGTCGCGCTACAGCTCGCCGAGCAGGGAATCAACGTCCGGCTCCTGACCAGGTCCGGCAGCGGGCCCGAGCACCCTCTGATCGACCGCCGACGCGTCGACGTCTCGGATTCCGAGGCCCTGCGCTCGGTCAGCGAGGGCGCCACGGCCATCTACCACTGCATCCACGCCGCCTACAACGCAGCCGATTGGGAGCGGGAACTCCCGGCGGCCGAGAAGGTTGTGCTCGACGCGGCCGCATCCATCGGAGCCGTCGTGGTCTTCCCCGAAAGCCTCTACGCCTACAACTCCGACACCCTGATGACCGAATCCGATCCACGCAACGCCACCGGCGGCAAGCGCGGAGTGCGCACCGCGCTGCTGCGTGCTCGCGAGGCCTCCGCAACACCCACCGTCAGCGTCGTGGCCTCGGACTTCTTCGGCCCCCGCGTCCGCACCGCCCACGCCGGCGAGCGCATGGTTCCGAAGGTCATGGCAGGTAAGAAGATTCGTGTCATCGGATCCGCAGACCAGCCGCACTCCTTCACCTACATCCCCGATCTCGCGGCGGCGATGATCGCAGCAGCACACAACCCCGAACTCTGGAACTCCGTCATCCACGCACCCACCGGCCCCGCGCTCACTCAGCGCAAAATCGCCGAGGCCTTCGCCCGAGCCGCCGGGGCGACCCCCGCCAAGGTGGGTGTCCTGCCCGCCTGGGTGCTCGACGCCGTCGGCAAGATCAACACCGACAGCCGCGAACTCGCGGAGATGAACTACCAGTTCACCAAGCCGTTTGTCATGGACTCGAGTGCCAGCGAAGTGCTGCTCGGACTCTCGCCGACGCCGCTCGATCAGGCCGCCGAAGAGACCGTCACGTGGTGGCGCGCGGAACAGGCTCGCACCGCTGCTGCCTGAATCTGCAGGTGGGGGCTCTTGACGCAAGAACGGAACGGGTGTTCACTTCTTCACATGGCCTATCGCCGCACTCCGGCCGTACAAGAAAGACTGGACGCCCAACGCGCCCGACTGCTCGACGCGGCCACGACGGCAGTGGCAACCCACGGTTATGCGGGGTGTTCCATCGCCGCGGTGGCCAAGAACGCCGGCGTCGCCACCGGGACGCTGTATCGACATTTCGACGGCAAGGGTGAATTGTTCGCCGAAGTGTTCCAATCTGTCTGCAGCCGTGAGGTATCCGCGGCCCGCGACGCCGGAGACAATGCCCGAAGTCTGGAAGGCAACCACCGCTCCGCGGTATCGGCGTCGGTTCGAACCTTCGCCGAACGTGCCATGCGTGCACCGGTTCTCGCCTATGCCCTGCTGGTGGAGCCGGTGGATCCACTCGTCGACGAACAGCGACTCATGTTTCGCGAATCGTTCCGCGATTGCCTGGCCACCGCAATCCGCTCGGCCGTCGACACCGGTGAGATACCGTCGCAGGACGCCACTCTGACGGCAGCGTGCATCGTCGGGGCAATCGGCGAGGCCCTGATCCTTCCGCTGCGCGGCGGCACCACGGATCCCGCTGCGATCGATGCCATCCTCGCCTTCACCCTTCGATCGTTAGGGAGTTTCGATGACACCCACGCATGAAGTCACCAATCAGGTACCGCCCCTGATCGATTACGACGCAGCCGAATACGCGCCGATCCTCGAGGCACTACACCGCGAGGGAGCTTCGGACGCAGCCGAAGAGGTTCATCGCGTCGGGGTCCGCGCCGGCAGCGCGCAAGCTCAGGAGTGGGGCGACCTGGCCGAGGAGCACCCACCTGTCCTGAGAACCCACGACCGCTACGGCAACCGCATCGACGAGGTCCGCTACGACCCTGCCTATCACCAACTCATGAGCACCGCAGTGGAATTGGGATTGCACGGCGCTCCGTGGGTTGACCCGAATCCACACGCACACCTCGTCCGCGCCGCGAAGATGGCCGTGTGGGGTCAAACCGACGCCGGCCACGGCTGCCCCATCTCCATGACGTACGCCGTGATCCCAGCGCTGCGGCACAACGCGGATCTTGCCGCTCAGTACGAACCCCTCCTGACCACCCGGCACTACGATTCGGCGCTGAAAGCTCCCCTCACCAAACCCGGATTGATCGCCGGTATGTCGATGACGGAAAAACAGGGCGGTTCGGACGTGCGTGCCGGAACCACAAGGGCAGTGCCACAATCCGACGGTAGCTATCTCCTGACAGGCCACAAGTGGTTCACCTCCGCACCGATGTCGGACGTGTTCCTCGTCCTCGCCCAGGCGCCGGGCGGTCTGTCGTGCTTCTTCCTTCCTCGGGTCCTGCCGGACGGCTCGCTCAACAACATGTACCTGCAGCGTCTGAAGGACAAGTTGGGAAATCATTCCAACGCGAGCAGCGAGGTCGAGTACCGCGACGCTCTCGCGTGGATGGTGGGCGAGGAAGGCCGGGGCGTGCGCACCATCATCGAGATGGTCAACATGACCAGGTTGGACTGCACGATCGGAACGGCCACCGGCATGCGCGTCGGCACGCTGCAGGCAGTTCACCATGCGAATCATCGAAGTGCGTTCGGCGCCAACCTGATCGACCAACCTTTGATGCGCAATGTTCTCGCAGATCTGGCGGTGGAATCGGAAGCGTCGACTACCGTCGCGATGTGGCTGGCCGCTCTGACCGACCGCGCAACGTCGGGCGATGCCCACGCGAGCGCCCTACGACGCATTTCATTGGCCGTGAGCAAGTACTTCGTCTGCAAGCGCGGACCGATCCACGCTGCCGAGGCACTCGAGTGTCTGGGCGGAAACGGATACGTGGAGGAATCCCGGATGCCGCGCCTCTATCGCGAGGCTCCGCTGCTCTCGGTGTGGGAAGGGTCGGGCAACGTCGCGGCGCTCGACACTCTGCGGGCGATGGCGAAGCAACCCGAAACGCTGCAGGTGTTCTTCGACGAACTGAAACAAGCGAGTGGCGTGGACGCCCGCTTCGATCAGACCGTGCGGGATCTCGAGGTGGCATTCGGCGATTTCGACGACATCGAATACCGGGCACGAAAGATCGTCGGTGACATGGCACTCGCACTGCAAGCCTCGCTGCTGCTCCGCTACGGGCACCCCGCGGTGGCCGACGCATTCTGCGCGAGTCGGCTCGGAGATAGCTGGGGGAGCGTGTTCGGGACCCTGCCGAGGGGGATCGACATCGCGCCGATCCTCGAGCGGGCCACCGTCAAGATCGGCGCCTGACCCACCCACTACAGTTTCCGCTTATGAACCGAGCCTCGAACCGCCGCGAGGCCTGGCAGCGCGTACTGCACACCCTGCGTGAATCACCCGGCCTGGGAAGGCTGGCGCTCGTCCGCTTTTCCAGCCAGTTCGGCGACGGAATGTTCCAGGCCGCGCTCGGCGGCGCAATCCTCTTCAACCCGGAACGTGAAACCGATCCGGTGGCGATAGCGGCCGGCTTTGCCGTACTGCTCCTTCCCTATTCGGTGATCGGCCCCTTTGCCGGCGCTCTGCTGGATCGTTGGGACCGCCGCCTGGTGCTCCTGTGGGCGAGCGTGCTCCGCGGGCTCTTCATCCTGACCACCGCGGTGCTGCTGGTCGCCGGCGGCGGTGACACTCTGTTGTTGACGTGTGCGCTTGCTGCGATCGGGGTCAGCCGCTTTGTCGGGGCAGGCGTATCCGCAGCCCTGCCGAAGGTCGTTCGACAATCGTGGCTGGTGGCAACCAATTCCGTTCTCACAACGGCTGGTTCGGTGGTAGCCGCTCTTGGTGCTTCGGCAGCGGTGGCGATCATTGGCGTGATCGGCGCGGGGGATCGAGCGTCAGGCGCCGCCGTGGCCATCGCAGCACTGGGATCGGTGATCGCAGCCCTCGCCGCGGCCAGGTTCACCGCCCGCTCACTTGGTCCAGTGGCCGACGAAGTGATTCGTGCCAGCGCCGTCCGTTCGGTAACGGCCGGACTGCGCACCGGGGCAACCGCTGTCTGGGAGGCGCCTGGCGTCACCACGGCAATGATCGGGATCGGAGCGCACCGCATCTGCTTCGGCATCAACACCCTCATCATGGTGCTGGTCCTACGCGACACCTCGAACGGCTCCCAATTACCTGGAGGGATGGCCGGATTCGGCGTCGCCGTCGGCGCAACGGCCATCGGAATGCTGATCGCGGCATTGATCACACCATTCCTCATCCCGCGGATCGGTCGCTCACGGACGATCACGTACGCCCTGGTGTGCGCGGTGGCCGTCCAGCTCGTCTTCGTGACCACCCTGACGCAGGGATCGCTGCTGATCGCCGCCTTCCTGCTCGGCATCGCCGGGCAGTCCGTGAAACTCAGCGGCGACGCGGCCATGCAGATCGACATCGACGACGACCGTCGTGGCCAGGTATTCGCCTTGCAGGACACCGTGTTCAACGTCGCGTTCATCGGTGCGATCGCGGCAGCGTCGACGGTGATCGCACCCGCCGGCAAGAGCGTCGGCCTGGCCCTTGCCGGCGCGGGTGTCTATGCCGCCGGATTGTCAGCGGTGCTGATCAACCGCAAGAAACGAGAAACTAGCCCTGCTGGGTAGCCCACCACTTCAGCAGTTCGGCTTCGGCCTCGTCACGTTCGAGCGGGCCGCGATCCAGACGTAGTTCCTTGAGGAACGTCCATGCCTTGCCCACCTGCGGGCCGGCCGGGATGCCGAGCAGTTCCATGATGGCGTTGCCGTCGAGGTCCGGACGCACGCGAGCGAGGTCTTCCTGCTCCGCGATGCGCGCAATCCGCTCTTCGATGTCGTCGTATGTGGCCTGCAACTGCGCGGCGCGGCGCTTGTTACGCGTGGTGCAGTCGGCCCGGACGAGCTTGTGCAGCCGGGGGAGCAGCTCGCCCGCGTCGGTGACGTACCGCCGCACCGCGGAGTCGGTCCACTGCCCCTTGCCGTAGCCGTGAAAACGCAAGTGCAGGAACACGAGTTGCGAAACGTCGTCGACCATCTGCTTCGAGAATTTCAAGGCACGCATGCGCTTGCGCACCAGCTTGGCGCCAACCACCTCGTGGTGGTGGAAGCTGACGCCACCGCCTGGCTCGTTACGCTTGGTATCCGGCTTGCCGATGTCGTGAAGCAGTGCAGCCCAACGCAATACGAGGTCGGGATCGCCTTCTTCGAGATCGATCGCCTGCTGGAGCACGGTGAGGGAGTGCTGGTAGACGTCCTTGTGTTGGTGATGCTCGTCGATCTCGAGCTTCATCTGCGGAACCTCGGGCAGCACGTATGCAGCCAGTCCGGAGTCGACCATCATGTTGATGCCGTCCACCGGGTACATGCCCAGCATCATTTTGTTCAGCTCCACCTGCACACGCTCGGCGGTGATCCGCTCGATCTGCGACGCCATCTCCTTGATGGCCTCGAAAACGCGATTGTTCAACGTGAAACCAAGCTGCGAGACGAACCTGGCTGCGCGCAGCATCCGCAGCGGATCGTCGTTGAACGAGTTCTCCGGCGCCGACGGCGTATCGAGTTCCCCGGCCAGCAGGGCGTCCATGCCGTTCAGCGGATCGACAAACGTGTAGGAACCGTCCGCGCCGATCTTCATCGCCATCGCGTTGACGGTGAAATCGCGGCGCACCAGATCGTCGGCCAACGTCGTTCCGTACTCGACTATCGGATTACGTGAGACACGGTCGTAAGCGTCGGCCCGGAAGGTCGTGATCTCGATCTCCTGGCCGTGTTTGATGGCGCTGATGGTCCCGAACTCGATGCCGGTGTCCCACTGCTTGTCCACCCAGCCCTTGAGCAGAGCCTGAACCTTCTCCGGCCTGGCGTCCGTCGTGAAGTCCAGATCGCCACTGAAGCGGCCCAGGATCGCGTCGCGAACACTGCCACCCACCAGGAACAGCTCGTGACCGGCCTCGGCAAAACGCTCACCGAGCGGGTTCAACACGTCGGACAACGTGCCGAGCGTTGCAGTGGCGTCGGCAAGCAGTCGTAGGCGGCGATCAGCGTCGGAGGTAGGGACAGTCACGTGAAAGGAGCTTACTTAAGGTGCGCAAATAGCAGAACGCGCATACGAACGCGATAGACCGCTTTGCGCGGGTTACCGGGCAACGCTGCAAGGCCAACTAGTATCGATGAGGTGTCTGGTGCCGAACGAACAAACAGGAGTCGCCGCAACCCGCGGCGTCGACCTGCCGTCGGCAACCCCGATAAACCTTTGATGCGAACCGTCCGTGAAACTTCTGCGGGCGGCTTGGTCGTCGACGGCTGGGGCGGACCTCCCGAACGCCTCTGCGCTGCACTGATCGGCCGAACCGACCGCCGCGGACGCCTGCTCTGGTCGCTACCCAAGGGCCATATCGAGCAGGGTGAGACGGCCGAACAGACCGCAATGCGTGAGGTCGAGGAAGAAACCGGTATCCAGGGAACCGTCCTGGCACCGCTGGGCAGCATCGACTACTGGTTCGTGACCGAAGGTCGGCGCGTCCACAAGACCGTGCACCACTATCTCCTCCGCTTTCTCGGCGGTGAACTCTCCGACGAGGACATCGAGGTCACCGAAGTCGCCTGGGTGCCGCTGACGGAACTGCACAAGCGACTCGCATACGCCGACGAGCGCAAGCTGGCCGAACTTGCATCGCAGATGATCGCCGAAATGCCGCGACCTGAAATGCACCGACCTGAAATCCCGCGAGTACAGCACCCGAAGGAACCGGACGCCGGATGAGAATGGCTCTGCGGCGGGCCGGTGTGGCCGCTTTGGTGATGGCCGCTGTCGGTTTCGGGCCCGCGACGACGGCCGTCTCCTGGGCCGCTCCGTCCAGCCAGCCCAGTGAGCGTGCACCGGCGCGAAACACCAACGATGCCAAATTTCTGCAGCTGACCATCGACTCCACCGCACCGACCACCGTGACGACAACCAGCGACCGCAACGTCGTGGTCAAGGGCACGGTGAAGAACGTCGGTGACCGTCCCGTCGAGGACGTCGGAGTGAGGCTGCAACGCGCTCCCGCGATCGACTCCAGTTCCGACGTGCGCGCAGCACTCGATTTCGACCAGGCTGTTTTCGACACGGTCGGCGAATTCGACACCGTTGCCACCACCCTCGACACCGGCCAGTCCAAGCAGTTCACACTCACCTTGCCGCTCCGGAGCACAACCGGGTTGTCTCTCGACATCACCGAACCGGGCGTCTACCCGATGCTCGTCAACGTGAACGGCACCCCGGAATACGGCGGGGCCGCCCGACTCGACGACGCACGCTTCCTGCTCCCAGTGCTCGGTGTGCCGGCCGCGGCCGAATCGAACGCCACATCCGGAACACCCAGTTCGTCCGCGACGGCCGTCGTTCCCCCCGACACGTCCGCCCCGATCGGCGTCACGCTCATGTGGCCGCTGGCCGACGCGCCACGACTCGTCGGCGGAATCCCGGGCGCGGTCAACGAGCCCGTGCGCCTGATCGACGACGAACTTGCCACCGAACTTTCCGACGGCGGGCGCCTGGACGCGTTGGTCGATGCGGTGGAGAACGCCACCAAGCCCGAGAGCGATACCGATCGCCGCGTCACGGATGCGCTCTGCCTGGCAATCGACCCCGACCTTCTGATCACCGTCGAGAACATGACTCGCGGATACCTCGTGGCCGACAACTCGTCAGATCCCACCGGACCGTCGCACGAAGGCCGTGGCAGCGACGCCGCCAACCAATGGCTCGGCCGGGTGAAGACCCTCGCCTCCTCGATGTGCACTACGGCGGTTCCGTTCGCCCAGGCCGATCTCGCCGCAGTCACCTCGGTGGCCAATCCGGAGTTGACGGCTACCGCGCTCGCACGCCCGGCAGACATCGTCGACAACATCCTCGGCGTGACGTCACTGCGAGATTTCGTCTGGCCGGATTCGGGTGTCCTCGACTCGGCCACCGCAGAGGTGCTGAGCGTGAATCCCACCACAGCGATGGTGGCTGACACCTCCGTCGACTCGGCAGCCCCGCAACTGTCGTCGCGGATAACCGGCTCACTCGACGCGCTTGCGTTCGACACTTCGGCAGCCGCAGCCTTGGCCGCCACCGGCTCGGAGCCGCAGGTCCCGTCGTACATCCCCGACGACACCGCGCCGACCATCGACATCGAATCGCGCAGCGCCCGGCGCCAGGACGCGCTGGGAGCGATGGCGTGGGCCGCGCTGACGCCGACTTCTCTGCCGCGCAATCAGATCTTCGCGCCGCCGCAACTGTGGACCGCGGACAGCAACGACGCCACCGCCGTGCTCTCGATGCTCGCGACCCTCATTCGCTCTGGCCTCGCCTCACCTCAGGCCCTGCCCGCACTACTCGGCAGACAACCGGGGGCCACTGACGCCGCCACGCTCGACTACCCGGACCGAGCCACCCAGGACGGTCCGCAGACGTCCGTCGTCGAGACCGCAACCACCCAACTTCCGCGTATCGACGGGCTCGAAGCTTCGCTCGTGGACGATCCGGCGGCTTCGCTCACCCCCCGGGGATTCACGGCGCCGCTCCGCGAAGATCTACTTCGCTCGATGACCTTGGCGGATCGCCGCAACGTCGACTCCGCATCGGTCAATCGGGCGGAGCGAGCTGCGACCATCCGCGCCGACAACGTCACCGAAGCCGTCGACGGGATGTACCGGGCCGTCAGTGTGGTGTCGCCGGGCGGCGTCTACACCCTCGCGTCGGGGCAGAGTCCGCTCCTGCTGGTGGCGCGCAACGAGTTGCCCATCGCCATCAACGTCGACCTGCGTGTGGAAGCCCCACCCGAGATGCAGATCAGTGACATCGGTCCCAAACAGCTGCCGCCGCGAGGTAGCCGACAGTTGACTGTGCCCGCGGAAATGAACGATTCTCGCAAGCTGGAAGTCAACTTCTCGCTGACCACGACAGATGGCCGCCAATTGGGTACGCCGACCAGCGTGACCGTACGGTCGAATGCGTACGGTCGTCCCCTGGCCGCCGTGACGGCGACAGCGGGAGGGTTGCTGCTGTTCCTGGCAGGGCGACGGCTGTGGCATCGATTCAAGGGTCAGCCGGACCCAGCAGATGAAGGGTACGAACGCTCATGACCGGGAATCCACCCGAGGAGGGTCGCCGATCGGCGATCACCCGCAAGAGTGCCACGACCCGTTCGCATCCTCGGATGCCACCGTGGGAGCGCGGCTACCCGATTCAGCCGGTCAACCCGGACGCACGTTTCGACGACGCACCCACCATGACCATCCCGGTGATCCGCGACTATCCCAGATATCGCGAAGCCGAGATGGAATTCGCCGATCGGCAGGCGACCAAGTCGGACGAGTTCGACACCGACGCGCACGCCCTGGTCGGTGATCGTAAGGAGACGAACTCCCGCCTCCTCGCGGCGACGGGTTCCATCGCGATCGCGACGCTGACGAGCCGCATCACGGGATTCGCCAAGCAGTTGATGATCCTGATGGTCCTCGGCCCGGCCATCGCCAGTTCGTTCACCGTGGCCAGCCAGATCCCGAACATGATCGCGGAGCTCGTCCTGGGCGCCGTTCTGACCGCGATCGTCGTCCCCGTGCTGGTCCGCGCCGAGCGGGAGGACGCCGATCACGGCGAAGCATTTGTCCGACGCCTCTTCACGGCGTCGCTCGTTCTACTGGGAATGGCCGCGCTGCTCGCGACCCTGGCAGCACCCGTACTCACCAAATACGTCTTCCTGTCCGAAGACGGCAAGGTCAGCACCGACCTGACCACGGCGCTGTCGTATCTACTTCTGCCGGCGATCCTGTTCTACGGGCTGTCGGCACTGTTCACAGCGTTTCTGAACACAAGGCAGATCTTCAAGCCCGGAGCCTGGGCTCCCGTACTCAACAACGTCGTCGTCCTCGTGGTGCTCGTGGTCTACCGCCTGACTCCGGGCGAGATCTCGCTTGATCCGGTCTCGATGGGCGACGCCAAGCTGCTCACCCTCGGCATCGGCATCACCATCGGCGTCATCGTGCAGGCAGCCAGCCTGATCCCCGCGCTTCGCCGCGAGAAGATCTCGCTCAAGCCGCTGTGGGGTCTCGACGATCGCCTGCGCCAGTTCGGCGGCATGGCCGTCGCCATCGTCTTGTACGTCCTGATCAGCCAGATGGGCATGATCTTCGCGACCAAGATTTCCTCACATGCCGACGAAGCCGGCCCTGCCATCTACAGCCAGGCCTGGTTGCTCCTGCAGCTCCCTTACGGCGTGCTCGGAGTGACGGTTCTGACCGCGATCATGCCGCGCCTGAGCCGCAACGCTGCGGCCGACGACACCCCGGCCGTCGTGGACGACCTGTCGGTGGCAACACGTCTGACCATGATCACGCTGGTTCCGATCATCATGTTCCTGACCTTCATGGGTCCGCAGGTCGGTGAAGCGCTTTACGGTTACGGCCGCTTCGGGCCCGAACAGGCCGAACGTCTCGGCACTGCCGTGAGCTGGTCGGCATTCACGTTGATTCCGTATGCGCTGGTCCTGATCCAACTTCGTGTGTTCTACGCCCGCGAACAAGCCTGGACGCCGACGTGGATCGTTCTCGGCATCACTGCAGTGAAAATCGCTTTCTCGGCGCTCGCTCCGGTCTTCGCCTCCAACAGCGATCAGGTCGTGATCCTGCTCGGTGCGGCCAACGGTCTCGGATACATCACCGGCGCCGTCATCGGCGGATACCTCCTGCACCGCAGCCTCGGAAACCTGCAGATGGCCAACGTGGGCAAGACAGTCTGGTCCGTCGTACTCGCCTCGCTGGCCGGTTCGCTGACCATGCTCGCGGTCGACCGCGTCCTCGGATTCGATCAACTCACCGAGCGTTTCGGCGGACCCGGCTCGATGGTTCGCGTCGCCGTCGGCGGCATCCTGATGCTCGCGATCACCTTCACGATTCTCTACTTCAAGAAGGTTCCGGAAGTTCTGTCGGTAACGGTTGCGGTCTCCCGCAAGATTCGTTCACTGACAGGTCGCGCCGAACCGGACACACGTAACAACACCGACGACGACGTCACCGAGCTGATTCCTGCAATCAGAACGGAATCAAACGAGCAAGAACGACCGGGTGCGCTCCCGTACCCTGGTCATGGGCGTACAGGATCGCAACCCGCGCGTATTCGGGGACGGGCTATCGATGGAGAAGGAGCGAGGGTGAGCGACGACAACGTTTCCGGCAACAAGAGTGCCGGGACTTCTGCCGTGAAAGCGTCCGAACAGAAGTCAACGGCATCGTCGGGCACACCTGCATCCACGAGTTCCTCCGCATCTGCCGGCCAGAAGCCACAGCAGGGTCAGAGGCCACAGCAGCCCGCGCAGCGGCCGGTCCAGAAGCCACAGCAGGGCCAGAAGCCACAGCCGCCGGTGCAGAAGGCCGCACCGCCGGTGCCTCCGGTCAGTGTGTCGAAGACACCTTCAGCTCCCGTGTCGAAGACACCCGCGTCGAAGACGCCTGCTCCGGACAAGAAGGCATCCGAACCTCAGAAGACGGCTGCAGCTCAGACACCGCCGCCCGCTGCGCCTCGCACACCTGCCGCCGGATCCGCATCACGACCGGCCCAGCGACCGATGCCCCGTGGACCCAAGCTCATCCCGGGCGCCTCTGTCGCCGGCGGACGCTACCGTCTGCTCGCGCCGCACGGCGGAACCCGTGGACTGCAGTTCTGGGAAGCTCTCGACGTCAAGCTCGACCGTGAAGTAGCCCTGACGTTCGTCGACGCCGATCAGCGCGGTGACGACGACAGCCAGTCCGGACCGCAGGCAGTTCTCTCACGCACTCTGCGCCTGGGACGAATCAACTCGCCCGGTCTGGCTCGCGTCCTCGACGTCGTCCGCGGAAGTTCGGGCGGCATCGTCGTCGCCGAATGGACTCCCGGTCGCTCGCTGCGTGAGATGGCCGAGACCACGCCGTCACCGATCGGTGCAGCCCGCGCCATCCGTGCCCTGGCGGCCGCTGCCGAAGCTGCTCACCGCACCGGCGGCGCGCTGTCCATCGATCACCCGGACCGCGTTCGCATCAGCATCAACGGTGACGCCGTACTGGCGTTCCCGGCGACGCTTGCCGACGCCGATTCCACCAGCGACGTCCGCGGTCTCGGCGCCATGCTGTACTCGCTCATCACGGCGCGCTGGCCGCTCGCCGATCCGTCCGCCGGTCCCGTCGGTGGTTTGCTTCCCGCAGGCCGCGGCGCCGACGGCAACATCGTCGAGCCTCGGGTCGTCCGTCCGGAGGTTCCGTTCGACATCTCGGCCGTCGCAGTTCGAGCGTTGCAGTCGGAGAGTGGAATCCGCACTGCTGCCACCGTGCAGCACATTCTCGATCAGGCGTCCGTCGTCAACGACAAGACGGAAATGATTCCGGCACTTCGTCTCGGCCACCGCGAACAGGGTGCGTCGGGTCACGCACTGAACGACCCTGAAGCCATCGAGGCCGAGAAGAAGAAGTCGACGCGGATGCTCGCGGCACTGACGGCGCTCGGTGTCTTCACCGTGATCGTCCTGATTCTCCTTGTGGTGTGGGTAGCGAGCTTCCTCTCGGGCGGCAGTAACGACACCCCGCTCAGCGAGCAGAGTTTCGGCCTGACCACCGAAGCTACTGCGCCCGAGAACAATTCACCTGCCCCCGCACCGGCGGCGGCAACCGTGCCGGTAGCCGCCTCGGCCGTAACGGTGTTCTCGCCCCAGGGCACGCCGGATCAGCCGGCAACGGCGAAGAACGCCATCGACGGCAATCCGGCCACCGCATGGTCGTCGGACTCGTACTTCCAGCCCTTCCCGTCCCTGAAGAACGGCGTCGGCCTGATGGTGACGCTCGCCGATGCGGCCAACCTGAAGAACATTGCGATCACGTCCGATTCGCCCGGAACCGTCGTTGAAATCCGTTCTGCCCCTTCTGCGAATACTTCGCTGGATCAGACCAAGGAAATCGGATCCGGTGTACTGAAGAACGGTGTGACCGACATTCCGCTCTCGTCGGACGGCTCGGGTCAGTATGTCCTGGTTTGGATTACGCAGCTCAGCACCGAATCCGGACAAAACCAGACATCGATCTCGGAGATTGCATTCACTGCTGCAAAGTGATCGCCCTTGGCCCTTCTGAAACCTACCGACTGGGCTAATATCCGCCCGTGCACAGTTATCGGGGGGGCACCGGGGGCGGAGCCGGAAATTTCGAATCCAGAAGTTTCGAGAACAAAAATCTCGAGCCGACGGATTTCGAATTGTTGACCGCTCATGTCGCGGGCGATCGACACGCGTTCCGTGAACTACTGGTCCGGCATCAGGATCATCTGTGGCACGTTGCCCGGCGTACGAGTTACTCGGACGAGGACGCGGCAGACGCACTCCAGGAGGGTCTGCTCTCCGCGCACCGCAAGGCGGCGAAGTTCCGCGGCGACGCGGCGGTGCGTAGTTGGCTCCACACCATCGTGGTCAATGCCTGCCTTGACCGGATCCGACGCAACAAATCGCGCGCCGCGTTCTCTTTGTCTTCCGAGAATGCGGAGGAACCCCGTGATCATCGCGATTACGCGGCGGGAGTGGACATGAGCCTGACCGTCGAACAAGCGCTGGCATCGCTGCCTCCTGAGCAGCGCGCTGCCGTCGTCGCCGTCGATGTCGA
Organism: Rhodococcus erythropolis R138; assembly: GCF_000696675.2. Classification (NCBI taxonomy): domain Bacteria; kingdom Bacillati; phylum Actinomycetota; class Actinomycetes; order Mycobacteriales; family Nocardiaceae; genus Rhodococcus; species Rhodococcus erythropolis. Next base: position 697,700 of record NZ_CP007255.1, on the reverse strand, counting down.
GGGGTATCCGGTGGCCGAGGCCGCCGAGAGGTTGGGAGTGCCCGTAGGGACCGTGAAGAGTCGCTGCGCCCGCGCGCGCAAGCGCCTCGCCGCCCAGTTGGAGGACTTTCGCGAAGGCGGGAACCATTCGTGAACCGGCCGCGTCCTATCTTGTAAGCGTCCACACCGACTGCCGAGGGAGGGTTCATGACAGATCCGTCTGTTCGCGTTCCGTCGCCTCCGTTTTCGGAGGACCTCTTGGCGGATCTTCACGCCGGGGTTCTCGATCCCGAAACCAGTGCAGCTCTGTGGCCGCTGGTACACGCAGACGCCGACGCCCATGCATTTGTCACTACTCTCGACAGCGTCACAGCATCACTCGCGACACTGAACTCGCGCGAGGCCTCTCACGAACGGATTCCGAATTCGCTTGCCGAGCGAATCAATTCGGCACTGGATCTACAGTCCGGTCAGGACGAGCCGTCAGTAGAGACAACCGTCGTGCCGTTCCGGCGACGCCCACAAGCGTGGCTGCTCGGTGCCGCAGCAGCCGTGTTGGTGGCCTTCGTGATCGTTGTGATCGGAACCCGAGATTCCGAACCTGCCGAAAGCGTTGTCGCTCAACCAAGCACACCGGCGACATCTGCTGTGGACGATCCGGATTCGGCGTCCCTGCTTTCACTTATCGGATCCAAAAACCTTGGACCACTGGATGATCCGTCCAAGCTTGCCGGCTGCCTGAGCGCCAATGGCATCGACGAGGGCAGGCCTGTGCTCGGCTCGGGTGAGGTTCGCATCGACGGTGTACCGGCGATAGTCCTACTCTTCGCGGGATCGCAGCCGCGTCAGATCACTGCACTCACTGTTGGCATCAACTGCAGCGACGGTAATCCGAATACGTTGTCAATCAAGAACATCGGTTGACGTCGACGGTGTCAGCGCGGTGTTGCCGCGGGCAGCAGGAGCTCGAGGATTCTCCCGCGCAATGCATCCGTATCGTCCTCGACCGCTATCAGACTCGAAAACATCGCTGCTCCGGCCGCCAATACCAGCACGGCCTTGGCATCGAGCAGTGCCGATTCGGGATCTTCGGCATTCTGAAGGAACAGTTGCGTGCTCGGCCCACTGAAACCGCGCCACAATTCGTTGCGTAGGTCGTCATGGTCGCGCAGCGCAGCCAGCAGTCCCGGCGACGCAGCACGAACCTCGGGCCGCGAGAAGAGCTGAGCACTTCCCTCCACCACCCAACGGATCCAGCCGTCGCGATCGGTGCCCTCGAACGGTGTCAGGTCAGGTGTCGCACCCAGGATCGACCCGAGAACTAGATGTGCCTTCGACGGCCATCGTCGTGACATCGAGGCTCGGCTGACCCCTGCCCGTGCCGCGATCGCCCGGAGACTGAGTTGCTCCCATCCGACCTCGAGGAGCATCGCTCGGGTGACCTCGAGGACTGTGTCGTCGATGCGTGGGTCTCGTGGGCGACCTGATCCTGTGGCGTTCATCGTGTCGAATTGTCGGACAGATTGGGAGTAGGCGCTATATCGTCGTAGTTACGAGTCCACTGGCATCGTAAAGATCAGGCCGCCGCAGGAAGTTGAAAATGACCACAGCGCCCACACCGTCGATATTCGAACCCGCACGTCTCGGCCCTCTGACCTTGCGCAACCGCATCGTCAAAGCTGCAACGTTCGAGGGCGTCATGCCCCGGGGAGCGGTCTCGGACGATCTGATCAACTTCCACGCTGAAGTCGCCAGGGGCGGGGCCGCGATGACCACCGTCGCCTACTGCGCCGTCTCACCAGGTGGACGAGTCCACCGCGACACCCTTGTCATGGACGAGCGCGCACTGCCGGGACTGCGCAGACTGACCGACGCAGTCCACGCCGAAGGCGCGCTTGCCGCGGCGCAGATCGGCCACGCGGGACTGGTTGCCAACACGCTTTCCAACAAGACGAAGACCCTCGCGCCGTCAACCCGGCTGAGTCCGCCCGCAATGGGCCTCGTCAAAGGCGCGACGCTCGCCGAACTCGACGGTGTCGTCTCCGACTTCGAACGGACCGCCCGCGTCGCAGTGGACGCAGGATTCGACGCCATCGAGGTCCATCTCGGTCACAACTATCTACTCAGTTCGTTCATGAGCCCCAATCTGAACAAACGCCACGACCGATACGGTGGCAGCGTCGCCAAGCGCGCCGAGTATCCGCGTCGAGTCATCGAAGCGGTGCGAGTGGCCGCTGGATCCAGCGTGGCGGTCACCGCGAAATTCAACATGTCCGATGGGGTGCCGAAAGGTCTGTGGCTCGACCAGAGCCTGCCGATAGCCCAGATTCTCGAAGCCGACGGCCACCTGGACGCGATGCAATTGACCGGTGGCAGTTCACTTCTCAACGGAATGTACTTCTTCCGCGGCGAGGTCCCACTGGCTGAGTTTGTCGCCTCCCAACCCAAACTCGTCGGGTACGGGCTGAAGTTCTACGGTCCCAAAATCTTTCCGACGTACCCGTTCGAGGAGGGTTTCTTCCTGCCCTTCGCCCGTCAGTTCCGACAGGCGCTGAGGATGCCACTGATCCTGCTCGGCGGCATCAACCGCGTCGACACCATCGAGCACGCACTGGATGAAGGATTCGAGTTCGTCGCCATGGCGCGCGCACTGCTCAGGGACCCACAACTGGTCAACAAATTTCAGGCCGAGAGCGTCGACCAGGGTCTGTGTATCCACTGCAACAAGTGCATGCCCACCATCTACACCGGCACGCGCTGTGTGGTTCGGGACGCGCTGGTGGTTCGGGAGGCACCGCGCCTCGGCCAGTGAGTCCCGCGCTGTGAGCTGCCGGCTGTGAGCCACTTTCCATCGGAGTGCGGGAACAACACCCCTTATCCTGGTGTTGATCGGTACGGCTCTCCAAGAAGCGGAGGGTCTGCACTCACTATTGGAAGGCTCGCATGACCACCCAGCTGGAAACCACGCCCGCGGTCCATGACGTCATCATTGTCGGTTCCGGACCGGCCGGCTACACCGCTGGTGTCTACACCGCGCGCGCTGAGCTCCAGCCCCTGCTCTTCGAGGGAACCCAGTTCGGTGGCGCCCTCATGACCACCACCGAGGTCGAGAACTTCCCCGGATTCCGCGAAGGAATCATGGGCCCCGATCTGATGGAACAGATGCGCGAGCAGGCACTGCGCTTCGACACCGACATCCGCACCGAGGACGTCGAAGAGATCGATCTCAGCGGCCCGATCAAGACGGTCGTCGCGAACGGCGAAACCTACACCGCGCACGCGATCATCCTCGCCATGGGCGCAGCAGCCCGCTACCTGGGCATTCCCGGTGAAGAACGCCTCCTCGGCCGCGGCGTCAGCGCCTGCGCCACCTGCGACGGCTTCTTCTTCCGTGACCAGGACATCGTCGTGGTCGGCGGCGGCGACTCCGCGATGGAAGAAGCAACCTTCCTCACCCGCTTCGCTCGCTCGGTCACCCTGGTGCACCGCCGCGAGGAGTTCCGCGCCTCACGGATCATGCTCGAGCGCGCCAAGGCCAACGAGAAGATCCGCTTCCTGACCAACGCCGAGCCCGTCGAGGTGCTCGGTGAGAACAGCGTCACCGGCCTCGTCGTGCGCGACACCGTCACCGGCGAGACCTCCACACTCGAGATCACCGGCATGTTCGTCGCCATCGGCCACGACCCGCGCAGTGAACTCGTCAAGGGCCAGGTCGATCTCGACGACGCCGGATACGTGCGCGTCGCTCCCGGTTCCACCGCGACCTCCGTCGACGGCGTCTTCGCCGCCGGTGACCTGGTCGATCACACGTACCGTCAGGCGATCACCGCTGCCGGCACCGGATGCTCCGCAGCAATCGACGCCGAACGCTGGCTGGCCGACCGCGGCGACATCACCGCCAACACGCTCGACGCAGCCGGCCACACGGTCGACGTCGTCGGCGCTCCCTGATTCATCAAGCTGTCGTACCCAACCCTCGAGGAGTAACAGTGTCGAATACCGTCACCATCACCGACGATTCCTTCAAGCAGGACGTCCTGGGCAGCGACAAGCCCGTTCTGGTCGATTTCTGGGCAACCTGGTGCGGCCCGTGCAAGATGGTCGCCCCGGTCCTCGAGGAGATCGCCGGCGAGAACAGCGAGAAGCTGACCGTCGCCAAGCTCGACATCGATGCCAACCCCGCGGCCGCGCGCGATTTCCAGGTCATGTCGATCCCGACGATGATCCTGTTCAAGGACGGCAAGCCGATCAAGACGATCGTCGGCGCCAAGGGCAAGGCCGCGCTGCTCAAGGACCTCGCAGACGTTCTCTGACGGCTGGGTGAGCATCGTGGATTCTCGCAATCCACAGAATTTCTGAGATAATCGATCGATGTGCCTGATCGGGTCTACGACCAGGCACATCGATCGAATTCGTTAACCGATCCGAGAGGCTTTCACGCATGCACAGACTCCGACACGGCGATCACGGCCCGGCCGTCGCCGAGATTCGGGGCACATTGACGAAGCTGGGATACCTCCATCACGGAACTTCCGGCATTCGACGTGAAAGCGCCGACGGTGCCCACTGGGTTGCACCCGACGCCATCTTCGATCATCAACTCGACAGCGCCGTTCGTGCCTTCCAGCAGCAGCGTGGGCTTCTTGTCGACGGCATTGTGGGCCCGGCAACCTATCGGTCACTTCGTGAGGCCTCGTACCGCCTGGGTGCCCGTACGTTGATCTACCAGTTGTCCGCGCCGCTGTACGGCGACGACGTCGCAGCGCTGCAGGCAAAACTGCAAGATCTGGGCTTCTACGCCGGCCGGGTCGACGGTTTCTTCGGTCCGCAAACCCACGAGTCTCTCTCGTCTTTCCAGCGTGAAATCGGGATCGCTGCCGACGGTATCTGCGGCCCACAGACACTCCGTTCGCTGGAACTTCTGGGAACCCGCGTCACCGGTGGTTCCCCACATGCGATCAGCGAAGAGGAGCTGGTGCGGCGTAAGGGCCCGCAGCTTGGCGGTAAGCGCATCGTCATCGATCCCGGCCTCGGCGGGCCGTCGACGGGCAACATCGTCAACGGCATCTCCGAAGCTGACATCCTCTGGGATCTGGCTATGCGCCTCGAGGGGCGGATGGCTGCAACCGGGATGGAAACTTTCCTCTCCCGCCCGCACAACGCCGATCCCACCGAGGCCGAGCGCGCACTGACATCCAATGCGTTCGACGCGGATCTGATGATCTCCCTGCGTTGCGACAGCAACTCGAGCCCGTCGGCAAACGGCGTCGCGAGCTTCCACTTCGGAAATTCGCACGGTTCGGTCTCGATGATCGGGCAGGTGTTGACCGGTTTCGTTCAGCGCGAGATCGTTGCGCGAACTCCGTTGCGGGACTGCAGAACTCACGGTCGGACGTGGGAGTTGTTGCGCCTCACCAACATGCCTACGGTGCAGATCGATCTGGGCTACCTGTCCAACGCGTCCGACGTTGCGGTACTGACGAATCCGCGAATGAGGGACACCATTGCCGAAGCCATCTTGATCTCGGTCAAGCGGCTGTACCTGCTGGGTCAAGACGATCAGCCGACCGGCACCTTCACCTTCGCCGAGCTTCTCGCAGAAGAACTTTCGGTAGCCGACCGCATTTCGTAGGTCCTGCGGTCGGCACCTGCTCACACTCTGGCGAGCTCGCTGATCTCCACCATTTCGAGAGCTGCGGCCTTCAGTAGACGGTCGAGGGCTTCTTCGACGTCGACTTTCCATTCGTGATCTCGATTGAGTTCGAGACGAAGCCGCGGATAGCGATGGTGCGGTGCCACGACCTCGAAACCGTAGTCCTCGAGGAACTCGGCACTGATCATGCATTCTGCGGGTGAACATTCCAGAGCGGCAGTTGCACTGGCCACGTCGGAAGCAGGTCCCAAGTCGTCGCTACGGATACCGAATGCCTCGAGCGCACGAACTCCTCGTCGAACCAGATCTGTCACGACAGCGGCCAGCAGGCTTGGCCCCAGTTCTTCCTCTACGCCCGAGGGCTCGAGGCGAAGGCTTGTCAGAAGCACTGCGTCCGAGCTGACCGGGCTGGTCGGAAACAGTTGCGCGCGCGGGATCATGCGGGGAGGGGCGTACAACGCACTTCCGAGCGGCTTTCCGTCGCGGACGGCGACCTGTCCGCACGAACCCCACTCGAGCATGACCATCGACAGCCAGGCTTCCTTCTCGAACTCCTGATCGCAGAATCCTCGGGCATCGTGAAGCGCGCCCGGGTCCATCTCCCAGAACACGCATCGACGCGCATGGGCGGAAAGCTGATCGAGGCTGTCGAGCGTGAGAGAGGTGATGACGTGAGTCGACACTGACTAACTCACTCTCCGTAGGTCCCCGAAGCGGTTTTGATGTTCGCCCGCCGCTTTTTTCTTCTCCAGGATAGGCCAGCTGTACCGAGTCGGCAGTGGCGCGAGAGTTGATCGCTCTAATGTATTGCTGTTCAACATCTTTCGTCCCGGTTCAAGATTTCGAGAAGCTCGGACCACCTATTTTCGTCACAGTGATGAAAATAGGTGGTGTGCCCGGTCATCGTCATTACGTCACCAAACGGGCATCCGAGTTCACTACGTCGATTTCTGCGCTTCCATCATTCCGACGATGCGTTGTAGGTCGTCGACCGAGCCGAATTCGACCACAATCTTTCCCTTCCGCTTGCCCAGACTGACAGTCACCCGGGTGTCGAACGAGTCCGACAACCGCTCGGCCACATCCTGCAGACCCGGCATCACGATGGGCTTGCGCTTCTGCGGGGGAGCGATCTCGTTGTCCGCCCGGTTGGCAAGAGTGACGGCTTCCTCTGTCGCGCGAACCGACATTCCTTCGGCGACGATGCGTGCCGCCATGACTTCCTGAGCGTCGGCACCCGCCTCGAGGGACAGCAGTGCGCGAGCATGGCCGGCCGAAAGTACTCCAGCCGCAACGCGGCGCTGAACCGCCACCGGCAGCTTCAGCAGACGAATCATGTTGGTCACGACGGGACGCGAACGTCCGATCCGATTGGCCAATTCTTCGTGGGTTACTTCGAACTCCTCGAGCAACTGCTGATACGCCGCTGCCTCCTCGAGGGGGTTCAACTGCACTCGATGGATGTTCTCGAGGAGCGCGTCGCGCAACATCGAGTCGTCATCGGTTTCACGAATGATCGCCGGAATCTTCTCCACCCCGGCTTCCTGGCTCGCGCGCCAGCGACGCTCACCCATGACAAGTTGGTACTTGTCACCGTGACGACGGACCACGATCGGCTGCATCAAACCGAATTCACGGATCGAGTGAACCAACTCCGCGAGTGCTTCCTCGTCGAAAACGCTGCGAGGCTGCTTCGGGTTCGTCTCGATCAGGCTCGGTTCGATCTCGAGATAGACCGCGCCGGTCGGCTCGAGTTCGGTCTCCGGCTCAGCTTCCACCGGAGCCTTCGCCGCCGTCGCCTTGGTGGCTTTCGGTGTTTTCGGAGCCGCCTTCGTCGGTGGGGGAGGGGAGGGGTTGCGCTTGTCGACGCCGATTACGACGTCCGCTGCAGCCGAACCCAGACCCGGTGCCGTGGCCGGCCCAGTGGGGATGAGAGCAGCCAAGCCGCGGCCCAATCCACCTTTGCGTGCTTGACTCATCTCACTGCTCCTGGGTCGTCGTGGTGGCAGAGCGGGCGGCAAGTTCGCGTCCGGCGTCGAGGTAACTCATGGCGCCGCGTGAACCGGGGTCGTAATCGAGAACTGTCATTCCGTATCCGGGAGCCTCGGAAACCTTCACACTGCGTGGAATCACAGCGCGCAGGACGGCCTCGCCGAAGTGCTTGCGTACTTCTTCGGCGACCTGGTCGGCCAGCTTGGTGCGCCCGTCGTACATCGTCAGAAGAACGGTGGAGACATGCAGATCCGGGTTCAGATGAGCCTGGACGAGTTCGATATTGCGGAGCAACTGACCGACCCCCTCGAGGGCGTAGTACTCGCACTGGATCGGGATCAGGACTTCCTTGGCAGCGACCATCGCGTTGACGGTCAGCAGCCCCAGCGAGGGCGGGCAGTCGATGAGGACGAAGTCGACGTCGAGCTCTGCGAGCACCTTGTCGTTGAGCGCGCCTTTGAGTCGATTCTCGCGGGCAACCATGGAGACCAATTCGATCTCGGCGCCCGCCAAATCGATCGTTGCCGGGATGCAGAGAAGGCGCTCACTGTGCGGGCTGGTCTGGATCGCCTCCGGGGCCTTCACTTCGCCTATGAGCAACTCGTAACTGGAGGGGGTGCCCGAGGTATGGACGACGCCCAGAGCCGTGCTGGCGTTGCCCTGAGGGTCCAAATCGACCACAAGGACAGTGAGTCCTTGAAGAGCGAGCGCCGACGCAAGGTTCACCGTGGTCGTCGTCTTCCCGACGCCGCCCTTCTGGTTCGCGATGGTGATCACGCGGCGGAACGCCGGCTTCGGCAGCGTCACCGAATGGGGGTGAAGCACCTGGCTCGCTCGATGCGCGGCCGCCCCGATGGGAGTCTCCTCCGAGGAGATCGCCGCGTAGGGGGCGGTGAAATTGTCGTCGTCGTCGTTGACGATCTGATCCGCACCCGCGCCCGTGTGCTGCTTCGGTGTTTCACGTGAAACGGCGGATTCAGATCGACCCGACATTGACTGCTCCTTCGATTGGGAATCGATCACTAGGTGCTCTCATCATCTGTACATTGCTCTCGATTGCATGCGTGTAAATCATCAACGCTGGCGACGCTTCGGGAGACGTTCGGCCTTCACCACCACGGTGGGGGTGCGGAGAATCTTGGCTCCACATTCGAGTATTTCCAACTTACCTGCGCCCAATTTGGTGAGCGCCGTTCGGTCCCGCTCGATCTCCTCGGCGGCGCTCGAACCCTTGAGTGCCAGCATCCGACCGTGCTCGTGAATGAGTGGGAGGGACCAACGTGCGAGCTTCTCGAGAGGCGCCACGGCCCGCGAAGTGACCACGTCCGCACCGCCCGCTTCCTTCACAACACCCGATTCCTCGGCTCGCCCTCGGACAACCAATACGTCCAATCCGTTGGACTCGATGAACTCCGCGAGGTACACCGAGCGTCGAAGCAACGGTTCGACGAGAGTCACCTTCAAGTCCGGGCGGGCGATCGCGAGAGGGATTCCGGGTAGGCCGGCACCGCTTCCTACGTCCACAACCGACTCACCTTCGGCGATCAGTTCACCGATCACTGCGCAATTGAGAAGGTGACGCTCCCACAGTCGGGGAACCTCACGGGGACCAATGAGCCCGCGCTCGACACCATCCGTTGCCAGGGATTGGTAGTACCGTTCCGCGATCTCATATCTGTCACCGAACACTGCGCGCGCAGTCTCTTGTTCGTCCCAGTCAACCGACGCCGCACCATTCTGTTCCACGTGAAACATCCTCCCGCGTAAACCGCGAAATCAACAATCAAGACCGAAATCATTATCCGCTCTGGAGCCGACATGTGTTCGCTTCTGCACACCGACTCGCTGTGAGTCTGCCGACTCGTTCATTCTTTGGGAAGTATTCCGCCCAAAATTCAAGTGGGGGAGGGGAGGGGTTCACGTTCCACGTGAAACATTGCGCTGACAATTCGCCGAAATCTGACCCGTTTCACGTGAAACATAGCCGGAAGGTCGCATGGAGATAGTCGGTCGATTTTCAATATCATCACAGTGACGAAACTGCCGTAGGTAGTTACATGGATGGAATTCGGGCCCAAAATGGGCAATTTTTTACGAAAAGTGGTTGTAGAGAATTGCCGCCGTCGGACAGCCGAACGGACTCTGTCAGTCTGACGCAATCTGTTGTTAGACGCGGATGAGCTTCGAGTCCAAGTCCCGGACAGCATCGTTATCTCATCGCCGGTTGTTGCGAGCCATACATCCGGCGGCTTGACACTCCTGTTGCGGGACACCGGAGACTTGGCATCACAAACCGCGAATCCAAGGAGCTTCGCATCACAGGATGCGCATGGCGAGTTCGCCTTCGATGTGGATACCGGTGTCGGCGGGAAGATCAAAGTCGAGCAGGGGACCTGCCCGATGCGCAGGATGAATTCCTGCGCCTGGACTCGAAAGCGCTGCAGGCTCTGCGCGATTAAGATCTGCGCTTGGTGCAGGAGTTGTTGGACGGCAAAGACTACGACTACCCGTTAGTGCATACCGAACCCGGAACCAACAAGATGATCGCTTACGAGTTCGATCCGGGCACCGCGAAGTCCTTCCACCTCGTACAGCCCGGATCCGCCCTCATGACGAGACCAGCAGCAGGTGTGGGCGCGACGCCGATCGCACACCCCGCGAGTCAACCGAACTCAGGGCGGTCCCGTGATTACCCCGACGCGGTCCGCAGTCTATGAACCGGAGCCCGTGTAGATGAGGTCGATTCCGGTTTGCTTGGCAAAGTAGTCGCCGCCGATCTCACCCCGAAGCCCGCAACAGCATCATCGACTTTGCGTGGCGACGAAGCCCATTCGATGTGAGTGGTCCGATTCGTGTGAGGAGTGCGCAAACCTGTTCCCACACCGGATGCGATCTCGCCGCCCTCGATCGCTAGTCCTCGTCCTCCGGTTCGGGCTCATCCATCCATGCCTGATACTTCGGACTCTTCAGAGCGAGGTGGATTGCACTGAAACCCCGGTGCAGTGTGATGACCGCTTTCGGCAGATCCCACCGCATAGTTGCCTCAGGTCCGGGTTCGGCGCTCGTGGCTGTCCCCAGGAGTGCGGTAAATGCAACATCGAGGTTGGTGAACCCCTCGACCAGCAACGGGCGAACTTCTGCCTTGGGAATACCTAGATCTGCCAGGTCCGAGACGAAGATTGAGATGTAGTGCATCGAACGGTTCCGCCTGAACATGTTCGCCTTCGGCCGACTGACATGAAGGTTCGTTCGTATCGAGCCGCCACCTTGCCTGAGTTCGACGAGTTCCCATCCAGCTTGTGCGCACAAGGGTTCGAGGTCGTCGACGGCCCAGGTCCAGTCGAATTCTGCGGCGAGGCGGGCGATCCGGGTGGCGCCTTCGATGTCGACGTGCATGTGCGGATGCTGCTCCTTCTTGATCGTTGTTGATGACGCCCCAATCCGGGGGCCGTCGAAGTGAGGGCTGGCGGGTTGTCGGTCATCGGATGCCAGCGCCGAAGGTGACGACCTTGCCAGCAGGCCTGACGACATCAGGTCGGTGATCCATTGTGGCGGCAATCTGGGGCGGAGTTCGAGGGCTCGGGGCAACAACCATCGATCCGGTTTCACGTGAAACGAAGGCCGACTATTCCTCCTGGGGGAGGGGAGGGGCTCACATGTAATACGGCATGTTGTCGATCGAATATCCGAACATGCACAGTGCACCCCCGACGAACAAGAAGGCAATCGCGAAGCTGAGCATGACCGGTCTCCCGGATCGCCATGCCAGTGCAAGTGGAATGAATACGACGGCGACTACTCCCAGCGGCAACAACCAGCAGAGCCAATACTTCAGACCGCCCGGCGGAAAGGACTGGACTTCCATTTTCTGCTGTAGTTCGAAGACCACGGGCCAATAGCTCAGGCCGCACACGAGCATCCCTATCAAGGCCCCAAGGGTCATCAATCCGAGAGGGAATCCGGAGCGCTCGTTGGACATGTCGACAACGATAGGCACCTGACCTTCACCGTGCTGCCGGATTCGGTTTCACGTGAAACACCTCTCGGACACAAAAGCGGGCCCCGGAAAATCCGGGGCCCGCATTCGATCAGGGGGGAGTGTCAGTCCTTGAGGACAACCACTCGGCGAGACGGCTCAGCGCCTTCGCTCTCGCTGGAAACACCGGCGACCTTGGCGACGGCGTCGTGCACGATCTTGCGTTCGAACGGCGTCATCGGAGCAAGCTCTTCGCGTTCGCCGGTCTCGAGAACACGCTGTGCAGCTTCCGCACCGAGAGCACTGAGTGCCTCGCGGCGGCCCGCCCGCCAGCCGGCGATGTCGAGCATCAAGCGGCTGCGCTCGCCGGTCGACTGTTGAACAGCCAGACGAGTCAGCTCCTGGAGAGCATCCAGAACCTCACCCTTACGTCCCACAAGCTTGGTCAGGTCGTCGCCGCCGTCGATGCTGACGATCGCCCGATCGCCCTCGACGTCAAGGTCGATGTCTCCGTCGAAATCGAGCACGTCGAGCAACTGCTCGAGGTAGTCGCCGGCGATCTCGCCCTCTTCGATCAAATCGTCATCGGAATCGTCGATGTCTACATCCACATCGGTAACCGGCGCAGTGGTCTCGGTGCTCACGTCTGCGTTCTCTCCATCCACAACGATGTCAGCTTCACTGGACATTGGTCGTTCTCTTTCCTGGATCAGCGCCGTTTATTGCGCTTGGGGGAGTTGCCGCGGTTGCTCTGTGGCCGGTTCTGTTTCGGTTTCGAGGTAGAACCACCACTGGAACCCGAGGGCTTCGGCTGTGGCTTCTTGAGCGAAACTTCCGGGGCGTCACCGTCGTCGTCGGCTGAATCCGCGGTCTTCAGCGCAGCCGGGGATCCCTTCTTCTTACCGGGATCGGGACGGGCACCGGGCTTGGGCGCATTGTCGTTGCGGCGAGTGATCGCTTCCTGCTTCTTCGCTTCTTCTTCGGCATCGATCTTGCGGAAGACGAGGTGCTGCTGACCGTAGGTCCAGATGTTGTTCGACACCCAGTACAGGAGGATCGCGATCGGAAGGAACGGTCCACCGACCAGAACACCGAGTGGGAAGACGTACAGCGCGAGCTTGTTCATGATCGCGGACTGCGGGTTCGCGGCAGCTGCTTCGCTCTGACGGGCAACCGAAGCGCGTGAGTTGAAGTGGGTCGCGATGCTGGCGATGATCATCAGCGGAGCGGCCACGAGAATGATGTTCAGGCGTGACGGAAGCTCGGGAACGTTCTCGGTGACATAAGCCTGAAGCTGCGCAACCGGCGTCGTGATCGCGGCCGAGATGGGCGCGCCGAACAGACGAGCATCCAGGAACGACTGGACGTCAGTGGCCGAGAAGACGTAGTTCGGGGTGTTGAGGTTGTCCTCGGCGCTCATGCCCAGCTGGCCCATGCCGGTACCGGTGCGGTTGAACGAGCGCAGGACGTGGAACAGACCGATGAACACCGGAGCCTGAGCCAAGACCGGGAGACAGCCCATGATCGGGTTGAATCCGTGCTCCTTCTGGAGCTTCTGCATCTCGACGGCCTGGCGCTGACGGTCGCCCGAATACTTCTTCTGCAATGCCTTGATCTGCGGCTGCAGTTCCTGCATCTGGCGGGTCGTGCGGACCTGCTTCACGAACGGCTTGTACAGAACCGCACGCAAGGTGAACACCAGGAACACCACGGAGAGCGCCCAGGCTATTCCGTTGTCCGGGCCGAGAATGAACCCGAAGACCTTGTGCCAGACCCACAGAATCGCGGATACCGGATAGTAAATGAAATTGAGCACGGCTCTAAGTACTCCTCTGTTCGTCCGTCGGACTGTGACACGCTGCGCGTGCTTCCGGACAGCTATGGCGGCTACCCGCATCACGGTCACGACGGGCAGGGACAGGGTCCCACCCTCCAGAATGCCAGGGGGCACACTTCGCCAACCGCACCACAGTCAAGAAAAGGCCTTTGATCGCCCCGTGAGTGCGCAGCGCTTCGACCGCGTATTCACTGCAGGTAGGGGTGAACCGGCAGGTCGGCATCCTCAAGGGCGACACATACGTCCGGTACAACTCGATACAGAAGATGAGAACAGTGGCGGGAGCGCGACGCACAGCCTTCAACACCGTGATGACACGGGAGGCTCTGGGAGTCTCGATCTGCTCAGAGAGCGGAGTACTCATGGCTCTTCACTTACCGACACCAATAGGTTCATTTTGGTCAGGCCCCCACGCAACTGCTTGGCCAGTTCGGCTGAACTGGCGGTAGCTGCGCCCGGAAGTGCGCGGATAACCACGTCCGTCTCCGGCGAAACCTGCCCGACGAAATCTGCACAGATATGACGAAGCCGGCGTGCGACTCGATGTCGAATCACCGCCGGCCCGACAGCCTTGCTCACGATCAGCCCGAAACGGGGACCGTGATTTGTTACTACCAGCGCCTCTACTTGCTCGCGATCGAACGCGTGCACGACAAGGTCGCGTCTTCCCATACGACGCCCGCGTCGCACCGCCACGGAGAAATCCGCGTGGCGACGCAACCGAGACGGCTCAGGCAACACCCCGAGCTCCTGAACTCGAAATCAGATCAGGCGGTGAGGGAATCGCGGCCCTTACGGCGACGCGCCGAAACGATTGCACGACCCGCACGGGTACGCATACGAAGACGGAAGCCGTGAACACGCGCGCGGCGGCGATTATTCGGCTGGAACGTCCGCTTGCCCTTGGCCACGGTCAACACTCCTCGAAGTTCATTGACGCCTCCCGGCGTCATTCAGTGATCGACGCCTTACGGCGCCTTTGGATCCAACAGGTACAGAACAATCAACTTCACTCGTTGTGGCTTGGAAGACCGATCCGACCTGACATATGTAGCCAGCACGAAGCGATCACCACCAGCGGGTGACCGTTCGAGGTTACTTACCACCGTTGCCAAGGTCAAACCAGCCCGATTCGTAGCCCTCTCGCGGCAACCGCGACGACACGCCGATACTTCCATCATTCCGCAGATTCCATTCGCGGTGTGCATACGGCCGTGACCTCGAGCGAGGCGGCAAGTGTGACCTTGGCAACAGTTCCGCTACGGACTGCAGGTGACCTGAAGGCAACCCGGACAGTTCCACCGGCGCATGCTCCCGACAAGGCCTCATCAGCACATACGGGCACGAGCGCCGGACGCGACCCCGAATCCCGAGTTTCCACATTCATCCACAGGGCTGTGAGTGTTGACGCATCCCCGACACCAAGTGGCGAACGCCTCGAGTTCCGACAAAGTTGCAGGTAGATCAATTTCTCGATCACTTTGACGAATTTGGTTGACGAAAAAACCGACTCAGTGCAGGTTTGTCCACATCTGTGGATAATTGTGTGGAAACACAGCCCAGGTGGCATATTCGTAGCCTGTTACGGGGTTCTCACCCCGGGTGGTAATCCACCGAATCATTCGACGCCGCAGCCATACGCTCGGCAGCTGCAGCACACCCACTGTCGGCGAAACACGGGAAGGAACCACGTGAACGACGATCCCAACGCGCTCGCACGGGTCTGGGTCGACGTGGTTGCAGAACTCACGAGTGATGACCCCGGAAGTAATCTTCCGGCTTTGAGCAGCAAGCAGAAGGCATTTGTCCGTCTGGTGAGGCCTCTCACACTTGCTCAGGGTTTTGCACTCCTCTCGGTTCCATCGCCATTTGCTCAAGAGACGATCGAGCGCGATCTACGCGAGCCGATCCTGCAGGCACTCGGACGCCACCTCGGCGGCCAGGTCGAGGGACTCGGTGTCCGCATCGCACTCGAAGACGATGCCGACGCACCCGCCGAACCGGTCGAGGAGCGCACGGGCAGCCGTCAGTTCGAGTCGGTCAACTCATCGGGCGCATACCGACGGCGCAGATTCACCGAAGGCGACGGCGAACCTTCGGACTCCGAGACTGCCGAGACCGAAGAAGTCGACGACGACCGCGAAGCACTCGCGAGCGTTCACGAATCGTGGCCGTCGTACTTCACGAAGCCGCCCGCTACTCCTTCTGCTTCTGGGTCCGGCGCGAACAGTCTCAACGCGAAGTACACCTTCGACACTTTTGTGATCGGATCGTCCAACCGATTCGCTCATGCCGCTGCCGTCGCGATCGCGGAGGCGCCGGCGCGTGCGTACAACCCCTTGTTCATCTGGGGAGCTTCGGGCCTGGGCAAGACGCACCTTCTTCACGCCGCCGGCCACTACGCACAGCGACTGTTCCCCGGCATGCGGGTCAAGTACGTCTCGACCGAAGAATTCACCAACGACTTCATCAACAGTCTTCGTGACGACCGCAAGGTCGCATTCAAGCGTCGATACCGGGAAACGGACGTCCTGCTGGTCGACGACATCCAGTTCATCGAAGGCAAGGAAGGTATCCAGGAGGAGTTCTTCCATACCTTCAACACCTTGCACAACGCGAACAAGCAGATCGTCGTCTCCTCGGACCGTCCGCCCAAGCAGTTGGCAACCCTCGAGGAGCGTCTGCGGACGCGCTTCGAATGGGGCCTGATCACCGACGTTCAGCCGCCTGAGCTCGAGACGCGTATCGCGATTCTGAGCAAGAAGGCGAGGATGGATCGCCTCGAGGTCCCGCACGACGTCCTCGAGTTGATCGCCAGCCGTATCGAGCGCAACATTCGTGAACTCGAGGGCGCGTTGATCCGCGTCACCGCTTTTGCCTCGCTCAACCGCCAGCCGTTGGATCTGACGTTGGCCGAGGTGGTCCTGCGCGATCTGATGCCCGATTCGTCGAGCCTCGAGATCAACGCGGCGACGATCATGGCGGTGACGGCCGAATACTTCAACATGTCGATCGACGACCTGTGTGGGCCGGGTAAGGCCCGGCCACTCGCTCAGGCCCGCCAGATCTCGATGTATTTGTGCCGTGAGCTCACTGATTTGTCATTGCCGAAGATCGGTCAGACGTTCGGCCGTGACCACACGACGGTCATGTACGCCGACAAGAAGATCCGTAAGGAAATGACGGAACGCCGCAAGGTGTACGACCAGGTTCAGGAGTTGACCGCAAGGATCAAGCAGCGCTCCAAGCGTTGACCTGCACTTATTTCGATCGATGCCGCTCGAGGCAGAGGTTTCCCTCGAGCGGCATCGGTGTATTCGAAGGGTTACACGTGCGGTCCCCTCGAGGGCGGTTGTCCACCTCGAGGGACGACACGCCGGAGTCGGACACGCCGATGAGAACAAACTCTTCGTTTCTTGTGAAAAGTATTCACATCTGTGGATAACTGTGTTGATAACTCCGAAAGTCTGTGGAGTTCTCGAGGAGGAATCCGAAAACTTTCAGAGAGTGCACAGAGGGGGTCGCTTGGTCCTCGAGTCTGTCCTCGAGAAGTGCACAGGCCCTCGAGGGGACCTACCAGCGTCGACAACCGTTGCTCCACAGATTGCACAGGACTTATTACTACTACTGAGAATTTCCTAGGAAAAGCTCTTTGAAAATAGTTCTGGGGACAACTCCTGTTGAGAACCTCGCCTCAGGCTGCGCTCGTCCCGGCTTCGGCTTTCCACTTGCGCCCTCGAGGGCATACGGTGGGCATCGCTTGGTCTGTGTCAGACTTCAAGTGAGCTGATGCAGATCCGCAGCAGACGAACATGCCTACCGAGAGGAATAACCCGGCGATGGAGCTTGGAAGCCTGAAGTTTCGCGTTTCCCGGGAAGAGTTCGCTGATTCAGTAGCGTGGGTTGCTCGTAGCCTGCCCTCGAGGCCGCCTGTGCCGGTTCTCGGCGGAGTTCTTCTCGACGCAACCGAAGCCGGCCTCACCGTTTCCGGGTTCGACTACGAGGTATCTGCGCAGGTCCGCGTCTCGGCAGATGTCACGACTGCAGGTCAGGCACTCGTCTCCGGACGCCTCCTTGCCGATATCACCAAGTCGCTTCCCAACAAGCCGGTCGATGTGACCCTCGAGGGCACTCGCGTGCTCATCTCGTGCGGAAGCGCCAAGTTCTCCCTGCCCACGATGCCGGTCGAGGACTACCCCCAGCTTCCGACGCTTCCGCAGCAGTCCGGGTCCATTCCCGTCGACCTGTTCTCCGAAGCCATCAGCCAGGTAGCCGTAGCAGCCGGCAAGGACGACACCCTTCCGATGCTCACGGGTATCCGTGTCGAGATCGAACAGAATTCGATCGTCCTCGCCGCTACCGACCGCTTCCGTCTCGCTGTTCGTGAACTCGAGTGGACTCCGGCAAACCCCGACGTCCAGGCTGCTGTTCTCATCCCTGCCAAGACTCTGTCCGAGTCCGCGAAAACGCTTGCCGGCAATGCAAATTCGCCGGTCGAGTTGGCTCTCGGTTCCGGTACGACCATCGGAAACGACGGACTCCTCGGCATCGTCAACGACGGACGCCGCACCACGACGCGCCTCCTCGACGCCGAGTTCCCGAAGTTCCGTCAGTTGCTGCCTGCTCAGCACACCGCGATGGCAACGGTCGAGGTCACGCCTCTCATCGAGGCCATCAAGCGTGTAGCACTCGTCGCCGAGCGTGGCGCACAGGTTCGCATGCAGTTCTCCGCTGACGGCCTGCTCCTCTCTGCGGGTGGCGACGACGCCGGCCGCGCAGAAGAGACACTCAACGCGTCGTTCCAGGGCGAAGCACTCACCATTGCGTTCAACCCCGGTTACCTGATCGACGGGTTGAACTCGCTTCACAGCGAAAACGTTCTGTTCGGCTTCACCACTCCCAGCCGTCCGGCTGTTCTTCGCCCCGCGGCCGAGGAAGAGCCCACGGCAGACGAGTCCGGTAACTTCGCTGCGCCCTCGAGCGAGTACACGTACCTGCTGATGCCGGTTCGCCTCCCGGGCTGAGTGGTACCCCGCACTTCAGTTCGCGCCTGACCAGGGAGAACAGTATGAAGATCGGACTCGTAGGTCTCGGCAAGATGGGTTTCAACATGCGTGAGCGCTTGCGCGCGCATGGCCTCGAGGTGATCGGATACGACCCTCGACCGGAAGTCACCGATGTCGGGTCACTTGCCGAACTCGCTGCTTCCCTCGAGGGACCTCGAGTCGTCTGGGTGATGGTTCCGGCCGGTGAAATCACCCAGAGCACCATTGCCGAGCTGGCGGATGCCCTCGAGGGCGGTGATCTGGTCATCGACGGTGGGAACTCGCGTTACACCGACGATGCTGTCCATGCCGAGCTTCTGGGCGCCCGTGGGATCGGTTTCCTCGACTGCGGTGTCTCCGGTGGCATCTGGGGCCGTGAGAACGGCTACGGCCTGATGGTGGGCGGATCCGAGCCCGACGTGGCGAAGGCAATGCCGATCTTCGACGGCCTTCGCCCCGACGGCGACGCTGCAGACGGCTTGGTCCACGCCGGTCCCGTCGGTGCTGGTCATTACGCGAAGATGGTGCACAACGGCATCGAATACGGCCTGATGCAGGCGTATGCCGAGGGGTACGAGCTCCTCGAGGCGGAAAGCCTGATCGCGGACGTTCCCGGTGTGCTCCGAGCCTGGTCGAAGGGAACCGTCGTACGCTCGTGGTTGCTCGATCTGCTTGTCGACGCCCTCGAGGAGGATCCGGAGCTTGCGCAGATCACGGGCTATACCGAGGATTCCGGTGAGGGCCGCTGGACGGTAGAGGAAGCTATCAAGCACGCTGTCCCCGCTCCCGTCATCTCCGCTGCTCTGTTCGCGAGATTTGCTTCACGACAGGATGATTCACCGGCCATGAAGGCGGTGTCGGCCTTGCGTAATCAGTTCGGTGGTCACGCGGTCAAGAGCGCTTCGCCCAAGAATTCGGCTTCTGGAAGCTAAGTGTTCGTTCGTAGATTTTCGCTGCGGGACTTCCGATCCTGGGATTCGCTGACGCTGGACCTCACGCCGGGAACAACTGTCTTCCTCGGTTCGAACGGGCACGGTAAAACCAACGTCCTCGAGTCACTGGGGTATCTGTCCACGTTGTCCTCTCATCGAGTGTCCACGGATGCACCGATGATCCGCAGCGGTTCCGCCAGTGCTTTTGCTGGTGCAACGGTGGTCAACAACGGGCGCGAACTGACCATCGACGTCGAACTGATCGAGGGAAAGTCCAACCGCGCCAGGATAAATCAGTCGCCGACACGTCGTCCGCGTGAAGTGTTGGGGATTCTTCAGTCGGTGATGTTCGCGCCGGAAGATCTGTCGTTGGTTCGCGGTGATCCTGGCGATCGTCGGCGCTATCTCGACGAGTTGTTGACGTCGCGGATTCCCCGAATGGCTGCCGTCCGTGCGGATTACGACAAAGTGCTGCGTCAGCGCTCAGCCCTACTCAAAACTGCTGGTGCGGCTTTGCGCCGCGGTTCTCGTGGTGGCGAGTCCGACAACGTCCTCTCAACCCTCGAGGTGTGGGACGGGCATCTGGCCGCTCACGGCGCACAATTGTTGGCCGGGCGCCTCGAGTTGGTCCATGATCTGGCGCCCCACCTGGCGGAGTCGTATCGTTCCATCGCACCCGAGTCCCGGCCGGCGTCGATCCGATATAAGAGCAGCCTGGGTTCGTCGTTGGATCCCGAATTCACCGATCCTGCAAGGATTTCCGGAATCGACGACGTTGCATACCTCGAGGAGAGATTCCATCTCGAGTTGGCACAGATGAGGTCGAAGGAAATCGATCGCGGAGTGTGTCTGGTCGGTCCGCATCGGGACGACCTGGAGCTGGTTCTCGGCGACAGTCCGGCGAAAGGCTTTGCCAGTCATGGTGAATCGTGGTCGTTCGCGCTTTCGCTGAGACTGGCAGGTTTTGCCCTGTTGCGCGCGGACGGCAGCGACCCGGTCCTGATGCTCGACGACGTATTCGCGGAATTGGACCGTCGTCGGCGTCGTGCGCTCGCCACCGTTGCGGCTACCGCAGAACAGGTGCTGATCACGGCCGCCGTTCCCGAGGACGTACCGGACGAACTCGAGGCGGCCAAGTTCGGCGTCGAAGCCTCCGATACCGGAGACGGTCGGATATCCCGGATAGTGCCCGTAGGCTCGACGGATCAGGAGGTCGAGTTCGATGACTGAAGACAGCAGCGCGGCCCCGGAGCCCGAGCTCAAGGGGATCGATCTGGCGCGCCGTGCCCTCGAGGAGGCACGCGCGACAGCCAAAGCCAACGGCAAGGCCGTCGGGCAGGGGCGCTCGTCGCCCAAATACGGAAGTGGCCGCCCGCGTCGACGCAGCGGTTGGTCCGGCCCCGGCCCGGATGCGCGGGACCCTCAGCCGTTCGGTGCTCTCACCAGCGCTATCTCCAAATCGCGTGGGTGGTCCCCCAAGGTGTCCGAGGGCACGGTCCTCGGTCGGTGGCCGCAGGTCGTCGGTGAAGACATCTCCGCGCACGCCGAGCCGATCTCTCTGAAAGAAGGTGTTCTCAGCATCTCCGCCGAGTCGACGGCGTGGGCTACCCAGTTGCGCATGATGCAGTCCCAGATTCTGGCCAAGATCGCTGCTGCCGTCGGTGACGGCGTCGTGAAGACACTGCGCATCACCGGTCCGAGTGCGCCTAGCTGGCGCAAGGGTGAAAGGCATGTGAAAGGCCGCGGACCTCGCGATACGTACGGCTGAGGAAAACTCAACCAGGACCTGGTTCTACCTATTACTTCGTGTTACAGTTAAAACTCGCTAGTGAGTGAACTGTGTCACAAGGCTGTCGTTCCCTACCGATCGGCAGGCATGAAGGAGTAGCTAGATGTCGCAGAAGATATCGACACCCGCTTCGTCGTTCGCCGAGCCGGATCACATCCTGTTGCAGGCTCGCAATGTCGAGTTCGACTGGTCCGATCTGCCCATGCACTGGATTCCGGGCGATCCGTTCAGCACACACGTTCTCAACGTACTTCACCTCCTCCTCCCAGCCGGTGAGGAGTGGTTTGTCGAGACCTTCAAGGAAGCTCTTCCTCTGATCGAGGACGAGAAACTCCGTGAAGACGTCGTCGGATTCATCGGCCAAGAGGCGATGCACTCCAACGCGCACTCGGGTGTCCTCGTCCATCTGAAGGAAAACGGCCTGGATCCGACGCCGTACACCCAGCAGATGGAGTGGGCATTCTCGAAACTGCTCGGCCCGCGCCCGATGACGGGACTGCGCGCCGAGAATCACCTGGTGGAGCGCTTGGCGATCATCGCGGCCATCGAACACATCACTGCTTTCCTCGGCGACTGGGTGCTCAACGCCAAGGGGCTCGACAAAGCCGGCATGCACCCGACCATGCTTGATCTTCTTCGCTGGCACGGCGCCGAAGAAGTCGAACACCGCGCCGTCGCGTACGACGTGATGCGCTACTTCGACAAGCGTGAGACCCGCCGGATCCGTACCCAGATCCTCGTCACGCCCGCAATCGTGTGGCTGTGGATTCGTGGAACCCGGTTCTTGATGCGCAACGATCCCGAGCTTGCCGCTCAGGCTCCCAGCCGTCGACGACCCCACCTGTCCGATTTCATCGCGGCCGGAAAGCGTGGCACAGTTCCCACGTCGTTCGAGCTGGTCAAGCGGATGTCGACGTACTTCAGCAAGTCCTATCACCCCAGTAACGAGGGCTCGACCGCCCAGGCGGTGCAGTACCTGGCGTCGTCACCCGCAGCTCAGGCGGCTGCACGGTGATTTCACTCTCGAGGGTCAAGGACGTCATCTCCGGGCACGACGGGTTGCCGCGTTTTCCGGCGCCACCCGATTTGTCCGGAAAGAACCGTCCCGACCGTGCCATGCGCATCACGGAGTTATTGGCGGACAAGTACCTTCGGGTGTTGACGGCCTACGACTACAACCCCGAGATCGCTGGCCACAACCCCGACACGGCCATGAACATGGTGGTCAGTACGCGTGAGGTGGTGGCGACCGACGAGAACGTCGTTCGCCTGCGCTTCGAATCCACCGACGGTTCACCGATTCCGCCGTGGCATCCGGGTTCGCACCTGGACTTCCATCTACCTTCGGGTCTGCGGCGTCAGTATTCGCTGTGCGGCGACCCTGCCGATCGCACGGGATACAGCGTCGCGGTTCGTCGGATCCCCGACGGCGGTGGCGGTTCCATCGAGATGCACGCTCTCAAGCCGGGTGAGCACGTCACGGTACGCGGCCCTCGCAACGGATTTCCCTTTGTGGGTGAAGGCAGTGCACTGTTTGTTGCCGGCGGTATCGGTATCACGCCGATCATCGCAATGGTCCGTGCGGCAAGAGAATTGGGAATGGACTGGTACTTCGTGTACTCGGGCCGCTCTCGTGAATCCATGCCGTTCCTCGACGAAATCGCGAGCTGGGAACCCGAGCGTGTCTTCGTGCGCCCGGACGACGAGTTCGGATTGCCCACCACCGCAGACCTTCTCGGACGAGCGCCGGTCGGCGGCGCCGTGTACTGCTGCGGCCCGACGCCGATGCTCGACGCCGTCCGCCGCGGATTCCGCGATACACCCTCCACTGCTTTGCATTTCGAGCGGTTCGGGGCTCCGCCGGTGATCGACGGCAAGGAATTCGAAGTGCAGCTGGTCAATTCGGGTCAGGTGCTCACCGTGCCCGCCGACGAGTCCGCGCTCGACGTCATCAAGAAGACATTGCCCGGTGTCGGGTACTCGTGTCAGCAGGGTTTCTGCGGAACCTGTCGTGTGAAGGTACTCGCGGGCAAGCCCGATCACCGCGAAAGGCGTCTGACCGACACCGAACAGGAAACGGAGATGCTCATCTGCGTATCCCGTTCCGACGGTGGACGTCTCGTTCTCGATCTCTAGATATTCCGACTCCGAAGGGTTCGACAATGTCCAAGCACTCTCCTGTCCATGCCGTGACCGCGCGTCGCGTGACCAACGGTTCCGTCAGCCTGGCAGTGTTCGAGCAGGGCAAGGCAGACGGCGAGACCATCGTCCTGGTGCATGGTTGGCCCGACACCCATGAATTGTGGAACCGCATCGTGCCTTTGCTGGCAGACGACTTCCGCGTCGTCAGCTACGACAGCCGCGGGGCCGGTGAGAGCACGATCCCCTCGAGGGTGCAGGACTACCAACTGAGCGCACTGGCCGGCGATCTTTTTGCCGTCATCGACGCGGTCAGCCCGGGCAAGCCGGTGCACGTCCTGGCACATGACTGGGGATCCGTGGAAACGTGGGAAGCGGTCTGCGAGCCGGGTGCCGAAGAGAAGATCGCGTCGTTCTCGTCCATCTCGGGCCCCAATCTCGATCATCTCGGCAAGTGGGTCCGGGCGAGCGTGTCCAAGCGTCGTTTCCTCGGCCCAGCGGCGCAGGGAATTGCGTCGGCCTACACCGTTCTGTTCCAGATTCCCGGGCTGTGTACCCTCCCGTTGCGTCTGTGGTTCTCCAAGCACTGGCCGGCATTTCTGGGCTTCTTCGACGGTCTGGACCCCCGTGTGGTCAACACCGCGCCCACCATCGCCGACGACATGGTGAACGGACTCAAGCTTTATCGCGCGAACATCCGGCCGTCTCTCGGCAAGCCGCGGGATCGGTACACGGACGTGCCTGTTCAGCTCATTCTGAACAAGTACGACAAAGCCGTTCGTCCGGTGGGATACGAAGACACCGAAAAATGGGTCTCCGACCTGCAGCGACGTGAAATTGCCGCGGGACACTGGTCGCCGTTTTCACATCCGAGCGAGGTTGCCGAACATGCGCGGGCATTTATCGCGAGCCTGAGAGAGCGTCGCTCGGAGAAGCAAAGTTCCTAGCGTTTCACCTTCAGGGGATCGTAAAAATTCGTCTGCGGCGCAGCCAGGGGTGTCATTGGCCGCTTCTAGTCGGTGCTTACCAGTAAGATGGTCAACGGTAACTAGCGGCAACATTCTCGAACCCGCTCCGACGACACCCGCAAGGGCTTGCTGACGGCTGCGCTCGAGTATTGACGGAGAAGGAGAGCTACCCACCCGTGGCTGCCCAGAAGTCAGATACAAGCACTTCCAGCAAGGACTACAACGCGTCGTCCATCACCGTCCTCGAAGGACTCGAGGCGGTACGTAAGCGTCCAGGCATGTACATCGGTTCCACCGGTGAACGCGGCCTGCACCACCTCATTTGGGAGGTCGTCGACAACTCGGTCGACGAAGCGATGGCCGGACACGCCACCAAGGTCGAGGTCACCCTCCTCGAAGACGGCGGAATCCGCGTCATCGACGACGGCCGCGGCATCCCGGTCGGCATGCACGCCTCCGGAGTACCCACCGTCGAGGTCGTGCTGACCCAGCTGCACGCCGGCGGCAAGTTCGACTCCGACTCCTACGCCGTCTCAGGTGGTCTGCACGGCGTCGGTATCTCGGTGGTCAACGCGCTCTCCACCCGGCTCGACGTCGACATCAAGGTCGACGGCTACCGGTGGCAGCAGACGTACACCGATTCCAAGCCGGGAGAGCTCGTACAGGGCGACCCGACGAAGGAGACCGGCACCACCGTCAGTTTCTGGGCTGATCCCGAGATCTTCGAGACCACCCGCTACAACTTCGAGACCGTTGCGCGTCGTCTGCAGGAAATGGCCTTCCTCAACAAGGGCCTGACCATCACGCTGACCGACGAGCGCGCCGAGGTCATCGACGACGAAGCTGCCGAGGTAGCCGAGGCTCCCAAGTCTGCTGCCGAAGAAGCCGAAGAAGCTGCTCAGGCAGCGCCGCGTAAGTCCAAGACCCGTATCTACCACTACCCCGGTGGACTCGAGGACTACGTCCGGCACATCAACAAGAGCAAGACCCCGATCCACAACTCGGTCGTGGGATTCACCGCCAAGGGCACCGGCCACGAGCTCGAGGTCGCAATGCAGTGGAACTCCGGCTACTCGGAGTCCGTGCACACCTTCGCCAACACGATCAACACCCACGAGGGTGGTACCCACGAAGAGGGCTTCCGCGCCGCACTGACCGCAACGGTCAACAAGTACGCGCTCGAAAAGAAGCTGCTCAAGGACAAGGATCCCAAGCTCACCGGTGACGACATCCGTGAAGGACTCGCGGCCATCATCTCGGTGAAGGTCGGTGAACCCCAGTTCGAGGGTCAGACCAAGACCAAGCTCGGCAACACCGAGGTCAAGTCCTTCGTACAAAAGGCGTGCAACGAGCACCTCGCGCACTGGTTCGAGGCGAACCCCGCCGACGCGAAAACCATTGTGAACAAGGCTGTTTCGTCGGCGCAGGCCCGCGTTGCCGCACGTAAGGCGCGTGAGCTGGTCCGTCGCAAGAGTGCGACCGACCTCGGTGGCCTGCCAGGCAAGCTCGCCGATTGCCGCTCCAACGATCCGGAGAAGTCCGAGATCTACATCGTGGAGGGCGACTCCGCAGGCGGCTCGGCCAAGTCCGGCCGAGACTCGATGTACCAGGCGATCCTCCCGCTTCGCGGAAAGATCATCAACGTCGAGAAGGCGCGTATCGATCGCGTCCTCAAGAACACCGAAGTCCAGTCGATCATCACCGCGTTCGGCACGGGCATCCACGACGAGTTCGACATCGCCAAGCTGCGCTATCACAAGATCGTGCTCATGGCCGACGCCGACGTCGACGGTCAGCACATCGCAACGCTGCTGCTCACGCTGCTGTTCCGCTTCATGCGGCCGCTCGTCGAGCACGGCAAGGTCTACCTCGCGCAGCCGCCGCTGTACAAGCTCAAGTGGCAGAAGGGTGCGCAGCCGGAATTCGCGTACTCCGACCGCGAGCGCGACGCGATGGTCAAGGCAGGCCTCGAGTCCGGCAAGAAGATCAACAAGGACGACGGCATCCAGCGCTACAAAGGCCTCGGCGAGATGAACGCCAAGGAGCTGTGGGAAACCACGATGGACCCGACGGTGCGCGTTCTGCGTCTCGTCACGCTCGACGACGCGGCTGCTGCCGACGAGCTGTTCAGCGTGCTGATGGGCGAAGACGTCGAAGCACGACGCAGCTTCATCACCCGCAATGCCCGGGACGTTCGTTTCCTCGACGTGTAGGCCTGCGGCCCTGTGAGCGGTTGCGGAGTCCCCGGACTCCTTTTCCGCGCACAGGGGCTTGCCCCCTCTTTTAAGAAAGTGAGCTCATGACCGACACCACGTTGCCACCGGACGGTCCGCAACACGACCGGATCGAACCGGTCGACATCCAGCAGGAAATGCAGAACAGCTACATCGACTACGCCATGAGCGTCATCGTCGGTCGCGCTCTGCCGGATGTCCGCGACGGACTCAAGCCGGTGCACCGCCGCGTGCTCTACGCGATGTACGACAACGGATATCGCCCAGACCGCGGATACGTGAAGTCTGCCCGACCGGTCGCCGAGACCATGGGTAACTACCACCCCCACGGCGACTCCTCGATCTACGACACGTTGGTCCGTATGGCCCAGCCGTGGTCACTGCGTTACCCGCTCGTCGACGGTCAGGGAAACTTCGGATCCCGCGGCAACGACGGCGCAGCCGCCATGCGTTACACCGAGTGCAGGCTCACGCCGCTCGCGATGGAAATGCTGCGCGAAATCGACCACGAGACAGTCGATTTCACCCCGAACTACGACGGCAAGACGCAGGAACCGACGGTTCTGCCCAGCCGTATCCCGAACCTTCTGATCAACGGTTCCAACGGCATCGCCGTCGGTATGGCCACCAACATTCCGCCGCACAACCTGCGTGAGGTTGCCGAGGCCATCTACTGGGCGCTCGAGAACTTCGAGGCGGACGAGGAAGCCACCCTCGCGGCCGTCATGGAGCGCATCAAGGGACCCGACTTCCCGACGCACGGGCTCATCGTCGGTGGACAGGGCATCCAGGATGCCTACACCACCGGCCGTGGCTCCGTCCGTATGCGCGGCGTCGTCGAGATCGAGGAAGATGCCAAGGGCCGCACCACGATCGTCATCACCGAGCTGCCCTACCAGGTCAACCCGGACAACCTGATCACCTCCATCGCGGAGCAGGTTCGTGACGCGAAGATCGGTGGCATCTCCGACATCCACGACGAGTCCTCGGACCGCGTCGGCATGCGCATCGTCGTCACCGTCAAGCGTGACGCCGTTGCCAAGGTCGTGCTGAACAACCTTTACAAGCACACCCAGCTGCAGACCAGCTTCGGCTGCAACATGCTCTCCATCGTCGACGGAGTGCCGCGCACGCTGCGCCTCGACCAGATGATCCGTCTGTACACGACGCATCAGCTCGAGGTCATCGTTCGTCGTACCAGGTACCTGCTTCGCAAGGCACAGGAGCGCGCCCACATCCTGCGCGGTCTGGTCAAGGCGCTCGACGCTCTGGACGAGGTCATCGCCTTGATCCGTGCGTCGCAGACCGTCGACATCGCTCGCGC
This sequence comes from Rhodococcus erythropolis R138, assembly GCF_000696675.2. Lineage (NCBI taxonomy): Bacteria > Bacillati > Actinomycetota > Actinomycetes > Mycobacteriales > Nocardiaceae > Rhodococcus > Rhodococcus erythropolis. Next base: position 669,832 of record NZ_CP007255.1, on the reverse strand, counting down.
CGGATTGATGGAACTCCTCGACGTCGACGAGATCCAGGCCGACGCCATCCTCGGCATGCAGCTGCGTCGTCTGGCCGCCCTCGAGCGTCAGAAGATCGTCGACGAGTTGGCCGAGATCGAACTCGAAATCGCGGACCTCGAAGACATTCTGGCTCGCCCGGAGCGTCAGCGCGCGATCGTTCGTGACGAGCTCAAGGAAATCGTCGACAAGTACGGCGACGACCGTCGTACCCGCATCATCGCCGCCGACGGAGACGTCAACGACGAGGATCTGATCGCCCGCGAAGACGTCGTCGTCACGATCACCGAGACCGGTTACGCCAAGCGCACCAAGACCGACCTGTACCGCTCGCAGAAGCGCGGCGGCAAGGGTGTTCAGGGTGCCGGCCTCAAGCAGGACGACATCGTCTCGCACTTCTTCGTCACGTCGACGCACGACTGGCTGCTGTTCTTCACCACGAAGGGCCGCGTCTACCGCGCGAAGGCTTACGAGCTGCCCGAGGCGAGCCGTACCGCTCGCGGTCAGCACGTTGCCAACCTCCTGGCCTTCCAGCCGGACGAGCGCATCCAGTCCGTCATCCAGATCAAGACGTACGAAGACGCGCCTTACCTGGTGCTCGCCACTCGCAACGGTCTGGTCAAGAAGTCCAAGCTCACCGACTTCGACTCCAACCGCAGCGGTGGCATCGTCGCCATCAACCTGCGCGGTGAAGACGAACTGGTCGGCGCTGTTCTCTGCTCCGCCGACGACGACCTGCTCCTGGTCTCGGCACAGGGCCAGTCGATCCGCTTCTCGGCCACCGACGAGGCACTGCGTCCGATGGGCCGCGCCACGTCCGGTGTCCAGGGCATGCGTTTCAACGGTGACGACGAGCTGCTCTCGCTCAACGTCGTTCGTGAAGGAACGTTCCTCCTGGTCGCCACCTCGGGCGGTTACTCCAAGCGAACCGGCATGGAGGATTACCCGGTGCAGGGTCGCGGCGGCAAGGGCGTGCTCACGATTCAGTACGACAAGAAACGTGGCACTCTGGTCGGTGCGCTCATCGTCGACGACGACGACGAGCTGTACGCGATCACCTCGGGCGGCGGCGTCATCAGGACGGCTGCCAAGCAGGTTCGTAAGGCGGGACGCCAGACCAAGGGCGTGCGTCTGATGAACCTCGGCGAAGGCGACACACTGCTCGCGATTGCGCGCAACGCCGACGAGCCCGAAGAGCTCGCTGCAGAGACCACCGACAACGCAGACAATGCCGATGGAGCTAAGGAGTCCTAGTGAGCACTCCCAACCAGCCGGGCAGTGACCAGAAGAGTGAAAGCACTTCAGGTTCGACGCCACCGAAGCCGGAGCAGGCAACTGCTCCGGCGGGGCCGCAGACCTCGAAACCTGCAGCTCCAGCGGACGGCGGACCCAAAGCTTCCGAGGCAGCTCCGGCGCCCAAGGCACCGGAGCCGCCTCGCGGCCCGTCGGATTCGGCCCAGAAACCGGCGGCTGCGGCTCCCGACGCCGCGGGTGCGGCCAAGGGTCAGGCTCCTTCCGCTCCTTCTGTGGCTCCGGCTGCGCCGGTAACCCCGGCGAAGGGTGATGGTCAGGCTCCGCCGCAACCGGTTGCCAATCAGGCTCGTGGCAGCCAGGCACCGCCGTGGCAACGGGGACCCCAGCCGTCAGGCCAGCCTCAGGGTCAGCCATCTCAGAACCCCGCTGCTCAGAATCCGGCGTCCAAGGCCCCGGCGTCGAAGGCTCAGCCACCGCAGAATCAGGCTCCGCAAAGTCAGCCGCAGACCAACATCACGCGCCCGGCCGGCGCTGGTGCTCCTGCAGGTCGACAGGCAGCTCCTGCTGGGGGTAAGCCGCCTGCGGGTCCGCAGCGTCCTGCTGCGGCAGGCCCGGCGCAGGGTGGTCCGGCACAGGGTGGTCCGGCCAAAACCCCCGCACAGGGTGGTGCGCCGAAGGGACAGCCGCAGGCGGGTCGCCCTGCTGCCGGTGCACAGACAGGTCGTCCTGCCGGCAACCCGTCGGCGCGTCCTGTCGTGACAGGAACGGCAGCTGCCGCAGCTACTGGTGGCGTCGCCGGCGCAGCGGCAGCCAAGGCTGTTGCACCCTCGGGCGCAAATCCCAAGGCTGCAAACGCCACGGTCGCCAATCCCACCGTCGCTAATCCGAAAGCAAAAGCCGCCGCGATCGACGGGCCGACTCGGCACATCGATCGCAAGGATCTGCCGAAGGACATGCCTGACCTCTCCGAGGCCAAGCATCCGTTGCCTGCTGCGGTGAAGGGTGAGAAAACTCACGCCGTATCGGCCTCGGTCGTCGACGGTGCGCCACTGCGCGCAACGGTCCAGATCCGTCGTATCGACCCGTGGTCCACGCTCAAGATCACGTCCGTGATCTCGGTATCGCTGTTCTTCGTGTGGATGGTGGCCGTCGGACTGCTCTACGTCGTTCTCGACGGCATGGGCGTCTGGGATCGCCTGAACAACGCGTTCACCGACATCGTTGCCGACGGCGGCTCCGACGGTCTGGTGACGGCCGGCCAGGTGTTCGGCTACGCCGCGCTGATCGGTATCGCGAACATGGTGCTTTTCACGGCACTCGTCACGATCGGATCGTTCATCTACAACCTCTGCAGCGACCTGGTTGGCGGCGTCGAGGTAACTCTCGCCGACCGCGACTGACCTGCGAAAACATTGCTCCGCCGGGCCCGTTTTGGTGTCAGCGGCCCGGTGGGGTAATCTTTGGAATCGGTTCAGGGGCCTATAGCTCAGGTGGTTAGAGCGCTTTACTGATAATGAAGAGGTCGGAGGTTCAAGTCCTCCTAGGCCCACTCCCATGTGCCGAAGAAGGGTTGCTGGAATGAAGGTTTTCCTGCTTGTCGGGGCCGGAATTCTGGTAGCTCTCGGGGTCACCAAGCTGATCAAAAGTCAGCGCGGAGACAAGGTTTGGCACGATTTGGAAACAGGATAGAACCTAGGTACTCTGACTCCGGTCAGAAAACCGAACGGGGCCTTAGCTCAGTTGGTAGAGCGCTGCCTTTGCAAGGCAGATGTCAGGAGTTCGAATCTCCTAGGCTCCACAGTAAGAAAACACCCTTCCGGGATCCGGGAGGGTGTTTTTGTATGCCGATGTCCGACCAGCCGGTGCCCGACTCGTGGTCCTCCCCTTTTGAGCGAACGGCACTTTCGGCGCACTCAAGGCGATGAACATGCCGTTCGCTCGGAGTGGGGTGGCCAGAACAGCGCCCACTATGGACCGTTCGTCCCGAATTCTCCGGAAAGTCTAGTGGTCATAACCAGCCGGGCGTAGCGTGAGGAGAACCCAATTTCAGGAGGTTCGTAGTGCTTCACAACGACATTCCCAGCCACGGTGAAATTGCCGCACTCGCGGAGGTGGAAGGGCCCACCTGCATCACCATCGTGACTCCGACTGAAGATGCGCCGCAGGATCATGACAAAGCGCGCATCGCCTTCAAGGACCAGGTCCGCTCGGCACTCGCATCGGTGGAGGATCCGGCCGAGCGCAAGCTGTTCGAGGCCGAATACGCAGAGCTCGACGACGACGACGATTTCTGGCGCTTCCAGTCGCGCTCATTGGTCACGTACGCGACGCCGGAGCGTCTGGTGACCTTCCGCCTCCCCAACCGTCTGCAGGCGCTCGAAACGGTCAGCGATCGGTTTCATCTCAAGCCACTGCTCCGTTCGGTGACCTTCCCCCAGACGGCGTTTGTTCTCGCTCTCGCCGAAGGTTCGGTGCGATTGATCGAGATCGCCGCCGATCAACCGGCCGACGAGGTTCGTGTTCAGGGAATGCCGAAGAACGCTGCCGATCACGCGGGTAAGTCCTCGATCAACAGCCGAACGGAAGCCGGTCGGCTCTCGGGTTCGGACAGCCGAAAGCTGCGCGTCAATCAGTACGCCCGCGCAGTCGATCACGAGGTCCGTGGTGTCCTCGCCGGCCGCGACGTCCCCTTGATCCTGGCCGCTGCCGAACCCATCGCGTCGGTGTATCGCTCCGTGAATTCGTACCGCCACCTGGTCGACAAAACCGTCGAGGGAAACCCGGAAGCCTTGTCGACGCAGGAGGTGGCGGACGGTTCGCGTCCGGCGCTCGACGATTTCCACGCCGAGCAGTTGGCGGCGGTGCGGGACACCTTCAATGTGCGCACCGAACAGGGACGCACTCAAACCGACGTCGCCGACGTGGCAACGGCCGCGACGTACGGACAGGTCGACACCGTTTTCATCGACATCGATTCCGTAGTACCTGGAAGTCTCGATCCCCAGACGGGCGCTCTCACGACCGGTGAGTCGACCAACGGAAGCACATACGGGGTCGTCGACGAGATCGCTCGTCGCGCGCTCCTGACGGGTGCTCGGGTCCTCGCCGTTCGCGCCGAGGACATTCCGGGCGGCGGCGCAGTTGCCGCGATTTTGCGCTTCGCCCCGTAAACAGACTGGACGCGTGTGCGCTTCGTGACCTGATTCGGGCACGGGGCGCATACGATTCCGGCATGAAACGTGTGTGGGAACGGCTGCGCCTCTACTGCAAGACGCTGCACCCGGTCGGGCTTGCCTTTGCTCTGGTCTTCTTCACCTGGTCGATGAGTCCGTCCCTGTTGCCGCGCGCCTGGTACTTGCAGGGCGTTGCGACGGGCATCTCGCTCGCGATGGGATACGGCGTCGGCGTGACGGTTGCCTGGATGATCCGCAAGTGCGGCGTCGAACCGCAGTGGTCGGATCGCACCAAGAAGATCGGCTGGCGAGTCTTGTTGGCCGCGGCCGTCATTCTGGTTCCGACGTTCTTGGTCCTCGGTTCGTGGTGGCAGCAGATCGTTCGCGATCTTGTCGAAGCTCCTCGCACCAATCAGGCGAATTACCTTCTGGTGCTGCTGATTGCGCTCGGAATCTGGTTCATCCTGCTCGAGGCAGGCCGTGGTCTTCGTTTCACCACCAACAAGCTCACCGCCGTCGCACTTCGGTTCGTTCCCCTCGAAGCGGCGAAGGTCGGCAGCTTGATCGTCATCTTCGCCCTCGGCATCTTCATTGTGAACGGTGCGCTGTACAACGGGTTGATTGCCTTCGCGAACTGGAGTTTCTCCGGTGCGGATCACGAAACACCGGACGGCATCGAACAACCCTTGATCGCTGAGCGCAGTGGTTCACCGATGTCCGCGGAGGCCTGGGATTCGCTCGGCCAGGAGGGGCGCACCTTCATGGGCAGCGGTCCCACCGCGGCCGAGATCACCGCATTGACCGGACGTGAAGCGAAGCAACCGATCCGGGTGTACGCCGGACGCGAATCCTCGGACTCGATCAACGGTGTCGCACAGCGGGTCGTCGACGAGTTGGAGCGCACCGGCGGATTCGACCGCGGAACCCTCGCAGTTGTCACGACCACCGGCCGCGGTTGGGTGAACGAGGACGTCGCGTCGGCGTTCGAGTACGTCGAGGGCGGGGACACGGCGATCGCGTCGATGCAGTACTCGTTCCTTCCGAGTCCGTTGGCCTTCATCGCCGACCGTGAGACGCCGATGATTGCCGGTCGCGCACTCTTCAACGCGGTGTACGCCAAGTGGATCGACCTGCCCGTGGAGACGCGACCCGAGCTGGTTGTCTTCGGTGAGAGCCTCGGCTCCTACGGTGGCCAGGCCGCATTTGCCGGCGCTCAGGACATGATGACGCGCGTCGACGGCGCACTGTGGGTCGGAACCCCCAACTTCACTGCTCAGTGGCAGGAAATTACGGACAGCCGCGACTCGGGCTCACCGGAGATCCTGCCGGTGATCGACGGTGGCCAGGCGATTCGGTTTGCCGGTGATCCGGAAGATCTGGAGCTGAAGTCCGACTGGGACGACGATCGCATCGTGTACTGGCAGCACGCCAGCGACCCGATCACATGGTGGTCCTTCGACCTGCTGCTCAACAAGCCGGATTGGCTCAAGGAACCGCTGGGTCGCGACGTGGATCCGGGAATGACGTGGGTACCTCTCGTGACCTTCTGGCAGGTAACCCTCGACATGGTCTTCTCGGCTGACGTCCCGTCCGGGCACGGTCACAATTACGGCGAGGATGCAGCGGACATGTGGGCCAAGATCCTGCACCCCGAGGCCTGGACCTCGGCTGATACCGACAAGCTTCGTTCGCTGCTGACCTCCAATCTGGAGCCCACGAAGTAGTCGTAAACGGTTGTAAGTCAGCCTGTTAAGGCGAAAACCTCACGAAAAAGTGTTACGTGAGGTATGTGTTACTCTGCGTTCGCTGTGTGCCAAGCCACAGCGCAGGCGAGCGTGGGGAGATCGAAACGTGAAGAGCAGAGCATGGTGGGCGGCCGGGGTTTCCGTCGCGGCACTGGTCATGGGTGCTGTGACGGCCCCTGCCGCAATGGCGGACCCGGCGGATTTCTACACGCCGCCGTCGGAGCTTCCGGCAGGTGCCAACGGAGATCTCATCAAGAGTGAGCCGTCACCACTGCTGCTGAGCGTGCCCGGATCGAACGGTGCGTGGCCGGCAACCGCCACCAAGATCATGTACCGAAGCGAGGACGCCAAGGGTGCTCCCGTTGCCGTGACGGGGACCTACCTCGAACCGTCGAACCCGTGGACCGGGCAGGGGGCGCGTCCACTGGTTGCCGCAGCGGTAGGAACGCATGGGCAGGGCGATCAATGCGCTCCGTCCAAACTGTTCAACACCGGTATCGAGTACCAGTTCCCGACGGACGTCATGGTCGGCTACGAGTCCATCTGGGTGAACACGTTGCTGCTCAACGGCATTGCCGTCGTAGTCACCGATTACGAGGGCCTCGGAACTCCTGGCGATCACACCTACGTCAACCGCGAAGCCGAAGCGCACGCGGTTCTGGACTCGGTGCGTGCCGCTCAGCAGCTCCCGAACACGGGCATTCCCGCCGACGGCCCCGTCGGACTGTGGGGTTACTCGCAAGGTGGTGGAGCTGCCGCTGCCGCAACGGAATTGAAGCCGTCGTATGCTCCCGAGCTTGACCTCAAGGGCACGTACGCAGGTGCACCGCCCGCCGATCTGGCGGCGACGCTGCAGCAGGTCGACGGCACGTTCCTCACCGGAGTGATCGGCTACGCGCTCAACGGGATCCTTGCGCAGTACCCCGAGGTTCAGCCGCTGCTCGACGCCGAGATCAACGATCGCGGCCGACAGATGTTGGCCGCCACCAAGAACCAGTGCGTCGCCGAAAGTGGATTGCAGTTCGGCTTCCAGCAGTCGTCGAGCTTCACCAATTCCGGTGAATCACTCTCCGCAGTTCTGGCGCGTCTACCCATGGCGCAGGCGATCCTCGACGAGCAGAAGATCGGCAAGCTGACGCCGGAGTCGCCCGTGCTCATTCAGCATGGCCGCTCCGATGACATCGTTCCGTTCGGTCAGGGACAGCAACTGGCGCGAGACTGGTGCGGCAAGGGCGCGGCGGTGCAGTTCTCCGTCAACGAACTGCCCCCGATCATTCCGGGCATGGCAATCAATCATGCGACGCCGTACCTGGTGGGTACACCCGAATCCGTCGGGTACATGATCGATCGCTTCAACAACGTCCCGGCACCGTCCAACTGCTGAACGTGAACATCGAAAAGCCCCGGAACACAATCTGTTCCGGGGCTTTTCGTGTGTCGACTAAGCGGTCTTCTCGGCCGAGTTCTCTTCGAGCCGAGGGGGTGCGGAAGCGACCGGCGGATGCTCGCGTCGGCGGCTCTTGAAGAACACCGCGCCACCGATCACCGCGACACCGGCGATGACGAACACGGCGACGCGCTTGCGGCCGCGAGGCTTCTCGGTGCGTTCCGCGGACTTCGTGGGGATAGCCTTTGCGCGCTCGACGCCCTTCTTGGCGAGGACTTTGCCCTGACGACCCAGGAACAACCCGACCTGCCCGGCGCCGCGAGCGACCGATGTGGCGACCACCGCGGCGATACGGCGAGCGTTGTCGGCTGCCTCGGACTCCTTGATACGAGCCGCTGTCTCTTCGAGGTAGGCGGCAGTCTCGTCGAAGGTGTCCTCGACGCGGGCGCGCGCGTGATCGAAGGTGTCGGGCAACTGCGTGCTGAGGGACTCGGTCACTCGTGTCATGACTTCACTGTGCCATAACAGTGAGGCGGGGACAGGGAGAGTTTTGCGGGGCGACATCCGCGAGAACGCCGGCAATGGCACGATGGTGGTGTGACTTCAACTCATCAGACCGCAACCGCAACGCTGCACACGAACCGCGGCGACATCAAGATCGCTCTGTTCGGCAACCATGCGCCGAAGACCGTCGAGAACTTCGTCGGCCTCGCCGACGGCTCGAAGGAGTACACCACCGCAAACGCCGCCGGCACCAAGACCGGCCCGTTCTACGACGGTGCCATCTTCCACCGCGTCATCGACGGCTTCATGATCCAGGGTGGCGACCCCACCGGAACCGGCACCGGCGGCCCGGGCTACAAGTTCGGTGACGAGTTCCACCCGGAACTGCAGTTCGACCGCTCCTACCTGCTGGCCATGGCCAACGCAGGCCCGGGAACCAACGGCTCGCAGTTCTTCATCACCACCGGCCCGACGCCGCACCTGAACCGTCGCCACACCATCTTCGGTGAGGTTCTCGACGACGATTCCAAGAAGGTTGTCGACGCTATCTCCTCCACCGCCGTCGATCGTGGCGATCGTCCGGTCGAGCCCGTCGTGATCAACAGCATCACCATCTCCTGAACAGGTAAAACAAGCAGATGACGAACCCCGGTTGGGGCGGCGGTGCGAGTGAGGGCATCCCGCCCCAACCGCGGTGCGTCCGCCATCCAGATCGACCTACCGCACTTTCCTGCAATCGTTGTGGACGTCCGGCGTGCCCGGACTGCCTCCGCGAGGCGGCGGTGGGATACCAATGTGTTGACTGTGTAGCTGCCGGCCAACGCGATGTCCGCCCCGTTCGGGGCGTCGCCGGAAACACCGTGAGCCCCGCCCGTGCGGTCCCGATCGTGACGTACACCTTGATGGGGCTCAACGTCCTGGCGTTCCTCGCCACCTTCGCGCAGTCGCGAAGCATCATGAACAATCAGGTCGGCTCGTCGATCTTCGCGAACTGGGCACTCAATCCGGGTCTGGTCGCCAGCGGTGACTGGTTCCGGCTCATTGGCTCCGGGTTCTTGCACTTCGGCATCTTGCACCTCGCGGTCAACATGTACGCCCTCTACATCCTGGGGCGCGACACCGAAATCGTGATGGGCCGCTCCCGGTACGTCGGCATCTACCTGGTTTCGCTCCTCGGCGGTTCCGCCTCGGTGATGGCGTTCCAGCCGGTGTTCTCCTCGCTCACGGCCCTGTCCTGGACCGCTGGAGCGTCGGGTGCAATCTTCGGCATCATGGGCGCACAGGCCGTCCTTCTACTGCGTTTGCGTCGAAGCCCGGTCCCGATCATCTCGGTGATCGCGATCAATGTGATCATCAGCATTTCGCTGCCCGGGATCTCGTTCTGGGGTCACGCGGGAGGTCTGGTGGCAGGTGCCGCGACGGCCGCTGCCTTCCTGTACGCCCCGCAGTGGTTGGGCGCCGGTGAGAACCGCGTGAAAGCAGTGCGGATCGGCTGGATCGCTTTTGGTGCCGTCACCGTGGTGACGTTGGGAGTCATCGTGCTCCGTGTCGTCCAACTGCGCGAACAGCTGGGAATCAGCTAGCAAGAATCCTAGGGCCCAGCCGTTCTATGGATCAGCCGCCGATGATGGACTCGCAGGCGAACGTGATCTCGAAGCTCGACGTCGCCGTCGGGTTGCCCTTGTCCCGGGCGCCGATTCCCTCGCCCGTCACCACGAAGGTATTGCCGTCCTGCTTGGCACTGGCAGATCCGCCGGGCAGTCCCGGTGCGAATCCGGCGGTGTACGGCAGACCGTTCGATCCACCCTCGCTTCCGGCGATTCCAGCAGTCTGAACCGTGCCGGATTCATCGATGATGGCTGTGACGGTCAACATGCCGTAGGTGGCATTTTCCGCGTCGAGCAGTGTCATAACTGTCGTGCCGCCGTCCTTTGCGCACTTCGTCTCGAATTTGGCGTCGAGCGTCTTCCCGCCGACGGTGGCCGAGGATGTAGCGGACGAGGCGCCGGCAGCGCTCTTGTCGGAGTCGGTCTTGTCGGAGTCGCTGCCGCAGGCGGAGGCGAATAGTGCGACCGCAGCGATGGTGGCAGCGACTGCGGTGGAGGACCGGCGGGTCATCGTGGTCCGAACCATCTTCGTCATGTTCTGTCCTTCAAGTCACGCGGTGCATCCGCACTTGCTCTGGCTGTTTCGCCGACAACACTAACCAGTGACTCGGTGTTCGTCGCTCTAAATCCCCAGCTCAGGCGGGTTTGTCGCCTTCGACTGTTCAGGGACGTTTGTCAGGCTGCCGAGGGTCATTTACCGGATCGTTGGGAGTAAATGCACATGCAGGGACGGCTTCTGTAGAGATTGTCCACATAGGTTGAGGACATCGGTACTTCTACTGTGGCTTGAGTCACTTCGTAGATAGCAACGCTGACCTTTTCCGAGGAGTACCCCTGCCATGACCTCCACCGATAGCACCACCACTGACGGTGGGGTTGCGCCGAGCGAGATCGAATCTCGCGTGGTGAAGAAGGTAGCGCGCCGGCTGATTCCCTTCCTGATCCTGCTCTATTTCGTGAACTATCTGGATCGTACGAACATCGCCTTCGCGAAGCTCACCATGAGCGCCGACCTCGGGATGACCGAGACGATGTTCGGGCTCGCATCCGGTCTCTTCTTCGTCGGCTATCTGCTGTTCGAGGTGCCGAGCAACCTGGCCCTGCACCGCTTCGGCGCCCGGCTGTGGATCGCGCGGATCATGCTCACCTGGGGAATCCTCGCCGCTGCGCTGGCATTCGTGCCCAACGTGGGCAGCCTCTATTTCCTCCGCATTCTGCTGGGCATCGCCGAGGCAGGCTTCTTCCCCGGAGTTCTTCTCTACCTGACCTTCTGGTTCCCGAAGAAGTACCGCGTACGCCTGATGGGCTTGTTCCTGCTGACACTTCCGCTCTCGTCGGCGCTCGGTGCCCCGCTCTCGGCTGCCATCATCCAGTACGGCGACGGCCTGTTCGGGTTGGCCGGATGGCGCGTGATGTACCTGATCGAGGGTCTGCCCGCCGTGATCTTGGCGTTTGTCGTCTGGTTCTACCTCACCGACCGTCCCGCCGACGCGAAGTGGTTGACCCTCGAGGAGCGCACCTGGCTGATGAAGTCCATGGCCGACGAGGAGAAAGAACTCGGCGACGCCGGTCACCAGTCCGCCGGCAAGACCCTGCGCGATCCCCGCGTCATCGGTTTCGGTCTGGTCTACTTCGGAATCACGTACGGCCTTTACGCTTTGAGCTTCTTCCTGCCCAGCATCGTCGCAGGATTCAAGCAGACGTTCAACACCGATTTCTCGCTCGTCGAGACCGGCCTGATCGTGGCCGTCCCCTACGCGATCGGCGCTGTCGCGATGGTGCTGTGGAGCCGCCATTCCGACAAGACCGGTGAACGAATGTGGCACGTTGCTGCCCCGACGCTCCTGGGTGCGGTATCCATTCCGATTGCGCTGTATCTGGATTCGCCGTTCACCGTCATGATCGCGGTCTCGCTCACCGCTGTCGGTGTCCTCTGTGCGCTCCCCGTCTTCTGGTACCTGCCCACCACGTTCCTGACGGGTGCCAGCGCGGCCGCGGGTATCGCCATGATCAACTCGATCGGCAATGCGTCGGGCTTCGGTGCTCCGTACATCACCGGCTGGCTCACCGATGTGACCGGAAATGCCAAGGCAGGCCTGTGGGTGGTGGGCGCCGTGATGCTCTGTGCCGCAGTTCTTGTGGTGGCACTGGCCAAGCGATCGAGCAAGCCCGCTCAGATCTGACCGAGTTTCCCCGCACTGGCACGCAGCCGGATCAGGAGCGCAAGATCGAGCGCCTGGTCCGGCTGACGCCACTGGGTGCCGATCAACCGGTCGATCGATTCGAGGCGTTGATACAGAGTGTTGGCGTGAATCGCGAGCGCGGCGGCGGTCGCAGAATGCTTGCAATTGTGTGACAGGTACGACGCGAGGGTGTCCAAGAGCGGAACGCCGCGTCGTTGCTCCTCCTCGAGGAGAGGACCGAGGGACCGCAGCGTCAGCGCTTCGAGTTCTTCGCGGCCGGTGCGGCTGAGGAGAATTCGGTAAATGCCGAGGGAACTTGCCGGTTCCACGTGGGAGGCCCGCCCGAGAGTCTCGAGGACGTCGACGGTGTGTTGTGCCTCGACATAGGCTCGCGCCAGACCTTCCGCTCCCACCGCAGGATCGGCGATTCCCACTGTCGGGTTCTCCGCCGGCTGCACCCACGCCGCCGCGACCTCTGCCGGTGACATTCCCGGAATCAAAGCGATGACCCGTGAACCATGTTCGGCAACAACAGTTCCCGAGGGGAATGCAATTTCCTCGATACTGCGGCGTGTACGGTCTACGGCGTCGGCCGGGCGGGCCACCACGACCGTGTAGGAGCGGTCGGGGTTGAGTCCAGCAAGGCGGAACTGACCGGTGACTTCGGCCGGCGTCGGCGCTGGCCTGGTGATCAGATCGACCAGAAATGCGTCGCGTGCTCGGCGAGTGGCTTCCCTGGCCGCCCGTTCGCCTACCAGGGCAAGCGCAATGGCCGGGGCTGACCTTTCGAGTGCCAACCTCATGGCGGCGGTGGGTTCATGACGCGAGAGGAGGAACAGAACTCCGAGTTGGTCACCGGCACTGCGTACTTCGGTGGCGAACAGGAACTGCTCACCGACGATGAGCGTCACCTCCTGCTCGCGTCGATCAGCGGCAAAGATGTCGAAGACCCGATGCACGCTCTCGCTCACCCGTTGCAGTCCCGGTGGGATCTCCGACGTTCCGGTCACGAAAAACACCGGTGAACCCGTCGACGCGGAGGTTTCTTCCACGAGTTCGCGAACACCGCCGCCGCGCAGGACAACTTGTGTGAGCGATCGGTCCCAGGTCAGGGTCTGTTCGAGAAGTGCTGTGCGCTCGGCAAGTTCGGTGTTCGCTGCATTCACTTCTGCAACCGTCGCGCGATAGCGTTCGAGAGAGCGGGCATTCTCGATGGCTACCGAGGCATGAGCTGCGAGGGCGGACAGCAACGCAACTTCCTCGTTGCCGAATCGACGCTCCTGACGCTTGCACGCGCAGAGGGCACCCAGGATCTTGCCGTTCAAAGTCAGCGGAACGGCCAACAGGCCGCGCATGTTCTCGGCTCGTGCTGCGTCGTCGGCGGGCCCGATGTGTGCAAACGAGGGATCGTTGCGGTAATCGGGAGACCAAGCAGGAGAGGAGTTCTCGACCACGCGACCGATGAGGCCTTCTCGGAACGGAACCGTCAGGCCGAGCAGTTGCGACGTATACGCCCCGCTCGTGACTTCGATGATCAAGATGTCGTCGTGAATGAGAGCAAGGTACGAAAGGTCTACGCCGAGTAGCCGTTTGGCCTGATCCACGATCTCCTGCAGAAGGGCGTGGTGATCGTGCATCGTGGTCAGCAGTGACGCGATGTCGTTGAGCGCGCCCAGTTCGGTGGCACGTTGTCGGCGCTGAGCCAGGAGACTTCGCAGTTGGAGTGCGGATCGGGCTTCTCGCTCGATTTCGGCAGCGGCCTCGGGGGCTGACCCGGCGGCCAACTGATCGCGGTGTTCGATCAGTTCCTCGGTGGATGCCTCGGCCAGGAGAAGCTGTAGCCAGTTCTCGTGCATCCGCACCCCCTTGTCAGGCCAACTTGTCAGGCCAACGATGAGTATGGAGAGAATGTCCATACGGTTTCCGGTTTCTCGGAGTAAATCTACATGGGGTGGTGTAGCCGCCGTCACTATCGTGGAGGCATGACACTCCTCGAGGCGCTCGGCTCGCAGATCGATGCGGATCGACTGATCACCGACCCCGACATCATGGCGAGCTACATCCACGACGACGCCGAGTGGGCTCCCTACGAGATGCCCGTCGCCGTGGTCCGTCCGCGCACAGCCGAGCAGGTACAGACAGTTGTGCAGGCGTGCATCGCCCACGGTGCGCCCGTCGTCACGCGCGGCGCAGGCACCGGTCTGTCGGGTGGAGCCAACGCAGTCGCCGGCGGCGTCGTGATCGCCTTCGACGCGATGAACGCCATCAAGGAGATCAACACCCTCGAGCGTTTGGCCGTGGTCGAACCCGGAGTGGTCAACGATCACCTCCGCGACGCGTGCGCCGAGCACGGCCTCTGGTATCCGCCCGATCCGGCGAGCGCACCCTGGTCGACGATCGGCGGCAACGTCGCGACCAATGCCGGGGGCCTGTGTTGCGTCAAGTACGGCGTCACCAAGGACTACGTGCTGGGCATGCAGGTGGTTACCGGAACCGGTGAGCTGGTTCGGCTCGGGCGTCGAACTGCCAAGGGAGTGGCTGGGTTTGATCTCTCCGCGCTCATGGTCGGCTCCGAAGGCACTCTCGGGGTGATCACCGAGGTGACCGTCAAGCTACGTCCTCAGCGCGATCCCGAGCGCACCATCGTCGGATACTTCGACTCCATCGTTGCTGCGGGCAAGGCAGTCGAAGCCGTCGCCGCGGACGGTCTCACGCCGTCGGCCCTCGAGTTGATCGATCGACAGTGCCTGCTTGCCGTCGACGCCTGGAAGAACATGGGCCTCTCGGCCGACGCCGAGGTGGTCCTGCTCGGCCGCATCGACACACCTGGTGAGATCGGCGACGCCGAAGCCGAGCGAATGTTGGCCTGTTTCAACCGTTCCGGGGCAACCTGGAGTGCCAGATCCACCGACCAGGAGGAAGCCGACGCCCTGTTCTCCGCCCGGCGTCTGGCGTACCCCGCCCTCGAGCGGCTCGGCCCGGTGCTCACCGAGGACATCTGTGTCCCCAAGGCAGCGGTCCCGGAGATGTTGGCACGGATCGAGGCCATTTCGGCCCGTCACGACACGCACATCGCGAACATCGCGCACGCGGGTGACGGCAACCTGCATCCGCTGCTGATCACGCCACACGACGACGAAGCGGCGCGGAGGCGTGCTCAGGCGGCTTTTGCCGAGATCATCGACAATGCCCTCGAGTTGGGCGGAACCGTCACCGGTGAACACGGCGTCGGCCTACTGAAGATGGGTGGCCTGGCACAGGAACTGTCACCGGCCGTCGTCGCGATGCATCATGCAATCAAGGGCGCACTCGACCCTCACGGAATCATGAACCCGGGCAAGGTGATTTGAAAGGCTGGCTCCGTAACCGAATCGGTTTCCGGAGTTACGCCGTCGAAATGACGAGTTCCTACGCTCGAGTTGAACCGTTTGGCGAACTCGACGTATGGAGTGATGAATGTTCTCTTCCGATTTGACGCTGGCAAGTGTTGTTCCGCGGCGCGTGGAGACGGTCGAGGCCGTCCGGGCGGCAATCGCGCTGGACGGCGCTGCGGTCTTCGGTGGGCTGCACACCGAGGAAGATGCCATTGCGTTCGCGTCGAAGTTGCTCGGTGAGAAGTGCATTCGCGTCGGCCGCCAGTTCGAGGCGAGCGCCAAAAGTCAGGATGCCGAAGCCGCTGTCGTCGACACCCAACCGGTGGACGAACGCGGGCGCAAGCGCTCGTTCGGTATCTCCGGCGAGCGGATGACCGCCCACAACGACGGCTTCGCTTTCGGCGATTACGCTCCCGATTACCTGTTTCTGTGGTGCAAGCGCCCGGCGTACCCGAGTGGCGGCGACTCGTTTCTCATCGACGCGGTCAAACTGACGCGATTGCTCGCCTTCGATCCCGCAACAGCGGAGCTGGCCGAATTCTGTTGGAGCACAGACATCGACCATTCGGAACCGAACTTCCCGCAGAACACATTTGCGCCGATCGCCCGGACGGTGCCGAGTGGACGCAACCAGGTTCGGTACCACCCGTACCTCGCGCCGATCGCCGGCGAATCGGAAGAAGCGCAGTGGCCGCTGGTGAAGCAATGGAGTGAGGCCGTGATTCACGTGCGAGACAGCGGGCCGATGTTCCGTGCCGAAGCCGGCGAGATGATCTGCATCGACAACTACCGGGTGCTTCACGGCCGCGACGGGTACACCGACCCCGGCCGTGAGCTGTACTCGATCTGGGGATGGTCGAGCGACGCAGTCGCGGTGCCGCAGCAGGCACTCGACATCGTGCAGCCGGACCTCGCGGCGCTGGCTGGGTAACCCCGCGCCTACTTCTCGGGCGGCACCAAACCGTGGACGGTAAGCACGTCCACGACGTCCTCCGGCGTCGTACCGAGATCCCAGCGTCCGAAGATCAACAGCTTCTCCGTGTCGGTGGGTCGGTCGACGATGTCGATCTCGAGCATCGGGACGCGTCGACCCAGACGCGGGTAGCGGACGAGACGCACGCGGTCGATCTGTTCGCGGGTGAACGTGTGGCGGGCGCGCAATCGCTGCACCGCGATCGACTTGGTTCCTGCGTTGTCGATCACCGCCAGGCGGGGGCGCTGACGCAGGGCGAGGCCGCCCATCACGAACAGCCCGATCACCGCGAGGGCGAGCAGGAAGCGTCCGGCAGGCTCCGTGGGCGCGAGGATCGAGGCGATCGCGAGGGCAATTCCGCCGCCGAACATCGCGTAGACAACACCCATCGGAGTGGCCCACGAGACGACCTCTGTGGCGTTGTCACGAGGCTGTGGATGAAATTCATCCTCGAGCATGTGGATAACTTCCTAGGTTGTCCACAGGAGTTATCCACAATGGGGATGAATGACACCCATGTAATTGAGAGACGGTCACGATCCGAGACGAATCAGATAATCGCTGGTCAGCGCCATCTCATGGTCATCACAAGGCCCACAACCATGAAGCCGAAGCCGACGAGGAAGTTATAGTTTCCCAAGTCGTTCATCCACGTGATCGAATCCGCGGCCAAGTAGTACACAATCAGCCACGCCAGGCCGAGAAGCATGAATCCGAGCATCACGGAGACGTACAACGTGCTCGACGGACCCATCTTCACCTTCACCGGAGTGCGGTTTGCTGGGTTGACTGTGTAGTCGTTCTTCTTACGGACCTTCGACTTGGGCATGGCGTCCTCGCTCTACGGTGTGACCTGCATGTGTTACCTACACGCTAACGTAGCTGTGTCCAGTTGGTCACCGGCCGACCTGCACAATCCGGGAGGAGCCACGTGTCTTCGGGTGAATCTTCACGAACCGTCTGGCACATCGGTGTACTTGCCGTCTGCCTGGTAGCCGGTCTGATGGTTGCCACGGCGCAGAGATCCGCCGAGGAAAACCAGCTTCAGGTCACCGAAAGCACCAGGCTCTCCGATCTGGTCCGCAGTGCACAGGCCAATGCCGAGAAAGTTTCGGCCGACCGGGACGAACTTGCCGCTCAGCTCGATTCGCTGCAGGAAGACGCCGCTCGGTCCGACGCCGGCGTGGCAGCGGCTCTCGGTGACATCAAGAACATCTCCGCCGACGCGGGACTGACGGAGATGACCGGCCCCGGCGTCGTGGTCACCATGACGGACGCCCCGCGCAACGCCGAAGGCAAGTATCCGGTCGACGCCACCCCGGACGACCTCGTCGTGCATCAGCAGGACGTCCAGAGCGTGCTGAACGCACTGTGGGCCGGCGGGGCCGAAGCGGTGGGCATGCAGGACCAACGGATCATCAGTACGTCGGCGCCGCGGTGCATCGGAAACACCCTCCTTCTTCACGGCCGTACCTACAGCCCGCCGTACGTGATGAGCGCGATCGGCGATGTTGCGCGCCTCGAGGCGGCACTCGCTGCCGAACCGGGCATTCGGATCTACAAGCAGTACGCGACCCGCTTCGGCCTCGGGTACACGCAGGCGACACCGTCGCAGATCACGGTCCCCGCCTATACCGGCGGATAGCACGGGCGTTTACCCTGCTCTCATGAGGATTCTCGTCGTCGACAACTACGACAGCTTTGTGTTCAACCTGGTGCAGTACCTCGGCCAGCTCGGAACCGAAGCCGTGGTCTGGCGCAACGACGATCCACAACTGACGGCAGACCTCGAGGGTGCAGTAGCGCAGTTCGACGGCATTCTCCTGAGCCCTGGCCCCGGAACTCCGCAGCGCGCGGGAGCGACGATGGATCTGGTGAAGGTCTGCGCCGACACCAAGACCCCGCTGCTCGGCGTCTGCCTCGGACATCAGGCGATCGGCGCGGCTTTCGGCGGAACCGTCGACCGCGCGCCCGAACTGCTTCACGGCAAGACGAGTCTGGTTCACCACAAGGACGTCGGCGTCCTGGCCGGGCTGCCCGATCCGTTCACCGCTACCCGCTACCACTCGCTGACGGTTCTCGAGGACACCATTCCCGAGGAACTCGAGGTGACCGCACACACCGAGAGCGGCGTCGTGATGGCGATGCGTCACCGCGAACTGCCGATTCACGGCGTCCAGTTCCACCCAGAGTCCGTACTCACTCAGGGTGGGCACCGGATGCTCGCGAACTGGCTCGCAGTCTGCGGTGAGGCGCCCCCGGAAGGGCTCGTCGCAGCCCTCGAGGCCGAGGTCGCGTCGGCGCTCGGTGGCGCATTGCCCGCAATTCTCTGACACCTGTCCACAAAAAAGTGCCTCCCGGAAATCTCCGGGAGGCACTTTTTCAGTTTGCTAGCGGCCGGGGATTCCGAGCGCTCCGACGCTGACGGTGATGACCGCGTCCTTGGAGATCTCCGAGCCCGGAGGCTGCGTCTGCGAGACGATCTTGCCCACCATCTCCGGGGTGAGCGTCGTGCTCTGGTTCTGCACCAGCTGCGAAGCAGTTCCCGCCCAGCCGGCTGCGCGAAGCGTGGTCAACGCCTCGGACACCGTCTTGTTGGTCAGATCAGGCATCGCGACCTGGTTGCCGTTGGAAACCCGCAGCGTCACGGTCGAACCCTTGGTGGCCGACGTGCCGCCGGTCGGATCGGTCGAAACGACCTGTCCCTTCGGCAGTCCCGAATCGATCTCCGTGATCTGGACGACGAACCCGGCACCTTCGATGTTGGGCCTCGCCACCTCTTCACGCTGACCGGTCACATCCGGGACCCGAACCTGCTCCGGACCGGTGCCGACAGTGATCGAGACCGCGGAATCGAGAACAACCGACACTCCGACGGCCGGATCCTGATTGACGATCTTGTCGACCTCGGCAATGGTCGACGCGGCCTTGCCGATGGTCGGATCAAGTCGGAGTCCGACGGAGTTGAGCTTCTTCTCGGCGTCGTCCTGGCTCAGGCCGGTCAGGCGAGGGATCGCGACCTGCTCGGGGCCGGTGGACACGTCGATGGTGACGGTGCTCCCCTTCTCGATGCGCACCCCGGCAACCGGACGCGTCGTGATGACGTTTCCCGCAGCGATCACCTTGTCCGTCTTCTGCTGACGCTCCACTTGGAATCCGGCGTTGGTCAGCGTCGCCTCGGCGACATCAGCGGGCTGGTTGGTGAGGTCACCCGGAACGGTCACCATCTCGACCTTCGGCGAGTTCACCCGAATGAGGAAGAACGTCACCAGTCCGATCACCAGAAGCGCCGCGATGCCCATCAGGGCGTAGCGTCCGCCCTTCTTCTTGGCAGGCGGCTCGGCAGCGCGAGTTGTCCGTGCAGGAACCGGCTCGACCGGATCAGGAGCAGTGCGGTAGTTCCCGGTGTCGGAGCCGACGGCGCCGAGGATGGTGGTGCGGTCCTCGTCGTTCATCACCATCGGCGCACTCGGACGCTGACCGCCCAGAACGCGTACCAAGTCGCTGCGCATGTCGCCGGCGCTCTGGTAGCGGTTGGCCGGGTTCTTGCTCATCGCCTTGAGAATGATCGAATCCAGCTCGCGCGGAATGTCGGGATTGATCTCCGACGGCGTCTGCGGATCCTCACGAACATGCTGGTACGCCACGGCGACCGGTGAATCACCCTTGAACGGCGGCTCGCCCGTCAGAATTTCGAACAGCACACAACCGAGCGAGTAGACGTCCGAACGTGCGTCCACCTGCTCACCTCGCGCCTGCTCCGGCGAAAGGTACTGAGCGGTGCCGATCACGGCGGCCGTCTGCGTCATCGGGCTCGACGCGTCGGAAATGGCACGGGCGATACCGAAGTCCATCACCTTCACGGCGCCGGCACGGTTGATCATGATGTTGGCGGGCTTGACGTCGCGGTGCACGATGCCGTTGCGGTGGCTGAAGTCCAAAGCGGCACAGACGTCCGCGATCACTTCCATCGCCTTGCGCGGAGTCATCGGCCCGGTGCTGCGCACGATGTCACGCAACGTGTCGCCGTCGACGTACTCCATGACGATGTACGGCAGCGGTCCGGCGTCGGTCTCGGCTTCACCGGTGTCGTAGACGGCCACGATCGCCGGATGGTTCAGCGCGGCAGCGTTCTGCGCCTCACGACGGAACCGCAAGTAGAACGTGGGATCGCGCGCGAGGTCTGCACGCAGCACCTTGATCGCGACGTCGCGGCTGAGTCGGAGGTCGCGCGCCAGGTGAACCTCGGACATTCCGCCGAAGCCGAGAATCTCACCCAGCTCGTAGCGGGAGGAGAGATTGCGGGGTGTCGTCATTGGTCTTGTCCTAGCGGTTCTTCAGCGTCTCCGGGATCCGCCAACGGCTCAGTGGTCGTTGTGGTCGTCGTTGTCGTCGTGGTGGTGGTTGTGGTCGTCGGAGTTGTTGTTGTCGTGGTCGGCGTTGTCGTGGTGGTTGTCGGCTCGGTCGTGGTTGTCGTCGGCCGAGTTGTGGTGGTTGTCGGCTCGGTGGTCGTCGTCGTCGGCCGAGTCGTCGTCGTGGTGGGCTTGGTGGTCGTCGTGGTCGGCAACGTCGTGGACGTGACGACGGGCGGCGTCGGGTCGCTCGGACCGTCGGTCGCGATCCAGACTCCGCCGATGATCAACGCCAACAAGATCAATCCGCCGCCGGCCCATGCCACGGCCTTCTGCCCACTGGTCATTCCGCCGGCTGCCGCGTCGTCCGCAACAGCTGCGCCCGTCACCGGGCCCGCGTACGTCGGCGGCATGACCTGCGTGGCACCCGTAGCCGGCAACGCGCTCGCGGCACCGGTGGCGAGCAGACCGGGCGGCGGTGGACGCCTCCCTGCCCGAACGGCTGCAACGGCGTCGGCGAACTCACCGCCACTGGCGTAGCGGCCGGCCGGATCCTTGGTCAACGTGATGTCGATGAGCTCGCGGATGTTCGGCGGCAGGTCGGCCGGCATCGGCGCCGGGGTTTCCTGCACGTGCTTCATCGCGACGGTCAGCGCGCCGTCACCGGTGAACGGGCGTCGACCCGAAAGTGCTTCGTATCCGACGATTCCCAGCGAGTACACGTCACTCGCCGCGGTCGCGTCCTGACCGAGAGCCTGCTCGGGCGCGATGTACTGGGCGGTGCCCATCACCATTCCCGTACGCGTGACGGGCGAGTTCTCGACGGCCTTGGCGATGCCGAAGTCCGTGATCTTCACCTGGCCCGTCGGCGTGATGAGGATGTTGCCCGGCTTCACGTCGCGGTGCACGACACCGGCGTCGTGTGCGACCTGCAGGGCGCGGCCGGTCTGCTCGAGCATGTCGAGGGCATGCGGAACCGCCAGGCGGCCGACGCGTGCCAGGACGGCGTTGAGCGGCTCGCCGTTGACGAGTTCCATCACCAGGTACGCCGTGGAATCGCCCGAGCTGTCACGGGTCTCGCCGTAGTCGTAGATTCCGGCGATACCGGGATGGTTGAGCTGCGCGGTGGTGCGGGCCTCGAAGCGGAAGCGCTCCAAGAACTCCGGATCGGAAGAGAACTCGGACTTGAGTACCTTGACGGCGACGCGACGGTTGAGCCGGGAGTCGGTGGCTTCCCACACCTGACCCATCCCACCGGTGGCGATGAGACGGATCAATCGGTAACGATCGGCGATCAAAGCGCCGTTGTTCAACGCCACGGTTCAGCCCCCTTGGATTCCGGCTGCGATGACTGCACGACCGATCGGCGCAGCAACCGAGCCACCGGTAGCGGCAAGTCCGCGGTCACCACCGTTCTCGACGATGACGGCCACGGCGACCGTCGGATTCTGCGCCGGTGCAAAAGCGATGTACCAGGCGTGCGGCGGGGTTTCCCGCGGGTTCACGCCGTGCTCGGCGGTACCGGTCTTGGACGCGATCTGAACCCCGGGGATCTTGCCGTCGCCGCCGGTGAAGTTCTCCGAGCCGATCATCAGATCAGTCAGCGTTGCGGCCACTGCCGGCGAGATCGCCTGACCCATCGACACCGGTGACGGCGTACTGAGATCGGTCAGATCCGGTGCCTGCAACTGGGAGATCAGGTTGGGCTGCATCCGCACACCACCGTTGGCGACGGTCGCGGCGATCACTGCGTTCTCGAGCGGGGTCACCGCGACGTCGCGCTGGCCGATGCTGGTCTGGCCGAGAGCCGCGTCGTCGGAGATGTCGCCGACGGTGCTGTCAGCAACCGGGAGCGGGATCGCCGGAGTGTTGGGCCCGATGCCGAAAGCGCTGGCCTCGTCCTTGATGGCGTCCGCGCCGTCCTTGATGCCCAGTTCGACGAAAGCCGTGTTGCACGAGCGCGCAAACGCGTCACGCAACGACGCCGTCGGGTTGGGGCCGCAGGTGCTGCCGTTGTAGTTCTCGAGGGTCGTGCTGGTGCCGGGCAGCGTGATCTGCGGAGCCGCGGTCAGCTGGTCGTCCGGCGTCGCACCGTTGCCAAGAGCTGCGGCCGTGGTGAGCACCTTGAACGTCGAACCGGGAGGGTAGGTCTGCGAAATAGCGCGGTTGACCAACGGATCGTTGGGATCGGCATTGAGCTCGTCCCACGCCTTCGTGGTTTCGGCGCCGTCGTGGCTGGCAAGCAGGTTCGGGTCGTAGCTCGGAGTGCTGACCATCGTCAGGATGCGTCCGGTGCTCGGCTCGATGGCGACGACGGAACCGGTGTAACCCTTACTGGTCAGCTGGTCGTACGCCACCTGCTGCATGGCCGGATTGAGCGTCGTGACGACGTTGCCGCCGCGCGGATCGCGTCCGGACACCAAGTCGAAGAAGCGCTGACTGAACAGCCGGTTGTCCGAGCCGTTGAGAATCGGATCCTCGGTGCGCTCGAGGCCGGCGCTGCCGTACTGCATCGAGTAGAAGCCCGTGACCGGTGCGTACGGGTACGGATTCGGATACTCGCGCAGGTACTTGTACCGGTCGTCTGTGGCGCGGGAGGCGGCAAGCACCTGACCGGAAGCCGAGATCTGACCTCGCTGGCGTGAGTACTCGTCGAGCAGCACCCGCGAGTTGCGCGGGTCGGCTCGCAGGTCGTCAGCCTTGATGACCTGTACGTACGTGGCGTTGGCGAGGAGCGCGACGACCATCACCATGACGGCCATCGCGACGCGGCGCAGTGGAGTGTTCATACGCGCGGCATCATCTCGGTATTGGCGTCAGCGATTGGGGGCGGACCTTTCTTCTTCGTCACTACCGGCGCACGAGCCGCGTCCGAGATCCGGACGAGGATGGCCAGCAGTAGGTAATTCGCGAGCAGCGACGAGCCGCCGTACGACATGAACGGTGTTGTCAGACCAGTCAGCGGGATCAGCTTGGTGACGCCGCCGACGACAACGAAGATCTGGATCGCGATGGTGAACGACAGACCGGCGGCGAGCAGTTTGCCGAAGCTGTCGCGCACTGCCAACGCCGTACGCAGGCCGCGCACGATGAGAAGCAGGAACAGCATCAGCACAGCGGCCAGGCCGATCAGGCCGAGCTCTTCGCCGATGGTCGCGATGATGAAGTCCGTCTTCGCGAACGGCACCTGGTTGGGGCGGCCGCTGCCCAGACCCGTTCCGGCGATACCACCGGTGGCCAGGCCGAAGAGCGATTGCGAGATCTGATACCCGGTGTTGGCGTAGTCGCCGAGCGGGTCCAGCCAGGTGTCGACGCGAACGCGCACGTGTCCGAACATCTTGTAGGCGAAGAAGAATCCGATGGCGAGCAGTCCGCCGCCGATCACCAGCCAGCCCACACGCTCGGTCGCGATGTAGAGCATCACCAGCACGGTGCTAAAGAGCAGCAGCGACGTACCGAGGTCGGTTTCGAAGACGAGCACGCCCACCGAGACGATCCAGGCGAGCAGGATCGGGCCGAGGTCGCGGGCACGCGGAAAGTCCATGCCCAGGAAGTGTTTACCGGCCGAGGTGAACAGGTCGCGCTTGGCGACGAGCACGGACGCGAAGAAGATGATGAGCAGGATCTTCGCGAACTCACCTGGCTGAATGCTGAATCCGGGCAGGCGAATCCAGATTTTTGCGCCGTTCACGCTCGAGAACTTCGCCGGCAGGATCGCGGGAATCGCCAAGAACACCAGACCTGCGAGGCCGAGCGTGTAGCTGAACCGCGCCATCAGGCGGTAGTCCTTCAAGAACACGAGCAGCAGCACGAAACCGGTGATCGCCAGTGCAGTCCACATGACCTGCTGGTTCGCATCCGGTGACGGTGCCTCGACGCCGTTGTAGAGCGCTGTCTGTTCGTCGGCGAGGTCGAGTCGGTGGATGAGCACCAACCCCAGGCCGTTGAGCAGGGCGACGATCGGCAGTAGCAGCGGATCGGCGTACGGCGCATACCGTCGAATTGCCAAGTGCGCGATCAGGAACAGGCCCGTGTACGCGAGCGCGTACTTGGCCAGATCGAGAGTGATCTTCTGTTCCTGGCTCGCCTCGACGAGCAGAAGCGAGACCGTCGTGATGATGACGGCAAAGCCCAGGAGCAGAAGCTCCATGTTTCGACGGGTCGACTGGACCGGCGCCGGGGCAAAACCTCCGGGCGGACTCGGAAAAGCCGTCCCCGCAGCTGCGTTGGACGACATCAGTTGACCGTCCTGCAAGTCTGACCGGGAACTTCGGTCGGCGTCGGCGTAGTCGTGGGTGCTGCCGTCGTCGGTGCAGCAGGATCCGCGGGCGGTGCGGGGGGCGGCGTGGTCTCCGGTGCCGGCGGGGGAGTGGGCGTGGCCGTCGTCGGAACCGGCTCACAACGAGGCAGCAGATCGCCGCCGATGAGACGGATCATCTGGCTCTGCGCATCTTCACGCTTGCCGGACGGTAGCCCGGCGCGCACCTGCTCCTGCGCCGACGGCTGCAGATCCGTCACTTCGAGGATGTTGCAGTTGCTGGGAATCGCGTCGGGGGAGACGAGGGTCAGGACGTCGTCGTCGCCGACGCAACCCACCAGATCCGCGTCTTGCAGCGAGTAGCCGAGCACCGAACCGGGGATTCCGCGCAGCACCGTCACGCGGCCGTTGTCTTCGCCGACGTAGTAGTTGTTGCGGATGACGGCGCGGCCGATCACTGCGCCGACGCCGACCAGCGCGATCAGCACCACGGCAAGGACCACCCACCACAACCGGTTCCGCTTCTTCTTCGGTTCCGGTTCGGGTTGGGAGACAACTCGCTTGGGCGTCGCGCGCGGCGGACGCATGGCAGCGGCGCGGCCGGCAGCGGTGTTGGGGGGAGGGGCGTCCTCTTCCTCTTCCGTCGACGCGGCACCCGCAACGATGGGATGCGACTGGCCGTAGTCGAGGTCGATGACATCGGCGACGACGACGGTGACGTTGTCGGGACCGCCGCTGCGCAGCGCCAATTCGATGAGACGATCGGCGCACTGCTCCTGCGAGCCTTCGCGCATCGTGTTCTCGATGGTCTCGTCGCTGACCACGTCGGAGAGGCCGTCGGAGCAGAGCAGGTAGCGATCGCCGGCGCGGGCTTCGCGCACGGTGAGCGTCGGCTCGATCTCGTTGCCGGTCAACGCCCGCATGATCAGGGATCGCTGCGGGTGAGTGTGTGCCTGTTCGGCGGTGATCCTGCCCTCGTCGACCAACGACTGCACGAACGTGTCGTCGCGGGTGATCTGCGTCAGGTGGTCGTCGCGCAGAAGGTAGGCGCGCGAGTCGCCGATGTGCACGAGACCGAGCTTGCTGCCGGAGAAGAGGATCGCGGTGAGCGTGGTGCCCATGCCGTCGAGTTCGGGTTCTTCCTCGACGTGATCGGCGATGGAATCGTTGCCCTCACGGGTGGCTGCCTCGAGCTTGCCGAGCAGATCCTCGCCGGGCTCGTCGTCGTCGAGATGCGCCAGAGCGGCAATCATCAACTGCGACGCGACCTCACCGGCCGCGTGTCCGCCCATACCGTCGGCCAAAGCCAGCAGGCGTGCACCGGCGTACACGGAATCTTCGTTGTTGGAGCGCACGAGACCGCGGTCGCTGCGCGCCGCGTAGCGGAGAACAAGGGTCACGGGCGTAGCTCGATTACCGTCTTGCCGACGCGAACCGGAGTGCCCAGCGGGACGCGCACCGCAGTGGTGACCTTGGCGCGGTCCAGATAGGTGCCGTTGGTCGAACCGAGATCCTCGACGTACCAGTCAGCGCCACGCTGCGAGAGCCGCGCATGGCGCGTCGACGCGTAATCGTCGGTGAGAACGAGCGTCGAATCGTCGGCGCGGCCGATCATGACGGGCTGTGAACCGAGGGTGATGCGGGTACCGGCGAGGGCGCCCTGCGTGACCACCAGGTACCGAGGCACCTTCGCCTTGCCCAGCGAGGGCAGGACCTTTCCGGCGCGGGTGTACCGCGGCGGAACCCTGACCCCGGAGCCGGCATAGATGTCGGAGCGGAGAGTGCGGAGGACTGCCCAGACGAACAGCCACAGTAGGAGCAGGAAGCCCGCCCGTGTGAGTTGCAGAATCAGGCCCTGCACGGCTGTCCACCTCCTTCTATGGCTCGAGCCCCGCCGCAGCGGGGTTCGAGCATTGTCGACTGGCAGCATCATAGGGGGCTCTGGGCCCCGAAGATCACGATACTGACAGCCGCGTGACGGCGGCGCGCTGACGGACCGCCGAATGTTCGATTGTTATCGGAAAAATCCTGGCGTCCGTTTCTCAGCTCAGAGAATGCGAACCAGAATCTCCGAGTGACCTGCGCGAATGATGTCGCCGTCTGCCAGCTGCCAGTCCTGGACCGGTGCTCCGTTGACGGTGGTGCCGTTCGTGGATCCCAAATCGGACAGCATCGCGGTGCGGCCGTCCCAACGGATGTCGATGTGGCGACGTGAGACGCCCGTGTCCGGGAGGCGGAACTGGGCTTCCTGGCCGCGGCCGATGACATTGCTGCCGTCGCGAAGCTGGAAGTGGCGTCCGCTGCCGTCTTCGAGCTGCAGGGTTGCCGTCAGGCTCTGGGCCGTCGGTGCGTAACCGCCTTGCGGCTGGGCATAGCCCTGCTGCGGGTAGGCCTGCGTCTGCTCGAAGTTGCCACCCTGCTCGTAGCCGGCCTGCTCGTACGGCTGCTGTGTGTACGCCTGCTGGTCGTAGCCGCCCTGCTGGTAGCTCTGCTGGTCGTAGCCCGGCTGATCGTAGGACTGGCCGTTGTACGGCTGCTGCTGGTAGCCCTGCTGGTCGTAACCGCCGCCCTGCTGGTAGCCCTGTTGGTCGTACCCACCCTGGTACGCCTGCTGGCCGTAGCCCTGCTGGTCGTACGGCTGCTGCTGCTGGTAGCCCTGCTGGTCGTAGCCGCCGCCCTGCTGGTCATAGCTCTGCTGGTCGTAACCGGCCTGCTCGTACGGCTGCTGCTGGTTCGGGTACGCCTGCTGGTCGTAGCCACCCTGCTGCTGGTTGTAGCCCTGCTGGTCGTCGCCCGTGCGGTAACCGTCGCCGCGGTCGTAACCGTTCTGGTACGGCGCTTCCTGGCCCTGCGGAGCGGCGTAACCGCCGTCGTCGTGGGAGTACCCGTTCCGTGCCGGCTGCTGCGGTTCGGGCTGGCGACCCGCCGGTTCGCGGCTTGGTTCGTAGCCTGAGTTCTGCGTCATGGGGCCGGCTCCTGGTTGTGACGGGACTGGATTGGAAACAGGGGGAACAATCGGTGCGGGTCGCTGAGGCGGCCGTTGTGGAGGCCGCGACGAAACCTGCGGAACATGCGACGGCGGTGATGCCTGCTCGGCGTCACCATCCGGGTCGACGGTTCCGCGGGTGCGGAACTGACCGGTGTGGAGCGTAGGCGAAGGCTCGAAAGTGACCGAGATGTCGCCGTACGTCTGCCAACCCTGATCGCGGATGAAATCCTGCAGGTGTCGGCTGAAAGCTTTGGTCGTCAGTTCGCGATCTGCTGCCAACTCTTCGTGATCGGAGTTGTTGATGGTGATCACGTAGTGGTTGGGGGCGAGAAGGATTCCGCCGCCGAGGTGCTCGACGCGGTCACGTGCCTCCTGCTGGAGCGCCGCCTCTACTTCCTGCGGCACAACACCACCACCGAAGACCCGCGCGAATGCGTCGCCGACAGCTCCTTGGAGCTTTCGTTCGAAACGCTGCACGATGCCCATCGGGCCCTCCTCTCGCCTCGCATCTACGACGGCAAAATGCTCGGCAAGTAGCGCCGGCACCGCCTTGTCGCGTGTCGTCCAAACTGCTGTACAGGTTCCACGGTACTGTCAAATGTCGCTTCGGCAGTACCTGGCCGCTGTTTCAGCATGGTATCGGTTCTGGGCTTTCGGGTGCTCGGTGTTCATCGATTCGTGCCCTGAGCTGCACGAATAGAACTTTCAAAGTTTGTCGTGATAATGTTTCGGCGTTGCTCGGGCGAGTGGCGGAATGGCAGACGCGCTGGCTTCAGGTGCCAGTGTCCTTCGGGACGTGGGGGTTCAAGTCCCCCTTCGCCCACCACAAGACGAGGCCACGAACTCACAAGAGTTGGTGGCCTCGTTTTTTGTTGTCGGCTATCTGGCCGCAGCCTGAATGAAGCTCAGAACGAAGTCCAATGCGGTGCCTGCAAACGAGTCGTTGACTGGTTCAGGGGCCGCGGCGGGCGCAGTGATCTGAGGGTTCATCATCCCTGGCGGCAGTGTGCCGGGTGGGAGATTGATGATGGCGTTGATGTCGTAGATGGTGTTGTCGGGACCGTTGGTCACCGCGAAAGAGATACTGCCGAAGTCGGCGACCGGAGTGTCGGCCGATGCAGTACCAACTGCACTGCCGAAGGTGATCGCGGCAGCGAGCGCGCCGACACCGAGGGCCGCGGTGGTCCGGGACAAACGAGTGGGCGTTTCGAGTCCATTCACAGATGTGCTCCCTTTCGTGTTGACAGCATCCCTGCACGGGACGTCGAGCAGCGGGGAGATTGCAACCACTATCGAGGAACATAACGGACATTCACCCCATGGCGGGGTGGTTCGGCACGAAGTGCTTCGTCGTTCTGGAGCTATGGGGATGGGGGTTGCAGCCTGATCACCGTTGCAGGACTTCACAATGATGTGTTTTGTAGTCACCGCTTTGATCGCGGTTCGCCTACCATGTGCGACGGCTAAAGGGGACTACGAGAGCGTCGATCCGTATCCCCTTGGCGTACAACTAAGTCGGGTTCCTCGGCAGAAGACCGTGAGACGTCTGGGCGTCGAAGATAGAGTGGGATCGGAAGAAAGACCCCGAGACCAGCAAGAACGCCGCCGACCGCACCACCATCGGCTAGCATGCGAAATTCCATAACGGCTTCATCGCGGCTGTGATCTACGGGGGCCTACCGCAGGTCGCCGATTGCACGTGACGTGGCCTCGTCCGAGGCAGGCCCAGGGAGCATCGCGCCAGCGAAGTCGACGGCTGGACACGCAGAGGGAGATCTCAGCCTGCCCAGGATTGTCGCAGGCTCCCGATAGTCTTGGTGCTGTTCTGAAGACAGGAAGAGAGGCCCTGCACCACGTGACTGACGAAGCGCAATCACGCTATGCATTGTCGTTCACCAGTGGTGGCCTCCTCGCCCGCGAGGGTGTGTCCGTCGCAGCGATATACCTTGAGTCTCGCGACTGGCAGGCGACCCGTGTCCGAGTTGTCGACGGCAACCTGTTGCAGGCTCGCACTACCTCATCGCTCGGCAGGGTCTCCCGCGAGACCGTTCAGCGGCTCGCTGCGCTCGGCGATGACGAGATCGAACTGCTTGTCGAGGGCAGTCCCTCGGAGCAGCATCACCTGATGTGGGCCGCGGCTTGCCGCCGCTACGTGCTGATCGGCGACTTTGCCGAAGAGGTGCTGCGCGAGCGATTCCTCCTGATGCGGCCGATGCTCGACGTCGAGGACTTCGACCGGTTCATCACCGGTAAGAGCCTGTGGCACCCCGAGCTCGACGGCCTGAAGTCGTCGACGCGACAGAAGCTTCGGCAGACGTTGTTTCGGATGCTCCGCGAGGCAGGTCTGTACACCAACGCCGGCAACATCATCCCCGCCGTGATCTCCGGGCGCGTCACAGAGGTCCTGGACCGCCGCACGCCCAGCGACCTCCGATTCTTTCCGATGGTCACACCATTCACATCCTCAGGCGACCAGGTGGAGCGATGAAAACAACCCAGCGAAACCTCACTCACGAAGAGAAACACGTATATGACGTGTTGCGTAGCGGCCGGTTCTTGAGGATGGAGGGCCTCTCTAAGGAAGTTCCCTTCTTCATCTACCACTTTCCTCCTGCCTGGGCCCTCGACGTCGACGGTATGCGCGACCGGGTCACCAAGAAGCTCCAGAGCGATGACGGAATCAATGTGGTCGAGATCAATCTATACAACCTTGCCGTCGAACTCCTCAACGAACGGGGCGTCTGGGATCGCGTTCTCCAGGCGGAGCCGACGATGGACAAGGCCGACTTCCGCGACATGCTTCAGGGCATGCTCGACCCGCACGATCATCTCGCCCCGGCGATCCGAGCTCGGCTCGACACCGAGCCGGCAACTGAACCGAACACGACCGTGGTCTTCCTCACCGGCATCGGTGAGGTGTTTCCTTTCATCCGTACACACACGGTGCTGGAGAACTTGCAGAGCGTGGTCGTGGGTCGCCCGATGTTGGCGTGGTTCCCGGGCACGTACGAGTTCACCCGGTCGACCGGACACCAGCTCCGCGCATTGAACCTTGGCGCGAGCGACAGCTATTACCGGGCCAAGGACATCCTGGAACAGGAGACATCAGCATGACCGTGATCAATGAGATCTTCGCCAAGCCGATCGACCGCTCGATCGAGGGCGTCATCAAGGCTGACGACACCTCCCAACTCGCCACTGAGGTGGAGGAGTATGTCCTCACCAACGAGGCCGCCAAGGGTGTCGAGCAGGTGCTGGAGGCGTACACGAACTACACGAACGCCAACGGCGTGTGGATTTCCGGTTTCTTCGGCTCCGGTAAGTCACACCTGTTGAAGATGCTGGCCCACCTGCTCGGCGACATCGACGGCCACGACTACCCGCGCGCTGGGGTCTGCACCCAGTTTCGGACGAAGGCTGACGACGCGTTCCTGCCGGCGTTGATCGACAAGGCCGAACGAATCGAAGCGAAGAGCCTGCTGTTCAACATCGACCAGAAGGCCACCCTGATCTCGAAGGACCAGAACGACGCCCTGCTGAAGGTGTTCGTGAAGATCTTCGACGAGTCCCGCGGCTACTACGGCAACCAGGGACACATCGCCCGCTTTGAACGAGACCTCGACTTCCGTGACCAGTACGTGGCCTTCCAAGAATCCTTCGAACAGATTGCGGGAATCCCCTGGTCACAGGGACGCGAGCAAACGGCCCTTGAAG
Organism: Rhodococcus erythropolis R138; assembly: GCF_000696675.2. NCBI lineage: Bacteria > Bacillati > Actinomycetota > Actinomycetes > Mycobacteriales > Nocardiaceae > Rhodococcus > Rhodococcus erythropolis. The sequence continues at coordinate 638,300 of NZ_CP007255.1, read as the reverse complement.
CAGGCAACATTGACAAGGCCTTTGCCGAGGTCAACGGCTCCGAGAGCCTCGGCATCATCCGCCAGTACAGTGCGAACTACTCGGTCTCGATCGAAGATTTCGCCGGCGAGGTCGCCGCCTGGCTTGACCAACAGCCTGACGGCTACCGGTTGAACTTCTTCGTCGACGAGGTCGGCCAGTTCATCGGCACCCACACCCAACTCATGCTCAACCTCCAGACCATCGCCGAATCGCTCGCTACCAAATGCCAGGGGCGGGCGTGGATCTTCGTGACCTCCCAGGAGGACATGGAGAAGGTCGGCGGCGACCGCACCAAACAGCAGGCCAACGACTTCTCCAAGATCCAGGCGCGCTTCAAGAACCGGCTCAAACTCACCAGCCAAGACGTCGAGGAGGTCATCCGTAAACGTCTCCTGGCCAAGGCCGATGGTGCGAGCGCCGAGATCGAGTCGATATACGACGCGGAGTATGCGAACTTCAAGACCCTGTTCGACTTCGTCGAGGGCCGCCACTATCCGAACTACCGCGACGAGCGGCACTTCGTCGGCACGTACCCGTTCGTGGGCTACCAGTTCCCGCTTTTCCAGGCCGCGATCGAGTCGATCAGCGACCACAACATCTTCGAGGGCCGAAATAGTTCGGTTGGTGAACGTTCCATGCTCGGCGTCGTTCAGGAAGTCGCCACCGGCCTTGCCGACCAACCGATCGGCACCCTCGCATCCTTCGACCAGATGTTCGAGGGTATCCGGGCATCGCTGAAGTCCGCGAATCAGCGCGCGATCCTGGGCGCCGAGAATTCCCGCGACAGCGGCAAACTCAGCCCACTTGCGGTGCGGTTGCTCAAAGCGCTGTTCCTGGTGAAGTACGTCGACAGCTTCAAGACCACGCCCCGCAACCTCACTGTGCTGGTCTACGACCGCTTCGGCACCGATCTGACCCAGCTCGGCAAAGATGTCACCGAAGCGCTGAACACACTGGAGGCGCAGACCTACATTCAGCGCAATGGCGACCTGTACGACTACCTGACCAACGAAGAGCAGAAGATCGAGCAGGAGATCAAGGACGTCGACATCGACAGCTCCGAAGCTTCCGCGAAACTCAACAAGATGCTCGCCGAGTCGGTCATCAAGACCACGAAGACCACAGCCAGGAACGGCCAGAACTTCCCGTTCGGCTACAAACTCGACGGTGTCCCCTACGGCAAGCAGTACGAGCTGTCGCTGCACTTCATCAGCCCCGAGACAGATTTCAGTCTGGAGCAGATCAAAATGCAGAGCGCCGGGTTCGACGAACTCCGAGTCGCACTCCCGGCGGAAGCGAACCGAATCCTCGCCGACCTGCGCCTGCTCCTGAAGACCGAGAAGTACGTTAAGCGTGCTCAGGGATCCAGCCGCACCGCGATCGAGACCAGGATCCTCAGCGAGAAAGGCACCCAGAATGCCGAGCGGGAAAAGGAGATCGTCGAACGTCTCCGGACTGCGGTCGGGGCATCGATCCTGATTCACAACGCCGGGGTCCTCGACGTGACCGCGACAGATGCGCAAACTCGCATCAACGACGGCTTCGGCAAGGTCATCGCCGCCACCTACACCAACCTCAGCATGCTCGGCGACAAAACATTCAACGAGCAGAGCCTGACCGGACTGGTAAACCCGGCCGAGGGCATCTTCTCCGAAGTCGACAGTATCCTCGATGTCCCCGCAGGCGACGTACTCGGGCATCTGGAGATCCGCGGAAAGCGGCACCAGATGGTCACGATGAAGGACCTCATCGACCGTTACACCACCAAGTCGTACGGCTGGGACCAGTGGTCCATCGCCGCCGTGGTCGCCCATCTTGCAGGGCAGGCAAAGATCGAGATCCAGTTAGACGGCAAGACTCTCGCCCGGACGGAGATCGTCGGAAGTCTGCGCAACACCCAGCGCTACCCGAACTTGATTGTCGCCCCGCAACGCGTCTACGACCAGAAGATCGTGAACCTGTTCCGCAAGTTCGTCATCGACTTCACCGACGACGGCGGAGTTACGAAGGATGCCGCCGAACTCGGCCACGTCGGCAAAGAACATCTCGAAGCCAAACTCGCCGAGCTGAAGGCATTGCGCGCGGGCGCCGCCACCTACCCGTTCATCGACCAGCTAGACGAACCGATCGGGCTGCTCGCGGAGCTGAGCAGCAATCCGGCGGCTTGGTTCGTCGAGCATTTCGCTGGTGCCGACGACCTGCTCGATGCCAAGGACAACGTGATCGATCCGATCAAGGCGTTCCTCAACGGAAGTCAGCGCGGTATCTACGACGACGCTCACTCGTTCATGCTGGCGAACAGTACCAACATCGCCTACCTGGAAGCCGGATGCGCAGACGGGATCGAGGTCGCACTGGACGATGCCCAGATATTCCGCGGCAGTAGAACCACGAAGCTCGGGAGTGCAGTTACGACCTTGCGGGAGCAGCTCAGGGCTGTGATCACCGCGGAACGTGTCGCTGCGACGGCCAAGATCGACGACTACTGGAAGCAGGTTCCGGTCAGCGCAGCGTACGCGGCCGCGACGGAGGCGGCTCGCCAGTCGGTGACCCGCAAGGCCGAGCAGATGCTGGCGCGTATCCAGCAGGAGATGCAGATCCCTGCGATCCGCCACCTTGCTGCGCAGTTTGACGACACGACCTACCCCGCGATTCTCGACGAGCTCGAGGCTGGAAAGGCTGCACCGGTCCCAGAACCGGAGGTTCCGGGCGACGACGAGTCGAAGGCTCCGAGGGTCCCGACACCTCCTGCAAGACAGAGCATTTCGATCAGGAAACTCTCGCTGCCGGGAGCCGGCGAGGTGCTCGAAAACGAGGCACAGGTTGACGCCTATCTGGATCAACTTCGCGCGACTTTGCTCGCGACGATCAACGACAACAAACGCATCACCCTGTAGTGCCCAGGCCCTTTAGGGCACGAGTTTAAGGACGCAGCATGGATACCAAGCCGTTGGAGAGTTTCGCGAAGGCCGCCAGGCGCGAACTGATTGTCGCCGTCGAGGCGCGGGTTTCGACGGTGCTCGCCGCCGGATCCGTCGCGCGTAGCGAGCGCGCCGAGACAGTACGCCTTCTCGAGTCGGAGATCTCCGACCACGGTCGTGAGCACGTGATCGACAGGGTGGCGTACACCTGGTTCAACCGTCTTATCGCGCTGCGCTTCATGGACGCCCGCGGCTACACCGACGCCGGGATTGTCTCGCCGGTATTGGGCCAAGCCCACGGCCAGCCGGAGATCCTGGCCGACGCGAAACGTGGTGACATTAGCACCGAGGTCGTCACCAATGCCGGCGCTCACACGGCGATCATCGGTCTGTTGGACGGTACCCGCCGCAGCACCGATGCCGAGGGCGAGGCCTATGCACTGTTGCTCACCGAGTATTGCCGGTATTGGCACAAGACGATGCCGTTCATGTTCGAGGCGGAGGGCGCTTACACCGAATTGCTTGTGCCCGCAGGTCTGCTCGCAGATGGTGCGTTGCTGTCCCGGGCCCGCAAAGTCCTCACCGAGGATGTGTGTGACGACGTCGAGGTGATCGGCTGGCTCTACCAGTTCTACATCTCCGAGCGGAAAGATGAAGTTTTCGCGGGGTTCAAGAAAAACAAGAAGGCCGGCGCCGACGAAATTCCTGCTGCCACTCAGCTTTTCACTCCGCACTGGATTGTCCGCTATCTCCTGGAGAACTCGCTCGGGCGACTCTGGATGCTTAACCGGCCGTCTTCGCAACTGGTCGAGAAAATGGACTATTACATCGCGCCGATCGACGAAAAGACTGACTTCCTGAAGATTTCGGGGCCGGAAGATCTGACGGTGATCGACCCGGCTTGCGGCTCGGGCCACATGCTCACCTATGCCTTCGACCTGCTGTATGCGATCTATGATGACGAGGGCTATGCGCCGTTGGAGATCCCGAGCCTGATCCTCACCCACAACCTCTATGGCACTGAGATCGACCCCCGCGCCGGGGCGCTCGCAGCCTTCGCCCTCACGATGAAGGCGCGAGCAATAGACCGCCGCTTCTTCACTCGTTCTGGAGTTCAACCGCAGGTTTGCGTGATCGAGCCGATGTCGTTCGGACCGGATGAGTTGGACCTGCTCATCACGAAGAGCGGCGACCATGATGCCGAAATAGCGTTCTGGAACCAGTTCCGCGATGCAGATACTCTGGGTTCGCTGATCCAACCGGACGCAGATGCGACCGCGCAGGCGGGAGCGGTCTTGGGGAGGATAAGGGACCAGGAGGAGACGCTCTACTACGACACGCTGATTCGTGCACACAAGGCAGTCACGCAGGCGGAGATCCTTAGCAGGACGTACTCAGTGGCCGTTGCCAACCCTCCATATATGGGTAGCAAGAACATGGATTCTTTGTTGACAGATTTCGCAAAAGAACAGTACCCCGATGCGAAGTCCGATTTGATGACGATGTTTATGAAGCGCTCGGCAATGCTGACGAGACATGGCGGCTGGTGGGGGATGATCAACCTTCCATCCTGGATGTCTCTATTCTCGTTCGAGGAACTCCGTGGATGGCTCCTTAATGACATTTCGATTGACACCATGCTGCATTTTGGTCGGGGTGTCTTTGGTTCCGATTTCGGATCCGTTGGATTCGTGATTGAAAATCGTGCACCTTCAGTGGGAAGGCGCGGCATATACCGGAAACTCTTCGACAAGCATGTTGAGGTTCGTTCAAACGCGAAGATTGAAGAACTATTCAATGACTCTTCATTTCAGCGATTTGAAGTGCCCCAGGATGCACTTGCCGGGATTCCTGGGATGCCGATCGTGTACTGGCTCTCCGACGCCATACGTGCCACCTTTAGGGATGGGCAACCGTTGCGAATAAGCGCAGAACCACGGAAGGGGATGGACACAGGCGACAACGCCAGGTTCCTTCGAGCCTGGTGGGAAGTTTCTCAACGGGAAACCTCATTGACCGAGTTCCGGAGTGGCACCTGGAACCCATACAACAAAGGCGGTGGATTCCGCAGATGGTATGGCTACCGCGAGTTTCTAGTGGATTGGCGGAATGGTGGGAGTGAGATGCGAACCCGAAGCGGAAGCCGCTATTTTGGACGAGCGGGATGGACGTGGGGGACGGTTACATCTGGCGGTTTGTCGATGCGTTATACGCCCGAGGGTGCCGCATTTGATAACGGTGGGTGCACACTATTTTCTGATCGCGATCTATCCGTTCCAGCGTTGGTTTTAAATTCATCAACTGCTGACGCCATCCTCGCTGCGATATCACCTACTCTCAATTTCCAGCCCATCAATATCGGAGCTGTGCCGATCTTAGAATCGGCTGCAATAGATTCTTTCGCAAGCGATTCGCTGCCAAGTCTGATTGATGCATCACGAGGTGATTGGGATGACTTCGAAACCTCGTGGGGTTTTAAGCGTCCTTCGTGGTTGGAAAGCTCGCTTGGGCAAGGTTCCCTCCTGGAATGCTATGCCAGTTGGGCGGCGAATCAAATACGAACTGCCGAAGAACAAGGAGACCGCGAAACGGCGAACAACCGCGTCGTGGCCGAAGCATACGGCTTGCAAGACGAGGTCCCGATCGATGTGCCTCTGCATCGGGTCTCCCTGACCCGCAACGTCGAGTTCCGATATGGACCTGGCAAGTCCGCTACCGAGTACGAAGTCTTGGAGCGAGTAGATCTCGCCGCGGAGATCATCTCCTACGCCGTGGGCTGCATGTTCGGCCGGTACAGCCTAGATGAGCCGGGTCTGATCCTCGCCGATCAAGGCGCGACGCTTCAGGATTACCTCGCGAAGGTTTCGATAAGCGAAACTATCGACGTGACGTTCATGCCGGACGCTGACAATGTGATCCCATTCGTCGACGATGGCTGGTTCGAGGATGATGTCGTCGAACGCTTCCGACAATTCCTGAAAGTTGCGTTCGGCACAGAACACTTCGAGAAGAACCTGCGGTTTGTGGAGGAGTCGCTGGGCGTGAAAACGCTGCGCGACTACTTCATCACCAAGTCGGGCAGGTCGAAGTTCTACGACGATCACGTCAAGCGCTACAAGAAGCGACCCATCTACTGGATGTTCTCCAGCCCCAAGGGCTCGTTCAACGCGCTGATCTACTTGCACCGCTACACGCCGTCGACGGTCTCGGCCGTGCTCAACGAGTACCTGCGCGAGTACGAGAACAAGCTGCAGAAGGCATTCGAACGCACCGAGACGGCGGCCGCCGGCGGCGAATCGGCGAAGGACCAGAAGGAAGCTGACCGGCTGCGCAAGGTACTTGCCGAACTGCGTGACTACGAGCATGACGTGCTCTATCCGCTCGCCACCCAGCAGGTCGAGATCGATCTCGATGCCGGCGTCAAAGTGAACTACCCGAAGTTCTACCCGGCGGTGAAGAAGATTGTTGGTCTGGAGTCCAGCGATGGGTAACGAGTCGCACGTGCGCACTCGGACCGGCTCGTGACGACAAGGACGATGAATGAGTAAGACCCCCACGATCGCGGACCACCTTGCGGATCGCTTCGACTCCAAGCGCATAGTCGTATGGCACGATCCCGACGGTGGCTACGCCGCCGGACTCGACGTGCTCGCGCCGAGCGACGTGACGGTGCTGCGCATCGTCGATGACGAGTTCGCCGTTAAGCATCGGGTACTGCGTGAAGAGCCGACGGCGAAGTTCTTGATCTATCGATCCGGCGGTGTGCCCGAAGGTGTCGAGAACTGGTTGCTCGACATCGAACTGGCTTACGGCCCGGTGTTCGCTGCAGACCGTGGCGCGTTGATGAGGGTCGATCTCGGGCTCACAGCGCGGGGTTCCGATGAGTTGATTGCGAGTTATCAGTCGTTCTTCGACGACGCGAAGCTGGTAGCGAGGCTCAAATCGCTACCGTTGAGAGGCAGCGACCTGACGGTGGTGCAGGCACAAATGTGCGCCGTGCTTCTGAACCAGAAGGAACACAGCTTCTCAGAGCTGACCCGCACGCTGCTGATGCAGCACGCCGACGGCGATACCACCGGATTCGATGCGCTCACCTCCCACGGCCTCACGGACTTCTACTGGGCCGGAGCCTCCGGCATCTACGGGTTCACCTCGCAGACGCCGACGATGGCTGGGTTCGTGCTGTGGATGTTTCAGCGCGCCGTCGACGGGTTCGCAGTCGCCGAGTCGAACAAGGCACGGAACCTGGCGCTCGACTTCCGCGGTTTCCGTGACTCCAAGCGCAGCAGTGCAGCGATGAAGTCACTGGCCCGGACCGTCGAGGGTAACCTCGACTACGCCGATCACGTCAGTGAGATCGGTTGGGAGACACTGAAGGACACGGACATCTTCGCCGCCAGTGAGCGTGAGGTGATCCGGCGCCTGGTGGAGGGGATCAGTGCGCAGACGATGCCGTATCGCGACATCGCAGACGCGATCAATGCCAGACGCCGCGACAGCTTCTGGTTCGACGACTACGCGACCGTGTACCAGGCGCTGAGCGCCGCAGCTGAACTGATTCCAGCGATCCGGAACGCCGTGTTCGACTTCAGCAGCTTTGACGAGGGACTGACACGGTATCGCGATCAGTGGTTCCGCATCGACCAGCGCTATAGACAGTTCACTCAGGCGTATCTGACGGCGGAGTTTAAGCAGCCGATCGAGGCACTGGCAGACCTGGCGGAGAATGCTTACGTCACCGATTTCCTCGCCCCGCTCGGGGTGGCTTGGCAGCAGCAGGTCGATGCGGTTGCACAGTGGCGCACCATCAATATGACCTCGCAATCGTCGTTCTACGACCACTACGTTGCCCCGATCCTCAAGGGTCGCAAGAAGGCCGTCGTGATCGTTTCCGACGCACTCCGCTACGAGATTGCCGACGAGCTGAGTGCGAAGATCCGCGGTGAGAACAAGTTCTCCGCATCCATCGAAGCCATGCTGGGCGTTCTGCCGTCGTATACCCAACTCGGGATGGCGGCACTGCTCCCGCACAGCACGCTGGCGCATTCCTCAGACGGTGACCCGGTGCTGGTCGACGGGCAGAAGTCCGACGGCACCGCGAACCGCAGCAAGATCCTCAGCGCAGCCGGAGGGTCGGCGATTCAGGCGAAGGACTTCGTTGAGATGAAGCCGGCCGATCGTCGTGACCTGTACTCGTCGAATCAGGTGCTGTACGTCTACCACGACACGATCGATGCGACCGGAGACAAAGCCGTCTCCGAGCATCGAACGTTCACGGCGGCAGCCGACGCGGTCCGTGAGCTGATCGACATCGTCAAGAAGCTCGCGAGCGCGAACGCGACGAACATCATCGTCACCGCCGATCACGGGTTCCTCTATCAGCGTTCCAAACTGGCGGAGCAGTTCAACCTGACGGTGAAACCGCAGGGTGAGCAGATCGTGACGTCGAAGCGCCGCTACGTACTGGGTCGAGGACTGAAGAAGGACGGGGCGTTCACGACGTTCAAGCCCGACCAAGTGGGACTGTCGAGCGACCTGGAAGTGCAGATTCCGAACTCGATCCAGCGGATCGTGCAGCCCGGAGCCGGATACCAGTTCGTGCACGGCGGCGCCTCCCTGCAGGAGATCGTGGTGCCGGTGATCCAGATCAACAAGAGGCGGATCGACACCGTCGAGCCGGTGAACGTCGATATCCACCCCGAGTCGGATCGGATCACGACCGGGCAGATCGTCGTCAAGCTGTACCAGTCGGCCAAGATGGAGCCGCATAAACCCGCGCGCCGGCTGCGTGTCGGGCTCTACTTTGGAGACACACTGATCTCCAACGAGCAGGAGATGACCTTCGACTCGAGCAGTGATGCCGGACGCGACCGGTTCCAAAGCGTGACACTGCTTCTCGGCAGGAACGCGGACGAGGCCAACAACCACAGCGTCGAGTTCCGGCTCTCGGAGCCGATCGAGGGCACCGATCAGTGGAAGAAGTACAAGAGCGCGCCTTACACGGTCAAACGTGCCTTTGCGAGTGACGACGGATGGGATTTCTGATGAGTGACCACGTCGATCTGACCGAGGCGGCCCTCATCGAGCAGGCTCCCGAGGAGGAGCCTGCTGGTGCCGTGCCCGAGCTGACGGCCTTGGACCGCAAAATCAACGCGCATTTCCCGGGTGCTGTCGTGCGCAAGGACCTCGTCAAGGCGGTCAAAGGCAACGCGATCGTGCCGTCGTACGTGCTGGAGTACCTGCTCGGGCAGTTCGCCGCGTCCGATGACGAGGCGACGATCCAGGAGGGCATCGAGAAGGTGCGCCGGATCCTTGCCGAGCACTATGTCCACCGCAACGAGTCGGAGCTGGTGAAGTCGAAGATTCGCGAGAAGGGTCGCTTCCGGATCATCGACCGGGTCAGCGTGACGTTGAACGAGAAGGACGACGTCTATCAGGCGACGTTCGCGAACGTCGGCATCAGCGGGGTGCTCGTGGATTCGAGCACGGTGACCGCGAACCAGAAGCTACTTGTAGGGGGCGTATGGTGCCTGTGCGACATCGAGTACTTCCACAGTGACGACGCCCGTGCGGTGCCCTGGATTCTGGGTCGATTGCAGCCGATCCAGATGTCGAGTTTCGACTACGCCGGTTACCTCGACGCCCGGGCCGAGTTCACCACCGATGAATGGATAGACCTCCTGATCCAGTCAATCGGCTTCAACCCCGAGATGTTCGGACGACGCGCGAAACTACTTCAGTTGATCCGGCTGATCCCATTCGTGGAACGTAACTACAACCTCGTCGAACTGGGCCCGAAGGGAACCGGTAAATCGCACATCTACTCCGAGTTCTCGCCCCACGGTATGTTGATCTCCGGCGGTGAGATCACCGTGCCGAAACTGTTCGTGAACAACGCCAACGGGAAGATCGGCCTCGTCGGCTACTGGGACGTCGTCGCGTTCGATGAGTTCGCGGGCAAGAAGAAGCGCACCGACAAGGCGCTGGTCGACATCATGAAGAACTACATGGCGAACAAGTCCTTCTCCCGCGGTGTCGAGACGCTAGGCGCGGAGGCGTCGATGGTTTTCGTCGGCAACACCTCGCACACCGTTCCGTACATGCTCAAGCACTCAGACCTCTTCGATGAGCTCCCCGAGAGCTACCACGATTCGGCCTACCTCGACCGCCTGCACTTTTACATCCCTGGTTGGGAAATCGACACGATCCGCGGCGAGATGTTCTCCAGCGGTTACGGTTTCGTCGTCGACTACATTGCCGAAGTCCTCAAGTCGATGCGAAATCTCGACTACTCCGATCGTTACCAGCGGTACTACACACTCGGCTCGGACATCTCCACGCGCGACCGAGACGGCATCCACAAGACTTTCTCCGGACTGATGAAACTGCTCTATCCGCACGAGCAGGCCTCCGCCCAGGAGATCGAGGAGATCTTGCGATTCGCGATCGAGGGTCGCAAACGCGTCAAGGGCCAGATCCTGCGCATGGACGCCACCATGGCAACGGTGAAGTTCGGGTACCAATCGCTCGCGGGTGAGTGGACCGCTGTCACGACACTGGAGGAAGACGAGTATCCCAGGCACTACTACCGCGATCGCCCAGACGCTGTCGAAGAGATCGAGGACCTTGTCGGTCCGGTCGTACCCGCGCCTGCCGCTGCCGGCTCTGAGAAGGCGGTCGTTCCCGTCCCGGTAAAGGATGAGTTGTATCAAGGGCACCGGGATTTCGTCGAAAATCAACGCGGCGTCTCCTACGAGACTCTCCTTATGCCGTACTTGCGCGGTGCGTCCGAGATCGAGTTGCACGACCCGTACATCCGGATGAACCACCAGGGTCGGAATCTCGTCGAGTTACTGGCTTTGATCGCCTCGGCCAAAGACCCCGCCGACGAGGTCACATTCAAGCTCTTCACCCTGCTCGAAACCGACCCTGAGTATCAGAAGAGACAGTTGCAGATGATCGGCCAGATCATTCAGGGGGCTGCACAACAGGGCATCAAGCTTGACGTGGCTAAGGACCCTGGCGGTCATGATCGCTGGATCCGCACGGACAACGGATGGCGAATCAACCTCGGCCGGGGCCTCGACATATTTCAGAAGCAAGAAGGCGGCTGGTTCGACTTCGGCAGTACGCGACAGGAGTTCCGTCAGGTCAGGGCATTCGGCGTGACGTACATCCGGGAAGTGGATTGACGGCGGACGTCGATGAGGACGGAACGAGCGGCATCAAGCGTCTTTGACAGCAGCTCCGTGATGGTTACCTCGGCGTTGCCCTTCCCCGGAATGGTGATAGTCGATTGAGATTTCCACATCGGAGTGTCTACAGTCATTCGTCCTCATTCTCGTTCGCCGGACAGCGTCAATTTTTGCTTCGCCGTTATGGCGGGTGCCGCCGTGCAGCACGATTTGGTCACGGGTGGCGCTCGCGAAGCGGGGGTAAAGAACCTCTACGGAAAAGAATCGAATCCCCCGTCGACGGTGTCCGTCTGAGGGTAAGCGATCGCTTTCAATTTTCGGGTTAACCTGCGTGGGGCCGAGAAGTGGGTGGCGAACTTGCGGGGGCAACTCTTCCCGGGCGAGGAAATTTGGGCCTTGTCGAAAACCAATCAACTCCGGCCTGTGCTGGACGGACTGGCAATCACAAATGCCCGTGTCATGGCATTCAGCAGCATCGAAATAGCTACCCGCGGCCCCCGAGTCGCCGTCGACGCCGACAATACATCCCGGTTCGAGTTCGTCAAGAAGATGACAGGGAAGCAACTTCACGTCACCGACCTCGCCCAGCAAGTGCATCAGTTCAGCGCGACCACTGACGCGGACATCGACTTCGTCAGTCACTACATCCACCACCTGGCTTCGGCAGGTTTCCCTCCCGGGATACGTGAGACTCTTCGAGCCTGCGATGCTGCCGCCACCGAAAACGTGCGCGCACGCGACGCCGGCCGATTCGACGTCGAAATCATCGGTGCGCCGCTCAAGGATGTCGCGTGGCGAACCATAGACGAGCACACAGCCCCAGACGAATTGCCCTGGTTCGTCATCAACTCCGGGTCCGCAGGGATCCTCGCTGCATTCGAAGACCGTCTCATCATTGCGAAAGTCGGCGGCATGGCCGGCTTCATGACCGGATCCATGGGCGGTGGACGAGTTACCACCTTCCCTTACTCCGAGATCACCAACATCGAATACAACAGCGGGATGATGAGCGGTGTTCTCGAAGTACTTACCCCGAGCTACCAGGGAATCGCGAACCACGACTACTGGAGATCGGCCGGCACCAGCCGCAACAAGGCCGCTGAGAGTCCCTTCACTCTTTCGAACTGCCTTCCACTCCCCAAAGCGCAGCACAAACTGGCTCTTCCTCACCTCACCGAACTTCAGAGGAAAATCATCGATTACTAGCGCCCCACATTCCACATACAGCACAGTCCAAGTGCTACCGCCGCGGCGCCTTCGACAAGTCTGGCGGAAGAACTCCATAACCTTGCCGACCTCCATCATCAAGGTATCCTCGACGTCGCCGAATTCGCCGCAGCAAAACAAGCAACTATCGCCCGCCACTCGAACTCGTAACACCGCGGAACAGCGCGCGCCGCGAGACGGATTGATCAGATACCTGAGGCCCTTCATTACCTAGCTTTGATTCATTTTTCGATCTCGAACACGACCACACCTGAAATACAGGGCAATATCCGTGACTTCCCACCACGATCCGAAGATGCCCGCCACCCCTGATCCACGTGACCCAATCGCCAAGAGGTCGGGAAGTGACACGTCCTCGCACAGCAACTTCCAACATCTGTGGGATACACCCATAGATTCCGAATCGGCAGGCAACCCTGGTCCGAAGGCGAATCCGGGCTGGTACGCCGATCACGACACCCACGTGCTCAGGTGGTGGGACGGAACAGCGTGGTCATCGCACACCGCGCCCACGCGTCCCCAGACGCGCCCACGCGTCCCCAGACGCGCCCGACACCGCTCTCTCACGGGCACAGGCCTGTAGATCGACATTGGGCGACAGTTGCCGCCATGTCACTCGCACTGATACTGCTGGCGCTGTCCCTCGGGGCGGTATTCATCGCTTTGGGTCAGATCGTCAGGGGCACCAGCACCCAAGGCACCTACATCCGGCTCGGCATATTTCCCTTTGTTGCGGCTGCCTGCGGCTTCTTCCTCTACGTCAAGTCACGCACGAAGGCCCGTCACGATCCACTCGGCCCGGTCGCCGGGCGGGCCACTCATGTGCGCACTCTCGTTATCGGATCGGCGAGCGTACTTGTGGCCGGCGCGGTGTTCGCCGGCCTTGCACTGTCATCAGAAAGAAAGAACAGCGGCACCCAGGACTCCACCGCATCCGCGGCCGCGAGCGACGACAACGCGATTGACGGAACTGCCGAGGATTGGTTAGGAGCGATCTGCGCGCCGGGAAAATTCTTCGACGGAAACCCGATCGGCGGCGCAATCGCCGGCGCGACATGCATCACCACCGGCAGCGAGACCATCTTCATTCTCGAATACGACTCGAACTTCAAGATGCAGAACGACCTCGTTGCCTACCACGTGCGCTTCTATGCATCGAGTATCGATGAGAGCGGACGAATCACGGTCTTCGCCACCAACAACCAAAATACAGGACGAGCATTAAGCCCTCTTGAATCATTCGGCTTCAAGATACACACCGTCTCATAGCGCGCGGCATCAAAATGACAAACGAACCCCAGACTGAAACCAGGTATCCGGGCTCGGCGAGGAGCGGCTCTAAGGCGGAGGCGATTCCTGCCACCGGTGCACAAGAAATGGGAGAAGTCATCTTGCCATTGCAGTGAACGGAGAAGGTTGCTTGCTCTCGCCGCCGAGTAACTGACCCACCTGGTGCAGGTTTTGGGCACGGGAAGTGCCCCCCCGCCGAAGACACATCACCGCGTTGACTGCGACGCTGTCGGCATGGCGGCCTCCACCGGCCGCTATCCCCGTCTATGCGGCGGATGTCGGATCGGCTTTCGATTATCCGAGATCCCATTCGTCGCGTAACGCTGCCAGCAGGGTTTTCTGGCGGTCCTGCATGGCAGTCGGGGTCCATTCTGGTTCGTTGAGTACTTGGCTGGTCAACGCGAATGTCGCTACGCCGCGCTTGCCGGTGAAGTACTTCGATTTCTTCTTGTCGAAGTCGAAGTTCTGCGCTTCGGAGTTCTTTGCCTGGTTGAGCAATACGAGGTTCGCGAGGCGGTGTGTCCACTCGTTGCGTTCGTTGGTGGTGAAATCGTTGAGCCACTGCGATCCGGGGGCTGGGTTCTGGGGGAGTACGTGTTCGACAGTGATGAGTCGATGCTCGTATCGCACGCCGGGGCTTTTCGCCAACGCCTCGTCCAGTCGCAAGAGAATATAGCGGCGTCCCTTGGTGTAGAGGTAAACGTCGCCTTCCAGGCCCTGGATAGTTTCCTCGATCTCCTTAGAGGTGAGAGCGAAGGACGGGGCGTCCAATCCGGCGCCGGCATCGAGTTCACGCAGTATTTCCGCGTAGCGCTGGACACGGGGAGTGTTGTAGACGCGACGGATCAACATGCTGGAGGCGAGTCGTTCGAGTTGTTTGAGGAAGGTATCGAGCCAGACTGGATCGTCGCTGTGATGCCGCAGAGCCCAGAGCGAGACAGGGCGCCAGTCGTTGTTCTCGATCTTGTCGAGCCGGCGAAACCACGCGTTGACCAGGTCAGCGCCTTGAATGGCGGCGTACGAGTGATCGCGCATTTGTCGATAGGCGTTGGCGTACGGGGCGACGATGTCGTCGACGAACTCCGTCGCGCGGTCCGGGAGATACGCGTTGAGGACCTGCTCGGGAAACTCCTTGAGCAGCTCTCGTTTTCCGCGTTCCTTAGAAAAGATCATGCGGATGTGGAGAAACAGATCACCGAAATCGTCATGACCGAGAGCAGCTTCGGCGTCTTCCCATTTGTCCGCATACACCTTCGACAGGCCTTCTGGCATTGCTCCGACCACCTGGGATTTGAAGATATCCGCAGGTGAGAGGTCAAGACCTCGCGCATTCATGACGGAGAAAATGCGGTGAGCACTGTTGAGATCTGGCGTGGTCACGATCACGAGAAACGTCTTTTGCCCGAGAAGTTGCACAAGCCCGAGGCGGGAGTTCTCGTCGCGAGATTGTAATGACTCCCATAAAGCTCTCGCATTGACCTGTATTGACCGTTGCGCATCGGTCGCCAAGGATTCCGACTTCCGTGCGAAGAGTGCCTGGAGCTGCCCTGGATTCTGGATGAACTCGGCGAAAAAGTCGGAGTCCCGATCACGCAGGGTAAGCCGCGGCTTCGACGCCAGCCCCTGCACTTTGCTGCCGGGTTCTTGGAGCATCACTTCGAGTTCACGAGCAAGGCCGGGATCGACGGTAAGGTCGCGCAGAACTGCCAGCAGAATTGTCAGGGTGGTGAGACGCTGTTGGCCGTCGATGACGTCGGCAGACGTTTCGTCGCTCGACTTCACCAGGACTACCGAACCCAGGAAGTACGGTTCGTCGGGACCTCGATCGAGGGCTTCTGTCAGGTCTTCGAGAAGCTGGCAGGCTTGCTCCGTTCCCCAGGAATATGGGCGTTGGTACTCCGGGATCCGGAAATCGTAGTCACTGCAAAATACTTTGCGGAGGGGTACCTCATGCGCTTCCAGCTGTTTCACATTCACATCATCTCCCACCAGGAACCTATCGTTACCTCCGACGTGACCGAGACGCTTCTGGGTCATAAATTTCGGTGAGACCGAGGCGCTTGAGAAACGGCGAAGTGAGTAGTTTCCACATATCGAGTATGGAGTCGACACGTTGAAGGCGGCCGAGCTCAGAGCGAGAAATGAGATCCATAGGCTCCACATCATTCCCGGGCGACTCCAATCCCATAGTCGGCAACGGCGAATTCGTCACCGGATTGCGCGAGAACAGCCAGACAGTCGACCACAAGCTCAGCGTCATGC
This sequence comes from Rhodococcus erythropolis R138, assembly GCF_000696675.2. NCBI lineage: Bacteria > Bacillati > Actinomycetota > Actinomycetes > Mycobacteriales > Nocardiaceae > Rhodococcus > Rhodococcus erythropolis. The sequence goes on along the minus strand of NZ_CP007255.1, from coordinate 622,384 downwards.
GCGCCGTCCTCAATGACGCCCTCGCCGGGATCAGCGATGCACGCGAAATCCTGTTCGCCACACCCGCTACGGCTGGCGCAGGCGAGGCCGAGTCGGGCCAGGAGATTTCGGTCGGCCTGTATCTGGCACTTGCGGTGTCGGATCTGCACACCGCGTTGTCGCTGCTACACGCTCAGTACGAGATGGACGGCAATGAAGCTCTGCACGATTGAGTGCGACGACTGCTCGATTGGAAACTAAGCACAAGCCCGATCGGGTATGGATTTTTGTCCACGAGATTATCCAGGGGGTTCTCGGGTAGTCGATCCTGAGACCAAGACACCCGAACAGATCGAACGGTTCGCTAGCGCTCGTGAACTGCACGATTCCTTCGCAGATGCCGCAGCACACCTCCGTCGATACCGAGGGCCAACAGGCTTGTCTCCCGGCGAACCACCTTTCTAATTGGCATCGCAGAAATACTGCCGATAACATGGATTATGTCAGATAAACTGCGAGAGATGTTGCACAGCAATGGTTTACGCCGTCGCAGAGATGCTGTTGGCTACCGAGATGAGAGCCAGTAGTCAACGCTGAGTGCTGCACTGGTCGATGCCCTCTTTCCCGGTCGAACGCGATTCGGACAACGGCGGTGTGATTTTGGAAGTCGGTGAGTGGGCTGGCGAACTTGCGCAGTGCCGTTCATGCAGCGCGAGTGCGCTTTACGTCTCACGGACGGCCGGTGGGCGGATCTGGACCACAGTAGGAAGCGTGCCCTGCGGAACTGCCGGCCGTTTGTTATCGGCGTTTACCCGTTCCGGGCAGACCGCCGGAAACGACAGAGCGGATCCCTCCGGCCGGGGCCGGCCTACCGCAAGGCGGAACTTTCTTCGCCGCAGGAAGAGGCTTCGGGCCTAGCCGCACGTACAGTTGCCGGCGCAGTCGACGAGCTTCGGCAACCAGTTCGCGCTCACGCTCTGAGAGTGGGCGAGCAGATGCGACGTCGGTCGCCGTTCGTAAGAACTGTTCCACCTGCTTCAACTCGGCACGTGCAACCCTCTGACGCTTGCTTTCACTTGGCAGCTCTACCGAATTTTGCTTCTTCCGTCGTTGGCCCATATCGGATGTTCTCACACCTCTCCGACACCTGGGGCCGGCTTTCCTTTGCGGATAGCTGCGCCGACATCGCGAGAGGAATCAAATTCAATTCATCAATGCCGCAGGCGTATCGCGAAGGACGTTGACTTGCCAGCGGTAATGATGAAGGTGCGGCAAGGTAAGTTTTCGGCGAACCCAGTGGACTGATCAGAACGAGGAAGTGACGTACGTGGCTAAAGATGGTTGGGAATTCTGGCGGGTCAGCAATGCGTCGAGCGGCGCATTGGAATGGCTCGCCGTCACGCGGCCGGGTGCACGCGCTGCGATCGACCGCGAAAAAGTGTGGACGCTGCTGCCGAAAAGCCGCATGTTCCTCGCCAACTGGTTCCTGACGGCGGACTTCGGACGAGAAGACGATGCAAACGAATGGGTGTACGAGAACATCGACTCCACCGAAGCACGGGAGGTGGCACTGGAGGTGCCGCAGCCATCGACCGAGGTCGTGACCCGATTGACCCACCCCGAGTCGTCCCTGACACTGAATCAGATCGATCGGCACCCCGTGGACAAACTCATGGGCAAGCGAGTAGCAGACAAACTCGAAAACCGTACCTGAACTACCTGCAGAGCGTCCGCCGCGGACGAATCGACGGCCCCGGTCTGTACCGTCCCTCACGCCAAAATCCAGGAAGAATCTAGGAAGAGCGCGGCCCTCTCTTTGAATCATTCGACTTCCAGACCTGTACAGCCTCTCTTGGCCTCTTGGTATCTCAGTGCAAAACCGACTGATGGTTTGATTTCGGAGTTATTTCACGTCGATAATTCGGCGGAGTTGGTGGTGATTAAGCGAAGTCAGAACTGATTCCACCATGTGGCAAGTGCGTTCCAGGTTGTGCTGGTCCACCCCCAGACGGGAGGCATGACAAACAGGTCAGGTAAGTATCCGATCATTGTTCTTCTCCTCAGAGTGGACTTCAATAGGCGGCCAGTGGCAGCAAGAATGCGTACCAGAACAGCATTTCTTCGGGAAAACCAGGTAGGCGTCCGATCATGTGTCTTTCCTTCCCTGGCTTACTTCGTTCATCGCGCCTGATAGTGGCGCGTTACGGTGCAGGCGCTGCGCACAGGAAGTACTCCGGCCAAAGACAACACTGCGAAGACACGCCTTACCTCGGCGACAGGCGCACCTGGAGGTACGGCCGCGAGGAACCAAGGACATCATCACTGTCGGACCCCCGAACTATTCTTGAGGAGCACCTCGCGCCGTCGTTGTCGGGAGCACGACGCACCGTCGCCGCGCGCCCACTCCGCCTGGTTTCGACTGGAACAGCGACGCATTCGAGATCAACCCAGATCGACGAGCACCGAAGAACGTCGTGTGCTGTGCCCATCGAGTACGAATGGGAGAGCACTCGACGGGTTCAAGCGACTCGATTCAGCACAGAACCGAACCACCTCCGAGTGTCCTCTCTTCGTGGTGACCGCGTATGCAGGCTTTCGTCGAGCTTCTAGTCGCGTGAACAATGAGATCCCACCTTGTGCAGGTTCTCGCTGTGGACACTTGACGAGAAGCCCTTCCGCAACGATGTGGACTTTCGTGTTCATGTCAGGATGGCGGCATGGACAGTGCAGAGGTCCCGTGCCGATCCTACGACCCGGATTCGTGGTTCTCGTCGGTGCGTAGCGAACTTTCGACGGCAATATCGTTGTGCCGCAACAAGTGTCCTCGCCTTCATCGGTGCGTGAGCGGTGCGCTCTAGAGAAGGGAAGCGGCTGGGGTCTGGGGTGGCCGATATATCGTCGAGGGGGAAACCTCTACGCTTCCAGGGGCGCCACTCCGCTACTCCGCGGGACGGCTCCGGTTCCGTGCCCTTTCGAAGGCGCCTTAGGGATCGCCCGGGCCAGCGGAAACGGCTTGTGAAACACCAAGTCTGGCTACTCCACCGAGCTGCCTCGGCGGCCGTGCCGAACGCGCTACTGAACAGCGGGCCGGCCTGACAGGTTCTCGTAAGGCCCCCGTGAATACCGCGTCGATCGCGACAAGCAACGGCAGGTTGTGCTCCGAAGAGCAGCGCGACTCCGATTCCGGCGACGATCGATGTTCGTCGGTCGATGGCCAACTGGGCTGGAAGTACGTGCCTGAACATCGAGCGGGACGTTCATGGGCCTGCGATGAGACTGTCCCGGCGGACTCGCCGCACGGAACTCCTACGTAGCTAGATCGAGGAGCTGAGCTCTTCCCGTATGGTTCGCGTGGTCGCTGTCAGCAGTCCTTGGGTTCCTTGGGTTCCTTGGGTTCGGGCTCGGCCCACGCGGCGACGTTGGCGGCACCTCGTGCCAACTGCCGTCGCCCGGACGTCAATACTTCAGACGTCCGGTCCTTTGCCGCGACGAATACATCGGCGATCCGCGCGTGTTCCGGGCTGTCCCACTGTGTAATCTGCAGGTTCCGAGCCTGGATGAACTGATCCAGAATTTCGCGCAACGCGTCGCGGTGCCGGCCAAGACCGCGGGCGGCAATCTTGTGATGCGCTTCGCTCAGGCGCAGCACGGTATTAATTTCCAAGACCTCTCGCATCCGCGTAACTAGCTGTACGTCGGCCTCATGCTGCTCGCGGAGGGTTGTGCGCGCGCTGGTGATGGTTTGGTCCACGTGCTGCGCCTCAGTGTTTCGCACCTGTTCCAGCCTGAGCTTGTGCCACTGAAACAGTGATTTTTGGGCTACGACCAGCAGTTGCAAGGTCTCTCCGAGTCTGTTCTTGTTCAACAGCTGCTCAAGTTGCTCGGATCGCTTGCCTGGGCCGGCGCGTCCGTCCAGCGTTTCCAACTGTTTGACGGCATGGACCCGAAGTCTCTCAATCCCGACTTCCAAATCTGCCCCCAGCGAGGCGATCGATGACCAATCTGTGTTGGTCAATGCATGCCCCGACGCCAGGTCCCGCACTTTGGCCGAGAGGAGACGGTGCTGTCCGTACACGTCCCCGATCCGATGAGCCTCGGCCAATCGGAGTAGCTCGTCCACCTTGTCTTCGATCACGTCCAGGTGCTCATGGACCTGGTCGAACTGGGCGCTGATCGCCGCTTCTAACGCGGCGATCGCAACCATCTGCGGTCCTACCCCCGCCACCATCGCGCCAGGGTTCGCGATCCGCGCATTGGAGATGATCTTACCGCTTTGTGGATTACGCACCATCTTGTGATAAGTGACGGTCGCCCCGGATTTCGGCCGAGCGAACAGCTCGTGGTATCGCTTGCCAACCGCGTATGCGGCTCCGACCGCGCGGCCCCCGAATGCCTGACTGGCCATCTTCGGCAACATTGTGCCGGAGTCGATCGGGACAGGTGAGAGCGCTGTGTCCCACTCGAGCGCAAAGGCCGCAATGGCATCTTCGGAACCGACAAGCGCGGTACCGAGCTCGTCGTCGATGACCATCAGCTCCATGGAGCCCTCGATGCCTAGCCCGTCCGGCTCGATCGGCGACAGGTCACCCACGTGCGACTCCTTCCACCCGCCCACGCGAATGTATATTCACGTTCTTCTGATGGCATTCTGCCTTGCTCCACTGACATCGCCCGTACGAGCTCCGCCAGAACAGTCAGGGAACCGGTTCCGACTGCCTCCGCGAGGCCCGGATACCGCAGGAGAGCAGCAATGATCAGGTAAAATAGTGAATAGATCCCTCTGTGTGACCGCACTGTTCCCTGCGACGGCGAAGGGGCACCGGTGAGCATCGCATCCAACGCGAAATCGCCCATGACAGAAGCCCAGATCGACCGCGCGATCGCCGCCGCCACGGCCGGTCACCGCATGGCCGGTATGGAGCCCAGCGCTGCGGACATCGCCATCGGACGCCGGTAACTACGCGGAGAAATCCCCGGCGACGAAGCCGTCGAACTTGCCCTCGCCGCAGCACGGAACGAACGAAACGAACGCAAGGAGCAGCGCCCATGACCGCAGCACGCAAAACCACCTCGCGCGACATCGAAGAATCCGTCAAGTTCGCCGCAGCGGGAATTTGCCTGGCCGGCGGAACTTTCACCCCGGCCGATGAAGCGGCCGCTCGCGGGGTCGCTTCCGGAACTCGCACCCCGGAAGAAGAAGTCGCCGCGTTTCGCCGCGAACTGGGGTACTGACGTCCCTTGCCGCGGAAAACTCCACAGTTTCGTTCCTGGGATGACTATTACATCCCCGGACCAACTGTTCTACGCAACAAACTGACCAGCGCAACCGAACCTTACGGAACCACCGATCCCGACAAGCTCCGGCCGTTCGAAGAGCGCGCCGCGTCCGTGCGCCTGGTCGCCGCGAAACTCGTTCCCATTCGTGGTTCATTCGATTACAACCACCTCAAAGCCATCCACCGAGCACTCTTTCAGGCGTGTACGACTGGGCCGGAGAAGAACGCACGGGCCCGCTCAGTCAGATGAGTAAAAGCGGACCCGACTCGTCCATTACCCGCCAGGCGATCCCCAGGCGCCGATGGTGAGCTACGGCTACTACCCCGCCCCGGCCATTGCTGATGCCGCCAAGCTGATGCCGCCAACGTTCAATTTCGGCGACTCGCCAAACACGATCTCCTGCGCGGCCGAGACCGCGAAGAATTCGTCGTCGGCCTCGCCGAACACTGGGGAGAAATTAACTCCATCCACAGCTTCCGAGAAGGAAACACCAGAACCCAATTCGTGTTCTTCTCCGAACTCGCCCGCCACGCCGGCTACGAAACTGGACATCATGCAGTTCGCCGAAAATGGGCCATTGCGAGAGGAATTCGTTCACGCTCGCTTCTACAATCAATCCACCACCCGAACAGACCGCCTCGAAGAGGCGCTGAACAAGGCATTCGCTGGGACCCAGCCACCGGGATCGGCGGAGTCTGCCGAAGTCAGCGAACTCATGCGCACCGTTCGCCTGGCTTTTCCGGCACCGCCGACCACGACACGAGGGCAGGCCGCGCGAGCGATCGTGAAAGCCGTGCGGGATCGAGCTCCTCGTTCAGGAATTCGAAAGGCAGATCGAACCGCTGCAAGTTTCCGGTGAATCGTCTACCACAACAAAAGGCAATGTTGGTGCGCGATGGATCTCCGGCCCCAAGTCAAGCAGCGGTGTAGCCCACGTTTGCTGGTCAACACCTTGCTGCCATTCTGTGGAGCACGCCCATTCCAATGTGTAAGTCCCTGCGGGAACGTCGACGACAGTCACACTTTCGCTTTGTCCTGGGATCAGGGTGATTGGAGGATTCGGTGAGTCGCTTCCGGTTTGGCCTACGGTGAAGACGGTTTGGCTGTAGTCCTGTACGTATTCTCCTTCGGGGATTGGCTTGGCCCCCATGCCGGCGCAGGTCACCGTGAGATCCGAATTGTTGGTGAAGGTAGTAATCACCGTGTGTTCGGAAACATCAGTCGATGCCGTCGGGGCACTGCTCGGTGCAGCGTGGGCGAATCCTGCCGGAGCGATTAGAGCAGCGGCAGTGATGGAAAATGTTATGCCGAACTGTCGCACGAACTTTGACATGTAGAGGCCCTTTCGATGATATGTGTTGTTCTCGCAAATATGTGAGGCGGATAAGGCCTCGGGCCGTGACGTACAGCCTGGTTCGTTACCGGATCTTTCCTGATATCACCGGGGTGTGAATTCTCATTCGAGAATATCTGGTGGGTTTTTCTGGCGACTTTCGGTGTCCCCTAATTGGAACTCCGCGGCGCTCCGCCGGGATGAAGAACATCTTTTCTCCTTCTGGCCTTCCGATTCTCGTCGGCGGTGACCTGTGCGCAAACCCCTGGCGGCGCAAGCGCCGGCCGATGGCTCCGAGAAATTTTTCGTCACTCGTAGGGTCCTGTCGAAATTTTTCTCGACCCAGGGGTGGCACTTCGGCCCCTCATTACCGACGCGATTCTCCTTTGCCAGCAGGCGAAAAGAATTGGCGGGGCACCCGGCCCGGCCGCTTTCATCACTGAGGGGAACGACATGTCATCATTGAGGGGAACGACATGCAGTCCATCCGTTTGACCAGCGCCACCGAGGTTCTCGCATCCATCTCCACCGTGCTCGGGTTTGTCCCGGTGTCCTCGATCGCTGTGCTCATGCTTCGCGAGAGCGTCAGCGACGACGGTTGCGTTGACCGCCCGCGCGGACGTCAGTCCAGGGTTCCCCGTCGCGCATCTGGTCCGTGCGGCGAAGCAGGCGAGGGCCACATCGTCATCATCGTTGCTCTCGCAGCGGACGAGGTCGCCTTGCCGGTGTGCGCCACGCGTTCACCAACGCAGGAATCGAGGTGCCCCGCGCATTGCACGCCCCGTCACTCGAAGCCGGTGCCCGGTGGACGGACCTCGACAGTTTCGAGACCGGATCGACGGCCGATCACCGCATCTCGGATATCAACATGGCTTATGTCGAGGACGTGCGTGCCACCGACGGTAGCCGCGAAGAAATCATCGACCGCTTCACCAAAACCACCCAAGCTCCCACCGCGCCAACGCACGAGGCGAAGCGGATCCAGGGCGACGACTTCGTACGCATCACCATCCTCGAACTCGGAGCGGTCATCGGTGCCCGCGCGGTCCCGACCGCTGATCTCGCCGCCCGTGTCGGACTGTGCGCCAACGTCAGCGCGTCAGCTCGCAATGCACAGATGGCAGTGTTCACCCAAGGTGAGCGCGACGCTGATGCGTTCGCGACGATCGCGTGCCAGGTGCGTGGCAGCGCGCGCGTGCAGGACCTCACCCTCACCGGATACTGCGCGTACCTCACCAATGACGGATCGACGGCGTCAATTGCCTTCGAGGCGGTGATGAGCACTGCCACAGCCGCCGGTTGCACGCCTGCGCAGACCAACCTGCGCCGACTGCTCGACGGAGCCCTGCACAACGGAGTTCCCCGCCCACGATCGCCGAGGTCCTCGCCCCGGTACACATCGACGTCGCGGAGTCCTTCGGCGTCGACTTCGACAACCCCGCGAGCTGAACGCAAAAGAGAGCAGCCCCGACTTCGAATCAGAAGTCGGGGCTACTCCCGTACGCGGTGGCGCTTGTTCGGGCATCGAGCCCGAACAACCGCTGCGCCAACTCCCCGCGCAACCACAATGCAGCGCCTCGCAGGAAAGTCAGTCGAACAAACCGCCGGTCGTACCGGGAACAGGGAACACGACATCCATCCGTTCCGCGGAATCGGGTTCGACGGTCTGGCCGGCGACGACGGCCGCGAGATCCGCGCCGGTGATCACGCGCAGATGCTTCGTTGCCTGATACAGCGCCGACTCCACCGCAGATCGGGCGGTGGAGCTGTCGATCGGCGATAACCGACATCCCGTTCGTTTGGTTCGTCCACGTCAGACGGAAAGAGCCCAACTGACCATGATGATTGCGTCATACACCCCATGTACAACGATTGCCGGCCACAACGAGCGCGTGTACAGCGCGATCGCCGTACACAGTGTGCCGACAACTAAACCGGAGACGACGTTGCCTGTTCCGAACCCGATGTGAACCCAAGCGAATACCGCCAAGGCCAACACTGCGACTACGGAAACAGAAATCCAAGTGCCCGATTTGCGCCGTTGCGCGGCCAGCACAACGGATCGATACAACACCTCCTCAGGCAGCGCAGCGGTAAAGAACGCTGTAATCAGTGCCGTGCACAAGCCGCCTCTGACGGTGTGATCGAAGCGTTCCTGATTGTTCGCGATCTCATCTGCGTCTGTGACCGGCCACCGTGCGCCAACAGCGATCCCGAATTTGAGGAACAGGTACAGCCCCACACCGAGCACTGCGGGAACGAAAAGCACCCACACTGCTATTCGATAAACGGCCGACTTCCCGGACTCCGGACGCGGGGTCACGAAACCCAGCCACATCAACGAGCGCCGCAGGGCCGCCCACATCCATCGACCAATTCGGGTGAACTCCGCGCGATCAATCCTCGGCGTCTGATGCCTCATATATCGGTCGATGCACGCGAAAAAGATCGACAGAGTCCACGAAATGATCGATGTCGCTATCAACTCTGCTGTCGAATTGCCCACCGCATAAGCGGTCGAGGTAACGCCCGAAACAACGAAGGCCACTACTACGAATCTCAGGACCAGCGTCTGACGGGGCGCGAGTTTCCTCCACCGAACCAAACGCGAACGCGTGATCGCGTTCTGCTGCGTCACCAGCTCTGCGCTATGCACTCAGTTCTGATGTCGGTGGCTTCGTAGCCGGCGCGGCCTTGCTCAGCGCACTCCGCTTCGTCGCCGATCGTCGCGCCAGCCCCTTCTTGGAAGGAGCGTCTACGCGCCACAGTTTGGCCGCACATCGCTGCGGAACACTGTCTTCAGTCTGCGCGGATGTGCTTCCACCGGCCCCCCTGGTACAAATTTCAGCAATCTACTGGAAGCAATCGTGACATGTCGTTAAGTGGTGACTGAATTCGACCATCTGGGAGGAGTTCACGCGAGCTAGGATTCGAGACCTTTGATAGGCCCAATGCTGATTTTGGTGGATCCCGAGTCCAGGCTCTGGATGTGGCTCTGTCGTCGCTACTTGGCGCCGTACATCATTGTTTCGTCCATGTTGGCTGACTGGGTTAGGGACTCCTCCGAAGGCGTTTGTCCGAAATGTCGTCCCCATCGGGGACGCCTCAACCCCGCGCCTTCAGGGCCGCCCGCGCGGCATTGAACCCACCCATCCCGTGGACCCCGCCACCCGGGGGAGTTGCGGACGAGCAGAGGTAGACGCCCGGGGCCCCGGTGGCATAGGGGTCGAGTCCGAACCGGGGGCGCGCGATGATCTGCCGCGCAGTGTTCGCCCCCGCGGAGATATCGCCGCCCACGTAGTTGGGGTTGTACGCCTGCATCTGCGGCACATTGCGCACGTGGACGCCCATGATCCGGTCCCGGAATCCCGGCGCGAACCGCTCGATCTGACGCGTGACCACATCGGTCGCGTCGCCCGGATAGCCATGCGGCACATGCGCATACGCCCATACGGGATGGATGTCTCCGACGGAACGGGAAGGGTCGGCCAAGAACTGCTGGCCCAACAGAATGAAAGGCTTGTCCGGCATCTGACCCCGTACGGTCTGACGTTCGACAGCAGCAGTTTGCGAAATCGTCCCGGACAGATGCAGGGTGCCGGCCTTCCGGGCATGCGGATTCGTCCACGGCACGACGCTTCCGTCGGAATCACCACGCACGGCGTAGTCGACCTTGTACGCGGCGGTGCCGTAGCGAAACTTGCGGTAGGCCCGGGCAATGCGGTCGGGCTGCCGGCCGTCGAGCAGACGACCGGCCGCGTCGGGTGCGATGTCGAGCATGACGATGTCGTAGTCGGCGATCTGGGAGTAGTTGGTGACCCAGTTCCCGGTTTCGATGGTGCCACCGAGGCTTCGCAGGATCGACGCGAGGGCGGCTGCAATTGAGCCCGAACCACCCTGCGCGACAGGCCAACCGTGAGCATGAGCGGCCGCGGTGAGCATCGAGCCGACTGCACTGGAGAGTGGAAGGGTCAGCGTGCCGAACATGTGCGCCGCGACGCCACCGAACAGCGCCCGCGCCTGTGGGGTCTTGAACATTCGCGCGAAACCCGTCGCGGGAAGCAGAGCGCCCGTCCCGAAACGGGCGAGCATCAGCGGGTGCTTCGGAACGTGCACGATCGGCTGGAAGACGTCCTGCACCAACTCGTCGAAGTTCTCGGAGAGGTATTCGAAGACGTCGAGCCACCTCTTACCGTCGGCACCCAATCCTTCAGCGGTCCGGTTGATGTCGCGCCACAGAACCCCGGCGGTGCCGTCGTCGAGTGGATGGACCAGTTGGATCTCGGGCCACAGCCACGTCAGGCCGTGCTTGGCGAGCCCGAATTCGCGGTCGAGTTCCTTGAAGTAAGGAGAAGCCAAAGCGGTGGGATGGAAGGCGGAGCAATCGTCGTGGACGAGTCCGTCGACTATGTATTCGCTACTGCGGGTACCGCCGCCGATCTTGTCCGCACCCTCGATGACATGGACGTCGATTCCGGCGCGGGCGAGTTCGATCGCCGCCGCGAGGCCGTTGGGGCCACTGCCCACCACTACTGCTGTTGTCATTTGCTCTTCGCCACCCGTCTTCTCAAGGGTGAGCCTACGGAAATTACAGCGATGGCATTCCGCGAGCAAACAATTCAGGCCTAGACCTTGGTTGATCGATCAACTTTTGTTACAGTTCGAGGCGCACTGGCCGCAGCTGATTCTTATCGCTGCGGCCAGTTGTTGCATTCATCGCCCATCGCGCCTGTTTCCTGCGGATTCGGTATCCTGTGTATCGGAACTTCTCTGCACGGACGCAGCTCCGAAATCTGTCGAGGGGCCTTCTGGCTCCCTGCATCGCCGCAGTTCAGAGCAATTATAGGGCTACCTTAGTTGCGCCCGTGCCGGGGTTCTGAATTATCGTTTTCGTTACACGGTTGACTCACAAAAGTTTCAACCGACCGAAGACTCACGTCGCCGGGTGCCAGAACGCACACCATCGCGTCTGCGCAGGGCGGCTACTTCGGTGGTACCGAACACATCGTCGTGTCGGTGCTTTGAAGGACTTGCATTGCAAGTTGATGGCCATCAGCGCTGCTGGTCGTCGGTGCATCTTTATGGCATACGAAGGCTGGGTATGAAGCAACTTCCAGGCCCCCAGGGCCTCTATCACCCGTCCAATGAGCACGACTCCTGTGGAGTCGCATTTGTTGTCGACATGCATGGTCGCCGCAGCAGGGACATCGTCGAAAAGGCGATCACCGCTCTGGTCAACCTCGAGCATCGCGGCGCTGCCGGATCAGAACCCAACACGGGTGACGGTGCGGGCATTCTGCTGCAGGTTCCCGACAAGTTCTTCCGAGCTGTCGTGGACTTCGCGCTGCCCGCCGAAGGCGCGTACGCAACCGGTATCGCATTCCTCCCGCAGGGCGACGCCGATGCACACGAGGCTGCTGCTGCAGTCGAGAAGATCGTCGTCGAAGAGGGCCTGAAGGTTCTCGGCTGGCGCGAGGTCGGAACCGACGACTCATCGCTTGGCGCATTGGCGCGCGACGCGATGCCGACGTTCCGTCAGATCTTCATCGGCTCCGAGGGTGACAAGTACACCGGCATGGATCTCGAGCGTCGTGCATACGTGGTGCGTAAGCGCACCGAGCACGAACTCGGCTCCGAAGGCGCCGGCAAGGGTGGCCCGGGTAGCGAGACCGTGTACTTCCCCAGCCTGTCCGGCCAGACGTTCGTCTACAAGGGCATGCTCACCACCCCGCAGCTCAAGGGTTTCTACCTCGACCTGCAGGACGATCGTGTCGAGAGCGCACTCGGACTCGTCCACTCGCGCTTCTCCACCAACACGTTCCCGTCGTGGCCGCTGGCGCACCCGTTCCGCCGGGTCGCTCACAACGGTGAGATCAACACAGTCACCGGCAACGAGAACTGGATGCGCGCTCGCGAGTCCCTCATCGACAGCGACGTCTTCGGTGGCCGCGAGAACCTGGACAAGATCTTCCCGATCTGCACCCAGGGCGCCAGCGACACCGCTCGTTTCGACGAGGTGCTCGAGATGCTGCACCTCGCCGGCCGCAGCCTGCCGCACGCAGTTCTCATGATGATCCCCGAAGCCTGGGAGAAGCACGAGAGCATGGACCCCGCTCGTCGGGCGTTCTACGAGTACCACTCGGCTCTCATGGAGCCCTGGGACGGACCGGCGTCGGTGTGCTTCACCGACGGCACCGTCATCGGCGCCGTGCTGGACCGTAACGGTCTGCGTCCGTCGCGTCTGTGGATCACCGAAGACGGCCTCGTCGTCATGGCGTCGGAGGTCGGCGTTCTGCCGATCGATCCGTCCACCGTGGTCCGCAAGGTCCGCCTCCAGCCCGGCCGCATGTTCCTCGTGGACACCGCGCAGGGCCGGGTCATCAGCGACGACGAACTCAAGTCCGAACTCGCTGCCGAGCACCCGTACCAGCAGTGGATCGACGAAGGTCTGATCCACATGGACGACCTGCCGGACCGCCCGTACACATACATGTCGCACGAGCGCGTCGTGCTGCGTCAGCAGCTCTTCGGTTTCACCAGCGAAGAGGTCAACCTGCTGGTCAAGCCGATGGCACTCTCCGGTGCCGAGGCACTGGGCTCGATGGGTACCGACACTCCGATCGCCGTGCTCTCGTCACGTCCCCGGATGCTGTTCGACTACTTCTCGCAGCTCTTCGCTCAGGTCACCAACCCGCCTCTCGACGCGATTCGTGAAGAGGTTGTCACCAGCCTCGGCGCGACCATCGGCCCCGAGGGCGACCTGCTGCACCCGAATGCGGACTCCTGCAAGCAGATTGCGCTCCCGCAGCCGATCCTGCACAACGACGATCTGTCGAAGCTCGTTCACGTCAACGACGACGGCGAATTCCCGGGCTTCCGCAGTGTCGTGATCCGCGGCCTGTACCCCGTCAAGGAAGGCGGCGACGGTATCCGTCGTGCGCTCGAGGGCATCAAGTACCAGGTCTCGCAGGCAATCGAGGGTGGCGCACGCATCGTCGTGCTCTCGGACCGCGAGTCCACCGAGGATTACGCGCCGATCCCGTCGCTGCTCCTCACCTCAGCCGTGCACCACCACCTGGTTCGTGAGAAGTCGCGCACCAAGGTCGGCCTCATCGTCGAGGCCGGCGACGCCCGCGAGGTGCACCACATGGCGCTCCTCATCGGCTTCGGTGCCGCAGCGGTCAACCCGTACATGGCTTTCGAGACTATCGACGAGTTCCTGCAGAACAAGGAACTCGAGGGCCTGACCCTCGAGAAGGGCATCGCGAACTACATCAAGGCAGCCGGCAAGGGTGTCCTGAAGGTGATGTCCAAGATGGGCATCTCGACGCTCGCGTCGTACACCGGTGCTCAGCTGTTCCAGGTCATCGGCCTCTCGCAGGAGCTGACGGACGAGTACTTCACCGGTCTGCAGTCGCAGCTCGGTGGCATCGGCCTCGACCAGATCGCAGCCGACGTCGAAGCACGTCACCGCATCGCGTACCTCGATCGCCCCGAAGAGCGCGCTCACCGCGAGCTCGAGGTCGGCGGCGAGTACCAGTGGCGTCGTGAAGGCGAGTACCACCTGTTCAACCCGGATACGGTCTTCAAGCTCCAGCACGCAACTCGCACAGGTCAGTACGAGGTGTTCAAGGAGTACACGACCATGGTCAACGACCAGTCGGAGCGCCTTGCCGCTCTGCGTGGTCTGTTCGACTTCAACATCGGCAAGCGGCCGTCGATCTCGATCGACGAGGTCGAGCCGGCCAGCGAGATCGTCAAGCGTTTCTCGACGGGTGCGATGAGCTACGGCTCCATCTCCGCCGAGGCTCACGAGACTCTCGCCATCGCGATGAACCGTCTGGGCGCCCGCTCCAATTCCGGTGAGGGCGGCGAACATCCGTCGCGCTTCACGCCGGACGAGAACGGCGATCTGCGACGCAGTGCCATCAAGCAGGTCGCGTCGGGACGCTTCGGTGTCACCTCGCACTACCTGAGCAACTGCACCGACATCCAGATCAAGATGGCGCAGGGAGCCAAGCCCGGTGAGGGCGGCCAGCTTCCGGCTCACAAGGTGTACCCGTGGGTGGCCGAGGTTCGGCACTCCACGCCTGGCGTCGGCCTGATTTCGCCGCCGCCGCACCACGACATCTACTCGATCGAGGATCTCGCTCAGCTGATCCACGACCTGAAGAACGCCAACCCGCAGGCCCGCATCCACGTGAAGCTGGTCTCCGAGGTCGGCGTCGGAACCGTCGCGGCCGGTGTCTCCAAGGCACATGCCGACGTCGTTCTGATCTCCGGTCACGACGGTGGCACCGGTGCCACCCCGCTGACCTCCGTCAAGCACGCGGGCGCACCGTGGGAGCTCGGCCTCGCCGAGACCCAGCAGACGTTGCTGCTCAACGGTCTCCGTGACCGCATCGTCGTGCAGGTCGACGGCCAGCTCAAGACGGGTCGCGACGTCGTCGTTGCTGCCCTGCTCGGCGGCGAGGAGTTCGGTTTCGCCACCGCACCGCTGGTGGTCTCGGGCTGCATCATGATGCGCGTCTGCCATCTCGACACCTGCCCCGTCGGTGTCGCGACGCAGAACCCGTTGCTGCGTCAGCGTTTCAGTGGCAAGCCGGAATTCGTCGAGAACTTCTTCATGTTCATCGCCGAAGAGGTTCGCGAGCTTCTCGCGGAACTCGGTTTCCGCACGCTGCTCGAAGCCGTCGGCCAGGTCGACATGCTGGACACCACGCGCGCTCTCGATCACTGGAAGGGAAGCAAGGCAGGCAATCTCGATCTGTCGCCGATCCTGACCCAGGTCGAGTCCGCGTTCATGGACCAGGACGTCCACTGCACCGGTACGCAGGATCACGGTCTCGACAAGGCGCTCGATCAGCAGTTGATCGTCTCGGCCCGCAACGCACTCGACAAGGGTGAGGCGGTCTCGTTCGAGTCCGCGATCACCAACGTCAACCGCACGGTCGGCACCATGCTCGGCCACGAGGTCACCAAGGCGTTCGGTGGAGAGGGCTTGCCCGAGGGCACCATCGACATCACGTTCACCGGTTCCGCCGGTAACAGCTTCGGTGCTTTCGTGCCCAGCGGTATGACCCTGCGCCTGCACGGCGACGCCAACGACTTCGTCGGCAAGGGCCTCTCGGGTGGACGCATCGTCGTACGCCCGCCGCTCGATGCAGCGGAAGGCTTTGTCGCCGAGGACAACATCATCGGTGGCAACGTCATCCTGTTCGGCGCCACCAGCGGCGAGGCTCTGCTTCGCGGTGTCGTCGGCGAACGCTTCGCAGTCCGTAACTCCGGCGCCACTGCCGTCGTCGAGGGTGTGGGCGATCATGGTTGCGAGTACATGACGGGTGGAAAGGTGGTCATCCTCGGAGCCACCGGACGTAACTTCGGCGCCGGCATGTCCGGTGGCGTCGCGTACATCTACAACCCCGACAAGGCATTCGAGAAGAACCTCAACACCGAACTGGTGGACCTCGAGGATCTTTCGGGCGACGACTTCACCTGGTTGAAGAGCGTCATCGAACGTCATCGCGACGAAACCGGCTCCGAGGTTGCCACGCGCATCCTCGGCGACTGGTCGCAGCAGGTGGGTCACTTCGCAAAGGTGATGCCCCGCGACTACAAGAAGGTTCTTTTGGCCATCGCGGCCGCAGAGAAGGATGGCAAGAACGTGGACGAGGCAGTTATGGAGGCAGCTCGTGGGTGATCCAAGCGGCTTCCTGAAGCACACGTCGCGCGAACTTCCGGTTCGCCGGCCGGTGCCGTTGCGCCTGCTCGACTGGAAAGAGGTCTACGAGGAGTTCCCGAAGGAAACCCTCCAGACCCAGGCCAGCCGTTGCATGGACTGCGGAATTCCTTTCTGCCACAACGGTTGCCCTCTCGGAAACTTGATCCCCGAGTGGAACGACCTGGTCTTCAAGGACCACTGGCACGACGCCATCGAGCGTCTGCACGCGACCAACAACTTCCCGGAGTTCACCGGTCGTCTGTGCCCCGCACCCTGTGAGGCTTCCTGTGTCCTGGGCATCAACCAGGATCCGGTCACCATCAAGCAGGTCGAGGTCGAGATCATCGACAAGGCCTTCGACGAAGGGTGGGTCAAGCCGGTTCGCGCCGCGCACGCCACCAACAAGAGGGTCGCAGTTGTCGGCAGTGGTCCGGCCGGTCTGGCTGCAGCGCAGCAGCTGACCCGCGCCGGTCACGCAGTTACGGTCTTCGAGCGGGCAGACCGCATCGGCGGCCTGCTGCGCTACGGCATCCCCGAGTTCAAGATGGAGAAGCGGCACATCGACCGCCGTCTCGAGCAGATGGAAGCCGAAGGCACCGTCTTCAAGACCAACGTCAATGTCGGCGTGGACATCACCGCGGACGAGCTGCGCGAGCAGTTCGACGCAGTGGTTCTGGCCGGCGGCGCCACCGCAGCTCGCGATCTGCCGATCCCGGGCCGCGAACTGGACGGCATCCACCAGGCGATGGAGTTCCTGCCGATCGCCAACCGTGTGCAGTTGGGTGACCTCGACGCTCCCACCATCACCGCTGAGGGCAAGAAGGTTGTCATCATCGGCGGCGGCGACACCGGCGCGGACTGCCTCGGTACCTCGCACCGTCAGGGCGCAGCCAGCGTGCACCAGTTCGAGATCATGCCGCGTCCCCCGGAGACTCGCGCCGAGCAGACTCCGTGGCCGACGTACCCGCTCATGTTCCGCGTGGCTTCGGCTCACGAGGAAGGCGGCGAGCGTCTGTTCTCCGTCAACACCGAGAACTTCGTCGGTGAAAACGGCAAGGTCACCGGACTCAAGGCTCACGAGGTCGAGATGAAGTCGGGTCGTTTCGAGAAGGTCGAGGGCTCGGACTTCGAGCTCGAAGCCGATCTCGTGCTCCTGGCAATGGGCTTCGTCGGCCCCGAGAAGCCGGGTCTGCTCACCGATCTCGGTGTCGACTTGAACGAGCGCGGCAACGTCGCCCGCACGTCGAAGTGGAACACCAACGTCGACGGCGTGTTCGTGGCCGGTGACATGGGCCGCGGTCAGTCCCTAATCGTCTGGGCCATCGCCGAGGGACGTTCCGCAGCAGCCGCTGTGGACACCTACCTCGAGGGTGTCACCGCCCTTCCGTCACCGATCCACCCGACAGCGGCTCCGCAGCGCTAGAGGCTCTTACAAAGCCGCACCCCATCGCATTCGGTGGGGTGCGGCTTTGTTTCTGCAAGTAGTTCGCACGATCTGTAACAAACCTTCATCAATCGTGCATCGGACAGACACAACGCCCAGACAGTATGATTCCGGAGCATCGATAGTGGTGTATGGGTTGCTTAAGTTAAATCAGGGGAGTTTCATGCGTGCGAGGCGTCTCGTTGCGGTGTTGTCGGCACTAGCTGCGGCAGTAGTGGTACCGGTTGTCAGTTCTCCCGTGGCGTCGGCTGATCCCTGCCCCGGTCTGTACGTCGTGGCCATTCCTGGAACCTGGGAGCCTTCGGGTACTTCTCCCGGTGCCGGCATGCTTGCCCCGGTCACCAACGGCCTTCCCGGTTCCGTACGCACCGATTACGTCACGTACTCGGCAACGGCCTTCCCGTGGGAGTCCAACGTCTACGCCAAGTCGAAGCAGCAGGCAGTCGACAACGCCCGCGGCATGATCGCCGCGATGGCCGCCTCGTGCGGTGACACCCGCTTCGCGATCGTCGGATACAGCCAGGGCGCCGACGCGGCAGGCGATCTCGCAGCCGAGATCGGAACCGGCATCGGCGTTGTTCCCCCGACTCGCGTCGAGGGCGTCGGCCTCCTGTCCGATCCCCGCCGCTCCGAGTCAGACGTCCTGATCGGACCTGCTGTCGGAGGCAACGGAGCCAGCGGCGCTCGCATCGGTGGATTCGGTTGGCTGTCAGGCAAAACGGTGACGCTGTGCGCCGTCGGTGATCTGTACTGCTCGACGCCCAAGGACGATTTCGTGATGCGTCTGGCCGGGTTCATGGCTCAGGTTTCCGACCCCACTCCGGCAAACGCTCTCTCGCTTCGCGACGAGGCCGCCGTGATCGTGAACGATCTGGTCACTGCAGGCGGACTCCCCGCACTGATGGCTCAGCTCGATCCAGGCGCGAACTCGCGGCGCGTCGATCAACTGGTCGCCTTCTACGGCTCGCAGGTTCACACCGACTACACGCGTTACGTTGTTGACGGCGCAGGCAATTCGGCTACATCCTGGCTGCACAACTGGTTGGCCGGCAAAGCCTGATCAGCAGTACGTCTGCTCCGCGGTGTCGACGTAGATCTCGGCGATCCGCTGCGAAGACATCGGCGTGATCTGTGAGTACACCTCGCCGACGGAGTTGAACTCCGCCAGCACCTCGGACCGCGGCATGCCGTCGGCCAGAGCCTTGCAGGTGCCGTCGGCGTAGAGGATCTCGGCGGAATCCATTCCGGCGGGCGGGATCCCGGCCAGACGTAGTGCAGCGATGTACCGCTGTCCCTTCTCGCCTGCGTTCGCGACGATCTCGTCCGGTGAGCGTGCGTCGATCGGTGCGTTCGCCGGTGGCGCTACCGGTGGCGCTACCGGAAGCGACACCTGCGGGGGCGTCGATTCGACGACGCTCGGCGCTGCTTCCGCAGGTTCGGCGAGTGGGCTGGTCGGCAATTCGGGGAGCGAACTGGGAGCAGTCGAACTCGACGTTGCCGCCACCGTGGTGCTGGTGGCAGCAGATGTGGATTCCGCTGCGTTGCTGTCGGATTGGCTGCTGCAGCCGCTGAGGAGTAGGCCCGCTGCCGCGACGCAGAGGACCAGTCTGTTCGTGTTCATCACCCGTGAGTGTTACACACCGTACCGCTTAGTTTGTCCGTTTTAAGGAAACTCCCTTTTGCCCTGTTTTTAAGTCGAAGTCCTGTGATATACATCTGTTCAGTTGTTACTTGTGAGTAGGAGCACACCGCAAGACCTTGTCGGCGGCGGTCGAAACACAAGCAATGACTGCGAGTTTCGTCCCCCATCACATAAACGGCAGGGAGAAATCAGTGCAGAAATCTCACAAGAACGGCAACAGACGTCTCGGCACGCGCGTGGCCGTTATTGCAGGTACCGCAGGTGCAGTGCTGGCTTTTGCAGCGCCGATGGCCTCGGCTCAGGACCCGGTCGACAATTCGGTACCGGGCGCCGCAGTGTGTCCGGCTACTGCCGAATCCTGTGTGTCGGTAGTGGTTCAGAGCGGAACCTTCGACAACAACGGCTTCAACCTCCCGATCGGAAAAGGCGACATGATCATTGCCGCCGAGGCCGGCTCCGGTGAAGGTGAGTCCACCGTTCTTCTCCCGCGCGACGACGGACACAACGGTGTCTACTCCAAGCCGCTGACGGTTCCCGGCGGCGTTCTGGGAATCGATCTTCCGTTCGGCAATCTCTTCGGCCTGGCCGCAGTAACGGCCGAGGTGGAGGCAACGGCTGCGCCGACCCTCAACGGAATCATCACCGACATGGATCTGAGCATCCCGGTGCGGATGAAGATCAACAACGCGTTCCTCGGTGACAACTGCTACCTGGGTTCCGCGGCGGCACCGGTGAATCTCCGTCTCGCGCCTGACCCGTCAGTAGTACCGACCTACACGGTGCTTCCGTCGACTGCGCTGAAGGTGAGCCCGGTCGGGAACGAGGCCACCGGCTTCGCGCTGCCCGCTGCCAGTGGTTGCGGACCGTTCGGAGTGCTGAATCCGATCGTCAACTGGCGAGCAAAGGTGCCGGCCACTTCCGGAACCTCGCTCAGCACGATCTCCGACGCCTACCTGTATCCGGGCGGGCTCACCGGTAGCGATCCTCTCGACGATCTCGGTGGCGGAACAGGATCCAGTGGTTCCAGTGGCTCGAGCGGTTCGTCCGGAAGCTCCGGTTCCTAGAAACTCGGATGCCTAGACGCAGCGGTGGTGACGGAATGTCACCACCGCTGCGGCGTCCGACCTGTAATAACCTGTGCCTCAGGGTGGGCGAAGGCGGCACTCCATCAGGAGGACCTGCGCGGCCACGAAATCACAGGGGAGTCCTCAAACATGTTTCGAGACAGCGTTCTTGCCGGTCCGGTCCTGCGTCGAGGTGTGACGGCACTGGCAGTTGCTGCCGCAGCCACCATGTTTGTCGGCACCGCAGCAACGGCGGAGCCGGCAGCAGTTGTCGGTGAGGTGTCCGCGGACTCCATCGCGGCAGCCCGTGCGCAGGCCATCGGAACGACGGTCACCGTCGTCGGAACCGCGACTACGCCGTCCGGAGTGTTCGAATCCAGCTTCTACGACAAGGGCTTTGGTCTCCAGAGCGGCAATTCGGGCATTTACATCAGCGATCCGAACAACTCCGGGATTGCTCTCGGCGATCAGGTTCAGGTCACCGGAGTCCTCGCGGATCAGGAAGGCCTGCTCGTCGTCCGCCCGACTGCCGTCGAGGTAATCGGCACGACCACCCAGATCAGCCCGGCGCGATTGCCCCTCAATGCAATCGGTGAGGGCAGCGAAGGCCGTCTCGTGACGGTGTCCGGGATCGTGAGCGGACCCGTCGTCGACGATCTGCCGTACGGCCACAAGATCCTGGTGTCCGGCGTCGACGGAAACACCGTCATCTTCGTCAACACCCAGACCGGAATCGACGTCGACGCCATTGCAGTCGGACGCCCGATCACCGTCACCGGCTTCAGCGGCCAGTACGCCAGCACCTACGAGGTTCTTCCCCGTTCGGAAGCCGATGTGCAGCAGGGTTTCACGGGCAGCCTGAGTTTCGGAAGCTGACCTAGATCTCGAACCGAGCTCCGACGCGCATCGACCCGGGAGACAACCGGCTGATCGTGCGTCCGAGCTTGGCTTCGACGGTCACGGGCACCACGGCCTTGTTCGTGCGAACTGCTTTCACGATGGCACTGGCCACCCGGTCGGGGGTGAAGTTTCGTTTGCGGTAGAAGTTGTCGACCTTGGTTTGATTTTCGAGTTGTTCTTCGGCGGTGGTCCCGGCGAACTCGGTGGTCTTGAGGATGTTCGTGTGCACGAGGCCGGGGCAGATGGTGCTGACGCCGATGCCGTGTGGAAGTAGCTCTGCCCTTAGGCAATCCGAGAGCATGAATACCGCTGCCTTGCTTGTCGAATACGCGGTGAGTGCCTTCTGTGGCGTGTAGGCGGCGGCCGAGGACAGGTTGACGACGTGTCCGCCGGTTCCCCGGGCGATCATCATCGGGGTGAATGCCCGGCAGCCGTAGACAACTCCCCAGAAGTTGATGTCCATGACGCGCTCGAACTGGCGCTGCTCGGTGTCGGCGAATGTCCCGGAGAACCCGATTCCAGCGTTGTTGACGACGACGTCCGGCACGCCGTGATGCGCCGCGACTGTCTCCGCGAATCGGATCACGGCCTGTTCGTCGGACACGTCGACCTGGTAGGCGTGCGAACCGCCACCGAACACCGCTTCGGCTCCGCTGGCCTGAGTGGGTGTGTTGATGAGTGCCGCAGTGTCCTGCGCGCTTTCGAGGTTGATGTCGGAGACGACGACGATAGCTCCCTGGGCCGCGAAGGCGAGGGCCGTTTCACGCCCGATGCCGCTGCCTGCACCGGTGACAACTACGAGCGTGCCGGTGAGGTCGCGTAGTCGACGCTGCAACTTCGTGCCGCGTCGCCAGCCGGTGACGTCCTTCAGTAGCCCCATTGGTTGCCCTTTTCGTGTGTACGTTTGCGGCGTGTGTCTCTAGCTGACTTCCCCTCTGCGAAAGGTATCCGATGAGGGAGCTTCGTGTCGTACGAGTCGTTAGAGTGCGCACATCTGCAGGTTGCACTGGCCGCGGCTGCCCACTCCTCGACGGTGCTCCGGCGGTTCACCCGTTGAGGACACTCGAATCGGAATGAATTCCTGACCTTCGCTAACGGCCCGACCTGCAAATGTCGCTCGAAAACTGAACAATCTTCTCGCTACATTCCACTGAGCGGGACCTGCAACTAATCCCTGTGCCTTACGTCACAAACTGTCTCGACAATGCTTCACATCACAGTTTCTGACCTGGAGGTTTTGAATGAGTCGCAGTTCTCGGCGCGGTCACCGCAAGGTTGCCGCCGTCGCGCTGGCTGTCTCCGCCGGCCTGTTCGTCTCGTCGTGCGCTGACAGCGGGAACGGGGGTGGGAGCGGCGACGCACCGGATTCCGGTTCAGGGTTGTCCATCGGCCCGGTCAACGAGCAGTCCGACGAGGGTGACGCGGTCAAGGGTGGCACGCTCACGTTCAGCGGGTATTCCGCTGTCACGAATCTCGACCCCGCGAAGACGCAGATCGCCGGTTCGGTCGCCGGTTCGGAGCTGGGCGCCATCTACGACACCTTGCTGCGCTACGACCCGGCGTCGAAGGAATTTGTTCCGAAACTCGCGGAGTCGATGGAACCGAGTTCCGATTTCAAGACGTGGACTCTCGAACTGCGCGACGGTGTGAAGTTCAGCGACGGGACTCCGGTGGATTCGGCGGCCGTTTCGGCGAGCCTCAATCGCTACGTCACCAACAAGGGGCCGCAGTCGAGCCTGTACGCGTCGAAGGTTGCGTCGGTCGACACCCCGGACGCGTCGACGGTCGTCTTCAATCTTGTCGACCCGTGGACCGGTATCGAGTCACTGCTCTCCACCGGACCCGGCATGATCGTCGCGCCGAGCGCCCAGCAGGGCGATCAGTTCACCCCGATCGGCGCGGGCGCGTTCACCCTCGAGAAGTTCGCTCCCAACGAGGAATTGATCCTCGACGCTCGGGAAGACTACTTCGACGGTGCCCCGAACGTGGACAAGCTGCGGTTGATCAGCATCGTCGGTTCACAGTCCACCACCGAATCCCTCAAGAGCGGCGGCACCGACGTCGCGTACATGCGTTCGCTTCCGAACGTCCTGGATCTGATCGACTCCGGCTACCCAGGCTTCGTCGACATCCCGTCGCTGTCGTACCTCTCGCTCGTCAACACGGCTCCCGGTCGTCCCGGTGCCGACGTGCGGGTGCGTCAGGCATTGGCGCTCGCGACCGATCCCGTCGCTCTCGACAACCGACTCAACGAAGGTAAGGGTCTACCCGGCCAGGTCATCTTCCAGGACACCTCTCGCTGGCACAACGACGTCGCTCCGATCGGCGTAGACACCGCCAAGGCGAAGCAGTTTCTCGACGAGGCCAAGGCCGACGGTTTCGACGGCAAGATCACATACCTGACGCTGCAGGAGAATTCGGCGCAGGCGATGGCTCTGGCTCTGCAGTCGATGGCCAACGCCGTCGGTTTCGATTTCCAGATCGAGTACGTCAACTCGGTTGCCGACGTCGTCAAGCGTTTGTACGCCGACCGCGACTTCGACATGGCAACAGGTTCCGCCAACCTCGCGGAAGCCGATCCCTTCGAGCGTCTGTACTCGAATCTCAAGACCGGTGGGCGAAACAACGCCGCGAGTTTCTCCGACCCCGAGATGGATACGCTGCTCGACCAGCTGGGTGTAGCGACGTCGAACGACGCGAAGATCGAGGTGCTCGCCAAGATTCAGGAGCGCGCCAATGAGGTTGTGCCGTGGCAGGTTTACGGCAACACTCCGTGGCTCGGTGTGTGGGGACAGAACGTCCACGGCATTCAGCAGAGCCTGGACGGAATCATGTTCTTCGACAAGGCCTGGAAGAACTAGACACCTGAAGAAGTGACCAAACCCGAGAAGCGTCCCTGCGGGGACGCTTCTCGGCATCGGAGAGTGTGATTGGTCAAGAAGTGAGATCGAGGGCAGCGCGGACGATGCTGTCGGAGTCGAGTCCGTGGTACCGGTAGACGTCTTCGAGTGAACCGACCTGACCGAACCGGCTCACTCCGAGCGCAGCCCCCGGAACGTTGTTGATTCCCGTCAGGAACGCGAGGGTGTGCGGGTGCCCGTCGAGAACGGTGACCATCGGCGCGGACCGGCTACTCGGAAAGACCTGATCCAGGATCCATGACGGACCGTCCGCGAGACCGCGCCGAGACTGGAGTGCTTCGAAGAGCAAGCCGGGGCTGGTCACGCACACGACATCGGCGGAAATACCTTGCTCGCCCAGTCTTTCGGCGGCGACAAGTGTTTCGGTGACGGTGGCACCCATACCGACCAGGGTGATGGCCGGATCAGGGTTGTGCCGCAGCGTGTACGCGCCGGCCACCACCTGACGTCGACGGCGTTCTCGCGCAGCCGGATCGGTCGGCACCGCGGCCAAGGCCTGATCGACCGGACGGGTCGACAGACGCAGATACGACGAGCTGCCGTCTGGTCGGCCGAGGCGTCCGATGCTGTCGAGGAGCGTCCACTCCACGTCGACGGCGAATGCCGGTTCGAAACTGACGCACCCCGGCTGTTCGAGTCCGATGGACGGAGTCTTGATCGACTGGTGCGCACCGCCTTCGGCTGCCAGGGTGACGCCCGACGGAGTGCCGACCATGATCGACTGTCCACCGGCGTAGATGCCGTACGACCACGGTTCGAGAGCCCGCTCGATGAAGGGGTCGTACATCACGCCGATCGGGAAGAGCGGCTGGCCCCAGCGACTCCAGGTTGCACCGAGTTCGCCCATCAGCCCGACCAGGTTGGTCTCGGCGATACCGAGTTCCATGTGCTGACCGGTGGGCTTCTCACGCCAGTGCATGATCGTTTCGGCGTCGTCGGCAAACCAGTTGTGCCGCTCGTTGGGGGACCAGACCCCGACCTTGTTCAGCCACCCTGCCAGGTTGGTGGTGGAACTGACGTCCGGGCTCAGTGTGACAACACGTTTCGCGGCGTCCGGCGCCTCTCGGCTCAGGTCGAGTAGCACCCGACCGAGAGCTGCCTGAGTGGTGGATGTGCCGGAGGGGGTACGGCCGATGTCCGCCGGAACTGCCGGGGGCACCAGATGCTCCACCTTCGGGCGAGCCAGGCGCCCAGCGGTTTCGGCGCAGATGCGGCCGGACGGGCCGTCCGCCTCGAACCGTTCCCAGGGCTTCGACGGATCCATGCCGAGTTCCGCCGCCAGAATCTCGTACTGCTCGGTGGTGAGCAGCGACGAGTGGTTCTGCGGATGGCCCTGCGTCGGCAGGCCCCGGCCCTTGATCGTGTACGCGATGATCACGGTGGGGCGGGTGTCGTCGATCTGCGCGTACGCCTCTCGCAGAGCGTCGAGGTCGTGGCCACCGAGATTGCGGATGGCCTCGAGCACCGTGGCGTCGTCGAGGTCGTTGATCAGCGACGTGATCGCGTCGGCGTCCGCCGCGTCGCCGGGCAGCCTCAGACGGACCTCGTCGGCCGTGCATCGCAGCAGACGCTGATACTCCGGATTCGGCATGTCCAGGATTCGTTCGCGCAACGCGGTGCCGCCCGGCCGGGTGAAAAGTGATTCCAGGAGCGCGCCGAATTTCACGGTGATGACCTGCCAGCCGGCGCCCGAGAACATGCGCTCCAGGCGGGTTGCCGCGATGTTCGGCACCACCCGGTCGAGTGATTGGCGGTTGAGGTCGACGATCCACACGATCTCACCCAGTTCGGCAACCGAATGATCGAGAACTGCTTCCCACACAGCGCCCTCGTCGAGTTCGGCGTCACCGACAAGGGAGTACTGACGCCCGGTTCCGGCGCCGCCGAGGGAGGCGTCGACGTATCGGCGTGCGATGGCGCCCCAGATGGGAGCCGTCGCACCGATTCCCACCGATCCGGTCGAATAGTCCACCGGATCAGGATCTTTTGATCGACTCGGGTAGCTCTGCAGGCCCCCGAACTCGCGCAGCGTTGTCAGGTACGACTCCTCGAGTTCACCGAGCAGATAGTTGATGCCGTGGAGCACCGGAGCCGCGTGCGGCTTGACGGAAACCCGGTCGCCGGAACGAAGTTGGCCGAACCACAGCGACGTCATGATCGAGACCATCGACGCGCACGAGGCCTGGTGGCCGCCGACTTTGAGCCCACTGGGATTCGGACGGACACGGTTGGCGTGATGGATCATCGCGGTCGACAACCACAGAACACGCTTCTCGATCTCCGCCAGTGGATCGGGAGCGTTCTGGTTGATGCTGGGGCTGTTCACGGCCGGTCCTGCCTTCAATAGTTGACATCGATCGCCACACCGCCTGTACCCCAGATCATGGGGCCGACGATGTGGTTGTGATGTTTGGCAGGACTTCCTGAGGCCGAACCGTTCGGCGCGGCAAAGTCCAGCCGCACCTGTCGATCTGTTGTGCAGATTCTGCGTCAAAGTCCATCATCGGCATACAGATTGGGCAATAGCTACCCAGTGGATTGAGCAATGTGCGCAACACCGGGCCCTGTGCGCCGTGCGAGGTGGGCACTATGCGCAGCACAATGCGAGTCGTGCGCGCTCAATCCATCAGATCGTGGACGTAGCACCAGCGCCAGGATTCGCCGGGCTCGTGCGAGCGCATGATCGGGTGCGCGGTGTCGCGATAGTGGTTGGTCGCGTGCTGATGGGGGCTGGAATCGCAGCACCCGACGTGGCCGCAGGACAGGCACATGCGCAGGTGAGACCAGTTATCCTCGCCCAACTCGGCGCACTCCTGGCAGACGCCGGGCGTCAGCGCCGCCGGGTCCGTTTCGGGCGCATTGGTTAGTTCCTCGCAACCGGTCGGAGCGGGTGCGGGCTGCTGTGTGCGAGCTGCTGCTCGCTTCAGGATTTTCTTCATCGCCTTCCATACTGCATGCTGCCAGAGTGAACGGCATATTACTGGGGGTTGTAGTAGCGGCGTTGCTGGTGGCGGCGGTCGCGCGAAGGTTCGGATTGTCTTCGCCGCTGATCCTTGTCCTGGTCGGTTTGATCGCCTGCCAGATACCAGGTGTTCCGGAGTTGGAGCTCGATCCGGACCTCGTCCTGTTCGTCGTGTTGCCTCCACTTCTCTACTCGGCGGCGCTGGACAGTTCATACCTGGCACTGCGGTCCAATCTGCGTCCGATCGGATTTCTCGCAGTGGGGCTGCCCCTGGCGACGACGGCAGCGGTGGGCTTTGTCGCCTACCTGATCGTGCCGGAGTTCTCGATTGCGGCCGCACTGGTTCTCGGCGCCATCGTGGCGCCGCCGGACGCGGTGTCCGCGAGTGCAATCGGACGCAAGCTCGGTCTGCCGCGCCGAATCATGACCCTGCTGGGCGGGGAGAGCCTGCTCAACGACGCCACCGCTCTGACGGCCTACAAGGTTGCTCTCGCCGCGGCGGTGGGTACCGGTGCGACACTGATCGGCGGCTTCGAGACCTTCCTCGTCGCAGCGGTCGGTGGAACGGTGATCGGCCTCGCGGTGGGCTTTGTCATCTCGAAGGTTCGCGGCAAACTGCAGGATCCGGTGATGGAGAGTGGAATCGGATTGGTGGTGCCGTTCTTCACCTACCTGGCTGCAGAAGAGGTCCACGCGTCGGGCGTCATCGCGGTCGTCGTGGCCGGATTGTTCCTCGGCCAGCGCTCGACCCGCGCGAGTTATGCGACGCGCTTGCAGGACACTGCAGTGTGGAAGGCCGTCGACCTGATCCTGGAATCGTTCGTCTTCCTGTTGATCGGGCTCCAATTGCCCAGTGTTGTCAACGGATTGCAGGGGTACAGCACCTCGATCGTCGTCTGGGCGTCGATTGCCGTGCTCGTGACCGTCGTGGTGGTGCGGATCGCCTGGGTGTTCCCGTTCACGTATGTACCGCGTTGGCTGTCGCCCCGTATCCGAGCGAGGGAGCCGGAGATTTCGGCGCGGGCAGTGTTCGTCGTGTCGTGGGCCGGTATGCGAGGGGTCGTGTCGCTGGCTGCTGCCTTCGCGATTCCGTTGACGGTCAACAGTGGTGAAGACTTCCCGGGCCGTTCGCTGATCCTGTTCCTGACGTTTGTCGTCGTGGTCGGCACGCTGCTGCTGCACGGCCTGACATTGCCGTGGGTCATCCGTGTCCTCGGTGTGCAAGGAGACGAGGAGCAGTCCGACGCACGCGCCGAGGCTGCGGCTCAGGACAAGGCTGCACGCGCTGCTGCGGCCCGGTTGGACGAATTGGTCGGAGCAGACGCCGACGACGTCCCTCAGGTCCGCAATCGCGCCGCGGACATTTTGCGGAGCTGGAACACCCACCGCGCGAACTCGGCGTGGGAGCGACTGGGACGCAGCGACGAGGATCTGGGGGAGAGCCCGTCGAACGCCTTCCGCTCGCTGCGCCTCGAGATGATCGATGCCGAGCGAGGTGTGTTCATCGCCGAGCGCGATGCCGGCCGGATCGACGACGAGGTTCTCCGCAAGGTACTTCGAGAGCTCGATCTCGAGGAAGCCACGCTCGACCGGGACTAGACCGGCTGGTCTGATGTCGGTGAGGGTAATCGCTGGCCAGGGTCGGTTTACCTGGCCGTTGAGGCCTGCAACTTAACCGATTCCACTGAGCGAGACTCGATCCAATTTTCTGTGCCTCCCGTCACAGACTGTTTCGTGTTCAACATCACGTCACGGTCTTACCCCGCCTTGGAGGCATTCGAATGAGTCGTAGTTCCCGCCGCGGAAGTCGCAGATTGGCTGCGGCTGCGCTGGCGATCACCGCAAGTATGTTCCTGGCGTCGTGCGCCGACAACGGCTCGAGCAATGGCGGCGGCGAATCCGCTGATTCCGGTTCCTCGCTGAAGATCGGCATGGTCAACGAGCAGGCCGACCCCGGCACTCCCACCAAGGGCGGCACGCTGACGTTCAGCGGCTACTCGGCGGTCACGACTCTCGATCCCGCGAAGGCTCAGGTTGCCGGCGCCACCGGCGGCAGCGAGCTCAGCGCCATCTACGACGTGCTCATGCGCTACGACCCCATCGGGCAGAAGTTCGAGCCCAAGCTCGCCCAGTCGCTCGAAGCGAGTTCGGACAGCAAGACCTGGACGCTGAAGCTCCGCGACGGTGTGAAATTCAGCGACGGAACAGCTTTCGATTCCAAGGCAGTGGCGGACAGTATCAACCGCTACGTCACCAACAAGGGGCCGCAGTCGAGCCTGTGGGCTTCCAAGGTTGCCTCGATCGACACCCCCGACGCGACGACCGTCGTCTTCAACCTCGTTGATCCGTGGACGGGCATCCAGTCGATGCTCGCTACCGGACCCGGCATGATCGTCGCGCCGAGCGCCCAGCAGGGCGATCAGTTCACCCCGATCGGTGCCGGCGCGTTCACTCTCGAGAAGTTCGCTCCCAACGAGGAACTGCTGTTGGCTGCTCGCCCCGACTACTACGACGGCGCACCGAACATCGACAAGCTCAAGCTGATCAGCATCGTCGGCGCTCAGCCCACCGCTGAAGCCCTCAAGACCGGCGGCATCGACGCCGCGTACATGCGTACGCTCACCCCGATCCTGGATCTGATCGAGTCGGGTTACCCCGGCTTCGTCGACATCCCGTCGCTCGGTTACATCGCCAACGTGAACATGGCCCCAGGTCGCCCGGGCTCGGATGTTCGTGTCCGCCAGGCGATGGCGCTTGCCGTCGATCCGGAAACGCTCAACACCCGCGTCAACAACGGCAAGGGACTGCCCGGCCAGGAGATCTTCCAGGACACCTCGCGCTGGCACAACGACGTCGCACCGATCGGCGTCGATCCCGCCAAGGCGAAGGAACTGCTCGATCAGGCCAAGGCCGACGGCTACGACGGAAAGATCACCTTCCTCTCCATCCAGGAACCGTCCGCCCAGGCAACGGCTCTGGCCATCCAGGCAATGCTCAACGCTGTCGGATTCGACGCTCAGATCGAATACGTCACCGGTGCAGGTGATCTGGTCAAGCGGATGTATGCCGATCACGACTACGACATGAGCACCGCAGCACTGAGCCTCGCCGAGGCCGATCCCTACGAGCGTCTGTACACGGGCATCAAGTCCGGCGGCCGTAACAACGCCACCGGCTACTCCGACGCCGAAATGGACGCTCTCCTGGACAAGTTGGGCGTCGCAACCACCGACGACGACAAGAAGGCAGTCCTGGCACAGATTCAGGAACGCGCCAACGAGACCGTCCCGTGGCAGGTGTGGGGCAACGTCGCCGCACTTGACGTCTGGAACCAGAACGTTCACGGTCTCGAGCAGAGTCTCGACGGAATCGTGCTCTTCGACGGAGCTTGGAAGTCCTAGAGAGCCTGAAGTCCTGGAGAGCTTGAACCAAGACCTGAAATCAGAGGAACTGCTGTGTATTGCGAGCTCGCTGTCCGAAGGAGACGAAATCGATGAACATCGGCGCAATAGGTAAGAAATTGGGCCAGCTCGTCATTGTGATCCTGATCGTCAGCTTCGGAACCTTCGTGCTGGCATCACTGATCCCCGGCGATCCTGCTGTCTCCGTTCTAGGTGAAGGCCGAACGCCCGCCGAGTACGAGGAAGTTCGGCAGCAGCTCGGGCTCAACGATCCACTCCTGGTTCGCTATTGGGACTGGCTGACCAGCGCTCTCCAGGGCGACCTCGGTAATTCGCTTGTTCCCCCGCAGCAGGACGTTCTGACTGCGATCGGCTCGGCACTGCCCGTCAGCGTTCAGTTGGCCGTGATGGGTCTGGTCATCGCACTCGTCGTCGCCGTGCCGCTCGCACTCTGGTCGGCGCACCACGAAGGCGGCGTCATCGACCGCGTCATCAGCGCCGCGACGTTCGGTGTTCTTTCCGTCCCGAGCTTCCTCGCCGGTCTGTTGCTGATCATGGTCACCGTCAATTGGCTCGGCTGGTTCCCGCGATCACAGTGGGTGCGCATCGGGGACAGCCTCTCCGGAAACCTCTCACACGCAATACTCCCGGCTATCACCATCAGCCTCCTCGAGATGGCGATGTTCACTCGCGTTCTCCGATCCGATCTGGTGACGACGCTCCGTGAGGATTACATCCTCGCTTCGAAGGCGAAGGGAATGCCCACGCTGCGAGTGCTTTTCAGTGACGCGCTCCGACCGTCGTCGTTCTCGCTCATCACGATGATGGGTCTGGCTCTCGGCGGCATGATCGGCAGCACCGTGATCGTCGAGACGCTGTTCTCGTTGCCCGGAATGGGCACGCTCATCGTCCGCGCAGCGCAGCAAGGTGATTCGCCGATGCTGCTTGGCGCGGTGGTCGTGATCGCGGTCATCTACGTCCTCGTCAACAGTGCGATCGATGTTCTGTACACCTATCTTGACCCGAGGAGTCGTCGTGTCCATGTCTGAAGTGACGCCAGACGGAGCGGCCCCGTCGCCGGCCCCGTCCGAGGTGATGACATACCGGCAGCAGACAGTCCTGCTGGCTCCCGGTCCCGTCGAGACGTTGGAACAGCCCAAGAATCTGGTCCTGATCGGATCGATTCTCACGGTGATCGGCGTTGCGCTGCTCGGCACCGCACTCTTCGGTTCGGCCATCATGATGACCGTCCGCATCGTGCTCGCGCTCGTTGCCCTGGTTTTCCTCTTCAAGGGTCTCGGCAAGCTCGGTACGTCCAAGTGGGGCAGTCAGTTCGATCTCTCGTACTGGTTGGCGTGCATCTGGCTGGCCGCGCTGATCCTGGCCGCGATCTTCGCACCGCTGCTGCCGCTCGGTGAGTACAAGGACACGGTCAAGACCTTGGCCGAGCCGGGCTTCGCCTCGCCGAGCCTGCTCTCCGATCACCCGTTGGGTACCAACAACTTCGGTCTCGACCTGCTTGCCCGCGCTTTGTTCGGTGCCAGGGCATCCTTGACCGTGGCCATCTGCGCCGTACTGATCGGCATGATCATCGGCGGCACCATCGGCGTCATGGCCGGTTACTTCCGCGGCAAGGTCGACGCAGTCGTCGGAATCCTGACCAACTCGCTGCTGGCCATTCCTTCTCTGGTGCTGTTGATCGCACTGGCCGCGGTGCTCACGTCGAACCTGCGCAACATCACCCTCGCACTCTCGATTCTCTGCATTCCCAGCATGGTTCGAATCGCCAGGGCCAACACCATCGTCGTCGCCCAACGGGAGTTCGTGCTTGCCGCGCGGGCCATGGGCGCCACCAAATGGCGCGTCATCTGGCGCGAGTTGGTTCCCAACGTCCTCGTTCCGGTCGCCGCGCTCGGCCTGGTGGCCGTCTCCGGCCTGATCGTCGCGGAAGCATCACTCAGCTTCCTCGGACTCGGTATCGCACAACCTGATCCGACCTGGGGCAACATGATTGCGGAGGGCCAGGGTGGGATCGTGGAGAAGCATCCGTTCATCGTTCTGGTTCCCGGCGTCTTCCTCTTCCTGACGGTGTTCTCCTTCAACCTCATCGGCGAGAAGTATCGGAGTAAGCTGTGACCACTTCAGTTCAGAACGGCGTTCCGCTACTGCAGGCGGACAACATCAGGACCGTATTCGCCACTCCGCGTGGCCAGTTGCGAGCAGTCGACGGTGTCTCGATCCACGTTTCCGCCGGTGAAACTCTCGGTATCGTGGGTGAATCCGGTTCTGGCAAGTCGGTTCTCGGACGCACCATCATGGGTCTGCTGCAGAAGGGTCCGGCTCTGGACATCAGCGGGACGGTGACGTTTGCCGGCCGCGACATGTCGACCATGAAGAAGTCGGAGATGAAGCACTTCTGGGGACCCGAGATCGCCATGGTCTTCCAGGATCCGATGACCTCGCTCAATCCGTTCAAGCGCATCGGTACCCACATCACCGAATCCTTGAAGTTCCACCTGGGTCTGAAGAAGGACGCGGCCCGCGATCGCGCTGCGGAACTCCTGTCGATGGTGGGTATCCCCGAGCCCAAGCGTCGGCTCGATCAGTACCCCCACGAACTTTCGGGCGGTATGCGTCAGCGTGTGGTCATCGCGATGGCCCTGGCCTGCGAGCCGAAACTGCTGATCGCGGACGAGCCGACCACAGCTCTCGACGTGACCGTGCAGAAGCAGATCCTCGACCTGCTCGCCTCGCTCAACGACAAGCTCAACATGGCCGTCATCCTGATCAGCCACGACCTCGGTGTGGTCTCGGGTCGGTCGGATCGTGTCGCCGTCATGTACGCCGGTTCCGTCGTGGAAACGTCGGCCACCGAAGAGTTGTTCACTCGTCCACGCCACCCGTACACCGAAGCGCTTATGGCCGCGATTCCGCGACTCGAATCGCCGACGCACACAGTGCTGCAGACAATTCCGGGTGGACTGCCGGACATGACGAAGCCGATCACCGGTTGCCGCTTCGCCGCTCGCTGCCGGTACGCCCAGGACGACTGCCTGACCGGCGAACCGGCTCTGGCTCCCGGTGGCCTGGGAGACAACACAACCGAAAGCCACACGTTCGCGTGCCACTACCCGGTCGACACCCCTGAAGGCACAACGGCATTGGTCGCCAACGAGAAGGCCGGCACTACCGCAGCGGGTCTCTCGCTCGCGGTGAAGGAGATGGTCTGATGACTGCAGCAACCGAAACCAGAAAGCCCGAGACGGTGGACGCGGCCCTGACGGTCGAGGACCTGGTCGTCGAATTCAACGTCGGCAAGGGGCAGACCGTTCACGCCGTGTCCGGGATCAGCTTCACCGTCGCTCCGGGTGAAACATTGGGCGTTGTCGGTGAATCCGGCTGTGGCAAGTCCACAGCGGGCCGGGCGATCATGCAGTTGCCCTCACCGACGTCGGGCTCCATTCGCCTCGGAGAGACCGAAATGACGGCACTGGGCGCGGAAGAACTGCGTCGCAGTCGCACTCAGTTGCAGATGATCTTCCAGGACCCGATCTCCTCCCTGAACCCTCGTCGCAAGGTCAAGGCTCTCATCACCGAGGGTCCGTCGATCTGGGGCGGAAAAGACAAGGCCGCCATCGAAGCTCGGGCACGCGAGGTTCTTGCCGAGGTCGGGTTGGACCCGGACATGGTGTGGGACCGGACCCCGCGGGAACTCTCGGGTGGTCAGTGCCAGCGTGTGTGCATCGCCCGCGCGTTGATGCTGGACCCCAAGGTCCTGATCTGTGACGAGCCGGTCTCGAGCCTCGACGTCTCCGTGCAGGCGCAGATTCTGAACCTGCTCGAGGATGCGAAGAAGCGTCACGGGCTGTCTTTGCTGTTCATCGCGCACAACATGGCCGTCGTGAAGAACATCAGCGACCGCGTGATGATCATGTACTTGGGCCGCGTCTGCGAAATCGTTCCCGCAGAAGACATGCAGAACCGCGCGCTGCACCCGTACACGCAGCTACTGCTGTCGTCGATTCCCGATCCTGATGCCACCGTCACCGCAGCGCAGAACGTCGAGCAGAAGGTTATCGAGCTGCCGTCGCCGCTCAATCCGCCCAGCGGCTGCCGGTTCCGCACGCGGTGCCCGCTGGCCACGGATCTCTGCGCCGAGGAAGTTCCCGAACTTCGTCTCGTCCAGGGCGGTCATCAGGTGGCGTGCCACAACGTGTGACTACACGCGAAGCATGTTGCGTACGTGACCGGTTTCGTTGATCGACCCGACCCTGCGGCTTCCGTCCCGGGAAACAAGAATTCGCGTGACGGACACGTACTCGATCGGGAAGGTCAACGGACGCTCCAGCCCGAGTAGTTCCTGCAGAACGATATTGATGACGCCGCCGTGGCAGAAGATCGCCACGGTGGCGTTGTTGTCGGTTGCGGCTACGACGTCGTCGATCGCACCGAGGACTCGCGCACGAAAAGTGTCGCCGTCCACCGACTCGGGTAGCCATCCGGCCTTGATGCGCGCATACGTTTCCGGTGCGCGTTCCAAGACCTCGTGCATCGGGATGTAGTGGGGCTGCTCGTAGTCGTACTCCGCCAGACCCTCGAGCTGGGTGACCGGAAGATCCAATGCCTGCGCTACCGGGTCCGCGGTCTCGAGTGCGCGCTTCTGCGGGCTACTGAAGAGCCCGGTGATCCGGTAGGGGGCCAATGCCGCAGGCAGCCGAAGTGCCTGCACGCGACCGGCGTCGGTCAGTGAGGGATCGGCGAAGCCTTCGGTGACCTCGGCGAGTTCGGGGAGCGCGTGTCGGATCAGGAGTAGTTGCACCCACGTCACCTTGCCATGTACAGATCGACGGCCACCACGAGGTTTCGGCCTTCGCGTTTCGCCTGGTACATGGCGGTGTCGGCGATGTCGAGCAGAGCGTCCATCTCGGCCATTGCCTGATCTACCCAGGCGACTCCGATACTGACCGTTCCGGCGAAGCCGCGGATGGATCGGGAGTGCGCCTCCTGTCTCTGCCTGATGCGTTCTGCCAGGGCAATTGCTTCCTCGAATGTGCAGTCGGCGGCGGCGACGGCAAATTCCTCACCGCCAAGGCGACCGGACAGTCCCAGCCCTTCGGTAGTGGCGAGGAGGGTGTTTCCGAACTGTTCGAGGACCGAATCTCCGGTGAGGTGGCCGAGGTTGTCGTTGATCGATTTGAAGTGGTCGAGATCGAGCATCATGACGGCGATCGATTTTCGCGCTGTGTGTTGGGTGTCGAGGAGTTCCTGCGACTGGGTCCAGAACGCATGTCGGCTCAGCGTTCCGGTCAGGGCGTCGCATTCGGCGATGCGTTGGAGTTCACGTTCAGCGCGTCGCTGTGCGCCCGTGGCGACGGCTACCGCGATGGGGGAGAGCGCCATCAAGATGACGGAGATTCTGGTGGTCACACCTTCGCTGAGCAGATGAACCGGATCGGCCAGGGCCAACCGCCCCTGGCCCGCCATGATCAGCGCCCACGCGCTCCACCCAGCCGCGAGGAGCGAAGTGCTGAACAGCGAGACGCGCATCGCGCACCACAAGAGCGCCGGCATCGGAAGCAGCAATGCGAGGGCTCCCTGCACTTCGAGGGCCAGCGGGAGGCAGGCGAGGAGGGCTGCCAGCGGCAGAAGGATCTGGGCGACCCGTCGAAGTCGCAGATTCTGCCGCACGGACGGCCCGAACGTACGACGGACGTGGTCGAACGGAGGTGCGGAAAGAAGGATGGGCAGCACGATCAGATAGGTGCACAGGTCGGCGAAGAACCAACCCACCAATTCCGTTCCCGCACCGCTTCCTTCGTGGAGTTGAGTGCGCAGCGCGCTGGCGGACCCAGCCGTGAACGACGCCAGAACCGAGACGACGAAGATTCTGGTCGTGTACTTGGTCTCGGAGATCCGCCGCGGAAAACAGCCGAGCAAGTTCGCGGCGATCAATCCTGTCGTGACGCCGACCAGATTGATCGCATTCAGTTCGAAGGCCCTCTGCACGGGGCTTCCGGTCGCAAGATCCGCCGTCAGCAGCGCGGCGGCGCCGACAGCGAGTCCGATCGGCGCAAACGAGCGTGGGTTACGAAGGAGAATGCCCAGAAGGATCGCGTTGGCGGGCCAGAAGGTCGACAGAAACCCGGGCGGACGGGCGGCGATGCCGGCGAGTGCGACAACGAGTATGGCGACGAAGATCAGCGACGAGCGCACCCGGGTTGTCGAACGATCCATGGCCAGCCTGTCGTAGAAAGCAGAAGCTGTCCGAGCCTAGCAATGATCCGGCTACTGTCCGAGTTGTACGTTGAAGTGTCATTCCCGAGGGTTCGGCTGCGTGAGGCGTCGAATTAAGTTCGCCAACTCCTCGGGCTGATCGATCATCGCGTGGTGATGCGCCGGGCGCAGGACGTGAAAACTCCCGCCGAGGTAGGTGGCGAGTTTCTGCTGCTTTGCCATCCAGGCGATGGACCAGGGAGTGGTGTGGCCAGTGTGTGCGGCAACGACGCTGAGGTCGATGTCGGGCAGTGGGTGCTTGCTCGAGCGTCGTAAAGCGGTGAGCTCCAGCGCCATATCGGTGTACGCGACGTATTCGATCATCGCCGCCTCCAG
Source organism: Rhodococcus erythropolis R138 (assembly GCF_000696675.2). NCBI lineage: Bacteria > Bacillati > Actinomycetota > Actinomycetes > Mycobacteriales > Nocardiaceae > Rhodococcus > Rhodococcus erythropolis. Next base: position 585,131 of record NZ_CP007255.1, on the reverse strand, counting down.
ATAGTGAGGCTCGCGGTAGATCTTCCGGACCCATTCGAGGGTGGCTTCGGACGACCCGCTCGGCGGCACGGACTGGTTGAGGATCTTGCGCGTCGTGGTGCCGAGGAGTCGTTGGAGTCCGGTGGTGCTGAACGAGGCCGCGGCGGCCCGGGAGGCGATCAGCAGCAGGTCGCGGGGGAAAAGACGTTTCGGTTCTTTCTCGGCACTGGAATCGAGGAGCAGCATCCCCGCCGCCCGATCGGGGAACAGTCGCGCGAAGCCTTCGGCGTAGAAGCCGGCGATGGAGTGGCCGACGACGACGGCCGGACCAGTCAGTCCCAGAGTGTCGAGCACGTCGCGGATCCGCTGAGCTTCGCCGCGGACAGTCGGCACGTCGGAAGACGGCTCGCTGAGTCCGAAGCCCGGGCGATCGAAGCGGACGACGGTGTGGTCCGACTGGAGATGACGCGCGCAGTCATCCCAGTCGAACCAGTTGCCCGCCAGTCCGCCGCACAGGACGACGACGGGGCCGTCGCCCTCGGCAAGAACATGCAGTCGGCTCTCGCCGACCTGCAAGATCTCGCCCGGTGGTTTCACGTGGAACAATTCCGGCACGTGAGAATCCGGACTACTGACGCGGTTTCGCGAGGGGGAAGGCCAGCGTCTCGCGGATGCTGCCACCCGTGATCAGCATGACGATTCGGTCGACGCCCATCCCGAGACCACCCGTCGGCGGCATCGCGTGTTCGAGGGCTTGAAGGAAGTCCTCGTCCAATTCCATTGCTTCTGGATCACCGCCGGCCGCAAGCATCGACTGCTCGGTGAGCCGGTTGCGCTGATCCACGGGGTCGGTCAACTCGCTGTACGCGGTTCCCAGTTCGACACCCCATGCGACGAGGTCCCACTTCTCGGCAACGCCGGGGATGCTGCGATGCGGCCGGGTGAGCGGAGACATCGAGGTGGGGAAGTTGGTGTAGAACGTCGGGAACTCCGTGTAGTCCTCGACCAGGTGCTCGTACATCTCCTGCGCGATGGCGCCGGTATCCCAGCTGGACTGGTACGGGATCTCGTTGGCGTCGCACAGCTTCTGCAGGTCTTCGAGACTCGTCTCGGGGGAGACGTCGACACCAAGCTTTTCGGCGACGGCGCCGTGCATCGTCTTCACCGGCCACTCGCCGGAGATGTCGACCTCGACCAATTCGCCGTCCGGGCCGGGTCGCATGATGATTTCGCGCCCGAACGCTGCGACGGCCGCCGCCTGGATGAGCTCGCGGCACATCCGCATCATGCCCTCGTAGTCGCTGTGCGCCTCGTAGGCCTCGAGGATCGTGAACTCGGGATTGTGTTTGAAGTCGACGCCCTCGTTACGGAACACACGGCCGATCTCGAACACCTTCTCCATACCCGCGACGCACAAGCGCTTCAGGTACAGCTCGGGTGCGATCCGGAGATAGAGGTCGAGGTTGTACGCGTTGATGTGCGTCAGGAACGGAGCGGCGTTCGCGCCGCCGTGCACCTGCTGCAGGATCGGGGTCTCGACTTCGAGGTATCCGCGACCACCGAGTGAATCGCGCAGCGACTTCACGACGGCGCTTCGGGCCTCGAGCAGTTCGCGGGCCTTCGGGTTGAGGGCGATGTCGAGGTACCGCTGGCGGACTCGGGTCTCGGGATCCGAGAGGCCCTTCCACTTGTCCGGCAGCGGGTGCAGGCACTTGCCGTTCATGCGCCACTCGACGGCGATGAGCGACAGCTCGCCCTTGCGGCTACGCCCGATGGTTCCGCTCACTTCGATCAGGTCACCGAGATCGAACTCGGCGGCGAACTCCGCCAGCTTCTCCCGGCCGACGTTGTCCTGGTCGACCAGAACCTGGATGTCGCCGGACCAGTCGCGCACGTCCGTGAACACGACTCCGCCGTAGTCGCGAACCCTCAGCAGGCGTCCCGCGATGCGTACGCGGGTGCCCTCCGGCGACTTCGCTGCGGCGGCGATCGTATGCGTCGGCGGGTAGGCGACGGGGTAGGCGGCGATCCCTTCGTCGGCGAGTTGCGCGAGCTTGTTCATGCGCACCCGAACCTGCTCGGGTCGACGCGGACCGTTGGTCGTGAACGACGGCGCCGAGTCCGGCGGGCTGCCGTCGGCGTGCAGTCCTTCGGAAGTCACCAGAGCTGCCGGCACCGCCGCATGTGTTCCGGTGTGCTTGACGACCTGGCTCGACTTGCGTCCGAAACTGGGCAGAACCACAAAGCCTTCGGCGATGGCCGACGCGAATCCGACGCGCGGCAGCTCACGGTTGTCCTCGAAGCAGAGAAAACGCGGCTCCCAATCCGGCTGGTACTTCACGTTCGAGCGGTACAGCGCTTCGAGCTGCCACCAGCGGGAGAAGAAGACGAGCACCGAGCGCCAGATGCGGAGGATCGGGCCGGCGCCGATGCGCGAACCTTCCTCGAACACCGAGCGGAAGACGGCGAAGTTGAGCGAGACCCGCACGACGCCGATCTCGTCCGAACGTGTGGCCAACTCCGAGACCATCAATTCGACGACACCGTTGGGCGCCGTCGGCTTGCGACGCATCAGGTCGAGCGAAACGCCGTTCGGTCCCCACGGCACGAGCGAAAGCATGCCGACGACGCTTTCGTCCTCCGTGCCTTCGCCCATGACGGCTTCGACGAGGAGGCAGTCGCCATCGAGGTGATCGCCCAGTCGGCCGAGTGCCATGGAGAAGCCGCGCTCGGTGTCGGTGTCACGCCAGTCGTCCGCGCGGATGATGACGGCCGCCATGTCCTCCGGCGGGATGTCGCGATGGCGTCGCATCCGCACGGTGACGCCGTGGCGCCTGACGCGGGTGACGGCCTGGCGCACCGGGCGCATGTCGCGTCCGTTGAGGTTGAACTCGCGGGTGCGCAGGATCGCTTCGTCGCCGAGTTGCAGGACGCTCAAGCCTGCCTTCTTGTACGCCGTCGCCCCGGTTTCGCTGGCGCCCATAACGGCTGTCGCCCAGCCGTACTGCGAGGCCAGGTCCTGCCACGCTTCGATGGCGTGCGGCCACGCTTCGGGATCGCCGATGGGATCACCACTGGCGAGGCAGACGCCGATCTCGACGCGGTACGTGATCGCGGCCTTGCCGCTCGGCGCGAAGATGACGGCCTTGTCGCGGCGGGTGGCGAAGTAGGCGAGGGAGTCGTCGGCGCCGAAGTTCTGGATCAACCCGCGGATCGCGGATTCGTCGTTGCCGGTGAGGGCGTTGTTGGAGCGTTGCGCGCGGAAGAGCGTCATAACTGCGGCGAGTAGTGCGATGGCGCCGAGGAGACCGAGGACCGTGTTGACGAAGACGCGTGGATGGCCGTCGAACACCTCGTTGTCGACCGAAGCCGCCGCAGTGACGCGGTTCAGGGCCCAGAGGAATCGTTGGTTCTGCGGCAGGTCGCCCGGGAAGAGTTCGACAAGGCCCCAACCGATCACGGTCGCGACAGCCATGCCGCCGATCAGTACGCCGAGCGCTTTCCAACCGGCGCCGCGTCGTACGCGTGTGTAGAACTCGGGCCTCGCGGCGATGAGGATTCCGATCACGACAAGCAAAACGACAGCGGCGACTGCGTTGTTCGGGTTCTTGTCGACGATCGTGGAGGCGATGTTGGTAAGGGTGATCAGCGCGAGGTAGATCGTCAGCAGCCACCAGGCGATGCGCTTGCGACTCGCGAGGGCCGCGGCGAGCAGGGCGACGACGAGCGCCCACGACAGGCTCGTATCCGGTGCATCGAAGTAATAGCTGTCGATGTATTCGCGTGGGACGCGGAGGATGTGCCGCAGAACCGGCGAGATGCTCCACAGGAACACCAGTACGGAGAAGACTCCGAGGATCAATCCCGAGATATGGGGAACCTGGCTGAAACGCCCTTTGCGGAATCGCCGCGCCTGGCGCGGATTTTCGGGTGGCGATTCCACCAGCTCTGCAGTGGTGTCCGATACCTCGGTCAATGGTGCCATCGAGCTTCCTCTCCTACCGGTCGATCAGATCCTCACGCTAAGTGTGGTCTGTCGTGTCCAGTTTTGTGGGAGGAGGAAGATGATTGACATGACCGACAACATTCCAGCAGTACCCATCCGCGACGAAATGATTCGGCTCGGTCAGTTTCTCAAGCTCGCGAACCTCATCGAATCGGGCGCGGAGGCCAAGGAAGTGATCGCCGACGGCATGGTTTCGGTCAACGGTGAGGTCGAAGATCGTCGGGGCCGCCAGCTTCGTGACGGCGATGTCGTCGAGATCGGCGGGATGGCCGCCAAAGTGGAAGCCCCCGCCTGATCCCGCGACTTCTGACTAGCTTTCGCGAACGACGACGCCGTCCTGGTCGCTGTAGACGATCTCGCCGGGGTTGAAGGTGACGCCGCCGATTTCGATCGGCACGTTCTTCTCGCCCGAACCGGTTTGTGTGCTCTTGCGCGGGTTGGTGCCCAAAGCCTTGACGCCGATGTCGAGGGTGCGCAGGATCGCGGAGTCGCGGACGGCTCCGTTGACGATGACGCCGGCCCAGCCGTTGTCGACGCCGCGGCCGGCGATGATGTCGCCGACCAGCGCGGTGTGGATGCTCGCGTCACCGTCGACGACGAGGACTCCACCGTTGCCCGGTTCGCTGAGGGTCTGCTTCACGAGCAGGTTGTCCTGGAAGCACTTGATGGTGGTGATGGGGCCGGCAAAAACCTCACGTCCACCGAACTGGGTGAACTGCGTGTCGCAGCTACGGATGTCGGGTCCGATCTCGTCGGCAAGGTCAGCGGTCGCTACAGGCTCGGTCATGCCCCACAGGATAGTCGGCGGGGCTCGGGCCTAGTTGTCGTCGGGGAGTATGCCGTTCAGCACTATGTCGGCAAGAGAATCGGCAAACGGTCCCGGGTCCGAGACGTCGCGAACCGACATCGCAAAGATGGCCGCGCCCGCCATGATGTCGAGAAGAGCGTCGGCGTCGACGCCGCTTCGGATGTCGCCGCGCTCCCTCGCCGCTTCCAGTCGACGGTTCAGCTCGACGCGGACTCCGGCCAGTTGCCGCACCACGAGAACGTCGCGTAATTCCGCGTTTGTGCGCACTTCGCTCATCAGTCCGGGCGCCGCGGCTCGGGTGGCGGGAGCGGCGAACAGTGCCACCGCGCCCTGCACAAGCGCGCGAATCTGATCCGCGATCGTGCCCTCGGCGCCGAGTTCGGTGTCGATGTCCGCGCCCTGTTCGACGTCGAGTACCGGATAGATCGCGTCGTTGACGATGTGTGCCTTCGACGGCCACCGACGGTAGATGGCCGGACGCCCCACTCCGGCACGCGTGGCGATGGCGTCGATGGACGTGCCGGCGTACCCCTTTTCTTCCAACAGTTGCCTGGTCGCGTCCAGTACTGCGTCGTCGATTGCAGGGTTTCGCTGCGGGCCCAGGCGGTGCTGAGTTTCGGAATCTTTGGACATTTTGGGCAAATCCCTTGCGGTATCGCTGTGATGGCCGTTACATTCTGTCACGGCTTTAGTCGATACATATTGTATCGACTATCGGCACGTGCGCATCGGCGCCACCGAACCACGAGGAGTGGTGATGAACCTTCGAACGGAAACAGAAACCTCAGGCGGAGATCCCGACTACGCCGAATTCGCCAGGCCCGGCGAATCCCGCAACGACCCGGCCGAGATGCGGCGCAGCCTCGAAGGCTGGCTCGCGAGCGTGCTGTGGCGAGGCTCGAAACCTTCCGTGACCTCGGTCGAGGTGCCCGCCGCGAACGGCATGTCCAACGAGACCGTGCTGTTCGATGCAACGTGGATCGAGGACGGGATTCGAGCCGAGCATCGCCTGGTCGCCCGTATCGCTCCGCGAGACAGTGCGGTGCCGATCTTCCCGTCGTACAACCTGGACCAGCAGTTTCGGGTCATGAGCGCCGTCGCAGCTCATACGTCGGTGCCGATCCCGCGCGTGTACTGGTCCGAGAGCAACCCGGACGCGCTCGGCGGCGAGTTCTTCGTGATGGAACGGCGCGACGGCGAAATCCCGCCAGACGTCATGCCGTACACGTTCGGATCCTGGCTCTCGGAGGCTTCAGCGGACGACTGTTCTCGGCTCCAGCAGTCCTCGGTCCGAGTGCTGGCGGAGTTGCACACTATGGCCGATCCACACCTGGCTCTCCCCGAGTTGTGCCGCGATGGTACCGAACCGACTGGGGCAGAAGCACTTCGCGCGCACCTCGAGGACCAGCGACGCTATTACGAGTGGGCAACAGCCGACGGACCAGGATCTCCGTTGATCGAGCGCGGCTTCGACTGGATCGAAGCGAACTTTCCCGTCGATGCCGGTTCCGCAGTGCTCTGCTGGGGTGACTCGCGGATCGGAAATGTCATCTACCGCGACTTCGAACCAGCGGCGGTCCTTGACTGGGAGATGGCCACACTGGGGCCGCGTGAGCTGGACCTCGGCTGGATGATCTTCCAGCACAGGTTCTTCGAGGATCTCGCTGCCATGGCCGGACTCCCCGGAATGCCGGATTTCCTTCGTCGTGAGGACGTGGCAGAGGCCTACCGCTCGCTTTCGGGCCACGAGGTTGCAGATCTCGATTTCTACATCGTGTACGCCGCGCTGCGGCATGCGGTGATCATGTTCCGAGTCCAAAGTCGCGCAGTGGCTTTCGGTCAGGCCGAACTCCCCGACAACCCGGACGAGATGATCCTGCACCACAAGACACTCGAAGCCATGCTCGACGGCACCTATTGGGAATCGCTCGCTACAGCCACGCTCACAACAGCGTCGGCCGCAACAGGAGATGCACGATGACACTGTCCCCGCTCGACGACTACCCGGTACATCAGATCGCCGAGACTATCCGCCACGTGGGCACCTCGGATCGAAACTTCTACGACCGCTACTACTTCAACTGCCATGCCGGCGTCGACGGCGACAGCGAGCCGCTGTTTCTCATCATCGGTCTCGGTCAGTACCCCAATCTTGGTGTGTGCGACGGCTTTGCGGTTCTTCGGCGCGGCGACGACCATATCGTCTTCCGGGCATCCCGCGCCTTGGGTGACGATCGTATGGACCTGTCAGTAGGCCCGTTGAGGATCGAGATCATCGAGGGTCTGCGCCGTCTGCGGGTGGTGTTGGACCCGAGTCCCGAAGCGCCGGACCTGAGCTTCGACCTCACCTTCGAGTCCGACGGCCCCGCCAATCTCGAGGCCAGACATTTCCATCGCCAGCTCGAACGAGTCACCTTCGACACGCAACGATTCGTGCAGACCGGAACATGGTCCGGATCCCTGACCGTCGACGGCGACGTCATCCCGGTTACCCCGGAGACGTGGCGGGGTAATCGCGATCGATCCTGGGGTGTTCGACCGGTCGGCGAGGCGGAACCTCCTGGACGCAAGGCGGATCCGTCGATCGCCGGTAGTCAGAACTTCTTCTGGATCTACTCGATCATGCAATTCGGGGACTTCACCGTCGTCACGGTCGTTCAAGAGGATCAGCAGGGACGCCGAATTCTGGAAGACGCGACACGCGTCTGGGCGGATCGTTCGCGCGAGCCGGAGTGGTTGGGTCGACCGGACCACCAGCTCACCTTCATTTCCGGCACCCGCGAGGTGAAGAGCGGAACTCTGTACTTCCGGCGTCCCGGTGCACCAGGAGAATCCGACCACATCCTGGAGATAACCTGCGAACCGATTCTGCCCAACTACATCGGTGTCGGTACGGGCTACGGACTCGAGCAGGATTGGCGCCACGGGATGTGGCAGGGAGAACTGGTGGTTCAGGGCCTGCGAGAGAAGGTTTCGGACATCGAACCGTGGAAGAAGATGCTGTGCCCGGTCGACAACTTGGCCCGGTTCACCCTTGTAGAAGACGGCGTAACTCGCACCGGGACAGGACTGTTCGAGGTAGCAGTCATCGGACCCCATCAGCGATACGGGTTCACCGGAATCGGTGACGTCGCACCGTAACTCCAGCTCACCAAACCACAAATCCCAAACCACAGAGAGAGGTACTGCCACATGTCCACACGCTCACGAATATTGTTCGCTCGCACTGCGAAGGCCGCCGCACTTGTTGTCACCGGAGGCCTGTTGTTTGCCGCTCCCGCCACGGCCATCCCGCTCGACTTGGGCTCTCTCAACACGGGATCGGTCGATCTCGGCTCGCTCGATCCTGTGCTCGCGCCGACACCGAACTTGGCCTCCGTGGCCAACTTTCGCGACGTCGCCGGCAATGACGGTAGGGGATACGCCACCGTCGACGGCTCGCACCTCAAGCGCGGCGTCATCTACCGGTCCAATGCGCTGACCGCGACCAGCGATGCAGACAAGGCGACGCTCACCGGCCTCGGACTTGCCGACGCCTATGACCTCCGCGGTTCAACCGAGATCTCCAACCCGTTCATCGGTGGCGCGGACAAGCTCCCGGACGGTGTGACGTACACGAACATCCCCATCGAGTTCAAGGATCTCACTCAGCTCGCCACAACGATCAAGTCGCCGGAAGAGGCCAAGCAGTTCTTGGTCGACACCAACCGTAGTTTTGTCACCGATCCCGTGCGCCGTGCCGGCTTCAAGCAGGTTCTCTCGGACATCGCTGCTGGTGACGGGGTGCAGTTGTTCCATTGCACTTCAGGTAAGGACCGCACGGGTTGGACCGCGATGTTGCTGCAGACCATCGCTGGTGTCCCCGCCCAGACGATCATGGACGACTATCTGTTGAGCAACACCTACCTTCAGGCGACCAACGAGAAGATCCTTGCGCAGATCTCTCAGGCTCTGAGCCCGCAGGTAGCGACCAATCTCGAGCCGGCCCTCGGTGTCGATGCGTCGTACCTGGAAGCTGGACTCGCGCAGATAGCCAGCGATTACGGAACCGTCGACGGTTATCTCACCGAAGGTCTCGGACTCACTGCGGACACGATCGCGCTTCTGAAGGCCAAGCTGGTCGGCTAGTTTCACGCTGTTAGAACCGTTGAACGAACGAGTACCAGTCGCCGTCGAACTCCTGGTATCCGATCTCGCCGTCGCGGCGGGGCTTGCCGAGATATGGTGCGCCGTCGGGTAAGTACGCCAGTCCGATCGAATCGATCAGACCGCCCTCGATGTGGAAGCGGCACCCGTTGCCGACGGGCCAGACCTGCAGGACCCGGTAGACGCCAATTGTTCGGTTGTCCAACGACTTCTGGCAATCCGCGGCCACTGCTTCGAGCGAATCTTTCGACAATGCAAACGCAACACGCGAAGGGACGGACAAGGTCACGAGCGCGCCGGTGACGAGGACTATCACCGGCGCGATCGTGCTCAACCGGAGCGTTTTGTACTTCATCCAGCCAATCAGGCTGAGTATCAACCACACTCCACCCAAACCGAGCAACACTGAGGCGGCGAGCGCAAAGAATGGAAAGTACACAACCGGCGGCATGAAGGACCACACGATGACGCCGCATGTGAGAGCGACAAGCACTGCGGCGACAATCGCTGTCACCTTCCACCAGGATGCCGGGCCTCCGCGCTCAGTTGTCGGATCACCGTCAGTCATCGGACAACCCTTGCACAAGGCAGTAATTGTGGGGTGGCAACGAATGGAATTGTTGCCACTGGTTTACGTCGAGGCCGTCGTGCGTTGATCCGAGAGTTGGTCACTTTCAGCGCCGGCTATCTCTCTGATGCCGGAGGGTATGGTCGGATTGTGAATCAGGATCTGATCATTCGCCGCTACATACCCTCGGATGAGGATGTGGTCGTCGACCTGTGGTCGCGCGCTGCCCGCGAAGCCCATCCATTCCTTGCAGGCGAGGGGACCGGTGAGCGGGAGCAGAAGATGCGAGAGGTCTATCTGATTCAGGCCGACAATTGGGTGGCTGAGCACAACTCCGAAGTTGTTGGCCTGTTGGGAATGATCGGCTCCGAGATCGGGGGACTGTTCGTCGCGCCGGCGTCGCAAAGGTTGGGTGTCGGTCGGGCGTTGGTCGAACACGCCACAACCATGCACGGCGAGGTGACACTCGAGGTTTACACCCTCAACGATCGCGCCCGCAGGTTCTATGCGCTGATGGACTTCGAAGAAGAGGGGCGCCGACACGATGCCGAGACAAACCACGAATTGATCACCCTGCGTCGTACTGGTCGCGACTCGTCCCTCATTCAGGCCTGAGAAAGGCGATTCAGCCCAGCGCAGGGTGCCAGGAGTTCCACCACTCCACGATGGGAACCAGCCAGGGAGTCCAGATCTTCCAACTGTCACCGAGTCCGTACGGCGGTATCGGAATCATGACCATCGCCTCCTGAACGTCCCGCAGACAAACTCGTCCGTGAATCTGATGTATCCCAACGCACCTACGCTTGGGCCTGCTGGTCTGCCTGCAGGTGCTTGACCGGGCATCCCGTGGGGAAGGTGCCGAGGTCTTCGACCTTGTAACCGTTCGGGTAGCTGCGGATGTTGGGCAGCTCGCGGGCGAATTTCCGCTTCGTGCGCACCGGGAAGAAGCGCAGCAGACGCGCACGGACCTTCAGCGCACCGCGCGAGACGACGCGCATCGCGGTGCTCGGGTGCTTGTAGTGGAAGGCGTCGAGTAGGTGGTCGTCCATGAGGGCGAACGCGAATCCCTTGACCAGAGCCTTCGGCGCCAGGTTGTTGGGCGGGAAGGTGCACATCAGGTCGAGGGTGGAATCAGCGACGGCCCGCGCTCCGGAGTCGAATGAAAAGTGTTCGCGCTCATAGTCGTCGAGAAGTTTGACGAACCCCTCGTAGGTGTCAGGAGTGTCCTTGATGTTCATGTACCGACCCAGGTGGCGGTAATAGTTCGTCGACCCGACGATCTCGTTGTCGGTCATCTTCCGCCAGCCGTACTCGTCGAGCCATCTGACCGGCGTGACGACAAAGGTGGCCAGAACGTAGAGCATGTCGTCGTTGGAGATGTCGTACGAGCCGTGCATCTGATTCATTCGACGGACGCTCTTGCGGCCTTCGGTGCTGCTGAGGCCGTGCTCGAGGATGGCGTCGAGGATCAGGCTGGTGTCGTCGTAGCGCTTTTGAACCTTGTCGGTGAACTCGCCCGTCGAGAAGAGGAGCTTGCCGATGGAAGGGACCGCGTACGTGCGAAAAAGGGCGAAACTGAGCGCCTGATTGATGTCCCAGGGAAACTCTTGCGCCGCGAGAATACGCGACATCTCTTCGTAATCGGTTTCGGGATCGAGTCGATCCGTGCGACTGCGGAGGTCGTAGCGCTTCATCTGAACACTCCCTGGGACTGGTCTGCGCGCTGCAGAGGTAGGTGTGAGCTGCACCACCGACTGTAGTTCTGACAACACGCGTTGTCTAGGGGTGTGAATAGTCGACTTTCCATCGTTTCGGGCGTTGTACCAGGGGTATCCGGAAAGTGTTGTCGACCCGAGGAGCAGCTATGAGCGTCACACGCACGGCCGGGGTTTTTGCGGCCATCGGATTACCGATTGCCGCGAGCGTCATGTTCGCCGGAGTCGCCTCGGCTGATCCGCCCCACCCTTTCGGCGGCGCAGCCGTCACCATCGGGTGCCCGAATCAGGGGTCACTGGCCTCCTTGACCGGGCTCACCGGCCAGTCCGGACCAGAGTCCAATCCGCCCATCGCCAAGGGTGATATTCGCTTCGATTCGTTCCCGGCAGCCGCGCCCATTCCGGCGGCGGGTCAGGTGACCGTTGCGTGGGTCAACACCGACACGGGTAAGTCCGGAATCGTCGACCTGGTAGGGGCGTACCCGTATCTCTCTGCGACGGTGAATACCGGCGTCGGCAATGTCGTTGCGACGGCGTTCGGTTCGATCAATTGGGGCAGTAGTCCCATCTGCCAGTCGAATCCGACGATCGGCAGGTTCATAGCCTGATCTTCGGCCCCTGATCGTCACAGCCTGAACGGGCACAGGGTTGGCGGTATCGCGTGATTATCTGTCATCTCGGAGATACCGCCGTGTCCGTCCCATCCCATATTCTGAAACGTGTTAGTTGAAAGCATATTTCAGGGATGGAAAAGGTGGCGACGTGAACGGGTCGAGCGCGCGTCAGTTGATGAGCCAGATGCTCGTCGAGAAACGAAACAGTCTTGCGCCCGAAATGGTCGGCATGCGCTGCGAGGGTGCTCGCCGCATGCACGGCCTCAGTCGGCGTGATGTCGCGCAGATAGCCGACATCAGTTTCAATCACTATCAGCGGCTGGAACAGGGTACGTCCGTTGGTGTTTCGGCTCCGGTCATCGTACGTATCTGCGACGCCTTGTTGATGGAAGACGACGAGAAGGCGCGCATGCTGGCGTTGCACCAGGCATGGGCGCGCCCTCGTCGACCGCTGGCTGGATCCCGAGTTGCCGGACCTCAGGCCGCCGGTGAAATCTCCGGTAGGCAGCGGGCCAGTTCGGCCGGCGTGTAGAAGAAACTCCCGGCGCTCACCGGAGCGCACGGGGCAGCAAATGCTGTCTCGCGCTCGTTGTAGAGCATTCGGACCAGCCGATCACCGTCCGGTCCGGCGTAGACGTCCCACTGCACGTTGGCGGCCATCGGGCTGACATTCGCTCCGCGCCAGGGGTTGTTCGCATAGGTGTAGAGATCACCCTCGGCCTGCGAGACGGTGCTCCCCGGCAGTTTCAGGAGCGCAGCGAAGGGGATGATCGTTTCTGCGTGTGCAAACCGGAAGTCTGCTCCCGGTACGGCGGCGTCGCCGGTGTGTTCCTGCAAGCCGCGCAGGAACTCGTCGCGCAGGACGGTTGCCATCCGGTAGGTGACGTCTTCACCGGTGAAGCCAGGGCCCTTGGCGTAGAAGTCCTCGGCGTCGTTCGTGTACGCGAGCCACTGAGCGTCGTCGGAGTCGATGAACCGCTCGAAATTCCACTTGCCTTCTTCGGCCATGCCCGGAGTGATGATGTACGTGTTGTACAGCATGTACGCGGCGTCGACCTCGTTGTCGATCGTGCTGGAACCCTTGCCACGGTCGACGAGTGAGAACTCGCCCGCACTCAGCCGGTTCACGAAGTCCTCCGAGTAGAGCCTGAGCATCATGTGCCGCGAGACCTCGCGGGTGCGGGGAAGATCGGCGATCTGGTCGTCGACGGCTTTCAGTCGAGGATCGGACTCTTCGTAGTCCTTGTAGTCGGCGTTTGCATTCGAGTCGTGGAAGTAGAGAAGGTCGGCATCCGTGGTCACCGGCGCAACATCGCCGGCGACGGCCGGAAACGCACCGGTCAGGCCCTGAGCGAAGTTCTCGGCGCTGTCCACGGCACGGTCGACGCCCGACGAAGTCAAAGTGATGGTGCCCTGTTGCGCTGCGATGGCGTCGAACAATTGAGGGAGGCGCTCGGTGACGCGCGCTCCGAGCTGCCGATGTTCGGTGACCCCGAGTCCGCTGAGGTTGCCGTACCCGAGCTTCTTGTTGGCTGCCATGAGATCACGAAGCGCCGGGCCGAATTCCTTGCCGACTGGTGTCAATGCGTTCTCGGCTTCGGCGATTTCCCACAGCTGCAGGCTCAGGTCGTCGTACTTCAGGCTCGACAGTGCCCGAGAGCCATGGCGCGCAACACTTTCCGTGTACACCGGGATGTATCCGGTCGGCGGCACCTGATAGTCGGCGATGCGCTGGCCGGGAGTGTAGGGCGTCTTGGACGTGAAGCCGCCGTCGCTGACGGTCGGTGTCTCTGTCGAACCGGAACTCGAACCGGCGTCGAGCGAACCGAACGGTGACGCCGTGGCGATCGACTGGACGCTGCTGGTGACAAGCACGAGTCCGACAGCGCCGGCAGCGGCCAGCACGCCGAAGCGTGAGCTTCGCATGGTGAGTTGATCCTCTCCGTCGGTGCCGAGGTGACACGACGGAAGGAAAGTTAGAACAGCTAAGCGTCCGAATTGCTCCTATTTGCCCATGTGCAGATGGACGCGGGGTTACAAGTTTCGGATCCGCCGAGCTCAGGAGGGTTTGGCGGCAATCCCGATCGACACGGAGAGCGACAACGCGATGAGGGTCATGGCCAGCCACTGGTAGCTCTTGGGCGTGGGCTGCTTCTTACGTCCGAACTTGCTCACTGATGTCTCCCGTTTGTCCGTGGGTACTCAGCACATATTACTGTTCCATTACCCCGATTGCGTGGTCGACCTAAAACTGTGCGCGATCAGACAGCAGGCGGACCGTGAAGTCCGCCCGCTGCCCTGTGATCAGGAGGTCGTGCGCAGCTCCCGTCGCAAGATCTTGCCGGTGACGGTCTTGGGCAGTTCCTCCACCAGCACCACGGAGCGTGGGTACTTGTACGCCGCCATCCGCTGCTTGCAGTGATCGATCAGATCTTCCGGGGTGACGGACGCCCCCGCGACGAGGCTGACAAACGCCTTCACCGTCTCACCGCGGTATTCGTCGGCGATCCCGACGACTGCCGCCTCACGGACTGCGGGGTGCTCGGCAAGAACGTCCTCGACCTCGCGTGGCCACACCTTGTAACCGGACGCGATGATCATGTCCTTCTTACGGTCGACGACGTAGAACCAGCCGGCTTCGTCCATGAAACCGACGTCGCCGGTGTGGAACCACCCGTCGCGAATGGCCGACGCACTCTCCTCCGGCTTGTTCCAGTAACCGCGCACCACCTGTGGACCACGGACGACCAATTCACCGATCTCTCCGATCGGCAGGACCGCACCGCCCTCGTCTTCGATGCGGACCACGGTGTTGGGTACTGGAACGCCGACGGACAGTGCCCCGGACGTGGGGTCGACGGGCGTGTCCGCCCCGACGGGAACGGCGTGAGTGGGCGACGTGGTCTCGGTCAGCCCGTAGATGTTGTGCAGCGCAGCACCGGTCATGGCGCGGACTGCCTCGGCGGCTGTCGGCGAGATGGGTGCGCCGCCGGAATACAGCAACCGCATGGAGGTGAAGTCTTCGGGCGCGCAACCCGGAGTGTTGAGCAGTGCGGTGAACGCAGTGATGGCGCCGACTGTGAATGTCGGGCGGTGCTCACGAATCGCGTCGAGCATCACCTCGGGCTGGAAGCGGTAGGCAAGCACCAGCGGCATTCTCGCCAAGACGGACACCGCGATGTGACCGATCAACCCCGTGATGTGGAAGAGCGGTGCGACGCCGAGAACCGTGTCTTTCGGGGTGAGCCCCAGCCAGTCACGGTAGACCTGGGCGTTGAAGGTCATGTTCGCGTGAGAGGTCATCGCTCCCTTGGGCGGACCTGTGGTCCCCGACGTATAGGTCAGTACCGCAATGTCTTCCGGTGCAGCGTCGGTAGTGATCGGATCGCCGAGACGATGCTGGTCGATCAGCGTCGCGAGATCGTCGGTACCGAGATCCTTCTTCACGATTCCGTCGAAAACCCGTGGATCGTTGCGGCTTTGGTACTCGAGTTCCGAGGTGGTGATGACTCGCCTGACCGGCGAGTCGGAGACGACGTTGCGGCCGACGGACTCGTAGAGCCCCTCGAGAGCGATCAGAACCGCTGCTCCGGAATCTTCGAGTTGGTATCCCAGTTCTCGTTCACGGCTCATGGGATTGATCGAGACTGCGACGCCGCCGGCTTTCCAGATTCCGGCGAGGGCGAGCACGAATTGCGGAACGTTCTGCAGGAAGAGTGCGACACGGTCTCCCTTCGTCAGACCACCTGCTCGTAGTGCGCGGGCCAGGGCGTCACTCTGCTGATCCAGTTCGGCGAAACTGAGTTGACCGTCGAAGTACTTCACGGCCGTGGCGTCCGGATCAGAGCGGACCGCCGCTGCCAACAATTCGAGCATTGTGGGCTGTTCGACGTCGATGTCGGGGGGAACGTCGTTGCGGTACAACGCCAACCAAGGGCGATCTTCGTATGTCATTTGATGGCAACCGGATTCACGGGAGAGCCGCTGGCCTTGGCAACCTTGAGCGGTGCGGCGACGTACAAGAACGTGTACTGGCCGTCGGACGCGCAGTCCGCGGCCAGCTTCTCCAGATCGCAGATCTCGGTGAACACCACACCGAGGTTGCGCATCAATGCGTTGTGGAGAACCAGTGCCACACCGTTTTCGGGGTCGGTGGTGACCTCGTTGGCAATGGTGTCGGTGACGAGGTTCGGAATCTCCATGTCCTGGAACCACTGGACGAGTTCGGGGCTGTAGATCAAGCCGGGCTCGCAGAAGCCCTCGTAGAAGGCTTCGCCCTGGTCGAAGAACAGCTTGAGGAAGTTGGTGCGGATGACGAGAATGTCACGCTTCTCGATGGTGACGCCCTGCGCTTCGGCACAGGCCAAAAGATCATGGTGCGTGAAGGTTTCGGCCTTGTCGAGGTTTTCCTTGCCGCGGAACTTCGCCATGTCGAGAAGTACTGCGCGTCCGACGACGCCGCGGTCGGCAATCGGTTCGACGCTGGCCTTCTCCAGGCCGCCGACAGTGGTATCAGCCGAGTATCCGTTCCACAGGGCGCCGTCGTACCAGACGTGGCCGAGTGCGTCGTACTGCGTCGAGCCCTGCAGGAACGCGTCGATCTTGTCGTCCGCGTAATGCAGGCCGCCGGGGAAGTTGGGGGCGTCGTCGCCGTCCCAGCTGCTCTCGTCGAAGATCTGTGTGCGCTCGGCGGGGCTCCGTCCCGGCCAGACCGGATCACCCTTGGGATCGCCGATAAGACGTTGGAGTGTGAACACGGAACCCTGCTTGATGGTTCCGACGCCGCGAAGCACCTGTCCGGCGTCGAGGTAGTTCAGTGAACCGACCTCGTCGGACTCTCCCCACTTGCCCCAGTTACTGGGTGCGTCGCGCAGGAGTTCTCCAAGATATGGCGCCTCGGTCATGGTGATTCGATCCTCTCGCTACCGACACCGAACGATCGCTCGGGCGGACCTGGGTCTTTGTGATCCACATCATGTTCAGGCCGATAACTAGTAGTCAACACGTTCATAGATTTCCGTGGTCATCGCATTGTTGGAAATCCTATGTTCGGCAATACTGAACACTGTGACCGAATTTGAGAATGCTGTCCTGATCGGGGCGTCGATCCGGCAAGCGCGGCGTCACAGCGGGCTCTCGCTGCGTGAATTGGCCAGGCGTCTCGATGTCAGCCCGGCCACCCTCAGCGCTGTCGAGACCGGAAAGACCAGAGTCAGCGTCGACCGGTTGGCGGCAATCGGCGGGATTCTCGGAGTGCGTTTCGACGCTCTGCTCCCGGCTGCGATAGTGCGTCCGCCGGAACAGCCGCGATGGGGAGGCGACGACGCCGACCCGGACGCACATTTTCGCCCGAACGAGTGGCGAAGGTTCGGTCCGAGTTCGTTCGATCCGGTGTTGGCTGCCGCGCTCGCGGAGATGGTGAAGACCGGATATCACGGCGCTGCGATGCGTGAGATCGCCAAACGTGCGCAGATGAGTGTTCCGGGTCTGTATCACCACTATTCCAGTAAGCAACAGATGTTGGCCGAAATTCTCGACCTCACCATGGCTGAACTCAACACGAGATCGTTGGCGGCTATCGAAGAGGGCGAAAGTCCCGACGAAAGATTGGCTTTCCTTGTCGAATGTGTGACCTTGTTCCATATCTATCGGCGTGATCAAGGATTTCTCGGCGCCAGTGAAATGCGCAGTCTCACAGCCGAGAACAGGTTGCGCATCACGGAATCACGCAACTACCAGCAATGGTTGATGACGAAGCAAGTGGACGACGGAATCGCCGCCGGTGTGTTCGAGACGGATCGGCCGCGACAGGCCGCGCGTGCGATTGTCGTGATGTGTGTCTCTGTCGCGCAATGGTATCGGCCGAGTGGGCCGCAAACGCCCGAGGAAATTGCACGTGACTACGTTCGTTTTGCGCTCGATCTGGTGCGCCTTCAGCGACCGTGACGGACGTCATCCGGTTCGGGTGATGCGCCTGCGGGCAAACGGGTCCATGCTTGGAAGGTATCCGTACCGCGACTCGAGTAAGGAACGAAACCCAATGTCTTCCAATCTGTCTCACAAGGCCTACATGATCGGTGCCGGCATCGGAAACCTCTCGGCTGCCGTCTATCTGATTCGAGACGGTGAGTGGAACGGTGAGGACATCACCATCATGGGCCTGGACATGCACGGAGCGAACGACGGCGAATCCGCCGCTACGTTTCAGCACCAGTACGGCCATCGCGAACTCGGTAACGACGCGGGTTTCATCAACCGCGGCGGCCGCATGCTCAACGAGGAAACCTACGAGAACCTCTGGGACATATTGAGTGCGGTTCCGTCGCTGGACAACCCGGGAAAGTCGGTGACGGATGACATTCTCGACTTCGACCACGCGCACCCCACGCATGACGTCGCACGGTTGATCGACCGAGACGGTATTCGCAACAAGGGCGAGAACGATTACAAGCACATGCAATTCGACAACAAGGACCGGTACTTGTTGACGAAGCTGATGACGATGCCGGAGTCGGACGAGGCAAAACTCGACGACATCAGCATCGAGCAGTGGTTCGAGGACACTCCGCACTTCTTCACCACCAACTTCTGGTACATGTGGGAGACCACTTTCGCTTTCAAGCGGGTGAGTTCGGCGATGGAGCTTCGCCGGTACATGAACCGAATGATTCTCGAGTTCAGCCGTATTCAGACGCTTGCGGGTGTCACCAGGTCCCCGTACAACCAGTACGAGAGCATCATCTTGCCGATGCGGACCTTCCTCGAAGGTAGGGGCGTGAAGTTCGTCAACGAACTGAAGATCACGGAGTTCGTGTTCAAGGACACCCCGCTTCGAGACGAGATCATCGTGACGGGACTCGATTACGAGAACGTCCGCACCGGCGAGAAGGGCCGAATCGACGTGGCGGAGGGCGATTTCGTCTTCGACACCAACGGCAGCATCACCGACAGTTCGTCGATCGGCGATCTCGACACCCCGATCGTCGAAGACATGAGATACGCGCCGAGTGCGCTGCTGTGGAAGCAGGCCACCGAGCATTTCTACGATCTCGGGAATCCCGACAAGTTCTTCGGGGACCGGGCGCAGGGTGAGTGGACCAGCTTCACCGTCACCACTTCGTCACACGAGCTCATCAACGAGATTTCCCGAATCACCAAGCAGCTCCCCGGAAATGCACTCAACACGTTCGTGGACTCGAACGTGCTTCTGTCGATCGTGGTTCACCATCAGCCGCACTACCACGCGCAGAAGGAGAACGAAGGAGTCTTCTGGGGTTACTGTCTGTTCCCGCGCAAGGACGGCGACTACGTGAAGAAGCCGTTCATCGAGATGACCGGGCGCGAAATGCTGGAAGAGACTCTCGGGCATCTCGAGGCGCTCGACGAGAGCGGGACGCTGGCCGCGCGCCGACAAGAGATTATGGACAGCGTCGTGAATTCGATTCCCAGCCACATGCCTTACGCCAGTGCGCTGTTCAATCGGCGAGCCGTCGGCGACCGGCCGCTGGTGGTGCCGAAGCACTCCAAGAACCTGGCGTTCATCAGTCAGTTCGCGGAGCTGCCGTTCGACATGGTGTTCACCGAGCAGTACTCGGTGCGCTGCGCTCAGGTAGCCGTCTACAAGTTCCTGGGGATTCCGGAAGACAAGCTCACCAAGATGCATCACTACGAGAAGGATCCGAAGGTCCTCGCCAAGGCCGCAGTGACGATGTTCCGCTGAGGGGTGCTCAGCGACCGTGCCGCTTCTCGTAGTCCTCGCGAGTGCGATCGGCACGGCGCTGGGCCTTCTCGTCGAGCAATTCGGGATCGAGTCCGTGGCTCAGCAGGCGGTGACGGCGGTAGATGGTCCCGAGCGCCACGACGAAGTACGCGAGCGGGATGAGCAGCAAAGCCATCATGGCCAAGGGAATCCAGATCGGTCCCGGAATCAACAGGAACAGCAGAAGAATCAGCGTCGCCGGCACGGTGAAACGAATGATGTAGCGAGCCTGCGCACCCGGTCCGACCAGATCGTTCCGCACCCAGTCCTGGTACCGGTCGGGGAGCGTCTTCCCCAGGAGGTATCCGCAGTACTGGGGAAAGTTCGGGCGAGTCTGTTCGGCCATGGCCTCCAGGATAGTGCCTGGTACTGCCGCTTACGCCGGTGCCTTGAACGTGCGTCGGTAGGCGCTCGGTGAAACGCCGAGCGCCTCGTTCATGTGTTGACGCATTGATGTCGCGGTCCCGAAGCCGGTTCGAGCTGCAATTGCATCGATCGACAGATCGGATTCCTCCAGCAATTCACGTGCCCGATCGACGCGTCTGCTGGTCAACCAGCGGTTCGGTGTGGTTCCGACTTCGTCGCGGAATCGACGACTGAAGGTGCGGACGCTCATGTTGGCACGCGTCGCCAGGTCTGCCAGCGTGATCGGATCGCCGAGATGTTCGAGGGCCCAGTGCCGAGCGTCGGCAGTCGATTCCGAAGGCTTGTCGGCAAGTGGGCGGCGGATGTACTGCGCTTGGCCACCGTCGCGCCACGGCGGTACGACGCAACGCCTCGCGACGGTGTTCGCCACTTCCATGCCGTGGTCGCGCCTGACGATGTGTAGACAGAGATCGACGCCTGACGCCACGCCGGCCGAGGTCAGGATGTGGCCTTCGTCGACGAACAGCACGTCGGGATCCACGTTCACCTTGGGATAGACACGCTGGAAATGGTCGGTGTTGCGCCAATGCGTCGTAGCGCGGAGTCCGTCGAGCAAACCGGCCGCGGCGAGGATGTACGAACCGGTGCAGATCGAGACCAGCCGGGTCCCCGGGCGGATGTGTTCGAATGCTGCGGCCAATTCGGGGGAGAGATACCCCTCGTCGAAGGCCGGGCCCAATTCGTACGACGCGGGGATGACGACGGTGTCGGCGGTGGCGAGCAACTCGCTCCCATGGTCGACCGAGATGCTGAAGTCAGCGTCGGTCCGCACGGGATTGCCGTCGATTGTGCACGTCAGGATCTCGTACAGCGGCCGATCCTCGACGTCGATTGCACGCCCGAAGATACGCGCGGGGATCCCGAGTTCGAAGGGAATGACTCCGTTCAGAGCCAGTACGGCGACGCGATGCGGACCAGACATGGCTCGATTCTTTCATATATTGGCAATCTGGCCACTGTTCTCGATCGAATCCGAACTGCAGAATTCTCTCTGTGACTTCTGAGACCGCTCTCCCCGAATCGGGCCCGCAGCAGGTGAGCCCGCCGCGCTTTCACCGCGCGTGGTCCGTCGCGATCGTGGCATTTCTGGCGTTGGTCGGAGCGGCGAGCTTCCGCGCTGCCCCATCGGTGCTGATCGATCCGCTGCACGAGGATTTCGGGTGGTCGCGCGCCAGCATCTCGGCCGCCGTCTCGGTCAACCTGATCCTGTACGGGCTGACCTCGCCGTTCGCCGCTGCCCTGATGGAAAGGTTCGGTATCCGGGCGGTCGTCACTTCGGCGTTGGCGCTCATCTCGCTCGGCAGTGGTCTCACGATCTTCATGACCTCGAGTTGGCAGCTCATTCTGCTGTGGGGTGTGTTCGTCGGCCTCGGTACGGGTTCGATGGCGCTGGCGTTTGTCGCCACCGTCGTCGATCGCTGGTTCGTCGAAAAGCGTGGTCTCGTGACCGGCATCCTGACGGCCGGTGGTGCTGCCGGTCAGCTGGTGTTCCTGCCCGTCCTGGCGAAGCTCGCGGAAACGTACGACTGGAAGAGCGTCGCCTTCACAGTTTCGTTTGCCGCACTGGCCGTCGTGCCGTTCGTTCTGCTGTTCCTGCGTAACTATCCGTCAGACGTGGGAACGACGCCGTACGGCGCGCCCGCCGATTACGCCCCACCCGCCAAGCCTGTCTACCAGCGCGGCGGCGCCGGAGGCCGGGCGATCTCGGTGCTGGTGATGGCGTCGAAGACCAAGGTGTTCTGGCTTCTCGCCGGTACCTTCGCGATTTGCGGCGCGAGCACCAACGGACTGATCGGAACGCACTTCGTCCCGGCGTCGCACGATCACGGAATGCCGATCACGACGGCCGCGTCCCTGTTGGCGTTGATCGGAATCCTCGACATGGTCGGCACCATTGCTTCGGGTTGGTTCACCGACCGGATGGACTCGCGAAAACTTCTCGGCATCTACTACCTCTTCCGCGGAATCTCGCTGCTCTTCCTGCCGCTGCTGCTCGCCAACACCGTGAATCCGCCGATGATCGCGTTTGTCATCTTCTACGGGCTCGATTGGGTGGCGACGGTTCCGCCGACGGTCGCGCTGTGCCGTCAACACTTCGGCGCCGATGCCCCCATCGTGTTCGGTTGGGTGCTGGCATCGCACCAGATCGGTGCAGGTCTGGTGGCCTTCTTGGCCGGCCTCGTTCGTGATCAGATCGGCTCGTACGACGCTGCATTCTTGGTGGCCGGCGCGCTCTGCGCGATCGCTGCAGTCATGTCGTTGTTGATCGCAAAACGTCCGAAAGAGGCAGGATTGGTTGACTCTGTCTGATTCGGCACTGTGATCGGTACCACCGACGGGGTAAGTTGTGTGTAACTCCAAGAACTACTCACCAGTAGGGGTACTGAAATGCCTGCTCCGTCCGCTGCGACCTTCTCGCGGCTCGCCGATCTGATCGCCATCGACAATGTTGCCGATCGCCCGACGAAGTCCATCACCGAGGTGTTCACCGGCAAGGAGCTGGCGACCATCCCCGTTGGCACCGCCGACGACGCACTTGCGGCCATCGCCCGTGCGCGCGTCGCCCAGAAGGAATGGGCCAAGCGCTCCGTCCTCGACCGCGCTGCCGTCTTCCACCGCTACCGCGATCTCATCCTGGAGAACCGCGACGCCCTCATGGACATGGCTCAGGCCGAGACCGGAAAGTCGCGTACCGCAGCTCAGGAAGAAGTCCTCGACATCTCGATGACGTCGCGTCACTACGCACGTGTGGCTCCGAAGCTGCTGCGTCCGCGTCGCGTCTCCGGCATGCTTCCGGGTCTGACGAAGACCGTCGTCCGCTACCAGCCGAAGGGTGTCGTCGGCGTCATCTCGCCGTGGAACTACCCGATGACGCTGGCCGTGTCCGACGCCATCGCCGCGCTGCTCGCGGGCAATGCCGTTGTCCTCAAGCCGGACAGCCAGACGCCGTACTGCGCGCTCGCCTGCGTCGAACTGCTCTACAAGGCGGGACTGCCCCGCGACCTCTTCGCCGTGGTTCCCGGACCGGGCTCCGTCGTGGGCACCGCGTTGGTCGAGAACACCGACTACCTCATGTTCACCGGTTCCACCGCGACCGGTCAGCTCCTCGCCGAGCAGGCCGGCCGTCGACTGATCGGCTTCTCCGCCGAACTCGGTGGCAAGAACCCGATGATCGTCGCGGCCGGCGCAGACCTGCGCGAGGTCACCGACGCCGCTGTGCGTGCGTGCTTCTCCAACTCCGGTCAGCTGTGCATCTCCATCGAGCGCATCTACGTCGAAGAGTCCATCGCACCCGAGTTCATCCGTATGTTCGGTGACCGCGTCAAGAAGATGAACCTCGCCGCTGGTTACGAATTCGGAATCGAGATGGGCAGCCTCGTCTCCGAGGCCCAGGTCAAGGCAATCTCCGCGCATGTCGACGACGCAGTGGTCAAGGGCGCCACCGTCATTGCCGGCGGCAAGGCCCGCCCGGACATCGGACCGCTGTTCTACGAGCCCACCCTGCTCACCGGGGTTCCCGAAGACGCAGAGTGCTACCGCGACGAGACCTTCGGGCCGCTCGTCTCGATCTACCCCGTCAAGGACGTCGAAGAGGCCATCGCTGCGGCCAACGACACCGAGTACGGCCTCAACGCCAGTGTGTGGGCGGGAAGCAAGGCTGCCGGCGAAGCCATCGCAGCGCGCATCCACGCCGGCACCGTCAACGTCGACGAGGGTTACGCACCCACCTGGGGCAGCACCGCAGCACCGATGGGCGGCATGGGTGTCTCTGGCGTCGGTCGTCGTCACGGCGCCGAGGGGCTGATCAAGTACACCGAGCCGCAGACCGTTGCCACCACCCGCGTCATGAATCTCGGTGGACCGCGCGGACTTCCGGCCAAGGTGTGGGCAAAGCTCATGCCTCACGCAATCAAGATCATGTCCTGGGTTCCGGGCCGGTAACGGGTGGAAACCGCCAGCGCGTACATCGAGGCAACTCCCGTATCGGTGTGGAAGGTTGTCAGCGACATCGAAGGTATGGGTCGCTTCAGCCCTGAAAACACCGGCGGAACATGGACTTCCGGAACCCCGGGCACCGTGGGTGCAAAGTTCAAGGGCACCAACAAGCACGGCCTGATTCGGTGGAGCACGCACTGCACGGTGGTCGACGTGGTCGACTGCCGGAAGTTCTCCTTCGAATCGGACGAGCCGAAGGCTCGGTGGACGTACGTGCTCGAGCCTTCGGGAACGGGCACTGTGCTTACCGAGACTCGTGAAATCTATGCGACGCCTGCGCTTTACGTCCGCATGATGTCGGTTAGCGGCCTGCTCGGTCGGGGTCGAGATCAGCTGATGCAGACCGGAATGGAAACCACTCTGGCGCGCATCAAGGCGTTTCTGGAGAGCTAGAAACATACACAAGTGGGGCTGCACTCGAATCGAGTGCAGCCCCACTTGTGTTGCTGCGGATCAGTTTGCAGTGGTGACAAGCGCGGCGTCGACGAGCGCGGTGTAGACACGCTCCGGCTCTTCGGCGATGCGATTGAGTACGTACAGCCACCACTGTGTTCCGAAGATGACGTATTCGCGTGTGGTGAAGCCCGCGGCTCGGAGTGCGTCCAGTTGCTCGGTACCGAGACCGAGCAGCATCTCGAACTCGACGTGCTCGCCTCTGAGCTTCGAATCATGCTCGGCACGTAATGCTTCGAGGATGTCGCGGTCATGCGTCGCGATGGAAACCTGGTGACCCGATTCGACGATTCGGGCAGCGTAGTCGAGATACGCGCTTCGCAGTTCGGCACTACCGCGCGGGTAGGCGACGGATTCGGCTTCGAGGAAGGCGCCCTTCACGAGACGGATGCGGCCGGGTCGGTCCAGCAGAGCGGCGAGATCCTTTGCGGTCCGGTGCAGTCGGGCCTGAACGGTGATCCCCACGTGAGTGAAGCGCTCGGCCAGCCGCGCGTGCATGTCGAGGACCAGGTCGGTGCGATCGGACGCTTCGGCGGAGATGATCAGCTCGGCACCTGCGCGTTCCGTGGTCTCGGCCAGGCGCACGACATTGCGAAAGCACTGCTCCGGATCGATCACCAAGCCGATGTGCGAGAGGTCGAACGACACGGTGCTCTCGACACCCGACGTGCCGATTCGTTCCGCGAGTTCCACGAAAACATCGGTTTCGGCGTTCGCGAGCTCGGGATCCCGGACGCTTTCCCCGGTGTATTCGATGCTCGCCTTGTGTCCTCGCGCGAAGATCGAGGGGAGGCGGTCGAAAGCGTCGTCGATGGTTTCGCCGCCGATGTAGCGAGCGGCGACTTTCCGTGCGAGTGCTGCAGTCGCAGCGTCCGCCATGGTGCGTTCTTTCAGGGATTCGTCGAGTGCGAGGCGGCGTAGGACGTCCGCGGCCTGGGCTTGTAGATCCGTGTTCACGGCTTCAGCGTATCCGGACGAGAGTGCGGGAATTATTCTCCGGACCCTTGCGTTCGATCTATTGTCGATATATCGTCGATACGTCAAACAAACACAGACAGTCCAGGAGGACAACATGTACGCCCCACACAACAACCCAGAAATGCAAGAACGTCGCGAGCATGGCCGCCGAGGCCCGCATCGCGGACACGGTTTCCGTCGAGGATTCGATGGAGAGCGCCCCGAGGGTCGCTTCGAAGACCGAGCAGAAGGACGCCCCGAAGGCCGACGCGGTCGGCCCGACCAGCGCGGATTTGGTCGACCCGACCAGCGCGGACACGGCCGCCCTCACTTAGGTGAAGCCGGCGCAGCGCTCCGTCCCGCGATGGGTCTACTCCGAGGTGCCGCTGTCGCGGTAGCCGCAGGTGGGACCGCTGAGCAGGTCGCCAAGGCAGAGGCAATTCTTGCCGAGGCACGCCGTGCACTGTTCGAGATGCTGGCGGAAAAGCCGGCTGACGTGCAGCAGGCTCACGCAGAATCTACCGACACACTGCCGGTAGAGTGATCACGGCGCTCAGGCGCCGACGGTGACTTCCTCGCTGTTCATGCCGGAAACGTGGCCGTCGGCGCCCTCTCGCCAGTACCCGACAACATTGTGCTTGTCGCGAGCAATTCCTCGAACTTCCCTCAGATGCTTACGAATACGACGGCTGGTTGCGCTTTCGCACGCCACCCACGCGTAGATGTCGGCCGATTCGGATTCGGGAAACTCGACCTTCTCCACAGCTTCGAACAGCGCGCTCGGCGCCTTTCCGAGGCCACTCCCCACGAGCCACGTGTACGTGACGTCGCCGCGAGTGACAAATTCCTGTCGATCCTCTTCGGTTTCGACCTCGATGATCGCCTGTGCGACATCGCCCTCTCGAAGTTCTTCGACAATCCTGCCCAGTCCGGGGAGACCCGTGGCGTCTGCGACCAGCAGCTGCCAGCGAGGACCCGCCGGTGCTTGGTAGTGGGACCGCGAACTGTCCGACCAGAAGACGCCTAGTAGGTGACCTGGTTCGGCCCGCAGGGCCCAATCCGCTGCAATACCGCCAGGGTGCACGACGAAGTCGATGTCCAGACGACGGCCGCCGTCGTGCACCTTGCGCACGGTGTAGTGCCGCCACGGTGGCTCGGTTCCGAGATCGGCCTTGCCGTAGTCGGGATTGTTGAAGTAGTCGTAATCTGCTTCTGTTTCACCGGGTTTCGGGAACGCGATATCGATGCGCTCGTCGCCTTGTCCGCCAGTCGGCCAGTGCCAGTCGCCTTCTGCCTCGATGCTGATTCGCCGCATGTGCGGGGTCAGGGACGTGACGGTGACAACGCGGGCGGGTTCGCAGAAAGACATGCCTCGACCCTATTGGTCCTGCGTGTCGAAGTGGAGACAGATGCTGTCGCAAGACGGACATCGAAAGCAGCTGAAAACGCCAGCGTATGCCCCGAGGCATGGTTATTCCTCGGTGCATACGCTGGCATTTTCAGTTATGCCCGTTCAGGCGGCTGTCGGTGGGCTGTTCCCGCCGATCGGCTGCTGATACGGATCGATCGACATCGGTGGATAGAACACTGTTTTCCGATCCGGGCCGATCTCCACCCGCCATTCGGTGTGGTGCATCGTGCGGTGGTGATGACCGCACAACAAGATCAGGTTGTCGAGATCTGTTGGGCCACCATCGTTCCAGTGAACAATATGATGGGCATCGCACCACCCCGACGGAGTCCCGCACCCCGGAAACGCACACCCACCATCCCGAACCGCCAACGCCCGCCGCTGCGGCACCGTCGCCGTTCTCGCTTCCTTACCGCACTCGAGCGGAACACCATTCTCATCCAACAAAATCCGCGTCACGGTGCAGTCGCACGCCAGCATCCGGGCAGTATCGATACTGATCGGGCCCACCCAATCCGTCCACGCGAACCCGAGTTCCTGAGTCGACGGCAGCAAGTCCTTCAACGCTTGCAGATCCGTCATGTCTTTCGCGGACGCGGTGACCGTGATGTGCGGTTTCACCCCGCCTTCGATCGGACCCAACCCCGCTCGCTCGTAGCGGCGCAACAGTTCGCAAAACCCGTCCGCCCGCCGTAATGCAGGCGTGCGGGTGTCCTTGACACCGTCTTTCTCCGGTGTCGGAGCGGACAGGCTCGACAACAACGTGATCAACCGTGCCCCGTTGACCGCATCCAGATCGCCCTTCACCGTGACCCGCCCGTACAAGCCTTTCGAGGCGTAGAACTCGTTGCGTTCGGAATCTTCCCCGACCGGAACGCCGTCCTCACGCTTGCCGTACTGCTTCTCGATTCGGCGGATCGCTGCCCGCACCGCATCACAATCCGCAATGTTCTTCGACGCCAGGCCAAGCAGAATCCCGCGGGCCTTGTCCACATCCGCCAGGGTCATGTTCTTCGGTGGATGCTGACAAAACGACGCCACCTGACGCGCCTTCAACGCATCAACGTCACCACGATGAAACGCATCGCCGACCACAGGTTCGAGCATCAGCAACCGCGCCAACCCGACCAGCAGACTGCACTCACCGATCTCCAAATTCGTCGACCCGTGCAACCACTGTGCGATCGCCCGAAAACCCTTCCCGCCGAGAACCTCACGGGAAAACATCTCCACGATCAGCAACACCA
Source organism: Rhodococcus erythropolis R138 (assembly GCF_000696675.2). NCBI lineage: Bacteria > Bacillati > Actinomycetota > Actinomycetes > Mycobacteriales > Nocardiaceae > Rhodococcus > Rhodococcus erythropolis. The sequence continues at coordinate 557,046 of NZ_CP007255.1, read as the reverse complement.
TCCGCGACTGCAACTCGTGCCGGGCACGCACCAGATCGAAAACCTCACTCTTGAGGTCCTCACCATCCAGTTGCCACGCATCCCGACTGTTCATGAAGCAATCATATTCGAACAGAGTTTCGAACACAAGAGAATTACAGGCGAAAATTACTGCTGTCCAGCTACTTTCGACAATTCGGACAAACGTCAGATCGAACCCAGCTCCCGCGCACGAGCTACCGCCGACGTCCGCGACTTCACGCCCAACTTGCCGAAGATGTGGACCAGATGCGATTTGACCGTGGTCTCGCTCAGGAAAAGTTCTTTACCGATCTCTCGGTTGGATCGACCCGCCGCCACCAACTTCAGCACTTCGATTTCCCTTGGACTAAGGCTGGTTTCGGGTTTGCGTACCCGAGTCATGAGCTTCGACGCGATGGCAGGGGAGAGAACGCTGTCCCCGCTCGCAGCGGCGCGGACGGCCGACAGCAACTCGACCGGGGGTGTGTCCTTGAGTAGATAGCCGCTGGCTCCGGCCTCGACGGCGCTCAAGATATCCGCGTCCGTGTCGTAGTTGGTCACAACGAGTACGTGCGGCGGATTCGGCAGCGCGCATACCGCGCGGGTGGCGTCGACCCCGGTCTTGCCTGGCCCGAACCGCAGGTCCATGAGCACGAGGTCGACCGGCGTGGTGGCGCAGAAGGCTATGGCTTCCTCGGCGGTCCCTGCTTCGCCGACCACCTCGATGTCGGATTCGCTTTCGAGCAGCGCTCGCAGCCCGGCGCGCACGATCGCGTGATCGTCGGCGAGCAGCAGGCGGATCACTGTTCACCGACATCGAGGGGAAACGTCACCGCGACGGCCGTGTGTCCCGGCTCCGACTCGATTGAGAACGTTCCGCCCTGCAGTTCGACGCGTCGTCGAATTGCATTGAGGCCAAAAGATTCCGCCGGTCCACGTTCGAGAACTGCCACGTCGAAGCCGCGGCCGTTGTCGACCACGTCGAGGCTGACGGTGTTGTCGGAATACGTCAGTGTCACAGCCATTCTGGTTGCATCCGCGTGGCGGAGAACATTGGACACCGCACCCTGGGCGATGCGCACCAGTGTTGCTTCGAGAGGCATCGGCAGCCGGATTGCCTCACCTTCGACCACGGATCGCGCTTCCAGTTCAGGACTGCTCGCGCGTTCACAGATTCGACGAAGCGCATCGGCGAGCGACTGACCGTCCAGGGCCGCCGGTGTCAATTCGGCGATGAGTTGGCGGGTTTCGGCAAGACTGTCCGCTGCAGTTTCCCGTGCGAGGCTGATCTGCCGGATGGCCGGGCTCTCCGGATCGGCGCGTTCGGCAGCGTGGAGGAGCATCTGGATGCTCGAAAGTCCTTGGGCTACGGTGTCGTGGATCTCGGCCGCGAGCCTTTCACGTTCGGCGAATTTTCCGGCATCGCGAGACGTCGACGCCAATTCTTCACGGGTGTTCATCAATTCGTCGATGAGACGACCGCGCTCGGCTGCCTCCCGGTACAGCGCTTGGTATCCGAGACCGATAGCAACGGCTACGGCGGCGCCGATGATCGGTCCGACGGCGCCGGCCACTGTCCACCCGCGATGCAATCCGGTGCCGATCACGGCGACAGCCGTTGCCGCGGTGACGGCCAGCAGGCTCCAGGGGCGCCGCAGAATATGGAGATAGAGGAAGAAGAGTCCGAATGCGAGGTAGGCGGCGTCGGCGGATACCGCCATCGTCGCGATCCAGACGAGGGTCAGCACGGCCAGCCACCAGCGGGCAGCGTTGCCGCGCAGCCTTTTGGCAACGCCGAAAAGATAGACGGCAACAAAGATCACGGCCAACGCGATGATTGTTGCGGTGAGGTCGGATTCGTCGATCAGCGCTCGAAGAAACACCACACCGGCCAGCGCCATGACAAGGACATGCAGGCCCAGTTGTAGGCCGGCGAAGACAGGCGTGAGCGGAGATCGGTGCATCTCGCCCAGCTTAGCGAGGTTCGGGCCTGGTTCATCCATCAAAAGTTGTAAACCGGGATGGTTCTTTCGAGCGCTGGAATGTCGATCCGAGGTGCGATGGAAAGAGTCTGCATCCGCGAGAGCGTAGAGGCAAGCACAGGAAAGGAATTCACAGTGTTTGTCGCAATGAGGGACTTACGGGCAGCGCGAGGTCGTTTCGCGCTGATCTCCGTCGTGGTTCTGTTGGTTGCACTTCTCGTCAGTTTTCTCAGCGGGTTGACTGCAGGACTTCGCCATCAGAACGTGTCGGCCATCGAGGCCATGAATGCCGACACGGTGGTGTTTGCAGACACCGGAGCTGGGGCGTCGTTCGACGAGTCGGCGCTCACACAGGACCAGGTCAACGCCTGGGCCGGGGCCGCGAAGGATGTCGATCCCATCGGAATCGGCCGCGGGAAGGCAGGATTGGCCGACGGAAATCAGAAGTCGGTGGCCCTGTTCGGTGCTGACGGCGGTTTCGGTGACGTGACGCCGTCGGCGTCAGGCACGGTGGTGTTGAGCGAAGGTGCCGCCCGCGATCTGGGGGCGGGCGCCGGCGATCAGGTGAGCGTCGGTACGCAGCAGTTCACCGTCAGCGACGTTCGCGGTGACGACTGGTACAGCCATTCGCCCGTCGTCTGGATGACGCTCGGTGACTGGCAGGCGGCCAATCCACGCGGCGGAGTTGCGACAGTACTGGCTGTCACCGGAGCCTCTGACGCTTCCGCAACGGACAAGTCAGCCGTGACGACGTCGACGACGGTCAGCGGTTCGCTCGACGCGATCGGTTCGTACAAATCGGAGAACGGGTCGTTGACCCTGATGACGCTCATGTTGTTCGCGATCTCGGCCCTGGTGATCGGTGCGTTCTTCACGGTGTGGACGATCCAGCGAACCCCGGACATCGCGACGTTGAAAGCGCTCGGCGCAACCACCGGTTCTCTGGTGCGCGACGCACTGGGTCAGGCCCTCATCGTCCTGATTGCCGGCGTCACCGTCGGAATCGGGCTGACGGCCGTGGCCGGCTCGCTGATCGGTGACGCCATGCCGTTTGTCCTGGACGCATCGACCACCGTCGTACCTGCCGTGGCATTGATCGGGCTCGGTCTGCTCGGCGCGGCCTTTGCACTTCGATTCCTCTCGACCACCGATCCACTCACAGCATTGGGGAGCGCACGATGACCATGACAACCGGCACCACAGTTCTCGACATCCAGAACGTCGATCTGACGTTTCCCGACGGGCAATCGCGGGTGACGGCGCTGGACGACGTGTCTCTGCGACTGCACCGCGGCGAGATCGCCGCAATCACCGGACCTTCGGGTTCAGGCAAGTCCAGCCTGTTGGCGGTGGCGTCGACCCTGATCCGTCCGGATTCCGGGCACGTCTATCTCCGGACGCCGGAAGGCAGCACCGACATCGCGGCGCTGAGTCGGCGGGCGGCGTCGGAGCTGCGACGCTCGTCGATCGGAATCGTCTTCCAGCAGTCCAACCTCGTGTCGTCGCTGACGGCTCTGGAACAGCTCGAGGTGATGGCGCATCTGGGGCAGTCCGTTTTCACGTCACGGACCCGTCGCAAAGCCGTGAAATCAAAAGCGATGGATTTGCTGGACGCTGTCGGGCTCGCGGATCAGAGCGGAAAACGGCCGTCTCAGCTGTCGGGTGGGCAGCGACAGCGCGTCAATCTCGCGCGAGCATTGATGAACGATCCGCAGCTTCTGGTGGTCGACGAGCCCACCAGCGCGCTCGATCAGGAGCGCGGTGCCGCTGTCATGGATCTGATCATCGGGGTGGTGCGGGAACACGAGGCGGCAACCCTTCTCGTGACACACGACCGAAGTCACCTGTCTCGGATGGATACTGTCTATCGTGTTGTTGACGGTTCCTTGGCGGAGGACCAGGAGGCGCTCGCGGCGTAACTCAGGCGGGCACGATTCGGGCATTCGTCACTGCATCCGGGCGGGAAGTCAACCCGCGATTTGCTGGGCAGTTAGACTGTTGTCGACTCGGGCAACTTGAGAGGACGTGTTATGGAACGCCGCCGCAATGTTGCGCAGCCGCCACAATCGCCGATTGCGGATCTGGAGCAGATGCCTGCTCTGATTCTCCTCGACAGGCTTCCGGTGCCGGTCATGGCCGTTCACCGCGACGGCAGCATCGTTTTTGCCAACCCGTCCTTCGCTGACATGCTGGGATATCCCAAGAAGGCCGTCTCGGCGTTGCGTTTGCAGGACATTCTCTACGACAAGGATGCCGACGACGTCAGTGCCGAGCAGGCTCATCGTGAACTGAGTTCCGAGCCGGGCTCGGTCAAGGAGTTCGTGCACTCCGACTCCACGTTGGTGCGCGCGACGGTCAGTCAGTCTCTGCTCCGACGGGACGACGACACGATCACCCTCGCCGTCCTTCACGATCTGACGGAACGCCTGTGGAACAACCCACGGCACATCGACGACAAGCCCACCAAGTAGGTCCCAGCTACTTCCGGGATTTGACGGTTCGGTCCAGGCCCAGGGTGGCGGCAAGGGTGTTGACCACCCATTCTTCGTACTTTTGGCCGGTCCAACCCGCGCCGACCACGAGGTCTGTGTACGTCTCCGGACTGAGCAGCGTGAGTGCGACGTTCACGGCTGTTTCGAGGTCGACGGCTGGCGCTTTTTCGACGATGCCAACCATCAGATGTTCCTGCACCGTGCGTCGCTGAGTGCGGTTGATTTGCCACAGGCGGGCGGCGTCCTCGTCCGCGGAAGCAGCGGCCCGCAGGGCCAACAGGATGTCTGCGGTGCGCTCCAGAATGAGCCGTCCGTGGTGAACCTGAATCCGGAGTTGCCCGAGTGGATGTGGGGCGCCCAGTGCCGCCGCCACCCACGGACGGTCGAGAGTTGCCGTCTTTTCCTCGTCGCCCGCAACGGCCACGTCGAGCAGTGCTGACAGCACGCTCGGCTTGTTGCCGAACACAAAATAGACACTCTGCACCGACACGCCCGCCGCCGCGGCAAGCTGTTTGATCGTGGCGGCCGCGTAGCCGGGATCGACAAAAACTTCGCGCGCTGCCTCGATGATCTTGCGCCGCGCCGACGTGTCTTCCCGAAGAACCTCAGTCATGATTAGAGTTTAACTCTAGAGTCGAACTCTAGCGACTCGGGAGGCGAAATAATGACGAAGGTTCTTGTACTCGGCGGCTACGGTGCCGTCGGGATTCCCTTGATGAAACAACTCGCGAAGGTCCCCGAAATCTCCGCGTACTCTGCCGGGCGTGATCGTGCTCGCGCTGACGTCGTCGTTGATCTTAAAGAACCAGGCGCGTATTCGGCTGCGGTTCGAGACTTCGATGTGGTGGTGAATGCCTCGGGTTTCGAGGATGTTCGCCTGGCAGAAGAAGCGGTACGCGGTGGGGCGGCATTCGTCGACGTCACGGCAACCTCGAGCTACTGCGAAGAACTGGAAGCGGTCGACGGACCCGTCCTGATGGGCGTCGGATTGGCACCGGGATTGACCAGTGTCCTTGCCGCCGAGGCGCATCGACTCGGCGGGGGACCCGTGGACATCGTGATCGGCCTCGGCGGCGGAGAACTACACGGACCGGCCGCGACGGCGTGGACGTACGGGATGTTGGGGACGAGGTTTCCCGATCCCGACGGGCGATCGATCCGGAACTACGCCGGGATGAAGACGTTTCGAATGCCGGACGATGCGACCGGCTACCGCACCGGTCCTGCTGTGCGGGCCGATTTTTCGGACCAACATGCCCTGACGCGCGACCTTGGCGTACCGGTGCGGACGTACCTGCGATTGGACACGTCCGCCGCGACGCTCGGGCTTGCGGCCATGACGTGGGCGCCCGCCCTCCAGAAGGTAGTGCCGAAGAAGCTGTGGGGCTCGGATCGTTGGGTCGCGATGGCACAAACGGATACCGCTCCGGCGCTGTGGGTTTCGGGGCGTAGCCAGTCGGCCGCGACGGCAACCATCGCCGCGCGTGCCGTGCAGGTGATTCGAGACCGTGCAATCTCGAAGCCGACGTGGTTTCACGCGGTGGAGACCGCAGAGTCGTTACAACTAGCAGTTCCGGAACTGTCAGTGCGGCAATGGGATGGTGCGAATTGGATGTCCGGCAAGACTGTCGACTAGTCGTGGTGATCCGAGAAACGGCAATCCGGCGGCCGCATTGGTGAGACAGCCGGGTACGACGGCGCGGACGACATGCAAGCCAGCGCGGAGAACATCAGCAGTGGTGAGGTCGACCCATGCCGGCCTGAAACCCGAGCCTTTCAGTGCGCTTTCGGTGTCGATGGGTGACGTCAGAGAGTCGAGGTCCACCTCGCCGACGACGGCACCTGCCAGCTCACTCTTGAATCGTGCTTGGATCTCCGGGTCCAGGTGGAGCTGCAAGTGGCATCCGTAGTCCATCACGTCGGCAAAGTCCGATCGGTAGGCGCCAGCATAGCTTCGGTCAGCTCGCCAAGGCGCAAGCGGGCTGGTCGGGGAGGCCGCGGCTCGACCGATGCCGCTCTCCGGGTCGTCGTAGTCGGCGGAAAGAAGTTGCAGCTGAAGCGCTTCCCCGAGCGACTTGAACGCAGCGGTCTGTGCGTCCTCGTGGCAGGCGGTTCCCATGGTCGAGTATCCAGTGCGGTGGTCGCGGACGAGGGCGCCGAGTACCGGGATCCCGAAATCACTCTCGAATGCCAGCCATCTCGTCGACAGGGTTTCGTGATTGCCCAGTCGAAGGAGCTGCTCTGGCATCCCGGTGACAATCCGAACGCCGCGTCTTCCGGTCCAGGAAAGCGTCATCGCGTCGCGCTCGACTATCTCGCGCAATGCATTCCGTATCGCGAATTCCGTCGTGGGACCGGCGGCGAGACCCGCCTGCGCTACTGGAGAGATCGCCGGACCCGTCCGGGCGACGAAATGAGGATACGAACCCCAGACGAGTTCGGCCGGTACCCAGATATCCGAACCCGTGATCAGGTCGACTCCGCGAGTCCAGTCCAACTCGAGATCGTCGGTTGGTGCGACGAACGGGAACTGTGGCCGCGCGTACTGGGCGGCGTCGAAACGCGCGAGTTGTGACAGGTCGATGCTTGCTCCGATCAATGCATCGGCCGACCCGCGGACGATCGGTTTGGTGACGATGTTCCCGCAATATCGTTCCACCGCTTCGCCTATCGCAGCTGCGGTAGGCCGCGCACGGTCACCTAGATCGAAGCAGTATCCGGCACCCGCCGAGTCGCTGGACCAGGGTGAAAAGCGTGCCGAATCGCAGACATACGAGTGAATCAGCTTGAACTCCGGCGGAAAGTGCTGGGGAACAACGGCGTCGACCAACTCTCGAATGATCCCAGTTCGGCGGTCGACGAGCAAAGACCTCATGCGAGAGGGACCGGCAGATGCAGATGGGTGGTCGATGCGCTGGTCAATCTGCTACCTCCAAGAAGGGGAAAAGCTGCCGGGGCATTGTTGTACAGACCGGGCGAGAGGACACGGACGACGTGTAACCCGGCAATCGAGATGTCGCGAGTAGTGAGATCGACGGAAATCGGTTGGTACCCTCGAGACGTCAGAAGGACTACCAGAGAATCAAGATTCACAGGATCTTCGTCGGGAACCTCTGATACCGAGCGTGTTTCGGTGTAGTCGAAAAGATGCTCTTCCGCTGCCTCAGCCATCACGGGGTCGAGATACAGCTGGGCGACGGTCGGCAGATCGACGACGTCCTTCCACTGCGCATCGAACTCGTCCCGGTAACGACGGTCGGCCCGAAAGGGTTTGTACAGGTGCGCCGGCAGCGTTCCGTCCGCCACGCTGCGCCAGGTCGGCCCGTCGGGGTCGGCGAGGTCGATCGTGATGGCAAGTACGGCGTACGCCTCGACAAGGGCCTTCGAGACTGCCGCCTCCACCGTTGGTCGACAAGCTGTGCCCAGCGCGACCAATCCACGTCGGTCATCCCGGATCCACACTGCGGCGACGGGAATGCCGAAGGGGGAGGGAAGCAGAAGCACTCGAACGCTCCGAGTGTCGCTCTCCAGATCCCCGAGTTGGCGGTGCACAGGTAACCGCTCCCAGTCGGCGAGTTCGATTGCCGGCTGTGACCGGTCCCCGCACCACCACAGTGCGGTGGCATCGCGTTCGAGAAGTTCCAGCAGAGCTGACATCTCGGCCTCGGCGCGTGAGCGTCCCGCGGCGATTCCGGCGTACTGCAACGACGCGATCGGTGGTTCGCCGCGACGGGTGCCGGTGTAGTACCCGAGATAGGTCAGGGCGGCCGGCACATAGGTGGGCACTTTTTCGTCCATGGTGTGACCCAGCGCCCAGCGGATTTCCAGAGCCGATGTGAAGGGAACAAAGGGGAATCCGGGAAGGCGGTACTGGTCCTCGCTGTACAACGCAAATTTCGCGGGATCGACGACCCGTGAGCCTGCCAGTTCCAGCGCTGACGCACTGCTGCGGATCAGATCTTCGGGGACTACGTTGCCGCAATATCTTTCGACAGCCTCACCGGTTGCCGCACCGCGAGCTGCTGCGTCGTCGCGTATCGAAGCCCCGAATCCGTAAGGGTCCGCGCGAAACAGTGAACCGCTGCCGCCGAAGTTTCTGGTGTCGGCCACCCTCGCGGCCCAACCGACCCAGCCTGTCGGCATGTCCGAGCGAATGTGTGGTTCCAGTGAGGTCAGCACGCCGCTTCGGGCGTCGACCAGCAAGTCATCCACCGGCAGTTCCTCCGAGTATGGGCAGGGTCAACGACCCGGAAAATGATTGGTGCAGTGCGGTACTGCGTGTTCCTCGATAGCGATCACCGTCTCCGAGATTGCGTGCGAGCCGTGGGAAGTCCGAGCCGGCGATCCGCAGCGTCAAGACATCACCCGCGCGCACAGTGTGCAACACGGGATCGAGATCTATGGTCAACGTGCCGGAGCAAAGGCTGACGCCGGCCCCACGAGCGATCGACCTGGTGACTCCGGCGCTATCGACGATGCTCAGCTCGACGATCCAGTCAGCTTCGCCCTCGGGCGAATGCACTGTCAACTCCACCGAAGGCATTCCCGACAGCACACACTCGACCTCCATGTCGAAAGTCCAGACAACACAGTCGTTTCGGCCCTCGTCTGCGTGGTGCGTGAAGTTGAAAGGCGCCGTCCTCGGGTCTGGTTCGAGACGAACGCGATTCGCACCCGTGACATACGGTTCGGTCGACCATTCGCCTGCACCCCGGTCGAACACCCGATTGATGGTCACGGGCCGCGCCGAGAATATCGATTCCATCCACTCGACCTGAAGGCGGCCGAAACTCGTCTCGCCGACCATTCCAGGGCGGAGGTCGTGCGCCCAGGGGCCCACGATCAAACTCTGCGGCCCGCGCCCCAGGGACGTGAAGTGTCGCAGTGTCTCCCGAATCATCGCATCGTCCCAACCGCCGATGTGCAGCCCGGCGACGTCGAGTTCGGAGAGTTCGTCCGCGGACACCAGATCATCGCCACCGAAGTCTTCGCGCTCACGAGCGCGACGGATCGGCGTCAACCAGCCCGGTGAATCGGAGGTCAGGCCAACCTCCTCGATCATCGACTGCACCGGGAGATGTTCCAGCAAAGACGAATCCGAGCGCATCAGGGCAGGGATGAAACCCTCACGAGAGGAAGACGAACCTCCGTGCTCGCCCCACCACGCCAGATGCTCGGCGAGAAGAAGTATCCCCGAGGGATCACGTTTGACGCGGTCGCTTCCGATGGTCGGCACTTTGGAGACGACACCGCGAGCACGAAATGCCCGATCGGCGCCATTGGTCTCGGCAGCAAACGCCCACGCAGTTCCTGCCGCATACGAAGCCCCGCTTGCGATGACGCACTCCGGTGTCCACGGCTGATCCTGCAGCCACTCGGCAAGGGCGGCGCCGTCCTCGCGCTCGTGGAGGTACGGTTCCCAAGATCCGGTGGAATCGTGCCGTCCACGTACGTCCTGACAGATGAAGGCAATTCCTCGCGATCGCCATTCGACCCCCTCGGCCAGATGCCACCCGCGTCCGTACGGGGTGCGGATCACGATCAGTCCCCGAGGTGAAGAATCTGGGAGAAGCACATCCGTAGCCAGCGAAGAACCGTCTGCTGCCGGGATCTTCACTCCGAGTGAGATCACCGGAGCGTCGGCGAAGGTTCGAGAACGCCGCCTGGCAGTGGTAGCACGGGATGTCGAGTCATCATCAGGGTTCGTGGATTCATCCGGATCTGGTGGTGAAGGTGTGATTGCGGTGCGCCGTAAGAACTAGCCACGACGTCCGAACATGCAAATGCACTGACCATTGCGGCTGCGGTGGGTGAAAGTCCAAGCGGACGACGTTCACTGTCGGCGAGGTGGTTCCACAGCGCCAGCAGGTGATCCGGTACACGTGACGCGGCAAGGCGTCGACCGCAGACGTCCCGGTAGCTCGCGCTGTCGATGCCGTCGAAGAAGGGACCGATGCAGATCTCACCCAGTTCCGCGTGGACGCGTTGCCACGGAGTTCGGCTGTGGCGGCACCAGGTATCGAGTTCCGACCACGCGTCGTGAGGAGGAGCGTCGGCAACCGACAGTACGAGGTCCGAAGACGCAACGTCGTCTTCGATTGGCGCAGTGGTGGATACGACGTCGAGGTCCGGAAGAGCCTTGGAGAGCAGAGCGATGCAGGCATCGGCAACGGGTCCGACCCCGTCCATCAGCACACGCTGTGGTCCCGGAATCTCTGGCACTTGACCTGGAACAGCCAGCACGCCGCGAGAGACGAGAGCGTCGGCGATCTCGATCGCTCCCGCGCCGAGCACCGAACCAGACCGCCGGAGAAAGTTGTCGAGTTCTGCGAGAGCTTCGGCCGGCGCACCGATCGTGACTGCGTTCTCGTCCGGTGTCAGGTAATGCCAAACACCGTCCGGTGTCGGATACAGGTGGTGTCCGTCGGCGAGGGCGTACACGGATCTCCTTGTCGGTGCCCGCACCCGACGAGTCGGATGCGGGCGGGGTCATCGGCAGATCAGACCGTCGAAACGGTCTGGATCAGGGAAGGTTTCAGCTCTGGAAGCTGAACGGGTTGTCGACGAGGGCGTTGGTGCCCACACCCTGCAGAGCATGTGCGGACGTCGCCTCGGCAACCGGCTCGAAGGTGAACGGGTTGTCGACGAGGGCGTTGGTGCCGACACCCTGGAGTGCATTGGCCGGAGCCGAGTTGGAGACGCTGTCGAACGAAATGTTGCTCATTGTCATCCCTTCCGTAATGGAAACCATTTCCATTACGATGCCACCGTACGAAAGATCGCCACGGAGAGCAACAGGTACAAGAGAGTGCATACATGAGCGAGACCTCGACGACGGGATCCGCCGAAGCGCAACCACATGTGTTTCGGGACAGATCGTTTCGATTGTTCTTCACGGCTCGCACGATTGCCGTGGCCGGTGCGGCGGTCACCGGTGTGGCAATGCCGATTCTGGTGTTCGACATCAGCCGGTCTCCGTTTCTCACCTCGCTCGCGGCTGCGGGGACGGTTCTGCCGTACCTCGTATTCGGCTTGTTCGCGGGCGCCGTGGCAGACCGAGTCAACCGGCGGACGGTCATCCTGTGTGCGCAGGCCGTCGCTGCTCTTGCCTTGGCGAGTATTCCGGCGGCTCAGGCGCTCGGTGTGTTGACGGCATGGCACGCGGTCGGCGTATCGATGTGCATCGGAACGTGTTTCGTGTGGTTCGATGCCGCAGCTTTCGGAGCCTTGCCTGCGCTGGTCGGTCGGCAGAGAATACCGGCCGCCAACAGTGCGCTGTGGACTTCCAGCACGCTCGTCGATGTTGCCTTTCCGGCTATTGCCGGAGTGCTCGTGGCATCGATCGGCCCGGCCTACGCATTGGGTGCTGATGCACTGGCCTACGTATTGGCCGGGCTGGCCATGGCGTCGATCGGAGCCTCGTTCTCGGGTATTCCTGCGGCGCCGAAGAGGTCGGAACCCGGAATTGCGCGTGACATACGCGAAGGCCTCAGCTTCCTTTGGCAGTCTCCGCTCCTGCGAGCCTTGACCGGCGTCGGCTTCGTCAATTCGCTGACGCAGGGTGCTGTCACGGCGCTCCTGGTGGTGTACGCGACCGAGAGGCTGGGGATTTCGACGTCGAGTCCGATGATCGGGGCCGTGTGGACAGCAGTCTCCGTGGGTGGCGTGGTCGGCGCAGTCTTGCTCCCACGCCTACCGGCGCAATGGCCGGTCGGCGCGATCACTGTCGGTGCGTTGACCATCGCCCCGGTGGTGCTGTTCGTCGTTGCGACAACCGGCAACACCGCCGCAGCGATCACCGCTCTGACCGTCTACTCCGGCTGTGCGACTGTCACCATCCTCAACGGCATCGGTGCACGTCAGCGTCTGACTCCGGATCGTCTACAGGGGCGCGTGAACACCACGGCGAGGATGGTCGCCTGGGGTGGTTCGCCGGTGGGTGCCTTGATTGCCGGGGCAATTGCAGGACGTTGGGATATCGGCACCGCCTACCTCGTTGCGTGCAGCTTTGCGCTGGTCGGGGCACTCTTCGCGTGGGTGAGCGCCCTGCGGACCGATCCTTGTCCGCACAGATGAGCATGTCACTATTAATGAAAACGACTGTCGTTATGGTTAGATCCACCTGTTCATCCCTGTGAACCCCACCTATTCAGGAGTGCGATGACGCTGACCAGCGAAGCAGTACCTGATGCCCCGTCGCGTGCGCATCCCGTCGGCGACCGCGGATACGTCCCGTTTCTGTTGGCCACGGCCGTGGTCCTTGCCACCGTCTCTACCGTCGCGGTGTGGTCGGGCGCTGCGTCGCTGTCCTTCGCCGACGTATTTGCGGTGTTGTACGCGCACGTCGGTGGGCCGCCGGTCGACCCGCTGCTCGATCGGATCGTGTGGGGACTGCGGGTCCCGCGCATTCTGATCGCGGCACTGGCAGGTGCCGGGTTATCACTGGCCGGCGCGGTACTGCAAGCGTTGGTGCGCAATCCGATTGCCGATCCGTACATCTTGGGTGTCGGTTCGGGAGCGTCCTTCGGCGCAGTGCTGATCATGACGACGGGCATCGGAACCGGCCTGTCGATCGGTGTTCCGGTGGCAGCCTTCCTGGGGGCCATGGTTTCCCTGATCGCGGTTCTCGTACTGGGTCGGCGCGAGGGAATGCTTGTCCCGCTGCGCATGGTCTTGGCCGGAGTTGCCATCGGCTATCTGCTCTCGGCTGCAACAAGTTTCGTGCAGTTGCGCGCCGATCCGAGTCAGCTTTCGGGAGTGCTCTTCTGGTTACTCGGTTCGGTGAGCGGGGCAGGTTGGTCGGATCTCGGTGTGCCCGCCGCGGTGATCACCGTTTGTGCGGCAGTGCTGTTGACGCAGTCTCGCCAACTCAACGCGCTGGCGATGGGAGACGAGAGCGCGCAATCGGTGGGCGTCGACGTGCGCCGTACCAGGTTGCTACTACTGGTGATCGCGTCGTTGCTGACCGCGGTTGTTGTATCCGTTGCCGGCGGAATCGGTTTCGTGGGGCTGCTCGTGCCGCACGCCGTACGACTCCTCGTCGGATCCGACCACCGCAAGCTGCTGCCGGCAACCGCGCTGGTCGGTGCAACCTTCCTGGTGATCGTCGATCTTGCGGCCCGGATGTTGGATGCGCCCAACGAATTACCGCTCGGAATCATCACCGCCGGATTGGGTGCTCCGTTCTTCCTCTGGTTACTTCGACGCGACGGAGGTGCGCAGTCATGAGATTGTCGGCCAGCGGGATTCACGTCGTTCGAGGTGGACGTCAGGTGGTTTCCGGCGTAGATCTCGAAGCACCCGAGGGGAGCGTGGTCGGGCTCGTCGGGCCGAACGGTAGTGGAAAGTCCTCGCTCCTGCGCGCGTTGTATCGCTCGATGAAGCCGCGAAGCGGAATCGTGAAGGTGGACGAGGTGAATGTTTGGGACGATCTCTCGCCACGATCCGCAGCACGCATCATCGGTGTTGTGGGGCAGGAGCATTCATCCGACTTCTCGTTCAGCGTCCGCGAGGTGGTGGCGACGGGCCGGACGCCGCATCACAGCGCATTCTCTCGACTCGGTGAAATCGACCGGGACATCGTCAGTGCCGCACTGGCACGAACCGGTATGCACGGCTTCGGATCACGACTCTTCGCCGAACTGTCCGGCGGAGAAAAGCAGCGTGTGATGTTGGCCCGGGCGATCGCTCAACAACCGTCGGTGCTGGTCTTGGACGAGCCCACCAACCACCTCGACATCCGAGCTCAACTCGAACTGATGGAATTGGTCGCCGAACTCGGTACTACGACGATTGTCGCGATCCATGAACTCGCTTTGGCCGCAGCGTATTGCGACTACGTCTGTCTGCTCTCCGGCGGGGTAGTTGTCGCGACAGGACCAACGGCCGAGGTCCTCACCGAGGACCTGCTGTCCGAAGTATTCGGGGTTCAGGTGCATCTCGGCACTCACCCCTTGACCGGGCGTCCCTTGCTCTCGTTCGCCCCTCCGCTCCTACACACGAAAGAAGCAGTGTCTTGAAATCCTCGATACGTACTGCCGCGCTGTTGTGCTCGGCCGTTACCGCCACTGCAGTACTGACCGCATGCGGAAACTCCACGGCGGATTCGGCGACGTCGTCGTCCGAGAAGATTTCCGTCACCAATTGTGACCGCGAGGTCACGTTGCCCAAGACGGCGGAGCGGATTGTCTCGCTGTATCCGTCGATGACAGAGCTTCTGATTCAACTTGGTGCCGCCGACCGCATTGTCGGACAATCGAATACCGATCTCTCTCCTCCCAGCCCCGAACTCGCGGATCAGTTCGCGGCCGTGCCGGTACTGAGCACCGGAGTTCCCGCGAAAGAAGCATTGCTCGACGCCCGTCCGGATCTGATCGTCTCCGACGGGGAATACTGGTTCGACGGTGACCGACTGCAGAGCATGGACGAATTGCGTGACCTCGGCATCCCGATCTTCGTGAACAGCGGCTACTGCCACAAGGCGGTCACCGAGGGGCGGATCGACGACGTCTGGTCCGACATCGACGGTCTCGGTGCCCTGACCGGAACAAGTGACGAAGCAGCAATTCTCCTGGCAGATGGCAAGAAGTCGCTCGCAGAAACCGAGGCATCCGTGGCCGGGAAGGAGCCGGTTGCCACTGTGATGGTTCAGGTTTCGGAGGGGCAGTCCTACGCTCTGGCGAGGGGCCTCTACAGCAGCGTGCTCGAGGCGGCCGGGGGAAAGAACCTCTACGAGAGCGACCTTCCGGATGGGAAGTACTTCGGCCAGGTAGCCACCGAATCGATACTCGCGAAGTCGCCGCAGGCAATTCTTGTCGTTTACTCCACCGAGTCGGCTCGGGAATCCACACTCGAGGCTGCCCGCACGGCATTTGCCGGGACGCCTGCCGCGACGTCGAATGCGATCTTTGCCGTTCCGGAGGCGTGGTTCGCCGGTGAATTGGTGTCGATCGACGGAGCTGCCGAGGTATCTCGCCTGCTGCACCCGGGTTCGTGAGGTCTTGACCGCCCTCGAGCGGGTCGAGGCCGTCGTATCGCTGCATGCTGCGCTTGACCGGACGGTGGCTCCGTCGGAGCTACCGTTCGACGAGGGCGCACTGCCCCCGGTGACGTCTGAGTTCGTTGAATTACCGGCGCCGACGCCACTGCCGGCCCGGGACTTTCCGGATATCTTGCAGGCACGACGGAGCCACTACAACCCAGCGCAAGATGCTTTGGGAATCGATGAACTTTCAAATGTGCTGCACCACAGTCTGGTCAGCAGCCCGACGGCCGGTGGGATGCGCGAACTGACGCTGTCGTTTGTTGTCAGCCAACCCGGACACTCGCTTGGAGCCGGGGTGTACCGGTACATCCAGGAAGGCCGTGCTGAGGCCGTCCGGCCGGGTGACGTACAAGGAAACCTTCGAGCGAGCCTTCTCCAGCCCGAGTTCGTCGACGTGTTCCCGGTTCTTCTGTTTGTCGTCGCGAACGTGGAAGCGCCGCTCGAGAAGTACGCGATGCGGCACTACCGCACGATGCACGTGGATGCCGGTGTGCTGGTTCAGAATCTGTACCTTGTGACCGAGGCGATGAGACTTGTGGGCTGCGCCATCGCAGGATTCACGGATGCGCGAGTGGCATCTCTGTTGAATCTCGCGACGACGCAGCTTCCCGTCATGGCTTTTGCACTCGGGCGGCCCAGCTAGTTCAGCCGAGGATGCGCGCCTTCTGGGTCTCGAACTCGGCCTCCGTCAATACGCCGGCATTCTTGAGTTCGCCCAGCTTGGTGAGCTGTTCGAGCTTCGCGTCCATCGACATTTCCGATTCTGCCGGAGCTGCCTGCGGCGGGAGGGGCGGTAGATCGGGAATCGGCGGCACCGGCTGGACCTGCGCTGCGCGGGCCTGATCTTCGGCAGCCCAACGGGTCCGCTGACGGCGCTGAACATTGCCGTGAATGGAGCTTGCGACGGCTACCCGGCCGGCTCGCCTCAAGAAACTCATGCGTCCTTCTTCGTGGTATCCGGTGCGGTGTTGTCCAGTGCAGCAGCCAGTTCGTCCACGCTCAGGTGACCTTCGGTGACAACCTTTGCGCCGCTGCGGGTCCAGGCCTCGATGACCGGCAGTATTGCCAGTTCCTCGTAGACGAGTACGGCGGCAACACTTCCGGCAGCCAACTCTTCACCAACGGCAGCGATGTCGCCGGCGTCGAGCAGTCCGGAGGCAGCGCCGTCGAACTGCGCCAAATCGAAATCTGCGAGTTCGAAGGTGGACGCGGGTACGACGGATACCGATCCGTCGGCGGCTTTGGTGACGAACTCGAGGTCGAGGATGCGGATCACTCCGGAGTCGACGAGAGCGAGCAGCTGCTCGAATCCCGCGGAGGTCGGTGCACCGCCGGGAAACTCGACAGCAACGTACTCGATCGGACCGAATTGGTCTTGGTTGGACATCGGTTACTTCTTGCCCTTCGTGGGTTGCGGTTCTTCCAGAGCAGGTACTTCGTTGGGCATGCGCCCGGCCGGAATGATGGCGAGCAGAGAGAGCCCGGCGAGTACGAGCAGCGAGGTTCGCAGTGCGCGCAGGCGCGCTTCGGTGTTGATCCGGATGGCTTCGTCGATCTGTGCCTGTGTCGCGGAGGTGTTTTCGAGCGTCACGACGAGTTGATCGTTGGGGACGAAGTTGACCTGGTCGAGATTGATCCCTGACTCGACCTTGAGGGATGCCGGGATGGTGGGGTTGTCGATCAGCTGCGAGCTGACGAGGGTACCGAGGATTCCGACGGCGAACACGCTGGCCACCGCGATGCCGACGCTGCCGGACATGTTGTGTACCAGTCCTCGCCAGGCACCGACGTCACCGGCCAGTTCCTTGGGAGCTGCGGTGAGGAGGGTGTTGAACACCAGCGCAACGATGGCGCCCTGCCCGAGGCCGAGGGTGATCAGGCCGATGACAACAAAGATCTGATGCCAGTCACCACGAATGGTGAAGGCCAACAGGATGAGTCCAGCGGCAACAACGACGAACCCGGCTCGTGCGATCAGACGCGGGGAGTACGTCTTGTACAGGCGCGCGACGACGGTGCTCGCGATGAAGATCGAGAGTGTGTACGGGATGATCGAGAACGACGTCTGCAAGCTGCTGCGGCCCTGGATGATCTGCATGTACAGCGGAATGAGGAAGTTGGCCGCGGTTCCCACGAACATCATCGTCGCCATGCAAATCGTGGTGGCGCGCTCGGCGCCGGTCTTGAGGACGTCGAGATTGAAGAGCTGAGGCTTGTTCTGCGCCTTGCGGCTTCGCGTCCACTGGAAGAATCCCTGCGCGCAGATGGTGCCGAGGACTATCAGGATGGCCGCGGGTGAAACACCGATGACCGAGAACGGCGCAGCGTCGGTGGCCAGGATGACGCCCCACGAGTTCAGGCCGCTGAAACCGAAGCTGAGCAGGATGACGGCAACGGCAGCCAGTGCGGCGCCGGCCCAATCGATGGTGATGTCCTTCTGCGGGGGAACAGGTTTGACACGGAAACTCAGGACCAGGTTGACCACGGCGAGCGCCACGACGAGGGCGAAGGAGTAACGCCACCCGATGGTCGTCGCGAAGGAACCGGCGATGAGTAGTGCCAGCACACCGGCTGCGGGGATTGCTGCTGCCAGGTAACCGATGGCCTTTGCCTGCTGATCGCCATTGAAGTTCGTGGCGATGAAAACCGTCAACGCGGGGGCGATGAGAGCGATCACGGCGCCGGACGCGGCTTGCGCCACGAACAGCATTGCCGGGCTCTGGCTCAGAGCGACCGCAGCCATCGCGAGACCGTGAATCGCGACGGCAATCTGGAAGACCAAACGCGTCCCGTAGCGGGCGCCGATCTTGGCACCCAGCAGAATGAAGGCAGCCATGGCAAAGGTGCCTGCGGTGATCGCGGTGCCGACACTTGTTGCAGGAGTGTCGAGATCGGTGGTGATGCCGGCCATCGAGACGGTCAGCGCATTGACGGCGAACGACGCCTGAATCTGCGTGAGGACCACCACGATCAGTGGTAGCCAGGAGGCGGTGGTTACGGCGGCCGACGTATCGGCTGCGCCAGGCTTTACGGACATCATGGGTCACGCCTTCCTCGACACTGCGTGTACTCGCGGCGTGCCCGGATCAGCCACGCACGGTTACATTAGCCGGAATTGTGCTGAATGGTCGCCTGCAAGTGGTTGGTTTCTTCGCGGTAGACCACCATCTCCCGTTGCAAGGCGCGCCGGAAGCGTGGTTGCTCGGCCAGGAGTACGGCCAGGACGGTCAGCAACAGCCACGTCGCGGCCGCGCTCGCGAGGAGCAGCAGGACCGGAATCCACGGCCCGCCCATTCGTTCGAGCAGCGTCGTCTTGGCCCAGACTCGCCAATAGAGCATCAGATTGACGATCAGTCCGACACCGTACGAGATGACGAAAGACAGCAGGAACTGCTTCCACGTGCCGTCGTGGCGCCTCGCCGTCATCGGTTCGGCCCGCAGCGGCAAGGCCACGGACATCACGTTGGCGACACCGAGCCACAGCAGGATCATGGTCAGTACCTGACCGCACGCCTTCACCAGATCAGCACTGCTTCCGGAGCGCCACGCGAGGATGGCACTGAGCAGGAACCCGGCGCTGCCGACGAGAAGCAGCATCATCGTATTCTTCGCGACGAGGACGTGCCAGAGCCTGGTTCCGCCGGACAAAGCAGCACGGACGCGGCCGGCGTCGAAGCTGAGCGCATTGGTGCACACGACGCTTCCGACCACACCCGAGAGTGCGTATAGCGCAAGGTAAGGCAGTCGATCTTCCTTGGAGTCCCACTGGAAGAGGCGAATGAATGCCAGGTACGCCAAGCCCACTCCGAGGCTCAGCCCCAGCCGAAAAGCGATCGACCGAGGCTTGCCACTCACGACGTGCCGTGCTTCCTCACGGATCCGGGAGCCGAGATCCTGCACGTGCCGGACGACGGGGTTGCCCGAGTTCAGCGGGACGTAACCGCGGATCGCGGCGGCGACGGTATCGGTATCTCCGGCATCGAGCGCGGCGACGCGTGCTTCGAGAACCGCAAGGTGGGCGGCGCGCAAGGCTATCCGCGCGGTGGTCACCGCGGCGACGGCGTCGGCCTCGGCCTGCGCGGCGGTGCTGATGCCGGCGTCGGCGGGCAGCGGCGGCTGCAACGTCGTGATCAGTTCGAGTTGGCGAGCCATGTGCGGCGACGGCGACAAACCGCTGTACGACGGTCGGCTCAGCGCTGATCGTTCGTCGTCGAGCGAATCACGCACGGACGCGGCGGCCTTGCGGACGGCTGCCGGGTTGTGCCAGCGCACCGACCGGGCGTCACGCTCGGCGGCGACGGCCCGGGAGGCAACCTCGGTCAGATCCTCCACCGCTGTCAATGTCTGCTCCACTCGGTTTAGGTTGGTTTCATGACCACCAACTCGGAAAAGGAAGATCTCCAGCGGTACCTGCAGGCAGCACGTGACGCGCTCGTCTGGAAGCTCGACGGGCTGTCGGAGTATGACATTCGGCGTCCGATGACCCGGACAGGGACCAACTTGTTGGGACTGGTCAAACACATGATCGGCGTCGAGCTCGGGTATTTCGGTCCGACGTTCGGCCGTCGGGTTCCCGATCTACCGGCGTGGTTGCGTTCGGAGGAACTCAACGTCGACATGTGGGCCCGCGCCGATGAGTCCAGTGCCGACATCGTCGAAACCTATCGCCGCACCTGGGCTTTCGCCGACGCCACGATCGAGCAGCACGATCTGGACGCCCCCGGCTTCGTGAAGCACTGGCCGGAGGATCGTCGCGACGTCACATTGCACCGGATACTCGTTCACGTTGTCACCGAGATCCATCGGCACGCCGGCCACGCGGACGTCGTGCGGGAGCTGATCGACGGCGCCGCGGGGATGAAGGCGGGCGACAACAATCTGGCTCCCGGTGATGAGGCGTGGTGGGCCGAGTACAACGACCGTCTGGAGACGGCGGCACGCGAGGCCCACCACGCCTGAACTACTCGAATACCGCTGCCGCGCCGATCACCACGACAACGATCACGAAGTTGATCAGCAGCAGTGGCCAGACGAAGCGCAGGAACTTGTCGTAGCCGACCTTCGCCATGGCCAGCCCGCCGACAACGACGACGTTGGTCGGGGCGACCATCAGCATGAGGCCGTGGCCCATCTGGAAGGCGGTGATGACGAGTGCGCGGCTGACTCCGGCGAAGTCGCCCAGCGGGGCGAGCAGCGGCATCGCCAGGGTGGCGTGACCGGAACTGGACGGGATCAGGAACGCCAACGGGATGTTGACGAGCATCACGAGAATGGCGAAGACTCCGGCCGAAGCGCCGCTGACCAATTGCTCCATCGCGTTGAGGATGGTGTCGAGGGTTTCGGTGTTGGTCATGATCACCGAGACGCCGCGAGCGAGCAGGATGACGATCGCCGGGCCGACCATGTCGCCGGCTCCACGCGTGATCAGGGAGACGATCTTCTTCTCACCCATCTTCGCGACTATGCCGACGAGAACGGCGGCGAGGATGAACAACATCGCCAATTGTGGGAACCACCAGTTCAACTCGAACCAGTAGGGCTCGGTTGCCGTGACGTGGTACGCGTCGTACTCGGCGGGTCCGGTGGTGGCGCCGAAGATGCTCGACCAGGGGATGACGGAGAAGATCATCAGTCCGAAGGTGAGTCCGGTGATGAGCAGTACCAGCTTCTGAGTTCCGGTGAGCTTGCCGTCGATGTCCACCGGCTCGGCCGGTTCCTCGTCTTCGTCGTCCTCGATGTCGAAACCGACAAGCGACTTGGACGGATCTTTCTTCACCTTTGCGGCGTAGCGGAGAACGAATACCACTGCCACTGCGGTCAATACGATCCACAGGATCACGCGCAGCACGATGCCGTCACCGATGGAGACACCTGCTTCGCCGGAGGCGACGCCGATCGAGAACGGGTTGACCGTCGACGCCATGTTTCCGACCAGTGCGCCGAGGATGATCATGGTGGCCGCGACCATGCGGTCATAGCCCAGTGCCGTCATCAGCGGTATGAGCAAGGCGTAGAAGCCGAAGGTCTCGACCGAGAAGCCCATCGTCGAACCGAGCAGTGAAAACAGCACCATGATGACGGTGATGAGCAGCCAGCCCTTGTCGCTGAGCTTGGTAGCAAGTTGGGAGACAGCGGTTTCCAGGCTGCGTGTGGCAAAACTGACGGAGATGAAGGCGCCGAGCGCCATGATGAAGAGGACTACGCCGACCGAACCGAAGAGCCGTCCGATGTTGTCGGTGTCGACGAACCCGGTGATCGAATCCTGTACGCCGTACAGGCCGTTCACGGGAGAGAGGATCAGTTGCTGGATTCGTTCCCAGAACGAGAGCGGAGACGTGACGGTCTCGAAGCTGCCGGGAACGGGTGAGCCGTCCACGTCGACGCCGAAGCGTCCGGCCGGAATGAACAGTGCTGCAACCCAGACCAGGACGGTGACGATCGCGAGCATCGTGACCGCACCGGGAAACTCGAACTTCTTCTTGGCCGGAGTAGGTGCGGATCCCGTGTCGGTCTCGGTGCTCATTTCTTCCCCTCGAAGGTGTGTGCGTATTCCTGGAAGAACAGTGCCTTGGCGACGACGGCCTTCTCGAGCTCGTCGAGCAGGACGCGTTCGTTGGGGCCGTGGATGTTCGCGTAGCCGTCGGTGGCGCCGAACAACAACTTCTCGGCGGTCGGCACTGCTGTATCCAAGGCCATGACGAGGGGGATCGAGCCGCCGCCTGCCATCAGCCCGGCCGGCTCACCCCACGACTGCGAGAGCGCCGACAGTGCCGCGTCGAAGGCCGGTCCGCCTTCGGCTGCCGCGAATCCGTCGCCGGTTTCTCCTGCGGTGACTGTCAGTTGTAAACCGAAGGGGCGCAGGGCTTCCAGATGCCGTATCAGCGCAGCTTGCGCGTCCGCTGCCGGCTGGCGTGGGTGCACGCGCAGATTGACCACAGCGCGGGCAGTGCTGGCGACAGCATTGACGGCGCCGTCCACCGGGGGAGCGTCGATACCGGTCACGGTGATTGCCGGGCCCGACCAGATGCGTTCGCCGATGCCGCCCGTTCCGAGCAGTGGGAGCCCGTCGCGGATCTCGGCGAGGGTGCGGAACTCTTCCTCGGTGTACGAACTGCCGGTCCACGGTTCGCGGAGGAGGCCGTCGACCGCCACGTCACCGTTATCGTCATGCAGGGACGCCAGTGCGCGGATGAGCGCGAGGCGGGCGTCGGGTGCAGCGCCGCCGTAAAGGCCGTTGTGCTTGTCGGCGCCGAGAGTGGTCAGTTCGACGATCACCTGGGCAGATCCGCGCAATGCGACGGTCAAGGTCGGTGAGCCGGGGCGAACACTGCCGACATCGGCGATGACCATTGCGTCGGCCGCAAACAATTCGGGGGCCTCCGGCGGATAGTTGTCGAAGGGGCTGCCGAATTCTTCCTGGCCCTCGATGACGAGCTTGACGGTCACCGGCGGCTTTCCGTCGAATACGCGAAGTGCGCCGATCATGCCGATGACATTTGCCTTCGAATCTGCAGTGCCGCGGCCGTATATCGCGCCGTCACGCTTGGTCGGTTCGAAAGGGGGAGATTCCCAGAGTTCGACGTCGTCGGCAGGAACGACGTCGTAATGCGAATACATCAGTACGGTCGGGGCTCCCTCTGGGCCGGGAACTGTTGCGATGATGACGGGCGCAGTTTTACCTGTTATTTCGAGTTTCTCTATCTTCGTGACTCCGGCCTTCTCCAGTAGAGAAACGATCAGGTCGTGAGCCTCGAACAGGGGTTCGCTGGGGAAACCCTCGGTTGCTATCGACGGGATACGAACAAGTTCGACGAGTTCCGACTCCAGTGCCGGCATCAAACCCGCCACTGTTTCCTTGATTGTGGAATACGAGGGTGACGCGAATTCTTCCGGCACGGAACTGACTCCTTCTGGGAAAGGCGGAAAACATTAGAGCAGAGTCTTACACCCGATATATGTGCCGTGAAAGGGTGACCCGAACAAAAGGCCGAAGTGAGGTGTCGGTCCCGCGATTCTTGACATTGACGTCAACGTCAACACACACTGTGACGGTGACCACCAGCGAAACGCAGGAGCGAGCGCGGACAGCCCGCAAGCTCGGGGACGGTCCACGTCGGGCGGGCCTGCTCGACACCGCTGCCCTCTGTTTCGGCGAACTCGGATACGACGCCGTGACCGTCGAGACCATCACCACCAGGGCCGATGTGTCCCGAGCGACCTTCTACGCGTACTTCTCGTCGAAGGACGAGGTCTTTCGTGCCGTCGCGGAAATGATGTGCCGACGGTTTCTCGACGCCCAGCACATGGAGGGGCCAGCGGCCGAGGATCTACGCGAAGTTCTCAGAACGACCACGTCGGCGTTCATCACGGCCGTGTACACCTACGGGGACCTGCTCGCGGTGATCGAGCACCGGGCGCGGGTGGATTCCGAGGTCGAGCGCAGTTGGTCAGCAGTTCGCGAAAAGCTCGTGAGCCGCTACGTACGCTTCGTCGAACGTATTCGACAGGTTCACGATGTAGATCCCTGCGTTTCGCCCCCGGTGCTCGTTCAGATGATCTCGGACGCACAGATGGCCGGTGGAGCACGACTGAGTAAGGCGAGTGTCGAAGAGCAGAAACAGTTCATTGCAGATATGACGACGATGTCCGAACGGTTGATCGGGTTCGAAGAGTCGAAATAGATTTCTTTTACGAATGGAGTGATCGGTGGCAGAACAAGACGTGCTCGAAGCGGCTCTGGCGGAAATCACTGCGCTGCAGCAGGCGCATTGGCCCGCCGGGATTCCCCGCGCCGTCGAGTATCCGCTCGAAGGCGGGGGACTTGTCGACTACTTGCGGCATTGGGCGCTCGAGCGGCCGGATACTCCCGCAATCGTCTTCTACGGCCGCGTCATCACGTACGCCGAGTACGACGAGCTTTCGGATCGTTTTGCCGGATGGCTGCTTTCACTCGGAGTCGAACGAGGTGATCGTGTCGGCGTTCACCTGGTCAACTGCCCGCAGTTCCACATCGCGATGCTCGGCATTCTCAAGGTCGGTGCGGTTCACGTGCCCATCAATCCGCTCTTCCGTGAACACGAATTGATTCACGAACTCAACGATGCCGGCGTCAAGGTCCTACTGACGCAGAACACTTTCTCGAAGCTGGTGAAGAAGGTTCGCTCACAGACTTCACTCGAACACGTCGCGAAGACCGCAGTATCGGACATGCTGACTGCGATCCCCACCGTCGAACTGCCCTTCGAGGTCGACGATCCGCGCCTGAGCGACTGGCAGTCGATCATCACCAGTGAGCGGGCGACTCCCGTTGCCACCGAACTCGATTCCCTCGCCGCCCTGAACTACACGGGCGGAACGACGGGAATGCCCAAGGGCTGTGAGCACACTCAGCGCCACATGGTTTACACCGCGGCCACCGCGACCCTTGCCGGTGGTGACCAGGTGGGTGCCAATCCGCCGGTATCGCTGGTGTTTCTGCCGATCTTCTGGATCGCGGGTGAGGACTTCGGCATTCTGGTTCCGCTCGTCAACGGCGGAACCGTTGTCCTGCTGAATCGTTGGGATGCGGAGACCACGCTCGACGCGGTCGAGACCTACGGTGTGACTTCGCTGGTCGGAACCGTCGACAATTACGTCGAACTGATGGACACATCAGGGTTCTCGGAGCGAAATCTCTCGACACTCCAGAACGCCATGGCAGTCTCGTTTGTTCTCAAACTCGATCCGGCCACGCGCCAGCGGTGGCGCGAGGCTACCGGCGGTGTTCTGCGTGAAGCGAGCTACGGAATGACCGAAACCCACACCGCGGACACGATCACTCTCGGTTTCCAGGACGGCGACTACGACCTGAAAAGCGAGCCGGTGTTCTGCGGAATTCCGGTGCCCGGTACCGACGTTCTGATCGTCGATCACGACGGCAGGCCGGTTCCCGTCGGTGAGCACGGACAGATCATCGTGCGCAGTCCGTCGATCCTTTCCGCGTACTACCGCAACGAGGCTGCCACCGCCGACGCCATCCGTGACGGCTGGTTGCAGACCGGCGATGTCGGAAAGTTCAGTGAGCGTGGTGGTTTGCACTACCTGGCGCGAAACAAGGAAATGATCAAGACCAACGGCATGAGTGTCTTCCCCTCCGAGGTGGAAGCGCTGCTGATGCTGCATCCCGCGATCGAAAAGGCTGCGGTGGTACCGAAACCGGACCCGGACAAGGGGCAGGTGGCTTTTGCGTTTGTCCAGCTGGTCGAGGGTTCCGACACCGCGGCCGACGAGATCGTCTCGTGGGCCAAGGAGAACATGGCTACGTACAAGGTGCCCGAAGTGGAAGTGCTCGAGGCGCTTCCGATGACTGCAACAGGAAAGGTGCGCAAGGGCGATCTGTTCGAGCGCACTCAGGGGGAAAAGTGAGACTGCTGATTGCGAACCGCGGCGAGATTGCGCTGCGGATCATTCGAACTGCCCGCGAACTCGGGATCGAGACGGTGTCGGTTTACGCCGAGGACGACGCGTCCAGTCCGCACGTCGCGGCGGCCACGGAGTCGGTGCCGCTCGGAGCCTCGGGCGCATCCGCGTATCTCGATCAGAGCGCACTGCTGAAGATCGCGGCCGAAACGGGCGCCACGCACGTGCACCCGGGCTACGGATTCCTCAGTGAGAATGCCGAATTCGCGCAGTCGTGTACCAAGGCGGGCATCGTCTTCGTCGGCCCGGACGCCCAGGTTCTCCGGACTTTCGGCGACAAGGCCAGCGCCCGCACTGCGGCGGTCGACTCCGGCGTACCGGTCCTGCCGTCGACATCGGCGAACGCCGACCTCGACGAGGTGCGTGAATTCTTCGAGCGCAACTCCCGCGGCATCATGATCAAGGCGCTCAGCGGCGGCGGTGGCCGCGGCATGCGCGCGGTGCGCGACCCGAAAGCGCTCGACGACGCGTACCGTGTGTGTGCGGCCGAAGCCCAGTCGGGATTCGGCAGTTCGGCACTGTTCGCCGAGGTACTCAGTGAGCACGCTCGGCACATCGAAGTGCAGATCGTGGCGGCGCCGGGGCAAGGCGGAACCCACGTGATCGCTCTGGGTGACCGTGATTGCAGCGTCCAACGTCGGCATCAGAAGTTGATCGAGGTTGCGCCCGCGCAGGGGCTGTCGGGGGCCCTGCGCGAGCGTCTTCACGCTGCGGCCGCAAGGCTGTGCGCCGAGGTCGGCTACCGAGGCATCGCGACGGTCGAGTTCCTGGTCGAGGAACGCGGATTCGTCTTCCTCGAAGTCAATCCCCGAATTCAGGTGGAGCACACGGTGACCGAAGAGGTCACCGGAATCGACCTCGTCGCCGTGCAACTCGCTATCGCGGACGGGGTTCAGTTCGAGGACCTGGACCTGCCAACCGGAATCACTGCTGTCGAGAAGGTATCGGAGACAGTCGGATCCGTGGCGTCGGCGTCGGGGATCGCGATACAGGCCCGCGTCAACATGGAAACCATGACGCCGGACGGCAATGCGCTACCGTCCTCTGGCACGCTCGACAACTTCACTCCTCCTGGCGGACCCGGCGTGCGAGTGGACACCTTCGGTACGGTCGGACTCTCGCCGAGTGCGCGTTACGATTCGCTGCTGGCGAAGGTCGTCACCCACACGCGTCGATCGGATTTTCCTGCCGCTGTGCGCAAGTCGACTGCTGCTCTGAGTGAGTTCACCATCGACGGCGTGGCGACCAACCTCGAATTCCTGCAGGCAATACTGTCGGACAAGGACTTCCGCGACGGCCTGGTCGACGTCGACTGGTTGGGTTCTCGATTGGCGGACCTCGTTCCCGAAGCGGGCCCACAAACACCCTCCGCGAGTGTGGACATCGCGCCGGACGAGGACGTGGTCCGTGCACAGATGGCGGGAATCGTCGTCGAACTTGCCGCAGTCGGTGACGGCGTCCATGCGGGTGGCCAGGTCGCCGTCCTCGAAGCGATGAAAATGCAGCATGTTCTCTCGGCGCCCGGTGACCTCGAAGTGGTCCGGATCCTGTCGTCACCGGGGAGATCGGTGAGTGCGGGCGAACCGTTGCTCGTCGTCCGTAGCGCAAGCGCGGGATCGAAGCTCGCCGAGGTCGACGAGGTAGACCTCGACGACGTACGTCCCGATCTGGCGGAGATCATCGCTCGCCACGAGGTGACCCTGGACGCGGCGCGGCCCGCGGCAGTGGCCAAGCGCCACAAGCTGGGGCGGCGGACTGCTCGCGAGAACGTCTACGACCTGGTCGACGACGACAGCCTGGTCGAGTACGGCGCTCTCGCACTGGCTGCGCAGCGCAGTCGGCGAAGCGAGGAAGACTTGATCGCCAACACTCCTGCTGACGGTCTGATCGGCGGAGTGGCGACCATCAGCGGCGGCGAGAGCGTCGTGATCTCGTACGACTACTCGGTGCTCGCCGGTACCCAGGGCATGCGCAATCACGCCAAGACCGACCGCCTGCTCGAGATCGCCGATCGCAAGCGAGTTCCGGTAGTGCTGTTCGCGGAAGGCGGCGGTGGTCGCCCCGGTGACACCGATGCAGGGGCGGGAGCGGGCCTGGAACTGGGAACCTTCCGTGCCATGGCGGCGCTGAGCGGCCGCGTACCCATGGTCGCTGTCGTGTCCGGCCGCTGCTTCGCGGGCAACGCGGCCCTGGCCGGCGCCTGCGACGTACTGATCGCGACGCCCGACGCCAACATCGGCATGGGCGGCCCTGCCATGGTCGAGGGCGGCGGACTCGGAAACTTCCGCCCCGAGGACATCGGCCCCATCGACGTGCAGCGCCGTAACGGCGTCGTACACCTGGTGGCTGACGACGACGCTCATGCGGTGGCGCTGGCCAAGCAGTACCTCGGCTACTTCCAGGGCGCGAGCCAGGCGTGGACGGCTCCGGATCCGCGGCTCTCCCGGCACGTGGTCCCGGAGAATCGCCTGCGCTCGTACGACGTTCGTGGAGCGATCGAGGCGATCGCGGACGTCGACAGCGTCCTGGAACTGCGTCGAGATTACGGTCGCGGTGTAGTGACGGCACTCGTTCGTGTCGAAGGAGTTCCGTACGGTGTGCTGGCGAACAGCAGCGAGCATCTCGGCGGAGCGATCGACGCGGAAGCCTCGGACAAGGCTTCGGATTTCCTGGAACTGCTGGAAGCGCACCGTATTCCTCTGGTGACCCTTTGCGACACACCGGGATTCATGGTGGGCCCGGACTCGGAGGAGGAGGCGACGGTCCGAAGGTTCGGCAGATTCTTCGTTGCCGGTGCTCGCCTCACGGTGCCGTTCGGAACGATCATCCTGCGCAAGGGTTACGGGTTGGGCGCCATGGCGATGGCCGGTGGTTCCTTCCACGCACCCGAGTTCACGGTGGCGTGGCCGACCGGCGAGATCGGGCCGATGGGTCTGGAAGGTGCCGTGCGCCTCGGTTTCCGGAAGGAACTCGAATCCGTCGAAGACCCGGAGGCTCGGGAAACTCTGTTCGGTCAGTTCGTGGAACTGGCCTACGCACAGGGCAAGGCATTGATGGCGGCTACCACGTTCGAACTGGACGATGTCATCGATCCCGCCGACACCCGCGCCTGGATCAGGCAGCTCGGCAGAAACAGTTGAGATCCTGCTGATTCGAGCTGTTGCCGCACGTGGGCAGGGCAACTAGCCTTGCCCACGTGTCGGCTGCGCGAGATAACGTCCTGATCATTCATTGGCACGACCTGGGCCGACACCTCGCGAGTTACGGTGTCGCCGGGGTCAACAGCCCCAACCTGGACCGGCTGGCGGCAGAGGGCATCCGGTTCACCGACGCACACGCGACGGCGCCGCTGTGCTCGCCTTCGCGCGGTTCTCTCTTCTCGGGCAGGTATCCGCACAACAACGGTCTGATCGGGTTGGCGCACCACGGCTGGGAGTACCACGCTGAGGTGCAGACGCTTCCGCAGATCCTCTCCGACAACGGTTGGTACACCTCGCTCTTCGGCATGCAGCACGAGACTGCGTACCCGAAGCGGCTTGGCTATCACGAGTACGACGTCACGAACTCGTTCTGCGACTACGTGGTTCCGCGTGCCCAGAACTGGCTACGACGCTTCCCGCCCGAGCCTTTCCTTCTCACCACGGGGTTCTTCGAAACGCATCGGCCGTACCCGGCCGATCGCTATACCCCGGCGGACACCGCAGCGCTGGAGGTTCCCGGATACCTTCCCGACGTGCCGCAGGTACGCGAGGACTTGGCCGAATTCCACGGCAGCGTAGAGGTAGCGGACGCCGCGGTGGGTGATCTGCTCGGGACGCTCGAGGAAGAGGGGCTCGACGAGAACACGTGGGTCTTCTTCCTCACCGATCACGGCGCCGCGTTCCCACGTGCCAAGTCGACGCTCTACGCCCCCGGCACCGGCATTGCGTTGATCGCTCGCCCTCCGGCTCGGTATCGCAGTGGCGGAAAGGAATACGAGACACTGTTCAGCGGTGTGGATCTTGTTCCGACCATTCTCGATCTCCTCGGTATCGACGTCCCCACCGAGGTGGAAGGGCGCTCGCACGCCGATGCCCTCGTCGATCGTGGAACCGAGTCGTCCGAACCTGTCCGGACCTCCTTGTTCACGGAGAAGACCTTTCACGACAGTTTCGATCCCATTCGCGCGGTGCGCACCAAGGACTACAGCTACATCGAGAACTACGCCGTCCGCCCCGCTCTGGATCTACCGCTCGACATCGAGGACAGTCTTTCCGGAAAGGCGCTCGGCACCGAGCATCTGGCGGTACGCGCACCCCGGGAGCTGTACGACCTCCGTGCCGACCCCGACGAGAAGATCAATCTGATCGATCGACCGGAAGTCTCGGCAATACAGGCGGAATTGTCCTCGCAGCTTCACGCGTGGCGCGCCGAAACGGATGATCGTCTCCCGGACGAGGCATTGGGAAGCGCGATGGCGGTGCATCGCATGGCGGCGTACCTCGAGAAGATCGGTGTCCGACCCAACGTGCGGTCCGCCTACAGTGCGGACCGCGGTTACCTCGAGTCGGACACCGAAAACCCTTAGGGCCTGGCGGCTTCGCGCTCCTCCAACAACGCGATGACCCGCCCGACCAGTTCGTTGATGTCAGCGCCTGTCGTATCGAAAGCCAGGTCCGGGTCCTCCGGAGTCTCGTACGGTGCGTCGATTCCGGTGAGCCCCTTCAGTTCACCGGCCCGTGCACGCGCATACAGGCCCTTGGGATCTCGGCGTTCGCATTCTTCGACGGGAGTGGTGACGGCAACTTCGAGGAAAGTGAGCCCGGCAGCTTCGTTGAGAGCACGCGCAATTGCTCGATCCGAACGCAGCGGTGAGACCATCGACGCGATGGCCACGACGCCGGCGTCGGCGAACAGTCGAGTGAGATGCCCGACGCGCCGGATGTTCTCGGCCCGGTCTCCCGGCGAGAACCCGAGATCGTCGGAGATACCGTGGCGGACGTTGTCACCGTCCAGGAGATACGCGGTTCGTCCCGCGTCGACCAGCGCACGTTCGACAGCCACAGCGACGGTGGATTTTCCGGAGGCAGGTAGGCCGGTCAACCAGATCGTCGCGCCCTTCTGGGTCGTCGACGCCCACCGCCGCTGACGTTCGAGTGAAGACGGATGCCACTTGATGTCGTTGCGGGTCTGCTCACCGGGAACGACGACGCGTGGCTCGAGAATGGTGCCGGCGCCGACGGTGTCGTTGCTCTGCTCGTCGATCAGGATGAAGGCGCCAGAGTCCCGATTGTGGTCGTAGGTGTCGGCGACGACCACGGAACTAGTTCGGAGCGTGACCGTTCCGATGTCGTTGAGCCCCAGTTCGACTGGGCTGTCCTGCTCGTCGAGCGTCTCGGGGTCGAGTCGGGTGTGCAGTTCTTGAACGGTCGCTCGCACGGTCCGGGAAGTATGTTTGAGCGCTATCCGATCGCCCGCGCGCAATGGAGTGTTCGACAACCAGCAGATCGTGGCTTCGAGTTCTCGGGCCAGAACCGGCAAATGGGCCTGCGCACCGCCGCTGACCAGAACGTCGCCACGTCCGACGTCGATGTCGTCGGCCAGTTCCACCGAAACCGACAGTGGTGCAACAGCAGTACTGCGGTTGTCGTCGAGGGTGTCCAGGCTGATCACGGTGCTCTTCGATCCGGACGGCAGTACCACTACCTCGTCCCCGACGCTCAGTGTGCCCGCCGAAATTCGGCCGGTGTACCGGCGCCGATTCTGCGGATCGGGGCGCGAAACCCACTGCACGGGAAGCCGAAGTTCCTCGATGTGTGTCGCGGGCGCATGGAGTTCGACGCCTTCGAGATATTCGAGAAGTGTCGGCCCGTTGTACCACGCGGTGTTCTCCGAGCGGGTCACGACATTGTCGCCGGCTTTCGCGGAGACGGGGATGGCAAGTACGTCGCCTCGCCCGAGCTGGCGTGCCAATACCCGCAATTCTTCCTGTACTTGAGCGAATCTCGCTTCGTCGAAGCCCACCAGATCGATCTTGTTCACCACGGCCACAAGGTTCGGAACACCAAGTAGCGCTGCGATTCTGGCATGCCGACGCGTCTGACGCAGCACGCCGGTTCTCGCGTCGACCAGCAGGACCGCTACGTGAGCGTTGGACGCGCCGGTGAACATGTTGCGCGTGTAGCGCTCGTGTCCCGGGGTGTCGGCAAGTACGTAACTTCTGGTCGGAGTGGAGAAGAATCGGTACGCGACGTCGATCGTGATGCCCTGTTCGCGCTCGGCGCGCAATCCGTCGGAGAGTGCAGCCAGGTCGGCGACACCGTGCTCGTCGGTCACGGAATCGAGGTGATCGGTAGGCAGACTGTCGGTGTCGTGCAACAGTCGGCCGATCAGCGTGCTCTTGCCGTCGTCGACGCTACCCGCCGTGGCCAGCCGCAGGAGTTGGCGAGTGATGGTGGTGGTCATCAGAAGTAGCCCTCACGCTTTCGGTCTTCCATCGCGGCGACCGAGGTTCGGTCGTCTGCGCGAGTCTCGCCTCGTTCGGAAACCGTCGCGGCCGAGATCTCGGTGACGACGTCGTCGATGGTGGTGGCGTGCGATCGAACGGCGCCGGTGATGGTCAGATCGCCGACGGTTCGATATCGCACCCACTCGGTCGTTGCCGCGGCGTTCTCGGTGTCGGTGCTGAATTCCGAAGCAGCGAGGAGCATTCCGTCGCGCTCGAATACCCGCCGTTCGTGCGCGAAATAGATGGGCGGCAGTTCCAGCTCCTCCTGGGCTATGTAGCGCCAGATGTCGAGTTCTGTCCAGTTGCTCAGCGGGAAGACACGAACGGACTCTCCGCGCCTGATCCGACCGTTGTAGAGCGACCACGGTTCGGCCCGTTGCGCCCGAGGGTCCCACTGGCCGAACTCGTCACGGAAGCTCAGGACTCGCTCCTTGGCTCGCGCACGTTCCTCGTCCCGGCGGGCGCCGCCGAATGCGGCGTCGAATCGCCCGCCTTCGAGAGCGTCGAGCAGAGTTCTGGTCTGCAGGCGGTTTCGCGATCCGCTGGTCTCGGTCGACTCCTGCACTCGACCCTGGTCGATCGAATCCTGAACGGAAGCAACCAGAAGTGTGTGCCCGCCCTCCTTGATTCGGCGGTCGCGAAATTCGATGACTTCCTCGAAATTGTGACCGGTGTCGACGTGTAGGACGGGGAAAGGGAGTGGGGAGGGTCGAAACGCCTTCTCGGCGAGTCGAAGCAGGACTATCGAGTCCTTGCCGGCTGAGAAGAGCAGTACCGGTCTTTCGAGTTCTGCCACCACCTCTCGAATGATGTGAACCGCTTCGGATTCGAGAACTCGGAGTTCGTCGACAACATCGGTGACGGTGCTCATGTGACGGGGTATCCGTTCTGTTCGGCGTCGATGCGATAACGCTGCACCCATTCGCGGGAGCGTCCGTCGCTCTGACGACGCAGCGGCGGTGGTGGGGCCAGTTGTCCGTCGAGACCGAGGGAAATGAGGGTTTTTGCGACCACGGACTGCGGGTCTTCGGTGAGATCGCGGAACCCGATCTCGATGGGGGAGATGTCCTCTTCCTCGAACCAGCGCTTCCACTGTCGTTCCTGCTCACCGAGAATCGTCACCAGGTGTGCGATTCCGAGCGCGTTGTACTGCGCACCGTCCGAGAGATTCGGTGGGGTCGCGTCGTCGCGCCAGACCTGCGTCTGCACGGCTCGCCACATCGATACAGCCTGAGCGACAACATCTTCTCGATAGACGTGGATGAACTGCAGGTCGTGATCGAGAGTGTCGTGGAGTGCGGAACGTAGATCTGTCCCACTGCGCCACGGCAATCCGGCTGCGCGACCGAGCAGGAGCGGTGTCTGATTCCACATCAGCTTGCCGCCCCAGACTCCGTTGGGTGTTCGGCCGAGTTCGAGAAGTTGTGTGCGCCACTGCTCGGAGGTGCGGGTGTCCGGCGTACCCGGGTGGAACGGGGCGAGCAGACCCAAGACGGACTCGTCCGTGACGTCTTCGAACCACTGCCTCGGTTGCGGCGAACGCGAGGTCTCGGGGAGGTACTGGAAGAACTCTTCCGGCTCACCCGCGACCCCTGTTGCTCGCAGGGATTCGACCAGCAAAGTACTGCCACTGCGCTGCGAAGCGCAGACGAGAAACGAGCGTTGGGCCTCCGTCATGCGAGCAACGCTAAGGGTGGCCGGAAACCGCCGCAAGCTGGGAAAATAAACTCACGTAGAGGTTAAATCTCGACGTGAAACGTTAAATGTGCGGGTCACGAAATCTTGTGCTGAGGCACGTCTTACGCAGTTGTCGCAAGGGCCGCGGCGAGCCCGAATGCGATGGCCATGAAGACAACTTCACCGATGGCGCGGCGCAGGGATCCGTCCGAACTCATGCGGTGTGCAGCACTTGCGACCACCCATGTGCGGCGCCACCACCATCCCAGTGCGACGAGCATTGCGATCGCCACGATCTTGGCGAGGATCACCCGGCCGTAAGCGGTGTCGTAGAAGGCGGAGAGCGAGTCGAGTCGCACGACGGCGTTGACGATACCGGTGACGACCAACGCGAGGACACATCGCCAGGCGAGGGCGGAGTACCTGGGCAACCAGATCGCCCAGGCACCGCGCGACGGTACGGCAAGCGCGAGTGCGGCGAGCACGCCGAACCACAAGGCCGCAGCGAGGACGTGAACGGCGTCGAGGATCGATCCGAAGCTCTGCTGCGCCATGTGCCCGGTGATCGGGCGGGCAGCGAGCGCCAACGCGGAGACGACCAATGCCGGTGCGACGGGCACCGTCTCGGGATTGGTGAACCCGTAGATGCCGTAACAGACCACGGCAAACGCGCACGCGATGATCGCGACACCGACGCGGCCGACGTTGACCTCGGAGACGAATGCGCCGAAGTGCCCGATGGTCAGTGAGGTGACCGGGGCGCCGTCTGCCGCTGCGGCATTGAGCACGAGGAGCGTGATCTCGGCGACGAGCCAAACCGCTGCCGCCGCGGTGAGCTGAGTCCACATGATCGCAGGGGTTGTTGCCGGACGGCGTTCACTGCGGCCCATCCAGGCAAGCGTCGCGATGCCGAGCGTCAACGAGCCGCATCCGATCGCGAGAACGCGGACAGTGCTCGATGATTCGGGTCCCGACGGACTCGCGAGGCCCCAGGCGATGAGGACTCCCAGCAGAGCTGTGGGTACGGCAAACAGCAACCACCACCTGTTTGCCGTACCCGTCACGCGATCAGCTCGACTTCGGCTTACGCAGCACGAAGAACAGCGCACCGCCGAACACGACGACGCCGGCGACGATGAAGATCCACACCGGCATGCTGCCGGACTCCGACTCACCCGTACTCGACGCAGCGGCAGCGCCGGGAGTGCCCGACCCCGCCTCGGTGAGGGTGAAGGTCAGAGTTCCGTTGACGGGGTGACCGTCGGCGGAAGTGACTCGGTACGCGATGGTGTAGACGCCGGTCGGCCCGAGATCGCCGAGGTCTGCACTGACAGTGGGTCCTTCGACGGACGGATCGCTCTTGGTCCAGAGGTTGCCGTCCGGGCCGGTGACCGTCAGTGCCGCGAACTGCGCCTGCAGAGCCTCGTTGAACGTGACCGAAACCTTGTCAGGCGCAACCTGAATGGAAGCGCCGTTTTCCGGGTTGGAGCCGACAACCGCGGAGTGCGCACTGGCCGTGCCCATTCCGAGCATCGTGGCCAGCATCGCGAGCATGCCGACGGTGATGACCTTGATCCGGGTACTCATCAGCGCTTGCTCCTGACCAGTGCGCCGAGGCCGAGTGCAGCGCCCAAGGCGCCGAGCACCAGGCCGACGCCGCCGAGCCAGCGCGCGGTGTTGTCTGACGAAGAAGATTCGGAAGCAGCGGACGTCTCGGCAGTGTTATCGGCAGCAGGCGCTCCGTGAGCATCGCCGGTGGATGCGGCGAGAGTCAGCGTCGGCGCGGGCTTGTCCGGCTCGCTGCCGTCGGCAAGTTCTTCCTGATCCCAGTTGACGACGTTGCCGTCGCTGTACGTCTGCACGGCCTTGAACTCGACCTCTTCCTGCTCCGGCAGCGGGCCGGCGGAAAGGACGAACTGCTGGAACTGGCCGGGGGCGATTCCGACGCCGGGGTCGGCCGTCCAGGTCACGGACTTCGCGACCAGCGAGGTGGGGTCCTTCTCGACGACGGCGGTCCAACCGGGCATCGGTTCGGTGCGTGCCGACTTGAGGTCGGGGAGGGCCACCGTCAGCTTGGTGGTCGAAGCGGTGTCGGATTCGGTGGGCACGCGGAACGTGAGAACGGAGTATCCGCCCTGGGTGGCTCCTGGTGCGACGACGCTGACGTGTGCTGAAGCAATTCCGGCGGCCAGCAGCACAGCGCTGCCGGTAGCGACGGTCGTGACAACCGCACGCGAAATCAGGGTGTTCTTCATGTCGGGAAGTGTCCTCTTGGTCTGGTGAAGGGGTGGGGAGTTCTACGAATCTTCAGACCAGGGCAGGAGGACCGCGCCGCGAGATGCTGGCGCGAAGAAGGGCGTCGACGGGTCCGTGATGGATTCCGGTCGAGACGGTGTGGCCGCGGGAAGTGACGGCGGCGGGAGCCAGGGACGCCAGGACGACGTGGAGAGCGTGGGTGACAACGCGGTAGAGGCGCTCGGCGGCCAGGACCGCCACCGCACAGGCGACGGTGGCACCGGCGTGAGCACCGAGCATCACCAATCCCGGAGCGGGCGAATGAGCGTGCTCGGAGAGCGTCATGGTGGTGTGGGCGGCAAGCTGACCCAGGCCAAGAGCCACGATCAGGGCAGCGGGCCCCCGGGAGAGGGCGGGAAGGGTGGCCGTCACGGCGCCGACGGTTGCGCAGACGGCGAGTAGCAGGGTCAGCGACGACGACTGTGGCAGCTCGCCTCCGCCGATTCCATGCGCGGCGACAGCGAGAGCAGCCGAAGCGGAACCGACAGAGATCCCCCGGAGGGTCGCGGTCTGCTCGGCTGCTCTCACTGGCGTTCTCAGGTCTAGCGCACGCCGAGACGTGCGAGCAGATCTGCTTCGACGCCGTCGAGTTCGGAAGAAATTGCCTGGTGAGCTGCCTTACGGCGAGCCTGCGGCATCTGCTCGGCAGCGCGAACTGCCGTGCTGAGATCGCCGAGGCGCTCACGGATGGCGGCGGCAAAACGCTGCGTCTCCGCATCGTCGGGCTTGCGGCTGAGGATCTCGGTGACCGAGCTCTCGGCACCGGCGATACGAGCGCTCAACTTCGCGCCGTGACCGGTGTAGTCACCGAGCTGGTCGACGGCGATGCCCATCTTCTGCGCGCGCGTGGTGTCGAGCTGGGCGCGCACTGCCGTGGCAGCGCGGTAGGCGATCGGCAGGAGAACGGGGGCAAGCAGACGTGCCACACCAAGGTACTTACGCACCTTGGCGACAGTCAGGCCCTGATTCGCAGCGGCTTTCTCCTGCGCCTTCAGGGTCGCGATCTGCGCCTTTTCGATCTTGTGCTGTGACTCGATCTCGGCTTTCTCCAGCTTCTTGAGCGACTTGGTCTCGACCTTGTCGCGCTTACGCTGGCTCTTGGCGTTGAGCTTCGCCTCGACCTCAGCCTTGTGCTTGAGAGCCTTTGCCTCCGCCTTGCGGGTGGCACGAGACTTTCGCTTCTTGAACAACCCCATCGAAAAGGACCCCGTTTCCAGGTGTTTGTGTGTTGCCAGGTACCTGCGCTTCGGCTTCAGCCTAGGGGAGCACATAATCTTCGTCATCGTGTGTTCCGTTAACAACCCCGCGCCCCAGCTCCCGATCATCGATTCGGGGGCGTTGACCCGATGCCGTCATCGGGTGCGTCTGGACGGGTTGTTTCCCGGGAAATCGGCTTCGGAACCCGTCGACACCGGCGTCAAGCAGCGCCAGGATGCCGCGATCGCGAAGCGCGCGGAGATCGCCGAACTGGTGATCGGTGCTGCTCCCGAGCGTTGGGTGAAGATCAACCCCGATCAATCGGCGTCGGCTCAGGCTCGTGACACTCTTGCTGCCTGTGAGGCCGGCGCGGACCGGATCTGGGGCGCGGTCTTGCCGGTCGAGCGCGACACCGGACGCAAGGGCCGCTGCGAAATGCTCATCCGTGACGACGAGGGCGGCGGGTACATCCCCGTCATTGTCGTCAATCACAAGGTGACCGATCCCGGCCAGGGCGCGATCACCTCGGGGCTCTTCGAATGGGAGCCCGCGGTCGATCCCAAGCGCAAGGTCCGCAGTCAGGTCCGCGATCAGATGCGCGTCGCGCAGGTCTATCGGATGCTCGAGCGTCGTGGGCTGGCGAGCCCGTCGCTCACGGCAGGCGCGATCGGATACAACGGAGACTGCGTCCTCGTCCACGACCTCGGTGCGATTCTCGACGACTACGACGAGCGTTTCGCCGACCGTATCGCTGTTGCCCGCGGCGAGGTGCTGACGTCTCCTTCACAGGTGAGCGAGTGCAAGTCGTGCCCGTGGTGGACCGAATGCAAGCAGGAGTTGGTTCGCAACCGCGATGTCAGCCTGGTGGCTGTCGGATCGCGCGCGGAGCTTCTGCGCGACGTCGGCTGCAACACGATCGATCAGCTGGCCGCCTGGGACGGTGAGCCGCTCGAGGATTGGCCGCACGGAAATTTCGACGACGCAGTCGTGATCGCCAAGGCGTGGTTGGCAGATGCTCCGTTGGTGCGGCGGTTCGAGAAGATATCGGTGACTCGGGCGGACATCGAGATCGACGTCGACATGGAGAGCTATCAGGAGCACGGCGCCTACCTGTGGGGAACGCTGCTCAATGTCGGTGGCTTCTCGATGTATCGAGGATTTGCGACGTGGGATCCGCTGCCGACGCGTGACGAGGCGCGGTCGTTCGCGGAGTTCTGGGGCTGGCTGATGGCGGAGCGTGCCGCAGCCGCTGCTTCGGGTAAAACCTTTGCCGCATACTGCTATTCGCGTTCGGCCGAGGACAAGTGGTTGTTGGACTCGGCGCGCAGGTTTGCCGGTGAGCCCGGGATTCCGAGCAAGGACGAGATCCGTGAGTTCATCGACAGTCCGCAGTGGGTCGACATCTATCAAGCGGTGAGCGATCAGTTCATCTGCCCGAACGGCAAGGGGCTCAAGAAGATTGCCCCCGTCGCCGGGTTCAACTGGCGTGACGCCGAAGCCGGTGGTGAAGCGTCGATGGCGTGGTACCGCGAGGCGGTCGGCTACGACGGTGAGCCGGACGAGACGCAACGGACACGCATCCTGCAGTACAACGAGGACGACGTCATTGCCACCAAGGTCCTACGTGAGTGGATGACGGACCGCGCGGAGAAGGAAATTCCGCTGGCTTCCGAGTTGTAGCGCTGATCCGTTCTGTCGCTATTGTCTGAAACATCCTATTTAACAGTGTGTTTCAATTCGTAGTTTCTCGTCATCGTGTGCCCCGAACCCGCATCCGCGCTACCTTCATCTGGTCGGCTCCACGATGGAGGGTGTTGCATGCTGAGCAGGCTGACTTCGAGTGCGAGCGACGCCGAACTGTCTGACGTCGAGCGGCGCGACCTCTTCTCTCGCCAGGTCCGTCAAGTGACAACGGTAGCTCCGCTGGCCAACGTCGCGAATTTCTTCAGTGCGTGCGCTTTGTTGGCCTATGTCGTGCCGCCGGCACACGAAGAGTTCCGCCTGATCTGGGGAGCGGCAGCGCTCGCAGTCATCCTCAACTCGGTGCGTGTGTGGCTGCCGAGGGCCATTCAGGGAGAGAGGTATTCGCCCAAGCACACGACCCGGTACGACTACTGGGCGCTCATGCTCGAAGTGGTACTGCTGGGTGTTTTGTACACGATCCTCGCGGCCGAGATGCTTCCGGTGATAGACGGTTCACGAAAGCTGGTTCTGATCGCGACCATCGCCGGTGTGGTGGGTGCCGGTGCAGTTGCGCTGTCGACTGTTCGGTCGCTGGGTTTGGCCTGGATTCTGGTGCACGGCCTGGGATTGTTATTCGTCATGCTTGCCGGGGCGACGGCCGAGTACTTCGTCCTTTCGTTTCAACTCGTTGTCTACATCAGTATTCTGTGCGTCGGCGTTGTCTATCTGTGGGCGTCGTTCCGAAGTCGTTGTCTTGCCGAGTTCGAGGCTGCTGCCGAGCGCCAGACGGTCAGTTTGCTTCTCGACGATTTCGAGGGCGGGTCTCGTGACTGGCTGTGGGAAGTCGACACCACCGGGACGTTGTCGCACACCTCCGCTCGGCTGTCGCAGATCTCGGGAGTCTCTGTCTCTGACCTGCGAACCCTGTCGCTGCGCGGATTGTTGGATCGGCTCGACGTCGGTTCGACGAAGAGTGGACGAGCCGCGGTCCACGTCATCGGAGATCACCTCGACCGCCTCATGCCGTTTCGAGAGGTCGTCATTCCCGTTCGTGTCGGCGGCGTCGACCGATGGTGGTCTCTGTCGGGTCATCCCAGGCTTTCCGAGGCCATGGAGTTCGTGGGTTGGCGAGGCGTGGGCTCGGACATCACCGAGAAGTACAACTACGAGCGGCGAATTCTGTGGCTTGCTGCAACCGACGGACTGACCGGGCTCCCGAATCGCCGGACGTTCGGCACGGAGCTGTCCAACGCGCTCGGCGCTGTCCGGACCGGCGAGCAGGTTCTTGTCGGCATCCTCGACCTGGACAATTTCAAGTCGGTGAACGACACGTTAGGACACCCAGTCGGCGACAAATTGTTGATTTCCGTTGCTGCACGGCTCAATCGGGTGGTCAGTGGCGCCATGTGTGCCCGAATCGGTGGCGACGAATTCGGCGTCGTCTTGCGGGGAACAGGGGACGGCGGCGAGGTGTTTGCTCGCTATCTGGGTGCATTGCGTGAGCCGTTTTTCGTGCGGGGGAATCGCATCGAGGTTCGTGCATCGATCGGGTATGCCAGCGCGCCGGCAGATTCCGAAGACGCGGACACGCTTGTCATGTCCGCCGACCTGGCGCTGTATGCGGCAAAATCCGCTGGTAAGAACCGGGTCGGAAGATACTCACCGGTGCTGCGGGCGCGGGCCAGGGAACGAGCATCGGCCCTGCAAGAGCTTGGGCTTGCGATCGAGTCTCGGCAGTTCGAGCTGTACTACCAACCGCAGGTTCGTGCGGACACCGGCCGCGTCGAGGGTTTCGAGGCGCTGCTTCGCTGGAACCATCCGGTGCGGGGAGTGCTTGCGCCGCGCATCTTCATTGATGTCGCGGAAGAGACGGGTTTGATTGTCCCGCTGGGGCTTCAGGTTTTACACATGGCCTGCGCCGAAGCGACGACCTGGCCCGATGATACCTACGTGACGGTGAACGTCTCTCCGGTGCAACTGATGTCGTCCGGCTTCGGATCAGCAGTCAACGATGCGCTGGAGGCATCCGGTCTGTCCAGCAAACGGCTTCAGCTGGAAATCACAGAGACGGGAGCGGTAGAGGAGCTTGCCGTCGCCGAGCTGGATCGCCTGCGTGCCACCGGAATTGCGATTGCCCTGGACGACTTCGGAACCGGCTATTCGTCTTTCGAGAGTTTGAAGAAACTGCCGTTGGACATTCTCAAGATCGACCGGTCGTTCATCACCGAACTGAGTGAGGGTGATTCGGCAGTTGTCACTTCGGTGGTCGAGGTGGCGAAGGCGCTCGGTATGCAGTCATTGGCGGAAGGCGTGGAGACGGCCGACCAATTGAGTCTCTTGCGTACCGCCGGTTGCGAATTGGTTCAGGGTTACTACGTCAGCCGACCGATGCCGGCGACGGAAGTGGCCGAGTACCTCAGCGCAACTGCCCAATCCAGCGGTGG
The DNA here is from genome assembly GCF_000696675.2 of Rhodococcus erythropolis R138. NCBI lineage: Bacteria > Bacillati > Actinomycetota > Actinomycetes > Mycobacteriales > Nocardiaceae > Rhodococcus > Rhodococcus erythropolis. The sequence continues at coordinate 515,287 of NZ_CP007255.1, read as the reverse complement.
GTATTTTCATTCGTTCTGACAACTGTGCGCCTTTATTAACCGCGGGCGGTTAATAAAGGCGCACAGCAGGGAGGTTAGCGCGGCGCCATGCGGAGAGCGCCGTCCATGCGTATGGTCTCGCCGTTGAGGTAGTCGTGCTCGACGATCATCTGCGCGAGTTGCGCGTACTCGGACGGCTGGCCCAGGCGGGACGGGAACGGAACGCCGGCCTCGAGGCCCTTGCGGTACTCGTCGGTGACGCCTGCGAGCATCGGGGTGTCGATGATGCCGGGGGCGATCGTGTTGACGCGGATGCCGAACTGCGCGAGGTCACGGGCAGCCGGAACAGTCATGCCGTGCACTCCGCCCTTGGAAGCGGAGTACGCGATCTGGCCGATCTGTCCTTCGAAGGCAGCAACGGAAGCGGTGTTGATGACGACGCCACGCTGGCCGGACTCGTCGACGGCCTCGGTCTTGGAGATGGCGTCGGCCGCGAGGCGCATGACGTTGAAGGTGCCGAGCAGGTTGACGGTGATGACCGTGCGGAACAGCTCGAGGTCGTGCGGACCCTTCTTGGACAGGATGCGTCCGGCCCAGCCGACACCGGCACAGTTGACGACGATACGCAGCGGGGAGCCCGACTCGACGATCTGGTTGATCGCTGCCTCGACCTCTTCGCCGCTGGTCACGTCGGTGGGGATGAGGGTGACGCCGGCGGGGACGTTGTCGCCTGCGCGCTCGATCGACGCGGGCAGATCCAGGCCGAAGACGGTAGCGCCGGCGTCGGCGAGGCGCTTGGCTGTTGCGGCGCCGAGGCCTGATGCCGCTCCGGTGACCAGTGCTGCGGTTCCCTTGATTTCCACTTCGTGTGCTCCTCGAGTTAGCGATCGGTAAGGCGGTGGTGCGTGTCGAGAACCATAACGCGAGGGTGTATGTGAGGGCGAACGCGCGAGACCCGCGTAGGGCTGGGTACCTTGGACGCGAGGTCTGAGAGCAAAGCACCGGACGAGAGGGGACCTGCGTGAGCAAGGCGCCTGTGCGTCCCGCCGCTTCTGTCGAGAATTTCGAGCGGTTGCAGCGCGACCCGCTCTTCGAAGATCTTGCCGAGCTGATTGCCGAGGTTCTCTCCTACGCGTTCGACGCTCCGGCCGCCGTCGAGATCGAACAGTGGACGATCAGTTGCCTGCCGTCGACAAATCGATCGGCGGAGCGCCATCGCTTGTTCACACTCAACATCGGTCCGATGGAGATTCTGAGCGTCGAGTGCCATCTGGTCGGCGGTAAGCCGATCGAGCACGTCATGTCCGTGTACGTATCCAGTTCGGCACTGGAATCGCGAACCGGCTGCAGCATCGAAGAACTCGATGCCAAGCACGATCTGGTCGCCATCAGACGCACCGAGTTGGCGTCCGCCGACGGCGACGGGACCGTGATCGACTGCAGTCTCGAGGACTCGGATGCGTTGGAACAGTTTGCTCAACTGCCCGTCGACATGACGACGGTTCGTCCGCTCGCGGAGCATCTTGTTGCCAAGGGCAAGGGCCCATTTCGGCAATATCACAACTCCGGGTTCGCCAAATATGTACTGGAAAGGTCGCTCGACCATGGTTGATCAGTTGCCCATCCGCCTCCCGCGTGTGCTGCGAGACGGGGACGATGCCGGCGCGGTCGACGTGCTGCAGGAATACTTCACGAGGCCGCTCCGGAAGACGGGCTATCTCCGTACCGGTGCGCTGTGGGATTCCTGGGATCCCAGTGGCAACCGCGATCGTGATGCGAACATCTTCACCGCGGAAGATCTTGTTGCGGTGACGCTTCTGTCGGTTCAGGTTCCGGCGCAGGGAGCCTTCTTCCTACTCGGGGAGAACAATGCCGAACTGAATCGACTCCTGGCCGCCGTGGGCCCCGATCGCGATCTGTCGAACGAACCCGATCCCTTCACTCCGGAATCTCCGGTGTGGCGGTTGGAGACGGCGCTTCGAGAGATTCACGGCGTCGGGCGAACCATGGCGTCCAAACTGATCGCACGCAAGCGTCCGCGGCTCTACCCGATTTACGACGACGTCATCGGGCGGGAGTTGGGAACGAAGGCTGCCCATCTGGAACCGGTACGAGAGGCCTTGCACGACGGAGAATTACACGTGAGATTGCTCGACTTGCGAGTTCGGGCCGGACTGGACGATGCCGTTCCGGCGATCCGGGTGCTGGATGTGCTCGCCTGGATGCAGGGTAAGGGATACAAACCGGCACTCTAGCTTTCTTGTCGGTGGGCAGGTCTAGTCTCGAATGTATGTTCGATAATGGATCGACGGGTGGTGTGGGGGCAGTTGTAGATGACGGCCGTCCTGTCGTCGATCCACTCGTGCTGCCGGACATGCTCTTTGCAACGGCGCAGAGCGAGAACATGCTGGCCGCACAGAAGGTGCTCGGTGCGTCCATGTTGTCGGAGTCGAGATTCAATGCGGAACTCGACGTGTCCGGTGATGTCGACAAGGCGTGGCGGATCGCGTGCAACGAGATCGCGGTCATGCTCACGTGTTCGCGGCGCACAGCCGAAGTTCACATCGAGATCGGTGACGCCTTGCGCGAGTTCCTTCCGCTCACCAAGGCCGCATTTGCTGCCGGCGAGCTGGACTATGCGCGCGTGCGCAAGATTGTCGACGGACTCACCGGGGTCGACCCCGAGGCGATCGCAGTACTCGAGCGCCGGGTACTTGCCTCGGCGCACCGTCTTCCGCCCGGGCAACTGGAGCGCGACATTGAACGTCAGCTCTTTGCCTACGATCCGGACGCTGCCGCCGAACGTCGCCGGAAAATGCTGGAACACCGCGATGTTCGCACGCGTGCAGACCGTCACGGACTCGCCCAGTTGCAGGCAACACTCAGCGCGAACGAGGCTGTCGAAGCGCTTGGCCTGATCAACGAGGCCGCCGGAAGCGTCTGCAACCAGGATCCACGAAATGCCTCGACGCGCCGGGCCGACGCGCTGGTTGCTCTCCTGCACGGTGAGAACGGGCTGACTTGCCAGTGTGGCAGCGAAACGTGCGAGGCAGTATCCCCAGCAAGTCGATCAACTGCGCCCTCGCGTCGGAAGCCGTTGCTGCACATCGTGTGCGATCTGCCGACGCTCCTCGGGTTGACGTCAGATCCCGCGAGTATCGACGGGTACGGGCCAATCGATCCCGACTTTGCTCGCGAGCTTGCCGCCGATTCCACTTGGCAGGCACTGTTTGTCGACTTACGCTCTCAGGCCGCCGGGAATCGACCGCGTCGGCAACATGCTCCGACTGTCCTGCCGCTTGTCACCCGACGTGATCGCCTGAGTCGCGAACCGAAAGGCTGCGGAGATCGGATTCGGGCGATGCAACGGTTGGTCGCGCGGGCCCCGGACATAGTTCGAAGATCGGATGGGCATGGCGCCCAGCCCGATCCACCTCCCGGCGCGCTGACCTATGCTCCGGGAGCGGCACTGGCCGCGCTTGTACGGGCCGTCGACGGTCACTGCCGGTTCCCTGGTTGTTCGGTGCCCGCGAGCAGGTGCCAACTCGACCACATCACCGAATTCGATCCTTCCGATCCGAGACGCGGTGGGTGGACCATTGCGAGCAACCTCCAATGCCTGTGTCGTCATCACCATCAGGTGAAGACCTACAGGTTGTGGACGCCGGTGATGCTCGTGGATCGTGCCATTCACTGGACCGATAAAACCAGCGGGTTGACGGCTGTCACGGTTCCGGAGAGGATCTGACCTGTGCCGGAAGGACAGTGCGCGGGAATCGTCGGCGGGGGAATTGGTGGGCTGACGGCTGCCATCGCGCTCCGCAAAGCAGGCTGGGATGTCACCGTGTACGAGCGTGCATCCGAGTTCACGGAGGTGGGCGCCGCCGTCGTGTTGTTTCCCAACGCGCTGGCAGCACTGGACGAAATCGGTGTAGGCCCCCAGATCAGGGCGAAGTCGCTTCCGTACAGTTCGGGCGCGATCAGGAATCTGCGCGGTCAAAATCTGGTGACGCGCAGAATTGGTGATCTCGCCGGCGGCCGCGATCTGGTGACAATCCACCGTGCCGATCTGATCGAGGTATTGGTTCGCGCAATCCCCGCCGAGTGCCTACGCACCGGAACCAGGGTGACGGGCGTGGGCTGCGGAGATCATGGCCGCGGCGAGATAATCACCGACGGTGATACCGATCGATCTGACGTCGCTCGATACGACCTTGTCGTTGCCGCGGACGGTGTGCACAGTGTTGTGCGACAGCAGATCTGGCCCGACGAGGGAACCGTGGAACGGACCGGCGTGTCCGCTTGGCGCTGGATCATCGATGGTCCACCGCCGGATTTTGTCGGACAGGTGTGGGGGATTCGAGGTGAGTTCGGGATTCTTCCGTTGGCGGACAACCGCACCTATGCCTTCGCGGGTGCGCGACGCGGCGTCGAGAGCCTCGAGCATTTTGCTGACTGGCCCGAACCGGTGTCGCAACTGGTCGCGAACGCTGACCCAGCTCGCATCATTGTGAACGAGTTACTCGAGATTCGGACCCCGAAGTTGTTGACACGCGGCAAAGTTGCGTTGATCGGCGACGCCGCTCATGCCATGCGCCCACACCTCGGGCTAGGTGCGGCTTTGGCCATCGAGGACGCCGTTACTCTCGCCGCTTATGTGCACGACCTTGCAGGCTACACGAAGGCTCGGCGGCGCAGAGTTCAAGTTGTTCAATTGATTTCGCGACACATGTCGACCGTGGTGATGCCGGCGAGTCGCCCGTTGGCGGCAGTGCGTGATGTTGCGGTGCGGTTGACTCCCGACATTCTTGCCTTGTCGGTCTTCGGTGTGATCAACCGTTGGCGGCCGAAGCCGATCGAGAGGCGCTGACTTCGAAGATGGTCTCCAGACCGTCTTCTTCGTCCCACTGCTCACCGACTTCGCTGAAACCCTACTGGCTGATCAGATTTCGCGATGCGATGTTGTCCGGGCTGATGGTCGCTCGAACGATGTGCACTTCGGATTGGCGACTCGCGACGTCGAGAAGTATCTCGAGGGCAGTTCGTGCGTAACCCAGTCGCCGGAATGCCGGGTCGATGCGATATCCGATCTCCACCATCCCGCGCGCATCGGGGCGACCGTGGAATCCGGCCAACCCCACCGGCGTCGAGGTGCGGGCATCGACGGCGATGCGGGTGATCCACGCGCTGTCGAGTGGGTTCCCGGTTATCTGCGTGCTCCGGTAGCGCCACAAGCCCTGGCATTCTTCGCCGAGGAGATACGGGGTCAGGAGGTTGGGTTCGAGTTCCGTTGCGAGAGTGGCGTTGTCTTCACCCAGCGCGTGTAGGGCGAGTGGTGGAACCCGGTTCAGTTGAAGTCCACGTCCGTCGAGTGCCCAGGGTAGTTCGGTGACTGTCACAGGTCGGCGATCGGAGTCGACAGAGTTATGTCAACGCCGATGCTCCGAAGATTGCCGTCCAGAACCTGCCAGATGGAGCGCCCGAGGAACTCGGCCAATTCCGCACTGGTCACATCGGAACCCGGCTGGCTGAGCCAACGGTTGACGCTGACGTCGACCAATCCGATGACGCCGAAAGCCAAGGGCTCCGCCATCTTCGACGATTTGCCGCGGCTGGCGAGGATCGCACCCAACAGGTTCCCCAATTGCACGGCGATGGCCGTCTTGGTTCCGGTCACCACTTTCGAACCGGTGGCCCGCGTGCTCGGCGAGCCCTTGCCTAAAAAGTGGTGCAGTCGTGGGTATTTCACAATCCACTGGAGGTAGGTCTCGACTGCCCGTGAGATAGCCTCGCCGACCGTACCCTGCGGCGTGAGGGTGGGTGTCAGGTCGGTCATCATCATCTCGAGGATACGAACTCGCAGCTGCTCGTCGAGGTCGGCTCGATCCTTGAAGATCCGGTAGACAACGGAACGGGGGACGTCGGCGCGCTCGGCGATCTGCTGGACGCCGACGTCGGCGCCACCTTCGTTGACTGCATCGAGTGCTGCGTCGAGGATCCGCGCTTTGCGCTGCTCCTTGTGATCGTTCCAGCGAGTGCTGCGCCCGTCGGGCTGCGCCGACTCGGCTGTTTTTGTCATAAATCGAACGATACTCACCCCGCCATTGACTGGACAAGATGTCTCACATACTTTGGTGGGACAGCGTGTCACACACAGATACCGTTCTCTTCAGGAGTGGCAATGAGTAACAGGGTTTTTGTCGTCGGCGTCGGCATGACGAAGTTCGAGAAGCCGGGAGCCCGCGAGTGGGACTACCCCGACATGGCACGCGAGTCGGGTACCAAGGCGCTCGAAGACGCGGGTATCGACTACACCGAGGTCGAGCAGGCATACGTCGGCTACGTCTACGGCGAGTCCACCGCAGGTCAGCGGGCTGTCTACGAGCTGGGTCTGACGGGCATCCCCATCGTCAACGTCAACAACAACTGTTCGACGGGATCGACCGCGCTCTACCTCGCCACGCAGGCAGTCAAGAGTGGTCAGGCCGACTGCGCACTGGCGCTGGGCTTCGAGAAGATGCAGTCCGGGTCCCTCGGATCCACCTACGACGACCGTGAACAGCCACTCATGCGGCACCTCCTCGCTCTCGCCGAGCTGCAGGAGTTCGCGATGCCGCCCGCTCCGTACATGTTCGGCGCGGCCGGCGTCGAGCACATGGAACGCTTCGGAACCACTGCAGAGCAGTTCGCGAAGATCGCCGTCAAGAACCACAAGCACTCACTGAACAACCCGTACGCGCAGTTCCAGGACGAGTACACCCTCGAGCAGATCCTCGAAGCACGCCAGATCCACGGGCCGCTCACCAAGCTCCAGTGCTCGCCTACCTCGGACGGATCCGGCGCGGCGATCATCGCCAGCGAAGCATTCGTCGAGAAGCACGGGCTCGCTGCTCAGGCGATCGAGATCGTCGGACAGGCCATGGTCACCGACATGAACAGCACCTTCGAGGACAAGAGCGCCATCAGCCTCGTCGGCGCCGACATGACTCGTAAGGCCGCTGAGAAGGTGTACGCGCAGGCCGGAATCACCGCCGACGACGTCGACGTCATCGAACTCCACGACTGCTTCTCCACCAACGAGTTGCTGACGTACGAGGCGCTCGGACTGTGCGCCGAAGGTGACGGCGGCAAGCTCGTCGACGCCGACGACACCACCTACGGCGGACGCTGGGTGGTCAACCCGTCCGGCGGCCTCATCTCCAAGGGTCACCCCCTCGGCGCAACCGGTCTTGCCCAGTGCGCCGAACTCACCTGGCAGCTCCGCGGAACCGCCGACAAGCGTCAGGTCGACGGCGCGAAGGTCGCTCTCCAGCACAACATCGGACTCGGCGGCGCAGTTGTCGTGACCGCATACAAGCCCTACGCACGCTGAATCACACCCACAACCCGCCAGCTACCCACTAGGAGTTTCATCATGGCTTCCGTTTCCGTCTCCGCTGTACTGCCCGCATCCCCCGAGAAGACCTGGGATGCGCTCTCCGACCTGTCTCGCTGGGAAGAGTGGCTCACCATTCACCAGGGCTGGAAGAGTGAACTCCCCACCCAGGTTGCGTTGGGCGCCAAGTTCACCGAGGTCGTCTCCGTGATGGGTATGGCAAACAAGATCGAGTGGACCGTCGAAGAGGTCGAGGTTCCGAAAATGGTCAAGATTGCCGGTACCGGAATGGCCGGCGTCATCGTCGAATTCGTTCTCTCGGTCGAGGCCGACGGTGCGGGTTCGAAGGCAACCGTCGACGCCAGCTTCAAGGGCACCATGATCGTCGGGCCGATCGGCAAGGCAGTAGCCAAGAACGCCAAGGCTGATCTCGAGGCCTCGCTGGCCAAGTTCGCCGAGCTGGTCGGGTAACGGCTCGATGACGACACCGAAGACCAACGCGGTCGAATTCGATACGTCCGGGCTGGACGTATGGACCGATCCGGAGCACTTCGAGGTGACAGCCGAGCGCATCGCCGAATATGCCGCTGCCACAAACGACCCCATCGAGCGACACCTGAAAGGCGAGATCGCTCCGCCGGTCTTCGCGGTGGTACCCGTCTTCATGTCGATGGCACCCGCTGCGCTGTCGGTGGCGCCGGTCGAACTGCTGATGAAGCTCGTTCACGGTGAGCAGGACTTCCTGTTCCACCGTCCGATCTACCCTGGCGACCATCTGGTCGCTCGCGCCAAGCCCATCGGATTCGAGGGCCGGGACAACGGATCCACCGTCGTCATCTACGTCGAAACCAAAACCGACAAGGGTGAATTGGTCAACGAGCAATGGATGACAGCGTTCTTCCGCAAGGTCGACGCGGGCCCCGGACTGGGTGAGAAGGCTCCCGAACACCGATTCGACGACGCTCTTCGCGCGGGTAGTCCCGCAGCGGTGATGAACCAGCATATCGACGAGGACCAGACGTTCCGGTACTCACCGGCTTCCGGCGATCCGATGCCGATCCACCTCGACGAGGAGATCGCTCGGATGTCCGGTCTCCCCGGAATCATCAACCACGGACTGTGCACGATGGCGTTCACGTCGTGGGGAGCCCTGACCGAACTGGCAGGCGGCGAGACCGAGCGGTTGCGCCGTCTCGCAGTGCGATTCGCGAAACCCGTACTCCCGACACAGGACATCGAGACGGTGTTCCACAAGTCGGGTTCGGCAGACGGAGCCACGTCGTACTCGTACGAAACCAGCGCGGTCGGCGACCTCGTCATCAAGGACGGCCTCGCGGTCATCGCCGACAAATGAGTCTTCATGTCCGACAACTGAACTGATGGGAATCTGAACTGATGGGAAGTCTCGACGGTCGCGTAGCGATCATCACCGGAGCAGGACGCGGCATCGGCCGTGAGCATGCGCTGCTCTTCGCTCGTGAGGGTGCGAGCGTCGTGGTCAACGATCTCGGCGGAGCAAACGACGGTTCCGGTGCAGATGCCGGCCCCGCGCAGCAGGTAGTCGACGAGATCGTCGCTGCAGGCGGCAAGGCTGTTGCCAACACCGACAACATCGCCACCTGGGACGGCGCCGAGGGCCTTGTCAAGCAGGCCGTCAGCGAGTTCGGCCGACTCGACGTACTGGTCAACAACGCCGGCATTCTTCGTGACGCCTTCATCGCCGGTATGGACGAGAGCCAGTGGGACGCAGTCATTGCCGTGCACCTCAAGGGTCACGCAGCGACGCTGCACCACGCTGCCGCGTACTGGAAGGACCAGAGCAAGGCAGGCGAGACCGTCAACGCTTCGGTCATCAACACTGCTTCGGCTTCGGGTACCTTCATGCCCAACGCGGGCCAGGGCAACTACGGCGCCGCCAAGGCGGGCATCGCAGCCCTGACTCTGGTGGCCGCTGACGAGCTCGATCGATACGGCGTGCGTGTCAACGCTATTGCGCCGATCGCGCGTACTCGGCTGACGCTGGCGACACCCGGTATGGGCGCGTTGTTCGCCGCCGAGGTCCCCGAGGGTGAGTTCGACGCGTTTGCGCCGTCCAACATCTCCCCGCTGGTGGCCTATCTTGCGGCAGCGGATTGCAAGCTGACCGGCAAGGTGTATGCCGTTCAGGGTGGAGCCATCACGGAACTCGCCGGCTGGCACGGTGTGAACACCATCGAGAGCGAGGGTCCCTGGACCACCGCCGACCTCGCAGAACGTCTGTAAGCGCATGGCACGCAACGCATACGAACTCGGCCTTGGGCTGAGTGAGGAGCACACCGCACTCGCAGATTCGGTGCGGTCCTTCGCCGAGCGCACCATCACCACCGAGCAGGTGCGCTCGGCGGTGGAATCACGGACCGAGGACAAGTTTCCCGAGTTCTGGACGGCCCTGGTCGGGCAGGACCTTCTCGGGCTCGCGGTTCCGGAAGAACAGGGTGGTCACGGCGCCGGTCTGCTGACCTTGGCGGTGGCACTGGAAGCATTGGGCCGCACTGTCTCTCCCGGCCCGTTTGTTCCGACGGTATTGGCAAGCGCCGTTCTCGGCGCCGCTGATTCCAAGGCGGGACCCGAGTTCCTGCCGGGCCTGATCGACGGAAGTCGTACGGCAGCAGTCGCCTTGGGTGCACCGTTGACGGCCGAGTCGTCGGACGGCGGATACAAGATCACGGGCGCACTCGACGGTGTGCTCGGTGGTGAACATGCCGACGTGCTGCTGGTCCCGATCCAGTTGCCCGAGGGTGTCCGCTACGCGGTGCTCGAGAGCAGCGCAGTCGCGATCACCGTGCAGGACAGCATCGACGTGCTGCGCGGCAGTGCGCGGATCGAAGCTGACAATGTTCAGATCAGCGCCGAACGGATACTCGACGGTCTCACCGAGGCGCGGGTACGGTCCATTGCCGCAGTCGTTCTCGGCGCCGAAGACGTCGGCGTCATGTCCTGGTGTGTTTCCACTGCGTCGGAGTACGCCAAGACACGCGTGCAGTTCGGGCGACCCATCGGCCAGTTCCAGGGTGTCAAGCACAAGTGTGCGCAGATGGGCATTGCGCTCGAGCAGGCACGCGCCGTTGTGTGGGATGCGGCAAGCGCATTGGACAAGGGCGACGACACGGCAGATTTTGCCGCCGATATCGCCGCAGTCATCGTGCCGGACGCCGCAGTGCAGGTAGCGCAGGATTGTGTGCAGGTCCACGGCGGCATCGGATTCACGTGGGAGCACGACGCCCACCTGTACTACCGCCGCGCGCTCTCGATCCGCGGCATTCTCGGCACCCGCGAGGATCGTGCCAACCGCGTTGCGCAGCAGGCACTTGACGGTGTCAGCCGGGCTTCGGTTCTCGAACTGCCGCCCGAGGCAGAGGAGATCCGCGGAGGCATCGCGGCCGAGCTTGCCAAGTTGGTCGAGCTCGACGAGGACGACCAGCTGATCGCGCTCGGCGACGGCGGCTGGGTTCAGCCTCACCTGCCGAAGCCGTACGGGCGCAGCGCCGCTCCGCTCGAGCAGATCGTCATCTCCCAGGAGATCAAGGCTGCGGGTATCTCGATGCCGCAGCTCCTGATGGGCACGTGGGCCGTGCAGGCCGTCGTAGCGCATGGTTCGGACAAGCAGAAGCAGGAATTGGCAATACCGACCCTGCAGGGTGAGCTGGTGTGGTGCCAGCTCTTCAGTGAGCCCGGTGCTGGTTCCGACCTCGCGTCATTGTCCACGAAGGCCGAAAAGGTCGACGGCGGTTGGAAGATCACCGGTCAGAAGATCTGGACCACGGTTGCGCAGTTCTCCGACTGGGCAATGCTGATCGCCCGTACGGACGCCACCAAGCCGAAGCATCAGGGCATCACCTACTTCGTGCTCGATATGTCGACACCGGGCATCACCGTCCGCCCGCTGCGTGAGATGACGGGTTCGGCGTTGTTCAACGAGGTGTTCCTCGACGACGTGTTCATCCCCGACGAGAACGTGGTCGGCGAGGTCAACGACGGCTGGAACGTCGCACGTACGACGCTGGCCGGCGAGCGCGTCGCACTGAGCCAGAAGATGGAGGCGTACGCCTCGGACTCCGATCTACTGAAGTTCGCGAAGTCAGCAGACCTGAGCCCGATCGGGCGCTACCGCGTCGGCGAGCTGGTTGCCGAGAGTCAGGCGATCGACCTCATCGGCTCCCGCGTTGTGCTCAAGCAACTTTCGGGGATCGACGTGAGTACGACGTCGAGCGTCGGCAAGCTGTTGGCGATGAAGATCAGCCAGTCGATCGCCGAGTTCGTCGTCGCCGAACTGGGTGCTGCCGGAGCGGTCAGCATCCCAGGTCAGCCAAGCGACAAGGCGATGGAGCAGCTCATTTCGGGCCGTGCCACCACCATCTACGGCGGCACAACCGAGGTGCAACTCAACGTGATCGGTGAGCGCATGCTCGGATTGCCGCGAGACTGAGGGTATTTACCGGTGAGGCTCAGTCCTGGATTCTTCTCCAGGGCTGAGCCTCTTCCAGTTCGAAGGCCAATTCGAGGAGTGTGCGCTCGTCGCCGAGATCGGCGGAGAAATGCGAAGCCAACGGCAAACCGTTGCTGGTCTGGTGCATCGGTAGCGAAATCGCGGGACCACCGGAGATGTTGTTGAGCGGTGTGAACGACGTGTACGCGATCAACTTGTCGAAGAGTTCCTCGAAAGGCTGAGCGGGAGAGAGGTATCCGAGTTCAGGGGTGGTGTGCCCCAGGGCCGGCGAGAGCACGACGTCGTACTTCAAGAACATGGCGCTGTACTGCTGCTGGAGGCGTCGCAGGCGGTAGAGCACGCGCGGCGTCTTCACCAGGTTCTTCCGGTACAGCGTGTAGAGGCCCTTGGTGAGATTGTCGGTGCCGGACTTGTCGAAGTCGGGCCCGAGCATCTGTTTGCCACCGGTGGAGATGGCAAACGACAAAAATCCCCAGTAGATGCTGAAGTCGTCGATGAATTCCGGTCCGACGGGCAATGCCGCGTCCTCGACGTGATGGCCAAGGCTTGCAAGGAGTTCAGCCGTAGCTTCGACGGACTTGCGTGTCTCGTCGTCGGTCTTGGTGACCGTCACGGAATCGGTGATCACGCCGACGCGCAGGCGGGTTGAGCTGGGTCCTTCGATCAGGCGAACCGGTGCGAGTCGTGGATTGCGGTAGTAACTTTCGGCCGCTGACATCCATCGTGCGGTGTCGCGAACCGTGCGGGTGACGGCGCCCTGAGAGATCAGCCGGATCGGCATCGACTTGTCGGCCGGATCGGCGATGGTACGGCCGCGAGTGGGTTTGAGTCCGACCAGTCCGCAGGCAGCGGCGGGAATGCGAATCGATCCACCACCGTCGTTGGCGTGCGCGATCGGGAGGACTCCGGCAGCAACCAGTGCGGCAGCGCCACCCGAGGAAGCGCCCGACGAGTAGGCCGGGTTCCACGGGTTGTGCACGGGTTCTTCCGTCATGTACTCGGTGGACGCACTGAATCCGAACTCGGGCAGTCGGGTCTTGCCGATCGAAATGGCCCCGGTGGAGAGGAACTGCTTCGCGAAATCGCTGTCAGCCTTGGCGGGGACTGCGGTGAAGGCGGTGCTGCCCTGCTGGGTGGGAAGGCCGGCGCTGTCGGTGTTGTCCTTGATCGCGGTGGGGACGCCGGCGAAGATGCCCGCGGCCGACCGGTTGCTCCTGGCGAGGGCGCGATCGAAGTCTGTGCAGGCCAGACCGTTCAATCGCCCCTGCACTGCCTCGGCGCGCGCGATCGACGCCTCCATGACTTCCCGTGCGGTCACCTCGCCTGATTCGATCCGGGCGGCGACGCCGGTGGCGTCGAGATCGCCTAGGGCGTCATCGGTGAATGCGTGGACGGGGGTGTTGGGGCTCATGGGGATCCTTGTCAGGCGGAGGCACTCAGGTCGTCCGTCCAGCATATTGGACGGACGACCCCTGAGTGGCGCTATCTGTGGATTGCGGTATCAGCTACCGAAGATCGTCACAGCCTGCTCTGCTGCCTGCGGTGCCTGCTGGAACAGGCCCTGAGGGATGAACTGCTGAGGAATGAACTGCTGGGGACCCAACTGCTGGAAGTTCGTGACCATCGGGTGGATGACGTTGTTGAATACATCGTTGAACATGTGTTGTGTCCTTCGGTTACAGCGTTTTTCGAACTTCTGACTCCATCGACACTAAGCACGGTTCGGGTGGGTTTCAACGAAAATCACTGATACACAGTCAAGTTCAAGTTCATTGCCAGCTGGGGGCCAGGAATCGGCGTTTCTTCACAGCTTCGACGCGGTGCCGTGCAGATTCTTGGCTGTCGGGGACGTCTCGACGGATTTTGGATCGGGGTACGTGCCCAGTACGCGATCGGCCGTTCCCGCGGTGGTGACGGTGAACCAGTAGTGCTCGTTCTTGAAGTGATGGTTGCGATGGTTGCGCCAAACCGACCGGTAGAGAGCAGTTTTCGGCTTGTAGTCACTGTGGATGAGGAAGTGAGTCCACTCGTAGCCGAGGCCGAGTACGGAAATACAGGTCAGGAAGGTCAGACCGAGTTCGACGCGGGGAAACGCCAGGAGTGCGACGGCAGTCAGGACGGGAATCACGATCAGGAGCGTCTGCCACGGAATGAAGATGAGTGAGATGGTTCGCGGGGCGAAATGGTGCTCCCGATGGCTGCGCGCCAGGCGTGAATCGAGGGTGACGCCGGCAATGGTCCGCGGCTTCCAATGGAGAACGAAGACGTGAATAATCCACTCCACGAAGGGGAATGCGGCAAGCATCACGAGCGGAACAAGGGCGTCGGTGATCTGCCAGTTGCCCAGCGTGAAGCGCGCTGCCGCAGCGACCACCAACATGGTGCCGATCATCCACGGCGTCGGTGACTTGCGGAACGTCCGTGCTGCGTCGGCCAGAGTGAGAGGCTTGCTCATGGTTTGAGTCCTTCCAGGAAGGTGAGAGCATCGCCGATTGCCGTCGTACCGGTGTGAAGGAGCTGTGCGGCTGACGCCTCGGCAGTTGACTCGTCGTGTGAAGTGATGGCGGAGGCCAGTTTTCGATACAGGTCGGTCTGGCCGACTTCGGCGACCATGACGGAGGCAAGTGCAGTCATGGCCGGTTCGTATGCAGCGCGCAGGCTGTTGAAGATCAAACGGAAGGCAATGGAATCCGCGCTGTCGACGACGACGTCCCAGAACGCCAGAGCGCGGTCTTGCAGCTCTACCGGATCTTCGGTGGCGCCTAGTTGATCCACGGCCGTGTCGAGTTCTCGGGCAGATTCCGCGGAGATGCGACGGGCGGCCAGCACCGCGATCTGCGGTCCCATCAACTCGCGAGTTTCCAGGACGCTGCGCACCACGGTCAGGTCGGGGACGCCGTCTCGAACCAACAACTGGGGGAGAAGTTCGGGTCCGGCCTGGCGTCGAAAATCTCGCACGGACGTGGACTCGCCCTGGCGGACCTCGACGAGCCCGGCCCGGGCGAGCTTCTGAATTGCCTCGCGGACTGCGGGCCGCGAGACACCGAATGCCTCGGCGAGCTTGCGCTCGCTGGGTAGCGCCTCACCCGCGGCCAACTCTCCGGCCAGCACTTTCACCGAAATCTGGTCGAACACTGCGCCGGAAGCGGAGGTACGTGCAACGGGTTGGAACATGTACTGACCGTAAGCGCTAACTGGTGAGAGGTCAAGTGGTATGACCAGTTACCGTCACTGCAGGTTGCGAGTGGTGTCCGCCAACTTGTTCAGGAAGTCCGTGTAGGTGAGTGCGAATCCGACTTTGTCGTCGTAGTCGAGCGGTGCAACATTGCCGGCGACCACGGCTGGAACACGATCCCACGCCGGGTTGCCCGGCCAGGAGTCGAGATTCTGGGCGACGACGACATCGGCGTCGGCGAGCACATCCGCATTCTCCCAACCGAATTCGGCGCTGTAGCCGCCGATCGCGGCCGACTGGGCGGCGGTGATCGCGTCGTTGGACAAGATCGTGTAACCGAGTGACGACGCTACGTCGACGGTCAGGTTGTTCGGGGTGTTGAACACGAAGAACTTGTCCTCGATCAGCGATACGAAGGCGATCGTCTTGGTCTGCGCGACGGAACCGACGTCGTCGCGGGCAGTGGCGAGAGCGGCTTCGTACCGCGCCTGTGCTGCCGAGGCGGCGGCGGTCTTGCCCAGTAGTGCCAGTTGCTCGCCCATGAATCCCAGAGGCCCGCCGAGTGATTCGGTCTCCTTGTCGGGCGAGCTGCCGTCCTGGATCACCAGAACCGGTGCGATGTCCTCGAAAGTGAGGTTCTGTGACTTGTAGCTCTCGTACCAGCCGACGGAGATGAGGATCAGGTCCGGGTTGTAGCTCAGCACGTCCTCCTTACTGAGATTGCCGCCCAAATGCCCCGCATCGGCAGGGACCTTGGATGCGAGATGGCTCGACTCGTCGTAATCGAGGGCGACGATCGGGTAATCGGCGAGAAGTGCGAACTCGAGGGACGTCCGGGAGTCGATGACAACCACTCGCTGCGGGTCGGCAGGTATCTGGGCGGAGTACCCCGCGAAGCTGTAGTCGATGGTCTCGGCCGAAGGCGAGGGCTGGTCGTCGGACGAGCTGCACGAGGCGAGCGTGCCGATCAGGATCGCGCCGACCGCGAGCGCGATAGACCTGGCAAAACGGCGGCGGTGGTGCATCTGTGGTGTTCTCCAACGTGTTCGGGCAACATGGTTTGCCTTGCCTAACAACGCTAACGTGTCACCCGTGCGGGTTTGGTGCCATTCCGATGCGGTTTCATGACAGGTGAGAACGAGCGGAAGTACGCGGCGGGGGTGTGGCCGATGACCTGCCTGAACAGGTCGATGAACGTTCCAGGGGTGGCATACCCGAGGCCGCGGGCCACGGCGACGACAGGTTTGCCTGCGGCAATCTCGATCAATGCAACGCGGACGCGCACCAGAATTCGCCATTGAGTGAGCGTCGTGCCGGTGTCGGCCTGGAAGCGGCGCATCAAGGTCCGGCCACTCACGCCGATGGTGCGAGCCCAGTCGGAAGTGGTGCGGTCGTCCGCCGGATCGGCGATGATCTGCTGGGCAATCGAAAGAAGGTCAGGCGTTCTCGGCAACGGAATGTCGAGACTCGCGGCCTGAACGGGATGGATGAGGTCGATTGCCACCTGCTGTAGCCGTAGTCGCTTCAGGTCGGGCATGGCGTTGTTCTCGTTGTGTAACAACACCTCCCGAAGTGCACCGGTCATGGGTATGCCGACTATCGAGTCCCAATCGGTGTCGATTCGATCCGGCGTCAGGTACGTCGCGAAGATGACGGCGCCGTCGTCGGAGCGGACGCGGTGCGCAGTGCCGGCAGGAATCCAGATGCCGAGCATCGGCGGAACCATCCAGAGGTGTTCGGACGCTTCGAGGGTGACGGTCCCACCTGCCGACCACAGCAGTTCATGTTCGCGGTGGGTATGGAAATCCCAGACGCCAGTTGCCGTGCTCTTGAACCGGATGGTGCTGACGGACCACGGCTCCGCGACGATCCGGTTCGGGGTGGACACCGGCTCGTTCCACGTCGACGGTTCCAGGGTCGGCGCTCCCCACAACATGATGCCGGGGAAGTCCTGTCGCGAAGGCGTCACGAACCAAGAACGTACCGGCTTCCGGCCGTCGACCGAGGGGGTGCGCGTATCGATGGCTCGATCGAAACAGTGGTTGGCCATGACGCTTCACCGTAACAGTGCAGGTGAGAGTAATTTTAGGTAGCCCTAATTCGGATACCGTCAGGAAACCCATGACATCACTTCTCTTGCCTACCGCTGACACCGATGCCGAGTTCGCTCGCATCACCGCAGCACTTACCCGACGCGGTTTCCTCGGGGCCGGTGCCTTGGCGGGGATCGGATTGCTCACGGCCTGTGGAACCAGCTCCAGTGAATCGGCCGAGGGCTCGATGCGCACCATCAACACGGCCCTGGGGCAGGTGGAGGTTCCCACCAACCCGCAGCGAGTGGTCAGCGCCGATTACTACACGGGCCCCGCGATGTTCGACGCCGGATTCACGCCCGTCGGATTGCCGGTGGACTACGAGAACGCCGACGGTGTCCCGGAACCGTATGCGTCTGCCCTGCGGTCTCTTCCGAAGGTGGGACGCTGGTACGAGCCCAACGCCGAGGCGATAGCGGCTTTGTCTCCCGACTTGATCGTGATGACCAACCTCCTTTCGGAGAACAACCCGGATCTTTACGAGCAGATCCGGTCGATTGCACCGACCGCAGTTTTTGCCGAAGACGGCCAGTACGCGTGGAAGGAGCGCGCCCTCGGGGTCGCGGACGCACTCAACCAGAGTGCGAAGGTTCAAGAGTTGGCAGACCGGTACGAGGCGCGGATCGCGAAGTTCCGCAGCGACAATGCTGACGTGTTGAGCAAGGTGAAGGTCGTCTACACCACGTACTTCGAGGAGAGTGGTTTCTCGCTGTACTCGCCGACCAAGTATCAGACGACGGTCATCAGCGAGGCCGGGTTCCAGTTCAACGACCGCTCACTCGCAATTCCTGCCGGCAGCAACGAGTGGTTCCCGAAGGAGCAGTTGGAGCTACTCGACGAAGCCGACGTCATCATCACCAACAGTGGCAAGGGCCCCATCAACGAGAAGTTGGCGAACGACACCATCTTCCAGCGTCTGCGCGCCGTCAAGAACGATCAGGTGTACTCGTTCGACTACGAGGGCGTCGCGTCGTTCGGTTGGGCCCTGACGTTCCTCGAGCAGTTCCAGCCGATTGCTGAGGAGATCAGAGCCAAGCGCTGATCTCCTCAGCGATCAAGAGGAAGCCGGCGCCACCACATCCAGCCTCGGTTGATGCTGGTCGGTGTATGCCCACGGGCGGATCTTCTCCAGTGCTTTGCCGATCCGGAACACGGTCGGTTCGTCGTACGTATGGCCGACGATCTGGACGCCCGTGGGAACGCCGTTGTGTGCGTGTCCACTGGGCACCGCTAGTACGGGGCACCGATTGGCGACGTTGAACGGCAACGTGAGAAGTGCTTCGGCGGTGGTGTTCACGTGCTGGCCCGCAACCGTGAGGCCGTCGAGCAAAGACTCGCCTGCCGGGAAGGCGATGGTGCCCGAAGTCGGGCAGATCAGCGCATCGAATGGAGCCATCGCCTCGGCGAGCTCTCGTTGCATCTGGGTTTCTTTGCGAAGGCCGTCCAGAAATGACATTTCCGCAGCGCCCTTCGACGTGATCGCGACGTTGTCGAGCGTGTAGTCGGCAAGAAGATCACCGTGGACGCGAGCAACTTCCGCGACGGATGCACCCATGATCGTTCCGAAATGGACTTTCACCGCTGCTGCCATCGAATCACGAGTCCACGGCAACTCGATCTCCTCGACGATCGCGCCGGCATCGACCAACGACTGTGCGAGAGCCCGGGTGTTCGCCTCGATGTCAGGCTCGATGGGGAAGTCACCGAGCCGCAGGCACAGGGCAATGCGCATTCCCTCGACCGACGGGTACTCGTGTGGCAGCGTGATCGCCGGCCTGAGGGAAGAATGGTCACGCGGATCCGGCCCGATCAGAACGTTGGCCAAAAGAATTGCGTCGTCGACAGTTCGGGCCATCGGACCGTCGCCACGGTAGGAATCCATGGACAGCGGGGCGACCCCGGGAATGCGGCCGTACGACGCTTTGAGCCCGACGGTGCCGGTGAAGCCTGCCGGGCCCCGCGTCGACCCTCCGATATCGGATGCT
The DNA here is from genome assembly GCF_000696675.2 of Rhodococcus erythropolis R138. Classification (NCBI taxonomy): domain Bacteria; kingdom Bacillati; phylum Actinomycetota; class Actinomycetes; order Mycobacteriales; family Nocardiaceae; genus Rhodococcus; species Rhodococcus erythropolis. Next base: position 496,194 of record NZ_CP007255.1, on the reverse strand, counting down.
GTTGCCAGAGTGGTAGTTCCGGCAGCGAGGGCGGCGCCCGCACCTCCGGATGAACCGCCGGGGCTGTAATCGAGGTTCCAGGGATTGCGAGTCACGCCCCACAGTGGAGAGTGCGTGAACGCCGCAACACAGAACTCCGGCGTCGTGGTGCGTGCGTGAATCAGGCCGCCTGCTGCCAGAACTCGATCGATCACCGGTGCGTTCTCGCGGGCGATGTTTCCGCGTGCCGCCAGCGAACCTTCGGTCAGAGACTTTCCGGCAATAGCATGTTTTTCCTTGGCAGCTACCGGAATTCCCTCGAGCGGCCGCGGATCGGGTCCGTGGCCGAGATATCGGCTCTCAGCTTCCCGAGCGCCGGTCAGTGCCTCCTCGAACATCTCTTCGGTGAAGGCATTGATGTGAGGTTCGAACTTCTGGGTTCGGTCGACGACTGCTTGTAGCAGTTCGACCGGAGACAATTCTCGCGTGCGAAAGTGTGCAATAGCTTCGGTGGCGCTGAGGTAATGCAGGTCGTCTGACATGGTGTTATCTCCCTGGAGAAGTATGTGTAGGAATCACGCGCTTCGCGCAAGGGCGCCCAGTGCGGCCGCAGTCATAGCCGTGACACCTTCGGGTAGTGCCGCGGCCGGATCCGGCGCGAAGCGCGGTGAGTGATTCGAGGGTGTGCCGGGAGGAATCCGTCCCTCGGCGAGTGCGGCGAGAGCTCTTTCGTCGAAACTCCGAAGCGCCGTCCCGCCGAAATGCCAGAATACGGAGGGGCATTGGGCAGCAGTGCCGAAGACTCCGAAGTCCTCGCTGCCTGAAAGCGGTTGCGGCAGGGTGTGCATTCCCAATCCTGCCCGGCGTAGGTCGGTCATCACCGTGGACGTTGCGTCCGGAGTGTTGACCGTGGCCGGAAAGCCGTTGTACGCATGAACGTCCGGCGCTTCGGCGGCGCCTGCTCCGTCCGCTTCTGCGCGAGCGATCCGGCCTACAGATTCGAGCATGTGTTCTCGCGACGATGCGCTGAAAGTTCGCAGACTGAGTAGTAGTTCGGCGTCGTCGGCAATGATGTTCGCAGCTGTGCCGGCGTGCAATGCTCCCACCGTGAGCACCGGTGCTGTCGGGGTTGCCGCTTCATGAGCGACCAGACTTTGAATGCGCAGCGCGAAAGATGCTGCCATCAACAAGGGGTCGATGCACGCGTACGGCGAGGACGCATGTCCACCACGGCCGTGAAAAACCACTCGAATCGTGTCGGATGCTGCCATCAAGATGTCGGGTTTGCTGACCAGCATCCCAGCCGGAGTCGGACCCACGTGTTGTCCCAGGCAGAGGTCCGGTCGCGGGAAACGGTCGAAGATTCCGTCGTCGACCATCGCACGAGCGCCGGACCCGGTCTCCTCGGCAGGCTGGAAGACCGCGACAACAGTGCCGGTGATCGACGTCGGATCCGCGGAAAGTGCTGCGCACGTGGCAAGTAACGCGGTGACGTGGACGTCGTGGCCGCACGCATGCATGACGCCATCCGTCTTGGAGGCGTATGACAACCCGGTGTCTTCTGCGACCGGCAACGCGTCCATGTCGGCGCGTAGCAGGATCACCGGCCCGCTGCTCCCTTGGAGAACACCGACGACACCCGTGCCGCCGACTCCGATCGTGACGTCCCAGCCGCCGATCCGCCGAAGCTCTTCGGCAACAAGTGCGGCAGTGCGAGTTTCGTTGCCGGACAACTCGGGGTGTGCGTGCAGGTCCCGGTACAGATCGAACCAGTGCGGCTCGACGGTTCGCGACCGCGACGGGTCTCCGAATTCAAGATTCGAAAGCAGTTGGTTCATGGTCGATCTTCTTTCGGTTGGTGATGATCAGTTGGCGGTTTTCAGTTGCACCAGGTTCAGCATCTTTTCTCGGGTCTGCGGCGCTGCCATTACCGCGATGATCGCCACGACGGGCCCGAGCGCGAGCGATACGAACGCCGCTGACCAGGAGAGATGGTCCACGATGAATCCGAACACCAGTGGCGCGACAATCCCGGCGACCATGCCGCCGAAAATGATCATCGACGAGGCGGCTCCGACCACCGAAGAAGGCAGGCTACGAAGTGGGAGTGCAAAACACGGCATGAAAGCGAAAGAGGCAGCGGCAGATCCGAGGGTGACGAGAACGACGAACAAGGCCGTGTTGGAGGCGAAAGGAACTGAAACGAGCATCACGATGCACGCGAGCATGGACGGCACTACGACGATGCGGCTGTTGCCTGCCAGTCGATCCGAGATTCGGCCGCCGATGACGGTGGTCACGGCGGCCACCACGGTTGCCGGGATGAGAAGGAGGCTCGCACTCGAGAGGGCGATTCCACGTTCGTCATGGAGGTAGGACGGAACCCAGGACGACATCCCCCAGATCACGAAGTCGTAGCCGAAGAACATCAAGGCGAAGAGCCACATCGCGCGGGAGCGAAGTACGGTGCGCATGTTGTCCCAGGAGGAATCCGGACCGTGGTCGATCTCCGCCTGAAGTGCGGGCGGGAGCCACAACTTGATGCTGACGAGCGAGAGTACGCCGAGCGCCGCGACGGCCAGAAACATCCCGCGCCAGCCGATCAACGGGAGAAGAGCTGCCGCAACGACAATGGCAAGAAGCGTACCGACGGCGTTGGAACTGTTCATCCATCCGGTTGCGGTGGCACGTTGCTCCGGGATGCTGCGTTCGGCAACCAGCTTTACTGCGGCTGCCGGAAACACGCCCTGTGCGAGACCGAAGAGAAAGCGAACAACCAGAAGCGTCCCGAACGACCACGCAAGGGCAGTGAGGCCGGTGAAGACACTCCACGCCACCAACCCGATCAGAGCCATCCGGACTGCGCCGTATCGATCGGCGAGCAGTCCACCAGGCAGTTGGGCCAGTGTGTATGCAATGAAGAACGTGGAGATGATCAACCCACGCTGGGAGTAGTCGAGATCGAACTCCTCACCGAGCAAAGGGAGGGCGAGGTTGATCGCCAGCCGGTCTATGTAGTCGATCGCGTAGGCGACGAACAGCAGCGCGACCGTGACTTTGGTGGAGCGAAGCACTGGGCCTCCAAGTGGTGAACCTGTGAAGTGATTCACATATCCTTGGCAAACAGGCAGGGATCACCGGCCAGAATGCAGTAATCCAGCAATACTTGGCAGATGAAGCCGGAATCCGACGCATTTGTGATCGCGGAATCTGATCTGGAGATCATCAATGCACTCCAACTCAACCCCCGCGCGTCGTGGACACAGTTGTCGTCGGTACTCGACATGGATTCGACGACGATCGCCCGCCGGTGGCGTCGACTCGTCTCGAACGGTCATTCGTGGGTCAACGCGGTCGCAATCGGTCGAACCCACATATTCGGCTATCTCCTGATCAGGACCACTCAGGATGCGGTTGCCGACGTGGGGGAGCGGTTACGTGAGCTGGCCTGCGCTTATCTGTTGGCCAGGACGGAAGGTGAGTACGAGTACTTCGTCGGAGTTGTGGCCGCCGACCAGAAGAGTTTGGACGCCTTGGTGTGTGAGCACCTTGCTGCCGATCCTGGAATCTTGTCGATCAGAAGCCGGGTCGGGGTGAAGGTGTACCGAGACGGCTTCAGTTGGGAGCCGGGCGCTCTGGGGCAAGCAGGTCGCGCTCAGCTGGCAACCGCTGCGGCGCCGGCAGATCCGACAGTGTTCCGTGAGTCCGACGGTGCCCTGTTGGAGGCGCTCGGCCGTGACGGACGTGCCAGCTATGCGCGTCTCGCCGCGATTTGTGGAACGAACGAGACTGCGATTCGACGGCGCTTGGCCCAGCTGACTGCATCGCAACAGTTGATTTTCCGCTGCGATGTCTCGCAACAGGCTGTCGGTTCACCGTTCGAAGTGATCTTCGATGTCGCTGTGGACGGTTCCACCGACGAACTCGGCAATCTTGTGTCGAGTTGGCCGGAGATCAGATTGTTGGTGGCGACTACCGGAACAGCGAACATGTTGATCAGCGTGTGGCTGAGCACCCTCGCGCAGAGTCTTGTCGTCGAGGATCGACTCCGCCGAATCGGTAGTGTGCGGATCCTCGATCGACGTGTCTCGCTGTACCCGATGAAGCGGTTCGGGCAGCTGCTCGGACCGAGCGGAGTGGCGGAAGGTCATGTCCCGGTCGCGATTTGGGGCGCCGGCGACGTTATTCGTTGAGCGTCAGTCGATCGGCGTCCGATTGTCGTCGACGAGGTGTGTATCGGAGTCGGTTGCACGGGAGCGCTTCCAGATCATCCGAGCCAGCGCACCCAGCACGGACACTGCCAGGACAACGCCACCGCCGATGATGCCGGCCGACGAGTCGGGGAAGATGCCCTCGAGCAGCAGCCAGACACCGAAGACGAAGAACAGCACCGCGGCGCCGATCTTGATGAATCCGTCCGGGAGGTGCTTGCCCAGTACCGAGCCGACGATGATGGCGAGAGCGTCGGCCGCCACCATGCCTACCGTCGACCCGATCCAGACGCCGATCCAGTCGTTGTCGGTCGCAAGGGTGATGGTGGCGAGCATGGTCTTGTCGCCGAGTTCTGCCAGGAAGAAGGCCGACGCGACGGCGATGAAGGCGGATCGCGTGACGCGACCGGCCTTGTTCTGCTCGTCGTCGGTGAGATCGTCACCGCGCAGGGTCCAGAGGCCGAAGATCAGGAACGCGATACCGCCGACGATGGAGATTGCCGCGGTGGGGAGTGCGACGCCCAGGTAGTGGCCGACGGCGACCGAGACAAGGTGAACAAGGGTGGTGGCGACGGTGATTCCGCCGAGGACGACCCACCAGCGATATCGCAAGGCGAACGTCATTGCCATCAGTTGCGACTTGTCGCCGAGTTCCGCGACGAAAATGACGCCGAAACTCAAAAGTATTGCGGCAAGCAAGGTTTACTCCTCCAGTCGGTGTAGGTCGGAGGAAAAATGCGAGCCTCCGGCCTGGGCAGGCGCATAGTGCGCTTGTCCGGCCGAAGGTCTCGCCCACCGAGGCCACAGGACCTTCGGTTCGCCAGGCCGGGTGCTTCGCGATCCGCACCAGGCGGAGCGCGTCGAACCAGTATGTCGACACAGGCGATTGGGGGCTACTCCCCTTCGTTGCTCCCCACGTTAGCGCGCCTGAAACGAATTGGCAAAGCGCACAGCAAGTTTGGGAGTCCGAACTTATCGCTTACCGCGGCCGTCACGAAGCGAGGAGCATGGCCAAAACAGCGGTGTCGGGATCGCTGATCAAATCGATGCCGACGCGGCTGATCATGGAGACGACCGTGCCGTCCGGCTCTGCCTCCACCCAGGCCGCACGATGCTCCAAGCCCAGGTAGGGAAGTCCTGGCAGTAGTACGCACCCCGACGCGCTTCCCTCGCATTCCGGCAGGCTGGGGGTAGTTTCCGACGGCGGGTGCAGCATGATCAGTGCCGGCGGCTGATGGTCGGAGAAACGGCCGGGTGTCAGTGCAAAATCGCCGAGCACCGGACCTTCGGCAACCACCAGACCGACGGTGCCGGGTTGCGGATCCTCGGGAACGTCCTCACGCACTCCGAAGACCGTCGTCGTCGGCAACAATCCCGGCATCGAGGCCACTCGGACAGCCAGGGCGAGAAGCTGCGCCCACTCCTGGGTGGTGTCCGGCCAACGGCCGGAAATGACGAAACCCTGCAAAGACCCAGCGGCTTGGAACGGAGAAATGCCTATTGCTTCGTTTCTGTTCATTTCTGTTCCTCCCTCGGTGCTGGGGCAAATCTCGGTCTGACGCGCATGCGTCGGTCCGGCACACCTCGTTGGGTAATCGAAATATGCACCTATTCGGTACTGGCACACAAGACAGGGAGAGTGCCAGCCAGGTTTGCGCTGGTGAGAGCGGTGGTATGCGCAGGCATGACTCTGTCGAAGAACCGTTCTCGGCTCGAAGACCTGGCAACGCAGGCGTGGATCTTCGGGTATCCCCTGTTGATTGCGGCGGTATCGCGTGACGTCATGACGGCGACGCCGACCCCGGTGGCGATGAAAGCCCCGCTCAACCAGTTCGCTTATGCGCGTACGACGCCCGACGCGAGCTTCACCGATGTCGTCTCGCCGAACGCGGACACTCTCTACTCGTCGGGGTGGCTGGACGTCTCGACGGAACCGCAGGTGCTCTCGCTGCCGGACTTCGGCACCCGGTACTGGTTGGTCCCCATCCTCGACGCGTGGAGCGACGTCTTCACGGTGCCGGGATCTCGGACGGTAGGACGCACCGGGGGGCCGTACCTGGTGGCCGGACCGAATTGGAAAGGCAACGTGCCCAAGGGTTTGACGCTGCTGCGGTCGCCGACGGCGATGAATTGGATAGTCGCCCGCTACGCGACGTCAGGGGGAACAGACCTGGCCGAAGTGCACAGCCTGCAGGACCGGACGCGACTCACACCACTGTCGGAATGGACGGGTGACCCGCAGGACTACACGCCCGGAGAAGTTCCGGTGAACTCTGCTGTCGACACGCGCACACCGCCGGTGGACCAGGTGGCCGCAATGGACGGCGAGGCCTTCTTCACCACGCTCGACGCACTTCTCGACGACAATCCTCCGCGTCCGGAGGATACCGAGATGATGAAACAGCTGTCCGACATCGGAATCGGCTCCTCGCTGCCCTGGAAGTCGCGCCCGCAAGAGGTGCGTGATGCCCTCGACCGGGCTGCGCGGACCGGAATGGACGTGCTGAGCGAGATCGCCAAGGAGGCGGAAGGCAATCCGAAGAACGGCTGGACGATGCACCGCGGCTTGGGGCATTACGGGACTCATTACGCTCAGCGGGCTCTGATCGTCTGGCTCGGTTTCGGGGCCAACCTCGACGCAGATGCCGTGTACCCGCACGCCACCACCGACGTCGCCGGTAAGCCTCTGACCGGTGAGAAGAAGTACGTACTTCATTTCGAGAAGGACGAGCTCCCGCCGGTCGAGGGATTTTGGTCGCTCACGATGATGAACGAGCGACAGTACTTCGTGGACAACCCGATCGATCGATATGCCATCGGCGATCGAAGTGATCTGGTGTTCGCCGACGACGGCTCGCTGGACATCTATCTCCAGCACGAGTCGCCTGGTGGCGAGAAGGAGCGGAACTGGCTGCCGGCTCCGTCCGGTGAGTTCAACGTCTTTCTGCGCCTGTACTGGCCGAAGGCTGCAGTGCTTTCGGGATCGTGGACTGCGCCCGGTATTCGGGAAGCAAGTATTCGGGAAGCGGGCTGAAAGTCCCCTCGCTTCGCACCCGAAGAGCACAACTCGGTATCAGCCGCGCGTTTCGATGGGCGGAAAGGTCACGATAGCCATACGATCTGTCGGTATTGCCCTGTTTGAAAAGCTGTTGAATCGGTCAGAGACACCCGCTTGCTTCGGAGGCTACTGATGGTCACGCAGAATCCGTTCGTGCAGTACGGCAAAGAGATCTGGTGGATGATCCTGATCCGCGGAATCTTCGGCGTGATCTTCGGAATCATCGCGCTCGTGTGGCCGGGAATTACCGTGGTGGCCTTGGTTTTCCTGTTCGGTATCTACTCCATTGTCGACGGCTTGATCACGCTCGTTCGAGCCATCCGGGACCGCGAACACCTGAGTTCGTGGGGATGGTGGGTGTTCACCGGCGTCGTTTCGGTGGGAGCCGGTATCGTCGCGCTGGTCTGGCCAGGCATCACGGCGCTGGTACTTCTGTACATAATTGCCTTCTACGCCATCATGTTCGGAATCTTCGGAATTGTCGGCGCCTTCAAGATGAAAGCGCTGCCAGGATCCAGTTGGGGATGGCTGCTCGCCGCATCGGTGCTCGCGGTCATCTTCGGCATCATCCTTCTGATCGCACCAGGCGAAGGCATCATCAGCCTCATCTGGCTGTTGGGTTGGTACGCAATCTTGTTCGGCCTCTTCATGATCGTGGGCGCATTCCAGATCAGAAGCCGGGCAAAGGAAGCCGGTGTTCTCTAGGAAGGGCAAGCCGGCCGCCGCGGCTCCCGCTCCGATCCCCACGCTTTCCGGTAGCGAGAACTGGTCGATCCCGCGCGGTCTGATCGTCCTGCTCGGTCTCGCGGCCACCGTGGTTGCCGTCGGCGGAATGAAGGTGTTCGGCGGCATCCTCGGACCGGTATTCCTGGCACTCGTGCTGACGATTGCCGTTCAGCCCATTCAGGATTGGTCACAGCGACGAGGGTGGCCCAAGTGGGTCGGGATGCTCGGCTCGCTGGTCACCGTGTACCTGATTCTGCTCGGGTTGGCGGCGTCGTTGATCGTGTCGACGGCCCAGTTGGCGACAATCCTGCCTCAATACTCCGAGGAGATGACCAACCTCCTCAACGAGGGCCGCGACAAGTTGGCCGACTTCGGAGTCAGCACCGAACAGATCCAAAGCACACTCAGCAGTATCGATCTCACGAAGGTCGTGGGCGTACTCGAAAGCGGGCTGGAGGGTCTGCTCGGCATTCTGTCGGATCTGGTGTTCATCCTCGCGCTGTTGCTGTTCATGGCTTTCGACGGCATGAGTATCCGCTCACGGTTGAATGTGCTGTCGGAGCAACGTCCCGAAATCTCCTACGCGCTCTCCACCTTTGCCGCCGGCACTCGCAAATACCTGGTCGTCTCGACGGTCTTCGGCCTCATCGTGGCGGTACTCGACGGTGGCGCGCTGTGGCTGATGGGCATTCAGCTGCCCGTCCTGTGGGCGTTGCTGTCCTTCATCACCAACTACATCCCCAACATCGGGTTTGTCATCGGCGTCATCCCACCGGCGCTCCTGGGACTCCTGCAGGGCGGGCCGTGGCTGATGCTGTGGGTGATCGTCGTCTACTCCGTCATCAACTTCGTGATCCAGTCCATCATCCAACCCAAGTTCGTCGGCGACGCCGTGGGGCTGTCGGTGACGATGACCTTCCTCTCGCTTGTCTTCTGGGCGTGGGTTCTCGGAGCACTCGGAGCATTGCTGGCGATTCCGCTCTCGTTGCTGGTGAAGGCCGTCCTGCTCGACATCGACCCGGCCACACGCTGGGCGGACATCCTGATCAGTGGTCCTCGAACCGAACCGGATGAAGACCCGAAAGAAGAAGCGAAACCGACCCCGGCGCCCACCTAGAACTTCTCAGTGTTTCTACAAGTTGTTGCTTTATCGTCTCGCCCATGAGCGCCGAGAACACCACCGAGAACTCCCACCGCCAGCCGTCACGCCTCGGTCGACGGCTGGCAGTGGGTGGTGTGGCCGCGATTGTCGCGGCTGCGGTGGCGGGGATCGGGTTCGTGATCTTCGCGGGCGGTGCCGATTCCTCGAACACCGTCGCGATCGTGAACGCCGACGCGGGAACCACGCTCGACGGCAAGGAACTTCGGGCCGGCGACACCCTGGTGGACACGTTGGGCAAGAACGAAGACTTCGACTTCCAGGTGGTCGACAACCCCGGCGGGAACTACTTCGCGACGTTGACGGTGCCGGAAGACTTCAGCGAAACCGTCGCGTCGATGTTCGGCACTGATCCCCGCCAAGCCAGTGTCGAACTGGCGGTGAATGGCTCGGACTCGGAGAAGTCCGCCGAGTTGACTCGGGCCGTATCGGCGCAGGTCGGCGCGGACGGAATCAAGGGTTTGCTGGCTCAGACTTCGGCCGCGCGGCGCTCGATCGATCAAAACCTCACCACCGCACAGATTCTGGTCGCCGGCACCAATGAGGCCGGAAAGTCCATCGATCAGGTGAAGGCAGGCGCAGGCACTCTGCTGCCGTATCTCGAGACCGCACGCTCGGGAGCGTTGGAGTTGATGAGCGTGGCGGACCAGGTATCCGGCGTGGTCGATCAGGCGTCGGGGTCGGCGGAAGAGCTGGCCACGCGCGCTGACTCACTGGGCCTGACGCTGGGGGAGGCGTCGTCGTCGACCGCGGAATTGAAGACACGGATCGACACGTTGCAAACTGCGTTGAACGGCCTTCCGATCCCGCCCGACGTGACAGCGCAACTGGCCGGTGTGAGTTCGGATCTCGGTGCGCTGAATGCGCAATTAGGCACCGTTCCGGCACTGTTGGGTGGCTCGGTCGGACCCGATACGGAGCTCGGTGATCTAGTCCGCACCGCTGTCGGGCAGCTGCAAGGCGCGAGCGATCAACTGAGCAGTGCTGCCGGACAATTGAACGACGGACTCATCCCCATCGCCGATCAGGCACCGCAGATGCTCGGCGACGTGACCGACCAGATCACCCAGGGATTCACGACGCTGCAAGGGATCGCCAAGTCATTGGTCACGGGCCTCGACGGCGCAAAATCCGGTATTCCGGCGATGACCACTCCGCAGCAGGTTCAGTTGACCTCGGTGCTGTCGGATCCGGTGGCCGTGAATCAGACCAGCGCGAACAGTGGTGACTCCGGAACTCGCACACTGGCATTGGTCTTCGGAGCCACGACGGTCCTGCTCGGTGGCGCTCTGCTGACGCGAACGGCGGCGCCCCTGGTGAGGCGCCGCCGTTCGCAAGAAGAGCTGTGACTAGACGATCAGACCTGCGGTCTGGGTACGTGCACGGTCGAAGCGAGCCGAAACGTCGTTCCAGTTGACGATGTTCCAGAATGCCTTGACGTAGTCGCCCTTGACGTTCTGGTAGTCGAGGTAGAAAGCGTGCTCCCACATGTCGAGGAGCAGCAGCGGCGTGAGGCCGATGGAGATGTTGCCCTGCTGATCGTAGAGCTGGACGATGATCAGACGCTGTCCGATCGAGTCCCACGCGAGGATGGACCAGCCGGAGCCCTGGATGGCGTTGGCGTTCGCGGAGAAGTGAGCGCGGAAGAGATCGAACGAACCGAAGTTGTCGTCGATCGCTGCGGCGAGCTCGCCTTCGGGCTTGTCGCCACCGTCAGCGCTGAGGTTGTTCCAGAAAACGGTGTGGTTGGTGTGGCCACCGAGGTGGAACGCCAGGTTCTTCTCGAGCAGGTTGGCCTGCGCTGCGATGGTGTCGTTCTCACGAGCCTCGGCCAGCTTCTCGAGTGCAGCGTTGGCGCCGGCAACGTAAGCCGCGTGGTGCTTGTCGTGATGCAGCTCCATGATCTTGCCCGAGATGTGCGGCTCGAGGGCTGCGTAGTCGTAGGGGAGTTCCGGCAGCGTGTAAACAGACACGAGGGTCCCTTCTTTGCGGGCTGGTGAGCCCTGGTGCTTTAGAGTGCGTCGATCACCGGTCACGGCGTGACGTCACTCGCGTATGTGCAAATCATTCTTCGGGTTTCCACCCAATAACATTCGTACACCGTCCGCAACAGTCCGGCTCAGGTAGTAATCACCAAAGAATAAAGTTTGGTTAACCGAACTTGGTGAGATCTAAGGGTAAGCTAATATGCGCAAATTCGTCGTACAGGTGAACGGAACCTTAAACTTGCGCGATGCCCGCACCAGTTTTCCTCCCGGATTCACCAGAGGCGGCCGCGCCTCGGGTGAATCTTCCGGGCGCTGACCTGCTGCGAGCACTGGCGGTTGTCGCCGTGATCTACTCCCACATCTCTTTTTACGTCATCGACGATCTCGGCTCCGGTTGGTGGGTGATCGACGTCGTTTACGGCGTTCTGATCGAGCCCGCCGAACTCAACCAGCACCTCTCTTTTGTCGGCGTCGCGGTATTCATGATGCTGACCGGCGCTCTGGTGACGCGGTCCGCGATTCGTGACGGCCCCGGAAAGTTCTTGACCAACCGATTCAGCCGCCTGCTGCCTGCATTCTGGGTGGCAACCGCGATTGCCATTCTTCTGGTCCGCCTCGGAATCAACGGAATGTTCAGCGGTCAGGAAGGTATTTCCGATACCGAAGCGTTGATGAGCTTTTTTCTCGGCGGATTCTTTCTCAAACCCGAGGTAGCGGTTCTCGGAGTGACCTGGACGCTCACCGTCCAATTCCTCTTCTATCTCGCCTGCGTCGCGGCTCGACCGATATTGCGTCTGCGTCCAATCGTCATGCCGCTCGCGGGCGGAGCACTGTGCTCATTGGTGCTGCTCTACAACGTCTACGCGCCGTTGCCGTACACCGTGCCGATGCTGTCCAAGATCGCCGCGACGCTGCCGGCTGTCTTCCTCGGTCAGATCATGTACCTCGCGTGGGCGAAGCTCGCTCCCGGCCGCTGGCTGATCGTTGCCGTCCTCGTTCAGATGCACGTCATCATCGTGGCGACCCAGTTCCGCGTCTACTGGGCCGGCGAGCACTACCTGTGGACCATTTCGGTAGTCGCCGCAGCGGTAGTTCTCATCGGCCGCTACGACGGTGTCCCGACGCGCTGGTCGGTGGTGAAATGGCTCTCGACGCGCAGTTACATCATCTATCTTGTGCACACCCTGATCCTGTACCGCGTTGTCGAGAACACCGTTTTGTACGTCGGACCGACGCTGGCGTTCGCGCTGTTCCTTCTGGCAACGGCCGCGGTAGCAGAAATCGGCTACCGGTGGGTGGAGCTGCCCGGCGCCCGCGCGGTGACGGCGTGGCGAAACAGCCGCTCGCGCGTAGCATCGAAGCATGAGCTGGTACGACGACATTCTGGGACGAGCGTCCGCAAAATCCACGCTGATCGCGCCTGAGGACGCCCTGCCCGGGCGAGAGCAGAAAATGCCGGTACCTACCGCGCACTACGTCAACGGGCATCCGTTGACGCCGCCGTTTCCGGCCGAACTGCAGACCGTCGTCGTCGGGATGGGTTGTTTCTGGGGCGCCGAGAAGGAGTTCTGGCAGCTTCCCGGTGTGTACACAACCGCTGCGGGTTATGCGGGAGGCTTCACTCCCAACCCGACGTACGAAGAGACGTGCTCCGGACGCACGGGTCACACCGAAGTGGTGCTGGTGGTCTTCGATCCCGCAGTGATCTCCTACGAGCAGATCCTGGCGCACTTCTGGGAGAACCACGATCCGACGCAGGGGATGCGTCAGGGTAACGACCAGGGCTCGCAGTACCGTTCGGCGATCTTCACGACGTCCGCCGAGCAGGAAGAAATCGCTCATGCGTCGGCCGTCGCTTTCGGTGAACGACTTGCCGAAGCCGGATACGGCGCGATCACCACCGAAATCGGTCCGCTGCGCGACTTCTTCTACGCGGAGGATTACCACCAGCAGTATTTGGCGAAGAACCCCGGCGGCTACTGCCCGGTGCATGCCACCGGCGTCAGTTGCCCGGTCGGATTGCTCCGTCAGGATCAGGTTCCGGCGCAGACGGACATCCTTCCGCCGAGTGAATAACTGGACAGGTGTTGGAGGACACATGTGATTCAGCTCGTTAACACTTGCAACTAGATCGAAACAAAGGGAATCTCGATGTAAGAGTGTGTCGTCGAGAGAACTGAGCTAATAATGTCAGGTAGTACGCGAGGAACTGCGTCGCTGCTCCGACGCACCATTCATGTAGGCCACGATCCGATGGTTCGCCGCAGTGATCGGATCGAAGGATTCATGTCCTTCGGTCTGATCATTTTCGCGATTCTTCTGCTGCCTCTCGCGGTATGGGCAGGGGCTGCGACGGCTTCGAGCCAGAACGCACTGATCGCCAAACAATCCGCCGAACTACACAGCATTTCGGCGACGACGACTGCAGACTCGACGCAGACCACCGCCTCGACAGCCGATTACATTGCGCCGACCACCGAAATGGCCAGCGCGCAATGGAACTGGAACGGTGAGGTTCACACGGGTGATGTCACTGTCGACTCGGCGACGCCCGTCGGCACCGAGGTCCCCATCTACGTCAACGATCACGGCGACAAGACCGTAGCTCCGATCACGCAGAGTGCTGCCGACGTCGCAGCCGTGGTGACCGGGGTTTTCACCTGGTTCAGCGTGATGTCCCTGTTGGTCATCGCGTTCATGCTGGTGCGGGTCTTTCTCGATCGTTCCCGCTCGGCCCAGTGGGACCGAGACCTACGCGCGTTCCTCGACGCGAACGCGCTGTAGATCCCGGACCTTTCCTCACTGCAGTTGGGGCATGACCTCGCTTGCGACGAGTTCGAGATGATCCAGATCGGCCAGATCGAGAGTCTGCAGGTACACGCGCTGTGAACCGGCCTCGGCGAAAGTGCCGATCTTGTCGACCAGCTCCGAAGGTGTTCCGGCCAGACCGTTCTCACGTAGCTCGTCCACGTCGCGTCCGATCGCTTCGGCGCGCTTCTTGATCTCCGCCTCGTCGCGGCCGCAGCACAGGACGAGAGCGTTGGAGTACACCAATTCGTTCGGATCGCGCTCGATGTCGATGCAAGCCTGACGAACCCGCGCAAAGATGTCCTTCGTTTCCGCGAGGGACTTGAACGGGATGTTGAACTCGTTCGCGAACCGAGCGGCGAGCGCCGGAGTCTTCTTCTTGCCCGTGCCACCGATCAGGATCGGCGGACCGTCGACCTGGTGCGGTTTGGGAAGCGCGGGAGAGTTCTTGATCTGCACGTGCTTACCGTCGTAGTCGAACGTGTCGCCGACCGGCGTACGCCACAGGCCGGTCACTACGTCGAGAGTTTCCTCGAGCAGTTCGAAGCGATCCTTGAGCGCCGGGAACGGGATGCCGTACGCCTGGTGCTCTTCCTCGTACCAGCCGGCACCGATGCCGAGGTCTACGCGGCCACCACTCATCTGATCGACCTGTGCGACCGAGATGGCCAGCGGTCCGGCGTGACGGAACGTAGCCGACGTCACCAGAGTGCCGAGGCGGATGGTGGATGTTTCGCGGGCGATTCCGGCGAGCGTGATCCACGCGTCGGTGGGCCCGGGAAGGCCGTCGGAATTCATGGCGAGATAGTGGTCCGAGCGGAAAAATGCGCCGTAGCCGAGTTTTTCGGCGGTCTGGGCAACAGTCAGTAGTTGTTCGTAGGTAGCGCCCTGCTGGGGTTCGGTGAATATACGCAGCTCCATGACTTCTACTCTGCCACTATTTTACGGAGGTCGGGACGACGGCACCGACTTGTCCGGCGCCGAAACACAGCGTCAGTCCCGGCGTTGTCGGCGTGATCTTCACACTGTTTCCGTGGCCGACCAGGCGCACGAATGCCGAGTGCAAACCCTGCGTCACGGGTACCGATACTGCGTCACCGGACTCCAACGCGACATCGATCGTTCCGTCGGTGCTCGCGAGGTAATTGAGCTGCACCGTCCATTCCCAGCCGGCCAGGGGGCCGTCGAGGGGGAGTTCGGTCGGGCCTTCGGCACGGGTGCCGCAGTTCGGTGCCGCTCCTTCGGGAATCCTTCTCGTCCAGGTCACTTCGGCGTCGACAATCCGTCCGCTGTCGTCGATGGTGCGCAGAATCGGGGTGCTGGAAGAAAATTCGGGGCGATCAGGCAGTGGCGCGAGAACATTGCTTGCCAAATTGTTCGGAAAGGCGACGGGAAGGAGCACTTGGATCGCGACGGGTTGCTCGAGCAGTGGAGCATCCTGATTCTGTGACAACGATATTCGTGCGTTGGCGAGGTAGTCGCGAGTCGGGTTCTCGCGCCAGATGTCGACGAACGTGACGGTCGAGACGAGCGAACTGACCACGAAGAGCGCCGACAGGCCGGCGGCGACTGCGACGGGTATTCGGGCCGGACGTCGCCGGGGCGCGGCGAGAATCAGAGCGGCGGCGAGGGCGAACACCGTCGCCGAATCCGTGAAGTAACGCAAGGTCTGCGCCAACTCGTACGTGGTGTCGGCGTCGGATCGGGTAGCGGTCATCGCCACGACGGAGGCCAGGAAGTACAGCGCCGCGGCGGCCCAGATCCAGGCAGCGCCGCGTCGGGCACGCACGGTCATCACGACCGTCGTCAGCAGCGCGGCCCAGGCCGCGGCCACCAAGACCGTCGGCGGATCGGCCCAGGCGGGGCTGGGGATCCACCGCTCCCAGCGCCAGGGGCCGCCGAGAAGGGTGGGAAGCATCCCCAAAGACGTGCCGTGATGCAGCAGTTCGGTGGACATGGAACGGCCGTTGCCGGTGATCGGAGATTCGACAGTTGTCAGATACACCGGAATCCAGATCGCGAGCACGGCGGCGCAGGCCGTCCACAGGCGTCGGCACTTCGTGACCGCACTTCGTATCGGCGTTCCTTCACCTTGTGTGCGCAAGTACAGCACCAGAAAAGCGAGTGCCACGAACGGAACGAGCACTGCCTTCTCGAAGAACAGCAGAGAGACGACAAAAACCGCGGTGCCCGAGAACACGTAGCGCACATGCCCGGTGCGGTACAGCTTGATCGCGTCCCCACACGCCCAGGCAAGCGCGATCTGAAGCGGCAAGGCGTTGAGTGCGGCCGCCCACCACGAGAACGACGGAAGGGTCAGCGGGACGAAGAGATACAGGATCAGCGGAATCAACAGCGCCGGTCGCCAACCAAGGACCAACCGAAGAGTGCGCAGAAGCGCCAACGACGCCGTGGCCTGGCCGATGACGAGCAGCGTTGCCGACAGCGCCCAGTTGTACGGCGCGATGCGGGTGATCAACCCGGTGAAGAAGAAGGCCGCGGGCATGAAGTGACCGTCGTGGTCGTAGAGCAGGAGTTCGTTCGAGAAGAGAGGGAAGCGTCCTCCGCGGCCCATCAGGATGAGGTCGTCCCAGTAGAAGTAATTGCTCGAGGCAACCCAGGCGCGAATGACGAGCTGACATCCGATCAACACGAACGCGAGCTGCGCGACCCGTTTCGGGGTGAACGTCAGAGTTGGCTCGGGCTGTGGAGAAGTCATCGACGGTCATGCTTCCAGGTGTGTCAAAAACCGACTTCCCCCAAAAAAGGGATAACGGTCTTTTCTGTCTTTTCGGGAGCAATTTCTGAATGGATTGTGAACTTTGCCGGGATAAATGACGCCGACGCCCAAAAGTTCACTGACCTGCGGTGTCAAATTCATCCTCGAGCCTGTGCATCGTTCGCTAACACCTGTCAGCAAATTCTCAGGGTCTTGCCCGTGACCTGTGGATAAAGCCCGATTCATTCATCCAGAACTGTGGATGAACCTGTGGAAACTGTGGATAACTCGAGTTTTTAAGTGGCGGAGGTCACATTATTCGAACAATGCAGGTGAACGGGGTGGAGGTTCGATCACAAATCGGGAGTGAATCCATTTGCTGCCGTTACCGATACGGCGTGACAGAATCGAAGTTGTGAGTGTCGTTCAGGTCTGCGCCCGGTGCGCCGCACGATGGCCTGTCGTCGGCGGCCCAACGCAGTGGTGCCCGCGCTGCAGCGGCGTCCTGCTGATCCCCACCCGCACCGAGATCTACCAACCACCCAACCGTCGTGGCTTCCGCTGGATCGCGCGCTCACCGTCCGACCCACGCGGCGTGGGGGACACACCAGTGCGTCGTAGCCTCACCACCCCGCGCTACGACGCCGTCCCGCAGTGGGGACTCCAGGACATCGTCGACACCTCACCGGTGCCGCCCTCGCGAGCGGACCGGATGGCCGACCGAGTCGGGCCGTTGCTGACACTCGCGACAATCCTCTACGGACTCGCTGTGTTCGCCGAACTGGGCAGGTACGCGATCCTGGTGCGTAACCGCACCACGCTGATCCCGCAGTGGCTTCTCACGGTCTCCGACGCCGCCGTGTACTTCACTCAGTTGGGTGGACTGCTGATCTCGGTCTTCGCGGCTGTCGCCGGTGTGTGCTGGCTGCTTCGTCGGCGTCGTGAACACTTCGCAGGTGGCTGTGAATCCGATCCGCGCACAGCGTCGGAAGTTGTCGTCGGCTGCGCTGTGCCGATCCTCAACCTCGTGATGCCGGCCGTTTATCTCTTCGAGTTGGTCCGCCGCGATCCGCGCGGAACTCTGCTGGTGAAGATCTGGTGGGGCTTCTGGGGATTCAGCGCTCTGCTGCTGGTGGTCAACGCGTACTGGCGATCACGCCCGGGGATTCAGGCAATGGCCGACGGGGTTCTGCTGAACGCCTTCATCGCATTGGTCGCAGCCGTCACCGCGGCGTTGACGCTCGTCGTGATCCGACGGATCGAGCGCAGGGGTTGGCGCGGCGAACCCGAATCGGAAACTCGATGGGTGCCAGTGCCGCGCTCGGTGATGGAAGAGAAGGAGACCGCTGCCCTGTGAGCCCAGATCGTCGAGGTCCACTCGTCGTTGCGCACCGAGGTGCGTCGGCTGCGCGGCCGGAGCACACCCTCGCCGCCTACGAACTGGCCCTCGAGGAGGGTGCCGACGGGCTCGAATGCGACGTCCGCCTCACCCGCGACGGGCACCTGGTCTGCGTTCACGACCGCAAGGTCGACCGCACCTCCAGCGGCACGGGGATCGTCAGCGAGATGACGCTCGATTCGCTGAACGCTCTGGACTACGGGTCGACGAGCGAACCGGCCGAACTGCTGACTCTCTCCGACCTCATCACTCTCGCCCTGGATTTCGCGCGGCCGGTGAAGCTGTTCATCGAAACCAAGCACCCAGTGCGATTCGGCGGCCTGGTCGAAGCAAAACTTCTCGCGGAACTGCACCGCTTCGGGATCGCGTCGCCGCCGTCGGCCGATCACTCTCGCGCGGTGGTCATGTCTTTCTCGGCTACTGCGGTCTGGCGAGTGCGCCGTTCGGCACCGCTGCTGCCGACGGTCCTACTCGGTGACGCGTCGCGGTACCTCGGCGGTGGTGCGTCGACGGCTGTCGGCGCCACGGCGATCGGGCCGTCGATCAAGGCGTTGCGCGAACATCCCGATCTGGTCGATCGGGCTGCCGCTGCGGGTCGCGCGACGTACTGCTGGACCGTCGACGACAAGGCGGATGTGGACCTGTGTCGTGAGCTCGGGGTCAGTTGGGTGGCCACCAACCATCCCGGGCGCACGAAGCAATGGCTGGGCAGCGTGTAGATTTTGCCCTCGTGGCCAAGAAGAGCAAAAGAAACAGTGGACCGAAGCAGGGCAGCGCACGCGCAGAGAAGCTGGCGGCACGCCAAGCAGAGCGTGAAGCCGCTGCCGGCGCAGTGAACCGCCCGTTCGAGGGCCTTGCCGCCGAGTGCGATCTGGTCGCGCTGCGCGAATTCGTTCCGTCCGCCACGGCTCCGTTGCCGGTCATCGGCTCCGACCGTCCCGTCACGTTGGCGACGGTCCTCCCCGGCGCTGTTGCCGCCCTCGTCCGCGACGAGGGCGAGACGGCCACCGGATTTGTCGGTGTCCAGGTTCAAGCGCACTCTGCCGACCTCGGCGCAGACCTCGCCGCTTCGGTGAACTGGATCAAGGACGCGGCCCCCGGCGACGCGCTTTCTGCCGCGAACCCCGATTCCGAGACACCCGCCGTCACCGAGGTTGTCGATCCCTCGGCTCTGCTCGACATCACCGTGCACCAGAACTTCAACTGGTGGATTCCGGAAGGCGTCGAAACCGATCCTGAGGTTGCCGCCACCGTGCAGCACGCCAACTCGGCGATCATGCCCTCTGCACGCCTCGAAGGAGACGGCCTCGTTGCCGCGTGGTGGGTCGACGCCGGCGAGAAGGCACACCTGCGTTGGGTTCGCCCCGAGAGCGAAGACGACCTGATGCTCGCGTTGGCGCGCGTGCACGCGACCGGTGGACTGCACCTGGGTGAGGGCTCGCGCTACGCAGGCTCGTTCCGCACCCACGGCCTGTTGGTCCCCGTCTTCGACCTCGACCGCGAAAAGCATGCAAACGAGTGGGTAGCGGCAACCGTCGAGCTCGGTGAGCGTCTTGCCGAGGCTCTGGCTGTCGATGCTCCGCTGACCTCGGCCGAGCTGCGCTCGCGCGACGGCCTGCGCGGACGCCAGGTCACGCTGCGCTGATTTTTTCGCCAGAACTATAGGCGTTACGCAAAGTTACGGTTAATGTTGGCGGCATGACTTTGTCGCACGACATCTCCGGTAGCGGTCCCACGCTTGTGCTCGTCCATGGCATCGTCCATCGACGGCAGGCGTGGGATTCGCTTTTGGACCAGCTGACGCCGTATCGCCGTGTGGTCACGGTCGACCTGCCAGGTCACGGAGAGTCCGTGCTGCCCGAACTCGGTCCGGACGTCATGGGACAGCTGATCGACGACGTCAGTGAGTTCGTCAAGGAAGTGACTCCGGCGGGGGAGCGCGCCCACGTCGCCGGAAACTCACTCGGCGGATGGATTGCACTCTCGCTGGCCGCGCGCGGAGACGTCGCGTCGGCGACAGCTCTTTCGCCGGCCGGGTTCTTTGTCAATCACCTCGATCAGGTGCGGGCGATCAACACGTTCCGTGCACTGCGCGGCACGGCCAAGCTCATGGGCGATGGTCTGCCACGTGCATTGCGGTACAAGCTGATTCGCTATCCAGCGCTCGCCGCGTTCTTCGCTCATCCGAGTCATGTCGGTTATGCGGCGGCGTTGGCCGACTGCCGTTCGCTCGTGTCCAACGAACTCGTCGATCTCGGTCTCGAGATGGACTTCGTGTTGCCGCCCATCGTGGATCCCACTGTGCCGGTGACGGTTGCGTGGGGTCGACGCGATCTCATTCTGCCCGTGTACCAAGCGCAGCGCGTGAAAAAGCCGTTCCCGCAGGCGAAGTTGATGGTTTTGCCCGGACTGGGGCACGTGCCGATGACAGATGCCCCCGAGCTGATCAGTTCGATCCTGCTGGCAGGAAGCGAACCGTTCGGCTCGAGGGCAAAATCCGTGAGTGCTGCAGGCTAGATGGTTCCGCCTGCTGCGTTCGGCGCACCGGTGGTGTCACCGACGGTGCTCATCTCGCGGGACACGAAGTCTTCGAGGTCGAACAGGTTGGCGCCTGCGCGGTCCGCGATGGTGAGAAGTGTTGTCATGCTGGCAACTTCCTCGACCTGCTCCTTGAGGAACCACTGCATGAACTGCTCACCGAGGTAGTCGCCTTCTTCGCGGGCAGTGCTCGCGAGCTGGACGATCTGCTCGGTGACCGTCTTCTCCTGCGTCAGCGCGAGAGCGATGGGCTCACGGGCATCCTTGAAGTCGGCCTTCGCGGCGTCGACGCCGGTGAGTTCGACGTTGATGTCGCGATCGAGGAAATACTGAACGATCATCATGGCGTGGTTACGCTCTTCCACAGCCTGCTTGTAGAAGTGCTTTGCCAGCTGTGGCAGGTCCGCATTGTCGAAGTAAACCGCTGTCGCGATGTACTGATGCGAAGCGTTGAACTCGTTGCGAATCTGGTCTCGGAGTAGTGCGTGGAATTTGGTCATGTGAGTCTCCCCAGAAGTCATGAATTCCAAGATAGTGCAGGTCAGAGGCCCTGTCATCCCAGTCTGACCTTATTGTGGTAAGCGTTCCCAAACTAAAGAAGACCTAATTTCTTTTCGAATTCGGTGCGGTTATCCATTGGCCCGAAAGCGAATGTTTCATTTAGGAATGTCCTTTTCACCAGGCGAGTTCCGTGCATTTACCGTCACTTCCCTGTAGTTCCACCTGCACGGTGGCGTGCTCCAGGTCGAATACCTCGGCCAGCAAGGTTTGGGTGGCGGCGAGCACCGTAGTGGGATCGGCGTCACTGGCCGCGGTGACGTGAACGGAAGCAACTTCCATCCCCGAGGTGAGTGTCCAGACGTGCAGATCGTGCGCGTCGACGACTCCCGGGAGTGTGTTGATCTTCTCGAGTATCGAGGTGACGTCGATGCGATCGGGAGCCTGCTGGAGCAGGATGCGGACCGCATGGCGGCCCAGGTTGAAGGCGCGCGGCAAGACGAAGAGGCCGATGGCGACGCCGATGACGGGGTCGGCGTAGCGCCAACCGAAAGCGAGCGTGACCAAGCCGCTGACGAGGACGCCGATGGACCCGATCATGTCCGCCATGACTTCGAGGTAGGCGCCGCGGATGTTGATGCTTTCCTTCGCGCCGCTGCGGAGCATCAGGAAGGCGATGACGTTCATCGCCAAACCGACGACGGCGACTATCGCGACGGGGAGGCCGGGAACCTCGGGCGGATCCGAGAATCGGCTGGCAGCCTCGTAGAGCACCCACCCGGCGACTGCGAAGAGCAGGATCGCATTGGCCAGTGCCGCAAACACTTCCGTGCGGTACATGCCGAAAGTGCGATCCGGGCGCCGTGCTGCGCGCTGTGCGACGAGGATCGCGGCGAGCGCCATGAAGATGCCGAAGATGTCGGTGAACACGTGCGCCGAGTCCGAAAGCAGCGCCAGTGACGAGGTGAAGAAGCCGACCGTCACCTGCAGCACGAACGTCACCAACCCGAGGCCGGCGGCGATCCACAGTTTGTTGACATGCTTGCCGCTGTTGCTGGTCGCAGCCTCGGCGGGAGAGATTCCGTGCCCGTGTCCGTGTGACATCGAAGGTCCTTTCGTCGACGTCAGCCTAGACACCTATGCATATATGCGCAATAGTGCATGTCTTAAAAACTATGCAACATAGTTGTAAGGTGGCGGCGTAGACCTTCATTTGTCATCGACGCGAGGACCGAGAAGTGGGAAGACATCGAAAATCCGAGCCGATCAGACCCGGCGGGCGCATGGCCGCGGTTTCCGTGGCGACGGGTGCAATCCTGGCGTCCGGCACTTCCATCGGGCACGCATCGCCGCTTCCAGTTGCAACGGAAGGTCCAGCGCTGGTGTCGGTGCCGGAGATACTCGACCTTGTTCGGACGACGGATCTTGCCGGGATAGCCGAACAACTCGGTAAAACGAGACAACTCGAAGCCGAACGGGCGGCGTTGGCGTACGAGGCAGAAAAGCCGCGGGTGATGGCCCCCGTCAGCGGGACGATGACGTCCAACTTCGGTCCACGCTGGGGAACAACCCATTACGGTCTCGACATCGCAAACTCGATCGGTACGCCCATCGTCTCGGCGACCGACGGTGTTGTGATCGAATCCGGTCCCGCCGCGGGATTCGGGCTCTGGGTCCGCATCCAGCAGGACGACGGGACCGTCGGCGTCTACGGGCACATCAACGAGGCGCTCGTGGTTGCCGGTCAGAAGGTGCGGGCGGGTGAACTGATCGCGACCGTCGGCAATCGTGGACAATCGACGGGACCGCACCTGCACTACGAGGTGTGGCAATCTGACGGGCAGAAGACTGATCCGCTCGCGTATCTGAATTCCCGGGGCGTGTCGTTCGGGGAGAAGGCCGCGAGCGGCTGAAGTTCTGTCACGACGCGATGGAGGAGCAATGCAGGGGCTGGGCGGACTCGAAGCCGAGGTCATGGATGTGCTCTGGCAGTCCGACGACGCGCTCTCGGTCAAGGATCTGGTCGAGATCTTGGGTGAGCGTCGACAACTCGCGTACACCACCATCCTGACCGTCGTGACTCATCTCTACGACAAGGGCTGGGTGAGTCGTGAGAAGAAGAGTCGCGCCTACTTCTATCGGCCGAGTCGCAGCCGTGAAGAGGCCACATCCAGGGCACTGCGCGAATTGTTGGACAGCAGTTCCGATTCCGCTGCCGTGCTGTTGCACTTCGCGAAGACAATGACGGACGCTGAGAACGAGGCCCTGCGCCGAGGACTTTCCGGGGAAGGTGCGCAATGACACTGGCCTTGCCGATGCTTCTCGGTGCGGTATTCGTCGGATTTTTGGTTCCGAGAGCGTTACGGGCCGTTTCCTCGACGTTGTCACCGACGGTGCTGCTCGCGGCGTGGCTCGGCAGTATGGCGTCGGCTCTGTATCTCGCTCTCTCCGCGGTCTTGGTTCTGGTGTGGCCGAGCCACGCGCCGGTCGAGGGGCTGGTCGACGGTATCGCTCGGTGTTTCAGCGCCTTCGCGCACGGCACGAGTTCATGGGTGGGTGAACTGATCACCGGTACAGCCGTTGGTGTGGTGGGTTTGATCGCTGTTCGGATCGTGCTGGCCGGCCGCAAACAGGCACGTGAGCACGCGAGAGTCCGAGATTTCCATCGTGATGTTCTCTCGATCGTCGCGCGCCGCGACAACTCGGAGTCCGACGTGTTGTGGTTGGATCATCCGCTGCCGATGGCCTACAGTGTCGCCGGAAATCCTGGATTTGTTGTTGCGACACAAGGCTTGTCATCCGCTCTTACCGGGGGCGAGCGTGACGCGGTCCTCGCGCACGAGCGTGCGCACCTGAGCGGCGGTCATCACCGAATCGTCGGTGCCTGTGAAGTCTTGGCCGCTGTTCTGCCGGGAGTGCCGTTGTTCGCGGCGGCACCTGCTGCCGTCGGCGCGATCGTGGAACTGTCGGCGGACCGGCACGCCGCTCGCGTCACCAGCCCGGCTGCAGTGCGTTCCGCCCTTGCCGCGGTGTCGAAATCGCCGCTTCCTCAGCCGGACTGGAGCTTGGGCGATCGCGGCGGCGCGACCGCAGTGCGATTGCGTTCCCTGGTCGACGGCGACGTGGCGTCGCCTCGGCGACTGACCTGCGCGGTTGCGGCGTGCGTGCCGGCGGCCGTAACGACGGCCGTTGCCGCAGCCGTGACGGTGGCCGTCTCCGCGGGTATCTGCGCTGTTCTGACCTGATCATTGCTCCAACGCTGAGTCGATCTGGGCTTTCAGATCTTCGTAGCTCGGCATCTGGGCCAGCTTCACGTCGTTGAGGAACAGCGTCGGGGTGCCCTGGACGCCAAGGCGTTTGCCCTCGTTGAAGTCGCGCTCGACCCGCTCGCGGACGCCGCGGCTGCTGAGGTCGGATTCGAATCGGGTCATGTCCAGGCCGAGATCTTGTGCGTAGGAGCGGAACAGTGCCTCCTGCGATTCGGCGGATTCACCCCACTGCGATTGCGTCTCGTACATCCGCCGATACATCTCGACGAACTTGCCCTGGCGAGATGCGGATTCGACGACCTGCGCCGCGAGAGTGCTGTTGGTGTGACTCGGAATCGGAAAGTATCTGATACCGAATGTGATTCGATCCTCGTACTCGGCTCTGATTCGCTCCATCGTCGGGTACAGCGCGAGGCAGGCCTCACATTCGAAGTCGAGGAACTCGACAAGATTCACTTTGTCGTCAGCGGCCGAGGTCAATCGGTACGCGTCGTCGGTCAGGACGGCGGTGGATTGTGCTGCCCGATCGGTGCTCTCGTTGTCCGCCCTGATCGGATCGACGGTGATGAACGTGATCAGTGCTACCGCGAACAACGCGATCAGGGCGGCGGATATCTTCATGCTTCTGGACACTGCTGTGTACCTTGACCTTCCGTCGATTACTTAAATACTATTCAACATAGTATTTAGGTGTAGAGTCGACGGTACCCGAAAGGATTCGAAGGAGGGTTCGCCCGTGAATCGGAGGTGAACGGTCTGGCGCCGCCGTCGATCGGACAGATGTTGACCTGGGACTTCTCGTCCCTGTCGCCTATTGTTCTGCTGGGAGCTGTTCTGGCGCTTTGGTATTGGTGGTCAATGCACCGTGTGCGTGCGCGGGGACGGCTATGGCCCTGGTATCGAACTGCGTGTTTTCTGGCCGGATGCTTGCTGTTGATCGCCGTGACCGGTTCGAAGGTCGAAAGTTACGGGAACGAACTCTTCAGTGTCTGGATGTTCCAGCATTTGACGCTCTCGATGGCGATCCCGCCGCTGTGGGTGCTGGGCTCGCCAGGACTGCTGCTACTGCGTTCGACGTCGCATCGAGGTCCCGGGAGAAATGTTCTGGCGCTTGCACTATTGGCATTGCGCAGCCGTCCGGCACGGTGGATGTTGCACCCCGGGTTCACGATCCCGGTCTTTCTGTTCAGCTACTACGGGATCTACCTGTCGCCGATCTTCGACGCCGTCTCGGGATTGCCGGCCGGACACGTCTTTCTCGAAATCTTCTTTCTCGCCAGCGGTCTGCTCTTCATCATGCCCGTGCTCGCCACCGGACCACTGCCGGTGCGGCAAAGCTATCTCGGCCGGTGTTTCGACCTTTTCGTGGAGATGCCGCTGCATGTGTTCATCGGAGTCGTCCTCATGATGGCGACAAAGCCGCTGCTGACCACGTTCGTGAATCCGCCTCCCGAGTGGGGCGTGGACGTGATGCAGGACCAGCAGTTGGCCGGTGCCCTTGCGTGGTCGTACGGTGAGCCCGTCGCGCTGGTGGTGGTCGTGATCTTCGCGATGCGCTGGAACCGGGACGACAAACGGATGAATGCCGCCCAGGACCGCCGCGCCGAGATCGACGGCGACAGTGATCTGGAGGCATACAACAACTTCCTCAGATCACTGAGCGCCGCCGAGCGGCCGGAGACTCGGTAGGCCGGTGGCCCTCAGACGCCGCCGCCGGCGGGTGTCGGCGCCATTGCGTCGGCAGCTGCCGGTGTGTTCATCTCGCGTGCGACAAACGTTTCGAGGTGGAAGAGGTTGTCGCCGGCACGGTCGACGATGGTGAGAAGTGTTGTCATGCTTGCAACTTCCTCGACCTGCTCCTTGAGGAACCACTGCATGAACTGCTCGCCCAGGTAGTCGCCGGTATCGCGCGCGGTGCGCGCCAACTGCGTGATCTGCTCGGTGACCGTCTTCTCCTGCTCGAGTGCCAATTCGACCGGAGCCCGGACACTGTCGAACTTCGTCACGACGTCGTCGACACCCGGTACGTCCACGTCGAGGTCGTTGTCGAGCAGGTACTGGATCATCATCATCGCGTGACCGCGTTCCTCGGTGGCCTGGCTGTAGAAGCGCGCGGCCATCTGCGGAAGATCGTGTGCATCGAAGTACACCGCTACCGCGATGTACTGCTGCGATGCAGTGAACTCGTTACGGATCTGCTGACGCAGCAGAGTGGTGAATTCGCTCGAGTTCTTCGCCTGTGTCATCCCAACAGATTACTGGGTCGGCGGCACGGACAGGGAGCTACTTGTTGTCGAGCTGATCGATGATGAAGTCGAGAGTTTCCGGCCGGTATCCGTAGACGAACGAGTCCTTTTCGCCGACGTACCAGTCGCCGCACTGGAAAGAACTGCCCTTCTCGACCCCCGTCGGCCACCACTGTGCGGACAGCGATGCCGGACGAGTTTCGACGGTGGGTCGTGCGATGCAGCTGTTGTGATCTATCTCTGTGATGTTCGCAGTCATTCGCAGGATGCGTTCGTTGCCGGTGGTGCGGATGACCTCGTCGATACCCGTCGCGCCGGCGGGAACCCAACTCGGCAGTGTGTCGATTCCGCTGGATGCTTGTGCAAAAGAGAAGGTTTCGGTTTTCTTGTATGCCTTCGACTCGTCGAACTTGTCGAAGGTGCCCGAGCAGGACGTGGCCAGTAAAGCCGCTCCGGCCGAGGCGGCGATGACGGCGGCAGTGCGGAATCGGCGGTGTGCTGTGTTCATACCTTCACGGTATTTTTCCGCCGGCCGTTCCGCGTCCTGCCGGAAAGCGATTTGTTCGCTCGGCCTGTCCTCCCGGGGTACTACCGAAACTCAGGGCGATCACCCCGTGGTGATCAGATCCTGCGGAATCTGCTGATCGTTGGCCAGGGCGTCGAAGAACTGCGAAGCGCGTGCTTTGTCCCACAACAACACGTTGCCCGACCCGTCCACGTCCTCGAAACCGGCGACCGGAACCGTCGTGGTGGTCATCCCGCCGCGAAGCGCCCAGGCGAGTGAGGCCAGATTCCAGATGTGATCGCCCTCGTCGACCTGCAAAGACTTGGCCGTATCGGAGACGAGCGGCCACAACCGGAACGGATTGAGGAACGTACTCGGACTCGTCGCCTTCGACAGCAACGCCGACATGAACTGGCGCTGGTTGTTCATGCGGTCGAGGTCTGCGAGCGCGGTTGCTCGGGTCCGCACGAACCCGAGTGCATCCGAACCCTTCAAGTCCTGGCATCCAGCGGGGAGGTTGATTCCGGCCAGCGGATCGTCGATCGCCTGCGTCAGGCATACATTGACGCCACCGACGGCGTCGACGATGCCGGCGAACCCGCTGAATCCGATCTCGGCATAGTGGTCGATGCGAAGTCCGGTTGCCTCCTCGACGGTCTGCACCAGCAAGGGGGCACCACCGAAAGCGAAGGCGGCGTTGATCTTGTCCGAGCCGTAGCCGGGAATCGGAACGTACGAATCGCGAGGGATGCTGACCATCGTCGTCTTCCCGCTCTTGGGAACGTGGACCAAGATGACCGTGTCAGTGCGCTTGGGGCCGGTGTCACCACCTGTCGCAAGCGCTTGCTCCTGCTCGGGTGTGAGTCCCTCACGACTGTCGGAGCCGACGATCAGCCAGTTCGTGCCCGGAGTATCGGCGACGCGTCCCGCGTAGTCGGGCAGCGCGTCGATTCGATTGAGCGAACTGTCGACGTAATAGACCGCGCCGGCCAGCGCGAGCAGCAAGACCAACAACGTGATGCCGATACGTTTACCCCAGCTACGACGCTTGCGTGGGCGTCGCTGCTTCGGGGGTTCAGGAGGGCGAGGCGGGGCGTTCGGCGGGGTTCGGCGCGGCGGCGCGGGTGCGTACTTCGCCTGGCGGTGCGGATCCTGACGCGGCGGCCCCTGCCTGCGGGGGTCATCCTGGAACGGCTGCGGGCGTTGGGTCGGCGCCCAGTCCTCACGCCTGGGTTGCTGCGGCGCTTCTGGTGGGACCTGTGACCAGGCCTGATTGGCCGGATTCTGCTGCGGTGGACGTCCGTCGCGGCGAATGACCGTCGGCCCTTCGGGCGGCATCGGTGGGCGCCGCTGCGGGGGTGGGCCCTGACGGGGTGGCATCGGCCCACGCGGGGGCGGCTGGCGCCGCGGAGGTGGCCCTGGCGGCTGGCGCCGCGGAGGGCGCTGAGGATATTCGGAGTCGCCGGTCACCAGTTCACGGTACCGGTCACGGCAGCCAGGAGACGTGATCGCGCAGGAGGGCGTAACCGATGAACGCCACCATGTCGATGAGCGCGTGGGCGATGATCAGCGGCCACAGCTTGCCGGTGCGCTGCCAGTATCGACCGAACACGAGCCCCATGATCACGTTTCCCACACCGCCGCCGAACCCTTGGTAGAGGTGATAACTACCGCGCAGGAGCGAGGACGCGAGCAGAGATTTGTTCTCGCTCCAGCCGAGTGTTCGGAGGCGAGTGATCAGGTAGGCGACGACCAGTACCTCTTCGGCGCCCGAGTTCGCGATCGCGGACAGTACGAGGATCGGCACCCGCCACCAGTGGTCGTCGAGCGCGCTGGCTTGGACGGTGAGGTTGATGCTCAGTGCCTGAGCGACGAGGTAGAACAAGAGTCCGGGGAGGCCGATCACAGCGGCGAGGCCGAATCCCGGAGCTATGTCGCGACCGAATCGAGGTTTGGGAGTCAGGCCCGCAGCACGTGGACCGATCCCCGAACGCCACAGTAGATAGAGTCCCAGCGCTGCCCACGCGAGAAGCTTTGCAACGCCGAGTAATTGGCGCGCCAGGTCGATCCAGTCGATGGCAGCGCGCGACGGGTTGAGTGCAACCGTCTGATCCGAGAGCGCAACCGGCGTCGCCAAGGATTCGGCGAGCGAAAGGATCCCGGACAATCCGCTGAGCCCGAAGGTGACCAGCAGAACGATAGTGATCTCGATCCGGATTCCGCGTCTGGCGGCGGGATCTAGTTCCGGGTCCGTTCGAACGGGAGACGGCGGCCGTAACCAGGTGCGGACGGTTTCGCGGGCATTCACCCGCGCAACGCTAGCCGTTTGCAGCGCCACCCGATCGGAGGCCGTTGAGGAAAGGGCACCCGACAAGCATTCGGATGGCACGGCTCAGCGCGGGAGCGTCGTCGACGGGGTTGGCGAACGGCATCCACACGTCGCGGTCACCGGTGTGATCCTCGACCCGCAGGCGCAGTCCGTAGCGGTCGATGCCGAGTGGGCGAACGCGTCCGGTGCGCATGTACGGGGGAAGCTTGCGCACGAGCAGGTCCACGAGATCGCGGTGGTCTTCGTCGAGATGCTGCAGCCACGCCGTCTCCATTTCCCAGAAGGGATCGGGGCTGGCGTTCAGCAGTTCGTCCACGGCGACGGGCTCTGCCCCCGTCGAGTCGGCGACAACGGCCGAGGCCAGGCTCAGGCGAAGGAGGACCGAGGTGTGGCCGATGTCGAGGAGCCCCGGGTGGGGATGTTCGGATGCGACGTCGTCGGCGAGAACGCGTGCCTCGTAGTCGGGCACGGCGTGCAACGAGCCGCGAAGCCACACGAGGGAGCGCACGGGCTCACGCAGCCGCAGTGGTGCGTGATCGGTGATCTCGAGGACGGCAGGCAGTCCGCCGCCGCCGGAGTTCCAGGCCAGGGCCGCAGCTGCGGAGGCATGTGGGACTGCAACGACGACGTCACCGTTCGAACGCAGGTGATGCACCGACGTGACGGTGGGATCGCTGCCTTCGATGGCGAGAACTGCGTCCTGTGCGCGCACACAGGCGCTGCGGACGCGTTCGGCGGTGGACGGGCCGGTGCTGGTCTTCGTTGCCATGCTGCCCCCTTGGCGGGTGTTCTCTCGAACTCCATCGGATGATGAGGTAACCCTAACCTAAGGCGCTTCGGTGTGAATCGCAAGACTTTTGCGCAACTCGCGTGGAATCCGCCGCCTGCGCCGGGGTTACGGTTTGTCTGTGGCCATTCCTCTTTCGCTCGGGCTGCCCGCCCCGAGAAACTCGCGCGGACTCCTCGAAGCACTCTTTCTCCCGGTCGTTCCGGCGTCGGCGCTGATCGGTGGCGAAGCAGCAGCCCGGGTTGTCGTCCGCCTCGATATCGATCCCGAAGAACTGCGCGCGGACACGGATGCGTCGTACGAGGCCGTCCGTTTCGACGTCGACGTCACCACCGACCAGATCGACGACGCGATCGCGCTACGTCTGCCCGCTCCGCTCGCGGTGTACGTCGACGGCGGCGAAGAGGATCTGACACCCGCCGAAGCGGCGCTGCGCCTGTGCGAAGGTGGACGGATCCCCGGACTCGCCGCCGGTCGCACGCCCACCGAAGTGGCTGATTTCCTGGCGGTACTCGCGCACGAGTCCGTCGGTTTCGTAGCCCGCGCAGCCGACGGCGACGAGGTGATCGCCCTACTGTGTGGCACCGTCGCTGCACTGCGCGGCGACGACGTGCGCGCCGCGATAGTCGATCCGAAGCCCGAAAAACTCGCCGCGCTGATCCCGGAAGCCGCATCCGCGATGCGCGAGGTGCTGCTCACGATCGAGGTTGCAGATCTGCCTGCGGTGGAAACGGCTCTGCGTGCCGCGGGTTTGCAGTGACCGGCGTGGGTCGATGCGTAATCTTTTAGGCGTGCCAAGAATCGCGTATTTCGGTCCGTCGGGAACCTTCACGGAGATAGCTCTCGCCCAGTTGGAGGCTGAGGGCGCGTTCGGCGAAACTGTCGAGCGAGTACCGGCCGGCAGTCCGCCGGCGACTCTCGACATGGTTCGCGACGGTTCCGTGGACGGGGCCGTAGTTCCCTTCGAGAACTCGGTGGAAGGCGGCGTAGCGCCGACGCTCGATTCACTCGCTCTCGGTTCGCCCCTGCAGATCGTCGCCGAAACCGATCTGGACGTGAGTTTCTCCATCCTGGTTCGGGCCGGGACGACCGCCGACCAGGTCCGCACGATCGGCGCGTACCCGCATGCGGGCGCACAGGTCCGCGGATGGATCGCCGAGAACCTGCCCCAGGCCGAGGTGGTGTTGGCCTCGTCCAACGCCGGTGCAGCGCTGGACGTGCAGGCCGGAACGGTCGACGCCGGTGTGTCCACGGCTTTGGCCGGTCAGATGCTCGGACTCGACAGCCTGGCGGACAACGTCGCCGATGTGGGCGGCGCCCGTACACGTTTCGTGCTGGTCACCAAGCCGGCTCCGGTTCCCGAACGGACCGGTGCCGATCGCACCGCGCTGGTGCTTCACCTCGACAACGCTCCAGGCTCCCTGGTGCGCGCACTCTCCGAATTCGCCGCTCGCGGTATCGATCTGACTCGGATCGAATCACGTCCGATGCGAACGGAATTGGGTACGTACCGGTTCTTCGTGGACTGCGTCGGACACGTCGAGGACTCGCTGGTGGCCGAGGCGATGCGTGCACTGCATCGCAAATCCGGAGTCCGCTTCCTGGGGTCGTGGGCGACAGCGAATTCGACCGGGCCACAACCTCCTTCGGACGAAGAAGCGATTCGGTGGATCGACCAGCTCAAGCATGGAGGGGGAGAACGATGACCGGAAGGCTCATCCTCGTTCGGCACGGTCAGACGGAGGCGAATGTCGCCAAACGTCTCGACACCGCTCTGCCCGGAGCAAAGCTCACGCCGGAAGGGTTGGCGCAGGCCGAGACGTTGGGCATCGGTCTGGCTTCGGCGCCTCCTCTGGCGCTCGTATCGTCCTTGGCTTTGCGTGCCCGGCAGACCGCAGGTTTTGTGGAGCAAGCCGCCGGCGTATCCCTGGATGTGCGGGACGGACTGCACGAGGTCCAGGCCGGTGACCTCGAGGATCGCACCGACGAGGCCGCGCACCGACTGTTCATGGAGACGTTCCATCACTGGCACACCGGCAACCTCGGCGCTCGCATTCCCGGCGGTGAAACGGGATACGACGTCCTGGAACGGTACGTCCCCGTCGTCAATGCGTTGCGCGAAGAATTTCTCGAAGGCTCACGAGACGGCGGCGACATCGTCGTGGTGAGTCATGGTGCTGCGATTCGTCTTGTCGCCGCCCAGCTTGCCGGTGTCCCCGGACTGTTCGCAGCCAACAACCACTTGGCCAACACCGAGACAGTCGAACTGTTGCCCTCAGCTGATGGCGGCTGGGAGTGCCTACGCTGGGGAGCCGTCAACCCGCCGTTCGAGCACCGACTCATTCCCGGTGCCGACGACGTGATGGGCTGACGGACTGCTTCACCACCAACCGGTCTGGACGCTCAGTTGGCGCCCCAGTTCAGCCGACAGTGTGCTCACGTAGCTGGCTGTCAGGTGGTGGGAATCGTGATACACCAACACATTTCCCTCTACGACGCGGCACAACTCCGGTCCGCACACACCGTCGCTGAGATCGAGTAGGCGGACGTTGGTCAGATCGGCAATTGCCGACGGCGCCGGATTGACGTCGCTGAGCATTTCGGACCGTGGCATCGCGCAGTGATCGGGTGACGTGGTTGTCGCCAGACAGTCGATCGCGCGGTAGGCGACGCCGTCGTGGTGCAGCCAGGGGGTATCGCGAATGGCGAGGACGTCGATACCGTCGCGCCCCAGTTCCTCCCATACGTGAACGTACGATTCGGGCGTCACGTCACCAGGGCCGTCGGAACTCGGCCTGGTTGCCGTCGTGAACACGAAATCGGGTGAGGCGTCGGCCAACTCGGTCAGCACTCCACGCGACCAGTCGACGCAATCCGGATAGTCGTTGTCCGACAACGTCTGCATGGAGTCGACGGTGAGCGGACAGCCCATCTTCAGATACGTGTCGACGCGGAACCCGTGACTCTTGCCGAGTTCGTCGAGCGCAGTGAGCCAGTGCTCGGAGTGCGAACCACCCGCGAGCGCGATGGTTCTGTCTGCATCGGCGTCGCCGTAGGTGCAGTGGACGACGTCCCGCTCGAGAAAATCGGCGATACAGCCGTCGAGCGTACTGGCCGGAAGGTCCAGTGGCGCATCGAAGATCGAGGGAACCATCGACGCCTTGGGTACTTCGGCACCGTCGGTGAGCGCGAGTGCGCCGGGATGGGTCGGGAGGTCGAGGGTGTCGACCGCCCGCTGGCCCGTCGTCTGGCTGCTCGCGTACGACTGCCAGGCGACTGAAGCGGCGAGGACCGCGGCAGCGGTGACGACGCATGCCAGGACGGTGTACCGGCGCGAGCGGCCTCCGCGCTCCACCGGAACCTCGACCAGGCGCCGGAGTGCAAGCGCCCCCGCGACGGAGAGGGCGATGATCAGTGCCCCGCCGAGCAGGCCGGCTTCGGGGCGTCCGGTGATCACGAGTGCAAACACCAGAATCGGCCAGTGAATCAGGTACAGCGCGAATGCGAACGAGCCGAGCCACGTCAGTGCCGGATGGGCGAGCGTCTTCGACGTCCAAGGTGTGTCGTCGCCGACTCCGGACAGTATCAACGCAAGAGTGGCCAGCACCGGTACCAGCGCCCACGGGCCGGGGAACTGCTGGGCGCCGTCGAGCACTATGCCGCACAACAGGATCGACGAAAGCCCCGCCCAGCCGATCGTCGCTCTGACCGAGAACGGCAGGGATGCGATCTGCCGACTGCGCGTGCTGGTCATCAGAACGGCCAGCAGACCACCGAGGGCCAATTCCCACAACCTGGCGCCGGAGTCGTAGTACGCCCAGGCTTGGTGACGCGAAGATTTGGCGAGTGCGTAGAGAAAAGATCCTGCGGTCAGAACCAGAAGGGTGACCGCGAGTGACGGGCGGAAATAGTTGGGATTCACGCGTGACGCCACATAAGCGATCACGGAGACGAGTGCGATGGCCAGGAGATAGAACTGACCTTGCACGGCCATCGACCACAGGTGCTGCAGGGGAGTGACCGAGCCGTCGGCGGCCAGATAGTCGCTTGCGGTGCTGGCGAGCTGCCAGTTCTGGAAGAACCCGAGCACCGCGATCAGTTGATCACCCAGATCGGCCCAGCGTGTGCGTGGCAGCAGCAACGCGGTCCCCAGTGCGGTCAAAATGCTGACCACCGCGATCAGGGGGAACAGCCGCAGAAACACCCGCCGCAGTGCCGGGACCGGGTTGAGTGAACCCCCGGCTTCGGCGCGTCGAACCAGTGAGCCGACGAAGAAGTATCCGGACAGAACCAGGAAGACGTCCACCCCGCCCGATACCCGTCCGAACCACACGTGGAATACGACCACCAAACCGATGGCGAGGCCACGCAGTCCGTTCAGGTCTTGTCGGTGCGGTGTTGTTGCCCGTTCTTCGTTCGGCCGGTCGATCGTGGCGACCGAGCCTTGTTCGCCCGGTGACGACGGTTGACGCGAGAACTGCATGCTGAAGTAAGGCTCCGGGCGTTGAAGGGACGCCCCGAGGTTACCCGGAAGTCTCCGGCGTCGATTCCTCGAGTTCGGTTACCAGCGCGTTCACGGCTTGTCGCAGGCGATGCGGTGTTCCGGAACTGATGGACGTCCACTCGGTGCCGTCGGCAGCCCGAGTAGTCGAACCCACGAGCCGGCCGGCCAAGGTGTCGTACACAGTCACTGCGCCGGTCATGTGCGTCGTCGCTCCCAAACTGTGTGGTATTCCAACCAATTCGGCGAAGGCGGTGCATGTGACGATTGCGTTACCCAGTTGGCGTGCGTCATCTTCGAGTATCCCGGCGTTGATCAAGGCCGAGCTCACGCTGTCTGCATCCGGGCCGGCGCCGAATGCCAGGCTGAGCATCTCGGTCGGTGCGTTGATCACGGCAATCGGCATTGCTTCGGCGCTGCCGAGCGCGGTGACAACGGGTG
Source organism: Rhodococcus erythropolis R138 (assembly GCF_000696675.2). Classification (NCBI taxonomy): domain Bacteria; kingdom Bacillati; phylum Actinomycetota; class Actinomycetes; order Mycobacteriales; family Nocardiaceae; genus Rhodococcus; species Rhodococcus erythropolis. Next base: position 461,033 of record NZ_CP007255.1, on the reverse strand, counting down.
CAGCTGGTTCGGTGGTGACGCTGCACAATGCGAACGAAGAATCGGTTGAAGTTGCTTCGACACAAAGGAATTCGCCCTGTGCGACGCAGAGGCGTGAAATCCTTCCACCGACATGCCGACGCAGCGCCAACTCCCACTTGGGGTGGGTCAGGACGCGTAGGCGGGCGCTGAGTTCGTGATGGATCTCCCCGCCGGGGAGGAGATCGCGCTCGGAGAGTGAATCTGCCGCGGACTGCATCGCCATACGGTGAGCGCTCGCACTGGCGTGAACCGTCGCGCCACCGAGAACCACGGGAAGCGCATCGAGCCCGAGTCGCTCACGTACATAGTCCATTTCGTCCTGTGACAGGGCGACGACAGGCAAATTCCACCCATCAGGTGAGGTGCCGAGGTCCACCATCAACGCTCTGCAGTTTCGAGTGCGCCACCGATCACGGACGGGATGACTGTTCGGCCGTCGGCGAAGTGCTCGAAGTGCTTCAGGTAATCGGGTGTGTCGTGCTCGGTCTCGTCTTCAGATTGGGCCGCATGACGGCCGCCGGCGATCGGCGCAGATCCGCCCGCGGTTCGGGACGGATCCACTTTGACGGTATCCACGGTGCCCTGAACCGGCGAGGTCACGGGGTTCTGGCGCGCGGCGCTCTGGCCGGTGGAGGGATCTGGAAGAGCGTGCCGGCCGGTGCTGCTGCTCGACGACGAGCCCGCGAATGCTCCGGCTCCGGTGGTCGCGGAAGCTGCGCTGACCTGTGCCGTTGCCCGACTTGCCGACGGGGTGCCGAACAGTGATGGTGTGGAAGCGCCGAGTCTCGCGCCGCCGAGTCCTGCGCCACCGAGCCCTGCGCCGCCCAGTCCGGTGAGTCCTGCTCCGGCCGTCGCGAGAGTTGATGCGGCAGTGGTGGCGCCCGTGACGGCGGTGGTCGCGGCACTGACGGCGGCCGACGCTCCACCGGAGATGGCACCGGCCTGTGAGGCAGCGGCGGCAAATACCGGGTTGGAAGCTACGGATGCGACAGCAGCGGTTGCGGCGCGCACGGGATCCGCGATTACGTCAGCGAGCGTTGATGCCGCTTGCGCGACGGACTGTCGTGCGGCGTTGCCTGGGCTTTCGGCCGAAGCGGATGCCCCAGCTGTGGGTTCCGCGATGGACGGTGGTGATTCGAAGTTCTGCAGCACGGCCAGATGCGTCGTTGCGGCGTCGTACGTTTCCATCGTCACCGCCGCTCGAATTTTGAGAGCTTCTTCGGCAGCCTCGGCGGCAGCGGCACCGCCGACCAGGGCCCCGCCGATGGAGTATGCGGCGACCTTGGCCGCTTGAACTGCCGCGATCTCCGCCAGGGACGGCATGGCCAGGGTGGCAACGGTGTAGGAACCGGACTGCACTTGGGCTTTACCAGCGGTTTCTCCGGCGAGCAGCGCGGCCGAGGCAGCCCATTCCTGGAACGGTGCGAACTTGCTCAACGCGGCATCCGCGGCTTCTCCTGACCACCCGGTGCGAAGGTCCGCCATCACGCGAGAGATGGACGCAGCGGTGTCGGTCAGTCCGGACGACACGGTGGACCAGGCCCCGGCCGCCACACCGAGAGGGACCGGCCCGGCCCCGGCGACCAGTGCTGCAGAGTTGGGTGCTGCGCCCCGTGGATACCAGATGACGCCGGTGATGCCGACCATTGTTCTTCCCCCCAGGAAGTGTGACTGTGTTGCCGAGTTGCCGAGTTACCGAGTTCGATTTCTGTCGATCAGATCGGTGCGGCTGCCAGGCTGGACTTGGTGAGCTGGTCTTCGAGCTCGTAGGCAGCTGCATTCTTGCGCAGAGCTGCCGCAGCCGCGGTGAGCTCCTCGATTGCCCGATCGGTGGACGAGGCAAGGCTGCCCGAGATGGTGTTGAAGTAATTTGCCGCGCTACCGGACACTTCTTCGGATCCGGCTGGGAGAACGCGTAGCGTCGGCTGCGCAGTAGAGACGATTCCGCGCAATCGCGTCGCCGCAGACTCGAGTTCCATTGCGGCGGCAACTAGGGCTTGAGGGTCGACGTACATAGTGCCGAACTCCTTCCTGACCAGGGCGGATAAGTGGTCGGGAGGTCGTGCACACAGCCGTAGAAATCCCCCCGCACATAGTTTGATGCATGCCGGCCGCTTTTGGTTCCCCCGGAATCGGACGACTTTGCCCTCAGCCCCAGCCGAGTTCGTGCAATCTGTCTTCTTCGATACCGAAGTAGTGCGCGATCTCGTGGATGACGGTCACGGCAACCTCGTGAACAACCTCGTCCTCGGATGCACAGATGTCGAGTATCGAATCGCGGAAAATAGTGACCGTGTCCGGCAGGTACCCACCGTAATGAGAATCCCGCTCGGTCAGAGCGACGCCCTGATACAAACCGAGCAGCCCCGGTTCTTCCTCGTCACGTGCTTCGACAAGCACCACGACGTTGTCGATGGCCTTGGCAAGTTCGGGCGGAATCAGATCGAGCGCCTCGCCGACCAGTTCCTCGAACCGGTCGGGCGTCATAGTCACCGTCATGGCTTACGACGGCGGAGCTGCGCCGGGCAACGGCGTCGGCAGCGACCGACCTTCCGGTGCAGCGGGTGGCGGGACCGGAGCGGCGCCGTTGATCAGGATTTCGCCCTTGGCGCTTCCGGTGATCGCGGCAAACCCGCCGGTTTCGACCTCTTTGCCGATCGAACAATTGACTCGGCGGCTACCGGCCAACCAGCTTTCCAGTGAAATGTTGTCCCAGAACAGCGTCAGCGTCTTGTCGCGAAGCGCGTCTGCGGAACCAAGGTACTCGTTGGACGCCTGAGTGCAGACGCCCTCGAGGTAACGGTCCTGATCTTCGACCGACGGCATTGCGCCCGGGAATTGAGTGCCGAGGTCGATCACCGAAATAACCTCGTATGCATGCGGTTTCGCGCAATCGACCGGATCGGTCGGGAGGTTCTGGTTGATGCCGATGCACGTGCCGACGTCCCACACGTTCGACTGGTCCTGGTCCGCCACGCGGCCCACGAACGGTTGTAGTTCGCCGGTCGTGGTCGAGAACTGCAAGCCGCAACGCAGTGCGCGCTCGCCCGAAGCCCAACCCGATTCGCTCGGGAACATCAGGCCGACGCTGAACTTGCCCTTGGGATCGAACTTCGAATCGAGGTAGGACATGACGATGGGTGTGCAGTGCTCGTCGCGGAGTTCGGCGAATCGAAGGGCGCCCGGGTACCGGGAACCGGGGCCGAACTCGGCGCCGGGGAACACCGACAGGTCGAGTGGTCCGGCAACCTCGAAGCGGTGTTCAGTTCCGCACTGAACCTTTGACATGTCCGTGCGGTCCCCGCCCGACTCGGTCGCAGGCGTCCAGTTGAGGCAGTCGCCGGCCGCAGCCGCGGTGAAGGCGTCGTCGCGAGTAGATCCCGTCGCTGCCGGACCGCCACCACTGACACTGACCGAGGACGAGTCGTCCTTGTTCAATCCACCGGAAATCGCGATCGTTGCGATCGCGGCGACCACCGCACCTACCGCCACGGCAGCCAGGACCCGACGGGTGCGACTCGCTGAGACAGTTTTCTTCGCCGGCGTCCCCTGGGGATCTGCCGGATCTGGCGACTTCTCGATCTTGTCTTCGGACATCGATTCCATCATGCCTGTTGCCGTGGCGATATCGAACCTTCACTACAAAACTCACAAACGCGTCTGTGAGTATTTTGTAGTCATGAGCGAAAACACCCCACTCGATCCCGAGGCTGTCGAGCTGGCGGGCCGGCTCTTCGACATGGCACGAACCGGCGACGCGGCCGGGCTGGCGTCGTACGTCGATGCTGGAGTTCCCGTCAATCTGACCAACGAGAGTGGCGACACGCTCGTCATGTTGGCGGCGTATCACGGTCACGCTGACGCCGTCGTTGCCTTGATCGAGCGCGGCGCCGACGTCAACCGGCCCAACGACAAGAACCAGACACCCCTCGCCGGAGCCGTCTTCAAGGGCGAGGATGCGGTGGTGAAAGCGCTGGTGAGCGGGGGAGCCGACCCGAAAGGCGGACACCCGACGGCCGTCGACGCGGCTCGGATGTTCGGACGCGAGGACTACCTGAGTCTGCTCGAATCGTGATCTCCCCCTCTCCGACGTGGACGTGACCGTCGGCGAGCTGCGGTGAGTGGGTAAAGTTCGAAGTCGTGATTGACCTCAAGTTTCTCCGTGAGAACCCCGAAATCGTCCGCGAGTCGCAGCGCACCCGTGGAGAAGATCCAGGACTGGTCGACGCTCTGCTCGAAGCCGACGCGTCCCGACGCGCTGCCGTTCTGACCGGAGACAACCTCCGCGCAGAGCAGAAGGCCTTCGGCAAGAAGGTCGGACAGGCATCTCCGGAGGAGCGTCCCGCGCTGCTCGAGGGTTCCAAGGAACTGGCGGCCAAGGTCAAGGAAGCCGAGGCCGCGCAACACGAGGCGCAGGCCGCGCTCGACTCCGCACACCGCGCGATTTCCAACGTCGTACAAGAAGGTGCGCCGGCCGGCGGCGAGGACGATTACATCGTGCTCGAACACGTCGGTGAGATTCCGAAGTTCGACTTCGAGCCGAAGGATCACCTCGAGCTGGGCGAGTCGCTCGGCCTGATCGACATGGAACGCGGCGCCAAGGTTTCGGGTTCGCGCTTCTACTTCATGACCGGCTACGGAGCCATGCTCCAGCTCGGACTGCTGCAGTTGGCTGCGCAGAAGGCGATCGCCAACGGATTCACGATGATGATTCCGCCGGTGCTCGTACGCCCGGAAATCATGGCGGGTACCGGCTTCCTCGGTGCTCACTCGGACGAGATCTACCACTTGCAGGATGACGACCTGTACCTTGTCGGAACTTCCGAGGTACCCATGGCCGGCTACCACTCGGGCGAGATCCTCGAACTGAACGAAGGCCCGAAGCGCTACGCCGGTTGGTCGTCGTGCTTCCGCCGCGAGGCCGGAAGCTACGGCAAGGACACCCGCGGCATCATCCGTGTCCATCAGTTCGACAAGGTCGAGATGTTCACGTACTGCCGTCCCGAGGATGCCGACGCCGAACACCAGCGTCTCCTCGGCTGGGAGCGAGACATGTTGGCGGCCATCGACGTTCCGTACCGCGTGATCGACGTCGCCGGCGGAGATCTCGGTTCTTCGGCTGCGCGTAAGTTCGACTGCGAGGCATGGGTTCCGACGCAGGGCACCTACCGCGAGCTGACATCGACGTCCAACTGCACGACTTTCCAGGCCCGCCGCCTCGGAGTTCGGTACCGCGACGAGAACGGCAAGCCGCAGACGGCTGCCACTCTCAACGGCACCCTGGCAACGACGCGCTGGATCGTGTCGATTCTCGAGAACCATCAGCAGGCCGACGGCTCGGTGCGAGTGCCCGAGGCATTGGTGCCGTTTGTCGGCACGGATGTGCTTCGCTGACACGCTGAACCAACACCATCAGGGCCGCGACGGACTCCGTCGCGGCCCTGATTCGTACTTTCGTACTGGTAGGTTTGGAACTTTTTCTGAACTGGCGGAATATCAAATTTTTCCCGCCGATTGACGAGTTGACCGCCAAAAGCGTTGTCGATAGACCGCTTTGGCGTTAGTTTTGCGTTCAATCGGGCTTCCATACCCTGCTTTTCCATCCCCCGTCAGGTGATGTGAGGGTGAGTCCGGGGTGAATTGGACAAGTGTCTTGCCAAAAGTAGTACGCGTACTAGTTTTTTCGTTATGTTGTGACGGCGCGCACACGTTTTGTCCGAATCCACTGCTTATGTTTGCCCTTCCGAAGGAAGTGCCCATGCCCCAAATCTCTCAGTTGCGGCGATTCGCCGTGCCCATAACCGGAACCGCCATGGTCGCGGGGATGCTGCTGATCGGCACGCCCGCATCCGCCGCGATCTCGACCACCGGTTTCAAAACAGCGTGTGTCGCAGGCTCCATCATCGGAGACGTCCACAAGGTCACCGACAACCTCATCACGGTCGACGCACCCGCTTCTGTCCAACCCGGCGAGACTTTCACCTACCGAATTCAGCCGAGCGGAACGTCGTATCCGGACAAGGATTCCGGCGCGACGACTACGAACCTGTCACGTCTCAAGGTCGACTACGCAATCCCGGCCAACGCGACGTTCGTTTCCGCAGCCGTCGTCGCGGGCACCTCGGTCGGACTCGACAGCGTCGCACCGAACGTTCTCAGGGTCAACGACTCTGGCAACGTCGACGGTAGCGGCGGGATCCTTCGGCTGTCCGGAAACAACCAGGTGATCGGCAACAGTCCGACGACGAGTACCAACTCGGAGGGAGGTATTCGAGTACCGAAGTCCAAGAAGAACCTCGATGGCTCGACAAACGGCAACGGAGACACCTGGTTCCGGCTTCCCGCAGTCGACGTGACAATGGTCGCTGGTGCGACGGGAGTGATCCAACCGAAGGTGAGGACCGCGGGTACGGCCGGCAACCTCGGTGCCAGCGAAAACTTCAGCACTCAGCTCGCAAAGGCGAGTTTCCTTGGTACACAGTGGGCGCCGACCCGTTGCTCGCCCCGCGAGAACAAGGACACCACACCGCTCAATGCCGGCGCGGGTCCGCTTGCGACAATCAGCATTGCTTCGGCTCCGGTGGATGTGGAGACGACGACGTCGCTCTCGGTTCCGGCTACGGCGATCACGGGCAGCGCGGTTGATCTGACCGCGACCGTGGCTCCGAACAATGCTGTGGGTACGGTGCAGTTCAAGTCGAATGGCACGGCGATCGGTTCCCCGGTGGCAGTCTCCGCGGGTGTTGCGACGCTGTCGCATTCCTTCGATGCTGCTGGTGCACAAAGTGTTACCGCTGACTTCACCGCCGGTGCAGGGTTTGTCAGCTCCTCGGCGTCCGCTCAGACGGTGACCGTTTCGGATCCGGCTCCGGTCGATGTCGAGACCACGACGTCGCTCTCGGTTCCGGCGACGGCGATCACGGGTACTGCGGTTGATCTGACCGCAACGGTGGCTCCGAACAACGCTGTCGGTACGGTGCAGTTCAAGTCGAACGGCACGGCCATTGGTTCGCCGGTGGCAGTCTCCGCGGGTGTTGCGACGCTGTCGCATTCCTTCGATGCTGCTGGTGCACAAAGTGTTACCGCTGAATTCACTGCCGGTGCAGGGTTTGTCAGCTCCTCGGCGTCGGCTCAGACGGTGACCGTTTCGGATCCGGCTCCGGTCGATGTCGAGACCACGACGTCGCTGTCGGTTCCGGCGACGGCGATCACGGGTACTGCGGTTGATCTGACGGCAACGGTGGCTCCGAACAACGCTGTCGGTACGGTGCAGTTCAAGTCGAACGGCACGGCCATTGGTTCGCCGGTGACGGTCACGTCGGGTGTTGCGACGCTGTCGCATTCCTTCGATGCTGCTGGTGCACAAAGTGTTACCGCTGACTTCACTGCCGGTGCAGGGTTCGTCAGCTCGTCGGCGTCGGCTCAGACGGTGACCGTTTCGGATCCGGCTCCGGTCGATGTCGAGACCACGACGTCGCTGTCGGTTCCCGCTACGGCGATCACGGGTACTGCGGTTGATCTGACGGCAACCGTTGCTCCGAACAACGCTGTCGGTACGGTGCAGTTCAAGTCGAACGGTGCGGCGATCGGTTCCCCGGTCACGGTGTCCGGTGGGACTGCGACGCTCTCGCATTCCTTCGATGCTGCTGGCGCTCAGAGCGTTACGGCGGACTTCACCGCCGGTGCAGGGTTCGTCAGCTCCTCGGCGTCCGCTCAGACGGTGACGGTCTCTGATCCGGCTCCGGTCGATGTCGAGACCACGACGTCGCTCTCGGTTCCCGCGACGGCGATCACGGGTACGGCTGTTGATCTGACCGCGACGGTTGCTCCGAACAATGCTGTGGGTACGGTGCAGTTCAAGTCGAACGGTGCAGCGATCGGCACTCCGGTGGCAGTCTCCGCGGGTGTTGCGACATTGAGCCATTCGTTCGATGCTGCTGGCGCTCAGAGCGTTACGGCGGACTTCACTGCCGGTGCAGGGTTCGTCAGCTCGTCGGCATCGGCTCAGACGGTGACGGTCTCTGATCCGGCTCCGGTCGATGTCGAGACCACGACGTCGCTGTCGGTTCCCGCTACGGCGATCACGGGTACTGCGGTTGATCTGACGGCAACCGTTGCTCCGAACAACGCTGTCGGTACGGTGCAGTTCAAGTCGAATGGCACGGCGATCGGTTCCCCGGTGGCAGTCTCCGCGGGTGTTGCGACGCTGTCGCATTCGTTCGATGCTGCTGGTGCTCAGAGTGTTACGGCTGACTTCACCGCCGGTGCAGGGTTTGTCAGTTCGTCGGCGTCGGCTCAGACGGTGACGGTGTCCGATCCGGCTCCGGTCGACAAGGCGACGAAGACGGTTCTGAGCGTTCAGGGTGAAGCCAAGGTCGGACTGCCTGTTGATCTCTTCGCGACAGTGTCCGAAGATCCCTCGGACGCCCTGGTGCCGTCCGGCGGAACTGTTCAGTTCAAGATCGGTGGAGTCGATCAGGGTGCCCCGGTCGCGGTTGTTGACGGAGTTGCCAAGCTGCCGCACGTGTTCGGAGCAGAAGGCACCTTTGTAGTCTCGGCTGTATTCAGTGGCTCCGGCGTGTTCACGTCGTCCACCGCGGAATCCGTCGACGTCAATGTCACGGTTCCGACCCCGTCGGATGTCGAAAGCTCTACGTCGTTGACGGCTCCGTCTTCGGCAAAGGTCGGCACGTCGGTGCAGCTGAAGGCTGTGGTCAGTTCTTCCGGCGCGACGTCGGGAACCGTCCAGTTCTTCGATGGAACGACTCCGATCGGAACGGCCGTCGATGTTGTCGGTGGGCAGGCTGTGTTGAGCCACACCTTCACCACGACCGGCAACCATTCGATCACCGCGGTCTACAGCGGAGCCCAGGGCGTCACGGGTTCCACGTCGACTGCATCGGTTGTGGACGTCGGTAACGGGGGCGGTGACTTCGGTTCGCTCGGATCGTTGTCGCTGCCGTTCGGGTCCTGATTCTCCGATGATGTGATGCCCCTTGCGCCCGACGGGTGCAAGGGGCATCGCTCTTCGCGAATCGATGATTGGTCGTTAGCAGAACTATCGGCAATTCGTGAATATTTGTCTGAAATAACTGATACAAGTACTACTTTCGACGGGTACTGTACGAGCGTCCAGCTCCATTCTGATTTCCGCTCTGTTCGAGTGACCTCCTTCCGTGCGGTTCCCGATCCACGTCTGTTGCTAGCTGAGGAGAGTTCGTGTTGGTGAGAAGAAGTTCCGCGGTTGTGGTGGCAGCGTTGGTCGGTGGCGTGCTGGTGGCAGGTGGTGTTGCTTCGGCTGCTCCGACGTCATCTCCCGCGGTGGAGAACACGATCGGGTTCAAGCTGGGTTGCGATGGTTATGAACATCTGGCTGTTGATATCGCGGATGTGTTTCATTCGACGGGTGCGACGGTGTCTGCGCCGGAGAAAGTGGTGGCGGGGTCGACGTTCACCTATCGGGTTCAACCGAATGTGATGTCGGTGCCGACGGGTGGGCACGCAGGCCGCAGTGTCGGTAAGTGGACGCGGCTCAAGTACGACTTCGATATACCTGCAGGGGTGTCGTTGGTGGATGCTCAGGTCGTGGCAGGTACTTCGTCGAATTTGTCCGGTGTGACTCCGTCGGTGATTCGGATCAACGACGGCGGTTCGCCGGATGGCGCGGGTACGCATCTGCGTATTTCGGGGAACAATCAGACTGCTGACTCAAACAACAAGGGCGGTAACGGCCCGAGCACGAGCAAGAACAGTGACGGTGGAATCGAGGTAGGGGCGGGGAAGACCTTCCGGTTGCCCGCGATCGACGTGACGGTGGTTGCCGGTGCCGCGGGTAGTACGGTGCAGCCGAAGTTGCGTGCCACAGATGGTGATTCGGGTGCGTTCAATTCGCCGAAGAATGCATTCACGTTCTTGCAGTACGAGACCCTTTGGCCGGGGTACTGGGAGCGGTACAACTGCTCTCCGCGCGATTCGAGTGGTGGTGGGTTGAATGCGGGTGGTCAGGCATTGGCCACCGTCAACGTCGTCTCGCAGGCGGCGACCACGACCGCAGTGACGTCCGGCGCGTCGGCAACGATCGGTCAATCGACGGATTTGATTGCGCAGGTCTCCCCGGCGCCGACAGGCGGCACCGTTCAGTTCAAGGATGGCGGGACTGACATCGGCGCCCCGGTGGCCGTCGTCAATGGCGTTGCCACACTGCCACATACATTCACCGCGGCGGGAGATCACTCCATCACCGCTGTGTACGACGGAGTTCTCGAGTTCTTGACCTCAACGTCACCTGCGCGCACAGTGAGCGTGGCTGCTGCCGATGTACAGACGACCACGGCGCTGACAGTTCCGAGCAGCGCCGTCGAGCAGACCTCGGTCGCGCTGACCGCAAACATCTCTCCGGCAGCTGACGGCGGAACGGTCCAGTTCAAGGACGGTGGCACAGACATCGGCGGACCGATCGCGGTGACTGCCGGCGGAGCGACCCTGGATCACACGTTCACTACGACGGGATCGCACTCGATCACTGCGGTCTACTCAGGCACTGCAGGTTTTGGTGGTTCGACCGCGCAAGCTCAGACCATCGAGATCTCGAGCTCAGCGCTGAGTACGACTACAACGCTTCAAGTTCCGGCTGCTGCGATCACGGGTACTGCGGTTGATCTGACGGCGACGGTTGCTCCTTCCAACGCTGTCGGTACGGTGCAGTTCAAGTCGAACGGCACGGCGATCGGTTCCCCGGTCACGGTGTCCGGTGGGACTGCGACGCTCTCGCATTCGTTCGATGCTGCTGGCGCGCAGAGCATTACGGCTGACTTCACCGCCGGTGCAGGCTTCGTCAGCTCCTCGGCATCGGCCCAGACGGTGACGGTGTCCGATCCGGCTCCGGTGGATGTGGAGACGACGACGTCGCTGTCGGGTCCGGCGACGGCGATCACGGGCGCGGCGGTTGATCTGACGGCGACCGTGGCTCCGAACAACGCTGTCGGTACGGTGCAGTTCAAGTCGAACGGCACGGTCATTGGTTCACCGGTCACGGTGTCCGGTGGGACTGCGACGCTATCGCACGCGTTCGATGTCGCTGGCGCTCAGAGCATTACCGCTGACTTCACCGCTGGTGCAGGGTTTGTGAGTTCGTCGGCATCTGCTCAGACGGTGACGGTGTCCGATCCGGCTCCGGTGGATGTGGAGACGACGACGTCGCTCTCGGTTCCGGCGACGGCGATCACGGGCGCGGCTGTTGATCTGACTGCGACGGTGGCTCCGAACAATGCGGTGGGCACTGTGCAGTTCAAGTCGAACGGCACGGCCATTGGTTCACCGGTCACGGTGTCCGGTGGGACTGCGACGCTATCGCATTCGTTCGATGTTGCTGGTGCTCAGAGTGTTACGGCGGACTTCACCGCTGGTGCAGGGTTTGTGAGTTCGTCGGCGTCGGCTCAGACGGTGACGGTGTCCGATCCGGCTCCGGTGGATGTGGAGACGACGACGTCGCTCTCGGTTCCGGCGACGGCGATCACGGGCGCGGCTGTTGATCTGACTGCGACGGTGGCTCCGAACAATGCGGTGGGCACTGTGCAGTTCAAGTCGAACGGCACGGCCATTGGTTCACCGGTCACGGTGTCCGGTGGGACTGCGACGCTGTCGCATTCGTTCGATGTTGCTGGTGCTCAGAGTGTTACGGCGGACTTCACCGCTGGTGCAGGGTTTGTGAGTTCGTCGGCGTCGGCTCAGACGGTGACGGTGTCCGATCCGGCTCCGGTGGATGTGGAGACGACGACGTCGCTCTCGGTTCCGGCGACGGCGATCACGGGCGCGGCTGTTGATCTGACTGCGACGGTTGCTCCGAACAATGCTGTGGGTACGGTGCAGTTCAAGTCGAATGGCACTGCGATCGGCACTCCGGTGGCAGTCACGTCGGGTGTTGCGACGCTGTCGCATTCGTTCGATGCTGCTGGTGCTCAGAGTGTTACGGCGGACTTCACCGCTGGTTCCGGATTCAAGAACTCGGTTGCGAGTGCGAAGTCAGTTCAGGTGAGTGTTGCCGACCAGGAATCCGTCGTCGAACTGAATATCCCCACCGATGCCAAAACTGGTGTGGCGACCGACTTGTGGGCAACAGTCCGAACGTCGTCGGATGACGCTGTCGGCGTCGGAACCGTGCAGTTCTACGACGGTGGCGTCGCGATCGGCGGTCCTGAAGCGGTTACGGCCGGCGCTGCTGGTCTGTCGCATACGTTTACCTCTGCGGGTGCGCACAGCATCACGGCGGTTTACTCGGGAGGAGCCGGTGTAGTCGGGTCCTCGGCCCAGGCGCGGACGGTGAATGTGACGGACCCTGCGCCTTCGGATGTCACCACGGAGACTGTGGTGACGGTGCCTGCCGATGGTGTGGTGAACAAGTCGGTGACCCTGTCGGCGACTGTCAGTTCGGTGCAGAACGGTGGAACGGTGCAGTTCATGGATGGGGACACCCCGGTCGGTGACGCTGTGCCAGTGGTCAACGGGATCGCGGCGCTGAACCACACCTTCACCGCAACCGGCGCGCATTCGATTTCGGCAATCTACAGCGGCGCAGCCGGATTCACAGGCTCCACCTCGGCGGCCCACGCAATTCAGATCAAGGCTGCAACCGGCGGTGGCACGGGCAGCCTCGGTTCAGGCAGCGCTGGCTCGAGCGATTTCCTTCCCTTCGGTTCCTGACCGAAGCAGTTCAGGTCGCGGCCCCGAGGCAGTATCCCTCGGGGCCGATCGACAGGGTGAACTGCATCGAGCGTGAGTTACCGGTTCCGTCAGTGACGGGCAGGGTGACACGGACGTAGTCGCCGCGAACCGGAGTGACTGTTGCGGCGGCGGCATCAAAAGACTTGATACCGGCCAGCTGATTCGGATCGAGCTTGAGTGGCGGCTGGCCGGTGGCGCCGGTGCCGTCGGGATCCCACGGGCTGTTGCCGGGGCAGATCAGTGGATAGAACGTCTCGACGTCGCGGGTATTGACCGGCCGTCCCGTGGCGCGTGAGAGAAACCGGACGACGGCGTGGGAAGCGTCGGCCGCGGTGTAGAAGTTTGATTGCCCCGCAGGGAAGACGAACGGGCACGCATAGCCGGAAGCGATCTCCGAGCGCTTGGCGGCGACGGAGAGTCCGCCTCCACTCCAGGTGACCGCGTACTGGCCGTCGACGCCTGGTGCGGCGATGGCCGTCAAGATGGCGGGCACATCCGAGTATCGGTCGGCAATTGTTGTGGGCGGCATCGTCCAGCATGCGTTCGTGAGCGCGTCGACGTCCAAAGACACCAGGTCCGTTGCCCAGGCCGCCAAGGCCGGCGCAGCAGCCGGATTACCGGGCACGTCACCAACCGGAGGTGGCGCGACCGGCGTGGCGGGCGCAGTGGTGGTCGTGGGCGCGAGAGTGGTTGTCGTCGTGGTTTCCGTCGTAGGCGGAGACGGTTCGTCCGTCAGGATTCCTGTCCGTCCGTCGTCCTCACATGCGGTTATCGCCAACGTCATGGCGAGTGCGACTGCCCCCACTGCCGCTCGTCCTGCCGACTTCATTCGTTCTTACGCCCCTTTTGCGACATTCTGACCAACATCCACCCCATAACTGCTGCGGGTCAGATCACGGATTCCCGTCTACGCTAGCGAACTGTGGATCCCGTTTACAGAACAGTCATCGGCATCGCCCGTACCGTCTTCGCTTTCGAGGGCCTGAAGTTCTCCGTCAAGGGAGAGCAGAACATCCCGGCGTCCGGTGGCGCCGTGATCGCGATCAACCACACCGGATACATGGACTTCACTTATGCGGGACTGCCGGCGCGGACCCCCAAGCGCTACATCCGGTTCATGGCGAAGAAGGAGGTCTTCGACAACAAGATCTCCGGACCGATCATGCGGGCCCTCAAGCACATCCCGGTCGACCGCGGCGCGGGCGCCGACTCCTACAAGGCGGCCGTAGATTTCCTGAAGCGCGGCGAATTGGTGGGTGTGTACCCCGAAGCGACGATCAGTCGGAGCTTCGAGATCAAGGAATTCAAGTCCGGAGCCGCCCGGATGGCGATCGAGGCGGGCGTCCCGATCGTTCCCGTCGTCATCTGGGGCGCTCAGCGCGTGTGGACGAAGGGTTATCCGAAGCGGTTGGGCCGCACCAACACTCCCATCTCCATTGCCGTCGGCGAGCCGATTGCACCTTTCGAACCGGCGAGTGAGCTGACGGCGAAGCTACGGTCGACGATGCAGGAGTTGCTGCTCGATCTGCAGAAGGACTACGACCATCCCGCCGGCGAGTACTGGGTACCGGCCCGCCTCGGTGGCAGCGCGCCGACGCTCGAGCAGGCCGACAAGATGGATGCCGACGAGGCCGAGGCGAAAGCCAAAGCACGTGAGGCGCGGAAGTCCGAAGGCTGACCCATGTCCTTCGAACCCGTTTACACCGCCGTCGAGGTAGTCGCGCGTGGTCTGAGCGGTTTCCAGGGCGTGAAAGTCACCCGCACCGGGACGGAACACGTCCCGGTGTCCGGCGGTGCCGTCATCGCTATCAACCACACGAGTTACCTCGATTTCATACCGGCGGCCCTGGCGGTCGGCACCGCGAAACGCAAGCTCAGAGTGATGGCCAAGGCTGAGTTGGCGGACAACAAGGTCCTCGGCTTCCTCATGCGTGGATGTGGCGTCATCGAAGTGGACCGCTCCGCCGGAGCGCAGGCGTATCGAGCCGGAGTCGACGCCCTCGAGCGTGGCGAATTGGTGGGCGTCTACCCGGAAGCGACGATCAGCCGGAGCTTCGAGATCAAGGAAATGAAATCCGGAGCAGCTCGGATGGCCATCGACGCCGGCGTGCCGATAATTCCGCTGATCGTCTGGGGCGCCCAGCGGATCGTCACCAAGGGCGGACCGAAAAATCTGGGCCGCAATCATTTCCCGATCTCGGTGGAGGTGGGTGCACCGATCGATCCGGTCGAGCCCGCCGAAGCGCTGAGCGAGATCCTGCGCATCGAGATGGATGCGATCCTGCGCCACGTTCAGGACGGGTTCGTGCACGAGCCCGGGGCGTACTGGGTGCCTCGCCGACTCGGCGGTGGCGCGCCGACGCCGGCGGAAGCCGCGGCCATGGATGCCCAGGAGCGCGCGAAGCGGGCGCGCTGAATAGACGGCGCTTGCGCTGATGCGGTCAGTACACAGCGTTGGCTCCGTACTCGGCCTGCGCACTCGTGAAGCCCTCGTACTCGAGCTGTTCGATCAGTCCTGACCTGGAGAACGACGTCATCTCGAGGTACTGCTCGGCACTCAGCGCAGCCTGCTTGTTCCAATCGGCGTTCAAATTGTCTACCGCGTACGTCGCATCCTCCGTGGAGAAACCTTCGTACTCGAGCTGTTCGATCAGTCCGCTGCGAGAGAAGGCAGTCATGTCGATGTACTGCTGGGCGGATCGGACGGCGTTGCGCTGACCGGAGCTGACCTGCGGCCTGGCTGGGGCAGGCGCAACTGTCGGAGTGACCACAGGTGCGGGCGCCTGGTAGGTGGTCGTCGTGGGCTCCGCCACCTTGCTGGATGGCGGGGCAGGAGCAGCGGTCGGCGAACTGACGATCGGTGCGACAGAGGCGCGCGACGTAACGGCACTGGTAGTGGTCTGTAAGGCGCTCGAGCTCGGTGCAGCGCTGGTGGTTTTTGCGTCGTCCTTGTCTCGTCCGCCGAGAATGCCTGCGACGACGAGCAACGCGACGACTGCACCGGCAATCCACGGCCACTTCTTCGACTTCTTGGTCTCAGGTTGCGGTTGTGGCGGAATCTGGAATGGAGGCTGTGAGCCCCCGTAAGGCGGCGGCAGATCGGGTGGCACGGACATGGGGTGTTCTCCTTGAGAAGGTTGATCGTCTCGGGTTCGAGGACGAAAGGACCCTGAGTCAGGTGCGCCGAAGGAGCAGGGCAGCGGTACCCAGGTAAGGCCGAATGTCTGGTTCTCCCGCAATAGATACCAGACCGGTCGGACTGAAATGTGATTTGCGGGAATCTCTCGGGGTTCGCGATCTCCGGTGAGGACGCGCGAAGCGGGCGCGCTGAGCGAGACCGTCGTACCGGGCAGGCACAATGGCGGTGTGAGCCCAGACCGTCGTATCAGCCCTGACCGCCCAACCTTGGTTGCGACCGATGTCGACGGCACCCTCATCGATCACGACGAGTTGGTCAGTGCCCGCACCCGCGCCGCCGTGCATGCCGTCGTCGAATCCGGCACGCCGTTCCTGCTGGCAACCGGGCGTCCTCCGCGATGGATTTCGCCCGTCGTCGAAGGTTTGGGATACGCGCCACTCGCGGTCTGCGCAAACGGTGCTGTTGTCTACGACAGTTACGCCGACCGCGTCCTCAGCGCCGCGACCTTGTCGGTCGACGCACTCACCGAACTCTCCGAGTTGGCTCTGGTTGCACTTCCCGGGTCGGGATTGGCCGCGGAACGGGTGGGGGAGAGCGCACACGACGCCGCCACCCCACAGTTCGTCAGCTCACCAGATTACGAACACGCCTGGCTCAACCCGGACAACACCGAGATGTCCGAGGACGAAGTGCTTGCGGCGCCGGCCGTCAAACTCCTGATTCGCCGTCCAGGCATGACCAGCACGGCGATGTACGACACGCTCGCCCCGCACGTCGGTGCGCTCGCCGACATGACGTACTCCACCGAGAACGGACTGATCGAACTCTCGGCGCCGGGAATCACGAAGGCGTCCGGCCTGGCTGCCGCGGCCGAAAGGTTCGGCTTCGACCTGTCGGGTCTGGTTGCCTTCGGGGACATGCCCAACGACATCCCGATGCTGGGGATGGCACGCCTCGGCGTTGCCATGGGCAACGCTCACCCCGAAGCCAAAGCCGCAGCCGACGAGGTCACCGACACCAATTCGGCGCACGGGGTCGCAAAAGTCCTCGAGCGCTGGTGGTCGTAGAACCCACCAGCGCCCGAGGACGTGTACTGCGCGAGTGTCAGCCGACAGGCGCGCTGTTGGCCATTTCCTGGGCAAAGGTCTCGTTGTAGGTCTTGAGGACCTTCGTGACCATGCCGGTGATCTGGTTGAAGATCAGCGAACCGTTCTCGAAGTCGCTGCGCAGGCCGTCCGGGATCGAGTATTCGTCCGAGATCGGCAATCCGAGTTCACCCGCGTCGGAACCGAAGCTCTGCCACGACTTGAAGATCTCGCCGAGCACGGTGAACACTCCGCCGTTGGGTGAGGTGTAAACAGCGCCGTTCTGGAACAACGCACCCTGGTTGCCGAGCTTCGCCTGCAGGATTCCGGACAGCGCCTGGCCGAGGCGTCCGAGGTCACCACCTTCGGCGATCCACTTCTGCGCGAGCGGTGAATTGTCGGTGATCTTCAGAATCTGGGTGACCAGATCCGGGATCGACGATCCGGTGCCACCGGTGACCGTGTCGACCGGAGTGGTCGGCTTGGGCGCAGGCGTCGACGGATTGGAGGGGTTCGACGGGTTCAACGATCCGCCGATATTCGCGGCCGCGATGTTCCGGATGTCGTTCATGTGTGCGTATGCGGCATCACCAGGGCAAGCCGTGTTTCCGACGTCGCGGTGGGCGAAGATGATCGGCAGATCCACTGCTGCGCCCTGCGGGTACGGAGTGAACTCCGTGCCCTCGGAGTACATCGTCGTTCGGCCCTTCGGGTCGAGGCCGGCCAGGCCGAGCTTCCAACCGAGGAACTTGCCGACGGCGTTGAGCGTCGCCTGCGAAGGCTCGACGGTGGAGTAGTCACCCATCATCGCGATACCGGTGGTGTTCTCGTTGAAGCCGCCGGCGTGCGCGCCCTGAACTGCCTTGTCGAGTCCGCCTGCGCGGCCTTCGAAGGTCTGACCGTACTTGTCGACGAGGACGTTGTATCCGACGTCGCACCAGCCGAGAGTGCGTGCGTGGTAGGCGTAGATCGAGCGGACGATGCCGGCCGATTCTTCCTTGGTGTAGTTGTTGCTGCCCGCGGTGTGGTGAACGGTTGCTCCACCGGTGAAGTCGTCGTACGTGGGGGAGTCGCAGCGAAGTGACTCGTCTGCTCCCCACTGTGCGCGGGTGATGACGGAGGGTCCACTGCCGCCGAGTGGCGCCGCAACTGCCTGCAGATTGCTGTCCGCGTCGCTGGTGCCCGGATCGATCAACACTGCGGTAACGGCATCTGCTGCCGTCGTCGCCTGGCGAAGCGGCTTGGACACGGAAGCCGGGGTGTACCCGAGTTCGCCGGTGGCTGCGGGTGCTTCGGCAGGCACAGGCGCTTCGGCCGGTGCTTCGGCAGGCACAGGCGCTTCAGCAGGTGCGGGTGCGGCTTCCGGAGCCGGCACAGCTTCGGCCGCGGGGGCAGCGACACCCTGCGGGGTGAGGATCTGGATGGACTTGGTGGCGCCGACGAAGACAGGTTCGGTGGCGGTACCGGCGTTGGTGGCCTGATCCGAACTGGCGGAGTCGATGGCGTCAGGGGTGAACCACGGACCCCAGGTGCCGTCCTCGGCCAGGGCGCGGACCTTGGACTGCGCCGAGGCGAGCGTGTCCGAGGTCAACGCGACCATGCTGAACGGAGTGTCGCGGGTGACTTCCTTGACCACGGCACCTGGCTCTTCCTCGGAAGGGACCGGAGCGGTTTCGGTCGGAGCACCGGGAGCAGCGGGTGCCGGGAAGAGCTCGGTCGGCAACGTGATCCCTGGAGGTAGCGGGATTTCGGTCGGGAGCTTGAGGTTTCTGAGATCGCCCAGGTTGATGTCGGGGAGATCGAGACCGGTCAGCTCCTTGACCGGAATGATGATGTCGGGCACCGACGCGAGGAGCACCTCTGCGATCTGGGTCGGCACTGCTACTGACGTCGTTTCGTTCGCGGAACGTACATCGGACGTAGTGCTCGTGAAGCCGTAGACCGCAAAAGGACTTGCGACAGCCACTGCGGCTACAGCCCCGAGTACGAGCGAGGGCTTCGGTCGACGGTGTGGCAAGGGATTACTCCTCGGTTGTAGTTACTTGCGAGCGAACTTCAGGGCCGATGACGGCCGTGAACGGAATCCTTCAAAACCGGATCCGAGCAGGTCGGATGCCATGTTCTGGGGTTGAACTCCAGTTTTCGGACGCGTACGTCTGCAACTCGTGATGCTGATGTGACTCGTGTGACTGGTGTTGCTAACTCCAAACACTCTTGCCACACTAGTCACAAAAGTCCATAACGCTCAACCTTAGGGTGAGACTTTAGTTAAATCGTTGTGGACTGGCCTGCGCGCGAAGTACCGACTTCGCGGACTCGTGAGGCCGGTAGCGATGAGGAGAGCATTGATGGCGAGAAGCGGAAGAAGCGGAACTGCAGGTAAGAAGCCTGTGTCCGGTCGCGCAGGTCGCTTTCTGGTGGGCGGACCCGGGAGGCGAACCTCGCTGATGCGGGTCTCGGTCCTCGGTCTCGTTCCGGCTCTTGCGCTCGGCGTCGCGATCGGAGGTTTCACGCAAATCCGCGCTGACGAGCCGTCGATCCTGCACGCCGTCGCCGCCGATACACAATTCACGCTCTCCGGTCATGGCAACGGACACGGCCGCGGAATGGGGCAGTGGGGCGCTTACGGCTACGCCAAGAACGACGGCTGGTCCGGCGAGCGAATCCTCAGTCACTACTACGGCGGAACCGTCCTGGACTCCTTGCCGCCCGCCCAGATGAGTGTGCGGCTCACAGCCCAGGACAACTCGACGCTCGACGTCTACTCCGACGCCGGCCTCGTGGTCAACGGTCAGCGCACCGCGCCGGGCGAGGCTGCCCATCTCACTGCACTGCCCGGTGGCGGTGCGCAGGTGGTTGTCACCAGCGGGTGTGGTGGCGGGGTTGTCTGGGAAGCGGTCACCGAGCATCCGTGGGTGGATCCTGTGGATCTCAGTCCCGATCGACCCGCCGACCAGTTCCTGAAGCTGTGCAACAACGACGCGCCCTATCGCGGCGCCCTCGGCGTAGTGCTCGACAACGGCTCGGCTCGGACGGTCAATCTCCTCGACATGGAGGACTACCTGCTCGGCGTGGTGCCGGTCGAGGCGAAAGCCGAATGGGCCGATTCCGGTGGGGCCGAAGCACTACGGGCGCAAGCCGTGGCGGCGCGCTCGTACGCTGCGACCGAGCATCGCAGCTCGTACGCCGACACGTGCGACACTCAGGACTGCCAGGTCTACGGCGGAGCTGGCAAGGAAGATCCCCGGACCACTGAAGCCGTTCGGTCCACCGCCGGCGCCGTTCTGTCGCGTGACGGCAAGATTGTTGCCACCGAATTCTCTTCGTCCACAGGAGGTTACAGCTCCGGCGGTGAATTCCCGGCCGTCGAGGATCTCGGTGACGCCCTTTCGCCCAATCACGACTGGACAGTGAATCTGACCGCGGGTGAGATTGCGGACGCCTTCGATGTGGGCGAGCTGCAATCGCTCAAGATTCTCTCGCGCAACGGATTCGGTACCGACGGCGGGCGAGTGACGGCAGTCGAGGTGGTCGGAACAGATGCAACTGTTGGCGCCACCGGAATGCAGTTCCGTCAGAAACTCGGCCTGAAATCGGACTGGTTTACCGTCGGCGACGGCGCTGGTGTGGTAGTGGCACCGGATTCGGAATCGACAGTGCCGGAATCCAATTCGCCATCCGACGATCCATCGGGTACGGTTACGGAGACGCAGATCGAGAAGAAGTATCGGGAGCTCGGCGGTGAAAGCGGCTCTCTCGGTGCTCCTGCCGGCCCGGAGATGCAGTTGCCCTCCGAAGCAGGCACTTTCCGTGTCTACGAAAACGGAACCATCATCTGGACAAAGGTTTTGGGTGCGCAGGTAGTTGATGCCAACGTGCTCCGCGAGTGGATACCGACGGGCGGAAGCTAGGGGAAGGTCGGTCGGTAGCGACTCGCACGTATCGACTCTGAAGGGTCTCTGCCGTAACCCGGCGGAGGCCCTTCAGGTCGTTCAGGGCTCATTGGTTGTCGGTCAGATGGTCGGAGCGTCGCCGAGCAAGCGGTACTCGAGCCACAACTCCGCACGTTCCGTGGGGGAGCCGAGGTCCAGTTGGAGAAGACTCTCGATCCGAGCGAGTCTGCTGCGCAACGTATGCCGATGAATATTCAGCGCTGTGGCTGCGGCGTCGCCCACGCCGTTGTGTGCCAACCACATGGCCAAGGTTCGGTAGAGATCGCTACCGCCCTTCGCTTCCAGAAGCGGGCGCAAGTGTGCCGCCGCGAATGCCGTCGAGCGATCCTGATCGAGAAACGCGGACAATCCGCTCTCCGAGAGTTCGGCGAACCGCATCGAAGGCAGGTTGCGGGCGCCGGCCTCGGCTGCTGCCTGCGCGGCTTGGCGTCTGGCGCGCGAGAGATCGTCCCACCACAGCATGTCCGACACGCCGACGGTTACGTCGATTTCGTTGACACGGGCGAGGATTCGCCCGCTGTCGGTAGCCGAGACGACGGCGATCAACGCTCCGTCGGTGATGCCGAACGCCAGATCGCGGCTGAGACCGTCGAGCAGTGAGACGGACACGCTCTCGAGCAGGCCACTCGGGCCCGCTACGTGGAAGACCTGGAAAGGTTCGACCGGAAATCCTCCCCACAGTTCCCCGGAGATGTTGCGGGCGAGCGCATTCTGTCCTTCGAACAGCTGATGCATCGCCACGGTACGCAAGTGGTTCATCGTCAACTGCGCATCTCGGGTTCGAGCCGTCATCAACGTGAGCAGAGACGCGGCGGCGATGACGATGCCCTGATTCAGAGAGCCGACGGCGCCGGGGCAGCCGGCGACGAGATACCCCATCAGCTTTCCCCTCGACGTCATCAATGGGTGCGAGATGACGTCCTCGTTCTCACTCGTGAGGAAACTGACTTCCATCGGGCGGGCGTCGCGCTCGGGAGCCGTTCGCTCGATTCCTGCGGCAGCAGCGGTGTGTGAGATCTCGACGGTATGGCCGGCCGAGTCCAGCAGGGCCGCCCATCCGCCGATCAATTCCGCCACCCGTCGTACGACTGCCCGGGTGCCGTTGACCGTCACTGCAGCTTGAAGTAGTCGCCGAAGGCTCTGGTAGTTGCTGCGCAGCGCTTTCATGTCGTCGTCGGATTGCGCCTTCGACACCGCTTTGGTCAGGGCGATGAAAGGTGTTCGCAATGGGACGTCGAGTAGGGGCACACTGAAACGGGTGGCCGCATCCACCAGAGTCTGCGGCGCCTGCTCGTATCCGAGGCCGGTTCCGAAACCGATTCCGGCAATTCCGGCCGCCACCAGGGTCCGTACGAATCGCGTTGTTTCCGCGGCCGTCGTCGGTAGCGACACCCCGGTGATGAGTAGTAGTTCGCCGCCGTCGAGGAAGGGCGTCGGGTCGGGAAGTTCGGAGACATGTGCCCAGGTCAGGGTGCGATCGAGCTGGTCGTGCCCAGCCAGGACGCGAAGGCCGAACTGTTCGGTCGCACAAAGCTGGCGGAGCGTGATGGGCATGGGTCCAGTCTGACACCTCGAACTCGCCACTTTGTAGTGCCTGCGGTCACGTTTGTACAAAGTGGAGCCTGACGCGAGCTTGCCGAAGGTCCGACACTGGCGCTATCGAAAATGCGCTCCAGAAGAGCGTCACCGAGATCCACGTCCCGAACAGCCCACAAGGAGTACTGATGTCCAGTACAGACCAGCCGGCACTTCAGCACACGCTGAAGAAGCGGCATCTGTCGATGATTGCGATCGCGGGCGTCATCGGCGCCGGACTGTTCGTCGGCTCCGGTGTGGCGATCCAGGAGACGGGACCGGGTGTCCTGGTTTCCTACGCGTTGGCCGGCGTAGTCGTCATCCTCGTGATGCGCATGCTCGGCGAGATGTCGGCAGCGTCGCCGGAAACCGGCTCGTTCTCGTCGTACGCCGACAAGGCCATCGGCCGCTGGGCGGGCTTCTCGATCGGCTGGCTGTACGCGTGGTTCTGGATCATCGTGCTGGGCATCGAGGCCACCGCCGGTGCCCTCATCATGAATCGTTGGGTTCCCGGCGTTCCCCAGTGGACCTGGGCTCTGATTCTGATGATCGTGCTGACGCTGACCAACATCATCTCGGTCAAGTCGTTCGGCGAGTTCGAGTTCTGGTTCGCTTCCATCAAGGTCGTCGCCATCATCGCGTTCCTCGGCATGGGCATCGTGGCGATCTGCGGATGGATGCCCGGCGTCGAAGCACCGGGAATGACCAACCTGACCGGTCACGGCGGTTTCCTGCCGAACGGAACAGGAGCCATGCTCGCCGCAGTCCTTGTGGTCGTGTTCTCGTTCTTCGGCGCCGAAATCGCCACCATCGCCGCCGGTGAATCGGCCAACCCGCTCGAAGCTGTTCGCGCTGCCGTCAAGTCCGTCGTCTGGCGAATTCTCATCTTCTACATCGGCTCGATCGCGGTGGTCGTCACCCTGCTTCCCTGGGACAGCGCATCGGTCGCGCTCAGCCCGTACGTCGCCGTCATGGACTCCTACGGCATTCCGGCCGCGGGCAACATCATGGACGTCGTCGTCCTCACGTCGGTTCTGTCCTGCCTCAACTCCGGTCTCTACACCGCGAGCCGCATGATCTTCTCTCTCGCCGGCCGCGGCGACGCCCCCAAGTCGCTCTCACGTATCGAGAAGACCGGCGTCCCGATGCGCGCTGTCCTGGTCTCGACGATCGTCGGCTTCCTGACCGTCGGCATGAACTACCTCTCCCCGGACAAGGTCTTCCTGTTCCTGGTCAACTCCTCCGGTGCGATCGCACTGTTCGTCTGGCTCGTCATCTCGGTGTCCCAGCTGCGCACCCGCCGCAAGCTCGAAGCTTCCGGCCAGGAGCTGGAACTCAAGATGTGGTTCTTCCCGTACCTGACCTACGCGACGATCGCCGCCATCATCGCGCTCTGCATCGGCATGCTCACCCTGGACTCGACGCGCAGCCAGATGATCGTGTCCCTGGGGCTCGCAGCGATCCTCGTGGGCATCGGGCTCTACCGATACCGGAACCACAAAGAGACCGAGGACGCCGAAGGCGCCGACGCCGAGGTTGTACCCGTGTCCGAGAGCGCTCCCACACCCTGACACCAACGTCCCCATCTGCGAGATACTTAGATGTCCTAGTATCGGCCACGGACAGAGAAATCGACGTGAGCACAGCAGATGGGGACAATCATGACCACACCCGAACCGATCGTCATCGTCGACGGGGCCAGGACCCCCGTCGGTAGCTTCGGCGGCGTCTTCAAGGACGTACCCGCACACGAGCTGGGTGCCGCAGCAGCCAAGGCCGCGCTGAGCCGCGCCGGCGTTGCACCCGAAGACATCGACGAGGTCGTCATGGGCTGCATCGGCCAGGTCGGCCCCGACGCCTACAACGCACGCCGCGTGGGCATCGCCGCTGGACTGCCCGAGAACGTTCCCGCCTACACCGTCAACCGCCTCTGTGGCAGCGGCCTGCAGGCCGTGTGGTCGGCGGCGATGCAGATGCGCTGGGGCGCAGCTGCCATCACCCTCGCCGGCGGCGACGAGAGCATGTCCCGCATGCCGTTCTACGACTTCGCCGCCCGCTCGGGCTACAAGCTCGGCGATCGCAGCCTCGTCGACGGCACCGTCGCCATGCTCACCGACCCGTTCAGCAAGGCTCATATGGGCCGCACCGCCGAAGCCGTCGCCCGCAAGTACGGCGTCAGCCGCGAGCAGCAGGACGAGTTCGCCGTGGAATCTCAGCGCCGCGCTGCTACCGACGCAGCCAAGGCAGCATTCGCCGAGGAGATCACTCCCGTCGAGACCGGTGGTCGGCGCTCCGTCACCGTCACCGAAGACGAGCACCCCAAGCCCGGAACCACTGTCGAAACCCTCGCCAAGCTGCGCCCCGCATTCGAAGAGGGCGGATCCGTCACCGCCGGTAACGCGTCGGGCATCAACGACGGCGCCGGCGCACTCGTCCTCGCTACAGGAACCGAGGCAGCCAAGCGCGGCCTCACCGGACTGGTCACGCTCGAAACCGTCACGACGGCAGCCATGGAGCCCGGCCTGATGGGCTACGCTCCCGTGCTCGCTCTCGAAAAGCTTTTTGCGCAAACAGGATTGAAGCCGTCCGACATCGGCACCGCCGAGGTCAACGAGGCCTTTGCTTCGCAGGCCATCGCCGTCATCCGTGACAGTGGCCTGGATCCGGAGAAGACCAACCCGTACGGCGGAGCAATCGCCCTCGGCCACCCGGTCGGCGCCACCGGAGCCATCCTGACCCTGCGCGCCGCCCGCGACATGGTCCGTCGCGACCTCGAATTCGGCATCGTCACCATGTGCATCGGCGGCGGTCAGGCACTCGCTGCCCTGCTGAAGCGGGTCTGATCATGGCGACCAAGCGCAAGCCGTCGTGGCATGACGACGAGATCACCGCAGTAGCCGAACTGGCCCGTGGTTTCTTCGATCGTGAACTGATCGCCAAGCGTGAGCAGTGGGACGCTCAGCATCGCGTCGACCGGTCCGTGTGGCTCGAAGCCGGCAAGCTCGGCCTGCTGTGCTGCTCGATTCCCGAGGAATACGGCGGGGGCGGTGGAACTTTCGCGCACGATCTTGCAGTCTTCGAGGCGCAGGGCTACTGCGGGGACTATGCACTCGGGAACTCCGTGCACAGTGGCATCGTCGCCCACTACGTGCTCGAGTACGGAAGCGAAGAGCAGAAGAAGGCCTGGCTGCCAGGTATG
The DNA here is from genome assembly GCF_000696675.2 of Rhodococcus erythropolis R138. Taxonomy (NCBI): domain Bacteria; kingdom Bacillati; phylum Actinomycetota; class Actinomycetes; order Mycobacteriales; family Nocardiaceae; genus Rhodococcus; species Rhodococcus erythropolis. The sequence goes on along the minus strand of NZ_CP007255.1, from coordinate 435,341 downwards.
GCGACGGGCGAGATCCTCGGCGCCATCGGAATGACCGAGCCGGGAACAGGTTCCGACCTCAAGGCCATCACCACGTCCGCGACCCGCGACGGTGACCACTACGTCGTGAACGGGTCGAAGACCTTCATCACCAACGGTGGCAGCGCAGACATGATCGTGCTTGCCGTCAAGACCGATCCCAAGGCGGGCGCCAAGGGTGTCTCGCTCCTGATCGTGGATCTGCGTGACTGCGAAGGCTTTGCGGTCGGCCGCGTCCTCGACAAAGTCGGTCAGCACGGCGCCGATACGTCGGAGCTGTCCTTCACCGATGTTCGCGTTCCCGTCTCGAACCTCCTCGGCGAGTCCGAGGGGCTCGGTTTCGGTCAGTTGATGGCGCAGCTGGTGCAGGAGCGTCTCATCATCGGCGCGCAGGCCATCGGCACCATCGAGCGTGCCGTCGAGGAGACCGTCGCGTACACCAAGGCGCGTCAAGCGTTCGGGCACAGCCTCTTCGAGTTCCAGAACACCGCCTTCGAGCTGGCCGAGTGCCAGACGATCGCGCGCACCTGCCGTGTCTTCCTCGACAACTGCATCGAGGATCACCTCAACGGCGAGCTGGACGGCGCAGACGCCGCGATGGTCAAGTACTGGCTCACCGAACAGCAGTGCGCCGTCGTCGACCGGTGCGTGCAGCTCTACGGCGGATACGGCTACATGCGTGAATACCCGATCGCGCGCATGTACGAGGACTCCCGCGTCCAGAAGATCTACGCCGGCGCCAACGAAGTGATGAAGGGCATCATCGCGAAGAGTCTTTGATCACCGGCGTCGAAAACCATTGACACCGACCAGGCACCCACCGAGCATTTCGGTGGGTGCCTTTGTGTGTGCCTACAAGCGGGATCGAGCTGTTCGGAAGGCAATCACTGATGAGCTTCACCATCGACGTCGGATCGGCGCGCGTCACCCAACTGACGGAGTTGGCGCACTGGCCGTTCCCGCCGCGAGAGCTTTTTCCGCACGCGGGTGATGCGGAGATCGAGGACGCGTCGGCGCGGCTGACACCGGAGTTCTTCGACGCGGGTAGCGGTGACCTCGTACTTGCCATCCACACCTACCTGGTGGAGATCGGCGGCAAGGCCATCGTCGTCGACACCGGCAACGGGAACAGCAAGCACCGGCCGAACCTCCTGCCGCACCACATGTTCGGTACCGACTACCTCTCGCGCTTCGCCGACACCGGCGTCGACGTGGACGACGTCGATCTGGTGGTCAGCACACATCTGCACCCCGATCATTGTGGTTGGAACACCAACCTCGAGGCCGAAACCTGGCGGCCCACCTTTCCCCGCGCGACCTACATTTTCGACCGCACCGAACTGGCCGCGCTCGAAAAACTCGCCGCCGACGGTCCACACGAAGGAGTGGTCTCGGATCTGGCGCAGACCTTCGAGGACAGCGTCCGTCCCGTTCTGGACGGGGCGAAGTGGGAGGCGGTCGACGACGGCCACGTTCTGGCCGAGTCCGAAGGCACACGCGTCGTCGTGCGCAGCGCGCCCGGCCACACGCCGGGCCACGTCGTGATCGAGATCCGCACTGCCGACGGCGGCGCCGTCATCTCCGGCGACGTGATCCACCATCCGATCCAGTTTCTGTACCCGGACCTCAGCCAGGGCGGCGACGCCGATCCCGAGATCGCCAGGGTCACCCGCCGCGAACTTCTCGAACGCTGCGCGTCGGAGGGACTGCTTCTACTTCCCGCACACTTCCCCGTCGACGAACCGATCACCATCGAATTCGATTCGAGCGGTGCACCGAGTGCTTCCGGTCTGATCGGTCTTGCAACGTCCTGACTTGCGGCATCGTCCCTGGTGACGCATCCAACCCTCGGCGTCCGAACAGGTCCGATACCCTGGTTCATCGTGACCGCTGCAAATTCAGAGACCGCCCGTGCCCAGTACGACCTGATCGTCGTCGGTTCGGGATTCTTCGGGCTGACCATCGCCGAGCGTGCCGCTACCCAGCTGGGTAAGCGTGTGCTGGTGTTGGACCGCCGTCACCACCTGGGGGGGAACGCATACTCGGAGGCTGAGCCGGAGACCGGCATCGAGGTCCACAAGTACGGTGCCCACCTGTTCCACACCTCCAACAAGAAGGTCTGGGACTACGTCACCCAGTTCACGGAGTTCACGAACTACCAGCACCGCGTCTTCGCGCTGCACAAGGGACAGGCGTACCAGTTCCCGATGGGCCTCGGCCTCGTGTCGCAGTTCTTCGGTCGGTACTTCACTCCCGAAGAGGCACGGGCCCTCATCGCCGAGCAGTCCAGCGAGATCGATTCGAAGGATGCCTCCAACCTCGAAGAGAAGGCGATCTCCCTGATCGGACGCCCGCTCTACGAAGCATTTGTGCGTGACTACACGGCAAAGCAGTGGCAGACCGACCCCACCGAGCTGCCCGCGGCGAACATCAGCCGCCTGCCGGTCCGCTACAACTTCGACAACCGCTACTTCAACGACACGTACGAGGGCCTGCCCGTCGACGGCTACACGGCGTGGCTCGAGAACATGGCAAAGGATCCGAAGATCGAGGTCCGCCTCGACACCGATTACTTCGACGTTCGCGACGAACTGCGCACCGCGAGCCCCGACGCACCCGTCATCTACACGGGCCCGCTCGACCGCTACTTCGACTACTCCGAAGGTGCACTCGGATGGCGCACCCTCGATTTCGAGACCGAGGTTTTGCCCACCGGAGACTTCCAGGGCACACCGGTCATGAACTACAACGATGCGGACGTGCCGTTCACCCGCATCCACGAGTTCCGTCACTTCCACCCCGAGCGCGAGTACCCGACCGACAAGACCGTCATCATGCGTGAGTTCTCACGTGCCGCGGAGGCGAAGGACGAGCCGTACTACCCGATCAACACGCCCGAGGATCGCGAGAAGCTCTCCGCGTACCGCTCCCGCGCCAAGAAGGAGACCGCGGAGAACAAGGTCCTCTTCGGCGGGCGTCTCGGCACCTACCAGTACCTGGACATGCACATGGCGATCGCCAGCGCACTGACGATGTTCGAGAACACCCTGCGCCCGCATCTCGAAACGGGTGCGGAATTGGCAGGGGAGAGCGAATGAACGCACGTCATCTACTCGAAGGCGAAGAAGTCGTCACCGGCGACGAGGTGACCTACCTCGGCAAGTCCCTGCTCTCCCGGATCATCCTTCCCCGCGCCGGCGAACCTCTCGACGTCCGCACGCTGTACTTGGAGGAAGCTTCGACCAACAGTCGTCGGGCTCACTCCACCTCGCGGACGTCCGTCGCGCTCGGCGCCGAGACCGAGGTCTCGTTCGCCACGTACTTCAACGCGTTCCCCGCCAGCTACTGGCGCCGCTGGTCCATTCTGAAATCTGTGGTCCTTCGACTCGAACTGTCCGGACACGGCCGCGTGGATGTCTACCGTTCCAAGGCGGACTCTTCGCGAATTCACGTGGAAGGCAAGGAATTTGCCGACGGCGATGCCGCGGTCGAGTTCGAGGTGGAACTGGCGCCGTTCGAGGACGGTGGCTGGATCTGGTTCGACATCACCACCGATACGGCCGTCGTCGTCGAGAGCGGCGGCTGGTACGCGCCCGTCGAGGCGCCCGGCGAAGCGACTGTTGCCGTTGGTATTCCGACGTTCAATCGCCCGACCGACGCTGTCAAGGCGCTGGCTGCATTGTCCTCGGATCCTCTGGTGTCCGACGTGATCAAGGCCGTCATCATGCCGGACCAGGGCACCCGCAAGGTGCGTGACGAGCCCGGGTTCGCCGAAGCTGCTGCAGCACTTGGTGATCGGCTCGCCATTCACGATCAGGGCAACCTCGGCGGCTCCGGTGGATACAGCCGAATCATGTACGAGGCACTCAAGACCACGCAGTGCCAGCACATCCTGTTCATGGACGACGACATCGAGATCGAACCCGACTCGATCCTTCGCGCGCTTGCTTTCTCGCGCTTCGCGAAGTCGCCGATGCTGGTGGGTGGGCAGATGCTCAACCTGCAGGAACGCAGCCACCTTCATGTGATGGGTGAAGTGGTCAACCGCGGGATCTTCATGTGGTCTGCGGCGCCGAACGTCGAATACGACCACGACTTCTCCAAGAATTCGCTGCGAGATTCGAAACTGCTGCACCGTCGCATCGACGTCGACTTCAACGGCTGGTGGATGTGCATGATCCCGCGCCAGGTCGCGGAAGAGCTCAAGCAGCCGCTGCCACTGTTCATCAAGTGGGACGACTGCGAATACGGTTTGCGCGCAAAGGAAGCCGGATACCCGACCGTCACGCTGCCCGGTGCCGCGATCTGGCACATGGCGTGGAGCGACAAGGACGACGCCATCGACTGGCAGGCGTACTTCCACCTCCGAAACCGTCTGGTGGTGGCCGCGCTCCATATGCCGGGCAACGGCCGCGGCCTTGTCGTCAACACGGTGAAGGCGACTCTCAAGCACCTGCTGTGCCTCGAGTACTCCACCGTTGCGATCCAGAACAAGGCCATCGCGGACTTCCTTGCCGGACCGGAACACGTCGCGAACATGCTGCCCACCGCACTCGGTGAGGTCCATGCCCAGCGCAAGGAGTACCCCGACGCCGTCGTGGTGCCCTCGGCAACCGCACTACCGCTGCCCTCCGGCGCCGAGGTCGGGGACGTCAGCGCGCCGACCAACCCCGTCGCCAAGATCGTCCGCGTCGGCAAGGCCGTGGTACACAACCTCAAGCCTGCGCACCCTGAGCATCACGAGCGTCCTCAGCTCAACGTGCCGACCATCGACGCCAGGTGGTACCTGCTCTCGCAGGTCGACGGCGTCACCGTCACCACCGCCGACGGCCGCGGCGTCGTCTACCGCAAGCGCAACCCCAAGCAGGCACTCGAACTGCTCAAGGAAGCCATGCGTTTGCGCCGCGAACTCGCCGCGCGTTTCCCTGAACTCAAGAAGCAGTACCAGGACGCCGTTCCTTCACTGACCAGCACGGAAAGGTGGGAACGTGTCTTCGGCATCTCCTGAAGTACAGATTCTGGCCGGAATTCAATCGACCGTCGGGCAGCTGCCGGGAGCCGTCAAGGTCGCCCGCGGTATGTCTCACTTCGGTGAGCACTCCCTCGGGTGGATCGCGATCGCTGCCGTCGGAGCTGCTGTGGACAAGCCGCGTCGACGTGAGTGGGCCGGAGCAGCCGTCGGCGCATTCGGTGCACACGCCGCCTCCGTGGTGATCAAACGAGTCGTCAGGCGCAAGCGACCTTCCGACCCTTCGGTGCAGGTCAACGTCTCGACACCGAGCAAGCTCAGCTTCCCGTCGTCACACGCGACGTCGACGACGGCGGCGGCTGTGCTGATCGGTCGACTCACCGGGCTACCCTTACCGGCGTTGCTGGTGCCCCCGATGATGCTCTCGCGTCTGGTCCTGGGAGTTCACTACCCGACCGACGTACTCGCCGGAGCGGCACTGGGAGCCGCATCCGCGGCGGTAGTTCGCCGGGTCGAAGAAGCCAGAGCCGAACAGAAATGTGGAGATAAATGAGCGAGGAACCGGCTACGGTCAGCGGACCCCCGAAGTCCCTGCCCGCCGGCATCGTCAAGGCGCTTCGCCCACGTCAGTGGGTCAAGAACGTCCTTGTGCTGGCAGCGCCCATCGCGGCCGGAACCGCCACCGAAGCCGACGTGCTCCTGCCCGTCGCGCTGGCGTTCGTCGTGTTCTGCATGGCGGCATCGGGCATCTACCTCGTCAACGACGCGATGGATGTCGAAGCCGACCGTGCTCACCCCACGAAGCGATTCCGTCCCATCGCGGCCGGAGTTCTACCCGTCAACATCGCCTACGGCATGGCAGTCGTGCTGCTTGCCGGTGCGATCGGGCTGTCCTTCCTGGCCAACTGGCAACTCGCCGTGGTCATGGGCGTGTACATCGTCATCCAGCTCGCCTACTGCTTCGGTCTCAAGCATCAGGCCGTCATCGACATCTGCATCGTCTCGTCCGGCTTCCTGCTTCGAGCGATCGCCGGTGGCGTTGCCGCCGAGATCGATCTCTCGCAGTGGTTCCTGCTGATGATGGCGTTCGGCTCACTCTTCATGGCGGCAGGCAAGCGCTACGCCGAACTGCAGTTGGCCGAGAAGACCGGCGCGAAGATCCGTAAGTCCCTCGAGAGCTACACGATGACGTACCTGCGTTTCGTGTGGACGATGGCAGCGACGACGCTGGTCCTCTGCTACGGACTGTGGGCGTTCCAACAGGACGCCATCAAGGGCACCAACTGGTATGCCATCTCGATGGTGCCTTTCACCATCGCGGTGCTGCGATACGCGGTGGACGTCGACGGCGGCGAAGCCGGAGAGCCTGAGGAGATCGCGCTCGGTGACCGGGTGCTGCAACTCCTCGCGATTGCGTGGATCGGAGTAGTGGGTGTCGCTGTCTACCTCGTCTGAGCCACGCACCGAGGCCGACCCGCACGTCGACACTGCGGCGAATCGCACCACCCTCAGTCGAGGAGTTTTTCTCGGCGGGGTGGTGCTTGCTGCTGCCCTCATGTTCTGGGGGGCGTGGGAGCGTCGCTGGATCGCCGACGACGGACTCATCGTCTTGCGAACCGTCCGCAACCTGCTCGCGGGGAACGGCCCGGTCTTCAATGCGGGGGAGCGTGTCGAGGCGAACACGAGTACCGCGTGGACATACATCGTCTACGCGTTCAGTTGGCTCACGCAGATCCGCCTCGAATACGTCGTTCTGACGATCGCGCTCGTACTCTCGACTGCTGCCGTCGTGCTGGCGATGCTCGGCACCGGTCGTCTGTACCGAGGCGTTCGGCCGTCGGCGGGCGGAACGATCCTGCTGGTACCGGCAGGTGTTCTCGTCTACATCGCGGTTCCGCCTGCGCGAGATTTCGCCACTTCCGGGCTCGAGACTTGCTTGGTGATCTTCTGGATCGCGCTCCTGTGGCTACTGCTCGTTCGGTGGGCGCAGGCGTCGACGCCGTCCACGGCGTCGATCCTGACTCTCTCGTTCGTGGCAGGCCTCGGACCATTGGTTCGACCCGAGATGGCAATTCCCGGTGCTGCCGCGTTGATGATGATCGTTCTCTCCGCAGGCCTGACCTGGAAGATTCGCGCACTGATCGTGGTAGTCGCCGGACTTGTGCCGGTGGGCTATCAGATCTGGCGAATGGGCTATTACGCCCTGCCGTACCCGAACACCGCGGTGTCGAAGGACGCCGGTGGCGCGAAGTGGGCGCAGGGTTTTGCGTACCTGTGGAACCTCGTCGGGCCGTACCTGCTCTGGCTGCCGCTGCTGTTCCTGCTCATCGGCGCGCTGCTGCTCGTGTGGCGAAGCCGAGCGGACGCACCTGCTACCGCCACCGATCAACCCGCACGCTCGCTGTGGCAGCGCTTTCAGCAGTTTCTGCGCACGCCGCGGGCCGTCGTCACGTTCATCCTCGGCAGTGGGCTGATCCTCGGGATCTATTCGCTACGCGTCGGCGGCGACTTCATGCACGGCCGCGTCCTGTTGCCGGTGTTGTTCTGCCTGCTCATCCCGGTCGCGGTTATTCCGTTGCGGGTTCCGGCGCGGGCAGCGTTCGGAAGTAACCGCGACACCGCGATCTTCGGAGTCTCGGCGGTGCTGTGGATCGGCACGATCATCTGGGCCTTCTTCGCTGCAAACACGACGGGCATGCCGGAAGGCTCCGTGGTGGGTCGCTCGGGAATCGTCGACGAGCGTGCGTTCTATGCACTCAACACCGGTCACAAGCACCCGATTCTTGCCGAGGACTACCTCGACTATCCGCGAATGCGTGCCATGGTGGAGACCATCGCGCGGACTCCGGAGGGTGGGCTGCTGTTGCCGTCGGCGAGTTACGACTCCTGGTTCGTCGTCCCACCGCCAGGGCCGCTCGAGGAGCCTGCCGAGCACGTCGTCTTCTTCCTCAACCTCGGAATGACGAGCATGAACGTGGGCCTCGACGTTCGGGTGCTCGATCAGATGGGGCTGGCGTACCCCCTGGCAGCACACACCGAGCGCCTCGAAGACGGCCGGATCGGGCACGACAAGAACCTTTACCCGGACTGGGTGGTCGCGGATACCGGAATGATCGACGTTCGCCCGTGGCTGCCGTTCTTCCTCGACGAGGACTGGGTTGCCGACGCGAAGCTGGCGATCACGTGCCCGGAAACGCAGGAGCTGCTCACGTCGTATCGCTCCGAGCTGACCTGGGCCAGATTCAAACAGAACTTCCAGCAGGCTTTCGACTTCGCGAAGTACCGATTCGACCGGGTTCCGGCCTACGAATTGGAACGTTGCGGGCTCGTTCCGCCGGAGCCACCCAAGTGATGTGATCAGCATCACCGACGGTTGAAGGTTTGAATATTTCGATTCAGTAACACCGAATCGATTGGCCACGATGTACTCGAAGACGATTCACCTAACCTGAATCACTCCCTGCGGGTGATGACGGCGTCGCCCGCGGACTGAGACGTAACGGTCTGTCTATTTGTCACAGCTGAACCTGTGACATAAAGTCCAGCGAGCGCAGTGTGACTTGGAAGAGGTCCGCTGCCGACCCGAACTTGTTCGGGCTGGCAGAAAAGCCTGTTCCCCGACGGAATCCGCCGGAGCCACTCCACCGAGTGAGTGCCGCAGACGAAGAGAGAGAGCAGTATCCATGCGTTTTGCCAGAAAGAGGCTGACCCAGCGCCTCAAGCACCGAGCGTTGGCCATCGGTGCCGCAGCACTTGTGCTACCCCTTGCTGCAGGAGTTGCCGGTAGTGCTGTCGCCTCTGCTGCGCCCGCGCACACTGCTCCCAGCCACACCGCCCCCTCCGGCGGATACGACGAGCTGTGGGTGCCCTCCTCGATGGGCAACATCAAGGTCCAGGTCCAGTGGGCCGCACGCGGCGGAAACGCTGCCCTCTACCTCCTCGACGGCCTGCGTGCGCGCAACGACGCCAACGCGTGGAGCTTCGAGACCAACGCGATGGACCAGTACCGCAACGACAACATCACCCTCGTGATGCCCGTCGGCGGCGAGTCCAGCTTCTACAGCGACTGGTATGCACCGTCGAACTTCAACGGTCAGCAGATCACGTACAAGTGGGAAACGTTCCTCACGCAGGAACTCCCCAACTTCCTCGCGAACTACGGCGTCTCGCCGAACAACAACGCGGTTCTCGGTCTCTCGATGGGTGGCAGCGCTGCTCTGACGCTGGCTGCTTACCACCGTGACCAGTTCAAGTTCGCCGGCTCGCTGTCGGGCTACCTGAACATCTCGGCTCCCGGCATGCGCGAGGCAATCCGCGTCGCAATGCTCGATGCCGGTCGCTTCAACGTCGACTCCATGTGGGGACCGCCGTGGAGCCCGTCCTGGCTGCGCAACGACCCGTTCGTCTTCGCACCGCGTCTGCAGGGCCTGTCGATGTACATCTCGTCGGCAAGCGGCCTGCCCGGTGAATACGACCACCCGCGCGCACCGATCGATTACTACAACACGGCTAACGGCATGGGCCTCGAAGCTCTCGCCCTGGTCAACACCCGTGCATTCCAGATCCGCATGAACTCGCTGGGTATCCCGGCCACCTACAGCTTCCCGTCCAACGGCACGCACTCGTGGCCGTACTGGTCGGCAGAGCTGTGGAAGGCTCGCGGCCAGATCCTCGACACCATGAACGCTTGGTGATCGTGCGCCATCCCGTGACCTAGTCACTTCACCAGTGCCGTTCCGGACTCCCTCCAAGGGAAACCGGGACGGCACTTGTGTATTCAGGCGCTGCACGATCGCCTGAGGTCAGTAACAATTGCACCACCAGTAACAGCGCGGCTACCCCAAGCGGGGATCGTTTGCGTGTAGAAATAGTTTCAACGGGGGTCTGGCTGCTCAGGCGGCTACACGATCGACGCGCGGACCGAACGTAAGGAAAGAGAGTGAGCTCATGCGAGTAGGCCTTGCCACGGAGGACCGTCGCCGGTCCCGGGCAACCTTCCGGACAAAGGTCGTCGGCGCACTGGCAGCGATGCTGGTACTGCCGATCGCCGCGGGCTTGACGACGGCCGGAACCGCGGCAGCCGCGCCGGCACCTGCTCAGGCCGCACCGGCCGTGACCCAGAACCCCACCGGCGCAGCGGTCACGAAGGTCGACTGGCTCAGTGAGCGTCGTGTCGCGCTGTGGGTGAACTCTCCCGCGATGGGCACCCCGATTCAGGTGCAGATCCTCTTGGCTCGCGATTGGAACGTCAATCCGTCGGCCAGCTTCCCCTCGGTCTGGATGCTCGACGGTCTCCGCGCGACCGACAACGAGAACGCCTGGACCTACGAAACCGACGCCGAGTCCTTCTACGCGGACAAGAACGTCAACGTCATTCTTCCCGTCGGCGGGCAGTCCAGCTTCTACTCCGACTGGCTCGAGCCCGACAACGGCAAGAACTACCAGTGGGAGACGTTCCTGACCAAGGAACTGCCCCCGATCCTCGAAAAGGACTGGCGGACCACGCAGACGCGCGGAGTAGTCGGACTGTCGATGGGCGGAACGTCCGCGATGTTCCTCACGGCGCGAAACCCCGGCTTCTTCAAGTTCGCGGCTTCGCTGTCCGGCATCCTCACCACCACCTCGCTCGGCATGCCTCAGGCAATCCAGTTCGCGATGACCGACGCCGGTGGATACAACTCCGCCGCGATGTGGGGACCGCCGTCCAACGCACAGTGGGCTGCACACGATCCGTATGCGCTCGCCGAGAAGCTCAAGGGCGTCAGCCTGTACGTCTCGAGTGGTAGCGGTACGACCGGCCCGTACGACCAGCCGTCGGGAATTCCCGGCGTCAGCACCAACTACGCAGGTATGGGCCTCGAGATCCTCGCTCGCCTGACCTCGCAGACCTTCGCGACCAAGCTCAACCAGCTCGGCATCCCCGCGCAGGTCAATTACCGCCCGTCCGGAACCCACTCGTGGCCGTACTGGCAGTTCGAGCTTCATCAGCTGTGGCCGCAGTTGGCCAACGCCATCGGCGTCGAGGTCGAGAAGCCGGCTTGCGGCACTTCGGGTGAGATCGGTGCGACGGCCGCAGCCAACGGTTGGATCGGCGACTGCATCACCCCCGAGTACAGCGTCGCGGGTGGCCTGGCACAGGACTTCCGCAACGGTCGCATCTACTTCACCAGTGGAACGGGCGCCCAGCCTGTCGCCGGTCGTATCGCCGGCGCGTACATGAACACCGGAGCAGCGGCCGGCCCGCTCGGCTTCCCGCGCACTCCGGAACTCGGTACCCCCGACGGACGCGGACGCTTCAACCACTTCCAGAACGGCTCCATCTACTGGACCCCGCAGACCGGCGCTCACCCCGTCAGCGGCGACATCCTCGCCGAGTGGTCCGCACAGGGATGGGAAGGTGGCCCGCTCGGCTACCCGACCGCCGACGAGATCGCGACGCCCGGCAAGCCGGGCAAGGTTCAGGGATTCGAGATCGGCGCGATGTACAGCAGCGCCAACGGAACTCACGCGGTTCTCGGAATGATCATGGGCAAGTACGGCGAACTCGGTTGGGAAAACGGCTGGCTCGGATTCCCGAAGTCGAACGAGGTTCCGATCAAGGACAACGGACGCTTCACCGAGTTCGAGGGCGGCAACATCTACTGGAGCCCCGGCACCGGTGCATGGTCCGTCGAGAACGGCCCGCTCTTCGACGGCTGGAAGAGCGTCGGATACGAAGGCGGCCGCCTCGGATTCCCGATCAGTGACAAATTCGACATTCCCGGTGGTGTCCAGCAGAACTTCCAGTTCGGCTACATCACGGTGATCGGTGACAAGACAGAAGTTCACTAACTCACAGTGGTGCACGACGGGCGGGCCCGATCACGGATCGGTGCCCGCCCGCGTGCGTTGCGTAACCTGTTGATGGACTTTCGACTGAAGGCAAGGACGGACATTGATGTCGCTTTTCTCGGGTAACCGAAACACTTGTGCACGCGCGATCGCGGTCGGCGCCTTGGCGCTCGCCGCGGGTGGCGCGCTGGTCGCGTGCGGTAGTGACGACTCCACTGCAACCTCCAATCCGGTCACCACGACGTCCGCTGCGGCTTCGTCCTCGAGTGGTTCGGCGTCTGCGTCCGCCTCTGCGACCACGACGGCGTCGGCTGCGCCCACCAGTCCAGGAGCAGCAGCCACCGCGCCGCCGGAGCAGCCGCAGAGCATCGAAGGCTTCCCGGGCCCCACAGTCGTCGAGGTCAGTCCAGAGGCACAGAAGTTCCTCGACGGACTGAAGGCGAAGGGCATCACCCCAGCCGGTGACGGAAGCATCGCCGTCAACACGGCCAATTACATCTGCGCTGCCGGTCCTCAGACCGACGACGAGGTCCTGACCTTCGTGACTGCCTTCGTCGGCCAGGAAGCGTCGGCGGAAGGCAAGCAGATCACTCCCGAGCAGGCAGGTGCGAACGCTCAGATCTATATCGACGTCGCCAACACCACCTACTGCAAGTAGGCGCGGGTCATGGCGAGGTCTGGAAAGCGTCGTGGGTGCCTGATCCCGCTGCTGATCATTCTTGTGGTCGCAGCGGTCGTGATCGGCGGTTGGTACATCCTGGCCGGGCGGGTGCCTTCGCCGACTCCGATCCCGCCGAGTCCGGAGCCACCGGTGTCTCAGCCGGCCAGTTGCCCCGATGTCCAGGTAGTAGCCATACCGGGTACGTGGGAGTCGAGCGCTACCGACGACCCGTACAACCCGACGGCCAATCCGGCGTCGTTGATGCTGAACGTGACCCGTCCTCTTCAGGAGAAGTTCGATAGTTCGAGGGCCGACGTCTACACCGTTCCTTACGTCGCACAGTTTTCGAATCCGGTTGCGATCCCGCCGGACGGACAGCAGTCCTACAACAACAGCCGGGCTGCGGGAACTGCTGCCACTAACGACTTTCTGATGAAGCGGCACGCCGAGTGCCCACTCACGAGCTACGTCCTGACCGGATTTTCCCAGGGCGCGGTGATCGCGGGTGACGTCGCCGCGAGTATCGGCGACGGTACCGGCGCGGTGCCTGCCGATCTGGTTCTGGGCGTCGGCTTGATTGCCGACGGTCGGCGCGATCCGGCGTTCGGGAACACGGTTGGCCCGAGCGTTGCCGGTGTCGGCGCCGAGCTGTCGCTGAACGGGCTGAAGCTTCCCGGTCTCACGATGACCGGCCCGAGGCCAGGCGGATTCGGTGACCTCAACGACCGGACTTATCAGATCTGCGCGCCGAGCGACGGTATCTGCGACGCTCCGGCCGCCGCTCTCAATCCGACCAACTGGTTGAGTTCGGCGCCGCGGCTTCTCGAGTACTACAACAACCCTGTGCACGCGATGTACAACTCCTTCCAAGTCGATCCGAACGGCACGACGGCCACCCAATGGATGGCACAGTGGGCTGCGGAGAAGATCGACGCCGCACCGACACCGCCCCACAGTTGAGTCACCGCCGCACTGTTGATTCGTCACAATCGGGCGTCTCGGGAGTTCGCTCGCGGGTAATCTGCTCGTTTGGTCCCGGTAGAGTGCTGCACGGTCCGGGGGCGTCCTCTACAGTGCTGTCACGTAAGTGACTGGCGAGTAGGTTCGATTTGTCCGGTTTCGAAGTCCGAGTACGACGTACGTGTCCATCACAGGAGAATCGCTATATGAGTTCCACCCACGGCAGCGATGCCCTACGCAAATTCCGGTTTGCGGCCGGTGGCGAGGGCAACGCCGAAGAGGGTGGTGCGCGACGTTTCGTCAAGCTTGCGCAGAAGGCCGAGGAACTCGGCTACGACTCGTTCATGATTCCGGACCACCTGGGTAATCAGGTCGGACCGATCGCCGCTCTGGGAGCGCTCGCAGTGGCCACGGACAAGATCCGTCTGGGCACTGCCGTGTTGGCCAACGGCTTCCGTCATCCTGCTGTGCTCGCGAAGGACGCGGCGACTATCGACGTGCTGTCCGGTGGTCGACTCGAACTCGGTATCGGCGCAGGCTGGATGAAGGAAGAGTTCGACAAGGGCGGCATCGCATACGAAAGCCCAGGCGTTCGCATCGAGAAACTCGAGGAGTCTCTGCAGATTCTCGACACACTGCTGCGCGGGCAGGAATGCACTTTCGAAGGCAAGCACTATCAGGTGCGTGGCCTCAAGGGCAGCCCGCGACCGCGGCAGGGCCCGCGGCCACCGATCATCGTCGGTGGCGGTGGACCGAAGATGCTCGCTCTCGCCGCGAAGTACGCGGACATCATCTCGGTCGCCACACCGACCAACCGTGACGGGCGGCTTCTGCTCTCCGGAATCACGATGGAAAAGACCATCGAACGTGTCGAGCGGATCCGCGAAGCTGCCGGCGAGCGTTTCGATGAGATCGAACTCAACTGGACCATCACCATGATCATGATCACCGACGATCGAGAGCAGGCTGCCGAGATGGCAATCGCCGCTCTGGACCAAGGTTTTCCGCCGAACATCGAAGTGGATCGTAAGCTGAGCGTGGAGGAGTTGCTGAACTCTCCATACCTGGCTGTGGGCACTTTCGAGGAAATCGCAGACCAGATTCGACTGGTCCGTGAGAAGACGTCGATGTCGTACGTCGGGGTCTTCCCGACGCAGATGGAAGCGTTCGCCCCGATCATCCCGTTACTGGCGGGCGAGTAGGCCGGAGAATACGGACGATGCGAATCTGTAACATATCGATGGTTTGGGATCGATGAAGTGATTCAGGTGAGTTGCGCACAAAGTGCGATTCGATTGATCGAAGATGGACCCGAGAGAGCGAAGGAAGTCTGGGGCGCAGGCATGAAAGACAGTGCTTGTGTGATCGCTTCGGAGGAGATGGAATGAACGCGCTGTTCGATGGCTTTCTCGACGAGAAGGGCCAGATCCGCCTGCAACCAGGCTTCACGCTGGTCGACTACGTCGAGCAACACTCGCGTGTCAACGCGGACGAGCTCGCGTATCGGTACATCGATTACTCACGCGAGCGTGACGGTGAAGCCCTGGAGCTGACCTGGGAGCAGTTCGGTGTGCGTCTGCGCGCTGTTGCAGCCCGTTTGCAGCAGGTCACCAAGCGTGGCGACCGTGTCGCGATTCTTGCGCCGCAGGGGCTCGACTACGTCATTTCGTTCTTCGCCGCCATTCAGGCAGGTTCCATCGCGGTGCCGCTCTTCGATCCGGACGAGCCTGGTCATACCGACCGTCTTCACGCTGTTCTCGGTGACTGCAAGCCGACTGCGATTCTGACTGCCGCTTCGTCGGCTGCCGGTGTTCGTCAGTTGTTCCGCTCGCTTCCCGCTGCCGAGCGTCCGCGCATCATCGCCGTCGACGCGATTCCCGACACCGTCGGTGAAACGTGGGTTCGTCCCGACATCGAGCTCGACGACATCGCGTACCTGCAGTACACCTCCGGTTCGACCCGAGTTCCCGCCGGCGTGGAGATCACCCACCGCGCTGTCGGAACGAACGCGCTCCAGATGGTCGACTCCATCGAACTCAACGAGGACTCACGCGGCGTCACGTGGCTGCCGCTGTTCCACGACATGGGCCTGCTGACGGTCATCCTGCCTGCTCTGGGCGGCAAGTACATCACCATCATGAGCCCGCGCGCTTTCGTGCAGCGGCCGTACCGGTGGATCAAGGAACTGGCTGCGGTTTCCGACGGCGCAGGCACCTTCGCCGCCGCTCCCAACTTCGCTTTCGAGCACGCTGCCGCGCGCGGCCTGCCGAAGGACGGCGAGACCCTGGACCTGAGCAACGTCATCGGCCTGATCAACGGCAGTGAGCCGGTCACGACGTCGTCGATGCGCAAGTTCAACGACGCTTTTGCTCAGTACGGTCTGCCCAAGACTGCGATCAAGCCGTCGTACGGCATGGCCGAAGCGACGCTCTTCGTCTCCTCGACCAAGCATTCCGACGAGGCCAAGGTCATCTACGTCGACCGCACGGAACTCAACAAGGGCCGCATGGTCATCGTCGACCAGTACTCCGAGAACGCCATCGCACAGGTCTCCTGTGGGTACGTCTCGCGCAGTCAGTGGGCGGCGATCGTCGATCCCGAAACTCTGACCGAGGTCCCCGACAATCACGTCGGCGAGATCTGGTTGCACGGCGAGAACATCGGCATCGGCTACTGGGGTCGCCCCGACGAGACGGCGGAGACCTTCCACAACAAGCTGGACAATCGGTTGAGCGAAGACAGCCACACCGAGGGCACGCCGGCGGATGCCAACTGGATGCGTACCGGCGACTTCGGTGTCTACGTCGACGGCGAGCTGTACATCACCGGCCGCGTCAAGGACCTCGTGATCGTCGACGGTCGCAATCATTACCCGCAGGACCTCGAGGCTTCGGCTCAGGAAGCCAGCCCCGCCCTGCGCCCCGGCTTCATCGCTGCGTTTGCCGTCCCGGCCAACCAGCTGCCTTCTGTCGTGTTCTCCAACACGCACTCGGGTCTGAAGTTCGACGACGACGATTCCTCGGAGCAGTTGGTCATCGTGGCCGAGCGTGCTCCCGGCGCAGGCAAGGCCGATCCGCAGCCGATCGCGGACACCGTGCGTGCGGCGATTTCTTCCCGTCACGGTGTTACGGCCCGAGACATCCTGCTCGTCCCCGCGGGTTCGATTCCGCGTACGTCCAGCGGCAAGATCGCTCGCCGCGCGTGTAAGGCGAGTTATATCGAGGGAACGTTGCGAGGCGGCTATCAGCAGACCGCATTCCCCGATAGCGTTTGAGGAGCAGTCCCTTCATGATCGGTGGCTTGGTGAGTTGATGGTTGAACAAGATGGTGTGCAGAGCAAAGACGTTGTGAGCGAGATGAGTGTCGCGCAGTTGCGTGAGTGGCTTCGCAACTGGATCGCCGACGCGACCGGTCAGCCGGTGTCGACGATTGTGGACGACCGGCCGCTGGACGAGTTCGGACTCGCCTCGCGGGACGCAGTTGCTCTGAGCGGAGACATCGAGGATCTGCTCGGTGTCACGCTGACCGCCACGATCGTCTACCAACACCCCACCATCGCCTCGCTGGCTACTCGGATCATCGAAGGTGAGCCCGAGGCGCCGGAGGAGACCGTCGACGCGTCGTACTACGTCTCAGGCGCCACGACGGACGCCCACGACATCGCCATCGTCGGACTGTCCACACGATTCCCCGGTGCCGGGCACACGCCTTCGGACATGTGGGAAATGCTGGCGGCCGGACGCGACGGCATCAGCGACCTCCCCGAGGACCGCTGGGCCGAGTTCATGTCGGATCCCGCCATCAAGGCCGCGGTCGAGAACGCCAACACCAAGGGCGGGTACCTCGACGACGTCAAGGGCTTCGACGCCGAGTTCTTCGCGATGTCTCCGCTCGAGGTCGTCAACGTCGATCCGCAGCAGCGCCTCGCCCTGGAACTCGCGTGGGAAGCGCTCGAGCACGCGCGCATTCCGGCCAGCGGGCTCAAGGGCAAGCAGGTCGGTGTTTTCATCGGCAGTTCCGCCAACGACTACCAGCTGCTCGCGGTCAGTGATCCGACGACGGCGCACCCGTACGCACTGACCGGAACGTCGACGGCCATCGTCGCGAACCGGGTTTCGTACTTCTTCGACTTCCGTGGACCGTCCATCGCTCTGGACACCGCGTGCTCGTCTTCGCTGGTTGCCGTTCACGAGGCTGTGCGTTCGCTGCGCAGTGGTGATTCCAACATCGCGCTGGCCGGTGGCGTCAACATGCTGCTGGCCCCTCCCGGAACCCTCGGTTTCGACCAGACCGGGATGCTCGCTCCCGACGGCAAACTGCGTGCATTTTCCGCACACGCTCAGGGAATCGTTCGCAGTGAGGGCGGCGGACTCGTCGTGCTCAAGCGTCTCGAAGACGCCGAGCGTGACGGCGATTCCATCCTCGCGGTGATCGCCGGATCCGCGGTCAACCAGGACGGCCGTTCCAACGGTCTGCTCGCGCCCAACCCGGACGCCCAGGCCGACGTGTTGCGTTTCGCGTACCGCGACGCCGGAATCTTGCCGACCACAGTCGACTACATCGAGGCGCACGGAACGGGTACCGATCTCGGTGATCCCATCGAGGCCGACGCGCTCAGCCGTGTCGTCGGTCGTGGCCGTGACGACGACAAGCCGGCTCTGCTCGGTAGTGCGAAGACCAACTTCGGGCACCTGGAAGCAGCTGCGGGCGCCGCCGGCCTGATCAAGGTCGTTCTGGCGATGCAGGAAAACAAGATTCCCGCGACGATCAACTACCTGGGCCCGAACCCGCACATCGACTTCGAGAAGTCGCACCTGCAGGTGACGCCCGAGGCCACCGACTGGCCGCGTTACACCGGCAAGGCTGTCGCCGGTGTTTCCGGTTTCGGTTTCGGCGGAACCAACGCGCACGTCGTGGTCAAGGAATACGTGCCCGCCGACGTGGCAGTCGATGAACCAGTCGTGGATGCCCCGGTAGTTGACGAACCGGCAGCAGAGGACGAGAGCACCGTTGTGCTGGCTGTGTCCGGTGCGCTGCCTTCGCGTCGTCGCCGCGCAGCTGCAGATCTGGCCGACTGGCTCGAAACCGAAGAGGGAAGCAAGACGCCCCTCGCCGACGTTGCCCGCACACTCGCGCGTCGCAACCACGGACGCTCGCGTGCCGCTGTTCTGGCGAAGACGCGATCCGAGGCCATCAGCTCGCTGCGCGCCGTCGCCGCAGGCAAGCCGGCTCAAGGAGTCTTCTCGGCCGACTCGCCGTCGCCCAAGGGCGCGGTGTGGGTGTTCTCGGGCTTCGGCTCGCAGCACCGCAAGATGGCCAAGCAGCTCTACACGGAGAACTCGGCCTTCAAGGCAGCCGTCGACGAGGTCGATGCGCTGATCCAGGACGAGGCCGGCTACTCGATGGTCGAGATGTTCCTCGACGATTCGATCGAGTACAACGTCGAGACCGCACAGGTGGGAATCTTCACCATCCAGGTCGGTCTGGCCGCATTGCTGCGTCACCACGGCGCTGAGGCCGAAGCCGTGGTTCCGCACTCGATGGGTGAGGCCGCTGCCGCATACGTGTCCGGTGGTCTGAACTTGGAAGACGCTGTGCGCGTGATCTGTTCACGTTCACGGCTGATGGGTGAGGCCGAGGGCGCACTCGTCGGTGACGACATCCGTCTGATGGCACTGCTCGAGTACAGCGCATCCGAGATCGAGGCGTTGCTGCCCACGTACCCCAAGCTCGAGGTTTGCGTTTACGCAGCTCCGACGCACACGGTGATCGGTGGACCGCAGCCGGACATCGAGGCGATCGTCGCGGCCGCCGAGGCCGACGGCAAGATGGCGCGTGTCCTGCAGACCAAGGGTGCCAGCCATACTTCACAGGTGGATCCGCTGCTCGGCGAGCTTGCCGCGGAGTTGGCCGGTATCGAGCCGACCACGTTGAAGCTCGGCGTCTACTCGTCCGTCGACAAGGACACCTTCTACCGTCCCGGTCACGAGCCGATCCATCAAGAGGCGTACTGGGTCAAGGGCCTTCGCCACAGCGTGTACTTCACCAATGCGGTACGCGGTGCAGTTGCCCACGGCCACACCACTTTTGTCGAGCTTGCACCCAACCCGGTGACGCTGATGTCGGTGGCGGCTACCGCTTTCGATTCGGGCCTGCACGACATGGAACTCATCCAGACGCTCAAGCGTAAGGAAGACGAGTCCGCGGGTGTGCTTGCCGCTCTCGCACAGCTGTACGTGCACGGCCATGCCGTGAACCTCGAGTCCTTGCTTCCTGCAGGCGATTTCGCCTCGGTTCCGCGTACTGCATTCCTGCGTAAGCCGTACTGGCTCGACATTCGCGTCAGTGCCGGCGGTTCGGCTCGCGTACCCGGCTCGCACGTCGCTCTGCCCGACGGCCGCCACGTGTGGGAGGTCGACGCATCCGCCGTCACCGATCTGGCTGTGCTCGTGAGCGCTGCTGCCGGACAGGTGCTCTCGGATGTCGCTCTCACCGCTGCCGTTCCGCACGGTGAACTGGCCGGCGCTGCGACCCTGACGACAACCCTCAACCCGCATCCGGGTGGAGCGTCGGTGCAGGTGCACGCACGCGAGGGCGCTACGTTCCGTTTGCTGTTCGATGCCGTCGTCACGTCCGGTGAGCCGCTGCCCGAGCTGGTCATTAGCGCGCCGGTCAAGACCAGTGCGCCGATGGAAACCCTGGCCGAGGTCGTCGAAGACGCCGGAGACAAGTGGGATCCGAACGGTTCGCAGAGCCTCGACGACCGCCTCAAGATCGTTGTGGCCGAGTCGATGGGGTACTCGCCGGAAGATCTTCCGGCCGAGGTTCCGCTCATCGAACTGGGTCTCGATTCGCTCATGGCGATGCGTATCAAGAACCGCGTCGAGTACGAGTTCGACATTCCGCAGCTCCAGCTCCAGGCAGTCAAGGACGCGAGCCTCAACGAGGTCAACAAGTACCTGCGCTACGCGATCGACAATCGCGAAGAGGTTCAGGCGATGGCCGACAAGCAGGCTGCCGAGAAGTTGGCAGCCGATGCGGCTGACGAGGACGCTGCTCCCGCTGAGGAGTCGGTGGAACTGCCGGCGACTGCTCCGGTTGCTGCTGCGCCTTCCGATCCTTCTCGAGCCGGAACTGCCGACGATGCCGGCTCCGATGTTCCGCCGCGAGATGCGGCCGAGCGCTTGACGTTTGCGACGTGGGCCGTCGTCACCGGGAAGTCCGCCAAGGGTATTTTCAACGATCTGCCGATCGTCGGTGACGAGGTCGCCGAGAAGCTTGCTGCTCGGCTTTCCGAGCGTGCCGGCGGCGAGATCACTCTCGACGACGTTCTCGATTCCACCACCATCGAAGAGCTCGCGGACGTCGTGCGCCAGTACCTCGAGGACGACGGCAAGATCGACGGACTCGTACGCACTCTGCGTGCCCGTCCCGAAGGTTCCACTGCCGTACCGGTATTCGTTTTCCATGCTGCCGGTGGTTCGACCGTGACGTACGAGCCTTTGCTCAAGCGCCTGCCCGCCGGCACGCCGATGTACGGGTTCGAGCGGGTCGAGGGCTCGATCGAAACCCGTGCTGCTGCTTACGTTCCGCTGCTGCGTGAGATCCAGGGCGACGGACCGTACGTGCTGTGTGGCTGGTCGTTCGGCGGCGTGATGTCGTATGCGGTCGCGAAGTTGCTGCGTGAGCAGGGCGCTGACGTGCGTGTGGTCGGACTGCTCGACACCGTCATGGCCGGCGAGGTCGTGCCGGACACCGAGGCGGAACGACGCAAGCGTTGGGAGCGCTACGGCAAGTTCGCCAAGCGCACCTACAACCTGGATGTTCCGCTGCCGCTTGACGTTCTGGCCTCCACCGAAGCGGACGAGGATCAGATCCAGATCTTGATGGACATGATCAAGATGAGCGGCGCCAAGATTCCCGGCGGCATCATCGAGCATCAGCGGACGTCGTGGTTGGACAACCGTGCCATCCAGACGGCCGAGTTCAGCAGCTACGACGGCGACGTCGTGCTCTACATGGCCGACAAGTACCACGACGAGTTGATGACGCTCGAGCCTGCATTCAAGACCCGCAAGGCAGATGGTGGTTGGGGTGACTACGTGAAGAACCTCGAGGTCGTCTACATCGGCGGGGACCACCTGCAGATCGTCGACGAGCCGTACATCGCGAAGGTTGCGGCAGACCTCACCACCAAGCTGGCCCAGATCGAGACAGCTCAGACCAAAGCAGCGGAAACCGGAGTTCAGAAGTGACGACAACCACCGCGGAGAAGCTCGCTGAACTCCGCGAAAAGTTGGAGAAGGCAAAGGAACCCGGCTCGGCTCGGGCCATTGCGAAGCGCGATGCAGCAGGGCACAGTACGCCGCGCCAGCGCATCGACATGTTGCTCGATCCCGGTAGCTTCGTCGAGGTCGGCGCCCTGGTGAAGATGGCGGGCGAGGACAACCCGTACAGCGACGGCGTCATGACCGGTCACGGAACTGTCGACGGGCGTCCGGTTGCCGTGTTCGCGCACGATCAGACTGTGTTCGGCGGTGCCGCCGGAGAGATGTTCGGCCGTAAGGTCGCCGCCGTCAACGATTTTGCACTGAAGGTGGGCTGCCCGGTCGTCGGTATCAACGATTCCGGTGGAGCTCGAATCCAGGATGCCGTTTCCTCATTGGCCTGGTACGCCAACATGGGTTCACGTCAGGAGCCCTTGTCCGGCGTCTGCCCGCAGATCTCGGTCATCCTCGGTAAGTGCGCCGGCGGTGCCGTGTACGCACCGATCAACACCGACGTCGTGGTCGCGACCGAAGAGTCGTACATGTTCGTCACCGGACCCGACGTCATCAAGTCGGTCACCGGCGAAGAGGTCAGTCTCGAGGATCTGGGCGGGGCGCGCAAGCAGGCGGAGTACGGAAACATCCATCACGTCGCTCCCGACGAGAAGGCTGCATTCGACTGGGTGCGTGAGTACCTGAGCTTCATGCCGTCCTCGTGCACGGAGAAGGCGCCGTTGATCAACCCGGGTCTCGAACCCGAGATCACCGAGTCGGATCTCGAACTCAACGCCTTCATGCCGGATGCCGACAATGCCGGCTACGACATGCACGACATCATTCTGCGGATCTTCGACGACGGAACCTTCCATGAAATCGGAGCCCAGGTCGCGCACAACGTGATAACCGGGTTCTCCCGCGTCGACGGCCTGCCCGTCGGTGTAGTGGCCAACCAGCCCACGTACCTCAGTGGCGCCCTCGATGCGGACAGCTCCGACAAGGCTGCCCATTTTGTGCGCCTGTGCGACGCTTTCAGCATCCCGCTCGTTTTTGTCGTCGACACACCAGGCTTTCTTCCCGGCGTCGATCAGGAAAAGGTCGGTGTCATCAAGCGTGGCGGGCGTTTCCTGTTCGCGTACATCGAAGCCACTGTGCCGAAGGTGACGGTGGTGGTTCGTAAGGCGTACGGCGGCGGTTATGCCGTCATGGGTTGCAAGCAGCTCGGTGCCGACATCAACCTCGCGTGGCCGACCGCTCGTATCGCCGTGATGGGCGCCGAGGGTGCCGTCAACATCATGGGACGTCGTCAGCTCGCCGAGGCGGGCGAGAACGCACCCGCGGTGCGTGCTCAGTTGATCAACTTCTACAACGAGTTCGTCGCGACGCCGTACATCGCGGCTGAGCGCGGATACATCGACGCGGTGATCGAGCCTTCGCAGACGCGTCTCGAAATCCGCAAGGCTCTGAAGTTGCTCAAGGACAAGACGATTTTCAAGAACCCGCGCAAGCACAACTTGATGCCGCTCTAATTCTTCTTGTCACCGAGGGCGTCGAACTGGCGGCGTAGCGCTTCTATCGCCGCCAGGACGGCAGGTCTTTCGCTGTCGGTCCGCCAGGCGAGGTAGATGTCGCGGCCCAGCGGCGGAAGGGTGTCGAGCATTCGAACACCTTCCGGTGGTACAACTCTCGCCAGGCGCGGGATCAAAGCG
Organism: Rhodococcus erythropolis R138; assembly: GCF_000696675.2. NCBI lineage: Bacteria > Bacillati > Actinomycetota > Actinomycetes > Mycobacteriales > Nocardiaceae > Rhodococcus > Rhodococcus erythropolis. The sequence continues at coordinate 411,929 of NZ_CP007255.1, read as the reverse complement.
ACGGCGAGGCCCTGAGCGACGAATTCGACCTGGGTGGGAAACTCGGCGACCTCGTACTCGATTCGTGGGTCGAACCCCTGCGCGCGCAGGGTCCTGACGGTGAAGGTGTGAAAGTCCGTTCCCCGGGTCCACGTCGCCCAGGCATGCTCGGACAGCTCGCTGAGCGCGACGACCTTGTTCTCCGCCAGCGGATGTGACGCGGGGAGAGCGAGCAGCGCCACGTCGTCGTACACGGGCGTGAAGGAGACTCCGTCGGGAAGTTCGACGGGCAGAGTGCTCCAACTGTCGACCACCACGACGTCGAGGTCGCGGCGAATCAGTGCGGGGAGGAGTTCTTCGGATTCGCCTTCGTTGAAGGTGATTTCGAGCTGGGGGTGCGCGTGCCTGATCTCGGCGATGGCTCGCGGCAGCACTGTCCTGCTGGGGGAGACCAGGGCTCCGATACGTACGCGGCCCGTCACCTCGCTCTGCAGCGACGCGATTTCCGCCTCGGCCTGGGCGAGCGTCGAGAGAACCTCTGCGGTTCGGCGCGCGAGGATCCGGCCCGCTTCGGTGAGTCGTACACCGCGGCCCTGCGGTTCGAGGAGCGGAAAACCGACCTCGCGCTCGAGTTTGTTCAACTGCTGCGAAATCCCGGACGGTGTGACATGCAAGGTGCGGGCGGCAGCCGCCACTGATCCGTTCTCGGCGACGGCGTGCAGGGCGCGGAGTCTTTCGAGATTCAACACAGTAGAAATGCTACCGAATATACGGTCTGAACATTTGCTTGTGCTGAATAGTTAGCGGCAGGAACATTGTCGAGTGACCACTCTGACCTCCGCGACCGCGCAGACACCGACACCCACCCGAACTCCTCGGGGGCGCATCGACCCTCGATTGCTCGTCGTCGGAGGCGCAGCCGCGATCTCGATCAGTTCGCTCCTCATCAAGCTGGCTGATGTCGGGCCCTCGACGGCCGTCTTCTTCCGTTGCTTCCTGGCCTTGCCGCCGCTGTTGTGGTTGGCGTGGCGAGAGTACCGCCGGGTGGGCAAGCCGAGCCGGCGGGCAGTCGTTCTGCAGGTGCTCGGCGGTCTGTTGCTCGGACTGGATTTCGCGTTGTGGTCGCAGTCGATTCTGATGATCGGCGCGGGTATGGCGAGCGTCGTCGTGAACGTGCAGGTGATCGTGGTGCCCGCACTGTCCTGGTTGGTGTTCGGCAATCGGGTGCCGATGCGCTTCGTCTTCGCCCTACCGTTCATGTTCACGGGAATCGCCTTGGCGGGCGGCGTGTTCGGGGGTGGGGGAACCGGCGACGAACTGCTGTGGGGAACGGCGCTCTCGCTCGTCTCCGGAATCGCGTACGGCGGTTACATCTTCGTGGTCGGCCGTACGGGCGAGGCGGATCGGGCCGCGAGCCAGGTGTTGATCTCGACGACGTCCGCGGGCATCGCCGGCTCCGTCATCGGATCACTGTGGGGCCGGATCGATTTCGTCCCGGGTTGGGAAGCGTTCGGCTGGCTCGCGGCACTGGCGCTGGTCGGCCAGGTGTTCGGCTGGATGCTGATGGGGCACTCGCTCCCTCGGCTGCCCGCCGAGGTGGGCGCGACGCTCCTGCTCATGCAACCGGTCCTCGCCGTACTGCTGGCGGTTGTGCTGCTCGGCGAACGGCCAGGCGTTGGGCAACTACTCGGGTGCGTCGTCGTTGTCGGAGCGGTCTCGGCCGTCTCCGTACGTCGCACCCGAGCAGTCACCCGAGTAGGTAGCGCAGGCTAGTGCACTCGCATCTCGCCGGGCATCCACATGCCCGAGCGGGTTGCGGTGCCCGTCTCCACCTCTGCCGGAACAGCATTCGGGAAGTACCGGTCGTAGCGCTCGAGTGATCCCCAGTCTCGTGCCCAGTCGTCCTTCAGGTACGTCGGAACCGTCGTAGCACCGGCGAGGACCTCGGTGAATCCGAGCGGTCCACCGTTGTCTGCGGACTGCCAGGTATCGGTGGAGCTGACGGCCAGGGGACGGTCCGGGAGGATGCGGAAGTTCGGCATCTCGGCCACACCGTTCTGATGTGTGAACGGACGTTGGCACGGGAACTGAAGGCCGACAGCCCAGTCCAGGAGGACCGGCTGCTCGCTGCCGATGTACGAGTCCAGGGACTCGAGCTTGGGCACGCGCGGCGGCGTGAACGCCATCCACTGATCGCCCGTGAGGTTGGGATCGAACGCGACCACCCGAACGGCATCGGCATCTGGCGCGAGTTCGTCGATCGGGATACGGACGTTGCGCCACGACGGCGCCGGGCCGATGTCTCGCGGCATGTACGAACCCTGAACCTGCACTGTTCCGTCGGGCTGAGTCTTGCCGTACTCGACCAGAAGCGACTGGCCGTACGTGATCGCACCGGTGTTGTCGACGGACCACACGCGGCCCGCTACGGACATGACCACCAGCGGTGATTCTTCACTGCGAGTGGGCAATCCGTACCAACTCGAGATGAGGGAAGCAGGTTCCTGCACGCCGGGCTGGTAGCTGCCCATGACCGGCGTCTTCGACGGATCGAGGCCGAAGGGGAGCTTGGCCGTGCTGCCGTTGACGCCGAGGTTACCGGTGCCGCCGCTGGTTCCGGCGCCGGAACCGGTGGCGAAGGTGGGGCCGACACTCTGGCTGTCGGTATTGCCCATGCCCTGCTTGACTTCGATGTAATCCGCAGTCAGATCGCTGGGAACCCCATTGGGGGAGAAGCCCTTCGAATCGACTCCGGACAACGGATCCTCGGCGTTGAATCCGGGAGCGGGCAGAGGCCGCAGATTTCCGGAATTGACGTCGGTCTCGACCAGAACGTCCTCGGCCATGCCGCAGGTCTTGCCCGCGAGTGCCTCGATGTTGCTTCGGCCCAGCGAGTACGCCGGGTACTGCGACACAGCGCCCTTGAGTAGTGAGAGCACCTCGAACAGGACCATCAGACCGGCGATCACGGTGAGCGGAGCAGCCGCGAACTTGCGAATTCGTCTGCCCTTGGCCGTGTTCGGCTTCTCGGGCGGGGCTGCAAATCCCTCACGCAGGTACTGCCAGGCGGCAAAGGCCAAGGCGAGAGCAAAGAGCGCGAGGAACAGTGTGTTGGATTCACGGCCGTCGTAGGAGATGGTCTTGTCGAACCACGGAACGCCGTAACTCGAGACGTACCAGTAGCCGTTGATGCCGGCGAACGTCAACGCGAGCATCAGGAGCAGCCCGGCCACGAACACCGATCGGTTGCGACGCGAGCGCAGGGCAGACGCGGACACTGCCACGGCGGTCAGCGCGGCGAGAGAACCGGCGATGCCCGCGTACGCACCGAAGTGGTGAGTCCACTTGGTGGGGTTGAACATCATCAGGAACATCGTGCCGAAGACGACGCCGACCAGGCGCCACGACGGACCGGTTGCCGCGCCGGGGACGCGGCCGCGGCGCAACAACACGAAGAGCGTCGTGAAGAGGCACAGGATCATCGTCAAGAACGCGAAGCGTCGGGCAACCGAGCCGTCGACCGTCTGGACGAAGAGGTAGTAGTAGCGCAGGAAGTCTTGGTACCACTCGAGATTGGGGCCGATGATCGTTCGGACGCGCGTGGCTTCCATGACGCCGGCAAAGGTCTGGTCGGCGAAGATGGCCACCAGCACGATGGTTCCGGCAGCGGCGATCGGAGCGAGAAGCGGCAGTGTGCCGACCAGTCGGTGACGCTTGACGACGATGCGCACCAACGGGCGCACACCGGCGAGAAGGGCTGCGATACACATCAATCCGGTGGGTGCGGCGGCAAGAGTGAAGGCGCCGATCAAGATTGCCGTGGCCGCCGGCAGCAGACGTCCGGTGGCGATGGCGCGCTCGATGGAGCACCAGGTGAGCAGTGCGCCGAGAGCCACGATGGGCTCGGGGCGAAGACCGTTGTTGTACGCCAACCAGAAGGACAGGAATACCAGACCGCCGGTCCACAGGGCGACGTTGCTCCGGCGAACCGCCCGGCCGAGACGCGGGACGACCTCGCGGCTGATCACCATCCAGCAGAGGATTCCGGCGAGCAGAGCGGGCAGACGCATGAACGGGCTCGCCGTCGAGATCTTCGCCATCACGGCCAGGACTTCGTAGTACCAACCGAACGGGGCCTCGGGAACGCCGAACCAACGGAAGTAGTTGGCCATGTATCCCGCGTCCGGCGAGACTCGGGCCATGGTCAGGAGATAACCGTCGTCGGCGGTGTTCGCGCCGATGAAGTGCCAGACGACCAGCGTGCCGACCACAACTCCGTCGATACCGGAGAACTTCCACCAGCGTTCGGGCAGGAAGCGTCGGTGCTTGCGGCCGTCGGTGCCGTCGAGGCGAGCCAGGGCGACCAGCGCGACGATGGTCGAGAGCACTGCCACGATCATCGCGACCAGCTTCAGGACGCTGGGGCTCGACGAGAAACGTGAGTCGATCGTCATCGAGAAGCCGAGGCCCTCGGGGGCAGCGCCGTCGGGCAGGTCGCTGAAGACGCCGACCACCTGCGGGCGGAAGTCGCCGTCGAGCTGGCCACGAATCGGGTTGCCGTCGGGATAGGTCAGGCCGACGAACTCTGCCGAGGTCCGGTTGACGTCAGAGCTGAACGCGATGGCGCCGCAGCGACTCGACTCGACGTCCTCGCGCGCTGCCGAAGCGACGACGACGTTGCGATCGAGCACGTCGACGCTGGTAGCGGACACGCGGACGAACATCGACGAGAGCGCGGCGCCGTCGCCCTGAGCAGGTGCCGTCGACATCAGGATGCCGCCGCCCTCGGGGAGCGAGCTGACCGCGGTGCAGGGGATCGACGCGTTGACGTCGATGGGAACCTGCGCCATCAGCGGTGCCTCGACGTCGCCGATCACGCCGTTCTGTGGCCAGTTGACCGTCGCCGTCGTCTGCACGACAGGAAGCAGCGGAGTTGCCAGTGCGAGTACGAAGCCGAGCAAGCCGGCGATGATCGCAACCCATCGAGTGCGATGGAAACGCTCGCGGGCATCCTGACCAGCAGGAGGCGGCGAACTCGAAGTCTGGGGTGAAGCTGTCACGGCGTCGGGCACGGCTACCGATGGTATGTCAGGGCTGAGCGTGGACCTACCGTGACCGGGTGGTTGGTAGGTCCACGCGTAACAGTTACGACTGGTAACGAATCGGGCCCGGTGTCCAGGTGCCCGACCGGGTCTCGGTGGTGACGTTCATTTGCGCGGGAACTGCGTCCGGATCGAGCGGTGTGTACTGCTCGAGCGAACCCCAGTCACGATCCCAGTCGTTGTCCAGGTAGGTGGGCAATGCCCTGGCCGAGAGCAGTTCGCTGGTCCAACCGAGCGGTCCGCCGCCGTAGTGGTCCTGCCAGGCGTTGGTGGACTCCGCGCCGATGCGGTCGGGCAGAATGCGCCACTCGGGGATCTCGGCGACGCCGTACAGATGATCGACCGGACGTTGGCACGGGAAGGCCAGACCGACGGCCCAGTCCATCAGCACCGGATCGGTGGATCCGACGACGTCCTGCAGCGTGCGCATGGTCGGCACTCGCGGCGGTGTCACCGCCAGCCACTGGTCGGCACTGATGTCGGTGTCACTGGCCACCAGACGCACGGTGTCGGCGTCTGCGGGCAGTTGATCCATCGGAACGCGCAGGTTGCGCCACGACGGCGACGGGCCGATGTCGATCGGATCGACTCGTCCCAGCGCGTCGACGCTTCCGTCGGCCTGCTTCTTGCCGTACTCGACCTGCAAGACCGCGCCGGGGGTGACGATGCCGTCGGAGTTGACGTAGCGGATTCGTCCGGCCGCGGCGACGGTGAGGAGCGGCGCGGCGTCGTTGCGCTCGGGCAGTGAGTACCAACCGGTGGTCAGTGACGCGTTCTGGGGCGCTCCGTAACTACCGAGCACCGGCGTTTTTGCGGGGTCGAGCCCGAACGGGAGCGCGACGTTGCTGCCGTTGACGCCTGAGGTCGACTGCGAGCCGCCAGCGGTTCCGGATCCGGTGCCGGGCGTGCTGGTGGTGCCGGACTGAGATGTTGTCGTGTCGAGGCTGTTTGCACTGCCTGCCGTCGAGTCCTCGGCGTCTGCGGTGAGGTCGCCGGCGACTCCGTCCGGCGAGAATCCGGTCGATTCGCTTGCACCGAAAGCTCCGGCGCCGGCGAGATCGGTGGGCCTGTCCACCAATTGCAGGACGCCGGTGTTGGGATCGGACTCCACGAGTACCTCGCCCGCGAGACCGCAGCTTCCGCCGAAGACGGATTCGATGTTGGACTTGCCGATCGAGTACGCGGGGTACTGAGCGACCGCTCCCTTGAGTAGGGACAGCACCTCGAAGAGCACGACGGCTCCGGCCGCGATGGTCAACGGTGACGGGGCGAGAAGACGAAGTCGCCTTGTCTTCTTGACGCTGTCTTCTGTGCCGTTTCGCTCGCGCGGCTCCATGACGTGGTACCAAGCTGCCAACAGCAGCGCGAGGATCGTGAGGCCGAGGAAGGCCGTCGAGAATCCCTTGCCGGCGATTGACGGCGGCTTGTCCCACCACGGCACGCCGTAACTCGAGACATACCACCAGCCGTTGGAACTGGTGAACGCCACAGCGAGGATGAACAGGATGCCCGCGGCGAACAGCGCGCGGTTTCGTTTGGAACGCATGCTCGACGCACTCACGCCGACAGCGGCGAGCACGGCAACCGTGGCGGCCAGACCGGCGTACACACCGAAGTGGTGGGTCCACTTGGTGGGGGTGAACTGCATCAGGAGCAGCGACGCGAACACGATGCCGAGGATTCGGCGCGAGGGCCCGATCGCGGTACCGGGGATCCGGCCCTTGCGCAGGATCATCATGACGCAGAAGACGAGTCCGACGATCATGACGAACATGCCGAAGCGGCGGGCCAGTGAGCCGTCGGGGGAGATGGTCATCAGTGCGTCCCACCGCAACCGCTCCTCGAACCACGGAACGTTCGGCCCGACGGCGGTTCGCACCCTGGTGGATTCGAGAACCGTTGCGAGGGTTTGATCTGCGAAGACTGCGACAAGAACCACGGTTCCGGCTGCGAGGATCGGCATGACCTGGGACAGGAAGCCGACGCGTTTGCCGCGGGCGATCAGGATCTGCAGGATCGGCCTGGCTCCGGCGATCAACGCGCCGATGGCGATCAGCCCCGAAGGTCCGGCGGCCAACGAGAATGCGGCGATCAGCACGGCCATCGCGGCGGGCAACAGACGTCCGGTGGCGATGGCGCGTTCGATGGAGCACCACGTGAGCAGGGCGCCGAGGGCAATGATGGGTTCGGGACGCAGGCCGTTGTTGTACGGCAACCAGAAGGCCAGGAACACGAGCCCGCCCGTCCAGATGGCAACCTTGTTGCGGCGCACCGCAACACCGAGTCGCGGTATCACCTCGCGGCTGATGACCATCCAGCACAGAATGCCGGCGATCAACGCGGGCAGGCGCATCCACATGCTCGCGGTGCTGACCTTCGCGAACAGCGCCAGCACGTCGTAGTACCAACCGAACGGCGCTTCGGGGACGCCGAACCAACGGAAGTAGTTCGCCATGTACCCGGAGTGCTCCGAGACTCTGGCCATGCCGAGCAGATAACCGTCGTCGGAAGTGTTGGCGCCGAACACATGCCAGAGCGCCAGCGTGCCGATCACCAGGGCGTCGATGCCGGTGAACTTCCACCACCGTGCCGGAAGGAACCGCCGGGCACGACGGCCGTCGACGCCGTCGATCCGGTGCAGTGCGTACAGCGAGACGACGGTCGAGAGTGCGGCGACGATCATCGCGAACAGTTTGAGAAGTGTGGGGCTGGACGAGAACCGCGAGTCGACGTCCATGTGGGCGGACAGTCCGGCGGGCGCTGCGCCCTGCAGGTCGGTGAAGATGCCGACAACCTGTGGGCGGTAGTCACCGGTCAGGGTGGTGCCGACGCCGTCGATTCCGGTGACCGCCGCGACGGTCTGCTCGGAGTTGGTCGTGATGGTGATCGCCGTGCACCCGCTCAGTTGATCGAGCGGAGCCGAGATCAGCACCGAATCGCGAGTGAGTGCTTCCAGGCGGTCGGCAGTGGTGCGGACGGTGAGGCCGCGGGCGTTTCGGTCCGGCGCACCGTTCGGCATGGTCGAGAGCAGTGTGCCGCCGCTGCCGCCCAACTGGCCGAGGGTGGAACAGGGAATGCTGATGTCCAGCGATGTGGGCGAGTAGGAGATCAGCGGCGACGAGACGCTGTTGACGGTCCCACCCTGCGGCCAGTCGATGCTCGCGGCTTCCTGCTTGACGGGCAGGAACGGCGTCGCGAGTGCAAGAAGCAGGCCAAGAAGGCCGGTGACTATCGCGATGAGTCGTGCCGTCCGGACTCTCTGGGAATCCGATTCTCGGGGAGCTTCGGGGCCAGTGGGCACGGGTTTCGGGGGCACTACTACTTCAGACGGCACAAGGAACGATGTTAGGCGAGTGCGGGCCCACACATCCTGAGAGAACTACTCAGGATGCAACTTCCTGTTCGGATTGTGGTGTTTCAAGTGTTCGGGCGATGGTGTCGAGTGAAATACCCAACACTTCCGCGACCGCGCTGATGGTGAAGAAGGCGGGTGTCGCGATGCGTCCGGTTTCGATCTTGCGCAGCGTTTCGACGGAAATACCGGCGTCGAGCGCTACCTGAACCATGCTTCGGTCCCCCCGCGCCGATCGCAGGAGTTCACCCAGTCTTAGTCCTCGTTCGAGTTCTTCCGCCGTCAGCGGCACGCGCACCATGTGCTTATAGTAATACCGGTATAGTTATTCGACAAGGAAGGTGTTCGAGATGGTCGAAATCAAGACCGCAGGGGAAATCGACGCGATGGCGGCGGCGGGGAGAATCACCGCGCAGGCGCTGGCTGCGGCGCGTGAGGCGGCAAGCGTCGGAGTGACGTTGCTCGAATTGGACGCCGTTGCCGCGGAGGTCATTTCGGCTGCCGGCGCCTCGGCGCTGTTCTTGAATTACCGGCCGGCGACGGCGCCGATACCCTTTCCCGGTGTCGCCTGCATCAGTGTGAACGATGCTGTGGTGCACGGTATCCCGAATGGGTACCGACTCCGTGACGGTGACCTGGTCAGTATCGACTGCGGCGCGAGACTCGACGGTTGGTGTGGTGACTCCGCCATCAGCTTCACCGTCGGACAGGGAAGTAGTGAGGATCAGGCACTGATCGACGCGACCGATGAGGCACTAGCCCGTGGCATTGCCGCCGCCCAGCCCGGAAACCGATTGGGCGACATCGGTGCCGCGATCGGACAGTACGCGCGCGGCCTCGGATACGGAATGCTCGCCGATCACGGTGGGCACGGCATCGGCCGCGAGATGCACGAAGGGCCGGACGTGCCCAACGAAGGTCGAGCAGGCAAAGGCTTCCGGTTACGGCCCGGCCTGGTCATCGCCATCGAACCGATGCTCATCGCCGACGGAACCGACGACTACCGGCACGACGCCGACGGGTGGACCCTTCGCACCGTTTCGGGCGCCAGGGCTGCGCACAGTGAGCACACTGTCGCGATCACCGAAGACGGTCCGGTGATCATGACCCGCTGATCAACCCGCTCAGCTCTGGTTGGAGGTCTTGCCGCTCACGAGGTCTCGTACGTCCCACACCCACACGTCGTCGACGCGCTTGGCGTCGAAGCCGACCAGCTCGTCGACCGTGTGGCGCAGGGCGTCGTCGCCGGAGAATCGGGGAAGCACCAGTACGTCGGCGTGCCAGTACCGCAGGTCGGTCAGTGCGTTCGCCCTGGTGCCCACGTCGATCAACGGGACCTTGCCGGTTTGTTTGGCATTGACCAGCAGGGTCGAGGTGGGCCGGGACTCGGCGCCGTAGATCCCGGCGCGGGTCTTCGAATCCGGGCCGACGAAGTACCCGCCGGCGATGGGGAAGCCGAAGTCGGCGTCGACCTGCCAGCTCAGTGCGCGGGCGTCTTCGGCGCTCGCGACAGGGACCGTCACCAGGGTGCCGTCGCTGACGTAGTTCTCCCACGAGCCGCTGGTGATGAATTCGGGCGTCGCAGATCGCTGATCGGCGTCGATGGGGGTCGGGATGAGGGGAATCATCGCGACGGCGAGTGCCACCAGCCAGACACCGGCTGCCGTGCGGCGCGGTCCACGAAGTTCGACAAAAGCGCGGTAGGTGCCGAGGGTGAGCAACAGTCCGATCGCCGGAATCGCGCCCATCGCGAATCGGGATTCGAGCACCGATTCGAACAACGGCAAGTCGGCGAGGAGTTTCCACGGCAGGGTGATGCCGGTCTTGTCACCGTCGATGGTCAGTTCGGAACCGAGCGAGAGCACACCCATCACCACGATCACGGCGGCGGCAGCGCGGGTCAGGCGGATGCGCCACAGCCACACCGTTGCGCCGAGAAGCAGGAGCACCAACGGCCATCCGAAGTACGCGTTCTCCTCGGTCGGGTTCATCCGGAACTCCGCGCCCTCGGGATCGCCCGCGACCGATTCGGTCGGGAACGTGGTGAGTGCAGCGGTGTCGTTGCCGGCCTGACCGTGCGAGACGCCGTCGTAGCTCGCAGGGCCGAAGAACTGCGACCACAGCGGCACCGCGGTGATCAGGAGTGTGACCGCGCCGCCGATCACGAGACCGGGCATCGCGCGCTTGATCGCCTGGCGCGACTTGGCCAGGTCAGGCAGTGCATAGGCGGCGCCGAACACCATGGCTGACATCGTGAAGATGAGGAGCGGCTCTTCGCCGAGGAAGATCTGCCACGCGACGAGTAGGCCGAGAACGATTCCGTCGCGAACCGGACGCTTGCCGTTCGAGATGCGCACTACCTGCAAGAAGATGAACGGAAGTACGAAGAACGCGACGAAGTTCGGGTGGCCGTTGGCATGCGAGATCATGGCGGGCGCGAATCCGCAGAACCCCGCTCCGACGGCGGCCGCGATCTTGGAGCGGACGGAGACGCCGGTCAGTACGTGCCGCGAGAATGCCCAGTACCAAGCGATGGCAGTGCCGCCGAGGCCGGCGGTCAGCCCGATCGCATACGTGGCCGTCGGTCCGAAGATCAGCGTGATCGGGGCCAGCGGGATGCTGATGCCGAACATCGCGGTATTGGCCATCAGGTTCACGCCGAGCGGGTAATTCTGCAGGTCACTGAACAGCGGGCTGCGGAACTGGGCGAGGGCGTGAGCGGTATCGGCGAAGAACCATTCCCACATGGCCTGGTCGCGGCCCGCGTTGAACAGATAGCCGGACTGCAGATCGCTCCACAGGTTCGACATCACGTAGATCGCCGCAACGGTGAACGTCGCCATGATCGCGAGGTCGACAAGACGCCCGCGCTGGACGACCGAGCGCCGCACTGCTGAACGGACTCGCCCTGGACGTGCTTCTTCGAGCAGTTGGACGTCGGGCAAGGTCTCGGTCATGCAGTCGGTGCCTTTCGGTGCTGGCGCCCATCCCTGAAGTGGCAGTTCTCAGAAGTTCGGGGTGGCCTATTTAGGTCTCGATTCGATAACTTCCTCTGTCAGAGTAACGAACAAAACGGTTCGCGTCCGCGAGCGGGCGCAGTCGACGGGACAAACCGGGCCACCCGACTTGTCCGGAAAGTAATGTTTTCGTGCATCGTTTGACGGGTTCGTGACCGGGGTATCGCAACAAGGATCTTGCTCGCGTTTGTTCAGGCAGCCCCGACGAATCCCATCCTCGACGAAGAGTTGGAACCTACGTCCGGGGCCTATACCGGATGGGATGGTGCTTGTGCATGTCGAAGACAGCAGTTCGCAGTAGCGCAGTGGGAGCAGTGGCCTTACTGGCCGTTGTCCTGGGGGGTGGGACGGCGTCGGCAGGCGTCGACAACACCAGTTCGATCACCGACGTCAAAGGAAATCGGATAGAGGTCTATCAGGCTGATACCGCTATCCACGTCTTTCCGCCTCTCGACAGCTCACCGCTGAGCGTCGAGTTCTTCCACGACGGGGTTGCCGGCGTGAAGATCGACGGGCCGGACGCAGCAAGTTTCACCGGCACGAAGCTGACGATCGGTTATCAAATCGGCTACCCGATCGCGTTGACCGGTGCGACGGTTGTTCTCAACAGTCCCGGCCTCGACTGGGCAGTCGAGAGCGGAACGAACCTCGGTATCGGTCTGGTTCCGGACTTCGAACTGGGCCTGGACATTTCGAACGGGTTCGCCATCGGCGGCGACATCATTCCTTCACAGGAACTGGACGTCGATCTGGCGCCGGGCGGTATCACCGACGTCGCGCTACTCGAAGACCAGGAATTCGACGGACCTGAAGCAGCCGTCCGGCTCTCCGGAGTTCACGGATACGTACAGGGAGCCATCGGGCCGGTAACCATCAGGCCGTACGCGAAGGCTGTCACGTCGAATGGCGATACCGTCGTCACTTACGGTGTGCCGCAACGACTGTGAAGCAGTACCGGCGCTCCCGCCCTCACGCTGCAACAGCGTGGTGGTGGGAGCGTTCCGCGTTGTGAGTTGTCGAATCGGTGCCACGAATAGGCTCGGCGTCCGCCCAATGGGCACTGCGGGAAACACTGACGAGTTTCGCGACCAGCCGTGCCGCGATCCACACGAGGTACACGGCGGTGATCAGAAGCAGAAGTGCCCAGTCGTGCGCGAAGAATCCGACTATCCCGCCGATCGTGAACGCGAGGGCGACGAAGACGACGCGTCCGCCCACGTCGGTCTCGACCAGGTACTCGGGTTCGACCGGGTCGTCGGGTCCGCTCGATTCATCGACGTCCCCAGCCGATTCGGCTCTTGACTTCTCGTGGTGTTCGGTCGGGATCTCGAGTAGCTCACCCCATTCGAGCACCGCAACGGTATGTGCGGTGTCGGTCGGGATCGCGCGGTAGTCGCGGGACTCGGAAACGTCGATGAGAGCCCTTGCCAGAGTGAGTACTTCGATGCGATTGCGAATCGCGACGCTCAACACTTCGTGGAAGGCCTGCTCGCGCCCGAACGGTTTGCCGCGCGCAATGACCAGAACATGTTCTGCGGAATCGAGAACTGCACGATGCGGTACAAGCTCGCGGCTTTGCGTAACGAGTTCGCTCACTGTCATCACCTACCCCGCCGGTGGTTGATGCGGCCGTTTGCTCGACTGCGCTTGGAGGGGCTGAGTACCCCGGCAGTTTCGGAAACAAACTCGCCGGACAGCGTGTCAGATTTGCGCAGCCGGGGCCGAGAGTGCTCCGAGGCAACTTTCGATGAGGTCGGCAACAATCACGTGAGCACGTTCTCGGTTGTCGACGCGCCCCTCCCACGTGGCAAAAGTGACGACGGCGAGCACGGTCAGAGTTCCCGCCCGAAGTTCGGCGATCTCTGCCGGCAACGAGGACGCAGCGACTATCCGCCGCTGAACTTCGCGGAAACTCTCGGCCTGCATGTGATCACGGATGGTCGACGACATGGCCGGGTCGAAGATCGACTGCACCAGGAACCGTGCGTACAACGTGCCCTCGCGGTAGATGGTCTGTTCCGCCAACGGCAGGACGAGAGCCTCGACGAGGGCACGCATCGTCGGTGGATTCGCGTCGAGATCGATCGTGTCGAGCAACTCGCGTCGACGCTCACCGGCAGGTCGCATTCTGGACTCGACGACGGCCGCCAGCAAACCTTCACGTGAACCGAAGTGATACTGCGCAGCCGATTTGTTGGCCTGTCCGGCTTCGGTCTGAACATCACGAAGCGTCAGAGCGGCCAGACCTCGTTCGGCAACCAGACGCTCGGCTGCATCGATCATTGCCGCTCGGGCATCGGTTCGGGTCACGGTATGAAGTTAGGGGTGCGTCGGGGTCGCGTCAACGACCCCGACGGTAAGCCTTTTGTGACGTATCTCCTGGTTAGATCGCGTCAGAGCGGGTAACGACCACAAACGGACCCTGCTCGGTGACTGTGAAACGAGGATCGTCGAACAATTCCTTGGGGAACGTGACCGTGTAGCGGCGGACGTTCGGGTCGTTGGGGTAGACATCCTCGGCCAACCGCAGTGTGTACCCGTCGGCGCCCTGGCGGAAGACGAAGGCGTCGGGACTGCGCCACGGCGACGCGTCCAGCGCAGCTATCAGTTCGTCAGGGGTCTTCAGTTCCGACCACTGCTCGATCAGTGCGGCGCGGGCACGGAAATCGGCGAGGGGGTTTGCGTAGTGCGACGTCAGACCTTGGAAACCGAAGTACGGGTAGAAGCTCAGGAAGCCGATGTCGGCGGTGAGTACCACCGTGTCATGGGGTTCACGTCCCAACTGTTCGCGGATGATCCGGTCGATGTCCGCGTAATTGGCTTCGGCCCCGGGAGGTCGCTTGTCCCCGCGCTCGCCGTTGCCGTCGGTATCGCTGTATGCCACAGCGATATCCGGCGCCAGCACCTGCGGGATGTTCTGCGCGAAGGCGATGGCTCCGATGACACCGAGTGCAACCAGTACCGCTTTGACGCGGGGATTTTCGCTGGTGGCCAGGACGATCCAACCGGCGAACTCGAAGAATCCGAACACGCCGGCGGCCGCAAGGAGTCCGATCAGGACCGACTCCAGTCGAAAGCCGAGGAGCGTACTGCCGGCGACGGTGAACGTCATGGACAGCAGTGCCCACAGGTACACGGCAATGACACCGATACCGAGTGCCCGGGCGCGGCGGGAGAAGAGGAAACGAGAAATCAGCCAGACCGTGCCGAGTAGGCACAGTCCGCCGACGAGCGAGAAACTCAGCATCGGGAAGGGCAGTACCGCACCGGAATCGGGGAGGTAGTGCATTGCCGTGCCGGATTCTGCAGTGGCACCCGAGAGTGCCTTCAACAGGTAGGGCGCCCAGACCGTCAGAGCGACCAAACCCGAGATCACCGCGATTGCGGCGAGCCTGACAAGGGGACCCAGTGCGGCTTTCCACGTGTTCTGAGCGCGGGCGGCAAGTACTGCGGCAACGACTGCCATCAGAGTCACTGCGAACGCGGCGAATCCGAGATACAGCGTGTAGACGGTTGCGGCAAAACCGAGGAACAGACCCGTCCCGAGAATTGCGCCGGCACCGGCGAATCGAGACGCCCCCGGCCGGTCCAATGCGCCCCACGCGAGGATCAGCACCGGCGGGATCAGGAGGTTGATGACGGCGCCGTACGCCTCGGGGGCGTTGTACGCCAACACGACGGCAGTGACGGCCAACGCTGCGACTACGGCCCAATCGCGTCGAATCAGCTTGGTCCACAACACGAGTGCGACGACGGCGACGACAGCCAGCGAGCCGATCGCGTAGGGCTTGAACGCTTCCCAACCGTCCATGCCCAGCAGGTTCGCGACGCGTCCACCGATCCAGAACCAGCCGGCCGGGTAGAACGGCGGCAGATCCACGTACGTCATGTCCTGCAGCGCAGCCGAATCCGTCAGCCGGGTCAGGTACTCGGTCCGGAACTGCTGATCGACCGAGACGCCGTGCAGATACAGACTCGTCGCGGCCAGGGGAAGTCCGAGCGTCGTGGTGACGAAACCGGAGAGCCCGGCCCACGAGAGGAGTTTTGCGACCCGCTCGGCCTTGCGGGCGCGGAACATCAGAACCGCAACACCGACCACTGCGATGCAGAGCACCTGCAGCACCGTCGTGACGGCCTGCGTGACGTTGGAAGACGTGAACGCCGGCCACTGCACTCGGCCGAAAGCAAAGAGCCCGACAGCGGCTACAACAGCGGCGACCAGCGCTCCGAGGGCCATTTCCACCACCGTCGCCGCGGCATTACGCCACGGCGACGGGGTCGAAAGTTCTGTACTCGGAGCAGTTGTTGTTTCTGGCACGGGAGGAGCTTAAACCGGCAACTTCCGGAAGATCGGGCGCGGCACGTGGCGAAGACCCATCATGACGAAGCGCCACGGGCCGGGAGTCCAGACGATTTCCTTGCCCTTGTCCGAGGCGGCAACAGCGAGCTTCGCGACGATGTCCTTGTTGACCGTCAGCGGAGCTTCCTTGACGTGGGCACTGAACTGCGTGCGCACCATGCCGGGGCGAACGACGGTGACCTGCGGTCCGAATTCCGCGAGAGCCTCGCCGAGTCCGAGGTAGAAACCGTCGAGGCCTGCCTTGGTGGAGCCGTAGACGAAGTTGGCACGCTTGACGCGCTCGCCGGCAACCGACGACATCGCGATGATCTTGCCGAAGCCCTGAGCCTTCATCTTCTCGCCGAGAAGAACACCGACCGAGACGGACGCTGTGTAGTTCACGTTTGCGACCAGAACCGCCTTGCGCTGGTTCTGCCACAGCTCTTCGGAGTCACCGTCCAATGCGAAGGCGACGATCGCGACGTCGACGTCCCCGTTCGAGAACGCCTGGTCGATCACCTTCGGGTGCGATTCGAAATCAACGGCGTCGAAGTCGATGAGCTCCACCGAGGTGGCACCCTTCGCTTCGAGCTGCTTGACCGCAGCTTCGCGTCCCGGATCGCCGGGAAGTGCCGCAAGAATGACGCGGAGCGGCGCCTTCTTCAGGTATTCCTCACAGATGGCGAGGCCGATCTCGGAGGTTCCACCGAGAAGCAAAACGGTTTGCGGGTTACCTACAGCGTTGATCACAGTTCCAGCCTTCTGGACATATCGGAGGCGAAAACGCCTGTGGGGTCGTACTTGCGGCGCGTCGCGATCCACTCGTCGATGCGCGGGTACATGGCGTGGAAAGTTTCCGCGGACGTCCGCGAATCCTTGGCCGTGTACAGGCGCCCACCGAATTCGAGGACACGCTTGTCGAGTTCGGTGACGAACTCGTTCAGGCCCGGCTTGATGCGGAAGTCGACGCAGATGTTCCAGCCCGGGATCGGGAAGCTCAGCGGCGCCTGATTGCCCTCGCCGAAGAGCTTGAACACGTTGAGGAACGAGTAGTGCCCGCTGCGCTGGATGTCGACGATGATCTTCTTGAATTCGTCGACGGCCTCCGGCGGAACCACGAACTGGTACTGCAGGAATCCGTTGGATCCGTACGCCCGGTTCCACTCACCGAACATGTCGAGCGGGTGGTAGAACTGCGTCAGATTCTGGACCTTGCCGCGGTACTTGCCGGACTTGCGGAACCAGACCTCACCGATCGCGGTGAAGTTGAACTTGTTGGCCAGCCCGTTGGGGAAGACGTCGGGGAACGTCAGCAACTGCGGCGCATCGAAGGCGAGCGGGTTCTTCTGCAGCTTGGCCGGAAGCTGGTCGAGCTTCGCCAGAGATCCGCGCGAGACTGCCGCACGGCCGAGCTTCGGGGGCGCGGAAATCGCGTCGAACCAGGCGCTCGAGTACTCGTAGTTGGCCTCGCTGCCGTCGCTGTGCAGCGCGATGGTCTCGTCGAGGCTGTTGGTGACGTCGCCGTCGGCGATGAAGTACGCCGTCTCGGTCGGTGTCATCTTGATGGTTGCCCGCAAGATGATGCCCGTCAGGCCCATGCCGCCGATCGTGGCCCAGAACAGTGCGGCCTTCGGGTCGTTGCGCCCGCCCTTGGGGGTGAGCGTGCGAACCTTGCCGTCGGCCGTCAGTAGATCCAACGACACGACGTGGTTGCCGAAGCTACCTGCGCTGTGGTGGTTCTTGCCGTGGATGTCCGAGCCGATGGCGCCGCCGATCGTCACCTGGCGAGTACCCGGCAGGACCGGAACCCACAGGCCGAACGGCAGAGCAGCCTTCATCAGCTGATCCAGATTCACACCGGCGTCGACGTCCACCAGAGCGGTGTCGCGATCGATGCGATGAATGCGGCTGAGTGCATTCATGTCGATGACCAGCCCGCCGGCGTTCTGCGCCGGGTCGCCGTACGAGCGGCCGAGGCCACGCGCGATGACGCCGCGTCGCAGATGCGATGGCTTGGAATCGTTCTGTTCCGCAACCTGGGCGACCGCGTTGGCGATCACTTCCACGTCGGGGGTGGACAGCACCTGTGCGGTGGTGGCGGCGGTGCGTCCCCAACCGGTGAGGGTGCGGGCTTGGGTGTGGAGAGCCGGCTGCGGCGTCTCTTCTGCTGTCGTGGACATCAAGGTAGAGGTTACCTGGGAGTAGTGCCGACGGCTCCGACTCGAGTGGTTACTCTCGTCGTCGTGCCCGAAACACCTGCAAGTCACCAGCACGAACCCCATGTCCCGCTGCCCGTCGAGATTCCTGTCACGACGGACATCGCCGACGACGCGATGGACCTGAAAACGCAGATCGTCCGGTTCGTCGCGACGGGTGGGCTGTCGGCGGTCGTGGACTACGGGCTGTATGTGCTGCTCCTCGCGTTGGGGTTGCCGCGCGTCGCCGCAAAATCGCTGAGCTTCGTCGCAGGCACCACGACGGCGTACCTCATCAATCGTCGGTGGACGTTCAAGGCCGAGCCTTCTCGCGCCCGCTTCATCGCTGTCGTCGCGTTGTATGCGATCACTTTTGCGGTCCAGGTCGGACTCAACGAAGTGATGGTCCATGTCTTCGACGAACATTGGTGGCGGACACCGCTGGCCTTCGTCATCGCACAGGGCACCGCGACGGTCATCAACTTCATCGTTCAGCGGGCAGTGATCTTCAAGATCAAGTAACGGTTCGGGGTGGATTAGCGCATTCGTCCGGTTTCTCGAGAGAGAATCGACCCCATGATCATCGTTCTCGATTCTTCGGCCCTGACCAGGGGCGCACGGTTCGACGCCGCCATCGCCGACGCTCGCGCACTCGGACACCGCGTCGTCGTGCCGCGATTGGTCGTACTCGAGGTTGCGAGCCGCTACCGCGAGGAATCGGCGGAGATGATCGCGGCCCTGAGCGTCCAGGCGCGCATGTACGACCGACTGGGGTTGCGGCGCGACCTCACGAGGTTCGTCGACGCTGCTCACGACAAGGCCGACGGCTACGTCGACGACGTGATCGAAGACCTCGTGGCGATCGGCGTCGAAGTGGTCGATCCAGTCGACGTGTCGCATCTCGAGGTGGCCGAGAGGGCGATCTCGCTGCGTCGGCCCTATACCGACAAGAAGAAGCGAGACGGCTACCCGGCGACGCTGAACTGGCTGACCGTGCTCGATCTCGCCGACCGCAACCCGGAGGTCGACGTCATCTGGGTCAGTTCCGACGCGCGGGCATACGGCGACGGCGAAGACGGGGTCTGGCACGCGGATCTCGCACGTGAACTGGCGTCGCGCGGCCTCGAGTATCGGGTCCGCTGGGCGTCGGACATCCCGGTGATCGACGGACCGGTGCAGGTGGAGCAGGTGGCTGAGGTCGCTGAGGTCGCGCCCGAGGCCCCGGTTGCTCAGGGCTTCGTGGAGCCGGAAGCGGTCGTTCCAGCAGAGATTCCCGAACCCGAGGTTCCGGCGGCGCCCGTCGTTCCGGAGGCACCGGCATCAGCTCCCGCACCCAAGCCCGTACAGCGCGCAGCGCGGACGAGAGTTGCGCCGCAGCGCATCGAACCCGCCCCGAAAGCTCAGTCCGGTGGACTGCGCGGCCTGGGCAAGGTCATCGGCGGGCGGAAACGAAAGGTCACGATCGTCGACGATCTCGACGAAGTCGACCTCTTCGGTGCCTGATCGCTTCTAATCTGGACAGATGTCTCTGTTGCCGACAGTCAGTCGTAGGACCGGAACTCGATACGGCAGGCCGAGTATCGAATCGCAGGTCCTCTACAACGCGTGTCGATGGATGCTTCGGCCCGTAGTTGGGATCGCGCCGCTGACGCCTGGCGCAATGCGCCGCGCCGCAGTTCTGGACTCGGCCGCGGGTGTACGCATTCCCTCCGGGATCGATCGGGAAGCGATTCGTTTTCCAGGTTTCGACGGCGAACTCGTGCGCACGGCAGGCTCGACGGCTGATCTGCGCGAGGGTGTAGTTCTCTACCTGCACGGCGGCGGGTTCATGTGCTGCGGGCTCAACACGCATCGGCCGGTCGTTGCCGGCATCGCCAAGCGAACCGGCCTTCCGGTCCTGCACATCGCATATCGGCAGTTGCCGAGCACGAGCATCAGCGGGTCCGTCGACGACTGCCTGGATGCGTACCGGTGGCTCCTCGAACAGGGAGCCTTGCCGGAAAAGGTTGTCTTCGTTGGTGATTCGGCCGGAGGTTTCCTGGTCTTCGCGACGGCGCTTGCAGCAGTTTCCGCGGGGCTCGAGGTTCCGGCCGGTCTTGTCGGCCTCTCGCCGCTCCTCGATCTCGATTGCACCACCAAATCGGTCCATGCCAACGCTCGACGCGACGTGATCGCCCCGGTGTCGGCATTGATGGCGATCGGAAAGCTTGGCGGACAGACGAACTCGCCCGTCGACGGCGATCTTGCCGCTTTGCCGCCGTCGTTGCTGATTGCCGCCGAATCCGAGGGGCTCAGAGTCGATTCGGAGGTGATGGCGCAACGGCTCGCCGCCGCGGGGGTGCCGTGCTCGCTGCAGATCTGGAACGGCCAGGTTCACGCGTTTCCCGCCGTGTGGCCTGGCTTGCCGGAGAGCCGGGCTGCGTTACGCGACGTCGCCAGGTTCATTCGCACCAGGCTCGATGCGGTCCCACCCCAGGCTGCGGGCGAAAGTTGTTCGGGAAGTTGAACTTCCGGTTCGCCTATGGATTCTCGTGTGCTGCCGGATTCTCGTGCCCTGACGTTGCGGTAGATGCCATCGCGCGGGCATAGATCGATTCGAGTTCGGTTACCGCCGAACGTCGATCGACGTTGTCGGGATCGAGGCGATGTTGGAGGTTGATCCCGAGAGTGCCGGCCAGAAGGGTGACGGCAACCAACTCCGGATTGGCGACCGGTGTGTCGATCGAACGCAGGTAGTCCGCGTACAGCGTTCGCATTGCGACGTACTGCTCTGCGTAGGTCTCGCGGATGGTGGACCCGGGAATCACGGCTTCGATCAGGATGGTCGAGAAAATTCGTGCCTCGGGGTACGACATCAACACGAAGTTGGCTTCGATCAATGCTTCGATTCCGGTCGCCGAGGATGATGCCAACTCTGCGCGCAACTTCTCCATGCCCCACCGGAATGCGTCTTCGACGACGGCTCGTAGAAGCCCGTCTTTCGATCCGAAGTGCCAGGCCACAGACCCTCGGCTGATGCCGGATCTTTCCGCCACGGCTTGTACGGACATAGCGGCCGACCCGCCTTCCGCAGCCAGTTCGGCCGCGGCCTTCACCAGTCGCCGTCTGGTTTCCTCGGAAATCTCCTGCTTGCGTGTCGACGCCATTCGGTGTTCCTGCCTTCTTTCGTTCTCGAGTGCAGCCAATTCCGGCACGCGGTGACGTCGACGTGCCCGTCGGGGCCGAGACCTGCGCACCGGCACTCATGCTACGAGGCCGGTCATCGGACGGCCGTATTCCTCTCGCGACACCCTCTTGCCTATGTTGATCGTCCAGTTCTATGCTGAGCGTCCAATAACTTAACGGAAATGGGCGGACATGGAACTCATCGATCTGACTAGAACTCTCGATCCGGCCGATCGGGAATTGCTCCCCGAGGGTTTGAAGGCACTGGCTTCCGTCGTTGCCCCCTCGGTGACCTACTCGCACCCCGCAGGTGCCGGACGCGACGAGTTCGCGGCAGCACTGCAGTGCGGAGTTCATGATCTTCCGGACGGTGAGGGGTGGGGATCGGAGATGTTGAGTGAGTTCAACAGCCATCTGGGCACACACGTCGACGCGCCGTTGCACTACGGATCAACCTCGGAGGGTAAGCCTTCTCGCACGATCACAGACATCGCGTTGGATGAATTATTCTGCGAGACAGTGGTGCTCGACCTGCGCGGCCGGTGCGAGGCGAATCAGCCGATCTCGGTGGACGCGCTGAAAGCTGCCCTGGCGGAAAACGGTGCGTCCGTTCCCCAGGATGGTGCCGTGTTGCTCCGTACCGGACAAGAGAGCTTCACCTTGGCTGATACAGGGTTCTTTCAGTATCCAGGGATGAGTCGCGAAGGCACGCTGTTTCTCGCCGAGCAAGGCGCGAAGGTGCTGGGCACCGACGCTGCCGGCTGGGACTTGAGCTTTGCAGTCATGGCACAGAAATTTCGTGACACCGGCGACAACTCGGTTCTCTGGGACGGGCACCGGGCCGGACGCGAACGTGAAGTATTCATCGTTCAGCAACTGGCGAACCTCGCCGCGCTTCCGCCCTCGGGATTTCATGTGGCGTTTTTCCCGATCAAGCTTGCGCGAGCCAGCGCTGCCCCGGCTCGTGTGGTCGCGTTCGTCTGAGCAAAATTCCTGCCTCACCTAACGAACAATTCAGTGAAAGGTATTGACTCACAGTGAAACTTGCGACCGTCGAATACGAAAAGACCCAGCAGACGGCTCTGGTGACGGGCAGCGGCGAGCAACTGTTGTTACTCGAGCGAGCTCATCATGATGTGACGGGAAAACCGGCTCCAGAACTGGAAACCATGCAAACCATCATCGAAGGTGGTCCGGCGGCACGGGAGATCCTGGATCGGCTGGCAGACGAGCAGCCGGCAAGTGCGATCGTCGACGCGGGTGATGTGCGCTGGATGTCGCCGCTTCCTCAGCCGGTCCAGATCCGAGACTTCGGCTGCTTCATGGATCACTTCCGCAACGCTCGCGCCCGAATTCAAGGGGTCGCACTCGAGGACGTCGAACTGCCGAAGATTCAGTTGGAGCGCCCGCTGTATTACATAGCGAACCGATTGGCGGTGACCGGACACGAATCTGAGGTCGTGTGGCCCGAGTACTCGAGCCTGCGCGATTACGAACTCGAATTCGCCTGTGTGTTGGGGCGCGGTGGAAGCGACATCTCACGAGCGGATGCCCCTGCGCATATCTTCGGTTACACCATCTTCAACGATTTCAGCGCCCGCGATACTCAGCTCGAGGAGATCTCCACCGGACTCGGTCTCAGTAAGAGCAAGGACTTTTCGAACGCGAATGTCCTCGGCCCCTGGATCGTGACGGCCGACGAAGTCGGAGACCCGTACCAGCTCGAGATGACCGCGAGAATCAACGGAGACGAGGTGAGCCGAGGAACCAGCGCCGACATGGACCATCGTTTCGAGGACGTGATTTCGTTCGCCTCGACTTCCACGCGGCTGTACCCGGGTGAAGTCTTCTGTTCCGGCACCGTGCCGAGTGGATGCGGCTTGGAACACGGGCGGTTCCTCGAACCGGGAGACGTAGTCGAACTCGAGGTCGCCGGCCTCGGTGTATTGAGGAATCGAGTGGTGGCGTGAGCGGCGAAGTCATGGTTCTCGGTGTCGGCGCGACTCCCTTCGGGCGGCACGCGGATACCTCGGCCTCGGAATTGGCGGGGCGTGCAGCGATCGACGCCGTCGAAGACGCGGGCCTGACCCGCGGTGACGTCGGTGCAGTCTTCTACGCGACCGTCAGTCAGAAGGCGATCGACCGGCAGCACATGATCCCAGGCCAGATTGCCTTGAGGCCTTACGGTTTCGGTGGAGTCCCGGTCGTCAATGTCGAAAATGCCTGCGCCGGCGGGGCAACGGCACTCTGGCTGGCGATCGCCCACGTTCGCGCCGGTCTGTCCGAGGTCGCATTGGCGGTCGGGGTGGACAAGCTGGTGTGCTCGGATCCCGCTCGAAGTCTGGAGGTGTTCGACGGTGCACTCGACGTTGCGCATCGCGACGAGACGCTCGCCGGCCTTGCCTCACTCTCCGCTCCGGTGCCGGGTGAACTCGGATCGCAGGGTGAGCGGTCGGTGTTCATGGAGATCTACGCTTCTCTTGCTCGGGCGCACATGGAGAGATTCGGAACGACCGAGTTCGAACTCGCGTCCGTAGCAGCCAAAAATCATGCGCACTCCGTGCACAATCCGTGGTCGCACTTTCGCAAACCCTTCACTGTCGACGAGGTGCTTGCCGCGAGGCGAGTCGCGTGGCCTCTGACCGTTCCGATGTGTTCGCCCGTCAGTGACGGTGCGGCGGCAATTGTTGTGACCACTGCAGACTTTGCGCGAAGGCATGATTCCTCTCGGCGGGCGGCGCGGGTACTCGGTTGCAGCTTGGTGTCAGGCACGGATCGGGCCGCAGATGACGTCGAGAGTCACATCGGTCGCCGAGCGGCAATGAGCGCATACGAGGAAGCCGGAGTCGGGCCAGGCGATGTGGATGTGGCAGAGGTCCACGACGCCACGGCCTTCGGTGAAGTACAGCAGGTCGAGAATTTGGGGTTCTGCCCGATCGGTGAGGGCGGCGCGTGGTCTGCGTCCGGTGCGAGTTCATTGGGAGGCGTGCGTCCGGTCAATCCGTCAGGTGGGCTCGAATCCCGTGGTCATCCGGTCTCGGCAACGGGACTAGCGCAGGTCTTCGAACTTGTCACGCAGTTGCGTGGACAAGCAGCGCGGCGACAGGTTCCCGGGGCTCGAATCGCGGTCGCAGAGAACGGCGGAGGTCTCTACGGCATCGAGGAAGCCGTCGCCGCGGTCACGATCTTGGGAGGGCCACGATGAACGCGGACATGATGAACGATGAACCGATGGCGCCAGGCTTGCACGAGCAAGCGGGATATGCGGATCTGATTCTGTCGGCGCTGCGACGCCGACCAGACCACATCGCGTTTCGATTCACGGATCGGAACGGTGATCGGGCCGAGCTGACATATCGGCAGACCGCGGAACAGATCGAGCGGATTGCAGGTGTCCTCAGTAGCCTCGCTCTGCCGGACGGAGGCGGGGTAGCCCTGCTTGCGGGTCCGTGTCCTGAAGCATTCACGGTCATGGCGGCAGCGTGTCTGGCGGGCGTGCGCTACACGGCACTCCATCCGCTCGCGACCGAAGAGAACGACAGGATGGTGCTGAAAGACAGTGGTACCGATCTCCTGTTGGTTGCCGACGGACAGTTCCAGACGCGCGCCGAAGCGGCGCAGACTCGAGTGATGTCACTGTCAGCCCTCGAATCAGCGTGTGAATTGGCTACGGCGGGAACAGGTTCAGACTTCGGCGGTCAGGGTCGAGCTTTGTATCTCTTCTACACCGGTGGAACTACCGGTGAGCCGAAGGGCGTCATGCTCAGGGACCGATCTTTGGTCGCCAATGCCTGGGCCTGCACCACGTGGGAGTGGCCGGCTGATACCACCATGCTGCTCACCACGCCGATGTCTCATGCTGCCGGTCTGCTCGTCGCACCCGGTCTGCAGCGAGGTGCAAGCTTCGAGTTGCACAGGTCGTTCGACCCGGACAGGGTTGTCGACGCAATCGAAAATGACGGAGTCACAGCTACATTCGTCGTTCCTACGATGCTCTACGCCTTGCTCGACCATCCACGCCTGTCGGATGCGAATCTGTCCGGGCTGAACTGGATGCTTTACGGTGCTGCACCCATCGACCCCACCAGGCTCGCGCAGGCAGGGGCGGTGTTCGGGCCGATCCTGAGCCAGCACTACGGTCAGGCCGAAGCCCCGAATGCGTTGACGGTGCTCGATACACGTGAGCACACGGACGATCCCGCAGTTCTGGGGAGTTGTGGGCGCGCGATGCCAGGTGTCGAAGTGGTGTTGTTCGACGAGCAGGGAAACGAGACCGCGACGGGCGTACCCGGCGAGCTTTGTGTGCGAGGTCCGCTCGTGATGGACGGCTATTGGAACAAACCTGAACAAACCGCTGCAGCGCTCGCGAATGGGTGGTTGCACACCGGCGACGTTGCTCGGATCGACGAAACTGGGCTCATCTCGATCGTCGACCGCATCAAGGACACGATCATCAGTGGTGGATTCAACGTCTACCCGCGCGAAGTCGAGGACTCACTCGGACATCATCCCGCAGTGGCCGCCTGTGCAGTATTCGGTGTCCCCGATCCTCAATGGGGAGAAGCGGTTACCGCGGCAGTCGTACTGAAGACGGGATGGTCGGTC
Organism: Rhodococcus erythropolis R138; assembly: GCF_000696675.2. Lineage (NCBI taxonomy): Bacteria > Bacillati > Actinomycetota > Actinomycetes > Mycobacteriales > Nocardiaceae > Rhodococcus > Rhodococcus erythropolis. The sequence continues at coordinate 386,175 of NZ_CP007255.1, read as the reverse complement.
ACGCCCGAGCAGCTCGTCGCACACGTGAGATCACACAAGGGCCCGATCTGGGCGCCCAAGGAGATTTCAATTGTGGAAGCGTTGCCGCTCACTGCTTTGGGGAAGGTCGACAAGAAGGCACTCCGAGGCGCTTCACAGACCTAGAGACGCGACAACTGCCCGTGCGAGGGCGTCGGCAGATCCCGGGGCGAATGGCAGAAAGAGTTCGGGCTCGATCAATTCCACTTCCATGAGCAGTGGTTGATCCACCGGCCCCACGACGTCCACACGCGCATAAAGCAATTCGCCGGGACCGCAAGGGGCTGCGGCCAGCGCCGCGTCGGCCACCGCGAGTTCGGCGGTGGACGGTTCGTGGACGTGGTTGGTTCCGCCGTGGAACTCCTGCACGCGGAAGTCGTTGGTGGCCGGGATCTTCCGGACGGCGTGGGAGTAGCGTCCGCCGAGGTGGATGATCGAGCGCTCGCCGTCTACGACATCCGAGATGAAGGGCTGGACCAGAGCGTCGTTGCCACTCTCGAGGATTGAACTGAGGTGAGCGTGGGCCTGCTCGGACCCGGCGGCAAACTTTCCCACTCCGACAGCGCCGGCGGACACTGCAGGCTTGACGATGACGTCGGCACCCTCGAACGAAGGGAGGGTGAGTGTTTCGCTCTTTCCGGCAGCGATCACAGCGGTTGGGACGATAGGTACGCCGGCCGCGGCAAGTTCGGTGAGGTATCCCTTGTGGGCGTTCCACTCGACGATCGGGAGCGGGTTGGCGATCGGGGCGGTCAGCTGATCGAGAACGGCAAGAAATTCGTCGAGGCGCTGGGTGTAGTCCCAGGTCGACCGGATCAGAACCAGGTCGGCGTCGATATCGAGGAGGGACGGGCTCGACCACGGCGCCATCGTCGACGCGATGCCGTAGGAGGTGAGAGCTTCCATGACGAGTTTGCTTTCGACATCCGCCTCGCGGGCGGCGCCGTCACAGGTGAGCAGGAGAACCGTGGTCATGCCACGATGCTTTCACGGCTGGCGCCTTGTACGACTAGCGAGGTGGCCCCTCGTCGAGGACCAGGGAACCGGTCCCGGGTTGCCCCGTTGCGTCCACCCACGTCACTGCGACGGTGTCGCCGGGGCGGCGCGAGCTCATCGCCGCGTTGAGATCAGCGGACGACGCGATCCGGCTGCCACCGAACTCGGTGATGACCGCACCTTTGATCAGCCCCACCCGCTCGGCCGGCGAATCGAAGCTCACGGCAACAACTTCCGCGCCGGCCGGCATCTCCGCGTGATCCTTGACTGCGACACCGAGCACGGGCGTCGGTCCCACACGCACGGTTTCGGAGGAGCGGCCACTGAGTACCTGCTCGACGATCGGCAGCGCGGTGTCGATCGGTATCGCGTAGGACTGAGGCGCCGGCGAGGTTTCGGTGCGGTCGGTGACGGCGTTGCCCGCGCTGCTGACGCCGATCAGCTCGCCAACGGCATTGACCAGGGGGCCACCGGAATCGCCAGGCCGGATGTCCGCGTCCACCTCGATGAGGCCCTTCAACTGGTTTCGCGATCCGTCGGACACGTTGCGGGTGTTGACGGTGACACCGAGGTTGGTGATGACGCCGGGAGCTGGGACGGGTACTCCGCCGCCTTCCGCATTTCCGATTGCGGTGACGGAATCCCCACGAGTGGCTTCTGCTGATTTGCCGACCACAGCCACCGGCAGATCCGTGGCGCCCGCGAGTCGAAGGACGGCAAGGTCGCTGACGCTGTCGTACCCGAGGATCTCGGCGTCGTAGATCAGTCCGTTGGACATGCTGACGGCAGTGACGTCCGAGGCTCCGCTGATGACGTGGTGATTCGTGAGCACAACTCCGTCAGGGGAGAGCACGATCCCGGTTCCGGCGGTGGTGGTGAATCCGGCCGGCGCGGTGATGGTGACGATGGTGGGGACCACCTGGGCCGAGAGCTCCTCCGGGGTGAGCGGAACAACCGGCGCCGGTGGGGTGGTCGTGATGACCGTGACGGGGGCGGACTCGATCGTGCCTGGGGTCAGAGGCGGTGCGGCCAGTGCGAGGGCGCCGAGTCCGGCTGCGAGAACGGCGGCCGTCCACAGACCGCGTCTGCCCGCACGTTTGGTCATCCAGCCGTCCGTCCCGCCGGTCGTCATCCCATCGAGTGTGAAAGGTGAAGATTACCGATTCGGCGAATCTTCGGCCACAAAACCGGGCAACAGACCGTCCGCGCGGAGCGTCGCCAGGGACGGTGCGGCGGCGTCCTTTGCGGAGAGCTCGTAGGTCAGGGGGTCGCCATTACGGTCCGTCTTCGGCCATTCGATCGCGAGTTCAGGATCGAAGGGATCGAGGTCGCGGTCCAGGTTGGGAGAGTATTCGATGCTGCACAGGTACATCACTGTCGATCCGTCCTCGAGTGAAAGGATCGCGTGGCCGAGGCCTTCCGCCAGGAACACCGCTCGTCGATCGACGTCGTCGATCACCACCGCATCCCACTCGCCGAAGGTCGGTGATCCGACCCGTAGGTCTACGACAACGTCGAGGAAGGCACCTTTCACGCAGGTGATGTATTTCGCTTGTCCGGGCGGATTGTCCGTGAAGTGGATCCCGCGGAGGCTGCCGGCTTCGGAAACGGAGCAGTTGGCCTGGGCCAGGTCGAGTGTGCGGCCGGTTGCGGCGGTGAAGGTAGAGCTTTTGAACCATTCGAGAAAGACGCCGCGGTGGTCGCCGAACTGCTTCGGCGTAATCTCCCACGCTCCAGCGATCTTCAGTGGACGAATTTCCACGTCACCATTCCTTGCCGTGCTCGATCAGTTCGAGTAGGTAGTGGCCATACCCGGATTTGCCCAATGCTTCTGCCTGAGTGCGCAATTGGTCGGAGTCGATGAATCCCTGACGCCACGCGACCTCTTCGGGTGAACCGATCTTGAGACCCTGGCGGTGTTCGATGGTCCGCACGTAGTTTGCAGCCTCGAGCAGGGAATCGGGTGTTCCGGTGTCGAGCCACGCCGTTCCGCGGGGGAGCACGTCGACAGAGAGTTTGCCTGCTTCGAGATAGCGCTGATTGATGTCGCTGATTTCGTATTCGCCACGCGCAGAGGGCTTCAGCGTGCGTGCGATGTCGACGACGTCGCTGTCGTAGAAGTAGAGGCCGGGGACTGCGTAATTGGATTTCGGTGACGTCGGTTTTTCCTCGATGGACACTGCTCGACCCGAGTCGTCGAATTCGACGACGCCGTACGCGGTCGGATTCGATACCCAGTAAGCGAACACGGCGCCACCGTCGATATCGGAGAAACGCCTGAGTTGAGTTCCGAGACCGGGGCCGTAGAAGATGTTGTCGCCGAGGACAAGCGCCACGGATTCCGATCCGATGTGATCCGCGCCGAGGGTGAATGCCGTTGCGAGGCCGTTGGGTTCGTGCTGGATCGCGTACGTGAGATTCACACCGAATTGTGAGCCGTCGCCGAGAACTCGTCGGAATTGCTCGGCGTCGTGTGGAGTCGTGATGATCAAGATGTCGCGAATGTCCGCGAGCATGAGAGTGGAGAGCGGGTAATAGATCATCGGCTTGTCGTAGACAGGCAAGAGTTGCTTGCTCACTCCGAGGGTGATCGGGTGCAACCGCGACCCGGTGCCACCGGCCAGAATGATTCCGCGCATGCGTGCAGTGTCCTGCACTCCTGCCCGCCGATGCAAACGGGACATGGCGAATTCTGCCGCTAAAGTGGGAGTTCGTTCGATGAACCTGAGGAGATGAAGTGCGACTACTGGTCACCGGGGGTGCCGGCTTCATCGGTGCCAATTTCGTTCATCAGACGGTGTCGACGCGTCCCGACGTGGAAGTCACGGTTCTCGACGCTCTGACCTACGCCGGAAATCGCGAGTCCCTGGCGTCCGTCGAGGACCGGATCACGTTTGTTCACGGCAACGTGGCCGACGAGCCGCTGGTCGACGATCTTGTCTCGCGCTCCGACGCAGTCGTGCACTTCGCCGCCGAAAGCCACAACGACAATTCCCTCGCCGACCCCGAACCGTTTCTGCGCACCAACGTCATGGGCACTTTCTCGCTCCTGCAGGCAGTGCGTTCACACGGGGTCCGTTATCACCACATTTCCACCGACGAGGTGTACGGCGACCTCGAACTGGATGATCCGGCGAAGTTCACGGAGACGACACCGTACAACCCGTCGAGTCCGTACTCGGCGTCCAAGGCGTCGAGTGATCTGTTCGTGTGTGCCTGGGTGCGCTCGTTCGGGATCGCGGCCACCATCTCCAACTGCTCCAACAATTACGGCCCGTTCCAGCATGTGGAGAAGTTCATCCCACGCCAGATCACCAATCTGCTCGACGGGGTGCGTCCGCGGTTGTACGGGGAAGGTCGCAACGTCCGCGACTGGATTCACGTCGAAGACCACAACCGCGCCGTCTGGGACATCCTGGACCGCGGAAAGTCCGGCGAGACTTATCTGATCGGCGCCGACGGTGAAACCGACAACCGGACGGTGATTGCGGCTCTGCTCGAAATTTTCGGACGCAAGCCGGACGATTTCGACTTCGTCACCGACCGCCCTGGTCACGATCTGCGGTATGCGATCGACTCGACGCGACTGCAGCAGGAACTTGGGTGGAAGCCGCAGTACCGCGATTTCCGAAGCGGACTGGAAGCCACCGTCGAGTGGTATCGCGACAACGAGCAGTGGTGGCGTCCGCAGAAGGCCGGCGTCGAGACGCAGTATTCCGCGTCCGAGAAAGTGGTCTGACCGAACGTCAGGCTTTGGTGGGGTCCGGCACCCGCGAGCGCTCGTGCACGAGTGCATTGCGCAGGCCCCGTGATCCCGACAACGCAGCCACGACGCCGGCAAAGACCTCACAGAGGGTGAACAGCAGCCTCGACGCCAGTGCGAGGCCGAGCGCGACGCCGGCATCCATGAACGGTGAAAGCGCTGCGACGATGACGGCTTCGCGGACACCGATTCCGGACGGGACGACAAAGACGAGGACCCCCGCGCACATACCGAGGGCGAGAGCGCCGATGCACTGGACGAGCCCACGGATTTCGAAGCCCGCCGAACTGGACGCGAGCAGCCACAACTGGATGCCGTAGAGCACCCAGCTTGCTGCGCACCAGCCCAAAGCGAGCGCAATCTTGTGCATCGTGAGCGGCTTGTGCAGCGGCGTGCGGCGGAGCAGTTTCAGCGCGAGATTCACCAGGCGTGTGAGCACCGGCGGGTAGGCGCAGACCAATGCGATCGGTACGAGGATGATCACGCCGACCGCTGCCGCCGTGCTGACCTCGAACAGGGCAGGTAGACCGAAGAGGCCGACGACCAGCGCCGAAGTTGTGCTCAACCCCACCGTGACCAGCACTGCGACAAAGCCTGCGGCACGGGACACACCGGCGCGCCTGACGAGTTCCGTTTGCAGAACGAAGGCCCAGACACTGCCGGGAAGGTACTTGCCGAGTTGGCCGACCAGATAAGCGCGAGCGGCGTCGAAGGCCGGGATCGGTTGTTCGAGGGCGCCGAGTGCGTGCTGCCAGGCCCGCACTGCGGCACCCATACCGAGGAAGATGAACACCGACGAGGCGGCAAGCGTCCACCAGTTCAGCTCGGTGATCGTGTTCTTGACCTCGGACCATTGGGACTTCACCGCGAAGATGATCGCGACGACGATCGCGAGGGTGACGAGCACCTTGAACCCGTTGACGAGAAGGCCGCGCAGAGCGTTCGGCTGTGCGGCCGGTTCGACGTCTTCGACCGGTTGTTCAGATTCGGGAGAGGTACTCACGCGCCTGCATCCCGCCCGTTCGTCATTTCGCAGACGATACCAACCAGGATTTGTCTCGCTAAACCACGAGCGGTTTGTCGGCGCGTTCCCGCCACCAGGTGAAGGCTTCCGAGAGTGAGTCCGGAATGGCCGGTGACGTGCCGAAGCTGCCGGCGGCGTAGAGGTCTTCGATTGCGGAAATATCCGCGTCCGAGATACCCGATCGGCTCATTCCGATCCGGTTGACACCGTTCAACGACACCGGGTTGCCGAATGCCTTCGAGAAGGGTGGAACGTCCTTGACCACGACGGTTCCCATCCCGATCATGGATCCGGAGCCGATGATGCGGCGTTGGTGCGCGACAGTGTGCATGCCTAGGTTGACGCTGTTTCCGACGCTGACGTGCCCGGCAAGCGTCGTGCCGGATGACACGACGCATCGGTCACCGATCTGCACGTCGTGCTCGATTCCCACTCTGTTCATCACGAAGCAGTCTTCGCCGATCTCGGTGCGGCGTTCGCTGCCCTGATGGACGGTGCTCAATTCGCGAATCGTCGTTCGAGCACCGATTCGAATTCCCAGACCGGCGCTGACCGACCAGGATGTCGGGTGTAGCGCGCCGAGGATCTCGGGGGGAGCTCCCAAGACCGCTCCCGCGCCGATCCAGCAATCGTCGCCGATCTCGAGTGGGCCGGTCAGCACGGCGTTCGGTCCGACCGTGACCCCTGCCCCGATCAGTACGTCGGCGCCGATGACGGCGGTCGGATGGATGTGGCAGTCGGCTCGTTCAGACATGCGGGTTCCGGAATCCTCTCGAAGTATCGAATCGTGTTTCGATACGCTTCCTGGGTTGTCGGGGTATTTCGTTCCGACGACGGTCGGATGAATCTATCGGAGGTAACTCAGTGATCGCGATATCCAGTATCTCGTTCGGGGAAGAAGTCGAGCGCGAGGTGCTGGACACTCTGCGATCGGGGATCGTCGCGCAGGGACCCAAGGTGAAGCGGCTCGAGGACGAGTTCGCGGCGCTGGTCGGGACGCGACACGCGGTGGCGGTGAACAACGGCACGACGGCGTTGATCGCGGCTCTGCAGGTCCAGGATCTTCAGCCAGGTGACGAGGTTCTGACCACGCCGTTCACGTTCGTGGCCACGCTCAACGCGATCCTCGAGGCAGGCGCGACGGCGAGGTTCGCCGATATCTCCGAGGCCGATTTCAATATCGACCCGGCAGTTGCTGCCGATCGAATCGGGGACCGCACGAAGGTTCTGATGCCGGTTCATCTGTACGGACAGTCGGCGGATATGGGCGCTTTGATGCCGCTGGCATCGAAAAACGGTCTGACTGTCGTCGAGGACGCCGCTCAGGCCCACGGAGCGACGTACGACGGGCGAGGCGCCGGCAGTTTCGGTGTGGGTTGCTTCTCGTTCTATGCAACGAAGAACCTCACGACCGCCGAGGGCGGAATGATCACGACCGACGACGACGCGATCGCCGATCGACTTCGGGTCCTGCGCAACCAGGGCATGCGGGCGCGCTACCAGTACGAGATGGTCGGCCAGAACTACCGGATGACTGACCTCCAGGCGAGCTTGGCTCTGCCCCAGATGGCGACGTACATGCAGCAGGTCGAGGCGCGCCGCCGGAATGCGGAGGCCTTGCGTGTCGGCCTGAAGGACGTCGAAGGACTGATCCTGCCGAGCGAACTGTCCGGTCGTGGACATGTCTGGCATCAGTTCACCTTGCTGCTGGCCGAAGACGCACCGATCACTCGCGACCAGTTGAGTGAGCGTCTGGCCGCGAAGGACATCGGTAGCGGCATCTACTACCCGAAGGCCGTCTACAACTACGAGTGCTACCGCGAGCATCCGCGCGTCGTCATCGACGAGACGCCGGTGGCCACTTCGGTCGCGTCGCGGTGCCTGAGCATCCCCGTCCACGCTGCGTTGTCCGCCGGCGACGTCGATCAGATCGTTGCCGCGGTACGCGGCGCCATGGAGGCCTGAAAAATGACTGCTAGCAAGCCACGTATCGCTCTTGTCGGATCCGGTCAGATGGGCTCGCTGCATGCGCGGGTCATCGCGCAGTCGCCGCTGTGCGAGTTGGATCTGCTGATCGAGCCGCGCGAGGAGCAGGGCAAAGCTGTTGCTGCGCGGTTCGATACGCGTTGGGCCGCCGATTTCGACTCGCTCGACGGTATCGACGCCGTGGTGATCGCCGCGGCTACGCCGGCGCACTACGAGTTGGCCGGGCGGGTTCTCGATCTGGGTAAGCCTGTCCTGGTGGAGAAGCCGTTGGCTGCGACGTACGAGCAGAGCGTCGACCTGGTCGATCGTTCGCGCGCGTCCGGTGTTCCCCTGATGTGTGGACTGCTCGAACGCTTCAATCCTGCTGTTCGCACCGCCCGCGAGTTCTCCGGCGATGTGTGGCAGGTGAACGGTATCCGCCACTCGCCGTTCGTTTCCCGCATTCCGACGGGTGTCGCGACGGACCTGCTGATTCACGATATCGACCTTGCCATCGGATTTGCCGGCTCGGAACCCAGTTTGGCAAAAGGGGAGTTCGGCTACTTCCACCCGACGTCCGTGCAGAACCGGTCGGAAGATTGCGCCGACGCCGTATTGCGCTTCGGATCAGGTGCTGTTGCAACGATTTCCGCGAGCCGGATCAGTCAGCGCAAGATTCGCCAGCTGTCGTTGCTCGAGGCCGATCGACTCATCGAGATCGATCTCTTGCGTCGCGACATCACGATCTACCGGCACATCGACGACAACATGCCTACCGATCGGGACGGCTACCAGCAGCAGACGGTCATCGAAATTCCGACGATCCGCTACAGCGAGGAACCGCTTGCCGCGCAGCTGACGCATTTCCTCGGATTGGTGCAGGGCACCGGTGACGCAGACGGTGAGCGAGCGTCGATTCTGCCCGCTCACCGCGCGGTTCACGAGGTGACGGAATCTGCGTTGGCTGCAGCGTTGTCGTCCTGACCGCTGCGTCGGCGTCGGAAGGCCCACGCTCCTTGAGACAGTGCCAGGAGCAGTCCGACGCCGGCGACAGTCCAACCGAAAGTACTTCCGGGTGGACTGAATTCGATGGTGAGGGTAGATCCGGATTCGGCGCTCGGCGGTAGATCGACCTGCAACAACCCGCCGGGGCTGGCCTTCGTCTCGACCGTCTGACCATCTACGGTCGCGCTCCAACCCGGCCAGGCCAGCAGGGCGAATGTGACCGCGCCTGATCCGGTGTATTCGACGGTTTCCCTGGTGTCCGTAGCGGCGGCATCGCCACGCACGTCGAGACCAGGCGTCGTTGCCGATACGCGACCGTCGGGCCACTGATGCTCGGTGGTGCGATGGCCGACCGTGACCACCCGATCCGGCGATACGGTCCACTCGCCCTCGGGTAGGGCGTCGAGGGCGCGTTTTCCGCCGTACGGTCCGGAATTCTGAACGACGACCGTGTCGACTCGCATCGCGTCGAGCCAGGACACACCCGTTCCCGGCGATTCAGCGAGCAGTCGGTCGACGCCGTCCGGACACTGGACGCCGCCGTAGTAGTTCAAGCACAGTGCTTGAACGAAATCGTTGTAGCTGATTCCGGCGTAGCTGTTGACGGCATTGACTCCGGCAGGCTGCCAGGCGCTGCCGAACAGGAGGTCACCCCACTGCCCGGTTTCGTTGTCCGGCGGGATGTTGACGGGGTCGGCGATCGCGAAAGTGGTTCCCTGGTAACGGTCCTCGAACTTGGACTCCAGGAATGCCACCTGCCTGGGGAACTTCCACGGTGTCACGTTGTAGTTTCCGGTGAACCAGAAATTGGTCTGAGCACTGAGCACGACGACGATGCCGACAGCGAGTGCACCGGCGAGGTAGCGGGGCTTTCGGTAGGCCACGACCAACGCGAAGACGGTGAGAACCACGGTGATGAGCAGCGATGCCGAGTGAATACCGATGTCTTCCGGGACATTCGACCAGGCAAGGTAGAACTGAAGTGCCAACAATCCCGCGGTGATGATTGCTCTCGCCTGGATACGGTCACGATGCAGTCCGGCAGAGAGCGCGACCGCCGTGACCACGATTGCGGGCAGTTGACCGTACTCGAGCAGTCGCGCTGGCCAACGGAACAGCCAGAGATTCGACGGTCCGAGAAGTAGTACGACGTAGATTCCGCCGAATACGAACAGCGAGACGCTGTGGCGGCCCAACTTCTTCAGTGACTTCCATTGAATCCACGGTGCGAGCGGTATGAGGAACCAGGCCAGGTACACCAGTGGAATCGTCATGGCAGGCGAAGCGAAAGCGGTGACGTACGGCTGGTTCGACGGGCCGGAGAGGTTGAGCAGGTCACCGAGATCGGGTCGAAGCGAACCGTCGTTCGCGATTCCGGACTGAGTACGCACCGACACGCCGGTGGTGAAGAGCAATGGTAGATACACGATCAGCGACATCATGATGATCGCTGCCGCGCTGATCATCAGTGATTTGATGCTGCCTGCGCGTTTGATTGCGATGCATTCCGCTATGACAGCGAGGTAGACGACCGCGACACCGACAGCGCCGTACGGGTTTCCGGTGGTCATCGCAAGATAGCCGAAAACGATCGGTACCAGGGGGTTCACTCGGCCGAGGGCGCTGGCGCGGGTAGACCACCAGACGTGGGGGATCCAGGCGAAGGCGATCAGCCCGGACGCCCAACTGGAGGCGTCGAAATAGAGCGTGTATCCGGCGAACGGCATGGCAAATCCGGCGATGAAAGCCATCGACCGATTGGCGCCGTACTGGCGGGCCACCAGATAAACGCCTACCGCGAGAATCGCCATGAATTGCATCTTGACCAGGGTGATTCCGATTCCCAGGTTCGGAATGAGTGCAATGGCAACCGAATCCAGAAGGATCACGGGATTGTATGTCCCGTAAAGGGCTTCGGCTGTGACATTGCCGCCGGCCCACAATTCGGGAATGAGCGTCGGCCATGACCCGGACAGGATTCGCTCGCCGATCGTGTGCCAACCAGGCGTGAAAGCTGCTGCGCTGTCGTCCCAGTAGTAGAACCACCGATTGGAGATCAGTGGGATGGCGGCGACGATCGACACCAGAGCGGCGAGAAGAATTGGCGGCACCACGCGTTGTGCGAGCGGTAAGTCAGATTTCACGATGTGCTTTCGTCTTCGAGTCGATGGCTGTTGTTCGGAGCCTGGGTCGTGCTCTTTTTCTCGGAGCCTGGGCTGCGCCTTGTTTCTCGGAGCGTAGTATTCCGACGAGTTCGAACTGCAGTCGGGGAAGTAAGGAGATCGGGACGTGGCGACATCGCGAACGGAACCCGTTCGTGGGGAACCAGCTACGCCGGAACTCTCGGTGATCATCCCCGCATACAACTCAGGCGAGGTGCTGGAGTCGACGGTGCGTCAATTCGCCGACTACTTCACCAGCCGCCCGGCCGAGAGCGCCGGTCAGGTCGAGATCATCGTCGTGGAGAACGGTTCGACGGACAACACTGCCGACGTGTGTGCTGCTCTGGCAGCTTCCTGGTCTTGGCCTGGAGTGACCTTCCTGCCGATGAGCAGCGACAAAGGGATGGGCGCAGCGCTTCGCGCCGGGACGCTTGCTTCTCGTGGACGACGCGTGTTGCTCACCGCGGACGACCTTCCGTTCGGTTTCGGTGACATCGAAGGCGCCGACCGCGTGATGGCGGATCTAGGGTCCGTCCCGCCGGTGGTCATCGGTTCGAAGGCTCATTCGGAATCAGAGGTGGAACGTGGCTTGCTGCGTTCGGTGATGACGGGTGGATTCGCGACGCTGCGACGGGTGGTGCTGGGTACCCGCACGGGCGACCCGCAGGGAACTTTCATCGTCGACGGTGTCTTGCTGCGTCGAATCGCACCCTCGTTGACCGAGCGTGGCTTCCTTTTCACCACCGAACTGGACTACGCCCTCGAATTGGCCGGAGTACGCCCGGTCGAGGTCCCGATCCGACTCAGCGACGATCATCTGGCGCATGCGAGCCGTATCTCGCCCAAGGACGTGATCCAGATGGCGAAGGGTTTGTTGTCGCTTCGTCGGCGAAAGACCGAGCTGCGGGCGGCCGCTGCAGTGAGTGATCGCTAGGAGTAATCGCGGGTAATCGCGGGTAGACCTGGTGTGTCTCGGTGCCCGGGGCGCCGAGGTGCGGATTCGCGATACCCTGCGGGGCGTGGATACCGTGAACACGACCGATGACCAGTCCGATTCCGGAGTCGAGTTGATCGAACGCAGCGCGACGTCGGATCGACTGCTGGCGCAGCGGACGTTGTTCACCGGAACTTCGCCCGTCGCCAGTGACGAACTGTATGCGGTGACCAAGGTCGGTATGTCGACGCGATCGCGGTTCGAGTTGCGGCTTCAGCCGGGCGCGGTCGCGCACACCAATACCTTCTTCGGTCGTTTTCCGGCCAGCTACTGGCAGCGCTGGACCAATGTCACCGAGGTCACCGTCACTGCACATGTCGTGGCCGATACCGCTTGCCGCATCCAGATCCAGGCCTCGGACATCGGTGGCCACCGTCGTATCGTGACGAACGTCGTCGTGACCGGCGACGAGCGAGTGTCCATGACCGCCCCGCTCGATACCTTCGTCGACGGCGGGGCACTGTGGCTGCAGTTCGAAGCGCAGGGTGGCGGCGCAGTGGTCGACGATGTGGAATGGACCGTCGTCTCGCCGGAGTCGATTCGCCCGGTAGCCGTGGCGATCTGCACGTTCAATCGTGCGGACGACTGTGCGCGCACGGTCGAGGCCCTCGCGTCCGACGAGCGTGTACTCGCGTTGCTCGACGCTCTGTACGTCGTCGATCAGGGAACGGATCCGGTAGAGAGCCGTGAGCTGTTCCAGGAAGTGTCGAAGAAGTTCGCTTCGCGGTTGCAATATCTGCGGCAGGCGAATCTGGGTGGTGCCGGCGGATTCACCCGGGGCCTGTACGAGGCTTCGGCGGCCGGGCCGCACGCCGACGTGATCTTGATGGACGACGACATTCTGTGCGAACCCGAATCGGTTCTTCGACTGAGTGCCTTCGCGAACATGACGACGGAGCCGGCGTTGATCGGTGCCCAGATGCTCTTCCTGTTCAACCCCGACTACCTGCTGGCTTCGGGTGAACGCGTGGATCTGGGCACGCTTCAGCGTGGTGTACCGACCGATGAGCACGGTGTTCGCAACCGGAGTGTGCTCGAGAAGCTGCCGGAACGTCGCGTGGACGCCGAATACAACGGCTGGTGGTCTTGCCTGATCCCTGCTGAAGCCATCGAGCGGATCGGCTTGCCACTGCCGGTCTTCTTCCAGTGGGACGACGTCGAGTACAGCTTGCGGGCTGGGCGGGCCGGGATTCCCACCATCACGTTGCCGTCGGCTGCTGTCTGGCATGCGGACTTCTATTGGAAGGACGTCGACGGTTTTGCGCACTACTTCAGTACGCGCAACGGACTGATCACCGCTGCGCTTGACCCAGGGTTTGCACCCAAAACCCTCGCGAAGCAGCTCTCCCGCGACATTTCGCATTCGATCGTGGGTTTGCAGTACGGCCTTGCACATACGCAACTCCGGGCGATCGAGGGATTTCTCGAGGGGCCGGCAGGTTTGGCGGACGGTGGGCAGAAGGCGCTTGCCGCGATCAACCAGGAACGTAAGCGCTTCCCCGAGACGGTAACTCGCCCGGCCTCCGAGCTGCCGGGGAGGCTGCCGATCCGTCGCGTTGCGCCGAGCCCGAAACCCGGTTTGTGGACAGACCTCGTTTTGGCGAAACGCGCTGTGATGCAGGCACGCAATCACCTCGAGCGGGGTCCGGTGGCGATCTCGTACGAAGACGCGCAGTGGTGGCACGTCGGACGTTTCGATCACGTCTTCGTCACCGATGCTTCGCAGGGAGGCGTGCGTGAACGCCGCTTCGACAGCGAGAAGGCCGCCGAGATGAGCGGCCGCCTCGCCGGCGTCATGAAGCGGTTCCTCGCCGAAGCGCCAAGTGTGGCTGAAGCATTCGCTCGCGAGTTCCCGCAGCTCACCAGCCGCGAGAACTGGGCACGTCTTTACGAGAAGTGATCCTCAGCTGGTGATCTCGACGATCACCTGCTCGTTGTCGACGGTGTACCCGAGGTATTCGAACGAGATGCCGGTGCGTGTGACGAACTCCGTCCACGCCCGGTACTCGTGCTGCTGCCACCCGGGATAGTTGAAGAATTCGTCGAAGACGACGATCGACCCGGGTACCAGGCGGTCGCCGAGGAGATCGAGCACCGTCTTGGTGGACGAGTAGAGATCGGCGTCGAGGTGCAGGAACGCAACGGGGCCGGGTTCGTCGTTCAGGAACGAGGGCAGGGTGTCCTCGAAGAGGCCCGGAACAAGTTGCGCTCCAGGTACTTCGGGGACTGATTCCTGAGCGAACTCACCAACCGGGAACCCGGTCCGCCAGGTTTCCGGAAGGCCAGAGAACACGTCGAAACCCGCGACGGTCCCTTCACGTTCGGTGAATGCCTCCGCGATGATCCTGAGTGTGGTTCCGCTGGCAACACCGAATTCGAGTGCCATGCCGGGGATTTCGATCAAGCCCAGTGCATGGCGCAGCGTGTCGTGCGGGTGGCCGAATGTCTCCGCGACTCGAAGGTTCTCGAGGATGAACTCGGCCGTCGACGCCGTCGCTTCCAGGTCCACGGCGTAGGCCAGATCCCGACGCTGACGAAATTCCAGCTCGTCGATCCTGGACCGGAGGCCCGCGATGTCACCGCGGGCCTCGGCCAGTTCGTCACGTGAGAGTGCCAGCGCGTCGAGGATCTGTTGCGTGCGATCTGCGTTGCGCCGGTCGGCGGCCTCGACCACCTCGGATACCGCACGCTGAAGCTTGGTTCTGGCGCTGGAACGGAACTGCTCGAACATGGCAACCTCTCGTCGGGATCACTCCCATGCTGCCAGGCTTTCTACGCTACCGGTCCCGACCGCGGTAGTGACTCTTGAGCTGTCGGGAGATCACCTTGATCTCCCGCGTCCTCTCTGCCTGCAGACGAGCATCGCTTCGCGCGGCGTTCCATGCATTCTCTCGCTGTAGTTTCCGGTAGCTCGCAAGTCTCCGTTCGTCGATATCGCCGCGCCCGAGTGCGCTCAGGACTGCGCATCCCGGCTCGGAGTTGTGTGCGCAATCGGAGAACCGGCACTCCGCAAGCAGTTCCTCGATCTCGGGGAACGTCTTGTCGATCCCCTCCGCCGCGTTCCACATGCCAACCCCTCGCAGGCCGGGTGTGTCGATCAACGTCCGGCCGCCGGAGAAGGGGATCAGTTCTCTCGTGACGGTGGTGTGGCGTCCCTTTCCGTCACCGGTCCGAACGCGACCGGTCTCGAGTCGATCGGCGTCTGTGGTGTCCGAGAGGAGGGCGTTCGCGAGCGTCGACTTACCGGCGCCGGATGGACCGAGTATCGCCACGGTGCCGTCCAGAACTGCATCGAGTACATCCATTCCTTCGTTGGTCTCGGCACTCACAGCCAGCACTGTTGCGCCGGGCGCAATGGCAGAGACCTCAGCTAGAGTGTTGGAGATATATTGAGCTGCATCCGATTTGGTGAGTGCGACGACAGGGGTTGCGCCACTTTCCCAGGCGAGTGCGAGTAGTCGCTCGATGCGCCCGAGATCGACGTCGCCGTCCGAAGCCGTGGCGATGGCGACGGTGTCGACATTGGCCGCCAGAATCTGGCCTTCCGATTTTCCGGATGCCGAGGATCGAACGATGCTGCTTGATCGGGGGAGTATCGAAGTGACCGTGTGCATCTCGGGTTCGCGTGAGTCCCGTAACTCGGCCACGGCGACCCAGTCACCCGTACAGAGTGGATCGCTGCCGCTGAGTGCGCGAACTGTACCTTCGGCGATGGCCACGTCACACCGTCCGCGGTCGACGCGAAGAACGCGCCCGGGTACGGAGTCCGGTGGCGCCAGGGCAGTGAATGTGTTCGAGAGTGTTGCGTTCCAACCGTATTCGGTCAGGGGCGTGCTGTTTTCCGACATGGTGAGTGTGTCCTCGAGTGCGAAGAAGTGTGAATTTTGACGGCGCTGAAACTGCGGAACACGACAGTCATCAATACTCACTCCTCGAAAATCTCAGGACGCACCATGCGTCGGATCAGAATCGTCTCAGCCGCAGACGCGACTGTGCAACTGATTTAAAAGATATTGGGGCAACTGCTTCAACTCATGACGACTGACTTAACTCGGGCGCTCGAACTTCTCTTCCCGGCCGAGCTTGCGCAGTCGCATCCACTCGCGCAGTCCGGCCGGATCGCGGCGGGTGATCAGGAAGTACCAGCCGAACCGAACCCATTCCTGCGGAAGCAGTTTCCGCATTCCCGGTTGGGCGAGGATGTATCCACGGTTGCGGTACGTGAAGTAGCGCTTCGTATCGTTGTCCGGATACTGCGTGTGCATGCGTCCGCCGAGAATCGGCTTGAACTCGTCCGCACCGTTGGGGTGGACGTAAGCAGTTTGCAGGCAGGTGCCGAACTTCAGGCCGGAGCGGACGAGGCGACGGTGTACCTCGACCTCGTCGCCGCGGACGAACAGGCGTAGATCCGGAACTCCGACGGCATCGATCGCGTCGGCTGTGAACAGTGCGCCGTTGAAGAGAGACGCGATGCCTGGCAGGAGATCCTCGTCGCCGAGCTCGGAACGCAACCGGCGCCACGACGTGCCGCGGCGCAGTGGGAACGCGAGGCGGTCGGGGTTGTCGATGTCGCAGACGACGGGGGAGACCTCGGCCAGGTCGTTTCGAATTGCACAGTCGAGCAGTGTTTCCAGGACTTCGGGTCCCTCCGGGCGGCCGTCGTCGTCGGCGAGCCAGACGCGGTCGGCACCGAGCGAAAGTGCGTAGAGAATGCCCAGAGCAAATCCTCCGGCACCGCCGAGGTTGTGCTGAGAACCGATGTAACTGGTCGGCAGTGGAGCGTTGTCGACGAGCTCTTTCACATCGGCTTCGTCGGCATTGTCGACGACAACCAGATGATCGAGCGGACGCGACTGGGTGCTGAGAACCTTCAAGGATTCGGCCAGCAGTTCACGACGCTTGTGAGTGACGACGACCCCGATGATTTTCTCGGGTGCGCTCACGGGGTGTTCTCCCGTTCCATTTCCTTGATCACGTGGCGCACATGTTCGGCGGCGTCGTCACCTTCGTAGGCGCGCACGACGTCTTCGATGTCGCCTTGCATGCGGATCTGGCCGTGGTCGATCCACATCGCACTGTTGCACAGCTGAGCGAGGAATTCGTTGGAGTGGCTGGCGAATACCAGGATGCCGGAGCGTTCCACCAGCTTCTGCAGCCGGATGCGGGCCTTCTTCATGAATTCGGCGTCGACGGCACCGATGCCCTCGTCGAGAAGCAAGATCTCAGGATCGATACTGGTCACGACGCCCATGGCAACGCGAACGCGCATACCGGTGGAGTAGGTACGCAGCGGCATGGAGAGGTATTCACCGAGTTCGGTGAATTCGGCGATCTCGTCCATCTTCGCGAGCATCTGCTTGCGGGTCTGACCGAGGAACAGGCCGCGGATGATGATGTTCTCGTACCCGGAGATTTCCGGGTCCATGCCGACACCGAGGTCGAAGACGGGTGCGACGCGTCCGCGAATGCTGGCGGATCCCCGGGTGGGTTCGTAGATTCCGGAGAGCAGGCGCAGCAGGGTGGATTTGCCGGCGCCGTTGTGGCCGACGAGCCCGATGCGGTCGCCTTCCTTGAGCGTCATCGTGATGTCGCGGAGCGCTTCGACGACGACGACATCGGAGTCGTTGCGGCCGATGGATCCTCCGGCCTTGCCGAGGAAGGCCTTCTTGAGCGAGCGGGATTTCGCGTCGAAGATCGGGAAGTCGACGCACGCGTTCTGCGTGTGGATGCTGACTGGCTGACTCATGTGTTTCCTCTAGACCCAGTAGGGCACGCGTGCCCGGTACTTGCGGAGTGCCAGAATCGCGACGGCCCAGCCGACGACGGTGAAGGCGATGACGATGTACCAGTGGTATGCCTGCTGGTCGGCCCCGATGAGTGGTGCTCGGATGATCTCGAGGTAGTGGTACAGGGGGTTGAGCTCGGCAAGCCGGACTCGCTCGCTGGCTTGCCCGCCCTGGTCCTTGAGGGCCTGAGTTGTCCACATGATCGGCGTCAGCACGAACAGCAGGAGCGTCATGCTGCCCAGGATGGGGGCGATGTCGCGGTATCGGGTGGAGAAGATACCGAAGACGATCGAGACCCACAGCGTGTTCGCCACGATCAGCAGGAATGCCGGTATCGCCGCCAGCGCAGTCCAGCTCATGTTCTGCCAGATGCTGAACGCGAACAGCAGAACTATGTAGATCGCAAAGTTGTGCGCGAAGAACAGCACCTGACGCCAAACCAGGCGATATACGTGCACGCTCAACGCCGACGGCAACTGCTTGATCAGGCCCTCGTTGGCGATGAAGACCTCGGAGCCTTCGAGGATGCCTGCACTGATCAGGTTCCACACGATCAGGCCGACCGTGACGTACGGCAGGAACTCCTTGAGCGGAATGTTCAGCAGCGCAGAGTACAGAAGACCCATCGCGCCGGCCTGGACGCCGGTGGCGATCGTGATCCAGAACGGACCGATCACCGACCGGCGGTAGCGCTGTTTGATGTCCTGCCAGCCGAGGCTGAGCCACAACTCACGCTGATTCAGACCGTCGCGAAGGTCTTTGAACGCACGACGGAACGTCTGGGAGTCGGACACGGGCGCAGGTGCGTCCGGCGTCTCGGATTCGATTGCGGATGCTGACACGGAGGTCGAGCCTACCGGCCTGGCGTCGGCGCCGGATTTCCCTCGGACCTAGTGGTGGTCCGGGTTACAGATACTGGCCGGTTCCCGGGCTCTGTTGGTCCGGATGTGCAGGCGAATGCGGAGCCCCGATGCTCATGCCGGGAGGCAGTGCGCCTTGACGCATTTGTTCGAGCTGAGCGCGCGCTGCCATCTGCTGGGCGAACAGTGCGGTTTGAATTCCGTGGAACAGTCCTTCGAGCCAGCCGACGAGTTGGGCCTGCGCGATTCGCAGTTCGGCGTCGGAGGGAATGGAGTCGTCGGTGAACGGGAGGCTCAGTCGCTCGAGTTCTTCACGGAGTTCGGGTGCCAGGCCTTGTTCCAGTTCTCGGATGGACGAGGTGTGGATGTCCTTGAGGCGCTTACGGCTGGCGTCGTCGAGCGGCGCGGCGCGAACTTCTTCCAAGAGTTGTTTGATCATCGTGCCGATTCGCATGACCTTCGCCGGCTGCTCGACCATCTCGGCGACGGACTCGGCTTCTGTTTCCGCGGCTTCGGTGGTGCCGGAGGTGGCGGCTTCTGCCTCGGCCGCCGGCATCGCGACGGGTCGACCGTCGGGTCCGATAACGAGTACCTGCTCTTTGTCGGGGTTCGTCATGCTTCCATCTTGTCGTGTGTGGGCGACAAACGCCGCGTAACCCCCAAAAAGTTAGCTATCGAATAACTGTACTGACGGGTAATTGGGTGACTGCCTTCGACTAAGCGGGCGTCTGCACCTAGAGTGTCGAGCATGGCTTACGACGTTGCCCGCGTACGGGGGTTGATTCCCTCACTCGGTGACGGCTGGATCCACCTCGATCCGCAGGCCGGAATGCAGATCCCGGACGCCGTCTCGCGGACGGTCTCCACCGCGTTCCGTGCCTCTGCGTCTTCTTCCTCCGGTCGCCACGTCTCGAACCGTCGTAGTGCTGCCATTCTCGAGAGTGCGCGCACCGCGGTCGCCGATCTGGTCGGCGGAGATCCTGCGGGAGTCGTTCTCGGATCAGACCGAGCGGTGTTGTTGGCTTGGCTCGCCGAGTCGCTGAGTTCGCGGTTGGGCCTCGGAACCGGTCTCGTGCTCTCGCGCCTCGACGAAGAGGCGAACGTCGCGCCCTGGCTTCGTGTGGCCAGTCGCTACGGCGCCCAGGTTCGATGGGCCGAGGTCGAAATCGAAACGTGTGAGCTCCCGAGTTGGCAGTTCAACGATCTCATCACCTCGACGACTCGCTTGGTGGCCTTGACGGCCGCATCACCGGTCGTCGGTTCGGCTCCGAACGTCCGCGCCGCAGCTGATCGTCTGCACGAATTCGGCGGACTGATGGTGGTCGACGCCGTCGGCGCAGCGCCATATGCGCATGTGGACATGGCTGATCTCGGGGCGGACATCGTTGCCGTCAGCGCGCCGTCGTGGGGCGGTCCACAGGTGGGCGCACTCGTCTTCCGCGATCCCGGACTGCTCGACCGAATTCCGGCCGTGTCGCTCAACCCGTACGCGCGTGGTGCCGAGCGACTCGAGGTGGGCGGTCATCAGTTCGCGCTGCTGTCCGGTCTAACGTCGTCGATCGATTTCCTGGCGGGCTTGGACGAATCGGCAACGGGAACCAGGCGTGAGCGCCTCGAAACCTCGATCAGCTCGCTGCAGGACTACCAGGACGGTCTGTTCGATCACCTCATGCGTTCTCTCGCAGCCCTGCCCAACGTGATGGTGATCGGCGGCGCACCCACGCGGGTGCCTACGCTCAGCTTCACACTCGAGGGGATGGCGGCAGACAAGGTCGCCGCGCACCTGGCCGACAAGCGCATCGCAACGGTCAGCGGTACGCATGGTGGTTCCAGGCTGCTCGACGCCCTCGGTGTCAACGACGAAGGCGGCGCGGTCACCGTCGGCCTTGCGCCGTACACGACGCGGTACGAGATCAATCAGCTGGTCGCCGAACTCGGCGCCCTGGGCTGATCGATCCCGCTCGGCTCACTTCACGGTGAGGATGACCTTGCCTACGGTTTCCGGCGAATCCAGCAACTGATGGGCTAATGGCGCCTCGGTGATCGGAAGTTCGGTCGACACGATCGGTTGAACCGATCCGTCGGCGATCAACGGCCACAACTTCGCACGGACGTCGGCGACGATGTCCGCTTTACCGCCGGGGCCGGTGAGCGGACGCCCGCGCAGGCCCGTCGACGTGATGTTTCCGCGCTTTCCCATCAGCTTGGCGATGTCGACTTCGCCCTTGCGGCCACCCTGCATTCCGATGATCACGACGTGGCCGTCCATGGCGAGTGCGTCGACGTTGCGCCCGAGGTACGACGCTCCCATGTTGTCCAGAACCACGTCGGCGCCGTGGTTGTCGGTGGCTTCGGCGAGTGATGCTACGAAGTCGCTGTCGCGGTAGTTGATGAGAATATCCGCGCCCAATTCGCGGCAGCGGTTCAATTTGTCCTCCGAACCCGCGGTAACTGCGACGCGGGCGCCGAGGGCTTTGCCGACCTGGATGGCGTGGGTGCCGATTCCGCCGCCACCGCCATGGACGAGTAGTACCTGTCCGCGTCGTAGGCCGCCGCGCATCACGACGTTGGACCACACTGTGCACGCAACTTCCGGCAGTGACGCTGCGACACGGAGATCGACGCCCGCGGGAACGGGGAGAAGTTGTGTTGCCGGGACCGCAACCTTCTCGGCATAGCCACCGCCGGCCAGCAATGCGCAGACTTCGTCGCCGACGGACCAACCGGTGACGTCTTCGCCGAGTTCGACGATCACGCCCGAGCATTCGAGGCCGAGGATGTCACTCGCGCCGGGCGGCGGCGGGTAGAAGCCTTGACGTTGGAGCAGGTCGGCGCGGTTGACGGCGGTCGCGGCGACCTCGACGAGTACGTGCCCGCGAGGTAGTTCAGGATCGGGCTGCTGCGCCCATTTCATGACCTCGGGACCGCCGGGCTGATCGATCGTTATGGCGTACATGGATACGACGCTAGCGAATCTCCCCGCTGACGGGTGTTTTGCCGCTACCGTCGCGGACGTGACTTACTTCGGGAACATGCAGAACGAGATCTATCTGACGGGACTGAGCGGCGCGAAGCCGGCTTTGCCGATGACTGCGGCGGGCTTGGAAGATGCCGCGCGCGAGCAACTCTCACCAGAGGCTTTCGGGTACATCGCCGGTAGCGCGTCGACCGAACGGACCGCGGTGTCGAATCTGCGGGCGTTCGACAAGCATGCGATCGTGCCGCGGATGTTGCGGGGGACTGCGGCGCCCGACGCGCGCGATCTGAGCGTCGAGGTGTTGGGGACGCGGTTGGCCGCACCGATTCTGACGGCTCCGGTGGGAGTGCTCGGCTTGGTCCACGACGACGCCGAGGTTGCGGTCGGTTCGGTCACTGCCGAGTTGGGGATCGGATCGATTCTCTCGACGGCGGCGTCTTCGACCATCGAAGACGTAGCGGCGGCCTCGGGCGATAACTGGTGGTACCAGCTGTACTGGCCGGCCGACGACGAACTTGCGGAGTCGTTTGTCCGCCGAGCGGAGACGGCGGGCGCGAAGGCTATCGTCCTGACTGCCGACACTCCCGGTATGGGTTGGCGTCCAAGGGATCTCGAACTCGGTCACCTTCCGTTCCTGCAGGCGAAGGGTATTGCCAACTACCTGTCGGATCCGGTGTTCCGCGCCAAACTGGCGACGCCGCCCGAGGAGAGCGCAGAAGCGCTGCAGATCGCGGTTCTCACGTGGGTGTCGTTGTTCGGCAATCATGCGGTGCGGATTGCCGATATCGCGAAACTTCGCCAGTGGACGACACTTCCGATCGCAGTGAAGGGAATTGTCCATCCCGACGACGCACGTGAGGCCGTCGCGGCCGGCGCCAACGGCATCGTCGTGAGCAACCATGGTGGGCGTCAGGTTGACGGGTCGATTTCGGCACTCGATGCTCTCGGTCCCGTCGCTGATGCGGTGGGGCATGAGGTGGACATCCTGATGGACTCCGGAATTCGTTGTGGCGCAGACGTAATCAAGGCGTTGGCCTTGGGTGCCGACGCAGTGCTGTACGGGCGGCCGTGGGTGTACGGGTTGGGATTGGCCGGAGCGGACGGAGTGCGTCATGCGCTCCGGAGTCTCCTTGCCGACCTGGATCTCACTATGGGACTGGCGGGGCTGGCATCGGTCGCCGAAATCGACCGTTCGATCCTGATGTCCAATTCGTGACTTTAGGGTGAGTCTTACTGTGACGGGCGGACACAGGTCTAAACTTGGAACCTGTGACAGCTGAAGCGACAACCGAGGAGACATCGCAGGCGGCGCACGGTGAGACACCGTGGCTGACGCCATGCGAGATGCGTGCATGGCGCGGCTACATGGACGGTAATCAGCGCCTCATGGAGGTTCTCAACCGCGAACTACAGGATTCGCACGACCTGTCGTTGGCCGATTACCGCATTTTGGTCATGCTCTCGGAGTCAGCTGACGGGTCGTTGCGGATGAGTGACCTGGCAGACGGCGTGCTGTCTTCGCGGAGCCGCCTGACGCACCAGATCAGGCGGATGGAATCTCAGGGCATCGTCGTGCGAGACACTTGCGTCGAAGATGGTCGCGGCGTGCTCGCTCGGATCACGGAAGAGGGTAGGCGTCGCCTCGCCGAGGCAGCGCCTACTCACGTGGCCGGAGTGCGGAACAATCTGGTCGATCTGCTGACTCCCCAGGAACTGGACGTGCTGGCAGACGTCTTCGAGAAGGTCGACAAAGCCATCGGCGAGCGCTGACTTCTGGAGCCGTTTTCGCGGTCCGTGGGAACACCCGATAGGATCGCCCACGGAAGCGTGGCAGAGCGGCCGAATGCACTCGCCTTGAAAGCGAGCGTGGCGTTAAACCCACCGGGGGTTCAAATCCCTCCGCTTCCGCCAAATGTTCGTTGTTCAAACCCAGCCCGCGCGAAAGCGTGGGCTGGGTTTTTTCGTGCCCTACGAAGCGCAGGAGCGTCGAGGAGTCGGATGTGTAGCAATCTTTGCCGCCCTGGGGTCGCCGGGTGAAGCAATGGCTTCGCCACTTCGGTGCTACGTCCGATGTTGCGGCAATCTGCCGGTTCTCGTTGTGCTGTGGTGAACGATCAGCCATTGCGGCGCTCGGCGACGAGAGTTCCAGGTGATCGCATCGTGCGGCTGGTGGTCAATTCGATTCCCTCCTTGGCTAGATGGGCTCGTGGTTTACGCGGCCTCCTTGCGCTTGGTGTCCGAATGAGCTGCGCGCCACCAATTAACTGTTGACCGTTCAATAAGTTTGCGTGGCCATATCGCCAGAGACCGCGTTGCATGCAATCTGCTGAAATGCTCCGGATCGTGCCTTGTTTGCACGTTTGCTCGACTGTCACCACTGGGCGGATGGTCCAAGTTTGGTGTCGTTCGCCACATTGGGACCTAAGTCCCATTCCCTGCTCTGAGCCCTGTCGATATGTATCTGTTACCGGAAGTTCACCGCAAGTCTCCGATAGTTGCTCGCGGGAGCCTGTTGATAAAACGGAACGCTTGGTACTGTCCGGTAACTTGCATTTAGTTAGTGTTCAGCTACCGAATTGGTTGCTGGTCCGCGACGTAGGAGTTACTCATGGCAACCGAATTGAAAGCACGAACATCTCGCCGTCGATCGAGGGCCGCGGTAGGGCTCGCGGCGTGTGCGGTTGCCGCGCTGTCGTCTGGTGTGGTCTTCGCAGGGAGCGCATCGGCAACGCCGACGGCGTTGTCGGACAAATTCGCGAGCACGGTCACCGATGACGGCTGGTCGTTGGATCTTGCCGCCACGAAACTGTCGGCGAACCCGGTGCCGAATCTGGCGACGACGGCGTTCACCCGTGAGGGGTTCGTGTCGGCGAAGGTGACCGGCACGATCGGTGGTGCGGGCGATTCGGCGGTGAAGACCGGTTATGTCGAGCAGGGATTGCAGATCGGCTGCCAGATCGATGTTTCCTCCGGACTTGGCTTGGGGCTTGGTTTTTCGCTCGGCCCTTCTGTCGGTGTGAGTATTTCGGGTGTCCCGTCGGCGAACGTGGGTGTGAATGCGTCGGTGAATCCGAGTATTCAGTCGACGATTGCGCCGGGCACGATCACGACGATTCCGTTGGGGAAGAAGGATCTCGAGTCGTCGAAGGCGTCGATCACGGCAGAGAACGTGCACGTGAAGGTTGATGCGTGCATGGGGCCGGTGACGATCCGCTCGTATGCACAACTCTCGGTGTCGACGGCGACGTCGGATAACACGTTGTTCGTGTACTCCGATCCGACCTGGCTCTAGACGCCTGACGGGGCACCGTCAGGGCTGCCGTCGAAATCCGATCCGTGCAAGTCGCCGTGTCCGCGCGCACTCATCAGGCGAGGCCCTAGGCATGGGTCTGCCCATCAATCACCATCACAGGAGAAGTTCATGAAGATTCGTACCTTGGCCACAGCCGGAGTGCTCACCGCAGGCATCGCCGTAATCGGTGTTCTCGGCGGGGGCGTGGCATCGGCTGCCACCCCGATCGTGCAGCCGGATCATGGTCGGATTGGGCTTTCGCTCTCGAATGCGGAAACCGCAGCACTGGCGGCGGGCCCGATCCCCGATGCAATCGCGAACATTGTTCTCGGCTCGCAGCGGTGGGTTGGTCGGGCACCGGGTTCGGTCATCACGAACGTCGACGGCAGGGCCAGCGCCCCCGATCGGGTCGTGATCGCCGAAGCTGCTGCGCATCCGGGTGGCTACGTCAACATCTACGTGTCCGACCCGAACAATCCCGTCACCGGGGGCTACATCGTGCAGACCTACCAGCACTGGAACTGAACTAGGGCCGGTAAACCAAGACCCTGACTGCTGCCGCCGAACTCGTTGTTTCACTTCACCTATCCGCCGTTTGGAGTTTCTGTCATGACCATCCGCAACGCTGAACACGCTCGGTCCCGCCCGATGACTGAGCCGCCGGCCACTGCTCGCGGCGCCCGCAGTGCGGATACCGACGACTGGGACCCCGACAGCGAGCTGAGCGAAACCTCGAAGGCCGTGATCGCCACCGTCTTCGGTCTCGCATTGTTGATTGCGGCGTTCGCGGCGATCGGACGGCTCGGGGGCTGGGCGGCTGACTACGGGACGATTCTCGTATATCTGGCGTTCTTTCTGTGGATGTCGATCGCGGGCCGGGTGTTCTGGTGGGGCGCAGACAAGCTCATCGCCGAGGCGCGGAAGAAGTCGAACACGGGCGATCGCCGGTGAAGTCCGTGCTGAAGCTGCGCAGGTCCATCGCGGGAGCACTCGCCGCCGGAGCACTGTTGACCGGGGTGGCGGGGGTGATCGGTGCGGGAATCGCGCTGACCGCTGGACCTGCGACTGCGGGACCGGCGGAGGATTGCGCGGCGGTGCGGGCACGTGATCATCAGATCTACCTGAACCTGATCGCGTCACTGCCACCCGGTGCCCCCGTCCCGCCCGAGTACATCAACCCGTGCCTGAGCGCACCCACCACGACTCCGACGGCGGCCCCGACAACCACCGTCGGACTACCGGGTGCACAGGCTCCGGGCGGTGGCCCGAACGTCGGCGCGAACGCGCCGACGAACTTCCCCGCTTACAACGGCACCCCCATCGTCCCCGTCCCCGGCGCCGCGCTGCCTGGACAGCCGAATACGCCGACACCATCTGGTATCGAGAACCCTGCAGGAGTCCCGGTTCCGACGACCACCAGCGGACCTGCCCCGACCACACCCCAACCCGCTGGATCGACCGCACCCACAGCGGTCCCCGATCGTGGTCCCGGACCTGTTCCCTCTGGAACGCCGAATAGTGCTCCCGGGCAATCGGAATCAAATCCCACGGTCACCCCCTCGGGGCTCGACAAAGGCGACGGCCGTGACCGGTACCTCGAACTCGTGTTGGTCGGTGCCGCCGCATTCACAGCCGGCGGGATCGGAGTACGTGGGCGTCGTTCACCGTTCGGCCCACGCATACCGTTGGGTGGGCGTACGCCGGAATCGATCCTCTCCCAGACAGTCGGTACCCTCGCCTCACCGCTGATGCAGTACGTCAAGGGTGGCCAGTCGAAGATCACAGTCACCGAACCCGGCGGAGGACGTCGTACGTTCTTCCTCATCCACGACGCGACGTCCTCACACGAAGCGGAAATCCCCGTCGACGTCCCGCCCGGCGGGCATATGAGCGTTAATCCGGACGGCTCAGTCACCGTCTTCGACGCGGACGGAAACCCGATCTCGGTCGTCGCAGCTCCGTGGGCGTACGACGCCAACGGCAATCCTGTTCCCACCGACTACGAAGTTCGCGACGGCCGCCTGATTCAGACGGTGTACGCCGACGAAGCGACCGCGTACCCGATTTTGGCTGATCCGCCGGAAAAGAAGGCGAAAGCACCCACCTCTGTCGCTTCGAAACAAGTCCAGAAAAATACGAACACCGCCGCACCCAAGCCGAATTCGATGACCTCGCGCACAAGTCCGCAGAAACCGCAGAACAGTGGAAACACGAACTCGAGCAACACTTCCGGAGCCACGAACAGCGGCACCACCGCTGGTAAGTGCGCCGGGATCACCACCCAAGGCTCCGCTCCGGTCACGAAACCTGCATCTCCCAATCAGTCACCGCGCACCACCACCAAACCTGGACCGAAGCCCGCGCCGACCTCTCAGGAACAAGCAACGAACCAACTCGCCCAAGCACACGGCGAAGTCCCTCCGGTTGCACCTTCGAAACCCGCGCAACCAAATCAGTCGCCACGCACCACAACCAGTCCGGGCCCCAAACCCACTGTCAGTCCACGTCAACAAGCTGCGAACCAGCTTGCCGAAGCGCACGGGGACGTGCCTGCCGGGTTCACCGGCAATGTGCCGATCCCGCCAGATCCGAACGCGCCCGACGACCGATCGTTCCCGCAAAAAGTATGGGACACCGCGTGGGGTGTCGGGGAAAGTGCCGTCGACACAACAGTCGATAGCGTCGGAACGCTCGGAGATGCGTGGCGAAACTTCCTCGTAGTCCCCGTGCACGATGCCGCCGTCGATCCGTTCGGCTTCAATCGCGGCCAACGAGCACAACCTTCACCCGAGCATTCTCCGGCTGAGATCGCTGCCGCAGCAGCAAATATCGTCTCCCTCATTCCGATCGTAGGCACAGGAGGCAGAGTCGGCGGAGCTGCCGTGCAAGAAGCGGTGGAGGCTGTTCTGCGGCGCGGCGGAACCGCCGCAGACGCCGAAGCCGCAGGTCGCAGGGCAGCCGCCACCGCCGGTGAGGCCGGGAATAGAGCCCCTAGCGATCCGACTATTCCCGTCGGAGACAGACCGGCCTCGACGCCTGTGGGTGGGCGCGGAGATCGCGAAATAAATGTAAAGCCCGGAACCAATCGTCCTGGAATAGTCAACGGTCGTGAATATACGGGGCATGCGTTCGACCGAATGCAAGAGCGCGGCATACTCCCATCCCTGGTTGAACAGGCCATTCGTGAAGGGGTGGCGACCCCGAGCAGAGGAAACACGACCGTGATCTATGATTCGATAAACAACCTATCAGTTATCATCAATGAAACGGGCAGAGTTGTGACCACCTCATTTGGCAATTTATCGGGAAAGTGAAAAACATGACGGATCAATCAATTTACCGCCTGGAAGCTGAGCAGGTTAATCGCGATTATTGTGACGGAAAAATATCCTTGCATGCGCTAGTTGAAATATTCGAGAGGTACGTCAGAGAACGCGAATCGGAGCGTGCATCAGATTCCGAAACCCTGAGGGGGGCCTGGGGTCAAATTGAAATAATGAATGCAATTAACCAGGATGATCCTTCGAATTCGAGCAAAAATGAGTCGGAGGTGCGAGAAGTTATTCAAGAATTCTTGGACTTGCTTCCGTAGTCTCTTTTCTCGGTCCAGGGGCGACTAATCAAGGCAGGCTTTGACTCACTTGCGCGACCAGTGTCATGTCAAGTGACACTGGCCAGCAGTTGCTTATTGTGATGTGGGAGCAGATTAGGATTCGCAGGCTGACGGTTCAGACGTCTTCGCCTTCGAGGGTGGCCATCCATTTGCCCTGATCGCCGATCACGACTACCTCGCCTACCGCATCCCAGAGGAACACAACCACATCCTGATGATTCCAGGTAAAACCGACTACCTGTACAGCAGCGTCCAGCAGAAGAGTCCTGTGCACCGACAACACACCGTTCCTCAAGCGGAATCGGCACCATGACCACCTTTTATGCAATTTGTGCGATCACCACAGGGGCTGTGGCGTTGATCGCATCCACGCCCTACGTGATGTACCGCAGTCATGCGAGAACGATCTACAGGAGTTCGTCGATCCTGACCATCGTTTTCGGTTGGCTCACCGCTCCTCAGCGGTCGATTCTCGGACCTGTCCTTTTGTGCGGTTTCGCTGCTGTGTTCGTGGCGTGGTGGTGGACCCCCTTCCTCACGCGAAGGCATCCCACCGGATTCAACGATGTTTTCGGTGCTTGGCTGACACGGGCGCTCTACCGCGAGCAGAAGGATGCACCTCCGGTAAACAGGTACGACAAACTGCACTACAAAGACACTGACCGCCAAGCACGAGATACCGATTCTGACGGAAATCAGGTCAACACCTGAGCCGGCGCGTAGAGCGCTTTGACGTGATGTCCTCAATACCACCCTCGCGCGTACCCGAACAGCTTGTAGTGAGATGCCATGGGAAACAGTACTTTCCACATGGCGGCGTACACGCGCCCGGTTTGCGCAAGCTGTACAGCAACCAGGATGATCGATGGCTCGAAACTGCTCTTCGCGCAGCCCAATTCAGTAGCTGTCAACGCCATCGCGAGCGGTAGTCCTCTTCCCCTAGTCTCTGCAGCTCATCCCATTTTTTCGAGCATCCGCCGCGAATTGGACGTAAAGCCAGGAACCAATCCTCCGGGAGTGGTCAACGGTCGCGGATACACTGGGCATGCGTTTGATCGAATGCAGCGGCGCGGCAACCTCCCCTCCCTTGTCGAACAGGCAATTCGAAATGGGGTGGCTACCCCTAGCAGCGACGCAACGATCGTATTCTATGATTCGGCAAATAACCTATCAGTCGTCGTTAACGAGGTCGGTACAGTTGTGACGACCTCATTTGGTCGGCTAAGAGGAAAGTGAAGTTGATATGACGGGAAACGGAAAATATCGCACTGAAGGCGAGCAAGTTAGTCGTGATTACAGGGAAGGTAAAATGTCCTTACAAACGCTCGTCGATATATTTGAGAGTTATGTGGACGCACGTGAATCCGAAAATGCGCCCGATTTCGAGGAATTGAGGGGTGCGTGGTTTCAGATTGAAATAGTAAATGCGGTGCGGTGGGACGATCCCGCGAAGGCATCCAAAAATGAGACGGCAGTTCGAGAATTTATCCAAGAATTCTTGGAATTGCTTCCGTAGTCCTTTTTGTTCGGTCCGGGGACGATTAATCAAAGACGGTCTTGACCACCTCAGCGATGGTCCCGCGCTGCTGTTTTGCTTGCCATTCACCATGCACACGCTGAACCCTGTGGGACCGGATCCTGCTGGGAACAGCGTCACACCATTTCGCACCATGACGGCAGCACCCGTTTCACCGCGGTGGCGGTCACGATGATCGCTATCTCTTTTCGAGTCCAGCTCATTCGTTCGCCTCAGGGGTCGGTTGTGGATGCGTTATTACGCAGCGGCACAAGGAATTTCTCGCTCGAATCGGTGCGCGTTTACAGTCCTCACAAAAGTCGCCCGGGATAGCGTCGCCTGTTCAACACTCGGCGACGAACGTGGCCACGGGAAACGAAAAATGCTCCGCCCCGCCACAGGAAGAGCGAAGCATCAATTCGACGGCGGAGGGTATTACCAGTTCTGAATGAAGAAGAACTGCTGTGAACCCCTCGCCGGGTTGAGTACGCCGAGAGAAATTTCTCCACCACGGGAGGCTGCTTCGTTGGCGAACTGGTCGAGACGTCCCCAGACGACGTTGGGGCCGCTCTCGAAGCGCGATCCTGGTGCGAGGCGCACGCCGATCTGGGTGGAGTTAGTGATGCTTTCGATCGCAGCGCCGGCATTGAGCTGGCCGAACAATGCCGTCTCACCCTGGTTCAGCTGCACGCCGATGCGCCCGTTGTCGGCGATCGGAGTAACAGCTGATGCTGCGCCCGCGCCGCTGAGTGCGATGGCTGCGATACCGGCAGGTATCAATGCGGCCGCGGTAATCATCCTGCGTAGGTGCGTCATTCGGCTTCTCCCTCGTCGGTGGCCCACTCGAGTTGGCGCCTCCACGGGCCACTTTGTCTGATTCTTCCGGTAACAGTCAACGACATGTCGCAAACAATGAGCAATCCATTGGGTTGGTTTGAGATGCAGCTCACTACTGGAAATCCGTTGAAGAATAAACTGTTTCAGTGAAACTGCTGGTCAAGATCGTGAATGCCAGAGAAGCGCGCGGACTGTCGTTACGGTTCCGTTACTGGTAAGTCTGGCTGCGAGAAGGACACGCACTCGGTCACCCAGAAACGCTGCGGCACAGGAATTGTCAGAGCAAGAACCCGCGCAGAGGGTCCTCCGCAGTTGAGCGCCACTGTCAAGCGGTCTTTCATTCTTCGAGGGCGCGCTGCTTCGGCAGTGGGCTCTCGACTGTCAGAACCGCACGGTGAATACCACGTGGCGACGCTCTCGGGCCGCGCGCTGGAAAAAGTCCGCCACTTCCTGAAGCCAGCCCCAGGCGTACCCGCGCTCGTCGGAGCCGTACTCCGGGTTGCGGTCGTCGAGTGGCATTGCGTCGTAGCGCACGCCGAACTCGGATTCGGTGATTTCCGCCAGGTACGAGGAGACTTCGGCGACCCGATCGGGTGCCAGGTAGGTGACGAGTTGGTCGTCGGTGTCGG
Source organism: Rhodococcus erythropolis R138 (assembly GCF_000696675.2). NCBI lineage: Bacteria > Bacillati > Actinomycetota > Actinomycetes > Mycobacteriales > Nocardiaceae > Rhodococcus > Rhodococcus erythropolis. Next base: position 354,738 of record NZ_CP007255.1, on the reverse strand, counting down.
TGTTGAGGTCTTCGTCCCCCAGGATCACGCCGTAGGCCGGCCAGTTCTCGGACACGCGCTCGTACCCCGTGCTGGAGAGGGCGCACAGGATCGGATCCCACGCCTTGTCCGTGTCGCACGAGAACTCGGATCGGCCCGTCTCCTCGATGTCCTCGACCAGAGCGCCGAGTTTGTCGTCGTCGCCGCGCGCGTCCAGAAGTTCCGCTGCCACGCTGTCTGACAGCGCGAAATGTACCCCAAGTTCCATGGCGTGATGCTAACGGCCGACCTGCCGCCGTCCCGCCGTCACTACAAGACGAATCGCCTTAGGTAACGATCCTGCTCTGCCTCCGACCGAAGTTACCCATGGTGGGCCTGCTGTCATACATACTTCATCGGTGATTCCGACAAAACGGACCGGCCTTTCTGTTGTATCGCTGGTGATCCTCGTCGTCGCGGGGTTGCTGGTCGCAGCCCCTGCCAGCAGCGCCGCGCCGCCGCCTGACTGGAAATACACAATGGTGGCGTTCAGCAATGCCAGCGACCGCGACATGGATGTCTACGAGTCGGTCGACGGCACCGGCTTTCAGCTCGTCCAGCAGTCGGCGTACAGGCCGCCGTCTGGGCTCGTGCGTGATCCGAGCATCTTCCGGAACACGGACGGGTTGTACTACCTCACCTACACGACGGGTGGTGGGGCGAACATCGGGTTCGCACGCAGCAGCGACCGCATCAACTGGACGCCGCTGGGGAACTATCCGGTTCCGTTTTGCTGCGCCTTGATGCCTGGCACGGGAGATGGCACCGGTTCTGCGAGTCCGCCGGGCTTCTCGGGTTCGGCTGGTTTCAGCGACGGACCGTCGCTGTCACCATTCGTCACCAAGGCCTGGGCGCCTGAATGGTTTGTGGACGGCGATCGCGTCAACGTCATCCTGTCGATGTCGACCGGTGGAGGATTTGTGCCGTATCTGATGACGGCGTTGGAACCGTCGCTCCGGTTGTGGAGCCCGCCTGTTCCGCTCGCCGGGATCGGTGCGGACCACATCGACACCACCGTGGTCAAAGTCGGATCGACCTATCATGCGTTCACCAAGAACGAGACGAGGAAGGTCGTCGAGCATGCGGTCGCTCCTTCGGTGACGGGACCTTATTCGTTTGTCCCGCCCGGGAATTGGGGTTCGCTTGTCGAAGGTCCGGCCGTGGTTCAGTTGCCGAGCGGCGACTGGCGGATCTATCTCGACGCCTATACCGAAGGAAAGTATCTCTACTCCGACAGCACGGACGGGCTGAACACCTGGTCTCCTGTGCAAGAGGTTCCTGGGGTGTCCGGGACTGCACGGCATCTCGGCATCATGAGAGAACCGGCATAACTTTCGACCCCGAGTTGGTAAGGCTCTGATCAAGGACTCCGGTCTTGGTCAGAGCCTTTTCTCGTACTTGCGTACGACTTGTGTGCGTCGCCTGCGCGAATCAGTGATTGACAAGCTAACGATGCGATGCCGTTGGGTCCGACGAGTTCGCGCCGACCACGAAGTGAGTATCTCGGCGTGAGCTGTGCAGAGTTGCGCTCCCAGGCCCCGCTCGGGCGCCGTACTTCACGATTGATTGCCAAGTAATGCCTGTTAGTTTCATATTCAAGTACGCGCACTGGCTTGATGCCCGCACTTTCGGTCTTCAACTGCTCTGAGGCCCGCGAAATGCGGATTCAATTCGATTTGCCGCACTGTTTCTGAGTAATCTTCTCGTCCGTAAACGGTGACCTTGCTCATAGTGGGACCTAGGTCCTTTTCGCTGCTGATAAGCCTGTCGATATATATCTGTTACCGAAAGTTCACCCTAAATCCAAGATGGGGGAGATGGCGCGCTGGCGGGCAAACAGGACGATTGGTACCGTCCGGTAACTAATTCAGTTAGTTGTCGGCTACCGCTCTGGTTGCTGTGTCACGTGGAGGAGCAGTTCATGTCGATCGAATCGCAAAACGGCGTATCCCATCGTCGATCGAGGGCCGCGGTAGGGCTCGCGGCGTGTGCGGTTGCCGCGCTGTCGTCTGGTGTGGTCTTCGCAGGGAGCGCATCGGCAACGCCAACGGCGTTGTCGGACAAATTCGCGAGCACGATCACCGATGACGGCTGGTCGTTGGATCTTGCCGCCACGAAACTGTCGGCGAACCCGGTGCCGAATCTGGCGACGACGGCGTTCACCCGTGAGGGGTTCGTGTCGGCGAAGGTGACCGGCACGATCGGTGGTGCGGGCGATTCGGCAGTGAAGACCGGTTATGTCGAGCAGGGATTGCAGATCGGCTGCCAGATCGATGTCTCCTCCGGACTTGGCTTGGGGCTTGGCTTTTCGCTCGGCCCTTCTGTCGGTGTGAGTATTTCGGGTGTCCCGTCGGCGAACGTGGGTGTGAATGCGTCGGTGAATCCGAGTATTCAGTCGACGATTGCGCCGGGCACGATCACGACGATTCCGTTGGGGAAGAAGGATCTCGAGTCGTCGAAGGCGTCGATCACGGCAGAGAACGTGCACGTGAAGGTTGATGCGTGCATGGGGCCGGTGACGATCCGCTCGTATGCACAACTCTCGGTGTCGACGGCGACGTCGGATAACACGTTGTTCGTGTACTCCGATCCCACCTGGCTCTAACCCCGAGCAGCCGTCGTCAGCGCTGCTGGCGAGCAATTCCTGATCCGTCCCGTCCCGGGGTGGTTACTCATCACGCTCACAGAGGAGAAATCATGAAGATTCGTACCTTGGCCACTGCCGGAACCCTCACCGCAGGTATCGCCCTGATCGGTGTTCTCGGCGCCGGCGTGGCATCTGCTGCAACTCCGATCGTGCAACCGGAACATGGCCGGATCGGACTTTCACTTTCGAACGCCGAAACGGCGGCGCTGGCGGCGAGCCCGATTCCTGATGCGATTGCGAACATCGTTCCAGGTTCGCTGAGGGGGGTCTGGTTGGCGCCTGGTTCCGCGATAACTGTTACCGATGGCAAGGTCGACGCCCTCGAAGGAGCTGTGCTCGGTGAAGCAGCCGCGCGTGGTGGGCATGCCAATGTCTTTGTCTCCGACCCGAATCACCCCGCCAGTGAGGGGCACATAGTGCTGACGGAGCAGTACTGGAACTGATACCAGGCCGAACGCCGGCGACCCGTTGTCCCCGCTCGCTCTCCCTTCCTATTTGGAGTTCCAGCCATGACCGTCAACAACGCCGAACGCCGCAGTGTCCAGTCGGAATCCACTGCCGTCGATAGTAAAGACGTTGCAGACGTTGATGACTGGGATCCGGACAGCGAACTCAGTCCACTTTCCAAGGCTGTGATCGCCACCGCAGTCGGACTGGGGTTGCTGATCGCGGCATTCGCGGTGATCGGGAAGCTCGCCGGCTGGGCGAACGACTACGGGACGATCCTGGTTTACCTGGCATTCTTCTTGTGGATGTCGATCTCCGGACGGTTGTTCTGGTGGGGCGCCGACAAACTCATCGCGCTACTCCGAACGAAGAAGAGTGACAATCGTGGTGCGCACCGGTGAAGTCCGGTAGACGACTTCGCCGGACTCTCGCGGGAGTGCTTGCCGCCGGGGCGCTGTTGACCGGAGCGGCCGGAGCGATCGGTGCGGGAATCGCACTCTCCGCCGCTCCGGCGAACGCGACGCCGGAAGAAGACTGCGCGGCGGTGCGGGCACGTGATCATCAGATCTACCTGAATCTCATTGCGTCGCTGCCACCTGGTGCGCCCATCCCGCCAGAGATCATCAACCCGTGCCTGAGTGCGCCGTCCACGACGTCGACCACTGCGCCGACGACCACTGTCGGGCTCCCCGGTGCGCAGGCTCCAGGCGGTGGCCCAAATGTCGGGGCCAATGCTCCGACGAACTTTCCCACCTACAACGGCACCCCCATCGTCCCTGTGCCGACGATCGAGGTTCCGCCCATTGCTTCCGAGTCCCCGGCCTCGGAAACTGGTGTCGGTGCATTCCCCAATGCATCGGCATCAGCGGTTCCCTCACCCACACCCACCCCGGGTGAGGGAACCACCACCGATCGTGGTCCCGGACCGATCCCCACGGATTCGGATTCGAATACCGCACCGGCCCAAACGGTTCCGGACCCGGCAGCAGATGTTTCCACCGACGGGGAGGACTCGGGCCGTGACCGGTATCTCGAACTCACCCTGATCGGCGCTGCAGCGTTCACCGCTGCGGGTATCGGAGTGCGCGGGCGGGCGGGACCTTTCAGCCCCCGCACGCCCGAATCAGTACTCTCCCAGGCGGTCGGGACTGTCGCGTCGCCGTTGACTGCGTACGCACCTGGCGGGCAGTCCTCGTTGCGGGTGTTCGATCCGATCACCGGCGGAAGCCGGTTCTTCTTCCTGATCCACGACGAAACGTCGTCGCACGAATCCGTGATTCCGGTGACGGTGCCGCCCGGCGGTCACATGAGCGTCAACCCCGATGGCACGGTCACCGTCTTCGACGCCGACGGAAACCCGGTCTCGACAATCGATGCCCCGTGGGCGTACGACGCCAACGGCACACCCATCCCGACGCACTACGAGATCCGGGACGGGCAACTCGTCCAGGTCGTCGACACCGCAGGCATAGAGAACCTGCTGTACCCGATCCTCGCCGACCCGGAGCTGACACCGGAAGAACGTGCTGCGCGCGAAGCGCAGGCGAACTTCATCGGCCCGATGACCCCGGAGGGCGAACAAGCACGCCGGGACGCACAAAACGTCCTCGCCGCCAACCCTCCGGAGTCGGCGGATTCAGACCTCGGCCAGCTCATGGTCGGTGACCCCAACCACGAGGTCTCCGAACCACCGATCGCCGAAACAGGAACCGGAAACCCTGTCGGCGACGCGATACTCGCCGATCAAACGCAGGAGCCGATCACTTCGAACATCGGCGGGCAGGACTACACCACAGAACCTGCGGACCCAGCGGATTCAGACCTCGGCCAGCTCATGGTCGGTGACCCCAACCACGAGGTCTCCGAACCACCGATCGCCGAAACAGGAACCGGAAACCCTGTCGGCGACGCGATACTCGCCGATCAAACGCAGGAGCCGATCACTTCGAACATCGGCGGGCAGGACTACACCACAGAACCTGTCGTCACTGACACCTCCTTCACGGACGAAAACGGAACCAACTGGTCCGGCACACCCTCGAAGGTGCCGAACGTGTGGAGTTGGACGTACACCGACGCGCAGGGAGAAGAGCACGACCTGCAGGTCACCTACGACGAGCAGGGACGTCCCTACCAGGTTTTCGACCATTCCAACTCGGAACTGTCCCTGTACGACTGGAGCACCGGCGAACCAGTTCGGATAGGCGACGCGCAGCATCTGGACCCCGGTGTCGCTTACGATCAGCCTTACACCGGCGAGATCATGAGCTTCGTTCTCCCACCATTGCGTGGGGGGCGTCTGATTGCTGGCGCAGTCCGGGCCGAAGACCTGATCGTCTCGAACCGGACAGCACCGACCCGCCCCCCGGTTACTTCACCGGCTGTTCCGGCGCAGAGTGTTCCCCGGCCGGGCACAGTGCCACCGCGCGGCATACCCGTCATCGACGGCACCGTTCCACCTGCCGAACATGACCAACCCACGATCCCTTCCGTGAATGAACCTGCACGCCCGGATCCCACGATTCCGGAACCCTCGCAACCCACTTCGCCCGGCGATCCCGATCGTGGCGAGTGGGAATCACCCTCGCCCGGTGAGGTTGCTGATCCGGGGTCGAACCCAGAACCGAAGGCTCCCTCGCCAGGTCACGTCGAGGAACCGAGTGTGCCGACTTTGCCCGATGTCGGTCATGTGCCGGTGAATCCGGATGCTCCCGGCGCTCCGCAGCAACCCGGACCACCGGAATTCGACCCCTTCGCCACCGATCCGAGCACGATCGAGCAGCCAGGTGTTATTCCAGGTCCGACAGACCGGCCGACTGTCGCTACCCCGCCGCTACAGCCCGATTCTGGCGAACCAGGCGTATCGCTTCCGATTACCAACACGCAGACGGATCCTGGCGGAATCGAAACCGGTGAACCCGCAGACGTTCCTGCAGGTCGTATTCCGATACTCGGAGATCCTGAGGGCGGTCACGGTATTTGGGACAACGCCTATCCATCAGAGATCGCGTCGATGTTCGACCAGAACGGCAATTTGACACCCAACGCAGCTTTTCAGCAGTTTGTTACCGGAGTTGACCCAGCGTTCACTTACTACCTTCCGGCGCCTTTCAGACCAACCGGGCGCATCAGTATCGACAACTGGATCCAAGAACTCAATATGCTTCAAGAGGTCAAAGGTAATTACGACATGCTGTTCAGACCGCATGTACCAGACTTCATGCGCGACAATATTGTCGATGGCATGCTTGAGCAAGCTGAGCGACAGGTCCGAGCCATAGCTCTTGCGGGCAGCGATGCACACCTCCAATGGGTGTTTCTGCAAGAACAAGCTGCGCAGATAATGGAGGATGCGTTCGACGAGGTCATCGGGCTGGAGAACATCAACATCATCGTATTTGGAGGGGAGTGAAGAGTGCCTACATCATCACTGCGCCGCAATCCTACGGCGGGCTTGACAGTGAAGGTCATTCCACGAAAGGGTGCGCCTGAAAGCGAGGCCGTCACGGCCGCGCTCGTTGCACGTTCGCTACGATTGCTTCGCGACATCGATCCTGTCTTCGACGTCGACTTGTACCAAACAGTAGGCGATGCCCTCCCCGACGGTGCCGGAGTCGAGCAAGCCTTGGCGTCGAATATCCGTCAGATCCTTGTACCTCCGACGGAAAAATCGATCGAAGCCGCATTGATCGAGCGCAGACGATCCCCTGATGCCACCGGCGGTATGTATCCCCTCTCATTGGGACGACATATGACCCTGTATTCACCCGCTGGAGACGTCAAAGTCGTTGTTAGTTTCGGGGGCACCTCAGGGTCCGGCGCATTCGCATGTGCCTTTGCCGACGAATCACTGATTTCGCTGGCATCGAAGCTCGTACAGGGACTAGCCGACATCTGGGACTCGCGTGTCACCGTGCTCTACCGCCGAACCGAATCATCGCCTCAGCGCAACGTACCGGGTGACGCAATCGTGGGCAGTTGCACCTACTTCGGTCCTGAGTTGCCGATCAAGGAAACGCAGCTCCCGCCCAGCGTGGAGGCATTTCCCTACCAGGACGGCACAATCGTCATCCAGAAGAATCTGTCCACGCCGTTAACCGTCGAGGACATCCGAAGCATCCGCGCAGCAGCAGGACTGCCGACCGAACGACCGGAGATTCCTCTACCCAAAGGTTTCAGACGGCTGTGAGCCCTACGTTGGGCGCACTCGGGGCTGCCTGCAGGTAGGATGGCGCGGACCGACCAGCCTGCCCGCAATTACTGCGCCACGATCCCGATCCGGCTACGCACCAGCTGATCGACGCTCCGGGTGGAGTGCCACCGCGCGGCATACCCGCCATGGACGGCACAGTTCCACCTGCCGAGCATGATCAACCCTCTGTTCCGTCCGTGAATGAACCTGCACGCCCGGATCCCGCGATTCCGGAACCCTCGCAGATAGTGCTTGATATTGAGGGATGATGTCCGGACTGCCAGGTAGGCCGGGGCTAATTGTGCGGATGATTCGTGGGTCGGTAGTGAGGCGGTCAGCGGAGACCATACCGTTTTCGAAGGCTGGCGGCCGGCTGCGGCCTTTGTCTATGGCGTCGAACCCTTCGGCGATCCAGTCGATGTGGGAGATTCCGGCGCGGTCGAAGGCGCTGGGAGGTGCATCACATACTTCCCCGAAAGTACGGAGGTACGAATGAATTCTGGAATCTAGTTCCCCTGCCCACTTCTATACATGCACTCTTCACTCGATGGTGGGAATTTTATGCCGATATCTATAACTGATGCGCTGGAGTCCTATTCCGACATCCAGCGGTTCCTAGTCCCGACGCATCCAGGCCGATCATTCGACATCTGCAACACCTACGACCCGCCGGCAGAGGCTGAAGAGGTGGCTCAGTATTGGAATCTAGATACCCTGCCGAGAGATCTCTTCGATTTATGGAGAAGCGCGAGAGAATGCAGACTTCACCACGATAGGGGCTCAGGAAAGGGTGGAATAACACTCCTTTCTCCGCCCAAAGCTCGAGAAGTTACGGAACGCGAGCTGGAATTCTGGGATGACGAGGATGGGCGCTTCTTGAAGAGTGACATAATAATCGGCACAATGGTGGTCGAGCCAGATTTCATTGTATTCGACACAAGAAAAAACGACTTCAATGTTCTGTTAGCTTCAACTCTCGACGGACGTGGGGACTGGCCTATCGTGGGGCGGAATATTTCCGACTTCTTGCTGCGTTATCGTGATTTACCTGGAGAAGGCCACTGGCAGCGCTCGATCGTTTGATGCACCGGAGAGCGAAGTTGGCTTCCATCCTCGAGGGAATCGATGGCTTGGCCATGGCGACCCCGAGGAAGGTGCGCGGTTCTGCATGGGAGCGGGTGTTGAAGGCTGCGGCGAGCAACCTTGGCCCATAGTGGGTTGTGGCACGATCTGGCACCCAGGGGGAGTTGATCCATTTACCAGTGCGATGGTGGTTCAATTCCATTGGGTTGGATCCCAAACCGAACCGGGAAGAGTTGACCTTCAGTCATGTGCCCCTGATGAGAGAATTCACGCCGGGCACTATCACCTTTCGGCAGAGTTCATATCAATCTGGTCCCACAGATTCTGGACCACCGAACATGCAGATGGACATCTTCGATACCCGCGGTGCTGCGGAGATCGTGCGCTGGTGGGCGCTCGGTCCGTCCACCAAGTTCTTTGCTGCACCGCCGCTTCCCGACTCGGTAGCTGCAGACGAGCAGGCTTATGCCGACCGCAAGGAAGAGCCTTGCCGGGATTGGATGATTTCGGCTGGACTGCGGGTGATAGCTGACACCGGTTCGCCAATCGAGGTCATCGACAGCGTCCTCTGGGAGTTGGCTCGCCGTGACGTCGGTGGCCACGTCCAAAGTTTCTGACGAGAATTTCGCGCGGTCGCGGAAAACAGAGACCGACTAGCGACATTGCAGTGGCTGGACGAAGAAAGACGTCGTTCTGTAAAGGATGCATACGGGCTTCGGGATTCTGCGTTTGCCGATGTGATTTTCCGTACTGAGGACTCGTAGCCGAGGGAAGTAGGCGTGAGGGAGTGGAATCGGATGGATCGCGCGCCGCGTCGGAGAAACCGCTGTCGGTGCGCACAGTCGCTCCTTTTCGTCTACCAAATAATATGAATGGTCCTTTATGGCAAGCATGCACATGAGCGATGACAAGCCTAAGCCACCGAAATCGGTCACTGAGGTGCTCGAGTCCCTGGGAACGGACCGGGATCAGTTGCGGGAGATGGCGAAAGATGCGATCGCAGACTTGACTCCGAAGAAAGGAAGAGGCGCTGCGTGGGAGAAGGTGCTGGGCACGGCGGTGAAGAAGCTCGGGCCCAACTGGACGATCATCGGTAGCGGTTTGCGAGCGGAACTGCTGCCCACGCCAGTTCGGTGGTGGTTCGACACCGTCGGGATCGATCCGATCCCCAACAGAGAACAACTGACCATCGGCCATGTCCGGCTCTTCGAACCGCTCATTCCTCGTGCCATCACTCTGAGGCAGGACATTCCCGACAGTAGGCTTCAGGACCAGGAGTTCCGCCGACTGCAGATCGACATCTTCGACACCGCCTCCGCTGCGGCAACAGTGACGCAGTGGGCTCAGGGCCCAGCAATGCAACTATTCGACACCAAGCCTGCTGAGCTTTTCTCGGCATTTCTGGAGGAGAAGTATCTGGTCCGAGACCAGTCGCGTAGCACCAGCTGGAGGTTTCTGGCGGCGTATCGCGTGATCACCGACACCGGGTCACCGCTCGAGGTCATCGACAGCCAACTCGACTATCTCCGCAGCCGGGCTGCCGACCCGGCAGGTCCACTTGTGATGTTCTGGGAACAGTTTCGTGAGGTCGCTGCTGCCGGTGATCGAGAGAGGACACTGCGGTGGCTCGACGAGCATCGACGTGCCACGGTGCGTGAGCACTACCCGTTACCGGATTCGGTGTTCGCCGATGTTCTCGAAGACCTGGGCGACGGTTAGTCATGTGAGTGCAAGAATCTCGGATTTGCTTCGACCACAACACTTCAAGGGGAGAAATTAATGGACTACTGGGTCGTCGTCCCGGAAGAGCCAGGGTTTGTCGGGGATCGTACAGTTGTCGATACCGCAACCTTGCCGCCGACGGTGGAGAGGGCGCACTTCGTGTTCACGCGGCAACCTACCGACGGACTGATCGGTGCGGGCCCGCTGGTGTTGGTGGACCGTGAGACCGCGGAAGCGCTCGAGGACAACGTCTTCGGTGAAGTGTCCCTTCATCCGGCGGACCTCGATACGGACCCGGCGTCGGGGTTGTTGCGGGTTCCCGACTTTGTGTGGTGTCAGGTGCATGGGCAAGCGGGGATGCTCGATATCGGCCTCACCGAGGACGGTCGCCTGGTGATGTCGGGGCAAGCGTTGTTGGTGTTCCACTCTTTCGGTGGCGGCATCGACAACGCCACCATCTCCGAATGGCTCGGCTGAACCAACTTGCCCTACATATGCTTTGCCGTGGTGAAACTATGTGATGGCATGCCTTGAGCGCAGCGCGCTCCCCCCAAGCCGCCGTGATCGAGGAACTACCCACTGACACGTTGATCCGGTTGGGAGACAAGCCTATGCACGTCCATGCCGCCGACATCGTGGCAGTGCGCGCAGTGTCGGGCTATGGAGATCAGGTCGGATTGGAAAGGACGGGGCGATGAGCATGTTCGGGCGGCGGCCGACGGTAGCCGGATATTGGGGCACGCGGGTGCAGTCGAGTCAGGAGGTGGCGCAGACGATGCGGGCTTTCCTCGATGATCTGGAAGCGGTCGACCCGGGGTTGGCGTTGCCGTGGGTCTCGACTGCCGAGTTCGACAAGGTGCCAGCAGATCTCAGTGTGGACGGGTTGGTGCGAATCTTCGAGTATTCCCGCTCGAAGGAGATGGGGTATTCGGACACCCCGGGACCGGGTTACGACATCGACTTGTCGCCCGAGGACGGGACCGCGCGCCGGGTCGGTGCCTGGGTCGGCGGGCTGGAAACCAGTGCTCCCAACAGTGTCCGGGTGTCGTTGCCGACGGAGAAGCAGCTCACCGACAGTACCCGGCGGTTGCTCGACCCGGATATCGGAGACGCGATCGTGAGAGTGATCGTCAAGCATTGGGATCCGGATCGGGCTCGGTGGAGCATCGGCGACTACCGGCACCTTCAGAATCGGTCGAAAGGTGAGGTGGAGGTGGGATGGGAAACATACTTCCATTCAGGAGTTACGTTCGATCGCAGCAAACTCCCCCAATCTGCGGTGGTGGAGGAACTGCCCATTGGCACGTTGGTTCGGTTGGGGGACAAGCCAATGGAGGTCGCTGCCGCCGACATCGTGGCGGTGCGGGCAGCGTTGGATTACCCGGTGTAGGCCACGCAACGGGTCCGGAATTCACCATTGCATCAGACGTAGAGAAATGTGTTAACCGGATGGCCTGCTTCGCCTTTCGATAGTATCGTCAGATGGCACCCCGAACCGACTTGCTCGCGTGGCTCCTCGATTCGGATCCAGCGATTCGGTGGCAGGTGGAGCGCGATCTGTTGAACGAAGCGCCCACTGTGTGGGCGGCGACGCGCGCGTCGATCGCTACCAAAGGATTTGGTGCACGCCTGCTTTCATTGCAGGATCGAGACGGCCAATGGGCGGGTGGGGCGTTCTTCCCGGCAGAATTCGACTTCGCGGGACCCGAAGCAGCTGAACAAGGTTCGCAACCCTGGACGGCAACAACCTGGACGCTCAACTCCTTGCGTGAGTGGGGCCTCGACGCCGGTGTTCTGCGGGAGCGTCGTATCGCAGAACTGCTCGCGGAAAACTGTCGCTGGGAGTACGAGGGCCGGCCGTACTGGGACGGTGAGGTCGATTGCTGCATCAACGCCTGGACGGTGGCAAACGGTGTGTGGCTCGACATGCGTGTTGATGAACTGGCTGATTGGTTTGTGCAGCATCAACTTCGGGATGGTGGGTGGAACTGCGAGTGGATCGAAGGTTCGACGCGATCGTCGTTTCATTCGACGCTCAATTCACTCAAAGGGCTTCTCGCGTACGAGATCGCGACCGGGGGAACAGATGAGACGCGCGCGGCTCGACGATCCGGTGAGGAATTCTTGCTGCGGCGCGGTCTGTTCCGGCGACTCTCGACCGGCGAACCGGTGGGGCCCTGGGTCGGCCGGTTCGCGTACCCGTTCCGGTGGCGTTACAACGTGCTCAACGCAGCCGACTACTTCCGTGAAGCGTCGTTGTCGTATGGAAATGAGCCTGATCCGCGAATGGCGGACGCGATCGAGATGATCCGCCGCTCGAGCCTCGGATGGGACGTGGCTCCAGGCCGGTCGCCAACCGGGGCGGGTGTGGTTCGAGGTCGACACAGAGGCGGGGGAGCCGTCGAAGTGGCTGACTTTGTCCGGCATCCGAGTGCTCGCCTGGTGGGATCAATCCTCCCCTCTAGGTTCCGCATAACAAAAGAGTTACAGCGAGAGTTTTTTCACCTTTAAAGGTTATCGAAAGGTGATCTTCGACTTTCCGGTCGAAATATCCAGTACGGATGAAGAACATATTAACGACAGGATTGCCCTCAGTGCGGTGAAGGTTAACCATCTGAACAGGTGAGAAGATGTTCGGTGAAATTACCTACCCGATTGGATAGGCGGGTCACCGACGTTGGTAATCAAATAGGGCGCTCGCGGCTGTCTTGGTTAGGGAGCTAAGTCCCGAGCTGGAAACGGCATTTCTGCTTCGAAAGTGTCGCTCACCTGCGGTTACGTTCCCCATTTTGCAAGACTTAAACCACTTTCGGCGAGAATTGGTCCCGCAATTGTAGGTTGTGGAGCGTCCGCAATGTTTAGGCAAAGTCCCATCTTTTCCCAGAACAATGCTCTACTAAACGTGAAAACCGGATGTTCCCCCGATTTTGCTGAGAAGGTGCAACTATGGGGCGTAGCGTAACTGTCGCAGCGAACCGGAACATCGCGAATTGCTGCTCTAACCAATGACTTTGTTCAGGTCCGAATAATGCTCGGAGGTCGTCGATGTCGATGGAAATGGTGTTAGCCGAAGCAGTGATAGACAGTGGGGACACGGCATGGGTGCTGATCTCCGCGGGCCTGGTTCTGTTCATGGTTCCCGGACTCGCCTTCTTCTACGCCGGTCTGGTGCGTGGTAGCAGTGCGCTCGTCATGTTGCAGCAGAACCTCGTCCCACTCGGACTCGTCTCGATTACCTGGGTCGTGTTCGGATACAGCTTCGCGTTCAGTGGAGACTGGGGTTCCGGCTTCCTCGGTGACCTCAAATTGTTCGGCTTGCAGGACATACACACTGCCGCCGCCCCGGGCTTCCACCTGATCGAAGGTGCAGTCGCGGTACCGACTCTGGCGTTCGTGGTCTATCAGATGATGTTCGCGATCATCACGCCCGCGCTGATCACCGGTGCGACCGCAAACCGGCTCAAGCCCTTGGGCTGGGCCGTTCTGCTCGTGTTGTGGTCGATCATCGTCTACCCCCCGATTGCGCACTGGCTCTTCAATCCCGAAGGCTGGTTGGCGCTCCGCGGAGCTCAGGACTGGGCCGGCGGAATTGTCGTCCACGCATCCGCCGGCGCCGCCGCTCTGGCAATCTTGCTGGTGGTCGGCAAACGTCCGGGATGGCCCAACGCCGAAGCAGTCCCGCACTCGGTGCCTCTGGCGTTGATCGGCGCAGGCATCCTGTGGTTCGGCTGGTTCGGATTCAACGCAGGCGACGGATTGGCCGCCGATGGTGTTGCGGCACAAGCCTTGATGAACACTCACATCGCCGCAGCGGGCGGCATGGTCGTCTGGCTCGTCATCGAAAGGTATACCGAGGGCAAGGCCACGGCGATCGGTGGGATCACCGGCGCGGTAGCCGGTCTCGCGACCGTCACCCCCTGCGCCGGCTTCGTCAGCACCTTCTCCGCGTTGGCGATCGGCGCGCTTGCCGGACTGGTCTGCCACTTCGCGCTCGCGCTCAAGTCGATCTTCAAGTTCGACGACGCGCTCGACGTCATCGCGGTCCACTTCATCGGCGGCATCCTCGGTTCACTCCTTCTCGGTTTGTTCGGCGAAAAAGCCATCAATTCGATCGGCCGCGACGGACTCTTCTTCGGCGGCGGGGCAGGACTACTCGGCGAGCAGGCGCTGGCGTTGATCGTCGTCATCGCTTTCTCGTTCGTGGTGACCTGGCTGATCGCCACGGGCATCGAGAAGACCATCGGTCTCAAGCTGGCTCCGAAAGACCAGGTGGACATCGACCGTCGTCAGCAAGGCATGGACGCATACCGCTACAACGCCGCGTTCGTCGACGCCGGTGGTGCGCCGCAGACCAGCGGGTTCGACTCGGGGGTCCTGGTCGAGGGGACAAAACTTGTTCCGAACCTCGCCGCCCCGAAGCACGAACTCATCACCGCGGTATTGCAGACCATCGAGTCCGAGAAGCTTCGGGAGGCGCTGCTGGCTGCCGGAGCGGAGTCGATAGTCGTATCGGAAGCGCATGTCTCCGCGAGTGACTCGGCCTCGCTCAAGTTCCGCGGGCAACGCAACGACGTCGTGTTCACCGAGCGGTTGCGTGTCGAGGTGTTGGTCGCCTCGGAACATGCCCAGGCGGTCCTGGACGCGATCAACGAGTACTCGGGCGGCAGGAGGAGCGGTTTTGTCCAGCAAGCGGCCGAACCACTCACCGAAGCGACGGAACAGGGGAGCTGACATGTATTCGACGACAGGGAGTTACCGCATGATCGACAAGGAGCGTTCGGAATGCATCTGACACCGCGAGAACTCGACAAGCTGACAATTCTCATGTTGGCGGATGTCGCACTGAGGCGAAAGGCAAAGGGGCTCAGACTCAACCATCCGGAGTCCGTCGCAGTCATCACTGCAGCCGCTCTGGAGGGAGCTCGGGAGGGCAAGACTCTCGAGGAGGTCATGGCCGACGCATCGCACGCCTTGACGGTCGACGACGTGATGGAAGGTGTCGCGGAGATGATTCCGCGTGTGCAGGTCGAGGCGGTGTTCCTCGACGGTAGCCGGCTCGTCACCGTGCACTCTCCGATCCAGTAGCCCGACCGAGATGTCAGGAGCACTCCAAGATGGCAAGCAAATCGACGAAGAAGGATTCCGGCGGCGAGAAGAAAGTGCCGGTCGGCGGATACGTGTTGCGGGACGAGCCGATCGAACTCAACGAGGGCCGTCCACGTTTGAAGTTGCGAGTCCGCAACACCGGTGACCGTCCTATCCAGGTGGGTTCGCACTATCACTTCATGGAAGTCAATCGCGCGTTGTCCTTCGATCGTGAACAGTCCTTCGGCTGGCGCCTCGACATTCCAGCGGGCACGGCGGTCAGATTCGAGCCGGGCGACGAAAAGGAAGTGACCTTGGTGCCGTTCGGCGGCAAGCAACGGGTTCAAGGCTTCAACGGACTTGTCGACGGTTGGGCGCCGACCCACGCCGCCTACCGCCCTCGGCTTCCCGGAGCCGTCCAGCGTGCCGAAGAACTCGGCTTCCTGTCCGAACCTCAAACCGACTGATTCTCGTTCACGGCGGACGAAGGAGAGCGACACCCATGACAAGCATTTCGAGACAAGAGTATTCGGGCCTTTTCGGGGTCACCACGGGTGACCAGATCAGGCTCGGCAACACCGACCTGTACATCGAGGTCGAGGAAGATCTTCGAACCATCGGCGACGAGTCGATCTACGGCGGCGGCAAGACGCTGCGCGACGGCATGGGCCAGGATCCGGAGTCGTGCAGCATCGACGGTGCGCTCGACCTCGTGATCACCAACGTGGTCATCGTCGATGCGACCATCGGGATCGTCAAAGCGGACGTGGGAATCAAGGACGGCAAGATCGTCGGCTGGGGCAAGGCGGGAAACTCCAGCACGATGGAAGGCGTCACTCCGGGGCTGACCACCGGTCCGGCGACCGACGCGATCTCCGGTGAGCAGATGATTCTCACTGCCGCCGGCATCGATCCGCACGTGCACCTCGTGTCACCACAACAGGCGTACCACGCACTCAGTGGGGGAGTGACGACGCTGATCGGTGGTGGTATCGGCCCGACCGACGGAACCAACGGCACCACCATCACTTCCGGTATCTGGAACATGGAGATGATGCTCAAGGCCAATGAGGGTTTGCCGGTCAACGTATGCATGCTGGGCAAGGGCAACTCGTCCGGGCATCAGTCGTTGGTCGAACAGATCAAGGCCGGTGCGGCCGGACTGAAGGTCCACGAGGACTGGGGCGCAACCCCGGCCACAATTCGTGAGTCTCTGCGGGTGGCAGACGAAATGGACGTTCAGGTCGCCATTCACACGGACACACTCAACGAGGCCGGATACGTCGAGGACACCATCGCGGCCTTCGAAGGCCGTACCATTCACACCTATCACAGCGAGGGCGCGGGCGGCGGTCACGCACCCGACATTCTGCGGGTGACGGGAGAGGACAACGTACTTCCGGCGTCGACCAATCCGACGTTGCCGTACGGCATCAATACTCAGGCCGAACTCTTCGACATGATCATGGTCTGTCACAACCTCAATCCCAAAGTGCCCTCCGATGTTTCGTTTGCCGAGTCCCGCGTTCGCGCCGAGACGATCGGTGCGGAGAACGTACTGCAGGACATGGGCGTCATCTCGATGTTCTCGAGTGACTCACAGGCGATGGGCCGCGTTGGAGAAAACTGGCTACGCGCGATCCAAACAGCGGACTGTATGAAGCGGTCCCGCGGAAAGCTGCCAGAGGATTCACCGACGCACGACAACTTCCGCGTGTTGCGCTACGTCGCGAAGGTCACGATCAATCCCGCGTTGACGTTCGGTCTTTCGCATGTGGTCGGGTCGATCGGTGTCGGGAAGATGGCGGATCTTGTTCTCTGGGAGCCCGCATTCTTCGGTGCGAAGCCGAAGACGATCATCAAGAACGGTCTGATCAGCTGGCACGCCATGGGAGATCCGAATGCGTCGCTCCCGACACCACAACCGGTGATCTACCGGCCGATGTTCGGTGGATTCGGCAAGGCGTTGCCGCAGAGTTCGGTCTCGTTCGTCTCGCGAGCGGCACTCGACGACGGCATCAAGGACCGGCTCGGTCTCGAACGTCAGGTTGTTGCTGTCGAGGGGACCAGAACAGTCACCAAGCGTGATCTGGTTCGCAACTCGGCCACTCCGGAAATCAAGGTGGACCCGGAGACCTTCGCGGTGACTGCGGACGGCGTCCACGCATACGTCGAACCTGCCGAATCCATTCGCTTGAACCAACTTTACTTCTTCAGTTAGGGGTCTCCTGTGTCGGGAACAATCACACACACGCACGGCGCCGATGCGACGCCACACACGCACGGCGAGATGACCGCGCCGAGCGGAAAGCCGACGCGAGTCGACGCGCTGCTCGGGAAGGAGACCGACGAGGAGTGGGCCGGTCGACTCGACAATGCGGTAGTCGACGTCTTGTCGCTCGATCAGTGGGAAGCGCAGAAGAGTCGGTTACGACGCACCACGATCGGTGGCCGTGAATTGGCCGTCTCGCTCGATCGGGGTATTCAGTTGCAGGACGGCGACATTCTGCTGTGGGACGAGCCGGCGAACACCGTGGTCGTGGCCAGGATCAACCTCAAGGACGTGTTGGAGATCGACCTGAGCGCGCTGGTCGACGTCACGCCCGAGAAGATGATTCAGACGTGCCTGGAGTTGGGACATGCCGTGGGTAACCAGCACTGGCCTGCGGTGGTGAAGGGAATGAAGGTCTACGTTCCGTTGACCGTCGACAAGGCGGTCATGGGCTCGGTGATGCGGACACATGCTTTCGAGGGCATCGAGTACACCTTCATCCCGGGCGCCGAGGTCATTCCCTACATCGCTCCACACGAGGCGCGCCGTTTGTTCGGTGCGGCCGCGCGTGAGGGCGAGGGGCATACCCATGACCCTCTCGTCTGAGGGATCCGGGCTCAGCATCAACCGCGCGATGCGGATGATGCAGTTTTCCGATTCCATGTTCCCGGTCGGTTCCTTCTCGTTCTCCAACGGTTTGGAATCGGCCGTGGCGCAGGGAATTGTCACGGGTGGTCCGTCGCTGCGGGAGTTTGTGCTCTCGGCCGCCCATCAGGGCGCGACGTGCGACGGTATCGCCGTACTCGCAGCGCACCGGGGCGCGACCGCCGGTGACTTCTCGGCGATCCTCGCCGCTGATCATGCAGTGATCGAACGCAAGCTCAACGAAGAAGCACGCACGATGAGTACCCGGATGGGTAAGAAGTTGGCCGAACTCGGCGGGCGCTTGGCCGGTGAGACCCTGTTCAACAAGTGGTTGGCCGCGATCGCATCGGGGGAGACGCCGGGTACCTACCCCGTCGGCCTCGGAATTGCTTTCGCGGAGATGGGTTCTCCGGAGGAGGACGCTTTCACGGTCAATCAGTACGGTGTCGCGATGACGTTGCTCGGCGCTGCGCTTCGCATCGTCCGAGTAGATCACCTTGCGACACAGGAGATTCTGTTCGAGGTCAATCAGAGCGCCGGCCGTGAGTACGCCGCAGTGCGTGACTACGGACTCGACGACATGTCCAATTTCGCCCCGATGATCGACATTCTGGCTGCGGTTCACGTCAAGGCGCACGTCCGAATGTTCATGAACTAGAAGGAGAACGATGAAGAAGACAACGCGCATCGGAATCGGCGGACCCGTGGGTTCGGGTAAGACCGCACTCATCGAGGCGATCACGCCGGAGTTCATCAAGCGGGGCACCAGCGTTCTGATCATCACCAACGACGTGGTCACCACCGAAGATGCCAAGCATGTGCGCAAGGCTCTCAAAGGTGTTCTCGTGGAGGAACGCATCGTCGGCGTCGAGACGGGGGCCTGTCCGCACACCGCCGTTCGCGAAGACCCGAGTATGAACCTCGCGGCCGTCGAGGACATGGAGAAGACGTTCCCGGACACCGACGTGGTCTTCATCGAAAGTGGTGGCGACAACCTCACACTGACGTTCAGCCCGGCTCTCGTCGACTTCTTCATCTACGTCATCGACGTAGCCGCAGGCGACAAGATTCCGCGTAAGAACGGTCCGGGAATCTCGCAGTCCGACATCCTGGTCATCAACAAGACCGATCTCGCACCGTACGTCAACGCCGATCTCGGAGTCATGGATCGCGACTCCAAGGGAATGCGGGGAGACAAGCCGTTTGTCTTCACCAATTGCATGACCGGGGAAGGCATCAAGGAAGTGGTGGACCTCATCGTGCACGGAGTCCTCTTCGACGAAGAGGAAGTGGGAGCGAGCGCACCGTGAGCGCACCGCCCGCCCCGGGAGCATCGCGGGCGCTCCCGGGTCCGATCCCGACCATCCCGGAACTCGACCAGTACCAGGACCAGCCGAAGCAGGCTCCGGCCGGCAAGGTCGGGAAGACCGGCGTTCTCGAGATGCGATTTGTCGACCGTGGCGACAAGACGATTCTGCGGGACATGTACCGCAAGACACCGTTGCTCGTTCAGCAGGCGCTGTACTGGGACGAAGCGTTGCCGACCATGCCGTGCGTCTACATGATCTCGACGTCCGGCAGTGTGTTGCAAGGTGATCGACTGTTCCTGACCATCGAGATGGAGCCGGGTTCTCTCGCGCACGTGACCACTCAGTCGGCCACCAAGGTTCACCGGATGGATGCCAATCACGCGTCGCAACTCCAGAAAGTGGTGCTCGCGGAGAATTCGTATCTCGAACTGATGCCGGGGGTGACGATCCCACACCGCAACGCGAGGTACTACGCGCGCACCGACATCACGGTGGATCCGACTGCAACGCTGTTGTTCTCGGAGATCGTGATGTCGGGTCGCAAGTACCACGACGGCGGAGAGATGTTCGTCTACGACCTGTACTCCACAATGATCAAGGCGGAGCGTCCGGACGGGAAGAACCTCTTCACCGAGAAGTTGGTGATCGAACCGGCACGCTTCCCTGTGCGATACGGCGGAATCATGGGCGACCACGACGTGTTCGGCAATGTCATCTTGCTGACACCGAAGGAGCATGCCGACGCGATTCTCGAAGAGGTAGTTCCGGGCCGTGACGGCAAGGTCGTTTCCGGAGCGAGTCGGCTACCGAACGACGCCGGTCTCATCTTCAAAGTCCTCGGTCCGGAGAGCGAACCCGTCAAGGCGAAGGTTCGTGATTTCTGGTCTCTGGTGCGAAAGGCAGTTCTGGACACCACCATTCCGCCCGTCCCGCTCTGGGGATGACGCGGATCGCCTGAAAGGGATCGAGGAACGCGCGATGACCACCATCACCAAACCGTGGGACGACGTCGCGGACAAGAACGTCGTGCTCAGATTCATCGACACCAATCTCAAAGGCTCCGGGCAGGTGATGTTCCAGGGCAATGCGCTGACAGGCCTGCTGTTTCTGGTCGGTATCTTCTGGGGCGCGATAGCCGCGGACACGATCACCGTCGCGATCGGTGCCGTGGTGGGTCTGGTGGTATCCACCGTCACCGGCATGATGCTGCACTCCGACGACGATTCGATGCGTATCGGCCTGTACGGATACAACGGAATTCTTGTGGGAGCTGCCTTTCCGACGTTCCTTGCCGGTGGCGTGATGCTGTGGATCTACCTCGTGGTGGGAGCTGCCGCGTCGACCATCGCGTTCCTGGCTGTCGCCAATGTCTTCAAGACCTGGGGCGTACCGGCGCTGACCTTTCCGTTCAACCTCGTCAACTGGTTTTTCCTCCTCGCGGCGTTCCAGTTCCTGCGGATCGAAACGTCGGACCTCAGCGCCGGCCAGTTTCCCCAGCACATCGGGGACGCGTCGGTTCATGCCGACATCACTTTCAACTTCCTGTGGGACACGCTGTTTCGCAACGTCTCCCAGATCTTTCTGATCAACAACACTGTCACCGGCATTATCTTCGTGATCGCGCTGCTGGTCGCGTCGCGTTGGGCGGCGTTGTTCGCGCTCATCGGTTCCGCGATAGCGATGGGTTCGGTACTGGCGCTGGGCGCCAACACCGTCGACATCGGGAATGGTCTCTACGGGCTCAGTTCGGTGCTGACGGCAATTGCTCTCGGATCGGTGTTCTACAACCCGTCGTGGCGTGTGTTCGTCTACACCGTCTTCGGAGTGTTGGTCACTGTTGTCATCCACGGCACGCTGGTGTCTGCGTTCGCTCCGATCAGCCTGCCGGCCGGAACGGGCCCGTTCGTCTTCGCGACGTGGCTGTTCCTGCTGCCGAAGAAGAAGTTCGTTCCCATCCAGCACGACACCATCGAGGGCGGAGCGGCCGAAGGCAAGGATTCGATCGCAAAGGCGAACGGCTAGACGGGCCGAATTGGCGAGGCGCCCGTACGCTGGGGCACACCGATGAGTTGATCCGATCGCCCCGCCACTCTCGAAGGAACGCACCTAAATGACAGACTCCAGCGCCCCTCGCATCCATCTCGGCCCCGTCGAGGATCCGCACATTGCCGACGGAATTCGCGGAGTCGGTGGGGTTCTCGTTCCACTCGCCGAGGCAGAGGGCGTGGTCTGGGTACATGGTCCGGACACGTTCCCGTCGTCGCTACCTGACTCGGTTCGTTGGGTGCAGTTGCCCTTCGCCGGGATCGAGCCATGGTTCGATGCCGACGTGATCGACGACAAGCGGGTCTGGACGTCCGCTGCCGGGGCTTACGCGGGCAATGTGGCCGAACATACGATGATGCTCCTCCTCGCCGGAGTGCGTTCTCTCCCCGAACAATTGGTGGCGCAGTCGTGGCGAAAAGAAGAGTTCGATCCACGGGTGGGCACCTTGCAGGGCTCGACAGTGGCGATCATCGGTTGCGGCGGAATCGGCCGTGCGCTGATCCCGTACCTCGCCGCGTCCAAGGTCAGAGTCATCGCCGTCACCCGCTCGGGAACCCCCGTCGAAGGTGCCTCCGAAACGCTCTCGGCCGATCGAACCGGTGAAATCTGGTCCCAGGCGGATCACTTCGTGATCGCAGCACCGTCGACGTCCGCGACGCGGCATCTGGTCGGCAAGGCTGAATTGGACCAGATGTCGGAGTCGAGCTGGATCGTGAACATTGCACGCGGCAACCTGGTCGACACGGACGCGCTGGTCGATGCTCTCGAAGCTGGTTCGATCGGCGGGGCGGCACTGGACGTCACCGACCCCGAGCCGCTGCCGGACGGGCACCGGTTGTGGAAGCTGCCCAACGCGATCATCACTCCGCACGTCGCCAACCCGGCTACGACGCTCACGCGTGTGCTGGCAGATCACGTGGCCGCCAACGTCGCTCGATTCGCTGCGGGTGAGGACCTTGCTGCGGTAATCGATCCGTCGGCGGGCTACTGAACCGACAGAACACGCAAATCCTCGAGACCGTCCACGACGGGAACGCGCCACGAGGCAAGCTCTTCCGGTCCCTGCTCGTCCCACAGTTCGAACAGTTCCGAATCGGTCGAGGAGATGGTGCGCTCCACCATCTCGATCAGCCAGGTGAGCCGTTCGCTGGTCAGGGCCGAGGTGAAGGAATCGAGATCGAGGTCCTGGGCGGCGGGGTCGCGTTTGCGATCGGCGCGCACGATCAACACCAATTCGAGCAAGGCGACGGCGATTTGGCCGCCGTCCACCTCGAGGTAGTCGTCCTCGAATGCCCACTCCACCGATTCGAAGGTGAAGTCACCGTGTCCGATGGACGCGATCAAATCCCCTGCACCGTCGTTATCGAACGGTCCCGATCCCCACGCGCCCACTGTCTACTCTTTTCCGATTGCCGTGTCAGCGCGCTTCGAGCGCGATCTTCGCTCCGAATCCTAGAAGAACTGTTCCGGTTATGCGCTCGAGTGCCTGTCGCACTCGGGGCTTCTCGAAGGTGCTACGCGCTCGCGAGAGAAGGACAACGTAGCCACTGAGCCACACGATGGTGATCGCTGCGTGGATGAGCACCAGCAGCGCAAGCGATGGTCCCGTCGGCCACCCGGCCGGAACCAGCTGCGGCAGCAGTCCGGTGTAGAAGACGGCGATCTTGGGGTTGAGCAGGTTGGTGGTGAAGCCCGTCTTCCACGTTCCGGCCTTCTGCGACCGTGGAGCGTCGGCATTGTGTTGCATCCGCGACGTCCGGCTCTCCCACAGTGCTCGCACGCCGAGATAGATCAGATATGCAGCACCGGCGAGCTTGACCACGGTGTACGCCTCGGCTGACGCGGCCAGGATCGCCGACAACCCGAGGACGGTCAGCAGCCCCCACACCAGAAGGCCCGAGACGATGCCGGCCGCTACCCGGAATCCGGCGGATCTTCCGGCGCCGAGAGCAGCCTGCGTCACGACAGCCATGTCGGGCCCCGGGACCAGAGTCAGTAGGGCGAGCACAGCTGTGGCGGCGAGGAGAGCGGTCAGCATGCACCAAGTATGAAGCCGGGGTGGGGAGCGT
Organism: Rhodococcus erythropolis R138; assembly: GCF_000696675.2. Taxonomy (NCBI): domain Bacteria; kingdom Bacillati; phylum Actinomycetota; class Actinomycetes; order Mycobacteriales; family Nocardiaceae; genus Rhodococcus; species Rhodococcus erythropolis. Next base: position 331,202 of record NZ_CP007255.1, on the reverse strand, counting down.
TCCCGGTTGGTGGTGTCGTCCCTGTGAACAAAGAGTGGCGCAGTGAAGTGAACTGCGTGGACACGCCCGGAAACCGCTGTCTTGCCCAGCCTGTTCGTCAAAGTTATGCACACTGTGGGGAAACGAAAAGATGCAGGTAGAAGGAATGACTTCGGTGTAATTCATTCTTTAGTCCACAGGTTATGCACAACTGGGAAGTGGATGTGAATGAAGTTATCCACACCTGTGTGTGCATCGGTGGAAAACTGTCCAACTCCATTGGATACCCGCGAGTAATAAATCCCAACCAGTGGGTTGACCTCGGGACGTTCGTCCTGTCCAATCGAGGGTTAGCGATAGTCGTGCGATGCTCAGGGGGCGCTTGACGGATGCGGAGATTTGGGTTTGTCGGGATTGTGTTGGTCGTGCTCGCGCTTGTTGTGGGCGGAGTGGCGTATGCCGAACCGGCGCCCGAAAATCCACCAGGAGATCTGACAGGTCAGACCGGGGCTCACATCAATCGCATCGAGCAATTGTCGCCCACTCGTAGCGCCGTGTTCGTCGATTCGCCGGCTATGCGGCGCGAGGTGCAAGTGCAGGTTCTGCATCCAGCGTCGAGTGCCGGTTCGCGTCCGTCCTTCTACCTACTCGACGGCGTCAGTGCCGGTTCGGAATCCGGATACTCCGAAAGCACCTGGACTCAAAAGACCGACATCGAAGCGTTTTTCGCCGACAAGAACGTCAACGTCGTTCTCCCTGTTGGCGGTACCGGCAGTTTCTACACCAACTGGAAGAACGACGATCCGAACCTCGGTGTGAACAAGTGGGAATCGTTTCTCGCTGAAGAGCTTCCGGCGTTGATCGATTCTGCGTTTTCCGGAAATGGGACGAATGTGGTCGGCGGGGTGTCCATGGGTGCGCTCGGCGCGGCCAACCTCATCACACATCACCCGAAGCTCTACACCGGATTAGCCTCGTACAGTGGCTGTCTCGACAACTCCGAGTCGTCTTCGCAGGATTCCGTGCGGCTCACCGTGGCCAGCAAGGCGGGCGACGCCACCAACATGTGGGGCCCGGCGTCGGACCCCGACTGGCAAAAGCACGACCCGTCCACCAACGCTGAAACGCTGCGAGGGAAGACGATCTACGTTTCCTCGGGCACGGGCGCACCCGGAGAATACGACAACATTTTCACCCCGGGCGGCCTGCAGACGGCCATCGAAGGCGGGCCGCTCGAGGCACTGGCAAACACGTGCACGCAACTGTTCGAGGCGAGGTTAGGGGAGTTGTCGATTCCCGCAGTGTTCGCGTATCGGAACGTCGGCACCCATTCATGGCCGTACTGGCAAGACGCGCTTCACGATTCCTGGCCGACAGTGAAGACCGCCCTGGGAATGTGAACTGGGCTGTGAGCTGAGAACTACTCGGCCAGTGCCAGTTCGAGCAACTGGAGGGCGCCGTCACGGGTCTGCGCAGCCGCGATGAACCCCGCCTTGTGGCAGAAGACCGAACTGTCGACGCCCGTCTCGGCGGCAAGGTCCGAGCCGTTCAGGCCGCGCCACGGCTCCGGCAACAGCTTTCGTGAACCGAACTTGGAGTCAGCGGGCTTGACCGTCTGAATCGACCAGCCGCCGTTGGTGTTCGGGAAGATGGTGAACAGAAGTTCTGGCTGGGCCGACGCGGCGCGGCCGTGGGGAACGAAGCGTTCCAGCACGACGAAGCGCGGATCCGTTGCTTTCTCGTAGGTCTCGGTGAACTCGCGCTCGGCTGCAGCGTCGCCGGCGTACTTGGCGCGCAGGCGAATCAAGACCTGAGTTGCGAGAACCACGGCCAGCTCGAACTGGGTGTCGAACTCTTCGTCGGTGGACGAGATCGGATTGAACAGGTCCAGCACCGACGACAGATCAAAAGGCTTGGTGCCGTAGTCGTTGAGGGTGTAGATCTCCTGGCCGTTGTCGACGGCGTCGATGCCCTCGACCAGACGACTGTCGATTCGGCGGAAAACGGAGGCGTCGCCTTCGCAGAACTGCAGGCCGTATTCCTGCCAGAGCAGACCGAAAGCGGAGTACAGGATGCCGTTGCTGCGCTCGCCGGCATCGCGCTGGTGATGGTCGAAGCGACCCTCGGCCGGGTTGTAGCGACCGCCGACGTCGAGCACGATGTCCGCACTGTCGAGGACGGACTCGTCACGGCTGCGAACGACGGTGGCGTCGGGGTACAGCTGCTTGAGCAGCGATACGCCGAAGACGTCGTCTGCATGGAACTTGCCGTTATGGGTCGCGATGATCACCCGTCGAGACTAGGCAATCGAGCGGGGGGATGCCTATTCAGCCGACGGTGCGGATGCGATCGGTGGCAGGCGGCGAGACCGGGGACCCGGCTGCGAACAGGGCAGTCAAGGCGTCGAGGTCGTTGCCCGCGCCGGTCATCTGGGTGGAGTTCTTCAGTGCGGTGAAACCGTCCCCGCCCTCGGCGAGGAACTTGTTCACCACGACGCTGTAGACGCCGTCGGGGGCGATGTCCTGCCCGTTCAAGCGCATTTCCGAGATTCGCGAGCCCGGCGCTGCTCGCCGGTCCATGGCGTAGGTGAAGCCCGCGGACGGGGAGAGGATGCGCTCGGTAGCGGTGCCGTCGAGGTCGATCTGGAATTGCTGTTCGAGAGCGTCCTTCAACACCGCTCCTGTGACGGAGAGCACTTCGAGGCTGTTGCCGAACGGTTGAACACCGTAGGCCTGGCGGTAGGTGACCTGGCCGGAAGTGCCGAAGTCCAAGTCCTCGCGCATACCGCCCGGGTTCGTCAACGCGAGTTGAGCGCCTCGTGTCGATCCGGCCGCGAGTTGAGCGTCGGCGACCAGGTTGCCGAGTGTCGATTCACCGCTGGGGACGCGATCCCGTGTCAGATCGGCGGTGATGGTCCCCACCGGTCGCTGAGCGCTTTCCGACGCCTCCGACCAGGCCCGGTCGGCGAGAGCCTGAATATCGGGATCCGGCGAAATATCGTGCGTCACTATCTGATTGAAAGCGGATGTCTGATCGCGAACGACCTCGCGGGTGTTGCGGTCGATGGTGACGTCGGCGACGGACACGATCCGGCCGTGCGAAGCGCCCTGCATGACGACTCTGGGATTGCCTGCAGGATCAGGGAATTCGCAGTTGTACTGCTGGTGGCTGTCGGCGGTGAAGATGACGTCCACCTTCGGTGAGGCACGAAGAGCGATGTCGCGGGCCGGGCCGGACTCGACGTTGCAGTCGTTGGGCCCACCTTCGACGGCCGGTTCGTCCCCACGGTGCAGGAGAACGGTGATGGCTTTGACGCCGAAGAAGTCGAGGACATCGGCGGTGCGGTTGATCGCTTCGACCTCGTCGCCGAACTGCAGATCGGCGATCCCGCCCGGTGTGACGATCTGCGACGTGTTGGCGGGGGAAATCGCGATGACTCCGAGCGGAATGCCGTCGACCATGTTCACGGTGAAGGGCAGCGTGGCCGGAGTGCCGTTGGTGTACGTCATGTTTGCGGCCATCAGAGGGAAGTTGGCGCCGCCGAAGGACGGACTGAACGTGCACGCGTCGACGGCGGAGCAACCGCCGGACTGCATACGACGGAACTCGGCGAGCCCCTTGTCCAGTTCGTGGTTGCCGATCGCGGAAGCGTCGATCTTCATCCGATTCAGCAGTTCGACCGTCGGTTCGTCGTTGAACATCGCCGATTCCAATGCCGACGATCCCCAGTTGTCACCGACCGAATACAGCAGCGAGTTGGTGGCTTGGCTGCGAAGTTGCGTCACGTATGCCGCGAGATACGCCGCGCCACCTGCGGGGGTGAGCGAGCCGTCGGCCTGCCTGATCTCGCTGCGAACACCTTCCGGCGGGCGGAGGCTGCCGTGCAGATCGTTGAACGCCAGCAGACGTACCGACACCGTGTCCTGGGACTCGGCGGTGGCGACGGCACTCAGGGAGGTCGCGGTGGTGGCGAGAAGGGTCGTTGCGAGCACGGCACACGTTCGTGTCATGCGTCGCGTCATGCGTCGTGCTCCCTCACTCGGACCGGCCTCGAACCTCCCTGAGTGTGCCCGTCCGCCGAAACGAATTCCAGTCCTCGGCGTAACAGTTATGTATCGAGTGTCACGCGGTGACGCCGATGCCCGCAGCCTGCTTCGCGACGTCGGTGTTCGCGAAAGCGAGGAACGCGTCGTTCTCGTGTGGATCGCCGATGGTCATCCGGACGCCCTCGACGCCGTACTGACGGATCAGAATGCCCGCCTCGGTACTCGCCTCGGCGAAACCGGGGGAGAGCTCTCCGAGGGGGAGATAGACGAAGTTCGCCGACGACTCGGGGACGGTGTACCCGGCTTCGATCAGTGCACTGCGCACGCGCGTCCGCTCGGCGATGACGCCTTCGGTGCGGGCAAGCAGTTCGTCTGCTGCAGCCAGGGAAGCGATTGCGGCGGCCTGCGCGACAGCGCTCACGGTGAACGGGGTGTGCACCTTGCCGAGGGCCACGATGATCTCCGGATCCGCGACCGCGTAACCCACGCGGATTCCCGCGAGGCCGTACGCCTTCGAGAAGGTGCGCAGAACAACCACGTTGGGGCGGCTGCGGAACAGTTCGATGCCGTCGGCGTCCGAGCGTGAGTATTCGAAGTACGCCTCGTCGAGTGCGACGACGACGTGCGTCGGGACCGCGTCGAGGAAGCTCTCGAGCTCTGCCTTCGACAGCGCGTTGCCGGTCGGGTTGTTGGGGTTGCACACGAAGATCAACCGCGTGCGATCCGTGATCGCGGCCAGCATCGCGTCGAGGTCGTGGCCGAAGTCCTCGGTCAGCGGAACCTTGACCGAGACGGCATGGCCGACCTGGGTGACCACGGGGTATGCCTCGAACGACCGCCACGCGTAGATGACCTCGTCACCCTGATCGCAGGTGATCTGCACGAGTTCTTGGCACAGCGTCACGGAGCCACAACCAGCGGCGACGTTGGCCGGCTCGACTTTCAGGAAGCTGGCCAGCGCCTCGATGAGTGCGACCGCGGCATTGTCCGGGTAGCGGTTGGCATTGGCGACCGCGTCGGCGACGGCGTCACGCACACCGGGCAACGGCCCTACGGTCGTTTCGTTGCTCGCCAGCTTGATCGCACCCGGAAAATTGCGTCCGGGAACGTAGGCGGGGATGGAGGCGAGGTCAGGGCGAATGTGTGCGGTCACGAGTCGATTATGCGCGCACCGATTTGGTGCGTAGCGGCCGTCTGCGTGTCAGAGTTAGAAGATGTCGGAAATCTTCCGGGCCACCGCGTATCTGCGCGCAGCCGAAGGGGAGGTCGCCACGGCTGTTCCGCTGACGGTGGTGGAGCCGGACGGCCCGACGCGGGGCGGGATCGTCGTCCTGCATGAAGCCCGCCAGTTCAGCCCGGCTCTGCTGAATCTGATGTGCGCACTCGCCGGCGAAGGGTGGGTGAGCGTCGCACCGCACCTGTTCCACCGCGAACCCGAACACATGCAGGGCGAGGTGTTCGGTGACAACCTCTTCGCCGACTTCGACGCGACCCTCGATTGGCTCGTCGGACGCGAAGTTCTCGCGGACACCGTCGGGGTGCTCGGATTCGACGACGCCGGGACCGCCGCGATGCTCGTGGCCACCAGCCGTCCCGTGGGTGCCGCGGTGAGCGTCGCCGCCCGGGGAATCGTCGAAGCCTTGTCGGTGGATGCTCAGGCGCTCGTCGATGCGGCCACTTCCCTGCAGGCGCCGTGGTTGGCGCTGTACGGCGAGGACGATCCCAGCACGCCGCGTGAGCACGTGACTCTGCTCCGGGAAGCGACCGCGAAGGCCGACGTCGCGACACTGGTGGTCAGCTACGCCGGACTGGCCCACCGGGCCGACGAGCCGCCACAGCTGTCCGAGGACGCCGACCTCGACGACCCTGGCTCGGCTTCGATCGTCGAAGCTCAGACCCGGATCTTCGACTGGTTCGACAGCCACCTGCGGTAAGTCGACAAAACAAGGCGCTGACCACGCGTTTTGCCTTTGGTGGCGAAGGGTGTGTAATCTTTCGATCCGGCGGTCCGAAAGGATCGGAACCCCCAGGGAGGCGTGCCAGAGCGGCCGAATGGGACTCACTGCTAATGAGTTGTCCCTTTTACGAGGGACCGGAGGTTCAAATCCTCTCGCCTCCGCCAAGCCGGTGATTTTGACCGGCGGGTTAGAAATGATAGAAAGTACGACGGTAAGACACGCAAGATCAGCAAGACAACAGAACATGCGCCCGTAGCTCAACGGATAGAGCACTTGACTACGGATCAAGAGGTTAGGGGTTCGAATCCCTTCGGGCGCACAAGAAAGAAGGTCACAGACTCCGGTCTGTGACCTTCTTTTTGTTGTGGTGCATTCGCGATTTTTGAATGTGTGTGACGTCACCTCGGCGAATTTCGGTCGGTGACCCTCGCGATCGTAGGAACCAACAACCGATCCCCGCGACCTATGCTTTCTCCGGAGCAGCCGCGCGAACCGAGGAGAACCCGTTGGAGACCGTCGACAGTCGGACGCTCCCGGTCTACTCGGCCGGGGCGGTCGAGGTGCCCTTTGTCATCGCGGGCATGGACGAGCTTGTCTCCCGCGAGACCCGGTGGGAGGCGCACTCGCACCCGACCCACGAATTGTTGTGGAACGAGCGAGGAGCGTCGAGCGCCACGGTGGGATCGCGCACGTGGACGATCACCCCGACCGTCGGTCTGTGGATGCCCGCCGGCGTCCTGCACTCGGCGATCGCGCCCGCCGGAACCTGGTATCGGGCCGCTCAGCTCGACATCGCATCGGTTCCGTCTCTGTCCGACGTGCCGGTGGCGATCGAGGTGACTCCGCTGCTGCGGAACCTCCTCGAGCGACTGGCAGACGATTCACTCGGAACCTCTTCGCGCTCGCTCACAGAGCAGATGGTGATCGACGTACTGGCGCCGTCACCCAACGAGTTGCTGGTTCTGGTGCCGGACTCGGCGCTTCTGCAACCCATCGTCGACGCGATCGGTGACGATCCGAGTGACATGCGAACGCTGTCCGACTGGGCAAGGCTCCTCGGCGTCAGCCCGCGAACCATCACCCGGGTATTTCGGTCGGAGACCGGGATGAGTTTCGGGCAGTGGGTGTCAGCGGTGCGCGCCCAACGGGCGGTGACGCTTCTTGCACACGGCTTGGATCTGCAAGAGGTTGCCGAGCGCGTGGGCTACCACTCGACCAGTGCGTTCGGTGCGGCATTCCGGCGCACCACCGGGGCCACACCAGGGATGTTCCTGGCTAGCTGATCGGCCATCACACCTTGTCTCGATCGCTACACCGGGTGTCCCAAACACGCGATTGCGCCACATTGCCCTCCCGTATACGGTTTAGGCAAACCTCACCTAAGTGCCTGATTGAGCCGGGTTGAGGGCCGTACCCCTTCTCGAGAGAGTTCTGTTTTCATGCGTTCAAAACGCTTCTTGGCGGTGGCCGCAGCAGCGGTCGCAGTCGCCCTCGGCATGACAGCTTGCAGTTCCGGCTCCTCGGAGACCGCCGACGGCGGCAGCGCCGGAAGCGGATCCAGCTCCTTCCCCGTCACGATCGAGCACGCTTTCGGAACTACGACGATCGACGCCAAGCCGGAGCGAGTTGCCACCGTTGCCTGGGCCAATCACGAAGTGCCCCTTGCTCTCGGCGTGGTTCCCGTCGGAATGGCAGCGGCGACGTTCGGCGACGACAACGGCAACGGAATGCTGCCGTGGGTCGAGGAAAAGCTCGACGACCTCGGCGCGAAGCCGCCGGTGCTCTTCGACGAGACCGACGGCATCGACTTCGAAGCCGTCTCCGATACGAACCCTGACGTCATTCTTGCCGCGTACTCCGGATTGACGCAGGAGGACTACGACACTCTCAGTGAGATCGCTCCGGTTGTGGCGTATCCCGAGGGGCCGTGGGCGACGTCGTGGCGTGACGTCATCAAGTTCAACAGCATGGGCCTCGGCATGGAATCCGAAGGGCAGGAACTGATCTCCACCATCGAGAAGGAGATCGCCGACGAGGTTGCCTCACATCCGCAGCTTGCCGGCAAGGCAACAATGTTCCTGACGCACGTCGACACTGCCGACCTGAGCCAGGTCAGCTTCTACACCGCGAACGACACACGCGCCGCGTTCTTCGAGGACCTCGGACTTTCGACGCCGAAGAGCGTTGCCGACGCCTCGACGGGTGGTGAGTTCTCGAAGAAGGTCAGTGCCGAGCGTGTGGACGTCTTCGACGACGTCGAACTGATCGTCACGTACGGTGACCAGGCACTTGTCGACGCACTCAAGGCTGACCCGCTGCTCTCGCAGATGCCTGCCGTCGCCAACAATTCGATCGTCTTCCTCAACGGAACCGGGCCGATGGGAACGGCGGCCAACCCGACTCCGCTCGCCATTTCGTGGGTACTCGGCGACTATGTCGATCTGCTCGCCGGGGCTGCTGGAAAGTCGGAGTGACTGTAACCTCGCAGGATTCGACGTCGGGCGCCAGCGATACGCGGCGCCCGACGTTCGGCAATTCGCTGTGGCTGATCGCCCTTCTCGTGGTCCTCGCCGTGCTCATGTGCGCCTCGATCGTCATCGGCTCTCGTGAGGTCGATTGGTCCGACATCGTTGCCGCACTTGGCGGTTCCACTGACAACATCGGTCAGGGTGCGATTGCCAAGCGCATTCCGCGGACGGTGCTCGCGATCATCGTGGGTGCTGCGCTCGGTCTTGCCGGCGCGGTGATGCAGGGGATTACCCGAAACCCTTTGGCGGATCCCGGAATCCTGGGCGTCAACATGGGCGCTTCGCTCGCCGTGGTGATCGGAATGGCGTGGTTCGGATTGTGGACCCAGACCAGCATGATCTGGGTGGCCGTACTCGGTGCAGCCGGGGCGGCATTGTTCGTCTACGTAGTCGGGTCACTCGGGCGAGGTGGAGCCACGCCACTCAAGTTGGCTCTTGCCGGGGCCGCAACATCGGCTGCGTTTGCTTCGTTCATCACTGCGATCATGCTGCCGCGAAACGATATTGCGGGCAACATTCGTTCGTGGCAGATCGGCGGCGTCGGTGGCGCGAGTTTCGAGGTGATCCGGCAGGGTCTGCCTTTCCTCATTGTCGGCTTCGTGATCTGTCTGCTGTCAGCGCGCAGTCTCAACTCTCTTGCGCTCGGCGACGAGGTTGCGTCAGGTCTCGGCGAACGCGTCGCGGTGGTTCGTGCAGTGGCAGCGCTCGGTGCAGTGTTGCTCTGCGGTGCGGCCACTGCCATTGCCGGACCGATCGGCTTCGTCGGTTTGGTTGTCCCGCATCTGTGCCGGTTGCTGATCGGGATCGACAACCGTTGGCTACTACCGTTTTCTGCGCTGACAGGTGCCGGCCTTCTCGTCGCCGCCGACATTCTCGGACGAATTGTCGCCCGGCCGAGCGAAATCGACGTCGGCATCATCACCGCGCTCGTCGGAGCGCCCTTCTTCATTTACATAGTCCGCCGTCAGAAAATACGTGAGCTGTGACCACTACATTCGTTACTCCCGAAGTCGAGGTCGACGCAGTCGGAGCAAGCCGTATCCGACGAGGTAGACGCCGCCGCATCGTGATTGCCGTGCTGACGGTCCTCGTCGTCGCCTCCTTCGCGGTCACTCTGATGGTGGGAAAAACCTTCTACCCGCCGTCAGATGTGCTTCGCGTCGTGCTGGGGGAGAACGTACCTGGTGCCTCGTTCACCGTCGGCCGCCTCCGGCTGCCTCGCGCTGTCCTCGCTGTGGTCGCCGGAATCTGTTTCGGCTTGGGTGGCATCACGTTCCAGACGATGCTGCGCAACCCGCTCGCGAGCCCCGACATCATCGGGATCAGCTCGGGCGCAAGCGCTGCAGCGGCTTTCGCGATCATCTCGCTTTCGCTCGGCGGCTCGCAGGTCTCGATCTTCGCCATCGCTGTCGGTCTGGGCGTCGCAGTCTTGATCTACGTTCTGTCCTTCCGAGACGGTGTAGCGGGCACTCGGCTGATCCTGATCGGTATCGGCATCGCCGCGATGCTCGACAGCGTCACCGCCTACCTGCTCAGTACCGCCGCCGCGTGGGATCTGCAGGAGACGATGCGTTGGCTCACCGGCAGTCTCAACGGTGCCAACTGGGGTTCGACGGTTCCCGTGGTCCTGGCGCTGGTTGTCCTCGGACCGGTGCTGCTGAGCCAATCGCGCAACCTTTCGACCATCCCGCTCGGTGACGACGCAGCACAAGCGCTCGGCGTCAGAGTGGAACGAACGCGCATTCTGTCAATCATTGCGGCCGTCGGACTCATCGCCTTTGCCACTGCCGCTGCGGGGCCCATCGCCTTCGTCGCATTTCTGTCAGGGCCCATCGCCGCCCGCATCGTCGGTCCGGGAACATCACTTTTGATTCCGTCTGCGCTGGTCGGAGCGCTGCTGGTGCTAGTTGCCGATTTCTGCGGACAGTACGCCTTCGGCACCCGCTACCCCGTTGGCGTGGTGACCGGCGCGCTGGGAGCGCCGTATCTCGTCTACCTCATCATTCGCTCCAACCGAACGGGAGGTTCGCTGTGACCGAATCCCATACTCTGACTGTCGAAAACCTCGAACTCGGTTACGGAGGACGGACCGTCGTCGAATCGCTAGACCTCGCGGTGCCGCCGGGAAAGATCACGACCATCGTGGGCGCCAACGCGTGCGGCAAATCGACGCTGCTGCGGTCGATGTCGCGGCTACTCAGTCCCCGAAGCGGTCATGTTCTGTTGGACGGCAAGGATGTTCATCGCCTACCCGCGAAGAAGCTCGCTCGCACGCTCGGTCTGCTGCCGCAGTCACCGATCGCACCGGAAGGGATAGTTGTCGCCGATCTCGTCGGCCGAGGCCGACATCCACATCAGCGGGTGCTGTCGAGGTGGAGTCGCGAGGATGACGCAGCCGTCGCTGAGGCGCTTGCGGCAACGGACACAACCGAATTGGCCGAACGATCGGTGGACGAACTTTCCGGTGGTCAGCGCCAACGTGTGTGGATTGCGATGGCGCTCGCCCAACAAACCGATCTGCTTCTTCTCGACGAGCCGACTACCTTCTTGGACGTGAGCCACCAGGTTGAGGTCTTGGACCTGCTCACCGACCTGAATCGGACTCGGGGTACAACGATTGTCATGGTTCTGCACGATCTCAATCTCGCCGCCCGCTACGCCGACTACCTCGTCGCCATGGCAGATCGCCGGGTCTACGCGGAGGGTGATCCTGCCGAGGTGCTCACGAGCGACAACGTCCGCACCGTTTTCGGTCTCGAGAGCCGAATCATCCCCGACCCCATCTCGGGTAAGCCGTTGGTGTTGCCGCTCGGGCGCCACCACGTTCTCGACGACGTGTTGACGTGACGGCGTCGAACGCCCCGGGCGGGCGGATCGAATCCGTGGAACAACTCAATGCGATTCTCGGACAGCCCCATCCGACGATCATGGAGAAGCAGACCGCCTACACGACTCCGTTGATCCGTGAATTCGTCGAGCAGGCACGGTTTTTTGTGCTCGCGACATCCGATGCGGCCGGAAATTGCGATTGCTCGCCGCGCGGAGACTTGGTCAGTCAGGTTCTGTTTCCCGACGAGAAGACGCTCGTGCTCCCGGATCGTCCGGGCAACCGGCGCGCTGACTCGTACCGGAACATGATCGAAAATCCTCACGTGGGGATCCTCTTTCTCGCGCCTGGTCACGACGAGATCGTGCGCGTCAACGGCACGGCGACTCTGTCCACCGATCCTGATCTGCTGGACTCGATGGCGATGAACGGCAAGCCGGCGCAGCTTGCTGTGATCGTGAAGATCGACGAGGCGTATCTGCATTGCGCGAGAGCGATTCTGCGGGCGAAGCTGTGGGATCCGTCGACGTGGCCCGCATCCGATGACGTACCGAGTCTGCGCGACATGATGGCCGAGCAGCACAGCCTGCTGGTCGAGGATCTGGAGCCGGCTCGGCAGGAGGCGTACCGCAAGTACCTGTACTGAGCGCAGATCCGTCACCTATGTCCGATAATGATCCGTGCCTTCAATTGCCTCGTCGCTGTTCTGGATTGCGCTGATCGCGGCCATCGCGCCGATAGTCGCGGGCTTGATCCCGCGTCGACTGGTTCCCGAAGTGGTGTTGCTACTGGTCGCGGGCGCAGTGGTCGGGCCGTTCGCCCTCAACATCGCCGCTGACAGCGAAGCGATCGGAATCCTCCGCGAACTCGGCCTCGGCATGCTGTTCCTGCTCGCCGGCTACGAGATCGACCGACAGGAACTCAGTGGGCGCGGCGGACGTCGAGCGCTCTACACGTGGCTGTTCTGCCTCGCGTTGGCGTTCACGGTGGTCGCGCTGCTTGGCATGAGGAACGTGATCTCCGCGGAAGCCGCTGTTGCCATCGCAATGACGTCGACCGCACTGGGCACGCTGTTGCCGATCCTCAAGGACAACAAACTCCTCGACACACGCTTGGGCAAGACGGTCCTCAATCACGGGGCCGTCGGCGAACTCGGGCCGGTCGTCGCGATGGCGGTGCTGCTGAGTGCCCGTGGTGCCGTCCTGTCGCTGATCGTTCTTGCCGTCTTCGCCTTGATCGCCATCGTCGTGGCGGTGCTGCCCGGCAAGCTGATTCACGAAGGCTCGTGGACACATCGGCTGGTGCGGGCAGGAGCGGACACCACGGCGCAGACGACGGTCCGCCTCACCGTTCTGTTGTTGGTCAGCCTCGGAGTGCTGTCGGCCGTGTTCTCACTCGACGTCATTCTCGGCGCGTTTGCCGCCGGCTTCATCCTGCGGCGACTGATGCCAGAGGGCGACGAGCGCCTCGAGATCAAGCTCGACGGGATCGCCTTCGGGTTCCTCATCCCGATCTTCTTCATCACTTCAGGCATGGCAATCGACGTCTCGGCGGTCGCCGCCAGTCCCGGCATACTGATTGCGTTTCTGATCCTGATCGTTGTCGTCCGCGGCGTGCCGGTGTTCTTCGTGACCAAGTTCGAGAAGGTCGAGCCGCCCTTCACCACGCGCGAAAGTGCGCAAGTCGCGTTGTACGGGGCTACCGGTCTGCCCATGATCGTGGCGGTCACGGGCGCTGCCGTCGACGCGCATCAGATGTCGTCGGACAACGCGTCGATTCTTGTCGCGGCCGGGGCGATCACCGTTCTACTGCTGCCGATGCTCGCCACTCTCTTGACGAAAAAGGAGAAAGTGTCCTGATTCAGAGATCCAACTGCTCGTCGAGCCAGTCGAACATTCGCTGATCCGTCAGACGCCTCGCCATGGGCTGACAGTGGAAGTTCGCGCCTTCGGCAGCGGTGAAGGGAACCACCGTCGTCGGTCCGCCGGATAGGGCGGCAAGCCGCTTGGATTGACCGGGCCAGAACTGCTCGCCTTCCGGATCGGTGATGAGCAGGGGAGTGGAGATCGAGCCGGCGACGTGTTCGAGGTGGTACTTCCGAACCTCGGCGAGAGTGTTGTAGTAACCGTCGGCGAGGTACGGACGCGCTCGGAAACACCAGATCCGGGCGCTGTCCTTCGAGAATTTCATCCCCAGCCCTATCGCCATGTCGCGGTCGAAGGCCTCCGACTTCCCCTCGTCGAGCAGCTTCTGCATGTTCTTGGGGATATGGGCGAGCCACGACGCGGCCACGTCCACGACCCCCGGATCGGCGATCGCTGCCGCGATCCGATGCTCGAACGCCAACGACTGCGGTACCCAGTAACCGCCCTGACTGATCCCGTAGATCGCCAGCTTCGACGCATCGACGTCCGGCCGGTCCACGAGATAGTCGACGACGGGCGTGATGACGGATTCCCAGTCGTGACGGAACGGGATGTTGCGCTCGAAGAGCATCGACTGCTGACCGGGTCCGTCGAACATCAACACGTTGTAGCCCCGTTCGAGGGCCCCGGCGCCGCCGCTGCCCCACAGTCCGCTGATCGGGCCGTCGCTACCGTTCACCATGATCAACGTCGGCCGTCGCACGTCGCCGGGCGGCCGGAAGAAGTACCCGGGCAAGTAGGTGTCCTCGTAAGGGATCCGGACGCGTTCGACGGGCTGGGCGGTGGTGTCGACGAAGCGGTCCCACGCTTGTCGGTGACGTTTGAAAGTGGGGACCAAAACCGAATCGTCGCTGAGACCGTCGACGGCGTTGATCGCCACACCGAAGTACGACGCCGCCCGCAGGTACGCGTTGGACGCGCTTCGTGAATGCCCGGCCTCGGCCGCCTCATCGGCGTGCCCGAATACTCGTGTGCCGAGGTCGAACCAGGCCTCGTACCAGCCCTCGAGGTCTTTCTCGCCGACATGAGCGATGGCCGAGAGCACTTCGCCGGTGTCTGCCGCGCCGTAGGTGGCTTGCCCGAGAACGACTCGTAGCTCGAAGTCGAAGGACTCGTTGCGGTAGAAACCGGCAGTGAACGCCTGGTGTGGATGGGCGAAGAACGACGACGCGAGAGACATGGGCACACCTTCGCTAGTTCGGGGCAGCCATTTTCAGTTGTAGTTCCAGGATCGCCCGAATCGCTTGCCGGAAAACCTGTCAGCGTGGCGACGCCGGGAGCCCGGTGGATGGCGGCCTCGACATCGCAAATGCCAGGGTGCACAACCACAACGACATCCCCAGCACCTGTGCGCGTTGAGCGATACCCAGTCCGAGATTACCGCCGCCGGAGACTTCGATGCTGTTGGTCGTCAACATCCACACCGTCGCAAGGGAAGTCAGGATCAAAATGGTCAGGCCGGTCGTACGCAACGACCGGTGTTCGCGATACCTGAACGCTCCCACGGTGAATGCGATCATCGCGGTGAAGATCGCGAACACCGCCACGCTGCTCGTCAATGCGTGAACATGGTGGAGCTGCGGAAGTAGACCGTCGGGTGCGCTCGACGGGCAACCCTCGCCCGAGCATTCGAGAGGGAACGACGCGTCGGCGATTGTGGCGATGCCGAACACTGCAAGTGCAATCCAGCCCGTGACGTAGAGCCTGCGCCTGGGCGTGATCAGCAGACCCAGCGCTCCGGAGATCAACATCAAGATCGCGGACAGGACGTCGGCATTGCCGAAGACGTCACGGTATTTCTGGTTCTCGGCATCGAGTTCGCTGAGGAACGATGTCACCGGGTCGAGGCCGGTGTCGAGGAAAAATTCGAGAATCCACGACGAGTAGACGATTCCGCCCAGAGCCAGCGCAGCCACCAAACCCCACCGCGCAACGTTGCGTTCCTTCACGAAATCGAGCTTACGGACCGAGCAGGGCTTTCTGGACGCGTTCGGCTGCTACCAGCGGATCTTCGTGCTCCCAGATGCGGATGACGGTCCAACCCTGCTCTGCCAGACGTGCATCGGTGTCGCGGTCTCGAACCACGTTGGCGGCCAACTTGTCCGTCCACCACTGCGCGTTGTTCTTGGGAAACGTCGCATGCTGCGGGCAGCTGTGCCAGAAGCATCCGTCCACGAACACCGCGACTTTGCGGCGCGGAAACACCAGATCAGCGCGTCGGCGAACACCTTTGACAGGCGCCCGGTCCACGAAGTACCGGAGTCCGCGCCGATGAAGCTCGCGTCGAAGTGCAATTTCAGGTTTGGTGTCGCGCCGACGCTGAGCGCTCATCCGAGCGCTGGTGGCAGGATCCGTCGCAGGCACCGTGGTTCCCTCAACCGTCGGAATCGTCGCTGTCTTCGGGATCGGACCAGGTGGGCGCAAACCTGTTGCGACGCTCCACTTCACCGTGCACGACGGTCACGAAGTCGGTGAACGAGAGCGTCTGAGCTTCGGTGGGCCGGCCGTTGCGCGGCGGCGGCTCGTCGACGTCGAAGAACCGAACCGCGCCATCGGGTTCGTAGAGTCCGATGTAGACCTTCTCGAAGAGGTCGTAGCGGGTGTCCTCGGCGCCGAGATCCACCCAGGCCTTTCCTGGAACGCCGACCACCGCGCGCTTGCCCCGGCCCGAGCGCTTCGAGAGCGTCGTGACGTGGTGTGCAAACGAGGATTTGCCGGTGTCGCTGGTCTTGGTCGGGTCGCCGTCGTCGCACGTGGCGTACGGCTCGAACATGACGGCGACCAACACGCTGTACGGCTGACGCTGATGCAGAACCATTGCCTCGCCACGCAATTCGTGGTCGTTGCGGACGATGTTCTTGGTCCACCGTCCAAGTTTTCCGCTGCGGGGACTGTAGTCCTGGAAGTTGTACGTCTTGATGGAGACGCAGAGGATCAGGCCGAGAGTGGGGTCGAGTGCCTTGACGTCCAAGCGCTTTCGGCCCTTGGCGACATCAACGGTTGCCTCCTGGCCTTCGCCGGACGCTGTCGGGGTGATGTTGGGATACAGCGGACGCAGAGCGTCGGCCACCGTCTGTGCCAGTTGATTGGAGAGTCGCTGGGCGTAGTTCTTCTTCTCGCCGCGATCGGCGTCGGCCGGGGGCTTGTCGCCCGCGAGTTGCAGTGCGCTCCACAGTGGTTCGTGTTCCGGCTCGGAAAGCAGGGGTTCGGGGAATAGCGTTTCAGGTTCGGGGAACAGTGATTCCGTCATGCCGCGGCCTCGGGGTATCCGCCCATCCGCTCGAGATGGCTTTCGACGTCCTCGATGAAACCGGGGATGAACCGAAGGTTGCCCATGCGTGCGCGCTTGAGGAAGCCGGCTGTGGCCCGCGCCGACAGCAACCGCGTGTCCTCGAGGAAACCGCTCAGATCCTCGTAGTCGTACTGGACCGGCCAGGTCGAGGTGTGGACGCGGAAGGCTTGGCGGTTACGGCCCCACGCCGCACTCGGCCACGCGTCGCCCGGTTCGAGTGGCGTCTCGCCGGCGGCGTCGTATTCGATGGGATCGTTCAACCGGCCACCGACCCACGATGCCATCCGCACGCTCACGGCATTGCCGACGAGCTTCCATCGGTGGCTGTGGCGTAGGCCGGGAACCTCGACGGACGGAAGCGTCCAGTCGGGATCGAAACCCTGCAGGCGTTCGGCGTCGACGAGGCCGGGAGTGACGATCTCACCGGACGGCAACCGGACCGCCGGCTGGCTGGGGATGCCGACGGACGAGCCGCCCTTGAGCGTCGGCACGGCATTGACGGCCCATCCGAGTCCGCGGGTGCCTTCGGTCCAGTAAAAGCCGCAGGGGTAGTCCGCGGGATCACCTCCCAGGCGCTCGCCGGCGTCCTGGCCGAACAGGATTTCGCGAGGATCGTCCGTGCGCGAGGCAAGCATGATGACGCGCTGGCGGCGCTGGGGGAGTCCGAAGGCGCGGGCGTCGACCACCCGGTATGCCCAGGTGTATCCGAGGTCTTCGAGAGCGTCGGTGATGTGCCGCATGGCAGCGCCCTTGCCGAGTTGCAGCATGAACGGAACGTTCTCGATCAACAGCCAGCGCGGGCCTTTCTTGCGCTTGACCAGACGGAACACCTCGTCCACCAGGCCTGAGCGTGCGCCGGTGATGCCCGCCGTTTTGCCGGCCTGAGAGAGGTCCTGGCAGGGGAAACCGGCGGCCACCAATTCGATGTCGCTGGGCAGCGCGCGCAGTTTGGTGACGTCGCCGTGCAACGGCACGTCGGCGAAACGCGAACGGAGAACTGCCTGGGCGCCCGGATCGATTTCACACAGCAGTTCGGTGTTCCACCCATGTTCCGAGAGCCCCAACTCGAGCCCGCCGATACCGGCAAACAAACCCACCATGCTCCGCGACGACGTCACAGCACCCTTCCTCACGAACCGACCTAGAAGCACGGTACTCGAGAACTCCGACACCGTTTGCCAACTATTCGGTCTGCGGGGTGCTCCTTACGGAAGAACCGTTGTGAAACGCCTTACATCGAGATCTTCGGGGCCGATCGAAGTCCCTAAAAGGTCCCTGATCGAAGCAATAACCCGAACCAGCGGTGCTCCGCGCCCGTTCGTCCATTACCGTGGTCGGGTGAGCATCCAACCTTCCGGTGACGCGTCCTGGCCCGCGGTATTGACCTGGCAGGCCCACAACGCTCCTCGTATGGAGTCTGTTCGTGTGCAGCTGAACGGAAATCGCATCAAGGCTTCCGGCCGGATCATCGGTGGAGCCTGCAGTGAGCACCCTGCATTCAGCGCGTCATACGACCTGGTCACCGACGAGGCCGGCATCACCCGCAGGCTGTCGGTGCGGACCGCCCTGGCCGCCGGTGAGCGTCAGATGTCGATCAGCCGGGACGAAGAAGGCACCTGGATGGTCGAGAACGGCGCCAGTCACCAGCGCTCTGCGTTCGATGGCGCACTCGATGTCGACGTGATCCTCAGCCCGTTCTTCAACACGCTGCCCATCCGCCGCGTCGGCTTGCAGAACGACATCGAAGACGCCGAGGTCCCGGTCGTCTACGTCAACCTTCTCGACCTGCGCGTCGAGGGTGCGACCATCACCTACAGCAGCGGCACCGACGGAATCAGTGTGCTGTCCCCGGTGTCCAGCTCGACGCTGGCCGTCGATACCGAAGGCTTCGTCCTCGACTACCCGGGTCTGGCAACTCGAATCTAGGTTTCGTACTTCTAGGTTTCGGATCGCCGGATGACACCACCGCGTCGACCGGCGTCCCGCATCCGCTCGATCCAGTCGGGTTCTCCGACCCGAAGGTCTTCGATGTCCCAACGCTCGTGCGACTCGTAAGCGCCGCGCGCAGCGAACCCTGCGTCCACCAATCGTGCCGTGGAGCCGTTGTCGAGCAGATCGGTACGTGCACCCTGCAAAAGGACGAGCGCTTCATCCAGTGCGACCAGCAGGGCGTCACGGTTGCCCTCGCACATCGCCCGCACCAGGCCAGGAGCGCTCCCGGCTACGCGGGTGCCGTCGCGAAATGACCCGGCGGCCAGCCCAAGGGCCAGTTCGCCGCCGGCAGCTCCGGTGATCGCGAGTGTTTCCGCCAGTAGGTGGGGCAGGTGAGAGATACGCGCGACTGCTCGATCGTGCTCGAGAGATTCGGCTGGCACCACCACCGAGCCGCAGTCGAGTGCCAGGTCGGCGACCTGCGACCACACGTCTGCGTCGACGCCGTTGTCGGTGGCAACGACCCACACCGCGTCGACGAACAGATCGGCATCCCCGACCGCCCAACCCGAAGCTGACGTCCCCGTCATCGGATGACCGCCCACGAACTTGGCGCTCAAGCCCGCTCGTTCGACCGCGGCCTTCACTTCGCCCTTGACGCTGACGACGTCCGTGATCGGATTGTTCGGCGCATGCGCGGCGATTGCCTCCAAGGTGGCGTCGACGGCAGGCATCGGCACGGCGATCACAATGATCGCACCGCTCTCGTTCGCTCTCTGCAGCACTGAAACCAGATCGGTGTCGGCGTCGAAACCGTCGGCTCGGGCCGCGTCGGCGGACTCGCTGGAACGGTTGTAACCCCACGCCTGACGACCGGATCGGACGGCGGCGCGAAGTAGCGAACCGCCGATCAATCCGAGGCCGAGAACGCAGACTGGTGGGGCGGAATCGATCGCAGACACGAGTTCAGGTTGGCACATCGATGCTCGGACTTCACTCACTGGCACCAGGCGGGCTACCGTTGCGCCATGGGTGCACAGCGCGCGGGTAACAAGAGCGCCTCTTCGAACCAGTCGGAGGAGCTTGAAGGCTTCGGTGTCGCGGTGGTCCGTGAAGAGGGGCGTTGGACGGTCAAGGCACTGACGCCCGACGCGTTGACCTCGCTCTCGGCCGCCGAAACGCAGCTGCGTGAGCTGCGAAGTTCGGGTGCCGTCTTCGGTCTTCTCGACGTCGACGACGAGTTCTTCATCGTGTTGCGTCCGGCGCCGTCCGGCACGCAATTGCTGATTTCCGACGCGACCGCCGCCATCGACTACGACATCGCAGCTGACGTCCTCGACGCCTTGCACATCGAGATCCCCGACATCGACCCGGACGACCTCGACGATGTCGAACCCTGGGAAGAGGGCGACCTGTCCGTCCTGGCCGATCTGGGCCTGCCGGAACCCGTGCTCGCTGTCATCGCGGCCGAGACCGACCTTTATCCGGACGAGCAGTTGGGGATGATCGCACAGCGACTCGGGTTCGCGTCCGAGTTCGGCGCAGCGCTCGACAAGCTCCCGCGTTAGATGACTCTCGCTGACGATCAGCGCATGATCCGTGCGGCCATCGTGGCCGCACGTTCCGCCTCCGACGCAGACGTCCCGGTCGGGGCAGTGGTGTTCGACGCAGACGGCGTCGAAGTTGCTCGGGCCGCCAATGCCCGGGAGGCGTCGTCCGATCCGACCGCGCACGCCGAAATCCTGGCGTTGCGCGCTGCCGCAAGAATCTACGGTGACGGCTGGCGCCTGGAAGGTGCGACGCTGGCCGTCACCCTCGAGCCATGCACGATGTGTGCTGGCGCTCTGGTCCTCGCCCGGGTTTCTCGGGTTGTTTTCGGGGCGTGGGAGCCGAAAACCGGAGCCGTCGGATCATTATGGGACGTAGTTCGAGATAAAAGATTGACCTATCGGCCGCAGGTGCGCGGCGGGGTCCTCGAGGACGAATGCGCTGGGCTTTTGGAAGATTTCTTCCGCGAGCAGCGGGCCTGAAATCGGTATTCCCCATCGAGAGTGATCGCACACTCGGGTAGCCGGATCCAGCAATCGAGGGCATGGTGGAGGCAGATGCCGTCAGGGCATCGGCGGATCGTCGGAAGGCGATTCGTTCGCGTTCACAGAGGAGTACTCATGGGAATCGCAGACAAGGCTCAGAACAAGGCCGAAGACCTCGGGGGCAAGGCCAAGGAAGCTGCTGGCAGCGCTACCGGTGACCGGGACCTCGAAAACGAAGGCAAGGGCGACCAGGTGAAATCGGCCGTCAAGGATGCAGGCGAGAAGGTCAAGGACGCCGCCTCCAGCATCAAGGACAAGCTCACGTAATACCGCTCCACCTGGCGATTTCAGCCACGGGCACTCCATCCGGTAAAGTCACCAACGGTGGCGTGTCCGAGCGGCCTAAGGAGCACGCCTCGAAAGCGTGTGACGGGTAACCCCCGTCCGAGGGTTCAAATCCCTCCGCCACCGCCAAAGCTCCCCACCTGTTCACGCAGGTGGGGAGCTTTTTTGTGTGGTAAACCTGGCGTGCGAGCGCTGCCCGACCGTCAGGACGGACACGCTCCGACTGGACCATCGGACGACCGGCCAGTCCGCCATTCGGACGAGGACAGCGCTGGACTTCGGAGGAGATCGGAAGCCGCACTAGGTCTTATGGGGGAGGGGCCGTCCTCCGGTGGATATTCCCAGGTTGACGAAGTTCAGGAGCGGCGGGCGATCCACTCTGCAGCGGCGGCATCGATGTCCTGCTTCAGCTTCTCGAAGAACGAGGGTGGCGGGGTGGGGATCAAATCTGCTGCGGTAGTGAGGGATCGACTGAGGGCGATCCGACGCTCGCGTAACTCGTCGTCGGTCAGGAGCGTCAGGTCCGCCATTGCGAGCTCCCCCGATCGGTGTGATTCGTGTTTCGGGCAGACCGTGCGCATCGGGATCGATGCATGATTCGATGCGCACGGCCCAGGCACTCCAGGCTGGGGGCCGGAATGCAAAAACTACTTTACCAAATGATTACTAATGGCTGTGGGTGTGCCCGCTTTCGGTGTTCGTGGAGCGCTTTCACAGGGTTCTCCCAGGTCGTAAGTCCTGACAATCGTTGAAGCTGCAACTATCGTCGAACCCATGAAAAAGATCTGGTGGATCGGCGGAGCAGTAGTTGTGGTCGTACTCGCCCTGCTTGTGGGGCCGTGGGCGTACGGGAAATTCATCGCTGAAGACGATGCGCCGGCGGCCGTGGTATCCACTCAGGGTGCAGAAGCGGCGTCCGGATCGATCGACGGGCAGTGGACCGTCGTCGCCGGGCAGGGGGACAACCAGACGGCAGCGGGATACACCGTGCACGAGATTCTGAACGGATCGAGTGTGACCGTCGTCGGAACCACCGGCGAGGTGAGCGGAAACGCGGTTGTCGAGGGTGAAAAGCTCACTTCAGGCGAAGTGACGGTGCAGGTGGCAAGCATCAAGACCGACTCGGATCGGCGCGACGGCCAGTTCACGGGCAATGTGATGGATACCAGCACGTATCCGACGGCGACGTTCACGATCGACTCGCCGGTGGACTTGGCTGCTGTGCCGACGGACGGAACAACGGCGACGGTCACGGTGTCTGGCACCTTGACACTCAAAGGTCAGTCCAAGCCGGTGTCGGTCGACATGACCGTGCTGCATTCGGGTGATTCGCTGATCGCATCGGGCTCGATTCCGGTCACCTGGACCGATTTCGGAGTTGAACCCCCGTCCCTCGGTTTTGTCACCGTCGACGCCAGTGGATCGGTGGACTTCCTCGTCTCACTCGCCGCGAGCTGAATTACGTCTACCCGATTCGCACTGCTTCGGGGCGGGCAGGGAAGATTAAGGACATGACCTTCCTTTCTTGTTGTCCGTTCCGAAGGCAGTGTGCGATTTCTGCCCGTACGGAATGAACAGGTGATGCCCCGGTGGAAACCGTTCCGAACGGGCGAAGACCCCGATCCACGGTTCACTCTCGCCAATGAGCGGACGTATCTGGCCTGGATCCGCACGGCGACGGCCTTTGTCGCGTCGGGCGTCGGACTCGAAGCGTTCGGCGGCGACATTCTCAACCCGACGGTTCGTGCCGGCTTGGCCGCGTTGTTACTCGTCGGCGGCGCTCTGATCGCCATCACTTCGTTTGTTCACTGGATCAGCGCCGAGCGAGCACTGCGTGCTGAGCGCCCGTTGCCGGTACCGCTCATGGCGCCGGTGGTCGGCATCGTGCTGGTGATCTGCGCGACCGTCCTGGTGGTCGAGGTCGTGAACTGATTGACCGCGCTGGAACCGTCGGAAGGTGTCAAGCCTCCGGACAAGGGCTTGCAGTCCGAGCGCACATCGCTCTCGTTCGTACGGACGAGTCTGTCGATCCTCGGCTTGTCTGCCGCCTGTTTGAGATGGTTGCCGCCGTTCGGTTCGCTAGCACTGATCGGCCCGTCCCTCGCTGCCGTGCTTGTCGTCGCGGTGACGGTCTACGAACGTCGGTCGCGGCCCAGGCGGTTGGCCCAGTTCTCAGCCGAAAAGGCAACGCCAGCTTTGGGTATGGGTGCAGCTCTCGCGGTCGCCCTGCTCCTGCTCAGTGCGACGGGGCTGTGGATTCTGTTGAAGTAACCTCGGCTTTGGGTGCCCAGCCGGGTGGGCCGAACACGTAGCCTGCGCGCTGGCGCCACGACTTCGACGCTTTCCAGTCGCGAGCGATGGCAGCGTATTCGCGTGTTTGGAGCTTCCAGATGTTGTACGTTCCGACCGGCGTCGTGAGTCCGTAGGTGGGCCGGTGGGTTTCGGCTGCGAATGTTCCGAACATCCGGTCCCAGATGATGAGGATTCCGGCGTAGTTGCGGTCGAGGTACTCGGCGTCGGACCCGTGGTGGACGCGATGGTGCGACGGCGTGTTGAAGATGAATTCGATGGGCCGCCAAAGTTTTCCGACACGTTCGGTGTGGACGAAGAACTGGTAGACGAGGCTGACGGAGAAGCCGACGAACACCATCCACGGCGGAATCCCGAGGAACGGCAACGGCAACCACATGATGATCTCACCGCTGTTGTTCCACTTCTGCCGCAGTGCGGTGCTGAAGTTGAAGTACTCACTCGAATGGTGAGCCTGGTGTGTGGCCCAGATGACCCGAACTCGGTGCGCGATGCGGTGATACGCGTAATAGAGGACGTCGATTCCGAGCAGCAGGATCACCCAGGTGTACCAGGCCGTCGGCGAGAGGTGCCACGGAGCGAGGTACACCCAGATTGCGGAATAGCCGATCAGCGCCAGCACTTTCCAGAAGGTGCTCGTTGCGATCGACACGAGTCCGAGCAGAACGCTGGTTCTGGCGTCGACGCTTCGGTAGCCGCCTTCCTCGGGTCGTGCGCGTCCGTCGGCGTCGTCGGGATGATCCTCGAGAGCGCGGGCCGCGAACCATTCGATTGCCAGGAAGATGACAAACGCGGGGATTGCGAGCGTGACTGGATCATGGAGCGGTTCGAGAAGTGACTTCCATGATTCGAGAAGGGTCTCCCACACGCGATTTGTCCTGTTCTCTAGCTTCGATCGTTACATCATGCATCAAAATGTAACGTCATGGAACCCTTTGCGGCGAAGAACTCGCAGGTTTGTTGCGACTATTCATAGAACGATGGTAGGAATTGCCGGTGCATATCACCGCGAAGGTGGACTACGCCGTGCGGACTCTGGTCGAGCTCGCGGCAGTAGGTCCTGACCCGGCCAAGGCCGAGTTTCTCGCCAAATCCCAGGTCATACCCCACAAGTTCCTGGAAGCGGTGCTCTCCGACCTGCGGCGCGGCGGCTTGGTCAACAGCCGTCGAGGCCCGGACGGGGGATACTGGCTCGCTCGGTCCGCGGACGAGATCACGATTGCCGACGTCATACGAGCCGTCGAAGGACCGCTTGCTTCGATTCGGGGTCAGCGACCGGAAGACGTCGACTACGGGGGGCCGGCGACGCCCCTCAAGGAGGTGTGGATTGCAGTGCGCGTCAACCTCCGTGCTGTGCTCGAAAATGTCACACTCACCGATGTTGCAGGTGGGGAGTTGCCCGAGTTCATTCACGAACTGACGGCAGATCCCGAGGCGTGGAATCGGCGCTGATACAGCCCGGTTTCAGGGTGCCCGTCGACGCGGAACAGTCATAGGAGCAGTGTTCGCAGTGTTGCCTCCCGCGGATTTTGCGTCGTACATCAGATGATCGGCCGCAACGATTGCTCGGGAGAACTCGTTGTAGTCGAACTCTTCCTGATACGGGATGAAAGGTAGCGTCGCTGCTCCGACGCTGACCGTGGCCAAGGGGTCGTCGGAAGCGTTCACGACGGCTTTGGGCAGTGTCGCGATTCTTTTGCGAAGTCCGTACGGGGTGCCGATCATCACAACGGTGAACTCCTCGCCGCCGGTGCGCGCGGCGTAGCCGAAACCGTTCACATGCTCCTGCAGGCGCGTTCCTGTCCGGATGATGACGGCGTCACCGACTTCGTGACCGAAGGTGTCGTTCACAGCCTTGAACTTGTCGATGTCGACGACGGCAACAGCAATGTCGGCACGATTTGCCGACGCGACCGACCAGATACGCTCCGACATGTCCCACAGCCCTCGCCGGTTCAGGAGTCCGGTGAGTGCATCCACCTTGGATCCCGTTGCGCGCGAGAGTAATTGCCGCCAGGTGAATTGAATGGTGGCCGGAATGAAGATCACGGCACACAGTACGACGTCGGTGCGTGCAATCACGCTGGTTGCCGAGTAGTCGCCGTTCGTCAGGCCGAGCACGGTCAGGGCGATGACAAACGTCGTGGCAAAGGCGAGGTGGAATGCCAGCCAGCGGCGGTCGAGAAAATAGGTGAAGTAGGCGCCGGTGGCCACAAAGAGTGCCGCGCCGAAAAGGGCGGCGTTATGGCTGGTGAAGGTGATGAGAATCGAGGCAGTTCCGAGATCCGCCCACAGACCGTAGAGCTTGAGCATGCGTGAACCTCTGATTCGGCCGACAAACCAGAGAATCGTGGGGATCAGGTTGACGGTCGCAATGCCGACGAGCCAACTGCGCGCAAACGGTCCGTCCGGGCCCTCTCCGCTGAGGAGAAACAGGAACGCCACGATCGAGAAATTGAGTGAGCAGAATCCGATGGTGAGACGGACGAGACGTAGTACGGAGCCTCGTCCGGACTTCGATCCCCACAGCATTACCGTGGACGAAACCGGCCAGGTATGCAGGAGCGGGTCCATCAGATTCCTTCGCCGAGCACATTGCGGTTAATTCACCGCAAAGTATGTCAGGCCATGTTGATTCACGCGTCAACTTGGCAGTGGGCGTCACGCCGTGGAGCTGCTCACAACTCTCTCTGTCGCGCTGTTCAGGCATTTGCCGTGCGTGGGTGTGAGGTACGCCTCGAGTTTCCGCGCTGTGTGTTCGATCGCACAATATTGCAGACCTCTGCAAAGTTGCAGAGCTCTGCAAGTTGGGTACCGTGTTGGAGTGATCATCGAACAAGGCCTTCGCGACCGCAAGAAGGCAGCAACCCGTGCCGCACTCAGTGGCGCGGCAGCACGGCTCGCTCGTGCGCTGGGGATCGAATGCGTCACCGCTGACGCGATCGCCTCCGAGGCCGGAGTGTCGACGAGGACGTTCCACAACTACTTCTCCAGCAAGGAGGAGGCAGTGCTCGCCAGTTTCGAGGAATCGGTGAACCTGTGGATCGAGGCGCTTGCGTCGCGGCCCGCGGACGAACCAATTCTCGACGTCCTCGAAGAACTTGTGGTCGAAATCGTGAACGACTCAGGTCCGAGTGGGAGTGAGAAGGCAAGTATCTGGCTGCTGTCGGATTCGAGTCCCGCGCTCTACCGGGATGCCGCAGACATGCATCAGCGGATCAACCGTGCAGTCGTTCAGGCATTGGCGGAACGCACCGGTACCGACGCCGAGAAGGACCTGTACCCGACGCTCCTCCTCGGAGCGGTGGGCGGAGCCGCTAAATCGGTGATCGACGTCTGGACTGGCGGAAAGTCGGAGGCTTCCAGTCCGGAAGAGTTGGTTCACGACGCTTTTCGGCAGATTCGTGCCGGATTGCCCGCGCCGCCGCCCGCCCCTGAGATGTCGCGTCCCTGAGATGTCCCGTCTCTGAGCCCCACACGTAATACCTGTCCACGTACACGCACCGAAACAGCAAGGAGCCCGTCGTGGCCACCTATCTTTATCGGATCGGCAAGTTCGCCTACCGGCGAAAAGGCGCGGTCCTCAGCGTTTGGCTGATAATCCTGGTCCTGATGGGCGTCGGGGCAGCCACTCTGTCCGGCCCCACCAAGGATTCGTTCTCCATTCCGGGAACCCCGGCACAGCAGGCGCAAGACCTGATGGCGGAGCGTTTTCCCGACGCGCCCAACCCGATGGATTCGCTGAGCGCGCGATACGTAGTGCAAGCTCCGGCGGGCACGACGCTGGCCGATCCGGCGAACGTCAAGGCCATGGACGACATGCTCGCGAGTATTCGTGGCATCGACAAGGTCGCCGACTCCGCCAAGGTGGACCCGGCGACTGCCACTCCGGAACAGGCCGCGAAGGCGTTGGTCAATCCGGTTACCGGCAACGACTCCATGGTTGCGATGTTCAAGGAAAAGGCTGCTGCGGCTGGAACTTCCGAGACGCAGGCCGTGGACGACGCGCGCGCGTTGTCGCCGCTCAGTGCCGACGGCACGGTCGGGTACGTCGAGGTTCCGTTCAGCGGTGACTTCGCCGATCTCGATCAGGCGTTGCGTGATTCGATCAACTCCGCAGCCGATGTCGGTCGGGCCGAGGGACTCAATGTCCAGGTCAGTGGTTCTGCTGCTCAGGAAGCGGAGATGCCCGGTGGTGTCA
This sequence comes from Rhodococcus erythropolis R138, assembly GCF_000696675.2. NCBI lineage: Bacteria > Bacillati > Actinomycetota > Actinomycetes > Mycobacteriales > Nocardiaceae > Rhodococcus > Rhodococcus erythropolis. Next base: position 303,826 of record NZ_CP007255.1, on the reverse strand, counting down.
CCGAGCTGATCGGTATCGCCGTTGCCGCTGTCGTTCTGGCCATCACGTTCGGTTCGCTTGTGGCCGCGGGGCTTCCGCTCCTCACCGCGATCATCGGTATCGCTATCGGCAGCCTTGGAATCACGGTTGCCACCGGATTCATGGATCTCAGTTCGATGACTCCGACGCTGGCGATCATGATCGGTCTGGCCGTGGCGATCGACTACTCGCTGTTCATCATGTCCAGGTTCAGGCATGAGCTCACCCTCACCGACAACCGTGCCGAAGCAGCAGGTCGCGCCGTCGGAACCGCCGGTTCCGCAGTGGTATTCGCCGGTTTGACAGTCATCATCGCGCTCGTTGCCTTGCGTGTCGTCGGTATCCCGTTCCTCTCGGACATGGGTGCGGCAGCGGCCTTCACGGTGCTGATCGCGGTCCTGATCGCATTGACCTTGCTGCCCGCGATCCTGGGTATGTTCGGGCGCAAGGCTTTTGCCGGCAAGATTCCCTTCCTCAGCAAGCGTGCGGAGGAGTCCGAAAACGATGATTCAGGCAAGCCGAAGCTGGCTCTGCGCTTCATCACCGCCGTCGTTCGTCGTCCGCTCGTGCCGCTGATCGGTGGAGTAGTCCTTCTGGGCGCATTGGCTCTGCCCGCAACGGGATTGAGCCTGGCATTGCCGTCGGAGGCCACCGGTGACCCGGCGACCAGTGCGCGTCAGGCGTACGACCTGATCGACGAGGGCTTCGGTGACGGCCGCAACGGACCGCTGATCGCCGTTGTCGACGCCAAGGATGCCAGCGTCCCCGCCGGGGAGGCCTTTGCGGAGGTCGTCTCGACCATCTCGAGCTTCGGTGACGTCCAGAACGCACAGGTCGTCGGAGTCAACGAGGCCGGCAACACCGCGCAGGTACTGATCACTCCGAAGAGCGGACCGACCGATCCGGCCACGATGGATCTGGTGGGCAGCCTCCGCGGAGCAGAAGCGGGACTCAACGATTCGATCGGCGTCAGCTACGGCATCACCGGTCAGACCGCACTCGAAGGCGACGTCTCGGACACGCTGAAGGATGCATTGGTGCCCTACCTTGCCGTAGTGGTCGGCCTTGCATTCATTCTGTTGCTCTTGGTGTTCCGTTCGATCCTGGTTCCGCTGACGGCGACGCTCGGCTTCCTGCTCAGCGTGCTCGCGACATTCGGTGCGACGGTGGCGATCTTCCAGCACGGTTGGTTGGGCATCATCTCGAACCCACAACCGCTCGTGAGTTTCATGCCGATCTTCCTGATCGGCGTGGTGTTCGGGTTGGCGATGGACTACCAGGTGTTCCTCGTGACGCGTATGCGTGAGGAGTACGTCCACGGCGCGAGCGCGAAGGAGGCCGTGACAATCGGCTTCAACCACGGTGCCCGCGTGGTCAGTGCGGCCGCGGTCATCATGATCTCCGTGTTCGGTGCCTTCATCGCAGAACCGAACTCGTTCATCAAGTCGATCGGATTCGCGCTCGCCGCGGCGGTGTTCTTCGACGCCTTCATCGTGCGCATGGTGATCATCCCGTCCGTCATGGCACTGCTCGGCGACAAGGCGTGGTGGCTGCCGAAGTGGCTGGACAAGATTCTGCCGAACGTCGACATCGAGGGTGAGAAGCTCAGCAAGGCCCTCCGTGACGAGAAGGAAGCGGAACTGCAGTCCGCATCTGCTTGATCTCTGCTGTGCGCCTTTATTAACCCCCCGCGGTTAATAAAGGCGCACAGCTGTTTTTGTGTATCGAAATATCCAGCGGCACATGTCGGCCAGGATTGGTAACCTTCGCTCACTATGCTGATCAGGCTGCTGCGCACTTATCTGACGCCGTACCGGGGTGAACTCACGGGCGTTGTCGTCCTGCAGTTTATTTCGACTATGGCGGCCCTTTACCTTCCGAGTCTCAACGCCGACATCATCGACAACGGCGTGACCAAAGGCGACACCGGCTACATCCTCTCCACCGGCGGGATGATGCTGATGGTCACGCTGACGCAGATCCTGTGCTCGGTGGGTGCCGTCTTCTTCGGAGCGCGAGTCGCCATGGGCGTCGGGCGCGATCTCCGAGCGTCGGTGTTGCATCAGGTCGGGACGTTCTCGGCCAGGGAAGTCGGGCACTTCGGTGCGCCTTCGCTGATCACCCGCAATACCAACGACGTCCAGCAAGTACAGATGATGGTCGTGATGAGTTGCACCATCCTCGTCATGGCTCCGATCATGTGTATCGGCGGCATCATCATGGCTCTACGACAGGACCTGAATCTTTCCTGGATCCTCGGGATCAGCGTCCCGCTCCTCGTAGTCTCGATGGGTTTCCTGATTGCCCGGATGGTCCCCGGATTCAGGGTCATGCAGGGCCGCCTCGACGCCGTCAACCGTGTTCTTCGCGAACAGATCACGGGCATCCGCGTCGTCCGAGCGTTTGTACGGGAACCGTACGAGGTAGAGCGTTTCGGCGACGCCAACCGCGAACTGACGGAGACTGCACTCGGCGTCGGCCGCCTCATGGCACTGATGTTCCCGCTCGTGATGCTGATCAGCAATGTCACCAGCGTCGCGGTCATCTGGTTCGGTGGCCATCAGATCAACGAGGGTTCGATGCAGATCGGCTCGCTCACCGCGATGCTCAGCTACATCATGCAGATCCTGATGGCCGTCATGATGGCCACCTTCATGGCGGTGATGCTGCCGCGTGCGTCGGTGTGCGCCGAACGTATCTCCGAGGTACTCGACACCGATTCCTCGGTGATTCCGCCCGAGAATCCTGTCCTGGAGTTGAAGGACCCGGGCGTCGTCGAACTTCGTGGAGCTCAGTTCAAGTTCCCCGGAGCCGAGGAGCCAGTGTTGCGCGACATCACCTTCCGCGCCGAACCAGGCAAAACGACGGCGATCATCGGCGGCACCGGGTCGGGAAAGACCACTCTGCTCAACCTGATTCCGCGATTGATCGACTCCACCTCCGGATCGGTATCGGTGGGCGGCGTCGACGTCCGCGACATCGACACGGAGCTGCTCTGCTCGGTGATCGGTCTGGTCCCGCAGAAGCCGTATCTGTTCTCCGGCACTGTCGCCACCAATCTCCGCTACGGAAACCCCGAAGCTACCGACGAATGGCTGTGGGAGTGCCTCGAGATCGCCCAAGCTGCCGACTTCGTCCGCGCCATGCCAGAAGGCCTGGACACACCGGTGGCACAAGGCGGTACGACGGTATCGGGCGGTCAGCGTCAGAGACTCGCCATCGCGAGAGCGTTGGTGCGTAAGCCGCAGATCTATCTGTTCGACGATTCCTTCTCGGCACTCGACCTCACTACCGACGCACGGCTGCGTGCGGCGCTCCGGCCGGTCACGCAAGACGCCTGCATAGTCGTTGTCGCGCAGCGTATCTCCACTATCGTCGAGGCCGATCAGATCATCGTGCTCGACGACGGCGCCATCGTGGGGATCGGCACGCACGACGAACTCGTGGTCAGTTGTCCCACCTACGGCGAAATCGTCGCCTCTCAGCTAGCCGTACAGGACGCATCATGAGTAATCGACCGACTTCCTCGCCTCCCATCGGCCCGCCCGGCGGCGGCGATCCCACCAAGAAGGCCATGAACTTCGGCCCTTCGCTCAAGCGTCTCCTCGGTCGCTTGAGCCCGGACAAGCCGATCGTCATCCTGATCTTCGCTTTGGTGACGGCAAGCGTCGTACTTTCCTCGATCGCGCCGAAGATCCTGGGAAACGCCACCAATCTGATCTTCGACGGCATCGTCAGTAAGCAACTCCAGCCGGGGACGACAAAGGAACAGGCTGTCGAAGGATTGCGTGCTTCGGGGCAGGGTCAACTCGCCGACATGGTGTCCGGCATGGCCGTTGTGCCCGGAACCGGAATCGATTTCGACGCCGTCGGCAAGGTCTTGATGATCGTGCTGCTGCTGTTCGTCTGCGCGTCGCTGTTCAGTTGGCTGCAGGCGTATCTGCTCAACATCGTTGTGCAACGGACCGTTCGCCGTCTGCGTGAGGACGTCGAACAGAAGATTCATCGACTTCCCTTGCGGTACTTCGATACCCATGCCCGCGGTGACGTACTCTCGCGCGTGACCAATGACATCGACAATGTCGCGCAGAGCTTGCAGCAGACGCTCAGCCAGTTGGTCATGTCGGTGATGACCGTCCTGGGCATTCTGGTGATGATGCTGTGGATCTCACCGTTGCTCGCCCTGATTGCAGTGGCAACTGTTCCGCTGTCGATCATGGTCACGGCGTTCATCGCGAAACGTTCGCAGAAGCACTTCGTCGCGCAGTGGAAGAGCACCGGCGGAATCAATGCACAGGTCGAGGAAGCATTCAGCGGTCACGAGTTGGTCAAGGTGTTCGGCCGCCAGCACGAGGTCGAGGAGCGCTTCCGCAAGCAGAACGAGGATCTGTACGAGTCGAGCTTCAAGGCGCAGTTCATCTCCGGTCTGGTCATGCCGGCCGTGATGTTCCTCGGCAACCTCAATTACGTTGCCATCGCAGTGGTGGGTGGTATGCGCGTCGCATCCGGAACGATGACGCTCGGCGACGTGCAGGCGTTCATCCAGTACTCGCGTCAGTTCACCCAGCCGCTCACGCAGATCGCGTCGATGACAAATCTGCTGCAGTCCGGTGTCGCTTCGGCCGAGCGTGTTTTTGCGCTGCTCGACCAAGACGAGCAGTCGGAGGACCCGAAGGGCGCGAAGTCGCCCACGGTTGACAAGGGCCGCGTCAAGTTCGAGAACGTCACCTTCAGTTACAAGCCGGAACAGCCGCTGATCGAGGACCTGTCCCTGACCGCCGAGCCCGGCCAGATGGTTGCCATCGTCGGCCCCACCGGGGCAGGCAAGACCACCCTCGTCAACCTCATCCTGCGGTTCTACGAACTCAATTCGGGCCGAATCACTTTGGACGGCATCGATATCGCCGACATGACGCGAGACGATCTGCGTTCACGCATCGGCATGGTTCTGCAGGACGCGTGGCTGTTCGGTGGAACCATCCGCGAGAACATCGCGTACGGCAAGCCCGGTGCCACCGACGAGGAGATTCGTCGCGCGGCCGAGATGAGCTACGTCGACAAGTTCGTGCACTCTCTGCCTGAGGGTTACGACACGGTCATCGACGAGGAAGGCAGCAACGTCAGTGCCGGCGAGAAGCAGCTCATCACCATCGCCCGCGCCTTCATCTCGCAGCCGTCTATTCTGATCCTCGACGAGGCGACCAGTTCGGTGGACACACGCACCGAACTACTGGTTCAGAGCGCCACCGCGGTTCTGCGCAGTGACCGCACCAGTTTTGTCATCGCGCACCGTCTTTCGACAATTCGTGATGCGAACCTGATCGTGGTGATGGAGGAAGGCCGCATCGTGGAGCAGGGGAGCCATGAGGCTCTGCTCGAATCCCGCGGCGCGTACTTCCGTCTGTACAACAGCCAATTCGTGGGCGCGGAGATCTAATCGCACTACTACGGTGGTGAGCATGCTGATTGCCGAGGATCTGCTGTTGCTCGCCACCGACGACGTCAGCGGAAAGCTGCTGCGTTCGTCGTCCTACGTCGATGTTGCGCTCGGAGGCGCCTTGTTGGTCGAGCTTGTGCTTGCCGACCGCGTCCGCCTCGACGGCGCCGGATGGCGGGCGCGGGCAGTCGTCATCGACAATCGGCCACTCGCGGATCCCACTCTCAACGCTGCATTGGCACGGCTGGCCGAGAAACCACCGGCCCGGCCAACTGCGGTGGTGAACCGACTTGCGAAGGGCGCAAGGAAGGCGCTCTATGCGGGTATGGGAGCCCGCGGAATTGTGACGGCCGTGGAACATCAAGTGCTCGGGTTCTTTCCGACCGTTAGATGGCCGGCGACCAATCCGCGGTACGAGGATCAACTGCGCTTCGTGCTTCGTGAGATTCTGCTGGGGGTCCGCCAACCCACCCCCACCGAAGGTGCATTGGTGTCGATCTTGGCAGGCGCGAACATGCTTAAGGTGGTCGTTCCGGCCGATCAGTTCAAGGCGGCGAAAGCGCGAGCGAAAGTGCTGTCGCAAGGAAACTGGGCGAGCGAGGCAGTGCGGCAGTCGATCGCGGCGACGCAGGCAGCCACCACTGCGGCGCTCACCGCAACAATTGCCGTGTCGACATCCTCGGGATCGTGACGGAGCGATACTGCACGACGTGGCCCTTTCTGCAGCTGTGACAGGATTGAGCCCGTGACTTCTGCAGTTCCGACACCGCCCGTGCCCGCCGTCGACAAGCGTCCCGAGTCGATTTTCACCATGGGGACCAGGCTCGAGGACCGACTCGGACGAACCGGCACCATCCACACACCGCACGGCGATATCGCGACGCCGTCGTTCGTGGCCGTCGGAACCAAGGCCACGGTCAAGGCCGTGCTGCCCGAGTCCATGAAGGAACTCGGTGCGCAGTCGTTGCTCGCTAATGCGTACCACCTGTACCTGCAGCCGGGACCCGACATCGTCGACGAGGCCGGCGGGTTGGGCAAGTTCATGAACTGGGACGGGCCTACCTTCACCGACAGCGGTGGCTTCCAGGTGATGTCTCTTGGTGTCGGGTTCAAGAAGGTGCTCGCGATGGAGGCCGTCGGCGTGCAGTCCGACGACGTCATCGCAAAGGGCAAGGAGCGTCTCGCGACGGTCGACGACGAGGGCGTGACGTTCAAATCGCACCTCGACGGCAGCAAGCATCGGTTCACCCCCGAGGTGTCGATGCAGATTCAGCATCAGCTGGGTGCCGACATCATGTTCGCGTTCGACGAGCTCACCACGTTGCTCAACACCCGCGGCTATCAGGAGCGATCGGTCGAGCGCACGCAGGCGTGGGCGATCCGCTGCATCAACGAGCACGAGAAGCTCACCGCTGAACGCGCCGAGAAGCCCTATCAGGCTCTCTTCGGGGTGATCCAAGGCGCGCAGTACGAAGATCTGCGTCGTCAAGCCTGCCGTGGCCTCGAGTCGATCGAAGGCGAGAACGGATACGGCTTCGACGGGTACGGCATCGGCGGCGCCCTCGAGAAGCAGAACCTCGGCACAATTGTGCGTTGGTGTAACGAGGAACTACCCGAGACCAAGCCGCGTCATATGCTCGGCATCAGTGAACCGGACGACTTCTTCGTCGCAATCGAGAACGGCGCGGACACTTTCGACTGCGTCAATCCGTCGCGTGTTGCTCGCAATGCCGCGATCTACGTCCGCTCCGGCCGGTTCAACATCAATACCAGCCGATTCCGTCGTGACTTCACGCCTATCGACGACGAGTGCGACTGCTACACCTGCGCCAATTACACCCGCGCGTACATCCATCACCTGTTCAAGGCGAAGGAAATGCTCGCGTCGACGCTGTGCACCATCCACAACGAGCGATTCACCGTGAAGTTGGTCGACGACATCCGAGCCAGCATCGAAGGCGGATACTTCCACGACTTCAAAGCGGACATGCTCGGAAAGTTCTATGCGGCGAAGACGCCTGCACCTCAGACGTAGGTCGGTTCGCGCTTCTTCACGTAGGCGATGACGCGGTAGGTGATCGGCATGACCAGAACCTCGACAAGCGTCTTCCACAGGAAGCCGACCAGCACGTAGTTGATGAAGTCTTCCCACGTACTGATGCCGATGACACCGGCTGCGATGGAACAGAAGATGAGGGTGTCGGCGAATTCGCCGACGACGGTCGAGCCGATCAGCCGCGCCCACAGGTGCTTCTCCTGCATGCGCTTTTTCATCATGACCAGGACCAGGGAGTTCAGCAGCTGGCCGACGAGGTAGGCGGCCAATCCTGCGACCAGCAGCCGGGGAATGACGCCGACCACGGTTTCGAGGGCGGCCTGGTTCTCGTAGAACTCTGCCGACGGGAGTTGCACAGCGATCCAGAAGCACGCGGCGGCAAGAATCAGTGCGCCGAAGCCCAGGTAGATCGCGCGTCGGGTCGCTTTGAAGCCGTACACCTCGCTGAGTACGTCACCGAGGACGTAGGCAAGCGGGAACAAGAAGAATCCACCATCGGTGATGATGGGCAGAATCTGCAAGGGACCGAGCGAGAAGTCGGAATCCGCAAAGAAGGCGACCCCCTTTGTCGCCGCCACGTTCGAGATCAGCAGCGTTGCGGTGAAGAGCGCGACGATCGTCGGGTAATAACCCCGGCTGACGTGCGCAAATTTGGTTTCGTGGGTCGATTCGTCTTGCTGATCCTGAGCTGTCACGTCCGTCATCCAAGCACCACAAGGCGCTCGGATGCGAGTTGGCGACCGTCCAGTTGCGCAGAACACACCGAAGGCCCTGCGGTTTCACGTGGAACCGCAGGGCCTTCGGTGATGCAAACGAACTGATCAGGCAGCTACATGGCCGCCGGTCAGCACGCGGTATGCGTAGGTACTGGCGATCAGCGCGACGGGCGCCGTCACGAGAAGACCGATTCCGCACAGCAGTGCGCCGATGATGTTGATACCGATCAGAGCGAGCGCCAGCAGGATCAACGTTCCGACGTTCGACGAGGTCAACGCGTAGCTCGATTTGATGCCCGAAATCGCATCCTGATTCTTGTCCACGATGAAGGTCAGCGTGTAGTAGAGCAGGAACGCCGCGATGATGCCGGGAATGATGCACAGAACCAAACCGACATAGGTGGCGACGGCGACAAGGAAACCGCCGAGAACAACTGCACCGATGTTCGTGAATTGGAAGAAGGTGCCGAAAGCCGGCTTGATTCCGTCCAATTCGCTCAACGCTCCACGAAGGAATGCGGCTTGGATGATGTAGCCGACGATTGCGGTGACCAATCCACCCACGATCGACAGCGCGCTGAATTCGGTATTGGTGTAGTCGAAGCCGTTGAAAGCACCCTGGATGAGTCCGGCGATCAGAAAAGCGATGATCGAGATCCCGATCCAGACCAGTGCGTTGTCTTTGAACTTGTTCCAGCCGTAGGAAATTGCCGCACCCACAGAAAGCTGGGGGGCGCCGAAGCCTGCGCCGTAGTCATTCGGGGGCGGAGGCGGGAAGTTGCCACCACCGGGAGGAGGCGGGTACCCACCGGGAGGCGGGTAGTTTCCGCCGGGAGGGGGATAGCTTCCCCCCTGCGGGGGTGGAGGGAAGTTGCCCTGTGGGGGCGGCGGGTAGCCGCCGGGCGGGGGATAACTTCCACCCTGCGGAGGACCGGCCGGTGGAGGATAACTCCCCGGAGGGGGTGTTCCCTGCTGGCCGTACGGATCCTGGGGTGGGAATTGCTTCCCGTCTTCTGGGTTCTGGTTGGGGTCTTGCCCACCGGTTGTCATATATGTCTACCTAACCCTTGACTACCTGAGTCCCACCAGCGAGCTCGTCATGCTTGCCCTGCTTGGTGGGGCTGTTGTTGATGGTGACCGCGATGACGATGTACGCAACGAGCGAGAGAAGTCCTCCGATGATCGGAATGATCGACAAGAGGTTGAATGCGTTGCGAATTGCGGACTGCTGCGGAGTGGGAAGGCCCGCGCCTCCCGGGGCCTTCACCGACAGCCCAAGGAGCTTCTTGCCTGGGGTCCAACCTTGTGTGACCTCGAACCCAACGAAATATGCGAATGTCAGAAGGGCAGTCAGCAGGCCTGTTATCCAGTATCCCGAGTCGACGAAGATGATCAGGAGCCCGACCACTAGGCCGAGAATGATGTAGTCGATAAGGCGAGCGCCGAATCGAATACCCAGTCCACCGGCTTCGGCGCCAGAGGGCAGTCGATTTCCTCCGCCGTACGCACCTTGGTCGTTGAACTGCGGAGGCGGCGGGAAGTTGCCGCCCTGCGGAGGCGGCGGGTATCCACCGGGCGGCGGGTAGTTGCCACCTTGAGGGGGCGGGAAGTTCCCGCCCTGTGGAGGAGGCGGGTAGCTACCGCCCTGCGGGGGGCCTGCGGGAGGTGGGTAACTTCCGGGAGGAGGTGTTCCCTGCTGGCCATATGGATCCTGGGGTGGGAATTGCTTCCCTCCTTCTGGATTCTGGTTGGGGTCGTACCCGCCGGTTGTCATGTGTTCCCCTCAGTCGTAAATATCGCGCTCGAGTGTGACAGTGGATATGACCCTACTGGGATCAAAGAGCGATGTGGATGACATCTGCTCACTTGGATTCGGAGGTCACCTGTGGTTTAGGCTGCGTTGTATGACGAGTTCCGGGGGCAACAACGACGATTCTTCGAGCGATTACCAGGCAAAACCTGGATACGGAGAATTTCCGAGCCTGCCGCCCGAGGGGTACGGCGTGTCCCCGTCCGAAACGCAGTCTTCACCTGAAGTTCCCGGATATACCACTCCCAACGAGCAGTACCCGGGTTATCCGCCGCCGTCGTACAACCCAACCGGTAATACGCCTCAGCCGGGTGGAATTGGTGAACCCAATCCATACCTGCCGCCGCAGAATTTCGGACCGCCGAATCAATATCAGCCGAATCAATATCAGCAACACGGACAATACGGACAATCTCAATACGGACAGCCCCAATACGGTCAACCGCCGAATGCGTACGGTCAACCGAACCAATTCGCTGGTGGATACATCCCGCCGATGCAGCCAGTCGGCACCAATGGTCTCGCAATTGCGTCGTTGGTGGTATCGCTTGCAGGCGGTTGTTTCTACAGTCTCGGCGGAATCATCGGAATCATTTTGGGAATCGTCGCGCTCAACCAGATCAAGCAGACAGGTCAAGAGGGACGCGGGCTTGCGATAGCCGGAATTGCGGTCGGAGCAACCTTCTTGGCTATTTTTGCCGTGATTCTCGTGGTCGCACTCATCGCGAGCGCATCGTCGTCGTACTGAAGTGGCTGGCGCTCACACGGGAGTGACTATGGACGACGCAGGAAGCGGCTTCCCGAAGTAATAGCCCTGGCCCATGTCGCAGCCGGCCTGCAAGACGTTGGCTGCGTGTTCCGCGGTTTCGACGCCCTCGGCGATCGAATCCAGACCGAGCTTCCGAGCGATGTCGGCGATTGACTCCATGACCATGAAGGCGCGGTCTCCAGCACGACCCGCTGCGCTGACGGCCCAGGTCAAGGATTGGTCGATCTTGAGAATGTCGAGCGGCAATTCCGACAACGCGGAGAAAGACGCGAAGCCCGCCCCGAAATCATCCAGCGCGATTCGAATTCCCTCGTTATGCAAGACGTGAAGGGTCTCGGCGGCATGCCGACCCACGACGCCGAGTTCGGTGACTTCCACGATGATTCTGCTCAGTGGGGTTTCTGAACTGTCCAGCGCTCCGAGGATCTCGTGAGCGGCGTGCGGGGTAGCGAGTTGGCGAGGTGAAAAGTTGACCGCGACCATCATGTGCTCAGGCCACGACGCTGTTTGGGCACAGATCATGTCCAGAGCCTGCAGCCCGATGGGAATGATGAGCCCAGAGGATTCGGCGGAGCGCATGAAATCTTGGGGTTCGATCAACCCTCGAAGCGGATGGCGCCACCGCAGAAGTGCTTCATAGCTGATAATTGCTGACGAGTTCAGATTGACCTGGGGTTGATACAACACCTCGAATTGATGGTCGTCGAGTGCCTCGCGAAGCTCGCGGACCATGCGTATTCCTTTTCGTCCTGAGTCGCCCGTGCCGCACGTGCGTGTCAGCGTGGATGCTGCAAGTGGGTACTGCGGTCGGATCCCAGGTTCAGATCCCGGGCGTAGTTTTGCAGGGACTACTCGCCCTGAATTTCCTTCGCCAGTCTTGACCGTACTTCACTAATCGAGAATTGCCAACGAATAGCTATTGCGGACGGCTTTGTCATATCGGACAATCGAGCTTTTGTCCCGACGAGGTGCCGATTGAAACTTCACTTACTTCGCCGGGAAAATCCACGGGGTTCGGGGGATCTTGCGAGAGTCGAATCGATCCGCCAATTGGGGTGGTGTGACAACTTCGCCGGGTTCAGCGAGACCGATGCTCGACGCGATCATTGTCAGGACCTGTTCGGCACTGCGTCCGGCCTCGAGTTGATCGGCCAGAGTCACTGCGCCGTCGCGCTTCGCGAGTCGTTTGCCTTCACTGTTCAACGCGAGAGGAACGTGGGCGTACGACGGCGGTTCGATGTCGAGCAGTTGAGCAAGGTGCGCCTGACGCGGCGCCGAGGTCAGGAGGTCGTCGCCGCGGACCACTTGGTCGATGTTCTGCGCACCGTCGTCGACGACCACGGCGAGGTTGTAGGCGGGTACGCCGTCTCCGCGGAGCAGTACGACGTCGTCGACTTGCCCCGTCACCTCGCCGAACAGTTGGTCGTGCACGGTGAACGAATCGATGTCGGCCCGTAGCCTCAGCGCGGGGGATCGGCCGCTTGCCGATTTCTCGGCGCGTTCGACCGTCGACAGGTTCCGGCAAGTGCCGGGATAGGCGCCATCGGGAGCATGGGGAGCGGACGGTGCCTGCAGGATCTCCTTGCGTGTGCAGAAGCAGGGATAGGTCAGGTGGCGCTCGCGTAATAGTTCGATAGCGTTGTGGTACAAGGGAAGACGGTGCGATTGTAAGACGACTGGGCCGTCCCATGTGAGGCCGAGCCTGCGCAGATCGTCGAGTTGTCGTTCCATCGAGCCGGGTCGGACACGGTCGAGATCCTCGACGCGAATGAGGAAGTCGCGCCCGCTGGTGCGGGCGAACAGCCAGGCCAAGAGGGCGGTACGGAGGTTTCCCAGATGGAGATCGCCGGACGGGCTCGGCGCGAAGCGTCCTGCTCCTGCCACGTCAGCTGGCGAGCCCGACGGAGGCGAGCGGGTTCTCGGCGTCGTGCAGGGTGAGGCGGATCTGGGTTTCCAAAGCGTGATCGAGGTACTGCGGCGGATACATGGCGGGGCTTCCGAGTGCGTCGAGGGCCAATCCATTGACGGTTGAAAGTAGAAGTGCCGCTCTGGTTTCCGCTTCCGGAGTTCCGATCCCGATCAGAACTGTCGAGATGCCGGTGCGGATTGTGAACAGGGTTGTCCGGCGGATTTCGGAGAGTGACTCACTGGTTGCGGCGCGCACGGCAAACGCGGCTAGCACATGCGCCTCACGCGTGCGTTGCTCGTCGAGGGGCAGGAGTTGCGAGAGCGCCTGGAACAGGGCGGTATGCGGGTCCGCGTCGGCGGACGATTCGGCCAGTCGCGTCAACAATCGATCGACGAGTGTTCGCAGTGCGAATGCAAACATCTCGTCCTTGGTCGAGAAATGATGTTGCACTGCGCCGATCGAGACGCCCGCCCGTTTTGCGACCTCGCGAACGCTGGCATTTTCCAGTCCGGATTCCGCGGCGACATCGAACAATGCCGCCGCAAGCAGGTCTGGACTCGTGGAGGATTTTCGGCGTTCCGGCATACCGCGACATTACATGTGTATGGAAGTAATGCCCACGTCAGGGGTACTTTTTCACGCCTTCCGGCCGAGGAAGGCAAGGAGTTTCGTCGCTTTGTCAGCGTTGTCCGGAACCTGTATTTCCGGGCCGCACACACCGCTCATGCGGATCGACTCGCCGAGGCCCGCGGCGATCTCCGACACCCACTCCACGTCCGTGTCACGCATCGTCGTATCGGTGCCGGTCGCGGCTGCGAGATCCCAACCGTGGATGACCAGATCGAAACACAAGAACCCCTCGACCGTGGCCCCGAGGTTGGTCCGGCCGAAGTGCCCGTCGTATTCGAGGGTGGACTTTGCCGGATCGTCCAGAATGGCCTGCATCGAATCTCGGACGGCCGCCCAGGCTGCCGACGGGTCGTCGTCGACCGACGGACCGGGTGCCAATTCCAGGCCGACTACCTTGACCATGTCTCGTTCGCTGTCGAGCACGTGTCTCACCACGTCGCGGGCGGTCCAGCCCTCGCAGGGGGAATCGTTGTCCCAGCGGTCGGCGGGTACGGCGTCGATCCGCGCCGTGAATCCGGCGGCCAGATCCCGATAACGCTGGGCGGGGGAGATCTCTGTTGAAGTCATGACAGCAATCCTTCTCCACCGCGGCGCGTCATGATTGATTATTTCGGACATTCACTCGATCTCCGGGGCTTCCGCCCAGATGTCCATCGGTACGACCCCGGCGCTCTTGCCTTCGTCATCGAGAAGTCGGCCCACCCTCTTCATCGATCGCAGCACCACTGACCTGTTCAGCACCACCAGGCCCGGTGCCTCTTGTGCGAGTTGTACTTCGGTAATGGGAGTTTCGCGAAGGGAGTGTGCGGCGATCGCGAGCAGTGTGTTGGCGCGTCCACCGGATATCCGCATGCACACTCGTGTTCCAGACACTCGCTCCACCAGAGCACGAATCGTCGACCGGTCCGTGGGATCGACATATCCCCACACCCAGGTCACGAGGGGCCAGCCGGACAGCGGTAGAGACACGTCGCAACGGAACACGATTTGGTTGCGCGACGTCAGTTCGGCAAGTCGCCGCCTGACCGTACTTTCGCTGAGGCCGGTACCGACCGTGAGCTCGGCAATCGAGGATCGACCGTCCTCGCCCAGCTTCAATATCAATTGGCGGTCGACCGCGTCGAAAGTCTTCCCGTGATGGCGCTGATCCGTCGGAGCATATTTGTAGCGCACAGGCCGGTCTGTCATCACCGCCCGCTGCGTGGCATCGAGTACCTGCAATTTCCAGTCGTCTCCGATCGCGAAGACCTCGGTGACGAGGTGCGCACGCGAACTGACGATCCCGGGCACCGACGCGAGTGAGCGAAGCAGGAAACGCGACAGGAAAGCCATGTCTCTGACCTCGACGAGAAGGGTCAAGTCGCCTGGGCCGCTTGTGTGTTCGACGCTCAGAACCTGCGGCCAGCGGGCAAGGCGTTCCGCAATCGCCAAGGCGTTCGAAGTCGTACAGTCGACTTCCACGAAAGCCAGACACGATTCCGGACGGCCGTGGCCGGTTGCCCTCGCGGAGACCCAGGCGGTGCCGGAGTCCTGTAGCCGTTGCCAGCGGCGCGCGACGGTAACCGGATCAACTTTGAGCGCGTCACCAACCGTGCGCCACGACGCTCGCGGGTCGAGTTGCAGGCAATTGATCAGGGCGAGGTCGACGTCGTCGAGCACGGCGGAATCCTGCGTTTCTTCGATCATGTTGCAAGTATCGTGCATCTTCATTGTGTCTGGGATCACTTCATTCATGCTCGAAGGGCAGAACGCGGTGGCAAGTGCCCACCGCGTTCGTGCTGTGAAAGGAGAACCCAGATGTCGTCCACCACGTTGTCCGCTGTTCCAACCGAGAGAAGTCTCGACTGGGTGCAGCGCCTCATCGGAATCGATACGACGAGTGCCGTGAGCAATCGACCGTTGATCGATCTCATCGCCGCGGAACTACGTCGCCACGGGGTCGAGCCGATACTCGTTTCCGACGACGAGGGTTCCAAGCTGAACCTGTTGGCAACATTCACGCCTCCTGACGGAAGCACTGCCGGTGGAGTGATGTTTTCCGGCCATACAGATGTAGTGCCGGTCGACGATCAAGACTGGAGCAGCCACCCTTTCACTCCCGAAATTCGCGACGGAAGTCTGTACGGACGTGGCACGTGCGACATGAAGTCGTTCATCGGGATCGTTGTCGCGGCGATCCCCGACATCGTTGCTCGGCCGCTGGCGAAGCCGATTCACTTTGCATTCTCCTACGACGAGGAAGTCGGCTGCATCGGTGCGGCCGGGTTGGTCGAGGAGGTTGTTTCCCGGAACCTGCGCCCTGATGTGTGCGTCGTCGGAGAGCCGTCGGAGATGCGGGTCATTCGCGCACACAAGTCGATGAACGTCATACGTGTTGATCTGCATGGTGTTTCGGCGCACTCGTCGCTTACTCCGCAAGGAGTCAACGCGATCGAATACGGCGCGGAGTTGATTCGATTCGTCAGAAGCACGGCCGACGAGCTCCGTGCGTCCGGCCCGTACGACGACGCATTCGACGTGGCCTGGACGACGTGCTCGGTCAATCTCGTATCCGGCGGGATCGCAGTGAACACTGTCCCCGAGGATTGCTCCATCACTTTCGAATTCAGGAGCATCAGCTCAGCTGGCGCCGCAGATTTGCTCGAACGCTTTGCCGCCGAGGCGAATCGGATCGAAAACCTGATGCAGGAAGAAAACCCGTCAGCCTCCGTGACGATGCACGTGTCGGCCTCGGTTCCTCCCCTGGAGACGGATGCGAATGCTTCGGCGGCCGCACTGGTCGAACAATGGGGTGGTCGACCCTCGGACGAAAAGGTCGCGTACGCCACCGAGGCCGGGATGTTCGCGAGTATCGGTGTCCCCACTGTTGTGTGTGGGCCGGGAAGCATCACTCAGGCGCATGCACCTGACGAGTACGTGACACTTGACCAATTGGCACAGTGCGAGCAGTTCGTTCGGAACGTCATCGCTCACGCCCGCGCCTGACCCACCCTCACCCCCTAAGGAAAACCATGTCCACGGCAACTACGCCAACCTCCGGAGCAGTCACCCCGGAACGCCTGGCCGCTGCTCGCAAGGCGGTGATCAGCAGTTCGCTCGGCGCTGCGCTCGAATGGTTCGACGTCATCGTCTACGCATCATTTGCAGTGGTCATCGCCCATAACTTCTTTCCCGGCGGCGACAACACTCTCGGCTTGATACTGACGTTCGCGACGTTCGCGATCTCATACGTCATCCGGCCGCTTGGCGGGATGGTTCTCGGAAGCTATGCCGACCGTCGCGGGCGCAAGAACGCCTTGACGTTGACGATGATGCTGATGATGATCGGCACGCTCATCATGGCCGTGGCGCCGACGACCTCGATGATCGGGCCGTGGGCCGGCGTCGTCATCCTGGTTTCGCGACTCATTCAAGGATTCTCCGCTGGCGGTGAATTCGGTACTGCTACAACCTTCCTCGTGGAAACTGCACCGCACAAGAAGGCGTTCTACTCTTCCTGGCAGGTTGCCAGCCAGGGTGCTTCGGTTTTCCTGGCATCGTTGTTCGGATACGTTCTCAATACCCATCTCTCGCATGAAGCGCTTTACTCGTGGGGCTGGCGCGTTCCGTTCTTCTTCGGCATCATCGTCGGGCCGGTCGGTCTCTACATCCGCGCCAAGCTCGATGAAACGGACGATTTCAAGACGAGCGTCCCGGAAAAGGCCCCGCTGAAGACGACGCTGACCAGGCATCTCGGCCGGGTGCTGACCGGCGCCGCAGTAGTCGGCGTCGCGACGATCTCGATCTACCTCATCTTGTACATGCCGACGTTTGCCGTGAAGAACCTCGGAGTATCCGCCTCTGCCGGCTACCTCGGCGGAATCGTCGCCGGACTGGTCACCTTGATCACCGTGCCGTTGATCGGTCATCTTGCAGACCGGGTCGGACCTGCGAGAGTTATGACCTGGGCCGCCGTTGCGGCAATCGTCCTGGCCTGGCCGCTCTTCAAACTGATGGTCGATCACCCCTCGACTCTGACGCTCGTCCTGGTTGTTTCGGCCCTGGGCGTCATCATGGCGTTTGCCTTCGGCCCGTTGCCTGCCTTGATGAGTTCGCTGTTCCCGGCGGAGATCCGGGCTACCGGGATGTCTTTGTCGTACAACCTCGGCGTGACCTTGCTCGGCGGAATCGCGCCGTTGGTCTTGACCTGGTTGATCAGTACAACAGGCTCGCTCGACGCTCCGAGCTACTACTACATGACGGTCGCAGTGCTCTCCCTCGGCGGGCTGTGGTCTGCCAGGACGCTTTTCAGTCAGAAGTGACGGCGGGGGAGCGCGGTAGCGATCATGCGACCGCGTCTCCCTCTGCCAGCGCGACAACGGTATCCGACCCGTGCCAGTCGGGGGCTTGGGTTCGCAGTAGAGCTGCCGGGGTCAGCGAAGAGATTCGGCGGCATTCACGCGTCAAGTGGGCCTGATCGCTGAATCCGCAGTGGGCTGCGGATTCAGCGAGGCCCAGTGCGGGTCGACTGCGAGCGAGCGCCATGAAACGCTGGAGGCGCAGGATCGAGCGCAGCGTTGCAGGGCCGTATCCGAAGGCGTCGTTGCATCGACGCTGGAGTTGGCGCGAAGTCAGTGCCGCCGCGTCGGCGAGAGTGCTGACATTCCACGAATGTTCGGACAGTGCGGTGCGGACGTGGTTGATCACCGGATCGTGACGGAAACTCGAACTTGCCCAACTCCGGACAGCGCTTTCGAGGATCGAGACTTGTTCGTGGTCGTCGGAATTTTCCAAGCGGTTCAACAGTATTCGTTCCGTGCGTGCGTCGGTTACAGCGCTGAGGTCAGCGCGAGAATCTCGAAGCTCGGACGCCGAGGTTCGCAACATCGGCGATGCCGATCCAGGGCGGAATCGAACACCCACGGAGCGTGTTCCGGGCGGAAGAGTGAATGACCATGCAGCGGTTTCGGGGCCACAGACGCGTATGCCGACGCCACGTATCCACAGCACGTCCATGCAAGCATCGGGCACGAGCAGGTGTTCACCTTCTGCGCACGCCGTCCAGCCACACACCAGGATGTCGGAGAGATCCGGGGCGACCGATTGTGGTGTGTACCAACCCATGACAAGAGCCTATCGAGCGCCACCGACACGAAGGCGAGTTCATTCGACCGGGCCGAAGCGATATCCGAACCCCCGGATGGTTTTGATGTACTTCGGTTTCGCGGGATTGGATTCGAGTTTGGACCGCAAGCTGAGAATGGTCGCGTCGACCACACGTGTCTTTTCGTGGTCGGAACCCCAGACGTTTCGGATCAGATGATCACGCGAGTACACGCGCCCAGGCTCGGTCGACAGTTCCAGGAGTACCCGCCATTCGGTCCGGCTGAGGACGAGCAGCTTTCCGCCCATCGTCGCCGTCATCGCACGTCGATCGAGGAGCAGGTCACCGTGACGTTGGTGTTTTCCGGCGGCGGGATGCGCGGTTTCACGAAGGATCGCGGTGACCCGAAGATCGAGCGCGTGAGAATCGATCGGGTTCAGTACGAAGTCCGAGACAGCGCCATGTGGTGCTTCGTCGATGTCCTCGTGGGTATCCACCAACATCATGATCGGCATCGAACTGCGCAAGCGGATCTGTCGTGCAATCTCGTAGCCGTCGATGTCCGGCAACAAGAGATCGATCACGGCGATATCGAAACTGTCGGTGTCCAGGTCGTCGAGTAGGCGGCGCCCGGTGCGGACGAGCTGTGTTTGATGACCAAAATGTACTAATTCGGCCCCGAGTGTCTGGGCAAGCTCTGAACGGTCGGTAGCTGCAAGTATCAAGCTCACGTGAAATCCTCCCCCCGAAGGTGTTACTAGTCGTAACAGCTTGCATTCTGGCAGATCATCCACGGCATGGCCACAACAAGGTGGCTGATCAAAAGTTGAGGGAACCTGGGGGCGTTCGTCGCTAGACTTCTTTCATGGGCACTTTGTTCGCGTTGACGCTGCCAGGCTTGCTCGTGCTGCTGGTCCTGTTCGCGTTCGCCGAGACTCTCTGGAACCGGCTCACCGGTGGCCGGGCCCTGCCGTGGACCAGGGGGCGCACGACTCGTCCGGTCTCGGCTGCGGGCTTCGAAGAGGTTGCTGCCCTGTTTCAGGGGTCCAAGCATCATGAATTCGAACAGCGGCAGAGTGCGTTGATGCATCGTGAGGACGGAACCGACGGTGACCCGCCGTGGGTGTCCGTCGATCCGGAAGCTAACAAGGTCGTTCTCCGTCGACGGAGTTGACAGTCGGGCTCAGGCCCAGTGGCTGGGGCGGGTCAGTGAATCGGGGAGTGTGGTAGCCGAATCGCCAACCGCCGCGTTGATCTGGAACTGAGTGAGAAAGATACTGCCGCGGAGTTTTGCGCCGCGAATGTCGGTGCCGCGCAAGTCTGCACCGATCAGATCGGCGCGATCGAGTTCGCAGCCGCGGAGGTCTGCACCGATCAGATAACTCCCGCGAAAGTTGGCCCCACGTAGGTCGGAACCACGAAACTTGGCTCCGATGAGGTCTGCGCCGCGGTGGTCGAGTTTGCGACCCTTCTTGCCTGAGATCGGCGAGCGCACAAGGTTACTCGTCTGCAAGAGCAGTGTGTTGACAGTCGCTCGGTGTGCTGAGACGTCGACGGCTCGAATCTGCGAAGGCGTGCCGTTAGTCAGGCTTTCCGTCTCTGCGAGTGCAGCGTCGAGTTCCTTTCGTATCGAGTGGGTTTGCTTCAGCGAGCGGGCTTCGGCGAGATACCAGAGCAGTTCGTGCAACTGGCGTACGACAGGAAACGTTTCGAACATGTCTGACGCAGTCTCCGGGGCATCACGCCAACTGATGCCGTCGTAGGTCTGCTGTGAAACCTTCTGTCCCGCACCGAAACAGTCGTACACGGTGCAACCGGTGAAGCCCTTCTTTCGCAATCCGGTGTGAATGCCGCAACGGAAATCCTGCTGCAGGTTCTTGCAGGGGTCGCCGGCATTCTTGTTGGTCGCGAAGTCGGAGGACTTGGAAAAGGGGAGTGCGACGCAGCACAGGCCGAAGCAACTGCTGCAATCCGCGAGCAGATTGGTCTGGCCGGCAATCACGCGTACTCCCGATTGTTGGGTTGGACGGAAAGTCTGGCTTCGAGTTCGTGAGTCTGTCAAACGAAATTGCGTGGTTCGGCAGCAAGAAGTCCAGCGACTCCGAGGTCGTATCCCGCGCAAATTGCGGGGTACCAATCCGGCAGACGTGATTCCGGACCACGCTCGTGAAGTAGGTCGAAAATCGGGTGGACGGCCCAGCTCGCTGCAACCAGTCGCCGTGCGGTACTCGGCTGCAGAACCAGTGCGCCGACGAAGACCACAAATGTTGCGGACACTGCACTCCATTCGCGAACGGGAATGGAGACGTCGACCAGGCGTC
Source organism: Rhodococcus erythropolis R138 (assembly GCF_000696675.2). Classification (NCBI taxonomy): domain Bacteria; kingdom Bacillati; phylum Actinomycetota; class Actinomycetes; order Mycobacteriales; family Nocardiaceae; genus Rhodococcus; species Rhodococcus erythropolis. Next base: position 283,077 of record NZ_CP007255.1, on the reverse strand, counting down.
CCTGCCGAGCTTGTCCCTGCCGAGCCACGGGATAAACGGCCGCGGCGACCACGAGGCCGGCGGCGTAGGCAGGTGTTCGGCGGTGAGACATCCACTTTTTCACGGGGGCGTCGACAAGTGCACTCAGTATCAGGCCGGTACCTGCTGCGATGACCCGGCCAGTTGTCGAGGGACGCATTCGTCGACAGTATCGCTGCTCGGCGATGCTTCGTGGCAAAGAAAAAGTCCCCGACCAAGACTGGTCGGGGACTTCCCTGGCGGAGGATAGGGGATTTGAACCCCTGAGGGCGTTAACCCAACCCGCGTTCCAGGCGAGCGCCATAGGCCACTAGGCGAATCCTCCGTGGAGCAGCATACCCAATTGCAGGCGTGAAGCGTTAAACGGGTACCTGACCTGCGAAGAACCGGTGGATCTCAGGGTTTGCATCTCCACCCCGGTAGGTGGTGTGCAGCGGCCGACGAAAGCCGTCTACACTGTTCATTGGATCCCGCGCGGCGCGCATCCTGTGAACTCCCCCAGGGCCGGAAGGCAGCAAGGGTCAACGGGCTCTGCCGGGTGCGCGGGGTCCTCTATTTTTTCACATACCAGACCCCGCCTCGTCGGTGAAAGGCCGCTCCGGATGCCTATCCAAACCCAGATCGGGTTGATGAGCCATGAAGAACTCACCTCCGAGCATGAGAGCCAGAGCGCGAAGTACACGCAGCTCCAGGCGCAGAAGCTCGCACTCGATCTGACCCGCGGTAAGCCTTCCCCGGAACAACTCGACCTTTCCGCAGAGCTGCTGACGCTGCCCGGCGACGGTGACTTCCGAGACGGCAGCGGCACCGACTGCCGTAACTACGGCGGACTCACCGGTCTGCCGGAACTGCGCGCCATCTTCGGTGAGCTGCTGGGTATCCCCGTTGCGAACCTTCTCGCCGGCAACAACGCGAGCCTCGAGATCATGCACGACAACGTCGTGTTCTCACTGCTGCACGGCACTCCGGATTCGGCCCGGCCGTGGGCACAGGAAGAGAAGATCAAGTTTCTCTGCCCCGCACCGGGCTACGACCGCCACTTCGCGATCACCGAGTCCCTCGGCATCGAGATGATTGCGGTGCCGATGAACCACGACGGCCCGGATGTCGTCAAGATCGCCGAACTTGTTGCGTCAGATCCGCAGATCAAGGGCATGTGGGCGGTTCCGGTTTACGCGAACCCCACCGGTGCCGTGTACTCCGAAGAAATTGTCCGGACGCTCGCGTCGATGCCGACGGCCGCGCCGGACTTCCGCCTGTACTGGGACAACGCGTATGCCGTGCATCCACTTGTCGGCGAGACCGCACCTTCCTACGACATTCTCTCGATGGCAGCGGAGGCCGGACACCCCAACCGTCCGCTCGTGTTCGCGTCGACGTCCAAGATCACTTTCGCCGGCGCTGGTGTGAGCTTCTTCGGTAGCTCGGCGGAAAACCTTGCCTGGTACCAGAAGTTCCTGGGTAAGAAGAGCATCGGACCTGACAAGGTCAATCAGCTTCGCCACCTGCGTTTCTTCGGCAATGTCGACGGCGTTCGTGCGCACATGGAGAAGCATCGCGCGTTCCTCGCACCCAAGTTCGAGCTCGTACTGCGGATCCTCGAGGATCGTCTCGGTGCTTCGAAGGTCGCGTCCTGGACGGAGCCGAAGGGCGGATACTTCATCAGCCTCGACGTGGTCGACGGCACGGCCAAGCGCGTCATCGAACTGGCGAAGAACGCGGGTATCGCGCTCACCGCTGCCGGATCGGCTTTCCCGTACAGCACGGATCCGGACGACCGGAACATCCGGTTGGCCCCAAGCTTCCCGTCCACGGCTGAACTCGAAGTTGCCATGGACGGCGTGGCGACGTGTGTCCTGCTCGCAGCCACCGAATCGCGTCTCTCCGAGATCTGAGTTCTCGAAGCGGCGTGCCCGGTCGGTACTTTTCGGTCTCGTCTTGTACCGTTCGGAGCATCAATTCCCGACATAGGGTGTAAATCCCGGAGGTTGTAGTGACGGGCGCGATCAACGCTTCGGATGGGCCTTCTTTCGAGGCGCACACCGCGAAATCAGAGTCGGTCATCGAAGCTGACATACCGCGACGCAGTCTCCGTGTCGGTGTTCTCGGATTCTCTGTGCTCGGTGTTCTGGCAGTCGCGTCCGTGCTGATGGTTCTTTTCGCCGTGCCGATGAATACGCGGTACTGGGGGATCTTCGAAAATTTCCTCGATCTCGACGTCTACCGCCACGGCGGCAGCGTTGTGGTTCAGGGCCTTCCGTTGTACGACGGGCCAGTCCTGGAAGGGATGATGTTCACGTACACCCCGTTTGCGGCTTTGCTGTTCACGGTGTGGGCGGTGCTCTCGTTCAAACAGGCGATTGTCGTGTGGACGGGTTTGAACATCGCTGCGTTGTTCGCAGTGATCGTGTTGTGCTGGAAGTACCTCGGTTATCGGCTCGACGTGAAGGCGTACGCCGTCAGTGCGTTGGCCACCACGATCTTTCTGTTCATGGAACCGATACGTACGACGCTCTGGCTCGGGCAGATCAACATCTTCCTGCTGCTCTTGATCGTGTGGGACCTCGGTCGGGACGAGAAGAGTCGGCTCCGAGGAATCGGGGCAGGCATCGCCGCCGGCGTGAAGCTCACTCCGGCCTTCTTCTGGGCGTACCTCTTCATCACTCGTCAATGGCGTGCGTTGGTGACGGCCGTCGTGACGTTCGCGGCGACCGTCGCGATTGGTTTCGTCGTGATCTACAACGATGCGTACAAGTACTGGACCGGCACTCTTGTCGACAGCGAACGCGTCGGACCGACGGATGCTCCGAGCAACCAGTCCGTGTCCGGTCTGATCGCTCAGCTCACTCACACTCCGACGCCGTCGCGGGTCCTGGTCCTCGTCTTCAGTGCGCTGGCGGTATGCCTCGGACTCGGTGCCGCGTGGATTGCTCACCGGCACGGCCAGAAATTGCTCGGCCTCACCATGACGGGGTTGACTGCGACCACTGTCTCGCCGTTCTCGTGGGGTCATCACTGGGTGTGGTTCGTCCCGCTGGTCGTCCTCGCCGCGCACTACGCGATGGTGTCGAAGAAGCGCTGGGCGTGGGTGGCGCCGTTCGTTTTCCTGCTCCCAGTCTTGAACTGGTCTCACACTTGGTGGGACCCGTCGGTCATTCCGGGTACGGATCGCTTTGTCGGAATGGGCCTGTTCATGTTCGTGCCGCCCGAGTATCTGCGGATTCCGACCGTCGGCGTCTACCTCTGGGTCTTCACGCTTGCCGCGGTCTCGACGTTGGTTCTCTTCGGCTGGAAGAAGTGGAAGATTCCGGCTCCGGATGCGTCGGCGTCGGTCATAACTGCCGCCTGACGTGGCAGTATCGGACTCATGGCACTTCAACTGAACCTTGTCGGTGACCCCGAAGCTGATGCCCTCCTGGCCGAGGACCCGTTGGCGTTGTTGATCGGAATGCTTCTCGATCAACAGGTTCCGATGGAAACGGCCTTCCTAGGTCCGAAGAAGCTGGCGGATCGGCTCAGCGGTATCGACGTCAGGCGTATCGCCGACATGGACACCGACGAGTTCATCGCCATCTGTGCCGAGCCTCCGGCTGTGCACCGATTCCCCAAGTCGATGGGCGAGCGTATCCAGCTCATGTGCCAGTTCATCGTCGAGAACTACGACGGCGACACCGCGGCGATCTGGACTTCGGGAAATCCCGACGGCAAGGAAGTGCTGAAGCGGCTCAAAGCCCTACCCGGTTACGGGGATCAGAAAGCCCGGATCTTCCTGGCGTTGCTCGGAAAACAGATCGGCGTCGAGCCGAAAGGTTGGCGCCAAGCGGCCGGCGACTACGGGCTCGAGGGCTCGAGGCGCTCGATTGCAGACGTGGTCGACGAACAGTCTTTGCTCGAGGTCCGCGAGTTCAAGAAGGCCGCAAAGGCGGCAGCGAAGGCCGACAAGAAGTAGCCGCTTTCAGGATTTCCGGGACCCGCTCGCACGCACTACTTTCATCAGGTCGCCTGCGGGGCCCTCGAGCTGACGCGGCGGGCGCCACACTGCACGCAGGGATCGGTCGAGTTCCAAGCCTTCGACGGCTACGACCCGAAGTTCTCCCTGCTTCACCTGGTCCTCGACGGCCAGCGTGCTCAGTACCGCCGGGCCGACGCCACCGAGCACGCTGGTTCGAATCGCGGCCGAACTACCCAGTTCCAACAACGGTGCACCGCGCTCGTATTCGTGTAACGCCAGGTCGAGAGTCGTTCTGGTTCCCGATCCGGGCTCACGCACCAGCAGCGGTGTCGCTGCCAGTTCGGTGACGGTCAGCGGCTTTCGTCGACGCGCCCATGGATGATCCGGGTGAACGACCACGACCAGCGAGTCACGCGCGACGGTGACGCTGGGCAGGCTCTTCGGAACGGTCGGTGACTCGACGAATCCGAGGTCACACATTCCTACTTCGACGGCTTCGAGTACGCGTGTCGAGTTGTAGACCTGAAGGTGGACGGTGACACCAGGATGCAGTGATCGAAAGACGCCGAGCCAGGCCGGGATCAGATGTTCGGCGACGGTCATGCTGGCACACACGGTCAATTCCGCGGATCGTTCGGTCCGCATCCCTTCGGCGACGTCGAGAAGCTGCTTCGAGTTGGCGAGGACGCGGCGCGCCCAGTGGACGATGACGGTCCCCTGCGGAGTCAAAGTCGCCCCCGTCGACCTTCGGTGTATGAGTGGCATCCCGAGCTGCCGCTCGAGGGCTTTGACGGCGCGGCTGGCATTCGGTTGTGCGATGTGAGCCAGACGGCTTGCAGCGCTGAGGCTTCCGTGATCATCGATGCCGACGAGTAGCTCGAGTGTGGTGAGGTCGGGCCACCTTCTGGTCATGCAGACAGGCTATACCCAGCATCTATTCCATATCGATCTGATATGTCGTGATGGTAGAAATCGCCCTACCGGAGCGATGGTGGCTCAAGGACGCTGGATGAGTGAACCGTGATGTGAAGTCCGTGGCCGAGAAACCCGCAGTCGCCCCTTCGTCAGAAGTACGACGGTGGTCGAGTGTGGCTGCATTGGTGCCCGGAGTTGCGTTGTGCGCCTTGGGGGCCACGGTCGCGCTGATAGCCGGTCAGTTCACCTCCGCCGTGAGTCCGTTGCTGATTGCGATAGTGGCGGGTGCGGTGTTGGCGAATACCGTCTCTTTGCCGGCGAAATTCCAACCTGGCCTGGCATTCTCGGCGAAACGGCTACTTCGGGTGGGTATCGCTCTGCTCGGGCTGCAATTGATGTTCTCCGACATCGTCGGTTTGGGTTGGGGAGTGATCGCCGTTGTGGTGGCGATAGTGTTCCTCGGTATCGCCGGGACCATGTATGCCGGAAAGCTTCTGGGATTGAGTTGGTCGCAGAGGATTCTGATTGCCTGCGGCTTCTCGATCTGTGGCGCAGCCGCTGTGGCTGCTGCGGACGGTGTGGTGAATGCGCGAGAGGAAGAGTTGCTGACCGCTGTAGCGCTGGTGGTGATCTTCGGAACTCTGATGATTCCGGCGATCCCCTTGCTGGCCGATGCTTTCGGTATGAACGAGATCGATGCGGGCATGTGGGCCGGTGGGTCGATCCACGAAGTGGCACAAGTAGTGGCTGCCGGCAGCGCTCTCGGCGCCACCGCGTTGGGTGTCGCGACCGTGGTGAAACTTGCGCGCGTATTGATGTTGGCGCCGGTCATGGCGTTTCTGAGCATTCGGCAACGCACGATGGTCGACAACACCGACACCAAGCGGCCCCCGCTGATTCCGTTGTTCGTCGTGGCATTCATCGGCTGCATGGGTTTGCGCTCCACCGGAATGTTGCCGAATGAGCTTCTCGGATTGGCGAAGACCGTGCAGACGGCGCTGTTGGCTGCTGCGATGTTCGCTCTCGGGCTGGGGGTGCGGCTGAGCGTCATTCGTGGAGTGGGCGCCCGACCATTCGTTCTGGCCGCGATTTCCACCGTGTGGGTGGCGACGATCGCCTACGTCGGAGTCGTGCTGGTCAGCTGATCGAGCGTTGAGTCCGCCATGCGCTCGGGCTCGTCGAGAACTGAGTGCGAAACCAGCGCGAGAAACTACCCTGCGTCGAAAACCCCAAGTGCACCGCCACTTCGGTCAATGAATAGCGAGGGTTGGCGACAAATCGTTCCGCGAGGGTGCTTCGGACCGAATTGAGAACGGCCGTGAACGTATCTCCGGATTCGGCGAGATGACGGTGCAGTGTCCGCCGGTCGAATCCGAGGCTTCGTGCCACCTGCTCGACAGAGCAGCGGCCGGTCGGAAGCAGAACTTCGATCAATTCCTTGGTGCGGCTGAGGGTGTCGGAGGTTTCCGATGCGGGAAGTGAGTCGAGGAACTGGCGAGCGTACGGCCGGAGCAACTCGTCGGACAGTTGGTTTGCCGCATCCAGGTCGGCGGCGAAGAAAACGATTCCGGTGAATTCGTGATCGAATTCCACGGTGTCGCCGAGGATTCGTCGATGCGTGCTCGTATCTTTCGGGGCATTGTGCGTGAATCCCACGCTGACCGGATGCCATCGAGAACCCAGGAAACTTCGCAGGATCTGCAGCGTCGCGCCGACTGCGAGTTCGACGCTCTGTCTGGTGTCGACCGGTTCGCCGACCTCGAGCGAGATTCGCAGGGTGGCGAGTCCGTTGACCTCGTTCAATCGGATGCGCAATGACTCGTTGTACGTGTGCTCGTATCGCATCAATACGTCGAGCGCGCTCCTGACGTCTGGTTCTTCCCTGATGACCAAGCTGAGGGGACCGAGATTGGACAGTCGACGCAGGCCGGCGAGTAGAAGCCCGAAGTCTTCGTGTCCGGACTCCGCTGCCGATCGCTCCAGGAGCGATGCAATGGAGGCGGCCGGTACCCATTGGTCGGGGTTCGCCAGGCTTGCCGGGCTCAGGCCGACACTTCTCATGAGGGCCACAGCGTCCACGTCCACTGTTCGGCACAGGTCGACGTATCGGTTCAGTGACGCGTAGCGGGCGAGTGGCTTCATAGGGCCCCCTTTACTCGATGTCCCGAAATGTTGTGTTGTGTGTCTCGTCAAGTTAAGCATGTGAGCCGGATCTCACATAGTTTTGTTCACATCAGTTCGGCACGACCGCGAAGTCGAGCACCGACTTCTGGAAGTTGTTGCGTACGAATACAGCTCGACCGTAATCGAGTCGAGCCCGCCCACAGAATTGGAGAGCATTGATGGCAAACGCCATTCGGTTCCACGAGATCGGCACACCGTCCGTCATGCGTTGGGAAGAGATCGAGGTAGGACGACCCGGTGCCGGAGAGGTTCGGGTTCGTCATGAAGCGGTGGGGTTGAACTTCGCCGACACCTACTTTCGAAGTGGCCTCTATCCTGCGCAATTGCCTGCCGGGATGGGCGTTGAGGGCGCCGGTGTGGTCGAAGAGATCGGCGAGGGAGTAGTCGATTTTGCAGTGGGGGACCGTGTGACCTACACCGGCAGTCCGCTGGGTGCGTACGCCACCGAGCGGATCATGGCGTCGTCCGACCTGATCGCGCTACCCGACGGCATTGCCTTCGACACCGCGGCCGCCATGACCATGCGAGGACTGACTGCCGCCTACCTTCTGCGTCGCATCTACCCGTTGAAAGCGGGAGACACCGTGTTGCTGCATGCTGCGGCGGGCGGGGTTGGACTGATCTTCACCCAGTGGGCAAAACTGTTGGGAATCAAAGTGATCGGAACGGTGTCGAGCGACGAGAAGGCGAGCGTTGCCCGAGCTCACGGGTGCGATGAAGTCGTCATCTACACCCGCGAGGACGTCGTAGCGCGTGTCAAGGAGATCACCGGGGGCGTCGGCGTGCCGGTTGTCTACGACAGTATCGGGCAATCCACGTTCGACATCTCTCTCGATTGCCTTGCCAGGCGCGGGCTGCTGGTGTGCTTCGGAACGGCGTCCGGGCCGACTCCGCCGATTCAGGCAATGCAGTTGGCCGTCAAGGGATCTCTCTTCCTCACACGTCCGGCACTTGCCGATTACATCGCGGATCCCGAGGAACGTGCCGAATTGGCGGGCGAACTGTTCTCACACGTCGAATCCGGGCGAATCAAGATCGAGATCAACCAGCGATACCCCCTCGAAGATGCGGTGCGTGCGCACCACGACATGGAGTCCGGTCGCAGTATCGGTTCCTCCGTCTTCTCCGTCTGAACCGAAACAGCACTTCCCAGAGGAATTGTCATGACCAACACCGCAACGTTGACAGAAAACCTTCCCTCGTCGACCAGCATGATCCACGTCGAGAAATTGACCTGTTCGATCGGGGCAGAGTTGTCCGGGGTGGATCTTGGCGAGGTCGCGCGAGATGCTGCACTCTTTGCCCAGATCAAGGCATTGCTGCTCGAACACAAGGTTCTGTTCTTTCGCGACCAGAACTTCTCCAAAGCCGAGCACGTAGAGCTTGCCCAGCGATTCGGTGAGCTCGAGGATCATCCGGCCCTGGGCAGCGACCCCGACCACCCGGGCCTGGTCCGCATCTACAAAGACCTGGACAGCCCGCCGGAGCATTTCGAGAATGCGTATCACTGCGACGCCACCTGGCGCGTGAACCCGCCCATGGGATGTGTATTGCGTTGTGTGGAAACACCTCCGGTCGGCGGCGACACGATTTGGGTGAACATGGCACTCGCCTACGAGAATCTGCCGGCGCGGGTCAAGGAGCAGATCAAGGATCTGCGTGCCAGGCACAGTATCGAGTCGACCTTCGGCGCTCGGATGCCGATCGATCAGCGGCACCAGCTGAAGGAACGCTTTCCTGACGCCGAACATCCCGTGGTACGAACACATCCGGAGACCGGCGAGAAGATTCTCTTCGTCAATTCGTTCGCCACACACCTCGTGAACTATCACACGCCCGAGAACGTCCGCTACGGAATCGATTACGCCCCCGGTGCCGGAAACCTGCTCACCTACCTGGCCAGTCAGGCCCAGATTCCCGAGTATCAGGTTCGGTGGCGCTGGACCGAGAACAGCGTCGCGATCTGGGACAACCGGTCGACACAGCATTACGCGGTGCAGGACTACTGGCCCGCGGTTCGAAAGATGGAGCGCGCCGGAATCATCGGCGACGCACCGTTCTGATCTCTCTTCCCAGCCCCGAAGATAATTCATTCACTCGATCGGAGTCACACTATGCATTTCCACGACGATTCACTGTTCCCCGAAACCCAGGACAAGCTTGTCATCACCGTTGCTCCCTACGGACCGGAGTGGGAGCCGGACGATTTTGCGGAAGACCTCCCGTTGTCGATGGACGAGCACGTCCAGCAAGCCGTCGACTGCTTCAACGCCGGTGCCACCGTTCTCCACATCCACGTGCGTGAACTCGACGGCAAGGGCTCGAAGCGACTGTCGAAGTTCAACGAGCTTCTCGGCCGCTTGCGTGAGGCCGTTCCCGAGATGATTCTGCAGGTCGGCGGCTCGATTTCGTTTGCCCCGGAGGGGGAAGGCGCCGATGCGAAGTGGTTGTCCGACGACGTGCGTCACATGCTGGCGGAATTGGAGCCGGCTCCCGACCAGGTGACGATCGCGATCAACACCAGCCAGATGAACATCATGGAACTGATGACCGACGACGACATCGCGGGTACGTCGATGCAACGTCCGGAATTGGCCGATACGTATCGGGAAATGACCGTGCCCGCCGGTCCGGAGTGGGTGGCAGAGCACCTGCGCCGGTTGCAGGCCGCCGGAATCCAGCCGCATTTCCAGTTGTCCAGTATTCCGCAGCTCGAAACGGTGGAGCGGTTGATCCGACGCGGCATCTACACGGGTCCGGTCAACCTCACGTGGGTCGCAATCGGCGGCGGCTTCGACGGCCCCAACCCGTACAACATGATGAACTTCGTCCAGCGTGTTCCCGACGGTGCGTGCCTGACGCTGGAAACGCTGATGCGTAGCGTCCTGCCGGTGAACACGATGGCCATCGCGATGGGCTTGCACGCTCGTTGCGGCAACGAGGACACCATCTGGGGCCGCAAGGGCGAGAAGATGACGTCGGTGCAGCAGATCGAGCAGTTGGTGCGCATTGCAGGCGAATTGGGCCGCGAGGTGGCTACCGCGAAGGAAGCTCGGGACATCTACCGGATCGGTGAGACGTATGCCGACACCGACGAGACGTTGGCGAAGCTGGGTTACGCGCCCAACCGCCGGATCGGCCAGCTGGGATTCACGCAGCACGCCTGAGTTCGCACCCTCTCGTACAACAGTTCCGGGGGTACGAACCGCGACGGTTCGTACCCCCGAATCCCCCCGTCTACCTCGAGTACTTCTAGGAGAGTCATGGGACTGCAAGCTCCCGCCACGCCACGTGTGGACACCGCGCTCGGAATCGGCGGACGACGAAAGTTATACCCGTGGATCGTTTTCGCCCTGGCTTTCGGTCTTCTGCTCTCGGACTACATGTCGAGGCAGGTGCTCAGTGCAGTCTTCCCGATCCTGAAAGCGGACTGGGATCTCTCCGATTCGCACCTCGCCTCCCTGAGCAGCGTGGTGGCATTGATGGTCGGGCTGTTGACGTTCCCGTTGTCGCTGCTCGCGGACCGCTGGGGCCGCGTCAAGAGCTTGATCTTGATGGCGGTGTTGTGGAGTGTCGCGACGTTGCTGTGCGCAATCGCTCAGACTTACGAACAGATGTTGGGCGCCCGATTCTTGGTAGGTGTCGGTGAAGCGGCGTACGGCAGCGTGGGTATCGCCGTGGTCCTCAGTGTGTTTGCGCCCCGCGTGCACGCAGCTCTTGCCGGTGCCTTCATGGCCGGTGGATCGTTCGGTTCGGTCATCGGTGTGGCAATCGGTGGGTTCATCGCAGTCCAGTTCAGTTGGCGGTGGTCTTTTGCCGCCATGGCGATCTTCGGTCTGATTCTGGTTGCGCTGTTCCGTGCCCTCGTCACCGAGAAGAAGCTCACCGCTTACGCCGTCGAGGCAGCGCCGGATGCCGCCGGGGAAGCGGTGAGACACGACGGTTTTCGTGCGCCGGTGTCCTCGCTGTTCACCAATCCCGCCGTGTTGTTCGCCTACATCGGTGGTGGTCTCCAGATGTTCACCGCCGCTGTACTTCTGGCGTGGTTGCCGAGCTTCTTCAATCGCTACTACGATTTGGCCCCGGACAAGGCCGGCGTCACGGCTTCCGTGTTCGTCCTCCTGGTCGGAAGTGGGATGGTGGTGTGCGGGTTCATCACAGATAGATTCAGCCGCGACGATTCGGCGCGGAAATGGACCACCGCCATCGTCTACTGCGCCATCTCGTTGGTGACGCTGAGTATCGGGCTCCGGTTGGATACGGGGACAGCGCAACTCGTATTGCTCGGTATCGGTGCATTCTTCTCCGCCGGTTCGTCGGGGCCGACGGCAGCTATGGTCGCGAACCTTACCCATCACTCGATTCGAGCGTCGGCCATGGGAACGCTCACCGTTGCCAACAACCTTCTTGGGCTGGCGCTCGGTCCCTTCGTGGTCGGCATCCTCGCCGATCACCTGGGTCTTCTCGGCGCTCTACAGCTTTCGCCCTTCGTCTATGTCGTCGCGGCCCTCGCGTTGGTAGCCGGCAAGCGTGCCTATCCCGCCGGGATGAGGCGGCTGGCGACGTTGCAGAATCGGCCCGAGATCCCCGGCGCCACTGAAGTAGCAGAAGTTCGGAGTTCCTGATGGATGAATCACCTACGGTAGTAATAGTTCCCGGTCTGCGCGATCATGTCGAGGATCATTGGCAGACTCACCTCGCGCGCAGACTCGGCAACGTTCTGACGGTTCCTCCCCTCGAGACCGACAAGCTCAGTCGCGATGCCAGGGTTGCGGCATTGGACGAGGTGTTGACAAGTGTTTCCAGCCCGGTGGTCCTGGTCGCGCACAGCGCCGGAGTCATGACAGTTGCCCACTGGGCGAGGGCGCATCATCGAGATGTTGCCGGCGCACTTCTGGTCACGCCGGCGGATCTCGAACTTCCTCTACCCGAGTCCTATCCGTCTCTCGAGGAGCTCGATCGGAACGGGTGGCTACCGATACCGCGTCAGCGTCTGCCTTTTCCGAGCACGGTCGCGGCGAGTCGGAACGATCCGCTCGCCGGGTATCGCCGAGTTGTGGGTTTGGCTGAAGGATGGGGGAGTCGGTTGCTGGATCTGGGTGAGGTCGGACATCTCAATCCGGCGTCCGGATACGGGTATTGGCCGCGGGCGGAATCATTGGTGTGGGAACTGCTCGAGTCGGTGTCGCACGCCGCCTCGTCTCGTACCACGGATTCCGAGTCGCAGGAGGAACACAGTCATGCTTGATCTTGCTGCTCTGCTGGAAGATTCGGCCCGGCGATACCCGGAACGGGATGCGCTGGTTCTCGGAGAAGCGAGGCTGACGTATGCGCAGTTCGACGCCTACGCGAATCGCATCGCCCATCTGCTCGTCTCGCGGGGTGTCGAGCCAGGTGACAAGGTGGCGTTGTCCTGCCCGAACGTTCTCGAGTTCCCGATCGTCTACTACGGCATTCTCAAGGCCGGTGGCGTCGTCGTTCCTCTGAACATCCTGCTCAAGGGGCGCGAAATTGCCTATCACCTGGCTGATTCGGAAGCGAAGCTGTACTTCTGTTTCGAGGGAAGTCCCGAATTACCGATCGCCGAGTACGCCATCGCCGGGTTCGAGCAGAGCGAGACCTGTTCGGCCCTGATCGTGATCAGCACCGAGCCGGGTGCACCGTCGTCGACCCTCGGAGTCGAGACTCTAGGCGAAGCACTGGCATCCGTGTCCGGCACGGAAACGCCTGCAGCCGCGGTTGTTCGTGAACCGACGGACACCGCGGTCATTCTCTACACCAGCGGCACGACCGGAAAGCCCAAGGGCGCCGAACTCACTCACTGCAACATGGTCTTGAATGCACTGTCGACCAACCGGTTGTTCGAGAGCGTTCCGTCCATGCATGAGCGTTATCTCCTGACTTTGCCGTTGTTCCACTCGTTCGGCCAGACAGTGACCATGAATGCGGGAATCTGCGTCGGTGCCACTTTGGTGTTGATGCCGCGCTTCGATGCGACCGCGGCACTCGAGATCATGGAACGCGAAAAGATCTCGGTCTTCGCGGGCGTCCCGACCATGTATTGGGGACTGCTCGGCGTGCTGGAGGAGGTAGTGAAATCCGGGGTGGATATCGAGACCGTTGCACAGAACATGCGGTGCGCGATCTCCGGTGGTGCAGCGCTTCCCGTCGAAATCTTGACACAGTTCAGGGAACGCTTCGGTGTTCAGATCCTCGAAGGGTACGGGTTGTCCGAGACCTCTCCGTTGGCCTTGTTCAGTGACCCGGAGAGCGACCCCCGGCCCGGTTCGATCGGCGTGCCGATCTGGGGCGTCGAAGCGCGGCTTGTCGATGACTCTTGGCGTACGATCACCGGCCCCGATGAAGTGGGTGAGTTGGCCATTCGCGGGCACAACGTCATGAAGGGCTATTTCAACCGACCCGAGGCGACGGCGGAAGTCATGTGCGACGGATGGTTTCGCACCGGGGATCTGGCACGGGTCGATACCGACGGAAATTACTACATCGTCGACCGCGCGAAGGACATGATCGTGCGGGGCGGATTCAACGTCTACCCACGCGAAATCGAAGAGGTTCTGCTCACCCATTCAGCCGTCTCACTCGTCGCTGTCGTCGGGGTGCCGGACACGAGCCTCGGCGAAGAAGTTGTCGCATTCGTGATCCGAGAGCCGAGTGAAGAGATCTCCGAATCGGATCTCGTGGAATGGTCGCGGGAACAGATGGCCGCCTACAAATATCCGCGCCGCATCGAGTTCGTGCCGTCGCTGCCGATGACGGCAACCGGAAAGATTCTCAAACGTGAACTGAATCAAGCATTTTCGATTGTCTGAGGAGATCGATGACTGACGTTCGAGCAAGTGAAGCTTTTCCCGTGACCCAGGCTATGAAGGATTCGGGTGGCTGGAATCCGTTGTGGGACGGACTTTCGGAGCTGGATCCCGAGTGGACCGAGCTGTACATGAAGACAGCAATGCAGCCCTGGAACAGCGGGGTGCTGTCACCTCAGGTGATCCAGTTGCTGTGCATAGCCGTCGATGCGGCGAGCACACACATGTACGCACCCGGCGTACGACGCCATATTCGCGCTGCACTCGACATGGGAGTGACCCCGAAGGAGATTCTCGAGGTGCTGAAACTGACCACCGTCGTCGGGATTCACTCCTGCAATGTCGGCGTTCCGATCCTGATGGAGGAAATCGCAAACCGGTGACGGCGGTCAGTCCCGCTCGCGGTTCTCCCGTTCCTCACGCTGACGCTGGAGGAACGGGCTCGGGTTCTGTCCGCCGATCGGACCGTGGCCGAGGACTCCGTGCTCGTAGGCGGACTCCGCGTGCAGGGCAACGTCGATTCCGCGGGCCTCGTCTTCACGCGAAATACGGAAGCCGAAGGTCTTGTCGATGAGCTTTCCGAGACCGTAGGTCACACCGAAGGCATAGAGCGCGACCACGACGACACCGACGAACTGCTTGCCCAGCTGCGCGAATCCACCGCCGAAGAACAAACCTTCCGGACCGCCCGTCATCACGGCCGTCGCGAGGAGTCCGATCAGCAACGAGCCGACGATTCCGCCGACGAGGTGCACGCCGACGACGTCGAGGGAGTCGTCGTAGCCGAGCTTGTGCTTCCATCCCACGGCGTACGAGCAGACGATGCCCGCGATCAGACCGATGACGAGCGCACCGAACATGTTCACCGTTCCGCACGACGGGGTGATCGCGACCAGACCGGCGACGACGCCCGAAGCTGCGCCGAACGTCGTGGGGTGTCCGTCACGGTTCTGCTCGACGAACAGCCAGCCGAGTAGTCCGGTACAGCCGGCGACGAGTGTGTTGAGGAAGATCTGCGAGGCCATACCGTCGGCCGCAAGGGCCGACCCGGCGTTGAATCCGAACCAACCGAACCAGAGCAGACCGACGCCGAGCAGGACGAACGGCAGATTGTGCGGACGCATCGACTCGGCCTTGAAACCCATCCGCTGGCCGAGGACCAGTGCCAATGCCAGGCCTGACGCTCCGGACACGATTTCGACCACGAGGCCACCGGCGTAGTCGAGTGCGCCCATCTGGGCGAGCCATCCCTGCGGATTCCACACCCAGTGAGCGACGGGGACATAGACGAGCAAGGACCAGATGGGGACGAAGATCATCCAGGCGGAGAACTTCGCGCGGTCGGCGATCGCACCACTGATGAGTGCTGCAGTAAGGATTGCGAACGTCAATTGGAAGGTTGCGAACAACACTTCCGGGACATTCCCGTGCACGGTCGACGGGTCGATGCCCGCCATGCCGATGTGTTCGAGTCCGCCGATGATGCCACCGTGATCGTCGCCGAACACGAGGCTGTAGCCCACGAACAACCACGCGACCGTGACGAGTGCGATGGAGACGAAGCTCATCATGATCATGTTGAGCACGCCGGTCGAGCGGACCATGCCGCCGTAGAAGAGCGCGAGTCCTGGCGTCATCAGAAGTACGAGTGCAGTACTGACGAGCAACCAGGCAGTTGCTCCGGCATCGATGGTGGCGGGCACAGTTTTCTCCTCACGCATGCGGACCAGCCCGCGTGCACGGAACCCACGATGGGTGCGTGCGGTTTCCTCCGCACTGCGATTGTGTTGCGAACATGTTTCGGGAGAAGTCGGCGTTGCACCCGCACCGGATCACCTGTCGTGGGTCGCCGGTAGTCTTTGCGCGTGGCCCTGTACCGGAAGTATCGACCCGCGTCCTTCGCCGAGGTGGTGGGGCAGGAGCATGTCACCGCACCGCTCAGCACGGCCCTCGACACCGGACGCATCAACCATGCCTATCTGTTTTCCGGCCCGCGCGGCTGTGGAAAGACGTCGTCGGCGCGAATCCTGGCGCGTTCGCTGAACTGTGAGCAGGGACCGACGTCGACGCCGTGCGATGTATGCGACTCGTGCGTTTCGCTTGGCCCGGGCGGCACAGGCAACCTGGACGTGACGGAACTCGACGCCGCAAGTCACGGTGGCGTCGACGACACCCGAGAACTCCGAGACAAGGCGTTCCACGCCCCCGCCGCTTCTCGCTACCGCGTCTTCATCATCGACGAGGCACACATGGTGACGGCGGCGGGCTTCAACGCGCTGCTCAAGATCGTCGAAGAGCCGCCGGAGCACCTCATCTTCATCTTTGCGACGACGGAACCGGAAAAGGTTCTCCCGACCATCCGTTCTCGTACACACCACTACCCGTTCCGCCTGTTGGCGCCGTCGACCATGCGCGGACTCCTGGAAAAGATCTGCGCCCAGGAAGGCGTACCGGTCGAGCCTGCTGTTTATCCCCTGGTCATCAAGGCTGGCGGCGGTTCGCCTCGCGACTCGTTGAGTGTCCTCGATCAGTTGCTCGCGGGAGCCGGCGAAGAAGGTGTCACGTATCCGCGGGCGCTCTCTCTTCTCGGAGTCACCGACGTCGCGCTCATCGACGAAGCAGTAGACGCCCTGTCTGCCAGTGACGGAGCCGCCTTGTTCGGCACTGTCGATCGGGTGATGGACGCCGGTCACGATCCACGCCGATTCGCGCTCGATCTCCTCGAACGTCTACGCGATCTCATTTTGATGCAGGCAGTCTCCGATGCCAGCGAACGAGGGTTGGTCGATGCGCCGGAGGCCGAGCTGGTCACGATGCGTGAACAGATTCAGCGAGTCGGCCCGGCCACGCTCACCCGTTTCGCCGAAACCGTCCACGCTGGTCTCAGTGAAATGCGTGGGGCGACGGCGCCGCGGCTGCTGCTCGAAGTGATGTGCGCGAGAATGCTGCTTCCTTCGGCCTCCGACACCGAGTCGGCTGTGTTGCAGCGGCTCGAGCGCCTGGAACAAGGTCTTCCGGCTGCCGGAGTCGCGGCTGCCGCTGCCCCTCGCGCGGCAGCAACGCCGGCACCGACTGTGCCGCCGCTCGAACCGGAGATTGCTTCCAAGTTCCAACGGCCCTCCCAACGCAAGGCCGAGCCTGAGGCACGGCCGGAACCAGCCGCCCCGGCTCCGGCGGCGCCGCCGGTCGTCGAGGCTCCGGTCGTCGAGGCTCCTGTCGTCGAACCTCCGGTAGCGGCAGCTCCCGTGGTCGAGCCTCCCACCGTCGAGATCGTGGAACCGCCGGTTGCGGAAGCTCCAGTGGTTGAAGCTCCGGTGGTTGAAGCACCAGTGGTTGAAGCTCCGGTTGCCGAAGCTCCAATAGTTGAAGCTCCTGTGGTTGAACCACCGGCTCCTGCTCCGGTCGAAGCGGAAGAGCTGATCGGCCTTGCCGAGCCGGAACCCGACTACGAGCCCGAGCCCGAGTACGAGGAGCCGGCGGCTGCAGAAGCTGCGCCGGTCTCGGCGGGCCCCACAGTCGAGACCCTCCGTGAATCGTGGAACACCTTGCGCAACAAGGTCGGTGAACGAAACAAGGTTCTTCCGGCCATGCTGTCCGCTGCGACGGTTCACGACGTGCGTGGACATGTTGTGGTCATCGCTCACGGCTCGCCGGTCCTGGGTGCTCGTGTGACGCAACCGCACAACGCGGCGGTCATCTGCGAGGTCCTTGCCGAGATGTTCGGTGGCACTTGGCAAGTCGAGTACCAAGAAGGTGCGCCCACAGCGCCGGCAGCATCGAGCGCACCCAAGGCGACAGAAGCTGCGAGCCGCCCGGCCGCTGCGCCCCGCTTCTCGCGCCCCAGTCAGGAGCGTGCAGCGCAGCAGCCCAAGGCCCCGCAGCCCCAGCGCGGAGATTCGGACGACATTCCGCCGCCTGAGGCCCCCGACTATCCGGAAGACCCTGGACCGGCCCCTGCTCCTGAGGTCGACTACGAGGCAACTCCTCCGCCTGCAACGCCGGAGGACGAGGACGAGATGTTCGCGGAGGCGGCTGAGCCCGCTGATCCGACTGCCAGACGTGATCCCGAGGACGTTGCAAAGGAACTCCTCAAGGACGTCCTCGGGGCACGCCGCCTCGAAAGCTGAGTTGCCGACTCGGTCCGTGCGCGTGAAACGGCTGTCGGAATGCCGCGGCACCACTGTGTGATCGAATTGTTATAAGTGCCGTTCCTTTTGTGTGCGCACGTGTCGAAAGGGCACCGGCTCGGCCCGGCAAAGCTGAATTGTGTGTGGCCGGTTTGCTGGCACATTCGTTCGCTCAATTCCGGTGTAACGAAACATCGATTCGGACGATGGTCGCCGAAGAATATCTGGAATTTCTCGTTGTCTGATCGATATTCGCGTGCTGTTGCTAATTCTCGGTGTGCCACGAATGTTCAGATTGATAGTTGTCGGATGTTTGTTTTGCGGTGATCGACCAATTTGGGACATTCGGCGAATTGGCCACATATTCGGCATTGCGGCATTTCGGTGCGCACTCAACTGAGCATTTGCCGATCTCGAGAAAACGGTGGCCTTGAAACCGGTGTCCGGTACGGATGTTCAAACCACTGCTTGACCGGCGACGAAGCAAATAAGTAACTCCGAGTTACAGCTAACTATCGATTGCTGTCAAATTGCTGACACATGTTCACGGAGCTGAACGACCTTTGTTATTTGTTTATGCCTTGAGGTGAATCTGCGTTTTACACACGGCTGAACGCGTGGTTAGTCTTCGGTCGATTGAGTCTCCCGTGGATGCGCGCGAAAATAGGAAGTGTAAGATGACTGAAGATTCAACTAATCCCGCGATCGCGATAGTCGGGATGAGCATGTGGTCTCCCGGTGCCCATGATCTGCAAGGATTTTGGGAGAACGTCCTCGCGCGACGGATGCAATTCCGAAAGTTTCCCGAGTCGCGGATGTCGCTCGACGACTACTGGAGCGCGAGCCCTGACGACGTCGACAAGACATACGCCGACCGCGGCGCGTTCATGGACGGTTTCGAATTCGACTGGGTCGGTCGCCGGATACCGGAGCGAACCTTCAAGTCGACAGATCTCACACACTGGTTGGCGCTGGAAACAGCACTCGGGGCTTTGACGGACGCGGGCTACAGCCGAGGATCGGTGCCAACTGGACGCAGCGCCGCAATCGTCGGCAACTCCCTCACCGGTGAAGAATCCCGGATGTGGTCGATGCGTTTGCGTTGGCCTTACGTCAAGCGCGCACTCGCTGTGGCAGCCGAAGCGCGCCAGTTGGACAGTTCCGTCGCCGATGCTCTCGCCGAGACGATGGAAGAGGTCTACAAAGGCCCGTTGGTGGAGCCGAGTGAAGACACTCTGGCCGGCATGTTGTCGAATACGATCGCCGGCCGTATCTGCAATTACCTCGACTTCAACGGCGGCGGGTACGTCGTGGACGGTGCGTGCGCGTCCGGAATGCTCGCGGTGGCGACTGCAGCCGAAAAGCTGGCGTCCGGCGCGGCCGACTTCGTATTGGCAGGTGGAGTCGACGTCAGCCTGGATCCTTTGGAACTGGTGGGATTCGCCCGTTTGGGTGCACTGACACGCGGCGACATGAACGTGTACGACGCAAGCCGAAGCGGATTCATCCCGGGTGAAGGTTGCGGATTCGTGGCCTTGAAACGACTCGAGGACGCCAGGGCGGACGGCGACTACGTGTACGCGACGATTCGCGGCTGGGGCATCTCTACCGATGGCAAGGGTGGAATTACCAAGCCCCGCGCCGAAACTCAGGCCGAAATGATCCGTCGCGCATACTCGGGAGCGGGATTCGCGGCCAGCGAGGTTGCCTTTGTCGAAGGACACGGAACTGGTACTCCCGTCGGGGACCCTGTCGAATTGGCCGGCGTCCAGCAGGCCGCGCAGACGGACGGACCAGTCGAGGCTCGTAGCATCGGCATGACCTCACTGAAGTCGCTGATCGGGCACACGAAGGCGGCGTCGGGCATCCTTGCGCTGATCAAGGCGACCATGGCCGTCAATCAACGAATCCTTCCGCCGCTCGCCGGTTGCACCGACCCGAACCCGGCGTTCGGAACCGAAGCACCGGCACTCTTTCCGCTTGTCAACGGCGAGATCAGAGATCCGTCGGAGAAGATGCGTGCCGGTGCGCAAGCCATGGGTTTCGGCGGTATCAACTGCCACGTCGCGATCGAATCGGCTGATGCACCGTCCAGCAAGCTGACACCCTCGCAAGACGTCCGCACGATGATGGCGTCGTATCAGGACACCGAGGTATTTGTACTCTCTGCAGATTCCGCGGTGGACTTGGCGACCCGAGCGCGGGATGTTGCAGATCTGGCGGTTCCGTTGAGTGTTGCGGAGCTGCTGGACTTTTCGGCGAAACTCTCGCGAGTGATCTCGCCGACCGCGCCCTTCCGTGCCGCAGTGGTGGCCGGACGTCCCGCGCAGTTGGCCGAACGCATGCGTCAGCTTGCCGTGATCTGCGAGAACTCCGCTCCAGCTTCCGGCCAGGTCAAGGTGGTGAGCAACGAGATCTCGATCTCTAACAGCGTCCGCCACGACATCGGATTCCTGTTCCCTGGACAGGGATCCCAACAACTCGAGATGGCTCGCGTGCTGATCGAGCGCTTCGAGTGGGCGCGCGAACTGGCGACCAAGGCGGACGGCTGGTTGGAGGGAGTTGGAGCGGAGGCGATCACGCCGCGGATTCTGCGGAACCCGGTCAAGAGCGCTGACGCTGCGGAATTGGCGAAGTGGAAGCGGGACCTCGCCCAGACACAGTTCACCCAGCCCGCCGTCGCCTTGGCGTCGCTGCTCTGGTTCGAGTACCTCCGCCGATTGGGTGTCACACCCAGTGCTGTCGCCGGCCACAGTCTCGGGGAGTTGACTGCGCTCTACGCGGCCGGAGCTTACGACCAGAAGACGCTGATCACCTTGGCTGCGGCGAAGGGCGCGGCCATGGCTGTCAGTGGTGGTGGAAACGGCGCAATGGCGAGCCTGACCTGCGACCGATCGACGGCTGAGGCGATCATCGCGGAGGCAAAGGGTTACGCGACCGTCGCGAATCTGAATACGCCCACGCAGAGTGTGGTTTCGGGTACCAAAGACGCGGTCGACGATGTGGTTGCCATCGCGAAGACGCGCGGAGTGTCGGCTCAGGCGCTTGCCGTGTCGAATGCTTTCCACTCCGAGATGATGAACGAGGCCGAACGGGAGCTGAAGTCCACTGCGCCCGTTGAGGAGCAAGTCGATTCGTTGACTTGCCCCGTGTATTCCTGTGTCGAAGGGGAACGCGTACAGACGCCACTGGCACTTCGCGAATTGGTCACCAAACAGGTTGTCTCACCGGTTGACTGGGTCAAGACGGTAAGTGGGATCTCGCAGGAAGTGGACCTGCTCGTCGAGGTCGGACCCGGCCGTGTGCTGACCGGGCTCACCAAGGCGATCAATGGGACCGACGGCGTGCGCTGCTTCCCCGTTGCGTCCAAGTCCGGACGCGACGAGGACTTCAACGTCGCACTGGCCGCGATGTACGTACACGGCGCTCAGGTCCGCTGGAACGAACTTTTCGACGGCCGGTTCGTGCGCGAATTCGTTCCTGCCGATCAGAAGGTATTCATCGAGAACCTGGCCGAGGCGAAGCTGACGGTTACCTCTGCTCCCGAACCGCTCGCACTTGGTACGTCCGGCGGGGATCCGGCTGCGGCGCTGGCCGATTACCTGAGCCGACGCGGGACCTTCCTCGTCGACGTCATTCGCGCGGATGTAGGCAGTGGAGCGACTTCTCCGTCTTCTCCATCTGTTCCATCTGCTCCGACTTCGCGGGCAGTCACCAACGGCCACGAATCTGTAGCAGCGAAAGCTCCTTCGCCGGTTTCGGCTCCGGTAGTCGAAGAGCCGGCTGTCGCGGGCGCTGGGTCCGTGGAAAGTGAGCTGATCAGGATCCTCGCCGATACGACGGGATTCCCCGCCGAGTCGATCACGACGGATCTGCGTCTGCTCGATGATCTGAATCTCGACTCGATCAGTGCGGCAGAGGCTATTTCGAAGGTTGCACATCAGTTCGAGGTTGTCGACCTCGACCCTGCCGAGTTGGCCAACGCCACCATCGGAGAAGCAGCATCGCTGATCCTTGCGGCATCACCGCATCCCGGTTCTGCCGTTCCAGCAGCGAGTTCGGCGCAGTCGGACGTGTCGCGAATACTGCTCGAGGTAATCGCGGAGGACACCGGATTTCCGGTGGAGTCTCTCGACGTCGATCTCCACCTTCTGGACGACCTGAACATGGACTCGATCAAGGCCGCCGATGCAATCGCGACGGTGGCAACACGATTGGGTGTTCAGGGTGACCTGGATCCGGCCGAACTCGTCAACGTCAGCCTGGGTGAACTGATCGAAGTGCTCGATCGGTCCGCGAAGGAGAAGTCGGGGCAGCAGCAGCCGGCTGCGCGGGCGCTGCCGGCGAAGGCAAAGGGTATATCAGCCGACAGCTTCACCTGGGTTCGCGATTACACCCTGGAAAAGGTTCGGAGCGAGACAGCGTTGCACGGAGTCCGAGACCTCACGGACACGACGTTTGTCGTCATCGGTGACGACGCCGGTTTGGTCGGAAGGTTGGAATCCGAACTTCGAGGTCGTGGCGCTCAGGTCGACATTCGCACATTCTCCGACAGCACTACTGCGAATGCACACCACGTGGTTGCCGTAATGCCGCGCGTGACCGATGATTCCGTCACCGAAAGCGGCTTGCGCCGTGGGATCGAACACATGTACAAGATAGTTCCGGCGCAGCAAAGTGGAGGCGCGCGAACCACATTGGCAGTGGTTCAGTTCACCGATGTCGAGTTGAGCAATCCAGCGCCGGTGCCGAGTGTGGCGGCTTTCACCGCTTCGGTGCATCACGAGCGTCCCGAACTGGATGTGCGCGTCATAGGATTCGACGGCTCGACTGCGGACGCGGAGGTAGCAGCCACTGTCGTCTCCGAGTTGGATTCGGTTGCACCCTATGTGTTCGCGACTTACGACGCCGAGATGGGACGCACGGCACTGCAACCGCGGGTTCTCGCCTCCAACGACTACACCGTCCGCGAAAGCGGATTGGGAAGTTCGGATGTCGTGGTCGTGACCGGTGGCGCGAAAGGCATCATGGCCCAATGTGCTCTGGCCCTCGGTCGAAAGACCGGCGCCGAACTGGTGCTGATCGGAAGCTCTCAGCGACAAGCGGGCGACGAAATCGCCTCCACTCTTGCGGACTTCACGTCTGCCGGTTTGAGCGCTCACTACTATCGCTGCAACGTCACGGATGCCGCGGCGGTGGCCGGCGTCGTCGCCCAGATCGAGGTCGAGGTGGGGCCGATCACCGGGTTTGTCCACGGTGCGGGGGCAAATGTTCCGCGGCGGTTCGAGAGAGTCGACAGCGCTGCGGCTTTCAAGGAGGTTGCACCTAAGGTCCTGGGCGCAGCCAACTTCGTCGAAGCGCTCGCTGATCGTGACTTGAAGCTGTTCGTGGGCTTCTCTTCCATCATCGGATTCACAGGTATGCCCGGAAACAGCTGGTATGCATACGGAAACGAGCTTCTCGACGAAATGGTGGTGCGGTATGCCGCCGGGCACCCGAAGACTCGGACGTTCTCGCTCGCGTACAGCGTGTGGGGAGAGACCGGAATGGGCGCCCGCATGGGCAGTGTCAACCACCTCGCGAAGATGGGTGTCATGCCGATTTCGACGGCTGCGGGAGTGGATCATTTCCTTCGCCTGGTCGACAGCGGACCCGAGGCGAGTCGTATCGTCGTGACCAGTCGACTCGGCGGTCTCGACACCTGGGCGCCTGCAGCACCGGCTCTGCCGGCGGTGTCGCGCTACATCGACCAAGTGGTGACATTCGAGCCTCAAGTAGAACTGGTGACCCGGACGACGTTGTCCACCTCGGCGGATCCCTTTGTCCTCGATCATGTCTGGAAGGGATCGGCGCTGCTTCCGACGGTGTTCGGACTCGAGGCGATGTCGCAGGCGGCGGCGTATGTCACGGGACGCGTGACCCTGGGTCGCGTCCGCATCGACGACATCAAACTGGATCGACCGATCGTCGTCGACACGGTCGAGGGCACCAGAGTCGAGATCAAGGCAAGCGTCGTGGAGCAGGATCGTGATGCCGCAGGAACGCGGGTGCATGTCACGATCGGCACCGAACGGACCGGGTACGGGCGGCCCCATTTCTCGGCCGACTTCATCTTCGGGCTGGACGAATCACTGCCGGAGTTCGAGAAGGAGTTGCCGCGACCGGTGCTCGACATCGATCCGTTGGACGACCTCTACTCGTGGTTGCTGTTCCAGGAGGGCGATTTCCGCCGACTCGAAGAGATCTCGAGCCTCGATTCCGAGCACATTCTCTTCAGTGCTATTTCGCGAGCCGACCGTAAGCAGCACCTCCTCGGTGATCCGTATTTCCTCGATTCCCTGCTCCAATCGGGCCAGATCATGGTTCCGCGGGAGATCTGCCTTCCGGTCAACATTGCGCGAATCGACATGTACGACGGACGATTCGAGGCTCGTTCGTTCACCGCGTACGCCTACGACAAGGTGCAGACAGAGACCCACATGCAAGCTGACGTGGCGGTGGTGAAGGACGGACGAGTGGTGATGCAGCTCGAGGGATATCGCTCCCAGATTCTCTCCCACGACGAAAGCCGTCCTACGGCTGAGGAAATCGCGGATCCGACTGCGCGCGACGCACAGATCATTCTCGACAAGCTCGCGCAACACAGCCGGGCGTTGGGAGTGAAGAGCCCGCGGGTTGTGGTCGCGCACACCCCGGGGATTCACGAGTTGACCAAGTCGGAACGCCACGAGCAGGAGAAACCGATCGCCGAGGCGGCCGTGAACATTCATCTCGATGAGGATGTGGTGATCAAATGAGTAATGCCTTTGCCATCGAATGGCAGGAAACCGGAAAGCCCGTCGTTGTCGGTGATATTCCGCCCTCTGTGGATGTCTCGCTCTCGCACGACGGCAGCAAGTCACTCAGTTCGGCCGGCGACTGGCCTCAGGGGTGTGACATCGAACCGATTCGCTCCCGAACCGTCGTGCAGTGGAAGGCGCTTCTGGGTTCGGCGCGGATTCCGCTGCTCGACGAGTTGATCGCAGGCGGCGAATCACTCGATCGTGCGGGAACCAGGCTGTGGGCGGCGGCCGAGGCGATCCGAAAGGCCACAGGGCAGATGTCGGTTTCTCTGGCGATGGGCGCCAGGGAGGACGACGCAGTGACCTTCCGCGGCGGCGTCGAGGGAAGCGTGGTGGTTCTGACTTTTCCGGCTCTGTTGACGGACAACGAGGAGCGGATTCTCGCTTTTGTGACCGATGAGGCGGATGCCGAAGAGCGTGTTTCGGACGAGGCGGATGCGGAAGAACCGGCGCAGGGCCCGGCACCACAGTTCGACTCCGGCCCGTTGTCGGCGAAGTCTCTCGCGCAGTTCGATCCGATGGCCTACGGCTCCGACGTGCATGTGGTGGCCCGGAGCGGCTATCCGGCGGTGTCGATCCGGTTCCCCGTCGGGTTCCGGGACGCGTGCAACGTCGGTGGATCAGTGGGGTTCGCGAGCTTCGCGCTGTGGTTGGGCGCTTTGCGAGAGAGGGGAACCGGACCGATCTCGAAGCAGATCGTGGAGGACATGGCGACGGGCCGTTGGGGCATGGTGACCAACAACTCCGAGGTGTTCATCGATGCGAACCTGTACACCGACGACATTGTCGAGGGGACGATCTGGATCACCGAGCTCACCGGTCCGGATCGGGCAACCACCAATCTGCATGTCGAATGGTGCCGGGTCGACGGCGAGACGCGCACTCACATCGGGTGGAGTGCGATGCAGACGACGTGGGTGGAAATCCTCTCCCACGGTGTGGTGGCGGCACGGCCGATGCCGCAGTACTTCCACGATTTCATCGAGCCGATGACGATTCCGACGGGGGCGAAGAACGTCGCTGTCCCCACACAACCGAAGGACGTCGATCGTGGTTCCTTGATCCGCTCGGCTCCGATGGTGCCGCGCAATCCGTACCTGCTCGAATCCGAGGTGTTCTCGACGACGATGCAGGACGGAAACGTCGTGGGCAACATCTACTTCGGTAACTATTACATCTGGCAGTCGAGGGTTCGGGACAAGTTCCTCGCCCGTTCTCAGCGTGAGGCCATGGCGGCCAGAGGCGCTCTCGGGGAACTGCGTTGTGTGCACACCAGAGTTGAGCATCTGCGCGAGGTCATGCCGTTCGACGACGTCCTGGTCACGATGTCCTTGACTGCCCTCTACGAGAGGGGGATCGACCTCGAGTTCGAGTACTTCAAGGTCAATCAGGACGGATCACGGGAGAAGCTCGCGATCGCTCGGCACAGAACTGTCTGGACGATGCCGGGCGCTCCGGGAGAACTGGAAATCTCTCCGCCGTCGAAACTTCCGCAGTCACTGATCGATTCGGTGCTGGAGGCGATCGACGGAAAGTAGACGGGGGATTTTCCGAGATCGAAGTGGAGAGACGGGTTGCGTTTTCCTTGCCGGAGAACGCAACCCGTTTCGATGGGGAGGGGTATGTATGGGTATCGGGGTTTCGAGAAGGTCGGTTCTGAAGGGGTCGGCAGTCGGCACGGTGGCGGTTGCATTGGGTACAAAGGCAAGTGCTGTTCCAACCGGGAGCGCGGACATCGAGTCGCCGTTGATTTTTCATTCGCCGGAGTTCGAGCCGTTTTGTGACCAACTACCCTCGTTGTCGACGCTTTCCGGAAACGAGATCACGCTGACAGCGCAAGTGGGGCAACATGCCTTTCATCGGGACTTTCCATCGTCCCCGGCACTGTCGTACCGCAGCGGAGAGATCGGTGGCGGTTATCTGGGCCCGACCGTCGAGGCGCATTCCGGCGAGCCGATCATGTTGACGTTCGAGAACGATCTGACCGGACATCCGTTGGCAGCGGACATGGATATGACGCTGCACGGAATGCAGGCCGACTTTCGTGCGAACCCGCCGACGTCGTTGCACTTGCACGGTGGAGTCACTTCACCTGAGAGCGACGGCCACCCGGAACTGCTGGTGATGCCGGGACAGGCTGCGATGCATCACTTTTCGCACGGTCAGGAAGCCGCCCACCTCTGGTATCACGATCACGCGATGGGCATCACCCGGCTCAACGTCTACGCCGGTCTGATCGGCAACTATCTGATCAGGGATGAATTCGACACCGGCAAACTGGGAAATCCGTTGGGGTTGCCGGCCGAGGAATTCGAGATCCCGTTGATCCTGCAGGAGAAGATCTTCACGCCGACAGGCGCCCAGAACGGCCGATCCACCATCTTGATCCCGGAAGGATCGTGGGAAGGCGGCGCGGTGGGCGACGTTGGCTTGGTCAACGGCAAGGTGTGGCCGGAACTGTCTGTGGCTCGGGGCCTTTACCGCTTCCGCATCGTCAATGCGTCGTCGGCAAGTGTGTGGAATCTTCACTTCTCGAACATGATGACGTTCTGGGTCATCGGCAACGACGCCGGAATGCTCGACGCACCCGTCGCGGTCAATGCCTTCCGCTGCGCACCGGGGGAGCGGTACGACCTCCTCGTCGATTTCACCGGACTGTCGGAGGGTTCGACGGTGGAGCTTCGCAACGACGAGGCGCCCCCGCTACCCGCCGCTGTCATCGGTGAAGTGACGATGCCGCTGTTCTGCCGGTTCCGCGGCGACTCCAGGCGCGGATTCACCGGTGGTGTTCCGTCGCAACTGCGCGGTGGGCGCCGACAACGTGACGTTCTCGCCCCGTTGGAGCAGCCGACGGTAATTCGCACGGTGACAGTGAGCCAGCAACTGGAACTGCGGAATCCACCGGCTCAGATGACGCTGAACAACCTGACGTTCAGCACCACGGACGTCGAGAGGCCGCGGCAAGGCACCGTCGAGCAGTGGAACATCGTCAACACCACGCCGGACCCGCATCCGATACACCTGCACCTGGTGAATTTCCGGATTCTCGGCAGGACACCGATGCGGACGCTGGAGTACTTGATCCGCCATCCGCAGCCGGTGATCGGCAACAAGTGGACTCCGTCGCCCGACGGGTTCGAGGCGGGGCCGATGATCGCGCCGGCGCCGTGGGAAGCGGGGATGAAGGACACCGTCAGGGTGGACGGCGGCACTGTCACCCGGATCATCGTGCGATTCCCCACCGAGGATGAGCTGGGTTTCGATCCCGACGCGATGTTCGATCGTCTTCCGAGCGCTGTGATGATGGGCGGTGGGATGACGGGCGGTGATCAGGCGCATCAGGGAAACGGGCACCACGGTATGAGTAACCACGGCATGAGCAACCACGACGCGAGTAACACCGGTCGGCTCCAGGGATACGTGTGGCATTGCCATCTACTCGATCACGAAGATCACGACATGATGTTGCCGTATCGCATCGTGCCGTGAGTGCTTCCGGGGGCGCTCTCGAAATGAACCGAAGCGGGCAGGCGTTCGCGCACCGGATCACCTCGGTCACCTAGCAGGATCGCTTCGGTCCTTCCCATGAATTTGGAACACGTTCTACAGTGAAAGGGCTGAGGTCTGTACCTCGGCCATGCGCCACCACCGAAGGCGGCGCGGACGATCTGCAGACCGGTTCGACGAATTACACGGAAGGAACACCTCACAGTGACCACAGAGGCATTCATTTATGAAGCCATCCGTACCCCGCGAGGCCGCGGCAAGAAGACCGGGTCGTTGCACTCGGTCAAGCCGATCTCGCTGGTCACGGGTCTGATCCAGGAACTGCGCGTGCGCTTTCCCGACCTCGACGAGGATCGGATCTCCGACCTCATCCTGGGCGTCGTCACCCCCGTTGGCGATCAGGGAATGGACATCGCCCGCGTTGCAGTCAACGATGCGGGACTGCCGGACACCGTCGGCGGCGTTCAGCTCAACCGTTTCTGCGCTTCCGGCCTCGAAGCCGTCAACATGGCAGCTCAGAAGGTTCGGTCCGGCTGGGACGAACTGGTGATCGCCGGTGGCGTCGAGTCGATGTCCCGCGTTCCGATGGGATCCGACGGTGGACCGTGGGCGCTCGACCCCGCCACCAACTACGACAACTACTTCGTGCCGCAGGGCGTCGGCGCAGACCTCATCGCCACCATCGAGGGCTTCTCGCGTGACGACGTCGATGCATACGCCGTGCGCTCGCAGGACCTCGCCGCCAAGGCGTGGACCGGCGGATACTTCGCCAAGTCGGTAGTGCCGGTCAAGGACATCAACGGCATCACCATCCTCGACAACGACGAGCACATGCGTCCGGGCACCACGGCCGAGAACCTTGCCGGCCTGGCTTCCGCGTTCGGTGTGATCGGTGAAATCGGCGGATTCGACGCCGTATCGCTGCAGAAGTACCACTGGGTCGAGAAGATCAACCACGTTCACCACGGCGGCAACAGCTCGGGAATCGTCGACGGCGCTGCCCTCGTGCTCGTCGGTAGCGAGCAGGCCGGCAAGGACATGGGTCTGACGCCGCGCGCTCGCGTCGTCGCCACCGCCACCAGCGGCGCCGACTCCACCATCATGCTCACCGGCCCGACGCCGGCGTCGAAGAAGGTTCTGGCAGCTGCCGGCCTGACGGTCGACGACATCGACCTCTTCGAGATCAACGAGGCATTCGCTTCCGTCGTCCTGAAGTTCCAGAAGGACCTGAACATCCCGGACGAGAAGCTCAACGTCAACGGTGGCGCGATCGCCATGGGTCACCCGCTCGGTGCAACCGGCGCGATGATCACCGGAACGATGGTCGACGAGCTCGAGCGTCGTGGCGGCAAGCGCGCCCTCATCACCCTGTGCATCGGCGGCGGTATGGGCGTTGCCACCATCATCGAGCGCGTCTGACGCGGCGTCCGTCCTTCCAACGAGGCTTACCAGGAGTCAAGCAAAGTGACTGATCAGAACATCATCAACTGGGACCAGGACGCCGACGGCATCGTCGTGCTCACCATCAACGATCCCAACCAGGGCGCAAACACCATGAACGACGCGTACATCGCGTCGATGAAGGCCACCGTCGACCGCCTGGTCGCCGAGAAGGACTCCATCACCGGTGCCGTCATCACCTCAGGCAAGAAGACCTTCTTCGCCGGTGGCGACCTCAAGAACATGATCAAGGTCGGCCCCGAGCAGGCCGAGGAGATCTACAACCACAGCGTCGAGATCAAGGCAGACCTGCGTCGCCTCGAAACTCTCGGCAAGCCGGTAGTCGCCGCCATCAACGGCGCGGCGCTCGGCGGCGGCCTCGAGATCGCTCTCGCGACCCACCACCGCATCGCGGCAGACGTCAAGGGCGTCAAGATCGGCCTGCCCGAGGTCACCCTCGGCCTGCTGCCCGGCGGCGGCGGCGTCGTGCGCACCGTGCGGATGCTCGGTCTGCAGAACGCGCTCATGGGCGTCCTGCTCCAGGGGCAGCAGCGTGGACCCGTTCAGGCCAAGGAAGTCGGCCTCATCGACGAGGTCGTCGGCTCGGTAGAAGAACTGGTTCCGGCTGCGAAGGCATGGATCAAGGCCAACCCCGAAGGCGGCGTTCAGCCGTGGGATGTCAAGGGCTACAAGATCCCTGGCGGAACCCCGTCCACCCCGGCATTCGCTGCCAACCTTCCGGCGTTCCCCGCGAACCTGCGTAAGCAGCTCAAGGGTGCTCCGATGCCGGCTCCGCGCGCCATCATGGCCGCAGCCGTCGAAGGCTCGCAGGTCGACATCGACAACGCGCTCCTCATCGAGGCTCGCTACTTCACCTCGCTGGTGACCGGCCGCGTCGCGAAGAACATGATTCAGGCGTTCTTCTTCGACCTGCAGTCGATCAACGGCGGCGGTTCACGTCCGGCAGGCATCGAGAAGTCCACCATCAAGAAGGTCGGCGTCCTCGGCGCGGGCATGATGGGCGCGGGCATCGCGTACGTCTCCGCGAAGGCCGGCTTCGACGTCGTCCTCAAGGACGTCAGCATCGAGGCTGCCAACAAGGGCAAGGCGTACGCCGAAGGCATTGAGGCCAAGGCACTCTCGCGCGGCAAGACCACGCAGGAGAAGTCCGACGCACTCCTCGCCAAGATCACCCCGACGGCTGACCCGGCAGATTTCGCCGGCGTCGACTTCGTCATCGAAGCGGTCTTCGAGAGCCAGGAACTCAAGCACAAGGTGTTCCAGGAGATCGAGGACATCGTCGATCCCAAGGCACTGCTGGGCTCGAACACCTCGACGCTGCCCATCACGGGTCTCGCCACCGGCGTGAAGCGTCAGGAAGACTTCATCGGCATCCACTTCTTCTCGCCCGTCGACAAGATGCCGCTGGTGGAGATCATCCGCGGTGAGAAGACCTCCGACGAGACTCTGGCTCGCGTGTTCGACTATGTCCAGGCGATCCGCAAGACGCCGATCGTGGTCAACGACTCGCGTGGCTTCTTCACCTCGCGTGTCATCGGAACCTTCATCAACGAGGCCATCGGCATGCTTGCCGAGGGCGTCGAGCCTGCCACCATCGAGCAGGCCGGTATGCAGGCCGGTTACCCGGCTGCGCCGCTTCAGCTTTCGGATGAGCTCAACCTCACCCTCATGCAGAAGATCCGCAAGGAATCTGCCGACGCCGCCAAGGCCGAGGGCAAGGAACTGCCGGCAGATCCGGCCGGCGAGGTCATCAACACCCTCGTCGAGAAGTTCGATCGTAAGGGCAAGCTCGGTGGAGCCGGCTTCTACGATTACGCCGAGGGCAAGCGCACCGGCCTGTGGTCCGGACTCCGCGAGAACTTCAACTCCGGAACCTCCGATGCTCCGATCCAGGACCTCATCGACCGCATGCTGTTCATCGAGGCGATCGAGACGCAGAAGTGCTTCGACGAGAACGTCCTGATCACCACGGCGGACGCCAACATCGGCTCCATCATGGGCATCGGATTCCCGGCCTGGACCGGTGGCGTTCACCAGTTCATCGTCGGATACGAGGGCGGCACGGCCGGCTTCGTCGCTCGCGCAAAGGAACTCGCTGCGCAGTACGGCCCGCGGTTCACCCCGCCGGCTTCGCTAGGGGCATAGCCCCCGTGCGCCTTTTTGGTAGTTACGGCTACCAAAAAGGCGCACAGGGGTTTATCCCCAGCTTGTGCGTTATCCACAGACGAACTCCGACAGCGAATTTCACGTCAGTCCTGTCGGAGTTCGGCCTGACGCTTGGTGCCATGACTACGTCTCATGGTGGAAGCGAGTTTCTCCGGATTCTCGATGCGCAATCCGGTCTGGTACGGCAACAGCAACTCTCGTCATTCGGATACAACCGAGGGATGCTACGGAACTTTCTGGACCGCGGCGAATGGCAGCGTGTTCTACAAGGTGTATATGCAGTGACCGCTGGCCCGCTCACCAGAGAAATGATCCTGAACGCCGCTTGGCTCTACGGTGGCCCGCAAGCGATTCTGAGCCACGACACTGCAGCTGAGGAATGGGGAATGCGTCGCATCGACGCAGACAAGCCAGTCCATGTCACGGTGCCCTACGGCAAGTCCGCTCGCTGTCAGTCCGCGACAATCCGCCGAGTTCCAGCGCGAACGTCGGGTGCACTTGTCAGAGTGGGCGGCGTGGTTCACCCCGGGGTCGTCGTCCACCGATCCCGAGCTCACCGATACATCGGCGTGCCGTCAGTCATACCTCGAACGTCGCGGGCTGATACCGCGATTGATCTTGCGACCGCCGAATCCACAGCGCGAAGCGCCTACGTTTCACTCATCACCACAGTGACAAATGCGCGAATTCCGTTGAACGATGTGCGCCGTCGGATTGACGAACGAACACCACATCGATTCAAGGGTGCGCTTTCCGATGCGGTACGACTCCTGGCAGACGGGGTGCAGTCAACGCTCGAATACCACTATGCGGTCGACGTGGAGCAGGCGCACGGGTTGCCGTCGGCCAGACGCCAGTCACCGGTCCGCGTCGACGGCCGCACGCTGTACGAGGATTGCGATTACAGCGAGGTGGGTGTGCCGCTGATCGTGCGTCTCGACGGTCGGTGGGCGCATTCCATGGCCGAGGTGGCATTCCGTGATCGCCGTCGTGACAACGCGGCAGAACTGGCAGGTCGTCCGCGGTTGGTCTACGGATTCGACGAGGTGATGAAGACTCCGTGCCAGGTTGCACATGAAGTGGAGACGGTCTTGCGGCGCGGAGGCTGGGTGAGGACGCAGTCGGGTGCCTGCGGCACCTGTGCGCCTTTTTGGTAGTGCCGACTACCAAAAAGGCGCACAGGGGCTTTGCCCCTAGGCCTTCCACCACGGGCGAAGCGGCACATGCGCCTCGCCCTTGGGGTCGAGCTTGACGGCCAGAACCTGGTGCAGCTGAACGACGTTGCGCTCGAACCCGAGTCGTGAGCCGGCCATGTACAGGCCCCAGACGCGTGCGGTTCCCTCGCCGACCTCGGCGACGCAGGCGTCCCAGTTGTCGACGAGGTTCTGGCACCATCCGGCGAGCGTCAGTGCGTAGTGCTCGCGCAGGTTCTCCTCGTGGCGCACCTCGAGACCGACGTTCTGGATCTCGGAGATGATGCGACCCGAACCGGTGAGCTCCCCGTCGGGGAAGACGTACCGGTCGATGAATCCGCCTGCCTTGGCACTGCTTCGGTTGTCCGGACGGGTGATGCAGTGGTTGAGCAGACGCCCACCTTCACGCAGCTTGCCCTTGAGGAACTCGAAGTACGCCGGGTAGTTTCCGACGCCGATGTGCTCGGTCAGGCCGATGGAGGACACTGCGTCGAATCCGGTTTCGGCCACGTCGCGGTAGTCGGAGAAACGGACCTGGGCGAGATCGGCGAGGCCCTCGTCCTCGATGGCCTTCTGTGCCCAATCCGCTTGCTCGCGTGAGAGAGTCACGCCGATCACCTTGACGCCGCGTCGGGCCGCGTAGCGAACCATCGAGCCCCAGCCGCAACCGATGTCGAGAAGTCGATCACCCTTCTGGAGTCCGAGCTTCTCGAACACCAGGCGGTACTTGTTCTCCTGGGCTTCTTCGAGCGTCTGTTCCGCATTGTCGTAGGCGGCACAGGTGTACGTCATGGACGGGCCGAGGACGTACTCGTAGAAGGTGTTGGAGACGTCGTAATGGTGATGGATGACTTCGGCGTCACGAGTCTTGGAGTGACGCAGTCCTTCTGCGACGCGACGCCAGCGAGGAAGGTGTTCCTGGGGCGGCGGGGCGATGGGCCGCAACAGATCCCAGCCAAGTGAGCGGGTGATGCTGGCGAGTGTCAGTGCCGACGGGCGCTTGAGGTGGAGTTCGTCACCCATGATGCGCAGGATCTCGTACGGATCACCGGGGTGAACACCCTCGGCTTCGAGATCACCGGAGACGTACGCGCGGGCCATGCCGAGATCGCCGGGCGCCGTTGCGAGATAAGTGGTTCCGCGAGTCGACTTGAGGTGCAGTCCGTAGTCGGCGTCTTCGGGGCCGGCGGTGCTGCCGTCGTACGCGGTGAATCGAAGCGGCAGCATGCCGTCGGAAAGCGTCTCGAGAATCTCGGCAATAGAGAGCTTGTCCTGGCTTTTGGAGTCTTTGAACGTGGTCATTTACGTTGCACCGCCTTAGAGAATAGATCCAATAAACGGGATTTCGGGTCGTAGCGTTCCTTGAGTCCGATGTACCGGTCGCCGCCGTAGTACAGCTCCTCGAAGTCTTCCTTCGAGTAGTAGGAGTCGGAGTAGAGCGATTTGTGTCCGTCGAAATCGCTGACCTTTTCTTCGATCAGTCGATTTGCTGCCCCCTCGCGCTCGCCGGGAACGATCGGCACCGAAGACCAGAAGCCGATGTTGACGTAGGTGCGCTTGGGTTCGAGGGGATAGAGGGGCCACGGCCGAGAAGCTGAGGCAGCGGCCGGGCTGGGCTCACGAAGACGCAACGGGCACAACCACAGTGGTTCGATCGGAATTTCCTCGAGGAACCACGAGACGAAGTCCGCGGTTCGTTCGATGGGTACCTCGACGTCCTGGACGACGCGTTCGCGCGGGGGCTTGCCCTTGCGCTTTTCGAGGCGATCTCCGATGTCGTACTTGTGGTCGAGGGCGATCAGCTTCCAGTAGAAGCTGCTGCGCAGGTACTGCTTGGGCCAGAAGCGTCGAATCTTCGGGTTCTGTGCACCGAAAGCCCGTGAGCACCAGAACCAGTCGGTGTCCCAGCGCCACAGGTAGTCCCGAATGGTCAAGCGATCCGTCTTGGGCTGTGTGAGTGACGGATGCTGGATCGACCGGTAGAAGATGTCCTGGTCGGTGTAATCGCTGACCGGGCCTTCCTCGTCGGTTTGTACGCCGAGTGTGAGGTAGCTCTCGGAATCGGTGAAGACCACCCCGTCGAGATAGTCGACGGCGATACCGTCGTACTCGCGCTCGGTGACGATGCGATCCATCGTTTCTTCGAGCTTCTTCAACGAATCGAAGCGCACGTGACGCAGGGCGACGTACTTCTTGACGGGTTCGAGTGCGATCTTCAATCGCGTCGAATAGCCAAGTGTGCCGTAGGAATTGGGGAAACCGAAGAACAGTTCGGCGTGTTCGCCGTCCGGCGTTGCGGTGATGATCTCGCCGCTCCCGGTCAGTACGTCGATTTCGAGCACCGACTCGTGTGGCAGGCCGTTGCGGAACGAGGTGGACTCGATGCCCAGGCCCGTCACCGCACCGCCCAGGGTGATGGTCTTGAGTTGAGGTACGACCAGTGGCGCCAGACCGTAGGGCAGCGTCGCGTCGACGAGGTCTTCGTAGGTGCACATGCCGGCGACGTCGGCTGTGTGCGCCTGCGCATCGACGGCGATGACACCTGCCAGACCGCTGACGTCGAGGCCGGGGGCCGACGTCTTGGCGCGAGCGCGGAACAGATTGGATGTCTTCTTTGCCAGGCGTACAGAAGCATCGGCGGGAATGGCGCGGTATGACGCGAGTAGGCGTTCGACGCCTTCTCTGTGCTGCTCGAACCCCATTTCACGCGCAGCATCGGAACCCGGGCCTTGCTTTGTCCGGATTCGATCTAACTTCTGAACTACCCCATTGAACGAGAGAGTCACACCCTGACGCTATCGGTAGTTGCGTGTGCAAGCTATCCGGAGGGGTATTAATGCCCGAATTTGATCGAGTTGTTGCAATCGAACTCGGTAAATGCTCCGAGTGGTGAACCAGCTCACACGGAATGGGTAGATGGTCGAGATACCCGGGCGCAGCAGGCAGTATGGAAAGGAATATCTGCGCAGTTCGAGGTGCGGATTCGGGTAGTCATTCGCGGTATCGAGCCGCGTTGGTCGAGCAAGGAGACGTAGGGCATATGGGTCAGGTCAATGCAATGAGTTCGATAGTCGTCACAGCAGCACCCGACAAGGTGCTCGCGGCGCTCGCGGACTACGAGACGGTTCGCCCGCGAATCCTGTCCGAGCAGTACCTCGACTACAAGGTCGTCGAAGGCGGCCAGGGTGACGGCACCGTCGCGCAGTGGACGCTGAAGGCGACGGAAAAGCGCTCGCGCAACGTCAAGGCCACCGTGACGGTCGACGGCAACGTCATCACCGAGAAGGACGCGAACTCCAGTCTCGTCACCACCTGGACCGTTGCCCCCAACGGCACCGGAACAACGGTGACGACGCTCACCCAGTGGCAGGGTGCCACCGGTATCGGCGGATTCTTCGAGCGCACGTTCGCCCCGAAGGGTCTGCAGCGCATCCAGGCCCAGGTCCTGGACAACCTCAAGCGCGAACTCGTCTAACTGATCCTGCATCACCGAGATGGCGTCGTACCTTCACCGGTACGGCGCCTTCTTTCATGGGCCGGTAATGATCCGCCCCAATTCGGTGAGTGCGGGGTTTCCGCTTTCCCAGTAGTCGCTGTGAACTCCGAACCCAGGCTCCCCGGGTGATCCGGCGAATATCTGCGCGCCGAATTCCGGATCCGACGGGTCGAACCCGTGGAGTCCGAGGATCTTGGGGATCAATTGGACCGGATCCCAGAAGGCCGTCGTCGAATGAACATGGCGCGCCACCTCGTCCGAGTCGACGCCGTCCAGGCTCAGTTCGTTCACGCGCTCGACATCGACGCCCGGGCTTGCGACAAAAACCAGTTCGTCGACGTCGAGAGAAGCGCCACGGGTAGTCGCAGCACCGACGACGGTGCTGCCGTAGGAATGACCGATCACCACGTTGTGCGACGGCGGACCGTCATGTGCGGTTCGTAACCCGTCCTGGAAGCTGTCCAGCCTCGGCGCCGCGGAGTTGGCGTACCGATCCGAGGCTGCATCGGGAATACCTGGGGGAGCGTCGTATCCGGACCACAGGATCACCGATGTGGCTTCCGTTGGCGCCGCCGCGACCGCCGCGTCGTACATGGCCTTGGTTCGTTGCAGATCTCCGCCGACGCCCGACAGCCCGGAGCCGGTTCCGGGAACCAGTGTTGCGACGTTGTCGGCGGCATCGGGATTACCGACTGCCACTACGGCGTGCCCATCCGTGACCGAGAGAAGGAACGTGTCCGGTCGAAGTTCGCCGCGCACGGCCGTGTATCCGGCAGCTACCGTTCGATCCGGCAACTGCTCGAGCGCAGAGAGGTACCGCCGGTTGTAGTAGTCCCGGTCTAGAGCGGGAAGGCCGTCGCGGCTACCGATGGACGGATCCCACCTCGCCAACGCGTCTTTCTCGTTGGGAGTGAGCGATTCCCACAGTCGGTGTAGCTCCGTTGGTGTCCCGGGGAGTGTCGACCTCCCATCGATGATGTCGACGACAGTGCGGTTGAGGCGATCAGTCTGATTACCAAGGAGTGATCCGATCTCCCGGAATGCCTCACCCAGAGCAGTCGCGGCCCGGTTGTCTTCGTCGTCGAGTGCCGTCAATGCAGCGGAGATCTTTTGCTGAAAAATCTGTGCAGCCGTGGCATTTTCGGAATCTTGCATGACGTCGGCCAGATTCCAGGGCTGCTTCGTCTCAGGTGCCGATACAGCTCCACTGTCTGACACCGTCAAGCCGTGTTCGAGAGTCGCCTCCTCGACCAGGTCCAGAACTGATTTTCGCGCCGCACCGATCGTATTGGCCGCTCCGCCATACAGATCCGCAATTACGCGAACGGCAATCGACAGCCGCGACGAGGAAAGCGAGACGCCAGACCACTGCACTGCCGCCGCGCTCGACGCTTGTCCCTGCCAGAATTCGCGGACGCCGTCGATGCTGCGTCCGGCGTCATTGCCGAGAGCTTCGATCTGCCGGTCGATGTCGATCAGTTCCGAAGCGCTTGTGAGCAATTTCTCCGGTGACCACGTTCGAAGCTGAGAGACGGTGGGCTGCATCAGTAGGCTCCGCGCAGTTCGGACACCACTTCGCCCTCGGCAGCGTCGTACAGACGTGCTGCGGCAGCGGTTCCCGACGCCATGAGTCCCAATTGCGTAGCCAGGTGCCGGTACGCGTCGGCGATGACGCCGGCATTCCCAGTCGACACCGCCGCGACAGCGGACGAATTCAGGGCCGCCGTGGCTTCGAAAATCGGGCCGGCGGAATCGATCCCCGAGATCTGATCCGCAATTCGAGACAGATCAGCTGAAAGTTGCTGCAGAGCAGCGAAATCTACCTGAAGTATCGGCCCCATGGCAGAACCGTATCCAGGTGAGCTGGCTAGCGGGGCGGTGCCGACTTTCCTGTGGACAAGCGGAATTTCTCCACAGAAGCCAGGTCAGGGGGTTGTCAGGAAGGCCGTGACTCCGCTGGTGACGGCGGCTGCATACTCCTGCTGACCGTCCGGGCTGGTCATGCGCGCTGCCTCGTCGGCATTTCGCATGTTGCCGAGTTCGACCAGAATCGACGGCCGCTGCGACAGATTGAGACCCGTCAGATCGGCGCGTGGCGCCAACCCGCCGTCACCGATGTAGGTCGACGGGGTGAGCCCGGCGGTGACGAGTGAGTCGCGCATGGTTTCGGCAAAGGCGACGGACGGGCCGGCCTGCACCGTGTTCAGCGGGGGCGCGGAGTAGCAGACATGGAAGCCCTCGGCCCCCGCTGCTGCGCCGTCCGCGTGAATGCTCACCACTACGTCGGCGCCGGAGGAATTGGCAGCTTCGGCACGTGCGTCGACGCATGATCCGACGCTGACGTCATCGAGTCGACTCAGGACGACAGTTGCGCCTTGGCCTTCGAGCTCGCTCTTGACCAGGCTCGCGACTTCCCAGTTGAAGGTGTGCTCGGGGAACCCGGCATCGGTGTTGGTGCCGGTGGTCTGGCAGTTCTTGGTGCCGCCGCGGCCCGTGGGGACCTGGGTGTTGATGCTGTCGTCGTTCGCCCCGCTGTGCCCGGGATCGAGGAAGACGACCTTGCCGGTGAGCGCAGCGGGGACGTCAGCGGCGACAGTGCTCAGCGGAGACACCTCGACCGAAGTCGTGGCCTCGGCAGTCTCGATCGGAATCGTGCACGCAGCGCTCAGAAGCCCAGCCCCGACCACGGCGATCAGGGCAGTGGAGCGGAACACACGTGATGCCATGTTTGACCTACCTGACGGTTTTACGGTGTCTGACTGGTTCCGGCGCACCCGCTCACGGTAGCGCGCACCGACTACGCTGGTGGGGATAACTCTGTAGAAAGGACCGCTCGTGCAACCAGGTGGAGCACCCGACATGTCTGCTCTGTTGGCTCAGGCTCAGCAGATGCAGCAGCAATTGATGGCGGCGCAGCAGGAAATGGCTCAGGCCGAAGTGACCGGTCAGGCCGGTGGCGGACTGGTTGTCGCCACGGTCAAGGGCACCGGCGAGGTTGTCGGTCTGCAGATCGATCCCAAGGTCGTCGACCCCGAAGACGTCGAGACGCTGCAGGATCTGGTGATCGGCGCGATCGAGGACGCTTCGCGCAAAGCACAGGAAGTCGCTGCTGAGAAGCTCGGCCCGTTGGCCGGCGGACTCGGCGGAGGCCTTCCCGGTCTCCCCGGCTTCTAGAAACGAGAACGCGTGTACGAAGGTCCGGTTCAGGATCTGATCGACGAACTCGGGAAGCTTCCCGGAGTCGGGCCGAAGAGCGCTCAACGCATCGCTTTTCACCTGCTCTCCGTGGAGCCTCCCGAGATCGACCGTTTGAAAAATGCATTGCAGCGCATCCGTGACGGCGTTCAGTTCTGCACGGTGTGCGGAACTGTGTCCGATCAGGAGAAGTGCCGCATCTGCGCCGACGCACGTCGCGATCGCACGGTGATCTGCGTCGTGGAGGAACCGAAGGACGTCCAGGCCGTCGAACGCACCCGTGAGTTCAAGGGTCGCTACCACGTGCTCGGCGGTGCGCTCAATCCGCTCTCGGGGATCGGGCCTGACCAGTTGCGTATCCGGGAGTTGTTGGCTCGCATCGCAAATCAGGAGGACGGCGTCGACGTGTCCGAGGTCATCATCGCCACCGACCCCAACACGGAGGGTGAGGCGACAGCTACCTATCTCGTTCGCATGATGCGAGACATTCCGGGGCTGACGGTGTCTCGCTTGGCCTCGGGTCTTCCGATGGGTGGCGATCTCGAATTCGCAGACGAGTTGACGCTGGGTCGGGCACTGTCCGGCCGTCGTGAATTGTCGCGGAACGCTTGATGAGCGGCACGGAGCAAGGTCAGCAGGTGCGTCGTACGTCCGAGCAGACGCGTGCGCAGATCATCGCGTCGGCCGGGAAAGCATTCGCGACTCGGCCGTACCGCGAAATCACGCTCAAGGACATCGCCGAAGACGCAGGCGTCAGCGCTCCGCTGATCATCAAGTACTTCGGTTCCAAAGAGCAGTTGTACGACGAGTTGGTCGACTTCCGGGCAGCGGCGGTCACGGTCTTCGACGCCCCGAACGACTCGCTCGGCGAGCGCATGGTCTCGCTGTTCACCAAGCCGCTGGAGTCGTACAAGCCGCTGTCCATGAGCTTGTTGTTCATGAGTGGCGTCAGTGAAGAGAGCAACCGCAAGCTGCGCGAGAACTATTCGACGCAGATGATCGACACCCTCGCCGCTCGCCTGTCCGGCCCCGACGCGAGATTGCGCGCGGAACTGGCGATGTCGATGGTGGTCGGAGTGGCGATCATGCGCCGACGGATGATGGCCGGCCATGCCACCGGCACCCAGGACGAAGTGGTTGCGCTGTACGCACCACTTGTCCAAAAGCTACTCGACGGGTGAGCGGCATCACAATTCTTGCTTGGTAAATATCCGTTCACCTAATGTAGGTGAACGGATATTTACCTAGTGGGAACAGGCGGTGTGGGGTGACGACGCTCGACCGTCCGCCGGGCACGCCTGCAGCCACCACCCCCGACGCGAGTCCCGCGCAGCCGCGCTCCCGCTTTCTCTTCCCCATCGTTGTCGCCGCCGCCGTGTTCCAGGCTGTTCTGCAGACGGTCATCGTTCCACTGCTGCCGGAGTTGCCGCACTTCACCGGCGCTGGACGTACGGCGGTGTCCTGGCTGGTGACCGTCACGCTGCTGGTCGGCGCCGTCGTCACTCCCATCTTCGGCCGGCTCGCCGACATGTTCGGCAAGAAGAAGATGCTTCTGGTTGCCTTCTCGATGATGACTCTCGGCTCGATGTTGTGTGCGCTGTCGTCGGACATCGCTGTCCTCATCTTTGCGAGAGCGTTGCAGGGAGCTGGATCGGCGGTCATCCCCATCGGAATCTCCATGCTCCGTGACGAATTGCCACGCAACAAGGTCAACGGCGCAGTGGCCATGATGAGTTCGACGCTCGGCGTCGGAACCGCTTTGGGCATACCGTTTTCTGCGATGATCGCGCAGTACTCGAACTGGCACGTCCTGTTCTGGGTAACCACCGCCATCGGGCTGTCCGTGACGCTTGCTGCGGTGCTGTTCATTCGAGAGTCCGAGCCGAATCCGTCGGGAAGATTCGACGGCGTCGGGGCTGTCGGTCTGAGCGCCGCGATGATCGCTCTGCTCGTGCCGATCACTCAGGGGTCGAGTTGGGGATGGACCAGCGGAGCGGTGATCTCCATGCTGGCCGCGTCGGCGGTGCTGTTCACGCTCTGGGTAATTCAACAGCGGCGCAACGTCAATCCGCTGGTCGACGTCCGCGCTCTCGTGAAACGTGCGGTGTTGATCCCGCATCTGGCGGCTCTGCTCGTCGGGTTCGCATTTTTCGGGAACACACTGATCACTACACAACTGCTGCAGGGGATGAAGGGGCCGGGCGCCGGGTACGGCCTGTCGATCATCGCAGCAGCGCTCTGCCAAATTCCGGCGAGTATCGCGATGGTGCTGTTCTCACCGGTTGCGGTGCGGATCACCGACCGCTTCGGTTCACGGACCGCGATGTTGACCGGTGCCGTGTTCCTCGCCGGCGGGTACGGGATTCACGCCGTTGCCGGTAAGCCGCTGTGGGGAGTGGTTGCAGCACTGGGTATCACAGCAGTCGGGACCGCCATCGTCTACAGCACGCTCTCGCTGCTGATTCTGGTTGCCGTGCCCCGTCAGCGACTGGCTGCAGCCAACGGGGTGAACTCACTTCTGCGGACGTCCGGAAGCACGATCTGCAGCGCGACGGTGGCAACGATCCTCGCCGCGTTCGTGATCAGCGGTTCGGAACATTCCACGTCGTGGACCGGATTCTCCGTCGCCTACCTGGTGTGCGCGGGCTGCGCGGTGGTCGTATTCGCGGTGTCGATCCTGTTGCCGCAGGGGCGAACCCCGAAACATCTGGACCTGCCGGATCTCGTCAGGCGACCCTGAATCCCGAGAGGAAGAGTGTGATCATCAGATCCGCGAACTCTTCGGTGGTGTACTTCTGGCGGTCCGGCCAATGCGTGGTCGACCACAGGGTGTCGCGAACCGATCGATAGAAAATCTCGGGGGCCACGTCTCTGCGGAAGATTCCCTGATCGACGCCTTCGGCGATCGCTTTCATCCAGTGCTCGCGGACTTGGCGGGAAGGACCGTCGACGGATTGCAGGAGGTCGTTGTCGCGTAGATACGCCCGATCGTTCTGGTAGATCGCCGTCGGGTGCGGGTGCAGTTCGATGACGACCAGGGTCTCGCGGATCAGGCCGCGTAGGACGTCCTCGGGGTCGTTCGCCGTCTTCTCCACCTGATCGAAGCGGAGTTGAATGTCGGTGATGAAGCCGCGCATGAGCTCGGCGACTATCGCATTCTTCGACTTGAAGTAGTGGTAAAGGCTGCCCGAGAACACTCCAGCAGCGTCGCCGATCTCGCGAACGGTCGTGGTGGCGACACCCTTCCTGGCGAACAGCTCGGCTGAGCTCTCCAGGATCTTCTCCCGACGATCTGGTGATGCCACTGAAATCTCCACTGGTTGTCGGTCCTGCTCAGGGCAGGGTTTCGCGGGTGCCGGGCTGCCGGCGTCGAACGTAGCGCAATCCTGCCTGATGGCTCCGGCTCGAACCAATTCGTCGGTGAGATCGCGTGTTTCCACTTCCGGATTCCTATGCTAGCTTCAAAATCAAGCGCTTGCTCAACTTTCGTTCACGGAGGATTTCAGTGCAGAGCCTGCAGACGCAGTTTCCGAATTTCATCGGCGCAGAGGCCGAACCACCCCGCGTCGCCCGCTACGCCGTCAACGAGGCGATGATCCGCAACTGGGTCGAGGCACACGACGACCGCAACTCGATCTACGTCGACGCCGACGCTGCTCGCAGCACTGGCCGTCGAGACGTCGTCTGCCCACCCGCCATGATCTCGACCTGGGTGATGGCGGGCTACCGCCGCTATCGGCAGGTCCAACAACTTCGCGCCGACGGAGCCTCCGAGGATTTCGCCTATTCACGACTACTCGGGCTGTTGGACGAGGCCGGCTACACGTCCGTAGTCGCGACCAACGTCGAGCAGGAGTATTTCGCGGAGTTGAGTCCCGGAGACCACGTCACCGCATATTTCACCATCGAAGCGATCTCACCGTTCAAACAGACGGCTCTCGGTCACGGGTGCTTCATCACTCTGTTCAAGAAGTACGTGGACCAGGACGGAAAGACGCTGGTCGAAGAGCGCTTTCGACTGCTCAGATTCAAACCAGATACCCAGACAGATACCAAGCCCGAAGCCCAGGAGGTAATCGCATGAGCGAGACTGGCTCCCGCCACACCGCGGTGCCGAGACTCACCGTCACCGACGACAACGATTTCTTCTTCTCCGCGGCCAAAGAGGGTCGCCTCGAGATCCAACGGTGTGCGGATTGCAAGACACTGCGCCACCCGCCAGCGCCCGCCTGCCCGGAATGCCGCTCGTTCAGTTGGGACACAGTCGAATCCACGCGGCGATGCACGTTGCACAGCTTCACGGTCATTCATCACCCGAAGGATCCTGCCTTCGAGTACCCGCTCGCCGTCGGACTCGTCGATCTCGAAGAAGGGACGCGTCTGGTTGCCGACATCGCGGGCATCGATCACGAGGAACTCGAATTCGGTATGGAACTCGAAGTGGCGTTCTCCGAGCACGCCCACGGGGAGATGCTGCCGCAACTGAGGCGACGGGGATCGGCGCAATGACGAATCTTTTTGATTACGAGGTAGGTTCGGCCCTTCCCAGCCTCGAACTGCCGTTGGACCGAACGCTCATCGTCGCCACGGCGATCGCTTCTCAGGATTTCGAGGACGTGCATCACGATCCGGGCAAGGCGCAGGATCGCGGAACTCCCGACATCTTCATGAGCATCAACACCACCAACGGGCTCATCGACCGCTACATCACCGACTGGTCAGGCCCGGGATCGCGAATCGTCAAAACATCAC
Source organism: Rhodococcus erythropolis R138 (assembly GCF_000696675.2). Lineage (NCBI taxonomy): Bacteria > Bacillati > Actinomycetota > Actinomycetes > Mycobacteriales > Nocardiaceae > Rhodococcus > Rhodococcus erythropolis. The sequence goes on along the minus strand of NZ_CP007255.1, from coordinate 238,442 downwards.
TACGGCTTGGTGTTCCGAACTTTCCCGGAGACACCATGACATTGACCGGCAAGGTGATCGACTCCGACGGCCGGGCGCTCACCGTGACGGTTCTCGGCAAGAACGCTCGCGGAACGCACGTGACAGCCGACGTGACTCTCGAACCGGCGGAAAGGGTAATCGCATGACACGAGGATTTTCGAGGCAAGCCGCCATCGCCGGGATCGGCGCCACCGAGTTCTCCAAGAACTCCGGCCGCAGTGAATGGCAGTTGGCGTGCGAATCCGTGATCGCCGCGCTCGACGACGCTCACATCGAGGCAGAAGAGGTGAACGGATTTGCACTGTTCACCATGGAGAACAATCCCGAGATTGCGGTCGCACGCGCTCTCGGGATCCCGGAACTGACGTTCTTCAGTCGTATTCCCCACGGCGGCGGCGGCGCCTGCGCACCGGTTCAACAAGCCGCGCTTGCCGTCGCCAGTGGTGTCGCCGACGTCGTGGTCGTCTACCGTGCCTTCAACGAAAGATCAGGTCACCGATTCGGCGCCGGGCCACCACCCTTTGCGTACAACGCGTCGACGGACCAGGAGTATCGGAACTGGATCAACCCGTACGGGCTTCTGACGCCGGCGCAGCAGGAAGCCTTCCTCGCCAAGCTCTACATGCACAAGTACGGGGCAACCAGCGCCGACTTCGGTCAGATCTCGGTTCTCTCACGCAAGCATGCCGCGAACAACCCCAAGGCCTGGTTCTACGAACGCCCGATCACCATCGAGGACCATCAGAACTCACGCATGATCGCCGACCCCATCCGCCTGCTCGACTGCTGCCAGGAAAGTGACGGTGGACAGGCGCTGGTCATCGTCAGCGCGGAGCGCGCCCGCGACCTGCCGCACAAACCTGCGATCATCAGCGGTGCTGCGCAAGGCGTAGGTCCACAACAGATTTCGATGAGCAGCTACTACCGCGACGACATCGACAGCATGCCGGAAGTCGAACTCGTGGCGCGCCAACTGTGGGACCAGGCCGGTATCGGCCCGGACGACATCGATGCCGCAATTCTCTACGACGCCTTCACCCCGATGGTTCTGCTTCAACTCGAGGAGTACGGATTCTGCGGTCGAGGCGAGGCAAAAGACTTCATCGCCGACGGCAATCTCGAGCTGGACGGTCGCCTGCCGATCAACACCCATGGCGGTCAACTCGGTGAGGGATACATCCACGGCGTCAACGGTATTGCCGAAGGTGTTCGCCTGATCCGCGGTACCTCCACCAATCAACCCACCAAAACTCTGGACAACGTGCTCGTGACCGGCGGCTCTCCCGTCCCACACAGTGCGCTCGTCCTCTCGGCAGATCGCTGAATCTGCCGCCAATTCGAGAAAGCAGGAACCAGATGAGTGAGCGGATCACCTACGCCAGGGCTACACACGGCGAGGAAGAAATACAGGCGGTTGTCGACGTCTTGCGCAGCGGGCATCAAGGATTGCGCATCGGCAAGAACGTCTTCGAGATGGAAGAACGTATCGCGGCCTTGGCAGGCAAGAAGTTCGGCGTCATGTGCAACTCGGGATCCTCGGGTTTGTACTTGGCAGTCGAGCTGCTCGGACTGCCTGCGGGAAGCGAGATCATCACGTCGCCGTTGACGTTCTCCACCGATATCGCACCGATCGTGCGTGCCGGTCTGGTGCCGGTGTTCGTGGACGTGGAACCCAACACGTTCAACGTCGACGTCACCAAGATCGAGGCAATGGTCACCGAAAAGACCGGTGCCATCCTGATGCCGAACCTCGCCGGCAACTGCCCGGACTGGGACGTCATTCGTGATATCGCTGATCGCCATGGACTCAAGGTGATCGAGGATTCGTGTGACGCGATCGGCGCCACGCTCCGCGGTACTCCCACCGGCTCCCGGGCGGACATCGTCGTCACCAGTTTCTCGATGGCACACATCATCACGTGCGCGGGAACCGGTGGAATGGTGTGCGTCGACGACGAAGCCAGCCGCGACAAGGCTTTGCTGCTTCGCCGCTGGGGCCGTCGCAGCGAGCCGAACCTGTTCGGTAGCAACAAATCCGGCCGAGTCTTCCGTGAAGAACTCGACGGCGTCGACTACGACAACGACTTCATCTTCGAGCTCATGTCATGGAACTTCGAGCCCTCCGAACTCGGCGCAGCCTACGGCGTCGTGCAGCTCGACAAGCTGGAAGAGAACTACAAGACGCGTAAGGCAACGTTTGCGGCCTTCACGGCGGCATACGGCGCCCATCCTGAATTCTTCACGACGCCGGTAGAACTCGACGGTCTCGATACGGCGTGGCTGTGTTACCCGGTGATGATCAACGAGAACGCCCCCTTCACGCGCAGCGACCTGCAGGAAGCCATCGAGGCCGACGGTATCGACACACGAACTGTGTGGAGCGGCAACGTCACTCGTCACCCGATGATGAACAACATCGAGTTCCGTCAGCCGGTCGAAGGATTGCCGGAAGCCGACGCGGTTTTCGCCCGAGGAATGACACTCGGCATGAGTCACGGCCTGCATGAAGACGAAGTTGCCCGGATCGCGGAGAGCATCAATCGCTTCGCCTCGAAGTTCAAATAGCATGACGAGGCGCTTTGACGGCCGCCGAGCGCTTGTCACCGGTTCCAGTCGCGGAATCGGTGCGGGCGTCGCAGAGCGACTGGCCGCTGAGGGTGCCGACGTCGCCCTCGTGGCTCGGACGCTCGGCACGCATGCAACCCTGCCGGGCAGTCTCGAAGAGACTGCGGCTCGAATTGCCAAGTACGGAACCAAAGTCGAGATAGTTGTCGCAGATCTGACGGACGAGCAGCAGCGCGACACCGTTGTGCCGCTGGCGATCGAGAAGCTTGGCGGGACGATCGACATCCTGGTGAACAACGCGGCAGCGGCGATCTATCAGCCGCTGTCGGATTACCCACTGCGGCGACGACGTTTGATGTTCGAGGCAAATGTCCATGCACCGCTCGATCTGATGCAAGCCGTGGTGCCGGGGATGGTGGCAAACGGATACGGCTGGATCGTGAACGTGTCCAGTGGCACCGTCAAACCGTGGCATGGCCCGCCGTTCACGTGGGTCGAACCGGGAACTGCCATGACCGTGTACGGCGCCTCCAAAGCAGCGCTCAACAGGATGAGCAACGGCATGGGCGTGGAACTCTACGGCCAGGGGGTTCGCGTCAACACGGTTCAACCGCGGGCAGCGGTGCTCAGTGAGGGCGCCAGAGTCCTGGTCGGTGAGACTATCCGGCCGGATCAGGTCGAATCTATGGAAGAAATGGTGGAAGCGGTCACAGCGCTGTGTGATTGCGACACCGAGTTCACCGCGCGCTCGAGCGTCAGCTTGGACCTGATCGACGAGTGGTCCCTGACCGTACGCGGTCTGGACGGCGCAGCATTACCGGAGAACCCGGCACTACGAACCGAGGAGTTGGCATGAAGCCCGTCATCGTGGACGCAGCACGAACGCCGTTCGGCAAGCGTGAGGGTTGGCTGTCCGGAGTCCACGCGGCGGAACTGTTGGGTTATGCGCAGAAAGGTGTGCTGGATCGGGTTGGCGTGGATCCTGACGCGGTCGACCAGGTCATCGGCGGCTGCGTGACGCCTCTCGGTGAGCAGTTCGGAAACATCGTGCGTACGTCCTGGATGCATGCGGGCCTTCCGTTGAAAGCGGGTTGCACCACGATCGACGCGCAGTGCGGCACAGCGCAGCAATCGGTGCAGTTGATCGCCGGGCAGATTGCCATCGGTGCAGTCGACGTGGGTGTGGCGTGCGGTGTCGAGTTGATGTCCCGCGCTCCGTTGACGTACAAGGTGGGTACCGGTCTGGGAACGCCGCGTCCGGAGTCGTGGTCACTCGATACCGTCGACCAGTACACCGCGGCCGATCGGATTGCTGTCAAACGCGGTTTCAGCCGCGAGGATCTCGACGCCTTCGGGCTGCGCTCGCAGCAGCGGGCGGCGGCGGCGTGGGAGGCAGGACGCTTCGACTCGCACATCATCGATGTGGTCGCTCCGGGCTCTGACGTTCCGGTTCATCGGGATCAGGGTCTGCGCGAATCGAGTCTCGAAGGGCTCGCGAAGCTGCGCACCGTTCAAGAGGGCGGATTGCACACCGCTGGAACGTCTTCGCAGGTCTCGGACGGTGCGAGTGCCGCTCTGCTGATGTCCGAGGATCGAGCCAAGGGCCTCGGCGTGCGGCCGCGCGCAAAGATACTGGCGCAGTGCGTCATCGGCGGTGACACCGAGTTCATGCTCGACGGTCCCGTCGACGCGGCAAACATCGTGCTCGGACGCACCGGGCTGACAATCGACGACATCGATCTGTTCGAGGTCAACGAGGCATTTGCTTCGGTACCGATGTCGTTCGCGCAGGTTCACGGCGTCGATCCCGAATTGCTGAACGTCAACGGTGGTGCAATCGCACTGGGCCACCCGGCCGGTGCAACCGGAATCAGACTGTTGGCCAATGTCATCGACGAACTGGAACGCCGGAACAAGTCTATCGCACTGATCGCGATCTGCGCGTCCGCCGCAACCACCTGCCTGATTCTCGAATGCATCTGACAAGAACCGAAGATTGAGGAACCTGCCATGGCACTACCCCTGCTCGAAGATCACCGTGACCTGGCGGAAGCGGTAGCCGCATTCGCGAACCGCTTCGGTGGAATCGCCGATACCCGGAGCAACGTCAAGAGGTACGCCGCCGGTGATCGGCCGGACTCGTGGGATGGGTTGGTCCGTCAGGGCCTGCACGCAGTGCACCTGCCGGAGCAGTACGGCGGTGACGGGGCGGGTCTTGCCGAACTTGCAGTGGTAGTCGAGCAATTGGGTGATGCGCTCTATCCGGGACCGTACGTTCCGACGGTCATCGCGAGCGGCATTCTCGCAACAGCTGCGGGCCCGGCTGCGGAAACAATGCTGACCGAATTGGCCGCCGGTGCAACCGGAGCAGTCTGCACCGGAACGAGATTGCGCGCGGCTCGCAGCGACGCTGGGTGGACAGTGAGCGGTTCTGCCGACCCAGCTCTAGGTCTGCCCGGAGCTGATGTCGTTCTCGTGCGGGCGAACAGCGAAGACGGCGAGTTGTGGTTCCGGCTCGAACCGTCGACTTCCGCTGCGGTGGTGATCGAAGACGGGGTGGATCTGACACGGTCGATCGGAACACTGACGTTGACCGATCACCAGGTCGAGGCTGGGCTGATCGTCGACGGCCTCCAGGCGCACCGAGTCGAACTGATCGTCAACACGGTGTTGGCTGCGGAGGCGAGCGGTATCGCCGGGTGGGCGCTACGGACCGCAGTCGACTATGTGAAGTCCCGGCAGCAGTTCGGCCGTCCGGTCGGAAGCTTCCAGGCAGTTCAGCACAAGGCGGCCATGATGTTGGTCCGCTCCGAGATTGCCTGTGCCGCAGCGTGGGACGCCGCTCGATCCGAAGAGCACGACGAGGATCAGCAGAAACTTGTCTCGGCTCAAGCTGCGTTGGCCGCTTTGCCCGTCGGCATCGAGAACGCCCTCGAATGTGTAACTTTGCTCGGCGGAATCGGATTCACTTGGGAGCATGACGCGCATCTGTACTGGCGCCGGGCGATCAGTATCGCGGCAGTGGCGGGTTCCGAGGTGAAGTGGGCACACACATTGGGAGACCGGTCCGCCGATTCGGAAAGGGATTTCTCCTTTGTCGACCCGGAAATGCTGCCGGAGTTACGAGAGCAGGTTCGGAGGGTTCTGGACGAGGTTGCGCTGCTGCCTGACGACGGAACCACCAGCGCGAGTTGGGCGCCGGCCAAGGGGAGCGCTCGACGCGCCCGATTTGCCGACGCCAAACTGGTTGCCCCGCACTATCGGGCGCCGTACGGGCTGGGAGCGGGACCGAGGGAACAGGCCGTCATCGCACATGAATTCGCGATGCGAGGTTGGGCTCAACCGTCCACGGTGATCGGGGAATGGGTGCTGCCCACGATTCTCGAACACGGCAACGCCGAGCAGCAGGACAGGTTCGTCGAGCCTTCGCTGCGTGCCGACATCATCTGGTGCCAGCTGTTCAGTGAGCCGGGCGCGGGATCAGACCTGGCCGGTCTGAGCACGAAAGCGCGCAAGGTCGACGGTGGCTGGGTCCTGTCAGGTCAGAAAGTGTGGAACTCGGGTGCGCACGAGGCAGATTGGGGAGTATGCCTGGCGCGTTCCGACGCGGACGCTCCGAAACATCGTGGGCTGTCGTACTTCCTGGTCGACATGACCTCGAAGGGCGTCGACGTACGTCCGCTGAAGCAAGCCACCGGCAAGTCGGAATTCAACGAGGTATTCCTCGACGAGGTCTTCGTCCCGGACGACTGCCTGGTGGCCGAACCTGGGCAAGGGTGGAAACTGGCTGCGACAACGCTGTCCAACGAACGCTTGAGCATGGGCAGCACGCTGCACCACGGTTCGAGTCGGTTGTTCCGTCAGGTGATTGCCGACGCGAGCCACGACTGCCCCCGCGAAGATGCAGTGGAAGGCCTCGGCCGCAGTATCTCTCGTGAGTTGGCACTGTCCGCGATGAATCTGCGCGGAGTGTCGGCGCGACTGGCGGGTCAGGAACCGGGCGCCGAGATCAGCGTGTCGAAGGTGTACAACGCCCTGGCGCAGCGCGAGGGCTCGCGGGACCTGTTGCGACTGCTCGGACCGCGCGCCGCAGTTGTCGACCCGTCGGCGAATTACGCGATAGACCACATCGGACTTCCCTCGATTCTGTTCGGCGGCGGAACCGTCGAAATCCAACTCAACGTCATCGCGCAGCGCGTACTCGGCCTGCCGCGTTCGTAGATCTTAGGAGCTTCACCATGTACTTGGATTTGTCGGAGGAGTCGAAGACTCTGCGCAAGGAATTGCGCGCATACTTCGCAGAGATCATCAACGACGAAGACCGCCGTGCTCTCGTGGATCAGACCGAAGGCGGCCCCGTCTTCGATCGCATCCTGCGCCGGATGGGTAAAGACGGTTGGCTGGGCTTGGGGTGGCCGGAGGAATTCGGCGGTCGGGGTGAGAACCCCGAAGCTCTGTATGTGTTCTACGACGAAGTGATTCGCGCGAATGCGCCGCTGTCACTGGTCACGCTGAACACCGTCGGACCCGCTCTGATCAAGCACGGGACGCAAGCTCAGAAGGACTTCTTCCTGCGTCCGATCCTGGCGGGTGAATTGATCTTTGCCATCGGCTACACCGAACCCAATGCGGGCACCGATCTCGCGGCACTCGAAACACGCGCCCGCATCGAGGGCGACGAGCTTGTCATCAACGGCAACAAGATCTTCACCAGTGCGGGTGTGTTTGCCGACTGGGTCTGGCTTGCCGTTCGCACCGATCCTGACGCGCCGACGCATCAGGGCATTTCCGTGGTCTTGGTACCGACCAATTCGCCGGGGTTCTCGGTCACCGAAATTCACACCGTGGGCGGAATCAGCACTTCGGCAACCTATTACGAAGATGTTCGGGTGCCGATCAGCAATGTCGTCGGTGAGCTCAATCAGGGGTGGAAGCTCATCACCAACCAGCTCAACCACGAACGTGTTGCCCTGGCAGCACGCGGTGGCATCGCCAACGAGCTCTTCGCCGAGGTGGTCGAGTGGGCAAAGACGGAACCCGCCGGTGACGGCCACGTCTACGACATCGGCTGGGTACGTGAGAAATTGGCGGAAGTCTACGCGCTGCTCAGCGCCGCCGACCTGATGAACCTGCGACTGGTGGCGGACGTCGCCGCCAACACCTTGGGCGGCGGGGATTCGGCCGCGGCCAAGATCTTCGGTACCGAAGCCGTCGTCAGTGCGTACGGCATGCTGCAGGAAGTGCTGGGTGCCAAGGGCTTACTGCGCCCCGGTACACCCGGAGCGGTACTGGAAGGGCGGGTCGAGAACCTGGGTCGGCGCGCCCAGAACAACACCTTCGGTGGTGGTACCAACGAAGTGATGCGTGAAATTGTCGCCGCAAAATGCCTGGGCATGGCGCTTGCTGCGCGTCGCCGGCCCGCTGCACAGAACGAAAAGAGCTGACATGGAATTCGAATTCGACGACAACTTGTCCGCCGTGCGGGATCTGAGTGAATCGATCTTCTCGGCGAAGTCCGGAGTGGACCGACTGCGGGAAGTGGAGAGCACCAGCGGTTTCGACGCCGAACTGTGGAAGCTCCTCGCCGACTCCGACGTTCTGGGAATCGCTCTGCCGGAAGAGGTCGGGGGAGCAGGACTCGGAATGCTCGGCCTGGCCGCGGTGCTCGAACAACAGGGCCGCCGGGTCGCCCAGGTGCCGCTCTGGTCGGTGATTTCCACGGCGGCGCTGCCGATTTCCGAGTTCGGCAGCACGGAGCAGAAAGCGTCGTGGCTTCCGGGACTGCTCGACGGCTCGGTGATCGTCACCGGCACATTCGACACCGGCTACAACGCCGAGACGGCGGTTCGCGCCGAGCCGGCGCCTGACGGTTGGGTTCTGTCAGGCCACGTCGACTCCGTGCCTGCCGCGGAGTTCGCGGCCGCGCTGGTCGTTCCGGTGACGATGCCGGACGGCAGTGTCAGCGTCATGATCGTGCCCACGGACCGGGACGCGCTGGTGCGTACACCGCTTGCGGTGACGAACCGCGAGAGCAACAGTTCTGTGCAGTTCGACGGGGTTGCGGTTACTGCAGCTGACGCACTTCCCGCAGACGGCGCGGTGGTTCGAGACTGGACGTTGCGGCGTGCACGGGTGGCTCTCGCGGCCCTGGCTACCGGCGTCTGCGAGGAAGCGCTGGGGATGACGGCGAAATACACCTCCGAGCGAGTGCAATTCGGTCGTCCACTCTCGACCAACCAGGCAGTTGCCGTCCGGGCCGCCGACGCGTACCTCGACACCGAGAGCACAAGGTTGACCACGCACCGCGCTGCCTGGCTGATGGACAGCGGAGTCGAGAGTGAAGCGGAAGCAGCGGCGCTGGTCGCCAAATGGTGGGCGTCGCGCGGCGGCCTGCGTGTGGTGCACGCGACCCAGCACCTGCACGGCGGAATCGGAGCGGATGTCGACTATCCGATTCACCGCTATTTCCTGTGGGGACGGCAGATCGCCTTCACCTTGGGGAGCGCGGGGGCGATAGGCGCCGAACTCGCCGATCAGTTGGAAATCCGAGCCCAGATCGGGGCGTCGGCGTGAATATCTGAGACGACAGGTTGCAGTCACGGGCAGCGCGTCGGCAATCATCGCGCTACTCTGCCCTTCGTGAATCGCACCAGTTCGTTCATCCGGCCGTTGGTTCCGCGGGATCCGCACGAGCCGCATCGGGTGGCGACGCCGCTCGAGCTGCTCACCGACCTCTGCTTCGTCGTGGCGGTCGCTCAAGCGGCCACCGGTCTGCACCACGCGATCAGCGAAGGGCACGCGGCTTCGGGCGTCGGGCACTTCGCGATGGCATTCTTCGCGATCTGGTGGACGTGGCTGAACTTCACGTGGTTCACCTCGGCGTACGACAACGACGACGGAATCGCCCGGCTGCTGACCATCTTCCAGATCCTCGGATCGCTGGTCCTTGCAGCCGGCATCGTCCGCTTCTTCAACGACGACGCCCTGCTCATCATCGTCGGCTACGTCATCATGCGAATAGCCCTGGTCATCCAATGGCTCAGGGTGTCGCGGAACGACCCCGAACATGCGCTCACGGCTCGTCGATACGCTCTCGGAATCGTGTTGGTCCAGATCGGTTGGATCGGTTTCTACTTCGTTCCATCCGCCATTTACGTCCCGACGTTCCTGGTGTTGGTTCTGTGCGAATTCGCGGTACCGATCTGGTCGGAGAAGCCGGGCATGACGCCGTGGCACCCGCATCACATCGCGGAGCGGTACTCGTTGTTCTTCATCATCGTTCTGGGCGAGACGATCCTCTCGACAACCATCGCGATTCAGGACGCGGTCGACGGTGAGCATCCGGCAGCGCAGGTTACCTACGTCGTGATCGGCGGCATTCTGATTGTCTTCAGCCTGTGGTGGCTCTACTTCCAACGCAATGCAGGCGAAGTGATCGGCGGTGACAACGTCTCACCCTTCGTCTGGGGGTTCGGTCACTACTTCATCTTCGCCGCCGCTGCCGCCATCGGTGCGGGGTTGGCTTCGCGCGTCGACTTCTGGACTCATCACGGTGACGGCAGCGCGTTGGTGACGGGTGCTGCCGTCACCGTTCCGGTCGCGGTCATCCTTGCCGCCCTGTGGTTCATCCACATTCGACTACATGACTCCTCGGTACGCACCCTCATGCCATTCTCGGTCGCGATCGTCGTCGTGCTCGGTGGTACCTACACCGCGGTGCCCGAACTGGTCGCGGGACTGGCCTGCGCCGCGCTGTTGGCCGTGGAACTGATTCTGACCGAGGGGAAATCCGAAACCGTCTGAGCGCTCATTCGGCGGCAAGGAATATCGCCTTGGTGACGGCGACGGTCTCCAGCGGTCCCTTCGACGGTCCGACCAGCACGGTCCACCGATCTTCGGCACGATCGATCGGATAGGTGCTTTCGGCCCATACGATGGGTGTATCCGTCCCTTGCCCTCGGCAGGAGTAGGCGCCCGCCAGACGGGGGTCGGATTCGGCAGAGGGCCACGAACCGCCGTGCCGGACGCGGCAGAGAAGGCCGTTCTCGAGTTCGAGCCCGAAGGGAGTCGGACCGGCGGGCGGCGGATAGGCCTCGACGCCGTCCACGCCTCGAGCGGTGATCAGTTCTGTTCCCCAGGGAAATTGCAGGCAGAGAATCGAATCGGGCTCCGGGCCGACCCAACACGCGTCCGCCCCGTCTGTGGTGCTTCCGCAGGTGATGACTCCCGGCGTGACGGCCGACTGAGATGCTCCGTAGCACTCGCTGATCTTCATGGCCGGTGTCTTGACACTCCAACCGGATTTGGGTTTGCCGGAACCGTCGACGGCAACAAGATTCACGATCTCGGTGGGTGTACCGCCCGCTGACGATCCCGCAGTCGCGGGCAAGCACCGGCAGAGGACTATGCGGGTGATAGTTCCCTCATCCGCTTTCTTGCCTTCGGGTGTGAAGGTGATGCGATACCCGGTTCCTGCTTCGGAGTCGGCCGGAAAGACTGCAACCGATTCGCCGTCGGAATTGGTTGTGGCAGTGAAGGGACCGTACAGTTCGGCGGCGCGCTGCATCTTCTGGCCGACGGCCAGTCCGTCCAGTGTGACAGCACCGGTCCGGGGTGCAATTTCGACGAGAACGCCATCGGTAAAGTTCAATTCGCAGTCTTGCCATTCGACCACCACCGTTCCGGTCTTCGATACCGACGCCAGATCGCCGGCCGCTTTCCGTGCGTCCTCCACCGTCATGCCGATCCGAAGGTCACGGAAGCCGCTGGTGGAGAGTCGCTCCCGTGCGGATTCGGGATTCGAGGCAACCGCCAGCCGTGCGGTGAGTTGCGCTGCGTTGGCGGCGTCGATCGCCATGCCCCCGGTCGCGTCGGCGATGCACTTCAACTGGCCGGACGCAGCGGCGTCGAGCTTGAATCCGATTGTGTGGATAGTCAGGTCAGGATCGTGAGGTATCGCTTCCGTGGACTCACATGGAGGTTCGGTTGAGCAGGTGTCCTCTCCGTCGGAGACGAGGATGATCGTGCGCTCGCCATCGGTCGGGAGTGCGGCGGCGGCTTGTTGAAGCGCAGCCATGATCGGCGTGTATCCCGACGCGGACAACCCGTCGATTCCCGCTGCGAATGCATTTCGATCGAGCGGTCCGAGTGGCACGACGGTCTTGATGTCGCGGCAACCCGCGTCCTTCTCGGCGTCGCTGCTACCTGTGGCGGTGCCGTACGCGATCAGACCGAGCGCTGTGTCGTCTGGAAGACCACTGACAAGAGTGTGAATCGCGTTCTTGGCGGCATCGATTCGAGGACCGGGAGCGTCGTCCTGCTTCATCGACCCCGAGGCGTCCAGGACGATGATGCTAGGCGCCGTTGCGCTCGCCTCTGAAACCGGATCAGCAGTGACACTTGCCTGCTGGGGCCCGCCTACTTCCTGGGTCCCACCTGCTTCTTTGGGCCCGCCACTGCCCTGCGTCGAACACCCGACGGCAATGATCGCAGTCGCCGCAATACAGATCGCCACACGAAGACGCATGGAATGAGGCTACGAGGTGCCGCCGCCCACCAACAGTCGTCCGAACGGACGACAGGCTCAGCGAATCGCGAGCCGCTCCTTGCGGAGCTTGTCGACCTCGGGCAGATGCAGGGGTTCGAGTTCGTTGACGCCCAAGGCCCGCATGAGCAGGAGGTCCGCGAGTTCCGGATTCCGGGCCAAGGCGGGTCCGTGCATGTACGTCCCGATCACCGAACCCTGCACGACGCCTTCGAATCCGTCACCGACGCCGTTTCCGACACCATGGGTGACACGTGCGAATCCAGAGGCTGAGCTACCCAGAGTTGTTCCGCCGCGGTGATTCTCGAAACCTGAGAGAGGTGCTGTGAGCCCGTCGATCAAGGGCTTCGTGATGACCTCGCCGATGGAACGCTTCTCCTGCGGAGAGGTCGTGACGTCGAGCATCGAGACACCGTCGACGCGTTCGCCGCTGGAGGTTTCGTACCAGTTGCCGAGCACCTGAATGGCAGCGCAGATCGCCAGAACCGGTGCGCCACGCTCGGCGGCGCGTTGCAGGCCAGGGTATTTCGCGAGATGGCGCGTTGCGAGTCGCTGAGCGGAATCCTCGGCGCCACCCAATGTGTACACGTCGAGCGAGTCGGGGACCGGATCGCTCAAGGTGATGTCCACGATTTCGGCGTCGTACCCGCGCATCCGCAGACGCTGACGCAGGATCAGGGCATTGCCGCCGTCGCCGTAGGTGCCCATGACGTCGGGGAGAACCAGTCCGATGCGAATTGTCGAGTCAGACATTGCGAGATTCCTTCGCGATGGCGGTGTTGAGGTCACGGAAGGCTGTGTAGTTCGCCAGTACTTCCACGCGTCCGGGAGGGCAGGAAGCGATGGCGCGCAACGGATCCGGATCGAGGGTGTGCTCGACGCCTGCGTAAGTGAGGCGAACGGCGAGATCGGTTCCGCGTTCGCCGGCGGCCACTACCTTTACGCCTTCGAAGTGTTCGAACTTCACGTCCCACAGCCAGGAGAGGTCCTCGCCGTCCGGCACCTGACCGTTCACCGCGATCACCAGTCCGTCCACCGTGGGATCGATCATCGACAGCGCTTCCTGCCAACCGGCGGGATTCTTCGCGAGCAGCATGTGGACGGAGTGCGGTCCGACCTCGACGGTGCTGTAGCGGCCGGCGACTTCCTGGACCGTCGACGCGGCGGCAACTGCCCCGACCGGATCTGCGCCCAAAGCAGCCGCAGCAGCTACGGCCTGAGCGGCGTTACCGCGGTTGGCTTTTCCGGGGAGAGTCAACGTCATCGGAATCTTCAGGCCGTCGGGGCCGTAGAGATTGTCGTCGTCGAGCCACCAGGTCGGCTCGGGCCGCGCGAAGTCGGAACCGGTACTGCGCCAGTGCTTTCCCTCCCACACGATGGGTTCACCGGTGCGCGGGCAGCTGACGGAATCGCCGGCCCAGCCGCCGCCGGCAGCAACCCACACGACGTTGGTGGCGTCGTATGCCACGGAGGTGACCAGTACGTCGTCGCAGTTGGCGACGATCACCGCGTTCGGATGCGCATTGACGCACGCGCGGAGCTTCCGCTCGATCATGTTGATCTCGCCGACCCGGTCGAGCTGATCGCGGCTGAGATTGAGCAGCACGATCACTTCCGGATTCACGGCGTCGGCTACGTGGGGGACGTGCAGTTCGTCGACCTCGAGTGCTGCCAGCGTTGCGTCCGTACGCGCGGCCAGAGCGGCCACGATCCCGGCATCCATGTTGGCGCCGTCGGCCTGCGTGGCGACGTCACCGAGTGTCGCGAGCGCTGCGGCGGTCATACGCGTGGTCGTCGACTTGCCGTTGGTGCCCGTGACCACGACGGTGCGCTTGCCGCGTCCGAGCTGAGTCATGAGCGTCGGGTCGATCTTGAGGGCGATCAACCCGCCGATCATCGAACCCTTGCCGCGACCGGCCTTCTGCGATGCCCAAGATGCTGCTGCGGCAGCTCGCATGGCGAGCTTTCCGCGCACTGTGATCGATAGTCCAGTTCCCACGGCCCGAGTTTGGCACAGGGCATCGTCAGACGCCGAGTCGCGCCGGTGGTGAGGCTGCAGGTGTGTCCGAGAAAACAGTGTTCGCGGGCTTGCGCCTCATCTGTGCGGCACTCGCTCCGGCGATCACGATGACTGCCCCGACCAGTGACAACGGGCTCGGATCCTCGTGCAGGAACAGCCAGGACGCGCCGATTCCCACTACCGGTACCAGCAAGGAGAGCGGCGCCACCATGCCGGCGGGATAGCGGCCCATGAGCATCGTCCAGAGCCCGGATCCGGCGATGGTGCCGAGCAGAATGATGTAGGCGAGCCCGACCAGTGACGGCCAGGCGTCGGCGCTGAACGCGGTGCCGAGCGCGTGCCATCCGACGGTGGGGCCTTCGACCACCGCTGACAGGGCGAGCATCGGCAACGGCGGGATGACGCACATCCACAGCATCAAGCGCATCGGTGCGGGCTCGCCGACGGTGTTCGCCGCGGCCAAGCGGCTGCCGAGATTGCCGAACGCCCAGGACAGGCCGCCGAGGAGCGTGAGGATCACGGGCAGCAGTGCCGCGTGGTGTGAACGGTCCCAGCCGATCAACGACATACCGACTACGGCGACGGCGATCCCGGAGACCTGCCAGACGCTGAGCTTCTCGCGGAGTAGGAACGCGCCGAGGACGACGGTGAACGGCGCGGACGACTGCAGGACCAGTGATGCGAGACCCGTCGGCATCCCCGAATGCATCGCCCAGAAGAGGAAGACGAACTGGCCGAATCCGAAACCGAATCCGTAGAGCAGCAACCAACGGAGCGGTACCTGCGGACGCGGCACGAAGATGACCACCGGAATCGCGATGATCAGGAACCGCAGCGCCGCGAAGAAGAACGGCGGGAAATGATCCAGGCCGACGCGAATGGCCAGGAAGTTCAGACCCCACAAGACGATCACGGTCAGGCCGAGGAGACGGTCGCGGGGAGTCATGACGTTAATCGTGAGCCGTACGAAGCATCAGAACAAGCGAATATAGATGCAATATCCATGTAGTTTTGCTACATGGATATTCGTCACCGTATGGATGCCACGCGCTTGCGGATCCTCCGTGAGCTCGCCGACCGAGGAACCGTCGGCGCTACTGCTCTCGCTCTCTCGATGACACCGTCCGCCGTCTCGCAACAACTCAAGATCCTCGGCCGAGAGGCGGGGGTCTCGCTCCTCGAACCGGACGGGCGCACGCTGCGCCTCACCGACGCTGGTCGAGCGCTGGTGCTCCGCGCCGACGACGTGGTGGCGGCGCTCGACCGGGCAGCGGACGAGATGGCGTCGTACCGAGGCTCGCCGCGCGGCAAGGTGCGAGTCGCGTTCTTTCCCTCCGGAGCAGCTCTCCTGCTGCCCGGCGTCCTGACGGCGCTGAAGAACTCGGACGTGGACATCGACGCACACGACGTCGACAAACCGGCGTCGGCCGTCCCTGGACTGTTGGCCGATCACGACGTGATCCTCACCCACCGTGACGAACGCGGCGCCGAGACCTCGTTTCCCCGGGTCAGCGTGCAACCGCTGATGCGTGAACCGATTGATCTGGTGCTGCGGCCTGATCATCCACTCGCCGAGCAGGATTCGGTCCGGTTGGAACAATTGGCCGACGAGAACTGGATCAGCGTGCGCGGCGGGTTTCCGGTCGACGACGTTCTGTTGTCCGTTGCATCCGTCACCGGGGTCCAACCTCGAGTCGCTCATCGGATAAACGATTTCCGAGTTATCGAAGAGTTGGTGGCGGCGGGCCACGGTGTGGCTTTGATGCCGCGTTACGCGATCACACATCCTGGAGTGTCGAGGAAACCGGTGGCAGGCGTGCGCGCTGCACGCGTTTATGAATTGGCAACTCGATTACACATCGACCGCAGCCCGGCTATCGGAGTGGTTCTCGACGCTTTTCGCGACGTCGCCCGGGCGGTCGGTGAATGAACGGCGGATGGTGAATGAATACGAAACGGGAGCGACACGATTAGTGTCGCTCCCGTTTCGGTAGTGCAATCCTCACTGATTAGTGAGGGCCTGAATCAGGCGAGGGCCTTGGCCTTCAGCGCTGCGAATTCTTCTTCGCTGATGGTGCCGGCGTCGAGAAGCGCCTTTGCATCTGCGATGGATTCGGCCGGGGACTTTCCGGCAACCTCACGGATGTAGCTGTCCTGTGCATTCTTGACCTGCTGAGCAGCCTCCATGGAGCGCTGGGCCATTCCGTCGCTTCGGACGATCAGATAGACGAGCGAGGTGAGCAGCGGAATGAAGAACAGGAAGACGATCCAGATTGCCTTTACCCAGCCGGAAGTCTTGTGATCACGGAATAGGTCGGTGATGATCGAGAAGAGCAGGATCAGGTACGCGATGAACGCGAAGCTGATGATGATCAGCCAGAGGAAGTCCCAAAAGGAATCCATTGTCGAGCCCCATTTCACAAGTCGGATTTGTCTGAGGTGACTATCTCACGTGCCGAGGTCGGCTGCATCATCCTCGATGGGTGAATCCTGTTTGTTAACTTCGCTAAGCGACTCTTTCGGGACCTATGTCATGCCGAAGCGAAAACGCGGACCGAAGAACTTCTGTGCCGTGAAAACAACCCTGGTCTCACCCGAAAATCGGGTGAGACCAGGGTTTGTTCAAGAGCCGGGTTCGTATTGCGTGACTGTCAGCTCGCGCGGTTCACTGCCGAAACCACGGCGCGCAGCGACGCCGTCGTGATCGACGTGGCGATACCCACACCCCAGACGACGGTGCTCTGACCGTCCGGGCCCGTCACCGCGCACTCGACGTAGGCCGCCGCTTGGGCGTCGTCGCCGGCGGACATTGCGTGCTCGGAGTAGTCGAGGACACGGACGTCGAAGTTGATGCTTCCCAGCGCGTCGACGAAGGCAGCGAGCGGGCCGTTACCGGTTCCCGAGATCTCCTGCTCCTTGCCGTTCACCTTGACGATGGCGGTGATGGCGTCGGTGCCGCCGTCCTCCTCGGAGGCGGTGACCTTCTGCTTCATCCGCTCGAGCGGGGTCACGGGGGCGAGGTACTCCTCGTGGAAGACGTCCCACATTTCCTTCGGCGAGACCTCGCCGCCCTCACCGTCGGTGATCTTCTGGACCGACTGCGAGAACTCGACCTGCAGACGACGCGGCAGCACCAGACCGTGATCGGCCTTCATGATGTACGCGACGCCGCCCTTGCCGGACTGCGAGTTCACGCGGATGACGGCCTCGTAGCTGCGGCCGACGTCCTTGGGGTCGATCGGCAGGTAGGGGACCTGCCAGAGAATGTCGTCGACGTCCGAGTCCTGGTTGTCGGCGTCGACCTTCATGGCGTCGAGGCCCTTGTTGATGGCGTCCTGGTGGCTGCCGGAGAACGCGGTGTAGACCAGGTCGCCGCCGTACGGATGACGCTCGTGGACGGGAAGTTGGTTGCAGTACTCGACCGTGCGACGGATCTCGTCGATGTTCGAGAAATCGATCTGCGGGTCGACGCCGCGCGTGAACATGTTCAGTGCGAGGGTCACCAGGCAGACGTTGCCGGTGCGCTCACCGTTACCGAACAGGCAGCCTTCGATGCGGTCTGCGCCGGCCTGGTAGCCCAGCTCGGCTGCCGCGACGCCGGTGCCGCGGTCGTTGTGGGGGTGCAGCGACAGGATGACCGAATCGCGGCGGGCCAGGTTGCGGTGCATCCACTCGATGGAGTCGGCGTACACGTTGGGTGTCGCCATCTCGACGGTGGCGGGCAGGTTCAGGATGACCGGGTTGGCAGGCGTCGCACCCAGGGTTTCGGTGACGGCGTCACATACTTCCTTGGCGTACTCGAGCTCGGTGCCGGTGTAGGACTCGGGCGAGTATTCCCAGCGCCAGTTGGTGTCCGGGTACTTCTTCGACTCGGCCAGGACCAGTTCGGCGGCGTCGGTGGCGATCTTCTTGATCGTGTCCTTGTCGGCGCGGAACACGACGCGGCGCTGCAGGATCGAGGTGGAGTTGTAGAAGTGCACGATTGCGTTCTCGGCACCTTCGCACGCCTCGAATGTGCGCTTGATCAGTTCAGGACGCGACTGCGTCAGCACCTGGATGGTGACGTCGGACGGGATCGCGCCGTCTTCGATGATTTCGCGAACGAAGTCGAAGTCGGTCTGGCTCGCGGACGGGAATCCGACCTCGATCTCCTTGTAGCCCATACGGACCAGGAGATCGAACATACGACGCTTGCGCGCCGGGCTCATCGGATCGATCAGCGCCTGGTTGCCGTCGCGCAGGTCAACGGCACACCACTGGGGTGCTCGGTCGATGATCTTGTCCGGCCAGGTGCGGTCGGGCAGCGTGACCGTCTCGACCTCTTCGGCGAACGGGCGGTAGCGGAACGTCGGCATGGACGAGTTCTTCTGCGTGTTCCACGCAGGCTGGTCGGAAGGTGCCGGCTTCGTGGGCGGGGTAATGGTGCGAGTGCCGGTGGTGAATGCGTCAGCGGGGGACATTGGTGTGATCTCCAGGATTGTGGACCTGGCCTGATGACCTGTTGGTCAAGACCATGAGTCCGGAAGGCTTGGTCGACCGGCGCACAAAAACCCCGCGGCGGGAGGCCAGTCTGGATCAGACCCCGTCGCGGCAACCAAGAAGGAGTGCGCGCTGCATGCACAGCACTCTACTCCTGGATTTCGCGAGAAATCGGTGGGGTTCGCCCTCATGTCCAATTTGTCGCCGAATTGTGCTGCCGTTTCGGCCTCGAAAATGGTGGACTGTCGTCCATGGATCCCCGAATCGCCGTGGCGAGCACGTACCTCGACGCGCTCCGTAGTCACGATGGCAGTTCCGTACCGCTGGCTCCGGACGCGGTACGTCACGAGGTCGGGTTGAAGACCGGATTTTCGGGGAATCATTTGCGGCGCAGCCTTTCCGGAGGTCCTCAGTATCGCGTGATCCGCGACATTCGTGAGGTGGAGTGGACGGTCGACGGGGACGACCTGACGGCTGACTACCTCCTTGACGCCGGGTTGTTCGGGCGCAACCTGATGACCGTTCGGGTTACCGAGACCTTCCGGATACCCGCTGACGATCACCGCATTCACCACATCACCGCGAAGATTCGACCGGCGCGCGCCAAGCACACGTGATGCGCTCGATCCGCTGGATCGTCTGTTCACTGCTGATCGTTCTCGCTGGTCTCGGTTTTGCCGGCTCGGTGCTCGCGCTGTTCGTCCACACCCAAGTGAACGACACCGACAGCTATGTCGAGTCCGTTGCCCCGCTGGCTGCCGACCCCGCTGTCCAATCGGCGGTCGTTGATCGGCTGACCGAGGAATTGACGCAGCGGTTGGACGGGTTTCCGCAGGTGGTGACGAGACAGGCCGAGAGACTTGTTCGTGAGGCCGCTCAGTCGTTGGTCTCGAGCGACCAGTTTGCGACGCTCTGGACCGCGGCCAACCGTCGAGCGCACGCGCAACTTGCCGCGATGGTGACCGGCCGAGCCGCCGACGGCATAGTTCGGGCCGACGACAGCGGAACGGTCACCGTCTCCCTCGAACCGGTCATGACGGAACTGAGGACGAACCTCCGCGATCGCGGATTCACCGTGATCGATCGCCTCCCGGCGCTCGATCCGCAGTTCGAGATCCTGCAATCCGACGAGTTGGTGCGGGCCCAGGATTTCTCGAACACTCTCGACCGAGCAGCAGCCTGGTTGCCGTGGGCGTCGGTGGCCTGCGCGATTACGGCCGTCGCAGTTGCACCGGGGCGAATGCGCGCGCTGTCCCTGGTCGGGCTGGCGACGGCGGTGGCGATGATCGCCCTGCTGGTGGCGCTGGCCGTCGTGCGCCGGGTCTATTTACAGAATTCAGACATACCGTCGTCCGAGGCGGCTGTGGCGGTGTACGACGCGCTGGCAGTTTCCCTGGTCAGCAGTATCCGCGTGCTTCTCGCCTGCGGAGTTGCCGTCGCGGTGGTCGGTTACGTTGCCGGTGGTTCGCGTTCTGCGACGTTGATGCGAGCGCGGATCTCGCAACTGATCCCGCGCGGATCTGAGGCGAACAGCAGTACGCATCGGGAAGTCCCAGGACCACCTCGGTAAGCTCGACCTCTGGTATCTGTAAACAATTTCGACCTGGAGGTAGAAACGCGTGGCTCTCGTCGTCCAGAAGTACGGCGGATCCTCGGTGGCAACCGCCGAGCGCATCCGACGAGTCGCTGAACGGATCGTCGAGACCAAGAAGGCCGGCAATGATGTCGTCGTCGTGGTGTCAGCGATGGGCGATACCACCGATGAGCTGCTCGACCTGGCTCAGCAGGTGTGCCCTTCCCCGCCGGCCCGTGAAATGGACATGCTGCTGACCTCGGGTGAGCGCATCTCCAACTCCTTGGTAGCGATGGCAATTCACTCCCTCGGCGCCGAAGCTCGTTCGTTCTCGGGCTCACAAGCCGGAGTCATCACGACCGGCAGCCACGGAAACGCCAAGATCATCGACGTCACGCCGGGCCGTGTTCGCACCGCCCTCGACGAAGGCTCGATCGTTCTGGTCGCCGGATTCCAAGGCGTCAGCCAGGACAGCAAGGACATCACGACGCTCGGACGCGGTGGCTCCGACACCACCGCCGTGGCGTTGGCAGCTGCACTCAACGCTGACGTCTGCGAGATCTACACCGACGTCGACGGCGTCTTCTCCGCCGATCCGCGCATCGTCCCCGACGCTCACCGCCTCGAGACGGTTTCCTTCGAGGAAATGCTCGAACTCGCAGCGTGTGGTGCCAAGGTGCTCATGCTCCGGTGCGTCGAGTACGCCCGTCGTTACAACGTGCCCGTGCACGTCCGTTCGTCATACACCACCAAGCCCGGAACAATCGTGTCCGGATCGATGGAGGACATTCCTGTGGAAGAGGCCCTGATCACCGGAGTCGCGCACGATCGCGGCGAAGCCAAGATCACCGTTGTCGGATTGCCGGACACACCGGGACATGCTGCCAAGGTGTTCCGCGCTGTCTCCGATGCCGAGATCAACATCGACATGGTGCTGCAGAACATCTCCAAGGTGGAGACCAACAAGACGGACATCACCTTCACGCTGCCGACCGCCGACGGCCCCCGCGCCGTCGAGATCCTGACCAAGCGTCAGGAAGACATCGGCTTCACACAGATCTTGTTCGACGACCACATCGGCAAGGTTTCCCTGGTCGGTGCCGGAATGCGGAGCCACCCGGGCGTCACGGCCACGTTCTGTGAGGCACTGGCCAAGGCCGACATCAACATCGATCTCATCTCGACCTCCGAGATCCGCATCTCCGTGCTGGTCAAGGACACCGAACTCGACGACGCCGTGCGCGTTATCCACGCCGCTTTCGGTCTCGGCGGCGACGAAGAAGCCGTAGTACACGCAGGAACAGGACGGTAATTTCTGATGACAACAATCGCTGTTGTCGGTGCGACCGGTCAGGTCGGCATCGTCATGCGCACTCTGCTCGAAGAACGTAACTTCCCCGCGGACAAGGTGCGGTTCTTTGCATCGGCACGCTCCGCCGGTAAGAAGCTGACGTTCCGCGGCGAAGAGATCGTTGTCGAGGATGCCGAAGCAACGTCCGACGAGGATCTGAAGGGCATCGACATCGCCCTCTTCTCCGCCGGTGCGACGCTGTCTCGTGCGCAGGCTCCGCGCTTTGCCGCGGCCGGTGCGACGGTTGTCGACAACTCTTCCGCATGGCGCAAGGATCCCGAGGTTCCCCTCGTGGTCAGCGAGGTCAACCCGCAGGACACGAAGAACCTGGTCAAGGGCATCATCGCGAACCCCAACTGCACCACCATGGCAGCGATGCCGGTGCTCAAGGTTCTGCACGACGAAGCCGGTCTGCAGCGTCTGATCGTTTCCAGCTACCAGGCTGTGTCCGGTAGCGGAATCGCCGGCGTCGAGGAACTCCTCGGCCAGGTGCGCGCCGTTGTCGGTGACGCCGAGAAGTTGGTTCACGACGGCAGCGCCGTCGACTTCCCGGCCCCGAACAACTACGTCGCCCCCATCGCGTTCAACGTCCTGCCGCTGGCAGGTTCGCTGGTCGACGACGGAAGCGGCGAGACCGACGAGGATCAGAAGCTCCGTAACGAGAGCCGCAAGATCCTCGGACTTCCTGATCTGCTGGTTTCGGGCACCTGCGTGCGCGTTCCCGTCGTGACCGGACACTCGCTCGCGATCAACGCAGAGTTCGCGAACCCGCTCTCGGTCGCTCGTGCGAAGGAAATCCTCGCCGACGCTCCCGGAGTGGAGTTGGTCGAGGTTCCGACGCCGCTGGCCGCTGCCGGCGGCAACGCGTCGCTGGTCGGTCGTATCCGTCAGGATCCGGGTGTCCCGGAGGGACGCGGACTCGCGCTCTTCGTTTCGGGTGACAACCTCCGTAAGGGCGCCGCTCTCAACACGATTCAGATTGCCGAGCTGTTGGTCGGCTAGATCTTTCGTTCGGTACCGGCCCCGCACCTAGGTGTGGGGCCGGTGTCGTTCAGCAGGAGCTCTAGTCGAGTTCGGAAATGGCGACCAGGCCGCCGAGGTACTCGGCATCCGAATACGCTTTGGCGAGAAGCACTCCGAGTTCACCAAGAGCTTCGTTGTCGCTGCCGTACGCAACAAACATGCCGGCTTCGGGATCGGTGCCGAAGCGGCCCTCCAGATGCGGTGCATCGCGGCCTACCACCGCATGGGCCACCGACGCCCAGTCGTAACCGGAGCCTTCGAAACCCTCTACCTGCTCGAATACCGCTGCTACCTTGCCGAAGTGCTGGTCGGTGAGCATCAGTGACCAGTTGCCCGGAGACGTTTCGAAAAGCTGTAGCGGTTCGATCGATGGTGATGTCATGCGTGTATTGAAGCAGATCCGACCGACAGGTTTCAGTGGTCTGCTAACGCCCGACCGACTGAGCGAGCGCAACGGCAAAGCTGGAAAGGCGTTCTCGGGTATAGGTTTCGGGGTCGCTGACGGCCAGTCGTCCGAGCATTTCGGCAAACGACATCATGGTGTGTGCGAGGAGAACCGGATCAAGGCCTTCGAGCTTCGGTTCGAGGGCAATCCCGGCACGCGCCAGTTCTTCGGCGCGGGCGAAGACAGCTCCGCGAGAGAGCTTCAGTAAGCCGTGATACTCGCTGGGGGCGTTCTCGACAGACGTCAGGATCAGGCGCCAGCGCGTCGGGTTCTCCAGTACGGCGTCGACGAAGGCGCCAACGGTTCCGGTGTATGACGCCGCTGGGCCGAGTTCGCTCAGATCTGTCGGCATGGTTTCGAGCACCTGAGCGATGGCTCGCTCGTGCTCGCGGCGCAGGAGTGCAGCGACGAGATCGGTCCTGGTATCGAAAATCGTGTAGAGGACGGGCTTGCCGACGCCGGCTTCGGCAGCGACGGATTCCATGCTGAGGTTGTGCAGGCCTACGCGGCCGGTGACCTCGAATGCTGCGTCGAGCAGCTGTTCGCGTCGTTGCTCGGGCGCCATGCGAGGGGCGTATTTGCGTCGCGGTGTATCCGTTGCGTCAGCTTGTGACCTGGTCATCGTGTGCCTCACCTCCGCTCCCACCATAATCTGCCTGCCAATTCTTCGTGAATCATACGCAACCGTTGTATTCGTCGTCATCAATTGTTACGGTGGCGTTGTATTCGAAGAGGCGGTCAGTGAGGCGCCTCTGCCGAGATCTCTAGGAGAACAACCGCGATGACAGCGTCGACCTCTTTAGTGCCGAATGATCTGTTGCTCCATCCCTCCACTTACGATCGGCCGGAATTCGACGCGACCACGCGGAGACTGCTGGGCGCGACCGTCGACTGGTTCGAGGCGCGTGGAAAGAATCGACTTCTGGCCGACTATCACGACAAGACCTTTTACTCCGACTTCCTCGACTTCGCGGCAAAGGAAGGCCTGTTCGCGACTTTCCTGACCCCCGCCCGCGACAGCGGCGGTGACTCCGACAAGCGCTGGGATACCAGCCGTATCGCCGCGCTGTCCGAGATCCTCGGCTTCTACGGACTCAACTACTGGTACCCGTGGCAGGTGACCATTCTCGGCCTCGGGCCGGTGTGGCAGAGCGACAACGAGACTGCAAGGGCGCGAGCAGCTTCCGCTTTGGCTTCCGGAGGCGTTGCGGCATTCGGATTGTCCGAGAAAGAGCACGGCGCCGACGTCTACTCCACCGACATGGTCTTGACGTCGAACGGCAGCGGCGGGTACCTGGCCAGCGGTTCGAAGTACTACATCGGAAATGGCAACTGCGCCAACACGGTCTCTGTCTTCGGTCGCGTCGACGGAGTGGAGGGCGCCGATCAGTACGTCTTCTTCTACGCCGACTCGGACCATCCGGCATTCACCGTGGTGAAGAACATCGTTCCGGCCCAGATGTACGTAGCGGAGTTCTCACTCGCCGAATATCCCGTTGTGGCAGAGGATATCCTGCATACCGGCGAGGCAGCATTCAGTGCCGCGCTCAACACCGTGAACATCGGAAAATTCAACCTGTGTTTCGGCGGAATCGGTATGTCGACTCATGCCTTGTACGAGACGATTACCCACGCGCACAATCGAATCCTGTTCGGCAATCCCGTCACGGCGTTCCCACACGTACGACGTGAATTCGTCGACGCGTACGCGCGCCTGCTGGCGATGAGGCTCTTCTCGGATCGTGCGGTGGACTACTTCCGCACCGCATCGCCCGAGGACCGCCGCTACCTCTTGTTCAATCCCGTCACCAAGATGAAGGTGACAACCGAGGCACAGAAGGTGATCGGACTGCTCTCCGACATCGCTGCGGCAAAGGGCTTCGAGAAGGACAGCTACCTCGCGGTGGCCAAGATGGATGTCGACGGGCTGCCCAAGCTCGAGGGGACCGTCGCCGTCAATCTCGCCCTGATCGCCAAGTTCATGCCGGCGTACCTCTTTGCCCCCGAGTCATTTCCGGCGGTTCCGACGCGTAACGACGCAGCCGACGACGAGTTCCTGTTCCGTCAGGGCCCGGCACGGGGGTTGTCCAAGGTTCGATTCGACGACTGGCGAGCGGTGTACGCGAAGTTTGCGGATGTTCCCAACGTCGCACTGTTCGTGGAGCAGGCCGAAGCTCTCGTGACCCTCCTTGCCGAAGCTGCACCGGATGCGGCGCAGCAGGTCGACTTGGACTTCGGCCTGGCGATCACCGAACTCTTCACCCTCGTCGTCTACGGTCAGTTGATCCTCGAACAAGCCGAGATCTTGGGATTGGACGAGGGGCAGCGGAGCGATGGGGTGCTGGATCAGATCTTCGACGTCCTGGTCCGCGACTTCAGTGCTGCAGCGGTGGAGTTGTACGGAAAACCCAGCGCCAGTGAAGATCAGCAGCGGTTGGCTCTCGCATCTATTCGGCGCCCCGCGTTCGCGGCCGAGCGATTCGAGTACGTCTGGCAGCAAGTAGTCGCCTTGTCTGGTGCCTACGAAATGAACTGTGCAGGGTCAACGAACGGGGAGGAATGAAATGTCTGAACTGACGATGAATCGACCGCGTGAGGATTACGGCTTCTTCGGCCCAGGATCACCCAGTTGGAAGATCTGGGCGGCTCCGACAGCATTGATCGGTTTCCAGCGGTCAGTGGTGCTCGAGCACTTCGACCCCTTCCTTGCTGCCGCGGTGGCAGATATGAGCGGGATCTACAGCGATCCCGCCGGGCGACTCGACCGAACCTTGGCATACTTCCTGACCGTCGCCACTGCCGACGGGCGGACGGCACTGGCGTTGTCCGACCATCTCATGACGGTTCACGCTCAGGCCACGGGTATCGAACCGATCACCGGAACTCGTTACAGTGCAAACAATCCGGCGTCACAACTGTGGATCCACGTGACCGGTTGGCATTCGGTGCTCAAGTGCTACGAGATGTACGGGCCGGGCCCACTCTCCGCCGTCGAAGAGCAGCGGTACTGGGAAGAATGCGTGATCGCTGCCGAACTGCAGACATGCAAAGCGTCCGACGTTCCGCGCTCGCGAGACGAGGTACGGGAGTACTTCGCTGAAGTCAGGCCCAGATTGTGTACCTCCGAGCGTGCCAACCGGGCGATGCACTACTTGTTGAGAACGCCAAGGGCGCAGGGGAAGACGAAGTTCGCGGCGTTCAGCCGATTGGTCGCGCCGGCCACTATTGCAACATTGCCGGGCTGGATGCGAACCATGGGCGGCTTCGATCAACCCGCTTTGTTGGACAGGGCAATTGCGCCCGCGGTGCGAACTGCGGTCCGGGTCGGCAGTTCACCGAAGAACATGACCACTGCTCTGAAGGTCATCGCGCCGATGACTGGCAAGGTGTTGGAGCGCCACCTGCGTGACGAGCAACCCCTCGACCCGAGAGTTGTCACCCCGGCGGAGATTCGGGAGCGATTCCCACGCGCCACCAAAGTTCCGCAGGCGGTCTGACGGAATTCACGGCTTTCGGCACCGCATCGAGATCTGCTCGATGCGGTGCTGGCACGTGTTCTGTTGTGCCTGAGGAGTACTACCTCAGGTTTTGAATGTGGTGTTCGCCGGCCGCGGGTGCTGCTGCGGGTCGATCGAGGGTGGTGGGATGAACCACGGTTTGTTGTCGACGCCGATGCGGATCACCCACTTCCCGACGAACCCGGCTTTGCGGTGCATCAACCGATGATGTGAACGGCACAGCAGGACAAGGTTGTTCATCACCGTGGGGCCACCGTTGGCCCAGTGCCGGATGTGGTGCGCGTCGGTCCACGCGGGCACACACGTGCAGCCCGGGAAAGCGCAGCCTTTGTCTCTCGCGATCAGCGCCACTCGCTGCTCGGCGGACACCAACCGTTTCCCGGGTTTCGCATCCAACGGCGCGCCGTGACCGTCGAGCAGCACCGTGGACAGGAAACAATCACACCCGAGAAGCCTTGTCTGCGAGACGGACAGTGGTCCGAGCCACGGCATATGTCCGACATCAAGATCCGACACAGCCACTCCGTCACCAGAAGCAGCGGGTGCGGCGGCGCAGTCCCGATGCTCCGCGAGATCACGTGCGTTGATGTGCACGTTCACGTGCGGCCGCTGACCACCATCGGTGCCGGTTTTGGCGCAGTCCAGATAGCGGCGGATCAGTTCGGTGAACCCGTCCGCGGTCCGCTTCGCCGCCGACCGGGAATCCGGGGTTCCATCGGGTGCCGGGGTGGGCATCGTCAGATTCGACAGGGCCGATAGCAGCATTTCACCGGTGAGAGCATCGAAATCACCGCGCACCACCACTCGACCGTTCAGTGTCGATGCGATCCGCAACTCGTTGCGGTCGATGTCTTCGGCGGGTGGAATCTCATCGGATTCGAAGATTCGCTCCAAGGTCGCGATAACACTCCGGACTTTCGTGGTCGTCGACTCCACGCCCGACGCAGCAGCCAACAACAAATCGATGCACTTCGGTAGCGCTTCCTCCGGCATCCCCTTCGGTGGTGATTCGCAGAACGCCACGATCAACACGGCATGCTCGAACGAGCAGTCCCCGACATCGAACCGAGCAGCCACCGCGGGAAACGGCCGCAGCGCCGCACCGAGGGCGGCGATCTTCTTCCCGTCCCGGATCTGCAGCATCGTGTTCGCCGCCAACCAGGACCCCACTCCGCGGCTGGCAATCACCTGATCATCCGGGCGCATTGAGAGTTCGTCGACCACCGCCACCCGAACAGCCTCGAGACGAAGAATCTCCGCGCTCGCCGACACCGCAGCAGCACGCAACTCAGAAGCAGGCAACCGCCACAGGCGTCCGCGCAACCCCACCGCAGAACCAGACACCACATCCGACAACAGAACACTCATTGAATCCCCCGATCCCCTACACACAAGAATACTCGAACATGCGTTCGAGTCAAGAGTGTTTTCGAATCCTCGATTCGATCCCGTCAAGGAGGATCTGTAGGCCCTGAGTAAATGACTCTTCGGTTTCTCGTTCGAGATAGAAGTCGCCGCCCGGTATCGGTGGTGCCTCCCGACCCAACTGCACCGTGTGGGGGAAGTCGTCCGCGAAATCCGGTGCAGCATCGGCCAGTGCAGCAGAAGACTCTGCCCACCAATGAGATTCGGAATCTCCGATGGTCGAGGCGCTCCGGATCTCAGCTAAGGTCCGCGCGGACCCCCGGATGAAATGGAAAAGCATGCTCACCGATCTGCGGATGGTCGGAGCATCGAGACCCGTGGAGTAGAGAATGGACAGGAGTGATTCGAGTCCTGCCTGCTCGTGCGGACCCAGGACGGGGCGCGCCAACGAGACATCCAATGTCCACGGATGGCGTGTATGTAGGGCGAAGAGTGCGGCGGCCCAGTCGGACAGTGCCATGCGCCAGTCGCCGGTGTCTGCGATCGGCGGTAGCTCGGCATGCACCCGGTCGTACATCAGGTCCAGTAGTTCGTCCTTTCCCGGTATGTAGGTGTACAGAGACATCGCAGTGCGGCCGAGGTGGTCGCCGATCATGCGCATCGACAACGGTGTCGTGGGGTTGGCGTCGGCGACTTCGATCGCGGAGTCAACGACTGAGTCCGTGGACAGCGCGGGCTTCGGTCCTCGGCGGCCGGAAGGCGTCTCGGGTTGACGCCATAGAAGTGAAATCGTGCGTGCGATATCGCGTCGGCCTGCCTGTTTGTTCATCTTGTCGCTTTCGTGGAGTCGCGCTATTCTTAATTACTTTACAGTGTAAAGATTTGGGAGTGGGCATGGTTGAGGCAAGACTTCACGACGGGACAACTATCGATGTCGAGGTTCTCGGACATGGCCCCGCCGTGCTGATGCCCGTGAATCCGATTTCGGCTACCGGCATCAAGGCTGACGAACTGCGCGCCTGGGGCGTTGACCCCTCGCTCGGTCGGAAGGGTTGGCGTCGAACTTCACTGTGGTTGCCTTCGACTACGAAGGGCACCGGATGGCGTCGCCCGCTCCGGACACGCTCACTCCCGACAACATCACGTCCGACATTCTGGCTGTGGCGAATTCGGCTGGGATCGACCAGTTCGCCTACTACGGATACTCCTGGCTGGCTCTGCGCGGATTGCAGTTGGCGCTGCGCACCGATCGTCTGACCGCACTGGTCATGGGTGGTTTCCCGCCGGTGGATGGGCCGTACAAGGCGATGCTCCAGGTTACCGAAGCTACACACCGCATGACGAGTGAACCGCCCCAGCGCACATCACAACCCACGGCATCATCAGACGAGTTCGATTGGAACTCCATAGACATTGCGTTGACCGGAGCGCAGACCCGGCAGTTCGTGACGCTGTACCGCGCACTTGGTGAATTCGACGATCGAACAATACAAGGGCGCATCCTTTGTCCGCGAATGTGTTTCGTCGGTTCGCAAGACGTCATC
This sequence comes from Rhodococcus erythropolis R138, assembly GCF_000696675.2. Lineage (NCBI taxonomy): Bacteria > Bacillati > Actinomycetota > Actinomycetes > Mycobacteriales > Nocardiaceae > Rhodococcus > Rhodococcus erythropolis. The sequence goes on along the minus strand of NZ_CP007255.1, from coordinate 208,994 downwards.
GAATACGGTGACCGATGGGGTGGGGTACGGGTCGCGCCGGCCGATCTCGACCTCGACGCCGCTCGGTCAGCAGGGTGGGATATCGAGGTACTAGACGGTCTGGATCACACGCAGGCAATGCAACCGGCTCATGTTCTACCCATTCTCAAACCTTGGTTGGAGAAGGTGGTCGGTGTTTGACCGTGCGAGCACACGGGTAACCCGCTCCGGATGCCGTCAGCGTGAGGGGGCCGTGAGTGGACGAGTCACACAAGATCCGTCGACGATCGTTTGTTCAAGGGCTTGGCTTGCTGGCCGGCCTGAGTGCATTGTCCGCTGGATCAGCGACAGCTCGACCCCCTGACATCGATCCGCTACGCCCATTCCAACTTCCGTCACCCCGGCTGGAACCGTTTCGGGAGACCCTTCCTGTCCTGCCGGGCATTTCGGGTGGCAACCTGGAGCTTCGCGCGGCTTCGTCGATGCACCGTTTCCATCCGGACCTACCGTCGTCGCCGTCGCTGGGTTACGGCGGAATGGATTATCTGGGCCCCACCATCGAAGCTCACGTCGATCAGCTCGTCACAGTCCGATATGCCAATGACATTTCTGCGTATCCGCTTGCCGCGGATGTCGATCCGGGTCTGCACGGCGTCAGCGACCTCGACCGCACACAGGTCCCCACCTCGCTTCACCTGCACGGAGGAGTTACTGCACCACAGTTCGACGGACATCCGGAGTTGATCCAGCGTCCGGGCGAAGGTTTGGTCCACGAATACACGAATGGTCGTGCCGCCGGCAATCTCTGGTACCACGATCACGCCATGGGAATGACGCGCCTCAACGTCTACGCCGGATTGGTCGGGATGTATTTTCTCCGTGACGACGTTGACACGGGCGCCGCCGGGAATTCTCTCGGCCTGCCGACCGGTGAGTTCGAACTCCCGATGATTCTGCAGGACAAGGTATTCACTTCCGACGGTCAGCAGAGTGTCCGTTCCACGTGGCTCACTCCGCAAGGTTCATGGGATCCGGCGACCCCCGGTGACGTTGGCGTGGTGAACGGCGTCGTGTGGCCGAAAGTGGAGGTTGCCCGCGGCCTGTATCGATTGCGACTGCTCAACGCCGCAACCTATTCGGTGTGGAATCTGCATTTCGCAAATCGTATGCGGTTCTGGGTGATCGGGTCCGAAGGCGGTTTACTGGCCGCTCCGGCGCCGACGGATCACGTCCGGTTGAGTCCGGGTGAACGCGCTGATCTGCTGGTCGACTTCAGTATGCTCGAGCCGGGCACAACGGTGGAATTGCGCAACGACGAACCGGTACCCCTTGCGGTGGCTCAACGCGGCACGCAGGTGATGCCGGTGTTCTGTCGGTTCGACGTGGGCAGCGCAAAGGGATTCACCGGCTCGATCCCGCAGCAGCTGAATTCCGTTGCCGCCGAACCGGCGTCCCCGGATGTGGTGCGAAATCTCACGATCATGCAGCTGTCGCGTCCGTCGGATTACCCGTCGATCACTATGTCGCTCAACAATTTGAGGTTCACCGATTCGGATATCGAACTGCCACGTCAGGGGGCCGTCGAGCAATGGAATCTGATCAACATCACCACGGAACCACATCCGATTCATCTGCACCTGGTGGCGTTCCGCGTTGTGGGACGCCAGAGCCTCGACACTGCAGCACTGATGCAGCGGTATCCGGTGCCTGACTTGGGGGTCCGGTGGACGCCGTCGGCGGAGGAATTCGTGACCTCTTCGCTGCGGCCTCCCGAAGTGTGGGAAACGGGGGAGAAGGACACGGTCATCGTGGATGCCAACTCGATCACCCGCGTGATCGTGCGCTTTCCGACGGCCGACGAGTTGGGCTTCGATCCGGATGCAACTTTCGCGAGAGGTTCCATGGCAGATCACTCGGCGCACGGAGAAGCTGGCATGGGGGACTTGCAGGGGTACGTCTGGCACTGCCACATGCTCGATCACGAAGACCACGACATGATGTTGCGATACCGGGTGGTGACGTAGCCTTCAAAGGGAGAAAAGTTCCCAGAGGAGGCAGCTGTGTCGGAAGGTGCGCCCACCGGGCCCCTGGACGGATATCGGGTGATTGAACTCGGAACCTTGATCGCCGGGCCCTTCGCCGGGAAATTGCTCGGCGACATGGGAGCCGACGTGATCAAGATCGAATCACCGGACCGTCCAGACCCGCTTCGTACCTGGGGTCAGGCAGAGCAGGACGGTCATCGATTCTTCTGGACGGTTCACGCCCGCAACAAGCGGTGTGTGACGTTGGACCTTCGCGTCGACGCGGGCCGCGACCTGTTTCTGAATCTGATCGAACATGCCGACGTGGTGGTCGAGAACTTCCGGCCGGGCACCCTCGAGAAGTGGGGTCTGGGATTCGACGTGCTGAGCGCGCGCAATCCGAAGTTGGTGTTGGCCAGGGTATCCGGCTACGGGCAGAGCGGACCGCAAGCCAAGAGCGCCGGCTACGCCTCGGTTGCCGAAGCAGTCAGCGGATTTCGGCATCTGAACGGTTATCCAGGGCAGGCACCCCCGCGTATTGCCCTTTCACTCGGAGATTCTCTCGGTGGGATGTTCGCCGTTCAGGGAGTGCTGGCGGCGTTGCTCTCGCGAGAGCGGACCGGCCGTGGTCAGGTGGTCGACGTTGCCCTCACGGAATCCTGTCTGGCGGTGCAGGAATCCACGATCCCGGACTACGATCGGGGCGGGATCATCCGGCAGCCCTCGGGAACGAGGTTGGAGGGTATCGCACCGTCCAACATCTACCAGACCTCTGAAGGAAACTGGGTGGTGATCGCGGCCAATCAGGACACGCTCTTCGTGCGTCTGTGCACCATCATGGGTCGACCGGAACTAGCGCAAGACGACCGATTCTCCAATCATGTTGCGCGTGGCAAACATCAGGACGAGCTCGACGAATTGATCAGCGCCTGGGTTGCGCTCCAAGATCCCACCAGTCTCGTGGAACGCCTCACCGAAGTGGGAGTTGTTGCCGGGCCGATCAATACGGTTGAAGATGTGGTCAAGGATCCGCAGCTGATCGAACGGGGGATGCTCGTCGACCACTACGACGAGCGGATCGGGGAAAACGTCCTCGGCCTGGGCGTCGTGCCTACATTCAGTGAGACACCCGGATCCGTGCGCAACGCGGGAGCAGCGTCGCCGGGGTACGACAACGCTTCGGTCTGGGGTGGGCTCCTCGGACTCTCGGGCGACGAGCAGACAGAACTGAAGAAGAAGGGCGTGATCTGACGTGTCGGTACCTGAAGCAGGTGTTCCCGCGGTCAGCATTCGTGAAGTCGGGCCACGGGATGGGTTGCAGATCGAAGACCCGGTCTCGCTGGCGGAGAAACTTCGTCTTGTCGAAGCTCTGGCTGCGACAGGTGTTTCGCGCATCGAGGCGACGTCGTTCGTGTCACCGCGTGCGGTGCCGGCACTGGCCGACGCGGAGTTGTTGGCCGCAGAGTTGCACCAGTGGCCAGGCATCGAGTTCTCGGCATTGGTCGCCGGAATCGGTGGAGCGAAACGGGCCGTTGCTGCAGGAATGAAAACCGTCGAATATGTGGTGTCGGCATCGAATAGCCACAGCGAGGCCAATACTCGGTCGACGACGGAGCAAGCGACCGAACGTATCGGAGAGGTCGTCCGGATCGTCCACGAGGCTGGTGGGCGGGTGGAGGTCATCGTGGCCACAGCCTGGGACTGTCCGTTCGACGGTCCAACCGATCCGGACCGTGTTCTGCGGATTGCGGAGCAGGCCAAAGAGTTCGGCGCTGATCAGTTCTCGATCGCGGATACCATCGGCACTGCCACACCGGGACGCGTCGGACGGTTGATCGACGCTGTCGGCGAAAGAGTGGGTGACTTCGGCTTGGGTGTGCACTTCCACAACACGCGTGGCGCTGGTCTTGCCAGTGCGTTGGCGGCTGTGCAGCACGGAGTTCGAAACCTGGATGCGTCCACCGGTGGCCTGGGCGGTTGCCCGTTTGCTCCTGGTGCCAGTGGCAATATCGCGACTGAGGAACTGGTCTACATGCTCGAAGACATGGGCATTGCGACAGGTATCGACCTGGATGCGAGCATTCGTGCCGCTGCCGTTGCAGAGGAGATAGTGGGCCATACGGTTCCCAGTAATCTTCTCCGCGCCGGCGATCGGAAGCGATAGGGACCTTTACTCTTCTCGGTTGGGTGATGCCAGCTGCAGTTTGACCAGCTGCTCGTGTGCCGCCGGCGGCCAACCGATGCGCTGTTTCTCCAGATACCATGCACCGGCGGCACATGCGATCGCGAGGACGATCCAGATCGCTACGCTTCCGATCTGAGAGCCCAGGTCGCTCGATGAGGATACTTCGCCCGTGCTGTAGTCGTATTCCGTTGTCGTGGTGATTCCCTCGACTGCGAAGGTCCACAGAATCGGAAGGGCACACAGTGCGGCAAGGGCGCGTGCAACATGTGCTGGACGCAGTTCGAAGATCATTCATTTCTCCTGGTGATCGACGCGGTGAATCTCACTCTCCTCGAAAGCTATTCGGGATAGACGGCGCTGTCTGTAGTCGGATCGACGGACATGGACGAGGCGCCGAGTTCCCTCTGATCTCCCTGCCGTAACAGCTGCATTCCGTTGTGATCGAACTCGATTCGTCGAACGTCTTCAGTGTCGACCAGCATCGTGGCCATTGCGGTGCGCCGAGGTGGAAGGATCCGAATGGTCACTTTGCCTCGCGTGATCGCGGTGAGTTCCCGGACGATGCTCGCGTGGATTCGGTCGCGCACGGCGGGGTCAGCGCCATCCATTCCGTGGTCGTCGAGCAGGACTACCTCGACGCCGCGGTTTCGAGTGGCATGCACAGCATCGATCACGTGATTCTTCTGAAATCCCGGCGCTCGGAGCGAGTCACGTAGTTGAGCTTCGAGTAATTCACATGCCAATTTCTCGGTGGAATCCATCGGCACGCCTGAAGCAATCCGCTCGAGCAGAGGTCGGGCCAGTATGTTGAGCCTGTCGAGTTGGGCGTCTCTTTCTTCGATGACTGCCGACGTGGCTGCTCCCGCGGCGATGCGGTCGGTAGACGCTTGGCGTAGTGCGAAGATCGTCTTGGCTCGTGGCCGAATCGTAAGTGCGAAGACCGTCGACATCAGAACTGGTCCGACGTTGGCGAAGGACTCGGCGAAGCCGTACAACGGTCCTTGACCTGTGACAGTCGCCCAGGCAACCGAGGAGACAATCAGAAGAATCACGCCGAGCCATGCGTAGCCCGTCCTTCCCCGCACACACATGAAGGTGAAGACGACAGTACACATTCCGAAAGGCCAGAGTTGGGCCGGATTATGCACCGGTACCGGCAATACCATGAACACCGCGCCACAGGCGACTAAGCCGGTAGCACTGAGCAGGATGCTCTGGTGCAGGGGCATGGGGTCCCCGTCGGTCAGGACGATGGAGAAAGCAGCCGCTGACCCAACGAGTACCGCGACCGCCAGCGGCCACCAGGACTTGACTCCGCTTGTCCCGTACGCGGCGGAAATCGAGTACGTGACGGTGAAGCAGGCAACGAGAAGGAGAGCGGATCTACTACGCATTCCGAGTAGGTCGCGGATGTCTTTGCCGACAGCGAAGTTCCCTGCATCGAAGTTCATCGTGGAGCTTTCTCAGCTCGTTGCCAGGACAGAGTGACTGTGGTTCCTGCTCCTGGAGTGGACGCGACGTCTGCTGCCCCTCCGGGGATACTGCGTAGCCTGGCATGAATGCTCACGGCGATGCCGAGTCGATGCGTCGGTACGGCGCGGGGATCGAAACCGATTCCGTTGTCACATACCGTCACCTCTATTCGAGTTTCTTCGACAATTGCGTCGACCGAACGACGTGCGTCCGGCCCGGCGTGTTTCTTACTGTTACGCAGCGCTTCACTCAAGGCTGCGGCGAGAGCACTCACCGGTTCCGACGGAAACTCGACAGTGTTGGCGTTTGACCCGACGTGTGATGTGAAGGCGACATTCTCATCGACTTCCGAGGCTGCCGAACGGAGTTGAGCGAGAACCGCATCCGGGTCCAATCGCTCTGCGGACTCGACTCCCGAACGAAGATGGTCCAGGCGGGCCAGTGTGCGCCGTGACTGCTCGGCGACGGTGGAGTCGGAGTCCGTTCGCGCAGCAGCCAACAAGGTCGACATCACGGTGTCGTGGATCAGGGCGTTGAAGCGTTCTCGTTCGACGTCTTTTGCAGCTGCAGCCGCGGCTCCGGCGGCCGCAGCGTGGGTACTCGCGATGGTGGCGTCAAGGGTTTGCCCGGTGCGAAGGGCGACAACGGATGCTGCAACAAAAACTGTGCAGAACATCAGCGCAGCACTGAGGTCCGGAATCAGAAGATAGAAGAGGGGTGCTTCGCGGATGGTGTGGTTGATCAGTTGGACGAGCGTGACTCCCACTCCGAGGTACAGCAGAGCCCAGGCGGGCTGCCATGCAGCGGCGGCCGCGAGCCCGGCGACACCAGGGATGTTGGCGAGCCACGTCCCGAAGCCTTGGACATGTTCGCCGGTCCAGGCAGGCCACCACGCGCACGCAACGAGAATATAGGCAATCGCGTTAACTGCGGCAGTTCGACGAATCCAGATTGTCTGGGGCAGGAACGTCGAAAGCCCCAATGCCACTGCTGTTCCGAATATCGCGGAGATGGCCAGAGGTGTCCACCAGGCCGCAGTGGTTGCCGCTGCGTCTCTGATATTCGGAATTAGAATGAGCAGGTAGAACAAGTAGCCGGCGCATACGAATCTACCGAACAGACGAAGGATCTTGTCGGTGAAGGTGGAATCGGTAGTACTTGATTGACTCTCTGCTGAATCATCCGCCAAGGATGGGTGAGGCAGTCTGATCAGAGTTCGTCGATCGTCACTATCTGATCTTGTATCGCTCGCACGAGTAGTTCGCATTTCGTCGGTGCGTTCCTTCCAACGTCGGCATACTTCTCGCGAATCCGGGACAGGTGGGTTCCCACCGTTCCCACGCTTATGTAGAGGTTTTGAGCGACGCGTGACTTCGAATCACTCAGTAGCCATTCCCTGAGAACCTCGACTTCGCGCTCCGAAAGGTGCGGTCCGACAGGCTCTTGTGTCATGCAGTTTTCCACAGTGACGGTCATGAGTTTCGTCTTTCTTTCGTCTAGCGGAATGACAGACTCCCCGACAGTGCCGTCTTCTTACCAGGTGAATGTAAGTCGAAGTTGGCCATTTTTCCCAGACATCAATTCCTCTGCCCATATTTCCAGGGGCAGCCTCAGCGAAAGCAATCGTTACCGAACTTTTTCATTACTGAAGGTCATTGTTAGTCAAGGTCAGATTTCTACCGAGATTTCTGCGTTCCGGAATCGGTAGCACCCCGTCCTCGACCGCGCGTTTGTACAGATCTGTCTTTGTGGGGGCCGGCCGTCCGGCAGCCGCATATTTCTGCCTGATGCGTTGGAGATAATCGTTGACCGTCTGCGGCGCCAAACCGGTGAGTCGCGCAACCCGATCTGCCTTCTCTCCGGATGCGTAAAGTTCGAGGACCTCGAGTTGTCGAGGACTCAGACCCACCTCGTCGAGACCTGGATCCCCGTCGATTGCGGCAGCCCACTCTGTCGTCACCACCTGCCTTCCCGACGCGGCAGCGCGTATTGCATCAATCACGACGGCAGTCGGTTCGGACTTGCGCACAACGCCCAGTACGCCGGCACGGGCGGCCGAGCGAACGAGGAACGGGTTTTCCGCCCCGGTGAAGATCAATGTCTCGAGCCCCGCGGCCCGCAGTTCCTCGACGTTGCTCTTGGGCGATGAACCGTCGGCCAGTCGGAGGTCGAGAATTGCCAGATCCAAGCTGACGTTCTGAGCGAGCATCTCGGACACAGTGGTCGCGATGCACACCAACTCGATATCTGGCTCGTCCTTCAGCATCACGGACAAGCCGATAGCCACCGACTCGTGGTCTTCCACCAGTCCGACACGGCGGTGTGGAAATGCAGTTTGCTCTGGCATAGCGATTGTTTCCCTCCGCTCGATGCGAGGACGTTATCAGGCAGAGCTGACTGATCGGTATGTTACGTATCAAGATTTGAAGTCAGCCTGGACTGTTTTACGTTTCGGCTCTACAGTTGTCTTTGTGACCGAGACCACTTCCGATGCGAAAGTAAGCCGTACGCAGGCCGAACGAACTGCCGCGATGCGTGGGCGCCTGCTCGACGCCGCTGTCGAATCGCTTGTCGAACTGGGCTACGCCCGGACCAGCACCCAGGAGATCGCCCGCCGCGCAGGGGTCTCGCGAGGTACGCAACTGCATCATTTTCCGACCAAGGAATCGCTGGTCGTTGCGGCCGTCGAGTATCTGGTCGACAAGCGACTGGAAGAAATCCTCACCGCTGAAGTGGATCGCGGCCGAGGTCTCGAGGTCCTGGCGGATGCGTTCTCCGGGCCACTGTTCTACGCCGCCCTCGAATTGTGGGTCGCGGCGCGAACCGATCCTGTTCTGCATGCGGCGACGGTGCCCCTCGAACGCAAGGTCAGTGAGGCACTCGAGTTCGGTAGCGCCGAGTTGTTCGGCGATCGATTCGATTCCGAGTCGGTCGAACTCACCATCGAACTCGTCCGCGGTCTTGCAGTCTCAGCCCTTTTCCGTACACCCGAAGCCGACGACGCGCTCAGAGCGCGACTGTTGCCGGCCTGGCAATCCCGAGTGGAGAAGAAGTGAAGCTTCCCGAACATGTCGAAACATTGATCGTCGGTGCCGGATTCGCCGGTATGGGCTTGGCGGCCAGAATGCTTCGTGACAACCGAACGGCGGACGTCGTGTTGATCGAGCGCGGAGCTGATATCGGTGGCACTTGGCGAGACAACACCTACCCAGGTTGTGCCTGTGACGTGCCGACGGCGCTGTACTCGTATTCTTTTGCGCCGAGCGCTGATTGGAGTCATACCTTTGCTCGTCAGCCCGAGATCTACGACTATCTGAAGAAAGTGGCCGCAGACACCGGCATCGGGGATCGCGTAATCCTGAACTGCGAACTCGAAGCCGCTGTGTGGGACGAGGATGCGGCGCTGTGGCGTGTCCGGACATCCCTGGGGTCGTTGACAGCCAAAGCGCTGGTCGCTGCGACCGGGGCGTTGTCGACACCCAAGATCCCGGATTTTTCCGGTCTCGACCAATTCTCCGGTACCACTTTCCATTCGGCGACGTGGAACCACGAACACGAACTGCGTGGTGAGCGCGTAGCCGTGATCGGAACGGGAGCGTCGGCGGTTCAGTTCGTTCCCGAAATTGCCGACCCTGCTGCCCATGTCACCGTGTTCCAGAGAACTCCGGCCTGGGTGATTCCGCGAATGGATCGCACCCTGCCTGCGGCGCAGAAGGCCGTCTACTCGCGGATTCCCGCTACGCAGAAAGTTGTTCGCGGAGCGGTTTACGGTTTTCGCGAGTTGCTCGGTGCCGCGATGTCACATGCGACGTGGGTCCTGCCGGCCTTCGAGGCGGCCGCGCGCCTCCATCTGCGCAGACAGGTGAAAGATCCGGAGTTGCGCCGGAAACTGACTCCCGATTTCACGATCGGTTGCAAGCGCATGCTTCTGTCCAACGACTGGTTGCGCACCCTCGACCGCGCGGACGTGAGCCTCGTCGACAGCGGGCTCGTCTCGGTCACCGAGAGCGGGGTGGTCGACGGGCACGGAGTCGAGCACAAGGTCGACACCATCATCTTCGCCACGGGGTTCACGCCGACGGAACCGCCTGTGGCGCATCTGATCACCGGAAAACGTGGCGAAACGCTGGCCGCGCATTGGAACGGTAGCCCCAATGCCTACAAGGGCACTGCGGTCAGCGGGTTCCCGAATCTGTTCCTCATGTACGGTCCGAACACCAACCTCGGACACAGTTCGATCGTGTACATGCTCGAGTCCCAGGCCGAGTACGTCAACGACGCGTTGAACACCATGAAACGTGAGCGACTGGACGCTCTTGATGTCAACGAGTCGGTACAGGTGCACTACAACAAGGGAATTCAGCACGAGTTGCAGCACACGGTGTGGAACAAGGGCGGATGCTCGAGTTGGTACATCGATCCGGAGGGGCGCAACTCGGTGCAGTGGCCGACGTTCACATTCAAATTCCGTTCGCTACTGGAACATTTCGATCGTGAGAACTACTCCGCTCGCAAGATCGAAAGCGTCCAGGCATGACCACGACGCACTACGACGTGGTGGTAATCGGATCGGGATTCGGTGGCAGTGTCGCCGCTCTTCGCCTGACGGAGAAGGGCTACCGTGTCGGGGTGCTCGAAGCCGGTCGACGGTTTGCCGACGACGAGTTGCCCGAAACCAGTTGGCGGATGCGAAAGTACCTGTGGGCGCCGTGGATCGGATGTTATGGGGTTCAGCGTATCCACCTTCTTCCGGACGTACTCGTGATGGCGGGAGCCGGCGTCGGGGGCGGATCGTTGAACTACGCCAACACGTTGTATCAGCCACCCAAGCGGTTCTTCGAAGACCGTCAGTGGGCGCACATCACGGACTGGCACGACGAACTGGCGCCGTACTACGACCAGGCCAAACGGATGTTGGGTGTTCGCACCAATCCGTCCTTCACTCCGGCCGATGCGGTGATGAAAGACGTAGCCGAAGAGATGGGCGTGGGGGAGACCTTCACGTCCACCCCCGTCGGTGTTTTCTTCGGGGAGGCAGGAGTTTCCGTGCCGGACCCGTTCTTCGGCGGAAAAGGGCCCGAACGCACCGGCTGCACCGAATGCGGGGGATGCATGACCGGGTGCCGAGTCGGGGCGAAGAACACGCTGGTCAAGAACTACCTCCATCTCGCCGAGCAAGCGGGCGCCAGGGTTCATCCGCTCACGACCGTCACCGAACTTCGGCCGAGCGCAAGCGGTGGTTATCACCTGCTCGCGAGGCGAACGGACGGCGTCCGCCGGCGAGAAGTTCTGTTCACCGCCGATCAGGTGGTGGTAGCCGCCGGAACGTACGGAACGGCGAGACTGCTGCTCGGTATGAAGGAATCCGGTGCCCTGCCTGACCTGTCGGACACTCTGGGCACCGTTGTACGTACCAATTCCGAAGCCGTACTGGCCGCAACGTCGAAGTCGCGTCGACGGAACTTCACGCAGGGCGTAGCGATCACATCGTCCTTTCACCCGGATGATCACACGCACATCGAGCCGGTGCGATACGGCAAGGGCAGCAATGCAATAGGACTTCTGCAGACCGTCCTGAGTGACGGCGGCGGGCGAACTCCCCGGGTGCTGAAGACTCTGGCGGTCGCGGCACGGCACCCAGGTGCGTTCTTCCGGTCCTTGTCGGTACGGAACTGGTCCGAGCGAACCGTCATCGCGCTGGTGATGCAGACCGACGACAACTCCCTCGAGCTTTCCAAGAACACCAAACGATTCGGGCGTTCCCTCACCAGTAGGCCGGGACCGGGTGATCCACCTCCCCATTGGATTCCGCAGGGCCATACAGCTATTCGCAAGGTCGCCGAGAAGATCGACGGCGACCCGGGCGGTTCCATCGCCGAGATCGTGAATATCCCGATGACGGCGCACTTTCTGGGTGGCTGCGCAATCGGTGACAGCGCGGCGAGTGGCGTCGTGGATCCGTATCTCCGTGCTTACGGACATGCCGGCCTGCACGTCATGGACGGTTCGGTGGTGAGCGCGAATCTCGGCGTGAATCCTTCCCTGACCATCACTGCGCAGGCGGAACGAGCGTGCGCGATGTGGCCGAACAAAGGTGCCGCAGACGCCCGCCCGAAGACCGGCGAACCATACGTACGTATCGATCCGACGTTGCCGTCCAACCCGGTGGTGCCGACGCATGCACCAGGTGCTTTGCGGCTTCCCCTGACCGTTCGAGCTGAGAAGGTGTCCGATGTGGAGCGTGCCTGAATCGACAAGTGACCGCGTCGACTGGCCGGTGAGCGATCCGCCGCCGTGGCCTGCTTCCGTTCGCGCAATACTGTGGTGGCACCGCAGTACGCCGGCGGCGCGGGAACTCGGGCCCGACGATCGAACGATTCCGGTGACGGTGGCCATGATGGTGGACTACCTCGATTCGCCGGTCGGCCCGTATCGCGAGATCCTCGCCAGTCCGGTCTTGCATGCGCCAGGGAAACGGATCGGGCCGATGCCGCGGATGGCGGTCCCTTTCATCGCGGTGGATTCGGAACCGTCGGTGCACGGCGGACGGTTCCACTGGCAACTACCCAAGGTCCTGGCCGAGTTCGACGGAGACGTGCAGCAGAAATTCACTGCAACCGGCGACGGATGGCGGGTGCGTTCGGACACGCGGATGCTCGGGCCGCGTCTGCCGATTGCCGGGGCGTTGGGATTTGCGCAGCCGGAATCCGGTGGAGGTCTGGCGATCGCGTCGGCCAGACTGACGGGGTCGTTCCGATATGCGCGCGTGAGCGTCGAGGCAGAGGGGCCGACACTGCCGAACTGGTTGGCATCGGGCACTCATCACGGCGTCGTGATTCTGGGCGGAAAAATGACTACGGGAGCAGCCAAGCACCGATAGCGGGGGGTTGACCTGCGAAAGAACGAGCAAGGCCGCCCAGTCGGTGATTGGGCGGCCTTGCTCGTGTTGTGTAAAAAGTTAGGTGTCGACGTCCCACAGGCGCCTCTCGGCGGGTGGTCGCTCGCAGCGACAAAAGGGGTGGGGCCCGGGGCTTGTTCGGACGCCGACAGGGTGTTCAACGGTGGTCTCCCCGGATTTGTTCCCGGGGATCGCCAAGTAGTTTCCGACAGGGTGTGCAGCGAATTCCAGCAGGGCCGACGAGTTCAGGCAGGGCCGAGATGGGCGAGTTCCTTTTTCAGTCCCACACACAGATCCGATCCCGCCGGCCCACTCAGAGCTGATCGCAATCGGTTGTAATACGTCCGCGGCGACAGACCGAAAGTGACGAAGATGTCCTCGGCAGTGGCACCGTTCCACGGTCGCCACAGGATTGCGAAGTCGACGAGGTCGTCCGCGTACGATCCACGATTTCGCGAGCGTTTGGCGCGTCGAACCTGGCATTCGTGGGTGTTTGCGACGCTCGTCGCTCCACAGAGCTGAGGTGGCATCTTCGTCACTCGGTTCACGAGAGTCCCCTGAACTGGTCGGGCACTCACATGACCAGGACGCCGCCGTCCACGGGCAGCGCGACGCCGGTGATGTAACGCGCTTCGTCGGAGGCGAGGAATTTGACGGCGTTGGTGACGTCGTCGTTTTCTACCCACGGGATCGGGTAGAGGATCATGTCGCCGGAGGCCTTGGCGAAGTCGTCGCGACCCGGATTGTCGGTGCCGGGAACGAATTGGTTGTACATCGCCTGGTTCTGCACCATCTCGGTGTCGACCTGCGTCGGGTTCACGGTATTGACGCGAATGCGATGCGGAGCGAGTTCCTGGGCGAGGGTCTTCATCAATCCCACGACGCCGTGCTTGGCCGAAACATAGTGTCCGACACCCGTGTACGCGCGCAGACCGGCAACGGAGGCGGTGAGGACGATCGCGCCGCCGGTGCCCTGTTCGATCATGTGGGGGATCGCGGCCTTGACGGTGCGCCACACGCCGCTGAGGTTGACGTCGATCATTTCGCCCCACTTCTCCTCGTCCAATTCGTGCGCGTTCCCGAAGGAGAGGATGCCCGCGTTTGCGATGACGATGTCGACGTGGCCGAAGCGATCGAGCCCGGCTTCGAGGGCCAGCTTGACCGAGTCGAAGTTGCGCACGTCGGCGTGCGAGAAGATGATCTTGCCGCCTGCTTCTTCGACGAGGCGGATTGTTTCCTGGACGTCGTCCTCCGTGGCCAAGGGGTACGGCACGGTGTCGTTGTCCTTGACGGAGTCGAGAGCGATGATGTTCGCGCCCTCCTGCGCCAGCCGCAATGCGTGATTACGCCCTTGCCCGCGAGCAGCACCCGTGATGAATGCGACCTTGCCTTCGAATCGTCCGGTCATGGGGATCCTCCTGTTGCTGAAATTGTTGTGTACGTGGGTGATCGGAGAGCTATTTGACGAGTACGCCTGCGTCGACGGGCAGTGCGACGCCGGTGATGTACCTGGCTTCGTCGGACGCGAGGAAAAGCACGGCATTGCTGACGTCGACGGATTCGACCCACGGGATAGGTAGCGCATTCATCGCTTGCGACAGCGGGGCGAAGTCCTCACGAGTCGGTTCGTCGATGTCGGGACAGAACAACCTGTACATGGCGTCGTTCATGATCATCGGAGTGTCGACCTGGGTGGGGTTCACGGTATTCACGCGGATTCGGTGGGGAGCCAGTTCCTGCGCGAGAGTTTTCATCAATCCGTTGACGCCGTGTTTCGCGGCTGTGTAGTGCGCGATGTTGCCGTATCCCTTGAGCCCCGCCGCCGAACTGGTCAGGATGATTGCGCCCCCGCCCCCTTGTTCGATGAGGTAGGGGATCGCGGCTTTGGCGGTTCGCCACGTGCCGCTGAGATCGATGTCGACGACAGTGCCCCATTGGCTTTCGGTGAGTTCGTGTGTAGGTGAGGGGATGTTGATACCGACGTTGGCGCAGACGATGTCGACATGACCGAACTGGACGACCCCGCGGTCCAGGACACCCTTGACCGCGGTGAAGTCGCGAACATCGGCCACCTCGGCCAGAATTCGCCCGCCGACGGCCTCGACCGACCGGACGGTCTCGGCGAGGTCGGCTTCGCTTGCCAGCGAGTACGGAACACCTCCGATGTCGGAGCAGATGTCGAGCGCGATGATGTCTGCGCCGTCCTCGGCCAAGCGGATCGCATGTGCCCGGCCCTGGCCGCGTGCTGCGCCGGTGACGAACGCGACCTTGCCCGAAACCCTTCCGGTGGTGCGTGCTGTGGTGGTCACTTGATCACTCCGTATCGGCGTCGGTCGATGGTCAGTGCAACTGCGGCAATCACCACGATGCCCTTGATGACGAGTTGTGTGTAGGGGTCGACGGACGTCAGGTCCATTCCGGCGCTCAGCAACACGATCACGAGTGCACCGAGGATCGTGCGATGTGGGCCACCGACGCCACCGGACAGCGCGGTGCCGCCGACAACCACGGCCGCGATGGAATTGAGCAGGCTGGGACCTGCGCCCATCGGGACTCCGGTGCTGGCCTGGCCGGTGAAGATGATTCCGGCGATCGCAGCGACGGCTCCGGCTACGGCGAAGACAGCAAGTTTGGTCCGTCGTACGCGGACACCGACGAGGGCTGCGGCGCGCTCGTTGCCACCGACCGCGTACATGTGGCGACCGAATGACGTACCGAAGGCAAGGACCGTCGCGCCGATGGTCAGCAGGATTGCGATCAGTGCCCCGTTGGGGACGTTGGGAATCATCGACTCGTTCACCAGGCTCTGGAGAAGATTCGAATTGTAGGAAACAGGACCGCCTTTGGAGACGGTATTGGAAATGCCGTCGAGTACGGACATCATTCCCAGCGTCACGAGGAACGACGGCACCTTGAGCATTGTCGTGATCAACCCGTTGACCAGTCCGACAACCGCCCCCGCGACGATCACCATGACTATCGCCAACGGGCCACCGAATTTGTCGATCCATGTGGCGATCAGAATTCCGGCGAGAGTGGCCGTCGCCGCGACCGACAGATCGATACCGCCGATCAGGATGACAAACGTGCCGGCGAGCGCAAGCACGGTCAGGAAAGCCATCTGGTTGAGAATGTTCTGCGCGGACGTCGCAGTGATGAAACTTTCCGTGCGCCACTGGAAATAGATGATCAGTATCAGCACCGCAACCGTCGGAACAACTATGTTGCGGTGCTGATCGAGTCGACTCAGCAGACCGCGCGCGCCTGACGGCGCTGCGGCATCGCTGGCCGGCGATTGCTTCGAGAGTGTCTGGGTCACTGCATTCCTCACATCATGTGCTTGATCACGTCGACTTCGGCGGGCTTGCGCTCTGCAGGGGCCGCCAACTCTGCGCTGATGACCCCGTCCTTCATGACCACGATTCGGTCGGACATTCCGATCACTTCTTCGAGGGATTCGGCGCACAGCAGCACACCGACCCCTGACGCAGCCATCGATCGGACCAAACCGTAGATCTCCTCTCGCGTTCCGACGTCGATTCCACGCGTCGGATCGCTGAGGACCAGCACTTTGCATTCGCGACCTTGCCACCGAGCGAAGATCGCCTTCTGTTGGTTTCCGCCACTGAGTTCCCCGATAGGCGTCGACAACGACGGGGCTTTGACCTGCAGCGCGCGGGCCAACTGCGTCGTCCGCTCCCTTTCGGTCCGTAAACGCAGTAGCCGCGTCCACGGGTGGCGGAGGAGATCGAGGAAGCCGATCGAGATGTTGTTTCTGATGGACGCGCTGCGGAACAGGGAGTCCTGGGCACGCTCCGGTGGGACGTACAGGACTCCGGCTGCCACGGCGGCGGGAACCGACCAGTGCTCGTGCGCAGTACCGTCGACGTGAATCGAACCCGTCGACAACGACTCCGCACCCGCGACTGCTGCAGCCACCGATGCTTTCCCCGAACCGATGACTCCGGCCAATCCGACTACCTCGCCCGGTCGGACAACCAGATCGACCGACTCGAACTCGCCTGCGCTGCTTGCATCTCGGAGTTCGATCAAAGGCTTCGGAGACAACGCTCCGGTCTGTTCTCCTTCTCGGTAGTAGTCGGCGCTACGCTCGCTACCCACCATCAACTCGTGCAGTCGCTCCGCAGTGACGCCGTCGGCGGAGAGGGTTTCGATGGACCTCCCGTCGCGCAGTACGAGGAGCCGTGTGCTGATCCGCAAGACGTCCTGCAGGATGTGGGACACGAAGATGAACGACACCCGATCGCGCCACCCTTCGATCAACGCGAAGAGAATTTCCACCTCGGTCTCGGTCAACGCGCTGGTCGGCTCGTCGAGCAGGATCACCGGAGCTTCGGTGGCGTCGGTGATCCGCGAGAAGGCGCGCGCAATCTCGACCAGTTGCCTTTGTGGGTACGTCAATTCGGCGACGACGGCATCGGCGCGCAACCCCTCGATGCCGAGTGTGTCGAGGAGGGATTGGGCGGCGTCGCGCATTCTCCGACGCCGGCCGGGGCCCCAACCACCTATCTCGCCCTCACGTCCGAGATAAATGTTCTCGTACACGCGCAGTGCATCGACCAACGACTGCTCCTGGACCACCACGGAGATTCCGAGTTCGCGGAGAGTGCGCGAGTCGCCGAGTTCGACGTGAGTTCCGTTTACGTCGAGGCTGCCGGCATCGGGACGTACCGTTCCCGTCAAAACACCGATCAGCGTTGACTTTCCGGCACCGTTCTCGCCGATCAAGCCGAGAACATCACCTCTGCTGACGTCGAGTGAAACGTCCTGGAGGGCGTGAACGGGGCCGTAGCTCTTGCAGACCCCGCGCAAGCTGATGGTTGCTGTGTCGCTCACCTTCGTATGACTCATTCTCAGGCCACGAGTTGATCTTTGTACTGCAGCAACGGGCCCGAGCGGAACGCGGAGGCGTACTCGGTGCGTACTCCGGTGATGTCTGCAGAGTTCCAGGCGCTGTTCAGCGTGTACTGGTCCTGCGATACACCGGCGTAGTACTCCCGCGGGTCGATCGGGTTGAGTACGGTCTGCGGGTCCCAGTCGTCAGGATGCAGGGCCTTGCTCATTTTTGCCCAGTCGAACGGAAGTGTGGGCGCGTAAACAGTTTTCAGTACGTCGTCGGCGATCTCCGGAGTCACCAGGAGTGCTCCCTGCGAAAGGAAGCGCTCCGGCAGAGACAGGTCGACGCCGTTGAGCTGATCGAAGATGGTGACACCGAGAATTCCTGCCGTGAGTCCGCCGACCGTTGCACTGGTCAGGTATTGCTTTCCCTGCGCGATGTATTCGACGTTCTGCTTGTTACCGTCGAATCCGACCACGATCTTGCCCGTGATCTTCGCGGCGTCCAGTGCCGCAATGACTCCGGCGGCTTGACTGTCGTTCTGCGCGAAGACTCCGACGAAGTCCGGCACCGAAGGCAGGATGTTCGTGAATGCCTTTCTCGCGTCTTCGGAAGTCCAGTTGCCGGGCGAGGCGGTGACGATCTTGATTCCCGGGTAGTCCTTGGCCGCGGCGTTCAGGCCAGCTGTCCGTTGATCGTCGGAGGACGAACCCTTCTGTCCCGGAACATGAATGATGGTTCCGCTGCCGCCGACCTTGTCGAAAAGAGCCTTGGCGGTTGCGACGGCGATCTTGGTGGAGGGCGGCGTGATGAAACGGACCCACTTGTCCGCGTCGGCCGGTGTGTACCAGGCGGGTGCCGTGTACGAGCTGGCATACAGAATCCCGGCCGCCTGACAGGCTTTCGTGACGGCTGCCGCCTGAGCTTCGGTGGCGGGAGTGCCGAAGATCGACTTGCCGCCCGAAGCGCGGACGTTGCCTACCTGTCCCAGTGCGGTGTTGACGTTGCCCTGATCCTCCACCGAGGACATGCTGACGCCCAACGCGTCCATCGCCTGCTTGCCGCCGTCCGAGAAGGCAACGAAGTAGTCGTTGGAGAGTGTTGTCACCTGGCAGAGGGTCTTTTCCTGGACTTTGCCCGCGCCGGCGCCACCGCCGGCAGCGGTACTGGTGGAACTGCCGCCTGCTCCGCAGGCCACTGCGCCGAGGGCGATGCCTGCTGCGCCCATTGCGGCGAAGAAGGAACGTCGGGTCAGTGGATGAGAGAACGTCGCGTTCCGCGCGACGTCCACGATCTTCGATTCGATCGAAGGCATGATCACATCCTTGGTCTCGCAAGAGTAGGTTCTCGAGAGGTCTTCTCGAGATGTGGGAAAACGGGAGATTTCGCTACTTCGCCAGCAGATGCGTTGTGAACCAACGGGAAGCGTGTTCGGCCGCCACTGCGAGCTTGGACTGGTCGCTGTAGAGCGTCATGTGCGACGTGTGCGGCAGGACGACAAGTTCTTTCTTCGGAGTCGGGATGCTGTTGTAACTCTCGATCTCCAAGTCCCACAACGTGAGGTCGTCACCTTCGGCGACGATCATCATCGACGGTGTGTCGAGGATCCTGGGCACGAAATAGTTGACGTCGTAGTCGAGCAGGAGATCGACGGATTCCATAGTCGAACTGTTTTGGTAGAGAGGAGCTTCGGTGGCTTGAAGAGCTGCGAAGGTCGTCTTCGTCTCGGGGAACGGCCAGGAAGACAGTTCTTCCTCGGGATTCTCACTGGCGTGAGCGATGTGCAGTCGCTGATCCGGATCGTCGAAGCGGAGTCGGCGATCTTCGAGGATCGCGTCCCACAGCTTTCGATAACCCATGGTCCCGTGGATCCGACGCATGTTGCGGAACCCGTCGATCACCGGAATCTGAGACACGATGGCCTTCACCCGAGGATCGGTCGCGGCGAGAATCATTACGTGGCCGCCGGAGTAGGAGATGCCCCAGGCTCCGAGACGGTCGTTGTCGATGCCGGGAGTGCGCTCGAGAAAGCTGAGCGCGTTCTGATAATCACGAATCTGTTGCTTCGGGTCCAGGTGTTGACGGGGTTCACCGTCCGACACGCCCAGGTTGCGGTAGTCGAAGACCAGCGCAGCCATACCGGCCGTTACGAAGGCCTCGGCGTAATAGGGCATGACCAACTCACGGACGTAGCACCAACCGCCTGCCAGTACGACGGCCGGTACGTCTTCGTCGGTGTCGGGTCGGTACAGCCAACCGCGGACGGTGACTCCGTCGCTGGAGAATTCGACATCTTCACGGCGCATTGCGCGACTCCTCATGTAACGAGTGAAAGCTGAATGGAAGTAGGTGCGAAAGAAAACGGACGGTCTTGTCGCCGTGCGTATTACGGCATCGACGCGGTTCGCTCGTGTCAACTGCCCCGAGCGGATCGTCGCGGATCCGAAGTACCCCGTAATCGTGAGTCACCTCACAGCCTTTGTCAAGTGTCACTGGACAGCAAGGAAAATCCGTCGGTATAGTCCTGCTCACCCACTGCGCATGTATTCGTAACGAGCGCAGCATTATTGGAGGTGTTCCGGCTCGTGAACGGCGAAGAAGTTCTGTGTGCCTACGAAAAGATGTTGTTGATCCGTGTGATGGAGGAGCGCATCTCGGCGCTCTACAAGGGCGACATCATTCCCGGATTCGTTCACACCTCGATAGGTCAAGAGGCATGCGCGGTGGGGGCTCTCACTCATGCGCGGGTCAGTGACGTCATCACCTCGACGCACCGCGGGCACGGCCACGTTCTCGCCAAAGGCCTCGAGCCCGATCGGATGATGGCCGAGTTGATGGGCAAGGTTACCGGGGCCAACAACGGCCGGGGTGGTTCGATGCACGTCGCCGATCCCCGCCTGGGGATCTTCGGCGCGAACGGGATCGTGGGCGCGGGGTTGCCGATCGCCGTCGGTGCTGCCTTCGCTGCCAAGGATCGCGGTGAGGGCGATCTGGTGGTGGCGTTCTTCGGTGACGGGGCGATCGCGACCGGCGCGTTCCACGAGGCGATGAACTTGGCTGCGCTGTGGAAACTTCCGATCATTTTCCTGTGCGAGAACAACGGATTCTCGGAGTTCTCCTCGACGGTGGATCAGCATCCGGTTCCGATCTCTGCGCGCGCAGCGGGATACGGAATGGAATCGATCACGCTGGCAGGCAACGACGTCGAGGCAGTCGCCGACGGTATTCGGCCGGTGTACGCGCAGGTGCGAGGCGGCAGTGGTCCGGTGTTCGTCGAGGTCACGACCCTGCGGGTGCACGGGCACTACGAGGGCGATCCGCAGGTGTACCGCGACAAGGACGAGATGACCCGAGACATTCTCGCGGCCGATCCACTGACGGTGACGCGGGGCCGACTCCGGGAGCGAGGCATCGGGGACGATGTCCTCGATCTGGTGGACAAGCGGGTGAGGGCGGTGGTCGACGAGGCGGAGCGTTTCGCGCGGGCGTCGCCGCAACCGGAGGCGTCGAGCGTGATGGAGTACATCTATTCACCGCGACGTGTCTATCCGCCGGGCCACCTCGACGTGAGTGTCGACGCGGGTGGTGCGGCGGTGTCCCAGTCCAAGATCATCAAAGCGGCGCTCGACGACTCTCTGGCAGCCGATCCGGATGTGTTTCTTGCTGGCATCGACGTTGCCGGCGGAAATGTTTTCGGTCTGACCAGGGGATTGGCCGCGGAGTATCCGGGTCGAGTGCTCGATACGCCGATCTCCGAATCGGCAATCATGGGTCTTGCCGTCGGCTCCGCGATGGCGGGCCGTAGGCCCGTCGTGGAACTGATGTACCTCGACTTCCTCGGGGTGTGCCTGGATCAGTTGATGAATCAGGCGGCAAAACTTCGGTTCATGACGGGCGGCGCAGTGAGTCTGCCGTTGGTGGTGCGGACGCAGTTCGGTTCCGGCAGATCGTCGGGTGGGCAGCATTCGCAGAGTCTCGAGGCGCTGTTGGCGCACATACCGGGACTGACTGTGCTCATGCCGAGTTCGGGCGCGGATGCATACGGGTTGTTGCGGGCAGCGATCGAGGACGACAACCCGGTCATGTTCATCGAGCATCGACTGCTGTACGAGAAGAAAAGTTCGTTGCCGAGCAAGGATTTTCGGGTTCCGATCGGAAAGGCAGCGGTGACGAGACCAGGTTCGGACGTCACCATCGTCTCGTGGTCGCGTATGGCAATGCACGCTTTGGTTGCGGCGCAGACGTTGACAGAGGAAGGGATCGATGCGGAGGTCATCGATCTACGAACGATTGCTCCGCTCGATCGGGAGACGATTCTCGAATCCTTCGGTCGGACCAACAGGATGGTCGTCGCCCAGGAAGCGGTGGTGGACTTCGGTGTCGGAGCCGAGATCGCAGCCATGGCGGTGGATTCCGGTTTCTATTCTCTGGACGCGCCGGTGGTGCGGGTGGGAGCACGGTACGCGCCCGCGCCCTATGCGCCGGTGCTCGAACGTGAGTGGGAAGTCGGACCTGACGACATCGTTGCAGCCGTTCGGCGGGTGATGTCGTGCTGAGCGCTACCCGTCCGCGGGCAATGACCGGTGGCGGGGTGCTGCCCGAGATGCTTCTCGACGCACTGCGTCGAGATCCCGAAGCACTGGCCCTTGTCGACGAGAGTGTGCGGTGGACTTACCAGGAATTGGTGGACGCTGCAACGAGCTTTGCAGGCGCACTGCATAAATCGGGATTCGAGCCTGGAGAAGTGGTACTCGTTCAGCTGCCGAACTGGTGGGAATCCGTGGTTGCGGCCTGGGGCACGTGGCTTGCCGGCGGCATTCTCCTGCCGGTGGTCCCGATTTACCGCGCACACGAGCTGTCCTTCATCATCGAGCAAGCTGAGCCGTCGGTGATCGTCGCCCCGCAGGAATACCGCGGATATCGTCACGTCGAGCAACTCGGGACTGTGCTCCGTGATCTGGGCCGAGAGGTTCTTCTGGTGGAGGCTCGAGGCGAAGGTGGGTTGCGGCGCACCACGTTCGACGACTTTCTGGACTTCGGGATGGAGGCGAACCGGCCCGACCACCGCGCGGATCCCGACGACGTCGCCCTCGTTCTCTACACGTCGGGAACCACTTCGGCTCCGAAAGGCGTTCTGCACACTCATCGGACCCTGATGGCCGAGAGTTCGAGCATGATCGCGCATTGCGGCGTGGATTCGCAGGACCGAATCTTCATGCCTTCGCCGTTGCCCCACATCACCGGAATGTCGTATGCGGTCGTTCTTCCCGCAGCGGCAGCCTGCTCGACGGTTCTGATGCAACGCTGGAATCCCGCGGAGGCAGTTGCGTTGATCGAGCGCGAACAATGCACGTTCACCGTGAGCGCGACACCGTTTCTCCGCGGTCTTGCCGACGCCTACGAGGAGGACGGATATCGACGATCCCATCTGACTCGATTCGTGTGTGGTGGGGCCGGGATTCCGCCCGAGCTGGTACGTCGAGCCCACCGCGTGATGGGGACAGCGGTTGTTCGTACCTACGGATCGACGGAACTTCCGACCCTCGTGATGGGTGATCCTTTCGGTGACATCGGTCTGCAGGCCGAGGACGAAGGAGCTGTGATCGGCGGAAACGAGTTCCGGCTCGGCGAAGACGACGAGCTGTTGGTGCGTGGTCCGGAACTGTTCGTCGGCTACGTCGACAGCTCGATCAACGCGGAATCATTTACCGAGGACGGCTATTTCCGGACTGGCGACGTTGCCACCGTGGACGGGCCAGGTCAGATCCGGATCACTTCGCGGATCAAGGACATCATCAACCGGGGAGGGGAGAAATTCAGTGCTGCCGACATCGAGTGGGTCCTCGAGGCTCATCCGAATGTGGCAGAGGTGGCAGTGGTCGGGTATCCGGACGAGGAACTGGGGGAGCGCGCGTGCGCCTTTGTCGTTCCGCACGGTGAACCACCAAGCGTTCGAGACCTGCGGATCTTCCTGCTGTCCGAAGGATTTGCTGTTCAGAAGGCTCCGGAGAGAGTCGAGACCGTTGCGTCGCTTCCTCGGACGGAGAGTGGGAAGGTTCAGAAGTTTCTCCTGCGTCGAGCGTTAGGCTTGGGCTCCGCACAGGCGGTCCCCGAGACCTACGGAAGCGAGTTCGGACATGACGGCAACCGGCGCAAAGCCACCTCGTAAGGCGGCTGAGTCGACAGCGGCTGCATCGAAGAAATCGCAACCGCGCAAGACGACTCCCCAAAAGACGACGGCCCAGAAGAAGACGGCGCCGACCAAGGCGGCGGCGCGCAAACAGAAGGCGGAGGACAACGGTTTGGGGACGTCGGTAGGTAAGACGGTTCGTGCCGAACGCACGCGACAGGGAATCCCGGTTCGCGAACTGGCGAGGCGACTCGGCGTATCACCGTCGTTCCTGTCCCAGTTCGAACTGGGACAGAGTCAGGCGGCGGTCAACACGCTTTTTGCGATCGCGACCGAACTCAACCTGTCGTTGGACGTATTGCTCGGCAACAGCGTCGATCCGGAACGTGAATCCGAGTCCGAATCGAAGACCCACGAGCCGCGCATTTCCGACTGCCTCACATTCCGATCGGGTGTCCGCTGGCAACGGTTGGCGAATACTCCTGAGAACCATCACGTCCAGTTCCTCCTCACGGAGTACGAGCCCGGCGCCGACTCTGCGCCGGGCGACGCACCGCAGACCCACTCGGGTGACGACTACGGGTACGTGCTGGAAGGGACTCTGACTATCGACATCGACGGAATGCGTCGGCTGCTCAAGTCGGGCGAAGCGATCCACCTGGTCGGGAATGTTCCTCACCGATTGCGCAACGAGACAGATCAGACGGTCAAGGCGATCTGGTTCGTCCTGGGGTGAGTCGCTGCGTGCGACGTATTGGATGTGATGTCACCGGGTGTGACGCCGGTCTCGATTCAACTTAGGCAATCCTTTTCTTGACTAATTCCAGAAAAGCGGCATACTGGGAAACATGCGAGACGGAGAGCATGACTTCGACCCCCGAGCGCAACTGCGCGCCGTCGGGTTGAGGATCACTGCTCCGCGCCTCGCCGTGCTGGATGCGGTTACAGCCCAACCGCATTCAGACGCCGATTCTGTTGCAGCACTCGTGCGGCAGCAGCTCGGATCGGTATCCACACAGGCCGTTTACGACGTGCTCAAGGCATGCGTGAACGCAGGATTGCTGCGACGCATCGAGCCGGCGGGTTCACCCGCACGGTTCGAGACGAGAACTGGTGACAACCACCATCACCTCGTCTGTCGCGGCTGCGGCAAGGTCGTCGACGTCGATTGTGTTGTCGGCCAAGCTCCCTGCCTCGAACCTTCCGATAATCACGGCTTCGAAATCGACGAAGCCGAGGTCGTGTTCTGGGGCCGTTGCGAAGATTGCCTGAAGAATTCTGCCGAATCCGACACCGCGTCGGACACGGTCTCGCAGAATCGAATTGATGCGTCCAGAACCTCCGAGCCGGCCCCTTCGCATGCAGCCCATGCGTTCGGCTCGGATGCAGCCCCGCTCCTCTGACGCCCAGCCCACAACGCTAGGAGGCTTCGCCATGACCAAGCCCACCACCAACAATTTCGGTATCGCGGTCGCAAGTGATGACGAATCGCTGACCGCGGGTATTCAGGGGCCGGTGCTCCTTCACGACCACTACCTGATCGAGAAGCTCGCGCAGTTCAACCGCGAGCGTGTCCCGGAGCGCATCGTCCACGCCAAGGGCGGCGGCGCTTTCGGTGAACTCGTCGTCACACACGACGTCAGCAAGTACACGAAGGCCGCGTTCCTGCAGCCGGGTAAGAAGACCGAGTCGCTCGTCCGCTTCTCCACCGTCGCCGGTGAGCAGGGCAGCCCGGACACCTGGCGCGATCCGCGCGGTTTTGCGATGAAGTTCTACACCGAAGAGGGAAACTACGACCTCGTCGGCAACAACACCCCGGTGTTCTTCATCAAGGACGCCATCAAGTTCCCCGACTTCATCCGTTCGCAGAAGCGACTGCCAGGCTCCGGTCTTCGTGACCACGACATGCAGTGGGACTTCTGGACTCTGCGTCCCGAAACGGCTCACCAGGTGACCTGGTTGATGGGTGACCGCGGTATCCCGAAGACCTGGCGCAACATGGACGGCTTCGGATCGCACACCTACCAGTGGGTCAACGCTGCGGGCGAACGCTTCTGGGTGAAGTACCACTTCAAGACCGATCAGGGGATCGAGTTCCTGACGCAGGCAGAAGCAGACAGCCTCGCCGGTAGCGATCCCGACTACCACCGCGCGGATCTGTACAACGCCATCGAGGCCGGTAATTTCCCGAGCTGGACCCTCAAGGTTCAGATCATGCCGGTCGACGAGGCCGAAGGCTACCGCTTCAACCCGTTCGACCTCACCAAGGTCTGGTCCCAGAAGGACTACCCGCTGATCGAGGTCGGCAAGTGGACGCTGAACCGTAACCCGGAGAACTTCTTCGCGCAGATCGAGCAGGCATCCTTCGAGCCGTCGAACGTGGTGCCCGGCATCGGATTCAGCCCGGACAAGATGCTTCTGGGCCGCGTCTTCTCCTACGCCGACGCACATCGTTACCGCATCGGCACCAACTACGCCGACCTGCCGGTCAACGCGCCGAAGAACGAGGTGAACTCCTACTCCAAGGAGGGCGCCATGCGTTACAGCTTCAATTCCCCGTCGACGCCGGTGTACGCACCCAACTCGTACGGCGGACCTCACGCCGATCCGTCTGTTGCCGGTGACGAAGGCCTGTGGTCGTTCGACGGCAAGGCAGTGCGCGCCGGATACATCGAGCACGCCGAGGACGGCGACTTCACGCAGGCCGGAACGCTGGTCCGTGAAGTTCTCGACGACGCAGCTCGTGAGCGCCTGGTGAGCAACATCGTCGGCCACGCCCTTGCGGGCGTCAGCGAAGAAGTTCTACTGCGTGTCTTCGAGTACTGGAAGAACGTCGACGCAGATTTGGGCAAGCGCGTCGAAGAAGGTGTACGCGCAGGTCAGTGACCCGCTGACATGAGCATCGCCTAGGTTTACCGAATGCGGACCGCTGCAAGGGAAATCACTTCCCGGCAGCGGTCCGTTTTTGTCTGCCCAACTACAGCAGTGCGAACCAGTAGACGAAGCATGCGAGAAGGAACACAACCACTGACTCCATGACGACACCCCTGTTCGACGTGCACTTCTGCTGTCCGCACTCTCCATGATCCGCTTCTCGAGCGGAGAATGCTCGGGGCACAAGTTTCGCGAACCGAGGTGTTGGGCAGTCAATTCCCATGGCAACAGGTGCAGTTCTCTTCGACATCGACGGAACGCTCGTCGATTCCAACTATCTGCATGTAGAAGCGTGGTCGCGAGCCTTCTTCGAGGTAGGTCGCCCGGTTGACGCGTGGCGGGTGCACCGCAGCATCGGTATGGACGGCGACCAACTACTGGAGACGTTGCTCGGCGAAGACATCGACGGGTGCGGGCCACGGGCCAAGGAACTTCACACCAAGTACTACCGGCAGTCGGCTGACCGTCTCCGAGTACTGCCGGGAGCGCGCGAATTGATCCGCCGAGTTCACTCGCTCGGACTGCACGTCGTGCTCGCTACCTCGGCGCCCGACGACGAACTGGAGTTGTTGCGCCAGACGCTCGACATCGACGAAATGATCTACGCCGCGACCTCTTCGGAATCCGTCGACGAGGCCAAGCCTGATCCGCACCTGATCGAAATCGCGCTCGCGAAGGCAGGTGTCGACGCGGGCGATGCGGTCATGGTCGGAGACGCCGTCTGGGACATGAAGGCGGCGACATCGGCGGGCGTTGTGGCTGTGGGAGTGCGCAGCGGCGGCATGTCGACCGACGAACTCGAAGGCGCGGGTGCGGCGACGGTGTACGACGACGCCCGCGACCTTCTCGACCACCTCGACGGCAGTGTGATTTCCGAACTCGTTTCAGGCCTAGATACCGGGAGTTGATCAGTGATGGCACGATTCGGCTATACCTTGATGACCGAACAGGCCGGCCCGAAAGAACTGGTCCGCCATGCAGTTCGGGCCGAAGAAGTCGGCTTCGACTTCGAAGTGATGAGTGATCATTACTCGCCGTGGCTGACCGAGCAGGGGCATGCGCCTTACGCCTGGTCGGTGCTGGGAGCAGTTGCCCATGCCACCGAGCGAGTCGGGTTGATGACGTATGTGACTTGTCCGACCGTCAGGTACCACCCTGCCGTGGTCGCGCAGAAAGCCGCGACGATCCAGATCCTCGCGGACGGGCGCTTCACACTGGGATTGGGAAGTGGCGAGAGCCTGAACGAGCATGTGGTCGGTGAGGGGTGGCCGTCCGTCGACACCCGGCACGACATGCTGCAGGAAGCAGTGAGCATTATTCGTGCACTGCTTGCCGGAGATCTGGTGAGCTGGAAGGGGGAGTACTTCGACGTTCAGTCCGCGCGGATCTGGGATCTCCCGGAGAACCCGGTTCCCCTGGCGCTGGCCATGTCCGGCGACAAGTCCGTCGAGCGTTTCGGTCCGATGGCCGATGACCTGATTGCCGTGCAACCGGATTCGGATCTGGTGCACCAGTGGAAGCATGTTCACGGACGGGCGTACGGGTTGGCGCCAGCAGGCCGGACCATCGGTCAGATTCCGATCTCGTGGGATCCTGATCGCGACACGGCCATCGCTCGCGCTCATCAGCAGTTCCGGTGGTTCGGTGGAGGGTGGTCTGTGAACTCCGAACTACCCACACCGGCGAGTTTCGCAGGTGCGACTCAGTTCGTGCGCAAAGAGGATGTGGCGGAAAGTATTCCGTGTGGTCCTGATCTCGATGTCATCGTGGAGTCAGTCAAGGCGTACACCGATGCCGGGTTCACCGATGTGGCGCTGGTACAGATCGGTGGAGATACCCAAGACCGATTCTTCGACGAGGCAGCCAAGCCACTGCTCGAGGCTCTGCACGTCGAATTGGGTTGATCGAGAAAATCAATCGAGTTCCGCCGAGGGGGCTCGCGTCGAGTCGCGCGCTACCGCCGTGCAGCCGCGCCTGCTGCGCGACGAGGGCCAACCCCAAACCGCTTCCGGCGTCGCCGGCGCCGGTACCACGAACAAATCGTTCGAACATCGCTTCGCGTTCCGACGGCGCGATCACGGTGCCGTTGTCGTCGACGTATACCGTCGCCGAACCGGTGGCAGCCCCTGATCGGACGGTGATCTCGACTTCGTCGGCATTGCCGTGCCGAACGGAGTTGGTGACGGCGTTGGTCAACACCAGACGGATGCCCGCGGGAAAGGCCTGAACCGAAAGTTCTTCCGGTGCTTTCAAACGAACGTCGACCTGAGGGTGCAGACGGCCTGCGTCAGCGACGGCACGATCGGCAACCTCCACGAGATCGACGTCGGCACAATCCTCCGGATCGGCCACTTCACCCAGGGCGAGCGTCTCGAGATCGGTCAGGGTGCGCTCGATCTGGCGCTGCGCCTCCAACAACTCGCTGGACAGTTCGCGGCGTTGGCTTTCCGTGAGATCCAGTGTTGCGAGAACTTCGAGATCGGTACGCATCGACGTGAGAGGTGTGCGTAGTTCGTGGGCGGAGACGCGAGCGAAATCGCGTGCCGACTCCAACGCCTCTTCGGTGCGGCTTCTATCGGTTTCGATGCGGCTGAGCATGCTGTGGATTGCCTCCGACAGTTCTTCGGCTTCGCGCGTTCCGCGCACCGACGGTGCCCGGCGCGAGAGTCCTTCGACGTCGAGGTTGCTGCCGATCGAACTGGTGGTCTCGGTCAATTGCTGTAGAGGCCGGACGGCGCGGCCTGTGAGGAACCAGCCGAGCCCGGCCGCGGCAAGGATGGCGACCACTGCCGCAGCGGCCACTTGGAACTGCTGCTCACGGATTGCCTGGGTCAGTGGGTCTTCGGGGATGCTGACGGCCAGTGCGGCGCCGCTGTCGCCGGGCACGAGAACATCCCGACTGCGAACATCGGTGGTAGCCAAGGCGCTGACGGTCGTGGCGTTGAATCCAGGGCTGACCACGAATGGTTCTGTGGTTGCAGTTGGTGTTTCGATGAACAGGGGGCTCGGCGCACTCGCTGCGACGCCCAGGGTGACGGAATCGAGAGTGCGTTCGAGTTGTTCGGATCCGTTGACGCGCAAGAAGACCGCGAACGCAATTCCGATCGCGGCAATCACGATTCCTGCGGCCAGGCCCGACGCGATGGCTACCCGGGTCTGAAGTGACAGCGGCCGCTTCATCGTTCGGCCCTCAGGACGAAGCCCACTCCGCGCACTGTGTGGATCACGCGGGGCGCGCCGTCGACTTCGAGTTTCTTGCGTAGGTAGGTGACGAAGACGTCGACGACATTGGTGTCGGCAGCGAAGTCGTAACCCCAGACGAGTCGCAGGAGTTGTGCGCGACTGAGTACGACACCGGCATGCTCGGCGAGTACCGACAACAGGTCGAATTCTCTTTTGGTGAGTTCGATTCGCCTACCGTCGATGTGCGCTCGATGGCCACGGAGATCGACCGTCAGCGGTCCGACCGTGATCGGATGGTCGACCGACGGAGTGGCTCGCGTCGTGCGTCGTAGCAATGCGCGCAGTCTGGCGACGAGCTCGGCCAATTCGAAGGGCTTGGTGAGGTAGTCGTCGGCGCCCGCCTCCAGCCCCGCGATGCGGTCACCCACGGAACTTCGGGCGCTGAGTACGCAGATCGGAACCTCGTTGCCGATCGCGCGCAGGGCGGTTACCACTCCGACGCCGTCGAGGCCGGGCATGTTGACGTCGAGAACGAGTGCGGCCGGGCATTGCTTGTTCACCGATGACAAGGCCGATCGTCCGTCGACGGCAGTTGCCGTGTCGAAGCCCGACAATCGGAGTCCACGTTCGAGCGAATTCAGAACCTTCGCGTCGTCGTCAACGATCAGGATGCGCTCGCGTGTACTCACTCCAGCCATGGTGCCATCGGATTGCGACCTGGGGCCTCGCTCGGAGCGAGGGCCGCCGCATTCTCATCAACTCCTAAGAAACCGACAACAGATCTGCAGTGTTGGCTTCATAACCTCGGGTTTCTCGGATGCGACCGCGCCGAGAATTCGAGAACGTTCGATCAAGGAGAACAACGATGACGCGATTGAAAGTGAACGGCAAGCGGGCCAGCCGGACCGGTGTGGTGGTGGCGTCGGTGGCGGTCCTCGGTATGGCCGTGGCGCCGGGAATCGCCTGGGCTTCCAACCCGATTTCCGAAGGGTCGCCGGTGGCGGTGCGATCGATCGCGACCGCTCCGTCAGAGGCGGGTGTGGCTCCGGAAGTAGCGTGTGGTGCCGCGACGCCGATTTCCGACGAGGAACTGCAGAAGCTCATCGACGAGGGCAAGGTCGTGCGCGCCGAGGAGGCGGGTACAGCCGCAATCACGATCGAAGTCCCTGGCGACGCCGCGACATTCATTGCGCGTGAAGGGGTGCCGGCGTTGCCGACCGTCGAATGGGCTCCGGCGATCGAGGGTGTTCCGGCAGAGGTGCTCAACATGGCAGGCGTCGCTCCGCTGGAGGAAGGCGTTGCCCTGTCATGCGCGGTTGCTGCGGGCTGACGAGCGAAAAAAGCTCCGCATGAACCGCTTTGACCTGGAACGGTACGGCCGTACTCAACCGGGTCCGGAGGTTGGTCAACCCTGTCGGTAGCACTTGCTACGTTCGGGGCGGTCTCGGCGAGCATGCCGGGGCCGTCGCCGACGGCGTCATGTGTGTGGTGTCTTGCAGAGGGTCCGGTACGGCCTGATGCGGGGCGCGTTTCGAAAGGTGTTGTGTTTCATGGTCATGGGCCCCACCCACGCGATGTCCGGTGCTGCTGTGGGGTTGGTGGTTGCAGAGTTGTTGCCTCTCGATTGGGGAGGGCCCACATCCACCGCTGAAACCTTGACCTTTGCCGGTGTGTGCGCGGGAGCCGCCTTGCTTCCCGACCTCGATACCGGTCAGTCGACGGTTTCCCGATCATTCGGTCCGCTCAGCAAAGCGCTGGCCAAAGGTATCGACGCAATTTCGGTGACCTTCTACCGCATCACCAAAGGCAAGAAGGACGGCAAGCGTCGTGGTGGGCATCGGACGCTCACGCACACCGCACTGTTTGCCGCCGGTCTTGGTGCCGGGGTCTCGGCGCTGGTTGTTCAGTTCGGGAAGCCCGCCATCATCATCACGCTGTTCTTCTGCCTCGGGTTGGCGATCCGAGGATTGGCGGGTGAATTGGCCAAGGAGAAGGGTTGGCTCGCCGTCTCCGCCGTTGCGTTGGTGCTCTCGGCCCTCACCTGGCAGTGGTATCCGAGTGAGGCCGGATCCACCGGGCTAGGTGTTGCAGTGGCACTGGGCTGCGCCACACACTGTCTCGGCGATGCGATCACCAAGGAAGGGGTGCCGTTTCTCGCGCCCCTGATTCCGCTCGGCGGCAAGCGGTGGTGGGAACAACGGCTGCCGTCATTTCTGTCCATCCGCGCAGGTGGGAACCTCGAGAAGATTCTAATCGGGCCGGCGCTGACGGTCCTGACTGCCTGGTTGATCATCAGTGCTTTCGACGGCGCCCCGGAAGCGATCTACGCCGTCTTCGCTCCGATGGTGCAGTGAGCATCTAAATCTTTTATTACGGAACCACTGGCATCGTAATCATATTTGTTCTACGTTCGTCCCTGACATGAACCGAGTCGGCTGACGGAGTGAGCAGTGGTGCATCAAGCAGAGCGCAAGGCGGAGCACAGCTCGAGAGAAGACGGTGTGAGCCGGCGCGGATTTCTCGCAGCGAGTGTCGGCGCAGCTGCTCTCGCGGGTATTTCCTGGGCACCGGCGGGAGCTGTTCCCTGGGGCTCGGCATCGACCATCGCGCCACCGCCCGGATTTCCGTCGGACATTCCGTTGTCACAGCAGGCATACGCGAACTGGTCGCGAGAAATCATGCTCGACAGCGTGTGGACGGCGACGGCACGTCATATCGACGACGTCGTCACCCTCGCCAACTGGGCGTTCGACAACGGGTACACAGTGCGTGCGAAGGGAACGATGCACGGGTGGAGTCCGTTGACGGTGGTGCCCGGCGCGCCTTCGGATCGAGTTCTGCTGGTCGATACGATGGCGAACTTGAATTCGGTTGTGGTGCAGCACGGCACGCCCGCAACAGTCACGGCGGGCGCCGGCGCCAGTATCGAAGCGATTCTGACAGCGCTCGAGCGCGAGGGGCTCGGGTGGGCCAACTCTCCGGCGATCGGTGAGCTGTCCATCGCCGGCGCGCTGGCGATCGGTGCTCACGGGGCAACCTATCCGGCGGTGGGGGAGACGATCACCCCTGGCCAGTCGTATGGTTCGCTGAGCAACCTGATCACCGAGATCACGGTGGTGGCGTGGGACGAAGGCAGCAATCGCTACGCGCTGAAGACTTTTCACCGATCAGATGACGAGATCACGGCTTTCCTGACTCACCTGGGCCGAACCTTCGTCACCTCCGTGACACTGCAAGCCGGGGAGAATTATCGGCTGCGGTGCCAGAGTTTCACCGACATTCCGTGGCAAGAACTCTTTGCTGCTCCCGGTTCACCAGGGCGTACCTACGAGAGTTTTGTCGAGAAATCCGGACGGGTGGAGGCGATCTGGTTCCCGTTCACGCAAACACCGTGGCTCAAGGTCTGGACGCCGACCCCGGTCAAACCACCGGAGTCCCGAGAGGTGAGCGGGCCGTACAACTACTTCTTCTCCGACGCGATTCCCGAAGAAGTCACCACCCCGTTGGGGATGGTGGCGCAGGGCCTTCAAGCTGCGACACCGCTGTTCGGCGCCTCTCAGTTCGGAGCTGTAGCAGCAGGATTGGCGCTGACCGACACCGACGATCTGTGGGGCTGGTCAAAAGATGTTCTGTTCTACCTGCGGCACACGACGTTGCGCGTAGTAGCGGGCGGCGGCGCGGTGATCACCAAGCGGTCCAACCTCGGCCGAGTCGTCCACGAGATGACGAGTTGGTTGAACGAGCGAATGACGCACTACGCGTCGCTGGGGCAGTATCCCGTCAACATGCCGTTCGAAGTGCGTCTCTGTGGTGTCGATGACAGTGGCGAAGTCCTTGTCGACAGCGCCGGCGTGCCGGATCTGTCAGCGGTGCGGCCCCGGGCGGATCGTCAGGACTGGGATACGGCGATCTGGATGAACGTGGTCTCGATTCCCGGCACCGCGGGATTGCCCGCGTTCCTTCGCGAGATGGAACGGTGGATGGTCGCGAACTACTCCGGCGATTACGCGACTTTCCGTCCGGAGTGGTCCAAGGGATGGGCATTCACCGATCAAGCTGCGTACCAGGACGACGAATTCCTCACCAGCACAGTGCCTGCCACCTTCCGTGCCGGTGGCGACGGGAACTGGGACTTCGCTATCGCCACGCTGGACGAACACGACCCGCACCGCGTCTTCAGCAATACGTTCATCGACCGCGTCTTGCCACCCAGCTGAATCTCCTACTGCGGTAGTGGTTTGCGCCAGCGCACGTCGGAGATGCGGATGCGCTGATTGTTGTCACCGTTCCAGTCGACGCTCAGTCCCTGGGCTCGGAGTGCGTCGGCTACCTGGCGCCCGACGGTCTGATCGGTGTGCGCGATCATCTGTGCCTTGGCGGTTTCGTCGCCGCCGAACGCGGCGGAGACCAGCGCGGGATCGAGATCGTGGGCCGGACGAAACGCACTGTAGGACAAGTAGAGATCGGACGGCTCGTCGCCGAGACGCTCCGCATCTTGCATGTGGAAGAACGTGTACGCCCACTGAGCAAAGGGATACCCGTTCTCGTCCGGTTCGGACGGCGTGCGTTCGTCGTCGATTTCGGTAGTGCCGCACTGCATGCAGCAGGTGAAGTTCATGCGGGCCACGATGCCGTTGCGCTCGAGTTCTGCGAAGGCGGCGGATACGCGCTCGAAGTCGCCGGGACCCGCCCACTGGGTCTGCTCCCCGAGCCTTCGGTCCCAGACCTCACGCACTATTGCGTCGATCTGTCTGCCGAGTTCATCGTTCTCGAAACCGCCCTCGACACAGTCTCGGGCGGCTTCGCAGATTTCATCGAACGTCGCGAACCCGGGGACTACCAATTCGCGTGCTTGCTCACGGACGGCCACGATGTCGGCCGCGCTGAGCACCGTTGCAGGCTGACGTGACCGTGCTGACCGTGACGGTGCTGACCGTGACCAGGGCAATCGCATACCGGCACCGTACTGCACCGATCCGGCCGTCAGGCGTCGGCTGCTGCCTTTGTTTCCTCCTCGGTCGACGGGGCAGGCTTGTTCGGGATGAGCGCGGTGGCGATCAGGCCGACCACGACAAATCCGGCCGCAAGGTATCCGCCGAGTGTGATCCCGTGAGTCATTGCAGACTGTGCAGCGTCGGCGACGAAAGCGGTGCTCGGTGACCCGGCCAGCGAGTCGATGGCGGCGCCCGCGCTGTCGGTGACAGCACGCGTCAACTGATCAGCCTGAGCTTGGTCGACACCGGACTCGGTGAGGTCGTTGTTCAGCGTGGAATTGAGAGTGCTGAAGAAGACCGTGGTGAGGACAGCGATGCCCAGTGCGGATCCGAGTTGGCGGAACGCACTCTGAATGCCGGAGCCTTGACCGGCGCTCTGCTCGGGAATCTCCTCGAGCACGACGTTGGTCACCTGCGCAGTCGCAAAACCGACACCGATGCCGTAGAAGAAGAGCACTGCGGCGATAGTCCACCAGGGGCTGTCTGTCGCAGCGATGAATCCGAGACCGGCGAGACCGAGCGCTTCGAGGGCCAAACCGATACGGACCAAGCCCAACGGCGAGACCTTCGACGCCATTCCGAAGCTCGCACCACTGGCGACAAAGCTGCCGATGGCAATGGGAACCAGCGCGAGCCCTGCCTGGAGTGCGCTGTACCCGAGCGTGAACTGAAGCCAGAGGGGAAGCACCGCAACGATTCCGAACTCACCGAGCCCGATGATCAGCGTCGCGATGTTGCCGTTGCGGAACGACGAGATGGAGAACAGCCGTACGTCCATCAGCGCCCGCGACGGATCGTCGCTGCGGGTGAGCATGGTTTGACGGTAGGCGAACGCACCGAGCGACAGAACGGCGAGAACCAACGCCACCAGAACCGGCGACGGTCCGCTGGACCACGACAGGCCGAACAGATCGAAGGGTTCCTTCGTCGTCAGCCACCCATACGTACGTCCCTCGACGAGGCCGAAGGCGAGCAGGCCCAGGCCGGCGATGGACAGTGCCGCTCCGGTGGCGTCGATGCGCCCAGCGGTGCGGGGTGAGGGCGCGATGAACAGCACCGCGCCGATCAGAATGAGCGCAGCAAGCGGAATATTGATGCCGAATGCCCAACGCCATGAGGCATGTTCGGCAAGCCAGCCGCCGAGTAGTGGGCCGAGGGCGGAGGCAGCACCGATGGTGGAACCCCAGACTGCGAAGGCCTGGCCGCGGGCTTTGCCGGTGAACATCGCGTTCAGAAGCGACAGTGAGGTGGGCAGGATCATGGCCGCGCCGGCGCCCTGCAGGAATCGCGCCAGGATGAGCAAGCCGCCGTTCGGTGCCAGTCCGGCCAGCAGGCTCGTTGCGCCGAACACGACGACACCGGCGATGAAGATGCGACGGGCGCCGACCAGGTCCGCAACTCTGCCGACCAATAGCAGGAGCGCCGCGAACACGATTGCGTAGGACTCTTGGATCCATTGAGCCTGAACGGAGTTGATCCCGAGATCTTCGATGATCGAGGGAACTATGACGTTGACGATAGTGGTGTCGACGACGATCAGTGCCACGCCGAGTGCGATGGCGATCAGGCCCAACCACTTGCGAGTGGTGGGTGAGATGTTCACGAATAAACCTCCATTGTGAAGTAACTTCACAGTGAAGGTATATTTGAGGCGGTAAGTTGTCAACGTGCGCGCTGGGCTCGACCGGCCGCCGTCTGGCACAGGAAAGGTGGGATCACGGGGTGGAAGCACCGCGCGACATCTCCGTGGAGCGGGAGCGGCTGATGGACGAATTCCGCGCGTACGGTGGGACGTTCACCGAATTCAGTCATCGATTCGCGTCGTGGCTCGGCCTGCATTCCACCGACGCGACTGCCTTGATGGAAATCACCGCTGCCGAGGAGAAGGGGGCGCCGCTCTCGCCCGCCCGCCTCGGAGAGCGGATCTCGCTGACGTCGGGCGCAACCACCGCGTTGCTCAACCGCCTGGAGAAGGCGGGACATATCGTCCGGACCCGTGAGAATGCAGACCGTCGCGTGGTCACGCTGCACAGCAGTGCGCATGTGCAGGACCTCGCGGACGAGTTCTTCGGCCCACTTGCCGTGCGACTCGACGCCATGATGGAGAAATACCCGCCCGAACTGCTCAGTCGATTCGAGGAATTTCTCGTCGACCTGCACTCGACGATGAACGAACACCTCGAGCAAGACAACCGCTGAACAAAAAAGCCGCCCGACTCCGGAGAGTCGGGCGGCTTTTTTGTGTCGGTGACGGCTACTTGCCGAGCTTGGCCTGCAGGTCGTCGAGAACCAGGCCTGCGCCTGTCGGGCCGAGGCCCAGGAACCAGGTCTCGTCACTCACCTCGGTGGCGCGGCCTTCCTTGACTGCGTCCATGCTTGCCCACAGCGGGCCGGCAACAACGGTGGTCTGACCGGTGTCTGCGGGATTTCCGTAGCTGGAGTAGAAGATTCGGTCACCCTCTGCCTCGGTGATCGTTTCCGGGCTGACCTCGACGGCCAACTCGTTGATGTCCTGGATCGCCGGGCGTGGCAGGCCGACATCCTTCAAGATGACGCCGATGAACGACAGGTTGCCGTACAGGCGCAGCTTCCCGGACATGAAGCGAACCAGCGAGATGGTCGGCGAACCGTCGATCGACTCACGGACCTGATCCGCGTGCGTCTGGTAGTCGTTGAGAACCTGCTCGGCCTTGGTCTCCTCGCCGAGTGCGTCACCGGCAAGGAGGAAGTTCTCCTTCCACGGGAAGCCGGGGCGGATGCTGAAGACCGTCGGCGCGATTGCCGCGAGCTGCGGGTAAAGCTTGTCCTGGCGCAACTTGCTGCCGAGGATCAGATCTGGCTGCAGTGCGGTGATCGCCTCGAGGTTGAGGTTGTTGGTCGTGCCGACATCGGGGACGCCGACCAATTTGTCAGCCAGGTACGACGGCTGACCGGCGGCACTTTCCGGGCTGGCGATGCCGACCGGGGTGATCCCGAGCGATAGGACCTCGTCGAGTTCGCCACTGTCGAGGACGACGACGCGGGTCGGCTTGGCCTCGAGGGTGGTCTCGCCCAGAGCATGGGTGATGGTGCGTGGGAACTCGCCGGGCGCAGCATCGCTGCCGAGCTTCGCGGTTTCCGTGTCGGCGGTGCTGAACAGCTTGCCGCCGGTTGCGACATCAGTGTTGCCGTTTGCGTTGCCGCCGGCGTCGGAAGAACCGCAGGCCGTAGCGGCAAAAACAGTCGCCAGGGCAAGCATGGCGACCCGGACCGACGTGCGGCTCCGGAGAGTGGTGCGTGAATGCATTAGGCTACCCTACCTTCCGGCTATCGGGCTTGGTCAGAGAGGTATCCGCACCGTTGATGCCAGGTGAGCAGCGCGTCAGGTCTCGCTCAGCGGGACCGCTACGCAATTCGGACTACAGGGTGCGACCAACGTGTTAGCTTCGCGAAAGACCTGTACTGGTAAGCGAAGACGCGTGTAGTGAGGATTTCGATGACCCTGAACATTGCCGATCTGTTCGAGGCCGTTGCCGATGCGATCCCCGATCGGGTTCCCTTGATTCTGGAAGACGCGCGGTTGAACTACGCCGAACTCGAACTGCGATCGAACCGACTCGCACATCATCTGCAGTCCGTCGGCGTCGAGCCTGGGCAGCACGTCGGTATTCACATGCGTAACTGCGTCGAGTACGTCGAAGCGCTCCTGGCTTGCTTGAAGATCAGAGCAGTGCCGATCAACGTCAACTTCCGCTATACCGATGCAGAACTCCTGTACATCTACACCAACTCTCAAATGGTGGCATTACTCGTCGAAGAGGAATTCGCGCCGACGGCATTGGCCGTGGTTCCGCAGTGTCCGGAGATCTCCCACGTGCTGATCGTCGGCGACGACTATGAGAACGCCCTTGCCGCGCAGACTGATACTCGCGACTTCGGCCCGCGAAGCAACGACGACCATTTCATCATCTACACCGGCGGTACAACCGGAATGCCCAAGGGCGTGGTGTGGCGGCACGAGGACTTCTTCTTCGCCGCGCTGTCCGGAGCGAACCTCAGCGGGCCGCCGCGTCGGAGTCTCGAAGAGGTTGTGGATGCGGCGGTGGCGAACATCAATCCGACTGTGCTGCTACTCATCCCGCCGCTCATGCATGGAGCCGCGATCTATTCACTGCTCACGGCTTTCCTCATGGGAGCGCCCCGAGTGTTGACCCGCAGCTTCGATCCGACGGAAGTGCTGCGACTGGTCGAGGCCGAGAAGATCACCGGAATCACGGTCGTCGGCGATGCGATTGCTCGGCCGATCGCCGACGCCATCGCTGCAAGCGAAGGGCGCTACGACCTTTCGACTCTCAAACTGATCGGGTCGGGTGGCGCATTGTTCTCCCCGAACCTGAAGGCAGAACTGACAACCCGATTACCGGGACTGGTGATCAAGGATGCCTTCGGTGCTTCGGAATCCGGCAACGACGGCGTCGTCGAATTCGGTGAGGACGGTTCAAAGCGAATTCGATCCAACCCCAACATGATTCTTGTCGACGACGAATTTCGTCGCATCGAACCAGGCTCGGGCACAACCGGTTTCATCGCCAGGGCCGGCCATGTCCCCGTGGCCTACTTCGACGACCCCGCCAAGACTGCTGCAACTTTTCCTGTCGTCGACGGGGTGCGTCTGGCGGTACTCGGGGACATGGGCACGATGGAAGCCGACGGAACCATCGTGCTGCTCGGGCGCGGTTCGATGTGCATCAACTCCGGCGGCGAGAAGGTCTACCCCGAAGAAGTGGAGCAGGCGCTCAAAACTCACCCGGCAGTTTTCGACGCTTTGGTAGCGGGCGCGCCCGACGCACGATTCGGTGAGAAGGTCGCCGCTGTCGTGCAGGTTCGGCCGGGGTTCGAAGATGTTGCGACGGAATCATTGTCGGAGCACTGCCGCACCCACGTGGCTGGGTACAAGATCCCCCGGTCGATCGTGCTGGTA
Organism: Rhodococcus erythropolis R138; assembly: GCF_000696675.2. NCBI lineage: Bacteria > Bacillati > Actinomycetota > Actinomycetes > Mycobacteriales > Nocardiaceae > Rhodococcus > Rhodococcus erythropolis. Next base: position 169,376 of record NZ_CP007255.1, on the reverse strand, counting down.
CCCAGCATCCTCCGCTCACCCAGTGGGAAGGCCGACTACCGTTGGGCTCGCGAAACCGTAGCGGGAGTGTGAATCACCTTCCGATACTTCGGACGACGCACCACTCGTTTCCCTCTGGATCCAGCAGCACCTGAAAGGTACCGGCCGGGTCCTGCTGGACAGTACCGACCCGAGTTGCGCCGAGGCGCTCGGCGGCCTCGGTTGCAGCGACGACGTCATCCACGCTGACGTCGATGTGTAGACGATTCTTCGTCAGCTTGGATTCCGGTACGCGCTGGAACGCGAGGCGGGTCCATCCTGGAGGGTCGACAAACGCCCACGCGGTGTTTCGCTCCACTGGTTGTCCGCCGAGGATTCCGGCCCAGAATTTCGCCAGTGCGATAGGAGACGAGCAGTCGACGACCACCTCATCAACCTGCCCGATCACCGCTTCACAGCTCCGCTGAATTCGGCTGTCACAACGGTGCTGAATTCGGCTGTCACAGCTGCGCTCAATTCGGCTGTCACAGCCAGGGCTCGATCGGCTTCTTCACCCACATGATCTTCTCGTCCGGATGCTCACGCCGAGCTTCGGGACGGTCAGGGTTAGCGGCTGCCCACACAGCTTTCTCGTCGAGCAGTCCGGCCGCGATGGTCCAGGTCTCCCGCGTGCTCGGCGGATTGGCGCCGGCCGCACGTGCGAGTTTGCGCAGTCGATCGTCGGGCATCTCTAGCAACTCTGTGCTACTGATATCGCGATCCCAGGCGAACTTGGCCAGGCCGACGGCTTTCTCGCGTCGGCTACGGCTCGCCATGTCGTTGTGCGCAAAGTCTGGTTGGGATGCCACGGCTTCACCTTATCGTCAACGCAATCGAGGCCCTCCCGCGTGAGCGGAAGGGCCTCGATTGCTGTTCTTCACTGTCGGGGTGGCGGGATTTGAACCCACGACCTCTTCGTCCCGAACGAAGCGCGCTACCAAGCTGCGCCACACCCCGTGTCGAACCTCGGTTAGCTTACATTACCGAGTCGACTGACATTAAATCCGCAGGTCAGTTGCGTAGAACCGACGCTGGAGACTCTGCGGAACTGTGTGCGGAGACGTGCTCCGGTTCGCGCCTGGTGGCCGGAACCAGAGTCAACAGAGTTGCCTCGGGGCGGCAGCAGAAGCGCGCCGGCGCCCACGGCGAAGTGCCGATGCCCGCGGAGACGTGCAGCTGGGTGTGCGCGCCCCACTTCGACGGCCCCTTGACCCGGGATCGATCGATCTGGCAGTTGGTGACCAACGCGCCGTAGAACGGAAGGCACAGCTGACCACCGTGCGTGTGGCCGGCGAGCACAAGGTCGTAACCGTCGTCGGCGAACCGATCGAGAACTCGAGGTTCGGGCGAGTGCGTCAGACCAAGCTTGAGCTGGGCGACGGGATTGGGTGTTCCGGCGACGGTGTCGTAGCGATCACGCTTCAGGTGCGGATCGTCGACTCCGGCCGCTGCGATGCGAATACCGGCCACTTCGAGTTCGCGGCGCACGTGGGTCATGTCCAGCCATCCACGTTCGGTGAACGCGGCCCGCAGATCGCCCCAGGGGAGGGGATCCCCGGTGATGCGCTTGTCCTTGTTGAAGATGTAGCTCAGTGGGTTCTTCGGTTTCGGAGCGAAGTAGTCGTTGCTGCCGAAGACGAACAGACCCGGCCGAGCCAACAGATCACCGAGCGCCTGGACCACTGCCGGGACGCTGCGCTGATGCGACAAGTTGTCGCCGGTGTTGACCACGAGGTCGGGGTCGAGGCCTTCGAGCTCACGCAACCAATTCTGTTTCAACCGTTGGTTCGGCATCATGTGCAGGTCGCTGAGATGGAGGACCCGCAGCGACGACGAACCGGGCGCCAGGACTGGCATCGTCACCTCACGCAGTGCAAATGCATTGCGTTCGATGCCGGATGCGTACCCGATCCCTAGTGCAGCGGCGCCCGCGGCACCAAGTGCGGTGCGGGTCAGATTGGTGCGGAACTGGGAAGACACCTCTCAAGGATACGGGTGTGGCGTTCTTCTGCGTCGCTCTCGCCGCCATTTGCAGCTATTCCACAGAGAATTGTGTCCGGGCGGAGGTAACTATCGGCACGCTCGAAACGCCGAGCGCGTAACGTTTCCACCATGTCCGACACGACACCATCGCTCAAAGCCACCCTCCGAACCGACATGGTTGCATCCATGAAGGCGAAGGATCCGCTACGTACAGCCACCCTTCGGATGCTCATGGCAGCCATCCAGACCGAAGAGGTGGCCGGTAAGGAAGCACGAGTCCTCACCGACGAAGAAATCATCAAAGTCCTTGCAAAGGAATCGAAGAAGCGCGGCGAATCGGCCGAGATCTACACCGAGAACGGCCGCGGTGAGCTTGCCGCGAAAGAGCGCGCCGAAGCTCAGATCATCGACGAGTACCTGCCGACGCCGTTGACCGACGCCGAGCTTGTCGACGTCGTCGACACCGCCCTCGCTCAGGTGTCCGAGGAGCTCGGTGAGCGTCCGGGGATGCGTCAGATGGGCCAGGTCATCAAGGCCGCCAGCGCGCTGGCCAAGGGCAAGGCCGATGGCGCCCGTATCTCTGCAGCAGTGAAGTCCCGCCTGTAGAAGCGCCACCAGAATCGAAAACGGCCGCGATCTCCGAGTCATTCGGAGATCGCGGCCGTTCTTGTTTTCAGAGCCGTCAGTTTTCAGGGCCGTCAGTTCGGCGGGGTCCCCGCGGGCGGTGCGGGTTCACCTCCGGGCGGAGTCGCATCCGGGGGAGTCGCGCCCGGTGCCGGAGCTGCTGGAGCTGCCGGGGATGCGGGTGCTGCCGGAGCCCTCACGGAACCGTCACTGATGTAGATCGTGACGGTCGAACCCGGGATCGCGGACCCGGACGGCGAAACTCCGGTGACCGTTCCCGCGCGTGCTCCGGACGCCGTCGTCACGGAATTGACCGTGAAGCCGGACGCCTGCAACCTCGACGTCGCCGCCGACTGGCTCAGGCCGACAACCTCGGGAACCTGGCCGTTCTGCGATCCCCGTGCGTACTTCTCGTCGATCGGAGGCAGTGAGGTGGGCCCGAAGTTGTTGGCGACCGGGTTCATTGCCGCGAACCAGGATCTCGCCGGTTCGGTACCGCCGTACAGGTTGCCGCTGTAGCAGGGGCGCAGCGGACTCGAGCAGATCTCTCCCGGCGTCGGGGAGTCGCCGAAGATGTAGACAGCGGCAGCGAGGTTGTTGGTGAAGCCGAGGAACGCCGAGGACTTGTGGGTCTCGGTGGTACCCGTCTTGCCCGACATCGGCAGGCTCCATCCGGCGCTGCTTGCAGCTCCGGCAGACGTACCGGCGCCGACGTCGTCACGGCTCATGGCGTTGGCGAGTGTGTCTGCCAAGCCGGGCTCGACAACCTGCTCACAGCCCTGCTCGGTGACGGCCACAGGCTTGCCGTAGCGGTCGAAGACCGAATCGATGGGACTCGGCGGGCACCACTTGCCGTGCGAGGCGAGAGTGGCCGCGACGTTGGAGAGTTCGAGTGGGTTGATCCAGGTGGGACCGAGGGTGAACGAACCGAGGTTCTGTTCCTTCTGGAAGTCGGCCATGCTGCGCTCGTCGAAGCCCGAGGTGTTGGGATCAGCGTACGAGCGCATGCCGAGACGGACGGCCATGTCGACGGTCGGCGTGACGCCGGTTGCCTCGATGAGCTTGACGAAAGCGGTGTTGGGGGACTGTGCCAGCGCGTCGGTCACGGACAGCGTCGGCGGGTAGTTGCCGGCGTTCTCCACGCAGTAAGTCGACACCGGGCAACCGGCCGCACCACCGCTACCCATGCCCTTGGCTTCGAATCGCTTGGGCACGTCGAGCGTCGCGTTGATACCGAGGCCCTTCTCCATCGCCGCAGCCGTCGTGAAGATCTTGAAGACGGAACCCGCACCGTCACCGGCAAGGGAGTACGGCTGTGCCTGGACGGTTTCGTCGGCGTCGGCATTGAGACCGTACGTGCGACTGCTGGCCATCGCGATGACCTTGTGTGAATCCTGGCCCGGCCTGATCACGTTCATCACGTTCGCGATGCCGTCGAGGTTGGCGCTCGCGTTCGCGTTCAGTCCGGCCTTGGTGGACGCCTGGACCTGCGGATCGAGAGTGGTCTTGATGAGGTAACCACCCTCGTTGATCTGGTCGCGCGTGATTCCGGCGTCCGAGAGGTACTTCAGTGCGTAGTCACAGAAGAATCCGCGATCGCCTGCAGCGATGCAGCCGCGCGGCAAGTTGTTGGGGGTTTCCAGGACGCCGAGGGGCTCTTCCTTGGCTGCGCGGAACTCGTCGGCACGATCCGGAATGTTCGTGATCATGGTGTCGAGCACGGTGTTACGACGCTCGGTCACGCCCTCGACGTTCGTGTACGGGTTCAGTGCGGAGCTGGACTGAACCATGCCGGCAAGCATCGCCGACTGGGGAACGGTCAGATCTGCGGCATCGACGCCGAAGTAGGTCTGAGCGGCGTCCTGGATGCCGAAGGATCCGTTGCCGAACGGTACGAGGTTGAGGTACCGGGTGAGGATCTCGTCTTTCGTGAGTTCCTTGTCCAGCGTCAGGGCCATCCGGATCTCGCGGATCTTTCGGGCCGGGGTGGTCTCGATGGCAGCGCGGCGCTCGGCATCCGTCTTGGCCACGACCAACAGTTGGTAGTTCTTCACATACTGCTGATCGAGTGTCGACGCGCCCTGCTGCACTTCACCGGTCGTCGTGTTGGTGAGGAAGGCACGCAGCGTTCCCTGCCAGTCGACGCCCTTGTGGTCGGGGAACCGACGGTCCTCGATGGAGACGATCGCCAACTTCATGTTGTTGGAGATCTTCTCGCTCGGGACTTCGAAGCGTCGTTGGTCGTAGAGCCAGGCAATGGGATTGCCTGCCGCATCGACCATGGTGGACACCGCGGGGACCGTGCCTTCGACCAGTTCGGCCGAGACGTTGTCGACGGTATCGGCGGCGCGGTTGGACGCAAATCCGAATCCGCCCGCCACTGGGAACATCACCCCTGCGACCAGGACACCCGCCAATGCGGAGCTTCCGGCGAGCTTCGCCACTGTTTTTGCAATCGACACGATCTACAGAGTACGTGTGCCCACCCATTGGAACCGGTTTCAGTGTTTTGGGGGTGTTCAAAACCTTCTGAACACGCGCTTTGTACTGCCGTACCAAAAAATGCTCCCGAGCGTCTTGCGTTAGGGCCGTTCTTTACCTAAATTGTGATCAGTGTGATCGACGTAACACTCGATCACGAATGTGTCTCAGCTTTCACCGTGCTACCGCGGGGACGGCTGAGATGGTGCGCTGCTCGCCCTATGGCGACGGTCAGACTTTGTAGAGGGGACCCAGAATGTACACAGCCACCCCGAGTAGCCGTTTGGACATCGAGCAGGCCGAGGCACGAATTGCCTGGGTAACTAAGGCACGATGCCGCGAGGTCGACCCCGACCAACTTTTTGTTCGTGGCGCCGCGCAGCGCAAGGCGGCCACCATCTGCCGTCACTGCCCGGTCCTCATGCAGTGCGGAGCAGATGCTCTCGACAATCGTGTCGAGTTCGGTGTGTGGGGCGGAATGACCGAGCGTCAGCGCCGTGCACTGCTCAAGCAGCACCCCGACGTCGACTCCTGGTCCGAGTTCTTCGAAGACCAGCGCCAGCATCACTCAGCAGTCTGATCCAGGCCGATCGGGGGGATCAGCCCTTACGAGTGAGCTGATCTCCCACCGCGCGCAGCGCCTCGAGGTCCGAGACCTCGAACGGTAGCGACGGAACACCGATCAGCGGCACCCTCGGGTGAGCTGCGGTGAATCGACTCAGCAAGGCGATCTCCCGCTTCGCGATCACTGCCCGATGGGCATGGATGCGGAGAACGGCTGCGGTGAGGGCTTCGGCCTCGGTCGCACTTTCCTTCGCTTCCAGTTTGTCGGCGGCGGTCACCGCATGATCGGCAGGCAGAGCCGTCAATGTCGGGTGCGTGCGGTTGAGAACCAGACCGGCCAACGGCATCGAGTCGCCCGCAAGGCGATCGACGAAGAACGCCGCCTCTCGCAGAGCGTCGGGTTCGGCCGCTGCGATCACCAGGAAATGAGTCCCCGGCTGACGTAGCAACTCGTAGGTCTTCGTTGCGCGTTCACGGAAACCGCCGAACATCGAGTCGAGCGACTGCACGAATGCCGATGCATCCGAAAGCATTTGGCTTCCCACGATGGTGGAGACACCCTTCAGTGCCAATCCCATCGCGCCGGCGACGAGCCTGGTCAGGCCACGGCCGGGTGCGGAGAGCAGCCGGATCATCCGTCCGTCGAGGAATGTGCCGAGCCTCTGCGGGGCGTCGAGGAAGTCGAGCGCATTGCGCGACGGCGGGGTATCGACGATCACCAGATCCCACGCGTCGTTCGACGCCAGCTGCCCCAACTTCTCCATCGCCATGTACTCCTGCGTTCCGGAGAACGATGTGGCAACGGTTTGATAGAAGGGATTCGCCAGGATCTGCTCGGCCTTCTCAGGGCTCGAATGCTCGATGACCATCTCGTCGAAAGTCCGACGCATGTTCAGCATCATCGCGTGCAGTTCGCCCGTGGCCTCGGGACCCAGCTTCACCGGCTGCGGAGTGTTGTCGAGTTCGGCCACACCCAGGGCCTGTGCGAGGCGGCGGGCCGGATCGATGGTGAGGACGACTACGCGTCGGCCCTCTTCGGCTGCACGCAACGCCAGGGACGCGGCCGTCGTGGTCTTGCCGACGCCACCTGCGCCGCAACACACCACGATCCGGGCCGTCGGGTCCTTGATGATCGCCGAAATATCGAGGGCAGGAGCTGCGCGTCGGCCGGTCCTGGAACTGCCGACCGTCACGTTCTCGGTGGTCTCGGTCATCACACGCCCTGTTCCGTGAGGTATTCGGCAAGCTCGTACAGCCCACCGAGATCGACGCCGTCGGCGAGTGCGGGAAGTTGCACCCGAGCCCCGTCGATCTCGCGGAGCTTCTCGGCGCTGGATTCTTGAGCTTCGAGCACCGAGGCATGCTCGATCGTCTCGGTGAGCAGGCCTGCGAAGTCGTCGTCGGACAGATCGATGCCGACGTCCGAGAGTGTCGACCGGATCGAAGCCGCGTCGATATCGCCGGCAGCGGCACCGGAGAGTTGGTCTTCGGGCAAGAACCTCGGGCTGGCGCGGTTGACGATGATGGCACCGAGGTTGAGGTCGTCGCGCGCCAGTTCTGCGGCGGCGTCGGCAGTTTCCTGAACGGGCAGCGCTTCGAGAAGTGCAACAAGATGTACGACGGTCTCCGGCGAGTGCAGCAGCCGAACGACGCCTTCACTCTGGGAGTGCACCGGGCCGCCTTTGGCGAGATCGGCCATCGCCTTGGTGACGTCGAGGAAGCTGCCGATTCGTCCGGTCGGGGGAGCGTCGACGACAACGGCGTCGTACACGCGCTTGCCGGTTCGATCGGTGCGGATGACGCACTCCTTGATCTTGCCGGTGAGCAGAACGTCGCGAAGGCCGGGAGCGATGGTGGTGGCGAATTCGATGGCGCCGAACTTACGCATCGCCCGGCCGGCGAAGCCGAGGTTGTAGAACATTTCGAGGTATTCGAGGAACGCGGTCTCGATGTCGACGGCCAGAGCCATCACTTCACCGCCACCTTCGGCGGCCGCGACTTTGGTCTCCTGCGGTGGAAGCGGCGGTACGTCGAAGAGCTGCGCGATTCCCTGGCGGCCCTCGACCTCCACGAGGAGAACGCGCTTGCCGCCCTCGGCCAACGCGAGCGCCAACGCGGCGGCAACCGTGGACTTACCGGTTCCGCCTTTACCCGACACAAAGTGCAGGCGGGCCTTCGTCGCAGACTCGGGCCAGGTCCTGCTCAGCTCATCTTGGGATGCAACCACACCGCGAGCCTATAAGTCTGGGGCCGAAGATGTACGCGGGATAGGCTCACCGCATGAGCGAAATAACTTCCTGGGAATACACCGTGACTCCGTTGCTGGTCCACAATCCGAAGGCAATTCTCGACAACTGGGGTGTCGACGGCTGGGAACTCGTGGCAGTCCTGCCGAGCGCGTCGGGCGAGCAGCACGTCGCGTACATGAAGCGTCCGAAGGGCTGAATCACATGGCAGAGGCAACACAGACCTGGTCGGAGCGTCTCGCCGAACTGGGCATTGCACTTCCCGCCGTCGCGGCACCCGTTGCTGCGTACGTTCCCGCGGTTCGCAGCGGCAACCACGTGTACACGTCGGGTCAGCTCCCGTTCGTCGACGGAAAACTGGCGCTGACCGGCAAGCTCGGTGCGGGCGTGTCGGATGAGGACGCCAAGGCTGCGGCTCGCACCTGCGCGCTCAACGCTCTTGCTGCCATCGACGCCCTGGTCGGCATCGACAACGTCGTTCGCGTTGTCAAGGTTGTCGGCTTCGTGGCATCCGCCGAAGGATTCACCGGTCAGCCCGGCGTGATCAACGGCGCTTCCGAATTCCTCGGTGAGGTGCTCGGCGACGCCGGTATCCATGCTCGTTCGGCAGTCGGCGTGGCAGAGCTTCCCCTCGGCTCTCCGGTCGAGGTGGAACTGATCGTCGAAGTTCGCTGATGTCGACGGTCCATCCCGCCTACGCGCAGCTTCGCCGCGTCACCGACATCGCTTCGGTCTTGCTCGAGAACAATCCGGGCATGATGACGCTGGACGGTACGAACACCTGGATTCTGCATGCTCCCGGTAGCGTCGAGTGTGTAGTCGTCGACCCAGGCGACAACGACGAGGAACACCTGCAACGTGTCGCTGGTATCGGTCCGGTTGCGCTGACCTTGATCACGCACCGGCACTACGACCACACCGGCGGGGTGGACCGTTTCCATGAATTGACCTCGGCTCCGGTGCGTTCCGTCGACCCCACTTTTCTGCGCGGGGGTGCTTCGGCGCTTGTCGACGGTGAAGTGATCGAGGTGGCGGGACTGAAGCTGCGGATCCTCGCGACTCCGGGACACACCGCTGACTCGGTGTCGATAGTCATCGAGAACGATGCGAGCGTGCTGACGGGCGACACCATTCTCGGCCGCGGCACCGCAGTTCTGGACGACTCCGACGGCGATCTGGGGGATTACCTCACATCACTGCGGTCGTTGGCCGCACTCGGCGAAGGACTGACGGTTCTTCCCGGGCACGGTCCGGACCTGCCCGATCTGCAGGCGATTTCGCAGCAGTACCTTGCTCACCGCGAGGAGCGTCTAGCCCAGGTGCGGGACGCTCTGACGACGTTGGGGGAGTCGGCATCGGTGCGCGATGTTGTCGAGCACGTCTACTCCGACGTGGACCCGAAGCTGTGGCCGGTGGCGGAGAAATCCGTCAACGTGCAGTTGGCGTATCTGCGCCGCTGAGGCGCTCGGCGCCGACATGAAGAGTTGAGTTGTGTAGCCGAACTGCCGCCATCTATGCCGATCGAGGTATAGCTGGCGGCAGTTTTTGCATTTGTTTGATATGGGTCACGGGCCAATAGTTAGTCCATGACCTCACAATGCGACGGATGGATCCGCAATTACGTGGACGGCTCCTATGTCGAACCCGACGAGTCGTCGAGCTTCGATCAGGTCGACCCAGCAACGGGCCGTGTTCTCGCCCGGGTCCACGAGGCCGACAAGGCCCTGGTCGATCGGGCCGTGACCTCTGCCAGACGTGCTCTGGACAACGGTTGGGCCGATACGCCGGTCCGCGAGCGGACGGCTCTGCTGCGACGCGCCGCCGACCGGATCGAGGAGCGATTCGAAGAGTTCGTCGCCGCAGAAATGGCGGACACCGGCAAGCCGATCACACAGGCACGCGAACTCGACGTCGCGCGCGCCCTGACGAACTTCCGCACTTTCGCCGACATCGTCGCCGCGGCCGGACAGGAATCGTTTGTCACGGATCTCGCGGGTGGCAAGCAGGCGTTGAACTACGCGATCCGCAAGCCGCTCGGCGTGGTCGCTGTCATCGTTCCCTGGAACCTGCCGTTGCTTCTCCTGACCTGGAAGGTTGCGCCCGCGCTCGCGTGCGGGAACTCCGTGGTGGTCAAGCCCTCCGAGGAAACCCCAGCGACGGCGTCGTTGCTTGCCGAGGTACTCGAAGAAGTCGGCCTGCCTGCCGGTGTCTACAACGTCGTCCACGGGTTCGGTGCGAACTCCGCCGGCGAGTTCCTCACCACGCACCCCGGCATCGACGGTGTCACCTTCACCGGATCTTCGGCAACCGGTTCCCATGTCATGAAAACCGTTGCGCCGCGAGTCCGTCCGGTCTCGTTCGAACTCGGTGGCAAGAACGCCGCGATCGTCTTCGACGACGTCGACATCGACGAAGCGTTGACGGGTCTGACCAAGTCGGTGTTCACCAACACCGGCCAGGTCTGCCTGTGCACCGAGCGGGTGTACGTGCACCGCAGCATTTTCGACGACATCGCCGGTGGACTCGTCGAGCGGGCAGCCGGATTGCGTCTGGGCGACCCGACGCTCGATGCAACGACGACCGGACCGCTCATTTCGCAGGCGCACCGGAAGAAGGTTCTCGACTACTTCGAGATCGCCGAGCAGGAAGGCGCGAAAGTGCTGACCGGCGGCGGTATTCCGGACCTCGGACAGGAACTGTCGGGCGGATCGTGGATCGAACCCACCCTGTGGACTGGCTTGACCAACAAGGATCGCGTCGTGCGCGAGGAGATCTTCGGACCCGTTGCAGCACTCATTCCGTTCGAGACCGAAGCCGAAGCGATCGCCCTGGCAAACGACACCGAGTACGGCCTCGCTGCCTCCGTGTGGACCAACGACCTGCGCCGCGGACACCGCGTCGCGCAGAAGATGAACGTCGGAATCTCCTGGGTCAACACGTGGTTCACCCGCGAACTGCGATCTCCCTTCGGCGGTATGGGCCTGTCCGGCATCGGACGTGAGGGTGGCGAGTCCTCGCTGCACTTCTACACCGAACCGACGAATGTATGTGTGCAACTGTGAACATCGAAACCGCAAAAGTTTTCCAGAAATGAGCGAGGCGTGATGACAGCCCCCGAAGACACCGTATCCGCGCTCGCGCGTCGCCTCGACGACGCTGCGCAGACTCGCACCGACACCCCGAGCCTCGCCGACGAATACACCATCGACATCGACGAGGCCTACCGGATCCAGAACGAACTCCTCGAACGACGAACCAGCCGTGGCGAATCGATTGTGGGTATCAAGCTCGGCTTCACAAGCCAAGCGAAGATGGCGCAGATGGGTGTCTCCGAAGTGATCGTCGGTCAGTTGACCGACGCGATGTGCGTGAGCAACGGCGGCGAAGTCGACCTGAGGACGTTCATTCATCCCAAGATCGAACCCGAAGTGGCATACCGCCTGTCGAAGGACGTCGATCTCGACGATCCGAATGTCGACATCGAAACCTGCGTCGACGCGCTGGCTCCCGCTATGGAGATCATCGACTCGCGCTATCGCGACTTCCGCTTCACCTACACCGACGTCGTCGCTGACAACACCAGCGCTGCCGGGTATGTGATCGGGCGGTGGCTGCCGCTACAGAACGTCGAAGACCGTTCCGTACGTATGGAGGTCGGCGGCGAGACGGTAGTCGGTTCCACGTCGGCCATTCTCGGCGATCCGGCGCGCGCTTTGCATGCCCTGCTCGACATCGCCCGCCGACGCCGAATTCCGTTGCGCGCCGGTCAGGTAATTCTGGCCGGTGCCGCCACAGCAGCTGTGCGACTCGACGAGGGCGTCGCACAGTGCACGATCGACGGACTCGGAACCGTCACGGTGAAAGGTGTGAAGCGATGAGTGGGGCGCAGGTCATCGAGAAGCTGGCGAACCCGCGCGGAAAGTTCCCCCACGTCAAGGTGGTCGGCGATTTCGTCTATGTCTCCGGGACCAGTTCGCGTCGACCCGACAACACGTTTGTCGGCGTCGAGGTCGACGAGATGGGGACGACGGCGCTCGACATTCGGGCGCAGACGCGTGCCGTCATCGAAAACATCGCGGCAATCCTCGCCGAAGTGGGTGGAGAACTCAGTGATCTGGTTCAGGTCACCTCCTACCTGGTGTCCATGAACGACTTCGGTGGATACAACGAGGTGTACGCCGAACTGTTCGACGAAAACGGTCCGACGAGAACGACTGTGGCTGTTCACCAACTGCCCCACCCGCATCTGCTCATCGAAATTTCCGGCGTGGCGTACGTGCCCGCCTCCAAGCGCTCAGCGTCCGAAGATACGGAGAATGCATCATGACCACGATTCCTCCCGTCATCGACTTCAAGAAGTGGATCGACGACAACCGCCACCTGCTGCAGCCGCCTGTCAACAATCAGACGATGGCGCTCGGAGACGACTTCATCGTGCAGGTCGTCGGCGGACCGAACCAGCGGACCGACTACCACCTCGATCCGTACGAGGAGTGGTTCTACCAGCTCGAAGGCGACATCCACGTCAACGTCATGACCGAGGACGGTCCTCAGCGTGTCGACATTCGTGAGGGCGAAACCTGGTTGCTGCCGGGAGACATTCCGCATTCGCCGCAGCGTCCCACTGCGGGCTCCATCGGCCTGGTCATCGAACGCGTCCGCAAGGAAGGCACGCTCGAGAAGTTCCAGTGGTACTGCCTCGAATGCGATCACAAGATTCACGAGGTCGAACTTCAGGTGCGCGACATCGTGGCCGACCTTCCGCCGGTGTTCGTCAAGTTCTACGAGAGCGAAGAAGCCCGCACGTGTGACAAGTGCGGCACGCTCCATCCCGGCAAGGGCTGAGTGATGAGCAACCTGATCGACATCCACACCCACTACGTGCCCAACGGGTGGCCGGATCTGACCGAAGACGCGGGGCCGCAAGCGCCGTGGCTGAAGGTCGAGTCGGAGACCGAAGCCATGATCATGATGGGCACCAAGGAGTTCCGCCGCATCCAGTCCGATGCCTGGGACGCCGAGGTGCGGCTTCGGGACATGGATGCCGACGGCGTGCACACGCAGGTCGTCTCGCCGACGCCGGCATTCTTCAATTACGGCCGAAGCGGCGAGCAGGCAAGTCGCATCGCACGGATCTTCAACGACCTCGCGCTCGAGATCGTGGAGCCGGCGAAGGATCGGTTGATTCCGTTCTGCCAGGTGCCTCTGCAAGACACCGACGCAGCGTGCCGTGAGCTCGAGCGGTGCATCGCGAACGGGCACCGCGGTGTCGAGATCGGCAATCATGTGGGCGATCTGGACCTCGACAGTGAGGGCGTGGTGACGTTTCTCCAGCACTGCGCGTCGCTTGACGTGCCGGTATTCGTGCACCCGTGGGACATGGCCAACTCTCCGCGCCTCGATCGCTGGATGGCGCAGTGGCTCACCGCGATGCCGGCCGAAACGCATCTGTCGATACTCGCGCTGATTCTCGGTGGGGTGTTCGACAAGATCGACGATCGTCTCAAGATCGGATTTGCGCACGGCGGTGGATCTTTCGCGTTCTGGTTGGGCCGGATGGAAAACGCCTGGCACGGCCGCAACGACATCATCGGTACGTCGGAGTTCCCGCCTTCGCATTACCTGGGTAGGTTCTACGTGGATTCTGTCGTCTTCGACGAGCGCGCACTGCGACTGCTGGTGGACACGGTGGGGGTGGACCGTGTGATGGTGGGTAGTGATTACCCGTACCCCTTGGGGGAGCGTCCGGTCGGTGAGGTGGTTCGCAAGAGTGAGTTCTTGGATGATATTGCTCGCCAACTGATTTCGCGGGAGAATGCCGAACGCTTCCTGGGTCTCGTCTGAGACCCCGGCTATACCCTTTCCGGTATGGCGGACGGTGATTTCGGCATTTGTGAGTCATGTCTCGAGCGAGCACAATTCCAAACACAACGATCGACGACGCTCGTGATGCCGACAATCCCGAAGACGGGGTCGGTGACTACAGATTTCATCGTCCGCCTGCCCCATCCAATCGATAGGTTCCGCGATGTCAGACAAGATATCCAACAGCACAACGAGTGACGGAAAGCCGTTGCCGGAGAAAGCTGCCCGTAGCCGAGTTGCCATGGCAACTCTGGCCGGCACAACTCTCGAATGGTACGACTTCTTCCTCTACGGCACAGCCGCCGCGCTGATCTTCAACAAACAATTCTTTCCGAGCCTGAGCCCCACGGCCGGCACGCTGGCTGCCTTCAGCACCTTCGCCGTCGGATTCATCGCACGGCCGGTAGGTGGGCTCGTGTTCGGGCACTTCGGTGACCGGATCGGGCGCAAGGCCACACTCGTGGTCTCCCTGGTGATGATGGGCGTCGGGTCCACACTCATCGGCCTCATCCCGAACTACGATTCCATCGGATTCTGGGCGCCCGTCCTCCTGGTGGCCATGCGCGTCGTTCAGGGCATCGGTCTGGGCGGTGAAGGCGCCGGTGCGACACTCATGTCGATGGAGCACGCGCCGGCAGGGCAGAAGAATCGTTATGCAGGTTTCCCGCAGATGGGCACACCCGCCGGACTGGTTCTCGCCAACGGCATCTTCCTGACGACCAACGCCGTGATGTCGGACTCGGCATTCGCTTCGTGGGGTTGGCGAATCCCGTTCCTGCTCAGCTTCGTTCTGGTGGCGATCGGTCTGGTGATTCGCCTGCGCGTCACCGAGTCGCCGTCATTCGCCGGGATCATGGAGAAGGGCGAAATAGTCCGCTTCCCGCTGCGTGAGTCGCTCAAGGTCGGCTTCCCCCGTTTGTCTCTCACGCTTGCCGCGTGCTTGGCGAACTCCGCCGTGGCGTACGCCTTCATGGTGTTCACCCTGTCGTACGGAACTCAACATCTGGGCTACGACAAGCAATTCCTGGTGCTCAGCGTGACCGCGGCCGCAGTCCTGTGGTTCCTTTCCATCCCGTTCTGGACCAAGATCGCTGACAAGTACGGGCGTCGACACATGTTCATCGGCGGATCAGCCGCAATCCTGTTGTGGTGCATCGTGTTCTTCCCGCTACTGAACACCGAGAACAAAGTGGTCGCTGTCGTCGCGTTCCTGGGTATGGGTCTGATCGTGCCGGTCACCCACTGCGTTCAGGGCAGCATCATCGCCGATACCTTCCCGGCCAAGGTCCGCTACTCCGGTTCGTCTCTGATCCTTCAGAGTGGTGCGATTCTCGGCGGTGGACTGGCGCCGATGATCGCCACCGCACTGCTGGACGCCACCGGGTCTTCGGTAGGCGTCACCTGGTACCTCGCCTCGATATGCACAATCAGCCTGGTCGGCGCCATCGCACTGTTCAAGATTGTCCCCGATTCGTCGCGGGGCTTGGAACACGAGGAGATTCGCGTCTCCGAAAACGCCTGAGTACTGGATTGATCCGACATCGGCCCGTTCCCCCTCGCGGGGAACGGGCCGATCGGCGTTTCACGGTCGCATGAGCTCAGCTGCAAAGGACTCCAGCGTCGCGATCAGGGCCTGTGCGGACGGGCTCGACGTGCGAGTCGCCGAGGAAGTGATGCCGACGCTGTGCCCGATCGGATCGAGTGTGATGGACAGGGTGGTCAAGCGCGCGTCGTCGCGGGGGATGAGGCTCGGTAGGACCGCGATCATGTCGGTCTCGACCAGCAGCTGGCGCACGGTGAGGAAAGAGGTTGCCTCGACGCGGTTTTCGGGCAACGGCAGGCTGTTGCGGGCGAAGAACTCCTCGAGCTCGCGGCGGAGCACTGTCTCGACCCCGGGAAGGATCCAGGGGAAGCCGCGTAGTTCTTCGAGTTGGACGTCCTCGCGGTGAGCGAGCGGGTGATCCACGCGGGTGACGAGTTCGACGGACTCCGCGTAGAGGTTCCGTCTTATCGCGGTGTCATCGGTAGGTGAGGTGAGCCGGCCGACGATCAGATCGATTCGGCCCGCTTCCAGATCGGTGAGCAACTGTTCGGGCGTGCCTTCGCGCACGATGACGGTGAGCAGCGGGTGGTGAACCTTCAGGCGCGCGATAGCGCCGGGAAGCAGCACGTTGGATCCGGCGAGATGTGTTCCCACGATGACGGTTCCGCGATTGGCGTCGGCAAGTTCGACGACGTGCCGCCCGGCTTCGGTCAGCTGCGCGATCACGGCCCGCGCATGAGTTGTGAAGGCCTCGCCGAAAATGGTCGGGGTGATTCCGCGTGGGCCGCGGTCGAAGAGCGAGACACCGAGAATGGACTCGATGTCGTGCAGACTGCGGGTCGCGACGGGTTGTGTGATGTGAAGTGCGGCAGCGGCGCCGACCACGCTGCCCTGACGGCTCAATGCGTCGACGAGCAGGAGATGGCGGAGTTTGAGTCGCCCGTCGAGGAGCTTGGGCATGTCCATGGAGCAATCCTAGACGGGATTGCCGCGAGTGGGTAGGCGCCCGAAGTTGCTCAGAAGAAGGTGATTCCGATCGGTTGGGCCGAGGTGTACTTCTCCCAGGTTTCGCTGCTGTCCGGACTTCCCGTGTGCGCAAACGACGTCCAGTGCCGGCGTATCCGACGGCCCAGTGCGTCGATGCTCTGCCAGTCGCTGCTGCCCAGCATCGGTGAGCTCTTCCAGGACTGGTCGGTCCCCAACACGAAGGGCAGTTCGATGCAGTGAGTGGCTCCGAAGACGTCGTCCGTCGGTGCCCAGTCGAAGCGATACGTGTACACCGACGCGCCGGCCGCTGTGAAGGCGTCGGCCAGCTCCATCGCCGGTTCGGCAAACATGTTCTGTGTCAGTGCCTTTTCGGCGACGCGTTCGGGATCGGGTACTCCCGCTACGTCGCGCACGAAAGCGGATCCCTCGTCGCGGGTGTATCCCACGATGACGTCCGGCGCTGTTTCGAAAGTTCGGATCACCGGATCCAGTTCGGAAATCGGTGCGAAGGGCGGTTGCACGACATTGGGGGACCGCCGGCTGAACTCGATTGCGGTGCTGCGGAATGCGTCGAGAATGCGGGAGAGTGGCGCGGTCCGAGGATCTCCGTCGAGCAGTCGGGCAAATGCTTCACCGTTCTCGATCGCGGCAGCCTGCGTGAAATTGAGGTCCGGCCGTGGGGTGCTCTGCAGAATTGCTCGATGGAAAAGAGTTCGAGAGTTGTTACTGCTCAACAGATTCACAATCGAATGAGCGCCGGCCGACTGCCCGAACACGGTGACCGAGTCTGGGTCGCCGCCGAATGCCTCGACGTTCTCGCGCACCCACTCGAGCGCTGCGATCTGATCGTGGACCCCGAGATTGCCTTCGCTGACGCCGTCGAGGAGGAGGTATCCGAGCACGCCGACGCGGTAGTTGACCGACACCACGACGACGTCGCCCTCGGCTGACAAAGCGTGGCCGTCGTACCAGGGGAGGGAGCCGCCGCCACTGGAGTAACCGCCACCGTGAAGCCAGACCATCACCGGGCGATGACCGGTCAGCGACGGGGTTGTGACGGTGACGGTGAAGCTGTCCTCGCTCTGCTCCGGTTCTGGGAGCGGTGGCCCCATGATGCGCTCGAGCCGTGAAGGTGGTTGGGGGAAGACCGTTCCAAGCGCTGTGGCGTCGAAAATGTCGGAGAACGGTCCCGCCGGCCGCGGCTTCTCGAAGCGCGGTGCGCGGGCGTAGGGGATCGCACCGAAGTAGTAGGAACCGTCACGCTTTAGGCCGCGGATCTTCCCCGAAGCTGTGGATGCGATCACCGTCTCGGACGAGGGCATGGGTTCCTTTCCTCTTGTGCATACCTTTTCGAGCATGCCAGGTGCATGCCGCGGCACAAATGCCTTTGTGGTCGTGCGGTATGCGTTACGGCGTGAGTGCCTGTACCAGTTGATCTTCGAGTCGCGTCGTCACTCGGCTGTATACGGCACCGTCGTCCAGGGCTCGGGACATCACTATTGCGCCTTGGATTCCGGCCACGGCTTCTTCGGCGAGTCCGGTGGAATCTTCGGCGCCGACGAGTGCCGCCTCGAGAGCTGCTGTCCATTCGTCGAAGTAGGTTCGCACCTTGGCGCCGAAGCGGTTTCGCTCTTCACCGAGTGCAAATGCGCCGAACAGGCAAATGCGTTGCCCTGACCGAAAGTAGTCGGCGACGGTAGCGAACATGCTCTGGATACGCTGCCGCGGTGGAACCGACTCTGCTCGAAGCGGTTCGAAGACTTCGGTGCGAAACCATCCGTCGACCTCGTCGAGTACGGCCTCGGCCATCTCTTCCTTTCCTCGCGGAAAGAAGTTGTAGAGACTGCCTTTGCCCAAACCGGTGTGTTCGGTGATGACGGCCAGGCTTGCTCCGTCGAACCCGTAGGTTCGAAACACGTTCGCGAGGGCGGGGATCGTGTCCGAGCGTTCAGCTACCTGTCTGGCCATGGATTCATCCTTTCATCACAGACCCAACTCGCTCAGGCCCGGATGATCGTGCGGGCGTGGTCCGGTCGAATCCCAGAAGAACTTTCGCTCGGACTCCGCGATGGGGACGTCGTTGATGCTGGCATGACGGTGGTGCATGAGGCCGTCCGCGTCGAATTCCCAGTTCTCGTTGCCGTAGGAGCGGAACCACTGCCCGTCGTGATCGTGCCACTCGTACGCGAATCGCACGGCGATGCGGTCGTCGCCGTGTGCCCACAACTCTTTGATCAACCGGTAGTCCAGCTCGCGGGTCCACTTCTCGGTCAGAAGTTCGACGATTTCGGATCGGCCGGTGACGAACGTCGACCGATTGCGCCACCAACTGTCCGGCGTGTAGGCCAGCGACACCTTGTGCGGATCGCGTGAGTTCCATCCGTCCTCGGCGAGGCGGACCTTCTGGACGGCGGTTTCGTGGGTGAAGGGCGGAATCGGTGCTCGGACGGTCATTGCGTGGCCTCTCGATCGGATGTGTACCTATCGGTACACACTTTACCGATAGGTACAACAAGAGTCCAGGGAATGACTTCGGCCGCCCCCACCGAAGTGGGAGCGGCCGAAAGTGTCGAGAAGGAAGAAACTAGCGGGCGCGACGAGCCAGACGCTCGGAATCCGAGATCAGAACGCTCTTGCCTTCGAGGCGCAGCCATCCGCGGTGTGCGAAATCGGCGAGCGCCTTGTTGACGGTCTCGCGGGAAGCGCCGACGAGCTGGGCGATCTCTTCCTGCGTGAGGTCGTGAGTGACGCGCAGGGCGCCACCTTCCTGAGTGCCGAAGCGCTGCGCGAGCTGCAGGAGCGCCTTGGCCACACGGCCGGGAACGTCCGTGAAGATCAGGTCGGCCAGGGTGTTGTTGGTACGACGCAGTCGGCGGGCGAGAACGCGCAGCAGCTGCTCGGCGATCTCGGGGCGCTGCTGGATCCATGCCTTGAGAGCGTCGCGGTCCATGCTCACGGCGCGAACCTCGGTGACGGTCGTAGCCGTCGAGGTGCGGGGGCCGGGGTCGAAGATGGACAGTTCGCCGAACATGTCGGACGGGCCCATGATCGTCAGTAGGTTCTCGCGACCGTCGGGTGAGCGTCGACCGATCTTCACCTTGCCGGACACGATGATGTACAGGCGGTCACCGGGTTCACCTTCGTTGAAGATGACATGTCCACGGGGGAAGTCGACGGGCTGCAGCTGCTTTGTCAGCGCCGCTACCGCTGAGGGCTCGACTCCTTGGAAGATGCCGGCTCTTGCCAGGACGTCGTCCACGTGCGCTCCTTGTTGGGATTTGTTCGTTTGTGGTGTCATTTTTGCGCTAACTATCTTTGTACCCGCGCTGCGCACAAACCGTCGTACACAGGCTCAGCCCTCATGAGTGAGACACTGTGTCCAATGCAATCTGTGTTCAATGCAACAGGTACGGCATCGAAGTCTACGTCCCGATAGCTCGCGACGAGTGATTGATGCCACGTAAGAGCCGAAAATTCTTCCGGAATCCGCTGCGGTGACTACTTTGTATGGCCGTCAACTTGCCCGTTGTGTCCGGATTTCGCCCAGGCTGGCGCTCTCGGGAGCCTCCGACTGACGGCCCTTCCGCTTCCGGTGGAAGCGAGCGAACGCATGGGGAAACCCATCGCTTGCCAGGCGGGCGACGTCGTCGTGACTTGCCTGATCGAGGAAGTCTTCTACTTCGTGCTCTTGAACCGAGAGCCGACGCAATCGCCCTTCGACTCGTTCCATCGCCAGGGCAAAGAGCATCAGCAGTAGCGGAAAGAGAATTACTGCGAGTCCTTGCATAGGGGGAAGTAAACACGTCGAAGGTCTCAGAATCGACACGACGGAGTCTCCACTCATGTCGTATCCGTACAGTTGTCTGAGTGCAGACCACCCCGACAGGCAGTTCAGAGCAGCGGAAGAAACCGCGTTCGGGGGGTGCGCGGAAGGAAGAATCACACCTCGGATTGGTACGCCGGGCGCGTCGGATGAATCGCGAGCTCGCTGTGGCTTTCCCGCACGTGTATTGCGAACTCGACTTCACGACTCCGTTGGAACTGGCAGTGGCGACAATCCTGTCGGCGCAATGCACCGACGTCCGCGTCAACATGGTCACGCCGGCGCTCTTCGCCCGCTATCCCGACGCGAAGGCATACGCGGAAGCCGATCGGACCGAACTCGAGGAGTACATCCGCTCCACCGGCTTCTACCGGAACAAGACGACGTCGTTGATCGGACTCGGTCAGGCGCTACTCGAACGCCACGACGGTCAGGTCCCGAACAAGCTCGAAGATCTGGTGAAACTTCCAGGCATCGGACGCAAGACCGCGAACGTCGTGCTGGGCAATGCCTTCGACATTCCGGGAATCACCGTCGACACCCACTTCGGTCGGCTCGTGCGTCGGTGGAAGTGGACCGAGGAAGAAGATGCCGTCAAGGTGGAACACGCCGTCGGGGCACTGATCGAACGTAAGGAATGGACACTGCTCTCGCACCGCGTGATCTTTCACGGCCGACGGGTCTGCCACGCGCGCAAGCCCGCGTGCGGGGTGTGCGTTCTCGCCAAGGACTGCCCGTCGTACGGACTCGGCCCGACCGACAAAACCGAGGCCGCGGCCCTGGTGAAAGGCCCCGAGACCGACCATCTGCTCGCCCTGGCAGGGTTGTGATCGCCGATGACAAGTGCTGGAAGATGGTCTCTCGCTGCGCTCGTGGTCGTCGCGGCTCTCGTCGTGGCGATCTGGCCGCGCGGGGGAGACGACACGACGCCCACGTCCACGGGTCCGTCGTCGTCCGCGTATCAGCCGCCGACGTTCACTCCGTCGTCGGAATCGCTCGATCAACTCCGTAGCCAGGCCTCACTGGCTCCCTGTCCGACTCCGACGGGCGAAGCTCCGGCCGGCTCGGCGCTGGCCGGAATCACCCTCGACTGCGTGTCAGACGGTCGGCCCGTCGACCTTGCCGCAGCGGTCGGCGGAAAACCGACTCTGCTCAACTTGTGGGCGTACTGGTGCGCGCCATGCGCCGAAGAGCTTCCGTACCTTCAGGAATTCGCGGAGCGCGCCGAGGGCAGCATCAACGTTCTGACGGTGCATTCGGATCCGAATCAGGAGAACGCTTTGACGCGACTCATCGACTACTCGGTGCGTTTGCCCGGCGTCCAGGACGGTGACGGCAAGGTACGGATCGCAGTGGGCGCACCGCCGGTGCTGCCGGTGTCGGTGCTCGTGCGCGCGGATGGAACAGTCGCCAAGGTCTTGCCTCAACCTTTCCGCAGTGCGGACGAAATCGCCGCCGCTGCGGCGCAATATCTGGGAGTCGTCGTATGAGCACACCGGTTCCCGAGTGGTTGCGAGCTGTCGCCAGCACCGAGCCCACCGATCCACACCGGATCAACCCCGTCCTCGAGCGTCGCGCGCCGCGCGGGACCGTGACGCGTCCGGCCGCGGTGCTCGTGCTCTTCGGCGGACCGCGTGAGGCAGACCCTCTCGCCGTCGGCGGCTTGCCGGAGGGCGCAGACGTGTTGCTGACCCAACGGGCGTCGACGATGCGTCAGCACAGCGGACAGGTCGCATTCCCGGGCGGCGCCGCCGATCCGGGCGACGACGGCCCCATCGGCACCGCGCTGCGTGAAGCGCAGGAGGAGACCGGGCTCGATCCGAGCGGAGTTCAGCCGCTCACCGTGCTGCCGGAGATCTTCATCCCGCCGTCGGGTTTCGACGTGACGCCGGTGCTCGGCTACTGGGAGCAGCCGACGACGGTGGGGATTCAGGACGAGGGCGAGGTCGGACGGGTGGCCAGGGTGCCGCTGCGCACGTTGCTCGACCCCGACAACCGGTTTCAGGTTCGCCATCCCCTCGGATACCAGGGCCCGGCGTTCCGCGCCGACGGCATGCTGGTCTGGGGGTTCACAGCAGGAATCCTCGCGGCGCTGTTCACGGTGTCGGGCTGGGAGATTCCGTGGAACTACGAGGACGTGAGAGACCTGGACACAGCGCTGTCCGAGTTCGGTGAAGGTGTCGAGGATTCGGCGGTGCCGCGATGACAGGTTCTCGTTGGGTGGACATCGCCATCGTTCTGGTCGCCCTCATCGCGGCCACGTCCGGATGGCGTCAGGGTGCGGTGGCGTCGGCGTTGGCGTTTGTCGGCGTGATCCTCGGTGCCGTCGCCGGAATTCTGTTGGCGCCACACCTGCTCGTGCACGTCACCGAAGGCAAGCTGCGCATCCTCGCGGGCATCTCGCTGATCGTGGTGTTGGTCATCATCGGCGAAGTCGCCGGCATGGTGCTCGGACGCGCGGCGCGCAGCGGAATGCACAGTCCGACGGCACGATCCGTCGACAGCGTCATCGGTGCGGGTCTACAGGCGGTGGCCGTCGTGGTCGCGGCGTGGTTGCTCGCGATTCCGCTCACTTCTTCGTCGCAGCCGAATATTGCCGCCGCTGTTCGTGGTTCGGACGTTCTGGCCAGTGTGGACGAACTGGCACCGCAGTGGCTGCGCCGCATCCCGACGGAGTTTTCGGCGTTGCTCGACACCTCCGGCCTGCCGGACGTCATCGGCCCGTTCGGGCGTACGCCCATCACCGAGGTCGAAGCACCCGACGCGAGCGTTCTGGCCAGTCCGTTGGCGGCGCAGTTGCGTCCGAGTGTTCTACGCATCAACGGCGTCGCACCGAGTTGCCAGCGCGCGCTCGAGGGATCCGGATTCATCGTCGCTCCCGAACGCGTCATGACCAACGCACACGTGGTTGCCGGAACCGAGAGCATCACGGTGGACACCATGGAGGGCGCGCTGCCCGCGCAGGTGGTTCTCTTCGACTCCGCCGTCGACATCGCGATTCTGGCGGTTCCCGGACTGGACGCACCGGTGCTGCCGTTTGCTCCGGAGCAGGCTCAGACCGGCGACAACGCGTTGGTGCTCGGTTACCCAGGCGGCGGTCCGTACACGGCCAGCGCAGCCCGCGTTCGTGAGGTCCTGAACCTGAACGGACCGGACATCTACAAGGCCGGAACCACTCAGCGTGAGGTCTACACGGTTCGCGGATCCATCAGGCAGGGCAACTCTGGTGGGCCGATGGTCGACGATCAGGGGCGCGTCCTCGGCGTCGTGTTCGGTGCTGCCGTCGACGACAGCGACACCGGATTCGTCCTCACCGCCCAGGAAGTATCGCGCCAGTTGAACGCGGCTGCCTCGGCGTCGACGCCGGTGCCGACAGGCGCCTGCATTCTGTAGCGGTCACTTCTCTGTAAGGAGGAAGTCCTCGAGTTCGCGGTTGACGCGCTCGGGGGCTTCCTGGTGCGCGTAGTGACCAACTCCGGCAATGGTGCGTAGTTTCTCGCCGGGAGCCCAATGCTTGTCGCGCCGCACGGTACGGGTGAGCACGTACGGGTCGAGTTCGCCGTGAATCTGGACGATCGGAATGCGAAGAACCTGATCCATCAAACGCATGAAGCGACGACCCTCGGGCCGGAGCTGGCTGCGGAAGGCCCAGCGCTGGTACTCCAGCGTGGAATGCGCGACGCCCGGGATCCGGATCGCGGCCCGCATCTTGGTCATCACGTCCGCGAACTCGGGTTGCTGCGGCCAGGTGGGGCCGGACCGCGAGCGAACCAGACGCTCCACCTCGGCGCCGTTGTCGGCCGTCAACCGACGTTCCGGGCGTAGCGGTACCTGATAGGCCAGGAAAGAGGGCAAAAGCGCGCGGCGCTGATATGGGTCGCGCACGACTGCTTTCTTGAGTGCCATCGGGTGTGGCGACGAGATCAACGCGATCGACCGCACCAGGCGTGGATGCAGGAGCGCGGTCGCCCAGCACACCAACCCGCCGTCGGCATGACCGATCAGCGTGGCCTTGCCGTAACCCATCGCACGAATGAGACCGGCTACGTCACCGGCGAGCGTCCAACCGTCGTAGCCGCGAGGGGGCTTGTCGGAATCGCCGTACCCACGAAGATCCATGGCGACGACGCGGAATCCCTGCTCCGACAGTGCCGTCAACTGATGGCGCCAGGACCACCAGAAATCGGCGAATCCGTGCAACAGGACCACCAACGGAGCATCCGGCTCCGCGTCGCCTACCTCGACGACGTGAAACCGGATGCCGTTGGCGTGAATGTCCCGGTGAATCCAGGGGCCGTCGAACCTGACGGTGGATGGATCTGGGGCTGCCACTTTCGATCAGACTCGCTACCGGCGCGCGTTGAAATCGACAGACGGCTTTGCGTCGTCATGGCTGCCGGGAAGGACGTTCTTGGCCTGCTTGAGCGATTCGATCGTCTTCTCCGGAGCCCTCAGCTTGCGCACACGCAGATAACCGAGCAGCGCCAGAATCGCGGTGGTCACCACCATGATCAGGAAGACGATGAGGAACGCCAGCCAGCGCGGCACCCAGGTATCGAGCATCTCGGCCAGGAAGAAAAAGAAGAAGAACGAGCTGAACAGCAGAACCGTGAAGGCCAGGATGAAGAAGACACTGCCCTGCAGACCCTTCTTGACCTCGCCCGTGACCTCGGCCTTGGCAAGTTCAACCTCGGCGCGCACGAGGGTGGAGACCTGTGCGGTCGCGTCCTTGACGAGGGCCCCGATGGTGGCCTCACCCGGCGTGCGGGCGTCCACATCGGTGAGAGGGATGGACGAGACCGTGTTCGGTACTCCATCTCCGGTGAAGCGCTGGCTCTCTCCGTTGGTCAAGCTCACTTGTCGACCTCTCCAGGTAGTTCTCTCGCGTCCGTGGCAATGGCGGTGGAAGCGTCGTCTCGAGCCGCATGAACTCGTCCACGTCGCCACAGCAGCGCTGATCCGATCAGCGATGCCACCAACGATGTCACGAGAACTGCGGCCTTCGCTATCTCGGCCTCGCTGCCATCGCCGACCCCGTCCAATGCGAGGTCTGCTACAAGCAGGCTAACGGTGAACCCGATGCCACCGAGAACTGAGAGGGCAAACATGTCTCTCAATTCCAGTGTCTTGGGCTTGGTGGCTATGCCCAATTTGATCGCGAGCAGGGAAATTCCGAAGATTCCGACGGTCTTTCCGACCAGAAGGCCGACGACAACCGATTGCCCGACGGGGTCGGTGAAAATGTCGCCGAGTACCGCGGCGTTGATCGGAACACCGGAGGCGAACAGTGCGAAGACGGGGACGCAGAAGCCTGCGGAGTACGGCTGAATGCGGTGCTCGAGGCGGCTGCCCGGCGCGTACTCCTCGTCCGGATCGCGCCTGACACGGGTGAGTAGGCCGAGCGCGACGCCCGCGAGTGTGGCGTGTATCCCCGCTTCGTGCATCGCGTACCAGGTCAGTAGTGCCAGCGGGACGTAGAGGAACGGCGTCGTGATGCGCTTGTGCTGGGCGTAGGCGTAGACAGCGAGGGCTGCGGCCGCGGTCAGCAGCCACAACATCGCGAGGGAGCCGGTGAACAGTACGGCGATGAGGATGATGGCGAGCAGATCGTCGACGACGGCCAGGCTGAGCAGGAAGACTCGGGCGCTTGCGGGGATCTTCGATCCGGTGAGAGCGAGCACGCCGAGGGCAAAAGCGATGTCCGTCGCGACGGGAATGGCCCAGCCCTTGTCCATACCTGGAGTGCCGAAGCCGATGGACGCCGCGATGATCGCGGGGACCAGGACGCCGCCGCACGCCGCGATGATCGGGAGCATCGCGGCTTTGCGGTCCGCGAGCTCGCCGACCACCAGTTCGCGTTTGAGTTCGAGGCCGGCGACGAAGAAGAAGACGGCAAGCAGTCCGTCTTGCGCCCAGGTGCCAAGGCTGAGGTCTAGATGGAGTGCAGACGGGCCGATCTGGAAGTCGCGCAGTGCGATGTAGCTCTCACCGAAAGGTGAGTTCACCCAGATCAGAGCGACGGCAGCGGCGATGAGCAGTATCGATCCGCCCACCGTTTCGGTGCGGAGATAGCGGGACAGTTCGGAACGCAAAGTGGAGATCACGCGTGGGGACGACCTTTGTTCGTGCACCCGAGTTCGGATGCAACAGACATGAACGTGATCGACGTTGTAAAGCATCGAATGCACGTGCCGACCAGACTTCCCGGCTCACCTTTACGGGATTTTATCGCGGATTGCTCGCTGAGCCGAATTAGCGAACCGAATTTGCGCCGGAAAACCCCGCGGGTGTTCAATTCCTACTGATTGGGACACCATCCCACCAATTGGACAATTTTCGTATAACGGCGCAGGAGCATGTTTTGAGCACGTCAGTCAGTGAGAACCCACCCAAGCCGGAGGGCGGCGACGCAGATACCGTCGCCGGAGTGCCGCGCAGCCGAATCGTGGTTGCCAGCATGGTGGGTACGTCCATCGAGTTCTACGACTTCTACATCTATGCAACAGCGGCAGTATCGGTGTTCCCGCACCTGTTCTTCCCGAAGGGCAACGACACCACCGCGCTTCTCGCGTCGTTGGCGACGTTCGGACTCGCGTTTGTCGCCCGTCCCCTCGGCTCGATTCTCTTCGGGCATTTCGGTGACCGCGTCGGACGCAAGGCAACTCTGGTCGGCTCGCTGCTGACGATGGGTATCGCGACCTTCCTCATCGGACTGCTGCCCACTTATCACCAGATCGGTCTGCTGGCCCCGGCGTTGTTGGCGCTCATGCGTTTCTGTCAGGGCCTCGGACTCGGCGGCGAATGGTCGGGCGCGGCTCTGCTCGCGACCGAGACGGCCAAGGAAGGCAAGCGGGCCTGGGCGGCGATGTGGCCGCAGCTCGGTGCACCCATCGGCTTCTTCATGGCCAACGGACTGTTCCTGATCATCACGTTGTTCATGAACCACGACAATTCCAGCCCGGACCTCGAAGGCGCCTTCCTGAGCTGGGGGTGGCGAATTCCGTTCCTGCTCAGCGCAATCATGGTGATGATCGGCCTGTACGTCAGGCTCAAGCTCGAAGAGACCCCGGTGTTCGCGCGCGCAGTCGAGCGCGGCGAGAAGGTCAAGACCCCGGTCGCCGAGGTATTCAAGACCAGTTGGCGTCAGCTGATCATCGGTACGTTCGTGATGCTCGCGACGTACACGCTCTTCTACATCATGACCACCTGGGTGCTCAGCCACGGAACCGGCAAGACGGCGGCCGACGGCGGAACCGGCGCCGGCTTCAAGTACACCGATTTCCTTGTCCTGCAGCTCATCGCAGTCGTGTTCTTCGCTGCCGCCGTGCCGGTCTCGGGTTGGCTTGCCGACCGCTACGGGCGTCGTATCACACTGCTGATCATCACCGGCCTGATCATGGTGTTCGGCTTGACCTTCGGCGTGTTCCTCGAACCGGACGGAATGAACGACGGTCGTATGTTGGCGTTCCTCATCGTGGGCATGCTGCTCATGGGCCTGACCTTCGGACCGATGAGTGCCGTTCTCCCGGAACTCTTCCCGACCAACGTCCGCTACACGGGCTCGGGAATCGCGTACAACACCGCCAGCATTCTGGGCGCTGCGGTGGCGCCGTTCATCGCCGTCTACCTCGCGAAGAACTACGGCGTCGGCTGGGTCGGCATCTACCTCCTCGTGGCGGCGACGCTGACTTTTGTTGCGCTGCTGTTCATGCGCGAGACAAAGGGTGAGTCGCTAGACGATGTAGGGGCATAACCCTGCTGTGCGCCTTTATTAACCCCCGGCGGTTAATAAAGGCGCACAGCAGTTGTCAGGGAAGCTGAGCAGGCAGGACGTGCTCACCGGTCTTGTCGGTGCTCAAGGCCAAGGAACTGATGTACTGCTTCTCGCCGTTCGGGCCGGGAACGTTCGACGCGAGCATGTCGGGTCGCTCGAACTCGATGCCGCTGACGCAGCACAGAAGCGTTTCACCCGAGGGGTTCCCGTACTCGTCGAACATCGGCAGATCGATGCCGTCGTCGGTGCGCCGCAGGTAGTACTTGCCCTTGGTGGCGACGGCGAGGACCGGCGGCATCACCAGTGCGATGACGATCGCGACGATCGGGGAGAACGGCTTGATCGCCGAACCGAATGCGCCGAAGAACACCAGGATCGAAATGCCCGCGGCCAGCAGCATCGACACGAAGCCGACAGGGTTGACGTCGTAGAGCATTCCGCGTCGGAACTCGGGGACCTTCGGGGAGAGCTTCAACCAGTACTTGTTGATCGCGATGTCCGAGGCGACGACCACGACCCAGGCGATACCGCAGTTGGCGTAGAAGCCCAGGATCGTGTTGAGGAAGTCGAACATGTTGGCTTCCATCAAGATCAGTGCGATCGCCAGGTTGACCAGAACGAAGATCATGCGTCCCGGGTAGGTCTTGGTGACGCGGGTGTACGAGTTGGTCCACGCCAGTGAGCCGGAGTACGCGTTGGTGACGTTGATCTTGATCTGGCTGATGACCACGAGGATCACGGCAAGGGTCATGGCCAGCCAGTGCGGCATCATGTCCTGGTAGATCTCGAGAAACTGGTGCACGGGCTGGTTGGCGATCGAAGATCCGTCGACGACGTTCGCGATGATGTACACGGCGAGGAACAGTCCGACGATCTGCTTGAACGCGCCGAAGATGACCCAGCCGGGCCCCGCGAGAATTACTGCAGCCCACCAACGACGGGTGTTCTCCGGCGTCTTGGGCGGCATGAAGCGTAGGTAGTCGATCTGCTCGGCGATCTGTGCGATCAGCGACAGGCAGACACCCGCGGCCAGCATCACCGATCCGAAGTTGACGCCCTTGCCGTTTGCGCCGTCCTCACCGCCGAAGGCGAAGAACGCGCTCACCGAATCTGGGTGCTTGAACAGCAGATACAGGAACGGCAGCACCATCATGACGAGCCACAGAGGCGTCGTCCACACTTGGAGCTTTGCCAGAGCCTTCATTCCGTAGATGACCAGTGGAATGACCATCAGGGTCGAGACCGCGTATCCGATCGAGAGTGGGATCCCGAGCCCCAGTTTCAAACCCTGGGCCATGATGGAACCTTCGAGCGCGAAGAAGATGAAGGTGAACGTCGCGAAGATGACGTTGGTGACCACCGAGCCGTAGTAGCCGAAACCGCTTCCGCGCGTGATCAAATCGAGGTCGATGTTGTATCGCGCGGCGTAGTAGGCGAGTGGGAAGCCGGTGGCCATGATGACGACGGCAAACACAGCGATGCCCAGCAATGCGTTACCGGTGCCGTACGAGATGCCGATGTTGGCGCCGATCGAGAAGTCTGCGAGATACGCGATTCCGCCGAGCGCGGAGGTCGCGACGACGCCGGTTCCCCATTTGCGGTAGCTGCGTGGCGCAAATCGGAGGGTGTAGTCCTCCAGAGTCTCCTTCAGTGCGGCGTTCTCACCGATATCTGCCCTGTCCGGTGCGCCGGCGGACACCTGCTCGTTCACTGCTGTCATGACGTCACTTCCCCTGGGTGCCTGTGCATGTGCACTTTGTGGTGCAGGCACCCAACCTAGGGAGGTGGCGTTACGCGGACATGTTTGAAATGTGTCGCCCACGTTGCGGATTCGATCCGCAACGTGAGCGAGCACTCATGGGACTTTCTTTACCTGTATCTGATCACCAACTGCCCGCGCCTGCAAGGCGAGTGGCTGCGTCCCGACTGGTCGTAGGTCGAGAACGGCGGCGGCCACCGGGTCGGCCAAGACGTTTCGGATGGTCCGGCGCAGGCCACGTGCTCCGTACACCGGATCGAATCCGCGCCGTTGCAACAGAGCGACGGCGCTGTCGTCCACGTCGACGTCGACGCCTCTCCTGGCCAACCGAGTCGTGATCAGTTCGATCTCGAGCCGGGTCACTTGTTCCGCGGTCTGTTCGTCGAACTCGTCGAGGATCACGGTTTCGTCGATGCGGTTGAAGAACTCGGGGTCGAAGAACTTCTCGAGAGCGCGCTGCACCAAGTGGTGACCATGGTGTGGTCGATCGATCCGGACGCGATCGGCGAGCTGCCGCACCCGGGACCGTCGACGTTCCGCCACCGCAGCAGAACCGAGATTCGAGGTCAGGAACACATAGCTGTTGCGGAACGAGATCTTCTGCTGACCGTTCGCCAACCGGAGTTCGCCGTTGTCGAGGACCTGCAGGAGCGCACGTAGAACGGTGGGGTCGGCCTTCTCCACTTCGTCGAACAGGACGATTCCGGGGGTGTACGGATCGCCCTCGACGGTGTTCTTGTCGAACAGTGTGAAGGACTCCTTGCTGCCGGCATACCCAGGCGGTGCCCCGGAGAACGACGCCGCATAATGCTCTTGCGCAAGAGCATTCATGTCGATGCGGCACAGATCGTCGGGCCCGGACCGGAGTTCCGCGGCCACGCGCCGCACCAACTCCGTCTTGCCGACGCCGGTGGGGCCGACCAGAAGGATGTTGGCGAGCGGACGCGTCGGATCCGTGGCACCGACATGCGCGATCGAAATCGCCCGAACCACTGCGTCGACGGCGGCCTGTTGTCCGACGATCTTGGAACTGAGGGCTTTCGAGAGATTGCGAGCGTCGAAGGCCCCGACCGGTACGGGTTCGGATCGTTCCTCGGCTGGTGGTGGTGCTGAACTGTTCCGGTCATGGAGCATGTCGGTGATATACGGCACAGCGAGATCCTTAAACTTCGATTGTCTTCTCGACCGGCAGGTTTCCGACGCGGCAGTCCGCTACGCCCACTGTGTCTCGGGTGATGGCCTCGACGCGTTCCTGAGCCTTCTGGGCATCGGTGACCCACAGCTTGTAGAACTCGAACGGGCAGTCCGCGACACCCTTGTCCCCGTCACCTGCAGCGTGCACGCCGGAGTATCCGCGGTGAAGGAGCTTGAAGATGTGGTTCTGGGACTGATCGTTCTCGCGTGCGTCGCGAATGGCGGAAACGGACAGCTGTGCGTACTGGATTCCGTATTCCTCCTCACCGGTTTCACCCAACGTCCGACCGTCGAATCCGATGATCGCGGAGTGTCCGAAGTAGGAGTAGACGCCGTCGAATCCGGCCGCATTGGCAACTGCCACATAACAATTGTTGGCCCAGGCCATTGCCTTGGACATCATCACCTGCTGGTCCTTGGCGGGGTACATGTAGCCCTGGCAGCGGACGATGAGTTCTGCACCCTTCATCGCGCAGTCACGCCAGATCTCCGGGTAGTTGCCGTCGTCGCAGATGATGAGCGAGATCTTCAGGCCCTTGGGACCCTCGGATACGTACGTGGTGTCGCCGGGGTACCAACCTTCGATGGGGCACCAGGGCAGGATCTTTCGGTACTTCTGAACGATTTCGCCCTTGTTGTCGATGAGAATCAACGTGTTGTACGGCGGCTTGTTCGGGTGGTCTTCGTGCTGTTCACCGGTGATGGAGAAGATTCCCCAGGTATCGGCCTCGCGGCAAGCGGCGGAAAAGACTGCGGTCTCGTCACCGGGGATGGTTGCCGCTGTCGCATACATCTCCTCTTCGTTGTACATGATTCCCTGCGTGGAGTATTCGGGGAATACCACCAGATCCATTCCGGGGAGTCCGGTCTTCATGCCGATCATCATGTCGGCGATCTTGCGCGCGTTCTCGAGAACTCCGGCGCGATCGTGCAGGCGGGGCATCTTGTAGTTGACTACTGCTACGCCGACCGTGTCGTTGCTCGAGGAGATGTCACCGTGTCGCATTGTCTTTCACTCCTTGGTTGTGTGGATCAGTTGAAGACTGGATGAGTCTGGGGTACTGCGGCTTTGGGTGCGGCGAGGATCTTGGCCAGACCGAGGAGAACCAGAAGCGCTCCGGCCCAGCCGGCGGCTACCGCGGGTGTGGTGTGGAAGTTGTCGGTCAGGATCAGAAAGGCGGGAACTGTGCAGGTGGGCTGGCTCAGCAGGACTGCTGCCCAGCCGGTGAAGCGGCTGAGGTTCTCACGGCCGAGGCCGAGTACCAGGAAGAACAGCGTCCACAGTGCTGCCCATGCGAGCCAGATGACCCCGAAGACGGGGTCGTTGCTCACCGTGAACGAGAGGAAGGAGTACACGAGCGCGGCGCACGCGACGAACAGTGAGAACCACCCGATTCCTTCCGGTTCGAAGCCGGCGAGATTGCTGATTCCCACGTAGAGGTAGGTGAATCCGAACAGGTAGAGGCCTGAGGCCGCCAGGACGGCGCTCGAATCTCCCTGTGCCTGAATCAACAAAACGGTGGGGACGACGCATTGAAGTGCGCCGACGAAGAGATTGAGGACCGAGGCGGATCGAACGGGAACTGTGCCGAGCAGCATCAGTCCGTTGACGAAGAGGACGGCTCCCACGTAAAGCAAACCAACACTGCCCATCGGGCACCTCCGGTTACTTTCGGGACGGGTTACTTTCAAATGAAATGATTCCAAATGAAACTAAGTGATGCGCGCCACAGAAGTCAAGAGGTGGATCTCAGGGGAAGGTTTCAGAGGGTGGCGATGATCGAGAAGTCGAGTCCGTCCGCGACGGCCAGCTGAATCTTCTGTCGTGCAACGCGATCGCGAAACTCGACGGTTCCGCGAGGCCCGTCGTACGCGGCGCCTTCGACGACGGCGTCCAGGGCGTGCGGGTGGGTGCTGTCGGCGCGTCGAACCAGGGCCGAAAGGGTATGTATCCCTTCGTAACACGACTCGGCAGCGTTGTTCAGCGCCGGGGCGTGCGCGCCGTGCAGTGCGATGTAGCGCCCAAGCAGGTCCATGGAGTTACCGTCGACCATCGAGCGGAAGTACGCTGCCGAGGCAAACAGGTTCCGGGTTGCGCGGGGGCCGCTTGCGAGCAGCATGTTTTCTTCCATCAACGGGCTGAACCGGATCATCGACTCGTCGAGGCCTCGGCGGGCGAAGGCTCGGTTGAAGTCGACGGCGTCCTGTCCGACGAGGAGCATGATCACGCCGTCGCAACCGGAGTTCGAGACGGTCTCGACCAACTGCTTCATGTTGCCGCGCCCCAGATCGACAAACGAACCGCCGACCAGGGTGAGGTCGAGTTCGGTGGCGAATTGCCTCACGGCCCCGAGCGAGCTGTGAGGCCAGATGTAGTCGTCGCCGACGACGAACCACTTGCGCGCTCCGACGTTGTCGCGCAGCCACTTCAGTGCCGGCGCGATCTGCTGTCGTGGTGTTTCGCCTGAACAGTAGATTCCTGGTCTGACCTCGCCGCCCTCGTAGAGCGAGGTGTACGAGTACGGAATACGGCCTGCGACCACCGGTGCGAGTGCGTGGCGGACCGAGGAGATGTGCCAACCGCTGACGGCGTCGATGTCACCTGCGTCGAGTAGCTGTTGCACGCGGGCTGCAACGACGCCCGGCGAGGCGCCGCCGTCGATCACTTCGATCTGGACTTCGCGTCCCAGTACGCCGCCGGAGTTGTTGAGGTCGCGGGCGGCCAATTCGCTGATCGCCTCACACGACGGACCGAACAGTCCGGCCGGCCCTTGGAGGGGAAGCACCATGCCCAGGCGCCACACGGCGCTGCGCGCGCGTTCGAGCGCGCCGGTAGCGCTCATGCGTCGCCGCCGGAATCGGAAGCCAGCGGCCTGGCCTGGGTTAGTATCATTTCATTTGAAAGTATTGCCCGAGAAGTGTGAAGTACGCAACAGCGGGGGAGCGATCAGTGGGAAAAAGTGACTCCGGATTTCTTGATGCTTCGCTGACGACCGCGCTGGTCCGAGCGGCTCGAATGGCCGCGGCAGCGGCGGAGAAGACGCTGGCGGCTGAGAATCTCACTCTCGATCACTGGATGACGCTCGAAGCCCTGGCGTCGACCGAGGGGCTGACGATGGCTGAGCTGCGTGATCGAACGGGAACACCGGCTCCGACGCTGACGCGAGTTGCGGACAAGTTGGTCTCGCTTGCGCTGATCTATCGCGAGGTCGGTGAGGACGATCGCCGGAAGGTGCGCGTGTTTCTCTCCTCGCGCGGAAAGTCTCTGCACAAGCGGGTTGCCGCAGACATTCGCGTGGCCGAGGAGTCCTGGCTGACGTCGAAAGAGGAAGTGAAGTTGCGAGAGGGGCTCCGCCCCTGTGCGCCTTCCTGGTAGTGGGGACTACCAAAAAGGCGCAGAGGGACCGAAGGCCCTACTTACCGCGGATTGCGTCGAATACCTTGGGATCGACCAGGGTTGAGGTGTCTCCGAGGTCGCGGCCTTCGGCGACGTCGCGCAGGAGGCGGCGCATGATCTTGCCGGATCGGGTTTTCGGCAGTTCCGGCACGATCGTGATCTGACGGGGCTTGGCGATGGGGCTGATGTCGGTGGAGACCTGAGCCTTGAGCTCGGCGATGAGGACCTCGCCCGTGTTTTCGACGCCTTCGCGCAGGATGACGAACGCGACGATGCCCTGTCCGGTGGTCTCGTCCGCGGCACCGACGACGGCGGCTTCGGCGACTCCGTGATGGTTGACCAGTGCTGATTCCACCTCGGAGGTGGAGATGCGGTGACCGGAGACGTTCATGACGTCGTCGACGCGGCCGAGGACCCAGAGGGCGCCGTCGTCGTCGTACTTGGCGCCGTCACCGGCGAAGTACCAGCCTTCCTCGGCGTAGCGGGACCAGTAGGTGTCGCGGTAGCGGTCCATGTCGCCCCAGATGCCGCGGAGCATCGCCGGCCACGGCTCGTCGAGGACGAGGTAACCGTTGCCGCCGGGGCCGAGGGGCTTGGCGTCGTCGTCGACGATCTTCGCGGAAATGCCCGGCAGTGGTGCCATCGCGGATCCGGGCTTGGTGGCGGTGATACCGGGCAGCGGGGAGATCATGATCGCGCCGGTCTCGGTCTGCCACCAGGTGTCGACGATGGGAGCCTTGTTGCCGCCGATGACGTCGCGGAACCAGCGCCACGCTTCGGGGTTGATGGGCTCGCCCACAGATCCGAGCAAGCGGATCGAGGACAGGTCGTGGGCGTCGGGGATTTCCCGGCCCCACTTCATGAACGTCCGCACGAGGGTGGGTGCGGTGTAGTAGATGGAGACGCCGTACTTCTCGATGATGTCGAAGTGGCGGTGCTCGTTCGGGGAGTTGGGGGTGCCTTCGTAGACGACCTGGGTGACACCGTTGGAGAGGGGGCCGTAGACGATGTAGGAGTGTCCGGTGACCCAGCCGATGTCGGCGGTGCACCAGTAGACGTCTTGTCCCGCTTTGTGATCGAAGACGTTGTGGTGGGTGTACGACGCCTGGGTGAGGTAGCCGCCGGAGGTGTGGATGATGCCCTTGGGCTTACCGGTGGTGCCGGAGGTGTAGAGGATGAACAGGGGATGTTCGGCGTCGAAGGCCTGCGCTTCGTGCTCGGGCGAGGCCTGCGCGACGGTCTCGTGCCACCACAGGTCGCGGCCGTCGGTCCACTCGACGTCGATGCCGGTCCGGTTGACCACCAACACGTTCTGGACGGAGTCGGCGCCGGCGACGGATTCGTCGACCGCTGTTTTGATGGGTGCTGCGGCGCCGCGTCGCCACTGGCCGTCGACGGTGACGACGAGCTTGGCTTGGGCGTCGTCGATGCGTGAGCGCAGGGCGGTGGCGGAGAATCCGGCGAAGACGACCGAGTGGGTCAGGCCGAGGCGGGCGCAGGCGAGCATGGTGACGATCGCTTCGGGGATCATCGGCATGTAGATCGCGACGCGGTCACCGGCGACGAGTCCGAGGTCGGTGAAAGTGTTTGCGGCGCGGCTGACTTCGGCGAGGAGGTCGTTGTAGGTCAGGTCGCGGCTGTCGCCGGGTTCGCCTTCGAAGTGGATGGCGACGCGGTCGCCGTTGCCGGCGAGGACGTGGCGGTCGACGCAGTTGTAGGCGACGTTGAGTTTTCCGCCGACGAACCATTTGGCGACGGGGGCGTCGGTCCAGTCGAGGACGTCGGTCCATTTCTCGTGCCAGTGAAGGCGCTCAGCCTGATTCGCCCAGAAAGCGAGGCGGTCGGTATCTGCGGCAGCCTGCAACTCCGGTCCCGCGTTGGCGGCCGCAGCGAACTCTGCGCTCGGCGGATATGCCTGGGGGACGTCTGTTTCGGCTGCGCTTGTCATGGCTGACGGCCTTCTTTCCACATTGATCGACACTTTTCTGACTCCGTGTGAGGGTAGTCACAAGCTCGCTCAAACGCACCGTTGCATCACGTTGCAACCCGTTGTCCTGCGACGATCGGTCGAATCGATGCGACGGGTGGTCACTTCCGCCGACGAATGAATGTGCCCGAATTCAATTACCCCCAATTTTCCAACAATGGGTGCGGTGCGCGCTTCGGGTTCGATGTGTCTATTGTCAAACCATTATTCGACCGCAACTCGAAGTCACGTTCACTTTCAGTTGTAGGCGACACGACGCCGGCAGTTACGGCTGTCGGCAGGCCGCGAGCATGCTCGGGGTCACTTAGATGTGGAAGGAATTCCTTTGCGTATCTCACGCATAGCGACCGGCGCGGTCGCGCTCGGAATGACGGCAGTGCTGATCACGGCATGTTCGTCCGGCGATTCGTCGGGCGGATCGTCCAGTGGCGTCGTCAACGCCTGGGCGGGCGAGCCTCAGAACCCGTTGATCCCCACGAACACGAGTGAGAACATGGGCGGCCGCGTCCTCGACTCGCTGTTCTCCGGTCTCGTTTCGTACACCGCAGACGGCGGTACGGAGAACGAGGTTGCCGAGTCCATCGAGAGCACCGACGGTCAGAACTTCACCGTCAAGCTCAAGGACGGTTGGACCTTCACGGACGGCACCCCCGTCACCGCGAAGTCGTTCGTCGACGCGTGGAACTACGGAGCCCTCTCCACCAACGCTCAGCTTCAGGCATCGTTCTTCGATCCGATCAAGGGCTACGACGAAGTTGCCGCCGAGGTTCCGACGGCACAGACCATGTCGGGTCTGAAGGTTGTGGACGACTCCACCTTCACCATCGAACTCAAGCAGCCCGAGTCGGCGTTCCCCGATCGCCTCGGCTTCACGGCGTACTACCCGCTGCCCGAGGTCGCGTTCAAGGACATGACCGCCTTCGGTGAGAACCCGATCGGCAACGGCCCGTACAAGCTCGACGGAACCGGCGCGTGGCAGCACAACGTCCGCATCGACACCGTCGTGAACCCGGACTACAACGGCAACCGTAAGCCGAAGAACGCCGGCGTCGACTTCATCATGTACAACAGCCTCGACACGGCGTACACCGATCTCCTGGCCAACAACGTCGACGTTCTCGACCAGGTTCCGCCGAGCGCCGTCACGACCTTCGAGTCGGACCTGCCCGGACGCACCGTCAACCAGCCGTCGGCAACCATCGAGACGTTCACGATCCCGGGTCGCCTGCCGCACTTCAGCGGCGAAGAGGGCATGCTCCGCCGTCAGGCGATCTCGATGGCGATCAACCGCGATCAGATCACCCAGCAGATCTTCAACAAGACCAGGACGCCTGCACTCGACTTCACCAGCCCCGCAATCAAGGGCTGGAACGACTCGCTGACCGGTAACAGCAACGTGAAGTTCGATCCCGAGGCGGCCAAGGCTGCTTGGGCCAAGGCCGACGCCATCGCACCGTGGTCCGGCAGCTTCGAGATCGCCTACAACTCCGACGGCGGACACCAGGAATGGGTCGATGCCACGGCGAACAGCATCCGCAACACCCTCGGTATCGACGCGAAGGGCAAGCAGTACGCCACCTTCGCTCAGATCCGCACCGAAGCCACCGACCGCACCATCCAGAGCTCCTTCCGCTCCGGTTGGCAGGGCGACTACCCGCAGCAATACGGCTTCCTGGCGCAGAACTACCAGACCGGCGGCAGCTCCAACGACGGTGACTACTCCAACCCCGAGTTCGACCGCCTCCTGCGCGAATCGGCCGGCCAGACCGATCAGGCGAAGGCTCAGGAACTGCTCGATCAGGCCCAGGAAGTCCTGCTCAAGGACCTGCCCGCAGTTCCGACGTGGTACCGCAACGCTGCCAGTGGATGGTCGGAGAACGTTTCCAACGTGACCATCAGCTGGAACGGTGTTCCGGTCTACGAAGACATCGAAAAGAACTGACGCGTAGAACGATCCGCATCTGAAACGTGAGTTCGGGGCGGCAGGCGCCCTGCCTGCCGTCCCGAACTCGTGTTCACACCGGACTGTCCGCTGACGTACACGATCATCGACAAGGAGGTGATCCGATGCTCTGGTACATCGGTCGCCGAGTGCTTCAAATGATCCCGGTTTTTCTCGGGGCCACTCTTCTGATCTACGCCATGGTCTTCCTGCTTCCCGGTGATCCGATTGCCGCGTTGGCGGGCGACAAGGCGCTCAGTCCGGCTGTGGCAGCACAGCTTCGGGAGCGCTACCACCTCGATCTCCCCTTCTATCAGCAGTACCTGCTGTACCTGAAGGGCATCTTCACGCTGGACTTCGGCACGTCGTTCTCCGGACGACCTGTCAGTGAAGTTCTGGCACAGGCATTTCCGATCACGATGAAACTTGCCTTCATGGCACTGATCGTCGAGACGGTCTTCGGTGTCGGCTTCGGCCTCATCGCGGGCCTGCGTAAGGGCGGATTCTTCGACAGCACCGTCCTGCTGTTCAGCCTCGTTCTCATCGCCATCCCGATCTTCGTGATCGGCTTCCTGGCTCAGTTCTTCATCGGCGTCAAATGGGGCATCGTCCCGCCGACGGTCGGTGGCAACACCAGCTTCACCAATCTCCTGCTCCCTGCCCTGGTTCTTGGTTCGGTCTCGTTTGCGTACGTACTGCGACTGACCCGAACGTCCGTGGCGGAGAATCTGACTGCCGATTACGTCCGCACCGCTACCGCCAAGGGACTTTCCCGTGGACGAGTGGTTCGCGTGCACGTGTTGCGCAACTCGCTGATCCCCGTGGTCACGTTCCTGGGTGCCGACCTCGCGACGTTGATGGGCGGCGCCATCGTCACCGAGGGCATCTTCAACATCAACGGCGTCGGTGGCACGATCTACCAGGCCGTGACCAGAGGTGAAGCGCCGACGGTGGTTTCGTTCGTCACCATCCTGATCGTGATCTACCTGATCGCGAATCTGCTCGTCGACCTCTTGTACGCCGCGCTCGATCCGAGGATCCGCTATGTCTGAGACCGTGAAGACCGGACGCGCAGTCCGGCAAAGTCATTTCGTGGCACCGCCCGAAGTTGCGGCACCGGGGGAGACGGACGCCGTCAAACTCGATCAGGCGCCGACGAGCATGTGGACCGATGCGTGGCGCGACCTACGCAAGCGCCCCCTGTTCATCATCTCGACGATCATCATCCTCGCGGTCATCGTCATCGCAGCGTTTCCGAGCTTGTTCACGAGCACCGATCCGCGGTTCTGCGACCTGACCTACAGCATGCAGGGGCCGACCTCAGGGCACTGGTTCGGTTTCGACCGCCAGGGCTGTGACGTGTACTCGCGCACCATCTACGGTGCTCGCGCATCCGTACTCGTGGGCGTCGGTGTCACGGCGTCGGTGCTGGTGATCGGCGTGATCTTCGGTGCGCTGTCCGGTTTCTACGGCGGATGGACCGATTCGATCCTCTCCCGTGTCGCCGACATCTTCTTCGGCATCCCGCTGATCCTGGCTGCCATCGTCCTGATGCAGCTGTTCACCGATCGCACCATCTGGACCGTCGTCGGCGTGCTGGCGCTCTTCGGCTGGCCGCAGATGGCAAGAATCGCTCGAGGCGCGGTGATCTCGGCGAAGAACAACGATTACGTCATGGCCTCGGAAGCGTTGGGTGTCTCGAAGCTCAAGACACTGATCCGCCACGTCATCCCGAACTCGTTGGCGCCCATCATCGTGGTCGCCACCATCTCGCTCGGTACGTACATCGTTGCCGAGGCGACGCTGTCCTTCCTCGGTATCGGTCTTCCGTCCACCGAGGTTTCGTGGGGCGGCGACATCAGCAACGCTCAGGTGACGCTGCGTCAGGGTTCGACCATTCTGTTCTACCCGGCAACGGCTTTGGCGATCACCGTTCTCGGATTCATCATGATGGGTGACGCTCTGCGCGACGCCCTCGATCCCAAGTCGCGGAAGCGGTGAGCACGATGACCACCAAGGAAACTCTCACCTCGGAGGAAACTCCGTTGCTCGAGATTCGTGATCTCGAGGTGTCTTTCCAGTCCAATTCCGGTCCGGTTCCGGCAGTTCGAGGCGTCAGCCTGACCGTCTACCCGGGTCAGACTGTCGCGATCGTCGGCGAATCGGGTTCGGGTAAGTCCACCACCGCCCACTCGATCATCAATCTGCTTCCCGGCACCGGCAAGGTGACGGCAGGCGAGATCATCTTCGACGGCAAGGACATCTCGAAGGTCTCGGAGAAGGACTTCGTCCACATCCGGGGAAGCCAGATCGGTTTGGTTCCGCAGGACCCGATGTCGAATCTGAATCCCGTGTGGAAAGTGGGCTTCCAGATCGAGGAAGCACTGGCCGCCAACGGGATCGCCAAGGGCAAGGCAGCCAAGGTTCGGGCTGCGGAACTGCTCGAGGAGGCAGGACTCGCCGAAGCCGAGAGCCGGTTGGGGCAGTACCCGCACGAGTTCTCGGGCGGTATGCGTCAGCGCGCACTCATCGCGATCGGGTTGTCCGCTCGTCCGAAGCTCCTGATCGCGGACGAGCCGACGTCGGCGCTCGACGTCACGGTCCAGCGTCAGATCCTCGATCACCTAGACGGTCTGACAACGGAACTCGGCACCGCCGTTCTGCTCATCACTCACGATCTGGGCTTGGCCGCCGAGCGCGCCGAGCATCTGATCGTGATGAGCAAGGGTCGTATCGTCGAATCCGGTCCGGCGCTGGAGATTCTGAAGCGCCCGCAGCATCCGTACACGCAGAAGCTGGTCGCTGCTGCGCCGTCGTTGGCGTCGAAGCGGCTCAGCTCGTCAGTGGCACGCGCCGAGATTCGCGAACAGGCGGAAGAGGTCGCCGAAGCGGTCAAGGCCGAGGAAAGTGCGGCAGAGTCCTTCGGCAAGGCGACCGACGACGTTCTTGTCGTCGATCATCTGACCAAGGTGTTCAAGCTGCGCAAGGG
This sequence comes from Rhodococcus erythropolis R138, assembly GCF_000696675.2. Lineage (NCBI taxonomy): Bacteria > Bacillati > Actinomycetota > Actinomycetes > Mycobacteriales > Nocardiaceae > Rhodococcus > Rhodococcus erythropolis. Next base: position 128,200 of record NZ_CP007255.1, on the reverse strand, counting down.
TTTCCGCAAGACCACCGACTTCACAGCCGTGAACGACGTGTCATTCAAGGTCCGCCGCGGAACCACGACGGCGATCGTCGGTGAATCTGGTTCCGGTAAGTCGACGGTCGCGCAGATGGTCCTCGGCTTGCTCGAGCCCACCGCAGGCAACGTGGTCTTCGACGGTCAGGACGTGGCGAAACTCGGAGCGAAGGAAACCTTTGCGTTCCGTCGTCGAGTGCAGCCGATCTTCCAGAACCCTTACGGCACGCTCGACCCGATGTACTCGATCTACCGCACGATCGAAGAGCCGCTGCGTACCCACAAGGTCGGGACCAAAGCAGAACGGGAGGCTCGCGTCCGCGAACTTCTCGACAAGGTCGGTCTGCCCCAGTCGGTCATGCGACGGTTCCCGAACGAGCTCTCCGGCGGACAGCGTCAGCGCGTCGCAATTGCGCGAGCGTTGGCACTGCAACCGGAGGTCGTGATCTGCGACGAGGCGGTCTCCGCTCTCGACGTGCTCGTGCAGGATCAGATCTTGACCCTGCTCAACGACCTGCAGGCAGAGTTCGGGTTGACGTACCTCTTCATCACGCACGACCTGGCCGTGGTTCGTCAGATCGCGGACAACGTGTTGGTGATGTCGCGTGGCTCGATCGTCGAATCGGCACCGATCGACGACGTGTTCGGCAATCCGCAACAGGACTACACCCGCAAGTTGCTCGACGCGATTCCCGGCGGGTCCATCACGCTGGGAAGCTGACGCAACAGGTAGGTAGGCAAGTCCGCAGAGGGGCTGCAAGGGTACCGTCGTTGATCGTGACGGACCCCTTGCAGCCCCTCGTCGATCTTCCAGGCGTACGCGCCGCCGCCGATCATGCGCGCGACGCTCTGGGTGAGGTTCATCGGCACAAGACCAACCGTCGCGGTTGGCCCACCACTGCCGCCGAAGCCGCGGTTCGCGCTGCGCGAGCTTCCGCATCGCTGGCCGGTGGCACCACCGAATTGCCGGCCGAGGGCATGGCCGGTGATCCGATTCTCGCGGGTGCTCTGCGCGTGGCTCAGGCTCTGGACGGCGACAGTCTTCCCCTCATGGAGTCGACGTGGAAGCGCGCCCCGCTGCAGGCTTTGGCCCGGCTGCACCTGCTGGCCGCGGCAGACCTCGTCGAGGACGCGGATCAACTGGGGCGGCCACGTTCGGATCGCGGAGTGGGGGAGCGGTTGGACGCTCTCGCGCAACTCGTTACCGGCGGAACCAGTGCACCGGCGCCGGTTCTGGCGGCCGTCGTGCACGGAGAACTCTTGGCGCTGAGCCCGTTCGGCACCGCTGACGGCATTGTTGCACGTGCGGCTTCGCGTCTGGTTGCGGTCTCGTCCGGGTTGGATCCGCACAATCTGGGAGTCCCCGAGGTCAGTTGGCTTCGGCGGCCGCAGGCGTACACGGACGGCGCGGCTGGATTCGCTTCGGGAAATCCAGCGGGTGTCGGCAGTTGGGTGATCTTGTGCTGCGGAGCTCTCGAAGCCGGTGCGCGAGAAGCGACTTCGATCGCCGACGCGGCGACTGGATAGTCTGCAACAGGGCGGGGCCGGCACATAACGAACGGGCGGCGCTGCCGATAAATCGACTTCGCCGCCCGTCAGCACGGACTACTCGTTACCAAGCGTGCTCGGTGGGTTGTGTGGGTGGCCTCGGCGAGGGATCGCACTTTCTGAGGTCGTCCCCGCAACCGGTGCGGGGTCCTCGCTCAAATAGAACGAATCTCGCAGGCCCACAACGCTTCTGCCCTTATAGTGGCTTGTGCTCCGCGTGGGTGCCCTAGTGCCCGTGCTAGGAATTTCAGTTGGGGAAACGGTCCTTCTCTTCCGAGCCGTTCCTGGCCTTCCGTTCTTCCGTAACTCCTTTGTACCCTGTGTCCGGGCTCACAGCAAGTACCAATTTTTGTTTGTGGGCATTGGATTTCAGCGTTTCCGACGCAGTAGCCCGAAGGTCATGGCGCCGGCCACCAGAGCTGCGATTCCCACCGCTGCAGTAGTGGCCACCGTCGTCGTGGACTGGGCTGACAATCGCGCGCGAAGCGAGACCGGGTTCGAGAAAGTCAGTATGGGCCAACCGTTTACGGCCGCTTCCTTGCGTAATGCACGATCGGGGTTGACTGCGGTGGGATGTCCGACCGCCTCGAGCATGGGCAAATCGGTCACCGAGTCGGAGTAGGCGTAACTGGCGGCGAGGTCGTAGCCGTATTCCGCGGCGAGTTTTTCCATCGCCTCGACCTTGCCCGGACCGTAGCAGTAGAAGTCGACCTCGCCGGTGTAGTGGCCGTCTTCTTCCCTCATCGACGTCGCCACGGAATGGGTGGCGCCGAGGGCGCGGGCGATCGGCGCGACGATCTCCTCGCCCGACGCCGACACCACGATGACGTCGTGTCCACGCAGCTTGTGATCGGCGATCAGATCGGCCGCCTCGGCAAAGACGAGTGGGTCGACGATGTCGTGCAGAGTCTCCGCGACGATGGCCTTCACCTGTTCCACGTCCCAGCCCGCGCACATCGCAGTCAGGTGCTCGCGCATGCGCTCCATCTGATCGTGATCGGCGCCGGACAGAAGAAACAGGAATTGCGCATAGCTGCTCTTGAGAACCGAGCGTCGATTGATCAGACCCTGGGCGAAGAATGGCTTGCTGAACGCCAGGGTGCTCGACTTCGCGATGATCGTTTTGTCCAAATCGAAGAAAGCGGCTGTCCGCCCGGTATTCAGTCCGTTCGCAGGCTTGTCGGTCACAGGAATGAGGATAGTCCGACAGGCGGTTCGTGTGCTCCTCGGCAAGCGTCCTCTTTCGGCGAAAAACAGCAGTTCAGTGCAGCTCAGGCTTGCATTTCTCGCCAATGGCGGGTGTAAGATCGTTGCTGTTCGATTCGTTCGAACTAGTTCAGCCCGACCCCCCGGGGCTGAACTCAGACGGCCCCCGCCTCCTCCCCCCATTGGCGGGGGTCGTCCTCTGTCTCAGGCCTGTTTCTCCACAACTTCCCAGTTGTCCACAGACTCTCTCGACCCACTGTTTTCGGTGCCGGTGCTCGTTCAGGCTCTGCAGTCATGAACACGACGATCAACTCTCGGGAAACCGGGGCTCCCATTCTGGTTCTCGTCGACGACGCGAAGGTCCTCGCGAGCGTGCGCCGCGTCGCTGCCGCGGTGGACCGCTGTCTGGACGAGGCCGAGCATCCCGTTTCCCGGCAACAGTGGAACCGGGCCTCGGCGGTCGTGTTGGACGCGTCGGCTGCGCGGGATGCTCTGACTCGTTCCCCTAAACGAACGCGAGTGTTCCTCGTGTGCGACGGCACACCGACCGTCGACGACTGGAAGAGCGCCACCGCGATCGGAGCCGACAGCGTTCTGTCCCTGCCGGAAGAGGAGAACGCGTTGGTCGCAGTTCTGGCCGACCACGTAGACGTGAGTGGTGACGGCACCGTCGTGAGCGTGGTGGGTGGTTGTGGCGGCGGCGGAGCCTCGGCAACTGCGGCGGCTGTCGCGTTGACGTCGGCGGCACGTCACGTCCCGACGTTACTGGTGGACGTCGACGCCCTCGGCTCCGGCGCTGATGTGCTGTTGGGCATCGAGACGACCCCCGGATTGCGTTGGGGTGCACTGACCGTCGAGGGCGGGCGGTTGGCCCCGGATGCGCTGCGCGATGCCCTGCCGGCAAAGGGAAAGTTCTTGAGGGTTCTGGCGAGCAGTCGCCGCGAGATCGACGGTCCGACAGTGACCGCCGTTCGCGCCGTGCTGGACGCAGGTCGCAGTTCCGGCGGACTCGTGGTCTGCGACGTGCCACGTCATCCCAGCGAGGTAGGTCAGGCCGCGTTGGAGATGTCGGATTTGGTTCTCGTGGTGGTTCCGGCCACCGTGGCTGCGTGCGTCGCTGCCGAGAAGGTCGGAGCCTGGGTGGTGCGACACAACTCCAATGTCGGGCTCGTCGTGCGTGGGCCGGCGCCGGGAGGCCTACGCGGCGCCGATGTGGCAGACATGCTCGGCCTGCCGCTGACGGCCGTGATGCGCGGCCACCGCTCGCTGGCGCCGATGCTCGAGCGCGGTGGCCTCGAATTGACCCGAGGTTGTCCGCTGAGTGCGGTGGCAACAGCGGTACTCGACGCCGTCGAATCCGGCGCACGCCCGCGCAGGGCTGCGGCATGAGTGCGTTGGTCACGACAGAACTGCTCGACCGAGTTCGCGAGCGGCTGACGGCGTCGTCGGTCGCCGAGCCGACGGCGGCCACCGTTGCCGACGCCGTGCGAGCCGAGTCCTCCGGCGTTCTGGCGGACACGGATCTGTTGGAGGTCGTCAGGGTGCTCCAGACGGAACTGACAGGCGCAGGGCCGCTCGAACCACTGCTGCACGAACCCGGTGTCGCCGACGTACTGGTGACCGCGCCGGATCAGGTCTGGGTGGACCGCGGGGTCGGCCTCGAAAGGTCAGGGGTGCGGTTCACCGACGAGGCAGCGGTGCGTCGACTGGCGCAGCGGTTGGCACTGTCGGCAGGTCGACGCCTCGACGACGCCCAACCGTGGGTCGACGGCCGTCTGCGGGGCGTCGGCGACGGGCACTTCGGGGTACGACTTCATGCCGTACTCGCACCGGTGGCCCAGGGCGGAACCTGCGTGTCACTGCGAGTGCTGCGGCCCGCAACTCAGGGTCTCGACGCGCTGTGTGCTCACGGCGCCGTGGAACCGGACGCGCGCGAACTCCTCGATCGCATCATCTCTTCTCGCTTGGCCTTCCTGGTGATCGGCGGGACCGGCGCGGGAAAGACCACGTTGTTGTCCGCCATGCTCGGCGCCGTCGACCCGCGCGAGCGAATCGTCTGCGTCGAGGACGCGGCCGAACTAGCGCCGCCGCATCCGCACGTCGTCCGCCTCGTCGCCAGGGCTCCCAACGTCGAGGGCGTCGGAGAGGTGACGGTGCGCGATCTGGTTCGGCAGGCACTGCGGATGCGTCCCGATCGCATCGTCGTCGGTGAGGTCCGCGGTGCAGAGGTGACGGATCTGCTCACGGCGATGAACACCGGCCACGACGGCGGCGCCGGCACAGTTCACGCCAATTCGCCCGAAGAGGTGCCGGCCAGACTCGAGGCGTTGGCTGCGCTCGGCGGTATGGATCGCCACGCGTTGCACAGTCAACTTGCCGCGGCAGTTCAAGTGATCCTGCACGTGCACCGGTTGGCCGACGGATCGAGGCGTCTCGAACAGATCGGCGTCATCGACCGCGGTGCGGACGGATACGTACAAATCATGCAGGCATGGCCGGACGGCGGTTCGGGTCGTGAGCGGCTCGAGCGGATGTTCCGGCTTCGCAATCGAGAGGTCGGGACGTGACAGTTTCCTTCCTGGTCCTCGCGTTGGCGGTCGTGCTTGCACCCGTGCGGGATTCACGTGCGCGGCTCGCTACGTACAGGCCGACTATCCACAGGCCCGCCCGGCGCACTCCGTGGGAGTTCGTCGCCGCATTTTTCGCGGTGTCGGCCGCATGGGTAATCGGAGGCTTGTCGGCAGGATGCGCGGCGGTCGTCCTCGCCGGAACCTTGATCTTTCGTGGGCGCCGCGCGAAGGCGGCCGAAAACCGGGACCTCTCACAGAAGATGCTGCTCTCCGGTCTGGAGGTGCTGATCGCCGAGCTGAGCGTCGGCGCGCATCCCGCAGTTGCCAGTTCTGTTGCAGGCGAGGAATGTAGCGGCGAAGTAAGTGCGGTGTTCCGGTCCGCTGGGGCCAGGGCGCGTCTCGGTGGTTCTGCCGCAGCGGCCTTCGCGGTACCGGATTCGTGCATCGAGCGTGAGTTCTTCCGTATCGGATCCGTCTGGCGGGTCGCAGACCAACACGGTCTGGCTCTGGCTGAACTACTCGGCGCCGTCCGGACGGACATGTTGGGGCGTAGACGCTTTCGTCAGCGCACCGAGGCCGGGTTGGCGGGCGCTCGGGCGACGGCTGCGGTGCTGGCTTTTCTACCGCTGTTGGGGATCGGCCTCGGCCAGTTGATGGGGGCGTCGCCTCTGCGCGTGCTGTTCGGGGGTGGGCTCGGCGGCGTGCTGCTCGTGATCGGAACTGCGTGTGTCTCAGCTGGTTTGCTCTGGACCGACCGGATAACTGCGAAGGTCACGTCGTGAGTTGGGCATCCGTGGCGATGATCGCGTTGGCGCTCGCGATCATTCCCGCTCGCCGCGGCGCTTCGGCCAGGGCGGCAGAAATTCTGTTCGCGGACACAACAACAGAAAATTCGGTTTCAGCCCCGGACAAGCCGGATCCACTCGCAGTTGCCGCAAGTCTCGACCTGCTCGGGGCCTGCCTGCGAGCGGGGCTTCCCGTCTCCGCCGCGATCACAGCGATGGCGTCGACGGCACCGAAACCGATGGCCGACAAGCTCAGTCGCGTCGCCGACCTTCTCACGCTCGGTGCTGATCCCGACGCCGCGTGGAGCGAAGCCGCTCTCGATCCCGATACCGAGGCGCTCGCCAGAATGGCTCGGCGTTCCGCCCGTTCGGGTTCGTCGCTGTCCTCGTCCATGGCCGAACTCGCCGAGCGCAGTCGAGGTGACGCCGAGGATCTGGCTGCTGCCGCGGCCGAACGTGCGGGAGTGCTGATCAGCGGTCCACTCGGACTGTGTTTCCTGCCGGCGTTCATCGCCCTGGGCATCGTCCCGGTGGTGATCGGGCTTGCCACGACTGTGCTCGGTAACGGCCTGTTGTGAGCCGGATCCGTGTGAAAGCTCCTGTGGCAGAGATGCTGCCACAGGTTTCGATTGAAGGGGGAGAAATGATTTCGAAGACGCTCAGGACGGTGTCGGCCAGATTTGCGCTGTTGGTAACGAAGGACGACGGTATGTCTACCGCGGAGTATGCGATCGGCACGATTGCGGCCGCCGCATTCGGTGCCGTCCTGTACACGGTTGTCACCGGCGACTCCATTGTCTCGGCGCTGACGGGCATCATCGACAAGGCACTCAAGACAGCTGTGTGATGTTGTCCACGAGAGGTATTCGGCAAGCCGACGACGGCGCCGTGACGGTGGAGGCTGCGATTGCTCTGGCTTCGATCGTCACGGTGGTCGTGCTGTGTATCGGTGGCGTCCTCGCGGTGTCGATGCAGGTGCGGTGTGTCGACGCAGCTCGTGAGGCCGCGCGGTTGGTGGCACGTGGTGATCGTGAGTCTGCGGTCGCCACGGCCCGCCGGATCGCACCCCAAGATGCGTCGATCACGGTGGAGATCGTTGACGGCTTTGCCGTTGCCGTTGTCAGCGCCGAGAGTACGTTGCTGCCGCTGGTCGACATTTCTTCCGAGGCTGTGGCAGCTGTGGAGTCAGGGGTGGAAGAGGGGTGAACCTACGTGACGACGAAGGTGTTGCCACTGTTCTGGCGTGCTGCGTTTTGGCAGCGATCGTGATGGTGACTGGTGGGATGCTGCATGTCGGGTCCGCGGTGGTGGCCCGGCACACTGCTCAGTCGGCCGCCGATCTTTCGGCTCTCGGCGGTGCGGGCGCCTTGGACGGAGGTGAGGCGTCTGCGTGTGCGAAGTCCGCGGCGATCGCGGAGCGTATGCGTACGGTGCTCGCGGAATGTGAGGTGCAGGGGTGGGATGTAGTTGTCGAGATACGTGCACCGGTGTTGTTGTCGGGCTTCGGGATCGGCGATGCGCAGGCCTACGCTCGTGCGGGTCCGGTCAGCTGATCGTGTCTCGGCTGATCGTGTCTCAGCTGATCGTCTCGATGACGGCGGTCAGAACCTTGACCGCGCCGTCTTTGTCGAGTGGGTCGTTTCCGTTGCCGCACTTGGGTGAATAGACGCAGGACGGGCATCCGTGAGCGCACTCGCAGGAAAGTATGGCGTCGCGCGTCGCGGTGAGCCACCGTGACAGTTCGCTGTGCCCCCGGTCGGCGAACCCGGCGCCACCGGCATGACCGTCGTAGACGAAGACAGTCGGGAGTCCGGTGTCCGCGTGCATCGCCGTCGATACGCCGCCGATGTCTCCGCGGTCGCAGATCGCCACCAGTGGCAGCAGGCCGATCGCGGCATGTTCGGCGGCATGCAGTGATCCGGGGAACCGTTCGGGCGGCACCCCGATGGATTCGAGAAGTTCCGGCGTGACCGTGTACATCACTGCCCTGGTGGGCAAAGTGTGAGCGGGCATGTCGAGTTCGATCGAGTCGAGGACTTCACCCGAAGTCAACCGTCGTAGGTACCCGACGACTTGATGTGTCACCTCGACCTGGACGAGAGCGACGGCGATGTCGCCGTAGTTCTTGTGCTCGAGTTGTTCGGTGATCGTGATTTCGGTGGTCTCGCGGGCCGAGGTGGTCCAGTCCGGATTCTCGGTGTGCACCAATGCGAGTCCGACGTCGAGGTCCAGTTCGTCGACGACATAGGTCTCGCCTTGATGAATGTGCACGGCACCGGGATGAACTGTGGCCGGAGCGCGGCCCGCATCGACAGTACCCAGCATCCGGCCGGATTCACCGTCGACAATGGCCACCTGAGTTCCGATACCGCCGCGAATGTCCAAAGAGCCGTGGGGGTTCGAATCGGCGGTGACGAACCATCCGTGCTTTCGGCGCCGGATCTTGCCTTCCTCCGACAGCCTGGTCAGAACCTCGAGAGCCCCGAAAGCGTCGACCTCGGCATCGGAAAGTGGGAGTTCCATTGCAGCGCAGAGAAGTTGTGGTCCCAGGACGTACGGATTTCCGGGATCTGTCACCGTCGCCTCGACGGGTTTGTCGAGTACCGCCGACGGATGGTGAACGAGGTAGGTGTCGAGTGGATCGTCGCGGGCGATCAACACGACGAGTGAACCCTCGCCGCGTCGCCCGGAGCGACCGGCCTGCTGCCAGAACGAGGCAACGGTCCCCGGGAAGCCTGCCACGACAACGGCGTCGAGGCCTGCGATGTCGACGCCGAGCTCCAGCGCGTTGGTGGTGGCTGCGCCCAGCAGCGTGCCGTCGGCGAGCGCAGCTTCCAGTTCGCGACGGTCCTCGGCCAGATATCCGGCGCGATACGACGCGACTCGCTCGGCGAGGTCCGGGTCCACCTCGGCGAGTAGACGTTTGGTGGCCATCGCGGTCAGTTCGGCACCGCGGCGGGAGCGGACGAAGGTGAGAGTACGGGCGCCCTCGATCATGAGGTCGGCCATGATCCGCGCTGCTTCCGCGCCCGCGGGACGTCGTACCGGGCTACCGTTTTCGCCGGTCAATGCCTCGAGTAGCGGAGGCTCCCACAGTGCGACGGTGCGTGGGCCGTGCGGCGATCCGTCTTCCGTGACCTCGGTGCAGTGTGCGCCGATGAGCCGCGAGGCCGCCGCGCCGGGATCTGCCGTGGTCGCGCTGGCCAGGATGAAGGTAGGTTCGGCGCCGTAACGCGCTGCAATCCTGCGTAGCCGCCGGATCACGAGCGCGACGTTGGATCCGAAGACTCCCCTGTAGGAGTGGCATTCGTCGATGATCACGTATTTCAGGTTGCGGAAGAAGTGCGCCCATCGCTGATGGGTGCGGAGCAGCGAAATGTGGATCATGTCGGGGTTGGTGAAGAGCCAGCGTGAGTTCTCGCGTGCCCAGGTGCGGAGTTCCTGCGAGGTGTCGCCGTCGTACGCACTGGCGTTCGTACTGCGAAGTTCGACGTCGAAGTCGGTGAGGGACAGCACTGCTCGCAGTTGATCCGAGCCCAGCGCTTTGGTGGGGGAGAGGTACAGGGCAGTTGCGAGCGGATCGGTCGCCATGGCCGTCAGCACCGGGAGTTGGTATGCCAGTGACTTACCCGACGCCGTACCCGTGGCCACGACCACGTGTTTTCCCTCGTGAGCGAGGTCGGCGGCCTCACTCTGGTGGATCCACGGGGACCGCACGCTGTGCTCGGCGAGCGCGCGTACGACGCTGGGGTGCACCCACTCCGGCCATTCGGTGAACTCGGCTACGCGAGCAGGCAACTGCGCGGTGAACATCAGTGGTTTTTCGCTTCCACTGACCCCGGCGACGACGCGATCGAGCAGCATCTGCCCGTAGGTGTCGCCAGGCTTCCCTCCCGGGGCGGGGATCGGGGAAGGTGCGTTCACGTGACTCTCCGGGCTCGGCGTTGGGGTGTGGCGGCAATCGGAAACTGTCGCTACCTGCAGTTTTGATGATACGCAACGGCCGGCGGTCTTGGTGGAACCGGGTGGTCGGCGCGCAAGCGGGAAGCCACGATCGTGGGCCGTTTTTCTCGTAGCGAACTTTTAACGTTTTTAGTTCCCTTTTCGACTGTTGTGCACGCGGAGAACATGGTTGACTGACAATCGGTCGCAGCTTCTGTGTTCGTAGGCTTGAGAAAGTGCACGCTCGCAGGATCGTTGTTGCGGGCGCGGTGCTCTGCCTTTCCTGAGGGGGAAATAAAGACGTACAGCGGTCGGAACCGGCCCGGTGGACTGTAAGGGCTGTTCACCGAATCCGGTGTTAGAAAGAGAAGGAAAAGCATGGCACAGGGCACTGTGAAGTGGTTCAACGCTGAAAAGGGCTTCGGCTTCATCGCTCCCGAAGACGGTTCCGCAGACGTCTTCGTTCACTACTCCGAAATTCAGGGCAACGGCTTCCGTACCCTCGAGGAGAACCAGCGTGTGGAGTTCGAGGTCGGCCAGGGCACCAAGGGTCCCCAGGCTACCGGCGTTCGCGCGGTCTGATTTTTCCGCTCACTCGCTGAGCGATTAGTTCGGACAGTATTTGTCCCCCATCGCATCCGTGCGGTGGGGGACAAATCTTTTCGGGCTGAGCCAGTCTTTCTCTGTCCGAGGTAATGCACGCAGCTGTTCGACCACGGCCGGTCGTCTATGCCGTCAGTACCTTCGTGGCTTACGTTTCACTCTGTGAGCCAACTGTCCTTTTTCTCTGCCGAGTCGATTCCACCTGCCGTGACGGACCTCGCCGGAATGCTGGCCGGACCGGGTCAGGTCGTGACCTCGGAGGACCGTGCCCGGATCTCGATCGTCGTGGATCGGGACTGGAGAGCGCAGGCCGTTGCCGAGTTGATCGCGCAGTGCGGACTCGGGGCCGAGGTGACGCGTAGTGAAGAAGGCAGCCCATTGGTCCGCACTCAGTCGACGCCCGCACTCCTTCCGCTGTCCGTGCAGTGGACCAAGGGAGCTGTGAAGGCGGTGCCGGTCGGTTGGGTACCGAACTCCCGCCAACTCCGGGTGTGGGCCGTCGCCGCCGGCAGGCTCGAAGAAGGCGGCGAGCGATTCGTGTTCGGCCTCGACCCCCATGCCAAGGAGACGCACGCACCGCTGGCTCAGGCCTTGATGCGGGTTGGTATCGCGCCGACTCAACTGGGTAACCGGACACCGGGCCCGGGGCTCCGTGTGTCGGGAAAGAAGAGACTGACAAAGCTCGTCGAATACCTCGGTGAGGCGCCGAAACACGTCGACACTTCGGTCGCCTGGCCGCACGTCTGACAGTGCTCTTGCCTCGCGTCCGACGGTGCTCATGCCGCGTGTCCGACGGTGCTCATGCCGCGTGTCCGACGGAGCCCATACTGTACTGATCTGCACGAATGTCTTGCGGGTATGTCACTCTGTAAAGAGAGACACGGGGTATAACTTGCTCCACACGTCTAGTTCTGAAGATCTGCCGACGGCAGTGAACGTCCAAAGGAAGGCTCGGGCAGCAGGTGGCTAAAGCGGACAACGGCAGCGGTCAGGGAGCGTCCGGTAACCCTCGTCGCCTCGTGATCGTCGAGTCACCGACCAAGGCGCGCAAAATCGCTCCCTACCTCGGTAAGGACTACGTCGTAGAGGCATCGGTCGGTCACATTCGCGACCTGCCGCGAGGCGCAGCAGACGTTCCGGCCAAGTACAAGGGCGAGTCATGGGCCCGTCTCGGCGTCAACGTCGATCACGACTTCGAGCCGCTCTATGTCGTGAGCCCGGAAAAGAAGGGCAAGGTCGCCGAACTCAAGTCTCTGTTGAAGGACGCCGACGAGCTCTTCCTCGCAACTGACCCCGACCGCGAGGGCGAGGCAATCGCCTGGCATCTCCTCGAGACTCTCAAGCCCAAGATTCCGGTTCGTCGAATGGTCTTCCACGAGATCACCGAGCCGGCAATCCGTGCTGCCGCCGAAGACACCCGCGAACTCGACACCGACCTCGTCGATGCTCAGGAAACCCGCCGCATCCTCGACCGTCTCTACGGTTACGAGGTCAGCCCGGTTCTCTGGAAGAAGGTCATGCCGAAGCTCTCGGCCGGCCGCGTCCAGTCGGTGGCCACTCGCGTCATCGTCCAGCGTGAACGCGAGCGCATGGCGTTCAAGTCGGCGTCGTACTGGGACATTTCCGCGACGCTCGACGCCGGTGCAGAGGCCAGCCCGCGTAGTTTCGGTGCTCGCCTGGTCTCCGTCGACGGTTCGCGTGTCGCCTCCGGTCGCGATTTCGGAGCTGACGGAAAGCTCAAGGGCAGCGCGGTCACCGTGCTCGACGAGGCGTACGCGCGTCGTCTCGCGGAAGCGTTGCAGGGCGTCGACCTCACGGTTTCCTCCGCCGAGGACAAGCCGTACACGCGCAAGCCTTACCCGCCGTTCATGACGTCGACGCTCCAGCAGGAAGCCGGACGCAAACTTCGTTTCACGTCCGAGCGCGCCATGCGTATCGCGCAGCGTCTGTACGAAAACGGCTACATCACCTACATGCGTACCGACTCGACGACGCTCTCGGAGTCGGCGATCGCAGCCGCTCGTGCGCAGGCCACCGAGTTGTACGGTCCGGAGTACGTCCATCCGACGCCGCGTCAGTACACCCGCAAGGTCAAGAACGCGCAGGAAGCTCACGAGGCGATCCGCCCCGCCGGCGACGTGTTCCAGACCCCGGGTCAGCTGCATTCCAAGCTCGATTCCGACGAGTTCAAGCTGTACGAACTGATCTGGCAGCGGACCGTCGCTTCACAGATGGCCGACGCCCGCGGTACGACGCTGACGCTCCGCATCTCCGGCACGGCAGGCACCGGCGAGGACTGCACGTTCTCCGCTTCGGGTCGCACCATCGTGTTCGCCGGCTTCCTCAAGGCTTACGTCGAAAGTGTCGACGAAGAAGCCGGCGGTCAGTCCGACGACGCCGAATCCAGGCTTCCGGTACTGGTCAAGGGCCAGGAAGTCACGGCCACCAAGCTCGATCCGGACGGGCACAGCACCAACCCGCCCGCTCGCTACACAGAAGCCAGCCTGATCAAGACGCTCGAAGAACTCGGCATCGGCCGTCCTTCGACCTACTCGTCGATCATCAAGACCATCCTCGATCGCGGATACGTCTACAAACGTGGCAGCGCGCTGGTTCCGTCCTGGGTGGCGTTTGCCGTCATCGGACTGCTCGAGGTGCACTTCGGCCGGCTGGTCGACTTCGACTTCACGGCAGGAATGGAAGACGATCTCGACGCGATCGCCGGCGGCCGTGAGCAGCGTGGCAACTGGCTGAGCAGCTTCTACTTCGGCGGCGAGACAGGCGCAGAGGGTTCGGTCGCCCGCGAGGGCGGGCTGAAGAAGATGGTCGGTGTCAACCTCGAGGAGATCGACGCTCGCGAGGTCAACTCCATCCGTCTCTTCGACGACGCCGAGGGCCGCGAGGTTCACGTCCGCGTCGGCCGGTTCGGCCCGTATCTCGAGCGCATGGTTCAGAACCCGGACGATCCCGAAGGCGATCTGATCTCGCAGCGGGCAAATCTTCCTGACGACCTGCCGCCGGACGAGCTCACTCCCGAGTACGCCGAGAAGCTGTTCTCGACGCCTCAAGAGGGCCGCAAGCTGGGCGTCGATCCACTGACCGGCCACGAGATCGTCGCGAAGGAAGGCCGCTTCGGTCCCTACGTGACCGAGATCCTGCCCGAACCGCCGGCCGAGCCGGAACCGGACATCGTTCCCGTCTCCGCTCCCGAGCCGGAAGAAATCAGTTCGGGCAGTACCAAGACTGCGGTGAAGAAGGCCGCAGCCAAGAAGGCACCCGCGAAGAAGGCTGCCAAGAAGGTCGCGGGCCCCAAGCCGCGGACGGGATCGCTGCTCAAGTCCATGGATTTGGCGACGATCACCTTGGAAGATGCGCTTCGTCTGCTGTCGCTTCCGCGCGTGGTGGGTGTCGACCCCGAATCCAAGGAAGAGATCACCGCGCAGAACGGCCGTTACGGTCCGTACCTGAAGAAGGGCACGGACTCACGCTCGCTCGCCAACGAAGAGCAGATGTTCACCGTCACGCTCGACGAGGCCCTCAAGATCTACGCCGAGCCGAAGCGTCGTGGGCGTCAGGCGTCGGCAACGCCTCCGTTGCGTGAGTTGGGCGTCGATCCGGTCAGCGAGAAGCCGATGGTGATCAAGGACGGCCGTTTCGGTCCGTACGTCACCGACGGCGAGACCAACGCCAGCCTTCGCAAGGATGACGACGTCGAATCCATTTCCGATGCTCGTGCGTCGGAGTTGCTGGCTGATCGTCGTGCGCGCGGCCCGGTCAAGAAGAAGGCAGCAGCCAAGAAGGCTCCGGCAAAGAAGGCCGCTGCCAAGAAAACAGCCGCAAAGAAGGCCCCGGCCAAGAAGGCCGCCGCCAAGAAGGCTCCGGCGAAGAAGGATTCGTAAGGCTTCGTCGGTGCCGACGGTTAGGGTTTTTGCATGAGTACTGAAGTGGCCGAACGAGGTGTGTTCGGTCGGCTGGTGGGTCAGCACGACGTCGAGCAGAGCCTGCGTGATGCTGCGCTGTCGGCTCGTGGCGATTCCAGCGGCTCGGAGATGACCCACGCGTGGCTCTTCACGGGGCCACCCGGCTCTGGTCGTTCGGTTGCTGCTCTCTGCTTTGCCGCAGCCCTGCAATGCACCTCCGACGGTGCACCAGGGTGCGGTGAGTGTCATGCGTGTACGACGACGATGGGTGGAACCCACGGTGACGTACGACGGATCATCCCCGACGGCCTGAGCATCAGCGTCAAAGGCATGCGCGAGATAGTCAACATCGCTTCGCGTCGGCCGACGACGGGGCGGTGGCAGGTCATCGTGGTCGAGGATGCCGATCGTTTGACCGAAGGCGCAGCCAACGCCCTGCTGAAGGTTGTCGAGGAGCCACCGGACCGCACGGTCATCCTGCTCTGCGCGCCGACGACCGATCCGGAAGACATGTCTGTCACCCTCCGTTCGCGGTGTAGGCACATGCCGTTGGTGACGCCGTCCGTCGAATCGATCGCTCAGGTACTGATCGACCGCGACGGGCTGGATCCGGAGCGGGCGAGAATCGCCGCATCGATCAGCGGCGGACATGTCGGTCGGGCGCGGCGCCTCGCCACCGATGAGAGCGCGCGGGGCGAGCGTCAGCGTTCGCTTCGGCTGGCCGCAGACGCGATCGGTGCTTCGACGGCGTACAAGGCCGCAGAGAACTTGGTGAAGTCGATCGAGGCTGACACCAAGGCGTTCTACGCCGAACTCAAGGAACAGGAACTCGAGGAGCTCAAGGTCTCCTTGGGTGGCGGTGGAACCGGCAAGGGAACAGCCGGGACTCTGCGCGGATCGGCTGGTCTGATCAAGGACCTCGAAGCGCGCCAGAAATCGCGCGACACCCGGGCCCGCCGCGATCTTCTCGACCGGACGCTGATCGACCTGGCCGGCATGTACCGGGACGCGCTTTCCTATTCGCTGGGGTCGACGTCGACGGCGACCCATCCCGACATGGCTCGGCAGGCTGCCGAGTTGGCTGCACGAACGTCCCCGGAGGGGT
>NZ_CP007255.1:92500-107500 GCF_000696675.2 Rhodococcus erythropolis R138 | reverse complement strand
TGGTTCTCCCCGAAATGCATTTAGGTGCAGCGTCGCGTGTTTCTCACCGGAGGTAGAGCTACTGGATGGTCTAGGGGGCCCACAAGCTTACCGAAATCAGCCAAACTCCGAATGCCGGTGAGTGAGAGCGCGGCAGTGAGACTGCGGGCGATAAGGTTCGTAGTCGAGAGGGAAACAGCCCAGATCGCCAGCTAAGGTCCCTAAGCGTGTACTAAGTGGAAAAGGATGTGGGGTCGCGAAGACAACCAGGAGGTTGGCTTAGAAGCAGCCACCCTTGAAAGAGTGCGTAATAGCTCACTGGTCAAGTGATCCTGCGCCGACAATGTAGCGGGGCTCAAGTACACCACCGAAGCTGCGGCATTCACGCAATAGCCCCCAGTTGATCCAAGGATTTTCTGGCAGGTGTGTGGATGGGTAGGGGAGCGTCGTGTGGCCATGGAAGCGGCAGGGTGACCTAGCCGTGGAGGCCACACGAGTGAGAATGCAGGCATGAGTAGCGAAAGACGAGTGAGAAACTCGTCCGCCGAATGACCAAGGGTTCCTGGGCCAGGTTAATCCGCCCAGGGTGAGTCGGGACCTAAGACGAGGCCGACAGGCGTAGCCGATGGACAACGGGTTGATATTCCCGTACCCGTGTGAACGCGCCCATGGTGAATCAGTGATACTAACCATCCTGAAGCCACGAGAAGACCTTCGGGTCTCGAGTTGGTGGATGCATGGGACCTGATCTGGTAGTAGCCAAGCGATGGGGTGACGCAGGAAGGTAGCTGAGCCAGTCAGTGGTAATACTGGTGTAAGCGTGTAGGGCGTGACCTAGGCAAATCCGGGTCACACATAGCCTGAGACGTGATGCGTAGCCGATTGAGGCGAATTCAGTGATCCTATGCTGCCGAGAAAAGCCTCTAGCGAGCTTTCACACGGCCCGTACCCCAAACCGACACAGGTGGTCAGGTAGAGAATACTAAGGCGATCGAGATAACTATGGTTAAGGAACTCGGCAAAATGCCCCCGTAACTTCGGGAGAAGGGGGGCCCTGTCTGGTGACGACATTTACTGTCTGAGCTGGGTGGGGCCGCAGAGACCAGTGAGAAGCGACTGTTTACTAAAAACACAGGTCCGTGCGAAGTCGTAAGACGATGTATACGGACTGACGCCTGCCCGGTGCTGGAAGGTTAAGAGGACCGGTTAGTTCCTTCGGGAGCGAAGCTGAGAATTTAAGCCCCAGTAAACGGCGGTGGTAACTATAACCATCCTAAGGTAGCGAAATTCCTTGTCGGGTAAGTTCCGACCTGCACGAATGGCGTAACGACTTCTCAGCTGTCTCAACCGTAGACTCGGCGAAATTGCATTACGAGTAAAGATGCTCGTTACGCGCGGCAGGACGAAAAGACCCCGGGACCTTCACTACAGCTTGGTATTGGTGTTCGGTTCGGTTTGTGTAGGATAGGTGGGAGACTGTGAAACGGTGACGCCAGTTATCGTGGAGTCGTTGTTGAAATACCACTCTGATCGAATTGGACCTCTAACCTCGGACCATGATCTGGTTCAGGGACAGTGCCTGGTGGGTAGTTTAACTGGGGCGGTTGCCTCCCAAAATGTAACGGAGGCGCCCAAAGGTTCCCTCAGCCTGGTTGGCAATCAGGTGTCGAGTGCAAGTGCACAAGGGAGCTTGACTGTGAGACTGACAGGTCGAGCAGGGACGAAAGTCGGGACTAGTGATCCGGCACCGGCAAGTGGAAGCGGTGTCGCTCAACGGATAAAAGGTACCCCGGGGATAACAGGCTGATCTTCCCCAAGAGTCCATATCGACGGGATGGTTTGGCACCTCGATGTCGGCTCGTCGCATCCTGGGGCTGGAGTAGGTCCCAAGGGTTGGGCTGTTCGCCCATTAAAGCGGCACGCGAGCTGGGTTTAGAACGTCGTGAGACAGTTCGGTCTCTATCCGCCGCGCGCGTTAGAAACTTGAGGAAGGCTGTCCCTAGTACGAGAGGACCGGGACGGACGAACCTCTGGTGTGCCAGTTGTTCCGCCAGGAGCACCGCTGGTTAGCTACGTTCGGAAGGGATAACCGCTGAAAGCATCTAAGCGGGAAGCCTGTTCCAAGATGAGGTTTCTCACCCCCTCGAGGGGGTAAGGCCCCCGGCAGACCACCGGGTTGATAGGCCAGAACTGGAAGTGCAGTAATGCATGCAGGTGACTGGTACTAATAGGCCGAGGACTTACCACAAAGAAGCTACGCGTCCACTGTGCGGTATCTGAAACAACACACAGATACTGATGAGAAACTCTGTTTTCTCCGTCATCCATCCACCCGGTAACGGGTTCGGGTTGGTGCACGGTGAAACCAGGTGATCAGAAGTTGGTTACTGTGACAGTTTCATAGAGTTACGGCGGTCATAGCGAAGGGGAAACGCCCGGTCCCATTCCGAACCCGGAAGCTAAGCCCTTCAGCGCCGATGGTACTGCACTCGACAGGGTGTGGGAGAGTAGGACACCGCCGAACACAAATTAAGAGAAGCCCCCCAACCAGTGATGGTTGGGGGGCTTTCTCGTACCCAAAACACCCCCCAAAAAACCACCCCCCGGATCGAGCGAACGGTACGTCCGTCGCCTCAGATCGACCCAACGCCCCGTTCACACCATCAAGGGGCGGGAGCACAGCCGGCACACCACCCCGTCCGGGACCGAGCGAACGACACTCTCACCCTCCTAGACGAGGGGAACGATACGTTCACACGATCCGCGAAAAGCCTGCGCTCACCACAGGTCTCGTGAGTCGAACGCCAATCGCGATACTAACCCGCTACGGAACCCGTCGAGCGTGGCTAGGCTCGGAAGAGGTGCCCCGTGTGATCGGGCCCACCTCACCTGTGCACGCGTGATGACTACGGAGGCTTCGATGACCGATATTCTCGACCGCACCAAAATCTATGTTGATGGCGCCTGGATCGAATCCACTGGCAGCGGTCGGATCGACGTTCTCAATCCGGCTACCGAAGAGCTGATAGGAACTGTCGCCGAAGGCACTGTCGAAGATGTCGACGCGGCCGCGAAGGCAGCACGAAAGGCGTTCCCTGCCTGGTCTGCACTATCCGGCGGTGAGCGCGCCGAATATCTTTCCAAGGCCGCGGCGATAATTGCCGAACGCACCGATGATCTTGCGGCGCTTGTTTCGCAGGATATGGGAATGCCGATCGGATTCGCGAAGCCCGTACAAATCGGAATGCCGCTCGCGAATTTGAATGCATTTGCCGAATTGGCTCGCACTTATGATTTCGACGCTCACGAGGTCGGGAATTCGCTGATTGTTCGCGAACCTGCGGGTGTTGTCGGCGCCATCACTCCCTGGAACTTCCCGCTCCACCAAGTTGTCTTGAAGGTCGGCGGTGCGCTCGCCGCGGGCTGCACCGTGGTTCTCAAGCCCACCGAGGTTGCGCCACTCATCACGTACGCTCTCGCTGACATCTTCGACGAAATTGGTTTGCCTGCAGGTGTATTCAACCTGGTGAGTGGCTACGGCCCGGTAGTGGGCGAAGCCATCGCCGGCCACCCTGAGGTCGACATGGTCTCCTTCACCGGATCGACTCGTGCAGGCAAGCGAGTGGCCATCGTTGCCGCGGACACCATCAAGAAGGTCTCGCTCGAGCTGGGCGGCAAGTCGGCGAATGTCATTCTCGACGACGCCGATCTCGAAAAGGCTGTCACGGATGGCGTCGCAAAGTGCTTCATCAATTCGGGCCAGACCTGTTCGGCGCTGACGCGTATGTTGGTTCCCGCGGAGAAGGTGGATGAGGCAGCGGCAATTGCTGCTGCAGTCGCCGCTCATTTCCCGGTAGGTGATCCGACTCAGCCGACTTCGGTGCTTGGTCCTCTGGTGAACGCGAATCAGCTGGGACGCGTTCGCGGATATATCGAGAAGGGTGTGTCGGAAGGTGCCACCGCGGTTGTCGACGGTCGCGAAACCGGTCTGGCCAGTGGATATTTCGTCGGGCCGACGGTGTTCGCGAACGTGACCGAAGACATGACCATTGCGCGCGAGGAGATCTTCGGACCGGTCCTCTCGATCATGGGTTACAAAGACGAGGCCGACGCAGTGCGGATCGCCAACGGCACCGAGTACGGACTGGCCGGTGGCGTTTGGTCAGGTGACCCCGATCGCGCGGATCGCGTCGCCCGGCAACTGCGGGCCGGGCAGGTCGAGGTGAACGGCGGCGCCTTCAACACGAATGCTCCGTTCGGTGGGTACAAGCAGTCGGGCGTCGGGCGCGAGGCCGGCACGTTCGGGCTCGAAGAGTTCCTCGAGATCAAGGCGATTCAGCGATAGTTTGTTCGAGAATGGCGATGCTCCCGTACCAAGTGCGGGAGCATCGCCATTTTTGTACCCGGATCAGGACTTGGCGGCATCCAAATGCTGAGCCGAGATGTTCGCCAGATGTGTCAGGTCCGAGGCCACGGTCGCGAACGTGTAGCCCTCCCCGAGCCGTTGTGCCGCAACCTGACCGGAAGGTGTGTGGATTCCCGCAGCGACTCCGCTGACGGCGGCAGCTTCGCGCACCCTGGTGAGCGCTGCTTCGAATTCCTCGGCGACGTCCGGATCGTTGGAGTGCTTACCGCCGACGGCGATTCGTAGGTCGGACGGCCCGACGTACACGCCGTCCAATCCGGGCACTGCGCAGATCTCTTCGACGTTCGCCAGACCCTGTGGGGTCTCGATCATCGCAAATACAACGGTGTCGCGGTTCGCGTCGGCGGGAACGGGGCCGATACGGAGTTGAGAGCGCATGGGTCCGTAGGAGCGGATGCCGAAAGGCGGATACTTGGCGGCTGCCACGGCGGCCGCTGCCTCTTCGGCGTTGTTGATCAGCGGAACGATGACGCCCACAGCGCCCGCGTCGAGTGCACGGCCGATGGGCGTCGGATTGTTTGCCTCGACGCGCACCATCCCGACAGTGGACGGTGACGAGTCGATGGCGGTGAGCCCGGCGACCATCCCCGAATAGCCGATCAGGCCGTGCTGCATGTCGAGGGCAATGTAGTCCCAGCCGACGTGCGCAATCCATTCGGTCGAGACCGGACTGTCGATGACGGACCAGTATCCGAGAATGCGTTCGCGTCCTCGGATACGTGCGGCGAATTCCTGTGCTGACATAGTGAAGAACTCTTCCTGATGAAGGTCGGGTGTTTCAGCGGTTGTAGTTGGGCATGGGGCCTCGTAGGGCGGCACCGACTAGGTCACACTCTTCGACGGTCGAGGCGTCGAGTGGACCTCGCCCGATGGCCGCGATATTGGATTCGAGGTGCGTAACTTTGGATCCTCCGAGGAGCAGCGATCCGGCGACGGGCTTGCTGACCAGCCAGCGCAACGCAAGCTCGGTCAGGGAGATGCCCGACTGTTCCGCGATCGCCGTCAGTTGTGCAATGGCGTCGAAGATCTGTGTGTTCCAGTATCGCTCCTTGTACATCGACGCAAGACGGGAGTCGCCGAATCGGCCGTCGACGGGGTTTTCCTCGAAGGTGTGGCGCCCGGTGAGCAGGCCCCCACCGAGTGGGTTGTAGACCATGGTGGTCAGTCCGGTCACGTCCGCGAATTCTGCGTATTCTTCTTCGATGCGACGCGCGAGCAAGTTGTAGAGCTGTTGTGCGACGATCGGTCGCGGAGCACCGACTGTGTCTGCGGTGTAGTTGATTTCACTGATTTGCCACGCGGCAAAGTTGGATACGCCGAGTGTGCGGATCTTGCCCTCGGCAACCAGTTCCGCGACGGTGGTAAGAGTTTCGGTCAGCGTGACGGTTCGGTCCGGCTGATGGAGATAGAACAGGTCGACGTAGTCCGAGTCGAGTCTGCGCAGACTTCCTTCGATGCTTGCTCGGAGTCCCTTTGCCGAGAGTGGGCTGTTGTCACCGGCATCGGGGTGTGGCATTCCTGCTTTGGTGGCCAGAGTGACGGAATCGCGTCGGCCATGGAGGAGCTTTGCCAGCATGCGCTCGGACTCACCGCCCGCATAGCCGTTGGCCGTGTCGATGTGAGAGATACCGGCGCCTAGTGCTGCGTCGAGCATCGATCCGGCACCCGATATGTCGACCGTATCTCCGAAGGTCATAGTGCCGAGCACCAGTTTCGGAAGCTCGAGTGGGGCGGTCATCAGGCAACTCCTCGTGATTCGGTCTGCTTGGCTAGCAAGTTCTTGGACAGGGCTGCCACCACGTGGCGTGGTTTGATGCCGACCATGGTGGTGGGATCGAGAGCAGCGCCTCGTAGTGCGCGGGTGTACGGCTCGCGCGGACTGGCGAGAACTGTTTCTGTGGAACCGGATTCGACGATGGCTCCTTTCGACATCACGACTACGGTCTCGCTGATTTCTCGGACGACGCCCAAGTTGTGTGAGATGAAAACGTACGTCAGACCGGTATCGGTCTGAATTTCACGTAGGAGCGCGAGTACCTGCGCTTGCACCGAAACGTCGAGAGCGCTGGTCGCTTCGTCGCAGACCAGGATCTCGGGTCCGCTGGCAAGTGCACGGGCAATTCCGATGCGCTGACGTTGGCCACCGGAGAACTCTGCCGGACGCCGGTGTAGTGCCGAGTTGGGCAGGCCAACGCGATCGACGAGTTCTGCTGCTGCCTTGGCGCGTTCAGACTTGCTCCGAACACCTTTGAGGCGCAGTGGTTCTCCGATGATGTCCTCGGCAGTCAGATGGGGGTCCAGCGATCCGTACGGATCTTGGAACACCATTTGAACGCGAGAGCGGAAGGGGCGCAGTGACTTCTCCGACATCTGCGCGATGTCATTGCCGTCGACGAGAATGCGTCCACTGGTCGGTGTGAGGAGTCGGACGATAGATCGAGCGATTGTCGACTTGCCACATCCGGATTCGCCGACGATGGCCAGGGTCTTGCCCTTTTCCACCGAGAAGCTCACAGCATCCACGGCTCGGAAAACTCCGTCGGGAACCGGATACTCGACAACGAGATCTTCGACGGCGAGAAGTGGCGTTTCGTGGGGGTTCATGCCGAGGCTCCGATCTGTGTTGAACGGGCGGGGTCGCCATCCCAAGGCCCCAGGTGCGGTATGGCGTCGAGAAGCTTTTGTGTGTAGGCGCTTTGCGGTGAGTCGACGAGAACGTCGGCGCTACCGGTCTCGACAAAACGTCCGTCCTTCATCACGTAGATGCGATCGGATACGAGTCGGGCGACTCCGAGGTCGTGGGTGATGACCAGCATTCCGATCCCGGTGCGTTCCTGCAATTCGAGCAATAGATCCAGAATCCCGGCCTGAACGGTGACGTCCAATGCGCTGGTGGGTTCGTCGGCCACGATCAGTTCGGGGCCGGCAGCAAGAGCTCCGGCGATGAGGACGCGCTGCAGCATTCCACCCGACAGTTGATGCGGGTACTTGTCGAGTTGCTTATCCGGATACGGAATGCGTACCTGCTCGAGCAGTTGCACTGCCCGCTCGATTTGTTGCTTCTTCGCGGTCACACCGCTGTGGCGCACTGCTTCTCGAAGTTGGCTGCCGATGGTGTGGACGGGACTCAGAGCCGTCATCGGGTCCTGGGGGATGAGGGCGATGTGTTTTCCACGAATATCGTTCAAGATCTTCGTGTTTCCGAGAATGTCCTGGCCTTTGAACACGGCTTTCCCGGAAAGAACGGCAAGATCGTCCGGAAGCAGCCCGAGGATTCCCATGGCCGTGGTCGACTTTCCGGAGCCGGATTCACCGATGATGGTGACGGTTTCACCGGCGTCGATGCAGAAGGACACCCCGTCGACGGCTCGGATGACGCCATTCGCCGTGACAAGTTCGATCTGGAGGTCGTCGACCCGTAGTAGATTGCCCATGTCTCACGCCTTTGCTTTCTGGGCGTTGCCACGCCCGAACAGGCTTGCGCCCAGTCGTTTCGAACCTGCAGGACGATCGCGCAGGCCGTCGCCGAGTAGGTTCACTCCGACGACCAGTAGCACGATCATCAGACCGGTCAACGTGACGATCCACCATGACGTGGTGATGTAGTCCTGGCCGTCGGCGATGATTCGTCCCCACGTTGCGAACGGACGTTGCGGTCCGGCGCCGAGGTAACTCAACGAACTTTCCAGCAGTACGGCCTGCGCGAGCAGCAGCAGGACGACGAGCGAGGCCTGCTTGACGATGTTCGGAATGACGTGACGAAGCAGAATTGCCATGCGAGTAAGTCCGAGGACTCGAGCTGCAGCTACGTAAGGCTTTTCGCGTTCGACGAGTACCAATGAGCGAGTCAACCGTGCGACCTCGGGCCACTGCGCGATCGCGATGACAAACGTGATGACGGGAATGGACGGACCGAACAGCGCAACGACGAGAAGCAGCATCATCAGCAGAGGCAGAGAAAGCTGTGCTTCGAGTAGGCGGGAGATGACGGTGTCGACCCAGCCGCCGAAGTACCCCGCGGCGGATCCGGCGACTATGCCGATGACCCCGGAGACGATCACGGCGAGAATACCGATCGTCAGAGACACCTGGCCGCCGTGCAGGATCCGTGAGAGGAGATCTCGTCCCAACTGATCGGTGCCGAACAGATGGCCGTCGGCGAGGGGCGGTAGCCGTCGACTGCTCAGGTTGGTCTGGTTCGGATCTGCAAGGGGGAGTAGTCCCGCCAATGCAACAGGAAGAATCACCAGGAGCGCGCAGATCGAGCCGGCCCAGATCTTGACTCGGCTGTCTCGCTTACGGCGCGTGGCTCCGGCGCGTGCGAAGTCTGCCTCGGTGACCGCGCTGGCGCGTGGAGTTGTTGGAGGTTCCAAGACGGTAGTCATCAGTTGGCGCCCTTTCCGAGTCGCACGCGTGGATCCAGGAGGGGGTAGAGGAGGTCCACTGCCAGTTGCACGAGCACGGCGAGAACCGCAGTGACAAGCACGGTGGCCTGGATGAGCGGGTAGTCGCGAGTCTCGAGTGCACGGACCACCAGCGAGCCGACACCAGGCCAGGCGAACACGACTTCGACCACCACGACGCCGTTCAGCATTCCGGCAAATCTGGTGCCCAGCGCGGTGACGATCGGAATCGCAGAATTACGCATCGCATATCGCCAGGTGAGTTCGCGTTCGGATACTCCGCGAGAACGTGCGACCGTGATGTACGGAGAAGCGAAGGCCGAGACCATTTCGCGTCGAACCATCCGGGAGATCAACGCGATCTGAAGGATGGCGATGGTGACGGTAGGCAGGATCAACGACGGCCATGTGGTGAAACCGGCTGCCGGGAGTACTGGGATCAAGACCGCGAAGATCGTCACCAGCATCAGGCCGCTCCAGAACTCCGGCATGGACTGCCCGCCGACGGCTACGACGTTCGCACCGAGTTCGCGTCGGGTGTCCGCGTGACGGGCCATCCACACGCCCAGCGGAATCGAGAGCACGGCGGTCAACAGAATGGAGCTGACGGCAAGGGTGATGGTGTACGGGAGACGGCCGAGGACAACGTCCATGGCCGGCGCCTGGAACGAGTACGACGTGCCGAGATTCAGATGGACGAGGTCCCACAGGTAGATCAGGTATTGAGAGAACACCGACTTGTCCAAGCCCATGTCAGCACGGATTTGTGCTAGATCCTCCGTGCTGGCCAGCGGTCCGGCCAAGGCGTAGGCAGGATCGCCGGGAGCCATTCGGATCAGGACGAACACTGTTGTGAGCGTGAGGAAGATCGTCAAGGCACTCTGTGCCAAGCGTTTGAGCACGTATTTGACGGTCGGGTTGATCCTTGTGCGCCGACGCGGAGAGATTCCGAGAGCGGTTTGCGGTTTCGGAGCGGTGAGAGTCATCGCCTCAGGCCTCCAATCGGACGGCGCCGAGGTCGTAGGAGTTGATCGGGGTCAGTGAAACATTTTGTACACGAGTGCGTTTCGCAAGGAGTGCGTTGGGTACGAAGCTCCACAGGCAAGGCCAGGTGTTCCAGATGTCTTGTTGTGCGGCGTCGAGTAGAGCGGCGCGCTTGGTCGGGTCTGGTTCACTGGATGCGGCTTGGATCTTCGCGGTGATTTCGGGGAAGACGTACCCGTGATAGGTGTCGCGAGTTGCTTCCTTCTCCGCTGTGCCGGCGTACATCCCCTGCAACGTGGTCAGTGCAAGTCCGGTCTGGTTGCCGTAGCCGTTGCCCAGCACATCCCAGTCGCCGGTCTTGCCCTGGCGCCAGGACGAGATGTCACCGCCCGGTTCGAACTGCTGGAGTTTGACGCGTACTCCCACGGCCTTCATCATTTCGAGTACCGATTCCATCACCGAGACGTCGTTGGTGAACTCTCCGGTTTCCCAGATGAAGGTGAGTTCGAGGTCGTCGGCGCCTTCGGCCTCGAGCATCTGCCGCGCTTTCCGTGGATCATATTGGTAAGTACCGGTTTTCACGGCTCCGTCCAAGGTCGACGGTGCGGGGCCGGTGGCCGGGACTGCGGATCCGATCAGCACGTCCCGAGCGAGTGACTCACCGTCGATGGCATACGTGAGAGCTTCTCGGACACGCGGATTGGACAGTGGGTGATCGGCGGGCTTGCGGAAGTTGAAGAACAGTTGGTTGATGCGTGTGCTCGGCACTGTGTCCACCTGGACACCAGGCAGGTCGGCGAGTTGTTCGGCGGAATCGGGACTGATCGAGTCGATGACGTCGACCTCGCCGCTCCGAAGTGCGACGACGCGGCCGGCCTCTTCGGGAATGAAGCGGACCTGAACACGACGAACGCCAGGGGCCGGGCCCCAGTAGTTGTCATTGGCGACAAGTGTGTAATCGCCGGTGCCCCGGTTCGATTCGCTGACGACGAACGGTCCAGACCCGATTCCGCTCTGCAGTTCGTTGGGTTCGTTGGCAGCGGCCGGGGTGATCAAGATGTTGGACATGAGCGAGTCCAGAACCGGCACCGGGGAATTCGTCCGAAGGATGAAGGTGCGATCGTCGATGGGCACGACCGTCGGCCACTCGGGGAACTGCGGTGCGACAAACGATCCGCTGACCTGCTGGTACATCTGCATTGCCGTCGTGACGTCGTCGATCAGCACAGGTGTGCCGTCGGAGTAACGGATGCCCTCGCGGAGTCGAACCGTCCACTCGGTCGGGCCGGTCGATTCGAACCTGTCAGCGAGAACGAGTTGCGGTGTCAGATTGTCGCCGATCCGGGTGAGACCTTGTCTGACGCCACGTTGAGCCGTGACTGCTGCGTCGAATTGATTGAGTTTGTTGTCGAGGCTGACGAGCGAACGGTTGAGCCCGAGCACCAGGGTGTCCTGGGTCGGCTTCCCGGTAGGGCCGGCGCACGCGGCAGTCGTGCCCAGAAGCGTTGCGCCACCGATCAGCCCGGTGAACTGCAGAAAGGATCGCCGGGAGAGCTGTGGTGTTCGCAAACGAGTATTGGTCATCGGTGACCTTTCGATCCTGACGGGGCAGCGTGGGGGCGACGCTCCGAGCGGACTGTTGGTGAACAATTGCGTCGGGCTCTCGCTTGTAACTCAGCTCACAATGGCACTGTTGCGCACTTCGCGCAAGTCCCGTAACTTCGATTGCGTACTTCGCGCATCGGTTGCGATGCTGTGCATACTCGATTCAGACCGAAAGGGGGTCGAGGAATTCGATGAAACCACTGGTAATCATCGCTGATGATCTTTCCGGAGCCGCGGAGTCGGCCGCAGGATTTCTGCTCCGCAGTTCGGGCATATCGCTTCGACTCGGCCCAGGTGCGCCCGACGGATCAGGAGTGACGGTTTTCGATCTGCACTCACGGCGATCCGACCCCGCCAGAGCCTCTCGTGACGTGAGATCAGTTCTGCAATCGTCTGACGGCTCCGAGATCGTCAAGAAGATCGATTCCCTGCTCAGGGGCAACATAGCGGCGGAGGTTGGAGAACTCTCCCGCGACGGATCCCCGGTCATCGTCGCCGCCGGACTGCCCAGGCAAGGGCGCACGGTGCAAGGCGGGGTGGTGTTGGTCGATGGGGTTGCGTTGCACGCCACCGCCCTGTGGCGCGCGGAGTCGAAGCCGGCTCCTCGGTCGATTGCGGAGGCGCTCGGCTCGTCGGCAATTACTTCTGGCGTATCGCTGGACGACATTCGCTCCGGGCGGTTGAGTCAGGTTCTTGCGTCGATCTCAGAAGCCGGGTCGGTGGCGATCTGCGACGTCGAGACCGACAGTGATCTGGAACTGATTGTGGCTGCAGCACAGGAGGTTCGGGGTTCTCGATTGGTAGGAACCTCGGCGCTCGCGACGGCAGTGGCACGACGACGAACCGTGCAGTCACCCGTCGTGCGTCCATCTCTTCGTGATTCTCGATCTACTTTGGTGGTTGTGGGGACGGCGGATGCGTCTGCCGGGGACCAAGTGGAATTGCTTCGGGATTCAGGTGCGCACCATATCGAAGTGAACAGTGCTGAACTCCTGGCGCATTCGGTCGATCCGCTTCCGATTCTGAACGCACTGGATCGCGGAAACGTCGTGGTTTCGGTAAGTGGACCTGTCGTGCCTGCAGAATCCGTCCATCTCGTTTCGGCTCTCGCCGATCTGATCGCTGCCGTCGATGCAGGATTCTCCCACGGCGAGTACCCGATCGACTTGGTTCTTACCGGTGGCGAAACCGCGCGCAGCGTTCTCGACCGCCTGCGGATCGACACTTTGTCACCGATTTACGAAATTGAACACGGCGCCGTACTTTCCGTCGACCACACCGGACGGTACATCGTCACGCGGCCAGGCAGTTTCGGGAATGCACACAGTCTTTTCTCTATAACGAAGTTTCTCGCGCGCCCCATCCCGGTCGACGCTCCGGACAGTCCACCTTCAGACAACGAGGTCAATCCCATGTCAATCGAATCCACTCCACTGCCGCTGATTGCTGTCACGATGGGCGACGGCGCCGGCGTCGGACCGGAAGTGATCGTCCCCGCACTCCTCGACGCCGAAACGAGAAAGCGTTGCCGCCCTGTTGTTGTCGGCGACGCGAAGCGTTTGCGATTGGCTGCCACGGTGCTCGGAATCGACGTCGACGTGGTCGCGATCGAGGAGATCAAGGATGCTGAATTCAACGATGGACGGATCAACGTCATCGACCTGGACTTGCTACCCGAGGATCTCGCCTGGGGTGAACTGTCGGCAGTCGCGGGGGATGCGGCCTATCAATATATCCGCGTCGCAAGCGAACTCGCCGTACGCGGTGAAGTCCAGTCGATCTGCACGGCGCCGCTGAACAAGGAAGCGCTGCATGCGGCAGGACACATCTATCCCGGACACACGGAATTGCTTGCGCACCTGACCGGTACCGAGGAGGTGTCGATGATGTTGTCGACCCCCAAGCTCAAAGTGATTCACGTGACCACTCACATCGGACTGCTCGATGCAGTTGCCAGGATCGAGCCCGGCCTGGTCGAGAGGACCATTCGTCGAGGTCACGAAGCTTTGGTGCGCACGGGCAATCCATCTCCGAAAATCGGCGTGTGCGGGATCAACCCGCATGCGGGGGAGAACGGGCTTTTCGGGTACGGAGAGGAAGAGCAGAAGATCATTCCCGCCGTCGAACTCTTGAAGGCAGAAGGAATCGACGTCCACGGCCCACTGCCGGCGGACACGGCATTCTTCCTCGCTGGACGTGGGGACTACGACTTGATCGTTGCGATGTACCACGATCAGGGGCACGGCCCGGTCAAGGTTCTCGGGATCGAGGCCGGCGTCAACATCACCGTCGGGTTACCTGTCATCCGTACCTCCGTCGATCACGGAACCGCTTTCGACATTGCAGGTAAGGGCATCGCCGAGGCCGGTAGTATGGTCGAAGCGCTGCGGCAGGCGGCCGAATTGGCAACCAGCACATTCGTTTCCAAGTAAGCACCAGGGTTTGTAGGGGGGAGGAGCGATGGCCATCCGGGAGTCGGAGGCGAGGCGGTCGGAGATTGCGAGGCTCGCTCGCACCAGCGGTCTGGCCAGTGTCGAGGATCTGTCTGTCCAATTCGGGGTGACTGCATCTACGATTCGTCGCGACCTGAGTCAGTTGACTGCCCAGGGAGTAATTGCTCGAACGTACGGCGGGGCGATTGCTCTCAACCCTCATCCGGAATCCTCCTTGCGTCAACGCGCAATGGAGGGATTCGACGCCAAACGGGGCATCGCCGAATGGGCTGCTGAGCAGGTCCGGCCCGGAGAAACCGTGCTCCTTGATGCAGGTACCACCGTCGGAGCGATGGGAGAGTTCTTACGTCACGTGACGAATTTGACGGTGATCGCTGCAGGGCTGACGGCGCTCGAGGCGTTAGCCGACGCTGATGGTGTTCGAGTCGAATGTCTCGGCGGGACGCTGAGGCAGCTCAGTCAAGGATTCGTCGGGCCACTGGCAGAAGCGTCGCTGCAGCGGGTGTCGTTTGACAAGGCATTCCTCGGTGCCGATGCGGTTACCGCTGACCTGGGTATTTGTGAAGCTGAGCTCGATCAGACCCGGCTCAAGGAAATGATGATCGAACGTGCCGGCGAGGTCTACATACTCGCCCACTCCGCCAAGCTCGGTGAACGTCCTTTCCATGCGTGGGCGCCGATACCGCCGGGGGCCGTGCTGGTTACCGATGCTGCAGTAGACGCAAAGCAAGTCGCGTTGTTCGAGGATGCAGGTATCCGAGTCCAAGTGGTGTGAGTTCTCGCTGCGTGCCGATCCGGCCACGGTGTCCGGCGTCACATGATGTCCGAATTGGTGAAAATCGACTGAAACGGGCAATCTTGCTGGGGAAATGGATACCTCCGAGTCTCTGACCTGTGGATTTGGCAAAGACTTCGGCGGACGCGTAACTTATTCCAAGTCAGAGCGACACGGACACCGACTCCCGCCTTCACGGCGAGTGACACGAGGTTGTACGAAGTGCCTGACCAAATTTCGAAGTAGTTTCCATCGTGTATGGTTGTGCTTCACCTCCAGTTCTTCCCGAATGTGCATCGGTTTGCGCCGATGATCATGATGGGATAGGCTGGAAAAGTTGCCCCGGAGCGGCGGCCATAGGGTCGTGGTGATGGT
>NZ_CP007255.1:0-90000 GCF_000696675.2 Rhodococcus erythropolis R138 | reverse complement strand
GAACGGCCTGTCGTAGAGGGTGAGAATCCCGTACACGAAAACTTTGTGACTGTTGTAATGGAAACCCAAGTAGCACCGGGCCCGTGAAATCTGGTGTGAATCTGTCGGGACCACCCGATAAGCCTGAATACTCCCTGGTGACCGATAGCGGACTAGTACCGTGAGGGAAAGGTGAAAAGTACCCCGGGAGGGGAGTGAAATAGTACCTGAAACCGTGCGCTTACAATCCGTCAGAGCCTTCGAACAGTTTACTGTTGGGGGTGATGGCGTGCCTTTTGAAGAATGAGCCTGCGAGTTAGTGGCATGTCGCGAGGTTAACCCGTGTGGGGTAGCCGTAGCGAAAGCGAGTCCGAATAGGGCGATCGTAGTGGCATGCTCTAGACCCGAAGCGGAGTGATCTACCCATGGCCAGGTTGAAGCGACGGTAAGACGTCGTGGAGGACCGAACCCACTTAGGTTGAAAACTGAGGGGATGAGTTGTGGGTAGGGGTGAAAGGCCAATCAAACTCCGTGATAGCTGGTTCTCCCCGAAATGCATTTAGGTGCAGCGTCGCGTGTTTCTCACCGGAGGTAGAGCTACTGGATGGTCTAGGGGGCCCACAAGCTTACCGAAATCAGCCAAACTCCGAATGCCGGTGAGTGAGAGCGCGGCAGTGAGACTGCGGGCGATAAGGTTCGTAGTCGAGAGGGAAACAGCCCAGATCGCCAGCTAAGGTCCCTAAGCGTGTACTAAGTGGAAAAGGATGTGGGGTCGCGAAGACAACCAGGAGGTTGGCTTAGAAGCAGCCACCCTTGAAAGAGTGCGTAATAGCTCACTGGTCAAGTGATCCTGCGCCGACAATGTAGCGGGGCTCAAGTACACCACCGAAGCTGCGGCATTCACGCAATAGCCCCCAGTTGATCCAAGGATTTTCTGGCAGGTGTGTGGATGGGTAGGGGAGCGTCGTGTGGCCATGGAAGCGGCAGGGTGACCTAGCCGTGGAGGCCACACGAGTGAGAATGCAGGCATGAGTAGCGAAAGACGAGTGAGAAACTCGTCCGCCGAATGACCAAGGGTTCCTGGGCCAGGTTAATCCGCCCAGGGTGAGTCGGGACCTAAGACGAGGCCGACAGGCGTAGCCGATGGACAACGGGTTGATATTCCCGTACCCGTGTGAACGCGCCCATGGTGAATCAGTGATACTAACCATCCTGAAGCCACGAGAAGACCTTCGGGTCTCGAGTTGGTGGATGCATGGGACCTGATCTGGTAGTAGCCAAGCGATGGGGTGACGCAGGAAGGTAGCTGAGCCAGTCAGTGGTAATACTGGTGTAAGCGTGTAGGGCGTGACCTAGGCAAATCCGGGTCACACATAGCCTGAGACGTGATGCGTAGCCGATTGAGGCGAATTCAGTGATCCTATGCTGCCGAGAAAAGCCTCTAGCGAGCTTTCACACGGCCCGTACCCCAAACCGACACAGGTGGTCAGGTAGAGAATACTAAGGCGATCGAGATAACTATGGTTAAGGAACTCGGCAAAATGCCCCCGTAACTTCGGGAGAAGGGGGGCCCTGTCTGGTGACGACATTTACTGTCTGAGCTGGGTGGGGCCGCAGAGACCAGTGAGAAGCGACTGTTTACTAAAAACACAGGTCCGTGCGAAGTCGTAAGACGATGTATACGGACTGACGCCTGCCCGGTGCTGGAAGGTTAAGAGGACCGGTTAGTTCCTTCGGGAGCGAAGCTGAGAATTTAAGCCCCAGTAAACGGCGGTGGTAACTATAACCATCCTAAGGTAGCGAAATTCCTTGTCGGGTAAGTTCCGACCTGCACGAATGGCGTAACGACTTCTCAGCTGTCTCAACCGTAGACTCGGCGAAATTGCATTACGAGTAAAGATGCTCGTTACGCGCGGCAGGACGAAAAGACCCCGGGACCTTCACTACAGCTTGGTATTGGTGTTCGGTTCGGTTTGTGTAGGATAGGTGGGAGACTGTGAAACGGTGACGCCAGTTATCGTGGAGTCGTTGTTGAAATACCACTCTGATCGAATTGGACCTCTAACCTCGGACCATGATCTGGTTCAGGGACAGTGCCTGGTGGGTAGTTTAACTGGGGCGGTTGCCTCCCAAAATGTAACGGAGGCGCCCAAAGGTTCCCTCAGCCTGGTTGGCAATCAGGTGTCGAGTGCAAGTGCACAAGGGAGCTTGACTGTGAGACTGACAGGTCGAGCAGGGACGAAAGTCGGGACTAGTGATCCGGCACCGGCAAGTGGAAGCGGTGTCGCTCAACGGATAAAAGGTACCCCGGGGATAACAGGCTGATCTTCCCCAAGAGTCCATATCGACGGGATGGTTTGGCACCTCGATGTCGGCTCGTCGCATCCTGGGGCTGGAGTAGGTCCCAAGGGTTGGGCTGTTCGCCCATTAAAGCGGCACGCGAGCTGGGTTTAGAACGTCGTGAGACAGTTCGGTCTCTATCCGCCGCGCGCGTTAGAAACTTGAGGAAGGCTGTCCCTAGTACGAGAGGACCGGGACGGACGAACCTCTGGTGTGCCAGTTGTTCCGCCAGGAGCACCGCTGGTTAGCTACGTTCGGAAGGGATAACCGCTGAAAGCATCTAAGCGGGAAGCCTGTTCCAAGATGAGGTTTCTCACCCCCTCGAGGGGGTAAGGCCCCCGGCAGACCACCGGGTTGATAGGCCAGAACTGGAAGTGCAGTAATGCATGCAGGTGACTGGTACTAATAGGCCGAGGACTTACCACAAAGAAGCTACGCGTCCACTGTGCGGTATCTGAAACAACACACAGATACTGATGAGAAACTCTGTTTTCTCCGTCATCCATCCACCCGGTAACGGGTTCGGGTTGGTGCACGGTGAAACCAGGTGATCAGAAGTTGGTTACTGTGACAGTTTCATAGAGTTACGGCGGTCATAGCGAAGGGGAAACGCCCGGTCCCATTCCGAACCCGGAAGCTAAGCCCTTCAGCGCCGATGGTACTGCACTCGACAGGGTGTGGGAGAGTAGGACACCGCCGAACACAAATTAAGAGAAGCCCCCCAACCAGTACTGGTTGGGGGGCTTTCTCGTACCCAAAACACCCCCCAAAAAACCACCCCCCGGATCGAGCGAACGGTACGTCCGTCGCCTCAGATCGACCCAACGCCCCGTTCACACCATCAAGGGGCGGGAGCACGGCCGGCACACCACCCCGCATCGAGTGAACGACACTCTCACCCTCCTAGACGAGGGGAACGGTACGTTCACTCCATCAGGGCAGGGCAGGGCAGGGCAAGTGAGCGGATGGGCAGATCCGACAGGCGTTATCGCAGAGCCTCCTGCAGCACCTCGCAGAGCACATCCAGCGTCCTGGAGTACTGCGACTGCGTCGGCGTGCTGTAACCGACGACGATGCCGTCACCGCCGACTGACGATACGTCGGGATGTCGGAAGACGGACAACCCTTCGAGCCCGAGATCGCGCGCCTGCGCCGCCGCAAGAACAGATTGTTCGGTGCCGGAGGGAAGGCGGATCACAGCGTGAAGACCCGCGGAGATCCCCGCGACCCTGGCCCGGGGTACTTGCTGTGCAAGGGTCGCAACCAGTTGATCGCGTCGTCGTCGATAAGAGGTACGCATCTTTCGAATATGGCTGTCGAATCTTCCGGATTCAATGAAGTCTGCCAAGGTCAATTGATCCGTTGAACTTACCCAGCGTTCGTAGGGTCCCTTTGTTGCGAGGACGGGTTCGATCAGCCTGTCCGGCAACACCATCCATCCGATGCGAATGGCCGGCGACAGTGTCTTGCTGACAGTGCCCAGGTACGCAACGTGCTGCGGCGCGATTCCTTGGAGTGCGCCGACAGGCTTTCTGTCGTAACGGAATTCGCCGTCGTAGTCATCCTCGATGATGACGCCACCGGTAGTCGAGGCCCATTCGAGAGCGGTCGCGCGCCTCGCCGGCGTGAGGGGACCTCCGAGCGGGAACTGATGGGTCGGCGTCAGCAGAACACTCTCAGCAGACGTTGACGCCAATTCGTCTGTGCAAGTCCCTGATTCGTCGACCGAAATGGGAATTGTCAGCAGTCCTTCGTCGACGAGCAACTGTCGGTGCAGGTGAAGGCAGAAAGCATCGACCGCAATCGTTCCTCCGAGTGCACGGGCGAGGAGGGAGATCCCGTGACCCGAGCTGGCACTGATCACAATGCGGCTCGGATCGACGCGAACGCCTCTGGTGCGGCTCAGGTATGTGGTGAGGGCATTTCGGAGTTCGACTCGGCCTCTGGGATCAGTGGTCGCGAAAGCGTCGGTCGGCGCGGTGGTCAAAGCACGTCTGGCGGACGAAATCCATGCAGTGCGGGGAAACGCCGACGCGTCCGGCGATCCGGGGAGAAGGCTGTAGGTCAAGCGCCGTCGGGTCGGCGATGGATCGACCTCGCGACTGTGTGTGCTGGCGAGCGTGGCGACTACGGTCCCGGAACCCGGCCGTGTGACAAGCCAACCAGCGGCGGCGAGCTCGGCGTAGCAGTCCGCAACGGTGTTTCGGGCAACTCCGAGATCGAGTGCGAGGGTGCGGGAAGGTGGGAGTCTGGTGCCGGGCTTCAACAGTCCACTGTCGATCGCGTCGCGAAGCGTCTGAAGCAGCGCAGCGCGAACCCCGATTCCCTGTGGCAGCTCGATATGCAGATCGAACCCAAGATTGGCCCATGAATTCATCACCGGATTGAACCATGTTTCGGGGTCTTTCCGGGATTACGGTTTGAGTATGACTACAGCAACAGGACAACGACTGGATATCGCAAAACTGGCGCCCGAGGTCTACAAGGCGATGATTGCGTTGGATGCCGCTGCGCGCAAGGGGCTGGAGCCGACGCTCGTCGAGCTGGTCCTCACGCGTGCGTCGCAGCTGAATCATTGCGCATGGTGCTTGGACATGCACACTCGCGACGCCCGAAAGGTCGGCGTGACGGAGCAGAAGCTCTACCTACTGAACGCGTGGGAAGAAGCGCGAGGGATGTACTCCGATCGCGAACGTGCCGCACTCGCCTTGACCGAGGCCGTGACAGTCCTTACCGACGGTTTCGTTCCGGACGAGGTGTACAACGAGGCTGCCGGCGAATTCTCGGACGAGGAACTGGCCCAGCTCATCAGCGTCATCTTCACGATCAATGCGTGGAATCGCATTGCGGTTACCACAAGGAAGGCGCCTCCGGTCCGAGACTGATCCGAGGCTCGTCCTCCGCTCTCTATCGGGTGCAGATTGCCGCCGTCGAAGATCTGGGTAATCGACACAAAGAGGACCAAAAGATTGGTTCAGAGTGTGAATAAAACCAACAGATTCTCTAAATGTGAGGTAAATCACATTTAGTGAATCGGTGGATTGTTCCGAGTATCTGCAAGTTGTCTGAATCCAGACAAAGCAGTCTCGGTTGGAAGTTCCGGTGAAGGGGTCCGCATTGCGGGCCCCTTCTTTTGTGTGCGCGCTGAAAACGCCCCTTCCTGTGAGTTTCCCCAGAATGTCCGAGTTACCGACCGGCTAGCGTCGGAGGAATGCCGGGAACGCCCCGGTTACGTGAGCCGATTTTAAGTTGATCGCGATAGTTGTGCGGTTGGACAAAGGTGCAGTCATCTTGTTGGCTAACTCGTCGTCCGGAGGTTCAAGCTGCGTACGGGGGCTCGACGATCGGGTGGACTTTCTTGAAACATGCACTACATTGCCATCTAGTAACTGGTTGGTTGCCAAAAGCGATCAGCCGATCCTCTCGGAAGTGAGCGCTGGGTGGCGTGGCCTTGGGAATCCAAGCAACCTTCCCGCTACCGAAATGTCTTGAAAGGGAAGCTTTGATGACTGTGTCTGGTTCACGGCGTAGGCCGCTTGTTCTCCGGCTCTCGCTAACTGCAGCTATTGCCGTAACGGTGGCCGGTAGTAGCGTTGCTTTTGCTTCACCAGCTGTGTCCGCGCCGATGCCGGTGCGAACCGCGGCTGCTCCGGCGTTCACCGCCGGGTTGTGTGAGGGCACCGAGTACACGCCCTCAGAGCAGATGCTCGACATCTCCGGCATTCGGCTGGATCACTTCAACGACGGCAACATCGTGCCGATGTACGGCACCACCGATCGGGGTACATCGGCCGCGGTGGATGCTCCGGTCTGCGGTGTCCGCGACGTCGACGGAATTGCGAAGTCGGAATGGATGTACTGCACGGACTTCGATCTCGATCCATGTGCCGGCGTCGACGAAAACGGTTTGCCCGTGGACAAGCACAACGACGAGATGGGTGCGACGGTTCCGTCATCGGGCAATCCCGATCTGTCAGCCGACGATCTCGCTGTCATCAGTTGGTTGCTGCAGAATCCCGCCAAGCTCGACGGCGTCGTTTCGGGAAATGGCAGTGAGGATGCACGTTCGGCGCGGCAGACGCTGGTGTGGTGCGTTTCGGACTACGACAATCCGCTGATGGCCGATTTCAAAAGCCTGTGCGACAGGAACATCGGCGACGACGAGCGAGCTCGCATCGTCGAGATCATGAACGTCACGCAGACGCTCGACCTCGTTCGCAAGACGCCCGCGACGGGAACTTTGAAGGCAGGCGAGACTGCCGTATTCACCCTGAACACGAATATGTACCGGAAGCCGATCAATGTTCAGTCCTCGGCGGGCACCGAACTCACCGTCTGTGGCGACAACGCCAAGGCAACGTTGAGTGCAAACCAATTGACGGTCGACGGCCGCGGCGACGCACCGACTGCCGTGGATCTATGCCTCACCGCTGCGGACGGCGGTGACTACTCCGTGACCGCAAGCGTCATTCCGGATTCGGTCGAGAACCTGCACTGGAACACGGCAGGCGCACAGTGCCAGGTCTTCGCGTCGTTCGACACCGTTCGGCCGGCGTTGATGAATGCGTCTGCCAGCGTCGGATATGCAGCAGCGCCCACGACGACACCCGCAACGACGACACCGGCAACAACGACACCGGCAACCACGACGCCTGCAACTCCGGTCGTTCCGATTGTGCCCATCGTGCCGATTGTTCCGATCGTGCCCATCGTTCCGATTGTGCCGGTCGTGCCCGTAGTTCCGGGTGCGCCTGTTCCGTCGCAGCCGGTTGCAACTCCCGCTGCTCCGGCGCCGTCGGCTCCGAAGCAGGCCACCGGACCTCGCCCGGTTGCCATCGACGGTGGTGCCGCTGAACAGAATTCAGGCCGCAACGTCGCCGTCGCAGTGACGGGCCTCGGGCTTGTCGGTATGGCTGCTGCCGGAGCAGTTGCTCTCCGCCGCAAGCGTTCCTGACGCCAGGCAGATGTAGTAGACGTCGGCACCGGTCACGATTCGTGTGATCGGTGCCGACACAGATCAGACGCAGGGGGCGTCAATTCGCAAGAGGCGCCGGGGGTGCCTCATCCCGCAGGAGACAGTTCGATGACCATGTACGAGTCGGATCCCAATCCATCCAATCCATACGACGATCCCAACCACGATCAGCCCGCGAACATCGGCAAGGGGCGTCGAGTCGCGTTCATCCTGGCCCTCGTCGCGGTGCTTGTCGCCGGTGCTTCCATGGCTTTCGTCGGCCTGCGATCCTCCGATGACGATGCTGCGATCCCGCCGAGTCCGCGAGTTGTCATGTCGCACTCTGCGAATCCGGCAGCGCCTTCGGATGAGTTGATGACTCCCAACACCCTTTCGCTCGACCCGGTCGGTGTTCAGGCGCCGATCGTGGACGCCACCGTGCCGGAAGGAGTTCTCACTCCGCCGGAGAACGTCAAGAACGTCGGAATCTGGCTCGACGGCGCCTCGCTCAACTCGGTCACCGGCACGACTTTGATTGCCGGACATGTCAATTTGACCGGCCAGGGTAACGGTGCGTTGTTCGACCTGGGCACGATCGAACCGGGTGAAGTGATCCGCACCTCCGACGCGACGGGCAAGAGCACGTCGTGGAAGGTGACTGCGGTGACGACACGCCCGAAGGCCGATGGCGTGGAGGAAAGCGTGCTGGCCGGCCCGGAGGGCCCTCGCAAGTTGGCAGTCGTAACCTGCGGCGGCGAACTGCAATTCGAGGACGGTGTGGGTAACTACGCCGACAACGTCTACCTGTACGCGGACCTGATGGTCTGAGATGCAGGAATAATCCCGTCGGTCCCCGATCCCTCTTCGTAGAGATCGGGGATCGCCTGTTGGATAGTGTCGCAGGTATGGATCTTCACCTGTCTGGAAAGCGTGCGATCGTTGCCGGTGGTAGCAAGGGGATCGGTCTGGCAATCGCCAGAGGTCTGGCTGCTGAAGGGGTCGACATCGCGATACTCGCGCGCACTGAGCAAACCGTCGTAAGCGTTGCACGAGATTTGGTTTCGGAGTTCGGAATTCGTGCGATCGGAGTCGTGACGGATACGCGAGACGACGACGCGATTCAGGCGTCGGTGCGGCAAGTAGTAAAGGAGTTCGGCGGCGTCGACATTCTGGTCAACTCCGCAGCGACTCCATTCAGCGCCGGAAAGCCGACGGATTTCGAGGCGACCACAGACGACGTCGTGCGCGACGAAGTCGAAGTGAAAGTGCTCGGCTACCTGCGGACTGCGCGTGCTGTAGCGCCGTATCTGATCGATCAGGGTTGGGGTCGGATCATCAACATCAGCGGTTTGGGTGCCAGACAGGCAACCTCGATCGCCCACACGATCCGCAACGTCAGTGTGTCTGCGCTGACCAAGAATCTTGCAGACGAGCTGGGCCCCAAGGGAATCAACGTCACCGTCGTCCATCCGGGCGTGACGCGGACCGAGAGGTTGACCGCGCGGATTGCGCGCGAGTCGGAAGAATCCGGCCGCTCGCAGGCGGAGGTGGAGCGGGGTATCGCGACGAATTCGATACACCGGATCATCGACGCCGAAGAGGTGGCTGATGTCGTGACCTTCCTGGCATCGCCGCGAAGCATCGCGATCACCGGTGACGCGGTGGCAGCGGGTGGAGGAGTGCCGGGGCCGGTCTATTACTGAGAACTCACGTACTGCTACCTGCTCGCGGTGGTGACGATCGTGTGAACGCGTCCGCCGCCGAGTCTCTTACTTTCGTACATCGCCGAATCGGCGACTTTCTGCATGTCGGTGAACGCTGTTGCACGCTCTTCTCCGGCGACGAATTTGTGGGTACGCACGGCGATTCCGATGCTCGATGTCGACGGTATCTCGTCGGTATTCGAGTGCATTGCCGGTCCGATCGAGTCGAGCATCGGGCCGATGGCCGGCACGGAAAGTCTTTGAGCGAGGATGAATTCGTCGCCGCCGACCCGTGCGACAACAGCATCGGCATGTGCCCAGGCGGACAACCGCTGTGAAACCCGGAGAATTATGCGGTCGCCCACGTCGTGACCGTGTACGTCATTGATCGTCTTGAACCGGTCGATGTCGATCGCGATCACGAGTAGTGCCGCCGATTCCTGACGCTGGAACTCCGCGAGTACCTTCTCGACGTGGCGGTCGAGGCCACGACGGTTCAGGAGCCCGGTGAGGGGATCGAGGTCGGAGCTGGACGCGTCCATGCTGAGCATCGTCAGCACGATCTGCGAGATGAACGCACAAACCACGAGTGCGGTGACGACAACCAGCACTTTCGAAACTCCGAGCGCAGGATCTCGCTCCGGCCCGAAGAGGATCGGCTGCGCAGCCACCACGATCATCACAACCGAGAAGGTCAGGTGTGCGATCTGCAACTTCGGATTGTGAAAATAGGCGATGTAGATACCGATCAGCGCGTAGATGACACAGGTCAGTAATCGCGCAAGCTGCGAGGAATCTCCAAGTACGGAAATCGTGACTGCGATGTCGCAGAAGACTACGAAACCGAACGAGCGGCGCTTTGTCGGGCCGAAGACCCACCATGAGACTCCGACCATGAAGCACGAGATCACGACAACAGTGTTGAAGAACAGCGCAATCGTGCTTGTCGGACCGGCCGGACTGAATCTGTTGAGTAGTGCGCACACGCCCAGTCCGATGACAATGATGCCAAGTAATAGCCGGGTGGCGGTCGTGAGGCCGTTGTCGCGGAGATAGCGAGTGAATCGGTCGTATTGATCGGGGAGGGCCAGCCACTCGCGGGTCAGGGTCCTCATGGACTTCATCTGCGACGTCATGAGTGCATCAGTCTGCGATGGCGGGAGCGTGCGCCGTTCATCGTGAACTGACTCCTCTTCTGTCTGGCACCTTGCAATGCTAGCTGGATCGATGCCGTGTTGGACCGAGATGTTCGGATCGGCGACCCGAATGTCTGGGTTCCGCCAGCGTGGAGTATAAATACATCTTGTGTCTATGTTGTATTCCGCTTCGGAAACCGTCTTCCGCGAAGTCAAGGAGCTGATCCTTTCCGGCGAACTCGCCGGCGGGGAGCTGATCAGCGAGGGTGACATCGCCGCTCGGACCAATGTGAGCCGAACGCCGGTGCGTGAGGCGTTTCTGCGTCTCGAGTCGGAAGGTTGGATGCGCCTCTACCCGAAGAAGGGGGCGCTGATCGTCCCGGTCGCGGATGGGGAAGCGGAACACGTAGTCAGTGCCAGACAACTCGTCGAGACTCAGAGCGTTCGAGTGGTGTCGGTCCGACCGCACGCACGTGAAGCGCTGGTCGCAGCGTTGCGCGCGAATCTGATCGAGCAACGTGAGATTGCTGATCGCGGGGACGTTGCCGCGTTCAGCGCGATCGATGCCGACTTTCACAAGATGATCGTTGCCGCCGGTGGGAACCCTTTGCTCGACTCGTTCTACGCGAGTCTGCGCGACAGGCAACGACGGATGACAGCGCGGTCGATCTCACGCGACCCCGGCCAACTATCTCGCATCCTTGCCGACCACACCGCGCTTACCGACCTCGTAGAAACAGGCGATGCAGACGGATACAACACTGCCGTCCTCACACACATGCGCCAGGTGCACGGCCTCGGCTTCGAAGGAACTCTGTGATGAGCACCCAAACGATAGACGCTGGGACCGCAGCCGAACGTCGTCCAGGCAGTGAACGTGGCACCGGCGGAAAATGGCTGTGGCTGACCGTTGCCGCCAGCATGTTCGCCGCGGCCTGGGGCGGCAACGAATTCACGCCACTGCTGGTGATGTACCGACTCGATCACGGCTATTCGCCGGTGATGGTCGACTTCTTCCTCTTCGCCTACGTCGTCGGAATTGTGCCGGCCCTGCTGCTCGGCGGCCCGCTGTCCGATCGATTGGGTCGACGCCCGATCATGCTCCCCGCGCCGATAATCGCGATCGCCGGTTCGACGCTGCTCGCTTTCGGGGCCGACTCCGCTGCCGCTCTCATTCTGGGAAGAATCCTCTGCGGCATCGCCTTGGGGATCGGTATGGCCGTCGGCGGCTCCTGGGTCAAGGAGTTGTCCACGCAACCTTGGGATTCGACGGCGTCGGAAGGCGCGGGTGCCAGGCGAGCAGCGATGAGTCTGACTGCCGGCTTCGCCTTGGGAGCGGGTGCCGCGGGAATCTTGGCGCAGTGGGCGCCCCTGCCGAGTGTGTTGGCGTACGTGTTGCACATCGCGATCACCGTCCTCGCGGCCATGGCGCTGTGGCGTGCTCCCGAAACACGACCGGCACAGGCGAAATCCGACCGACGCAGATTGATCGACGACCTCAAGATCCCCTCGGCAGGGCATCGTAGATTCCTCTACGTCGTTGTTCCGTTGGCGCCGTGGGTGTTCGGTGCTGCCAGTGTCGCGTATGCAGTTATTCCGGCGCTCATGACCGGGCACAGTGGCGATGCGCCCGTGGCCTTTTCGGCTCTACTGTGCATGGTCGCGCTGACATGCGGCTTCGCGATTCAGTCGTTGGGGCGCAAGATCGATACCGACCGCAGCGCGCGCGGCGCCGTTGTGGCTCTGGTGTTTCTGGTGGTTGGTATGGCCGGCGCTGCTCTGGTTGCGTCGACGCTGACCGTGGCGATCGCGATCGTGGCTGCA
Source organism: Rhodococcus erythropolis R138 (assembly GCF_000696675.2). Lineage (NCBI taxonomy): Bacteria > Bacillati > Actinomycetota > Actinomycetes > Mycobacteriales > Nocardiaceae > Rhodococcus > Rhodococcus erythropolis. The sequence continues at coordinate 78,064 of NZ_CP007255.1, read as the reverse complement.
GCGATCCTCGGTTGCGGGTACGGCATGGCATTGGTTTCCGGGTTGCTGGAGATCCAGCGAATCGCGGGGCCGGACGATCTGGCAGGACTGACCGCGGTGTTCTACTCGATCACCTACATCGGTTTTGCTGTGCCTGCGTTGCTGGCGATGCTGTCGGAAAGCATTCCGGCGCTGAGCTACACGGTGACTCTTCTGTTCGGATCAGCCGCCGCCGCTGCCTGCTTGATTCTGATTCTCTTCAAGTCGCGTTCACATCTTCCGAGCGCGTGATGCCGTCCGATCCGCCGACCCCTGCGAGAGTCGGCGGACCGGGGCGAAATCACGCGTCTACAGTTGCGGAACCGTTTTCCGAATTGTGGACCGAATTGTGTACCGAACCAACCGGAACCGATGCGGTCTTGTTCAGGCCGTTGAGCAATCCGGTGATATCGACGCCTGAGCTTTCGAGAGTTTCGATGACGCCGGCGATCACCTGGGGGCTGATGCCCAGGATCGAGCCGATCGAACCCTGGGCCCCGTCACTGCCGCCGACGATGGAGATGCGGTCGATGTCGCCGACCGGCTTCGCCGCCGCTGCGGTGGCGTCGACCAATGCTGCCAGAACATCAGGCAGAGTGAGCAACTGCGCGGCCTGCGGGGTGTAGGAATTGAGCGCCTCGGCGATCTGACGCTTACCGGCAGCTTCGGCTTCGAGCTTGGCGCGCAAACCATCCGCCTCGGCTTGTTGCTCGGCACGGACGGCGTCGGCCGCTACCTTGCGGCCGTCGGCTTCGGCTTCCAGACGTGCTCGAAGGCCGTCGGCATCAGCCTGCTGCTCAGAGCGAACAGCGTCGGCGACGAGCTTTCGTGCATCGGCCTGAGCGCCGCCGGCCTGCCTTGCTGACTCGGCCTGTGCCTGGGCGCGGAGGATCGCGGCCTGTCGCTCACCCTCTGCGCGTGCGATGGAGGCTTGGCGTTCGGCCTCGGCCGGTGCAATGACATCTGCCTGCAATGCCGCTTCCGATTGCTGGGCGCGACGACGCTCGACCTCGGTGCGAGCTTCGACGCGGGCCGCCTCGGCCTGCTCACGTGCGATGCCGACGGCCTTCTCGGCTGTTGCCTGCGCGAGGGGCCCGGCCTGGTCGGCCTCGGCGTTCTCGGCTTCGGTCTGTGCTCGCAGGCGAGCGAGTTCGACGTCGCGTTTCTGATTTGCACTCGCGATCGCGGTGTCGGCTTCGGCCTGCGCGACGGAACCTGCCTGTCGCGCCTTTGCCGACTGGATCTGCGAATCACGCTCTGCTTCAGCAGTTCCGATCGCGGCATCACGTTTGACCTCGGCGATGCGGCGCTGACCGAGCGATTCGAGATAGCCGTTGAAGTCGGAGATTCCCGCGATCTTGATGACATCGACTTCCATGCCGATGCGGGCGAGGTCGCCGCCTGCCTCCTCGACCACACTGCGCGCAAGCGAATCGCGGTTGGAGTTCAGATCCTCGACCGTCATGGTCGCGGTGATTCCGCGCAGACTGCCCGCGAGGATTTCGTTGATCTGCTGCTGGAGTTCGTCCAGGTCGGAAGTCAGGAATCGTTGCACCGCTGTCTGAACCGCTTCGTCGGCGGAACCGATTCGCACCAGGCCGACTGCCTCGACGTTGACCGGAACACCGTCGTTGGAGAGCGCATTCTTGAGATTGATGCTGACGTTGAACGGCTCGAGCGACATGATGTCGACGCGTTCGATTCCGGGAATCTTGAACCGGGCACCGCCGCGGACGACCTTCGGCTTGCCTCGTCCGGTGAAGACCGCCACTTCGTTCGGCGGGACCTTGACGTAGTTCTTCACGTAGATCGCGGGGAGAACGATGAAGATGATTACTGCGACTACAACCGCAATGATGATGATTGGCAGCATGTATCGAGTCCTTAGATCGCGTCGTCAACCGTGACGACGTGAAGGTATTGATCGTCTACATCGGCGATGTAGACGGTGGTGCCGGTGGTGAGCGCCATCGGCTGTGCACTGACGGCCTTGGCCTGGACGCGATTGCCTTCGGCGTCGACGAACGAGACTTCTCCCCAACCTTCGGCTGCGATGGTGAGGGTGACCGTGCCCAACAATCCGTGGTATGAAGCGCGCCCGATGTGCGAATTATCTTGTTGCTTAAGGAGATAGGGGAGAAGAAGGCCGCGCGTGACGACAACGAGAACGGCGGCGAGTGCGAGTGCTGCAATCACCGCTACCAGCCTCGGAGCGTCCGCGAGAGTGGCAGCTACGCCGCCGGCGCCGAAGCCGAAAAGTGCTGTGGCCAAAGTTGTCAGGCTCAGAAATGGCAGCCCGTCTGCGTGGCCGCCGCCCAGATCTGCAACCTCGCCGACGGCAAAGGCTCCGATCAGGGCGACAACCCCGATCACGAAACATATTGTGAATACAACAAACATCGATCCCCCGATCTACCTGTCGAGGAAACGTGCCCTGAGAATTGTGTTGTCGGGGTCGTCCCTCGGCCCACCTCTATAGTAAAGGTAAGACAAAGCTAATCGGCGCATTCGGAATGTTTCGGCGTGGTGCTACGGCTGGGGGAAAGCGTCAAAGCCGAGGTAGCGGGCGTTGATTCAGCCAAGCATCCCAGAGAGGGCGCAGTGGGGTGTCGGTGAAACGTGAAGCGAGATCGGTGAATTGCTCGGTGCTGACCGTGCTGTGCCGATGCTTCGTGGTCCACTGGCGGATCAGTTCGAAGAATTTCTCGTCTCCGAGAACGCCGCGCAGGGCGTGCAGAGTCAACGCGCCCCGCTTGTAGATTCGATCGTCGAACATCAGGGCGGGCCCGGGATTGGCGACGATCAAGTCCTGAGATTTACGCCCGAGCCCTTGATAGGCGTTGGTCGCGAGTTGGTTCGAGGATGGGCCACCGGAATTCTCGGACCAGATCCACTCCGCGTAACAGGCAAAGCCTTCGTGTAGCCAGATGTCGCACCACTGCCCGAGAGTGAGGCTGTTGCCGAACCATTGATGGGCAAGCTCGTGTGCGACAAGACGTTCGGAACCGCGCCTACCCGTGCAGTGGTTGGCTCCGAAGATCGAGAGTCCCTGCGCTTCGATGGGGATTTCGAGTTCGTCGTCGGTGACCACAGCGGTGTAGTCGGCAAAGGGATACGGGCCGAACAGCTTTCCGAAGACCTCCAGCATCTGGGGTTGGCGCCCGAAGTCGACGTCGAACGCTGCGCGCAGCCGAGGTGGGTGAACGGCGAAGACCGGTACCGGCCCGGCGCTCACCTGTCGGTGCTCGTATTGACCGATCTGAATCGTCGCCAGGTAGGTTGCCATCGGTTCGGTCTGCTCGTAGACCCACGTCGTCTGACTCGCACGGGTCTGCTTGCGGATCAGCTTGCCGTTGGCGAGGGCATAGAACGGGGAATCGGTGGTGATCGAGATGCGGTACGACGCTTTGGAAATCGGATGGTCGTCGCACGGGAACCAGGACGCCGCGCCGTTGGGCTGACTTGCGACCAAAGTTCCTTCGTCGAGTTCCTCCCAGCCGACTTCGCCCCACAGGCTCTTGATCGGCTCGGGGTTGCCGCTGTACGCGATGGTGACCGACAGGGCACCGCCCGCGGGGATCTTGGTAGACGGCGTGAGGATCAGCTTGTTGTTCAAGTGCGCGTACTTGGTGCCGCGGGCACCGTTGACGGACACCTTGGACACCTGCAGGTTCTGCGCGAGGTCGAAGCTGAACTTGGATCGGCTCTCGGTGGTGACAGCGGTGATGACTGCCTTGCCGGCGAGACGGTTACTGAAGACCTTGTACGTCAGTTCCAGTTCGTACCGAGACACGCGGTAACCGCGGTTGCCGTTGTGTGGCAGGTACGGATCGAGCGGCTCTTCGAGCATTCTGTTCGGCTTCACGACGCCACCCACGGTGCAATCGGATTGCCCTGCCAGCGGGTGGAGGGCGGAACGGTGTCACCTCGCATCACCAGAGATGCAGGCCCTACCGTCGCTCCCGCGCCGATGCCGGCTGCGGGTAGCGCGACACAATGCGGTCCCAGCGTTGCTCCTGCTCCCAAGGTGACGGTGTCCATGGACATGATCCGATCATGGAAGAGATGAGTTTGCACGACGCACCCCCGTTCCACTGTCGCTCCGTCGCCCAAAGTCACAAGATCTGCCTCGGGTAGCCAGTACGACTCACACCAAACGCCCTTGCCGATCTTGGCCCCGAGCCCACGCAAGAAGATGTTGAGTACGGCAGTACCAGTCGCCGCGCGAGCGAACCACGGCGCCGCGACGGTTTCGACGAACGCATCGGCTACCTCGTTGCGCCAGACGAACGAACTCCACAGCGGATGCTCGACCTTGGCGATGCGTCCGACGACGACCCACTTGGCGGCGATGGTGATCGCGCCAGCCACTGCTCCGGCGACGAGCAGAATTACGCCGCTCAACAGAGCCGCGAACCAGAATCCGACGGCGCCGACCAGTGCTTCGAGTGCAAACAGAACACCGAGACCGATGCCGAACGTGACCATCACGGGGATCAGTCGGCAGGTTTCGACCACTCCGCGGGCGATCTTGAGGCGCATCGGCGGATTGAACGTGCGGGCGGCGTCGGTGTCCCCGGCAGCCCTTCTCAGACGTACCGGTGGACTACCCAGCCACGATGATCCGGACTTGGCCTTGGACGGGGTGGCCGACAGAACCGCCACGAGACCGTTCTTGGGGACGCGTCGACCGGGTGCGGTCATACCGGAGTTGCCGAGGAACGCACGCTTGCCGATCTTCGCCTGTTCGATGTGCATCCAGCCGCCGCCGAGGCCGTAGCTCGCAACCATGGTGTCGTCGGCGAGGAATGCGCCGTCGGCGACCGTCGTGAACTTGGGAAGGAGGAGCACGGTGGATGCTTCGACGTTCTTGCCGATCTTGGCTCCGAGGAGGCGGAGCCATCCCGGCGTCAGCAGGCTCGCGTAGAGCGGGAAGAGGAAGGTTCTGGCCGAGTCGAGCAGGCGTTCGGTCGCCCACACCTGCCAGCCGATGCGGCTGCGGACAGGGTGGTAGCCGGGGGTCAGCCCGATCGAGAGAAGACGAACGGCCACCAGTGTGACGACTGCGAAGACGAGCAAACTCAGGATGGTCGCGACGGGAAGCATGATCAGCGATTGGAGCACTGCACTCGCGAGCGTGTCGGTGTCGCGGATCCACCAACCGATCAAGGCGATTCCGGCCATCAGAGCGAAGATCGGCATACCGGCCAGGAAGACCGAGGTGACGCCGTATACCGGCACCCAGCCGGGTGCGCGCTTCGGATGTTCGGCCGGCCAAGGATGATTCGCTTTCCCGACCTTGGTGGCGGGGGATCCGGCCCACTGCTGGTTTGCCTTCACTCGGCCGAACACCGCAGATCCGGGTTCGACGACGGCGTCCCGACCGATACGCGCGCCGGGCAGAAGCGTCGAGCGTGAACCGACGGAGGCGCCGTCGCCGATCTTGATCTCACCGATGTGAATGACGTCGCCGTCGATCCAGTGGCCCGAGAGGTCGACTTCGGGTTCGACGGAGCAGCCGTCACCGAGTTCGAGCATGCCGGTGATGGGAGGAAGTGTGTGGAGATCGACGCCGCTGCCGATGTCGGCGCCGAGGGCGCGGGCGTAATAGAGCATCCACGGTGCGCCCGAAAGGTTGGCTGCGCCACTGGCTTCGGTGAGTCGCAGCGCTATCCACAGACGCAGGTGTTCACTACCACCTCGTGGGTACGTTCCTGGTTCCAACTTGCGTAGGAGCAGGCGCGCCCCGACGACGGCGATGGTCATACGGCCGATCGGCGTGATGAACACGATGAACGCCAACAGGATCCACCACCACGAGACCGTGGGCGCCCAGCTGACGTCGACGAACCACCCGAGGACGTTGTTCGCGATCGCCAGCCACGTCACCCACTGCAGTCCGGTGAGCGTCGTGAGTGGAACGGTGACGGCGATTTGCGCCAGCTGAGTTTTCAAGGGTGTTGGAGCGACGATGCGCGGCTCCACAGTTTCGGTGGGTGCCAATTCGTCGAGATATTCGGCGAGCGATCCCAACCGTGGATGGTCGTAGAGCTGTGCGACGGTCACTTCGGGGAACCGCTCGCGCAGGGCGGTCACCAACTGAGCAGCAGAGAGGGATCCGCCGCCCACTTCGAAGAAGTCGTCGTCGAGTCCGGTGATCTGGGCTCCCAGGATCGATCCCCACAGACCGGCAACCCAGGCGGCGGTGCCGTCGAGGCCCAACGCGGCCCCGGCATCTTCACCGGCGCCGGGCAACGGCCACGGCAGCGCATTGCGGTCGACCTTGCCTGACGTACGCGTCGGAAGTTCGTCCATCAACGCCAGACGCGGCACGAGGGCTGCTGGTAGCTGCTCGCTGAGCAGTGCATGAGCGGCCTTGAGATCGAAGTCGGGATCCGTGCTGGCGATGTATCCGACGAGGAGTTGATTGCCGGCTGCAGTCTTCTTCACGGCTGCGGCAGCGCCGCTCACGCCCGGCAGGTTCTGCAAGGCGTTGTCGACCTCACCGAGTTCGATGCGCCTGCCGCCGAGCTTGACCTGATCGTCCGCGCGGCCCTGGAACATCAGGCCGGTGGGCTCGAGCCGGACCAGGTCGCCGCTTCGGTAGGCGCGTTCCCACCCGAGCGAGGGCATCGACGCGTACTTCTCGGCGTCCTTCGCGGGGTCGAGGTAACGGGCGAGGCCGACGCCGCCGATCACCAGCTCGCCCACCTCGCCGACCGCGACGGGATTGCTCTGGGCGTCGACGACGGCAAGGTCCCAGCCGTCGAGGGGGAGGCCGATGCTGACGGGGCTCTTGCCGTCCATCAGTGCGCCGCAGGCGACGACGGTTGCCTCGGTGGGGCCGTAAGTGTTCCAGACCTCGCGGCCCTCGACGGCCAGGCGTTCGGCCAGTTCGGGTGGGCAGGCTTCGCCGCCGAAGATCAGGAGTCGAACGGCTTCGAGGGCCTCGGCCGGCCACAGAGACGCAAGCGTCGGCACAGTGGAGACGATGCTGACGTCACGCGAGACCAGCCACGGGCCGAGGTCCATGCCGCTGCGGACCAGCGAACGAGGAGCCGGGACGAGGCAGGCGCCGTGGCGCCACGCGAGCCACATCTCCTCGCAGGACGCGTCGAATGCCACGGAGAGTCCCGCGAGGACGCGGTCACCAGGCCCGATGGGCTCGTCCTGGAGGAACATGCGCGCCTCGGCGTCGACGAAGGCTGCGGCATTGAGGTGAGTGACCGCGACGCCCTTGGGGGTGCCCGTGGATCCTGAGGTGAAGATGATCCAGGCGTCGTCCTCGGGTTCGGGTTCGCGAACCGGTGGATGTTCGAGCCGCTTCGGCGCCGTCCCCGGCTGGATTCCGTCGCCGGTGATGATCGCCGCTACCTGCGCCTCGCCGAACACCAACTCGGCGCGCTCTTCCGGATCGTCGGCGTCGACGGGAACGTAGGCGGCGCCCGCCGCGAGGATCGACAGGATCGCCACGTACAGCGAACGCGAACCTGACGGCATCCTGATTCCGACGCGGTCACCTGCGCCGACGCCGGCATCACCGAGCCAGCGCGCACCGAGCGCGATCTCGTCGAGCAACTCCGAGTACGACAGTGTGGTGTCGCCGTCATCGATGGCAGGTGCTTCCGGGTTGGCCTCGGCTGAGGCTCGCACGATGTCGATGAGCGTGCGCGGCGCAGGTGCATGCGCCGACCGTAGGAATACGGACGGAATCCCGAAAGATTGTTCCGTCTCCGACTGCGACTGGAGTGGCAAACCCGTTGGTCCTGTTCTACTCACGAAACTTAGAGTCCTGCGAACTGTTGAGTTGAAAGTCTCATGACAAGTTTGCGAGTTGGTGAACAGATATGCCTAATGCAACATGCCGAACGTGCCGGTCAGTCCGTACTGGCAGCTTGCGCGTGGCCTTCTGCCGAGTCGGCGAACTCGGGTGTGTCGAACACCTCTCCGCCCAGCGGATCGACGACCTTCGATTCCTCGGAGAAGTCGACGGCGCCGGTATCCGGGTCGATGTTGACCGCATGGGCGGGGACTTCGTGGACCGCGACGAGCATGTGGGCGTCGGAGGGATCCGTCATGATTCCGCTCTGTGACGGAGTGAGCCCGGCGAAGGTCGACGAGATCTTCAGATCGCGGAGCCGCTTTTCGGTGGGTTGCGGAACGTCGGTCGATGCCGAGGCATTTGTAGAAACCCGCAGGTAGCGTGGTGCCGACGCGACCTCGTATCGGAACGCCTTCAGCATCGACAGACATGCCAGCACCATGATGACCGAGAACGGTACCGCCGTGGCGATGGCAACGGTTTGCAGCGCCGTGAGCGATCCACTGCCACCCACGATGAGGAGAACTGCGGCCGCGGCACCGGAGAGGAACGTCCAGTAGACACGCGTGATCTTGGAGGTCTCCAAGCTGCCGCCGGTCGCAAGGATGTCGATGACGATCGAGCCGGAGTCCGCGGACGTGACGAAGAAGAACACGATCACGACGATCGCGAGAACACTCGAAATCGTTCCGAGCGGAAGTCCGTCGAGAAGCGTGAACAGCGACGTGTTGGTGTCCACTGCGCCGGATGCGTCGAGCATCGTGCCCTCGTTGCGCTGACGCAGAATGCCGGAGTTACCGAAGATCGTGAACCACAACGAACCAACCAGCGTCGGGGCCAGCAGCACACCGAAGACGAATTCGCGGATGGTGCGGCCGCGTGAGATGCGCGCGATGAACATGCCGACGAACGGTGCCCAGCTCATCCACCAACCCCAGTAGAAGATGGTCCATGCGCCCTGCCAGCCGTCTTCGGCGAACGGGGACGTGCGCAGCATCAGTTCGGGCAAGGCCTGGACGTATCCGCCGAGGTTCTGCACCCACGACTGCATGAGGAACAGCGTCGGTCCCAGAATCAGGACGAACAGTGCCAGCGCGGCAGCGAGCATCATGTTGATGTTGGAGAGCCACTTGAGGCCCTTCGTGACACCGGAGACGACCGAGAAGGTGGCCATGCCCGTCACGATGACGATGATGGTGATGACCAACCAGTTGTCGGTCTCCACCCAGCCGAGGTAGTCGAGGCCGGCCGAGATCTGCTGGACACCGAAGCCCAGCGACGTCGCGACACCGAACAGCGTGCCGACGATGGCGACGACGTCGATGGCGTGGCCGATCTTTCCTTCGATGCGAGCCCGTCCGAGGAGCGGCTCGAGCAGCCAACGGATCGACAGCGGGCGACCCTTTCGGTAGGTCATGTACGCCAGACCAAGGCCGACGACGACGTAGATCGCCCATGCATGCAAGCCCCAGTGGAACAGCGTCAGTTCCATGGCTTGATTGGCTGCGGCGTCCGTGGATCCGGCGATCTGCCCGGCGACGGGTGGGGTCACGTAGTGCGAAAGTGGTTCGGCTACTCCGTAGAACACGAGCCCGATGCCCATGCCGGCGCTGAAGAGCATCGCGAACCACGAGAGCATCCCGAACTCGGGCTGCTCGTCGTCACGTCCCAATCGGATGTTGCCGATGCGGCTGATTCCGCAGTACAGAGCGAAGATCACGAAACCGGTGGCCGAGAGGATGTACCACCAGCCGACGCCGTCGCTGATCACGTTGTTGAGTGTTTCGAAAGCATCCGCGGCGGTTCCCGCGTAGATCACGGCAAAGGCGATCAGGGCAAAGATCACTATCGACGCGGGGATGAACACGGGTTTCCGTAGTTCACGCCACGCAGTTTTGACCGCAGTCATTCCACTCCTCGAACGTTCAGGCATTCACAGCGCCCATCAGGGCGGCCACGTGTCACGCGTAGGTGGGCGTTTCGCTCACACCATCGCAGGTCAAGACCGGGCTATTGCTTTGAAATTCAACGTAACGTCAAGTTTCGGTCAACTCAACTGGACGAAAGATGCTGCACTGTCGCGAAAGTTCTCACTGGATGCCGTAGTTCCGGTTGTAAATCGTTGGGTAATAGTGGCATTGGGCCATGAGTGGAATGCTGAACGGCGAATTCGATTGGTACGGTGAGTTGAATCGGTCGAGTCGACGCTCACCGATTGACCACATTTGTCAAACTCGGCGAAACAGCCTGTCTGTCAGGTGGTTAACTCCTGGCGTGCTTGCCCGATCGTGGCGGTCAGGTGTCGATACCTAACTGTGATTGTGATGGTCGCAACTATCAGTGATGCGGGCCCTGTTCGCCCCGCTGAGCGTCGATCAGATCCATCGCATCCTTCAGACCCAAGCCCGGATGCAGTTCGCGTAGTGCCTTGATTGCCGGAATACGGTCGTCAGTCGACGCGAGTGCACTACGGACGTCGTCGGCAGGGATTTCGGTGGGGGCAGTTGTCCCTTCCCACCACACCGACTGAGGTTTGTTCCTGTTTCGCCAGGCTTGGACTGCGTAGTAAGCAGACCCGACCGTCGCGAAAAGCCAGATTGCGAGGAATGTCCAATTCCAAGCTGTGGGTTCTGTGATGACCTTGTCGATGGTGCTTGGGCCGAAGAAAACGAGTAGCCAAACCAGCACGATCGTCTGCCACCATCGCTCGACGCGCCTGCTCGGATTCCACCACTCGGCCATCGACCGATACTCGCACAGGGCTGCTGTTTCGGTGCGACGATGGTGATCATGGAGATTCGTGATGCGGTGGAGCGACTTCGGGCGGATTCCGGGACCTCGATGATCTTCGGTGAACCGCACCAGACCAGCGACGGATCGACGATCATCACGGTTTCGCGACTACACCGGCAGTGGCGGGGCGACCCGATACCGGTGCCAGTGGGAGTGTTCTCGATCCACGAGGGTGAGCCGTCGTGGTCACCGGCCGTCGATCACACCAGGGCGGCCTTGATGGGGGAGTTCATCGGGTTGGCGGCCGCGGTGATCGCAACCCTGGCAGTTCTACGTCGACCGCCCTGGCCTGATGTGACGATTCGGAAGGGGTGACTCAATAGGGGCGACTCAGAAGGGGTGACCCAGAATTACGCCGATCAACTGGAACGGCATCGCGAGGAACATCGATCCGACGTAGAGCGGATAGCGAATCGGGTCGCCGGCGAGGTAACCCTCGGCGAGCCAGGCCATGACATCTGCTGATCCCATATTCGTTACTTCCCTTCGCGGTTGTGGTTCACCGACATTTTCGGTCGTGGGAGTTGTTTTGTTACAAGCGAACTCGAAGGAGGAGTGCATGTGACGGCAGTTTCGACGCAGCAAACTCAGTCAAGTGAGATCCCCGGGGGCGGCAGTCTCTACCGGCTTAGTCTGGATACTTAGCACCGTGGCGTAGTGAAATCTGTGCATTCTGCACATGTCGGGACAATTCGGTGAGCCTTACAGTCGCTAAATGACAACGACACCTTCTCCTCTCTCAGACAAGACCGTCGTACTGATCGGTGGCGGAACAGGCATCGGGCTGCGGGTGGCGCAGCTTGCCGTCGACGCCGGCGCGCAGGTAGTTCTCGGTGGCCGAACCACATCCAAGCTGGAAGCAGCGGCCACGCAGCTGGGTGAGGCGGCGCACTGGTTCACAGTCGACACCTCCGACGACGACTCGGTGAAAGCGTTCTTCACCAACATCCCCAGCGTCGACGCTCTCTTCACCACGGCTGCCGATTACCAGGTCGGCTCGTTCCGCGAACAGAGCGTCGAGGAAGCCGCGTCGCCGTTCACCTCCAAGTTCTGGGGGCAGTACCGCGTCGTGCACGCTGCGCTCGACAAGCTGACACCCACCGCATCGGTGGTCCTCATGTCCGGTGCTGCCAGTGTGCGGCCACCCGCGGCTGCCGCGGCCTACGTTGCGGCCAATGCGGCAATCGAGGGGCTCGGGCGGGGGCTGGCGGTCGAGCTGTCGCCGATTCGCGTCAACACCGTTGCTCCCGGAACCATCGACGGGCATCTGTGGGCTCAGCGTCCGGCGGAGGTTCGGGAGGCGGCGTTCACCTGGAGTGCGGAGAACAACGTGCTCGGCCGCGTCGGGAACGAAGACGAGATCGCACAAGCGGTGTTCTATCTCTTCGCCAACACGTACACAACGGGTTCCACGCTGTACCCCGACGGCGGGTACGCGTTGCGCTAGACCGTGCCATTTGACGACTGTGTGAAATGGCGACTGTGCGAAATGCATTGTCGTAACACGAAGAAACGCCAATTCGCCCATAGGCGTGACCCCGGCCACATTCGTACCGTCTTCTCCGAGAACACTTCCCAACTATTCGAGGAGTCCGTCATGAAAAACACATCAACGACCGCCGCCGGCGGTAAAGTGTCCGACGGTGACGACTACGCGCTCACCCGCGTTCCCGACGAAGCACGGTATTCGTGGTTCTCGGTGGCAGTACAGCGATTCGGTCAGGTTTCGGCACTCGCACAGTTCCTGCTCGGCGCTACGCTCGGCTACGGCATGACGTTCTGGAATGCCTTCTGGGCATTGACAGTCGGGGCGGTGATTCTCGAGGTCGTCTGTATTTTCATCGGCATCATCGGGGTTCGTGAAGGGCTCAACACGTCGGTGGTCGCACGCTGGTGTGGATTCGGGCACGCGGGTTCCGCGGTGATCGGCCTGGTGATCGGAGTCAGCCTGATCGGTTGGTTCGGCATCCAATCTGCTGTCTCTGCATCAGGTTTGCACGGAATCATGCCGTTTCTGCCGCAGTGGGCGTGGGCCCTGGTCTTCGGCCTTCTGATCACCGCGATAGTCCTTCGCGGGTTCGGCTCCATGCAGCTGATCGCCAACATCACCGTTCCCCTGTTCTTGCTTCTGGTGGGTTGGGCCGTCATCGCCGAACTGCGTAATCACTCGCTGTCAGATCTGATGGCATCTGCTCCAGCCGGACCGGAGCTCAGCTTCCTCGCCGGAACCACCATCGTCGCAGGCGGTTTCATTGCCGGAGCAGTGATCACACCCGACATGACGCGATTCAACCGCACGGCGGGTGACGTCGTGAAGCAGACACTCGTCGGAATCACATTAGGCGAATACGTGATCGGATTGACCGGTGTACTTCTTGCGCATGCCGTTCGCAGTTCCGACATCGCCACGATCATCCTGTCGTCGGTCGGCTGGGTCGGCGTTCTCATCATTGTTCTCGGAACTTTCAAGATCAACGACTGGAACCTGTACAGCTCGGGGCTCGGCATCGTGAACTTCATCGACGTAGTGTTCGGGCGACGCATCAATCGCGCCGTCGTCACCGCTGTGGTCGGCGTGACCGGTTCGATCCTCGCGGCTGCCGGAATCCTGAACTCGTTCACCGACTTCCTGATCCTGTTAGGCGTCGGATTCCCGCCGATCGCCGGAATCATGGTGGCGGAGTACTTCATCGTCAAGACCTGGCGCAAAGACCTGGAGGAGAGTCGAGCCGCGGGTACCCTCCCGAACTCGGCGCCCACTTGGGTACCGGCCACGTTGGTGATCTGGATCGTCTCGGCGCTGATCGGGCATTACAGCACCTTCGGTTTGCCGTCCATCAACGCGGTGGCCTCGGCATTCGTTCTCTACGTCGTCGCGGGTCGACTCGGCCTGATTCGCGGGGTCGGACGCACCACAACCGAAGCGCCGCAAGAGCCTTCGGGAACATCTGCGCTCACGCACTAGCACTGCAAACACTGTAGAAGGGAGTTCGCGATGCGAATCGGAATCGACGTCGGTGGTACAAACACCGATGCGGTCCTGATGGACGGGATCACCGTCATCGGGCATGTCAAACACTCGACCAGCAAGGACATCACCGGCGGAATCGGCGGAGCTCTGACGGCGCTGCAGCAGCAGTACTCGTTCTCTCCCAGCGCTGTTCAAGCAGTGATGATCGGCACGACGCACTTTCTCAACGCTCTCATCGAGCAGCGAGGACTTGCACCAACAGCGGCTCTGCGATTGGGGCTTCCGGCGACCGCAGCGCTTCCGCCGATGGTGGGGTGGCCGCGAGACCTGGTCTCCGCTGTGCAAGGAAGGCACTACCTCGCTCACGGTGGGCACGAGTTCGACGGTCGTCGTATCTCACCGCTGGATCCCGACGAGATTCGTCGCCATGCCGCCGACATGGCTCGCAGCGGTACTCGTTCGGTCGCAATATCGTCGGTGTTCTCTCCGGTCAATCTCGAATGCGAAGCGGCGGCAGCGAAGATCGTGCGTGAGGAACTCGGTCCGGGCGTCGCAATTTCGCTCTCTCACGAGATCGGTCGAGTGGGTCTACTCCAGCGGGAGAACGCGACCATCATCAACGCTGCGCTGCGCGAGCTTGCCGATCACATCGTCGACGGTCTTGCCAGTTCTTTGGTCGAGCACGGCATCGCCGCACCGCTGTATCTGAGCCAGAACGACGGAACCTTGATGGACATCGAGTACGCAAGGCGTTATCCGGTGGCGACTTTCGCGTCGGGACCGACCAACTCCATGCGAGGCGCCGCTGTTCTGTCCGGTCTGGCCAGCTGTGCGGTGATCGACATCGGGGGCACCACTACCGACGTGGGCGTACTGACCAACGGTTTCCCCAGAGAAGCCACCACGGAGGTGACGGTCGCCGGGGTACGGACCAATTTCCGTATGCCGGACGTCTTCTCGATCGGTATCGGTGGTGGTTCGCTGGTGGATGCGGACGGACTCACAGTCGGACCCGAATCTGTGGGATACGAATTGGGTTCACGGGCACTCGTATTCGGCGGTGACACGTTGACGGCCACCGACATAGCCGTCGCGGCAGGCTTGGCCGACGTCGGAGATCGCAGTGCGGTGGCGCACCTCGACCGCGGTCTGGTGTCGACGGCACTCGACCGGATCTCGCGCCGGGTCGCCGACGCCGTGGAACAGATGCGGACCACGTCGGATCCACTTCCCGTTGTGGCGGTTGGCGGGGGATCGGTTTTGCTGGAGCACGAACTTCCCGGCCTGGGAACGGTGATTCGTCCTGAGCGCTTCGACGTTGCCAATGCGATCGGCGCTGCGATCGCGCAGGTCAGTGGTGAGGTAGATCGAGTCGAAGCGGTACGGGACGGGCGCAGGCAGATTCTTGCCGACGACGCTCGCCAGGAGGCGATCGATCGGGCAGTCGCAGCAGGCGCACGGCCCGAGTCGGTGCAGATCGTGGAGTTCGACGAGGTCCCGATTCCGTATCTGCCGGGCAACGCAACACGTATTCGAGTGAAGGCAGTCGGTGACTTGGCACTGCACAGTGGTCTGGTCTCCACCGGTCAGGAAGGCTCACGATGAGTTGGACACTACGAACGGCAGATCTCGACGACCTCGCCAGGGGCGCAGCTTTGTTGGGGACCGGCGGCGGGGGAGATCCGTTCGTCGGCAAGATGTTGGTCACGCAGGCGCTCGGGGAAGCCGGTGAAATCACGATTCTGGATCCGGCGGAGCTCGACGACGACGCGTGGGTGATCCCCGTCGCGCAGATGGGTGCACCGACCGTCGTGGTCGAGAAGATGCCGCGCGGAACCGAACCCGAGCTGGCGCTGATCACATTGGAGAAGCACACGGGACGAACTGCAGATGCCACGATGCCGATGGAGTGCGGCGGGATCAATTCGATGATTCCGTTGCTGGTGGCAGCGCGGCGCGGACTGCCGGTTGTCGACGCCGACGGGATGGGACGAGCCTTTCCTCAGCTCGAGATGGAAACCTTCTCGGTGTACGGGATTTCGGCGAGTCCGCTCGCCATGGCGAACGAGCACGACGAGGTGGCGATCTTCGACACCGGCAGTGACAACAGCAGATTGGAGGGCCTCGCTCGCGGGGTGACGTCGAGGTTCGGTGGGATGGCGCATATCGCGCAGTACTCGATGACGGGTGCAGATGTGAAGCGGACGGCGATCCCACGGACTCTGTCGTTGGCCTTGGCCATCGGTCGGTCCATCAGGCTTTCACGTGAGCAGCGGGTGGACCCGGTTCAGGCGCTGGTGGACGGTCTCGCCGACACGCTTTACGGATACGGGCGAGTTCTCTTTCACGGCAAGGTGATCGATGTCGACCGGCGAACCGATGAGGGGTTCGCTCGGGGTTCGGTGCGGATCGCCGGCGTCGGAGACGAAGAGCTGGAAGTTCAATTCCAGAACGAAAATCTGATCGCCGTGCAATCCGGAGCAATGGTGGCGATCGTGCCAGACCTTATCTGCATCGTCGAGGCCGACACTGCCGAGCCCATCACCACCGAGGGCTTGCGGTACGGGCAGCGAGTTGCGGTCATCGGGATCGCGACTCCGCCGATCATGAGAACACCGGAGGCACTGGCGGTCTTCGGCCCGGCAAGCTTCGGACTCGATCGCCCGTTCCTGCCGGTGGAGACACTCGAGCAACCTGTACTGGCAGAATAGCGAGCCGTGAGCAGGCTGCACGCGGTCCGGGAGGCCGACCTCGACGCGATCGCAGCGGGGGCGGTGGTCTTGGGCTGCGGTGGGGGCGGCGATCCACGCCTGTTCGTGGAAATGCTGCGTCCACTGATCACGTCAACGCCCGTGGAAGTCATCGCGCCGGACCAGTTGCCGTCCGGGGCGCTGATCATGCCGGTGGGAATCGTCGGATCGGCCCTGGCTTTGGAGGAGCAACTGCCCTCCGGGCATGAGTTTGCCGACACTGCAGCAGCTTTGACGCGGTGGACTGGTAAGCGTCCGACCGCGGTGATGACTTTCGAAGGCGGTGGGCTGAACGCTCTTTCCGGCATTGCGGCGGCGTTGGCGTTGGGAATTCCCGTGGTCGACGCGGACCTGCTCGGTCGAGCGATGCCGCGGCTCGATCACTTCTCTCTCGCCGCGGCCGGGTTGGAATTGTGCCCGGTCACCCTCGCCCAGCCCGGCGGCCTCATTACCGTCGTCGACGGAGTGGATGTGCTGGGCGCCGAGGTAGCAGTGCGGTCGTTGATCGGGAGAACCAGCGGTTGGGGCGCTCTGGCGATCGCGTCGATCGATGCGCGGACTGTGCAGGAGGCGTGCATTCCGGGAACTCTGTCCCGAGCATATGAACTGGGTCAGCACGTCGGGACCCTCGGCAGTTGGCGGGAGATCGCCGAAAGCTCCGGGGGGCGAGTAATGGGGACAGGCCGGGTGCGTGCGGTGCGTCGTAGTCGCCCGAACGCCGGCGATCGTCGGGGCAACGTGATTCTCGAACACGATTCTGCGGTGATACGAGTCGAATTCGAAAGTGAGTTCCTGACCGTCGCGTCGGACGGCGAGATGATTGCGACATGTCCGGACATCGTGACGTTGCTCGACGTCCGGACCGGTGCCTTCGTCTCGTGCGAATCAGTGCACCAGGGGCAAGATGTGGCCGTGTTGGTTCTGCCCGGCCCTCAGTGGTGGGCGGAAGATGTGAGCAGGTTGAAAGTTGTCGGCCCGCGGGCCTTCGGGATCGACCACGACGCAGTGCTGATGGAGGCGCAATGAGCGCGAGTGTGTCGGCGTTGCTGAACAACCCGATCTTTGTCGGGTTGTATCGACTTGCCGGCGAAGGTGATCCCGTCGTGACGACAGTGGGAGCGCTCACCGGGGAATCGGCACAGTCAGCCGAGGCCGTGTCGGGTGCGGCGGGTGCAGGATCAGTTCTGGTGATTCTCGATCGAATCGACGTCGGGGAGTGGAGATTCGACGCTCTCCTTCGACGCACGGCGGCGACCGGCTGCCGGGTGCTCGCGGTACACAGCACTGCGGCGGAGGATGCGAATCTCTCGTTGCTTGCCGATCGCCTCGGACTGGTGGTGCTCGGAGTATCCGACCCGTGGCAGTTCAGCGTGGATCTTCGTGATCTTCTCTCGAATTCGCGGGCGGTGATGGCCGACGCGGTACTGCGGGCGACACACGCGGGCCAGCGGGCCGGCGGAAGCGTCGAGAATCTTCTGTCGTTGCTGCTGAACACATTTCAGCGTTCGTTCATCCTCCTGGACGCGTCCGGACGCCCGCTGACCGGCGCCGATTTGTTGTCCGACGCTGATCGAGCAGCCGCCGGTATGTTGTCGGGCCGCGGGGCGCCCACCACTGTTGAATTGGACTCCGGCGGGGTCCTGATTGCGTGCCCGGTGATGTCCGGCGCAGCCCGAGAGCCCTGGCTGGCGGTGCTGCTCCCGGTGCGTCAAAGCGTCGAAGAGGCTTCTCTCTCA
Source organism: Rhodococcus erythropolis R138 (assembly GCF_000696675.2). Lineage (NCBI taxonomy): Bacteria > Bacillati > Actinomycetota > Actinomycetes > Mycobacteriales > Nocardiaceae > Rhodococcus > Rhodococcus erythropolis. Next base: position 59,974 of record NZ_CP007255.1, on the reverse strand, counting down.
GTGGTTCTCGACGTGGCCTCGTTGGCTGCCGGGCACCGACTGGCCGTTGCACGCATGGTCGACGAGCGTGAAGCGCGCCGGCGTAGCGCGCTACTCGGTGAACTGATCGACACGTCAGCAGACGCCACACCCGGACTGCTCCGGCGCGCACTCGACGCGGGTTGGGCACTGGACGGATGGCATATCGGCATCAAAGTCCTGGCGGTCGGTGAGGTCGACCTGGTGGCCAGGCGCAGTGAGGTCGCAGACGCCCTCGCCGCCGAGGGAATCGGCGCCAATGTCGTGGAACAGGCTGACGGCTGGGCAGCGTGGACCACTCTGCCGGGCGAGCCGCGACCGGAGTCGATCACCAGGATCGCCGAGAGCATCCGTGCAGCTCAGGCGAGGTTGGAACCCACGATGGAGACCTGGGTCGGTGTGGGACGCGCACACGACGGTCCGGCTGGAATCGGTGCGTCCCTGTCTGAGGCCGGGGATGCCGCTCGGCTCGCGGGTTCGAGGTCGCAGACAGGCCGCTTCCTGCACGTGGACCGCCTGGGTCTGGCGCAGTTGCTGCTGGCGTGGACGCGAACCGACACGTTTCAGCCCGCAGCCGCGGCACTGCTCGCGCCGCTACGCGATTCGAATGGAGAGTTGCTCGAGACTCTGTCGACGTACCTCGACGAAGAATCGTCTCTGGCTCACACCGCAACCCGAATGGGCTTGCACCGCAACACCGTATCGAGTCGGATCGATAGAATTCAGCGCCTTCTCTCGGTGGATCTCGCAGATCCGGAAACGAGACTCGCGCTCCACCTTGCTTGCCGGACCATCGCGCCCTGACGGAGATCTTCGCGGCTTCGTCTTGACAAGCACGGGAGGTTCCTGCCATCCTCGTTGCCAGGTCACGAGTACCAGTGTTCAGCCCCGGCTTGCTGGTCGGCAACCCTCCTCCGCGGTGGGGTGCTCCGGGTGACGACCCGGCTGCGTTCGAAAACGAATGCGGCAAGCGCGGACTCTTCCGGGGCCATCACCCGACGAACGAGTCCTTGAACGTGAGGATTGTCTTCGATGACTGCTGTATTGAGTGCCGACACCTGCCGCACCACCGCGATTGCCAAGGTTTCGGGTGCTGACCTGCAGGTTCCATTGGTTCAGGGCGGCGAATGCTCCTACGCCAACTTCGACTACGCCGCGAGTGCGCCGGCATTGGCCCAGGTCACCGACCGTATCGCCGAGTTGCTGCCGACATACGCCAGCGTCCACCGCGGTGCCGGCTATGCGTCCCGGATCTCCACGCTCACCTACGAGAACGCTCGTGAATCCGTTGCTCGTTTCGTGAACTGTGCCGACGATCAGGTTGTCGTCTTCACCCGGAACACCACCGATTCGCTGAACCTGCTTGCGCAGTGCGTTCCCGGCAGCACCGTCGTCCTCGACGTCGAACATCACGCAAACCTGTTGCCGTGGAACGACGCTCGTATCGTCACCGCCGCAGACACCATCGAAGAGACGATCGAGCGTCTGATCGGTGAACTGTGCACCAAGCCTGCAGCGCTGCTCGCAATCACCGGTGCCTCCAACGTGACCGGCGAGATCCTGCCGATTGCACGCTTGGCTGACATCGCTCATCGTTGCGGCGCACGTATCCTCGTCGACGCTGCTCAGCTGGCTCCCCACCGTCGCATCGACCTGCAGGAATGCGGCGTCGACTACATCGCTTTCTCCGGTCACAAGCTCTATGCGCCCTTCGGCGCGGGTGTTCTGGTCGGACGCCGTGACTGGCTCGACGAGGCTCAGCCGTACCTCGCCGGCGGCGGCGCCGTGCGTGAGGTGACCATCGAGTCCACGGAGTGGGCCTGCGCGCCTGCCCGCCACGAGGCAGGTTCCCCCAACGTTCTCGGTGCGGCAGCCATCGCGACCGCATGCGAAACCCTGCACGCGCTGGACTTCGACGTCATCGCCGAGCACGAGAAGGCACTCACCGCCCAGCTCACCGACGGATTGTCCGCCATCGAGGGCGTCTCGCTCGTGCGACTGTGGAATGACGCACCGGACGCCGTCGGAATCGTCACCTTCACCGTCGACGGATTCGAAGCGGGCGAAATCGCCGCATTCCTCTCCGCCGAGCACGGCATCGGAGTTCGCGACGGTCGCTTCTGCGCACACCCGGTTCTCGCACGCCTCGGCCTCTCCGGCGGTGCAGTTCGCGCCAGCCTCGGCCTCGGTAGCAGCTCGGACGACGTGACGCGGTTGGTAGACGCCGTGAACATCCTGGTTTCGAATCAGCGTGATTGGAACTACGCCAAGACTGCCGGTGCGTGGAACCCCGTGCCCGAGACCCGCCCCTTCCTCGGAGCCGCAGACGACAACGCCGGCGCAGCCGAGTGCGTCTGAGCTGAGCTCGGTCCCCGAAAACTCGAACGGACAACTAGCATGGCAGCCATGGCACCAGCGGATTTCCCCGCCACCCCTTCGAGAGTGAGCATCACTCTCGGTCAGTGGTGCCGTCGCCATGTCGATCTGTGCCGCACCTCGTCAGGAATGTGTTCGGGCTGACGATTCGTCTCGCTCATCCCATACTTTTCTGATTTTCGGAGGTCTCACATGTCTTCACGCGCTTCGCATTCTCTGCACGTAGCGGTCGAGTTGACCGGATCCGGTCACCATCCGGCAGCTGAGGGCGCACCCGGCAACCTGCCCATCATCGGCGGCGACTACTGGGTGGACCTCACCGAGGGCGAAAAGGCTCTCGATTTAGCTTCATTCCCTACCAATGTGGTTCGGATTCGCGCTGCGGACCTGCGTGAGGCACAGCTCGAACGTGCACGGATACGCGCTGCTGTCGCCGAAGAAGGACGCGATCCCGACAGCGTCGCAGTACTGGTCGATCTCGAGATTCTGATCGCGCCGGAAGCTCGCTCCGCCCGTAAAGAGCTTGCACAGTTGGACAGCGCGTTGACGGCGCCGCGGGTTCCCGTTTCGCTTCACTACGTCGGAACGCCTTCCGGTCTCGGCAGTTTGATCGCCGATGTCCGAGCTGCCGAGGTCGCCGACGGCGTTACGTTGCTGCCTCTCGCATTGCCTCGCACGCTCGAGCATCTGGTGGACAGCACCATTCCGTGGCTTCAGGATCGCGGACTTGTCACACCGTCCACCGCAGTCGACGAGGTTCTCGGGCGTTTCGGACTGCCGCCCCGTCAGCGCACGCTTGCGTCCTGATCGTCACCGATTGCATCTGCGTACAGGTGGAACAGCGACGGTAATTCGTCGGCACCGTCCACCTGTGCCAGAAGCGTCCAGCATTGCGCAGTGATCGACCGAGCCCTCGTGCCGATCCAGTTGGTGGGCAGTAGTTCCGGTGGCAACAGCGGATCCGGTTCCATGGCTCGCGTGAATTCCGCCGCGAGTTCGATGGTCATCGTGACAGCATCGGTACCCGGACTGTTCTGCAGTTTGCGCAGGCGTGCGGTCGCTACGTCGAGTAGCCGTTCGTATCCGTCAGCGATCTGGTCCAGTGGCCACAACTGCGCGGCAATTTCCACGGGGTCTTCGAGCATGCCCACTTTCAAATCGCGAGTGGTGAGAGAAGACAGGTGCTGTTCGACGTCGAGTTCGGCGGCCGCATCGCGAATATACGGTTCCCAGGCGTGCGGCGAGACGTACAGACCGCCCTGGACGAGCGCGCCGCCGAGGTAAACGACCCTGGTGCGCAGCGCATCTCGCGCTTTCCGTGACGACTCCGGAATTGCGAATCCGGCCAGGTGCCAATACCCGTCCCACGGTGTCACAGTGTCGCGGTCTTGTTGATAGGCCAGCCGAACGAATTCGACGTCGGGTTCCATCTCGCGCAGGGCTTTCGGCGTTGCTCGTAGCGTGGCCTGCCGCCCGCGACCTTCCTGAGTGAACTTCCCCTCGGTGACCAACCGCTTGATGCACAGCCGAACCTGTTGATCAGTTTTGTCGAGGGCGTCGGCGGTGGCATAAAGGGTGCGTCCGTCGACAGTTCCGTCCGTGCGCAGTAGTCCCTCGATCAAGATCCTCGTGGGTACATCGACGTCCCTGTCGGTCATCGCCATGTCCTTTCCTCGCTTCTCGACATCTTCGCCCACAACTGTACTATCGAATGCAATACGATCGTTTCAAATTCGTACGTTAGGGCGGGAAGATGGCAGCGGAATCGATGAGCGAGGGCAAAAGTAAGCCTCGTTTACGCAGGTGGATGGTTACTTCCCTGGCGGTGGTCGTTGTTCTGATCGCGACTCTGGTGGGCTGGACGCTGTACCAGAACACCTATGACATCCGTGAGGAAAAAGTGACGATCACCGGGGGATCGGTGCCGCTCCAGGGAGTCCTTGCACTGCCCGAACACGGTGACGGTCCCTTCGGGCTCGTGGTTTTCGTCCACGGAGACGGCCCGGTCGATGCAACACATGAGACGTTCTATCGACCGGTGTGGGAGGCGTTCGCAAAGGCGGGGTACGCGTCACTCTCCTGGGACAAGCCGGGGGTGAATGGGGCACCGGGCAATTGGCTCGACCAGAGCATGGACGATCGCGCGGCAGAAACGGAAGCGGCAATCGAGTGGGCGCGGGGACGTTCGGATATCGATCCGTCTCGTATCGGTCTGTGGGGTGCAAGCCAGGCAGGGTGGGTGATGCCCAAGGTGGTGAACCTCGACCCGGACGTAGCGTTCGTCATTGCCGTGGGTCCCGCGATCAACTGGCTCCAACAAGGCGAATTCAATACCCTAGCCGAACTTTCCGAGAGAAATGCGTCGGCCGACGAGTTCGAGAAAGCGCGGGTCGATCGTGCGAAGAACTTGGATCAGTTGGCCCGTGATGCATCGTTCGACGATCTCGTGGCCTCCGGCGAGGCCGACGGTCTCACCGAAGACCGGTGGAACTTCATCCGAAAGAACTACCTCTCGGATGCGCGAGCCGATCTCGAAACCGTGAAGGTTCCGGTGCTCTTGATCATCGGCGGACAAGACGTCAACGTCGACGTGGCTGATACCGAAAGGGTGTACCGCGAATTACTCGACTCGCCAGGGCAACTGGTGGTCAAGAAGTACCCCGACGCCACTCACTCGATTGTGGAGAAGGACCTCGAAGACTCGGAATTGATGTCGGCTCTGGTGGCCGTTCTTGCTCCCCGTTCGATCTTCGCTCCCGGCTATCTAGCGGATCAGACTGCATTTTTGGAGGGAATTCATGGCTGACGGAATCACGGTTGTCGCACTGGGTGGTGCCGGTGCCATGGGCTCGGCAGCAGTTCGTCTGGCCGCAACATTGCCGGGAATCGGCAAGGTAGTAGTCGCGGATCGCGATATCGATGCTGCGAAGCGTCTTTCAGTTGAACTGGCGCAGGCGTCAGCGGAAGTCGAGGCGCGCAGCATCGACGTCACGGACGGTCGCACGCTACGTGAATTGCTTGACGGCGCAGACGTGGTCGTCAATACGGTCGGACCGTTCTTCCGTTTCGGCGTCGGCATTCTCCAGGCAGCGATCGAGACCGGGACTCACTATCTCGACATCTGCGACGACTGGGAGCCGGCCGTCGACATGCTGGAATTGGACTGTGCCGCGAGGGGAGCCGGAATCTGTGCGGTAGTCGGCATGGGCGCAAGTCCCGGGATGAGTAACCTCCTGGCCGCGATGGCAGTCTCGCGATTGGACGTGGTCGACGATCTGTATACAGCCTGGCCGGTTGATGTCGAGGGCGAGGACGAGTCGGTGGACACATTGAGTGCAGCGGCCGTTCACTGGATGCAGCAGATCAGCGGCACGGTTCCAGTGGTTCGTGCGGGGCGAATCGTCAACGAAGAACCGTTGCGTTCCATCGCACTCGAACTGCCCGGCGGACGTCGGGGGAACGCTTACGTGGTCGGGCATCCGGAGCCGGTGATGTTTCATCGGACCATCAATCCTGCAGGGCATTCGGCAAATCTGATGGTGATCACACCGGAAACCGTGGCGTTTCTCGACGTTCTCCGCTCAGATATCGACAAGGGGAGAATTGATCTCGACTCGGCTGCTGAAGAATTGGGCAAGCCCTCGCTCCGGCGGATGATCCGTGCTGCGCCTCGAATGCTCACGCGTGCCGGTCATGGATCCTTGCCGTTGTTTTTCGCCTCGGCGACCGGGGTGCGCGAAGGTCGAGAGATGCGCGTCGTGGCACGGATCGCTGACGATTCACCGGTATCGGCGTTACTGTCGGACATGGCCGGTGCAACCGGAATCCCCTTGGCGCTCGGCCTTGCTCAGGTGGTGTCCCGGCTGGCCGACGGAACGATTCGGGATCCGGTCGGTGTGCACTCAGCCGAGAGCGTCATCGACCCGGACGTTCTGTTCACTGCACTGGCGCGGTTGTTCGGTCGAACCGACTGGAGTGACATCGTTACCGTCGAATCCGAGTTTCGCTAGTCAGTTCGCGGCGTGCGATCCGATGCGACTGCGGATTTCGGTCTCGACGCGATCTCCGTCCTTGGGGCTGAATGAAGGCGCTCCGCGGCCGGCGAGGGTGAGTACCACCGCGGTCTCCTTCCACGGGCGTGAAAGATCCAGGCTGTACCACGAGCTGAAATCTGTTGTTCCCCAAATTCGTAAGCGTCCACTCAGCCATGACATGACTCCGAGGTCGACGGATTCGATCTGTGAGTACGGAACGAACTTGCTGACAAACGGGAAGTAATAGTGGCGGATCGTGACGCCCTGATCGTCGATTCGGACGGTCCTGTCCTCGTAGATCGTTGATGTCCCTGTACTCACAGTGAAAACCCGGTCCCTGCTGTTCGACGCTCTCGGCGGATGCCGAAAACCAACCATACAGTCTCTACTGGGGCGGGTGGCCCGCCCGAGTGTCAGGCGCTGGTAGTCCTCGCGACGACGAGATCGCTCACCGCGATCTGAGCGTTGCCGATTGCCGCCTGAACCGGTTCGCAACTACTCGATGCTCTGGCGAGCGCAAGAACTGCGGTGAGTAAGGCGGCGTCGGGCTCTCCTTCGAACGGTCCGCTCTGGACGTCGAACTTTCCAGCTCGCAACTGCTTTCGGGCATTGATTCCAAGTTGTGAAATGACCTCGTCCATCGCGGTCAGGCACTGGGCGAGCGCGCCGATCGACCAGTAGAGATCGGCAGCGACGACAGGCGTCTCCGATGCCACGGTGCCGGCGCGGCGCAATCGGTGATGAGTGTCTCGGAGTATCTCGGGCAGTCTGTGGTCTGCGCAATGTTCCATCCCGCTGCCTCCGTAAGGTGTAAAGTTGGGTTATTCAATTACGGTAAGGCAGGGCGGTAAGGGATGCAAGTAGTTTTAGACGATTACGTCGTCGGTGCGTCGTTCGCGACCGACCTGGTCAACACCTCGCCCCGGGTCTGGGTGGAGGCAGGTGACGCGTTGGCTGACCCCCAGGCGCTTCACGATCTACTGGATGAACATGGACTCTCGCCGGATGCGCTCCGCAACGGGCGTCGGCTTACCAGCGGTGAACTTGCCGACGTGCAGGCACTCAGAGAGGAGATTCGTTCGATTCTCGATGCTCCGACTTCTGATGAGCTCGTTGATCGCACTGATCAACTCCTGCAGACTGTCCCGCATCACGTTCGACTCGTGCCTGATGCCCAGTACGACTATCGATGGAATGCGGTACCGGACAGAAGAATCGATCTCACGGGTGAGCTTGCGTTGTTGATCGGCTTCTCGTTGCTGGGGACTCTGCGCACATTGGGGTACGAACGATTCCGCCCATGCGCATCGCCGACGTGCAACGGGGTGTTTGTCGATACGAGCCGGGGAGGGCGACGCCGCTACTGCATGCCGGCGTTGTGCGGCAACCGAATCAACGTCGCGAATCACCGTCAACGGCAGCGTCGTACTTAGTCGTCAACGATGGCGTCGTACTTAGCGTCTGCGATTGCCCGGTCGATAGTGACAATCGAACAGAGTACGGCCGACTGTATGGGGAACTTCAACGAGATACAGACCACGTCAGTCCCGCACGATTGTCGCCATGGCAACTCCTAGTAGATGGCGGCTCGTATGAAAGCCCGTTCTGTCTCCGCGACAGCAGTTATCAGCGTTGGCGTATTCACTCTGGCCGGGTGTGGCGGCGCATCCGGCCCCGAAGGTTCGGTCGGTGAGTATGCAAAGGACGGCAGTTTCACGACTGTCATCAACGCCGATCCCGGAAATCTGCACCCTCTGATCACCAACCTTACGTCGACTCAGATCGTGAACGCGTACTCGTACGATTCGTTGATCGACATCGATGCGCAAACCCGCACGGTGCGTCCGTATCTGGCGGAGAGTTGGCGTGAAGAAGGAAACACGCTGAAGTTCGTGCTCAAGAAGGGCGTCACTTGTGCCGACGGCACTTCCTTCACCGCGCAGACCGCAGCCGATGACATCAACTGGGTCATGGACCCTGAAAACGCTTCACCGCTACGAGGATCCACCGTGCCGTCGTCGACGGTCGCGTCCGCGGACGGTGACGAACTGACGGTCACGACAGCCGAACCGGCACCCTTCTTGCTCTCCCGAATAGGATCGATGCGGCTTCCGTGCGCTGCGACGCTCGAAGACCCGGCCAGTATCCGTTCGAGTAGTAACGGAACGGGTCTGTTCAAGGTCACCGAAGTTGTTCCCAACGATCACATCACGATGGAACGCCGCGACGGTTACACCTGGAGTCCGAACGGTGAGACCACTTCCGACACTCTCGGGGTGCCGAAGACAGTGACGATCAAGATTGTCACCGATCCGAGTACGACGGCGAATCTTGTTCTCACCGGTGGAGTGAATGCCGCGGCGGTGACAGGTTCGGACGAGGAACGAGTCTTGGCAGCGGGTCTGGATTCGAAGACCTACACCACGTTGTCCGGCGAGTTCATCTTCAATCATTTCGCGGCCCTACCCACGGCAGACCGTGCTGTACGGCAGGCCCTTGTGCAGGCAGTAGACCTGGACGACTACACCGAGATCACCACCGGCGGTAAAGGAACCCGTGCACGCGCCCTCGCGGTTTCGGAACCCCTTGCCTGCGACTACAACAGTGTCGAAGGGACGATCCCCGATTTCGACGTCGATGCAGCAAAGAAAACGCTGTCCGACGCAGGTTGGAAGGCGGGTCCCGACGGCCTCCTGACGAAGGACGGTCGACCGCTTGCCCTCAACGTAATTTTCAACAACTCACGCGATACAAACTCTGCCGCCGCGGAATACGTAGCAACACAGTGGGAAGGACTGGGCGCGAAGGTGAAACTGACCGGCGGCGACTACAGTTTCGTCATTGCCAACACATTCAGCACCACCGACCTGTCGTCGTGGGACGTTTCCATCGGTTTGACGCTGGGGAGTGATACGCCGAGCATCTTTGCCAAGTACTTCACCGGCCCGCCCAAACCTGAAGGAGTGAACTTCGCTTCCCTCGACAACAAGACGTACATCGAATTGTCCACTGAGGCTTCGCTTCTTCCCGGTGACGAGTCCTGCAAGGTCTGGGAGGAAAGTGAGCGCGCGTTGTTCAACGACATCGACCTGCTGCCGGTATCCACGACTCCCGCTCACATGTTCTTCAACGGCGCAACGTCGATCTACCCGCCGTCGAGCGGAATCCTTCCGGGCTCGGCGATCCGTGTCCTGAAGTAGGACCCTCGGCAAACGCTCACTTTCGGGTATTGATCATCCGAAGTGCAAACCGAAATACCACTGCAGCACCGGCACCTGCAGCCAGGCCGGCGACGACATCGGCAAGAAGAACACCGACGCCTATGCCCAGGACGGCAGCAGCGGCGACGGCAAGGGCGACGTCAGCACGAGGAGCGGCGATCGCGGCATCCTTTCCCCGAGTATCGAACGAGCACCCATCTCAACGGAGCATGTCACGAAACGGTCGTCTGCAGGTGTATCAACCGCAAAATGTGTGAAACGCGTCGGCCCCGGCGGAGTTGGACTCCGCCGGGGCCGTGCTGTGTGTGTTGCGCACTTGCTCAGTGCGTCGGGACGGATTCCTTCGACGTGGTCGGGGACGTATCGGTGTGCTGGCTACCAATCTCCTTGCGGGAGTTCGAGCCGTTGAACCGAGGGAGGAAACCGGCCAGGACGAGTGCGATGACGGCGGATCCGGCAGCGAGGGCCATGACGACGCGGAAAGCGTTCTCCGACGGCAGCGTTGCCCCACCGACGGACATGGTCATCTGGGCGATGACGACACCCGCGATGGCGCTGGCGAATGATGTACCGAGGGAGCGCATCAGAGTGTTGAAGCTGTTGGCTGCACCGGTCTCGGACGGAGGAACAGCCCCCATGATGAGAGCGGGCATTGCGCCGTAAGCCATACCGGTACCGGCGCCGATGATCACTGCGATCACGATCAGTTCCCAAATCGAGTGCATGGCGAAAATGCCGATGCCGTAACCGATTGCGACCACAATGGCGCCGAGCATGAGCGTCACTTTGGGGCCGTGCGAATTGGTGATGCGTGAGGACAGCGGAGAGATCAGCATCATGATGATGCCGGAGGGAGCCATGACCAGACCTGCGGTGAGCATCGAACCGCCGAGGCCGTAACCAGTGATTTCAGGCAACTGGACTACCTGGGGAAAGACCATGCTGGCGGCGAACATCGCGAATCCGAACACGATGGATGCGAGGTTGGTGAAGAGCACCTGGCGGCGGATGGATACGCGTAGATCCACCAGCGGCTTGGGGGTGCGTAGTTCCCACCATGCCCAGAATCCGAATATCAGGATCGCGGCGCCGAACAGGGAAAGCGTGAGCGTGCTCGTCCAACCCCAGTCGCCACCCTTGGAAATTGCGAGTAGCAGAGCGATGAGGGCGGCTGAGAGTGAGATTGCTCCGCCGAAATCGAACGTGCCTCCTGTGCGAACCGCCGATTCGGGGACCAGGACGACAACAAGAACGGCCGCAAGCGCGCCGAGCACGGCTGACGCCCAGAACAGGACGTGCCAGTCGGCGTACTCGGCGATCAAAGCCGCGATCGGAAGCCCCAGAGCGCCACCGACTCCCAGCGAAGCGCTCATCATCGCAACAGCGCCGGCGAGCTTCTTGGGCGGAAGTACATCGCGCATCACACTGATACCGAGCGGGATGACGCCGGCAGCAAGACCCTGCAGGATTCGGCCGGCAACGAGGGGGATAACGCTCGAACTGAGTGCTCCGACCACCGAACCGGTTACCAACAGCGCCATGCTGATCAGGAGTAGACGGCGTTTGCCGAACATGTCGCCCAAGCGGCCCATGGTCGGGACGGCGACGGCGGCGGCGAGCAGCGTGGCGGTCACAGCCCACGCGGTATCGGACGCCGGCGCGTTCAGGTACTCGGGCAGATGCGGGATGATCGGGATGACCAGCGTCTGCATGAGCGAGACGACGATGCCGGAAAACGCCAGAACAGCCACCACTGCGGTGGTGGCTGGCGACTTCGTTGTCTGTGGCGGCGTTGTCGGTGGTGGAGAAGTGGTTGACGACATTGCGGTAACTCCATCGGAGGAAGAACGAATAATGGTTTAAGTCAGTTGATTGAACTAAAGTTAAATCAAGTGACTGACTTAACGGAAGGGTGCGCCTCCGATCGTGACGAATATCTCCGGTGCCGAGCAGCTTCGGATGGTCGAGGATGATGGTGTCCATGACTACGAGGACTGAGGACGCGTCGGCCGACGTCGGCGGCGCCGCAAATTCCGCGCGCTCTGCTGCAACCCGAGACCGCATTCTCGCCGTCGCCGAGCAGCTGTTCGCCGAGCACGGAGTCTTCGCGGTTTCGAACCGCCAGGTGAGTGAAGCGGCAGGTCAGGGCAACAATGCAGCCGTCGGATACCACTTCGGGACCAAGACCGATCTGGTCCGCGCGATCGTGAACAAGCATTCCCAGCAGGTCGAGAAGAAGCGTGGCGAACTGCTGTGTGAGATCGAAGGGTCCACAAACGTTCGTGACTGGATTTCGTGTCTGGTTCGGGCGTCGACCGATCACTACGCCGAAATGGGTGGCCCGACTTGGTACGCGCGGTTCAGTGCACAGATTCTCACCGACCCGGTCCTGCGGAAAATCGTCTACGACGAGGTATTGGCCTCGCCCACCCTGCAGGAGACGCTTCGGGGACTCTCTGACTGTCTGGCCGACATGCCGATGAGTGTTCGACGCGCCCGCGCGGACATCGGACGCAATGCGATCGTGCACATGTTCGCCGAACGTGAGCGCACGCTTGCCGAAGAGGGGCCGGAAGCGGTCACGTCATGGGAGGACTTCACGACCGACCTCGTCGACGCGCTGGTCGGACTTTGGACGGCTCCGATCAGCCGCTGACCGGCCGTTTGTCCGCGCTAGCCGCCCGCCCCGGGGCAACCCTGCGCAATGGATCTCGCGTCGGCGGAAGATCCAGGAGCAAGCCCACTCCGGCAAGAATGATGACAAGACCGCCAACGAGCGCGAAGGTAACAGGCTCGTTCAACCACAGCACTCCGATGGCTGATGCCGAAATCGGAACGAGAAGAGTGACGGCCGATGCCGCGACTGGACCCGCCTGACGAATTATCCAGAAGTAGACCAGGTAGCCACCGGCGGTAGCCCCCAGCCCCAGGGCTGCCACGGCGATGAGTGGACCGACGGTTATGGGCCCCGGTGGGGGAGCGACGGCGGACACGGGCATCAATAGGGCAACCGCGGCAAGTTGTTGTCCGAGGGCCAGTGTCATCGGTGGAGTGTCCTGGAACGACTTTCGTGCGTAGACACCTCCGACTGCGTACAGCAGCGCCGCGGTCAAAGATGCGCCAATGGCCAGCATTGCGTGACTGTCGATCGCTGACGGAATTCCACCGACGAGCACCGAGACGCCGACGATGCCGATCGCGACCCCCGAGAGTTTTCGCCAGGTGATCTTTTGTCGAAGCCAGAAAGCGGCGACGAATACGGTGAACATCGGCGTCGTGGCATTCAGGATCGACGCCGTCGACGAGTTGAGGCCGACGATCGCAGTTGCGACAAGCGTCAGGGGCCCAGCGACGTTGAGGGCTGCCAGCAGTAGGAATGCAGAAAACCGGTGACCGACCGCGCGCCAGGTCGATCTGCTGGAAGCCGTTATCAGTGCGAGAACCAACGCTGCAACAATGAAGCGGCCGTGCGTCGTGCCGACGGCGCCGAGTGTTGGTGCTGCCACAGCAACGAGGGGGAACGAGCTTCCCCAGAGCGCGCCGACCAACAGCAAAGCTCCAACTACGGCGAATCGGCTGCTGCCGATTGCTTTCCAGTTCTTCATTGCGCCTCTTCGTCGACGACCTCGCGGACATGGATGGCCGATGCCAGACCTACCCTATACCCCCAGTAGGTATAATTCTTCTTGTGTCATGATGCTGTAGGTGATCCGAGACTGGGGACGCATTATTCGTTCTCCTGCAATGGTTTATGTGTCGAGGTGCTGTACGCGCAGACCTTCAAGTTATCTCCAATATACCTATAGGGGGTATATTGGTGGTTGTGTCGGGCTCGCTTTCCGGGCCACATCCGTCCAGCAAAAGAACAGGAATCCCAATGAGTAGTTGTGGCTGTGGAAATACCCCGAAGGCCGACGCCAATGGCGCTGTAGGCACTGTCGGTACGGCGATGCCGACCGGTGGGAAAGACCTACTCAACTCTGGCAGTAGTGAACTCGTCGAATGTCGGGTCATGCCCGGCAGTGTGATCGAAAAGGCGCGTGCCGAAGCGGAAGGCCTGTTCCGTGACTACGAAGGTAATCGGTACTGGTTTTGCTGCAAGGGTTGTGGTCCTCGATTCGACGCAAATCCGCGGAAGTACGCTGACGTGAGCTGAGCGAAAAGTGGTGGTGCAGGCGATGGCTGCACCACCACTTTCGTTGAGGCCCAATCGGGGTTCGGGCAGACCGTCGACATCAGACGGTGCGAGCGCACGCGCACTGGGTGGCCGCCAAGGTGCATTCGCCTCGCGTGGTTTCGTACGTCGCTTGTCCGGGCAATTCAGCAACTGTCTCCCGAGGCCAAAGTGCAAATCCTGCAACGGCTCCCACTGCGGCAAGCGCTGCAAGGATGCTCCAGGTGACCGCAAATCCCGCGCTCGAACCAACCCATCCGGCGATCGGATAGGTGACAAGCCAGGCAAGGTGCGACAGGGAGAACTGGGCTGCGAATACCTCCGGTATACCTGCGGGGTCGACGGAGCGCCGAAGTACTTTTCCGGTCGGCGTGACGATCATGGCCATCCCGGCGCCGACGAGTGCCCACACTGCGGCAGTGAGCATCCACGTGAATACACCGGCCACGGCGAGGGCTGCTGCCGCGCTGGCACTGACGACCAGGACAACGGAACCCGCTGTCATCACAGTGCGTTCAGCGGTTCTGTCGAGAACGCGTGGAAGAAGCAGCGCGGTCACCAACGTGCCGGTGCCTGACGCGGCAAGCATCCACGCCACGTCGGATTGGGTTCCACCGAGCTCGTCGCGGACGTAGTTGACGGTGTTGACCACGACGATCGAACCGGCTGCTGCCACCACGAGATTGAGTGCCATGATGCCGCGCAGTCGCGGTGTGGTCACGAAGATTCGCACCCCCGACGCGATCCGATCCCACGCCTTGCGGTGAGTACTCCGGCGAGCGTTGGGGATTCGGGTGGCCAGCACGAGCAGTGCCGAGACCGCAAAGCCCACGGAGGTGGCGACGAACAACAGGTTGAATGTCATGAAGGACAGTGCGACTGCGGCAAGAACAGGGCTGAGCAGGCTTTCCATAGTGTAAGCGACCTGCGATGCCGACAGTGCGCGGGTGAAATCGGCCTCGTCGGTCACGATGTCAGGAATGACCGCTTGGAACGTGGGAGTGAACGCTGCCGACGCAGCTTGGAGAACGCCTACCAGCACGTAGATGTGCCAGATCTCGCTGACGAAGGGCAATGCGATCACGACCGCTGCACGAAGGGCGTCGAGGGCAACGAGGAAAGCCCGTCTCGGCAACCGGTCGACGTACGCCGCCGCGAGTGGAGCGATCACGACGTACAGGGACATCTTGATCGTCAGCGCGGTGGCCAGCACAGCTCCGGCGCTCGGCCCAGCGAGTTCGTAGGCGAGTAGACCCAGCGCAACCGTCGCCAATCCGGTGCCGAACAGCGCGATGATCTGGGCGCTGAAGAGCAGGCGATAGTCGCGAATCAAGAACAGACGCATGCTGTTCCGTTCCGGTGCGGTCCTAGCGGTCCGGTTCATCTGGTTTCACTCCCGCGACAAGATTGAAAGCTCCGGTCAGGACATTGAGGGCGACGATTCCGACGACGTCGGCGATCTCGCGATCACCGTAGCCGTGCGCTCGAAGGCCCGCGATGTGTTCGTCTGAAATCGAGGCAGGCTCCCGATAGACGCGAAGTCCGAGGTCGATCATTGCCGCGATGGCAGGATCGGCGGACGTGCCCGCGCGGGCACGCTCGATCTCGTCCGCCTCGACGCCGTTGGCGTGCGCGGCGGCAACGTGGGCTTCGAGGCAAACAGCGCAACCTTGCTGGACCTGCACGGCGATCGAGATTCGCTCGGTGATCTTGCGGCTCAGTTTCGCTCGCTTCATTGCCCGGCTGAGTTGCAGATAGCCACCCAGTACGGCGGGCGAATGAGCCATCGCCGCGACCATGTCACCGACCTGTCCATGACGGTTGACGAGTTCGGCGAGAAGGTCTTTAGATGCACCGACAGCGGTGGTGGGCGTGAGAGATGCAAGGCGCGGCATAACGAGTCCTAAGTGGTTCCGCCGGTGGTGGGTTCGGCTGGTGACAGCCGGCCGAACCCACCACCGGAGTTGGTCAAGAATTGACGGTGGATTGAACGGTTCGAGGATCGTCGACCTTGGTCGACCGCATCACGACCGCGGTGATTGCTGCGCCAACCACTGCGATGGCGGCTGCTCCGAGGAACACGGCGGAGAAACCGTTCGTCAACTCCGTCAGGTCACCGAGTTGATCAGCGCCGAACACTGCTGCGATCGCGGTCATCACCGCGAGGCCGACAGCCGAGCCGACCTGGTAGCTGACGTTGACGATGCCGGAGGCCAATCCGCCCTCTTCCGGGCGTGCAGCCGAAATCGCCGTACCGAGTGAGGGAATGAACGCCAGCGTCATACCTGCCGCAGCCACGAGCGACGCCGGCAGTACGTCGACCCAGAAGTTGCCGGTGGGCCGGATCAACGACATCCAACCCAAACCGATTCCCAGTACCAGCAATCCGGTCACGATCATCGCTTTTGCACCGAAGCGTGCCATGGCCCGTGGTGCCACGACGACCATGCCGAGCATGACGAAGATCGTCATCGGCAGCAGCGCCGCACCGGCCGGGAAGGCGCTGTATCCGAGCACTTGCTGCAGGTACAGGTTCAGGAAGAACCACATCGGTATCCAGGCAGCGCCGAGGACGAGCTGAGCGATGTTCGCGGCACCGAGGTTGGGCGCCTTGAAGATTCCCAGACGCACCAGAGGTTCCCGACGCTTGGACTGGATCAACACGAATGCACCCAACAGAGCGGCCGAAACGGCGAGCGCCAGCCACGTCTGCCCGGATCCCCATCCGACATCAGGTGCTCTGACGATGCCGAAGACTCCGACAGCAAGACCTGCGGTGACAGCGAGTGCGCCGAGGAAGTCGATCGACCCGGTACGTGCCGGTGCGTTCGGCATCAGGAGGGGAGTAGCGATCAGCGCGATGACGGCGATGGGAATGTTGAGGTAAAACACCCAAGGCCAGCTGGTGTATTCGGTGATGACGCCGCCGAGGAACACTCCGGCCGTACCGCCTGCCGGGGCGGCAGCGCCGTAGATGGACAGCGCCTTGGTCATCTCTTTCTGCGTGCTGCCGAACAGCATCATCAGCAAGGTGAGCGCCGATGGTGCGATGAGTGCGGCACCGGCACCCTGAACGGCGCGGCCCGCAAGTTCGACGGCAACGTTACCGGCGGCACCGGCGACAACGGAACCGATCAGCAGGATCAGCCAACCAGCGGAGAACACTCTGCGGGCGCCGAACAGGTCGGACAGGCGGCCGCCGAGGAGGAGTAGCCCACCGAATGCGATGACGTACGCATTGAAGACCCAGGTCAGGCCTTCCTGGGAAAAGCCGAGATCGCTCTGCATCTGGGGGAGAGCGACACCGATGATCGAGGTGTCCATGATGACCATGAACTGAGCGGCGGCGATCAACGCCAACGCCCACCACTTACGGGTGGATTTCGGTTGTGTGGACATTCTGAGTTCCTTACCTGTACGGGGTATAGATGATGCTCGTGTGGTCAGGGGGTGTCGAAAGCGGGCCTGGGCGACATCGGCGCAGCGCTTCGTTGAGGTGCGCGGGGAAATGCTGTTCTTGGAACTCATTCGGCCGGCGCTCTGCGTAGATGCGCATCGGATCTCCTTCGAGCGAATTCAGGGTGTTCGAGTAGTTCGTTGCATACCCTAGGGGGGTATGGTACAAATTGCAACAGGTTCGAATTCAAGGAGTGTCGAACCCGACGCAGACGGCAACGGAAGTGCTGCCGACCCAAACTTTGGAGGGCAAGATGTTCAGCGGCAACGGCTACACACTGGAATTGGCAACGTCGGAGGCGGCCGTCGGCAGCCATGTCCCCTTGCAGTTCCGGATCCTGGATTCGGTTGGAACTCCGTTGACCAGGTACACCGACACCCACGACAAGCAGTTGCATCTGATCGTGGTCGGTCTGGACCTGACCGGATTCCAACACGTGCATCCCGAATTGGACGAGAACGGAAACTGGCGTGTGTCAGTCGATTTCGATCACGCGGGAGACTACCGAGTCTTCGCTGACTTCACCCCGGACGGGGGTGACGGAATGACGCTGAGTGCGGATGTACGCGTCGCCGGGTCCTATGATCCTCGGCCGTTGCCCGCCGCTGCTGCCGTCACGACGGTCGACGGCTATACCGTCTCTCTCGAAGGCGCGGCCCATGCCGGCCAGACATCGAAGCTCACGCTCTCGGTCAGTCGTGACGGAATCCCGGTCACAGACTTGCAGCCCTACCTTGCCGCGTACGGGCATCTGGTCGCGTTGCGTGCCTCCGACCTCGCCTATCTCCATGTGCATCCGGATGGTCATCCGGGTGACGGTGTCACGCCGGCTGGACCGGCAATCACCTTCTACGCCAACATGCCGAGCGCTGAGGACTACCGGTTGTTCCTGGACTTCAAACATGGCGAAGTGGTGCGTACGGCGGAATTCACTCTGACTGCCGACAATGCGACCACGCCTGGGGCCGAACACTCGAGCCACTCGCACCACGGGCACTGAGACCGAATGAGTTTCGCAGCAACGGGAAAACGGGCATGGGCGATCACCATGCACCCATCTGTTCGTGCAGTAGCGAAATGCGTGGCGATGTGCGCAGTGATTGCTCTGCAAGACAACGGAAGTCGAAGAGTAACCGCACATCGCCCCGGTAACGAGAATTGTTGCGAAGTCACGCGTTGACGAACAGGAGGACATCGAATGTCGGAAGCGACAGAAGTGGGCAACGCTCCAAGCAGTGCCCCGGGCAATGATACGACCGGCGATGTGTGCTGCACGGGTGATTCCCACGGCTACATCACCGCCAAGGACGACTACCTAGGGCGCCTGCGTCGCATCGAGGGTCAAGCCCGCGGCCTGCAGCGCATGGTCGACGAGGACAAGTACTGCATCGACATTCTCACGCAGGTTTCGGCGATGACCAAGGCTCTCCACGCGGTGGCCATGGGGCTGCTCGAGGACCACATCAGCCACTGCGTCGTCAAAGCTGCCGTTGACGGTGGTCCCGAGGCGGAGGCAAAGGTGAAGGAAGCGACCGACGCGATTGCGAGGCTCGTTCGCTCGTAGAACTGTGCTCGACGAACATTGATACCGTGGTCGTCATGTTCAGCATCGAGATCCGTCGTACATTCGCTGTGAGGCAAGGGCTTCCGGCACCCGTGCGGGACGCAAAGAATTTGCCGCCGCTGATGCCTGCCGAGGGATTTCGCGTGACGATGCGAGTCGGGTTCTCGTTCGAGGACGACCAACTCGGCGAACGTGGATGGTTTGTCGACACGGACGCTCTGGACGAGTCCGTCGATCGGTGCGCCGAGCGATTGGCGAGCGGTGTCTGGCCGGAGATTTTCGATTTCCGTCCGTCATTCGAGAACGTTGCGAAGTGGTCTTTCACGGAACTTGCGTCCACGATTCCTCAGCTGACCTACGTCGAGCTGGACAACGAGACGATAGGTGTGGCAACGAGATACGTCAGATCGCACTGATCTGACATATCTCGTTGCCACAGGGGTTTCGATCGATCGGACTACTGGTAGAGACGCAGTGCAGACCCGATGAAGGACTTACCGAATGCGAGCCCGGCCTTGTTGAAGTAGAAGCTCATGTTCGTATTCGCGAACGGCACCGCGGACACCGTCTTGGTGATCTGCGACTCGGCGTCTGCCCACTCTGCGCACGCTGCGTCGCCGGTCAACCCGGAAGCCTTGGCCACCGCTGCTTCGTAGGCGGGGTTGTTGATCGAAGAGAAATTCTTACCGGCTGCCGGAGCAGGTCCGGTGAAGAACGGGGTGAACCCGCTGGGAATCGAATTGTTGATCTGGATCCATGCGATGTCCCACTGATTGTTGTCTTTACCGCTGAGCATGACGTCGACAACTTTGGTCTGGTCGGCTCCCGTTACCTCGACGTTTGCGCCGAGATCCGACCATGCAGATTGAGCGAGTTCGGCTGCTGCGCTGCGAGCCTCTTCGCCTCCTGCGTAGAAGAGGCGGAGTGTCAACGGGTTTCCGTCTTTGCTTCGTTTTCCGTCCGACCCGGCGGTCCAGCCGGCCGCGTCCAAGGTTGCCTTCGCTGCGCTGACGTCGTAGTCCGGAATGTTGCCGGTGACGGAGTCGTACACGCAGGCGCGGGGCTCTACACCGACGAGACTTGTTGCGCGGGTGCCCTGGCCGGCAGTGATAACTTCTGCCAGATCGTCGAGATTGACTCCCTGGATGAGTGCTTTGCGAACGGCGGGATCGCTGGTGGGATTGTTCGCGATCTGGTTGAAGTACATCTGACCGGACGGCATCGGGCGATTGATCGAGGCGAAATTGGCGGCTTCGATCCGGTCCTTGTCCGGACCGGCGATCGGAGATGCGTTGAGTTCGCCGGAGAGAAGCTGGTTTGCGGCGGTGCTGACATTGGGTGCCATGACAGCGATGACGGTCTTGGGGACACCTGGTGTGTCGGAGGTGGTGTCGTCGGGGCCCCAGTTGTAGCCGTCACGACGCTCGAACGTGTAGTGGTCGTTGGCGGCGACTTCGGTGACTTCGAACATCCCGGAACCGAGAGACTTCTTGTTCGAGGCGGTCGGGTCCGCGAGTCCGGCGTCGCACATGATCGGGAGGCGACTGACCGTGAGGAGGAGGAAGGGGCTCGGCGCCGGAGTGGTGACCGTGATGGTGCGGGTCGCGGGATCGGCAGTGGCCGAAGCGCCTACGGGGACCGTAGTGCCGCGTTGTTGTGAACCGTTGGCCGGATCGGCCACGAAGTTGATGTTGTTCGCGACGGTCTGCGCGTTCAGCGTCGACCCGTCGGTACAGGTCACTCCCTCGCGGATGGTGAAGGATGCGGAGGTCGGCGTCTCTTCCCATTTCTCTGCCAACCACGGTTTGAATTCACTGGTGTCCGGATCCTGGTAGACCAGGGAGTCGTAGGCCAGCCTCGAGATGTCAGCGGTTGCCGCGGAGCCGGACATGATCGGGTTGAGTGCACCCGGATCGGCTTGCAACGCATAACGGAAGGTTCCGTCTGTCAGAGGTTCACCGCCGTCGGAGCCCGAGGACGTGCCTCCCGAGCTGCAAGCCGACAACACGAGTGCGAGCCCCGCGGCCGTTGCAAGTGCCGGATAAGAGCGGTGTTTCATTGTGCCTCCGTGAAGGAGCCAGGGCCCGAGCGAAGTTCGAGAGGGCGCGGTCGAGTGTGACCGCTAAATCTTGGCGTAGGACGTGACGGGCATCTCGGTCGATCTTCACGAAAATCATGCCGATTTTTGTTCGATCTCACGAGAACCGGGGTGATGAACCAGTTCAGGTCACGGTGAGTCGAGGTCATTTTGCCGTGGCCACCCGGCCGCAGTGAGTACAACGGCAGGGACCGACGTCAACGGAGAGATCGGGCCGAGGGCGAGGAGATCTTCGTCTTCGTCGATCTCGGACCAGAATTTTTCAGAAGAAACATCGAGGCCGAGAACGATCCACGGCGGTCCGGCTTCTTGAAAGGCAAAGGAGACTCTGCCGGTTCGCGGAACCGTCGCATCGAACAGGTGGTCTCCGACTGGATATCCCTGTTGCTCGCCCACCAACGTCAGGGTTGTCGGTTCGAAGGACGCCTCGCGCAGCATCTTCTCGACTGCGCGGTCGAAACTCTGCTGAGTGGTGAACTCTTCGTCCGCGTTCGAACCGCTGAACTCGGGGAAATGCGCACAACACAAAACGTGTGAGCCCTCTGAGTTGCAGTAGAGACGAAACACGGGAAATCCACCTGCCACGAAGCGTGACGTTAGCAGAGCGTCGAAATGGAGAAGTTGCTGTTTCGGCAAAGATGGTTGCGTGAGTTGTGGAAGGTCGTTCATCCTGGGTGCATGAGCCACGAACACCACAATCACCACGAAAACTCTGAAACCACCGAGAATCCGTACGCCAAGGCGGACGCACAGTTCTGGAACTCGCTGTACGAGGAACGTCCCGCGCGCTGGAGCGGAAATCCCAACCCACAGTTGATTGCCGAAGCCTCCGACCTCGAACCGGGCACTGCACTCGACGTCGGTTGCGGCGAAGGCGCCGACGCTTTGTGGTTGGCACGTCGCGGGTGGAAGGTCACCGGCACCGACATATCGTCGGTTGCGCTCAGCCGCGCCCAGGCTCACGTCGAGGGCGAGGGCGTCGACATCGAATGGCTGGAAGCCGACCTGACGAAGTGGGATCCGCAGGGGCGCTCGTTCGATCTGGTGTCCGCGCAGTTCTTCCACATGCTCGAACCCGCGCGCGGGGAATTGTTCCGTGCTCTCGGAGATCTGGTCGCGCCCGGCGGGCATTTGCTGATCGTGGGCCACTCGCCACACGAGTCGCCGACCGAGCATCATCGGGCCATGCTCCATACACCCGAATACGTGGAGTCGCTGTTCACCGATGGTTGGAAGGTGTTGGTCTCGGAGTCGCGGGAACGTGATCTTCCCGCGAACCCCGAGATGCATCACACGACGGATACCGTTGTGCTGCTTCAGCGATTGAGTGCGAGCACCGACAGCAACTCGTAAGCGACGTGAGCCGCTGCGATACCGGTGATCTCGGCGTGGTCGTACGCCGGCGCTACCTCGACGATGTCGGCGCCGACCACGTTGAGTCCCACCAACCCGCGCAGTGTGTTCAACAATTCGCGAGAGGTCATGCCGCCCGCTTCGGGTGTTCCGGTACCCGGAGCGTGGGCGGGATCGAGCACGTCGATGTCGACGGAGACGTACACCGGGCCACCGTCGAGGCGCTTACGCATGCGCTCGACGATGCTGGCGACGCCGTCGACCTCGTAGTCGTCACTGCGGATCACCTGGAAGCCGAGGACGCGGTCGTCTTCGAGGTCTTTCTCGCTGTAGAGCGGTCCACGGATGCCGATGTGCTGCGAACGCTCCATGTCGATCAGGCCTTCTTCGCTGGCGCGGCGGAAGGGGGTGCCGTGGGTGAAAGGCTGACCGAAGTAGGTGTCCCAGGTGTCGAGGTGAGCGTCGAAGTGCAGGACGGCGATCGGGCCGTGATCGCGGGCCAGTGAACGCAGGATCGGAAGTGCGATGGTGTGGTCGCCGCCGAGCGTGAGCACAGAGGAACCGTCGGCGCGCAGGTCGGTGACGGCGGACTGAACCGTCGTGAGAGCTTCCTGAATGTCGAAGGGGTTGACTCCGATGTCGCCGAAATCGGCTACCTGCTGGTTGGCGAAGGGGGAGACCTTGAGCGCGGGGTTGTACGGACGCAGCAGCTTCGACGCAGCGCGGATGTGCCCCGGACCGAACCGAGCGCCGGGTCGGTAGCTGACACCCGAATCGAAGGGGATGCCGAGGATTGTCACGTCGGCGCGCGAGACCTCGTCCAGGCGCGGCAGACGCGCAAAAGTGGTCGGCTCGGCGTAGCGGGGGACGCGCGTGGCGTCGACGGGTCCGATGAACGATCCGGGGTTGTTGGTAGCCATGTGCAGAGGTCCCTGCTCTCGATTCGGCGCACACCGGGCGCCCTTCAGTGATGTAGCTCTCTGAGCAAGTATGGTTTCTTCAAGAGGCTCGGTTGTCAACCCCTGTTTCCTGAAAGGGACACGGCGGTCGTGAAGGAGTGGGTTCAGTGGCCAAGGCGAAGGAAGCGGTCGAGCCGGTCGGACCGCGCATCGGGGCGAGGCTCAAGGCGGCACGTCAATCGAAGCGGTTGACCCTCGACGACCTGGCCGAGGCCTGTGGTGTGACGAAGGGGTATCTCTCGAAACTCGAGCGCGATCACGTCAACGCGTCGGTGGCGACCCTGATCAAGGTGTGCGCGGTGCTCGAGATCCCCGTCGGATCCCTGTTCGAGAATGCGTCCGCCGGTGAAGTAGTCCGCGCCGACGCCATGCCGCAAATCAGCTTCGGCGGCGAAAAGATGACGGAGTACCTGCTCACGCCTACCAACGAGCGTCGAATTCAGGTGCTGCTCGGCGAGCTGGAACCAGGCGGCGGAAGTGGTCAGGAGTTCTACAGTCTGCCGATCGACGTGAACTTCGTGCACGTGCTGGAGGGCGGCTTGCGGGTCTCGTTCGAGGGCGGTCGGACGGATCCGAACGGTGAGGCCGTCGATGCCGAGGACGTCGTGCTTGCGGCGGGCGATTCCTTCACGTTCACGCCGACGCACAACCATAGTTTTCAGGCCGAAGGCTCGGTTCTGGCGAAGGTTCTGTGGGTCTTGAATCCGGCATTGCCGGAAGGGCCACGCGCGTCGCCTTCGTGAGACCCGAATCTGTGAATGTTGATTCTTAGGAAACAAGAGTTGACATGATTGGCGGCACCCGTCACGCTGGTAGTTGTCCCCGTCACACACACCGTCGAAAATTGGCGTCACGGAACTCCTGAAGGAGCGCACCATGCATGTCGATTCAGTTCGAGTTGGCCTGTTCCAAGGTCCGCTCACCACCCCGGACACCTTTGCGTCGGTGGAGTTCAACCTCGCTGCAATCGACACCGCTGCCCGCGAGGCTGCGGCATCCGGTGCGAAGATCCTGCTGACGCCGGAGATGTCCGCAACCGGCTACGACATCGGCGAACTGGTGTCGCTGCGCGCGGAACCGGCCGACGGCCCTATCTTCGATTCCGTCGCCGAGATTGCTCGAAGTGCAGGCATCGCCGTCGTCTACGGCTACCCCGAACTCGACGGGGGAGACGTCTACAACAGCGTGCAGGTGGTGGACCGCGATGGCACTTCGCTTGCGCACTACCGCAAGACACACCTGTTCGGCACGCTCGACCGCGAACATTTCCGGCCAGGTGAGACCCTGGTGGTCGGGTTCGACTTCGAGGGCATCCGCTGCGGATTGTTGATCTGCTACGACGTGGAATTTCCGGAAGCGGTTCGGGCCCATGCCGACGCCGGTACCGAATGGCTCATCGTGCCGACGGGGTTGATGACTCCGTACGAACACATTGCGCAGCAAGTGGTTCCGGCCCGCGCATACGAGAGTCAGATGTTTGTCACCTACGTCAATCGCTGTGGCGCCGAAACCGAGCTGACCTACTGCGGTCTCTCGTGCGCCATCGCACCCGACGGTGCCGAGTTGGCGCGGGCAGAGGGCGGCCAGGAATTGCTCTTCGCGGATATCGCCGCCGCCACCGTCTCGCAATCGCGCACCCTCAACACGCATCTCGACGATCGACGCCTCGATCTGTATCCAGACCTTTCTGTCACGACTGTCTCCAAGGAGAACCGTAGATGACCATCCCAGTAGCTCCGGACAGTTCCTCGGAACCCGGCAAGCAGCCGCCCCTCACGATGTTCGGGCCGGATTTTCCGTTCCCGTACGACGACTATGTTTCCAGTCCGGCGGGACTCGGCTCGGTGCCCGATCTGGCACTGGGTACAGAAGTTGCCGTGATCGGTGGTGGACTCTCCGGCATGATCGCGGCCTACGAGTTGCTCAAGGTCGGTCTCAAACCGATTGTCTACGAAGCTGATCAGATCGGTGGCCGGATGCGGTCGGTCGAGTTCGACGGGCACCCCGGGGTTGTCGCCGAGATGGGCGCAATGCGTTTCCCACCGTCGTCGACGACGTTGTTCCACTACCTGAACGAACTGGGTCTGCAGACCGAAGAGTTCCCCAATCCCCTTGCCGAGGTCACGCCGAGCACGGTCATCGATCTCAAGGGTGAGAGCCACTACGCGCACACTCTCGAGGATCTGCCTCCGATCTACACCGAGGTGGCGCAGGCCTGGCAGCGCACTCTCGAAGAGCATGCCGATCTGATTCCGTTGCAGCAGGCCATTCGTGACCGCGACACCGCAGAGATCAAGCGGATCTGGAACGACCTCGTGGTGCGCTACGACGACCAGACGTTCTACGGATTCCTCGCCGCGTCGAAGCACTTCAAGTCCTTCCATATGCGGGAAGTGTTCGGGCAGGTCGGATTCGGTACGGGTGGTTGGGATACCGACTACCCCAACTCGATCCTCGAAATCCTTCGTGTGGTCATCACGGCCGCCGACGACGACCACCGCGGCATCGTCGGTGGATCGCAGCAGCTGCCGATGCGGTTGTGGAACCGCGCCCCGGATCACATGGCGCATTGGCCTGCCGGTACGACGGTCGCTTCGCTCAACGACGGCGAGACGCGTCCCCGC
This sequence comes from Rhodococcus erythropolis R138, assembly GCF_000696675.2. NCBI lineage: Bacteria > Bacillati > Actinomycetota > Actinomycetes > Mycobacteriales > Nocardiaceae > Rhodococcus > Rhodococcus erythropolis. The sequence continues at coordinate 34,096 of NZ_CP007255.1, read as the reverse complement.
GTCACCGAACTCCGGCGTACCGAGCCCGGCAACATCACGGTGACGGACTCCGAAGGTTTCATTCGCACGTATGCGAGTGCCGTTGTGACAGTGCAGAGTTGGATGCTGCTGAACAACATCAGGTGTGACGACGATCTGTTCCCGATCGACCACTGGACTGCGATCGAGCGAACTCACTACATGGGTTCGACCAAGGTGTTCGTTCTCGTCGACCGCCCGTTCTGGAAGGACAAGGACCCCGTGACCGGCCGTGATTCGGTGTCGATGACACTGACCGACCGTATGAGTCGCGGCACCTACCTGCTCGATCAAGGCGAGGGCAAGCCAGGCCTGATCTGCTTGTCGTACACCTGGTCGGACGATTCGCTGAAGCTGCTGGCGCTCGACGCCACCGAGCGCATGAACATCATGCTGCGTTCGCTCGAAGAGGTCTACCCAGGCGTGGACTTCCGCAGCCACATCATCTCGAGCCCGGTGACGCTGTCGTGGGAAACCGAGCGCGACTTCATGGGTGCATTCAAGGCGAACCTTCCGGGGCACTACCGGTACCAGGAACGCCTGTTCTCTCACTTCGTGCAGAATGATCTCGAACCGCGTCATCGGGGAATCTTCCTCGCCGGAGACGACGTGTCGTGGACTGCCGGCTGGGCCGAGGGCGCGATCCAGACCGCGATCAACGCGGTATGGGGCGTCGTCAACCATCTCGGCGGCGCTGCGCCTACCGAGAATCCCGGACCCGGCGACGTGTTCGAGGAGCTCGCTCCGATCAGGTTGGGCGACTGAGCTCACCGCAACTGCCGAAATGTCGTGCCCGCTGGGGGTTGGTACTCCTATCGGGCACGACCTCTTTCCGGTGATCCACGCAACACTGGAAAGTGTTCGGATCCAATAATTTCCAGGAGGGTGTTCAATGGCGAGCACATCATCGGCGACCAAGACCGCAGCTGCAGAATCGAGACCCGCGGGCGGTGATCGATCCGGTGACCCGGCGCTCGAACTGGTCGCCGAATTGGCAGCAGCGGGCCAGCGACTCGTCTTCCGTCAGGGCGACGACTTGAACAGCGACGACTTGAACAGCGACGACTTGAACAGCGGTGCCCTGAACAGTGACGATCTGACCTGTGTGGTGCTGTGGCCGTCCGGAGAGCCCTCCCTCTCCGATCTGTGCGAGAACTTCGAGTCCCTCGGACTCCGAGTTTCGACGCACCGCCCGCTTCCGACCGTTCTGGGTTCGGCACACTACTTCACCTTCGAGCCGAGCACCTTCGACGGCAGTGCGCTCGAGAAGATGGCGGACGCCTTCGAAGCCGTCATCGCCGGACAGACCCGGATGGACGCATTCTCCAGTCTGATCGGACGAGCAGACATCACGTGGCGCGACGCAGAGTTGCTGCGCGCTGCGTGCCGTTTCCTCGCTCAGGCTCGTATCGGGTTGTCCGAGAGCTACATCGTCGGAGTGTTGGCAGCGAAGCCGCTCTTCGTACGGCAGGCAATCGAACTCTTCACCGCGCGTTTCGATCCCGCAGTAGCAGGTTCGCGTGAGACGGCCGTGGCCACCGCGGCGGCGGCCATCGACGAATCAGTCGACGGTGCAGACACTCTCGACGAGGATCGCGTCTTGCGCGGTGTGCGTTCATTCTTGCAGGCGACTCTGCGCACCAACTGGTACCTGCGCGGTGAGGCCGGCGAGCCGCTGCCGTACGCGTCGTTCAAGATCGACTCGCAGTTGCTCTCCACCCCGCAGAAGACAGTTCCTTTCCGCGAGATCTACGTCAGCGCACCCAATGTCGAAGGCGTGCATTTGCGTAGCTCCTCCGTCGCCCGTGGTGGCCTGCGTTGGTCGGATCGATACGAGGACTTCCGCACCGAGGCTCTGAGTCTGATGAAGACCCAGAGCGTGAAGAACTCGCCGATCGTTCCCTCGGGAGCCAAGGGTGCGTTCGTGGTTCGGGGCACGTCGTCGCCGACCCCGGCGCAGGTGCAGGAGTCGTACAGCACCTTCATCCGCGGCTTGCTGGACGTGGTGGACAACATCGTCGACGGCGCAGCGGTGCACCCGGCCGAAGTAATCGAGTACGACGGTGAAGACTCCTACCTCGTCGTGGCGGCGGACAAGGGGACCGCACGGTTCTCCGACGTCGCGAACGGCATCGCCGTCGAACGTGGTTTCTGGCTCGGCGACGCTTTTGCTTCCGGCGGTTCAGCCGGCTACGACCACAAGGCGATGGGCATCACCGCTCGCGGCGCCTGGGTAGCGGTTCGACGCCACTTCGCCGAGCGTGACCTCGACGTCGACACCGATCCGTTCACCGTCGCGGGCATCGGTGACATGTCCGGCGATGTGTTCGGTAACGGAATGTTGCTCTCGCACAAGATTCGTTTGGTCGCGGCATTCGATCACCGCCACATCTTCATCGACCCGAACCCCGACACCGAGACGACGTTTGCCGAACGCGCTCGTCTCTTCACCGTGCCGCGCTCGTCCTGGGACGACTTCGACCGCACCGTGATGTCGCCTGGCGGTGGCGTCTGGCCACGTAGCGCGAAGTCGATCCGTCTTCCGCTCGAAGCGCGTCAGGTTCTCGGTATCACCGAGGAGAAGCTGACTCCGCAGGAACTGATCCGAGCGATCCTGTGCGCTCCGGTGGACCTGTTGTGGAATGGCGGCGTCGGTACCTACGTGAAGGCGTCGACCGAAAGCAACGTCGACGCGGCCGATCCGTCCAACGACGCAGTTCGCGTCAGCGCTGACGAGTTGCGTGCAACCGTGGTGGGTGAGGGCGGCAACCTGGGTTTCACCCAGCGTGCCCGCATCGAATATGCCGCTGGCGGAGGACGAATCAACGCCGACTTCATCGACAACGCGGCCGGCGTGGCTACCTCGGACCGTGAGGTCAACATCAAGATCGCACTCGCAGAGTTGGACGCGACCTCGCGCAATGAACTACTCGCGGCGGCCCAGGACGAGGTAGCCGCATCGGTACTCGAGGCCAGTGAAGATCAGACCCTCGCGATCAGCCTGGCCGAGCACCGCGCTCCCGCCCTGCTCGATCAGCACGAACGGTTGATCGAGAACCTGGTCTCGGCGGGCGCGATGAAGCGCCTCGAAGAATCATTGCCGGACGCCAAGGCGCTGGCGGTCAGGGCGCGAGCCGGGCAGGGCCTACTCCGTCCGGAACTTGCTGTGCTGGTGGCGCAGTCGAAGAACGTGCTGACGGCGGAATTGGGGGCGTCGACCGTCCCGGACAATCAGATCTTCGCCGATCGTCTCCCGCAGTACTTCCCGCTCTCCGTCGTCGAGGCAGCACCGGACGCAGTCCGCGCACATCGGTTGGGCCGCGACATCATCATCACCTCGGTGGTCGACGAACTGGTCAACCGCGTCGGACCCGGCGTGCTGTTCCGGCTGGAGGAACACCTCGGAGTCCACAGTCCGGAAGCGGCTCTGGCCTACGCAGTGGTCAGCGAAGTGCTCGGCACCGAGGACCTTCGGCGCGAGATCTTGAACTCTGAGCTGCGCGCCACCGAGCAGTTGCAGGCTCTCGATCGCTTGCAGCAGTTGTTGGAATCCGAGATGAGCTGGGTGTTGCGTCGTCCGGGAGCAGCCGGCCGGTTCACCGTGAACCCGCGAGCCGACATCGATCGATGGGCCGCGCCGGTGCGGGCTCTCACCGAAGGGCTGTCGGCCAGCGACCGCATCGAGGCGTCTTTCGGGGCGCTCGCCCTGGCTGACATTGCGTTGCAGGAGAATACGACGGTTCAGGCCGCGGCTGCGATCTACCGGGAACTCTCCGACACCCTCGATCTGGGCGACGTTCTCGGGGGCGTCGACGTTGCCGTCGGCGCCTCGCATTGGGAGGTCATGGGCAGCGCTGCCGTCCACGCCAGGTTGACGGCGCGTTTCGCAGACCTCGTGTCCGGAGCGCTCGGTGAAGGTATTCCGGAGGTCGTCGAGTTGTGGACCGCCGCCAATCCGCAAGCGGTGCGCCGGTTCACGGCCTTGATGTCGAGCGTGAGCCGCAGTGGAGCGCTGGACACCGCCCGTCTCTGCACGGTCGACGCCGAACTCGAACTACTCGTTCGCGGTGCGTCCAGTTTCGCTTCGGTACACGCCGCGGAGCGTTCAGCGACCCTCCCAGGCGAGTAGCGATAGCAGCAGTTCGGCTCTGACCCTGGCCTGTCCGAGGTCGCATTGCAGCAGTTCCTCGATGCGTGCGATGCGACCTCGGAGGGTGTGCCGATGAACACCGAGTTCGGCTGCCGCCGACTCCCATTGACCGTTTGCCTCGAGATAGGCGCGCAAAGACGCGACCAGTGCGCTCCCGTGTGCCTGGTCGTGTTCGGTCAGCACCGGGATGGTGTCCGCTGCCATTGCGATCAGTGCCTCACGGGCAGGCTCGGATGCCAGAATCGTCGAGCCACTCAGAGCGTCGAACTCGAGAATGCGGGCAGTGGCCGTCGTGAGATTGGCCGCGGCGCGGGCCTGGACGAGAGCGCGCGGTGCGTCCAGAAGACGGTGAGGGGTGCTGATTCCGGCCCGCACCGTCTTCGCCTCGGTGGGGGAGAGCTGCGCCAGTAGTGTTTTGGCAGTGTCGATTGTGTCGGTTCCGCGAAGGAGGACGGTCAGCGAACCGTCCTCGGATTGCGCGAACAACGGCCGGCCTGCTCGCGCGAGAGCGTTGTCGAGTTCGCGAAGAACAGGGCCGAGTCCGGATCCGCGAACGTGGACGACACGGACATTGCCGTGCGTGTCGCTCGCTTCGTCCAAGTACGACGGCACACCGTCCTCGGGGATTCGGCCGTCGAGTAAGAGCCCGAAAGCCATGGCGTTGAGTCGAGTTCGCTCGGCCCGTAGTCGAACCGGTTTCTCGAGTTCGAGAGTGAGCAGCGAGACCGCATGCCCGAGCAACACTCTGTCGATATTGCTCAGGGGCCCGGCGCCCGCCATGGCGAGGTAGCCGTGCCAACTGTCGGTGACGCCGACGGGGGACAGTGTCAGCGTCCGTTCGGGTGTGCTCTGCGAGATCGACGCCGGAGCGTTGGGATCGCGGGTGGTGGCCGCGACCGCGCGAACCTCGGTGATCAACGACTTCTGGTTTGCCGGATGCACCGCGGTGATCCGATCACCGACAAACGCCACCGAAGTTTTTGTGGCCGTGGCCAGTTCACGCACGATCGCCGACACGCCACCGGGCAGCGCAACGCGGGTGATGCGTGTCTGTACTTCTGCCGCGCGGAGTACCGATTCGTATTCCTGCTGGCTCAGACGGGTCATCACCGCGCGCGTGACCGCCGCGAACGGGGTCGTGAACGGCACTTCCAGCAGGGGGAGCCCGCGACTGCGGGCGGCGGCAATCAGGTCTGCGGGCACACTCTCGTGGGAAAGGCCGGTCCCGAAACCCAGAGCCGATACTTCTGCGGCGGCCAGACGGTCGATGTACTCGCTGTAGTCGGTGGCGTCCGCGCCCACCAGTGCCAGCCCGGTGGTGAGCACCAATTCGCCGCCGGAAAGCCACGGGGTGGGGTCCGTCAGCTCTGTGGCCTGTGCAAACGTGACGGGGTGGGTGGCAGCTGCTCGGTCGGTGAGCAGAGCCAGCGAGAGGTGTTTCTGGCGCAAGAGCCACGAGATCGGAACCGTCACCTGATCAAGGCTAGCTGTCGTTGCCGATATGGAGTAGCCCTGGAGCTTCGGGTATCCATTTCGGCAGTGCTTGCGATGCTTCGCGCGTCGCATACTCGAATGCAATACACAACCGAGAGGGTGGTCACATGAGTGCAATCGAATACCGGCTTCCGCAGGAGCGTCGCATCGTCACGGAGTTCCCGGGCCCGCGCTCGGCTGCGCTCGCCGAACGCCGTAAGAAGGTCGTCGGCGCCGGCGTCGCATCCACCCTCCCGGTCTACGTCGCCGACGCAGACGGCGGAGTCATCGTCGACGTCGACGGCAACTCGCTGATCGACCTCGGTGCCGGTATCGCGGTGACCAGCGTCGGTGCTTCCAACCCGGCCGTCGTGTCCGCAGTTCAGGATCAGGTCGCGCACTTCACCCACACCTGTTTCATGGTCGCTCCGTACGAGGGCTACGTCGAGGTCGCCGAGCGTCTCGCCGAGCTCACCCCCGGTGACCACGAGAAGCGTTCCGTGCTGTTCAACTCCGGCGCAGAAGCCGTCGAGAACGCCGTCAAGATCGCCCGTCACGCAACCGGTCGCGACGCAGTCGTCGTCTTCGACCACGCGTACCACGGCCGCACCAACCTCACGATGGCACTGACATCGAAGTCCATGCCGTACAAGAGCGGCTTCGGTCCGTTCGCCCCCGAGGTCTACCGCGTCCCGATGTCCTACCCGTACCGCGAGGGCCTCAACGTCGACGGCTCCAAGATCACGGGTGAGCAGGCCGCACAGCGCGCCATCACGATGATCGAGAAGCAGGTCGGTGCTGCCAACACGGCCGCCATCCTCATCGAGCCCATTCAGGGCGAGGGCGGATTCATCGTTCCCGCAGAAGGATTCCTCCCGACGCTCGTCGCGTGGGCCAAGGAGAACGGCGTCGTCTTCATCGCCGACGAGGTTCAGGCAGGCTTCGCTCGTACCGGCGCCTGGTTCGCCAGCGATCACGAGGGCATCGTCCCCGACCTGGTCACTCTCGCCAAGGGCATCGCAGGCGGCATGCCGCTCGCCGCTGTCACGGGCCGCGCCGAGCTCATCGACGCCGTCCACCCCGGCGGCCTCGGTGGCACCTACGGCGGTAACCCCGTCGCCTGCGCCGCTGCATTGGCGTCCATCGACCAGATGCGCGAGCTCGACCTCTGTGGCCGCGCACGCACCATCGAGTCGACCGTCGTCGGCCGAATGAACGCACTGGCAAAGGAACTCGACGTCATCGGTGACGTTCGCGGTCGCGGCGCCATGCTCGCCATCGAGCTGGTCAAGCCCGGTGGGCAGGAGCCGGACGCCGATATCACCAAGAAGATCGCCGCCGAATGCCTCGCTGCCGGCGTCGTGATCCTCACCTGCGGTACCTACGGCAACGTCATCCGTCTGCTCCCGCCGCTGGTCATCTCCGAAGAGCTGCTCGACGACGCGTTGACCGTCCTCGAGACCGCTATCCGCACTGCAGCACAGGGGAACTGACATGTCCAACGTCTCGGATCTTCTCGACTCGGTACCCAAGGGTCTCTGGCTCGGCGGCAAGCTCGTCCCGGCCGAGAAGACCTTTGCGGTCTACAACCCGGCAACGGGTGAGGAACTCGCCCAGGTAGCCGACGCCACCGCTGCCGACGGTATCCGTGCGCTCGACCTCGCCGCTGCGGCGCAGGAAGACTGGGCGGCCACGCCGGCACGTGTACGCGGCGAGATCCTGCGCACCGCCTTCGAATTGCTGCACGCCCGCGCCGAGGACTTCGCGCTGATGATGACCCTGGAAATGGGTAAGTCGTTGGCAGAGAGCCGCGGTGAGGTCAACTACGGCGGCGAATTCCTGCGCTGGTTCAGCGAGGAAGCAGTACGCATCGGCGGACGTTTCACGCAGGCTCCGGCCGGCAACGGTCGCATCCTGGTCACCAAGGAAGCCGTCGGACCGGTCCTTGCGATCACCCCGTGGAACTTCCCGCTCGCCATGGGCACACGCAAGATCGGACCGGCGCTGGCTGCCGGTTGCACCATCATCGTCAAGCCCGCCGAGGACACGCCGCTGACCATGCAGCTCCTCGGTCAGGTGTTCGCCGATGCCGGTCTGCCCGACGGTGTGCTCTCGATCCTCCCGACGTCCGACGCGGCCTCCATCAGTGGACCGCTGATGGAAGATGCGCGTCTGCGCAAGGTCACCTTCACCGGCTCCACGGGCGTCGGAAAGCTGTTGGTGCGCAATGCCGCTGACAAGCTGCTCCGCACGTCGATGGAACTCGGTGGCAATGCGCCGTTCATCGTCTTCGACGACGCCGACATCGACGCAGCTGTCGACGGCGCAATGCTCGCGAAGATGCGTAACGGCGGCGAGGCCTGCACCGCGGCCAACCGCATCTACGTCGCCAACTCGGTGCGCGAGGAGTTCACCGACAAGTTCACCGCCAAGGTTGCGGCCTTGAAGGTGGGCGCCGGTGACGCCGAGGGCACCAACATCGGCCCGCTGATCAACACCAAGCAGCTCGCAACCGTCACCGGACTCGTCGACGACGCCGTGTCCAAGGGCGCTCGCGTTCGCACCGGTGGATCGGCGCCCGAAGGAGCCGGCTTCTTCTTCACCCCAACCGTTCTGGATCAGGTGCCCGCCGATGCGCGCCTGCTGAAGGAAGAGATCTTCGGACCCGTTGCGGCAGTGGTCGGTTTCGACACCGAAGACGAAGCGATCGCGGCTGCGAACAACACCGAGTACGGCCTCGTGGCGTACTTCTACACCCGCGACATCGACCGGGCGATGCGCGTCTCGGCCAAGCTGGACACCGGCATGGTCGGCGTCAATCGCGGCGCGATCTCCGATGCTGCGGCGCCGTTCGGTGGCGTGAAGGAATCGGGCTTCGGCCGTGAAGGCGGAACCGAGGGTATCGACGAGTATCTCGATACCAAGTACGTAGCGCTGTAACTTGCTGTGCGCCTTTATTAACCGCGGGCGGTTAATAAAGGCGCACAGTTGTCTATTGACCTAACGGAGTGGGGCGGTAGTACTTGCCCTCGTGGTAGAGCAGCGGTGCGGCAGCGGATTCGTCGTCCTCTTCGGCGTGAACCCGCGTGACGAGTCCGATGACCAGCGTGTGGTCGCCGACAGGGATCAACTGGTCGACCTTGACGCGCATCCAGCTGGGGGTGCCGTGCAGAACCGGCTCCCCGGTGTCGAGCACTGCCCACAGCGACTCGTCTGCAAAACGCTGATCGGCGCTACGCGCAAAGCGCTGGGCCAGATGCTGCTGATGTTCGCCGAGAAGGTGGATAACCAAAGACTCGGCGGCCTTGAGTGCATTGATGCTCGACGACGTCTCCGCGATGTTGAACGAGACGAGCGGCGGCTCGAGGGAGACGGACGAGAACGAGGTGGCGGTGAAACCCACCGGGCCGGTACCCGAATCGAGGGTCACGACGGTGACACCGGCGGGGTGGCGGCGAAGCGCTGCACGGTAGTCGCCGGCGCAGATGCCGGTGGACAACTCGGGCGTCGCTGCTACTTCGGGGACGTCGGGGGTGGTGTGGCTGGAAACGGCATTCGGCTTGTCAGACAACGGGAACTCTCCGGCTGGAACTCGAGGTGTGCGGTGTGGTCGAGGTGACTGCGCTCGGCATACACAGACATGCGTCGGTGCGGCACAGATCTACGTGTCGTCGACGCCAGTGGTTACCGGCCGGGGTCCTGGTTGCAGTGCACATGGTGCGTCCAACTATAGGTGGACGCACGTCTGAGTGGGGTCGGACCGGGTTGGCTGAAGTGCGTCAGTCCATGTCGACGGCGAGGCCGGCCGTGATTCGGAGGAGTTCGGAGTAGGTCGTGCGAAAGACCGTGTTCGGGTGCCCGGCAGCAGCCCACAATTCGGGGTACTGCTCGAGGGCGGTATCGATGTAGGTGGGCAGGTTGGTGGGATGCCCGAGCGGAGCGACCCCACCGATCGGCTGGCCCGTTGCCGACTTCGCCATTTCCAGCGGCGCCCGCGTGAGCTTGCCTTCGAGGCGTTCGCCGGTGGCTTTCAGGTTGACCTGATGTGCGCCGGAGACCAGCAGCAGGACCGGATCGTCGTCGAGAAGGAACACGAGCGACTTGGTGATCGCGCCTACCTCCACCCCGACGGCCGCCGCTGCCTCGGCCGCGGTGTGCGTGGCTTCGGGCTGCGTGACGATGACGCCGTGGTGACCCCGTGAGATCAGTGTTTCGGCGACGTGCGAGGCGTTGGGGTGGAGGAGGCTCGTCATGAGTTCAGACTAGGACTAGTCGGCGTTCGCCACAGCTGGAGTCGGCGTCGTGTCGGTGGACTTTCGGTTACGGCGGATCGTGAAGCCGAACAGCATGACCGCACCGATCAGCGCGTACAGGAAAAGCGTCAGAGCAGGCTGGCCGACGCCGACGTTGTTGAAGTAGACGATGCTCCGCACGCCTTCGGTGCCGGCGCCAGGTGTGATCCATCGGCCGATGGCGGCATAGAACGAGGGAATCACGTTGGAGCCGAATGCGCCTCCCGCACTGGGATTGCCGAGAATCACGAAGACGGCGATAGCCAGCGGGACTGCCAGAACGCCGATGGCAGCGCGCAATCCGAGTGTGAACATGGCGGTGCCGAACACCACGGCTGTTCCCAGGATCCAGAGCGGGAACCAGTGGCCCGCGAAAGTTCCGAGCACGTGTGAGGTGATGAGTGCGCCGAGGGCTCCCGAGATGATCGAGTAGATCGCGATCACGCCCGTGTGTGCGCTTGCCTGGCGGAGGGTCTTCGGCGCACCGATGAACAGTCCGATGGCTGCCGCAAGGAGATAGCCGCCGACGACCCAGCCGACCGAGAGGTAGAAGCCGGAGAGGCCGCGGTTGTCGTGCGCTCCGACGGGGATCTCGTCGCGGACGACGAACTGTCGGTCCTGCGTCGCCTCGACCTTCGTGAACACCGCTTCGAGTGATGTCGCGATGGAGCTGCCGCCCGCGCTCGCGGTGATCAGGGTGTCCGGTCCGGCCGGATTGATGACAAACGCGCCCTGGATCTCGCGGTCGTTGATCATGCGGCGAGCGGTCGCCGTGCTGTCGACCACCTGAGCGTCGAGCGGGCTGCCGTCGATGGCGTTGAGTTTGTCGGCGATCTGCTGATCCATGCCGTCCGGTGTGCCCTGATCGGCGATGACCGCGATTTCGATGTCTCGCGGAGTCGGCTGATGGAAGGCGGCGACGTAGCTGAGGATGAAGCCCATCTGCAGCAGGAGCACGCCGACGAACAGCGCGGCCATCACCTTGGGTGCGCCGTATTTCACCAGCAGATTGTCGTGGTGGTGTTCGTCGTGGGTGGAGCTGTTGTCTGGTGCGGCGTGTGCCGGATGCGTAGTGGTCACGAAAGAGTCCTGATCTTGTCGAAAGTAAAGAGCTTGTCAATACCCGAGGTATTGAATACTCTAGGTATCGTGACTGAATCTCGTCAACCGGACTGGACGCCGGTAACCCGCCCCGGACGTGACGTGGTGCGGCAAAGACTGCTCGACGCTGCGGCGGAAGAGTTTGCGGAGCGCGGATTCAGTGCTGCACGTCTCACTGAAGTTGCTCGCCGAGCGGGCTTCACCAAGGGGGCTGTCTACTCCAACTTCGAGTCGAAACAGGATCTGTTCGCCGAACTGTTCGCGCAACGGTCTCTCGAACTGGCCGGCCGTGTGCTTGCCGAGATCGCCGGGATGAACCCGGCCGACGCGGCGGGCAAAGGTGGCGAGGCCATTGCAACGTGGATGGTCGACGACCCTGGGTGGTCACTGCTCGTCCTCGAATTCGGAGTGCTCGCCGGACGTGATCCGCAGATCGCTCAGGCGTACTTACGTGAGCGTCGCCACTTGCGCAGTCAACTCGTGGAGTTGATCGGTGAACGTGCCCGCGAATGGGGAGTGGACGATTCCTTCGATGTGCGGACCACTGCAATCTCGTTGATGGCCTTGATATCCGGGCTCGTTCTCGAGCACTCGGTGGATCCGGAAGAAGTTGATCAGAGCGTGATGGGTGCCGCCGTGACGGCACTCTTCGCCGGCGCCGTCGCACGGGCAGGATTGCCCGCCGTCTGAGTTGCTCGGTTGACAGGCAACAGATTTGAGAACTACCCTCTGGGTGCAGTACCTCGTTAGGTGAGGCTTCTGCACGAACACAGGCCACTGATCTCACGACGTCGAGAGACGCCCAAGGTTAGGACAGATCTCCCCGGCTTAAGGGGTGATCCAAAGTGGCTTCCCGGTCTTGATCGGGACACGTCGTGCAGTGCCAAAACTCGGACGTGGAGGTGTTTTCGCAGCTTGATGCCGGTTTCTTCCGGCGAAGGCGAGAGTACGTCGATATTCGGTTCTCCTGGCGTGTGCTGTGCGCATGTACTTTGTGTGGCGTCAACGGACGCCCCGAACTTTCAGGAGGTGACCATCGTGGACGACCCGCCGAGTCGATATTCGACCCATCCTTCTGTTCTTACCGACGGTGCTCACCCCGGCATTTTGCTCGTCAGTCTCTGACCTTCGCACCCTCGGTTTCATCTGCGCGGCTTTGTCGCGTCCGCTGACGACTTCCGTTGTCGTTCAGCGCATTCTGCTGCCCTCATGCACTGGCACTGTCCCGTGCACGCTGGCAGTCGAGGAGATTCGTCATGTCATTTTCCGTTCTCGCATTGCGGCCACGGCCCACGAGAAACAGTGCACAACAAACACCTTCAACGGTCCTGGCAAAAGAAAGCGCACAGGAATTGGTCGACTACTCGGCCTCGGACACGCGCACCGTTCTCGCAGATCTGACTACGACGGCCAACGGCCTTCGTGACGATCAGATCGACGATCTTCGTCGGCGATACGGGCGCAACGATGTCCGCCACGACCGCCCGGCACCGGCGATCGTGCAGTTCGCGCAAGCTTTCAAGAATCCGTTCATCTTGATCCTGGTGTTCCTCGCCCTGATCATGGTCGGGACCGACGTGGTGTGGGCAGACCCGGACGACGGTCCCTCCTACGAGGGCATCATCACCCTCGGGCTGATGATCTTTGTCAGTGTGTCCCTGAGGTTCTGGCAGGAATACCGTTCGACTCGGGCTGCCGAGGCACTCAAGGCCATGGTCACGACAACTGTCGCGGCCACCCGCAAGATCAACAACACCGTGGTCACGGCTGAGATTCCGATCGAGCAGCTACTGCCAGGTGATGTAGTCCAGCTTGCCGCAGGCGACATGATCCCGGCCGATGTCCGCATCATCCGGGCCAAGGATCTACAGGTCAATCAGTCAATGCTCAGCGGTGAGTCGATGCCGGCCGAGAAGTCGGCGGAACCGTCGACGGGGATCGACGTCGATCGGCTGCTCGAGGCCGAGAACATCGGGTTCATGGGTACTTCCGTCGTGTCGGGCAGCGGCACCGCCGTCGCGGTGCACACCGGCAAGCGGACTTACTTCGGCGCCATGACAGCACAATTGGCGTCCAAGCGACCCGAAACCAGCTTCGACGTCGGGGTGCGCAGTGTCAGCTACCTGCTGATCAAGTTCATGCTGATCATGGTTCCCGCGGTTTTCATCATCAACGGACTGACCAAGGACTGGAGCCAAGCACTACTCTTCGGCGTCGCCACCGCGGTGGGGTTGACCCCCGAAATGTTGCCGCTCATCGTGACTGCGAACCTGGCCAAGGGTGCGCTCCACATGTCGCGCAAGAAGGTGATCGTCAAGCAGATCAACGCGATTCAGAACTTCGGAGCCATGGACGTTCTGTGCACGGACAAGACCGGAACTCTCACCGAGGACCGCATCGTTCTCGGTGAGCATCTCGATACTGCCGGACGTAAGTCCGAGGAGGTATTGCGGCTAGCGGCAGTCAATTCCGTGAATCAGACCGGATTGCGCAGTCTTCTCGACGACGCGGTGATCGAGGCCGCCGGTCCCGAAGTGATCGAGGAGATCTCGCGTCGGCACGGGTTGGTGGACGAGATTCCCTTCGACTTCAAGCGCCGTCGACTCTCCGTGGTGGTCGACCACGGCGACGCCGATCTGATCGTCACCAAAGGCGCAGTGGAAGAGCTCCTTTCGGTCTGTGAATCGGTGGAACTGGAGGGGGTGGCCCACCAATTGACACCGGGATGGCTGGCCCGCGTCGACCGTCTGGTCGCGGAACTGAACGGTCAGGGCAAGCGAGTGCTTGCGGTGGCAACCAAGACGGTCGTCGAAGAGCAGCGCCGCGAGTACTCGACGGCCGACGAAGAGGGCATGACCCTGGTTGGACTGCTGGCGTTCCTCGACCCGCCGAAGGAATCTGCGGCCGGGGCGATCGAAGCCCTCGCGAGCCATGGAGTCGCGGTCAAGGTAGTGACGGGTGACAGCGAACTGGTCGCCGAAACCGTCTGCGGCAAAGTCGGTATCGATGTCGGGACCGTGGTCTCCGGCGCCGAGATCGAAGCGTTGAACGACGACGCCCTCGACGAGTTGGTGCAGCGGACAACCGTCTTCGCGAAGACGGATCCGATGCAGAAGGCACGCATTGTCGAATCGCTGCGCCGGGTCGGCCACACGGTTGGTTTCCTTGGTGACGGTGTCAACGACGCACCCGCACTTCGGTCGGCGGACGTCGGCATCTCCGTCGACACAGCGGCGGACATCGCCCGCGAATCCGCGGACATCATCTTGCTGGAGAAGGACCTCGGGGTACTCGAACAAGGAGTCATCGAAGGGCGTCGTACCTTCGGAAACATCCAGAAGTACATCAAGATGACTGCGTCGTCGAACTTCGGGAACGTCTTCTCGGTGCTCGTCGCCAGTGCCTTGCTGCCGTTCATCCCCATGATTCCCGTAGTTCTGTTGTTGCAGAACCTGATCTACGATCTCTCGATGCTCACGATCCCGTGGGACCGCGTCGACGACGACTTCCTCGCGAAGCCCCGCAAGTGGGAGACCAAGAGCCTTCGCCGGTTCATGGTGTTCATCGGCCCGATCAGTTCGATCTTCGACATCTCGACCTTCGCGCTGATGTGGTTCGTGTTCGCTGCCAACTCTCCCGAGCATGCAGCGCTGTTCCAATCGGGTTGGTTCATCGAGTCGTTGATCTCGCAGACGCTGATCGTTCACATGATCCGCACCCGGAAGGTCCCGTTCATCCAGTCGCGTGCTTCGCTTCCGGTACTGCTCAGCACGGGCGCCGCCTGCGTCTTCGCGCTGGTGTTCCCGTTCACGTCCTGGGGCCATTCCCTCGGGTTGGTTTCACTGCCGTGGAACTACTTCCCGTGGCTGGTCCTCACTCTCGCGGCTTACTGCGTCGTCACGCAGGTGGCCAAGGGAATGTTCATCCGTCGATTCGCGACCTGGCTCTAGGAGTTCACCGTGGAAATCCACGTCATCCTTGTGCGGATAGCGCTCGGACTCGTTCTCGGCGCTGCCGTCGGGATCGAAAGGCAATGGCGCGCAAGGATGGCGGGTCTGCGAACCAACGCGTTGGTGAGCTTGGGTGCGACGCTCTTCGTCATCATGGGCGCGTACGGGTTTCAGGGGCCGGACGCTGATCCGACGCGCGTCGCAGCGCAGATCGTCTCGGGGATCGGCTTCCTCGGTGCCGGGGTGATCATGAAGCAGGGAGCCTCGGTCACCGGCCTGAACACCGCCGCAACCTTGTGGGCCACGGCCGCCGTCGGTGCGCTGGCAGGCGGCGGAATGTACTGGGTCGCGGTGTTCGGGGCCGGCGCAATCATGTTGGCGAACACGCTGTTGAGGCCGTTGGGTCGGATGATGGATCACCAGCCTGCCCGAACCGGACGCGAAGAACCGCCCGCGGACTACACCTTCGAGGTGACCTGTCACGGCGACGCCGAAGCTCACATCAGAGGTCTTACCGTGCAGTCCATTTCGAGGCCCGAGTTTCAGCTCCGGTCAGTGCAGTCCTTCGACATCCCGGACAGCGACCGCGTGCGGGTGGTGGCCGAACTGGCTGCCGCGGAGCGTGACGACGGACTCCTGGAATCCGCCGTCAGCCGGCTTAGCCTGGAACCGTTGGTGACTCACGTTCGCTGGGAGGTGGAGCCGTCGAAGTAGATTCGGGGTCGCTGTCAGTCAGCGCGCATGTTCTTGCGGCGCAAGTGAGTTTCCCGGTGCAATGTTCGCGCAGTTGGACGGTGCAGGCTTGCCGTTCAAGCGGTCGTCGACCCAGGCGAGCGCACCGGGCAGCCAGAGCATGGCGCCGAGGAAGTGGCTGATGGTGTCGTACTGGTCGTACTGAATCGCCAGGCCGGCGTCGCAGTACTTGCGTGCGAGGGTGCGGACGTCGCCCGTGATCATCACGCCGTCTCCCGCTCCGACACCGGGGCCGCCGGGTTGGGTGCCCTCGATGGTGCCGTTGGCCGCCTGCGCGATGAACATCGGAATGGTCGGTGTCGCCGCGGTGCCCATGTTGATCTTGTTCACGACATCGACGTACTCGGGAACCGTATTGGGATCGGCGTACTCGGGTTTGACCAGATCCTGCCAGGTCAGTCCGGGATACTGTGCCAGCACATTGCCGATGGACGCGTCTTCGAGTCGAGCCATGACGTCGCGTCCACGGTCGCTGAGATACTTCCCGAAATCGATGTCGTACGAACGCGCAACGCCGACGACTGCCATGCCGACCACGCCGCCCCACCCGATGCTTCCGCTTGCGTAGCGAAGGTTGTTGGCCGGATTGACCAGCACGCCGCCCTGCGCGGCGCCGATCAAGTTGTCGTTGATCTCCGGTGCATACGCGGGAGCGAGGATCGAAGCCCAGTTGGTGGCGATGGCTCCGCCGGAGTACCCCATGAGCGCGATCTCTGCGTTGTCGGTGATTCCGGTTTCCGGGACATCTTTGGCCGCACGCAGAGCGTCGAGCGTCATCATCCCGTATTCGGGTCCGGCAGCGAAGTTGGCGTCCGGGCCCTCGGTGTCCGGGACGACGATCGTGTAGCCCAATGCGAAGAGCGGCCCGAACAGCGCGGCTTCGATGCTCGTGAAGGTACCGCCGATGTTGAAGTTGCGTCCGCTGGGAGTCCAGTCGCCGATCGGGGTGTTACCCGCGATGGCTCGCGACGGGCTGTCGTCGGGGTTCAACGAATCGTAAAAGGACTGGTACGAAACAACTTTGTTCGGTTGGGCGTTGGCCGGGCGCAGGATCGAGGTGACGTTGGCGGACGGCTGTCCCAGGGCGTCGGTTGATCGGTAGAGAACCTGGACTGCCTGTATCGGGGTCGGGATGTTGAGCACGGTGTACGGCACGGTGCGAGTCTCGAGGACCGCGCCTGGAGCGTACGACGAGAGGGGTGCCGCGCCGTCGTAGCTGTAGAAACCGTCATCGGGGGACTTGGCAAGGACTGGCTGCGCGAGCGCTACCGGTGCGCCGACGCCTGTCAGTGCAAGCGCGAGTACTCCGACAACTGCGCGAGATAAGACCCTTGACGACATACTCGTCCTCCACATTGGTGTGCCACGCCCCACCCTGAGATCGTGGTGTGACGACCACCATATATTACTCGTGGGTAATGTGGGGATCGGTCAGATCGGTCGTCGTATCGAGGTCTCGACGTAGGAAGATTTCGGAGGACTCGCCTGGGAGTAAAAGAACTCCCGCGTCGGTGTATCCCATTGCGCGATAGAAGTTCTGGGCTGATTCGTCGGCGAGTGTGGAGGTGAGGACCTGCGAGTGTCCCGCGCGGCTCATGCGTTTTTCCCAATCTGTGACCAAAGCGCGCCCGATGCCTTGGCCGCGGTTCGAAGACAGGACGGTCAGCATGTTCATGAACGGAATCTCGTCCCAGAACAAGCCCCAGCGCAGCCATCCGATTGGATTACCGTTGTCCTCGGCGATGAGTATCCGGCCGCGTTGGACCACTGACGCGAGTTCCTCGGCAGCGACGTGCGAGTCGTGCTCACGTAAGAACGGCAAGTCTGTCTGCGCTGCGACGCGAATGTTCACCACAGAAGTCAGTATCGCCGTTCAGTCGGAGTTGATGGCGTTCGGCTTGGACAGGTAGACGACTCCGGGGATGTGGCTTGGGTCCGGCGGCAATTGGGAGTAGCCCGCTCGGGTGTACAGGCGAATGTTCCGCAGGCTCCTGCTTCCGGTGAACAGCTCGAAACGGGTGAAGTGCTCCGGAGCGTTCTGTTCCACGCGCTGCAAGAGGCGTCGGCCGAGGCCGTTGCCCGCCAAGTCCGGCGCCACCATGAGGCGACCGATCTGCCATGCGGTTCCGTCCGCGGTTCCTCGCACGGCCCCGACGAGCCGGCCGCCGCGTCGTGCGGTCCAGACAGTCGACTCCTTAACCCAGGCTCGGACCGTGGGTAGGTCCTCGTGGAGCGGGGGTATGTCCATGCTGTTGTTGGAGATTGCTTCCGAAACCCAGCAACAGCGTTGTAGAACAAGGATTTCCGCGGCGTCCTCGTCCGTTGCGCGCTCTATGACTGTCTCGTTCATGGTTTCCCTTACGAATAGGTTTTTCGCACCCGCAGGGCAATTGTTCACCCGCAGGCTGAATTTGGCGCGCGGCTGAACAATTGGCGCGCGGCTAAGAATGCAGAGAGTTTCAATTCAGGCATAACAAACAAAACGCCCGCAACCAATTGGTCGCGGGCGTTTCGAGAAAGAACGTCAGACAGTTGCCGGAGTGTTCTCGTCCAACTTCGGATCTTCGTTCGCGATTCGCTTGTTGCGAATGAGGCTGCTGATGAAAGCAGCGCCGATCAAGAAGACACCGACCAGGCCGGTGATGATCTCGTTGATGTGAACGCCGATGGACACCATCAAGATGACGGCCAGAGCGCCGATGGCCCAGTGCGCACCGTGCTCGAGGTAGACGTAATCGGAGAGCGTGCCCTTGCGGACCAGGAAGACCGTGATGGAACGGACGAACATCGCGCCGACGAAGCCGAGGCCGAGGGCGATGATGATCGGGTCTGCCGTGATGGCGAATGCGCCGATGACGCCGTCGAAGGAGAAGGACGCGTCGAGGACCTCGAGGTAGAGGAACAGGAAGAAGCCGGCCTTACCGGTCGCTTTCGCGAGCTGCGTGGGGCCGCCGGACTTGGCGGTTTCTTCCTCTTCGCCTTCTTCCGGCAGGTTGAACAGTTCACCCAATCCGTTGACCGCGATGTAGGTGATCATGCCCAGAACACCGGAGATCATGACGGTGGAAACCTTGTCGTCAGCAGCGAGGAAAGAACCACTGAGAACCAGGACGATGCCGGCCACGACGACGGAGAGCTGATCGAGCTTGCCGATGCGAGCGAGGGGCTTCTCGAGCCAAGACAGCCAGGTGATCTCACGCTCTTCGAAGATGAAACCGAGGAAGAGCATCAGCAGGAACATGCCACCGAAGGCAGCGATCTGCGGGTGAGCGTCCGTGAGGATGGTTTCGTAGCTCGGCTCGTTCGTGCCGGGGAAGTACGCTGCACCGTCCGGCGGCGGGTTGAGCGCGAGGTCGAGTGCAGCTACAGGACCGAGTCCGGAAGCAGCCCAGACGATCACGAGCGGGAACACCAGACGCATACCGAAGACGGCGATGATGACGCCGATGGTGAGGAAGATCTTCTGCCAGAATTCACTCATTCTTTGCAGAACAGTGGCGTTGATGACGGCGTTGTCGAAGGAAAGCGAGATTTCCAGAATCGACAAGATGATGACGAGGAACAGTGCCTCGGGTCCGCCGTAGATGAACGCAACGATCATCGCGAGGATCGAAATTGCGATGGATAAACCGAATATTCGCAGTACCACGGAGCGTGGCCCTTTCTAGTTGGTCAATGCAGAGTGGTTACTGCAAGCGGTCTCTCACCGCATCCGAACGTGAAAACGGGGAGGGTTCCACAGACTACTGCGGAACCTTCCCCGAGTCAGCTCGTCGAGAGCGAAGATCAGACGTTGACGCCGTAATCGCGCGCGATGCCCGCGAGGCCGGACGCGTAGCCCTGGCCGATTGCGCGGAACTTCCACTCTGCACCGTTGCGGTACAGCTCACCGAAGACCATGGCGGTCTCGGTGGAAGCGTCCTCGGAGAGGTCGTAACGAGCGAGCTCGTTGCCGTTCGACTTGTCGACGACGCGGATGTACGCGTTGCGGACCTGGCCGAAGGACTGCGAGCGAGCTTCTGCGTCGTAGATCGAGACGGGGAAGACAACGCTCTCGACCTCGGCGGGAACCGCTGCGAGGTTCACGTCGATCTGCTCGTCGTCGCCTTCGCCTTCGCCGTCCGTGTTGTCACCCTTGTGCTCGATCGAGCCGTCGGGCGAACGGAGGTTGTTGAAGAAGATGAAGTGCTGGTCGGAGAGGACCTTCTTGTTCGAGCCTGCGCCGATTGCGCTGGCGTCGAGGTCGAAAGCAGCTCCGGTGGTGGAACGTGCGTCCCAGCCCAGGCCGACGACCACTGCAGTCAGGTTCGGGGCCTCCTTCGTGAGAGAGACATTGCCGCCTTTGGTCAAGCTGACGCCCATTCAGGGGTCCTTTCAAGAGGAGAGACAAGGCCCACTACGACGCGAAGTCGTCTTGGGAGTGTGTTTACCTCCACCACCCTAACCGCAGTTCCGGTGTGTTCGCCGTAACAGCAGAATTACGAACCGAGAAGCGAAGTGCTGGACCCGTAGGATTCAATCGTGGTGGGAAGATGGTCGGAGCGCTTCAATCGGGGGGCAAGAGTGGGGGAGTCGGTCAGTCGTGCGCGGGAGGCGCAGACGGCCATGGTTTCGGCGTTCCTCGACATGGACAAGCGGCAGACCATCGCGTCGGCAGCAGTCGACGCTTCCGCCGAGCTGTACCCCGAGCGAGGGCTGCGCGCTGCGTGGGAACCCGTTCGGGATCGGTGCTTCCAGGCTGCGTCGGATTACCTCGACACATCCGAGCGCTATGGCAACGATCAGGTACTCCACCAGAACCCGAACGGTGCTCGGGCGGCGTTCGAAAAGTCGGTAGCCGAACTCGTCGAGGCGGCAAAGGGCGTCGACGCCTTCTACAACGGGCATCGTGCGCACCTCGAGCAGGCGACGGTCACGATGTCCGCCATTCCCGTCCTCGGCCAACAGGCCCGAACCCTGGCAAACGCCGTCCGGGAAAAACTGGCTGCCACCGATCAGCGCTATCGCGAGTACCCGTCGGTGGTGACGGCCTCCGAACACCTCGACGACGCGGTTGCAGCGCTCGACAACGCGCGCTCATCCGGTCGCGCCGACGCAGTCCGCACGCGGGCCGAGAGTGTCCGCGAAGCGGTATCGGCGCTCGAGGAAGCATTGGCAGAAGCCCCGTCGACCCAGCACCGTGCCGAGATGACGATCTCCTCGGTCTCGACCAGGTTGTCGGCAGTGCGCACTCGAGTGGACCGCCTCGACCCGGCGTACTCCGCACTGCTGCGCGAGTTCAACGCCGCGAGTTCCGCTGACCTCGTCGACAACAGCAGTCGCAGTCGAGCGCATATCGATCAGGCCGACATCGATCTCAAGGAAGCGAAGCAGTCGCTGGCTGCGGGAAACCCCGAACATGCACTCGCTTTGATGGCCGAAGCCCGCGTGCACCTCGCCGACGCCGAAGCGTGTGCCGACGCCGTGACGGACCGTCTCGCTACTCTGCGTGCAGTTCGGGCAGATCCGAGTCAAAAGGAACGTGAGGTTCGTTTCCGGCTGAAAGACGCCCAGATGTTCGCTGTTAACCAAGGGTTGGTGGCGGAGTGGGGCTCCGTACTCGATGCTCAACTAGCAAGGATCGAGCGAGCGAGTGCGTCACTGTCGGGAACTCATCCGGACTACTGGTCGTATGTATTACAGCTGGACTCGGTATCGACGTTCATCACCGAAGTTGTCGAGAAGATGCGGGCGCGAGCCGGCAAAAACTGAATGGTCGGGCCGATCGGGGGATCGGAGTTGCTCGACGCGTTGTCACAGGGGGTCGTTTCATGGACTTGATTGCGGTTACAGAGAGAAGAGAAATGCAGCACTTTCAACATCTCGAGGACGACGTGCGGGAGCAACTGTTCCTGCATGCGCCTCGATCGTTCGCGGATTCCGACGAGAGGGATCTGCTCGCGATTGCTCTGGGTGCAACTCTCTACGTTCCTGCCACCCGAGCTGGGTTGGCCGACATCGTGGTCAAGCGTGCGTCCGAGGGCGTCAGCTCGATGGTGCTCGATCTCGAGGACGCCGTCGCGGATCACGAGGTGGAGTCAGCGCGAGCGAACGCGGTTGACGCTCTCGACAAGATCGCGTCCACCGACGCCGTCGGCATGCTGCTGTTCGTGCGGGTTCGTGAAGTCGCGGACATCCACAAGGTCGCCGCGTCGTTGACCGAGGGGCGCGCCGCGCTCACCGGGTTCGTCATCCCGAAGTTCGGCAGCGAGTCCGGCCCCGTGTTTCTCGACGCCGTCGCGGACGCATCCGAGCTGCTGGGTAAGCATCTCTACGCGATGCCGGTACTCGAATCACCCGCGCTGGTTCACCGCGATACACGTGATCTCGAATTGCGCACCATCAGTGGGATTCTCGCGCAACACCGCGAGCGCATCCTTGCCGTCCGCATCGGCGCCACCGACATGTGCAGCACCTTCGGCATCCGTCGTGACCGCGATCTGACCATCTACGACGTGCGCGTGGTGGTCGACGTCATCGCCGACATCGTCAACTACCTCGGCCGCGCCGACGGTTCGGGTTTTGTCATCACCGGGCCGGTGTGGGAGTACTTCGCCGATCACGAACGCATGTTCCGGCCGATGCTGCGCGCCACCCCGTTCGAGGAACACGACGCCGTCCGGTTCCGTCAGCATCTCGTCAGCCGCGACCTCGACGGCCTGCTCCGTGAGATCGCGCTGGACCGAGCCAATGGAATCCAGGGCAAGACGGTCATCCACCCGTCGCACGTCGCGGCGGTCAATGCTCTCTCCGCGGTCACGCACGAGGAGTACCACGATGCCCTCGACATTCTCGGTGCCGACGCCGGGGGAGTGCAGGCCTCCGGCTACCGGAACAAGATGAACGAGATGAAGCCGCACCGCAATTGGGCCCATCAGACTGCGCTCCGCGCTCACGTGTTCGGTGTGACCAACAAGGGCATCACGTTCGTCGAGTTGCTGACGGCGTTGGTCGATCGATGACAGAGGTTGTCCAGTCCCGGGACGTTCCCTGGGCTACAGCAGAATTCGGCTTGGACCTCGTTCACGGTGATTCGTCGCTCGGGCATTCGGTGCCCGATCTGGTGATCCCGGGTCTTCGGCGGAATCCGCGTCGCGCTCACCTGCTGGTGTCCACTGTGCTGGGAAAGCACGTGCCCACCGAGCCGTCCGTGGTCATCGGTGCTGCCGACGACCTCGGCGATCTGGTGCGGACAACCCTCGGTGAGGGTGTCGACGTCGTCGTGCTCGGGTTTGCCGAAACCGCAACAGGTTTGGGTCATTGCGTTGCGGCCCGTCTGCGCGCTCACTGCTACCTGCACTCGACTCGTCGCGACGTACCAGGTGCCGCGACGCTCGCCGGATTCGAGGAGGGGCACTCGCACGCCACGAGCCATCTGATGCAGCCGACGTCCGCCGAACTGTTCGAGAACGACCTGCCACTGGTCCTCGTCGACGACGAGATCTCCACCGGCGCCACCGCGATCGATGCCATCCGGGCACTGCACGGGCAATGCCCGCGCAGCCGCTATGTCGTGGCCTCGCTGGTGGACATGAGAACCGAGGAACACCGAGCCGCCAGCGAAGCCGCGGCCACGGAACTGGGTGTGCGGATCGATTACGTCTCTCTTGCTTCGGGTTCGACGGTTCTGCCCGACGGCCTGACCGAGCGCGTCACGGCGCTGAATGCTCCGGATCTCAACCCGATCGGTGATCGCCGCGGCACGCTGTCTCGGATGGATCTGCCATGGCCTGCGCAAGTCCCCGACGGAGGCCGGCACGGTTTTCTCGATGGCGACACCGCGGCATTCGAGTCCGCCGTCGAGGCAGCGGTGTCCATTCTCGGATCGTCGATCGACGCGTCGCGTGCTGTGATCGTGATCGGTCACGAGGAGTTGATGTACCTGCCACTGCGCATCGCTGCGGGCTTGGAAAGCTCTGGGCGAGCAGTTCGTTACCAGACCACGACGCGTTCACCCGCCTACGTCGTCGACGTGCCGGGATACCCGCTGCGTCGCGGGTTCACCTTTCCGGCACCGGAACTGGGCGAGAACGAACCTCGATACGTCTACAACGCGCAGTGGCCTGACGCGGCGGTCGACGCCCTTGCCTTGCTCGTGGTGGACGAGCCCGCCGATACCGATCGGTTGACGGCGATGGACGGGGTGATCGAGGTGTTACGGAACTCCGGCACCGACGTCCTGGTCGCCACCGTTCGCGGGGCCGATCCGTCGGCGCTGCGAGAATCCAGAGCAGGAGGCTCGTCATGAACGAACCATTGGTCGGGCCCGAATTCGGTTCGTACGCGCCGGGCGAAGTGAAGTGGCTGCTCAAGGATCTTTCGCACGTGGATCTCGAAGCGGATGTATCCGTGCGCGAGAAGCGTATTCAATCGGGTGAGGCGCACTATGCCGAGTCTCTTCCCATCGAGTACCAACCCGATCAGGCATACCGGGATCTTTTCGAGACGGTGCTCGCCGAGAGCGCTCCACGGTTGGCGCGCGCTGTCGGGACCGTGATGGACTTGGTCTTGGCCGAGCGGGGGAGTGACATCACGCTGGTCTCACTCGCCCGGGCCGGAACACCGATCGGGATTCTGATGCGGCGCTGGGCCCAGCAGACCCGCGGGCTCACGTTGCCGCACTATGCAGTGTCTATCGTCCGCGGCAAGGGTATCGATTCCGTCGCACTCGATTATCTTGCGCACCATCACGACTCGGAGAACGTCGTCTTCGTCGACGGCTGGACAGGTAAGGGCGCTATCGCCCGCGAACTCGACACAGCGTTGACGGAGTACCACGAGGCGGGTGGAGCCAAGTTCGACTCCGATCTGGCTGTTCTCGCCGACCCCGGGCACTGCGTGCGAACGTACGGAACCCGCGACGACTTCCTGATCGCGTCGGCATGCCTCAATTCGACGGTGTCCGGCTTGGTCTCACGAACAGTCCTCAACGACACCCTTATCGGGCCCGGCGATTTCCACGGCGCCAAGTTCTACGCCGACCTCGCCGACGTCGACGTCTCCAACAGGTTGCTCGACGTGGTCTCGGCCGAGTTCGACTCCGTTCGCGGCGACGCAGCGGATTCTCTTGCTGCAGTGCTCGATTCCGATCGGACGCCGACCTGGGCCGGCTGGGAGTCGGTGGAGAAGGTGCAAGCCGAGTACGGGATCTCGACGGTCAACTTCGTCAAACCAGGTGTCGGAGAAACAACCAGGGTGTTGCTGCGCCGGCTCCCCTGGAAGGTTCTGGTGCGTGAACTCGACGCCCCGGAGCATGCACACATCCGGTTGTTGGCGCAGGCCCGCGGGGTTCCGGTCGAGGTGGTACCCGACCTCGCCTACTCGTGTGTCGGGCTGATCAAGGACATCACGTGAGCCGTGCGGACACCGCTGCGTCCCAGGTCCTGATCGCCACGGATCTGGACCGCACGATGATCTATTCGCAGGCCGCGATCGGCGGCGATCCCAGTGGCTCCGACCTGGATTCGGCGCCGAGCCCGTTGTGCGTCGAGTACTACAACGGCGGTCCGCTCTCACACATGAGCGTCGAATCGATCGAACTGCTGATTGCGCTGAGCTCGCGGGTTCCGGTGATTCCGACAACCACCAGGACCATTGCGCAGTTCCAGCGGATCGATCTTCCCGGCGGACCGTGGAAGTACGCGATCACGAGCAACGGCGGAAACATCCTGGTGGACGGCGAAGCCGATCGCGAGTGGCGAAACGAGATCGACCGTTCGACCAGCAAGTCCGGCGCCGAGTTGCCGCAGGTTCAGGCGGAACTGGAATCGCGGATCGACTCGAGCTGGGTCAGTTCCATTCGTGTTGCCGACGACCTGTTTCCGTACCTGGTCGTCGATCTGGCCGTGATGCCGAGTGAATTCGAAACCGAATGGAATCACTGGTGCGTGACGCGGGGCTGGAACGTTTCGCGTCAAGGCCGGAAGATCTACACGATGCCCGACGCCGTGTCGAAGTCACGCGCACTGGCAGAGGTGCGCCGCAGACTGGTCGAGTCGGGTGATCTGGATCAATCCGCAGTCGTGATCTCGGCAGGTGACGGCGCATTGGATGCGGACATGCTCGAATACTCCGATTTCGCGATCCGGCCGAGGCACGGTGAGCTGGAAGAACTGAATTGGCAACGGCCGACCGTTACTGTGACAGAAAGGTCCGGTATCGCAGCGAGCGCGGAGATATTGCGGTGGTTCTCTTCCGCGCTCGGGTAATACACGCTCTCTATGAAGGGGATTTAGTTGTCTGTATCGCTTGCCAAAGGGCAGAACGGCCCGCTGGACGTCTCGGATGTAGTTGTGTCGGTTCAGCTGGCTGCAGCCGCTGACCTGTCTGCACTCCTCGTGACGAGCAACGGAAAAGTTCGTTCCGACGCCGACTTCGTCTTCTTCAACCAGCCGACCGGACCCGGCGTGCAATTGGTGCCCAACCCGGGTGGCATTGCCTCACTCCGAGTCTCGCTCGCCGGCGTCCCTGCCGATATCGAGCAGGTTCGCGCCGTCATCACGCTCGACGACGCTTCGTCGAACTTCGGGCGCAGCGCTGCACCCACCGCTCGGGTCTCCGACGCGGCCGGGAACGTGTTGTACGAGTACGTGATCGACGGTCTCACCACCGAGTCCATCGTCATCGCGCTCGAGGTGTACCGACGCCAGGGTGCGTGGAAGGTGCGCGCCGTCGGCCAGGGGTACGCGGGTGGATTTGCCGCGCTGGTCACCGATCACGGTGTGTCCGTCGACGATGCGCCCGCGCCGCCGCCGCCCACTCCGGTCGCGGCTCCGGCTCCGATCACGCCGCCCTCGTCCGTCGCTCCTACTCCGCCGGCGTACAACCAGCCGCCGCAGCAGCAGCCTTCGTACAACGCGCCGCCGGTTCCGCCGGCCCCGCCCGCATACAACCAGCCGCCCGCCTACAACCAGGGACCGACGCCGCCGGCCTACCCGCCGGCGCAGCAGCCTGCGTACAACCAGCAGCCGACGTACAACCAGGCACCCCCGGCGCCTCCCGTGCAGAACCAGCCGCCGGCGCAGCAGCCCGAGGTGAGCCTGGTCAAGGGGCGCCCCGTCAGCCTGACCAAGGGCCAGAAGGTCACGCTCCGCAAGGAGGGCGGCGTCGCGCTCACCATGATCCAGATGGGTCTGGGTTGGGATCCGATCAAGAAGAGCGGTCTGTTCGGAAGCCGTACCGCCGACGTCGACCTCGACGCTTCGGCACTCCTGTACGCCGACGGCAACCTCGTCGACGTCTGCTACTACGGTCAGCTGACGTCCAAGGACGGCTCGGTCCGTCACATGGGTGACAACCTCACCGGCGACGGAGACGGCGACGACGAGGTCATGCTCGTCGATCTGCAGCGGGTCCCGGCTCACGTGACCACCGTGATCTTCACGGTGACCTCGTACCGCGGACACACGTTCGAGCAGGTCTCCAACGCTTTCTGCCGTCTCGTGGACAGCACCACCAACTCCGAGCTCGCTCGATACACGCTCCAGGGCGGCATGGCTTTCACCGGAATGGTGATGGCAAAGGTGTACCGCGCGAACGGCGAATGGAAGCTGCAGGCCATCGGTGAAGGTATCCAGGCCAAACACGCAGGAGAAGCTGCGCCGCAGCTGGGCCGTTTCCTCACTGCTTGAGTCGAGACTGCATAGTCGAGATGAATCCGGTTCGGCGGTAGGTGGTTTCGATCGCCGTCCGCCGAACCGGACATCGTTGTCCCCTCCGTGCGTTAACCTCATGCGGCATGTCGAGCCGTCAGTCGAGCGGCCGTGCGCGAGAGGACTTGGCACAGTAGATGATCACTCGAGGGAAACTTCTCGGTCGGGCGGCGGCCGTTGCAGGCGTTGTACTGGCGCTCGTGAGCACCGGAATTGCGCAGGCTTCGGTGCCCCAGTCGGCACCGCCGGCAGGTTTTTCCGAGACCGGGATCAAGTACGTCGCCCTCGGTGACTCCCGCGCCTCCGGTCCAAGGCTGGAACCGATGTACCCCGACGCCTGCTCGCGTTCGTACGAGAACTTCGCGGGCAAGATCTCGCGGGCGCTCGACGTGACCGAGTTCGCTGATGTCTCTTGCAGCGCGGCACGCGCCGAGAACATCATCGACACCCCACAGCTGATTCCGAACTACTGGCCCGTCCAGCTCGATGCTGTTCACCCGGACACCGACCTGATCACCATCTCGATCGGCGGCAACGACTCCAACAGCATCTTCCTCGGCCCCCTGTGCGTCGCTCCGGGACCGGGAACTGATCGTGGATGCCGGTACGACCCGCTCGCGAATTCCGTCGCCCAGTCCGGAATCGACCGGGCTGCCGGAGAATTGGATCGCATCCTGACCGCGGTCACGCAGCGCGCGCCTAACGCTCGCATCTACCTGATCGGAGAGGGCGGCATGATCTCCTCTCGCGGATGCTGGCCGAACATCCCGTTCTCAGACGCCGACGCATCCTGGTTCATGGACTACTTCGCTCGCTACAACACGAAGTTCGACGAGGTCGCCCACGCCCACGGTGTGCGCACTGTCGACATTGCGGCGGCGAGCATCGCCGGCGGGCACGACGCGTGTGCGAGTGCAGATCAGCGTTGGTTCGAAGGCCTGTTCTCGGAGTCGACGGCGCAGCGCTTGCACTTCACGGACGCCGGGATGACCGCGGTGGCCGATCTAGTGGTGGCGGACCTGCAAGGCTGACCGAGAGAGCCCGGTCATGGCATAGTTCGCTGCTGTGGGTATGACTTTTGTTCCCGGACAGAACGCGCCGCTGCAGGCGCCCGTGGTGACGTTTCGAGCCGAGAGCCAGACGCCGTTCGACGTGTCGGCGCTGGTAGCGGACGCGAACCTGCGGGCATTGACGTCCGCGGACTTCGTGTTCTACAACCAACCGTCCACCGCTGGAGTGCAACTCGACCAGAGCGGCATCCGGGTGGAACTCGATCGACTTCACCCCGATGCCGCAGCAGTGTTGTGCATCGTCAGCGTGGATCCGGCAGCGACGGCCGCGGGAGCCTTTCGCACGGCCGGGCTCTCCGCCACCCTGAGCGATCAATCCGGTTCGGTCCTGGCCGAATTCGCGATCCCCACCGCAGGTACCGAGACAGCGGTCATCTGCTGGGAGCTGTACCGAAAGTCCGGTGCCTGGAAGATCCGGGCCGTCGGGCAGGGCTATGCGGGTGGTCTGGCGGAACTGATCTCGGTGCACGGCGTCGAGGTGGACGACGAGCCGGCACAACAAGCTCCGACAGCCGCACCCGCGTGGGACTCCGCGGTGGAGCCGTTGGAGGTAGGGCGAGGTCTCGAGCGCGCGTGGATGATCTTCGAGGACGCCTCACGATCTGCCGCTTCCTTCGTCTCCAGCAGCGAGTACGCGCTTGCTCGGTTGGACGAAGATCTGACCGCTGCCGTCGCAGATCCGTCGTTGCGGAACTCGGCAGCGGGAGTGGCGGCGCGCGACGCCGCACAGAAGCGTCACGACGACCTCGTCTCACTCGCGCGGGACAACCACGCCCGTGACAGCGCCCAGCTTGCACACGAACTCGGCGTGATCGACGGCGTGCTCCCACGGTCGATGGCGTCATGGAAGTCGGTGTCGTGGGCGGGTACAACTGATCCGGCTCAGATCACGGCCGTCAGCGACGGAATGCGTCTGGGCGAGCTTTCGGCTCCGGACCGCGGCACGCTCACCGTTCCGTACTGCGTGCCGCTCCCGTTGCGTCGGCCCATCTGGGTGGACAGTACGTCGAGCAAAGCAGCGCTCGGTCTGATCAGTGCCGTCACCGTGCGCGTCATGGCCGCCGGCCCGATGCCGCTACTCGACGTCGTAGATCTGACCGGCTCGCTCACGCCACTGACCGACAGACTGGCACCGATGCTCGCGGGCCCGGTCATCACCGCTCACACCGAGATCTCGGCGCGCTTGCGGGCACTGGCCGAGGCCGTCGACATGGGCGAACTCGCGCGAATGAGTGGCGTCGCAGATGGCCCGAGTTCCCTGCGCCTGTTGATCCTGAGCGATTTCCCGCACGGATACTCCGCCGAAGACGCACAGACCATCATGTTCCTCGCCGAACGCGGACCGGCAATCGGTTTGTCGATACTGATTGTCGGAGAGGACGAGTCGAATTTCGCGGAAGAATCCGTCGCCGCGCTGTCCGAGGGGTGTCAACATCTTTCGGCAGCAGGGCAGACGGAGGTTCACGACCCGTGGACCCGCACGCAATGGCACTTCACTCCGGACGTGCTCGACCCGATCTCCGAGTCGCGAATCCTGGCAGTGTTCGACCGCACCTAGCGGCCGATGGCGAATTGCCGAGCGCACAGGCAGAGTGGTGGTACGACCACGCGCGGTGTGTGGCGGCAATACTCGAGGAGACTCATGGCATTCTGGGATCAGTTGAAGGCTAAGGCTCAGGAGATGAACGGCCAGCTCAAGACAAAGACCAGCCAGTTCCAGAACAAGGAATTCAAGAACGCGAGCATGGCAATGTGCGCGTTGATCGCCGCCGCAGACGGTTCGATCGATCCGTCGGAGCGTCAGAAGACCGCCGCGTTGATCATGAGCAACGAGTCGCTCGCGGTCTTCCCGCCGGACGAGCTTCGTGAGCAGTTCGACTGGTACTGCAGCAAGCTGTCCTCGGACTACGAGTTCGGCAAGGTCGAGGCAACCGCGACCATCGCGAAGCTCAAGTCGAAGCAGGATCAGGCTCGCGCGGTCATCCAGATCGGCATCATCATCGGCGGCGCCGACGGCAACTTCGACGAGCACGAGCGCGGCGTCGTACGCGACATGTGTTTTGCAGTCGGAATCTCTCCGGCCGAGTTCGACCTCTGATCGATTCAGAGCATGAAAGCGGGTGCGGCGCGAAAGCGCCGCACCCGCTTTTCTTTTCAGTACTCGGGATATCCGTCTTCGGGTCCCAGCATCCGCTCGATCCTCGTCCGCGTGATCTTGGCGAGCTCGTCGATGCAGACCTTGCGCTCGACGGACCGTTCGTTGGACATGCGCTGGCTGATGTTCTCGAGGAGGTCGTCGGCGTCATGGCCGTGCGAACACCACAGATACCGGAAGCCGAAGTTGCGCTCGTACTCCTCGCCGGCGCGATAGATGGTTGCCATGACGGCGTCGTCCGGAACCCAGATCGAGCATTGCTCGAGGTGGGACGGCACGCTGTTCTTGCGGACGCCGACGGGTGGATGGCACTGCAATGCGCGCTCGACGTCCTCGTCCGAGAGGTTGAGAATCGCGTCCTCGGCTCGCGAGAGGATCTCCGCGTGATCGGCAAACGGACGTCCTTCGCTGACCCACCCGGCCCACGTCAGCGAGCAGCAGCACTCGAACAGTGCGTGAACCGCCTTCTGTCGCGGTAGTTCGTTGAAGCGCTCCAACCCTATCGATTGGTGTAGCAGCATGTGACCTCCCGGCCCGTTGTGCCTTCAGGCGCGCTCGACATGCCGCGCGGTAACCAGATGCGCGGCCACTTCGATAATCCGCCGCTTCACCTGGGAAAGGAAGGTTTGCTCACCAAGTTTTCAGATTCTTAACGCGGCGTAACGAGCTGACCCACACATCGAAGGAGCCCGACCCGCGGCAACCGGTGAGGCTCCAGACCGGGAGCCTCTGGAAGAAAAGACCCGATCGTGACTGACTTTTTTCTCCAGCCGGTGAGCTTGTCCGACGCACCTTTCTCTTCTCAGCAGCTGTCGCGGCGGCCAGGGCGTCACGAGTGCGGCCACGAATCAGATCCGACTCGAAACTCCGTCATCAATCCCCAGCAAGCCGATGAACATCTTCCCCATCGGATCGCGCGGGTCGTACAACTGACCGTCAATTGACAGCGATACACCTTCTCCGCGATCCGTTCTACCGGCTCATGCAGATCCTTCGCCGAGCGCGACAGTTAATGAGGCATCGTCACACAAAGGACGTCGCCGGCCCGAGCCGCGTTGATCGCATCATCCAAACCTGGCCGACGAGCCTGCCCGCCGCTGACACGATGATCGACATAAGCCTGGTCGCGATCCACACCCGCCTTCACCAGAAGATCAACCTGGATCCCGTGTTCTGCCGGCGGTGTTGCATCTCGACACCCGATCTTCACACCCACGTTCGCCGACGGGACACCCAATTGGAAACTTTTCGCTAAGTTTCTCCACGTCAGTCACGCCCAGAAGCCCGTTCCGTGCTGTCCGGTATGGCGATGGTCAAAAACGCACACCCAAACCCGAAGAATCGCTCTGACGACTTACTCGCTAGTGAGGGGACTGTCAGATAAACGGTTGATCCGGTCTTGGTTCGACACGCCGAGCTGAGCTTGGTGGGAAGGATCGATCATGACCGAAAAACTGGATCCCATGGCGGACGAGGAGGATCAGAAACAGCTGGCCGAGCAACTTTTGGCACAAGCCAAGGAGCAGGGCGTGGAGCTGATGAGCCCGAACGGGCTGCTCAATCAGCTCACCAAGAACGTTTTCGAAATCGCGCTAGACGCGGAGATGACCGAGCACCTCGGCTACGAACGGCACGATGCTGCCGGCCGAGGTAGCGGCAGTTCCCGCAACGGCACGCGATCGAAGACCGTGCTCACCGAGATCGGGCCGGTCGAGATCGATGTCCCGCGGGATGTCGATTCCTCGTTCATGCCGCAGATCGTCAAGAAGCGGCAACGACGCCTGACGGGGATCGACGAGATTGTATTATCGCTTACTGCAAAGGGGTTGACGACCGGCGATGTGTCCGCGCACTTTCAGGACGTCTATGGTGCGACGGTCTCGAAGGACACCATCTCCCGCATCACCGACAAGGTTGTCGGCGAGATGACCGAATGGCAGAACCGGCCGCTCGATCTTGTGTATCCGGTGATGTTCATCGATGCGGTGCACGTCAAAGTCCGCGACGGTCAGGTCACCAACCGGCCGATGTTTGTCGCGATCGGGGTCACCGTGAACGGTGAACGCGACATCCTCGGGATTTGGGCCGGGGACGGAGGCGAAGGCGCCAAGTTCTTCGCTGTCGGTGCTCACCGAAATCAAGAACCGCGGGGTCGCCGACGTGTGCATCGTGGTGTGCGACGGCCTGAAAGGGTTGCCGGATGCGATCAACACCGTCTGGGAACTCGCGGTGGTGCAGACCTGCATCATTCATTTGATACGCAACACCTTTCGGTTCGCGGCACGGCAGTACTGGGACAAGATGGCCCGTGATCTCAAACCTGTCTACACCGCTCCGTCGGAGTCCGCGGCGAAGGAACGGTTCATCGAATTCTGCGGAATTTGGGGTGAGCGATACCCAGCGATCGTGCGGATGTGGGAGAACGCCTGGACCGAGTTCGTTCCGTTCTTGGATTACGACGAAAGAGATCCTGCGGGTGATCTGCTCGACCAATGCGATCGAGTCCGTCAACGCTCGTTACCGGCGTGCTGTGCGTGCTCGTGGGCACTTCCCGACGGAGCAGGCGGCGCTCGAATGCTTGTATCTGGCGACTCGGGCTCTGGACCCGACTGGGAAAGGTAAGGCGCGATGGGCGATGAGGTGGAAGCCAGCGCTGAACGCGTTCGCTATCACCTTCGAAGCACGCATCACCCTCAACAGTAATTAACCGATACCGAGGTCGGATCCACCGTTGATCAGACACTCCCGATGGCGGATTCCAGGGATCGTCGCAACCCGGTGAATGTCCAAACTACTGGAGTGCGCTATGGGTAGGAGTCGATCAGTAGATGGTGCCCATTGCGGTTCGGACTTCCTCGAGGGTCTGTTGGGCGATTTCGTTCGCGCGCTGGTTTCCGATGCGCAGGACGTCGGCGACATGGTGGGGGTCTTGGGCGAGGTCGTTTCTGCGTTGCCGGTGAGGGGCGAGGAAGTCGTTCCCGAGCGTGGTGGTGAGCTTTTTGAGTGCGCCTGCGCCGGCGTCGCCGATCTGGTCGGCGAGGTCATTCTCGTCGCGACCTGAGCACAATGCTGCTGTGGTCAGCAGTGCGGATACCCCGGGGCGGTTGATCGGGTCGAAGGTGATGCGGCGTTGTGAGTCGGTCGGTGCCTTGCGGATTGCCGCTGCGGTGTCGTCGGCGGTCATCGACAGTGTGATGGCGTTTCCGTAGCTCTTGGATATCTTTCTGCCGTCGAGTTCAGGTACTTCGGGGCTCGAGGTAAGCAGCGCTTGAGGTTCGGGGAAGACCTGGCCGTAGCGGTCGTTGAAGCGTCGCGCGATGACACGGGTCATTTCGACGTGTGGGAGGTTGTCTTTCCCGACTGGAACGAGGTTGCCTTTGCAGAAGAGTATGTCCGCGGTCTGATGGACCGGGTAAATGGGCAGGAGACCGCTGAGGGCACGCC